>OZ253960.1:0-3515000 GCA_965267435.1 Cyclobacteriaceae bacterium
GATGCGCTCACCCTCACAGCTGCCAGCAGCAATCGCATCCGCATACGTAGCATCAAGGCTCGTGTCGCAGTTGTCAGCCTCATCCGTTACATCGCCAGTCACACCTACACTGCTGTCAAAATCGCAGTTCGCATCTGCATAGATCGTCACGTCATCAGGAACCGTGAACGTAGGCGCTATCTCGTCCTTAACAGTGATCGTCTGGACCTGGACCGTCTCATTGCCACAGTCGTCTACCAATGTCCACGTTCGTGTGATGATGCGCTCACCCTCACAGCTGCCAGCAGCAATCGCATCCGCATACGTAGCATCAAGGCTCGTGTCGCAGTTGTCAGCCTCATCCGTTACATCGCCAGTCACACCTACACTGCTGTCAAAATCGCAGTTCGCATCTGCATAGATCGTCACGTCATCAGGAACCGTGAACGTCGGCGCTATCTCGTCCTTAACAGTGATCGTCTGGACCTGGACCGTCTCATTGCCACAGTCGTCTACCAATGTCCACGTTCGTGTGATGATGCGCTCACCCTCACAGCTGCCAGCAGCAATCGCATCCGCATACGTAGCATCAAGGCTCGTGTCGCAGTTGTCAGCCTCATCCGTTACATCGCCAGTCACACCTACACTGCTGTCAAAATCGCAGTTCGCATCTGCATAGATCGTCACGTCATCAGGAACCGTGAACGTAGGCGCTATCTCGTCCTTAACAGTGATCGTCTGGACCTGGACCGTCTCATTGCCACAGTCGTCTACCAATGTCCACGTTCGTGTGATGATGCGCTCACCCTCACAGCTGCCAGCGGCAATCGCATCCGCATACGTAGCATCAAGGCTCGTGTCGCAGTTGTCAGCCTCATCCGTTACATCGCCAGTCACACCTACACTGCTGTCAAAATCGCAGTTCGCATCTGCATAGATCGTCACGTCATCAGGAACCGTGAACGTCGGCGCTATCTCGTCCTTAACAGTGATCGTCTGGACCTGGACCGTCTCATTGCCACAGTCGTCTACCAATGTCCACGTTCGTGTGATGATGCGCTCACCCTCACAGCTGCCAGCAGCAATCGCATCCGCATACGTAGCATCAAGGCTCGTGTCGCAGTTGTCAGCCTCATCCGTTACATCGCCAGTCACACCTACACTGCTGTCAAAATCGCAGTTCGCATCTGCATAGATCGTCACGTCATCAGGAACCGTGAACGTAGGCGCTATCTCGTCCTTAACAGTGATCGTCTGGACCTGGACCGTCTCATTGCCACAGTCGTCTACCAATGTCCACGTTCGTGTGATGATGCGCTCACCCTCACAGCTGCCAGCAGCAATCGCATCCGCATACGTAGCATCAAGGCTCGTGTCGCAGTTGTCAGCCTCATCCGTTACATCGCCAGTCACACCTACACTGCTGTCAAAATCGCAGTTCGCATCTGCATAGATCGTCACGTCATCAGGAACCGTGAACGTAGGCGCTATCTCGTCCTTAACAGTGATCGTCTGGACCTGGACCGTCTCATTGCCACAGTCGTCTACCAATGTCCACGTTCGTGTGATGATGCGCTCACCCTCACAGCTGCCAGCAGCAATCGCATCCGCATACGTAGCATCAAGGCTCGTGTCGCAGTTGTCAGCCTCATCCGTTACATCGCCAGTCACACCTACACTGCTGTCAAAATCGCAGTTCGCATCTGCATAGATCGTCACGTCATCAGGAACCGTGAACGTAGGCGCTATCTCGTCCTTAACAGTGATCGTCTGGACCTGGACCGTCTCATTGCCACAGTCGTCTACCAATGTCCACGTTCGTGTGATGATGCGCTCACCCTCACAGCTGCCAGCAGCAATCGCATCCGCATACGTAGCATCAAGGCTCGTGTCGCAGTTGTCAGCCTCATCCGTTACATCGCCAGTCACACCTACACTGCTGTCAAAATCGCAGTTCGCATCTGCATAGATCGTCACGTCATCAGGAACCGTGAACGTAGGCGCTATCTCGTCCTTAACAGTGATCGTCTGGACCTGGACCGTCTCATTGCCACAGTCGTCTACCAATGTCCACGTTCGTGTGATGATGCGCTCACCCTCACAGCTGCCAGCAGCAATCGCATCCGCATACGTAGCATCAAGGCTCGTGTCGCAGTTGTCAGCCTCATCCGTTACATCGCCAGTCACACCTACACTGCTGTCAAAATCGCAGTTCGCATCTGCATAGATCGTCACGTCATCAGGAACCGTGAACGTAGGCGCTATCTCGTCCTTAACAGTGATCGTCTGGACCTGGACCGTCTCATTGCCACAGTCGTCTACCAATGTCCACGTTCGTGTGATGATGCGCTCACCCTCACAGCTGCCAGCAGCAATCGCATCCGCATACGTAGCATCAAGGCTCGTGTCGCAGTTGTCAGCCTCATCCGTTACATCGCCAGTCACACCTACACTGCTGTCAAAATCGCAGTTCGCATCTGCATAGATCGTCACGTCATCAGGAACCGTGAACGTAGGCGCTATCTCGTCCTTAACAGTGATCGTCTGGACCTGGACCGTCTCATTGCCACAGTCGTCTACCAATGTCCACGTTCGTGTGATGATGCGCTCACCCTCACAGCTGCCAGCAGCAATCGCATCCGCATACGTAGCATCAAGGCTCGTGTCGCAGTTGTCAGCCTCATCCGTTACATCGCCAGTCACACCTACACTGCTGTCAAAATCGCAGTTCGCATCTGCATAGATCGTCACGTCATCAGGAACCGTGAACGTAGGCGCTATCTCGTCCTTAACAGTGATCGTCTGGACCTGGACCGTCTCATTGCCACAGTCGTCTACCAATGTCCACGTTCGTGTGATGATGCGCTCACCCTCACAGCTGCCAGCAGCAATCGCATCCGCATACGTAGCATCAAGGCTCGTGTCGCAGTTGTCAGCCTCATCCGTTACATCGCCAGTCACACCTACACTGCTGTCAAAATCGCAGTTCGCATCTGCATAGATCGTCACGTCATCAGGAACCGTGAACGTAGGCGCTATCTCGTCCTTAACAGTGATCGTCTGGACCTGGACCGTCTCATTGCCACAGTCGTCTACCAATGTCCACGTTCGTGTGATGATGCGCTCACCCTCACAGCTGCCAGCAGCAATCGCATCCGCATACGTAGCATCAAGGCTCGTGTCGCAGTTGTCAGCCTCATCCGTTACATCGCCAGTCACACCTACACTGCTGTCAAAATCGCAGTTCGCATCTGCATAGATCGTCACGTCATCAGGAACCGTGAACGTAGGCGCTATCTCGTCCTTAACAGTGATCGTCTGGACCTGGACCGTCTCATTGCCACAGTCGTCTACCAATGTCCACGTTCGTGTGATGATGCGCTCACCCTCACAGCTGCCAGCAGCAATCGCATCCGCATACGTAGCATCAAGGCTCGTGTCGCAGTTGTCAGCCTCATCCGTTACATCGCCAGTCACACCTACACTGCTGTCAAAATCGCAGTTCGCATCTGCATAGATCGTCACGTCATCAGGAACCGTGAACGTCGGCGCTATCTCGTCCTTAACAGTGATCGTCTGGACCTGGACCGTCTCATTGCCACAGTCGTCTACCAATGTCCACGTTCGTGTGATGATGCGCTCGCCCTCACAGCTGCCAGCAGCAATCGCATCCGCATACGTAGCATCAAGGCTCGTGTCGCAGTTGTCAGCCTCATCCGTTACATCGCCAGTCACACCTACACTGCTGTCAAAATCGCAGTTCGCATCTGCATAGATCGTCACGTCATCAGGAACCGTGAACGTAGGCGCTATCTCGTCCTTAACAGTGATCGTCTGGACCTGGACCGTCTCATTGCCACAGTCGTCTACCAATGTCCACGTTCGTGTGATGATGCGCTCACCCTCACAGCTGCCAGCAGCAATCGCATCCGCATACGTAGCATCAAGGCTCGTGTCGCAGTTGTCAGCCTCATCCGTTACATCGCCAGTCACACCTACACTGCTGTCAAAATCGCAGTTCGCATCTGCATAGATCGTCACGTCATCAGGAACCGTGAACGTAGGCGCTATCTCGTCCTTAACAGTGATCGTCTGGACCTGGACCGTCTCATTGCCACAGTCGTCTACCAATGTCCACGTTCGTGTGATGATGCGCTCACCCTCACAGCTGCCAGCAGCAATCGCATCCGCATACGTAGCATCAAGGCTCGTGTCGCAGTTGTCAGCCTCATCCGTTACATCGCCAGTCACACCTACACTGCTGTCAAAATCGCAGTTCGCATCTGCATAGATCGTCACGTCATCAGGAACCGTGAACGTAGGCGCTATCTCGTCCTTAACAGTGATCGTCTGGACCTGGACCGTCTCATTGCCACAGTCGTCTACCAATGTCCACGTTCGTGTGATGATGCGCTCACCCTCACAGCTGCCAGCAGCAATCGCATCCGCATACGTAGCATCAAGGCTCGTGTCGCAGTTGTCAGCCTCATCCGTTACATCGCCAGTCACACCTACACTGCTGTCAAAATCGCAGTTCGCATCTGCATAGATCGTCACGTCATCAGGAACCGTGAACGTAGGCGCTATCTCGTCCTTAACAGTGATCGTCTGGACCTGGACCGTCTCATTGCCACAGTCGTCTACCAATGTCCACGTTCGTGTGATGATGCGCTCACCCTCACAGCTGCCAGCAGCAATCGCATCCGCATACGTAGCATCAAGGCTCGTGTCGCAGTTGTCAGCCTCATCCGTTACATCGCCAGTCACACCTACACTGCTGTCAAAATCGCAGTTCGCATCTGCATAGATCGTCACGTCATCAGGAACCGTGAACGTAGGCGCTATCTCGTCCTTAACAGTGATCGTCTGGACCTGGACCGTCTCATTGCCACAGTCGTCTACCAATGTCCACGTTCGTGTGATGATGCGCTCACCCTCACAGCTGCCAGCAGCAATCGCATCCGCATACGTAGCATCAAGGCTCGTGTCGCAGTTGTCAGCCTCATCCGTTACATCGCCAGTCACACCTACACTGCTGTCAAAATCGCAGTTCGCATCTGCATAGATCGTCACGTCATCAGGAACCGTGAACGTAGGCGCTATCTCGTCCTTAACAGTGATCGTCTGGACCTGGACCGTCTCATTGCCACAGTCGTCTACCAATGTCCACGTTCGTGTGATGATGCGCTCACCCTCACAGCTGCCAGCAGCAATCGCATCCGCATACGTAGCATCAAGGCTCGTGTCGCAGTTGTCAGCCTCATCCGTTACATCGCCAGTCACACCTACACTGCTGTCAAAATCGCAGTTCGCATCTGCATAGATCGTCACGTCATCAGGAACCGTGAACGTAGGCGCTATCTCGTCCTTAACAGTGATCGTCTGGACCTGCACCGTCTCATTGCCACAGTCGTCTACCAATGTCCACGTTCGTGTGATGATGCGCTCGCCCTCACAGCTGCCAGCAGCAATCGCATCCGCATACGTAGCATCAAGGCTCGTGTCGCAGTTGTCAGCCTCATCCGTTACATCGCCAGTCACACCTACACTGCTGTCAAAATCGCAGTTCGCATCTGCATAGATCGTCACGTCATCAGGAACCGTGAACGTAGGCGCTATCTCGTCCTTAACAGTGATCGTCTGGACCTGGACCGTCTCATTGCCACAGTCGTCTACCAATGTCCACGTACGCGTGATGATGCGCTCACCCTCACAGCTGCCAGCAGCAATCGCATCCGCATACGTAGCATCAAGGCTCGTGTCGCAGTTGTCAGCCTCATCCGTTACATCGCCAGTCACACCTACACTGCTGTCAAAATCGCAGTTCGCATCTGCATAGATCGTCACGTCATCAGGAACCGTGAACGTAGGCGCTATCTCGTCCTTAACAGTGATCGTCTGGACCTGGACCGTCTCATTGCCACAGTCGTCTACCAATGTCCACGTTCGTGTGATGATGCGCTCACCCTCACAGCTGCCAGCAGCAATCGCATCCGCATACGTAGCATCAAGGCTCGTGTCGCAGTTGTCAGCCTCATCCGTTACATCGCCAGTCACACCTACACTGCTGTCAAAATCGCAGTTCGCATCTGCATAGATCGTCACGTCATCAGGAACCGTGAACGTAGGCGCTATCTCGTCCTTAACAGTGATCGTCTGGACCTGGACCGTCTCATTGCCACAGTCGTCTACCAATGTCCACGTTCGTGTGATGATGCGCTCACCCTCACAGCTGCCAGCAGCAATCGCATCCGCATACGTAGCATCAAGGCTCGTGTCGCAGTTGTCAGCCTCATCCGTTACATCGCCAGTCACACCTACACTGCTGTCAAAATCGCAGTTCGCATCTGCATAGATCGTCACGTCATCAGGAACCGTGAACGTAGGCGCTATCTCGTCCTTAACAGTGATCGTCTGGACCTGGACCGTCTCATTGCCACAGTCGTCTACCAATGTCCACGTTCGTGTGATGATGCGCTCACCCTCACAGCTGCCAGCAGCAATCGCATCCGCATACGTAGCATCAAGGCTCGTGTCGCAGTTGTCAGCCTCATCCGTTACATCGCCAGTCACACCTACACTGCTGTCAAAATCGCAGTTCGCATCTGCATAGATCGTCACGTCATCAGGAACCGTGAACGTAGGCGCTATCTCGTCCTTAACAGTGATCGTCTGGACCTGGACCGTCTCATTGCCACAGTCGTCTACCAATGTCCACGTTCGTGTGATGATGCGCTCACCCTCACAGCTGCCAGCAGCAATCGCATCCGCATACGTAGCATCAAGGCTCGTGTCGCAGTTGTCAGCCTCATCCGTTACATCGCCAGTCACACCTACACTGCTGTCAAAATCGCAGTTCGCATCTGCATAGATCGTCACGTCATCAGGAACCGTGAACGTAGGCGCTATCTCGTCCTTAACAGTGATCGTCTGGACCTGGACCGTCTCATTGCCACAGTCGTCTACCAATGTCCACGTTCGTGTGATGATGCTGTGGCAATGAGACGGTCCAGGTCCAGACGATCACTGTTAAGGACGAGATAGCGCCGACGTTCACGGTTCCTGATGACGTGACGATCTATGCAGATGCGAACTGCGATTTTGACAGCAGTGTAGGTGTGACTGGCGATGTAACGGATGAGGCTGACAACTGCGACACGAGCCTTGATGCTACGTATGCGGATGCGATTGCTGCTGGCAGCTGTGAGGGCGAGCGCATCATCACACGAACGTGGACATTGGTAGACGACTGTGGCAATGAGACGGTCCAGGTCCAGACGATCACTGTTAAGGACGAGATAGCGCCTACGTTCACGGTTCCTGATGACGTGACGATCTATGCAGATGCGAACTGCGATTTTGACAGCAGTGTAGGTGTGACTGGCGATGTAACGGATGAGGCTGACAACTGCGACACGAGCCTTGATGCTACGTATGCGGATGCGATTGCTGCTGGCAGCTGTGAGGGTGAGCGCATCATCACGCGTACGTGGACATTGGTAGACGACTGTGGCAATGAGACGGTCCAGGTCCAGACGATCACTGTTAAGGACGAGATAGCGCCTACGTTCACGGTTCCTGATGACGTGACGATCTATGCAGATGCGAACTGCGATTTTGACAGCAGTGTAGGTGTGACTGGCGATGTAACGGATGAGGCTGACAACTGCGACACGAGCCTTGATGCTACGTATGCGGATGCGATTGCTGCTGGCAGCTGTGAGGGTGAGCGCATCATCACACGAACGTGGACATTGGTAGACGACTGTGGCAATGAGACGGTCCAGGTCCAGACGATCACTGTTAAGGACGAGATAGCGCCTACGTTCACGGTTCCTGATGACGTGACGATCTATGCAGATGCGAACTGCGATTTTGACAGCAGTGTAGGTGTGACTGGCGATGTAACGGATGAGGCTGACAACTGCGACACGAGCCTTGATGCTACGTATGCGGATGCGATTGCTGCTGGCAGCTGTGAGGGTGAGCGCATCATCACACGAACGTGGACATTGGTAGACGACTGTGGCAACGAGACGGTCCAGGTCCAGACGATCACTGTTAAGGACGAGATAGCGCCTACGTTCACGGTTCCTGATGACGTGACGATCTATGCAGATGCGAACTGCGATTTTGACAGCAGTGTAGGTGTGACTGGCGATGTAACGGATGAGGCTGACAACTGCGACACGAGCCTTGATGCTACGTATGCGGATGCGATTGCTGCTGGCAGCTGTGAGGGTGAGCGCATCATCACACGAACGTGGACATTGGTAGACGACTGTGGCAATGAGACGGTCCAGGTCCAGACGATCACTGTTAAGGACGAGATAGCGCCTACGTTCACGGTTCCTGATGACGTGACGATCTATGCAGATGCGAACTGCGATTTTGACAGCAGTGTAGGTGTGACTGGCGATGTAACGGATGAGGCTGACAACTGCGACACGAGCCTTGATGCTACGTATGCGGATGCGATTGCCGCTGGCAGCTGTGAGGGTGAGCGCATCATCACACGAACGTGGACATTGGTAGACGACTGTGGCAATGAGACGGTGCAGGTCCAGACGATCACTGTTAAGGACGAGATAGCGCCTACGTTCACGGTTCCTGATGACGTGACGATCTATGCAGATGCGAACTGCGATTTTGACAGCAGTGTAGGTGTGACTGGCGATGTAACGGATGAGGCTGACAACTGCGACACGAGCCTTGATGCTACGTATGCGGATGCGATTGCTGCTGGCAGCTGTGAGGGTGAGCGCATCATCACACGAACGTGGACATTGGTAGACGACTGTGGCAATGAGACGGTCCAGGTCCAGACGATCACTGTTAAGGACGAGATAGCGCCTACGTTCACGGTTCCTGATGACGTGACGATCTATGCAGATGCGAACTGCGATTTTGACAGCAGTGTAGGTGTGACTGGCGATGTAACGGATGAGGCTGACAACTGCGACACGAGCCTTGATGCTACGTATGCGGATGCGATTGCTGCTGGCAGCTGTGAGGGTGAGCGCATCATCACACGAACGTGGACATTGGTAGACGACTGTGGCAATGAGACGGTGCAGGTCCAGACGATCACTGTTAAGGACGAGATAGCGCCTACGTTCACGGTTCCTGATGACGTGACGATCTATGCAGATGCGAACTGCGATTTTGACAGCAGTGTAGGTGTGACTGGCGATGTAACGGATGAGGCTGACAACTGCGACACGAGCCTTGATGCTACGTATGCGGATGCGATTGCTGCTGGCAGCTGTGAGGGTGAGCGCATCATCACACGAACGTGGACATTGGTAGACGACTGTGGCAATGAGACGGTCCAGGTCCAGACGATCACTGTTAAGGACGAGATAGCGCCGACGTTCACGGTTCCTGATGACGTGACGATCTATGCAGATGCGAACTGCGATTTTGACAGCAGTGTAGGTGTGACTGGCGATGTAACGGATGAGGCTGACAACTGCGACACGAGCCTTGATGCTACGTATGTGGATGCGATTGCCGCTGGCAGCTGTGAGGGCGAGCGCATCATCACACGAACGTGGACATTGGTAGACGACTGTGGCAATGAGACGGTCCAGGTCCAGACGATCACTGTTAAGGACGAGATAGCGCCTACGTTCACGGTTCCTGATGACGTGACGATCTATGCAGATGCGAACTGCGATTTTGACAGCAGTGTAGGTGTGACTGGCGATGTAACGGATGAGGCTGACAACTGCGACACGAGCCTTGATGCTACGTATGCGGATGCGATTGCTGCTGGCAGCTGTGAGGGCGAGCGCATCATCACACGAACGTGGACATTGGTAGACGACTGTGGCAATGAGACGGTCCAGGTCCAGACGATCACTGTTAAGGACGAGATAGCGCCGACGTTCACGGTTCCTGATGACGTGACGATCTATGCAGATGCGAACTGCGATTTTGACAGCAGTGTAGGTGTGACTGGCGATGTAACGGATGAGGCTGACAACTGCGACACGAGCCTTGATGCTACGTATGCGGATGCGATTGCTGCTGGCAGCTGTGAGGGTGAGCGCATCATCACACGAACGTGGACATTGGTAGACGACTGTGGCAATGAGACGGTCCAGGTCCAGACGATCACTGTTAAGGACGAGATAGCGCCGACGTTCACGGTTCCTGATGACGTGACGATCTATGCAGATGCGAACTGCGATTTTGACAGCAGTGTAGGTGTGACTGGCGATGTAACGGATGAGGCTGACAACTGCGACACGAGCCTTGATGCTACGTATGCGGATGCGATTGCTGCTGGCAGCTGTGAGGGTGAGCGCATCATCACGCGTACGTGGACATTGGTAGACGACTGTGGCAATGAGACGGTCCAGGTCCAGACGATCACTGTTAAGGACGAGATAGCGCCGACGTTCACGGTTCCTGATGACGTGACGATCTATGCAGATGCGAACTGCGATTTTGACAGCAGTGTAGGTGTGACTGGCGATGTAACGGATGAGGCTGACAACTGCGACACGAGCCTTGATGCTACGTATGCGGATGCGATTGCTGCTGGCAGCTGTGAGGGCGAGCGCATCATCACACGAACGTGGACATTGGTAGACGACTGTGGCAATGAGACGGTCCAGGTCCAGACGATCACTGTTAAGGACGAGATAGCGCCGACGTTCACGGTTCCTGATGACGTGACGATCTATGCAGATGCGAACTGCGATTTTGACAGCAGTGTAGGTGTGACTGGCGATGTAACGGATGAGGCTGACAACTGCGACACGAGCCTTGATGCTACGTATGCGGATGCGATTGCTGCTGGCAGCTGTGAGGGTGAGCGCATCATCACACGAACGTGGACATTGGTAGACGACTGTGGCAATGAGACGGTCCAGGTCCAGACGATCACTGTTAAGGACGAGATAGCGCCGACGTTCACGGTTCCTGATGACGTGACGATCTATGCAGATGCGAACTGCGATTTTGACAGCAGTGTAGGTGTGACTGGCGATGTAACGGATGAGGCTGACAACTGCGACACGAGCCTTGATGCTACGTATGCGGATGCGATTGCTGCTGGCAGCTGTGAGGGCGAGCGCATCATCACACGAACGTGGACATTGGTAGACGACTGTGGCAATGAGACGGTCCAGGTCCAGACGATCACTGTTAAGGACGAGATAGCGCCTACGTTCACGGTTCCTGATGACGTGACGATCTATGCAGATGCGAACTGCGATTTTGACAGCAGTGTAGGTGTGACTGGCGATGTAACGGATGAGGCTGACAACTGCGACACGAGCCTTGATGCTACGTATGCGGATGCGATTGCCGCTGGCAGCTGTGAGGGTGAGCGCATCATCACACGAACGTGGACATTGGTAGACGACTGTGGCAATGAGACGGTCCAGGTCCAGACGATCACTGTTAAGGACGAGATAGCGCCTACGTTCACGGTTCCTGATGACGTGACGATCTATGCAGATGCGAACTGCGATTTTGACAGCAGTGTAGGTGTGACTGGCGATGTAACGGATGAGGCTGACAACTGCGACACGAGCCTTGATGCTACGTATGCGGATGCGATTGCCGCTGGCAGCTGTGAGGGTGAGCGCATCATCACACGAACGTGGACATTGGTAGACGACTGTGGCAATGAGACGGTCCAGGTCCAGACGATCACTGTTAAGGACGAGATAGCGCCGACGTTCACGGTTCCTGATGACGTGACGATCTATGCAGATGCGAACTGCGATTTTGACAGCAGTGTAGGTGTGACTGGCGATGTAACGGATGAGGCTGACAACTGCGACACGAGCCTTGATGCTACGTATGCGGATGCGATTGCCGCTGGCAGCTGTGAGGGCGAGCGCATCATCACACGAACGTGGACATTGGTAGACGACTGTGGCAATGAGACGGTCCAGGTCCAGACGATCACTGTTAAGGACGAGATAGCGCCTACGTTCACGGTTCCTGATGACGTGACGATCTATGCAGATGCGAACTGCGATTTTGACAGCAGTGTAGGTGTGACTGGCGATGTAACGGATGAGGCTGACAACTGCGACACGAGCCTTGATGCTACGTATGCGGATGCGATTGCTGCTGGCAGCTGTGAGGGTGAGCGCATCATCACACGAACGTGGACATTGGTAGACGACTGTGGCAATGAGACGGTCCAGGTCCAGACGATCACTGTCACCGACGTTACGGCACCGGAGTTGACGGTACCAGACGATGTTACGGTGGAATGTGACGCAGTACCAGAGCCAGGAACACCAAGTGCGGTTGACAATTGCGATGCCAATGTGATTCTGGTGTATGACGGCGAGGTCCGAATTGATGGAGATTGTCCAGATACGTATACCCTTGAAAGGACATGGACTGCAACTGATTGTAGTGGCAACAGTACTACAAGTACGCAAGTCATAGAAGTTCAAGATACCACTCCACCAACCATAACCACCGAAGCCCAAGACGCCTCGGCGGCCTGCGGACTGAAAGGTGAGAAGGCCTTTTATGAGTGGCTATTCAACAATGGCGGAGCAGTAGCCGAAGACAACTGTGGTGATGTAACGTGGAGCAATGACTGCCCTAATCCTCACGGAGCATGTGAAGTGACAGTCGTGTTTACAGCCACTGATGAATGTGGAAACAGTACGAATACACAAGCTACCTTCACTTTTGAGAATGAGGCGCCAGTGATCGAAACTCCCGCAATGGATATGACCGTAGAATGTGACGGCATGGCACTGTGGGAACTTCATGAGTGGCTCAGTGACAATGGTGGAGCGGTAGCGTCGGATGACTGCAGCGACCTTGAGTGGACCAATGACTTCGATGGTCTGACCAATACCTGCGGCGATGCTGGAAGTGTAACTGTCACCTTTACAGCTACCGATGAGTGCGGCCTATACGCGGTAACAACTGCTACATTCACCATTGAGGATACCACTGATCCAATGATCGTGTTGATGCCAGAAGATGAAATCGTAGAGTGCGACGGCTTAGGTAACACTACAGCATTCGACGATTGGATCGCAGAGCAGGGTGGAGCATTTGCAGTGGATGATTGTGGCGACGTGACATGGACGTACGAGGAAATCGAAAGCGCAGACTTCTGTGGTCTCACGAGTGAGACGACGATCAGGTTCATTGCTACAGATAACTGTGGAAATAGCTCGTTCGCCGATGCCAAGTTTATCATTCAGGATACAACACCTCCTGCTTTGGTAGGAATGCCAGATGATGCTGAGGTGTGTACCGGTGCGACCTACACATTTGCCATCCCGACCGTCACGGATGATTGTGCTGGTGGAGAAAGTATTCTTCCAGGTATCACAACGTTCCCTGAGGATGCTCAGCTGACGATCGACTTCGATAATGGTTTCATCACAGGAATATTCACGGAGCCTACGAAGGTGACTTTCACTGCCGAGGATGGCTGTGGCAATTCTACAGAGGAAACGATCTCGATCTTTATCGATCAGACGTCAGTTGCGACTGTGGAAGTTGATCAGCCAGAGTGCTATGATGATAATGGAGAGGCCAGGGTACTGGTCGATGGATCCGTGCCTGACGGCAATGATCAGATTACTATCGAATGGACGGGTCCTAATGGATTTACCTCCGATCAGGCGGTGATAGGTGGTGATGAGTTCCTTGAAGAGGGTGAGTACTCCGTCATCATCACCAACGTTGAGGGATGCGTGAGCACAGATAGCTTCATCCTGGATCGACCTGCGGCAATCTCTTGTGAGATCGACATTCCCGCATTCGAGCAGCCTGTTTGTGGTGAGCACCAGACGAATGTTTTGAGCGCTACGGTGACTTATGATGCGAGTGAGACAGACATTGTGAATTACGAATGGACCTTCGTGGATCCTGATGACCTGATGACGCCAGTTCCTGGTTGGTACGTCGTAGGCGATCAGGGGCCGGAGATTATGTTTGCTGCGTCATCATCCCCTGCAGTTGCCATTTTGGTGGTGACAGACAAGAACGGTTGTGTTAGTCAGTGCTCCATTGAGCTGGAGGCCTGCCAGAGCGCGCAGTTCTGCTCCTTCACTCAAGGTTTCTACGGTGGTGAAGGTGGCATTGGATGCCAGCTCGATGGTGCGATTAAGACTGCCGGAGATCTGATGCAAAGTGCCATTCCTAATGGTGAATCGCAGCTGTTCGGTGTTGAGGGTAACATGAAGGTCTTTGAACTGTTCGGTTCTGAGATAGCCGATGAAACGATCTTCACGATGATGCCTGGTGGTGGGCCGTCGAAGGCCCTCGCGGGATACGCCACATATGGCGATCTCAATACATGGAACAATGTGCCAATCAAGAACAATGGCGGCATTGGCAACGTATTGTTGTCGCAGACCATGGCCTTGTACTTCAATATCGTACAGGACAGCCTACAGAAACCTGATGATATCCTCGCGCTACATCAGGTAGTCATCTCAGGACAGTACCTGGTGACTGCTACCCCAGTAAGCTGTGGTAGTGATCAGGCAGTGATGGGACAAGATCAATACACGACCATCCCGCAGGAGATCATCAATGTGTTGAATGACCTTTATGGTGGCTCGCCCACAATTGGGGACCTCTACGAGTTGGCCAATGGCTTCCTGGGAGCTGATCAGAACCTGGTGGATAATTATGGCAACATCAGTCTAAGCTCCGTTACGGCGGCGGTCGATGCAATAAACCGTGGGTTTGACGAGTGTCGCATACTAATTGGCTTCACCAATAGTGATCCTGAGCAGGGTAGTAGGAACGATCCGGAATTTGCTGGAACGATCGATGCTGAGAACATCGATGTCAAGCTCGCAGCACGAGGAAGCACAATTGATTTGAATGCTTATCCGAATCCTTTCACTACCAAGGCGACAATTAAGTTTGTAGTGACTGAGAAGACCCACGCTGTTCTGCAGGTGTATAACCTGAACGGAATGGAAGTCCAGAAGCTGTTCGATGGAACAGCCGAAGCCGGCGAGGTATATGAAGCGAAGTTCGATGCGACTGCGCTGCCGAAGGGCATGTATATCTACCGACTGGTGACAGAGCATGAAACTGCGGTAGGGTCTCTGGTTCCGAAGGACAGGAAGTAGAACTAATATTCAATAGTAAATCGAGGGGTGCGAGAGCACCCCTTTTTTTGTGCTTATGCTTTATTCCCAGTTGCCATCGCCCCGATTGCGACTTCTCCTCAACCGGTTTATCGCGAATTTCACTTGCTGCGGTGTAGAGCCTTTGAAGGTGTGCCTTCTCTCCGTATTTTCAAAAGGAATCAATCCATTCGAGCAAGTATGAGCGGGTTCAAAAAGATCAAACATTCGGGGAAGGAGGTCATCTATGTTGACTACCGCGGCCAATCGGAAGAAGAAATGCTGGCCATAGCCGGCGACTTGAGAGAATGGCTCCTGGCTGAACGCCGCTACCATCTACGGCTTGTTAATATCTCGGAGGCCTACGCTACGCCGAAATTCACATCCTTCATTCGACAACTCGGTAAGGACGCGAAGGGCATCCCAGTGAAGGCAGCCATCGTGGGCATCACGGGGGCGAAGAAAGTGCTGCTCAAAGGCTACAATCGATTGCTCGGAGGGGCGATGCGCCCTTTTGATACAGAGGACGAGGCGCTGGAATATCTGACGGCATAAAAAAATTCCGGCTCTTGTGAGGACCGGAATTCCTTTAATGTCTATCTAATCCCCCAAGGGGAAGTTCCATCAATCTCTAGCGAGAACTACGTCGAGGTCAAGCGTGATCAATGGGAGAGGAAGGCCAAGAACTTCACCTGGGAGAGGCAAATTAGCTATGTTTCCAGTGAGCCCTGTTTCCGTCACTACCAACTCGCTGATGTCAACAGGAATGGCACCAACACCTTCAAAGTTGATTGTCAATCGCAACTCCGTATCGCTCAGCAAATCCCATGAACCGTTTTCAACACTTTCGGTGCCACCAGAGCAGGTGTAAAGTAAATCTCCACCCGCTGCCAGGCTAACACGGGTATCAGCAGGGTTGGCACAAAGGGGGTTGTCATTTTCATCAACAGCTCCGCCCAGAATTGCTGCGTTAACGGCCTCAGTCACATTCGCACCTGTAGGGAGGATAGGGTTGCCAGTTGTTGGGTCAACGATCACGTTTCCACTACCATCCACAGGGCCATCAGATGCCATCACGGCGCTGGTAAAAGTGTAGGCTCCTTCTACGCTGGGACCTGCGTCCGCATCATCATCATCCCCGCAACTCACGATGAAGGCCAAACTAAGAGCTGAAATCATAAATGCTGTTAGTCTCACAAATTTTTTCATAGTCAAATGTTTAGAAATTGCGCACGCTCGGCGGCGAAGAATGAGTTATTTGTCCTTTCTGGCTTGGCCTCTTGGAATCGCCAGTCCAGCTATGCGCTAATTAATAATTATTTAGTTTGGTCCTAAATTAGTGCTTTTCTGGGTATCGACTAGTTTTTTACTTCCAATAGGTGATAATTACTCAATTTCATCTCTTGGGCTTTGACTAGATTCGTGACTGGAAATGGAGGGATTAATCTAACCCAGAGCAACGATGGAAACTACTTTTGTGTCTCCTTTTTGGCAGAGGATAATTGCATATGCCGTTTTGGCGCTGGTCTGCTGGCCGGCAATGTCACAGCGAACCGTATTGAATGGAACGGTGAAGGACGAAAACGGTGAACCGCTACATGGGGCCAGTGTGTATTTTCAATCATCTTTTCAGGGACAAGCGACTGATGCGTCGGGGGCCTTTACCATTGCAGCCTCTGGGGATGTGCCGCTAGTGTACGTCGTGTCGATGGTAGGGTACGAGAACCACAGAGATACTCTGCGGACGCCCGGTGAGCACAACGTGGAGGTCATGCTAAAAGTGGCCTACTATCTGGGGCAGGAGGTAGTGGTGTCTGCATCCATGGTCGAAGAAAACATCATGACGTCCACGATCTCGGTAGAGAAGCTGGGTCTCAGAGAAATCGAGCAAATGCCACAGACGAATTTCTACGACGGCTTGTACACGCTGAAAGGTATTGATATGAATGTGCAGAGTCTCACATTTAAGGTGCCCAATGCCCGAGGGTTCAATAGCAATACCAATTATCGATTCAATCAAATCGTCGATGGCATCAACAGCCAGGCACCTGGATTGAATTTTGCTGCCGGCAACATCTTCGGCGTACCTCACCTGGATGTAGAGAGTGTGGAATTCCTAAGTGGCGCTTCATCGGCACTATATGGGGCCGGGGGAATGAACGGGACCCTCCTCATACAGAGCAAAGATCCATTTGATTATCAGGGGCTGTCAGCGAGCGTGCAGGTCGGAGCCATGAATGTGGACAGCCCGGTGGGAGCAGAAGCTAATATGTACCGCGATATCAATCTCCGCTACAGCTACGCCTTCAATGACAAATTGGCCATAAAGTTCACAGGGCAATTGATGGAGGCAGATGATTGGGAGGCTGGAGATACCCGCGACAAGAACTTCCTGGACGACCCCAGTCGCAATCGGTGGAATGAGTCGGGGTATGATGGCGTCAACGTATATGGCGACGAAACCGCGATCAATCTGGGACTCATAGCGCCGGCAGTAGCCGATGGATTCGCGCAGTCCCAGGGATTCGTTCCAGGGACTCCGGAATATGAAGATGCGTACAATGGCATCATCTCCATTATCCCGGATGATGATGTCACCAGGACAGGGTGGGAGGAAAAGGACCTCGTCAATTACGATGCGCGCAACCTCAAGGCTACCATGTCCATGCATTATAAGATCAATGATGATACACGGGCCATCCTGCAGGGTACTTACGGTGAGGGACAGGCCGTTTACTCCGCGCAAAACCGATTCTCGATCAACGACTTCCGGTTGTACAACATCAAGGCCGAGCTCAATAATCCGGACTACTTCGTTAGGTACTGGTATGTGAAGGAGGATGCGGGTCAGACGTACGACGCTGGTGGTCTTGCTGCATTCATGAATGAGAGTTGGAAACCAACGCAGCTTTGGTTGCAGGACTACCTTACTGGCTTCCTACTGGGATCTGCGATTGGGCTGGACAACGAGAGAGCGCACGGTTTTGCTCGAGAGACAGCAGATAATCGCAACGCCAGTGGCAACGTGATCAATAACGAACTGCCAGCGATACCCGTTCCTGGAAGTGAGGAATTCATCCATCTTCGGGATAGTTTGAGCCATCTGCCAGTCAATGAGGGAGGAGCGAGAGTGCTTGACTTTAGCTCCATGGGACAGTTCGAAGCACAATACAACTTTTCACGGATTCTCAATGGCACCGAGATCTTACTAGGGTTTCAATACCGCTACTTCAATTCCGACAGCGATGGTACCATCTACTTCGATACACCTGGGAACCCTATTGTTACTCGCCAGTTTGGGGTATACGCTCAGTATGTTGAGCATTTGCTCAATGAACGCCTGAAGCTGAACGTCTCCGCACGTTTTGATAAAGACACGCGTTTTGACCTGGAATTCACCCCGAGGTTTTCACTCGCTTACACTGCGGGGCCCAAAAGGAATCACCACCTTCGCGCTTCGGCACAGACGGCTTTTCGCTATCCCTCACTGGCGGACCAGTGGACCGATCTGGATGTCGGTGTAGTACGTGTGGTCGGTGGACAGGCAGAGTTGCAGGATACCCACGGCCTTAGAACGGAACCTACCTACCCGCTGGTCGGTACGAATCCGGTATTTGCAGTACCCGATACGACCAATGGCGTCTTCAATATTCCCAGATTCACTGCTGAGAGAGTTTTTGCATTGGAAGTCGGATATCGCGCGCTGCTCACTGAGAAATTTTACGTGGATGCCAATGTCTTTCGCAATGAATACTCCAGTTTCCAGGGGTCTCAACTACTCGTACAAGATCCATTCACTACTGATGAACAGCGCTTTCAGACGTTCGTCAGTACCGATGAGAACATTGCTAATTGGGGTTGGTCGTTTGCGGCGGATTATCAATTGCCCAAGAGGTTCGATGTCGGGGGGAATGTTGCTTTTAGCACGATACAGCAAGGCTCACAAGAAGCCGGTTTTCAAACGCAATTCAATACACCCGAATACCGCTTCAATGTGCATGTCGGTAATCGCAGGCTATTGAATCGT
This sequence comes from Cyclobacteriaceae bacterium, assembly GCA_965267435.1. Lineage (GTDB taxonomy): Bacteria > Bacteroidota > Bacteroidia > Cytophagales > Cyclobacteriaceae > JAWPMT01. The sequence continues at coordinate 19,099 of OZ253960.1, forward strand.
CTTGGATTCAAGGTCAACTATCGCTGGCAGCAGGCCTTCATATGGGAGTCTTCATTTGGTGTTGGCGAAGTGCCTGCTTTTGGATCTCTGGATGTTGTCTTCACCTATTCCCTTCCCGGTATCAAGTCAAAGATCAAGTTGGGGGGTATGAACGTGCTGAACGACTACTATACCACCAGCTTTGGGAGTTCTGGCCAGGGTGGTTTGTATTACCTCACCTTCATCTATGATCAGCTGGGTCGCTAGTCGCCCTTACGCCTGAACTTTTGACGTACGGACTCGAAAGAGTCGTAGACAAGGGGGACCACGATCAGCGTGAGCAGCATACTGCTGGATAAGCCACCTATCAACGCCCAGGCCAGCCCATTCTTCCATTCCGAACCGGCGCCGGTACTAAGTGCGATGGGTAGCAAGCCGATGACCATGGTCAGGTTCGTCATCAAGATTGGACGGAAGCGAAGTCTTGTGGCTTCTATGAGGGCCTCTCTTATGGCCAGTCCCCTCTCCCTGAGAGTATTGGTGAAATCCACCACCAGTATGGCATTTTTGCCGACAAGTCCTGCCAGCATGATCAGTCCCATGATGGAGAATACACTGAGTGCCTGACCACTTAGCCCCAACGCCAGAAAGGCGCCGATGACCGCGAGTGGAATGGAAAAGAGCACCACAAGCGGATAGTAGAAGGAGTTATAGAGCGCCGCCAGTATGAGGTAGACCAGGAATACGGAGATGATCAAAGCACCAATCATGCTCTGCAGACCTTCTCGGGTCCTTTTCGTTGCTCCACCGTAGATGAGAGACAGTCCTTCATTTATTTGCAATGCACTAATGGCATTGGTGAAGTCTCTGCCGACGGAGCCCCCAGGTCGGCCGACCACTTGCGACTTAATGGTCACGGACCTTCCTCGGTTCGTCCTCTCGAGGATTTCCGGATGGAATTGCTCCTCGATGCTCGCCAGCTGATAGATAGGTATGTGCTGCCCCTGACTATTGAGGACGCTCATGCTTCTAAGGTCGCTGATATCCTCCCTTGCTTCTGGGCGAAAGCGGATGTTGATCGGTATCCTACCGTCTGTCGAGGTCATATAAAAATCCCGATGTCCATTGAGTGCTACCCTGATTGTTTGCCCGGTTTGGGCCAGGGAGACATGGAGCAACTCAGCACGACTGCGGCTAGGACGGATCCCAATGGTACTGACATCTTCCTGCCTCGAACTTTGGACTTCGATCGTGCCGGGGATTTCATCCAGAAGAGCTGCCAGTGCTTCGGCCGTGGGGTACACATCCTCTTCATTTTGCCCCTGGACGGTGACCTGTACTGCGTCGTCGTCACGCAGTCCAATGATATTGATCTCGATGGGCCTCGCATCCAGACCAGGAATCTCTTCCTTGAGTCGATACTTTATGTGGCGAGCAAACTGCGAAGTCAGAAACGATCTTTCGGACTTATCGACCAATCGCACAAAGAGCTCAGCAAGATTCTCAGTATCTGTGCTTATACGGCCACTGCTGGTAGTACCCACATTTGTAAAAACGGTCTCAACCGAGGGGTAGGAGAGCAGGATCTCTTCTGCTCGCTGCGTCATTCGGTTCATCTCACCGATGGGGGTACCACTACGGCTCTTCAGTTCGATGATGAATTCTGAGCGGTCTCCTGCTTTGGTAAATTCAACGCCGATGAGGCCTGACGGAATCAGGTAGATCGCTCCTCCGAGGAGCACAACATTCACAAGAAATACGAGCCACTTGCGGTGAAAGCTCCATGTTAGCACACGCACAAGGTCCTCGGCTACCCGGGAGAGCCCAACCTCCGCGCGCTGCAAGATGCGCCAGGGCTTTTGATTAGTGAGGAACTTTGCATGGACCCGGGAAGCCAGGAAAGGCACCAGCGTGAAGGAGACCAGGAGGCTCATCAGTGTGGAGGTGATAATCACCACAGAAAACTGGCGTAGCAAATCTGCGACCATCCCGGAGGCGAAGACGATTGGCAGGAAGACCACCACATCAATGAGTGTGATCGATATGGCCGCAAATCCGATCTCCATTCGGCCCTCAAGGGCTGCCTTACGAGATGCTTTGCCCATGGTCAGGTGCCGGTGAATGTTTTCAATGACGACAATGGAGTCGTCGACCAGGATGCCAATCGCCAGCGACAGACCAAGCAATGTGAGTAGGTTGAGGGAGTACCCCAGGAGCGACATCATGATGAATGTGGAGACAATGGACGTCGGAATAGAGACGAATACGATCATCGCATTTCGGAAGCTGTGCAAAAAAAGCAGCATCACAATTGACACCAGAATGACTGCCAGGGTCAGATCCTCAATGACGCCGTTCGCGGCCTTTAGTGTGAATTCACTCGTGTCCTGAGCAAGCTCAAAGCGCAGTCCAGTGTGTGCGTACTGGGTTTCGAGGGCTTCCAACTGCTGGCGAACCAAGGCGCTGACCTCCACAGCATTGGCTTCCCCTTGTTTGAGGATGTCAATACCGACGGAGGGCTCGCCATCCAAACGGCTGATGATGCTTTGATCGGCGTGGGCCATACGCACTTCGGCCACATCGCGAAGTCTCACCAAAAGCCCATACTCCTTGTTTTCAAAGATCACGAGTTCGCGCAACTCATCAATGTTATTCACAGTGGCATTGAAAACCACAGGCTGTCTGGCGCTTCCTACCACGGAGCCTCCCGGTATCTGAAGGTTGTTGGTGCCTATGGCTTGCAGGATTTGAAGTATGGTCGTATTGGTAGCGGCCAGTCGGTCGGGATTGACAACTATTTGGACCTCCTTTACCACGGCCCCAAGAAGTCGCACATCGGCAACACCTGCGATCTGTGAGAGCGACGGGACAATCACGTCACGACACAATTGTCCAACATCCTCAGCGTCGCTATCAGCGAATACGCCCATCCGAATGATGGGGAGATCGTCGAAATCGAACCGCGTCAAGACGGGATACTCAATGCCCTGTGGCAGGTCCCTGACGGTGCCAATGATTTTGCGATTGGCTTCATTGAGAAGGGCTTCGACATCAGTGCCTGCGGTGAGTTCGAGTCGGACCAGCGAGAAGTTGTCGCGTGAGGAGCTGCTCATGATGTCCACGTTGCCGAGGCTGCTGAGGGCATTTTCGACAGGAATGGTCACTTCATCCTCCACCTGGCTAGCCGTGGCACCGGGATATATGGTGACTACCGTGATCACCGGCGGATTGAACTTGGGCACTAATTCGTAATTGAGCTGGAAAAATGAATAGAGACCAAGTCCCATCGCGAGAATGAGACAGACACCTACCAATACCGGTCGCTCGATTGATGCGCGCGTGATGTTCATTCTTCCAGGATTCTCAGGCTGTCACCAGATTGGACGAGGGTATTGCCTTCCAGAACAATGGACTGACCATCACTGACGCCTGTTGTCACTCTTACATAGCCATCGATTTGCTCCCCGATGGTCACCGTTTGTTTCATTGCTTTCCCATCGGCATGGAGGAATAAGTAGTTGGTGCCGTCCTCGGACAATACCGCCTCTTGAGGCAGGAAGATGGCCGAATCCGTCGATACCCGCATCTCGATATCCACCAAACGGCCAGAGTACATCTGGTCGATGGGATCGAACACGATTTCGACAGGCACTTTGCCCAATTGATTGGGCTTGACGCCAATTGCTCCAATTGTGGCAGCCGTGGGATAGATCGCTGAAAAGTCTTTTAGAGTTACTGCCTGTCCCGCTCGCAGGTAAGGCCTGTAGCGCTCCTGTACACCCGCTTTCACTAGATTGAAGGGGCCACCCACAATCTCACAGACAGGTCGCCCTGGACCGAGCATGGATCCCTCACTCGTAAATATTTGATTGACGGTACCGGCCACACTTGCCCTGATGTTCGTCTCTCCCAATTGGCGACGGACCAGGTTCATTCTTGTTTCACTTGATGAGACCTTCAGTGCATACTGTTCCAGTTGCTGACCGGTCACTGCATTGAGCTCGGCCATAGATTTGAGCCGCTCGTAATCTTTGAGATCCTGGTCGTAGGCGGCCTTGGCCAGATCAAATTGCTGCTGCAGGTAGTAGCTGTCTATGGTGGCCAACAGATCGCCCTTTGCCACCTGTGACCCCGGTTGCACCCATATGCGCTCGACCTCCCCGGCAGCTGTGGAGACGATGAATACCTCATTGGTACCTTCCACCTTACCAGCTGTTTTGATTGTAGTAGTCAGTGGTTGGCGTCGGGCCACTGTGGTCTGAACGGGCGTAGCAGTGAGTTTGCGCTCAGCACTGGCGACCACGAGGTCGTTGTATTGCTTGTTGTCAAACAAGGAGAAGCCGACCCATGTGGCGAGTAGCACCAAAACCAAAACCCTGAAACTATTCTTCATTAGCGAGGATGCTATCTACCAATTGACCTTTGATCTGCAGGATTTCTATTTCGGCCTGCCGAACGTTCAATAAATACGTATTCACTTGCTGCTCGGATGTCATGAGTTCTGCTCGTGAGGCCAGGAGTTCGTTGATGCCTATCAATCCTTCTTGGAATCGTCTTTCCTGTAAAGTTAGCTCTGTCTGAAGCTGCTCCTGCCATTGTCTTTCCAAAAGCAAAGAACTGCGGGCAAATTCGAGATCGTTCTGCGCCTTTTGTAGCAGTAGCGCCTCACCCTCATCCAGCTGCTGCTGACGCAATTCCAACATGGATGCCTCCAACTTCAATCGTTGTGTTTCACGGTTCGTTTTTTCACCGTTGTAGATGGGTACAGAGAGCTGTACGCCGAGTGAGCTCAGGTTGTTCCAGTAACCATCCCCAAATACATTGATTGTGGGGCTTTGTGATTGCCAGTACAGGTGACCAAAGAAATCCAAGGTCGGAACACCTGATAACCGATTGGCACGCTGTTGCAGATCATTGAGGCTCATAGCGTGAGATAAGGTCTGCGACTGCGGTGATATGGCCCCGCCTGACGTCTCTGCCGGGGTCAACAGGGGCGTTTCAAGAGGTGTTACCAATTGTGCTTGCTGTGTTGCACCTACCTTGCTCAGCTGCCGGATCCGTCGGGCTAGCAGTTGGCTGCTGGCGTCAAGCTTCTGGGATTGAATGGCCAGGCCCTGGAGTTCCCTCGACACCCTAACCGAATCAAAGGAGGTGGCCATCTGGTTGGTGATCTGCCTCCTGATAATTGCCATGAGCTGCTGCAGTCGCTCTTGGTTAAAGGCCAGAATGGAACCGTTGGACTCTGTCCACTTCCACTGAAAATAGGCATTGGCCAGATCGGCGGCGATTTGCTCCTTCTTCTGATCCAATTGGCTGTTGGCCAGGTCGGAAAGCTGTGTTCTGCCCACATCCCTGCCAAAGAAGCGCACATCAAAGATCCTCTGTCTCAGTGAGAGGTCCGCGGTCATATTGTGCTTCAGTCCGAGGAATACCGGATAGTATCCGTTGGTGGTGCCCCCACTAAGAACAGCGCCCTCGTCGGCCGGGAAAATGTACTGTGGTACATCGACTACGTAGTTGAAATAGCTACTCGAAAAATTGATCTGGGGAAGGAGTATGGACAGGTCTTCGCCTTTGAGTTCCGATAACTCTGATTCGTAACTGACCAATGCAATATCATAATTGCTCTCAATGGCGCTGGTGACCAGGTCCTTCAATGTCAAGGCATCGACCTCTTGCGCCCGCAAGGTGAAGGCAAAAACCGTCAGGCCGATACCGACAAGTATTCTCATTTCCCAAACATCTTCTTTAGCGAGGGCACAAGTGCAGGTAGTTCCTTCATGTGCTCGGCGTAGCCTTCCTTATTTTTCATGCTACGCCTATCCATCATAGGAACACTCGCGAAGACAAATAAGATCACCATGGCTATCCATCCGATGGCGGTCCACCATAGAGACATATTGGGCACTACGAAAAGGAAGAGACCAAACCAAAAAACAATCTCCCCGAAGTAGTTGGGGTGGCGGGAATACTTCCAGAGGCCGGACTTCATAATGCTGCCCTTGGGAGCGGTCTTTTTGAATGTTCTCATTTGCTCATCCGCAACCAGTTCGATGATTGCACCCAAGGTGGTCACCGCCAGTCCCAGGTAGTCGAAAATACCAATCGGGCCGCCCATATTGAACGCAAAGAACATTGGTAGGCAACCAAGATAAACGATGAGGGTGGGGAAGAGGTGGATCCCCGAGAAGCTGACAAGCACATACAACTTGCCGCTTTGTTCTGCGAGTTCTTCATATCGGAAGTCTTCATGATGCAGGCCAGGCCATCCTCTGATCCAGTTGAGTGTGAGCCGAACAGCCCAAATCATGGTTCCGGCCAGCACGAAATAGGATCGAAGGTCATTGCCATCGGTGAAATAGCCCATCAAATAGATCGCGATAATGGGGGGTACGACACTCCAGTAAGGATCGTACATACTGCTGTTTTTTAGCGCCATGCTGAAAATGAAAATGACGACCGTCGCCGCGATATCGGCAAGCAAAACATCAAGATACAAGTCGCCCGTGGCATAATTGAAGTAGAGTCTGGCCGCGAAAAAGGCAAGAACGTAGGCCAGTAGGACAATCAGTAAAGAGTTAGTTTTTGATACTTTCATAGTGGGTATGATGTGATACCTTTGGGCGAATTCCTCAAAGGGCATGGCAGACTTTAAGATCCCGCCAATATCTACACTGGCTGGAACAACCATGGGCAATTATATTAAAGTCCTTGGTAAGGGTAAAGTACAAAAATCATATTATTTGAAGGTAGCACTGACGACCTTGGTGCTGTTGGTGGCTATTCCATTTCACTGGTGGGAACGGATCAAGTTCGGTCTTTTTACCAGGATGCCGGCTGCCAAGCCTCCATTGTTTGTTCTCGGCCACTGGCGATCAGGGACCACGCTACTACACAATATTCTCTGCCAGGACGATCGATCGGGCTTTGTTTCGACGTACCATGGCTGCTTTCCGCACAACCTTGCCAGCAAATTGATATTTAAAACTTTCATGCGGATAAGCATGCCTGACCGCAGGCCTGCGGATCGCGTGAAGCTGCACGTGGACTTCCCGCAGGAGGACGAGTTTGCCCTGGGCAACCTGATCCACGTCAGCTACTACAACTTCTTTTACTTTCCCCGAAATTATGCCGATTTCTATCGTGAGGCGGTAAAGCTGGAGCTGTCGGATAGTGACCTGGAGGAATGGAAAAAGACTTACAAATCGTTGATCGGCAAGGCCCTGTGGAACACGCAGGGCAACAGGGCAGTGATTAAGAATCCTGTGAATACCGGCAGGGTCAAAGCACTGCTGGAGCTCTATCCAGATGCCAAGTTTGTGTACATCTATCGCAATCCGATCACGGTGTTCCTCTCCACTTTCAAGTTCTTCGACGAGCTGTTTCCCACACTGTGGTTTCAAACGGTCGACAAGGAGTTTCTCGAGGAAATGATTTTGGATGTCTTCGTTCGACTGATGAATGATTATGAGGAGCAAAAGGCACTGATTCCTGAAGGCAATCTCATAGAGCTTCGGTTTGAAGACTTTCAGGAGGAACCACTGAAGCACGTGGAGAAATTATACACGGAATTGCTGCACGAAGACTTCGGACCCTGCCGTGAGAAAATGGAGAAGTACGTAGAAGGGCAGCGCGCGCACAGAATGAATCGCCACAAGATCGACGCCGGACTGATTGAGCGCATTGAAAAAGAATGGGGGCCATTCATGACAGCCCGTGGCTATGAACGACCCCCTAACGTGGATGTGGTTTAAAATGGTCTCCCCTCGACTAGGGGAGCCAAGCATAACCGTGCCTATTCTTCCACAAAAAGTACTTTTCGAGCATGATCTTGCCCAGATCATTGAAGATGTTAGGCAACAAGATGGCAAACTGTCTGGGCTTGAAAAGGTGGTTCGCCAGCAGATACACCTCTTTGTGACCGGCATCCATGACGCATAGGGCAGGGATTCTTCCCCAAGCCTTGGCCACCAGCTTCTCGTTGCCCTCAATCATTCTGACAATATTCTTGGCAACGATCTTTCCTGTCACGTCACTGGGGTAGCCCGTTTTGGGGACACCGAAGGCCGTCTTTTTGATCTCGAAGGGAGCCGGGACTTTCACCGCCAACCCTGCTGCAAAGACATTTTTGTATTTCACATGCTGATAGGTGTCTGTGGTTTCGACAAACCCTTTCGCATCGACCAGTTTGGGACTGTCTTTCATCACTTGTGCTCCTTCGAATGGAGGCATCAACATCGCCAATTTGTAAGGCAGTTCAGTACCATCTTTCAATGTGATCTTGTTGTCTTCGATGGTCTCGATGCTCGCATCCGTGATCCACTCAATATTGTAGAGCTTCATGAACATCTTTAGCATGCTTTCACCACCAGGCATACCGTCAATACCGAAGTTGCCCAGGTAAGGCTCCGGCGTGATCCAGTACAGCTTCACTTTGTCACGGACCTTGCGAATGCGGAGTTCCTTGTCCATGTTAAACAGGTACTCATAGGCGGCACCCATACAACTTGCTCCCTGCGTGGCACCAACGACCACTGGGCCAGGATCTTCTACGAGTTTATCAAAGGCTTCCTTCGTCTTTATTGCGAGCTTAGGAATGACGATGTTCTGGATCTTATGATCAGCGGGTGCCAGACCATCGATCACGTCGAAGTTCATTTGTATGCCCGTTGTCACGACGATATAATCGTAATGGATAGGTTCCTGGTCTTTCATGTGGACCAATTGTTCGTCTGGGTCGACCTTCGATGCCAGTTGCTCGACAAAGTGGATGTTTCGCTTTTTCAGAATTGGACGGATGTCAAACTTGATATCCTCCAACTTCCTGCGACCAAAAGGCACCCAAATCAATGACGGGACATACAAGAACTCATGGCTTGGGGAAATGACTGTGATATCATATTCTTCCCGACGTTTCCCTAATCGTTTGTCCAATTGGAGGGCAGCTGTGTAGCCTGCAAAATTGCTGCCGAGGACTACTATATTCTTTTTCATGATAAGCACGGTTTAACATTCAACATTCTTCCTTTCGAGGGTGAAGGTAGAGGGGGCTATGTCCTCCGAATTTGACTGTTGTCAGGCCATATCATGACAAAGCCCCATGCGGGGCTTATATGTAACTTTTGTTACAAATGTCTGAATATCAATAAGATGTATTTGGTGAATTTCTGCTGCTAATTGCGACTCTTCGCCACGATCGGACTACTCTTCGCTTAAGTAAGTGGCAGGATTTACCCTGAAACTACTCTTCGCGTGTAGTGCGACAACCAGCAGAACTCCCGAGGCCAAGGCGATTCCTGCGGCCACCATGGGTACGAGGGGTAGGTCCACGCGATAGGCAAAGTTGCTGAGCCATCGATTCACGAGATACACCGAAAGTGGCAATGCCAGGATCAATCCAATGGCCACCTGCCAGGCGTAAGATTTGAGGTAGCTGAGGACAATGTCGCCAAAACCTGCTCCGAATATCTTGCGCAGATTGATGTTCTTGGCCTGCAGCCGCACCTGAAAAGAGATAAGGGCTGTAAGTCCAGCGAAGGCCAGGACGACGGTGAGCATTGAAAAGATGGAGAACAGGGAGCTGCGGCGCTGTTCGCCCTCGTACTGTTGCCAATAGTGCTGATCAAGGAACGCTACCTGATGCGTATTGCTTTGGGTGAATGACTCCACTTTTTCGTCGATGAAAGCCAGTACCTCAGAAGAGGGACGGCCCTCCAGTTTGACCAGAAGTTGTGTGGCAATGGGAGGGAAGTTCACGAGAATCTGCGGTCCTACTTTGTGATGCAGGGACCGCATGTGGGCATTGGCCGTGACTCCGACGATTACTGCTTTATGATCACGTCCGAGTGGAAGTTCGACGTGCTTTCCAATGACCTCTCTGTTTTCCAGGTATCCGAGGTCCCTGACCACTTGCTCGTTGACTATGACCGCCATGCCTTGCTCATCCGATGAATGCAGGCCGAATCCCCGCCCTTCAACAACCCTGAGGTCCAAAGCTGGCACGAAGTTTTTGTCTACGGCATTGAATTCTGTTTTGAGGCTGCCGAAGGAGCCATCGGGCTTCTCAAAAAACAGGCCGTCAGCCCAGAAATCGTCACCAGGCGACTTCATAGCGGTAGCCACTCTGGCTATCTGATGATGACCCTGTAGTTCATTGGCGATGGCTTGCATGCGTTCCGTACCCATGCGATGGGTGAGCTCTACTTTGAGGACTTGCGATTGGTCAAAGCCGAGGTCGCGATTGCGCGCGTAGTCGATTTGCTGAGTAACGGCGATCGTCAGGATGATCATTACCAGGGAAACTACGAACTGAAAAGCATTGAGCATCTTGCTAACAGGAAGTTTGAGACGTGAGAAACTGACCTTCCTCCGGAGGGCATCTTCGATTTTGAATCCGGATAAAAATAGGGCGGCGTAGCTGCCGCTGATCAGTGCTAAAATGAGAATGAGGCCGACGTAAAGCAGTCCATTGCTGCCCGCCATAAGCAACAGAAAGTCAAAGTTTTTGCCGGAGACATAATTGAATGAAGGAAGCAGTACGTACGCCAATGCGATTCCCAGCACACCCGCAATTGTGCAGAGCATGAGCGACTCCAGGTAGAACTGTGCGATGATCATCGCACGATTGGAACCAAGTACTTTTCTTACCCCTACCTCTCTAATGCGTCGTGTTGCTTGCGCGCTAGAGATATTGAGGTAGTTGATGGCCACGACAATCAGGATAAACAAACCCAGACCACTGAGGGACAATACATCGGTCATGTTGCTGTTGCTCTCCAGTTCGTAATTGAGCTGAGATTGCAAGTGGATGTCAGTAACTGGTTGCAAAAACATGTACCCTGTGCCGGCGAAGCTTTCCTTCAAGGGTTCCGTCAGGACTTGTTCATGAAATGCATTGAGACTTTCTTCAACACTTTCTGGGTCCTGATTTTCACCCATGAGTACATAGGTGTAGAAGGAGTGATCCAGCCAGCCGTTTTCCGTTATGGCCTCCTCACCCAAGTAGAGGAGGGCCTGTGGATGGAAATGGCTATTGCGGGGCACATCTTCCATGATACCCGTCACGGTGAACATGCCTCGACCTTCTACTTCCAGGGCCTGACCGAACGCTTCCTGGTCTCCGAAGAAAGTCTGTGCCAGCGACTCACTGATTAAGATGGATCGAGGTTGCTCAAAGATTGCGTCTTCATTCCCGGCCACTAGCGGATATTGAAAGACCTTCAGAAAGTCCCGGTTGACGAAGTGCGCATGCGGCTCGCTGTACTTTTCATCGTCCAGTTCGAAAGTGAATCGGTTGAAGACGGAGACTACTGCATGATCCTGTACCCACGACAGGTCCTCTTTCATCCGGGATCCCAATGGCCCTGGAGTGATTGCGGCGTTCAGTTCACCGCTCTCCATATCTACATGTTGTGCGATGCGATAGATCCTATCATGATTGGGAAGAAATCGATCGTAGCTCAGTTCATCCAAAACGTAGCCCATCATCAATAGGCCAGAGGACAATCCAAGCACAAGGCAGAATAGACTAAAGAGACTGTAGCGCTTGTATTTAAGCAGGTTTCTTCGTGCAATGAGTACGTAGTTCCAGAAGAGTGTGAACTGTAACACCCTGCGGGATCGTCGGATGTACCGGGGTCTGATGAATGAGAAAACGCGAACAATAAAACGCCACTTGGCCCGGCGGACGCCCAGGTCTTCTACTTCTTCCAGGAAGATCTCTTCCATATCACCATGGATCTCTTCAGCGTACGCGTCGTTGCAAAACCACAACAGGAATCGCTCCGCAAAACGGGGGGGATGTATTTGTCGTGCCATGCGATCAGTTGTTTTGTAGGGAAATACCTGGAAGCCTATTCCACATACGCTCTCTGGCTTCTTTTGCCGTCAAGAGGGCTTCTCTTCCCGAATTGGTCAGGTGAAAGAGACGCTTGCGCTTGCCGCCACGCTCGTTGGTGGGCGCACCAAGGTCAGAGGATAGAAATCCCTTCTCTTCGAGCCTGTGCATTGCGGTGTGCAAGGCGCTCAGGCTCACATTACGAGACAGTTGCTCTTCTATTTCCTTTCGCACCGAGACACCGTAGGCATTTCCGTCGAGGATCCCTACAGCCAGGAGGACCACCTCCTCAAATTCTCCTAAATAAGTTCCTTTCATTCCGAGTATAAATAGATAATATTCGTAAATGTAGAAATTATAATTAGGATAATATTCGTATTTGTGGAAAAAATAATAGCCAACCACAGTAAGTGGCTGGCTATCAGGTCTAAATTTTTATCGTGGTTCTACCTATTCATCTCGTAGGCTCTCCACAGGATTCGCCAGAGCGGCCTTAATCGACTGGAAACTGATGGTGCCGACTGCTACAATCAACGCTGCCAAACCTGCCACTATGAACACGAAAGCGCTGATGGCGATGGCATAGGCGAAATTGTCAAGCCACGCATTCATCCAATAGTAGGACGTGGGCACAGCGATGAGGATCGCGACTCCGATCAGCTTGGTGAAGTCCATGGACAGGAGCACGATGATCTGTGAAACGGTGGCACCCAGTACTTTGCGTACACCTATCTCTTTCACCCTTTGGTTGATCACGAAGGAAGACAAGCCCAGGAGGCCGATGCAGGCGATGACGATGGCCAGGAATGTGAAGATCCCCAGGATTCTTCCAGTTGCCTGCTCCGTCTCATAGAACTCTTCCATGTTCGTTTCCAGGTAGTACGACTTGAACGGTGCGCCTGGAACGAACTCGTTCCACTTGGCTTCAATCTGATTCAGCGTGCTCTGTGCGTCGCCATCGATCTTGATAGCCATCTTGTTAATGAACGCGTTCGGTCCTTGCATACTCGTGAAGCAGGCGGGCTTCAAATCGACATGCAATGACTGGAAGTGGAAATTGTCGATGACACCAACGATCGTGAATTCAATTGGATCGGCATTGGCAGCGATTTGGATGATCTTCTTTCCGACCGGATCATCGATCTCCAACTTCTCGACTGCGGCGGCATTCAATACCATCGACAGAGAATCTTCGAAGTCTTTGGAGAAGAACCTCCCGGCTAGCACTTCCATTGACATGGCTTCCGGCAGTTCGTTGTCAAAGCTCATGTGGCGGATGATCAATTCCTTTTGAGATGTCCCCGGGACCCTAATGGATAAGTCCGCGGTGAGATCCCCAGGCATATTCGATGAGTAGCCACTGACGGTGACACTGGGCAGGTCATTGATTTCGTTTTTGAAGGTTTCAAAACGTGTGAAGTCGTTGCCCCCTGCATTGATGCCGCCGGCATTTTCTACTACGACCACATTCTCTTTGTCAAAACCCAATGGCTTGTTCAGCATGAAATTCATCTGGTCAAAGACGATGAGGGTGGCGCTGATAAGCGTAATGGAGATGGCGAACTGGAGAATCACCAGACCATTTCTTAGGTAGATGCCCGTCTTACTGCCCTTCAGTTTTCCTTTCATAACAGAAAGTGCCGAAAAGGACGAAATAAAGAAGGCAGGGTAAATGCCGGCGAGCATCCCCACGGCAAAAATCAATAGGACCATCGAGACAATGGGAACGGTCGTGGCGAACTGCATCAGGGACAATGGCCTGGCGGCGAGGTCATTGAAGTAGGGAAGTGCCAGGTAGGTCATGATCACTGCCAGCACCGCGCTAAGAAATGCGACAAGGATGGATTCCGCCAGGAACTGACCAATCAATTGTTTTTTGCTCGAGCCCAGCACTTTGCGGATACCCACCTCACGCCCACGTTCCGTGGATCGCGCTGTCGACAAGTTCATAAAATTGATGCAGGCGATTACCAGGATGAATATAGCGATGATCGAGAAAATGTAGATGTAGTTGATATTGCCATTTGCCTTGATCTCGTTTTCCAGGTTGGAGTGCAGGTGTATGTCCTGGACGTTGTGGAGGTAGTAGTTGTAGCCATTACCCGCCGCGACATACTCGTCATAGGACATGCCGTTCCGCTGCTGTATTTGACCCTCGGCATATTGCTTTACGAATGCCGGGAACTTCTCTTCCACCGTTTTGGGGTCGGTGCCTTCTTTCAACCTCAAGTAGGTCATGGCGCTGAAGCCAACGAAATTGATTTGATTGAAGAATTGCAACTGGTACATGGGCAGCAGGTAGTTATAATGAAAGTGCGAATTGTCAGGGTAGTCGTAGGCGACACCAGTAACTTCTTTGGACTGGCCCTGGAATTCGATCTTTTGGCCCATGGCATCTTCATCACCGAATAACTTTTTGGCGGTGGATTCGGAGAGCACGACCGAGTTGGGATCGAGTAATGCCGTCTTTGGGTCCCCAGAGATGAAAGGCATGTGCATCACGTTGAAGAAGGTGGTGTCTGCAAACACCAGTCTTTCTTCGAGGTAGGAGTCGTCTCCAACAGTGATGTTCGATGGATTTTGTGTGACAAAGCAGCGGCCCTGTTCGAGGACCTCAGGAAAGTCTTCAACTATCTGCGGTCCGAAGGAATGGGGGACAACCGGGTAATTGACTTCTCTCTCGGGGTAGACCCTGTTGATCCACATCCGGTAGACATTTTCGTCCTGGAAATCGTCATACGACAGGTCGTAATTGACGTAGAGGGCGATCAGGAGGCAGGTGGCCATGCCAAAGGCGAGACCGAGAACATTAATGATGGTGAAACCGAACTTCTTGAGCAGGCTTCGCCACGCAACGAGGATATAGTTTTTGACCATGTGTGAGGTTATTTGTTTGTTATACTGATAATTTGGCTGTCGGGTTTGAGCATTACCACCAACGGCAAGCTTCTCCTAACCAAAGGGGCGAAACAAAGGCCGCTTTTTGTTGGTTGACTCATACCCTCGATCAATTATCCTTAGGCTCTCTCAATTTATGAAAAAAGTACTGTTACTCCTCTTCGTGATCTCCCCATTTCTTGTCCACGCGCAGCCAGATCGCCTATTACTGGCTTCGGACGTCTGGCCACCCTTCACTAATGTCGAAGCAGGGCAACGGGTCGCTATTGGCTTGGTGGTGGAAGCATTGAAGCGCGATCAAATCGTAGCGATCACAGAAATAGTTGACTTTGGACAAGTGACGACCGGTATTGAGTCTGGTAAGTATCAGGGTAGTGCTGCCCTGTGGATCAGCGAAGAGCGGAAGGATCAATTGGTTTTCAGTGAGCCCTACCTACAGAATCGATTGGTGCTCGTGGGACGGAAAGATGCTGACGTGAGCGCGACTACTTTTGATGATTTGACGGATCAAAAGGTTGCGGTGGTCGGCAACTACGCTTATGGCGAAGAACTGGATGCAGCTGAGGGCGTGGAATTCGTCGATGGGGAGAGTGATCAACAAAACCTGCGCAAGCTACTGGCAGAAGAAGTCGACTACATGCTGGTGGATGCCTTGCTGGTGCAATACCTCAGCATCTACCATCGACAGGAAATCGGCCAATATCTGGAAGTCGGGACCAATCCTTTGATGGTACGCAGTCTGCATCTCGGCCTCCGCAAGGATGTTGAAGGAGTGGAGGTGATCATGGAGAATTTCAACCGTCGTATCCAGGAGATGGCTATGGACGGTACGTACAACCGCATTCTACAAGTGAACTGGATCAAGGTGGATGCCGATGGCGATGGGAAATTGGAATACGTGCTGCGTGGTACACAGGCCGGTCAGGTCGCTCCTGCAGCTGGATACTCACTCTTTAGCTCCAGCGGATCGGCGGCAGCCGGGGCTGATCAGTACATGATCAACGGGAAAGTATATAAGGGCTGGGACGCGGTACCTAATCAGTACAAGGCCATGCCCACGACCAATGAAAGCTTGAATAAGCTGAAGATTTTGGATTTTGCGGTTCCCGGCGGGCCGAGGAATTAAAAGTGCCTCCGTTTTCCTTTGCCGTCATTCCTGTGAGCTTGTAGGTATCCGAGTCGCTTGCGATTTTTTCAAAATGGAGTGCGAGACAGGAATCTGGTTCGAAAAAAAAGTCAATTCAGATTCCTGCATCACAGGCCTTTCGACCTCATCGTCTCCTTCAATCTGGTTCGCAGGAATGACGAATTGATTTATATCGTCCGTCTTAGATAAATCCCCCTGTGTCCCCCTTTTTAAAGGGGGATTTGAATTCGCTAAATGTATGCGTTGCAAGTGTTGAATGATGATTTCGCTACCGATCGTCATGGCGAACGGAGTGAAGCAATCTTAAATGCTGGGTGAGTCGCGCTCCGCTAAACTTGCGGGATCGTGAGGCTACTGGAAGTTGGTGTACGAGACAGAAATCTGGCTCGAATAAAATGTCAATTCAGATTCCTGCATCACAGGCCATTCGACCTTATCGTCTCCTTCAATCTGGTTCGCAGGAATGACGAATTGATTTGGAGAGTCCGTCTTAGCAAAATCCCCTCGCCCCTTTTCTATGATATTAAGCTACGACTTGATTTTATTTCCTTTGTCATCCTGCCGCGCCGTCGGCTAGCCTTTGGCGGCCGATGGAGGTCCTCGAAGGAGGCAAAGGAATGATGTCTGCACTTCGAGAACCTTAGTGTGACATCAATTTCAAGCCTCGAAGATTTCGTGACATAATAGTATTGGCCCCCTTTCAGAAAAGGAGGAATAGGTTCTTCATAGCATGCCACGAAAGGATTCAAGTTTATTTACCGAGAATCGACGATCGAAGGGAGCGCGAGACCCGCTCAGCGCCGGTCTCGCGCAACGGATTGCCCTGAAGTAGCGAGGCAAATTCTTCTCCGTGTGTTTAAGCAGGTATATCACTACTTTCAGGGCAAGTGCGGGCGGGGCGCCCCAGGCAATTACACATTTGTTCATTTGTTTTATAAAAACTACAACTAATATATTAGTTTCACGTTTTGTACAACAAATGATTTTCACATGAGAGGATTGCATCTCGGAGAATTGGAAGAACTGGTGCTACTGACTGTGGGCTCGCTATACGACGAGGCTTATGGTGTGGCCATAATTGACGAACTCAAAGGCCAAACTGGCCGCGAGCTCAATATTAGCGCGGCGCATGCGGTACTTCGCCGGCTGGAGGAGAAGGACCTGCTGAAGTCGCGGATGGGCGGCGCCACGAATGAACGCGGTGGTCGTCGCAAGCGTCTTTTTACGCTAACTAAACTAGGCAAGCAGGCCCTTGACGATTCGATGCTGGTACGCTCGAAGCTCTACAACAGTATTCCGAAGCTTACTTTCAACTTTTCTGCATGAACGAGCCGCGGCCACCGGCTTGGGCAGAGCGATTTCTTCGCTGGTACTGCAATCCTAGATTTCTGGAAGAGATCGAAGGAGACATCTATGAGCTTTTCGACAGGCGCGCTCAGGATGAGACAGTCCGGCGGGCGCGACTTCGTTTTGTGTGGGATGTCATTCGATTCTTTCGCTGGTCAAACATCAAACGGTCAAACTCAAAAATCTACAACATGTCAAGAAACAGTCTATTTGTGAATTACCTGAAACTGGGTTTTCGCAACATCAGGAAGCACGCGGTGACTTCCTCCATCAACATACTTGGCTTAGCCACTGCCATAGCTTTGGCGCTTACGACATTCATTTTCATCGACTATCAGTTGTACATGAACCGCTTTCACTCGAAAGGGGATCGAATTCATCAGGTATTGAACACGATTGAGAATGAGAACAACTATCCACTATGGGGAGATACGCCGATAGATCTGGGTCCCCGGTTGGCGCAGGATCATCCGGCGGTGGAGCAATTTGCTCGTGTGGAATACGCGGGCGCCAGCGTTCGGTATCGAGACAATGTCTTTGATGAATTGATGGTCTATGTCGATCCAACCTACATGGATATGTTCGACTTTGAGGTGCTCGCCGGATCTGAGCGGGCATTGCTAAACAAGAACGAAGTGATCATCAGCTATGATATGGCGGTGAAGTACTTTGGTGACGAGGACCCGATGGGTAAGAAGCTGGTCATGAACTTCGGGGATGAGGGCACGCACAATTTCGTGGTAGGTGCAGTGCTAGAAGACTACCCTTACAATAGTGGCATGAACTTCAATTTCCTGCTACCCATGGCCCACTTCATGGATCGTGCACCAGAAGATCGCAACGGATGGTCCTATTTTACGGATGCCACTTTCGTACTCTTGCAGGAGGGCCATTCTATAGAGGAGCTTTCCGCTAGTTTCGAGGAGTACCTGGCGTTGCAAAATGCTGTTGATCCGGAATGGGTCGCGAAGGAATTTAGTTCAATGCCTTTTTATGATTTAAGCACGGAGGGCTACAAGATCACTTCTTCTGTGGTGATAGCATCCCAGCCCGTAGGTCGGATAGCCCTGACGGTCCTTTCGCTGTTCCTATTGGGTATGGCCTGCTTCAATTTCATGAATATTGCTGTCGCAGGAGCGGCACGACGCTTGCGAGAGATTGCGCTAAGAAAGGTGATGGGAGGGGTCCGAAGGCAGATCATCCAGCAGTTTATGGTAGAAAACCTTCTGTTGTGTGCATTGGCCCTTGTCTTGGGTACACTCATTAGTTACTACCTGCTGGTTCCCGGCTTTGATGCGATGGTGCCAGTGTTTGACTTTGAGTTCCGGACCTTCTTTCCGATGAACCTCGTTATTTTCTACGTCCTCCTGTTGACGTTCACGGCCCTTCTTTCTGGTGCTTATCCCGCGTTCTACATTTCGAAGTTTCAGCCTGTCACAATTTTCAAGGGCAGTCAGAAGCTTGGCAGTCAGAATATCTTTTCCAAGATCATGCTGGGTGTGCAGTTCTTTCTGGCATTTCAAACGATCGTGGCGGGATTTGTCTTCACTGATATCAGCAGGGATATGCAAACCCGTGACTGGGGCTATGACCAGAAAAATACGCTATCGGTTCTCGTCAACAACTCTGCAAACTACGAGCTGATGCGGAATGCCGTACTGGACCAACCGCAGTTGAAAGCCTATGCCGGCGCTTCGGACCACGTAGGCCGATACCCTGGCAGAGAGTCTTTCGAATACCTCGACCATAAATTTGCACTACGGAGAGCAGGGGTGACTGCTGGTTACCTCGAGATGTTAGGATTTCGGTTGGTGGGAGGGCGATTCCTCGAGGATCAGGCGATCGATAGGAAGACAGCGGTAGTGGTCAACGAGACTTTTGTGGAGCAAATGGGGTGGGATGATCCCATCAATAAGACATTTCCGCTGGATTCTGTCACGCGTACGGTGGTAGGTGTAGTTGAGGATTTTCACTATGACAACTTCTACGCGCGTATCGAACCCTTTGTGTTTACCGGTGTCGAGGATGAAGATATCAGCTTCCTGGTGGTGAGCAGCGAAAGTGGATTGGCTGCCCTGGATGGCACCCTGAGGTCTAAATGGTTCGAAGTAGCACCGAATGAGCCTTACGACAGAATATACCAGGAAGATGTATTTGACGAGTACTTCGACAGCACAAACGCTGACATGACGCTCATGATGATCATCACGGGCATGGCTTTGTTCCTGGCTTGTCTCGGTCTTTATGGACTGATTTCTTTCACGATTCAGTCCAAGCTCAAGGAGTTCGGTGTGCGCAAAGTGTTGGGCGCCGCTCCCTCGGGGATAGCAAAAATTGCTGGGAAGCAATATGTCTGGATATTGAGTATTGCTTTTGTCCTGGGTGCTCCCCTGGGTGCATGGCTCATTTTTCTCTTGGTTGATCAAATATATCCTGTTCATAAGCCGGTCACCATCACACCTTTTGCCATATCCATTGGCGTCATAGCCTTCACGATGGTGTTCACGGTCTTGGGCCAGGTGAGAAGGGCCGTCCGCGTGAATCCTGCTTCGATCCTTCGCAGTGAGTGAGGAATTAAGAATTGAAAATGGAAAATTGAGAATTTCTGATTTGGGGTTGGGGATTTTTGATTGGCGCCGCGGGTCCCTTTAGGGATGCAAGGGTGTGCGGCAGGGATTTACAATCGATGTAGCTTGACCTGACATCGATCATTGTGCGGCTTGCGATGGGTTTGCTAGTATTGCAGGTGAATCCAAAGAAGAAGCACGCGTGAAAAGGGTATTTAAGATTCTCGGCATATTGGTGGCAATCGTGGTCCTTGTAGTGATCGTGGTTGCCACCATTTTTTATATCAGAAGGTCCAATGAGGTGAATGAGGCCAGGGCTTTGCTTGGTGATGAAGCTCCCTTACTGTCTTCCAATGGGCGCGAACTCCGGGATCTCAATAAGAACGGGAGGCTGGATGTGTACGAGGATCCGGATGCTCCGTTCGATGATCGTATCGAGGACCTACTCTCGCAAATGACCGTCGAGGAGAAAGCTGGTACGATGTTCATCACAATGATCGGCTTCGAGGACAATGGCGATCCGATAGATAAGCCACTGTTTTCTACGGAGCTGTTCGATGTTGCGTTCAGCCTTGTCATCCCATCGAGTTCGGAAATGGTAGCTTCAAGATTGATGAACAGTTTCAACACCGTTCATGCATGCGACGCCGACGTAATGGCCCGCTTCAATAATAACATTCAGAAGATGGCGGAACGTACCAGACTTGGTATTCCTGTAACTATCGCTACTGATCCAAGGCACGGAACGGAGTACAATCCTGGGGCAGCTATTTATACGCCGGCTTTTTCCGCGTGGCCATCTTCGCTGGGACTGGCAGCAACGAGAGACACGGCCCTGGTTCGAGAGTTTGGCGAGATTGCCAGCCAGGAGTATCGGTCGGTAGGTATTCGTTTGGCACTGCACCCGATGGCGGATCTCGCCACAGAGCCGCGGTGGGCGCGCAACAATGGCACTTTTGGGGAAGATGCTGTTTTGGCGACGTACATGACCAAGTCCTACGTGTTGGGCTTCCAGGGTGACTCCCTGAGCAATAACAGTGTGGCCTGTATGTCCAAACACTTCTCCGGAGGAGGACCGCAGAAAGATGGTGAGGACGCACATTTTCCCTACGGCAAGGAGCAGGTGTATCCCGGGGGGATGTTCGAGTACCATGCCGTGCCTTTCAAACACGGTGCTTTACCAGCGGGCACTGCTCAGATCATGCCTTACTATGGCATCCCCGTCGGACAGACGAGCGAAGATGTAGCCTTCGGATTCAATAAGGAGATCATCACGGATCTGCTACGTGACTCCCTGGGATTTGATGGGGTCGTTTGCACAGACTGGAATATCCTCACAGATACGCGATTCGGAGAAGGTCGCGCGTGGGGGGTAGAGGAGTTGACACCGATCGAACGAATGAAAAAATCACTGGACGCCGGTTGTGATCAATTTGGGGGTGAGAGTGCCACAGATCTACTGATCGAATTGGTGAGCTCCGGTCAGATCAGCGAGGAGCGTCTGGACGTGTCCGTGGGAAGAATTCTCCGGGACAAGTTCATTTTGGGTTTGTTTGACGATCCCTATGTAGATGAGCAGGCGGCACTCGGAATTGCAGGTCGCGAGGACTTCAGAGAACGGGGGAAAGATGCACAGGCTGCTTCGACGGTACTGCTCAAAAATGAGGGTTTGCTGCCTCTTTCATCTGGCGTCAAGCTATTCGTTGATGGCTTCAAAGATCTGTCGGTGTTTGATGGGCTGGCGGAATTGGTGGATGATCCGAAGGAGGCTGATGTGGTGGTGACGCGCGCTATGACGCCGTATGATCCGCGGGATGATTCCTTCCTCGAGTCCTTTTTTCATCAGGGGCGATTGTACTACACGGACGAGGAACTGGCCGATCTCAGGTCTTGGTCTGAATCGAAACCGGTCGTGACGATCGTCAATTTGGAGCGACCGGCTATTCTCACGCCTGTCGAAAAAGCGAGTAGCGGTCTTTTTGCTGAGTTTGGTACTTCCGACGAGGTAATGGTGGATATTCTTTTTGACCGTCGCCGGGCGGAGGGACAACTGCCGTTCGAGTTGCCCTCTTCGTGGGAGGCGGTTTTGGAACAGAAGGAAGATGTTCCCTACGATTCCAAGGACCCTCTGTACCGCTTTGCCTTTGGGATTGATTGGACAGGAAGGCAAATCATCAAGCTGCCGAAAGAAGAGCCGGGAGACTAGATATTGGCCTCTATTTCCTAAGATTCTTGTTGACATACACCTTCAACCCGGCGTCAAACCGGGGATCCTCACCGTAAGGCTCCACTCCGGGGCGCCCAAAGGTGATCTTGAAGTCTTTCGTAGGAGTGGTACACACGCGGTCGCAGGTGTAGGCCGAAAGAGAATTCCAGAACCAAAACCCATAAACAGGCTCGCCATTGAGAACAAAAGCTACGGCCAGGCCAGGTAGCGGGATCTCCAGATTGGCCACCTTCTCTTTGCCTTCGTCAGTCAAGGTCACCTGTTGATTGTCCCAGTCAAATGAGGCGATGTCTGCCTGTGTCAAGATGGGTTGATCGGACAGCTTGTCCTTTGACAAGTCAAAACAGTAGTAGCAGTCTTTTTCCCCCTCAGAGAAATTGGGGTAAGGTTGATCCACTAAGTAAATCGCCAGTCCTTCCTGTGCGTCTTGATTGCCTGGTAGGACCGCAATGCTAAAAACGAGAGAAAGTAAAAAGTTCATCTGTTCTAAAGGTTACTCCTGATTGAAAATATTGCCTGGGTATTCAACATAACGCTCCGGTGTATCATTAGATTATTGTCGCTGACCAATAAAATATTGAAACGGTCGTTGTCGGTTGCTTACGCTGGAAGTAGGCGGATGGACTTGATAATGTCACCATACCACCTTCATTAGAAAGGTAATAAATGACATATAACGAATTATTAAATATTCGATGACCCGCATAAATTTTTAGATATACCGATGTCAGTGCTGTACATTCTTATCTGTTTGCTGTTCCATGAGCGGCACTTCATCCCGCTGAAATGTTCATTAAATTGTCGACTACGAAGAGACAAAGAAGGAAGAGTTAAACCAATTTCAGTTTGCTAATGAGACTACTACTATTTATCAGTGTGGGTTTTCTATGCCTCGGGAGTGCCTGGGGGCAAGAGACCTTCTTATCCAACAATACCCCTGATGAACGTCCGACGACCTATGCGTTGACGAATGGGTTCATCCAGGTGAGCCCCACGACCTCCTACGAGGGGGGCACGCTTGTCATCAAAGACGGAAAGGTGGCGGCCGTTGGAGCCAACATCACCGTTCCCGGAGACGCAACGGTGATTGACCTTGAAGGGAAATATGTCTACCCCGCTTTGGTGGACCCCTACACCAATTATGGTTTGCCGGAAGTCAAGGCGAGCCGTAGGAGATCGGGCGAAACGCCTCAGTACGGATCGTCGAAAGCCAATGCTGTTGGTTGGAATGAGCACAATCAAAGTCACTACCATGCCGTCGACCAACTGGAGGTGGATAGCAAGGCTGCAGACAAGTATCGGTCACTCGGTTACGGGGCCGTTCTTAGCTTTCGAGCCAATGGCATTATGAGAGGTACATCGGTACTTACTCATTTGGGTGACGGCCCTGTGCAAGAAGTCATCATTACGCCGAAGGCGGCGGCGCACTTCTCCTTCACCCGGGCACGGGATTCCAAGCAATTGTATCCAAATTCCATCATGGGAATGGTGGCGATGTTGCGACAAGCGAATCTCGACGCGACCTGGTATGCCAGTAGCAATGATCAATTTAACGCCACGCTGGATGCCTTCAATAATAATAAGCGTTTGCCACAGATATTTGAGGCCAACAGCGACAAACTCCGTGTTTTACTGGCAGATAAGATTGGCGATGAGTTTGGTCAGCAGTATATCATCAAAGGAAATGGAGATGAATATCAGCGAGCCGCGGAGATTGCGGCCACCAATGCGCCGTTGATTCTGCCACTGGTGTTCCCGGATGCTTACGACGTCGAGGATCCGCTGGAGGCTGCCGATGTATCGTTGGAAATGATGAAGCACTGGGAGATGGCACCAGGGAATGCGGCCATGCTGCACAAGCAGGGTGTCCGCCTGGCTTTTACAAGGTCTGGGCTGAAGTCCGAAAAGGACTTTTGGCCCAGCCTGCGAAAGGCCATTGAGCATGGATTGCCGGCCGAAGAGGCGCTGAGAGCCGTCACCGAAACGCCAGCTTCACTGCTGGGTGCCTCAGGTAGGATCGGCTCGTTGAATGTGGGTAGAGATGCCAACTTCTTCATTGCCACAGAAGACGTCCTGGAAGGTGCCGGCGACGTACTCCAAACATGGATTCAAGGGGAGAGATACATTGTCAAGGAGGAGTCCCTGGACAAATTTGCTGGAGAGTTTGACCTCCAATTGGGTGGCACTCAATACGAGTTTGCCATCGAAAATGCCAAATCACTTTCGGGGGAGATCACGATCAATGATTCTACCTCGGTCAAGGTGAAGGTCGATGTAGACCAGGAGCGCATTGCCCTTTCCTTCAATTTGCCGGAAGAAGACAATATGACCCGTCTCTCTGGTTGGACGACAGGCACAGGCTACGCAGGTCTCGGTGTCAATTCGGATGGAGCTGATATCAAATGGAGTGCGAGCAGGACAGCAGGCGAAGCGAAGGAGGTGGCTGAGGAGCAAGGAGAGGAGGAAGAGAAGGGGACCATCGAGTATGGACCCATGATGTACCCATTTGTCGCACATGGCTGGACCGAAGAACCTGCCTCTGAGAATATCCTGATACAAAATGCGACTGTCTGGACCCTGGATGGTCAGGGCAAGCTGGAAGGAGCTGATGTATTGGTGCAAAACGGCAAAGTAGCGCAAGTGGGCCAGGGTCTTTCCGCCACTGGTGCCCGCGTGATTGATGGTACTGGCAAGCACCTGACGCCGGGGATTATCGATGAACATTCGCACGCTGGCCTGAGTGGTGTCAATGAAAGTTCCCAAACGATAGTGCCAGAGGTAAGGATGTACGACGCTGTGGACTCGGAGCAAGTCGATATCTACCGGCAGCTGGCCGGAGGAGTGACGGCAGCCCAGCTCCTTCATGGCTCGGCAAATCCCGTTGGAGGACAATCGGCTTTGGTCAAGTTTCGCTGGGGCAGGACACCCGAGGAAATGAGGATCCAGGGGGCGGATGAGTACATCAAATTTGCTCTGGGTGAGAATGTTAAACACTCCAATCGCTCAAGTGAGTGGACCAATCGATTTCCGCAAACGAGGATGGGCGTGGAGCAGGTGTTTGTCGATGGGTTTACCAGGGCAAAGGAATACGAAGCGAAATGGGCGGCTTACCGGCAGGCTTCCGGCAGGAGAAATAGCCAGGCCATCCCCCCTCGCAGAGACTTGCAACTGGAAGCACTGCTCGAGATCATCAATGGAGAGCGCTTCATCACGTGTCACTCGTACGTGCAGTCCGAGATCAATATGCTGATGAAAGTGGCTGAGCAATTCGACTTTCGGGTCAATACCTTCACCCATATCCTTGAAGGTTATAAGGTGGCGGACATCATGGCCAAGCATGGGGCGGGAGGTTCGACTTTCGCCGACTGGTGGGCCTATAAATATGAGGTGAAAGAAGCGATACCCTATAATGCGGCGCTGATGACGCAGGCTGGCGTGACGTCGGCCATCAATTCAGATGACAGGGAGATGGCGAGACGACTCAATCAAGAGGCAGCCAAGTCCGTCAAGTATGGCGATATGGATGAGGTGGCCGCGTTGAAGCTCGTAACCCTCAATCCTGCCAAATTGCTCCATCTGGATGATCGTATGGGGAGCATTGAGGTCGGTAAGGATGCCGACCTGGTTTTGTGGACCGATCACCCGCTTTCGATATACGCTCGAGCGGAGGTTACCCTCGTGGATGGCATAGAATACTACAGCTTGGCAAAAGATCAGGCTGCCAGAGAATTTGTGGCCTTAGAACGGCGTCGTCTCATAAACAAAATGCTCGCGGTAAAGAGTGGGGGTGGCAAAACCCAGAAAGGCAAAAAGAGGGAGCAACGTGACTGGCACTGTGAAGACGAAGTGATCAACATTCAAGACTAATGACAGCAATGAAAAATCTAGCAACAATACTCCTGAGCTTTGCCGTAGTGACGTACGGGCTTGCTCAAGTACCGAAGCCTGCAGAGCCACAGTCTGGCCCCATTGCTATTTCCAACGTGACTATTCACGTGGGTGATGGGCAAGTAATAGAGAATGGCACGGTCGCCTTTGATAACGGCGTGATCACATTTGTAGGGTCAGATGCCTCTTCCTTTGACCTTGGCGACTATCGAACGATTGATGGTAATGGCCAGCAATTGTACCCGGGCTTGATTTTGCCGGCGACGACCTTGGGCCTGGTGGACATTAACGCTGTGAGACCAACGCGAGATTACAACGAGGTGGGACAATTTACGCCACATGTCAGATCCCTTATCGCATACAATACTGATAGCGAGCTGATCGCCGCGATGCGATACAATGGTATCCTCCTCGCGCAGTCGGCGCCGACCGGCGGACGCATGACGGGGACGTCAAGCGTGATGATGCTCGATGGCTGGAACTGGGAGGACGCGGCTTACAAAGTTGATGACGGTATCCATCTCAACTGGCCGTCGCTCACCTTCGGCGCTCGATGGTGGCTAGGGGAGACCGCTCGTCGGAATAATGATAATTATGATGAGCAGGTGACGGAAATAGAGAAGTTCTTCGATGACGTGAAGGCCTATCAAAAGCAGACGGAGGGAGTCACTAATCTACTGCTGGCCTCGGCGATACCTCTGCTCACGGGCGAGAAGACGCTGTATGTTTATGCCGATAACAGCCAGGCGATTGTGGATGCCGTACAGTCCCTAAAGGCTATTGGCGTACCAAATATCGTACTGGTCGGTGGACGTGATGCATGGAGAGTTGCGGATTTCATAAAGGAACATGATATCCCTATTCTGCTGGGAGATGTGCACGCGCGTCCCTCGCGAGATGACGAGGATGTAGATCTTGCCTACAAGATGCCTAAGATCCTGACAGATGCAGGTATCAAAGTTGGACTGACGTATGAAGGCCTTACGAGTGCCCGAAATCTACCCTTCTATGCAGGTACGGCAAGTGCTTATGGTCTGACCAGGGAGCAGGCCTTGCAACTCATCACGAAGAATTCGGCAGATATTCTGGGAATCGGCGACCGTGCTGGAACCATTGAAGTCGGCAAAGATGCAATTCTGTTTGTTTCGGAGGGTGATGTGCTTGACATGCGCACGAGCAAGGTGACCATGGCATTCATACAAGGCAAGGAGTTGGAATTGGAAGGAAAGCAACAGCGGCTTTATGAACGCTTTCGTGAGAAATACGGCGAATAGTTGGTCCAATTAGGCCTTATCTACACTGGAATTGAGAGCCCTCTGCGAAGAGGGCTTTTTTGTTGCCCGTTTCCCGATGGCAATTGAAAATTCTCAAACCTAAAACCTTTTCCATTTTAAATTTTGCAAATATTCCGCGAACGGTATAAAAAAATAACTACAAAAGATTTGATTTACGTTTTTGTTGCTAGAATTGGACTGATTTTTAACCATTATTCTAAATGATTACAGTTTTTACAACGATTTGAGGTAAAAATTGAAGACGTAACACCAAAATCACGAAACCTATGAATGAGGACTCTTTGAACAAACTGGCTGAAACCAGTGACACTATCGTAGAAAGTGCACCGGCAGTCACAGAAGTAGCGGCAGCAGCTGTCGATTACTCTACACAGATCGGAGAGGCGGTTTTTACTGCTAACAATGTCTGGATGATGTTGGCGACAGGACTTGTTTTCATTATGCACCTGGGATTTGCCGGTGTGGAAGCAGGCTTTGGCCAGTCCAAAAACACAGTCAACATTCTATTTAAGAACACCTTGACTCCGATCATTGGTCTGGTATCTTATGCGTTGTTAGGATTTTTCCTAATGTATCCAGGCTTTGAGACTCCAGGATGGCTCAAGTTTGACGGTGGGGGATGGTCCATGTTTTGGTTCAACCCAGGCACGGCCGACGTCACCACAGGCTATGCTTCAGGAGGCTATACTTACTGGACGGACTTCCTGTTCCAGGGGATGTTTGCTGCGACAGCCGCGACAATTGTGTCAGGTGCTGTAGCTGAGCGGATCAAGCTTTCTGCCTACCTGCTATTCACGTTGATCTTTGTTGGGGTGGTCTACCCTATCATCGGTAGCTGGAAGTGGGGCGGTGGTGCCTTGGATGCTATGGGATTCTATGATTTCGCTGGCTCTACGCTTGTTCACTCCGTTGGTGGATGGGGCGCTCTTGCTGGTATCATCATTCTCGGCCCACGTCTAGGCAAATATGTCGATGGCAAAGTAGTCGACAAGCCAGGTTCTTCTGTGCCTTTGGCAGTGATTGGCGTATTCCTACTGTGGTTGGGATGGTTCGGCTTCAACGGCGGTTCAGTTCTATCTGCAGACCCTGCATTGACATCATTTGTATTGGTTACTACTTGTCTTGCAGCCTGCGCTGGCGGTCTTGGAGCATTCTTGATGGCTTATGCGGTCTTCAAGCGACTCGATCTCGGAATGGTACTGAATGGTATCCTCGCAGGTTTGGTGGGTATCACCGCTGGAGCTGATGTTATCAACCCGCTCTGGGCAGTGGTAGTTGGACTGATTGCTGGGGGTATTGTCGTTCTTTCGGCCATTGCTCTTGACAAGCTGAAGCTTGACGATGTCGTGGGAGCTGTATCAGTACACTTGACTTGTGGAATCTGGGGAACACTCGCGGTGGGTATCTTCTCAACGAATCCCGCACATACTCTTTGGATTCAGCTCAAGGGAGTGGTCATCTGTGGCGCTCTGGCATTTGCAGCGGCTTTTGCCATCTTCTACCTTATGAAGATCACCATGGGTATCAGAGTCACTCAAGAGCATGAAGAAGAGGGACTTGATAGCCATGAGCATGGCATCCGAGGCTACACCATTATCATGGAATAAACCTCACCTTATTTCAAAGAGAATATTTTCAAATAAAAGTTGGCCTCCTTGCTAAGACTTGGAACCTCGACACAAGGAGGCCTGCATTCAAAATCACTCAATTATGAATACAATCGTAAAACTACGAACAATCATAGCATGTTTGCTGCTGGCAACATCAACAATTGCTCTTTCACAGGACGAAGAGGGCGGATTCACGCTTTCTGGCTCAGTTGACACTTATTTCCGAGCTAATCTTAATGGCTCGAACGACCCGGACGATAGCGTGACCCTGGCACCTGCCACTTCATTTGCAGATCAGCCTGGTTTCTCTATCGGTATGATCAATCTGATCGCTTCTTATGAAGGAGAGAAGGTCGGTTTCGTGGGTGACCTCGTATTTGGTCCTCGTGGTGGTAACGCCGTATTTGGATCTGGTGGAATCGACGTGAATGGCAATGTTGTCGCCAACGCTTCCACTTTCGTGAATCAGTTGTACACCTATGTGAAGGTGACCGACAGGATCACATTCACGCTGGGTAACTTTAATACCTTCCTGGGTTATGAGGTGATTTCACCTACTGCCAACTTCAACTACTCCACGAGCTACATGTTCTCCTACGGACCATTCTCACACACTGGTTTGAAGATGGACGTGGACCTTGGAGGTGGCTTTAGCGCCATGGCGGCAGTCTTGAACCCTACGGATGCTACTGAGTTCAATATCTCCGGACGCTACTTCGGCGGTGGACAGTTGGGTTACGAAAATGAAGCCGGCGGAGCCTGGTTGAACGTGCTATTCGATGACAGTTTCTTCCAGATCGATTTGACGACGGGTTGGGATGTCTCTGAGACCGTTTATGTCGGTTTCAATGGAACTACCAATGACTTCTTCTCTGGAGCAGCACTTTACCTGCAGAATTCATTCTCCGACAGCTTTTCGCTTGGTGTAAGAGGGGAGTGGTTCCAGACACATGACGAGTTCATTGACAGTGTGCCTGAGGATGAGAGCGTGCTTGACCTCACGTTCAGCGCCAACTACTCTATTGGTAATCTGACCTTGATCCCTGAATTCAGAACGGATCTGTATTCTCAGGACGATGTTGTTATCACAGATGCGCAGGGAGAGGCAGCTAACTCGCTGACTTCATTCGTGCTGGCAGCTGTGTATGCATTCTAAGAGACTAATGAAGATTTAACTCATTTGGAGTTTTTCGTTGGTTTGTTGCCGGGTCAAATCATTGACCCGGCAATTTTGTTAACCGCCAGGACTCCCCATTAGCTATAATCAATTTCAGCACATTCTTCTTCGTACTATTATGATTATCCCAGCAGGTTTCCGGTTGGGATTTTTGATTTCTGCGCACCCGGTCAACCGGTATACAGCTGCGAATAATCAGGCTCTATGCTCTCGCCATAAGCAGTGATCCCGAAGGCTTTTACCACTTGCAGGATGTTTTTAATTTGCTCGGCGGAAAGTGTCTCTTTCCACTGGCTCAACTGCTGCTGAGGGTCTCTGTAATGCGCTGCACTGCTTTTGTCAGTATTGACGGGTTTGAAAAATCCATCGAAAAAATCCGCCGGTGCTTCCAGGGAAAGAGCAGCGAACAACCGGCCCATTTCTGCTTCCTTGTCCAGGAGCAGTCGCTCATATGTCATCGTCACCCACCATCGGTCATTTTGAGAGTGGTGAGCAGTATGGAGAAAGTTGATACACCACTGTGCGGCCAGGGCTTCTTCCGGTGTCTTGACGCTTGTCAGGATTTCCGAATAGGGTTGATAGAACTCATGGTACCGAAAAGAAGAAGGTACACGAAACATCGGATCATCAAGGACCTTTCGGAAGACGAAAAATTTCAGCTGTGAAGCCACGACAGCACATGGGTGCCTTAAGAAGAGAACCGGAGTCATTTCGAGTTGCTGGCAGAGCCAGGGCAGGAAAAGATGGCCATTGTTGATCTTGTAGACAAACCGGTCTGCAGCTTTTAGGGCCTGCAGATCTGTTTCCTGTACTATTAAAGGATGCCATATCTGGCGCTGAAAGAGATCAATGAAAAACTGCCGGGCTTCTTCCCACTCGGCGTCCTCAGGGATAGGCTGGTAGAAGTAGAACCCAAGGTCATTCAAGCGATGCAATTTTGGTTCCCACGAGGCAGGCATTGCATTGTTTGTTTGATAATAACCCATGTAAGTGGGATCATCGATTTTGGCAGTTCCAGGGATGCGTAGAAGCAGGTCCGTGAACCAGGTGCTTCCACCACGATCGAAAGCAAAGACTGGTATAGTGTTTTTTGCATGCGGTCGGAAGTCCGCAAACTGCCTCTTCGCCGGTCCAAGATATCGGACATTCATCCATTTGTGTGACAGTCTTGTCGAAATGGCATCCAGGGCTTTACTTATCATCGTGAACGCTCATTTGATGTGCTGATTCGGAACTTGTGACGTTGGAATCTGAGGATCTCATAAAACCGCATCCAGGCGGGGCGATGGCGCAGGGGAGAGACAAGGTCTCTCCATTCATCCACGTTGTTATCAATGACTGGATAGCGTTTCATTTCACTGTGCAGCTCCTGAAGTGTATGATAGTGCAATATGCGCACATCCTCCGGGTTCATTTTCGCAGCCGACTGTAGATCCGGGCGGACGGGTGCATTGTCATAGGGGTGAAGGAGCTTGATGCCATCGTCTCCCCATTTTGACATGGCTGCATAGCCCAAGGTCGATTCCTCAAGAAAGTAGAAGTTGAGTCCCTTGAGCTTGACAGACCTACGGTCGTGAAGAATCTGCTGGAGCTTTTCATGCCACAGAGTGAATATACCTGACTCGGCAAGGGTCAATATCACCCCGGTATTGAAGGCTTTTGCATGCGCTGCCGTTTTGGCTGGTCCATCGAGGTCGGGAAAGTGATCTTCCAGTAGTGACTTGCGCATATCCTGATCGGGCAGTTGATAGAGGTAGTCCTCCATCCAGGGCCTCATGGCAATTTGCTGAGAGTGATTATCAAAAGCCAGCTGCAACGGTTGGCATATGAAGAGGTCAGAGTCCAGAAAAAGCAATTGTTGGTATTGGGCGCCATACTGCTGCTCAAAATGTGCCGCTACTGCCGGTTTGTTGGCAAGGGGGAAGAAATCCAGGCTGCTATTGAGTGGCTCATCGATGAATTCTACGCGGTGATGCTCGAAGTACTCCAGCGTACTCCTGCTGATCTGCGGTCCCCGGCGAGGACGATACGCGTACAGTGATTGGTCCTCTGGGATTCCTCCAAATTTTCGAAGTGTGTAGGTGAGGAGCTTCGCCTTATTCTCGAGTGGCCCCGCTTCGACAATAAAGAAAATCCCGGTTTCATTCATAGATACCGGAAAGGTATGCTCTTTCTCAAAACCGTCGAAACTCATAGTCGAAACTCCCGCTACAAACCATTTTTGATGGGGATTATGGATAATCCTTTTGTTTGTAATGCATTAGTTTGCGTGGATAGAATAACCAATGATGATGATGAAGCATTTGACGCAATCCTTTGCAGTCTATTTCCTGATCGGTACTTCCCTGGCTGTCGCGCAAAAGAAAGACAAGCAAGCCATGATCTCCGCCATGGATGCCCGTATGGACACTTATGGCAATATTGCCCAGCAGATCTGGGAATTTGCGGAGGTGGGCTATCAGGAGGTCCAAAGTTCTGTGCTCTTGCAACAGGAGTTGGAGAAGGAAGGGTTCAAGGTGGAGAAAGGTGTCGCGGACATCCCAACAGCATTTACGGCTACCTTCGGTGCAGGTGAACCCGTCATTGGTATTCTCGGCGAATTTGACGCCTTACCAGGCCTCAGTCAGCAGGCTGTACCCACGAAGGCTCCTGTTGTCGAGGGACAACCCGGACATGCCTGTGGACATCACTTATTTGGTACCGCCTCTTTAGCTGCAGCTGTGGCGCTGAAAGATTGGCTACAAGACAACAATCGACAGGGCACCATTCGCTACTACGGTACCCCTGCGGAAGAGGGTGGGTCTGGCAAAGTATACATGGTACGCGAAGGACTTTTTGACGACGTAGACGCGGTGCTGCAGTGGCATCCCGGTGACAGGAATCAAACGGGGGTCAGCACATCTCTGGCCAATAAGACTGGCAAATTTCGATTTTATGGCGTCGCATCACATGCGGCAGCGGCCCCTGAGCGTGGTAGGTCTGCCCTGGATGGTGTGGAGGCCATGAATGTAATGGTCAACATGATGCGAGAACATACAACGGAAGGGTCGCGTATACACTATATCATCACCAGGGGTGGTACAGCCCCTAATGTGGTTCCAGACTTTGCCGAAGTGTATTACTACGTCCGACACGGAAAGAATGAGGAGGTGCGTTCGATGTTCGATCGATTGATCCTCGCAGCACGGGGAGCGGCATTGGGTACTGAAACAAGGATGGAATACGAGGTGATAAGTGGGGTGTATAGCCTGCTTCCCAATGAGGCGCTAACGAAAGTGATGTACGAGAATCTAATGCTGGTAGGAGGGGTGGAATATGATGGCGAAGAGCGGGACTTTGCAGAAAAGATCAGTGCATCCTTCGGGGACAGGGCCAGGGACCTGGAAACGGCGACCAAGATCGAGGCCATCTTCTATGGCGAAGGCAAGGGCTCCACTGATGTGGGCGATGTGAGCTGGAATGTACCTACTGTAGGTGTTCGAACAGCCACATGGGTGCCCGGCACTGCGGCGCACAGTTGGCAGGCCGTGGCGGCGGGAGGTACCACCATTGGTTGGAAAGGAATGATGGTGGCTGCGAAATCTATGGCGCTGACGGGCATGGATATGTTCCTGGATGGCAAGCTCCTCGAAGCGGCAAAAAAGGAATTTGAGGACAGACGTGGAGTGGATTTCAAGTACGAGCCACTTCTCGGAGACCGACCCCCCGCATTGGACTACAGGAATTAATATAAGATGATAACGATCGCCTATTCATATTTCTCTCTAAAGGACATGCACGCTCTTGCCGGGCAATTGGTGACAGTAGTTAATCAGGCCCATGGCGCTGATGGCGTCCTTCGCGCTGCTACCGAGCGTGTGGAGAAGCAAATGAAACTCACGCAACAGATGCTGGCGGCTTCGCCAGCAGTAGATATTACCTCAGCCCTCGCGGAGGCTGATCAGCAAAGAGACGATGGATTCATGGCCCTCCGAGATACAATCGCTGCCTGTCTGAGAAGGTTGAATCCAGATATAAGAAGGGCCGCCGAGCGCCTGTTTCCTGTGTTTGGTCGTAATGACGCCCAGCTCCACGTGCTTCCATACGGCGAGCAAACTGAAGCCATGAATAGGCTTTTTGCCGATCTGGAGATAGATCAATTCAAGAAGGACATCGATACATTAGGAGTTACCGAGGCGCTGCAAGAATTGAAGGAGGCCCAGGCACATTTCGTCTATGTCTATGAGGTGAGCCTCAGCCCGGATTCGAAAGACGAGGAGGATGATATCCGGGCCAGAAGTGAACTCAAGGGAGCTTTGGAGGTACTGGTCAGCGTTTTGAACACACTCACGGCTTTGAACAAGGTAGAAGGCATTTCCAAAACAGCCGCCGAGATCACCAGACTCGTGGGGCAGGCGACGCGGGATGTGAAGGGGTGATTTTTATAGATTAAATATTGCTTGCGAGCCTATTGCTCGGATCCCCCAAGCTCGAACACTTTCCCCCTTAGGAAATCCAACAGTGCCTGCTTACCGCCTTGCTCCTTGATCTCCTCCGGTGATATGGGCTCGCCCAAGGTTACGTTCACCTCTTTGCCGATTTTATTTCGCACCTCAAACATCAGGAAGCCGAGTCTTAGGGATTCGTGGATGTGGCTTGCAATTTGGAAGAGGAAGCTGTTGCGACCGTGGACGAACATGGGCAGGACTGTTGCCCCTGACTTCGATATCACATTGCTCGCAAAGCGCTTCCACTCCAGGTCCTCTGCTTTCTTCCAGAGCTTGGGGGCCGTCGCCACACCTCCTGAAGGGAAGATCGCCAGGGCTTCGCCTCTCTTGAGCCGTTGGGTGGCGATGCGCTTTGTTTCGATGTTGATCTTTGCTGATTCCTTCGATTCTTCGAAAGAGATAGGCAGGAGAAATTCGTTGATCTTCTCATCGTGACCGCACAAGGCAATGTTCACGAGAATGGAGAATTTGGTCTGTATTTTGGACGTGATCTCAGCAAGGATGAGACCGTCCACCACGCCAAAGGGATGATTGGAGATGACAACGACAGGTCCATCCGAATGCAGTCGTTCCAGTAACTCCTCGTTGTATTTCCGCCCGATTTTCAATTGGTCGAGTGCCAGTGACCAGGATTCATGGGGTTCATATTCCATGTCCTGCATCTCCTCATAAAGCCGCTGAATGCGCCGGCGCCCCGAGAGTATCTCCACGGTGTTGATCACCAACCGTCGCAGAAAGGGGTCATCCTCAGAAGTGTAGGTGAGCTTGCTGTATTTGCTACTGGCCGTCAACTATTTTGTCGCTTAGCTTGCTGCTGTCAAAGTAAGCAAATATTCCTTGATCAGCACAACGAGGTCCCTTTCGGCTTCCTTCGCGGTGTCGAGAATATCCTGTATGTCAATGGGGTGAAGGTTATCGGGGTCACAATCGTCCGTCAGCACCGAAATAGCCGCTACAGGCAAACCCATTTGGTTTGCTGCGATCACCTCCGGTACCGTTGACATGCCCACTACGTCGGCCCCAATCTGGCGGAGGTAGCGATACTCGGCCCTTGTCTCAAGGTTGGGGCCGGCCACAGCTGCATACACCCCGACATTCAGGCGGATGTTTGTATTCCGGGCGATCGCCAACAGGTCTTCGTTGATCGAGGCATTGTACGGAGCACTCATATCAGTGAAGATGGGACCAAATGCCGGTGCCTCCTGGCCACGTAGTGGGTTGTCAGGTAGTAGGTTGATGTGATCTTCGATGAGCATCAGTTGTCCCTTGCTCCAACTCATGTTCATATTACCACCCGCATTGGAAATGAGCAGTTGGTCGATGCCGAGGTATTTCATTACCCGTACCGGGAAGACAATTTGCCCCATGGTGTAGCCCTCGTAGTAATGAAATCTTCCTTGCATTACGAGGACTTTTACTGAGCCCAGCGACCCGTACAGCAGGCGTCCTTTATGAAATTCTACCGTCGCAGTGGGGAAATGGGGAATGTCGCCGTATTCGAGCGCAACTTCCACTGCAATTTCATCTGCGAGGGCGCCAAGGCCTGTGCCGAGAATGATGCCAACTGCGGGTGCATCAATGCCCTGCTCCTTTAAAAAGGCCGCTGTATTTTGTACTTCTTCTATCAACGTTTTGATCGGCTTTATATGTGGGTAGAAAAGTCAAATATCCACAGAATAATGCGCTTTCATCGAATAATTCTGTACGCTTAACCGGCAATTCCTGACTTTCATCCAATACACCTCCGGAGCCATGGCCTCATGCCTCAAGAATTCGTAAATTCACAGAGAAATTCAATTAACCGTCAAGTAATCAATTATGAGAAATCTCCTTGTCGCCATCGGGTGCATTTTAGCCACCGCAGCAGTAGCACAGCCGCCACAAGCTGTTGGAAACTTCGAATTGTATGGAGACCATATCTTCTTCCAACTCAGTGTGGATGGCTCTGAGCCCCTGGACTTTATCTTTGATACCGGGGATGGACTGACGGTCATAGATTGGGACGTAGCCCAGTCATTGGACCTGGTTCCTGATCATGAGGAAGTGGTTACATCTGCGCAGGGCCGGATATCAGGAAAGCTTATCAAGCACAACCGGTTGGAGTTTGGTGGGATCACACTGGCAAGCAACATCAAGGTGTACACTACCGATCTGGAGCACCTGGAGATCAGCATTGGCCGCAATATCGATGGTATCATCGGCCATGACCTTCTGCACCACCACAATGTCTACCTCAACTACGACACGAAAACGCTTGAGGTCTACGGTGATGAGTTCCCCAAGCGGGGACAGGAGGTAGCCTTCAAGCTTCATGCGAGCATACCTACCATCGAGGCGGAGGTCGTTCTCAACAACAATGAGACTTTGAAAGGAGACTTCTTCATCAATACTGGCGCAGGGACAACCCTGGATTTCAATACATATTTTGCCAACACCAACGACGTCATCAACAAAACGGGCGATCATTATTTCTACTTCGTCAAGGATATTGGACAGGAAGAAACGAAGCATTACGAGGGGAGGATTTCAGCCTTGACTTTAGGTGATTTCAGTTTCGAGAATTTGCCCATCGGCATCAGTCAGACGGCTTCTGGAATTCAGGGAGATAAGAAGATCGCGGGTATTATCGGTAACAGGGTCCTGAGTCGTTTCAATATCATGTTTGACTACGACCATGGCAAAATGTACCTCACAGAGAACAGTAGGTCTGAAAATGAATTCCCTATCAATTGCAGTGGAATTGACGTACAGCTGAGTGAAGATCTGTCTGCTGTTCTCATTCATCAGGTAATAGAGGGCAGCGCAGCAGCCAAGGCTGGCGTCAGAGTGGACGACGCTTTGCTGATGATCAACGGCCAGTCCGTGGACGACATGACATTGGTTGACATTAAAAAGATCCTTCGCAAGTCCGGAGAGACCGTGAATCTCATGATCGATCAGGATGGGAGAGAAAAGAAGGTTAAGTTGAAATTGAAAGCCTTGCTGTAAGGCCCCCATCAAAGAAGAGTTTGCAGGAAGCCACTAATCACTAGTGGCTTCTGTCTTTTTAGGGGAGTCGATGGCAGCAAGAATCATATCGCAGGCCATTTCTATTTGTTCGTTAGTAATGATCAGTGGCGGCGCGATACGCATTGAGCGATCGTTGAAGAGGAACCAGTCGGTGATCACC
Organism: Cyclobacteriaceae bacterium; assembly: GCA_965267435.1. Lineage (GTDB taxonomy): Bacteria > Bacteroidota > Bacteroidia > Cytophagales > Cyclobacteriaceae > JAWPMT01. Next base: position 56,726 of record OZ253960.1, read on the forward strand.
CCGCGATCGATAGCTGCGTCGATGATCGGCTTCACGACTTCAAAAGACTCGAACTCTACGGCCATCATCAGGCCTTTGCTTCTGATCTCCTTGATTTTTGGATGCTTCAACTTTTGGTGGAAAAGTGTCTCTTTTTCCGTGACCGCGGTCATAAGACCTTCTTCATGAATGACCTCGATGGTGGCGAGCGAGGCCGCTGCACTGACGGGATGACCCCCAAAGGTGGTGATGTGCCCAAGGACCGGATCGTTTTTCAAAACTCCCATGACTTCCTGTGAACTGATGAAGCACCCGATAGGCATTCCTCCACCCATGCCTTTGGCGCTCACGAGGATATCCGGTTGGATCCCGTAGTGTTCGAAGGCCCAAAACTTACCGGTCCGACCAAAGCCGCATTGTATTTCGTCAAGAATAAGGAGCGTACCCGTTTCGGTGCACTTTCGTTGCAGACGCTGTAAGTAATCACTACTGGCCTGCACTACCCCGGCTTCACCTTGCACCGTCTCAATAAGTACCGCGGCCACTTGTCCGTCGATCCGCTCCAGGTCATCGATATCCCCATGCCTTATGCGTTCGAAGCCAGGAACAAGTGGCCTGAAATTTTGCTTGAAGCTTTCATCACCACTTGCAGAGAGAGCCCCATGGGATGAGCCATGATAGGCGTCGTAGCACGATAAGATCTTTGGCCGGCCCGTATAGCGCTTCGCGAGTTTTATTGCCCCCTCGACCGCCTCACTTCCGGAGTTCAGAAGATAGACATTGTCCAAAGGGGAGGGCAGTGTCTTGCTAAGTGCCTCGGCCAGCTTTACTTGCGGAGATTGGATGTACTCACCATACACCATCAGGTGCATGTATCGGTCCAGCTGGTCCTTGGCGGCCTGCACGACCTTGGGGTGGCGATGCCCCACATTGGACACGCCGATGCCCGAGATCAGGTCAATGTACTGTCGGTCGCCGCCGTAAAGAAAAACACCTTCCGCCCGCTCGATTTCCAACGACAGTGGAAAATCCGAGGTCTGCGCAAGGTGTCTTTGAAAGAGTTGTCGGTTGGTCAGAATAGCCTCCGCGTTATTATCCTTTTCGGCTGATGGCCTTTTTGGCAGCCTCCACAATGTTGGAGGTACTCAGTCCGTACTTGTCTAGCAGCTCCTCTGGCTTGCCGCTTTCTCCAAACTGATCGTCGACAGCCACAAACTCTTGCGGGTAGGGCTTGTTTGTTACCAACACGCGAGCTACACTTTCACCTAGTCCACCATTGTACTGGTGTTCCTCAGCCGTGACTACACAGCGAGTTTTTTCCAGCGACTGTAGGATCGCCTCTTCATCCAAGGGCTTGATCGTGTGTATGTTGATCACTTCGGCGCTGATGCCAGCCTCTGCCAGTTGTGCTTCGGCTTCTATGGCTTTCCATACGAGGTGTCCCGTAGCGATGATCGTCACATCCGTGCCTTCAATCATCTTATCCGCTTTACCGATCGTAAAGGGTCTGTCGGGAGAGATGAAGATGGGCCATTTGGGTCTACCAAACCGCAGGTACACCGGTCCGTGATGTGCGGCGACTGCCAACGTCGCCTGACGAGTTTGCTCGTAGTCACAAGGGACCACGACGGTGAAGTTGGGCAGCATTTTGGTCATGCCAATGTCTTCCAGGATCTGGTGCGTAGCGCCGTCCTCACCCAAGGTCAACCCTGCGTGGGAGGCACAGACCTTCACATTCTTTTCGGAGTAGGCAACAGACTGTCGGAGCTGATCGTAGACGCGACCCGTAGCAAAGTTGGCGAAGGTACTCGTGAAAGGGATCTTTCCGGCAGTCGCCAGTCCCGCTGCGATACCCACCATATTGGCTTCGGCGATACCTACCTGGGTGAATCGCTCAGGGTTTTCATTGATGAAGGTCTGGATCTTCAGTGAACCAACAAGGTCGGCACACAAGGCTACGACGTCAGGATTTGTTCGACCTAGCTCAGTCATAGCATCGCCAAAGCCTGAGCGAGTGTCTTTCTTTTCGGTGAATGTATACTTTGTCATCGTGTAATGTCTTTCCTAGTGGGTCTTGATTAGTAGTCTCCGAGGGTTTCTTCCAGCTGCGTCAGAGCCGTCGCCAGCTGCTCGTCGCTAGGTGCAGCGCCATGCCATTTGTGCGTGCCTTCCATGAAGTCCACGCCCTTGCCCATGACAGTCGTCATCAGGTTCATTACCGGCTTGCCGTTCCCAGCTCGGGACTTGGCTTCGTCGAGTGTGGAGAGCAAGTCTTCCAGGTTGTTGCCATCGCATGTGATCACGTCCCATCCAAATGACTCGTACTTGGCTTTGAGGTCGCCCAGAGAGTTGACCTCATCCACAGGCCCGTCGATCTGCTGACCGTTATAGTCGATAGTGGCTATCAGGTTATCTACGCCCTTACTGCCGGCAAACATCGCCGCTTCCCAGATCTGTCCCTCTTGCTGCTCGCCATCACCCATCAGACAGTACACCAGGTTGTCATCACCATCCAGCTTCTTGGCCAACGCCGCGCCGATGGCTACAGAGAGCCCCTGACCCAGTGAGCCGGATGCTACACGTATGCCGGGCAGCCCCTCCTCAGTTGCCGGGTGCCCTTGCATCCGCGAGTTGATCTTTCGGAAGGTCCCAAGCTCTGATACTTCGAAGAAGCCCGCACGGGCCAATACACTGTACCAAACCGGGGAGATGTGACCGTTCGAAAGAAAGAACATGTCTTCCCCTTTGCCCTCAATCGTGAAAGGGAGTTTGTAGTTCAATACTTCGAAGTAGAGGGCAACAAAGAATTCGGTGCATCCCAATGATGCCCCCGGGTGCCCAGACTGCACGGCATGGACCATTCGCACGATGTCACGGCGAACCTGCGAGGCAGTAGTTTTCAGTTTGGATATGTCGGCCATAATTGAAATTGGTGAATGCGAAATTAACAAATAGATAGCTGCTTTCGGGTAGCTACCTATATTTAGGGTTTCGAAAACGTTGACGTTCCCAACCATGAGAGTAATTCTACTACTTAGTGTCCTTGCGGCGCCATTCTTCTGTGCCGCCCAGAACTTCCAGATTGATCCGCAGATCTACAATATCGTCGATGATATCAGCGCCGAGCGGCTCGAAGCGGACATCCGAAAATTGGCGGATTTTGGTACCCGTCACACCATGTCCGACACGGTCTCGGAGACCAGGGGTATTGGTGCTGCGCGTAGGTGGATCAAGGCGGAGTTTGAGAAGATCTCAGCGGAGTGCGGAGGGTGTCTGGAGGTATACGAGCAGCGCACACTCGTGAAGGGTGATCCTGAGACTCGGATTGCTACTGACACGTGGATCGTCAATATGTACGCCATCAAACGTGGTAAGACCTTTCCGAACAAGTACGTCATCATGAGTGGTGATATCGACAGCCGCGTGTCAAGCGTCACCAACTTCACCGACGACTCCCCTGGAGCCAATGACAACGCTACGGGCATGGCGGGCGCGATCGAGTTGGCCCGAGTACTTTCCAAGTACGACTTTGAGAGCAGTGTGCTGCTTGCCGGTCTATCGGGCGAGGAGCAAGGCTTGTATGGTGGGCGTTTCCTTGCGGAGAAGGCCGTCGAAGAAGAGTGGGAGGTCATCGGCATCCTCAACAATGACATGATCGGCAACATCGAAGGCGTCGATGGGGTCATCGACAACCGCACATTCAGAATTTTCTCGGAGCCATTTTCCAGTACGGAGACCGAGCAGCAGCTGAAGAGAAAGCGCTTCTACGGAGGTGAGAACGACAGCCCCTCTCGCCAGTTGGCTCGATACATCCACCAGGCGACCAAGACTTATCTACCTGAGATGAATCCGATGCTCATTTACAGACTCGATCGATTCGGCAGAGGGGGACACCACCGGCCGTTCAACGAGGCGGGCTTTGCCGGTGTCAGGGTCATGGAAGCACACGAAAACTATAACCGCCAACACCAGGACCTAAGGGTGGAGGATGGTATCGAATACGGTGATGTCATCGAGGGTGTCAATTTCGAATATTGTGCCAAGCTCACCGCGGTCAATGCCGTGGCCATGGCCTCGCTGGCTTCTGCTCCTCCAGCACCGACGAATGTCAGCATTGGTGGGATCGTCCGCCCATCAACAATTCTCTCTTGGGACAAGTCAGAGGGTGCGGCTGGCTATAAGCTATATTGGCGTGAAACGACGGCAGCCAACTGGCAGTTTTCCCGACTCGTGGGCGCCGATAGGACTGGGTATACTTTGGAAGGTATTGTTATTGACAACTACCTATTTGGAGTAGCGGCTGTGGGCCCTGATGGTCACGAAAGCATGGTGAGTTACCCCACCGGCCTCATCCGTAGACGTTGAAGTCCGACGTGGGTGAGAGATCGTCCCTTCACCACTGATGCAAATCATCTGATTTAGGAGCAAAGTGGTAGGTTCTTCGTGGCTGAGCTCGTTCCGGCTCTCTCCTGTACTTCGGCCGCGCTGGCCGGCGCTTGTCGCATGCCTCGTGCCGGCTCCATCCGGGCTAGAGGGCAGGGGTCTTCCTTCGAAATCAAGTGAGGATCGGCGTCCCATAATATTGGAGCCACTCCCCTCCTCGGAGGAGTGCAGGGATGGGTGAACTCATCTCCCTTCTTGTGATGCATTGCCAGCATATCGACTAAATGCCCTTTCACAGGACTTACCAACTCCCCCTTAGAAAAGGGGGCTGGGGGTTGTAACCTACCCCTTGGCAAAGGGGGGCTGGGCTTATAACCTCCCACTGGTTTGCTCTGGCATTTGCTATAGAAATCTGAATTTTGGATAGATAGATTCCTGTATCGCAGTCCTTTTCTCTTTAGGGACTTCGATTTCTCAAGCTCACAGGAATGACGTTCTTAGGTGAGAATTCCTCTCAATTCCACTACGATCGGTCTGTGTGCCACAGACCGAGGACGTAGGACATGCGCCCTATATAGAGGATCCACTCCCCTCCTGGGAGGGGTGCAGGGGTGGGTAACTCAACTCCCATTTTATGGCAAACCAACCAGCGGCTAAGCGAAGGCACTGCGCGATAACCGACGCTTGCCGCGTACCCTCGAAATCAAGTGATGAGGTTCAGTGAGATCTACAGCGACAGATCAGCCATTCCATGATTGCTGGCCTCCGCTCTTCCAAAATCTCTTTTTTCGCCTGCAGCGTGAGCCCCTCCAACTCAGGGTAATGGTGGTTATGAGCTTTTTGGATATCGTCGACACTAAAAATGGACGATAGCTCATGGGTAGTTGAAAAGAGTTTCTTCAGCGCATCTGAAATGCCGATATCCATGAAATCGTGGGTCTCGATGATCAGGTCGCAATGTCTGAGATTGTCTATGTTGGTGGAATTGAACAGGTTGATTTCGAACCCTTCGCAGTCGCAGATGATCAGACTCTTTTTTTCGAAGTCATAGTTCCCAAGAAGTTCAGAGGTGCACTCGGCTTTCACCTTGACACGATCCTTCACACCATTCAACTCTGCCATTTCTGCGCAAAGTGCTCGTGCCTTTTCATCCGTGTCAAAGGCGACAACCGTGGATGCGGGGCAACGCTGCGCAAGACCAATCGCATAGTACCCCTCGGCGCAGCCAATATCAAGGATTTGGGAATAGTCGCCTCTGGTCATCTCCGCAAGTACCGGATGGAGCTCAGACTCATAGGAGCCCAGTAGCTTGGGAAACAATGCACTTGCTACTGAATCGTATCGAGGGTATTGTAAACCCTTGAAGGGTCCATGCAGCACTGTCAGGGACTCAAAATGCTGGTGATACCTTTCAGTCTGCCTTTTGTCCTTCTCATGGCCAAGGCGCGCATTGATCAATACCAGACCAGCCGTCGAAAACGGCTTCAGCAACTTCCAAAGTAGATCGCTGGCAGCCAGCCAGTGGAGGAACTTGATGACGGTACGCTTCATGAACTACAAATAAGCGCATTTTCATCCATCCTTCTCCATAGATTACAGTGTTCACCTTATTTCTGATGTCTTCCGAAGACACCCTCTCTGTGCCCCTGTGCATTCCCATTTCCAATAATCGAGGATCCACTCCCCTCCCGGGAGGGGTGCAGGAGTGGGTAAAGCTCATCTCCCTTTTATTACATCCTGATCAGCGTATCGACTAAATGCCCTTTTGCAGGACTTACCTACTCCCCTTAACAAAAGGGGCGGTGGGGCGTAACCTCAATTTTCACTACCCTGGTATGTGATGCAGGAATCTGAATTGTGGATAGACAGAGAGATTCCTGTATCGCAGTCCTTTTCTCTCAAGGGATTTCGATTTCTCAAGCTCACAGGAATGACGTTCTTATGTGAAGATTCCTCTCAATTCCACTACGATCGGTCTGTGTGCCACAGACCGAGGACACAGGACACGGCGTCCTATTAAAGAGGATCCACTCCCCTCCTGGGAGGGGTGCAGGGGTGGGTAAACTCATCTCCCTTTTATTACATCCTGATCAGCATATCGACTAAATGCCCTTTTGCAGGACTTACCTACTCCCCTTAACAAAAGGGGCGGTGGGGCGTAACCTCAATTTTCACTACCCTGGCATGTGATGCAGGAATCTAAATTGTGGATAGACAGAGAGATTCCTGTATCGCAGTCCTTTTCTCTCAAGGGACTTCGATTTCTCAAGCTCACAGGAATGACGTTCTTATGTGAGAATTCCTCTCAATTCCACTGCGATCGGTCTGTGTGCCACAGACCGAAGACATAGGACATGCGTCCTATTAAAGAGGGTCCACTCCCGTCCTGGGAGGGGTGCAGGGGTGGGTAAACTCATCTCCCTTTTATTACATCCTGATCAGCGTATCGACTAAATGCCCTTTTGCAGGACTTACCTACTCCCCCTTAGCAAAGGGGGCAGGGGGGTTGTAAACTTCCCTTAACAAAGGGGGCTGGGGGGTTGTAATAACACTCATCTCCATTTCTACAGACCGTGCTAAATCGTTTGTGATCTCCAATCCACCAAAATCACTTATTTTCCCGCCCGAAATCCAATCAATGTATGATCCCAAAAGCATCTTCCAATCTAGTACTCGCACTGCTGTTCATTCTGACACTGCCTGTCAGCATCAGTGCGCAGAGTTTTGAAACGCATACGTACTTCACCACGGATTCAGTCGATCTCGAACTCGACCTGTTCCTGCCCACTCAGCCAGCGGTCTCTCCAGGAGCACTGGTAATATTTGTGCACGGCGGAGGCTTCGTGGGAGGCAGTCGCGACGCGGGCCATGCCATGGGAGAGTACCTGGCCCAAAACAACATTGCAACGGCTACGATCACCTACACTTTGCTCATGAAAGGACGTGGCTTTGGGTGTGACGTGCCTACGGCGGACAAGGTCCAGGCCATTCAGGTGGCCGCCAGCCAAACGTGGGAGGCCACAAGCTTTTTACTCGCGAAAGCGCAGGCACTGCAGATAGATCCAACCCAGATCTTTCTTGCCGGCAGCAGCGCCGGTGCGGAAACGGTCTTGCATGCAGCATTTTGGGATAGGGAGGAGATGAGGCTCACCGACCACGGCTTACCAGCTGATTTTAAATATGCGGGTGTGATCTCAGGTGCTGGGGCGATTATGGATCTCAATCTCATCACTAGGGAAAATGTGATGCCCGTCTTCGCTTTTCATGGGGACGACGATGAGTTGGTTCCCTATGCTACAGCTGCCCATCACTACTGCTCTCCCGACTCCCCGGGGTGGTTGATGCTGTTTGGGTCGAAGAGTATAGTCGATCACGTCACGGCCCTTGGCAGTAGCGCACAACTGATATCATTTGCTGGCGGGAGTCACGGCCACGCAGGTGAGTACTTTTTTGATGAGCAAAACCGTATTGCTTCATTTATAGAACTGGTACTGGGCAGCGCAACCTTCACAGCGACTGAGACGCGACCGGGAGAGTAGGTACAGTGGAATTATGAGGGGGATCAACTAGGAACCATGAATATCAGAAAAAACTGCCCACTCTGCGACAGCGGAGATATTCGGCCTTTTGCGATGCGGTATCAGCCAGAAGCTCCTCATTTGTCAAGAACAAAGTGCGGATCCTGCGGGCTGGTATTTGCTAATCCGATGGCGGAGCCTGATGAGCTCGTGGAGTTTTACCAGAACTACTACGACAAGGGCAACTTCGAGCTATTTGGCTACAAGGACATGCACGAGAAGAAGTTTCAGGCCTATCGTGACATGGACGAGTCTTCACTGCAGGGTGCGTTTCGTTATGCACTGAAGTACAAGGACCAGGGTAACTTCCTCGACATTGGCTGCGGACTGGGCGAACCGTTATTCCTGGCAAGTATGAATGGCTTCAAAGTATTTGGTACAGAGTACGACCAGGATGCCATTGACTTCCTCTCGGGGCACCTGCCCGACGTCACACTCCATAAGGGAGACCTCCAAACGGCGCCTTTCAAAAAGGAGTCCTTTGATTTCATTCGCTTTTGGCATGTGATCGAGCACCTGACGGACCCTCGGGTGTATGTGAAGGCCATCAGGCCCCTGTTGAAGGAGGACGGTGTGCTGATGATAGGTACGCCAGAGATTGGCAATTTGGGTCATCGCCTGTACAGGTTCCTGAGGTTCTTTACGCATCGTATCCCCGGTATTATTGATGGGATGGAACACACGGTACTCTTTAATAAGCAGACCCTGGCGAGGTTGCTGACGGAGGAAGGGTTCGAAGTCATAGAGCATCGGGCCGAAGCGGACAAAGAGAACTACAAAGAGCTTTTGTTTGGAGACCTACCCCTCAAGAAGAAGCTCGTAAGGGTGCTACAATCTATCTTCCGAGTGAATCAGGTACTGTATGCCAGGAAGGCAGCCGAATAGACTTGCGTAACCTGCGATTCAGCGTATTTACTATTTTGTATGACCCTATGATACGAGCTTTATAAGCTGTGAGAGTTGTCACTTTTTTTCTTGCGTGGATGGTATTCATGCCCGGGGCAGTGAAGTCGCAGGGCCCGCGGAATGCCCATTCCATGGTCTTCCACCAGGGGGATGAGCGCATCTACCTCTTCGGCGGAGCCACCGAAAAAGCGGTGAAGAATGATCTGTGGTTCTTCGATGAGGGCAAATGGCAACCGCGTGATACCGAGGCAGGTCCCTCAGCCCGAACGTTCGCCGCGATGGTCTACGACGAAGGGAATAACCGGATTGTGCTTTTTGGAGGGAGCCGCGCGCTGTTTGGCACAGCCCCGGATCCGGACAATCTCCTTGGGGATACCTGGCAATTCCAAAATGGATATTGGCGGCAATTGGAACCCGCACATTCGCCATCCCCGAGGGCGGAAGCGAGCCTGGCGTACGACCCCAAAAGACAACGACTGGTCCTTTTTGGCGGGTACTTCATAGATGCGGATGGAGGTTACAAGAAGTTGGGGGATACATGGGAGTACGATGGAGAAGACTGGCGGCAAGTGTCGGCGGATGGGCCTTCTCCCAGACATGGCGTAGCACTATGGTATGATACAACAAGTGCCAGTACTCTGCTCTTTGGTGGCAGCACTGAAGATCGCCAATATGGCAAGAAGGCAGGGGAGACGTGGACATGGGATGGCGAGATTTGGCAGAAGTTGGAGGTAGAACAACCACCGGGTATTTTCAATGCTGCGATCGCCCCTACACCAGAGGGCATCCTCCGGTTCGGCGGCTGGAATGGTAAATCGAGGACGGATGAAACCTGGCTATTTACCGAAGCGCTTTGGACAGAGCTCGAGACCACCGCAGCACCTTCGCCCAGGAACCATAGCTCGATGGTGTTCGACGGCGTCCGCGTCATTTTGTATGGTGGTCACGATGGCCGAAATGTCTTTGGAGATACGTGGAGTTGGCAGGATGGAAAATGGCAATTGCTCATAGAGGGGCCATCAATGCCTCGCGTGAAGAACGGTCATTGAAGTCGCTCTTCGCAATGACTCCGAGAACCTTCGAAGCCAACGTGTCCACCGTGCTCCTGCGAAAGTGGAGAAATTCACTCTTTTGAATATTCAACTTCTCAACTCATCAACCTATCAACTCCTCCACTTCTCAACTCCTCAACCTATTAACTCCACAACTATCTAGCTAATCGCCGTCAGAGATTGCCGCGTCGCTGAGCTTCTCGCAATGACGGCGATGGCTTAGGGATAGAGTCATTGTCTGAGCCGACACAGGCCTGCGGACAGGGTAGCGGGGTGGAAGGCGAGTGACGATAGCCCGCCCGTGAAGTGAGACTGGTGCCAACTTTCTGTTTTTCAGTCGGATGGCGTGTCTCTACTTCACGGGAAGCCCCCAAAATCTTCTTATCCTATGATCTGGGCTGTGTGATCCTTCGTTTTCACCTTCTCGATGACCTCGCTGATCTTGCCCTCTTCATCGATGACGAATGTCGTACGTAGCGTGCCCATGTAGCTCTTGCCGTACATTTTCTTTTCGCCCCAGGTGCCGTAGAGATTGTGGATCGTGTGGTCGGTATCGGCGAGCAATGAGAAGGGTAGCTGCTGCTTGGCGATGAACTTCTGGTGTGAGGCCTCGCTGTCCTGGCTGACGCCGAAGATTTCGTACCCCTGCTTTTGCAGTTGCTCGTAGTTGTCGCGAAGGTTGCACGCTTGCGCCGTGCATCCGGGAGTTTGATCCTTGGGGTAGAAGTAGAGGACGACTTTTTTGCCTTTGTAGTCTGAAAGCTTCACGGTATTGCCATCCTGGTCCTTCCCTTCGAAGGCTGGGGCGGGATCACCTGGTTTGAGTGTAATCATGAATTGGATATAGTTTTCTGATAAATGCGTTTGTTGCCGGCGTTGTCGGTAACTTCCAGTATAAACTCTCCATCAAAAGACTTGTTCGGTTCATCAGCACTTTCGAGGCGGCTACGTTTGGCGTCATATTTCAGCAACAGCCATGCACCATTGAGAGTAGCCCGGTAGGTCTCCACCCCTGAGAGGTCGTCGCCGATGCGAAATATGAGTTTTTCCTGGTCCAGACGGATGACACGAATCTCGGGGGGAGTGGTGTCCTCTTTGATCGTGTAGGTGCCCAGGTCGCGCGTGCGGATCTTTATGGTGCCTTGATCCCATTCACCCCCCTGGAAGGCGTAGTTGCGACCCGCCTTGGCATAGACATGGGCCTTTTCTGAATACGTGCCGGTGGGGCGCAGTGTGAGGTCGACGTTTTGTCGGAAAGCTGTCTGGCGGTTGTAAAAACGGAAGATCTCTTCGGAGAGGGTTTCCTCCTTTTCGAATCTCAGGTAAAGTGTGTCGAAGAGATCCCGTCGCCCAAAGGAGAGGTTGATGTCAGGTGTGAAGAATTGAAATTCCTGACCCGCAGGGATCATGGCCTGAAAGTTTGTCTGGATCTTGCGATCTCCGGTGAAAAGTGTATCGGGTAGTCCGGCCCGCAGGTCCCACGTGAAGTAGCTACTGCTACTCGTCTGCTGATAAGGATCGAGTGTGTACGCAAGGCCATTGGCATCCACCGTGATTGTCGGCGACGGTGACTGGACATGTAGGTAGTTGCCGATGACATCAAAGTCTCTGATCTCTGGTGTGATAGGATACTGTATGGTCTGCTGATTGACCGTCTTGGCAAAGGTGGCGACGTTTTCGTACGAGTCAATGAGCCTGATCTCCAGGTCGCGCGCCTCTTCCCCAAAAACGAGTCCCTCATTGGTGACAGGGTAAAAGTCCAGTTCGTTGCCTTCGTCACGATAGAGCTTGTTGAATTTTCTGCGCTTCGTAACATAGGTGGGGTAGTCCATGTGCACGATGATATTGCGCATCTTGGAGTAGGAGATTTCGGATTTCTTCTGATGGAAAACTGTGTCACCGTCTACGGTCATAACGATCTCAGGAATGCCATTACGGGCGCTGGATCCATCATGACGATCGAGATACTGCATCTCAATGCCGATGCGCCCCTCCAATACGAGGGGTTTCGTCAGGCGATATCCCTCCGGTGTGGGTGTCACACCAAACTCGTACCTCCCAAAGGCGCCATTGACGCGGGAGTTGCCGTCCAGGCACACAAAGGCCAACCGCTGGAGTGTGGGGCGAATGCGGTCCCTAATTTCGCTGAAGCCAAACTTCAGGGGGTCCAGCACGCGTTGCTGGGGATCACGGATCTCGAAATGCAGGTGAGGCCCTGAGGAGGATCCCGTGTTTCCAGAGTAACCGATGATTTCGCCCTTTCGGAAAGTAAACTGGTCTGATCCCGGATACAGGTCGATGAAGTACGCCTCACGCTCGTACTGATTGGCGATCAGGTGACTTTCAAGGTGTGGTGCGAATCGATCGAGGTGAGCGTATACCGTGGAGGTACCGTTGGGGTGCCGCATATAGAGTACATGACCATAGCCCCCGGACTGCACCCTCATTCTGGCAATGTAACCATCAGCGGCGGCGTAAACCGGAAGTCCCACACGGCCACCAGTACGTATGTCGATGCCACCGTGGAAGTGCGTACCGCGCATCTCGCCCATCGTCCCGGCCAGGTAATTGGTCACACCGGGATTGACTGGAAACATATAGTAATCCTCAGTCGTGAAGGACTGCCCATAGGCCTCCACCGAAATGATCCACAATACGCCGAGAAAATATTTGAAATGTGACACTAGCTGGTGTGTCATCCTTCTTACGCTCATTTCTATCGAAAGTAACATTTACCGCCTGCAATTGAAAACGCGTTTTCCCAAAAATTGTGTGAGCGGGATAATTAATAATGTCAACGGGGGAGGTTCGACGAGACGGCCCTTGCGTGGCTTATTTTACCTCAAAATCAAACATCAATTGATCCTCAAGATAACCCTGGAGTCTGTCGCTGATTTGGACCGGACCGACACCCGCGGGAGTACCCGTGAAGATGATGTCTCCTGTCTTTAGCGTGATGAACTGGGAGATGTATGATATGATCTCATCAATGGTGTAAAGCATCAATGATGTATTGCCTCGCTGCACCTCCTGTCCATTGACCAGTAGCGAGAAGTTCGTGTTCCCGAGGTCGTATGCCTCTTTGGAAACAAACTTTGAGATCGGTGCTGAGCCATTGAAGCCTTTTGCGAGATCCCAGGGTAGTCCTTTGCTCTTCGCTTTGGCCTGTAGATCCCGAGCGGTGAAGTCGATGCCAAGGCCAATCTCTGCATAGTACTTGTGAGCAAACTCTGGTGCCACGGACTTGCCCTCCCTGCGGATCTTCACCAATAGTTCCACTTCGTGATGGATGTCGTTGGTGTATCCGGGGTAGTAGAAAGGAGCATTGTCACGTAAGAGCGCCGTGTCCGGTTTTTGAAATATCACTGGACTTTCTGGCCGCTCATTGCCGAGTTCATCAATGTGCGCGGCGTAGTTGCGCCCGATACAAAGGATCTTCATTGGGAGTATTTAATGGACGAGTACTTCAGTGGGTTCTTCAATCTCAACATGTCCGTTGTCATTGATCTCTGTCAGATGGACCGTTTTGATTTCGTTGACGAGGACTGGATCATACTTGGCTTCTACTCTGATGTAGTTTTCGGTGAAGCCGAACATCCGGTTGCTATCACTTTCGACCTCGAACAGCACATTGTAGGTTTTTCCGAGATGCTGTTCGTAGAATGCACGTCGTTTCTTTTCAGAAAGCGTTCGGAGCATCGTGGAGCGATCGTTGCGAATCTTTTGTGGGACAACACCATCCAGTTCAAGGGCATGGGTGTTGGGCCTTTCGGAGTACGTGAATACGTGGAGATAGGAGATGTCCAATTCATTAAGGAAGTCATAAGTCCGTAGAAACTCCTCTTCGGTTTCTCCAGGGAATCCTGTGATGACGTCCACGCCAATACATGCGTGCGGCATGACTGATTTGATATGGTCCACCCGATCACGGTACAAACTGGTCAGGTAGCGTCGATTCATTCGCTTGAGAATGGCATCACTCCCAGACTGGAGAGGTATGTGGAAGTGCGGCACAAACCTGTTCGACCGGGCGACGAAGTCGATGATCTCATTGGAAAGCAGATTGGGCTCGATGGAGGAAATCCTGATCCTGTCGATACCCTCAACTTCGTCAAGCGCTCGCACCAGGTCAGCGAAGCGCTCCTTTCTGCGTCCCTCCACAATGCCGAAATCCCCGATATTGACACCGGTAAGCACGACTTCTTTCACGTCCGTCCGCGCGATCTCCTGTGCTCGGTCTATGATGTTGGCAATACTATCACTGCGGCTCTTTCCTCGGGCAAGTGGAATCGTACAGAAAGCGCAGCCATAGTTGCATCCATCTTGTACTTTGAGGAATGTGCGCGTCCTGTCACCATATGAATAGGCACTATGGAACGTACGCGCATCCTGGATAGGGCTGGCAAATACTTTGGGCGTGTTGGCCGCCGTGAAATCCTGCAGATACTCAAATAGGCGAAACTTCTCTGCTGCCCCCAGTACGGCGTCCACACCAGGGATTTCGCTGATCTCTTTAGGTTTTAGCTGGGCATAGCAACCAAGGATCAGAACGAATGACTCAGGTGATATCTTCTTGGCTTCCTTGACGATCTTGCGGCACTTCTTGTCGGCATTTTCTGTGACCGAGCATGTGTTGATCACGAAAATATCCGGCCGGTCTGAGAACTCGACTTTCTCAAATCCCTTGTCCTGAAACATCCTCGAAATAGACGAAGTCTCCGAGTAGTTCAGCTTGCACCCCAACGTATAAAACGCCACCCTTCTGTTCATGGCCGCAAAGATAATAGGATTGAGAGTGATAGTTTCTTAGTGGTTTTGATCGCCTGCTAGTTCTCGGCAGTTGGTGAGTCTTCATTTGTCTCTCAGTCACTGAATTATAACATAATTCAAAAAGCACTTATTAGAAAGGTAATGAAGTGAATTCGGCCAACTAGATTGGGCACAGTACTGAAGATCAAAAATGCCTATCCGACTACGGCGTTACCTATACGTTATTGGTTGGTTCAGGTCGAAATTCTCAGGCTCATCCTCGGTTTGTATGTGTTTCGTGTTGGAAAAGTACTAAAATTAATTGGATACGTTACATTTGGTTTGCTCTTCAACCGGGGCCAGCTATGAAACCAAAAACACACTCTGAACCAGCGGTGCACCGTCTCGTGCGCCAAGCGGAAGGACTCCGCATTGTCTGCATTTTCCTTGCAGCAGTCTGCTTACCATTCATTTGGGCACATGCTCAGGAACCTGTTCAACCATTGAGCCTTTCGGGTCTCTGTACGGATGATCCTGTTGCTGAAAGGAAACTCCTAATCACAAATCCCAACAGTTTTGATGTACCCGTACGATGGGAGAATCTTTCATCGAAAGATGAGGGCGAATTGATTGCCGTTCCCGGTGAGACCATGTTCACTGTTGAGAACAAGAATGGTAATCCCAATGCCAGTAACCCCATCCGGCTCTTTTGGGAGGATGAGAATGGTAAACAACAGTTTATTACTTATCCCGTGCATGGCCAGGAATGTGCTTGTGTTGGGGGTGGTGTTGAGATACTCGGGAACCTGTCGTGCGGACTACCGACGACGCTTACGGCGGAGATGCAGGGGGTGCCTGAGGAAGAGACATTTGTCTATGAGTGGGAACTTGATGGTCAGGTCATTGGCAGTGAGGCACAGGTCCTGGCGGAGACAGAGGGTACCTACGAGGTGACCGTGACCTATGGCATAACATGTGAAGTCTCAGCGACCCTGAATGTCCTGTCCCTTACCGATGCTGTTTCGCCCGAGCCCACAGTCAACCCCTTGCCTGAGTTGACTGTGGAATGCGGTGAAGTCATCACAACGTTTCCAACAGCGGAAGACAACTGTGATGGGACTGTGATCGGGCAAACCACCGACGATTTGATCTATACGGAGACAGGTCCTCGATCGATTACCTGGGTTTACTCCGATGCCGCCGGCAATAGTTTCTCACAAATTCAGGATGTGCTCATTGTTGATTCCACTGATCCCGTGGCTTTAGCTCAGAACATCACGGTGCAACTCGACGAGACCGGCAACGTGTCGATTACTGCAGAAGACATTGACAATGGCAGCAATGATGCCTGTGGTCCTATTGGGAGCAGAACACTGAGCCGCACAACTTTCGACTGCACGGATACAGGCGCTGCCCAAGAAGTCACATTGACGGTGACAGATGGCAGCGGCAATGAAAGCACTGCTATCGCCTTGGTGACGGTAGAGGACAATGTAGGTCCTGTGGCGGTCGCTCAGAATATCACGGTGCAACTGGACGCAACCGGCAACGTGTCGATCACAGCAGAAGACATTGATAATGGCAGCAATGATGCCTGTGGCCCTATTGCCAGTAGAACACTGAGCCGCACGACTTTCGACTGCACGGATACAGGCGCTGCCCAAGAAGTCACATTGACGGTGACAGATGGCAGCAGCAATGAAAGCACTGCTACCGGCCTGGTGACGGTAGAGGACAATGTAGGTCCCGTGGCGGTCGCGCAGGACATCACGGTGCAACTCGACGCAACCGGCAACGTGTCGACCACTGCTGAAGACATTGACAATGGAAGTACTGATGCCTGTGGCAGTATTGCCAGCAGAACACTGAGCCGCACGACTTTCGACTGCACAGATACAGGCGCCGCTCAGGAAGTCACACTCACGGTAACCGACGGCAGTGGCAATGAAAGCACGGCCACTGCCTTGGTGACGGTAGAGGACAATGTAGGACCTGTGGCCTCAGCTCAGAACATCACGGTGCAACTCGACGAGACCGGCAACGTGTCGATCACAGCAGAAGACATTGACAATGGCAGCAATGATGCCTGTGGCAGTATTGCCAGCAGAACACTGAGCCGCGCGACTTTCGACTGCACGGATACAGGTGCCGCACAAGAAGTCACATTGACGGTGACCGATGGCAGCGGCAATGAAAGCACTGCTATGGCCCTGGTGACGGTAGAGGACAATGTAGGTCCTGTGGCGGTCGCTCAGAATATCACGGTGCAACTGGACGAAACCGGCAACGCGTCGATCACAGCAGAAGACATTGACAATGGAAGTACTGATGCCTGTGGCGGTATTGCGAGCAGAACACTGAGCCGCACGACTTTCGACTGCACAGATACAGGCGCTGCCCAAGAAGTCACATTGACGGTGACAGATGGCAGCAGCAATGAAAGCACTGCTATCGCCTTGGTGACGGTAGACGACAATGTAGGTCCTGTGGCGGTCGCTCAGAATATCACGGTGCAACTGGACGAAACCGGCAACGCGTCGATCACAGCAGAAGACATTGACAATGGCAGCAATGATGCCTGTGGCCCTATTGCCAGCAGAACACTGAGCCGCACGACTTTCGACTGCACAGATACAGGTGCCGCGCAAGAAGTCACACTCACGGTAACCGACGGCAGCGACAACGAAAGCACGGCAACATCTCTAGTTACCGTAGAAGACAATGTTGGCCCTGTTGCGGTCGCGCAGGACATCACAGTGCAACTCGACGCAACCGGCAACGTGTCGATTACTGCAGTAGACATTGACAATGGAAGTACTGATGCCTGTGGCCCTATTGGGAGCAGAACACTGAGCCGCACAACTTTTGACTGCACAGATACAGGCGCTGCTCAGGAAGTCACACTCACGGTAATCGACGGCAGTGGCAATGAAAGCACGGCCACTGCCTTGGTGACGGTAGAGGACAATGTAGGACCTGTGGCCTCAGCTCAGAACATCACGGTGCAGCTCGACGAGACCGGCAACGTGTCGATTACTGCAGAAGACATTGACAATGGAAGTACTGATGCCTGCGGCAGTATTGCCAGCAGAACACTGAGCCGCACGACTTTCGACTGCACAGATACAGGCGCCGCTCAGGAAGTCACACTCACGGTAATCGACGGCAGCGGCAACGAAAGCACGGCAACATCTCTAGTAACCGTAGAAGACAATGTTGGCCCTGTTGCGGTCGCTCAGAACATCACGGTGCAGCTCGACGAGACCGGCAACGTGTCGATTACTGCAGAAGACATTGACAATGGAAGTGCTGATGCTTGTGGCGCTATTGCCAGCCTTCAGCTGGACCGTACAACCTTCGATTGCGAAGCCCTGATTACCGCACAGTTAGTCACCCTCACGGCCATAGACGCCAGTGGTAATGAGGGTGTAGCGTTTGCGCAGGTGACCGTTGAAGACCCTATTGGTCCTGTTCCCACGGTCGACCCTTTACCAGATATTACCCTGGAATGTGCGAACCTAGGCGAGGGACTCCAGCCACCCACTGCCGTTGACAACTGCGCGGGCATCATTGCCGCTACTCCCTCCAATGCGACGGAGTTTGGCGTAGAGGGCACTTACCTAGTCGATTGGGTTTACGACGATGGCAATGGCAATACTTCTTCGCAAATGCAGACTGTCATTTTTTCTGATCCTCTTCAGCCGGTCCTCGAAGTCGTTGAAAGTTATGATCTCACGCTTGGGGAAGATGGGACCGCCACTCTGGACGTGAGCGATTTGATCATCACCCTGGAGGACAATTGTCCCGGTGTCACAGCCAGTTTGATCGACGACTTTTTCGATTGCAGTGATATTGGCGTGCAGCAGGTTACGGTAATAGCTACCGATGTAAATGGCAACTCGGTTCAATCTATTACGAATGTTCAGGTTATTGCCAACCCCGATGCATTACCGACGCCTACTATTGTAGAAGAGCGGGGCGATTCTCAAATGTCTTTTGACGGGGAAATTGGCTGCTACCAGCAATTGAATGGAATGACGCTTGTCGCTTTGCTGGATCCGAAGTTCGATCCATCTGCGCTGACATTTGATTGGGCCTTCGATTTCACGCCTCCCGGTGCGATTTCCGGCACTTCCAGTCCTGTACTCGAACTTGATGCGACAGCCTCGCTGTATGCGGGCTTGCTTGGCGTGACCGTGACATTGACCGTCACCAATGGAGAAAACGGATGTGAAGCGGTGTTCCAACAGACTTTTAGCGACATTTCTGAGGAGCCAGTTTGTCCATCAGTCGTATTTGACGGGGCAGATGTCATCGCTGTTGAAAACCCCCTCCCTGATCACGAATACCTGTGGTCGATTACCACTTCGGGAGAAGGATGGTCGATAGCCTCAGAAAACCCCTCGTCGGCGATCACGATCATTAAGGGTACAGGCACTGCGCAGTTCAATGTGGAAGTGACAGATACGCGCAATGAATGTACAAACACAAATTGTGATCCGATAACGGTAACTGGGACGTCCTCCCTGACTGGAGAGGTGTCTGCCAGGGTACTGGAAGCTCCGGAAGTACAGTACAGTGTCAGTCCAAATCCTATGGCCACTACCGGCAAACTGGAAATGGCGAGCGACGAGACGCAAGAGGTACAAGTTGGTATTTATTCCATGACCAATCAGAAAATGATGGATCTGTATTCGGGGACAGTTGAGGCGGACAAACCCCTCGAAATACCGGTGGATATGACGTCCATTCCACCTGGCTTGTACTTCATTCAAATCTGGACAAAATACAAGGTGTATGCCTTGAGGATAGTACACACGGATTGAGCCAATCACAACAAAGAGAGCTATGGAAAGAAGATTTTTGTATCTGGCGTTTATCGTAGGTATCTGTGCATCAGCCATAGCGCAGCCGACGGCTCCAGCAAATCTTAGGGTCCATATGGGTAGCAGCGATGCAGCCATGGAGTGGGATGCCAACCCTCCGGCAGAGGCGGTCATCTCCTATCATATTTACCGATCGACAGACCGGGTGGCTTATCAGGTCATAGACAGTACCGCGGCCACGTCCTTTACAGATACAGGTTTGGATGTCGGGCAGACCTATTTCTACCACGTTCGAGCTCGCAATGCCACAGGCCTTGGACCTGCTTCAGAACTTGACGCAGGTGTTCCACAATTGGACCACGGCAGGTTTGCTGAGTTTGATGGCGTGGACGACTCGATCCATATCGCCAACAGCGATGAACTACAATTTGCAGCCACTTCCTTCTCCATTGACTTTTGGGTCCGGCCTCGATCCTTTCCAGCCGGTTCGGCACTTGACAATCTGGTCGGACGTTTCCCAAGTGGCACTGGTGATGGATACATGCTCCGTATCAACAGTTCCGGGCAATTGGACTTTCGTATCGCTAGCTTCCTGATTGGCTTTACTACCGTCGAAAGCCTGCAACTAGATGAGTGGCAACACATTACTTTGACTTTCTACCGCGATGCGAGTCCGTTTTTGAACGAGGCCAAAGTCTATATCGATGGGGTGGAGGCGACGCCCCAGGCAGCTGCTTTGGTTGTGGAAGCTCCTGCCACACCTGGTGGATCCTTTGTTATTGCTGGTGATCCGACGGGCAATCAACGATTCTTTGATGGGTACATGGATGAGGTGCGCGCGTGGGACTATGACCTAACGGCCGTTGAAGTCAATCAAATTCGCTGTGAGAGGAAACTGGGAAATGAAGTAGGCCTTGTTGGCCTTTGGCACTTTGACGAGGATGCTTACGGAAAGAGTCCTTCGGTCTTTGATCATTCAGTCAACAATAATCATGGCGGAGGATCCGATCGGCTGGTGGATGAATTTGTGCCTGTGGCAATTGATGATCGGGATTCGACCCTTGAAAGCACGGCCTTGATGATTGCAATTCAAGACAACGACACCTCTGCCAGTGGCAAGGCGTTGACGGCTAGTCTTGTCCCGGGACTGCCTGCAAATGGATCTGTATCATTAGATGCCAGTGACAGCATTTTGACTTATACGCCCAATGCCGGGTTTACTGGCATTGACTCAGTGCAATATGTACTCTGCGAAGAAAGTGGCATCTGCTCGGCAGAAGGCACCTACCAACCAAGATGCGATACGGCCACAGTCGTTTTTTATGTGCAGTGCCCCACCAAAAGGAATTTGGACTGGGACGACTGGGGGCTGGGACAGGATCCCTCGGACTCAGTCATAATTGATGATGGTATTCGTCTGGAATTTGCGATGGAGGATCCGCTCGGTGTGGTCACGAGTGTGGAAACGGCAATTGGGCCCGGAGGCAACGGCCTCCTATGGCAGCAGGATGAAGCTAGCAATACCGAGGAAGCCTCGATGCTCGTGACTTTCACCCGTGCGGTGGAGCAGCTGACTTTTGAGATTTTGGATATTAATCAGGATGTTGACAATGAGGACCGCTTGACACTCAACGCCTACTCCGGTGGCGCGCTGGTGTCATTAACAAGCGGGCACTACGGCCTCGGGGCGGATGTCGACTACATGGGGAGTAACACCTTTGCGGCGGCAGCTACCACGAGTGCTGACCCTGCCCGACACCGGGTGCGATTCATCTTGCCCGAGGCAGTCGATTCACTGAGGATCTTGTTTCAGCAAGGAACCGCGGCGGCTGATCCGTCGGCGCATGACATTTTTATCGGTGATTTCTCCTGGTGCCAACTGGATAATACAGCTCCCTACGCCAGTGATGGGATGGGAGGCTCGGTGGATACGCTGTACTTCTCAGCGACAACGGCGATGCCCACCAACCTATGCCTGGACAATCTGGTGGATCCGGAGGTGGATAGTATTTTGATTACCGGATGGTCCGCGATTGCTGCGTCTGGAGTCATAGATCTGGGTAGTTCAGCGGATTCCTGCGTACAGTACACTTCTGCCGCGGCTTTTGAAGGCACAGAGATCTTCGACTTAACGTTTTGCGACAAGCGAGATCCAGCACTATGCAATAGTGTGTTCTTGTCCATTGACGTGACAGCGGCAGCCGTGAACACTGCGCCGGTAATCGTAGATGCCGATGACCTCGCAGCCGATACCCTTTGGTACCAAACGAACAAAGAAATTTCACTGGATTTGTGCTTAACCGTTAGGGATAATGAGAGCGACCCGGTAGTAATATCGTCATTGACAGCACTGGATGGGGGAGGGCAGGCATCTGTAATTGCGGGATCAGATACGTGCCTGACCTTCACTCCATCCAACGCCTTTATTGGATTTTCGGCCACATCGGTCATTGTCTGCGATAATGGAGCACCTTCCATGTGCGATACAGCTGTCGTTGCATTGGATGTATTACCTATTGCACCGATCGCCGTTGACGACGGCTACTCCATTCTTGCGGACACACCAGATACACTGGTAGTGAGCGCTAACGATATCAATCCCGATGCTTCCCAGATCTCTGTGATAATAGTCTCAGCACCCAATAATGGGGTGGCGACGGTGCTACCGGGGAGTGAAATATTTTATGAGCCGGACGTGGGCTATCTGGGAGTGGACAGTCTCTCCTACCAGATCTGCGATGAAGGCGGTGTGAGAGCGGGGGCCCAATGTAGCAGTGCGACAGTCGTGATTGACGTAGCGGAGCCGATAGAGAACTCCCCACCCCAAATAGTGGATAGTAATGGAGTTCCTATTGATTCACTTACCGTGGAGACGGTAGACCTGGTTCCAATTCAAGTGTGTCTGGATGTGCAAGAGACCGATGGCGACTCGCTGTCATTGGACATTGTGAACGCCGGGGCCATCACTGGTAGCGCCATGGTCAATGACCCATTGTGCTTTGAATATGCTGCGAATCCCAATTTTGAAGGGTCTGAGGTGCTCGAGGTGATTGTCTGCGACGATCAGGTTCCTTCACTTTGCGACACCGTGTGGGTGACAGTAGGTGTCCAGGCCTATCAGAGCCCGATAGCGGCGGATGACTTTCTGTACGTTCTGGAAAATTCCTCGGGCACTGTAGTGCCTCAGGATAATGATGCAAGTCCGCTCGATTTTCCCCTGCGCACATCCATCATCTCCAATCCTCTAAACGGAACTGCCCAGATCCAGAATCAATTGGATATTGGCTATCAACCGGCAATCGATTATTTCGGGCTCGATACAATTGGCTACACTGTTTGCGATAGTCTCAATCTTGCCTCTTCTTGTGCGGAGGCGGAGGTAGTCGTCTATATAGAATGCCTTGAGCGCACCACATTGTTATGGCCTAACTTTAGTTTGAGCGCAACACCCAATCAGGAGCGACTGCGGGTGGAGAATATTGAAACCCTGATTTCCCTGGAGGGTGCCAATACGACCGTCAGCACCCAAAGTGCAGGTGACCTCGGTGACCAGTTGCTTTGGAGGAGAGATGCTGGAGCGGCTGAGAGCCGTTTGAAGATGGCCTTTAGCAGCCCGATCGAGCAGCTTTGCTTCACAATTGATGACCTGCGGCTTGAGGCCGGAGAGTTTGCCGATCTCATAACGATAGCTGCCTACACCGGTGGACATGCCTACGAGATTTCCCCTTTCGACGCTGTCGTTGGAGACGATGTTTTTACGACTGGTGACCAATTCTTTGGTACAAACGCAACGAGCAATGTCTTTGACGACGCAGTCGACATCTGCTTTTTTGTGCCCCTGGACTCCGTTCAGATCACGTTTGCCAATGCCGTGAGCAGTTCTAGCTCCACTGAGCAATCGGTGGCGTTGAGCAACTTGTCTTGGTGCCGATCCGATGCAGTCCTGCCGGAAATCCCCCCTGTGCAAAGCACCGTGTTCCCCTCGGAGGGGATCTCTCCCAATGGAGATGGTATTCTGGACTATTGGGTCATCGAAGGTATAGAGGGCTATCCCGTCAACAGTGTACAGGTCTTCAACCCATGGGGAGATATTGTATTCGAAACAGCTGATTATGACAATCTAGAGGCAAGGTGGGATGGACGCTCCAATCGCCGAGGCAAGATCGGCGGAGCCGTTCTCCCGGATGGCGTCTATCTGTATGTGATCAGATATCCAGATGGACAATCGCAAAAGGGACATGTCGTCCTAAAAAAATGAATCTAGCAGCTAT
Organism: Cyclobacteriaceae bacterium; assembly: GCA_965267435.1. Taxonomy (GTDB): domain Bacteria; phylum Bacteroidota; class Bacteroidia; order Cytophagales; family Cyclobacteriaceae; genus JAWPMT01. Next base: position 80,470 of record OZ253960.1, read on the forward strand.
GGAAAGGAACCGGAAAAATTTGTTGATCCTGATGACGGCGCTTTTATTAAGCGTTAGCTGGGTTTCTAATGCTCAGCAGCAGTTATTGTACACGCAGTATATGTTCAACCAGCAAGTCATCAACCCCGCCTATGTAGGGTCCGATGAATGGCTCAATGTCACCGCCCTGGTTCGTCGGCAGTGGTTTGGTGTGGCTGGTTCTCCCGACAATCAGACGTTTGCCATGCATTCACCATTAAAGGGACGAAACATCGGCCTCGGTCTTCTTCTGAGCAGGGAAAATATGATCATTTCGAGGACTTACAATTTCTCGGCAATGTATGCTTACAAGGTGCATTTTGAGGAGGCTACCTTGTCTCTGGGGCTTAGTGGAGGCGTCATCAGCTTTGATCAGGACCTCACAAGTCTGCAATTACCTACCAATGTGAACGATCCCGTTTTTTCCCAGGATTATTCCACGGTGACCCCTACGGCTGGTGCCGGTATCTATCTACAGGGAAGGAAATTCTACTTTGGCGCGTCCGTGCCGCGATTGTTTGAGCGTACCCTGGAAAATGACGTCGCCGATGAGAAATCGCCACTTATCAGGCACTTTTTCGTGACTTCGGGCTATCTGTTGACCATGAATCCCACACTCAAGTTCAAGGTGCATGGCCTATTGAAAGGTGTAGTGGGTTTGCCCTTAAGTGCGGACCTTAGTTTACACTCGATTCTTTACGACAGGGTATGGGTTGGTCTGACCTACAGGTCCCTCAATTCACTGAATACGCTGATTCAAATTCAGCTCAACCCCAGCCTGCGAATGGGGTTCTCTCATGACTTCGTAAATAACGATTTTGCAGAAATTAGCACGCGATCTAACGAAATTATGATAAATTACAGGGTGTGTAAGCGCCGTAAGAAGGAAATCATTTCTCCACGGTACTTCTAATACAACCTCAAAACACTGAACTTATGTACCGCAGAATCAACCAGTTTACAGTGGCCGTCCTGGCTATTTTTTTCTCCTATGCAGGATTTGGTCAATCAGCTCAATGGTCATTTCGCACGCATCAACAAATGTGGGAAGCCAATGACCTCTTCGCTAAACAGAAATATGATTTGGCCGCCGGGCTCTTCGAAGGAATCCTCGAAAATGAGAAGCACCTGAAGGCCCAATACATCGCCAATATGAAGCTCGCCGAGATCAGCGTTTACCGCTCAAATCTACAGGCAGCTGCCTCCTACTACCAAAGTGCCCTTGAGATCCACCAACCCGATGAGGATGAAAAGCTGTTGGAGATTGCCGAAGTATTCCTGGCCAGCGGACTTCTCGATGAAGCCAAAGAGAGTTTTGCGTCCTTGGCATCAGACAATCCCGATGATCACAGACTTGCTGCCCGGCTCAATGGGCTGGAGAACAGAGATCGCTTTTTTGACAATGCGGCTCAATACTCGGTCGAGTCTTTGTCCATCAACTCTGCACATTCTGACTTTGGACCTGTCTTGTACAAAGACGGGCTAGTGTTCCTCTCAGGCAGGTCAAAAGCGATGCTAAAGAAGAAGGATCGCAGGACCAACAGTGCCTTTCTTGAGTTTTATTACTCGTCCCTATCTTCTGACGGTGACCTGTCCGCTCCGGAGAAACTGATGAAAAGAGGTAAGGCCAGGTACAATGATGGTCCACTGACCGCTGGCGTTCGACCCAACACGCTTATCATTACCAGGAATGTCCTGAAGTCCAGTAACGATAAGGGCGAGAAAGTATACGTTCTCCAGCTGCTGGAGATAGAAGAGAAGTCAGAGGGCAAATGGTCGAAGCCGCGGCCTCTACCAGTGAATGATGGCGAGCATTCCTTCGGTCATCCTTCCCTTAGTGCTGATGGGAAGACGCTGTACTTTGTATCTGACATGCCCGGCGGATATGGTGGCACAGATATTTACAGCGCTACCTGGGAAGATGGTGAATGGAGTACACCGGTTAACATGGGCGCAAAGATCAACTCGAAGGGCGATGAGATGTTCCCTCATATCTACGAGGGTGTTCTCTACTTTTCCTCAAATGGACATCCCGGCCTCGGCGGACTTGACATTTATTCCGCTGATCTTACCTCGGGATATGAAGTGAACAACCTGGGTCACCCGGTCAACTCATCAAGTGATGACTTTAGTCTGGCCATGGTAGATGATGAAATGGGCTACTTTGCCTCTAATCGCGATGGGGGAGTCGGCGATGACGACATATACCGACTTCATATCAACACAGCTGCAGATAATATGACGCCCATGGCTGATCTGCAGGTAGAGCTGCCTGACCTACCAGAGCCTGAAGCCCAGGAGGTAGCGCGGTTGCCTCCACCGGAAGTGACCAAAGACTTACTGGCAGATGAGCTGGTGGGATTCACAGTTCAGGTCCTTGCCATGAAGAAACCAGAAGACATTCAGAGCAAGTACTTTCGAGGTATCAGGGACGTAGTTTTCTATGATGGGAAAGATGGCTTCAGACGATACACAACCGGGATCTACCCGACGTTTGCGCAGGCCCTCGTGGCGATGAAAGAGATCCGGGATATTGGCATTGATGACGCCTTTGTTCGTGGACTGAAGCGGTACGAAGAATTGTCCATCAAGAAACTTCCTGTTGCTTTTGAGGCGTTGGAAGAGTAATCCTAACGCCCCACGAGGATGAATGGGCCCCAGTAGTAGGGGTGTTTGAAATCTTCAGAAGCAAGCATACTCAGTTTTGCTTCTCTGAGCGCCTCCGAAATACCACTACCTGAGTTGTTGAGCTGATTCTGATAGAATTGGATCATCAACTCAGCGGTTGACTGATCAGCCACTTGCCATAGGGAGACGATGAGGTTTTTGGCACCGGCGTAAAGAAGGGCACGTGACAGTCCGACGATGCCCTCGCCTTTGGCGATCTTGCCCAAGCCTGTTTCGCAGGCGGAGAGTGTGACCAGGTCGGCGCCGATCTTCAGGTTGTACAGTTCGCCAGCATACAGAATACCGTCGTCCTCACCACTTCTTTTCAGGTAAATGCAAGACAACTCTGGTTCTGACTCGTGCACCACGCCATGTGTCGCCAGGTGTAAATACTTGAATCTCGAGAGGTCCGTGGATTTAATGGACGCCTCGGTGGCAAATTCCTCCGTCTGCTCTTCCACTCCCCATCCTTGGCCCTTGAATAGGTATTTGAGGTTCTCCACCTCAGTCGCGGAGCCTGCCAATGCACTCAATTTTCGGTCTTTCTCGAATGAGACCGGAGCCATGAGAAGGATCTCTCCCTTATTGGAGGACTGATCGCCACTCAGCCGAGATAAGTGCAGAGTGGCAGAATAGTCGTAGCTGATGGCGTAATCCTGCAAAAGGTAGCGCCTTCCATTTTTCTCGTCGTTGGCAGATAGCACCTCAAAAGGTATAGTAGCCAGTGCTCCATCTGGGATGATCAACAAGCGGCGAATGTTCTTTGGTAGCTTCGGCACCAACTCCTCATATAAACCTTCGGAAACTTCGTGGAAGGCTTCGTCTAGTCTAAACTTGATCCCATTGCGAAGGCCAAGGATCTGTTTGAGAAATTCCGGGCTCTTCTCTCGCTCTATGACCCTCAGGTTCTTCTGGTCCACGAGGAAGAGATAGATGGTGCTATCGCCCTCAAAATAGGAAAGGATGGCCTCGTCTACCTCCAGCATGGCCCTCACCTCAGCTATGCTCGCTGTGCGACTTTGATACTTGAGGTTAAAGTAGCGCGGATAGGCAGTTTCCAGGTCGTTGACGAAGCTGCGATAGGAGGACTGTGTCGAAAAGAGCAACTCCTTCCATTCTTGCTCGTTGGCACTTCCCGTCAGTGACGCCAGCTTCTGCCGCAAATAGGAGATGCGATCCTTCAGACTGTCTTCCGTGGCCAGCAACTCCGCCGGGATGCCCGCAAAGTCTTTGGCTTGTGTGTCTGCGATGGCTTCCAGTAGAATGGCCGATTTACTTCTCTCGGAGAAGGCGAAGGCTTGTTCGTAGTATCGGTTTCTGGCAAAGGGCTGTTCGGCAAGATCCAGTGAAAGACTGATACCCTTTTCGTAGATCTCCTTGGCAAAACCCGATAATCGCAGTTTATCACTTTCATTGAGTCGCAGTTGCCGGATCTGGCTGATCAGTAAGTCACACTTGCTGACGGTCTCGAGAGCCTGGGAGAGATGCTTTGGTTTGAGGCTGTGGCCAAGGTGAAGGTTTTCGAGGGCCTTCGCCTTATTCCAAAGTGAAGTCAACAGTATATTGGCATTGTAGTACCTGTCCAGTTCGGGCAGGTCTTCCACTGTTTGAAAATCCTGATCATACAGGTTGGCGTAGATGGCTTCCTGATACTGCGTCACTGCCTCTTTCCACTCTCTTGCGGTGGTGTGGAGTGTGGCGATGATGAAATACGTGTTGGCCACCTCGGGATGCTTCTCGCCATAGAGGTCGATGTACATTTTCAAAGCCTCTTTTTGGCGTGCCATGGCCTCATCCAGTGAACCCATCTTTTCATAGACTCGACCCAAATTGGAGATCGTAAATGCCTTATTGGGGTGGCTTCCTTCATACAAACCTCCCCATATCTCCTGGGCTCGCTCCAGGTAACGAATGGCGTCGAGGAAGTTGCCGAGGTTGCTCTGGGCTCGAGCCAAGTTATTGAGGCAAAACGCCACTTTCGGGTGATTGGCGCCAAGGTCTTGTTCGTATATCCCCAGGGCCTTTTCGAAGTTCGACGCCGCCAGGTAGGGATTGTCCTCCACGTCGACCAGCCCGAGATTGTTGTAAGAATCGCCCACAAGAAGGTGCGTCTCACCAAAAAGATCCTCCCTGATCTCCAATGCCTGCTCATGGTATTGGATCGCGAGGTCGTAGTTCTCATTGTTCCAATAGGTCAATCCCAGATCCTCGTAGCATTCGGCTAGTTCCTCGCTTGTCTCTTCGCCGAAGATCTTTTCTGCCTTGAGCAGGTACTCCAATGCCAGGTCATTGCGACCCAGGTTGAGCTGGGCTTCACCAATGAGGCTCATCGCTTCAGCCTCTTGTCTGTTCAATTCCGTCGATAGCGTCCGGATAAAATCCAGCGCCTCGGTGGCTGTACGGGCCCCTTCTTCATAGGCGCCCATGCCGATATGAGATTGTACCATCATCAGTTGGCAATCCGCAAATGGCTCACTGGCCCCCTGTTGCTTGAATTCGACAGCCGCGCTTTGCAGAAGACCGAGCGCCTCCTCGTACCGACCTGCGTCGAAGGCAGCCTTACCCTGCTCGAAGTTCGCCGACTGTGCCATCACCAAAACCGGCAAGAGGCAGGGGATATAGAAAAGCGCTTTCAGGAAGATTTTTTTCATCAACGGCGAGAATCTCCTTAGGGACTCAAATTGAATTCCTTGTGAAATAGCAAGAACATAAAAAAATCACTATTCCCAGAACAAATATGAAAAAAAATAAATGGCCGATTAAACCCTCGGGTGGCGCCCAGGTCTAAGCACCGAATTAACAACGATTCAAAATGCAAAAAATAATGATGAGGCAACTAAGATTCTTTTTGATCGGTGGATTGGCAATCGCATTCACCGCATGCAACGAGTCAGGCATGGACGAGTTAGACACACCAGACGTAGACCTGGCAACAGAGGAGGCCGCAGAATCGGCTTTTGAGGATTCCGATGTAATTACAGATGCAGCATTGGATGCGTCGATATCAAGTGGCGGCCGCGCCGAGAGCGACGAAATATTGGAGTGTGCAACGATCACTCATGACACGGTAACGCAAGTGATCACCGTCGATTATGGTGACGGGTGCGAAGGCCGCCGAGGACGAACCAGAAGTGGTAAGATCATTATCACCTACGATGGAGACAGATTCACCGAAGGATCTTTCCGAACGATTACGTTTGAGGACTTCTTTGTGGATGGTGCACAAATCGAAGGTACCAGGACTCACACAGTGACAACTGTCGACCGCGAAAACGGTATTTACACACAAGACATTACCCTCACCGGCGGGAAAGTCACCTTTGAAGACGGGAGTTTTATCACACGAGAGGCGACGAAAACAAGAACCTGGTACCGGGGTCTGGGAATTGAAAACTACTCGACTATCAGTGCAGCTGCCAGTGGCTTGACACGAGAGGGAGCAGCGTATTCAATGGAGACTACGGAAGACCTGGTGTTCAAGCGTGCTTGCTGGTTGGAAGGGATCTTCGTTCCTGTGGCGGGTGTGAAGGTCCGCATGGTCGGTGACATTGTGGTGACGGTTGACTATGGCGATGGTGAGTGCGACCGCATGGCGACTGTCACTTACAGCGACGGAACCATGGAAGAGATCGAATTGGAAGTTCGCGGTCGAGTACGCGGATAAGATCTTGGGGCTCGCGGGCCCCATTTTTCAGGTAGGTGGCTCTCCCTTGGTGGAGAGCCTTTTTTATTGATACTGGGTGAAGACGTAGGAGATGATGTTGGCGCCCATTTTCAACGCCTCCTGCCGCAGCTCCTCAGGATCATTGTAGATGATCTGGTCTTCCCAACCATTGCCCAGGTCGGACTCAAAAGTGTAAAAGCATACGAGTCGGCCTTCGTGCAAAATGCCAAAACCCTGAGGAGGCTTCCCATCGTGCTCGTGGATCTTTGGAGGGCCATCTTCAAATTCAAACTTCTGGTGATAAATAGGATGATCAAAAGGGAGTTCCACAAACTCCTTATTGGGAAATACCTTCCTCATCTCCAGCCGAATGAATGGATCAAGTCCGTAATTGTCATCGATGTGGAGGAATCCTCCTGAAAGCAAATAGCGACGGAGATTGAGCGCCTCGTCGTTGGAGAAAGTCACATTACCGTGCCCGGTGAGATAAGTGTATGGGTACAAGAATAAATCGGGACTGCCGACCTCAACGATATCTTCCTCCTTGTAGAGGCTCGTATTCAAATTGCGATTGCAGAAGTCAATGAGATTGGGCAATGCCGTTTTATTGGCGTACCAGTCGCCTCCCCCTGAGTACTTGAGCTTTGCAATTTTCAGGCGCTGGGCCTCTACGCCCGTCAGGCATAGGACCAGAAGCATCGCGCACGTTGAGATTTGCTTGATTGTCATTTTGCGGCAGTTTCGTTATTTGTCTCCTTGCAGTATACGTACTTTTTCCAAATTCATCTCAACAAAATCATCAATGACCAGGTCTGCGGACAATTCTTCCCGGCCATGAGATGTGGCCAGTGCAACGACTTTAGAACCAGCTGCCTGGCCCGCCTTTATTCCGGAAACCGCATCTTCGAAGACTACACACTGATTGTTAGGGAGGTCCATTGCGGCTGCACACTTCAGGTAAATCTCCGGGTTAGGCTTGCCTTTCGTAACCGCACGGTCATCCAGAATTTGTCGAAACCTTGAACGAATCCCTAGCCCATCGAGCGTGAAATCCACGTTGGCTGAGGGAGCGGAAGTCCCCACGATCATAGGGATGCCTTGTTCATCGCAAGCCTGGATAAATGCCTCAAATCCAGCGGTCATTTGCAGATGTGGCCCATATAACTCACGATACAAAGCTTCCTTCTCTTCACCCACCTGCCGGATGCGATCATCACTGATGTCATCGTCACCCAGAACAAATCGGACCACTTCCCGGAGGGTTCGTCCATTGAGGTTTTCCTTGTAAGTCTCAGCGTCCAGCTGAATATTATATTTTTCGCCCAGGATCTCCCAGGCTTTGTAGTGGTATTCGTGATTGTCCACGATCACCCCATCCATGTCAAAAATAATTCCCAGCGGTGTCATTCAAAGATTGCTATTGTTGATGTTCTAAAGGGTGTTTGCAATTCGAGCGCATTTATAAAGTCTCCCTACCCGTAGTACCGGTAGATCATTTCTGCGATTAGGCCGGTCCACCCGGTCTGGTGAGATGCTCCCAACCCCTCCCCAGTGTCGCCATTGAAGTATTCATAAAACAAGATGTGGTCTTTGAAGTTCGGATCTTCCTGGTGTTTCTTGTAGGCACCATAAAGCGGACGGTGGCCTTTCTCGTCGGGTAGGAAGATCTCAAACATCCTCCAGCAAATCTTCCTGGTAATCTCGGTCATCGAATACTTCTCGCCCGAGCCAGTTGGGAATTCGACCTTGAAGTCGTCGCTGTAGTACTGGCTAAACTTGAGTAGCGACTCGAGTAGGAGATAGTTCACGGGGAACCATATGGGCCCACGCCAGTTGGAGTTGCCGCCGAAGAACGAAGAATCCGACTCGCCTGGGAGATATTCGACGGTCAGGGTCTCATCATCTACCGTGAACGAATACGGATTGTCCTTGTGAAACCTGGACAGTGCCCTGATCCCATAGTCCGACAGGAACTCTTCAGGGTCTAGCATTCTCTCCATCGTTTTCTTCATTCGGTGCTTCCGTAGGACGCTTAGCAAATGACGATGGTCTCGCCCTTCTTCCTGCCAGCGAGAGACGAGAGACGCCAGTAGGGGGCGCTCTTTGAGGACAAATTCCAGCTTTTCCCGGAATTCCGGTAGCTTCTCATATACTTCCGGTTGGATGGTCTCCACAGCGTAAAGGGGAATAAGCCCTACCATCGAGCGAACCTTCATCCGCTGATCTTCTGCATCAGGGCAGTGGATCACATCATAATAAAAACTATCCTCTTCATCCCACAAGTCCACACCGCCAGCACCGATGCCGTTCATCGCTCCACTTATATACAGGAAATGTTCAAAGAACTTGATGCACATGTCCTGATAGACGGGATATACCTCCGACAGGTCGATGGAAATCCGCAGCATATTGAGGGCGAACATGGCCATCCAGCTGGTGCTGTCTGCTTGCTCCAGGCGCGAATTCTCGATGATCATATGATTGCGATCGAACACACCAATGTTATCCAGTCCCAGGAACCCTCCTTCGAAGAGGTTGTTGCCATCCTTGTCTTTTCGGTTGATCCACCACGTGAAATTCACGAGCAGCTTGTGAAATGCCTTTTGCAGGAATTCGATATCACCCTTGCCTGTGGTTCTTTTGTCTAGCTGATATACACGAAGGACTGCCCAGGCATGTACCGGCGGATTGACATCACTGAAATTCCATTCGTACGCAGGTATTTGACCATTGGGATGCTGATAGCGCTCATTGAGCAGCAATAACAGCTGCTGTTTGGCAAAATCAGGGTCTATCCTCGCTATTGGGATTGTGTGAAATGCCAGGTCCCACGCGGCATACCATGGGTATTCCCACTTGTCTGGCATGGAGATCACGTGGTGGTTGAAGAGGTGTTGCCAGTCTGCATTGCGCCCCTCTTTACGATTGGGGGGAGGGCCATGTCTGCCGGGGTCACCGTGCAGCCAGTTCTTCACATTGTAGTAGTAGAACTGTTTGCTCCACATCATTCCGGCAAACGCTTGTCGCTGGATAGAGCGCAGTTCAGGATGCTCGACCCGCTCTTGAAGTCCGGCGTAGAATTCGTCAGCCTCAGATTTTCGTTCCTCAAAGACCCCTTCAAAGTCGGCAAAAGGATCTGTCAGGTGCTCCTTACTCATTCGGACCCGTATCTGTCCGGAACCTTTCGGTTTCAACTTCAGGACAGCGACACCCGCAGTTTTGGTACCAAATAGGCTTGGGTTGGTATCCGGAGCGCCATGGATCACATAATTGTTGATGGCGTCTTTGGGGTATTTAGAAGCATTGGCAATGCCGTAAAGTCGCTTGCGGTTGGTTTCATTCTCGCAGAAAAGCACCTCCTCAATGGAGTCGTCAAAGTAGAGATGATAGTTGCCCAGTATGTGATGCTGCACCAGTAGCGTATTGTCACCGAGCCATGAGATCTTCGGCTTGGTGGCATCCCTTCCAGAGGACCAGGTATTGCGAAACCACAACGTAGGAAGGATGTAAAGCTCCCGTTCTTCGTCGCCGCGATGGTGAGCCGTGCATTTGAAGAGAAAATCGAATGGGTCTTTCTTGGCATATTCCAGAAAAAGGTCATAGTAGTCGTCATCATCGAAGACCCCGCTATCCAAGATTTCATACTCGCGCTCATCGCGACCTCTCTTTGCATTCTCCGACACTAACCGTGCATAAGGGAACTCCTGCGCAGGGTATTTGTAGAGCATCTTCATGTAAGAATGCGTCGGCGTCGAGTCGAGGTAATAGTAGAGTTCCTTGACATCCTCACCGTGGTTGCCCTCCGTGCCTGTTAAGCCAAAAAGCCTCTCTTTTAAAATGGGATCTTGACCATTCCAAAATGCCCACGAGAAGCAGATGCGCTGATCTTCATTGCTAAACCCACCAATTCCCTCTTCTCCCCACCGGTAGGCCTTGCTTCGTGCCTGGTCATGCACTACAGACTCCCACGCATTGCCATGCTCGGTGTAGTCCTCTCTTACTGTGGCCCATTGACGTTCAGATAGATAGGGCCCCCATTTTTTCCAGGGAATACCGGCCCTATCGTCCTCAAGTCGGGCTTTTTCCTTTATCGACATATCGTCTCAATCGTCTATTGGAATGCCACCTGTCAATTGCTAAAAACAATTTCAGAAACGACGAGGGCAAACTTAAAAACCCATAGTCCCTGATTCATGCTTTCAAGTGCTAATTTTGCGGCCATGGAAGAAAAAATCCTCATTCTTGATTTCGGCTCCCAATATACGCAGCTCATCGCACGTAGGGTTCGCGAACTGAATGTCTACTGCGAAATCCATCCCTTCAACCATTTCCCACCTGTAGAAGATGATGTTATTGGTGTCATTCTGAGCGGCAGCCCATGCTCGGTGTTGGATGAGGGTGCGCCTGATATGGAGTTGACTGACTTTGGGGATATCCCTGTCCTCGGGATCTGCTACGGAGCACAGCTGATTGCCCACAAGATGGGAGGAAAAGTCACAAGGTCGGCACATCGGGAGTATGGCCGCTCCAACCTGGCTACCATAGAAGACAATCGCCTGTTTGTGGGCATAGACGAGGGCTCGCAGGTGTGGATGTCACACGGTGATACAATCACCCAGCTTCCAGATACATTTCATACCATCGTCTCCACAGCGGACATACCTGTGGCGGCTTATCAGGTAAATGGACATGAAGTGTACGGCATTCAGTTTCACCCGGAAGTGACCCATACCTCCAAAGGAGTGCAACTTCTGCAAAACTTTGTAGTGGAGATCTGTGGTGCCAGCCAATCATGGACAGCGGCGCACTTCGTTGAAATGACCGTTGCCGAACTGAAGGAGAAGCTGGGGGACGACAAGGTGGTGATGGGACTATCGGGAGGAGTTGATTCTTCTGTGGCGGCGTTTCTGATACATAAGGCTATTGGCAAAAACCTCTATTGCATTTTTGTCGACAATGGACTGCTCCGCAAGGGGGAATTTGAGGCCGTACTCAAAAGCTATGAGGGCCTCGGGCTCAACGTACATGGTGTGGATGCAAAAGAGAAGTTTTACACTGCGCTCGAAGGGCTGACCGATCCCGAAGACAAGAGAAAAGCCATAGGTAAGACGTTCATCGACGTCTTCGACGAGGAAGCGCACCGAATTGAGAATGTCAAGTGGCTGGGGCAGGGCACGATCTATCCGGATATTATCGAATCTGTATCTGTCAACGGACCTTCCGTCACCATTAAGTCACATCACAATGTGGGAGGATTGCCCGAGCGCATGAAGCTAAAAGTTGTGGAGCCTTTGACTTCTTTGTTCAAAGATGGGGTACGCCGCGTAGGTCGATCACTTGATCTTCCACAGACGATACTGGGGCGCCATCCTTTCCCCGGACCGGGATTGGGTATTCGGATTTTGGGAGACATCACTCCTGAGAAAGTGCACATTCTACAGGAGGTAGATAATATTTTCATTCAAGGACTGAAAGATGACGGCCTCTATGATGAGGTGTGGCAGGCGGGAGCGATGCTACTACCCATACAATCAGTAGGAGTCATGGGTGACGAGCGCACGTACGAGCGCGTCGTGGCACTGCGTGCCGTGACAAGTCTGGATGGGATGACAGCAGACTGGTGTCATCTGCCTTATGCCTTTCTTGGCAAGATCTCCAACAAGATCATCAACCAGGTAAAGGGCATCAACAGAGTGGTCTACGACATAAGTTCAAAACCTCCCGCGACCATAGAGTGGGAGTGATTTGTTATTTTCACAGCCATACTAAACACGCCGGTTTGAAGAAGTATTGTTTTACAGGGGCATTCCTACTGACGATGACCGTCAGTCTTTTTGGACAGGGCCCACAGAGCGAATTCCTGGAAGCGAAACGGCTCTACCGCGAAGGTGACTACCGTGCCGCTCAAAGTGCTTTTAGTAGCTTATATCAAGATCGGTCCTTCGGCCCGTACGCCTCTTTTTTTGCCGGCTTGTCTGCTTATCAGCTGGATGAGAAGGATCGCGCCCTGACCATCTGGAGGCAACTCCTTTCTACCCATCCGGATTGGGATCAGCTGCAAGAGCTTTATCACTGGATGATACTCACCAACTATGAATTGGAGGAGTACGATGAGGCTGTGAGAGTCAGTATGTTGCTAGAGCTGGTAGGTGGGCGCGAAGAAGCGGCTTTGATGGCCGATCGGTTCCTTCCGATGGTCGATCTGGAGATTCTCCGAGGTCTTTCGCTGCAGTTTCCGGACTTTAAACCTTTGGGGAGAATTCTCGCAGGGAGGCTAACCCGGGAATACCCAGATGACATTGAAACCATTCGAGACCTTATCGAGAAGTTTCGACTCGATCCAATGGATTTTTCTCCGCCCTCGAAGCCCAACATCCGAAAGGAGGAATATGCCATTGCAGTGCTGTATCCGTTCCTGTTCGACGGTTTGGAGGACCCGGGAAGAGTAGTCAACAATAAGGTGGTCATGGAACTCTATCAGGGTATGAAGCTTGCGGAATATGACCTGGAGATGGAGGGTAATCCGGTGAAGCTTTATCCTTACGACACTCGCCGGAGTGCCGAGGTGACGCAGGCGTTGCTGGAGACAGAAGAGATCGAAAATGCCGACGTGATTGTTGGTCCATTATTCCCCGGCCCGAACTACGTGGTCGACTTGTTTGCACGAGAGCATGAAATCAATATGGTGAATCCCGTCTCCAGCAATTCGAGCGTCATCGGGAACAATCCCTATTCATTTCTTCTCAAGCCGACGAACGAGACGGTGGCAAAGAATCTCGCGGATTTCGCCGCCAGGAATTATGGCGAGCGAGGTGCCTTGGTCTACTATGGGGCGACGAGTCAGGACACGGCCTTTGCCAACACTTACCGAGAGAGGTTGGAGGAGCATGGAGTCGAGATCACGCAGTTTCGCACGGTTGATATCAAGAGCAGCAAAGCGCTATTGGATTCGCTGATTGAGAAAGAGGACATTTTCATGGAGAGTCTCGAACAATTGGATTCTATGATGGCGGTCCCCGGCAAGATCATCAAAAGCCGGAAACCGAAACCTACCGTCCCTTCAGAAAAGGACTACCTCCTTCCCACAGGCAGATACCCCGGTGACTCATCGGTATATTATGAGACCAAATATTTCATCCTGCAGAATAGCATCGGTCATATTGCCGTGATATCCAGAGACAATAGTATCATCAATAGTTTCATAGGCGTTGTAGAGACACGCGCAGACACGATGGGACTCGTCGGTTATGGTAACTGGTTGGAACTGGATGCGGTGGATTATGAGCAGCTGGAACGGCTCGAGGTCTCATTGGCATTGCCAGAGTTCATGGATGAGTTGTCACCAACTTATCAATCACTCTATCGTCGCTTTCAGAGCTCCTGCCTTTGCCTTCCTTCTATTTACCACTTCCTCGGCTATGAAGGAACGATGTTTTTGGGGAGGATGCTGCACAAACATGGAACGAACTTTCAATATGGGTGGCTTGCAGATGGGTTGGTGCCGGGTGAGGTTGTGAAGGGATATGATTACGGCCTCTATCGAGACAACCAGGTCGTACCTATAGTGAGATTGAAGAATTTGGTATTGGAGGAGGTAGTTGCGGAAGAAGATGACGAAGAGTAACGAATTATTTGAGCGCGCCCAACACTTCATTCCTGGGGGTGTCAACTCTCCGGTAAGAGCATTTAAGGCCGTAGGAGGCAACCCATTGTTCATCCAATCGGCGAAAGGCGCCTACCTCTTTGATGAAGACGGCCACAAATACATAGATATGATTGGCTCATGGGGCCCTATGCTTCTGGGTCATGCGCACGAGAAGGTGACAGAGGCTGTGAAAGAAGCCGTGACCTCAAGTCCCTCATTTGGCGCACCCAGTAGGCGAGAGGTGGAGATTGCGGAGCTGATCGTGAGCATGGTGCCCTCGGTGGAGAAAGTCCGCATGGTCAATAGCGGTACAGAAGCGACGATGTCCGCGATTCGCCTGGCAAGGGGCTATACCGGAAAGGACAAGATCATCAAGTTTGAGGGTTGCTACCACGGTCATGGTGATTCGTTTTTGATCGCCGCCGGTAGCGGTGCGGTGACGATGGGTACCCCAGATAGTCCAGGTGTGACGAAAGGTACGGCACAAGACACACTTTTGGCACGTTTCAATGACCTGGAGCAGGTTTCTGAAATCGTAACGGAAAATCCCGAAGAAATAGCAGCCATCATTTTGGAGCCTGTCGGCGGAAATATGGGCTGTGTCTTGCCTGAAGCTGGCTTCCTCGAGGGGCTGCGTTCACTGTGTGATGAACACAAAATTGTGCTGATATTCGATGAAGTCATGACCGGCTTTCGACTGGCAAGAGGCGGTGCGCAGGAACTCTTTGGCGTGACGCCTGACATGACTACCCTTGGTAAGATCATCGGTGGCGGGCTCCCTGTGGGCGCCTATGGAGGTAAAAAAGAAATTATGGACTACGTATCCCCGGCGGGGCCAGTCTATCAGGCTGGCACGCTGTCAGGGAATCCTGTGGCGATGGCCGCGGGCTTGGCGATCCTTACTGAGCTGCAGAGTAGACCGGAGATCTACGAGCAAGTCGCAGCCACGACTCGCAGGATCGTCGAAGGCATCCAATCATCTATACAGGAGCTGGATTTGTCGCTGACGATGAACCACATCGGCAGCATGTACACGCTATTTTTCACGAGTGAGCGCGTGACGGATTTTGATAAGGCTAAAGCTTGCAATACCGAACTATTCGGTCGGTATTTCAGAGAGATGCTGGAGAGGGGCGTCTATCTGGCTCCTTCGCAGTTTGAATCGCTATTCATCTCCACGGCCATTTCGGATGCCGATGTTGACAAGATCGTCGGGAGTAGCCATGAGTGCCTTTCCTCAATAAAGAGCCAGGCTTAATAGAAGCTCCAATACGATGGAGAAGACCATCAGGACGGTGTAGATCAACCCGATAGAGAATAGTTTCAAAAGCGTCGGGAATATCTTTTGTCCATATACCCTCTTCATGGACAGGAATATGTACAACGTGACTAGCAGGAGTGGTACCCCAATGACTTGTTCAGTTTCCATACCACCGATCAAGGCTACCGTCCAGGCAATGCTGAAGATAAAAAAGGTAAAAGAGTGGATGTGAAACGAGTGGATCAGGTGATGAATGTACTTGCCTTTTCTCCAGTAGAATAGTTTTAGTAGCAGCGCATAAATGGGAAGGATAAAGAACATCATAATTGGGATGTTACTCAGTATTGATCCCTGCACTTCAGATCCGGTCGAGTTTGAAACACGAATGTACCTGGTCATACCGAATCTGCGCCAGAAGGCCTGATCCTCGACATGCAGGGAGTCAAGGATCTCCTCGTTGGTGTGTCCTTCATCCACCATCCGTTCGATGACCATGGACTCCCAATCTGTAACAGGCCAGTCGCTGGAATCAGTTGGTAGACCGGCGGGCCCAAGGGCAATGAGGCTGTCCAATTCGGCTTTATCTCTGCCCTCTACAACTTCACCGTTCACAGTGATATTTGAAGCGGGGTCGGAAGTATTTCTGACATGCCAGGAAAAAAGCGTAAAGTGAATAAGGCTGATCACTAGATAAAGGCGCACGGGGTGGGCGAACATCACGCGCTTTCCCTCATTAAAAGAACTCGTGAGATGGCCAGGTCGCGTGCTGAAGGGCTTGATGGACCGTCCGAATCGGGAATCTAGTGAGAAATAATTGCTGAAAAACTCGCGAAACAGAACACCAAAAGAGAGGTTGTTGTGTGTGTTTTCTTGGCCGCAGTTGGGGCAGTAATTGTAAACGTCAGAAATAGATCGACCACAATTCAAACAGGTGGATGACTTCCTTCTAATCTTCATTTGCGACCCATTCTGTTGACTAGAAAGGCGATCCCCCAAACGCCCAATGCCGCCAGTGTGTACTCCAATTCATTTTCGTCGGTCCGGAGGCTAATCCAAAACAAAGCCATCGCTACAAATATGAGGATCCAGACAAGAATTTTATGCGTTTTTGCGCTCATTTACAAGGGATTGCAGTTTGATGAGATCCTCTGGTGTATCGACACCATGCGCCTCGTGGGCTGTTTCAGCAACCCGGACCTGATAGCCATTCTCCAACCACCGAAGCTGCTCCAATGACTCAGCTCTCTCAAGGGCCGTCATCGGCAACTTTACAAGTTGCTGCAAGGTATCTGATTCGAAGCCATAAAGGCCAATGTGCCGGTAGTGTGTTATGCCGCTTTGCTCTCGTACGTGAGGGATCACGCTACGGCTAAAGTACATGGCATACCCTCCCAGGGTGGTCGCCACCTTCACTACATTGGGGTCCTGCACTTCTTTCTCCTGATCTATTCGTTTCTTGAGGGTGGCGATGTGGTTCCCCTCTAATAGCAGCTGACACACCGTTTGGATTTGGTTGGGCTCGATGA
Organism: Cyclobacteriaceae bacterium; assembly: GCA_965267435.1. GTDB lineage: Bacteria > Bacteroidota > Bacteroidia > Cytophagales > Cyclobacteriaceae > JAWPMT01. Next base: position 97,251 of record OZ253960.1, read on the forward strand.
GTGGTTCGTCACCCTGGATATTCACTACATATTTTGCACTCAGCTGACTGGCAACTTCAGCGCATCGCTCGGTGCCGTTACGATGGTGCTCAGAGGTCATCAGCGCCTGACCTCCAAATGAGGTCACCTCATCCAGAATTCTCCTGTCGTCCGTGGCTACGATGACCTTGCCCAATTCCTTGCATGCGGAAGCTTGCTCATAGACGTGCTGGATGATGGTCTTGCCATCCAACCGCGCCAGTGGTTTGCCTGGGAAACGCTGCGAGGCAAATCGCGCAGGAATGATGCCTGCGATCACTCTTCGAGGATTTTGACTTTTAGCGATGTCCCTTCATCAGAGATCACTTCGACTTTTCCTCCCTGGGGGACGTATTCCCCACGGGTGGCGGCGTCGTAAATGTTATCCTCGATCATCACCTTGCCGCTGGGGCGCAAGATGGTGTAGGCCGTTCCTTGTTTTCCTTTCATGGACTCCTTTATAAACCGGGAGGTGTAGCCCTGAGACTTTTCCTGTGTTTCCTGCAGGGCAATACGCTGGAAGAGGCGACTATTGGCCAGCCGTACACCGCCAAAAAACATTGCGATGATGGCCAGGAAGAAACCGGAAAACGTGGTCATCACTGCCATCAAAATACGATCACTGTTTTCGAAAGAAAAGTCAAAAAAGTCGTTGTTAAGCATTACGAGGACAAGGGCTCCAAGCGAACAAGCGATTCCCAATACGCCAGCCACACCAAAGCCCGGGATTACAAATATTTCTAATGCCAGGAGTAGTAGTCCGACGACGAACATGACGATTTCCCAATTCGCTGCCAGTCCATTGAGGTAGTAGGGAGTGAAATAGAGAATGGCCGCGAGAATGGCTGCCATTAGAGGGAAGCCGACACCCGGCGTTTGCAGTTCGAACCAAATACCTCCAATGATCACCAGAATGAGAATGCCACTGACAAAAGGGTTGAGGAAGAGCGCAATAATTCGCTCTGAGCTTCCTAGTTCGTACGTGACTATTTCGTAGTCTTCGATGTTGGAGATTGCCAGAATTTCTTCGAGGTCCTTGACCTGCGCTTCACAGAAGCCATGTTTCATTGCTTCAGAAACAGAGAAGGTCAGCACTTTACCTTCAGTGGCAATACTATCAAGATCGATGTCTTCATCCACCATCGCCTCCGCGATTTTCGGGTCACGACCTTTCGCTTCAGCGGTAGAGCGCATGATGCTTCTCATGTAAGACTGGTACTTGTCTGGAGCCGCTTCTCCATCAGCTCCACTCACCACTGTCGCTGCACCAATGCTTGACCCGGGCGCCATGTAGATGCTGTCGCAAGCGATGGAAATCAGCGCTCCGGCGGAAGCTGCGTCCTTATTGATGAAGGCGTAGATAGGTATGTCGAAGTTGAGTATCCTGGTGCGGATCTCGTCGGCGTCAGTGAGTGCCCCACCGTATGTATCCAATTCGATGATCACGAGATCTGCTCCGGCTTCCTGCGCTGCTTCCATGCCTAGCTCAGTGTATCGATTGGTCCTGGGATCGATGTTGTCTAGGACTTCCAGGTGATAGATGAGTTGTTTGTCCTGCCCGACGGCGGTGGTGGCAAGTAGGAGGGCAAGAGAAAGAAGGCAAATCAGCTGTTTCATGATTTCTGCGTTGGGACAATAAACGAATTGCCCTTTACGAAGTTAACTTGCAAAATAAGAGAAAAGATCTGTTCGGGAGGATGAAGTTAGTGCTATCACGTCAATTTGATGGCTTTATTTGGCGGCTAGTGGCCGGCGCAAACCAGCGATTGGCATTGGAAGTTCGTGTAGAGGATCGCCTGGAAGTAAGGTTCCTCATGATTGACCTGGCAAGTGGGGATCAAGCGGCTTTCGAGTCGCCCAATATCAACTGGTGGACCAACCTCGAGGAGCTGCGAGAGGAGGGTATGATGCTGAAGCAATTTGATGATGGGCAGGATCCGTCCAGGTACCAACATTTTCTTCTGTCCGAAAGGGGGCAGTGGGATTCGGTGGAGGAAAGTCGAAAGGTGTCACCCGATCACGTGTCTTTCCCTGCCTATTTTCAGGAGGGAACAGATGCCTTCCAAACGGTCTCGGGCTACCTGACATCTCTGGGTATTTCGCCCGTCCTGGGCGTAGAGTATACGGAATGGTCAGAGTTCATCGTTGTTGGGTATTATACAGCCAATGAGCGATTGCTGGATCGCCATTTGGTGGTTTTGAGTAAGGAAGGCTCCAAAGTTTGGCAGGAGAAAATTGACACTGGCATGCGAGGAGTAGCGTTTGAAAGCTTTTTTACGTTTACTGATTGTCTCATCTTTGTTAAGGAAAGAAAGGAGCTGAATGTTTACCGCGCTTAGAATACTTACCCTGACCATCCTACTTGTGGGTGGTCTTTCAATCACTGCCCACAGTTCTACACTGGATTCCCTGCGAACGGAACAGAAAGGAGACCAACTATGTGTGGTCCATCGCGTGGAGCAAAGCGAGACCCTGTTTTCTTTGTCAAGGCGATATGGGGCATCTGTAGACGATATCCGTGCCATCAACGAACTCACCGACAATGCCATCGATATTGATCAGGTGATATACATACCGATACAGGAGGGGGGAGAGCAAACTGTTGTCGCGTCCGCAGATACCGGCACAATTTCCGGCGAGACCGAGCGCGAGGGTGTTCATACCGTCGAGCCGGGGCAGACGCTCTTCAGTATTTCGCAGCAATACAACTTGTCGGTCGAGGAACTGCGAGAGTTGAACAACATCCAAGACAACAACCTGGACATAGGCCAGCAATTGGTCGTCGTGAGCGAAGGCAATGATGAAATAGACAAACGTGAGGTCATCGAAGAGCCACCCAAGATCATCACGCCAGTCGTACCTGTCGGTTCTGCCGAACGTTCTGAGATATCCAGGGAATACAGCAAGGCGGATTCCGAAGAATTGGAAAGGGAAGTCGTCGCAAAGGAGGAAGAAGGACCAAAGGAAGAGCATTATGTGCAGCCCGGTGAGACGCTGCGATCTATCTCAAAGAAGTACGGCACAAAGGTCGACAGCTTGAAAGCGTGGAATGACCTCGCGAGCAATAAGATAAACATCGGTCAAATGCTCATCATCCGCAAAGAGGTGGAGCGCAAGGACCTGGTCCACAGGACATCCAATTATGAAAACACGGGTTATTCCAAGAAATGGGTAGAGATCGACAGTTCTGGTGTCTTCGTACGGGAGGAAGGCATTGCCGGCGTGATAGACGGAGACGTAGGAACGACGAAGTACCTGGCACTACACAGGAAATTGCCCGTGGGTACAGAGATCACCATACTCAATCTTATGAACCATCGCCAAATCAAAGCCAAGGTTGTAGGCAAGCTGCCGGAGACGGGTTTGAATAGGAAGGTGATGGTGCGGCTCACCTCCGTTTCTTTCAAAGATCTGGGCATACTGGACCCCAAATCGAGGGTTGAGCTCTCATACGCCAGTGCTTACTGAGCTGTGGTAAGCGATGAATTGAAGGCCTTTCTCGATGAGAAAGTGACCCAGTACAACAGACCGGGATTTATCGAAAACGATCCCGTTTCTATCCCTCATCAGTTTTCGCAGCAGCAGGACATCGAGATTGCAGGCCTCTTCGCCGCGGTGCTCGCCTGGGGCCAGCGGAAAACCATCATCAACAAGTGCAATGAGCTAATGGAGATGATGGACAGGGCGCCTTACGATTTTGTGCTCCATGCGTCGGACAGGGACCTGGTCAGGCTTGAGCAGTTCAAACATCGTACATTCAACGCCACAGATACGCTGTATTTTGTCCATTTCTTGAAGTCTGTCTATCAGCAGTATGAGAGCCTGGAAGAGCTCTTCGCACCGACTGACTATCAGGGTCCCACGACAGAGCGGGCGCTTGTTAATTTCTACGAACGATTTGTATCACTTGATAATTTCCCTGCCCGCACGGCGAAGCATGTGCAGAACCCTCTGAGAAAATCGGCCTGCAAGCGAATGAACATGTACTTGAGGTGGATGGTCCGTGATGATGACAATGGGGTGGATTTTGGCGTATGGAAGCGCATCAAGCCACGGCAGCTGATCTGTCCGTGCGACCTTCATGTCGACCGAGTCGCTCGCAAGCTCGGCTTGATCAAAAGAAAGCAAACAGACTGGCAAACGGCACTGGAGCTGACGGCAACCCTCCGTGAGATGGATGGTCACGACCCCGTGAAGTATGACTTCGCTCTTTTTGGGCTGGGGATTGAGGAGAAGTTCTGACTTAACTGCCCCAGGATGCCGGATCCTCGCGCCATTGTGCTAACATCCCCTTGAGTTGCTCGCCCACTTTGCCGGTCTCGACTGCCAAATCAATGAGGTGGTTGTAGTCACTCAGGTAGACCAGGTCAACGTTCTTCTCCGTGAGGTTGGTCTCCGCCGCTGAGAAGTTGTAGGTGAAGATGGAGAGAAGTCCGAGGACTTCAGCGCCTGCGGCTCGCAGGGCATCTACCGCCTGGAGCGAACTCCCACCAGTGGATACCAGGTCCTCGACTACTACGAGCTTGCTTCCCGGTTTCAGGTAGCCTTCGATTCGGTTTTGTAGCCCGTGAGACTTGGAAGAGGAGCGCACATACACGAAGGGAAGACCGAGCGCATCTGCAAGAAGTGCCCCTTGAGGTATGCCAGCAGTGGCCACTCCGGCGATGCCATCAGCTTGAGAAAACTCTTTGCTTACGACTTCAGTAAACAATTCCTTTATCCGGGTCCGGAGCTCTGGATGGGAGAGGCTGATCCTATTGTCGCAGTAAATCGGAGATTTCCAGCCAGAGGCCCACGTGAAAGGTTGTTCAGGCTGCAGTTTTATCGCGTTGATAGCCAGTAATTTCTGGGCGATTTCTTTAGCAGATGATTCATCATAGCACTTTGCGGACATAAGCAGTCGAGATATTTTCTTTGGGCTTTTGTTTGCAATATTGACCACACTCTTTGATAATTACATGACAAAATCACGAAACCTTTTTCACTACGCGTGAAAATTTTCATCAACGACATTCCGGTCAATTTGGTCAAGACCTCGGCGGTCAGATCGCGGCAGGCGTACATCCATATTTTGGATGGCAGCAATGATCGTATCAGTCCCAAGAAGCTGCTGGATGATGTACTCATTGTCAATGCGTCACCCGAGAAAGTCGATGAATTGCTGCACCTAATGACCGACAAGAAACTGAAGAATCTGGATTCGGTGACATTTGCTACAGATGACAAGAAGACACTGCTCGGGTACATCAAAAGAAAGTTCACGATTGTGAAAGCCGCAGGGGGTGTCGTGGAGAAGGATCACAAAACCCTGTTGATCTACCGCCTTGGGAAGTGGGACCTGCCGAAGGGCAAACAAGACAAGGGGGAGACGATCAAGGAATGCGCGGTTCGCGAAGTTGAAGAAGAGACAGGCGTGAAGGTACGACTGGGAAAAAAAATAGGCCATACCTGGCATACCTACACCCGCAACAGGAAGTACGTACTTAAAAAGACTTCCTGGTTTGCTATGGAGTGCCTTGATGATGGTGCCATGGGACCTCAGGCAGAGGAGAACATTGAGGATGTGCGGTGGATGGACCTTTCTGAGACCAGGGTGGCCCTATTTGAGTCATACAGGACCATTCGGTACGTCATGACGGAGTATCACAAGATGCTGAAAGAAGGTGCGCTGTGAAATGAAAGGGGCCAGAACGCCCCTCCCATGTTTAAATAGAGGGGACTTAATTACCATTGGTTGCAGTGTGCAACGCCACACGGTTGCCCTCCGAATCTTCGAAATGGCCGATCCATCCATGCTCTCCAATACTCATCTTGGGGACAATGGTCTTACCGCCCTTTTCCTCCACTCGTGAGAGTACAGACTCGATATCAGTCACGCTGAAGTAGACAACAGAGCCTTCATGGGAAGGCACATAGCCCTCGGCCTTAAGCAAAGAACCCGTGGCACCGCCACCATTTTGATGCATTGGGAACCATCCCATAAGGTTGTCTCCCATCTCGTGAACGCTTATCTCAGTATTCAAAGCATGCTCGTAAAATGTTTTGGCCCGATCCATGTCGGTCACCGGAATTTCAAACCAATTGACTGGGTTCATAGATTTTTTGTTTTTGTGGTTAGAAGTGTCTTTTGATAAGAAGACGAACGGCAGTAGCCATATAGGACACAACAATTGAAAAAAAATTCTACCTGAGAAGTCTGCTGGATTTTCGCAGGAGCTATCTCCTGCTCAATGGTGAGTGAATTGCTCATGCCCAATAGGGGAGGGCTTCAGGTATCTATTTGAGAGCGTAGGGGAGGAATGGGCTCACATCACCACCGTACTTGTGGACTTCGCGAATGATACTGGAGCTAATGGGGGCTAGTTCCGGCGCTGTGATGAGAAAGACGGTCTCCAGGTCGAGATTGAGGTACTTGTTGATTTGCGCTATGCTGTTTTCGTACTCGAAGTCCGTTGTATTTCGCAATCCTCTGACGAGAAATTTCGCGTCGTACTTCTCAGCGATCTTCGCTGTGAGTTCATTGTAGAGTATGACCTCCACATTCTCCGTGTCTTCAAAAGCCTGCTTGATGTAGCCCACCATTTCTTCGACGTCGAAGTAGCGGTTGTGCTTTTGGGAGTTGTAGCCAATGGCGACAACTACCTGATCGAATAGATGGAGAGAGCGGCGCACAATGTCCTCATGACCCTTGGTGAAAGGATCGAAGGAGCCAGGGAAAATCGCCACTTTTTTCATCTATTCGCACAGGAAGATGCTGTAGGCATCAAAGTAATTGTATTCGGGAAGTTCGTCGAAAGCGTGGCTGAAGTTGAGATAATGGGGTTTGCTGGCGTAGGAAATATTTCGAATGTATTTCTTCAGCAACTCCATGTGCTTGGATTGCTGTCGTAGTGATCCCCACATCAATACTTTGTGTCGCTTCGGGCTGAGGCCTACCTCCTTGAACACCGTCATGATGTATTTGAGGAAGTCCTCACTTTTCTTAGCCGCAAACTGATTGTAGTACAGCAGTTGGCGATCCTGTGTCACGACCACATGCAGAATGCCCCGATCCACGTTGCAAAACATCGTCTTTTCATGACTGTGATCGTCGTACCTAAGGATGCCTTCTATCAAAGCACTACCCTGATGGACGATGCTTACCTTCTTCTTCGGATAAAGCGACTGGATCCATGACAAGAGCTTGTGGTCTGCAGCGAAGACGTTGACCGCGTCGGTGGCGATGTGCTTATAGTAGAGCACGTCCTCCATCTTGGGCTTCACTTCACAATTGATGACCAGATAGTCACTGGCAGATGTGGGTAGAAAATGATCAGCAGGCACTAGCGAGAACTTGTGACTTTTCACCGCAAGCTTTACCTGGGCCCAGAATCCCGCCTTGAGAAAATGATGGCTATCAAATACCTGATGCAGGACCTCAAGACGCGACTTTACCGTCTTGACATTTTCTAACTTGATGTCCTCAAAATAAACTATGTCACTGCTTCGGCTGTCAGTGACACAGATTTGAAAATCGTAGATACCCGCTTGTAAGGATAGGGTGTAGTGATGAAGATTGTCGATGTCAAACTTCGGATCTTTTACCCTCTTTATTGTCTTATAGCCTGGTTTTACTGCTGTATTCAAAATTTTTGGAGCCCCCTACTCCCAATTTCCGGCTGTGGTCACAGTAGACCGAGAGCCGAAACGAAGAGGCTTTTTCGAGTTGTACTCGTTTTCTTCGTCCCGATCAGGGTTGACAGGTTGTGGATTCACCACTTCAACCACATCAACCAGCACTCCTGCCTTGGTGATTTTTTCAGCCCACATATTGAATTTCACTGGAGGGTTAATGCCGGGCACATATGGTAACTGAGACAATTGGAAATTCGGATACTTGTCAGGTCCAAAAATCGAATCCCTTACGAGCACAGTACCAAGTGTGTCGATTTCCACATACGTACTATCCGCGCCGTAGTCCAATGTGATAATCGTCTCTGTTCGCTCTGTAATGTAGAAGCTACCAGTATCAATGAATGCCATCAACTGGTCCCAATCACTCGTGTATTTGTTGTTCACTGCTTTGAACGCTAGCTGCGCTTCACGTACCATTTTTAGTTTATCAATGATAGCAGCTTCCATTCGTTCGATTCTTTTAGCTTCCGAGATGCTACTATCGATAACGTAATACAAATAGTAAGCCAGCCCCAAAGAAGATATGGCAAATACGATGGTCAGGATCCTAGTGGTAGTCATTTCTCTTGATTTTCTGCAATAATAACGATTTTGCCTTTAGTTGATTACGCGAGTTTATCTAATTATTTGCAAATTTAAAAAAGCCTCGAAGGTTGACAATATCGCTCGGATTGGGACATTCACGGAAGATATTGTGCTTTCCATTCATTGGAATTTCATTGATTTCACGATCAGTCAGATAGGATATTTTGGAAAGCATTTGTTTGCCGCCAATCAACTCCGGATCTGAGCCCAGTCTGAGCACACCACTAAGATATTCTACCTGGAAAAACAACTCCAAAGAATGGTGAATGTGATCGCGATATTCATTGATGAACAGGAAGTCGCCCACCTTGATACGAAGACCAGTCTCCTCTATGAATTCCCTTTCAAGGCTATCCTCGGCACTGTCACCAAAATCAATTCCCCCTCCGGGTGGTGCCCAGAGGTAGCCAGCGGGACCAAGTCCATCGTGTCTGATCATCAGTAAGCCTTCCGGCGTTTGCAAAATGCCACACACGCGGCATCGGACCTTGCCGGCGAAGATTGACGCAGGTCCATCCTCCATATTACCCCCCAACGTCGACGCCATTTCTTCGTTTTATTTGAAATACATACCTTTGAATAAGTGTGAAATTAGCTGAAAACGAGAAATCAACGACTTTCGGAAGCACACAGACAGGTATACTTTCACGTAATATTTGAATACATACAACATGACAAGAAGATCAATACAATTCCTCGGAGCGGCGGCATTGCTATTTATGTCTTGCCTTGCTTTTGCTCAGGAGACCCCACCTGCGGAAGAGTCCGGTAGCCGAATCGTTTTCCTGGAGGAGTCATTTGACTTTGGCGATATCACGCAGGGAGATCGTGTAGAGCATACTTTCGAATTTGAAAATGGTGGCGATCAGCCCCTTATATTGAGCAATGTGCTTACCACCTGCGGGTGTACCGCGTCGGAGTGGCCCCGTGAGCCGATAGCTCCCGGTGAGAGTGCATCATTAAAGGTGACATTTAACAGTTCGGGAAAGATGGGTGTCCAGAATAAAGTGGTCACTATCATCTCCAACGCCCTAAACAGTCGTGAGCGCATACGCATTACGACGAACGTCCTGCCCAAAGAGGCTGAGGGCAGCTGATCTTCTATTAGAACTTATTGGGGTTTACGTGCGGTGATACCTGCGTAAACCCACCCCACTATATATAATACACCTCCCAAAGGTGTCACCGGTCCGAGCCAGGACCACCCCAAGGTGCTTAGCAGATACAGGGATCCTGAGAAGCACAAAATACCCGCAACAAAGATGTAGCATAGCCGAATAGCGGTTTGAGTACTGTGAAACGGCGACATGGCCACTATGATCAATGCAATGGCGTGTATGAAATGGTAAAGGACGGCGGTGCGATAAGTGTCCGTTGTACCCGCCTCTAGTAGCATTGATTTTAGCGCGTGCGCCCCAAATGCGCCTAGCGTAACAGCCGCGGCGGTCAGAAATGCACCTGCCTGAAAAACCTTACTTGACATAATTCCTCGCTCCAAAAATATCAGTGCCAATTCGGATCATCGTAGCGCCATGTTTGATGGCAATGAGGTAGTCATTGCTCATACCCATACTCAACTCTCTCATTGCTACGAGCGGACCATCATAGGCTTTCATTCGATCTCGCAATTCTTTTAACCCCTGGAATTCACTGGCCACAATATCTTGGTCGTCAGTATTTGTGGCCATGCCCATGAGGCCGACGACGCGGATATGCGACAAGTTCTGGAATTCCTCTGAGGCCAGCAGCCCTTCCAGTTCCTCCCCGGTGAAGCCAAACTTGGTCTCTTCTCTGGCAATGTGCACCTGTAGCAATACGTCGATCACGCGATTGTTCTTTCCCGCCTCTTTGTCGATCGCCTGCAGCAGGCGCATACTGTCCACACTGTGGATCAGATGGACAAAAGGTGCAATGTACTTCACCTTGTTGCGCTGTAGGTGACCCACCATGTGCCACCGGATGTCCTTGGGCAAAGTGTCCGCCTTGGCCGCAAGCTCTTGCACTTTGTTCTCTCCAAAGTCCCGCTGACCATGGTCGTAGGCATCCATGACGAGTTCCATCGGCTTTGTTTTGCTGATGGCAATCAACCTACAGTTGGTGCCTTCTAACTCATTGTTGAATTGTTGGATATTGTCGCTTATGCTCATCTCTTAGACTAAATACCCTCTCGTGCTTTATGGTTTTGTTTCCTGACAGGTTATTTTCTCAAATCGCCTTAATTTCGTCCGGCAAGGTAAAACCAGAAGTGAAGAGATGGCAATTTTAGGGACAATATTGAAGAAGGGTATCAACCTCAGGGAAAGTCTCGAGCAACAATACACTTCTGCGATCGACCTTCAAAAGCAAGAGCTGCGAAAACTTCTCATCCATTCACAAGACACACTTTTTGGTAGGGCCTTTCAGTTCAGGGACGTGCTGGCCGCTTTCAAGAGGAAGGATCATGAAGCCTTCTATCAGTCTTTCAAGACCAACGTGCCGGTGCACGACTATGACAAGATCTTCAAGAATTGGTGGCACAAGGCCAAAGAAGGCAAAGCCAATGTTTGTTATCCCGGGCGTGTTAAGTATTTCGCACTCAGTTCCGGCACCTCTGGCGCTCCGAGTAAACACATCCCCATTACCAGGGACATGCTCAAATCTATCCGCAAGACATCTGTCAGGCAGCTATTGGCGTTGTCCAAATATGATCTTCCATCAGACCTCTTCACCAAAGGGATCTTGATGCTCGGAGGGAGTACGAACCTGAGAAAGAATGGGACTTACTTCGAGGGAGACCTCAGTGGGATCACCACCTCACAAGTGCCTTTCTGGTTTCAGCACTTTTACAAGCCGGGGAAGAAAATAGCCAAGACATCCGATTGGGAGGAGAAGTTGGATGAGATCACGCGCAAAGCCAAAGACTGGGACATGGGCATCATCGTAGGTGTGCCTGCATGGCTGCAGATTCTGATGGAGAAGATCATCAGTTACTACAAGGTGGAGACGATCCATGATATATGGCCCAACCTAAGCATCTTCGTTCATGGCGGTGTGTCCTTCGAACCCTACAAAAAAGGATTCGAGAAAATGCTGGCCAGGCCACTCATCTATATGGAAACCTACCTGGCTTCGGAGGGCTTCCTGGCATTTCAGGCGAAGCCTGAGGCACGGAGTATGCGGCTCGTGCTCAACAATGGGATCTTCTATGAGTTCATCCCTTTCAACCATCACAACTTCACTGAAGATGGAGAGATGAGGTCCAATCCCCAGACTTACAAAATCGATGAGGTCGAGGAAGGTAGGGAGTACGCCGTGCTGATCACTACCAATGCAGGCACGTGGCGCTATCTTATTGGGGATGTCATTCGATTCATATCTACCGACGAATGCGAGATTGTCATCACCGGGCGCACCAAATTGTTTTTGAGCCTTTGTGGTGAGCACCTGTCCCTGGACAACATGAACAAGGCCGTGGAGTTGGTCTCCAAAGAAATGAATATAGACGTCAGGGAATTCACCGTGTTGGGAGAGCCCAAAGACACTTTGTTTGCCCATCACTGGTACATTGGTACGGACGATGTGGTCAATGGCGAAGAACTCACCGTCAAGCTAGACAACCACCTCAAGCGCCTCAACGATGACTACAAAGTAGAGCGCTCAGCAGCGCTCAAGGAGGTGGTGATACATGTATTGCCTACGCACGTTTTTCTCCGGTGGATGGAGATCAACGGAAAAGTAGGCGGCAGTAATAAATTTCCCCGCGTGCTAAAAAAAGAAAAAGCCAAAGAATGGAAGGCTTATCTTAGCCACGAAAAATATTTGCAGGTTTAGATGCATCCATTTTTTCACGGCCTGGTCTTCGGACTTTGGTTCTTAATACTTATCGGTCCTGCCTTTTTCGCGCTGCTGCAGACAAGCGTTCAGCGAGGGCTGAAACCGGCTATCTTTCTTGCTTTTGGCGTATCTGCGAGTGATTTCATTTTGGTATTGCTGACGCTTCTTGGCGTCTCGTCCTGGCTCGAAGAACCGACTTTCAAGTTTTGGATAGGCGTCTTCGGCTCGGTGGTGCTTGTCGTCTACGGCATTTACACATGGATGAAGCCGCCCCCGAAAATGAAAGATCTAGGGGAAGAGAAGGGTAGATACCTCATAAAGTACTGGATCAAAGGCTTGCTCCTGAACGGTCTCAATCCTTTGTTGATCTTATTTTGGGTTAGTTGGGTATCATTTGCTTCTGTCAACTACGATTATGTCGGACGGCAACAGTATCAGTTTTTTGCCGGTTTGCTTCTGACGATTCTTACGTCAGATATTCTCAAGGCTACCATTGCCAATAGGCACAAGCATGCCATTAACCCCAAGTGGTTTAGGCGACTCAACAAGATCATGGCGGTAATTCTGGTGGGCTTCGGTGTTAGGATCGTTTATTACCTCATCCAGAATTATTGACTAAAAAAGCCCGCTTCGAGAAGCAGGCGGATTCTTGGTTGCGGCGTGTGAGCTTTATGCGGTCTTCCTGATCTGCTGTCGGTGGAGGAACATTAGGTTGACCACCGTCGATATACGCTGATTCATTTCGAGGTTTTTTCGGGCTTCTCGTCTGAGGTTTTTCAAGATCGTATGCCCGACTTCTGCATACTGCTCGTGTTCTTCAGTTTCGAGATCCTGGATCTCGATAGTGTAGTGGTTCAAGTCATCAAATCCCATAGCTTTTAATTGGTCTATCAATTTTAATTTATCCACACCGGTTTTCATAGTCGATCATTAAAGGTAACATATAGTTAATATTTAGTTAACATATAAACCTTCTATTTCCATCCAGATATTAGGGATTTGGTAGAATAATATTTCTTTCAATTGCCACAATGCGTTCAGATAATTTGTTTTGGACGTCACTTATTAAGACGTGCCGGTCATAAATTCTGAAGGAATTTCATAGGTGATATTATGTGAGTTCATTTGTCTTATCCACAGGAATATTTGATGGTGTGAGTATTATATATCGCTCATTATCTGACAGATAAATAAAACGTTATTTGCAATGGTGGAAGCACTGGTAAATCATGTTAAAAACCAAATTGAGGAATGTGGAGAACTTGTCCCTTATCAACATCGAATTGGGGACAAGAGAAAGTAATTCACATAGGCATACAACGCATTGGTGTGATCCTGTCTTTTCATAGGAAGTCTATGGTCTTGAGGTGCTCCCATAGTCTTACTGATGCAAGCGTCCATTTTTGTGAGTCAGTGCCAGGTCTTTGATTGATATCACTGGTCGTTTCAAGGGAAGTGGCAGGAAAAAATTATAAATTTCAGAATCGTTTGTAACATCTGGCAGCCTTGCCCGTCATCCTCACGAATGTCATCCAAATTATACAGGACATTGATTGCAGAAAACTCGGATAGCCTCTACAGGTTCGCACTGTCGATCCTGAAGGAGCCTGAAACAGCCAAGGACGCTGTGCAGGAATGCCTGATTAAGATCTGGAAGAAGAGGGACACGCTCGATCAGATCGATAATCTGCAAGCTTGGGCCTTTCGAGTGACGAAAAATCACTGTCTGGATGTCGTTCGTGGTAGTCGACATACCGAGGGACTGGAGCAGTCCTTCACCATCTCGGACAGCCGGTCCACTGATTTTGATCTCCTATATAAGGACCAGGAACAGTGGCTGGAAAAGGTGTTGGAGTCATTGCCGCCCAAACAGCGGCAGATTTTTCACCTACGGGAAGTGGAGGAACTGAGCTATCAGGAAATCGCTCAGGTGATGGAAGTCACCATGAGTGAAGTAAAAGTGTCCTTGCACAGGGCAAGAGCCGCTGTGAAATCATCCATGGAAAAAGTGGAAGCTTATGGCACATGACATGAAGGAACTGTTAGAGAAGTATTGGAAAGGGGAGACCTCACTCGATGAAGAGCGCGAGATCAAGCGGCACTTTGCCGAAAACCCTTCTCTGACACCTGAGGGTCGCTACTTTGACGCTCTGGCTGGGCAAAAAAAACGCACCGCCGATAGAGCCTGGAAGCGTCCCATTTCCATGCCGCGATGGTTGGTCGCCGCGTCGGTGACCGTCGGGGTGATGGTGGCCTTCCTGGTGATGAAAGATGCCGAGGAAAAACAGGCGTTCAACGTTGACGATCCTCAGACCGCTCTTGAGATCACCAGAAATGCGCTGATGATGGTATCGAGTAACCTCAATCAAGGCACGTCCTATTCCCAGGAACTGGACAAGCTGAATGACGGCAAGTCGTATACCATGCCATTGGACAAGATCAACAAAGCACAAGAGGCCCTGGACGAATAAGGTGACTCCAGGACCCAAAGCGTAAGTTCAACAAACAGACAAGTACAAACGAAACGAAATGAAAACGTTATTCAACACAAAGAAACTGGCACTTACATTGGCCATGGCCGTGGCGACAATTGCCCTGCACGCACAAGGTGAATTGATCAATCGATACCTCGATCAGTATGCCGATGACGAGAACATTGTCAAAGTGTCGATCAATAGTCGCATGTTCTCACTCTTCACGGAGATGGAAGGTGGGACCGAAGAAGAGAAAGAATTTCTCGATGCTGTCAGCAACCTCAAGGGCCTGAAGATCCTCGCTAGTGATAGCCTGGGTAAGGGTCGAAGCCGCGAAATGTTCAATAAGGCAGCGAAAGACGTCGATGGAGCCGGGTATGAGGAATTGATGACCGTGAAGGACGCCGAGGAAGATGTGAAGTTTAGCATTAAGGAAAAAGGTGGTATCATCGAAGAACTGATCATGGTAGTTGGAGGCAACAAAAACTTTGTTTTCCTCAGCCTCTACGGTGAGATTGACCTGAAAACTGTCTCCAAGCTAGCATCAGCCATGAAGGTCGATGGCCTGCGAAGCCTGGAGAAACTGGACGAAGGCGGCAATTAAGATCGTGAAAGCATTGCGAATTAGGATAGCAATTTTATTGTGGATAGGGGCTCTCGGGCCCCTATTCGCGCAGGAGGGCCCTTTGAAGTCATATGCGGAAGATAATAGGGAACGCAAATTCTGCTTTTATCCCAGTACGCTTCGCATGATCAACATCCAGGGAGATACGCTCATCAACGATGTGATCAGCGATATTAGGAAGCTGCTGGTATATAAGCTGACTTCCGAGCGCCTGGACAAGGAGCTGAGAGACGTATTCACCACCTATGAAGAAAAGGGATTCGAGGAGTATGCGCGAGTATACGGTGCCGGCAACGACATTATCCTGATGGGCAAGGAGCGGTTTGGTCAGGATGAGTACGTCGGGGTAGCCGGATCAGATGGGCAGTACTTTGCCTTTTATATGAGGGGCGATATTCGATGGGACAAGGTGCCCACAGTTATCGAACGCATCCGCGACAACCCCATTCTTGACACACTCGTTCCACTCAACGACGAAGTCGTCAGAGAGCAAGAGCACGTAGATTAGATGACAACAATACTCGAAATAGAAGGGCTTTCGAAGAAGTTTGGCCGCATACAGGCGGTCGATCGGCTCGATCTCACCGTGACACAGGGACAAGTCTATGGCATCCTGGGGCCCAATGGTAGCGGCAAGACGACTACTCTTGGAATGATCCTCGACGTTGTGGCGCCTACAGCTGGTACCTACCGATGGTTTGGGGGCAAGGACCCCGTCGAGAGCAGGAAACTAATAGGGTCCATACTGGAAACCCCCTGCTTCTATCATTATATGACCGCTGTACAAAACCTCCGCATCGTAGCACATATCAAGCAGCGCGGAAAGGACCGCATCGACGAAGTCCTCAAACAGGTCAATCTGTACGATCGCAAAGACGACAAGTTCAAGACCTATAGCCTCGGGATGAAGCAGCGACTTTCCATTGCGGCGGCACTCTTGGCGGACCCGCCCGTGATGATACTCGATGAGCCTACCAATGGACTGGATCCTGAAGGCATTGCCGAGGTCCGATCGCTGATCGCCAACATTGCAGCCGATGGCAAGACCATCATTATGGCAAGCCACCTGCTGGATGAAGTCCAGAAGGTCTGTACCAACTTTTGCGTCCTTCGCAAAGGTGTCAAGCTACACGAGGGAGCTGTCGAAGACATCCTTGGAGAGACCAACAAGGTGGAGATCGCTTCCGGTGACCATGACCAGTTGCAAAACGTGCTTAGTGCGTACGAAGGTGTACAGAAGGTGGAGTCACTCAATGGCCACGACCTCACAGTTACGCTCAAGGGGGGCTACCATTCGTCAGACCTCAACGCTTTCTGTTTTGAGCAAAAGCACGTCCTCACGAAAGTCAACCCGCTCCGCAATTCCCTGGAGCAAGAATTTTTGAAGATCCTCAAAGAATCCGAAGCCTAATATGTTACTCCTACGATCTTTTCAGCTGGAATGGCTCAAGATGCGCCACTATCGCATCTTTTGGATCCTATTCGTGATGTACCTCCTGGCATTACTGTTTATTTCTACGGGAGGGATGTTCTTCCTGGAGTGGCTCAAGTCCAAGGGAGCAGATTTTGATGGGCTAGACCCCACGATCATCCCCATTTATGACTTCCCGGACATCTGGATGAACATCACATGGCTCAGCGCCTTCTTCAAATTGTTTCCGGCCTTTGTGGTGATCATTTCGGTCAACAATGACCTGACCTACAACACCCTCCGCCAAAATGTGGTGGACGGTATCAGCAAGCGTCAGTACCTCATATCAAAGTTGTCGCTGGTATTGTTTCTCGCATTGGCCAGCACGCTTTTCCTACTCGTGATCGGCTTGGTGACCGGAGCTATTTATTCTCACGTGCACGATCTCCAGTTCATTCTCATGGACCTCGAGTTCCTGTTTGCCTTTTTCCTGCAGGTGGTGACCTTCTGCATGTTGGCATTCTTGCTATCGCTTGTGATCAAGAAATCGGGATTCGTCATTGTGGCGCTGTTCTTGTGGACCATCATGTTCGAGCCCATCCTGGCGGGTATTCTTGGCAACGTCCGCGAGATCAGAGAATACACCGGGTGGATCGTGCAGTTCCTGCCGACCATTTCGCTCTTCGAATTGATCGATATACCGTTCAAGCGCTATGCTCTGATGGAGGTAGAGGACTACCTGGTGACCAGGGAACTCCTGATAGTCTTGGGCTGGCTGGCCGTTTACACCACGCTCATTTATCGGTTCCTCGTCAAAAGGGATTTGAAGTAAGTCTTTTTGGAGCGAACGGATGGTGGGAACTTGCTTTCTGCGCTCCCGCTATCCGTTTTATCCTGCCTTTGCCGGTAGGCAGGCACGGCCCCGCTGCCCTTTATCTATTCTGAGGTTCGCATTTTCAATCTTGGGTTTTGGATGTCCTGGCTACTCTACTGCGACAGTTCAAGCTCTGTTTAGCGGTCACCTAAAGCTAACCTCAGAATCCCCTGCCGGATGCCACTCCTATCGGGGCTATTGCGCCGGTGATAGAGCTGTCTGCTACTGGCCTTCTTGTCCAAATTCTTTTGGTCCCGCTTGGCCATTCTCGATTGATCGGGCTAATATTGAGCCCAATCTAAGTGAGGAGCTACTAATCTGACCATGCGGTTTCGACAATCCGAGCCTACTTATGCTTCACCCTATCGATGGGCCCTGACAGTGACATGTTTGATGGTGGTGATGTCTGTTCAGGCCCAGTTTGGCGTAGGTATTTTCGGCGGAAGCGTCGCCACAGAGTTTTCAGGGATTAGGTCCAGTGAAGGGCGTTTTGGGTTCCAGGTAGGCTACACTGTGGGGGTCCAGACCGATTACTACCTCAACAAGGATGTGACGCTCAGTCTGGGTATTTCTCTATTGGATGAGCGAGGGAATGTGAGTGTTCTTGATGAATCAGATCCCGAAAATCCAGTCTTCAAGGATACGTTTGACATTAGCATCAAGCAATTGGTTTTACCCGCGACCTTTCGCATCATCACCAATAATCAACGTTGGCATTTCATAGGAGGTGTATCCTTCAACTTTCCACTCACTTTGAGGTCCATTAGTGAGACCGAGTTCAACGGAGACGACCTGCTCAGGAGTTTCAACTTGGGATATCTTACCGGTATTGGGTATCGATTCAAGAAGCAGAAGTGGGGGACGCTGCACCTTGAAGTTCGTTATTCGCAGAGTCTCATGCATCTCACGACCCCTGAGGACCCCATACTATCGAAGTTGAAATCGAGCCAGTCCACTTTTACTGTCGTTTATTTCCCGCCATTTCTGACTCCATGAGAAAGATCGTCTACATCATTGCATGGCTTGCAGCGACCGCGGCTTTGGGGCAGTCCAAACTGCCCACCTTGGGCGACCATGTATTTGTCCCCCAGGACGCTATCAAAAACCCTCAGCCCGTTTCCTTTTTCAGCATGACCGTCGGCCTTCAGGAGTCGGACGATTTCCCCATAGACATTGGGATTCCCAGCTTGATCGGTGCTGGACAGTTAAATGGAGAGATAGTTTTTGCGGACATCGGTGTAAAGGCCTCCGTCAGACTCAAGGATTGGATTTCCTGGAGGGTGAGCTACAATGCCGTAGTGCGTGTTGGTACTGATATACCGAGTGTGCTGGTGCAAGGCATCAATTCCATTGCTGCTTACGAATCACTTTGGCAGATTAGGGTGCTGCATCTACCCAAATTCACCATGGCGACGACTTTTGGCTTCAATAGGATTGATGGGGATTTCGTTGATATCGCAGGCCTTGTGGAGAGTATCCGCAACGGTGACCCCAATCCCTCTGCCAACAAGAAGGTGCGATCGCTCACTGGTGAAGTGGGTCTTTCCAGCGCCTATGCTGTCAATAGCGTTATCGGAATCATGCTTGAGGGGGATGTTGAGATTGGTGATCATGTCGATGTGCAGAATGCCCGAGTGTTTTGGAGAGCCGCCGCGTCGATCGACTTCAACTTCAATGAGCGATACAACTTTCCCCTCGGTATTGCTGTGACTGGACATTCGACGACATTGCCGGAGTTTGTGGTGCCCACCAGGAGGCAAGCATTTGGTGCCCTTCTTCGGTTTGCATACACAGGCTCAGATGTTTTTGCCATCGGCCTTGCCACTGGCAATAGTTGGTTCCCATTGGAGAGGGTGGATGATAGAACGACGTTCACCGGATTTCAACTGAACGGCAGATTTTTCTTTTGACATCGCCTTAGGGCGCAGTACGTACTAAGGGAGTTAGTATGTGGACGGGCGGTAAAAGGAGACTCAGTCGTCGTAAGGGATTTCTCCCAGTACCTTCGTCTGTCTATTTTTACTCCTCCAAATTCAACCATACTTGAAGGGCGCATTCATCATCCACCGCAAGTCGTGATCGATCACTTTCCAGTTCAGTACTCTACGCTTTCGGCCAAGGCACTGGCCTCCTTTGTCGAGAAGAGATACCATGGCAGAGGGGTATCCTGTAGGTTTTTGCAGCACGGTGTCAGTGACGCGTACGTCATCGGCGTGCAAGACGGAGCGAAGTATGTGCTGAAAGTCTATAGGGGCAATCACCGTCAGATCAACGAGCTCAGGGGTGAGGTGGAGTTATTGGACATACTGCATGAGCACGGGGCCAACGTATCGTACGTGATCAAGGACCAGTTTGGGGATCAGATCCAGGAATTCAATGCCCCGGAAGGACCCCGATATGGCATTCTCTTTAGCTACGCGCAGGGCCGGTCCATCCGTGAGCTCTCTGACGACCAGGTGCGGATTGTGGGCCGGGAGATGGCCTACAATCACAACATCACCTCTCAAATAGAGCTTTCGTTCAAGCGCAAGAGCTACGATATTGACACCACCCTGATCACACCTATTCAGTCGCTCGAAACGGCTTTCGAGACGTTTCCCGAAGGCTACGATTATCTCAAATCACTCAGCGAGCGACTGATAAGGAAGATGGCCGGATTCGATGCGCAATTCTGGAATTTTGGCTATTGCCACTATGACTACCTGCCCAAGAACTTTCACTTCGATGAGCAAAACAACTTCACGCTGTTCGATTTTGATTTTGCTGGCAAGGGGCCATTGGTAAATGACCTGGCATCTTTCCAGGTGCACTTTTTCCTGCAGGAGATTCAGTCCATTTTGTCACCGGAGGAGGCGGAGCGCCAGTGGCAATTGTTTCTTAAGGCATACAGGGAAGGTTGTGAGATTTCGGACGAAGAGATTGCAGCCATTCCGTACCTGGGGCTGATGTTCTGGACGTTTTATTTGGGCTACCAATATGAGCACTACGACGATTGGTCCAACTTCTTCTTCAACGATGCCCACCTCCATCGCATGATCGGATGGCTGAAGCGGTGGGAGGAGATGTACTGCCAGTTTTGACGCGACGAAAAAAAAGCAGACCTAAGAAGGCCTGCCTTTTCATGATAAGTGTTTATAAAGCAAGGTTTTAGAACCTGAATCCGAGTGAGAATTCCCACTGATCCATTTCTAGTGATATATGTTGTCCGGGGTCCAATGGATTGGTGCCGGTAACTTCCTTGGAGAAGCCACGCATCATCGCGAACGTCACTTCATTCTTATCTCCGATCATTCGGGAGAGACCTATTGTGGCATGATTTTCAATAACGCCGGGAGCCAGGATGTTGAACAGCACTTCGCTGTCAGGGATTGGCTGATTGCCAGTAGAGAAGCCAGCTCTGAACTTCCACTTGTCCACGCCTCGAAACTCCGTACCCAGTTTGTATACAGTCATATCTTCCCAGCCAAAACCGGCGCCACCGGCGCTGCCGAGAGGACTACCATCCATAGTCAGATTGCTGAGCGGATTGTTGATGGCGGGAATGTCACTGTACAGGATTTGCTGTACGTCGAACGCAAACATCCAGTTGGTCATTTCGTAAGCAAGACCTGCGGTCCATGTCGATGGGATATCAAAACTACCTTCACCGGCAAAAAGCCCTGCGTAGTTTTCGAATTGGCCCATATTGATGCGGGATTGATAGCTTGCTCCGAACTTAAGACCACCGGGAAGTGATCCCATATAGCCTACTTTGAAGCCGTAGCCAAATGAGTTGTCAGTGCCAGTGCCGGTCAGATTCTCAGGGTCTTGAGAGAACATGGCGAAGGATTCCAGCCCTGTGGCCTCAAATGTTTGGTACGCAAGAATGAGAGATACACCCACGCTATGGCCTTCGGCGAGTTTACGGGCGAAAGAGGCATTCAAGAACATTTGGGCAAGATTTACGCCAGTGGGCTCAGCTCCATAGAATACAGGCGTTGGGTATTCAGTATTCATACCACCATTGCCGTAGAAAGCAACACCCAGGGCGCTCTTTTCGCCGAGTTCGAAATTGGCACCAATTGCGGGAATGAAGAAAATAGGCTTGTCACTCTCCACCGAACCGGGAGTCAGCCCAAACGCGGGAGGACCTGATGGATTGCCGGTGATTGTGAATTGACGGCTAGGAGCGAAAAGTGAGACTTCCGCATCGAATCGTGTGCCGAGATAGGTAAGGCCCGCGGGGTTGTTGGCTGCACCGATGGAGCTGTAGGGTATGGCAATGCCCGCTCCGGCCAGTGCTTTGTAGCGGATACCGTAGCCATGACTGAAGTATCCATTAGTAGCGAAAACATATCCTGAAATGAAAAGCACAAGTGCCGCCGATAGGCAGATCTTATGCACGAGTAGAGATGGTTTCATGGTATATATGGATTGATTTTTCTGCGAATCAACCCCACAATGCCCAGACTTATTATGATGGCCCTCACAGTACAAAATGAGGTTCGTCACTCAATAACAAAAGGCCGGTGAAATGCCTCGGAAATAAGTTATAATGTGTTGGTTCCCAGAGGTGTCAATCCGAAAGTGCGTTCGCCAGAAAAGTGGACTTTGTCAATAGCCACAAGAGGAAAAAGCAGATGACCCACTTCAGGTAGATTGGGTAGTAGTCGGTGGTATCCTTGTATCGGGATTCTTTTATCTCGGCTTTCTCGAGCTGGTCTATCTCCCGGAATACGGCCTCCAGGGCACGGTTATCCGACACTCTGTAAAACTTGCCGTTACCGATATTGGCAATCTCACGGAGGTTCGTCTCGTCCAGGGTGTTTTCCACATAATTGGGCTGCCCGAAGAAGTTGGTCCCAAAGGGTACTCGTCCTTCTTTGCCTATGGCGATGGTATAGATTTTTACATTGTAGGCCGCGGCGAGTTTGGCAGCGGTGATGGGATCGATATTCCCAGCAGTATTGTCCCCGTCACTCAGCAGTATCAGCACCTTCGACTGGCTGTCTGATTCCCTCAGACGGTTGGTAGATACCGCCAGCGCACTACCTATCGCTGTCCCGCTGTTTTCGATCAGCTCAAAGGAAATGTCACTGATGTAATTCTGCAGTAGCTCATAGTCAGTGGTGAGTGGCGATCGGGAATAAGCATCTCCTGAAAAGATCACAAGACCGATACGGTCCTGAAACCTGCCGGCAACGAAATCCCTGGCCACGTCTTTTGCCGCCTCTAGCCGGTTGGGCCGGAAGTCCTCTATGCGCATTGACTCGGAGATGTCAATGGTCAGCATGATGTCGATGCCTTCGCTCCACTGCTCCACTTGTTCGTTCGTCGTCTGCGGACGCGCCATGCACACCACCAAACCCATGAGCGCAAGTACGAAGAAGACTGGAGGAATAAAGCGCAGATAACTGATGGCGCTGCTGTGGAGGTCCCGCTTCGATAGTGCGATTGGCAGGTTTTGCCGTAGGCGCAAAGTCCATAACCAACGGAAAACGAAAAACAGCGGAATCAGTGCGAGCGCCCAAAACCATATAGGATTTTCCCACTCAAAGCTTTGGAGCCTTTCGGGTGTAAACCAGCGTGTCGAAACCCAGGATTCTTGTTCCACTTTTTAGTTTTTTGCTCTATTTAGAAGTTCCTGGGTCACGTCTTTTCCGCCTGTAAGATTTACCTGCAGGCTGCGAAGAGAAAACAGTGGCCCCCATGGGATACCCCACCACCCGAACAGGACAGTGATCAGTGTATAAACGAATCCTTGCGTAAAGGCATTCTCATCGTGCTTCAGGAATTTGACCTTGGATGATCGCCTAAATGTCATAACAATAATGGAAATCGTGTATTGGAAAATGACAAATCGCCCTCCCAATTGCAGTTCCCTTTCAAGCTCGTCTCTCGATAGGCCAAATTGTGTGACCTCCGGCTTCTCAATGACCGCTTCCTCCTTTGCGGGTTTGAACCACATGGCTTTCTTATCGCCGGCACCGACTTCCTTTTGGGCCTTGGGAACGACCTCCGTCTGCCCGTCCTTGACCTTGTCTACGACCATAGAGTACCGGTGCTGTGTAAAGTCTTCGATATCCTGAAATTTCTTAAAGATCTCCAGCTGGGTGATCTTACCATATACTGTGCGATCGATTACCTTCAGCGTGTCCCGAAGTTCAGCATTGTTGTTATTCTCCAGGATTTCCTTGGTTGTGAGCTTTTTGTAGGGACGCTTTTCCAGCCGCTCCATGTAGGTCTTCCAGGTTGACAGTGCTTGCTCCGCCAGTTCGGGTTCAGGTTGGTCTTGTAGTTCCCGAATGAACTGCGTGATGGCCTCAGAGAAGGACTCATAATCCTTGCGTAGGCGTCGGAGTAACAAAGCCTGCCGGATCCTCGGCCCAAAAATCAGCAGCACAGCCACGACAACTATGAATACAACTACGATTATGATCCACAGCAAGGGATAGTTGAACTGTCGGGCCACGTCGATGTAACTCAAATTCGTTTTCAATACCGTGGAGTCCGTGACCACCGGTGCCAGTTCTTTGAAGTAGATAGAGTCGAGATTGCTGGTAATGACCACTGAGTCAGCTCCGCTCAAAACGAGGGCGTCCAGTTTCAGGTACTGCACGGCATCGATCTCAAAGGACTGCACTGTGTATGCCGCGCTGTCGAAAGCAAGGCCTGACCGAATTTCTGTGGGAACAAACTCTCGGGCTACCAGTTCGAAGGGACTAAAGTTGTAGTTGCTGTCCGGAAGAAGCAATTCCAGGTTGGTAGGGTACGAGGCGCGCAACCAGAACTGCACTTCCTCGCCGATGCCAAGGCTGTCCTGGACAAATCCACCTTCAATTTGGATCTCCTGTCCGAATGTTGGGGCACAAGTCAGCAGCAGGCCCCAAACAGCCAATACCTTACCGAGTCCTCTGTGCATTCTTCTGATTCCTTACTTTGAATAGCTTGATGAGATCCGGCACATAGTCCCGGGAAGTATCAATGGCAAGGTAGTTGACGTCGTTGCGATGGCAGAAGTTCTCCAGCGATTCCGTATTGCCATGGTGCGTCTGGTGAAATACTCTTTTGAAACTTTGGTCGCTCGTGTTGACCCAGATGTTTTTGCCCGACTCTTTTTCGTAAAGCGGCACAATGCCCAGACTCGGGAATAGCGACTCCCTTGGGTCAAAGAGGTGGATGACGATGAGATCGTGTTTTCGGGCCATGCCCCTCAGATCGTGCACGTAGTCCTCGTCCACAAAGTCAGAGATGAAAAAGATGATACTTCTCCGCTTCAGTAAGCCTAGGACAAATTTGATCGCCCCCGACAGATTGGTCTTTCGGGACTTGGGCTTCAAAGTGAAGAGTGCATCGAATATCTCGTAGGCGTGCTTTTGGCCCTTTGCCGGTCGGATGTATTTTTCCCTCTGATCAGAGTAGCACAGCAATCCCACCTGGCTGCTTTCTTTGATAGCGGAAAATGATAGCAATGCGGCGATCTCCTTGCCTATGTCAATTTTCTGCGACCCGTCTTTGCCTATTTCTTGAGAAGCTGAGACATCCAGTAGAAAGAAAACCGTCTGCTCCTTCTCCTCTTTAAACGTCTTTACGAACGTTCCATGCCCCTTGGCCGTGACGTTCCAATCAATGGTTCTGACGTCGTCGCCATACTGGTATTGGCGTACATCGTCAAACTCAAGTCCAGAACCTTTGAATATCGACTGGAAGTCCCCCTGCATCTGGGAGTTGATCGCCTTTCTAACCTTTATCTCGTACCTTCTTAGCTTCTTGAGGATTTCCTTCATCCAAGGTAGTTTTGCGAAACCAAAATTATAAGTAGTTTGGTTAACCGCTGGTGAAAGGCATTATATTTTCCGCTATCGATTTGATAATAACAATTTTTAACACTTTGGGCAGGCAGAGGACGGTTTGGATGGTAATAATGACCTTGATACTCTGGGGGTGTGCGTCGAAGCCGACCCCTCCCGACAACCTCCTGTCAAAGGAAGAAATGACCGCCATTTTGCTGGAGGTGCATGTGTTGGAGTCCAAGGTGAGTAGGCGTTCGGTCAAACGCGATAGCCTGCAGTTGGTGTATGACCATTATGAAGGGATGCTCTTTGAGGAGATGAATGTGGACACAGCCGCTTACAATGCGAGCATACGCTTTTACATAGCCAACCCTGACCAGCTTGCCGAAATCTATGAGGCAGTGGTTGATAGCCTGCAGTTGCGATCGAAAAACAGAATTCCTGAGGACTGACATGCTCTTTTACCCTTCTGAGATCGAAACCAAGCTGGAGATTGACCTCATTCGTGAGTTCATCAAAACACATTGTAAAAGTGAAGCAGCAAAGGAGCGTGTGGATCGTGCGCGGCCATTAGAGAAGGTTGCCCAACTGGAGACCTTTTTGCAGCAAACCAGGGAAATGTTGGCAGCTGTTGGTTCTGGTGGCCTGCCCGTAAGCGGTTTTCAGGATCTCTTCCCCTTTCTGAAGAAGATCGGGACGAATGGTTCATTCCTGGAGGCTCATCAGCTGTCGACGGTCAAACAAGCCCTAATGACCCTGTATGAGTGGACACAGTTCCTGAAAAAGAACATTGCCGAGTATCCCGCTCTGGGCAAACTCACCCATGGATTCATCTCCGACCGGGATCTGGTGGACGAGATTGATACCAAGATCGATGAAAACGGGGAAGTGAGGGACAATGCCACCCCGGAGCTTAGTCAGATACGGCGCCGGATTCTGAATGCTGAGCGGCAGGTTCGAAGTGTAATTCACAAGGTGCTCGAACAGTCGAAGAAGAGTGAATTCACTGATGAGGAGGGTACAGTCACTATTCGCGATGGTAGGCTGGTTATTCCCGTCAAAGCGGAATTCAAAAGGAAATTCGCTGGCTTTGTGCACGATGAGAGTTCGACTGGCCAGACCGTATTTATGGAGCCGACGGAAGTGCTGGAACTCAACAATGAAGTGCGGGAACTACGCTATGCCGAGAAGCGAGAGATTGTGCGCATTCTGACCTCTTTGGCAGATGGCATTCGTGAGCGGTTGCCGGACCTTGAGAAGGGAAGCGAATTCCTGATCCGGTTGGACTTCATTCATGCCAAGGCCCAGTTTGCTAGAACTTTTGAGGCAGTTGTCCCCACGATAGGAGAGAAGGGACAATTCAAGATCAAGGGTGGGAGACACCCAATATTGTGGAAGCGGCACAGAGACCTTGGCAAGGATGTCGTACCGCTGGACATTGACTTTTCAAGCGAACTACGACTCATCGTCATTTCCGGACCCAATGCTGGTGGAAAGTCGGTGGCACTGAAGACGGTCGGCATACTCCAATACATGGCGCAGTGCGGGTTTCCTGTCACCGCGCAGGAGGATTCGGTCTTTTCAGTATTTCGCAATTACTTCATCGATATCGGGGACTCGCAGTCTTTGGAGAATGATCTCAGTACGTACAGTTCGCACCTCAAGGCGATGCAGTACTTCTCTGAGTATGCAGATAAAAAAACGCTCGTCCTGATCGACGAATTTGGCACAGGCACTGAGCCACAATTCGGGGGCGCCATTGCGGAAGCTATTCTAGCCAGCCTCAACAAGGCGAGATGTCAGGGCGTGGTGACGACACATTACAGCAACTTGAAGGATTTTGCCGAGAAAAATCATGGTGTCGTCAATGCGGCCATGCGATATGATACGGACAAATTGGAACCGCTTTTTCAACTGGAGATCGGGAAGCCGGGAAGCTCGTTCGCTTTTGAGATCGCTACAAAGATCGGCATCAGAAAACAGATCCTTCAAGATGCGCGCAAATTGGTTGGTGCGGATCATGTGTCTTACGACAGGCTGTTGGGTAGGCTGGATTCAGAGAAAGCGAAGTTTGAGCGCAGCAACAAGCAACTACTTGCTGAGAAGGCTGATGTTCTGCAATTGCGGAAGGACTACGAGGCGCTCAAGGCACTTGTAGAGCGGGACAAGCGGGCAGTGATAAAAGAAGCAAAGGCCGAAGCGGCTCGGATAGTGGATTCGGCGAATCGGGAAGTGGAGAAAACGATACGGGAGATCAAGGAGGCACAGGCGGAGAAGTCCGCAACGAAGAAGAGCCGAGAGAAGCTGGCCGATTTCGGCAACAAGATGAAGAAGGAGGCGCCGAAACCGAAGACCCCCCGACCATCGGAGCCAAAAGCCGATCCAGAGCTCTCTAAGCCCATCGTAGTGGGAGACAAGGTAAGAGTCAAGGGGCAAGAGACCATCGGCGAGGTGTACTCGATGAAAGGGAAACAGGCGGAGGTCGCATTTGGTGATCTCAAGTCTTTCATTACCCTCAGCAAGCTCGAGAAGGTGTCCAATCGTCAGGCCAAGAAACAACAGAAAGCCGAGGTCAAGCTCTCGTCGCTCAAGCTGGACAAGAAGATGTCCGACTTCTCGCACGAGTTGGATGTGCGCGGAAAAAGGGCCGAGGAAGTGCTGCCGCTGGTTGACAAAAAGCTGGATGACGCACTGGTCCTCGGGATCAAAGAGCTTCGGGTGCTGCACGGCAAAGGCCACGGGATCCTCAAGGATATCATCAGAAACCATCTACGGGACGACAATCATGTCCTCAGTATGGCTGATGAGCACGCGGACCGCGGCGGTAGTGGTATTACCATCATTACACTGGCATGAGGGAATACACCAGAAGCCAGCTTGCTTTGCACAACGGCACCGAAAAGGAAACGGTATGGATCGCTTACGATGGGGTGATCTACGACGTGTCCGCCAGTCGCCTGTGGCGCGATGGGAAGCACTACGAGCATTGGGCTGGTCAGGACCTTACCAGTGAGCTGTCAGAGGCTCCCCATACGGACTTTGTTTTTGACCGGATGCCCAAGGTCGGGATCCTGAAAACCTCCGAACAATGATACTCATCGGTGAAGCAGGTGGGACGAAGGTTGACTGGCGCATGCTTGAGGGCGAAGAGATGGCCACAACAAGCACTCGGGGCTTCAATGCTACACTGGTAGAGGAGGTGTCATTCTTGGCGGAGCTGCAAGGAGAAATACAGGACGCATCCCAGGTGACATCCATTCATTTCTACGCCGCCGGGATACGAACAGGCGATGACAAGCGTCGAGTGGCGGACTGCTTTCACCGGGATTTCCCGCATGCTACTGTCGAGGTGTCCTCAGATACGTTGGCCGCTGCGCGAGGATTGCTAGGGACAAAAGGCGGTTGGGTCGGTTTCATCGGCACAGGATCCGGACTTGCCCAATACGATGGTAGGGAGATCATTCATCAGGTCCCCTCCCTGGGATACATCCTGGGGGATGAGGGGAGTGCCACTTATTTTGGCAAGGAACTCCTCCGTCGTTATTTCCGAAGGCGCTTGGGAGATAACCTGACGGGCGCATTGCACGGCATGCTGAAAGACCTTCCAAATCCACTGATCAATGTATACCAGCAGCCTCAGCCGCAAAGTTTTCTAGGAAGTTTGGCTTCGGTCCTGACGCCAGATGCCGACGATGAAGAGATTCAAGAAATTGTGCAGAAAGGATTCGAGGCTTACTTTGATGCTTATCTTCCAGACCAGCAAGAGGTCCAGATCTCATTCACAGGTTCGGTGGCCTATGTACATCGACGACAACTGCAACAGGTGGCGGCGGCACGCAACGTTACTATCGAAGAAGTGGTGAAATCGCCTATTGAAGGACTCACTGCATATCATCGAGCAGTCAGTTGATTGGTGCAAATACTTAAGACAAAAGTCAGCTGATCGACTTGCTATAATCCAGTCATTTGTTACCAATTCTTTACGGAATTGTTAAGTAGAAAAGTTTCTTTCTATAGTCTGGAGCCCATTTTTCTTCGGTGTATTTGCCATCTATTATTTCAATCGATTGCATTCATTCCAAAGCTTGCCATTCATGTTAATTACTTGTTAATGAAATGGTGGAAACTTAATTTCAGAGAGGCTTACCTCACCATTACACCTTTTTAGATTTGCTGCCACATAAACCATCAAAAAGCAATGAAAAAAACTATACTACTTATCTCAGCAGCTCTGTTGTTCGTAGTAGGAGATCTGTTAGCGCAGGGCTCGACTACAGCCTCCATGCGAGGCCGAGTGACGGACAATGCTGGCGAAGGCCTTCCTGGTGCTACCGTCAGAGCACTGCATACCCCTACTGGTACAGAATGGGGCAATACCACAGATCTCGACGGGTATTTTCGTCTCCCCAACCTAAGGGCGGGTGGTCCTTACACGGTGACCATTAGCTTCATAGGTTTTGAGACGATGACAAAAGAGAATGTATTTCTTACTTTGGGTCAGACGTACAACATCAACGAGAATCTGGAGGAGACAGCTACCGAGTTGGAAGCAATCGTCATTTCCGCCAATCAAGGAGATATCTTTGATGGTAACAGAACCGGCGCTTCGACCTTCATCGGTACAGAAACCATCAACACTTTGCCTAACGTAGGACGATCTGTTGGGGACTTTGTTCGATTGACGCCTCAAGCAGTTATAGATGAAGGTGGTGATGGATTGCAAATCTCTATTGGAGGTCAGAACAACCGATACAATGCCATCTACATCGATGGCGCGGTCAACAACGACGTGTTCGGATTGGCTGGTTCCGGCACGAACGGTGGACAGACGGGTGTTGCTCCTATCTCCATCGATGCGATCGAGCAGTTCAACGTCTCTGTTGCTCCTTTTGATGTTCGTCAGTCTGGTTTCGCTGGGGGCTCAATCAGTGCGGTGACTCGTAGTGGTACCAATGATTTCCAGGGTTCTGCTTACTATTTCTTCCGAAATGAGAGCCTTGCAGGTAAGACTCCCCAAGAGAAAGAGCAGGACTTTGAGCGAACGAAGCTTCCTGAGTTCAATGCTCAGACCTATGGACTGCGTGTAGGTGGTCCCCTTATCAAGAACAAATTGTTCTTCTTCGTCAACGCTGAGTTGCAGCGAGATGAGACACCTCAGCCGTTCAACCTGGCCAACTACAATGGGGATGCAACACAGGCAGACATCGACCGACTCGTGGGCTTCTTGAGTGGAGAGTTGAACTATGATCCAGGGACTTACACGGAAAACACTGCTTTCCTCGATAGCGACAAGTTCCTGGTGAAGTTGGATTGGAATATCAACAACAATCACAACCTTTCAATTCGACACTCTTACAACGAAGCTCGAAACCTCGAGGCCCGAAGTTCTAGTAACTCTGGCATTCGATTTGTCAACGGCTCTGAGTTCTTCAACAGTACTACGAATTCGACTTCCCTCGAGTTAAAGAGTAGTTTTGGTAACAACATCTCTAACCACCTGACAATTGGTGCCACTATCGTGCGAGATGATCGCGACCCTTACGATTCTTCAAATGACGGACCTTCGCGACCTTTCCCTGCGGTATTTATTGACGATGGACGAGGTGGGTTCCAGTTCGGTTCGGAGACATTCTCTACAGCGAACTTGCTCGATCAGGATGTGATCACTATCACTGACAACTTTGAGTTCTACAAAGGGCGTCACACATTCCTGGCGGGTGTCAACGCTGAATTCTACACAGTGACTAACCTCTTCATTCCTTTCAACTACGGAGATTACGGATGGGAGCGAAGCACACCTATCAACGGTTCCAACATCGATGACTTTATAGCTGGTGAGCCTGCAGATGACTACATCCGCAGCTTTTCACTCCGTGACAACGTAACTGGAGATGGTTCGATCGCTGGTGTGAAGTTCAATGGATCGCTATTTGGTATATATGTTCAGGACGAGTTCCAGATGACGGACAACCTGAAGCTGACTTTCGGTTTGAGAGGAGACATCCAGGCATTTGAAGATACCCCCGAAAACCCTGATTTCAACAACCGTACTGTTGGATTGATCGAGGCGGAGGGCTACGACATCCAGGGCGCTCGCACCGGACAGTTCATCAAGTCGCAGTTCTACGTTTCTCCTCGATTGGGTTTCAACTGGGATGTGAATGGAGATCAGTCTACGCAAATCCGAGGCGGTACTGGAATTTTCACGTCGCGCATTCCT
Source organism: Cyclobacteriaceae bacterium (assembly GCA_965267435.1). GTDB lineage: Bacteria > Bacteroidota > Bacteroidia > Cytophagales > Cyclobacteriaceae > JAWPMT01. The sequence continues at coordinate 128,717 of OZ253960.1, forward strand.
TTGGTATGGCCAGGTGGAGCATACAACAACAACGGGGTGAACAGAGGTACGGTACTTGACTTCATGCTTTCTGCAAATCCTGATGCCCTTCGACTGAGAGACTGGGATGATCAGCCTGTCGGCTTGGATGAAAACGACAACATCGTAACAGAGATCGATCCCAACAATGTGGAGCCTTCTGGTGATATCGATGTATTCGATGAGAATTTCCGAATCCCTCAGGTATGGAAAACCAACATCGCTGTGGATCAGAAATTGCCATGGGGATTGATCGGAACTGTGGAATTGCTCTGGACGAAGAACATCAACCAGGTATACTACCAAAACGTAAACCTCCGTCCTGATGCTGTGGGATTCCTGGAGGGCACACCTGATAATCGTCCTATCTTCAACAGAAGAGATCCTATCGACGGTACTTACGGACGGATCATGTACGGAACCAATAACAGCAAGGGATATGCTTACAACGTCACTGCTAGCGTGACCAAGCCTTTCGAAAATGGCTTCACAGGTATGATCTCCTATACTTATGGAGATGCTTACTCCATCTATGATGGTACCTCTTCTCAGAACTCATCACAGTGGAGGGGCCTATTTGCTGTCAATGGCCGAAACTTCCAGGAGGAAACTGCCCGCTCAAACTTCTCACAGGGACATAGGATACTGGCTAACTTGAGCTATCGCAAGGAGTACGCTGGTTTCATGGCATCTCAGATCTCTTTGATCTATGAAGGCCGTAGCGGTAACCCTTACAGCTATATCTATGGTGGCGGTCAGAATATTCAGAACGAAGATTCTCGAAACAGAGCGCTGGTATACATCCCAGCTTCTCAGAACGAGGTCGTGTTGGTGGACACCGACGATTATACCGCTGCTCAGCAGTGGGCTTTGTTGGATGACTTCATCGAGAACGATCCTTACCTGAGCGAGAACAGAGGTCAGTACGCTGAGGCTAACTCCAATAGGACGCCATTCATCAACGTGATCGACCTGAAGTTCTTGCAGGACTTCTACATCGAGACTGCCAATGGCAAGCGTAACACGTTCCAGTTTACTGCGGATATCTTCAACTTCACCAACTTCCTTAACAAGGATTGGGGCAAGCGCTATCGCGGCCAGTCTTTCGGTGTGGAATTGCTTGAGTTTGAAGGCTTCCAGGATGGTACAAACATCCCGACTTACAGCTTCACACCGTTCAACGATGAGCAGCCTAATGAGCCTCTGTATGGCAACCTTGACGACTCAGGGCTGTTGAGCTCAAGATGGCAGATGCAGATCGGTCTAAGATATATTTTCAACTAGTAGTTGAAATAGTTCATACTTTAGATAAGGAGGTCAGCGCCCAGCGCTGACCTTTTTTATTGACCTATGGCTTGTTCTGTACCTAGAGAAGAAGCCCAAAATTTTGCAGCGTTGGGTCATGAGCTTATGGCAGGGACAGTAGGGTGACAATATGTTATTATTGCTGAGCGAAGGCTGGTGGAGCGAAGAGCCGGCGTGGATATAGCGAATGAATCGATGACGGGCAATTTGAAGAAATGGATTGAAGCTACCTTCCTGGTGTATATCATCGGGGTGCAGATCGATTTATTGCTAATAGGTCACTATGAGAGTTTTTGGCAGTATTTACCCATACTGGCCTTACCGGTGACATTGGTCCTTGCGTTGCTCCATAGAGGCCGACCTCATGCTGCCCTACGGAAGGCCATGCGCATCGTTTCGGTTGTGCTTTGTTGCCTCGGGGCACTGGGTATCTACTTCCATTTACAGAGCAATTTTGAGTTTGAATTGGAAATGCGCCCCACCCTCGCGACGGCGGAACTCTGGCAAAGGTCGATGACAGGTGCCTTGCCTGTTTTAGCTCCTGCGTCCATGATACCTTTGGGGCTTCTCAATTATGTTTTATCTGAACTGAAGAACTAGACTTGAATACAATGAAGAAAATGCAATTGATCTTGCTGGTAGGCGTACTAGCCCTTAGCAGCTGTGGTGACACTACAAAAAAGACGGCAACGGCGGAGGATCCAGCAGAGACAGCCCCTGAGACGGTGATCTCAGGTGTTCTCAATCCTAACCTGGCATCGACCCAGGAACTTCTGGCTGTGCCCGGCTTCACAGAGGCGATTGCCAGCCAGCTAGAACAGGGTCGTCCGTATTTGGAGCCCCAGGTGTTCATTGGATTCGTTAAGGAGAATTTCGATTCTGCACAATCTGTTGCGGTGCTGGAGAGGCTCTTTCTGCCAATGAACCTGAATACTACTCCTGAGGCTGATTTCCTTTCAGTTCCTGGCGTAGGCAATCGTATGGCCCACGAATTTGAGGAGTACAGACCTTATACCTCCGTCGAGCAATTTCGTCGTGAGATCGGGAAGTATGTAGATGAGGAGCAGGTTGCCACTTACGAGCAGTATGTCTTTGTCCCGGTGAATCTCAATACGGCGTCAGAAGAGGAGATCCTGGCCATCCCCGGCGTAGGTGAGCGCATGAAGCACGAGTTTGAGGAGTACCGCCCATACGAAAATATCGAGCAGTTTCGCCGCGAGATTGGCAAGTATGTTGACGACGACGAACTTCGCCGGTTGGAGCGTTATGTGACGTTATAGATTTATCTTTAAACCTTCCAATTCCAGGGAGGCAAAATGCATCTAATTGAGCCATACGACGGCTGGCTAAAGTACTACGATTCCAGTCTGGATGATCAGTCCCCGTTCTTCGGCAAAGAGTACAATTACGACTTGTATTCGGAGACGATCTACGGCTATTATATCGATCCGGGCTGGGATTTCATGGGTTCCGAAACGCTGTACATCAAGGTCCTCTATGTGAGCTATGCAGAGGGGCAGGTGGTCCTCGAGTTGATCGGAGAGTGGAACGATGCTCTGAACAACGACATCATGTCCTTCAAGCGCAATATCATCGAGCATTTTGTACACGAATCAATCTCTCAGTTCATCCTGATAGGGGAGAATGTTCTCAATTTCCACGGCAGTGACGACTGCTACTACGAGGAGTGGTTTGAGGAAGTTGAAGACGGTTGGATCGCGATGGTCAATTTCCGAGATTTCGTACTTGACGAGATGCGTAATTACAACATTGACACCTTCATCAACTTCGGTGGGAGCCTACAAATAGCAAACTGGCGTACGATGACGCCAACGGCATTTTGTCTTCTTGTCGGTAAATTGATCGCGCGGCGGCTACCAGCTTAGGTCAGGCCGACTCCAGGATTGCAGAGGCTTCGCAGATGTCCCGGACATAGTTTCTGTTCAGGCGGGAAAGCAATTCCTCGCTCAGTTTCAGGAAGTCCAGCGCTACGGGTGTGCTGGTCTCTCCACCGTACAGATTTCGTCCTATTTCATGTGCCTCGCTAATGCGAATTGATTCTCTTACAAACTGATCAACTACCAGATCGCCCAGCACTTCCTTGGCTTCAGACATGATCTTACGGTGGTGGATCGTGTTGACCCGCATTTGGTTGAAGAAAATACCCAGTACACTGAGCTTATAGTTTCTTTCGATATTCGCTAGGTAATTGAGCAGCTTCTGTACGCCTGCCATTGAAAAATTGTCAGGAATGGCAGGAATCACCAGAGCATCGGAGTTGACAACAAAAGACTGAACGACTTTGCCGAAATAGGAGGGGAGATCAAGAATAATGAGATCATACTCCTCGCGTATTGGTCTCATCATCCGCTCGACGAGGGAGGGCCCAAACGTAATGAATTGGTTGTTGGACTCCATATCGATCATCTTGTAATCGCCCCGAAGGAGATGAAGATAAGATGTGATTTGCTCAAAGTTGACCGGCACCTCCTGGTTGTGCAATACGGTGCGCATGGCATCGTGGAGAGACGGACTACTGGTATTCTTAGTGAGTGACTGTGTCAGGTTGATTTGTGGGTCGCAGTCCACGACGAGGACTTTAAAGTTTCGAGCCCAACTATAAGCGAGATTGACGGTGGATGTTGTCTTGCCCACGCCACCTTTGAAGTTGTAGATGCTGATTATTTTAGACATACGCAAGGCCTTTATTGTTATATAAAATTAGAGCTTCATATCGCAAGGAAGATAGAAGCCAACGAAAAGGATTCGCCATGCTATAATTATGCTGTTGAAAGGGAATTATCCCAGATGGGCTGGAAGCAAAAGTTGACTCACAGCCGATTTAAGGGCTGATTTTCAACACTGTAGCAATCTGGGAGATAAGGTATCGCCGTCCGGTTTTTACCTGTTTACAAAGTGCCCGAGTACGCCGCACATGGAGTTTGACGTACTCCTGATCATGAAATATGAAGTGCTCTCCATCGCCGATCTCGCGTAGAATGATCTCTCCATTGGAGCGTGGATCGTAGGTGCGCAAAACACCGTATAAGGCTGGGTCTGAGCAACTCGCAGCTTTCGGTCTGTGCAAGTGCTGTTGTAAGGCTTTCAACACGTCTGGAGGAAAGACCTCAGCGGTCATAACGGGATCCAATCCTCGCTTGAAGTTTATCTTCCATTCGCTGCCGTGAGGAGCCACAGCGCGCCCGTGTTCCTTGAAGGTGACCAGGTGGGCAACCTCATGTATATAGGTGATCAGGAAGCTGTAAGAGTTGAGATCGTTGTTGATGGTAATGGTGTGCTTTTTCGACCGAGGGTCATAGCGGTAGTCTCCCTGTTTACTGCGGCGGGTTTTCTTCACCTTGAATTCGAATCCGAGGGATCGGTAAAGGCGGTCGCAATAGTCGACTGCTGCCGCAGGCACGAATCGTCTAAAAACACCCTCTGACGATACCTCCATCCAGTACCTATTTCTTTCGGAAGACCGCCTTCAAAGGGACGCCTGCGAAGCCGAAGTGCTCTCGAATCTTATTGACCAGAAACCTTTCGTAGGCGGCTTTGATATCTTTTGGATGATTGCAGAAGAAGGCAAATGTCGGATTCCGAGTTGGCAGTTGTGTGATGTATTTGATTTTGATGTATTTGCCTCGCACAGCCGGTGGCGGGTAGTTTTCGATTTCTGGTAGGAGGGCTTCATTTAGTTTGGAGGTACTGATTTTTTTGTGCTTGTCTTCATACACCTGAAGGGCCGTCTCGATCACCTTGAAGATCCGCTGCTTCGTGAGTACGCTGCCAAAGATGATGGGTATGTGCTGCATGGGCCCCAGCTTCTCTTTGATCTCCTTCGTCAGCTCCTTGGTGGTATTGGTCTCCTTTTCGACCAGGTCCCACTTGTTGACGAGTATGACCGCTCCCCGACGGTACTTATGCACGAGTGCGATGATATTGAGATCTTGGGCCTCGAAGCCCCGAGAGGCGTCTAGCAGAATGATGGATACGTCACTGTCTTGTAGTGCCTGTATCGCCCTCAAAACGGAGTAGAACTCAATGTCCTCCCGGACTTTGGCTTTCTTGCGAATGCCTGCGGTGTCGACCAGTAGGAAGTCCTTGCCAAAGAGATTGTAGCGGCTATTGATCGCGTCCCTCGTAGTACCGGCGACGTCTGTCACAATACTTCGTTCTTCACCCAGCAGTGCATTGACAAATGAGGATTTCCCCACATTGGGGCGACCGATGATGGCAATTCTGGGCAAGTCGCTTTCTTCCTCTGTATGATCTTCGAAGTGCTTGGTCACTTCATCGAGGAGGTCGCCTGTCCCGGACCCTGTCATGCTCGATACAGGGTAGATCTCACTTGCCAGGCCCAATTGGTAAAATTCATTGGCTGCAAGCATCCGGTCGTGATTGTCCGCTTTGTTCGCTACGAGGAAGATCGGCTTGTCCAGCTCTCGAAGGACATTGGCAAAATCCTGGTCCAATCCGTGCAATCCAGCGTCACAATCTACCATGAATAGTATGGCCGTTGCTTCTCGCAGTGCTTCTTTCACCTGCTTGCGAATCGCTTCCTCGAAGAGATCCTCTGAGCCCTCGACGTACCCGCCGGTATCTATTACCGTAAAGAACTTACCATTCCACTCGCTGTACCCATAGTGACGATCGCGGGTGACGCCCGGTTCGTTGTCCATGATGGCCTGCTTGCTCTCAATCAATCTGTTGAAAAGAGTGGATTTGCCTACGTTAGGTCGGCCTACTATTGCCAGGATGTTCGCCACTTATTGCTTTGGGATTTACAATGAGGAGGCAAATGTAAATAGAACCGGCGAGGAGTCTTCGTTTGGCACTTCATGGTAAGCTTTTTTTGGTCTCCGGCTCATCCTCCTATGTCCAGGCTCATCCACAGTTTTGGGGTGTTGGCCGGAAGTAACGGGCCGTTGTTGGTGATCTGCTGTAACTTCAGTAGTCCATAGACAAAACAGCCATGAAAATCATTAATACTATCCCCCGGACCTTTCAGGCGATCCCCAGCGCCATACAACTGACAGCCTACTACCACAGATACATAATTCCATCCTTCATACTTCTCGGAAAAATCATTCTTTGCATAGGACTCTTGATTGTATTGAGTTTTGGAGGTGCATTCATCGTTGACGTGATCATCGACGGGATGTTCTGATCACTCTTCTTAATAGCCAAATCTCTTCAGCTGCTTTTTCTTCTTTCTCCAGTCTTTTTCAACCTTCACATAGGTTTCAAGGTGTACCTTTTTTTGGAAGAAGGTCTCCAAGTCTTTTCTAGCCTCCGTACCGACTTTTTTCAACATTTCGCCCCTGTGGCCTATGATGATACCTTTTTGGCTAGTGCGTTCGACGTAGATCTCCGCGCGCATCCTTATGATCTTGTCTTCTTCCTTGAATTCACTTACCACCACTTCACAACTATAGGGCACTTCCTTTTTGTAGTTGAGGAAGATCTTTTCGCGAACGATCTCTGAGGCAAAGAAACGTTCCGGCTTATCGGTCAGGGTATCTTCTGGAAAGTAGGGAGGGTGCGACGGCAGGGCGGTCTTGATCTTTTCAAAAAGTTGATCGACGTTTTGATTTTGAAGGGCTGAGACTGGGAGGATCTCTACCTCGGGAAAATGCGAGCGCCAATAATCCAGCTTATCCTCTAATTGCGAACCAGTGGCCTGGTCGATCTTGTTGACCACCAGTAAGGTTTTATAAGGTCCTTTCAGAATACGGTCGATGAACTCAGAAGGTCGATATTTTTCACCAAGTTCTACGACCCAAAGCACCACATCGGCATCTTCCAGCGAGGCCGTCACAAAGGACATCATACTCTGCTGTAACTCATACTGGGGATCTAAAATGCCGGGCGTGTCGCTGTAGACCATCTGAAAATCTGGACCTGTGAGGATACCAAAGATTCTATGGCGTGTTGTTTGCGCTTTGGAAGTGATAATTGATAGCCTCTCGCCGGTGAGGGCATTCATGAGAGTGCTTTTTCCAACGTTGGGCTTGCCCAGAATGGAGACGAATCCGGACTTGAACTGCTGCTCGTCCATCGGGCAAATATATCCCATCACGCCAATGAAAAAGGGGTACTACGTTGGTACTACCCCTGATTTATTATAACCACAATGGAAAAATGTAACTAACTATATCTAATTCAAACCTATCCATAACGCGCGCCACGCAGCCGTTATTTTCGATAAATGACAATGAGTAGGCCTTGTTTGGCGAAAGTTGCCAGAAATTCTGTTGAATAAGCATTAATTCATTGCAAATAGCGTTTTAATGATAATGAGCGAGGTTTTGACACTGGGGTCGACAGTGATTTTCTCTGTTTGAGAAGTCCGACTTGAATCTTAAGGCCAATTTTCTTCGCTTTATTAAAAATATTTTGCAATTTTATGTTGTCATGGCACCGCTTTATACCATTTTTCTTTTGGTGACGTCTGCCATAATTCATGCCGCCGCCGGCATGACAGCTCCCTACGCTTCTTTGCCAACGCCGTCTTCTGATAGCTCAGAGGTGGTCCGCCTCATTCAGATTTCCGATTCGCTCGTGTACGATGAGCCGTTGGTGGCACTGGAATTGGCGGAGGATGCTGTACATCACGCTGAGCAACTCGGAGAGAAGCGCTTGCTCGCCAAGGCCATTTATAGCAGGGCATCTGCCCTTTGGTCCAAAGGTGATCTAAGCCTAGCACTGGAGGCACTCCAACAGGGATTGGCCTACGCCAGTGAAGTGGGGGATGATGTCTTGATAGCCAGGTGCTATATCAGACTGGGGACGCTCTTTTCTTCCGTTGAAGACAACACCCCAGCCATCAGGTACTATCGGCTGGCGCTGGAGGTACTCCGAGATCATCAGGAATGGGATTTATTGATCGTAGTATTCAATAACCTCGGACGAAACTACTCCGAATCTGGCAAGCTGGACAGTGCGGAATACTATCTGCAAAGGGCCTATTGGCTTGTTCAGGATCGTTCGTCCTTCATGAAGCCCATTGTACTGTTCAACATGGGGGAAGCTCAGTACCTAAAAGGTGATCACGAGGCATCGAGAAGCTGGCTCGAACAATGTGTGTCCGAAGCTTCCAAAAGGGATGATCGACGGGCCCTGATCAGGTGTAACCAACTCCTGGCAGAGATTGAGTTGGCGGCGGGAAACATACCGACCGCGGATTCGCTCAGTGACAGGGCGGTGGCACTGGCACAAATTTCCATGTCGAGGGAGTCTCTTCAGGTCAGTACAGCTACACGGGCCAAAGTACTGTTTGCTTTGGGGGAGTATGAGTCAGCATACCAGACGCAAAGCCTCGCTTTGGCCTATAGAGACAGCCTGCAAGCGGTGGACATCAAGAATCGATTGAATCTTTTCGAATTTCAACGGAGAGAGAAGGAGCTGGAAGACCTACGAAAGCAGCAAGCCATCGTAGAGATGAGGCAAGACCTCCAGCAGGTGTGGATCCTCACTACGGGGTTGGTAGCCGCCCTGGCCATCATTCTTGCCTACTATTTCCATAGAAGCCGCAAGATGAAGACGGTGGCCAATCAGATGCTGGAGCTAAAGAACTCACAAATAGCTTCGCAGGCCAAGGAGCTCAAGGACTTGAATTCTTTCAAGACGAAACTCATTGCCATCATCTCCCACGACTTGAAGTCTCCTATTCAGGGCCTGATTGGCGTAACGGAACTGCTTAAGAGCAAGTTGATCGACCCCAAAGAGCTCAACAAGGCTTTGCCGTCCATCACCTCGAGTTTGAAGCACTGCAACAACAAGATACACGACTTGCTGAAGTGGTCCGGGGGCTCTATTGACGAGAGGTTCCTGAAGAAGGAAGTATTCGATATTGATGGCGTCATGTTGGATGCAATTGCCGAGTTGAAGGAGGATGCGGAACAGAAGGGTGTGAAAGTGGACATTTCAGATTTTGCAGGTCTTCGGGCAGTGGCTGATCCTAACATTTTGCAAACTGTTGTTCGTAACATGCTCCACAACGCCATCAAATACTCCAGGAAGGGTGGAAAGGTCGTGATCGAAGGAACGAAGGAGGGTACAGAGGTGATTATCTCTATCACTGACAGGGGAGTGGGTATGAGCCCAGACCAGCTATCGAATCTTTTCAAGGTCAGAAAGGATGCCGCCACTGGTACTGTCGGTGAGTTGGGAAGCGGCATTGGTCTGATTATCTGCCGCGACTTACTTCGAATGATGAAAGGTCGAATTTGGGCACTCAGTGAGGAGGGCGAAGGCAGCACATTCAATATTGCCCTGCCTGCTGGCAAGAGCATGCCGCGCAAAAGGAAGCGGCAACTCCAGGCAGCACTCTAGCCACCGCAGGTCTGCGAGGTTTTCCCAGTGATCGGGTTGTAGTATCTTCGGAAGATGAGAAAACTACTTGCCATCCCAAAAATTCTATCTATTCCCCTATTATCTCTGCTACTGTTGGCGGATGTTTCTGGCCAGAAAACCGCACTAGTAGGCGGAACATTGATTGATGGTTTTGGATCTACACCGATCAACAACAGCGTCATCATCATCGAGGGCAAGCGTATCGTCGCCATCGGAAGGGTAGGACAATTGGAAGTCCCGGCTGATGCGGAGGTCATCTCAACTGAGGGCATGAGTGTGTTGCCCGGATTGTGGGATATGCATGTCCATCTAATGATCAACGGCCATGCGGACTATGGCCATTGGGACAAGACCTATCCTCCCATCTTTGGCGATGTGATCATGCCGGCGTCGGCGCATCAGTTGTTGATGGCGGGAGTGACCAGCGCAAGGGACCTCGGAGGGCCACTTGAAGAGAGCCTGGAGGTTCGCGACCGGATCAATCGAGGAGAGATTCCGGGACCTACCATGTACATGTCCGGCCCATTCATTCAGAAGCAGCCCTATCCAGGAACAGAGCAATTCCGATGGGGAGTCAGCAGTCCCGAGGACGCCAGGCGCAAGGTCAAACGACTTGCTGATGCTGGGGTGGACTGCATCAAACTCATCGATCAGGATCAGATGTCCATGGAAGAAGTGAAGGCAGTAGTAGACGAAGCGCACAAGCACAACCTGACGGTCGTGGCACATGCGCACAGACCAGAGGAGATACGTCGGGGGCTGATGGCTGGAGTCGATTGCTTCGAACATACAGGGCTCTCCTCCGCACCAGAGTACCCGGCAGACGTGATGGAGATGATCAAAGAGCGTACCGCCCAAATGAACCTGGGACCCCTTTATTGGACACCTACGGTAGAGGGACTCTACAACTATGAGTATGTTCGGGACAATCCGGAGAAGCTCGATGGCGACGCGTGGCACCTGGGATTGCCGGACTCGGTCATCCAGGACATTCGGGCGTCTTTCACTCATCCCGAGCGCTTGCCCTATTTTCAGCTGACACCTATCAGAAGGCCCACACTGGAGAGAAAAGTCAACCAACTGAAGGATGCTGGCGTGGTGCTCATGACGGGCACGGATAGTGGTATTCCCATGAAGTTTCACATCCAGTCCACTTGGAACGAGCTCGATGTCTGGATCAACGAGTTCGGCTTTGACGCGATGTACACAATCAAGGCGGCTACTTATTGGCCGTCGAAGATCATGGGTGTAGATGATGAGTATGGGACCATCAGCGAAGGCAAATACGCCGACATCATTGCCGTAAAGGGTGACGTGCTTCGCTACATCAGCCTATTGCAGGATGTGGATATGGTAATCAAGCACGGTAAGCGCGTGAAGTGATCACAGCGACTCATAGATTAGCTGCACAAACAAGTCCGAGTCGATGAAGTTGCCCGACCATCGCTCATGGTAGGCCTCCAAGGGATTGCGTCCGATCAGGTCTTCCATCTTTTCGCCGCTCGACTTGGCATCCGCTACAATCTGCCGCGTGGCATTGAGCATGGCGAGTAGCTCCTTCACGTCTTCTATCGTGGCCAGCTCCCCGTGACCGGGTATGATTTTCGTATCGGCATTGGCAAGCGCAAGGATCTTCTCCTGTGCGGCAATGATGCCATCAATCGACCCGCCAGCCGCAATATCGATGAAGGGATAGCCATAGCGAACGAAGGCATCGCCACAGTGAATGACGTTGCTCGTCTTAAAATACACAAGGGCGTCTCCATCCGTGTGGGCTGAGGGTGTATGCACCAGTTGTACTTCCTCCCCATTCAGATGCAGGGTCATGTCATCATCAAATGTGATCACCGGCCAGTAGCTCTCACTCTTTTCTTCCACGTCGCGATCCCAGACAGAGCTGTAAAATGTCGTGCCCAGGCGTTCCCGGACGTTTTCTTGACCGATGATTAGTGCTCCATCTTTTTTGAAGTTCTCATTGCCCCCCGTGTGGTCACCATGATAGTGGGTGCTCACCACAAACTTGATGTCGCCGGTAGATAGCTCCGATACTGCAGCTTTGATCTTCTCACTAAGGGGGGCGTACTGATCATCCACCAGCATGATGCCGTCATCACCGTACAGCACGCCAATATTGCCTCCACTGCCTGTGAGGAAGTTGATATTGCCTGTTACTTCATTAGGCGCGATCTCCACAGCATCCCAATCGCGCTGTGCCACTACGAAAAGCGGAAAGATCAGAAGAGGTAGGAGGTAGACTACTCTTTTCATTGGGTTAGGTTTTTTTGGTACGTATAAATTACTACCCTACAACTCGACTTGTAGGTTAGCGTTCTGTGTCATGTCTTTATGCCCTCCAATTGCAGGATGAAAGCGAAGATCCTCGCGCGATCTTTGAATCGCTTGAACCGCCCAGATGATCCCCCATGTCCCGCATCCATATTGGTGTAGAGCAGGAGAAGGTTGTCGTCAGTTTTCTTGTCCCGCAGCTTGGCCACCCATTTAGCCGGCTCCCAATACTGGACCTGAGAGTCGAAGAAGCCCGTGGTTACGAGCATATGAGGGTAGTCCTGCTCTTCTACCTGATCGTAGGGAGAGTACGAAAGCATGTATCGGTACGACTCAAACTCCTTAGGATTGCCCCATTCGTCAAACTCATTCGTCGTCAGTGGTATGGTTTCGTCCAGCATCGTAGAGACCACATCAACAAAAGGCACTGCCGCCACGATGCCATTGAACGCCTCCGGAGCCATATTGGCTACGGCGCCCATCAGCAGGCCGCCAGCGCTGCCTCCGTAGCCGTAGAGGTGCTCAGCACTCGTATATCCTTCATCTGAGAGGAATTTTGCGCAGTCAATGTAGTCGTAGAACGTATTTTTCTTTTTGAACATCTTGCCGTCATCATACCATTGTCGGCCCATTTCCTGACCTCCCCTGATATGAGCGATGGCATAGATAAAACCTCGATCAAGCAAACTGAGATTGATCTGACTGAAATAGGGATCCGTGGATGATCCATAGGAGCCGTACGCGTAGAGGAGCATAGGAGCTGGGCCCTCCTGCTTCATGTCTTTTCGGTAGACCAGCGTGATGGGCACCTCGGTCCCGTCCCGTACCTCCGCAAACAGTCGCTCTGTTGCATAATTTGCCGGATCGTGCCCCTTCACCTCTTCCCGCTTCTTCAGCGTACTTTCCCGGCTGTTCATATCATAGTCGTAGGTCGAAGCAGGTGTGGTTAGTGATGAATAGAAATAGCGCATCGTCGTCGTATTGAACTCGGGATTGCCGTAGGGTCGTGCGACATAGGCATCTTCGTTAAATGCCAGATAGTGAGAGTCCCCGGAGCCCTGATCGATCACACGTATGTGCGTCAGTGCATTGGACCTTTCAGTAAGTACAAGGTGGTTCTCGAAGACTACCATACCTGCGATCAACACTTCTGGGCGATGGGGGATCACTTCCTTCCAGTTTCCTTTCGAAGTGGCTGATTCGGACGTTTCCATGAGTCGGAAATTTTGAGCTTCCCAATTGGTGAGGATATAGAATTTGTCCTTGTAGTGCTCGATGGAGTATTCGTGCTGCGTCTCGCGTGGGGAAAACTGCTGAAATTGGCCCTGGGGGTCGTTGGCATCCAGGATGTGATAGTCATTGACCAGTGTGCTGCCGTTACTAATGATGACATACTTACCCGACTTGGACCGGCTTACGCCAATGTAGAAGGCGGGGTCTTTCTCATGGTAAACGACGACGTCTTCATCGGGAGCGGTGCCCAGCGCATGACGGACAATCTTTTCGGACAGGAGGGATACAGCATTCTTTGTCGTGTAGAAGATCGTCTTGTTGTCGTTGGCCCAGGCCAGGCTGCCGTTGCTGTTCGGGAGTTGGTCCTCCAGCATTTCGCCCGTTTCCAAATCCTTAAAGCGTACCGTGTAGATCCTGCGGCTCAGCGTATCTTCATTAAAGGCCAATATCTTGTTGTCCGGGCTTACCCGCAGTCCTCCGGCCTGATAAAATTCATAGCCCTCTGCCAGCTGATTGACATCCAGCAGGACTTGCTCAGCGTTGTCCAGTGTACCCTCCTTACGGCAGTAAATTGGGTACTCCTTGCCTTGCTCATAGCGTGTGTAGTACCAGTAGCCATTTTTGAAGTAAGGCACAGAGGAGTCATCCTGCTTCACACGGGCCACCATCTCCTCATATAGTTGCTGTTGCAGTTCCTCGGTATCATCCATTTGCGAGGCTGTATATGCGTTCTCCGCATTGAGGTAGTCGACAACTTGCTGCGTCTGATCATCGGGTTGGTCAGCGGTCTTTTGCTCGTCCGTCAGTCGCATCCAGAAGTATGGATCTGCACGAGCATCTCCGTGGAATGTGAGCACCGAATCTTTCTTTGGCGCTACCGGATAGGTGGGTTGATCAGACATTGTTGAAGTTTGGGGGTTATTACAGGCAATTAGGAAGCACAGTTGGACGGTGGCGAGGAGGATGGGTGTTTTCATAGGTAGTAAATCCATGGACTGCTGGAATTTGCCCTGATTCCGCGACATTTCCAAATTCAATGGTAATGGGCGTAATACGACGGCCATTGGCGGTATTTCAGAAAGTTCTTTCTTTGCTTCAAACCAAACCCTGATGGATCAACCGCGCGAGCAACCGAAGTGGCTCATCGAAACCCAAAACAACAGTTGGAATCCCGAACTACTCATATCGGGGATTTCCATCCTTTTCATCTTTTCCTTCGGCGATCGCCTCAACGATCTGGCCATTGGTATCATTCAGGAGTACGGCGTGAACCCAGCTCTGACGCTTGCCTCGCTGCTGTATGTCACGCTAGCGGTTCAGACACTGAAATATGCATTTGTGCTCCACCTTTTGATGCGCGGTGTCTGGGTCGGCCTCGTCGGTCTCAACTATACGTTTCCGCAAGGCATCCGCAGAGAGAAGCTGCCCAAGATGAGTCAGCAGGATTTTTTCCTCAATGATCTCAAGGATACCATCGATATCATCATGCGAGTCGAGCGCATTTGTAGTTCCATATTCAGCATAGCCTTTACCATTGTAGGTATCTCCGCCTGGATCATGCTGCTCCTGGTGCCCGCGATTATTCTGAGCTCACTAGGCGTACCCCTGACCGCCGTGTTCGTTGCGCTGGTGGTGCTATTGGTGATCATCTCCACGGCCTTTCCCTTGTACAACCTGCTGCTCCGAAAATTCGGCAAAAAGGTCCCCTTTCTGAAGGGGCTCGCCCTGGTGGCATCACGGTCGCAGTACCTCCTTTTCTTTCGTGAGAGCCTGCTCACCTTCCAGACCAATATGAATAGCAAGTTGGCCATGGGGGTGTTCTTTGGCTTCTTTTTGCTCTCGGGCTTGCAGACAGGGACGTTGATCACCCAGACCATCGACTTTATCAAATACAGCATCCCGGAGCGTAGTTTGATCCCGGGCATGAAGTCGCAGCAGCGTACATTGTCGTATCGATACCAGGACCCTATGCTGTACCTCGACAATCACAAAAGCTATCAACGTATTCAGAAAGCTGCCATACCATCTATTGTCCAGGAGGGTGGGCAGCTACCGATCTATTATGCCGACTTCGACTGGGACTGGTCCACCGTCAAGGCAGCGGATACACTCGAGATCCATCGATTGGTAGATGTAGCGATTGACAGTATGGCCGTACCCGTTTCCTGGAGCCGCTCATTCCTGCCCACGAGCGGTCAGCGAGTGTGGGTGGCTCATGTCGATACCAAACACCTCAGTCGCGGGGAGCACCGCCTGCAGTTGGACAAGTGGATCTGGCATCCCTACAAGAAGGCCCCCATCCGTTTTGAGGGCTGGTGCAGGATCCGCTTTATTGTCGATTGAGCATCTAGATGGGCTTTTTGGGGCGCCCCACCGCACTGTCCTTGCGGGAGGCCGGCACCCAGCGTGCCTCCCGCCACCCCGGAGCAGAGAGCAAAGGGAACTAGCCGTGTCATCCTCCTTGCCTCCTGACAGAGCCATTTGTTCATGTCCATTGTCCATCCTGATCTGCTGATAGAGGCCATGGTCCATGGTCTATGGTCCATTGACCATGGACCATAGACGTTCCAAATCCCTCAATCCTCCAACTCCACTCTCCTTCCAGACTTTGCCGATTCGCGCGCTGCATCGAGGATTTCCATTACGATCACATTATTTGTCAGGGACGATGGGCTTGTTCCCGGGTCGATGTCGCCTTCGATCACCGCTTTGAAGTACGCGAACGGGTCGTCTGTGGGATACGCGACAGGTTCGAGCACATGCTCCGTTTCTTTCGATTCATCACCGAGGCGTGTGTACATAGTAGGCCCATCCACAGTGCGGATGTAACCGTCGGTGCCGTAGATTGCCATGTCCTTGCGGTTGTACGTCCAGTTCCACGAAGCTTGGATGATCCCTTGCGCCTTTGGATAGGTGACGATGATTGTGGCCTCGTCGTCCACCTTGGGGTATTTGTCGGGTTTGATTTGCTGGGTAACGGCCATCACGGAAAGAGGTCGCTCATTGGCCATAAGCCAGGTCATCAGGTTGGCGCCATAGCACCCAAAGTCCGTGATCGCCCCTCCACCATTTTCAATTGGATCGGTAAGCCATTCGAGAAATTCCTCGTTTACACCGATTTCGATAGGTCCGGGGTGACCATCATGAACGACGACTTTGCGGAGACCCCCAAGTTTGCCATCAAAGACCATTTCTCCACTCTTGTAGGTAGTAGGGTACCACGTCGATTCATAGTTGGTGAGCAGATGTATGTTGTGCTTCTTGGCGAGGTGCTCCATCTGCCGGGCGTGGTCCAGGCTCACCGCCATAGGCTTTTCGACCATTACGTGGATGCCCTTGGGCGCGCAGGTCTGGACGGTCGCCAGGTGGCCGATGATGGTGCCGAAATCCGTGACCGCATCAGGTTGTGTCTCGGCGATCATTTCCTCCAGCGTTGGGTATACGATACTGGTCGGTAGGTCGTGTTGCTTCATATATCGCTCAGCCAGTTCGCGGTTGCTTTCGGCGATACCTACAATTTCGATATCGCCGATCTTTTCGCGACCAAGGATCCAATGCACATGTGTATGTACTAATCCATTGACGCCGACGCGCAAGGGCTTTGTGGGTGTAGGTTGTGCCATCGGTGCAATGGTCATAGTCAGGAGGATGGACTGGAGGATAAGCAGTTTTCGGATCATGCCGGAAGATAGAAATTCTGGGTAACCCGGATTATGCAATAGCATATTTATTGTTCGAAGGAGAAATATTCTATTGCATAATGACGAAAAATTTCTCTTACAGAAAATTTTTGTCAGGGTAACCCAGACAAAGCAAAGCTTTCGTCTGCTCAACGAAAAGTCTGAGTGTGACAAGCTCCGCTTCGTCATCACCCTTCGGGCAAATTATGCATTAATGCATAATTTGGGGTAAAAGGGGACGTTTGCATCATGCGCGTTTTCAAATCAGTTAGGTTTGCCGATATGGCCAATGCATCACTAGACATCGCTGAGATCTACCGTCGCATGCGGCCCGTTCTCCAATCCATGGACGAAGAAAAGGACAAGTTGCTGGGGCGGTTCAGACCCGTCATGGCCATCTTCTTCTTCTATGGAGCCATTTGCTTTATGGTGCCATACACAAATATTGTTGCCCCTAACCAGCGGTACGGTCTGTTTTACTTTCTCCTCATATCAGGGGGTCTCGCTTTTGCCATTGTGCTTCTACTCTATTATCGGCAGACCCAAGAGCTGAGCGGGAAGTTGCGACAGCAGTTTGTCATGGGCCTGTCGGGGGCATTGGGTGGTGATGTGCATTATCACGCCAGTGCCAATGATCTGCAGTTCCCTCAGGATATCAATACACTGCTGGGGCCATTTCATGCCTACCAGGTCCGCAACCTGCTCATTGGTAAGTTCCCATTGGGTCACCTCTCCGCCTTTGATTTCAAGGCGTTTCATCGACCCGAAGACTTCCTCCGAGCTATGGAGACACCATTTGACGGACGCTTCTATTTGTATGAGTTCCCACTGGAGAGCCACACTGTCTGGCTTGTACCCCGCACTTTGCTGCGGACCACCACACAGGAAGATACCGAGGGGGATCCAGGCCTTCTGCGCGAATTGACCAGGAGGTATGCGGTCTTTCCGCCTGAAGGAGAGCAATATGATTTGCTGAGGGATCCCGAGGTCAATGCACTCATCAATTCTATGAGCGAGCAAGTGAAGAAAGACGGCCTGTCGAAGCACGATTTGGCTTTTCGATTCAGTGAGAACCAAATGATCATTGCCATGCAGGAGAATCGTTCGTTTCTCGAATCCTTCAATTGGCAAAACCATGACCGGGAAGAGTACGTCGAAATCCAATTGCGGGCCATGAACATGGCGGTGGACCTCATTGCCCTTTTACTCACCAAATACCGAAAGAAGTCCGAAGAATGAACCAATACATTGACAAGTTGGCGTTGGTCGTCAACGACTACGAGGAGGCGATCGAATACTACTGTGGCAAGCTGCAGTTTGAGTTACTGGAAGATACAGACATGGGGAAGGGCAAACGATGGGTTGTCGTACGGCCGCCGGGAGGTCAGGGCCCGTCCTTGCTGCTCGCCAGGGCCAAGAATCTGGAGCAACAGGCCGCAGTCGGCAACCAGACGGGAGGCCGAGTCTTTCTTTTCCTCCATACCGATGACTTCTGGCGAGACTATGAAAGTATGAAAGCCAAAGGCGTGGAGTTTACCGAGGAGCCTAGGGAGGAGGAGTATGGCACGGTCATCGTGTTCAAGGACCTCTATGGCAATAAGTGGGACATGATCGAGCGGCGATCATAATCACTCGTTGGCCCTAGCTTCATTTGCCCGTCCAAAAACCACAACAATTCCTGCATGACGCCGTGATCAACCAGTGGAATCAGGGTAGGTCAACAGTAGCAGGGCCACCTGCAAGCCATCGTACAAGACGTGGGCATAGACGAGGGGCATCAGTCGCCTTACGCGAAAGAAGAAGAAGCCACTGACCAAACTCTTGATGCCTATGGTCACAATGCCATAAGGTCCCTGGCTCCAATGGACGAGGCCCATTATCGTAGCAGAGAGCACAATCACGACCGCCGACCATAGCACGTCCTCCGACCACTTCCAGAGTGTCGTAAGCAGAAAAACCCGTATCAATTCCTCGTACAATGCGATACCAATCCATAGCACAGGTCCAAACCACAAGAGAAGGAGCAGGGGGCTCTCTCGCAAGTCAAGCATCAGGCCCAGCAGTTCCGTGTTGGGGACAAACCGCAACAAGCCCGAAAGCATGCTTCGCTCGATGAAAAATAGGCCAAAATAGATAGCTGTTAGCACCAACCCCCAAACGAGATCACCGAACCAGTTGCCCGCGCCATTATTGAAGTCTGACAACGGCTCACCCAGGAAATACCGCTTGAGGGCGTAGAGGATCACAATGCTGCCACCACCGAAGAGTAGGGGATAGATAATGAGTTCCCGACTCGCAAAACCGCTTGACTGGTGCAGTCGCACCCACAGCATAAGACCAAAGGGGGTGAATACGATAATGGTCAGCGCGACCATTGACTTGAGAACAGATGATTGAGACATGTTGAGAGGCCTTTCGGTCAAACTTGACGCAAACTAGATCAGGCCCTCTAGTCGTCCAATGACACAAATCATCGCGGGAGCGAAAGTTAGTCCGGTGAAGACCATTGAGTTTTCCTCTCCGACAAGCAAGAGGTGTTCATTTCTTCGCTACGGATGGCACAAAAAGTAAAGGGCGAATTTGCCATTCGCCCTCAATGTTAATGATGTATGTACTGATGTTACTGGAACCTGGAGCTAACCTTTAACTCCTTCGATCCCGCGGTGTAAGCGTAAAACCCTTCCCCCGTCTTAGCACCGAGAAAACCAGCGGTTACCATGTTTACCAACAAGGGGCATGGCGCATACTTGGGATTGCCAAAACCGTCCTGCAACACACGAAGAATAGAGAGGCACACATCCAGACCAATGAAGTCTGCGAGTTGCAGGGGCCCCATAGGGTGGGCCATTCCCAGCTTCATCACGGTGTCGATTTCTTCCACACCGGCGACACCCTCGTACAGCGAATAGATGGCCTCGTTGATCATCGGCATGAGGATACGGTTGGCGACAAAGCCAGGGTAGTCATTGACTTCCACCGGGACCTTGCCCAGGGCCGCACTCTCTGTCATGATGAGTTTTGTGACCTCGTCGGATGTGGCATAGCCGCGAATGACCTCGACCAGCTTCATCACCGGCACGGGGTTCATGAAGTGCATGCCGATCACTTTGTCCGCTCTTTTTGTCGCGGCGCCAATCTTCGTTATCGATATCGACGAAGTATTGGTGGCGAGGATTGTGTCTGCTGGTGTATTCGCATCGAGCGATTCGAATATCTTCACTTTTGTATCGAAGTGCTCGGTAGCGGCTTCTATCACCAGTTGCACATCGCTCACGGATGTAGCTATGTCCGTGCCCCTCTTGATACGCGCAAGTGTGGCTACCTTCTCCTCCGCGGTAATAAGTTCCTTCTTTATCTGTCGGTCGAGGTTCTTTCCTATGGTAGCGAGGGCACGCTCCAGCGCCGATTCAGAAATGTCTATCAGCGTCACTTCCCGCCCATTTTGTGCAAATACGTGAGCGATGCCATTGCCCATGGTTCCCGAGCCGATGACAGCAACTTTTTCGATCTTCATTTTTGAGTTTAGGGTTTTGTCTTCAGCTGCAAGATTACATAATCCAATGCAGGAACTGGTACTACAAGGGCCTCCGCACTACTTTGATCGACTATGGCCGAGCGGCTCTTCTCTTGCGCTGCCGGATCGGAGACCACCACGGTTGACTCGACGAGTCCCGTCTTTTGCCAGGCGTCTTCCGGGATTTTGATCGCAGCAGAGTGCTCCTCCTCATCAAAATTCACCACAATCAGCAGCACTTCATTGTCGAGGTGTCTCAGGAAGGCGAATATCCGACTGCCGTAACCTGTGTAAGTCTGGTTCCGATTGTAGAAGTGCAGATCGTAAAAGCCCCCAGTCCTGAGTGCGGGCATATCATTGCAGGCCCGAAGGATGGCGACGTATCGGTTGCGCAGGGTTTCCTGTTCATCGGACAAAGCGCCGCCATCAAACAGTCCCCCATTCATCCACTGCTGATGCTCAGGAACGTGCCAATAGTCAAAGATGGTCGTTCGACCGTCATCGCCGCTGAACCCTGAGGCGCCGGAAGCGGGCTCACCGACTTCCTGGCCGAAGTATATCATCACAGGCCCCGTGTGCATAAATGCGGACACTGCCATCATGGGAATACCTTTTTGCATGTCTCCGGCAAATTCAGGAGAGGCAATTCGCTGCTCGTCATGATTTTCGAGGAACCGAAGCATATGATCACCGATCCCTTCCTGGCTTTGCCAGATCCTGGTAAGGTGGTCGGTAGTAGAGTGCCTTTGAATGATCTGCTTCAGGGTATCATACAGCTCTACTTTGTCATAGAGGTAATCAAATCCCCCTACAAAGATGTAGCTCCGGTAGTTGGCAGGATTGTAGATCTCCGCTGTAAATGTAACTGCCGGGTATTGTCGTTTGATCTCACGGATCACCCATTTCCAGAATTCTACCGGAACCATCTCGGCCATATCGCAGCGAAAGCCATCCACTCCTTTTGACGCCCAATACAGGAGGATGTCCCTCATCTTCAACCACGTGTTTGGGATAGGGTCAAAATGCTTTTCGCCGCTGGTATAGTCTACCCCATAATTGAGCTTGATCGTCTCAAACCAGTCATTGATACCTGGCGTAGAAGAGAAAACATCATTGCCGGTGACCTTGGCCGGGACCTCTTCAAAGTGTCCATCCTTCGTCGGGAAGTCGTAAGGACCCAGCGAGTTGTAGTCCGATGGGACCCGAAAGGGCTCCCCAGGCAGATAGTAGAAATTGTTGTCCCTTGAAAACCGTACGCTCTTGTCGTCGTCAGCCCCCAAGTCCCTGATCCCTTCGGGTCTGGCATCGGAGCGGTATTCACGCGCGACATGATTAGGCACGAAGTCCAGGAGCAGTTTCAACCCTGCATCATGCGTTCTGTTGATCAATTGCTCGAATTCCTGCATGCGATCTGGCACGGATGTCGCCAGATCCAGGTTGACGTCATAGTAGTCTGTGATAGCATAGGGAGAGCCGGCTCGCCCCTTGACCACATCGGCGTCGTTCAAAGGGATGCCGTGGGCCGTATAGTCCGTCAATACTGCATGCTCAATGACACCGGTGTACCAGATGTGGGTGAATCCCATTTGGCGTATTTCACGGAGCGCCCGTTCGGTGAAATCATTCAATTTCCCTACACCGTTTTGTTGCAATGTGCCCCATGGTTCAGCCACTGTTGTTTTGTTGCCAAACAACCGTGTCATTACCTGATAGAGCACCATTCTTTCGCTGGATCGCACTACTATTCTTTAGCTAATTCTTTTCAAAAATCATCTCCCCCCGTGAAGTATGGTCAAAAAAAAAGCCCTTTCAAGAATTGAAAGGGCCAAGTGATTATAAGTGTTTATTCATTGGGGGTTTCGCACTCGCGCGTTCGGGACAAATGTAACCAACAATTCGCTAAGCATTGGTATTTACATTGTTCAAATCTTCGAAGGCTTTCGTCAATCTTTCCACAAAACTCTTTTCTCCCTCGCGCAGCCATTTCCTGGGATCGTAATACTTTTTGTTGGGCGAATCAGGGCCGTCAGGACTACCGATTTGCCCCTGCAGATACGCCTCATTGGCCTTGTAGTATTTCATAACGCCTTCCCACGTCGCCCATTGCATATCAGTGTCGATATTCATCTTGATGGCGCCATAGGAGATCGCTTCTCTTATTTCTTCGGTAGTGGATCCAGAGCCTCCATGGAAGACGAAGTTCACAGGATTATGACCCGTACCAAACTTCTCCTGAATGTAATCCTGTGAGTTTCTCAGGATGATAGGCGAGAGCTTTACGTTACCGGGCTTATACACCCCGTGGACATTGCCAAAGGCTGCCGCAACTGTGAAATTGTCTCCGATCTTTTTTAGGTGTTCGTAAGAGTAAGCGACTTCCTCAGGCTGGGTGTACAGTTTGGAACTGTCTACGTCTGTGTTGTCGACGCCATCCTCTTCACCACCAGTGACGCCAAGCTCGATCTCGAGAGTGATACCGATCTTGTGCATACGCTCAAAGTATTTCGCGGAGATCTCGATGTTTTCTTCAAGTGGCTCCTCGGACAGATCCAGCATGTGAGAGCTGTAGAGGGCCTTACCCGTCTGCTCAAAATGTCTTTCGTTGGCCTCTACCATACCATCCATCCATGGCAACAACTTCTTGGCGCAATGGTCCGTGTGAAGGATCACTGTCACACCATACATCTCGGCCAGCTCGTGGACAATGCGAGCGCAAACCACAGCTCCAGCGACAGCAGCCTGCTGATTGTCATTAGAGAGTCCTTTTCCAGCCATGAAAACTGCTCCTCCGTTCGACGCCTGGATGATCACTGGGGAGTTCACCGCCTTTGCAGTTTCCAGCACCGCGTTGATGGAATTGGTGCCTACAACATTGACAGCAGGCAGAGCGAAATTTTGCTCATTCGCGTAGTTCAAAAGGTCTGTGACTTCTTGTCCTGCAAGTACTCCTGGTCTGAATTTCATATCTGAGGAATTATGTAAGGTTTCTTGTTTTCAGCCGCAAATATAAGCGGTATATGCAGACTCAGATGATATCATTGAAACTCCTCTGAAACATGCTGATTTACTCAAATTACCTATTTTTCAACGGCTATTTCAGTGTAAGAATATGGGGCATATATATGAATCCGTCACGGGAGCGAAAACAATCGTTTGTACCGAATCATCTGTGCGTGGAGAGCTGGGTACTGGTCACTTTCAGGTGACCATCTATCGACCGGATATTTTTCGAATTCACGTGTCAAGGGAAAAAGAATTTGACAATTTTTCGTACGCAGTAGTCGAAGGTCCCCAAACGACGCCTGCCACCATCGAGGAGACGTCAGAACGCGTGACGGTGCGTACTGACAAGGCGCAGCTGATCATCGATAAGGATCCCGTTCGCTTTAGCTTACAGAACCTTGCCGGGGAGGTGCTCGTGGAAGACGATCCCGGACTGGGAACCGCTTTTGATGGCGACCACTCCACGGTCTACAAGACCTTGCAGGAGGGAGAGCGATTCCTGGGGCTTGGAGAGAAGTCTCGGAACCTCGACAAGCGACGTGAGGGATTTACCAACTGGAATACCGATGCGTTTGGATACCATTCGGGATCTGACCCGCTGTATAGTACGATCCCTTTCTATATCGGTGTCCACTCTCGAAGGGTCTACGGCCTCTTCATGGACAACTCTTACAAATCACACTTCAACTTTGGCGCGTCCAATCATCGATTCTCGTCCGTCACTGTTGAGGGTGGTGATGTCAATTATTACCTGTTCGCCGGCGAAAACATTGCTGAAATTGTCGAGGGTTACACGTGGCTGACGGGTCGCATGGAGTTGCCGCCGAAGTGGGGCCTGGGGTACCAGCAGTGCCGGTATAGCTATTACCCCGATTATGAAGTCAGCACGGTGGCAAAGACTTTTCGTGACAAGAAGATCCCCTGCGATGTGCTGTATCATGACATTCACTACATGAAGGACTACAAGCTTTTCACGTGGGACTATGACCGATTTCCAGATCCGAAGGCGCTGATCAATGAAGTGAAAGGGCAGGGCTTCCACGTAGCCGTGATCATCGATCCCGGTGTAAAGATTGAGGAAGGGTACGACACCTACCACGACGGACTCAAAGAGGACGTTTTCGTGAAGTACTCCGATGGGGAGCCCTATAGCGCCGACGTCTGGCCTGGAACCTGCAATTTTCCGGATTTTACATCGGAACGCGTTCGCAAGTGGTGGGGACCCAAGTTTGGCGAACTAGTCGAGCAAGGTGTGGATGGCTTTTGGAATGACATGAACGAAATCGCCTCTTGGGGAAATTTCATGCCCAACAATTTGGAGTTTGAGTATGAAGGGAACAAGACCAATTCCAGGCAGGCACGCAACGTCTATGGCACGCAGATGGCTCGAGCCACCAAAGAAGGGGTAGACAATCTACGCGATAACGAGCGGTCCTTTATCATAACAAGGGCTGCCTTCGCCGGCTTTCAGCGGTATGGCATTCTATGGACTGGCGACAATGTCTCTTCCAACGAATCGATGATGCTAGGAGCGCGTATGGTGGCCGGATTGGGTCTTTCAGGCATCGCCTTTTGTGGCAATGATGTCGGTGGGTTCGCAGGTCGTACTGAAGTGGCACTCTTTGCCCGGTGGTTGACGATCGCCGTCTTCCAGCCATTCCTCCGCACGCATACTTTCGTCAACACTGCGGATGCGGAACCATGGTCTTTTGGTGAGGAAGTGGAGGAGATCTCCCGCAATTACATCAACCTTAGGTACCGACTCCTTCCTTACGTCTACAGCTGTTTCCTTCAAGCCAGTCAGACAGGCATGCCCGTCAGTCGCAGTTTGGCGCTGGACTATACACATGATGACTTGATTTATGACACACGTTTCCAAAATCAATTCCTCTTTGGTCCATCGGTACTGATTGCGCCCGTAGAGAGCGACAAGGAGATCACCAAGGTCTACCTACCGGAAGGGGATTGGTATGACTTTCACAGTGGACAGAAGTATGCGGGGCAACAGATTGTTTATGCCGATTGTCCGGTGTCACGACTTCCGATTTTCGTGAAGGCCGGTGTCATGCTGCCGATGCAACCACTCGTACAATTCGCCGGAGAGACTCATGATGGGACCCTGACGGTGCATTTATATCAGGGAGGGGAAGGGGATTCCTTCCAACTCTATGAAGACGACGGTCATTCCCTTAGCTACAGGGATGGTCAGTCAACTTCCAGAACGATCACCTTCGATGGAGACAGTCGTATGACTATTAGTGCATCGGAAGGTCCTTTCGAGACAGCATTCAAAGCAGTTGAAGTGATCTATCATGGATTTGACACATTGGCTGGTGCGGAGGCTGATGGCCAGAAGGTCGACATGGAAGAGGTCGATAATTTTAGCCACTTCGAGCCGATCTCGCACTTCGATGCCTACGCCAGTGAGGGGCAGATCGAGGCCTATCAGGTGCAGCGTGTGCGATTTGCGTTAAGTTCGCGGAAGATCGAAATCAATTGGAAATAATCAGACAACACCCAGAACCAGTGATATCGTGAAGATCAAGTTTCAAATAGATTACAGAACACAATGGGGCCAGCTACTATATGTATCCGGTTCCATCGATGCCCTCGGTGGAGGCAGTGAAGAAAAAGCAATTCCTATGCATCCCGGTACAGGAGAGCAATGGGAGGCGGAAATCGACTTGAAAACCCCAGTTGATTTCACCTATCGCTATTTCCTGAAAGATGAGGAGTCCGGGGATACATTTTGGGAATTTGGTGAGGCAAGGAAGTTCAATAACATGGACAAACTGGGTTTTGTACGTGTGAAAGACTACTGGAGACCCCACAAGCACCCTGACAATTCGCTGTACACATCACCTTTTCAGAAGGCCTTTTTCAAGAGAAAAACCAGCTCCTCCAAACCCTCGAAGAAGCAAGCAAATAGTGCCTATGCACGCTTGCAATTGCGTGCGCCACGAATTGGGGCGGACTACGTTTTTGGTATTTTGGGGGGCATTGATGCACTTGGCAACTGGGATGAGTCGAAGGTGCTACTGATGAGTGACGAGCAGTATCCCATATGGCGTGCCGACATACCCATGGGAGAGGATGTGGCGCCATTCGAGTACAAGTTTGTGATCTACAGTCTCAAGCAGAAAAAGGTAGTCACGTGGGAAGCGCGTGACAACAGGTATTTTCCCGCATTCGACATCTCCAGCGACAAGACGCTCTGTCTGACGGAGGAATTCTTCAGCTATCCGGTGGGCGATTGGAAGGCGGCAGGAGTCGCTATCCCTGTGTTCTCCCTGAGGTCTGAAAAAGGTGCAGGCGTTGGAGAGTTTCTGGATATCAACAGGCTTACGGACTGGGCGGTGAAGGTTGGCATGAAAGTCATTCAGGTCCTCCCTGTCAACGACACCGTCGCGACACACACCTGGGTAGATTCGTATCCTTATGCCGCGATCTCTGTGAATGCACTGCACCCCATCTATGCCAATATGGGGGCCATTGGCGCGCTCAAAAAGAAGGATGAGCAAAAGAGGATACTCAAAGAAGCCAAGCGACTCAATGCGCTGCCAGAGGTGGACTACGAGGGGGTCATGAAGCTGAAGTCCGATTTCTTTGCCTTGAGCTTCCAGGAGAACAAGGCTACTTTCCTGGCCAACAAAGATTTCAAAAGCTTCTTCAAGCAAAACGAATCGTGGTTGAAGCCGTACGCGGCCTTCTCCTATCTGCGGGATAAGCATCAGACCGTAGACTTCTCCCAATGGGGTAAGTACGCTGATATTACATCGGCGAAGTTGAAGCAACTGTGTGCCGAGAACTCGGGGCACTTCGATGATATTGCCGTTCACTATTATATACAGTTTCACCTCGATAAGCAGCTGAAGTCAGCGTCTGAATACGCTCGCCAACATGGCGTGGTGCTTAAAGGGGATATCCCAATTGGTATTTATCGGTACTCAGTGGACGCATGGCTGGAGCCGGAGCTCTACAATATGGCATGCCAGGCTGGAGCGCCGCCAGATGACTTCTCGATCTCGGGTCAAAACTGGGGATTTCCCACCTACAATTGGGATGCCATGGCCAAAGATGGATTTAAGTGGTGGAAGCAGCGGCTTGTAAAGATGTCGGAGTACTTTGATGTGTTTCGAATCGATCACATTCTGGGATTTTTCCGCATCTGGGAGATTCCGTGGGAGCATGTCGAGGGGATCATGGGCAGATTCAATCCATCGATTCCAATAAACCTTCAGGAGTTTGCTCACTGGGGGATTGGTTTTGACCGTCAGCGACTTACTCAGCCATACATTCGCACCCACATGGTTTACGAGATCTTTGGATCTCACGCCCGCAAGGTATTCGATGAATACCTCGACGAATATACGGAGGGTTGCTACCGCCTCAAGGATCACGTGAGCACACAACGAAAGGTGAAGGAGCATTTTGATGGGGAGATGCAGTCACACCCGGAAGGCGCAGATTTTTTCGACTGGATGAAAATCAGCCTCAACAGGCTGTTGGCCGAAGTGTTGTTTTTGGAGGCACCGCTGAGCGATGGGGGTGCATGGAATCCGAGGATTGCGCTACACAGTACCTATTCCTACAAGGAGCTGGATGCCTATACTCAGCAGCGGATCGACGAACTGTACATCCACTTCTTTTACAAACGGCACAACGACTTCTGGCGGGACAGCGCCATGTCCAAGCTACCAGCCTTGCAGGAGGCTACGGATATGCTGATCTGCGGGGAGGATCTGGGTATGGTGCCGGAGAGCGTTCCGGGGGTGATGACCGATCTGAGCATCTTGTCCCTCGCGATTCAACGCATGCCGAACGATGATCGTGAGTTCTTGCATCCCGCTGACAATCCCTACTTGAGTGTATGTAGCCCAGGTAGTCACGACATGTCGACACTGCGGGAGTGGTGGCAAGAAGATACCGAAACGACCCAGCGCTTCTACAATTCGATCCTCGGTCACTGGGGTGGCGCGCCCTATTTCTGTGAGCCATGGATCGCAAAAGATATTATCAATCAGCACCTGTATTCACCGAGTATGCTGGCCATATTCCCCATTCAGGACCTTGTGGCGATGGATGGGTTGCTACGTTGGGACTCACCTGAGGAAGAGCGCATCAATGTGCCTGCCATTTCTCAGCACTACTGGAAGTATCGATTCCATATTTCTATGGAACAGTTGCTCGAGGAGGAGGACTTCAACAGTATGCTTCGGCAGATGGTCGACCAGGGTGGCCGTCGGGCTGACTACTAGAAGAGTTCGTTGAGCTCAAGCTGCGTGAAGTCGAGGAAGTTGCGCATGGTCCTCTCTGTGATGCGGCCGTAGGCACCGAAGCGCTCCTGTGATGGCTTTCCATTGCGAATGTAGACAAAGGGGTAGGGATAGCCGGCAAACAACGAGTACCTGCCCAGTACAAGGCCCTGTTGGCCTTCAGTGGCGGCTGGGTTGACGCCGTGCAGGATGAATTCAATGCTGAAGAAGGAGATCGTTTGCGTCTGATACAGTGTAGATAACTGGACGGTAAGCAGAGCGTCCAGACCTAACGACTTAGCCAGCGTCGCCATCTCATCCGCCACGAATCCATTCGTACCCTCCTCGATCCAGGTATAGAGAAATGGTTGCTCATTGCCAGATGGCTGGAGTTTCCACTGCTTCATTTGGTCAAGGAATGGATGGCTTAGGCCATTGATGTTCTCGATCGCCGTCGCGAAGGCGGCATGCTTGGCATCTGAATCCAGGTAGTCCGCAGGAAACACCAACTCGAAAGGGGAGCCCTCGAATGCCTGAACCAGCCCTTCCATAGCCCGGGGGCCGATATTATGGAAGAAATAGTTCTGTTGGCCTTCCAGGGAATATATGTAAGTGAGATGTGCCTTACGGCGCATGTAGCTTTTTTCGAAAAGGTAGAGTGATGCCAGGCCGATCCTTTTGGGCGTCAGGTTGCTTCTTGTGACCGTACCGTCTTTGATGGCTGATTTAGGGATATTCTGCACGTCGGATTCCATGAAAGCACCATCAAAAAAATCTTTGTCCGATTTGTTGATATAGTCCGTGATGTTTTGCTGTGAGAAGGACGGTAGGGAGAGCAAGAGAAGAAGGGACAGGCTGGTAAGAAGGCGAGACGCGGTCATTGATTATTTATTTTGCACATAAGTTAAGGTATTTCTGCGCTTAACGCGAATTGGCGAGGGGGAATGGGGATTGAGGATTGCTGATTTTGGATTGAGGATTTCAGATTTTTGATCGTGGACCATGGAGAACTTTTTGATGGAGATTTCGCGATAGGTTGACTCCAGGTAACAAAGCGGGTGATAGGAAGGTGGCATTTCTTGCTTTTCATCACGGGACGACGTAGAATACATGACCCGAATCCTACCATACCAATGAAAGCATGAATCGCCGATACTTTGTCAAAGAAGTGTGCCTGGGAGTGGGCTCTGTAGTGGTCGTCCCCCCGTTATCCTACGGTGGCCAACGAGATTGGCAAAAGAAGATCACGATCGAAGGAGTCAATAGCAACTTCGAAAGAGAGCCACTTGTCAGACCCTTTGGCTTCAAGGGGGGCAGTATTACAAATATTTGGCAGGTGGTGTCGCTGCTGAGGTCTTCCGGCCACGAAGGACTGGGCGTCGGTACTCAGAACGTGCTTTGGTCGGATGCGACAGTTTTTGCGGCTCATTCGGAGGCCGCCGGCAATGCGCTCATGTATGCGGTCACGGAGCGGTCCATGCAACTCGCGAACGGAAGCAGGTTCTCCGACCCCATTGAATTGCAGGAGGATATCCTCGAAGACGTCTTCGAGTATGCCAAGGGTGTGACGTCCAATCCCAATCTTCGAAAAACTTTTGCCTTGAATGCGATGGTGCCGTTGGACAACGCGGCGTGGATGCTGTTTGCCAGAGAAAACTCATTAACCAGCTTTGATCAACTGGTGCCTGAGAGATACGGGCCTGCGCTTGCCAACAAGCACAAGCAGGTAGCCAGCATCCCGGTGGTGGGGTACAACAGCCCGATGAAAGACATTATGAAAGCTGTCGACGACGGCTACTTCCTACTAAAGATCAAAATAGGGCAACCGGGGAAACAAGAGGAGATGGTTCAAAAGGACATGGCCCGATTGACGGCCATCCACAAGGCAATTGGGGGGAAGACCACTCCTCATACGAAGGATGGCAAGCTGCCCTACTATTTCGACGCGAATGGGCGCTATCAGAAGAAAGAGACGCTGCTCAGGTTCATAGACCACGCGAAGAAGATAGGTGCCTTTGATCAGATTGCAGTCATCGAAGAGCCGTTTGCTGAGCACCTGGACATTGATGTAAGTGATGTGCCAGCTCGATTGGCAGCGGATGAAAGCGCCCACACGGATAGGGACGCGCTGGAGCGAATCCAAATGGGTTATCGCGCTATCGCCCTCAAAGCGGTAGCCAAAACGATGAGCATGACTATGAAGATTGCCCAGATAGCTCATGACAACGACGTACCATGCTTCTGTGCGGACCTGACCGTGAATCCGGTCCTACTCGACTGGAACAAGGCTGTTGCGGCACGCATCAGTGCATTTCCGGGACTGGAGGACATGGGACTGATGGAGACGAATGGTCACCAAAATTACCTTTATTGGGAGAGGATGCGGTCGTACCTGCCTTATGAGGAAGCTAGCTGGACCCAGCCACAGGATGGCGTATTCCCGCTGAATGAGGATTACTATCAGCGAAGCGGCGGCATCCTCATGCCATCATCACATTACATGGGTTTGGTCAAGTCTTAGAGCAATGCTATTCAAGCAAGCCCATCTCGAGGGTATCAAATCTGGCACTATTGACCTGGCATTTCGGAAATGGAAGAAGCCCATGGTCAAAAAGGGGAGTCTGGTGAAGACCTCAGTCGGACAGGTCGAGATACAAACCGTATCGAAAATTGACGCCGAGGAGGTATCAGAGACTGAGGCTCGCAGGGCGGGGTTTGAATCTTCAGAAGACCTTCTTGCTCTGTTGCAAAAGACGAAAGAGGGCGTGGTATATCGTATCGAGCTGCGGTATCATTCTGAAGACCCAAGGATCGCGCTTAGGAATCAGTCGGAGTTGACCGATGAGGGATGGGGGTCATTACGTGCCAAACTCGAAAAACTCGATCGCTATAGCAAAGTTGGGAATTGGACGCAAGAAACACTCGAGGCCATCGCGGCAAACCCAAGACTCAGGGCAGCGGACCTGGCAATAATTCTGGGGAGGGAAAAGGGCTGGCTCAAGCCAAATATTAGGAAGCTGAAGAATCTGGGTCTGACAATTAGTCACGAGGTGGGTTATGAGATCTCTCCATTGGGAAGAGCCTATTTGGGGAGGATGGGGATTTTGTGATTGAGGATTTCGGGATTGAGGATCTAGCGAGTCAGCCAACCAACAAAAAAAGGGTGACACGATGCCACCCTCCCACGGTCTCAACAAAAACGCACACTACAGGTTCTCCATCCTCTTGACGAGGTAATAGTAGAGCAGAAACCCTGTGGCGATGGACACGGCCAGAACGCCAAACGGTAGTGGAGAGTCTCTGTAGTAGTCGATGAAATTGATGATGATCATACCCATACCACCACATAGGATGATCAAGCCCCATTTGAGTGAGGAGTATTTGTTCTCTCTCTTAGTTTCCTGAACCAAGCTACTGGCATCTTCGCTCACAAGTCCTTTTTCAATCAATTTCTTCTTCAGGCGATAGTCGGTCATAGTCTTTACCAAGTAGCCAATCGATGCACCAATGGTGGCTAAGACACCAATGGGTAATAAGAATTCAAACATATTGTCCATTCCATTTTCAGTTTTAACTTTAATAATCCGTTTGCCCAATGAGACAAGGGTAAGGGACTGATATGTTGCAGGTAGGGCAGTAATTTTTTTTCTGCAACCTTGTGCAGGGGATTGCTGTCAAATGCAGTACGAATATGAATGATAAGGAATTGGTATCGAGGGTGGTCCTGGGTGAGGAGCCTGCTTACAGGCTGTTCATCAAGCAGTACGAGCGTCTTGTCATGCACATAGTCATCAGGATAATCGACAACGACGAGGACAGAGAAGAGGTAGCGCAGGATGTTTTTGTTAAGGCCATCGACAAGATCCAGACCTTTAGCTTTCAGTCAAAGCTTAGTACGTGGGTAGCGACGATCGCCTACAGGCACGCATTGAATGTGGCGAAGAAGAACAAGAAATGGAAGGATACCGAAGACCTGGATCAGATAGCGTTCTCAGTAGGAGAACTGGATGAAGGTTTTGAGCAGCAGGATATGAACAGATTTGTGCATGAGGCTATAGGACAATTACCTTTGCCATACCGTTCGATCCTGACCATGTATCATCTCGATGGTTTTTCGTACCCGGAGATTGTGGAGATGATGAAGATGCCCGAGGGAACAGTGAAGAACTACCTGTTCAGGGCTAGAAAGAAATTGAAGGAACTATTGGAACCTTATGTAGAAAAGGAGGTGCTATTAGGATGAATGATAAAGAACTAGACAGGAAATTGGCGGAGCAGGAGAAAGCTGGTGCTGATTCCTACCGGTACATAATGAAGGCACTGGAGACGGAGCCGTCTTTTGACAGCAGCCGGACGCTGGCTGACGGTGTCATCCATAAGCTGGGGAAGAAACGCAGCCACTCCCGCAATAATTATTGGCTGTCCATGCTGCTAATCACAGCGGCGTTTGTCATCATCGGCTTCGGGTCGTTGATGATTTTTATGGGTTGGGAAGGATTCAGTGAGATCAAAGACCTTTCGATCTATGGCATCATGCTTGGACTGATGGTGGTGGTCATCCAGTACCTGGATGATAAACTATTTCGAAGGGACCTTAGATTTTCGTAAGGTCTACGGAGCCATCTCCCTCGTATTTGCCCGTCTCAATTAGCACCAATCCCTCGGTGCCCTTGCAGTATTCATAAGC
Organism: Cyclobacteriaceae bacterium; assembly: GCA_965267435.1. Classification (GTDB taxonomy): domain Bacteria; phylum Bacteroidota; class Bacteroidia; order Cytophagales; family Cyclobacteriaceae; genus JAWPMT01. The sequence continues at coordinate 162,056 of OZ253960.1, forward strand.
CCAGCACGTCAAAGTTTGATTGGTCTTGGGCATGGTCACCTCCACCGCCACACGCCGATACTCCGGATCATCATCATGCACCCCTTCAAAGTCGTCTAGTCTTGCCAGGATGTCCATCTGATCATTGACCTCGTAGATCTCGCCAAAGATGGCTGCGGTGGCTGCAGCGTCAAATTGGGCGCCAGGGTATCTCCCGACATCATACAGTAAACCTCTGGCGGAGCCTTTGCCAACATAGTGTAGCGCGGAAATACGCAACTCAGGAATATGCGTGTGGAAAGATGACTTCAGCAGTCCGTATACAAATAGGAAATCGCTCATCTACTTACCTTCACATTGGTCCAGTTTTTCCTGCAAGTCTCTGACCTTGTTTTTCTGGCGCTCGGCTTCCACCGCACTCTCGATGGCTAGGACCCTTTGCTGTTCAGCTTCCTCTGCATTTCTCTCTGCCAGTGCTCGCTGTTCAGCGACGAGACGGGCTGCTTCCCGGGCAAAACCATTTTGTACTCTGGCATAGATGAAAAGGGATGCCGAGGCAACAGCTAAGACGATGATCGCAATCCAATGGTATATCTTACCTTTCATGATTAGGGTGCGTTGAATTGACTTGGGAAATTATACAATCTTCCAATTATAAACACACCTCTTGTCGCGGCTTTTTGACACCTATGGTTGGAAGGGGACAGCGCACTGAGGACGCGCTAGGGCCTTCCCTTGCATTCTTCCAATAGCCTCTTGAGATCGTCCACTTCCATTTTTGCCACATGGGCTTCTACCGCACTCTCGAGAGCTAATACCCTTTGAGCCTCGGCATCCTGCACATTCTTTTCAGCAATGGTTTGTATCTCCGCCGCCTCTTCACGGGCATCAGCTATTTTGACTTTTCCGTACGCGAATAGAAACACCAATGTCACAGCTAGACTGACGGTGATCCAGTTATGAACTTTATTTTTCATGGTCAGGCTTCGTTGTGTTTGATTTAGTAATTGGTCTCGAAAGCCGGTCTGGTGAACAAGGGTGCGGGACTTGTCATATTATCTCTGACCCTCGCATTCCTTGAGTTTCAATTGCGTTTCAGCTAATAGCTCAAGTATCTTCTGCGCTTCCTGGGTGCGTCGTTTGATAAGCTCCTTGTTTTCTTCCGACTCTTTTCTGTATTCGGTGGCCAGAGCTTGCTGCTCGTAGGCATTTTTGATAGCTTCCTTAGCTCGGCCACTTTCCCACCATGCTATGGCAAAGAGGCTGACTGTCACCAGGCCCAAAAGAACGTTGGTGAAGTTCGCAGGAATTTTTCTCATCATCGTCAGGGTTTGTTGAATTGACTAGGAAAATACGAATTCTTCCTATAGCATGCACGCCGAAGTTCTACGAGATCGTACCGGTGAACCTCGGGGCCATTTGCTTAGCGCTGTCCAACTGTTCAGCGGAGGTCGCTTACTTCCCCTGGCATTCCTCGAGCTGCTGCCGCAAGTTGATTGCCTCGTTCGTGGCCTTCTGTGCCTCCGCTGCGCGCTCCAGGGCGAGTTGCCTCATCACTTCCAGCTGCTCCTCGCATTGTTTCAAGAGCGCTTCCTGCTCTAGGGCGGTCTCCGTAGCACTGGTAGCCAGGTCACTTTCGACACTGGCCTGTCCAAATATAGGCCGAAGCGAGAATCAGAACGACGATGGCCAGCCAATAGGGTAGTAGTTTACTTCTCATAATCAGGTTATTATTGAATTGATTAGGAAATTACGAAATCCTTCTATCACAAGCGATAGTTGATCAATAGCTATCATGACTAGTACGGCTACCGATGAAAGCGGGGGTAGAATGGCTTTACCGACCAATCGCGAGGATTACTTGTGAGACCTGTCACGATCCGAGTATTTTTTCTGGCGGCTTCCCCGTGTTTTTGGCCATCATTCAGCCCCTCAACCGATCATCCTCATTAGTTTTGGCCAGCGTGTTCATTTAGAACTATATTGGAGACTTTACGCTCAAACCCATGGCCAAAGAAATAGCAGTAGGAATAGACATTGGAGGTACGTTGACCAAAGTGGGTCTCGTGGATCGGGAAGGCAATCTGTACGGATCGACGGACTTTCGTACAAAGCACAACCCCGGTTTCGACCAGTACCTGGATACTCTTGTAGCGACCATCAAGCAATTGGAAGACGCCTTTGATGGTGATTTTGACATCCAAGGAATCGGCGTTGGTGCACCTAATGCCAACTATTATCGGGGGACCATCGAACACGCCGCGAATCTGGCCTGGAAGGGTATCGTGCCATTTTCCGAGGAGCTGAAAAAGAGACGTCCAGCAGAGGTCTATATCACCAATGATGCGAATGCTGCGGCGATAGGCGAAGGCATCTATGGCAATGCGGTGGGCATGAAAGACTTTATGGTGATCACTTTGGGCACAGGACTGGGTAGCGGTATTGTGACCAATGGCTCGCTGATCTACGGCCATGATGCCCAGGCCGGTGAATTGGGCCATGTGATGGTGGAGGAAGGTGGTCGCATGTGTGGCACCGGACGCAGAGGATGTCTGGAGGCCTACGTGTCTTCTACAGGTATCAAACGGACGATATACGCGCTGCTGGCAGACACTATGGAGGACAGCGTCTTCCGGAGTATAGCGTTCAATGACATTCATGGCGAAGAGATCACGAAGGCCGCGGAGGATGGCGATCCAATTGCTCTGGAGGCCTATAGGTACACTGGCGAAATGCTTGGTAAGCAACTCGCCAATTTTGTGGCGTTTTCACACCCTGAGACCATCTTCCTTTTGGGAGGATTGGCCAAAGCGGGTAAGTGGATATTTGATCCGACGAGGAAGTACTTTGAGGAGGCTGTGCTTCCCTACTACAAAGGCAAGGTAAGCATAGAAGCTAGCGGTATGATTAATAAGAACGCCGCAATTTTGGGTGCTGCAGCCTTGGTTTGGGACCAGCAAAAGTGATTTTTTGTTAAAAATGAGATCAATTTATGTCGTTCGCCCGTTGATGCATCGAAAGTGCTTCTCCAGTCATTACGAAGTAGGAGTCAGAAAAAAATTCCGTAATTTGAAAGCTAAACCTTTTTGATTACGTTTTTTAATCAGGAAATCTAGGAATTATGTCAAGTAGAATAGTGGCAGTTGTGGCCATTGCATTGCTCTTTACCGGCAGCACTGTCCACGCTGACGTGCGGGTTGGAGATGATTCGTTGCAGGTACTAAAGCCTTTGCCAGAGCATGAGAATTCGCTCTTCGTCATTCTCAACCTTTTGAATCAATACCACTACCGCAAGCAGCCGCTGAATGATTCTATTTCGACGGTCATCTTCGATAATTACGTTTCATCTCTCGATCCCAATAAAGTATATTTTCTCCAGTCGGAGATCGATTACTTTGGTAAGTACAGGACGCAATTGGACAATGAGCTGAAATTGGGGAATCTGGATTTTGCTTATCAGCTTTTCGGTCTCTATCGTGAAAAAGCACTAAAGCGACTCCAGCAACTAGCCGATTTTACCGCCAATGAGTTTGACTTCTCTCTCGAGGAAGACTACGAAGCCAACCCTGACAAACTGGAATGGGCAGCTAGCTACGAAGAGCTCAACGACCGGTGGAGAAAACTCCTCAAAAATCAGGCATTGAATCTAAAGCTCTCCGGTAAGGAATGGGACGACATCCGGGACCTGTTGGCTTCACGATACGAACGACTCGAAAAGGCCATCTATCAATACAAGAGCGAGGACGTGTTTCAGCTGTACATGAACTCCTTCACCAGGAGTTACGATCCGCATACAAGTTATTTCTCGCCTATTGCAAAGGAGAACTTCCAAATAGAAATGAGCCTATCACTGGAGGGGATCGGTGCCCGTTTGATGCAGCAACTGGACTATACATTGGTCGCAAGCATCGTACCTGGGGGTCCAGCATTCAAAAGTAAGCGACTGGAAAAAGATGACCGCATCATCGGTGTCGCTCAAGGAGACGCTGGAAAGTTCGAGGATGTTATTGGCTGGCGACTCGACGACGTGGTGCAGAAGATCCGGGGGCCAAAGGGCTCTGTGGTACGACTGCTCGTGTTGCCATCTGAAAAGGAAATTACAGACCTGCCGGATACGTTGAGGATCATTCGTGACCGCATCAAGTTGGAAGAGCAATCCGCACAGGCAGAGATCATTCCTATCACTGAAGGCAATGAGACTTTCAACCTGGGTGTGATCAGCTTGCCAAGCTTCTACATTGACTTTGAAGCACGCAGTAAGGGAGATCCAGATTTCAAGAGTACCACCCGAGATGTAAAGAAGCTCATCACAGAGCTACGTGGTGAAGGCATCGATGGACTGCTAATGGACCTTCGCTACAATGGTGGAGGCTCACTCCAGGAGGCTATAGACCTGACGGGACTCTTCATTCCTCAAGGGCCGGTAGTGCAGGTGCGAAACACGGATCAGAGTGTCGACAAACTGGAGGATGACGACGACGCAACTGTTTTCTACGATGGGCCTTTGGCGGTACTTATCAATCGCTACAGCGCCTCAGCATCGGAGATTTTCTCGGGTGCTATTCAGGACTATGAGCGAGGAGTTATCGTCGGGGAAAACAGTTTTGGAAAAGGAACTGTCCAGAACCTCATCGACCTCGGTAGGCCGGTGATGAATTACATGAATCGCATGATCGCGTACAGAAAGTCGGCCAATCAGGATGTAACGGAGTTGATGATGATGCGCGATCAGTTGCAAAATGGTGATGTGACGCTGGGGCAGTTGAAGATGACACTGGCGAAGTTTTACCGCGTAACCGGTAGCAGTACGCAGCGATTGGGCGTACAGCCTGACATTTCGTTCCCGACGCCTTTTGAGCCTGAGGAATTTGGAGAGAGTAGCAGGGACAATGCCCTTCCTTGGGACGAAATCAGCTCAGCTAACTTCCAAATGACCAACAACATCTCCGAGGAACTGATCGATAAGCTCTACAAGCTTTATGAGTATCACCTGAATACCGATTCTGACCTCAAGGCTTTGGTTGAGGAGACCAACGAGATCAAGAATGACGACTACAGCTCGCTCGTGTCATTGAACTATGATCAGCGAAAAGAACGTAGTGACGCCCGGCAGGCGCGCAACAACAATGACTTGTCCACTTCCATTCAGGATAGTGAAGTGTTCACAGACGAGGAAAATCGAGAGAAGCTGAGTGAGGATCCGTATCTGAAAGAGGCATTGCGCCTCCTGGCTCAGCTGAGCAAAGAAAAAGTGGGATAAAAGACCACATGAAGATATTATTTACGAGGCCTCTCCCAATGTGGAGGGGCTTTTTTGTTTCTGCATACCTATCTACCTGCAACTGATGAGTGGCCAATCAAGTATGAATAAGGTAGGAACTGCTCCCATTAGCCCATGAGACCCATTTGCCTGCTCATCATCGTCTTTACCTGTATTCATTGCTCATACACGCAGAACCCTAACTATCGATTGGTCGGCGGATCCTGCGAGGGTTGTGAGGCCGTGCTGGAATATGGCGATGAGGGGCTCAATAGTGTGGACACCCTGCCACTCTTCGAGGACAACGAGCCGAAGATCAAAGTAGCCGGTACCGTCTACCTGCCTGATGGAAAGACGCCAGCGGAAGGAGTGATACTTTACCTCTACCACACCAACGCCGAAGGTATCTACCCGACGCGGGGCTCCGAAGAGGGGTGGGGCAGACGTCATGGATACATTAGAGGTTGGGTCAAAACGGATGCCACAGGCAACTATGAATTCTACACCTTTCGACCAGGGACCTACCCAAGCAGGACAGAGCCCGCACATATTCACTTGACGATACTGGAGCCAGACGGTAAATACTATTGGGTACAGAGTTACCTCTTTGCGGGAGATCCGCTGCTACGTGATATCAAAAAGGCCCCTCGTGGTGGTTCTGGTAATGTATTGCAGCTCGCCGAAGGGGGTCAGCTGCTTGAAGGTAGTAGGGACATCACCCTGGGACGGAACGTTCAGGGGTACGAATGACGCTATCGTCCCATCCAGCCGCCATCGACGAGCATCACAGTTCCATGCATGTAGGCCGACGCTTCTGAACAAAGGAATACAACCGGTCCGGCAAAGTCCTTTGGTTGGCCCCAGCGCCCAGCCGGGATGCGACCACTGATGGTCGGCGCCCTCTCCGGGTTGTTTTGCAAGTCATGCGTCATATCCGTGCGAATGTACCCTGGTGCGATAGCATTTACATTCACCCCGCTGCTGGCCCATTCGTTGGCAAATGCTTTTGTCATTAGACCGATCGCGCCCTTGCTGGCGGCATAGGCTGGCACGGTGATGCCACCCTGAAACGTCAGCAGTGACGCGGTGAATACCACTTTGCCATTGCCTCTGGCCACCATGTCTTTGCCGAATTCACGGGTGAGAATGAAGGGCGCGGACTGGTTCACTTCGATGACCCGGTCCCACTGATCATCTGGGAATTCGGTGCTTGCCTGTCGGTGTGTGGTCCCGGCATTGTTGACGAGGATATCGATTTGACGGAAGTCTGCTTTTACTTTTTGGATGAAGTCGTACAGTGCCTTCCGATTGCTTAGGTCGCACCGAAACGCTGTGAATTGCTGACCCCTGGCGACTACTTCCTTTTCGACTTCACTCCCTTCTTTTTCGAGTGTGGTACTCACTCCAATGATGTCGGCTCCGGCTTCTGCGAGTGCCACCGCCATAGCTTTGCCAATGCCTCGTTTGCAACCCGTAATCAGGGCGGTTTTCCCATCTAGTCTGAATTGGTCTATTATACTCATGTCCTGCATTTGGCTTTCTAAGGCTCAATGATCTCTTCGACCATAGCCCATTCATAAAAACGCTCGATCCAGTTGTCAGAGGGCAATCCCTGCGTCCTCATACCAAACCCATGTCCTCCCCTGGAATACATGTGCAGCGCTGCGTTCAGGCTCTTGTCGAGGTACGATTGGTATAACGCTACCGATCCGCTAGCCAGTCCCAGGGGGTCGTCTGTGGCACATACCACGAGCATCGGTGGTGCATCTTCAGCTGGCGTTCTGACGGGCATGGCGTCGGTCCATGCGTATACTGGCACGAGGTAGTCCGGGCGGTTTTCATCGCTGTATTCATAGCCTACTCCCATGGTAACAGCACCTCCAGCGCTAAATCCCATAAAGCCAATTTTGTCTGTTTTCACACCGTACTTCTCGGCGTTTTTCCGAACATGTGCGACGGCATTGAGGCCATCCTGCACTGAAAAAGGCATCACTTGTCCGACTCGGGTCATCAGTTCTTCGCCGCTGATCTCGTTGATCTCTTTGGTAGCGTCTTCGCCTGTGGGCACCAGCCGATACTTCAGTACAAAGACGGTGACTCCTTTGGTCACAAGCCAATTGGCCACGTCGATGCCCTCGCTATTGATGCTCAGAGCGAACAACCCACCACCAGGGGCGACAATCAGCGAAGTGCCATTGTTCTTTTCAGCCGTCGGCCGATAGACGGTCATGGTAGGTACCGCTACGTTCGTTACGACAGTGGTTTGCCAAATAGACGTGAAGTATTGCTTTTCCTGATTTTTCCAGCTTACTCCCTCAATCTCCTCATAGGGCAAGGTGATGACTTCCTGGGATAGTCCCATATGGCTAGTTGCGATGAGGGTAATGGCAAACAATGCGAGTACTGATCTTTTCATGGTTGGAAGTCATTTAAGTCTTTAACAGATTCAGGTGTGTGCTGGCAAGATAAGAAGTATTGGTGTCAACTTATCTTTGTTGAAATGCAGGAGCTATGCTTCATCGAAACCATCATTTCTCATGAGGCCCGACCCAAATATTGAGCGATTGCTACAAGAAGCCTGGGCCTTGCGGCGGGAGGGCGATTACACGGGAGCCCTGCGTCTTGTCGAGCAGGCACATGCTCTTTGCACCAACGATGATCACCTTTTGCTGGGACGCATCTATCACATCTATATGCAGTTTGAGGCGGATCATGACAGATACCCAGAGGCAATTGCGTTGAGTCAGAAATCCGTCGCCCAATACAGGCAATCAGGTAGCCCCGATCACATAGCTCATGCGACCAGGCATCTCGCCGATTTGCAGTTTCATATGGGGCGAATCGCAGAGGCAGAAGGGAACTACCGGGAGGCTCTGAGACTCTATCGTGAGCAGCCCGCAACGAATCCCGGTCATTTGGCCAATGCGCTTAGGGGTTTTGCTCTGTTGCTGGAGCGACTGCAAAATATCGATGAAGCGATGGCTGCGTGGGAAGAAGTGAGCGAATTGTACAATTCCCTTGATCTGCAGGAAGGAGTCAATGAGGCCCGGGATCGACTGTCGGCATTGGCTGGCCGATGACATAGCTCTGTGAAAATTCAAGCATAATAGACGAATAGGAGAACTTCATATTTGCAGGCAATTTGTGTAATATTTGGAATTCTAAACGAACCCTACTAGCCTGATTCCATAATGAAGAACTATCCAATCGTCTGTCTTGCATTTCTTGCCCTTACGACATTTTTCAGCTGTCAAGCGCCGCAAACTACTCCGCCGAACGTCATTTTTATTCTCGCCGATGACCTTGGCTACGCTGACCTTTCGTGTTATGGGCAGACGAAGTTTTCGACGCCGAACATTGATCGTCTTGCGGCCCAGGGGATGCGATTCACCCAGCACTACTCCGGAGCCACAGTCTGTGCACCCTCTCGTAGCGCATTGCTCACTGGGATGCATACAGGGCATACACCCATTCGCGGGAATAAGGAAGTCCAACCGGAGGGTCAATATCCGCTGTCAGATAGTGTCTTTACAATGAGTGAAATGTTTCAACAAGCGGGTTATGTGACAGGAGCTTTTGGCAAATGGGGCCTGGGCTATCCGGGATCAGAGGGTGAACCGGGAAACCAGGGTTTCGACCAGTTTTATGGTTACAACTGCCAACGGATCGCCCATCACTACTACCCGTACTACTTATGGGACAATCAGGAGAGAGATTCGCTTTTCGCCAACAAGGGGAAGCAGACGGGAACGTACGCACCTAATGTCATCCACGAGCGGGCACTTCAATTCATGGAATCAAATCAGGAGCAACCCTTCTTCCTCTTTTACCCAACGGCCATCCCACATGCCGAGCTGGCGGCCCCGGAAGCGTACATGAACAAGCACCGTGGCAAGTATCTCCCCGAGAAGGCCTATGAGGGAGTCGATGATGGGGAAAGGTATAGAAATGGGCCATATGGTTCTCAGGAGGAGACACATGCTGCTTTCGTTGCCATGATCGATCTACTTGATACCCAGGTAGGGGAGATCCTCAATAAGGTGGAGGAGCTCGGCATCGGTGACAACACCATCATCATCTTTACCTCCGACAATGGCCCACACCGGGAGGGAGGGGCAGACCCCGATTACTTTGATAGCAATGGCCCTCTGCGGGGATTCAAACGTGACCTCTATGAAGGCGGAATAAGGGTACCCCTTCTTGTCAGCTGGCCTGGTAAAATAGCGGCAGGCGCAGAGTCAGATCACATTTCGGCATTTTGGGACTTCATGCCCACGTTTGCCGCAGTGCTTGAATCAGGCCCCACGGCAGCAACTGATGGGATATCCATGTTGCCTACGTGGCTTGCCCAGGGAGACCAGCCTACCCACGACTATCTGTATTGGGAATTTCATGAGCGTGGCGGCCGGCAGGCCATTCGCCAGGGCAACTGGAAGGCCGTAAGGTATGATGTGTTCGAGGACCCCAACCGGGACCCGGAGTTGTACGATCTATCGATTGATGAGGGCGAATCCAACAATCTCGCAGCGGAGTATCCTGAGTTGGTGGCCCGGTTCTCGCAGCTCATGACTGAGAGTCGCACGCAGTCACCTGTCTTTCGATTTGGGGATCCTACCTTCCTAAATGTGGAGTAGGAACGTTTCTCCTGCTGACCTGAAATTACCATTATGAGATGTCTGTTGCCTCTAGTTGCTACTTGTCTACTTGTCTCTTGCCAATCCCGTGAACAGTCCCGTCCTTTCACCAAACCCAATATTCTCCTCATCAATGTAGACGACCTTGGTTGGAAAGACCTGGGTTTCATGGGTAGCTCCTACTATGAGACGCCCAATCTAGATGCCTTTGCCAGGGAAGGGATGGTCTTCACGAGGGCTTACGCTGGTGCCGCCAATTGTGCGCCAAGTCGAGCCTGTCTGCTGTCTGGTCTCAATACCCCACGCCATGGGGTCTATACCGTGAGTCCATCAGAACGCGGCAACGCAAAGACCAGGAGGATCGTCCCCATCGCCAATACCAGGCACCTGGAAGACACTGTCTTTACGCTACCACTCATGCTGCAATCTACAGGCTATGTGACGGGCAGTTTCGGGAAGTGGCATGTCGGCAATGACCCGACCCAACAAGGCATCAGTCATAATGTCGGAGGAAGTCATCGCGGTAATCCAGGCAGAGACGGCTATTTCGCTCCATACAATATTGACTATATCGAAGACGGGCCTGAGGGGGAATACCTCACGGATCGACTTACATCGGAGGCTATTGCGTTTATGGAGGCGAATAAAGACACGTCGTTCTTCGCTTACGTGCCCTATTACACCGTGCATACGCCCATCATGGGCAAGGAGGAGTGGATTGCGAGATACGAACAGAAAGAAGGCACCGACGGGCAAGATAATCCTGTTTTTGGCGCAATGGTCAGTGCCATGGACGAGAATGTTGGGCGGTTGCTCAATGCGTTGGAGAGGTTTGGCTTGGTTGAAAATACCCTGGTGATCTTCACCTCGGACAATGGCGGGATACGTGCCATTTCGCGACAGTCGCCCTTAAGGGCAGGCAAGGGTTCGTACTACGAAGGGGGCATTCGTGTACCCCTGGTGATCCGCTGGCCAGGTCAGGTGATCGCCGGCGTTATCAATGACAATCGGGTCAGTAACCTTGATTTTTTCCCCACGCTCCAGGAGATCGTTCGACCGGCAAGTGTCGCTGACCGACTTGACGGCGTTTCGCTTTTGCCGCAGTTTCAGGATACGACTTATATTGACCGGGACTTGTATTTTCATTTCCCCATTTACCTTCAGGCTTACAGCCAGGTCGAGGACGATGGACGCGATCCCCTGTTTCGCACCAGACCGGGGTCCGTCGTTTTGTCCGGAGATTGGAAACTTCATCAGTACTTCGAGGATGGTGGGCTGGAACTATACAATCTCCGGGCGGACCCCGGCGAGAGAAATGATTTATCGGAAGAGGAGGCTGAGGTCACCGAAGCAATGCTTGCGAAGTTGGAAAGGTGGAGAACGGCCACAGGTGCTCCTGTGCCAACCGAGAAGAATGTCGCCTTTGATGCGGAGTTCGAACGGCAGGCCATTACTAGTGTGAAGTGATCATCCTATTAAGGGAGTGCGTTGCTTTCATGGTTATTCCCTCGGGATCCACCAGAGATGCCTACATTAGTACATAATCCCAGGATCATGAGAAATGCTACCTTCCTATTGCTTTTGCTGTTCGGCATGTTTGAATCTACCGCACAGAATGAGGGCTTGCCCTCCTACGCCTGGTTGGCAGGGAGCTGGGAGGGGGATGGGTTTGGAGGTACCTCCCACGAAGTGTGGTCATCTCCATCGACGGATGGGAAAATGATGGGTGCCTACCGACATTACACAGGAGAGGGGAAACTGAATTTCTATGAATTTCTCGTGCTCGATGAGGAGGGGATCAAGTTGAAGCACTTCACCCCTGATTTGACAGGTTGGGAAGAGAAGGAGGACTTTTTGTCTTTCGAGATGATCTCATACGACGAGGATACCATTGAGTTGAAGGGACTCGTGTTCAAACGCATGTCAGACACGGAGATGGAAATACATCTCAGAATGCGCTCCAAAGATGGTACGGTTCGGACCGAGGTATTCCACATGCGAAGAACTGAAGAGTAAATAATGTGCTCTCGCTCAGTAGAGTAACAAAGTTTTTAGCGTTTCCCTGTCCGAGGGCGTCAACCCCAATCCTTCCTCCAGGTAGCTATCGACCGATCCATATTCTCTGTCAATGGCATCAAAGCTCGATTGCAGGTAGGCCGCTTCTACGTTCATAATAGGCCGGGAGGACGCCGGATCAATACCCACAAACCAGGCTCCGACACGGGCATTCCTTTCTATCCTATCATATCGGAAATAGTTGGACAGTAGATACTCATCAAAAATGACATCACGAGGGACCCCAACACTGCTTAGAATGAGGGCGGTGAGTAAGCCAGTGCGGTCTTTCCCGGCGGAGCAGTGATAGAGCAGCGGATAGTTCCTTTCGTCCAGGAGCAGACCAAATATTTGGGCAAAGTCCCCAGCGCCTTCGATCGCGAATTTCGACATGACCAACGTCATCTTTCCGGCGCCGTCAAATTCTGCGGGTGTTTGCTCTCTTATGTCATGCTCTGTGCGCTCCAGGTCCTCAGACGTTATGCCGCTGATGGGAATGTGTCGGTAGTCAATACCTGATGCCTCGGGCAGTCGATCGGGTTTCTCCTCGACTTCACCGTCAGTTCGGAGGTCCACGACGGTCCTTATCCCCAGGTTGTTCAGATCATTTGCACCTCGGGACTTCAGTTTGTGCAAATGTCCTGATCTATAGAGCAGACCCCATCGAACCTGACGATCGTCGCTCGTCCTGATGCCGCCGAGGTCTCGTGTATTCATCACTCCCTTCAACTCGACCCTTCGATTGGAAATCCACAACGTGTCGAGGTTGTCTTTGCTGACCGCCATCTGGAGGGGCCTTTCTCTCAGGGTGTTAGTAGGAATTGCCCTATTCGTCGAATTAAGTTGCGAAGGGACCTCAATCACTCGCCAACTACTATCCAATACGGCGTGGGAAATCGGAGAAGTCAAGGAAGGCTCTTCCAGCCCATATTCCGCACGTGGCATGCGCGTATACGATTGGCAGCTGCCAACGATGATTACCAATATCCAAATGAAAACCCAGTGTCTCATGTTGTCAGTCCTCCATGGTCCCATCTCAGTCAGAACATCCTTTTGCACCGATTCAATTCCCCAAGATCAAAGATTTGTGAAACCCGATCACTAGTGGAAGCGACTTTCTCGCAAGGGTGCAGATTTTTGTTTAGTACAGCTCGTAAACCTGAGCTAATAATTGTAGACTTGAATAACCTTTGAGAATTATGGAAATCGCCATCATAGGAGGTGGGATCACAGGGCTCACAACGAGCATTGCCCTTTCACAGCAGGGAATAGCAGCCACTGTTTTTGAAAGGTCACCAGAGATACAGACGGTGGGGGCAGGGATATGGCTCCAACCTAACGCGATGCGTGTTTTGGGTGAACTGGGCCTGAAAGAGGACTTGCTAACACAGGGCGCCGTCCTGCAACGTGCCGATATCACAAATTCCCAACTGAAACCTTTTAAGGAGACTGGCCAGATGGTCATGTCTGATTCCCATGGAAACCGAACACTGGCCATTCACAGGGGGCGTCTCCAGGCCGTTTTGATGGACCATGCCAGGAAAAACCAAAAGGTGCTGTTGGGTAAGGAGTTTGTTGGTTACGAACAAGGCCAAAAGATCCGGGTGATGTTCCAAGACGGAGACACGGAAGCGGATGTCTTGCTTGGTTGTGACGGTATTCGGTCGGAGGTTAGGAACCAAGTATTTCCGGAGGCGCGACTCAGGGCTTCGGGGCAGATATGTTGGCGGGGCATAGCTTCGCTGAATTTAGACGCTCCTTACAGGAATCGAGGCTTCGAAGCGTGGGGCAGTGGTCTAAGGTTTGGGCTTTCCAATATTTCAGATTCGGAGGTGTATTGGTTTGCCGTCGCAAAGCTGCCCGTTGGTGATGGCGTCAAAACAACAGATGACCTGGCCGAACTCTTCAAGGGATTTCATCCCCAAATTCTGTCAATCATTAGCAACACCTCCAGCTTCCATACTGATGTACTTTCGGATCTGCAGCGGCTGCCTAATTGGCACAAAGGCGATTGCGGTCTTCTGGGAGATGCTGCTCATGCTACGACACCCAACATGGGCCAGGGTGCTTGTCAGGGAATCGAGGACGCGTACTTCATCTCACAACTGTTCCAGAAAAAAGACAACCCGGAGGCTGCATTTACAGCATTAGAGAGACTGAGAAGGAAGAAGGTGGATTACATTGTGAATACTTCTTGGCGGTTTGGAAAAGCCGCCCACTCAGCGCTTGGAAGGAAAGTCTTGCCGTGGATTATTCGCATGACGCCGGAAAAGGTGGTGTCTCAGCAGCTTCAACAACTCTATCAGCTGTCGGAAGTCTGAGACAGTTGGCCATAATCGGCTATCTTACTCAGTAGGAGCACACTCCACTATTCAGCCCCCAACAATGAAAAAGGTGACCCCATACAAAACGAAGAGAAATGCCATTGCCTCCCTCGACAATGGTGGTAGGTTTTACAACTGGGCGTCGAAGGCGAGAGATGGAACCATCACCACCGCTGAATTAAGAAAGGCAGCAGGGGTCATCTCCGGTGTGCAGAACATCATGGTGTACCTTGAAATGTCACTCGCTGAGTTTGAGGAGGATGAAAGAAACAGGGTGCTCGCCCACTTGTCCGCTGACTTGAAGGGGAAATACAATAGCCACAGACCCGACTATCTGCGATCCGATGATGATCTGTACAGGTTTGAGGATGGCGCCTCGGCGATCGTAACCGGTGTGCCTCGATTGGTGGATTCGAAGAGCGAATTCACGGGGTTCATCATGATACCCATCACCACAGGTGAAGTCACTACCTTCACAATGGTGCCGATCATAGAGGAGTACGACATCTACGAACTGGAGGGCGGCGAATTCAGCAGAAGGTTTTTTATTGGCCACAAGAAAAGCTCTCGCAAGCTTTCCGGCATGTCCGTGAGGTGTGGCGGTATATTCAAGGAATTGAAGGCCTCGTCGAAGGGCGGGGAGAGTCCCAACAGGTTCCTGGAAGTCATCTATTACACGCCGCTATCACGATGAAGAGGACACTCAGTCCGCCGCGAGAGAGACGAGGTGCTGTAGCTCTTCGATTTGTGACTGTTTCTCCGTGAGTTCTTTCCTTTCCTTGTCCAGTGGTCCTCCTTTGAAATCTTCTAATTGTAGAGAGAGCTTGTACATCATGTCCTCCAGCGCTTCCAGTAGCAGGGGCTTGTATTTTGGGTGTAATTCCATCATTGGGTCAGTGTCTGAGTCCTTAGGGAATTTAGGGATTTGGTGATCTTTATTCAACCTATCCTGCGAGATTGATGGCAACAAGTCATGGCTCACTACCATGTCGTGCATCCATTGCAAATGGGTATTGGACAAGAGCCAATCATCGTCCGGCGACGGAATTCGTAGAAACATTGACTCCAAACTTGTCGACTCACAATGAAATACTTAACCCTCACGATACTCATTCTCTTGCTCAATGAGCCATGCCTGGCTCAGTCCATCGTAGAACACAAAGTATACGACACGGAATTTGGTCGTTTTGATCTATGGTTGCAGGGTGAGCAGATCACAGGTTCTTATGAAATCGCTCCTAAGAAGATCATTGGTTCGATGTGGGCGCGTCTTGACGGCCTGACTGCGACTGGCCGATGGACTGATCCGGATGGAACGGGAGACATTGTGCTCATCTTCGAAGAGGGGTTGGAACAATTCAGAGCAGACTACAGGGGAGATGATGATCCTGAAAAATGGTATAGAGACCAATGGCATGGCATTGCGAAAGGCACCAACGAGCCCACGAAGGCGCCCTGCACTGGCCCTTCTTATGAGCTAATAAGGCCGTTCCTCGGGACGTGGGAGGAATTTGAACTCGATGAGCAGGGCGAGGAGACCTTCATCGGGACACTTCAAGTAAGATTGGCCGCTGGTGGATGTGCTTTGGTGCAGCGATTTACAAGTCCCGACTCCTCCTTTTCGTATGCCACTCAGGGGACTGTCGATACTGGATCTGGCTTCTGGGAGGAGCAATATGTTTTCAGCACCGGCTCTACCGCTGACTATCAGTGGATCGTCGATCAGGGTGATGTCGTGCAGCGAAAGGTTGGTGGTTCGCGACCCATGGACAAGCTGCACCAGTTGAGGTTTTCCGAATTGACAGCAAACAGCTATCTCGTTCTGGTGGAGCAATCTGCAGACGGGGGAAAAGACTGGACTATAACGAGTAAGACGAGGGTAAAACGGAAGCGATAGCGATCTGGGGTTAGTTTTGTGTCAAGGACATCATCATGCCCCGCGAAATCGAAGTCAAATCGGTACTCAACAAGACGAAGAAGAGGGACAGCTGGTTTTTGGACGATTATACTTTCAATCCCTACAGCAGCTGCTCTTTCAATTGTCTGTATTGCTATATCCGTGGCAGCAAGTACGGCATCAACCTGGAGTCAAGTCTGGCGGCTAAGACGAATGCTATTGAACTGTTGGATAAGCAGTTGGCCAGTAGGGCCCGGCGCGGGCAGTATGGCATCATCGTCGTTTCTTCAGCGACGGACCCTTATTTACAGATCGAGAGCAAATATGAGCTAACACGAAAGGCGCTCGAGGTCATTTTGAAGCACAGGTTCCCTGTCCATGTAATCACGAAGTCGGATTTGATCACCCGTGACTTTGACCTGCTAAAGCAAATCGACGAGGCGGCAGTCACTCCACAGGACTTGAGCTATTTGAATAGGGGAGTGATCATTAGCTACTCCTTTTCGACGCTTGAAGATGATGTTGCCAAAATCTTTGAGCCAGGTGCAACACCTCCCAGCAAGCGCTTGCTCGCCCTTCGGCAGACTGTTGAGGAGCAGTTCCTGACAGGAGTAAGTTTCATGCCGCTCATTCCACACATCTCTGATACATCAGACCAGCTTCACCTGGCGTTTGCCACCTTTAACAAAGAAAAGATAGACTATGTGCTGCCTGCGACCATTACCCTGTTTGGGTCGGACAAGGCGCATAGCAAACCGCTAATGCTGCAGGCCATTGCCAGGCACTACCCCCATTTGCTGGAGAAATACGAGGGCTTCTTTTCCGACAGTTCAGAAATGCCACGATACTATCAGCGAGCGTTCAATCAGAAGGTGTCAGAGCTGTGTCTGGAGTACAATATCCCCAATAGCATTTTGGAGGCCGCTGCGCTAAAGTCCAGGCGCTAAGGTCGTTTCCATTAGGCGGATGCTCATGTTCAGGGTGTCCGGTATTTCCGCTGGTTGCACGCCGTGATGGGCAATTGCATTATATTAAGGAAGCAATGAGACTACTGAAAGACCTAAATGAACTGCTTGAGGCTGGTGTCATTACCCAGGATATTGCCGAGGGGATTGAAGCACATTATCGCAAAAAGGAAAGTGGGCAGAGGAATAGGCTTTTTGTCATTTTCGGTGTCCTTGGTGCCCTGCTCGTAGGGTTGGGCATCATTTTGATACTCGCTCACAATTGGGATGAACTCTCCCGGGCGACCAAGACTACAGTGGCCTTCCTGCCTCTGGTGATCGGCCAGGCGCTGTGTGCCTATACACTCATGAGACGTCAGGATAACCTTGCCTGGCGCGAGGGAGCAACGGTGTTCCTCATTTTCGCCATAGGGGCAAGTATCTCGCTGATCAGCCAGATTTACAACATCCCTGGCGATCTGGGTTCATTTTATCTTACCTGGAGCGTACTGACCCTTCCGTTGATCTACGTCATGAACTCGTCGATGGCTTCCTTGCTGTATCTGGTAGGGATTACTTGCTATGCCTGCGAGACCGGCTATTGGTCATCTCAGTCATCTGAACCTTACCTCTATTGGCTACTGCTGGCTGTTGGCTTGCCCCATTATTACCTGCTGGCCAAAAGCCGCCCCGGAAGCAACTTCACGATCTTTCACCACTGGATTGTTCCCCTTTCGCTTATCATCGTCCTGGGCACAGTCGCGAAAGGGCGCGATGAATTGATGTTCGTAGCCTATTTCGGCCTGTTTGGGTTGCTTTATCTTTTGGGTCAGGAAGAAAAACTCACAACGCATCGGGTGCTGATCAATGGCTACAAGGTCATGGGATCTTTGGGAACTTTGGTGTTGCTGCTGATCATGAGTTTTGATGACTTCTGGCCATCGCTCAGAGAAGAACCTTTCAACAGCTCCTGGTTTTTGACACCCGAGTTCGCTGCCGCGGTTGTGATCTCACTGATAGCCGGAGCGCTCCTGTACTTTCGAAATCGCGGCCGCGTTTTTCGCGAGGTTGAGCCGTTAACTTACGTTTTTGTCATCTATATCGTCATCTTCATTATTGGCAACTTTTTCAAGATTGCCGTTGTATTGATCAACCTCCTGGTATTGGCAGTAGCCATCGAGAGGATATCTGAGGGGGTGAAAAGGCAACACCTGGGTATTTTGAATTTCGGCTTAATGATTATTGTCGCTTTGGTCATCAGTCGATTTTTTGACACAGACCTAAGTTTTGTCTTTCGTGGACTCCTTTTTGTCACTGTGGGCGTAGGGTTCTTCCTCGCCAACTATTGGTTGTTGAAAAAGATAAAGGCCCATGAAGATTAGCCCTCGACTTTTGTTAGTGCTATTTGCGTTGGTGGCAGTTGCCCAGCTTTTTGTGCCAGCTAAGATGATATGGGACAGGGAATCTGTGTTGCGCACCGGTGAGGAATTCAGATTTCGAACCCAGCCTATTGATCCCACGGACCCATTCCGTGGCAAATACATTTCCCTCTTTTACCCAGAGCAACTTGTGACAGTGTCAACTACAAATGACTGGGAGTGGGGTGAAAAGATTTATGTGACATTGCAAACAGACAGCCTTGGCTTTGCGACAGTGGAGAATGGCTCAAAGGAAGTGCCTCAAATCAATGGGCCCTATATCGAGGCCACGGTGAGTAACATTGATTACGAGGACACGACCCGATTGTGGGTCGACCTTCCTTTTGATCGGTTCTACATGGAGGAGTCAAAAGCCTATGAGGCGGAGCAAGTGTACTGGCAGGCAGGGCAAGACACGCTGGTGACAAGCTATGCGCTCGTAAGTGTGAAAGATGGCCAGGCCGTGTTGAAAGACGTCTTTATCAATGGCACTCCGATCGCAGATGTTGTGAGGAACAACCGGCTCAACGAGCAGTAGGTACTGCTTAGCCGTTCTGTGGAATGATTGGAAATAGCGTTATCTTTGTTAATTCTCACGATTGTGAGCACGAAACAACTATCCAAAATGACTAGAAATTTTACAATATTTTTCCTAGCCCTATTTGTTCATGTTTCGATGGCTCAATCGCAGCCGAAAGAGGACGTACCGTCTCTCATAAGGAGCATTTACAAGGGCACTGACTCTGGGGAGGCAATGAGTCGTCTGCTGGAGTTGAATTCCGCCGAGTCCGACCAACTCATTGCTTACACTTCAGAACTCACGAGATTGGTCAATGACCGATTGACGGATGATCCCATGGATTTCGAGATGCTAAATCTCGCCCTCGAATTGTCCATGACGGAGCTGGTAGTCCTCAACAAGTCCGCTAGTGACGCCGTCGTAAAGGCACACCAGGAAATCCGGGCTGATCTCAAGCAGGCCAAGGACTATCATGAATGGATCTGGGATGACAATGACTATCTCGTTAAACGAACCCTAAGTGGACTGATGCTGGACCTTTTGGGATATGACAATCAAAGCAACAGCATCGAAGAACTCCGATCGAGCAACGCTCATTTCGAAGATCAGAGGCTGAGGATGTTCGCTTCTCTATCACTGGTCCGGCGGCAGCAGGAGGTCTCTGCGCAGTCTCTGAAAGCCATTGCCTCTGACGATGAGTCGCGCCAATTTCTATTCAACGGGTTGAAGCAATTGGACAAACTTGAACTCTACCCAGCCGATTTCATTAGCCAAGAAGAGCTCTCCAAGTCTGATATGATCAATTGGCTACTGTATCCCACAGAACTGGCAAGAATACCGTCAGCAATAGAGTTTATCCAGATGTTCACTATCGAATTTGATGATGTAGGTCCGGCGGACTTTTACCTGTGGAAGTTTAGGAGTGACCACGAGTCCTGGTCGAGCCAGGGTTGGATGGTTGGCCTCTCAGGGCCATTCGTGCGGGCGGAGACGCCTACGACGGAGCATTATGGATTTACATTCAGTGCTTTCACAAAATTAGACGAGAAGACTCCTGATGAGCACTTTGATGAGATCGTTGATATCATGATCAGATGGCAGGAGGAGAATAGCAGGCAATAGGTCAGTGCTGGATGTTCTATGCCCAGGCCGGAAAATTCTGCTACAATCATGAAGTGACTGATTTATATTAGGCTCATGGGATCACATCCAATCAACCTCGCCATCCGCTTCATTTTGGAAGTACTTGCTTTAATCTCTTTTGGGACGTATGGCTGGAATCAGACGGACGGGTGGATGAGGTTTGTTGCGGGGATTGGGCTTCCTTTCCTTCTAGCTGGCGCATGGG
Source organism: Cyclobacteriaceae bacterium (assembly GCA_965267435.1). Lineage (GTDB taxonomy): Bacteria > Bacteroidota > Bacteroidia > Cytophagales > Cyclobacteriaceae > JAWPMT01. Next base: position 182,435 of record OZ253960.1, read on the forward strand.
CAATTTTTGCCGTACCTGACGATCCCAGTCGGTCTGGAGCGGCTCCTGTAGTTACTCCTGGTTTAGTGCGGCTGCTGCTAGAGTTGGCTTTTTTTGCTTTCGCGACCTGGTGCTTCCGGGAGAATGGTCATCTCAAGTCGGGGCTTGTGTTCGGCGTTGTGATACTCATTCACTATGTCGTTTCCTACGATCGCATTGTGTGGTTGCTAAAACACTGAATATATTGAGGCTAGCCTAAAGCCAATGCCCTCATGATGTTCAAAACCCGATCGCTTACCGCAATCGTGCTGCTAGTTCTGGTTGGATCCTTTTACTCCTGCGAAAAACCTCTGGAATCAGACCCACTCGCTTGGCCGGAAATCACGAATGAGACCCAACCCTGGACCCGATGGTGGTGGCATGGCAATGCCGTGACAAAGGAAGGGATCACATCCGAACTGGAGGCTCTGAAGGGCATAGGTATTGGCGGTGTAGAGCTCACGCCGATCTTCGGCATCATCGGAAAGGAGGAGCAATTCATCGACTACCTCTCGCCGGAGTGGATGGAGATGTTCATGCACACGCTGACGGAGGCTCAGCGATTGGGCCTGGGCGTGGACATGGCGACTGGAACAGGTTGGCCTTTTGGCGGGCCCTGGATCGGGGCAGATCACGCCCCTAAGAATATGGTCTCCAAGAAATTTGAACTACATGGGGGAGAGAAGCTAAGGGAACCCGTCCAGTACACCCAGAAGCCACTGGTTCGATCCGTGACCAACATGGTGTACCAACTCTATGGCATTTACCGCGTGCCGGGGGAAGAGATCACGGGGTCTATGAAAGAGCCACAGTTTCTCGAGCAGCGACCGAGGTTGAATATCAGCGATATCGACGAGCCAATTTCCAGCAACGCTAATCTCCAAGCTTTGGCGCTGGACCAGGTAAGGTTTGAAAAGGAGTTGCCATTGGTGACATTGATGGCTTACAGTGACGAGGGTCAGGTGGTGGATTTGACGAAGCGAGTGGCCGGGGATGGTCTGTTGGATTGGGTGGCCCCGGAGGGCTCTTGGGAACTTGTCGCGCTTTTCCAGGGATGGCATGGCAAGATGGTAGAGCGGGCCGCGCCAGGGGGTGAGGGCAACACATTGGATCACTTCTCAGAGGTGGCGATAAGTACGTATCTGGCTCGTTTCGATAGCGCCTTTGCAGATGCCGACATCGGTTACCTCCGCGCCTTTTTCAACGATTCCTATGAGGTGGATGACGCGCGTGGGGAAGCCGATTGGACGCCGGAGCTACTTGATGAATTTGAGCGAAGAAGAGGTTACGACCTGCGCCACTACCTTCGAGAGCTATTGAGTGGGAGTGACGATGAGATGTCCCGGAGGGTCCTTTCCGACTACCGTGAGACCATTGGTGAGTTGCTGCTGGAGAAGTTCACAAACAATTGGGATCAGTGGGCTGAGGCTCAAGGAGCACTCATTCGAAGTCAGGCGCACGGATCCCCCGGCAACCTGCTGGATCTGTATGCGGCCAGCGATATTCCCGAGACGGAAGGCACCGATCCGATCGCCAGTCAGTTTGCCTCCTCGGCGGCCCACGTTTCTGGCAAGCGACTGTCCTCCTCCGAGGCTGCTACATGGCTGGATGAGCATTTCCTCTCGTCCCTGGCCGATATCAGGGCAAATGTGGAGCGGTATCTACTGAGTGGTATCAATCACGTGTTTTATCATGGGACGGCTTATAGTCCCGACGATGAGCCCTGGCCCGGTTACCTTTTTTACGCGGCCATCCATGCCAACGATCGCAATACCTGGTGGCAAGACTTTGGTCAACTCAATCAATACATTGCCAGAGTGCAGTCGTTTCTGCAGGCGGGTAAGCCTGCCAATGAGGTGCTCGTGTACTTCCCAATCCATGATCTGTACGCTACTCCAGGTCATGAGAGGCTCGTTCACTTTGACCTGGGAAGAGGCGCCTTCGAAGAGTCGTCCGCTGATGTGGTGGCTACCTGGCTGCGTGAGAATGGGTACTCTTTTGATTTCATTTCCGATGCTCAATTGCTCACGGCAGCTGGCTCGTCTTCCATTACTACGGCTGGCGGTGATTATCGGGTGCTCTTTGTGCCCGCCTGTGAATACATGCCCATCTCGACGCTGCAGAAGATTTTGGAGTTAGCCCGAGCAGGGACAACTGTCATCTTCGAAGGCGGGTTGCCGCAAGGTCCTCCAGGCATGAAAGACCTGGAGAACCGGCAGGCGAGATTTGATCAGTTGGTAGGGGACTTACAAAAAGCAGAGAGTGTAACTACGACCAACGACATTGCCGAGGCGCTGGCTTCTCAATCTGGTGTCAGACGAGAGCCAATGGTCGACCTTGGCCTCCAGTGGATCAAAAGGGATACCGGGGAAGGGAGCTACTATTTTGTTGTCAACCAGAGTGACACGCCCATCGACGGGTACGTCCCGCTATCGGCCCCTGCGGAAAGCGCAGTTATCTTTGATCCTGAAACAGGGATCAATGGCGTGGCGGAGACACGTAGTGCCGATGTGGGAATTGACGTGTACCTTCAGTTGGCTCCGGGGGAGTCATTGATCGTGGGTACTCACGACTACACCATTTCCGGAACTTCATTTCCATACTTCGAAGAGAGGGGTGAACCAACAGTCCTTAGCCGTCCGTGGGAGGTTGCTTTCCTGAGGGGAGGGCCCACATTGCCGGAGCCTGTGACAGACAGGGACCTTTTGCCGTGGACCTCTTTGGACAATGAAGATGTTTCCGAATTTTCCGGTACAGCTTCCTATAGGACAACCTTTGATCGTCCTGCCGGAGATGTGTGGAAGCTCGACCTGGGAACAGTAAAGGAGAGCGCCCGTGTCTTTGTCAACGGTAAGGAGGTTGGAATACTCATCGGACCGGAATACTCCCTAATTCTTGCTGCCGCGGATCTTACGCCGACCAATACACTGGAAATCCAGGTAACCAACCTCATGGCCAACCGCATTGCTGATATGGACAAGAAAGGCGTCTTCTGGAAGAAGTTTTACAACATCAACTTTCCTGCGCGGCTGGCTGCAAACCGTACAGCGGGCTTGTTTGATGCTTCGGAGTGGGAGCCAATGGAATCGGGTTTGATTGGACCAGTGACACTGACGGCTCTGGAGGAGGTGAGTTTTTGAAAATGATTCAACATAATTCACTCTGTCTGTAACCAGGCCAATCGTGATCACCGGATACATCCACTACATTTGACCCTTCCATGACTAAAGACCTTTCGGCACTTCGACTCCCTGTTCAGGCCCTGATTTTTATCAGTACTTTGTCGTTGCTGTTTCTCGTCGACTGTACGGGCCCGTCGCAAAGTGAAAGCTATCTGTCAGATTCCACAATGATCACGGCGGGACAAGCCCTGTTTGAAACGCATTGTGGTACTTGTCATCTGTTTGCAGGAGATGGCAGCGGTCCAGCACTAGGAGGGATTACCACTGAGACATCTCCGCAATGGGTGGAGCAGTTCATCGCAGATCCGATGGGAGTGATTGCCTCGGGTGATGACCGTGCAGTGCAGGTAGATAAAGAATTTGTAGGTGTGATGCCTGCTTTCGGTTTTCTGCCTGAGAGCGACATCCAGTCGCTCGTGGCATACATTCACTCTAATCGGGCCGTGGCTGCATCGGACAGCAAAAAGCTTGTTCCTGGCCTTAAAAATCCTATCCCAGAGGCCATCGAACTCTCAGATGTGGTAGTAGAGATCGAGCCGGTATTCACGGCGCCGGCCACTGCGGAGAAGCGACCCCTGGCCAGAATTACCAAGATGGAGCCAAGTCCCTTTGGGGATTTGTTTTTGGTGGACCTCAACGGCGTCCTCTACCGCATAAATAATAGAAGGCCTGAGACCTATCTGGATCTGAGGGAGGAGGAGTACTTTATTAACAAACCAGGTCTGGCCACAGGATTTGGAAGCTTTGCCTTCCATCCTGATTTTGTAGAGAATGGCAGGTTGTACACCACGCACACTGAGAAAGGTGCCGGCCGATCAGCCGACTTTTCTTTGCCAGATTCACTCCGGGCGTTGCAGTGGATCCTCACAGAATGGCAAACGGATGCTCCCGGAGAGGTGCCCTTCCATGGTACCTCCAGAGAGCTGATGCGTATCGACTACACCTGGCATATCCATGGAGTCCAAAATATCGCTTTCAATACTACTGCAACAAAAGGAGATTCCGATTATGGACATCTTTACATCGGTGCGGGAGATGGTCGGGCCGCCCTTAATGGGTACCCTTCTATCGTGGAGGGCATTACATCCATTTGGGGTGCGTTGTTGAGGATCGATCCGCTCGGGACTAACAGTGGCAATGGCCAATATGGGATTCCCTCTGACAATCCGTTCGTCGGTGAGACTGGTGCCGTAGAGGAGATCTTTACCCACGGTTTTCGCAATCCGCATCTATTCATGTGGAGGGATGATGGCCGGATGATCCTGACCAATATCGGCGAAAAGAACCTGGAAAGTATCTATGTGATTGAAAAAGGGGCGGATTACGGCTGGCCTCGTAGGGAAGGTAATCTCGAGATCAAGTTTGGAGATGAGACCTCTGAAGTCTACCCACTGCCACCTGACGACAGTGGCTATACCTATCCCGCCGCACAATTCGATCACGATGAAGCAGGGGCCATTTGCGGTGGCTACATCTACGAGGGTGCGGTTGAAGCGCTGAGAGGCAAGTATCTCTTCGGGAGCATTGTCAGCGGTCGGTTGTTCTTCGTCGACGCCATGGACTTGAAGCCCAATTCCTCAGCTGTGATACGTGAATTTCGTGTGCAGCTAGATGGCGAGACAGGTACACTTCGAGAGCACTTTGGTGGAGGAAGGATTGATCTACGCTATGGTTATGATGCCGACGGAGATCTGTACATCATGACCAAGTTTGATGGCAGTGTCTACAAGATCAAGGGTCTTGCACCTGCTTAGTGAGAACGATTCCGTTCGTTTCGAGCCGTTACCTGCCTTATCATTACATTTAATGTATGAGAAAACTCCTTGTCCTCCTTGGGCTTTGTCTGACGATCCCTTTACAAGCCCAGGATCTAATACAAATAGGTGGTGATTGGGCTGGGAATTCGACCTTTATGAATTCCCAATTTCATGTGACCTTCTCGTTTGAACAATCTGGGAGCCAGTTGGAAGGCATCTCTACCACGGTATCCATGGATCAAAAAGACTCAGCAGTCGTAGCTTTCACTGGCGTTATCGAGGGGAATAGTGTCGAGATCTTTGCCACCGAATTTGTATACAAACAAGGCAATGCCTGCCTATCCAACAGCGTGCTGACATTCTCTGCGGGTGAGGAGCAAAATTCATTGATTGGTAAGTGGAAGGGAGACATGCGACTGAGCTCGTGCCCGCCCCTCGTCGGAGGAGATATCAAACTGTACAAACGTACACCTAAGCCCCGTCCGCGTATGGAGGCCACGGCTTCCACGGACCCACTGGCCGTACTCGGAGATGACTACATTGCCAGCTCCCTGATGTTGGAGTTGGAAAACACCTATCACGCCTTGCTGATCGGTGTTGAAGATTACACGCATTCGTCCGTCCCTCAGCTGCAGTATCCTGTAGGGGATGCCGAAGACCTGGCGCAGGTGCTCGAGGCTCATTATGCCTTCGAGTCTGAAGACATCACCGTCCTAAGGAATCCCACCAGAAATGAACTGATAGAGTCCCTGGACCGCTTGCGTAAGAAAGTGGCGGAAAAGGACAACTTGCTGATATTCTATGCCGGTCATGGCGTGTGGGAAGAGGAGCTCAATCAGGGGTACTGGCTGCCGAGCGATGCCTCTATGAAGACGAAGTCCAATTGGATTTCGAACAGCACGGTGAGGGATTATGTGCGAGGAATCAAAACAAAACACACCCTTCTGATCTCTGATGCCTGCTTCAGTGGAGGTATCTTGAGGGAGCGCGCTGCGTTTGAAAATTCGCGTGCGATGCTTGAGCTCTACAAGATGCCTAGTCGCAAGGCATTGACGAGTGGAACGCTGAAAACAGTGCCAGACAAGAGTGTATTCATGCAATACCTCCTCAAGAACCTGCTTGAAAACGATCAACCACTGCTATCGACCGATGAGCTATTTCGCAAGTTCAAGATAGCCGTGATCAATAATAGCCCCAATGCGCAGGTGCCGCAGTATGGACCTATCTGGCAGGCGGGTGATGAAGGGGGTGAGTTCATCTTCCTGAAAAAGGCACGAGAATAGCGTGGAGGTCGTTATTTAGGAGTTATGCATTTACTACCTCAGGCATTTACGGCGTTCGCCTCGCGGTTGAAGTTTCCTCAGCTCTTCTTTCTGTTCCTGGTATTATTCATTTTGGACGTCTTCATCCCAGACTTCATTCCTTTTGTGGATGAGCTGTTGTTTGGACTTATCACACTGATGTTTGGTATGTGGAAGAAGCGGAAGAGGGAACCGAAAGAGACTCCTCGCACCGACTTGGCAAATGGTGCAACTCAGGCCGGCTAATCCATCGTTGACAAAGAATATTGGGCCATTCGTAAGGAAATCCAGCTTCGGTCCGGAAACTTCCGTACTTTCAGCGTTAATAGATCTATAAAAGATCACACGAATTCATTCACCGCCAAAAACACAACAGATGAGATCGATCTACCGCCATGTCGTATTGATCATTTCGGTCTTTTTGCTATTTGTTATGCTATCCTGAGCGTGCCGGCACCCGGGGTAATAGTAGGGACGTACACCTTCACAACCCACCGAACCATCAGACCTGCAAGGCCTGAATAGGGCTTGTCACGGCTGCTTTCCAACAGCGCCTGGCAATGACCAGTAGTGCCAGTGTCGTGATGATAAGAAGCGGCAGGATCAGCATCTGAGGTTCAATGGTGATCCGGTAGCGATAGTTTTCCAGCCACTTGCGACTTCCCAGTAATACCAGTGGCAAAGCCACGATGGCCGCAGTGCCCACGAGCTTCAAGAAGTCGTACACCAAGACCATCATCGTGTTCAGTGTCGTCGCTCCCAGCACCTTCCTGAGACCAATCTCCTTGGCACGCTTCTGTGTGATGAAGGTAGACAATCCCAACAAGCCCATGCTTGCAATCGTAATGGCCAAGAGCGAGAAAAACAGAAAGAGCTTAAGGATGTTCTGTTCCGCGACACGCTCGTTTCTGTAATCTCTGCTCAGTAGGGAGAAGAAGGGCAGGGCCGAAGACATGCTCACTTCCACCGCGTCTAGAAATTGATCCACGGTCTGCCCATTGCGGGCCTGGTAGTGAAGCATCAGCTCCGCATAGGTCCTATAACGGAATCCCGTGGCGTAGACTTTTGGGAAGCTGGCGTCGGATGGGTCATTCACGACCCCAATCACCTTGAGTTCCTCCCGCCCAACGACCAATAGCTTGCCTGCGATGCTATCTGGATGGTCAAAACCAAGCGCCTCGATTGCTTGGGTATTCAAGAGCACATGATCAGCATTGCGGCCGAAATGTGAGCTGAAATTGTAGCCGGCCACCAGGGAACTATCCGTCCAATAGTCGGGGTCTACCGCTAGTAGTCTGGCATCGATGGCTGCAGCAGGTGGTGCACCGATCGGGGAGATGGGGAGAAGGGCGCTCACCTTGATCTGGCCTTGGTACTGATTGCTTAGCTCCACCTCTTCCACGACGGCTTGAGACTTGATTTGGTCGATGGCGGAAAAGGCCTGGTTGGTGAACGTCGAGTTTGCGCCGGCGGCACCTGGAAAGATGCCCCGCACCGTGAGATCGAAGGGTCGTTTTCCTTGCTTTTCCATGTACTGGAGCTGGGCACGGACGATGTATATTCCCGACACAAAAAGAATGGATACAGCGATCTGAAAAACCAGTAAGGTTTTGATGGCTCTACCGGCACCTCCTACCACCTTCGTATGTACCAGCTGAATCGTCCCCTTGAGCAGGGGAATAGCGGACAATCCGTTGAAATAGAGCGCTGGGTAGGTGCCCGATAGTAAAGTGCATGCCACGACCACCAAGGCTTGAAACGCGAGGTACACTAACCAGGTCCATGATGCGATCTCCGGTATCTCAATGCTTGTATAGATCTTGGTCAGGTTGAGACCAAAGAGGAATAGCACCATCGCAAGGGCCGCAGCGAGCAGATTGATAAAGAAGGCCTCGCCAATGAATGTGGCAATGAGCTGACGCGATCTAATGCCCAGTACTTTGCGCATGCCGATCTCTCGTGCTCGATCCATGGAGCTAAAGATGGCGTTGTTGGTATAGTTGGTAGTAGCGAGCAGCAAGATGATGAACCCTATGGAGGCGAGGAATATCAGCAATTGCTGATTGGCACCGGCCTCCGGTTCATTGGAGATCTTCTCGGCAAGGTGGATATCTGCTATCGGTCGCATGATAAGTGCCGTTTCATCACCAGAGTCCATCAGGGTCTGGGTATGCTGGCTAAACGATGTTGCGGAAGCCGGAGCGCGGAGGTAGGTGTAGGTGTTTCTTGGTAGTTGGCCGTCAGCTCCGGCAATGGGCGCTACCTGGAATGCTCCCGCTACCAGTGCGTCGAAAGGTAAGTGCGTGTTTCCCGGGCGATCAGCGAAAATACCGGTGATGGTGTATTCCTGGCTGGCGAGCATGGAGGTGGTCGACGTGAGCTTCATGCCCATAACCGGGATGCTGTCTTGCCACCCCTCACCGAAGATGTTGTCGACTGTGGATTCTGAGAGCAGTAGGGAATGGGGTTCCGAGAGGGCCGTTGTGGGATCACCCTCTGTCAGTGAAAGGCCTAAAACATCGAAAATAGCACTCTCTGTGAAGTACACCTTTTCAATGTAGACCCTTTGCTCCTGGCCGGAACTGCTCAATACTTTGAAGTTGCCAGAACGGCCTTCGGAGTATGGTACAAGCCGTGCGAATCCCTTAACATCGGAGATCTCCCGTTGCAACACTGGACCATCCACGAGTGTAGAAAACGCGTCGCGGTAAGAAGTTCCCGCAGGTGTGGAAACCACTGTTTCGACTCGGTAGACATCCCTCAATGTTGGAGTGCTGTCATAGTTGGCTTCGAAGTAGATGTAATGGAAGATGAAAAGACACGTTGCCGTGCTGAGTGTCAGAGCGAAGATATTGAGGTACGAAGCGCCTTTGTTCTTGAGGATGTTCCTCAGGGTGATCAGTAGAAAACTTCGTAGCATAGGTGAGCGAAATGGTTACGAGTGACAAAGATGGCAAACCCTATGCCATTGGACGAATGCGCCCTTGAATGCCAGAATGAGGGTTTCTCTGCCTGTTTAGAATACTTTGACCGTTCGGTGGTGGACACGGTTTGTGTTCAGTAGTGTCCGGTGGAGCTGCCAATGAGTTTAGTGATTCAGTTACACACCTTGTCCAGGTGTTGGGTTCTAAAATCCCGTCCTGGGAGGAGAATAGTTCTGGGTACAGAATAAGTGGCCCGGTACAGATTGGGGTGAGATAGGAAGTGGTAATGGATTGTTGACCCTTCGAGGGCCTCAGGGTGACAATCCATTCCCGCATACGGAATTTGAGATTCAGGATGTGCCCCACGAACCACCTCCCCCGGCAAAATAGACCGGATCGCAGCGATAGCCCGCTCAGCCGCTGCTTGGTGTTGTCACCAACAGCGAGGGAAGGGTAGCGGGGCGGTGCTAAAGCCAAGAGCCGGACTACCCTATGCCACGAACCACGACAGGATCTCTCCTAATCTCTATCCAGAACTACCGCGGACTGATGTAAGCGCCTTGGGGCATTGCGAAAAGCGAGGGATCGGGTGCGTCAGGGGATATCCTGAGGTTGTCAAAACGCCTGACGTAGCGCTCGGCACCGAGGGAATCGCCCTCCCATCTATAGCCGATGTGCGTCTTGGGAAGGAGGAGCCCGTTGACTTCGGTCCAGTCGTCGAACATGATGGCATTGAAGCGATCGGCTCTGCTGGCATCGTAATAGGTAACGGAGTAGTTGATCAATTTCAGGATGCCCTGGTCGTCGAAGTAGAGGATGTACTTGTCCTCGGGGGCATCTCCCACGCCTGCATTGTAGGTGAGCAAAATACGGTCATAGCTCTCGCCGCGTACGGTGGCAGGACCCAGATCTTCATAGTTGACCCCCGGGTCGGCGGCGACGTAAGGTAAGGCGAAAAAGTAAAAAACAAGGTTGTGATAAAACCTGGCATTTCTCCGGCCAAGGGCAGCGCTGTCGGGTGTCACCCATACCTCCTTGCCATCAAAACCGATGGTCCAGTCGGCGGTCGTCAGTAGCACCTTCCTGCTTTTGAGGTCGATCAGTTGATGCTCGTTGCCTTCTTCCTTCACGATGTCGTACTCGAGGGCCTGCATCTGGTCCCATGCATCGATGCCTCCGTGCGCTTCGAAGGCTTTCGCCAAAGTGGGAGGAAATTCCCGCGTCGCTTCGGTGGAGGCCGGGGCTTGCTGCGCTTGCTGGGAAGTGTCACCGGGCGTAGAGCACGCCATAATCGTGAAGAGGGCGATGCCCAAAAGAAATGTGTTGGTATTCATGTAAGTCGGTTCGAAATTTTTTGAGGGGCAAATATGCCATCAAATGGACGGCCCGGGTCTGCTAGCATGGGCTATCATCTGTGAATGTTCGCTGCGAAACAAATGCGATTTTTTGGTGGCGAAGCAACCCTTGATGAAATTCGTTGTCAAATGAATAAAAGCGTTCTATCGATATGAAACTCATTTCCAATCTTCTCACACTACTTATTGTTTTCACCGGCACGTCACTACTGGCTCAAGATGAGCTGGCTTCTCACGAATTTGAAGCCAAGGACGTGAAAATGGTCACCCTCGAGGGAGTGTTTTGCGACATCTACGTGGAGCAGGGCGACAAGGTATACTTCAAGGGCAAAATCGAAGGCCGAGGTGATCGGGGTGATTATGAGATCAAGTCCAGACTGGACGGTGATCGTGTGGAGATCTGGGTGGACAGCCGCAGCAACCGAGGCTGGGGCAGCCGTATTTCGTATTCGAAGTTGGAACTCACGGTGCCTGCTGACACCGAACTGCGTATCAAGAATACCTCAGGTGATATCTACATGAGGGGTGTCAGCGGCCGCTCGATGAAAGTCTCGTCCACGAGTGGCGATATCGAATTATCCGATATGGCGGGGCCTTTGGAGGTTTCCTGTACATCCGGTGATATTGAGATCGATGACATCGTCGGAGAGCTGGAAGCCGGGACTACGAGTGGCGACATAGAGGTCTCGGGGTTGCAGGGTGATTCGGAGGTCGGATCCACTTCTGGGGACATTGAGATCGTGAATTTTCAAGGAGATCTTTGGGCTCATGCCACTTCTGGTGAGATTGATTTGCGACGAGGTCGAGGGGCGCTCAAGCTGAAGACGACCTCTGGGAATATCGATGGCTATGGTCTGGAGATCACGGGTGATATAGAATTGAGGGCCTCCTCTGGTGACATCTCTCTGGAGCTTACCAATGATCTTCGAGACTTGAATTTTGACCTGGAGTCGTCCAGTGGTGACCTGCGTGTAGGTTCACGACGTGCGGATGATGAGATGTACATCAAGAATGGTGACGGCTTCTGGGTGAGGGGAGAGACCAGTAGCGGAGACCTGGACATCACGAACTGATCGAGGACAGCTGGCGGCAGCATTCAGGTAATATTGATTTTTTTAAGAGATGGAGAATGGACATTTTTGTCAGTCTCCATTTTTTGAATAAAACCTGACCTGATGGACCAACCTTACATTAGCCCGCAAGAAAAACTTGTTGAGCTCTCAATCCGTGCGATCGTTTTGGGAGCGCTTCTCTCTGTCGTACTGGGAGCTGCCAATGCCTATTTCGGACTCTTTTCCGGACTTACCGTCTCCGCCTCTATCCCCGCGGCGGTGATTTCCATGGCCATTCTGCGAGCCTTTAGAGATTCCAATGTGCTGGAGAATAACATGGTGCAGACGGCGGCGTCGGCAGGAGAGTCCCTGGCCGCTGGCGTCATCTTTACAATACCGGCGCTGGTATTGATGGGCTATTGGCAGGAATTCAATTATATCGAGACCACACTTATCGCCATGAGTGGGGGTATCGTCGGTGTCTTATTCACCATCCCGCTACGCAAGGCGCTTATTGTCAAAGAGAAGCTCATGTTTCCGGAGGGTGTCGCGACCGCGGAGGTCCTCAAGACCGGACAAGAAGGCGGGAAGTCTATTAAGTACCTGGTGTATGGTGGATTGATTGGTGCGATATTCAAGATAGGCAACGAGGCAGTGAATCTGTTCAGTGGCCTGTTCGAAAAAGCGGCACTGCTTCAGCAAAAGTATTACCTGTATTTCAGCCTAAATCTGTCACCCGCACTTGTGGCCGTTGGCTATATCGTCGGGCTCAATGTTGCTACCCTTGTATTCATGGGCGGTGTGATCACCTGGTGGGTGGCGATGCCGATCTATATCAATATGAACGGCTTTGAGGCGGTTGCTCAAGAACTGATCCAACTTGGGAAGTTTGGGTCTATGGCGGAGATCAGCGATGAAGCCCTTGGCGGTGCTGTTTGGAGCGCCAAATTGAGGTTTCTCGGTGTGGGTGCCATGGTTGTGGGAGGTGTCTGGGCGCTCTTGAGCTTGCGCTCGGCGTTGGGACATGCATTCAGTGCGGGTGTTGCCGCCTTCAAATCTCGCGGTCAGCAAGTACAAGATACGTTGCGAACAGAGTTGGACGGGCCTATGTCCTGGATCATCATGGGGGTAGGAGTCGTTCTCGTGCCCGTTTTCTTCATCTACTACAATATCATTCAGGGTGTGCCGATCACGCTGTTCCTGCTGCTGATCATGCTTGTGGCAGGCTTCCTGTTTAGTGCGGTGGCCGGTTATATGGCCGGTTTGGTGGGTAGTTCGAATAACCCGATCTCGGGTGTGACCATTGCCACAATCCTATCGACGGCCTTGTTGCTACTGCTACTCATTGGCACTAGCGATCCTGCCAGAGGCGCCGCAGGGGCTATCCTTGTGGGTGCAGTCATCGCCTGCGCTGCGGCCATTGCCGGAGACAACATGCAGGACTTGAAGGCGGGTCATATTCTGGGCGCGACGCCTAAGAATCAGCAGATCATGCAGCTCATCGGCGTAGTGGCGGGAGCGCTGCTCATAGCCCCAGTGTTGAACTTGCTGCTGGCCTCCAAGGGTATCGGCGCACCTACGGTGGAGCACCCCAATCCGTTGACCGCCCCGCAAGCAACGCTGATGATGAGCGTGGCGACAGGGATATTCGGGGGCGAACTGCCGTGGACCATTATTGGTGTCGGCGGAGCTATAGGTGCTACCATCATCATCATTGATCAATACTTGAAGGCTAAGGGCTCTTCCTTCCGTATGCCGGTGTTGGCCGTAGCGGTGGGACTATACCTGCCTTTCGAATTGGACTCCTCCATTTTTGTGGGAGGCGTTTTAGCATGGATCCTTGAGCGAGGCTATAAGAAACTACAAACACAAGAGTTCGTCGAAAAAGCCTCCAACGCTGGACTACTCATTGCCTCTGGGCTGATCACGGGTGAGGCGCTGATGGGTATCCTCGTGGCGATCTTTGCTTCTGCTGGCTTGAGTATGGCCCTAAGTGACACACCTATATTGGGTAGCTTTGGTGGGCTGCTGCTGCTGGTAGTCGTTGTTGTCTATCTGTATGTAACAGTCAAGAAGGTTTCGAAGAGAGGAGAATAAGGGAAGTGTGAGTTGTGAGCTTGGAGTGTGAGTGTGGGAAATTGAAATCACACTCACACTCTTCACTCACACTAATTTCACATCGTCTCCAACTCTGATAGTCCCGTCTTTGACCACCTGTGCGGTGATCCCTCCATGTCCGCGCATGGCATTGTAGCCACCTGGACCGAAATTCTCCTCCATCCGGGAGCAAGGATGACACAGGCCAGTGCCGAGTAGCTTCACTTGCCCGATTTGAAAGTGCTGTCCCTTGAGCGCGAGCAGGTTGATGCCACTGACGACTATATTGCGGCGAGTCAGCGCGGGATCAATGGCTTCCTTGTGCAGCATGCCTGCTACAGCCTGTAGGTGCTCTGACTGGATCAGGGTCACCTGACGCTTCTTGCTATGCTGGCCGCGAAAGTGATCTCCAACAAGACCTTCTTCCGCGTTCGCTTCTACTTGCTCCACAGATTGAGGTGGCTCCCGGCGCAGAGGGCGGATACTAATCCATTCCACTTTTCCGACCTGTGGTATTCTTTTGAGTAGCTCTTTGATTGGCGCTTCTTCCATATGCTATTATTGTGGGAACACTAGGGTAAACGTGGTCGACTCGTTCGGGATGCTTTGCACTTCCAAATGACCACCGTGTAGATTCATGATCTGCCGACACAGACTCAATCCGATTCCCGAGCCCTCGGGCTTGGTAGTGTAGAAGGGCACGAAGATCTTTTCTTTCCTGTTTTCTGGGATGCCAGGTCCATTGTCCTCAATGGCTAACGCCACGTGATGCTTTGTGGAATGCAGCCGAAGAGAAAGCTGAGGTGTGTCCGTCTCGTTCAGGGCCTCAGCAGCATTTTTGATCAGGTTGACGATGACCTGTTCGATCAATGCCGCGTCGATGTATGCAGTGGTTTGTACCAACTGTGTTGACCATTTGACACCTTGCTTTGCCAGCTCCGATTCCATCAGTCGCATTGTCTTTTCTACCAGTGACGACAGATCCGTTTCCTGCATCTCTGGTTTGGGGATGCGCGTTAGCTTCCTGTATTGCTGTACGAATCTCAGGATCCCTTCCCCACGGCCCATGATGGTATCCAGCGACAGATGTATATCAGACATGTTCTCCGCCGAGAGCTTGTCGGGTTGCTTGATGTTTCCTGCCTCATCTTCGAGCAGCATCTTCACTGTCTCTGCCAGCGATGCGATGGGAGTGACGGAGTTCATCGTCTCATGGGTCAATATGCGGATAAGGCGATGCCAAGCGTCGATCTCTTTCTGTCTGATTTCTCCCCTGATATCCTGGAAGGATACCAGGCGCATTTCTCTTTCGAAGACCTTGATGATGTTGATGCTGATCGTGAAGTAGCGATTGGTATCGTCGATTTGCGTTTCGATCAGTTGATTTTGCGTGGCAGACAGTGATAGGAGCGTCTCCAGGAATTGCGTGTTGCGATTTTGAAGGTTGCGCCACTTCGTGATCTTGGGGAGCCCCGTGAGGTCACAGGCTGTTTGGTTCATGATCTCAATGTTCCCCTGGTGATCAAAGACAATGATGCCGAACCGGATTTGATTGATGAGCTCATTGAGAAACTGGTTTTGGGCTTCACGGCCTGCCTGCAGAGACTGTAGTGTATCCACAAGATCGCCGAAGGACTTTTGAAGTCTTTGGAAAGGCGTCTTTTCATTTTTAGGGTAGTGTAACTGAAAGTCACCATCCTTCACACCCGCAAGAAAACGAGTGAGCTCCTCGTTGGTCTTGTTGGTGAAGCGAGTCAATTCGATGATTTGGAAGAGGATCACACTACCGAGAATGATCTGAGTAAAGAAAAGCTCGGGACGTCCGAAGATCGAGCTCATCACCGAGATGGAGATGACCAGCAGGATACATCGTGCCAGGATCTGGAAAAAGAACCGATTAAAGACCATACTTTTCCAGTCGTCGGTACAGCGCCAGCCGGTCTATGCCGAGGTCTTTTGCTGCATGGGTGATATTGCCTTTGTTTCGCTCCAGGGCCTTTAGGATCAATCGTTTTTCATGGTCCCTCAAATCGAGTGATTCCTCGGTAGCGCCGGTTTCCAGGAGGTGAAAATCTGCCATCGTGACCAATGTCCCTTCGGCCATGATCACTGCCCGCTCGGTCGCATGGGCCAGTTCGCGAATGTTGCCTGGCCACGGATAGCGCTGTAAGGCCTCCATGCATTCCTTCTCTAGTTTGAGATGTCGCTTCTTATATTGCTTCTTATGTTCCTGAAAATAATGCTGAACCAGCAGCGGGATGTCTTCCGTTCGCTCCCGCAAGGGTGGCATGCTGATCTCGATGGTGTTGATTCGGTATAGCAGGTCTTGCCGGAAAGTGCCATCACCCACGCGCTCGCGAAGATCGCTGTTGGTCGCGGAGATAAGTCTCACATCGATGGGGACCGCCGTATTGGAACCCACCCTCGTTATCTCCCTGTTTTGAAGCGCCGATAATAGTTTCGTCTGAAGGGGAAGTTCCAGATTGCCTATTTCGTCGAGGAAGAGCGTGCCTCCTTGTGCCATTTCAAACTTGCCGGCCTTGTCTTCCCGGGCATCGGTAAAGGCGCCCTTCTTATGACCGAAGAGCTCTGATTCGAAGAGGCTAGGACTCAGAGCACCTAAATCGATTTTGACAAAAGGCCCTTCTTTGCGTTCTGATTGCTGATGGATGGCTTTGGCGGCCACTTCCTTGCCGGTACCATTCTCACCCAAAAGCAGCACCGAGGCATCAGTAGCTGCCACTTTGCTGATGGTTTGTAGGACTTGCTTGAATGCACGCGAGTCACCAATAATCTGTTCCTGAGCTCCCTGACTCTCGCCGTCATCGGTTTCCGGACTCTTTGTGGTCTTTTGTGATTCGACCATCTTCATGGCGGTTTGTACCGCTGATAGCAGCTTATCGTTGGTCCACGGCTTGGTTATGAAGTCCCGAGCCCCGCGCCTCATGGCTTCCACGACCAGTTCCACTTCACCATAGGCTGTGATGGGGATCACCTCGGTAGAAGGGCTCAGTTGCAGTATCCTATCGAGGAGTGCCAGTCCTTCGAGGCCGTCATCTTCTCCTTTAGTGAAGTTCATATCGAGAAGGACCAAATCGAAATCTACTTCGTTGAGGACGCTATCGAGATTGTTGGGTGAGGACAGGCCATGCACGTAAGAGAACTTTTGCTTCAGAAACATGCGGGCCGTAGTCAGCACCGCTTCGTCGTCATCGATGATCAAAATGTTGGCGTTCTCCTTCATGCGTCTTCAAAAATCCTTTAATCTGTATCAAAACCAAACAGCACCATGTACAAAATCATAGCAGTATGGGTGGCTAAGAATTTGAAGGGAATGCAACAGGCTGATTATTAGATGCTTGAGTCCTATGGCATAGGATTGGTATACTATCGGACAATAACTTTAGGGATATGCTAAGAAATTATTTGCTGACTGCTTACCGCAACTTGCTTCGAAACAAGGTCTACGCTTCGCTGAACATACTGGGTTTGGCGCTGGGTATTGGCTGCTCCGTTGTCATTTTCAAAGTCATTCGCTACGAGTTGAGCTATGATAAGCACCACTCCAACTATGAGCAAATCTATCGGGTCGTCAAGGAGGACATTCGTCCGGACCGTGTTGACCATGGGCAGGGTACACCACACCCACTGGGACCCGCGATCAAGGCAGACTTTCCAGAAGTGTTGGAGGTAACAAGGACTTTTCAGGCCGGCGGACAGATCACAACGCTCAAGGATGGTGCTATCGATAAGAAATTTCTTACAGATGGGCCCGGTATTGTCTTTACAGAAAATGCCTTCTTCAAAATATTTGACTCAGAATGGCTGATTGGCAACAGGGAGGAGGCCCTCACAAATCCCAATCGTGCGGTCATCACTGTATCAGCGGCGAAAAAGTTTTTCAATCTGGATCGAGATGAATTGGATGAGGCGGTTGGAAGAGTAATAGCCTTCGATAACAATACGAAGTGCGAGATAGAAGGCATCATTGAGGATTATCCCGAGACGAGCAATTTTCCCTTTGACGTGTTCCTGGAATACTATAGCCAGGCGGAAGCCAATCCGTATTTTGAGGATGGTACCCGGTGGGGTAGCACAAGCTCGAATACCAATACCTACTTCCTCGCGCCGGCGAACTTCAATGTCGATGATATGGAGGCGAAGTTCATCCCCTTTGTGGATAAGCATCACGGGGAAAACTCTTCGGACCGTGAGCGGTATCACGTACAGCCGATGTCAGACCTCCACTATAGCAAGAGGTACCCCAACTATGTCGGAACGACTCCAATGGAAACACTTTACGCACTAGGAGTCATTGCCATGTTCCTGATTCTCACAGCATGTATCAATTTCGTAAATCTCGCGACCGCTCAGGCGGCCAACAGATCAAAGGAAATAGGTATTCGTAAGGCCGTCGGCGGGAGAAAGCGTCAAATTGTGTCGCAATTCTATCTTGAGATCTTTGTGATCACTTTCGTTGCTTGCGTGTTGTCACTGGCGATCGGGGAGATTCTGTTTCTCTATCTAGAGCAGATCATCAATACGCGGTTGTCCTTGTTCCCTTTGAACGACCTGGCGACGTGGATATTCATGATCAGTATGCTGGTGGGTGTGACGGCCTTGGCTGGGTTCTACCCGTCGGTTTTACTTTCAAAAATGAATACCGTTATGGCGCTGAAAAACAAGATCACCGCCAAAAACCACTCCGGTGGATTGTCCTTGAGGAAGGGACTGGTAATCTTTCAGTTTGCCATATCTCAATTCATGATCATCGGTACGTTGGTGATCACCGCGCAGATGAATTTCTTCCTCAATAAAGAACTAGGTTTCAACAGGGACGCTATCATCAGTAGCTATATCCCGGAACCAGACGAAGTCAAATTGGAGCGATTGCGAGAAGAGTTAATGACCTCTCCGAGTGTCGGCAATGTTGCTTTTGCCTTGGGGGGACCGACCGCCAATAGTGATTCCTACACCAACTTCAACTATGAGCCATTGAATTCGGAAGAGAGCTATCACGGCAATTTCAAGTGTGTGGACGAGAATTACATTGAGTTGTACGGGCTGGAGCTATTAGCTGGTCGTGGGCTTCGCAGGGATGACAGCACGCACAATGTGTTGGTCAATCGCAAGGTGGCAGACCTCATGGGCTTCAAGGACGACTATGCAAGTGTAGTCGGAGAGAAGGTCAGCAGCGGATGGGGTGGAGACAAGCAGATCATTGGGGTCCTTGAGAACTTCCATGCCAAACCATTGCAGGATGGTATGGACTATGTGTTTATGATCAGGGATACACGCCTGTTTTACCAGGTCGGGATACAGATCAACGAGGGTAGCGACTTCCAGGCGGCCATCGAGCACTTTGAAAATTCCTGGGATAAGGTGTTTCCAGAGTACGTGATCAACTGGGAGTTTTATGATGAGCAGCTACGCAATAGGTATGATACAGAGCGCAGCACAGCGTCACTGATGAAGTTGTTTTCCATCATTGCGATCGTGATCGGTTGCCTCGGACTCTATGGGTTGATATCTTTCATCGCCATCAATAGAATGAAAGAGATAGGCATACGTAAGGTGCTAGGTGCAAGCATTGCCAACATCCTCGGTATCTTCAGTAAGGAGGTCGTACTGCTATTACTGATTGCATTTGTGCTGGCAGCACCCGGAGCGTTCTATCTGATGGGGCAGTGGCTTCAGGACTTTCAGTATAACATCACGATCAGCCCGATGTTCTTCCTCTGGGCATTCCTTGTATCACTGGGAATTGCCCTGGCAACCATCAGTCATCGGACCGTTACATCCGCGCTGATCAACCCTGCGCGGACGCTAAAAGACGAATAGCCGAGGTCGGGCAGCCATGACCTGATTTTCTATATATTTGGCAGAAATCCAATGGAAGAATGCCAAAAGTAGAATCGTTTAGCAATCGCTGGGGAATTGTCTTGGCAGCCCTGGGAATGGCGATTGGAGCTGGGAACCTTTGGCGTTTTCCCCGACTGGCTGGCCAGTACGGAGGCACATTCATTGTCCTTTGGATCTTGTTCCTTTTCATTTGGTCGATACCCCTGCTGCTGTCGGAGTTTGCCATAGGCAAAAAGTACCGGCGCGGAGTTATCGGCTCCTTCTCCAGCCTCGCTGGAGAGCGGTACAGTTGGATGGGTTTTTTCATCACTATTTGTACCTTGGGTATCGCCTTTTACTACTCGGTGGTCACCGCGTGGTCACTGCAGTATCTGCGGATTTCGGTTTTAAACATTTTCTCCGAAAAATCGCTGGCTACCCGACTGCAGGAGAATCCGGGCCTCATGGACTCCCAGTGGGATGGCGTAGCCAATGCCAGTCCCATCACAATCGGTCTATACATTCTCGTGGTTCTGGCAGGTGTCCTCTTGTTGAAGAGGGGGATCAAACGCGGACTTGAGGCGGCCAACCGGATTCTGATTCCAACCCTCTTTTTCCTCATCATTGTGATCGCCATCATTGCCCTCTCGATGCCGAAGGGCGTAGAGGGTTTGTCCTATATGTTTACCATCAAGTGGGAGCTTTTTGGGGATGCGAAGATTTGGATCGAAGCACTCTCACAGTCGGCATGGTCTACGGGAGCCGGCTGGGGACTGATGATGACGCTGTCGTCCTTCAGTCGTGAAAAGGAAGATGTGACCCTCAATACGTTCATTGGTGCTTTTGGGAACAACACGGCATCACTCCTGGCGGGCATGGCCATCTTGCCGGCCGTATTTGCGCTGTCGGCGTCGGGAGAGGAGGCCTTGTCGTACCTGCAAGCTGGGAATCAAGCGCTGACTTTCACGATCATACCCCGGTTGTTCAGCACGTTCGGGGGTGGAGCATACCTGTCGGTATTTTTCTTTCTGGCCCTGTTCTTTGCGGCTTTCAGTTCTTTACTTCCCATGATAGAGCTATTCATTAGCAACCTCTCCAATATGGGAGTGAAGAAAAAACATTTGGCGCCCATAGTGGCGGCGGCATTCATTGTGATCGGATTTCCATCCGCCTATAGCCTTGACTTCTTCAACAACCAGGATTGGGTATGGGGCGTTGGGTTGATACTTTCCGGGTTCTTCATACTGTTTGCCGTGTTGAAATACGGCCCCGCCAAGTTCAAGGAGGACTTTATCGATGGGGACTCAGATTTCAAGGTCCACGTCAACTACTTCTCGTGGACGACGAAGGTCAATTTATTTGTGGCCGCATTTCTCATTTACTGGTGGCTCTCACAGGGATACAGTGATTACCCGTGGTTTGATGCGAACGGCAATTGGAATGTCCTTGATGTATTTAGCAATGCTTCGGTCATCACCCAATGGGTTGCGGTCATCATTATCGGACTGATCCTCAACCGATGGCTTTACAGGACCTTTGTTGACAGCTCTTTAAAATAACCTGCCATGGAGATTGGTACATTGATTAGCATGTTTGTCATCTTGTTTGTGGTCATTGGCGGCTTTGTTTATTTCCTGCTCAAGGCTATCCGAAATGAACGAGCAAAAGCAAAACTCAACGATTGAATGGATAAAATAGACGCACTAAACCAGGTGGCAGAATTTCACCGGACTTTTCAGCACCCGATACTCGACGACCCACAAATCCCCTCTGCGAAGCGCTGTGCCTTGCGTGTGGAGCTGCTTCAGGAGGAGCTGAAGGAATTGGAAGATGCGATCAAGGATGGAGACATCGTTGAGGTGGCTGATGCCTTGTGCGACATTCAGTATGTGCTCTCCGGCGCGGTGCTGGAGTTTGGTCTTGGAGAGAAGTTTGTCGAGTTGTTCAATGAAGTGCAACGCTCCAATATGAGTAAGGCGTGCAAAACCAGAGAGGAAGCTGAGCAGACCGTAGCTTACTACTCTAAAGAACGAGATACGCCATGCTTCTATGAGGAGGTAGACGGTCTTTTTCTAGTGTACCGGAGTAGCGACCATAAAACGTTGAAGTCCGTCAACTACTCGCAGGCAGATCTGCCAAGCATTTTGAACAAGCCCTAAAAAGGCGTGTAGATGCTTAGGGAGTGGAAATTCTGAATGAGCAACTTCTTAAAAATGCTGTGTTCTTCCGTTATAAAAAATGACATCAACAAAACGTACACAGTGAAAAGAAGCACTGTTTTGCTCCAGTTCCTTTTTAACTTCATTTTGTCTCGGGCGGTTAAAAATGAAAAATAGCTAATAACACCTGATATTAGCTATCAATATTCAAATGTAAACTATTTCTTAGGAAAATAGCAATACCTGAAAATGGGGAATTTATCTCACCTGTTCTAGGTATACGTCTGCGTCGTCATCGTCATCGTAACTTTCGTCCAACACGAGTACGCCACCATCATAGATCCAATAGCTGGGACCATCTGAATCAAAATGGTCACTTTCGTCAATCACCAGCTCTCCACGACGGTTAATTTCCCAGAATACGTAGTCTTCATCTTCTGAACCAAATGCGTCGACATAGACGCGCACTTCGTTGTTTTCGTAGAAGTCGAAGTAGACGTCGATGTTTTCGATAATGCCTTCGACAATGCCTGAAACACCTCTGAGGATCATTTCGCCCAAGACGTTGTCTTCTTCTTCAAGCTCCTCTTCGGCCTCTTCCAGCGCTCTTTCGATGTCTATGCGCATCTTCCAGCTGGTACCTACCAAATCCTTTTCACGTAGTTTTTGGGCTTCTGCGGTGAATGTTGCCAGGAGGAGAGCAAGGCAAATAGCTATGGGTAATTGTTTCATCTTGAGTATTATTTGGTATTACAAGGTACTGTTATATGGATGATACTCTTTTTGCTACAAAAGGTTACGAGGACGATCCATTACTTTTTTATTTTTGCCGTCTTAATCTATGAAGCATGTTCGATAGTCTTAGTGCAAAGTTAGACAGGGCGTTTAAGAACCTGAAAGGGCAGGGGAGGATCACAGAGATCAATATTGCGACGACGGTAAAGGAAATTCGTCGGGCGCTGGTCGATGCTGATGTGAACTTCAAGGTGGCAAAGGATGTGACCGATTCTATTAAAGAAAAGGCATTGGGACGCGATGTATTGATTGCGGTTTCGCCCGGGCAACTCCTGACAAAGATTGTGTCTGAGGAGCTCACAATGCTCATGGGAGATGAGAATGTGCCTATCAGCCTCGAGGGCAACCCCAATGTTATTCTCATTTCAGGTCTGCAAGGATCTGGTAAGACAACCTTTAGTGGCAAGCTGGCCAATCGTCTGAAGAAGCAAGGACGGACCGTACTGCTTGCCGCCTGCGATATCTACCGACCAGCGGCGATCGACCAGTTGAAGGTCCTTGGAGAGCAGGTTGGTGTCGAGGTGTATGCGGAGCCTGAGAATAAGGACGCCGTAAAGATTGCGAAGAGTGCGATCAAATACGCGCGAGATAATGGCAAGAAGACAGTCATCATAGATACTGCGGGCCGGTTGGCGGTCGATGAAGAGATGATGCAGGAAATCGAGGCTGTCAAGAAAGCTGTAAACCCTGCGGAGACACTTTTTGTGGTCGATTCAATGACCGGTCAGGATGCGGTCAATACAGCAAAGACATTCAACGAGCGCCTGAATTTTGATGGCGTCGTCTTGACCAAGCTGGATGGTGATACACGGGGTGGAGCGGCCCTATCAATACGCAAGCAGGTAGAGAAGCCCATCAAGTTTGTCAGTACGGGTGAGAAAATGGACGCCATCGATTTGTTCCATCCGGATCGTATGGCGAATCGGATCCTTGGGATGGGTGATGTTCTCACGCTCGTTGAGAAGGCTCAGCAGAACTTTGATCAGGAAGAGGCTGAGAGGCTCAATAAGAAGATCCGAAAGAACCAGTTTGGTTTCGATGATTTCCTCAAGCAGCTGGAGCAGATCAAGAAGATGGGCAATCTCAAGGACCTCATGGGAATGATCCCCGGCGTGGGAAAGGCCATGAAAGATATTGACATTGATGATGACTCTATGAAGCCCATCGAAGCCATTATCAAGTCCATGACACCTGAGGAGCGTGAGAATCCCGACCTTATCAATGGTAGTCGACGACAGCGGATCGCCAAAGGCAGCGGCACATCCGTTCAGGAAGTCAATCAGCTCCTCAAGCAGTTTGCACAGATGAGGAAGATGATGAAGACGATGAATAAGATGGGCGGTGCCAAAGCGCTTGGCAATATGCTCAGGTAAGTCTTCGACCCCGCTGAGTAGCACCCGCCGTCTTACCAGTATCCTAAGGTCTTAGCTGACGTAGCAGACCGCTTTTACTGCCTCAATTGTTCGCTTCACATTGGGGAGGATCTCCTCAATCAATGTCGGTGCGTAAGGCAGCGGCAAGTCCTTGCTATTCACACGGTGGATAGGGGCATCCAGGTAATCAAAGGCCTGGCGCTGTACCTGATGACTAATGTCCGTGGAAATGGACGATAGTGGCCAGGCTTCCTCAACGATCACTAGTCGGTTGGTCTTTTTGACAGATTCGATCACCGTGGCGTAGTCGATCGGTCTTACGCTACGCATGTCGATCACTTCGGCATGGATGCCATCCTTGGCCAGTTCATCGGCTGCTTCGTAGACGACCTTCATCATTTTGCCAAAAGAGATCAAGGTCACATCGTCACCATTCCTAACAATGTGCGCCTTGCCCAGTGGCAGTGTATATTCTTCTTCCGGAACTTCACCTTTGTCACCATACATGAGCTCAGATTCCATGAAGATGACGGGGTCTTCGTCACGGATCGAGGACTTCAACAAGCCCTTGGCATCATAGGGATTAGAAGGAACGACCACCTTCAATCCTGGGGTATTGGCATACCAGTTTTCAAAATTTTGGGAGTGCTGCGAACTCAATTGACCCGCGTTGCCCGTAGGTCCGCGGAACACGATGGGCACGCTATACTGTCCACCAGACATGGACATCATCTTTGCCGCGCCATTGATGATCTGATCTATGGCCACCAATGAGAAATTGAAGGTCATGAACTCAATGATAGGTCGCAGACCGTTCATCGCAGCACCGATACCAATTCCGGTGAAACCCAACTCAGTGATCGGTGTGTCAATCACACGCTTCGCCCCAAATTCATCCAGCATGCCCTGGCTTACCTTGTAGGCCCCGTTGTATTCGGCCACCTCTTCACCCATCAAAAAGATGTTTTCATCCTTTCGCATTTCCTCACTCATCGCTTCTCGAAGAGCCTCTCTGAATTGAATAGTTCGCATTGGTGTCGTCTTCTGATTATTCGAGCCGCTAAATTAGTATAGACCAAGTAAATACGCGGGGCCGCACAAATAATATTGTCGCCGCTCTGTCGAGTCAATTTGTTGATGGGTCGACCGCCAACAAAAAAGCCCTCACTAGGAGGGCTTCTTCGAAAAATTAATTTTGAATATGCATTACTTGACTGCCTCGTTCACCGCGTTGGCGTAGTTAGTGAACTCAAGGTCAGCAAGCGCTTTTTCTTTCAAAGAAGGCTCAGCCTTCACAGCTGCAGCCAGGTAGGTAGTAACGTCCGCAGGGCTGTTTCTGCGAGCAGCAGCTACTGCACGGTAGTAGTTTGCATCAGCACCTATGGCGTCAGAATCTGCAGCATCACCGAAGAAGGTATCTGCAGCAGTGTAATCCTTAGAAAGCAAGTGAGCCAAACCTCTGTCGAAGTTTACGATGTCAGAGGTCTCAGCGCTAGCCAGTGAAGACTTAGCAGCATCGTACTGAGCCATACGAATTTCGATGGCACCTTTCAGTGCGTTGATAGCCGCAGTCAATTGGTTGTTAGGTCCTTTGCCAAGTGCAGCATTCACACTTTCGTAAGCTTTGGCATACTCTCCCTGCATCATGTAAGCAGAAGCCATGTTGGCATGTACTTCGGCCGCGTCATTCTTATTGGCAGCGATCTCCAACTGAGTAAGGGCGTCCTGTACTAGTTGATCCCTGCTACCCATGCCGCTTCGAGCCATGTCGAGGTGTGCCGCTGCGAGGTTGTTGTGTGCTTGCCAGCTTCCATCTTTCTTAGTAGAGGCTGAATAGATGTCAATCTTCTCTTCCATAGAAGGAGTCAATGTACCAGCGAAAAGCAACTCATTGCTTTCGAGTGTATCGGCACTGATATCACCTTTCGCGATACCTCGAGCGAGTACAGCGATCTCCGCATTGGACTTCTTCTCTTTTACAGTGAGGATTTCAGTCTTCGCTGTACGGAGAGCAGGGTAGATATCATTGAAAACTTTCTTGTAGCTAGCGATTTTCTGCAGCTGCTTCTCCTTGTCTTCAAAAGAACCAGAACCGTCGATGATTCGAATGTACTCGTTCTTCTCGCCGCTTTCGATTCCGTCATACTCTCGAAGAGCTGTACGGAACTCTGACCAGCTCTCAACGACAGGCTTCAGAATGAACTCGATAGAGTCCGCTACACCCTGATAGTCATATCGACGCATCTGGCTTCTGTAGTACTTTTCGATAGTCTCAGCACGATCTTGAGACAGGTTGCTGTTGACTCTCTCAGGACCTTCAGGAGAGTGAGTACCTGTGATCGTCACTGTGCGAGTCACGTTCTTTTCAGCGATGAAAGCTGAAAGGTTGTCTCTCTTCTGACGGTTGGAAGTACCATCTGTGGATAGGCTTGTAACCAAACGAGATACTCCTTGAGGGAAGTAGAAATCCACATTAGTAGGGATCAACTCCTCTTTGTCATTGTATCCGTGGTCAGCATAAGCAGCCAGGTATGAGTCCTTCACAGCAAGAGATGTGGTGATGATACCAGTAGCGACTTGCATTTTCGCAGTCTCTTTGAAGTTTCCGTTTCGAGGATCTGTTGCCCGGCCTTGAATCATCAGTGCACCTGGATTCAATTCATCGCTGTAAGGGAACTCAAAATTTTCGCTTTTCCTGGAAGTGGATGTGCTGCTGTTGGGAAAGTCTTCCGCCTTGAACTCAACAGTGCCTACTTCCATCTCTTTGTCGCCATACTGATAGAAAGTTGTGATAGTCCAGATTTTCCCAGAAGGCAACATTTTTGGTGGCAATACCGCCGACATAGAGAAAGGTACTTGTCCACCGTGAGCTTCAAGAGGATTGGGATCCACCTGCAAATCTTGCTGATCTGCCAGCTTTACCATTTTAGCCAGAGAACATCCTGATAGTATCACTGCACTCAGAACAATCCCAAAGGCAAGGTTGAAAAGTTTCATTTTGATCATGGTTTCCGTTTTATGCTATCCAAATGCGCCGATTGCGCGGGTTTAATTTTTTGCAATAATACTTAAAAATAAACATTACACTATGTGCGTTAGAAAGAAATACAAAGTGAAGAATTATCTTTGTAAAAAGGCTATAGAGAATTTTGAATAAGGTGCAGAACTTTCTTGAACGACATGCTTTCGGCGTATGTACCAGGCTGGGGGAGAAGTTCGATATTCCAACCTCGAATATTCGGCTGTCCTTCATTTACGCCTCGTTTCTCACATTTGGGTCGCCAATCCTCATTTATCTCGCTCTCGCGTTTGTTATGGACTTTCGCAAGATGCTCAGGCGTCGCCACAACTCCCTTTGGTACTACTAGGGAGCTTGTCCTTTCAGGACAACTGGCTGTAGGTTTTCCTGTCCGCAATAAAATATTGATAAACAACGGGTGACTGGCTTTCACCCCCCAGGGCAAGCATTGATCTGCCTTTTCTCTTCCGTAGCGTTTTTCCGATCGATAAGAAGTAATCAAATATGGCTGACAATACCGCGCGCCCATGAGCCGCGGAACTATCGCGCCAAAACACAAATGCGGCAACGAAATCCAGCGTCAGACGCACGGGTAACTTCCACCACAGTTCGTTCCAGGGCATGTTTTTGGTAATCAACGTCAGATTATTTCGGAAGTTGAGGTAGGTTTTCCTGGGGTTGGTCGCTGACAGCGTTCCACCACCTACGTGGAAAACAACACTCTCTGGTAAGCAGGCAAACTTATGGCCCATGGCCCCCAATCGCCAGCAAAGATCGATCTCCTCCATGTGTGCAAAAAAATCGGGGTCGAATCCTCCTGCCTCATGGAACAACTCTGATCGAATAACCATTGCCGCTCCACTAGCCCAAAATGTCTCGATCGTATTGTCATATTGCCCAGTGTCCTTTTCGATGGTATCAAAGATTCTACCGCGGCAATATGGGTAACCCAGTGGGTCGATAAACGCCCCTGCCGCCCCGGCATACTCAAAGGCTTCTCGCTCCGCGTGGGATTTGATCTTTGGCTGTACGGCCGCATACTCTTTGTGCTCTTCCAGATAATCGAGCAAGGGGGTGATCCATCCGGTTGTGACCTCTATATCAGAGTTGATCAGTGCGTAGTACTCAGCCTCCACGTTGAGGAGGGCTTCATTGTATCCGCCGGCATAGCCGTAATTCTTTTCCAGTTCGATCACTTCGATACCCTCGAAGTCCTCGGCGATTATTTTCAGGGAATCATCAGTGGAGGCGTTGTCGGCGACGACGACGTTTTCCTTGCCGCAGTGAGCTATGACGGAGGGGAGAAATTGCCGCAAGAAGTCGGAGCCATTATAGTTGAGGATGACTGCGGCGTATTTTCTCATCACACCATGTTGTTGAAGTCAAATCCCGGTATGTTCGGGAGAAGGCCTTCGGTAGCTTTTTTGATGTGCTCCTTGCTTGCTACGTCCACTTCCTTCATGCCCTTGTTGATAGCCGCGATGATCAGGTCTTTCATGAGATCAGTGTCCTTTTCGTTGTGCAGGGACTCATCTATTTCCAGTGCCAGAATTTCCCGGTTGCCATTGATTGTGGCCTTGACCATTCCTGCACCAGCCTCGGCTTCGATCTTCACTTCGGCCAGGCTCGCCTGGGCTTCCTTCATCTTTTCCTGGACATCCTTCAGCTTGCCCATCATTTTCATCATATCAAACATAAGGCGACTAGTTTCTTATTAACACAAAGCTACCCCGCTGGCGAATTGTTTCGTTGAGAGAATTGAGAAAAGTCAGGTCATAGAAGTATACTCCTTCCGGGGCACGATTGCCTCGATAGGTGCCGTCCCAACCAATCTCTGCAGATGACGACTGAAAAATGACTTCGCCCCAGCGATTGTAGATCTTCCAGTCAATGGCATCGTTGGACAGCCCAATGATCCGAAGTTCATCATTGAGGAAGTCGCCGTTGGGAGTGAAGCCATCAGGGATGTAGGCATAATACTCATAGGTAAGCGGCACTCGATTGGACTCTATGACCACGCCGGTGTCGTAAATCGTTCGTAGATAGACGTGCTGCGTCCTGCCGAATGGTTCCTCCAGAAAGATCTCAGTAGGGTTGTCGGGGTTGTTAAAAACCTGCTCCTGGCCGTTGTCGCCTACCACAATGAGGCTATTGAGTGTGCTGCCGGTAAGCTGCGTAGTTGGTGGCTTCCACGTGAAGGAATAATGGTTGACCCTTGTTTCCTCGCCAGAAACGAAGGAAGTGAGTAAGCTCACAGGGGGGATCACGTTTCCGCACACATCCGCAAACCCGATGCGATATTCGTATTCGCGGAAATTGGAAACATTGCGATCGATATATCCTGGATATAACGTGTCGAGACGCTCGAAGTCGAAACCGAGTGCGCGCTTGTCACCGAAAAACCCTCCTATGGCGACTTCGTCAAACGAGAGCAGCACGTCGCCATTGCTAAAGGTGGCGTAGGCATTAGATATCTCCGGTGCGATCGAGTTTGGATTCGTCACGCAAAAGTCCTGTCCCTGGGCGACCTCAAAGGAGCACGCCGAGAGCGCGTTGACCCGAAAGCATATCCGTCGATCGGTGGAAAAGGTAAATTCTGGGAAATACAGTGAGTCGGTGGTGATCTCACCTTCGAAGACGGTAAGGTACGACCCTGTGCCGGCTCGGAACTGCACTTGGTAATACTGTTGGGGGTCAACCGTGAAGTAGACAGTCGCATTCAAACTGGAGAGACAGCTGCGCGTAAGCTGCACATCAGTCACGCGTCCATTGTTAATGAAGGGCACGATGTCGACGCTCTGGGTGACGGCGGCACAATTCGTGGCACCCGCGGAGAAACTGCCCTGGACGGTTATATTCTGAATGCCAGTAGAGCCATAGGTATGCACCACCGGATCGTCATTAGCGGACACGACCATCTGATTATTGGCGTCAAAGTCTACCACATAGTCGGAGTAATAATCATCTGTAATGACGAGTTCGACCTGGTTGTCCTCGCACTTAAAAATTTGAAATTCAGGGTCGCGGGAATCAAAAACCTCTATAACGAGTGTGTCTGTCTTCGGACTCACATCTACCCCGACGATTTGCACCAGCGAGTAAATGCCCGGTTGGAGGTATGTGTAAGTGGTATCACTGGTCTCGGCCAGGCCATTTTCGTATATGTACTGCCGGGTAATGTTGCCGAAGTCATCCAGACTTTCGACATTGACTGTTAGGGGTGCACAACCACTACTGATCGCTACGGAAAAGCGCCCCTCTTGACTGACGGTTTGGGCCATCGTCGACAGACAGGTAAACAGCAATATCGGGAAGATATAATGTCTCAAGGAACCTTCGAATTCTGTGTATTATCAACGCAGTTCGTTAACGATGGATTGCCAAGATAATTTCTTTTGCTCTCCAGACAGCATGTTTTTCAAGGAAAATACGCCTTCTTCTATCTCCTGACTGCCGATAGTGACGACATATGGCACTCCCAATTTGTTGGCATAGCTCATCTGTTTCTTCACTTTCGAAACCTCAGGGTATATATCGGACCGCACACCCTCTTGCCTTAGTTCGCTAAGAAGCTTGACCCCGTATCGAAAGCTGTCTTCGTCCAAATGTGTGATCAGTACCTTGAGATGCTCGGCTGTATCATCTGGAAAGAGCTGTAGTTCTTCCATTACATCGTAGATGCGGTCCAGGCCAAAGGAGATGCCGATACCTGAGACATCAGGGAGTCCGAAGATCCCGGTAAGGTCATCGTATCTACCTCCACCCAGTATGCTTCCCATGGCTACCGTCGTGGGCACCACTTCGAAGATCATCCCAGTATAGTAAGAGAGCCCTCTGGCCAGACTCCAGTCCAATTGCAATTTCGTCGGGGTGTCACGTGCTTCTTCGAGCAATCCAAGGAATTCCTTTAGCACCCGGAGCGCTGAATTGCCGGGCAATAGGCCTTCCATCAGCTGCAGCCTCGTGGCGTTGTCTCCGGCAGTGGTGATCAGTTGGAGGAGTTCCTCTAGTTTCCCTTCGTCGCACCCCAGTGCCGCCAGTTCTTCAGAAACTCTCTCAGGACCGATTTTGTCCAATTTGTCCACGATAGCACAGAAGGGAACTTCTTTGCTTTTGGCACCGGCCCATGCGGCGAGACCGAACAGTATCTCTCTATGGTTGATTTTGAGCTGATAGTCCTCCAGGCCCAGGTCCTTGAAGACATCGTGGATGAGTAGCGTCAGTTCCACCTCGTTCCAAACCGATCGTGTGCCGATGATGTCCACGTCGCACTGATAAAACTCCTGATAGCGGCCTTTTTGCGGTCGGTCCCCCCGCCATACCGGTTGGATTTGATAGCGTTTGAACGGGAACGTAAGATCATTTCGGTGCATCACTACAAACCTTGCAAAGGGCACGGTAAGGTCGTATCGCAAGCCTCTCTTGGCAATCTTCGGCAGTAAGGCCCCTGGGCCATTCTCCAAATCGGCCGCCGTCACATCTTTTGAGAAATCTCCATTGTTGAGCACCTTGAAGAGAAGTTGATCTCCTTCGTCGCCATACTTACCTGTTAGAACCGACAGGTTTTCTAGCGTGGGTGTCTCAATTTTTGTGAACCCGTAGGTTTGAAAATTGGACTCAATCCGAGCAATGATGTACTGCCGCTTTGCTGTCTCTTCGGGTCCAAAGTCACGAGTTCCTTTTGGTAGTGTGGGTTTCTGCACAATCAAGTGTTCTATTTGGACAAAACTATATAAAACCCTAATTTTGCCGCCCGATTCATTGGGGCAATTACAATTGACAAGAAAATGGCAGTTACCAGATTAGAGAGAAAAGGACGTAAGAATAAGGCAGTTGCAAAACGGAGAGTAAAGACGATCGATCGTCTTTCAACCAAGCCTGTTATCAAGAACGTGGACGTTGAAGCAATTAAAGCTGAGTTCGAAGAAAATGCGAAGAAGCCTGCCAAGAAAGAAGCACCCAAGAAAGAAGCGGTAGAGGCGAAAGCCGAGAGCCCAGCAGTCGAGAAAGCTGCCCCTAAGGCGGAGAAGAAAGAGGCTGCTCCTAAGGCCAAGAAGGAAGCTGCTCCTAAGGCAGAGAAGAAAGAGGCCGCTCCTAAGGCGAAAAAAGAAGCTGCTCCTAAAGCCGAGAAAAAGGCAGCTGCACCTAAGGCGAAGGCTAAGAAAGACGAGCCCAAGGCGGAAGCTGCTGCTGAAGAGAAGCCGGCCAAGAAGAAGGCCGCTCCCAAAAAGGCTGCCGCCAAGAAGGAAGAAGGCGGCGAAGAGACCGCTTAAGGTCGTTCCAAAACTTTTACGATTTCAGAGGCAATTGCGGACATCTTTCTGTAGAGTGAGAGATGTCTAGGGTCTGATGTATTGACCTGGTAGGCGACACAGAACCGGTGATCCGGGTAGTATCGCATATTGGTAATGTACCCTGGAAAAAAGCCGCTATGCCCCCAGCTTTGCCCCTGGGGTGTGTCTTGGATGTGTACGCCCAAACCCCACGTGCCTCCCAGACGTTTAGCGTCAATGCCATTGAGGAAGTCGCCCATGAGGTCGGCACTGAAAAGTTGGTTCTCATAAATCAACTTCCCTGCTCTTGCCAGCTCCGAAGAATTGGTAACGAACCCGCCTCCTGCCCATTCGAATTGTAGATTGTATTTGTAGTCGCCGTCCTTCACGACTACTCCCGGATAGAAATCGTCGTCGGGTCGGTTGTAGCCCACTGCCAGTCCCTCAATTTTTCTTCTTACCTGAGGAGTGGTCAATTCAAATTCGTGGGGAGAAAGGAAATTGTCCTGCACGTATTGATACATCGTAGTCCCTGTCACTTCCTCCAGTACCATCGCAAGGAGGATGTAATTCGTGTCCGAGTAGGCGAAATCAGTACCCGCCTCAAATAGTGGATCCATATCGAATACGTACGCTAGCAATTCCTCTGGCTTCCAAATTCGGTCGGGATCTTTATGGACATCCTCCTGGAAAGTGTCTCCGAAGACATAGCGGGAGATGCCAGAAGCATGTTGCATCAGGTTGCGGAGGGTAAGCGTTTCAGTATTTTGAATTCGGGAATACCATTCATACTTTCCAAGGTACTGACTTACACGATCATCCAATTGGAGACGCCCCCTTTCTACGAGTTGCATCAGTGAAGCAGATACGAATATTTTACCTGTGCTGCCGCCCAGCATCCTGCTCGCCGGATCCATGGGTGTCTTTTCCTCAATGTTTTGATAACCAATCCCATAACTCAATACTTTGCCATCAGGAAGAACGACGCCCAAAGTTGCACCAGCGAAATCATCATTCTCATCATAGAGCGTGTCCAGGACCTGTTTCAGATGGTTGTCAACCTCATCATAGGACGACTGAAAGCCGAAGGAGGCAGTGGTGAGTAGGAGTAGTAGCAGGAGAGTGGTTAGCCTCATATTCATCATATCAGGAAGGTAGGGGATTCCGAGGATTCCAGGTAGCCAATTGATTTGGACGGTGAGACGGGAATCAAGTCTGGCGACCAGTTCCTCATGTGATCACTGGCGGAAGAGGTGCTGCCGGTGGCAAAGCCTATATGTACCCGACTACATCATAAACCATGTACCCTATCCATTCGCGCATCAACTCGTTCCATGTGTGAAGCTCTTCACCATCCGGCAGGAAATTCATAAAATGCCAATCGATAGGTTCCTCGCCGTAGTCTACAGGGTAGGGCAAGACATCTATTTCTTCTTTTGAAAAACACCCCAGCGCCCTCCGCATGTGGCTGGCCGAGGTGATGAGTATGATTGGCGAATTGATCGTGTCTCGGGCCAGGAGTTGCTTGACGTAGACGGCATTTTGGTGTGTGTTCTGCGATTCTGTCTCAATGATGATGGCCTCCGGAGGGACATCCAACGAGATGGCCAGCTCCTTGAGCAAGGGGCTCTCTGACAGCTCAGTACTTCGAAGATCTCCAGACCCTCCCGAAATGATCAGTTGCTGGACCATACCGTCACGGTAAAGCTTGATCGCGCTCAGGATGCGCTCTACATTGTCATTGAACTGTATCTGTCCTTCCACCTGTATGCGGGCATTGGCCATACCGCCAAGGACAATGGCAACGTCTGTCGGTTCGGTGATCTGGGTAGCAGGCGGTTCCCAGGCTCTTAAGGCCAGGTTGGCCAGGAATGGGTTAGTGAAAACGAAGGCGGCCACGATGCCCACTATTCGCAATCCATTCTTCCACCTTGAGAGCTTTGGCACCACGGAAAGCACCAGAGGCAAAAGAATCCAGGTCAGTGGATGGAGAAGGAAACTGAGCGTCTTAGACAGAAAGAAAAACATACACCGTTAGTCTTCACCGCATGAAATTACACAGGAATTACCAGCGATGAAGACAAGCTGACCTTTTTGAGCGGATCAGCTCACAATTTTCTCTCTGATGTTTTCGATGGAAAGCACCACGTCAATGAGCAGATCAGGTGTCAGCAAGAAATCCTCCTGACCCTTCATCGCTTGCTCAATATTCTCGAGATCACTGTCGTACAGCAAGACCAGGATCTCCAACTCATTGATCATGCGCAAGATGGTCTCATCGTCAGGTAGGTCCTTCATCAATTTGATGATGTCTTTCAGGGGCTGCTCTTGTTCAAGGAGAATCTGCATGAGAGGCTGCAGTTTCAGGTCCTTTTCTGAGTCAGACATACCTTCTACATCGTGGTCGTCGATTTTTTTAGCCGCCAGGTAGAGACCCTCTATAAAGCTGCCGGTAAGTGCCAGGGCTGCCATGTTCAGTCGCTCACTATGATCCAACGAGCTTTCTTCCAACAGAGGCGTTTTGTTCAGTAGGTCACTGATCGAATCGTGAGACTCTGGCTGAGCCTGCCAGATGTCCATAAGCTCGTGATCGAAGGCGGTTTGCACCCCTACTGTCTTGGCGAGATGCTCTATGGCGTCCATGTGACTCAGGGCTTCATCTATCTGCCCGAAAGCTACCTGATAACCGAGATCAGTCGCATATACCCCCAAATTCATGGCCGCAGTGTCATCATTGTGCTCATATTGAGTTACTCGCTCAAAACCATTGACCAGGGATCCATCATAGACACTGCCGGTCTCCTGGAGTAAATGCGGCAGAAGCGTTGGTCGATGCATGTCCCGGATTGCGACGTGCATATCCGCTATGATTTGAAGGTCTTCGGCAGATACCCCTCCTTCTTCAGATTCTTGGGTGTTGTTGGTTCCGCCTGTTCCGCAGGAAAAGCATACGAACGAAACGACAGTGCAGATGGTTAGTAGCCTTGTCATAGGTTAGTTGTCATATAGGGTTGCTGCAGATCAAATAAAGAGACCTGCATAAATTGATAAAGTAAATATCCACTTTCTTGGTCGGAAATCAAACATCTTTGTTTCGATGAAGGGATTAGCGTTTAGTAGTTTGAGAACGGGTAAAAGGTACCAGCTCACCAATTTTGGCGAGAGATATACCTTCCAGTTAGAGAAGATCCTTCCCAGGGATTTCCAACTGAAAGACCTCGGAACCCTCGAAACATACCATCTCAGTGAGCTGATCCAGTTTGGGAAAGGGCCGGATTTTGAGATCCTCGAACTCTAAGTGCCGCCAACAATACGTATTGCCGTCGACGGGCTAAACCTGATATTCTGAGAGGTCTTTGGAGGGTAGGAGCGTACTTTGTTCCAGGTACTCATCGATGGCCCTGGCCGCCTCTCTTCCCTCGGATATCGCCCACACCACGAGTGATTGTCCACGTCGCATGTCTCCGGCGGTGAATACCCCTTTGACTGACGTTTCGTACTTTTTGGCA
Organism: Cyclobacteriaceae bacterium; assembly: GCA_965267435.1. Taxonomy (GTDB): domain Bacteria; phylum Bacteroidota; class Bacteroidia; order Cytophagales; family Cyclobacteriaceae; genus JAWPMT01. Next base: position 218,090 of record OZ253960.1, read on the forward strand.
GCGACATTGCCGCGACCGTCCAGGGCTACTCTGAGCTGATCAATGATGCCTTCTTTCTGCGGATGCACAAAGCCAATGGCGAGGAGTGCCATGTCGCATTCATACGTTTTTTCACTGTTCGGAACTTCTACGGGACGTCCGTCCTGCCATTCTACCTTCACAGTTTTCAGGCCTTTCAGTTGTCCTTTCTCTCCGATGAATTCTTTGGTCATGATGGACCATTCCCGGTCAGCGCCTTCCTCGTGCGAGCTGGATGTTCGAAGGATCAGCGGCCATTCCGGCCATGGGTTTTGTGTGGCTCGACTGACAGGTGGTTTGTCGAGCAATTCAAATTGCACAATGGACTTGGCTCCATGCCTGTTGGAGGTGCCAATGCAGTCAGAGCCGGTATCACCACCACCAATCACGATCACGTGCTTATCAGTCGCCCACAGTTCTTCTCCTTCCACTGGAAGATTGGACACCCTGCGGTTCTGTTGCGTCAGGAAGTCCATAGCGAAGTGGACACCCTTCAGATCCCGCCCAGGGATACCGAGATCCCGAGGAATGGTTGACCCTCCAGAAAGCAGGATCGCGTCGAACTCCTTCAGGTCAGCAGCTGTGATGTCAAATCCCACATGGCAATCAGTGACAAACTCGACGCCCTCTTTCTCCATCAAATCGATACGCCGCTCCACTACGCTCTTGTCCAACTTGAAATCTGGAATACCAAATCGGAGCAGTCCACCGGGTTTGGGGTCGCGCTCGTACACGGTCACCTGATAGCCCGACTTATTCAACTGATCCGCTGCCGCCATTCCTGCAGGGCCAGAGCCGATAACAGCCACGCGCTTACCATTTCTTTCTGTAGGAGGTTTGGGTTGTATGAGACCCAATTCCCAGCCCTTCTCAGCAATGGATTTTTCAATATGCTCGATGGCCACGGGTGGCTTGTTGATGCCCAGTACGCAACTGCCTTCACAAGGAGCAGGACAAATACGGCCAGTGAACTCAGGGAAGTTGTTTGTCGACAGCAGGATCTCTACGGCCTTGGCCCAGTCTTCACGGTAGACTGCATCGTTGAAGTCCGGGATAAAGTTGCCGAGGGGGCAACCGCTATGGCAGAAAGGAACACCACAGTCCATGCACCGACTCGCTTGTTGGATGGTGAGTACATCGGAATGAGGCTTATAGAATTCCTTGTATTCCTTTATTCGTTGGGAGGGGTCCTCCGACTTTGGCAGTTCACGATCTACCTTGATAAATCCGTCAATGCTCCCCATAATTATGCAACTTTTTCTGTGACGTTCTTACTTTCCAACACTCTCTTCAAGTCATTTGGCATGACTTTCTTGAAGTATCCGCGGTAGTCTTCCCATTCGTCGAGTATTCTGCTCGCGAGAGGACTTCCGGTGAGTTCCAGGTGCCTTTCGGCTTTGGAACGAACCAGTACAAGGTCCTCAGCCTGAAGCTGCTCTATTCCGATCATTTCGGGATTGACGCGCACTTCAAAGCTTCCGTCCATATCCAGCACATAGGCGATACCTCCACTCATACCGGCTCCGAAGTTGTTACCAACCTTTCCGAGGATCACAGCGAGACCACCTGTCATGTACTCACAGCCATGGTCTCCGATACCTTCTACTACAGCCTCAGCTCCTGAGTTGCGCACGCAGAAACGCTCGCCAGCCTGACCATTGACATATACTTCGCCACTGGTCGCTCCATAAAGGGAGACGTTGCCGATGATGATGTTTTCCTCGGGCACACAAGGCGAATCCTGGTGCGGCTTGATCACCAGTCTTCCCCCGGAGATGCCTTTGGCCACGTAGTCGTTGGCTTCTCCCTCCAACTCAAACTGCAGTCGAGGTGCGAGGAAAGCCCCAAAACTCTGACCGGCCGAGCCTTCGAACTTTACGTTGATCGGATCACCGATGATCTTGTTCTTCGTAAGGAAGTGCGACAGTAAGGTTCCTGTGGCCCTGTCTGTATTCTTGATAGAGTATTGTAGCTCGATAGGTGGCGAGGACTTCTTGAGATCCTTGATGATCTTCTGGTCCAGCACCTTCTCGATACCGTGGTTCTGATTGATCTGCTTGTAGGTACCCACGTGCTTCGGACTCGCCTCATATTGTAGAATAGGCGTCAGATCGAGCGTGTGTACTTTCCAATGGTCCAGATCTGGTCGGAGTCGCAATACGTTGGATTGTCCCACCATCTCATTGACCGTACGGAATCCAAGTGAAGCCATGATTTCACGGAATTCTTCCACCAACAGGGTGAAGAAATTCACAACATGCTCCGGATCACCAGTGAACAGCTTGCGCAACTCCGGTTTCTGTGTGGCGATACCTACCGGGCACGTATTGAGATGACACTTGCGCATCATGATGCAGCCTTCCACGATCAATGCCGCCGTACTGATACCGTATTCTTCCGCACCCAGCAAGGTGGCCACGGCCAGGTCTCGACCTGTGAGAATTTTTCCGTCGGTCTGAAGTATGACTCGGCTGCGAAGATTGTTGCGTACCAAGGTCTGATGCGCCTCTGCCAGGCCGATCTCCCAGGGGAGGCCTGCATGTCGGATCGAACTCAACGGACTAGCTCCTGTTCCGCCATCAGCACCGGATATGAGTATCACATCAGCCTTTGCCTTGGCGACGCCGGCAGCGATGGTGCCAACGCCCGCTTCGGAAACCAGCTTCACGTTAATTCGCGCGTCGGGATTGCTGTTTTTGAGGTCAAAAATCAGCTGCTTGAGATCCTCGATCGAGTAGATGTCGTGATGCGGTGGAGGCGAAATGAGACCGACGCCTGGGGTACTGTGACGTACCCTGGCGATCCACTCATCGACCTTGTGGCCCGGTAGCTGACCGCCCTCGCCGGGCTTAGCGCCCTGGGCGATCTTTATCTGCAGTTCTTCAGCGTTGGTGAGATAGTCAATGGTGACTCCAAATCGTCCGGAAGCTGCCTGCTTGATTGCAGAACGTTCCCAGTCCCCATTGGGCTTACGCTCAAATCTTGCCTCGTCTTCGCCGCCTTCACCACTGTTACTTTTTGCCCCGATGCGATTCATGGCGATTGCTAGCGTCGAGTGCGCTTCGTGTGAGATAGAGCCGAATGACATGGCCCCGGTAGCAAATCGCTTCAGGATCTTCTCAGTGGGCTCGACCTCCTTCAAAGGAACTGGCCGTCTCTTTTTGAAATCAAAGAGATCCCTCAGGTTGACGACCTCTCCCTCATCGCTGTGAACCCCGGCAGTATATTGCTTGAAAAGCTCGAAGTCGTTGAGCTTCGTTGATTTTTGGAGAAGGTGAATAGTATTGGGATTTAGAAGGTGCTTTTCACCCTTCCTTTTCCACTGGTAAACACCGCCAGTCTCCAGCAAACTTCCTTTCTTCACATAAGCGTGATGGTGCTTGACGAGTACCTCTTTTTCAAGATCTTGGAAGCCCAGGCCATCAAGTCGACTAAGCGTGCCTTTGAAGCATTTGCCCATCACCTCATGTCCCAATCCGACGCATTCAAATATCTGGGCTGATTGATAAGACTGCATAGTGCTGATCCCCATTTTCGAGAGGATCTTCAGCAGACCTTTACCTACACCTTTGATGTAGTTTTCGAAGTAGTTCTCGATGGGCTGACTTGTGTCCAGTTGGCCGCGGTCATAGGCCTGCCGGATCGTATCGTAGGTAAGGTACGGATAGATCGCACTCGCACCGTAGCCAATCATGGTGGCAAAGTGGTGAGTTTCCCAGGCATCGCTACATTCGGCGACCAGTCCGGCTTTTGTTCTGAGTTTCTGATCCACCAGGTGGTGATGGATGGCTCCTACGGCAATCAAGCCAGGGATCGGTGCCCGCTGTTCAGACTCCTTCCTGTTGGATATGATCAGAATGGTGATCCCATCACTGATGGCTCGCTCAGCATCATCGCAAATACGGTTGACAGCTTCCAGTAAACTCTCTCCCTGTCCTGCGTCGAAGGTTGCATCGATGATCTGATAGTAGAAGCCTTCCTTTTCCAGTGCCTTGATTCGATAAAAATCATCACGGGACAGAATGGGCTGCGAAATATGCACCTGCCGCGTGTGCTCAGCAGACTCGCTGAGGATATTACCTGATTTACCAATTCTTGTGAAAAGGGACATCACCAATCTTTCTCTGATTGGATCAATCGGGGGGTTACTTACTTGCGCAAAGAATTGCTTGAAGTAGTTGGCAACGTGTTGGCTTTGGCGAGAAAGTACTGCCAGAGGAATATCTGCTCCCATCGAGCCCAGAGGCTCTGTGCCCTTCTCGGCGAACGGCAGGATGATGTGCTTCACGTCCTCTTCGGTGATGCCGTTAGAGATCTGGCGGGTGAGCAAGCGGCGAGGCTCGATCACTTTTGGCTCCAGGTCCGGAATCGGCATCGTCCGAAGCTTGATGCGTTTTTCTTTGATCCAATCGAAGTAGGGCTTGTCTTCGTAGATCATCTTCTTGATCTCGTTGTCTGCGTAGACTTCTTGTTTTTCGAGATCTGCCATGATCATCTTTCCTGGCTGCAGACGTCCTTTTCTCAAAATGGAGTCTTCTCGGATGGGGATTACCCCGGCCTCCGAGGCCATGATCAGTCTTTTATCAGTGGTGATGCAGAAGCGAACGGGACGCAGTCCATTACGGTCCAGTGTTGCGCCTATTTGTCGCCCGTTGGTGAAGAACAGTGCCGCCGGCCCGTCCCAGGGCTCCATGAGTGCGGCATGATACTTATAAAATGCTTTGCGGAGGGGATCCATCCGATGGTTGTCCTGCCAGGCTTCTGGCACCATCATCATCATGACATGAGGTAGCGGCCGCCCAGCGAGGGTAAGTAGCCTTACCAGAGCGTTCAGGTTGGCCGAATCGGAATTGGCCGGATTTGTGACCGGCAATAGCCACGACAACTCTTCCTCCGTGAAGTAGGGAGAACTCATGAGCGCTTCCTTCGACTGCATCTTGGTCACATTCCCACGGATTGTGTTGATTTCTCCATTGTGGGCAATGTGAGAGAATGGCTGGGCGAGCTTCCAGTTGGGGAAGGTGTTTGTCGAAAATCTGGAATGGACGATGGCCAGTGCCGACTTGACCTCCGGATTGAGGAGGTCGTGGTAGTACTTTTCTAGCTGATTTGTTTTCAGCTGGCCTTTATAGATCACCGTGCGGCTCGACAGGCTACTGATGTAGAATTCGTCATTTTCGCCGACTACATTATTTCTTATATCCTTAAGGATTAATCCTCGAAGCACATATAGTTTGCGCTCTAGCTCAATACTTGTCAGGGCGTGATCCTTATGTTGAACGAAGACTTGTTCGATATATGGCTCGACAGACTTGGATTCGTGTCCAGGGACATTGCCATCGACAGGGACGACTCGATACCCGATGAGCTGAAAGCCCATCTTGCGGATGCTGGCATTCATCACCTTTCGACAGGCATCCCGCGTAGGGTAGTGCTGCGGGTAGAAGATCATACCAACGCCGTAGTGACCCTCGTCCGGGAGGTTCAGTCCCAGTTCCCTCAGTTCTTGTTTGAAGAAGGAGTGCGGTATCTGCAGGAGCATCCCTGCGCCATCACCCGTCTCCGGGTCGGCTCCTGTAGCACCTCGGTGCTCCATATTTTTGAGCATGGTGGAGGCATCCTTGATGGTCTTGTGGGATTTGCGTCCATTGATATTGACGACACATCCTACACCGCAGGCATCGCGCTCTAGTGAGGGGTCATATAGACCCTGCTTTTGCTCTTTGTCCAAAGTAGTTCTCATAGGCAGATTACAGAACAAAACCCCAAAGGTAGAGATGATTAATAAATCAAAATTTTGATGGAAGGGGCTTTAATGAAATATATTCTGTGATTATTGAAATGAAACTGATCCTTTTTTAGCAATCTCTAATTTACCCACTAATGGTATCGATTTCAATTGAGACATTTCTAAAAATACAGTTAGAACAAACTATTTGTCCACGTTGTGACCAATTCCATGGACACCGTGAATATATCAACAAGCCACTTTGCTCCGGCATCCAATTGTCAATAGATTCACATACCTAAACCCGACATCAATATGCAGGCAGGACGTCGCTACACGCTGGGTCAGCTCATCCGGTGGGGAAGCCGATTCATATTTGCGTTTCTCCTTTACGATTCTATTCCCGTCGTTATCTACTATTTCTTCGATATTCCGTGGTTGAGTCTTCCCTGGCAGCCTATTTCTCTCATTGGTATCGCCGTGGCCTTCTACCTTGGATTTAAAAACAACTCCTCCTATGAACGCCTGTGGGAGGCCCGGAAAATATGGGGAGGCATTGTAAATACATCCCGCACGTTTACAGTGACAGTTCGTGACTATATCAACAACGAAGGTACAGATCAGCAACTATCAGAGGGGGAGCTGCAGAACATTCGGAGGCGCGTAGTACATCGCCACGTGGCGTGGCTGCATGCGCTGAGTTTGCAGCTGAGACAACCCAAAGCCTGGGAGCATCACACTGATACGGATTTGGGCTATCGACAGATATTGGGGACGAATTACGACGAAAAGAAGTTCGAGAAGCTTCGGGAATATCTCTCAACAGAGGACTATGGCTATGTGATGACCAAGGGCAATAAGGCGTCGCATCTCTTGAGCATGCAGTCCCGTGATCTTATGGATCTCCGGGTCTCTGGTCCGCTGGAGCACTTCCGCCATCTGGAAATTCAGGGGATCATCAAGGACCTCTATGATCACCAGGGCAAGTCAGAGCGGATCAAAAACTTCCCGTTTCCCCGCCAATATGCCACCGTCAATTACTTCTTCACACTGCTCTTCGTAGCACTGCTTCCCTTTGGTATGCTGAACGTGTTTGTGGGGCAGCAGCCGGAGTGGCTCGTGTGGCTGTCCATACCTTTCTCTACCGTAGGGTCATGGGTCTTTTGGACGATGGAGATGATTGGCGACTACAGTGAGAATCCTTTTGAGGGGTTGTACAATGACGTCCCAATTTCGGCGATGGCCACGGATATCGAGCGGGACATTCGGCAAATGCTGGACGAGTCCGATTTACCAGAACCATTGACACCACAGGGAGACTTGAAGATATTGGTGTAAAGTGAGCTATTCACGGCTCACAACGGGCGTTTGATGGATCTTGAGATTCTCTCCCTTTCCGGAGTGGCTTTGCTTTTCATATAGAACCCGCTGATAATCGTGGCAATGCCTACAAGGAATGGACCATATGCGATGACCACTGTATTGCCCGACGAAATCCAACCCAGGTAGGTACCAACCGTCAGACCGGCTCCTAGGACGGTAAGGATGGTACCCGTGACCATCACTTGTCTGGAGTAGTCCTTTCCCAGCCCCGCCAGCGCGCGCGTTTGCAGCTCATTGTCGACGTCCCGCACGATCGCACGGATGTCTTCTTCTGGTACTTGCTGACCTTCCAATTCCTTTCGGATCTGATCGATCTCAAAACCCGGCTCTCTGGACTTTTCGAGGTAGTGCTCAACGATTTGTTCCCGGCCCATACTTATTGCTTGAGTGCACGATCAAATATAGGAACCTGAGTGCGCGGGCCCGTGTCACAGTTGAAAAAAAAACCGAAATTTACCTACCCAATGGATGCTACCATCGATATGACATTTCAGGAGGAAATATTGCAGGGGATCCCTGCCACCCTGCCACCCAAAAAGGACCCGCAATCGACCGCTAACCGGGCTCCGGTACGAAAAGACATTCTTAGTCGTGAAGAGAAGCAGCTGGCAGTAAGAAATGCCTTACGTTACTTTCCGAAGGAATGGCACGAAGAGCTCGCCATGGAGTTTGCCGAGGAATTGTCCTCCTACGGGCGTATCTACATGCACCGATTCAAGCCCGACCATCCGCTGAAGGCGAGACCGATTGGGGAATACCCTGCTCGCTCCCGGCAAGCCGCAGCCATCATGGTGATGATACAGAACAACCTCGACCCCGCGGTCGCGCAGCATCCTGAGGAGTTGATCACCTATGGGGGGAATGGCGCGGTCTTCCAAAACTGGGCGCAATATCGTTTGACGATGAAGTACCTCGCTGAGATGATGGACCACCACACGCTCCACATGTACTCGGGGCATCCGATGGGGCTGTTTCCATCAGGTCCCGAGGCACCAAGAGTGGTGATCACCAATGGCATGATGATCCCCAACTATTCTAAGCAGGATGACTGGGAGCGCTACAATGCCTTGGGTGTCACACAATATGGGCAGATGACCGCGGGCTCATTCATGTACATCGGACCACAGGGTATCGTACATGGTACCACGATCACTGTCATGAATGCGTTCCGAAAGATCCTTGCAGTGGAGGAGAACAATGCAGGCAAGATCTTCCTCACGGCCGGACTCGGAGGCATGAGTGGGGCGCAGCCGAAAGCCGGTAACATTGCGGGATGCGTCACGGTGTGCGCGGAGGTGAACCCGGCAGCTGCGAGGAAGCGATTTGAGCAAGGCTGGGTGGACCTGTTGATCGAGGAAATAGATGACTTGGTCACTCGGGTGAAGGAAGCTCAGTCCAATTCTGAGGTTGTATCCATCGCATTTATTGGCAACGTGGTCGATGTGTGGGAGCGATTCGCGGAAGAGGATGTATTTATCCATGTGGGTTCAGATCAGACCTCGTTGCACAACCCGTGGGCGGGAGGGTACTATCCCGTAGGCATCTCCTTCGAGGAGTCCAACCGAATGATGGCGGAAGAGCCCGATAAGTTTAGAGTAGAAGTGCAACGCTCTCTCCGTAGGCACGCTGCTGCGGTTAACCAGCATGCTGACAGGGGTACTTATTTCTTTGACTATGGCAATGCGTTTCTATTGGAATGCTCACGCGCGGGAGCGGAAATCATGGATGCTGACGGAAAGGACTTTCGATACCCTTCTTATGTTCAGGACATATTGGGCCCGATGTGCTTCGACTATGGTTTTGGACCGTTCAGATGGGTTTGTACATCTGGCAAACCAGAAGACCTTGACCGTACCGATGAAATAGCCATGGAGGTCCTCGAAGAGGTTATCACAGAGTCGCCCCCAGAGATACAGCAGCAGATGCAAGACAATGTGAAGTGGATTCGCGATGCCCGGCAAAATAAGTTGGTCGTGGGATCGCAAGCGCGTATTCTCTACGCCGATGCTGAAGGGAGGGCGAAGATCGCCACCGCTTTCAATAATGCCATTGCCTCGGGAGAGGTTGGTCCTGTCGTTCTGGGCCGGGATCACCACGATGTAAGTGGAACCGACTCGCCATACAGAGAGACATCAAATATCTACGACGGCAGCAGATACACCGCTGATATGGCTATCCACAATGTCATTGGTGACAGTTTCCGCGGCGCCACCTGGGTTTCCATTCACAATGGCGGAGGTGTCGGATGGGGAGAAGTCATCAATGGAGGATTTGGTATGGTGCTGGATGGTACACCAGAAGCGGAAGCACGCTTGAAGCGCATGTTGTTTTTCGATGTCAACAATGGGATTGCCCGACGAAGCTGGGCCAGGAACGAGGGTGCCCGATTTGCTGTAGAGCGCGAAATGGCACGAACGCCGGAGTTGCAAGTAATGGTGCCCAACCTCGTAGACGACAAATTAATCAACAACTTATTCTGAGAGGCTTGCGAATACTTTTTAAGCACATCGATGGGCTCTTGCAGGTCAGGAAGCCAGACATCCGCTTGGTGGCAGGGGCGGACATGAAGGAGCTGCCCTCCGTCAGAGGAGCTTATCTGGTCATTGAGAATCAACGAATCGCTGGTTTTGGTGAGATGAGCGATTGCCCGGAGGCTGGCGACTTTGATGACGTCATAGATGCCTCGGGGAGACTGGTCTTGCCCTGCTGGTGCGACTCTCATACGCACCTTGTCTATGCAGCCAGTAGAGAAGGGGAGTTTGTGGACAGGATCAAGGGCCTCAGCTATCAACAGATCGCAGAAAAGGGGGGCGGCATCCTCAATTCCGCGCAAAAGCTCCAAACCGTTTCTGAGGAGGAGCTGTTCGAGCAGAGCCTGCCAAGATTACATGAGGTGATGCAGCTAGGCACCGGAGCCATCGAGATCAAATCGGGTTACGGTTTGACCGTTGAGGGCGAGCTCAAGATGCTACGGGTGATCAAGCGACTAGCTGAAGCGAGCGACATCCCCATCAAAGCCACATTCCTCGGGGCGCATGCTATCCCCAAACGACATGCAGGCGACGCTCGGGCTTATCTGCAAGAGCTAATTCAAGAAGCGCTACCAATCATCGCTTCAGAGCGACTAGCTGAATACGTGGACATTTTCTGCGAGGAGGGCTACTTTTCTGTGGAGGATACGGACTATTTATTGGAGAAGTCCTCGGAATATGGCCTGACGCCCAAGATCCATGTCAACCAATTCACAGCATTGGGTGGTGTAGAAGCCGGCGTGCGGCACAATGCCCTGTCCGTTGACCACCTGGAGGTGCTGAGAGAGGAAGACATTGCCAGTCTTCGTGGGTCATCGACCATGCCGGTGGCCCTACCGGGGTGCTCTTTTTTTCTCAGCATACCCTACACACCGGCTCGAGCGTTGATGGAAGCAGGTCTGCCAGTGGCGCTGGCGACTGATTTCAATCCGGGCTCGGCACCTTCTGGTAACATGAATTTCGTTGTGTCCACGGCATGTATCAAGATGCAAATGACCCCCGAGGAGGCGGTCAACGCAGCCACGATCAACGGGGCCTACGCGATGGGATTGGAGAAGGAGGTGGGAAGCATCACCGTGGGTAAGCGGGCCAATGTTTTGTTGACCAAACCTGTACCCTCCACCGCTTATCTGCCGTATGCCTTTGGTGCCAACTTGATTGAGCGTGTCTGGATCAACGGGAAGGAAATATGATGGATATAGAAAAAGCGGACCCCCACTTCTATCAACCTCCACGGGAGGAGCTGTGGCAAGGCCGTCCGGCAGCGCCTGAGCTGGGTGTACAGTTTTGGTACCAACGCACGAAGCGTCAGCATGTGGACGATTACTTTGGCGATAGCTCAAACAAGGCCGATGTCGCTATCATTGGGCTTGCCTGCGATGAGGGCGTTCGCCGCAATCTGGGACGTGTCGGGGCAGCGCTTGCGCCAGCCAAGATCCGCCAGTTGCTCGCACCCATAGCATGTCATACGGACCAGCGCATTGTCGATCTTGGAGATGTCAGGTGCTACCGTGGAGATCTGGAGACTGCTCATGAGTGGTTTACAGACTTCACGGCCCGATTGGTGAGCGACGGCTCCTTCACAGTAGGTATTGGAGGAGGCCATGACCTGTCATACGCTCATTTTTGTGGCATCACCCGGGGCTTGGGATCGGCGTCCAAAACCCTGATCATCAACCTCGATGCGCATTTGGATCTCCGACCCTTGAAGAAGTACCGAAACTCCGGCACACCCTTCAATCAGATCCTCACGGAGTTTGGCTCCCAGGTCACGTATTTGGTCCTCGGCGTGCAGCAAGCGAGCAACAGTCCACGCTTGTTTGGCCTGGCCAAAGATTTCGACGTCAACTACCTGGATCACATGGACTACACATTGCCGAAGTGGGAGATCGTCGCGGAGTGGCTGCAGCCATTCCTGGAAACGCACGACCATGTGTACCTCACGGTTGACATGGACGGGTTTGCGTCGCCATTTGCTCCGGGCGTGAGTGCTCCATCACCTATGGGGTTTGAACCACACATCGTCTTGGAGACCCTCAGGTTGGTCAAGTCCAGCGGTAAGCTCGTCGCTTTTGATGTGGTGGAGACCAATCCAAACTACGATATAGACAACCATACTTCGAGGCTCGCGGCACGAGTGATCGACTGGATTGTGCGACACTAGGTCGCTGTTACTCAAAGTGACTAAGCTTTCTGGAGTTCAAATACCGTAATCTCTGGTCGTACATTGAAGCGAACTTGCCAGAGATGGCCAAGGGCTCGATTGATATACAGTGTACGTCCGTCGCCTAGATCAATTTCGCCAGAGGTGTATCGGCGATTCTCGACAGGGAGCAAAGGAGGCGGTAGGAAAGGCGCCTTGCACTGTCCGCCGTGTGTGTGACCTGACAGTATCCATCCCTGATAATCTCCCCAGACGTCCAGATCACAAACATCTGGGTTGTGGCACAGGGTGATGTTGGCTTCATGAGGGCCATGTTTTTTCAAGATGCGCTGGGGATCGAAATTAAGCGCCCAATAATCGTCCAGGCCAATGATGTTGAGCCCGTGAAGGGACCGCGATTCATTCCTGAGGATCTGTATTCCGGCACGCTCCATGAGGCCAGTTATCTTACTCGCTACCTCGGCTTGCGCCCAGTTGTATCCATAGTCGTGATTCCCAAGAATCCCAAGTGTTCCCATTTGCCCTTTCACTGAGTATTCCAGTACCTCCTGCAATTGTTCAAATTGCTTTTGGTTTTCATAGCTCACGTAGTCCCCGGTGTACACGACCAGGTCCGGCTCCAGTTGCTGGGCCTTCTGAAAGGAGTCGATGATGAACTGATAATCAAATCGATTGCCCACGTGTACGTCGCTGATTTGCATTAGCCTCTTGCCTTCAAGCGATGGAGGAAGGTATTTGACTGGCATTGGTCGGTGGACGATCTCCAGCCAAAAGGGCTCAATTTGCCATGTGTAAAGTCCCGCGATTGTGGCCGTGCCTGTGACACCGAGGAAGCTGTTATGGAGGAATTTACGCCTGTCCATAGGAGTGGTGAATTTTGAGTTAGATGACCTGTTACTAGAAGCAACGCAAAGGCTCTTGAGATTATTGGGTCCGGTCCCTATTCAAATTGATGCTGAAGATTTTGAGGCCTGCTTGCTTTTGGCCTTTCAGGGACTCCAATGTGGGATATAATGGGACCTTGGAAGGACGCACCTTGATAGAACTCATCAAATAAGGCTACAGACTGAAAGGAAATTTCATCGAAGCCAGTATTCTTTTGAAATACATTATTCTATCAAACAAACTACAGAGATGACAGAACTTTCAATTCAGAAAATGGAGACGATTAGCGGTGGTAGCCGCCAGTCACAATGCTTGCTTGCAGTCGGTTTGGGTGTCGCGGGTGTTTTTGGTCTAGGTATTGGTATCGTTTTCCCCCCAGTTGGTGCAGCAATCGGGTTGGGCATCATGATCGCCGGCTGGGCCGGATACGGCGGGAATCCCAGCTATTGCGACTAGTGAATGGGGTGATGGGAGGAGAGCGGACAATCACACTCCTCCCTCCACCTTTTTTTGCAACCTCCCAATGAGCCGGATGCTATCAGTCTTGTAGCAAGATTTCGGCCAGACAGCCAAGGGGACAGGACGCTATTTCCTTCCCCCCGAAGCCATAGCCATCCTTTGGCTTTATAACTCAGCAAAATCTCCGACCTTTGCATCCATGACCGTTTCCGAGGTAGAAGCAGAGGACAAAAAACTCGTCAAGACCCTTCGTAAGAATGTGTGGGATGCACAAAATGACTATGGCCTGATAGAGCCGGGTGACCGTATTATGGTCTGCTTGTCCGGTGGTAAGGACAGCTATACCATGCTTGACATGATGCTCCACATCCAGCAAGTACGGGGTCATGACTTCGAGATCCTGGCAGTCAACCTCGATCAGAAACAGCCCGGATTCCCTGAGGAAGTGTTACCCAACTACCTTGAGTCGCTAGGGGTACCTTTTCAGATCCTTGAGCGAGACACCTTCAGCATTGTCGTTGACAAAGTACCAGAGGGCAAGACCATGTGCAGCCTCTGTTCAAGGCTGAGGCGTGGCACACTCTACGGTTATGCCAAGGAGAATGGGTTCAACAAACTCGCATTGGGCCACCATAGGGAAGATGTACTGGAGACCTTCATGATGAACCTGTTCTTCAACGGCAAGCTCGAGGCCATGCCCGCCATCTACCAAACAGATGACGAGGAGCATACCGTCATCCGCCCCTTGGTCAACTGCAAGGAGGAGGACATCGCCAGGTACGCCGCACTTCGTGAGTTTCCGATCATTCCATGCAACCTGTGTGGTTCACAAACGGGCATGCAGCGCCAGCTGATCAAAGAGATGATGATCACATGGGAGAAAACGTATCCTGACAGGAAGGAGATCATGCTTACGGCTCTGAAGAATGTACATCGGTCGCATCTACTCGATCCTGAGGTGTTTGACTTCAAAGATCTGTCGAAAGTGTTGGTAGGGGGGTAAGATCTCACAGGCCAACCCACGTGCCTTCCACACAAGCCGCCTCGCGGCCGCTTCAGAACAGCACCCCGCTACCCGACGCACTTGCAGTGCCGTTCTTCAGCCTGGCCTTCTGGCCCCTGAAGAGTTTTTGCAATCCCTTATGACGGCTCAACAACAGATAGCGCCACCGTCTCATCGGATTGCGTCTAATTGCCACAGGCGGTGAGAAGGGTATTCACGGCGCGGCATTGCAAAGCGTTTCCCGAAACATGAATGCGTTTATTTTCATCGGCAGTTTCAAGGAATTGGCACACACCCGGCACCTCGCAATAGACCAGGTTTGGATTATCGTGCAGTACTAGTTGGGTGCCGATGACCGCCTGATCCAGTCCTTCCAGGCTCTCCATAGATGGATTCCTTCGCACCTGTAGGTCGTCGACGTACGTTAGATTCTCGAACCCCCCAAAGTGCCGGAGGGATTCGTTGTCTTCTATGATCAGGGTATCTATTTGATCCATGGCGGAAGGATCGTCGAAGAAGTATTCAAAGCTGCCATTGTCCCAGATGCTGAGGTATTTGATCTCCGCAACTGCTTCCATACCGCCAAGCTGCTGCAGTGATTCATTCTTCCAGATTTTCATGCGATCGACAGATGCCAGGCTTCCAAGTCCAGTCAGGTTGATCAGCTGGTGATTCTGCTGAAGCTCCAATTCAGAAACCGTGGTCAAGGCCTCCAAGCCCTGGAGATCACTTAGGGCATCATTGTGGAGAATTTGCAAAAAGGTAACCTCCTGGACATTGTCCAATCCCGATAGACTGACAAGGCCGTCATTGCCACTGAGGCTCAGACTGGTCAGTTGAGTGATTCCTTCCATTCCTGATAAGTCCACCAAACTGCTGTTGGCGAGGATGCGGAGTACTTCGACTTGGCGCAAGCCGTCAAGGCCCTGCAGATGCCCGAGCGTATCATTGGCCTCTATCATGATGATCCGGGCCGATGCCAGATTGTCCAGGCCGTCTAAACTTGAAAGCAAGTCATTGTGATAGATCCGCAAGCTAGATAGCGTCGAAAGACTCGTCATACCGATCATATCCTGCAGGGACTCATTACGGCCTAGCTCCAATGCGCCGACAGACTCCAATTGCTCTAGTCCCCGGAGGTTCTCGATGCCCTCATCATATATAAGGAGCCAATTGGCCACAGCTCGGAGGGAGGAAAGGCCAGTGAGCGATTCCAGGTTATTTCCTACGAGCATGAGCGTTCCAAGAGTCTCTATACTTTCCAGTCCCTCGAGATTGATGATCGATGCGTTACTTATTACTTCCAAAATCTGCAGGTCCTGCAATCCCCGAAGATCTCTGAGATGCGTTAACCTGTCGTTTGACCAGATTCGCAGCGCATCGATACTAGTCACTTGAGTTAGGCCGGCAAGTGTCGTAAGCTCCGGATTTTCCGTGATGACTAGCGTGTCGATCGAAGTGAGTGTCGAGAGTGGTTTGAGATCGGTGATGGGGTCATTTACCGCCTGTGTGCGGATGTGCATCACGCCGACCCGTGAGCAATGCCCGTACTCCAGGGCATAACCGTTGACGTCCGATTGGCTGGCCAGATCGACTCTATCGGGACAATTTTCCTCCAGATCATCTTGCTGACGGCAGGAGATCAATAGGGCAATCCCTATGACCAAGAGAGATAGTCTCCACCGATTCGTCGTCGTCCAGTCCATCATAGCTTAGGGCGGCCTTGAGGACATTCAAGTTAAATGTTTTGCTCGTCACTCGAGAGTGCAGATCGTGACTAATTTCTTTGCCCTTGCTGTTGTTTTTTAGGCCATTGTTGGTGTTTTCACCAACAAGCCATGCCTGGAGAATGCTCTCGGGTACAAACACAGACGAAGAACAAGTCCGGCACCGTGGAATCAAGAATCGCTCTCTAGCTCATCCGTCTCGCCCAACTTTTCAAGGAGCTCAAACGTTTTTTTTGCCTCCTGCTCATCGATGATGCTGATCGCCACGCCCACATGGACGAGCACGTAATCATTGACTTGCACTTCCGGGACCATGAACAAGTTGACATCCTTTCTCACCTCTCCAAAGGCTACCAGTCCGGTGCGGAACGTATCGTCAAGATCTCCGGTGATCTTCTCTACTTTTCCAGGGATTGCCAGGCACATTTTACGCGAGTTGAACTTCATTCACAGCGGCCTTCAGCCACTCATACCACTGATCCATGCCATCGCCTTTGGTGGCTGACACTTCGAAGAACTTCAATGTGGGATTGATCTTGCGCCCATGGTCTTTGACCTTCGCCACATCAAACTCAACATAAGGCAGCAGGTCGATCTTGTTGATAATACATACCTGCGAGTGTGCAAACATATCTGGATACTTCAGTGGTTTGTCGTCGCCCTCAGTCGTGCTCACAATGACCACGCGGTACTTCTCACCCAAATCAAACAGCGCAGGGCAGACCAGGTTGCCTACATTCTCGATCATCAATACCGAGCCATGGGCGGGCCTAAGCTGCTTGTAGGCCCTTTGGATCATTTCGCTGTCGAGATGACAGCCCTTTCCAGTATTGATCTGTATCACAGGGACATTGAGTCGATCAATGCGGTCGGCATCATTGGTGGTCTGTTGATCACCCTCTATCACTGCGAAAGCCACTTCGTCGCCGATGTCCTTGATCGTTGTTTCGAGTAGTGTCGTTTTGCCGCTGCCAGGAGAGCTGACGAGATTCAAGGCGGTGATATCCAAGGCATCAAAATATCCGCGGTTTCGTTCCGCCAAAAGGTTGTTAGCGCTGAGGATGTCCTGTTCTATCTCGATGATGCTCTTGGCCTGGTGATGGGATTGGTCATGACTGTGATGGTGGTGTTCATGTGGATGATCATGATTGTGATCATGGCTATGGTGGTGGTCGTGGTGGTCATGCTCACCAGGCTTCAAAATCTTGGCTTCGCCATCAGGGCCTCCACATCCGCAAGTACTGCACATATCCTTTTGGGTTTATTCGTCAAGAAACAACTAATGATTTCACTCTGAGCTCTCTGCCAGCTTTGATGTCTTTGACATAGCCATGGCACGCCGGGCAGTTCCCGTACAAGGTATGCAGGTCATAGTGTTCCCCACACTCAAGGCATTGGGCTTTGCCCTCAACCCATTCAATGACCTTTTCAGCATACTCTAGCTTCGTTTTTTTGACCGCAATGGGCCAGGCAAAATCCAGGCAGGCCGCCTCGACTCCTGAGAGTTCGCCTATTTGCAGTTCAATCACATCGACGCTATGCGCATTGTTCGCGACACATGCGTCTTCCGCGATTTTCACTATCCCCATAGCAATCGATAGTTCGTGCATGGCCGCTATCGCTTTACTTTCATATATCGCCAGTAATACAAATACATCACCGCGCCCATGATCGCTAACATCATGACCAAATGCATGGGCGATGTGAGATAATGTAAGATCGATCCACTATCTAATTGCCCGTGCCCGGGATGGGCGTACGCCGACGTAATGGCGGATACCGAGATTACAATTGAGGTTGATGCCAGTCTTTTCATTCTGAATTGATTTCCTTGAATTTAGGAAGTCACAGCCTGTCGGAGTGCGTTGACTGTTAGTTTGTTAGGTGATTATTGTCATGCTCACTACGGGCCGATTGCCCTAGATTAGAATGACCCAATAAGAAGATCGATAACTAAGCAATCGTAGGCATATGCCCACCTACCAAATCCATATCGAAGGCATAGTCCAGGGTGTCGGGTTCCGACCGTACGTCTATCAGTCTGCACTGAGGCACGGTATCAGAGGGACGGTGCAAAATGGGGCGAACGGCGTAGTGATCCAGTTCAACCTTGAAAGCGCCACTGAGGCGCAAAAGTGGTTGGATGAGCTGCTCGGGAATACACCCCCTCTATCTCGAATATCAGCTGCTGAGGTTAGGGAGTCCTCTCCAATTGAATTTGGAGATTTCGCCATCATTGAGAGTTGTGAGGAGGGCTCGGTCGACACTCCTCTTACGCCCGATTTCGCCATGTGCGCGGAATGTAGAAGGGAAATAGATAACAAAGAAGATCGAAGGTTTGCCTACGCCTTCATCACCTGTACGCAGTGCGGCCCTCGCTACTCAATTACTCGCAAGGTTCCTTATGATCGGCCCGTCACGACGATGGAGCCCTTCGCCATGTGTCCATCATGCGATGCGGAATACCATGACCCCACGCATCGACGCCACTTCTCTCAGACGAATTCTTGTCCGGATTGTGCCATCCGATTGGATATATACGATACCCGTGAGCAGATCTACTTTCCGTTTCATCGGGATAGAGATAAGATCGATTTCGTAGTATCGGCCATCCAGTCCAGCCAGATTGTTGCGGTAAAGGGGGTTGGAGGATACCTACTTCTTTGTGATGCCACCGACGATATTGCTGTGTCCATGTTGCGGCGCAACAAGCATCGACCGCATAAACCGATGGCAGTGATGTACGCAAGTCTTGATCGTGTCTCGCAACATTTCCAAATCTCAAAAAATGAAGGCAAAGCCCTGAGTGGTCCCGAAGCACCAATCGTGCTTCTGACGCCCAAAAGGTCTTGCAACCTGAGTGACCAGGTAGCTCCGGATCTCCAATCGATAGGGGTAATGCTACCTTGTGCACCTCTGCTCTACCTCATCAGCCAGCGGGCCGGTAGACCGCTGGTTGCTACCAGTGCGAACATCTCAGGATCTCCCATTATTTACGATGACCAGCAAGCCATCAAGGAGCTTTCTCACATCGCCGACTGGATAGTGAGTCACAACCGGGAGATCCTTGCCCCCCAGGATGATTCAGTGGTAAGATTTACGCCGAAGCATGATCAACGGATTGTGCTCAGGAGGTCGCGAGGCTTTGCCCCCAATTACTTTGGTGTTCATCCGGACCTTCAGGGAATGGATGGCGTGTTGGCGATCGGCGCTGATCTGAAAGGGGCCATCGGCCTTGTGCATAAGAAGCGGACCTACCTCAGTCAATACCTGGGTAGTATGGATCATTTGGATTCACAGCAGTCGTTTGCGAAGGTGCTCCGGCACTTGACATCAGTGCTGGGTTTCGAACCTAAATATTTACTGTCGGATGAGCATCCAGGGTATTTTGGCTATGCCTGGTGCGAGGAGCAAAAGAGCGAACGTTCCCTCACGTGGAACCGGTACCAACATCATCAAGCACATTTGGCTTCGGTATTAGCTGAAAATGAAATGCTTATCACGAAAGGTCCTGTCCTGGGATTCGTGTGGGATGGTACCGGGCTTTCCCCTGATCAGCAAATTTGGGGTAGCGAAACCTTTCTATGGGATGGCTCGCAGATGCACCATTGTAACAATATCGGATTGGTTCCTCATCTAAGTGGAGACCAATTGGCCCGTCAGCCGAGGCTTGCTCTTCTGGCTTTTACCGATGACGAACGGGCGCAGGAAAAGTACATAAAACCTTGCTTCGCTACCGAGGAATGGAGGTCGCACCTGCAGGTGAAGGCGAAGGCTACCATCTTGACCTCTAGCATGGGTCGGTTGTTTGATGCGGTGTCTTGCCTTTTGACTGGCACAAAGCGCAATACCTTTGAAGGGCAGGCCGCGATGTATCTGGAATCGCTGGCCTTGAAAGGGAAGGGGAGGACCGATGAAGGAATGCGATGGAGGTTGACCGGTGACGCTAGTTTCTATCGACAGGCCATGGAGAACGTGTTTAGCGCACTTGAAAAGAAAATCGAGCCTTCGGTCGTGGCGTATTTGTTCCATGACATGCTTGTCCAATGGGTAGCTCAGCAAGCGCAGGGGGCCGAAGTGCAGTACCTGGCATTCAGTGGAGGAGTTTTTCAAAATGCTCTGCTCGTCGATCTGCTGATAGATAATCTTTCCGACAAGTATGATCTGCTTTTTCACAAGGAGCTTGCCCCTAATGATGAAAATATCGCTCATGGACAATTGATGCTGGAATGGATCCATCGTACCCGCATAGCAAGTCCAGCAGTAGAGAATCAGGTACTCAAAAATGAAGTTTGTTGACGAATACCGAAGTCCCCAGGAAGTAAGGAAATGCCTGGAAGAGCTGCATAAGGTCGTTACCCAGCCGTGGACGATTATGGAGATCTGCGGGGGGCAAACGCATGGATTAGTCAAAAACGGATTGCTCGAGTTGCTTCCGAAAGAGATCAATATGGTGCACGGGCCGGGTTGCCCTGTGTGCGTCACCCCGCTGCACTTGATTGACCAGGCCGTTGAGTTGGCCATGCGACCTAATGTGATCCTCTGCTCGTTTGGGGATATGCTGCGGGTACCGGGGTCGGAAAAGAGCCTGCTGCAGGCCAAGGCCGAGGGTGCCGATGTGAAGGTCTTGTACTCGCCATTGGAGGCGCTGAACATTGCCACGAATAATCCTGACAAAGAGGTAGTGTTCTTCGCCGTTGGCTTTGAAACGACGGCCCCGGCCAATGCACTGTCGGTGTACCAGGCAAAGGCCACTGGGTTGACCAATTATTCCATCCTGGTCTCGCACGTATTGGTACCGCCTGCAATGGAAGCCATTCTTAGCGATCCTGAGACAAGAATCCAGGGTTTTCTGGCTGCGGGGCACGTAACGGCGATCATGGGATTCGAAGCATATTACCCTATAGTCGAGAAGTACAAGGTGCCGGTTGTGGCGACGGGGTTCGAGCCGCTGGATCTGGCACAGGGCATCTTGATGTGCGTCAGGCAACTGGAAAAAGGAGAGAGTCGCCTCGAGAATCAGTACGGTCGGGTAGTACTAGAAGAGGGCAATATCAAAGCCCGGGAGATCATCGAAGAGGTCTTTGAAGTATCTGATCGAAGCTGGCGGGGCATTGGGATGATACCTGTCAGCGGGTACGAGTTGAGGGAGGATTATCGAGACTTTGATGCGCGATTCAAATTGGGTAACGACACTGTTGCCACCAGAGAGAATCCGATATGTATTGCAGGAGAGATCCTGAAGGGAATGAAAAAGCCTGTAGACTGCCCGGCCTTCGGCAAGCGGTGCAACCCGGAGCACCCGCAAGGAGCACCAATGGTCTCCTCAGAAGGAGCTTGTGCCGCCTACTACCACTATACCATGCTGGATCTAGCGGAATAATCCTATGGAAAGAGCGAAACTGATCAACCTACAGTGTCCCATGCCTCAGCTGGACTTTGATGTGATCACAATAGGTCACGGTGGGGGAGGTTTGCTTACCAATCGTCTTTTGGACAAGATGATCTTCGACCTGTTCCACAATCCGCTGTTGGATACTCGGCATGATGGCGCCGTCTTTGAGGCGTCAGGGAAATTGGCATTCTCCACGGACAGTTTTGTGATCTCCCCGGTAATCTTTCCGGGTGGCAACATCGGTGAGTTGGCGGTGAATGGTACAGTCAACGATCTTGCCATGTGCGGCGCCATTCCCAAGTTCCTATCACTGGGGCTGATATTGGAAGAGGGACTGGAGGTCGAGAAGCTATGGAAGATCCTCGTGCAGACCAAAGCGGCTGCGGACCATGCCGGGGTATCCATCGTGACAGGAGACACTAAAGTTGTGGAAAGGGGCAAGGGAGATCAGGTCTTTATCAATACGACCGGTGTAGGCGAAGTCCACCCCAGGGCTCAGATTTCTGCTGAGAGAGTGGTTGCTGGTGATCAGCTGATTGTTAGTGGCGCGATTGCTTCCCATGGCATGGCGATCATGTGCTGTCGCGAAGGCCTGGCATTCGAGTCGACCATTCAGAGTGACACCCAAGCCCTCAATCACCTGACCACGAAACTCCTGGATCGGTTCGGGCCCGACGTCCACCTGATGCGCGACCCCACAAGAGGGGGTGTGGCTGCGACATTGAATGAGATAGCCCGTGACACTCAACTAGGCATCACCCTGCGGCAGGAACGACTGCCTGTGCTGGACAATGTTGCCAATGCCTGCGAGATACTTGGACTGGACCCGCTCTACGTGGCGAATGAGGGGATATTTGTTGCGTTCGTAGCTGCCGAGGTGGCTCAGGAGGTGCTTGATTTCATTGGCCAAACGCCCGAGGGTGACGGTGCTGCAATCATCGGCACTGTTGTAGAGGATCACCCAAGAAAGGTGGTACTTCACAGCGCGATCGGCGGCAAACGCGTCGTCAACATGCAGGTAGGCGAGCACCTGCCCAGGATTTGTTGAATTGGGAAAAGTACCCTCAACCAGCCTTGCGCAGGGCTTCATTATTTAGGTTTCAGGTGATTCGTGATTGGTGGCTAAACCGGGAGGAGGTAGGTCTATCGAGGACAATGCGGAGAATTTGTTACGAGTCACTAGTAACTATCCACAAGGACCCTGTTAGTCTTTTCTGCCGGACTTCATTAACTTTCTCTATCCAATAACTCAAACCAATGCGCAAGAGAGATTTTTTGAAGCGGGCGTCCCTCATGGGATTGGGTATGCCATTTTCGCTTTCCTCCATTCAACATCTGTTTCACGCCGTGGATGGTATTTCCCCGAAGCAATTAGCCACCGATGAAGATTTCTGGGCCCGGATCAGAGCCGGCTATCGGTTGAAGCCGGACTATATCAACCTGGAGAACGGCTACTACTGCATGATCCCCGAGCAAACGCTGGAGGCGTACCTCGAGCTTATCCGTGAGGTGAACTATCATGCCTCGTGGTATATGCGTACCGAGCAATGGGACAACAAAAACAAGATGGCGGCTAAGCTGGCGGAGTTGGCAGGTTGCGGAGCTGGTGAACTAGTGATCACGCGCAACACCACAGAGTCTCTTGACCTGGTCATCGCTGGGATGCCCTGGGAAGAGGGCGACGAGGCCGTGATGGCTGAACAGGACTATGGCGCTATGCTCAACCAGTTTCAGCTGATGGAGAAGCGATACGGCATCAAACGCAAAATGGTGATGGTGCCCAACCATCCAAAAGATGACCAGGAGATCGTGGACCTGTACGCTTCGGCGATTACAGACAAAACGAAACTGCTGATGGTCTGCCACATGGTCAACATCACGGGGCAGGTATTGCCCATCCGTAAGATATGCGACATGGCCCATGAGAAGGGCGTGCAGGTAATGGTCGACGGGGCACATGCCTTTGGCCACATCGACTTTAAGATCTCTGACCTCAATTGCGACTACTACGGTACGAGCCTGCACAAATGGCTCAGCGTGCCTCTGGGGGCTGGCTTCTTGTACGTCGAGCCTAGCAAGGTTGATTATGTCTGGCCGCTGTTTGCCGAAGGAGAAGGTGCTGACGGTACCATGCGACGACTCAACCATATCGGCACCCATCCGGTGGCGACAGATCTTGCCATCGAGAGCGCGATTGACTTCCAGAATGCGATGGGTATCGAGCGCAAACAGGAGCGGTTGAGGTACTTGCAAAACTACTGGACAAGCAAGGTGCGAGATCGGCCTAAGGTCATCGTGAATACTCCGGCAGATATGAAGAGGCACGGTGGTATTGGCAACGTGGGGATTGAAGGAATAGAGCCTTCGGACCTGGCGAAGATGATGCTGGACAAGTACAAGATCTGGACGGTGGCTATCAACCGGCCGGGCGTTCGCGGACTGCGCATCACTCCAAATGTCTATACGACTACGGACGAACTGGATGTGCTGGTGAAGGCGATCGAGGAACTATCCGCTTAGCGGAATGTTGAGTGTTGAATTGTGAATGAATACCGTTTACTTTAGGCAACAAGCGTCGAAGCCGCCACAAAAGCACTCTTCTAAAGGTCATCCCGACGTAGGAGGGATCTATTGACTTTTGAATGCATAAGTTCTACCAACGTCAAAAGATCTTTCGTGACCTCAAGATGACAATGCTTTTGGTGGAGGCGGGCTCGACCTCGCTTAAGTAACGGCATTAAATTGTGATGTTGAACTGGCTCACACTCCATACTTAGGCCTCTTCCCCGGGCCGGGATAGCAGTGGCATCCGGTATGGCTGCCCGAAGGGCATTGGGTTGCTGGCGGGGCCGAGATAGAACGGATAGCCCGATAGCCCGCCAAATTGTTCGGTGGTCTATGCTCTCGATTTTGATGCAAAACCCTGAATAATTGAAAATGGATAATGATGAATGGGAAATGAGAGTACGATGGTTGAATAGGATGGCCCTTTGATCCTAGTTCAATTCTGAATGTTAAATGGGTAAATGTTGAATTGGCTGTAATTCATTTAACCATTCAACATTATCACATTCAAAATCGTCTAAGTATTCATCCACTTCCAAAAACGCTGGAGGGCATTCATCTTCTGCGGAGCCGATGACTTGCGGATGGGAGTGGTCTCGGTGTCTTTCTTCGTCTTTTTCGTTTTAGACTGAGGCGGGGATTTGACAGCGACATTTTTCATGTAGTGTTGCCGTTTCTTTTCCTTCAGTTGGCGCCGTTCCTTTTGGCGCTGGCGCTCTGCCTGGCGTTCCTCGCGTTGTCGCTTGGCGGCTACAGGATTCTGCTCCTGGCGCTTTCTTTTGCGTTTCCCTTTGCGTTCGGCGCGCTCACTATCCTCATCCTCTGACTTGGCTGGCTTAGGCTTAGGCTCGGGCAGATCGATCTTGCCTTTGACGGTCAACCCTGGTAGGTAGACTTTCGGGGCTTTGATGAGTACCTCCTCGTCAGGAGTAGTGTCCTCTTCGGCGACATCGTTCTGGCTCGCTACTTCCTCTGCTGACCCTTCATCGGGCGCCTCGCCGCTGGCTTCTTGCTCCTGTGCCTGCTTTTCTGCTAGTTCAAGGAGTTCGGAAACCTCCATGACTTTGATCTTCTTGGCGTGGACAGGATCCACATCTGTCGATGTGGTGATGTCCTCACTTTCTTCAGCTGTCTCCGCGTCGACCTCCACCTCTTCCACATTCACTACATGTGCCTCTTCTTCCTCCTCCTCCGTGGAAGTCTCGATGACATCCTCGGTCTGGAAGTGAGCCACGTCGATGTGCTCTTCTGCCTCAGATGACTCAGTCTCTTCAAGGCTCGCGGGCTCTTCGGTTGACTCGGGCTCCAGTGCCTCGATATCCTCGGGGACTGTCGGTTCCTCCTCCTCCGCGGCAGGGGCCTCGTTTTCTTCTGGGGATGGCTCTTCAGCCCCAGTTGCCTCGGCTTCTGCTGGCTCCTCCTGGGGAGATCCTTCTATTTCTTCCGGGGTCAGTGCCTCCGATTCCATTTCGTCGACGGTAGGTTCTTCAACCTCTACGGCGACGGTGTCTGCCTCTTTTTCGGTCGCATCCTCTTCGGCCGCTTCCTCTTCGACGACTTCATCATTCTCAGCGCTCTCTGCAACTACAGGCTCTTCAGGCTCCACTGGCTCCTCCGGTAAAGGACCGAATTCTTCCAATACTTGTTCTATCTGCTCGTCCTCTAGCTTGCTGTTGCCATGGATCGCGTTATCTGCAAAAAAATCTATTATTACTGAAGGCTGAACGCCCAGTTTGCGGGCGAGGAGGCTAAGTCTCATTCCTGTATTGTGCTGCTTACCTGAAGTTTACAATTATCACAAAGATAATAGGCCGGGTAGGTTCTTTAGTTCCCTACTTGGGCGACCTGAAGGTAATGCATTAAGCCAACTCGCGCAAGTCCACAGGTACGACTCTTGAGATGCCCTGCTCGACCATCGTCACGCCATAGATAACGTCGGTACTGGCCATGGTGCGCTTGTTGTGTGTGACAATGATGAATTGGGAATCGTTCGAGAACTTTCGAATGATGTTGTTGAACTTGTCAATGTTTGCGTCATCCAGCGGCGCGTCCACCTCATCGAAGATACAAAACGGTGCGGGCTTGATCAGGTAGATGGCAAATAGAAGGGAAGTTGCCGTCAAGGTTTTTTCACCCCCCGACAGCTGGTTGATCGTCAATGGTCGTTTCCCTTTAGGCTTGGCAGTGATCTCAATGCTGCTCTCCAGTGGGTCATCGGGGTTAGCTAGTCGCAGGTCGCAATCGTCCTCATCTGTGAAGAGCGTACGGAAGACCTTGATGAAGTTCTCTTTGATATGCTCGAAGGCATTGAGGAAAGTCTCCTTGGCCACCATATCAATCTCGCCAATCGTGCTCAGGAGTGATTCCTTTGCCAGGAGGAGGTCTTCCTTCTGACCTGTGATAAAGTCGTAGCGTTCTTTGATCTCTTCGTACGCTTCCATGGCCATGGGGTTGATGGGGCCCATGTTGTCCAATCTCTGCTTCAGCCGCTCTGTGGTGGTTTTCAGTTCAGACTCACTCTTCTCTTCGTAGTGCGGCGCCATATCCCCTTTCAGGTCGTCGATGTTGATGCCAAATTCGACGGACAGACGGTCGCGCGCAGAATTGAGCTGCATGTTGGTTTCGTTGAGCTTGGTCTGCCACTGTAGCAGGATCTGGTCGACGGTCTCACGCTGTCGCTGGATATCTCGCCCTACTTTTTCCTGCTGATCGATCTCTCCACGGATATTGTAGTACTCCTTTTCCGCTTCGTTGACGCCCTGCTCGATGGTTTCTTTTTCGTCGTACATCTGAGCGAGGTCATCGTCGTTGATGGCGGTCTTCCGTTCCAGTTCCTGGAGGTCCTGTTCAGTGAGCTTAAGCTCTTGCAGGTTTTTCTGTATCCGGTCAAGGCTATTTTGGAAAGCCTCGTTTTTGAAGCTGATTTCCTGGTCGATGGAGTTGACCTTGCTTTCCTGCTGGTGGAAAAGGACGTTTTCGGAATTGTAGGCCGCCGACTTTTGGGAGCGTAGTTCGCTCATGGACTTGAGTGCCTCGCGGCGATCCTCCATTTCCTCCTGCAGGTCGCTGAGGCCCTCGGACATCTCTTTGTACCGCGGGCGAAGATCGGACAATGATGCATCGAGGCTGCCGATCTGCTCCTCCAGGTCTTCACGCTTGGTAGTGTTGGAGGAGAGCAGCGTAGCAAATTGCTCTTTGCGGGTCCGCAACGAAACGTATTCCTCGTTGAGCAGTGCCATTTCTTCTCGCAGCGCCTCTAATTCCTCGCTTCGTGCGTTGGCCTGCATTTTGGCAATGTCCGTCTCACAGGACTTGATCTTTGCGTGCGTGGTCTCCTGTTTGGCTGTCAGCCCTTTTATTTCGACTTCCAGCTTCTCGAGGTTCTTGGCGCGGCCGATCCTTTTTCCTTCAAAGAGCCCGACAGATCCACCACTAACAGAAAATCTTCTTTTTGTGATCTTGCCCGATTTAGCGATCAGAGCTACCTCCAGCTCGCTGGAAACCTCAGGTTGAGTACCATCATAGATATAAGCATTGTGAAGCAAATAAGCGATCAGGTGGTGGTACTTGTCGTCGTATTCGATGATCTCTGAGGCCGCTGTAGCGCCAGCGATGATCTCTGTGGACTGTGGCCGGTAGGCATCGAGCTGATCCAGAATGAAGAAATTGGCCTTTCCTTGACTACTATCACTCAATAGGGCGACTGCCCTCCGTGCCTCGTCGTAGTTCTCCACGATATAGTGGTTCATGTAAGGCTCCAGGTAGTTCTCGATGCAAATCCTGTAATCCTCAGGACAGGCAATGATGTCTGAGAGGAGAGGGGTCTTCTTAAATTCTTCGCTTTTCCGCAGGAACTTGATCGCCTGAGGGAAGCCTTCCAGGTTTTCGACCAGCGACTTCGTTAGCCCATATTCATTTTGACGGGCGTCGAGTTGCCGGTTGACCTCTGCCTGCTGCTGCTTGAGGATGTCCAGGTGCTGTTTTTGAGTGGCAATCTGCTCGGCTAGCTTAGACTCCTCACGCTTCAAGTGATCGAAGGCCTGCTGCTTCTCATTGCGCGTACCCTCGATAGCTGCTAGTTTCGTCTCGAACTCCACCAGGTTGGCGGAAGTACTCGATGAGTCCTCGCTGGTCTTCTCAAGTTCTTGCCGGGCGGTGCTCAGCTGTATCTCTTTTATCTCTATCTCCTTGCCTTCGTGATATACCTGCTCGCGGTGACTATTGTACTTCTGTTGCAATTCCTGCAGACGCTGCTCCTCCTCATTTGTTGTGACCTTTTGCCTTTCGAAGTCGTCTTTCAGTCGCTCTAACTTGACCGTGATCTCGGCAAGGATGCGGGCTGCGGTTTCTTTCTCTTTCTCCAGGCTGTCGATCGAGAAGGAGGCCCGCTCGTTGCTTTGCTTATCCTGTGATACTTGCTCCTTGAGGTTGGTCATTTTGTCCTCAAGGAAACGCTGACGCTCGCTCCGAATCTTTTTGTCGCTTTCGTACTGGCGGATCTTGTGGACATGCTCATTGAGGGTCTTTTGCCTGGACCCGAGCAGCTTCTCCTTGGAGATCAAATCGGCCTTCAATTGCTGAACGCGGGCATCGATTTCGGTCAGCTGCGTGGTGAGTGATTGCTTCTTATCGTCCTCACTCTCTATTTGTTTCGTGATATTGACATGTATCTCATTCAGAGATTGTATGGTCTTGTGCGCAAGAGCGATGCTGGCAAGCTTGTACTCTTCTTTGATCTCAAAGTACCGTTTGGCCTGCTTGGCCTGCCGCTCAAGCGATTTCAGATTTTTCTCGATCTCAAACAGCAGGTCCTCGACTCTATCGAGGTCATCATCGGTGTCATTAAGTTTTTTCAGGGTTTCCTTCTTGCGGATCTTGAACTTGGAGATCCCGGCGGCCTCCTCAAAAAGGGCCCTTCTTGAGTTGTCTTTGTCATTGAGCAGATCGTCCACCATCTTGAGTTCGATGATGGCGTAGCTATTGCTGGCAATCCCAGTGTCCAGAAATAGGTTGGTGATGTCCTTTAGTCGGCACGGTACACCGTTGAGGAGATATTCACTTTCTCCAGAGCGGAAGTACCGGCGTGTGATCGTGACCTGAGAGTACTCGGTCGGAATGAGGTTCTTGGTGTTGTTGAAGGTTAGTGACACTTCTGCCAGCTGGGTGGGCTTGCGATGCTTGGTGCCATTGAAGATGATATTTTCCATCTTCTCGGATCGCAACACGCGGCTTTTTTGCTCCCCCAGGACCCACCGGATTGAGTCCACGACATTGGACTTGCCGCAGCCATTGGGCCCTACGATGCCGGTGATCCCCTCATCAAAATTGATGGTGATTTTATCGGCAAAGCTTTTAAATCCTTTTATTTCAAGGCGTGTTAACTGCATAGTGTCTTTCCATTGGTCGCTTGCTATGGTTGCGACATATGTTTGGTCTTAAAGGTCTGTCACTTCTCAGTGAGAACCGCTAGCTCGGGGTGTACAGGAAATGATGGGTATGGGACCGACTCCAGTTACTCCGATACGTTATGAGGAACATTAACAAAAAAACGTCACCCCTCCTTCCAATCTCGCTACGGTAGCTTTAAGAGCCATCAAAAATAATTAGGTAGGACGAGTTTTAAGATATGGACCTGAACATTTAAATTACCGTCAAAGATTTCCACCATGGACGACATCCAAGTCTGGATATACATTCTTTTCGGAATTATTTATTTCATCACCCGGGCGCTTCGCAAGAAACCTGAGGAGCAGGGTCCACAACCGGATGTGGAGTCCGGGGAGAGTATGCCGCGCCGACAACCAAAATCTTTCGAAGATTTACTTCGGGAGTTCACTGAGGCGGGTCAACAAAGAGAGGTGGAGGTCGAGGAGGAACCAGAGCCCGCACCGGTGCTTCAGCCTCAAAGGGCCCAGGAGTCACGACCCACCAGGCGCGAAGAGCGGCAGCAGTTGGAGGGAGAAGGACGTACAAGGCATTTTGCTGATGATGAGAGCCG
Organism: Cyclobacteriaceae bacterium; assembly: GCA_965267435.1. GTDB lineage: Bacteria > Bacteroidota > Bacteroidia > Cytophagales > Cyclobacteriaceae > JAWPMT01. Next base: position 247,946 of record OZ253960.1, read on the forward strand.
TCGAGTCTATGAAGAGTCCATTCGTCAGGCGGAAGGCAGTGATATCAGCTATGAGCGTGACGAACACTTCAAGATTGCCAGCAAAGTAGATCGTGGAGCTTCAAAAGGAAGTGAAGTGGCCTCCGAGATCAAAGAGATGTTGTCCAACCCTTCGAGTGCTCGGAAGGCCATTATCCTCTCCGAAATTCTCAACCGGCGCTACTAGCGGTCACTGCATGAGCATGAATTGAAGAGATGCTTTGCTCTCTTCCGAGCTCGTTGAGCAATCCCCTCACATATCCATGTGTGATATGCGCCTTTTCGCGGTAGGCCTCGTTTTCCATGAGAGCGTCGTGTAAATCAGGTAGGTGATAAAAGGGCACTCCCGCGTACAGGTGGTGTTCCAGGTGGTATCCCACATTGTGAGGAGCAATCAGTATTTTTTCTATCCAATGAGGCTTTACGGTCCGGCTGTGACTTAGATCGTCCTCGTACTCCAAATCCCCGAAATGTTCAGCGACGCTACGAATGTATTGCATCATAAAAAATGTGCTGAGGTAGGGGACCACCCAATAGAGAAGATAGAGCTTCCACCCCCCAGTTAGCGCCAGAAGCACGACCAGCAGGACTGTGAAAATCAACCGCTCCGATTTTTTCTGAGACTTCCCCTTTTCAGTAGGTGCCTGAAATCTCTTCAAGAACCAAATGGCATCCTTGGCCCCCTGTATCAGAAACAGATAGGACAATACTGTGAGAACGAACTCCCTCTTGGTTTTTGGAAAAGTGAACTCTCTCTTCGTGAGCTTGGCTACCCAATCCGGATCATCTTCGGTATTTAGGTGGCGGTGATGGTTTAAGTGGTTTTGGCGATACACGGCAATGGTCGTGAACAGAGGAAACATGGTCAGCCAGTTGGTCACGGCATCGTTCCACTTGCGGCTAGGTAGAAGCGATAGTGGGCAGCGTCATGCATCAGTATGGCCAGGGCGTGCATTCTGGCACCTATAAGTAGCACTCCTAGAAAGTAGATGACTGGGTTCAAAAAAGCATTGCAAAGCAGTATCGTGCCAATGATCAGCAACCAGTTGTAAATCAGGGCCCACCAATGGCGTGAAGATTGGGTCGTGTATAGTCTCTTCAATACCTGGGGATCCAGACGAATAGCGGAATCAACGGCGGAGTTGGATGGCATAGGCGTGTTAGGGTTAGGTTCTTTGTAGTGAATACGATACAAAATCACCCTTTGTGTCACGCAAAACGCCCGTTTCACGCGATTCTTTGTGAACAGATCAACTCACCATGTGGATGTGCATTATTTCTTTTTGAAAGGACACAAAAAAAGGAGCGTCAAAGACGCTCCTTCAAAATATTCTTGCGAAGTCTACAATCTATCGCTTGTCTACGCCTACGTAATCGCGATCATTGGCTCCTGTGTAGACCTGTCTCGGTCTTCCGATAGGCTCCTTGTTTTCTCGCATTTCTTTCCACTGCGCAATCCAGCCGGGTAGGCGACCAAGAGCAAACATCACGGTGAACATCTCCGTTGGGATGCCGAGCGCCCGGTAAATAATGCCACTGTAGAAGTCGACGTTTGGATAGAGCTTTCTGTCCACGAAATATTGATCTCGCAGCGCTTCTTCTTCGAGCCCCTTGGCGATGTCAAGCACAGGATCATTTACTCCCAGTGCCGTCAATACCTCGTCGGCGGCCTTCTTGATGATCTTGGCCCTTGGATCGAAATTTTTATAGACGCGGTGGCCGAATCCCATTAGTCTGAACGGATCGTCCTTGTCCTTTGCTTTGGCCATCCACTTCTTTGTGTCACCACCATCGGCTTTGATGCCCTCGAGCATTTCGATCACTGCCTGGTTGGCACCGCCGTGCAGCGGTCCCCACAGGGCATTGATGCCTGCTGACAAGGAAGCATAAAGACTGGCCTGGGATGACCCAACAATACGAACGGTAGATGCAGAGCAGTTTTGCTCGTGATCGGCATGTAGGATAAGCAGCTTGTCCAGTGCCTTTGCCACGACAGGGTCCACCTTGTAGTCTTGGGTAGGCATTCCAAACATCATCTTGAGGAAGTTGCCGCAGTAGTCAAGTGTGTTGTCAGGGTACATCACAGGATGACCCATTTGATTCTTATAAGCCCACGCCGCAAAAGTCGGCATCTTGGCCATGATCCGAATGATGGATAAGTTGATCTCTTCGCTGGACCGCGTTGGATCGGTGCTCTTCGGATAGAAGGCTGTGAGTGCCGTGACAATCGAAGACAATACACCCATGGGGTGTGCCGTAGACGGGAAGCCATCTAATAGCTTTTTGAAGTCCTCATGGACCAGGGTGTGACTTGTAACTTGCTGCTGAAATTCCCTTAGCTCAATCGCCGACGGAAGCTCGCCGTAGATGAGCAAGTAAGAGACTTCGAGGAACGTCGATTGGTCGGCGAGTTGTTCAATTGGATATCCCCTGTATCGGAGTATCCCTTTTTCACCATCGAGAAAGGTGATGGCGGACTTGGTCGAGCCTGTGTTCTTGAATCCTGGATCTATCGTGATAACACCCGATTGGCCTCTAAACTTACTAATATCTATCGCTTGCTCCTGCTCTGTGCCTTCAATTACCGGTAGCTCATAAACCTTGTCACCGATCTTAATTTCAGCAGTATTTGACATCTAAATGTGGGATTATAAAGTTTTACTAAGTTTCTAATATAAATGAATAACTCTTGATCTCCTTTTTGTTCTAATTGCCTCCTAATATTAGCGGCAATCCCTGGTCCCCACTACCTATGACAATCACTTTTGAGTTGGGAGAATTTGACAAATCTCTTGTCGCCTCTATTCCCCGCATCTTCAACAAATTGTCCGTCAAACTGTTATTTATAATTTCATTGGCTCGGGCTTCACCTTCAGCCATGATTCGCTTTCGCTCTGCTTCACTTCGTTCCTTCTCTAATCTAAACTGATAAGCAAGGGCTTCTTGTTCCTGCTTCAGCTTATTTTCGATGGCTTCCTTGATCTGGTCAGGAAGTTGGATCGATCTGATCAGCAATGCGCGCATCACGATGTTGTTGCCTGGCGCTCCGAGTGTCTTTTCCGTCTCATTTTGAATGGAGGACTCCACTTCAGGTCTTTTTGTAGAATAGATTTCCTCCGCAGTGTACCGACCCATTACTTGCCTGACTGTGGATCGCACTTCAGGAATGACAAGTCGCCTCACAAAGTCTCTTTGGAAAGTTTCATGGATCTCACCAATACTGTCAAACATCGGGTGGAATCTGACCGTCACATCTACTGAGATATTCAGACCATTCTTATCGAGAACATCCATGCTCTCCTCCATTTGATTTTCGGACACATCATAGACATATATGTCGTTCCAGGGGGCTTTTACATGAAATCCTGGACGAATAATGTTCTCCTTATCCAGGCCGCCGGAGAACTTCTTGAAGACTACCGCTCGCTCATTTGCCTGCACCGTATAAAAAATGCTGTTGGATAGCGAAAAAATGACGATGACTGAGACAGCAAGAATGATGATGATAGGTAAATACTTTCTATTGTCCATTGGTTTGATCTCTTATTGTTGATGGGTAAAGATAACAATGTGGTATTTCCCAATTGTTTAAGAAAGTACATTTTACTTATTATACTTGCCGCCACCCCTGATTACGGTATTTACCCCGAATACCGTAGACCTCAAACTGATATAAGACTATGAATTCTACCCTTTCAATACTTCAATCCCGTCTCGGAAAGCCCTATGAGGACCTGGAATTTCTCCTCGTCGCGTTGAAGGAGATTCTCACAGAAAACGATGAGGAGGAGATGGCGCTGAAAGTACCTCTGATCAATGAGGAGCACCCTGCGGAGCACATGACCGACAGGGAGATTCAGCTGTATTCATTGGTATTTCAATTGGTGAATATGGTGGAAATCAACGGTGCTGTGCAGCATCGGAGGAGAACGGAAGATCACGCCATGTCTGACGTCAGTGGACTCTGGGCTGATAATCTTTCTAAACTGATCTCCCGCGGATATACGACTGATGACCTCAAGCAGCAACTCAGGAAGATCCACATTGAACCAGTGCTGACGGCTCACCCGACTGAGGCCAAGCGTGCTACCGTTCTGGAGCACTACCGCGAACTCTACTTGCTCCTGGTGCAGCGTGAGAACCAGATGTATACAGAAAATGAGATCGTCAATATCAGGCACAACATCAAACTCACCCTCTACAGGATTTGGAAAACCGGGGAGATATACATCGAGAAGCCGCGCGTGGAAGACGAACTCAACAACGTCCTCCACTACCTGGTCAATGTCTTTCCTGAGGTGATCCCCATGCTGGACCGCCGATTGATCCAGGCATGGCAGTATGTAGGGAAGGACAAAAAAGATCTGCTCGTCGACCATGCATTTCCCGACGTCACTTTCGGTGATTGGGTAGGGGGAGACAGAGATGGTCACCCGCTTGTCACGCATGAGGTGACGGCCCACACATTGGAGCAACTGAGGTTGCACGCGTTCGTGGTGTTGAGAAGGCGCCTCAACGAGCTGGTGAAGAGGTTGAGCTTCAGCCATCATGTATCCAAAGCAAGCCACGAAATGCAGGAGCGCATGAGGGAGATGGTCCACGAACTCAAGGACCGGGGACATCCGGCCATGGAAAGGAATAAGGGAGAGGTGTTTCGACAGTTTGTCAATCTCGTGATCACCAAGCTTCCCGTCGATACCAAGCGAGGTCATGCCACGGCTTTGGCGGATCTTGCCGGTAGCTACATTCATTCGTCTGAACTTCGTAAGGACCTCGAATTGTTACAAAAGGAGTTGATCGACTACGGGGCCCAGTCCATAGCTTATGACGATGTCTTTGTGGCCATCCGACTGTTGGAGACGTTTGGCTTCCACCTGGCCAAAGTAGACGTGCGCCAGAATAGTGCCTTCCACGATAAGGCGGTTTCCCAACTGCTGGAAGCCACCCACCTTGATGATACCGATTTCGGATCATGGTCCGAGGAAAAGCGCCTGGAGATGCTGAACAATGAACTTGAAAGCAACCGGCCGTTCCTGCCTTACAACGTAGCCCTCGACGACGAGGCCGGCAAGGTGATTGCTGCCTACAAGGAGATTGAGAATCACGTTGGCAAGTATGGTGCTGATGGCATCGGCTCCTTTATCGTCAGCATGACCCGATCGGTGTCGGATCTTCTGGTCGTTTATTTGCTCGCGCGTGAGGCTGGACTCACGAAGCGTACAGAGGATGGTCTCGTATGTGTCATACCCGTTGTGCCGCTCCTGGAGACCATTGAAGACCTCGAGAATGGGCCGGAAATACTGGAGCAATTTCTGGCGCATCCGTTTGCGCAGAGAAGCCTGAAGTACATCGCTCGGCAAAACAGTCGACCTGTGCTGCAGCAGGTCATGGTTGGTTACAGTGATAGTAACAAGGATGGCGGCATCATGGCCAGTCAGTGGCACCTCTACAAGGCGCAATACAAGCTGAGCAACATCGGCCGAGAGCACGGAATTGACATTCAGTTCTTTCACGGCAAGGGAGGTTCCATTAGCCGGGGAGCAGGCCCGACGCATTATTTCATCAGAGCACTGGCTCATTCAGCCTTGAGCGGATCTATCCGCATTACCGAGCAGGGCGAGACGATCAGTCAGAAGTATGCCAATAAGGTGAATGCCGTTTACAACCTTGAGTTGCTGGTCGCGACCACCTACTTCAAGGTGAGTGCGGATTCCCGCGAAACACCTCGCTTCCACCCACTGGCCGACATACTTGAATTTATGGCCCAGGAAAGCAAAAAAAGGTATGAGGAGTTGATGAGAACGGAAGGCTTCATTCCCTACTTCCGGCAAGCGACGCCTATCGACGCGATCGAAAACAGCAAGATCGGTTCGAGACCAGCGAAGCGCACAGGCGCCAATAGTCTGGAGGACTTGCGGGCGATTCCGTGGGTCTTTTCCTGGAGTCAGGCGCGGTGTCATATGACCAGCTGGTATGGTATCGGTTCTACGCTGCACCTCCTGAAAGAGACACGCCCTGAAGACTACGAGACTTTCAAGAAAGCGACGAGGCAAGATCCATTCATCCGCTACGTCCTCACCAATGTAGACACCAGTCTGGCGGCTACAGACGAAGAGATCATCGGCCACTACGCCTCTTTAGTTGAAGACCCTAAGCTGCGCGACAAATTCCTGAAGATGTTTCTGGATGAATTGCGCCTGACCAAGGATCATCTCCATAATCTCTTGGAAATGCCCATCGAAGAAAGGAGGGAAAACCACTACTATTCCAATGAGCTAAGGGCTTCACTGATGGACAAGCTCCATAGAAATCAGGTAAGGTTCCTCAGCGAGTGGCGCAAGAAGAAAAATGGCGAAGATGGTAGCGATATTGAGCAGGTACAGACTTCGCTCATGCTCACGATCAATGCGTTAGCAGGCGCCATGCGAAACACTGGATAAAAATCGTAATATTTTAGCTTCGAAAAAGACCAATAACAGGCTGAAAGCTTGGAATTCATGAGTAGATGACGGAACTTTTCTCGTTCTTTCGTAATACTCTAGGCATTGAAATGGACCAACCACCATAGGCTCACCTTATTTTGTGCCGCTATTATCTTGACTGGCAATGTAGTCGCCCAGACCTCCGAATTTGCCATCAGAGATGGTGCAGACAAGACCTATGACATTCGTGAGCACATCCAGCTGGTGGCTGATAGTGCAGGGACCATGGACTTCACCGATGCGGTTTTCAGTGATGACTATGTATCCTTGGGCACCTACGATGGTGATTTCGATGATGACCTCAGCTATTGGGGGAAGATCAATATCATCAATTTTGACAGTACCCAGTTGACATGGTTGATGTATTTCAATCGCAACGACTACGTGGAGGTCTACGACTTCGTTCAGAGGCAAGACAACATCTTGACACAAAGGACAGGGTATCTAGTGCCGGGCCCTGAAAAGGCCACCGCGGAAGGCTCGTACTATGCGCCCATTACCTTGCCATATGGGGTGGAGAAGACGATCCACTTCAGGATCCATCAGAAGATCCACCACCACGATTTCTCTATTTTCCGCCTCGTCAATCCGTTCTACATGTTCCGAGAACATACGGACAAGATGACCTTCAATATGATCTTCCAGGGTTTCCTCTGGGTCATGATCTTGTACAATATCCTGATATTCATTCACTTCCGGGACAACGCAGGGTTCTACTACAGTCTCTACATGTTGTCCATTGCGATTTTCTATCTCTTTTCCGAGGGGTATATCCGTGAAGTGCTGATGAGGGAGGACCCGCTGAACTCCGCCTACTTTTTATGTATTCTGCTGCTCGCGCCATTCTTCTACTACTTGTTCATGCGCGAATTTTTGCAAACGCCGATCACGGTGCCGCTATGGAATAGGATCCTTTTCGCAGATGCCGTGTTGAGCTTAGTGCTTTTCGTAATCTGTACGGCTATTTTCTTCATCGCCTACGATTTTCTGCTGATCATGAAGATTATCAGGGTCTCGATTATTGTTTCCACAAGCCTCGGATTAATGTCTTTGGTGGGGATATTGAGGTCCAAACATGAGATGGTGAACTATTTCGTCTGGGGCTCCATGTTGCTAGTTTGTGGGGGGATGGTGGATTCCTTCATATGGGATTCTGGTGAGACCTACGGGAACTTCGCCCGGATAGGGTTCATCGCAGAACTCCTGCTGTTTTCACTGGGACTTGGAAAGCGGATGAAGCTCGTGGAGGTCGCCAAGCAGGAAACACAGCAAAAGCTGATTGATGAGCTGAAGCGCAACGAGATATTGGTGGCTAGTCAAAAGAGCCAACTGGAAAAAGAAGTGCAGGAGCGTACGCAGGAACTTGAAAACCGCAATAAGCAGCTGGAGACAGCGAAGAAACAGGCGGAGAAAGCGGCTCAGGTCAAAACTGAGTTCTTGTCTGTAATGAGTCACGAGATTCGCACGCCGATGAATGCCATCATTGGCATGACGCACTTGCTGCTGGATGACAACCCGCGTGCCAATCAATTAGAGAATCTGAAGAGTTTGAAGTTCTCAGCTAACAGTCTCATACAGCTGATCAACGATATTCTTGACCTCAACAAGATCGAGTCGGGTAAGATCGAAGTGGAGGAGGTGGAATTTGACCTGCATGACTTGCTTAAGCGCATTAAGTACCTCTTCAAGCCACGTGCGGTCTCCAAAGGGATTCGTTTTTCCATCTATCTCGATCAGGAGATCGACAGGTATTTGATAGGTGATCCAGGTAGGCTTTCGCAAATCCTCAACAACCTAATTGGCAACGCGGTGAAATTCACTGAGGAGGGGAAAGTAGAGCTTAAGGTAGGCCTCAAGCACGTAGATGGTGACGAAGTGGAGGTGCTCTTTGAGATAGAAGATACTGGGGTGGGGATCCCCGAAGATAAGCAACAGGCCATCTTTGAGAACTTCACGCAGGCGGCCTCGAGCACCACTCGAAAGTACGGGGGCAGTGGACTGGGACTAGCCATCAGTAAAAAGCTGTTGGAGATTCAGAATAGCCACATCGAGCTTGAAAGTCAGGAAGGGAAGGGATCAGTATTTTCATTCAAACTCAAGTTTGGTCGGGTACTGGATCAGGATACGAAGCGCAGCGAACCAGGCGAGATCACTGAATTTCAGCCGCTGGAAGGCTTGCGCGTATTGGTCGTCGATGACAACATCCTCAACAGGATCGTCCTCGAGCAATTTCTGTCCAAGTGGCACGTGGATTTTGATAGCGTGGAGAGCGGTATCGAGGCACTCGAGGCTATCGAAAGGGATAGCTACCATTTGGTGCTGTTAGATATCCAGATGCCCGTAATGGATGGTTATGAAGTCACGCGACTGATCCGTGATATGGAGGGGGGGAACCGCACCGTGCCGATCATCGCCTTGTCCGCCGATGTCTTCTCTAATGTCTATGAGAGCATCATCGCGGCCGGCATGGATGACTTCGTATCCAAGCCCTTCAAACCGGATGAGCTCTACGCCATCCTTCGAAGCTACTATCCACTCGTCGTAGCAACGTAAACGCCCCAAGGCGACACAGCACAATCTTCAATTTTCCTCTAACAGATTGGCCCGATGAGGAGTTACGTCATAGTAATCCAGTGCTTAGCGCTGCTAATTAACAAATGCTTTCTCCAATGAAGGAGGATTCGGTTGCCGTTTTCGGCGCCTGAAGTATCTGGAGGCAAGAAAATAGTAATGACACATCACTAGTAAATTCTCGCTGTACCTGTATATTCCCTGTTCAGACCCTTCCATGAATGAAGATCTTTACCACTATTCTAATTTTATTCGGATGTTCGTCTATGGCGAATGACCTAAACATGCCCCAACAGCAACCTCTTAGTTTTTTGGCCCTTGGAGACTCCTACACGATAGGAGAAAGTGTCGAGGAGCGTGAGAGATGGCCGGTCCAGCTGGCGGACAGGCTCAGGAAGGAGGGAGTTGATGTGGCTGAGCCTCAGATTGTCGCTACCACTGGATGGACGACAGATGAGCTCGCACAAGGAATTATAGAGAGTGGAGTGGAGGGTGATTTTGACATCGTATCACTATTGATCGGTGTCAATAATCAGTATCGCGGCTATGACTTCTCTCAATACGAGAAGGAGTTTGCGGAGCTTTTGCAGCAGGCAATTGATTTTGCCGCGGGTGACACCGGACGTGTTTTTGTGGTATCTATCCCTGACTATGGCGTTACGCCGTTTGGACAGCGAGGAAACCCAGAGAAAATCGCTGAGGAGATTGATAGGTACAATCAATTCGCGCAAGACCTGGCAACGTCCAGGGGCGTCGAGTTTTTTGAAATCACCGAAATCTCCCGGGAAGCATTGACTGATCCGGAACTGATCGCTGAAGACCGGCTGCATCCTTCGGGTAAAATGTACACCCGGTGGGTGGATAAGATATTTCCATGGTTGCATGGAATTTTAAATGGAAAAAGGTGAATGCATACTGACGAATTAGGCAGTTCTTGCGTTGTGATGTAATACTGTCTAACTTAGGCTGTTCATTCGCCGATATGGCATTTATGCGTGTGTTATGCGTTTTTTTGGTGACGATTCTCTTGTCGTCAGCCTGCAGGGACAAGGTCGTGTGCCCTGCTTTTCAGAGTACGTACATTCTGGACGACTCTACACGCATGGCCTATTATTCCTACGCATGGCAACTTGACGATATCACACGTCAACAATACATAGCCTCCCTCAACGCAGTCGATACGAGCTCCGCAGCTGGTGCCATGGGTGATTCACCCAGCGGAGACTGGTCCAAATATTTCACGCATGTAGAGGAATATGTGCCGCCCCCCGCGAAGGTGCGCAAGAACAAATACGGCATCGTCAAGTATGAGCCGTATTGGCTGAAGACTTTGCGTATGAAAACGGCGCCCAAAGAGAACGTCCTCGCACCTGAGGTTGAGATTGCTGCGCCGATCGACGAAGGCGAATTCTTTGCCAGTGACTTTGGAGATGATTCCCCTGGCGTCGCTGTAGGTCTCGATCCGCTATCCGTAGGCACGGATTCTTTGTCTGTGGGTCTCGACTCTGCCGCAGTGGGTATTGATTCGCTCGGAGCGGTTCCTGGGGCCGTGGCTGCAGTACCACAAGAGCCCCCACCACCGAAGTACCGGTACAGGTACGATCCTGAAGATAATTTCAACGTCGAACAAGATTATTACAACAAGTATTATGGGTCTTTGCTATTGGCACCACCTCCCAGAAAGAAGCCGCAGCAGGTTGATTCTCTCGGGAATGCCGTGGTACCAGATTCTCTCGCTGCTGAGCAAGGATTTTTCAGCTCTCTGAAGAACCTCTTCAAGAAGAAAAGTAAGGAGGTCCTCGATGAAGCCACCGAAGAGGCCCTTCTGGAGGACGATCCTCCGGTGGATCCGGATCCTGAGGAGTCGGGAGAGGAAGAGGGCCAGGAAGGAGGCGCGGGCGGATAATCCCCTCCCAGACCGCTGCCGGATTTCAATCTGCTTTCCACCTGGCTCTGATGTTGCCCCACCAGTTAGCCAATCCGATCCCTATCACGTTGGCCAGCATATCGCGTAAGTCGAAGGTGCGCGCTGCAAATCCCAACTGTGACAATTCTTCAGTAACACCGAAAACGAGCACTACCAAAGAGCCCCACTGAAGAAGGCCAGAGGCGATCTGTAGCTTTCGATATTGAAGAGCTGAATTCAACGTTGCGGCCAGCAGGCCGAATAGTGAGAGATGAGCCACCTTGTCACCCAATGGTGCCCGTTCTACGATCTTGAGAATGGGCTCCAATCGATGAGTGTCAGCGAGGAAAATCAGCATCGAAACGAAAATAAATACTACGACCACCGGGACATACCGCCCCCGGGATTCGAGCCAGGGCATCAACTGCTTTCTAATCATACTGTACTGGTTGTTCGTTTGAGGTTGTACCAATCTACTTTTCTTGTGAAATACATTGTGCAGCTAAGAAGGACCGTCAGCCCAACACTACCCATTAGCAACGCATAATCAGCCACCTGCAGGGTTACGAAAAGGAACCCGTACACTCCTGTCAGTCCCGCCATCAGGGAGAGTGTAAACTGGGGATTGCGGAAGATGCCTTGTGAATACAGTGTCACCATCGCTACCACTATCATCGCGGATAGGAGATAGGCAGGGTTGAAGGGTATGTGCTCCGACAGTGAGATCAGCAGGATATAGAACAGACAAATGGCGAGACCCACCAGGGCGTATTGAAACGGGTGGATTTTTCGGCCTGCCAGCATTTCCACAAGGAAGAAGATAAGGAAGGTCAGCGCGATCACCATCATGCCATACTTCGCCGATCGCATCGCTTTCTGGTAATCGTCCAGTGGTAGCAGTAGTCTCACGCCAAAGGCACTTTCGTCCAGATATTGGGGCCCATCTGTCCATGTTTGAGGGAAGTTACGATTGAGCTCCAGGACTTTCCAATTTGCTTCGAATCCATTGTCCGAGACGGTCCGGTCATCAGGAAGGAACGCTCCATCAAAGCTGGGGTCGGCCCAGGAGGAGGAGAGGGCGACAGTTGTCACACCACCAAGTGGTACAAACTGCAAATCCTGACTTCCCTGTATGTTGAGAACGGTCCGAAATTCCAGAGGCGCCGCGGTGTCTTCGGTAAGAACGTCCTTCAGGTCGAACTTGACTCCTGAATCGATTGCCCCGGCGATTTGGCCACCAGGCTTCGCGTCATAATTCTGTCCGTTGACGTTCATGATTAATTGCTCTTTGATGCCGCGGAGATCCGAAATGCCGAACGTCATGAAGGCTTTGGTCCACTGGACTTCCTTTAGGTACTCCCTGTCAAAATCGATGTCAAGGTCGAACCTGCCGACGACCATGATTTGGCTTTCGTAGACGACGACTTCGTAGATGCCCCGTCGAAGTGTTTTCGGAGTGACATCGCCTTGAAGGTGCAAGTCGCTCGGCAGGATACGTACTTCCTTGTACCAGGAGACGACTTCATCTTCCTCCAATTTCTCGTAATACAGCGGCACGCTCAGAATCGGACCTTTGATGACTTGCTGGTTAGCCCAAGAGGCACTTGTTTCCTCGATAGCCGATGAGCTGAGCATTTCTCGCTCGTAAATGATAGATTGGATCATCTCGGAAGGGATGAGCAGCAATAACATCAGGAATGTGATCGTCCCCAATTTGAGCATCACCGAATGCTTGATCCAGCGGCTCCATGCTTCGATTAGACTTCTCTGTTCGTTCATGATTGTTTGTTAAAAGTACTTTGTATTGCAAAGTGCATGATTAAATTTTTTTAGCCGAGCAACTGTTCTATCGCCCGAATATGTTTGACGAAGGCGTCTTTTCCGGCGGCAGTTGCCAGGTATTTGGTATTGGGTTTTCGTTCGATGAATTCTTTTTTCACGGTGATATAGTTTGATTTTTCCAGTGACTTCAGGTGACTCGCCAGATTCCCATCAGTCACATCCAGCAAGTCCTTGAGCGAATTAAAATCCATGTAGTCATTGACCACGAGAGCCGACATGATGCCAAGCCTTATCTTGTTCTCAAAGGCTTTGTTCAGATCTTTGAGGATATCTTTCACGAGCCATACTTTAAATGCATCGCGACGCCGTAGACAATGTGTAAGAGTCCAAATCCGATGCCCCAGAAGATGAGACTGTATCCCTCCAGGAGACAGGCGGTAAGTCCTAGTAGTATTTCAATGATGCCAAGGCTCCGTACTTCAGACAAAGTGTACTTACTGGCGTTGACGAGGGCAAGGCCGTAGAAGATCAGTGTGAGAGGAGCGACAAGTCCGATGAGTCCCTTCCCCAGGAGGATCAGGCACAATGCGCCGCCAGCGACTAGTGGTATGAAGAGGTTGATGAGTAGTCGCTTGCTCTGAGCGTCCCAAAGTTTTTCATTGCTCTTGCGGGCCTTTCTTTGTGTGAGCACAATCCCTGCGGTAATTGCCAGCGATACGACTGCAAAAGCAATGATGACTAACTGCCAAAACACGTCGCTGTTGAGTCTCGCCGTGCGATAGCTGAGATAGTTCTGGTCCCAATACACGGTCTCATAGGCCAGATATAACCCAATCAAGGCCAGGACTCCGGCGACAATTCCAGACAGGCCGCTTAAAGAGATAAACCTGGAGGATCTCGACATGATGCTTCGGATCTCTTGCAGGTCTTCTATGTATTTTTCTTTGGTCATTGAAAGTACTTTGAATTGCAAAGTAAATACTCGTGAGGTCAAAACCAAAGGGCTGATTGCTTGAAGCTTGATAAAAAAGTGTTAATCGGGGGATTCCTCGTCCTGCAGACTGACAGTCACATTCGTCGTCAATTGGGCATTGGCCTGCCCCCTAAAGGTCCCTTGAACGGGCAGCGTGTTGACCGGATGGTAGCTTGCGGCCAGGGGAATGTAGTATTCTGTGGTCAGTAGGCCCGAAGACGGATCCAAACCTACCCAACCGGCACCTCTGAGCCAAGCTTCGACCCATCCATGCAGTTCATGACCTTCCAATTCGGGATTGAACGCATAACCGCTGACGAAACGAGCCGGGATGCCTTTTGATCGGAGCATTTGGATCAGCATCCATGAGAGGTCCCTACAAGAACCCACTTTAGACGCAAAGCACTCATCAGGTGCCAGCAAGTGCGATTCGTACCTGAGGGTGTGTGCCCATTTTTCGCCGATCTCACGACCTATCATCGTCACAAACGTCAACTGGTCATCCGTCATCTTTTCCCATTCGCCCAGCCAGTTATGGATCGCGGAGTTCAACGATTCTGAAACCCTTAGATATGGACCGACCGCTTCCTCATGTGGTGTTTTGGGTTCCGTTTCGATCAGGAAGTCAAAAGGGTTGTAGGGAACGACAGCCACTGTGATCCGGGAGGTAATATCCAGGCTTTCGATGGTGTCATTGAACCACATTTGAAAGAAGAAGTTGTTTTCCACATCCATCCGGCGGCTAAGTCCGGCAGGCTCGGGCTGCACCACCAACTCAAAGTCCTGGATAGCGAAGTAGGGTCGACCAGAAGGGAAAAGATATAAGTGGGATGGCTCAGGAAAGATCGGTTCCGTGTACTTGTATTGGGTGTGATGCTCGACGGTCAGGATCATATGATCATCTGTGGATCTTCCTTCTGGAAAGCTTTGTTCAGTGCCGAAGCTGGGAGTTTGTCGATCCCCTCGCGGAGTCTTGAATTCCAGAATTCACCGATATGGTCAAGCTCTTTTTCCTCGAAGCGTTGAGAGATCATTTGAAAGCTATCGCTTTTCAGGATCACCGTGTCAATGGGATAGGCCACGTCATTGGCAGATATCCTCGTGGCCTCAAATGAGAGGAAGCCACTCTTTAGGGCAAATTCCAGGGAGGAATCATAGGTCAAAGATCGCTTGAGAATGGGATTACCAAACCCCGTATTGCCGATGATGACATAGGGGGTGGCAGTACCTATCTGGATCCAGTTGCCCTGAGGATAGAGCAGGTAGAGCTTTGTCGTGTTATCTTCCTCCAACTGTCCGCCGATGATGGCAAACAGGTTGAAGTCGAGGCCGGACTCCGATAGGTATTGCTTGTCCTCTCCGGCGACCTGTTTGACGGTTTCGCCAAGTTTATTCACCACATGGTAGAGCCGCTTGAATTCCGTGTCTTCATGTTGTATGACCTCCTCGAAGTAGGTGATCACCTTGTCCCGCACGGACCGCAGGCCTGATGTCATGATAAAATAGGAATGGTGGTCTCGTTCGACGGAATAGATTTTCTTGGCAATGGTGGTGTCATTGCCAGAGGTGATGCGCGTATCGGCAATCGCAACGATTCCATTTTTCGTGAGAATGCCTAAGCAATAGGTCATGCCTGTTGTGATTGTGTCTGTACGAAATTAGGCCTTACCTGGAAGTATTGCTCGTAGATGGCGTCGGAAATTTTATTGAGGTGCAACTGTAGCTGGTCCAGGTACTCATGGAGGCCTTCCTCAAACAGATCATTCACATCGGCAAATTCCAGGTCCGAGCGGAGTGCGCCAATCTGTTTTTCTGGCGCATTGGAATAGCCTCTGGGTGATCCTGAGATCTCGTGCAAACAAATCTCTGCTTCAAGCAGCGAAAACAGGATGGACCGCGGGAAGTAGCGATTCAGTGCGAGGTACTCCACGATGGAGGATGGATCGATTTTCCCATACCGCTTGCGGTAGGCGTTGAAAGCACTCACGGACTTCAGCAAGGCTCCCCAATGCAGAAAATCAAGCGGACTACCTACCTGGTCTACAGAAGGTAGCAGGTAGTGGTATTTTACGTCCAGAATTCGCGAGGTCTTGTCCGCGCGTTCCAGGTATTGGCCGAGTTTTGTAAAGAACCAGCCTTCAAGACGAGGGATGGTGCTGTAGGCCATCCCCGAGAAGATCTGTAGTCGATCACTGATGTCCTTGAAACAACCCTTGACGTTGTCCTTTGTCCAGATCTTTTTCTTTTGCATGCCCTGCATATAGTGGTGCAAGTCATTAAGCGTCTCCCACGATGCCCTGGGAATGTTTTCTCTTACGATTCGGGCATTTTCTCGTGCGGACTTCACCGTCGACAGTATAGAATTGAGATTGCGCTCGTCGAAAGCCAGGAAGTGAATAGCATTGGATCTGCGAAAATCTCCTTCATACAGGCTGAGGTACAAATCCCTGTCACCAGTCGCGGCAATCAATGGGTCCCATTGCTCTTTCATTCCAGGGGGTAGGTCGATGGTCAAGTTGAAGTTGACGTCCATGAACCGGGCATAGTTTTCCGCCCTCTCTAAATATCTTCCCAACCAAAAAAGTGAACTCGCTACTCTACTAAGCATGAAATATCGATTTCTATAGTTTTCTCAATCAAACAACACCCACGTATCCTTGCTGCCACCTCCCTGTGAGGAATTGACGACGAGGGATCCTTCCACCAATGCAACTCTCGTCAAAGCACCAGGAAGGACCTGGACAGATTCTGTATAGAGCGCATAGGGGCGGAGGTCCACATGTCGGGGTGCTATTCCCTTCTCAGTCAGTGTGGGCACCGTCGACAGCGATAGGGTGGGCTGCGCAATGTAATTTCTGGGTTTTGCCTTGATCAGTGCTCGAAACTTGTCGTGATCATCTTTGGAAGCCTTGGGGCCGATGAGCATGCCGTAGCCCCCTGCGGCGTTGGTTTGCTTCACGACGAGCTCCTCAATGTGCTCCAAAACATACTTACGATCCTCCTCTTCGTCGCAGAGGTAGGTGGGGACATTGTCAATGATTGGTTCTTGGTCCAGGTAGTACTTGATGATCCGTGGCACATAAGCGTATACGGCTTTATCATCGGCGACCCCTGTTCCGGGAGCGTTGGCCAGGGCCACATTTCCGGCTTTGTAGGCTTCGAAGAGACCAGGTATTCCAAGCAGCGAGTCGGGGTTGAAAACCAGCGGATCGAGGAAAGTATCGTCAATCCGGCGATAGATGACATCGACGGGCTGCAGCCCTCTCGTTGATTGCATGTATACCCTCTTGTCCTCGACGATAAGGTCCTGGCCGGTGATCAATTCGATCCCCATTTCCTGCGCCAGGTACGAATGTTCGAAATAGGCGGAGTTGTAAATACCAGGAGTGAGCAGCGCCACCGTTGGCGAGTCTTTGTCGCTCAGATATTGCAGCATGTTGAGCAACCGACCCGGGTAGTCCGAAACGGGCTGTACACCCAGTGTGGAGAATAGGTTGTTGTGGGCCTGCTTTATGATCTCCCGGTTCTCAAGCAGATATGACACCCCTGATGGATTGCGTAGATTGTCTTCGAGCACCATGTACTTACCATTGCCATCTCGTACAATATCACTCCCTGTGATGTGACACCAGATCCCTTTTGGTGGCTTCAGGCCAATGCATGGCTCCAGAAAATCAGGGCACGAGTCGATGATCTCACGCGGCACGACTTTGTCTTTTAGGATCTTCTGCTCGTTGTACAGATCGTCCAGAAACAAGTTGATGGCCACAATACGCTGTTGGATGCCTTCGTCGATGACTTTCCAGTCTTTGCCACTGAGGAGGCGTGGAATAATGTCCAGGGGAAGGATCTTTTCTATGCCTTTTTGGTCATGGTAGACATTAAAGGTCATACCCATTGACATTTGCGCCTTATCTGCTGTGTGTTGCAACTCCAGCAGTTTTTCCAGATCCAGTTCGTTCAGATTGTCTTGCAGGGCCTGAAATGATTGCCGACAATGTCCCTCATTGTCATACATTTCATCGAAGCCCTGATGGCTTTTATATCCTGAGAAGAGCAAGGGCGTTGCTTTTAAATGGTTTGAATATCGGTCTCCGCTGCGAATTACCTACAAAATAGTCGATCTAAACTTGTTCCAGACGAATAAACCTCGAAGAGTTTGATTACGTAGCAGAAAAGGGTTTTTACAATGCCACAAATCGGTGACTTTGAGTTGAAGGAAGGTCCTCTTGAATGGCAGGCTTTCTACTATCTGGCACTACGTGTCCGATGACCTTTCGATTGTGACACACACCCTTGAGAGGTAGAAGTGATCATAATCACGCCTAGAATCTTGCTTGTGCAGGGGGCAAAACTTAGCTTTGGAGTGCGTGATGAGCATATTTTTTCCCTATTTTGCTTATGACAGCTTTAAGACCCTAACCATTAGAGAACTATGGCAGATATAAATGTATTGGTAACTGTGGATACTGAGACGTTGACACAGCTCAATGTGAACAATACCGTTGTCCTTTCAGATGACAATGATGATTCCGACGATGTACCCGGTGATAGTAGCACTTTTGACATCATCAAAGCCGGTGGGGGAGTCTCCGTTCAATGGACTCCTGTGGCCAAAAATGGCACCGACACCGTAACAATCAGGGCTATTAACAAAGTCAGTGGGGATGATTGCTTTGCCTCAGAACCGGCGAATGCGCCCGGCACTGAAATGTGGCTCGCCTCTTTGGTTGACAATGATGGCAATTCAACATTGGAGTTGAAGTACGATATCGTTTTTTCGGTGAGCAACAAGGAGGGAGACTTCACACTTGATCCCAAAATCAAGGTGCCACCGAAGGACGATCCGAATTCCTAAGCTTATTTGATCTTCGGAATTTGAGAAACATTTGGCTCGTACTCTTTTTAGCATCAGGCCTGGTTGGCGCTGCTCAGGATCAAAGAGTAGCGGACAGCTTGATAGCACTGTGGCATGAAGGGGACTTCCCTGAAGATCAGAGTTTGCGGATTCTTCAGCAGATTGCTTTCAATGCGACTGATCAATCACTTTCTCTTCAGTATGCTGAGTCGCTGATAGAACTATCTAGACAAGAGGAGAACTTGAAGTATTTGTTCGATGGTTTCTCCCTATTGGGCCAAGCGCACGCTATGATGGGAGAGTGGGAACAGGCTCTCAGGGCGTACAATGAAGCCGTTGAGCTGGCAGATCAACGAGACAATCAAGATGAGTTGGGTCAAGTCTATGGCCTGATGGCTTCAGTATACTCTGAGAACGGTAAAGCTGATCTCTCTGTGGAGTATTACAAGCGGGCAATATCTATCCTCACGCTCCAACACAGTACTGCGTCAGATACCATCTCTTTGGCCGCCACTTATATGAACTTGGGTCATGCATATTACCAAATGGATATTTTGGACTCAGCTTTGTACTATCAAGAGATGGCCGGGACCCTCTTCGCCGAAGCCAAATATGAGCTTGGGAGCTTATATTGCCTCGGCAATATTGGTCTGATTTACGCTAAGAAAGGTCAGAATGACCATGCAGAAAGTAACATGCGAGAGGCGATCTCTCAGTTAGAGGTATATGAAGACTATCTTGGTATAGCTGACTTTGAAAACCAACTGGCGGATATCTACAGGCAAAGAGGGGATTATGCCCTAGCTATGGCGAACGCGGAGAAGAGTTACCAGCGCTCCAAAGAGAAAGATCTCAAATTACTTACACGAGATGCTTGCTACCGCCTCTACGAAATCAATATAGACATGAGGCGTTTCGCGAGAGCGGTTGATTACTTAAATGAATACTACGCTTATCGAGATAGCATCACTAACGCCGAGAACATTCAGCGGATTGCCGATATGCGTACGGCTTTTGAAGTGGGTCAAAAACAGGCGGAAGTTGACCTGCTGGAGGTTGAGACCCGCAATCAGCAGATTGCTGGCATTGCCATGGCATCCGTGCTGCTGTTGGTTATGATACTTGCGTTTGTGCTCCACCGCAACAACATTCACAAGAAGAAAGTCAACCGGATCTTGGAGAACCAAAAGAAACAGCTGGAGGATCTTAACCATACGAAAGACAGGTTCTTTTCCATCATATCCCATGACCTTCGTGGCCCGGTGAATGCCTTCCATGGTGTCTCCCGAATGATCAAGTTCTTTGTGAAGAACAAGCAAATGGATCAACTCGACATGTTGGCGGAAGAGATCGACAAGTCCGTCGACAGATTGTCGTCGTTGTTGGATAATCTCCTCAACTGGGCAGTACAGCAGCAGGGGCATGTTCCGTACATTCCTGAAAAGCTCGACATCCATGAAATTGCAGATGACCTCGTACACATCTTCACCACTATGGCCGATTCCAAAGACATTCACCTGACCTCTGAGGTTCCGAAGGGGATTGTGCTTTGGGGAGATCGCAATACTATCAATACGATCATTCGCAATCTCATCAACAACAGCCTGAAATTCACTCCGGAAAATGGTTCAGTAACGATCGGTGCAGAGGTAGTAGGTGACAATGGCGTGATCAAAGTCTCAGATACAGGCGTGGGAATTCCCACCGACAAATTGGAGGCCTTGTTTCGACTGCACGCAAAAAAGAGCACCTGGGGAACAAAGGGTGAAAAAGGTTTGGGGCTGGGGCTCCAACTGGTGAACGAGTTTGTCGAAATGAACAACGGCAAGATAGAAGTAGAGAGTGAGGTGGACGCTGGCACCACATTCAAGGTCTGGTTACCGCTCTTCACTGAACAACTAACGCCTGAGGTAGCCACCGTATGAGGGTGGCTTGAAATTCCCGTGACTATTCGAAGTTGGCAGCTTTCACGATCTTGTAGAAGGCCTGTTGTACAAGGGTCCTCTCGTCCGTGATGACATTGGCATCACCTTGCATCCCCTTCACCAGACGCCCATCCAACTGCCGTAAATCCACGAGGTCGATGACGATGGGATAGAGACTACTACCCTCCGGCGCCTGGCCGATTTCTGAGATCTTCCCATACACGGCTCCGTATTCATAGTAGGGGAAGCTTGACAGTTTTAGTACCGCTTCCTGTCCGATTTCCAATTTGCCAATGTGTTCCGGAGGTGCGTTGCTGTATGCAAAAAGGCTTCCTTTCTCTCGGAGCAGCCGAATGGCGATCGCACTCGAGGGCAGTTCTGACTCCGATTCATTGACAAATAACACCACACCATCCCCCGGAGCCAGTAGAATGACATTGCCGTTGCTCAAGAGATATTCGCCATACCGATTGACGATTTCGCGGTGGAGATTCAGCATCTCAGTGGTGATGTCTGCGCTGTCCTTGGCGCGCTGGAGATTTTGTGTTTCGATCTCATTTGTCAGATCATTGATCTCCCTTGTCAGGCGAGTTTCTCTCACAAGCAGGTTGTTGAAGGTGGTCTCGTACAGGGCCATTTGGGAGTTGCGCTCGCTTTTCTGATCGGCCACAGAGCGCTCGGTATTCTCAAGGTCAAGATCTGAGACCGCCTCATTTTTATGCAAGACCTTCATCCTCTCCAGCCTGCGATCGTCCAGATCATCTTGCTTCACCATTTCCTTAGCCGCGCTGTCTTTGATGGCTGAGTACTTCTCGAGTGTGCTTCGAACTTGACTCAGTTCGCGCTGGGAAGCCCAGATCTGCTGTTGATTAGCCTGCAGATTGGTCAGGTGCAGGGCCCGCTCTTCATTTTGAAAGATCTCATATGACTCCCTCGCAGTCTCCAGACGATTGGCCAGAGAGCTGATGGTGGGAGAGGAGATCATGATCATTTGGTCCCCCGTCTTGATGGTATCGCCACTGTTGATCCATTTCTGGCGGATGCTGATGGGTTCCGGGTACTGAAAGATATTCTCGGTGCCACCTCCACGGATCTCAAAATCCAGATTGACTTGCCTGGGGATCTGCACGGTGGACGCGGCCACAAGCATAAGGACCACCAGGCCCAGACCTAATCGGACCAGGTTGTTCGTTACCTTTTTGCTGATGGGTAGCAGCGGCACATCATCTTCAAGGAACATATCCTCCAATTGATGAGGCTCGAGCTCATCCCAAAATCCCTTTTCCGTCGCTGTATTATCCGATGCCATATTCGTCAGAAGTTCACATACGAATCCATGAATGTCTTGTAGACGCCTTCCGTCTTTCTTAGCTCTTCGTGTTTCCCAGTTTGAACAATAGAGCCCTTGTCCAATACCACTATCTTATCTGCCTCTTTGAGGGTATGTAGTCGGTGAGCGATTGAAATAATCGTGCGATCACCAAATTGTTCGTGCAGCCTTCCCATGATCTCCTTTTCATTCTCAACGTCCAGGGCGCTGCTGGCCTCATCGAGGATGATGATGTCCGGATCCGAAAGGAACAGCCTTGCGAAGGCTACCTTGAGCCTCTCGCCGCCTGACAGGTTCATGCCCGTCTCACCGATCATCATGTTGAAGCCGGTGTACTGTGACTTGACAAAATCCGCCAGGCCAGCCATTTCCGCTGCAGCAAATATTTCCGCGTCCGTGGCTCGTGGATTTCCATAAAGGATATTCTGCTTCAGGGAAGCATCAAACAAATAGATGTGCTGGGGTATAAAAGAGAAGATCTTCTGATACGACTGATTGGAGACGTTGCGAAGTTCGGTCTCGTTGAGCAGGATGCGGCCCTCATACGTATCGTAAAAGTTGGCCAGAAGCTTCACGAGGGTGGACTTCCCGGAGCCATTGCGGCCCACAATCCCCACAAACTCGCCCGGCTCGATCGTCAGGTCTACGTCTCGCAACACATAGTGGTCATCTCTTTCCAGGTACTTGAAGGAGACCTTCTGCATTTCAAGCTTCACGGGTCCTGTGACTCGCTTCTTGGCAGGGTCTGTTTTTTCGATCCGCTCTTCGATGAAGATGTCGTTGATGCGATCGAATGTGACGGATAGCTCCGTGAAGAAAAACCACATCGATTTCATGTTCTGCGCGGTATTGATCACGATGCTGAAGATCGTGATATACGCCACGTAGATACCGATGGTGAACGTGCCGTTGAATGTCAGGTAAGCACCTACCCAGTAAACACTGGCTTGAATGGCGTAGATAAATGCTCCCAGTAGCGTACTAAGCTGGATGTACAGTTTCTCGGCTTTGATGACTTTGTTGAGCCCTCGCGTGTACATGTTCTTCCAGCGCCAGAACTGCAGGCGCTCGATGCCCAACAGTCTTACGGTCTGGATGCCCAGCATGGCATCCAAAAACTTGCCCAACGTCTTGCTCCTCGCGTGAAACACTACGTTTTCCAGAGAGCGCAGCTTCGGTGCTACAAGTGCCACAATACCCAGATACAAAGCCACGAATAGGAGCACAAAGGCGCTCAGCGTCACGTCCAGGTAGAAAAGGACAAACACGTAGAGCGGCAGAAATATGAAGTCGATCAGACCGGCCAGAATCCCAGGGTTCAGGGCATTCCTTATTTTCATGTTTTCGCCGAAGCGATTGATGAAGTCTTCGCGCTTGTGTCGGTCGAAGTACTCCTGGTTGAGGTGTATCAGGTGGTCAAAGAACTTCCCGAAGAACGTGCGTTCGAACTGCACCTTCACATCTACCATGAAGACATTCCGCCCAAAACTCAGCAGCACTTGACTTATGAATACAAAAATCAGAGCAATGAGGATCGCAAAGAGTAGTTTCCTATTTTCATTGACCAGCACTTCATCCAGGATCAGCCGCGTGAAGAACGGCAGGATCAGACCCAGGCCTATCAATATCATGGTGATGATCCCTACCTTGATCAGGCCCGGCCTGGCAGATTCCAGTGAACTGAGATAAAATGCCTTCCAGAGACTCTGGCGCTGCTCGCGTTGTTGCTCAGCAAGTTCAGTCAGTTCGTTGTGCTTGAATAGCTCCGGTGTAGGTTCCAACACGAGCAAGACACCGTTCCACTTGGCCATAAATTCCTCCTTGGTCAGCGTGTATTTGCCTGTGGCAGGGTCGGAGATCCAGACCTTGTCCTTGGTTACCTTATACACTACCACGAAGTGGTTGCCCTCATAATGGGCGATGGCAGGAAGTGTGACATCCTGCAGGTGCTCGAAGCCCATTTGGAAGCCGTCCGTATCAAAACCAAACCTCTCAGCAAACTCGCTGATCGTATACATGTCAATGCCGTCACCAGAGACCTGTGCCTGCGAGCTCAGGAAATTACGGACGTCGAAATAGCCGTAGTATTTCAGAATGATGGCGAGACACGTGGTCCCGCACTCCATGACAGTTCCTTGTCTGATATGTGGGAAAACGAGCTTCTTTTTCACGGGACTGATATAGCGTGCAGGAGCGGCGCCTGCATGGCGTGAGAGGTTAGTGGGCGATGAAGGCCCGATAGGCAGCTAGAATCGGAGTAGACCAAAGACTTCAAACTATTTGTTCCATGCGGTTGGGAGTGAAAATACTATAAAATCCCTCAATATGGTTATTTTCTTAGGTGAGAGGGCCGTATGAGACGATAATCAGGAAAAATGCCGCCTTTTTGAGATCGCTGAATGGAGAAAATGGGCGGCATAATACCCGTTTTCAGGCGCAAAATCGGCGAAAAGAAACTAACGAAACGTTATACGGGATAGTATATCTATTTATTCCTGTTGACTGTTCATAATTCCCCGTTGAGGATGAGATATACCTCATTTCTGCTTCATATTGAACACTTTTGAGCTATACCAACACAACAGCTTTAGACGACCATGTGCAGATTAGAAGATCAATCGACCCAGCTGGGACTGGATAGTGCCGAAGTAGAAATGATTCAGAATATGGCGAGCAAAATTTTGAAGCACGTCCATTCAAATCTGGAACGAAAGGCAGGAGATCAGGAAAAATTGATGGCGAAGCAGGCTTACCTGTCTGACTTGCTCCAATGCTGCGACAATCACGCGGCGGCCTCCTAAAACTCGGTACCCTACAGCTAGCTTAAAGAACTTAATTTATTTAGGTCAAACCAGGTGAAGCCCTCCTGTTACAGGTGGGCTTTTTTTATTGATCATTCCGTCGTTTTCGATGGGCCGCGGACAAAGCTGCTCTTAATGTGCAGTATTTAATGGCGATGTTATCCACGGATTTTTTTCTTTTTGATTAACTTATCAACTTTACAACCTAAGAATCATTTTCATAATCTGAACCAATATGGAAAATCATCTAAACGACCGTCTTATCACAGAACTGCAGAATGACTTCAATGGCGAAGACCTCCCTGAAGTCGCGGCTTGCGCCAAAAAAGTGGTAAGTCACCTGAAGCGAAGCATCAACAACAACCAAAGCCCCACGCACGTCCAAACATTGTCTGAGCGTGAGATGTTTGTTCAACAGATCATAGCCTATTGCGCGATTTCCGGTAATTGATTTAGCCATTTGAGGGAAATCTGCGTACATTAATTGTAATGTTTGTACGGAAGATCTCGCTTTTATTCCTTGCTGTGCTTTTCGCCCTCTCCTCTTGGGGGCAGGAAATGCCTGAGGGCCAGATCTTAAAGAGTATCTATTTTGGCGGTGGCAGCTATTATGTAGAGCAGATGCAGCTGGAGGAGTTGTATATGTTCATTGACTCCATCGAAGATATTCATCAATATCACATTACGATCCATAGTCATACTGACAACATTGGTGGTGCTGCCTACAACGCCTGGCTTTCGCAGCAGCGCAGTAGTGCCGTGATCGAAAAGCTACTCGACAAGTCCATTCCTGAAGAACTGATCCAAAAGAAAGACTTCGGTCAGTTCAATCCGATTTATGACAATAGAACCTGGGAAGGTCGCCTTCGCAATAGAAGGGTGGATATCATCTTTTGGCCGATGGTCATGTAACAAAAAAAGGCTGCCTCCTCAGAAGCAGCCTCTACTAATTATTCTTCAAATTCTCTTACTCGAAAGACGTCACTCCCGGTACTGGAATGGGATAGTTGCCATTACCATCGGGCTGAGTGGGAGGCGTGCTTCCCCAATCCACATCATCCTCTACGAGCACCTGATTCGAGTTCAGCGCCTGATCCCAGGTGATTACCTGGCCGGAGTAAGTGGCCATTCGACCCATGATCGCTGATAGCGTGGCATGAGCGCCATTTTCAGCATCACTGATCACCTCACCGTTCCTGATACT
Source organism: Cyclobacteriaceae bacterium (assembly GCA_965267435.1). GTDB lineage: Bacteria > Bacteroidota > Bacteroidia > Cytophagales > Cyclobacteriaceae > JAWPMT01. The sequence goes on from OZ253960.1 coordinate 273,796, forward strand.
GGCAAACATGCGATCATGCTCCACCTGGTAGGGGTTCGGATCATCGCCAAATTTTGGATATTCAAAAATGGTATTGCCATCAAGATCCTTGATCAAGCCAGCGCCAATCTCTATGGAACCGTTAGCTCCCTGGAACGCCTCATCTACACGGCGCATGCACCCTGGAATGTGTCGGCATTGGCTCGCTATGACGGCGCCATTGCCATAGGTAAACTCTACAAAGTGATGGTCGAAGATCTCTCCGTGATCCTTTCCGTTACGCACCTGACGGCCGCCCATTCCTTGTGCTGAGACCGGAGTAGCCCCCAGGAACCAGTTGGCGACGTCGATATTGTGAATGTGCTGCTCGAGAATATGGTCCCCACACAGCCAGTTGAAGTAGTACCAGTTGCGCATCTGATACTCCATCTCAGTTTGCCCTGCTTTTCTTTCGCGTACCCAGACACCAGCGCTGTTCCAATACACCTGACCGGATCTAAGCGGTCCGATAATACCGTCCTGCACCTTTGCCAGCATGTCCAGATATCTCTTTTGATAGTGACGCTGCAGACCCACCACCACATTGAGTTTCTTCTCCTTGGCCACTTTGGCAGTAGCCAGGATACGACGGACACCTACGGCATCTGTCGCCACGGGCTTCTCCATGAAGACATGCTTGTCATTGTTGATGGCGTACTCGAAGTGGAGAGGGCGGAAGCCAGGAGGAGTCGTAAGAATTACCACGTCGGCCTGATCGATGGCTTTCTTGTAGGCGTCAAAGCCAACAAACCTGTTCTTCTCCTTTACATCAATTTCCTTTTCGCCATCGAAATGCTCCTGGATTGACGCCAGGCTATTCTCAAGCCGGTCCTGAAAGGCGTCGGCCATTGCAACGAGTTCGACGTCGGGATCTGCCGTCAAGGCCTGGACAACTGCTCCCGATCCACGACCACCGCATCCTACGACAGCCAATTTCAACTTCTTAGCTTCAGCTACATGGCCCATGGCTCTCACGCTCAGTGGTGCAGCCATCATGCCACCAGTGGCCAACGCCGCAGTTTTGACAAACTCCCTGCGGGTTGCTCCGGCTATTAAATCTTTGTTTTTATTGCTCATGGGTTACTCGATTATGAATTCTGATAATATTTCAAAAAGGTCTACTCGTCCCAGTATTTGGCCCACTCTTCTTCGGGTGGGGTCTCCAGCGGCCGCACGATCCTGAAGCCCGCGAAAGGTGCATCGGTATTCCACCATTTGCTCTTAGGCACCTGCGGATCACTCATTTTCCACTTCCTCTTGCTAAATTCTCTGTTCGCACATCGAAGCTCATCCAAAGGATCTTTCCATGAGCCGCCCCGAGCTACTCTTGGCATGGTTTTCTTGGGTTCAATGAAAGGATTTTCCGTCACTTCACTCCTGCCAGCGTATAGGCTATCTACATAGAAGTCCATGGTCCATTCCATTACATTGCCATGCATATCATACAATCCCCAGGGGTTGGGTTCCTTGCTGCCGACAAGGCCGTAGGCACTGTTGCTGTTGTCCACGTACCAGGCGTGAGCGTCCACAGCTGACGTGTCGCCAAAGCTGTAGGCGGTTTCAGTTCCAGCTCGACAGGCATATTCCCATTCCGCCTCAGTAGGGAGTCGATAAAAATAGCCTGTCATTGCTGAGAGCCATTTGCAGAAGGTAGAGGCTGAGTGCTGCGACATGGCAACAGCGGGAAAACCATCCAGGCCCATACCAAAACTCACATCCACGTAGGGGATGGTAGCACCCGAAACGCCATCGACCTCCATTGCCACTTCCGGATATCCCTCCCAAGCTGGCTGAAGACTATCTATTTGGCGGAGGACGTAGAGGCGAAAAATATCCCATGACACTTCTTGTGACATCATCCAAAAGGACGACACCTCGACTGGATGCTGAGGTCCCTCGTCCTCGTCCCGGCCAGGTTCATCTTCGGGGCTGCCCATCATGAATTGACCTCCCTGGATGGCCACCATGTCAAATGCGACATCTCCTCCGGGAATGGCCTGGGTATAGTTTTCAAATGCAACTTCTATGGCCTGTTCGGCTCCGGTCTCTGGAATGGTGTCGGCTTCTTGCGCGATGGAAGCGAAGCAAAGCAATTGAGCAAGGACTAATAGGCTGTAGTGTTTTCTCATTAATATGGCTCTAAGGGTTTGAATTTCGTCTGACAATATAGTCAATTCATGGGTGCTGGTAACTGACTTATGGCACATCATGGTAGCGTAGCTTCTGAGGTAAAAGAAGAGGCTGGAAGCCCCTCACTATTGAAAAGAGTGGCCTCGGAAGTATCCTTCCATCCGTACCGTACGCGAGTGGGAGATGGTATACGGGGACTGGAAACCCTAACCTGATCACCTATGACGGCGGCGGAAGCTGGTACAAATTCCCCTTCGGCGCCGGCCACTTCGAATCCAGCCAGCCCTCCGTCGGCCGCCTGCAGACCTTCTGCTACATGGTCAAATGACACGATCATTGCTCCGTCCTGTGGCTCTGCATTTACGAACAGAGGGCCGGATGGGACCACATCCTTGTCATAGTCTTGGGCAAGGGCCCAAAGCGCTAGCCTGCTGCCCACGTCCTGTTTGTTGGTCGGATGGATGTCGACAGGATTGCCAATGTCCAGGGTGACCACCATCCCGGTATTTTCAAGGCTGAGCGTGCGACGCTGAGCGTCTCGTAGAGCAGGGGACAGGTCAGTTAGCGTGCTGTAATCATAGGGAGCGATTTGTACAAAATAGAAAGAGAAGTCGGCATCCCATCGCTCGCGCCAGTCGGTGATCATGGCCGGAAAGAGTCGTTCGTATTGAGCGGCGCGACCGACGTTGGACTCACCTTGATACCAGATAGCGCCCTTGATTGTGTAGGGGATAAGCGGGCTGATCATGCCGTTATACAGGGCCGTTGGCAGATTCGCATGTACACGCACGACTGAGGGACGCGCGCTCAGGTCCGCATCTACGTTGTAGACGTACAGCTTGCCACTGATTACCTCAGCCGCAAATCTTTGCTTCCAGGTACCCTCCAGTGAGTTGGTAGTTCCGTTGGCATCAGTAATGGTCATAGCGCCATTGAATTCGCCGGGGCCGCCGGTATCCATACCAAGTATTGCGATGACGTTTGTTCCCGCTTGAAAGACGCCTTCTGCTACTTCGTACACTCTTGGCTCCTGATATTTGCCGGGTTCCATGGTCGATCCCACCAGTTTGCCATTGACGTACACCATATCCCGGTCATCGATCGCACCCAAAGACAGGGTCACGGCTCCAGGAGCTGTCCCCAGTTCAATGGTCTTGCGCAGCCAAAACAATCCGTCGACCGCCTCCGAGTTGAATTCGTCGAAGCGGCCCGGGAGGGAGATTTCGTCCCACGCGCTATCGTCAAGGTCGACGGCAGCAGTGGTCGAGGCTCCCCAGTTGACTGCCTCCCAGTCTGCAGCAGAAGCTGGAATAGGCTGACCCTCCAATTTCTCCAGCCAGCTCGCCATCAGCTCGATCGTCGCTGGATCGTTGATCGTTTTCAGTTGGTCGTCGAAGTCCCCCAGGGTGGCTAGCTTCTCAGAACTTGTCCAGGCTTCTGCCACGGTTCCTCCCCAACTGGAATGGACAATGCCGATGGGTACTCCTAAATCTTGCTGTAGCTTCCTGGCGAAGAAGTAAGCCACAGCGCTGAAACCACTGGCCGTCTCGGGCGATGCGGCCAGCCATTCACCGGCAAAGCCAGTTGCTGGAGAAATGGATGCTGTGCGAGGGACAGTGATCATCCGGATATTGGGGTGGTTGGCGTTGGCAATTTCCTCCTCGGCATTCATCGCCAGGGACAATGGCCATTCCATATTGGATTGGCCGGACGCCAGCCATACTTCGCCAGCCATCACGTTGCTGATCTGTATGGAGCTGTCGGCGGTGGCGATGGTGAGCTCGTGCGGTCCTCCAGCTTCAGGTGTGAGCACCTGCAGCTGCCACTGGCCATTGACATCGGGACTGCCGGTTGCCCGCTCGCCCCAGCTCGTCTCAACTGTGACCGTGCCACCAGGAGTGAAGGTTCCCCAGATGGTCATCTCGGTATCGCGTTGCACAACCATGCCATCGGAGAAAAGGGAGTTGAGTGTGAGTGGCTCCTTCTGAGAGGGAGCACAAGCCGCTAGTACCAGAAAGAAGAGCAGTGATCGAAGCCAGGTATTTTTCATGGGTGTTATTGGTACACTAAAAAATTCTCAGCTCAATCTACTGCTTTTCTGCTCATTGGCCATCATAGACTTTAGGGCACTGGTCATTTTGATACAGCGGACCACCGCGCGGTGACGATTGGTGAGTCCGATAATAGGGGATCGATGATGACACAGGTGCCCAAGACCAGCGAATAGTTGTTTCTTTACGATTGGTAATTCTTGCTTTATCGAAGATCCACATGAAAACTACTTTATTGAATCTCACGATATGGTCTATGGCAGTCTTGGTGATCGGATGTGCCCAAACGACCGACAGAAATCCAACTGAGCGTCCTAATATCCTTTTTGCCATCATGGATGACGCCACCTACCTGTACATGAGTGCCTATGGATGCGAATGGGTGGACACGCCCAACTTTGACCGCGTGGCCCGCGAGGGCCTTCTGTTCAACCGCGCCTACACGCCCAATGCGAAGTGTGCTCCCTCCCGGTCCATCATTTTGACTGGCAGACATTCGTGGCAACTGGAGGAAGCGGCGAATCACTGGCCCTACTTTCCAGCAAAGTTCAAGGTGTTCACAGAGGTGCTCGACGAGCAGGGTTACCATGTCGGCAGTACTGGCAAAGGCTGGGGCCCGGGAGTGGCTACACGTGAAGATGGTTCGCGGCGAAACCTCATGATCAACACTTTCAACGGCATCAAAACGAGTACGCCCACACCTCAAATTAGTGCCGTCGATTACTCCAGCAACTTTGAGGAGTTTCTGGATGCAAGGGGTGAGCGGCCCTTCTTCTTCTGGTACGGTGGCTATGAGCCCCATCGACGGTATGAATATGGCTCGGGCGTGGAGAAGGGTGGGAAGTCCCTGGACCAGATCCCGGATGAGGAGGTCTTTGCGTTTTGGCCCGCCACAGACTCGGTGAAGAACGACCTGCTCGACTACGCCTATGAGATCGAATACTTCGACCAACAATTGGGAAAAATGCTGGATATGCTGGAAGAGCGAGGAGAGTTGGACAACACGCTGGTTGTCGTGACCGCCGACAATGGCATGCCATTCCCAAGAGTGAAAGGGCAGGTCTATGAATATTCGAATCATTTGCCATTGGCGATGAGGTGGCCCAAGGGCATTAGTGAAGCCGGGAAGAAAATTGATGATCTGGTCAGTTTTCTGGACTTTGCCCCCACATTCTTGGAATTGGCCGGCATCTCATCCGAGCAGTCGGGCATGGCAGCGACTTCGGGAGTCAGCCTAAAAGGACTTTTCACAGAGACCCATGATCCTTCGAGATGGCAGAACAGGTCACTACTCCTCGGGAAGGAGCGACATGATATCGGTAGACCAGGTGATGCAGGCTACCCGGTCCGGGGTATCATCCGTGGTGACATGTTGTACCTGCACAATTTCGAAAATGACCGCTGGCCTGCCGGCAACCCTGAAACAGGATATCTCAACACAGACGGTAGCCCCACAAAGACCGTCGTCCTAAACGGGCTCGGATCTGCAAACCAGCATCAGTACTGGCAGTGGTCCTTTGGTAAGAAGGGAGTGGAGGAATTGTACAACATCGCTACGGACCCGGACTGTGTCAACAACCTCGGGAATGACGCGGGGCATGCCGAATTGATGCAGACGATGAAGACCGAATTGTTTGACCGCCTCAATGAGCAAGGTGACCCCCGAATGGCAGGGCAAGGTCAGATCTTCGACGAGTATGCCTATTCAGATAAAGGAGGCGTTGGTTTCTACGAGCGCTATTTCTCAGGTGAGGAGGTAGGCTATGGATGGGTCAATGAAAGCGACTTCCAGTCGAAGGAAGTGGTGGAATCGGCTCTCGAGAAGTTTGGTGCCGCGATTGAGCAATGAGCTTGGTAAAGTTGACTTCAGTTACTTAGTCCCGTTAGAGCTCTTGACTTTTCTCTCCTCCACGGCAATCGTCTCAAGGATGGCATCGACGGGTTCTACTAGCGACAACCCTGAATTGTCCTCAAAAATTATTCGTGTGCGTCCTGTTTGCTTGCTCAGGGCCACATCACGATAGGGGATATAGCTCTTCACCACCCCAATAAGGGCGGCGCTTTTGTTGGCCTTCGTGCCGTCGATGCTGATCATTTCTGGTTTCAGGATCACAGGTCCGCCACTATTGCCCGGGAAAACAAAGGCATCGATGACATAGTCTGAACTTCTCCCCTCGTACAGGTCCCGAATGCGACTGATGGCGCCACTGCGCAAGAGGACATACTGTCGATCGGTGGCCATGAGCCCCATGGGGAAGCCCAGGATGAAGATCGAATCACCTTCGGTCGTTCCCAGATCTTTCAGCTTTTGCTTTGTGAAGATGTTGCCATCGGACTGGAAGAAGCTGAACTTCATACCTTCTTGCTGCAGCCTTTTTGCATTGATGGGCACTACCGCTACATCCACAGCATCGGTCGGGTGGCCTGTCCAGAGGTTTCGACCTTCCTTCGACTGAAGGAGTAGTGGATAGTCCGTTGCAGGCTGTTCGCTCTGTGGATTGAAGCGAAGCATCAGAGATGCCTGATTGTTGAGGACGTGCTTATTCGTCACGAGGTACACTTTGTAATCCTTTTCCTGGGCACTGCGCTGCCGTTTGAATTGGCCGAACAGGAAGCCTGTGCCAATCCATTGTTTGTTGCCGTCTTTGTTTTGCGTGCCGATAGCCACTACGCAATCGAGGAAGAAAGGGGGGATCAATGCCATCGTCGGCAAAATAGGCTTTTAACGCCCACACTCCAAACTGTCGACTCGCACCACTAATCTGTGTGTCAAAAAAGCTTCTATCCTTGTTTCTCGTGGATGCTGGAAATGATCAATTAAGTGAGAGCCTCTGGATCGAGAAAGTCCCATCTTGGATTTTGACTTTCGATTAACGAGAATTTCTTCTCTCGGCGCCCCCCTTTGATTTCCTTTTCTCTGTCTATAGCGTCAATGGCTCGGTCGTACCTCTCAAAGTAGATCAGTTTGTAACAGTAGTAACGACCAGCAAAAGTCTTTTTGTTTCCTTTCTCTTCGGCGTGCTGTCTCATTCTTGTGGGAAGGTCATTGGTCATTCCAACATAGAGCACAGTCCTCTTCGGGTTAGTGGTGATATATGTGAAGTAGTTTCCCAAATTATGATGTGATCATTTCTTTCGGTTAGCAGAATGTAGAGGGAAATTGCGGCAATCAGGGCAATGGACTTCAGATTTCTTACATTGTTCAATAGATGCCTCCTTCGTCGGCATGACTGCTTGGTGGCAGTGCTCTTTTTCATTCACGGTCATCCCGAGGCACGAGGCGCACGGCCAGTGGGATCTATAGGGGTTAAGCAGAGCAACCGACTTCCGATTTCTCACACTGTTCAATAGATGCCTCCTTCGTCGGCATGACTGCTTGGTGGCAGTGCTCTCTTTCATTCACGGTCATCCCGAGGCACGAGGCGCACGGCCAGTGGGATCTATAGGGGTTAAGCAGAGCAACCGACTTCCGATTTCTCACACTGTTCAATAGATGCCTCCTTCGTCGGCATGACTGCGAAGTGGCGCTGCTCTTCTTCAGTTACGGTCATCCCGAGGCACGAGGGATCTATTAAGTAAATGAGTCTGAATCGTGATAATATTACCCAGATAGTGTTAATATATGCCTCCTTCGTCGGCGTGACTGCTGTGTGGCGCTGATCTTTTTCACTTTCGGTCATCCCGAGGCACGAGGGATCTATTAGGTAAATGAGCCTGAATCGTGAATATTACCCAGACAGTGTTAATAGATGCCTCCTTCGTCGGCATGACGTCTATATTTTGAACGACCCTCCACTCCTCCACCAACCACCCCAACCAGCTCCCTAGCCCTGATCGAGGCAAATAGCCAGCGCGGCCCCAGCGCCGGGCAGAGGGGCTGAGGTATAGCCGAGAGCAGGCATCAAGACTCCAGGAACCACCGAAATGGGCTGCTCCAAAAGAAAAAAAGATAAAAACTGCAATCACGAATAATATATTTCCGTATATATTTACTGCAATCACGAATAATATGAAAAAGACGAAGCTGGGGGAATTCGAAGAATTGGTGCTCCTTACTGTCCTGGTCCTGGAGCAGGAGGCGTATGGAGTAGAGATCAAACGCGAATTGGAAGACCGCCTGAAGGAGCGGCTCAGTGTCGGCTCGGTGCAGTCGGCGCTGAAGCGAATGGAAGAGAAGGGCTTTCTGGTGTCCGAGTGGGGAGAGGCGACGCAAAAACGTGGAGGCAAAAGAAAACGGATCTATCAGGCTACCGCCCACGCGAAGAAAGTGCTCGAAGAGATGAAAGACGTGAGGGCGTCACTATGGGCATCCATCCCAAGTCTCAATAGGGCCTGAGCCAATGCGCCGAAACCAACACGCTGGTCCTCCAAACTGGCCCCTGAAACTACTGCGGCTGATTATCAGAGATAGCTACCTGGAGGAGATCGAGGGGGACATGGAAGAGGTCTTCCAGGATGATCTCCAGCTCTTTTCCCGTCGACGCGCCAGATGGCGGTATGCATGGGGGACCCTACGATTATTCAAACCTGCAATCATCAAACGCTTTAGTGGCGACTATCGACTAAATACTTACGGTATGTTTAAAAATCATCTGACCATTGCGCTACGGACTTTCTGGCGAGAGCGCGCATTCACGATCATCAACTTGCTGGGACTCACGCTGGGCATTTGCTGCGCGCTGCTCATCACCTTGTGGATCCAGGATGAATACGCCGTAGACAGATTTCATGACAAAGGAGACCGAATCCTGCAAGTGATGCGCAATGAGCACAACCAGGAGGGAGAAATCACGACCCTGGGCTGGTCGGCCTACCCAATTGGCGACGCCCTGGTAGAGGAGTATCCGGAGATCATCAAGAGGGCCAGGTATACCGGACAAGACATCGACCTCAAGATTCGGGACAAGGTGGTCGCAGTCACGCTGTCTGCTGCAGATCCGGAGATCTTTGAGATCTTCAGCTTCCCATTGGTAGCCGGCGATCCTGCCAGCAGCTTATCAGAGACCAACAGTGTGGTGATCTCCGAGCGCCTGGCGAAGACACACTTCCCTGACGAGGAGGCCGTGGGTCAGACGGTGACATTGATGCAGGGCACCTATGAGATCAGCTTTGTTGTAGGCGGTGTGATGAAGGACATACCCTCCAATTCCACGGTGAGGTTCGATGCCGTCATACCAATCGATTTTCTCTTGCAATTTAACAGTACGTATGAGAGCTGGGGCAACTCCTGGATGCAGACCTATGTGCTGGCAGAGGAAGGTTCCACACTAGAAAATATCAACGAAAAAGTGGAGTTTCTGGCCAAGGAGAAAGCCGATATTGAGTGGTTCACGATTTTTCTCAGCCCATTTCAGGACCAGTACCTGTATTCCAAGTACGAAAACGGCAAGTCTGTTGGTGGCCGGGTTGATTACATCCTATTGATGGGTGTGATAGCTGCGTTCACATTGCTCATCGCCTGCTTCAACTTTGTCAACCTCACCACGGCGAGGTCGTCCAAACGGACGAAAGAAATCGGCATTCGCAAAGTGATGGGGGCCAATAGGTCAACATTGCTCGCCCAGTTCACCATGGAGTCGACACTGCTGACGCTGGCGTCGGTAGTCGTGGCCTTGTTTCTGGCGCAGGCACTGATGCCCTCTTTCAGCATGCTGGCCTCAAAGAACCTGGCCATTGATTTCTCCGACCCCTCGCTCTACCTGACCCTGGGAGCGATTACGCTGTCGACGGTACTGCTCTCGGGCGTGTACCCCGCGATCTTTTTGTCTTCGTTTCATGCCATCAACGCGCTGAAGGGGGAGATAAAGAAAAAGAGCGGTTCCATCACACTGGGGAAGGCGTTGGTGGTCATTCAGTTTGGCCTTTCCATGATGCTTATCGCTGGGACGCTGATCGTCTTTCAGCAATTGACCTTCATTCAAAACAAGGACCTCGGTATTGACAAGGAGAACGTCGTTATCGTGCCTTACAATAGTCAAACCTACAAGCATCGCCAGGCGATCATGACAGAACTGGGCCGTCAACCCGCCCTCGCGGAGGTGAGCAGCTCCAGTGGCAACTTCATGTGGGGACTGGGTAGCACCTCGGACCCCACTTGGGAAGGCAAGCCCACGGATGCCGGCCAGTTGTGGTTCACGATCATGACCATCGACTATGGGTTGATCGAAATGATGGACATAGACGTACTTCAGGGCCGCAGCTTCTCCTCTGACTTCTCTACGGATACCCTTAACTATCTGATCAATGAGGCTGCAGCCCGGCAGATGGCGCTCGATGATCCGGTTGGTGCCAGCCTAAAATTCTGGGGAGAGGAGGGGACTATCGTTGGTGTCGTCAAAAACTTCCACTTCAATTCGCTGCACAGTCCGATCTATCCCATGATCCTTCGCTGTCGACCGAAGGGTACCGATCTCATTTACGTGAAGACCCAACCCGGGCAAACGGAAGAGGCCTTGAGGCAGATGGAGAAAGTACATGAAGAATTCAGTACGCTCGCCATGTCTTATCACTTCCTGGACGACGTCATCGAAGAAGGATACCAGCAGGAGAAACGTACGCAAGCCATAGCCGGAGCCTTTGCTGGTTTGTCGATCTTTATCTCGTGCCTGGGATTGTTGGGCCTTGCTTCATTCAGCGCCCAGCAGCGTGTACGTGAAATAGCCATACGTAAGGTCCTGGGCGCCAGGCTTCAGGCGCTCATGGGGCTACTGTTCAAACAGTATTTCGCGCTGATCTTAATCGGCCTATTGATCGGTATTCCGATCGTTCACAATTGGAGTAGCACCTGGCTCAGTGAGTTTACTTACCGGATCGAGGTGTCATGGTGGATCTATCTCGTGCCGATCTCGCTGATCTTAGCGATCGCCTTTCTGACCATCAGCAGAATTTCGATCCAGACGGCCAATAGTAATCCGGTGGACTCACTTAGAAACGAGTAAGAATCGTCTTACCAAGAGATGCTGAAGGCTCGACTCAGGTCGGGCCTTTTTTTGTGGGCGCACGACCCAGCGCCTCAGCCCCACTCACCTCCGATGGACATCGGGCTCCCGCAGAGCATGTCTGAGCCTTCGTGCCCGCTGGCAGCCGCACGAGTCTTCACTCGTCTCAGACCTATGCTCTTAGGCCTTTGTTATTTCCACTTGATGTTGCAGCCCACACTGGGTCGCTGATCTTCGGGGATGGGTTGGCCGCTTACGAGCTGATCGAGTGCCTGGCGCATATCGGTTCCGGTTACGGGGATGTCACTGCCGGGTCTTGAGCCGTCCAGTTGCCCCCGGTATACCAGGTTGAGGTCACCGTCGAATATATAGAAGTCCGGTGTGCAAGCCGCCTCATAAGCCTTTGCTACTTCCTGGGACTCGTCGTACAAATAGGGGAAGGGATAACCAAGCGATTTGCCGTATTCCGCCATTTTTTCGGGGCTGTCCTCAGGATAATTATTGACGTCGTTGCTGCTGATAGCAACAAATGATACCCCCTGGCTTTGGTAATCATTGGCCAGTTTTACCAGTTCGTCGTTGACATGCTTTACGTAGGGGCAGTGATTGCAAATAAACATCACCACGGTACCTTTCTCTGCCTTGATATCCTGTAGCGACACATCACCGTCGCCCATCGTATCAGGCAGTGTGAAATCAGGGGCTTGGGTGCCGAGTGCAAGCATAGTGGAGGGAGTGAGCGCCATCGTATTTCTTCGTTTGAGTTTACGGGATCGTAACGCCGACAAAGAAAAGGTAATTCCCTATATTGAAAAAAACATTGACCATGTACGACTACATCATTGTGGGTGCTGGTTCTGCTGGGTGCGTTCTTGCCAATCGCCTGTCAGCTGATCCCGGTAATAGGGTGCTGCTTCTCGAGGCCGGTCGCCCCGACAAGGACCCCCTCATACAAATCCCGGGTGCCTACGGGAAGCTCTTCAAGAAACCGTACGATTGGGGTTATTGGACCCAACCCCAGATGGCACTGAATGGTCGCAAGCTCTACCTTCCCCGTGGTAAGACCCTTGGTGGCTGTAGTTCTACCAATGCCATGGCCTATGTGAGGGGCAACAGCGCCGACTACGATCACTGGGCTTCATTGGGTTGTGATGGATGGTCATACGATGATGTGCTACCATACTTCACCAAAGGGGAGTGTAACCAGCAACCGACGCTGGTTGACCAAGACTACCACAATACATCCGGGGAGTTACACGTCACCCGCAATCAAACATTCGAGACGCCGTTTGCACAGGCCTTCATAGATGCTGCCAATGTGATGGCCCTCCCTAAGATCACGGACTACAATGGAAGCAGCCAGAGAGGCGTAGGACGATTTCAGTTCACGATCAAAAATGGCAAGCGCCATAGTGGCGCCAGTGCTTTCCTCAAGCCCGTCCTTTCTCGAAAAAACCTGACAGTCGCCACAGGAGCGCTGACGGATGTCGTGAGGATAGAGAATGGCCGTGCCGTGGGTGTGGAGGTTGTCAAGTCCAGAGGGACGCGTGAATACATCGAAGCCCATAAGGAGGTGATCCTTTCAGCCGGCGCTTTTAATTCACCACAGATCCTGTTGCGATCAGGTGTTGGCCCTAAGTTTTCGTTAGAGCGGCATCAGATTAGTCAAAAGGTCAACCTCGAAGGAGTCGGCCGCAATTTGCAGGACCACCTGTTCTTTCCGGTGTCAGCCACGTCCCTGCAGCAGGAGGGGCTCAACCATGTTATTCCCTTCCGGGCCCAGGTGCGGGAATTGATCAAATATTCGCAAGGGAAAGGCGCTCTTACCATTGGCCCACTTGAGGCCGTGGCCTTCTTCAATCTTGAGGACCGGGCCAGCGAGCGCTGCAACTTCCAGTTTCATTTTGCGCCGCTTCAGATTGGTAAGGGCTACGATTACGATGCCTATGACCTAAGTACGTTCCCACGTAAGGATGGCTTCACGATATTGCCTTCGCTGCTACACCCCAAAAGCACGGGCTTCGTGGATCTAGCTTCGAAGGACCCTACGGCAGATCCCATTGTCCAACCTAATTTTCTTAGTGACAAGGACGACCTGAAGCAGCTAGTCGCGGGTGGCAAGCTTGCTATGGAAGTGCTGCAAAGCAAGTCGTTCGACCCGTACAGAAAGGAGATCGTCACACCTATGCAATTCGAAACAGATGAAGACTGGGAGAACCATATACTTCAATCTGTGGAGACGATCTATCATCCAGTGGGCACCTGCAAGATGGGCGTGGACGAATTTGCCGTTGTGGATCCCAAGCTATGCGTGAGGGGCGTGGAGTCGCTGAGAGTGGTCGACGCATCGATCATGCCTACGATCGTCACCGGCAATACCAATGCACCTTGCTACATGATAGCTGAGAAGGCCGCAGATTTAATCCTGGGGTAGTGTTCGCTTACCTTACCAGTTGGTGCGCAGCCTCGTCCAGAAACCAATAAAGGCCCTCGCGTCCTGAGATGTGACTGGCCGGATAAGCGGCGGCGTCCGCGCTACCTCCAAGAATGGACCCAATCTTTTCAGCCTTTTTGTCTCCGGTAACCAAAAAGGCAATGGTGCCGGAGTTGTTGATCACCGGTCCTGTCATCGTGACGCGTTGCTGTCCGGAGGTAGGATGCGTGGCAACCGCACATACCGAGCCAGCGGTCAGTAGCTCCATCTGATGGGGAAAGATGGACGCTGTGTGCCCGTCATCGCCCATGCCCAGAAGATTAAGATCGATGGATGGTAAGCCATCTATGAGCGTGCAGTACTTCTTCATCTCCTCCCCATATCGATGCGCCTCCGATTCGGGGTCGTCTTCACCTTTCACCCTGTGAATATTCTCCTCCGGGATACGGAGATGCTGCAACAGGTGGTCCCAGGTCATTTTGTAGTTGCTGTCATCGTGGTTTGGTGGCACGCACCGCTCGTCTCCCCAGAAGAGATGGATCTTCTCCCAGTCCAGTGCTTCCGGCTCTCTGGCGAGCAAGTCGAAGAGTAGCTTCGGCGTCGAACCACCGGAAAGGGCGATCGTCACTCGATCCCTGCTGGCGACAAATGCCTTCAGAAAATCAATAAAGGCTTCTGCGACAGCATTCCCGTTTTTGTAGATCCTTATCTCAGGCTTCATAGCTCACAGTATTCTCCATCATCTGTCAGGTTCTTGCAGGGGTAGCGCCAGATCATATTCTCTCCATCTATCAGATCATCGACATTCGCGGGGCCCCATGTTCCGGCCGGATAACCGTACACGGGGATTTCAGGGTCATTTTTCCAGGCTTCCAGTATGGGATCGACAAACGCCCATGCCGCTTCGGCACTATCACCGCGTGCGTATAATGTGGCGTCACCCTGCATCGCATCCATTATTAAGCGCTCATAGGCCTCGGGGACATAGGCGTCGGTGAGGCTACTGTAGAGAAAATCCAGGTTGACATTTTTGACCTGATACCCCGCACCGGGGATCTTCAGTCCGATCTTCATCAGGATTCCTTCATCCGGCTGGATGCGTAAAACCAGCATATTCTGTGAATTGGGTGCCTCTGATTTCTCGAAGAGGTGCAGATGATTGGGCTTGAAGTGTATTACGACCTCTGAAACACGTGTTGGCAACCGCTTGCCGCTGCGGATATAGAAAGGTACACCGGCCCATCGCCAGTTGTCGACGAAGAACTTCATGGCCACAAAGGTTTCGGTCTTCGAGTTGGGATCGACGCCTTCCTCCTCCCGATAGCCGGGGACTTCTTCACCTTTGATCTTTGATTTCATGTATTGTCCTCGGACCACATTGTTGCGGATGTCCTCAGCAGTCATCGGTCTCAGGGACTGAAAGAGTTTGAGCTTTTCGTTGCGGATGCCGTCGGCGTCGACGCGAACAGGCGGTTCCATGGCGACCAGAGATACCAGTTGCAGGAGATGGTTCTGGACCATGTCCCGCAGTGCTCCCGAACCATCATAGTATCCGCCGCGCTTTTCCACGCCCACACTTTCGGCGGAGGTGATCTCGATGCGATGGATATAGTTGCGGTTCCACAGTGGCTCAAAGATGCTGTTAGAGAAACGTGTCACGAATAGATTTTGAACGGTCTCCTTGCCCAGGTAATGATCAATCCGATAGATCTGCCGCTCTTCGAAGCACTCCCGTAATTCTTTGTTGAGTTGCTGGGCGGTAGCGAGGCTGTACCCGAAAGGCTTTTCGATGATCAGCCGCCGCCAGCCATCGTCTTCCTTGTTGTAGCCCACCCCCGCAAGGCCTTTGGAGATGGGGCCGTAAAGACTGGGTGGCGTAGAAAGGTAAAACATGCAATTGCCACCAATGCCTCGCTGTGTGCCGATCGCTGTGAGGCGATCCTTCAGCTTCTGAAATGCTTCGCTCTTTGATGTGTCGACGGAAATGTACTCCATCATATTGGCGAATTCCTGCAGGCGTTCGTCGCTGATGCCGTCTTTCTTTAGGTGCGGATTGTTGTGCACCACTTTGGCCTGAAACTCCTCGTTGGAATAATTGGATCTTCCGGTCCCCAAAACGACAAAACTGTCAGGAAGTAAGTCGCCTTTGAAGAGGTTGAAAACAGCAGGAATGAGTTTGCGTGCAGTCAGATCGCCAGAGGCACCGAAGATGGTAAGTATCTGGTTCTCAATTTTTTTCATCAGGTTTACGGGTTTGGCGCGAGGCGAATATTTATGCGCAGTAGACAAAGGATTTCGAAAGTCGCCGAAAGATGTCCGTGCAGCGTGAATATAAGAGAGAATTTGTTTGTTTTGTTCCCGTGTCAGAAATTATTGACCTAACCATCAATCACGAAAAAACACTTAAACCCTCAGTGATATGACTTATGACTTTGGCCTGGTTGGACTGGGTGTAATGGGAAGAAATTTCATTCTCAATGTAGCCGATAATGATTTTGCTGCTTTCGGACTGGATACTGATCCCGAGAAGGTGGAAGCCCTCAAAAAAGAGGGGGCCGGCAAGAAAGTGGACGGTACGACGGACAAAGAAGCATTTGTCAAAAGCTTAAGTACGCCGCGGAAGATCATGATGCTCGTGCCTGCTGGGGGGCCGGTGGACAGCGTGATCAACGATTTGCTGCCCTTCCTTGATGAGGGGGACCTATTGATCGATGGTGGCAATTCATTCTACACTGACACAGACCGTCGATTTGAGCAGTTGAAGGAGAAAGGCATCCACTTCATGGGTTGTGGTGTCTCGGGGGGTGCCAAGGGTGCCCGATTTGGGCCTAGCATGATGCCTGGTGGATCTGAGGAGTCATACGAGGTCGTAAAGCCGGTTTTCGAAGCTGCTGCTGCCAAAGTAGGAGAGGACCCTTGTGTCGCTTACCTCGGAAAGGGTTCCGCAGGTAACTATGTGAAGATGGTCCACAATGGCATCGAATATGGGATGATGCAGCTAATATCAGAGGCCTATGCCGTTCTGAAGCATGGCCTGGGCAAGAGCAACGCCGAATTGCATGAGCTCTTTTCCGAGTGGAACAGTAGCCGCTTGCAGTCCTTTCTGGTAGAAATAACGGCTGAAATATTCACGAAAGCCGATGACCTCGGAGAGGGTGAGTTGGTCGATAAGATCTTGGACAAAGCCAAACAAAAGGGCACAGGGAAGTGGACCTCACAGAATGCGATGGATCTGGGTGCTGCTGTGCCGACCATTGATGCTGCGGTGAGTATGAGACAGATCTCGTCGCTCAAAGAGGACCGCGTTGCCGCGGAGGAAATGTATGGTGAAAAGCGGGAAGGTTCTTATGCCATTACTTCGTCGGAGATCGAGGCGGCACTGTACCTGTCATTTATCATCGCGTATGCTCAGGGAATGACGCAGCTGGCGTATGCCTCCAGGGAGTACGGCTATGGGCTTGATTTGGAGACCGTGTCCAAGATCTGGAGAGGTGGTTGTATCATACGCTCTGCCATCCTGGAAGATATGCGCAACGCCTACAAAGCGGATCCGAATTTGGTGCACTTACTGCTCGATGAGGATTTTGCCTCAGGAGTGAAGGGAGGGTTGGAGCACCTCAAGAATACCGTGATCTTCGCTACAGGACAGAATATTCCCGTGATGGCCTTGTCAGCAAGTCTGAATTACCTACAGGCCTTCACCTCCGGTCGCTTGCCTCTCAATCTGATCCAGGCACAGCGTGACCATTTCGGGTCACACACCTACGAGCGATTGGACAAAGAGGGGATTTTCCACACGGACTGGTAGACCGTCGGAAATTATAACGCGTGCCTAGCCGAAATGGCCGCACCAATGATGCCTGCGTGGTTACGAAGAGCTGCTGGCTGTATTTCAGTCTCCAGATCCAGATAATCTTTGAATAGGTCAAACTTCTTTGAGACACCACCACCGAAGATGATCAAATCAGGCCAGAAGAGTGCTTCCAGACGTTGGAGGTATTTTTTAACGCGCTTGCCGAAGGTTTCCCAATCCAGTTTTTCACGTTCGCGAATCATGTTGGATGTGTACTTCTCTGCAATCGTGCCCTTCATTTGCAGATGGCCCAGCTCCGTGTTGGGCAGCAGGATACCCTCAGTAAAGAATGCGGTGCCAATACCCGTACCAAATGCGGCCATGATAATGGAGCCATCGTTTCCCTTGCCAGCTCCAAAGTTGACCTCGGCATAACCCGCAGCGTCGACGTCGTTGATGACATGCGCCTCACAGCTTGTCCGCTTATGGATCATTTTGGCGGCATTGACGCCGATCCACTTCTTGTCAATATTGGAGGCAGTTTTGACGATCTCATGCTTGACCGCTGCAGGGAAGCCACACCCTAGTGGCCCATGCCAGTTGAAGACTTTCACGATCTCGGCGACGGTCTCTATTACCGCCTCTGGAGTGGCAGGTTGAGGTGTTGGAATTCGGTGACGCTCAGTGATAAGCTCACCGGTAGTGGTGTTGACGATGGCGCCTTTGATGCCGGTTCCACCGATGTCCAGTCCCATGATTTCCATGAGTCGAAAATAGTGGATTCCTGCCACTTATATTTTCTCGGTGTTAAGTTTTCGATGGTGAGAAGGGAAGTTGTGGACTGCCCCCAGACGCATATTGCGAGATGCTTTGGTGGCCTGTACTAGAAGTGTGAATGGATTGGCGGTAACCTGGAGGATGAGAATAGCAAAGATGATCTTCCTATAGTGCAAGGGCAACACCTATAGACAAACATTGGAGATTTGGCAAAAAATAGAACTCAGCCTTAGTCCTCCGATTCGGGCGAACTCATGTAATCCTCTTCAAGGTCCATCGGCACCTCAAATGGATAATTGAACATGTGGTGGGCCTTTATCAGTTGGGCCACTTTCTGCGGCACATCCTTTTCCCATCCATCCTCATTGCGACTGATCCGTTCGGCCACCTCATCAGCATTGACATGCAGGTGCTCGGGTTTGGCATCCGTGAGGTCCTTGATCTTATCATTTTCGACCAGGTACTGGTAGAGATGCTGAAGGTGCTCCGGCGGTTGAAAGTCTTTTGTCGTCAGATAGGTACCATCTTCCCCGATGCTGGGGTAGACGTACAGGCGGACATTACCAGAAAACAGGCGACTAAAGGACTCGAGGATCCCACCTTCCAAATTCTCGTAGTAAGACTCGTCAAATATCCTTATAAGGTTGTTCTGACCGATGATGATCCCCAACCGGCTTTTGCGCGTGAATTTCGACAGGTAGGAAGCAATTCGATAATGCTCCTGGTAGTTGGAGATCATGACATTTTGCCCGAGTGAGCAAAGGCAATCGACCCTATCCAGGAAGTCCGCCTCATCGATGTCCCCCTCGGTAGAAAGGTCATTCAGCGTAAGCTCGGTAAGTGTCATCATTGTTTCCCGCTCCACACCCTCTTCTTTTCGGAAGCCACGCATGCCACTGATCATCATATCTACGTGGACCGTCGTTACCGGACGAAACCTGCCTCGAAGCACGACTACGTTCTTACGATACAATGCCTGGGAAGCCTGCAATACATTCCCTTTTGGATCAAACATCGCCGCCTGTGTGAGGCCGTTTTTCACAAGTTTTAGTGTCATCACGCGCTGGTCCACGTGGTGGAAATCTGGCCCTTCGATCTTGAACATGTCGATCTCGAACCGGTCGCGGCTGATGTTGTCCGCCAGGGCATTCATGATCTCTTCGGCGTCTGTGGAATGATAGCAGGCATGGATCATATTGACTCCTACCATTCCTAGTACCTGCTGCTGCCACTGTGTGTCGTTGTCTTTTAGATTGAGATGGATCACGCAGTCATTGTAGGCCGCATTTG
Organism: Cyclobacteriaceae bacterium; assembly: GCA_965267435.1. Classification (GTDB taxonomy): domain Bacteria; phylum Bacteroidota; class Bacteroidia; order Cytophagales; family Cyclobacteriaceae; genus JAWPMT01. The sequence goes on from OZ253960.1 coordinate 293,227, forward strand.
GGTGCAGTTGGAAGCGGAGGCCTACCCAGCCGTGGCCATCGTTGGTCTTTTTGAAGTTGAGCGTTTCGACGGTATTCGCAAAAGCGAAGAAATTGGACTTCTTGGCGCGCGCTGTCAACCGCCTTGTGAGGAGCCCATACTCCTTATCAAGCATCTTCTCCAACTTCTCCTCGCACACATAGCGCTTCGTCTTGCCATAGATAGCATCGGAGAAAGTCATGTCATAGGCAGACATCGTTTTGGCAATGGAACCACTTGCTCCCCCCGCTTTGAAGAAGTGCCCGGCTACTTCCTGGCCTCCACCGATTTCCGCGATAGTACCATAGATACGAGGGTCCAGGTTGAGTTGGAGGGCTTTTTCTTTCGTCGTGAGTTTTTTGAAATCTTCCGACATGCTTGGCGCTTTTGTGATGAAATTCTTCAACTAAAATAGGGCAATTTCTGCCCAATGTCAGTGAGGAGTTGCATTTACCCCAATTAATCGACAAGGACTCAGACAGAATGGTTCTTGACACCACCAGTAAGGGCAGAGAGCCTCTTTTGTTTTCGGCAAGTCAAAAAGGGAAGTCTCGATCGGTCTTCACGGGACGCAAAGAAAAAAGCCCGCATCTGCTAAGAAGCGGGCTTAATTCAAGTAACACCTATGAAATTATGAATTCCTACTACTTATACAATTGGTAGGGGAATTTGTTTTTGTCAATCATCACGTCGGCGATGTTTCTTCGAAGATCGCGGGTGTTGATGGGGTTGGCTTTTGTGAATCGTTTCATTCCCATAAGCATCACCTTCAATTCATCCCCGGTGGCAAAACTGGCGACTGCTTCGTCTCCCGCCATTTTGATCTTCTGGATCGCGTAGTGCAGGTAGATCCTGGCCATGTTGATGTACAGCTCATTGGCGGCTTCACCTGTTTTCGAGATCATTTTTTCCGTTCTCAATACCACAGATTCGGCGACGTAAAGTTCGATCACCATATCAGCGATGTTCATGAGGATTTCCTGCTCATCATTGAGCTTCGGTCCGAATGTCTCAGCAGCCTTTCCTGCTGCCATCAGGATCGCCTTCTTCAGGGATTTGACGATGGCCTTTTCTTCCGCCATCGGAGCGCTGAGATCGGGCGCTTCAAAGGATGGCACAGAGGTCAGTTCTTTGCCAACCGCCATCGCGGGACCCAACAGATCGAGTTCGCCTTTCATGGCTCGCTTGAGGATCATACCAACGAGCAACATGCGATTGATCTCGTTGGTGCCTTCGTAGATCCGGGCGATTCGCGCGTCGCGATAAGCCCGCGCCATTGGAGCCTCCTCGGAGAAGCCCATGCCACCATAGATCTGTACGCCCTGGTCCACAACCCAATCGAGGGACTCGGAGCCATGCACTTTGATGATGGCACACTCGATGGCAAACTGCTCAACGCCCTTGAGTTTGGCTTGCTCTGGATCCATACCTCCTGCAATCAGTGAGTCAATCTTGTCCTCGATGTTCTGCCCGGCACGATAAGACGCCGACTCTACAGCGTAGGTCTTCACTGCCATTTCTGCAAGCTTGTGCTTGATGGCCCCAAACGAAGAAATGGACACGCCGAACTGCTTACGCTCATTGGCATAGTTGGTTGAAAGGTCTGCAAGCTCCTTGCAAGCACCTATCACACCGCAGCCGAGTTTGATTCGGCCGATGTTCAGGATGTTTACGGCGATCTTGAAACCGTTTTGTCGTTCTGAGAGCATATTCTCGGCGGGTACCTGACAATCGTTGAAGAAGACCTGCCGAGTGGATGATCCTTTGATACCCAGCTTGCGCTCTTCATCATTCATGGTGATACCACCGAATGACTTTTCAACGATAAAGGCGGTGAGGTTTTTATCATCTTCGATCTTTGCAAAGACGATGAACAGATCAGCGAACCCAGCATTGGAGATCCACATTTTCTGTCCATTGATAGTGTAATGCTTGCCATCTGGGGTGAGTGTGGCCTTGGTCTTGCCACTATTGGCGTCTGATCCTGCATCGGGCTCAGTAAGGCAATAACACGCCTTCCATTCCCCTGAAGCTAGCTTGGGGAGGTATTTTGCCTTCTGCTCTTCGGTGCCGTAGTAGAGGATCGGTAGCGTGCCTATTCCTGTATGGGCCCCGTAAGCTGTAGAGAAACTGCCGGCAGATGCGACCGAGTCTGCGATCAACATGCCGGTGTTGAAGCTCATACCTAGTCCACCGTATTGCTCGGGGATATTGACGCCTAATAGTCCCAGCTCTCCTGCCTTGTCCATGAGATGAGGCATGAAGTCGGGATCGTCGCCGCCATCCATGCGTTCTACATTGGGCTTGATTTCTTTCTCGATAAAATCGAGCGTGGCCGCAGCCATCATTTTTTGTTCTTCGCTAAACTCTTCTGGGATGAAGACATCCTCGGCTTCTGTTTCCTTGATTAGGAACTCGCCTCCCTTTAGTGCCTCTTTTGGTGCTACTGCTTCCATGCTCTTGTTGATTTTCTAAACCTGGATTAATGTACGAAAATATTTACGTTAAAATGCTCTGCATGCATACTATCTCAAATCTAAATAATTTCATTTTATTATGCATGCATACTAAATTAAAAAATCGGACATTTTTTTTGTTCAGACAATTGGTCGGTATTTATCGACAGTCGAGTCACATTTTGATGGGGTAGAGATACTGAGGACACATATTTGGCTGGATTGCCTAATCGTCCTAATTTGAGATGTATTCTTCGTATGTCATGAGTCTCAATGCCAAGCAGCTTATCCGAAAGAAGTTTTTCGAGTCCGTCGTCATTTTCATTTTCGGGGCGGGTCTACAATTGATCGTTTTCTGTCAGGCATGTTGGTCTGACTGGCGGGTTGCACTTATTATTGGTACCTACTCGGGTTTCCTATGGGTACTTCTGGCTCAGGGTAGTGAGTACCTGGTGCAGTTGCTGAATCGATGGGTGGATTGGCTGAAGTTTCCGATTCGAAGGCTTATTGTCAGCCTGCTAGCCGTTTGCGTCCTGGTGCTCATGGTCACATCAGTTATGAACGCGGTCTATTCCTATGTTGTGTCGCAACTGACTTCATTCAACTATTCGTTTGCGGATTTCAATGGCGTGCTAGTGATCACTCTGGGCGTGAATGCCATCATGCATGGTCGGTCTTTCTTACTCAACTGGAAGAAGGCGGCTATAGATATCGAGCGCATGAAGACCGAACAATTATCGTCGCAGTTTGAGAGTCTGAAAAACCAGGTGAACCCACACTTCCTCTTCAACTCACTCAACGCGCTGAGTTCACTGGTCTATGATGACCAGCGTAAGGCGGTGGAGTTCATTCGTAAGCTATCCGAGGTGTATCGCTATGTGCTCGACCAAAAGGACGAAGAGGTGGTGAGTGTCAGTGATGAGATGGCATTTGTGGCGTCGTACATCTTCCTTCATCAAATCCGGTTTGGCGACAATTTGCAAGTCGTCTATCACGGTGAGATGTCCAAAGGTCACGTACCCCCACTGGCGGTGCAGATGCTGATCGAAAATGCGATCAAGCACAATGTGGTCTCTGAAAGCAAACCGCTGACCATCGACGTCACTTATCGCCCGTATGAGATCGAGGTAAGCAACCAAATCCAACGCAAGGCCTCGAGTAGCTCTACCGGAGTGGGCCTCCGCAACCTGAAGGCACGCTACAAATACCTGTCTGCCCTTCCTGTGGAAATAGAGGATGATGAGGGTGTTTTTTCGGTCACCCTGCCGTTGCTAGATTTGAAGTAAGTAGGAATCATGTCCAAACCTGACGAAGTCCAACAACTATGAGATACATAATTATAGAAGATGAGCAGATAGCCGCGAACCGTTTGCGTAAGCTGATCACCGAGCTTCGCCCCAATTACGAGTTTGTGACGTCGCTGGATTCAGTAGAAGGTGCCTCGATATCGCTCCCTGTGTTGAAATTTGATTTGCTGTTTATGGACATCCAGCTCGCAGATGGGGTTTCATTCGAGATCTTCGATCATATTCCCATGAAGAAACCCGTCATCTTCACCACTGCCTATGATCAGTATGCCATCAAGGCTTTCAAGACCAATGGCATCGACTATCTGCTAAAGCCATTGGATCCTACGGAGTTGGAGCAAGCCATCACTAAGTTTGAGAGCTACGTCGTTGAGCGAAAGCAGGACAACTATGCACAGGATATTCAGCAACTCCTTAGTCAATTCCAACCGGAAAAGAAATTCAAGGAGCGATTTGTCGTTAAGGTAGGTGATCATCTGAGGATGATCGCGGTGAATGACATCGACGTCTTTTACAGTCAGGACAAGACCACGTTCGTGCAGACCCGGGAGGGGCGAACATTTATTGTTGACTTCCCACTTGACCGGCTTGTCGGGTTGGTTGACCCCAATCGATTCTTCCGTATCTCTCGCAAGTACATTGTATGCCTCGATGCCATAGAGGATATGCTGGCTTTTTCCAATTCCCGTCTACGTATCAAAGTAAAGAACTTCGATGACGATCAGGTGATCGTCGCCCGCGAGCGCGTCGGGGAGTTCAAAGACTGGTTGGATCGGTGAGTTTGAGATTTAGGGTTTAATGTTCAAGGCTAAGTCAGTTTGAGGAGTATATCTGGACCTGGCATTGTCGACGGGCCAGGGATCGCAGCGGGTAGCCCACCTTCGCTGTGTCGGTGTCCTCACCGGCACATGAACTGGGTTGCGGGGGTGGAGCTACGAGCGAAGAGCCCGGTGCGGCGCCATGCGTAGCATCGCGCCGCAGGACCCCACTTGTTACTCTTGTTTCAATGCATTCACCGGATTGTCATCCGCAGTGCGCCAGGTTTTGAAGCCAATGGTTAATAATGCCACCGCGACAATGATAAGGATAGGCAGCATTATGAGCTGGGCGTCAATGGCGATACGATAGTCGTAGTCGTTGAGCCAGTCGTTGCCAAAGTAGAAGACGATAGGTATTGCCAGGACAGAGCCCATAAGAATGAGCTTCAGAAAGTCCCATACGATGATGCGAACGACCCTATTGACAGTGGCGCCAAGTACTTTTCGGATGGCAATCTCTTTGAGTCGTCGCTCCAATGTAAATGCCGCCAGTGCAAATAAACCGATACAAGCAATGACGATGGCCAGACCCGAGAAGGTGGTGAACAGTTGGCCGAATCGACGTTCACTGTTGTAAAGACGATCGAATGATTCGTCCAGGAAGAGTCCATCAAATGGATAGCCGGGGACGAATTGATTCCATTGCCCTTCCAGGAAGGAGAGCTGCTCCCGAACGTCGCCGGTCATATTGACGAGCAGATACGGCCCACCAAAGTTCCCCATTTTCTCTGCGGAAGAATAACGGAAGATGAGCGATCTGGGATTTCTCTTGCCACTTCTCATGACAAAATCCTTGACAACACCGATCACCCGGTAGTCTTCTCCCGGCCCTCGGTCGACCAGTTGCCCAACGGGTTCGTCCCAGCCAGCGGCTCTGACGAAGGTTTCATTGACGACAACATTGGCAGTATCCGTGGCGATCCCCTGGAAGAAGGCGCCTTCTGCCAGGGTCAGACCCAGGGTCGACAGTGCATGCTCGTCTGCAAAGACGTGGTCGGGGCTCAACTGTACTTTGTTGTCTCCCTTGGTATAGTAACCCCAGTCGGGTACTCCGCCTGAGGGGTAGTGGCTCATGCCACTTACTGTTTGAATGTCGGTCCGCTGCAATAAACTGTTTCTGAACGCCCCCATCCGATCACCGAGTTGGGCGACATTCTTCATGACAAATACTTGTGAGGCCTCTACTCCCAGTTTCCTGGTGGACATGTGCTTTACCTGGGTGTACACGATGAATGTGCCTGAAATCAGAAATGCCGATATGGCGAATTGCAGGACGACAAGGCCTGTTCGCAACTTGGAACTCGACCCTTTCACCTGTGCGCCCCTGAGTGCTGTGATCGGCTGGAAGGAGGAGAGGAAGAGGGCAGGGTAGCTGCCTGCAAGCAAGCCAATCACAACAATAAGAACACCCATCCACAAGATTGTGCCAGGGGTGATCAGTTGTTGCCAACTATAAGCAACGCCTGTGAGATCGGCAAAGAATGGCAGGACAGCCAATGCAAGCAGTGCTCCGAAAATGACTGCCAGCAACGTGATGACTAGGGACTCGGTGAGGAATTGCTGAATCAAGGACTTCCTTACTGAACCCAGGACCTTGCGCATGCCCACTTCCTTGGCGCGAATTGTTGATCGCGCTGTGGACATATTGACATAGTTGATGCAGGCAATAAGCAAGATGAAAAAGGCGACAATGGAGAATATGATCACATTGTCTTCACTGCCACCACGTCCGAGTGAAAAACTTGGGTTCTTTAAGTGAATGTCCCTGACCGAAACAAGTTTGTAAGAAAGGTAATTGCCGTCGTCAAGGAAATCCTCCCAGGTATCGTATTGAGCACGGAATGAAAGGATTTCTGGAGCGATGTATCTCTGGACAAACCCGGGGAACTTGGCCTCGAGTGGGCCCTTGTCCGCATTTTCCTTCAATTTCAGGTAAGAGTAGAAGTTGTTGCCGGTCCAATACCCCGTTGTGGCCCAGAAATCATACGGGATGTTTTTGATGAATTGGTAGGGCATCGTGGTATTGAGTGGAGGGTCGGCAACGACAGCCGTTACCTTAAAGTTTTCTCCATCATCCACCATAATTTGACCCACAGGATTCTGACCAGGAAAGAATTTTTCTGCTACTGACTGCGTGAGTACGAGAGTGCCTGGCGCGTTGAGTGCGTTGCTCGCCTGACCTTGTAAGAAGGTAGTGGGGAATACATCGAAGAACGTGGAATCGGCGGCAATCCCCCCTCCCTGGGTGATGTACTCGTCGCCTTTTTGGAATACCGTGCTGATCGGTCCTCCGACACGTGTGCCGGACTCAATTTCCGGGTAATCGATGAGCATCTGCTTGACAAGTCGCGCAGGCGTGAGCCTTCCGGACCGTTCGCCGCCGTAGTCGTTGGCAACGTGGTAGATTCGGTCGGCGTCCGACATGAAGTTGTTGTACGACAGTTGGAAGCTGACGTGCATAATGATCAGTAAGCAAGCCGCAACGCCCACCGCCAATCCGAGCAAATTAAATACAGTGTATGTGAGTTGCCTGCGCATGTTTCGCAGTGCGACTTTGAAGTAGTTTTTGAACATACCAATAGAACTTTGAGGTCTTAAATCTTCTAAGTTTTTGATGTATCGGATCCGGAAGAACCGGATCGCATTCCAATAAAATGACAGCCTGGCCTTCCTCTGGGATTGGCGGAACTGTCGATCGTAAATCTCAAAGAGGTCACCCTCAATAATTTCCAGATAATAGGGTTTGCAGAACCATTTGAGGAGCCTCAGTGCCAGAGCCGGTGGTTGCGGTCGGTTATTCATTCGTTCACCTCGAAGACTACCGCCGGAATTTGGTCGTACAGCTGGTTGCGCATCTTACGGTTGATTTCGATGGCTTGCACCCCAAGATTTGTTACCTGGAAGTAGCGCTTCCGTCGTCCACCGCGCTCGGCTGTGGCGCCCCCGGTAGAGCTACGTAGGAAGCCTTTCTTGTCCAACCTGTCCAGGGCCGTGTGTACGGCACTGATGTTGACCTTGCGGCCTGTCTGCTTTTCAATCTCATCCATGACGTAGACACCGTAGGCCTCTTCTCCCAGGATGGCCACGATGAGGAGGACGAGTTCTTCAAATTCACCGATCTGTACGCGCTGCATTTGATTTACAATTGTGAATTAAATACGAAGGTAAGTCAAGAAGGTTTGATTTACAATAGTGAAAGTAATTGGCTGAAATGAAAGAGGGCCCCTTCCGTGTCTGGCATGAAAACGACTGAAAGGGCCCTCTGACGGTTTGTTTTTGATGTATTCTTCTTACTCTATTTTCTCATAATCCTTGAATGGATTGAGGTCCACTCCCTCCATGGTTTCCCGGTAGGTGGGCCACGTGGATTCGTAGTAGCCGTTGACCGTGTCGAGCCATTCTTGTAGTTCTGCCTCGAATTTTTCAATCAGTGCGAGTTCGGTCTGCCCGGGTCCATGTAGCGCATTGCTCGTGTAGCGGCTCGCTGCGCCCAGGTAATTACCGACGGTGAACACTTCGCCTTTGGTGATCCCCTGTCGCTCGTCCTCCTTGCCGAAGTACGCGTCCAGCATGGTATTGAGCGTATCCTGGGTGGTTTTGCTCAATTCGATCTGCTCTTCAAAGGCCTCCTTGTCCTTGTCTTTCATCCTCTTGGAGAAGTCCTCCGCGATCTTGATGCTTTCTTTCAACCGATTGACGGCGGTCAGCGCCTTTTCCCTACCTGATTCAATGCGCTTCGCGGCGTCGTACCGCGATTGCAGGTCTCCGGCGGATACATTGAGGCGAGGGTCGAACTGCACTTCGAGCTCTGTGGAGTCTTTTTGATCGCCAAAGGTCATACGAACCTTGTACTTGCCAGGAGTGACGCTTGGTCCGCTACCACCTCTGAAAGGCCTGCTGGAAGTCCTGCGGGAGGGTCTCTGGACACCCTGCTCTCGCATATTCCATTGCATTCGTTGCAGGCCGGACTCCTTGGGTGCTTTGTTTTTGATCGTGCGAATGACTTCGTCGCCTTTGAAAATTTCGATTGTGAGCGAATCAAATTTTACTTTTTCCTCTTTAGTCTCCTCGGTGTCACTTTCTGCTGCCGGCTCATCCTTTTTCTTCTTTCGGCCCTTTTTCGTCGGCGTTTCTTCATCTTTCTCCTCCTTCTTCTTTTCTGGAACGGTGAGTACATATGAGATCATGGCGCCGTAGGATCTATTTTCGCCATTGTAGGTCGCATCTGCGCCAAAGCGAGTACCAGTGGCCTGCTGGTTGGCTGCCAGGTAGGCCACGGGAGGACCAAAGACGTGCAATGTTTTGGTGAGTATGCTAGCACCTCCAGTCGCAATCTCTCGCAATGGACGAATATCGTCCAGCACGTACATTGCGCGACCGAAAGTGGCGACCACTAGATCGTTTTCGCGAGGGTGTATGAGTAGGTCCATCGCATTCGTAGTTGGGAAGCCGTGAGTCCACTTGGTCCAGCTCACAGCATCGTCTACACTGACATAGAGTCCATCATCTGTACCCAGGAACTTCAATCGTGGCTCGATGGGATCCTCAACGATGGCCAGAGCATAGCTGGCAACATCTCCTCCGTCTACAATTCGTTCCCACGACTGGCCAAAGTCTTTTGTACGCCAGGCCATGGGCTCATAGTTGAATCGTCGGTAATCATTGGCCACGAGCAGAGCCTCACCGGCGTTGGACGCATCCGCTTTTATTTGGGTGATCCACACACCGTCAGGGAGGGTTGAAGAGACGTCCTGCCAGTTGTCACCACCATCTTGTGAGATGTGCACACGACCATCGTCAGTACCTATCCATAGCAGGTTTTTCTGGACAGGAGACGGCTCTATCACCAGGATCGTGCAGTAGTTCTCGGCGCCGGTCGCATCCATGGTGAGTCCCCCACTGTCGCCTTGCTTTTGCTTCTCCGGATCGTTGGTGGTGAGGTCTGGGGAGATAATCTGCCAGTTTTGGCCGCCATCATTGCTTTTGTGGACAAACTGACTCCCGAAGTAGATGGTCCGTGAGTCAAAAGGGTCTCGGGCCATGCCAGCGTTCCAGTTGAAGCGTAGCTCCGTGTCAAGATCTGGTGCTGTCGGTCGGACAGACTCAAAATAGCCCGTTTCACGATCGTAAATGCCTGCTGAACCCTGCTGCGCTGTGGAGATGCCAAAGCGACTGTTCGTCGGATCAGGCAGTACATCAAATCCATCGCCAAAAGAGATTTCCTGCCAGTAGTTGTTTCGAATACCTTGTGATTTCCAGACATAAGCAGGCCCTGCCCAGGAGCCATTGTCCTGCATACCACCATAGACGTTGTATGGATAGTCGTCGTCGACGGCTACATGATAAAATTGCCCTGCAGGTATATTTTCTACAAACCGCCAGGTCTTGCCACGATCACGGGTGATGTTGACACCACCGTCGTTGCCATCCATCATGAAGTCCGGGTTGGTTGGGTGGATCCACCATGAATGATGATCAGGGTGTACGCCTCGTGTAGTCCCGTAGGCGGGCATCAGTTGAGAAAAGGATTTACCACCATCTTCGCTCACATTCACATATGTGAAAATGCTGAATACCCTGTTTTCATTGCTCGGATCGACAGCGATATCGCTGTAGTAGAAGGGGCGGTTGCCAATATCAGACTTATCATTGATTTTGGTCCATTTGAAACCGCCGTCGTCTGATCGATAAAGTGCGTTTTTCTTGGACTCTATCAGTGCATAAATTCTATTGGGCATAGACGGAGCAATCGCCAATCCGATCCGACCCAGGTCTCCTTTTGGTAAGCCATCTTCGTCAGAAAGCTTTTTCCAGTTTTTGCCGCCATCATGGGTCATGTAGAGGCCAGACCCAGGACCGCCGGACTTGAAAAACCAAGGATCACGCTTGTGTTCCCACATGGCCGCCAGCAGCTTGTTAGGGTTCGTCGGGTCCATCACGAGATCCCCAACTCCCGAGCGTATGTTCGTGTGGAGAATTCGCTCCCAGGTGACGCCCCCGTCCATCGTCTTGTAGACGCCACGCTCTTCATGTTCTCCCCACGGCGAGCCGATGGCACCGACGTAAACGACATCGGGATTCGTAGGATCGATGATGACACGGTGAATGTGTCGGGTATTTTCCAGGCCCATTTTGGACCACGTTTTACCGGCGTCCAGGGACTTATAGATTCCGTCACCTCCATTGAGTGAGTTGCGGGGATTGCCTTCTCCGGTCCCCACCCAGATGACCGAGGGATTGGACTGCTGAATGGCAATGGCGCCTATAGAGGCAGTGGTTTGCTTGTCAAAAATGGGCTCCCAAGCAATACCGCCACTGACTGACTTCCACACGCCACCCGAAGCAGCTCCGACATAGATCACCTCGGGATCGCTATGCACCGCGTCGATTGCTGTAATACGTCCCGACATACCCGCGGGCCCGATGCTGCGGGCCTTCATGTTTTTGAGGAGGTCCATTTCAAGGCTCTGTGCGCTCGAAACGATAGGCAATAGAATGGAAACTAGTAGCAAATAACCAAGTCGCATGATCGTCAATTTTAGATAGCCGGCAACTTAATCAAATTGGCAGGTATGGACCTGAGAAGGTTTGATGAGCGGTAGAATCAGGGTTGGTTTCAGAAGGGATTCGCTTTAAATGCCGTTATATATCGCTTTACGGGCTGTAAAGTAATGTTGTCCCCAAACATCGAATAAATTGCACCATTCAAAGAAAAAAATGCACTTAAGGGACATAATATTAGTAATTTAGAAGCTGCTTTGGAGTGCAATCGTCAACCATGCCTTCAGAGTGACTACAACCAGATACGCATTGAACTAGTGAACGACAAATTAGTGGCTAGACAAATACTCCATATCGGACGTAAGGTCTTACGATCAACCAACGACTCTTCAGCAAGGATTTCACGGGGTATTCTCATCCTCCTGATTATTGGGATGAGCTTGTCCGCTCAGTCCCAGGTAACGTGGGATGGTGGCGGAGGTGATCTCAATTGGGATACGAACAACAACTGGAATCCCAATGGGGTACCTGGCGGAACCGATGACATTACCATAGACTGTAGTTGCACTGTAACCTATGACGTCAATGCAGATCTAGAGATAGATGGCTCACTGACCATAGCGGCTGGAACTACCCTGGATATGGATGGAGAGAAGCTCGTTGTCGGCAAAAACGACAATACCGCGACGTTGACGAACAATGGCACTATTACAAATAGTGCCGAAATCAAATCAAAGGGTACCGGAGTATACGGCGATGGTCCGACCTTGAACAACTACGGTACTATGTCTCTGATAACCAAGCTCTCCGCTGGTAATAATAACGGTGGTGGATACGTCAACAACTATGCAACGGGTGTCATTAGCGGTACTGATGCACACGTGGACGGCCAGATCTGCAATTATGGATCCATCACTTTTACAGATGAATTCCTGCTGCATGGAGGTATTCTATGTGGCGACGGAGATCTGGATGCTGGCTGGATAGAAATCAAGCCCAATCCCACTGCTGGTGCTGCAGGCGCAGGGAATGGCGGAGAGATTCAGGGTGGAAGTCTAGGCGATGGAAGTGGATGTAGCGATGGTGCCGACAATTCAAACTTGGATTACTATGTTGATGGCAATGGGCCATACACCTTTCAAGAAATGCTCGATCTCTATGGAGTGAGTTCATCTGATTTAGAGCTTGATGCCGGCACTGTTTCTTCCTGTGGCGAGCCCGCCTACATTACTTTGCCAGTAGAGCTGGCGTTTTTCAACGGTTATGACTCGCGAGGTGAGGTGGTCCTGGAGTGGGCGACGCATACGGAGAAAGAGAACGATCACTACGACATCGAATGGTCGCCGGATGGTGAAAATTTCGAGGTAATTGGACGGGTAGCTGGTGCTGGCAATAGCAGTGACTATTTACTGTATTCCTTCCATGATACCAGACCACGTGCTACGTTGTCTTATTATCGCTTGGCACAAGTAGACTTCGATGGTACGACCAATTATTCTGGTATTGTCTCCGTGGAATTATGGAGTTCGTCCTTCTCTACCTATCCCAATCCTACGGTCGATCGCGTTACTGTAAGGGTTCCGGGAAGCCAGTCGTGGCAAATGACTGTCTATGATATGGAGGGCCGATCTATGAAGTCCATGATATTTGACGGCGCAGGAGCCGAAGTGAACTTACGGGATCTTCCCAGGGGGCAATATGTGCTGAAAGTGACCAATGGTCTCATCTCAGAGCAGGCCGTCATTCTCAAGACCGAGTAGTCCAAATTCAGAATCCTTTAAGGAACCTTCTTATATATTGAGGCCTGCTTTCATTCATCGGCAGCTCGATTCTTTTTGCCATATTTACCATCTATGGCATTTCTTCCCATTCTCTTTGGTATCGCTCTACTTATCTTTCTTGTCACAAAGGTTAAGCTCGACGCTTTTATTTCCTTCGTCGTCGTTTGCCTTGTAGTCGGTCTTACAAGCGGGTTGTCCCTGGCCAATACTTTCGAAGCCATTCAAAAAGGCATTGGCAATACACTAGGTTCTCTCGTAATGGTACTGGGATTCGGGGCAATGCTCGGAAAGTTGGTGGCCGAGAGTGGGGCAGCCAACGAGATTACCAACAGATTGGTCTCTTGGTTCGGTCAGAGAAATGTTCAGTTAGCCCTGATTGTCACAGGCTTCATCGTTGGGATTCCGATGTTTTATACCGTCGGATTTGTCATCCTCGTCCCATTGGTGATTGCCATTGCGTCGAATACTGGCCTGCCACTGCTTTACGTGGGCCTACCTATGTTGGCCTCGCTCTCTGTAACACATGGTTTCTTACCTCCGCATCCTGCGCCCACGGCAATCGCGGAAATGTATAAAGCCGATCTTGGGTGGACACTGATATACGGTATCGCTGCCGGCATTCCAGCAATTTTAGCAGCAAAATTCCTTCTCAGAAAGACCATGCAACGACTGAGGCCCACGCCCCTTCAAGATTATGTGGTTGAGCGGGATGAAAGATATGCAACACCCACGCTGGGTATCAGCCTGGCAGTGGCCTTATTGCCTGTACTACTGATAGGAGGATCGTCGGTTCTGGCTGGTTTGTTGGGACCCTCTCCACTGACTATTGCGTTGGGCAATCCTTCATTGGCAATGTTGCTGTCCGTTTTGGCGGGGATCTACTTTTTAGGAACACGTACGGGTCGTAACATGCGCCAAGTCATGACCATACTTGCTTCTGCAATCGCCGGCGTCGCCGGAGTACTGCTGATCATCGCAGGTGCGGGTGCTTTCAAGGAGATCATGATCGCTACCGAGGCCAGCGAGAGAATAGGTCAGGTGATGTCCGGACTCGGTATCTCGCCACTTTTGATGGCATGGCTGATTGCTGCTATGATTCGCATCAGCGTGGGTTCTGCCACGGTTTCTGCTCTCACTGCCGGTAGTATCATGGTGCCGATCCTGGGCACGTCGGATGTGTCTCCGGAGCTACTGGTTCTGGCGACTGGTGCGGGCAGCATTAGTTTTTCACATATCAATGACGGGGGCTTTTGGCTCTTTAAAGAATATTTCAACGTCAGTGTCCGCGATACTTTGCTCTCGTGGTCCGTCATGGAGACCACCGTATCTGTTGTGGGGCTACTGGGCGTTTTTATACTGGATCTAATGATTTAAAAGCACTATGAATCTCGATGACAAACTAACTGAACTCAATCTGACATTGCCACCAGCTCCTCCACCGTTGGGAGTTTACAAACCGCTCCTGGTTGTAGACAATATGTTGTATGTATCTGGTCAAGGCCCCATGCAATCGGACGGCTCGCTCATCGTCGGTAGGGTGGGAGATGACTTCACTCTTGATCAGGGTTACAACGCAGCCAGACAGGTGGGGCTGACCATGCTGTCAACTATCAAGACGCATTTCGGGGAAATGCACCGTATTAAGCGCATAGTGAAGACCCTGGGAATGGTCAACAGCACACCTGATTTTGGAGATCACCCAAAAGTAATCAATGGATTCAGTGACCTGATGAGAGATATATGGGGCCTCGAAAATGGAATCGGAGCACGAAGTGCCGTAGGCATGATACTTCCTGGAGGTATCCCTGTGGAAATTGAGGCCATTTTCCAACTTACCTGATCGTGGCGGATTGGTTTCAGATTTCCAATACCCAGCGGCTCATCACTCCAACATTACTTTTCTACCCAGAGCGTATTCGGACGAATATTGATCGGATGATCGAAATAAGTGGAGGTGCCAGCCGGTTGCGACCCCACGTAAAAACCTATAAGTGCCGAGAGATCATCGACATGCAGTTGGAGAAGGGCATCGAGCGGTTTAAATGCGCAACCTTGGCCGAGGCTGATTTACTTGGCAAAAGCTTAGCACCGGATGTGCTCGTGGCGTATCCTCTGGTTGGACCTGCAAAGAAGGCCTTCATCGATCTGACTAAAAAATATCCCAAAACCCAATGGTCTGTTCTGGTGGACAATGTGCATGCATTGCATTCATGGAATGGGCATGAAACGCCCATTGATATCTTCATCGATTTGGATGTCGGTATGCACCGGACAGGTATCCCCCCGGCGAATGCCAGTGAACTTTGGGATGCCGTTTCGCGCAGTGCCCATACATTCCGGGGCTGGCATGTATATGATGGACATATTCACGCGAAGGGTGCAGAACAGAGGGTTAAAGAAGTGGCCAGTGGCTACGAGGCTGTCGAGCGCCTGATTGCGGAGACGGGGACAGCTGGAAGCGAAGTGATTTGCGGTGGGAGTGTGACGTTTCCAGTGCATGCGGAACACGCTGGCCGGTATTTGTCACCTGGGACAACGCTTCTATGGGATTACGGCTACAGCAGTTCATTTCCCGACTTACCATTTGAGATAGCGGCGACACTCATGACACGGGTAGTCAGTAAGCCCGGAGCCAACCGGCTTACGCTGGATGCAGGACACAAGGCCGTTGCTTCGGAGATGACCGCCCCGTCCATATTTTTTCCGCAAGCGCCGGGTGCTCAAATCGTAGTGCACAGCGAGGAACACCTCGTCCTCGAAATGGCTGGTGCGCATTTGTGGCAAGTGGGAGACGTAATGTATGGCGTGCCTTACCATATCTGTCCCACGGTGGCCTTGCACGGAGAGGCTGGTGTTATTGAGAACGGCGCCCTATCAGGATTTTGGAATATCACAGCACGAGATCGAACCTATAGTTTATGAGTGAACAACAGCAACCGCTGATCTTCGACGCCCATTTGGACCTGTCGATGAATGCCATGGAGTGGAACCGCGACCTCCGTTGGTCAGTCGATGAAATCAGGCAGTCCGAGGAGGGCATGACTGACAAGCCTGACAGGGGGAATGGTACTGTCTCCTTCCAGAGTTTGCGCGATGGCAATGTGGGAATTGTAGTAGGCACGCAGATTGCGCGCTATGCCCGGGACAGCAATCGTATGCCGGGAGCAAGTTGGAATTCGCAGGAGCAAGCCTGGGCCCAGACCCAGGGACAGCTGGAGTGGTACCAGCAGATGGAGGACAAGGGCGAGATCCAGCAGCTTGTCGATGCCACGTCTTTGGACAATCATTTGACGTCGTGGCGGAAAGATCCTCAAAACACACCCATCGGTCTGATTCGCAGTCTGGAAGGGGCGGACTCCCTGGTCTCCATGGGGCACCTGGAAAAAGCGTATGCCAGTGGCCTTCGAGCCATTGGACCAGCCCACTATGGTCCAGGGGTTTATGCGCAGGGTACGGATGCCACAGGAGGTATCGGAGCAAAGGGGCGGGAGCTACTGCAGGAAATGGATCGTCTCAACATCGTGCTCGACGCCACTCACCTGTGCGACGATAGTTTTTGGGAGGCACTCGAGCACTTTAAAGGGCCTGTTTGTGCCAGTCACAACAATTGCCGGGCCCTCGTACCTCACCATCGTCAGTTTTCGGATGAGCAGCTAAGGGTCCTGATCGAACGAGGAGCTGTGATCGGCGCAGCGCTCGATGCCTGGATGCTCACCCCCCATTGGGTGAGGGGCCAATCGACACCCAAAGGTGAGGGGGTCTCTCTGAGTACCGTGGTAGATCACATTGACCATGTGTGCCAGCTGGCCGGAGACTCGCTGTATGCAGGCATCGGCTCCGATCTCGATGGTGCCTTTGGTACCGAGCAGAGCCCACACGATTTGGATACCATTGCGAACTTGCAGTCGATTTCAGCATTGTTGCGCGAGCGAGGCTATACAGATGAGGATATTGCGAATATCTGCGCCGGTAACTGGATTCGATTCTATCGGGAGGCGTGGAGCTGACGTTTGGCTCCGCAGTATTTTCGCTATCTTAGTGTACATGTGAGAGATGTCTCCCGACATCGACCCGAGCCAAAATGACTAACTGGACCAAAATACTTCTCATCTTCTTGCTGATCATTATCGGTTTGCCCACTTGGGGACAGATCAAGACCAACGTTCAGACAGACATTGCGGAGATAGATCGCGCAAAGCGGGAGTTGGAGCAACTGCAGAGCCTTGGAGATAGCTCTCGCCTCTCTCAGGTTTCGGATTCACTGTTTCAGGTCATCGGTGATACGCTGGCAAGCCTCACTCCGGATTCCCTCCTCAATTTGGCAAAGGAGCAGGCTATCCGAACAGCGGAAGACAGTTTACGCGCCAGGTACGGCGATTATGAAGATGACATCCTGCAGCTTCGCAAGGAAATAAGCGATTACAGCAAGCAACTTAGTGAGACCAATCCGGACTCGCTTATCCTCAATGTTGCGAGGGACAGCCTCGAAGGGCGATTGGCCCAGCATCATGAGGTGCAACAAATGCGCCATATCTTCAACAAGTACAAGCATGTCTTCAAAAGAGAGGATCAGGAGCGCCGACAGCAAATCAAGCAGCTGAAGAAGGAGCGCCGAACCTACCGGAAGGCCGAGCGCAGGGCCACAAGGGAAGATTCGCTCCTGGCCATACGGATCCATCTCAATGAAATACAGGTAGCAATGACAGCCTTGGAACATGATCAGGACAGTTCTGATGCGCTCGTGCACATGCTGAAGAAGGAGTTCCTGGATAGTGCGGAGGTGGCCGGCTTGGCTCAGGAATTTGCGCCGAAAGAGTTCACTGCTGCCCAACAGGAGTTGGCTGACATGAGTGCCAGTGCTGCAGACCCTCAGACCTTGCTTTTCGGAAGTCAATCCGGTCTGCCGTCCGTCCCTGCCTCACCCGACAGGATTGTTCCCCAGAAGCCTCCGCCGCTCCCCAAGTACAACACTCTGGCCAAGGACTTGATGGACCCTAAGGCTTTTACCGAAGGGAAGTACAAGGACAAGCAGCACTTGCTTGACGAAGGTCACAAGAAGTTGAGTGAGCTGAAAAAGAAGTACGCAAAACTCCCGGACTCAGAGAACCTGAAGACTGCCGTGAAGAAGAACAGCCTCAAGGAGGAGCCTCTGCGCAAGCGCTTTTTCATTTCAGGAACGAACAACCTGCAGATCACAAAGTCGCACGTCGCCGTGGAGTTCAATGGGCAGTTGGGATACCAGTTCAACAAAGTTTGGCGCGCTGGCTTCGGCGGTTCTCTCAACACCGAATGGTACGCCGAGAAGCCCTATGTGCGGTGGAAGGAGGGCTATCCATTTTCCTGGAATCTTTTTGGGCAATACACGTTCTTCAAGAGCTATATTGCACACCTCGAGTTCGAACCTGTCAAGTCACCAGCAGGCGGGGAGACACCCTCCGAAATGCGCCACAAACTGCTTGTCGGAGTGGGCAAAATCTTCGCTATCCCCAAACTGAAAAACGTCGATGGAGTTGTCTTACTTCTCTATGACACTACCTCCGGTGAAAGCTTTGGTAATCGCTTCAAGGTGCGATTTGGAGTGAATGTGGGATTATGATGTGGGCAGAAAATTGATGAGCTGAGAGGGTTTCCCCACAGGCCATCGCTAATGCCCTCCACACATGCTCCCTCGTGCTGGATCGAGTCGTCAGCCCCGCCAGCCGTCGCACTTGCCCAGCCTCGTCTCGATCTTCAGCTTGCGGCCATTTTTAGTTGATGAGTTGAGATGTGGAGGAGTTGAAGAGTTGAGTATCGAGATTCGTGTCCGAGTTCTCCTCAACTGCTCCACTTCCAACTTCTCAACTATTGACCTACACGGCCTTGATCAGGAAGTAATTCTTCCTGCCCTTTTGAGCGAGTAAATATTTGTCTTGCAACAAGCTAAACTCGACAGTTTGACCGGGATCACTAAGCTTTTGCTTGTTGATGCTCACACCTCCTCCCTTGATCATCCGACGTGCCTCGCCCTTCGAGGGGAACACAATGCCGTTTGTGTCTTCGCTAAGTAGATCAGTGACATTGGCTGATGCCAGCAACTTTTGTCTTGGAACCTCCGTCTGCGGCACACCTTCCAAGACCTGCAGCAGGGTCTTCTCGTCCAGCGTCGCCAGGTCATCAGTAGTGGACTTACCAAAGAGAATTTGCGAAGCCTTGATTGCAGTTTCCAGGGCCTCCTTGCTATGGACACGGGCCGTGATCTCCTCTGCCAGCGTGCGCTGTAGCAGGCGCTGATGCGGTGCTTCCTGGTGCTCGGTAATGAGCGCCTCTATCTCCTCCGCCCCACGAAGGCTGAAGATCTTGATGTAGTTGACTACATCGTCATCAGAGGCATTGAGCCAATATTGGTAAAACTTGTAGGGCGAGGTCTTCTCCGCATCCAGCCATACGTTGCCACCCTCGGTCTTGCCAAACTTTGTGCCGTCCGCTTTGGTGATGAGCGGTGTGGTGATGGCAAATGCTGTTCCTTGTCCTTTTCGCCGGATGAGTTCTGTGCCTGTGACGATGTTTCCCCACTGGTCGGAGCCACCGAGTTGGAGTTTCACATCCTTGTTTCTCCACAGCCAGTAGAAGTCATACCCCTGTACCAATTGGTAGCTGAACTCTGTGAACGACAGGCCGGTCTCCAGTCTTGTTTTCACGGAATCTTTGGCCATCATGTAGTTGACGGTGATATGCTTCCCAACGTCCCGGATGAAATCGAGGAAATGCAACTCCTTGAACCAGTCGTAGTTGTTGACGATTTCTGCAGCATTGTCACCTTCAAAGTCCAGGAATTTTTCTAGTTGCTTGCGTACGCACGACAGGTTGTACTGCAGAGTTTCTTCATCCAGTAGATTCCGCTCCTGGGATTTGCCGGAGGGGTCGCCGACCATGCCCGTCGCTCCGCCTACGAGTGCGTACGGCTTATGGCCGCAGCGCTGGAAGTGCACGAGCGTCATGATCTGAACGAGGTTGCCAATATGTAAAGAGTCCGCCGTCGGGTCAAAACCAATGTACCCGCCTGTCATTTCGGCGTTGAGTACTTCCTCTACTCCTGGCATTTTATCGTGGATCATGCCTCTCCAGGTGAGCTCTGCTACAAAGTCCTTCATATATCCTTTCGAATGAAGGCGCAAAATTATTTGCTTTGGTCAAATCGCAGCTAAGGAAGCTAGTCAAATTCCCTGCCGGCCATGCTATTTACAAGGCCTTGGAGCGCCAACATCTCCAAAGAATTGGAGCGACGCTCCATTCAACGCTCCAAAAAACTGGACAAAACTCCAAATTTTTGGAGTTAAGCGAACTTCAACCGGGAGATGGAGTGACAGGTGGTCTGAAAAAATGAACGTGTCGCGGTCCTGACGTTCAAAGTGGTCATGCAAATTAAATAACGCATATTGATTATAAAATAGAATTATATTCTAATTAAATATTTATATATAAAATATTATTTTAATCGGACTGCATATTTCCAATCTATTGAACCCGGGTAAAGACCCTTCCCACGGTAAATCACGCGGTCGCTGTCCGAGTTTGTTCTTGCATGGAGAAGTTGGCCTGAATGTGGCGTAGTGGTTCTCAGACTATTTGAAAAAGTAATCTTACTACTACGTTTTTATTATGGAGAAGAAAATTGGAATCAGCCCTGTGAATGGCCATGTTCGGACTTTTGACTGGTCCGACTACAAGAGTGTGAGGATAAAAAAGAATAGCATCGTGCAAACAAGCCGTCAGCTGCCGATCATGTTTTTGGTGGAAGGCAGCGTACTGGCTACCTACAGCTCGGCGTCCAACGACCAGGCTTACAATTCGGTGCTGCGTGGTCCGGCTATACTTAGCTTCGATTTGGAGGGAGATTCCAAGCCGGTGAAGATCAGCAGTGTCATGGAGTCTTGTGAGGTTGTGCAAATCAATTCACAGGAACTGGCCCATATCGTTGCGAATGACAGGGATAGGTTTCAGTATCTCATGGATATGATGCTCAGACAATACCGACGATTGGATGAGCGAATGGACGAGTTGCTTACGAAAAAGGATGCGGAATTGAGACTTCTGCGCTTTTTGGATTACGAAAGTCAGCGATATGGTGTGACGATGGGCAACACCACTTTTCTTCGTTTGCCGCTAAGCCATCGGCAGATTGCCGATGTTATTTTTGCTTGCCGCCAGAGTGTAAGCTCTACGTTATCACACCTGCGGAGGTTGGATCTGATTGCTTATGACAGAAAATCGATGACGATCTCCAGGGATAGGTTTGACGCCTACTTGAAGATGAAAACCAAAGAGCATGAAGAGGTTGCTGATCCTTCAGCCATCACTATCGAGGCTCCGGCTACTATGTCTCAAATGCCGGTACTGGGCTCCGGGATAAAGCCAGCTTCTGTCAGCAAGGTGGCAGTTGCTTGATTACCATCCAGAGTTAGTGTGCAGGTAGGGAGAATTCGCTAGATTTCATCCCATAAACTAACCCCAAGCCCAACTACTTCATGAGCAACAAAAAGTTGGTGTGGACGAAAGTCCTTAACACCCCTGACCAGCTGATGGAGGAGCGTGTGATGACTGTCACTGCAGGTCACAAAAGCTTCTGCCTCACACACCACGAGGGTCAATTTGGATGCCTCGACAACAAGTGCCCCCACCAGGGAGGACCCCTCGGCGAAGGCTCCATCGAAAATGGATTGCTGCGCTGCCCATGGCATGGTTGGGACTACGATCCCATTACGGGAAAAGCTCCTGGCTTCGACGATGGTGTAGAAGCATTCCCCGTGGAGATCAGGGAAGATGGGGTCTATATCCAGTTGGAAGAAGAGGTACCTCGTGTGAGGACCGTTTCAGATGTGATGGTCGAAACCATGGTAGCCTCCGGAGTGACCCACGTGTTCGGCATGGTCGGTCACTCAAACCTCGGTGTGGCGGATGCCATGAGGGAGATGGAGGAGCAAGACAAACTCAAGTACATCGGTATAAGACATGAAGGAGCGGCGGCCTTAGCAGCATCAGCCTACGGCAAACTCACGGGTAAACCTGCCGCATGCTTTGGCATCGCTGGCCCCGGTGCGACCAATATGTACACGGGTATGTGGGATGCTAAGAATGATCGGGCGCCCATGTTGGCACTGTCAGGCCAAGTGCAAACACAGGTAGTAGGTACCGGCGCCTTTCAGGAAGTCGACCTGGTTGCAGCATTTGAGTCCGTAGCTGACTTTAACCATCGGGTGCAGTCCGATAGCAAATACGCGGAACTCATGACCTTGGCCGTGAAGCACGCCATTGTCAATAGAGAGGTGTCGCATCTGACATTTCCCGACGATGTGCAGATTCTTCCTGCAGAAGGCATGAGTGCGTCATCCCTTGAAAATAGAATCGCCGATTTCCATATCCATCCACCCGCCGACGTTGTCAATCAAGCGGTGGAAAAGCTGGCAAAAGCCAAGGACCCTACGATCATCGTTGGGCATGGTGCGCGCTTTGACATGGACAAGATCACGGCCCTGGCCGAACAGCTACATGCGCCGGTTTTGACAACATTCAAGGGAAAAGGGCTTATAGCCGATAGTCACCCCTTGGGCTGTGGCGTACTCGGACGGAGCGGTACACCCATTGCCTCTTATTTTATGAATGAGGCCGATTTGCTCCTGGTATTCGGGGCATCTTTCTCCAATCATACGGGGATCACGTCCAAGATACCTACAATACAGGTAGATTTTGACCGACTGGCGCTGGCCAAATTTCATGGCATAGACGTCCCTGTATGGGGTGAATTGGGCGAGACGGCGATGATCTTTTCTGAGAAACTCAAATCGACGTCTGTTGCGGCTTCGGATCGTCGTCGGGCCATCCAAGACCGCTGGGACATCTGGAAAGAGGAAAAACAAAAGCGCCTGCTGGAGGACAATGGCAAAGGAGTGAGCTCCGTAGCCGTCTTCGAGGCGATGAACAGACACGTCCCCGGCGATGCCGCGATGGCCGTAGATGTGGGGAACAACACCTACAGTTTCGGTAGGTACTTTGAGTGTGAGCAGCAATCAATCGTCATGTCCGGTTATCTCGGATCCATTGGTTTCGGATATCCGGCTGCCATGGGATTGTGGGCCGCTGTGGGAGACGCCCGGCCGATCTTCGCAGTGACGGGAGATGGGGGATTTGGCCAGTATCCAATGGAGATCGCCACTGCCGTGAAGTACGGCATGCCGATCAAGCATGTATTGCTCAACAACTCCGAACTAGGGAAGATCTCAAAGGAGCAGAGGGCAGCAGAATTTGATGTTTGGCAAACGAGCCTCGTCAATCCCAACTTCTCAGAATTTGCCAGGAGTTGTGGAGCCTGGTCGATCCGAGTGGAGGACAAAAACGACCTTGATGCAGCCCTGCAACAGTTGATCAGTCACGATGGCCCGGGTATGGTGGAGGTAATGTGTGATCCAATGTTGATCTAGTAGCATTCGCAACGATGGCCAGATTTTTTCTTAATTTTTAGAATATCCAATAAGGAACTACTTATGTCTTACAACGATCTACAGCGCCCGGTGAAGGTGGCAACTTTCGGAGACCTACCGGAGAAGGAACCCACTCATGGACAGGTGCGAGGGACGGATTTGGTTCTAGTTCGCTACGGCGATGAAGTGTCTGTGCTCTACGGCCGCTGTATTCATCGAGGGGCCTTGCTCTCTGACGGCTTCGTGGATGGACACAATCTGATTTGTGGTGTCCACAATTGGGACTATCGCTACGACACAGGCGTGAGCGAGTACGCTCCGTCGGAAAGACTTCATAAGTTCAAACATGCCCTACATCAAGGCGATGTTTACATTGATGATGCAGAAGTCGAAGATTTCGAAGCTCGCGTAGTGCCTCCTCGCTTTAACGAAAACGAATATCTGGGGAAGTATCAGGACACCCATCCTGAGGCACCGGAGCCCTATACCCGGTATATCCATAACCTAGCCAAAGACGGGCTGACAAAGACCGGGCACCATGGTGTATCGGAGGCGATGGGCGTAGAAAGAGACCTACTGCCCAAATGGAATGACATTCAAGTGCTGCCTGCTCAGCTAAGTAAGAAACCGCTATTAGACGAGGATGAGGTTGCGACGCAGGTCGTCATCGGCCCCAATGCGAAGAAACCTCTGACGCTGGAAATTCCATTGTTCGTGTCAGATATGTCCTTCGGGGCCTTGTCTCGCGAAGCCAAGATGGCCTTGTCGAAGGGCGCTGAAAAGGCAGGTACAGGGATCTGCTCCGGAGAGGGAGGCATGCTACCTGATGAGCAGGCCGCCAATTCGCGGTATTTTATGGAGCTGGCTTCTGCCAAGTTTGGCTTTTCCTGGGACAAGGTAAAAAAGGTTCAGGCCTTCCATTTCAAGGGAGGACAGGGAGCCAAAACTGGTACCGGTGGACACTTGCCGGGGCACAAAGTGGTCGGTGAGATAGCGGAAGTTCGTGGCCTGGACCCGGGACAAACCGCCATTAGCCCGGCCACATTTACAGACCTAAGGACCGCACAGGAATTCGCGGCGTTTTCGGATACCGTAAGGGATGAGTCCGGAGGGATCCCGGTTGGTTTCAAAATTGCCGCCAGCCGCATTGAGGAAGACATTGACTTTGCGCTGGAAGCGGGTGCGGATTACATCATCCTCGACGGCCGCGGAGGTGGTACGGGAGCAGCGCCGATAGTACTTCGAAACCACATCAACGTCCCGACCATTCCGGCACTGGCTCGGGCCAGAAAACATCTGGATAAAAGGGAGGCCAAGGGGGTTTCACTGATCATCACCGGTGGATTGCGCGTTGCATCTGATTTTGCCAAAGCACTGGCCATGGGCGCAGACGCCATTTCGGTTTCCAACTCTGCCCTCCAGGCAATTGGTTGCCTGGGCATGCGTGCCTGCCACACGAACAACTGCCCGGTTGGTATAGCTACCCAGAAAGAGACCTTGCGCTCGCGGCTGATTATCGAGGAGTCCGCAGAGCGACTGGCCAATTTCTTCGGCGCGACGACAGACCTGATGAAAGTGCTGGCCCGTGCTTGTGGTCACGATGATTTCACGAAGTTCTCACCGGAGGATCTGTCCACTTTCAGTTATGAAATGCACAAACTCACAGGTATCCAGTTTGCAGGTGTGAATCCATGATGCTCTTTGTCGACATAGTCTTGATGCTTGCGTTGGCATACCTTGTCGCAGGGCTCGCTTTTGCCGCGTATTTCTATTGGCGTGGGGCTGAGCAGCTAGATGAAGGCACAGCGGGCACCCCATGGCATTTCAAGGCAATCATCTTTCCTGGACTTGTTCTTTTTTGGCTCGTGCTCTTCCTAAAGCTTGTACGAAAATGACCAGAGGACTTCGGAAACGGCATTTGGTGATTTGGATTGTACTGGCGATTGTACTGGCAGTTTTCATGACTTTGGGACGAATAGCAACGCCCGTATTCCAGGGAGATCGGGTAACGAATGTGAAGAGCCCATGAGCGTTTCCTACACTTCTATTCTGTGGAACAGGCAGAAGCGGCGGTACGATACCGCCTTGTTGATCAGTGTCATGAGCTTCATCGTACTATTTTTTGCGCTGCATCTCATACTGCATCCGTCGGTGACTTTTGAGACCATTTTAATCAGAGGTTTTGGGTTGTTGGCGATTCTATTGCTGCACGTGATATTGCTCATAGGACCCCTTGCGCGACTAGATAGGAGATTCCTCATCCTTCTCTACAATCGCCGTCACCTTGGTGTGACGATGTTTTTGATGGCTTTGGTACATGGAGGATTCAGCACGATGCAATTCCATGCGCTCGGAGATATGAATCCCATTCGATCAGTATTTCTATCCAATCTCCGGTATGACTCGCTGGCGCATTTTCCCTTTCAGGTGCTGGGCTTCCTTGCACTTGTGATTCTGGCATTGATGGCTACTAGCAGCCATGATTTCTGGTTGAAAAATCTGGGTGTCAAAACCTGGAAGGCACTGCATATGCTGGTCTACGTCGCGTATGGGCTTGTCTTGATGCACGTCATTCTTGGCGCCCTGCAAAACGAGACCAGTCCCTGGATTTTTGGCGTAGTGATCATCGGTTTCGGCTTGGTGGCTGCTGCTCATTTGGTGGCGGGATTTGGGGAGATAAAAGGTGATAATCCATTGCCGGCGAATGAAAACGCGTTTATCCCAGCATGTGAATTGGAAGAGCTGGAGGAATCGAAGGCTAAGATGGTGACAGTATCGGGGGAGCGCGTCGCGATCTTTCTTTATGAGGGTAAGGTATCGGCCGTCAACAATGTTTGCCGCCACCAGGGAGGCCCGCTCGGCGAGGGCAGGATCATTGAGGGGTGTATCACTTGTCCCTGGCATGGCTATCAATATCTACCTGGGAACGGCCAGTCGCCACCTCCATTTACCGAGAAGGTGGAGACGTACCATCTGAAGTTGGAAGGCTCCACTATTTTGATCAACCCGAATCCTAACGAACCAGGGACGGCTGTGGATCCAATAACAGTACCAACATGAGCAAGGGCGAATTTTACATTGGGTGGCAGGACAAGGAGCCTCCTTCGTATCGGAAGACATTTTTGAGGTTTTTCGTCGCAGTACTTGTGGTCCTATTGTTTTTCGTCTTCTTTTTCGCAAAATGGGAGCGAGGTTTCATCGACAGTTACTTTGAGTACGGCCAACTTACGGAGCTTAGAGGCGTGTTGGTAACAGAACCCGTCGCAGGCTTGGTCACTGAGGTGGACGGCGTGAGAAAGACCGTCCCACTCGTCGGATTCGGCAAGTTTGGTGCCCTTCCGGTTTTAGAGAATTTTCAATCGCGAATAGAAGGGGATATCTCCTCTTACCTCGTGGTTGTTCGCGGCACTCAATTCAGTTATCAGGATAAGCTGTGGATGGAACTGACAGAAGGTGATGCGAGCATCGTGTCCTTCGAGAGGACGTCCCCCATTGTCAGAGAAACTGCGACAATTGGAATGATGGATTTCGCTGGAGAGATTGTCGACCCCAAGTGCTTCTTCGGAGTGATGAACCCATCTACCAAGGCGGTGCATCGTAGCTGTGCCATCCGCTGCATTTCCGGCGGGGTCCCGCCAGTTCTGGGGATCAGAAGGGACGGGGAGTTTGTGGACTACTACTTCCTCACCGATACTGATCTCCGGCCTCTCAACCAGGAGGTGCTACCTTACGTGGGTTTGCCAGTAGCGCTAAGTGGCTCCGTCGTTGTATACGACGATTGGAAGTTTCTCAAAGTGTCTTCCGAGGCGCTGAGCGTAGCAGCCTTGAGTAAAGGCGCGGGTGCTGTCGCGTTGTGTTTTGACTGACTAGATAGCAGCATCGATAGCAGGGGAGAGCTCTGGTGGGGTCAGCCCATTCTGCACTTCATTTTCCATTTACTACCACAGTGATACCATGGTCCAATCCACGCCAATTACAAGCATGGCTGGCTCGGTTGAGGTATTCTGGCCTTTATTGCCAATAATCCCACCTGACTTCAATTTTGTTTGGTTTTGTCAAGTGAAATTGTACATTGCCGACAGCCTAAACCAAGCGATCCATTTTGGGATCTGAAGCGAACTAATTGTAGATGTCAAAATTGATAAAGTGGCTCTAGGCAATAATCTAAAGAAAGGAGAACAGCTCACTCAGCAACCTGCAGATTCTGCAGATACCGCTGTCGTCGAAGAACAACCGTCGGCAATCCCCTTGCAATACCTTGATGATGAGGACGAGCTGAATGAAGACCTGCATTCGGACCGAGTGATGGTCATTGTGTTTCCCATCGGTGGGGAGGAATTTGCACTACCTATCGATATGGTCAATGAAGTCGTCAAGACGCCTCCCATTGCTCCCATTCCCCAGACGAAACCTTTCGTAAAGGGTGTGGCCAACGTGCGTGGGAATGTCTACACGATGATCGACCTATCCGCGAAGCTGGGGATGACAAAAGAGGAGGGTGAAGAGGATGAGAGCTATTGCATGGTCATCAAAAGTGAGGACTACCAGGTGGCTGTGATAGTTGATCGCGTTCCGGATACAATGGCTGTTTTCGAGCGAGAGATCGAGGAGTCAGGAGGAGTGATGGTACAGTCCTCACAGGCCGATGCCTACATAAAGCAAATTATCAAGAGGGAGGAGCGGATGATCATGTTGCTAGACATCATTGATATGATTGAGGAGCCGGTGATCGAGGAGAGCCTCTGGTAAAGAGGGAATACCGCTGAAGGCGGAGACAAATAGTTGAACATAAGAATAAAACCAAGTATAGACAGCTTTCGACTTGCTATGAACTTAAGGAACAAAGTGTTGATGTTTGCTGCCGTTGTCCAGGCAGCCTCCATTTTTTCAATTGTCATTATTGCACAATGGCAGACCGGCGGGGGAACCACAGAATTGTCCTCATGGATCTGGTTGTGGGCAGTAGCCGTATTGGTGATAGGTACTGGAGTAGTCGCCTATTTTTCAGGACCCATGATACGTCAGTTGAATCAGGTGAAAAAGGCGCTTTTAGGAGCGGAAAAGTCTGAAAATCAAAAAATTGAGTCCGGTGAAGAATTGAACGCCATACTTCATGGTATTGTGCATGAGAGGGCCGGAGCGCAAGAAGCAGTGAAGCTGATGCGCCAGGTTCGTGAAGGGGATTTTTCAGGCATGCAAGAGCCAAAGAACATTGAGAGTCCACTCTATCATGAAGCTGTCAATACGTTTGCTTCTGTTTGGAAGGAGATCCAGGATGTAACTGAGAGGTTTCAGGATGCCACCCTTGGTGGTTCACCTTTTGTTGAGTTGGATGATGATGGGAAGCAGGGCGTGTGGGCAAACCTCTCTTCGAGAATCAACGAGCTCTTCTCGTTTTTGCGGCATTCCTTTCAGTCCGTACATTCCACAGTCCAGGCCATCGCCGAGGGTGACCTCACAAGAAATATTGAGGGAGGTGCTAATGGACAGATAGGTGTGCTGATGACCGATCTGAATAAGGCGGTGGAGAACCTTAATATTTTACTGCTTGATACCATGTCGCAGGCATCTTCGCTGAGTGAATCTACACAGGATATGTTGGTTTCCGGGGGAGAAATGAACACGACAACTGCGGAGATCGCTTCAGCCATAGCAGAAATGAGCAGTGGGGCGCAGAGCCAGGTATCTCAGGTCGACGAATCCTCCAACCTTGTAGAGGGGATATTGAAGTCGTCGAACGAGGTCGGGGAGCAGGCAGAAACGATTAACTCCGCCGCGAAAAAAGGAGCAATCAGCAGTGAGAATGGCCTTAAACTCATCAAAAAGGTTGGCTACAGCATGAAAGATATCGCTGCATTTTCACAGGATACCAACCAGTCGTTTAAGGTACTCGCAGAACGATCCAAAGAGATTACCCGAGTGTTGGGTGTCATCTCGGATATTGCAGCGCAGACTAACCTCCTGGCACTCAACGCGGCAATAGAAGCTGCACAAGCAGGCGATGCCGGGCGGGGTTTTGCGGTCGTAGCAGAGGAAATCAGAAAACTCGCCGAGGACTCCCGCAATAGTGCGAAAGAGATCGAGCAGCTCATCAATGATGTGCAAAATGACACTGAGCAAGCTGCCCAGGTCCTTGAGGTGATGAATGAAAGTATCCAGGGAGGTGAGGAAGCCTCAACGAATGCCTCGGAAGCATTCCAGGAGATTGCGGAGTCGACAAGTCAGACGCTGGGACTGTCTGAGAAGATCCTCAACTCAGCGAAGAAGCAGATCGAAGACATAAAAAATGTGGTTGGGATCACCGAATCCGTAGTTGTCATTGCTGAGCAAACCGCCGCAGGGACAGAGGAAGTTGCCAGTTCCGCCACAGAACTCAGTTCCGGGATGAGGAACTATACGGAGAGATCTGAGTACCTCAACAGGGTATCTGAAGATATGCGCCAGAAGATCTCAAAATTTCAATTGCGAGCGACATCCACGTCCGATCAATAGGTGTGGGTAGCTTGTAATTGAGAGAACTGCGCCAGTACTCGAACGGAGATATTACCCGTTCAACAAAGGAAATGTGAGTGCACGAGTGAGCAAAAGATTATCACCCGTGCATTGCTTTACTTGCAATTGATAAACCAACGAATGACTGCTTTAGGGGCCTAAATACCAGAATTTGTGGTCATTCCATCGAACGCTGGTTTCGCTCCATTTAAACATCCATTCTGATCACGGATCAGTCTCCGGGATTGGAAGGATGAAAGAGGTAATACTTTGTTGCCGCCATGGAGATATTGACAAATGATGCGTTTTTGTTGGTTGGTATCCTGACCGTCCTGACGGCCATCACACTGGTGATTGTCAATAGGATTTTTGGTCGGGCGATTATCACGAAGGTTCTCACCTTCGCTGGTATCATCAATCTGCTATGCACGCCGTTTGCATTTCTGGTCGGCAAGTATGGGTTAGCTGATTTCTGGTGGGCAGTGCCTCTCATTCTCGCGGCCATCGCGTTCGTTATTCGAAATATATTTCTCTCCATCCATGTGCCGCTGAGGTACATCATCGATGACTTGCGGCGTCTCTCCACTGGTGATGTCCATTTTGACATCGCTCGCACCCATGTGCGCAACTACAAGACTGAAATTGGGGAGATCATCCGAATCTTTGTACAGCTAAAGGAAAACATGCGGGCCACTGAGCGCTTCGCGTTAGAGATTACATCGGGGAACCTCGATATAGAGCATCATAAACTTAGTGATGAGGATTCTCTCGGTCTGGCTCTGTTGTCCATGCGGGAGCAGATGAAGCAATTGATTGACGAAATCCAGACGGTCGTGCAATCGGCTGGAGAGCATGGACGCCTGCAAGAGCGCGTTGCGATCGATGGAAAGCAAGGGGCCTGGAGGGATTTGAGTCTGGGAGTCAATGACTTATTGGCATCTTTTGCCGTGCCTCTGATGACGTTGAGTCGGATATTCAAGGAGCTATCTGACGGTAACCTTACGATAAGACATTCAGAGGGTGCTCGCGGAGAGATACTCCGAATGGCGCAAGATTTGAACCGCTCCCTGGAAAGCGTAGAAGCGCTCTTTGCTCGGGTAGCCGCCAATACCCTGGAGATGGATGACAGCGCGGAGGAAATGAGTAATATAGGCGGGGAGATGCAACTGAGCACGCAGGAGATTGCCTCTGCCATTGCCCAAATGAGCAATGGAGCACAGACCCAGGTGGCAAAAGTGAATCAGTCATCTGCTTTGGTCGAAAAGATATTGAAGTCCTCGGGCGACGTCACAGGCAAGAGTGAAGTCATCAATTCATCTGCAAGGGAGGTGGCCGATAGCAGCACCCAAGGTCGCCAAATGGCACAAGAGGTCGTCGACGGGATGAAAGAGATCAAGGCCTTTTCTCAAAAAGCCAACGAGAGTATCGAGGTGCTCACCCAACGCAGTAAGGAGGTGAGTAAAGTCCTTTCTGTTATAGCTGACATTGCATCACAGACAAATCTTCTGGCGCTCAACGCGGCCATCGAGGCGGCACAGGCAGGCGAGGCAGGACGCGGTTTTGCAGTGGTCGCCGAGGAAATACGCAAGCTGGCGGAAGATTCGAAAAATTCCGCCAAGGCGATCGAAGGGCTGATCACTGATATTCAGCAAGATACCAGCGACGCTTACAATGTGATCGCCTCTATGCACTCCAGCGTCGAATCTGGAGAAGCAAAATCACACCTGGCATCGGAGGCCTTTAGCAAGATCTCCCAAGCATCGCAAGCCAACTGGCAGCACTCACAAGACATCCTCGAGGCCACCAAAAACCAGATCAATGATATCAACGAGGTGATGGTACTGGCCGAGAATGTCGTTGTTATCGCTGAGCAGACGGCGGCAGGCACCGAACAAGTCGCTGCCTCGGCAGAGGAAGTGGCTGATGGCATGAAAAACTTCCAGGACAAAAGCATGTTGCTCAACCGGCTTGCCCAGGAGCTGAAAGAAGACGTAGAGAAATTCCAACTCACTCAAAATCCAATCGAAATATGATCACGGCTATAGTCAATCATAAAGGAGGTACGGGCAAGACTACCACGGCCATGAATCTGGGAAGCGCCCTGGCTGCGCAAAAACAAAAGGTATTACTGATAGATCTGGACGCCCAGGGGAGCCTCAGCTATTCATTGGGTATCACAGACCTCGACGCGACCGTATCTGAGGTATTTGAGGGTACCCACACAATTGATGACGTGATGGTGGAACGAGAAAAGATGGATGTGGTCCCCTCGGATATGGGTCTTGCGGAGATTGAGTTGGCGATGGCTGCCTCTGAGGGACGCGAAAAGATACTTGATGATGTGCTCCGGGGGTATGACGATAAGTACGACCATATCCTTATCGACTGCCCACCAGCACTATCCCTTTTGACGGTCAATGCCCTCACGACAGCAGATAGTGTCTTGATCCCGATGCAGATGGAGGTGCTCAGCCTGCAAGGTTTGGACTTGATCTCAGAGACAATCGATAGAATTAAAAGGACCTTCAATCCTGAACTCCAGGTGCTGGGGATTTTGCCTGTTATGGTTGACAGCAGGAAGAAGTTGAGTGCGGAGGTCTATGAGCACATCACTGAGAATTATGATGTGCCCGTTTTCAAGCAGAAGATCCGGACAAATGTTAAGGCCTCGGAAGCTCCATCCTTTGGGCAGTCGGTGATGCGTTACGCGCCCAAATCCAACAGCGCCCAGGACTACAGGGCCGTCGCAAAAGAATTTTTAAAAATGATACAACCCCTTACGATAGATGGCATTAGGTAGGAATCTCAAACGGCAACAGCTGATCCCCGACAGTGAGGACGCTGGCAAGAAGGGCCATGGCAAGGCCTCGCCTAAGGCGAAGCCGAAAAAGGCAACGGTAGCAGGAAAGAAGACGAAGAAATCGTCACCTAAACCCGTCGCCAAGAAAGACAGTGCACCTCGTGAACAATTGCCTGTTGACGTGCAGCCCATCGAGAAGAAGGAGGTGAGTGCCACTCCCCAGGAGAAGCAGGAACAACCGGAGGTGCAGCCAACAGAAGACCAAATTGCTCCCAAAACAGCAATAAACACAGAAGAAATCGCACCCACTATAGAGACGCCTCCTGCAAAGGCCACTACCGATACCTCGGCAGCATCAACCTCTCCAGAGACGGTGACCAACGACCAGATTGCGCCACTGCATCAAGCCCAGCAGGCGACATATGTTGGTCGGCGTGATGTGACGATCGTGTCCCAGCGAGATTATGAGAAGCGGCTGCAGCTAAAGGAGAAGTTTGACAACGAGATTCGTGCGCTGAAAGGTAAGAAGCTGCTGTTGATCGTTTTCAAGCTGGGTGGCCAGGAGTTTGCGATTGAGATCGACAAGACAAAAGAGGTAGTGAAGACGCCTGAGATTTCCTCAGTGCCCCATTTACCTGAGCACATGGTAGGTGTGGCC
Source organism: Cyclobacteriaceae bacterium (assembly GCA_965267435.1). GTDB lineage: Bacteria > Bacteroidota > Bacteroidia > Cytophagales > Cyclobacteriaceae > JAWPMT01. The sequence continues at coordinate 326,512 of OZ253960.1, forward strand.
AATGTTCGGGGCAAGGTGGTTTTGATCATGGACCTGGGCCAGAAATTTCGCATCACTGACGGTGCGGCGAAGTGGGAGGATCCATATTCCATCGTCATCCAAAATGCCGGATACAAGATCGGTCTGCTGGTGCCGGAGGTGCCTAATACGGTCATGGTAGAGGGCAACAATATCAGTACGGCTGCAGCCATCGTCACGGATACTGCCAGAGATCAGACCTACATCAAAGGTATTGTCAAGCAGGAAGGGAGGATGATCTTCTTCCTGGACATCGAAGAATTAGTGGAGGGCAATAAAGTCAACGTGGTGCCGGATGAGGTACCAGCGGTACAATAAACGTGAATTTCATCAACAAAATAATCCAGCTCAATTGACACTCAAAGTACTGGTAGTGGATGACTCCGCATTCATGCGGCTGCTGTTGTCAGACATACTGTCCGAGGACCCGGAGATTGAGGTCGTGGGTACCGCATGTGATGGCAAGGATGCTGTAGCGAAGGTCCAGGAGTTAAGTCCAGATCTCGTGTTGCTTGACATGAACATGGGGCAGTATGACGGGCTTTATGCCGTCGAGCACATCATGAAGATCCACCCCGTGCCGATACTTATTCTTAGTGCGGTAGGCAACACGGATTTGGAGCCAATATTCGATGCCCTGAGACATGGTGCTGTTGACTACATGAATAAGCCGGTACGCAACAACTCCAAGTTGCGCTCAATGGATATGGAGCTGATTCGTAAAATCAAGAGTGCGGCAAGGGCCAAGCCCACCATCCACGTCAACGAATCAAAGCCGGTCGAAACCGTCGAGCTGAAGCCCAGAAAGACAAAGAAACGTGCCTACGACATCATCGTGATCGGTGCGTCTACAGGAGGGCCGTCAGCCATTGAAAATGTCATCAGCGCTTTTCCTGCTAATCTGGATGTGCCCGTGCTGATTGGTCAACATATGCCTGCCAATTTCATCCAACCATTTGTGGATCGGCTCAATAAGTTGAGTCCGCTTTCGGTACAAATGGGGCAAAAAGGGATGGTGTTGAGGCCAGGCTCTGTTTATATCGCCCCCGGAGACCGCAACATGATCGTCGAGTTGGACAAGAGCACGGGACTGCCAGTCATAGGTTTCAATCCCGACGTGTTTCGTGAATACAACAATCCATCCATCAACGCGCTCATGCTGAGCGTAGCGAAGGTCTATGGTAAAAAGACGCTTGGAGCCATTTTGACTGGGATGGGCAAGGATGGCGTGAGAGGACTCTCAGCCATCAAAGACAGTGGAGGATACACCGTATCTCAAGACAAGGCAACATCGGTGATCTACGGAATGCCCAAAGTGGCCTACGACACCGGAGCAGTACTCGAGGTACTGAGTATCAAGGAAATAGGAAGTTTTTTAGTGAGCAAGTTATAATCTGAAGGAAATTGAACTCGAAAGAATCAGAATATCGCCAACTGTTTCTTCTGGAAGCCACGGAGAATTTTGAAGAGCTGAATAAACTCTTCATATCCCTGGAAAAGAAGCACGACGACAAGCATGCCATCAACTCTATCTTCAGGATCGTCCATACACTCAAGGGCAATGCCATGGGTATGGGCTTTGATGCGATAGGGAATCTTGCCCACGTCATGGAAGACGTGATGGGTGAGATCAAAAATGGCAAATTAGACCTGAATAGCGGTTTGTTTGAGAGCTTGTTTCGAGCCAATGACAAGTTGGGCGAATTGATCAAAGCCGTAGAGACCGAAAAGAAGGTCAGCTACCTGGGGATCAAGACGAAGCTGGAGATCCTTTTGAAAAACAACCGGGAAGATGAGGGTTCTGAATCGGAAGGTGCTGGTGGCGAGGCTGAAAAGGCTCCATCAGCGGAGGCGACCGATGCGGCGTCATCCGAAGAGGAGTCAGAGGAAGAGGAAGAAGCGGAGGAGGCGTCAGCCAATGAATCCATCACGTTTGCGGAGGTCATTCAGATACCTGTCAAGAAGATGGATGAACTCATGAACTTGATTGGTCAGTTGATCATTGAGCGTGATCGCCTCATCGCCAATACAACGGATCAAAATGGTAGTCGCAGTGAGTTTGAGAGCCTTCAGCGCATCTCTTCCAATCTGCAGTACAGCATTATGAATGCCCGAATGGTACAGGTGGGCTTTCTCTTCAATAAGTTTCACCGCATTGTGCGAGATGCGGCGAATGTCGAAGGTAAGCGTGTTGACCTACTACTAAGAGGCACAGAAGTCGAAATCGATCGGAATATTTTGAAGATCATGAGCGATGCCATGATCCACCTGGCTCGAAACGCCGTCGGACACGGTATCGAGTCGGCGGAGCTAAGGTCTGAGCGCGGCAAGCCGGAGCGGGGTACCATTACGATGGATGCGCGCTATGAGAGAGACAACGTCGTCATCATGGTCTCAGACGATGGTAATGGCATTGATCCCAAGGTCCTGCGCAGGAAAGTGGTGGAGAAAGGCATGATGTCCAAGGAAGTGGCCGATACACTGAGTGACGACGACATTGTCATGCAGATATTTGAGCCTGGATTTTCCAATGCCGACAAAGTCACTGAGATCTCTGGAAGAGGTGTGGGCATGGACGTAGTGAAGAAGGCAGTCGAGTCGATAGGGGGGCAAGTCACCGTGGATTCCACACCTACGCAAGGCACGACAGTCAATTTACACCTGCCATCGAGTCTCGCGCTCAAGGGTGCTCTTCTCTTCGAGATACAAGGTCAGGAGTATGCCGTGGCACTCTCCTACACGGAGGCAGTGATCTCATTGAAGAAACAGGACATTCACAAGATCAGCACTGGATTGATGTCCAGGTATTTGGAGGAGACCATCTCACTCGTATTCCTGGGCGACTTGATCGACATGCAGCGTCTTTCGGATATTCAGCAAAAGGGCATTCTCCATGAGAGATTTGACGCATTGCCCGATGACGCATCTCTGGATGTGATAGTTGTCTCCTATGGAGGTCGACTTACGGGACTGGTCATCGATCGGCTCCTTCATCAGCAGGAGATCATGGAGAAGGGATTGCCCCGGCCACTGGAAAAGACCAAACTACTCAGTGGTACCACAATACTCGGAAATGGCAACGTATGCCCTGTCTTGGATGTGGCGGCGGTGAGCGACTTGCTTTTTAGACACATGACACACGCCAAATCTGCATAAATGAAAGCCTATTATCATCACAACTGAAGATGCTTGTATCTGACGAGGAATTAAGCGCATTGATGGTGGCGATCAAGAATCGCTACGGGTTGGACTTCACCAACTATGAGAAGACATCCCTGAAGCGGGGCATCGTTCGTCTCATGATGAAGCACCAGATGGAGAGCCTCCTGGAGTTGTGGTCTCGCGTACTGAAGGACGGAGAGTTCTTCAAAGCTGCCATCGACGACTTGTTGGTCAACTTGACCGAGCTCTTTCGAAACCCCGATGTTTGGATAATGATGAGGGACAAGGTGCTCGCCGACCAGGGAACCAAGCCTCTCCGTATATGGCACGCGGGGTGCAGCACTGGTGAGGAGGTATACACCATGGCGATAGTCCTCGAAGAGAAGGGATTACTAAGCCGAACAAGAGCGAAAGCGACGGACCTGAGCAAGACGGCTCTCAATAAGGCCATCAAGGGCGATTACCCGTTGGCCATTCTCCAACAATACCTAAAGCCTTTCCTCAAATATTTCCCGTATCGCAAGCTAGAGGACTTTTTTGACTTTCATGAGAAGCATGCGACGATCAAGTCACAGTACAAAAGCCACGTAGATTTTCAGATACACAACCTTGTGCATGATCGCATCTACGAGAAGTACGACATCATTTTTTGTCGCAATGTCATGATCTACTTCGACGAGAAATTGAAAATACAGGTGCTCAACCTCCTGTACGAGAGCCTCAATCCTGGCGGCCATCTGGTGATCGGGTATTACGACATTATGCCAGATTATGGTAAAACCTTATTTCAGCTGTACGACGTAAAAACTCGGATCTACACGCGTCGGGAGGTCCCATCATAAAATCAACTTGCTATGAAAAAGACAGTTTTAATCGTCGACGACTCCACCTATATCAGGAAAACGATTGCTGATATCCTTTCGCAGCGCGATGATCTGGAGGTGATTGCTAGCGTGGCCAGTGGCGAGTCTGCCATTGATCGGGCGATCGAGTTGCAGCCTGATTTGTTGACACTTGACAACATCTTACCCGACATGCATGGCCTGGATATTCTCCGTGCCGTCAAAGGTCACTTACCGACTACGAAAGTCCTCATGATCAGTGCCGTCGGACAGGAATCCGTCATCAACGAAGCGATGGAATGCGGGGCTGCTGACTACCTCGTAAAGCCCTTTACCGAGGATGCGCTTCTAACCGCTTTAAGCCATGTTCTTGACTGATTACAAGCCAAATACCTTAATACGGGAAATACCCACACCGAGTGAATACAGGTTTTACATCATTCATGTCAACAAATTCCATACTGGATCACAATTACTTTCACACCAATAAATATGTTGGAAATTCGCATTAGAGAGATTTTGAATATACCAGCTTGGAAAGAAAGAAAACTAAAAAGGAACGATGCTTAACAACTTCGATAAGAACGAACTGGAAGTAGCCACAAAGCTCATTTTTGATGGTCTTTCGATGGCCAAAGCCAGCATGGAGCAGATCCTTCAGAGCCCCATTACCATCAAGAAGATCGATTACAGCGACGAGGATAAAGAGTTGCCAACTTTCGATGCAAACAGTGGTCATGAGGTGCACCTCATTCGCACAGAATTGATCGGCGAATTGAAAGGGATCAGCCACCTAATATTCACAGAAGAGGATGTCAACAGGATCTGCAAGGCGTGCTTACCTGGCAATGTTCTGGATGACGATTCACCGGAGAGTCAGATGATGAAGATGGGTTTTCTCACGGAGATCGACAACATGGTCGCTGCGGCGGTCATAACTGAATTCTCAAACTTTCTGGGTCTGGATATTTTCGGTCACGTGCCGTCGCTGCATGTCATGAAGTCGAACGAGGTCAACGACTACCTGGCCAAGGAGTCTACCGACATCGATTCGATCATTCATTTCAAGGCAATATTTCATGGAACAGAGTTGGATATTTCTCCAGACTTCGTATGGATTTTTCAGAACGAATTGGTTCAAAAAATCAAGCAACTGGTCTGATAGCCAGTCACTAACACTAAGAGAATATTTTAAAACAAAAATAAGGGACAAGCTTCCATCATTAATCATACAAACACCATGGCTAAGAAAGTATTAATCGTTGATGACTCCATTTACATGCGATCATTGATCAAGAACTCCCTTGAGGAAGCCGGCTTTGAAATTGTCGGAGAAGCACCTAACGGTGAGACAGCAATAGACCTCGCATTGGAGCTTCAGCCTGACCTGATCACACTCGACAACATCCTGCCTGACATGATGGGGTTTGAGATCTTAAAAGTGATCAAAGAAGAAGGACTAGACTCAAAAGTCGTAATGGTTAGCGCCGTTGGCCAGCAAACAGTGGTCAACAAGGGTCGCGAGCTGGGAGCTGAAGAGTACATCGTGAAGCCCTTCACTTCAGAGGACCTGGTCGAAGTAGTCAATCGGGTAATGTAATTGCAGCCACCACTCGACACTATCTGGTTCGGGTGTGCGCTATTTAAAGATCTAGTGATATGAAAAGTCTTTACAACCTGTCTATTAGGAAGAAGTTTGCATTAGTCATCGTACCGTTGATTGTAATAATCCTGTGCTTTGACTATCTGCAGATCAAGCACAAGTACTTCGACTACAAGGACGCCTCCCGTCTGAACAAAGCCATTGTGGTCGGTATAGAAATCAATCATGTTGTCCACGAATTGCAGAAGGAGCGAAGTATCTCTGTAGGATTTCTGGCCAATGGAGGGGCGGATTTCTTGAGAGATTTGGCTGCACAGCGGCGAAAAACGGATAGCACAATCCACCAATTCGAAAGAGAAATAGAGGATCCCAAGTTGTCTGACCTCATCAAATTGCATGGTGAGGACCTGGCGCACTTGCGCAATTATTTCGCTAAGATCAAGCAGCTGCGCAATCAGGTCGATGAATTGGATGTCAACACGGAGGAGGCCATCGCTTACTTCTCAGATATCAACAATATTGCCCTCAATACGGTCAACGAACTTATCAATGAGACGCGTGACAAGTCGGTTGCCCAGCAGGTGCATGCCATTATTTACTTTTTGAAGTCCAAGGAGTACTCCAGTATCGAGCGGGCCATTGGTACACAGGCCTTTGCGCAGAGCCACTTGGACTATGAGACTTACAGGGAATTTACCACAGTCGTTGCGAAGCAAAATGCCTTCATGGAGGCTTTTCAGACCATCTCGAACGAGGAGTCCAAAGAGTACTACAACCGAATTGTAACCGGCCCGGATGTCGAGCAGGTCGAACGATTGAGGGCATTGCTCTTTGAGAATGGTGAATTCGAAGAGGATCCGCAATACTGGTACGACATCAGTACCAACCGCATCAATGGCCTGAAGCGCGTCGAGGACTTCATGTCGGACAAAATACAGCAGTATACAGAGAGCATTGCGAGTGGTGCGAACCAGTCATTCTGGGGCTTTGTCGCCCTCGATTTGGGGATCGGAATCATTGCCTTCTTCCTGATGACTACCATTGTCAGCAACCTCCTTGAGAATGTCAAACGTCTCGAGGAGTATACGCGCAAAGTCTCATCCGGAGAGTTAGAGAGCAAGGTGCAGATTCAGACCAGGGACGAACTGGGTAAGTATGCCCAGACTTTCAACATCATGGTCGATGAGATCAAGAAATCACAAGCAGCGCTCAAGAAGGAGCGTGATCATGCCAACTACCTGTATGAGAACATCTACAAGCAGTCAGAGGTAGTATTCGAGAATGTGCAGCAGGGGATATTCCTCCTCGATGACCAGTTCAGGATCAGCAAGCTGTATTCGAAGGCGATGGAAGGAATCTTTGATCGTAAGAAGATCGGCGGTGAGAGCTTCACAAGCTTCATGCGGCCGTTGATCTTACCTAGAGAACTCGAGGCACTTGAGATGTTCATGAGACACCTCTTCAATCCCGAAATGGACGAAGCGGTGGTCAATCAGCTGAACCCTATTGAGCAGGTGAAGATCTTCACTGAGAAAAACGGCACAGTTAGCAATAAGTACATTAAGGTCTCGTTTACGAGGATTTTCCGCAAGGCCGAGATCCAAAATATCATGGTGACAATCTCAGACGAGACCAAATCCGTGTTATTGCAGAAGCACCTTGAGGAAGCGGAGACGAAGAAAAAGCAGGAGACAGAGCAGGTGCTAAGCATCTTGAAGATCGATCCTTCCGTCATGCGAGGGTTCCTCTTCAATTCAAAGAAGACGCTTACTCAGATCTCTGAGAAGTACGAGTCAAACGATGGCGAAGATTACAGCGAACTACTGGACTACACTTTTGAGACCATACACAACCTCAAGGGCAACGCCAGTGTCATCGGCCTCGAACTGATGAGTGCGAAGTTCCACGAAATCGAAGAGGGCATCACACAGCTGAAGGGCCGGGATATCAAGGGAAAGGACTTCCTCTCTGTCCTCTATGAGATCGACCAGGCAGACAAGATGCTCAATGAAATGAACGTGATGCTCCGCAAGGTGGCGAACATCTATCGTACGATACCTTCAGAGGGACAGGTTGTTTCTAATATCATGGTAATCAACACGTTGCAAAAAGGTGTTGAGACCTTGAGTGAAGAGACAGGCAAGTCTGTCAACTTCAATATCAACAACGAAAATAACGTGGTGATACCCGAGCAATACATCAATCCTTTTCGGGATTCGATGATACAGCTGATCCGCAATTCACTGGCACATGGCATAGAGCCGGCAAGTGAGCGAATGGCGCAGGGCAAAAGCTCTAAGGGTAACATCATAGTCGATATAAGCACTACACAAGACGAGGAACTACTGGTGTCCTACAAGGACGATGGCGCAGGACTGGACCTTGACAAGATCAAGGAACAGGCCGTCACTAGAAACATCATCTCGGAGTTTGAGGCGGAGAAGATGGCAGATGATGAGGTGCCGGCGTTGATCTTCCATGCGGGCTTCAGTACTACGGAGAAAGCTGACAATGTATCAGGAAGAGGACAGGGGATGAATCTTGTGAAGTCTTTGATAGAAGAACACAACGGGGAATTTGAGATCAACTTCGACAAGGGTCGATTCTTTGAAATGGTTATCAAGCTGCCCGGTGTACACCAAAGTGAAGACGAAGAAACCGAAGAAATCGAAGAATCATGAGGTTACTAATTGTAGATGATTCCTCCATCATGCGGCGGACGATCGAGAAAAATCTCTCGCACTACGATCTTGAGATCATAGGGATGGCTGCCAATGGCGTGGAGGCACTAGATATTGTCCAACGCGAAAAACCGGACGTTGTCACCCTGGATATCACCATGCCGGAGATGGACGGGCTGACTTGCCTGGAGCGCATGATGGAGATCCACCCGGATGTGCGGGTGATGATCATCACTGCGCTGTCGGACAAACTCACAGGACTGTTGGCATTGGATAAAGGAGCCAGAGGCTTCTTGTACAAGCCTGTCACTTCTGACGATTTGGAAAAGGCATTTGACAAATTATTGAAGCGCGATGAAGTCTAACAAAGAAGAGTTCGAGTCCACGTGCAATCTCTTCATTAATTCCGTAAGCAATTATTTCAAGCACCTTACGGAAGTTGATTCTACGATCAACGTACCATACATTAAAGAAACAGAAGGATTAGTACTCAAGGATTACACAGGGATGATTGCCATCTCTGGGAGTAAGAAGGGCTTCGTCTACATTTCCGGCGACCGCGAAATGTTCGAAGACCTGATCAACATTTTCATCGGAATCGATGACCCCACCAAAGCGGATGTACTCGACATGGCAGGAGAGATCTCAAATGTCGTTGCGGGAAATGTAAGGGCCAATTTGGGCACCAACTTCATGATCTCCGTGCCGGTGGTATTTGAGGGGATGCCGTCAGAGGTAAAAGTCACCACTGATGTCACCGTGTACGTGATTCCGTTGAGGTGGAAAAAACACGAGGCGTTCGTAGTGATTGGATTACAGTAAAAGGAAAATGTCATGGAAGAGCCACTCAACCCGCTAGATCTAAATAAATCTTCATTGGAACTTCCCGAGGAGGAGCAGTCTCTTCCTCTTAACAAGATCGAAGATCAGTCCCGGAAGAATTACTTCGCCCGTATGCCTGATGAAGAGGCACTCAACAAGTGCTTTGATAAGGCTTTTCTGATCAACAAACCGATGGGTAGCGTAGGGGGTGATGGACTGTGGATGTACCGCGAGGGCAACAAGATATTCCTGGCTATCTTCAATTGCATGGGGCAGGGTCATCTGGCGAGTATGATGACACGAATCTACGCCAATGCCCTTCGAAAACTCATCTCAGAGTATAAGATTGAGTTCACCGGATCCATCTTGCAGTTCATTCATCGGGAGATTCAGACGCGATTCAAAGACAAAGAGAATATCCAACTGAATACCGGTGCACACCTTGGGATCGTCAAGCTGGACAGGGATGAGAATAAAATGGAATTCGCCGGCGCTCGGATGGATCTCGTTTGTGAAGCAGACGGTGAGGTCGTGCGCATCGCGGGGAATGATTCACAGATAGGGGAGCTGACGGAAGAGAAGCAAGAGTACGCTTCGAACCCTGTCGAACTGAAGCCTAACAGTACTTTTTATGTGGCCACCGATGGTACTACAAGAATCATAGGAGGGCCTAATTACAAGCGCTTTGGCAAGCCGCAATTCGATGAGATGTCGGCAGAGCTCAAGGACATCGACTTCTTGAAGCGCAAGGAGGTGATTGTCCAAAGGCTGGATGAGTGGATGGGCGTGAATACCCAAAATGATGACATTTTGGTAGTAGCCTTCCAGGTATAGGTAGGAAGTACCTGGCCCACTGTCAAGCATCATAATACTAGCCAGCAAAAACGAGTAAACAGAAAGAACCAACTACATGCACCCACAAACTGGTCAAGTGACACGCCGCAGCAATAATTCATCGCTGCCCAATTCAAATACTACGCTATTAGATCCATCTCTATCTCTTACGTGGGAGTGGACCATTGATTGTAAGTCAGGCCAGGGAGTAAATCGTTATTGTATCACGTTCAATTTCCGGATCAACTCGAACTAAGGGCGCCGAGGGATAGCGATGAGTAAGCTGGATAGTGCACATCAGGAAATTCTCGACGATCTGGTCAATAGCTCGATCACCAAGAGTGCTTATGCGATGGAGCGGATGCTCAAGATCCGCATCAAACCGGAGCATGTGAAGTATGGCACTGGTAGCCTTGGCCCTATCCCGGAGTTGGACCAGCTGGGACGATTCAAAGTGCACCTTGTAAGGGTCATGCTCAAAGGTGAGATTGGAGGAGCTTTCTACTTCATCATCAACGGCCACGAAGTCGATCTCATCAACCAGGTGTGCTTACCCGAAAAGATGTATGCCAACACTTTGTCTGAGGACAAGATGATGAAGCACGGCTTTATGTCTGAAATCGAAAACATGATTGCTGCTTTGTCCATTGCGGAGATCTCAGACTTTCTGGGGGTCCAGCTGATCAGCGACGTGCCCGATGTACAGATCATCCGCGGAGACCAGGTCAATGACTACCTGACGGATGAAAACGTACACATCAATACCGAATTTCACGTGAGTAGTCTACTATCTGGAGTAGTCGTGAATGTCTCTCCATTTTTCATCTGGATGCTCAACAAGAGCTTCATCGACAAGTTGAAGATGAATATTGTCACCTAAGGTGGCGGATCAGTTGAGATTACAGTTCCCTCAGTGACTCGAGGACGGTGGCGTTTGAGCCCTTTTTCCTGACGATGGTAAGCGGTAAATAGTCAATCTCCTGGACGAGCTTTTCGGCCGTACTGCCGATGAACAAGGCAGAAGCAGCCGTTCGGCCATGCGCTCCGATGATCACACCGCTGACATCCTTTGCCATTGCTGTCTCTTTGATCACCTTTCCAAACTCATCCTTGTCATCCAGGGTGAACTCCGCACTCACAGGCACGCCCTCGGTGTCGATTTTACTCACCCATTGTTCGTACTCCTTGCGGGCGTTCTCCTTCATGATCTCGCTAAACTCACGGTAGGACTTGCCCGAATAGTGATAACCGGTAGGTACTTCATAGACGTTTTGGCAGATGAGTTCCACCTGATTGTCATTGCTGCGAGAAATGTACACCGCATACTCCAGGGCCAGCTTGCTATGAATGGAGAAGTCTATCGGTAGGAGCAAACGCTTGAGCCGTGGCATGTGACCCTCGGGGATGACAATAAGGCTACACGGAGCCCTTCGAGCCAGCCGCATGTTCAGAACGCCTGAACCTCTGGATGCCTTCTTGTTACCGGAGATAACGATGTCTATGTCTGCTGTCGAGATGAACTTCAGCACCTCTTTGAGCACGTGTCCCTTCTTTACAACGAGTTCCACTTTTACTCTGGAGACATCCTCACCAACCTTTTCGAGTTTCTTGCGCAAAATCTCCTCTTGGTGGCTTACCATATCCGATGCCATCGCACCATTGTCCACTCCAGTGATTTGGTCTGTGGAAGAAACGATGTTGACGAAGTAAATTTCCTGAACCGGAGAAGACGAGAGGATGAATGATACGAAGGAAATCAATGTGTCATCCATGTCTGAACCATCGACCCCCACGAGTATCTTTTTTATTGGAAGCATCTAACTTTCTCGTCCTGTTTTGTATGTTCACAAATTTACCCGTTGCGCCCAGAATACCTTTGTTGAAGAGAAGTTTTTGTGAAACAAATTCGGAAAGGTCGGCACATACAAAATCCCCCTGATCATTGCCCTATCAAGCCGTAGTAGACTGAATGCCAAGGTTTGGGAATGAGTAACCTTTTTTGTATGCGCCATCTATTTCCACTAAATTGGGGTAAATAGCGTTATGAGCAAAATTCACTAGTAACGTCTTTCGTAATATCTCGATCTCACACAATATTTCTTCCCGTTGATACCGGTCCCTTTCTCCAGATCATCAATCTTATATTTTATTGTAACGGCGAGAAATCCAACCTTTCGGCACTTACAAAGAAGGTTACCTGCAAAAGTGACCATCTGGAGCTGCCAAAGGCTCATGGCTATCACACTTGAAACTCACGTTTTTGGCACGTACAACGTCAGTTGTTTCTGTGAGTTAAACATTCACTTAACACGGTAGGGTCGTGCGAGAAAGGCGAGTTGCAAGCGTTGAGCGTCAAGGGACATGATGATCGCTACGAACTAAATGTGACAAGACAACCAGGACAACCATATGGTTCTCCGACAACATTCAACCGTCAAGCATATGGAAAGATTTTTTCCGACTTTCAGAAAGACACTGGTGCTCAGCTTGTGTCTTATCGTAGTTGAGGCGTTTTCCCAGGAATTCTCAGCGGGTATCAACACAGAGAGCCCGAACCCCAATGCGGTACTGCATCTGGTTTCCCCCAATGGCAACCAGGGTCTCATGCTACCCAAGTTGACCAACGGTCAGCGCAGCGCAATGGCACTTACACAGAATGATAATGGCTTGCTAGTATATGATGCAGATGACAATGTCATGTACTACTGGCTCAATACGGGTTGGAGGCGTTTTTCAACCAGGGACGAATTGGTACTCGAATTGGTCAACAACCAACTGTCCATTCAGAATGGCAATGCCATAGACTTATCTGATTACCTGGACAATACTGACGATCAAACTGCCAATGAGGTAGCATTTGATAATACCAATACCAATTATACCTCGACCACGGTCCAGGGGGCTTTAGGCGAAATCTACTCCATACTTGTAGGAGCGGATTTGACGGATGACCAGACGGCAGGAGACGTGCCCTACGACAATGCTACTTCTGGTTTAGCCGCTAGCGATTTGCAAGGGGCTGTCGACGAAATTTCAGCCAACATGACGGCTGCAGGACTTACCGATGACCAGCAAGCGGTCGAGGTTCCCTATGACAACGCGACATCGGGATTGGTTGCAGCGGATGTACAGGGAGCGATCGACGAGTTGGCCTCCGGAGGAATTGCCGACGGAAGCGCGGAGCGGACAGATCTGATCTCATTGTCCGGCGTGCCAGCTAATAGTACACATTTTGGTACTGCATTTACCGGAACGACCATCGGTAACAATGCTAGCATCTTCGGCGCCCTTCAGCAACTGGAGACTGCTGTTGAAAGCATGGATCCGACGGCCACAGCTGACTTGAATACGCTAACTGGCGTTCCCGCGAACTCTACCCATTTTGGAACAACCTTCACCGGTACCACCATTGGCAACAATGCAACCGTAGCCAGCGCCCTTCAGAATCTTGAGACGGAGCTGGAATCGCTCACTGCGTTGGACATCCCTGATCTACACTTGCTCACGGGTGTGCCTGCCAATTCCAAAAATTTTGGGAATATGTTCACCGGTGCTACGATCGGCAATAATGCTACCGTCGCCAGTGCTCTCCAAGACCTTGAGACTGCTGTTGAAGCTGTTTCAGTTGGAGCCGATGACCAAACGCTTTCCCTGGCGGGGACGACGCTTTCAATAGTCGATGGCAACAGTGTCGATCTGGCAACAATCAACACGGATAATCAAAATGCGGCCAGCGTGCCATTTACACCAGACGCAGGCCTGACTTCTACAGATGTGCAGGCTGCTATTCTTGAAGTGCAGGGTAATATCGGTGCCTCTTCCGGAGACATGCTCCAGGCCACTTATGACGTTAACACGGATGGTACAGTGGATAACGCCGCGACCGTGGGTGGACTGACCGTGCAAACTGCCGTTCCGGCCGGGGCGGTATTTACCGACAACCAGGCAGCCTCTGCCGTACCTGTAACGCCCGCTGGTAACCTCGCAGCTACCGATGTACAGGCCGCTTTGGTTGAACTGCAGACGGACATTGACGGGGCTACGGGAGATATGCAGCAGTCGACCTACGATGTCAACTTGGATGGGACTGTAGATGATGCTGCAACAGTGGGCGGATTGACCGTTCAGACTGCTGTTCCAGCAGGTGCAGTATTTACCGATAACCAGTCAGCGGCCGGCGTGCCTGTGACTCCAAGTGGTAATTTATCATCTACGGACGTTCAGTCCGCATTGACTGAGCTTCAAACAGACATCGATGGCATTGCTGTCACAGATACTGATGATCAAACTTTAAGCTTTGATGGAGCTAATTTGACAATCTCCGAGGGTAATACGATTGATATATCCACTGTAGATACAAATACGCAGCTCGATGAGGCCACCGTCGATAGCTACGTGTCCAACAACGGCTATCTGACCACCGAGTCTCAAAATGCCGCTGCAGTGCCATTTACTCCTGACGCAGGTTTGTCGTCCACAGACGTACAAGCCGCTATTCTCGAAGTTCAGGGGAATATTGGCGCCGAATCAGATCCTACAGTGCCAGCTTCAATCAAAGACGGAATTGATTGGACTGAGGTGTCTGGAAAGCCTGTCAATATTGATACCGACGCTACTGACGATTTGGCTTTGACAACAAACCCCGCTGCGGGCGATGTGTCGGGTAATTTCAGTACTGGACTGACCGTAGACAATGTAGCGTGGGCGAATGTGTCAGGAGTTCCTGTGAACCTGGATACGGACGCTACTGACGATTTAGCTTTGACGACCAATCCTGCTGCTGGTGACGTGTCGGGTAATTTCAGTACCGGCTTGACGGTAGACAATGTGGCATGGGCGAATGTGTCAGGTGTTCCAGTGAATTTGGATACTGATGCAACAGACGATTTAGCTTTGACGACCAATCCTGCCGCCGGTGATGTGTCGGGTAATTTCAGTACCGGACTGACCGTAGACAATGTAGCGTGGGCGAATGTGTCAGGCGTTCCGGTGAACCTGGATACGGACGCTACCGACGATTTGGCTTTGACAACCAATCCTGCTGCTGGTGACGTGTCGGGTAATTTCAGTACCGGTTTGACGGTAGACAATGTAGCCTGGGCGAATGTGTCAGGAGTTCCGGTGAACCTGGATACTGACGCCACTGATGACTTGACCACTACTACCAACCCTGCTGCTGGCGACGTGTCTGGTAATTTCAGCACTGGTTTGACAGTGGATAATGTAGCGTGGGCGAACGTAACTGGCGTTCCAGTCAATTTGGATACAGATGCCACGGATGATGTGGCAACAAGTTCGGCCCCAGCGGCTGGTGACATTTCAGGAAATTATAGTACAGGCTTTGCCATTACGGCTGGAGTTATTGAGAACGCTGATGTAGCAGCAGGAGCGGCTATTGCAGGTACTAAGATTGATCCGGATTTTGGTGCTCAGCAAATTGTGGCCCAATCCATTGACATTGGCCCTGGCGTAGCAAATATTGACAACCTTGGAAATGGAGGTATTTCCAACAACCTAACGGTAGGCAATAACCTTTCGGTGTCCGGCACGATCAACGCCAATGCCAACATAGATATTGGCCCCGGTAACATGTCTATTGACAATTCAGGAAACGTAGCGACTTCAGGAGCTGTGAGTGCGGCCTCCTTCACGGGAGATGGTAGTGGTCTCACAGGCGTCACCGCTACTATTGCAGCCAATTCCATCACGTCAACCGAATTGTCCGCAAACGCAGTCTCTACAACTGAATTGGCAGCCAATTCAGTTACAACAAATGAAATTGTGGATGGTACGATATCAAATGCCGATATCGCGGATGTCGACGTGTCAAAGATTACGGGAGCTCCTAATTTGGATACAGATGCTACTGATGACTTGACAACGACTACCAACCCTGCAGCTGGCGACGTGTCTGGTAACTTCAGTACAGGACTTACTGTAGACAATGTGGCTTGGGCGAACGTAACTGGCGTTCCGGTGAACTTGGATACAGATGCTACTGATGACTTGACAACGACTACCAACCCTGCAGCTGGCGACGTGTCCGGTAACTTCAGTACAGGACTTACTGTAGACAATGTGGCTTGGGCGAACGTAACCGGCGTTCCGGTGAATTTGGATACAGATGCTACTGATGACTTGACCACTACTACCAACCCTGCTGCTGGCGACGTGTCTGGTAATTTCAGCACTGGTTTGACAGTGGATAATGTAGCGTGGGCGAACGTGACGGGCGTTCCGGTGAACCTGGATACCGATGCCACGGATGACTTGACCACTACTACCAACCCTGCTGCTGGTGATGTGTCTGGTAACTTCAGTACAGGACTGACTGTAGACAATGTTGCCTGGGCGAACGTGACGGGCGTTCCGGTGAACCTGGACACTGATGCAACTGATGACTTGACCACTACTACCAACCCCGCAGCTGGCGATGTGTCCGGTAACTTCAGCACAGGCTTGACTGTAGACAATGTAGCATGGGCGAACGTAACTGGCGTTCCGGTGAATTTGGATACCGACGCAACTGATGACTTGACCACTACAACCAACCCGGCGGCTGGTGACGTGTCTGGTAACTTCAGTACAGGACTGACTGTAGACAATGTAGCGTGGGCGAACGTGACGGGCGTTCCGGTGAACCTGGATACCGATGCCACGGATGACTTGACCACGACTACCAACCCTGCTGCTGGTGACGTGTCTGGTAACTTCAGTACAGGACTGACTGTAGACAATGTTGCGTGGGCGAACGTGACGGGCGTTCCTGTGAACCTGGATACAGATGCCACGGATGATCTAACCATTACTACCAACCCCGCAGCTGGCGATGTGTCTGGTAACTTCAGTACAGGACTGACTGTAGACAATGTTGCCTGGGCGAACTTAACGGGCGTTCCGGTGAATTTGGATACCGACGCATCAGACGATTTTGATGGTGACTTCAACAGCTTAACGAATATTCCTTTGGATCTGGCCGATGGAGACGATCTCGGTACAGACGATCAAGGAGCTTTTGAGGTGCCGTTTAATAACGCCACATCCGGCATGACAGCAACGGATGTTCAGGGTGCCATCGACGAATTGGATGGTCGTGTAGATGTGTCGACGGTACCAACACCTTCTATTGGCATAGATGACTACAGAGTGCTAAAAGCCGACAATACTGGTACGTACTTCTGGCAAGATCAGGATGCCACGTCTGTAGGTTACAACAATGGTACGTCTGGATTGGCCTCGACAGACATTCAGGGCGCCATCGATGAACTGGACGGCATTGTAGATGTGTCAACGGTACCAGCACCTTCTATTGGCATAGATGACTACAAAGTACTGAAAGCCGACAACGCTGGTACGTACTACTGGCAAGACCAAGACGCCACGTCTGTAGGTTACAACAATGGTACGTCTGGATTGGCCTCGACAGACATTCAGGGTGCCATCGATGAACTGGACGGCATTGTGGATGTGTCAACGGTACCAGCACCTTCTATTGGCATAGATGACTACAGAGTGCTAAAAGCCGACAACGCTGGTACGTACTACTGGCAAGACCAAGACGCCACGTCTGTAGGCTACAACAATGGTACGTCTGGATTGGCCTCGACAGACATTCAAGGTGCTATTGATGAACTGGACGGCATTGTGGATGTGTCAACGGTACCAACACCTTCTATTGGCATAGATGACTACAAAGTGCTAAAAGCCGACAACGCTGGTACGTACTACTGGCAAGACCAAGACGCCACGTCTGTAGGTTACAACAATGGTACGTCTGGATTGGCCTCGACAGACATTCAGGGCGCCATCGATGAACTGGACGGCATTGTAGATGTGTCAACGGTACCAACACCTTCTATTGGCATAGATGACTACAGAGTGCTAAAAGCCGACAACGCTGGTACGTACTACTGGCAAGACCAAGACGCCACGTCTGTAGGTTACAACAATGGTACGTCTGGATTGGCCTCGACAGACATTCAGGGCGCCATCGATGAACTGGACGGCATTGTAGATGTGTCAACGGTACCAACACCTTCTATTGGCATAGATGACTACAGAGTGCTAAAAGCCGACAACGCTGGTACGTACTACTGGCAAGACCAAGACGCCACGTCTGTAGGTTACAACAATGGTACGTCTGGATTGGCCTCGACAGACATTCAGGGCGCTATTGATGAACTGGACGGCATTGTGGATGTGTCAACGGTACCAGCACCTTCTATTGGCATAGATGACTACAGAGTGCTAAAAGCCGACAACGCTGGTACGTACTACTGGCAAGACCAAGACGCCACGTCTGTAGGTTACAACAATGTTACGTCTGGATTGGCCTCGACAGACATTCAGGGCGCTATTGATGAACTGGACGGCATTGTGGAGGTGTCAACGGTACCAGCACCTTCTATAGGTGTAGATGACTACAAAGTGTTGAAGGCTGACAACGCCGGGACTTACGCTTGGGAAGCGCAGAGTGCCACACATACGGCCTTCGATGATACTGACCTTTTGGTAGCTGCGACGAATGTTCAGCAGGCAGTAGTAACTGTTGATGCGCGAACTGACAGCTTAAGAAAATTCATTGGCACGGTAGCCCCAGCTACGGCCTATTCCACGTTCCCTGGTACGATCATCGGTGACAACTCAACAATAAAGGACGCATTCCAGGATCTGGAGCTGGCTACTGACAGCCTTGTTGACCTTACCGGTGTGCCGCCGACTTCAAGGGATTTAGGATTCTTCACAGGTAGCATCCTTGAGTCGGATCTTGACATCAAGCAAGCGTTCCAGGCATTGGCTGATACAATCCAAACCCGATCCTCGTCTCCCGGTGGCGAGTCATTTGCTTACGACGATCAACAGTTCAACCAATTCATTGGCCCAGATGCCGGGGACTCTACTGCCATTTCTGGAATGGATAACCTGCTGGTGGGGGGACGTGCGAATGTCCTGGAAACGGGCTTTGGTAATACCATCGTAGGTCAGGATGCGAACGTGAATTCTTCGACAACCAGTAGGGGTACCGCAGTGGGATACAACGCCATCGTACATGCTGACACAGCCACGGCGATCGGTAATGGAGCGGAGGCCTTTGGATACGGTTCGGTAGCTCTCGGATCCAGCGCAAGGGTTACTTCGGGAGCATACAATGCGGTGGCCATTGGCTCTCGAACAAGGGCTGTAAATCCCCAGACAATTGTCTTGGGCGATGGTGTCACTTCGCCAGCCTACAGGGTTGGTATTGGCACCAACGATCCGCGTACCGATCTACAGATCGGAGACAATTTTGGATTGTTCCATTACTACAATTCAGGTGAAGGAATAGATGCGCAGGTCATTGCGGAGAATGTGTACAACAATGGCGAGAACCTCTTCCGCAGGGAAGGACAGCTGACTTCAGCAGTGATTCTGGAAGATGGGAATTTTGACATCATGTCATTTGGCACTGGCGCAGCCAATAGCCTCATTAATCTTACAACTGACGTCCAGCCTCTGTTCGAACTGGACTCCATAGGTGATGCTGAGCTTCGTGGTAGTCTTCGTCTTGGGTCTTATCAGGGTGTTGGTGGAGAAAAGCCAGGTATGATGCAGTGGAATGGTGGAACGATCGAGGTTTACAATGGTTCGACATGGAACCCTCTGGGCGGCGGTGCCGCTGGCGGCGATTCCATTTACACCGACTCTAACTTCAATCAATTTGTTGGTGACTTTTCCGGAGACTCGAGTTCAATAAGTGGTAATGACAACCTTTTAGTAGGAGGACGAAACAGTGTTTTGTCATCCGGCTGGGGCAACGTTATTGTTGGTCAGGATGCTAATGTATATTCGTTCTCGACAAGTCGCGGAACGGCCCTGGGATATAGAGCAGTAGTCGATGGAGATACAGCAGTAGCTGTCGGTAATGAAGCGCAGGCCTACAGCTACGGTTCCATAGCTATCGGAAGCAATGCTTACGTCGATTTTGGCGCTCATAATTCCGTAGCTCTTGGCGCTGGAACATTCGTTGATGCCCCTCACACGGTGAAAATTGGTAATGGCACGAATGCCCAGTACCAGGTGCAAATAGGAGATAGCCTCAACCTGTTCCACTACGAGAACGGCGATATATATGGCGAGTTCTTTACTGACAAGATCGCTTGGGATCCGGGCTCAAATAACCTTTATATGACCGATAATGGCTATGCAAGTGCCTTTTCGATTAATGATGGCTTCTATACTTTCCTTGCCGTGAACGGTTCGCAGGGCCAGTATCTCAATCCCACGGTTGACATTGACACAGCTTTCATCGTAACTCCATGGGGGGATGCGGGTATAGCCGGTGGTTTCTTCCTGGGAGAAATGCAAACTACCCCGTCAGCAAGCGACGAAGGTATCCTGCAATACAACTTTAGCTCCAAGGAACTTGAGCTTTGGAACGGTACCGTTTGGGAGAGCATAAATGGCTCCGGTGCTCCCACGGGAGTCGAGGCACTTGGAGATTTTGATAACAACTACCTTATTGGATTCGGTGACCATGATGAATTCGGTGCCAACATTCTCACACCCTCATTGGCCACCCAGAATATATTCATCGGTGGTGGTAGAAGCGGCAACAACGTACTGGAAGATGGTTCGAAAAACATCATCATTGGTTCGCAAGCCAATGTAATGCTGGGAGCCATGAACGGAGGTGTTGCATTGGGTGTAGCCTCCAAGGTATCAGGGGACAACTCTATCGCCATCGGCCACCTTGCGGAAGCGAGAGCTACCAACTCTATCGCCATTGGATACGGCGCAGCCAACGATGCCGCTGGAGCTATTGCCCTTGGAGATGGGGCGGTGACTGGAGGCTCAGCAGTCAATGCGGTGGCTATTGGTAGCAGCACCTTTGCGCCCAATGCGAATACGATCATCCTGGGTGATGGCACAAACTCCTTCTTCGATGTTGGTATTGGAGTTAATAGCCCCACTCAGAAACTGGATGTGAACGGTAATATTCAATCGCGGGGTGTCATCGTAGGCTCTTATGATGGCACGATTGCAACGGCTCCCTTGGGCGCAATGTACTTTGACGGCAGCACCGTGCAGCTAAGGACAAGCGGTGGTTGGTTGCCAATTACAGATGGCGGCTTGATCACTGAGCTCTTTGATGACAACAACAACCTTATTGTGGGACCTGTACCTCCACCCGAGAGTCTGCCTGGTGGTGCTTACCAATTAGGGGTGACTGGTGAAGGAGCTAATAAGCCATTCCTGACTGCCTCAGGCTTCGGTACTATCCCGGAGGTCCGGCTGTCCAGGACCAACGGTACCCAGGCTCTTCCTTCGGAGATCCAGAGTGGCAATGTTCTTGGTGAGATGGTATTCACTGGTCTTGATGGCGGCGGAGCCTACCCAATTGCCGGTGCGATCCGTGCATCGGCCACAGAGAACTGGGGGCCGGGTACGAACCTTGGTACATCACTGTCTTTCAGTGTGATTCCAAATGGTGGCAATGCCACCACGGAAGTGATGAAGGTAGACGGGGATGGAGTTACTCTTTCTGGCAATCTGGTGTCTAAGCCCCACATTGAAACAGAATTCTCAGCACCTCCTACCTCGCGTATCGTGAAGTATAATGGTCCTGCAAACTTCTACAACAACATACCTGGCGGGAAGGATGGCCAAGAGCTGATCATCATGAATATCAGTGGCAACAACGTTACGTTTGAAGACCTACCAGCGGGCAACCTGCAGTTGCAGGGTGCCGGAAATCTAGTACTCACTCCAGCTTCGACGCTTCACCTCGTTTACAGTGTCGACTTAAATCTTTGGTTGGAACTGTCGCGATCAATAAATCAATAGGAGTATGAGATATCTGCTGTTAATGTCACTTTTTTTGGTCGGCCAGGTTCTATTGGGTCAGTCATTTAAGCTGGGGGGTGCGGCATCGCTCTCGATAGGAAACAACACGACCTTTTTCGCGGGAGGAGATGCTTCCTTCGACGGGGAACTCATCAATGACGGAAAGGCCGTCTTCAATAGCGACGTAGACTTCAAAAAGAACCAGGAGACTGGCGGCATCAAGTTCGTAGGTCCAGGTCAACAGCGAATGCTAGGTGATTCTCTTACCATCGCCAGTATGGAGGTGGACAAGAGCGAAAAGCTGTTGATGGAGACCGTTTGGTCAGAGGTTGTTGGTGCTTTAGACATTGTAAATGGTGTGATCGAGACAGACAGCTCTTCGTTGTTCCTGGTGACAGGTAGCCCAACACCTGACCGTAATGGTTTTGTCGAGGGACCTTTCTTCGGAATTGTTGGTCAGAACAAGATCACTTTTCCGGTTGGTATCAACGGGTTCAAGAATCACCTGATTGTTTCCAATGTGGAGCCTGAGACCGTATTGAGGGTCGAATGCATTAGGCCCGATCCGGATATGTTGCAACCTACGGAGGATATGATCGGGGTTGCCGATGAAGTGATGTGGGTTGTAAGAGCGGTGGGATCTGGCCGTTTATCCGGTGGACGTGTCGATCTCAGTGGCAAGAGTCAGGGGTCACTGGCCAATGCCACTATATCCCTGGATTTTTCCGGTGTGGATTTTGAAAATATGCCCAATGCAAACACCATTCGTGCTGAGGAGTACGATCCAGCTATCGTGCAATACACGATGGCCGACTCCTCATTCTCCATATTGCCCACAAGTGATATGTTCGATACAGACGAGCGAACCTACGGCGTCATCGAAAGTAATCGCATTGTAGAAGTAGGCGCCGAACCCCTCATGCTGGGAGTAGCTTATATCCCTGTACAGCTTCGACCCACATTCTTTGTGCCGACAGCTTTTGCGCCGAATGGAGCATATGAGGACAATCATGTATTCAGACCTTACTTTGCCGGTGCTACGGTGGAATCACTGGTCTTCAGTGTTTTCGATTCTTTTAATGCAGAGGTGTATCGCTTCTCGCAAACCGGGGGAGGTATCGATCTGGATATGGCAGCCTGGGATGGCACCCTGAATACAGGTTTGGAAGCACCTGAAGGACTTTACTATTACGCAGTTTCACTAGCAGCAGATGACGGCAATCAATACCAGAAAAGCGGAACCGTATTGCTCGTGAAGTAAAAACATAACCAGCACAATGAGGAGCCAGCACATCATTACATGCCTTTTATGTCTACTTTCCCTGTCATCGGTAGGGCAGGAGGGGCAGTTTTCACAATATTTCGCTAGTGCGACGTTGACGAACCCGGCTTTCATCGGTGTGCAACCGACGCTGTCGTTCAACTCCAACTACAAACGATCCGGGAGCGATTCCCAACAGACCTTCTTTGAGTTGATGCAGGCGACCTTGTCAGTGCCTTTTCGAAAGCAAAATAGTCGCGCCTACCAGATTGGGGGTGCAGGTGTAACCTTCTTCAGCGAGAAGCGAGGGTTAGGAGGCAGCTACCAGGCCCAGAAAGTTTTGCTTGCCGGTGCCTACAGGCTAAAGCTGTCGAAACTTAGTAATCAGTTTCTCATCTTTGGATTGCAGGGCGGAGTAGCCCTCAATCGAATTTCCGGAGATGGCCTTCAGTGGGGATCTCAATACAACCGATACATTGGTTTTGACAATACGCTCCCGAATGAGGTCATTACTTCAGAGCCGATTTTTTACCCAATAGTCAACTTTGGTTTGATCTATACCTTTTTTGACAACGAAGACTATTATGTACGTGACCACAGCTTTCAAATTGGCATTGCAGTAGACAATCTCAATGAGCCCAAGATCTCCTCTGAGACCCTGGGTGATGCCAACAAGACCATGCTATATAAGATTTTTGGCTCTGCCCAGATCGAGATGACACCAAGAACAGGTCTTCATCCATCACTCTACGCGCTATACTCTCAGGGTAGCTATCAGGTCAATGCGGGCATGTACGTCTCCAACTTTATCTCCAGCGCCCGGTCCAAAACGGCCATCGTTTTACAGGCCGGGGCCTGGTATCGACTCAATGACTCAGTAATCCTGCTTGCCGGATTTGAGGTGCAAAACTTCAGAATAGGGGCGAGTTATGATCTTAACACTACCTCCTCATTGGATATTAATGATGCTTTGATCGCTCAGAACCCCTCCTACGAGGTGTCTATTACTTATAACCTCAATTTCTCAAGCGACTATTTGAGAGGAGTTTCGAGTCCTATCTTCTAATACTTCTAAAGCCAACCCGTCTGATAGGGTAATCATGGTAGCGTGATGGCTTAACCACAGCTACTTTTTTACCAGTTGGGGTTCCTTTTTACCATTTTGGCAGCTCTACGCAATTTACTCCCAACTAGAGGCAAATTTCATTCGTGAATAGTTCTACCTGCCGTCACGGGAGCCCACCCAGGTTGGTCAGGAACTCAAGCCTACATACCTAACGATTCTGCATGATGAAGATCTTTTGCTTGACTTCACTCATATCTTGCTTTGTAGCAGCGTCTCTTTACTCTCAAGTCCCTACAATTGGTGAACAATGGTTTGAAGGAAGTTTGGTCACCACAGAGTGCGACACGATAGAAGGCATGCTCTCCTACAATATGATGACCAATGTCGTCAAGGTCAGGACCCAAGACAGGATGAATGTCTACTCAGGTTTTCAGATATTTCACTTTCGGGTCTGGGATGCTGGCGACCATAGGTGGCGACAGTTCTACAGCATTCACTACGCCATCAAAAATCACCATGCGGCACCAGCTTTGTTCGAACTCTTGTCTGAGGGGAAACTGTCCCTCCTTGCGCGAGAGAGTTGGAACAACACGGTGGCAAATGATCGACTCAATAAGCAAGGGTATTTCAAGAAGGACTACTTCTTTATTGATAGAGCCGGTAATATGGCCTATTGCCTCGGCCGGAAGTCCCAGGTACTCGACTTAATGCAAGATCATGAGTTCGAGGTCCGTCGATACATTAGGGAGCTCCATCTGGACGACTTCAGGAAAGAAAGGCATTTGCGAATGGTGACTACATTTTACAATAAACTAGTCTTCCGGGAAGAATCCAAACAACAAAAAGGCGAGCCGCTGGCGCAAACTTCCCCCATGGGTGATCTAATTTTGGGTGCCACCAAACAAGGCACTCAAACATGGAGCAGGACCGACCTCTAATTTTAGTCACCAATGATGATGGGATTACCTCCCGCGGTATTAAAAAGCTCGTGGAAGTAGCCAGCACTATGGGGGATGTGCTGGTTGTAGCACCTGATAGCCCCCAGTCGGGAATGGGGCATGCCATCACAGTAGGAGACACCTTACGGTTGCGAAAAAACAGCATCTTCGGTGACATCGAGGCGTATGAATGTAGCGGGACACCGGCGGATTGCGTGAAGCTGGCCAAGCATCAGGTGCTGAAAGACCGGAAGTTTGATTTGGTTTTGAGCGGTATCAACCACGGCAGCAACACCTCTATTAGCGTGCTCTATTCTGGGACCATGAGTGCTGCCATCGAGGGAGCCATCGAAGGCACACCTTCCATCGGGTTTTCACTTTGCGACTACAGTACACGGGCTGATATGGGACATGTCGACGAATATGTCGCAAAGATCATTGCTGAAGCGCTGAAAAATGGTATGCCCAAAGGGACAGCCCTCAACGTGAACATTCCCCCTATTCAGAACGAGCGAATCAGGGGTATCAAGATCTGTAGGCAGGCCAATGCACGATGGGAAGAAGATTTCGATCAGCGCATTGATCCACACGGTCGCGAATATTTTTGGATGGTGGGCAATTTCATCAACCACGACAAGGGTGAAGACAACGATGAATGGGCCATTGCCAATAATTATGTGTCCATCGTTCCTTGTCAGTTTGACCTGACTGCCCATCACGCCATAAGCCTACTGAACGACGACTGGGATATATAGCCTTTACTCCGTCTTCAACGTTTCTACGGGATTTCTTCTCGCGGCGCTGATGGTTTGCCAGGAGATGGTTATTAAACCCAGTGCAACGGTCAGTCCTCCTGCGAGGACAAACGGAACGGGGGAAATGTCTATGCGATATTCATACTCTGCCAACCACCGCGTGGCCACCAGGTAGGACACAGGAATCGAGGCGACCAGTGAAATGAGAATGGGGAGAGTGAATCTGATGGACAGCAAGCGCGTGATGCTAGTAACTGTGGCTCCCAGGACCTTCCGAATCCCAATCTCCTTTGTACGCCTCTGGGCGACGAATATCGAGAGACCATAGAGCCCAAGGCATGAGATGAACATCGCCAGCAAAGTAAAGACTATAATGGCCTTTGAGAGAACCTTTTCCTTCTCTACCATAGCTGCGAAATTTTCATCAAGGAAGTAATAATCCGGCGCTGAGTCCGCACCCAGCGTCGCCCACAAACCCTCGATGTCGGCAATCAATCTTTGGGATTCGCTGCTTCGAAACTTAATAGATAGGTTACGGTTGTTCTCTTTCTTCAGTGTCAGCATCGCCGGCTCGATGCTGTTCTTTAGGCTCTGATAGTTGAAGTCGGCTGTCACACCCACAATGCGATAATTTCCGTTATTTAGTGTCTTCCCAATGGGATCCTCCAATCCGAGCGCGGTCACAGCCGCCTCCGTCAAAATAACAGCCGATGTGTCAGTAGCCAGTTCTGCGGAGAACTCTCGCCCTTCGAGTAATCTGAAGCCCAAACACTCCAGTAGATCCTCATCGCCTGGGAAGCATTGCATCCAAACCTCCTGGTCTGGTCCTGCCTCTACAGACGTGACAGTTACTGAGGAAGATGCAGGCATGCGGTCGTTGAGACTGGCGGCTTCAACATAGGATTTGTTGATGAGCTCTTCTTTGATGAAATCAACGTGCTTCTCGACGGCCTGCAAATTGCGGAGGACCAAGACATTGTCCACATCGAAGCCCATATCCTTTGTTTGCAGGAATCGCAACTGCTGAAATACGAACATGGCTACTACAAGTAGAACCATCGAAATGAAAAATTGGAAAAGCACGAGACCATTTCTCAAAATGCCTTTCTCCTGGACGTCTACGTTTCCTTTCAAGACCCTCACAGCTTCAAAGCGAGTGATATAGATCGCTGGATAGATCCCCGCGATGACGCCAAGTAGAGTAACTCCCAAATACACCACGACTATCTGTTGGACATTGACCCATACGGTCTCAAGCAGTTCCAATCCTGTCAAATGCTCAAACAGACCCAGGAAGAACTCACCAAGAACAATCGCCATGGACACCGAAAGCCAGCAAATGACGACAGCTTCTAAGACAAACTGGACAATAAGTTGTGCGCGGTGAGAGCCCAACGATTTGCGAATGCCCACTTCTCGGGCTCTGGAGGTTGATCGCGCTGTTGAGATATTGACAAAATTGATACTTGCCAGCAGGAGGATAAGGACGGCTACGCCAGCAAATACATGAACATTGGTGCCATTGCCAGTTGGGCTAGGTTCAAACTTGAGCTGCGACTTCAGGTGGATATCAGCAATGGCCATTGGGTGAAAGATGTACATCCCGCTTTCCTGAAAAGCCTCAAATGTTTCGTTAGGTGCCAGCAGCGTTCTTATCTCCTCAAGTTGGTCATTTAGCATTTCTGCCAACCGTTTCTCGGCGTCGCCGTGATTGATTACCGCATAGATGTAGCTGGAGGCGGACGTCCAGCTGGTAGGAGGTGTGCTGGTCTCATGCGAGATCCAAATGTCAGATGCCATGTGGGAAGGTGCAGACGCGTCCACTACTCCTGTGATGGTGTAAGGCCTGTCGTCATCTTTGATAAATACGATCTTACCGATAACATCCACCGTCCCGAAGAACTGCCGGGCCATCTGTGAGGTGAGAACCATACTCCGCGGCTGGTCAAGGGATGCGGAGCGCTCGCCGGAGATAAAATGGTAGGAGAAAACGTCAAAGAATGCTGGATCACTGGCGAAGACTCTATCGGCTACGTACTCCTCATTGTCGATGATCAGGGTCCGACTGCCAATAGGGTCAAGGCCTACTACGTATTTGACGTCTGCGTATCCGCTAAGCTTTTCCTTCAGCATCTTCGGACCTACGGCCATGTCACCAACGTTGAAGAAGTTGACACCGATTCGGAAGACCTTCTCGTGATCGGCAAAGTGCCGGTCGTAGCTATATTCCTGGTACACCCACAATCCTATGACAAGCGTACAGGCCAACCCCACGGTAAGTCCGAACACATTGACAAGGGAATAGGACAGGTTTCTCCGCAGATTGCGGAAAGAGACGATGAAATAGTTTTTGAGCATTTGTCCTCTTTTTAGGCTATGATAAAAATGATCTGATTCATTTCACCCAATTGCATGCCCAAACACTAGTGAATTTAAGGTTTTTTAGCAACAGGCGTTAACTGCCGCACGCAGCTGCACTTCGGAATTTTCTACTATGCAGTAAGGTGTTTTCGGGTCATCTACGTTGCCAGACTCTTACGGCAGAATTCCAGGCAATTTTGCACTTCCTTCACTGCGTTAGAGCCTTCAGGGATTTGGTATTCTAACTCAACGGTGGCAGGGAACTGATATCCCCTCTTGCTCATCAGCTGCAAAATATCCGGAATAGGTGTATCTCCCTGACCCCAGGGCATATTGTCCTGACCATTGGCCTTGTCTTTTCGGTCCTTGACATGGGCGCTTTTGATGCGCTTGTTATATTTCTTTAGCAGCTGAAGCACGTCTGTGTTGCCTGCGGCTATGTAGTGTCCGACATCGGGGTTCATGGCATTGTACTCTGCCTGCTCCAAAGCCGTATCCCAAAAGGTAGGTGTCTGCTGGGTATGACCGTGATATGCTACATAGATCTTATGCTTCGCGGCCATTTTGCCAAGCTTCTGCGTGTGTGCATCGTCGCTTGGATGCTCAAGTGTGACGTGGGAAGCGCCGAGTGCTTTGGCTGCTCGGAAACCATAATCCATTTCTGCATCCGTGTTGTTGCGGCCAAATGCAGAAGGCTTAAATCCATAGATAGTCACTCCCGCATCGGCATACATGGATTTGACCTCCTCAAACTTGGTCATAGGTACGTTTTGCCGCCATTCAGCCAACTGCAGACGGTAGGCCTCCATTTGTTCAGACATTTCGGCGAATTCTTTTTCCTGGTCCTCCGTCAAATCTCCAGCGCGGTTGCTTCGCGCCAAACGATAAAACTTCCTGCGGTCCACTGGATTCTCCGGCATACCGGCGAAGCTTTCAGCAGGGCCACCCATTAATTCCGTAGCGCTGATGCCACTATCCAAAATATACTTCAATGTCGCTTCAGCACTCTGATCCGGCATGCTGCGGAAGGAGTACGTAATGACACCAATCTGCACGCCGTTGATAACGGAGTTTACCTTGCCGTAGGATCGCAGGATATTGGGTGCTGAAATCGCCTTGGGAAGCCCCAGCGCTATGCCGGATGCGAGTGTGGCGGAGGTGGCAAGAAATTGGCGACGTGCATTAGGTTTTTTCATGATCTTAGGAGATTAGAATGTCTTTCTAAGTTAATGCACCTATTCTGGATTGCCTAGGGCGCCTCTTCCCGGTGAGAGCAGTGTTTCATCTGCCAATGGCCAAACACAAAGCGCAGAGATGGATTAGGTGGCTTCATTCCGGTGATCCACCCATAGCCGAACAAGCGCCTCCAGGTCGGCCTTTTTGCTTTCGATGTCGGCCATGTCTGCGAATTTGGCAGTACGTCCTTCTTTGCCCTCTCCTTGTAGTAGTCCTGTTTTATCGGCGAGCAATGCACCTTTGTGAAACATAAGGCTGACGTGCTTCCTGGCATTCATAAAAAAAGACGCCATGTTGCCTTTGTAGGTAAAGGTCGGACTGTTCCACTTGATACATTCCTCCATTTCGGGATGAGCGGTGAGGATGATCTCCCTGACACGTTGAATTTCTGCATTCATGGGATGATCGAGCTCTTGCAAAAACTGATCAACTTCAGCGTTCTTATTCATTGGTGGACAGTTGGGTTCTCTTCCTGGACAACTGATCGCCTGAGAACCCTACTTGTGTCGCACCGGTAATTCCTCGAAAGTCTTCTCAATATCGTCCATCAGATTGAGGACGCCCTCGACGGCGTTTTGAAGGAACTGTTCACCCTTCTCCGCCGTAGCCTTGGTGGCATCACCCCAGGTGCCGGTTTTGCTCATTTCATAAACGCTGCCCGGTGAAGAGAAGAAGTAGGCCGTGTGCAGGGCGGGTGACTTGGTCTTGGTATCCGGAAAGTTGGGGTATTCTGTATTCAACTGGTCGTTGTCCACCAAAGACGGATTGATGGCCATGATCATCGATGTCTCGCCGCAGCCAGCGTGCAGATCTAATCCATTTTCGTTGAAGGCGGTCGCTTGCTCAGCGGTGAGCCCATCCCAATGGTTGAAAGGGAAGGCCTTGGCTCCCGCCGGCAGGTGTTCGGCGGCAGTGGAGCAAGCATAAGCAAGCGCGTAGGTATTGTCGTAGTGCCCATTGAGGAAGACGATGCGCTTAAAACCGGCCCGGGCAAAGGAAATGGCCAGGTCTTTTATCGTAGCCATGAAGGTCTCCATTGACAGACTGAATTCACACGCAAATCCACGGTGAGGGTAGGAGAGTGTATAGGGCAACGCCGGGGCTACCAACGCACGACCAGTATGCTCTGCTACTCTCCGTGCTACTTCCTGTGGTATGAGAACGTCTGTGCTCACTGGGGAATGGGGGCCATGCTGTTCAGTCGCTCCAACGGGGATGAAGATTGTGTGATTTTTCTCTAGGAACAGTTCTAGCTCCCGATTAGTGATTTCGGCAAGAAAGACAGATTTGGGTTTCATAAGATGTGGATGATAACTGCCTACGAACTTACAGGACGCAGGTGGATAGAACAAGTAAGGTGTGGAAGTGATGCTCCATGTGTCTACTCCGAGCCTACAAAGCTGCCATAGCCTGCAACCCTCTGAAGATTCGATGGTCTTTTTTACAGAATTCGACCGTACCATGCCACTTCATCAAACCCGGATCACTGTTCGCTCGCTCTTGCGGAATAAGACCTACACTTCCTTGAATATCATCGGTCTCACGTCAGGGCTGATTGTTTTTCTGCTCATCACGCAGTATGTGCGCTACGAATTTAGCTATGACAACTACCACGAGAAAAAGGACCGAATATATCGCGTCTACAAGGAAGACGCGGGTAATTACTATCAGGGCACGAACAAGTTTGCTGTGATACCAGCCCCTTTGGCGGGGGCCTTGGTAGAGGAATTTCCAGAAGTGGTGACGGCTACTGCTATAGACAAGGACTGGAACACGATCGTTCGAGCCAACGATGAGGTCTTCATGGAATCCACTATTCACAGCGCAGACCCATCGATTTTTGACATTTTTTCATTGGAAGTTTTGGTGGGCAGTCGCGAACATTTGCTGCAGGAGCCCCGGTCAGCGGTGCTCTCGGAGTCGACGGCGCGCAAGTACTTTGATCGAATCGATGTGATTGGCGAGACCATTCGATTTAGGGACGAGATAGATTTTCAGGTTTCCGGAGTGATCAAAGACATGCCAGGGAATTCGCATTTCGTGATGAACATTATTCTGAATTTCCAGGGGTTGCTGGAAGCCAAGAACAGGCCTAATGACAACTGGAGCAATAGCAGTTATTATTGTTTTATTCTTCTAAACGATCCGCTGGATGCCCAGCGTGTACAGGCGAAAATGCCTCAGATCCGAGCGAAGTACGCCGACGACCCCATAGAGAGCGAAGAAGGGCAGGAGTCACAATATTACGTGCAGCCTTTGGATCAGCTCCACTTCACAAAGGATGTCAATTTTGATATAGCGCCTAGTGCTGATGCACGAAGCCTGTACCTGTATTTGGGTATTGCGTTTATGATCCTCTTCATCGCGGCTATCAACTACGTCAATCTTGCAACTGCCAGGGCCATGAATCGAACAAGAGAAATCGGTGTCAGGAAGGTGGTTGGTGCCCATAGATGGGCTTTGGTGGGATCGTTCTTGCACGAGTCCACACTACTGGTGGGTACGTCGCTTGTCGTGGGCCTCATTGCTGTGGTGGCAATCATGCCCCATTTCTCGCTGTTTGTGGGAAAGGACATTCCCATACCGCTGCAATCAGGTCAGTTTTGGGCATGGATAGTGGCGTTGGGCACGGTGATGACCCTGCTTTCCGGTATCTATCCGGCGCTTATTCTTAGCAGGTTCAAGGTTGTGCCCGCCCTCAAGGGCACGAAGGTGGCCAGCAACAAAGTCGTGCTGAGAAATGCCCTAGTGGTCTTTCAGTTCACTGTGTCGTGTGCGTTGATTCTGGGCGCCAGTGTCCTTAATGATCAGCTGAACTATATACAAAACATGGATACCGGCTTTACGCGAGACCAGATAGTCATCATACAGGCGCGAGACGCAACCATTCGTGAAAAATTGGGCATTTTCAAAGATGAGCTGCGGAAGGTAGCGGGTGTTACGTATGTGTCCTCCTCCAATTCACTGCCTAACAACATATCCTCAAACAGCAGCGCGAAATGGCCGGGAAGGCCTGACGGCCTGTCAATTCCCCTTTATACGAATGTCATCGACTATGACTACGTGGACCTCTTCGAATTGGAGGTTGTGGATGGTCGCCAGTTCAAGCGAGAACTGGACCGCCCTCAGAAGAGCATGCTGCTCAATGAGTCGGCTGTGGAGGCGCTGGGCTGGGAGGACCCCATTGGCCGACAGATGATTACTTGGTTTGGTGATACTGCCAGAATTGTGGGCATCCTCAAGGACTTTCATCAGCA
Organism: Cyclobacteriaceae bacterium; assembly: GCA_965267435.1. Taxonomy (GTDB): domain Bacteria; phylum Bacteroidota; class Bacteroidia; order Cytophagales; family Cyclobacteriaceae; genus JAWPMT01. The sequence goes on from OZ253960.1 coordinate 359,171, forward strand.
CTCGGTCCACTTGCCTATAGAACCTGCACAGTTCTTCCTGCACGAAACCAGAGGAACTATTTCAATCAAAATTGCCGGTGAGCATCTGGATGCGGCATTGAAGGGAATGGAAGAGGCATACCTCTCATTCGAACCGGCGTATCCTTATGAGTACAAATTCTTCAATGACATATTTGATAAAGCTTACCAGAGTGAAATTAACACCGCCAGGCTGGCGGAGTGGTTCACCATCCTGGCTATAGTGATTGCTTGTCTTGGACTTTATGGTCTGGCTGCCCATAGGGTGCAGCACCGGATCAAGGAGATAGGGGTACGAAAGGTTTTAGGTGCTTCTGTAGTACGTATTTTGCTACTTCTGACCAAAGACTTTGGTCTGCTGCTTATTCTAGCGTTTGTGATCGCTGCGCCCATAGCCTGGCAGGTGATGCAGAATTGGTTGAGTGACTTTGCTTATCACGTGGAGATCAATTGGTTTTCCTTCGTCCTGGCGTTTGCAATGATGATGATTGTCGCTGGTCTCACAGTTGGCTATCGGACCTTCAGAGCGGCTGCCAGCAATCCCGTGGAAGCATTGAGAGAGGAGTAGATAGCATCCAAGTTGGTTCCAAAAGGGCCACAAGCATAGGGCCAAGACAAGGCTTTGGGTGGTGGACAGGTCGAGGGGCCGAAGGCTTGGGCATGCGCCTGCCTACCGGCAAAGGCAGGCCAGGAGGGAAGTGGGTCAGGTTTGAGCGGCGCAATGTGCGATTCGCAAAGTCTTAAGCTTTACATTCATGAATTTCTTCGAACTCATTCCTTTTTCAGCGGTTAATTTCACGGCATGGCTGAAAGAAGAAAGTTTGGCTTTGAAACGCGGATGTTGCACGCGGGGCATATCCCCGATCCACATACGGGTGCACGGGCGGTCCCGATCTATCCCTCGGCGGGATTTGTGTTTGATAGCCCCGATCAGGCAGCGCAGTTATTTGAGCTGAAGCAATACGGTAATATCTACTCACGGCTCATGAACCCGACCGTAGCGGTATTTGAGGAGCGGATGGCGAGCCTCGAGGGGGGTACGGGTGCAATAGGCGTGTCCAGCGGGATGGCGGCACAGTTCATCACGCTCATGACGCTTTTACAGCCTGGTGATGAGATCGTGGCATCGTCGCACTTGTATGGAGGGACGTACACGCAGTTTGAGCATACGCTGAAGAAGCTGTCCATCAAGGTGCACTTTGTGGATCCAAGTGACTTGTCCCTCTGGGAAGAGAAGATGACAAGCAAGACGAAGGTGCTGTACGGTGAGACGATTGGCAATCCCCAGGGCAGTGTTTTTCCTTTTGAGGAGGTGAGCGCGCTGGCGAAATCTCATGGTATACCACTGATCATTGACAATACCCTGGCGTCGCCCTATCTATGCCGGCCGTTGGAGTGGGGGGCGGATATTGTGATCCACAGTGCGACAAAGTTTATCAACGGACATGGAACAAGCGTGGCCGGGGTGATTGTGGAGTCGGGTCAATTCGATTACAGTAATTATCCGACGATTGCTGAGCCTTCTGCGCCCTATCACGGGTTGAAGTTTTACGAGACCTTTGGCCACTATGGCTTTTTGATGAAAGCCCGGGTGGAGACACTAAGGGATGTGGGCAGCTCCATGTCCGCGCATGACGCCTTTCAACTGGTGCAGGGACTCGAAACGCTGTCGGTACGCATGGATCGACACGTGAGCAATGCAATGGCTATTTCAGGTTTTTTGAAGGAGCACCCTAGTGTGGAGTGGGTCAACTATTCCGGGTTGGAGGATCATACTCATCACGAGCGGGCGAAGAAATATTTGCCGAAGGGTGCGGGATCCGTATTTGCCTTTGGGATCAAGCCTGTCAATGGTATGGACGCCCGCGAGACAGGAAAGCGCTTCCTGGAGGAGCTGCAGCTTTTTAGCCATGTGGCCAACCTCGGAGATGCAAAGAGTCTTGTGCTGCACCCCGGGTCGACGACACATCAACAGCTGTCTCCGGCGGAGTTGGAGGCGGCGGGAATTTCGCCGGGCTTGATCCGGTTATCAGTAGGACTAGAAACAACAGAAGACTTAATATGGGACTTGGAACAAGCCTTTCGTGCGATATCTCGATGAACACCAACCTCTCGGCTGAAGAGAGGAACCTCTATCAGAACCCTGAAACGATCAGGCACTTATTGCACTTCTCTGAAAACGTAGCTGTCGTCGGACTGTCCGATAAGCCACAGCGCGCCAGCAACTTCGTGGGCTCGTATCTGAAGTCCGAAGGTTTTCGGGTCATTCCCATCAACCCAATGAAAGAGGAGATCCTTGGTGAGAAGAGCTACCCGGACCTGAAGAGCGCTCCCGGGCCAATAGACATCGTCGATATCTTTCGTAAACCGCAGGATTGCTATGACATCGTGAAAGAGGCGATCGAAGTGGGGGCGAAAGCCGTATGGATGCAGCTGACCATTGTGAACCGTGATGCTGCCGAGCTTGCCAGGGAAAATGGACTGGAAGTGGTCATGGATCGCTGCATTAAGATGGAGCATGGCCGTTACAATGGCAACCTCCACTGGGTCGGAATGAATACCGAGATCATCACGGCCAGGAAGGCGGCCAGATTCTTTTAAACAAAAAAGACCGAAGCCCATGGCGAGGCTCCGGTCAGTTCATTTTTTTGAGCGCTGAGTCTTACTCGGCAAGCACCAATTTCTTGGTAGTCATGTGCTGCCCGTCAACAAAGAGTGTACAGTTGTAGAGGCCGGCTGAGAGTTGCTTCCTTTCAAACACCAATTCGGACCTATCTGTAATGTGCTCGTATCTAGCGACTTCCTGTCCCTGAAGGTTCGTGATCACCAGACTAGCATCTTTTGCGGTGAGAGGCAGTTGGTAGCGGATGGTTGTCGACTGGTTGAAAGGATTAGGGACGGTTTCCAAGCGAATTGCGTCTCCCAGCTTAAGCACTTCCACAGAACCACCTTCCAAGGTCAGCTTGCCCAGGAGGTTTTTGATCTCGGCGAGCTCCTCTTTGATGGCTTCATTTTCCGCCCGGATCTCAGCGTTCTCTGCCATCAGCTTCGAAATCACTTCGTCGTCTGCCGTCTCCTGTCGTGCATTGGGGTTCCCGTTGCCATTACCGCCGCCTGAGCCTCCGCCGCCGTTGCCTGCTTGGGTATTGCTCGTGACCTTACCTGTCACTTGTAGATTGCCGTTGATGACCAGCTCACCCGTAGCGAAGTTGCCATAGATAAGAGGAGCAAGGGTGTCTTTGTTAGTGATGATCAGCTGATCGGAGCCCGTTGTATTGACGCCTGCCTGGTAGCCAATGAAGACATTGCTGCTGCCATCGCTGTTTTGCCCAGCACCGTTCCCGAGATAGGTGTTGTTGGCACCTGGGTTATTTTGACCGGCGTCAAGACCGACAAAGGAGTTGGTTCCTGAAAGCGAGTAATTGGCACCTGTTTCGATGACGTCAAGTCTTCCTTCTGCCAGGTCGACGTCTGCGGCGTTGGCCTGGATGGCGGCGGCGTTGACTGAGATATTGCCGGCATTGGCAGAAACACCGTTGCTGTTGGTCTGTATGTCAGCGTTGTTGGCCTGGATCGCGGCCGTGTTGCTGGAGATGTCACTCAAGTTGCTCGCAATCGCCGATTGGTTGGCCGCAATATCCGCAGCCTGACCTGTAATGGAAGTCGTGTTGGACGTGATATTCAGCGCATTAACGCCAATGGCCGCCGTGTTGTTATTGATGGTCGTTGTGTTGTTGCCAACGTTCGTGGCGTTGTCATTGATCGCAGTGGTATTGGTATTGATCGCGGTTGAGTTATTGCCGATATCTGTTGCATTTACCGAGATCGTAGAGGCATTGTTGCCAATCGAAGTTCCATTCGCCTGGATGGTAGTCGTATTGTCGCTAATCGCTGTGGTATTTGCCTGGATAGACGTTTCGTTGGTCGAGATACCCGTCGCATTCCCGGAAATATCGCTTGCGTTAGTGGCGATAGCGGTGGTATTCGCTGCAATAGCGTCCGTGTTGGCCTGGAAGCCGGCATTCGTGATCGTTCCGGTGACTTCGAAGCTACCGTTGATGCGTACCCGGTTCGTGTTGAATTCTCCATAAATCAAAGGAGAACTGGTACGGCTGTTATCAATGTAGAGCCTGTTGCTGCCGGATTCATTGTATCCTGCTTCGTAGCCAATGAAAACATTCGACGACCCATTCGACCTGCTGCCAGCGCTTGATCCTAAAAAAGTGTTGTTTGATCCAGAGCTTTGATTACCAGCTCCATAGCCTAATAGCACATTAAATCGTCCGTTGAAGTTGTTGATACCAGCCTCGGCCCCTACAAATGTGTTCTGGCCAGCGTTCCGATTGTTGTAACCGGCAAAATGGCCAATAAAGACATTGAGTGAGCCTCCACGATTGTTGTAACCTGCAAACGCACCGGTGAAAGTATTGAAATTGGAAGTACTCAATCTTCCTGCGAAACTCCCGCTGAAAGTATTATAGTAGCCAACTGTGTTAGATTCTCCAGCGAAATATCCATTGAATGTGTTCTCGTATCCAGTCGTATTCCTAAAACCGGCTGAGGCGCCAGTGAAAGTGTTGCGATAACCTCCGGCATTGCTCGCACCTGCCTGGTTACCTGTGAAGGTATTGGATTGCGCCACTAGCAAAATTGGGCTAGCAGTCATAATGACCAGTAAAAGTCTCTTCATCTTGTTTGTCAGTTTTGTTGTCACAATAGTTATTCTGTAAACCTAGGGATCGGAAGAAGTCTATAGCTGTGAAGTGGCCCCATTCCTTCCCAAGGTCTTTCTTGGAGCAATATAACGCAATACTAACTAACTGTAAAAGCGCCAATTGTAATAGTTTGAATAGTTTAATATTTTCTTGAAAAAGAACAATTACTGTGTGAGCAGGTGGATTCCGCCGTTCTTTTAGCAACATTCCCTTCAAATGAAGCTCGTCATCGCCAGAATAAGTGGCGACGTCCTTCTACCCGTCAGCCTCAGAAGTAGAGGTTGAATCCCACATTCAAGCTGAAAGTCTTGACATCTCCGAGGAGGGATCCAGAGCCGATGGAATAGTTGAAGCTAGGCTCGATAGCAACGACATCCTTGATAAAGATGGCGTAGCCCACCTGCATATTCAACTGCCCGCCATCGGTTGAGTTTTTGTCTCCACTGAACTCCGTGGCGATGAATGAGTGCTGATACGCGACCGATGCAAAGAGGTCATCATAGAAGAAGTAGCGGAGAAATGGACCTATGGAGGTACTGGTCGAATTGAAGTTATCGGATGAATTGCGCGAAAAGCCAAAGAGCATACCAGCCGCAAAGTCGTCCAATACAAAGTATCCTCCATTTACACCAAGCCCGAAGTTGTTATTGCTCCCGCCATCATCCCCGAAGCTGGTATTAGTGAAAGATAGATCGGAGGTGGCGCCAACGAGGAATTTCCCCTTTTCAGTTTGTGCCTGAGTGGTCACAGCTGCTGCAACCAGGATCAGTAGTAGAGTGAGTTTTTGCATGATTTGTTGCTATCAAAAATTGTGCTTGATGCGGTGTTATGACTTTAGATGGATGAATTAAGTTAATATCGCCTTTACATCGACCATACATCGAGGATTATGAAAAGTTACAAGCGCTATTTTACAATTACTGCCCCTCCAGAGGATGTCTTTCTGGCGCTGACCCATCCGTTGACGATCCAGTTGTGGAGTGGGGAGCCAGCGGAAATGTCCACAGAGCCAGACTCAGAGTTTTCGATGTGGGATGGCGCTATCGTCGGTAAGAACCTGGAGTTTGAGCCGGGCAAAAAAATTGTGCAGCAGTGGTACTTTGACGGTGCCACTGATGAGAGCATCGTCACGATCAAACTCCACGACCACAAAGGGGGTACTTCGTTGGAACTCCAACACCAGAATATCCCCGACGAGGACTATGACGACATCGTCGATGGCTGGACCAATGTCTATATGTCCGCCCTCCGGGAGTTTTACCAGGAATAAACCTGGAAGTGGACGCTAAAGAAAAATCGTGAATCCCAACCTAAGGCCGAAGGCACTTACATCCTCTAGCGTCTCGATGCTGCCATAGGCATAATTCACGCTGGGTTCTACTGCGACGACGTCTTTGTAGAACAAGGCATAACCGAGCTCAAATGAGCTGAGGACGCCTCTGGATGTGAAGTTGTCAAGCTGGTCGCTGACGTCGGTCCGGTTGAAGGCTACCTCCGCGCCGAAGAATACGCTGCCCAGGTAAAAGCGTGCAAATGGACCAACAGCTGTAGATGTGCTATTGTCTGCTCCAACAGAGGAATGGTCGAATCTGAGGCTGAGACCTGCGGCAAAATCATCCATAAAGAAGTAGCCTCCATGCAAATCGAGGAGCAGGTCGGTGCGATTATCCACACCCTGCCCCTGACCGAAGGAGGTAAAGGCGAGGTTGGAACTGGCTCCAGCCAGAAATTGACCTTTCTCCGTTTGGCTGGTGGCGATGAATGAATAGGAGAAGAGGAGGAGGAAGAATAGCTTGTTCATAAGAAAAATCAGTCGATGAGTTTTGTGTGAATATTCCCAAACATACGACAATCAATGAGGTTGCGTCGGGTTTTGCCCTGGTATGGCTCCCCTTTGCCGCCGCTTGGCTCCTGTTAAAACGCTAGTACTTTCGAATGATTTTCTCGTACTTAAGTTGGATTTCTGTGGGTGGAGCGCTTGCATGCCAGACGGTTCACCTAACTTCTTCACATGAAGAAAGTGACTGGAATAGGAGGGGTCTTTTTCAAGGCAAAGGATCCCCAGGCGCTCAAAGACTGGTATGGCCAGCATTTGGGAATGGATACCGATGAGTACGGTTTGACATTTAAGTTTCGTGAACTCGATGATCCCGATCATATCGCGCACCTGCAATGGGGACCATTCAATCAGGATACGAAGTATTTCGACCCTTCGCAGAAGCAATGGATGATCAACTACCGGGTCGCCGACATTGAGTCACTGGTGCACGAGCTTCGGGGGCAGGGTGTGACCATCGTTGATGATATCGAGACCTACGAATACGGAAAGTTTGTGCACATCATGGATCAGGAAGGTAACAAGATCGAGTTGTGGGAGCCAGTAGACGCGGGTTTCTACCCTAAGGAGGACTGATTTCGGGGCTGTTGGCGCTTTTCCGGGTCGTTATTGACTTTTTTTGGATTAAATAGGAAAATTTTTCGATGAAAGGGAAGATTTTAGGTGTGAATGGATTATCATTGTACTCAACTGAACGAAACAACTATCTCTTCTCACGTCTTAGTTGCCCGCATCAACCTGAAACTGAAACCAATGCTTATCCTGCAAAGCACTATCACAGAGTCGGGAGTTTTCCCGGCTAGAGCTTTGAATAACGATAAGACTGGCTAATATCTGTTGCTCATTGTATTTCTGATTTGCCTGCTTCGAAAAGCCGGGTCAATCACACGCTTAGAATACACGCTTACACCCTTCTGGAGGCAAACTCCAGGAGGGTTTTTTTATTTTCACTACCTTCAAGTCTGGTAGTCAATACCTCGATTTTTCTTGAATGATGGGAACAGGCTGTGTGAAAATTTGGAAGACCTTTTGGCAAGTGCAATGGCGTTTGGTGGCGATTGCTTTTTGTCTTGGTTTGCCGATCCAGCTCATCGCTCAGCTAGCTGAGGAAGTACTCTCTCGCGCAACACCCATGACCATCTCAGCGTACGAGCCAGATCCCAACTACGAAAACATCACCTTAGGATCAGGCTATGGTAGTGGAGCCATTCGCCAGCTACCTGTCACCAGCCAGCGCATTGTGAAGATCGATCTTGTGTACACAGCCTATAGTGAAGATCCCGCATTTGACCAGAGAGAGCTCGATCTTCGTCGAATGGAGCAACTGCTGGCCGTCAATCCGCAATTGGCATCTAACCAATTGTTTGAGTGGCGCTATGTCAAGCAGACGGGGTGCGGAAGTACCCAGGACTGCCTGGATTTCTTCCACGGTTTTGTGGTGTACTATGATCGCTACTACACGAAGAAGGACACGAGACTCGAGATAGACAGTATCAACCAGGAGCTCGCCGAATTGGACTACCAGATCCTCGAGTATGAGACGCTTGTGAAGGTGGAGGAGCGGGAGATCCCGTGCGAGTATCCAACTTTGTTGACGTCGATGGACCACATTTCGGACCAGCTAAAGGAGTTTTACAGTTGCACAGAGAAGTTCTCAGGGAAGGTATTTTTCAATGCGGCACTGGATGACAAAGGCCGTCCGCAGGACATTAAGATCAAAGGTCGGCGGTTTCCATGTCAAAATGAGCTCATTGCCATTCTCCGGCACATTTTACGATGGCGAACGGGCATGCGTCTTGGTGACAGGAAGTTTCCCGTCACTGTACACGGATCCATAGAATTTCCGATCAAAGCTGAGAGCTTTTCCTTCTATCGATTCGATCCGGCGGAAGATTTAGTGGAGCGCTTTCAAATCCAGCCATCAGACGAAGGTTGCCTGGCGATGGAGCGTGATACGAGTTATGTTGATGTCTTTCCTTTTGTCAAGAAGACAGAGGTATCCACCGTTCTGGAGCGCAATGACTGGTCGGACAACCTCTTCGTCGTTGACGTTACCGGGAGCATGTTTCCCTACTCCGCCGACCTCCTCCGTTGGATGAAGCTGCTGCCGTCGCCGGAGCCGCAGGTCTTCGTCTTTTTCAATGACGGCGACGACAAGCCTGCCGCTAGCAAACGAATGGGCAATGCCGGGGGAATTGGTTGGGTTGAAACAAGGGATTTTAGCGAAGCGAAGTCGAAGATGTTTGAAGTGATGGGAAAAGGCGGAGGGGGGGATACCCCCGAAAACAACATCGAGGCCTTGCTCTTCGGGATGACGAAGGTCCCTGGTGCGACCAGTGCAGTGATGGTCGCTGACAACGCGGCCTTTCCCCGTGATGCGCAGTTGGTGACGAGGTACGACGGTGATTTGAAGATCATTCTATGCGGGACGACCCGCGGCATCAATACGGCGTATCTGAACATGGCCTACCTCCAGGGATTCTCCATTCACACTACCGAAGCGGACTTGACGGATCTGAGAAGCGTGCAACAAGGACAGATGATAACCGTCGGAGGGTACAACTACCGTCTCACACAGCAGGGGTTCAGGAAGGAATTCATACGGTAGGCAGGGGCCCCGGACTTGGTTCTAAGATTTCAAAAGCAGCGAGCTGGAGGAACAAAGTGTTCATCTCGGACCTGTTCTCGAGACAAGCTTCCATCATCCAAATGGAGGGGCTACATGGGTATAGATCAGGTATGCGCTATTCAACTTGGAGGGTGAATCCTCTGGGTAAAATTGCATTTCAGATAGTGGGAGGGGGTATATTTAATAAAAAAACACTGTGGCCTCTACTCAGGAAAAAACGAATTCCCGCATCATCCAATTGACGATTGTCCTGGCTATTGTTGGGACCTTGCCTTACATACTAGCGGACTGGACTGACTTCTCTTTCAAAGACGACCTCGTTGAAAATGGCTCCAGCATATTCATGAAGTACTTCTTCATCATCGTAGCGCTGGAGCGGGCCGCCGCTGTATGGACGGGGATTGATCGGGGAAAAGACAAGAGGGCATGGGATCGAAGGGTGAGGCGAGTTCGTGAGCTTTTAGCAATCAAATTTGACGACGTCAAGCTTCCTGAACTCAAGCAATCCTACAGTCGTGAAAGTAGGATCATCAAGGAAATCAAAGGGAGTGTTGACGATCCGTACACGGATGACGCTGGAAAGCCTGCTAAGTATTCTGCGGAAGAGGAAAAAGAGGCTTTGGTAGGGTACTTGCGTTCTGTGAAACATGTCTATGAATTCCGCCGAAGCCGACACGAGCAGGTGACCTACGAATACACGACCAGAATCGTGTTTGTAGGAGGGGTCATTCTCGCCATCATAGGATTAAGTGTGGTCAGTGATATTATTGATGTGTCTACCGTATACAGTGATTGGCAGCATTTCTTCTACAAGCTGGCAGATATTGCTGTTACCGGAGGCCTGTTGGGCGGTGGTAGCAAAAGCTTCAGTGTTTTCATCAACACGCTAGACAGTGTATTTGATCGTGTGAAGGACTCCAATGATCAGTAGCCCATATCGACCGAGCTCTGGGGGAGTGGGTCGCGTGTCAAGCACGACTGACCTGGAAATGCGTTTGTACAGACGAGAGTCCCCCCTTAGTAACCGAAAGGATAGATGCGTATGAAGAGGTTGAATGCCAGGTTGCTCCCGGAGTTGGTCTGCCCGTAGCCCGGAATCGTAAAAACGTCAATGGGATCATCAGCTGATAATCTCTCGTCATGCTCGATCAGGAAACGGTAGCGAACGATCAAGCCAATTTTTGCGATGCGGTTCCAGCGAGAGTCCGGCAGCGCCTTGCGGAGCTTGAGGGCGGACATGGAGGTCAGTACCCCGGACATCCATGTGGCTGACAGATTGTCTCGGGAAAACGAGGAAGCGAACGGTTCTATGAGCCCCTCTGTCTCGCTGATTTCATATTGACCTTCATCGCTGAAGTTGCTCACCGCGTAGCGGAACCCAAAGCCGATTTGACTTCCAGGTTGATTGAACGGTAGGATGAAGCCTGCACCCGCTCGCATATAGGTGCCTGTGGAGGTGTAGGTGCCGTTGTCAATCGCTTTCCTTGCATTCTTCTCCCAGTACCCGACCTCACCAACAAGCTCAATACGCTCCAATACTTCCAGGACGATACCTCCCTCGACTTTGTATTCAAAAGGAAAAGGGAGGGTCAATAGTTTGCCGTAGTCCACATGAATGGCCGCATTGAAAGGGCGCCTGGGTTCGGGCATGGCCTCTTCCTCTGCGACTTCCTGCTTGGCTGCCTGTACGAGAGAGTCGATATTGACTGTGGAATCGCCAGGGGCAGCGATGGCTTGCAGGGAGTCCGCCACACCAACGTCCGTAGCTAGTGAATCCACTTGCGCAAGGGCGCATTGGCACAGCAGCCAGCTAGAAATAACAAGTAATGATCGTCTCACCACTTCCGCAATTTGGATTAGATTCTGGACATTGGACCAATAAGCTGTCGTAGGTACTGGAGGTGGCGGTCAGCGAAAATGCCCGGATCCGCACTACCCGTTCTACATCCACGGTCTGTTCTCGTTCGTAGTTGACTGTGAGATCATAATCCGTGCCGTCAATTTCGAGCTCGTAGGCGGTCTGGTCGATCTCCACTTCCAGGGGAATTTGCCAGGCGGTCAGAGAGTCTTGATAGGTCCGTTCGAGACCGTTCCTGAGATTGAGAATACGGGAGACCAGTACTGCCCCGCTTTCTACCAGTTGCTTACGCGTTTCCAGACTATCAACCGCCGCGTTGCCCAGGCTCAACTTGTCGTCGACTGCCATCTCCTCCTCTTCCTTATCGTTGAGCATAGCCGTGACCGATGCCAGTTCGTCATCGAGGTCCGTTCGGCCGTCCTCAATCAGCTGGTTGAGCGTTTGAATGCTGTCTTCAAGAACGGCGATCTCCTGATCCAGTGTGTCTTTTTCTCCTTCAAGGATGGTGATGCTCGCCTCCAGGGTACTTATGGCGGAGTCTACCACGCTGAGCACCTGCCCATTGATGAAAACTAGTGTTGTTGATGGAGCCTGGGCGACTTGCTCGCATTCCACACACTCATCACAACTGTGAAGACCAACAAAGGCCAGGACGGCTAAACCTATCATCATCATCGCTGGCCTCATAATGGATCTACGTCGAAATGCATTCTCACACTTTTAAACGCCTGCAAAGCTAGCAACGTATCCCTTGTCACCAACAAAAATTGCTTGACTCCTCCAAGGTTAAGGCCCTCTTTTTCCAGTCTAATAATGATATGATATCGATAATAGTTGCGTACACGGTTAACCAATGGTTCAATGGGAACTGACACTCGATTGCCCAGATGCTTGCGAGCCATGCTACAAAACTGATCTGCCGCCTCCTGGGCCACCTGTTTTTCCTTGTGTCGGACCATCACGAGAATCAAGCGGTAGAATGGAGGATACCTAAATTGGTGCCGGTCTGACTTTTCTTCGTTGTAGAAAGACACGTAATCTTCCTTCCTCACGTGACTCAATAGTCTGAGTGTCGTGTCGCTGGTCTGCACGATCACCTTTCCCTGGCCTTTCTTCCGCCCGGCTCGCCCACCCACTTGCGTGAGGAGTTGAAAGGCCCGCTCATGGGCTCGAAAGTCGGGGAAGTGGATCAGCCGGTCCGCATCGAAGATCCCCACAAGCTGCACGTCATCGAAGTGGAGACCCTTGCTGATGATCTGAGTGCCGATGATTACGTCGATCTCTTTCTGTTCAAAGCGGTCAATGATGTCCTGGTAGGCGTGCTTGCTTCGTGTGCTATCGAGGTCCATCCTCTGTAGCTTCAGGTCAGGCATGAGGATCGACAGTTCTTCCTCGATTTTCTCAGTGCCCAGTCCTACCGTTTTAAGCGTAGTCTCGCCGCAGTGATCACACTGGCTGGGAATCGACTCGCGGTAACCACAATAGTGGCAGATCAGGCTGCTCTGGAAGCTATGATACGTTAGACTCACATCGCAGTTGGGGCATTTGGGTGTATGACCGCAACTTTCACACAGCAGGAATGGTGCGTAGCCTCGCCGGTTTTGGAAGAGCAGGGCTTGTTCTTGTTTTTCGATGGTGCTCTGAAGATTTTCAAGAAGTACCGAAGAAAAGCTACCCTTCAGGAGCCGCTTCTTACGCTCCCTGGTGATATCCACCAGTTGATAGGAGGGACTCGGTCGGTCAAAATATCGGCGATCCAGGGTCACAAGACCATACTTGCCCTCCTGGGCGTTGGTGTATGATTCAAAGGAAGGCGTGGCGCTACCTAGTAAGACTTTGGCTTTCTGCGCATGTGCGCGATAAATCATCGCGTCCCTCGCGTGGTACCTTGGTGCAGGGTCCTGCTGTTTGTAGCTGGGCTCGTGTTCCTCATCAACAATGACCAGCGACAAGTCCGACAGCGGTAGAAATACCGCGCTTCTGACACCGATGACAAAGTCATATTCCCCGGCAAGACATTTCTTCCATACTTCCACGCGCTCATTGTCGGAGAAGCGGCTGTGATAAACCCCAAAGGAGCCGCCAAAATATTGCCTGAAGCGGCCAATGATCTGTGTCGTCAGCGCTATTTCCGGAAGCAGGAGCAGGGCGCGATGTCCTCCGTCTATAGCCTCCTGGATCAGCGACATGTAGATCTCCGTTTTGCCGCTGCCAGTGACGCCGTGTAGCAGCACCGATTGATGGTCTTCAAATCCCATGACAATCTGCTGCCGGGCCAGCTGCTGGTCTGCCGACAGTGCTGGTAAGGGGGTCGTGTCATCTCCATGGTAGGCCAGCCGATCCACAACGGAGTCCCATTCCTCAAAAATCCCGTTGGTCACCAGCGTTTTGATCGAGGAGGGGCTCACACCAAATTGTGTGAGTTGCTGCTTTGCGATGCCCTGCTTGTTTTGGATCGGGCTATTGAGTGCGGGCACTTCCCGGAGGTAGGTGACGATGGCATCGATCTGCTTCGGTCGCTTTTCCAGATGTTGCAGGACGTCCTCCAAGCCCTCTTCAGACAACAGATGCTCCACAAGTCTGATCCGCTTTTCTCGTTTGGGTAAGTACTTTTCTTTGACTTTCTCGATCAGATGGATCACACTGGAGTGTTGAAGGGTTTTGATGGTCTTCAAGGGTTGACTGTTCCCCAGTAGCTTGCAGGCATCCTCTACGACCAGGTCTTTTTCAGTGAGCTTTCTGATCAGCCACTCCTCATTCTCTGAGAGTATGAGTTCCTCGGGCTCGATGAGTGGGTTGAGGCTGATGATGGATTCCGAAGATACTTTCAACCCCGAAGGAAGCGCGGCACCCAGTACTTCACCCACCGTACACATATAATAGTCTGCAAGCCACTCAAGAAAGGGGAAAAGCTCTGGTGGGAAAGTGGGGTGTTCGTCCAGCGTTTCAATGACCGGCTTTATCTCTCGTATGGTATTAGGAGGTTCTGATCGGACGGTCCGGATCACTCCCGTGTGAAACTTCGTCCGGCCAAATGAGACTATCACCCGATGACCGGGCGCAGCCTGGGAACGAAGCTCGTCCGGCACCCCGTAGGTGAAACTACCGGGTAATGGTAAGGGCAATATGACTTCAACAAACAGCAAGAAAACCTCGGCGCAGGTACGAATATAGCCGCATTTGCAGGGACTCTGAGACAGAATCCCAGCAATGACATTAAGTTAAGATTTCAATAAGTAGTCAAGACATCTCTCAAAAGCATACCCTCCCCAATGTCATTCCGACGAAGGAGGAATCTATTCACACTCTATTACAATTCTACTGCTAATGTTGATAGATTTTTCGTGCCTCAAAATGACTTTGCTTTTGATGAGATGACAAACAGGGCTCTAAACTTAAATGGCATAGGAAAGCCCCGAAAGGGATTTTACGACCCCGTCAAGCGACCGATCTCTTCAAAAGCTTCTTCAACCGAAGTCACTGGTCGCCGACAGACTTTCTCTGAGCAGACGTACACCGTCGTATTACCATCGGTGGTGGTCTTGTACTCCATCAACGGCAGATCGGACGGTTCGGCACTCGCCATTACTACGCGGTGAGGGCGAAACTTCTCAGTGATGCGACGGGCGAAAGACTCATAATCGGGGCCAATGATCACGATCTCCAGCTGCTTGAGGTGCTTGGCTGTCACGGTAATCCCCCAGTTGGACATGTATTCAGGTTCTTGCTTGATGAGGGACTTGACAGCGCTGACCATTTCATTATGGGTATTTAGCAGCGTAGTATCGTCGAAGATGATGCCCAATCGATACAAGTTTTCTGACATGATCGAATTGGAAGAGGGGATCACATTATCGAAGAGCTCCTTCTTCCTGGCGATCAGACTTTCAGCGTCACTACTGGTGTAGAAAAAGAGCTTTTCGTTTTCATCATAGAACTCCTCCATGGCCTGATCGGCCAGCATCTTCGCGGCTTGCAAATAAGCCTCATCGAAGAACGTCTCGTAATAGGTGGTAAATGCCTGGATCACCGCTCCGTAGTCTTCGAGGAATCCCTGCGTGGTCAACTGATGGGTTCGTAGCAATTTGCCATCGCTGATCATTTGGTCCTTGAGAAACGCTGCCGCACCCTCTGCCAATGATTTTGCCTGTTCGCTGCCTGTCGCTGCATACACGTCACAAAGGCCGGTCAGGGCCAGGCCATTCCAACCTGAAATGAGTTTGCTGTCCAGCCCCGGTCGAATGCGCTCAGCACGTTTCTCGAGAGCCGCAGACTTGAAGGAAGAGATGATGTCATCCAGGGCTTCGGCGGACAGGCCATGCGCTTTCTGCACATCTGCAGGATCCTTCAGCATGCGTAGTACATTCGTTTCTTCCCAGTTGCCATGCTCCGATACGTCGAAGTAGTCGGCGATGACGGCGTAGTTGTCACCTGCCAGCGATTGGATCTCCTCCTGGCTCCACACATAGAACTTGCCCTCAACACCTTCACTGTCCGCATCGAGCGCGGCATAGAATCCGCCGGTCTCGTCGAGCATCTCGCGCTCCATCCAGTCCATGGTCTCTGTCATCACGCCGAGGTAGGAGGCTTTCTCCTCCAGTTGATATGCCTTGGCGTAAAGGCTGAGGAGTTGGCCATTGTCGTAGAGCATTTTTTCGAAGTGAGGTACATGCCACTCTGCATCCACCGAATACCTGGCAAAGCCACCCCCGACGTGATCATAGATCCCTCCGGCGGCGATTTTGTCAAGCGTGAATAGCAAGTGTTCTTTCGCTGCGTCTTCCCCTGATACGTGGTAGTAGGTCAGTAGCCAATTCCACACTGCGGGCATAGGGAACTTCGGTGCCTTCTGGATGCCGCCCCACTGTCGGTCAAACTTGCTGTACAGTCCCTCGTAGTTGAGGTCAAGCTCTTCACGAGTGACAGGCAGCTCATCTTTTTCCAGGCCGTATTTCATCACCTCACTGGCAGCGATGTGTTCGGCAAGTCGATCCGCCGAAGCGTCTAGTTTTTCCCGGTTGTTTTGATAGGCGTTGCTCACAGCGTCCAGTAAGTGAAGCCATCGTTCCTTTGGGAAGTAGGTGCCACCGTGGAAAGGCTTTTGGTCCGGGGTAATGAATACGTTGAGCGGCCACCCGCCGTCGATGCCCATGGCCTGCACGGCATTCATGTAGATCTGATCGATGTCTGGGCGCTCCTCACGGTCCAGTTTGATGTTGATGAAGTTTTCGTTCATGACACGCGCGACCGCCGTGTCCTCGAAGGACTCGTGCGCCATCACGTGGCACCAATGGCATGAGCTATAACCAATACTCAGAAGGATAGGCTTATCTTCCACCTTGGCCCGGTTCAGCGCTTCTTCACCCCAGGGATACCAGTCCACGGGATTGTCTGCGTGTTGCAAGAGATAGGGGCTCGTAGCGTTCGCTAGGCGATTCTTTCCTTCGGGAATGCTATTCATTCGATTTTGGGTTTGTCCGGAGCAGGAGGCAAGGACCGTTACTATAAGCAAATAGAGGAAGTGTCTGATCATGCGTTCAACTGCGATTGTAGTTGTAACAATTCGTCGGCAATATCAATCTTATTCTCCAACCGCTTTAGTCGAAGAATGGTTGCATTGAGGAATTTTTGATGGGCGGAGCTTCCAGGGTGTTTTGGACGATGTGCTATCGCTTTCCGAATATCTCGCCATTCCCTTACGAAGTCAGCGGTCCCTTCGTCCAGGCAGGTGTCACAAAATTGGTCCCAGACGTAGTCGATAGCGAGTTCATTGGGGTGTACCAAATCGCGATCATAGAAGCGGTAATCCCTCAGTTCATCGATCACGATCTCGTAGGAAGGGAAATAGAAGCAGTTTTCGTACCGCTCGACCAGCGAATGAATCGCATCCTGTAGGATGGCCTTACTTCGATTGTTTTCTACCAACCCATCCCGGATATGTCTTACCGGGCTCACGGTGAAGAGCCAGTTGGTCTCAGAGTTGATGGCCGACACACGCTTGTGGGTTGCTCCGAAGGCGTCCAGTATTTCCTCTTTGGAGAGCAGCCTTTTGTTGAACTCCTTTTCGGGCATGCGGTGGCAGTTGGCGACCAGGCGTCCGTCGACCTTGCGCTCATACACCCACGCGGTGCCGGGGGTCACGATGATCCATGACCTCTGCTTCAATTGCCTGACACTGTCGTGAGCTGCTGCTATCATTCGGGATAGTTCCGCTCGGTCGGGATGGGAAAGGGCAGAATGTGTGTCCCAGCTGTAGTATACGCCATCCTGTTCGAATATCGCATCCTCGTCTACTTCACCCTCAAAACTGCTGTCGAGCAACCGGAAAATGGACATGGGGTTGTAGGTCGTGCCAAATGGATTGACCACGCTCTGAAACTTATGATCAACCAGTCTTCGACCTACATTCTTCGAAAAGCAGGAGCCCACCAACAAGACGCGATCTTGCAGCGAAATACGTGTCGGCAATGGTGGTATGTCGAAGGTCAGTTTGAACATAATGGCCAGTAACAAAAAACCCCGAATGGTATCACTCGGGGTTTCTTTGCTGAAATATTCTTTCTACTCTTCGATGACATTCAAGGTGATCTCGTGGTGCACCTGCTTGTGCAAGTCGAGAACAGCCGTATGCTCACCCAGCGCTTTGATAGGATGAGAGAATGTCACTCGCTTTCTGTCAACGTCAAATCCACTGGCTGCTAGTGCGTCAGACACCTGCAGTGCTGTGATGGCACCGAAGATCTTTCCGCTATCGCCGGCCTTGGTTTTGATGTCAAGCTTCAGTTCGCCCATCTTCTCCGCGATTGCCTGAGCGTCTTTCAACGCTTTCTCAGCTTTGTGCGCGGCTTGACGGACGTTCTCCTCAATCATTTTCTTATTAGAGACACTTGCAATGATCGCAAGGCCTCGGGGGATCAGGTAGTTTCTACCGTATCCGGGCTTCACGCTGACGATATCATTCTTGTAGCCCAGCCCCTTCAGGTCTTCCTTCAATATTACTTCCATGATCCGCTTTTTACTTTAGTGAATCTGCAACATAAGGCAACAACGCCAGGTGACGGGCACGCTTCACAGCCTGGGCCACTTTTCGCTGATACTTGAGACTTGTACCTGTGATTCGTCGAGGAAGGATCTTGCCTTGCTCATTGACGAACTTCAGCAGAAAGTCTGCGTCCTTGTAGTCGATGTACTTGATGCCATTCTTCTTGAATCGGCAGTACTTCTTTTTCTTTTGTTCCCTGTTGATGGGTTCGTTCTGAAGTGTCATGATGCTGCAGCCTCCTCTTTTTTATCTTTTCTGAATGCTCCTTTCTTCCTGCGCTCGTTGTATACGATCGCATGCTTGTCCAACGCCGTGGTCAAGAATCTCAACACTGCCTCGTCTCGTCTGTACTCTGTCTCCAGAGCAGCAATTGCGGAAGGTTCTGCTTCAAATTCAAAAAGCTGGTAAAATCCGGTGGTTTTGTGCTGGATGTTATATGCCAGCTTCCGGAGACCCCAGTTCTCCTCATTGACAATATCTGCTTTATTGTCTAGGAGGACATTCTTGAATTTTTCAACAGTATCCTTCATCTGAGCCTCAGACAAAACGGGAGTTAAAATGAATACTGTTTCGTAATTCTTTTTCATGATATATTACCTCTATTGAAAATAGAACCGCAAATATAGAAGTTTTGGGGATTAATAAAGCCGATACGTTCTGGATTTCACCAACATTTTAACCCGGATTCGTCGTTAGAGTCTTGTTATGAAGGCATGAAGTGCAAAAAGATCAGGCACTTAGGTGAGGAGTCATAATCAACCATTATGGTGACGAGCCAACGAAGTGTTAAGTGCCGCTTCGGCGGGCCGCTGATTTTGAAGTAATTTATTGCTGGAATAGAGAGGCTAATGACGATTTCGGGTTTTATGAAGGGGACGCCCCATCGCACTTGCCCTGAAGTGAGAGCAATCAGTTTCTGAGCAAATAACCCGAAATCGACATAGCTCTACTTCAGGTCAGGCCTTGCGCTTACACCTGCGCTAAGCGGGTGTAGCGCCCGCTATTTGACTGTAAAGAACCCTTTGCCCATCAGGTACTCATCGGTGTAGACTTCCACCTGATGCTGCCCGATGGCATACTCGCTACCCTTTTGATAAAGCAGCGTGACCTCTTGTCGGTTGCGATCGTAGAGGATCTCCTTTTGTGTGGTGTAGAAGAGCTCACGCCCATCCAGGAAGAAGGATCCCGATCCACGACTCACGTCAAAGAGCACATTGCCATCAGGAGCGATGATACGCACTAGCAATTCCTTCCCTTCGATAGGGGCGATCGCATTTTCGGCCACGAAGAAGGTGATCTTCAATTGGTCCACATGACGGTTACGGAATTCGCTCTCGCGCTCACGACCGCGTTCATTCACGCCAAATACCCGTAGTCCTTCCACACTCAGGCGACCCGCGATTTGCACTTGCTCTTCCAGTTCAGCCCGCTCTTCGTTGATGGACTGCAATGTCTGGTTGAGTTCGTTCTTTTCATTTTTCAAGTCCGTATTCTCCGTGAGGAGCTCGTCATTGAGGGCCTTGAGTTGCTTGATCTCTTCGTCCTTCATGAGGAGCAGCTCCTCATAGCCGGATACCTTGTCCCGAAGCTGTGCGATATTAGTCCTTCTTCTTTGGTCCAGATCGAGCAGGTTTTTCTTTTCTTCTTCGAGCTGCGCCCTTATCCCCATGAGTGTGTCGATCTCGCCACCCAGTTCTTCGATGGTGATGATTTGCTTCTCGAGCTCGTTGGAGATGGAGTCCAGTTGGAGCACCGCAGCATTCAACTCCCTTTCACGGGCGTCGCGCTCCGCGGATACCTGGACGCTGCGAATGATGAAAAAAGTCGCCAGCGCGAGCAATACAAATATGATCGCGCCAATAATGATCTTTCTGTTCTGGTTCTGGATATTCTCTGCAGCCATGGGACCGATAGATTATAGTTCTTTCATCTTAATAACCATGGAGTGCCCGGGAGCATTCCATTTTTTTAAGAGCGCAAAAGTAATTGTTTGCTGATGGAATTGCGAACTCTCAGAATCTTAATCGGAAATGCTGTTTTTCCAGGGCCATGTTGGGGAATAGCAGGCCGGCCTGAAACAAGTCGATGGTTAGCGGGAATCGATCGTCATTGATCAACTCATTCCATTTCGCATGCATCTGCGGGGACCAGTAGATATCATGCACTACGAGACATTTGACCTTGTCGAGATGATCGGTCGTTTGTTCTAGGTAGAAGTCAAGTGCCGTGTCCCTGTGATCTGCGTCCAGGAAGATGAGCTGTGGCTGGTAGTTGCGGATTGCCTCCGGGTAGGTGTCGTAAATGTTTCCGATCACGACTTCGACTTTCTTGGTGCGTTGGCTGATCTCCTCCCTGGCAAGGCTGGCTATCGCTTCATTGCCTTCGAGGGTGATCACCTGTTTGACACTATTGGCTCGCGAGAGATAGAGGGCATTGATGCCGAGTGAGGTGCCAGTCTCGAGTGCGACGTTTACTTGTAGCAATTCGCAAAGGCGCTGTAGGAATGCGCTGAACTGAGGTCGACTTGGCGATGTCCTGGCAATGTAGGAAAGAGAGGCTTCGCGTTGGGTCCCAGTCTTGAAGTCTACATAGGGGATACGGTCTTTGCTACGAATCAAGCGCTTTCGGAGCCTCTCCAGATCCGGATCGAGGCTGTCGGACTTCTTTCTGATGACATCCTGCAGGAGTCGGTAGACGAAAGGTGAGTGCAGACCATGAGCCCCCAGCGCAGAATACCTGTGCTGTACGAATTGGGTGGCGCGAAAGAAGAGGTTGGTCAAATGGATCAGTTCATCTGGTAGGGTACTACCATGACGAATTCTGGGATGTTGACATCAAAATTCTTACCGTCCAATACTTTTTCCATGGTGTAGAAACCATGCATTTTGCCTATGCCTGACCGGAGGTTGCAGCCGGAAACATATTGATGAGCCTGCCCCGGCTCCAATATGGGTTGTTTGCCCACGACACCCTCTCCATCTACCTGTCTTCGTGGATTTGTAACGTCTACAATTTCCCAATGACGTGACTTTAGCTGGATGGTATTGTCGCTCTGGTTTTCTATAGTAATCCGATAGGTGAAGACAAAATGATACTGCGCCGGATTGGAATATTCCGGCTGATACTCGGTCTCGACCGTCACTTTAACGCCCTTCGTCGTATCAGTAATCATTTTCTTCATTCAGTACAATTTTATAATCCAAACATTGAAGATTTTTGCGAAAGAGGCAAGCGTTGGAGTTAATTTATTTTACGATTTTGTTGGTTTTGGTTCAGAAAATTTATAATAAAATTTGGAAGGCGCTAATATTGAACGAAATACCTGCGCCTAATGAAAGTCAAAATTGAAGAGAGCTGGGGAGCTTCACTCACCGACGAGTTTCAGAAACCCTATTTTTCGGAACTGACGTCCTTTGTAAAGGAAGAATATCAAAATCAACGGATTTATCCCCCTGGGAGCCAGATCTTCAATGCTTTCGATTTTTGTCCTTTTGACGGCACACGGGTGGTGATCCTTGGACAGGATCCCTACCACGGCCAGGGCCAGGCCCATGGACTGTGCTTTTCCGTCAACGAGGGAGTTTCCATGCCGCCATCATTGGTCAACATCTTCAAGGAGATCAAATCGGACCTCGGTCAGGACTTCCCCAGGCACGGGAACCTGGAGCGGTGGGCACACCAGGGCGTGCTTCTTCTCAATGCTACGCTCACGGTTCGTGCCTCACAGCCTGGCTCCCATCAAAACAAAGGCTGGGAGTCGTTTACAGACGCCGTGATCCACCGACTCAATGACGCCAAAGAACATCTCGTATTCATGCTCTGGGGTGCCTATGCCCAGCGAAAAGGCGAATTCATTGATCGAGACCGACACCTTGTGCTGCAGTCACCACACCCTTCGCCCTTTAGCGCCAACCGTGGTTTTTTCGGCAATCGGCACTTCAGTCAGTGCAATGCTTACCTGCGTGAGAAGGGCTATACGGAGATCGAATGGTGATAATTACGCTGTTTCTATGTACATTAAGGATAGAAACAACTGTATTTGATGATGTTAGAGAATCTCGATACGTACGATCACTATGAGGCAAAATCCGAACGCGACAACAAGCTGGCGGGATTTTTTATGCTTGTGGCCTTCATAGGGGGCGTGATCGGATTTCTAGCGTTACTCGCCCATTTCCTGGGGGGGTAATTCCTGGTTTAGTCTATGCCCTTGAACAAACGGCGCCAGCGAACGCGGCTGAGCAGCGGCTTGCTTCCATCTGCAGACATCCAAATAAAGGAAGCTTCACCTACGATATAGTCTTCAGAGACGAATCCCCAGTATCGGGAATCCTGTGAGTTGTGGCGGTTGTCACCCATCATGAAGTAGTAATCCTTTTTGAATTCGTACTCTGTGACGGCTTCCCCGTCGATCATCAACTGACCATTGCTGACGACCACATCCCCAACGTCTTCATAGTCTTCGATTGTCGTGCTGTACGTGGCTATGTTGATGGAATCCATCGTCACCTTCATGCCTCGATGAGGGACTTTTAGCGGCCCGTAGTTGTCCCGGTTCCAGACGCCATAACCGTATGGAAACAGTGGCGTGTCTTCTGGATAGTCCGGCGATACGATGGCTTTTCGTACCGAAGTGATAAAATCCAGTTTGCGCAATTCTTCAGCGACGTCTTCCGAAGTATGCAAGATGTACCCATCATTGCGCCTTCCTACATCCTCCACGCGTATGTTGTATCTCTCGAAAACCCTATCACGTATGGTCTGTGTCGTCGCTACGAAATAGGAGTGCTGCATATCCTCTGGGTCTTCGCCACGCTCATCGTTTACGTAGACGTCACCTTCACGTACTTCGATCACATCTCCGGAGGCAGCCACGCACCGCTTGATGTAGTGCGTCTTGAGGTCAAGGGGATGGTAGCCACCATCGGGCCGCTTGTTGAAATTGTCATTTACCGGGTAGTTGAACACTACGACATCATTGCGCTCGACCTTTCCCAGTGAAGGCAGGCGCCACTGAGGGAGCTGAATGAATCGTAGGTAGGAGGGAGCATCAGTTCCCCAGACCTTTGCATGGGTGAGAGGAATTTGGATAGGTGTCTTGGGTGTTCTGGGACCATATTCCACTTTGCTCACAAACAGGAAGTCTCCGACGAGCAGTGACCGTTCCATGGAGGGGGTGGGGATGACGTACGCCTCCATAAATATCCACCGGATGAATGTTGCAGCGAACACGGCGAAGACAATGGCCTCAAACCACTCCTTGCCAGTACCTTTTGGTTTCTTTGGGATTTCGGTGGCCTTGCCGACATAAGTCGTGTCGGACCAGGCCACATAGACCATGTAAATCGGCGCGAAAATCACTCCCACGGCCTGATCCACGTAGGAGTACCTGTCAAAGGACTTCAGTAGGTCCAAAAGCATCGTTAGAGCCACAAAGAAGTTGACCACCGGTACCAATAGCAGGGCTACCCACCAGGTGGGTCTGCCGATGATACCAAGGTGGATATAGTAATTGTAGAACGGCACGAAACCCATCAGAGGATTTTGACCTGTCTTTTCAAAGAACTTGTAGTAGGCGATTCCCTGGAGGATGTACCAGCTCAAAAGAAAGGTAGTGAGAAAGGAAGCGCTGAAGTCGTTCAGATACATATCAGTTTTGGATATTTAGATAGTCGTCCATCTTTAGAAAGCCCGATTTGTCTCGGATCCACTCGGCGATTTTCACCGCGCCGAGGGCGAATCCCTCACGGGAGAAGGCAGTGTGCTTGATCTCGATACTGTCCTGGGCTGACGTATAGGTTACGCGATGCGTACCGGGAACGTTGGGCAATCGCTCGGAAATTATAGACAGCTTTCCTTCGGCGGTACTTTTCTCGTTTACCCAGGATGTTTTAGCGGGATGCTCGGCGAGCAGACCCTCCGCAAGCGTAATGGCCGTACCAGAAGGCTGGTCGAGTTTTTCAGTATGGTGTATTTCCTCCATCTCCACGTCGTAACCCGTATTGGCCATAAGGCGGGCGAGGTATTGGTTGAGGGCAAAAAACAAATTCACCCCCAGACTATAATTGGAGGCGTAGAAGAATGCACCGTTGGTTTCTTCAGTGAGCCGCTGGATCTCTGGCAAGTTTTCGAGCCATCCGGTGGTGCCGGTAATGACTTTGACTCGCTGATTCAGACATGCCTTGATGTTTTCAAATGCACTGTCAGGTCGGCTAAACTCGATAGCGACATCGGTGTTGTCGGGGTGGAGCTTTGCGAGGTCCGAAGCATTTGAGACATCGACGATATGGCTCACTTGATGACCTCTCGACTCGAGGATCGAATGGATCACCTTTCCCATTTTGCCGTACCCGATCAATGATACCTTCACTGGGGCTAGAAGTTCAATGTTAGCGAAAAACCCATCGAGCGCGAAAATAGTGGAGATGTCTCAAAGTTGGGTTCCAAGTTCAGAGAAAGCCCTTCGTTGACCTGGAATTCGTGCAGGTGAGCAGCGACGTGCGCTTCTACTACATTGACAAGATAGGCGGCTACTGTAAGGATAATGAGGAAATCCCGATCTCTGCGAAATCGATCCCTGTTCCTTGTCAGGGTGCTCTCGTCAAAATTGGCGGCCAGTGTGCCCGTGGGGTTACCTGCCCGCTGCTCGATCAGCGCATTAGTAAAGTCGCTGTAAAGCTCGTGGTTGTAGCGGATGCCATGAAAAAGGCCCAGGAATGCACCGTAGATGATGGGTACCTTCCAATATTGGCGATTGTAGATCTGGCCGAGCCCTGGCAATGCTGCGGATAAAATCGCCGCCTTGTTGGGATCCAGTGTGGATACCTCTTCGAAGAATTGTACTTCATCGTCAGAAGCCACGAAGGCTGAATCATCCTCCAGGTCAACAGGATTGATCTGTACGGCAATGGAATCTGGCTGCTGCGCATTGGCCGTGTGCACGGCCAATGCAAGCAGCGAAAGCCCGAAGAGGGCCATGCTCCTACATTTCAAGGATTTCCAGAATACGATTGAGGTCGTCAGTAGAGACAAAAGGGATTTTGATTTCACCACGGTTTTTGCCATCCGCTTTGATCTTGATCTTTGTGCCAAAGTGCGAAGATAGCTGATCCTGCAACTTGGTGATCTCTGGACTGATCGCCGGCCGCTCAGCAGGTACTGTTTGCTTGGGTAGGCCGGCAGTCCTCGCCAACTCCTCCGCTTTCCGTACTGATAACGATTCTTTGATGATCTTATGGTATATATCCAGCTGAAGATCGATATCGTCTATAGAAAGAAGGGCTTTGGCATGGCCCATACTGATGTGGCGATCGCGAATCGCTACCTGGATTGCTGGTGGTAGCCTCAGTAGCCGCAGGTAGTTATTGACGGTCGAGCGTTTTTTTCCTACGCGATCACCCAACTCCTCTTGCTTTAAGCCGATCTCCGTCAGTAGCCGCTGATAGGATAGAGCGATTTCTATGGCGTTGAGATTTTCTCGCTGGATGTTTTCGATCAAGGCAAACTCCAGCATTTGCTGGTCGTCCGCCGTCCGGATGTAGGCGGGAATACTTTCTAGTCCCGCTTTCTTTGACGCCTGCAGTCGGCGCTCTCCAGAGATCAGCTGATAGGCCGTATCTGACAGCTTGCGAACGGTGATGGGCTGGATGATCCCCTGGACGCGGATGCTTTCGGCCAGCTCCTCTAATGCCTCTTCATTGAAGTCTGCCCTGGGCTGGAACGGATTTACCTCGATATACCTAACTTCGATCTCATCGATATTGGTCGACTCATCGATTGCTTCGCGGATAGTAGCTTCTTCTTTCCCGGAATCTTCCAGGAGTGCCCCAAGGCCTCTTCCTAGTCCTGTCTTTCTCTTTTCCTTGGCCATATGTCAAAAGTTTCTATGCTGCCTTTACTTCATTGCGCTTGAGGATTTCCCTGGCGAGATTGAGGTAGCTCAGTGCCCCTTTTGACTCCGCATCGTGCGTGATAGCCGGGGTGCCGAAGCTGGGAGATTCACTCAGCTTAATATTTCTTGGTATCAAAGTGTCAAACACCATACTCTTGAAGTGTATGCGAACTTCCTCGACAACCTGGTTGGACAGATTGAGTCGTGTGTCATACATGGTGAGGAGGATGCCCTCGATCTCCAGATCAGTATTCAGACGACTCTGAATGATCTTGATGGTGTTTAACAACTTGCCCAGTCCTTCCAGTGCAAAGTATTCGCATTGTACAGGTATGATCACGGAATCCGCTGCAGTCAGCGCATTGATGGTGATCAGACCCAGGGAAGGGGAGCAATCGATGATGATATAATCGTACTTATTGCGGAGAGCAGTCAATGCACCCTTCATCTTTTCCTCGCGCTTCTCGATGTTGACCATCTCTACTTCGGCCCCGACCAGGTCTATATGCGACGGGAGCAGGTCCAGGTATTTCACCTCCGTTTTGACGATGCTCGCCAGCGGATCGGCCCCGTCGACCATGCATTCATAGATGCTTGTTTTCACCTCTTTGGGGTCCCTGCCTACGCCGGAGGTGGCATTCGCCTGAGGATCAGCGTCTACGATCAGCGTTTTCAACTCCAGTGCCGCCAGACTGGCCGCCAAATTGATCGCTGTCGTTGTTTTTCCAACTCCTCCTTTTTGGTTGGCAATTGCAATTACTTTCCCCATTGGTGTGACTTATTTGTTGTTAAAAAAAGATCGTATACAGACCTCTGAATCCCTCCTTAGAGCAAGGAAACACTCAAAAATGGACACAAATATATCCAAGAAGCCTTCACAATACTACCCATGTGGGTTAATTGTTGATTAGCAAAAAAAGCCCCTCCAGAGGCCTAGAAGTGACGTCTGGAATGTGGATGACAATGTGGATATTACTTCTTCTTCTTGTCTTTCTTTCGCGCTTCTTCGTTCGCTTTCATGGCTTCTTCCAGCCGTGTTTGGAACTTGGACTTCTTCTTGTTTGCGTTCTTTTTTCGGTTCTCATCGAGGATCTTTTTGATCTTATCTTCATCGATGATTCTGCGGAAAAGGAAGATCTGCCCGAAGGATACGATGTTGGAGATGAAGTAGTAATAAGTAAGGCCTGAGGCATAGCTATTGAAGAAGAAAAGCAGCATGATGGGCATCATATACTGCAAGGATTTCATCGGCCCCTGGACACTGGTCATTTGACTGTTGGCCACTGTGAAAAGTATCGTCGAGATGCACATCAATATCGTGAAGAGACTGATGTGATTGCCGTAGATGCCACTTAATAGAGGCACGTCCGCTGACCATGATACGATGGCATCATAGGTGGACAGATCCTTTGCCCAGAGGAAGCTTACCTGCCGTAGTTCGATGGCATTGGGGATGTAGTAAAACAGTGCGACGAGGATCGGAAACTGTAGCAACATCGGGATACATCCACTCAACGGATTGATACCTACCTTCTGGTAAAGCGCCATCTGCTCCTGCTGGGCCTTCTGCATATCATCGCCGTGTCGCTCTTTGATCTCATCGAGCTCTGGCTTCAGCACGCGCATTTTGGCCATCGACATATGAGAGCGGTACGTCAATGGCGACAGGATCAGCCGGATGATAATGACGAGGATGATGATCAGCAGTGGGTAGCTGGGGATCACTGATTCGAGACCTCGCCAGATCGGGAGTATCAGGAACTTGTTGACGACCGATAGGATGCTCCAACCCAAGTTGAGGTTCTCGGTAAACTCAGGAGCGAAGGCCTCAAGATCGTAGTAGCTATTTGGACCAAAATAGAACTTGAAATTGCTGGTGCCACCGGCTATGTCCGTGAAGGGGATTTCGGTCGTCATGTTGAGGTACTTGACCGTGCTATCGTCCGCTTCATTGATGGCCGAGGTGATCCATGCGGTAGAGAAATTGTTGTCGGCAAGGATTGCTGCCGTGAAGTACTTCTGCTTGAAGGCGATCCATTGCAGGGCGTCTTCTATTTTTTCTTCTTCCCGCGAGGTGCTGGTAGCCGACAAGTAATCCACAGAACCGTCAGCCGTCGCATAGCGGATAGTTGTGCGTTGGCGAGGGTCTTTCAGGTGCGGTTCGATGCGATTGGCCTGATGTTCCCAGTTGAAAACAAGGTTCTTGGGAGCTATCTGTCGCTCAAAGCCACTTGATTCGATGGTGTAGCCAATTTCGTAGGTCCCGTTGACGAGCATGTATCGCTGGCGTAGCGACGAACCATCGGGGAGGGTCGCACTGTAGACTAGTTCCACACTGTCCTGAAACCTATTGATATCGGTTTCGAAGTAGAGGTCTTGCAGGGAAAGGTTCTTTGACTGGTGCTCAAAGAATATGTTCATGAAAGATTTATCCGCCACCATCAATGCCAGCGGACTGCCATCATAGCTTTTGTAGTCTTTGAGGACCACATTTCGAATGAAGCCTCCCTTGTTTGAGAAGTCTATCAGCAACCTGTCCGTTTCCAGCGTCGTCGTACGCTCTGAGCCTTCTGCCAGTGGTGAGAAAGCCCCATACTTCAGCTGCTGAACAGCTTGGGTAGCAGAATCTGATAACACCTCCTCAACCTCAGCTATGGGTTCTTCAGGTTGGGCTATGGGCTCTACAGAGGTAGTATCAACCTGCGGAGCCTCACCAGAGGGGGGAACGGGTGTGTCTGGCGCAAAAAACTGGTAGTATACCAGAAATAGGACGAGCATGGCCAGCAAGCCAGTCAATTGGTTTCGGTCCATAATTAATGTCTAATGTCTTTTTATCAAGAAGCAATCAATTCCTTGCGCTGCATAAGTGCAGCCCTTATGAATCTTACAAACAAAGGGTGGGGGTTAAGTACGGTGGACTTCAATTCCGGATGGAACTGAGTGCCCACAAACCACGGGTGATCTGCCATTTCCATGATCTCCACGAGGTTCGTGTCGGGATTTACACCGGAGGCTACAAATCCATATTTCTCGAAGTCCTCCAGGTACTGACCATTGAACTCGTATCGATGTCGGTGTCGCTCACTGATCTTTGTCTGACCATATGTCTGAGCAGCCTTCGTCCCTTTTTTCAGGTTACAAGGATATGCGCCCAGCCTCATCGTTCCCCCCATTTCCGTGACCGACTTTTGGTCCTCCATGATGTCTATTACGGGATGTTTGGTTTTTGGATCCATTTCCGTAGAATTTGCCCTCTTCAATTTGAGCACATTGCGAGCAAATTCGATGACCGCGCATTGCAGCCCCAGGCAGATACCAAAGAAAGGAATATTATTTTCCCGCGCATACTGAGAGGCCAGGATCTTGCCTTCTATACCTCGCTCACCAAATCCCGGAGCGACGAGAATACCATCCAGGTCATCCAGTAGCTTATTGACGTTTTCTTTGGTGATGTCCTCAGCATGAATCCACTCAACGTTCACGCGGCACTCATTCTCGGCACCTGCATGTACGAAGGCCTCGGCGATGGATTTATACGCGTCTTTCAGTTCCACATACTTGCCGATCAGACCGATATCCACCGTATCCGTGGGGTTTTTCAGTCGCCCCAGGTACTCTTTCCACTGATCGATTTTCGGATCCTTTTTATAAGAGAGCTTCAGCTTCGACAGAACGCGCTCATCGAGGCGCTCCTTGCGCATCAGCAGCGGTACATCGTAGATGGTCTCGGCGTCCCTCGCCTCGATTACGCTGTTGACGGGCACGTTGCAGAACAACGCCAGTTTCTTTCTGATATCGCTATTCAGTGGGTATTCCGAGCGACAAACGAGAATGTCAGGCTGAATACCGGCCTCCAGGAGTTCTTTCACCGAGTGCTGTGTGGGCTTCGTTTTCAACTCGCCAGCCGCCTTCAGGTAGGGGACCAATGTGAGGTGTATAGATACGAAGTTGTTGGGGCCGAGCTCTGGTCGTGCCTGACGCACAGCTTCGATAAATGGCAGTGATTCGATATCGCCTACGCAGCCCCCAATCTCGGTAATGACGATGTCATATTTTCCGGTGTCGCCGAGTTTGTAAAAGTTGTTTTTGATCTCATCAGTGATGTGCGGTACCACTTGAACGGTTTTGCCCAGAAAATCACCTGCGCGCTCCCTATTGATCACTTCGTAGTAGATGCGTCCAGTGGTGACGTTGTTGTCTTGCGATGTGGGGATGTTGAGAAACCGCTCATAATGACCCAGATCCAGATCCGTCTCAGCGCCGTCATCGGTCACATAACACTCCCCATGCTCGTAGGGATTGAGCGTTCCCGGATCAATGTTAATGTAAGGATCGAATTTCTGAATGGTGACGGAAAAACCTCTTGCCTGAAGTAGTTTCCCAAGAGATGCTGCGATGATGCCTTTGCCTAATGAGGATGTGACACCGCCCGTAACGAAAATGTATTTTGCCTTGGCCATCTAGGTTTAGTTACGGGATGCAAATGTAACTCGTCCTCCTGATTATTTCTTAAACAACCTGTAATTAAATGAGATAGAGAAATAGCCGATTGGTTCTAAATCGATAGCTTCCTCCGATAGCTCCAAGGGCACACTGTATGAATATGCCAGCATCACAAAATAATGTTTCGTGCTCAGGGTAATGGGCAGTGTGAAGCTGTAGTTGAGAAAACCAAACTCCTTACTGTTGTCCACCACGAGGAGAAACTCATCAATGAGGCCTTCCTGCTCCGGAGTTAGCTCCCTGCCTTGAGCGATCGCGTTCACGACTCTAAGCAATTCCTGTAAAGTAGTGCGATCAATGTCGGGGTTGTCGTCCAGAAACGAAAGCAGTTCCCGACGGCGCTGCTGCAGGGTAAGGTCAAACCAATTCAGACGTAGTTGGGAAAGCCGGTCAAAATTGGAGGTATTGAAGGTGGTGATAATGTCATTGCCAATGATGCCAGAGACAGTGGGATTGATGCGAATTTTGTCAAAGCCTAACACATCTTCGAAGGCGAACTCGTAGGAGAGGCCGCCTATGAATCGATGGGCGGATTCTGCGCCAAAGAGAAAAGAGTAATCCACGCCCAGGCTCAGGTTGCCCATTCGGTAGATGGTATTGGCGCCCAGGTTATTTTCGAAAAAGGTCTCTGTCTCGTTGTAGATCCAGTGTTCGTAGCTAAATCCATAGGACCACTTGACGTTGACCATGTCGAGGTAGCCTGCGGACAGGACAGTTAGGTTGTACTTGGGGTCTCCCTGGCTACTCCAGTATCCACTAACGTCACCATAGAAGCCAGACTTGTGGTAGTAGGAGATACCCGGAGACAGGCTGTGTTGGTCCACGCCATAATTGCGTCCCGCGTTGAGGATATTGCTATTGTAGCTCATCCTTACATTGAACTCGGAGGGCACTTTCAGATCAAGTTTCATCAAGCTATCGAGGGTGCTCATGAGCACCTCCTGGTCCAATTCCGCCTCGAGCAACGCCCACTGCTCTTCGAGACTGAGTGAGTCCTCAGGTAGGTCCTGACCAATGGCAGGACAGAGGCAGAGTGCCGCTATGACGGTCAACCAACATTTCATGTATCAGGTAGGATTTGAATGCTAGTTGTTGCGCTTACGCTGCTGGAGAGCGTTGTTGCGCTCCCTATTTTGCTGCGCCTGCTGTCGCCGTTCACGCATGCGTTTGAGTAGCATTTGCTTGAAGTCTTCTTCCGCGCGGCGTAGGTTCAGGAGTTGTCGATCGGTGATCACCTGACGCATTCGCTCGCTGTAGTCGCGCTCGAGATTGAGTCGCTGCTCTTTTACCCTCAGTCCCATATCAACCATTCTGCGCGTCTCTTCCTCCGTTGCCGACTGTGGGTCGAAGCCTTGTCGTGCCTGGTTAAAATCCCGCAAAATTTCCCGTCGTTTCTGACTGAACTCGTTGTAGATCGGCCAGAACCTTTCCGCCTGTTCAGGTGTCAGTTCCAGCTTCTGCGTGATCAAGGCGATCTTTCGAGCCTCGATCTTCTCGTTGACGGTAGTCTGCGCCATCGTCGCACCGGCCCATAAGAAGCAGATCAGTAATGTCATCGTCCTTTTCATATCTCTAGCGTTTCGTCCAAAGCTTCATATTCCAATAGCAGGTCATCCATTTCGTCTTCACCTACATCCAATCCTTCCAGAATGGCGTCTTCATCGTCAAAGAGCTCATCGATCTGTTCTGTCGATAGGTCCCCGACGATGTCATATTCTGAGAGTTCGTAGTCGGCGAGGTAGATCATGATCTCTTCGTCGGTGATACCCGCCAGCAAGCTGTTTTCGTGGTAGGCTTCCTCACCTTGCAATAGCAGTAGAGCACTGAGGACGATGAGCACCGATGCAGCTGCGGCCAATGTCCACCGGGGAACCCGGGACCATAGGGATTTAGTCCGTACCTCTTCCTCAGGTGCATCGACCGTGGCATCTAGGATCGCCTTTTCAAGGTCCTGGAAATAGCCCTCTGGTACCTTGAAGGGGTGTGATTTGTCATTAATATGTTCCAGCTCTACTTTCTTCACGTTTCTTAGATCAGCGAGAAATAAAATGGTTTAATCACCGTTGATGAATTTTTCGATTTTTTTCACGGCCAGGTGATAACTGGCTTTCAGAGCGCCAACGCTGGTACCTGTGATATCAGCAATTTCGTCAAATTTCAACTCATCAAAGTACTTCATGTTGAACACCGCCCGTTGCTTGTCTGGCAGTGTCAGGATCGCTTTTTGAAGAATGAGTTGAATTTCGTCTCCACTTATGTGAGAGCCCGCATCAAGTTGTGTGCTCAACTCAGACGTCCCCTCCTCCAGGGGAATGATTGATCTTCTCTTCTTCTTATTGAGAAAGTTGAGGCATTCGTTAGTGGCGATACGGTAGATCCACGTGAATAGCTTCGAGTCTTCACGGAATTTATCGAGGTTCTTCCAGATCTTCACGAATATCTCCTGAGTCACGTCATTGGCGTCATCGTGGTCGATTACCATCTTGCGGACATGCCAATAGATCCGCTCCTGGTATTGGCCGAGCAACAGCCTGAACCCTTCCTGACGGGTGGCGTCGGCTTTTATCTTGTCGATGATGAGTTGTTCGTCCAAATTGACTTCTTCAGGTAGTAATGCCCCTTAGATACTGAACTACCCAAGAGGTTTAATTCAGTATATGAATTTTTTATTATTCAGTATGATTTTTCTTTGGTGAGGGACGTTCGTGATTGGTGTTGCCAAGACGACTGCTGGCTGCATCACTGATTTTGAACAAAAATGCATATCTTCCAAATTAGCCGCAACCCAGACCTAGCTTGATTTATGATTTACGGACGACGCGTCGTTGTCATCATGCCAGCTTACAACGCTGAGCAGACCCTGGAAAAAACGTACCGGGAGATCCCATCGGATATCGTCGATGATGTCATTTTGGTGGATGATGCCAGTAATGATGATACTTACGAGTTGGCTCAGAAACTCGGCATTAAGCAAGTAATTAAGCATCAGGAGAACAAGGGCTATGGGGGCAATCAAAAGAGCTGCTACGATCAGGCCCTGGTAATCGGCGCTGACATCGTGATCATGGTGCACCCTGATTATCAATATACCCCCAAGTTGATCCCAGCGATGGCGCATATCATCGCCTCGGGGCTTTATCCGGTGGTATTTGGTTCTCGAATATTGGGGAAGGGTGCTTTGCGAGGTGGCATGCCCATCTACAAGTACATAGCCAACCGCTTTCTGACACTTGTCCAAAACATTCTGATCGGTCAGAAGCTCTCAGAATACCACACTGGCTACAGGGCGTTTGCACGGGAGGTTTTGGAGACCGTCGACTATCAAGCCAACTCTGATGATTTTGTGTTTGATAATCAAATGGTCTCCCAGATATTCATGGCCGGGTATGAAATAGGGGAGGTGACCTGCCCTACCAAGTATTTCGAAGAGGCTTCATCGATCAATTTGTCACGTAGCATCACCTATGGGCTGGGAGTACTCAAAACCTCCCTCAACCATCGCTTTATGATGTGGGGGCTTGGGTCTTCTCGCATCTACAACAAAGGAAAACTGGAAATCAACAAGAAATAACGCCCACCATGGGAAGAAGGAACAGAGCACGCATAGAGAAAAAGAAAAAAGCCACACAGAAGGCTTTGGTGCCGAAGCAGCCAATCATCCCGGAAACCTCAGGAAATTTTTGGAAGGCAAATAAATGGCCGGCCATTGTGCTCATACTGCTGCCGATCGCTCTGTACATCAGTACAGTGACCTTTGGGTTCGTTCTCGATGATGTGATTGTTCTGTCCGAGAATGACTTCGTCAGGCAAGGTGTCGCGGGCATCCCGGAAATCATCTTGAATGAGTCATTTACGGGCTATTTGGGAGAACAAAGAGACCTCGTGGCCGGGGGCAGATATCGTCCGCTATCACTGGTTTTCTTTGCGGCGGAGTATGAGTTATTCGGTGATGCTCCGGGGCCTTATCATGTGATGAATATTGTTTGGTATGTCCTCCTTGGGCTACTGATCTTTCGAGTGTTGAGTAAGCTGTTCCCAGCAGGTGACAGGTCCTGGTATTTGACAATCCCTTTCGTCGCGAGCGTGATCTATATCCTGCACCCAGTGCATGTAGAGGCCATCGCCAATATCAAGGGAAGAGATGAGATCATGACTTTTACCTTGGTGCTGGTGTCCATGTACTTCACGTTGAAGTACCTGGGCAACAAGGGAATCCTTGCCCTTGTATTGTCAGGCGTAGCTTTTTTCGCTGCCCTCCTGGCCAAGGAAAATGCCATCACATTCCTGGCGGTGGTGCCATTGACGCTTTGGGTCTTTTTTAGGGCCGGCTGGAAGCCCTTACTGGTCACGCTGTTGCCACTCTTAGTCGCGACTGGCGCCTACCTGGCGCTACGGATGCAGGTGATTGGTTATCTGCTGGACAGTGGGGCGGAGGTGAATGCGCTGATGAATAACCCTTTCCAGGGGATGTCAACTTCCGACAGGTACGCCACGATCTTTTACACACTGTGGGAGTACGTCCGACTCATGGTATTTCCACATCCGCTTACCCATGATTATTACCCCTATCACATCCCTATTGTCAAGTTCCGGGAGTTGAGAGGGCTGTTGCCTTTGCTGCTTTATTTGGCTATGGGATTCTATGCCCTGATCCAGCTTCGGAAGCCACGAAGTATTGCTGCTTATTGTATACTGTTCTTCATCATTACTCTCTCTATCACGTCAAACATCGTCTTCAGTGTTGGTACCTTTATGAATGAGCGGTTTGCCTTTATTCCTTCACTGGCTTATTGCATTCTATTGGCTTACTTGCTTGTGGAATGGCTTCCCGGACGCTTTGGTCGGTTCAGTTGGATGAAACCTGCGACCTTGGGCATGCTGGGAATTGTCGCAGCAGGATTCGCGGTTCGCACATTGTTGCGGGTGCCGGACTGGAAGGACCCAGTGACGTTGAATCTCTCAAGTATACATGTATCCAGTGGCAGCGCTCGCCTCAATAATTTCGTCGGATATGACTATTACCAAAAAGCAAATGCGACCGATGATCGGGTGGTGAAAATGCAAAACCTCC
The DNA here is from genome assembly GCA_965267435.1 of Cyclobacteriaceae bacterium. Classification (GTDB taxonomy): domain Bacteria; phylum Bacteroidota; class Bacteroidia; order Cytophagales; family Cyclobacteriaceae; genus JAWPMT01. The sequence continues at coordinate 394,735 of OZ253960.1, forward strand.
AGGAGGCACGTTACTATTTCGAGCGCGCTTTGGAGATACATCCCAGGTACACCACAGCTTTGCGGGGGAGGGCCGGCGTCGCGGCGGGAGTCTACCAGATCAATGGTGACCTCGATGCCTTGTTGTATCAGTTTGACCGTCTCCTGCAGACTGCCCACGTGCCATACATCGATGAGTACATGGAGTACCTAAACCGGCGTGGATACAACGCACAGTTGGCAGACTTTTACCACCGTATAGGGCTGGGGTTATTTGCACAGACCAAAAGAGATTATGCCAATGCTCTCAAGTATTTGAAATATGGTTACGAACTCAATTCCTCTGATACGCAGATCCTTCAGGATCTGACAGTTGTAAGCTATATGGCGGGGAATAATAACGATGTAGTAACCTACGGGGAAGAGGCGCTCCGGCTCAACCCCAATTTGACGGTTGTAAGTCAGTACCTGGATCGGGTTCGTTGAATACTGTAAGTCTTGGGTGGTCAGGGAATGAGCATTATATGGTTGTAAGCTACTTCTGTGCGGCGATTTCCCCATTTTTGACGACCATCAGAATATCTTTTAGGGCGCTGATATTCTGAGATGGGTTCCCTCGTACGACAACGACGTCGGCGAGCTTACCCTCTGTCAGTGTCCCCACATCGTTCAGTTGAAAGACACTGGCGTTCAAGCTCGTAGCGGCCTTGAGTGCCTGGAGCTCAGACATACCATACTCCACCATCAACTCGAGTTCGATCACGTTGGTCCCATGAGTGTATACACCCACGTCGCCGCCAAAACCTATGATGACGCCGGCGTCGAGGGCGGTCTTCAATGCCTGCTTTTTTTGGGTTACTCTGGCGGGCTCAGGGTCTTCCCCTTTTTGCCAGCCCCGGTATCTGCTGATGGATTCGACTGCTGCCAGCGTAGGGTAGAGGGCTACTTTTTTTTCCGCCATCAACTGGGCGAGATCTTTGTTGAGGGCATCGCCGTGCTCAATGGTTGAGACCCCTGCCATCACCGCTCGTCGAATTCCTTCCTCCGTTGCCGCGTGGGCGACTGTGACACGTCCACTGCTCTTTGCCGTTTCTACGATGGTGGCTATCTCCGCTTGCGAGAAGGTGGGCTGAGCACTGCCATCAGGTCCCCAGCGATAGTCCGCATATACTTTGATGAAATCAGCTCCGTGTCCGATCTGCCGCCGCACCACTGTGATCAGATTACTGGCGTCTGCTTCTTCAGCACCCAGCGGCACGTCCACATACTCATGAAACCCCTTGGGGCCGTAACTCCCTGTCGCCACGATGGCTGGACCAGCGACGATCAATCTGGGTCCGGGAATGACACCTTTGTTGATGGCCTGCTTGATGCCAACGTCGAGGTAGCCCGCCCCTTCTGACCCCAGATCGCGCATGGTAGTGATGCCAGCTTCGAGGGACTTACGAACGTGGACAGTGGCACGCGCTGCACGCTCGCCGGGAGACTCTTTGAGTACCTGGTCGTTCCAATTTGTTTCGTCGTAGGGGTGAAGCAGGATGTGAGAGTGCCCCTCAATCAATCCGGGCAGAATGGTGGCGTCTCCACCGAGCTCCAGAACAGTGGCATCCTCAAAGTTTCGGTCACGACCAACATAGGTGATGCGGTCCTGTTCGAATGCGACGATCCATCCATCATGCATCTCTAGGCCATCAAACAGCCGACCAGCTTTTAATACTGTGGTTTGGGAATGTAGTTCAACGGATAGAAGGGAGTGGATTATGAAGAGGGTGGTTGTGATCGATCGTAAAGACATTCCATGGTTTGATTTTCGGCGCCTTCAAGTTAACGAATGACACGATAAGCAATGAAAATACAAACATCCTGATTTAAATGTCGTTACATTAAATGTAGTTGTAATTTTTGGAACATATGTCGTTAGAGGAAGATATTAAGCAGCCACAATTCTCGTCAGAATTCAATAAGGCTGTTGTCAATTTGATCTACACTCACGGCTGGTTGAGCCAGCAGTACCAGGAGCTTTTCAAGCGGCACGGACTGACGACACCTCAGTTCAATATTCTCAGGATTTTACGTGGTCAGCATCCGAAGGCATCGACGGTCAATCTCCTTATTGACAGGATGCTTGATAAGAGTAGCAATGCTTCACGGATCGTGGATCGGTTGGAGACCAAGGGGCTGGTCATCCGAAAACAATGCCCCACAGATCGTAGAGCTGTTGACGTCTATATATCGGAGAGGGGCCTGGCCATCCTGCAAGTCATGGATGGAGAGATGCAGCAATGGGAAGATGATCGACGTGCCCTTGATGAGGAGGAGGCGAAAGAACTCAATCGCCTCCTTGATAAGATGCGAGCTACAGCTCCTTCAAATACTCCCTGATCCCTGCGGTCTTGCCCTTGGGGCGAACGACGAGTAGTGCGTATTCTGAATCCATTTGGATGAGATTCTCTGCTTTGCTCCCGATGAAGATGGCTGTTGTCGCACTTCTACCCTTGGCCCCTATGATCACCATGTCTGTCTGTCTGGCACGCGCTTGGTCATCGATGCATCGGATTACGTTGTCATCTTTGTCCAGTGTATAGACGACTTCCGGGGATAGGTCGGACAAGTTGAGGTCCGCGACAAATTGCTCATAATCCCTGGCAGCATACTGCTGCATGATTTCGGCAAATTCGTTGAAAGACTTGCCGCTGTAGTGGTAGCCATTAGGTACCTGGTAGACATTCTGGATAGTGATCTTCGGCTTCGAATCGACATTTCTTGCGAGTTCGGTGGCTTTCTCCACGGCCAGCGTAGAATAGCTGGAGAAGTCACTGGGAACGTGCAGGTGGTTGAGGGTCATTTTGTGACCCTTCGGAATGACCAACAGCGAGCACGCCGCGCGGCGTGCGACTCGGGTCAGCAAAATTCCACCATCTTCCTTTTCATTTTTTCGACCGAGGATGATGAGGTCCACTTTCTCGTCGGCAGAAAGCGTCATTATTTCTTTCGTAGGCTGTCCCTGACGCACGATAAATCGGACTTTCACGTCCATGCACTCAAAGTACCGATCCACTTCCTCGCGAAGCTTGGTTTCCCGCTCGGCAATGGCTTTGTTCAAAATGTCGGGAAACTCCTTGAGTAGCTCTGGGGGCAAGTGGAAGTCCCTAATCAAGCTCACAAATATCACCTCCTGCGAATCCGACATTTGGCACATTTTGCAGGCAGCATCGATGAGCTCAAAATCCATGTCAGTCTGGTCCAGACCGACGAGTATCTTGTTGAAATTGTACATACTTTAATCTTGGCGTAATTATGACCACAAAATTAGACGTACCGTCTGATTGATCAACGCGCACAGTTAATATATGTTCAAAATATTATTGCGTTTTGTCGCCTGATTTTTAGAGAAAAAACTGACTCAAAAGGAGATAGCTCCGTGATGTGAAATAATCTATGTTGACAGCCTACTACGGATGTTTTTCTATCAAATCACACAGCATCTCTACCTGCTCCCGTGAGTGGGCTGGGAAGTTGGCAATTCTGATGTGCCTGTCCTTGAATGCTCCATATCCTTTTCCGAGTACGAGGCCCTTTTGGTTGAGCCCTTCGAGCAGCTCTGTTTGGTTCCCTGAGCACTCAGCGACGATGACCGTTTTCGAGCGGTTATCGGAGTTGTTTACAAAGGCGGATAGGCGTGGGTGACTCTCTAGCATGGAGTAGAGGATCGCACTCTTATATATGGTGTCATTGCGTAAGCTTTTGATACCCTTTTGCAGCATCTCCTGTGCCACCTTTCCCAGCAGATAGATGAGCAGCACGTTCGGTGTTTCGGGTGTCTGGTGCTTTTCGGCCTGCTTGAGCATGCTGTCAAGGGACCTGTAGGTACCGCGCACCTTTTGCTGGGATTGGAGCTGTCTGTATCGCTCGATGGAGCGTTCATTGAGGATCCAGACGCCTAGCCCAGCAGGAAGTCCAAAACACTTCTGCACCGAGAAGTAGGTCATGTCAGTGGCACCAAAATCCAAGGGGATTGCGGGCAGCGAGCTCACGGCATCCACAGCAATCAGCTTGTCGGGATTTTGATCTCTCAGCGCCTGGATATTCTTGGCAAGGAAGCTGTAACCCGTGCTGGTTTCATTCTGGGTGACGGCGACGAGCTCTGCTTCTGCGGGTACGTCTATTCCATCAAATTCCTGTCCCTCCACCGCTTTTGTGAAGGTGCTTGCTTTGCCGAGCTGTATAGCAAAGTCGTAGAACCGCTTCGAGAAGGCGCCATTCACAAAGTGGTGCGAAGCATCGACCACCAGGTTTTGAAGGATGCGTTCCCATATATCGGTTGCCGAGGACAGGAACAGGATGCGGAAATCATCGGGCAGTTCGAGTAGTGCCCGGAGTGACTCCTCTGTTTCCTGGTAGATTTTCTGAAAGGTGGTACTTCGATGTGAAATGCTACCAATGGAGGCATCTGTGGCCTTTTTTAAGTGATAATCGAAGCTGTAGTGTAGTTGAGAGGGGCCTGGCGTGAAATAAATACTCTTCCTCATGATTGCTGTTGCAATACTATGCTTAATTTTGATCTATTCCCTCTGTAATAAGTTTTTAAACCTAACACTTATTATAAGCCGGGTTAGTTGGCCATCAAAACCGGGCCTCATCTGGTGGGCTTTGTGACATCAGACCTTTGTTCGAAGGATAACAGTGGATTGTTGCGATGGTTGGACGACCCAAATCCTGATATTACTCAGGTTTAGAAACGCCCTCAGAGGGAATATTTTTCTTTTCTAGCTTTTCTCCCTTCCTTTTTTATACCCGCGTCTCTAACCAGCGGAAAGTGCGGTTGATGATCTTCAGAGCAATGATGATTTTCTTGATGTTGATGAGGTCGTAAGACTCGTCGTACATCGTCACTCCATCTGCAAACAAAAGGATTTGTGGATAGTGGTTTTCGACTCCCGCGCTTTCGGTGATTTGGTTGGAGATCTGCTTCTTATTGACATCCAGCAAGTAAACATTCAACTGGTCGTCTGGAATGGTCCAACTCTTTTCCAGGTTCTTCTTGACTGCTTCGCTCTCAGGGTGTCCTGGCAGATATTTTAAAATCAGGGCAGGCTGAGTTTTCGAATCTTGCAGAATCTTGTCAAAGATATCCAAATCTTCGATGGGGGTCCATTTAGGGAGCTTAGGGCGGTGTTCACTCATAACCTTTCGAATCTATTGGAATTTACTAACAATTGCGTGTAAATCTTCCAGTATTTCACCGTCGTAATTCTTAAGAATGCTAATACAGAACCCTGAATTTAATAGTTCCTTCTATTTTTTTCAAATCTGCGATCACTGCTTCGTCGTAATCTTTGTTGATGTCGGTGATTACGTAGCCTATGGTCTCGTTGGTTTTCAGATATTGACCTACCACATTGAGTGTGCGAGAGGCCAGCACCTGGTTGATTTGTGCCATCACACCGGGCTCGTTGAGGTGGATATGTATGAAGCGGTGCGCGTTTTTCAGTTTTGGCAGTACCATGTTTGGAAAGTTCACGCTATTGGAGGTCGAACCAGTATTGATGTAGTCCATGATCCTCTGCGGTACAAAGTCCGCAATATTCATTTGGGCCTCGGTAGTGCTTCCCCCGATGTGAGGGGTCATCAGCAGATTGGGGAGGCTGCGGAGCGGTGATACAAACTCTTCGTTGTTACTGAAGGGTTCCTCTGGAAATACATCGATCCCTACACCCCTGATTTTGCCGCTTTCAATGTTTGCCTTCAATGCATCGATGTCGACCACATGTCCCCGACTCAGATTGAGGAAGATGACGCCTTCCTTCATCAAATCAAATTCCTCGGCACCGATCATATTTTTGTTTTCCGGACGTCCGTCCACATGAAGCGTGATGATGTCCGAGATAGACAGCAGTTCCAGGAGCGTTTTGCACCGGGTGGCGTTCCCAAGTGCCAGCTTCTCCTCCAGATCGTAATAATATACGTCGAGTCCCAGCGCTTCCGCCACTACTGATAATTGGGCACCGATGTTGCCGTAGCCGATGATCCCCAACTTCTTTCCTCGCACTTCGAAGCTGTTTGTGGCCGATTTTTGCCATTGCCCCTCATGCATGCGTGCAGCCTTATCAGGGATATTGCGCATCAGCAGGATCATCTCGGCAATGGCCAGCTCCACCACCGACCGCGTATTGCTAAATGGCGCATTGAAAATGGCTATTCCCTTGCGAAGACACTCCTCCACGTCGATCTGGTTGGTGCCGATACAGAAGGCGCCGATGGCGTGTAGTCTTTTGGCGTTTTCGAGGACCTTCTTCGTTACTTGCGTCTTGGATCTTATTCCCAGGATACTCACATCCTTGATGGCTTCGCTGAGCTCTTCTTCACTAAGTCCCGCAGGATGAACGTCTACGGTATAGCCTTCTTCCGTAAGCTTTTCAAGTCCTTCGGGATGGATATTCTCCAGGAGCAAAACCTTGATACGGTTTTTGGGGTATGACAGGGCTCTTTCCATTTTGTTTACATAGAGGACTTCATCCAGGGTAGGGGCGATATGGTCTGCATTCTCAAGCACGCGCTCACGACGTACATTTTCCGTGAAAGCGTAAAACTTGTTGGCCAGACCGGCCTTTCTGATTTCATAATCAGTGTAGCCATCGCCCAGGACAAATACTTCTCCCTTTAAATTAAGTTCTGCAATTTGCTTGGGTTTGCCGCCGTCCTCGGCAGCCAGTGGGTTGTTCTTATCAAATCCTGTGATACTGCCATCCTCATCATAGACGAAGTCATTGGCGTACACATTTTCAGCAGAGATACCGAACTTCTCTACAATTGGTACGATAAAATCTTTGAATCCATTGCTGAGTATGAAAATATGCTCAGAATGTCTATGCAAAAACTCTTTGTTTCGCTTGAAAGACTTGGATACCTGTTTGGACAGGCGGGATACCAATACCGGGATATGATCCCTATGCGCATCGAGCAGTCGGATCCTTTCTTCCAGCGACTCCCGGAAGGAGAGCTTGCCTTCCATACCTAGATCTGTTACCTCTTTGATACGGTCCAAAGCCTCTTCTCGGTGAGGCTTTCCTTCCAGTGATATTTCGCCCAAGACGTCCAGTGCTTCCACTTTCGTGAAAGTGCTGTCAAAATCAATGATGAAATATTTGGAATTTTGCATAGGTTCGATCCAAAAAATAAGTCGCAAAAGTAATGATGCAGCGCTCTTTCAGAACAGTAATAATCTCAATATCCTTCCTGCTTCAGGTTGAATTGTCATTTTCACAAATTGATAGTGGAGACAGTGCATTATTTGCACAAATCGATAGCATCATGGTGGGGGCTATTAGCAATTCCGCATTTCCGGGTGGAGTGTTGCTGGCCATGCATAAAGACTCAGTAGTCCTTGACAAGGCCTATGGTCACCACACCTATGATAGCCTCCGTGCAGTGAAGACCTCGGACATCTACGACCTGGCTTCCGTGACGAAGGTGACTGCTGCCACCCTGGCACTAATGGGGCTGTATGAGGATGGCTTGCTTGACCTCGACCAGACAGTCCATCACTACATGCCTGAGATGAAAGGGAAACGGGGGGATGTCACCATTCGCGAGATATTGGCCCATCAGAGTGGGTGGCGGAGCTGGATACCTTTCCATGTCGAGATCAGAGACAAAAAGGGTGCGCTCAAGAAAAAGTACGTGTCGTCGACGCCTTCAGAGAAGTATGACTGGAAATTGGCCGACGGCAAGTATTTGCGAAATGACTTTTACAAGACCATCAAGAAATATATAAGCAAGGCCGAGTTCAACCCCGAGCAGGGGTATGTCTATTCGGGCATGTTTTTCTATTTAGTACCGGAGATCGTCCAAAAGCAAACGGGCATGGCTTTCGAGGAGTACCTTCGAACGCGCTTCTACGATCCTCTGGGGGCGCAGACCACTGTCTTTAATCCGCTAAATACATTTCCCCTTGATCAAATTGTACCCACAGAGGTCGACACGTTTTTCCGACACGTTCCTATCCACGGATGGGTACATGATGAAGGCGCTATTATGATGCGAGGTGTGTCCGGAAATGCCGGGCTATTCTCCAATGCCGAGGACCTGGCCAGGGTCTGGCTCATGCTGCAGAATAGAGGTGTTTATCAGGATTCTATTATCCTGAAGGAGCAAACTGTTGACCTGTTCACTGTCACTCACTACCCCAACAACGAGAACAGGAGGGGACTGGGCTTTGACAAACCTCTGCTGGAGTATGACAGTGCTCGAAGCGGCGTGGCCCAGGCGGCCAGTACGCGCAGCTTTGGTCATACTGGCTATACGGGCCCCATCGTATGGGCCGATCCAGAGAAGGAATTGCTCTTCATCTTTATGTGCAATCGGGTGTATCCCACTAGAAACAACCGCGCCCTTTATGATATGCGGATCAGACAGCAGATCCATGAGCGACTGTACGGGATTATAGAAGAATTCTGAGTTCCTGAATTGCCGGTTGGCAATGGGTGTGCCTTGCTGAGCCTTCGGGCAATCGGGCATTCCTCTCACATTTGGCTTGCCCTCTTCCCTGATTTGAATCATGGACCGCAACGTCGTAGGTCATTGCCTATGACAATGCGTTGTAGTATCATAAACCCGAGGTCGATCACATAAAATGGAAGCGAAAGGAGGAAAGCTATGAAAACCCTGATCATCGGCGCTGGACCTCTCGGCAGTCTATACGCATTTCTTTTTCATCGGGCCGGCATTGATGTCACACTTCTGGCCCGAGGTCAACACTACGATTATCTGGAGAAGAGTGGCTTGACCTTAATCAATGAATTCACCGGTGAGGAGCAAAGAGCCAATGTGAAGGTCGTCGATGACATCTACACCCGTGGATACTATGATCTCGCCATTGTCATCATGCGCAAGAACAGCACTCAGGAGCTCTTGCCTTTCCTTTCCCAGCACAAGCAGCAGTTTCATCACATTCTATTCATGGGCAACAACGCTGCCGGATTCTATGAATATCTGGAGTATTTGCCCCCCGAGAAGATTCTCTTTGGATTCCCGGGGGGAGGGGGCTCCCGGTTGGGGCATGTCGTGCACTACGTGGATACAGCGAAGCCCGGAGGCAGCAGAATGCCCGTCGTCTTAGGCGAGATAGACGGTAAGATCTATGGCCGCACCAGGAGCATACAAGAGCTTTTCGAATTGGCGGGAGTACCGGTGAAGATCGTGGATGATATCAACAGTTGGTTGAAGTACCATGTGGCTTTCATTCTGCCTGTGGCTGGAGCCTTACTGAGGAGTGGCGATAACTATCGCCTGGCCAAAGACCGTGAGACACTCAACGAGTACGTTCATGCTGTTCGCGAATCAGGAAGGGTCTTGAAGTCGTTGGGGTACCGCAAAAGCTACAATCCGAAGCTGAGGCTGTTTTATTGGTTCCCAATCCACCTGTTGGTGGGCATTCTCAGGAGGGTCTTTGGCTCCAAATTTGCCGAGGTGGCTATGATGATGCATGTCAATGCTGCCAAAGACGAGATGATGGAGTTGGCCAGAGAGTTTAAGTCACTGCAAATCGAGAGCGGTGTCGAGACGCCCTTCCTGGACAAGGTTACTCACCTTTTATTTGAAGAGGAGCCAGATCAGCCCAAACCCGTCGAAAGAGCTCCCGAGATGTCCAGGAAGATGGCGTAGCGTGTTGTCAATTCCTCAGTAATCGCCCTGAAAGAAGAGCGTCCTGAAAAGTATGTGGGAGTTGTGGTGCTTCTGTGCCCAATCATATATATATAATATGCGACTGTCTTCGCCTTCACCGAGGTCTTTGATTACAAACCAGTGTATGACAATTATGAAATGTAAGAGGCTTCGAGTGACCATCTGATGTTCTCCGTCTATGAATGACTGGCAGTGACTGACCTGCCCGAAAAGCGGTGGGAGTCGTAGGATAATTCGGAGTATTGACCGTAGCCAGGACTGGATCTTTTCGCGAGTGAGGAGTTTGCACCACTGTACCATCTGTGACCCGCCGACAACAGGAGGTGGTGATTATTTAGAACAATTCTAAATAACATAGGAATTTTGAGAAAAATATAAATCTAACCTACTGTATACTAGCTATTTGAGTGGCTATGAAGGGGGGAGTACGGGGTCAACCTTTCGAAGGTTTCGGAAAGTGTTTGTTTTACACGGGGCCAATGTTAGTTTTGTACGCGTTTGAGCCTAGAATGGTAAAATACATGTTGAAAAACACATTTCCTGACCTGCGAAGAGTAGCCTTCTCTTTCATCCTATTCTCTCTTTCACTTTTCTCGACACACTTACTGGCCCAAGACGACGCTGCAGCTGCGGCTGACGACGATGGCATTCCCACCGACGCCGCGATCATCTCGGCGGGGGAGCAGTTGTACAAAAACAACTGTACGCAATGCCACGCCATCAATGAGGTGGTGATTGGTCCGGCGTTGAAGGACGTGCATGAGAGACGACCTGTCGATTGGTTGATTCCCTGGATCCGCAACTCGCAGAAGGTCATCCAAAGTGGTGACGAATATGCTGTGGCTCTCTATGAGGAGTACAACCGCACACTGATGACGGCTTATCCGTTTTCGGATGATGAGATCCTGTCGATTCTGGCCTACGTAAAGGACGAGTCCAATAAGGAAATTCCTGTTGACGACGGTGGGGATGTCGCCTCCGCAGGCACCCAGGCTGGCGCAGGAGGGACGGGCGTATCGCAGGAGTACCTGACGGCCGTCATCGTCATTTTCGTCGTCGTTCTGATCCTGATCCTGATCACATTGATCCTTGTGATTTCGGTATTGACCAAATACTTGAAAAGCAGCAAGGAGCTTAGCGATGAGGACAAAGAGATTGTCGATCAGCGCTTTGATGTGCTGGCATTTGTCAAGAGTGATTCATTCATAGGATTGGTCGCATTCATTTTTACTATCGTATTGTTGAAGACTGCCATTGACGGAGCATTCACGATCGGTGTTCAGCAAGGATATCAGCCTAAGCAGCCCATTGCGTTCTCTCACAAGATCCACGCGGGACAATACGAGATTGATTGTCAGTACTGCCATACGGGTGTACGCAAGGCGAAGTCGGCTAATATTCCGTCGGCGAACATCTGTATGAATTGCCACACGGCCATCAAGACGGAATCCCCTGAGATTGCGAAGATCTATGAGGCCATCGACTACGATCCGGCTACTGCTACCTATGGGACTGACACCAAGCCTATTGAGTGGGTGCGGGTGCATAACCTGCCCGATCTTGCCTACTTCAACCACTCGCAGCACGTGCAGGTGGGAGGACTGGAGTGCCAGACATGCCATGGTCCGATCGAAGAAATGGAAGTGGTTTATCAGCACTCCAACCTCACGATGGGATGGTGTATCAATTGCCATCGCGAAACCAACTTGAACACAAAAGGAAACGGTTACTACACGGATTTGGTAGAGCTGCATTCGGAAGTGAGCAAAGAACCCATGACCGTAGAGGACAATGGTGGACTCGAGTGCTCTAAATGTCATTACTAAATCTCTCAGGTAGAAGCATAATATGAATTCAACTAAGAAATATTGGAAAGGACTGGAGCAACTAAAGAACACTCCAGAATTTGCCGAGAGAGCAAACAAAGAATTTCCTGAACATTTACCTCTTGAAGGAGAGCATTCTTCTGATACCAGCAGAAGGGATTTTCTCAAGATGATGGGATTTGGCCTTGGTGCGGTTTCCTTGGCTGCCTGCGAGGCTCCTGTAAGAAACGCTATCCCCTGGGTGGTAAAGCCAGAGGAGATAGATCCCAGTATAGCTAACTACTACGCCAGTACCTACGTCAGCGGTAGCGATGTGTGCAGTGTATTGGTAAAGACCAGGGAGGGAAGACCCATCAAAGTTGAAGGCAACGAGATGTCTGCCTTGAGCGGCGGTGGCACCACACCTCAGGCGGAGGCTTCTGTATTGTCCCTTTATGATAAGGAGCGTTTGACAGGGCCAATGGTCGATGGCAAAGAGGCCACCTGGGATGATGTCGATCGTGCCGTAGGCGCGCTAGCCGCTGGCTCAAGAGTGGCGATCGTTTCCAATACGATTGCTAGTCCCAGCACAATGAAGGCCATAGAGGCATTCAAAGGAAAATTCACGAACACCACCCATGTTGCCTATGACCAATATTCCGCACATGGGATCCTCGAAGCACACCAAAAGACTTTTGGCAAGAGAGCCTATCCGTCTTATGACTTCAGCAAGGCGAAGACGATAGTTGCTGTCGCCTCTGATTTCCTCGGTACAGGCGTCAATGCTTCTTTGAACAACAAGCAGTTTGCCGCTTCCAGAAAGCTGGGTGACAACAAGAAAGACATGTCAAGGCTCTATGTCTTTGAGAGCAATTTCTCGCTGACAGGAGCCAATGCTGATTATCGATTCCCCATTCGAGCTTCAGAAGAAGGGCTTTTTGTAAAAGCCATCTATGACGCGGTTGTCGGGGGGCAGTCGGCTTCAAATCCCAACGTGCAAAAAGCCATTGCCGATCTGAAGGCAGCAGGTAGCAACGGATTGGTAGTGGCTGGGTCGAATGACGCAGACGTGCAGGTATTGGTCAGCGCTATCAACAATGCACTGGGCAGCTACGGCACTACCATCGATATCAACAGCTCATTGAATGTAAGAGCGGGTAACGACGTTGCGTTTTCGCAGTTTGTCGATCAGATGAAAGGTGGTGGATATGACGCGGTCTTCTTCTACAACTGCAACCCTGTTTATGACCATCCGCGGGGTGCGGAAATCGGAGAAGGTCTGAAAAACGTCAAGTTCTCTCTGTCAACTTCCGATAGGATGGAGGAGACCTCTGCATCTGTGAAGTGCGTAGCTCCTGACAATCACTACCTCGAGTCCTGGAACGACTTTGAGATAGCGACCGGATCCTACAGCTTGTCGCAGCCTACGATATCAAATATTTTCAATACCCGTCAGGCGCAGGATTCCTTCCTGACCTGGGGTGGAAGTGAAAGCAGTTATTACGACTTCTTGCGCGCCAATTGGGAAAGCGACATGATGCCGCTTGCTGGTGATGGCGCCTCGACGTTTGATTATTTCTGGGACAAGTCACTGCACGATGGTGTTTTCACGGTCAGTGCTGGTGACGCGGCTGCTTCCTTCGATGGGGGAGCCGTTGGTACTGCTGCTAGTGCCGTTGGCGGCCAGAGTGCCGGAAGCGGGCTTGAATTGGTAATCTACCAGAATAATAGTGTAGGCACAGGTATTCAGGCCAATAACCCCTGGTTGCAGGAGATGCCGGATCCCATCACGAAGGCTTGCTGGGATAATTATGTTACTGCATCACCTAAGCAGGTAGAGGAGTGGGGAATCAGGACGGATTCTGGTAAGATGAGCACGCAGCTCGTGAACCTTACTGTCAATGGTCAGACCGTATCTGTACCAGTATTGCCGCAGCCGGGTCAGGCAGAGGGCACGATCGGTTTGGCGCTGGGCTACGGCCGTACGAAAGCCGGTCGCGTGGCTGATGGCGTAGGCGTGAATGCGTATCCCATGGTAGCCTCCACTAGCAAGGGGCTTAGCTATAGCATTACTTCAGGTGTTTCTGTAGAGCCTACCTCAGCAAGCTATCGAGTTGCTCAAACTCAGACCTCTCAAACCTACATGGGTCGTGAGACGGTCATTCAAGAAACTGTGCTGAAATCTTATCAGCAAGACCCTCAAGCCGGAAGGCACTTCCCAAGAATTGCCACTGCAGAGGGATTCAAAAAGCCATCAGCTGTATCCCTTTGGAAGGGTCATGAATACGCCAACCATCACTGGGGTATGGCGATCGACCTCAACTCCTGTACAGGGTGCGGTACTTGTACTGTGGCCTGCCAGGTTGAAAACAACGTGCCGGTCGTAGGGAAGGACGAGGTCTTGATGCGTAGGGAGATGCATTGGATCAGGATCGATCGCTACTACAGTACGGATGCGCCTGAAGATGATCTCGTAGCGATGGAAAAGGCCGAGGCCAACCCTGAGGTGGTCTTCCAGCCGATGATGTGCCAGCAGTGTAACAATGCTCCCTGCGAGACTGTGTGCCCTGTCGCTGCCACCACGCACAGCTCTGAAGGTCTAAACCAAATGACCTATAACCGCTGCATCGGAACAAGATACTGTGCGAATAACTGTCCTTACAAAGTGCGTCGCTTCAACTGGTTCAAGTATCACGACAACGACCAGTTCAGCGCGAACACTTCGATGAACAATGACCTGGGTAAGATGGTATTGAATCCAGACGTAACTGTCCGGGCTCGAGGTGTGATGGAGAAGTGTACTTTCTGTGTACAGCGTATTCAGGAAGGTAAACTGACAGCGAAACGTGAAAATCGACGTCCTGTGGATGGTGAGGTGAGCACAGCCTGCGTGAAGTCTTGCCCATCGGATGCCCTCGTATTTGGGGATATGAAAGATCCGAATAGCAAGATCTCGAAGATGTTGAAGATCAAGTCGATGGAGAAGGGTGTCGAAGCCCAGGAGCCTCGCGCTTATCATGTATTGGAAGAACTGCGTGTGATGCCAAATATCTGGTATCTGACGAAGGTGAGAAACAAGGACGAAGTAACTACGTCCCAGGAAGAGTCACACGCATAAATCATAGGAAATAAAGTAGTTTAAATGACTTCAGAATCTGTATTAAGGGACCCACTAATTACGGGAGGAAAAACCCTCCACGACGTTACTGAAGATATCGCCGGCAGGGTAGAGGAGAAGCCGCAGCCGACGTGGCTCATGGCGATGGCTGTCTCACTGGCTTTATTGGTAGGAGGTGGCTATTGTGTCGGGATGCTCCTTTGGGAGGGTATCGGCATGTGGGGACTCAATAAGACCGTTGGTTGGGCTTGGGATATCACCAACTTCGTATGGTGGGTCGGTATCGGTCACGCCGGTACGTTGATTTCAGCCATTCTACTACTTTTCAGACAACGATGGAGGATGTCCATCAACCGCGCAGCGGAGGCTATGACCATCTTTGCGGTGATCTGTGCCGCGATGTTCCCTGTTCTGCACATGGGTCGTCCTTGGTTAGGGTTCTACTGGGCATTGCCACTCCCAAATACATTTGGATCGCTTTGGGTGAACTTCAACTCCCCGCTACTCTGGGATGTCTTTGCGATCAGTACCTATTTCTCAGTTTCCCTGGTCTTTTGGTACATCGGGCTGATTCCTGACTTCGCTACAATCAGGGATCGTGCTAAGAACAAGGTGTCAAAAGCCATTTACGGTGCTTTGAGCTTTGGCTGGGATGGCGCAGCAAAATCCTGGAATCACTACGAGACTGTGGCTCTTGTCCTGGCAGGATTAGCCACACCGCTGGTACTGTCAGTTCATACCATTGTATCGTTTGACTTTGCCACTTCTGTAATACCTGGATGGCATACGACCATCTTCCCGCCGTACTTCGTCGCGGGTGCGATCTTCTCCGGATTTGCGATGGTGCTCACGCTACTGATCGTGATGAGAAAGGTCTATCGATTGGAGGATTATATTACCATCGGCCATCTTGAGCTGATGAATATTGTCATCATCATCACGGGCTCAATCGTGGGGATCGCTTACATAACTGAGCTTTTCATCGCCTGGTACTCTGGAGTAGAGGCGGAGCAATATGCTTTCTTCAACAGGCTGCAAGGCCCGTATTGGTGGGCCTATGCCTCTATGATGACATGTAATGTGGTATCACCACAGCTCTTTTGGATCAAGAAGATCCGGACCAACATCGCTGCCACATTTGTGCTGTCGATCGTGGTGAACATAGGTATGTGGTTTGAGCGATTTGTGATCATCGTCACCTCGCTTCACAGAGACTTCCTGCCGTCTAGCTGGGCGATGTTCTACCCAAGTCTCTACGATGTAGGTGTGTACCTCTTTACGTTTGGCTTGTTCTTCACAGCCTTCTTCCTCTTTGCGAAGTTCTTCCCTGTGATCAACATGGCAGAGGTGAAGAGTATCGTGAAGGCGACGGGAGAAAAGCTGGAGGGTTCTGATGTGAATAAACCCGCCGAAAAGGAATTAGCATAAAAGATATGTCTGAAGGAACAAACTTTTTAGTAGGGATTTACGAAGACGAAGACGTCTTGCTAGACGCCATCAAATCTGTCAGAAATGAGGGCGTGAAGATCCACGAAGTGTATTCTCCATTTCCCGTTCATGGTATCGAGCATGCCCTCGGCTACAAGCGCTCCAACATGTCGATAGCGGCGTTCATGTTTGGCGTATTGGGCACGTCGCTCGCACTTACCATGCAAATAGGGATGATGGGCGTCGATTGGCCGATGATTATCGGTGGCAAGGACTACGTTCCTTTCCCGTCTTTCGTGCCTGTGACCTTCGAACTGACTGTACTGCTTGCTTCCTTTGGCATGGTGGGTACGTTCATGGTCATCAGAAATCTCAAGCCCTGGGGCAAGCCGAGAATCTTTGATCTGCGCGCTACTGACGATAAGCATGTCATGGCCATTGACCTGGATGCGAATAAGCAATCCGCAAAAGAGATCGATACGCTTTTGAAGGCCAATGGCGCCTCAGAAGTAAACACCAAAAAATTTGAGGAGTAACGATGCGTAAGACAATTAGCAATATCCTTGGCATGGCGATGGTCGCCACTTTCTTGCTTGGTTGCGCAGCTGGGGGCAACGATCCCGGTTTGGAGTACGCACCGCAGATGTACCACTCTACGCCTTACGAGCCCTTGAGCCAAATCAAGGACAGGGAGATTGGCTCTTGGCTAAGCTCTACCGACGAGGAGCCACATGGTGAGTTCTACAACTCGAACCCTTACAATATGCATGAGATGACCATGCGTAAACCTGTTCCGGGTACTGTGAAGCGTGGCAAGTTCCTTCCCAATCATATCGCTCCTGACGATTATGTCACGGCTGAAGCTACATTGACCAATCCTACGGATTCGTCACAGGTAGTAATAGCTGAGGGGAAGGTGTTGTACGACCGGTTTTGTACGCACTGCCACGGTGAGAAGGGCGCTGGTGACGGCTCAGTAGGCCAGGTGTACAAAGGAGTGACGTCGTACACCTCTGCTGCTGTGAAGGACAAGGGTGCCGGACACATTTTTCATGTAATCACCCATGGCAAGGGTAGGATGGGAGCGCACGGATCGCAGATCAGCGAAGAAGATCGCTGGAAGATCGTGCGATATGTACAAGTTCTGCAAAACCAATAACCTAACTGTAAGTGGAATTAAAAGAAGAGAGATTCGATTTTACCAGTAAGACCAAGCGCAACTTACTGATCTTCATAGCAGTCGGCTTCCTGCTGACGGTTATTGGAATAGTGCTGATGAACGTCGGTGGTCACGAAGCCGCCGAAGGAGCCCACGGAGCAGGCCACGGCGGTGGTGGCGAAGGGGGTGGACACGGAGACTTCCATTGGACGAAGCGGCTATATGCCAACATCTGGATCAACAACGTATTCTTTGCGGGTATCTCCATCATCGGTGTAGCGTTCTTTGCCATCCAATATGCTGCTCAAGCAGGATGGTCGGCAGGCATAAAACGGATAGCTATGGCTTTCGGAGCCTGGTTGCCTATTGCATTTGTGCTATTGCTGGTTAGCTTTTTGGCTTTCGGTCATGACATTTTCCACTGGACGCACAGTGACCTGTATTCTGAGGTGCTAGAGAACGGTGCGCGAAACCCGCAATATGACTCGATCATTGCTGGCAAGCAAGGCTATTTCTTCTGGCCTTCATCTGAGGCCAGCGTACCTTTTTTCTTCTTGGCTCGGATGATCATCTTCTTCGGTGTGTGGTACTGGATGTTCAAGAAAATGCAGTCATTCATGGCGCAGGAAGACGAGTTGGGCGGTACTGACAAGTGGAAGCAGATGAGATCATGGTCCGCATGGTTCCTGATATTCTTTGCAGTATCCTCATCAGTCTCTGCATGGGATTGGATCATGTCGATCGATACACACTGGTTCAGTACCATGTTTGGTTGGTATTCTTTTGCCAGCTGGTGGGTATCAGGATTGGCGCTGACCGCTCTGATCGTCGTCATCCTGAAGGATCTTGGTTATCTGTCTGTTGTGAACGCGAACCATGTTCACGACCTGGGTAAATTCATGTTTGCATTCTCGATCTTCTGGACGTACGTGTGGTTCTCGCAGTTTTTGCTAATCTATTATGCGCATATTCCAGAGGAGACCGTCTACTACCTCGAGCGCTGGAAGAGCCCACAATACGGCGGGTTGTTCTATCTTGTTTTGATCCTGAATTTCTTTCTTCCGTTCCTTGTCTTGATGACCAGGGATGCGAAGAGGCACTCGCGTTTCATTAAGGTAGTGGCCCCCATTATCATACTTGGTCACTGGTTAGATTTCTATTTGATGATAACTCCCGGAACATTGCGCGAGAACGGCGGGTTCGGATTTCTAGAATTGGGTGTGATGTTCATTTTCTCAGGTGCATTTATCTACGTTGTTCTCAACCAACTTTCTAAGGTGCCCCTGTATGGAAAGAATCATCCAATGTTGAAAGAGAGTTTGCACCATCACATTTAAAAACAAAGAGGAGGAATGTTAAATACAGTCTTAGTCATTGCGGTCATCCTTATTGTAGCGATCCTCGTGATCGTCTTCAGGGTGTCGACATTGGTACAGGTAGTAAAGAAGAAGGAAGAGGGTAAGGTTCCTAATAGCAATAAGATCCAGGCATCGTTGATGCTGGCCTTCCTTGTTTTTGGTCTCATCGGAAGTTTCTATTTCTCCTTTGGAGGATTGGACGACAGCTTCAATCAGCCAATCGCCTCTGAGCATGGGGTGGTAACGGAGAGACTTTTCTGGGTGACCATGGCGATCACAGGTATTGTGTTTGTGATCACGCAGATCTTTCTATTTGGTTTTGCTTATAAGTACCAGAAGAGAGATGGTCAGAAAGCCACTTTTTATCCTCACAACGATCGGTTGGAAGTCATCTGGACGGCGGTACCCGCTGTTGTTTTGGCTGTGCTGATCCTTACAGGTTGGAAAGCATGGGTGGATATCACCGCTCCGGCACCGGAGGATGCGGAGGTAATTGAAGTGATGGGCTATCAGTATTCCTGGGCGGTTCGCTACCCTGGGGCCGATAAGAAATTAGGTGGATATGATTACCGCAAAACGGACGTATCCAATATATCAGGTGTGGATTTCTCCGACCGCGCCTCATTTGACGACTTCTTCGGCCTGCAGTTGCATGTGCCTAAAGGGAAGCCCGTATTGCTCAACATCAGGGCTCGGGATGTGATCCACAGTTTCTATTCTCCACACTTCCGTCTGCAGATGAACGCCGTGCCTGGCATGCCTACCAAGTTCTGGTTTGTGCCTACGAAGTCGACCGCTGAGATGCGCCTTGAGACTGGCAATCCGGATTTCAACTACGAGTTGGTTTGTAACAAGATCTGCGGTAAAGGTCACTTTGGTATGAAGTATTTGATCGTGGTAGATGAGCCTGAAGACTACAAGAAGTGGTATGATGAGCAGGAGCCATGGCTTAAGCAGAATCCCGATTATCTGGCGGATGTTCCTGCGGAACTACGGGAACAGGCCTTTATCACCCTGGGATTGGAAAACATTGAAGAAGAACAGCAGGTTGCGCCACAAATGATCTCAACCGCTCAATAATCGAAGAAGAAATTATGGCAGCAGAAGCAGTATCGCATCAAGTAGAGGAGCATCATGATGATCATCATGAGCCAGGGTTCATAGGGAAGTACATCTTCTCTCAGGACCACAAGACGATCGCCAAGCAATTCCTGATCACAGGTATTTTCTGGGCAGTAGTGGGTGTAGCGATGTCGGTAGTATTCCGTCTTCAGCTAGGATTCCCCGACATGGATCTGGAGTGGCTGCGTCCCGTATTGGGTAAGTGGATCACGCCGGCCGGTAAATTGGACCAGGAATTCTATCTGGCGCTGGTTACCATGCACGGTACGATCATGGTCTTCTTCGTACTGACCGCGGGCTTGAGTGGAACGTTCAGTAACTTCCTCATTCCACTGCAGATCGGAGCGCGGGATATGGCTTCCGGGTTCCTTAACATGCTTTCTTACTGGTTCTTCTTCCTGTCAAGTGTGGTGATGTTCATTTCGTTGTTTATCGAAACTGGGCCTGCTGCAGGTGGATGGACTGTCTATCCGCCGCTGAGTGCATTGCCCCAGGCCATACAAGGATCGGGACTGGGTATGACGATGTGGCTGGTAGCGATGGTATTTTTCATTGCGTCTAGCTTACTCGGAGGTATCAACTACATCACTACGGTCATCAACCTTCGGACCGAGGGTATGTCGTTTTCAAGATTGCCACTGACGATTTGGGCCTTCTTCATTACAGCAGTATTGGGTGTGCTTTCATTCCCTGTATTGTTTGCTGCAGCCCTTCTGTTGGTATTTGATCGCTCTTTCGGTACCAGTTTCTACCTTTCAGAGATATGGATCAATGGTGAGGCACTACCCAATATTGGTGGTAGTCCGATCCTATATCAACACCTCTTCTGGTTCCTTGGTCACCCTGAAGTGTATATCGTATTGCTCCCAGCTCTTGGGATCACGTCAGAGATCATTGCTACGAATTCAAGAAAGCCAATCTTCGGCTATCGGGCCATGATTGGGTCCATGCTCGCGATCGGATTCCTATCCTTTATCGTATGGGCGCATCACATGTTTGTGACGGGGATGAATCCGTTCCTGGGTTCGATCTTCATGTTCCTTACATTGATCATTGCTGTACCATCGGCTGTAAAAGCATTTAACTATATCACTACGCTTTGGAAGGGGAATATTGTATTCACGCCGGCGATGTTGTTTTCGATCGGCCTTGTGTCCTTCTTCATTTCAGGAGGATTGACAGGTATATTCCTGGGTAACTCCGCATTGGATATCAACCTTCACGATACCTACTTTGTGGTGGCACACTTCCACCTTGTGATGGGTAGTGCTTCAGCCTTCGGTTTGGCAGCAGGCGTCTATCACTGGTTCCCCAAGATGTTTGGGCGTATGATGGATGAGCGTCTGGGACATATTCACTTCTGGTTGACATTTGTGGGTATCTACCTGGTATTCTTCCCGCTACACTACGTGGGTATCGCCGGATTCCCTAGAAGATATTATTCATTCACGAGCTTCGATGCGTTCAGCACATTCACGGACTTGAACTCTTTCGTGACGATCGCGGCGATCTTTACTTTCGGCGCGCAGTTCATTTTTGTGTTCAACTTCTTCCACAGTATTTTCCGAGGTCGTATGGCCCCAGAAAACCCTTGGGGATCGACCACACTCGAGTGGACCACCCCTCGATTGCCTCAGCACGGCAACTGGCCTGGAGCTATTCCGAAGGTCTTCCGCTGGGCTTATGACTATAGCAAGCCTGGTGCTGAGGAGGATTTCATTCCACAAACCGTGCCCTTCTCGGCTACGCCTGAGTCTAACTTGCCTCAGGAAAATGAGCTAGCGAAGCAGGAGGGAATTGAAGTCGCCAAAGCGACTCATGAGGAAGCCGAATAAAGACGCATACAGAACCTTTAATCTGTATACGATCATTGCTGTCCTCCTTTTGATAGGGGTCGGCAGTGTCGTAAGGGTCATGGAAGCCGGTATGGGTTGCCCGGACTGGCCGAAGTGCTTTGGAGGTTACATTCCCCCAACGTGTGCTGAGCAGCTACCAGATGATTACCAGGAGCTGTTTCTACAAAAACGGTTGGCTAAAAATGAGCGACTGGCAGGTGTGCTTAATGGCATGGGGATGAGCAATCTGGCGCAGCGCTTGACTTCTGACCCCGACATTCGCGTGGAGGAAGAATACAGTGGACTTAAGGCATGGGTGGAATATATCAATAGACTCATTGGGGTAGTGATTGGTCTCTTCATAATTATGTATTGCTGGTATGCCCTAAGGTATCAGCGGTCACAGTCGAAGGTGGTCATTTATTCCTTTCTTGGATTGGTTCTCGTGCTATTTCAAGGGTGGATTGGCTCGCTGGTCGTATCCACGAATTTGCTGCCTGGATTTGTGTCGGTTCACATGGGGTTAGCATTTCTACTGATCGGTATCTTGATATATACCTATCATTTGACAGCTACTCCGGCGCCTGGTTTTGTGGAAGAATATGGAAGGATCAGTCTCATTCTCTTCCTGCTCTTGCTACCTCAGCTATTTCTAGGGACGCAGGTGCGCGAGCAAGTGGATGCGCTGCTTTTCCGCGGTATTATGAGAGAAGATTTGATCGGGCAGATGTCCGTGACTTTCTACATTCATCGAACCTCCTCACTGTTGATATTGGGCTTGGCTGCATACGGCGTTTACCGCCTGTACAATGACGGGCATCTTTCCAGCAACTTTGGCAGGATTTGGATGGCGAGTCTGGCGCTGATAGTGTTGGAAGTATTAGGAGGAGCCGCCATGGCTTATTTCGCGATTCCGAAGGTGATCCAGCCACTTCACCTGCTATCGTCGGCGGTACTCTTTGGACTGTTGTATTATTTAACTTTAAGGGCTTCTTCTGTACGGAGAGGCGCAATGGTGACGGTATGATTAGTATTACAAATAGTGGTAGTGTTTGGCGGGAGAAGGCGGGTGCCTTCGTGGAGTTGTTGAAGGCGAGATTGTCCGCACTGGTCGCGTTTTCGTCTGCTTTTGGCTATTTGCTAGGCCATCGCGGGACTTTGGATTTTGTGGACTTCTTCCTTTTTGCTACCGGCGGGTTCTTTGTCAGTGGGGCCTCGGTCACAATCAACCAGATCCTCGAGCGGAAGCTAGATGCGCTTATGTCACGAACGAAAGGGCGACCTCTACCGACCGGAAGGCTTTCAGATAGAGAGGCGTGGGCAGTGGTTGTCACCACCGGTGTTTTGGGAGTCTTCCTGATCTACATCTCCGCCAATCCATTAACTGTTGCGTTGTCCGTGCTTTCGCTTGTGTTGTATGCATTTGTTTACACGCCACTCAAGCGCGTTGGACCTGTAGCTGTTTTCGTAGGTGCATTTCCTGGTGCACTGCCTCCTTTGATCGGCTGGGTGGCTGCCACAGGAGGGATTAGCCACGAAGCGCTCATCATCTTTGGCATTCAATTCATATGGCAGTTTCCACATTTCTGGGCGATTGCCTGGATTGCGGACGATGACTATAAGAAGGCGGGCTTCAAGCTGTTGCCGGGTGGAGGTAAGAAGGACTTGAACACCGCCATCAATATCATGGTTTACACACTGTTCCTGTTACCTCTTGGTCTTCTGCCGAGCTACTTTGGTTTGACGGGCATTGGTAGCGGAGTAGTAGCGACGATTTGCGGGGTGCTGTTCTTAAGTCAGACATTCCTATTGATGAAGGATAACTCGCGCAAGTCTGCGCTGAAGATCATGTTCGGCTCAATTATTTACCTGCCGATCATACAGATAGCGTTTTTGATAGATAAAATTTAGAGAGATGGATACTTCGAGTGTGAATGCGATGGCAACGACTACTGTGCGCGTGAGATCAATGAACGCAAGCAAGATGGCGTTGTGGATATTTATGGGAACGGTGGTGATGATATTTGTATCCCTCACTAGTGCCTATATTGTGAAGAAAGCGGAGGGTGATTGGCTGATATTCCAGTTTCCGGAATTGTTCAAGCTGACATCTGTTTTTATCGTTCTGAGCAGTCTGTCGATGCATTTCGCCTACATTTCCACGAAGAAGAACAATCTTTTTAACATACGTCTGGGACTCCTGATTACGGCTGTACTGGCGGTCGCCTTCAGTATTGGGCAATATATGTCCTGGTCTGAACTGGTAGATCAAGGCGTGTATTTCGTCGGTAACCCAGCGGGATCGTTCATTTATGTTTTCACGGGACTACATGTGGCTCACCTCGCTGGCGGATTGATTTACCTGCTGGTGGTTTTGAGAAGAGCTTTCGCTTACAAGGTGCATTCAAAAAGCATGCTCGGCATCGAGCTATGTGCCACGTATTGGCACTTTCTTGGTGGACTTTGGCTCTATTTATATATATTTTTGATCGTCAATAATTAATAACACTTTTACTCGATTATGTCGAACACTGCAGTCGTAGTAGACGAACCTCAAAAGGGACTTTGGGGAGGCGGCGTAGAGCCGATGAAGGCCAGCTATGGTAAGCTGATGATGTGGTTTTTCCTATTGTCAGATGCCTTCACATTCTCGGCGCTTCTGATCACTTATGGAATGATCCGTTTCAAGCACCCCGCCTATGAGGGGGATGTCTCTGATTTCGTTTTCTCTCAGGAATATTGGCCTGTTCCGGAAAGAGTTTTTGAAGCTGTTCCTTTTCTGCATGGCGTCCATCTTCCCCTTGTATTTGTGGGGATCATGACGTTCATCCTCATTCTCAGCAGTGTGACAATGGTGCTCGGTGTGGAAGCCGGACATAGGATGGACAAGCGTGGAGTAGAGAAGTGGATGCTTTGGACGATTGTAGGAGGCTTGACCTTCCTCGGATGTCAGGCTTGGGAGTGGTCACACTTCATCCACGGAGTAGAGCAAGCAGACGGAAGCTTTTGGCATGCAAGTTTGAGTTCTAACCCTTACGGCCCTCCAAACTTTGCCGCGCTCTTTTTCTTTATCACAGGATTCCATGGCTTTCACGTATTCAGTGGAGTGGTAATCAACTTCATCATTTTCTACCAGACGGTAGTTGGTACCCTTGAGAAAAGGGGCCACTACGAGATGGTCGAGAAAGTGGGCCTATACTGGCACTTCGTTGATTTGGTATGGGTATTCGTGTTCACATTTTTCTATTTGGTGTAATCTTCCGCACAGTTAAACTATGGAACAACAACATACAGGCGTCGTAGCCCAGCCAGCTGATAAGCAAAAAATCCGTCACATATGGATGGTAGCCCTGATTTTGGCAGGTGTTACCGCAGTAGAATTTGTCATTGCCTTCACGATGTTGGCAGGGGGTGTAAGGACGCTCTTCTTTATCCTATTGACGATTGTAAAGGCTTTTTATATCGTGGCAGAGTTCATGCACTTAGGTCACGAAAAGAGGTCACTGAAACTATCGATTTTATTGCCGATGGTTTTCGTCATCTTCCTCATATTCATCCTTTGGTATCAGGGAGAGGCTATTTACGACCTACTCTATTCACAATAAATAGCATCCGCACGGGTAGAAGTTGACTGGGGGAGGTAGACTCAAGGCGCTATTACTAGCTATAATATTCGGGGTACCGGTTACATGGTACCTCTTTCTGCAATTTTTCGGGACCAACAAGTTTGAATTGGCAGTTATTCGCCAATTGGAGAATGAGTGTGCGCCCAATGCTGTTACTATTTTGGTGGTGAAACAGCCTCGTAACACAAATCAGGAAAATCAATTGAATCGCATAAAACAAAATAACCTCACGAGCTCTTTAATGAATGATAGTATGGTATTCGAGCAGGACTGTGACTTTGGGTCCAATGACATAGTCTTTGTTGATGATGTAGGCCAGGTTCGAGGTGAGTATGACTTCAATATGGAGGATGTCGATCGGCTGGTTACAGAAGTAGAGCTGTACTACACGATCAGAGCTGAAGATGGAACAGATAATTAGCGCTAACTCTCGCAATCGGAGTCTTATCATTGTTGTTTCTGCACTGATTCCCCTGGTGGTGGCGGTGCTGATCTTACTTCCTCAAAAAATTGATGCTGGCCGCTGGGTCTATGTATTACCCGATCTCAATGCTGTCATCAACTCGTTTACGGCATGTCTCCTGATCGCCGCGTTGATCTTAATCAAACGTGGACAGATCGAATGGCACCGCAACCTGATGCTTGCGGCAGTTACCCTGGGCTTTGTTTTTTTGGTGTCCTATGTCATTTACCATTCCTCAGTCTCGTCCGTAAAGTTCGGAGACCTTGACAATGACGGCGTCCTCTCCGCAGCAGAGCTTGCCAGCGTTGACGGCAGCAGAACCACTTACCTCCTTGTATTGTTGAGCCACATAGTACTGTCGGCCGTGGTAGTGCCACTTGTGTTGTTTGCACTCTATTTCGCGCTCACGGCCAAAGTTGAAAGGCACAAAAAGCTTGTCAGGTGGGCGTATCCCATTTGGCTTTACGTGTCGGTGACGGGTGTCGTAGTATATTTGATGATAAGTCCATATTATCCATGGAAATGAGCAAGAAGGCGTTATTGGCATGTGTACGAATAGTGGCGGTGGTAGCGCTGACGGTATCACCAATGCTGGCTAACGCGCAATGTGCAATGTGCCGGACACAAGTCGTGAACAATGTAAGCCATGGAGAAACGTCATTTGCAGCAGGATTGAATACCGGTATTATGTACTTATTCTTCACTCCCTACCTGATGATTGGCGTTGTTGTCTTTTTATGGTTTCGCTATAGCCGAGTCAATGAAACAAAAGAAAGCATTGTCAGCCGTCTTAGAAGGCAGGTGCCCAAGATGTAGGCAAGGCAAGGTCTTCACGCATTCCTTAATAGACCTCAAGAACTTTAACAAGACACACACGCGCTGCAGCGTATGCAACTGGCAATTTGAGGTCGAGCCTGGCTTTTGGTACGGGGCGATGTATGTGAGCTACGGCCTGTCAGTGGGTCTCTTTCTTACGACGGCATTTGTTCTTTACTTTTTCCTTGGGGATCCTCAGCTACATGTTTACCTCATCACCATTGGTGTCCTTTCGGCCATTACCTATCCCATCAACTTCCGCTATTCCCGATTAATATTTCTTTATCTTTTCGGTGGCACGAAGTATGATGCAAGATTTACACTGGAACAAGAGCCCTAGTGTAGTCAGGGAATTAAGACGATGAAATACTTTTTATGGGCCACGGTCGCCCTTTTCGTCGCAGCCACAGCGCTGAGTTTGACGGAGTACTTTCTGCAAAGAAACAGTGAGATAGCCGTGATCGAAGGAAATATTGCCTTCGAGCGACAGCGGCATTTGGAAGTGTTGGATGAGAACCTCCTGGAATTTGGACTGCCTGATCTAGACCGGACAATCTATGGCGACATTTCTGTTCTGGTATTTGAAGACGGCCGCCTCATTAACTGGAGCGACAACGCTTTTGTGCCTCCTTTTGCAAAGCTCTCGTCGAATGAGGGCACATATGTAGTAGAAGAAACGGGCGGCTTCTTTTTAGTTACGAGGGTAAGTGACAAGGGGCTGGAGACCTTTGCCGTCAGCTCTCTTGCGCGCAGATTCCCTTTTC
Organism: Cyclobacteriaceae bacterium; assembly: GCA_965267435.1. Taxonomy (GTDB): domain Bacteria; phylum Bacteroidota; class Bacteroidia; order Cytophagales; family Cyclobacteriaceae; genus JAWPMT01. The sequence goes on from OZ253960.1 coordinate 421,891, forward strand.
AGAATGAGTACCTCGGACTCCGGACCAATGAGCTGGTGTTTGAGGACATTGCGGGGCAGATAACCAGCCATGAGGGTGTGCCGATCAATTTGGACGGGAAGGTGCTATTTTACTTCCAGCCTCAACGCGTCGACGAGGTAAAGCTTTCTGCCTTGGCCTTGGTCCTGATTTGGCTGTGCTTTATCATGCTTGTGACGTCCGCCTATTTGTACATCACCAGGTTGTATTTCAGAAAAAGGGTCTATCCATGGATGGTGATCATTTTGGGTCTCGCAGCCAAGGGCATTTCGTTGCTATTGCCTCAGTCGCCCGCAATCACGGCCTACAGCACCGGACTATGGAATGCCTCCTTGTGGGACATCTTCGTCTCTGTGCTGCTCTTTCTTACGAGCTTCGATCTGATACTCAATTACCTTTCGCAGGCAAGGCCGGCGAAGAGGATCTTGCGACTGCTCAACCGCCGTGTACTTATTTCAGCCTTTATCATTAGCCTGCTGTCATTTTTCAGCCACTACTTCTACCTGGTGGTACTGCGAAGGTTTCTTGCTGGCCATCCGGTATCGTTGGATATCAGCGACGGCATTCTCTTTGATTCTCCAAGGGTGCTAGGCTTTGCCATCTTTCTATTCATCAGCCTGGCGTTTCTGTCGATCATTCATTACCTCGCAGGACTCTACTCCAAGCTGAGGTTTGACCATCGTAAGGGTTTGTTGGTGATAGCCGGAGGTGCACTCGCCTTTGCACTGCTGCCGCTGGATGCTGCGCTTTATATAGTGATACCCCATACGTTGATATGGGGTGTGATCTATCATTTTGACCTTAGCAAAAACCTTATACGCCTTTCGTACATCACATTTTTCTACATCATAGTCATTATCACACTAGCAAGTTTCACTGCGGCCACGGCCATCTATAAGGACTATGAGAAGAGGGAGATTGCTCATAAGTTGGAGTTTGCGGAGAATCGCCTGCAGCCTAGGGATTTCATGACTGAGCTGAATCTTAATAAGATTCGGGAGAATATTCATGTTGACCCCACCATCCGGGCACGATTCCTCAGTGACCGACTCTCCAAAGATGAGGTGCGGACCAAGATCGATCGACAGTACCTGACTTCATATTTTGATCAATACGAAGTGACGATCTCTTTTTTTGGTCGGGACATGAATCAGTTGGAAGGAGAGGACATTGGCAATGCCGATGATTTCTTTGATCCATTGCTGGAGTTTGAAACGGAATATCCAGGCCTATACTTTATTGAAAATTGGGAAAACCTTGGGAGAAGCAAATACATCCTGTGGGTTCCCCTCGGTGATGTAGATGAACCCTTGGGTGGGATCGTCATTGAGTTGATGCTCAAGAAACTCATTCCGAGATCAGTATATCCGGCACTCCTGTCAGAACGCCCGGAGCGTACCCTGGAGTACGATTATGCTCTATTTCGACAGGGCGCGCTTATCTATTCGAAGGGTGATTATTCGTTTGATGTGTTCCAGAAGCCGGAGATGTGGAATCAGCTGCTACAGTCTAAAGAGGGTATTGAGGCCAACGGCTACCATCTGCTGGCCAAATCAGATGAATCGGCCATTATGATCATCGTGGCACCCGTCTATTCGCGCCGTGCGTACCTCGTGAATGTCTGCTTTCAGTTCCTGATTATGTTGTGTTTCATGGGGGTGGCCCTGTTCGTTCTGCGGAGCATCTTTCCTGCAAGAAGCCTTAGCCTTGCGAATAGGATACAACTATACCTGGGCATTTCATTCATACTGCCGCTACTCATCGTGAGCGCAGTCATTCTTAACCTTTTGAATTCATCCTACAGAGATGAGATCATTCGCAATTATCAGAAGCGAGCCATTGCCGTATCAGAGAATATCTATGGCGATCTTTCGCTGTTTGAGCAGTACGCCATCAACAGGTCTGACCTCTATGCCAAAGTGGGGGATGTGTCGAGATACACACAGGCCGACCTGAACCTCTACAATATAAAGGGGATATTGACGGTTACAAGTCAGCCGGATATCTTCACCAATAAGTTGGTATCGGATCGGATCAATCCCTTGGGATTTTTGGCCATAGAGGATGACCCGGAGGTGTCGATCGTTCTCGACGAGAGGGTAGGGCAGCTCAATTTCAAGTCGGTCTACCAGGGTGTTGTCGATCATCACAACGGTAGCTTACTGGGTATCATCTCCATGCCTTTCTTTGACTCCAAGAGTCACCTCAATCGCCAGCAGATCGAGGTTTTCGGGAATCTGGTGGTGGTCTTCACTGTCATTTTCCTTTCGAGTGTGCTGCTCGGATACCTCGTGCTCCGCAACATTACCAAGCCCATCACGACCTTGAGTGCGCGATTGCGGCAGACGAATCTCGAGAATAAGAACGAGCCCATCGAGTACAGTGGCGGCGATGAGATTGGCCAACTGGTGGATGAGTACAATCGGATGGTGCAAAAGTTGGAGGCCAGTAAAGAAGCCCTGGCGCAGAGTCAAAAGGAAACTGCCTGGAAGGAGATTGCCCGACAGGTGGCCCACGAGATCAAGAATCCGCTGACACCCATGCGCCTGAAGATCCAACAGCTCATGCGCAATATGACCTCTGAGGAACCGACCTACAGGGTGCTTGGGTCACTCATTTCGCAGATCGATACCCTTTCGGAAATTGCTGATTCCTTCTCGGCTTTCGCGAAAATGCCAGCACCGAATAACGAAATTGTGGGTATGAGTGAATTGACGAATGAAGTTTGTTCGTTATATTCCTCCGAAGACGTAGCGATCACCTGCGAAATCGACCAGGGGCTGAAGGTTTTTGCGGACCCGAATATCCTGGGAAGGGTTTTGAATAACCTCGTGATCAATGGAATCCAGGCCGTAAAGGACGAGAAAGCCCACTTGCAGGTCAATTTGACGGGCAACAAGGGCAAAGTCATTTTGAAAGTGACTGACAATGGTTTGGGTATCCCTGAGGATGTACGTCATAAGATATTTACCCCGTATTTTAGCACCAAAGAAAAAGGCAGCGGCATTGGTTTGGCGATCGCGAAGAAAGGTATCGAGCAGGCCGGAGGCAGTATTTGGTTTGATACGGAGGAGCGTAAGGGGACAACATTTACGGTTATCCTTCCTGAAGCTGGCGATCGGTATATGTAGCCTGCTGTTCCTCAGTGAGGCTGTCGGCCAATCTAACCTTCGATGTCAGGAAATATCTGCAGGGATACTGCAAGCGAGGATTGATACACTGCTAGTGGATCCGGCGAGCATCGACCTTCAACCGGAAGTAGCGTTCAACTTCGATGCCGACAATCAGCTGATCACCTTCAACGAACCGCTGCAAAGTGATGTCGAGGTTTGCTATCGGGTCATCTCTCCACTTTTGACAACCCCCACGATTAACAGGGACATCAATCTCTATGGTACCGGTAGGTTTATCCCTTCTGCACAGACACCACCAAAGAGTGAGATCCTGCTTGACGAGGACGCCCTTTTTTCGACACCCGGATTATATAAATCAGGCTCCATCACTCGTGGTATCACCGTCGGCAATCGGCAGAGTTTGTTCGTCAACTCCAACCTCAACCTGCAATTGGATGGCCAATTGGCCGACAACCTTTTCCTGAGTGCCGTCATCACAGATCAGAACATCCCCTACCAGCCAGAAGGCAATACCCAGCAGCTTCGGGATTTCGACAATGTATTCATCAAGCTCTACAACAGAGACTTTGATTTGATTCTCGGAGACGTGGTGCTTACCAATCCTATTAAGGAGAGCTACTTTTTGAAGTACTACAAAAACGTGCAGGGAGGAAGGCTGGCCTACCGGGCGGACCTGGGAAAGTGGAAGAGTGAGACCACAGTAGGAGCCAGTGCCGCTAAGGGGCGGTTCGCCTCCATTCAGGTCGATCCGATCGAGGGGGTGCAGGGGCCGTACCGACTGCGAGGACCGGAGGGGGAACGGTTCATCATTGTACTGGCCAATTCAGAGCGTGTCTTTATCGATGGCGAACAGCTGCAGAGAGGATTCAACAATGACTATGTCATCGACTACAATCTGGGAGAGGTGATTTTCAATAACAACGTCGTTATCACTAGGTTCACAAGGATCAGGATCGACTTTGAATTTATCGAACAGAATTATGCGCGGTCCAATCTGGCAATGAGCCAGCGCATGACCCAAAAGGACCATGATGTCTATGTATCGTACTACCGCGAGCGAGACAATCGAAACAGTCCCCTTAATGGGCCTTTGTCTCAGAGCGAGATCGAGGCACTACGGGAGCTGGGTGATGCACCTGGGCCCATCTTCGTAGACGGCACTGACTCCGTTGGGTACTCCGCGGACAGGTTGCTCTATCGGAAGAAGGATACGGTGGTCGATGCCACCCAGTTCGAGATTTATGAGCTTTCTACGGATCCGAATGAGGCCGTTTACGATGTGCGTTTTACAGAGGTGGGATTTGGCCTCGGGGATTACCTGCTGGTGAATGGTACCAGCAATGGGCGCGTGTATGAGTGGATAGCACCGCAGGGTGGGGCTTCGCAGGGCAACTTTGCGCCCGTGGTGCAACTGGCAGCGCCTAATCAACGGCAGATGGTCGTGGTGGGCAGCAAGTCGAGCTTGGGAAAGCTTCGCTTTGAGCAGGAAGCGGCATTCTCCCACCGTGATGACAACTTGTTTTCTGAGCTTGACGCTGAGGATGACAATGGCTTTTCGTGGAGAATGAAGGCTGGCTATGATTCTTTGGCAGCCATTGGCAGATATCGGCTGTCATTGAACGGTAGTTTCGAATTCAACGAAAAAGACTTCAGGGCCATCGATCGGTTTAGGGCGATAGAGTTTGACCGAAACTGGTCCCATCAGCAGGATACACTCCAGGTAAACCAATATCTATCCGGTATCGGCTTGAGCCTTTACCGGGATACGGAGAATTATCTTCAGTACCAATTTGAGTCCCGTCATCGAACGGGCAGCTTCAACGGTACGCGCCAACTCCTTACGGATAGATTTCGGCTGGGTCCCGTGCTGATGAATGGTCGGTATTTCTGGCTTCGCAATACGCAGCTTGATGATGAGAGTGAATGGCTACAAACAGATACGGACGTTTCTGTACCCAATAGGTGGTTGGTGCCGGGCTATCGGTTTCGGTCGGATCAAAGCCAGTTGCGCACAGCTGCTACTGACAGCGTCACGCAGTCCATCATGTACTTTCACAGCCACGAGGCCTACATGCAGAACTCAGACTCTTCTTTCGTCAACTACCGTCTGTCTTATAGGAAAAGGTATGATAAGACTCCCGTGGAGGGGCGCCTTGTGGACTTCACGTCTGCTGATAACCTGAACCTCGCCATGTCACTCAGAGGCCAAAACCATCAACACCAGGTCGACTTCAACTTTCGAAGGGTCGATGACTTCATCAACGATGAACAGCTTGATCAGCTGCAAGGCCGATGGATAGCCAATGATCAGTTTTTGAATGGGCATATACGTAGTAACATGTCGTTGGCGATTTCCAGTGGACGCGAGCTGAGGAGAGAGTTCATCTATGTCCTGGTGAACACGGGAGAGGGTACACATACGTGGCGCGATGAAAATGGCGACGGCCTGAAGGACCTCAATGAGTTTTATGAGGCGATCAATCCTGATGAGAAAGAGTACATCAAGCTATTCACACCCACTGACGAATACATCACGGTCTTTCGCAACCAATACGCCCACACACTGGATATCGCCATGCCTCGGGCCTGGAAGAGTCATTCGGGGCTTCGACGAGAGCTGTCGAAGATTAGCTACCTGATCAACCTCAACCTCGACAACAAAACCGGGAATGAGTCGCTCGCGAAGAGGGTCAATCCGTTTGCGGCATTTCAGGAGGACGAAGAGATCATCAGTCGCAATAACAGAACGCGATATACGGTCTTTTATAACCGGGTATCTTCAGGCCTGGCAGGGGAGGTGGCTTACAATGAGCTCACGAGGAGACAATTGTTAACCAACGGGTTTGAGGCCAGGCAGGAGCGGTCGTGGTTCTTCAATGGCCGGACCACATTGAATCAGATCTATGGTGTGGCCTTCACAGCCCAGGTGGGTGAGCTTTCCAATTCTTCCGATTTCCTCGACTCCCGAAACTTTGACCTGATTGTTCGCAGCTACAAACCGTCTGTGACGTGGCAACCCAGTACCAGCTTTCGGGTAATAGGTAGCTATGAACATCGCCGAAAGAACAATACCTTGCCCGAGTCGGCGGGTGAGCGGTCCGTCGCCGACGATTGGAGTCTTGACGCCACATTCTCCCGACCTGCTCAAGGGAATTTCAACGCCAGGATCAGCCTTATCGACATCGCCTTCGAGGGGGAGGAAAACAGCTTCCTCGGTTATACACTGTTGGATGCCCTACGCCCGGGCACCAACTTCACCGCCAATGTCAACTGGCAGCATCAGATTGCCAAGGCGCTTCAACTGACTGTGCAATACTTCGGCCGAAAATCGCAGAGTGCCGATTTCGTTCATACCGGCACTGTGCAACTCACTGCGTTTTTCTAGTTCTTCGCAGACTCCGGATATAGGATCACTTTGATGTACTCGTTGGTATCAATGAATTCGTTGGCTACGTCTTTGATATCCTCTGCGTTGAGCCCATTGACCAGCTCTTCGTATTCGTAGAAGCCGTCAAGGTCCTTGTCGTTGATATAGTAAGCTGACAGCTGTCCCGCCCAGAAGTTGTTGCGTTTGAGGTTTTCCTCCCGGTTTTGATTGTCCGCCTCCTGCACCTTGGTTACATCTTCCTCCGAGGGGCCATCTTTTTGGATGGATTCGATTTCAGCAAAGGCCGCATCCACCAGCTTTTGTACATTGTCCGGAGCGCAAGGGAAGGAGATCGTCAGTTCGTAGTTTTCGTAAGGGATGCGGCCCACACCGCTACCCACCCGAACGCTATACACTCCACCGGCCTCTTCGCGCAATATCTTTGTCAGTCTATTGTCGAGCACATCGGCGAAGGCCCCAAACAGGTATTGCTGCTTCTTAGTGAAGCTTTCACTTCCAACGAATTTGATGGTAACCAAGCTCTTGTCGTCGGTCCCTTTGAAGAGGTCTTTCTCTACCTTGGCTTCGGGAGGCCGGATGCCCAGGTCCTTCCAGGATTCAGTGGCATCGCTCGCAGGAAGACTGCCTAAGTACTGCTCAAACATTGGAACAGCCGTAGCCATATCCAGATTGCCAACGAAGAAGAAGGTGAACTCTCCAGCATTGGAAAAGCGCTCCTTGTAGATCTCGTGAGCCCTGCTAAATGACACCTGGTCCAGGTCGTCCACGGTAGGGAATCCACCGCCGCGAGGATTGCCCTGAGCCATGATCTTGCTTACCTGATCCTGGTAATAATACTGTGGGTTGATCAGGAGGTTTTGCAGGATCTGCTTCTCGCGGTTGATGATGGATGCGTAGACTTCTTCGTCCTGTCTGGGGGCTGTAAAGTACAGGTGGGTGAGTTGGAGCATCGTTTCGAAGTCCTTCGGGGTTGAGCTACCAGACAACCCTTCGCGTGTGCTGGAGATGTACGGATTGACACGCACCTCCTTGCCGGCAAGCATCTTCTGTAGCTCAATCATGCTGAAGTCCTTGAGGCCGCTCTGACCTACTATCGCACTGGCGTAGCTTGCGGAGCGATACTCTTCGTCCGGATACAGCGAATGTCCCCCGTGACTAAAGGCCGACATTAAGATTTCGTCATTTTTGAAGTCGGTGACTTTCACAACGATCTTCACACCATTGGCGAGCGTCAGTTCCTGGATATCCACCGTCTCATTCGACGTGGTGGAGACAACGGCTCCTGCCGCTGGCAGATTGTCAATCAATGGCGCGTCACTGACCGCATCATCATAGGGCTCGATGGCGTCAAGGTCAATTTGGTCGATGGTTGTGAGGATGTCCTCCTCGGAGGGTAGTGAGACACCTTCTTTGTCGACGCCCATGAGAATGACGACGCGATTCTCGTCGGTGATCCATTGAGTCGCCAACGCATTGATTTCTTCAACCCTGATGGTTGAGGCAATCTTTTGAAAGAAGTCAAATTCGAATTGGATGCCGGGGATGGGCTCCTGCTCCAGGAAGTGGCTGACATATTCCCTCACATAGGATCCTGATTCGGTCTTGTCCTTTTCTTTGGCTGCGTTTTCCAGCTCCGTCGCCATCGTCCGCAGGGTTCGCTCCAGCTCTGAAGGTGTGAAGCCAAACTTTTTGACACGTTCATTCTCAATCACCAGAGTCTCCAGCGCCTTGCTGATCCCGTTCTCTGAGGACACCGCGAACGAACTGTAGGAGTTGGTGCTGCGTACCAGGGACCCAAAATTCGAGCTGGCGAAGATGAATGGAGGGTCGGCCGCTTGTGTGAGCTCCTCCAGACGGTTGCCGAGCATCCGGTTGTAAAGGGAATACAGGTAGTTCTTTCTGAGGTCCGACAGAGTTGTCATCTGTTCGCCGGGGTGCTTGTATTCCAGTTGCAGGATGGTAAAGGAGTTTTCGGCATCCTTCGTAATAGCGACCAGCGTCTCTTCATGGCCGGGCACTTCGTTGGAGAGTTTTTCCCTGGCAGGGGTTGCGGCTTTTATTTTGGAGAATCGGGATTTTATTTCTGATTCCATCTGAGCCACGTCGATGTCACCGACGACCACAATGGCCATCAACTCCGGCCGGTACCAATCTTCGTAGAATGACTGGATCGTCTCGTAGGAGGCATTTTCGATGATCTCCTTCTTGCCAATAGGCAGACGCTCGGCATATCGTGAGTCCTTAAATAATATCGGGAAGAACTCGTCTCTCATTCGTTGCTGAGCTCCCTGGCCGCGACGCCATTCTTCCACGACAACACCACGTTCCTTGTCGATTTCCTCAGGGTCGAATGACAATCCGGATGCCCAATCCTCGAGGACCGTCAGGCCCTTCATCAAGACTTCCTCATCATCACTGGGCAATGGGAGCATATAGACTGTTTCCTCAAAACTTGTATAGGCATTGAGGTCGGCGCCGAATTCCACACCTACCGATTGCAGAAAATCCACCAATTCGTTTTTCTCAAAGTTCTTGCTGCCATTGAAAGCCATGTGCTCGACGAAGTGCGCCAGCCCTAGCTGGTCGTCATTTTCCTGCATCGATCCAGCGTTGACCACCAGGCGTAGCTGCACGCGATTTTCTGGTTTTTGGTTTTTCCGGATGATGTAGGTGAGCCCATTTTCAAGCTTCCCAATGAGGACATTGTCATCCACGGGAATCCCTCCATTGGGGTCAAAGGACTGAGATACGGCTGAGGTAACTAGCGCCGCTGAGACGAATAGAGTGGCAAGTAGTCGATTCATTTTCTTTTCGGTTTAAATCGTTTTGGCAAAATAGCTTTTCAACTGCTATGGGTATTAATAACTATGATAGGTGGTTGAGAATTATTCTGGGCTGTAAATCTTTTGCATCAACCTTGTGGCAAAAACAAAGTCATTCAGCTCCTTTACCTTGGAATGGGTAATCTCTTCGTTGCTCCCTTCCCATACTTTCTGGCCTTCGAAGAGGAACATGATGTTGTCGCCGATCTCAATCACGGAGTTCATATCGTGCGTGACGACAACAGTGGTCATGTTGTATTCATCGGTGATATCCTTGATCAGGTTGTCTATTTTGATTGCTGTTTGGGGGTCCAGTCCGGAGTTAGGTTCGTCACAGAATAGGTATTTCGGATTGTTGACGATGGCGCGGGCGATGCCGACGCGCTTTTTCATTCCTCCGCTGATTTCCGAGGGCATCTTCTTATTGACACCGCTCAGGCCCACACGGTCCAGGCAGAAGTTGACTCTTTCGAGTTTTTCTTCATTGGGCATTTTGGTGAGCACATTGAGGGGAAACATCACATTTTGCTCGACCGTCTTGCTGTCAAATAGTGCCCCTCCCTGAAACAACATGCCTATCTCCCGGCGGATTTCTGTCTGTACGTCTTTGTCTCCGGCGGTGAAGTCGCGATTGTCAAACAATACCTGACCCTCATCTGGTTGCACGAGACCAACGATACATTTCAGCAGTACGCTCTTGCCTGTGCCACTGGCGCCAATGATCAAATTGGCTTGCCCTCTTTCAAAGTGACCACTTACGTCTTTGAGCACCTCTTTATCTTGAAAAGCCTTCGATATGTTATGTACTTGGATCATGACAGGGTAAGGAATTCTGCAAGAAGTTGTGCCAGGATGTAGTCAGCGAACAAGATACCAATACAACTATTGGTCACTGCACTCGTGGAAGCAATACCCACCTCTAATGCCCCGCCGCGAGTATAAAAACCCTTGAAGGAAGAAATGGAGGCGACCACAAAAGCGAAAGTATACGATTTGATCATGGCGAACTTGACGCTAAATGGCAAAAATTCTGAGCGAATCCCCAGAATGTAGTCTTCACCGGTGATAACGCCCGCGATCTGGCCCGCGAGATATCCGCCATAGAGGCTCAGGAAAATGGACATTATCACCAGCATCGGGTACATGATCAAAGAAGCCAGAATTTTGGGCAGCACTAGGTAGGATGTCGCATTGATGCCCATAACTTCCAGCGCATCGATTTGCTCCGTGATGCGCATGGTCCCCAATTCACCGGCAATGTTGGAGCCCACTTTTCCCGCAAAGACAATGGCGAGTATCGTTGGCGAAAGTTCCAGTAGGGTCATGTCTCTTACTACGAGTGAGATCACCGGGTCAGGGATGAATGGACTGATGAGGTTGTAGGCCGTCTGGATGGTTGTCACAGCACCCATGAAGAGCGAGATGATCGTGACGATGAAGACGGAGTTGAACCCGACTTTGATACACTCATCGATGGTCAGCCGAAGGTAGGTTCGAAAGCTTTCGGTTCTTTTGAAAAGGTTGCCTATGAATATGACGTAAAGACCTATGCTCTTCATGCAGATCCTTTGTTCGACGGTGTCGTAGCGAAGAAATTGATCGTTAGTGTTTGAATACTTCGAAATTACGTGAAAAGGACGATATACCTTATAACTTTGCCGCTCACAATAGATACGCAACTATGGAAAAACTCGCTGTAGTCACGGGGGGAACGAAGGGTATTGGAAAGGCGGTAACCGAAATATTTGCTGCCAATGGGTACGCTGTGGCGACCTGTGCGCGAAGCGAGGAGGATCTGGCTTCACTGAAGCAGGAGCTCGAGTCGCAATACGAATCCAGGATCCATACTTTCCCCGCCGATCTCTCGAAACGAAAGGACATCGATGACTTCCTGGATTTTGTGACGCTTACTGGAAAGAGCCTGGAAGTGCTTGTCAATAATACCGGAGTGTTCATTCCAGGGGAAGTCCAAAGTGAGGATGAGGCCGTACTGCAGCAGCTACTCGAGACCAACCTCATGTCTGCCTACCATATCACGAGGGGGCTACTGCCACCCATGAAGAAAAATAAAAAGGGAGACATCTTCAATGTTTGCTCCACAGCCAGTCTTGAAGCCTATCCCAACGGAGGGTCCTACAGCGTATCGAAATTCGCGTTGTACGGATTATCGCAAGTCCTGCGGCAGGAACTTCGCACGGAGGGGATTCGAGTCACCGCGGTGATCCCCGGCCCGACCTTCACACCAAGTTGGGACGGTGTCGATGTGGATGAGGAGCGCCTGATGAAGGCCTCGGATATTGCGCATATGGTATGGGCTGCTTCGCAGTTGAGCCCTGGAAGCGTGGTGGAGGATATTGTGATGAGGCCCCAATTGGGAGATTTGTGAGCGTGAACAAAACCAAGCAGTCGCCTCTGAAGTTTAAGTGTTGAATCTAGTTCGTCGATACCATGGATTTTGAGCAGGCTGTAGCCTCGACCAAAAAGTACTGTCAAAGCCTCACGAGTTATCATCGCCGGAGGACAAGAGTGGTAAATATCGGAGGTACGCCATTGGGTGGTGAAAATCCTATCCGTGTGCAATCCATGACGACTGTCGATACGATGGATACGGAGGGGTCGATAGCGCAATCCATCAGAATGATCGAGGCCGGCTGTGAATATGTGCGAATCACTGCCCCGAGTATCAAGGAAGCTCAAAACCTGGAGGAAATAAAGAAAGGTCTGCGCGCCCGAGGTTACGACACACCACTCGTAGCTGATATTCACTTCACACCGAACGCTGCAGAACTTGCTGCCAGAATTGTGGAGAAAGTCCGCGTCAATCCTGGGAATTACGCCGACAAGAAGAAATTTGAAGAGATAGAATACACCGATTCCAGCTATCAGCAGGAGTTGGAGCGTATTCGTGAGAAGTTCACACCCCTCGTCCAGATCTGCAAAGAGTATGGGACGGCCATGCGCATTGGTACCAACCATGGCTCGCTGTCCGACCGGATCATGAGCCGCTACGGTGATACGCCAATGGGTATGGTCGAGTCGGCGCTGGAGTTTTTGCGTATCTGCGAAGACCTCAACTACTACGATATTGTGCTCTCCATGAAGGCCAGCAATACCCAGATTATGGTGCAGGCTTACAGGCTACTTGTACAGAAGATGGAGGAGGAGGGATTGCAACCGTATCCCTTGCACTTGGGAGTGACGGAAGCTGGGGAAGCAGAAGATGGACGGATCAAATCCGCCGTCGGCATCGGTACATTGCTGGAGGATGGCCTTGGTGATACGGTGCGCGTTAGCCTTACTGAAGAGCCCGAGGCTGAGGCGCCGGTGGCAGCGTCGCTGGTGAATCAAGTGTCGGCTCGCGAAGGTCATGCGCCCATACCTACACTTGTGGAGTACCCCATCGATCCTTTTTCATACAATCGACGGCAGTCGCGTGAGGTGGCCAATTTTGGCCATGACAATGTGCCGCGGGTGATTGCTGATTTCAGTGCCAGGGGTGTCACCGACGTCAAAGACCTTAAGAGTATTGGTCACTTCTATCTTCCGGAATTGGACAAGTGGAGTATGAATGACCTCGGCGCTGACTACATCTATTCCGGGGCCAGGCCGATCGGCTTCATGTTGCCGAATGGCTTGAAAGAGATACTCGACTATGATCATTGGATGAGTGCCGATGACAACGAGAACAAGTACCCGATGCTGACGGTGAGTGAGCTACTGGACGGAGCGATGTTGCATCCAACTCTCAATTTCCTGAGTCTATCTACAAACGAATTTCTGGAGGCGTGGGACGAGATCCAGAGCGGCCCGTTTGTGTTGGTAGTACGAACCGACAATGCTCACGCCATGGCCGACCTTCGTGCGTTCACGGCCCGGTTGATGAGTCAGTACATTGAATCACCGGTGGTGTTTCACCGAGCCTATGAACTCCCAAATGATGACACGTTGATGCTTCGTGCTTCGACGGATTTTGGTGGGCTGTTGATCGACGGTTTGGGCGATGGGGTCATGTTGTCCTCAATGGCCGGCAATCAGGACCTGGGAATGATCAAGAGCCAAAATGAGATCTGCTTCGGAATATTACAGGCGGCCAGAACACGTATCACAAAGACTGAATACATCTCTTGCCCTTCCTGTGGTCGAACTTTGTTTGATCTACAGGAAACCACGGCGATGATCCGCAAGCGCACGGATCACCTCAAGGGAATCAAGATTGGTATCATGGGCTGCATCGTCAATGGACCGGGTGAGATGGCTGATGCCGACTACGGGTATGTAGGTTCCGGCAAAGGAAAGATAACGCTCTATAAGGGCAAGGAAGTAGTAAAGAGGTCGGTACCTTCGGAACGAGCATTGGATGAACTCATCGACCTTATCCGCGACGATGGTGCCTGGACTGAACCCGAGCATGTAAATGAATGATGAAATGAGTACAGAGGAGCAAAGCAATCAACCTGTCAATACTACTGACGATGGCCAACGTCCCGGTATAGGATATTACTTCGGACTAAAGGAGGTCGCTACCTACTTCTTTCGCAAGAAAGACCCCAATCGACCCAAGAATATCAACTTGCGCATGATGCACGGGATCAACAAGATCTCCATCATCATGTTTCTGATCGCTGTGATCGTGATGGTCGTGAGAGCGATCATCAGATCTTAAGCGGACTGAGAAATCTTCTTCAGGGCATGTAAGGCTTCCTTTGCGTGGCGATCCACTCGTAGCGCTGAGTTGAAGGTGTGAACAAGCTTGCCCTCATTATCAAAGACAAACGTCACTCGTCCAGGCAGCATCCCAAACAGATTTCGGGGTACGCCAAAAGCTTTTTCCGCTTTTCTTGACGTGTCGCTCAGCAAAGAGAAGTTCAGCCGGTGTCTTGCGGCAAATCGCTCATGCGACTTGATGCTATCAGCACTGATCCCGAATACCTTGGCTCCAAAGGCCTCAAATTCAGAATAGTCGTCTCGAAATTCGCAGGCCTCTTTTGTGCAGCCGGGAGTCTCATCCTTAGGGTAGAAATAGATCACCAGGGGAGTCCCAATGAGGTCGTTGAATGAGACTTCCTCGCCGTTCTGGTCCTTCAATTGGAGATCAGGTAGTTTTTGTCCGATTGATAGCATGCACTGTTAACCTCGTCTCTTGTCACTTGGTTTGATCCATCGCAACAAAATTGGGAGCACGGTGAAATCAATGGCCAGCGCCAGCAGCAGGCTGAGGCACAAAAACAACCCGAGATAATGTGTCGCTCCGAAATTGGAGAATATCAACATGGCGAAGCCAGCGGCCAAAACTAACGTTGTATTGATCATGCCCCTTCCCGCTGTGTTCATTGCGAACAGTACCCGCTCTTCCGGTGAAGTGTGGGGGGCATTGCGATAGGTAGCCAGGAAGTGAATGCTATCGTCCACGACGATACCAAATACCAGGGCGAAGATGATGGAGGTGGATAGTTGAATGGATACGCCGAGGAGGGAGATGATACCACCGATCATCAAAAGGGGCATGATATTGGGCACCAACGCGGTGAGTGCTATCCGACCTGATCGGAAATATAGCCCCAGGACCACTGATACCACTGCGACCGCCAGGGCCAGGCTTCCCACGATTTGGCGAGCGAGTATGCCATGACTCCGGTCAATCATGTACGTCGTACCTGTCATGCGATGGCGAAGGATCGTGCTATCAATTTCGCGCTGGAGAAACAGTGCCAGCTGTTCGTCTCGCCTGCTTGTCTCCTCCGAACCCCACTGGGGAATCAGACCGGCGATTCGGCCGTATCGACCGTTGCTGCTCACCAATGGAATTCTCATTTCATGCAGGAGTCGTTTAGCTCTGGTTATCAACCGGGGACTAACTACGTCAGGGAAGGAATAGTCCCCCTCTTCAAGGTATGAGGCGTATTTCAGCGCGTTGGCCGAGCTGGCAATTCGAGCTACGCCATACTCATTCTGCAGGTAGTCTGTGATCTTTGCGACCTCCCGCTGAATAGGCTCGTCCCACCAATCGTCAGCTGGAGAGGTGGGCCACAGCGATATCTCCCAGGGCTTCGATCCCCCCAGATTTTCGTCGGCCCATTGAAAGTCAAGGGTCACTTGCGATTCGGTCGGCAGGTCATCCAGGAGATAGGCATCCACTTTGAGCTGGGTACTGAGGTAGGCACCGATACTCACTAAGACAAGCATCACGGCGGTGACAGCACGATGGTTTCTCCACAGCCAACTCGTGTACGTTGATAAGGATCGCCGGTCTATTTTCCTGCCTTCAGTGTAGCGTTCGCGAAAGACGGGAGCGATCACATACGTGATCCCAAACGCCATCAACGTCCCCAGGCCCGCCAATAACCCCAGTGCTTGGAGCGGTCCTACTGGGATCACCATCAGACTAAAGAAGCCAATGGCGGTCGTCATCGACGTCATGAAAGTGGGAAAAAAGACCTTGGCAAATGCCTGTTTTTGGTCTTCACTATTCCGCAGAGCGGAGACGAGGTGGATGCCATCGGAGGAGGAGACAAAGAGAATAATGGGAGGCAGGAGGGACGTCATGATTGTGATAGGGATCCCCAGCAGTCCCATCAAACCGAAGGTCCAAAGAAGTGTCACCGCTCCGACCGTGAAAGGCAGTAGCGTGAGCTTCCAATTGCCGGCTATTAGCCAAAGTACAAGAACACAGATGAGGAGTGACCCTAGCAGGAAGACGAGGAAGTCCTCCTTTACCAGTTCCAGGAAGGCTTTCTCACCCGGGAGTCGCCCAATCAATCGGATCTCAAACGGTGCATGCCCCATGATGCCCCTGATACGTTCATAAAGCGCTTGCCCAGTTGTCTGACCCATGTGCTCATGACGCAATAGCATCGTCAGGTGCGTTGACGGGATCAATGGGCGCAGCAGAGGATCGGCCGCTATCCAGGTGCTATCTCCACGGAAGTTCTCGGGGTCGTCAAACATTGGGAAGGCGCTTAGCCCCATGGGAGTCGCGACCATTTTTGGTAGCTCAAGGGGAGAGGACACGAAGTCTACGCCGGGCAATTGTCGAAGTGTTGTCAGGACCTCTTGAGCCTCAGCCACAAAGGAGCTGTCATAGATAGTCTCAGGCGCCATGAGGACAATGGTCAGGTAGTCATTGTCATAGCCAAAGCGCTCAACGTGCTCCTCGAAATATGCCAGGTCTTCATTTCCTTTTGGGAAGAGCTTCTCCAGTTCAAAATCGAACTGCAACCGAGTGGTGAATCCTCCGAGGAGCAATGTCATTACGACCACCATTACCAGCATTCGGCGATGATAGGGCCGTCGCAGGAGCAGATCGATGACTTTGTCCGAATTGAGTGTTGGCATTTGTGGAGCGAACTTACAGGGGAACCTCGCCATTCTCAACCGTCTTTCAATACAAGTGGTTGTATGGCCTTCGAAATTCTCTTCCTGTGCTTGGACTATGGCAATTGACTATCTTTAACCCGGATTATGCAATAGCATATTTCTTGTTAGAAAGGAAAATATTCTATTGCATAATGACGAAAAATTTCTCTTACAGGAAATTTTTGTCAGGGTAACCCAGACAAAGCAAAGCTTTCGTCTGCCCTTCGGGCAAATTATGCATTAATGCATAATTTGGTTTAATTCCTACCCAATCAATGTGTAATGAAAAAGCCTTACTACTACTTAGCTCTACTGTCATTCTTCGTCCTCGCCTTCGGTGCTGAAGCCCAATATACGCTTGAAGAAAGTCTGGGCGCGCCCTATGTCGAATCCATTCTCGGTGATAGCGATGGCGAATCACTGGCTTGGGTCACCAATGAAAAGGGAGCTCGGAATGTATGGTGGACCAGTGTGGATGATGCATCACCAAAGTCATTGACTGATTACACAAAGGACGATGGCTTGGGGATCAGCCTGGTAGCAGTTGTGGCAGATCACGTACTCTTCGTACGCGGCAATGGCAACAATCGACAGGGACAGCCTGCCAATGCCGCCAGCCTTCCTTATACACCCATTCGCCAGCTTCTGCGAGTCCGTGTTTCTGATGGGGTCCTTGATACGCTGGATCAGCCGGCAGGCGGGTCCATGACGCTCAATGGACTAAGTCTAACCTTTACTAAATCAGGAGGCGCTTGGGTGATTGATGATGTCACCGGGGAGAACCCGAAACCCAGGACGCTCTTCCAGGTCAGGGGCGGAGCCGGCTCTTTGGCCATATCCCCCACTGATGACCGGATCGCATTTGTGAGTGGTAGGGGGGATCACAGTTTCGTTGGAGTGTATATACCGGCAGATGATCGCATTCAGTGGATGGCACCGGCCTATGGTTATGACAGCGAACCGGTTTGGTCGCCGGATGGCGCTCAGATCGCATTCATTCGTACAGCGGGGAGGTTGAAGGACGAGCTGCGCAATATCATGTCTGGTTGGCCTTTTGAGATTGTGGTCGTGGACACGCAGACTGGCAAAGGCCGGAGCATTTGGCAGTCTCCGGGTGATGATGGAGGATTTGCCCAGTACTACCCGTCCAATCCGCTGCGATGGACCAATGGCAATAAGATCCTCTTCTATTCGGAGCATGATGGCTGGAACCATATTTACTCCATCAACCCGAATGGCAGTGAGATCATGGACCTGACATCTGGAGAATACGATGTAGAGAACCACAACCTGTCACTTGACCAGAGATATCTGTACTGTTCCTCCAATAAAGACGATATCAACCGTCGACATATCTGGCGGGTGGACATAGCGACAGGGAGAGGCGAGCAGATCACCGAAGCCATTGGTATTCAATCACATGTTATTTCATTGAAAGATGGAGCTGTTGCGTACCGGGAAGGGCGGTCGAACCAACCTACAGGTGTCACGTTGCAGAAAGGAAACGATCGCCAGGGGCTTGTTACAATACCCGATTCCTATCCCGCAAAAGGTTTTGTGGAGCCACAAGGAGTGACTTTTGAATCGGCAGATGGTCTCACAATCCATGGGCAGCTATTCGTGCCGGAGGGCCGTTCCAAAGAGGGCTATCCTGCAGTGATCTTCATGCACGGTGGCCCCATAAGGCAAATGCTATTGGGGTACCATTATAGCGGCTACTACGCCAATGCCTATGTCTACAACCAATACCTCGCCTCACAGGGGTATGTCGTTCTCTCCGTTAACTACCGCAATGGAATCGGCTACGGAAGGGACTTTCGATTGGATCCAAAGCAAGGCCCTCGAGGTGCCTCGGAATACAAAGATATTTTGGCCGCTGGTAAGTACTTGCAAGGCCTTGAAAATGTAGATCCTGAGAAAATTGGTTTGTGGGGTGGCTCTTACGGCGGCTATCTGACCGCAATGGGTTTGGCCAAAGACAGTGACCTGTTCAAAGCGGGAGTTGACCTTCACGGTGTGCACGACTGGGCGTGGCGCGGTCGTGATTTCTCACCAGGTGGGGCCTGGGGCATTGGCCCTGAGCAAATGGATGAGGCGTATCACTCTTCACCGATTTCGGAGCTGCAGTATTGGAGTTCACCAGTCCTGATTGTACATGGTGACGACGACCGCAACGTCATGTTTGGCCAGTCTATCGACCTCAAATACAAACTCGACAAACTTGGTGTGACTAATGAAGTCCTCGTCTTCCCCGATGAAGTGCACGGATTTCTCCGGTACGACAGCTGGTACAGGACCTATATGGCGGCGACGGATTTCTTTGATCGGTATTTGAAGTAAACTCCAGAATCCAAAATTGGTGGTGGCGTGCGGCGACACAAATGCCTCGATTGAACGAATTGGGATATGGGACGCCGGTGCTGCTCAATGCGGAGGGGCCTGAACTCTAGTATCTTAGAGTCAGAGGCAGCCGCGTGAAAGTATGACTTTCGCAGGACCCTGCACTATCGAATTCTAGGGTCAGGTGCTGCTGTTTATGCGCTTCAAAGTCGATCTGGTTGCTACCGTCGAAGTGTCGAATGATGTCCATAGCCTTTGCGACGTCTGGAATTCCAAAAGTTGCTTTGGTCAATTGGTGAAGAGGAGGCATATGGTCCTTGGGTTCCCCGGCATAATAGGCTCCGGAATAATTTTGTCGGAACATCCAAGGCAGGTAAGGACGATCCTCATGTGGTAGTACCTCGACTCCCTTATCAAAGAACTGGGGCTCATATATGTGTGCGCGGGAAAACAACACATCACCATCTCCGGAGTCCACCAACGCCATTCCAAAAGGCGAACTTCCATTATCCATGAATTGCGCGCGCTGCCACAGACCTGCCTCGACGGTCGCCGGGCGTCGGATCTCTTCTTCATCGTGCACCCACACGATTTCCAGGAAGAAGTTGTCGAAGTAGAACTTTCGGTTGCGGGTGCCTTGTCCCGGGTGAATGCGATGACTGCCCTCCACAAGACCAAAGTCCACTAACTCATTGGCCTCTTCGCCGTTGATTGGACTGAAAATGAATAAGTGATCGATTTGCATGAACCTTATGGTAAGATACAATATTGACTATCTTTCAATGGATGCAAATACTCGTCACCAACCAACTGTACTAACTAAGCCCAAAGCGAATATGAAACCTCTCCATCTCATCTTCGACAAGGCTGATGGCGAGCGATTCAACTTTATATTTGATGAGGACCTTGTCACGGGATTTACAGTCGGACCTTGCGAAGCTACTAAGGTAGAGTAGGCTAGGGAGGGACGCAGTCATGCCTTTAATGGTGTTGTCTCGTGGAGACGACCCATCGGCCGGTCCAGATGATTAGAAGTACCAGCTCAATACCAGCCAATAGAATAACGCTCCGAACAAAATGTACTTCACGACATAATACAGCGTCCTGTTGTACGCCTTCAGCTTCTTACCTACGATCCTGATCTGGTAGACATACCCAAAGACCTTATTGAGTCCACCGGTGCGATCTGTGGCCTCGTTAGGAGATGTGGCCGCGGCCAGTAAAAGCTTGGCGAATGAGCGGTTGATCCATTGGACCACCTTGAACTTGACCGGACGCTCGACGTCGCAGAAGAAGATCACACGGTCTTGGTCGCTTTCGTTGTGAGCGTAGTGGATGTAGGTTTCGTCAAATAGCACAGCCTCGCCATCCTTCCAGTGGTAGGGAGTGCCGTCGACAATGATCCTGCAGTCTTCGGAGTTGGGTGTGGCAAGCCCCAGATGGTAGCGCAACGAGCCGGCGTAAGGGTCTCTGTGAATGGGAAGCTTCGCGCCTGAAGGAAGATTGACAAACATGGCAGCTTTGATACCCGGTATGTTGCCGATCAATTCTATGGTCCGGGGACAAGCATTGACGGCGGAGGGATGGATATCACCATACCACTTGACGTAGAATCTGCGCCAGCCTCTGCGGAAAAACGAGTTGAAACCAATGTCGTTGAGTTTGTCAGAGGCTTTGATTGCCTCCTGTTCCTCCAGTTTCAGTCCTTCTTCCCGGATGGTTTGCCAGTTGTCAGTGAGGGTGCTGAGCACAGGGATGGAGTCCATCGGTAAGTACGGGGTCCTTGGAACGGACGAGAACGCGTACATTAGCGCATTCACCGGTGCCAGGAACGTAGAGTGGTCGAATAACTGTCGAAAGAACTTGAACCGCACTTTGCCCCGGAAGTGCACGTAAGCTGTACTCACGAAGAAGAGGATGAGGATGATGATTATCAGGCTCTGTACGTACTGAACAGGTGTGAGAGTCATCGCTTTGTATCGGCTCGGATGTAGATCGGAATTAGTGTCGCATGGCTAGGGCCTGTAAGGAGCTCCTTCCATAGCAACTCAACACATATTCGAATGCCCTTTGTCAGAGGTTTTGACAAGCGTCTGTCGTTTGATACAATGCGATGTCTCGACTGCATGCCACAAAGTAATCACAATTAAGAATTGATATTGGCAGGCCTGTGCAACATTTCTGTTTGGCTTCTGTAAGTTGAGCGGAGCAGAAGCGCGATACCCCATGAGGGCATGTATTGCCTACTGAGGCTGGGCACTTCCTTGCTCTTTGTTTCCTCGCCCCTGTTGGTGTTTTCACCAACAAGCTTCGCTGACAAAATCAAAAAGTCAAAGCAATGTCTTCATTTAAGAAACAAATAACTATATTTGGTCTTCATATACGAAACTAATTACCCAATGAAAGGAACGAACCTTGGGGAATTCCAGGAAATTGTCATGCTCGCTATCCTTCTCTTGGACGACAACGCTTACGGCGTTACCGTCCAGGAAGAGGTGGGAGGCCGAACAGGCCGCAGCATTAGTAGGGGAGCCCTCCACGCTGCGCTAAGCAGATTGGAAGAGAAGGGACTGATCCAGTCGGAGTTTGGAGCACCTTCCGCCGAGCGTGGTGGACGCAGGAAGAAACTCTATCAGGTTACCAATACCGGCATCGAGTCCTTACAGGAGGCACGGCGCCTTCGGGAAGAAATGTGGCAAGTCATACCTCAGTTGAATTATGGGAAGTCATAAGCCACCACCGATTGCTCATCGGCTCTTTCGATGGATGTGCCACGAATCCTTCTACGAGGAGCTGCAAGGCGACCTGGAGGAGTCATTCCAGAGAAATGCAGGGAAGCACGGAGTCCGTCGCGCCCGGTGGATCTATCGCTGGGAAGTGCTCAAGATGCTACGACCTGCTGTCCTGCGTTCATGGTCCTTCCGCTCGCAGCAGGCCTATGCGTGGTCACTGGCGGGCAGCTATGTGACCGTTGCCATTCGGAACATCCGTCGGCACCCACTCTTCAGTCTGATCAATGTATTTAGCCTTTCGGTGGCCATGTCTGTGGGGTTGCTGGTCATTGGTATGATCAACGATCTGATGAAGTTCGATCAGTTTCATGAGCACAAGTACCAGATCTACCGGGTGCTGTCACAGCCAGAGTTTCAGATGCACCGCCAGAAGTGGCGGGCTACCAGTCCGCTTCCATTGGGTGCGGAGCTGATCAACTCTGTACCTGGCATCCAGATGACGCAGCTCGGAAGGAACTTATCGGATATTGCGGAAATCGACGACCGAAGGTTGCGCGTTCGTGGGATTTACGCCGACAGGCACTTCTTTGATTTCCTTTCTTTTGATCTTTTGGAGGGTGATGCGCGGCAAGCGTTGGTGGAACCATTTTCAGTCGTGCTCTCCGAGACGGCTGCAGCCAAGATCTTTGCTGATCGTCCGGCGCTGGGACAAGTCATTCAACTGGAGCAGCTGGGCAATGTCGTGGTTACGGGCATTGCCAAGGATCCACCCAGATTCTCTCACATTCAGTTTGAGGCCATTGCCTCCCTGACTACCCTCGACGCACTGGAGAAGAGAACCAAGCGGAGAAGTTCGATGGCCGATTGGGGCAACTTGGATCGGTACTACAACTACTTATTCATCCCTGATGAGTCCGCTCAGGAGCGAGTCACCAGTTTCCTGACTTCGTACGCCCCGGATTATTTCAAGGAACCTGAAGACTTCCGCGCCACATTTGAGCTACAGCGCATCGATAGGATCCTTCCCGGACGCGACTTGAGCGATCAGATTGGCCCGAAGATGATCATGCTGCCCAACATCATCCTATCGGCGATAGCTTTTGCCATTCTCGTCTCAGCTATCTTCAACTACACCAACCTGTCCATGGCACGGGCTTTACGTCGTACAAGAGAGGTAGGCATCCGGAAGGTAAGTGGGGCGACTGGGAGAGACATCTACACGCAGTTCACCTTTGAAACGATCACGATTTCGCTACTATCCCTACTCTTCGGCATAGGGCTGTTCACCATCCTTCGCCCACACTTTTTGCAACTGATCCCACGAGCCAGTGAGGTGCTCGAGCTTCAACTCGACGCCACGCTCCTTGGATGGTTTGTTCTCTTCGCGGTAGTCACTGGCCTCCTGGCCGGTATCGCCCCGTCGCTATTCTTTAGCCGCCTGAGCTCCCTGAAGTCGTTGCGCTTCAAGGGCGCGATTCGGAGTATTTCCGGCCTCAGTGCCAGGAAGGCCCTTATTGTAGCCCAGTTCGCCTTGAGTATGATCTTTTCTTTGGCCATCGTCATCACTTACCGCCAGTACCAGTATTCGGTGAACTATGACCTGGGAATGGACAAGGAAAACATCCTCAATATCTCGCTCGACGGTAGTGACCCAGCGCTACTCAAAACCAGTCTCCTGCAAATGCCCGAGGTTTCAAGGGTATCCTTTTCATCTTTTGTACCGGGCATTGGTGCCAAGGACGTCGTGCAGATGCTTGACCCCAGGAATGGTGACACACTCTGGATCCATTCCATGTCCGTGGATCATGAATTTGTGCGCAACGTAGACCTCAGTCTCGTAGCTGGCCGAGAGTTTGAGGGCCGCGGCAATCGCACCACCGAGCAATCCGTCCTTGTCAACGAGACCTTTGTCGAGAGATTTGGATGGGAGTCTCCCCATGAAGCACTCGATGCGACCATCCAGGTGGCGGGCAACACGGTCATCATAGCGGGTGTCCTTCAGGACTTCATTTACGCCAATCTCGAAGAGCGCATTGCGCCATTGGTTGTGAGACAGCTTCCCTTTACCAGATGGGCCAATGTCAAACTCCAGAGCACAGACATCAGTGCCACCATCGCCGCCATTGAAGAACTGTGGTTGGAGGCCGGTGGCAAGGGCCACCTCAATGCCCGCTTTTTCGACGATCAGGTCGATGGTTACTATCAGTTCTTCGTCGACATCGTCAAGCTCTTCTCCTTTCTGGGATTCGTCGCACTGTCCATCAGCACTCTCGGCCTCTTTGGTATCGCCGTCTACAGCATGGAGGTCCGCCAGAAGGAAATCGGCGTTCGCAAGACTTTTGGGGCATCGGCCCTTTCCCTCTTGATGCTCTTGACAGGTGGGTTCATGCGGCTGATCATTATTGCGGTAGTCCTCGGCGCACCGGTGTCCTATCTGCTATTTGATCGTCTGATCCTTCCTCAGCAGTACTACCGAATCACGATCGGCGTGCTGGAGGTGGGTACGAGCGTTGCCGCCCTGATATTGGTGGCGCTGTTGACCATTGGCTCCCAGACATTTCGTGCGGCCCGGACCAATCCTGCCACCATCCTGAGAACTGAGTAGGAGTGCAAGGGATTTTGGAGAGAACAGCTGTGCCCAGCCTCTGCTGGCGTTCCGGCTCTTGGCTTTAGCTTCGGCCGCGCAGGCTGGCGCCGATTTTGAGTTCATGAGTTTTGAATTCGGAGTTGAAGATCTCAAAAAAGTCGACTCGAAACTCAAAATTCCACGCCGACTATCGCCGCGATCCGGTCTATTTGGCCGGTGGAGTCGCTTCGGGCGTTTTCTAAGGAGTTGCCTTCAAACCTACCTTTCCCGCCGTCATTCCTGTGAGCGTTTGGGAATTGACTGTGACGGTAGTAGGTTGAATGCGATACAGGAATCTGGCGGGATTATTACGGCCAATTCAGATTCCTGCATCACAATACGCCAGATTAACACGGATCATTCTCCCAAGTTCGCAGGAATGACGAATTGATTGAATGGACTTCGCGATATCAAACTTCCGAAGTTTCCAAAACTTCGGAAGTCTCCTAGATCGTGGCAGCACTCGCAGGAATTTCGAATTGACTTCGATGCGCTGAACTACCAAGCATCAAGCGCCTACCTTTTCTTCCCATTCGACACCAGGTCATGGATCAATCCCGCCACTGTGCGGATCTCCAGAAAATCGTCCGGCTGTAGGTGGTGCGTGTTGCTATGGGTATCAGTGCAAATCATCTTGCTGATCAGCCCGCAGTTTCGGAGCCTGTCCAGGGCGTCGTTGATAAATAGTCCGTGCGTTGTGATCACCAGAATTTCTCCAGCACCTGCTTCTTTGTACGTTCTGGCGGCGTTGATGATACTGCCCCCTGAGCGGATGAGGTCATCATAGATAATGACGGTCTGGCCGGTGACATCGGCATTGATGGCGCTGACTTCGGTCGTGTCACCCGACAGTCTGCGCTTGAGTACAAATGCCGCATTTACATTCAGGTCGTTGGCGAGGGACTCTACCCACTTCGCGCGACCCGCATCGGTGCTTGCCAGTACGAAGTTATCACCCCCATAAGTGCGGGCGGCATCGATGACGATGTCTTTGCAGTAGATATGCATCGGCTGCAGGTTCTGCTCGAAGTAGTGGGGGATGCCCTCCGTGTGTAGGTCAAATAGGAAGATCTTGTTGCCTTTGTGGCTCTGCGGGATAGCTGAGAACAGTCGCGCACGCGTTTTTGCGGTTACGATTTCCCGCTGCTTCACTGCTCGCTCCATGGTAGAGTAGCCATAGTAGGGAACCACCAGCGCGAGCGAGTTGGCGCATAGGACACGATCGCAGAGGCGAGATCGAATAGCTCCAGTGTGCAAGGGTCGTTTACCGTCCCGCCGATGAGCACAACATTGCGATTATCGACCTCGCTGATGATCCGTTGGTAGCGCTCTCCGTCGGAGAAATGCTTTACCTCCAGTTCCCCGCGCTCATACTTGCCAAGGGCCGCCACTTTGTCTGCCAGGTACCCATAGGCGCTCGTGTGGAAGAGCAGTTTCTTCATGCCTCAATGTTACGCCTAGTCTGCCTCTTCTGCAATTCGCTGCATTTCTCGATAGTCCCGCTCGTCAAAGCATACCAATGTAACTTGATGAATGTGTGGCCCGGTAGCGAGAAAGTTGTCAATGGTCTTTATTGCGATCTTTGTGGCCCGTTCAAAGGGAAAGCCGTAGATGCCGGTGCTGATGGCCGGAAACGCCAGCGTATTGATGTCATTGGCAACAGCCAGGTCCAATGACTTTTCGTAGCAGGAAGCGAGTAACTCGTCCTCCTGATGAGCGCCACCATTCCAGACAGGCCCCACGGTGTGGATGATGTATTCCGCGGGGAGGTCGAATCCCGGTGTGATCACGGCCTCGCCGGTTTTGCATCCACCCAGCAGGCGACATGCATGGAGGAGTTCAGGTCCGGCAGCGCGATGAATGGCCCCATCCACACCACCGCCACCAAGAAGGGAGGAGTTGGCCGCATTGACAATAGCATCGATCCTCAGCTTTGTGATGTCACCTTGTAAGATGTTGATTCTTGGATTCATGATTTCTGTCCTTGAGACTCATAGATCAGCATGTCGCCCAAGGTCCATTATTGGCATTTGTAGGCATTCCAGTTGCCATAGTGACTTTGCCTGACTCAGGGACTAGGCATCCGTTCTGTCCATACGGACAATTTAGGAAGAAATCAAAAGCAACTACTTGATAACCAAGATAATCAACCGCTTGAAGACCAGGCCCTCGGTTGACGCCAACTCAATCAGTTTTCGGTGGGACCTACCACCTCAAATTCCTGGGTAATGGAAATGGGATCACCCTCAGGTGTGATACCATTCACCTCGACCCTATAGGTACCGGGCACGTCAGAGGTTTGGAAGGAGACATTCAGTCCGTCTGCACTGGTTGTACGGACGGGCTGCCACGAAAGCAAGGTGCGGTAGTCCGCATGCCTTGGATCATTGGGAGCAGGTGATTCTTCTGATCGGATCCGGGGTTGTGTGGGGCTCAGCACGATTTGGCGATCCTTCGACGGAGCGTCCCAGGCATCCCCACCAAATGTGTGGAAAGAGATGATGCCGTCGAAGATCTGATCCTGGAAGAAGTACTTCTGTGGGAGTACGTCGATGCGCTGTACAAGGTAGGGGGAAATGGTGAGCAGCGCCTTCGAGTCCACCAACACACCATCTATCATCATGATGGTCTCGCTACCCAGGTCGCGCATGCTATAGTCAATATCCGCACGTAGGTCGATATCAAAGTTGTTTTCATTCTTGCTCACCCCGATCCATGGCACAAATTCGATGAACGTGTCTCGGATAGTTGGGAATCGGGTGTAGTTGTCCAGAACGTAGCTCTTAAAGCCAGAGATCTGTGGGTATTCAGAGGTGATGGTATCTGGCGCGGTGACAAAGTAGGCATTCTCCAGCTGATTGAACACACTCCGCTGGATGATCGCATTCACCCGTGAAGAGTCAAATTGCATTTGCGTGCTGGGTAGGTCGCCGGGGTACTTCGCATAATACTCCTCCAGTAGGTGGAGACGATACTTGTTGCGTACATCAATGGAGGTGACAGAACTGTTGGGTGGTTGGAGGTCCGACCGCGTGCCTACCGTTGATGATGACTCCGGCGCGATTTCTTCTTCGGTACTTTCAAAGATGTCAAACACTCCTCGATCGATGCGAATGTTGGAATTATGATCGACTATGAACGACCCGTCATTTTCAGACTGGATGATTCGAAGCTGATAGGGCTTAGAGGGGATTGACAGACCTACGGATAGGTTGGGCTGGGGGCGGCCCTCGAAATCAGTGATCCAGCCTTCCAGCAGATCCGTACGAAACTCGGGCAGCAACCTAACAGAGTCTGATAGTATTGGCTCGTTGTTCCATGAGCTGGTAGCAAGCAATAGCTCCAAATTACTGTTGGACACCTCTCGAATATCTACCCTTCGCTGCAGAGGATCCGTCACAGAGTGGCTGGCCATCGGCGTGACGGGGAGCATACCATTTTGATTCAATTTGACACTGACCGAGACGCTACTGTTTTCTGGGACATCGTAAGTGAGTGCCACCTGCTGTCGTCGTCCGTATTGTTCCTGGATCTTTCCGGCGGTGGTAGTTCGGGGTGTTCGACCATTCCAAAACAACCTCTGGGCCACCGTCTCAGTGCCACGGACGAGTTGTGCCAGAAGCATGCCGTTTGGCAAGGAAGATTCGGACAGTTGTAAGGCGGCGTCATCATTCCATGGTTGGCTATATACTTTCTCCTGGGACGACTGGATCACAAGCTGCACCTGTCCTCCTCGGAAATCTTCTCCTGCCTGCTTCTCAAAGACATGGTCGCTTCCCTCATTGCTCCACCGGAGACCCGCGCAGCTCGTACAAGGTGCAGGGATGTTATAAAACTTCAAACCGGATGGCCCCTCTACGATGAGCTGATAACTCGTGCCAAGGCTGGGGGTGAAGTTTACCTTCGCCCAACCATGGACGTTGGTCTGCACGGCAATGGCACCGTCTTCCCCTTCGGCTACAAGGCGACCACGGACCCGTTGCGGAATCTGGTTTTGGTGTATATAGATGCCTAGTTCGTTGTCCACGTCTGCTACAAGCGAGCCACTCAGTGGGTGAAACTCCACGGATAACTCCCCCTCCTTTGATGGTCGTCTGACCTCTTCATACGGATTGGTGACATGTATCGAGGTGTGGAAGTAATCTTCCCAGTTGCGCATCCATCGGGTGTACGCCGTCAAATGGTAGACGCCCGTCTTTGTCAGCGAGGGGATGAAGTACTTACCAGCGCCACGTCCATTGGTAAGTTGGATTTTGGTTTTGAACATGGATGTTCCCTCGCTGTCGAGTAGTTCCACATACAGCAATTCGCTCAATGGACTTATTTTCCCCGTCGCCTTGCTCTGCACGAACCCTGAGAAGTGGAGCGTTTCGCCGACAATGAGATCAGCACTACTCAAATGCAGGTATACCGATTCTTTGACGTCTCGTTGCGCGAGAGCCATGAATGAGCACAACCATAGCCCACAAAGGATGATTTTTCTATAAATAATCATGGCCAAAAGTCCGGTTTGGTCAAGTCCCCAAAGTTGGTGCAATCTGTGCAGCTGCTAGATCCCGCTATCGCCGTGCGGTTAGGGGGGACACCATCGAGAAAGACAAGATTGTTGTTAGGAAAGGTGTCGAAATAGAATATCAATGCCGACTCGAACATGGTATCTATGGCGAATTGACAATTGTCCGTTACATCGGGTTTAAATCCCTGGTCCGCAAAATCTCTCGGCGCAAATACCCGCCGGCTTTCACCAACTCCTGCGACCTCGAAATAGCCAAGGACTGGAGTAGTTGGATCACCGACCACCTCTATGTTCCCGGAAACCAACCCCTTTTG
The DNA here is from genome assembly GCA_965267435.1 of Cyclobacteriaceae bacterium. Lineage (GTDB taxonomy): Bacteria > Bacteroidota > Bacteroidia > Cytophagales > Cyclobacteriaceae > JAWPMT01. The sequence continues at coordinate 451,134 of OZ253960.1, forward strand.
TTCATCAAAGAAAGAACCTGAAGACTCGTTCGTTTTCTTTACCTCCCGGTAGAACTGATAGGCTGCTGCGGAAACCGCAAATTGTCTCACGATCAGAGAATAGCGAACTTTCAATTTCTCGCTGGACTCGGAAATAAATGACAATGGGAATTCAAGAATGCTATTGTCGGAAAGACCAGAACTTGTGGCTATAAGCAGTTCGGAAGACAGGTCAGTGGCATAACAGTTCGTGAGGAAGGTTTCACGAAGTGTGGCAATGCCCTCATCCTTATCAAAGAAAAACCGTGACCCAAAGGGTAAGCTGATCTCGTGAGTCTCCTCGTATTCATAGCGGTAGTTCCGAGCGAGGTTTTCATCCCCTCTCGAGTCAACCAAGAACTGAATGCCGTACTTAAAGGAACCATCATCGAAAGGGAGGCCGATGTATCGGCCATAGATGCTGTCGATGGGTACGGGGTCAAGCATAATTTCCTCCGACGACACCAGGTCAAGACCGCCAATATTAATATGTAGGATGTATCTATGACCGATCTCCCCGGCCACGTCCGGTGCGGTTTCATAGATGCCTCTCTCGCGCTCTTCGAAATCAATGCGCCCGCCGTCCAGGTCTTCAATCCATACAGTAGCGCCTCCAGCAAACCTTTGAGTCCGCCGGTTCAATGGGAAGGTATAACTAATGATCACGCGATGCGCCTTTCTTTCGCTCGTGAATGAGGCGTCGACAACAAGAAATTCCTCCACTTCCCGCACCTCATAGTCGAAGGGTGCCGTGCAGGTCACGATGAAGAACATCATTAGGATACCAAGAAATACGTTATTTCTCATATCAGAAAGAGAAGTTGTAAGTAATGGTCGGAATGGGGTCCTTGAAGACAAGCAGCTTATAGCCCTCGACAAATTCGCCATTCAGATTGAAGAATACCGAGTAAATATTGTCCCTACCCCACAGGTTGTATACAGAGAATGTCCATGAGGAGTGACCGACTTTTTCCACCTTGTGGCTCCCTTCCACATTGATACCTATGTCCATTCGGAAGTAATCAGGCACTCGAAAGGAATTGCGGTCTGAGTAGAGGATATTTTCGGAGTTTCTGAAGCGCCACTTACCTACGGGGTAGGTGACGGGCACGCCGGTAGCATACACAAGATTGAGTGTCATCGACAACCGCCTGGAGAACTTGTAGTTGGTGATTGAGTTGACATAATGTGGCTTGTCATACGCCGTACGGTAGAACTCTCCTGAGTTGATGATTTCCTCAGGGTAATCCCCATTGAGTTGGATCAGGGAGCGTGAGAAGGTATAGTTGAGCCATCCTGTCCACCAGCCGCCGTTTTTCTTGAAGGACAATTCCAGCCCGTATGCGCGTCCTGGTCCCTGCAGAGTACTCGCTTCAATGGCCTTGTTGAACTGGAGATCGGCACCCACCTTGAAGTCTATCAGGTTTTGTATGTCCTTGTAGTAAATCTCTGCGGAAGTTTCAATCGTGTTTCTGCCATAGAAATTGCGATAATAGCCGATAGCGTATTGGTCGGCGATTTGCGGCTTAATGTGTTCGTTGGACAATCGCCAGTTGTCGGTAGGGGCGATGGAAGCCGCATTGAGCAGCAGATGGATGTACTGTCTCGTGCGGTTGTAACTCACCTTCACCGAGCTGTTGTCGTCCAGTGAGTAGCGTGCAGCCGCACGAAATTCTGGGCCGTGATACGTCTGAATAACCTCGTTGTCCTCGTATTCTACCGTGCCAACTCTATTGAATGTGTTCCTGGGACCATCAGTGGCATAGACAAACGATGTTCCTGGGCCGAGGGCGTTGAAGATTGAGTACCTGAGGCCACCATTGACAGAGAGTTTATCTGAGATGGTATAGTGTGTGGACCAGTACAGAGCGCTTTCAAGACCCTGTTCCTGTTGTAGGTCATCGGAGAGGATGAGGGACTCATTACCAGATGGGCGTTTCTCTCCTGGGTTGATGGAGTAGTACTTCGATTCTACACCGAAGACGTGATCCAATCGCTCGCCGGCAGCCCAGTCAAAGTGTGCGGCGGCGCTGCTCTCCTGCAATTCGTAGCCCACTGTAAATGCCTGACTGGGCAATTCGTCGTAGTCGATTTCATAACCGTAGCGGCTGTGGCTGGCGCGGAAGTCAGCCTGCAGCGCTTCATTGAAAATATGCCGCCAGCTCGTCGTATAAACCTGGTTTTCGTACGAATAGTCGGAGAACGACAGCAGCGAATCCGCTTGCAACTTGAAGCGGTCCTTGCTGTAATAGGCGGTGGCGGTGACCTCATCACCATTCTCAAATCGATGGTGGATCTTGGCCAGCGCATCATAAAAGGAGACATCCTGGTTGGCCAGCGCAGAGTTGCTGATTCTGTCGATAAGGAAATCTGAGTACGTCGTTCTGCCGGCGACCAGCACGGATGGTCCGTTTTTGCCTATGGGTGTCTCAAGCATCACCTTGGAAGTCACGACGCCAATGCCACCCTCACCCGAAAATTTCTCTTTATTTGGTGTCTTCGTGGCAATATCAAAAACCGAGGATAGGCGACTACCAAAGTTGGCAGGAATGCCACTCTTGTACAATTCCATCCCTTCGACCGTAGCCGAGTTAAATACGCTGAAAAACCCAAAGAAGTGGTTTGTATTGTACACCGGGGCACCATCCAGTAGGAACAGGTTTTGGTCCGCCTTACCTCCGCGGATGTTGATACCTGCCGCTCCTTCACCCACGTTTTGCACGCCAGAAGTCGTAGTCGCAACGCGGATGATATCCGCTTCACCCAATACGGCAGGCACGATCTTGATGTTCTCCCGATTGATTTTGGTGATTCCCATTTGCGTGCTCTTGACATTGAACTCCCGGTCTGCACTCACCGTCACCGCATTGAGGGCAATCACGTCCACTTGCATCCCAACATCAAACTGCCCGTCGGAAAGAGCTATGATGTTTCGAAAGGTATTCTTCATGTTCACAGACTGGAACTGAAGCGTATGTCTCCCCGATGGTACAGTCAATGAGTAGAAACCATCTGTTCCGGTACTGGTGCTCGTGAAGGGGTTTTGCATATATACCAATGCACCTTCTACAGGCTTCTCGCTGTCGGCCTCGGTGATATATCCCGCAATGGTCACACTCCCTCCTTGTTCGAAGAGGTTGCGACTACCGATCTCGTATGTGCGATCCTCGGGATTGTCCGCGCCGTTTTGGTATTCTCTCGAAAAGACAAAACCGGTCTCAACCACATCATTTGACGATTCCTCTTGAAGCAGTGCAGCAATAGGTGGATCGGTGATGATAGGTGTGTTATTGGTGAGTATTATCCGTTGGCCATCGAGGTGAAACGTAATGGTCGTCTGCTCCAGCAATGTTGTCAGGTGTCCGGGTATGTCAGAGTTAGGGACGCTGGGGCTGATAAGGATGATATCCTCGAGCCATTCGGACCGGTAGTAGAATTCGTAAGAAGTGCGGTCCTCCAGCTGCTGAATGTGCTGGATGAGGGTCACAGTATCACTCTGGCTAGCCTCCTGCGCGCTGAGCGCAATCGTGCAGTGAAGGAAGGTCAGGAATAGAAATCTTTTCATAATGACGAGGAGAGTAGTTCATCACAGTAGCCCACTAGCTGGGCAAAATCCTTGTCGTTGCCTTCCTTTATGACGAGGCGACGGGATCTTATGAAGCGCTTGATCGTTTTCTTGTGGTCTGGAAATAAAAGCATCAAATCTCGTTTACCTCTGATCCTCCTGAAGCCATCGGAGGTTTCGAGATAGTAGACGATGGATAATGGAAAGATGATGTCTCCAATCCCCACGCGGCTGATTTTGGTCCTTCTGGCAATGAGGTCCATCCCCTCACCACGATAGAGGACGTGGTAAAACCCTTCGCCTTTCGCCGGAGCGTAAGTCTCTCCATACCTTTCGAAGGTGAAGTCCTCGATTTGAAACCTTTCCACTTGCAGTGGATTTACCTCCAGAAATTGCTTTTCATCGGCCAATGGGAAATTGGCGTTTCTGAGGACCAGCACTTCATTGACCAGGTCATAGATCATCGCGATATTGTCGTACGTCTGATCACGGTAGATGATCTGCCCTTCAAACCACTGCCCTTTTCCAAGGAAAGGGTGAGCAGCAATGGTACGTGTAGGTATGTCGTAAAATGCCCCCTCGTAGAGGTTGGGATTTTTGCCGGCGAATAGACTGTCGTACCATGCTCCGGGGTTTTCCGCCAAGTTCAAATTGCCGACAGAGTATTGTGCTGAGACCGTGGAATAGCCCAGCAGAAACCCGCAGGTTAGTGCTATAAATGTCGTTTTGCTCATTAGTTAGGGGACCTCTCTTTAGTGTGTGGAGAATTAGGTCATGATTACAAAGGTGTTCATTTATCCTATTATTTGGCCAAACTTCTCCATAAATGGCGCCTTTTTATCAATCATCGGTTATCGCAGGCCTAACGACGGGAGCCCCGTTGATAATGATAATTGAAAGGCAATCTCTATATATCCTATAGGAACTTCGCGACCCGAAGTTCTTGTTATTGAATGCATAACAACAAATACCCATGTCAGCCTTACTTGAAAAACTCTTTGGCCAGAAAAAATTTTCAAAATTTTTTACGAACGATGAGCTATACGATGCCGGCCTCTGCCCCAACTGCTGGGGGGAGCAGGAATATGACAATCAGTTCCGAGATCTGCTCAAAGACAAGCAGGTTGACGTGAACAATCACAATTCTCGCCATGCTTTTATACAAGAATTCGTAGTAAAGAATGTCGAAGGTATCCACTTGAAAAGGGGCGAGCATAGTGTGATTTGTGCCCGGTGCAACACTGTTTTTGAATAGGTTATTGACTGAATCGCTTTCTGAATTCCGTGGGATTCTCACCAGTTAGTTTCTTGAAAGTTCGATTGAAGTACGACAGGCTCTCAAACCCGCAGGAGAAACAGGTCTCACTCACATTGTGTCCCATCATGAGCATCCTCTTGGAGGCATCGATGCGGTATTGATTCACGAACTCTGTAAACGTCAACTTGGTCATTTTCTTGAAAAAGCGACAAAAGGCCTCATACGTCAGATTGGCTAGGTCCGCCACTTCATGCCCGTCGATTTTGTGGGTATAGTGCTCATCGATGTAACCATAGACTTTCTTTAGTCGGTTTTGATCTCGTTGGGTGTATTGATTTTGGAATGGAGCCGGGTGGAGTTTCTCCATGCCCTCGTCATTGCTGAGAATGAACAGGATGCGGAGCACACTCAGAAATTGTTCGAAGCTCGAGAGGCCCGGGAGTTTACGGAGCATCGGCGCCATTACCTTGCGCATCGGGGGACTGAAAGCAATACCGTGAGACGACAACTCAACAAGCCGGCGTATCTGTCCCAATTCTGGTGTAGGGGCAGGCTGTGATTGCAGGAAATCCGGCCGGAGGTGGACGACATACTTCTCATAATGCGTCTTGATGCCGAAGTCAAAATTGAGGTGGGGAATGTTGGAGCCGATCAGGACGAGGTCGCTGCCCTGAAATCTCGATATGTGATCACCGACATGCCGCGTACCATCTGCGCCCTCAATATAGACCAGCTCAAACTCGGGGTGAAAGTGCCAGAAGAAGAAGTCACTCAAATCAGGATTGATCATGAGTCGAAGAGAGCTCCCATCGGGGATGGGAATCTGTTCCAGGTCCGTTTTTAGGTGAGCCATGGCTTATTATAGCAGATAAATTGGGTAGGTAGGGTAATAAATATCAATATAGTTCAAATTTTGATCATTATGGGTGAAGTACAAGACCGGTGACCTCCCCAACTTTGAACTATAATTTTTGAACTAAACCCAATAAAAGATATGGAACAGATCAAAGAAGCCGAACAAGCAGTACACAATCCCAACGAAAACCACAAAGAGATTCCCGGCAATCCATCGACGGCCACGTCGAGTAAGATCAAGTTGAGCGATCGCTCTAATGGCAAACCCCTTCGCGTACTTAGTGAAGAGGACTGGAAGTTCTGGATTCACAACGGCTACGTAGTGATCAAGAATGCTGTTCCCAGAGAGCAGGCGCTGAAGACCGCAGACTTTCTGTGGGAGTTTGAAGAGAAAGACCAGAATGATCCCAGCACGTGGTATACGCAGGAGCGTGCCGAGGCTGGTATGAAGGAATTGGTTGGTACAGGCATGGTAGAAGTTTACAACAACCAATCCCTGTGGGACAATCGACAAACGCAGCGTGTCTATGATGCTTTCGTAGACATTTGGGGCGTAGAGGAGCTGTGGTGCACCATTGACCGTGCAAACCTGAACTTCCCGATTCGTCCGGGCTTCGAATACAAAGGCTTTATCCACTGGGACTACGATCCTGAGACCAAGCCTCAGAACGTACAGGGTGTGTTGGCATTGGCTGATCAGACCGATGAAAACATGGGAGGATTCCAGTGTATCCCTGAGCTCTTCAGGACTTATGACACCTGGAAATTGACTCAGCCTGCAGATCGTAATCACTTCCAGCCAGACATCACAGGCTTTGAGGACAAGATCGAGAAGGTGAAGTTGGAAGCGGGCGATTTGCTGATCTTCAACTCCAGCCAGCCTCACGGCATCCGTGCGAATCGCTCCAAAGACAAAGTGAGAATGGCCCAGTATATCTCCATGATGCCTGCAGAGGAGGACAACGAGCAGATGAGAGAGTGGAGGATCAATTCATGGAAGAACCGCGTAGCACCTGAGGGTCACGCCTTCCCCGGCGATCCCCGCGGATATGAGCAAAATAAGTATGACACTGCCCAACTCACCGATCTCGGAGAGAAATTGCTCGGCCTAAAAAGCTGGTCATAAGCAGTGATGCACAATATTGACCCAAACCTTAAATCCATGGCGCTATGAGTGTCATGGATTTTTGGGATATCGCCATTATAGCAGCCTATTTTGGCGTGGTGCTATGGATCGCCTGGTGGGCGTCCCGGCAGACTACGAAAGACCACGAACTGGAATCCTCGGACTACTTCCTTGCAGGAAAGAATGAGGGTTGGTTCGTCATCGGCGCCTCGCTCTTTGCGTCGAACATTGGTTCGGAGATCATTATGGGTGTCTCAGGAGCTGGGGCTCGTGGAGACATGCCCAATGCGAATTTTGAGATCCTCGCAGCCCTGATCCTTATTTTGCTGGGTTGGGTCTTCGTGCCTTTTTACTTGAGGACTGGAGTATACACGATGCCCGAGTTCCTGGAGAAGCGGTACTCCCGGGCTTGTCGTGATTACTTGTCGGTGATCTCCATTCTTGCCTATGTGATCACGAAGATCTCACTGATCATCTTCGCTGGCGCCCTGGTATTTGAGACGATGGGCGTACCCTTCTGGACGGGAGCGATTATCACTGTGCTGGCGACAGGATTCTACACGGTATTGGGTGGACTGAAAGCGGTGATCTATACAGACATGATCCAGAGCTTCATTTTGCTGGCCGGTACAGGTGCGGTGATGTATTACGGCCTCAACGAGCTTGGCGGGTGGAATGAAATGGTCTTGACCCTGGAGGGTGCAGCCAAGATCCCAGGCAATCCTCCTTCTGCAAACTTCTTTAACCTTTGGCGGTCCTTCGAAGATGCTGACTATCCCTGGACTGGAATGCTCTTTGGGGCGCCGATATTGGGTGTCTGGTACTGGTGTACAGACCAGTTCATCGTGCAGCGTACGCTTTCAGCCAAAGACATCAGCAACGCGAGAAGAGGGGCACTCTTCGCCGGTTTCCTTAAGCTTCTTCCCGTGTTTATCTTCTTCGTGCCCGGCGTCATTGCCTACGCGCTGATGCAGCGAGGGATGTTGGACTTCAGCCTTGAAAACCCGGATCAGGCACTACCTGCTATGATCACGGGATTCCTACCTGTGGGCATCAAGGGGTTGGCCATTGCGGGTCTCTTGGCGGCATTGATGAGTTCGCTGTCATCGGCATTCAACTCCTCGTCGACGCTGTTTACGATCGACTTTTACAAACGCTATCGGCCCCAGGCTCCAGATAAGGAGCTCGTGTTTGTTGGCCAAATCGCTACAGTAGTCTTGGTATTTGTGAGCTTGGGATGGATCCCATTCATGAAGGCGCTGATGGGTGGAGGGATCTTCCACTACCTGCAGAGTATACAAGCGTACATTTCCCCGCCCATTGCGGCCGTCTTCCTGTTTGGGTTGTACTTCAAATGGATCAACGCCCGTGGCGCCATTGTTTCACTCTGGGCTGGATTTGTCCTTGGTATTACACGCTTGGTGACCGAGTTCATGGCGAATGAGGGAATCATCACCCTTGCTCCTGATTCTTTGTTGCAGCGGCTGCTCGATATCAACTTCTTGCACTATGCCATCATCCTCTTTGTATTCTGTGCTGGCGTTCTGATCGTGGTGAGTAAGCTGGGTCAGCCACAGTCGGAGGAAGTGTTGCGCGACGTGACATTCGATAAGAGCAAGAAAATGGAAGCTAATAGGAGGGACGTCATCTTGACTATCCTGCTGGCGGCCTGTGTCCTGATTCTATGGTTTGTCTTCAGCCCGTTGGGTATCGCCAAATAGGTGTGGAATCATGGATCTAGGATTGAAGACTAAGAAAGCCTTTATCTCGGGGTCCACCTCCGGGATAGGCTTTGCCATCGCCAGGCATCTGGCAAATGAAGGGGTTGAAGTCATCCTCAACGGGCGAAGTGCGGACTCCACCCAGTCAGCTTGCGAGCGACTGTCTGAGGAGGTGAGTGGGGCGAAGGTTTCGGGACTGGCTGCGGATTTTTCCGAGCCGACACAAGTGTCTCAACTCGTGCAATCATTGCAGGCCAGAGGCGTCGACATCCTTGTCAACAACGTGGGGATCTTCACTGCTCAGTCTTTCGAGGACACGGCGGATGACGACTGGTCCCGGCTGATGGAGGTCAATGTCATGAGCGGTGTCCGACTAAGTCGGGCCTTGGTACCCCACATGCGTGAGCAGAACTGGGGGCGGGTTGTCTTCATTTCCAGTGAATGTGCTTCATTGGTCCCGGAAGACTTGATAGCCTATAGCACCACCAAGGCCGCCGTACAAGCAGTGTCCCGAGGACTTGCTCAAAGTCTAAAAGGCACGGATATCACCGTGAATACCATTATGCCGGGGTCGACATTGTCAGAGGGAGCAGAGCGGTTTTTGCAGGAAGCTGCTGCTAAGGAGGGTATCTCGCCGGACGAGGTTGCTGCCAATTTCTTCAAAGATGTGCGCACTACCTCGATCATCCAGCGATTTGCGTCGGTCGACGAAGTAGCACAAATGGTGACCTTCATCGCCAGTCCACGGGCATCGGCAACCACTGGAGCTGTGCTCAAAGTGGACGGGGGATCGGTACCGGGAATTGGTTAAGGTAGGAACCATCATCATCTCATGGCGCTAATTATTTGGAGGTATCTTCCGATATTGGCGCCATGAAATGGCTACTTATCTTTTTACTTATTCCCTCCCTCGTTATGGCGCAGGACGCTGAACTCCCTTACAAAGCGATTGGTGACTACCCCGATGACTATGGCCCGGGCAACGTCCTCTCCAGAATGGTGGACGGCCTGGGTTATCGCTATTATTGGGCCTCTGAGGGACTCACGGAGACGGACCTCGCCTACAAGATTGAGGAGAACTCCAGGTCGACACGACAAACTTTGGAGCACCTACATGGCCTGTCTCGTGGTATCCTGAGTGCCTCAAGAGACATTCCCTTTCAGCGGCAATCAGCGGCTGAGCTGAGCTACGAGGATTTACGTGGCCAAACACTGACGAATTTGAAAATGGCCAGTGAGGCTTTTAGCGGAAAGTCCACTGACGAGCTCTCAGAGATGAACGTCATCTTCCAAAATCCCCAGGGCAACAGGGAGTTTGAACTATGGCATGTGATGAATGGCTTCATCGCCGACGCACTCTATCACACCGGTCAGATCGTCACCTATCGACGAGCCAGCGGCAATCCCCTGAATCCGAAGGTGAATGTCTTCATGGGCCGCAACAATGAGTAAAACCTGGTTTAGCTTGTTACTGCTGCTGGCGATTGGCGCCTGTAACCAGTCTGTCTCGATTGAAACGCCACCATGTGATCCAGTGGTGTCAGAGAACGGCAACGTACGCAAGGTGTTCAAAGATTGTCGAACATTGGTCTACAACGCGAGGTACTGGGATTGGGAATTCAACCTGCTGTCGGAGGAGCGCATTACCGTAACGGCTCCTGGCAGGCCCTGGGACCAGCAGCCAGAGCTTCAGGATGAGATCATTATCCAGTACGAGCGAGGGCCTGAGTGGCGGGACCAACTCCGACCACACGTACCCAACCCGACCTTCGACAACTGGAGTACAACGGAAGTTACTGGCATCATTGAAGATGGGCGCCGCGTGTGGATGCATCCGTTTCGCAGCAATCAGTACTCATTCACGGAGGTAGCGGGATTTCCAGAGGTTTCGCTACCAATCACTGGTCGCGCTAAATGGACGAAGACCCTCAATATCTACGATGGATGGGGAGACTGGGCCAATACTACACTCACTACTTTTTATTCGATCCTGGGTCAGGAGGAAATAGACATACCAATGGGTGCGATGGCTGCCTGGCACGTCAGAGCCAACACGGAAGCCGGCTTTGGGACCAGCACGCATGATTTCTGGTTTCACGAGGAGTATGGCTTCGTAAAGATGGTGATCAAGAATTACATGGGCCAGCTGGTGGCTTTTGAGTTGGTGGAGGTCATAGAGGGCAGTTGATCCGCCTTCGCTAAAGCTTCGGCGGACAAGGAATCCGCTTTCGCTAAAGCTTCGGCGGACAAGGGAGTTGAAGAGTTGAGGAGTTGAGAAGTGTTTTCGATTCGGGCTCGAGCTGAGCTTCAGTCTGATACTTCCAACTGAGGCTGCCACGAAATCCTTTGCTGCATCGAAAGCGGCAGAGCCGCCCGCGCCGGTCTGCCAAGAGGATTGCCCTGAAGTAGAGAGGTCAGTGATTCTAGATCCAAGCGGAGAAATCCCTCCCTCACTTCAGGGCAAGTGCGTTGGGGCGCCCCTCAATCAAATTGCTATTCGTCTTTCAGTGTCTTCACGGGATTGACCATGGCTGCCTGGTAGGACTTAGTCATAACAGTCAGTAACGCGATACCGAAGGTGATCACGCCGGCTATGATGAAGAGGAGAGGGTCCAAGCCGATGCGGAACTCAAAGCCGTCCAGCCAGTTGCGGGAGACGTAGATCCCGAACGGGATGGATATAAGGAATGATAATGCCAAGAGTAGTGAGAAGTCGCGTGAAAGGAGCATCAATATCTGGCTGACCTGGGCACCGTGTACTTTGCGGATGCCGATCTCGCGGGAGCGCTGCTCTGCCGAATAGGATGCCAGACCGAACAGTCCCAGGCACGAGATGAAGACGGAGATGACCGAGAAGATGCTGGCCAGCAGACTGATCAGTTGCTCACTCTCGTACTGCTGCGCATAGGACTCGTCAAGGAACTGGAACTCGAAGGCGCTGTCGGGGTTGAATGACAGCGTGACGTCTTCGATCTTGGAAAGTGCTTCCGGCGTATTGCCATTGATGCGCACCAGGGCCAGATGTGCACCCGCAGGGTTGTAGCAGGATATGATCACCGGTGCAATGGGCTCATGCAAGTTGCGCATATGGAAATCCTTCACCACCCCCACGATCTTGCCCTCGATGCCCCAGAAGGAGAGGTCCTGGTTGAGCGGGTCGTCAAATCCCATCAGCTCGGCGGCCACCTCATTGATGAGGAAGTTGGTGGAGTCATTGAGTTGCGAGTCGAATGCCCGGCCCTTCGCCATCTGCATGCCCATGGTCTCGATGAAGTCTTCATCTACGAGCATGACATTGATCTCATGGCCGGCGTTGGGGTCTTTGCCGGTCCAATTGGCCGAGCTAGTAGAGCGACCGTAGGAGAGGGGATTGCCTGTCGATGCGGACACGGAGGAGACCTCCGGAATGGTGAGTAGCTCCCCTTTGTAGGACAGCAGTCTTTCCCGTATTTCCCCGGGTATCGCCACCATCACGAGGTTCTCCTTTTTCATACCCAGGTCTTTGCTGAGCATGTAGTCCATTTGCTTGTAAATCACAGCTGTGCCGATGATGAGCAGCGTGGAGATAGCAAACTGAAAAACGACCAAGCCTTTTCTGAAATAGGTGGAGACCTTAGACTGCTTGATGCCGCCTTTCATGGCTTCGATGATCTTGAATGTCGGCAGTAACATGGCAGGATACAATCCCGAGAGGAAGCCGACAATGAGCCACAGGCCTATCAGGAAAATCCACGTAAAAGCGTTTGTGAAATCAAGGGCCAGGTCCAATTCGACAAGGGCATTGAAGTAGGGTAGGAGCAACAATACGAGTCCAATGGAGAGCACCAACGACAGCGCTGTCAGGAGGAATGCTTCGAGGAAAAACTGGACCCTCACGGATCCCCGGCGAGCGCCCATGACTTTTCTGAGGCCAATTTCTTTGGACCGTCTGCCGGATCGGGCAGTGGCAAGGTTCATGAAATTGATGCAAGCAATGGCAAGCAGGAAAATGGCGATGACGGTCATGATGCGCACATTGTCGATGCGTCCACCAGCCACCACGCCATCGTCAAAATTGGAGTAGAGGTAAGTGTCGGTGAATTTTTGCAGGATAAGGGTCTCATTCCCCGCCAGGTTGTTGTCCTGTGTGTGGTCGTTGATTTCGCTTAGGATGCGATCACTGACTGCTGCTAGTTTCTCCGGGCTGTCGATGATCAGGAATGCTCCGAAGCTGCCATTGCCCCAGTTGTCGACCCACGAGTTTTGGCTGTAATACTGGACCGCTGGCAACAGAAAGTCAAACCGCAAAGTGGAGTGCTGAGGGACATCTTTGAATATCCCGACGATCTTAGCGTCATAGTTACTGTCCATGTAGATGTCCTCGATGCTCAGGGTCTTGCCGAGGCACGACTGCCAGTCTTCTTTGAAGTGCTTGCGAGCGAGCGTCTCAGAGACGAGCATCGTGTTCGGGTCCGTTAGCAACTGTTCGCCGGCTCTCGCCAGGAGCGGAAACGTCAATTGCTCTGTGAAATTGGGGGTCACATAGTAGCCTCTTTCCGCCGCTCCCTTGTCTCCCAGCGTCACCGGGTACTCGAGCTCCCAGGATACCTGCACTACATCGTCCACTTCCGGGTATTCTTCCCTGACAAGGTCTGCCGCCGGCTTGGGGATCGATGAAGTCGTGGAGGCCATACCATTGGACTGGTGCATCACGCGAAAGACCTGGTAGATCTTGTCACCATTGGCATGGAACGAATTGACGCTTCGCTCATAGTTGACCCACAAGAGAATGAGGATACTCGAGGCGATTCCGACCACGAGCCCAAGGAGATTGAGCACTGTGTAGCCCTTGTACCTGAGGGCATTTCTGAGTGCGATGATTAGAAAGTTTTTGACCATTGCTATTTGAATTATTCGATTCGGTATTGAGATGTTTTTGATGATGCCGGGTCTAAAAAGGAGCAGGACATCAGCGGTAAAGAGCCGTCTGGCTTTGGAGGGATTATCTTCCGCGCGCGCCACGAAGAGCTCCGATAGATCACCTTCTACGTCTTCCAGTAGCTCGTCTTTGCAAAACCACCGGAGCAGCCTCAAAGGGATCTTTGGAGGAGACAGTTCCTGGTTCATGCGAATTTGAAATCAAAGGCGACGGAAGGCACGGCATCCCACAGCTTTTTCCTCGTATCCATGTTCTCGTCGAGTGCCTTCTTACCCGCCGGAGTGACCTTGAAGAATCGCTTGCGCTTACCACCCCGCTTGGCTGTCGCTTCTCCGAACTCCGACTTCAGGAAGCCTTTCTTCTCCAGGCGGTCGAGGGCAGTGCGCATCGCACCGACGCTGACCTTGCGGTCCAGACGGGTTTCAATCTCCTCTTTGATGGAGATCCCGTAGGCCTTTTCATACAGGATGGCGACCGTTAAAAGGACGATTTCTTCGAACTCTCCAATGGAATATTTTCCCATGTTTTTGATTTTAGTCCTAAATGTAGCTAAAAATTATAAGTCCTAAACGTAGTTTTTATAACTGAGTTACAAATTGAACAAATGAGTGGATGGAAAGACCGGCTGATTCTGCTACTTCCGGGGTTCAATTCATTGAGGTTGCCCGGTTCGAAGCCGAAATCCTATCTTCCGCTTTGAATCAGTTAGTTACCAGTATGCCAGATGTCACCAACGAATTTTACGAGATACGCATCAATCCCGAGAAGAATCGGGCTTATCTGACCCTCAAAGGTTTTTGGAGGAAGAAAGAGGATGTGCCCAACTACGTTTCTGACTTCATTTCTGTCGTAGCGCCGCTCCAGGCAGGCTTCACCATCGTCACGGATCTTCGAGAGTTCAAGCCCCCCTCCCAGGAGGTAGCTCCTGTTCACGCTGAGGTGCAAGCTGCGCTAATGGAGAAAGGACTTGCGAGAGTGGCTGAAGTGGTCAGCAGGTCACTGGTCAAACTGGCAGCCGATAAGTACTCCAAGGAATCGGGCATGTCAAAAGTGGTCGTGGGCTCCATCGAAGAGGCAGAGGCTGCTCTTGACGCGTAGAAAAGTGACTCGCAGGTAAATCAGCAGGAGGTTCTCTGCTTTCATGGGGGAGTGCGAGCCATTCGTGAGCATGCTGAGTCACGAATGACTCCTCAATCGTATGTTTTAACATTCCTTGTTTCTACACTTATGTTAAGACATCACCTCACATACTTCTATCGGTTCCTTGCCCGGCATCGCAAGTACGCTTTTGTCAATCTCTTTGGCCTGGTATTGGGCATCGCGGCCTTCGTGTACATTGCTGATTACGCTGCATTCGAAGAGAGCTTTGACGACTACCACCGAGATGCCGATCGCATCCTCCGTGTGACCAGTCAGAAGATCCAGGACGGCGTTGAGAATCCTCGCAAGTCTTCTGCCTCCGTAGCTCTAGGACCATTTCTTGAGAGTTTTACGGAGGTGGAGCAGGTAGCCCGAGTTCACATCTTTGACAATGAGCGGCACATCGTGACCATCGAAGACCCGCTCGGTAATCAGCGGAAGTACGAGGAACGCAACGGCTTCCATGCTGAAGAGAATTACTTCAACATCTTCTCCGACCAGCTTGTGGCTGGTAACTCGGAAACTTGCCTGCAAGATCCCTTTTCCATTGTTCTGACTGAGTCGTTAGCGGCAAAGTACTTTCCAAAACAGCAGGCACTCGGCAAAACACTGCAATTGATGGATGAAGACGTGCAGACTTTCACCGTGACGGGAATTGTCAAAGACCGTCCTGCCAACAGTCACTTCCAGTACGATTATTTGGTTTCCCTGAAGACCATGGAGACCCTGTGGCACTATGCCCGGTGGACCAGCTGGGATTGGGACTTCTTTCATACCTACATCAAAGTTCGCCCCGGTGTGAATCTGGCCAAGTTGGAGCAGGAAATCAATTCAAGGGTCGCGGCGTATGGTCGGGAGGCATTTGCTGAGAGGAACTATCAAATGGACTACCAGCTACAAGCTCTTCGGGACATTCATCTGCATTCGGATCTGGGGCGGGAGCTTTCGGTGAACGGCAATGGTGAGTCCTTAGGGTACCTAAAGGTCATTGGTCTGCTGATCCTGTTGCTTGCTTACGTGAATTATATCAACCTTGTCACAGCCGCATCGGGTCTTCGAGCGAAGGAGATTGGTATTCGAAAAGTCACAGGTGCTCCCAGGTCCTTCCTTCGACGCCAATTCCTGGTGGAGGCCCTCTGTATGAATTTCCTGGCTTTGATTGCTGCTATTGGGCTCATTGCTTACTCCGCACCCTACCTGTCTATGGTGACAGGACATGACTTTCAATGGCTCGCACTGGAGCAACCAATGATCGCGGTCACTACCTTGCTCTGGGTCTCGCTCGGTGTCTTGATTTCAGGGTTGTACCCTGCGATCGTACTTAGCAGGCTGGAGCCGTCGCGTATACTCAAGGGGTCATTCAAGAGTTCGTCCACCGGTATCAATCTGAGAAGATGGTTGGTGATCATCCAGTTCGCCGCCTCCATTCTACTCGTTTGTGGGACCCTGGGCATTTACCTGCAAATTGACTTCCTGAGGAATAGAGATTTGGGCATTCAGCTCGATCAGGTAGTGGCTGTTCATAGTCCCAATGAGCGCTCTGACAACTTCTGGAATGAGTTTGACTATCTGCGGAACCAGGCGGAGGCGCAGCCGGGTATTCGAATGATGTCCGGGTCCAATCAGCTGCCCGGTAACATCCTATATCATGTGGAATTGTACAAGCAGGGCCATCAGAATATTACTGAAGCGAAAGTGCTGAAACACATTTGGGTGGACTACGACTACTCGGAACTTTACGACCTGGAGGTGATGGCTGGAAGGGATTATGATCCGGCACGGACTGGTGACGAGCGCTCTCTGCTACTTAATGCTTCCGCTGCCAGGCTGTTGGGATTTGAAAAGCCTGAGGACGCTGTGGACAAGGCGGTAACCTGGGTGCATTCGTATGGCGCTTTGGATGAAATGAAGTGTATTGGCGTGGTGGAGGACTTCGACCAGTCGGCATTAGGCAGTTCTGAGCCGATGGCGTTCATCATGAATCGTTTTTTCCATTGGTATGAAACGGGCTATTTCCTCTTCAAGATCCAGCCTGACAACATGGAGGAGAGCCTGGCCTTCCTGCGAGAAGAGTATGAAAAACTCTATCCCCAGGAACAGTTCACCTACTACTTCATGGACCGGCGCTTTGCGGCGGACTACGCATCGGAGATCAACTTTGGCAAGCTGTTTTTGCTCTTTGCTGTTTTGGCCATCTTCATTGCCAATTTGGGATTGCTGGGGTTGATCGCCTTCATCGTACAGCAGCGAACCAAGGAAATCACCATTCGGAAAGTGCTGGGTGCTACCCTCACTCAGATCCTGTCCCTGTTGACTAGAAGTTTTAGCGGTCAGTTGCTCATTGCCGTGGCGTTGGCGGTGCCGGTAGCGTTCGTTTTGCTCAGGTCGTGGTTAGAGCGTTTCAGCTACCGTATGGAGTTGAGTCCATTGCTCTTTACGCTGCCGATCCTGTTGATAGCCGTTCTGTACTTGTTGACCTGTGTCTCGCAATCAGTAGGAGTGGCCCGGCAAAATCCAGTGAAGCATTTGCGGAAGGAGTAGGGAGTATGCTTGCCTCAGCCTTCGCCGTACACCTGCATGGTTTCCAGAGATGGAGAGACGCTGCCGCCTCGAGGCTCAATCGTAATGGCAAAGGCGGTGGCGCCTACGATGTCTTTCAATTGAATGAGTGCCTGTATGTTATCGGCATCAAAGACACCTGCGTCTACCGGAGTACCGTCAACGATGGCCCAAAGTTGGAACTGCTGGTCGGCGGCGATGGCCTGCAGATTTTGGATGCTCAGGTAGACCTCCGCAGTCGATTCATTCCAATAGACATTCCCACTGGCCGCAGGTGCGCTATCTGTACCCCGCAAAGCGACGGATCGGAAGCTGGGGTTGTTGATGATGCTGAAGTTGGCCGCCAGGGCGTCTAGTCGTTCGTTTACCAGGTTGTAGTCCTGCGCCATCTTTTGGTTTTGGGCGATAAGGTTTGACAGCTGCTCTTCAGCTGCTTGCCACTTGCCAAAGAAGTAGTAAGCGAAGAAGCCGGACACCAGGAGGAGACTTACACTTGCCGCGGTCAGATAGTTTGACCACATGGGCCGGAGTGGACGGACTGCAGTCTCTCGTCCAGTGGTTGTCTCGGGGCTATTGTCGATCGCGCTTAGCAATGCTGGCTTCGCGGATGCCGGGGGGTCGATGGCACCTGCCTTCGCCATGGCTTCGACGCTTTCCTCGATGAGGCGCAGCTCTTCCCTCACCTCCGGGTGTGCTGCGAGCATGGCTTCCGCTTGCTGCCTATCCTCTGCGGAGAGGTCCCCCAGTACATACAATTCCAGGGCGCCGGATGCTATGTATTCTGCAGGTGTCACGTTGCTTTCAGTTTTTGTCTCAAGAGTAGTAGTGCTTGCCGCAGGCGTGTTTTTACCGTGCCCAGGGGGATGTCGTACTCCTTGGCCACCTCAGAATGGGTAAATCCTTCGAAATAGATCTTTTGCACGACAAATTGCTGATCGCGGTTGAGCTGCTTCACCACATCCTCCAGACCAATTGTGTCCGTCTGTAGCTCGTCGACTTCGTTCTTCTTGAGATCATATACGAACTGATCCAGCGGATCGGTTTTTTCTGAAGACCTCATTTCCCTGGACCGCGTCTTATCGATCGCCAGATTGCGAAATATGTTGAGCATCCATGTGAACAGTCGGCCCTTTCCCGCATCGTATTTCCCGATATTTTCCCATACCTTCAAGAACCCATCTTGCAGCACTTCCGCTGCCAATTCCTCACTTCTGAGGATACGCACAATAGTCCCGAAGAGCGCCCCGGAGTAATGGTCGTACAAGTAGGCCAATGCTTCCTTGTCCCTCTCGCGTAGTCTTTTTACCAGCGCCTCTTCCGATATGTTCGCCTGCTTTGGCACTTGACGTAATATAGGGAAAGTGGTGTTTCCCCTCAGAGAAGCTAAAAGCGTGGTCCTCCTTTTTAAACATGCTCATAGCCTGGAGAGCTACTTATTGAGCGGGAGATCTTGGTTCATTGATCTTGGTTCTCGGAAACTTCCATGGTTTGAGGGAAAGGCTCGCCCGGAATCAGGACCCAGCAACGATGATCAAATACACGGAACAACGCTCAAGCCACCAAGAACCAGGAACAATGATCAACGAACATTGAACATTGATCCAGGAACAACGATCAAGGAACAGTCTTGTTGACTTGGATCAATCCTCGCAAGGCAGGGGGAAGTCGGAAAGCGGGTAGGTGTGGGTCTTGCCGAACTTATAATGCCACCACTCCGTGGCGAGGGCCTCAAAGCCAAATTGCTCCATGCCCAGTTTCAACACGAGCCTGTTGGCGCGCACATCAGGTGGCAGGTCCTGGTAACCGTGGTGTGCCTCGACTTCGAAGTGGTCGAAGTCCGTGCCCATGTCCAGTAGCTCACCATTTTCATTCATCAGCGTGATGTCCACCGCCGCTCCGCGATTATGGATCGATCCCCGCGAGGGGTCCGCGACATACCGGCTATCCGGGAAGATCTTCCACATTATTTCCTGTACCCTCATTGGCCGGTAGCAATCGAAAAATACAATACGAAGGCCTTTTTCCTTGAAGTAGTTGTTGGCCTTGATCAGTGCTCTGGCGACTTTTTTCCGTACGAGGCACTCCGCGCAGGGGTACACGTCACGTCGCAAGAAGTTGTTTCTGGTCGCATAGCGCATGTCGTAGCGAAAAGAGGTGTCGAGGTCTGCGAGCTTTACAAATTTATCCGATTGCGCATTGATGGTAGGGACGAGAAGGGCCATCAAAACGATGAGAAGAACTGATCGATACATAGATTTCATTGGTTGCGCAAAGCTAGGGGTTTTGGACATATCCATTATCTTTTGTGTCACTATCTACGAGCCATGAAATTCACACTACCTGCCCCGTTTTTATTCGCTGTTGTTCTCACTTGTGTCCTCGGTGCATGTGAGCAGGCGCCAAAGAAACCCAACATCATCATCATCATGGGAGACGACATTGGTTTCTCCGATATTGGCTGCTACGGCGGTGAAATACAGACGCCCAATATTGATCGGCTGGCTACCGGGGGATTGCGGTTCAGCACCTTTTACAACATGGCCAAGTGCAATCCCACGCGGTCCAGCTTACTCACCGGATTGTACAAAGGGGGAGAAGGGGCCGTACACCTCGCCCAACTGACCAAAGACGCGGGCTACTACAACGTGATGAGCGGGAAGGAACACTTCGACCGTTGGGTACCGGACTATTGCAAGGCAGAAAACGTCTTTGACCATTCTTTCTATTTCTGGGCCACTACAGAGTATTTCCGACCGCCGTCCGGGGAGTTTCAAAGACCCTTCTATCTCGAGGGGCGTGAACTCAGCGCGGACGAGATAGAGTATAAGCAATCGCCCATGTACAAGACAGACTTCATTACGGACTACGCCCTCAAGTGGCTAGATGAAGGGAGTGAACGAGACGACCCCTTTTTCTTGTACCTGCCCTATCACGCCGCTCACTATCCATTGCAGGCTCGGCCTGAGGACATTGCCAAATATCGCGGCAAGTACATGGAAGGCTGGGATGTACTTCGGGAGAGAAGATTTGATCGCATGCGGGAGTTAGGTGTGTTGCCACCCAATACGCAGCTAAGTCCTCCGGAGAATAACCTCAACAGATTTCGAGGGCCGCTCATTCCCGACTACACGGACTACTATGCCTGGGATACATTGTCTGTAGAGAAAAAAGACAGCCTGGATCTGGAAATGGCCGTTTTTGCCGCCATCATCGACCGGATGGACCAAAACATTGGTCGGGTGCTTCAGTGGCTGGATGAGGAAGGCCAGATGGAGAATACACTGATCTTCTTCCTCGTAGACAATGGTTCCTGCCCGTTTTACTCGAATAAGATCACAGATGTGGGCCCAGGGCCTGCCAATTCCTACTGGTGTCTGCGAACGAGCTGGGCCAACCTGGGCAACACCCCTTTTCGCCAGTACAAGCAATGCGGTCATGAAGGCGGATCCCGTACGCCTATGATTGCCCACTGGCCGGGAGTGATCACGCCAAATACGATCACCCATCAGCCGGCACATATTGTGGATTTCGCGCCTACATTCCTGGATGTGCTGGGTGCCAACTATCCTGACTCGATAGAGGGCCAGCCCACGCTGGCTCTTCATGGGAGCTCGTTGCTACCCATCTTCAAAGGTGCTCAAAGGACGGAGCCGGAGTACTTCATCTCTGGATTGGACCGATTCCGAATGTTTCGCAAGGGGGATCATAAGATAGTGCGGATGAACGGTGGGGAGTGGGAGTTGTATGACACGCGGTCTGACCCTAGCGAGTTGGATAATCTTGCTGATGCTAAGCCTGAAATTACTGCGACACTTGATGCCGAATATCAGAAAGTCGTCGAGTCCTGGCCGGACTGACCCATGGTAGCACATACCCATTTCTGGGTACTATTCCTGAAATGTTAGATACCCGGTTTAGGGTAATTTTCGAAACAGTCGCCGAAAACGGTCGATCAAATCGACTATTGGGTTATGAGAATTCGTTGGCATAGACGTAACCAAAGAGATCCCACATTTCTAATCTATTGCCATGACACCCACTACACACAAGATTCCATCGCAATTTGTTGATGAGATTGTTTTTGAGCTTGATGGATTTACTGCGCAATTGTGCACAAGTCCGGAGAGCAAGAAGGTCGCCTATGAGCTACGCTATCGGGCGTACATCGAGACCGGAGCCGTAGAGCCCAATGCATTGAAACAGGTTCATGATGCTTATGACGATCTGCCCAACTCACGGACGCATTTGCTTTGGTACGAAGGAGAACCTGTAGCAAGCGTCAGAAGTTCTATCTGGTCTTCACGGTACGATTGGTCATTGACAGAGAGTATCAAGACTTTTTGGTACGAGACCCATGGAAGCATTGGCCTGGACAAATCGATCCTCGAGTCCAGTCGGTTTGTCGTGGACCCCAAGTTTCAGGGGCGTAACTCACTGCGAGCCCAGCTGCTTCTTTTTCGCCTGCAGGACTTGAGCTCGACTTACGATGAGTGTGATCACATCATCACGTCAGTAAGGGAGAAGCACGTGCCCTTTTACAAGCGTATGTTAAGCTTTGAGCAGATCTCTGGCCAGGGGCGAGTGCCTTGGATCGATGTAGATGTGGTCCTTTTGCGAACGACTGCGAACGAAAGTAGAAATGTCATTGCTACCAAAGGTATGCAGCTATGTTCTCAGGAAGAGAGACAGCGCTATGCGACCATTTGTGAAACCTTAAAAAAGATGTACCATGCCGCATGATCAGACCGTCTCGTGGACATCTTACGCTGCCAAGTACGATATGCTCATGCAGCACAATCCTTTCTACCAGCAGTTGCACGAGGAAGTGATTTCTCATACTTCTGATTGGCAGATCGACGATGGAGACATCATTTTGGATCTGGGTGCCGGTACAGGAAACTATTCGTGTGCCCTCGCTGAGCGCTTCCCACAGGCGCGGGTCATCCACATCGACCTGGACGAGGGCATGAACCGGGAGGCCGCCATCAAAAAGGAAAGAAGGGGGTTGGTCAACCTGGAGATTCTGGGTGGCAGTGTTTATGATCTGGTGTTCGAGCCTAATACCATAAAAGCCGTCACGGGCATACATTGCCTCTATACTTTTCCAAGTCCGCATTTGCTGCTACAAAGAGTCTTTGAATGGTTGAAGCCGGAAGGCTATGGCGTTTTTGTAGATCCCGGGCGTATCGTCAATGTGCTCGATTGGCAGGTCGCTATCGGTACTCGTATGATCAGGAAGTATGGCCTACGCAAGACGCTTGAGGTCATGAAAGAAGGGAAAGAGGTCAGCAAGCAAAACCGAGAGATCAGCAAGTTGCAGCAAAACGGTACGTACTGGACCCACAGCCACAAGGAATTTGTTGACGCTGTCGAACACGCTGGATTCGAGGTCGTCGCTGAGGGTTTGACTTTTAGAAAGCTGAGTGATTGGACGGTGGTGACCAAATCTTAGCCCGCTCGTGGTAGGTGAGTTGTGCTCTTAGGGCGCGTTATCGCGCACTCGCCTTCATCGGTTGCTGCTACCGTTCGTGAGAAACAGCCTTTTCTTCCACTTCCAAATTGGGTTATATTCGGCCTTTCATTAGACCCAATTTGAAAATGATCAGAAGACAGGTTGTTTATTCCCTTATCACCTTTTTCATAATCACAGGAGCGATGGCACAGCTGGCCTCAGGGCCAGGACTGCTGACCATCGATCAGATCTACGCCTCTTCGGAGTTTCGCGGAGATTATTTCAGTCCCTTCCAGTGGGTTGAAAATGGCGATGCCTACGCCCGGGTAGAATACGATGAAGAAGGAAGGCAGCAACTCGTCAAATACCGTAGCGATAGTGGCGAGAGCGCCGTTGTGGCTACTTCCGAGGAATTGACTCCTGCCGGGAGTAGCTCTGCAATTAGCGTGGAGAACTTCTCCTTCTCTTCTGATGAGTCCAAGCTGCTCTTGTTTACCAACTCAGCACGCGTTTGGCGCAGCAATACCAAAGGTGACTATTGGGTCTTGGACCTTGCCAGCAAGAAACTCAAGCAGATAGGTGCCGATTTGCCCGCGTCATCCCTCATGTTCGCCAAATTTTCTGCTGACAACAGCAACGTGGCCTATGTGAGCGATTTCAACCTGTACATAGAGGATGCCACTTCCGGCGAAGTTTCACAGCTCACAAATGACGGCGATGGTGATATCATCAACGGCACCTTCGACTGGGCCTATGAAGAGGAATTTGGCAATCGAGATGGCTTCCGATGGAGCCCCGGCGGTGGGCAAATAGCCTTTTGGCAGCTGGATGCGTCTTCCATTGGGACGTTCTACATGATCAACAATACCGACTCCATCTATTCCAGGCCCATTCCTATCCAGTACCCGAAAGTTGGCGAGGATCCTTCTTCCTGTAAGGTGGGGATCGTGAATACAAGTTCCGGCGAGATCTCCTGGATTCCCCTGGAGGGATCACAAGTGCAGAATTACATTCCGGCCATGCAGTGGATCGATGCCAGTTCGCTACTTATCCAGCAACTTAATCGCCATCAGAACCACCTGATCGTCTGGCACTATGATGTGTCCACGAAAGGACTTCGCAAGGTCTATGAGGAAAAGGAAGATACTTGGGTGGACATCAATTACATGGATCCTTCTTCCAACAGCTGGGGAAAGAATGACCTGCGGTTGGTGGATGGCGGCAAGTACTTCCTGCGAATGACCGAAGGTGACGGATGGCGCCATCTCTATAAAGTCGAGATCTCTTCGGGGGAGAAGACGCTGCTGACTCCCGGTGACTATGATGTGGCCTCGATGGCCGCTGTTACCGACAAGCACGCCTACTTCCATGCTTCGCCTGACAACAGTACGCAACGCTACCTGTATCGGGCAGACCTGCGAGGTAGGGGTAAGTTGGAAAAAATCACCCCTGATACATCACAAGGGATGAATATCTACAACTGCGCACCAAACGGTGAGTATGCCGTGCATCGTTTCAGCTCCATGCTCCATCCAGGTACCGTATCTATGGTTTCGCTCCCCGATCATAAAACGCAGGAAGTATTTCTGGACAACGAAACACTGAGGGGCAAGCTCCAAAACTTAAAGATGCCAACTGCCGAATTCACCAAGGTGACAACAGAAGAGGGCATAGAAATAGATGTGCGCGTCATCAAGCCACACGATTTTGATCCATCGAAAAAGTATGCCGTGCTCTTCTACGTGTACGGTGAGCCGGCAGGGCAGGTGGCAACAGATCGATGGGTGGGGATGTGGCCATTGATGCTGGCACAGCAAGGTTACGTTGTAGTGGCCATGGATAACCGTGGGACACCATGCCTGAAGGGATCCAAGTGGCGCAAATCAATCTACCGCCAGATCGGTCGAATCAACGTGTTGGATCAGGCACAGGCTGCAAGAGAAGTGTTGAAATTCGACTACATCGATCCGGACCGCACGGCCGTTTGGGGATGGAGCGGGGGAGGCTCCATGACGCTCAATCTGATGTTCCAGTATCCTGAGATTTACACGACAGGAATGTCCGTGGCACCAGTGCCCAACCAACTCCTTTACGACAATATTTACCAGGAGCGCTTTATGGGGCTGCCACAAGAAAACAAGGAAGACTTCCTCGAGGGCTCGCCAGTGACCTATGCGAAGAATTTGGAGGGCAATCTGCTGTTGGTCCATGGCACGGGAGACGACAACGTGCATTATCAGGGTACTGAAGTGCTCATCAACGAGCTGATTGCCCAGAACAAGCAGTTTGATCTAATGGTTTACCCCAACCGATCACATGGGATCTACGAAGGCCGCAACACCACGCGCCATCTCTTTACGATGCTCACCAATTATTTGATGGAGCATGTGGACGCGGGAGGTAGGTGACGTGCTGGCATGAGCTCGCTTTGTTGGAGTAGTATGAAACTCCGAAAGCTGCGCTGTGTTACTAAAGGGGTAGCTGAAAACTCAAACCACACATGTCGAAAAGAATAGTAGTGACCGGCGGTACTGGCAATCTTGGTCAGCCAGTCGTAGAGAGATTACTTGGCGAGGGCCACGAAGTCATTTGCACGCGGCGCCCGGATGATACTACCACCATCGAGGGCCTGGAGATGAATAAGGTGGACCTGACGAAGGAGTCGGACGTCAGAAGTCTCGTGGAAATCTGGCGCCGGAAGTATGACCGAATCGACGGTTTACTTTGTATGGCTGGCGGCTTTGCCATGACTGATTTGGAGGCAACCGGGGAGTCCGAGCTGTGGACATGTACCGGATGAACTTTCTTACCACTTTCTTCCTTGCCTCCGCACTTTCTCCGTGGATGAGGGAGACCGGCGGCGGTAGGGTGATCTTCACCGGAGCGAAGGCTCCGCTCGATGGCGGTGGGGCCGCGATGATACCCTACACGCTCTCCAAGTCCTCCGTGATCGAACTGGCAAAGCTCATCAATGAGACCTCAAACACTACCAACGTCTCGGCCGCTGTCATCGCTCCCAGCATCATCGATACACCTATCAATAGGAAGTACATGCCTGACGCCGATTTTGAGAAATGGGTGACGCCGTCGGAAATTGCAGCGCATGTCGCATTCCTTTTTTCAGATGCTGCACGGGTGCTCAGCAATCCCGTTTTGAAGCTTTACGGCAAGTCATAGATCGTAGCTATTGCGATAGGCCTTAGCCCCCTGATGTGACCGGTGCAAAAACGGACTTTTTTTGTCAAAAAGTCCGTATCTTTTTTAACCCGATTCATGTAATAGGATTTCGTTACGAGGACTAGCCGTCCACCAACTAAATAGCAAGAGAATCAAGCACTTAGGTGAGGAGGCGCGGCCGGCTAGGCATAATTAACCATTATGGTGACGAACCAACAAAGTGTTAAGTGCCGCGGCGGCGGACCGCTTGATTATGAAGATATTTAGTTGCGCAGTCGGATGGCTATTGCATGAATCGGGTATAAACCTACGCCAATGAAAATGAGATACTACACCTTGCTGATGATCGGTGCAGCGATGTCTGCATGCGCTGAATTGACTATTACTGAGGGCACAATCGCGCCCGAAATACCACATACTGGTTCTCACTTGACATTTACGGCTACGGTAGCCAATAAAGGGAGACGGACATCGACTCCTTGCAAACTGGAATTCCGTGTGGGAGGAGAGACAGATGGCGAGATAATGGATATACCGGAATTATCCCCTGGTGAGGAGCATGTCGTACAGCGGAGGGTATTGCTGGACGCAGCCCAGAATTACCGCAACACTATCACAGTGGATGTGGAAGGAGAAGTGAGGGAGTTCGATGAAGGCAACAATGTCTACCTGCAGAATTACACTGTGCAGCCCGCTATTAACGTGGGTGTCTATTACTACCCCTGGCACCATCATGACTTTCATGGTGGGCAGTACCTCCGCGAGCATCTGGTCCCTCAGCAGGTACCGACTCTAGGTGAATATGACGATCGGGAGCCCGCTGTTATTTCGCAACATCTCAACTGGTGTGAAGAAGCAGGCATTGATTTTTGGGTGGCGAGCTGGTGGGGCCCGGACGGCGTGGAAGATCAGACACTTCTGGATCATATTCTTCAACATCCGGGATTGGGAGACATGAAGATTGCCCTATTTTATGAAACGCAAGGGAGGACCAACAACTACACAGATTATAGCCAGCTGGATTCGGACATGGCGCATATCGCCATGAACTATTTTGACCACCCCAATTATCTGCGCATCAATGGACGCCCGGTGCTATTCGTGTACCTGACTAGGGTACTCTCGGGTAGAGGCACACTGTCAAGTAGTGTTGCCACACTGCGCGCCGCAAGTGAGCGGCTTGGACACAACCTTTACATTGTAGGAGATGAGGTGTTTGGCTCGCCTCCGTCAGGGCCTGGCAACATGAATGTGTTGGACGCAGTGACCAATTATGATGTGTACGGAAGCATGGGCAGGACGGGCTATGCCACAGCCGATGGCGTCCGGTCCTACTTCGACAATCAGCGTGGCTGGCGGGACATTGCCACAGCCGCGGGCGTGTCCTTCATCCCTTCGACGACTCCAGGTTTCAACGACCGCGGCGTGAGGGGAGGACATGCGCCGACATCACGGAAGCTGTCGAGCACGGCTGCTTATGGTACCTTATTTGAGTCGATGATACGGGGAGCGGCTGACCTGGTGGATGAGGATGCCAACAGTATGATCATGATCACCTCGTGGAATGAATGGCACGAGGACACGCAAATCGAGCCGGTCCAGAGGGCAAGTCCCACAAGCGCTCACGACGGCTACATGGGGAGGGATTTGACCGAGGGATTGAGCTATGAAGGCTACGGGACACGCTACCTGGAGATTCTAAAGGACTTATTGGGCAATTGAGGGGCGGTTGTTTCAAAAACTCTCCTCCCTGTTTCATTTCGATACATAGCTATTTAGTGTGCTTCCTGTAAGTAATTGTCTTTCTGCGGCTTAAGTAATTGGCACAGCATTGGGAAAGGAGGCGGACTAGAACCTGAAATGAAACAGGTTGAAAAAACTCAAAATAGAATGCTCAAAAACATCATCAAAATTGGTCTGAGAAATCTCCGGAGGAATAAGGTCTTCTCATCGCTGAATATCATGGGGCTTGCCATCGGCCTCACGGCATCCATACTCATTTTGCTCTATAGTTTTCATGAACTGAGCTACGATGCCTTTCACGAGGATGCCGATCGTATTCACCGTGTGACGATGTCTTTCCGAAATGGTGATTCATACACCACTACCACGACCACTCCATGGCGCATTGGGCCCATGTTGCAAGACAATTTCCCTCAGGTCGAGTCGATCTTTCGTATGCAGTACACCTTCAATACCAACCGGGAGGCTATCTACGGGGAACATCGCATCAACATTCAGGACAACTACACATTTGCTGAGGCCAATCTCTTCGAGTTTTTCACTTTTCGCCTTCGGGCGGGTAACCCGGAGACCGCACTGGCCAATCCAGGTGGCGTGGTGATCAGTGAGTCGGAGGCCAGGAAACTTTTTGGGGATCAGGATCCAATGGGCAAGACGATCACTGTCCGGGCCATCTATGACGAGTACGAGTTTTCGGCGACGGTCACCGGGGTCATGGAGGACATACCCACCAACAGTCATTTTCATTATGGCTACTACTTTCCGCTCATCGAGTTGCAGGAGGCTGCGCCCAACATGAAGGAGTCATGGGGGTGGACGTCTCAAAACACATATATCAAACTGAATGAAGGAGATATCGCACCTCCAAGCGAAGAGCAGATGGTGGAGGTGATCAAGGCCAATGCACCGGAGTGGTACCAGGAATGGGCGTATCTGGGGACCCAGCCGATGCTGGACATTCATCTCAATTCACACCTCAAGGAAGAACTGGAGCCAACAGGGGATGCGACATACATTCGTTTGCTGCTGATCATTGCCCTATTCATCATCTCCATTGCGAGTATCAACTACATGAACCTGGCCACGTCATTGGCAACAGGCCGGGCCAAGGAAGTCGGGATCCGAAAAGCGATAGGGGCCGTCAAACGCCAGCTGATCCTGCAATTTCTCTTTGAGTCGATCCTAACTACCGTCATTGCCGCCGTATTGGCTGTCACACTGGTGCAGCTGACCCTGCCGTATTTCAATGACCTGACAAGCAGGTCATTGACCTTGTTTGGCCAACCATGGCAAACACTTGCTGCTGGTGGGGGCATTATCTTGTTGTTGGGAGTCATTTCCGGTGTATATCCTGCCTTCTTCCTGTCGTCTTTCAAAACGATTCGCACCCTTAAAGGAGGCGCAGCAAAAGCAGGCACTAGCTCACAAACACTACGCCGCGGCCTTGTGGTGACGCAGTTTGTCATTTCCTCTTTTCTGATCTGTGCTACACTGATTATCCTCCATCAATGGGACTACCTCAGAAATCGTTCACTTGGCCTTGATACAGAGCAGGTCATTTCCATCGACCTTGGTTCGGAAGCAGCCATCGACAATTATCAGGTACTTCGCAATGAGCTACTCGCACAATCGAACGTCCTGGCTGTGAGTGGCTGCAGCAAATCCGCCACGGGACGGTACGACGGATTCACTTCTTTTGGGGCCAATGGAGAAAGTTTCTCAATTCCGTTGGAGGGCGTGGATGAGCACTTCTTTAGCTCCATGAACATTACTTTTCTCGAGGGTCGAAACTTCTCATCTGATTTCCCCTCGGACTCCAACGCCGTCATTGTCAACAAACAGGTGTTGACAGACATGGGTATCGAAAATCCTTTGGAGACGGCCGTCATGGTTGGCAACGATCCGTGCCATATCATCGGTGTAGTGGATGACTTCCACTTCGAGCCCCTTTATGCGGAACTGGGACCGGTCATCTTTGCCAAACGCGATAGTTGGCTGCGCTATGCCTATGTCAAAGTAGGACCAGGGGATATTCCCAGTACCCTTAGAGGAATAGAAGAGACCTGGCGGGGGATCAACCCCACGACCGCCTTCAACATGACTTTTGTGGACGACGAGATCCAACATGCCTATGCGACGGAGAAGGATTTCTTTTTGGTCTTTACAATCTTCTCCGGCCTTGCCATTTTCATCGCTTGCCTGGGGCTGTTTGGGCTGGCGAGTTTCACCGTCTCCCAGAACATCAAGGAGATCGGTATTCGCAAGGCATTGGGGGCTACGTCCTCGTCGATTGCGATGTTGTACACGCGTAAGTTCACGCTGCTCGTGCTTGTAGCCAATGTGATTGCCTGGCCTATCGCCTATTTCGTCATGGGTGATTGGCTACAGAAGTTCCCTTACCGAATAGACATCGGGCTATGGGTGTTTGCTATTGCCGGTATTCTCTCGGTAGTTATTGCTTTGCTTTCGGTGAGCAGCCATTCGCTCCGGGCTAGCCGACTCAATCCTGTTACTTCGTTGAGGTACGAGTGAGATGAGGGAAGGCTTTTTTCTGGGGCGCGCTAACCTCCCTCGCGGCGGCCTCAGACCTGCTTCCCGCTGCCTCCGCACAGGCCCCAGCGTTCTTCGGCTTCGCCTTTTGGCTTTTCTTGGTTGAGGAGTTGAGAAGTTTTTGAGTGTTTAAGTGGATAAGTGTTTGGAGTTGAATCATCCTGCGCTCTGGAAGGGAGGACTATCTTTTCAAACCCCAATGGGTACTGGGCTGATAAGAGCTTCGGAGTTTATATCGTCATTGCGAGCGCAGCGAAGCAATCTTATTCAAGGCAGTTTCGCCAATTCATAGAGTAAGACTGCAACGTTGCTGATTCCATTATCGGAAAGTGGTGGTGAGTTACCTGGCAGCTCCGCGCAGTGACGGTTTTGGCTATTCACTATAGTCTTGGATACAGGCGGCCGAAACGGTTCTTTCACCAGGAACCCTTTTTGCATAATAAAGAGATGGTTCAAACGGATCCGCCGGCTTTGGTTTTGAGTCAAATTAGCAAAGCCGGCGGCCCTTTCTAAGTCTTTTCCTACTCGTCTCTCAACGTTTCCACGGGATTAGCGCGCGCGGCTCGGAAGATCGTGAAGCTCGTAGTAGACCAGCCAATGCCGAAGATCGCTGCCACTGAAAGGATGATAGGCAGCATCGACATCGGAATATGGTAGGCATAAATAAGGTCCAGCAACTGTGCCGTGCCGAAGTATCCACCAGTAGCACCCAACAGACCCGCGATTCCAAGTAGCAAAACAAACTTGCGATTGAGCAAGTAGACGACGTTGCCCACTGACGCACCGAGAGCTCGTCTGATGCCAATTTCCTTCGTGCGCCTGGCAATATCCAGCGATGCCAGGGAGAAGATGCCCGCGGCTGACAAACTGGCTCCTAGTATGGTGAGAAATAGAAAGATATTTTTCAAGTTTCTATTGGTCTGCTTCAGTCCGCGCATCACCACATCTTCCTGGTAGAAACTGACGTACGGCTTACTTGGGAAGATCTCCTTCCACTGGGCTTCCAAAGTTTCGTTGATCGATGCCAGGTTGTCTTCGTCGGCGCGGATGACCATCTGCCTCCATCTGTCAGGCCTCGTGGGGTAGAAGACGAAGGGCTCAGGATCTTTGGACCGGAATACATTGTCGAGAAAATCATCGATGACGCCTACTATTCGCCGTCGTTGGCCGCGGAAGGTGATCTGTTTCCCAATGGGCTCATCTTGTATTCCCAATGTCTTCAGAAATTGTTTAGTGACTACCGCCGAATTCTCATAGTCATTCGCATTTTCATAGTCGATCGGTCTGCCGTGCAGGAAATTGTAATCCATGGCTTCGAAGTACTTCTCCCCAAATTCTACATGCCATACCTGGTAGTCAGAGTTCTCGTACGTAATGGGATTTTCGTAGGCGCTGGAACCAATCTGATGTTCGGTGGTGGCGATTTCCTGGACTTCTCGAAGTGCCTCAGCTTTAGGCTTCAAAAGTCGGTAATCGGATTCGTCCTGGATGACAATATTGAGCAGCTCTTCTTTGTGGTAACCAAAATCTATTTGCTCCTGATATTGGGTGTTTTGGATGAAGATGATGCCTGCAATCAGGACGATGACAGATATGGCAAATTGGATGGACACCAAAGATCGGGTCAGAAGGTTCGCCCCTTTGAACCGCACAGTACCTCTAAGGAGGCTCACTGTTTCAAATTTGGTGCCGAAGTACGCTGGATACAGCCCGATCAAGATGGCTGATACGAAGACCAACACCAACAAGGCCAGCACGAGGTTCACTCCACCCAGGTCGTCCATGCCATAGGGAAGCTCCCACATGGTGGTGAACTCCGGGATGATGATCCGGCTAGCCAGGTAGCCCACAAATAGTGATAGCGCAATGACCATGACAGTCTCGATCATCAGTTGTGCCATGATCTGGCGACGATGGGCACCGACTGCTTTTCTTATGCCGATCTCCCGGAGACGGTTTGTCGTCATTGCAATGGAGGTATTCGTCAGATTGAAGCAAGCGATCAGCAGGATCATCACTGCCAGGACCACAAACACGATGAGTGGCTCAGGACTCATCGGAAGTACGAGGTAGGTCCACATCACTTCCGACTGGTTGATTGGGGAGTGAAATTGTTCGAGCGTGTACTTGGTCACTTCTTGCTCTTCGAAGGATTCGTTCCTGACTTCTTTGAACCGATCAAAAAGAAGGGATATTGCCTCAGGATTTTGCCCTTCCTCCAACTCGAAAAATGTTGCCGGGATGTTCCAATCCTCCCAGACAGGTCTGTCCTTGCTCCTTAAATCCACAAAATGCTCGAAGCGTGCCAAGACAGGTAGGTTAACTGAACTATTCACCGGTATCTTCTTCATTACGCCACCGACCGTGAATTGCTTTTCAATACCTTGAGCAAAGGTCATGATGATGGTCTTGCCTATCGGATCGTCGTCCCCAAAGTATTTTTTGGCTCGCTCCTCATCCATGAAGACCGTCTGTAGGTCTTTGAAGGCTTCATGGCTGCCGGCGACAAGTGGGAAGTCAAACATCTCAAAAAGTGTACTGTCGGCGAAGACCACATTCTCATTGAAGGTGTTGTTGGTTTTTGTCTCGGGATCTTGATAACTGACACTTGAGCGACCGGTGGCATTTCCGGCAAACCGCACATACCTCTTGATACCAGAGAAGTCTGTAGCCGCAGTAGGCCCAATAGGGCTTGGAACCCCCGGGACTTGCATTGGATCACTTTCATTGATGAGAACGTGGGCATGAATTCTATAAATGTTCGCCATTCTGTCCTTATCGTGGAAGCTGTTGAATTCGATGTTGAAGGCGACCAGTATATAGGCCGAAATACAGCAGGCCAGGGCGATGCCGAGACCGAAAGTGTTGATGATGATGTACCTTTTATTCTTGAGTATGTTGCGCAGGGCGATCCTGAGATAATTTTTGACCATGACCGTGATTATTGAGTAATTAGACCTTATTCCTTTCGGTGAATCTAGATCAGAAGACAGTCATGGAGAATGACGAAGATCAGATTGTTACACGCTTTTACAAGAATTGACAATGTCGGACACGGTGTGTCAAAACAACGTTCATTTAGGAGCGTACCCGAGCATTCCAAGGACTATAAGGGCCTAATTGTCTATCTTCAACTGCAATCAATTTGACCATTAACTCATGGCTACGATCCAAACCCCTGACTCCCGATTTGAAGCAATCACAGACTTCCCCTACGAACCCAAATATGTCGAAGTAAATGGCTATCGCATTCACTATGTAGATGAGGGCGAGGGCGAGGTGATCCTGGCTTTGCATGGAGAACCCACCTGGTCTTATCTCTATCGCAAATTCATTCCCACACTCAAGGAGAAGTACCGATTTGTCACCATGGACTTTGTGGGATTTGGGAGGTCTGATAAGTTGACGAAGGTGAGCGACTACTCGGCGCAGCTGCATTTTGATGTGCTCGAGGGATTTATCCAGCAGATAGGCCTGAAGGACATTACGCTCGTGTGTCAGGACTGGGGAGGGCTTCTGGGCTTGAGCATGGTTGGCGCGCATCCTGAGTGGTTTAGGCGGCTGGTCATCATGAATACAGCCTTGCCTGTCGGTGACCAACCCATGCCCAAGGCGTTCAAGGTTTGGAAGGCCTATGCGAGGTGGCACCCGAGCTTGCCAATAGGTGGTATCGTCAAGTGGGGCTCTTACCGAAAAGATCAGTTTAGTAGTGAAGTGAAACAGGCTTACGATGCACCCTTCCCCAGTTCTAAGTACAAGGCTGGCGCCCGAGCGTTTCCAAAGTTGGTTCCAGCATCCCCTGATTACGAAGCGGTTCCTATGATGCAGCGTGGACGTGAGGTGCTGGCGAAGTGGGACAAGCCCTGTCTGGTGATGTTTTCCGACAAAGATCCCATCATGAGACCCATGCGCAAGTTCTTCCTCAACCTCGTATCAACGGCCGTGAATGTCAGAATTCGCAATGCGGGTCACTTCCTGCAGGAAGATGCGGGCGAGGAGCTTGCGGAGAATGTTGATTTGTTTATGCAAGGAAAGCTGGAAGCTGATCATGGATCTTAGATCTTCGTTCTTTGTCTTCTAAGTACCAAGATCAAGGAACACTAATTCCTCACCGTACCATCTCCCCTGACGATCCACTTATAGGAAGTCATCTCGACCAAGGCCATAGGGCCCCGTGCGTGGAGCTTTTGGGTACTGATGCCGATCTCGGCACCGAGACCAAACTGGGCACCGTCAGTAAATGCCGTCGAAGCATTGGCGTACACAGTGGCGGCGTCAACTTCCTTGAGAAAACGATCAATAACCCCCTGATCTTCAGTTACCACCGCCTCACTATGTCGAGAACTGAATGTGGCGATGTGATCCAGGGCTTCGTCCAGGTTGCCCACAGTCTTGATGCTCATCTTGTAGTCGAGAAACTCGGTGCCGAAGTGTCCTGTGGAAGCAGGTTGCAGGAACTCTGATGGGTATTGTCCCTCCAAGGCACGGTGAGCCTTTTCATCGGCGAAGATCATCACATTGTGATCTGCAAGGCCGGATGCCAGTGCAGGAAGATCATTGAGCCTTGACTCATGGATGATCAGGCAGTCCAGCGCATTGCAGACGCTCACCCTGCGGGTCTTGGCATTTTTGATAATGGCCGCCCCCTTGTCCACATCTCCAAGCTCGTCGAAGTAGGTGTGCACGATTCCTGCTCCTGTTTCGATCACGGGTACTTTCGCGTTGTCCCGGACATAGTTGATGAGGTTTTGACTGCCGCGAGGGATGATGATGTCGACGTAGTCCACAGCATTGAGCAGGTCGTGGGTGGCGGACCGGTCGGGGGGCAGCAGTTGGATCATGTCGGGACTCACACCTTGCTGTCGTAGCGTATCGGAGATGATGTTGGCAATGGCACGATTCGAGTCCGCCGCGTCACTTCCCCCCTTGAGGACGCACGCGTTGCCAGACTTCAGGCAGAGTGCAAAAACGTCGAAAGTCACGTTGGGGCGGGACTCGTAAATGATGCCTACCACTCCCAATGGGACTGAGATCTTTTCTAGCGCCAATCCGGAAGGCAGGTTTCTTTGTTCCAATGTTCGGCCCACCGGGTACGCAAGTGAAGCAACATTGAGCAGGTCGTTGGCGATGCCCTGCAAACGCTCGGGTGTAAGCTTCAGTCGATCATAGCGCGGATCGTCTTCCGGCATTCGTTGGAGATCCTTCACATTTTCACGAAGGATCACCTCTGTATTGGGCTCGATGGCCTGCGCGACGGCTCTCAAGATGTCGTTGATCTTTTCCTCAGAAAGCAGGGCTAGTTTGCGACTCGCATGGCGGGCCTTCAGGAATTGACTTTCGGTTGCGGTGCGCTGCAGGGTGCTCATCTCAGTGAAGGTAAAGGTGGTCGTAATGGATCACAGGCTTTTCGCCTTTTTTGCCGATCAATGCGCGGACTTTGGTTGCATCCGTGCGAGCCAGACCAAGGCCAATTTCTTTGCCAGACTCAGCCTCGATGTGGATCACGTCGCCCTTTTCAAAATCGCCAATGACTTTAATAATTCCGATGGGTAGCAAGCTAGTGGCCACATTGGATTGCAGTGCCTCAGCGGCACCTTTGTTGATAACCACACGGCCCTTGGCATCATAGGCGTGGGCGATGTATTTCTTGATGGTCGAGGCCGATTTTCCCGGCGGAAACAGTGTGCCCGTTGGGTTGGGCTGACTGACGGCATCGACTAAAATATTTTCTGTACGACCATTGGCGACGAGCACGGGGATGCCCATTCCCGACACCTTCAGCGCTGTCTCACTCTTGGTCAGAATTCCACCCCGCCCAAATTCAGATTGCTTGCCTGCCTGCAGTTGCTCTTTGTCAAAATCGCGTGGATCAAAGACAGAAATAAGAGAAGCATCTGGATCGCCGGGGTCTCTGTCGAAGATGCCGTCGACGCTGGTCAGCAAAATGAGTTGGCTGGCGTTGAGCATGGCACTGACGAGCCCGGCTAATTCGTCGTTGTCAGTAAACATCAACTCGGTGATGGAGACGACGTCATTTTCATTTACTATGGGGACAATGTCGTTCTGCAGGAGCGCCTCAATGCAGTTCTTCATATTGAGATAGTGAGAGCGACTCTTGAAGTCTTCCTTTGTCACCAATACCTGCGCGCACTGGAGGCCTTGCTGCTCCAGACGCTTGCGATACACGGAGAGCAATTCGATCTGGCCGATGGAGGATAGCACCTGACGCCTTTCGATGGGAGCTTTGATGGGCTTGCCCTGGTACATACTCCTGCCAGCCGCTACGGCGCCAGATGACACCAAGACGGTTTTGTAACCTGACGCCTGCAACTGGGCCAGCTGTGCCGCGATCGAGGCAATCACGCCTTCATCCAGCAATCCTGCCTCGCCTGTGATGACGTGGGTGCCGATTTTGATGACTAGAAGGCCTTGGGTGTGACTCATAGCTTGTGGCAAAGTCGCGAAATTAGAGCGAAGTACGGGTGAATTCAACAAACACGGCCAAATGTGTAAAAGTGCGGGCAATGGACAAGTCGTAGGTCCGGGTGCCGAACTTTCACTAACTATGTGCGTGTTATCCAGCAGCCACCAAAAAAAAATCGTCTCAGACTATGAACAGCGACTTCTTCGCTTCCCTATCAAAGGCAACCAAAGCACTCCTGGTGATCAACCTGGTTTTCTTTGCTTTGGCGGCCTTTTTGCCGGAGCTCAATCGACATCTGGCCCTGTACTACTTTGAGAGCCCACTGTTTCGTCCATATCAGATAGCCACGCACGTTTTTATGCATGCGGGTATTGCTCACTTGCTATTCAATATGTACGCTCTCGTGCTATTTGGTAGCGTGGTGGAAAAGCATATTGGGACAAGCTCATTCCTGATCGTCTATTTTATAGCTGCTTTTGGTGCCTTTGGGCTCCATATGGGGGTGGTCTCCTGGCAATTGACCGATGTCCCCAGCGACATACTGGCGCAAATGCAGTCGGAGGGCGCGGATATTTTGCTGAGCGGCCGCAATTATGTTGATCCTGTATTGGCCGCTGCGAATCTAAAGCTGAACACGGCCGTCGTTGGTGCTTCTGGTGCGATCATGGGCGTATTGGCTGCGTTTGCTTACTATTTCCCCAATGCGAGGTTGAGTCTGATTTTCCTGCCGGTTCCGATCAAGGCGATGTACTTTGTGCCCCTGTACATGTTGCTCGAGCTCTTTCTAGGGGTCAAGAATTTTCAGTGGGACAATGTCGCCCACTTCGCCCACATAGGAGGGGCACTATTCGGATTCGTAGCGATCTTGCTGATCGGGAAACGAAGGCCGGGTTTGTGATCTTGGGTATTTGTTCTTTGATCTCTGTTCTCTGTTCTTGGATCTGAGATTTCGAAGGACCTGGAACAATGACCCGAGTTTCGCTCTGCGGAAGATCCTCCGTGGAGATGATCGAATTGAAGCTAGTGGCTCTAGCCAGACAATGTTCCATGTTCTATGTTTCGAGTTCAAGGCTTGACTTGGAACATTGAACACTAAACCCGGAACATTACTTCGAATAACTCACGAACGCGATCGACTTACTGTCCGGCGACCAGCTGGGCACGTTGATGGTGCCCTGTCCACCAAAGAGGTACGCGATCACGCGAGGTGCACCCCCACTGACGGGCATCAGACGTAGCATCACACGCTTGTAGGCCGGATGACTTGTGGGGTTGATGTGGGTGGGGAATGAGAGGAAGGCGATCCATTTACCGTCAGGTGAGATGTGTGGGAACCAGTCATTGTACTCGTCGAAGGTGATCTGCTCTTTGTTCCATCCGTCGTACAGCATCCGCCAGATCTGCATCGTTCCGGTGGGGGCAGCGTTGTAATAGATGAATTCACCATCGGGTGTGTACTCTGGTCCGTCAGCATGCGAGCCCTGGTAGTCGCTCAGGCGTAGTTCTTCTCCGCCATTGATGCTTTTCTTGTAGATGTCGTAATGGTCTTGCTCTCGGCGCGCCACATAGACGACTTCCTCGTTGTTGGGGCCCCAGCCATGCCAGTAGGAGGGAGTGCGCTCTGTGACCAGCTTCGGTTCGCCTCCGGCCAGGTCCATCACATAGACCGTGGAGCCACCTCCGGGTAGATCATCACGGTGGTGACTGATGGCCAACTTGGTCCCGTCGAAGGAGATGCCGTGGTCATTGTTGTTTCGGTCGGCGAAGCCTGTATTGAGTTTCGTTTTGTCCGAGCCGTCGATATTGATAGTGTACAGTGAGCCACTTTCATTGAAGAGCAAGCGAGTACTGTCCGGCATCCAGTTGGGAGCTTCAAAGCGACCGTCTGATGTGTGGATGATCTTGCGCTTGCCGGTGAAGACATCGAGGATCTCCAGTCTTGAGGACAGATGACCTGACTCTGAGGCATTGTAGTCGTCGGGTACGGGTATTTCGATGCGGACATTCCATACCTGAGCCACGGAGGAGTCTTGTGCTTGCAGATAGGTTCCGATATCCAATGTGCGATCTGAGACGTCCAGTTCGGCGATGCTTTGCAGCGGTTCACCAACAGCAGCGGCAAGGCATTGCAGCCTGTTGCCATCGCGTGCTATTTGGAGAATGCTGTAGCCAAACTTGGGACCTTTAGCGACTTGAAACGCTTCTTTGGCGCTCCAACTCTTTACATGCGCTTCACCACGTGGATTGAGGCTAAGGGTGTGTCGCGTAGTACCATTGAAAACATGGAGGCCGACCTCTGCGGAGGCGTGGGCATTCCTATCGTGCTTCGCAAAAGCGGTGAGGATGAAGTCACCCGTTATTTTGGTCGAAGCCCTGGTAGGTTGGTTAGTCTCCAGGGTGGTCAGTACGTACGATTGGTCTTGATCGTCATACACCACCTGCGTGGTGTCGCTAATGCTGTCAAAGGGTTTGGCAGGGGTCTGACCCACTGCTGAAGGGAGGAGCGTCATGAGAAAAAGTAGGGGAGAGAAAAGACTTAAAAGCTTCATATTGTTACATTCTCCATTCAGTCTTGCTTTTATGTGTAAGCAGGACACTGATCCTATTTGGATTTTAGTAAATTAACAGAATCAAATGGAGAAATCATGAACCTAGCCCAATCACGAAGAAACTTTATCAAGACATCTAGTCTGGCAGTAGGTGGCCTATTGGCCAACCCGACCCTTGCCAAAATCGTCGAACAAAACGGAAAATTGCGCGTCGCCCTGGTGGGGACCGGTGTCCGCGGAACCAGCTTCTGGGGAAAGCGGTTGGTCGACAATTATCCTGAGATCATTGAATTTGTAGCACTGTCGGACATCAATCCCGGTCGTCTGGAGTACGCCAAGAAGTACATGGGAGTAGACTGCGATGTGTATACGGATTTTGATAAGATGATGGAGGAAAAGGAAATTGACCTGCTCATGGTAACGACGGTCGATGCCACCCATCACGAATTCGTTGTGAAGGGCCTCAATAAAAATATTTCTGTGCTCACGGAGAAGCCGATGACCACAGACGAGACCAAGTGCCAGGCAATCCTTGATGCTGAGCGCAAGAGTGACAAGGACCTCATTGTTGGTTTCAACTACCGCTACAATCCGCACTACACGAAGCTCAAGGAGCTCATTGTCAACAAAAGGGTAGGGGACATTACTTCTGTAGATTTTCACTGGTACCTCAACGTGTACCACGGTGCTTCCTACTTCCGCAGATGGCACGGCTACAAAGACATGGGCGGTTCGTTGTGGGTGCACAAATCCACGCACCATTTTGACCTCCTCAACTGGTGGTTAGATTCCGAGCCCGTGGAGGTGAAGGCCTATGGAGAACTGGAGCACTATGGAAAAAACAACTCCTTCCGGGGAACCAACTGCCGGAGCTGTGAGCACAAGGACAAGTGCGATTTCTTCTATGACATCACAGCAAGTCAGCGCTATATGGATCTCTACGTAGCCAACGAGAAGCACGACGGCTACATTCGTGACAATTGCCTATGGCGGGAGGACATCGACATCTACGATAAGATGTCTGCACAAATCAAATACGCCAATGGCGTGATGGTCAACTACTCACTCACGACCTACAGCCCTTATGAAGGCATGCGAATTGCCTTCAATGGTTTCAAGGGTAGACTGGATGCCTGGGATGGGATTCCGTGGCGCAAAGAAGAAAAGGCACTACAGCGAGACCTGCATGCACAGGAAATGACCCAAGGGGAAGAAGCAACGGATTTTGAGGAGATCATTGTCTCTGACAACTTTGGCGAGTCTGAGCAACTGCGAGTTGTCCGCGAACGTGGTGGCCACGGGGGTGGTGACAAGCGCCTGCAAAACCGAGTCTTCGTTGATCCTAACGCTCCTGATCCTCTGAAGCATGCTGCTGGGTCGAGAGATGGAGCGATGTCCTGTCTGATTGGCATTGCCGCCAGGAAGAGCATCGAGGAAAACAGGGCGGTTCGAATTGAGGAACTGACCGATTTGAAGCCCATGGCAGTGAGGCCATCGAGTACTGGTTGATTTTCAAATTACATCCATTTTCTTCGTTTAAAGTACCATAACATACCAAGGGTCGTGATCACCATCACGGCCCAGGTAATGAAATACCCATGCCTATAACCCAGTTCGGGCATGTATTCGAAGTTCATTCCATAGACACCTGCGATGAACGTCAGTGGGATAAATAGTGTGGCCACGGTAGTGAGTACACGCATGGTTTCATTCATTTTCTGACTCAAAGTCGCGAAGTAGATATTTGTTAGGCTCTCTGCGGATTTCTGAGCCTCGTCTATTTCGTCAAGGGCGCCGTTGGTACTATGATGCAAGTCACGGAAGAACTTGAGGTTCTCTTTCTTGATAAAGGCTGGTTCGTCTTCCAGTATGGTGTGCAGGGCTTCTCGGAGAGGTAGCAATGATTTCCTGATAATCTGGGCATTGCGCTTGAAAGCCTCGAGGCTCAACAGGGTGGTGTTGGAAGGCGAGGAAATCACCTCCTCGGCGATTTGCTCGAGTCTCACCCGGGTAGATTCGAGCGTCTCGAAGTAGTTGTCCAGTATAGCATCAATGAGTTGACTCAACAGGTAGTCGCTACTCCGCTGCCTGATGAATCCAACGCCTTCGGTGATCTTTGCCCGAATTGTTTTAAAATGATCTCCCCGCTCCTCCTGGAATGAAATCACGAAGGAATCTCCGAGGGCGAAAGACAGTTGTTCGATGTGTATGTCGGTGTCCTCATTGCTGAGGATAGATTTGATATTGAAGAAAAGGTACCTGTCAAACTCCTCAACTTTGGGTCGCTGGGTAGTGTCCAGGACTGTCGTATCGTGAGTCGGTCCAGCGATGCCGCCGCTGCAGCTTGCTCTACAAGGGAGACGTCATGAATACCATGAATATTGAGCCAGTGGCGGTGATCCTCTTCTGGTCTGGATTCGAAATGGAAGGTTTGAAGGTCGTCGGCACGGGTGCAATTGTCTCCATTGTAGGTGAAGAGCTGTGTCTGTGCTTCCGCGAGTCGTTGCTCGCCGAAGAAGGTCAATTCTGCTTTTGCTTTGGCGTCGGCTTTTTCTCGTGCATAGAGACCTCTGCCGTAGCTCCCGAGTGTGCGCAGCCCTTCGCGTAGCAGCCGATCAGGCCGCTTCAAGTCAAATCGTCTCATCGCAAGTAGTTTGTCCTACAATTTATGGTTCTTCTGCCTTAAATTGCTCCATACTGGTTGGCATCAAATCCCGTATATGCTTTAAACCACATCTCAGACATGCAAAACATCCTGGTTCCCACAGATTTTTCCATTAAGGCTTTGAATGCCCTGGTCGTTGCCTGTCGGATTGCGGCTCGAACGAAGGGCACTGTGCACCTAATCCATGTGGTGGAGCCGCTGCTGGATCGGTACGACGGACTTGTGGAAGGTGTGCAGGAAGTACTGCCAGATAATGCGATGGACCAGCTGGTTGGGCGCCTATCCTCGGAGCTTAAGCAATTGGCGGAAGCTAAGGCCCATGATTCATACGAGATCTCGTGGCAGGTGCTCGTGGGGGATCCCTTTACCGAGATCAACAAGATGGTCAATATCGTCAAGGCCGATCTCGTCGTCATTGGCCATAAGGGGCATGCCGATCCGTCGGATTTTTCTCTGGGTTCTACCACCGACAAGGTCATCCGATCAGTCAACAACCCTGTTCTGACAGTCAAAGAAGTATTGGAGGATACGGGTTTTGAGAATATAGTTTATGCCACGGATTTGACGGAGCATCATGAATCGTTGGCTGCACTGTTGAAGCTGTTTCAGGACACTTTCGGATCTACCATCCATATTGTGAAAGTGAATACCCGGAAAGACTTCGGTAATGACGACGATCTCAAATTCTCGATGGACAAACTGGCGCAGCGATTTGGCCTTACGAATTATACCCGCAATGTGTATAGCCATGAGGACGAGGAGTATGGTATCATCTACTTTGCCAACAAGAAGAAGGCGGATCTCATCGCCATGGGGACCCATGAAAAGAGTGGGTTTCGACGACTTATCAGCGGCGGTTCGCTCGCAGAGGAGGTGAGTGATCACACCTATCGTCCCATTCTCACCTATAGGTTCGGGCTATAACTGGATTGTACTTATAGGTACCCGAATATGGGTATTCTCACGATTATTTGTCATGAAAGCGCATGTGCGGTACGCATGATTGTAGTATTCCGTTGTAGATAAAAATATACGGTTGGCGCCTGTTTAGATAGGTATATTTTTAGTAAATTCCGTTCACCGCGAAGGAAACGTAACTCACTGATATGAAGTGATTTGCAATTTTTTGGCCTTCGCAAATTATTGAGCTTAACCGTAACCTAATCGTAACCCAATCATGAAACAGACTACTTGTTGGTCTCGAAGGCGTATTGTGCCTCGATACCAAATGCTAGCAATTGCGCTCCTGCTCTTCTATGGGGTCGGGCATTACGCCACGGCCCAGGATCTCTGTAACCCTCCGAGCCTTAACCAGACAGCACCCAATCCCGATTTTCCTGGATGTCAAGCGGCAAGCGATGAGTCCTTCAAGGTCATACTTGTACTGGACGAGTCAGGTTCTATCAGGGGCCGGGGCGCCATAGGACAGGTGGAGGCCGCTGTTATCGACTTTGCCTTGACCTTGTCAAATGCGGCCAGTGATCCTGGGGAATTAGAATTGGCCCTTGTGGAATTTTCGGCTTTTGGCGATGGACGGCCAAACGATGCCTCCGCAGCAATTGGGCTCCCACTGACCGATGTGAAGGATGCTGGTTTTTTGCCGGCAGTTCAGTCGTATTTGACGACTGGTTACAACCCTCAGAGTGCACGCACCAATTTTTTTGCCCCTTTGGATCTTATCCGGAGCGACGCCCAATTGTCTCAGGCCGATATCATTTTCTTCATTACTGACGGTGAACCCAACGAACCGAGGAACAATGTACAGAGCTTCATAAGAGTTGCCAATGAGTTGAAGTGCATCAATGGCACATACATGTTTGCAATAGGAGTAGAATTGCCCAACCAGAATGCCATTGACAATCTTCTATTGCTGTCCGGCCCTGATCGATTCCCTGATCTGTCACTCAGGGATGGTGCGGACTACTCGCTCGAGACGTTTGATAACCTTGCGACTTGTTTGTCCATTCTGGCAGAGAATTTGGTGGACAATATACCTCCAACGATTACCGTGGTTCAAGGGGAAAGTCTGACTTTTCCGCATGACCCGGGGACCTGCGGAACACAACTCAATAGCCTGCCTTTGGAGCCTAATGATGCTTGCGAGATTGCATCATTTGAGTGCAAGATTGATGGGCAGGTTTTTGACCCTCAGGTTGGCTTTTTCTTCCCTGTCGGCAACACATCGGTCGTGTGCAAGGCTGTGGATGAGGCAGGCAACATGCACGAGGAGACATTTGTGATTACCGTGGTTGACGAGGAACCCCCTGCGATTACCTGTCCTTCGGACATGGTGGTTGATAGCGCGCCCGGCGAATGCGCGGTGGTCGTAGCGTATGAAGCGACTGCCACAGACAACTGCGATACGCCCACCCTATCTTATAGCATACCACCGGGTTCGCCGTTCCCTG
Source organism: Cyclobacteriaceae bacterium (assembly GCA_965267435.1). Taxonomy (GTDB): domain Bacteria; phylum Bacteroidota; class Bacteroidia; order Cytophagales; family Cyclobacteriaceae; genus JAWPMT01. Next base: position 495,262 of record OZ253960.1, read on the forward strand.
TGGGTATTACAGAGGTCACGGCGATCGCGACTGATGCCTCAGGAAACATGTCCACTTGCACCTTCGAGGTCACTGTAAATGACATTGAGCCCCCTTCTATCATTTGTCCTGCAGACCTTACAATTGAAGGGTGCAGTACCCTACCAGACCCATCAATCACTGGAGAGCCCATCTCATCAGACAATTGTGGGAGCGTAAGCATTACTTCGAGCGATGAGAACCTACTACTCAATAGTTGCACAGATGGCTTATGGGTCATAACCAGGACCTGGATCGCTGAAGATGGGAACGGCAATACGAGTAGCTGTGAACAGGTGATAACAATTGTCGATACGACACCGCCGACGTTTGAATGTCCTGTGGATGTGACGATTGAGTGCGGTGCCTCCACTGATCCCGCCGATCTCGGTGAACCTACGAATATTATCGACAACTGCTTCGCTGCCGGATTTGAAACGGAAACAGACTTCACCGACGAAGTCTCCACCGGCCCAGACGGTTTGCCTATCATTACCCGTACCTGGCTTGTCAAAGATTGGTGTGACAACGCCAGCACCTGTGAGCAGATCATTACGACCGTTGATAATGTGCCTCCCGTTGCCGTATGTCAGAACCTGACAGTCCAGCTTGACCCATCAGGAGTGGCTGAGGTCGATGCTTCACAGGTTGACAATGGGTCTAGTGACGACTGTGGGGAGATAACGCTGGCCCTGGCGCCCTCGGTTTTCACCTGTGCTGATCTTGGCACGAATACAGTCGTACTCACCGTCACTGATGGCTCCGGCAATCAAGCCGCATGTGCGGCGACGGTGACGGTCGAAGACAACATTGCTCCAAGTTTTACGTGTCCCGGTGACATCACTGTCGCTAACGACCCAGGTGCTTGTGGAGCGGTCGTCGATTTTGAAGCAATCACATCTGACAACTGTAATCTGGCCATCGTTAACTACAGCCAGGCTCCCGGTACATTCTTCCCGGAGGGAACCACGTACGTCGTAGCAATCGCCATAGATATTTCCGGCAACTCGACCAGTTGTATCTTCGGCGTGACGGTGGAAGACAATGAGGCCCCGGAAATTATCTCCTGTGCAGACAACGTCATCATAGATGTCGATGCAAACTGCGAAGCCAGCTTGCCTGATATCACCGGAGGATTGATCGCTTCAGATAATTGCAACAGCTTCGTAGTCACTCAAAGTCCCGCTGCGGGAACAACGATTGGCCTTGGCACGACGACAGTCACCATGACCGTCACAGATGATGCCGGAAATTCGTCTATCTGCGAAGTAAATGTGGATGTGCAGGATCAAACCCCTCCCTCCATTAGTTGTCCTGATGATGTGACGATCACTTGTGACGCGTCCACGGATCCAGCCCTCACCGGGGAAGCCACAGCCAGCGATAATTGTGATGACAACGTGGCCCTGGATTTCGTTGATTTTGTGAACCCCGGCGCATGTCCCAATGCGTCCACCATCTCTCGTACATGGATGGCCATTGACAATTCTGGAAATTCGAGTGCTTGCATCCAGACGATCACTGTCGTGGATTGGGAGCCACCATTGGTACCTGCTGATTATCCAGATGATCTTGTCCTGCAATGTGCAAGTGAGGTGCCCGCACCTGTTGATCTGACTGCGGAGGACAATTGCGACAATGCTCCTATTACCGTAAGCCCTACACAGGACATCTCTTACGCTGCAAATGGAGTGGATTTCACGATTATTAGAACGTGGACATTTGTCGATGCGTGTGGCAACAGTGCCAGTGTGAGCCAGACAATTGATGTCGAGGACACAACGCCACCAGCTCTCAGTTGCCCAGGCAACATTTTTGTTGACAATGACGAGGGTGACTGCGGTGCGACCGTGAACTTTGATTTGCAGGCCACCGACAATTGTGCGGGGGTGGTTATTAACGCATCCCATGCCTCGGGCAGCTTCTTCCCAGTTGGCGAAACTGAGGTGACGGTAACGGCCATTGACGGCGCTGGAAATACAGACGAATGCTCCTTCACAGTGACGGTAAGTGACAAGACCCCACCCGTGGCACTGTGTCAGGACCTTACGGTGGCGCTTGACGCTAACGGTTTCGCTGCTATTACCGGAGCGTTTCTGGACGGCGGCTCCTCTGACAACTGTGGCATCGCAACAGTGGTTGCGAGCAAGACAACCTTCGATTGCAATAACGTCGGCGTAAACGAGGTCAAACTTACAGTTACTGATGCTTCCGGCAATGTGAGTTCCTGCACAACTAGTGTGACTATTACTGCGACGACAGGCCTCTGCAACGAACCCCCGGTGGCGGTGTGTCAGGATATCACGGTGAATGCTGATGCGGACTGCCTCGGCCATGCAGAAGCTGTCGATTTCGATGGAGGGTCATCAGACCCAGATGGGGATGCACTGATATTGAGTGTCTCTCCGGAGGGACCATACCCGCTGGGAACGACGGCGGTTACCCTTACAGTCAGTGACGGGGAGGAGACAAGTACATGCACGGCCACTGTTACTGTGGAGGACAACACACCTCCAGTCCTTGAGGCGACCGCGGAATGGGCGACGATGTGGCCACCGAATCATAAATTCCGAACTTTCGGTATTGGAGACCTGGGAATCGTAGTGGGTGATAACTGTGCCGACCTCACAGAAGCTGATGTCACTATTCTCTCCGTGTCCAGCGATGAGCCAGTCGACGAATTGGGCGATGGAAAGACAGACCCGGATATCATCATTGCCTCAGACTGCCGATCGGTGGATCTCCGAAGCGAAAGATTGGGTAACAGGAATGCCAGGTTCTATACGATTACCGTCGGGGTTTCTGACGGCGTATCTCAGACGACAGCTGAGTACAAAGTGGTAGTCGCCCACGATCTATCTGGAAGAGATGCGATTGACGATGGACCCGCTCACGCGGTCACATGCGGAGAATCAGCGAGGGTGGCATCAGGCGTTGAGGCCATTGAGACCCAGCTCATGGCGACAACAATTTACCCTAACCCCGCTGAAGGTGTATTGCATGTGAGTTTTGCGGCCCAACAATCTGAGAACCTGAAGGTTGAGCTCCTTGCTCTTTCTGGTCGAAAAATTAGCACCCTGTTTGATGGCCAGGTAAAAGATGGTCAGGCCTATGAGTGGACATACGATCGGGAGAGTACAGTAAAAGCGGGCCTCTATCTGGTTAGTTTCCAGGGTGACAAGACCCGTGAGGCGTTGAAAGTTTATTTCCGGGATTAATCATCCATGGAGTCATTGAAAATAGAAGGCGATCCATTTTGGGTCGCCTTTTTTTAATTCGACCCCTTTCGCTCTTCACAGTAGGGTCATCACCAACCAATACAAGATCGAAGGACATAGCAAGACACCCAAACCTGTATAGAATGTGGCCGTCATCGCGCCGTAAGGTACCAGCTTGGGATCTGTCGCTGCGAGTCCTGCAGCGACGCCACTGGTCGTGCCGATCAAACCGCCAAAAACCATCGCCGACGCCGGGTTATCCAATTCGGTCCTTTCTGCCGTGATGGGCGTAATAATCGTCACGAAGATCGTCTTTACAACTCCCGCCGCGATGCTTATGGCAATCACCTCGGAGGAAGCCCCAATGGCCGCGCCGGTGACCGGTCCGACGATGTAGGTACAGGCACCAGCGGCAATGGTGGTCACGCTGACCGGGTCGTCGTAACCCATCGCGACTGCAATGATGGCACCCAAGGTGAAAGTCAAAATCACGCCAGCGAATAGGGACACAATCCCCGCCATGCCTGTTTTTCGTAATTCGTCGAAATTGGCGCCCATGGCTGTGGCTACGATAGAAAAGTCCCGAAGCATCGAGCCGCCGAGTAGCGCCAGGCCTCCCAGAACTGGAAAATCCGCCAGCCCCTTGCTACCTCCAAAATAGGCGAGCACCAATGCAGCGGCGATGGCAAGTGCTACGCCAGGGACCTTCAGGGGCAATTTCTTCGCGAGTGCTGCACTCAGCCAAATGCCCAAACCCACAAAGAGAAAGGCCGTGACGAAATCATTTTTGATCAGGACCTTTTCAAGAATCTCCATGGCCTTTCGACAATTTGGTCAGTACGGGAATAAGGAAGTACAGAAACCCGGTAGCCAGGATCCCTGCTACGATGGCAACCATCCCCCCTGAGAGGGCTGCCTTCACGTTTTGTGTTGCCGACATCGCCACTACGATAGGAATGTACATACTGCTCCAGAAAATGATACCTGCATTGACCTGCGTATCCATGAATTGTTGATACCTGGTGTTGACAAGAATGAGCAATACCATGCCAAACCCAACGCCGCCGATATTCCCACCAATACCTGTGAGAAAGCCCAGGTAATTGCCAATCAACTGACCGATGAGATAGCAGGCCGCCAGTAGGGCCACGCCGTAGATTTTCATGTAAACAGTTCCTTTACTTTCTTTTTTGTCACCTTCCCCATGGCGTTTCTGGGCAGTTCTTCGACCTCCAGGAATCGGCGAGGCATCTTGTAAGATGGTAGTTTTTTTGATAGGAAGGTCTTCAGATCATTCATATCAACGCCGGCTGCGACCATTGCCGCTGAGACGATCTCGCCCCATTCTTCGTCGTCCACACCGACTACGGCACAGTCGGAAATGCCGTCGAAGGACCTCAAAGCCTCTTCAATTTCAAGTGCTGAGATCTTGTATCCCCCTGATTTGATGATGTCTACGGACCTGCGGCCCAAAATTCGGTAATATCCGTCCCGGTAATCAGCCACGTCGCCGGTTTTGAACCAGCCCTCCTCGGAGAACGCTTCGGCGGTAGCTTCGGGCTTCCCCCAGTACTCCGAAAAGACGTTGGGGCCTTTGACGAAGATTTCACCGTGCTCATCGGCTGGAGATTCATGATCAAGCTTGATCTGGACACCAGGCAGAGGCTGCCCAATATGCCCGGGTCGCCTTTCGCCATTCAATGGATTGCTTATCGCCATACCCATCTCCGTCATGCCATATCGCTCCAGTAGTGTGTGTCCGGATATTTCTTTCCATTTGGCAAGCGTACTCACGGGAAGGGCGGCCGATCCCGAGACCATCAATCGGAGTTTGCCAAGGGCCCTCGAAATGGCCGCTTGACGATCATTGCCGTAGGATTCCCACCGATTGATCAATTTGTAATAGATCGTGGGGACGGCCATGAAGAGGGTCAATTTGCTGTCTAATACGAGATCGAAGACCTCGTCCTCAGCAAACCGCGGGAGGAAATGACATCGAGCACCACTGTACAATGCGCAGCTCACGACGTTGATGATGCCGTGGACATGGTGGAGAGGTAGGATATTGACTATCGAGTCGTCTTGTGTCCAACCCCAGGAGTCTACCAACATCTTGATCTGCGCCTCGATCATCTGGTGAGTGGATACGACCCCTTTAGGCTGGCCCGTTGTGCCGCTGGTGTAGAGGATCATGGCCCTGCGCTCCGGGGAGAGTGTAGGCAACTGGACCCGATTGGCGGGAAATTCCTTGGGGATTGGTAAGATGTTTTCAGTGCCGGCCAGTGGCGATATTTTGTCCCTGAAATCTTCCGAGATCAGGATCAGCGAGACATCGGTATCCTCGAGAATGTATTGGATGGATTCGGCAGGATGGGAGGGATGCAGTGGGACGACGATTCCGCCCGCCCGCCAGATGGCCCATTGCCCGACGACGTAGTCGATGCCTGGCGTCGCCAGGAGACAAATTCTCTTTTCCTTGAGGTCATCGGCGATGCCCAGGATCGAACCAGCGAATGATGCCGACGCATCTATCAGGTACTGGTAGGAGTAGTCCTTTCCCTGGGAGCTGATCGCGACGCGATCTGAGAATTGTTCTGCGCTGCTCAGTAGGTGATGCATGGGTCACTCTGTTTTGCCATGATCAATCCTCCAATTGGGAGTGGTCAAATTCGTGGCCTTTGTAGCTTACTCTGAAGAGAATGCTGAAAAACGAGGGGATGAATATTAGAGTTATTATCGTACCGAAAAGCAGCCCCACCATGATCGACACCGCCATTCCTTCCCACATTTCACCGCCGCTGAGATACAGGGGAATCAGCCCAAGCACTGTAGTGAATGTAGCCAGCAAAATAGGCCTGAATCGTTGTAGGCAGGCTACGATGATGGCATCCTGGATCACCCTACCAAAGTCTCGCTGCTCGATCTCGATCCGGTCGATCAGTACGATGGCATTGTTGATGACAATTCCGAAAAGTGAGATCACTCCGAGGAAAGGCATGAATCCAAAAGGCTCCTGAAAAACGAGCAACCCCAGCACTACGCCAATGACGCCAAGAGGAATGGTGCTGACGACGATCGTCATCTTGCGGAAGGAGTTGAACTGGATGATCAATAGCAGCAGGATGATGAAGCCGGAAAGGGGCAAATACTTGATGACGGCACCCATGTTTTCCGCCGTATTCTTTGCATCTCCACCCAACTCATAAGTGTAGCCTGCAGGCCATTCCGCTTGTTGCTCATTGAGCCATGGCGTGATGACGCCCATGATTTGGGAGGCGTTACCATCTTCACGGATCTCGCTGGAAACGTTGATGGTCCGAAACAGGTCCAGGCGTCGGATCTTCCCGTATTGCCATTCGGGGACGACGTTGGCCAACTGGATGAGCGGCACACTTTTTCCGTTGCTTTGGCTGAAAACGTTCAGCGTTTGTAGTGAGGCGATCGTCTGCTGTTGGCTGCTGCTGCTTCGCATGATGATCGGTATCGACTTGTCATCTTCGCGAAATTCCCCCGTTTGGAACCCATCGAGCACCGTGCGCAGCGAGATAGCGATGTCCTGACTCGTGATGCCAGCCGATTGGGCCCTCGCCTGGTCGATGTTGATGATGAACTTCTTACTCTTGGGACCCCAGTCGTCCTTTACGTTTTTCGTACCCTTCACCTGCGATAGCCGCATTTTGATCTGCTCCGACAGTCGACTGAGTACATCGGGGTCGTCGCCAGAGACCTTGATCTCAATGGGTGTCCCACCTCCACCACCAGCGAGTGCGGATACCTTAATGTCGGCGTCAGGGAATGCGTCGAAACAGTAGGCGTCGACCATGGTAATGACGTCATTGTTGTATGTGGCGTTCGAGGTGTTGACCAGTAGGTGCGCATAACTGGAGTTGGCTTCATCTGGCTGATAGCCGAGGTCGTAAGACTCAGGACCCTGACCGATGTAGGAGGACCAGTTGAGTATGCCCTGCGCCCTGCTTTCGTTGACTTGCAATGAGTCGATGAAAAACTGTTCAATGCCACGTACGACTTCAGTCGTTCTTTCGATGCGTGTCCCCTCCGACAGGTTGATGTCGACGGTGATCATATTTCTGTCGCTGTCAGGGAAGAAGACAAACGGAATGATCGTGAAACCAAACATCGCCAGGAAGAACACCACGATGATAGCGCCAAGGATGAAGTACTTCAGACGGAGACTGACCAAAATGGCTCCCTGGTAGTAGCCCTTCAACCAATTGATGAATCGATCGATAAAGCTTGCCTTGCTCTCTCCCTTGGGAGGGATCTTCATGAAGAGAAAGCAGAAGAGCGTGATGACCGTCAGGGCAATGAACCATGAGGAGAGCAACGCCAGGGAGATCACAACAAATACTGGCCCCACAATATCGCCCATGGTGGTCTCCGCCATGTAGAAGGCGAGGAATGCCGCCGATGTTGTCAGTGTCGAAATGAGCAGCGGGGTAAATAATTCTGAGCAAGCCTGGATGGCTGCATCTTTTGCTTTGATGCCACCTTCCATCTTAACCATGATGGTTTCTGCTACGACGATGGCGTTATCGACCATCATGCCCAGGGCCATGATCAGGGCGGCGAGTGTCACCTGGTTGAGGCCCATGTCGATGAGGCCCATCAGCATCAGCGTCATAATCGTTACTATCGGGATCAGGCTGGCGATGATCCCCCCCGTTCGAAGACCCAGGAATAGCAGCATTACTGCCAGGACAATGCCAATCGCCTGGCCGAGGTTTACGATGAAGTCGCTGATCTTGAAATCGATGTAATGGTCCAGCGAGGACAGCCTTTCTATCGACAAACCAATGGGTAGCTTCGCCTGCCATTCTGCCACGACCCTGTCCACTTCCAAACCGAGGTTGATGATATTGGCACCCTGCTTAAGGTTGACATGCAATGACAGCGCGTTCTTGCCATTGACGCGGATGAGCTGCTTCGAGGGCGTGATGTAGCCTTTTGTGATGCGTGTGATATCCTCGAGATAGATCAACTGACCTTGTCTCCCCACGGGAATGAGGGTGCGCCGGAGGTCGGCCAGGTCGGCGAAGTTACCGGAGGGTTCCAGAATGATGCGCTCGTCCTCCATGTTGATCTGCCCACCGGATGACAGGATGTTGAGGGACGAGATGATACCCTGAAGCATCGTGGATGTCAACCCATATTCCTTCAACACTGCGTCCTGGTATTCGATAAAGACCCGCTCGTCCTGAACACCTCCGATCACCACTTTGGCGGCGTCTGGTAGCTTGATGAGCTGGTCGCGCATGTCGTCAGCATACTCTTTCATTTCCGCGTAAGAGAAGCCGTCGCTGATCATGCCCACCACGATGCCATAGACTTCCCCAATGCCATCGTCATCGAGTTTCGGAGTAACTCCTTCAGGCAGCCCCTCCAGTGAGTTGAGCTTGCGGCGGAGCCGGTCCCATACACTTTGCAAGTCTTCCGGCTTTACTTCGTCTTTCAAGGTGACAGAGACGACAGACAGCCCGGTGCGAGAGGTACTCGTGACTTCTTTCAATTCTGGGAGCTCCTGGGAGACCTTTTCGATTTTGTCGGTCACCAACTGTTCGACCCGTTCAGGGCTGGCACCTGGAAACTCCGAGATCACGTTGGCCACGCGCACCGTGTAGGGAGGCATACTGTCTCGCGAGAGGTTCTGGTAGGAGAAGAAGCCCATCAGGATGATGGTGCCCAGCATCATGAATGTGATGCGATTCTTTTCGATCGAGAACTGAGTAAGGTTCATAAAATTCCTACGTTGCTTATTTCAACCTTACTTGCTGCCCATCCAACAGTGACTGCAATCCTGCTGTCGCAATTTTGCTCCCTTCCGGTAGACCTTCCAATACTTCGAAGCCAGCGGTGGTTAAGCTGCCCAATTGGATGTACTGCTTGCTTACAGTGGTTTCCTGCCCACCTTCGTTGATGAGGAAGACATATCTGCCCTGGCTATCCTCGCCAACACTTTTTGCTGGAACGATCAGGTACTTGTCGCTGATGGTATTGAGGTCGATAGAGACCGTCGCCGCCATGCCGGCCTTGATCTCATCACCTGCCTCCTTGATAGAAACCTTTACCGGGTAGGTCGAGGTGCTGGGATCCACCGCCGGAGAGATTTCACTGATGAACCCTTCGTAGGGCTGGCTGGAGAGGGCCGGGAAATTGATGGTGACCGACATGTCCAGTTCCAGGTCGTTGATAACTCCTTCGGGCACACCAAGGTCGATGATCATCTTTTCCCCAGCATTGAGGACGGCGACGACCTGGCCCGGAGACACGTTTTCATCTACCTCCGCGGAGACGTTGGCAATGACGCCATTGTCCGGCGCGCGCAGGATGCCGTAATTAATTTGCTCCTGTTGGATCTGCACACTTCGCTCGGCTGACTCGAATCCGCTGAGTGCATTCTGATAGGCATTCTTGGCATTTTCGAAGTTGCTGAGAGAAGCACTGCCTTTTTCGTAGAGGGAGCGCACGCGGTCATAATTGAGCTCCGAGGTCTTCATTTGCGATTCAGCACTGCGAAGAGAGGCGAGAGCCTGTTCGTAAGCGAGTCGTGCTGCCACATTGTCTAGCCTCGCCAGTAGCTGGCCTTTTCTCACCCTCTGGCCGAGGTCCATGTCGAATAATGTGATGATGCCGCTACTTCGAAAGCTCAGGTTGATCACGAGGTCGGTTTGGGCTGTGCCGTTAAATTCTCTCACCGCCGACGCTCCGCCATATTGTACTTGCTCGTACATGACCGGGCGCAGGATCGGGGCGGACTCTTCGGTTTTGCTTCCACAGCCTGCTGACAGGACCATGAGAAGCACCAAAGCGAGTGAGCGGAGTTGGTTATGGTTGGTTTCGGATATCATAAGTCGGTTGTCAGTCTTCTTGATTTTGTAAGTAGCTGCCAAACTCCTCGCGGAAGGCAGCATTGGCTTCTTTGCTGTTGAGTAAGAAAAAGCGGCCCATCACGCGCTCCAGGCTTACTGCTGATAGTAGGAAGTTGTAGGACGCATTGGCATACTGTAGCTGGGAGGCGATGTAGTTGTTCTGTGCGTCGATGACTTGCACCCAGTCATTAGCCCCCTCTTCGTACGCTTGTTGCGATAGGTCCAGGCTCTCTCGGGCAGCCTGCTCTGCTATCCGGGAGAGCTCAATGTTCGAGATCTGGTTGATGATGTCGAGAACAGCGGTGTGCACATTCCTTTCGAGAATTCGGTTCAGGTCCTGGGTGTTGATAAGCAATTGTTCTCGCTGTACGGCGGCGATTTGCTGATTGATGTTTTGCTTGTTTTGCTGGAAGATGGGGAGCGAGACATTTAAGCCGAGGGTGTAATAAGAATCAGGGATCTCTGCTGTCAGTAGCTCAGAACCAGCGCCACTGCGATCGAATACATAGTTGTATTGGCCCTGAAGTCCCACGGTGGGGATGTATCGGCCATTCTTGGCAAGATTGAAGCTCTCCTCTGTCGCTTGCAAATTGTATTGCAGCGACTTCAATTCGGGAGAGTTTCGCTGGGCTTGCTGCACGAGGAAGGCGACGAAAGGTTCTCGTAGCGAGGGATCATCCAGCAGCGACCGTAGGTCACTGTAGTTGTATTCCTCAAACACACCTTCGCCAAGAGCGGCCTCCTCGATGCCTATCTCCCGATCGATTGGCTGGTTGAGCAATTGATTGAGCACGAAGAATGACTGCTTCAGCGCGTTGATCGCTTCCACGAGTTGCTGTGTGTTTTGCGCGCGCTGACTTTGGAATCGCAGGACATCCAGGACGCCGCTCTCACCCGACTGGTACTTCTGTTCGGCGATCTTGAGGTTCTCCTTGGTGAGGTCCAAATTGTTCTTTGTGATACGCACATTGGATTTCAGTAACAGAATATTGAAATAGGCTTGCGAGATGTCCAGTACAGTATTCAATTGCTCGGCACTGAGGTTCTCAAACTGGGCCAGTCGCAGATGGCGTTGGATGTCGATGCTGGCGCTAAGGGCTGGGGAATAGATCGTCTGCGAAAGTGTCAGCACGCCCGAGGTCATAAATTCCGGATTCTGTCCGAAGGAAACCTCCGCAATTTTTGGATCAACATAGGTGCTTGTCACCTCAGCAGTGAGATCCGGCAGGTAGTTGGCCCTGGAAAATGCGAGGTCTTTCTCCGCCAGATCTACATCCTTGGCAGTGCTTTGCAGTGCCAGGTTCCGCTGCAGTGCTTCAGCGATTGCCTCCACCAGGTCGTACCTCTGCACCACTCTGAAATCCGTTGTGTTTCCTACGATGCTGATGGTGGTGAAGAGACTGGAGCGCACTGGCAGGCTTAGGTAATCCGCCGTGTTGTAGTTGAGCGTCAGCTCTGAATTGGAGTCCAGGAACAGCGGCAGTTCAGAGGCGTTCTTGCCGTTGAGGATGGCCTCAACGCTCAGAGCGATGCGGCGGAAGATCTGCTCAGTAGTGGTAGTGGGTTGGTTCGTGGCCAGGAGCCCTAGTTCGACGTCGCGAGTCGATGTGGAGGTAAATGATGGGATCACCCTGGCGCGCAGCGAGTCTGAGAGCCTAGTGATCTCCTGATCACTCAATAGGAATCCCCCGGCCATGTAGAGACCGTCGCAGTCGTCGAGACCGGCCAATAACTCATCTACCGTCCGAAATGGCACCAACTGATAGCTCGCCTCCAACTCTTCCAGAACTGGATCCAGGCGGGAGGCAAGGTCAAAGTTCTCGAACACACCCCGCTCGACGGCGATGGCCACCTTTTCAAACCTGTAGATGGATGTAAAGTCTTCCAGATCTTCCTGGAAAGAACGGCTGAATATCAGATAGGTCAGGTTGTCGATGCCCGAGCTTTCCTTTGAAAGATCGTACCTCGCCAGGTCACTGTGGGAAGCGCCGAAGACAATGGTAGGTACGGGAAAAGAGGTCCTTCGGGAGGTAGCGATGGCATTGGACTCACCGAAAGTCAAAATGATGTCGTCGCGGCTGGCGAGGGTCTCGTAAGCCACGGCAGCGGTGGCAGGATCGTGATTGGTCACGAGAAAATCCCCCTCTGGAAAGATCACCTTGGCATCACGCCCAACGACCGCAATGATTTCCGCTCGTAGCGCATTCGAAAGTTCTTCCACTTCCTCGGAGACGTCGTCGACCAGTACACCTATTCGGACTTCTCGAATTGGCTTGTCTTGCGTGTAGCCAATATTGACCACGAGCCACAGCAGTACCGTGGCAATAACTTTCATCGGCTGGATCATAGTGTTGAAAAAGTAGTGGATTTCACCCAAAGACTCAAATCATCGGGGTTGACCAATCCTGCGATTTCTCATGTGAACATCACAGCAAAATTAGCGGATTGGGATGTGCCACTCACACCGACCGTGCTATCTTCGATCTGTAAACTTCCAAATCATTGAAAGTCCCCTCCAGACGACAAAAATGCCCTTGCGCGTACGCTGATTCCGAAGCTTGGCACTGGACCAGGCAGGCACTTAGGATGCTTCCTGGCAGTTGGTTGGGTGGGGTTATCTTCTTTTTGTTGGCCCTGATCAGCACGGAGATCACAGCCCAGCAGGATAGCGTCTTCCTGTCAAGGGATCAGGTCATTCTTTTTCAAGACTCCATTTTCGTCCCAACCAGCGATACAGTGGTCCTCGTCCCCAGCGACCTCCAGTATTCCATCAAACAAAACCAGTACTATCTGTCTGAGCAGTTTTACAACTCGATGCAGTCCAACGCCGAGAAGGTGAAGCTGCTGGGAGATCTCTACAACTTCCTCGTGAGCTATCGGCCACCAGAGGATGTCTTTGAGACCAAGGCGCCTGTGAAGAGTGTGGACGAGTTCACCTCTTTTGAAGGGAAGACCATCAAGTCCATCGACATCATTTATGTCGACGTCGGCGTGGGATCCGTGACGGATACCTCTATACATGCTACAAGTGGTTTGGCGAAAGCGGTCAATGACTTGACCATCCATACTCGCCGGCGCATCATCATGAACAATGTCCTCATCAAGGAAGGCGATATCGTTGACGCCTATCGGGTGTCAGATTCCGAGCGACTGCTGAGGGCGTTGTCATACATAGAAGATGCCCGAATTGAGCTTCGGTTTGATCCTCTGGATCCAGACCAGGTCTATCTCTCCATCATTGTGAAAGACCGCTTTCCCTGGGGTATCAATGCCAGCTTTTCCAGTCTGCGAAAATGGGGACTGGGCCTGAACAACCGAAACATCGTCGGTCATGGAGATTTTGCTTCAGCAACCTATCTCTACAACGAAAAGGAACTGCCCAATCGAGGTTATGAGCTTGAGTTCCAATCGCGCAATATCAACCGATCGTTCCTCAATTTTTCGGCGTTCTACGCTGATAATTGGCGTCGCCGCGGATGGGGTGTGAACGTCACACGAGACTTTGTAAGTCCACAGATCAAATGGGGAGGGCAGATATCCATTGGCGACGTTGCTGACTTTCAGGACCAGGTGTTTGCCGACTCTGTCTACTTCGAGGATTCGGATATTCGATCAAAGTTCTTTGATGGCTGGGTGGCAAGAGCCATCCACATCGGAGAGAGGACCAATCTGTCCTTGGCGGTTCGATACATGCACAGGAACTATTTGGAGCGACCCCCCGTGGACCTCAGCTTCAATGAGCGACTACATGACCGTGACCTTATACTGGGCGCCTTTGGTATCAATAAGCTCAACTACTTCAAGACCCGCAACATCCGGTCTTTCAATATTACGGAAGATGCTCCCGTCGGATTTCTGGCAACTGCCCTCATTGGTAAGGATATCGCAGAGTTTGAAACCAGGAACTACTATGGCGGCCAGCTGTCTGCCGCCATGTTCAATGGAGCCGGGTATTTTGTAGGCACGATTGCCGCAGGGACATTTGTTCCGCTGTCTAAAGGGGGAAGGAAAAACAACGTCCTGGAACTCCGGGGCATCTATTTCAGCCCATTGCTCAAGTGGGGACGCACGCACATCAGAAATTTCCTCCGTACCAATTTCTTCATTAGTGAAGATCTGTCGATTCCCATGACTCGTTCCCTTGCGGAGAACAACCGCGTTCGCAATATCAGTGGGCTGCAATTGCGAGGCAATCAGATGATCAACGCGTCGATCGAGTCGGTGTTCTTTCTGCCTGGATACATCTATGGATTCCGCTTTGCCCCCTATGCCTTATGCGACTACGGCCGCATCGAGGAGAATCGCATTCCCGAGGGCTACAAAAACTCCTATGTGGGTATGGGTTCCGGCATTCGTATCCGCAACGAGAGCCTGGTGCTGGATACATTCGAGATGCGCTTTGTCTACTTTCCACTGAAGCCGCCGGAGGGAGATACGTTTCGCATCAAGATCTCCACCTCGGCCCCTGTGATCTTCCGCACATTCAATATCAACAAGCCCACGCTGGCTGTTTTTGAGTAAAGGTTTTTGGAGGGTGTCTTTTGAACTCCCGTAAGAAGTGAGGCTTTTGGGTGCCGAAGCTTGTGAAGAAGTGCGCCTTTTGGGCGCCGAAGCCTTGGCGGAGGCGCCCCACCGCGCATGACCTGAAGTGAGAGGGAGCGCATGGTGCCTTTTATCTTGCATTCTCCGATCTCTCTACTTCACGTCATGGCCTTGCGGCATAGCCCTGCGCTATGCGGGGCAGCCGCCTCTCAACTCCTAACTCCTCAACTCCCCCCACTCTCCACTCCCTTGTGCGCTGAAGCCTTAGCGAAGGCGGATCTTCCACTCCACCACCCTCCACTTAATCAAAAAAGCTCCCCCTTAACGGCACTGTACTGGCTCAGTTATCACCCAATGGTATATCTTCGGAGGGTTCTTTTAAAATCGAAGAATGAAGAAGTACGTAATTGTCACTATTCCAATCCTTTGCGTTGGTTTTTTTGTATACCTCTATCTGAGTTGGGCCCTCTCAGCCCGAGTTCTATTTCCCGTCAGCTCATATGAGAAGACCATCAATACCATCAACACTTCTTGGGGTAAGCCTTACGAACAGTGGTTGGCTCTCTTGCCCGAAGGCGAACCCTTTGAGGTGACGACGTTTGACAATCTCCAGCTGAAGGGCACGTATTTCCAGGTTTCGGATTCTTCTACCTGCGCGATCATCATGGCCCATGGCTGGGGCTCCACCTGGCTTGGCATGATCAAGTATATTCCTGCCTTCGACAGTTGCAATTGTGACTATGTCTTCTACGACCATCGTGCACACGGTGCGAGTGATGGTGAGTACGCCACAGGTGGGATGTACGAGTCCAGGGATCTGCTGGCGATCACCGACTGGGTGAACTCGGAGAAGGGTTTCGCAGATCAACAGATCGGATGGGTAGGCAGCTCCTGGGGTGCGGCCACGTCCATCATGGCCGGAGCTGACCCCAGATCGGTGGCTTTCATTGTTGCCGATGCGCCCTTCAAGGATTGGTACTCAGCGGTTTTCGAGCGGGGCATTCGAGAGTATGGAGCGCATGTGAAGGTGCTAGCTCCGGGCGTCATCCAAGCCGTCAATATGCGTGCCGATATCAATTTCTACAATGCCAGCCCTATCGACGCCATCGGCGAAGTCAACGAGCCCCTGCTGTTGATGCACTCCAAGGGCGACGAGGCCACCGCGTCTCAGCAGTCAGTGGACATGGCTCAGCAGATGAATAAGGGCAATTCCCAGTTTCATCATCTAGATTGGGGCAATGATCACGTGAAGGATGTGTTGAATAACACGGAGGAGTTCACAGCTATTGTATACAGCTTCCTGCAGAGGCACGCCCCGCAGGTTCTAAAGTGATCCTTATTCAAGGATCTTGGATCCTGGTTGATACACACCAAGATCCAGGAACCAAGAGCGACGAACATCTTCCAAACGTTTGCATTGTCAAAACCCACCACTTCTTGGGTCCGCATGAGGTATCTCATGTCGTAAAATGATCGGTTTGCCCTAAGTTTGAGTGAAAACCCAAACTCATGAAAAATTACCCGCCCCTGTTGGTGCTGAGTGCAGTGCTTCTGGCTTGTAGTGAAGGCGGCCCTCGGGAGATACCACCGTTGCCACTCCCCGTGGTGACGCTGGCAGAACAAGACGTTTCGCTCGAAATAGAGTTCGTTGGCCAGGTGTATGGCTATCTCGATATTCCGATCCGAGCGCGGGTGGATGGCTACCTGCAAGAACTGCACTTCCTGGAGGGTACGCCAGTGAGGGAAGGCCAGTTGCTGTATTCGATCGATGCGCAGCCTTTTCGTGAGCAGGTGGCGCAACAGCAAAGTGCCGTGGCCCAGTCAAAGACCAATCTCGCGAAGGCTCAAAGCGATTATGACCGGGTGAAGCCGCTGGCGGAAATCAGGGCCGTCAGTCAGGCCGAGCTGGATGGCGCAACCGCTGCTCTCGATGCCGCCAAGGCGAGCGTTAACGCGGCGGAGGCGAGTCTCAGACTTTCGCAGATCAATTTGGGTTATACCAGAATCGCATCGCCTATAAGTGGGATCATTGGAAAATCCCTTGCGCAACGTGGAGAATACGTGGGCCAGTCGCCAAATCCTGTGATTCTCAACACGGTGTCGAAGACTGATTCACTGAAAGTCGAATTCTTCCTCTCGGAAAATGACTATCTCGCGCTCGCGAGGCAGGTGGTGATCAATGATCAGCCTCGTGCAGACCCTGACGTTGGGCAGCGGCCGGATATCGATTTGATCCTCTCCGACAACTCTGTCTTTGAGCACAAAGGATACTTTCGGTTCATCAACCGAGAGGTTGATCCGACAACGGGTTCCATCCTGGTGCAGACGATATTCCCCAATCCCAGAAAGCTTATTAAGCCCGGTCAGTTTGCCAAAGTGCGGATTACGACCCCGCCTCGGAAGAACACCATCGTGGTGCCCCAGAGGGCTGTCCGCGAGTTTCAGGGCCAGTTCAGTGTTTTCGTGCTGAGCGATAGCAACAAGGTGAAAGAGAGGCCGGTCGAACTAGGTGAAACGTACCGCGATTATTACGTCGTGAGAGACGGCCTCAGCAACGGCGATCAGGTGTTGCTGGAGGGTCTGCTGAAGGTGCGTTCGGGTCAGGTGATTGATCCTCAGATGACGGAATTTGAATCGAAGGTGCCGCAGTAATGAGTGATATTCAACATCATTTCTTTGTACGGCGCCCGATCGTAGCGATCGTTATTGCCATCACGACTGTGATCATCGGTGGGGTATCCATTTTGGGCCTTCCGATCGAGCAGTACCCCAATATCACACCGCCTATCGTTCAGGTCCGGGCCAATTATACCGGTGCGAGCTCCCTCAACATTGAGAACTCGGTAGCGGCACCCCTCGAGCAGCAGATCAATGGTGTGGACAACATGATCTATATGAAGTCCACCAATACCAATGATGGCACAATGGCGATCGATGTGTCCTTTGAGGTGGGCACGGATCCTGATATGAATACCGTCTTTACGCAAAACCGCGTATCGGCAGCCACGGCCAAGTTGCCGGAGGAAGTGAAGCGATTGGGCGTGACGACACAAAAGTCGCTGCCCAACATTCTGATGCTCATCACGCTAACCAGTGATAAGGAAGAGTATGACCAAAACGTGCTTGGTAACTATGCATTGATCAATATCAAGGACGTGCTCTCCCGAATCCGCGGCGTGGGACGCGTTGATGTGTTAGGGGCCTCTGACTACTCCATGAGGATATGGATCAAGCCAGACCTGTTGGCAAAGATGGGGATCACCGTTCCCGAAATCATGGGCGCGATCCGTGCGCAAAACGTGATCGTTCCGGGCGGAAAGTTTGGAGCAGAACCTGCGCCTCCGGGTACAGAGTTTACATATACTGTACGGCTTCCCGATCGACTGCAGACGGAGGAAGAGTTTGGGGAAATCGTTGTTCGTACAAACTCAGATGGTAGCCAGGTGAAGATAAAGGACATCGCACGCGTCGAACTCGGTGTGGAATCCTACAGCGCCTTTACGCGGCTCAATCGTGACAAATGTTCAATAATCGCTGTTTATCAGGCACCCGGTTCGAATGCCGTGGAACTCGCTGAGGAGATGGTGGCGGCGATGGATGACTTGGCTTTGAGTTTTCCTGAAGGGATCAGCTACAAGGTTTCCCTGGATGCCACTAAACCCATCACTGCCGGTATCGAAGAAATCATAGTGACCCTGATCATAGCTCTGGCGCTGGTGATCCTGGTGGTATATATTTTCATTCAGGATTGGCGCGCTACGCTGATCCCCACGCTGGCCATTCCGGTTTCACTGGTCGCAGCGTTTATGTTGTTCCCGGTTCTAGGATTTACAATCAATGTCTTGTCCCTACTAGGGCTGGTCCTCGCGATCGGTATCGTGGTGGATGATGCCATCGTCGTAGTGGAAGCGGTCCAGGTGAATATTGAGAAGGGCATGGATCCACGCACGGCCACAACGAAGGCCATGAGCGAGGTGACGGCACCAGTTATCGCCACGACGCTGGTACTTGTTGCCGTCTTCGTGCCAGTGGCTGCGATATCAGGTATCACAGGTAGTCTGTACCAACAGTTCGCGATCACCGTGGCAGTGTCGGTATGTTTCTCATCCGTAAATGCTCTGACGCTTAGTCCTGCACTGTGTTCGATTCTATTGAAAGAGCCCCAGCCTGTCGGTGGGTTGTTAGGAAGATTCTTCAAGGGCTTCAACCGGGTGTTCGATCGCAGCACGGAAGGCTACATGAAGACGACAAAGGTGGTAGGGCGCAAGATCACCCGAGGTCTGGTGTTCCTGGTCATCCTCAGTGGATTGACTGGCATCGTCGGATCGTCTGTGCCAGGCGGTTTCATTCCGGAGGAGGACATGGGGTATTTCTTTGTGAACCTCCAGTTGCCACCGGCTTCCTCCTTACAGCGATCGGACGAAGCCATGAGGCAGATAGAGGACATTCTATCCGAAGTTGATCTTGTCGAAGACATTACAGTAGCGACGGGCTTCAGTCTGTTGTCCGGCTCCATGTCCCCCAATGCCGGATTTATGTTTGTGACGCTCAAAGATTGGGATGACCGGGGTCGCTTTGCCACGGCGGAGCGGATTGTGCAAAAGATCAATGGGGCCTTGTTCTTCAAAATCAACCAGGGACAGGCTTTCGCCTTTGGCCCTCCTGCCATACCCGGATTAGGGAATGGCACCGGTTTCAGTATCATGGTCCAGGATCGCGGTGGCAATTCACCACAGTACCTGGAGCAAAATGTTCAGCGGTTTATACGTAACCTGACGGAGCGACCTGAGATCGGTAGAGCATTTACCACCTTCCAGGCGACAGTTCCGCAAAAAGAGATAGACATCAATCGGGACAAAGTGCTCAAGACAGGCGTCGCACTCAGTGATATTTATGACACATTTGGGGCATTCCTTGGAGGAGCCTACGTCAATGACTTTAACAGGTTTGGTCGATTGTACAAGGCCTACGTTCAGGCGGAGCCAGAGTACCGCCAAAGTGAACGGAGCCTGGATCTATTCTACGTGAAGAACAACGCCGGAGATCCGGTGCCGCTGTCGACGCTCGTGGAGGTGAAGAACGGAAGCGGACCTGACTACACGACCAGGTTCAACCTGTTGCGGTCGGTAGAAGTGACTGGTGCGCCGGCTGAGGGTTACAGCTCTGCACAGGCACTGAACATAGTGGAGCAGGTGGCCAGAGAGACACTTCCCGATGACCTGACCTTTGCATGGAATGCGATGTCCTACCAGGAGAAGCGGGCCTCCGGGTCTACTGCCATCGTCTTCGTATTCTCGTTGATCTTTGTTTATCTGATCCTGGCAGCGCAGTACGAAAGCTGGTCGCTGCCGATTAGCATTTTGCTGGGTACCCCCTTTGCGGTCTTCGGTGCATTGGTCTCGTTGTACCTGGCACGGTTCATCAGCCCGAGTTTCGAAAACAACATATTCGCGCAGATCTCGCTTGTCATGCTCATTGGCATGGCGGCTAAGAATGCCATTCTGATTGTAGAGTTTGCCAAGATCAAGTTTGACGAGGGTATGAGCCTCTACGATGCAGCCATGGAATCAGCCCATCAACGCTTCAGGCCCATTCTGATGACAGCTTTCTCTTTTATACTGGGAGTGTTGCCACTCATATTGGCAACAGGATCCGGTGCCGAGGCCCGCAAGGTAATGGGGCTTGCGCTGCTTGGGGGACTGGGTATTGCGACGTTGCTGGGAGTGTTTTTCTACCCGATGTTCTTCGTCTTCATCGGGAAAGCCTTCGGCTACGAAAAGAACCGTGAAACCGAACAGAACCAGTGATGAAGCCGCTACGATATCTTTCCTATGCCACCTTGGCTCTGTTGATTTTGCTTGTGCCTTCGTGCAAGGTGGGCCAGAACTATCAGCCGCCTGATTTCACCGTTCCCGAGGGTTATTTGTACGGGACAAACGAAACGGATTCTCTGGGAGACATCCGCTGGTGGGAGCTATTCAATGACCCTGTTTTGGATACACTCATTGTAAAGGCAGTCCGCAACAATCAAGACCTGCGAATTGCCATGGAGAGCGTGGTGCAGGCCCGGCTGGGACTCAAGATCCAAAAAGCCGAGTTGCTTCCAAAAGTCAACGGACAGGTACAGGCAAGCAGAGGAAATTTTGGAGGTTTCCTTGCTCCCAGTGCCAATACCAACTGGTCTGCGGTCGGCTCCCTGAGTTGGGAGATTGACCTGTGGGGTAAGCTGCGTCGTTTGAATGAGGCTGCCTTGGCCGATTATCTGTCCACGCAATACGGCGTCAAATCCGTTCGGCTGGCCCTGGTCTCGGAAGTAGCAAGCGTGTACCTCCTGCTACGCGAATACCAGGCATCCCTGGACATCTCGGAAATCACGCTGCAACTGAGGGATAGCTCACTGCAGCTGGTACAGGCGCGATACGATCAGGGGTATGCCGCCGAGATAGACCTCAATCAGGCACAGATCCAGCGGGCCATTGCAGCGAGTGCGGTGCCTGCTTTTAACCGCCTTCAGCTACAGGCCCAGAATGCGTTGAGCCTGCTAATAGGCGAGGCACCCCAGCAGATACTGGATAGCGTCCCTTTGGACAGTTTTGCAGTCACACCTGACATTCCTGTAGGGTTGCCTTCCGAACTGCTTCGGCGACGCCCTGATCTGCTGGAGGCAGAGCAGTTCATCATTGCCCAGAATGCTTTTGTAGGAGTGGCTATCGGCAATCGGTTTCCGTCGCTCAGCCTTACTGGTCTTTTGGGCGTGGCGAGTGGAGGCCTGGGCGACATCGTCTCTGATGGCCTCGCCTGGAATGTTGGCGGCAATCTTCTGGGGCCCATTTTCCATTGGGACCAAAACAAGAGACGGGTGGAAATAGAAAGGAGTAGGCTCGAGCAGAGCTACCTCAACTATGAGCGACAAGTGCTCAATGCCTTCCGTGAGGTGGAAGATGCGCTGGTGGCGATTGAGAACTATCGAGAGGAGGTAGACGCTCGGCAAGATCATGTCGATGCTGCCGTGAATGCGCAATTCCTGAGTAGCGAGAGATACGACAAAGGGGCTACCAGCTACCTGGAATACCTGGAATCGCAGCGGCAGGCTTTCGAAGCACAACTTGCGCTGGTGACTACCCGACGATCACTGTTGTCTTCATATGTCCAGTTGTACAAAGCGATGGGCGGCGGCTGGATCACACGGGGAGACCAGGCCGGACCGGATATAGACTTCACTGGTAAGAACTAAGGCAAAGAGTTTTTGATATGGAGCTGAAACTGAATAAGGTATTCTATCCTCTCCATGATCACAGGTACACGCTGTTCCTGGTCGCCAACCTATTGTTGGTGTTTTCCACCGCTATTCCCATTCAATGGTCCGTTGAGCCGATGGTTGTCTCAAGCATATTGGCGTTTCATGTTTTCAGCGGCACGATGCTCTGGTTTGGGGGGAAATCCCGATTGGCCATTTTCTTTTTTTACTTTGGCCTCGGGATTATTACTCTCCAGTTTCTGGAGACATTGAACATATTCTACCTCGGCGAGGTCTTGGCGGCTTTGTACGTGGTGTTTCTCTTTGCCGTTTCCACCAAGGTGTACCGGGATATCTACCATGCCAGGGAGATAGACCTCAAAATGGTCTTTGCGGTCTTTACTGGACTGATTATGTTGGGTATTATGGCGACTTTCATGTTTGTCGTCATCGAGCGCATGGCACCCCACTCCTTCAATGGCATGGATCCGGAGATGTCCCTTTTTGACAATCTTCTCTATTTTAGTTTTATAAGTCTCCTTACTATCGGCTATGGAGATATGGCACCAGCGACTTCTTCCACGAAGACACTGACGATCTTGCTGGGCCTTATCGGAAATTTCTACACCATCATCGTGACGGGGATTGTCATTGGTAAGTACCTTTCGGGAAGTAAAAGGAGCCAAACACAAGAATAGATGTCACGATCTCTAAAGGCCTTCGGATTCAATTTTCTGTTTTGGTCCATCTTTTTCGTCTTTCTTTTGGCCTTGCGCTTTCACTCTGCGACTACGCCAAGCGGCGCCTACGTGCTTCCGATCGAGTTCCCGGCCTGGCGTGTTTTTGGGAATGGGCTGTTATTGGGCTTCTTACTCTCGGTTCCTTACACGATCATGGAAGGAGTTCTACGAAAGAGGGATATCTATCGCGGTTCCTTGCTCAGGGTCATTGCCGTCCGGAGTGGGATACAATTGGTACTGGCACTTTTCGTCTTTCTGATCGTCGGTTTTGCGAACTACGCTTATGACCAGTGGCTTGGGCACTTGACGGAGCAGGAGATTACGATCAAGACTTACCTGATAGGAGTGATGATGCGGTTTTTTGTTTTGGCCGCTCTGCTGGGAAACATCATTCTGAGCGTGTACCGGACACTGCAGATGAAAATTGGCGAAGAAATCTTCCATGATCTCCTATTTGGTAGGTTCAATCCCGCGAAGGAAGAGGAACGAGCCTTTCTATTCCTGGACTTGAAATCTTCGACCACTATAGCGGAAAGGCTGGGTCATCAGAAGTACAGTTTCTTTATCCAGGATTGCTTTCGTGATCTGCATGCTGCCGTAGTGGCGTCGGGAGCGGAGATTTATCAGTACGTGGGGGATGAGGCGGTACTCACGTGGGAGCGGGCGCGTGCTATAGAAAATCACAATTGCCTCAGAGCATTTTTTCTCTACCAGGAGGACCTCAAGCAGAGATCAGACTACTACCGGGAGCGCTATGGGGAGGTGCCTATCTTCAAGGCGGGACTTAACCTGGGGAAAGTCATGACCGCCGAAGTAGGAGTTATCAAGCGGGACATTGCCTACCACAGTGACGTGCTCAATACGGCTGCGAGAGTGCAGGGACTGTCCAACGAAAAGAAGGCCCCGTTCCTTGTCACCGAGCACGTGATTGAGGCGTTGCCCAAGCCCATACCCTACAA
Organism: Cyclobacteriaceae bacterium; assembly: GCA_965267435.1. Taxonomy (GTDB): domain Bacteria; phylum Bacteroidota; class Bacteroidia; order Cytophagales; family Cyclobacteriaceae; genus JAWPMT01. Next base: position 518,863 of record OZ253960.1, read on the forward strand.
TATTATCGACAAGGGTGAGGTCTCGCTTAGAGGTCGAGACGAGCAAGTAAGGATTTACGAAGTCCTCGCGACTGGAAACTGAAGGGTGCTGTAACCTGGCACGTTCCTTGGCCGTTCATTGGTTTTTCGAAACACAAAACACAAACAATGGAAATCAATGAAGTGAAAAAGGCCTTGTACAGGCAAAAGCCCCTGGCAAGTCTCATGTACATCCGGAAAGGTGTGGCCTATTATCAGTCGGCGCTCGCAGATGAGATGTCGCTTCTGTTTGCAGTGCCTGTGGATGACATGGGTGATGCAGACTTTCTGCCCAACATGGACGCCAAGCTGCTGATCCGTTGGATTCAGCAATGAGGATCCCGGGGTCGGACCGTGCTGGTTCCGGCTCCTGGATTTAATGGCTCCCTACACACCTAAGAGCCGCTCGATTTTTTGGCTGGGTACGGCATCTGCGCTTAATTTGCTTCCAGCCTAAACCTGGTTCTGCATGCTCATCAATCACTCCATACGCCTTAGCACCGTACTAGGTGGTCTTTGGAAGAAGTTTCTGCTGGTTGTCCTGACTTGCGCAGTGACGAACATAATTCACCAGCTCTTAACGGACTTCTATTTTGAAATGCCCACCGTCATCACCGGTGTGCTAGGTACAGCCATTGCGTTCTTTCTGGGCTTCAACAACAACCAGGCCTACGGTCGGTGGTGGGAAGCGCGGATGATATGGGGAGGATTGGTCAACGATTCGAGGAGTTGGGCGAGACAGGTGCTGCACTACACTTCTCCAGCCGAGGCTATGGATGAAGAGAAGCTGAAGCAGCAGAGAACAACCATGGTTCGTCGACATATCGGATTCCTCTATGCGCTCAAGGCCAACCTGAGGAACACCGACGATAAGACGTATCGTGAATTCCTGGGGCCGGAGGAAACGGAAGCAATAGAGCGACATTCCAATAAGCACAATGCCATCCTCGAGCACCAATCGGCGGATTTGGAAGAGCTGTACCAGGAGGGTGTTGTCGACGGTTTCAGATTCATAGAGTTGAACAAAATGCTCGTCCGGTTCTGCGACGAAATGGGCAAATCGGAGCGGATCAAGAATACGGTCTTTCCCACACTTTATGTTCGCTATACGCTGCTATATGTGTGGGTCTTTATTGTTTGCGTGACGCTTGTATTCGTTGAGACGACAGCGGCCTGGAGTATTCCCATTGGGTCGGTGGTGGGATTGATTTTCGTCACCACTCATCATATCGGGGTACTATTGCTCAATCCCTTTGATCACAACATTACCGGTGTTCCGCTAGATCAGATCACGCGCACGATCGAAATCAATTTGCTTGAGATGTTAGGGGAAGAGGATATTCCCGATCCTATCGAGCCTGTGGATGGGGATTATGTGATGTAGGAAGTAGGACGGACGCACCTTGCTCGAACCGAGGTGATCTTACTTTGGTTATTTGCAGACGATTGGAATCACTTCATTCTAATCATCTGGATCGCCTTTTTTCTTGCGTTTCTCCCTGGCACTCTGCTTGAATGCGAAACGGAGCCCAAACGTGGTGCCCCAGTCATTGGAACTGGTATTGTCTGAAGGGGTATTGCTATCAAAGTTGTCGTAGAAAGTCCAGGTGATATAGAAGTCATCAATGATCTCGTAGGAAAGAGAAATATCGAGATTGATTCGATGTCGGTCTCCGGCGGAAAGCGTGTAGAAATATTGCGTGGTGGCAAAGAAGTCCAGCTCAGGAAAACCATAGTGGAATGCCCGCCACTCCAACGACGCCAGTGCCTCTGCGCTGCTCTGACCCTGATTGTCGGGTAGCGAATCCGTCTGGTCTTGAACGTACTGCTCCCGGTTGAAGATAGGGGCCACAAGGAGTGTGATCCTGTTTCTCGGATGCTGAATGAGGCCCTTGCCCAGCCCGGCGCCGATTATCGTTCGCCTCTCAATCCCCAGCTCTGTATTCTTTTGTAACCCAACCGTGACGAAGTTTTGTATTCGCCTTTTCCAGTAGCGGGTGCCGGACAGATTGATGTCGCGTTTGATCGTCGTTCGGTCTATATCACCCTGGACCGTATTGATGTCGTTGTAAATGAAATTGATGTCGTAATCGTCCAGCCGATAACCCACATTTGCTCCAAAATTGATCTGCCGGACCTGGCTCGCCTTTGTGAAACTAAAGCCAGCGTCGACATTGCCATAGAATCGATAGATGGCTCTTTTGCGGACCGGTACTAGCTCCACGATATATCCCATCTGAAGAGGTACTATGACCGAGTCTTCCTTGCGCAGCAAGCTGATAAAATAGTCCCGACCAGGATCCAGTAAGCTCCCATGGTAAACCTCTCCATGCCCGGTACGGATGGTGAATTGCTTCTCGGACATCAATCTCGTAATGTTGGTCCATGTGATTTTGACAGTCCCCATGTACTTTGTCCAGTATGTCAATTTCTCGTAAGTGAGTGATTTGATCTCACCAATGTGCCTCGTTTGGTCCTTCAAGACAAGGGTATCTGTACGTTGACCATGCACGGAATAACCAAAGCCAAAGGCCAGCATCAAAGTGACAAGGCGAATCACATCCTTCATATTTTTGGTCTTCGAAGGGGTACGTGGTAAAGCTGGAAATAGGTCTCTCACTATGCCCGGATTTTTTGGTCATTCGGTGTGGTCGCCACTCAGGTCCTGACTGTTGCTGGTTTCACACCTCTGTATCAAGGGCTCCAGCACTGTGCAAGTGCGGATAGCGGTGTAGGAACGAGCGGTGCCTGCAATCCTCACTCACTATCGATCCAACTATACTGGTAGATGGCTGCCAGCCCCTCGAGATCCGGACCCTGTTCGAGACTGCGGGTTCCATAGCCGCTTAGGCGGAGATTATGGCCTTTCTTGAAAGGAAATGCCAATGTGATACCGAAACGAAAGGTGGAGATGCGCAAGGTCCGTGCTTCTCCATCGACCGAAGCGCTACCTCCAAACGCATAGCCCGCATCCAGTGTGATCCAGTTGCCTCTCGGCAAGGTCCGGATTAGGTGTACTTTTAAGCCAGCTAATGGTCTTTGCGTCAGCTTGCTACCTTCCAGATAGTTGTAATTGGGCATGAATAGCCACAATGCCCCATAAGCCTCGAAGAGCCATGGTCCTTTCTTCTTCGAAACACCAAAGACTGTGCGGAATCGCACCCGATTGCTACCAATATTGATGAGCCTGTCCTCCTCATATGCCCCCGTGGGAAGGAAGAGTTGGAAGCTGATGCCTGTAATGACATTCTGTTGAAATTGGGCATATTCCTGGGCTTTAAGAGCGGGTGACCCGGTCAGGTTGAATGAAAATCGGATGCTCATATCGCCCATGCCAGACTGGCTGCGCGTAGTATCCTGTCCGTCATCTGTCACAGCATCCCAGTCGCCGGACGCAAAGGGCAGGACCATGCTAAACTTACCAGATTCCCTAAAGACCTTTAGCGACCGCACGTACCCGACGAATCCGGAGTGGACCCTGCCGTTGACGATCTCGCCGTCCAGCGGCAGTGTAGGGTCCATGACCAATCGACCTGTACTGAAGCCGTATCCTGTCAATAGGAAGTTCATATGAACAGGTACATTGGTAAGCAATCGCGGCTCCAGCATTTGCGCGGAACTTCTCGTAAATGCCAATAACAGGATTGCCATGGCAAGAACCGGCTTAAGTTTAGGAGTGGTTTTAATGTCAGATACTATAATAAGAAACATTGGCTCAGGCTTAAGTCAAGATTGGTATCCCGAATAGAAGGAGACAGCGTAAGACAACTTCGCGAAGAATGGCACCCCTGGTGTGAAAGTGAGGTCTTCAACATTCTGCCAGCGGGAAGTGCCGTAACCACTATTGCGATCGACTTCACCTGCCAGTCGAATCTTACCAGAGGAATGAAAACACCCTTTGTATGGTCCAAAATGCTGCCACGCTCCCAATAGCATAAGGCATCATTTTCCAGGACCATGATGGCCACGGTACCCGAACCCTATTGATCACCAGCTTCAGCAGCACAATAGCCGCGACAAACATCACCTGGCCTGCTTCCACGCCTACATTGAACATGAGAAGTGCCAGGGGTATTTCATGCTGAGGAAGACCTACCTCCGACAGCGCTCCGGCGAATCCCAGTCCGTGAAACAGTCCAAAAAGGAGCGCAACGATCCAGGGATGTCTTTCTGTGATGCTCTTTTGTCCCGAGCGATTTTTCAAGATCTCCACGCAGAGGAAGACGATACTCAGGGCAATGATGGCCTCGGTCGGAGCCGACGGAACATTCACGAGCCCCAGCGATGCCAATGCTAGCGTAATGCTGTGAGCCACTGTGAAAGCCGTGATGGTTTTTAACAGCTTCCAATAGTTGTTAACGATCAGTAGAAGCGCCAACACAAATAGCAGATGATCGATGCCGCCGAGGATGTGTTCGACGCCCATCACGAAGTAAGATCCAGCCACTTGTGCTTTGGATCCTCGCTCTGGTACCTGGAAAATCGGATCTTTTGATTGTACGAGACTCGAAAGCGTCGTGCCGTCGAGAAAGTCAACCTTGACGAGCACATCTATCTGAAGGGTGTTCAGCCCATCGATCATGATTTTCTTGCCGTACAGGTTCTCCCCTCTGGTGGATTTCATGGTCGTGTGCTCAATGTATGCCACCGGTGTCATCCGGGGTATAGCGGGAGTGACGGCCTCGAACCCCTCTGGAAAGATGGGCGTCACCGCCAGCACCATGTTGCCCCTGGCAGGGATCTTCATAGTGACATGATACATGTTATTCTCTACTTCGACGATCTGCAGGAGTGCTGGTCTGATCTCATGGGCCGAGGCGCTCCAGCAAGCAAATGCTGCCAATATGAAGCCCATATTTTTTAAGAACTTAGTCACCGGGCACCTCCTCTTCCTCCGCAAACACAACCTCGTATTGTGCCATGATGCCATTGATAAAGGTTTCGTTGAGGTCCTCCAACTGCGCACTTTCCCAGTCGCGTTGCACCGCGTCCTTCACCTGCACATAGGTAGGAGCATCTCCAGAGATGATATTGTGCACGTACACCAGGTGGGTGCCGTACCCTGAGAGAATAGGCCCGTGCCATTGGCCAGCGGGTAGCGCGAAGAGAGATTTGGCGAATTCTGAGCCAAATAGTTTGGCGAGTTCCGCTTCGGTGCGTTCAGCAAAATAGCTTTGAAGCATGAACCTGTCCCCGTAGTCCAATGAGGTTTCTGTTCCGGGCTCTCCCTGACCTTGCAAGCTCAGAAGGGCCGACTCGGCGTCCTTCAGGGTCTGCTCGTTTCGACGGTCGGGGTCGAAGTAGACCTGTGTGATGGAGATAAGGTCCGGGGCTGTGTACTGTGCTTTGTTACCGTCGAAGTATGCCTCAAGCTCTCTTTCCTCGGGTGCGGGAGGAGTCAGTAGGTCGGAAGTGAGGAACTCGATCTTTTGAGCCAGTCGACGTCTGATGATGATGTCGTCGCGGTCCAGACCCATGTCCAACGCGGCATTGTAGAGCACTTTTTCCTTGACATGCTCATCGATCATCCCTTGTCGTTCCTGGGGGGTCGGAGGACGATTCCATAATTTCAGCCACTTGTCTTCCAGTGATTGGATTTCACCTTGTGTAACAATGATTTGTTCTTTCGCTGCCTGAGGCTCACCTCCAACTAGGGCATATGCCAGGTAAATCAGCGATCCTATCAGTAAGAACTGATTGAGGGGTTCCCGAAGGAGACTTCTTAGTTTGAGGGATATTTTCATCTTACGGTTCGGATTAGTCCAGGAAATTGTTCAGCTTTCGTAGCAATGGATGGGTCTGGAGTGTACCAAATGGGCGACGACCAGGCGCGCTCCTGGATGGTGGCCGGGACATCGGTTAGTAGAGGCATTCCCTCTCGGACCGCATCGTAGGTGCTCCATCGAGGAGTGGGTATTTCAATGACACGGACATAGTAGACGGCATGCAGGGTAGGGTCAAAATCCGGATCTGTCCAGACGGTGGACAATTGGGCAGCGCCAATTGTGTTCTCGTAAGTAGCCGTCTCGAGGTTTACCGTACTACCTACTGAAGGAAGTTTGCCGCTGGTCTCATCTTTCTGACGATCACCTGACCAGGCCACATCGTAGATTTGCTCCCACGGATAGCCATTTTTGTAGTATCCCTTGATGACCTGAACACGGTCCAGGTGCCCACTTTGCGGATCCTTCATCGCCCAGATCATGAAGCTTGGCGCGGTTACATTTGCGGGTTTCTCTGGGAGGTCACCCCCCATTGGCACACCAATGGTATAGCCCTTTTGCGCCCAGTCATCCCCATCGAGGTCTCCGGTTCTGAAGCCCCAGCCGCCAAAGACACGGAGCCGGATCAGCGGGCCAGAGGTGCCATACGTTTCTTTCCTTTTGAGCCCGTCAAAGATGCCCTCCCGGGTATTATCATCAGCCCAAACTGCCGTGGCACCCGCACTGCCAAAGTCCTTAGGCGCTTCACCGGCCACGGTCTTAGGCGCTGTCAATCGTATGTTAGCCGTTCTGTCGGTATTGCCGTGAACGCCGGGGTAATTATCTTCTTCGTTGGTGGAAGCAGCATTGTGAGAATCAGCTCCGGCTACAACACCAAACTTGAAGGGGTTTGCGCCGATCATTTCCTGGAAACCCACGCCATCAATGAGCGCTCGGCGTACGTAACTGTTGTCGATCTTTCCTAGCACACCACCCGACCCAAGTAGATGGCTAAACGCGGTCTCAAAGCCTGCAAACTCGTCGTTGGGAGACAATGCAGGGTGCGTTTCTGATTGGCCTTTTGTCTGAAGGATCTCCACAGCCGGAGAGTTGTTGTTGTATCTCTGAGCCCACTTTTTGTCGATGACTGTTCCTTGTGATGTTGTTGGCGAGAACATCATACTATTGGATACATTGGAGTTATGAGGAATGGAGATGTTATCGTGCCCCAATTTGCGCTGCAATTCCTGGTACGTCCACAGGTCTTCTCTTTTGAACGAGTCAAAGGCGGAGAAAACGATCTCCGGGCCCTCGTCATCTTTGAAGAAGACATTGTGGTGGAGGTTTTGCGAATTTGGCTGTGACGACCATTCGAAGGCAATTAGCGTTGTGAACTTGCCTGGTTCATAGTGTCGGTTGGCCGCATCCTTTTGCCGTTGCCATGCAGTGGCCATCACTTGGGGATCTACCAAATAGGGGATAGGTATACCTGAGGAACCTGAGCTGATGATTTGCTGGAAAGCTGCTTCGCCCTCTCCGGCCGCTAGTAGCCGGCCAATTTCGGTGTTAGCCAATGGGCTGTTTTTTTCCAGTAGCAGCGGCATCATACCTAAGTATTCGGCATGGTCAGTAATAGCCACCCAATCGTACGGGGTTTTCTTTTGCCAAGTGTCACCGGAGAGAATGTTCTTCACGGGCTCCCCTTTGGCGAACTTGTAAGCGTCATCTGGGGTATTGCGTGTACCAAATGCGAAAGCATCTGGTGAGTTTACCGTGTGCAGGTGCTGTTCCCCGAAATAAACCTGCCGGTCCCAGGGATTGGCTTGCTGTGCGAGTGAGGCAAAGGCCATCATTATCGCCATCGGCATTAACAGAATAGAAGTTGTTCTCGTCTCCATCTCTTTGTGATTTGAGTCTTGGAAAAAGTTTGTTTTTTACTGTAGTATCAACTGGCGAATGTCATCAGTGTAAAAAGTCGGTTCCTGAAGATTCTAGAATCCAAATCGGTAGCTGAGTGATGTCGTGAAGCGGTAGCGTGTACCAAATGTTGTGACCTCAGTCACCAGTTGCCATGCTTTGCTCAATTGTAGCTGACCACCCAGGACCAGGTTCCATTGTGTCTTTAAGGCCTTGTCGAATTCATAGTACAAGAGGGTAGGCTCTCCATTGGTCATCCATCCATAGACCCGGTCATAGATAGGTTGCAACAATTGTTGTCTGGCAGGTGGGAGGTTGTTGTACCAGTCCTGCAAGTCATCGGCTGCTTCGGCCCGATCTTCGGGGGTACTGCCTGCCACTTCCGTGAGGTTCACCTTCCCTTGTGTGTTCGATCGCAAGTGTACGGACTCAGCACCCATCCAAAGAGTAAGTGACCTTCCTGGTAGGTCAGTGCTTTTGAATTGATGGCCTATCCTTATCCCATTCACCTGTGTGAAATTCGGGACCAGGAATTGGTCGGCGAAGTTCCATGTTGCGGTGTACTCATACGAGACAAAGATAGGCCCGATGCCTCCTGCAAGGGTAGTCCCAACTCCTGTGAGCGGTCCCGATGGCTGGGCCAGGAAACCAAGCTCAAAGGGCTCTTGAAGATTGACGGTCGTCTCCGTATCGTAGTAGCCAACCAACCCATTGATATTCCAGAAGGGTAGAATCCATATATCAGGACGAATGGTGACAACGTTGGCTTTGGCCCTGATAAGAGAGAAACTCAGGAGATCTGACACGTCTGTATAATCCTCATCGTCGAGAGACAGCCGGACACCATTTTCCTCTACTTCCGAAACTGCATAGTTGTAGTTGAGCATGATACCAATGGGTCTCGGGAGGTCATACCCGCGTGATTGGGCTTTTTTCCCAAGGAATGGAAGAACATAAGGGTAGGTTTCATTCTTTAGGTTCTCCGTTTCCTTGCTGAGTCGATCCGCTGTGTGCCGGTGGGAGTGGTATTGGCCTTGCACGAAGCTGGGCATTAGGCACAGAAGGCAGATGCAGCAGAACAAGGACAAGCTGCCTGGATGGCGAGTTGAGTTATTTATGATCATTGTTATGGACGTTTAAATTCTGGTCTCGAGTGATTGCTGATTTTACATTCAAGTAGTTCAACTTGTTGGCGCTGGTCTCCCTTATGTACTAAGAGAGACCGACCAAATTCACACCCTGCGCCACCGTGGATATTCGGATCATAGATCCGGGCCGTACCAGATCGGTGAGGACCATGCACGTTCCTGAATGCTGCTAGGCACATCACTAGGGGGATCTACACCGAGAGTCATTGCATCATAAGTAGACCACCTTGGTGTAGGTATCTCCAGCACACGCACGTAGTAGGCGCATTTCATAGCCGGATCAAAGTCAGGATCTGTCCACACTGCGTGCAATTGCGCCGCACCTATGCTGTTGTTGTAAGTGGCTTTCTTCACATTCACCGTATTGCCGACGGGAGGCACTTTGCCGGTTTTGGCGTCGGGCTGTCTGCCATCGCTCCAGGCCACTTCATAGATCTTTTCCTTTGGATACTTCGTCCTTGGGTCGGACCAGACTTTTATGATCTGGACACGGTCCAGATTGCCGCTTTCGGGATCCTTGAGCGCCCACACTGCAAAAGTCGGTGCACCGGCCCCCTGGGGTTGCGGTTTCAGGTCCTGTCCCATGGGGACGCCCGTATCGTAGGACTTCTGTACGAAGTCTGGATCCTCCGTCAGATTGGAGGGAAAATCCCACCCGCCAAAGAATCGGAGCCGGATCATCGTACCAGAAGTGCCATAAGTTTCTCTGGCCACCATGCCTTCGAAGATGCCCTCTCGTGTGTTTTCAGTTGCCCATACAGCCGTGAGGCCGGCGGAGCTGACGGCGTACCCTTTGTCTCCGGAGGCATTCGGTTCAGGGTTCAGCCGCTTTTCTGGGGTGTCATCTTGGCCTCCGTGAGCGCCAACCCAGGCAAATTCCTCATTGCCCTGGTAGGCGGTATGTACATCGCCACCTGCAGTCACGCCCATTTTGTAGGGGTTGTGTCCCACCTCGTCTTCGATCTTCATGCCTACAGCCAGACCGGTGCGATAGAAGGAGCCAGGTGTGATTTTGGCGGGAACACCCAGATTGATCAGGTAGGGGAACAATTCGTAATCGGCAAACTCGTCGTTGGGAGAAAGTAGGGGATGGGAGTCGGAGCTGCCTTTGGTCTGGAAGATCTCGAAAAGTGGCTCATTGGCCTGCTGCCGGCGAGCGTAGCGTGCATCGATCTTTCCTCCATCGGTTCCGTCGATTCCCAAAAACTTCTGTTCAGAGAACATCCAACCATTCGATACGTTGCTGTTGTGCGGTATTGCAAAACAATCGATGCCCTGGTTACGCTGGATTTCAAGATACGTCCATAAGTCTTCAGGCTCAATGGAATCGAAGGAGGAGAAAGCGAAGGCTGGTGCTTTGTCCTTGAAAAAGACGTTTCGGTGCATATTTCGCCCATTAGGAATGGATGTCCACTCGTAACCATACAAGGTGGTGAATTCACCTGGCTTATAGAATTTGTCGGCAGTCTCCACATAATTCTGCCAATAGCTCGTTCGCAGCTCCGAGGTGACGTACTCAGGCAGCGGTGTGTTGCTGACCAAAGACCCAATCAGTTTTGACACCGCACCAGCGGCTGCCTCCGGGTTGGTCCGGGCTTGCTGCAACTGCTTGGCAAATTCGGACTTGGAAAGGGGACTTTCAGGATTGACCAGGTCCTTCAATACACCAAAGTATTCGGAATGATCCGTAATCGCCACAAAATCATAGGGCGTGCGTTTTTTCATTTTTTGGCCCGTGGTGGACAAAATGATCTCCTCGCCTTGAGCATACCGGTAGGCGTCTTCCCAGGTGCCTGTCACACCGACTGTAAATGCGTCAAAGGAATTGCGGGTATGCATGTGTTCTTCACCGAAGTACACATTTTTCAATGGATTCGGCCCGGAAGAGCCCAGGCCTGGTTGGCCAGTACTTTGTGCCAGCACCTGGAATGCTCCGGCTGCTAGAAAAAGAAGAAATAAGTTCGTTTTCATGAGTTTCATTTTCATTTCGAAATTGATAGGCGTGCTAGACTATTAGCTTATTGAATTCCTTGACAATGGGCTTCCACTCGTCTTCCTGCGTTTGATCTCTCAGTACGAAAAAGAAAACTCGGAATGAGACGTAATAGGCCGTACGAAGCTCGTCGAGCGCTAACATCACTTGCTGCATTTCCTCTTTCGATGTAGTTTGATCGGTGAGGAAGCTCATTTCCAGGACATTACGCCTGTCCATATTGTCGATGGTTTCGTCGTAGACCAATTCAAATACACGTAGAGCATCAAGAATGGCAAATCGGCGCTCTTCATCGCCAACTTCTCTGACAATTGCGCTCTCCAGGCCCCGGAATACGTTCTTATCCCGGTCTTTCATCGCCTTCTTTTTCTCTTTGTTGTCCAGCTTGGTCGCCGACTCAACTGCACTCTCCAGTACCTTCTGCCATTCCTCGTCGGTTAGCTGCTCTTCGAACCACAAACGCCGTTCGATATAGCGGCTCTGGGCTGCCAGTCGGTTCTCAAGATTTCGGGAGAAGAAGTTTTCATACCAGTCTTGAGGGGTGCTTCTATCCAGATTTTTCTTCTTGAGCTCTTTCAACTCAGCGTCTCTGGACTTGCGGAAGGTTTTTACCGCCTTGCTGTAGGCCTTGACCGAATCAAGTACCACTGCCCTTCGATCCTTGTCCTCGACATATTTTTTCACACTCTTGTCTACCTCGGCGATAAAGAAGATCTCGATATCTCCCACGCCAAACAGTAGCGAGAACAATAACAGCGCTCCACCAATAATCATAATTTCAGAAGGTTAGAATTTTGAATTGTTTATTTCTTTTGGCACTCGGCCGTGTGTCTGTGAAGTATATCCCTGTCAGTTTTTCACTTCCTTTATTGGGTATTTCTTCATGAGTTTGTTGATGTTCTTGGGAATGGACTTTTCCCGTTTCTTGGGCTTCTCTTTCACCACGGTCTTCATGACCCCTTGCCACAGGAGTTCCTTTGTATCTTCGTCGTAGCAATCAATTACCATGGTTCCCGCGAGATAGTCGTCAGTGGTATAGGTGGTATGTGCGGATCCCATGCCCCATCCCCATCGACGTCCCCCATAGCCAAGCCCTCCGGTGTAGTTCGTGTAGGCGGTTGTGCTTGTTTCTTCACGGACCACGATAAACAAGGTGATCTTCATGTCAGGGTCCGCATCGTTTGCGGTTAGCCCACGTGATGCGAATTCATTTTTGAACGCCGTGAGGATGCGCTCCTTGTCAAAGTCGTTCAGCTGCTCGTCACTGTCCTTCTGCCAGCCGGCGAAAGTGTAGGTCTTGTACTTGCTGAAGTCAACGTTCTCGTCATAATCGGCTGTCACTTGTCCGAATGTCATCGTGACCATTGTCGAGAGAAGTACTAAAGTCAATGTGGGTTTCATAGTTTTTGTAGTGTTTAGAGTTCGTATTCTTTAAGGAGTACTCATCTGGTGATCAGGTCAAGAGATGAGTACTCTGACTAGTATTTTCATCACATTTATGTAGTACCAAAATTCCTCTGTGCCTGCATCTCGGGCAACCCCATAAAGTGGAATAAAAGTGGAACTCTGAGCGCTGGATTACGATTTGTAACATCATTGTGAATGAGGTACGTAATGAGCCTCAGTAAGCCTATTGGTGGATTGGAATCTTGTTTTAGGGTTTACTAACTCTCGGAAGGGGTTCGGTTGGGTACCCGAGTCTATGAGGTGGTGGTGGAATGGTCGCCCTTCGACGCAGAGCATGAAAGATGGGGGCTTCTGACAACCAAATCGGCCTGGTAATGACGGAACACGCAACGTACGCTCAAGGTGGATTGCTCTGCAGTTCTGTTTTGCCCGCGAATGGGGAAATGCCAAGGAGTAAGCACCCCAGATCTGGCCGGGGTGCTTCATGGTTAGCCGCCTAATGTCTTATGAGCTTCAGCAGCGTCTCACCTTTCCCGTCGCTTATCTGAAGCAAGTAAATGCCTGGTTCTTCGGGCAGTGCCAGTTCCAGGTACGCAGTCTCTTGTCGTTTCATGAAGGTGCCCTGCAGAATCATCCGTCCAGAGATATCGGACAATCGGTAGTCAAGACTTGCTTCCTCGGCCCCGCTGACTTCCACATAGACGGGGCCGGTAGTGGGATTGGGGTATGCCACCAGACTTACCTCCAGACTTGCATCAGATAGACCTGTGACTACCAGATCGACGGGTTCGGAGAGACCTTCGCAGCCATTGATGTCTATGACGCTCACCTGGTAGCTTCCCACTTGGTTGGCATGGTAATTTTGTGACGTCGCCCCTTCAATCATTGATTCGTCCAAATACCATTGATAGGATTCTGCCGTCTCCGATGTGAAGGTCAGTCCTTCCAGTGTGACAGTCGGTACGGGGTCAGCGTTGACGTGTACACTCGCACTGGCAGCTCCTGGACACCCGTTTTCGAAGATCCCCACCAGGCCGATACTGGCAGAAACCGAGAATTCCAGCTCAATCTGATTCCCCGTGCCAAGTGTATCGTTTTCAAATAGCCAATAGTAGTCGTTTGCGCCACCACTGGCTGTGAATGTCACCGTTTCTCCTTCGCACACTTCGTCATCAGAGGCCTCGATGAATATCTCCGAGGCTCCTTGCAATTCTATCACGGCTTTGGCCGTGTCATAGCATCCGGCACTATTTTGCCCCAGGAGGGTGTAGGTGATGTCTTCGAAAACGGTTAGGCTGAAGCTGGACTCATCTGATACCGGAGTCAGATCTCTCTCGTCAATCCAGAGATAAGCCTCGGCTCCACTACCGGTCAGTGTGACTTCGTCACCAGGGCAAATAGCCTCCGCGCTCGCCGTGATCGAGATGTCAGGTTGTCCTTGCACTTCGATGTAATCAGTAAAGGTCTCTGTGGTACTTCCCGAACTGTTTGTCACTTCCAGCGTGACATTGAAGGTGCCTGCCGTGAAGTACCTGACGACGGGATTGGGATCATTGGATGTGGCTGGGGTGCCTCCCTCAAATGTCCATGACCAACTGGTCGGCCATCCAGAGCTATTGTCTTCGAACAAGACCTCGTCGCCACGACAGATGATCTGATCCGATGCTCGAATGGCGACCGGCGACGGCTCAGCCGAGGTCGTTTTTTCTTCCACGACGATGTTGTCGAGGTAGAGGTTGTTGCCCCATCCGGAATTGTTGATCAATGCCAGGTGCACTTCGGCGTTGCCTGCGAGGTCGACCAGTGACACCTGTGTGGAGCGCCACTGCTCATCAGTGGGAGTGAACGCATCCGTGGATCGATTGGCCGTTTCAAGCTGTGAGCCACCCAGCGACCAAATGGGCACGAAGTTGTCTCCACAATCTGTGGAATAGGCGACTGTCAGCGTGTCTGCCAGATCCAACGCAAATCTCGCATAGGCATGATCAAATGTGAGGTAGGGATTCGATACGTTGGAGAAGTCCAATAGGGGTGTTATTAGGTAATCCAGGGTGCCACTGGGATCACTTTCCCGATTGTAGTTGTCCATCTTGATGGACTTGGCCCCTGAGCCGAACGCACTTACATCGGCGGATTCCCATGTCCTGTCATCCCCGGGATTGACAGTAAGCCACCCTTCGAGTGCCGAACCCGTGTCTTCGAAGTCTTCCTCGATCCCTGTATTCGCATCATCTGAGATGATGCTGATGTAGTTGAGTCGTGTGAGACTATCGGAGCCCTGGTCATTCGTGGCCACCAGTTTAACAGAATAGATGCCAGAAAATGGGAACGCGGGTTCGGGATTTTGGTCGGAGTATTCACCGACAACTTCTCCCGCAGTGTCATAGATGGTCCACGCCCATGTCGTGGGATTGTTGGTAGATAGATCGAGGAGCTGGACTACTGTCCCTTCACAGCCCGAAGTAGGCGTACCGGCGAATCGGGCGAAAGGCTCCTCTTGCGACAAGTGAACAGTAGAGCGCAACAGCTCTTTTCGTCGGGGTGATACATCCATGGTAGTCCTCATTCTAACTTTTTGCTCTAGTGTGAACGTGTTTCTACACTGATCATCCGAGTAGTCCATGTAGTTGGAAACCATCCGTTCGCCTTCTCCGCATTCATCATCGGTTGGGCAACCCAGGAAGATCGAGGACCAACGGGCCTGGCTGCAGTTGGGTGTGTCTTCTACAAAATCGTCTACTCCACATGCGCCATCCCCCCAGGTGTGGCGGAGACCCAGCCAGTGACCCACTTCGTGACTCACAGTTTTGCCCTGACCATAACGGAATGGTACGTTGGGCGTGGTGCCATAAGTGATGTAGTTCATGACCACACCATCTGTCTCCGCCCTGCCACCGACGGAAGGCATCCCGTCCAGTCCCGACATGCTTGGAAACTGGGCATACCCTAGAAGCGTTCCTCCCCCATCCTCCGGGGTGAAGGTTACCGTCCAGATGTTGAAGTATTGATTGGGGTTCCAAATGGTGGAGGGCTTGAGTGTAGCCTCAATTTCTTGCGTTGACCAGCTTTCTTTGCCGCCATCCACTCGATTTATCCCTGGCTGGTCCAGCAGGTTGCCATCGGGGTCGTATAGGGCTGGAGCGAATTCGATGTAGATGTCAGCGCCGACGGGATTATTATTGGCGCCGCTGCCGATTCTCCGAAATTGCTCATTCAGAGCATCGATCTGGCTGTCTGCTTGTTCCTGGGTAATGTTCGGTCCCATACCTTCCCGTTGGCCATTGTGGACCACATGTAATATCACAGGAATCGTGAGTACCTCATCCTGTTGGAGGCGTCCGAGGGCAACTCTCTCAGAGTAGTGGGCTATTTCGATTTGCATGCGCTTCTCAAGGTCATCGAGCGTACCCAACTTTGGGTGGGCACGGCGCATAGCAGCATCCACCTCCATTGCCGCACAGATGCCATCTCCAACGTCTTTCCCGTGCGGTGCCTGCGACCGGGCAGAGAGTGAAAGACCGAGCAGGAAAGCTATGAGGATAGTTAGATTCTTCATCATCGTTGAGGTTTTTTCAGTTGTCGGCTTGTGATTCAAAAGTGCAGTTGCCATCCAGTGAGGGTGTCCGGGGCTCGGATCGCCAATTGTCGTATGAAAAGCCTATTACTAAGCTCCGGTGACCGTTTGGACAAAGGCCAGCGATGGGCCTGCGTCACGAATGTAACGTGTAGGTTCATTGGCCACGGGCGATGGACCCAGATCCTCAGTTCTCCGAGGGTAGTTCGAAGGTATAGTTGCCCTCCAGACCGGAAGCCCTGCCGGAGGATTCCGTCACTCGAAAGTCCATCGTCAATTCGGTGCCTTTACTCACAACAATTCGTACCTCTATACCATCTGCCCGAATAATTTCTGACGCATCATTGGGGTCGCTGTTCGCGTAGCTCCAGGACGCGCTCGTTGCCTCGGGCCATACACCTCCACCACCCGAGGAGCTGTACGTCGTGCCGCTAAAAGAGATCTCGAAGTCTGGAAAATTGTCCGTGACGTCCACTTCATCTTTAATGATGCGCCCGCCGGCTATCACCCAGGATGCACCGTCATTGACCAGGGCATCGGTTGTGGTGTCTTGCACGCTAGGCCCTGAGTCATCGTCACCACAGCTCATGAGGTTGAGGCCATATACAGTAAGAACGACAAGTGTTAAGGTGCTCAATGAGGGCCTCTTGGAAATATATAGCTTCATATCGAATGGGGTTATCAATAAAGACTTCAAAGGTTCCCAAGAAAAGGGCGCGGGACAATACGCGAAAGTGGAATTAAAGTGGTAGATCGAGAGTGTAGGCTTCAGGAGGAAGTCGGAGAGGCGATTCTTACTTGCCGGATTGATATACTTCCCGGATCTTTCAGATGCGATTAGCGCATATAAGCCTTCAGGAGTTGCTGATCATCCCAAGCTCCTTGGCTTTGTTGACTAGTTGGGTGCGATTGGAGACCTGCATCTTACGGAAGACGTTGTACAAATGCTTCTTCACGGTCTCTGTCGAGACGAAAAGTGTATCGGCGATCTCCTGGTTTCTGAGGCCCTCAGCTACCAAGGCCATGATTTCATTTTCTCTGATGGTCAAGGGCGTGAGCAATTCCATGGATGCCTTTCTTGAGAACACCGGGAGCTCAACTGATGATAGGGAGGAGTCAGGTCCTGGCCCGGGACGGTGTTCTTTTCCATCAACCAGGGGGTTGAAGATTCCCATTTTTTTGTCAATATGGTGGGTTTTAAACCATTGACCCAATTCGTCGGTGAGCGTGGCAATGTCTTCAGGCTGAGCGTTAAGGGCTAGCTGCTGCAGCAATATTTGTCGGAATTGATGGTGGAAGCGAAACCATTCATGCGAATGGTCGAGCGGCACGACAAAGAGATTCGATCTTTCAAACTGATTGATGATCTCCTGACCTTTTATCTCCGCTTTCGAATCTTTTAGCAGCACTTCGTCAATCAACGTGGCATTGAAGGTTTCCAGCAGGGACAGCTGCATCAGGATTTCCCGGACTTTCTCGGATTGCTTTGTGAAGACCTCTGAGAGCACATAGTCAGAGATCACGTGAAGACTTACATCCTCGGCAGCGAGAATCTCGTCAGCCCGCTCTTTGTTAGGGATAAGTGTGGCCATCAATCGGAGACCGGCAATCCACCCTTCCGTCCTCCTCATCAGGTTGTTCAGTGTATCTTCATTTAGTTGACTGCCCAGTAATCTTTCGAAAAGTAATCCGATTTCTGTCGTGGAGAAGCTTAATTGCATCATCCGGATCTCATGCAATAGACCGCGTGACTTCAAGGCCGAAAGTTTCAAGGCTGGGTCTCTCCTCGTCATGATGATCATGTGGAAATTGGGGGGCGCGTTTTGCAACAAACGTTCGATCAGCACGAGGATCTTCTTGTCGTGAATGGTTTGGAAGTTATCCAATACGAGGGTTACCTCTTCTGATATGCCGTGGATTGCGTTTGACAAGGCCGTATGCAGCTCGTCGTCGTTGGCTTCCTCCTCGGAGGACAAGAGTTGGCGGAGCGCTTTGAAATGGTCTGGGAAGGACGTTTTGAAGGCCATCAATAGATACCAGAGGAAGGTATTGATATCGTCGAGCTCCTCATCCAAAGTGACCCAGCCAAACGGTTGATTCGATACTTGCAGGTATTGACTGATGACTACGCTCTTTCCGAAACCAGCTGGTGCAGAGACCAACGTCAGCAGCTTCTCCTGATGTTGCTCCATCTCCTCGATGATCGATGACCGAGTGATCAAATCAGTTGTTAATCGAGGAGGATTGAACCTTACAGCCAGGAGTGTAGGTTCCTTGTCCTTCTCGGACGCCTCGCTGAGAGCAGTACTGGTCACTTGAGAAGATAAATACATGTCGCCCTTTCGAACCTTGTTGATGGCTATGATCAGTTCATCCGGTGCACTCTCTTTGAGGAGGTAACCTTTGGCCCCCGCATCAAGCATGCCTTTCACCGCTTGCCGACCAGAGTTGATGGACAATGCGATGATGTTGGTGTTGGGGTGGTCCTTCAGGATCTTAGCCGTAGCTTCGATACCATCCATGTCAGGCATGTTGATATCCATGACGATGCAGTCTGGTTGTTGAGTTCGGACGACCTCCAGCGCCTCCAGACCACTGCTGCCTTCGGCCACTATCGAAAACTGAGGTTTATTGTTGAAAATGGCCCGCAACCCCTTTCTGAAGACGGGATGATCATCAATAATGGCAATTCGGTAGGGATCGGCGGCCTCCACGGTCACTCTTGACTTACTGCACCCAATGGTGCCAATAGATGGACCGATGTACCCTGCCCATGTTTGGAGTGGATGTCAATGGAGCCACCAATGTCCTCGATCCGCTGTAGGATACTAAAGATACCGTACCCTCCCTCCTGGAAGTCGGTCTGCTCCGGTTGATAATCGAAGCCCACACCATCATCCTCCACCTTGATCTTGAGCTGGTCCTCGACTTGCTCAAAATGAATACGCACTTCTGAGGCCTGGGCATGCTTACGAACATTGATCAAAAGCTCTCTGATGGATCGGAAAAGGAGCAAACGGGTATTCTCATTCAGGGGAAAACGCGATTCTTCGCCAGATACCTGCACCTGGATGTCATGCTTGACCTCCAATTGGGACTCTGCCCAGTCTGCAGTGGAGGCATACAGGCCTGTCTCATGAAGTTGAGGGTATGACAAATCAAATATGGCACTTCTGACGGCCTTGATTCCGCGAAGACAATCTTCCGAGATTTCCTCCAGCTTGTCGATGTGTTCCCTGTTCTCCAGCTCCTCATTGAGCGCCGTCAACTGAAGCCTTGCTGAGGCGAGAATTTGGCCTACTTCGTCGTGCAGGTCGCTGGCAATTTGCTTCCGTTGTACCTCTTCTGCCAGTGTCAGCTCCTTTACGAGTTTCTTCAATCTGTTCTGATAATCACGCAGTCGACGCTCAGCGTCTCTCGCCTCAATGCCCCGATTGATCGCATGCTCCATCTGGTGCTTGTCGAAGGGTTTGTTTATGTACCAATAGATGCCCACTTCGTTCACCGCCTGCTTCAGTGCCTCATTGTCTGTGTAGGCAGTGAGTAGGATATATTTCAAATCAGGGTGGGTCTCCTTCACCTCTTTTAGGAATTGAACACCCGTCATTTTGGGCATTCTTTGATCGGTGACGATGAGCTCTACGGGTTCATCCTGGAGCACTTTGAGTCCCTCTTCTGCCGAACTGGCCGTCAGTACTTTGAACTTTCGCCTATACAGCGATTGGAAGGCGCTCAGGTTGCTTTTTTCATCATCTACGTATAGGACCGTTTTCATTGTCAAGTAGCTCATCCGTTGGAGGCCGTTAATATAGGTGATTATAACCACCAAGCAATGAGTTTTGACAGTAGATCCATTGACCTTTGAGAACTAGTTATGAGCGTTGCAGATACGGAAATGACTATATTTCCGATAGGATTTCCAGGTGAGCCTTTTCATGCGCTTAATTCCCATTGCCTTACTTATTGTGTCCTTGGTAGGTTGCCAATTTGAACGGGACGTGCTTCCCCCGGCGACTGATGCCCGATTGTCACCCCCCCTTATCAATGCGCTCGGGGATACAATAGTCACAGGGGTCGAAGTGAAGGTCCTTGGTAAGAAGCGATCGATTCATGAGATCATGGATCTGAAGGTCCTTCCAGCTGGAGAGCCCAGAATCATTCCGGCGCACCCCAACGTCCATCATGCTTCAGTGGTGAGCTCAATGGTCATCCTGGACACGGTTCGTTCTGCGTCGGTCGAATTACCGTTGCCGCTGGTGAATTCGCTTGGTGACACAGTCCCAACCGGAGTCCCGATTCCTGCCATTGGCAAAAGAATTCCTGTGAAATGGCCTGAACCGATTGCGGCACTTCCTCCCAGGTCCAGAGACGATGCTACGCTTGATATCAAATTCATGGGTGTCGAGCAAGGGCTGCTTTCCAATTCCGTAACCTGTGTGCTCAAGGATCGTCGTGGTAACTTCTGGATTGGCACAAATGGAGGAGGGCTCACCCTTTATGATGGTGTATCCATGTGGAATTTTAAGCGAGAGCACGGGCTACCAGCAAACGGGGTTCATAGCTTATTTGAGGATAAAAATGGAAGAATTTGGATAGGTACCCGACGAGCATTGATGTACTATGATGGTGTGGACTTCGTCATTTTTGAGGAATCGGATGGCTACGCCAATGACTTCGTGATGAAGATCCTCGAGGATCAGTCTGGCAACTTGTGGTTTGGTAGCTGGGAGTTTGGATTGGTCAAGTATGATGGCGAAAGCTTCACCCACTACTATGATAGAGAAGGTCTTCAAACAAAACGCATCAACTACCTTCTAGACGACGTGGATGGGGGCATTTGGGTGACCTCTAGCAACGGTGGGCTCTTCAAGTTTGATGGGGAAGGATTTACAGGTTATGAGTTTCGGAATTCGAAGGGGGAGAAATCATCCCTCCCAGCTGTCTCTCGCGATGTCCATGGGGACTTGTGGTTTGGCTTGGATTGGGGATTGTGCCGGTATGATGGTAGGCAGTTTGACCTGTACACATCAGGTGCCGTTTCTAGTCCGAGGGTCATTACCGAAGATAGAGAGGGAAATATTTGGTTTGTAAACGGAAGGCAGGGGGTGGCAATGTTTGATGGCCTTAGATTTACCACTATAGGTATTGCTCAGGGACTGACAAAAAATACAATTTTCGACATGTTTATGGACGAAGACGGCAAAGTGTGGATGTCCACTTACGGCGGAGTGAATATCTACGATCCCGGCTCCTTTCGACACCCCGGTATTTTTTCTGACGCGACCGTAAAATCGCTGTATCAAGATTCAAGAGGACACATATGGTTTGGTGTCGAGGGAGATGGCGTTTATCAATACGACGGGGAGCAATATTATCATTTTTCTGAGCGCCAGGGATTTTTCAAGCAACTAGCGACTACCTGGGCGATGACTGAAGATCAGGCAGGCAACATGTGGTTTTCTTCTAATCTGGGTCAGGGCTGGATTAGGTACAGCCCACCTGATCAGACCCATCGAAATGGTACAATCTGCCATTATTATCCAAAAAATGATTCGGTCGCCTGGGTTTACCGATTTGTCAACAGCCTGGTGGCAGATGACCATGGAGGAGTGTGGATTGGTTCAGAAGGGGGCGGTTTAATGCGTCTTCAGGGAGATGACTTCCACGAATACACAACCGACGAGGGGCTGATTTCCAATAGAATGGTTCCCAGGTTGATCAAAGACCAGATTGGAGATCTATGGTTTTGGAGCGACAATGGAGGAATTACAAGATTCAGTCCTGGATCCAATCCCAGTGATTCTGCTACGGTCGTTCATTTCTCTGCCGAGGAAGGACTCACCAGTGAGGCCATCCACAGTGTTTATCCGGATGCTGAGGGGTACCTGTGGCTTGGCGACAAGGCGGGACATGTTTATCGGTATCGCGCGGATAGTCCTATGCGATTTCATCGACTTCCACTTGAGCAACTTCGTGCCTCGGAGCAAGTGGAGTCATTCCTCAGGGATCCCACGGGGAATTTGTGGTTGTCTACACACCAGGGATTAGATCGGCTCCGTATGGCGGATGGGGAGGATCCCGGATCGACACTATCAGTGACCACCTACAAGGGCCTGGACGGTCTGAAGGGTTTGAACTTCTATCGACCTGCACTGCTCGATCACAGGGGGCGGATGTGGTGGAGCCACGACAGGGGCATAACTGAATTGAGCACTGCGCACGCCTCAAGCTCCGTTAAGTCTGTAGGAATAAAACTGTCGGAGGTGGCCGTGAACGGCGACTTCCTGGATTATCGAAGCGCCAGGAATACTCTGCCGGAGGGATTGACATTTGATAGTGTACGTTCGTTTTCCAACCTTCCTCTCAGTCTGGAAATGCCCTATGAGCTTAATAGTATTAGCTTTCACTTTGCTGGTCAGGACTGGGCAGCCCCCAATCACATCCAGTATAGTTACGTCCTTGAAGGACTCAGCGAGGAGTGGAGTCATTACGACAAAGTATCGACGGCCACCTTTCAGCGAGTCCCACCTGGGGACTATACATTTAAGGTTCGTGCTCGCGGCATCAATGGGAACTATAGTGAGTCGCTTTCCTACGCTTTTGTGATCCGTCCAGCCTGGTGGCTCACCTGGTGGGCCAGGGGATTGTATGGGCTGATGACTGCATTGGTTATTGTTGGCATCATCCGGCTCCGCACCAACAATCTGAAGCGCCAGAGGAAGAACCTTGAAGCCATTGTACACGAACGAACCACAGCGTTGCAAGGCACGATCAAACAGCTCCAGGAGGCTCAGTCCCAACTCGTTCATTCCGAGAAGATGGCATCCCTGGGGCAGCTTACGGCAGGCATTGCGCATGAAATTAATAATCCCATCAATTTCGTCCATATGAGCTCCGATGCGATGGAGCAGGACATACATGACCTCCTTCGATTGGTGGAAATGTACCGTGATCAGGTGCATGCTGGTAAAGGCGATCCTGACAAAATCAAGGCATTTGAGGTCGAGATCGATTACCAGGGTTTAATCACCGCGTTGAGGCGAGAAGTGACTGACATTCACGAAGGTTCGCGCAGGACGTCGGAGATCGTACAGAGTCTTGGTGAGTTCTCAAGAGGAATGCAATCGCCCGAGGAACATTCAGACATCCACCATGGTATTGACAGCACTTTGAGTCTCCTTCGAAGCCGTACGAAGGAAGGCGTAGCCATTGAGAAACACTATGATCCCCTGGTGGAGCCGGTGCTGTGCAACCCTGGTCAGTTGAATCAGGTTTTTATGAACCTGCTGACCAATGCCATGGATGCCGCGGGCCCAAATGGGACCATCCAGATCGTTACGAAGAACGCCGGAAAAGATGTGTGGATTTCTGTGATCGACGACGGCCCCGGCATCCCAATCGAGGTCATCGACAAGATTTTCGATCCTTTTTTCACAACGAAAGAAGCGGGCGAGGGCACAGGCCTGGGCTTATCGATTTCCAACAAGATCATTGCTGATCATGGTGGAACGATCACCGCCAAAAACAACAAAAACAGAGGAGCGGCCTTCACCGTTCGCCTCCCCATTCGCCAGTAGTCTCATTGAGGCTATTGTGCGGGAGCAAGGCGAAATCTAATCAAATGGGTATTTTAGACACCGAAGTTCTACTGCGGATGAAAATACGAATCGTCGGTCTACTGATGTGCGGGATGGTCATCGGCTGTCAAACCGATCAAGGCCGGCCCGAGCCTATACCAACTAAGGACAGCTACGAGCCCCTGTTGACCTTACAGGGAGATACCGTGTTGACAGGTGTGGACCTGCCCTTGGTCACCAGGAAGGTGCCTGTTGGTGCGGTCATGAGTATCACGAAGGTCCCTGCGGGCGATCCGGTCATCATTCCTGCGCACCCTACCAGGGTTGATTTTGATGAGATGGAAAAGAAAGTGTTCCCCATTGATCAACAAGGTTTTCAGGGATTGTCGTCGGGAGATATTATAAACCCCAGGCCCTTGGTAAACATGACCGGTGATACTGTCCCCACTGGAATTGCTATACCCGCCGAAGGGAAGACCATGGAGGTCAGCTGGACAAAACCCAGACAGGCCTTACCGCCCAAGTACCTGGACAAAGCGGAGTTGGATATCAAGTTTCTGGATGTGGAACATGGCTTAAGTTCAAGTTTCGTTCACTCTGTGATCAAAGACCGTCGCGGCCATTTGTGGGCCGGTACTTATGGGGGAGGCATTAGCGTCTACGATGGGATCACGTTTCGGCATTTTTCAGTGCAGGAAGGTCTCCCATCGAGTATAGTACTGAAGTTGTTGGAGGATAAAGATGGAAGAATTTGGATAGGCGGTATTACCGGATTAGCCTATTTTGACGGGCAGGAGCTGGTACAGTTCAGGGATGAAGATGGCTTTGCCAGTTCATCGATCAACTCCATGTTGCTAGATGATGAAGGAAACATCTGGTTTGGAAGCATGCAGTATGGCTTGAGCAAATTTGACGGGCAATCATTGGTATACTATGGAGAGAAAGAGGGGTGCAAAGCACGACAAATAACCTGCCTGGAAATGGATCGCGACGGCAATCTTTGGATTGGTGACTTCGACGAGGGTTTGATCAAGTTTGACGGAGAACGGTTCATAAATTTTAGTGATGAGGTAGGCCTTCCACCAGCTGCGTATCGAGCCATTCATAGGGATCTGCAGGGCAGTCTGTGGTTTGGTACAGTGAGCAGCGGAGTTCTCATCTATCGGGACGAGGAGGTTACACAGCTTACAGATGACTATTTCCTGTTGGTGGAGGAGATTACAAGTGATCGATTTGGAAATATTTGGATGGGCACCGTTTCAAATGGCCTTCTAATGTATGATGGACAGTACGTCACCGGCATAGGCGAGGAGGTGGGATTGAATCACCGGGGAGTAAGAGGCATCTTCGTTGATGAATTCGGGAAAGTATGGATGGCATCATATGGGGGACTCAGCGTCTACAATCCTTATTCATTGCGACATCCATCAACACTTGCCGGTAAGCTGTTTTCGGCCGTCTTCAAAGACAGTCGGGGACACATCTGGCTGGGTACGGACACCGACGGGGTCTTCAAATATGATGGAAGCAATTTTCTCCATTTCCCGCAGGAACTTGGGCTTGCCAACGCTGATATCAATATCACCCAGATCACTGAGGACAGCCAGGGGAATATCTGGTTTGGTGCTAGTTCTTACGAGAGCGCATATAGTTCCCTGGTCAAATATGATGGTCATGTAAACAGGGATAAGCCAACTTTCACGCACTATCGTCGAGCAGAAGCCGAGTCCAATGTACTCATCTCTATAGATGAGTTCGATCGTTTGTGGGTCGTGTACGAAGGAATGGATGTCCTCAGCTTTGACGGTGATTCTCTATTGCAACTAGCTATGGGTGGAAGTACAGACGCCAATAGGCCCTATTATTCGGTCTTGACCGACGGTAATGGTGATATTTGGTTGAGAGCACAGGGCGGAGGACTCACGAAAATAGCATTGGACTCGGTGCATGGTGCGCCTACGACTTACACTCACTACGCTGCAGGGGAGGGATTAACCAATGACTTGATTGCGGGAATAGTGGCGGATAATCGTGGTGGTATTTGGGCTCGTGATTTTTATGGAAATATTTACGTGAATGATGGTGCTGAGGTAGTTCAACCTTTTCGACAATACTACCTCCCAGAAAAGGGTGACGGTCAATATGTCTTTTCCCTGGTGCCAGAGGGAGACAAGATGTGGGCAATGCTGGCGAGTAATGATGGATTGGAATTAAGGACTATTGATGGCCCAGATAACGGGGGCGGTGCGCCGTCTGTTTCAATGGGCATCCAGGATGGATTGAAGACCTTTAGTTTTTTCGGCCACGGGCTTGTGGACGGCGACAGCATATGGCTTTCCACCAACAAAGGGATATCATTGCTTGATCTTCGACACTTTGGTGATGAATTGCCAGGGCCCATCCTATCAATCAGTGAAATTGAAGTTGGCGATCAGCACCAGGACTATCGAATCGCCCGGGATTCTTTGCAGGAGTATTTGGAGTTTGGTGGCATTCCACCTTTCAGCAATGTTCCGCCGGACCTTCAACTAAACCATGATCAAAATGACATGACTTTCCATTTCACCGCCATCGAATGGTCAGCTCCTCATCAGATAAGGTATAGCTACAAGCTCGATGGGGCGGATCAAGACTGGAGTGATCCCGATCCGATGGCTTCAGCAAGTTTTCAGAGACTACCACATGGCAATTATACGCTGCTGGTTCGGGCATATGGCAGAAGTGGACTGTGGGGCGAAACGCTCGCCTACTCTTTTAATATCCACCCTCCATGGTGGCTCACCTGGTGGGCCAAAGGATTCTATGTGGCGATGGCTGCATTGGTTATTGTTGGCATCGTCCGACTCCGCACCACTAATCTGAAGCGCAGGAGCAAGAACCTGGAAGAGATCGTGCAAGAACGAACCATAGCGTTGCAAGGCACCATCAAGCAGCTCCGGGACGCTCAGTCCCAACTCATTCATTCCGAGAAGATGGCCTCACTTGGGCAGCTTACAGCAGGCATTGCCCATGAAATCAACAATCCCATCAATTTCGTCCATATGAGCTCCGACGCGATGGAACAGGACATACAGGACCTCCTGCGATTGTTGGAAATGTACCGAAATCAGGCGCAGTCTCGCAGCGGCGATCCTGACAAAATAGAGGCATTTGAGGCCGAGATCGATTACCAGGGTCTGATCGCCGCGTTGAGGCGAGAAGTGACTGACATTCGCGAAGGTTCGCGCAGGACGTCGGAGATCGTACAGAGTCTTGGTGAGTTCTCAAGAGGAATGCAATCACCCAAGGAGCTTGCCGATATCCACTATGGCATTGACAGTACTTTGAGTCTCCTTCGCAACCGTACGAAGCAAGGCGTGGCCATTGAGAAACACTATGATCCCATGATGGAGCCGTTACTCTGCAACGCCGGTCAGTTGAATCAGGTTTTTATGAACCTGCTAACCAATGCGATCGATGCCGCCGGCTCAAATGGCACTATCCAGATCGTTACGAAGAACGCCGAAGAAGATGTGCGGATTTCTGTGATCGACGACGGCCCCGGCATCCCAATCGAGATCATCGACAAGGTTTTCGATCCGTTTTTCACCACGAAAGAAGTGGGCGAGGGCACAGGCCTCGGTTTATCGATTTCCCACAAGATCATTGCTGACCATGGCGGATCGATCACCGCCGAAAACGACAAAGGCAGAGGAACGGTCTTCGCGATCCGTCTCCCCAAGGACCAAGCGCCCGCACCGGGCCAAGAAGGATCACACGACTCTTCTGCGGGCTGAGAATGCCCCCTACCCGTCCTTAAGCGATTCATCTACCACCTAATTACTACTTTTCTTCCACTTATAGGGCTACTCGGGGGCTATCCGTGCTTCTAATTTCGTGTCTACAACGCCCATTTTGTACATGCCTGTTGTATGACACTGACTTTTAAAAAGCACAAAGCGATGAGACCTAAGCCCAACCCTGAATTCGAATTTCAAATGCCCGCAGTCTATAAGATTCGGGTGCAAGGTGCCATTTCAGCAAGTGATTCAGAACGACTGGGAGGCCTGCAACTCAACAAAGAGACTGCCAGGGACAAGTCAATTGTCTCAGTATTAGTTGGCCAGATCAATGACCAGGCTGCTCTCGCCGGAATACTCAATACGCTGCACGAATCACATTTGACCATTCTGTCAGTCACAAGGATGAAGGAATGACGTGGGCTCAATACACTCTATCACAAATTCAAATTAGAAATTATGGAACGCTTTAAGACCTATCTTCTCAAGCTGGCATTCGCCGGGCTCTTCCTTTCCGTTGCGTGTGGAGATGACGAAGAACCACCAGCGTTGAGTGCAGAGACGGATATTCTGACATTTACCATGCCAGAGCAAACAGGAGATGCGGATATTGACCCCTCTGCTCACACCGTGGTTATTGAAGTCATGCAAAGCGCCGATTTGACGGAGCTTACGCCCTCTTTCACACTTTCTGCCGGAGCTACTTCGATACCTCCCAGTGGGACTACCGAGGACTATAGCAGTGTGGCGACCATCACCGTCACGGCTGAAGATGGGACAACATCCCAGGACTGGACCGTGACAGTGTCTGAAGAAGGCGCTCCTCCGAGTGATGCCGCCGACATATTGTCCTTTTCTGTTTCCGAGCAGACCAGCCTCGCGACCATCAATAGTGATGACAATACGGTCACACTGCAAGTCCAGAACGGCACAGACCTAAGTAGTCTAACACCCACCATCGTAGTATCTCCTGGTGCTTCATCTGACCCCGCGAGTGGTGAGAGCGATGATTATAACAGCGCCGTCACCATCCGGGTAACGGCCGAGGACGAAACTACGGTCGAGGACTGGACTGTCACGGTGACTGAGCAAGAGTCAGATGGACCACCAAGTGAAGCGACCGACATTTTGACCTTTACCGTCCCGGGTCAAGCTGAGCCGGAATACATTGATCCAAACAACCACGTGGTAGTGGTCATCACTGAGTCGGGAACCGACCTGAAGGAAATCACACCAACGTTTACGTTGTCTCCTGGTGCAACTTCCACGCCTATGAGCGGTACACCTGGTGATTATTCAGACGCCACATTGATTGTGGTCACTGCGGAGGATGGCGAGGAGCAGCAGATCTGGGGTGTGAAGATCTTCAACGGATTTGATGCAGCGGGTTTATGCGATGTATCGGACTGCGCGGATGATTCAGACCTCCGATCCCAATGCGAGTCCGCCTTCAACGACTGCATTGCCCAATACGGCGAGGAGGCCTTCCTCCAATGCGCCGGGAGCGCACTCACTGTGTGTGACTAACAAGTATCACTTCATTTAAACCTCAAAAGCATAACTACTACTATCATGAAATTTAAGAAAATGCTCCCGGTCCTTTTGGTGTCCCTGATCATCGGGTTCGTTGCCGCCTGCGGTGGTGACGACGATAATGGTGGGGATCCCAATGAATTCTGCAACATAGAAGCATGTGCCACGAATGAGGGCTTCAGGACGGTCTGTATTGACGAATACAATGACTGTATTGCCTTAGGTGGAGACCCCGAGGATTGCCGAGTAGCTGCAACTGAGACCTGCACATTGTGATAAGCCTAATGCAACAACTATTAGCCATGAAAGCGAAAATGAATTGGCTTTTCCTGTCACTACTTGTAGGGGTATTGACGGTTTCCTTGTCATGTGGGGATAGTGATGACGACGTTCTTAGCAGTGACGCGGAAATAGTCGAATTCAGCTTTCCTGAGCAAACCAGTCCTGCCTCCATCAACAGCGACGATGCCGAGGTCAACATTGAAGTGATCTACCAAACAGATTTGACGATGCTGACACCGAGCATGCAGGTTTCGGAAGGAGCTACGTTTGATGAAGATGTCACGTCAGCCCCAGGCGATTATTCCAGTGCAGTGTCGATTCCGGTGACTGCCGAAGACGGAACGGTAAAGGACTGGCTCATCACGGTTTCGGAGGAGCCACGCCCTCCGTATAGTGCGACAGACATACTCACATTTGCTCTCGAAGAGCAAACCTCGTCGGCAAACCTGGATTACGAGGATCATCGGGTGGAAGTCGAAGTGGTCGAAGGAACTGACCTGACAACGCTGACCCCGAGATTCAGGGTTTCGCCAGGTGCCACGTCGGTTCCGGAAAGTGCCGATCCCACAGATTACAGTGATGATGGAACGATCACGGTCACCGCGGAGGATGGTATTACGCTGCAAGACTGGACGGTATCAGTGACGGTGGCGTCTGGAGAAGTAAGCAGTGAAGCGGACATTCTTTCGTTCGCAATTCCCGAACAGACCTTTGAGCCGATCATTAATCCTGATTTCCTGAAGGTGACTGTGGAAGTGGCTCACGGTACTGATCTATCGAGATTGATTCCTACATTCTCCATTTCTCCCGGTGCAACGGCAGTGCCGCCTAGTGAAACCGAAATGGATTTCACTAGTGATCAGATGATAAGAGTCACAGCGGAGGATGGGGAGAATTTCAAGGATTGGCGTATTCATGTCTACGCGGCTCCTGAAGAGGACGATCCCGCCAATTGGGATGACCAGATCGTGGAGGCATACAGCTCTATATTCTGTGATGAAGAGCTCTGTGCTCTTGACCTCCAACTGCGCCAGGCGTGCCAGGAATATCTCATCGAATGTTTGACCACGACGCCCGAGGAATGCTATGATGACTGTCTGATCGCTGCAAGATTCCTCTGTAAGGAATGACGATGCTCAATCTCCAGAAGAAACCCATTCATCATGAAACATGAACTACCATAATCATGAGACACCCAAGAATCCCTGTGATGCCCTCACTTCTGGCCCTTGGTTTTGTGGAAGCATTTGCCACAAATGAAGGATTCAGGACGGTCTCTAGCGACGAATACAATGACTGTCTAGAGAGGGGAGGAGACCCTGATGATCGCAGGGTGCCTGCCAACGAGACCTGTACATGATAAATGCTGCCAGTGGGTGAATGAGCTTCGGGAATCGATGTTCATACTGACTCATTCACCCACAGTGGTAGGCCGTGATAGTATCCTTTAAAACATTGAATCCATTTGCCATGAAATATGCCCTACAAACTCTGCTTATGATGGCGCTTAGCTGCAGTTTTGTCGCCTACGCCAACGCTCAATCGAGCGAAACCGACATCCTCACCTTTGTCATCCCTGAGCAGATCAGAGATGCGGACTTTTGGACTGACAGCCATTATATCCAGGCGGAAGTGGCGCAGGGAACAGATCCGTCCAGCCTGACGCCCACGTGGACGTTGTCCGATGGCGCGACGTCTGATCCCGTAAGTGGAACGACAGGCGACTACAGCAGTGACTTCACCATCTTGGTAACTGCGGAGGATGGAACCGTCCAGCCATGGACCATCAACGTGAGAGTAGCCAGCACAAACCACGAAAATGATCTTCTGTCCTTTACACCACCCAATCAAGTCGGATCTGAAGTGATCGATAATGTGAATCATACGGTCACAGCGGTCGTGACTGACGGAACCGACCTCAACACACTGGCACCCACCTGGACGCTATCTGCCGGGGCTACGTCTGATCCGGTAAGCGGTACATCCGGAAGCTACAGCGATGCATACATCATTACCGTGAGAGCGGAAAACACGTTTGAGCAGGACTGGGAAGTGTATGTCTACGAGGAGAGTGAAGTACCATCCAATGAAACTGACATACTGAGCTTTTCCATGACAGAGCAGGTGCAATCCGCCACCATCGACGCTGCAGCTCATACGGTTTGGATAGAACTGCTCTTTGGGACCGACCCCACGAATCTCTATGCCTCCTGGACGGTCTCCCAAGGGGCAACTTCGGATCCGGTGAGTGGCAGCTCCAACGATTATAGTTCTCCCCTGGTGATTGCTGTAACAGCAGAAGATGGCGTCACCACCCAGAACTGGACGGTTACTGCGGAAGTGGAAGCCACGCCAAATACTGATATCCTCACCTTTTCTCTGCCGGAACAGATCCGGGAACCTGACATTGACTCCCGACTTCATGTCTTGTATGCCCTGGTTCCGGAAGGTCAAAGCCTGGATGCCTTGACCGCGGAATGGACATTGTCCGAAGGTGCCACGTCGGATCCGGTAAGCGGCACGGAACGTGACTACAACGATGCGGACACAATAACCGTGACTGCTGATGATGGCGTCACCACCCAGGACTGGGTGGTCAACGTGACCAACACGGTTGGGAATCATGAAAATGACATTCTGACCTTTGCAGTCACCGAGCAAACAGGGCCGGCCACCATCGACAGTGAGAATCACACGATACTGTGTGAAGTCGCTGCAGATACGGACTTGAGTTCACTTCAACCTACGTGGACGCTTTCTGCAAATGCAAGCTCTAACCCTCTGAGTGGTTCATCGGGTGACTACTCTGATGTGTTTACTATTATCGTCACGGCGGAAAACGGCTTTCAACAAAACTGGACAGTCAGGGTTTATGACGAAGAAGACGCCCGTACAGATGAAACAGAGATCGAAAGCTTCACCGTGGCAGAACAGGTACAGCCAGCAACGATCGATGGCACCAATCATTCTATTTGGGTTGAATTACTTTTTGGCACAGATGATTCTGCGATAAATCCGACCTGGACACTCTCTGAAGGGGCCACGTCCGTACCCATGAGCGGTTCAGAGGGTGATTATTCTGAGCCTTATACCATCACTGTGACGGCCGAGGATGGTCTGACCACCCAGGACTGGACCGTGACAACGGAAGTGGAGGCCACGCCTCATACGGACATTCTCACCTTCTACGTTCCTGAGCAAATAGAGGAACCAGATATAGATCCTGTTAACCACCATGTGGAGGTACTGGTGTCCCAGGCGACGAGTCGCACTAGCCTGTCACCTGAATGGACCTTGTCTGAGGGAGCTACGTCTGTTCCTGTAAGCGGCACCGAAGGAGATTACAGCACTGTGGTGACCATAGCCGTGA
This sequence comes from Cyclobacteriaceae bacterium, assembly GCA_965267435.1. Classification (GTDB taxonomy): domain Bacteria; phylum Bacteroidota; class Bacteroidia; order Cytophagales; family Cyclobacteriaceae; genus JAWPMT01. Next base: position 551,163 of record OZ253960.1, read on the forward strand.
CTGCTGAAGACGGCTACACCACCCAGGATTGGACGGTGGAGGTCACCAATGAAACGTCCAACCACGAGACGGATATCCTGAGCTTTGAGGTTGCTGAACAAACACAGCCAGCCGTCATCGATAGCGAATCGCATACGATCCTTTGTCCGGTGGCAACGGGGACAGATTTGCGGGTGCTTTCACCTACCTGGTCACTTTCGCCTGAGGCTACGTCTGATCCGGCAAGTGGTTCCTCCGATGATTACACGGAGGTATTCACCATCCAGGTCACGGCGGGAAATGGATTTCAGCAAGACTGGAAAGTGCTTGTTTACGATGAATCGGAGGTGCCTTCCAGCGAAACAGATATTGTCCGCTTTTCCTCCAATGTACAGGTGCAGCCCGCCACTATAGATGCCGACGCGCATACGGTATGGATTGAGCTACTGTTTGGCACCGACGCAAGCGACGCACAGGCGAGCTGGGACGTGTCCGAGGGCGCCACCTCTGATCCGGAGAGTGGCAATGTTGCAGATTTCAGCACACCAGTAGTGATCACTGTCACCGCCGAAAACGGCATCACCACCCAAGACTGGACCGTCACAACGGAAGTGGAAGCCACTCCGAATACAGATATACTTACCTTCTATTTGCCGGAACAGATCCAGGAACCCGATATCAGTTCACTAGGTCATACTGTGGATGTCTTGGTGTCACAGAATCAGAACCTTGATAACCTGACGCCGGAATGGACCCTGTCCCCCGGGGCAACTTCCGATCCAGAAAGTGGTACGGAAGGTGACTACAGCGAACCGGACACGATTACGGTCACTGCAGATAATGGATACACCAGCCAGGACTGGATTGTTGATGTCATCCACACGTCAGGGAACCATGAAAACGACATTTTGACCTTTGCCATGCAGGAGCAAACTGCCCCGGCGGTCATAAATACCGAGAACCACACAGTATTGATCGAAGTTGCCGACGGTTCGCCGTTACCCTCATTGCGTGGGTACTGGACCTTGTCTGAAGGAGCAGGCTCGACGCCTGAAAGTGGTATCTCGGGCAATTACACGGATGTCTTTGTCATTGAAGTGCAAGCCCAAAATGGCTTCCGGCAAGACTGGCAGGTCCGCGCGTATGAGGAAGACGCCAGCCTAAGTGAGGAAACAGATATCCTGTCATTTACTATGTCGGGGCAAACGGGTCCTCCCGTTATTGACGACTCTGAACATACCGTCAGGGTCGAAGTGGTAGAAGGTACGTTCATTGAATCCACTGCGCCCACCTGGACGCTTTCTGATGGGGCGACATCTACTCCTCCAAGTGGTACGAACGGTGACTATAGTGAACCAGTGACCATCACCGTGTTTGCAGAGGATTTGAGGATTACCCAGGATTGGACGGTCTATGTAAGTGAAGCCCCGAGCCAACAGACAGATATCCTCACCTTCAGTGTGCCGGAAGAGACGACGCCAGCGACCATAGACGCTCTCGCACACACCGTAGCCGTAGAAGTGGCCAGCGGAACTGATCTGGCCACTTTGGTTCCTACATGGACGCTCTCGGAGGGAGCGATCTCTGATCCTGAAAGCGGAATGGAGGGGGATTACAGCAGTGCTTTCACGATCCAAGTAATCGCTGAGGATACCGCTGTCACCCAGGACTGGATCGTAAATGTGACCACAGCCGCCAGCTCGGCCAACGATATTCTGTCATTCATCGTCCCAGAGCAAAATTCCCAGACGATTATCGATGCAGAACAACATAGCATCCTGCTTAGAGTCGAGGAAGGTACGGACCTTACAAACCTAACACCTACGTGGGTCGTCTCCGAAGGAGCTACTTCCAGCCCGGAAAGTGGTACTACTGGCGATTACGGGGATTTAGTATTCATTACTGTGACCGCTGAAAATGGCACTGAACAGGATTGGAGGGTTCGGGTGATTGAAGATGGCTCCATTTTTAATGATGACACCGATATTCTTTCATTCACGGTCGCCGAAGAAACGGGTCCCGCGGTGATAGACGCGAACAACCATAGCGTGCATGTAGAAGTGGCCTATGGAACCGATCTCACGGAGCTTGCGCCCATCTGGACGCTTTCTGAAAGTGCCACCTCTGCACCGGAGAGTGGTACATTGGGTGACTACAGCGCTCCCTATGCCATTACTGTTTATGCCGAGTTGGTCTACATCAGTGAGACCTGGACGGTCTATGTGACAGAAGCTCCCAGCAACGAGACCGACATCCTGAGCTTCAGTATTGCTCAGGAAACGGGCCCGGCTACCATCAATACTACGGACCATACCGTGTCGGTGGAAGTGGCATTTGGCACAGTGCTCACTACTCTGGCGCCAGAGTGGACGGTGTCCGATGGCGCCAGCTCTGATCCCGAAAGCGGGACAACAGGAGATTATAGCGTTCCTTTTGATATTGAAGTGACGGCGGAGGATGGCACCACCATTGAAAACTGGACGGTGAATGTGTCCGAAGCCCCTAATTCAGCCAACGATATTCTCACCTTCGCAGTAGCAGAGCAAACCAAGGAACCAGCGATAAGCACCGAATATCACAGTGTGCTGGTCGAGGTGGCTGAGGGCACGAATCTAGCTGCCCTTGCTCCTGATTGGACATTGTCAGAGGAGGCTACCTCCGTTCCAGTGAGTGGCACTGTGGGCGACTACAGCGATTTGTTTGTGATCGATGTGACGGCAGGATCAGGTGCCTCTCAGGAATGGAAAGTTCGTGTGATCGAAGATGGATCTATTATTAGCAACGACGCGGACATCCTCACTTTCACTGTGCCGGAGGAAACCGGACCGGCAGTAATTGATAAGGAGAACCGAACTGTTTCCGTAGAAGTGGTCTATGGCACGGATCTGGGCACCATTACGCCGACGTGGACGCTGTCGGAGGGCGCTACCTCTGATCCCGAAAGTGGGACTACGGACGATTATTCGTCGGCTTACAGCATCATCGTCACTGCAGAGAACGTCTCTGTCAGCGAGCAATGGACGGTGCATGTCAGCGAAGCACCCAACGACGAAACGGACATTTTGACTTTCAGTATTTTGGAGGAAACCGGCCCGGCTACCATCAACACTGTTGACCATACGGTCTCGATTGAAGTAGCTCACGGCACCAACCTGGGAGGGCTGGTGCCGGCGTGGACCTTGTCGGATGGGGCTACCTCTGGTCCGGAAAGCGGCACGGAAGGTGATTACAGTATTCCTTACGTCATCGAAGTAACAGCGGAAGACGAAACGACGATCCAGGGTTGGACAATCAACGTCAGTGAGGCGCCCAGTAGTGAGACGGATATTCTCACCTTCAGCATCCCGGAAGAAACCGCCCCTGCGACGATCAATACCTCGGACCACACCGTGGCGGTCGAAGTAGCCTACGGTACTGCACTGACCAATCTAACTCCGGTCTGGACCCTATCAGAAGGAGCCAGCTCCGATCCGATGAGCGAGACAACGGCGGACTATAGCGCTCCTTACAATATCGAAGTGACTGCAGAAGATGGCACTACCATTGAAAACTGGACGGTGAATGTCACTGTCGGTCCCAATACAGCGAATGATATTTTGACCTTTACCGTGACGGGGCAAACCGGTCCATCGTCGATAGATGCCGAAAATCACACGGTACTCGTTGAAGTTGCCAGTGGTACGGTGCTAACCAGCATTGCGCCGGAATGGACGCTGTCCACAGGAGCCTCATCGTCTCCCGTCAGCGGCACTTCCGATGACTACAGCGAAGTAGTAAGTATTATCGTTGTAGCGGAATCAGGTGCTGATCAGCGATGGAGGGTGCTGGTGTTTGAAGAAGGGTCTACCTACAATGAGGAGACGGACATTCTCACATTCACTTTGCCTCAGCAAACAGGACCGGCAGTCATTAGTACCGATGATCATACAGTTACCATAGAGGTTGCGAATGGGACCGATTTGGCTGGGCTCACGCCCACATGGACCCTGTCAGCCGGAGCAACATCCGAACCTGCTAGCGGTACTACAGACGACTACAGCGCCCCATACACCATCATTGTTTATGCTGAGAATGTCTCTATAAGCCAGAATTGGACAATCAATGTGAGCGAAGAGCCCAATGTCGAGACAGATATTGTGAGTTTTGGTCTTCCCGAGGAAACAGGCCCCGCTACCATTGACGCGTCTGACCATACAGTGGCGATTGAAGTAGTTTATGGTACGGATGTGGCAAGTTTGACCCCGTCCTGGACACTGTCAGAGGGAGCGACCTCCAATCCTCTAAGTGATACAGAGGGCGATTACAGTGGCGCTTTTGAGATCGATGTGACAGCCGAAGATGGCGCGACCACCCAAAAATGGACGGTCAACGTGAGTGAGGAGCCCAATGATGAGACAGATATTCTCAGCTTCAGCATTCCGGAACAGGCGGATTGGGCTTCCATCAACACTTCTGAAAATACCGTCACCGTCGAAGTCGTCTATGGCACGAACCTGATGAGTTTGTCGCCTACATGGACGCTGTCGGATGGCGCCAGTTCCGATCCCGTAAGTGGCACAAGTGGCGATTACAGTGATCCTGTGAGCATCGAGGTGACAGCGGAGGATGGAGCGACGGTAGAAAACTGGACGGTGACCGTCACCGAGGCGACCAACACGGCTACCGACATCGAGAGTTTCAGCATACCGGAAGAAACTGAGTCCGCGACGATCAATACTGGTGAGCATACGGTGTCTGTCGAAGTGACTTACGGGACTGATCTTTCCAGTCTCACACCCACCTGGACTCTTTCAGCAGGAGCCGCATCCAATCCGGAAAGTGGAACAACTAGCGATTACAGCACTCCTGTCACGATCGAGGTGACAGCAGAAGATGGGACCACTAACCAGGACTGGACGGTCAATGTAAGTGAGGCACCCAACGATTCTACGGACATATTGAGCTTCAGTATCCCGGAACAAACAGCTCCGGCTGCTATAAACACTTCCGAGCATACAGTATCCATTGAAGTCGGTCATGGGACCAATCTGACAAGCCTGCTGCCTACATGGACGCTATCCACTGGAGCGGCCTCTGACCCGGAGAGTGGCACGGCAGGTGATTATAGTGACCCCGTGACCATTGAGGTGACGGCGCAGGATGGAACGACAAAGCAGAATTGGATAGTCACTGTCAATGAAGAGCCCAACGACGAGACGGATATCTTGACCTTTGCTGTCGCCAATCAAACGGGCTCTGCGACGATAAATGGTGATGCTCATTCTGTGACTGTGGAGGTTTCCCCGGGAACAGATCTGACCAGTTTGGCACCAACATGGACTTTATCAGAAGGTGCAACCTCGGCTCCAGTTAGTGGTACGAGTGGCGACTACAGTAGCCCTGTGACCATCGTCGTGACAGCGCAAGATGGAGTAGCAGTACAAAACTGGACGGTGACTGTAAATGAAGCCCCGAGTACAGGTACAGATATCCTGACTTTTACGGTTGCGGAAGAAATCGTCCCCGGCACCATTGACAATGAAGCGCATACTGTTACCGTAGATGTGTACCTGGGATCCGATATGGAGCGTCTAACACCGACCTGGACTCTGTCTGAAGGTGCCACGTCGGATCCTGTGAGCGGTACAACTGGCGATTACAGCAGCCCGGTTACAATAGTGGTTACGGCAGAAAATGGGGAGGAGCAGGAGTGGCTCATCACTATCGCCGAATCTATTATCACGGGTCTGGAGGATCAGGCGAAGATCACCAAGGAGATTAGTGTGTTCCCTGTTCCAACGGCTGACTTTGTGAGTATCCGGACAGAGGTACCCTTCACGAGGGTTGTCGTATTTGACCTTGCAGGGAATAGGGTCAAGGAGATTTCCGAAAAGAATATATCGAAAGTGGACTGTTCGGGTCTAATACCCGGGGTTTACCTCCTGGCGTTTTTCGATCAGCATGTGCATAGGGGAAATGTGAGAATCGTCAAGCGTTAGTGGTGAATCGACTTTCGGCGCTGTGCATGAAACTAAAAATGACCATGAAAAAGCTAACTGTTTTACTTGTTTTCCTAATGATTATTTCGGCGTCAAATCTCCATGCGCAAGCAAGCTGGGAGATAGGCGGTCGCTTCGGTGATAATGTCTCAGCGGAAGCTACCATTCCCATCGGGGCGGCGCCTAGACTGAAGCCCGCATTTTACTTTTCCGATCAGGTGGGTGTGGCAGGATACCTCGATTGGATGTTCAAACTGCGGGGCAACAAAGCATCGGGTTTGAAGTTCTTTCCCGGCGTAGGTACCGAGTTCTACTTTGAGAATGACTTCGATTTTTCGGTTGCAGGAGACTTCGGGGTGGAGTACGCGTTTAGTTTTCCCATCACGATAGGGTTTGACTGGAGACCGGCCATCTTTCTTACCAACGAACGAGGCTTCGATGGTGAAAACTGGGGGTTTCTGGCCCGGTTTCGATTCGGGGAGCGCAAGCTGTTTGAAAAAGCGAATTGACATGTCCTTTCAAGGATTGAGCGGCTGCCAATTGCCACTTTTTTACAACTTTTTGGGCTTCCATGGCCATTTATCCCGATCTAATTTGGTATCAATGAAACGCGACAATGGAAAGGCTGAGCCGGAGAATACTTCAATGGTCAGGTACGAGGGAGCCTGGACAGACTGACGGGAAGGGCCATAATTTTCGATTGGTTTCGGAGATTGGTTTCAATACAGGCCCCTTTCCCTCTGTTCCTTCCGAAACTCCTTGGCAGACATAGAAGTATTGGCTTCCGAAGGTCTAATAATGATGACAATCAGTGGTGTTCTTCTCCATATTGGTTAGGTTCATGAAGGATTTCTGGCAATGCTGGGAATCCTTCTTACATGGACAATACATTTTTTTCTCTTGGACCGTTAACCGGACTAGCGAACGATTGCGCCAGCGGGCAATCCAGAAAAAACCAAAGAACTCATCAACCTATCAACTTTTGTCAACTCATCAACTAAAAAGCCTCATTGAAGTTGATGTAGAACAGCGCAGAGTCATCGCCCCAGCCCAAATCGATGCGTGCATTCATCCTGGGTTGCACCTCAAATCTGATACCCACCCCGGCATTGGGTAGCCAATCCTTGTACTCACCAAATTTTGGGGCCACGCTGCCGCCTCCTGCCCAGCCAACCAGCCCAAACCGTGACAGATAGTTGTCGGGATCCTTTTTGCGGGGGGTCTTCCTTTTGAACATGTAACGATACTCTACGATGCCAAAGAGCGAGGAACGATCCCGGTATCGTCCGAAGTAATACCCACGGAGGTCATAAGGTGAGCCCACAAATGACAGTTCCGTCCAGGGGGCATTGTCGCTGACATTTCGGGATTTTATCTGCCATGCGAGGGTGCTTCCCGGACGTTTGATGGTGAAGTAGTGCCGATAGTCGATGGACACCAGGCCGTATTCCTGATCGTCGTTGTTGGTGACAAATTTGGTGGCCAGCTCTACGAACAGGCCTTTGTATGCGTTGACCGTGAAGTCGCGGGAGTCATACTGAAAGAGCGTCCCCAATTGATAGATCCGGGGATTGGGATTCGAAGTGAGATCTGGATCCTGGGAAATGGCGTCGCTTAGGTCTGAAGGGTTGGTGCCATTGAAGTCCATCAGCAATCCGACAAACCAATTGGGCTTGAACTGATACATGTACCGCAGCAGGGCCTGATACCACTCCCTGTTGTAGGCAGTGGTGGAGTCCGTAGCTGATGGCGCGCGAGCATTGTCGTAGCCTACGCCCCAGTAGTTGTCCGGCATGTTGCGATAGTTGAATTCACCGACCACACGATTCTTATCGTTTTTAAAGAAGAAAGTCGGGCGTACGTTGATGGTGACAGCTCCGGTGGTGGATATTCCAGCTCCGAAGCTGACGGAGGAAGCTTGCAGCTTTGGGTTTTGGCGTTGGAAGGAGAAGGACATGAGTCCGCCACCACTGAATAGCACGCCCATTTCTGGTGAAACGGAGGGGGCCAAAAATGGTGTAAAGCGGAAGTTTTTCTTTTTGAAATCCAGAAGGTACGTGGTGTCGTTCTTCTGGATCATGGGCATCTGGTCTGTTTGCTCATCGTGCTCCTGACCCCAGGCGACTTGGCTCAAGCCCATTGCGAAGACCAGGAGCATGCTCGTCGACCGCGCGGCGGCATCAAAAAGCGCTTTGAATGGAGTGCCCATTGAGTAAAGAAATGACATTTTACTTTCTTGACCCGTTTGAATTGCGGCTTTTGTGTGGGAACTTGAAGGTGTGAAGAAAGTCATCGCGCATCGGATATGCAGTGGCGTGCTGTTTTTTCTGGCAAGTACCAGTAGTCTTGTGGCCCAGAATGGGGCTGCCATGGACCTGCCTGTGGATATGCTCAACAATAGTTCACTGGTGGTGCTAGGGGAGACGAATGTCAATAACTATGAGTGCAGCATCGTCAAGGGCAGCAGTGCCAGAATCCAGGCACAGGCGGACTACTATCCCGACCGTGTAGAACTGGAGAGCGCGATTCTTACTTTCGAGGTTGGTGATTTCGATTGCGGTATGAAGGCCATTACGAAGGAATTTCGCAAGGCGCTCAAGGCTGATTCATATCCTCAATTGCAGTTGGAGATCAAGCGTATCCACTCGCAGGCCACAGACAGGGAGAAGAAGGAGCTCGAGGTGAAGTCGGACGTGATCATTACCCTGGCTGGTATGACCAAGGAAATGACCCTTGACTTTCATCGGGTACTTGAGGGGCCCGGCAAGCTACGTTACCGGGCTGAGCCAGAGCTCAAAATGTCGGATTTCCAGGTCGATCCGCCTAAGGTGTTGTTTGGCTCCATCAAAGCGGATGATGCGATTAGGGTCGCGGTGGATGTCGTGTTCCAGCTTAGAGAATGATCTTGGTTTCTGGTTCTTTGTTCATTGTCTTTCAAAGAACTACCATCCTAGCTTGATCCAACCATACCCATGATCAAAGAACGATGATCTATGAACGGCTTTTCCACTGCTATCGATGAACCAAGATCTACGATCTAAGATCACAGAACCACGATCATTCATTATTCTTGCGCTAGCTATCAGCGCTACTCACTTCAGATGAAGAAATTACCGGTTTTTGTCCTTTTGCTCCTTATCGTCACAAGCGGTTTTTCTCAGCGCGTGGGTAAGAAAGACAAGGAAGACAAGAAAGTTTCTTTTGCGGGCATCCCCATTGTCAACTACAACCGGTCTATTGAGTTCATTTTCGGCGGTATTGGGGCCGTTTTTTATCCCCTCAACAAGCAGGACACCATTTCGCCGTCTTCCTCTACGATGGTCGTGGGTATGTACGCGACCAATAAGACCTCCATGCTCTTGGGTGTCCAGCAGCTTTATTTAAAGCAAGACATCTGGAGATCGACACTGGCCGCGGGTACAGGGAATATATTTTTTCAGTACTTCCAGGGACTACCAACACTGCCACCACCGGCGGGTATCAATGACGGTGATGAGGGCGTATGGATTGACTTCAACACCGAAATGAAGTTTTTCTACTTCGATGTGAAGCGCAAAGTAATTGGGGACCTATATGCCGGAGTGCTGTTTCTTGGCAATCGTACGATCACGACCTTCGACATTGATGTGCCCGGACTACCACCGACCGAGGCGGACCTTTTCAGCCTTGGTTACAACCTGTCATACGACACTCGGGACAATGTGAACTTCCCGACAAAAGGGATCTTCGCCCAGTTTGAGAACAGCTTTATCCGTGAGGCTTTCGGGGCCACGCAGGACTTCAACAAGTACAAAGTGGTTTTCAATCACTTCTGGGACCTGCGACAAGACAGCAAATCCATCATCGTGTCGAGGTTGTACGCGGACGTGGCGGCGGGGGATGTACCATTTCAAGGGCAGAACATTATCGGCCGGGATGACCTCCGGGGCTATGCGCAAGGCGAGTTTCGAGGGAACCAAGTCTATGCCTTACAGGCGGAATTGAGGCAAAATGTGCACAAGCGCTTCGGGGTGATCGGTTTTCTAGGGTTTGGATTTGCCGTGGAGAAGTTGGCTGATATCGGAAGTGCTCCCTTTCTTCCAAGCGCAGGTGGCGGCGTACGCTACCAGATGATCCCCAAGGAAGGCATCAACATTGGGTTTGATGCCGGAGTAGGCCGCAATGATTGGAGCCTTACATTTCGTGTTGGAGAGACCTTTGGGCGCTAAGCGCGGCTGTTAAGGCTTCGATGATTAAATTGGTCCTGGAATGCTGAGAACCCTGACCAGTTTGACGAGATGGATACTCTTAGCGGGAACAGCGTTTTCCGTGTCGGTAGCCAACGCCCAGTTGCTCGATATGCCAAGTCTCCCGCCAATCCCGCAGGCCGAGGTTGATAGCAACTATCTGCAGGTCGCTCATGCGAGTTGGTCCATCCGTACTTTTGGTACTTTCAAGATGCAGGGGGCCTTACTTAGGAGCAGGCAGAGTAAGACTCGTTTGGTCTATGCGCCCATAGCGCTGTACAGCGTCGGCGTGGGTATTACCTACAAGTACCTGACAGTGGATTTCGGCTTCAACCCGTTTTCTCTCAGTGAGGTAGAGAACTCCCGGCTGGCACTTGCAGCTACACTGACCATGCCTCGATCCATTCTTGACTTTTCTTTGCATGAGTACCGGGGTTACAGGCTTCGTAGCCATGACGTGGAAGCGGATGAGCGCGCCGATATAAAGCATATGGTCATTTCTGTTAATCATCAGCACCTTTTCAACCTTACGCGTGTGAATATCATGAAGGTACTGCAGGGGGGCAGTGAGGTGAAGAAAGGCGCGACCAGTTTCAGTTTGGGAGCCTTTGTCGATTACCACCGGCTCCGCGCCGACTCGACACTGGTACCGCCTGAGTTGAGGGATGACTTCAATGACTATGGGCTCATCGATCGAACACAATTCTTCGAGGTCGGTGTGCTTGTCGGTTTTGCGCAGGTGGTGAAGCTACCGAAACGCCTGTTCTTCCTACTCAGTGCTACGCCCGGCTTCGGCGTCAATATTGGGCAAGTCGAGGCTGAGGACCTTTCGTACAAGCCGGAGCCCTGGGTGCTGAAGACGATCGTCAAAGCTGGAATAGGCTATTCGGGCCTGAAGCAGTACTACCTGCTCTCACTCATGCTCAATGGCAATTATGTAAATATCGGCCATGACAATACGTACGCATTTACTTCGGGGCAAGTGAAGCTCATCATGGGATTTCGCATCAAGAAACGAATAAAGCAGCTTGACCAGATCCTTGGTGAGTAGATTGTCAGATGCTGGTCTTATTCATGCAGCTCGATCGTATTTCTGGCCCGGTTTTCTGCCTATCTTCGCCCAAAATTCATTTAACCTAGGTATTACTTACATGATTATGAAAAGGATCTCATTGCTAATTGTCGCTATCGTCTCTCTACAGGTTGTGTCAGCACAGTCCTCTCCGGAGGTTGAATTTATCCAGTCTGTTTTTGGAATGGAGAAGAAAGCCATCGTGGCGGATTTTGTCGACGTGCAAGGCGAAGCTGAAACAGCCTTTTGGGCTGCCTTTGATGAATATGAGACCGGCCGCAAAGCACTTGGCCAGGGACGAATCCAGCTGCTGAAGGATTACGCAGACAACTACGACGGTATTTCCGATGAGAAGATCGATGAGTTGGTCAACGCTTCGTACAAGCAGCGGATCGCAAGAGATAAGCTACTACTGAAGACTTACAAGAAGATGAAGAAGACCGCCGGAGCGAAGGCTGCCGGTCAGTTTTATCAGATCGAGCGCTACTTCGAAAGTGTTATTCAAGCGCAGCTCCTCGAAGGCATTCCCTTCATTGGTGAGTTGGACGACTAAGAAGAACCCGTATCTTTAAGGCAAATTTTCAATCACACCTTTCTATGAAGAATGTTATGATGATGATTGTTGCTGTCGTTTTATTGACGGCTTGCGACAACAATAAGGCTCAGAAAGAGAAAGCGGCTGCCAACGTTGCTTTGATCGGAGACTTTCTGGACGCCATTGAGAAGAAAGATTATGAATCGATGGGAGAGATGCTCGCAGAGAACTACATGGGATATGGCCCTAGCGTTTATGATAGCATCAACAAAGAGCAAAGGATCGAGGCGTGGAAGTTCAACTCCGTCAATGTATATGAGTCGATAGATTTTAAAGCGCTGCAGTTGTTGCCTGCTTTTGTTGACGAAGGGCCGAGCGCGGGCGAGTGGATTTCGGGATGGGCCAATCTCGAGCTCTGGTTCAAAAATGCTGATATCCCCGTCAACATTTGGGTCAACACGGTCTACAAGATCGAAGGTGGTAAGATTGCCAGATCGAGGACATTCATGAATGAGGCTGATGTCATGAAGCAAATGGGGCTGCCCACATTCCCTCCATTGTTCCTGCCTGATGGTACTGATATTGACGTCGATAGCGAGGGGAGCGAAGAGGACGAAGACACCGACGCTTAATAGCTAGGGAAGTTTGAAGTCCACAAATTGCGGTGGCATTGAAATAAAAACGCAACTCTTTGGTATCACACGGAGTTTCGTTTTTTGTTGAGTTTTTCGGGAAACCATGACAGGCGACAAAGACTGGCAACAATTTGAATACGGGCCTGCCGTTGATATGCCGGCTCGTTGCCTGGTACACACTTCCAGGCTTTTCGGCTTTTAGCATGACAATTGTTAGGTATCTTCAGAATTTGTGGCCTTAGTTTATCAAATTCCCAGTTGTATTTTGAACCTTTACCATGTCAGACATAATTCTCAAATCATGAAAAAAACTATTTACCAAACAACGGCCCTATTGATCTGCTTTGGGGCATTTCAGTTAGCAGCGCAAAACGGGGACTATAGTCTCGACACGTCCGAGAGTACGATGAGCGTGTTGGGGACATCCACACTTCATGACTGGGAGTCCGTGGTCGAAGAGGTATCGGCGCAGGCGACAGTGAAGGGCAAGAACTTGACAAATGTGAGCTTGACAGCTGCTGTGAAGTCCATCAAAAGTGGCAAGGCGGGTATGGACAGCAACACATACAAAGCCCTAAAGGCCGATGACTATCCTGAGATCACTTTCGTCGCGGAGAAGCTGAAGTCTTCAGGTTCTTCACTAGCAGGTGACGGTCAGTTGACTGTGGGTGCTGTGACCAATGACATTACCGTTGATTTGACCTATGAGGAATTGTCGGATGACGCATTCAAGGTCACCGGTGAGATCCCCATGAAAATGACCGATTTTGGTATTACGCCTCCCACAGCCATGTTGGGAGCAATCAAAACCGGTGATGACGTTACGATCAAATTCGAGATCGCCATGAAGAAATAGCTTATAATCACTATCACACACTTCACACTAAACCATGAAAAAGCAATTACTGATTCTACTATCGGTAGGGATACCTATGCTCCTTACCGCGCAAGATGCCCCGGTTTCGCTGAACAGGAACCTGCAGTATTTCCGGCAAACGGACCAAAGGGGACTGAACGTATTTGAGACGTCGAAAGAGGACACAGTCGCCTATCAGGGCCTCAAAGTGCGCATTGGGGGTGACTTCGCCATGCAGTTCCAGGGTCTCTCACATAGCAATGAGAATCCTGGAGATACGCTCGTGGATCTGGGCAGCAATTTCAACCTACCGACTGCTAACCTCAATCTCGATGTACAGTTGCAGGATGGGTTCCGCTTGCATCTGCGTACATGGTTGTCTTCTCGTCATCATGCCGAGGCGTATGTAAAGGGTGGATATATTCAGTTGGACAAGTTGGATTTCATCAGTCCCGGACTCCTGTCTGGATTTATGGACATCGCGACCATCAAGATAGGCATGGACGAGATCAACTTTGGGGATGCTCACTTCCGGCGGTCGGATAATGCGATGACCATCTTCAATCCATTTGTTGGGAATTATATCATGGATGCTTTCACCACGCAGCCATTCCTCGAGGTACTCATTCAACCATCCAACTTCCTGGCCATGGTAGGTATTAGCAACGGTCGACTCAACCAAAGCCCCATCAAAGGTGACGACGGCATCAATTTCTATGCGAAGCTGGGTTATGACAATCAGATCTCCGATGACTTGAGGGTGAGACTGACAGGCTCATTCTATAACAGCACATCCGCGGGCACGAGAGATTACCTCTATGGTGGAGATCGTGCGGGTGGTCGGTACTACAATACACTGGAGAGTGAGATATCAGGAGGCAGCGACTTCGATCCGCGATTCAATCCCGGGTTTCCCTATCTCACGGCGATCCAGATTAACCCATTTGTGAAATACGCTGGTTTAGAATTTTTCGGAGTCTTTGAGTTCGTCACGGACGGCAGGGATACCGATGGTTCGTACACGCAGATCGGCGCTGAGGCATTGTACCGCTTTGCGCAAGTGAGAATTTCTATGTCGGTGGCCGCTTCAATTCAGTGACTGGCAGCGCTACTGATGGTGGGGCTACTCAGGACATTGTTCGATTCAATGTTGGTGGCGGCTGGTGGATGACAAAGAATGTCCTCGCGAAGATCGAGTATGTAGGCCAGCAACACGACGGAAATGGATGGGTCGGCACCCGATTCCAGGATGGTCAGTTTGATGGGCTAGTGATCGAAGCAGCGATTAGCTTTTAGGCGCGACATTACAGCACCTTAGCTGTAAAAGGGAATAGACTGAGAAGGGAGGATAGTTGCTCCGGCGCACTTCCTTTCTCGGCCGCTTCTCACACCCTCAGCGTGAATCATTTCTTTTCCGGTATCGTACTCGCACCTCCATCACGCTCTGCTCGATAATGAGGAGACATGATCTCTATACCGGCTTCGTTGAAAAGGTCTAAGATGTTCTTGTGCATTTCCGAGTAGCCGAAGTTCATTTTTGAGGGGTCACTCAGATACGCATTCAACTCGTAGACGATGTAGAAGTCGTCCAATTTCTTTTGGAAGACGAAAGGTGCTTTGGACTTATCGACAAGTTCCGTTCGGTCAGCTGCCTGCAATAGGAGTTCATTCACTTGTTGCCAGGAGATATCATAGCCGATGCTTACTTCCGTGTGCAGGATCAGCACATCCTTGTTTTCACCCGAGTAATTCTTGATATGAGAGCCCAGGATCTTTGAATGGGGGATGGAAATGTCTTCCTTCTTTGGTGAGAGCAGGCGAATGGCAAAAGGACCCACAGTTTGGACTTCCCCGATCACTCCATCGACTTCGATCCAGTCACCCTTGTCGAAAGCGTGCATATAAGTTAGCACAAGCCCCGCCATGTAGTTGGCAATGACAGAGCTGCCGCCGATCGTGATGAGCGCACCAAGGAAGGTGACAATCCCCTTAAAGGCAAGTGATTCGTAGCCGGGCATAGAGGGGAGGATAATAATGATCATCAGCACAAAGAGCAGAAATTTGATAATGCTTGCCGTGGTTTGCGCTGTGCGAGCCTCGAAACCGGGGATGTTCAGTCTGCCGGCTACCACCTCTTCGGTTAAGTATTTCAAAGCTTTGATGAGGTACCGGAAG
Organism: Cyclobacteriaceae bacterium; assembly: GCA_965267435.1. GTDB lineage: Bacteria > Bacteroidota > Bacteroidia > Cytophagales > Cyclobacteriaceae > JAWPMT01. The sequence goes on from OZ253960.1 coordinate 566,619, forward strand.
ACAACGATCGTGACAACGATATTGAAGAAGTCCGGCAAATAGGCGACTACGTCTTCGGAGATGTTTTGAAGGGGAATAAAAATGAAATCAATGAGTTGCTGGGCAATATCCGCGGTCGCTGGCAGGGCACTGAGTGCCAGCACGAGAGTGAAGTAGATCGCCGATAAGATGACAAAGGCCTGAATCAGATTGATGATGGCATTGATGATCAATTGCTGCTTGCCGGTATCAAGGATCTCCAGGTTGAAGATCTTCAGGCTCCTATAGTTCAAATTGACCGCTCTGCCTTTGAGGAATCTAGCCAGACGGTTGACGACGTAGACCTCAAGCACTACGAATAGAAAAATCCCAATGCCGACCAGTAGGTCTGACGAATAACTGAATATATCCTGGTAGTTCATCGGGTGAGGGATTTTCTGTTAAATTAAGGCAATCGTCAAAATATGGAAGAGATAAACAATGTATGGGATCAAATTCTGGAGGTGATTGGAAACTTCTGGAGGCTCTTTACGATCCCCATCTTCTCGCTCGGCGAAGTGCCTTTCAGTCTGGGAACCATCATCTACATTACTGTCGCTTTTACGCTTCTTTTCTATGTGACAAAGAAGCTCAAACAAGTGCTCATTAGAAGGCTGTTAGGGCACACCTCTTTGAGTAAGGGTATCGCCGTGTCGATCGGTACGATCGTACGTTTCGTGTTGATTCTGATCGGTACGATCGCGATTCTCCAGTCTGCTGGTATCGACATTAGTACTGTCGGTTTGATAGCTGGTGGGCTTGGTATTGGCATTGGCTTCGGTCTGCAAAACATCACAGATAATTTCATTTCAGGCATTGTCATCCTATTTGAGAAGCCCGTTAAGGTGGGCGATCGGGTGCAGATCGGAGACATTGAAGGGGACGTCGTCAATATTGCGGTGCGCTCCACTACGATACAGACCAATGACAACATTTCTATTATCGTTCCCAACTCGCAGTTCATCTCCAATACGGTGATCAATTGGAGTCACAATGATCGCAGTGTACGTTATCGACTGCCCGTGGGAGTGAGTTATAGCGAAGACCCGGAGCTCGTAAGAGACATATTGCTAAGCGTCGCCAATGATTCCCCCAGCGTGTTGAAGGACCCACCACCGAAGGTACTGTTCACGTCTTATGGTGAGAGCTCTCTGGATTTTGAATTGGCCGTATGGACACAAACGCATACTGATAAACCGAGGATCCTGAAGAGTGATTTGTACTTCGAGATCTTTCGGCGGTTCAAGAGTCAAGGCGTAGAGATCCCATTCCCACAAAGAGACTTGCATATACGTAGCAGTGCTGTGGCGCTGAAGTAGTATTCACCCCGATTCATGGGCAAAAAAAAGGGCGCCTTTTCGGACGCCCTTTGTCATGAGTATTTCTTGAATTTAGTTCGTCTTTGGCTTCAGCGCAGCTACCACCTGATCGATGGTGAAGCTGGCAGGTGTCTGTCGGGGCGGAAATTCCTGGAAGGTTTTCAGGAAGTCGCCAACAATCACTTGAGCTGGTGTAAATACCCACAGGTGCTCCACCCACCATCTATCATAACCTATGCCGATGTGATCCGCTTCCTCAAATGGGTCAGAGCGTAGATTGAACAGCTTCGGCGCACGCAGGAATGTGAAAGGTTCTTTCCATACCTCAATACCATGTGCGCGTTGTTCGGCGAAGACGACCTTGTAATTGTTGTACCGTAGACCGAGTAGATCGCCAGTGTCTGAGAAGTAGAAAAACTCCTTTCGAGGTGCAGGGGCATCGCCCTTGAAGTAGGGTACGAAATTGTAGCCATCAAGGTGCACTTTGAAATCCCTATTGTTCATGGAATGCCCGCTCTTTAGCTTGGACTTGATGTCATCATCACCCGTAGCCGCAGCCAATGTGGGGAACCAGTCAGCATGCGAGATGATGTCGTTTACTTCAGTGCCGGGTTCAATCACTCCTGGCCATCTTACCAAAAGAGGCACTCGGTAGCCACCTTCCCAGTTGTCGTTTTTCTCACCTCGGAATGGCGTCGTTCCGCCGTCAGGCCAGCTGAATACCTCAGCACCATTATCCGTGGAATACATCACAATTGTATTCTCATCGATTCCTAGTTCCTCCAGTTTGTCCAGCAATATGCCTACGTGATGATCATGCTCACTCATTCCATCAGGATAGACACCCAGACCGGTCTTGCCTTCCCATTCTTCTTTCAATCGTGTCCAGATGTGCATCCGCGTGGAGTTCCACCAAAGGAAGAAGGGCTCTTTATCGTCGACCGCTCTTTCCATAAAGTCGACAGCTGCGTCAGTTACCTCATAGTCGATGGTTTCCATCCGCTTCATTGTCAAGGGCCCTGTATCCTGTATGGGTCCATCTGCTGAGGATTTGATCACTCCTCTGGGTCCGAAGCGCTCTTTGAAAGTTTGTCCGTTGGCCAGGACCATATCTGCCGGGTAGTCCGCATATTCTGGCTCCTCCTCTGCGTTGAGATGGTAGAGATTTCCGAGAAACTCGTCAAAGCCATGATTGGTCGGCAGGTGCTCATCACGGTCTCCCAGGTGATTCTTACCAAACTGACCAGTACGATAACCCTGGCTCTTCATGTAATCGGCAATGGTAGGATCTTCTTCTTTCAATCCCAGGTCAGCGCCCGGCAATCCCACTTTGAGCAGGCCCGTCCGGAAGCCACTTTGTCCTGTGATGAAAACGGACCGTCCAGCTGTGCAACTCTGCTCGCCATAGGCATCGGTGAAAATGGCCCCTTCTTTTCCGATGCGGTCGATATTGGGGGTACGGTAGCCCATCATGCCCCTGTTGTAGGCGCTGATGTTCCAGTAGCCAATATCATCTCCCCATATGATCAGGATATTGGGTTTCTTCTGGGCCGAAAGATCACCGACGATGAGTGCCAGAGCCAGTACCATTAAACTTTTAACTGTGTTCTTCATACTGTTGGGTTTAGGTTAAAATCCACTGTTTTTCATTCACTAATCCCCCAAGGTACCACCAATGGTATTTTCTGAGGGCATTATGGTGAAAAACTCCCTGTGTGTGCCGGTTGTTCTACAATTCTCCCGGCTCTAATGAGCTGCATGCCTTGAAATAGCTGACCTTTGCACATTAAATTCGTACCAGAACCCAACTCGTACCAATGCCAGAAGAAGCCAGCGCTGATGCACGATCAGCCATCCTCCAAATCCGCGACCACATGCGCCAATCGATCATTGGTCAGGACAATGTGGTTGACAAAATCCTCATCACCCTACTGGCAGATGGCAACCTGTTGCTTGAGAGTCTCCCTGGTCTCGGCAAGACCCGATCCATCAAAGCGCTATCGAAGGTGCTGGAATCAAAGATGAGCCGCATCCAGTTCACGCCGGACCTATTGCCATCAGACATCACCGGAACTGAATTCTACCAGGAGGATGCGGATGAGAAGTTTGTGTTCCAGCCGGGTCCGATTTTCGGTAACCTGATCCTGGCAGATGAGATCAACCGCGCTCCTGCAAAGGTGCAGGCCGCCCTGCTGGAGGCGATGGAGGAGCGGCAGGTATCTGTGGCTGGCAAGACCTACAAAATGGAGCCGCTGTTCATGGTCATGGCCACACAAAACCCAGTGGAGCAGGAGGGTACTTATCCTTTGCCAGAAGCCCAGATGGACCGCTTTCTCCTGAAAGTGACCATTGACTATCCGACTGACGATTCTGAGCGCAAGATTCTGGCGCTTGTGAAAGGTGAGCACAAGGCAGGGGGCGGCGATAAGCCAGTGACGATCCCTCAGTCTGCGGTTTTCGAAGCGAGGAAGGCCGTTCAGGACATTCGGGTTCCGGAAGCAGTGGAGCAGTACATCGTCGACCTGATCTCAGCCACGCGATATCCGGAAAAGTACAGCGAGCAGTTGCGTGAATGGGTGGATTTTGGTGCCAGCCCCCGAGGAACGATCGCCCTCGACCGAGCTAGTTGCGCTCATGCCTATTTGAATGGCGCTGACTTTGTGGATCCTGACAACGTGCGTTCAGTGCTTCACGAAGTACTGAGGCACCGCCTGATACTGAGCTATGAGGCAGCTGCAGAGCGAGTTACCACCGACAATGTTATCGATGAAATATTGAAGGTCGTAGCTGTCGCCTAATGAGTATGGACGCACATCATGATCCTCGCGCATATGTCACTTTGCAGGACTTGCTCCTGATGGAAGGCAAGGCGCGAAGTATTTTGGTGCAGTCTCGCAGCAGCTCCAACCGGGTTATCGCAGGCAAGCATGCCAGCAAAATACGAGGAAGGGGACTGGACTTCGCAGAGGTGCGCCAGTATGTCCGCGGGGACGATGTGCGCAACATCGACTGGAAGGTCACTGCGCGAACCAAGGTGCCCCATACCAAGGTGTTCAATGAGGAAAAAGAACGGCCCGTTTTTATCGCTGTAGCTCAAAACAACCATATGTTTTTTGGGAGCCAACAGTATCTGAAGTCCGTCACAGCTGCGAAGTTGGCGGCCATGTTGTCCTTCCGGGCTCTGATGGGAGGTGATCGTGTAGGAGGCATGGTTCTCGGAGACGTGGACAATGAGATCATCTATCCGAAGCGAGATCGGAAAAATATCTATCGCTTCCTCGAAAGGATTGTGGACCGCAATCAGGGCCTTCCCAATGAGCAACGACCTGAGGACTACGAAAGATTTTTGGGCAATACCATCGCTCAGATCAGCCGCATCATCACGCATGACTTTCTCGTGATCCTGATCAGTGATTTTCCCAAGTACGCGCCGGTGACAATGAAGTATCTCCGACGGATCTCGATGGGCAATGACCTGTTGCTTTTCAAGGTGTCCGATCCGATGGAACGAGACCTCCCGGCGGAAAGAATGAGCTTCACAGATGGTTCGCTGGATCTCGGACTCGATCTGTCAAAAGATCAGCTGACCGATAAGATGAGGTCTGACTACGACAAGAAGCTGCAGACCTTCGAGTCCGCCATGAAGAAGTATCGGATACCCGTTTTTGGTGTGAACACCCTCTCTCCGGTGGAGCTGCAAGTGAAACAATGGATGCAAGGGCGATGAAGGTGCTACAAGAGAACATAGCTACTCCCGGGATTGGGCCTCTTTACGAGCCGGAGCCGGTTCTGTTTTCATTTGAGGCACCGGGGTGGCAGGCAGTTGGCGTGTTGGCTTTAATTGTGCTCATAACGGGCGCGGCGCTGCTCATCCGACGTCACAGGCGGCGAGCCTATCGACGTTTGGCAGTGATACAATTGGCGAACGTCCCTCTTGGGGATGCCGCCTGGAGCTATCGTGTGAATAAGATACTCAAGGCCGCGGCGATTCAGACCTATGGCCGGACACAGGTAGCACCTCTTACCGGGGCGGCGTGGGCAAGTTTTCTTCGCAAAACAGGGATGAGGGGTGAAGCCGCTGATCCGCTGGCCAACCACTATGTTTCACCCGACCTTGAGGACTCGCAGATCAGCGAAATCACCAAGGCTGCCAAATTCTGGATCCGACGCCATGCCTGATCAGTTTGAATTTGGCTTTCCATGGGTTTTTGCGCTGGTGCCACTGCCGGTATTGATCATCTGGCTTCTGCCCGCACTAAGGCATCATAAGACGACCCTCCGTGCGCCTTTCTTTGAGGAATTGGTGGATATCTCGGGCCAATCGCCGGGTAAAGGTGTCCGACAGACGCGTCGAAAAGTGATCAATGCCATAGCGCTCTGGCTCAGTTGGCTGCTCGTGATTGTAGCCCTGGCCTCTCCACAGTTGGTTGGGGAGCCGGAACTTGAGGTCAAAACAACCAGAAATTTCCTTGTAGCTGCGGACCTCTCTTTTAGCATGGCCCAAAAGGACTGGACGATCGAAGGTCAGCGAGTGACCCGTTGGGAGGCGGTGAAGCACGTGCTGGCGGACTTCATAGACAAGCGAGAAGGCGATCGAATGGGCTTGGTATTGTTTGGCTCCAATGCTTACACACAGGTGCCATTTACTTCTGATCTGGATCTCATGACCCAGCTCATCGAAGAAGCCGACGTGGGTATGGCAGGGCAGCAAACGAACATTGGTCAGGCGATCGGTCAGGCCATAAAGTTGTTTGACCGTGATACCATCGAGACGAAAGTCCTTTTGCTATTTACGGACGGTGTCGATAGTGGAACGGGGACCTCTCCCCTGGATGCTGCAAGTCTGGCGAGGGAAGACTCGGTGAAGATATATACCCTTGGTATCGGTGATCCGTCGAAACCAGGTGCGGATCTGGATGAAGAAACACTCAAAGAGATCGCCAGTGACACGGGTGGGCGGTACTTCCTCGCTATCGACAGTAAGCAGCTAGCGCAGGTCTATGATGAGATCGATCGGTTGGAGCCCATTGAGTATGAAGAAGAAGTCTTCAAGCCGAAGATCTTGCTGTTCTATTATCCATTGGCGGCTGTTTTTGCCCTGACTGTGTTGTTGTTTTTCATTCAAAGTTTGATGCTATGGATGAAGGTAGGTTAATAGGCATTGATTGGACTCAGTTTCACTGGCTGCGGCCAGAGTGGCTCTGGGGTCTTATTCCTGCCGGTGTTGTTTTTCTCATCCTGTTTGTCGTACGCAGAAAGGAGGAACGCTGGACAAAACGAATAGCTGAGCATTTGCGACCCTTTGTTCTTCGAACCGGCAATCATTGGGCGATGCGCTGGCCGAGGTTCCTGCTGCTCCTGGGCTGGGTGGTGATGGTACTGGCGATTGCCGGCCCCACATGGGACAAACAGGAGAAGCCTGGCAGGGTAACCGAGACGGCCTTGTTTGTTCTTCTCGATGTGTCCCAGTCGATGCTGGTAGATGACCTGCAGCCCAACAGGTTGGAGCGTGCCAAGTTCAAAATCAAAGACCTCATCAAAGCCAATCCGGGGGCGAGAATGTCACTGGTTGCGTACGCGGGCTCAGCTCATAGCGTGGTGCCGCTTACGAATGACTATGATAATCTGCTGGTTTTCCTCGACGACTTGCACCCGAAGATCATGCCCATTCCAGGGAGCGACCTTGAGCAGGCCTTGCTGTTGACGGATAGCTTGCTTGCTCGCATCGAGGCACCCTCCACGAGGCTGATCTTTACGGACGATATTAGCATCACCAACAATCAACTGCTGGCTCAGTACGATGGGGAGGACCAATTTCTCGTCGTGCCCATGGCGACTCCTGCAGGCGGAGAGGTGCCCCGTCCGGGGTCCACCAGGCCTCTGATGGTCAATGGAAATCGGCTCGATAGCCGTTTGGATGTAGCGCTCACCGAGCAGCTCGCTTCATTGCCCAACACTTCGGTCATCAACCCCACGTTGGACGACTCAGACATGGGACTTGTTGCGGCGCAAACAAGGAAGAATCTTGAGTTTCAGGAATCACCGGACCAGCTGGAAGAGCTCTGGGTGGACGCGGGTTATTTAATGACCATCGCCGTGGCGGTCTTTGTGCTGTTCTGGTTTCGCCGTGGGTGGATTGTGGTAGGTGCCAGCTGCTGGCTACTCATCGTAACGTCTTGCGATGGCCCGACCCGGGATTGGTTTTACACTGCCGACTTTCAAGGTCAGCAGCTCTATGATCGCCAAGAGTACCTGGCCGCCGCAGGGGCCTTCGAGGATCCGGTGAGAAAGGGCAACGCCTACTACAAGGCTGGTGAGTACGAGGCGGCATTGATGGAATTCGAAAAAGATACAACGGCGGCAAGTTCTTACAACAAAGGGCTCGCACTCATGAAAATGGGTCGTTTCCAGTCTGCCGCGATGGCCCTGGCGGAGGCCGCGGCAAAGAATGAGCAGTTTGAAGGTGTGAACAACGACTTTCAAGCCTGGCTGTCCAGCCAGCACGATGTGCGCCCAGAGGAGATCCCGGATAGCGCGCCTCCTGAGGGAGAGCAGATGGAGAACAGGAGTCCCGAAGACCTGAGTGGTGGCGGACAGGAAGCAACAGATGAGCAAATGAAGCAGGAGCGCCTGGCAGAAGAGGCGGCCACAGAAATGCGAACAGCGGAGGAACTGGATGAACTGCCAGCCGATTTCGATATGAGCGCCGGCGAGAGGCAGGACGCCAAGAACATTCTCCTTCGAAAGACCAGTGATGAACCAGGTGAATTCCTTCGAAGGAAATTTCGGTACCAGGCCAGAAAGCACGGATTGAGAGCCAAGAACCCGGAGGTGACATGGTGAGATCGGCCTTCATACTTCTATGGTTCGGGGTGCACCTGACCATGGCCCAGGGCCCCAGGATAATTACTGAGACGGAAATAACTCCTCGCCGGGGTTATGTAGGCGAACCGCGGCTACTGAGTGTAACGGTATTGTCCGAGACTTACTTTACCGCGCCAGTGAGCATCACCAACCTCAAGGTCGAAGGGGCTTTTCTTGTTCCAAGGCAAAATACCTCTACCACGGTACGGAGGAATGGTGAGACCTATGCGGGTGTTATTGTCAAGTTTTATCTCTTCCCTTACGAGGATGGGACGCTCGAAGTCCCTTCGGTCACGTTTGTCACTCTATCTCCACCGCCAGGCGATTATCGGGCCACGGATGTCCGAGTAACTACCAAAGCTACCAGTTTTGATGTCAGCGCAGTGCCGCCAACCGCCAGCACAGATCAGTGGATTGTAGCTGACAACCTGAGCGTCTCTGAGCGCTTTGACAGATCACTGGACAATTTGAAAGTAGGGGATGTGATTACAAGGACGCTGACATTCACCGCTTCCAATACGCTGTCCGAGTTCATTCCCGAGATCGAGTGGCCTCTTATCGAAGGAGTTAGCGTTTATCCCCAACAACCCCAGTTGTCAAATGACATCACCAAAGAGTTGATTAGTGGCCGACGTGTGGAGCGCCTATCGTACCTCCTGGAGGATAGCGGCAGTGTCGTGCTGCCTGAGGTGCAGATGCAATTCTATCATCCGGGTCGTCGCGCCTTTGTCAATCGTGAAGTTCCTGCCCGTACGATCGACGTGGCTACCAATGGGGATTTGAGTCTGGTAGCCTCAGTGAAAGACAGCCTGGCGGCGTACCTTGCCGTGCAGGGCCAGGGCGCGAAGTCCAATCGCTCATTGCCAACCATTACCCGTAAGCAGATGGTATTGGTGGTGCTATTGTTGGCGGCTTTGTGGTCGTTGCGTCGATGGAGGTTGATCGCTCGCCTAAGGGCTTACATCCACCAAAGCCAATTGGCTTACAGGCAATCCGAAAGCTATCACTATCGACAACTTGTCCACCGTGCGAGGCGGGGGTCGCCTGAGGTAGTCATCAGGGCGATTTACCGGTACCTGGATGAAGTACGACCGACGGGCTATGACCATACGCTGCGGTCGGTTGTGGAGGGGACGCCCTTAGAACGTGAAATAGAAGGGATCAACAATTACCTGTATGACTCAGGGAAGAACCCCTCTTTGGCCGGATTGCGCAATCATTTGAAGGCGCTCCGACCCCGGCATAAGACAAGGATAGAGAAAATGGTATTGCCATATCTCAACCCCTGATCTGCTAGTGAATCGCGCTGCAGAACTCAGCGAGGAGTATCTTTACTATACCCAAAGAATGATGAGAAAATGAAAGAAGCTATGAAACTCGTGCTTGCGATCTGTCTTTTGGCAGTGGCCACATTGTCCCTGGCTCAAGAGGAAGGTAAGAGCAAGAAGGAGCTAAAGAGGGAAAAGAAAGAGGCCAAAAAAGCCGCAAGAGCGGCGGAGCGAGTGGCTGTCGTGCTCGCGGCGAATGAGTTGCTTAACAACAAGACGTGGGTTTTGGAAGCGTCTCGACTTCGGGACAGAAGAGGGAGCAATTTCTTTAACCTTGATGCGAACCTCAACTTCGTGACCTGTGAGGTAGAGAAGGGGACGATTCAGTTGGCGTTTGATGGATTGATTGGCTGGAATGGTGTAGGAGGAGTCACGCTCGAGGGGCGATATACGGCTTACACTGTGAAAATGCCCAAGAAGGAGGGGCAAGGAGCGACTTTGCAGGCAACGATCAGCGGAACCAGAGGAGTGGCTACGCTCTTTCTTACGGTCCGGACGGATGAAGTAGAGGCTAAACTCAGTGGAAATTGGGGGACGCAATTGACGTTCTTTGGGAAATTGGTACATCCATCGGAAAGCAATGCCTACAAAGGCATGGTCACCTACTGACTGTCGACGATGCAAAGATCAGGGCTCAATCATGGGTGTCGCTGCTAACCAGTGAACGCTCCTCCTGACAGTCGCATGGATAAGAGGTCCAGAATCTGACGGCGATCATGGCAGATTTTCTCAGACAGGTACTTGAGGAACTCATTCAATCGGTCCTGGGTCCGGGGAACAGGCGGGTGTGCCAACTCGCAGATTGACTCTTTGAGAACTACATGATCGTGCCAGTCCCCAATCAATTGGTTGATCTCCTTGACCCCCGGATGTAGGGAAAGTAGCTCGTTTGAAGGCGCCAAGAGTGCCAGTATCGTGAGTATTTCATTCACCATCTTGAGGCAAATACGTACTTTGTGCAGGCGTTTATCATCGAGGTGCTCTGCTACTCGCAGCCACTCAATTTCTTCAAGTTTCCTCCCGACAAAATGGGTTGCTTCAATGCTCATCCGCGCATCTGTCACAGAGCCGATAGCGCGATAAGTGTCGTCATAGAGCAATTGATGCCCCTGGTGGTCGAAAGTATCCTGGATCTCACTGAGTTTTTTCTTGGCCACCTTTTGCCATTGTATCTGGTCTTCTGTGTAGTATTCGAGATCCAAGTAGCCGTATTGCAGGATCAGCTGAAGGTTGATCTGTGTCTCCCGGACATGTCCTGCGGCGCTGAACAGGCCCTTGAGCAATGCGAAGTACGGGCCCTTTTCGAAACTACCCTCCGACGCGATCTCCAACAGACTTATGACCGCTCTTAGTCTTTTGATGGTAACTCTCAGTGCATGGATGTCCTCCCTTCGGAATCCCTTTCGCACGCTAACAAAGGCCTGCTGGAAGGCCTTGAAGAGTTCTTGATAGTGATTGAGTAATATGCTCGGACCTGAGCTTGTCATTCGGGTATTTCCTCCACCAAGAAAACACCCTGTCGAAAGGATCAATTCAATGCTCGGGGGATCGCAGCCAAGGTTGGGCCATGGTGGGTGGTCCTTACTGCTGCTTTCTCTCCTCCTTTTGCTTATTGCTTTGTTCGTAGGCTGCGGGGCTTAATTTTTCCAGATGGTAGATGTCTATATCCGTTACCGCTCTTTGATTGAGCTTTTCAAATAGTTGGTACTCGTTGGCGAGCTGAAGCAGCCTGGGTGTCTTGGCACCTAACAGTACATAGTAGAAATGAATCAGTACCTCCTGCTCCGTATAGTGCGACTTGAGTATATCGTAGTAAAACTCCGGGTCTTCACTCTTGTTGTCCACGAAGAGCAGGAGTGTTTTGTAGTTTTCCAGGTAATGCTGAAAGGTGTTTTTGAAACCCTCGTACACGGCAAGGAAACAGTGCTCGAAAGAGACATCATCGGCAGTCTTCGCAGCGCCGGCATCGGTCTTTTTTCGGCGTTTCAGTGTAGAAGTCTCCTTCTTGAAGGCGTCATAAAAGTGATCAAAAGGATTTCCTTTCTTCCTGTTGGTGGCGGTCACCGTAGACCGAATCTGGTCCGCCGCCTGAATGTGAAAGTTCAGGAGTTGGAAGAATGTGTTTTCAAATTGCTGAATGGCAATGGTGCGTGACTGCGACTCCATGATCTTACGACCTTCCTGCAACTCTATCCGCTGAAGTTCCAATTCCTTTTTCTGATAGACCAGCGCCAGGAAAAACAGGATGACCCCTGCCAGGGCCCAAATGGGTCCTACCGTGCCCCCGATAAATTCGCCAGCCATACCCAGGAAATTATGGTCCTGCCATATTGATTCCTCCATGGCATTGAGCTTATCTACGAATACCACGCAGACGTAAATACCAAGTGCTACGGATCCCAGCGCCAGGAGGGATAGCAGGTTGGCGAATATGCTTCCGAAAGTGATTTTGGTTTTCCCCATAGCCAGATTCGAATGTACGGAAATCGAGGTAATAGGCGAGTTACCATTATATGGGTTGGAAGATAACGGGCTGGGTACTCTTTTCTTTGCAGTGACCGAGATACGACCATTTGATCTGGTGCTCTTAGAGGTCGAGAGGAATTTGTTCCCCGCGTCAGATTCTGATTAAGCAATAAATCCCTTAAAACCGGTGTCAGTCAACTGAACAAAGGAGTATATTAGCACGAATTCACATTTCTTAAAAGATGAGACGATCATTCATTATCGCATTTCTTTTCGTTGTTCTGGCTGTTTTGACTTTCGAGTCTGAAGCACAAGCCAATTGGGAGCTAGGTATCCGCGGGGCTGACAACTTCTCCGCCGAAGCGACCATACCCATTGCTGCCGCACCAAGATTTCATCCGGCTGTCTACTTTGACAGATTTGGAACTGCAGCCTACTTCGATTGGATGTTCGCCTTGACCGGGGGGCCTCAGGGCTTGAAATTCTATCCGGGAGTAGGACCTGAGTTTTGGTTTGGTGGCGACTTCGATTTTGACATTGCTGGGAACTTCGGCGTTGAATATTCCTTTGAATTTCCCCTGACCGTTGGCTTCGATTGGCGACCGGCCTTTCGAACAACCGATAACTTCGACTTCAGGACTGGAAATTGGGGCCTCAGCGCGCGTTTTAGATTCGGAGAGGGGGTAGGTTTCCAACGGACAAACTGAGAACGTTGTCTCTATAAGACACCGATTGTGGTGTCTAATTTTCTTAAGTGCAATGGGAGCTGTCCGGCTACTTACGTTTAGTTTCATAACACTTCTAGTAGTGAGTCTCGAGGTTCATGGTCAGACGACCGTGACACAGGCAGAGATTGATTCGCTGATCGAGGAAGTGAAGCGAACGTACTATGGTCGCCCTGACAGTGCGCTTCGAATGGCGCGTGAGGCGCTTGACAAGGCATCCGAAATTGGTTATGATGAGGGACGCCTTCGTGGGCTAAGATGGATCGGTAATGCTCATTTTCTATTGGGCAGGCTCGATAGCGCGGCGACCTATATGCTGCGGCTGCTGGATATAGCCTATGATGAAGGCAACCTGAGCGTGCAGGCAGATGTCATGATTGACATCGGACAAACCTATGATGAGATCGATATGCACAGCCTGGCTTTCGACTATTTCTCGCAGGCCCATGAGATCAGGCTGGAGATGGGTGACCCAGAGCGGATTGCCGTTACTACCATCAACCTCGCTTATCATTACTTGCTCCGAGGGGAGCTGGATTCTGCACTGGTCTACTACGATCAGACGCAGAAGATCTATGAGAATACTCCCGAGTTGGAGCCCAACTCTTTTCTGTACAATGAGATGAGCTCGGTATATCTCCAGCAGGGGCGCTATGACGATGCCCGGGAAAGCATCAATATTGCTATTGAACTCGACAAAGAGACCAATAATAACTGGAATCTATGTTATGACTACGTCGTCCTGGCCCAGCTGGAATTAGAACTCGGAGATGTCTCAAAGGCCGAGGCGCTGGTGCTGGATGCCTTGCGAATATCAGAAGCGAGCGGGGTGGTGATAGAGAAGGACCTCATTTATAAAATGCTGTCCGACGTGAAAACAAGACAGGGCCAGTACAGGGAAGCGCTCGACTACCTTACCATGGGCTACCAGTATGCCGACAGCCTCAATCTGACCAGAAGGGGTCAAAAGATTCTGGCACTGGACCACTACAAGCGCGAAAAAGAGAATCAGATCGCTACACTACAGTTGACAAGTGACAACCATCAAAAGGACGATCAGATCATGAGACAGCGGTTTCTGATCTTCAGCATTGCCATCGTATTGGTGGTTACATTCGGTGCAGCGGGATTGTTGTTTCGCCAAAACAGACGATTGGCCTCAGCACAAAGCAAAATCGAGGATCAGAATGTCGACTTGAAGCTGCTTAATTCTTCGAAGAGTAAGCTCTTCTCCATAGTCACACATGACATTCGCAATCCCCTGGCGCATCTCAACAGTATGCTGAAAATGGTGGCTAATGGAGAGATCACCAAGGAGGAGTTCACCGAATTTACGGGCTTACTGGTGGATCATACGGACCGGTTGACAACGCTATCTGAGACGCTGATCGACTGGTCGAGGAGTCAGGAGGTAGGGCTGAGTGCGGAGAAAGAAGCAGTGAACATCGGTGACTTGATATCCCGATCTGTGGATCAGCTATTGCACATGGCCAATGAGAAACGCATTGAACTTCGATATGAAAATGGCCAACAGGTCGACGTGCAGGTGGACCCGACGATGATGACATTGGCGATCAACAATCTCCTGACCAACGCCATCAAGTTTACACCGACATCGGGTGAAATCGTTATTCGAACCAAAGCAAAGTCAAAGAAAGTCAAGATCCATATCGAGGACTCTGGTGTGGGTATCGACCCAGACCTGATCGAAAACCTCAGGAAAGGGGATGTGAGAACCCAGCGCGGTACTGACAATGAGCGCGGCACAGGTATCGGACTGATGCTGACATTGGATCTCATCGTCTTAAATGGAGGCCGCCTCGATGCAGTGAAAAACGAAGAGAAGGGCAGCACCTTTACCATCACACTGCCGCAAGCTTAGCCTGCAGTTTCATTTGTTCTACTCTTTTTCCAGGGGTACTTTTGGTTGAAGCGACACCAAAAATGAAGAACCTACTACCCCTGACCGGTCTGGCATTGTTCATTTCGTGCCAATCCTCGCCAAAACAGGCAACGTCTGAAATACACCAGGGCTACAGCGAAACTGCCGACCAATACGAAGTGGATGGCTGGGTCATCAGCAACGTCGATGTGAAAGCTGATTTATGGAATCCCAGAGGGAAGACGCCTGAGCAAATTGAAGAACGCGCGCAATTCCTTAATGCATCCTATGAGGTAAAGAGAACTGCGGAACAACAGGAACGGGCCAACCGGGTGAAGGAGAAATACAAAGATGCCATTGTGATCAACAGTCTACTGGCTGCGACTGTCGGAATTCAAAGCACGACACCAGAGGATTTTCGGAGTGGTCTCGAGAGAAATCGAGCGGCAGGTATGACCCTGGTATCTGCCACAGTGTGGGCTTTCCCGGGGGACGGCGATGGAGACGAGCGAGACATGTTTGAACGCATAACTGCTTCCAATGAAGTGGTAGATGAGATCGGCGTAGTCATTGCTGAATCTGTGGACGAAATCCGGCAGGCCAAAGAAGACGGCAAGATGGCACTCATATACAATACACAGGGATCAGATTACGCGATAGAGGACATGGACATGGTCCGTCGGTCTAAGGAAGCGGGCGTCATGATCTCAAACTTTGTGTACAATAAAAACAACGCGTTGGCGGGCGGAGGCTCGGCACAGGACATGGGGGTCACCGAATTGGGGGAGGAGTTTGTCAAGGCACTGAATGATAACAGGATTGTGGTGGATGTGTCCCACTCCAGCGATCAAACGGCCATTGATGCATCAAGGCTTTCTGCCAAACCTGTTTTGGCCTCTCATTCGCCAGTAAAGGCACTCTATGAAATTGGTAGAAACCTTAGCGATGATGCCATCAAAGCCATTGGTGAAACAAATGGATGCATCTGTACCACGGGGGTAGGGACGTTTTTGAATCCCCAGTTTGATGCGTCTCCAGAGGAGTTTGTCAAGCACGTTGTATACGTAGCTGACCTCATCGGCAAAGACAAGACGTGTTTCTCAACGGATTACATGGGCAACCCCCTGGAGATGTTCAGAAAGAGCATTGCCAAGGTCGATTTCTATCCACCGGAGAAGGGGTTTGGTGGGCCCGCATCTAATATGGCTGCGCAGCACATCTGGGATGTCGCAGCTATTCTGGAAGATGAGCATGGCTGGACCGAAGATGAGATCAGAGGGTTTTTGGGGGAGAATCTGCTAAGAGTCTATGCAGCCAATTGGGACAACTGATCATTCAATTTCACAAATAGATTTGAACTATGGACTTATCAGAATTTCCAGTACCGAATGAAGGCTTTGTTGTGACCCAATTTCTAGTGGTCAAAGATGCCATAGCCTCTGCAAAGTATTACGCCCAGGTTTTTGGGGCTAAACTCCTTCACGAAGGACATCCATCCTTTGTAAAAATGGCCAACACCTGGCTGATCCTCAATGAGGGAGGAGGCCCTACGGAAGACAAACCAGACTACTACCTGGAAGCGCCTACACCGGACACTAGGACTGTCAGAAGCTTCCTGAATATTCGGGTGGCCGATATACAGCAATGCTACAAAGATTGGACGGCCAGAGGTGCTGAATTTTTAACACCGCCAAAGGACATGGGAGCTGAATGGCGGGCGTACATCAAAGACCCCGATGGGTTCATTATCGAAGTGGGCGAACTCAAATCAGATGCTCCCGATACCTTGTCCAATACCTGGGACGGCTCCAAGTAAACAGGGTTCTTGGAGAGACTACATGTTGCCGGATATGGAATCCGCAAAATCTGTCTAGATTAGGGTAGTCCTAACCCAATCATGATGAAAGAAGACAATAAACCCTCGATCACCCCAACGGAGAATGGTCCTTATCTCGTGAAGGGTCAACCTAATCTGGCCAACCGACACGGCCCGGTCGAAACACAGGAAACAATGGCTCTGTGCCGCTGCGGAGGCTCTGGCAACAAACCCTTTTGCGATGGCACCCACGCTAAAAATGGCTTTTCCTCCGCCAAATTGGACGGCCGGGTCAAAGACCAGCGGGACAACTACGAAGGGGAGAAGATCGTCATTCACGACAATCGGGGTATCTGTGCACATGCGGGATATTGTACCGATGGGTTGGCCACTGTTTTTCATCTGAACGAAGAGCCCTGGATCCACCCCAAGTCGGACACAGCAGAGCATATCATCAAGACCATCAGGAAGTGCCCGTCAGGCGCCCTGAGCTATTCTGTGGAAGGGACGGAGCATCGTGATCGAGAGGGTGAGCCTTCAATCTTTATTGCTCCCAATGGGCCGTACGTGGTATCAGGCGGACCCAGTCTGGAAAACACCGAAAGAGGGTCTGGTGCTTCTACCGAGCACTTCACCATGTGCCGATGTGGCGGGTCCAAAAACAAGCCCTTCTGTGATGGTACGCATTGGTACAATAAGTTTAAAGATGATAAGAATTAGTACAGGGGTGATCTGGCCATGGGTAGAAATCCGGGGGTATGATACGTGATCATCAATTGCATTGAAAATGAAGAACCTACTCAGTCTAACCTTGCTAATCGCTACATCGCGTCTTATGGCGCAAATCGAAATGCGTCCACGACCGACAGACCCGAAGGACTTTCCTGAGTACATCCAATACCTGGTGGACGTTGCGGAGCCGAGAACGGCAGAAGAGCGTGCGCGCGACATTGAGTTGAAGGAGAAATATGGGGATGCGATCGTCGTCGATGCCTTGTTTGTTGGTGGACCAGGGTTTCCCGCGGGCTTCACCAACGAACAGTATGAAGAAGCCATCCAACACTCCATAGACAGTCGTTATGGTTTCATCTCCGCCACCATCTCCAACGGCCCACCCGAGGATACTCCTGAGGTCGTAAAGGAGCGAATGCAGCGTGTCAACGACTACTGGAAGGGTCAGAGTGATCGATACCTGCAGGTATATTCTTTTGGCGACATCCAAAAAGCCAAAGACCAGGGCAAGCTGGCCATCATGCACAACTTCCAAAGCATGATGCCACTAGGAGGAGATTTGACGAATGTGCAGGCCTACTACGACCTTGGGTTGAGGCAGATGAACTTCACCTATAATATCGACACCGACTATGCGGATGGGGGTGTGTCCAACGAAGACGGTACCGACGAGGGCGTGACTGACTTGGGTGCGGAGGTGGTCCGGGAGATGAACCGGCTGGGAATCGTAGTGGACTGCTCTCACTCCAGCAATGAGACGTGTATGGAGGCAGCGATGCTGACGAATAAGCCCATGATGATGTCGCACTCCAACCTGATGACTTTCCAGCCTATTGGGCGGAATGTTTCGGATGAGGCGGTGAAGGCCGTTGCCGCCACGGGAGGTGTGATCTGTGTGAATTTCATCGGTGGATTTCTCAACTCAAAAGGTGAGGCCCGGCCCTATGACATCGCCAAACACGTTGAGTATATCAAGAATCTTGTTGGGGCGAAGTGCACTTGTGTCGGCCCCGATTATGTCTATAACTATGCGGAGACTCTTGATTGGGTGCTTAGGAACCCGGAGAACTTTCCGCCGGAAATGGGCTATGCTTCTCCTTCGCACATGGGAAAGCCAGGTGAGATTTGGGGTGTCGTACGGGAACTGGAAGACACTTTTGGCTGCACGGAATCGGAGATCAGAGGCTTCCTCGGGGAGAATCTCTTAAGAGTGTACAAAGCGAATTGGGAGTGAGTGCTGGTATCTCTGCTTCTGGATTGCGGCAGGGATAGGAACGGCAGTCAGCGTGGCTTTGCGGGGGAGCGTGCGGGGCTGTTGCTACAGTGGATAGCCCGGTTGCCGCCAAATAAAGCATTGGTAGATGAGAACATCCTTCAGGAAAAATATGAGACAACTACGGACCATAGGCCTTTTGGTAGTATTGAGCCTGGTGGCTGATGGCACGTTCGCACAAAAATTCCTGTCCAAGGACTGGATGGCGGCACAGAAAGAGAAGCGGGCGCGAAAGACCGAGGAAGGAAGGCTATTGATCACGCCCCTTGCTGGACCTGCGTACACGCCCGAGCTGCAACTGACCATCGCCGGCGGGGTAATGACCTCATTCAAGACCAATCGCAAGGATTCACTCATTCAGCGCAGTTCGCTGCCTATCATGCTTGGGTTTAGCAGCACGGGTGCTTACTTCATTGGCTCTAAAGCAACTACTTTCTGGAAGCAGGACAAGCTGCGCATTTATTCGGACCTCAATTTCAAATTCATGCCTGACAATTATTGGGGCGTGGGCTACGATGAAGCCCGGTACACGGAGAAGTCGGATTCTACGACGGCCTATGAGCGCACCTGGTGGCAGATCTATCCAAAGTTTTTGTGGCAGTTCAAGAAGAACTACTTCGCAGGGCCGGTGGTGGACTTCAACTACACCAAAGGCTCCAATCCCAGTGAGGGAGTGGCTACGGATCCTTTCTATATCGAGTACAACGACAAGCCGTTCAATGGAGGCGCTGGGTTCGTTTTCCAATATGATAGTCGGGACATACCGGTGAATGCCTATGAAGGATTTTTCATCGAGGTGATGGCCACCTTTTACGGTAGTTGGCTGGGGGGGCAAAATGAATATGAGGTGCTAGGCATCGATATTCGCAAGTACTGGACACTCAACAACAAGCCCGGCCGCACCATCGCTGTACAGGGACGTGGGAGGTTCAGCACCGGCGAAGTACCCTATGGAGAGATGTCACAGCTAGGCACACCGTGGGACCTCCGTGGCTACACATGGGGGCGCTACCGCAACGAAAGCATGTATTACTTCATGGGCGAGTACCGACATATGTTCTACAAAAGCAGCGGCGAGATCTCCAAGCATGGTGTGGTGGGATGGTTTGGTGGCGGTAGAATTGGCACGGACGTCACCAGTTTCGAGGAGTATTTGCCAAGTCTGGGTGTCGGGTATCGTCTGGAAGTACAGCCTCGGATGAATCTGCGTATCGACTTCGGCTTTGGCACCGAGACCTTCGGCTTCTATTTCAATTTCAATGAGGCTTTCTAGGGGCCTGTTGGCGTTGGTGGTCCTCGTGTTGGCTCACTGCGCTTTGTGTCAGGGGCGGAGAGTCACCGCCAATGACTCGACCAAATCGAACTACCGGGCGGATCTGAAGATGGGCAATCCCACGAACAAAGACGTGGAATTGGAGCTGAATGACTACACAGCTCCCTACTACAGATACGACCTGAAATATTCCAATGGGTGGTTCGATTTCAAAAAGAAGCTTAATGATAATGCGGGCCTTCAACTCAGTCTGAACTACACGGGCATTTACATGGGTGCGACCTCTCGCATCGCCGAGGAGAATGTGAAAACAGCGGGTAGTGGCATTTTCGATGCGACTCTCAAGTGGAATGTCATCAACAGAAAGCAGGATAAAAACAAAGGGAGTCTCATCTGGTGGGTGGACTGGCGACATCTATATTATGGCGATGTGGCGCCACAGTTTCTGTTTCTGGAGACCGGCGCGGCGAACCTGAGCGCTACGAAGTTCAACAAGTGGCGGTTTCATACGCTGGAGTTCTACTATCAACAGCAGATCTCTGATAGACTGGCGATCGTCATTGGCAAGATCGACATGCCGGACTGGTTCACCTTCAATGGGCTCGCCCATCCCATGTTGCACTTTACGGATCTGGCATTTTCTGTGAATCCGACGGTCAGCTGGTCCAATCCCGGCTTTGGAGTGGTTGCAGGTGGCTGGCTGGACAAGAAAAAGCGTTTTGGGTTGGTTGCCGGATTGAATGATGTGGCGGGGGTAGATCTGACTAGTCCGAGGTTCTTTGATTTGGGGACGGATCAATGGGCCAACGGCAATTTTCTGAAGATGGTAGAGTTTGCCTATACGCCGGAGAGGGCTTTGTACTACTTCAACCGATTGAGTGTTACCTACTGGCACTCTGATGAGCTCGTGATGACGGATGACTCCTTTTTCACCACGCCTTCAAGTCACGGGTTCACAGTTCAAGGTACATGGGTCATTGACGAGCGCCTGATCCCAGTGGCGACTTTTGGACTATCCGATGGGGAGGGGGCGAATGCCTTGTCGAAACTGAACGTATCCGTGGCCAATGGTTGGTATTTCCCTAACCACGACATGTTGGCCGTCGGCCTCAACTATACAACATCGACCATCACCGATCGCTCTCAATTGCTTAGCGAGGTCTTTTATCGATTCACATGGTCCAAGACTACGGCAATCACACCTTTGGTTAAGTTTGTGTTGAACCCCGCCCTGGATCCCGACAGAGATTTTTTGATGTATTATGGTGTCCGAGGAAGAATATCGATCTAACCCAATGTCTGGCTCTACACACAACCTTCGGTCTGGCTCTTTAAGGCTTTTGGCCCTTTTCGCTGTCGTCGTCTGTGTCTGTAGCACCTCCAAGGTCCGGGCACAGGAGTCGGAGAACCCACAGGCCTGGGACAATTTGTTTTATGTCGGCAATCGGGTGAGTTGGGGGCCAGCGAAATGGAAGAGCTCTGCAGAGTTGCAGTTCCGTCTGCAGGACGATACACGGCAGCTACAGCAATACTTTGTCGAGTACATTGGGACCTACTTCCTCTCCGAGCACGTGGAAATTGCTCCGGATTTTCGAATAGCTGTAAAACCAGATAGGGTGGATTTTCGTCCTGGACTGGGCGTTGTGCTCAAGTATGGATTTGTGGATGGTCAGTTGGTTCAACAGTTTAAATGGCAGATCGACATTGAAAGCACGGGTGGCTCCAGTCAGACACTGAGATATTTTCCGTCGTACAACCGTGTTGTTGGCGACGATTGGATAGTGTCGGTGATGGCTGGGGGCTACTATAAGTTCAGCGAAGAGAAGAATGGCATTTCAGCGCTTGTTGCCGGAGCGGGAGTCGCCTATGTCATCAACAAGCAGCACACGATCAACGCTTCCTATTTGTATGCTGAGCAGCAGAACTTTGCCGACGAGACCTGGTTTCCGGCGGGTGGCATCATCCTCCGCCTCATCATCAACATCAACAAGGAGTACAAGTACACCCCGGCGAAGTACATTAATTTTTGACGCCTTCCTTCCACTCCTCAACTCCTTTGTCCGCCGAAGCTCTGGCGAAGGCGGATCAACTCCTCAACTTCATCGTCCGCAGTAGCATCAGCGAAGGCGGATCCACACTCCACCAACATTAACTCTCCACCTTCAACTCTCCGCTCTCGGCGTCAGCATTCACCCACATCAAATACAGACGATACGCCAGGGAGAGTAGGATCGCTCCCACGAAGAGCCCGATGAAGCCCATGGTAATGAATCCACCAATCACTCCCAGAAATATGACCAACATGGGAACAGGTGCTCCCTTTCCCAGAAGGATCGGCTTAAAGATATTATCAGACAACCCTGCTATTACGAGGTAAGTCGTCCAGAGGACAGCAGGGACGGTATCCATAGCGCTGAATAAGTAGATAGCCACAGGGATCGTCACCACGGTGAGCGGCAACTGGAGGACCGCCAGGATAAAGGCAATGAGTGTCCAAAGTCCTGCATAAGGTACGCCGGAGAGCAGGAATCCAACGCCTACCAGGAAGGATTGGATCAGTGCCACACCCAGAACGCCCTTTACTACATTGTTGACTGTCTTTTGAGCGATTTCCGCCACTTCCTCGCCTTTTGCTGGCATCAACCTATTGAATAGCTTGATCGCATTTTCTTTCGTGCCTTTGGTGACGAGGATCACCGCAGCGATAATGGTTGATATGATGAATTGGAAGACTGCACCGCCAACGCTGAGTACACCTCGGAGTAGTTTGTTGCCAATTTCAGTCAACTGGTTCTGATACTTGACGATGGTCGCCTGCAGGTTGGTCGAGGCGCTATTCCAGAACTCGTAGAGGTTATCACCGATTATTGGCCAGTCCTTTACATTTTCGGTTGGGGGTGGTATCGTGAGTGTGCCGGCCTCAAATTCCGCACGGATCACTCGTACCCCCTCGATGATGGAATCCATAAACAACCAGGCTGGCAGCATGATGATCAGCATGCCTCCCAGGACGATGGTTGTGGCGGCGAGCTTGTATTTGCCACCGAATCTGTCTGCCAGCGAGAAATACAACGGATCGAAAGCCATGGCCAGGATGATGGACCACGCCATGATGCTGCCGAATGGCAAAACGATAGCATAGCTAAAGCCAACGATAGCGGCAATAAAGGCCAGTTTGATCGCGGTATCGATCGTTTGTTGGGTTTTGAAGGGAGTGGCCATGATTTGAATTTGGGTTTATTGCAAGGATAAAGGATTTTCTCTTTGATAGACAAAGTTTGCCTGCCCGTTGAGAGAGAAGCTGAAAATTGTGGAAACCTTCGTGCACATCAGAGAACACTAAATGGCTTTATCGCAGCCATAAAAAATATATTTAACTTCGGCGCTGTAATCGGAGTTTACAAGTCAAACGTGAAGATGAAAAACCTACTCATAATCATAATGGCGATGGTGTTCACTGTCACCACAGCCCAAGATGAACCTACGACAATCCTCATCACCAACGTCAGTGTTTGGGATGGGACGAGCGAAACCAGCCGAAGCGCAGACGTCCTCATTGAAGGAAGTAAATTCAAACAGATTAGCCGCAATATTTCGGCTCCTGAGGGAGCGACGGTGATAGACGGACAAGGCGGTACACTTATTCCCGGGTTGATCGACATGCATCAGCACTTGATGTTGTGGGGAGGTACCACTGAGGGCACTTACGAGTATGATGCTTATGCTCAGGGCGCCAGGGCGATCAAAATGGCGGAGCGACTACTGGATCAAGGGTATACAACGATAAGAGACATCGGTGGTAATTCGTTATCAATTGCGCGGATGGTAAAAGAGGGGAAAATAGAAGGGCCGAGAATCTATTCCTCAGGTCCCGTTATCTCTCAGACCGGAGGACATGGTGATTGGGGCCCATCGAATGAAGGCCCCGGACAAGGCAACTATCAGACCATGGTCCGTAATACCCATGTCGTAGACGGTGTGCCGGAGGTGATCAAGGCGACAAGATGGAATTTCAGGAATGGCGCCAATTTCATAAAAGTCATGGCTGGCGGGGGTGTTGCTTCGACTTTTGACCCACTGAATATGACGCAAATGAACCTCGACGAGTTAAAGGCGGTCGTCGAGGTAGCGAATGCCTATCAAAGCTATGTGGCCGTGCACGCGTACCACGATCGCTCTTACAATATGGCATTGGATGCTGGGGTGAAATCTTTTGAACATGGCTTTTTGATCACCGAGCCTACAGTCAAGCGGATGTCCGAGACGGAGGGTGTTTTCTGGTCTTGGCAACCATTTGGAAGCTATACCCTCTTTGCAGGTGGGTTTCCAGATTGGTTCACACCCGATATGATCGAGAAAGGTACTGCTGTAAACAAGGGGTCAATCAAAGTGCCTCCTCTAATGAGGCAGTATGGCGTGACTGTAGTCCTGGGCTCAGATATGTTTGGAGATGAGGTGAAATTTGCTCGTACGAACATCGTCTCTGCAAAAGAAGTACCGGGAACGGGCTACACTGATCTTGAGATTATGAAAATGGCGACAAGCAACTGCGGGAAGATTTTGACAATGAGTGGCCCTGGTCGTGATCCTTATAAAGAGGCGAAACTGGGCGTAGTAGAGGAGGGTGCATGGGCAGATTTGAATATCTGGTCTGCTGATCCGACCAAGGATGTGAATGTTTTGAAGTCGGATGACAATTTGAAATTAGTTATCAAGGACGGAAAGATTTGGAAAAACACCCTCTGATTACAAATTCTCGAGACATGCGAAACATACTAGGAGCCTTTTTGGTGGTGCTCCTCCTACTTGGATGCAGTGCCCCACAAACCTCTTCACTCGAACACCCTGACTATTCACTAGACGATCGCTCCGAAGTGGGCGTTCCCAATGGACTCCAGTGGCGATTCATCGGCCCTATCGTGGGCAACCGGGGTTCGGTTGTGCTCGGACATCCTACAGAACCCTACACCTTCTACCATGGCGCGAGTAATGGCCTGTGGAAAACGGAGGATGCCGGGACCTACTGGGAGCCGGTAGGGGATGAGTACTTCAAGTCCGGCAACATCGGCGCCATGGAGTTCTCCGAGTCCAATCCCAATATAGCTTATGTCGGTATGGGCGAACCGCAAATGCGGAACAACGTCAGCTGGGGCGACGGCGTCTACAAAACCATAGATAATGGCAAGACCTGGACGCATCTGGGCCTCGAAGAGACACATCACATCTCGCAGGTACGGGTACACCCGACCAATCCTGACATCGTTTATGTGGGGGCCTTTGGTCATGCCTTCGGTCCTAATCCGGAGCGCGGCGTTTTCCGGACGAAGGACGGAGGAGAAAATTGGGAGAAAGTACTTTTCAAAAGCGAGGGCGCTGGTTGCATTGATTTGGTGATGAACCCATCCAATCCCAACGAACTCTTCGCTTACCTCTGGGAATTTGAGCGAAAAGCGTGGGGTCCGAAAACCGGTGGGCCCGAAAGCGGATTGTACAAGTCCACCGACGGTGGGGACACATGGACGGAGATCTCCTATGCCAATGGGTTACCCGAGGGTGGACGCGGTAGAGCGGGACTTACGATGTCAGCAGCGGATGCGGATAAGGTGTACCTATTGCTCGACTCGGAAACGGTGCCTGGTCTCTATGTCTCCAATAACTTGGGTGAGAACTGGGAGTTTGTTTCGAACTTCTTTCAGATCATCGGTCGACCGTTCTACTACAGCCATATTTACGCGAGCCCGCATGACGCCAATGAACTGTGGAGCCCCAACAACCGAATGTTCATGTCCAAGGATGGTGGCAAGAACTGGATACTCGACCCGGGGATCAAGGACGACTTTCATGATATCTGGATCTGCCCACGCGACCCCAATCGCATGATCGGTACCAACGACGGCGGCTGCCAGGTGAGTATGACTGCCGGCAAAACATGGAGCAGTCAGCATACACAGAAAAACTCGCAGTTTTATCGGGTGAATGTCGATGACGACTTCCCCTACAACGTCTATGGTAGCGGGCAGGACATCCTGGCTTACAAGGTCCCCAGCGCCTCACGATGGGGTGGGATTTCCGGCTATGAAACTACGATCATAGGCAATGGCGAGATCAGTAGTGTCATTCCTAAGCCGGGTGACAACAACATCGTCTACAATATCTCTGGTGGTGCGCCGATGGGCAGCGGTGCTCCTTTTACAGTCAATAACATCGCCACGGGACAGGATGAAGTAAGGTCCGTTTCTCCCAAGCCGATGTTTGGTCTCAATTCTTATGACCTTGATTATCGTTTCAATTGGGACCTGGCCTACTTCGTTTCTCCGCACGATCCTAACACGATCTACCTGGGCGGTAACGTCGTTTTCCGCACGAGAGATGAGGGCCTCAGTTGGGAAGTGATCAGCCCAGACTTGACCAACGACATTAAGGACCGACAGAAGATTACGGGGACGCCATGGTTATCGGAGTACTTCGGACAGGAGGTATACAGCACCATCAAGCGAATGGCTGAGTCGCCAGTGCGTAAAGGTGTGATTTGGACTGGCTCTGACGACGGCAAGGTACACGTGACCCAAAATGGAGGAGGAAGCTGGCAGGACGTTTCTATCACGGAAGGCGTGCCCGAGTACTCGCAGGTGTACGAGATCGAGCCCTCACCGCATGACCCGGCGACTGCCTATGTTGTGTTCTCCAATTTCAATACCTACGACGATTACAATCCCTACATCTTTAAGACAACGGACTACGGGAAAACGTGGACGAATCTTTCCCCCAACTTTCCGCAATCGGAGATCACGCGGACCATTCGCGAAGACAAGGAGCGCAAGGGGCTGCTTTTCGTTGGAACCGAGACGGGCGTGTTCTACTCGCTCAATGACGGACAGAGTTGGGTTAAGCTAAAGGCCAATCTCCCCGCGGTGCCTGTGGTCGATATGGTCATCAAAGATGTGGACCTGGTCATTGCTACCAATGGGCGTGGTTTCTGGATTATGGACGACATTGGTCCACTTCGAGAGAAGTCGGAGGCTATCGATGAGAAACCGGTGCATTTGTATTCCGTTGCTGATCACACACGATTTGGCTACAACTGGTGGTTGGACTACGTGCCGGGCGGTGATCCTGGTATGAAGAAAAACTACTTTGTGCAAAACATGCGCCCAGGTTTGACTTACTACGAGCTTACATTCCAGCAAGTGAATGGTGAGCGCAAACGCCAATTCATCGATGCCGGTGATCCGAAACCACTCGGACCGACCTTCTATTTTAAGCTGGCCAGTCAGCCTTCCGAAATCAGCATAGCGATACTGGACCGCAGTGGGAAGGTGATCCGCAACTACTCCAAGGAACAGATGATGCTATCGACGGGCTCCGGATCGGACATCAATGCCGGTCTCAACAAGTTTGTTTGGGACATGCGTATCAATGGCGTTTCCCGCGTACCGGGAAGACCGGCAACGACAGTCGTCCCTATTGCGCCTCCGGGAAGATATAGCGTTCAGTTGACTGTTGACGGTACGGTGGAGACGCTGAGTTTCAACCTCGCTATGAGCCCCAGGGAGTCTTATACACAGGCACAGGCCAATGGCAAATTCGCCTTCTGGATGGACATGTACAATACCGCAGAGGCGAAGACGCAGCTGGTATTGGAAGCTTTGGCTGTGAAGAGCGACGTCGCCGAGAAGCTGGAAGCATTTCAGTCTGGTAGTGCCAGCGATGCCCAAAAGGAGGAGGCCAAGAAACAAGCAGAGGCCATCACTGCCATTGTGGACGAATACGAGGGGTCTTATGTCTCACGAGGTCGCACTCTGGCCGAGGTCATCAACCAGCCTGCGACGATTCTATTCAAGATGTCGTTTATGAGTGGCATCCTCGATCATTCGGAGGGGCCCGTGACGACACAGATGAGGCAGGAACTCCAGAATCTAAAACAGGAAGCACAGGAGGCCGATGACAAATATCAAGCTGCCGTGGCTCCGGCCTTGCAGCAGTTTGAAGCGCTTGTGCAGTAACTTTACGTTGCTTTTGAATAATTGAAACCCAAATAGGATGAAACTACAGATATCAATTCTAGCTATTCTTCTCGCGGTGAGTACCGTGACCATCGCTCAAAACACCAAAGAAAGAGAGCGCATTCAGAAATCCAAAGACGCCATCAAGGAGCTAGTGGAGACCAACTGGCAGATCCAGAAAGTACTGGAAACCGCTTATGGCTATGCGATCTTCCCCAATGTGGGTAAGGGAGCAATTGGCATTGGTGGCGCTCATGGCGATGGAGTACTCTTCCGCGGAGGGAGCCCTATCATGCGTGCATCCATGACACAGGTTACCGTCGGCTTTCAGTGGGGCGGTCAGGCCTACATGGAAGCTGTGCTTTTCGAAAACAAAGCAGCCTATGACAACTTCGTCGAAGGTAAGTTGAAGCTGTCAGCGCAGGCCTCAGCCGTGGCAGTCACTGCAGGCGCAGCTGTAGATGCCCCCTACAAGGATGGCGTCGCGATCTTCACGATGGCCAAAGGTGGGCTGATGTACGAAGCTTCTGTCGGCGGTCAAAAGTTTGACACGAAGGAGTGGAAGAACTAATACAGGTTCCCTAGGGCCTGTTACACTGAGGCCAAAGTCGAACGACAGATTAAAAAAGAGGTATCATTCCCGGATTTATTCCGGGATCTCAAACTGAGTATCAGAAGCTAGGGGGGGGCCGGAACAGGTCCGGGGACAATCAGTTTTTGTTTTTTAATCTGTCGTTGGTAAACGTTTCAAACGTCCATGTACCATACTAAGTGAAGCTCAACCTAACCATACTTTCCCTGTCACTCCTCTGTGCGTGTACGGACCAACCTCAATTCCAACACGAGATCGAACAGGGTCCAGTACCCTGGACCCACGAGCGATTTGATGACAGTCCTGAGAAGTTCACCTTTGCTTTATTCAGTGATCTGACGGGTGGCGAACGTCCCCGGATCTTCGAAGTGGCGGTTGCCCAGTTGAACCTGTTGCGCCCTGACATGATCGTAAACGTCGGAGACTTGATCGATGGCACGGGAGATGCGGCGGAATGGAATCGGCAATGGAATGATTTCGATGAACGAGCCGACAAGGCGAAGGCGCCTATTTTCTATGCGGGTGGTAACCACGACCTGACGGGAGAACAGGCTCGCAGTATTTGGAAAGAACGTCTGGGCCAACGATACTATCACTTTGTTTACAGGAATGTGCTCTTCATGGTGATGGATACCGAGGACAACAGTATTGAACGGATGGCCGAGATAGAGAAGGCCAGGAATGAGGCCATCGTTATTTATGATTCGCAGGGTCCCGAGGCTTTTACTAAGACGGCTTATGCAGCAATGCCGGAACGTAGGTTTGGCAATATTGGGGAGGAGCAAGCCGCGTACATGCGACAGGCTATAAAAGACAACCCGGAAGTACAATGGACATTTCTTATGATGCATAAGCCCGTTTGGGAAAAGGAGGGTGAAGAGAACTTCTTGTCTATTGAAAATGCACTGACTGATAGAGCCTACACGGTATTTAATGGACATACCCATCGCTACAAGCACGAAGAGCGGAGAGGTCATGACTATATTAATCTGGCAACCACTGGGGGTGAGCAGTTCATCGGGGACTTTCGGTCCGCCGACCATATCACGCTCGTGACCGTGGATGCTTCTGGCGTTGATATCGCCAACATCCTCCTTGAGGGCATTCTGGACAAGACAGGCAAAATTCCAGCGGCCGGGGATACTTTATGTTTTGAGTTGGCGAACTGTATCGATGAGCCGCCAACGAATTGAGACTTTTTGATTCATGAGAAAGCTGCTTTTTTTAATTCCATTACTATCAATCATCGCCTGCGAGCCGTCCAAGCCCACCGATGGCTATGACGTCGTCATTCTCAATGGGCGAGTGATGGATCCCGAGACCAACTTCGATGCCGTTCGAAATGTTGGTATCAAAGACGGAGTGATCGTCACGATTACCGAGCAGGAGATTAGCGGTGCCGAGACGATTGATGCGGCTGGTCATGTCGTGGCACCAGGTTTTCTTGACACGCAAAATCATGGGCATGGCATTGAGTGGAATGCCTACATTGGACTTCGTGATGGCGTGACCACTCCTCTCGATTTGGAGGGCGGCAATCTGAATATTGCCAAGTTTTACGACCGACGGGCAGGAAAGTGGCCAGTGAATTATGGCGCTGCGGTCTCCCACGAGGCCATTCGGATGAGGGTCTTGGACCAAATGGAAATCACGGAAGATGTCGATGCCAAAGATCTACTTGGGTACCTAAGAGGAGACTCGTACAAAGAGAATGGGAAGCCTGATTGGGCGGAGACCGTTTCGACCCTCGATCAAATCAATGAAATCATGGCCATTGCCGATGAAGAGTTTAGGCAAGGTGCATTGACAGCGGGTTCTACGATGGGCTACATGGCCAGCGGCGCTTCGACGCTGGAAGTATTCAATTATCAAAAAGTGGCCGCCAACTATGGACGTGCCAGCAGCTTTCATGTTCGATTATTAGGTAATAGCAGGCCACCATATGAGGGTAACCTCGGTTCTTTCGAGCAGCTGGTTAACGGGATGGCATTGGATGCTCCGGTGCTGTTCAGTCATAATGCCTATCAGGGTTGGTGGGAGATAGAGGAGCATGCCCAATTGTTCCGGGACCAGGGTAAGAACGTTTGGTCTGAATATTATCCCTATTTCTGCGGATCATCCACGATTGGTTCCGCCTTTTTTGCACCAGATAAGATTGGGCTCCTTGGCGTGGGTTACGAAGATATGTTGGACCCTAAAACGGGCGAGACGTTCACGCTTGAGTCATACCAGGCCAAAGTCCAGGAGGATCCCGGCTATATCATCATTCTGTGTTTCCCTTACAAAGAAGAGTGGCTCAAATACTTTTTGCAGGTGCCGCATATGACGGTAGCTGGTGACGCGATGCCAGGTACCGATATTGACAGCGAGATCCTGGCACCGGATGCGCCATTCACCGATTACGTGGGACATCCACGTACGGCGGGTTCGCATGCTGCATCCTTCCGGCTTGCCCGTGAGAATAATGTGCCGCTGATGCAGACGATCTCTCAGAATAGCTATTGGACGGCATTACATTTAGGCGAGGCTGGTCTTGAGGCCATGCAGAAGAGAGGCAGGATGCAGGAGGGTATGATTGCAGACATTACTGTATTTCATCCCGAGGAGATCACGGACAATGCAACATACGTGCTGGGTGAAAATGGTTTACCATCTACGGGAATTCCTTATGTGTTGGTCAACGGGGTCGTGATGGTGCGGGACTCTGAGGTTCAAAGAGGGGAGTATCCCGGGCAACCCATTCGGTATCCGGTGGAGGAGCAAGGTCGATGGGTGCCTTTGGAAAAAGAGTCGTATCTCGAGAACCTACTGGCACCAGAGATTCCGGAAGATTTGCATGACCATGGCGTGGAGTAGGAAAGCGTGATTGAAGAAACTAGAAAGATTCGTCGCTCAGAGCGGAGTGAAACGTAGCGAAGAGTCTCTTATGTAGATTCTTCTGTCGGCCTTTGCAGGCCTTCCTCTGAATGACGCCTTAAATGAATCGAATGAAAAAACATGTAATCACACTACTATTCATTACCGCTGTCTTCGGCCTTCATGCTCAGGAAACAAAATCTGGCTACGGCTTTACGTCTGACAGCACGGCCTCCGGCTACGAAAACCAGGATGGATTGGGGGGGCCTAAGTCCATCGGTGCCCAACTCAGAGTTGACAATCAGAAGAAGGAATCATATTTCCGGCTTCCCATTCGAGTCACAAAAGGGTGGTACGATTGGAAGCAGCAGCTGAATGAAGAGACAGGAATACAGCTAGGAATCAATTACACGACTATCTTCCTGCGATCTTCGGACGTATTGGATGAAAGTGAACATAAGCCCAGTACCAGTGGTGGCGTTCTGGACTTTCAACTGGGTTGGAATTTAGTGGGACGTAAATCGGGCAAAAATAAAGGGACGCTCTTTTTGAAAATCAATAGTCGTCATTCGTACGGAGATAGGATTGCGCCCATGTTTCATGGCATATTCGAGTCGGGGTACTACGGATTGCCAGCCGTAGGGTATAATGATTACACTCCGCGCATCCTCGAATTCAATTGGCAGCAATCCTTCCTCGAAAACCGACTGCAGTTTGTATTGGGGAAAATAGACCCGGCGAATTACTTCAATTTCCATGGTTTGATCGTGCCGTGGACCAGTTTTCTGGGTTATGGTTCCTCGGTTTCCGGAACCATCAATTGGCCCAATCAGGGACTGGGCATAGTGGGTAGTTTTCGACTCTCCGACCAATATTATATCATGGCTGGGGTTGCAGATGTTTATGGTGACCTTTTTGCAGATGGCGATTTTTTGGACTTCGGAGGCAATTTCTTCGAGGGGAATCTATTCAAAGCCGTCGAATTCGGCTGGGTGCCGACCATGGCCGAGCGCTATTTTAAGAAGGTCAGTGTGACCTTTTGGGAGACCGACAGCTACACGAATCCCTCCGACACCAACATTCCTGGAAATGCTGGTGTTGCCATTTCTACTCATTGGTTCTTTCAAAATAAGTTTGCCCCATACTTTAGAGTAGGCTTCTCCAATGGCAATGGGGAAAATACCTTCTACAAGCGCGACATTCAAATTGGTCATGGCTTTGTCTTTCGCAGTCATGACTTGCTAGGTCTCGCTTTCAGCTCCGCTAAGACCAATATTGATGAATTGACTGATGAAGATGGCAATGCATTTGAGCCTAAGGACCAAATGACGCTGGAGGCCTACTATCGGTTTCACCTGACGCAGCACTTGGCAATCACACCGGATGCACAATTAATTATCAATCCCACCTTGAACCAGGCGGTGAGTTCCCTTTGGTACTATGGAGTACGGGTCAGAGCGACTTTTTGACATATATTGAGGAATAATGCTAATAGGTCTGGCGACCCTTCTGATTTTTCTTATTACTGGCGGCCCTGAACAGGTCGTCATTCCTCGAAAGGCCATAAAGATGCTATTCAAATAGGAGTGATGGTTCGCAAGACGCTGATATTGATTTTCCTTTTCATCACTAGTCTGGTGAGCTGGGCCCAGGAGGTGATCGACCCATTTGATGGCGGTGCAATAGATCGATGGGACAACTGGTTGATCATGGGCAATAAGATTGTCTTCGGCGGACAGGATGACTATAAGCATTCACACGAGATCCAGTGGCGTGCCGATGAGAACATCAGCCAATTGAACACGCTGTTTTATGAGGGCGTACTTACGTATTCACCCAGCCAGAAGTGGGAGATCGTTCCGGATTTTCGAATTAGCCGCCGGCCCAACAGATGGGAATTCAGACCGGGGCTTGGGGTTGTGCGCAAGGACTTCTTCGGCAAGGACAAGGATCACCTATGGGCTATTGCGCAGCAAGTCAAATGGCAAGGAGACTTCAAAACAGAGGGGTTTGGAACTACACAGGCCATAAGATACGTACCGTCGATCAGTTATGTGATTTCAAAGAAATATGTAGTCGGTGGCCTGGCAGCAGCACTTTTTCAATGGGGTGACGGCGAAGATATCACCTTGCGTTTTATTCGGGCAGGGGGGTCCTTTGGCATCGTCTTTGACGAGGTGCATACACTCAATATCACTCCGGCTTTCGGGGCGGAATACCTCAACAAGGACGACGGTTGGGTGTACTCTTTCACACCGATCATTCAATTGATCCTGCGGGTGAACAAAGACTACAAATACATTCCCGCGAGATACATCAATTTCTAGGTCCGCCCTCAAATTCGTGTCGTGATGAGACTAAGCCAATGCATACTGCTAACCGGTATGGTCCTCCTAGCCTTCGAAATCACTGCACAGGAAGATCTAGAGGATGGACATAAATCAGACTGGTCAGTATTTGACTTCAATGCCAGTGCACAAATTTGGTTCCGGTACACAGATCTCAATCCTGGAAGTGCTGTCGACGGAGAGCAAAGGTCCGAACTATACGATGTGTCGCTCAGAAGGTACCGTCTGGGGGTGACGACGCTGCTCAACGATCACTGGTATTTCAAATTGAATTTTGGCGAGAACAATTGGAACAGAGCAAATTCGCTAAAGTTTAGCTGGCTGGATGGTTATTTCGCGTATGTATTTGGTGAGCATCTAAGGATTGGCTTTGGCAAAACAACCAATACTGGCCTCAGTCGCTTTGCGGGACCTGGTACTAACAGCCAGGTGGGTTCCGATATACCCCTGGTGCTTTTACCCACCGTCAATGAGACTGATGATTTGACGAGGAGGTACGCGCTGTTTGTTAAAGGCAGGAGCCAAAAGATTGAGTACCGGGTAGCCATAGCGCGAGTGATATTGCTAGCGTCAGATTACTCCTACAGTGAGACCACGGGGTTTATTGGTAACAAGAGTGATCCTCAACTTTCAGGCTACGTGCGCTATCAGTTCTTTGATAATGAAAGTACTGAAAGCGATCTGGGAGCAGGTACTTACTACGGCACGAAAAAGGTGTTGGCGGTAGGGGCCGGGTTCATGTTTCAGAACAATGCGTTGGGTCGACTTGAGAATAGCCAGGAGGAGGAATTCGACTTAAATCATTGGGCGGTCGATGCTTTTTTAGAGTGGCCCTTCGATGCTAGCCATTCGCTATCCTCGTACGTGGGCTTTTTCAATTACGATTATGGGCCAGATTACATTCGCAACATTGGCGCCAACAATCCAATTAACGAAGGGGTCCCAACTTCCTTCAATGGCCTGGGACATAGTGCGCCCATATTCGGAACAGGAAAGACCATGGTCTCGATGACAGGCATTCGTCTACCCATGCTGTTGACTGATAGGGGGTTTTCTATGCCCTACTTTGTATGGCAGCTTAGTTTCTACGACAGACTCAGCGAACCCATGTGGTGGTGGGATGCTGGAGTGTCTTATTTGCCCAAAGACTCGCAAAATGAGGTAACGCTCGGTGTTCAAAGCAGGCCGATCTTCAATGAAAATACCTCCGGGAATCTAGTCATTAGCGACCGCAAGCTCATGGTAGTTCTGCAATATCAATTGAGGTTTTAATTTCCATTATTGATTTGACCCAGCGGTGAATAGAACACGGAAATCCGATTCCTTCAGGAATTATTTGCGAAGTGTTGTCGCGTAGTCATAATACAGTGAGGAGCCCGCAATTAGAAATGTTTGAATCCTGTAAGTTTGGCAATTGTGTCATGTTCCCTTTTTGAATAGACACGGAACCAAAAACCAATGGCAAAAGAAAAGACTACCGAGGAAGTAGACGAAAATGTAGTTTCAGAGGCTGAGCAGCAGGAAGAGAAGAAACCTAAGCGTCAGCTTGATCCAGCCCGTATCCTGACCTGGACGGTTTTGGGGATATGCCTGTTGTTGCTCACATTACACGTCCTCTCTGATCGTCACGTGCCCTACACAGATCAGGCCCGCTTGACGGGTTTGGCGATCCCTGTTGCTCCCAGGGTGCAGGGCAACCTGACACAAATCAATGTTGGCCTCCACAGTCGGGTGACAGTGGGGGATACGCTTTTCCAGATTGACCCGCGCCCTTTTGACCTGGCCATCAAATCTGCTGAGGCACGGCTCGACAATACCGCCCAGCAAGTAGGAGCCCGTACGGCCACCGTAAAATCGGCAGCGGGTCGGCTGGGAGTGGCCCGAGCGCAGCTAGATAGGGCACAGCGAAACTATGATCGGGTAGAAGCGGTCTTGAAGGAAAATCCTGGGGCCTTGTCCCTCGCTGACAAAGATGTGGCGGAGACGTCGCTGGCGCAGGCGGTTGAAACCGTGTCCTCTGCGGAAGCCGATCTGGAGAAAGCACAGCAACAGCTTGGAGTTTCAGGTCCCGACAATCCTCAGTTGCGGGCCTCGGTGGTGGCAGTGGAGCAAGCCTATCTCAATAGGGCGTTTAGCACCATCTATGCGCCCGCCAATGGTGTCATTGAGAGCTACAATGTTGACTTGGGCTTCTTCTGTCAGCCAGGACAACCGATGGCCATGCTGTTGACCACGACAGACCTCTGGATACAGGCCGATATGAAGGAAAACAACCTGTATCACATGGATCCGGGTGACCCTGTAGAGTTCGTCTTAGATGTAGCCCCAGGACAGGTATTTGAAGGAACGATTCGTAGTATTGGTCATGGAGTAGCCTCCGGCTACTACAATCGTGGCGAGCTGCCCACGGTAAAAAACAGTCAAAGTTGGTTGAGGGACCCTCAGCGATTCCCGGTGATCATATCCTTTAACGATAGGGAGCTGTTGGAATACACGCGTCTGGGTGGGCAGGTGGATGTCGTTGTCTTCAATGGTGATAACGGTTTCTTGAATACTGTCGGCCGGTGGCGATTGAGGTTGAATGGGTGGCTGTCGTACTTAAGGTGATATGGGGAGTGTTGCTTTAGATATTACCGCCCGAAAACATCTCTATCGATATGTGATGGGATCGGTTGCTGCGGTGGCTGTTGCCATGGGTTTCGGTTGGCAGATGTCCTTTCTCTTGCCGGTGTTGGCTTTGGGCTTTCTCGCTGCCGATGCACCACCGAGTTGGAAGGAAGGACTTTCTTTCATCCTGACGATCGTAGCTGCCTGCGCACTGGGGGTTGTTCTCAGCCAGTTCACACTTCCGATCCCACTACTGCATATTCTGCTGTCGTCTTTGATCCTTTTCTACCTCTTCTATAGTAATCATCCCCTGCTCAATGCCAATCTGAGGGTGTGGTTGATGATAGCCGTTTTGCTTATCCCCAATATTGGGTTGATGTCCCCTGCATTGGCGCAGAGCGTTGCGGGAACGGTGGTCTTTAATGCCACCATTGCCATGGCATTGGTCGCGTTGGTCTTTGCCTTTTTTCCTGCCCGGCAAAAGGCCACTTCCTCTGGACCTGTGGCACCCGGTAAGCCTTTACCCACCAAACAGCAGCGATTTGTGGCGGCCATCACGCGGACCCTGGTGATCTTGCCTTTGTACCTGCTGTTCTACTACTTCGAACTGACTGGCAGCATTCTCATCCTGATATTCGTGGCCATTTTGTCGATGCAGCCGGCATTTGGAAAAGACTTCAAGGTGGGGAAGGCCTTGATCATTGGCAACTTGATTGGTGGCATCGTCGCGATTGTTGGCTTTGAACTGATTGTGATTGTTCCTGAGTTTGGTTTTTTCTTGCTATTGACGCTGGTCGTCGGCTTGATATTGGGCCGTCAGTTGTTCTCAGGCAAGCCGGCGGGGGCTCTCTATGGCATGGCATTCTCCACTTTTCTCCTGGTGGTTTGCTCGGTAAGTGGTAGCTCTGGTAACGAGGCTGATAGCAAGGTATGGGTGCGGGTTGTGCAGATCATGGTTGCGGTATTCTATGTGGTGACAGCTTTTGGGCTCATTGAACGATTGAAACGCAAGGCATGAGAACGCTTAGAAGATACATGGGGCAAATCGCCGTATTTGTACTGCTAATTCTTGCCGCAGCGGGCTGCAAACTTGGTGAACCCTATTCAAGGCCCGATCAACCTTTAGCCGAATACTATCGAGCGGAACAAGACACTGGACTTTCCATTGCCACCCTTCCCTGGTGGGAGATATTTGGAGACACGGTTTTGACTTCCCTGATCGAAACGGGGATTCGTAACAATCTTGACCTCGTCGTAGCGATCAAGAGGATTGAAGTAGCAGAGCTACAACTCAATATCACACGCGCCAATCTATTTCCGCGAGTGGACTATGGCGGAGATGCGGGACTGTCCCTTGCCAGTAACTCATCGGACGTAGCTAGTGGCTCGGGTACGGTCTTTTCCGCAGTATCTTATCAGGTGGACTTGTGGGGGCGGTTTCGAAACCTCAACGAAGCAGCGAGACAGGAGTATCTCGCCTCGGAGGAAGGCTATCGCAGCCTTGTGCTTGTGCTGGTTAGCAGCATCGCCCAGTCTTACATGCTTCTGAGGGATTTGGACAATCGCCTGATTGTAGCCGAACGGACTTTGGAGACGTGGCAGAGTGACCTCGACATTGTGAAGGCGCGCTTTGAAGCGGGTATGATATCGGAGGTCGACCTCAAGCAGTCCGAGATCCAGGTAGAGCAGGCGCTGACGACCATACAGACGTTTCGCCGTCTGAGAGTACAAACTGAGAATGCCATCAGCTTTCTTCTAGGGCTACCGCCGCAGGACATCCCACGGGGTTTGGCACTGCAAGACCAGTTGTTGCCCGTGGATCTTCCGCCCGGGTTGCCATCGGAACTATTGGACCGTAGGCCGGACATATTGGCCTCCGAACGGAGGTTGGAAGCTCAGCAGGCCCGTATTGGAGCCACTGAGGCGTTGCGCTATCCATCGCTGACGCTCTCGGCGGATGTTGGTGCAATTATCACCAACAGTGGTTCGATATTTTCGAATTTGACCGCCCAGGTATTTGGCCCATTATTCAACTACAAGGCCAACAAGCGCAAGGTGGAGGTCGAGAGGGTCATTGCCGAGCAATTGGTAGCAACCTATCAGAATAGCTTCCTCAATGCACTGCGGGAGGTTGAAGACGCCATGATTGCGGTGGAGACTTATCAGTTGGAATACGAGGCACGCGTTCGCCAGGTCAATGCTGCCACTACGGCTTTGGAGCTATCGTGGGTTCGCTATGAGAGTGGGGTCACCAGTTACCTGGAAATACTTGATCTGCAGCGCTCACAGTTCAATTCATTACTACAAACGTCGGAGGCCTTGCAGCTCAAGTACACTTCACTCATCAGACTCTATCAGGCCCTGGGAGGAGGATGGCAGTCCAATGTGAGTGGTCCTTGATTTTTGCACATCAATTCAGTGACTGCCGTTTTATATGATTCCTGGTTTTCTCGTACTTTCGCAATGAAATAGCTCCCGACAGACGTTGAGGGACTGATTTTTACTCATCACACTCATTGAATGACTACCTATAGGATAATCTCGTCGATGTTCGGGCTCCTCTTGTGCCTGACCCTGGCGTTTGCTCAGGAGGAGCCGCCCGACGATCAGAAAACTTCCCCCTACGATCTCATCAGTAAATACTATCAGGAGGACTTCAATCCCTTTCGCAAAGGCAATGGCTATCTGGGCTTCGCCTTTTCGTTGGAGGATCAGAACCTTCAAAACACCCAGCGGCTCTTTGATCGCGTGGTCGAAGGGACTGAGTTCAATTATGACCTCACCCTAAAGGGCGGATACTTCATCGGCGATTACGTCATAGCCGGCGTCAATGTCAATTATGAGCGAGAGGAATTTGAGGGGACACTGATCGATTCCAATAGCGATACGCTATCCAGATCATCCATTGCGAGCGGGGGCCTTGTGACTCCCAATATCAAGGCTTACTTCCCATTGGTACCAACAGAGCGCCTGAGCTTCTCCACGGAAATTGGGTTAGGTTTTGGGGGTGGCAATACCCTTCGTGTAGACACCAGGAATGTGGACGAAATCACCCGGACCTACGTAGAGGACTTTGTGTTTAGTGCGGGGCTCAGCCCGGGGATCGTCTTCTTTGCCATCGAAAACTTTGCTTTCGAGATTGAGATCAACAATCTCATCGGTTACAAATACACGAACTCCACGACTTCGATCAACAATGTGGAGGATTCCAGTACCGACTCCAACCAGGTGAGTTTTCAAATTGACCTCTTGTCGCTACGTCTTGGGTTGGCCTATTACTTTAAAGGAAAAAGAGCACGAGGATGAGAAAGTATGGATTCCTTTTAGCTTTGACACTGGCGGGAGTGCTGGTATCATGTATTGAGCAGGACTTCTTTGGTCTATCTCCGCATGCCAACATTAAATCCATTGAAGTCACCAATCAGGCTGGCGCCGCTGCGATTGACGCTGCCGAGGGGACTGTCACGATTGAGATGCCGGCTGGCGTGGATCTGTCCCAAACGGCGGTAAGAACATTGACGTTTTCGACGTTTGCTACATCGAACGTGAATCAAGGGGATGTGATCGATTTTCGTGACGAAGTCACGGTGATCGTCACCGCGGAGGATGGCAATAGCCGGACGTGGACCCTGATTCCGAAGGTGGCGACTGCCACACCACAATTGGCCAATGCTGATTTCAATCTATGGTACAAGACCAATGCTGGGTACTTCGAGCCGGGAGAGAGCGCAGCAAACACGATCTGGGGTACAGGCAATCCCGGAA
The DNA here is from genome assembly GCA_965267435.1 of Cyclobacteriaceae bacterium. Classification (GTDB taxonomy): domain Bacteria; phylum Bacteroidota; class Bacteroidia; order Cytophagales; family Cyclobacteriaceae; genus JAWPMT01. The sequence goes on from OZ253960.1 coordinate 606,486, forward strand.
CGCAATTGCTGGGATTGCTTTCCACGACTCCAATAGAATTGGAAGATGACAACATTGCGCCGCTGATGGAGACCTTAGACAATGGACGACTCGCGGCGAGTCTTGGCTTCCCCATCGCCGCTGGCACCATTTATACAGGTTCCTTTGATACAGACCGGATTGATCCAGCTGATCCCGAGGCGGCGATTGATTTCGGTGTGCCATTTGCTGCCAGACCCACGGCATTCCGAGTCAAGTACCGGTATGAGCCTGGTCCGGAAAATAAGGACCGAGAGGGCAATCTATTGCCTGAGAATGACGGATGTGACATCTATTGTTTGTTGGAGTTGAGGACGGCCAACGCCACTCGCCGATTAGCAACTGCGTGGTTTCGCAGCACTGACTCACAAGCGGAACTGACGGAGATCACGATCGACTTCACGTATGGAAGGTTACCCGATGAATTCCCTGATTATGCCAAGCCTGATAATGACCTCTACATAGAAGGGGACTCTGCAAACATTGTTTTACCCTCCCACCTCACTTTCGTGGCTTCTTCCAGCTATGGCGGCGCCACTTTCCAGGGGGCCATCGGTAGTGAGTTGCTCATTGATGATCTGGTGTTGGAGTATGAGTAGTAGCACAACGATCCGGTCAGTCCGGGTCGGCATTTTCGCGGTGGGGCTGTTGGCCACCTCGCTGGTGATGGCTCAGGAGGACGAGAAGAAGCCCGAGACCACCTTTACCATCGGAGGTTTTGCCAAGCTGGACTTCATGATTTCGGTGTTCCAGGATGGAGAACCGCCGGTTGATAACCCCGTAAGAGACATCCATTTCCCCGGGGCCATTCCAATCGGAGGGAGCGAGACCTTCGACACCCATTTCCATGTGAAAGAGTCGAGGTTTTATATTGATGTGGCCAGTGAGTTGCTGGGTAAGGCGGTGCATGCCTATTTCGAGATGGACTTTTTGCTGTCCCTTGCCGGAGACCAGCGAATCAGCAATTCGTACAATCCCCGCATGAGGCAGTTTTACTTCGATTTTGGTAACTGGACGCTGGGACAGACATGGAGCACTTTCATGATTGTGATCATACCCGATGACCTCGACTTCGCTGGTGCTGCGGAGGGATTGATCTTCAATCGGCAACCCCTCATTCGGTATACAGCAGGCAACTGGCAGTTTGCCATGGAAAACCCCGAGACGACGCTCACGCCTTCTGCTGCAGGCGGCTTGGAAGTATCTTCTGGGGGCTTGCCAGATTTTGTGGTGCGGAGAAACTTCAGCGGAAATTGGGGCAATGGAGGGATCGCTGGGATCTTTCGAAATCCTCGATACTACGACGATGCCGGAGAGCGCCACGATTTCATTGGTTATGGCGTCACTGGAGCTGCCAAGGTCAAAACGACGGGCCGCGATGACCTGAGGGTGATGACATCCTATGGCCGTGGATTGGGCCGATATGCTGGACTTGGCTTTACCAATAGCGCCCTCATCGACACGGACTTGGAGTTAGAGCCCATTCAGTCCTTCAATGGATTCGTGTCCTATCTTCATCATTGGAACGACAAATGGCGATCTAGCGTCAATTATTCCTTTTTCGAAGGGTTCAACCCGGACCAGTTGGACAACTCCGATGTCAACCGACGGGCATGGAGTGGTTCTGCCAATGTCATTGTCAGTCCTGCGGCACCATTGTTTTTTGGTTTGGAATTCATGTATGGCTACCGGGAATGGCAGACTGGTGACTCGGGGAGCTTTTACAGATTCCAGTTCTCGGCAAGATATGCTTTCAAGTATACCAACAAGAGCAATTGATTTGGCTATTCTGGCTCTGATGGATTGAGTACTTTTGCGACAGACCATAAAGACTACCGTCCATGCTCATTGCACTGATCATTTCACTCTTATTTGCTGGAAGCTCCAACAGCCCCTTTGCCGACCCCAACCTCTTGAAGTACATCAAGAAGACGGTCCAGGACAAGGAGCGAAAAGAGCAGATCGTTGACCTCGCTAAGGAGTACAAGCAGTATGTGAAGGATTTTGCAAAAGCACAGGGAAATGGTTTAAAAGAGCTTGATGCCTTGTTCGCCAGCCGTGAAACTACGAAGCAGGATTTCGAGACATTCTTCGCGGATTGGGCAGGTTCACATGCTAAGCAACAAACAAAAGCCATCGAAGGGAGAATACGCTTCCAGAAGATGATCACTGAATCAGAGTGGGCAGAGGTGCTGCAAATGGTGGACAACAGCAAGAAGGACCCGGCGAAGCAACAACTGAAGGCCGTCGAAAAAATCAAGGGTCGCATGGCCAAGAGGCGCGCATCGATTAGCCGTGAGATAGCTGATACCTCTCAGAGAGAAACGGCTTTGCAGGCCTATGACGGCTTCCAATTGGCGTTAGTGGAGTACATGCTCGAACGGGCGAAGCTGAATTATAGAGACAACGAGGCCATCCGCAACATCTTTGCAACTGAGGAAGACATGAAGGCCATGTACGCCCGCCGGGACCAACTGCGTGGGGAGCTTTACGATGCGTACATTGCGATGCACGGCCAGTTGGTCGCATCTACTACAGCCGCTGAATGGGCCAAGATCAGTAAGTCTGTCACCAAGTTGTTTTAGTAGGGTATTAATCCCCCAATTCGTCATTCCTGCGAACTGGACGTCCATGCCGCTTAGCGGACCTAGCAAGTGCTGCAGGAATCTGAATTGAGGATTGGTGGAGAGATTCCTGTATCGCAGTTCGTTTTTCTCTGAAGACACGAATTCTCAAGCTCACAGGAATGACGCTCTTAGACGGACTTCCCCTCAATTCGTCATTCCTGCGAACCGGACTCCCGTGCGTCTTGGAGGCCCTGCCGTGTGATGCAGGAATCTGAATTGAGGATGACGGAGAGATTCCTGTATCGCAGTCCATTCACTCCATAAAAATCTGGATTCTCAAGCTCACAGGAATGACGTTTCTTGTTGCTTGTCCCCCATCAATTCGTCATTCCTGCGAACTGGACTTCTCATGCCGCTTAGTGGACTTGGCAAGTGATGCAGGAATCTGAATTGAGGATTGGCGGAGAGATTCTTGTATCGCAGTTTGTTTTTCTCTGACCACTGATTCTCAAGCTCACAGGAATGAAGTTCTTAGGACGAGCAGTCTTACTCTGGAATGACGTGTCGTTGTTAAATTCGATGAATGGCGAAAGGCGGCTACCTCTACATGGTATCTAACAAAACAAGGTCGGTCATCTACACGGGTGTAACGAGCAGCCTACGTGATCGAGCTTGGCAGCATAGGAATGGAGAGGGGTCAACATTCACCAAAAGGTATAAGTGTAAGTATCTGATCTACTATGAATTCTACGAAACGATAGAGGCGGCAATCGAACGTGAAAAGCAGATCAAAAAGTGGAAAAGAGAATACAAGGAGAACGTCATCAGCCGCATGAATCCGAGCTGGGATGACCTTTATGATCAGGTAGGGGAGATGGATTGAGATTCCTGTATCGCAGTCCGTTTTTCTTTGAAACCAAGAATTTTCAAGCTCACAGGAATGACGTTCTCTTGGGCATGACTACCCTCAATTCGTCATTCCTGCGAACTGGACTTTTCATTCCGCTTAGTGGACTTGGCAAGTGATGCAGGAATCTGAATTGAGGATTGGCGGAGAGATTCTTGTATCGCAGTTCGTTTTTCTCTAAAGACCACTGATTCTCAAGCTCACAGGAATGACGCTCTTAGACGGACTTCCCCTCAATTCGTCATTCCTGCGAACTGGACAGATCATGCCGCATAGCGGACTTGTCACGTGCTGCAGGAATCTGATTGAGGATGACAGAGAGATTCCTGTATCGCAGTTCAACTCTCAGCAAAAGCCCACAATGGGTAGAAGGACTTGGGCTCCTGGTTGAACCAAGATCAGAAAACCGGGAACAATGAACAACCTACTCATACTGAAACTCCACCCAAGAATAGTGCGCGATCTTCCACGCCGCATCGACCCGTTTACCGGTCACCGTCACGATGACATGGACCTTGTGAATGAGCTCGCCATCCGACTTGACATCGATGTCCGTAGTGTAGACGGTATTGAAATACTCACCCTTGGTCTGAATGTCCAGGAAGTCCACATTGAAAAAGGTGTAGCTACTACGTTTGTCTTTCCCAATATCTTTTAAGTAACTATCAAAGTCCTCATGCGTATAGCTCCTGGCCTCAGCGGAGTTGTCAGCCTTCACTGCGATCGCCTGCGTCAGGAAGCGGGGTAGAAAGAATTGCAGGATTAGGTCGGGATCTTTGCTGCCAGGGAGTTCTGCCCAACTTTTATGCATGTTGTATACCATCTGCTGGACGGCCCTGTCTTTTGCGGACAAGGAAGGGGCTGTCGAGGTTTCTTCCTCAGCCGGAGGCGTCTGCAGGCGATTGATCACAATCCCCAGGCTGTCGATGGTCACCTCCTGCTGCTCTGTCAAATGGATAAGGGAGTCAACCAATAAGGTGGCGGGTAAGGTATTGGGTGACTGACACCGAAAAAAGGACGAGGCAAAAAGTGACAACAGGGCGACAATGGGCAAGTACTTTTTCATGGGAAGAGGGTCAGCGTCAATCTTTGTAAGATACCATTGATTTTTCCGTTTCGTATATTTACCATCATCATTTAAAATCCAAACCCACTGTGTCAGACTTTCAGATTGCACGCATCACCCTTCCTTTCCTTGCCCTGTGCCTATTGACGTTCAGTGCCGTCGGTCAGGACCGAGTACAAGCCGCTAAAGAGTACAGTGCAGGGGACGAATTTTACGCCCCTGTAAATGGGATCAAATTCAAAATGCCCGATGGTTGGTCAGGGTACATACCCATGGGTACTGATGTCCTTTCTTTGCGTCTTGATAGCGCGCGGGAGTTGGACATCATGGTGCGTGCCTATCAAGATGGATTGGACAATATCAAAGCCCGATGGGATAAGGGTGTGGAATTAGCCCGTGGCATTTTTGCGCAGCCCCAAGGTGAGTTTGAGAAGGTTGGCGATCGAATTGTTGGTTCTTTTTCTTTCTCCAATGACAAGAGCAGAATGGGGCATTCGCTGGCGATCTGCGGTCCTTATGGCAGGTGCGCGACCATGATCGTCCTCGTGCCAACACCCTCACATACGAAGTACAAGGACCTGTTGTCCGGAGTGGCTGACAACTTGACTTTTGTCGAGCCCACCTTGGAGTCATTCGATGCCGATTTCGACTGGTCCACGGAAATCAGGGGGAAATACCTGGTCCTCTACGAGGGCACCAACACCTCCTTAAAAGCCAACCACATTTGGCTCTGTCCTGACGGCACTTTTCAGTCCCTGGCCGAGCGTAGAGGCGATATGAAAGGTCAGGCAGGCCCCTACAAGGGCAAGCAGAAAGGCACTTACCGATTGATGGGGGTTGGCCCACAAGGTCGATTAGTATTGGAATTCAAAAAGGCCGAGGCACTGGATATCACCCTCACGCGGAAGGATGAGATTGTCTATCTCAATGGCGATCGGTATAACGTCGCGAATAATACGAAGTGTAAGTAATTGTTCAAGGTTCGAATGTTCAGGGTTTCAGGTTGGACAGAAACTCGCAAACTTTGAACATGAAACGTTGAACCCGAAACTATTTCGGCCACCCAAGCACCTTAAAACCCAAATAGGCTGTGATCCGCGATAGGTCTCCCTTAGAGATCGTGGGAATGACATTGTCCATCCCGACGAATATTGGACCCCAGCGTCCGCTGATCCCTGTATTGAATTTCGTGAGACTGGTGTAGTACATGGGTAGCTGTATGCCCCATTTTTGGCGCTCGTAGCGAGGAGTGATCACGTAGCTCGTGGTATTGAACGTCTCGTCCACCCGTCGGCGATCACCTTTGATAGCGATGTAAGTGGTGAAGTTGAGGAAGAAATCGCTGTAGACATGATAGTCAAACTGCAAAGAAAGTTTAGTGGGCATGGAGATGGTCACATCGTCACCCTGTATTCTGGAGTCTTCCTCTATCCTGTCAAATGCCCTGTCCAGGCTATCGGAGAAGGCATCAAACGATTGCACTTCCTGGAAGCTGTTGAAGTCAACGGACTCTGTGGATAGGTCATACTCCTCACTGTTTTCCGCCTTACGATACTGTACATTGCCGACGTCGAGAAAGGCGAAGCCCGCTCTGAGCTTGTATCTATCGGAACCAGCAGGCGTCCACCTGTATTCCGAGCCCAAAGAAGCGCCGAAGGAATACGCGTCAAACAGCTGTACCTGTCCATTTTCCACTATCTCACTCACTCCTGGGGTGTAGACAAATTGCAACTGCCCTTGCAGGTCTACAAGTGTATTGTCTTCCTGCACAGTAAAGGACAGATTGTCGACATTGAAATAGAGGCTGCCGGTCCCATAGATCAAAGTAAGGGTAGCACCGGCATCTACCTGATGTGCCCCCTTTTTGTAAAGTTGGCGCCCGTAGGAACCCGAAAACTCCCACCACAAGTGGGACCTGCCCGTCACGTAAGCGTCGTCAAAGGTTCGGCCAATCAGGTCAGGATCATCGAAGCCACCTTCAATAATAGAAAGCATATCGCTCTCAGAACTCTCCACGAAGAAATTGCCCAGCCATTTCACCTCAAAGGCAAAAGCCGACTTGTCGTCGATTCTCATGGCCAGCGAGGGCAACTGCACCGCGAAATTGAGCAAGAAGTCCTCGTCGTCAAGTGTTTCGTCTAGCGTGCCATCTGAGAGGAATGAATAGAATGAGTCGAAGCCAGCAAGGTTCACGGCGCCAGCCTGCATACCTAGCACGCCAATGTCATACTTGTAGGGCAAGGTACCCAGCGTCGCTGGTTGGATATGGACGCGCTGCAAACCCGAGTAATTGTCCGTTCGATGACCAAGCCAGATCTGCGCTTCCGCCGTCTGAACCAGAAAAATAGACAACATCAGAGCGACGATCTTTGTCAGTTTATGCCAGCTTTCCATGGTAAGAAGTTGTTTCCACTGCAAAGAAACAGAATCGCCATCAGATTGTGGCAGCTGGTATTTAAAGTATTGTCGTGCAGGTAATAACACCCGGAACAAAATGACGGGCACCATAGTTTATGCTCCTGTATTCCTATAATTTTGCCCCCTGTTTGTGAGCAATGAATGTGTAGCGAAATGAATCTAAATCGAATGGTGAAAAACTATGTAATCAAGACCCGGCAGCTACTGGGCTTTGGACTATTTGCGATCTTTTTACTTGGCTGTTATCCTCAAGGAGCTGAGTACATCGATGAGTTGGACCTTGTGGTGACGGTCCAGGATGACGACACCAATTACAGTCAGTTTCAGACGTACTTCATTCCAGATACTATCGCTTATGTATCTGGTGATGAGGATGATGAGCTGGATGAGGCGGCTCAGCTTCGGATCATCAGCAAAATCGTCGAAAATATGAACGCCTACGGCTGGGAGCGCTTGACGGAAGAGGAAGCAGAGGCCAATGGTACTGACGTGGTTGTATTGGGGACAGTGATAGATAATCTCAACGTCGCTATCGGCGGTGGCTGGTGGGACTGGTGGGGCTGGTGGCCCGGCTGGGGATGGTATCCTCCATTTCCTCCTGGTGGTTGGTATCCTGGTTATCCTGGTTACTGCTGTTACAACCAGATCTACGCCTGGAGAGAGGGTACGCTCATCGTGGAGATGGTAGATCCCAATAATGGCATCGACGAAGGTGACAACGATCCGGATCCACTTCCACTCCTTTGGATGGGCGGGCTCAACGGTCTGCTGGAAGGAAGCCAGTCTAGTATAGAAGCACGTACCGATCGGGGCATCGACCAGATGTTCGTCGATTCACCTTATCTGGACAAGAACTGAGAAGAAAGACAATCATGAAGAAACTAACATACATTTTTGTGCTGGTCATGGTGATGGCTGGCGGAAGGGCTTTTGGCCAAAACTCATTCACCTATTTGCAGTATGCACCTTCGTTGCCAGTTGGAGAAGTGACAGACTTCACGGGCAATTTCCAGTGGAGAGGTTTTGGGTTTGGTGCATCATGGTTTTTGCAGGATGCGGTGACCATCGGTTTTGAGACCGGATGGTATGTGTTTCGTGACGAAACAGACGGTGCCGTGAGCGAAGTCATAGAGAGTGACAACAGCACGATCACGATCACTGCCAAGCAATTCAAGTTTATCAATTCCGTTCCTGTGCTAGCGACAGCAAGGTACTACATGGAGGGCAGCCAGGTTTGGGGATACGTCCAGATGGGTATTGGCGGCTATTACAATGAGAAGCGTCTGGAGTTGGGATTGCGTACAGTGACAGAGGATGCATTCCAGTTTGGTATAGCTCCCGAAATAGGCATTGTCATACCCACCTACAGCGAGTCATCATTCACCATGGGAGTCCAGTACAACCAGGCGTTTGCGACCTCCAACTTCGATGGTGTCGGTTATGTCGCGTTCAAGATAGGCGTGGGCTGGGGTCTGTAAGCGCCAGCTTGTTATGCTAGCATACGAACTAACATTATAAACCTTGATATGAAAAAACTATTGACCCTGGTCTTGACCATCAGCTTGCTGCAGGGCTACGGCCAGATCAAGACCTCGCACGATTACGATCAACAGGCAGACTTCTCTGCTTTCAAGACGTACAAGTACACCGAAGAGGCAAAGTCTTTGGATATCAACGATCTTCAGGAGAAAAGATTTTTCGACGCCTTGGATGCGCAACTGGCAACGAAGGGATTGACTAAATCGGACAATCCTGACCTCCTCATTGATATCAACTTCAAAGTGCAGCAAAAGGAGAGCGCCACGGCGACCACCACTGGCGACTTCTATGGAGGTGCCTACCGGTATCGTTGGGGGCCTACGTTCTCCACGACGACCATCAACTATAGTGAGTACCTCGAAGGCACGATCTTCATTGACCTGATCAGTACTGCCACCAACCAGTTGGTATGGCAAGGTCGGGGAGTCGGTACCATCAAAGATGGCACGCCTGCACAGAAGGACAAGCGAACTGAAAAGGCCGTCGGCAAGATCTTCAAGAAGTATCCGCCGAAGAAATAGCAGCCTTTTTGTAAATCACCAATATTGATTTTTAATCCCGGGCCTGAGGCTCGGGATTTTTTTGTTCATAGGCGCCCACCCGCTCGCACTCAAGCAGCGGAATTGGCGACCTTTAGATGATAAGGCGCGTCAGTGTGTTCCGCTGTCTTCAGTGCTGGCCTTGCGGCATAGCCCTGCGCAAAGCGGGGCAACCGCATTCCTCCTGGCAAGCTCGTTCTGGTGACAAGGTGGCGGATGTATCAACCTTCACATCTCCCCAGATGCTGCCCTCAACACAAATTCCCCGTGGTCAGGTAAGTTTGGTCTGCCTTGAGCGTTACGTTTATATAATTTCACACCTACCTATGAGCAAGTACAGCAAGTCCATCTTCACTAGTGTCTTCATTCTTTGTCTATCCTATGGTAGTACCCTGGGGCAGGGGCTCTCGTTCTCCTATCTCATCCCGAAGAACGGTTACCTTGCGGCTCCTGTCAGCCCGTTTTCCATACGAGGGATTGGCGTCGACTTTGGCAGCTTTGTAGGCGTAGACACCGGCTTTTCTTTATACTACATGTCGGGCTTGGGGATGAGTGGGTTGCCTTTTGAGTCCGAGGAGCCATTGGTGGGACCCCAATTTTCTTTGATGGTTCCTCTCGAACTCTCACTCGGCGTCAACGCTGGGATTGTGTCGGTCAGGGTGTTGGGCGGTGGATTTGGTCTATGGCATCTCAATACCCGCATCAATGAGGGAAACATGGACCGGGCACTCCGGGACGCAGAAGACTGGGTAGTACTCAACTCTGATCTCAGTCTCAATAATCAGCTCGGCGGCGGTTGGCTGGCGGGGATTGTTTTTGATTGGCACGTATCGCAGGACTTTTCTATTTCTACAGAGTTTCGCTACCTCGACGGTTCTTCCGGAGCGGCATTGACTGGCAGCTACACCGGCGCCCCTTCGGATGGACAATTGATCACCCGAGACGTGGATTACGCTGACGCTCGCATTGATGTGGAGGGCCTGGAGATCTCCCTTGGCGTGTCGTTTTAGAGGATTGAAAGGCGAAGCCGAAGACAAGGCATGACTGTGGGAAGGCTGGAGGGGCCGCTGGCTGAGGCCGCCACGAGGAGGCAGCGTGCGATGGCTTTAGCGTTGGGCTGTGCGATTATACCTAACCTGCGATCCCCCGCTTCAGACCCAAACTCATCAACTTTTCAACCCACCGCGTCCGCCATAGCCCGCAGGGCGAAGGAGGATCAACCCATCAACTATTCAAAACTCCCAACCAAACCCCGTCTGAATGACGTAGTCATCCTTGCTGCCACTTTCTGCGGGCTGGCTATCGAAGTTGTAGGTTGTTCCCACCTTGATGTAGAAATCCAGCGGCAGGTCGTACTTGACATCGAGCTGCGCATCCACCCGGAGTCGGTCGCGCTCCGTGAGGCTGGGGTAGGCGGTACCCTTGGCTTGTAGGCTTAGGTCACCCATGTCGAAGATATTGATATTGGTACCGAAGAACGTCTCGTAACTGTTGTTGTCTGGTGTCTCGTCTGAGTACTTTTCCGTAGTATTGGCTATCCCTGCTGTGACGTTCCAAAAAAGGCGATTGGTACGAAAAATATACTTTCCAAGTCCAAGTAGTGCGGTGAATCGTAGGTCAAGACGTTGCTCGGTATTAGATAGGTAGGTGGCTTCTGGAAAGAAGAAGAAGCCTCTCGTGAGTAGCTGCCGAAAGGTGACATTGGCATCAGATCTTTCGGTTCGGTCAGCGTCCTCCTGCTCGGAAAAGATGTTGTTGAAGCTGCCACTAATGGCCCATCGCTCCGCCTGGTAGCCCATCCCACTTCGGATGCCAAACTGGCGCAGGTTGTTGGCTTTGGTCAAGCTGGCGCTGAGATCGATGTTGGCCTGAAACCTATTGACAAACCCCTGTTCTACTTTGCTGAGGAAAACGACCTCATCAAACGAAACGACTTCCTGACCCCCGATGGCGGTCAGTAGGAGTAGTGAGTCTACTTGGCTCTGTACCGTACCATTGAGTCGGCGCCCATCGGACAGGCTGATAAGAAATACGTTGGCCGTAGAGATGTATTGGATGTTTTCCCACTCGACTTGGAAATCATCATCACTGTAATCCGTTTCGATGGACAGCACGCCCTTGTCCATGGCCTTGATTTCCCCGTGAATTTCGTCACCGTTGGCAAATCGCAGGGTGTCTATCTGCCCATGGGCGCTGGGGAGTAGCAGGGCAATTGAAATGGTGGTAAAGAGGATGTTTATTGCTCTCACTCGGCGTTATTGTTGAGCATCTTCACCACATGACCCCTCGTCAGCCAGGAGTACCCTTGTGTACCCTCACCGCCCAACATCACCGCCTCAACGATCGGCTCGTGGACCTGCATATCGGCGGTCCACCTGATATAGAAATTGGCGCCTACACCACCTATTGGATCGGATCGCCGAATGTGTACTTGTTTCGTTGCCATCGGCCCTAGCTCGATGGGACCGTCACCAAATTTCCGCACGACTTCCCCGTTGGTGTCGAAGTAGTCGATGTACTCGATCGTGATGCTATTGTTGGGGTCCGTATTGCGTATGCTGAGGTTGATGGCGAAGCTGAGCTTGTGGCGGCCTTCAATGCCCTGCAGTTCCGAATACACGGGCACGTAAATCTCTTGGCCGAAGGCGTCGTTGATATCGATGGCCGTGCTGCGCTCCAGTTCTCCGATGGTCGAGGAGCTGATCTCCCCGAGTTTGGTGATCTCCTGTTTGTTGGCCTCAATTTTCGCATCCACAATCAGTGATGTAGCATACAAGGCGATGATGCCACCGGTCACGATTGCGACGATTAGCCAAAGCGTTCTACGTGGACTCATTGATTGGATCTTTGCCTCGAAATTAACATAAAACGAGTGTTTTGGGCTTCGAGAAACTAGTCACTGTTGGGTTCTGTGAGACTTTCTTCGGTGCCGTCTCCTTCCGCCTGTGGCTTGGATTGCGAAGGGCTGATGGGAGGGGGACCGGGATCGCCCTCCATCGAGTGCAAGTACACATCCTGTTGAGGGAATGGGATGGTGATACCAGCTTCCGTGATCTTCCGATATACCTGAGTCGTCATCTGCGTCCCCATGGAGAATGAGTTGTCAAAGTCCGGGATCCAGTACAGTAGCTGGAAGTCCAGTGACGACTCGCCCATCTCCAAAAACCGAGTGATGGGAGCGGGATATTTCAGGACGACGTCGTTTTCATCTGCCGTTTCCCGAAGCAATTTGAGCACCAGATTGGGGTCTGTTCCATAGGCTACCCCCACATTGACTGCCAGACGGCGACGAGAGTCCGAGCGGGTCCAGTTGATGAATTCGCTGGAGAGGAAGTCCCCATTGGGGATGATCACATCAGCTCCATCAAATGAGCGAACGATGCTGGCGCGAAAACCTATATCTTGAACCGTTCCCATGAGGCTTTTAACCTCGATCACATCCCCAATTTTCATGGGTCTTTCAAGCGCTAGTATTACGCCGGATATCAGGTTGCTAAAGATACTCTGCAAACCAAATCCAATACCTACGCCGAGGGCACCAATGAGTAGTGCGAGCTTATCAAACTCAATCCCGGCTGCAGCAAAAGCCAGGACCACGCCCAGGCTGATGACACTATAGCGGATCAGAAGGGCGATCGTCCCTGTGACCCCTTTGTCCTCAGTTTTTGTGCGTACATAGACTTCTTCCTCGAGGATGAATCGGATGAAGCGCGAGATCCAGAAGGATACTTGCAAGGTCAGGAAGAAAGCAATGATGTCCCACATAGAGATGGCGATGGTTCCCACTTGCACGCTGTACGTCACAAACGACTGGATCGACCCAAGTACAATTTCTCCGATGCCAAAGACCTCAAGCGTGTAATTCAACCAACCTAGCAACCCCAGGACCGAAAAGAGGCGCTGTGCTTGTTTTCTTAGTTTTGATCGGTGCTTTTTGACGATGTTGGATTTGGCAAGTGGCGATTTGATCATTATTGCTGAGACCACGTCGGTCATCAGAAAGACGGTGAGGTAAAAGATCACCGCGATCAGCATGCTCACCATGATACCGTCGGTCAGGAGCCGGGCCAGTTGCATAGCGCCGACAATATTGCTTATGACCGATCCGAAAAGCAGCACCGTGAAGATCTGCGCCACCAGGACCAGGTACGGCCGAAACTGTGGTTTGAATACCACCAGCCTCCTGCGAAAGATCACATCTCCCGCTATCGCCAGTAAAGCAAGTGTGACGACAAGTGTCATTATTCGGCCAGCAAAAGTGGTTTCCAGAGGAATATGCAGCTGGAAGTATACCATCAAGCCCACGAAAATGCCGACCTGCTCTCGCTTGTAGTGGGACGAAGCTGTGTAGAATATATAGCACGTGGGGATAAGGATCAGCAGCGAGAACACCCTGTTGAGTTCCGAGACTGGTTTGAGCGCAAGCATCGTGAAGATAAAGGTGATGAACAGGGCCGACTGGATGGGGTACTTGATCAGTAACCGTACTTTGAGTACTTCTTCCTTGTGGTCCTTCATCAGTTCCTTTGTCCCCACGCGAAAAAATATCAGATAGACCGCGAGAATGATGAAGAAAATGGGCACGACAAATCGAAAACTCTCGTCATCCATCCAGTAGTTGTAGGCGACTCTTACGTCATCGGTGTACTCCTTGCCGATGAGTGCGATGAGGTGCGTAGTGTCCCCTTCTGCGCGCCATAGAGGTTCTTCGCCGATCTGCCAGAGGCTGTTTCTCATCTCATCCCGACGCTGAGCGACGAAGGCCCTGCCACTGTTGATCTTGGCGATGGTCGGGGTGATGGAAGTTTGGATACGAAGCTGCTTGTTGACCACTTGCTGCAGCTTGGACATCTCGACATTGAGCTCGTTGACAACGCTTCGGACGCTGCGCACGACTTCCCTGGGGGCCTCCTGTTCGATGGTGGACTCCAGGGTGAGAATGGCCACCTGCTGCTGCGTGGAGACCTTTTGTTTTTCCGCTTCTACGGTCTTGATGCGATTGGCGACCTGTGCATTCCAGTCGTTGGTTTGTTTTGAGTAGGTGGCCCAAATGGCCTGCGCGCGATCAAGCTGGCTGTAGGTATAGCTCAGTGTAGTATCGGCGTACAGCGCATAGATGCTATCTACCTTGGTGACAACACCGGGTAGGGCCGCTGTGATTTCGTCCACGAACTCAGGTCGTTGTACCAATTGGTCCACTTCCTGTCTGGTAGTGTTCAAGATCTCCGTGAGCTTCGGGATCTCACTGATAGGCAGCGCCTTTGGTCCTTGTATGGAGTCCTCTGGCACTGACTCCTGTGACTGACCCACCAGTGTTGCTGTTGTTCCCACCCATAGGATGAGGGCGGTGAGGAATTTGATCGAAAAACGCACTATCAATTTGTCTCTTTCCAATCTGTTAATATAGGCCCTTGTGGAGATGCTGACTCAAAACATGTCGACCTATTGCGTCCCATATGTCTTGATCATATTAAAGTAATCATAGTAGGCAGCATAGATCTCCGGATCATCGATCCGAAGTAGCACTTCGAAGTTTTCACGCAGTGACCTTTCTGTCAGGTTGTGAGAACCGGTCCAGACAGTTTGTGTGTCACCATCATCGACGAGGAAGAACTTTGTGTGCATGTTGAACGACTTGTCGAGATACGATACGTTTTTACTCAAGTCCTCAAAGGCGTCCCTAACGTCCTTGTCTATATCCCCGTTGGTGATAACGGTTACGGAAGCCCCATTGTCCACGAGGTCCTCCAGTTCGCGGACAATGTCAATTCGGTTCTCGCTCCATTTGCCATGAGCAAAGCGGACCTTCGCCCGTTTGGGCTCTTTGATATTCTTCAACACGCTGAGCACATTATCCTTGCCGTGGTCTTCCTGATTCTTGATCTTCGGAAAGAAGTAGGCCTTGTAACCTCTGGTGTCGTCCGACGATGTTTGATACTCATAGTGATCCAACTGGTCGGCGACGCCGAGCACCTTGATGTCATACCAGAAGTCCAGATAGCCGTGATAGAGAGAGGGACTGGAGAAGATTACCATATCCTGGAGTTTCTTTGTGCCCTTCTTCTGGAAGTTGGAGGAGGTCTGCAAGACCACGTGGGACGCTGGTCCATTGGCGGTAGCTACTTCTGAAAACAGGATGAATTTATTGTGAATGATGCCTTTCTTCGAGATGTCATTTTCGATGAAGAAGAAGTCATCCAGCTTGTCGTCAAGCAGTTTAGCTATGTCTTTGTTGGTGTCTTCGCTGGTCTCGCCGTCATTGAGGATTACACGGACTTTGACCCCCTTTTTACTTGCAGCGATGAGCGCCTCTGCCAATGGTTCCACACCAAACTTGAAAATGCAGACTGTGATCTCTTCGCCGGGTGGTGTATGGTTGATAAGATCATAGACCCTTTGAAGCAGGGCTATGTCTCTATCACTATCCTCGACGAGCTCCACCTCTGTAAACAGGGCGTCTGGAAGTTCAAGGCGCAGGTCTGACCGTTCCTGAGAATGACCCGCCCAAGGTAACAGCAACCATATCAATAGTACAGCAAGACGTGCAAGGCATGGTATTGATATGGTCGCCTGTTGCCACATGATAGTTACTGTCGCTTTAGCCTTTAGGCTCCACCACTAGCGTCCCTTGCATGATGGCGTAGTGCCCTGGGAAGCTGCAGATGTAGTCGTAGTAACCAAATGCTGGCGCCGTGAAGACTACGGTGGTCTCCTGGCCACCGCCGACCAAGCTGGTATTGACCAGGACCTTGTCAGCCATTTCGCCTTCCTGTGGGATGTATTCGTTGTCTCTTGCGGCAATCGCAGCTTGCGCGAAAGTCGCCTTATCTGTTCCCTTAGCGAGTAGCACCCAGTTGTGTCCCATCACCTCTACCGCCATCTGCCCCGTATGAACAAGCGTCAATTTGACAATTTGCCCTTCAGTGACTTTCAATTCTTTGAGATTGAACTGCATCTGATCGTTGCCCTCAATGGTGAGGAGTACAGTGTCCGCAGCGGTGGATGTCTCTGCTTCAGGCTCAGCAGTGGAAGCGTCGCTTTCAGAAGCGCTTTGCGTAGAGCCTCCTCCGCAGGAAATCAGTAAAAAGGCAGCGAATACAAATGTCAGGTAAATGAAAGGAGATGCTTTGCTCGTCTTCATAGATTTTTTCATTGATAAGGTTTAGTGACAATTGATTGTTCAAATATAGATCACCTTTGGGCAAAAGGAGGAAAGGGAGTTGAGGGGCACTCCCTTTCGTAGTGGGCCCTGCTGGGCTCGAACCAGCGACCACCTGATTATGAGTCAGGTGCTCTAACCAACTGAGCTAAGGGCCCTTGGCATAACAGCCAAACAGAGCGCAAAAGTAATTGAGTTTGACCTTAAGAGGAACACGCTGGTGGAATTTAATTCGAATCGGCAGAGGAAATCACAAACCATACGTGAAAGCAGTTGCATTGTACGTTTTCATTTTGGACCTTTAGTATACGCTGTAGGCGAAAGTTTGGTGGGATGATTATTTGGGGTTGATTAATTTCTCACTTTAAATCATGAAAAAATGGCTACGCACTGTCCTTTCAATTGCATTGTACCCCCCCACCTACAAGAGCAAATCCTTGAACATGGCTCTCCTGAGCAGATCAATAAGATACAAGAGCAATCCTCACTGGCCGCGGAGTTTCGTGGGCGTCGTGAGTCTGTCGCGGCCACCGCGCTCAGACCGACCGTAAGCGCTGGGAACAAAAATAGATCAGTCTATGATGCCCAGAATACATCCACTCTGCCCGGCCTGCTTGTTCGAGGAGAAGGGGATGCCCCAACCGGTGATGACGCTGTCGATGAGGCCTATGATGGCGCTGGTGCCACCTACGACCTGTTCAGCGAGATCTTTGGCCGCAACTCCATCGATGACCAGGGCCTGCCGTTGATCTCTATTGTACACTACATGATGGGTTATGACAACGCCTTTTGGGATGGAAGTCGCATGGTCTACGGAGATGGTGATGAGGACTTGCCCGAGGAGCATCGCCTGTTCAACCGCTTTACAATTGCCGTCGATATTATCGGCCATGAGTTGGCCCATGGAGTGACCCAGTACGAGGCGAATCTTGTTTACAGAGATCAGCCTGGCGCACTCAATGAGTCCTTCTCAGACGTTTTTGGCTCGCTTGTGAAGCAGCGATTGAAGAATCAGACGGCTGCGGCGGCAGATTGGCTGGTGGGAGAGGGGCTGTTCACTTCCAATGTAGGTGCTGTAGCCCTTCGATCAATGAAGGACCCCGGGTCAGCGTACAATGACCCTGTGCTGGGGAAGGATCCGCAACCTGGCCACATGGATCAATACGTCAATACAACCCGAGATAATGGCGGTGTACATATCAATTCGGGAATTCCCAACAAGGCCTTTTACAATGTCGCCATGGCCCTTGGAGGCCACGCATGGGAGAAGGCTGGCAGGATATGGTACGATACACTGCGCAATAAGCTGAACGCCAATTCTGATTTTCAGGAAGCCGCGCAAGCGACCATGGACGTTGCGGGCGAACTCTATGGCCACAGGAGCCAGGAACAGCTGGCAGTGAGGAAAGGATGGTCGGACGTCGGGATAGCATTGCCCGAACCGACGCCACCCGAAACGGAACCTCCATCGAAGAAAAAAACAGGATGTCTCAATGTGCTCACTTTTGGTCTTTTGGGGTTGTTTAACCTCTAGTTGCATGCAACAGGATTTTAGTATTGCTTTCGAGCGCTCCGGAGGGTTGATGGGGCGAATAGTAGAGATAGAACTGGATACTCGCTCCATGCCGGACGAAGAAGCGGATACCTTGCGGCAATTGGTGAGTGTGGCGGACCTGCCAGAGGTGCAAAGTGCGCAGGACGATCCCAATATGAGAGACACCTTTCAGTACAAGATCGTCCTCAATGTGGGCGAAGAGCAGCTGACAGTTGAACTGGGTGAGTCTCAGATCCCGGATCGTGTGCGACCTTTGATTGAGTGGCTGGGCAACAAGGCCCGAAGTAGGTGACTTCAGAAATCATTACAGAAAACCCGCTACCCGCTCAATCATCCAGAAGCTAGCAATTGATCCTACGACGTAGACCAGGCCTTTTTCCAGCGTCAGTTTTCGCTCTGTAGGCATATCCTTCGCAAATGGTGCGCGCGCCAATACCTTCATCACGACGATCACCGCACCTAGGAAGATCAATTGGCCGATCTCGACACCGACGTTGAAGAATAGGAGACTAATAGGTACTTGTGTTTGCGGTAAGCCGATATCGCTCAGTACTGAGGCAAAGCCGAAGCCATGCAGAAGCCCGAACGAGGAGGAGACACTGATGGGGTATCTGTAAGTCCAGGAATCCTTGTTTCGGATGGCGATTTCCGATGCCAGGAAGACGACACTCAGTGCGATCACTGCTTCTACGGGAGCGATGGGCAGAGTGACTAGACCCAAGGTCGATAGCACCAGTGTGATCGAATGGGAAATAGTGAAGCCCGTGATAGTGATGAGCATCTTGCGACCGGTCCCCGCGACCAAAATGAGACACACCAGGAATAGGAGGTGGTCCCAACCTTCTAGAATGTGCTGGATGCCTAGCACCGCATACTGCCCTGCAACCTGACTTCTACTTTCTTCAGCGGGAATGCTCCACTCCAGCTCTTCTGGCCCCAATACTTTGTTGAATTGTTGACCATTGAGCAGGGAGACGCTGATGATACTGGAGACAGATGGGTTGATGATCGGGTAGGAGATGGAAACCCTAGCCGCATTCAAGCGATCGGCGATATAGAGCTGTTGTTTGACAAAGCCATCACCAACCTTATACAACAGGGGGTCTCCATAGGGTTGTGGCCCATCCTCAAGTATTACGGTTGGCAAATTGTAATCGGGGAGCGTCAGCGGGATTTTGTACTTGAGTAAAACCTGATCGGAATCGACTTCAGTGATTTCGATATACACCGGTCGAGATTCGTGGGCTTGGGCGGGAGCCGGCGCTAAGCTCAGCGCAATAAGGAAAGGAATGATGTATTTGAAGTCCTGAAAAACCATTAGACCCCTTCTTTTTCCTTAGCCTCATCCCCTTCCTCCAGAACCACTCTTACCTCATACTTATCGACGAGGCTCTGAATGGCCGCCTCATTTTGCTTTTCCATCAGGGCGCGCTGTGCATCATCGGTAACTCGTCGCTCCACCTCGCTAATATCCGGGTATCGGCCAGGTTCATTGGTAGTGACCATCACGAGGTGATAACCATACTCGGATTGAAGCGGTCCGATCCATTGACTGTCCGAGGCCTGTGCGGCAAATATGGCGTTGGCCATCAATGCCCCAAAGTGACTAGCGACGTATTCGGGGTCCCTGTCCACGTAATTGGTATGGTAGTAGAAACGGTCACCTCTGCTCACTGCGGCCGAGAAGGGGACGTTGTTGGCATTAAGAAAAGCGAGCTCAGCCTGAGCCATCTTTTCGGTGCTCTCACCCCACTTATCCTGCTCAAAGAAGACATGCGTGAATGTCGCGAAGGGTTGCAAATAATATTTGTCCTTGTTGTCCTCATAGTATTGTTCGAGGTCCTGCGTGGTCAATTCAGCCACGGTTTCTGCGATACCCTGAGAGATAAACTCAATTTTCTGGATCATACGCCGCTTGATGATGTAATCGTCTTTGTCCAAATCCATGGCCGCTGCCTCCCTGAATAGGACCTCCTCGCGCACGTATTCTTCGATAAGGCGTTGCAACTCCTCCTCGGACATTGAAGCCATCTTCGCCCGAAAAATCTCCGGGTTAAATGCCTTTGATCGGTACTGGAAATAAGTCATCAACGCACTTTCGTCGACCACGATGGTCTTGCCATCGACACCTTCATCTGCTGCAAGTTGGAACAGGCCAAAAAAGGTTGCACCAATGAGTAAGAAATGAATGAGCGGTTGTCTGATAAGTTTTTTCATGGTTTTGGGAAGAACGACAAAAGACGCTGTCGCGCTTATTTTCTGCCGAGCAAGTTAATAACGTAGCCGAAGGTGAAAAAGGAGAAGCCGATAAGGCTAATAGGTGGGAGTCCACCGTGCCACTGTGAGGGGGTAAGCCATCCCTTGTATCCCATAAAAAAAAGGTGTACAGCTCCTAATGGCAAAACCCATAGCAAAAACTTACGGGAAGTGATGAACATGATGAATGTTCTATCTTCACTTAGGTGCGTTTGGAAACTTAGGTTATACCCCCACAGGACAATAAAAGCCAGCACGCCACCAAGCATGCTGATGCCACCGAGAAGCGACAGCGTTCCATCGGATTCAAAAAAGATGGCATATACCTCTGGTTTAAATAGAAGGAAGCTCATCAGCGCATGCAATAGCACAAGCAGGAAGCTAGTCATGCCGAGTGCTCTTCGGGATTGAAGCCACGCTTCAGAAACATTTATCCCCAGGTTTTTCAGGGGCCCCAAAGCAAAATTGAAAGTGAGGAGAATGAAGGCGCTTAAGGCGATTCCCTTATTCAAAATGAAAAATGGCAGATCTTTCCACGGGATCGGACCAAGAACGTGGTAGCGAAGGATGGCGTAAGTGATAGACAGACCTATTGTGACGAAAATGATTCGTTTGGATAGAAGTTGCGTCTTCATAGTAGCTAGTTGGAGGAAATTTCACGGTCCGCCTGGGATTGGATATGGCGCGCGTTGTCCCCTTCAATCTCGTTGATCCGAATGATCTGCTCAGGAGAGGCCTCCAGGATCTCTTTATGTACCAGCCAATAGACGCTTTCAGTATAAGGTGGGGTCGTGAGTGAACCGCGGTAATGATAGCATTCGTCCACAAGGAGTTCGGTACCTCTTGTCCACAAGTTGCTGGACTTGATGACGTTGATATTGACTTCAGTTTCCGTGTGCTCCTCATCGGGCACGGCGTCTATGAAGCTGGCTATGAATGGGTTGGTGGCTCCCATTTTGAACAGAAAACCGATCACGAGGTACTGGGGAGTGCCTCCCTCTACTCCGGGCATGACGTTCACTATATGCATTTCGAGTGGATAGGTCACTCCATCGATGAGATGCTCACTGGGCGTGTGAAAATGCAGTTGCTTGAATTCGTATGTCCTTCCGTCTGCGGTGATCGTGTTGCCCGGTTCGAAGTCCAATTGGATTGTATGTCCCAGGTTTTCGACCTTGTTGACCTCCCCGGAGAAGTTGAATGTGATATTGTGCTTGCCCGCCTCATCCGATGCCTCTCGTGAGAGGATATTGATCGGTGACTGCATAAGGCCATGTTCCAGGCCTGGCATCAGATAAATGTCCTCTGCCGCGTCCTTTTCTTCATGCAGCTGCGGAGCCGGGGCTGATGACGGTTGACAGGCAATCATCAGGAGCCCTACTATGAGCAACTGAAGAAGGGAGGTCTTAGGTTTCATCGGGATGGAGTATACCAAATGGGGCTGGTGTAGGCGCGCTCCTGTGTGGTCATGGGAACACCATCCGGTACGGTGGCGCCTAACCGAACTTTGTCGTAGAGCGTCCATCGGGGAGTTGGGATCTCGATCACACGAGCGTAATAGAACGCACGCTGATTGGGATCGAAATCAGGATCACTCCAAACAGTGATCAATTCCGGGCTGCCTATGTCATTGGTCCATGTCGCTGTTTGCATGTCGACAGTATTGCCTACCGCGGGTAGTTTGCCATTCCGACTCATCTTGCGGCCGCCGGACCATGCAACATCATAGACTTTTTCTTGTTCGTTACCAGAGGCATCTACCCATCCTTTGATGATCTGAATGCGGTCGAGGTTACCAGAGTAAGGGTCTTTCTGCGCAGCCACCAAAAATGAAGGCGATTTTCCACTTGGAGCGTTCGTTAGATCACCACCCATGGGTACGCCTTTATAGTAGCCTACGTCTGCGGGAAGCCGACTTTTGGCATCGGCTGCTTCAAACTCCCAGCCGCCAAATAGACGTACAATCATTCTCGGCCCGGTGGTAGCATACGTTTCTTTCCTCATCATCGCGTCAAAGAGGGCCTCTCGAGTATTTTCCCGTGCCCAGACTCCCTGGTATCCAGAGGCTGCTGGCATCCAACCCGAGTATTCATTGTCACCCACCTTGGCCATGGGGTGCTCCAGTCTCTTTTCGTTGGGCTCCATACCCGAGTGCTTACCAAAGAAATTATCTTCGGCGGCAGTGGCGAGACCAGTGTGACTGTCTGTAGCCCCAACCAATCCAAACTTGTAGGGGTTGATGCCCAACTTTTGCTCAAGCTTCAAACCT
This sequence comes from Cyclobacteriaceae bacterium, assembly GCA_965267435.1. Lineage (GTDB taxonomy): Bacteria > Bacteroidota > Bacteroidia > Cytophagales > Cyclobacteriaceae > JAWPMT01. The sequence goes on from OZ253960.1 coordinate 628,779, forward strand.
AGCAGTAGGCCGCTTCTCGCGTACTCGTATTTGAGCATGTCGTTGGACTTCAGCTGAGTCAGATCGAGGTTGCCTTGTGCCCAAGTCTCGTAGTCAGCGAATTCATCATTTGGAGACAGGAAAGGGTGTGTCTCTCCATCTCCTTTGATTTGTGTGGCCTCGTAGAGAGGTTCCCATCGCGCCCTTGTGGTTGCATACTCCTTGTCAACATCCCGTTGGAAGTACGTGCTTGTTTCGGGGAACATCCAGCCGTTACTCATATTGCCATTGTGGGCGATAGCGAGCAATCTGCCTCCGGTCTTGTCCTCATAGTCTTGCATCCAATTCCATAGATCAATGGGATCGGGGCTGCCATTTGGGGATAGCGTGGTAAAAGGTTCAGTTGTGATGGCTTTGTCTCCTCCATCGCGGTAAACGACCACCCGGTGGAGATTGAAACCTTTGTCCGTCGAGGTCCACTCGTAACCAATGAAAGCAGTAAAGTTTCCAGGGTCATTGTGTGCTTCTGCCGCATTGACCGTCAGTTCCCACGCAGACCTGTAGGCTTCTGTACCTGGCAGTGCTGCCAGGGCGGGAGGGAAGCTATTCCCCGTAATTGCTTGAACAATCTCTACAGCAGCTGCGACTCCTTCCTGTCCTCCAGCCTGGATCATGTCGTACCACCTACGGCCAGTGGGGTCTTGTAGCATGGAAGGCTCACCACTCAGTAGTCGTGGGAAGAATCCCATGTTGTCTGAGTGGTCCGCAACTACAAGGAAGTCGAGCGGCCGGCTGAGCTTCACATTTTGCCCCGTAGAAGACACCAACTCTTCGCCCTTCGCGAAGCGATAAGCATCATCAGGTTTGAGGCGAGCACCAAACGCGCCGGCATCCATGGACATACCTGTGTGTAGGTGCGTTTCTCCCCAATAAACCTGCGTCGGAAAGTTTCGACCCGCGTACGGAGAGTAGTTCTTCTTCTGGGGATAAGCACTTTGCAGTGCCTCCTTGCTGGGTACTGGGTCCTGCGCACTCACCGCCATCATGCCAACGAACGCTGACAACAAGCTTGTAATTAGGTGGGGTCTCATTTTCGGGGAGTTAAGGTTAATCACTATTTGGCCGGAGTATACCAGATGGGACTGGAGTATGCACGCTCCTGCCCGTCTAGCTCCGCCTCTTCGGGAATATTCGCCCCAAGACGAACTTTGTCATACAATAGCCATCGAGGAGTGGGTATTTCCATCACTCGGACGTAGTAAAAAGCGGACTCATCCGCATCAAAATCAGGATCGGTCCATACGGCGATCAATTCAGGATCTCCAATGGTATTGGTCCAGCTAGCCGTCTCGTAGTTCACCGTATTGCCTACAGCCGTCTTGCATCGCCCATCCTTGTCAATCGTTCGTCCATCAGAAACGGCCACATCATAGATTTTCTCTTGCGTATTCCCATTCTTGTCCAACCAGCCTTTGATGATCTGGATGCGGTCGAGGTTGGCCCCAATGGGGTCTCGAAGGGCGTAGACCATGAAGCTTGGGGACTTACCGCGAGGTGCGTTGGTAAGGTCTCCACCCATAGGCACACCTTTAGCATAGCCCGTGAAGGCAGGATTTCGGTTTTGGATATCCTCCTCTGTGAAGTCCCAGCCACCAAATAAACGAACCATCATTCGAGGCCCGGTGGTGGCGTACACTTCTTTACGAGCGAGTGCGTCGAAGATAGCTTTCCTCGTATTCTCTGTTGCCCATACACCAGTGTATCCGGAGGCAACGAGTTTGTGGCCAGACCATTCACCGAGTTTAGATTTTACGAAAGGGTGCTCGACACGATGTATGGAAGGTTCGACACTTGCCGACTTTCCGAAAAAGTTTTCCTCCTCAGCTGTTGAGAGGGAGGTGTGAGAATCTGTGGCTCCCGCCATGCCGAATTTGTAAGGGTTGGTGCCGAGCTTCTTTTCCAGCACGAGGCCATTTTTCAGGGCTTCCCGCGCATACTCGCCAGCGAGCATTTCGTCTTTTTTCAACTCCGTCAAATCGAGATTTCCTACATCCCAGGTTTCATAATTTGCGAATTCATCGGTAGAAGACAGAAATGGATGCGCTTCGCCGTCTCCTTTTATTTGAGTCACCTCATACAGCGGCTCCCACCGTGCACGTTTTCTGACATACGCTTCATCCACTTTGCCGCCATGATAGGTCTCTTCCATGGGGAACATCCAGCCGTTGGAGAGATTGCCATTGTGGGCCAGCGCCAGGGCAGTACCTCCTGTCTTTTCTTCGTAATCTTCCATCCACTGGTAGAGGTCCAGGACATCGTCTGAACCCAGGAATGCCTTGGTGGTCATGGGGACTACCATACCTGCACGATCCCCGTTGTCTCTCAGGAGCACATTTCGGTGCATGTTCATACCCTGTGGTACGGATGTCCACTCAAACCCAATGATCGTCGTAAAAGTGCCGGGATCGTTGAACTCCTCAGCTGTTTCTACGATGTCATCCCATACACGATCATAGGCAGTTGCTCCAGGGTTGTAGTCTGACATCAGATCCTCAGGCAAAGTCCCTTGGGCGAAGTTGGTGATAAGGTCGAAGGCAGCTTCTGCAGCCGCCTGCCCTCCTTGCTTAAATCCCTGGTACCATTGGCTGCCTTTCGGGTGATTGGCAATATTTGGCGCCCCCCGTTGCATATCTGACGCGAAGCCCATGGCATCCGAGTGGTCGGTGATACAAAGCCAATCCAGTGGGCGGCTGAGCTTTACAGGCAGACCCGTGGATGCAATAACTTCCTCCCCTCGAGCAAATCGATAGGCTTCTTCGTGACCCAGGGTGTTACCAAACAACCCGGCGTCAAGAGATACGCTAGTATGTAGGTGCATTTCTCCCCAGTAGACCTGGCTAGGGAAGGAGCGTTGCGCGTAGGGTGAATAAGTCTCACCTGGGTACAACTTCTTCATGGTCTCCGGCTCTGCTGTGCCGATGTCTTGTGCTTGCACAGCGAAGCAAAGAAGCGAGAGAAGTGAAAGAATAATAAAACGTGGGAATTTCGGTCTGATGTTATTCATTGTTGGGTGTATTGAACTGGGTCTCTAGGCAACGGTGCCTCCTAATAGCGATATTAGTAAGACTTCTGCGGGTGGACAAGAAACCAATAGGTTATTGCCGGACATTACATGTCATCAATAAGGCTATGGCAAGAACCCATGAAGATGGAATATGTTCAGCTGGGATTCGAAACGTGCACGACACTCTGCAGTGATAAGACACCTAAAAACCATCCTTGCTAGCGCATTCCATCAATTTATCAGTTCCCCGTTAGCAATTCTATGGAAAAAGGCCAATGTTCGCTATTCATGAAACTACGCCACCCGAACCCGGCCTCTATTCAGAATCTTCCTACTCCTCGTTTTGGGATAGTATCCAGGTTCCTCATGTCTATTGTATGGGTGGGTCTGATCATCCATCCTTTGTCTCAGGCTTATGGGCAGAGAACTGAAGACCGGCCGAAACTTGCGCTGGTGCTCAGTGGAGGAGGTGCCAAAGGGCTTGCTCATATTCCACTATTGCAGTTGCTGGATTCACTGCAGATTAAGCCAGATCTGGTGGTAGGTACAAGCATGGGTAGTATTGTCGGTGGTTTGTACGCCATGGGCTATTCCGGCGATACACTGGAAACCATTTCGGTGAATACTGACTGGTCGTATGTCTTAGGGGGTACCGTCCAGTATCAGGATGTGATAGTCGGCGAGAAAGATGAGTTTGGGCGGTACGCTCTGGAACTGGGGCTTAATAAATTCAAACCGGAAAGCGTGGCGGCCCTGGTTAGGGATCAGCATTTGCGGGAGTACCTGGCCACACTGAGCTTCCCTGCACATGAGATCACTGATTTCGACAAGTTACCGATCGCCTATCGGGCAATAGCCGTGGACGTATTGACAGGGACGGAGGTTGTGATGTCTTCTGGTTCTGTTCAGCAAGCGATGAGAGCAAGCATGGCGATTCCCTCTATTTTCAAACCTGTGGAATTGGGAGATATGCTGCTCGTGGATGGAGGCGTGATGAACAACTTTCCTGTGAATATCGCCAGGGAACTGGGAGCAGATGTGGTGATTGGGAGTGATGTGGCAGGAGGGGCGTACACCAAGGAGGAACTGAAGAACGTCACCAATCTGCTTTTTCAAACAGGGATGCTACAGAGCAACTTGCGGCAGGAGGATCAGCGCGCTTCTGCAGACTTTTTCGTGGATCATGACACAACGCTTACCTACAGTACCGCCAGTTTTTCCAGCGCAGCCGAGATCATCGAGCAAGGGCGCACTGCGACTAACCTGGTCAAGGATAGCCTCCTGGCGGTTCTTGCTCCGTTTCTCTCCCAGAAAGAGACTTTTGGCTTTCCAGAGCACAGTCCTAAGATCGCATTTGACTCGTTGATCGCTGTGGGTGTCGACGAAGACCTTCGGGCATTTATTAGGCAAAAGCTACGGTTTGAGCTGAACAAACCTTACACCGTGGAGGAGATCATCGCGATGATGGACCTGGCAATGGGTACAACATTCTTCAAGGAGTTGGACTATCAGATCATCGATGAGGGCGGCCGTAAGGTATTAAAGGTAACTGCGGAGGAAAAGCTGCCCTTGCAGGTCAAGACCAGTCTTCACTACGACAACGAACAGGGTCTCGGGTTATTGATCAATGCAACCGGCCGCAATATCCTGGGGAGAAATAGTAGGATCCTGGGATCATTGGATATCGCAGAGAGCCCCAAAATCCGTCTTCAGTACCAGAAGTACTTCATCAAGTCCAGAAGGCTGTGGACCCGGACTAGCTTTTTCAATGAAATTTTTGACAGGGGCTTCTTTATCAACGGTGAACGTGTCGAGGATCTACGTGCCAACTTCTGGCATGTCCGTCAAGATGTCAACTGGTCGGTTGGGCGCGCTTTTCTGGGAGTTGGCGTGCTCTATGACCATCGGAGATTCAAGCCAAAGGTCGATCCTGATGTGGCCACTAGTCCACTGTCTTTGCGAAACTACGAGCTGGCCCATGCGAAGGTGGAGGTGAACTACTACCGTAATTCCTTCGACAAGGTGTATTTCCCCACTCGCGGTCAGCAGGTAAATATTCGTGTCAATCGAACGCTTTGGAATGACGTCCAGATCGAAAATGCCGCCGATAGCGTTCCTGCGATAGTAGGTGGGGTTCAGGGTACGACAAGGGTATATCTGGATTATCAGTTTCGCCAACCTCTGAATGACCACTACACAGTGCTAGGTCAATTTGCCGCTGGTCTTACGTTTTTGGATGACGCACCTGAGCAGTTGTCCTACCTGGATAATGCAGCTGGTGAGTTCTACACGTTGGGGGGTGCCATTGAACGACCAAGGGTGGAGGAATGGGCATTCTTAGGGCTGAAGGATGGAGAGATCACCGTACCGCAGCAAATGAGAGCTTCTTTTGGTTTGCAGATCCGTCCGTTTGGCTCTGTCTATCTTATTCCACATATAAATGCAGCACTCGTGGGCAATGCCTCTTTCAACGATTTTATTGATGGCCTCGGGTCAGCCAGTAGCAAGTGGTCGTCGAGGGAAACGGCCAATTTTGTCATATCAGGGGGTGTGACGGCGGCGTATCAGTCGCTGCTCGGTCCCATCTTCCTCGACTTCTCTCGAGTGAATGATATCAGCGACTTTCGGTTGGCCTTCGGTTTTGGCTACCAATTTCATCGTACGTATTGAGAAACCCATGATCTGCAGATTTGTGGGTTGGCTATTGCTCCGCCTGGATGGCTGATTGCAGTCTGATTCGCCGACTGAGTAGTCCCGAATACTGACTCTGGAGATCTTTTTCCAAACTGGCCAGGTCGGTCAATCCATATTGGTCCAGGGCACTTTGCTCGATGATTGCTGGCTCCTGATAGTAGGGTAGGAGCTCGCTGTAGACCTGTTCGAATGTGTTTTTGAGGACTTCAGGGCTTAGTATCTTCAGTACCTCGCTGAAGTTTTCCAGGTATCGCCGATACAGGTAGTTATCCTGATCGATGACGACATCGATGTAAGCCTCGCTTGAGAATAGCAATTCGTGATCCAGACGGCGATTTCGCTTATCCATTCCTTCATGGGGCTCGCTGCTGAAGACATCATCATAATCCCAGGGGATGACATCGAACTTCTTTTCCTCCGGATGCAGGTAAAGGAACAATTCGTCGGTATAGTCGCCATTCAGTATCAACTCATTAAATGCCAGCCACCGGAAATACCGATCCATGTAGACCATGGAATTGAGTGTGTCAAATAGCGCCTGGCCTTCGAACTCTTTCGCCAATTTCTTGACTTGCTTCAGCCTTTTGAAATAGATTTTGTACTTGCTGTCTTTGAGCTCTTCTATCGTAGCGATCTGACTATACTCCCTTCGCAGGAGTAAAGGGCTGTCGATTGCGTCCGTGTAGTCATCGACCTTTTGCAGGGCCAGGTATATCCCTGCAGTCTGGCCGTTCACCTGTACTTCTGTGAGCTGATTGCGAAGTGGGAACAAGTCCAGTTGGTCCATTAGCAGGAACGACAATCTGTTCCTGTAATAGTTGTGATCCATGGCCAGGTTGTTGAGCGCCAGTTTTTCCACATTGCCACCAGCCAGTTCGAAAGGTTCATCGAGTGAAACCAGAAAGCTCTTTCTGACAAAATTCAGCGTGGAGTTGCCTCTTGTCTTGCATGTTTTGACTTGAAGGGCGTCGTCGTTATAGAAGACCTCGCACTTGGGTATTTTGAGCTTTTGACCCGTTACTTCTTTGATCCGATCCTGCCAATAGGCGCCAACCCTAATGTCGAACACGGAAGGGTTTTGCGGGATTTCGGCTGCGTTATCAAACGACAGCGTGGCAAGGTCTTGAGCTTTTGCTGTTGCCGCAGCCATGAGGCAAGCACTGAATAGGAGTGTCACTCGTTTCAAAAGGCTTCAGTTACGTTGAGATAAACCAATGTCTGCTCGTTAAGAGGGTCTCGGCCCACATCCACTCGGAAGTTGATACGCGGCTGCAACTGGACGCGGAAGCCTGCACCGAAGTTGGGTAGCACACCGGAGTCGTCCCAGGTCCTCAGGTTATTGGTGATCGTGCCCACGCCGGTCCAGGCCACGAAACCCGTTTTGGAGAGCAGTTTGACGAATTTATTGTCGGAAGTGAACTCAAACCCATGTCTATATTCGACCAGAGCCAATAAAGCGTGGTGATCCCGAAATTGGCCAGCATAATACCCCCGCAGGTCAAACGGAGAGCCTACGGTGGGAAGTATCGGGAATGGGACCTCCCCACTAGTGAATCGCATATTGGCAGTCCAGGCCAGGACCTTCTCATTACCTAGTCGCTTGAGCTGCTTGAACTGGCGGTATTCCAGGCGATACGTCCGAAAGTCTGTATCACTGCCAAGGGCGGAGTGATACTGCACGAAGTCAAACTCTAGCAATACCCCTTTGTAGGCGTTGGCTGGCACGTCGCGCGTGTCGTAGTTGAGGCGCAGACCCAGGCCACTGTTGAAGAAGCTTGCTCCGTTGTCATCCCCACCTTGCGCCAGGTACGTCTCATCGACTAGCATACCTTCGCTAGGCTCTTTGATGTCATTTCGAATCACCGATGCCGACGGTCCGAGGAAGAAGTCGGATTCGCGCCATCGGAAGAGCAGTACGGGATTGAAGGTCAGCGCCTGAAATCGGTGTTGGGTCGTCGTCTCCCCACGCTCGACCTCAGAGCTCGTCTCGAAGCCTACGCCATAGTAATTGTCTACAACATTTAGGGCCGACACCTGGCCAAAGATGCGCATGCGGTCGTGATTAAGAAATAGCTGTGGCCGTACAATCACAGCACCCCCTCCGTTGAAGAAATAGGCAAATGCAGCAGGTATTACCGAGCGTCGCAAACTCGTGTCCGAGGGGTTTGTCGAGAAAGTAAAGACGGCATCTCCACCCAAGAGGAATCCCATATCAGGACTGTAGCCAGGGCCGCCGATGATACTGAATCGAAGATTTCTCCCGTCTTTACCGGGACCACCGTGTCCTTGCCCATAACTATAATGGGAAAACCAAATGGCAAAAAGGAGAATGAGATATGTCGGTAGTGGCTTCACGCTAATCGTGGCGACGGTGTCGAAAGTGACTGTTCGCAAATTTAATGCTAGTTATACCGATGAATGACAGATAAGGTTTTCAATAAGCAAGAGAAGGTCTGAGCAAGACATTTTTTATTGGGATAGGTGGTTGGGCGTCATTAGGTTTGCCGTCGCATGATGAAAAGCTTCTCCCCACAGAACTATGCCACTGTCATTTTCGACCTGGGGCAGGTGATTGTAGACCTGGCGTCAGTAGCAGTGATCCAGCGATTGCAGGCTGTATCCGGCAAAAAAGATGTCGACTACAAGGAGTTGATCGTCTCTTCGCCGTTGCTCCAACTGTATGAGACTGGCAAGATTACAGAGGAACAGTTTCGGCATGGTATGAGGGACTTGCTGCAGATCGACCTCACAGACCAGGAATTCGATGATATATGGAATGCCATGCTCCAGAATATTCCTCTCCGGCGCCTGGAATTGTTGGACGAGTTAGGTAAAGAGTTTCGCACGATGATTCTCAGCAATACCAATGGCATACACGAGCGGAGGTTTGACGAAATGGTCGCGGAAGTTTCAGGAGGCCGAGCCATGCAAGACTACGTACACGAAGCCTTTTACTCACATCATGTCGGTTTTCGAAAGCCGGACCCGGAGATTTACCAGTACGTCATCGACCATCAGCAATTGACGCCAGCAAAAACCCTGTTTCTCGATGATCGCCTGGAAAACGTGGAGGCAGCAAGAGCCCAGGGGATTCACTCCATCCAGGTAGAATACCCCGATCAAATTTTTGAGATTCTGGCTTATGACTGAAGGTAAAAGACTACGCCTGCAGATCATTCTGCTACTCGTGACAATTGTGACTACCACCCTGGCTGGAGCCGAGTGGATGTATGCGCTGCCCCTTGGGAGATTGTCGTGGGCTCAGATCCTCGGAGGCATGGAGTATTCCATTCCTTTTTTGCTGATACTGACCTTTCATGAATTTGGTCATTACTTCACGGCCAGGTATTACAAGATCGCGGTTACACTACCTTATTACATCCCTATGTATCTGGGGAGTATTTTTATCTCACTGGGGACATTCGGCGCTTTCATTCGGATAAAGGAGGAGATCAAAAGCCGCAAGGAATACTTCGATGTCGGTATTGCTGGTCCTTTAGCGGGTTTTGTCGTCGCGTTGGTGGTGTTGTTTTACGGGTTTACGCACCTTCCGGAGCCTGAATACATCTATGAGATTCACCCAGAGTACGAGTCTTTTGGTGAAAACTACACAGTACTCTATGATACCGACACAGTCCTGTACAAGAAAGACTTTGTCAATCCGAATCGTCTGAACTACGAGGCCACCCAGGACTCAGTAAGGTACTACAAAGACGGTCTGTCGATTACGATTGGAAGTAACTTACTATTCTATCTCATGAAAGAATACGTCGTGGAAGATAAAAGCCGTATCCCCAACGACCATGAGATCATGCATTATCCTTGGTTGCTGGCGGGCTACCTGGCACTGTTTTTCACGGCGATCAATCTATTCCCAATCGGGCAATTAGATGGCGGCCATGTAGTTTATGGGCTTTTTGGTAGCAAGTATCACAGCATCATTTCTAAGTCGGCGTTCATTGCCTTTCTGTTTTACACAGGGTTGGGTGTCATCAATCCGGGAGGTATGGATGGCACTTCACCGGGCAGTGTAGGGTGGTTCCTGTTCTCGATCTTCCTCTATCTGTATTTTCTCAACATATGCCTGTATAGGACATTTGAGAATGTAAGGGAGCGATGGTTTGCCGCTACGGTCATTATGTCTGTGCAGTTCACGGTCACGGCGCTTTTTGAGTTGGAGTTCACTGGGGGTATGCTACTGTTTGCGCTGCTTATTGGCAGGTTTCTCGGTGTTGAGCATCCCACGACCAGCGACAACCAGCCGCTGACTACCTCGAGAAAAGTGGTCGGCGTGATCGGATTGATCGTCTTTATACTGTCTTACTGCCCGGAGATATTTGTCGTCACTTAGTCACGGCGAGAAACGCCTGAATTCCCCCAAGGAGATTTCGAGTGCCCGTAAAGCCGCGACTGCGCAGAAACTTCTGGGCCTGCACACTGCGCGAGCCAGAATTACAGTGAAGGATCAGCTCCGTTTCCTTCCAATGCTCAATTTCCTGCAGTCGGAAGGGTAGGTCGTGCAGAGGGATATTCGTTGCACCGATATTGATTTCATCATACTCCCAGGCTTCCCGTACATCGAGGATGCAGAGATCCTCGCCTTTCTCCTGGCGTGCTTTGAGTTCGGTTGGTTCGATTTCGGTCATCATTCCACGATCAGTTTCTTGGTGACTATGTCCGTCTTTCGGTAGAAGCGCAAGATATAAAGTCCGCGTGGGAGTTGTGGATCTAATTTGGGGGAGTAGTCTGAGGCAAATATCCGCAGGCCACCCAAACCATAGAGCTCCAGGCGTTCGTAGTCGCCACGAATATTGATGCTGCCAGTGGTGGGGTTGGGATAAACGATCAATGACTCTTCTACAGGTCCAGGGGCGGATAGCACCAGATCGTCCACATCCCCGAATACCGGCCTGATCATGAGCGCTCCGATGATGTCAGTGTTCGCTACCCATTCCCGACTGGTGTTGACAAAGGTCTTGCTGGTAGCCAGTTCATTGCTACGATCGAGCCCGATGGCCACATAATCGTCGGTAAACTGCTGATACCCCACGTAAAAGGTGTCTTCGAGGATCTGACCGTCAAACAAAGCGATTCGCGCAAATTGATTGCGTAGGTTGGTTTCCTGGACTACGTGCGAGACACGTGTGATCTCGCCGGTTTCGGTCAGTCTTTTCCATACGACAATGTCCATCGGCTGCCCTGCGGTTGCGGGCAATGCAGGGAAGTAAATATCCACATGCGTCAGCGTGTCCGGGGACGGCAGGACAAACTGCACGGCGACTTGACCCTGATCGAGGTTGATGCCAGCTGCGAATTCTGCCGTACCATCGTCGTATGCAAGGTGGTCCTGCAATAAATACCTGAACCGCACGGTGTCATTGGCCCAAATCCGTGCAGAGCTGAAAACAATTGTATCCCCGTTGGGGAGGATCTCTTGAATGCCCTGGCTATCTCCTGTGCGGAACGAAAACTCGCTCTCAATGACCACTGAGTCACCAGCAAAGGAAGCGAGCGTGGTGGTATCTATCCCCGGATAATGATCTATCTCCCCGGGAAAGAGCAATGGTCCATCAATCAACAAGTCCTGGGCCAGGACGGTGCCATCGTTCGTGTTGGTCAGGACATGCGAGTACTGCACCGGGTGAATATCGGAGCGATCGATGTTGCTCAGCGCAACAGTCTGCTGGCGGATCGTAGGGTTGACCCTTAGCTGATCGATCGGCACCTCGTAATAGAGCCCAAACAGTGGTACGGAAACATCGGATATCGCCCGGTCAAGAATGGTCCGGTTCTGTGGGTTTCCAGGTTGGAAGGGTCGGGAATACCGGTTGATGTATACGTAGTCGAGATTCCAGGTATCATAGATGCCTCTGAGGGTGCTGAAGCCCTGAAACTTGATCCTGAATTCGTCGTGAAAGAACGTCCTGTTTCCCGTCTCCAATGCGCGCAGGTTGATCTCCTCATATCGAAACAGGCTGTCGAATCTGTCAATGCCTCCTTGCTGGCTCCAGACCGTGTACCAAACGCTGTCCGCGCCCATGAGTTGCAATCGGATACTGTCGATGGATTCAGGGATCTCACCAAATCCTTTCAATTGCCAGTAAAACGAAAGGAAGACATTGCCCCGCTGGCCAAACGGTACCACTGCAAGGTTGATTGGACGGGAAATGAGACTATCAGTGGGTCCGGGTTTCTCCTCAGTGATCTGGTAGGGTCGTCCGTTTCTCTGGGCGCCGTCGAAGGTGGCGACATTCAAAGATGGCGGATCAATACCGATCGTGTTATTGATGAAAACGTGCTCGCCGTATTCCCAAAGGTTTGTGTCAGGTACGTCAATAGAAGTGCTGAAATCGTCCCAAAAAGGTAGGGTCAAAGGCTCCATCTCCACCCTGGCAGAGGCGAGGGACTGCTGCTTTTTCGCCGGTGCCGATCTGTCGATATGGCGCAGGATCAGCTGTCCGCTAGCCAGTTGCAGACCGCAGATACCAACAAGAAAAACCAGCAAAAACCGCTTATTCATCCAGCAGTGTCCTTTTTGTATTGATCGAATCAGGACGGTACACCCAGATATCGATCACGTCGTCTATGCGCACACTTTCTCCGGCTTTTGGCGACTGCTCTACGACTTCACCGGGGGCTACGCTATTGGTGATTGTGCCTTCCGTACCGTCTTCGTTGTCGATGGTTATAACGTATTCGCCGCTTTTCTGGTATGTTACTTGCCCCACTTTGAGTCCGCTTCCGACAATAGCGACCTTGGCGCTTTCTTCCTCCAGCCCGATCAGATTGGGGGACTGCAGCGAGACGACACCCAGTCCATCGGCCGCTACGATATCAATCGTCGATCCTTTGGGCACAAGATCACCGGGCTGAATTGACCGGCCTCTGTACTTCTGATCGATGATCGTGCCGAAGAATGGCTCAGGGACGTATTCGATTCGGCCAATTCTGAGGTCGTAGGTACGAAGGACAAGCTGTGCGCTCTTGATGGATCCATCTTTCAAATTGGGCATCTTCACCAGAGGGGGTCTTGTCTTGTTGAGCGTGAGATAGACTTTTCGGTTCTCTTTGACTTTCGCATCGGGCAGTGGAAATTGCTTCAATACCTCCAGTGGCCGGAAATCCGCGGAGTAGCTGCTGTCGTCTGTGATCTCGTATCTCAGTTTGCGGTTGGTCAGAAACTCGTCGAGATCATCAAAGTGAACGCCTACTACGTTGGGCACTGTGATCGTCTCGCCGTGATTAGTTCGTGATGGTAGATAAATGTTGAAAAAGAACAGTACGATCACCAACGCGAGCAAAGTCGCTGATACAATATGGACGACCATTCGCACCCAGGCTATGGACAATAGTTTCTTTAGTATTTCTTTCATGCTGCGAGTCGTAAACCTAATGAATTCATGTTTGATTGCGCAACAGCTGTGAGCGACGTTGCATGCCGTGCCCTATAGCGAATGATCACCAAAAATATTCCTACCCTCATTTGTAGAAAAGTGCTTCTTGAGTCAATAGCTGGCTGTTTCGACTGCGAAGATAGGGTGATTTCTCGAGGTATTTGACCAATGGCTACCGATGGATCTGTATCTTCTCGCTGAGGTTTGTGTTGGACCCCTCGACTTTCAATAGGTAGATCCCTTCCAATCCGGGTGCTTCGAAATTGAAAGTCTGGTTGAGCGCATCCGGCTCTCTGAAGAAAACGATGGTTCTACCAGTTAGATCGGCCAGCCGGATAGTGACATCATCTTTTCGCGGCAGATTGATCGTCACATTGAAGAATCCACCTGGCGCTGGGTTAGGGTAGACCCACATTTGGGCTGGAAAGCGTCGAAGCTCATCAGCGCTTGTCGGAAAGATTTCTACGTCATCAATGTACAGGTTGCTGCCACTGTTATTGGTATATACGAAGGCTATGCGGAGATCAGAAAAGGCCATCATATCGCTAATATCAAGGACGATTTCCCGCCAATCATTGTCGCCCATGGGCAGGAAGTTGGCACCTCCATTGGCAGTACTTAAATCACTGCCTGCCAGGTCGAGCAGGGTCTGCTCGAATCGGTTGCCGCAGGATGCCGAGACCATGACCTGCAGACGGTCGGCGGTGGTTCCCTGCTCGGAGTAGGCCATCCGAAATACCAGTGAGCCATACTGATGGTTGCCGGTGGAATATACCGGACTTACCAGCCAGTGATCTTCGGCATCATTGCCGGCGTCAAATCCATTGGCCAGATAGGCGATGTTTTCCTCTGCTGTTGTGCGCTCCCAGATGGAGTTGCCTGTGGGATTGGTAGACACCCAATTGGGTGTGCCCGAGAATGTTTCGCGGATGGGGAGCGTCTCGGTGGAATTATCAATCACCACGTTTCTCACCACTACGTTGTCACTGGGATTGCCATCTTCGTTTCCATTCGGAGAAGAAACAGAGAGGGTCAGCTCGTAAGCTCCGTCATTAAGGTCGTTGATCGACACCCTGTTCGTTTCTTCCTGCCCTAGAGTGAGCAAAGTCTCAACGAACGTGTCAGTTTGTTGGCTGGCAATATCGAAGCTCATGACGTAGTTGGTGATGTCCTCAAACCCGTAGTTTCTGATCGTCAGGCGGGGATCAATTTCGTCAGAACAAGTGACCACGGGGAGGCTCGACACATCTCTGATTCCCAGATCGTAGGCATGTAGGGCGGTAGCGCTCAACCCCACATTGTCGATATAGATGTTGTTTCCAGACCCATTGTAGGCAATCAACCCAAAACGCAGGTCGGGGATGCCCAAAAGCTGAGTGACGTTGATGGCCATTTGATCCCATTCTTGTTCATCCAGAGGGACAAACGCTCCTGAAACCGGGCGGACCGTGGTTTTTAAAGCACTGCCAAAGCGCTCGAACAGATAGTCATCAAAATGAAAGGTGGCTCCGCAGTCCCTGGAAAAAGCCAGGATCAATCCATCTTTGTGATCCCCAGTATTGGCGTAGGCAAAGTCGAAGGTGATTTCTGCGGAATTCAGACCGCTGAGGTCCACATCGGGCAGTAGGTAGATATGCTGTTCCCCAAACCCACTTGGTTCTTCATGAAATTGAGCGACTGCGGCTTGATTGTTGCCGAGCTCGGCTGGAGCAGTGGCGATGCCCCAAAGGGTCCCTTCCTCAAACGAGGTACGAAAAAAAGCGGTGCCACTCACTTCAAAGTCCTCGAGAAAAGGTTGTTGCAGCGACTCAGTAGGGGCGAGGGTCACCGCCAGGGTGTCGTTGGCTGTGTGATTGTCGCTCCCGCCATTGACACTGGTGATGGCAAACTGAAACGTGTGTGGATCAGAGGCTTCCACAGCGATTTCCTCAAAGGATACGATCTGCAGGTCCAGCGGTTGGGCAGTTGATGTTATCGTCGTCGATTCAATTGCTTGGCCATCAACGCTTATTTGCACCGAGTAGTCTTGGACATCATTGGTCCCGTAGTTCCGTACTTCCACCATAGGAGTGAGTGTCGAGCTGCACTCCCCCTGCAGTGGTGTGATGATTCGGCGGATGCCCATATTATTCGTCACGCTGACAGCGTCCTCCAACCCCGGTGAGGTCAGCAGGCTCACTCGTCGTGGGCTCGAGGCCAGGACCGCTCTCATTCGTTCTCGTTGGCATACTGTGAAAAGGTTCATGCATGCGTCGTCTGTGTAGTTCAGATAATTGCTGTACATATCGCTGCTTTCACAGGACGATTGAGTGGAGGACGGGCATTGATCCTGATAGTTTTGATTGGAGGCAGGAGTATCTGTGCAGAAATCATCAGCGGAGCAGCCGCCGTCACCCCAGACGTGCTTCAGCCCAAAATAGTGTCCAAGTTCATGCGTCAGTGTTCGGCCGAAGCTCTCAAATGTACCGCCCGTGTCGGGGTTGCGGCCGATGTACTGGAAATCGATCACCACGCCATCAGTGAGGCGTTCGGCTTCGATTTCGGTGATGCCTTCAAGGTTTGAGAAGGGGAAGGAAGCCCACCCGAGGAATCCTTGCAGTTCGGCAACATAGATGTTCAAATAGTCTTCTGCGGGCCAATAGACTTCTGCCTTCAAAGCCGCGTCATCATTGAGGCGATAGGAGGTCTGGTTGCCTTCGGTGCGGGTGATGCCTGAAGTGGGCAATCCCTCTGGGTCCTGTCTGGCGAGCACAAACTGGATGTCTACGCTTGAGGCGACTGGTACAAACTCTGAGGGTGTTTGATCGGCGTCGGGATTGGTTCTGCTGAAGTCCTGATTGATAACCTCCAACTGCTGCAGGATGCGCTCCTCAGAAAGATTGCCTCCGGAGCCAATGGGCTCACCATTATGGACGACATGGAAGACCACCGGTACTGTCATCACCGTCTCGGTAGCTT
Organism: Cyclobacteriaceae bacterium; assembly: GCA_965267435.1. Classification (GTDB taxonomy): domain Bacteria; phylum Bacteroidota; class Bacteroidia; order Cytophagales; family Cyclobacteriaceae; genus JAWPMT01. Next base: position 644,868 of record OZ253960.1, read on the forward strand.
CGCCACGTGCACTTCTTCGCGCTGCCATCGTCGCAGCCAGCCAATTTTCAAATTCGAGGTTCCTGTCCGATTTTGGTTCTTGCACAACGGCGCAACGGTCCTGCCCGTGAAGGGCGAACTGCATCAACGCCAGAACCAGAAGACAGGCGACCCGCATTTACCGCACAGTATTGCCGAAGGGAAGCTTGGCATTGGGGTCGTCAGGGTGTGTGATGTTGACCGCCTCTACTTTCTTGATCTGAGGTACAGCGCGCACGATCGATTCCTCGACTCCGGCCTTGAGTGTCATGGTAGACATAGGACAGGAGCCGCAGTTGCCTAGCAGTTCCAGGTACAATGTGTCGTCTTCAAGTTTCAACACTTTCACGTTGCCTCCATCAGCCTCCAGATAGGGTCTGATGTTGTCAAGGGCCTGTTCGATCTTCTCCGATAATTCCTTGTCCATCATACTTTCATTTCCACTTTCTTCGTCTTGTCCATCGTCGCATTTCGAATGGCTACTTGTTGGGCCACATTTTCGCCCAACGTCCTGAATGCATCGGCTGTTATGCCGTCTTTCATCGCTGCTGGATATCCTGAGTCCCCGCTTTCGCGAATCGCCTGTACGATAGGGATTTCACCTATGAAAGGGACATCGAATTTCTCCGCCAATTCCTTTCCTCCATTTTGTCCAAAGATGTAGTACTTGTTGTCCGGCAATTCTTCCGGAGTGAAGTAGGCCATGTTCTCCACCAATCCCAATATGGGTACGTTGATTTGCGGCTGTCGGAACATAGCGATTCCTCGTTGGGCATCGGCAGTGGCCACCTTTTGAGGTGTGGTCACCACGATAGCCCCAGTGACCGGTACTGTCTGCACGAGCGTCAGATGTATATCGGATGTGCCTGGTGGCAAATCGATCAGCAAGTAGTCCAGCTCTCCCCAAACCGTGTCTCCTATGAATTGCTTCAAGGCGGAGCTGGCCATAGGGCCTCTCCAAACCACCGCGTTTTCCGCAGGAGAGAGGAAGCCAATACTGATCAGCTTGATACCGTACTGTTCTATGGGGACAATCTTGTTCTTACCATCCACTTGAGTAACACCCGGCTGCTCATGCTCACAATTGAACATCGTAGGCATGGAAGGGCCGAAGATATCGGCATCGATCAGTCCCACTTTTGCACCAGATTTTGCCAGAGCGACAGCAAGATTGGCCGTGACAGTAGATTTCCCAACACCACCCTTACCCGAGGCAATGGCGATGATGTTCTTCACCTCAGGCAGCAAGGGCGCATTATCCCGGATAGTGGTGACATTGCTGGTCATTTCGATGTCCAGATCCACCTCTTCCCCTAAATGACGTGCGATGGCTTGCTCACAGTCCCGGCGAATCATCTCCTTGAGTGGACATGCGGGGGTGGTAAGCACGACCTTGAAGGATACTTTCTTCCCATCGATCATCACCTCCTGGATCATTCCAAGTGTGACGAGATCCTGCTTTAGGTCAGGGTCTTGCACTTCCTTTAGTGCGGTGATAATTTTTTCTTTGGTGATCTCCATTTTGCCTTGAAACTGCCTGTGGGAAGCCTCCTTCTCATGTGAGAACGAGGGTTATCACTCAGTCGATATTCTGTCCTGCAAGTTTAATACATTGTACAACGAACAAATAATTGTTATCTACGGTTCTGACGATTCTGTAAGCGGCCCTACGTTTGCTACAAGCAGGGCCAGAGGTTACCCTCCTTATATTTCTGATTTATTTTTGAGGCATGATCCACCCCACTACGGTTGAAGAAATCAAGAACAGAATCGACATCGTCGAGGTGGTGGGGGATTTTGTCAATCTCAAGCGGTCTGGCAGCAGTTACAAGGCACTTAGCCCATTCACCACTGAGAAGACGCCTTCTTTTTATGTGGTCCCGTCGAAGGGGATCTTCAAGGATTTCAGCTCGGGGAAGGGGGGTGACGCGATCACTTTTGTGATGGAGATTGATGGCCTGAGCTATGTCGAGGCATTGAAATATCTCGCGGCCAAGTATGGCATCGAAGTCCAGGAGGAAGAGCAAACAGATGAGGCGCAGGCTGCGCAGAACAAGCGGGAGAGCCTGTACATTGTGATGAGCTATGCCAATGAGCTGTTCAAGCAGCAGCTCATGGAGCACGAAGAGGGCCGGAGCATTGGCTATACTTATTTCCAGGAGCGGGGTTTTAGTGATGAGACCATTCAGACGTTTGAGTTGGGCTATGCCCTTGAGGCCTGGGACCACCTTTACAAGGAGGCGCTAAAGAAGGGTTATCAGAAGGAGTTGTTGGAGGAGGCGGGCCTCATCGTGGTCAAGGAAGATCGTCTTTATGACCGTTTTCGCGGCAGGGTGACTTTTCCGATCCAAAATGTAACTGGGAAAGTTATTGCCTTTGGTGCGCGGACCCTTAGCAAGGAAAAGAAGGGGCCTAAATACCTGAACTCTCCAGAGACCGAACTCTACAATAAGAGTAAGGTGCTCTACGGCCTTTACCAGGCCAAGCAGGTCATCAGACAAGAAGATAATTGCTACCTGGTCGAGGGATATACAGACGTCATCTCAATGCACCAGGCAGGTGTGCGAAATGTTGTGTCTTCGTCTGGCACAGCCCTGACCGAGGATCAGGTCAAGCTGATCCACCGATACAGCAAGAACGTAACCGTACTATTTGACGGTGATGCGGCGGGAATACGCGCCTCCATCAGGGGGATCGACATGTTGCTGGAAGGAGACCTCAATGTACGTGCTGTGCCGCTGCCTGATGGTGAAGATCCGGATAGCTACAGCCGCAAGCTGGGTACTACGGCGTTTCAACATTTCCTCCAGGAGCAGTCACAAGATATCATTCGCTTCAAGGCTGGTCTCCTTTTGGAAGACATCGAGCGTGACCCAATCAAACGCTCTGAGGCGGTACGCGAGATGGTGAGCTCGATCTCGAAGATCAATGACCCCGTGAAGCGGGCGGTCTATATCAAAGTGTGCAGCGACCTGATGGACATCAGCGAGTCAGTGCTGATCCTCGAGCAAAACAAGCTACTGATAGAACGCGGCAGGAAGCCCTCCAGGGTTGATGAGCCACCGGAGATGCCGCCATTGCCAACGGACGAGCCCTCAGAGCCTGCCGTCGAAAAGGCCTTGTCATCTCCCGAAACGGCAATCTATTACCAGGAGCGTGAGAGCATTCGGGTACTTATCAACTATGGCAACGAGCAGATCCTGAACCAAAAGGAGGAGAATCAATACCTGATCGACTACTTCCTGAGTGAGATTGACGAGATAGAATTCACCCACCCCATCTACCATCGCATCCTCGGGATGATAAGAGAGCATGCGCAGTCCGGTAAGATCGTCAACACCGAGTACCTGCTGCAGCATGGCGACGAGGATGTGAAGAGGGAGGTGGTCGAACTGAGTACCAACAAGTACGAGATCAGTGAATACTGGAAATCAAAACATCAGATCGATGTTCCAAAAGAAACGGAGAACCTGAAAAATATTACCTTGACCAACATCCTGAGACTGAAATTTCGGATCATTCAGCACCTCATTGAGGATGAACGCGAGCGTTTAAAATCGGCGGACAGTCACGACGTCGATGCCATTTTGGATGAAATTAATGACCTTAAACGAACAGAAATGGAGATTGCGTCGTATTTGGGAAACGTCGTGGTCAAATAATTGGTTTACTTACAGAATTGAACTTCACACGTAGTAATGCTTGACAAGATCGAAGAGGCCATAGAGGCCATACGGAATGGCGAAATCATCATAGTTGTCGATGATGAGGATCGGGAAAATGAGGGAGATTTCATCTGTGCTGCAGAAAAGGTCACTCCAGATATCATCAACTTCATGAGCAAGGAGGGCCGGGGCCTGATTTGCGCTCCGATCATCGAAGCCCGATGCGAGCAGTTGGCATTGGACCTGATGGTAGGTAAGAATACAGCCGTCCATGAGACACCATTCACGGTCTCCGTGGACCTACTGGGCCATGGAACGACCACCGGGATATCGACCTCCGATCGTGCGAAAACGATCCAGGCGCTCGTCGACCCCCAAACCAAACCTGAAGATTTCGGCAAACCAGGGCACATCTTCCCCCTGAAGGCGAAGAATGGTGGTGTGTTACGGCGGACCGGACACACCGAAGCAGCCATCGATTTTGCCAGACTGGCGGGCTTGCAACCGGCCGGTGTGCTGGTGGAAGTTCTCAAGGATGATGGGAGCATGGCGCGATTGCCCGACCTGAGAAAAATTGCTGACAAGTTTGACCTCAAGCTGGTGGCTATCAAGGATTTGATCGAATACAGGCTGCGGCATGAGACGCTGATCAAGGAGGAAATTGATGTGAAAATGCCCACCCTCTTCGGTGATTTTCACCTGCGGGCCTTCACTCAGATCAACACGGGTGATAATCATTTGGCGCTGGTGAAGGGAACCTGGGAAGAGGATGAGCCGGTGCTTGTTCGTGTGCACTCCTCATGTGTTACAGGAGATATCTTCCATAGTTACCGCTGTGACTGTGGTAACCAGCTGCATGCAGCCATGGACATGGTCGAGAAGGCGGGAAAGGGAGTGGTCATCTATATGAATCAGGAGGGCAGAGGGATCGGCCTGATCAACAAACTCAAGGCCTATAAGTTGCAGGAAGAGGGGATGGACACCGTAGAGGCCAACCTCCACCTGGGCTTCAAGATGGACCAGAGAGACTACGGCGTCGGCGCACAGATCCTTCGGGCAGTAGGAGTCAGGAAATTGAAACTTATTACCAACAATCCAAAAAAACGCATCGGCTTACAGGGTTATGGCCTGGAAATTGTTGAAAATGTAGCAATAGAGGTAAGCCCCAACGTGCACAATATCCGGTACCTTGAAACCAAGCGGGATAAGATGGGGCATGAAATATTGAAGTGATTATGCGTCATTGGTTATTTGTAGCGATTCTCTGTGTGAGCTTTACGGCGACGAGCCAGTTTTCTACCGAGGTATGGCATGATGGTTTCATCGTGACCAATAACAAGGATACGCTACGGGGTCAGGTGAAGTACAACATGGAGGCCAATTCCGTCCAGTTTTACAACAGGGAAGTGGTCAGGACCTATTCCAGCTACCAGGTCTTCTATCTGAATATCTACGATGAGGTTTTGGAAAACTACAGGGAGTTTTACACGATCCCTTACAAACTCAAAACTGATTACGAGACACCGGTGATTTTCGAATTGCTCTATGAAGGAGAGTTGTCTCTTCTTTCGCGAGAGGCATTGGTGCAGGAGACGGTGCCTACCGGTGCTGGCTTCTATTCGGGTAGTCTGGTAAGAGATCGTCTCAGACAGTATTTCTATTTCGTTGACAAAAAGGGCAAGATGTACACTTTCTCTGGCAAGAAGGGTGACCTTTTTACGATCATGGCTAAGAAGCAGCGGAAAGTAAAGGAATTTGTCAAGCAAAATCGGCTGAAGACAGATTCGTCACGAGACCTGGTGAGAATCACCGCCTTTTATAACAGTATTTAATCTCCTCCCATATCGGTGGTTTAGCCCGTAAACAGGTAAAAATACCTGTTTGTCACCGTTTCAGCCGTCTCAGGACAATTGGATGCCATCTTGCTACGAACTTCCGTAAATTCGTTTTTGGAGTTTGAACTGAGGAATACCGTCAAAAAGTGAACCAGCACTGGTCTACAAAAATCTTGCTTTTGCTTGTGAGCATGCTCCTTCTGATGTGGGTAAACCCCGTCCAGGGGCAGTCTGTTCCGCGCTTGATCGAGATCGCGGATGACTTGTTCGAGTCCGAGCGATACCTCGAGGCAATCGAATTCTACGAAAAGATCACCGCGCTGGACAAGACCAACGACAAAGCCCTATTCAGGCTTGGTATCTGCTACAATCAAACACTTAAGTACGAACGAGCTCAGGATAAATTTCTTCGCCTTGGACAAAGGGAAGGCAGTGAATATCGCGCGAGGGCGCTGTACTACTATTCCGTCATTCAGAAACTGGAGAGCCGATATGAGGAAGCCGATTCCCTTTTCACCTTTCTGATTTCTCTCCCCGATGCGGAGGCCGATCTTATTGACCTTTCTCAGCGTCAGAAGGAGGGATGTCTCCTGGCGCTTCGCCAACAAAAGATAGACAGAGGGTTCGAAGTTTTCCAATTCGAAGGGGTGAATAGCGAATACCACGATTTTGGTGCTACGCGCAATCCAAACAATGGACACGTGGTGCTGGCGAGTACGCGAGTTTCAAGGTCCGAGCAGTATGTTGGAAGCCAGTTTATAGGCGTTTTGCCAGACTTGCTGTCTTTCGAAAGGCAGCGCAACGGCAACTGGAAGGAGTCGACCAACACTGGAAAATTCAACGTGGTGAACACAGAGTGGTCGGAGGGGTCCGGGTCCTTCACCGCCAATGGAAAGAAATTCTATTATTCTTCTTGTCTCGGAGAGGGAGGGTCTGATTGCAAGGTCATGTTCACGGAGTTGATCGATGGCATATGGACATCTCCAGTGGCGCTCAATGAATACGTAAACGAGCCGGGGTCAGAAAATAAACAACCTGCGATATCGGCTACGGGTGATACGCTATTCTTCGTGTCTGACCGCGTCGGAGGTCAGGGTGGCAGCGACATCTGGATGAGCCTCCAGGGATTAGAGCCAGAGTCGTGGGCGCCTGCGATCAACCTTGGTGAAGTAGTGAACACGTCCGGCAACGAGATCACGCCCTACTATTCCAGCGCCTTTGAGGCCATCGTCTTTGCGAGCAATGCACACATAGGTTATGGTGGTTATGATACGTATCTGGCGAAGGGTGAGTCCTTCTTCGAACCGGAGATTTATAACCTCGGTGATCCCTTCAACTCTTCCCATGATGATCTTTATTTCAATATTTCGGACACGATCGGGTTCCTTTCTTCCAATAGGGACAAGGAGCGTATTCTGGATCTGGAGTATTTCCGCGTCAAGGATGAGAAGCTGTTTCTGTCCCTTTTGATATCTGGCGAGTCCCTGATAGATTCCCGCATCATTTCCCGGTTCAAGGATGTGAAGTTGCTGGACCTCTATACCTTCCGCGCGGAGGACTACGAGGGTTATGAGCTTTTTGATCCGGTAAAGCGCGAGCGACCTAAGCCAAAGGTTATTCAGGAATCCATTGCTCAGGAACAATCACTGCAGGCAGGGCCTGAAGGCACGCTGTTGGCCGGTGCCGACCTGGAAATATTGGGCAATAGAGGCCCGTCTTCTTCGCAATCCCGAACTAGCAATGGGAGTGCATACCGAACAGCCGCCTCGTCTTATTATGTCAATGCGGACGGTAACTATGTCCATGAATTTGAGAGTGTTTTCTTCCATTACGGTCTGGCACAGCTCACCCCAGTGGGCAAACGGTCCCTGGACGCGCTCATAGATCAACTCAAGGGACGTACGTATGAACAGGTGGAAGTCCTGACGTTTTCGAACCCGAAAGCTGCCGAGAAAGGAAACGTTGCTTTAAGCTCGGAGCGGGGGACGCTCGTAGTAGAATACCTCGCAAATGCAGGTATCCCCAAAGAAAAGATCCGACTGCTTCAGCGGGGACTGGATGTGGATCACTACCGCGATCATTGGTACGGACGCGTCTTCGGGCGCAGGGTAGAGCTATATGTTATCTCAGAATCTCCCGAGCGCTTCAGGAAAGCGAAAGCCTACCTCGTACGTGAGGATCTAAACGTCAAGCGTATGGCGTACTTTTTGGGTGTCGGTGCCGACGATCTCCAGGAGTGGAATGGTTTCCGAAAGTCACGGGTAGCCTATGGCAGTATCATCCGTGTATATGGTGGGAAGCTTTTTCCAAGTCTTCGGTTCTTTGCAGATCGGTTCGATGCGAAGAATACATTCTTCCCCTACCTCGTCAAGCGAGGAGAAAGCCTGGAGTCAATAGCGAAAAAGTACGACACGATTGAGGAGCTGCTCCAGGAAGTAAACCGCGTGCAGCCGCCCGTACGCCGGGGACAGCGGATCTACGTTTACAAGATCAACTGAGTTAGCAACCACTAAGGAATCGGAGCCTGCAGGTACGGTTCTTTCCTGCACGGACGATTGGTTCACCACCTCCCCCTATATTCAGAAAGTGTACTCCGCGAATGTATCGTTTCTTGAATGGCAATTACCTGAAAGATAAGAAGGTAGAGGGATAGGTTTTGGTCTTACTATTCGAGAGCTTAAGCCTTCGATACCAGAACGTAAGCTCCCCAGTTGTAAGGGTTCTTATCCATCTCTTTGAACTTGCGCCGGGCGCCGAAGAAGGCCGCCTGAGGATCGCGCAGTTCTTTAAGCTCTTCATAGAATAGGTTCATGAAGTTCCGCGCAGCCTGGTCGTTTATTTTGACCAAGCTGATCAGCACACTCTCAGAACCCGCTACGAGGAAGGCTCTTTGCAAACCGAAGACACCCTCACCATTTTTTACAGTACCAAGGCCTGTTTCGCAAGCGGCCAGAACAACCACTTTTGTCTGGTCAAGCACGAGGTTCATCGCCTCATAGGCAGAAAGCATGCCGTCGTCGGTTTGTGTGCCACGACTGAGGAACAAACCGGAACTGAACAGCGGGTTTTGCAAATCTGGATCATCTTCAAAATAACCGTGAGTTGCTATGTGGACTACGCCAGGGTTTTGAAGGTTCTTGACCCTGTTTTCGGTGGCTTCGTTGAAGTAATGGGTTTCTGTCTTCCAACGACGAACATCAAGGATCTCCGTGATATCTTCAGCCTCCTGTTCGGCGCCAGGGAGCTGAGCCAGAACAATGCCGTTGATCCCTGAGAAATCGGGATTACCGAAAATCTTCACGTCTTGTTTCATTTCCCTTTCCTCTTTATAGAGCAGATCTTTGGCAGATGTGATGTTGATGATATCGTACTTGTCAGCGACGTATCTGTCGGTATACTTATCATAGAACACACTAGGATTGACCTTGTGAAAAATGCCGTCAGGGGAGAAGTAGATCTTTTGAACGTCACGCAAGTGCCTATCCAACGGTGACCAAAAGGTGACATAGCTGAAAGCGTCTGGAAGGCCGTACTCCAGTGAGTTACGATAGCGGGAGAAGTCCTTGACAAAGTCCTCGTACTTGGACCATTTCACAGGTATCAGCTTGCCGTCAGATTTGATGATGAATGCTGCATAATCCGACCTGTCTTCGAAACCCTGTTGTATGTCATCGTCTACGAGCTTTACGCTATAGTTTCTGTACTGGACGATATCGATTGTGGCTACACCAGGTTCCAGTGAGGCGCTGATCTCCTGCCACGTATGATAGGCGCTTTTCTCCTGATCGGCAAACACTTTGAACCTCAACGCCAGACGCTTCTCCAATGCGGCGGCTTCTTCCTCCAGTGCCGGTATGGATAGCTTTTGCTTCGCTCTCTCGGCCTCTGGCAAAAGGTAGATCTGGGCGAGCTTGTATTTTAGGTCCCGCCAGTTTTCATAGATCTTTTGAATATTCTTATCACCGCTCGATTTTACAATGTCTCTCATCTTCTGAGAAGCATAGAAGAGTATCCCTTTTGTATTGATAAAATGATTGAGGGCTGCCTCGGCGTAGATTGTGTTGATAAAGCTGTCCGTAAAGGCTAGCGAACAAAAGCGCTCTACGTTTTCTCGAGCCTGCGCAAAGTACAGCTGTCGCTGTTTGTCGGTGAGCACCGGGAAGATGTCCTGCATGTGCTTGATCTCTGACTGCAGAGCCAGATCAAATTGCTGCATGGCCGAAACCGTGTCTCGGTTCAAAAGGTAGAATCGCCCAAGGTCGTTGGACGTCTTGATGGTCAGAGGATGATACTGACCAAGTACGTCGGTCCTGATTTTTAATGCCTGTGATAGAAGTCTTCCCGCAAGAGAGTAGTTGCTCAGCTGCAAATACAGCAATGCTACGTTGTTGAGTGTTGTGGCATAAACGGGGTGGTTCTGCCCAAAAATCACCTTGTCCATGTCTAGAACCTTGGTATAGAGGTCCAGCGCCTTGCTCAGCTTGCCTCGCTCTTTATAGATCTTTGCCAGGTTACTGAGGCTACTGGCGTAGTCGGGGTTGATAGAGCCGAATAGCCTTTTAAAGCCCTCGGCACTTTCCTCAAAGAATACTTCTGCTTGCGAGAAGTTACCCTGCTTCATATAGATGGTCCCCAGATTGTTGACCAGATAGGGGCGTATGGTTTTTGATCCTTCGCTGGCAGCCAGTGCCTGCGTCATATACTCTCTCGCCGCCTCAAGGTCATTGAGTCGATAGTACAAGTCAGAGAGTCCGTTGAGCGTCTCTAGCATCTCTTCGGGTTCCTTGGATGATTCCTTCAGCTTCTCCAGGTTGAACAGTAGATAATTCTCGCAATCAGAGTATTCTCCCTGCTCCATTTTCACCTTCGCCATTCGATCGATCGCGACGTGGTACAAGTACTTGCTTCGGATCTTGGCTCTGGCCATTGCGTCATTGAGTACTTCTTCGCTCTTGTCAAGATCACCAGCATATCGATGCGTGGTTCCCAGGGCTATCTGCACGGCGATCTGAGTGGAGTCATCAGCATCCTCCATGCCCATGGCCTCTTCCAGCGACCGGATGCTCTCGATGAAATCTCCAATATCGCGGTGGAATATTCCCCTCCTGAGGAGATAGTCCAGCCTCATATTGACTCTGTTCGCACCTCCGTAGACCCTCGTGACTTTGCCTGCGTAGTCCACATATTTCAGGGCTTCGCCATAGTCGCCGATTTCCTGATAAAACTCTGATAGGTTGTAGTACATGCCGAGGAGCGATACATCTGTGGTATCCTTCACCTTCAGCTGATTGGCCAGTCCCTTCAAAAAGGCATCGAGGGCTCGACCCTTCTCATTGATCTCCCAAAAGAGTACACCTACGTTGTTGTAGACGCCAGCAATACCGATGTCCTGGTTGCAAAAACCTGAGTCGAGGTCAGCCAGGAGCTCGCTGGCATAGAAGTTCGTTTTCTTGGGGTTAGTCAGTGCGTAAGTTCTTGCACTGTCCAGTTTCTGCAGGCAGCTTTGCCCGGAAACGAAGGCGAGAAGGCTAATTGAAAAGCTGATTGTAATGACTAACCTGCGCACGAGTAGGAAGAGTTTTTACGGTCCAGCGACAAATCTAGACCATCACACACACCTCAGGGACCCGGATTGATTCATCCGGCGTATTCGTCGACTAACGTGGAAAATAGTCAATTGACGAAGATATGCACTCGTCCGGGGAGGCCTACCTGCATTTCTGCAGGCTTGTTTTGGGGCGATTGATCAGTCCAGGGCCTTGAGAACCAGCCCCAGAAACTCGTCTATTTTGCGCCTATTGATCCATCGGGCTACGATCACGAGGTCATTCTCCCTATCAACATAGACCATGTTGGTCCCTGCACCGATGTGTGTAAATGCCGTTTCCGGTGCACTCGGATACATTTCCTGATCCGTGTTCAGGAAGTAGTTCATGAACCCGTAGCCTTTGTTGGCAGGTCCCGGCGTTAGAGCCATTTCTATCCATTCTGGCGACAGTACTTGTTCACCAGCCCATTGGCCATTCCTCAGTGTCAGGTAGCCCATTCGTGCCTGGTCATAAGCATTGATAAACATGCCACCACCCCAGTGTCCTCCTCCACTCACGGCTTGCATTGGTACACCATCCATGACTATCCAGGAGTTTTCATAGCCGTGCCACCTCCATGTCTTGGAGGCACCTATCTTTTGCATATAATGCTGTTCCAGCACTTGTGGGAGAGGCTGTCGCCAGATGTTCATGATGCACAAGGCCAGTAGATTGACGCGTGTGTCATTGTACTTGTAAACAGTCCCCGGGGTGTTGCGCTCCCGGGTTGTCCACTGGTCGGCGTCGCCCCGAGGTCGGTCAGCCCAGTCAGGTTTACCCCATAGCGTTCCCTGCCAGTCGCTTGTCTGGCGCAGCAGATGGTCCCATGTGATCGACTGGTTATGTGGCGTTTCAAAGAGAGGCAGTACATCAGGTGTGTCCCAACCATCACTTTTGTTGCCGGATGTTCCGAGTGTGAAAGGGACGACCGGTGCCATATCTTTGTGCACAGGATCATCGAGCTTGATCCAGTCGCGGTCGTAGGCCAGCCCCACTACACTACTCAGGAAGGTTTTGGTCACGCTGAAAGTCATGTCCACGCGATCAGGATCTCCCCATTGTCCGACAATGTATCCGTCTTTGATAATAAGGCCAGTTGCAGCACCCCGGGTCTTGAATGGTCCCACACCATATCCGAAAGGCTCTTTACCAAACCCATTGAGGTAGTGATGCTTTTCGAGGTCCTTGTGTGATTCCGCTTCACTTGCAACCGCAAACTCGATTGCCTGTTCCAGGCTTTCAGTATTGACACCGACTTCAGCGGGCGTTTTTCGACCCCAATCGCCATAAGGGGGGTAGTAAACCTCTTGTGAGACCCCACAGAAAGCCAACAGGCTGAAAAGGAAAATCAATGTCGTTTTAGGTAGGTAGCTGCGCATCGCTATGGATTTTGGGGCCGAAGTTAGCCGAATGTGGCGAGCCGCAGAAAGGGCTTGAGAGGAGTTACGTGAACGGTCGGCGACCTAGCGATTGTCTCGCTTGATCATGACAAAGTTGGCGAACCATTGAAACCCAACAAATGCCAGTAGGAAGATCGTACCCAAAGGGCTGTCCAGTGTCCCGGTCATGTAGGTGTCTGCTACGGCCAGGAGCCCGACGATCCCCATGGTAAGGCAGTAGGTGGGTAGGGCATACTTCCTTTTTGTCTCCAGGAAGAGCATGCTGCAAGGAACCATCATTCCCAGCCCATAGATGGCAATGGCCAGCGCCAACACATGTGAGGTGATGAAATAACCCACTGCGCCCCCGATACCCAGGAGTAGGAAGATTCCCACCAGGTTGGAACTCTGTTTCTCTTCTTTGCTGAGCAGGTGCTTTCCATACACGTTGAATCGCAGGAATAGATTACTCAGAGGCGTAGTGATCCAGGTGGAGAAGGCAATGATGCCCATCAGCACCAGTATGGGTTCCAGGAAGGGAGACAGCGCAGGATTTGTGTTGGAGATACCTCTGATGGCCCTGAAGATTAGATAGAAGCCAATGATCACGGCCCACTGGTACCTTTGGGTCAGGCTGGACATCCAAAAAGCATACTGCAAAAACCACCGGTAGAGGAGGTATCGTGCCTTCAATGCTTGCATCATCCCGGCCTGTGCATATTCGCTTGTGGGATCATTCCTCAGTGCCTCCTGGAAGTGCGTTAGTGCTTTGCGATGGTCGCCCTTTTCCAATTCACTCCAGCCATAATTCGCATGAGTAAATGAGTTGTTGGGATCCTCACGCAGCGCCCCCTGGATGGCGGAGATGGATTCCTCTTTTCGGTTGAGCTTTAGTAGCGCTGTGCTGCGGGCGTTGATGGCCAGCACATTGGTAGCGTCCAGTTCCAATGACTTTTCTGAAAGGTCCAGTGCTTCCTGAAATTTCTTCCGCCGCAGCTTTATGTGCGCCCACAGTGCAAAGTACTGCGATTGACCGGGGTTGAGAGAGGCCGCGGTTTTGAGTTCCTCCTCGGCCTCATCAAGATCGTCTGATTGCAGCTTCACCTGCGCGCGAATGAAGTGCAGCTGATCCAGATCCGGGGCCATCCCTATGGCCTGATTGATATGTTGCTCTGCGGCGGTCAGGTCACCGGCGTGCACTTTGACCTCCGAGAGCATAGCCAGTATGAAGACATTGCCGGGATCCATCGTCAGCAGCTCCTGCAGAAGCTCGCTCGCTTCGTCGTAGCGCTTCTGCTGTATGAGGATCTCCGCACGTGTCAACAACTGGTTGTTCATGGCTATTTCTTGATTTTCATATAGTCCAGGATATCGTCGTAGAGGCCACCATCGTTGGCGTACAGCGCGAAATTCTTGGCAGTTGAAAACCATTCCTGAGTGGACGGCCGATGCTTCTTAGATGCCTGTATCAGGTCTTTCGTTGTAATGGGCTTAGGGATCCCATCAGTGAAGGACTGCTCCAGTTTATCTTCAATGGCGATATCGATCATCGCTTCCAGGTCAGCTCCAGAGTAGTCCTGGGTCTTCCGAGCCAGGGCTTCGTAGTCGACCTTTTCCAGCGGCTTACCATTGAGCTTCAGCCGTACGATGGCCTCTCTGGCTGTCTCATCGGGAGGAGGCACGAAGATGATCCGATCAAATCGGCCCGGTCGTCGAAAAGCAGAGTCCAGGTGCCATGGCGCATTGGTGGCACCAAGCACCAAAACCCCCTCATTGTCAGCGTCTACACCATCGAGTTCCTGCAAAAACTGGTTGATTAGGTGTCTTCCACTCGATTGGCGCATGTCACTGCGGCTGGCACCTAAGGCGTCAATCTCGTCGAAAAACAGCACGCAAGGAGCGTAATCTCTGGCTACGTCAAAGACACCATGCAAGTTCTTTTCACTGTTCCCAATCCACATGTCGAGGATATCGTTGAGCCCGATCGAGATGAAGCGAGCATTGACCTGCCCGGCCGTGGCTCTCGCGATGTACGTCTTGCCACACCCCGGAGGTCCGTAGAGCAGGATACCACCACCGGTTTTCTTGCCATACGCTTCGTACAAGTCGGGGTGGTTGAGGGGATGGATGATCTTCATTTCGATCTCCTTCTTCACACCGTCCATCCCGCCGACATCCCCAAAGTTGATCGCAGGACGTTGGATGAAGGGATTAAACCCTTCCTCCAGATTAGGCGTCTCAGGGGCGTCCACAGCCGTTCGCAGCTGCGAATCCAGTTCCAAGTCGCTAAATCCCGGATTCAATTCCAATAGCAGCTGATACATCTCGATGGCCTGATCCATCGCACCCTCCTTGACGAGGGCACGCACATAGAGTGTGCGCAATTCTACGTTGTCAGGATCCTGTTCCAGCAACTCTTCGAGGATCACATTACTAGTTCCATAGTCGCCTTTGGCATAGTAGACTTGGGCCAAGCCGTGTTTTCCTTGTTCCCCGTTGCTTCGTCTTATGACTTCCTGGTATTCAGATTCGGCTTCTTCCAGACGCTCCATTTCCCGCAGACTATCTGCCAGATGAAGCCTTAGTGGGATGTTTTCCGGGGAGAACTCGAGCGCCTCCTTGAGATTTGAGATTGATTGATTGTCCACTAAATCCTGGATTTGTGAAATTGACCTCGACTTGTTGTTTTGTTATGCAAAACAAACATGTACCAAATAAACGACTTAACAAAGCAGAAAAGTCTGACACCCTCGAATTATCGCACTAAGGCGATTGAGACCTGCATAGACCGGCAGATATAGCGATAGTTAATGATAAGAGAGACCCGTGGCTCCCCGGCCCCTGAGTCAGTCGGTCTGTTTTGCTGGGACGGTGGCATCGGGCAACGGAAAGAAAGTGTCATTCTTGCGAGCGTGGGAAATGAGTAGTCCAAAGTTAAGGTTAATGCGATGCAGGAATCTGGCTTTTTCTCAATGAGCACATACTAACCGCAGTCAGTAAGATCCCGGTATTCGCTCAAGGATGACTCAATGGTTCCTGGCAGCCATGCGAAACCGGGATGACGACGGTGAAGCCTGTAAGCCTGATTACTAAGCCACATACCCCAATTCTTGTTATGTTTGACCTCGCCGAAAAACGACCTGACGATGCGATGCTTGCTATTTTGTTTGCTGCCCATTCTAACCTTCGCAGCCACCGCTCAGCGTGACTTCTCTGACTCAGACATCACCAAAGTGGTTTTGCTGGGTACAGGCACTCCGAATCCCGACCCTGATCGCTCCGGACCTTCTGTGGCCATCGTCGTGAATGACATCCCCTATTTGGTGGACTTTGGGCCGGGCGTCGTGCGCCAGGCCGCGGCCATGTCACCCAGGTACGGGGGGCCCATTGAAGGGCTGGCGATTGACCGTCTGAGACACGCCTTCTTGACTCATCTTCATTCAGACCACACTACTGGATTTGCGGATCTCATTTTGGCGCCATGGGTAGAGGGTAGGGACGAGCCACTCCATGTTTATGGGCCTGAGGGGATCACAAAAATGTCCAAGCATCTGATCGAAGCGTATGATGTGGACATCAAATACCGACTATATAGCACACAGCCAGCCAATGATCGTGGATGGAGAGTGGCAAGCCACGAGATCACAGGGGAAGGATTGATCTACGAAGATGAGCAGGTGAAGGTAGAAGCGTTCCCCGTTCCTCATGGTAGCTGGCCCAATGCATGGGGTTACCGATTTACGACGCCCGACAAAGTAGTTGTTGTCTCAGGTGATACGACCCCTTCCGACAAGCTGAAAGAATATGCCAAAGGCTGCGATATCCTGGTACATGAAGTATACTCTACGGAAAAGTTTCAGGAGCGACCACCATTCTGGCAAACCTACCATTCCGAGAATCATACTTCCACGCATGAGCTAGCCGAAATTGCCGAAGAAACACAGCCCGGAGTGCTGGTTCTTTACCACATCTTGTTTTGGGGTGCGTCTGAAGAAGAGCTGGCAGCGGAGTTCGAAGGACGCTACCAAGGCAAGGTGATCGTCGGCCGGGACCTGGATATGTATTGAACCCTCAACCATTCCACTCCGTGGCCTGTGCGCCACATGTCACTATCTATTCGACCAGCTGTACCAAATACTTGTTCAAGCCCTCAAACACCGAGCCCCATCCATTGTAGAAGCCCATATCTTCCTGTTGCTTGCAGTACTCTTCCGTGGGATGAATGACCTTGAAGACGAAGTGGGTCTTTTCGCCGTTCTCGCTAAAGGACGCTACCAGCGTCACTCCCTCCGTCATCGGGATGAAGTTGGCGGAGGTTTCGATCAGCTCTGGCTTCACGATCTTTGAGTACGTGCCATAGCTGATAAAGTCCTGCCCATTCGGCATTTTCATTGTGAATTTCCAATCACCGCCTTCCTCGAAGTCGTGTGTTTCTATTTGGGTCTGCATACCTGCAGGGCCCCACCAGTTGGCGATATGCTCGGGTTGTGTCCAGGCTTCCCATACCAAATCGCGAGGGGCGTCAAAAGATCGCTCAAGGGTGAGCGTACGTTTTTCGATGGCTGCTACTTCACTCATTATTCCTATTCTTTAGTTTCAATTCATTTAGGTACGTTTCGAAACTGTCAAGTTTCTGTTCCCATAGCTGGCGGTGCTGGCTTACCCAGCTGGATACCTTACTCAATTCATCCGGGATGATCACACAGTGCCGCTCCCGCCCGTAGGGTACCATTCGCACAAGTCCGCACTCATTGAGAATTTTTATGTGCTTCGATATCGCGGGCCTACTTATCTCAAATTCCTCGGCGACCTCATTCACCGTACGAGGGGACTCTGCGAGCAAATCAATAATGTCCCGCCTCACCGGATCGGCGATAGCCTGATAAACGTCTCTACGCATTCATGTAACCGTTCGGTTACAAGTATATACGTAACTGATTAGTTACGCAAATTTCGCAGGTAGTTTTTGGACACTTTCTGACTTTAGAGTAGTGTGCATGGAGGGTTAGCCGGCACTTGCTAGGATCGTGGGCAACGAATTCATATATTTGATTTACACAAGTAACCTGTATTTAACCATACTACTGAATGAAATTACTACACATCGTCGCCACTTCTCGAGGTGAGAAGTCAAGGACACTTCGGGTGTCCATGCAATTGCTCAAGTCGTTGCAGGCCAAGAATCCGTCGCTCGAAGTCGAGACCCTCAACTTGTATGAGACTGATCTTCCGGAAGTTCGGGAATACGCTGTTGAGAATAAGACCTTTCCCGCCGCAGGACCAAAAGGGGAAGCAGATGCCACCTGGTCGCGCATTGAGGCCATGGCGCAGAACTTTGCTGCTGCGGACGCTTATCTCATTACAAGCCCCATGTGGAACTTCTCAGTACCCTACAAACTGAAGCACTACATTGATGTGATCGTGCAGGCTGGCATTCTCTTCAAGTTCACTGAAACTGGAGCTGAAGGCCTTCTACAAGGCAAGAAGATATTTTGTGTGACCTCTCGGGGCAGTGACTACAGCCCCGGTACGGACTTCCATGCTTACGATCGTCAGGAGCCCTACCTAAAGACCATTTTTGGCTTTTGTGGTATTTATGATATCCAGTTTGTGCATGCGCAACCCATGGATTATACCCCTGAGATCACCGAAGCGAAATTGCAGGAGGCCAATGCCGAAGCCATCAAACTGGCAGAAAGTACAGTCCTCTAAAATGATTTTTGTGGAGGGACGGGCACTACCGTTCCTCCCCATCCTTATTCTGTCAGCGTAAAGTTGCCATTTCCATCGTTGATATAACTCCACGGGAAGGACAGGTCGTCCGGGAGAAAGTCGATATCCCCATCATTGTCAATGTCCTGGACTCGCATCCAGGGGAACCAGCTACCCGAAGGATCTCCGGACACATCGATTTGAGTAGTCGCATCTAAGAACTGGCGATTCTCTTGTAAGAGCAACTGCACCTGGCGCCCAACGTAGAAGTTGGCACCACTTCCGGTTCTGTTGACAACCAAATCCAGATCCCCATCGCCGTCGAAGTCGGCCGCGTCAAAATCCAGCACTGTTCCATAGTTCGTAAAAGGGGGTATGATGGTGCTATTGGCCATTCCATAGGAGCCTGTACTATTGCCCCAGTAAATCATTGTGCTTTGGCCGGCCTGGTCATCCTCGCCCGCAAGAAGATCGACAAATCCATCTTCATCCACATCAATAAGCTCTGCCGTGAAGATTGCCTGCATACTGCCATCATAGCGATCTGTCACCATTTCGAAGTTGCCTCGGCCGTCATTGATGTAAAAGAAGGGGTCGTTGCCCCCGACAAATACATCCATATCACCATCGTTGTCAATGTCGGCAGCAGCACCTCCATGATGAAACCCCGTCTGATCTGTGAGTTTTGTCCAGGAGAAAGTACCCCGGGTGTCTTGCATGATGAGTTTGGGATTGCTCCCCGGGAACGGGTGAGCATCAAAACCATGATCAAAGACGAAGATATCGTCGAGCCCGTTGTTGTCGAAATCAGCAACCACCGACTTCCTGGCATGCGTGGCAGGCGGCATGTTACCGCCGAAAGGCGCTGTAGTCTGTGTGAAGGTGCCATCGCCGTTGTTCAAGGCCAAAATACAATCGACCTCGCCCTCCAGCAGGTACTCACCAGTCGCCATGAAAATGTCAGTAAGCCCATCGTGGTCGGCGTCGATGTAGGCGATAGCATCCCTCAGGTCTCCATTGCCTGGACCTCCAGACGTGGCCCAAAAGTACTCCACCCGTATATCGACGTTGCTTTGATTCGTGAAGGAGGTGCCGGCATTGGCATTGGTGGCAGGTCCTATGTTGAGGTTAACAGTATCAGCCAACCCATCATCGTCACCAGAACAGGAAATAAGGACTAATAGTGATCCCAGGGCACAGAATGCCAGTGCGGTTTTTGTCATATGCTGGAGCATGTCTAAAAGCTTCTGTTGATAAATAAGAAGGTGAAATATAACGTTTATACCGGATTTGTCAATTGCCCTTGGTCATTTCAAGGCTGGAGGAGGCTATTTCTCGTCCTGCCAGGGGATTCCGCCAGTTGCTCTGATGTGTTCTTTCAGGGCGTCTCGCAAGTCGAGGAATATCTCGTTGTCCTCAATGGGAATCGCTGTGCTCTCAAAGGGGTCCGTCCCGACCTTGTACAATTGCATCGGTTCGAAGGCTGAGTTCTGAAGGATCTTATAGTCACCGTATCTGGCGGCATAGTAGGCTTGTCCTCCGTAGTGGCCACCCTCTCGGCGAACCCAAAACAGGTAGCGTTGATCGGTGGACTGGTTGCTGCCCATGAGTGTCGGCAGCAGGCTGATACCGTCAATCGGTTGATCAATGGGAGCTGTGACAAGCCCCGCCAGCGTTGGCATCCAATCCATGAGTACGCCGACGTTGTTGGTAGTACCCGGATTGATCTTTCCCTTCCACATCGCGAAGGTAGGCACGCGAATACCCCCTTCATACATCTGTTGTTTTGCCCCGCGCATGGGTTCATTTCTTTGGGCATACCAGGTAGCTCCACCATTGTCGGACGTGAATATGATCAGTGTATTTTCCAGCAGGTCCCAGTTCTCCAATTCGTCTGTGAGGCGGCCAATGTTCTCATCGAGGTGCTCTATGAACGCCACATTCTTTGCACGTGCTGAGTCGATGGTTGACTCACGCTCAAAAACTCTTGTGACATGGGAGGGGGGAGGTTGAATGGGGAAGTGAGGGGCATTGTAGGCGAGGTATAAGAAGAAAGGCTGAGATTGATTTCGCTGCCGATCGACATACTCGATGGCCCAATCTGTAAACAGGTCGGTGGCATGCCCTTCGGGATCAATGGTTTCCCCATTGTCCCTCATCCAGTTGACTCCCGCACGCAAGTGTGTCCAGTAGTCATTCATCATGTCGCCGAGGAAACCTTTGAACTGATCGAAACCTCGATCATTGGGGAGGTTGGGCGATTCGTACCCCAGGTGCCATTTTCCAACCATGCCCGTATGGTATCCGGCACTTTTCAAGACTTCGGGAAGAGTCGTTGCATCAGGTTTGAAATACCCCCAGGAGTTTTCCTCGATTTGCCGGATGACACCCGGGACGCCCACGAGATCTGGAAATCGACCTGTGAGGAGTGAGGCGCGGCTCGGAGAACACACTGGGCAATTTGCATAGAACTGCGTGAAGGTCAGTCCTTCGTCTGAAAGCCGATCGATATTGGGGGTGCGCATGTCAGGCGCTCCCTGGCAGGCGAGGTCGCCATAACCCAGATCATCCGTCAAAATGAATATGATATTTGGGTCTTGCGCCTGCAGAATGACGGCGGTGCAGAAGAAAAGGCAAAGAAGAAGAGGTCGCACAGTTACGGGTTTGTGTTTTGCACCTAAAGGTAATCGTATTGCTGTCTCTTCAGCTGGTGAATCTGAGAGGATCACTCCAAATTCCACCACTTCTCTGTCGGTACATCCATGCCGACACCGAAGCGCTCGCCAATCTGTGGGTAGACGATGGGGACCTTCAGCCGCTCGCTTTCTTTCTTGAATCTTTCGATGGGCTCTTGCCATGTATGGACTGACAGCTTGAAACCGCCCCAGTGTATGGGCATCAGCATTTTCCCTTTAACGTCAATCCCCGCCTGGACGCTCTCTTCGGGCATCATGTGTATCTGGGACCACGCTTCATTGTACTGACCACACTCCATCATGGCGAAATCGAAGGGTCCGTATTTTTCACCGATCTCCTTGAAATGTGGACCATAACCGCCGTCACCACTGAAGTAGATCGACTGATTGGGGCCCTTTATTACCCAGCTTGCCCATTGGGTGGCGTTGCGGTCACTGAGCCCACGTCCGGAGAAGTGTCTGGCGGGGGCCGCTACCAACTCCAGGTTACCCACTGTTGCGCTTTGCCACCAGTCCAGTTCGGAGATCATGTCGGGATCCACTCCCCAGTCTTTAAGATGAGAGCCTACCCCCAGAGGCGTATACCATTTCTTGACGACATCTTTGATTTTCTTGACTGTTGGGTAATCCAGGTGATCATAGTGGTCATGTGAAAAGATCACTGCATCAATATCTGTCAGCTTGTCCAGGGGAATGGGCTCCTCATTGGGAAAACGCTTCGAGCCAAATGAGACTGGCGATGCCACCGGTCCCAGCATCGGATCGATCAGAATTCGGAGGTCTTCCATCTCGAGTAGAAATGCTGAGTGACCAAACCAGGTGAGGTAGGCCACACTGTCGGGAGCAGCGGCGATATTGTTGCCATACTCCACTGGAAGAGGATCCGATGGTGAACCACCTTTCATGTAGATAAACTTGGGCATGGTACCCATCATTTCACCGAATGACCCCATTCCTGTCTCGATCAGGTTGATAAATGCACCATTTTCAAAGTTGGGGGACCGACTGATTCTTGCCAGGTCCTCGCCTTCTGGAGGTTGACCGATTTGCGGTGCAGTCTTCACAAATACGATGACCGCGATGGTGAACAGCACGATCAGACCTAGAATGATGAGAAGCATTCGTCCGAGAATTTTAAGAACTTTCTTTTTCAAATCAAATAACGCGCTTGGCTAACAGATGGCCACTTCGAAAACGTCTGGAATAGTAACTTCAGGAGGACGTATCTGTTTCGTTTTGGGCTATCATGGCCGCTGCATCAAGAATATCGCCGGGCCGCAAAACAGATTCCGAGTACCCGTGTCTGGTTACTTCTATCATTGCCAATCCAATCTGCGTCGTGGTAACCACAGATTTTGGAGATAGCAATCGGATCAGTTTTACTAACCAAAGGAAGTAGTCGTAAACGAACTGGTAGAGCTTTGTTCGGGACTTGATCCCTCGCTCAGGGATAATGGCTCCGGGCCTGAACATGAAGGCCTTAGCAAATCCAAGCTTCAAGAGATCATTTTCCGTCTTGCCCTTCACACGAGCCCACATCGATCGTCCTTTTTCTGAGGAGTCGGTGCCTTCCCCGGACACATAGATACATGTCATCTCGGGGTGGTCCACAACGAGTGCCTTAGCAAGCGACAGCGTATAATCGTAGGTGATTTTTGTGTAATCTTCCTCGCTTAGCCCTGCCGCGCTCACGCCCATGCAGAGGTAGCAGGCATCGTAACCTGCCAGCGTCTCCAGCACGTGACTGTAGTCGCCGAAGTCTTGCAGCACCAATTGTTCAAGTTTGGGGTGGTCCATGTCCAACTTCCTGCGGACAATCACCAATACTTTGGTTACCTCTGTATGATCCAGGCACTCCAGCAAAACGCCCTTTCCAACCATACCACTGGCTCCTGTGATGATCACTTTCATGAGCGACAATTTAACCCGAATCATGCAATAGCCATCCGACTACGCAACTAAATATCGTCATAATCAAACACTTAACACTTTGTTGGCTCGTCACCATAATGGTTAATTATGCCTCCTCACCTAAGTGCTTGATTCTTTTGCTATTTCGTTGGCGGACGGCTAGTCCTCGTTCCGAAATCCTATTGCATGAATCGGGTTTAATGGATGACGACGGAACTGCGAATTAGTTACTAAAGAATGAAGATTCGCTTGTCGCTGATGACTTTCTCCTGCTCCAGAAAAAGTTCGACATAGTACAGCCCTTTTGGCCAGGTTGGTACCTCGATTTTTGTCGACAGCAACGACGGCAGGTAACGATAAACGGGATCTCCATTCGCATCGAGAATGTTGATCTGCCTGGCAGTAGGGAATTCTCGCACAATGCTCTCGAGTCCCTCCTGGCTGTCGCGAAAGACGGACAGTTTCGGAAGGCGCCCCATCTCGATATCATATTCTTCCGAAGTGAAAAGGGGAGAGGCGGGCTCGATATGAGAAGCACTCTCAATCGACTGCATAAATACAGGAGTATCCAGGTGCCTTTGTTGGGACTGGGCGCTGAGTGTGAGACAAATAGAGGCGGCGACGAGTAAGAGTCCTCTCATCTTAATTGGTTTGGGCTTCACTTATCGTGGCAAAGCCACTGTAACTAAGCTAACCAAAAAAGTGGCCAAGTCAAAACTACGTGTCGAGTATGTGCTATCTATTGAAGGACCTGGATTTATTGCATAAAACTGGTTCGTATCGAAGAGGCATCAGTGATCCTTGGCCAGGAGCTGGGTCTATCGAAATCCTGTCCAGAGACCAATACCTGGGCATTGGGCCATCGCTTCTTCACGTCACCCCAGTTGGTGTCTTCCCATTGGCTCTTGTCCATTTCCTGGAGCTTGACACCCTTAAGGTCCCCCGACACTGCCCGCCCAATCAGCGGCCACCATAGGCTTTCTGTCTCGCGGTCCCAAAATACAAAGCCGTCCAGCCCGTCCCAGACGTCATCGTCGAAGTAAGTATATCCGCTGAGTGCAAACGTGAGTTCGTGATCGCCATACTGTCGATCGTAAATGGCGCCGAGGTCTGCCAGGATGCAATACGCCGCCATGATCGGCTGCCCATCCAAAACATCGTTGACCACTTCATGTCGGGTGAGGTCTGGTACGGAATAAGCTTTCACTTCTTCACCAGCATAAGCCACCAGAAACCGTACCGTGTCCTCCCAATTGGCGTCGGCCTCAGTCACTGAGGTGAATTCAGGTTCGAGAAGCGCCGGGAATGCCTCGCGGCCAATGCCGTAATGGAATTGTGCATCCTTCAGTTCGCAGTCGGTGATATCAAAATGCTGGGTGCTGTCCTGGCCCCCGTATAGCAATTTCTTGCCACTGGTTTCAAAGATCTTCCCATTGTCAAGAGCAATTGGCCGCTGTTTTTTGGGCGTGACCCCCGCTGCTTCGCTGCTTGCTGACTGGCCAGTTTCAGTTGACTGGCACCCCCACAAGGTGAGGAGAAGGGCAAATGCAGTGATCCTCATTTCGTACTACCTCGGAGTTCGATGACTTTGCCATTTCTTAGTACCGACAAGACGATCATGTTGCTGGTATTGGCATCCATGACTTGTGCAAGCCTATTCAGCGTATTGTCGTCACTTCTCAGTTCGATACCATTGATGCTCAGGACGATATCCCCACCGATCAGGAGGGTCTCGTCGCCAATAGTTGCTTCGATTTCACCCCCCTGAAGTCCCAAAAGCCCCATGGGTGATAGTAGAACCACGCGTTGAATAAGCAGCCCTTCGCTTTGGGGTAGGTTAAAAGCCTGGGCCAGCTTGCCTTTCAGTAAAAACGAATCGGCACCTGCCCACATGATCTTACGGTCTACGAGTACGCTCTTCGTCACATTGGAGGTCGCCGCAAATCCGATTCCGTTGAAACCACCACTCTGAGACAGAATGAAGCTTACTACGCCTACGACTTCACCTTTCATATTGAACATCGGGCCTCCGGAGTTACCCGTATTGATCGCAGCATCTGTCTGGATGAACTCGCTATAGGTAAAGGGGTTGTTGTCATCCGATTTGGTGATGCCGCTGACATAGCCCGACGACAGCGAATGACTGAGACCAAAAGGCGCTCCCACAACAAACACTCTTTCGCCAATTTTCAGTTGGTCAGAGTTCCCAAGCTTCAATACCGTGGCGTTCTTTTTAGGCCATACCAGTTCGATCAATGCTACGTCTGGCGCTTTGAAGGTCGATAGTACCTTGGCAGGAATGACTTCTCCATCGTGAAATTGAACTTGTACCTCTTCTGCGACTTGCACCACGTGAGCGGCGGTGACGATGAGCTTGTCGGAGATTAAGAAGCCCGATCCGAGGCCACCCTGCGATACCTTTGCGGTTTGTCCCCCTCTACTAACTATTTGGTTTTCCTCGGTGAAGATGACCACAATGCCGGGATCCACTTTTTGAAACACCTCAGATAAGTCCTGAGCGCGAGAGGCAATGCAAAGAACAAGTAAGGATGCGAGCAGATAGATTCGGATTTTCATTGACGCAGATTTTTTCGGCAAATATATTCCAAGGATATCCTTAATCAATCGGTAGGGTACCAATCTCTCACACCTGTCAGCTCCCACTGCCCTAAGGCAATTGGGATATTGCCCATACTATTCAGTTTGTCGAAGAAGTCTTTGACTGTGAATGTCTGTCCTTTTGCTTCGAGGATCCTGGCGTACTCAGCCATTGCATTTTCCAGTCCGTGTTTACCCGTAATGTAACTGGTGCCATATCCCGGCTGCCGGAGATAGAGATGTTGCTCGAAAATCCGCAGTTCTTCCTCTGTCTTCATCCATCCTCGAGGTGTATAGTCCGAATGGATGCCGCCAGCCTCCACACTGGTCATCTCGTTGGCGTGAGCATAGAGAGAGCCGAGACCTCTGGCTGCCCTCTGGGCGATCATGATGTAGACAATTTCCCGCACGCGTGGATCATCATCATAAAGTCCTGCCTGCATAAACATTTCCTCCACGGCAGTGGCTGTTCCCTCATTCCTCGAGTCAAAAATGTTATAAAGCAAAGGCCCCTTGCGGACTTCGCTTTTGTGCGGTTCGGTATCCATCCTTGCCAGCTCAAACCAATGGTAGAAGTGCGAGTACAGGGGCCGGGGGTCGTGGTGTGCTGTGATCCAGAAGAAATTGCGCGTTTCTTCGGGTACGAACTGCCCCAGGTGAGCCCGCAGAGCTGGCTCAAAGTACTCCTTAACAGTTACGATCTCTTCCTGCTCAAGGAAGTTTAGAAGGCTAATGGCTGAGCGCTCTGCTAGCGCGTCATACTCCTCTACGGAAGAGGCGGGCTGCAGGGGAGGCAGGTCTCTGTTGCGATGTTCTTCCAACATCAAAGAAGACCAGGCTCTGGCCAATTCCCGTTTTAAGATCATGACTTCATCTTCCCATGTGAGGGGCACTAGGTGCACATTTTGGAGGTACCAGCTATAGTTTTCTTTTCCAATGCCAGAGGGGCCGTTCTTGTTAGGCGCTTGCTCTTCCAACCACTGGACCAAGTCATCTGTAGAGGTCATCGCTGCGTTCACAGCATCGACGATTTCCTGGTCGCTCTCGACCCCTTCCAGTTCAAGGATGGAGGCAAGGTTGGTACTCTGTGATCTTATGTCACGTATACCCGTCACCCACAGGTCCTTGGCATTGCCAGTGAGATTGCCCTTGGCTTGTTCGTTGAGAGGGGGGATCACTGCCAGGTCACTCAGTAGTCGGTCACGTTCTTCGCCTGATACAGGGAAGTCGTAAGTCCAGAGTTCCGTCGTACCATGGTGAGTGGGGCCTTCGTGGGCAGGCACATCGCTACGCGACATCCAGAGAGATTTGTAATAGGCTGGATCTCGTGCCCAGGGCTGAAGTATGCGCTGGTTGAAGTCAAAGCCGTTCATTTCTCCCCACACGATACACCAGTCGACTTGATGCTCTACCGACCAGCCTGTAGTATCCATGGCGATCAGTCGTGACTGCATCTTCCTAAAATCTGGAAGCCGCCGCATGAAAGTGGCCTCGGTGTAGTCAGGTGCTCCCTGTCGCAACGGCGGTTGCTCAAATGCCCGCCACTCATGAAAGAGGGTCACGAGGTCACTGTAGGTGGCTGGCGTCGAATTGGGCTTGTCAGGCGCTTTAGTGGCCGTTTCGCATTGGGCCAGGAGTAAGCAGACTAGAACGAAGGCGAACGTACGAAGCATAGTTTCACAGGTTAGGTGATGTACAAGTATATAGAGATTCCGAAGGAATTGGTATTTTCCCTCAACGGTGTCGATTGATTCCAATGGAGGCATCATGATCGCACTTCTTGAAAAGCGATATGGATATACTGATTACAGGTGCTGCCGGAGGTATTGGCGCCGCCACTGTCAACCTTCTTGTTGAGAAGGGATGTCGTGTCTTTGCTGCTGATATTGACCGGGATCGCTTAGCATCTTTGCCTAAATCCGAGCGAATGGTTCCTGTGGTAATGGACGTCACGGACAAGGATTCAGTCGATAAGGCATTGCTCGAAATAGGGTGGTTGACAGATGGCCTGGATGTCATCGTCAACAATGCGGGCTGGTTTGATCAATTTCCATTGGTGGAAGCTCGCGCCGATCAATTTGAGAAGATCTTGTCCATCAATGTTTTGGCTGCCCAAAGAGTCGTAGACGCTTTCTTTCCGTTGCTTCACCCTAGAAAGGGTAGAGTGATCAACGTGGGTTCAGAGTCGGCGCTGGTCATGATGCCTCTACAGATCTATGGCATGACGAAGAAGATGCTCGACTGCTACACAGATGTACTGAGGCAGGAACTCTCATTGTTAGACATGAAGGTGGTTACCATCCGACCGGGTGGTCATTTGACACCCTTTATCCAGCGGTCCGTGGAGGTACTTGAGGACGTCGATGAGGAGTCTTTGTATGTCAATGCTCTGAAGAATGTCAAGAGACAAGGCACGAAAATCCTTCATGGGGTGAAAAGGGATCCAGTCCACGTTGCCAACGCGATCATGAAGGCCTCGCTGGCCAGGCGACCGAGAAGAGAATACTGGGTGAACGTGTCATTCACTTTCAGGGTGCTGCAATGGCTTCCTCGAAGATGGAGGGAGTCGTTGTTCAAAGCAGTTCTTTCCAGGAAGTAGGTACGATCATTTGATCCGCCGTCAGTTCAGGGTCCTGATTGAAGCGTTGATAGAATTTCCTGCCAATCGGTCTTCACGAACGAGTAGTTCTTCCGGTAGTAAAGTGTCTTTTGATCAGACGAAATGTAAGCCGCAAAGTCGGGCCCTTGGGAATTGAGCATCTTTAGCGGCTTGGGGTTTCCCCATTGCTCATCTGTTCCTCGGAAGGCGATGTACAGATCACAGGACTTTTGCCAGTTGTCAGGGTCGAAGTGGGTGAAGATGAGATAGGAGCCATCTGGTGCCACGCATGGGTCGCCAATATTGGTTAGGTTGTCAAAAACGAGAGGCTCACCCGGAGGTGTTTCTTCTCCTTGAAATACCGTCTGCATGATTCGATAGGACGCCGCGCCATCTTCATACCTTTCAGCGACATAAAACATCAAGCCGTCCAGAGAGACCGAAGGGTAAGACTCTTCCTGTGTTTCGGTATTGATCATTTCCAGAGACTTAGGCATCTGCCAGCTGCCTTCAATGCACCGTGAAAACCAAATGTTGTTCTTCGCCGAGGGGGCAGTGCCAGTCAAAGGCCGATTCGAATTGTATAAGAGGATGTCCTTGCCGGGCATCAGCGTAGGTTCATAGTCCTTGTAGCTGCCGGAAAAGGGGAGAAGCTCGGGGGACTGCCAGGTCCCGTTGCTGTGTCTGGACCGGTAAATGGCCAACCTTGGTGTTTTGTCTGCTATGGATTCACCTTTCTTCTCCAGCAATTCCCTGTGTGGTAGCGCGCAATAAAGCGTGTCAGAGGCAGCAGATAGGCTGATGCTTTGCACTAGTCGCTTTTCGCGAGCTTCAAAGGGCTTGAAAGGCTGACAAATGCCTGCAACGCTGCAAGCAATGGATAGACATATGGTAGTTAGTATTCTTCTCATGGTAATGACCGGTTCTTTGCAAGAACAAGTCACCAACTCATTTCCATCATCCGGCTTATTTACTATTCTGTTCCAATAGCGTCTACAGGGTTACTATTCGCGGCTCTGTAGGTGATCACGCTGATGACAAGAAGGACAAGGAACGTGAATATCACTCCAGTCATAAGAAAGTATAGGACGTTGACACCTGGAGAAAAGGCATAGGAATTCATCCATTCGTTGATCAGCAACCAGGCAATGGGCCATACGATGATATTGGCGGCAATTGAGAGCAGAAGAAAATCCTTTGACAGTATCATCATGAGTTGGCTGGTCGTCGCTCCCAGCACCTTACGTATGCCTATCTCCTTTACCCGTTCATTGGCCATGAAGAACGATAGCCCGATCACCCCAACGCACGAAATCACTATGGCAAGAATGGCAAAACTCTGAAAGAGCGCGGCGAAGTTTTGCTCACGCGCGTACAGCGCGTCGAACTCTGAATCGAGGAAACCGAACCTTAGAGGCTCCTCTGGTACATAGGTACTCCACTTCCTCTCAAGGGCGGTGATTGCCTTTTGGACTTCAGCAGCCTTCCGTAATCGCACGGATATGATTGGAGGCCGGGTAGTGGCGAGATTTTCCTCCCTGGCGCCGAAGAATACCATCGGTCTTATCGGCTCGTGAAGCGATGTGAAATGAAAATCCTGCAACACCCCGATCACCTTCCTGGTATTATCCTGGCCGGTGATCAAAATCTCCCGTCCCAGCGCTTGTTCACTGCTCCATCCCACCATCCGGGCGCACGCTTCATTGATCAGTACACCCGACGAATCCGTTGCCAGGTCCTGGTCGAACATTCGGCCTGCTGCTAGCGGCATGCGATAAGTCTCCTGAAATTCATAGCCTGCGATCATCAGGCTAAACAAGAAACGTTCTGTAGCGTCGTTGCCGATTGCCTGGAAAGTGCCGCCACCCACCTCTCTGCCAGGGATGTGGAAGCTGCTCGTGATAGCCTCCACGACAGGTTCATTTCCCACATCCTCCATGAATGTGCGGTATTGGCTGCCGAGGTTGTCCGAGACCTCCAGCAGCAACATATTGTCTTTTTCAAAACCTAGTTTTTGCTGCCGCATATAATTCAGCTGCACGACAATGAAGAGGGTCGCCAGGGTCATGAGGATCGAAGCGCCAAATTGTACGGTGACCAGCAGGTTGCGAAGGCCAAACCTGCGATTCGATAGCTTGACCCCACCTTTGAATACCTGAACGATCTGAAAGGAACTCATGAAGAATGCCGGGTAGATACCTGAAAGCAGTCCAACCACTATGGCGAGCATCAATAGAAAAGCTCCCAGGCCCAATGCGTCAAAGTCATGGATAGAGAGTTCTTTGCCGGCGATCTCGTTGAAGGTAGGCAGGAAGATCAACGCCAGTGCGAATGATACGGCTACTGAGACAAACGCCACCAGGATCGACTCCACCAGAAATTGCCGAATAAGTTGCTGCCGATGACCACCCATGACTTTCCTTATGCCGATTTCTTTACTGCGGTTGACGGAGTTGGCCGTACTGAGATTGGTGAAGTTGAAGCAGGCGATGGCCAATATGAGCACGGCTACCACAAAAAACAATGCCACATATCGGCTATCACCATTGGGTTCCAATTCCCGGGACAAACGACTCTCCAGATGGATCGAGTTGATGGGCTGTAGGTAATAATTATGGATGTTACCCGCATCGACATACTCCTGAAAAGTCCTTCCAAGAATCGATTCGACTTGTGGTCCAAAGTGAGGTTCCAGGAAACTGTCGAGCTTGTCATTGATCACTTCAGGGTCTGCCGTCTTCGAGAGTCGGATGTAGTTATGCAGGGCGTAGGAACCCCAAAACGTACTTTCGGCAATGGGCAGGTTACGTATGGAAGTGAGCATGTCAAACTTGAAATGGCTCTTCTTCGGTACGTCTTCACAGATACCTGTGATCCTGTACTTGGTAGTATCTCCCACTTCCAGTGTTTGATTGATGCCGCTTTGGTCGCCGAAGTACTTGCGGTTCATGGATCGGGTGATGACAATCGAGTTGGGTGCACGCAGTACTTCTTGTGGATGCCCTTCAAGAAGTCGCACGCCGAATAGCTGGAAGAAACTGGAGTCCGTCGCAAAAACTCGTTGCTCGTAGAATACACGATCCTCCAGTTTGACCCTGGTTTCGGTTGTGAAATCCAGCACCCGGCAAAAGAGCTCCACCTCCGGAAAATCATCGTACAGTGTGGGCCCCAGTGGCGAAGGTGTGGTCGCATAGCTGTTGGACCGGTCCGGGAAGTGTCTTTCCAATGCCACCCGGAATACCCTCTCGTGCCCCGGGTGATACTGGTCGTAGCCTATCTCATCCCAGACATAGGCGAACATGAGCATCGCACTCCCCACCCCAAGGCTGAAACCGACGACATTGACAAACAGAAGTAGGGGCCTTCGGCGAAGGCTTCGAAGGGCAGTGAGCAGGTAGTTTTTTACCATGGGGTCTGTGAGTTAGGTAGAGTAATGTATTCGAATCGGTTGTACAGGTTCATACAGTCAAAATATTCCTTATTCTTTCATCTCAGTTCATATTTTGGATGGACATCGAGGTCGTTTGCAGTTGGAAGACCACCTCTACTACTTGACTCCAGACCAGCTGGAAAGATCCGTCAGCCTTCGCCGTCATCCCAAGATAGTGGCCCCCACCCGGAAACTTATTGGCAACATCGGCATTTTGTGGTGTCCGCGGGTTGGAACTCTCCGTGGTTACACGAACGGGTCTCCGAAAGGTCATGCCTCCATCCGTGGAGATGGTGAAGTACAAGTCGTTGGCGTCGGGATCGATTCTCCGGTCCATCCATGATATACCCACGACTCCGTCGGTGTTCACGGCCACACTGGCTACGTTGGCTCGGCTTGGTCGACCATCATCAAACTGGTCTACTTTCAGATCCTGACTCCAACTCTTCCCACCGTCTTCAGAGGTATTGAGCCATACACCTCGGGAACCTTGCTGACCGGCAGCACGCACAAAGTAGAGCCGATCGACGAAAGGGGACCCGGGACTGTCGTCCGAAGCCAGCCTCATATAGCCCAATCCACCACCCGGTTCGCTTGTGATCGTGTATCGTTCGGAAAGTTCGGATGGCTCTGGAGTGTACCGCTGTATCCAGGCCTTTCGTAGATGGTGACTGGCGGGCACTATTACGGTGCCGTCCGTCAAGATCGCGGGTTCACAGAAGTTCAGGCGCAATCCCTGGGCATCCACCTGGGCTACCTCCTGGAATTCCCCTCGCCCTTGACGCTCGTAGAGGACTACGTCGGCACTCATATCGCCACGAAAGCGGACGGTAGAGAAATAGACCGATGAGCCCGAGGAGGCCATTTTTGTGCCGTCGTGACCATGGACATTGTGAATGGTTTGGGGTTCGATGGCCCATGACTTGCCTCCGTTTTTCGAAGCAAAGAACTGGATTGGAAACTGATGTCGAAACGACCCCTTGGTGCCCAGCCAGGCCATGACTGCTTCACCGGATGCCAGGATAGTGGTCCATGGATCATAGCCCCAAAAGTCATGGGCAGTTTCCGTCCAGGTTTCACCGCCGTCATTGGAAAAGAAACTGCTCAGCCGGCAACTCTGATAGGGTCGGTTGACATCTGTTACCACCATCGCCGCCACCAGTAGGATGTTCGGATCGGAAGGATGAGCGCAAATGTGCGGTTCGACGACCGGCATGCCCTGAAATTGTGATTTGATCGTGACTGGAATGGACACGTCAATTGCAGGTTCTGGGCTAGCCTGACCTAGTGCGTGCAACCAAAACGAGGCGCACATAGCGTAGAGTATAGCCTTGCTACCTGCCATGGGATGAAGGTTTTGAGTCGCTGAATTTCTTTTCCGCCTGTATAGTCAGCATCGTTCCAGACGTGCTGCTGTCCAAAGCGATATGCACCTTGGCTGTTCCCAGCCCATCTCGAGACATCTCACCAGAGATGGTGTGAGCATGCTCCTCCATTAATTGCCACGCGTCCATCTTTGACAAACTCTGCCCGATGTGTCGAATGACCTCTGTGGCGTCGATGGTCGATTGCAGTTGGTATTGGTACTGCCATGATTTTGTGTCTCCCGATGAATGATTAAAGGTCTCACTGAAGAGGCTGGCGATCGGTTGAAGGGGTCGGATGAAGTTGTCCGCCAGCTGTGGTCGGGAGTAACCGCTTTCTGGTGACCAATTGTATTCCATGTGGTTGGCCACATTCTGTGCGCGACCTTGCCCGTAATGATGAGCTATCACCTGAAATGCGCCCTCTATTCCCGAGGACAGTCCTGCGGTGGTAAAGATCTTTCCATTGCTGGTGAACTTGACGTCATTGCGAACGTTGGCATTGGGAAATTCTGTCTCGAGCCTGGGGAGGAGGGAGGCGAACGTTGTGGCTTCAAGTCCATCGAGGAGTCCCGCCTTTCCCAGGAAAAAGGCGCCGCTACAAACGGAAAGCATGTAGTCCGTGTGTGAATATTGGTCGGCTATCCACTTCACTACCTCTGGGTCCTGATTGTTTTCTGCCGGTCCGCCGCCCGGTAATACGACCACATCAACCTCGGGCATGTCCTGCAAGGTGTAATCGGGCTTCACTTGCATGGTCGCCCCCAGTCGGACCATGGCGGTGGACTTGGCGACGGTAAGAACTCTTGTCGAAGCATGTTCAAACACCGACCAGGGTCCCGTCACATCCATGATGTCTGCCCCATCGAACAATAGAATGGCTACTCTCAGTGGCACAAATGGCCTGGGCTTTACGTTATCGCCAGTGTATAGGATTCGCAGTGGCATGTTGCACTCACCGCATTCTCCGGGGGCTGGAAACTCCGTAGCGTCCTGCGAACATCCGCAGGGTGGACAATAGTAGATGATTCTCGAGGGCTGTTGCTGAGCGAGGGCACTGTACTCCGTGCTCAAGGCGAGCAGTACGACCAGTGCGATGGTTTTCTGTTGCATTTTGACCTTTTTGTGCAAAGACAAGGTCCATAGCGCAAACTGTATTGTACAATATTGCGCTTCTAGTGCTTGTGCCATTCTCCCGGGGGCAGTCCATTCAGCCTCTTGAAGTGGCGATAGAAATGACTTTGATCGTAGTATCCGGCCTTGGCGGCGGTTTGCGCCCAGGACTTTGGAGGCATACCCTTCTTCGCTTGTTCCACGCGAAAATTGTGGAGATAGGCAAAAGGGGATATTCCGGTTTGTTTCTTGAAGGTTCGTGAAAGGTGGTAGGGACTGGTATGACAGGCTTCGGCCAACTCCTCAAGCGTGAAATTGATACGATAGTTGTCTTTGATGAACTCCTTGGCCCGCATCACGAAGGGAGCATCTACGGCACTCGGTTCTTTGGGAGCATCCGCAGAAAGACTATGGAGGAGATCGATAAACAGGGTGTCCACAATGCCAGCCTGTGGCCCTTCCTGTATTTTAAGCGCCTCCAACAACCGATTTACCAATGACAATGATTGTTGATCATCTTTCAATACTTTGTCAAATCGGAAATCGTGATGAGCTGGTCCCAAAAGCCGGGATATACACTGATTATCAATGGTCACGGAGGCAAAGGCCACATGTTCGGGGTACTTTGCTTCCCCAGCGTGGATATCTCCCGGCGTGAAGAAGAAAACTGATCCTGGATGCAACTCATAATTATGAGTTTCCTTGATCACCCCCGCCTGAGGGACAATGAGTGAATAGTAATTATGAAAATGACGGGGAAATCCAAATTTGTAATAGGAGGTATGCCGAAGTTGGACGCCTGCTATGCCTGTAGCAGCTTGCTTCGATTGGAAGTACTCCTTCATCTACTGTGCGTTTTTGACCTTGAAAAAAGTGCCGCGCTCGGTAAGGGCGACAGCATTATTGAAGATCAATAAGATTCCCCTGAATGGGAAATGGAGATAGGTCGAATGGGTTCACAAACCTGTGAGCGGAACGTGGACGGTGCCAATACTGCTGTGAAGGAGAGACTTTTGCCGGTCTGTGGTCAGAGATTGCCTCTGATCCATTCGTCGGTTTTCGCAGCCAGCAGTTGGATGATGCTTTCGTGCGAATGACCCGTTCGCTTCGGAACCTTGAAACTATGATCACCCTCTTCTATGGTTTCGATTTGGGCGTTTTGCTGTTCATTGACCACTTCTCCGATCATTTCGTAGTTGGCCAATTTGTCTTTCGTGCCCTGGATGAATAATTGGGGAATAGAGATGGAGGACAAATGGGCCGCACGGTCTTTACTGTCTCTGCCCGGTGCATGCAGCGGAAATCCGAAATAGACGAGGCCTTTAACCTGTTCGGCTCTCTTCTCCGCGACCAGGTGCGATGACATCCGCCCGCCGTAGGACTTACCGGAGAGAAAGATGGGAAGGCCTAGCTGCTGATTCTCAAGGTAATGAACCGCTGCCAATATCGCGTGTTGTGCAGATTTGGGAGAACTGGGAGCTTTGCGACCTTGCTCCATATAGGGAAAGTTGAAGCGGAGTACATTGCCGTTGAGGGCAGAGATGGCAGTGGCCAGATCTTCCATGAATCTATGCGTCATGCCTGCGCCGGCACCGTGAGCCAGGATGAGTGTGTATTGGGCTGTAGCGCTTTCGTTCCAAAGCGCGCTGACAGACCCCAGTTTGTCGTCAACGAAGATGGTCATTGGTATGGGTTAGAAAGGCAAATCTACCTTCTCTGAACAAAGCAAAAAAAGAAAGGCCCCCACAGAGGTGTGAAGGCCTTAAGTGTTGGATCAACAGTTTGATCAATCCGTGATGATCAGTTTTTTTCGGATGTGCTTATTGGCCGTCTCTAACGTATAGACATAGATCCCGGGCTGCATTTGCCACTGCCCCGCATTCAATTCTACCCTGTAGTCTCGGTCAGCTTCGACCTGCCCTTCGAACAGGGTACCTACGGTCCTTCCGTAGGAGTCATAGACACTTACTCTGGTCAACTGGTCTTCCGGTACACGGAACCCAATAGTTGCAGTGCCATTGGAGGATAGGAAATTGGGATAGCTCTGAAAGGACTGTCCTTTTTGCTCCACGATTTCCTCTTCTACATCCGCAAGTTCAGGTTGCGTGCGAGCACCATTCGACGGGATAAAGGAGAGGGCATAGGCTGTATTGATTTTCGTATCCTCTCTTCCGGAGAATGCTTCTCTTGTGGAGTAGAAGTCCTCGACGAAGTCCACATCCGTTTGATCCGGACCACCAAAAATACCACTGGGGCCCACTCCTGCAAGGTTGAACATTCCACCAGGACCTTCATCCATGAGGCCTTGGGTGTCACTGAAACCATCCAGATGCCAGTTACCCAGGTAGTGACCGGCCTCATGTGCTGTGATGTTGCCTACTACCTCGACCACGGCATCTTCCCTAGTGACGCCGGGCGCAAGCACCAGGTCATTGATTCGGTAGGTGCTATTTGCCGAAAAACCGGTTGCAGGCCCGCTGAGGATATCCAGCAAGACGAGTGCAGTCTCCTCGGTGTCGAAGTTGCCGGGATCAATGGACTGAGCGATGCCGATTGTTCCAATGCCCGACTCGGGAATGGTTCCACTCACTTCGACTGTACTAACATCGTAATTGATGCCGTTGGCGGAGAAGCTCTCGCCCACGAAATCTGGACCCAATTCGTTGTCTGAGCCAAGACGAATGTTATCTGTTACTATGACCCGATGTCTTGGGTTGACGCGGGGACTGTTAAAGTCGGACTCAAGATTTTCCCGGACCACATCGGTGATGCGTGCTGTGATGGCATCTGCATCGGCGGGGTTCAGACCCCAGTTGGGAAGGAAGTCGGCAAAAGGGGTGTGGTTCCTGACAATCGGGAAAGGGATCTCAAAAATTGGTGCGATATCGACAGCACCACCACTGTAGTCAACGTACACGACCTGGACTGTTCGGTTGTTGAGTTCCAGATACGGACGGGTCGCTTGTAACTTGAGACTATAGGGACCTTCTCCCCCTGATACTGAGATAGCGTATTTGCCCGACTCTTCCACTGTGTAATTGATGGTTGTTTGGCCGGCTCCGGCATAGAAGGGATGTAATGCTGGAAAGATGAAAGAGGTGTTGAAGGGAGTGCTTACTTCTTCCTCGCCTTTCAAGTCTCGCACGGTCAGAAGCGCGCCACCGCCATCGCCCTGGAACACCGCACCAAAGACATCTCCTTCCTGTAGATTGAATGAATAGTAGTCAATGTCAACCTCCCTCGTTTGAATAATGAGTTCGTAAGTTCCCTCAGATCCTTGAACAAAATTGACACTAGGTGAATCATCATCAAAGGGATCCAATGGAATGAACGCGGGCCAACCGCCAATACAAATTATGTAAGTACCATCGACTGGCGCCAAGTAGCTGATATAGCTATCGAAACTGACTGTGAAGTTCTCATCGTCATTGAAGGCCACCAAAGTGCCATCTTCGAAGAAGATAGCGGCTGAAGGATCAAGATTGCCAAAGGGTAGTGGCGTATTCAAGTCCACTTCGATTACAGTATTGGCGCTCACTTCCACCGAATACATATCAAAATCCGACTTGTTTCCGGAAAAGATGTCGGGGCTGAATGGCTCTGTTCCGATACTCGCATTGTAAACGACTCCTTCATTGGGTCCTGTGATCCCGGTGACATTGGCTTTGGGAATGATTCGGTCGTCATCATTGGCGATTTTGGGCACAAGAGTGATGTTCTCATCAGGATTATCAAGTTCACCGGAGATGGTGACTTCACTAGGATGACCGGGATTGGTTCCAAATTGATTCACCTTCTGTGCGGACTTTTGCGAGTCGTTGGCTCCACTGCCACTTTCTCGTTCAGATATGGTCTTTGCAGCTTTTCCCTTGGGGCCTTTCTTTTTGCCACTGTTCTGCTTGGCCACGGCCTCTGCCGCTTGGCGCTGCATGTAGTTTTGCCATGCACGGTAGTTGGCATTCATACTCGGTGTCAGGGTGCTTAGCATTGGGTTGGGAGTCTCCGGAATCTTATTCGGGGAAATGTCCTGCGCAGAGTGCTTATTGAGAAGCTGGTCGAAATCAGGATCTATCGCTTGCGGCTTGCTTTGCGCCTGCGCGATGAGACAACCCAGAAATAGGTAAAAGATAGGGAAAAGGTGATAAGCACCTGTTTTTTGCCTTGAACGCGGGCTATTGCGCCTGCGGACAGCAGTTAGGTGAGTTTTCATAAGTAGTATGGTTAGGTTACGTTATGAGTAAGCTACCAAAAGCTGTTGATGATTCCTATCATTCCCGTCATTTGTGACACAAAAAAAGGGAGTCACAATACTGGACTCCCTTTTCCGCTTTTCGGTCAAAAAAAACGTCTATTCACTATGAAGGTTATTGACTGGATTCTCCCTGGCAATCCTGTAGCTCACTGAACCGACAGTGAGTCCAGCAAATATCAGGATGAGTAGGGCAGGGGCGAGGTATACAAACCAGGGGATGGTCGTGGCATATTCAAAATCAGCCAGCCAACTGGACATTAGCCAGTAGCCAACGGGCAGGGCTATCACAAGTGCCACGAGCAGCCATCTCATGTAGCTCGAGATTTGCTTTTCTATCAAATGCTCGACAGAAGCGCCCAAGACCTTGCGGACACCGATCTCTTTCTTTCGCTGATCCCCACTATAAGCGGCCAGCCCAAAGAGTCCGAGGCAGGCGATGAAGATAGCCAGCACGGCAAAAACCGTGGACAGCTTGCTGAGCTTTTGTTCAGCGGTGAATCGGGCTGCGAACTGCTGGTCCATAAATTCGAAGTGGAAAGGGGAGGTGTTATTGAATTCGGCCCATTTTTGCTCGACAAAAGCCAAGACCTCCTGGGTTCGGCCCGCGTCAAATCGCAAACTCACAATGTTAGTAGGCTTGGTATAGAAGAGTGCCACGGGCTCGATTGATCGTTTGAAATTATCGAAATGGAAGTCTTTGACCACACCTACCACTTTGAATTCAGTCATCCCGAAGATGGGGAATTGATGGATGGTCTTTAGTGATCGCCCTACCGCACTGTCCAGTGGAAATCCAAAGCGAGAAACAGCACTTTCGTTGAGTATCACGCCAGCAGAATCGGAGGCCAGCAAGGGGTCGAAGTTGCGGCCCATGACCAATTCCATTTCCAGCGTGGGAATATAGTATTCATCCACTCCCCACAGTTGCATGGCCACTGCTCCTTCCATGTCTGTACTTTCCTTTGGTAGCAACGGAGAGTCTGACCGGCTCTGATTGGAAGGCAACGACCTGGTCAGCGTCGCCTTCTGAATGGCAGGATGTGTCAGTAGCTCATTACGAAATGACTCCGCCTTTTCGCCCAGAAGGAAAACGTCGTCGACAATCAGTACTTGATCCTGGTTGAAACCTAGATCCTTATTTTGTGTGTAGGCCAACTGGCGATGAATGACGATGGTGCCAAATATGAGTACCACCGAAGCGATAAATTGAACAGTCACCAGCACGTTGCGCAGGGTGCCTCCTTTAATTCCACGACTCAATTCCCCTTTTAATACTTTCAGGGGAGAGAAGCCGGCCAGAAAGAAAGCCGGGTAGATTCCAGCTAGAAGACCTACAATAATGGTTGAAAAGATCACTGCCGGAAAGAGATTCAGCTCACCGAAAAGGGGGTTGCTGATGGATTTGCCAGTGAGTTCGTTGAGTGTTGGCAGGCCCAGATGCAAGAGACCAATGGCCAAAGCTAACGCAAGCACGCTGTTCAGTACTGACTCTGATAGGAACTGATTGATCAGTAGGAATTTTGGACTGCCAACAACCTTCTTGATACCCACTTCTTTCGCCCGTGCGGAAGAGCGCGCAGTAGAGAGATTCATGAAGTTGATTGCTGCGATGATCAGCACAAAGAGGCCTGCGGCGCCGAAAATGACAATGTATTGCATGTTACCATTCTGCCTGATTTCATATTGGAGGTCTGAATGCAGGTGAATACTGCTGACCGGCTGCAAATAATAGTTCACAAATGAACCTGATTCTGTGAATTCTTCCCAGGATGCCCCGGCCATTGACTGGATCTGCGGTCCGAAATACTTTTCATAGACACTACTGAATGATTCGGACACTGCCTCATAGTTATCGGGGCTATCTAATAGAAAATAGGTGCGATAGTTATTGGAGAGCCATATATTGGCACCGGGATCATTGTAGCTCTCCATGGAGAGTAGCATGGTGAAATCAAAGTGCGTATTTTCAGGAATGTCCGCGTAGACCGCTTTCACCGCGTAGGGTGTGCCCTCGTGATCGAAGCGCTTACCTATGGGATCAGAATTACCAAAGAGTCGCTTCGCCGAAGAGGCAGAGATCATGGCTCCGGCTGGGTCGGCCAAGGCACCTTCGAATGCGCCATACAACAACTCGAAATCGAAAATTTCCAGCACCTCCGGGTCGGCATAGGCCACATGCGTCTCCTGGTAGAACCTCTCACCCACCTGCACAAGCCTACCTCCCAGGTTGCGAAACCTTCCGGCCTTCACAATTCTCGGAAAGTCTTCGAGGAAG
This sequence comes from Cyclobacteriaceae bacterium, assembly GCA_965267435.1. Taxonomy (GTDB): domain Bacteria; phylum Bacteroidota; class Bacteroidia; order Cytophagales; family Cyclobacteriaceae; genus JAWPMT01. The sequence goes on from OZ253960.1 coordinate 685,303, forward strand.
GAAAAGGCCATGGGTTCCGGACTGACCGACATATTGAAGTGATTGTCTTGAAACTTGAGTTCACCGACCGCACGAAAGATGCGGTCGCTTTTTGACCAGTGTCGGTCATAACTTAGTTCATGCTTGATATAGGTTCCAATCAGCATGCAGACGGCCAATCCTAAGGCGAGCCCCAGGATATTGATGAAGGCGTAAAACTTGTTGTTCATCAAGCTTCGGAACGCCACTACAAAATTCAATCGAATCATGGATAGAGTATTAGAGTTTTTGACAATAGGTTTTAATGCGAAAGGTCTTAGAAACTGGAGGGTGTGGTACCAGTATTTGAATCCCACCCACGGGTCCTGTGCACGGAGGAGCTGCGCATAGTACTGGTGTAGATCTCCCTGAATCTCTTCCTGGAGTTCTTCCCGGCACAGCCATTCCAATAAGCGATCTGCACCCTTGGGCGGATGCTTCAGCAGCTCCATACCAGCCCCTGCAATTTCAGTCCTCTCCAGTGCAGTTCAGGGATGCTGTTCCAGAGAGTATTGCGGACTTCGCGACTATGCTCAAGGGCTGATTTCCCTGATGCTGTGACAGAGAATATTCGCTTTCGGCGACCGCCCCTGTCCCCAGTGGCATCGCCCATCTTTGAATCCACAAATCCCTTTTTCTCCAGCCGGTTGAGGGCGCTATGCACGGCACCGATGGCGGCAGCCCGTCCCGTTTGCTCTGTGACTGCCTCGCGGATAGCCAACCCATAGGCATCATCGCCTAGCAGTGCCACAAGCAGGAGGACAATCTCTTCAAATTCTCCAAGGTAAGATCCTTTCATTCTCTTTCGTTAAACAGTTCCTGAATTCAGAGTTCTTCGCATTTGTAGAACAAATATACGGAGGTAGTGAGCAATATGTTCTACAAAAGTGAAGAACTTATCTTCTGGATGGCAATTATTTATTGATTCCAGGTGTTTGCATAGGAGGGCGAGCCAAAAGGTTTTAGCAGTAGTTTAGAAGCTGTGATGTGCCCGTACTAAATTTGCTTGACCATGAAAAAAGTCTACTACTTAAGCACCTGCAATACATGCAAGAAGATCATGTCCAGCCTGGGAGAGGCCCTGGATGATTTTGAGCAGCAAGACATCAAGCACGAGGCCATCACGGCGAGTCAATTGGAAGAAATGAAAGCGCGTGCCGGTTCATATGAGAGCCTGTTCACGAGAAGGTCGATGAAGTACCGGGCACTGGGACTCGCGGACAAGGAATTGGGAGAGGAGGACTTTCGTCAATTGATCCTGGATGAGTATACTTTTTTGAAGCGGCCGGTATTCGTTGTCGGGGATGAGGTCTTCATAGGCAATGCCAAAAAGACGGTGGAGGACCTGCAATCCAAACTAGCGGCTGAATCAGCCTAAGCGTATGTTGATCACACGACAGCTGGAAGGCCCATGGCGAGGAAAACCCATGGCCGGTCCCCCCAAGGGGATCATCATCCACGCCATGGGGGAGTTTGTCAATCACCAATATGCACCGGACTTCCTCAAATCGGTTGGCCTAAGTGTGCATGCTTTCATAGCGGTAGATGGCAAGGTATTGCTTGCTTCCGAGCCCAACCGCATAGCGTTTCATGCGGGTAAGAGTGCATTGGATACCATGGATGACTTGAATGACTCTTTCTTAGGCATCGAACTACTGGTGGAAGGTCATCACAACATGGCTACATTCAAGAAGGCGATCAGTCAGAATAATACGTACAAAGAGGCGCAATACGAGGCGGTCGCAGGGCTCTGTGCGGAGTGGGTTCGTGAGTTCGCCATTGATCGCCAGTACATTGTGGGCCATTCCGATGTCTCTGGCCCCGCAATCAGAAGAGACCCGAAGGTCGATCCCGGTCCCGCTTTTGACTGGTCAAGGTTCCATACGCTGGTAGATGACTTCCTGGTCAATCCGCCCGTCGCGACAACCCCAGACGGAGATGAAGAAGAGTAAACTAACAGTGTTGGGTTGTGGAGACGCCTTTGCTTCCGGAGGCCGATTCTGCACGTCTTTCCTGATAGATATCGGCAATGGTCTTGCCCTTCTGGATTGCGGGGCGAGTACACTCATTCGCCTGAAACAATTGGAGATCAGCCCTGCGGACATTCATACGGTTGTGGTGACACATTTCCACGGAGACCATTATGGAGGTCTGCCATTTCTGTTCCTGTCCCTCCGCTATGAGTTGGATAAGCGCAACTCACTTACCGTCGTCGGTCCTCCGGGCATTCGAGACAAGGCCTACCAATTGCAGGAGGCGCTCTACCCTGGTACTACGGAGGTGATTGATGACTTAGGTGTCCGCTTTGTTGAGTTTGGCGAGCAATGGACAGTTCTCAGTGATTTTGCCGTACAGGCTTTTCCAGTCACACACTCTCCACCGTCCAATCCTCATGGCGTCCGCTTGCGGTGGAGGGAGCATGTCTTGGCTTTTTCCGGCGACACAGAATGGGATGATAACCTTATCGAGATTGCCAGGGATTCGGAGGTCATGATTTGTGAGTGCAACTTCTGCAAAGAGCCAGGACCAGGACACCTGGACTATCTCACACTTAGCGAGAAAGCGCCCCTGCTGAACACGCGCCGTCTCCTTATCAGCCACATGGGGCCAGCAATGTTGGCATCCGAAGCTGATTTCGAGAAGCTACACGACGGGATGGAAATCGAATTGTGGTAGCCAGTACCTCGATGTCTTCAGGTTGCGTCTTGATTGACCCTTTATGAGGGGGTAGCAAGCTTTGTCTGAAATCTGCTATTTTACCAGTTCGCAAGTCAGTTGAAAATTGGGACAAAGATTTTCCCGCTACATTCTTCCAGGCATCTTTCTTCAATCGGTTTTGATTGGCGGAGGGTTCGCCACAGGCCGTGAGATCGTTGAGTACGGTGCCAAATTTGGTAAGGTAGGATGGGTCTCGGGACTGGGTATCTGGCTCGGTTTCACCCTTATTGCCATCCTCTCTTTCAACCTCGTACGCATGTTTCGGGCGTACAACTACAAGGCACTCATGCGGAGGCTCGTGGGTCGTGGGTGGATACTCTATGACATCTTCTACTTGATTGGCGCATTGCTCATCATAGCGGTAATGGCCTCGGCGACGGGAGAGATCCTCAACCAGACATTGGGCGTCAACTATTGGATCGGAGTGGTTCTGATGACGCTGCTGGTGTCGGCCCTCAATTACCTGGGCGACCGGTTCATCACGCGGTTCAAGACCATCGGAACAATCCTCCTGATCGCTGCATATACGGCCTTTGCGGTACTCGTGTTAACGGACAGGTTCCCGGAGGTCGTCAGTACTTTTTCACAGTCTGCGACAACATCGGAAAGTGGAATTTTTCTTCTTTGGACCGGTATCCTTTATGTGGGTTACAACCTGGCGGTATTTCCAGCCAGCTTCTTCCTGATTGAAAATCACCGCAGTAGGAAAGACGCCATCATAGCGGGTCTCGCCGCGGGAGCGTTGATGTTCTTCCCGTGGTTGCTAACCTTTTTCTGCCTCATGGGATATGCAGGACAAGAAGCAGTCATGGGCGCTTCAGTCCCCTGGCTGATCATGCTTCAGCCCTACGGACACTTGATCGTGGTACTCTTCGGCATTGTCATCGGTTGGACCCTGGTGGAGACGGCCACGGGAATGATCCATGCGTTTATCCATCGGCTGGAGGCAGATGTTATCAATATCAAGAACAGGGCGTTGACCTCCATGGAAAAGGGAGTGATCACCACAGGTATTGTCACGATCGCCATATTCCTGGCCCAGTTTGGTATCATCGATTTGATTGCCACCGGTTACCGATACCTGGCCTACGGTATGATTGCGGTGTATGCTCTGCCGGTGTTGATAGGAGGAGTTCATTATTGGTTGAAGAAAGACTGACCTACACCAGCTAAAAATCACTTCAATTTCCCTATTTTCTGCTCTTAACCTGACGTACCCAAGCTAATGAAATTCATGTTGCTAAGATCCGCCACCAAAATCGCATGGGCCTCTCTTCTGATGCTCTTCACCGTCAATGGCTTTTCCCAGACAGCCGATAAGTCGGCAATCATCGATCAAATCGAAGAGGGCTATGCCACCTATGAGAAAATCGCGAAGGAGTTGTGGGAAAATCCTGAACTAGGCTACCTGGAGGAAAATAGTGCCGCTCTCCTGCAGAAGTCGTTGGCCAATGCAGGCTTTACCGTTGAAAAGGGACTCGCAGGAATGCCCACCGCATTTACGGCTACCTATGGCTCAGGAACCCCAGTAATTGGCATCCTCGGTGAATATGATGCCCTTCCAGCGATGTCTCAGTCCGCCGTCGCCCGCAAAGAAGCGCGGGTGCCCGGTGGCCCAGGGCATGCATGCGGCCATCATCTGTTCGGGACAGGATCTTTGGCGGCGGCTGTTGCCGCAAAAAATTGGCTCGCTTCCAGTGGCAGTTCTGGGACCATTCGATACTATGGTACGCCGGCTGAGGAAGGCGGCTCGGGGAAAGTCTACATGGTAAGAGCCGGCCTTTTCGATGATGTCGATGCCGTGATTAGCTGGCATGCGGGAGATGCCAACTCTGCGAATCCTAGTACTAATTTGGCCACGATATCAGGGAAGTTTCGTTTCTCAGGTATTGCTTCCCATGCTGCCGCCGCTCCTGAAAGGGGGAGGTCGGCCCTCGATGGTGTGGAAGCTATGAACTACATGGTCAACATGCTAAGAGAACATACCACGGAGCCCACTCGCATCCATTACGTCATTACAAAAGGGGGAGATGCTCCCAACATTGTTCCAGCTACTGCCGAAGTATATTACCTGGTGCGTCATGAGGACATCGAAGAGGTCAAGGCGGTTTGGAACCGCGTGATCCAGGCGGCGGAAGGGGCAGCGATGGGAACGGAAACTTCCATGACCTATGAAATTATCGGTGGCACCTATCCAAGGTTGCCCAATGAAGCCATCGCCACCGTCCTACATCAGAATCTATCATTGGTTGGTGGGGTGGACTATACGCCCGAGGAGTTGGCATTTGCCACGGAGATCAGCAAGACATTAAGCAATACCAAGCCATTGGAAAGCGCCAATGCCGTCCAGCCGATGAAGTTCACCCACGGCAAGGCCTCTGCCGATACTGGGGATGTCAGCTGGACTGTGCCGATGGCGGCGATGCGATCCGCCACCTGGGTGCCCGGCACTTCTGCGCACAGCTGGCAGGCGGTAGCGGCAGGTGGGACTTCCATCGGTTATAAAGGCATGATGGTGGCTGCCAAAACTCTGGCACTTACTGCCATTGATCTCTTCGAAGACCCGCAGCTGATCACGAAGGCCCGACAGGAATTTGAGGAGCGGCGTGGAGAAGATTTCCGCTATGAAGCGCTACTGGGAGACCGCAAGCCTGCGTTGGACTATAGGAAATAATACCGGACGGATCGATTTACGATAGGTACTTCTGAAAAGCCTGGAGGTATTCTTCTATGAATTCGTCTTTTCTTTTCAGCCGATACTGCATGACCCAGCGTGGGTGGGAGAGGGCGACGATCTCATCAAAGAGCGCGTATTTGACATTTAGGTAATTCAGGAATTCTGCGTTTTTCCCTTTGCCAATACTAAAAGCTACGCGGGTGTCCAGACCAAAGTCGAATTGTATCTTGATTTGCTCGACGGCGTACTTCTCAAACAGGGTCTTGTATCCTTTGATGTCGTAATAGTTGAGGTTGATACCATCCTTCGTATAGCCGAGGGGAGACACGGCCGATATGTAAAACCGGCTGTAGAAGTCCCCGACAGATCCAAATGCCCCGATCATGTCGTAGATGAACCTGGAGGATAACTCCGGCTTTGGATCGAGCGAATTGTCAATGCCACAGACCTCCTGAAGTCGAACCGGGTCCGTAAATGGGACCCCCGTCACGCCAGCCCCAAAACGACCAGGGTTGATGCCGAGACAAAGAAAACGCGGTGCTTCATCGCTGTAGTATTTATGGTAGAACTTCGCCGCTAAGTCGAAGGTCTCTTTCCTTTCAAAGGGATTCAGGACTTCGACTTCATCCGGGAGATTTTGGGGAGGTTGCAATTGCTTGTAGTATTGCAATACAGCATCTGAAAATTTCATCATTGGCACGTAAACTCAAGTACTTCGTCTTCTATAAACCTTTCAAGGTGCTGAGCCAATTTAGCGATGAGCAGGGAAATTCGGGGTTGGCTTCGCTGTTGGATTTACCAAAAGATGTCTATCCGGTGGGGAGATTGGACTTAGAGAGTGAGGGATTACTTCTATTGACCAATGATAAAAGTCTGAATAACAGATTGTTAAATCCTTCATTTGAACATGCCCGTACTTATTGGGTGGAGGTAGAGGGCGAACCTGATGAATTGGCCCTCAAGGCTTTGAGAGAGGGGGTGGACATCAATATCAACGGCAGACAACACCGTACGCTTCCTTCTAAGGTTCAGCGAATAGAACCTGGAAACTTGCCGGAACGGGATCCTCCGGTCAACGTTGTCAAGCACCCGATCCGCACCTGGCTCGAACTGAGTTTACGCGAAGGTAAGAACAGGCAGGTGCGGCGCATGACAGCCAAGGTCGGTCATCCAACGCTACGGTTGTTACGGGTTGCGATAGAAGATCTGCAACTAGGCCACATGTCGCCAGGCGACCTGACGATGATCTCACAGAACGTGATCTACAAAAAACTGAAATTGCGTTAGAAGGCGTTTTTCCTACCGCCCATCTTATTGTCAAGCGAGTACTCACCAGGACCGAGCAATGCGATGGCGATGAAGCCTACAAGGAACAAAAGTGCCTTCTCCTTGCGCGCAAAAGGATCACTGGCATGGGCGACAAAAGCAGCTACCAGCATCACGATGGCGGGCGGGATGGACGCGAGTTTCGTCTTGAACCCAATCACGACGAGAATGGCACAGAGCACTTCTGCAAAAATGGTCAGTATGAGAGAGACGGCCGGTCCAAGACCGATTGGATCGCCAAATTCAAATTTCCCTGTTTCTATTACCCGGGAGAGCTTGGGCCAGCCATGGGTGAGCAGCATGCCACCACAGCCCACACGTAATATTAATCTTGCTAAGGAGTCAGTCATATTGCTTTAGTTTGCCACAATATCATCGATTTTCAAAACTCTAGCAAGGAGCACTCTGTAACTGACCACTTCCTTTGTGCCTATGGTCCTACCTGAAGATTTTCGGTCTCAGTTGTCATTTCTCTCCCAGGAGGATAAAGAGGGGTTGGAAGCGAGCCTCCTACAAGAACCTACCGTAAGTATTAGGCTCAATGCCCGAAAGTGGTCAAGGGCGGACCTTGAGCCGATTCCATGGAGCCAGCATGGATACTACCTGGATCACCGTCCGTCCTTTACAAGCGATCCCTTGTTTCACGCGGGTGCCTACTACGTGCAAGAGCCTTCCTCTATGGTCATAGGCACAGTCATTCGCCAGTTTCTGGCATCAATGGAGTATCCTGTCAAGGTCCTTGATCTTTGTGGAGCTCCGGGTGGAAAATCCACGGACATTGCCAACCAGTTGCGTGATGGAGATACGCTGGTCAGCAACGAAGTCATTGCTTCCAGAGTCCATGTCCTGAAAGAAAATGTGGTCAAGTCTGGTGCTTCCAACCACCATGTATGCAGCAATGATCCCGCCGACTTCAAGAAGCTGCCGGGACTGTTTGATATCGTCGTCGTGGACGCACCTTGCTCGGGGGAGGGCATGTTTCGGAAGGATCATGATTCCGTAGATCACTGGTCGTTGAAGTCCGTGGAGTTTTGTCACCAGCGCCAGCTTCGTATACTGGAGGACGTATGGGATACGCTGAAGGAGGGAGGGGTACTCATTTACTCTACCTGCACCTTCAACGAAAAGGAAAATGAAGATGTGCTACGGCAGCTTATAAGCGACTATGATATCTCTGCCGTGCCTTTCGTTCCTGGTACTGATTGGTCGATTTGGACCTGCGAGATTGGAGGCTGCACACAGTTCAAAGTCCTTCCCAACCGTTCAAAAGGAGAGGGGTTTAGCTTTTTCGTCATCCGCAAAAATGAACCCACTCCAACGGTGAGCTCGAAACGCAAGAAACGTGGGAAGGGCAAGCAGCCAAACTCACCTACGTTCCATCTGCCGCAACTGGAAGAGGGGGATATCCCTTTATACAAGGAAGAGGATCGGGTGCTGACTTACTCGGATCAGGAGTTGATGACGCTTCTCAGCCAAAATTTACGGATGGTAAAGAAGGGGACCCTCCTTGGTACACTGAAGAAAGATCGCCTCATTCCATCGCACGAGCTGGCCCTGGCCACGTTTGTCGATCATAGCAAGTGGCCAACATACGAGCTGGATTACGATGCAGCCATTTCCTTTCTCCGGAAGGACCCAATTCTTCCACCATCGGAGACAAAGGGGTTTGGCCTCGTGACGTACAGGAATGTGCCTATAGGTTGGATCAACCATTTGGGCAATCGCGCGAACAATCTCTATCCATCCGAATACCGTATCCTGGCTCGGCGAGGGGCCCTACAGGAGCCGGGGATATTGTAGCTTTGCCTTACAGCTATTTTAGGCCACAGCCAAATCAATGAACGTACCGAATTGTAGCCGTCTGGCGGGCGTATTTTTCGTCCTAATTTTTTGTGTACATATCTCCCATGCTCAGGAAAAGACCTCGACGAGCGAAGGGATCATCTGGGGGTATGCCGTTCAAAACGTGCAATGGAATGACCGGTGGAGTACCACCTTTTCAGCACAGTACCGGAGTTTTTTGGAGCGCGAAGATGGGTTTCATGTCTTCCTCTCAGGAGGCGTTGGCTACAAGCTATCACATGGATTCTCTGTAGGAGGAGGATTCACCAACCTCAACATCAATGGGCGGTTTGGTGATAACGAACTTTTTCTCTCGGAAGTTCGGCCATTTCAATTCCTTCAGTTGAACTACCCCGCAGGTCGTTTGACGTTCAATTGGCGCATGATGGTAGAGGAGAGGTTTTTGCGGTTTGCCGCCAATGGTGAGAAACTCCCTGGATACGAGTACGTATGGCGCTTCAGGAACCGGGCCCTATTCATGTTCACGCTTACCGAGCTTTTGCGTTTGGAGGCCAGTTCAGAAGTGATGATCCATGCGGGCACGAGCGTCATTGTCAATGACTTTGACCAGCACCGGGCCATACTACAGTTTCACTATACCCTGGGCCAATTTCAGATTTCGTCCGGATACATGCATTGGTTTGTGCAGACTTTTGGGGGCGTGCTCGAAAACAGGCATACGTGGCTCATTGGGCTGAGGCACAATCTTACCAGAGCCAAATAGAAATTTAGACCCGAAGGAGATTGGCTTTTCGCTTCTTGGCATTGCCACTGAAGAGACGGAGGATCTTCTTCAACGTGTCTTTGACAAGCATGACATAGAGCACTACCACAAATACCCAGATCACGACTACATTGAACCACACCGTATCGAACCGCCAATCCAGGATGCGTTTTTCAGGTGCGTAGAAGTGCGCCCGGTAGAACCACGAATCAGGATCCCGATAGATGGGGTCCTTCTTTTGTATTAGGGACGTCCGTGTCCGGTACACTTTGTTGATCTCGCTCCGGTTGGTGACGATGTCCTCCAGGGACTTATTGAAGTGATCAGACTTCAACTGCAGAAATACCTCATTACCCAGTGAGGCCACGAGGCCTTCGTAGATGGAGTCCTTCCGCGCGACCGCCTCTTTATATTGCTCCTGAAACTCCGATCGTCGCTGCTCCAGATAGTTCAGCGTGCGCTGAGCGATGGCGTCATTGAACGAGATGGTATCGACGGCGTTGATGAGGTTGAAGGGCGAACTGCGCCGCCCGAGTCGTTCCAGTTCCTTCTTCAGCAGCACAAACCGATCTTCATATCCCTCGTAAGACTTCAGTCTGTTCAACCCATTCACAATTGACTCCAGCCTTGGAATGAGGTAGTTGTTCTGATAGGCGTGCTTACTCATCTCGCGCTCGGTGTCGAAGAAGTGCTTCTCATACCGGTTGTCCTTGAACTGCGCGACTGCCAGGGCCTCATAGGACCATCGTGAGATCATCACATCCCCTACAAAAGGGACGTAGCGCTGGTTGGTAAAGGTGGGATGTAGGTCGTCGAAACGGATCATGGCACCACCCAGGAGTAGTTGTGGTACAAGTATGAACGGGATCAGAATATAGATGGTGATCACCGAATTGAGCGCCGACGAGATGTTGAGACCTATGAGGTTGGCGGCGCACGAGGTCGAGAATAGGATCAACCAGTAGAAGAAGGTCATGCCCTTGATCTCAAGGATGTAATTCCCCACCAGCACGAACGAGATGGCCTGTACAGCCGACAGCGCAAACAGCCATGCAATCTTGGAATTGAGATAGCTCACCCGACTCAGATTCAGGAATGATTCCCGTTCCAGGATTTTCTTGTCTTTGAAGATCTCTTCCGCACTCACGGACATACCCATGAATAGTGAGACCACTACCGCCATGAACAGATAGACGGGTAAATTCTTATTGTCCTGGAAGACGTATTCTCCCTCGCGGGCGTACTTGGAGAAGTATCCAAGCACCAGGGCGAGGAGCGGCGCCTCCAGCACATTGATCATGATATACTGCCGGTTGGCCAGCTTCGCCAGGAAATTGCGATAGCTGAAGATCTGAAACTGCCCGAAGAGGCTGGGGATGTTGAAGTTGTTGGGAGGGAGGCGTTCATCGTAGCGAACCCGCTGCAGCCGGCCTTCGATGTTCTCCTTGTATTTCATGTACCAGCTTTTTGGGCTCACCTTCCGATGGTTGGTGGCCTTGCCATTGTCATCGATCTCGTTGGCCTCGATGATCTGGAGTATCTGTTCCGGGATCACATTACCACAGCGCTGGCACTCGCTTTCAGCGGCATTGACCTGTGTGCTCATCGTCTTGAAGTAGACGACTGCATCGATGGGGTTGCCATTGTAGATAGGGTATCCGCCTTTGTCCAGTATCCACAGCTTGTCAAACAGCTTGAAGATATCGGACGAAGGCTGGTGGATGATCGCCACGACGAGTTTCCCCTTGCGGGCCAGGTCGCGGAGTAGCCACATCACCTTCTCCGAGTCATTGGAGCTCAGTCCGGACGTGGGCTCATCCACAAAAAGGACTGCCGGTTCCCTCATCAGCTCGAGGGCGATGTTTAGGCGCTTCCTTTGTCCCCCACTGATCGACTTATTGAGCGGGTCACCTACCTTCAGATCGCGAATTTCATATAGATCCAGATCGGTCAAGACCTTGTCTACTGTGCTCTTTAGCAGTGACTCAGAAAATCCCGAAAAGGAGATCTTCGCATTGAAGTACAGGTTTTGAAAGACTGTGAGCTCGTCGAAAAGCAGGTCATCCTGAGGTACATAACCAATCACCCCTTCACGGCCTGCACGCTGTACGGAGTGGCCATTGATATGTACTCGGCCGGTGCTGGGCTCCAGCTTACCGTTCAGCAGATTCAATAACGTGGACTTGCCAGTACCACTACCCCCCATGATCCCGACCAAATGCCCCGACTCTTCTGAGAAGTTGAATTTCTGGATGCCGTTCGAACTGTTTTTGAAGTGGAAGTCCAGGTCTTCGCCACTCAGGACGATCTTGACCTTGGTCTTGTCTCTGAGGAACTGCTTCGTGACCTCCGTCTCGTAGATCGACTCGATGTTTGGCCCTTTGATAATGGAGCCCGGCTTTAGGAAGTAGGCCTTCTTTGAGCTGATCTTATTGCCTTCGAGGTACAGGTTAAGCGGACCATCGTACTTGAATACGAAGCGCTCGACACTTTCTATCTGCAGGACATAGATCTTTCCATAGAGGTTCTCTACAAACATGTGAAGCGCTCCGACATCCTCCTTCACCTTCTTGCGTTTTTTGCGCATCATCCACGCCACCTCTTCCGGCCACTCGGTCATCTTGTTGTCGATGATCAGCAGCTGTCGGGGGTCTACCTCCGTGGCGTCCTGATTGAAGATGAAAGACTTAATGTTCTTGACCTCCTTTTGGTCCAGGTTGAAGTTCATCGCCACAAGCGAGGCAAACTCACTCTCCTTGTCGATGATCTTTTCGTCCGCATTGATCAGCTCGAGGAGCTGGATAAACACAGTGATTCGCTCACTTTGAACCAGTTCCTTATTGAGCTGATTACAGATCTTGGCAATCTGTATGATGCTCGTAGAGTCTATCCCCAGTTCATGGTCGCCACTTGGATCCTGGTTCGCCTCCCGGTAAAATGAAAGGTAGTCGTAGAAGAGCTTCAGGTACTCGTTGGTAAGCTCCTGGTTGAGGGTCTTTTCCAGGTACGGCTTAACGATCAGATCCCCGGAGTCTTGCTGAAAATCCTCCTTGACACTCTCTATGATGGCGAAGAGGTGTACCAGGGCATTGACGATAGTTTCGCTCATTCCTTGCATTGGAGGCTAAAATAAGATTTACGGGCTTGACTACCCTAACAAATCAAAGAAAATGCAGATGGCGTGGACCCCTCCTCTGAAAACAGAAAAAGCCGTCCATCGGACAGCTTTTTCAATGTCTTTTTGTGAAATCTGGAGCTTAGCCCACGATGGAAGAGCGCATTTCGTTGATACTACCTACCACATCGTTGAATTGGTCTTCAGTAATTGTACCATCGTCGCCTAGTTGATCGTAGAACAAGTTGATGTATCTCAACTTAGGCAACACCCGGTTGATGTTCTCATCAGAGGAAAAATTCTCCATCAGTTCAACGAGCTTCTGCACCTCATCTTTCTGCTGGGCCATGACCTCCATCAAGTTTTCATTGTAGTCACTCGCTACGATGAGCTGCCCCGTGATGTACAGTCCTTCTATCACACTACCGGCGATGACGAGCAGTGAGTTCAATTCGTCCCCACTGTTTTGCAGATGGTTGTAGGTGTTGTGGATCGACTCGGTGACAATCAGGATCATTTCGTCTTTATTGTCCAGGTTCTGCTCCATTCTTTCGACCATGTCAGCGTTGAAGGCAGTCGAGATATTAAGATCTTCCACCAACTGGCTGGCTGCTGTCAGAAACTGAAGTGTCTCCTCTTGCTTGTTGTAGGTGCTGGCGTAGCTGAGATCCGCCCCGTACACGCCGAGGTTCATCGCCTTCTGCCATTCTGCCACGTACTTGTCTACGTTCGCAGGATCGTTGGTGATATTGAAAACGAAATTGGCGTTGGCCTTCTGAAGCATATTGGTCACCTCGTAGGAGGTTGGGATAGGATACTCAAACTCGTTTTCTACGAAAGTGGACAACTCTTCTCTGGCTTCTTCCTTCTCAGCGTTGCTCTTTTCAGAGCCGCTTCCACATTGAAAGAAGACAAATACCAAAGAGCATAACAAAAGAGTGGATAATTGCTTTTTCATTCGTTTCTGTTTCAAAATTTAATTTCTTCAGGGCCTTTGATTTGCGACCGCGTCAAAGTTAGTCAATCAATGGTAATCACTCAAAAATTGGAAGAGGCCCTTTTAATCGTTCTTGGCAAGACATACTTTCATGGTTCGTGGCACGTCGTTGAACTAAATTCGGTGCAAGATGAGCGAAAACGAAGGAATATCTGACGAACGTGATCTGGAGGTGATCACCAAGTTTTTTGAGCTCGGGGTAAGAGTAGATCATGAGATCGTGGATTTTCTCGCCGATCGACTGATAGTCAAAACGTTTAGTGCCCGGGAGTTGATCACCGAGGCTGGGAGACAGGAGCGGTATTTCTATATTGTCCAAGAGGGTGTCCAGGGCCTCTACCTCATCAATTCCTCGGGTGACAAAGTCGTGTTGGCTTTTTCTTTTGCTGGTAGTCCCTCGGGGGTATATGACTCCTTCATTAGAGAAAAGCCATCATCTTTATTCCTCGAGGCCCTCCGCCCATCACGAATGTACGCCCTCAGCAAGCCGGCTTTTGATCAGTTATTCATTGACTTTCCAAAAATGACTCATTGGAAGGCACAGTTCTTCGAGAGCATTTTGCTGGGACGACTATCGAGAGAAGTGGAGCTGTTAACGATGAGCGCCAAGGAGCGGTATGATGTCTTTGTCGCAAGATGTCCACCGCCGCTGCTGTCCATACCCCAGAAGTACCTCGCATCCTATCTCAACATGACTCCGGAGACTTTTAGCCGACTCAGAAGCGTTCGCGATTAATTGATCTGGATCAATGTTTCCTATTGATGGGCGCCGGACCTTTGAGCTCACAACAATCAAACATGTCAGATGAAGGTCAATTTCTTACAGCTACTACACGAATCACATAAGATCGACGAATTAATCGACACGGAGGTGGCCACGCTTGCCTCGTCAGCATTGCGGAGCAAACCAAGCGCGGACATCTGGTCGATCATCGAGGTCATCGATCACCTCAATAAGACGTTTGAACTATATATCCCCAGATTGGAAAAAGCTTACGGTGAGGCATCGGACCGTCACGAGGTGTGCGACGAGGTCACCATTAGGTCATCCAGAGCTCTCATGATCAACTCCGTCGCTCCCAAGAATGGTAAGCGACCTTTCAAAATGAAGACTTTTTCATTCTTTGAGCCGAAAGTGTCCGACAAGGAGGTCCAGGAAATATTGCAGCAATACCGCAATTACCGAGATACGTTCAACGAGATACTCAAGGACGCTCGGAAAAAGGATGTTGACCGTGTATCCATTCAGTCAGCACTAAAGTATCTGTCTTTTCGTGTACCGGAAGCCCTCAAGTTTGTGCTGAGCCACGAGCAGCGGCATATACTGCAGCTTCGTGGCGTCATGGAAGCCGTGTTAGAGGAAGTGTAAAAACCCCTCCCCACTGCGGTTGTCCTTTGGGAGGAATTGGTAGTTTTGTTGGATTCTCCGAGTCCTATGAATGTTACCACTCTCGTTTTACTAGCCGTCGTCGTGATCATGCTCCAAATCGGCATCTTCTGGATGGGCCGTCGTCTACGCAAGCGCGAAAAGGAAAACAGCGTGATCCTCAAGTATGACATCGATTCACGCAAAAAGGCCTGGCAGCTGATGCAGGACGAGAGCATCCCCGAAGAGGACCGGGAGGAGATCTCCCGACTCTACAATGCCGAGGAGGAGTAGGGGCGCACGGCCCGCCGCTGGACCCATCGCACGCACCATGAAGTAGAGAATGGCGCGTTGACGTTCACTGCACGATACGACTTCTCTCGCTTCATGGTTAGCTGCCTCGCGCCGGCGCCAGCCGTCGGCCCCTCTGTCCACACGCAAGGCAAGCCTTGTCTGGCGCTTCGGCTTCTGGCCATGGTATGCAGCGAATATTTTTAGCTATCCCCGTACCTTACCATGACCACCCCTCGGGGCTGTGTAAAAAGCTTGAAATGACTGTCAGGCTGAGGCTCTCGAAGCCCCCTCACCCCGCGGTCTGCGGCACACAGACAGAAATGCGGTCCGCACGAGCAGAAATATCAAATCATGGCATATTTCTTCCTCTGCATCCTATTTTTGAAAGAGACTCCTCCCCATAGCACCTATGAAGATCACTCCTTTACCCAACTCACTGCCCGCGATTGCGACGCTGCTTACATTTCTTTTCACGACCCACCTCGATGCACAGGTGCGCACAGTCGTGTACGATCAGGGCGCCTGGTTCCTGGAAGGCGGCGACACGATCATGCATTACCAGGCCGCAGACAAATCATTCAACGGCACCTATACACGAGCCAACTACATCCACCCACTGTACTCTTTGGACGGAGAGGTCATCACGGAAGACTTTCCCGCCGATCATCTTCATCAGCGAGGTATCTTCTGGGCATGGCACCAGTTGTATGTTGGAGACCAAAGAATCGGGGATGGCTGGGAGACGAAGGATGTAAAGTGGGATGTGACGTCAATGACATTGCAGCGCACAGAACCAACCGCCGTACTTGTGGCAGAAGTCACATGGAAGTCGCCGCTATGGACGGACCCGGGAGGGGAAGAACTACCCATTGTGAAGGAAACCACCACGCTCGAGGTTTTTCCACGAGCGTCAGACCACCGGATCATTGATATCCGGATAGAGATGCGGCCTCAGTACGACAATGTACGACTTGGAGGTTCTGAGGATGAAAAAGGTTACGGCGGATTTTCGGCAAGAGTTCGACTTCCCGAGGGCATGGTTTTTACAGGAGAAGATGGTGTAGTGACACCTCAGAACCTTCCATTGGTGGCGGGTCCATGGATGGACATCACCGGGCCCATCGGAGCGAAGGGCGCTAAAGCCGGCATTGCCATTGTCTCTCATCCACAAAATCCCGGCTATCCTCACCCATGGATACTCAGATCGAAAAACAGCATGCAAAACCCGGTGTACCCCTATCCAGGGCGCGAGGCGGTGCCTATGTCCGCCAGAGATCCATTGGTATTGCGCTATTGCCTCATATTGCATTCAGGACTAGATCTGGCGCAAATCACCGAGTTAGGGTTCAATTGAATCCTGAGCACCCCACCATTGCAACGCCAGACCTTGGCCCCTGAGCAGGTTGTCATTAAATTACGACTAGCCATTTTTTGTCATCGAAGAGCCTAAACTGATATGAAAACTAGAAGAGATTTTTTGAAGAAAACCTCGGCATCTGCCGTAGGCATTGGATTAGCTCCGCAGTTCCTGTCCGCAGCCGATCTCGTGCAAGCCAGTGATATCGTCAATCTGGGCGTCATAGGTTGCAATGGTATGGGCTGGTCCAATATGCGCTCCCACCTCAATATGTCCGACACTCGCTGCATTGCTATGTGCGATGTAGATGATGACGTACTGGCAAGAAGGACGAACGACTACAAGGAATACCGAGACAACAAGCCGGAAACCTACAAGGATTACCGGAAGCTCCTGGACAACAAAGACATTGACGCCGTTGTCATCGGTACGCCCGACCATTGGCATTGCCGTATGTTCATGGATGCACTGGAGGCCGGTAAGCATGTGTACGTAGAGAAGCCGTTGGCCAATTCTGTACAGGAAAGTTACATCATGGCCGAGGCAGGAGAGAAGTACTCTGACAAAGTGATCCAGGTTGGCCAGTGGCAGCGCAGCGGTACCCATTATGAGCAGGCGATCGACATTGTGCGCTCCGGGGATCTGGGCAACATCAGGTTGGTCAAAGTGTGGGCCTATCAGGGGTGGATGAAGCCCGTACCTGTCATGCCCGACGAGTCTGCACCACCAGGTGTGGACTATGACATGTGGCTCGGTCCTGCGCCCAAGAGAGCATTCAATAAAAATCGCTTTCACTTCAACTTCCGATGGTTTTGGGACTATGCCGGAGGGTTGATGACCGACTGGGGCGTACATGAGATCGACATTGCCCTTTATGCCATGCAGGCTACGGCCCCCAAATCGGTAATGGCTTCAGGAGGC
Organism: Cyclobacteriaceae bacterium; assembly: GCA_965267435.1. Lineage (GTDB taxonomy): Bacteria > Bacteroidota > Bacteroidia > Cytophagales > Cyclobacteriaceae > JAWPMT01. The sequence goes on from OZ253960.1 coordinate 702,658, forward strand.
AAACTGGCCTATCCGGACGATGCCTCCGAAACACCTGATACGCTGCAGGCAGTCTTCGAATACGACGACTTCAATATGTTGTGGGAACACGCGACTGGTATCGACGGGGGTAACTATGGCCGGACAGAAGGCATCGCTTTCATCGGCAACAATGGCACGCTGGTACTCAATCGAGGAGGATTTGAGCTGATCCCGGAGGAGCAGACGAAGGACGGCATGCGAGAGTACCTGATGCCAGACATACCTGATCAGGGTCGCCGGGGCAACTACCTCAACTTCCACACGCAGAACTTCGTGGATGCGATCAAGAACAATGATCCGAAGAGAGCCAAGTGCACAGCACGGGAAGGAAGCGCAGCAGCCATCAATGCGCACATGGGCAACATTGCCTTCAAAACGGGCCGCAAAATCTACTGGGACGGTGACACCAGGTCCTTCAAGGGAGATGAGGAGGCCACAGCCCTGATCAACGCCAACTACCAAAATGGCTGGAAACTTCCAAAAGTGTGAATAACTGAAACGTAATCCACAACGTTGCCATGGCAGATACTGTTAAATTCGTGGGTTAAAGAATTTCATACTTTTTTAAGGTTGGAGGAATGAAGCAGTACCATGATTTGATGCGCCACATTCTGGACAATGGTGTCCGGAAGGAGGACCGTACCGGCACAGGGACCATCAGCGTATTTGGCTATCAGATGCGATTCGACCTGCAAGCCGGCTTTCCGCTGGTGACGACGAAAAAAGTACACACTCGGTCCATCATTCACGAGTTGCTGTGGTTTCTCAAGGGCGACCAAAACATCGGTTACCTGAAGGAAAACGGCGTTTCCATCTGGGACGAGTGGGCCGATGAAAACGGCGACCTGGGCCCTGTCTATGGCGTGCAGTGGCGTAGTTGGCCTGCTGCAGCTGGTAACATCGATCAAATCACCCAGGTGATTGATCAGATCAAAGCCAATCCCGATTCCAGGAGACTTATCGTCAGTGCTTGGAATGTCGCGGATGTCAACCACATGGCGCTACCTCCCTGCCATGCCTTCTTTCAGTTTTATGTCGCAGAGGGCAGACTTTCTTGCCAACTCTATCAGCGCAGCGCTGATGTGTTTCTAGGCGTGCCTTTCAATATTGCCTCCTATGCACTACTCACCATGATGGTGGCTCAGGTGTGCGGCCTGGAAGCTGGGGAGTTTGTCCATACTTTTGGGGATGCCCATCTCTATAGCAATCACCTAGAGCAGACGGAGTTGCAGCTAAGTCGCGATCCCAGACCACTGCCGACCATGGAGCTCAATCCAGCTGTTCGAGACATTTTTGATTTTAGCTATGAGGACTTCACCTTGCTAAACTATGATCCTCATCCTCATATCAAGGCGGCGGTGGCGGTATAGTCGGCGGCAAGAAAAAACATCGGATATGCGCCAGACACGGATTTGGTTTCTTCGTACATTAAGTATAAGAACCAAAAACAACCGCCGTGAAACCCAAAGCACCCCAAGCACAAGGGCTCTACCTTGCCTTGCTACTGATGATCTGGGCTCCTATTTGTCAGGCGCAGTTCGAAGGTGTAGCGACACTCCCCTCTGATCTATATGTCTACTCCGATACCCACATCTATCGTGTGACGGATGATGGACTGGAAGTGATTGGCAATTTCGTGCAGTCCCATGACGAGGTCTTCCTCATCACTTCAGACGGCCACCTGATTGTGAGTAGCGCCGGACATATATCCCTTGTGGACCCAACCGATGGTGCTAGAACCTCACTATTTACCTGGTCGACAAATGACAACAATACTTCTGCTGCCTACTTTGACAGGGAAATTTACTTGTTAGAGAGCGGCTGGGATCCGGTCATTAGCGTCTACCACCTCGATGGTGATTCGCTCTCTTCCAAATCTCATACGATGTCCTGGACCAATGGGCCATACGAGGGCGGTTCACCTGCTGGCATAGCTTTTAATCCCGTCGACGGGTACCTGTACTATTCGTACTCGTTCTACTCGGCCAATGGCGATGTCGATTCGTGGATTACCATTGAAAACGAGGGTGGGGAGTTCATGGAAGAACTGCGCGTAACTGGAGAAGTTCGGGATTTTGCGTTTGATGCCAGCGGTCAGATGTATGGCATTGTTGGAGGTCACCTGGCCATGTTAGATCTGCAAGCTGGGTTAGCACAAGAAATCGATACCACTACACTTCGTGGCATTATCTCAGCTACGCATTCGGAGGACTACGGCGTGGGTCCGTATCAGGCCTACGTCGATCGACTTCACGTAGGAGAGACCTATGAGGGTTTTGTCACAGTGACCAACAACTTCTCAGAGACCATCGAGGTATCGTCGGTGTCTTCCCAGACAGATCAGTTGGAGTTGGCCGCCACGTTTCCATCGTCGATTGCTGCCGGATCCTCCCAGGTGATCACCTTCAGTTACGAGGCGAATGCCGCAGGCGACATAGATGAAAGTCTGACGCTGCAACTCACCCTTCCCGATACCGCAGCGATCCATACTATAGCCGTCAGAGGATTGGTTTACCGGGAAGAACCGCTACAGGAAGACGTTTTTTACGGTTATAACGCTGGTCAATTCCACTTGTCGAACCTCACAGGTGAGGAGGATCATGTGCTGGGCACTGTGGATATTACGCTGACAGCCTTAGCATCCAATGATTCAGGCATTGCCTACGGTATTTCTCGGGGCGGCGATCTCTACCAAGTAGACACCGAGACTGGAGATCTCAATTATGTGACACAGCTCTATGAAAACCACTCCATTTCACCAAGTCACATTTACAACATGGACTTCCAAACCGATAGTACTTTGCGTGCCATCGTCGGCTCTAGTGTCTGGGGGGGTGGTGTCCATTGGTCCCTGGAGGAGTACGATATCGACGACGGTTCAAAAAGCACTCTGTCGACACTCTACGAAAGTCTTCCGGATTTCCCCCCGTCAGGGAGGACATATAGTGCCGTCGCTTGCCTAAACTCCTCAACCTACCTGGCCGATGGGACGAAGCTCTACCTGTTGTCACATCAGGAGGGGCAACTCGTCCCAAAGGAAGTGGGGCCATTCGAATTGCCAGGAATGACCATGGTTGACATGTTCGCCACTCCCGACCGTCTTTTTGGGGTTTTCAAAGACGGAGCGAACAATTATAAGCTGGCACAGATCAATCCATCTGTCGGCCATGCCCTAATCCTTGTGGACGTGTTGGCGGTGGAGATGGCTTTGGCTCGCCAATTACCCAATCTTTTGGATGGGCTGTACATCAGCCCCGAACAGGTGGACTTTCAATTTGTGCCGATTGAGGAAGCCCCAATCATTCAAGAGATGGCGGTGACCAACTGGAGTAAAGAACCGCATCCATTCCCGGAATTGCCCGAACTCGAGGGCCCCTTTTTCTGGGAGCAGCCGAAGACGGGTATGCTGGACCCATGGGAGACTCGCTTGGTCGACCTGGTTTTTGATCCAGTCCAAGCGGGCGAGTTTTCTATATCAATCGATCAGTTGACCGGTGACAATGAGCTCCAAATCGTTGGCAAGGCGATTCAGGTTACAGGCCTCCAGGAGGGCTTCGGTGTTTTGACGAATAGCATTTGGGAGAGCACCGGGTTTGTGACCTCTATATTCCGGGTGGACGCCACTACCCTGGACAAGGAATACCTGGGTTCCGTCAATGCGGGCCGACCGATAAAGGATATCGAAATGGATGAGCAAGGGCTTCCTTATATCCTAACAGACAATGGGCACGTGTTCTCGTTGGACCTGGAGACGATGACGTTGTACGATGTATCCGAAATACCATTGCCTGAGGAATTGAACTTTGAAAATGAGGTGCTGGACGACCGTGTCTACAAGGTGCGCGAACAGGGAGAGACATTTTTAATCGTGGAGACAACGGAGACCGGTGTGAATGAATATCGTGTCCGTCCCGGCCAGGGTCCAATTGCAGTGAAGGACTTTGAGTTGATTAGTCACAGCCACATGATGCTCTTACTTCACCCTCAACAGCAGGCTGTGCAGTGGTACTTGTACGACATTGGCACTGATGAGTTGACTCATAAAGGGGTCGCCCTCGGTGAGGAGGACTTATCGGATCTATCCACGTCGTCCACAGTCTTTGATCTACCTGCCATCGATGTCCTGACCTCAGTACCTAACAAAATAGTTTTCAAAATTTACCCAAATCCGGCTGATGACATCCTGACTGTAACAGCCTCCGGGCGCATCCGGGACTTCCATTTGGTAGATTACATGGGTCGAAGCCATGAGGTAGAAAAACATTTCCATGAGACATTCTGGCGGTTGTCTCTGAGCACCGTTCCCTCGGGTCTTTACCTCCTCAAAATTGATCTTGAGTCAGGTGCGCGCGAGTTCAGGAGGGTAATGGTTCGCTAAATTTTCGACGACAGATCGGTATAGAAAAGGGTCTGTTTCTCCCAAAAAGACATGAAACTTGAGGTCTCGCAGGCCGTACACTGCATAGATGAAGTTTGTCAGTACCTAAACTCGGGGATTCGGTTAATTTTGCCGACAGCCAAAACTACTTAGACACCTAGACCCAATGCCTGAAAAAAGCAGCGTTTTTGATATGATAGGGCCCGTTATGATCGGTCCTTCAAGCTCGCATACGGCGGGGGTAGTGAAAATTGGCAAGGTCGGTCACAAGCTTTTGGGGGCCACCCCCGAAGAGGTCGAAATCACTTTCTACAACTCTTTTGCACGCACATACGAGGGACACGGCAGTGATCGTGCCATACTCGCAGGCCTGATGGGCATGGATCCAGATGACAATCGTATCAAGGATGCCCTCCAACTTGCCAAAGAGTCAGGCCTCGCCTACAAATTTCGATCAGTAGGCAATGCTTCCACCTTACATCCCAATACAGTGAAGTTGAGCATGAAAACTGGTGAGAGCAGCCGGACCTTGGTAGGGGAGAGTCGAGGAGGTGGGATCATTCGGATCCGGGAGCTCAATGGGTTCGACGCCAACTTTAGCTGCGCATTGCATACAATGATCATCGAGGCCGATGACACCAAAGGAAGCATCGCATTCATCACAGATATATTATCACACGACGATTGCAACATCGCAACCATGACTGTGTCGAGGAAGGCTCGCAACGACCTTGCTTGTCTCATTTTAGAGATGGATTCAGGGCCAAAGCAGATTTCTATCGATTACATCAATCACCTCAGTTGGGTGAAGAGAACATGGTACATACCAGAGATATGAAAAGGATAAAACTCAAACTAATGAGGCACAATAAGCTGACGCTATTGATATTGATTATGCTTGTCACCTTGTCGCACATGAGCTGGGGCCAGGAGGTAAGAATGATGACACTTCGAGAATGCATCGACGTGGCCATCGAAAACAACCTCAATGTCAAGAGAGCGCGGCTCTCGGTAGAAGGCAGCAAGGTCAACCTCAGTGAAAGTCGTGCGTCTCGCTTGCCCAATGCCAATGTCAACTGGAACTACGGCATCAACTGGGGTCGCTCCATCGATCCGACTACCAACCAGTTTACCACCGATCAGATCAACTCCTCCGGTCTGGGTGCCACGTCCAATGTTGTCCTTTTCAGCGGACTGCGTCAGTATCACACAGTGATCCAGGACAAAACCAATCAATCCGTGGCAGAGGCGGATCTGCAGGACCAGATCAACATTGTTTCGCTGAACATTGGTACGTTTTATCTCAATGTGATCTTCAATCGTGAGCTGGCAGAAAATGCGCGCTTTCAGCTAGAGTCCAGCGAGTCACAACTCGCTCGCACCAAACTGCTTGTGCAATCTGGGGCAGCACCGAGGACTCAGGAGTTGGAGCTTATCAGCCAGGTGGCCAGCAACGAGGTGGCCTTGATCAATGCCCAAAACAATTTGGACCTGGCACTGCTGGATCTCAAGCAGGCGATGCTTATCCCCGCCTCCGAGCGTATTGATATCGTAATCCCCAACATAGACCTGGACGGCGAACCCGATCTGGGTATCACTTCTCAGGAGGTGTATGATGATGCCCTGGTTGTGCAGCCCAATATTCGAAGTGCAGACCTTAGTGTGCAGGCCGCTCAGTATGGCGTCAAGGTTGCAGAAGGTGGGAGGTATCCCACGGTGAGCTTTGGTGGCACTTACAACACCAACTACTCGAGTGGTTTCGATGAGCGACCGGTGCCGACCAACAGGATCGATACTGTGCTGCTCCCTACGGTTTTCACGACTTCGGGAGAGAGGATACTTTCTATCCAGCAGGGGCAGGATTCAGAGGATTTTCGCTATTTCGACCAGTTTCAGGAGAATAGGAGATGGAATTTTGGGATCGGGATCAACATCCCCATCTTCAACGGCTTGCAGGTCAACTCGCAGATCCAGCGATCAAAAATCCAGCTGCAGCAAGCTGAGATCAGCGCCGTGGAGCAACGCAATTTCCTGAGGCAACAAATAGAGTCCGCCTACGCGGATGCTCTGGCAGCTTCAAAGACATTTGCCGCCAGTACACGGCAGGTGGAGGCGTTGCAAGAGACTTTTCGGTCGATCGAGAACCAGTATAACCTGGGCGCCGCGAACTTCACGGACTATCAGGTAGCGAGCAACAACTTGTTTCAGGCCCGATCCGACCTGGTCAGAGCCAAGTACGATTTCATATTCAGGAAGAAGATCTTAGATTTTTATCAGGGAAAACCAATTACGCTAGAATGAAAAAGAAAAAGTCAAGTAATCGCCCGTTATATATCCTGCTGGGTGTCGCAGGGTTGCTGCTAGTCGTATTGGGTGTTGGCCGTGCACAAGGATGGTTCGGTGGTAAGAAGAGCACCGAAGTGGAGACAGCTGCCGCTGAGCGTGCCACCATTGTTGAGAAGGTGAGCGCCTCTGGAAGTGTGCAACCGGTGGTTGAGGTGAAAATTAGCCCCGAAGTCTCTGGTGAAATCATTGATCTGTTCGTGGAGGAGGGTGATTCCGTCATTATGGGGACCCTGCTTCTGCGTATAAATCCTGACAATTTTGAAGCGGCACTCGAGCGGGCGCTGGCGAACCTGAATCAGCAGAAAGCCAATCTGGAAGACGCGCGTGCACGATTTGCGAGAGCCAAGGCCAGTCTCAAGAGGGCAGAGCAGGAATACCAGCGACAGAAGAAGCTCTTTGATGAGGAGGTGGTCGCGCAGGCAGATTTTGAGCTGTCAACGGCCAACTTTGAGATCGCACAACAAGACCTCAAGTCTGCAGAGCAGAATGTCGAGGCAGCAGCCTTCATCGTTCGGAGCTCACAGGCCACCGTTGACGAAGCGCGTGAAAACCTGAGACGAACGTCCATTACCTCGCCCATGACGGGCATAGTTTCGAAGCTGTCAGTAGAGAAGGGCGAGACGGTGCTCGGGACATCGCAAATGCAGGGAACGGAAATGCTGAGGATCGCAGATCTCTCCAATATGGAAGTGCGGGTAGATGTCAATGAGAATGACATCATCAAAGTGACCGAAGGGGATGAAACCATCATCGATGTGGATTCCTATTCCTACCAGGAGAAGCAGTTCAAAGGACTCGTCACGCATATTGCCAATACGGCCAATGACAAAGCGACACCAGATGCTGTCACCGAGTTTGAGGTGCGCATCAAAATACTGAATTCGTCATACGCCGATCTGATTCGCGAAGGGAGCCAATACCCCTTCCGTCCCGGTATGACAGCGACCGTGGATATCGTGACCGAGACGAAGGAGGACATCCTTACCGTGCCACTTTCCTCCGTGACGACTCGCCCCAAGGACGACATCGAAATTGAAGAAGGCGAGGAGAATCAGGAAGAAGTACTATTCCTGTTTGAAGACGGTGTGGCCCGCAAGGTAGCAGTCACCGTCGGTATCAGTGATTTTGAGCGCATTCAGATCATGACCGGCGTCGAAGACGGTGATCAGGTGATCAGTGGTCCTTTCCTCGCAGTTTCAAAGAATCTGAAAGATGGCGACTTAGTGAAGAAGAAGAGTGATGGTGACGACGACGAGGAGAGCAGCGACTGATCCTTCGCCACTTATGATCTAAGAAAGAATACAAGCTGAATGATTGCCACTATCGTCACCAGCAAGCCCATGGTGAATTTTGGTTCGACGGCTCGGAACACGAAGAAGTAGGTGCCAGCCAGAACAACCAATGCTGGGATCAGGTAGCCGAAAAATAGGTACACGTTGTAGTAAGGTATCCTCACCAAAGTGCGCGACTCTTTGTGGATTTCGACTTTCAGAGGCTTTTGGAATAGTTGCGTAGCGAAGACATAGATCCTTTCGTACCCCTTGAATGCTTTGTATGCCTCGCTTTCGAAGCGGATATTGAAATCTGTGAATTGCACCTCCGTGTAGGTGTAGGTGCCGGAGCCTCTACGGTGTAACTCCTGGGTAATGGTCTGGATTTCCTGCGGTATTGGTTGTAAAGGCAGGAAATAATCTATGGCAAGCAAGAGATTGAATAGACAGATGGCTCCCAGTATATAGTTCATCCCGCGAATCAGCCTCTTGATTAGGAGTAGTTGCAGGAGCGCCTCTTCCCGGGCCTTTCTCTTCGCCCGTTCCCTTGCCCTTCTTCGCCAGACTTCATATTCATCGACGAGGGGATCATAGTCGTAGGACACTTGTTCCTGGGCTGGCGTTGGGCCCACCTTCGATAGGAAGTTGTAGGCTTCTGTCAGTGCAACAAATTGGTCATGAGCGTTTGGATCAGAATTAAGGTCCGGGTGATATTTCTTTGAAAGCCTACGATATGCCGCCTTGACTTCCTGTGGCGTTGCACCCGGACTCAGCTCGAGTATATCGAGGTAGGGGTTGCTCATAGCAGATCACTCATGGCCGAAATGCCCGGGGGTGGATCCCAAACTCGGTATCCAACGCTCTGTACACCTCTGCCACTGGCAGGCCGACCACATTGTAGAACGATCCGCGGATCTCTTCGATCCCAACAAGGCCGAACCAATCCTGGATGCCATAGGCACCGGCCTTGTCGAAGGGCTGAAATTTGCGGATGTAGTGATCAATTTCCTGGTCAGTGAGGTCGAACATTTTCACCTTCGTCGTGACATCGAAGCCGATGGATTTTTCCTCACTGGAAATGCACACCCCGGAAATCACATCATGCCATTCGCCTGATAGCTTTTCAAGCATCTCCCGTGCTTCTTTTTCATCACCAGCCTTTTCCAAAGATTCGTCATTGACAATGACCGTGGTGTCTGAAGTGAGGATCACGTCGCCAGACTGAGCATGCGCCAGGTTGGCTTCGTTCTTTTTCCTGGCCAGGTACAGGCCGATGTCCCTTTTCGGGAGGTCATCCGGGTAGTCTTCCTCCACTGGGAACACGCGCACTTCAAAATCGAAGCCAGCTTCAGTGAGCAGTGCTTTCCTCCTGGGGGAATTGGAAGCTAGAACTAAGCGGAGTGTGGAATTCGTCATCTTGTATTGAGCTGAATAAGAAGCCGCAAATTACTTTGGGATAGAAATAGGTCGATTTCTGAGGGAGTGTGTAGCCGCTGTAGCACACCTCCTTCACTGTGTCAACAGAAATGTCTTGAGTGATTACCGCGAATGCCGCCTCGCGCTTATAGACCTTCTTCACACATTCCGTGAAGTTGCGTTCGAAGGAGATCTCCTTGGCCTCACGCTGCTTCCGGCCGGGGATTCCGAGGATCTTTTCGAAGATGAAGTAGTGCATGACGGTGAGATCAAGTCGGTTGATTTCAGGAGGGAACTTCCAGGGGAGCGTGTCGATCATCTCCGGCTTCAAGCGGATCTTATAGGCATTGTCGCCGATCAGAAGTCCGAAAGCCCATTTCTTGCCCAGTATGATTTCACCAATATCTTCCGGGTTGTCCAGTGGTTTGATGATGAAGTCTGGCGCCAGCTTTCGCAGGAGTTCTTCCTCGTCAATCGCTATATCATTGGAGATGATACGATGCGTCGGAAGGATGCGCAGGTCGTCAGACTCCGTGTTCGTCATGTACATCAAGTGGAAATTGTATCCCTCTTGCCCCGTGTGGTTGGGGTTCAGCGCCTTCATCTTCTTGTAATGCTCCAGAGATCCACCATAGCGATGGTGGCCATCTGCCAGTATGATCTGCTTTTCCTTGATGATCTCAATGATGCGCTCGATGACGTTGCGGTCATGTATCACGCCCAGACTGTCGATCACGCCCTGATAGTCCTCCACTTCATAGAGTGGGTTGACCATGCACTCGTCCAGGAAGGACTCTATTTCCTTCGTGGGGTCGGTATATAGCCCATGGGTCGGGCTCACATTGAGCTGAGTCGCCTCCACCATCATCTGCCGGTCATTGACGGAATGAGGCATGGTATTTTCATGGCGCAGAATGACTTTCTCCGGCCAGTCATAAATACGAATGTTACAGATAAATCCTTTGCGGGTGTACAGTCGATCACTACCATGCAGGGAGAAACGCTGATAGTAGACATATATCCCAGGTAGGGGGTCCATGGTCACGATACCCTCCCTCTTCCACTGTGATAATCTGGCAGCTGCTTCCTGGTCGGGTCGGTTTCCCTGAGGTACGGAGAGGTGGACACTGGAATGGGGATTCTGATAGAGGGCGCGTCGCTGTCTCTCAGAGACAACGTCAAAAAGTGGAGAAGTGAGTGTTTCTATGTTTCTGGAGAGGTCCTTGTTGTACCTCCACGCCTGCAATGGTCGTATTTCAGCCATCAATCACGCTTTCGTAGTTTCCACCTGGAGGGTCCGGCGCCTTCCTTGGGGCGAGCCTTTTCCGCATCCCGATCAAACTGATACGCCACGGCAGCAAGTGCAGCCAGTTGTGCCTCTCGTCCAGGCTCCGTGACAAGCTTATCTGGGGAGAAGTGTTCCTCCACAAACTTGGTGGTGAAGTTCGCCCCGCGAAAGGCCTCATGGTTGAGGACAAACTCACAGAAGGGTAGGGTAGTTTGCACTCCGTGGATCTTGTACATCGCAATTGCCTCCAGCAGTCGATCTATGGCATCCTCGCGGTCTTTGCCTGACGCGACCAGTTTGGCAATCATCGGGTCGTAGTAGATGGGGATTTCCTGACCTTGTTGATAGCCATCATCCAGACGGATGCCCTCACCCTTTGGTCTCTCATACACTTGTAGGTTGCCGATGGATGGTGCGAAGTTGTTGCTGGGGTCTTCTGCATAAACACGCACCTCGATACTGTGCCCTGTGATGGACAGATCCTCCTGGGCAAATGATAATGGATTTCCTTCGGCTACATTGATTTGCTCCTTCACCAGATCAATGCCCGTGATCTGCTCGGTCACGGGGTGCTCCACCTGGAGGCGGGTGTTCATTTCCAGGAAGTAAAAGTTCTTGTCAACGTCCATGATAAACTCGACGGTACCTGCATTGTAGTACCCACAGGATTCGGCGACGTCGATAGCTGACTGTCCGATCTTCGCGCGTTCTTCTTCTGAGAGAATGGCCGAGGGAGCTTCTTCGATCACCTTTTGATGTCGCCGTTGTACGGAGCAATCGCGTTCGAAGAGGTGCACGATGTTGCCGTGATGGTCACCCATTATCTGCACCTCGATGTGCTTTGGCGATACGATGAACTTCTCTACGAAAACCGAGCCATCACCGAAGGCACTTTTTGCTTCGCTCATCGCACGCTCCATTTCGGACTCGAAGTCCGCCTCACTATGGACGACGCGCATGCCTTTACCTCCACCGCCGGCGCTGGCCTTGATCAGGATAGGATAGCCGATCTCCTGAGCTACCGCTTCTGCCTCCTTGATGTCAGTTATAGGCTTATCCATCCCTGGAACGAGAGGGACATTGTTCTGCTTTACTGCATTTTTTGCCGCGATTTTGTCCCCCATGGTCTGGATGGCCTCCGGAGACGGGCCAATAAAAATCATTCCCGCAGCGGTCACAGCCTCTGCAAAACGGGCGTTCTCAGAGAGGAATCCATAGCCCGGGTGAATGGCATCCACATCAGCATCTTTGCAGATGCCAAGGATCTTGTCGATGGCAAGGTACGACTCAGCGGAGGGAGGGGGTCCCAGGAGAAAAGACTCATCCGCAAACCTTACAAAGGGTGCATCCGCATCCGCCTCACTATAGACCGCTACTGTTTGGATGGAGGCCTCTCTCGCACTGCGCATGATGCGAAGGGCAATCTCTCCACGATTGGCGACAAGTAACTTTTTGATTTTGCGGGCCATGACTGTCACAAAGGCTGATTATTAGGTAATAGTGCTATGATATCAATTATTTTGATTTGATTTTGAAACATTGGCTGGGGATTCTTTTCATGTTAGCTTTGTGACTTCGTTTTTTTTAAGGAGGGTAAAATAAGGAATTCTTGATGGATTTATTCGAAAAACTTCTGCAGGATCATGGTCCCTTGGGGAGCCATTCAGTGATTGATGACGATTTCTATATGTTCCCCAAATTAGAGGGAGAAATCTCCCCTAGAATGACATTTAAGGGGAAAAAGGTATTGACCTGGAGTTTGAATAACTACCTGGGTCTGGCTAATCATCCAGAGATCCGAAAGGTAGATGCAGAGGCTGCGGCAGATTGGGGTCTGGGCTATCCAATGGGTGCCCGAATGATGACCGGCAACTCGGATTACCACGTGCAGTTGGAAAGCGAGCTTGCGGAGTTTGTAGGCAAGGAGGCTGGTATGCTACTCAACTATGGCTACCAGGGAATTATGTCAGTCATTGACGCATTGGTGGATCGAAAAGATGTGATTGTTTATGACGCAGAGTCACACGCCTGTATTATTGACGGTCTGCGTATGCACATGGGTAAGCGATTTGTCTACCCGCACAATGACATTGAAAACCTTGAGAAGCAGTTGATCAGGGCCGAGCGCCTGGCCAAGGAGACCGGAGGCGGTATCCTTGTGATCACTGAAGGAGTCTTTGGTATGTCTGGAAACATGGGCAACCTGAAGGATATTGTGCCTTTGAAAGAGAAGTACAACTTCAAATTGTTGGTGGATGATGCACACGGATTCGGTACCATGGGAGCTACCGGTGCCGGTACCGGAGAAGAGCAAGGCGTGCAAGATGGTATTGATATCTATTTCTCGACTTTCGCTAAGTCCATGGCCAGCATCGGCGCTTTTATAGCCGGCGACAAGGAGATCATGCACTACCTCAGATACAACGTGAGGTCTCAGATCTTCGCAAAATCGCTCCCTATGCCATTGGTAATCGGTAATCTGAAGCGTTTGGAAATGCTTCGGACAATGCCGGAACTAAAAGATAAACTGTGGACCATTGTAAATGCTATTCAGAACGGTTTCCGTGAGAAGGGCTTCAATATTGGCACTACACAATCTCCAGTAACGCCAGTATTGGTTAATGGAGGTACGTATGAAGCTGCATCGCTTATTCGGGATCTGCGGGAGAGTCACAATATCTTCTGCTCAATGATCGTCTATCCGGTCGTGCCGAAAGGTGTGATCATGCTGAGGGTCATCCCTACGGCTATGCACAGTTTGGATGATGTTGCAGAGACCATTCAGGCTTTCGAATCGATAAAAGAGAAGCTCGACTCTGGCGTATATGAAAAAGCCGGTATGGCAGGTGCTGATTTGTCCCGAGTTTGACGAAAAAAGTAGCTTTTTAGCCCGCATTTAAACATTTTGACTCTATATTGCCTAATCGTATAATTATCAGTAACCCTAACATATTTAAGTATGAACAGATATGAACAATTGAAGGAGATGTTGACGTCTCTCGAGGATGACTTTAGCAAATTTTATGACAAAGGAAACCAGGCTGCTGGTACTCGAGTGAGAAAGGGTATGCAAGACATGAAAAACCTGGCGCAAGAGATCCGCATTGAAGTTCAAAATATGAAGAACACCAAGTAAGACTGCGTTACTTAAAAGACATTAATAAATGGGATATCACACTAGTGTATCCCTTTTTTTGTGCCCTTTTCTAAGCGTTGGTAGCCTTTAAGTCTTCGAGAGCGATCTTGAATTGCGCCTCAAGCAGTTTGGAGCCCTCGGCAAGGGGTGATCGTACGTAGGGGGCGACGATCCCTGCCGCACTGAGTCCCGTCTTGATGGAACTGGGGTTGCCCTCTGCCGTGCTCAAGTGATAAAATGGAGAAAGCCTGCGATGGTGGGCACTTGCACCCTTGAAGTCGTTTCTGCCGGCTTTTTCGATCATTTGTGCATACTCATGAGGCAGCAGATTGGCCAGTACTGAGATCACTCCCTCTGCACCAATAGACATGGCTGGCAATGCGAGACTGTCCTCTCCGGAAAGAAGTAGAAACCCCTCGGGCCGATCCCGAGCTACCCTTGTCACCTGCAGCATGTCGTGGGTGGCATCCTTGATGCCTATGATGTTTTCGACCTCAGCCAGTGCGAGGGTCGTATCGGAATCTATATTGGAGGCTGTACGGAACGGTACGTTGTACAGGATAATTGGATGCTCCGATGCTCTCGCGATTTGCGTGTAGTGATGCTTGATTCCTTCCTGCGACGGGCGGTTGTAGTAAGGGCTCACCGACAAAAGCGCCACAGCTTTGAGGTGTGCCACTATGGGTAGCTTCTCCAGGATCTCCTGGGTGCTATTGCCTCCCAGTCCCAGGACGACTGGCTTACGGCCGTGGCAATATTCCAAAGTATGGCTAATAATAGACATCTTCTCATCCCACGAGAAAACAGGAGATTCTCCGGTGGTACCCAGAGAAACGAGGTAGTCCACACCGCCGTCAATGACATGATCTATGAGCCTCTCCAGCCCATCAAAATCAATTGAGCGATCTTCTTTCAGAGGTGTCACTAGTGCCACACCCGTACCGTGCAGTTCATTTGCCATCAGGAAATCATTCTTAAGTAATCCAACAACGCTCTATGCTTTTTCTCTTCCTTCTTGGGCTTTACAATGAAGTTCAACATATCGGAGGCCATTTCGGGGGATGTCGACAAACCGATTCGCAAGGGGCATTGGCATTTAGAAACGACAAATTGCGTCAAATTATCTGGTTTTTCGTCAAGAATAAGCAACATGTCCAGCGAGCGCGAGGTGTACTTCTGAAGTGTTGCTGACTTTAGCTTACCGAAAAATGAGACATCCTGGGCGATGTAAAAAGGGTAGGTGTAGGTCTTGTCCTTATCGGGCTTCAGGACCCGCATAAGCGGGAAGATGTTCTTTTGGTCGTCGAGTAGCTCTTTCTCAAGGTGCTTGAAGCTCTTCATGCCCTCAGTATTCTCCGTAAACAGGATGCCAATATCACGTGCGTCCAGGTAGTTGCGAATCTCGCTGATGTCCGTCGCAGTAGTGGGTTTTGTGAAATACTTGAGCAGTCCGGTTCTGAGCATCCGCTAAGATATCATTTTTAAGAATTCTCCTTCGTCAATCATTTGGATACCCAAACTTTCGGCTTTGGCCAGCTTTGCCGGGCCCATGTTACTACCAGCCACAAGGAAATCGGTCTTGCTGCTGATACTCGACCCCACTTTGCCGCCATGCTGCTTGATCAACGTTTTCATCTCTTCCCTTCCCAGCGACTCAAAGACACCTGAGACAACGAGTGTTTGCCCAACGAGTTTGTCACTCAGAGGCCCATTCGAGCCACGGGACTCCAGTTGCACACCAGCCGCTTTCAGTCTGTTGATGAGGTCTACATTCTTCTCATTACCAAAAAAGTCTACGACGCTTTCAGCTATGCGCTCACCAATCTCATAAACCCCTGCGATTTCTTCCTGGGTTGCCACCATCAGCTTGTCTATAGACCCGAAGTGATCTGCGAGACGTTCGGCGACAGTTTTGCCGACATACCGTATGCCAAGGCCGAAGAGAACGATGGGGAAGAGAGCTTCCTTCGATTTCTGAATCGACTCTAAAATATTGTTTGCCGTCTTTTCTTTGATCGAGCGCTTTTTCAGTTCGCCTGTCTTGCTGTCCTCGTCTTCAAAGACCAGCCCGTTGATCTGGTCAAATGTCAATTGATAAAGGTCTGCGACGTCATTGACCAACCCCTGGGCGTGAAAGCCCTTGACAGTGCGGGGCCCCAAGGTCTCGATACCCACCGCATTGCGGGAGATGAAGTGCTCGATCCTGCCGAGGACCTGCGGGGGGCACCCATCTACGTTTGGGCAGTAATGGACAGCCTCAGACTCTTTGCGCTCCAGCTTGGTGTTGCACTCCGGACAATGGGTGATGTATTCAATGGGTTGGGCATTGGCCACCCGTTTGCCCATCACTACTCCTGTGACCTTGGGAATGATCTCTCCGCCCTTTTCTACCATGACTGTATCATCCTTGTGCAGGTCCAGTCGTTTGATTTCATTCGCATTGTGCAGAGAGGCCCGTTTTACGGTGGTGCCGGCAAGCAAGACCGGCTGCAGCTCAGCCACCGGCGTAATGGCCCCTGTCCTTCCCACCTGGTAGGTCACGCCAAGTAGTTGTGTCTCAGCATGCTCGGCTTTGTATTTGAAGGCAATGGCCCAGCGAGGGATCTTCGCAGTGTAGCCCAACTCCTCCTGATGATCCAGGCGATTTACTTTCAGGACGATGCCGTCGGTATCTACCGGTAGTGTCTGGCGCTTATGCTCCCATTCATCGATGTAGGCAATGACCTCGTCCATCGTCGAACACTGACGGAAGTGGGGGGACACCCTGAAGCCCCAGTCCTTCAGCAGCTGAAGGGATGCGCCATGACTGGAGGCGATGGGTTCTTCGGTGTTGAGAGCATAGAGATAGCAATCCAGCTTGCGGGATGCCACAATGCGAGAATCCTGCATCTTCATGGTGCCAGAAGCGGTGTTTCTTGGATTGGCCAATAGCGTCTCCCCCTGAGCCTCGCGTTCTCTGTTGAGTTCCTTGAAAACTTGCAACGGCATAAAAACCTCCCCACGTACTTCGAAGAAAGATGGGATCTTCGCGGCCCGGATCTTCAGTGGGAGGGAGCGGATGGTCTTGGCGTTTGCCGTGATGTCATCACCTTTGATGCCATCCCCCCTCGTAACGGCCCTTGTTAGTACGCCATTCTCATAGGTGAAGCTCATCGCCAGCCCGTCAAATTTCAATTCGCACAGGTATTCGTATTCGTTGGTTCCCAGTCCCTTTTGCACTCTTTGATCAAAGTCTTCGAGCTCTTCCCGGGAATAGGTATTTCCGAGCGAAAACATCCGATATCGGTGTTGTACGCTGTCGAAGATCTTGGTGACGGTGCCACCTACACGCTGAGTCGGAGAATCTGGCCTTTTCCACTCGGGAAACCGCTCCTCCAGCGCCTCAAGCTCCTTCAGCTTCTGGTCAAATTCATAGTCTGATATCTCGATGCGATGTTCCTGATAGTAGATGTGATTGTGATGATTCAATTCATCCGTCAGGGCATCGATCGCCTCTTTGATCTTATCGTCGGACATGGCTTGGGTAAAAATCAAAAATAGCCATCCGCCACTTTTCTGTAAGCACATTGTGAGGGAATAATCTTGAATTATCACCCTCATCCTTGGACCACAAGCTCTAGTTTTGCCATCTGATATGATCCGTGACTTTCGCAAACACCTTGAGGAGACATCGATTCTGACAGATATTGCCAGGATCGCAAAGGGGCTGAACCTTGAGTCCTACGTCATTGGTGGATACGTACGAGATCTACTCTTATCGAGACCTTCCAAAGACATAGATATTGTATGTGTCGGTTCAGGGATACAATTGGCCCAAAAGGTGAAGGACGAGTTGGGTGACGAAGCGTCATTGGCCGTCTATAAGAGGTTTGGCACAGCAGCTGTCCGGTCCGGCGACTATGAGCTCGAGTTTGTCGGTGCGCGACGTGAGTCGTACCGGTCGGATTCGCGAAAGCCGATCGTCGAAGACGGCACGCTGCAGGATGATCAGAACCGCCGGGACTTCACGATCAATGCGCTGGCCATCAGCCTCAATGAAGGCTCATTCGGGGCTCTGGTAGATCCCTTTGGTGGGGTTGCTGACTTAGAGCAGAAGACCATCCGGACACCCATGGACCCCGAGGTGACCTTTTCTGACGACCCATTAAGGATCATGCGCGCCATTCGGTTTTCTTCGCAATTGGGTTTTGATATAGAGGCTGACACTTTTCAGGGGATCCTTGCCATGAAAGACCGGCTGGAAATTGTATCGCAGGAGCGGATCACGGACGAGCTCAACAAGATCATTCTTAGCCCCAAGCCCTCTTACGGTTTTAGACTGCTGTATTCTTCCGGAATACTTCAGAAGATCTTCCCGGAGATGGCCGCCTTACAGGGTGTGAGTATCAAAGATGGCAAGGGCCACAAAGACAACTTCTACCATACGCTGCAGGTGCTGGACAATGTGGCGGAAGTCAGCGACGATCTGTGGCTTAGGTGGGCCGCTGTACTGCATGATATTGCTAAGCCCGCAACCCAGCGATATTCGCCGAAAGTTGGATGGACATTTCATGGACACGAGGACCTGGGAGCGAAATGGGTGCCCAGGATTTTTCGCCGGTTGAAGCTTCCTCAGAATCAGAAGATGCTCTATGTGCAGAAACTGGTGAGGTTGCATCTGCGACCAATTGCACTGGTCAGCGAAGTAGTGACGGACTCGGCGGTGAGGCGATTACTGTTCGAGGCTGGAGAGGATGTGGAGGATCTTATGAAGCTCTGCCGAGCCGATATCACGTCGAAAAACCACAACCGTGTCCGCCGATATTTGCAAAATTTCACAAAAGTGGAACAGAAAATGGTGGAGGTAGAGGAGAAAGATCACCTGCGAAATTTTCAGCTGCCCGTCACTGGTGAAATGATCATGGAGACCTTCTCAGTGCCGCCAGGTAAGGTCGTAGGCGATATAAAGGCCGAAATCAAAGAGGCGATCCTCGATGGCGTCATCCCCAATGAGAAGGAGAGGGCCGTCGAATTAATGCTACAGATTGGAAAACGCAGAGGATTAGAAGCTAAATAGATCGAAACGTCTATTTTTGCCCCTTCGAAACTGCGAGTCCATTTTGCCCTGCACTAATTGCTTTCGGGGATTGAGACTCAGATATGAACTTTTGATACGATAGACGATGAAGAATTTGATTTTGACGGTCCTTTTGGTGGCATTTGGTTGGAGCGCAATGGCGCAGCAGGAGGAAGCACCTGCCCGCAACGACAGTTTGCCGTTCGATTTGCAGAAAAGTGCCTTTATCTATACCACTGCGAAGCGATACAACGATCCGATCATCGCCCGAGCCGCCCTTTACAATATTCTTGCATACAATCCCCGTAACACGGCTATTTTGGATTCGCTGGCCTTGTCGTACATCGACTACCAACAGTGGGCGTCAGCAGTACTGGCTGCTCAGGACGCCTTGAGGATGAATCCCAATGATCACCTTGCAACGGAGATCGCTGCAGTTGCTTATGAAAACCTCGGTCTGGCAGACAAGGCGCTCACACATTATGAGTCCCTATATCTTGCCGATGAGAATATCAATACCCTCTATAAAGTGGCTTTTTTGCAGTTCAATCTCAAGAGATATACAGAAGCGCTCACATCAGCGGATATACTGATCAATGATGCGGAGACGGCAGCGCAGAAACTGGTTTTTCAAAAGAATCAACAGGAGAACCAGGAAGTGTCTATGGTTGCCGCTGTCTACAGGCTCAAGGCCATGGTAGAGGAGGAACGTGGTAATACCGACGAAGCCAAGGCGCACTACGGCAAGGCTTTGGAAATTCAGCCGGACTTCCAGATTGCCAAGCTGCAGTTGGAGGAGTTAAACAAGGGCTGATACGGGCTCGCTCACTTTCTTGAGCTGATCCAACCAGTTCAGGAGATCTTCGTGCATCTTTCGATGGTTCATGAAGAGGAACAACATGAAACCCTGGAACGACTGCTGGACGGTTGCGACTGTTTGGTTCTCGTCGGTCGGGTCAAGTGTCCACAAATAGATCGCTTTTACCAAGCCGAACTGTGCGGTCAGTGACAGACCGTATGGCGCTTTGATGTATTGGAAGGTGGATGAGATAGAATGCCCGTGATGATGCCATTTGAAGGAGTAGGGATCCTCCTCATCGACCTTCACCCACTTCACATCGCTATTCCACGTGGGCCATTTCTCCGCATCAACCAAATGGTTCCACACCTTTTCGATTGGGGCATTGATGATGATCGACTGTCGGTCCATAAGACTCGCATCTTCATCGATCCTGCCTTCTTTGGCGATTTGCGATAATTTTCTCATGCTGAGAACTCTTCTGACGGTTAAGAGTAAACTTACTGTTTATTATCTATCTGAGGAAATTTATCCGTTGGCCGGTTTTTTGAGCTTTGTCAAGTAGTGATCATTGAGGATGAAAGAGAGAATGCCACCCAGTAGGTAGGTGGCCGCGAGTCCGCCAAAGATCCCTTGCACGTCCCAGAACGTTGAGCCAAGATAGATCAGTGGGATACCCACAATAAGCATCTGTATGACCGTCACCCATAAGGCTGGGATGGGCCAACCGATCGTATTGAGGTTGCTATTGACCACGCCTGTGATGCCTTGGAACCCAAAGCCTAGGGGAATAATGTATAGAAACCACTTCACGGCCTCTATCACTTTTGGATCATCACTGAAGACTCTGGCGACTGGATCTGCGGAGAACGCCAGGATGGCCCAGAGGCAGACGCCGTAGATGAGAGAAAACCGAGTGCTGATCGATAGGCAGCGCGCGATTCTACCAATGTCATTCTTTCCCAGGTTCTGACCCGCAAAGGGTCCAATGGAGGCGGATAGGGCGAATAATACGCTCATGGCGAGGAACTCCAGACGGCTACCAACACCAAAGGCGGCCACTGCATATTCACCGTACTGCGCAAGGAATGCCGTAATGACCCCGGTGGCCACAGGCACGATGATCCTCGAAGCCCCGGAGGGTATCGCGATGCCGAGGATGGCCTTCCAGCACCCGCGAAGAACGGCCTTGGTGGGAAATGTGAGGGTGATCAATCGCTGTCGAAAATAGAGGACGTACAATGAGAGTATCATCGTAAGGCTGCGGGAGATGGCCGTGGCAATCGCCGCACCTCGAAGGCCCAACGCCGGGATCGGCCCCCAGCCAAAAATCAAGAGAGGGTCTAGTACGGCATTGACGAATACGGCAAATACCATGATCAGACTAGGTGTTCGTGGGTCACCCATCGCACGAATGGCAGAGTTGCCTACGAAAGGGATCACAACGAAGAAGAGGGCGAGATACCAGATCGTCATGTACGAAGTCACGAGAGGCATGAGGTCATTGCTGACACCAAGGAGCCGAAAGACCGGCTTCATCGTCACGAGACCAATAGCGATGAAAGATCCAGCGATGACCAGTGCCAGGAAGAGGCTATCGGTTGTTTCTCGTCTGGCCTTTTCTAGATTGCCCTGGCCAATGGATCGGGAAATCAATGCCGTGGCACCAATGCCCAGCCCCTGGACGACGCTGAAGATCACCATGATCACAGGGAAGGTGAAGCTCAGGGCCGCAAGTTCTCGTTTGCCCAGTTGGCCGACGAAGTAGGTGTCGATGAGATTGAAGGCCACCATGCTGACTATGCCAAGCATCATGGGCAAAGTGAGCTGCACCAGGCGCCGTGGGATCGACCCTGTGGTCAAGTCGAGGTTCTTCAAAAACTTAGGATTTATTTAATAGTAAGACCTGTGTCTGTAATTTAGCAGGCAATCAAATAACACTTTATGAATCGGCGCTCATTTATAGACTTTCTTGGAAGAGGTATTGTGATGGCCCCCCTGGCTCCCAGTTTGCTATCATCCTGCACGTCAGGTGGCGAGTATCTCTCGGAGGCGATCGAAGGGCTGAAGAGAGGGACTCGCTCAGATGCTGTCAACTTAATAGATGGGCTGGAGATGGAAATGTTGATCAAAGCCGGTGATCCGATTTCCGCCAATTTGAAGTTCGGTTATAACAACGACTACATCGCTTATCTGGCGGACCAGAAGCTACTGTGGGTCAACCACGAATCGGTAAACCCGAAACTGAATCCCACTTATCACCCCGACAAAGCCCGGCTTCGAAAAGATATACTCGTCGAAATGCAGGATGTTGGTGGATCCCTCTTAAGGATACGGGAAAGGTGGGGTTCGTGGGAGGTGGTTCAGGACGATGAAGCCAATCATCGGCTCACTGCATCGGATCCTATTCCTTTTGAGTGGCATGAGCCCGTGGCTGGTTCTGATACAGCTACTGGTACGCTGGCAAACTGCTCTGGCGGTGTGACACCCTGGGGCACAATCCTTACTTGTGAAGAGAATTACGACTTCTTCTACGGTGATCGGGACTTTGAGACTGGAGAGTATGCGGAAAGCGAGCTCCAATGGGAGTTGTTCTTTCCGAGGAACAGGACGGAGCACTATGGCTGGGTTGTAGAGTTTGATCCAAAATCGAAGACAGCTAAAAAGCACGTGGCTCTGGGTCGGTTCGCCCACGAGTGTGCTACTGTCAAAGAGCTGGAGGACGGCAGGGTGGTGGTCTACAGTGGAGACGATAAGAACGGTGGCTGCCTCTACAAGTTTATTTCAGATGAGTCGGGCCAGCTGTCGCCTGGAAAGTTGTATGTCGGAAACTTTTCAACAGGCCAATGGGAAGAGATAAGCTACGAGCGAGCCGAACTTGGCAATGTTTTCCCCAGTGAGACCGATATGAAGATCCGGACCCGCGAAGCCGCCCTGCTGGTTGGCGGTACACCACTTGACCGACCAGAAGACATTGAGATCGATCCACTGGATGGGTCCATCCTCGTATCACTGACTAACAATAAGCCCGACGAGAACTATTTCGGATCGCTCATGAAGATCACGGAGAGCAGTGGCTATGATGGCCTGAGTTTTGGGTATGAGACCTACCTCGCAGGAGGAGAGGAGACTGGTTTTGCATGTCCTGATAATCTGGCCTTCGATGCCGCAGGTAGCTTGTGGTTTACATCCGACATTTCAGGGGGTGATATGAACCAACCCCCGTACGAATCTTTTGGTAACAACGGACTGTTTGTTGTGCCCCGGAAGGGTGTCAATGCGGGTAAGGTGATTCAGGTGGCGAGTGCTCCGGATGACGCGGAATTTACGGGGCCATGTTTCGCCCCTGACGGGACCTTGTTTTTGGCTGTCCAACACCCGGGGGAGATGTCCGCAGGGCCTCAGGAACTTACCTCAAATTGGCCCGATGGCGCCGGAAATCTGCCGAGACCAGCAGTTATAACGATCAAAGGAAGTATCCTTTCCTAACTTGCTACTAAGCAGTTATTTGCAATAAGCACAACCACGCTTGGCCACAAAGAAAACGGCCGAGAATTAGCAAATTTTTGCTATCAGTGTATTATATTTGTCATTACTGCACGTTTACTGTGCTGGTTGATTATTTGTCTAAGCTAATTTAAAACCTCATATCCTCCTCGGATGTGAGGTTTTCTTTTTCCTGCCAATTGAAACCATTTTGATGCCCTTAAAGTTTGACAGGCATGGAAGCAAATGCGACGTTCGGATCCGGGTGTTTTTGGTGCACTGAAGCCATCTTTCAGCGCATGATGGGAATTATCGCGGTAAAGTCCGGGTACTCTGGAGGGCAGACTGACAACCCCACTTATGAGGACATTTGCACGGGTACTACGGGACATGCCGAAGTAGTGCAGATCACTTACGATGACGAGCAAGTCACTTTTGACGAGCTCCTTGAGGTCTTCTGGAAAACTCATGACCCAACGACGCTGAATAGGCAGGGCAATGACGTGGGCACTCAGTATCGATCAGTGATTTTCTATCACAACGAAGACCAGCGATCAAAGGCAGCCGACTACAAAGAAAAGCTCGATCAATCAGGAGCGTGGATTGATCCTATTGTCACCGAAATCGCACCTCTCGAGCGGTTTTATCCGGCCGAGAACTACCATGACGACTACTTCAATAAAAATGGTTCTCAGCCCTATTGTGCGTTTGTTGTTGCTCCCAAGGTTCAAAAATTCCAGGAAGTCTTCGGGCAGAAGCTGAAGGCCTAGAAGCTTACAGCTACTTCTTCTTCCAGGGTATTTAGGTGCGAGATCCATACCTCATCTATGAGGAGCGGAGCGTCTTCTCCTTCACCGTACCCCAGGTGTTTCCACTGGTAATCATTGATTTCCGCTTCGAAGGTGATGGAGGTGCCGAGCAGCGTGCTTCCTGAAGGGTAGAACATTTGAATATTCTCAGTATATGTATTTCCGTCGAAATTGTAAGTCCCGGAGCCGGTACCATAGACCTGATCACCTTCTTTATCATATCTGATCCACACGAAATGTGTGTCGGTGATCAGCTTCATGTAGCCGATCATTTCGGGATATTCGTAGTAGGATTCTTCAGCGGTCTCTTTGTACAGCTTTAGATCCCATGTGCCCTTCAGGCTCAGGTTGTCCGCCACCTTCTCCGAGGTCCTTACCCATATTTCCTCGATCTTGGTGGAGTCTCCTTGTACCATTTGGTTCCCCTCAAAGTCTATTTCTAGGTCACGAGCATAGCCTATGTGATGCCATTCACCGCTCTTCACTTTCGCTTCAAAGGGGATGGACTGTCCGAGTATGCTTGACCCCGGGGGGTGAATAAACTCTATATTTTCAACGTACTTACCGTCCTTGAAATGGTAGTTGCCGCCGCCAATGCCCTCGAGTTGATCCTTCTCAGTATCATATCGAACCCACGTGAAATGAGTCGGCGTTATGTGTTTTTGATAAAGAAGTGTCTGAGGATGCTTTGTCCACTCGGTCTCACCTGCGGGGATGTACTGGACGAGCTCCCAGGTGCCGAGCAGTGTTTGTTTCTTTTCTAGCCTGGCGGTTGAATTATTGGTGGCGGAACAGGAGAGTAACAACGCAGCGAGAGGGAATATAAATAATCTCATGTTGGGTAAGGGTTTAATGCCCGTAAGGAATATAGAATTTTCTATTGATAATCGCAAGGGGAAATGTGGTTATATTCCCGTAGAAAAGGGATTTCCCAGTTATCAGGTAAGAAGATTTCAAATAAATCGGACATCTGATCGTATCTGAAATAGGATTAACTTTATATGCGAAAAACACAACTGGCGCCGCTATGATCGCACTTTGGATTTTGAGTCTTCTTTACATGCCCACCGAACCTGTCCAGGAGGTGGGTGGCTATGAGAAAACTCTCGTCGGCGTCTACCAGGGAAAGCCACTCTACATCAAAAATCCATACAACAAGGATTCAAAGGAGTTTTGCGTCTACGAGATCCGTGTGAATGATCGGCGCCTCAATCTCAATTATCAGCTGAGTGCGTTAAAAGTCGGTTTTGAGGACACGGACTTGTTCACTCCGGTGACGGTAAAGATCTTCCACAAGGACAGCTTGTGCACGCCGGATATTGTCAATGAGAGTAGCATCCATTTCCATTCGTCCTACAAGTTTCTGGTCACAAGCCTGACCGATACTGCCCTCTATTGGCGGACAGAAGGAGAGCGGGAAATAGGGACTTACATCGTGGAAAAACTGGATGGCGGCATCTGGATCGAACAACAGTCTACCCAGGCACAGGGCAAGTTTGAATTTGCTGAGTACGTCTTCTACCCGGAATTAGACATTGGCCCCAACAAGTACCGGATCAAGTATGACTTCGGAACGGGGCGGTACCTCTATTCTCATGAGGCAGAGTACGAGCATTACCCGGATCCTGTCAAGTTCTACCCCGTTACGACCAATTTCAAGCTGAACCTTTCGCGCTCGGCCATTTTCGAAGTCTTCAATGCCAAGAGCGAGCTGGTGCTCTCGGGTACGGGTACTGAAGTGGATATCAGGAATCTAAGGCCAGGGGATTATGTCATTTACTTTGACAAGAACCAACCTGAAGTATTTCGACGCGACCAGCGCCCCCCGCCTAGATAGTGTCTATTCCGAAGAAGTTGCTGAGGATCACAAGGATAAACATCGCGAACAACAGGAAAGGCGTCACGTAAGTAACAGCGAAGTCTAATAACTTTTTGATGATACTCTGATGGTAGCCCTCGTAGCCAGTCGCCAATTCCTCGTGCAGATTATGTCGCTTCCATACGTACGCCGCGAAGAATACGATCAGGCTACCACCAAACAACAGTAGAATATCGGCCAGGTGGCCAAGGAAGGTCATAAAGTCCGTAGGTGACTCATCACCGAAGTAGCGAACAAACCTTGTAAAGAATTCACTGTAGCCATTGCCCACCAGCGAAGGCAAGCCACATACGAAGATGATGGTCGCCATGATCCATACGGCCTTCTTACGACTCATCTTCAATTCATCTACGATGTAGGACACGGGCACTTCCAGTAGAGAAACTGTCGACGTGAGCGCCGCGAATGACAGCAGGAGAAAGAAGAACGAGCCGACGACGATCCCCAGTGTAGGTCCGAAGGAAGCAAATACCTTGGGGAGTGTGGCAAAGATCAATCCGGGACCACCAGTGATGTTGGTCATATCTCCGCCACTATTGTATGCGACGAGGGGGAACATCATCAAGCCCGCGATGAAAGCGATGCCGACATCAAATAAGGTGATGTACGCCGATGATGAAATGATATTTTCCTTCTTGGAAAGGTAACTGCCATAAGTAATGAGCGCACCCATGCCAAGAGATAATGAGAAGAAGGCTTGGCGAAGCGCGCCTCCCATGACCCTTAGGTTCAGTTCTGAAAAGTCTGGAACCAGATATTCTTTCACACCGACCATCGAGTGGGGTAGGGTAAAGGCGTAGGCCACCAATGAGAGGATCATGATCACCAGTGTAGGCATGAGAATTTTTGCTGCTTTCTCGATACCGCCGGATACCCCCTGTGCGATAATGGAAGCTGTCGCGAGCATGAACAACACTGCATAGATGATGACCGTGCTGATGTCCGAAACGTAGCCGCCGAAGTTGTCACCCACTGCGAAGTTGCCCTGGAGCATTTCCACGAAGTATCCGAGGGCCCAGCCTGCCACTACGTTATAGTACGACAGGATGATAACACCCGCCACGATGCCCATGATGCCCACAATCGACCAACGCTTGAATCCCAGCGCCTCGAAAGCACCCGCCGCGTTGCGATTGGTACGTCTGCCTATGGCTACCTCAGTAACCATGACGGGAAAACAGAGGATGAAACAGAAAGTGAGATATAGTAGCACGAAGGCTGCGCCGCCGCCCTTCTCTGCTTCGAACGGGAAACGCCAGATGTTACCCAGCCCGACCGCTGAACCGGCTGCTGCTAATATAAATCCAAGTCGACTTGAGAAAGCCCCTCTATCTTGCATTGGTCTGTGTTTTTCAAAGGGCCAAATATAACCGAAAATATGAAGGCTCCGGATTTTTGACGCAGCCCCCAACATTCACTTGAGTTTTGGAGATATAAGAATCTCCTTTAATTTCCACCCGTGAAAAAACTAAACCTCGAACCTCAGCTGATATTGTCCATAGGCGTCCTTGTCGTGAGTTTTGCGGCCCTATTTGTGTCCATGAGACAGGCCTCGCTCCTCAATCGGCAGACAGAGATCCTCTTGCAGCAAATGAAGTCGAGTGCCTGGCCCTCCCTGATGGTGGATATGCATTTTGCGATGACAAATGATTCCAGCCTCACAGCCTTCAGGATCCATGTTCGCAATAAGGGGCTCGGCCCGGCTGTGATCGAGGGTGTCAAGGTGACCGTAGATGGGGAGCCCACGAGTACATGGCTTGAACTCATCTCCAGACTGGATCCGCCGGATGGCCTCCTGATGGATCGCTCATCCAGTAGTCTTTATCAGCAGGTACTTTCACCGGGCGAGGAGAAGATTTTTCTGGACCTGGGAAACAACCTGGAACTCATGAATGTACTCTATGGTCAAGCAGACCGGATGGCCATCGAGATATGCTATCGGTCCATCTACGACGAGCACTGGTTGGTCATTCGGGACCGACTGACTGCTGATGGCTCCAGCGTCGCGCAAAAAGTAGAAGCCTGTCAGTTTCAGGAGACCGACAATTTCATCGTTTGGTGACGCCATAAAGAGCGTTCCAACGTCTAAGCTTTGGAGAGATTGGGCGCTTCAATTTGCTTTCTCAAGCCCAGAAAGAACTTGCGCCGGGTCTTCTCAGCCGCTGCGCTGATCAATGTGGATTTTTCGACAATACTTTTCATTGCGTGCAGGGCATTTTGGCAAAAGAGCGGATCGTTGATTACTACCGAGTTAACGACCTGCTGCGTCAGAAACGCCTGTAGATCGTGGCCAGATTCCGCAACGACCGTGTTGTCCCCAGGGAGGATTTCATTGTGGTAGAGTTCCAGTTTGCCGGTTTGCTTCTCGGAGTTTTTGAAACCTGCGATTGCCATTTTTTCCAGATTATCCAGCAGTTGCAGCAGTTGGGCGATCAGCTTGTCCCGATCATCCGTTTTGATAGACCCTAGCTCATGGTAATAAGCGATTTGAGAAAGTGTCGATGTGAATATCTCGGCACTCCACAATTCCACTGACGGAATACTGAGGTAGATATTCAGAATCTCTCGGCTCAATTCCAGACATTGCGCGGACATTCCGCCGGATTCAAAAGTCTGACTTTCACCCCGTTTGTCCAGGAAGGTGTTTTGCCAAAAGAAGTATTTCAGCGACAGCAAATCGGGGAATTGGAACAAGTAGAATATGGGAAGCTCGCGGGCGTTGAAATAGATCTTCAGCTCGCGTCCTTGATACTTTAGAAAATGATCCCTCATCTGTTCCAGGTATTTCTCGAGGGTGAAGGAGGGTATGGCCTGGAAGTCACTCACTAGGGTATGCATACCCGTGTGGATCAGTTGGTCGATGGAGATCTTGTAAACCGAGGCCAACTGTCGCAAGTCCTCCAAATTCAGCAGGGTATCTCCCCTCAGGCGCCGGTAGACAGCGTCCTTGCTCACATGAAGAATAGACTCCAGTTCCTGCACCCAGTCATTACGCTCGCCGTTTTTTGATTTGATGTTCTCGAAGAGCTGGCGTTGGATCTCCCAAGTTGTGCTCATGGTTAAGGTCGTGTTTTTGGGCTTATCTGTAACAGTAGCTGCGGAGCCTGCCAAGCCCTCAAATCCCAGTTATGACTATCGCAGTGGGCACTATGGCATTCGCAATAATCGATCATGAGCCTCCCATTTGGCCACGCATTTTGCTGACACAAATTACAATTTTTATGAAAGAATCTCTTATTTCACTCATCATGTGTGGACTGCCAGTTCTGGCATGGCTGCCGGACAAAACCCTTCGAGTCTCTGGGGGGTGCGCTGTCTACTAGATATGCGTTGCTTGCGAAGAACAAGCAAGCCCCGGTGTAAGTGAAGTGCGAATTATTTTCCGGCTAGTTGGCGGAGGAAAGCGTACCCTCACCAGTGATATTTTGTTCAATGATCGGGCCGCCCTTGTATCTGACGCTGGCTGGCCCAACCAGGTCCACTCTTAGGGAATCCGTGACATTCACCTCGACCAGACCAGTTGCGGAAATGGGGACGTTGATATTCGCTTTGCCCACTTCCAGAGCAAAGGCCTCTATACTACCCGCTCCGGGGAAATTTACCTTCAGCTCCTCAGCCTTACCAGTTAGTTCCATCTTGCCAATACCTGTCAATTCGGCCAATAGATAATCGGTGGTTATGGCCGCTTCTATGGTGCCCGACCCATCCAGTCTCATGTGCATGCGATCTCCTTCGAAGGGTTCCATCATTCTGATCTCGCCGCTGCCATTGAGCTCCAAAAAGCGAATGTTGGGCGTTTCAATGTAGACGACAAAATCCTGCAAGTCCTCTATCGGTCTTGTGAACTCCACCACCCACACGCCATCTGACACCTGGGTGGATAGCCGCCGACCAGCTCGTTTCTTGGTGGTAACAAGAATCCTCTGAACCCGCGCCGGAGTGAGATACACGATGCCAGGCACATTCAGCAACACACCCGTGATATTTTCTGAAAGATCAATACGAGAGGTCTCGAGATCGCTTCGTACTGGCTGGATCGGTGCCTCCGTGATCTCTAGACAGGAATTGCACAGGAGCAGGGTGGAGGCTAATGATACGATCGCTGTGATTCGCATAAGAGTAAAGGTAGATTTTCAACGGATAATATAATAAGTCACATCAGCCAATTTTGTTTCCATCGTTTGCCAGCTTTCTCGCAGATCACACCGATGGCTACTTATAAGAACCCTTGAAATGGGGGTGAAATCGCGTGTTGACGGTGGTCATATACTTCCGGTACGTAGCAATGGTAGTGGTCAAAAACTTCCTGAAAATCGCTACTATAGCAAAGCCACGGTGAATTCCTTCAGGGTAGTCATCTGACCGAAGGATCGTAGAGGGTATCCAAGCGAATGGAGCTTCTCTTCAAACGGTTGCTGACTGGAGGGGTCAACGGTGATCAGCAATCCACCACTGGTTTGAGGGTCTGCTATCAGTCGGTAATCGTCTGATCCATTGAGGTTTACGCGTTGGCCGTAGCTTTGCCAATTGCGGTGAGTGCCTCCCGGAGACATGTTGGCCGCCAGGTATTTTTCTACAAAACCAAAACGGGGAATATCAGGTACCCGGACTTCTGCTGAGCATCCGCTGGCATTGGCGACTTCTATCAAGTGACCGGCGAGCCCAAATCCCGTAACATCCGTGACTGCGTGGACGCCGGACATCTCTGCTACCGTAGCACCAAGATCGTTGACCTTCAGCATCGAAGCTCTCGCTTCCGCCAGGTCTTCGTCGGTGGCCAGACCCTTCTTTTGCGCTGTCGTTACAAGGCCGACACCGAGGGGTTTAGAGAGGTACAGGAGATCGCCCTCACGGGCTGCGCTGTTTTTCTTGATGATGCCAGTTTTTATCTGTCCCGTTACGGCAAGACCAAAAATGGGCTCCGGCGCGTCGATGCTGTGTCCTCCGGCAAGAGGGATGTTGATGTTATGGCAGACCTCCCGTGCACCTTGCAGTACTTCTCGGGCCACTTCAGGAGGAAGCTTGTCTATGGGCCAACCCAGTATGGCGATGGCCATCATGGGAGTGCCGCCCATGGCATAAATATCACTAATGGCATTGGTGGCAGCAATGGCCCCAAAGTCCGACGGATCATCAACGATGGGCATGAAGAAGTCCGTCGTGCTGATGATGGACGTGTCGTCGTTCAGTTGGTAGACAGCCGCATCATCGCTATGCTCATTGCCGACCAGGAGCCTCTCAAACTCACGGGTCTTGCTGCCAGATAGTATTTCCTGAAGTACAGCGGGGGATAGCTTGCATCCGCATCCTGCTCCGTGGCTGTAGGCTGTTAGTTTAATTGACATGCTGTTTCCATAATCTCGCCGGCGATTTGATCGAAGTGTTTGTCGGCCCCATCGATGGTGCCCATGATCTTCCGCTCCTTGCGCTCCAATGCCTTGTGGTATTGCCGATCGTAGTAGGTGAGGATAATGTCCGCTGCCTCCCGAAGTCGGCCTTGCTCCAAATGGGAGAGGGCCAGCTCCGTCTCCTGATGGCCCAACTTCTTTCTGATAGCTTGCGTGGCACTGCTCAGCTTTTCAGTGCTGATCTTCCCATAATCGAGAAGGAGGTGGTCGATACGGCGCCTCCGAGGCATGTCCAGCACATAATGCGGTGCGATACTCATACGGTCAAACAGATTCTCCGGCAGACTCACCTGTCCAATACAGATGGACTCGTCTTCTACCCAGATCGGCTTGTTTTGATCCAGGCGGAAAAAGGCCAGGAACAGATCGTTCTGAAATTGCTCAGTGGAGGGTTGGTGGTTGGAGAGTTGATTGCCGAAGCTCGAACCCTGGTGATTGGCCAGTCCTTCCAAATCGATGACTTGTACACCTCGGGAGGCCATGCAGTGCAATACCTTAGTTTTGCCACTGCCTGTGTAACCAGTCAAAACATAAACTGGCAATGGCTGCTGGAAGTAGTGGATGATTTGCTGCCGAAAGGCCTTGTAGCCCCCTTCCACAAGTTGTACATCAAACCCGTATCGCTCGAGGAGCCAAGCCATACTCTCTGATCGCATACCACCGCGCCAGCAATAGAGGTTCAAGCGCTCACTGCCATGTGCCTCTGCCTGTTCCACAAACGACCGCATTTTGGGTCCCACAATGTCCAGCCCCAATTTGATGGCGGCCTGTTGCCCCTCGTGCTTGTAGCAGATACCTACCCTTGCCCTCTCGTTATCTGAGAATAGCGGCAAGGGGTGGGAACCGG
This sequence comes from Cyclobacteriaceae bacterium, assembly GCA_965267435.1. Lineage (GTDB taxonomy): Bacteria > Bacteroidota > Bacteroidia > Cytophagales > Cyclobacteriaceae > JAWPMT01. Next base: position 734,798 of record OZ253960.1, read on the forward strand.
GGATATGCCCCTGCGCATACTCCTTCGGCGAGCGCACGTCCAAAGTCGGCGCAGGGGAGGAGAGTAGTTCTATGGGTTTGATTTTGATCATGAAATAAGGGGCGCGCAACAAAATTAAGGCTTTGGTCAACACTAATGATTCCTGTGCTTGACTCATCTCGAGATCGATAGCCGGGGCCTTTCCTGATTTGCGCAAACACCTGCGCCTTCGTTGCGATAATCAATTACGAATTGCCACACCCCTTGGCCACCTTCATACCATCAACTTGAAGAGAGGATTATTAAAATCATATGGAAATGGCACTTTATCGAAAATCACTGATTATAGCGGTGCTTGGCTTACTTTCAAGCATTTTTAGCGTTGAATTGAACGCTCAGATAACGGTCGATAGTCTCGTCGTAGGACAGACCATCGAGGTAGAGATGCATAATGGAGAGGAATACCGGGGTGTCTTCCAGCGTGTTTCTGACGGCGCAGTACCCCTTAGCTCCTCACTAGCTAAAAAAAGTAAAGCGGACAAGAAATTTTTCAGTGTGCGTGTTGATGAACTCGACTCGAGTTCCACGTTTGGTCTGTTAGTGAAGCTCGAAGACAGTACCATCACCATCCTGGATTATGAAGATCTGCGGACCACGCACACTTTTAGGTATGAGAACATAGCGAGGGTATTATATTATAGAAGAGGAGTTTTTGTTACTGGTTTCTGGATTGGTTTTGGAGTATCCGCTTTGCCTGTAATTGGGCTTGTCGCCGCTGCAGCTGTTGACTGGCCCGAGTATTTGGTAATATATATCCCACTTGGACTGTCGGTCATGTTAGTCGCCGGGACCATTGGGGGCTTAATTGGTCTGATCCCGAAAGTTAGCATTGACCAAAAAGTGAATGGTGATTTGAGCCTTTTTCAAAAACGTCGAAAGCGATTGGAGAGATTCCAAATGAAAACACCTTTCCGAGTCCATAGAACAAAAAAAGGCCGAATGAATATTGAGAGGTTGAAGAGCAAATAGAACTGCACGATAAAGAGTGAGCCACCAAAATGAAATACCCCGCACACGCCAGCGAATGGCTTGCGGTAACGTCGGCGACTTCTCACCAGGCGCAGTTCCTTCGACGTGGGGCTCATTGTCAGTCCCCAGCTATTTGAAGGCTCGGGGATTCCTACCTTCCCATATGTGGGCTATGTCCGTTATTTTTGATAGAAGAAATTAGTAGTTGGATACAACCATTTTTGCGATCAGTAAGTTGTTTGACAAAGGTTGAGGTATGTTGTATTTTCTGGTTTTTCTCATGATTGATCTCGTGGTATGGTTTTTCATCTTTCGATTCTTCACCAAACCCCAACAACCCAGAAAACGTCCACCCAAGCGAGATTCTGACGATTCCGATGGAGGATTGACACTCAACGATGTGCCTGAGCTGGACCTACCTCCGGGTGTCACCCTGCCTGTCGAGGATCGCGAACTCGTCGAAGCTTAATTTTCCTCCATTCCGGGCTGAGTTTCGGAATAAGTCCGAGCTCCAAAAAATGCTATATCTTCGGAGAAACTGTAAACCCAAACTCCGATATGAATGCCTATCCTCTGCTGCTGGCTCTCCTTCTGGCCACAGCCACTTCTGATCAACAAACGATCAACCTTTTCAATGGCGAAAACCTGGACGGCTGGACCATCTACGGTACCGAAAAATGGTTCGTAGAAAAGGGCCTCCTCGTCTGCGAAAGTGGTCCCGACAAAGGCTATGGTTACCTGGCCACCGACGAGTTCTACGACAACTTCGAGTTGACCGTGGACTTCAAGCAGGAAGCCAATGGCAATAGTGGCATCTTTTTTCGATCCACCATTGAGGGCACCAAGATCGCCGGCTGGCAGGTAGAGGTCGCACCTCCAGGTAGCAACAGTGGAGGGATCTATGAGTCCTACGGACGCGGTTGGCTGATCCAGCCCGACTCAGAGAAAGACAAAGCCCTCAAGATGGGCAAGTGGAACACGATGAAGATCCGGGCTGACGGGTCGAAGATCACGACATGGCTCAACGGCACCCAAATGGTCGAGATCGACGATGAGAAGATTGGAGAAGGCAAAGGGTCCATCGCCCTGCAGATCCACGACGGTGGGGGCATCAGAGTGAAGTGGAGAAACCTTAAAGTGACACCATTATGAAAAGCAAACAGCGATTCATGGCCATAGGAGCTGCCGCACTGGTACTTTCCGCATGTACGCCGGAGGGAGGATCTTCAGCAGGCAATGCTTCCACGGAAGAAAGCGCGGCCCCGGCTGCAAGTGCCTTCCAGGAACTGTTCAATGGTGAAAACCTCGACGGCTGGTTGGGCAACAAAGACTCCTACGTCGTCGAAGACGGCATGATCGTCATCCGGCCCGAAGGCGGGGGTAGTGGAGGCAACCTCTACACCGAAAAGGAATATGGCAGCTTCATCTTCCAGTTCGAATTCCAGCTAACTCCCGGTGCCAACAACGGCCTTGGGATTCACACCCCACCGGAGGGAGATGCAGCATACCTGGGCAAGGAAATACAGATCCTTGATCACACCCACGAGAAGTACGCCGAGATCAAGCCCTACCAAAAGCATGGCTCCATTTATGGCATGGTGGCGGCCAAAACAGGCTTCCTCAAGCCCGTCGGCGAGTGGAATGAAGAGGAAGTCCGGGTCGAAGGCAACAAGATCAAAGTGACCCTCAATGGCAATGTCATTATCGATGCCGACCTCGATGAGGTCACCAAAGATGGGACGCTCGATGGTCGGGACCATCCCGGACTGCAGAAGACCAGCGGTCATATTGCTTTCTGCGGCCATGGGGACGTCGTCCGCTTTCGCAACATTCGTATTCAAGAACTTTAAAACCCTACGCTATGTCTGAGATGATCAAAAGTACGTCCGCCAGCCGCCGTCGCTTTCTGAAGCAAGGTGGAGCCGCAGCACTGGGCTTCACGATACTCCCGTCCCTGTACGGCAGAGTTGCTCCCAGTGATCGGCTGCGCGTGGCGCATATTGGAGTAGGAGGCATGGGCAATGCCCACATGCGGTGGTTTGCGGGATTGCCTGACGTGGAGATCGTTGCGCTTTGTGACGTGGATCAGACGCATCTGCAGAAGAGCCTGAGAACTACCCGAGAAGAATTACAGCCAGGCGTTACCGTAGATACCTACAAAGATTTTCGACGGGTACTGGAGCGCGATGACATTGACGCAATCACCTGCGCCACGCCCGACCACTGGCATGCGCAGATTGCCACATTGGCTTTTGATGCCGGTAAGGACGTCTACGGGGAAAAGCCCCTGTCTTACGATGTGGCCGAAGGACAGATGATGCTCAAGAGCATGCGCAAAAACAAGCGCGTCTTTCAGTTGGGGACACAGATCCATGCCGGGGACAACTATCACCGGGTGGTGGAGATCATCCGCTCCGGGGCCATAGGCAACGTACATGCCGTACGGCTTTGGAAAACCGGCGCTCCTCCCGATCTCGGCAATCCACAGCCCCAAAAGGTGCCAAGCACCCTGGACTGGGATATGTGGCAGGGGCCCGCACCTGAGCGCGAGTACATGCCCGAGCGGTGCCACTTCAACTATCGCTACTTCCTCGACTACTCCGGTGGCGTCTTTGCCGATTTCTGGTGCCACATCGCCGACATCGCATTTTGGGCGGTGGAGCCCAAGGGACTTACATCGGTCAGCGCTCGCGGAGAGGTAGCCGATGGCGTCTTGGACACACCGAAGTGGATAGATATTGATTATGAGTTTGAGGGCCTGAAAGTCCTGTGGACCTCTGAGCCTCCCGATGTGCCGGGAGCTGCTGAGCGAAGTATCGGGGCTTATTTCGAGGGGGACAAGGGGACGTTGATTTGCGACTACAGTACGATGGAGGTGCGGATAGATGGCAAGGTGGAGGACATGGCGGACCTGCCGGAGACGGTCAAGCGTTCGCCGGGGCATCAGCAAAACTTTGTGGACAGTGTGAAGTCCCGAGAGGTCTCGGAGTCGCACCTGATCTATGCGCGCGAAATGACATTGCCCATGCATCTGGGGCTGATTTCCTGGAGACTGGGACGTCCGCTCGAGTGGAACAGCAAGAAGGAGAAGTTCAAGGGTGATAGCGAGGCCAACGACCTGTTGAGCAGAACACCTCGCGAGAAGTGGAATCTGGCAGGTGCGTAACAGTGGCTGGAAGGGAGCAGCACAGGGAGAGGGTTGTGGATAGGTCAGTGCCGGCTATACGCTTGTATCCTCGCCGCGCTTACCGACGCAACTTGCCATGCGGGATACCGCTGCTATCCGGGCTAGGGGGTCATGTTGTGGTCCGTGGAAGAGGCTTTCAATGAGTATCATGGGCGACATGAACTAAAAACTTTCATTCTTGTTAAAACATTTGTCTGGTTTTGACGATTATTGCTGTACTAAAAGCATTCACTAAAGAGAAGTTTAAGAATCTATTTTGAGTTTTTGACCTTTGGGAAATCCTCAGCAACAGCTGAGGCTTTTCTTTTTATAGCCCCCAGAGGTGCTTTCCGCAAAGTCTTCTTCCAACTCCAATCCTCCCTCAAAGGAGATAATCAAAGAAATATTAAGCGAACTGAAACCTTCTCTCACAGATCTCGATTATATGTATGTACATTTAATTTATATACATCTATTTCAACAATCATGACATTAGCGGAAAAGACAGCAGACATTTACAACTTGATTGGCCAGGGGCAGTTGCTCGATGCATTTGACAAATACTATGCAGAGAATGTAGTGATGACCGAGCCGCGTGGCACCCGAGAAGGCAAAGCAACTTGCCGGGACTATGAAGTCCAGTTCATCAATTCAGTACAGGAGGTACACGGTATGGAGGTGAAGTCGATCGCAGCCGATGCAAATGATGACGACAATGGTACTGTTTTTCATGAGACATCCATGGACGTGACATTCAAGGACGGTAACCGAATGAACCTGGAGCAAGTAGGCGTGATGCAATGGAAAGATGGGCAGATCGTTCATGAGCGATTCTACTATCAGGGATAATCTTCCCATTCGAAGACATCAAAAAAGGCGACCCCATTCGGAGTCGCCTTTTCCTTTTTTATTCAATATTCTGATTACAGAGATTCGCTGAATGCGATCTGGGTTCTGTAGGCATCGTACTTCTCTTTCATTTCACCAGCCACTGCCGTCTTCACTGCTTTGTAGACTGCCGCACCACCAAGCATTTTGGTAGCGAGATCGCTATTCACACTTTTGATCGCGTCGATTCGGTCACTCTTCAGCGTGTTGACATTTTCCAGAAACTTCGCCTCGAAGTCGTTGGCAGGCTCTTCGCCTTTGCTCAACTCGAGGTATCGCTGGCCAGTCATTCCTTCTTGTCTTTTTATCATCGCGTTGATTGAAGTACTGATGTCTGCCTTCATCTGGTCGATGACCTCGGTCATCAGCGCGTACTTCCATACATGTTCGTCAGTGATCTCCAGCTCGTCCTGGGCTGACGCCAGGTTCATCATACATACAGCGGCCACTGCCAAAATGAGTCGTTTCATAGGTCTGTTTTTCTTTTCTGTTTTACATTAAAAATCCTGGGTACTTAACAAGCCACCAAAGGTATCCTCTAAGGTTCAACTGAAAAATTTTCTCTTGTATGGAAGGTTATTCCGGATGACAAACTTGCGTTACCACGGGCTTTGGCGGTAAGTGCTTCCTCGAAATGCCGGTTTGATCACATTTTCGTAATCAAACCCATCATTTTCGACCTACCCCTGTGACAATACTCTTCGTATTCAGTTTAGTGATAGCACTACTTTAATCCGATAGACCCATGCAAGAATCCAAAGCCAATCCTCGATTTCCTTCATTGCCTCTTGAGGCCTGGGAGGATGCCAAGATCACGCTGCACCTGTGGTTGCAGATCGTCGGCAAAGTCCAGCTGGACCTCATGCCGAGGCGCAATCATTGGTGGAACATTACCTTTCTCGTAGGTGCCAGAGGGCTCAAAGGTCGGCCAGTCCCCCATGAGAAGGGCACCTTTGAATTTGAGTTTGACTTTCAGCAGCATGCGTTCGTCATTCATACCAGTTGGGGAGAGCGAAGGAGTTTTCCGCTGGAAGATGGCCTCTCGGTAGCCAGTTTCCACGCACAGTTCTTCAAGTTGTTGGACTCTCTGGATATCAAAACAAAGATCATCCCCGTTCCTTACGATCATCCGTGCAAGGAGGCCTTTCACGAATGTGAGACGCATCACAGCTACAATCCTGAGTATGTCCATCGCTTTTGGCAGGTGATCGTCACGGTGGACCATATCTTCAAAAAATTCGCTGGGGGATTCATCGGCAAAGTGAGTCCGTCACAACTGTACTGGCATCACATGGACCTTGCTGTCACGCGTTTCAGTGGGAAGGCCGGTCCTAAGCTCCCAGCCAGTAGCACAAAGGCTGATAAGGAAGCCTATTCCCATGAGGTGATCAGCGCTGGGTTTTGGGCTGGCGATGAGCAGGTACGAGGGGCGGCTTTTTATAGCTATACATATCCCTCACCTGACGGACTCGACCAGGCCACACTGCAGCCGAGCTCGGCCCAGTGGGTTGATGCCAACGGGAGCCCAATGGCCACGCTGATGTACGATGATCTGATCAAGTCAGATGATCCCGAGCGGGATCTGTTGGCATTTCTGCAGAGTAGTTACGATGCGGGAGCGACGTTGGCGAACTGGCCGGCTGATTTGGTCGCAGACTAGGCACAAAAAACGAAGAGGCCCCTGGGAGGGACCTCTTCATCGCTTACTGTACTGCTTCTGATATTTTGAAGCAGCTGCCGACGAAGAACCACCAACGTCGACTTACCAAACCAACCTAAAAACAAACAACCATTTGTAGACTTGACAGAAACTGTAACGATCGCTTCCGTCATTTTTAGTACAAGGGTAGGCGGGTTTTTTTTCTGACGTCAGGTAGGAGGTTGAAAATACGCTGCTGTCCGACCAGCGGGCTTTTTTGCATGTCGCAAGCCATTTCCCCCGCGCAATTACCATTCGACCGGAAAATCATGCGACTCGACCGTGTTTTCCGCATGAGCTGCTGTGCGCCAGTATTTTCGGATATTCAATCGTTATTGCGTACTATGTTTCTACCAAATGCGCAGGTCAGTCAATTACTTGAGAACCTGCATAAAGACGGAGTCAACTTGCTGATGATAGCTGAGGAGACTGACATCGACATTTCTGCATTCATCTCAAAGGCCTCTGAGGGTGGATTCACAATCGCCGGAGGGATCTTCCCTCGCGTTATCGAGGACGGCGACCACCATACGCACGGTGTAATTCTCAAGCACGTAGTTACCGAATCGAAGCCCACTATGATTCAGCCAATCTCTGAGATAGTGGCCGACTTCCAGTTGCCCACTCTGTCCGAATCCACCAAGTCCTGTCTCATCTTTCTGGATGGCCTGATGCAGGAGATTCCACGATTTCTTGAATATGTCTACGGACAGTATTGGAATACCGTCAACTACGTGGGAGGAGGTGCTGGCTCATTGAGCCTGAGGCAGTCGCCATGCATATTCTCCAATGAAGGGCTGTTTCAGGATGCCGCCTTGATTATTCCATGCGACTGCGAGGCGCACCTGGGTGTCAATCATGGCTGGGTGAAGACTGCCGGGCCCTTTGTAGCCAACAAGACAGAAGGCAACAAAATACTGGAATTGAACTGGAGACCCGCTTTTGAGGTGTACAGTGAGGTAGTGGAACCTCAGTCTGAACGGAAATTCGATGACGCCGACTTCTTTGAGATCTCCAAGGGTTTTCCCTTTGGTATTCATCGGGAAGACGCCGAAGACATCGTTCGCGATCCGATAGCCGTGGATGAGGAGGGTGCGCTCATTTGTGTGGGGGCTGTCAGTGCCAATACGTCTTTGAACATCCTTAGCGGCAATAACGAAAGTCTGCTAGAGGGAGCGAGCAAGGCTTCAAAGCAGGCAATGGTAGGAGCGACGGCGAAGGATCTGCTTCTGGTCGACTGCATTTCTCGCGTCTTGTATCTCGAAGATGATTTCGAACAGGAACTGGCAAGAGTGAAGAAGGAAATACGGAACGTAGGCGCTTCCTTGCCCGTGGAGGGAGTCCTGTCTATTGGGGAGATATCATCCGGAAGAGGGGGGTTCTTAGAGCTGTACAACAAGACGATTGTTGTGGCGGCATTTCAATAACCACAACGTTTTGTGATATCTTGTTGCTCATAGGCCAGAACACCAGATATAGTGACCCCTTGAAGTCCAATATCAGCAGTGAAGCGAATGGATAACACCGTACCCTTATTGACGCTCCTATATGAGCTAAGCCTTTCTACTCATAAGTATCACGATCCTGAAGTCACTGCCAGGAAGTTTATCAAGAAGTTCCTTTCTCGCAAGTCCCTTGAGTACGGGGCGATTTGGCGTCTTTCTTCCTGGGAGAAGGATACTATGTCCTTTAGCAGGGTGTATTCTATGCCCAAAATGCAGAGTCGAGGTACGGCGAAAAGAGCCGTCTTTGATGCTCTATTTGCCGACTCTGATTTCAGCATCACCGACGGTTCCATCATAGAGGAGGTATCTCATGATGGGTTGTTTGCCTATTTCAAGTTGGAAGACTTCGGGATTTTGGAATTGCATCAGTCAAAGGTCACAGACAAGAATCAATGGAAGACCTCCCTATATCCCTTTCAAGATGTCATGCAGCAACTGGGTATCAGCCTCAGTAGCAGTTTTGCCTACCAGATGTTGCAGGAAGAGATCGTGCAACGAGAAGCCGCAGAGCAGTCATTGGTATCTGCCGAAGAAAAATATCGCAGGATTATCAACAACATTCATTTGGGTTTGCTCGAAGTTGATGAGGACGAGGTCATCCAGTACGCCAATGAGCCCTTCCTCCAACTCATAGGATATACTTTGAACGAAATAGTTGGTAAGAATGCCTCAGAGTTACTATTGGACGAGGGGTCAAAAGAACTGATGGCTCAGCAGAACAGGGATCGTGAATCTGGAAAATCAGCGGCTTATGAAATTCCTATCAGGGATAAACAAGGCCAACAACGATGGGCGATTATTAGCGGTGCACCCAACTATAACCGCAACGGCCAGATCATTGGCTCTATAGGTATACATCTCGATATCACAGAGCAAAAGAAACTGCAAGACGAGCATGCCTTCAGGAGCACCCAATTGAAGAAGTTGTTTGAAAAATCACTCGATGCACTCATCACCATCAATCAGCGGGGTGAGGTGATCGAGTGGAGCCCACAGGCAGAAGTGATCTTCCAGTACAGTCAGAAAGAAATCATCGGACAGAAGCTGAGTGACACGATCATACCACATGCTTTCAGGGACGCACACAAGGCGGGTATGGGCAATTACATGAAGACAGGGGAGGGTCCGGTGCTCAATCAACGAATAGAAATTACGGCCATCCGAAAAGACCAGGAAGAGTTTCCCATCGAACTCACCATATTTCCGTTGCAGTACCAAGATGACCATTACTTTACGGCCTTTGTGCGGGATATCACTGAGCTCAAGGCCTCAAAGGAAAATATGGAGAAGGCCTTGAAGCGCCAGAAAGAGCTCAATGAGCTGAAGTCCAAGTTCATTTCCATGACTTCCCACGAGCTTCGCACACCCCTCACAACCATACGTAGCAATACCGAACTGGCCACATACTACCTCACAGCGGGCCAGGTGATCAATCGGGAAAAGTTTGCGAAGTTCATCTCGCGAATAGATGACAACGTCGATCGACTCAATCAGTTGGTGAGCAACATCCTGACCATTGGAAAGTTGGACACTAAGAAATTTCCTTTTAACCCCCAAAAAGTGGACATGATGGAGTTCATCCAACAGGAAGTACTGCCATCCTTTGCCGCGAGGGGGCATGAGGTGGGGGCTACATCTGAGGGCCGGAAGTACGAGGTCAACATCGACAAAACGCTATTCAACCACGTGATGGTCAACTTGATTGAAAACGCCATCAAGTACACACCAGATGGCAAGATGCCGCAGGTTCACTGCGAATACGGTTCCAAAACCCTCAAGATACACGTGCTGGATGAAGGTATTGGGATTCCGACAAGTGATCACGAGCAGCTATTCGATGCCTTTTATCGCGCTGGCAATGTTGACAACGTCTCAGGGTCAGGACTGGGCCTCGCTATTGTGAAGGAATTTATCCAACTGCACAGCGGCAAGATTGATGTTGAAAGCGAGCTCGCCAAGGGCTCGACGTTTATCATATCTTTACCCAAAGTCTCAAACAACTGATATATGTATACAATCCTCATCATAGAAGACGACCCACAGATCGCCGAATCCCTGGGAGAAATGCTCGAAATACTGGGCCACAAAGTAGCAGGTATTGCGGATGCCTATGAAGGCGTAATGGCCCTGATGGGTACGATGGACGTAGACCTCGCGTTAGTAGATATTCAGCTGAAGGGGGAGAAGACAGGTATTGACGTCGCCGAGAAGTTGAGAAATGAGTTCAAGATCCCCTTCATTTTCACCACGGCGTACGCTGACAAAGAGACTATCCAAAAAGCTTCAGAGCATAGCCCGTATGGCTACATTGTCAAGCCCTACGGGATGAAAGATATCAACGCCGGCATCGAAATTGCTATCGCCAACCATTCGAACATCCAAAACCTCCAGGAGGAGCAGGGTGGCTTGTTCAATAGCGAGAGCCTTTTCGTGAAGTCCAATTCACGAATTGTACGCATTGATCTTTCCGATATCTTTTATGTCGAGGCCAAGGGCGACTACACGATCTTCAAGACCCCGGCAAAGGGCTACGTCGTCAATACCAACTTCAGTACGGTCGAGAAGAAGTTGGATGACAAGCGATTTGTGAAAGTGCACCGGTCATACCTCGTGAACCTCGAGAAGATCGTCGATATTGAAGACAGCAGCTTGCTGATCGACGACAAGGTCATTCCAGTATCCAGAAGCCAGAAGCCCAACCTTCTCAGCAGACTCAAGATGATTTAGACCCGTATTTCGGGCTGTTCGACGGCCTTCGGGGTCACCCGTCGGCTTTTCTGACTTCCTATGAGGCCCCGGGCTAGCTTGAGCCCAAAAGTCCTTTTTTATGGAAGTCTTTCTTATTTCATTATTTGCGATTGCTGCCTTCATCCTGATCTACACCTACATCGGCTATGGTGCCTTGCTTTGGGTTTGGAGAAAATGGTGGATGCCGGTGACCAGAAAGTCCCAGTTTGTCGCCAGAGGCGTACCTACAGTGGCACATGTCATCGCTGCGTACAACGAGCAGGATTTCATTCACGACAAGATCTGGAATTGTTTGCAACTCAGATATGCGCCGGGCAAGCTCAGCACGTACTTTATCACCGACGGGTCCACGGACAGGACCACCGATATCATCAGTGAATATCCTGAGGTGCATCTCTTTCACCGAGCAGAGCGGAATGGCAAGTTGGCGGCCATCCGGCGGATATTGCCCTCCGTCAAGGAGGATATCATCGTATTCTCTGACGCCAACAGCATCCTCAATACTAAGGCAGTCCAGCAACTCGTAAGCCATTTTCAGGACATGACCGTTGGAGCGGTTGCGGGGGAAAAAGTAGTGTCCTCATCTTCGGAAGAGAACGTCGCAGAAGGGGAGGGCGCTTATTGGAAATATGAATCCTTCCTCAAGACCCTGGACAGTGACTTTCACACCGTTGTCGGAGCCGCGGGGGAGTTGTTCGCCGTACGCAAGGAGTTACTCGAGCTACCTCCCAGCGATACGTTGATCGAGGACTTCGTGATCAGCATGAAGGTTGTGGAGCAAGGCTATCGTGTAGTCTATGAGCCCCAGGCAAGGGCCTGTGAGACAGGATCAGCTAACCTGCACGAGGAGCAGAAGCGCAAAGTGCGGATAGCCGCAGGCGGTTTGCAGGCCAGTTGGCGATTGCGTCATTTGCTCAACCCCTTTAGGTATCGCAGGGCAGCCTTTCAGCTCTTGAGCCATCGGACGCTTCGATGGACTTTGGCTCCTTTAGCGCTTGTCATCGCATTGGTAAGCTCGGCGATGCTTGCCATGATGGGATCACAATTCTTTATAGTTGCTTTTGGAGCGCAGACCTCATTCTACTTGGCAGCTCTCATCGGCTATCAGTTGGATCGGCGAGGCATTAAGCTCAAGCTGCTATTCATTCCTTACTACTTCACATTCATGAACCTGTGCGTTTTTCAAGGCCTCGGCTTCCTGTTGAGAGGAAGTGCTCAAGTCACCTGGGAAAAGGCAGCCAGACTACAACACGCATGATCTCCATTATCACAGTCGCATACAATCAGCGAGACGTTACACTCGAGTTTTTGCAGTCACTGGAGGACCAGGACTATCGCAGTTTTGAAGTCATCGTCGTAGACAATGGCTCTTCCGAGGACTTCTCCGTCGTCAATAAGTATTTTCCGGACACAGTACTCATCCGCAGTGAAGAAAACCTCGGATTTGCGGGGGGCAACAATCTAGGAAGTGCAGCCGCCAAAGGGGACCATTTCCTCTTCGTCAACAATGACACCGAGATTCCTCAAGGCACTCTTCAACGGCTCTTGCGCACTTACGGAGAGCATGAGGACACGGGAATTCTCTGTCCCCTGCTGTATTACCATTCTCAGCCGGACACGCTGCAATACGGCGGGGCGACCCCGATCAATCCCGTGACAGGGAGAAATCATGCCATTGGCTATATGTCTCAGCAGACAATGACCGGCGAGGTGCGGGAGACCATGTATCCGCATGGGGCGGCCATGCTTATTTCACGCGCTGCACTGGAGGAGATCGGTCCGATGCCCGAAGACTTCTTCCTGTACTACGAGGAACTGGACTGGGCACATCGGTTCCGCGAGCGAGGCTATCGGATCCGCGTAGATTACGGCGCACACATCTTGCATAAGGAGTCCATGTCCACTGGCAAGGCGTCACCCCTGAAGACATTTTACCAGACGCGCAATCGCATCCTTTTTATGCGGCGCAACAGCTCGAGGTTACATTATTTCGTGTTCGTTGTATTCTTCACCGCCATTGCTGTCCCGAAGAATACCCTCTCATTTGCGCTCAAGCGACAGTGGGATTTGATGCGTGCATTTTTTCGTGGCATTCGTTGGCATTTGCCTCGATGGTCTTTCATGACCTTTTGGGGCGCCCCAACCCCATAGCCCTGCGTGATAGGGCTAGAACAGCCGTAAATCGATAGGGTCATCCTATCACCCAGGACTATGCATTGCGCGAGCCCTGCGCTAAGCGGGGCTCGCGCTTCGTTTCTCCTCCAAAGATCGATCTCTCCTTTATGAGCCCATGCTTCAAACAAAGAATAATCATGACTTGAAAAGCAATGTCATTCTGAGGCACGAAGAATCTATTTGCTGATTTTAGAGGATTGTCCTAGCGATGTAAATAGATGCTTTCGTCAGCATGACCTAAAGGAGGTTGCTTTTGATAATGGACACATCTGTAATGAAGAATCTCCGACGAAGGAATTGCAGCATCGTGTCAAAGAGATCCCCTCTCCCTGGTTTGTGGCACACAAACCAGTCTTTGGCTACACTTCCTTTACTTGGGTTGCGACGACGCTGTGGCGGGGTTCTGTGACCATCAGACCGAGAATAGGGAATATAGGCACTTCGTTCCGCCGACCTCAAAAGCAATGTCATTCTGAGGAACGAAGAATCTATTTGCTGATTTTAGAGGATTGTCCTGGTGAGGTAAATAGATGCTTCCTTCGTCAGCATGACCTAAAGGAGGTTTTGGGAATGGTCACATCCGTTATGAAGAATCTCCGACGGAGGAATTGCAGCATCGCGTCAAAGGGATCCTTCGTTCCGGCTATCGCCCTCCCCTTTGTTTCGCCGTAGCGGCTGCGCGAAGGCATAGTCTGGATGACGTGAAAGACAGGTTTTACCAGCGGGATTGTCAACCTGCCGCGCCGTCGGCAAGCCTTCCTCTTCCGCTGAAACTCCGGAGGCACGCGGATGGCGGCAGATGGAGGTTCTCGAACACGAGCCCGGTCGAAGGGCAGACAATCCGAAGGAATTCTAAGGCCTCACCAGCGGGATTGTCACCCTGAGGCTCTCGAAGGGCAGACAATCCCTTCTCACTCAGCAATTGAGCGATACAACTCCCTATATCGCTTCGCCGCAGTGGACCATTGAAAATCTCGCGCACGAGCCGACCCCTTGCTCTTTAGCTTCGCAGCCAGATCCTCATCATGCAGTATCGAAGCCATCGCATCGGCGATCTCCTCCGGCATCGTTGGATCGATGAGCACCGCAGCGTCACCAGCTACCTCAGGCATGGAAGAAGTATTGGAAGTGACAACCGGCGTGTTGCAAGCCATCGCCTCGATGATGGGGATTCCAAAACTCTCTCGCAAGGAGGGGTAGAGAAAAACAGTAGCTCCGCGATAGAGTACGGGTAGTAGATGATGTGGCACGTACCCGGTGGGGATGATCTTGTCCCTCAATGCTTCCAGACCCAGGTCGTTCAAGTACCGGTCGAGTGTTGCGTCGTGGGTCTCGGCGATCACCAGCGGTAGGGGCGATGCCTCTTGCTGGCAATGTAGGTCGTAAGCCCTTAGGACGTTTTTCATGTTCTTCTTGGGAGCCGTATTCCCGAGGAAGAAGATGTACTGCTCTGGTAAGTCAATCTTGAGGTCGTTGAAAGACGCTACATCCCCTTCAAAGAACCGGTCATTGACGCCATTGTAGATCACTTCGAGTTGATCGGAGATATGTGGCAGTTGACTGTTGATCGCCGCTTCCTCGAAATGAGAAACGGTGACCACGCTGCTGGCCTTTTTCACCACCGACGGCACGACCCATTTACGGTAAATGGACCCAAAGGCCTGGTATGCGGAGCCTCCCTGAAAGGCCTTGCTGAGATAGATGATGTCGTGGAGGGTGATCAGGGTCTTAGAGTGAGCAACCAGAGGTGCCGTGTTGGCCGTACAGTGCAAAACGTCCAGCTGGTATTTTTTGACCGTGAGGTGAAGAAAAACCTGCTCCCAAACAGGGTACAACAGGCCGGGTACGATGACGATTTTAAAGTTCTCTGTCTCCTGCAGGCAGGCCTTGTCCGGGCCATCCTTCACGAATATGAAGTACTCGTTCTCTTTGTCCAGCGCCTGCAGGTTGCGGATCAGTTCCAGAGCGAAGATGTCCATACCGTGCTTCTTCGCCCGAAAGATCCGCTGAGCCTCGATCCCTATTTTCATGACTGCGGAGTTGCGCCGTGCGGTGTGTGCATGAAACTCTTTCGTGCCTTCTTCATTTGCAATGTGGCCTTGATCATCAACCAAAAGACCAGAGGCAATCTTCCGATAGACTTGATCAGTTTTTTGTTCCACATATCCTTGGGAAGTGCAGCCACCAAAGTAAGCATGAACACGCCCAGTGTCAAAACAGACACCATGGCAACAGGCCCAGAAAAGGCAAGGGCTGTAACTACAACAGCCATCGAGAGGATCCCGAGCAGTATCAATCGAGGCAGCAGAACAAACTGAAGCACTTTATCGAGATAGTCCCAATTCCGGTCAGTTACGAGGCAATTCACAGCTCGACCAAAGTGACGTCGCGCGTAATCAATCTGAGCTGATATCCAGCGAGTACGCTGTCGAAGGAAGACCTCCTTTTTGCTGACTTTCTCATCGTATACAAGAGCATTTTCCAGGTACGTGATGTGTATACCATCGTGCAGTAGTCGCAGTTCGAGCTCTTTGTCGAAGCCTCCCAATGCTTTGATTTCAGACATGTATCGTTTGAACAACGCGTAGTCAAACGCCATGCCTGACCCGATCAGGGCACTAGACAGTCCGACCGCCACGTGGCCTTTTCTGAAGATCGTATTGTTGATTTCCTCGCTGGCCCCATCGAGCAGCGCCATCTCGCCGTTGTTGTTTTTTGCTACACGGTGACCCTGGATCGCGACATGTCCGGCCACATAGGCGGAGTTGACACAATCGAGGAAATCGGGGGCCATGACGTTGTCGGCGTCAAGGACCACGGCGATGTCGTAGCTGTTGTCAAGACGGGCCATGACCTCATTAAGTGCCTTGGACTTCGTACTCTTTTCGAAAGACACTTCCACAAGGCTCAACGGCAGTGAGCTAAGCTTTTCTACCGTTGCGCGATGCAGCGAATCGGCTATGACCACTATGTCAAACAAGTCGGTGTCGTACGCTTGGCCCAGCGCCTGGCGAGCCGTGTCTATAATGACTGCGTCCTCCTTATAAGCGGGGATCAGCACCGCAATCTTGTTGCGAAATTCACTCTCTTCAATGGCTGCTACGTTTTTACCAGCCAAAGCCGCTACGGCGAAAAAGGCATAGTACAACGTGTTGAACATCAAATAGACCGCGACGATAGAAAGGATGATTGTTACGAACATAACTTTGTTGCTTTCAGGTGGTGAGCCAATGGGTTAGGTCCTTGCCAAGCAGGTTCTGCAGATTGTGAATGTCCTCCTTGTACACTAATTGGATCATTTGCTTGCGAGTAGCCTTTTCGAGTTTGGGCTTGTGAAGGTTTTTGTTCCGCACCTCGGTGACCAGATCCCGGATCGTCTCGTTCTGTCGGATCCACCTCCAGATCCCAGGGAGGAAACTTGCGATGGATGACTTCACGATACTCTGCTGACCGACGAGACGATCCAGCGCAGGATTCTTTACAAACCCAGACTTGTTGTGCTTTGTCGCCATATTTGGACGGAAGGCTGGATCCACTCCAAGAAATTCGAAAATATCAGCGAGCGTTTCATCAGGGCGATTGACGAAGTCTTCGTAGAAGCACACTTTCAATTGCTCCGGCGGAAAAAGGTCCTGGTATGGTGCCCAGTGTAGGGCATAAAAACCTTCCTTGATAAGGTCATTGCGCTCCCACCATATCTTATTTCCTGTCAATGCGTCCTCAAAAGTCTTGCTTGGCTGACGGTTTTCGCGGGCAAGATGCATATACCTCGAGTATAGGCGCTCTACTGGATCGCGTAGCATGACGATGATCTTAGCGTCTGCGATGCGTTGCTTAATGGCATAGGGGGCCCGCTTGGAATAGAGGTACAAGGGGCTTACCTCGCCAATCGCCTGTTCGTTGGTGACACCCTCGAACAGTTGCTCGTACGCCGAGCGCTCAGTGACTGCCGTTGGAAAATTGAATTGCTGGAGAGGGTCTTCCTCGGTCGTTGGGAATGTCTCTCCTTCCAGTGCGAAGAAGTTGGGTTCCTTCACCGGAGACATATAGATGTCGGGGTGCTGTTCGAGGTAGTGATTGAGGGCAGTCGTGCCGCACTTACCTGCTCCTACAATGATGAAATTTGGTAACATGTCTATACTATCTATTTTGTTGTATCGATTCGAGTTTTGCTTGCCAGGATTTGCTTCCTGACATTTTGATTGCTTCCCGTTGCATAGTCAATAGCACATTCGTCGGTGATATACGAGCATACTTGAAGCGCTTGATGCTATACAATACTCCTGCGACCAGGTTGAGTGATGTCACTGCCGCCACGGCATACAGTGACCCCGTCAGGTGGAGGACGAGCCAATTCCCGAGGACATTGACCAACAGCATAAGCCATACTTTTCGCGCATTTTCTTTTGGGCGGCCGATGCTATCGAACAACACACCCATCACCTTGTCGATGGCCATCAGTAGTAGAGCGACGCAGAAGATGCGAATGAGCAGGGCAGCGCTTGCTGGCTCTTGCCAATCCATGATCTTGACGATGACATCAGCGCCAATCGAAAGCATGATTCCAGCTGCTAGTGCGAGTGCAACCGTCGTTGCAAGCAGCAATTCAGCGGCGGCCTTGAAGCGCTGGGATCCACCAACTTTCGCCAATTGACACAGTTGCGAGTACTTGACCATGATCACACTGCGAAACGGTATGTCCACTACTTCCAATATCTTAAGTGGGAGGCTGTATAGTGCCACAGCGGGGGCTCCCAGGAAAGCGCCGATCATCAGCAAGTCTGTGCTCTTCAGGAAGGTCGCTCCGGTGAGCGTGGCGACATTGTGGGTCCCAAAGCGCCAAAGTTCCCGTACCTGTGTCTTTGTTGCGAACAGCATAGCACTGAGTTGTAGGTGGGGAAATGAAAGAATCATCCCAACAAATCCCACAAGGCACACATAAATCGTTGTCAGTTCACTCAGAGTAGCTGCACCGGTCATTCTCAGCACGAGTAGCACGACAAGAAGAGAGCTATTCAACAGGACTTTGTAGGCCGTTATCTTGAGGAAGTCTTCGCGCACTTGTGCGATCCACATGCCCATGGCATGGGGTATACTGACCAGCATAAATGTGGGAACGAAAATCAGGTAATAGGTCAGGTTTTGGGCCGTAACCCAATCCTTCAGGAGCCATGTGCCGAATAGTGCCACTAGAGGGATTGCCGCCGAGACGGATAGGTTGAGGAGCCAGGCTGCGCCCAGGACCGTTCGCTTTTCCGTGGCGTCACTTGCGGTGTGATAGGCCCGAACAAACCCTTGTCTGATAATGCCGGTTCGTATCATCTCGACGAGACCTGCGGTGCTAAGGAAGAGCACCCATGAGCCAAATTCGTTGACTGACAAGACTTTGGCCACGATATAAAAGTTGATGAAGCCCAGGGCGGAGGCCAATACGTTGCCGCTGGTCAGTCGCAGGGACTGTGATTGACTAAACCGCTTCCACATGTCGTTTGGCTTTTTCTGGTGAGATGAATGCTTTCAATTCGTCGAAACGTGACGACCAATCCTGGGCTTTCGCAAATTGCTGCCGCCGAGTTCTCAGTGTGGCTCGATCGTCATCTATTGCGTGTTCCAGTGCTGCAACAAAGTCTGCCACACCCGAAGCCTTGTAAGTGATGGAGCTGAACTCGTTCAGTGGTGCGAAGTCAGTTAGCACCACAGGGAGTCCTGCTGCCAGGTATTCATTGATTTTGAGAGGGTAGATGTTTTGGGTGAATGCATTCTTGGCGAAAGGAATAATTCCTACACAAGCATCCTGGAGCCAGTGTTGAAGTTGCTCCAGCGACTTGGGGCCATGCAGCGTGACGTTGGGGTAATCGGCCAGCTGCTCAGCCAGGGGATGGCATACCCTGCCAATGAATCGGAAGTGTGTCTCAGGCATCATCTTGATGGCCCCCTGTAGGAGCTTATAATCGAGCCGGTCATCGAGAGAACCCATGTAGCAAACCACTTTTTGAGTGGGGGGATTGCGCTTGAATGCCTGGCTGAATAGGGCGGTGTCTGCGCCATTACGAATGAGGATCGATCGCTCATTCCAGGGGCTCTTCTGCTGAAACAGACCTTCGGAGCTTGTGATGATCCCTGAGACCCGCGTCATAAGAAGGTTTTCGTAATACGCGCCATGTGCACTACACCAGTTAGCGCTTGCGATGTTGTCGTAGCAGTAGTAGTAGCTATTGCGTGGCTTCAAATTCTGGTGAATGGGATAGCCTGCAATAGGGTTGAAGGCATAGATGAACGTAGCGTTCTCGAGGCCCAATCTCCTCTGCGCATCCTTCACCTGCTGCGTGAGGATCCAACCATTGAAGTCGTTGAGGACACGATGGATCTTGTGATTTCCGATCCAGTTGATGGGCAAAAGCGGGAGCGGTGTCAGTACATAGGCTGCTTCCTCGCGGCGGATCCTGGGGTTGATGCCGAGCATTCGTCGAACTGGAGCGGCGCCTTTCCCGAGAAGCTTCATGACCACATCCTTCCAGGTGAATTGATAGTCGACAAAGAGAACATCGTACTCAGTGGAGGCCTGGGTCATCATTTGCACGATAGCCTTGGCATAGTCTCCAGACCATGTGGTCATGCCAATACAGACGATGGATGGTCGCTTATTCATTTCTTAGAGTTTTTGCCGTGTCATTCTGCCGCGCAGTAGGCTGCGGCCTAGTTCGACGAGTTTGCTACGTTTCTTGGGTACTTCTCCCACTATCTGATCGAGGAACCGGGGCTTGATGCCGTTGAGGAACAGTAAGAGCGGCTGATCCTGAAGTCGGTCCCTTAGGTTTTGAATGACCTCGACCTGGGGCTCCCGCCAAGTGGTCAGGGGAGACTCTACGGTGACAATCAATTGTAGATCATTGATGAATGCAGGAAGCCGATCACCTTCCAGCAAGCATGGCAACTCGATGAAGATGTACTGCAATGCCTTCGTGTCCATCTTCGTCAGCAGACGCTGGAGATTTGTGTCTTTTACGGGATCCAGGTACGTCGCGCCTTCTTCCTGTTCCTCTTCTGCTTGTCCCTTTGATGACAAGATCAGTGACTGCCCTTGCTGGGCGGTCAGTTCCTCGTGCAGTCGCTGCATGACTTCTGTCTTTCCGGCCCGTGGGCTAGTGCTCGTAATACCAATCAAAAGGGGAGCGGAGGCATCCGGGATCTGAGATTTGATCTTGTTGAGTGTCAGTCGCAGGAGCTGATGTTCAAGATCGTCGCCGAATGTCTTGCGCAGTCGATCATCGCATACGGGCAGTGCACCGGCAAGATGGAGGCTGGTATGGCTCTTTGCCTTCATAGGGCTTTGGAGCGTAGGGTCGAAGAGCTCGAAAGCGATGATGATGCTGATCACTCCGATGAAGCCAGCCAGGAACCCAGCGACTACGAGTAGTTTCCTTTTGCCGGCCAGCGGGTCTTTAGGAAAGATGGGCGCATCGATTACCTTGAGAGTGGAGGCTAGCTGCAGGTTTTGCTGGCGTAGCTTGGCCATGTTCAGACCCCGGAGGATCTCGAGATACTCTCGCTCGAAGACGTCGATCTCACGCTCATATCGGTCGATGGTGGATCCCAATGGTGCAAAGCGCTCATACTCTGTGTCCAGTTCCGCCAGTCTGCGACCGAAAAGGTTGACCTCTGTTTTCTCCTTTTCGAGCGTGATCACGTGGCTGAGCCAGTCGTTGAGGAGCTGTTGTGTGGTGATCCCGGATCGTGAGTTGGCAGCGTTGAAGGCGGAGACCAGTTCGGTTTGCATCTGAGATCTGAGTTCTCGTTGACGTGCCTCGAGTGAATTCAGGGCACCGTAGGTCGAATCCAGTGCTGCTCTGGCCAACTGTGCCGTTACTTCGCTGAGTTGTTGCTTGATCTCCAATACCGTCCCGTTGCGGGCGAGGAGCGATTCGCGCATGCTCAGTTTGTCTTCGATAGCCACCAAGGCGCTTTCATTGGCCTGCATCCCCATTTTTTTGTTGGAATAGACCTCGAGAGCATTTTGTTTCTTAATAGCGAGGGCTTTCGTCTGTTCGCCGTAGTTGATCACACCATTAGCACTGCGAAAGTCCGTCAAGCGATCTTCGGCGGTGGTGAGCTTGGCCTTAATACTATCCAACTGCTCCTCGAAATAGGCTACCACATTGTTGGTTTCGGATTCCTTCAGGTCCCGGTATCGGTGAATGAAGACGTCCAACAGTACATTCAGCGTACTGGTGCACAAGGCCGGGTCGGAGGACCGATAGGCTACCAGGATCATGTCGCTGGACTTGACGCGTTTCACTTCTATTTTAGCCAGTGTCTTGAAGCTGTAGGGACTGCCGAGCTCTGTACAAAGCGTCTGGAGGACTGGAGAGCTTCCTTCCTCGTAGACTCGGTGCAACCTGGCAAATGTGCGTTCCACGGAACTGTCAGCGACCCATTCCTTTAGGAGGTCGTCACTGATGACTTGTTGAAGGTTTTCGTATTCCTCTTGACCCAGTTGGTACCTGTCGGGTTCTTCCAACATTAAGTGCTGGGCAAGCAACGTCAATCCGACTTGCTCCATGGTCTCCCGGGATTTGAGGAGGCCTATGAGGTTGTCAAAAGCATTATTGATACGGTGATAATCAATGCGTTCGTTCTGACCTGATTCGAGGGTATATCCTGAGGCTATACCGGTGTACAGCATTGCGCTGGCCTGGTACTCCTTTTCCATGTTGCTAGTCAGGAAGACTATCAATATGGGCGGCAACAAGGCAGCCACAAGGATCTTTACCTTATTGTAATAAAAGAGTCTTATGGTTTCGTACAGGCTCATAGTGATGGATCCTCTAGAAATACCCTGATTTGGCGCTTGATACTTAAGCCTTCGATGTGTGTATTGGTCAGGTCCTGTTCTGCCAGCAACAACTGATTCTGGATGATCATCAGCTGCTCATAGGTGGCTTCGCCATTTTGAAAGGCGATCTCCACGGTGTTGTAATGCTGGCGGCGTGTTTCCACACTTTGTTCCTTCAGTAATAGCGACTCTAGCAGCGACATGTAGTCATAGTACATCCGAATAAGTTGCTGCTGCAATAGTTGCTTTTGCGCCATTTGCTGGTGATGAGATCGGCGAAACTTTTGCTCCGCTTGCCGCATGTAGCTTTTGCGATTGATGATCTTCTCAGGGTCTATCGTGAGGCCGACGCCGACGTTGGGTAGCACTCCGGCTGTGGTCACAGACCGATCTTCATAGGTGGTCGTATTCAAACTGAAAATATTGACGGACAGCGTCAAGCTGGAAGACCAGTTACGGCTCTTTTGCCTATACTCTTCCTGATAGATGTTCATGTCTTCACCGATGGATTTGAGGACCGGAGATTTGTCGATGGCAGCTGTGAGAACAGAGTCCAACTCGCCTTCGTCCTGGAGTAGGTGAGCCACCCGCAGTAGTTCGCTGCGGGTTGCTTCTTCGTCGAACCGGATGTCCTGCCCAAAAATCTTTCCTACCGCTATGAGCAGAAGGATGGTGGATGTTAACACTGTTACAAATCGCATGATTGACTGACTAAGGTTGCTTCGAAAGTAGAGTGACCATGGTGTCTATATTTAAAGGGGCGTCGATCCGCACTGAAGACAGGTCGAGCTGATGCCATTGGCCGCCGAACTGCCCACAGGTACCGGTACTTGACAAATTCCGTCCTGTCGACCTGCTATTCTGACCATTGGGCAGTGTTACCGACGTCTTATAGTTATTAAGGTGACTTTCGAGTCAATCAATCGGTTTTGCTCATGTCATCAGAGAAGGTACATTTCAAAGGATTGCACGCGCTTCGCTTCTTCGCGGCGTCTTTGGTGATCATCCACCATGTCGAGCAATACAAGTCGTGGAAGGGTCTCAGCAGCGCATGGGGCAATTCCGTTATCAATGGCTTTGGGCACGCGTCGGTATCTTTCTTCTTTGTCCTGAGTGGGTTTCTCATCACCTACCTGTTGCTGTCAGAGCAAAAGTCAACTGGACATATCAATATCCTCCATTTCTATTGGAAGCGGGTACTGCGGATTTGGCCGGTATATTTTCTGGTCGTCGGACTTGTGGTTTTAGTCGCACCCTTGGTGCTTTCGGCGACCTTTGATTCCCTGCACTTCTCTTTCGGTGTCGTGGAAGTGGGATTATTGTTGCTTTTTCTGCCCAACCTGCTGCGGATTCGGTTTCCATGGTTAGTAGGAGGGAACCACCTTTGGTCAGTAGGGGTTGAGGAACAGTTCTACATCTTTTGGCCTTTGCTGGTGCGTGCCTTTAGTAAGCGCATTGTGCCATTCCTACTTTTGTTTGTTGCCGTGAAGGCGGCTTTTCAGCTTTCGCTTTGGGCCTTGCCGTATGAAGGGTTACGCATTCAGCAATTGCAGCAGGTCTTGCAATTGGTCCCTTTTGAGCAGATGGCGATCGGAGGCTTGGGTGCCGCGGTTGTTTTCCTGCCCGGTTTGCGAACTCAGCTGCTATCACCTCTTACACACCGATATGCGCGGTATTTGTTCTTTGGGCTCTTGGTTTGGTCGTTCACAATAGGCTGGCATGGTGTACTTGCCTCTTATTTCGATGCCGTCATCTTCCTCGGAGTTATCCTCAATGTCACATTTACGGAAAGCATTTACAGGCCGTTGGAGCATCCCGTATTACGAAAACTGGGAGATGTCAGCTACGGCATTTACATGTACCACCCATTGGTGATAGCAGTCGCCTTGCAAGTGCTTTCTCCCTGGGTCTCGTCCCTGGGCTGGTCGGCATTTAACGTGCTATTATTTACGATATCCATTGTGGGTACGTTGCTGTTAGCACTCGCTTCTTATCGGTGGCTGGAGCAGCCAGTTCTGCGTTGGAAGAAGCTATTGAGCAAGAGTCATTCATTGAAGCAGAGGGTGGCCATATCAACCAGTTCATGAATTCCCTGGAATTAGGAGGTACGAAGTCCCTACAACTGGTCGTCACTGCAGTTCTGGCTGTTGTGTGTGCTGTCGTGATCGCGAAGGGAGGCATTGTCGTGGGGGGTGCGTTGATTTTCCTGCCTTTTCTGATAGGCACACTTGTATTCGCGTTTCTGAGGCCCGGTTTTGTACTTCTTTTTATCCTCTTCATGGGATTCATGATCTCCCTACTCGGAAGATATGTGCCAGGTATTTCCTTTGGACTGGCGATCGACGGATTGGTTGTATTGCTTTTCGTGGTAATGGTGTTTCATCAAAAGACCACTTTCAACGTCGCAGAAATGGGCAATGGAGTCGTCATACTCCTCTTGCTATGGTCATTGTTTTCCGTACTTCAGTTGTTCAATCCTTTGTCAGGTAGCACAATCGCCTGGTTCTATGCCAATCGGGCGCTGTCCTTCTACCAAATGTTCATCGTGATCCTGGGCTTGCAGCTACGAAAAGAGGACTTGCGTGGCCGGTGGCTCTTCATCGCCTGGCTTGCATTGAGTGTCTTCGGTACGCTGTGGGGGTTAAAGCAGCTGGTTTTGGGTGTCTCCGCTGTCGAGCAAAGGTGGCTGATGGGCGGAGCCGCAAGCACGCACATACTGTTTGGAAAACTGCGAATATTCTCATTCTACAGCGATGCGGCGCAGTTCGGCGCTTCCCAGGCGCATGCGGCCCTCGTATGTGGTCTTATCGGATTACATCCGGCTTTTTTGAGAAGGAGATGGCTCTTGCTTGCTTTAGCGGGCTTCTTCTTTTATGGGATGCTGATCAGCGGCACACGCGGCGCTTTGGCCGTGTTGGTGTTTGGTGGAGCAGCGTATTTGCTTTTGACGAAAAATATCAAGGTCCTTGTGCTAGGGATGATGGTAGGAGCGGGGGCTTTTGGCTTTCTGAAGTATACCACCATCATGCAGAGCAATTACCATGTGAATAGGTTGCGAACGGCACTTGATTCCGACGATCCTTCTCTACGCGTTCGTCGGGAACGTGAAGTGGCGCTGGCGGCCTATCTGGAGGATAAGCCTTTCGGTGGTGGGATCGGTAGCGCTGGGTACTGGGGTCGAAGGTTTTCACCGGGTACTTTTCTGGCTGAGATTGGCACAGATGGCCACTATACCAGAATATGGATGGAAACTGGCAAGATCGGAGTGATGTTTTACATCGTTGTATGGCTGGCAATCCTCATGTACCTGGGTCGAAGGATCTGGCGAGCACCTTTATCGCTCTCCCGGACGGCTGCTATATCACTATTTAGTGGTATTGTTGGTATCGCAGTGGCCAGCTATTCCAACGGCCACCTGACACAGCAGCCGACAGGCATCGCAATAGCGCTTAGCCTGATATTCATATATCGCCTTACCGAAAGGGGCACAGGCGATGTAGCGTCATCTCTTTGATCCCCGATTTTCGTTCGATAGCAATTGTCGAAAGTTATTTCAGTCAATAGCGACGATTCCTTTGCCGCAATCACTTTCTCTGGCGCATTCTCCTCAAGGTCCCGTGTCGGTGACTCTGAGTAGAAAGTGATAGCTGCTCCTAAGTCTTCCTGCTGTTCGACATGTTCTGTAAGGCATGTCCTTCCCTCGAATAACACTGGATTTGCCATCCAGCTACAGGAACCACCGATGTCTTTCTTCTGTAAGAGTTCAGAGTCCCATACCGGTGACTCTGAGTAGAAGTGAACAAAAAAGCCCGCAGCTAGTACTGCAGGCCTTTTTCATTCGAGCTAATTATGTATGCATGTATGAAGTTTAATGTTGATCAGCAGGCTACTGAGAGCACGTCTGATCGATAGCTTTCTGCCACTTGGGTAGTGTCGATCATTACGCCGATATTCAATTCATCCAGGTCCACGATCTCACAATGGGCTATTTCCTGTAGTGAGCGGATCGTAGCGTCGGCACCGGTATGCGCTTCGAAAATGAGGAAGAGCTTCTTCACAGAAGAGAGGAACTGACGGGCTCCGTCTATGACCTCGCCCTCCATGCCCTCAGCGTCGATCTTCATGATGACGCCTTGACTATTCTCGAGATCCAGTGCTGTATAGATATCGTCAAACCTCTTGATTTCGACTTCTTCCCTTATGGAAGACTCGAATTGCGCATACTTACCGGAATAGCCCCGATTCGTGGGATTTGTTTCAAAGGTCACTGTTTCAGAAGCGGTACCCAGTCCGAAGTTGTGGATCTCGATCGATTCCTCCAGACGATTGGACAGAACATTGGCTCGTAGGGCCTTATTATTATCTCTGTTCGGTTCAAAAGCAAAGCATTTCATGCCCTGCTTAGCTAGCCATATACTGTAATCGCCGATGCACGCACCTACGTCAATGTAGGTATCAAAGTCTGGCAGCAATGCTTTGATCCGAGACTTGATGCGGTACTCGTAGCTAAGAAATGGATACATGAAATCTGTGGTGTTCCCGCGACAATGGTACGTGCCCATTGCAGGATTGTGAATAACGAAGGGCTTGCTTGGCGCCTGTTTCGTAACGAAGTATTTCAGTGCTGTGTAAAATAGCCTGGGCCCACCGATCTGCAGTGATTCGAGTGTGTACTTAAGGTATTTCTTCATTTGTAAGACGATTTATTGACGATATGATTAAATTTTTCCGAATGACTCACATAACGGATTGACGGAGAAGGGTAAGAAAAACCTCTCTTTGCAGAGAGGCCTTTTCATCCTTATTCAATCGTCAGTCTTACTCATACAGAAATTCCGGGGTACGATACCCCGACTGGTCAGTGTACCAGTCCATATAAGTAAAGCCGCTACTGCGTGCCCAATCATCAAAATGGTTATAGCCTTGCCGGATGTCTTTCTTCTCCACGGGATAGGTGAATCGATTAGGCAGATTCATACCCCACGGCAGGTCAACTTTTGTCTTATAGTAGATGCCAAGTCCAGGATCGGAGTCATCATTACCACTGCCGAATAGGGCTGCGTCCACGAGATCCGTCGGTTCATAGCCCGGTATGTGAATCTCTCTACCTCTTTGTCGATTGACGACGATGAAGGGGTTGAAAGGTGCATCAAAGTCATCCGCGCTGCTGATGGCCGAGCTAAAGGTCACCCGAACGGTAGCCGTATCTGGGGTTTGGTAGGGAAGCCCCTCATCGGTATTGATAAATCCATAGCTATCAAAATCCTGATGGACATCATCCGACACGATGATCGTAGCTTTCGACTGTCCGGCCTCTGTGCCGTTGGCATTGAATGTGTAGACGCCGACCCCCGACAGCTCCTGACCCGTAACTGAGGTCACGCGGCTGGGAGGGAGCTCCAGCTGGAAGCCAAAGCCATTTTTGAATCCGGCGCCAACCGCCTGGATGACAAATTGTGCATCCATCTTGACGATTTCGTTGACTCCATTGGCATACATCAGATATTGATAATCTGCCACGAGATCATTAAAGTCGTAATCACCGGTGTTGGGCCACTGATCTTCGAAAGCAAAGGAGCCATAAGTAGATGTGGAAGGATAGCCATACAAATAGGCCAGCTCTGGATCGGTAGGAAAGTCATCATAGGTATCGTTGACACCGTCTCCGTCCTGGTCAACAGGCTGGTCGACAGGGAGGACATTGGTGAGGTCGATGGCTTCGATGGGATTGGCAGTCAGGTAGAAGACCGCATCATTGAAATCGTCATCACTGTTGCCATCACGATTGAGGTCTTCGAATCCCACCAGGAGCACCTCACTATCCGCATCATACAGCAGCACACTGTGGGCCTGCATTTCAGGTGTCGATTCTGGGTTGAGGGCGCGATTGGAATAGACCTGGTGAATGCCGGGTGTTGGCTCCGTCCCATTCCAGCCGTTAGCGAGCAGCACAAATCCAATCGTCGTCCCCGGATCAAATTTGCCGAGGTACACCTTGTCACCCGTGGACAATCCACCTCCAGAACCAGCATAAGAGGCGTTGGGGAAGACAATATTTAGTACATCGATGTCATCATCGATCTCCGGGGGTGTACCTGTTGCATAAGTATAATAGCCCAGGACGTTGCGATACCCCGCACCCTCGTGTACGAATGTCATCCACACATCTGCTTCCTCAGTAACGAGGAGATTAGGCTCGGCATCCTCCGCAATAAATCTTGGGTGATAGGTGGGAACAGGTTGGCCTTCTGGCAGCGAGGTGTTGATCAGTGTCAACAAATCCGCAGATACAACATCCGCTGTAGGCTCAAGATAGTCGGGAACACCATTTGTATCGTAAGTGCCGAGGGCCTGGATTGGTGCCAGAGCCGTTCGACCTTGATCGGTGTTTTTGCCAGCGCCGATATCCACCGTGCGTTCCTGGTAGTTGTGTTTTGTGCCCTGCACAAAGACGTCACTCAGCTCATCTCGGGGGATGATCAGGAAGTTAGGCATGCCGATGAAGTCGATTTCAAGAATAACTTCGGTGATCGTATTGGGTAAATTGCTAGCGCTGCGAAATGTACCACTCCCATCGGTCAGACCTTTGAGGACGATGTGCCCCCCTTCACCCGGGTGTCTGTTCCAGAGCGTCACCGGATGCTTTCGAAGAGGCTCTTTGTGATTCGTAAGGAGTGTCACACGAATCTCCTCCGACTCGAAATTCGTAAAGGGCGTATTGCCGTAAACTGGATTCACGTCGCCATCCAGATCACGTACCACCTGATCTACACATGAAAATGAGAGCAGGGCAAACAAAGGGATAAGTATTCGCATAATTGTTTTTAACAGTTTTCTTGTTGAATCGCCGCCATAGGCGTTTTGAGTAGGATCCACATATCCGTCCAGAAGGAGGACTTGGTGGCGTACTCGATATCAAGTCGCTTACGGCTGTCTGCGGAGACGTCTTTCTTGCCACGCTCAGTCACTTGCCACAAACCGGTGATACCAGCAGGAGCGAGGAAGCGCGTAGCCCACTCGTCAGAAGTCAGTTTTTCGGCTTCGTACAAGGGCAGAGGCCGATTGCCGACGATAGACATATCGCCTAGGAGCACGTTGACCAATTGGGGCAATTCATCAATACTTGTCTTTCTGATGAAGTGGCCGACTTTCGTGATTCGGGGATCGTTGTGCACCTTGAAAAAGGCCTTTTCGTCCTCAATTGATTTCTTGATAAGGAACTCGTTTTCGGGTACAAGACCATCATTGTCCAGGAGCATCACATCGTCTGTAGGCTGCTGGGCTTCGACAGGTGTTTCTTCTGGTTGTTGGTAGGGGTTTACATTTTGTAGCTGAGTGACCATCTTATCGGCATTCACTCGCATGGATCTAAACTTGAAAAATTTGAAAATCTGATAATTCTGACCTACTCGTGGCTGGAAGTAAAAGACTTTGCCCTTGGACTCGAGTCGTATGGCAAGCGCGACAAGCAGAAAGAGAGGCGTGAATAAGAGGAGTAAGGTCAGAGATACAATGATGTCGAAGAGCCGCTTGGCGACTTTGCCTTTTTGCGTCACCGGAGAGGCAGCTTCCTTTGGACAAGCGCCTTGTGCAGTCAGGTGAAATTCCACTCGATCGATTACCTGACTCCGACAGAGATTGCGTCCATAGTAATCAGCAGCGCCCAGGTCTTTGGCCAGGTCCGTCCGATCTTGGCTGCTCTTTTCGTCGTAGATGAAGAGAGGGATCTTTTTGTCAAGTCCCTGAAGGTATCCGATGAGTTCGTCATAGCAGGGTACGTCAGACCCTGGCGCAGAGACGACGGCGTCAGGCCATTGTTGCTCCGGGTGAGACTTGATGAAGTCGATGACTTCCTGCTGTTCGCAGAAGTCCAGGTGGCTCTTTCTGTCGCTATGTTCAGCGCAGTCCACCCGGAGCCAGGCGATTTTGGAATGGGTGACGGTCATGATGCGAGGGCTGTCGGTACAGAGATGGCCCGAGCCACTCGAACTAGTAGCTCTTGCGGGTTGAAGGGTTTTGAAAGCACCTCTTCTGCTCCGGCCTGAAGGCATCGCACTTTGAAGGCGGTGCTCTGCTCGCCAGACAACATCACAACGGGTAGATAGGAAAGGAAGTCTGAGTCTTTGATCATCTCCAATAGCTGGAGTCCTTTCACTTGCTCACCCAGATCATTGTCGAGAATAATGACGTCCGGATTGATGACTGGCAAATCCCTGAAGGCCTTCGCACCGGATGTGTACGTAACTACTTCGTAATCCTTGGAGAAGATTCCCTTCAGCAATTGAAGGATGATGGTACTATCGTCTACTATTAAGATTTTCGGCTTGATCATGTTTCCTTGCTTTTTAGATTTTCAATTCACTGATGTCTTCGAAAGTAGACAGAGGACTTTTCGTTTACTGCTGATGCCGTTGACTGGCAGGAATTGGTGGTCGAGATGCAGAAAAGCAGGTCGAGGTGACAGATAATGGTCGTGGGCGCCATTCATCGGTTATGCGGCACTTTTCATGGACCGAGTAGGTGGGAGCGGCACTACGAGCGGTTTTGTTTAGCTTTAGCCGCGACTAACCCAACCCAATTACTAATGAAGAAGCTCTACGCATCCCTCATCTTTTTATTGCTATCGCCCTTTCTGGCCTTCTCTCAAGAGGAGAAGTGGGATGTGACCAATCCCGTCGAGCCCTTTCAGGAGGTGACGATCACCACCGACGAAGGCACCTGGATGAATCTGGACGTCAGCCCCGACGGCTCGCAGATTGTTTTTGATATGCTGGGCGATATCTATTCCATGCCCATTGCTGGTGGAGAGGCCCAATTGTTGAGAGGGGGACATGCCTTCGAAGTGCAGCCACGTTTCAGCCCTGATGGCAAGAGTATCTCTTTCACCAGTGACGCCGGAGGCGGCGACAATATATGGATGATGCCCCTGGATGATGGCGACGCCAAGCAGATCACCAAAGAAAGCTTTCGACTCCTCAATAATTCGGTATGGACTCCGGACGGACAGTACATCATTGCCCGCAAGCACTTCACATCCGGACGCTCATTGGGTGCTGGTGAGTTGTGGATGTACCACAAGGATGGCGGCAGTGGGGTGCAGCTCACGAAGCGAAAGAATGATCAGCAGGACCTTGGTGAGCCCGTCGCCAGCCCGGATGGGCGCTACGTCTACTACAGTGAAGACGTGTACCCTGGCGGCTTCTTCCAATACAACAAAGACCCCAACAGTCAGATCTACGTGATCAAGCGCTATGATCGCGAGACGGGCGAAACGGAGACGATCGTTGGAGGTCCCGGCGGTGCGGTCAGGCCCCAATTGTCTCGTGACGGTAAGCAACTAAGCTTTGTTCGAAGGGTGCGCACCAAGTCGGTGCTATACGTCCACGATCTGGCGACCGGTATCCAGCGACCAGTATTCGACGGTTTGTCCAAGGATCAGCAGGAGGCCTGGGCCATCTTCGGCGTATATCCCAACTACAATTGGCTGCCTGATAATGTCCACGTCATCATCTGGGCGCAAGGGAAGATCCAAAAAGTGAATACGCAGACAGGAGAGGCGACAGTCATTCCTTTCAGTGCCACCGCCACTCACAAGATCACGGATGCGCTACAGTTTCCGGTGGATCCCGATCCCGACAATTTCAAGGCGAAAGTCATTCGAGGGGCACGCTTGTCCCCTGATGGTAAGACGATGGTATTCAATGCGGCAGGGTATCTCTACACGATGAAGTGGCCCGGAGGAAAGGCAAAGCGATTGACGGATGGGACGGATCTCGAATTCGAGCCCAGTTTTTCAGCGGATGGCAGTCAAATCGTCTATGTCACCTGGAACGACGAGGCGAGAGGCGCTGTTCGCCGAATCGGAGCGAATGGCCGAGATCAAGTAAAGCTGACAAGCGAAAAGGGTATTTACCGCCAGCCATCGTTCTCCCCGGACGGCAGCAAGGTGGTCTACGTGAAGGAAGGCGGCAATGGCGCCATGGGGTTTGCCTATTCCATCAAGCCAGGTATTTACTGGATGCCGGCTTCGGGAGGCACCCCCAATTTCATCACGAAGCAGGGGCAGTACCCGAGCTTTAGCTCAGACGGCAAGCGCATTTTCTTCCAAACAGGAGGATTTCTGTTCGGCGCATTGGACAAGAATTACAAGAGTGTGAATCTACAGGGAGCTGAGGAGCGAGCGCATTTCCACTCCAAGTACGCCAATCAGTTTGCACTCAGCCCTGACAATCAGTGGCTGGCATTTGGAGAACTGTACAATGTCTACATCATGCCTTTCGCTGCCACCGGCAAAACTTTTGAGCTTTCCGCAGGCCAGAAGGCCATCCCCATGACCAAGGTCTCTAAAGATGCAGGCATCGGCCTTCAGTGGTCTGGAGACGGTCAGTCACTCAGCTGGACATTGGGCAATCAGCACTACGCCGTGAACGTTTCGGAGGCCTTTGGCACGACGGAGTCCGATAGTGTTGAGATCGATCGCACGATCAATGAGATCACGTTGGAACTGGACACAGACCGCCCTGAAGGGCTCGTCGCATTCACCAATGCGAAGATCATTACCATGAATGGCGAGGAAGTGATCGAAAGTGGGACCGTCCTGGTGGAAGGAAATCGTATCAAGGAAGTGGGAGCCTCCGTCGACGTGCCGGGTGGCGCTACTGTCATTGACGCGAGCGGTAAGGTCATTATGCCGGGTATCATTGACACGCACGCACACCTCCGCGCCTTTCGCTATGGCTTGAGCCCCCAAAAGGAGTGGCCCTACTATGCCAACCTTGCCTTTGGCATCACGGCAACACACGACCCGTCCTCCAATTCCGAGATGTCACTCTCGCAATCTGAGATGGTCAGGTCCGGCCGAATGGTGGGTCCACGGATCTACACGACGGGTACCATACTATATGGAGCAGACGGGGATTTCAAGGCCGTCGTCAACAATGCAGAAGACGCCCAGTTTGCCATACGCAGGACGAAAGCCTACGGGGCCTTTAGCGTCAAGAGCTACAATCAACCTCGCCGTGAGCAGCGGCAGCAGGTGATCAAGGCAGCGCGGGACCAGCAGATCATGGTGTATCCGGAGGGTGGGTCTACGTTCTTCCATAACCTGACCATGATATTGGACGGTCACACGAGTATTGAGCACAACATTCCCGTCGCACCACTGTACAAGGATGTCGTCGATCTGTGGGCGGCAAGTAAGACCGCCAACACACCTACACTCGTGGTCCATTATGCGGGAATGAGCGGTGAATACTATTGGTACCAAACCACCAATGTGTGGGAAAATGAGCATCTTCTGAAGTACACCCCTCGCTCTGTGATCGATGCACGTGCGCGGCACAGGACCATGGTGCCGATGGAGGAGTATGACAATGGGCATATTTTGACTTCGCAGTCGCTGAAGAAGCTCGTGGACCGCGACGTAAAAGTCTGCGTGGGAGGACACGGCCAGCTGCAGGGTCTTGGCGTGCATTGGGAGATGTGGATGCTACAGCAGGGGGGTATGACCAACTACGAGGCGCTACGAGCGGCTACGATTCATGGGGCGGAGTACATCGGGATGGGTGATGATCTGGGCTCCCTTGAGGCGGGCAAATTGGCGGACCTCATTGTCCTGGACAAGGATCCGCTCGAGGATATCCAAAACTCCCAATACGTGACCCACACCATGATCAATGGCCGACTCTATGAGACCGCCACAATGAATGAAGTTGGTAATTATTACCAGACTCGCGGGAAGTTCTACTGGGAGATGGACGGCTACAATGACAACTTCGAGTGGCATGCGGAAAGTCAGGGATTCATGAGAGCTCACTGTATTTGTGGTCACTAAGTGACTTTTTAGGAGCAGGCGGGGTTTTAGCACTTGGCGGAGGGTGTAGCCGGCTATTCGCTATATCCTCACCCGCGTCACCGACCCGCAAGGCCCGGTGGGATACCGCTGCTATCCGGGCTAGCGTTGGAGGCGTGCCCTGATCTTGAGGCAGTGGAGTCAAGGCCGGATAAAGTTCACTTTGCTGATCAGTCCGTCGGTGACTTCGTAGATGGCTATGGCCCGAATGACCTGGTCGTTATATAGAACCCGCTCCTGGTCGATGACAGTGTTGCCCATGACCATGCGATTTTTGAGTTCACAGTATAGATTGGGTGTGTCTTCGAATAGCTTGGAGTAGCGTGTCCTCATGGCCTCTTTACCATCGTACAGCAAATTGGCATCTAGGTTGAAGATTTGGATATTCTCGCTGTAGGTGGCCATAAAGGCATCGATGTCCCTGGCATTGTAGGCATTGAGTTGCCGCTGTACGATCTGTTCGGGGGATTCTTTCAGAATGCTGGATGGGATCAGCGGTACGCCAGCTTTGAAGACCACCTCGATGCTGCTGAGAGCAGAGATATTCTCAGCTGGATTGCCGTTGAGCAACACCAGATCCGCCACCTTGCCCTCTGTAACTGAGCCATGGGTGTCACCCATGCCAAACCCTTTGGCGGGATTGATCGTCGACGCTTCGAGGAGCTCCCAGCCGCTCATGCCGGCCTCCCGCATGGCCTGCAGTTCCTGATGATAGGAAGAAGCGTGCATGGTGCCGATGTTGCCGGCATCGGTCCCGGTAGCCACATTGACACCTGCCGCCATTAGCCTCCGCAGGTTTTCGAACATGATGGAGTCTTTGACATCATAGAAGGGCGGTAGCTCTTGTCCGTAGAAGTTTTTCAGAAAGCCGGGTAGTGTTGAAGGCTCCGCTCTTTTCAAGTCCGTCAGCGTTCCGTAAGCTTTCGGATTGGCCCAGGTCAGATCTTGCTGGTTGTGCGGTAGTTTGCCGGTAAAGGTCCTGCCGTAGCCCTTGGAGACGATAAGTGTGGGGATGTAGGTCACGTCCTTTGCTTTCAATGCCTGGAGAAAGTCATCACTGATGACTGTATCGTCCACGCTGTGTACGAGGATGTTGGCCCCGGCCTTTACCGCCAGTTCGGCTGTCTTGTGCTGGGTGGCATGGACTGCCAGTCGGAGGTTGTTTTCGCGACATCGCTGACCGACATACGCTACCAGTGGATAGGACTCCTCTGCTGGATATTGTTGGGAGGCGATGTACCAGATCTTGATAAAGTCGGGCTTCCGATCCAGCATTTGGTCAAAGAGTTGATCGATGTCCTCCTTAGATGTCACCTTCACAATGGGGGGATCACCCTCATCCAGCTTGACCCGGTCGACGATAGAGAAGAGGGGGCCGGTGACCAGCACATTTGGAGACATCATGCTTGTCGCTATGGAATCCCGCACCGTGAAGTTCCACATAGGCCCTCCGACGTCCATCACCGTAGTGATCCCCAGCCTTAAGTATCTCTGGAGGTAGTCGGACGCATTGTCCTTGGCGAACTGCATTTCATCCGAGTAGGAGAACCAATCTCGAAGGTCGATGGCGTCTGGACGGGTGTACAATCCACCAGATTGGAAAAAATGGATATGGGCGTCTACGAGTCCCGGTATCAGGAATTTGCCGGTTCCTTCGATGATGCTGTCTTGGTCCGTTGCCTTTAGCCTGCGAAAGCTGTTGATGTCCAGTATTTTCCCATTGACTATGGCCACAGATCGCTCAGGAACCACTTTGCGATTCTCCACGTCAACCAGATTGACGTCTTTTACAATGAGCCGCTGAGATGTCAGAGGCACCGCCATCACTAGGCAAACAAGTCCGATCAGGTATTTCATGAGTGGTTAGATTTCAAAATTCCTCTGTCAAGATAGTGATCCTCTAGCTTC
The DNA here is from genome assembly GCA_965267435.1 of Cyclobacteriaceae bacterium. Taxonomy (GTDB): domain Bacteria; phylum Bacteroidota; class Bacteroidia; order Cytophagales; family Cyclobacteriaceae; genus JAWPMT01. The sequence goes on from OZ253960.1 coordinate 770,579, forward strand.
ATTAGAGGAGAATGGCGCTTCATTGGTTGAGCAAGATGGACAAAGACTTTTAATCGAATAGTTGCAGTATGTACAAACAGTTAGTACCTTTAGCAAACAAATTCCGGGATGACTTCGCATCGTAAACAACGCATTCGTCCTTGGAAAAGACTTTGTAATTGAGCCCAGACCATGAAAACCACTAATCTATCCATGGATCGCCTGCGATCTTTCCTACTCCTTTCGTTTACTTTATTGAGTTTCCTGGCATTTAGCCAGAATGGCGCCGGAAACAACGATAATGGCAATCAGGGAAACCCTCCTGATCAGGCTAACAATCCCGCCGCGGGTCCTGATGGCCCCAATGGCCGAAGATTCCGCATCAGCGGTTTTGAACGCAACAACTGTACTGCAAAACCCCTGCTTCGAGCCTCCAACAAGAAAATGGATTGGACAGCCTTCGGTGACGAAGATATCCTCGACAACAAATTTGGCTCCCTGTTCATCCCTGATGGTTGGCATGTGAAGATTTTCGATAATCAGAATTTTGATGAAAGCGGATGGAATTATGTCGTCACTACGTCAGGTTGCCTAGACTTGTCTGTCTTTCCGGACCCTAACGATCCCACTGGTGTAGCTACCATCAACCTGTCTGGGCAGATCAGTTCCTTGCAGGTATTGAAGACTGATAGCTGGGTACGAGAATGGTATGATCCGGATACGCAAACACTCTCAGTGCCGGAGTAATTGCCAATACGAAAGGATTTCTTAGGGATGTCCGGTATTCATTGAATGCCGGACATTTCTTTTTTATGAGCTTGGTTGATCGATTAACAACAGGATTTACCGTTCGCAACCGCTGCTTTAACTCAATGGGAGCTGTATTCGTTGATGAAGTGGAGATTTGTACCGATGCGCTCATTAGTTGTCCTTGCTCTTTTCTTGAGTCAATATGGCTGCACCTCCGGCTCTATTTCTGAGGGTCTTAGCTCCCGGCTGAATGAGGGAGCCGGCTGGCGCACGATTCACCTGGACCTGAAGGTGGCGCTCTCCACGGATAGGGCACCACTCGTTAGCGCCGAACTTCTCCTGCGGTTAGAAGATTCAATTCAGAGCCATGGACCAAGCCTGATGCTCAACTCCCTGGGTGGTACCAGTACATTCGGTGACTTTCATGTGCCTGGCCATCAAGTGGCCCGAAATGTCCGGGACGAAGGTGGTGGGCATACTTTGTATGCACATATTCGAAGGGACGCCATCTACGAGAGGGGAGACACGCTTCGACTGTCCATTCCGGTAGTATTGGAGGAGAATCGCAGTTTGCTCCATTATTGGTCACGAGATTTTGTTTTGGTGTCCTGGGTGAATGTTTGGTACCCCGCTCCCGTGGATCCATCGTCGAGTCCTTCGTGGCAAACAATGAAGGCCCCTGGATCTACCCTATTTGAAGTTCCAAAGGACTGGACGGTGGTTTCGAGTGGCACCGAGAGCTCGTCCCAAATGGTTGGCGAACGTAAGCACCTTATTTGGTCGAATGATGGTTCCGTCGCCCGGTCATTTGTCGCTGGGCCGTTCCGCAGCGCCCACTATGATCTGCCTTCGGGAGATACGCTGGATGTCGTAGGGACAAGGAATATCGCAGGGCAACAAGTGCGCGTGGAGGCGTTCCTGTCATCGATAAGGTTGTTAGAGGAGCTCTTCGGCTCGGCTCCCTACAAGTACCATTCTATTGTAGAAGTTCCCTACGATGTCCCTGGGTTCTATGGGGCTTCGGAGCAGAATTTCATACTGCTGAAAACGCAGGCCTTTGACGATCCTTTAAATAGTCTGCCTGTATTGGCCCATGAAGCGGCCCATGCCTGGTGGGCGATTGCTGTGGGGGTGGAATTGGAGGGTCAGGGGACACTTTTCATGACTGAATCAATGGCGCAATACTCCGCTGTGCTGGCTATTGAGAAGGTCCATGGAGCCAAAGCAGCCAAGGACTTCATGTGGTCCGGTGTAGGAGGGTTCAGTCCCAACCACGACGCGGAGGCATTCTTTCGTTTCTATGACGAGGGGCGGGATATGCCCTTGATCACGAAGAGACTAGGAGAAACCATTCAGCATTACCTGGCAGATTCCAAAGGCACCTGGGTGTATCATATGTTGAGGAAGAAAATCGGAGACGATGCCTTTTTCTCAGCCTTGCAGGAGATCGTTGCGACCTATTCCAATAGGAACATAACCCTTCCAGAGTGGTGTGAGATATTCAATGACCACACTCCCCACGACCTGACCCAGTTTTTCAGGCAATGGCTGGAGTGGGAGGGAGCACCGGAGATTTCGATTGCTTTCTCTGAAGATCGGAAGGGGGCTATCGTAAGTCAGCTGCAAGAAGAGGGCATCTATGATCTGGACCTGGAGCTCCTGATCAGATATCAAGATGGGTCCAGTGAAACGAGGAAGCTGCTCTTTGATAAAAAGAGGACCTCAATCACATCTTCGGGTGGTGTGGCCATAGCGGAAATAGTTGTAGACCCTCATCGTGACCTCCTCATACGTCGGTGATCATCACGTTCAATACCTGACGGAGACCATCACATACACATCGTGAAATGCGTTGCCGTTCTCGAGGCTTGGCGTCAATCGCTGTCCTCGAAGGTTTTCCGCCTGGTACAATGCATATCCACCCGTGATAGCAAGCCAATCCTTGGGGAAGTACTGCACTTCGGAGGTAAGACCAAACTTCTTCCCCACCGTGGATCGAACAGTTGCAGCCCAGGCATTTGCCCTTCTTCCCACACCTAGGGTCCATTCATTGCGTGTATCTCCTTTTACTACTCGCTCCCAGGCTATCGGGAAACTCCAGTTCCCTGTTTTATAGGCGGTGGTGAACTTATATGAGAGCCCTTCACGATTCATGTAGAAGGAGGTATTGGGGAGTTCCACACCTTTGAAGCTGAGGGCTTGGAAATCATTGGGTTGACCCATTAAGACCTTCAGCATTGAAAACACCACCTGATAGGACATCGTGCTGGCAAACATGGATGTAAGGCTACCATTCTTCAGGTCATCGGTGGAAATGTCATAGCCTTGGCCCTGGTAATAGGTCGCAATGTTGTTCAGGTCGTTGAAAAAGCCGCCACCGGTGGCGTACTGCTGAGCTGAAAGTTTGGAGTTCAGGTAGGGGATCAAGTAGCCGACATGCCCCCCAAATTGCTGGACCTGTCGCTCGATACGCTCACTGAAGTACATTTCATTATTGAAGCCACCGCCTGCGATGACCAAGTCCCATCCATTCTCTTCGATTTCATCCAACATCGGAGGGAAGAGTGTCTCCGATGGCAAGGCAGCGGTATATCCCCCGGTTTCGAATAGGCTACCGAGGTAAAGGCCATGAAAGGTTTCATACAACTCGCCATTTCGAAAAGCCGTGCGAATGTCATCGACGCTGCCCACGCTTCCATGCCCGTAAAAAGGCTTGTAGCCGATTGCCGCCGTTCGGGTGCCGTGCCCGTATTCGTGATAAGCAAATTGGAAAGGCTGCAATAGGAAGATCGAGCCGACAAATTGGCTCAATCCCCTTCCTACATAGCGCCACTGCTTTTTCGAATAGAACAATTTTCGCTCACTCAGGTCCTTGGAGACTATTGAGTCTGGCTTGTAGATCAGTTGAGGGATTAGTGTCGTTGCTTCGGTCAATTCCAACCCCACCTGCGCGACTGCACGATTAGAATAGCCTTGAATGAAGTATCGGCTATCGAGGGTGATAGTACGGCCGGACTGCTGCCCGGAGAGATGCCAGCAGAGGGCGATCACGGAGACCAGAGTCAGTAGGTATCTTCGGAAATGCATAAAGCTTGGGTTTGTTCTGTTTCGAGGGAAGTCAAAATCCATTTGACCCTCATTGCCACACGAAATTAACTATCAGCTAGTTTCAAAAGCGCCCTCACAAATACCTCGAGGCCATGTTGAATTTGTTCGGGACTGGAGTACTCCGCAGGATTGTGACTGATCCCGTCTTTGCTGGGTATGAAGATCATGGCTGCCGGGTGTTTCATGCCGATTAGTCCTGCATCATGGCCGGCGCCGCTGAACATTCTGTGGCCGGTCAGGCCGGCATCACGGGTAGCCTCTTCGACGGCATCCACAATGGGCGTAGCAAAATGGACAGGATCATATTTCTCAATTGCAGTGCTAGTTACAGACACGTCGTACTCCTCTGCTACTTCTATGGCCAGCGCCACGAGTTGGCTTTGTACTTTTTGAAGCGCTTCCTGATCAGGGTTGCGGCTGTCGAGGATGACTTTGGCGTGTGAGGGAATAATGTTGGGAGCATTGGGGAGTAGCTCGAACACACCATTGGTGAGCAGGTGGTGATCAAAGCCCAGTGACAACTCGTACGCCTGATGAACAAACTGGGCCGCTGCCTGCCCAGCATTTCTCCGTAGATGCAAAGGCGTGGTACCGGTGTGCTGCGCTCGCCCCTCAAAAAGGAATTTGGTCCAGTACATGCCTTGCACGCCCTCCACGATACCTATTGGAATACCCTTCCTCTCAAGTACCGGCCCTTGTTCTATGTGCAGTTCAAGGAAGGACCGAATCGGAAGGTCCCTCGAATTGAAAGCTCCTGCAAGTTTCCGTTTCTCCAGCTCCTCGCGAACCGTGACTGACTCCTCCAAGGCGACTGCATCGAGTACGTGTTCCAGGCCCACTTGTTCAGCCATATAGGCGCTACCCATAATACTGGGAACGAATCGGACGCCTTCCTCATTTGTGAAGTTGATGAGGCAGAGTGGGTGTTTCGTATCGATGCCATGTTTCGCTAACCATTCGATGAAGTACATCGACACGGCGATACCAAGTGTGCCGTCAAACTCACCCGCATTCTTGACGGTATCCAGATGCGACCCAAACGCTACGTAGGGGCCCTCTTGTCGCCCCTTGCGGAAACCGAACTGGTTGCCTACAGGGTCGGTATGCACTTCAAGATTTTGCTCGAGCATCCAGTCTTGTAGGTATTCACGAGCACGGGCATCTTCAGCACTTAGCGCCAGGCGTTGAGTGTGAGTTGGTCCTTCGGTGAATTCCTGCAGGTGGCTCAGGATTTCCAAAACTCGACTCGCGTCGATCGGTGGAAGGTTGGTAGACATTGTCAGAAGTTTGCGTTAAAGCTAGGACTTACAAGGACAATTTTGAATAAGTCTACTTACCAGTTCCCTGAAAACCATCCTCGCGACTACCGAAAAGCACATTGAAGGATGTCAGGCTACCGTAGATTCTGGTGACGTACTGTTGCAGGTTGACTTTTTCCTCATCCGTGAGATTGGAAGCATTGATGCGCTGCTCCATCACTCGCAGTCGGTCCCGCACCATCACGATTTTGTGGAAGAACGTCTCAATGGGTAATTCATAGGGTTTTAGATCGGAATTACCGGGCTGGAGGATCATCGTACCGTCATCCCATTTTTCGCCCATTTCGTTCAGGTCGACCTGCTCAAGGACCGGCTGCAGTAGTCTCTGCATGACATCCTCGATCTGACTCAGAGGGACAAGGCCTTCGGGGGTCTCGACTTCCTCGAGGACCTCCAATGACCCACCCGCTTCCGCATGATCAAACTCCATGACGCCGTGGTTGACAAAGGTGATGACAAGCTTTGCTTTCGTGGATTGAATGACGACCCCAACGCCTAGTTCTTCGTTGCGGACTCGTGAACCTATACCTAGTTGCATATGAATCAATTGAGAATAGTAAATTTAAGCGCTTGTTGCCATAAATAATAGACTAGTCGTATTGAGAAAACAGGTGTATATCATCGCTGCATCGGGACACGCTAAAGTGGTCATCGACATTTTTGAGCAGGAGGGAAGCTATGAGATTGCAGGGATCATTGATAGTCGCCTGGAAAAGGGCGCGGAATTTTTCGGTTACGAGGTCCTTGGTACGAGAGACACCCTTTCAAGTTTGATGAAGGAAAGGCCCGCGGAATTGTTTGTGGCAATTGGCGACAATTGGATGCGTCAAAAGGCTGTGGAAGATCTATTGGACAAGGTTGAAAATCCAGTTTTTGCCAATGCGATTCACCCTGCCGCCAGCATTGCCCGGGGAGTAGAGCTAGGGCATGGGATCGCCGTGATGGGGGGAGCCGTGATCAACTCCGGTACGTCGATAGGAAATTTTGCCATTGTCAACACCCAGTCCAGTGTTGACCATGATTGTTCGTTGGGGTCCTTTGCAAGTGTGGCACCAGGAGCTGTGTTGGGGGGCAACGTCCGTGTAGGGGCGTATTCAGCAGTGGCAATGGGTTGCCTGGTAAAGCATGGTGTCTCGATCGGTGAGCATAGCGTGGTGGGAGCTGGCTCTTTTCTTCTGAGTGAATGCGCCGACCATGTAGTCATGTATGGCACACCAGCCAGGGAGATTCGTAGCCGGCGTATCGGAGAGAAATATCTATGAGTTTTAATTTCAATACTAACCATTGGGTCACAACCAATTAATATCCGAATCTTAGCTTTTCGAACCCTAACCCCTAATCATGAAGAGCACTTTCTTTCCTCTCGCTATGCTGATCACGTTTTTCACCTTTGGGCAAGCTTCCAGGGAAGCGCTGTTTCCAAACGTGGGGGACTATGAGACGGTAGTCGTTGACTTGCACATGCACACAGTTTTTTCGGATGGCAGCGTCTGGCCAGATATTCGGGTGCAGGAGGCGATCAAAGACAATGTGGACCTGATCTCAATGACTGAACATCTGGAGTACCAGCCTCACTCCAAAGACATCCCTCACCCCGATCGCAATCGCGCTTATGAAGTTGCCATGGCCGTTGCAAAGGATCAAGAGTTGATGGTGGTCAATGGGTCAGAGATTACAAGGGACATGCCTCCGGGTCACAACAATGCGGTGTTTATTCAGGACGCCAATAAGTTGTTGGTGGATGATCCGGTGGAGGCTTTTCGTGCCGCCAATGCTCAGGGTGCCTTTGTTTTTTGGAACCATCCCAACTGGACATCTCAATACAAGGATGGCATCGCCAGGCTTACAGATATGCACCGCCAACTAATCGACGAGAAACTCTTGCACGGTATCGAGGTGGTCAACGACGTCACCATCTCCGAGGAAGCATTACAGATCGCGCTGGACAATGATCTGACGATTATCGGCACATCAGACATCCACGGCCTTGTCGATTGGCAGTACAAAATTCCAGAGGGAGGACATCGTCCCGTGACGATGGTATTTGCGGAAGTGCGCAATCCTGAGAGCGTCAAGGAGGCGCTGATGGCTCGCCGTACGGCAGTTTGGTACAACGATGTGCTGGTTGGGAGAGAAGCACATCTCGCACCACTCATTGAGGCTTGTCTGCAAGTGACTTCCGCCTCATATCCGGAGAACAATGACGTGCTGAACGTTACGATCGAAAATAGATCGAGTGCGCATTTCCTATTGCAGAGGCTTTCGGGTGAGACCTTTCACGCCAATACGGATATCGTCGATTTACCAGCAAGGGAGGAAACGACCCTGGCAGTGAAGACCGGCCAGCGAGTGGAGGAATTGACGTTGAGATTCTCTGTTTTGAGTGCAATACACGCTCCGGGAGAACACCCTACACTGGAGCTGGTGGTCAAAGTAGAATAGAACTGCGCTAACTTTTTCGGAGATGAGTGCAAAGACTATTGACGAAGTTATTGGCCGGCTCGATGAGATCATTGAGGGCACACTTCATACTGCCAGCGCCAACGGCTACTTCGCGGTACTGTACAGGCGAGTGACTGTTGGTGTGAAGACCAGGCTGGCTGAGGGTGACTATTTCGAGGACAATGCCCGCATGGAGGAGCTGGATGTCATTTTTGCTAATCGATACCTGGATGCTTATGAGGGGTATCGCACTCGTGCGAATTGCTCGGAAGTCTGGCGTATTGCGTTTGAGGCAGCAAAGGATGGAAAGCCAATCGTTTTACAGCACCTGTTGATAGGGATGAACGCTCACATTGGTTTCGATTTGGCAATTGCGGCGGCGGAGGTGGCTCCCGGCTCGTCGATTGATGGACTGAAAAAGGATTTTCAAAAGATCAATGAATTGTTGGCGGCGGAAGTAGATAGTGTCCAGTCTGCACTGGCTCGAATCACCCCATTTCTCAAAGTACTTGACAAACTCGGCGGTCAATTGGACGAGGACCTTGCCAAATTCAGTATGGACATCGCTCGGGATCGGGCATGGCGAACGGCCACCGATCTTGCGGGCATGGCTGGGCCTGCATTCATGGAGCAATACCTGCAGCAGCGAGCTCAGAAAGTTGCGGCATTCAGCAAACGACTCTATCGGCCAAAGTTCCTCTTCCGATGTTTACTGAGGCTCATTCGTACGTTCGAGAGGGGCGACGTTCGTAGTCGTATCAGGATGCTCATGCAGGGCTGACGCTTTTTACTAGACACACCGTGCTGAGCAACAATTTACCTGGAGATTTTTTGGACCTCAGGGTCAAAACCGTTACTTTCATGTCCGACGACAAAGGTTCTCTGGCAGTATTTCCCGAGCTATGGAAAAAAGTCGTTCGCTGGACTGGAGGATTGTTTACTACATCCTAATCTTGGTATTGCTGATACTCGCCAATACCGTTCTTATTGCCATCACCCAAAAGAATGTCCGTGAAAGTCAGGATAAGGTCCGTGCTGTTCAATTAGTCCTGGACGATCTGGATGCTGTTGAGTCTGGTGTCCTGAGGGGTTGGGACGTAGGGCTTCGGGGCTACGCAGTCACAGGCACGGTCAATATGCTGGACCCTTATAACTATGCTTTCATTTTCGGCGCTGAGATTATCGAGCGGTGCCGCGAAGCGAGTTCCGTTGTAGGAATGTCATCTGCGGACATTGATGAATTGGAAATACTCTTGAGGTCGTATGGCCACTACAACAGAGAGATGAAAAGCCTGCTTGACGCCGGAAAAGAGGACGAATTTAGAAAACGCCTGATACTGGACTATGGATTGCAGATTTGGAATCAGTATAACGACATCCGGGTAAAGTACAAGGAGACATTCGAAACAGATATTGCCAGGACCAACCTGGGGGTATCTAGGCTCCAGGAGCGAAGTTTTATTACCCAGGGGTTGAGTGCTAGCCTAGCCGCCCTTCTTGTTTTTTTGCTCTACCGGAAGATACGGTCTTTCGGCAACCAGCAGAGTTCTTACATCAACCAAATAGAGGAAGCCAATAAGGCCTTGGCTACGCACAAAGAGAATCTGCAGAACGAAGTCCGCTGGAAAACGAAGGACCTGGAAGAGACTAATCGCGTCCTGCACAAGACTCTTGAGGATATGCGGACGATGCAGTCTTATTTGCTTCAGTCTGAGAAAATGACTGCTTTGGGCACCATGACCACGGGGATGGCCCACGAATTCAACAATGCCCTCAATCAGATCAACGGAGGCTACCATATTTTCCGTAAAAAGGTCGAGGAACTCGCTCAGCAAGGGATCACTGAATTGGAATCTTGCGAGGAGGCCATGTCCATGTTTGGGGCTGGGGTTGGAAGGATCCAGCGTATTGTCAAGGCCATGCAGGTATTTTCTCAGGTGGGCACAAGCGATTTCGTGGAAAAGGATTTCAACGACCTGCTGGACAACGCCCTTGTGATCCTCGGGTCCAGAATCGACGACGATGTGGAGTTGAGGCGCGATGTGGAACGGCCTCTGCCGCTGCGGCTGCAACAAGCGAACATGTTGCAGGTGATCCTGCAGTTACTGGACAATGCGATTTACGCCATGAATGCCATTGGAGGCCGCAAGCTGCTGGAGATCAGTTCCAAGAAAATCGAGGATACCGTGGAAATATCATTTGTCAACACAGGGAAGCCCATTCCTGAAGAGCACCTTCGTGAGATCTTTGATCCCTTCTTCACGACCAAGGATCCTGGTATTGGCACCGGCCTGGGCCTTTCTGTTTGTTACTCTATTGTCATGTCGCATGGTGGAGAAATTCAAGCACAGAATTTGGACAATGACCTCGTAGTTTTTCGTATCGTTCTCCCCCTCAAAACCCCACAATCAGCGACCGTCGATACGTCCGTCGCCCTTTCAAATTCCCATTAGACGTGGGAACGACAGCCTGTGTTTTTCTGTGTAGCCTCAGGTGCTTCCAGTTTCCGTTTAGGCGCAAAGGGGTAGGCATACGTCCGTGGGTTGACGATCTGCCGACTTACATTTGACGTACTTTACTGTATTGTTACCGATCTACACTGTAACATTGACGTAGGACGGCGATGGTGGTGGTTGTTTTTGAGCCCATCGGCATGGGAGTGTATGGCGAAAGAAACTAAATGAGAGAGAACTTCAGGGGTACCCGAATTGCTATCATTGAGGATGAGTTTATCATCGCCAATGATTTGCAGAATATTCTGCAGCGGCTCGGCTATGAGGTGATCGGGATCGCCGATAGCTACGACACCGCTGTGCAGCTGCTGAGTACCAAGTCTGTGGACCTGGTTCTCATTGACATCATCTTGAAGGGCAAAAAGAGCGGTATCGATCTGGCGCATACCATCAGGTCCTCATGGCGCCTGCCCTTCATATTTGTGACCTCTCACACTGATGAAAGCACACTGCAAAAGGCAAAGAGTTCCGACCCTTATGGCTATATCGTAAAGCCTTTTGAGGAGAGGGAAATACTCGCGTCTATTGAGATCGCACTTTATAAGAATGAGAATGAAAACATCAGTAGGCAGGAGTTTGAGAAGAACCTCTTGCTGGAAATCAGTAAATCTCTATCAGGTGCGGAAACGAAGCAGGAGGTATTATCTGCGGTGGAACAGGGCCTAGGAGGGATACTTCCAGGTATTGCCTGTGTCTCCATTGTGTTGAGTTCTCCGGATGCAAAAGAAATCGTTTACTACCTCGCTGATTGCCATCAGGGCAAAGGCATGGAGATCTCCAATCCCTCGGAGGATGCGTTTCTACGCTATGTGGTAAAGCCGGGGGATCTCCGAGAGTTGGTCATCAGTGAGGCCGCCGAGGAAATGCCAGACAGCCCCGTGCTCAAAACTCTGCAAGAACGAGGGGTCGCCAAAGGTGTGCTCTTGCCGATCGCCGTCACGGGCGGGCGATTTGGCACGGTTACGCTCCTCTTCCAGGGGGCAGTAGACACTACACCCCATCGCAGGGTACTGGCAGGAGTGGCTGAACTGTTGTCCATGTCTATTTCGAAGATGATCTCTGATGAGGAGATACAAAGATCCCAATCCCTCCAAAGTATCCAGTTAGACCTTGCCAATGCCCTTGACAACAAATCGACGATCTCCGATCAGCTGCTGCATGTTGCCAAAGTTCTGAGGACACCCTTGCCTTTCGACGCCATAGCGCTTTATGCCCTCTTGCCCAATGAGCGCCGCGTTTTTGTGTTCAATAGGGTGGGGTTTGACGAGTTTCAGGTGCTGGAAGAATCACAGCTGATGAATGTGCTTCAAGTAAGGGAGAGTCAGCTCCAGGGCCTGTTGGTACCATCAGAATTGCAGGTGGATGTGCAGATCATCGATGCTGCCAGCATCAGGCAGCAGGATCCCGGTGCCATTCGACAGCAGTTCCTTGAGAAATATGGAGTTGCCTCCATTCTTCAAATTCCCATTGAGCAATCTGCCGCTCCGTCATATTGCCTGGAAGTCTATTCGCGGACTCCCGCTCATTTCGATAAGACGCACGAACATGTAGCACAGAGACTCCGTTCGACGTTGCGATTGTTGCTCGAAAACATCTTCGCTTTTGATGAGATCAACTCATTGACAGACCAACTGCAGCACGAAAAGCAGTATCTGATCGAAGAGCTGGAGAGCACATTTCGCCCGGACGGGATGAGTAGCCAATCGATTGAGATGCAGCGCGTGATCGCCAGAATTGAGACGGTGGCTCAGACCGATACGAGTGTGTTGATCCAGGGCGAGACTGGTACCGGCAAGGAGCTCACGGCGCGGGCGATCCATCGCAATTCCAAACGTGCGGACAAGCCATTCATCAAGGTCAATTGTGCGGCGATACCGGCACAGCTCATCGAGTCGGAGCTTTTTGGCCATGAGAAGGGAGCCTTCACTGGCGCACATGACCGAAGGATAGGGAAGTTCGAACTCGCCAATCATGGAACCTTGTTTTTGGACGAAATAGGAGAGATGCCGCTCGAGCTGCAGCCCAAGCTCTTAAGGGCCATACAGGAGGGAGAGTTTGAGCGGCTTGGTAGCAACAAACTGTTAAATAGCGATATCCGACTCATAAGTGCGACGAACCGGAACTTGTCTCAAGAGATTGATAGGGGGAATTTCCGTGCAGACCTATTCTATCGTATCTCTGTCTTTCCAATTGATTTGCCTCCACTGAGAAACAGGGTTGAGGACATCGAGCCGCTTGCCCTCGGTTTTGGTAAGGAAATCTGTGGGGAACAGGGCAGTCAGTTCATGGGCTTTGACGAGGCCACCATTGAGAACTTCAGGTTTTATCGCTGGCCTGGAAACATTCGTGAGTTGCGAAATGTCGTCGAGCAGTTGTGCATCCTGTACCGTAATCGGGTGATGCAATGGCAAAGGCCGGGAGGTGTCGGTGGGTCGGTGGAGGATACGGTCGCTGATCCAACGGCGCCGCTCGATCTAAAGAGCAATATCCAGCAGACGGAGCGGCAGAATATCCTCAGAGCACTTCGCCAGGCTGCAGGACGCATCAGGGGCGACAACGGTGCCGCCGCTATGCTCGGAATCAAGCCAACGACCCTCGAATACCGGATCAAGAAGCTGAGTATCAAGAAGGAAGAGATCTTTGAAGGGCGCCCTTAAACTTTTCCCTGGAGGTATCGGTTTTCGCTTCCATGCGAGCAAAAAGAATCAAGCCCGGGCCAGGCCAGGAATCTGTTTGGGACTACCCACGACCTCCTCGATTAGAGCCATTTAGCGGTCACATCCGAATTGTCTTTAACGGGCGAGTGATCTGTGATACCCATCAATCATACCGCATACTGGAGACCAGTCACCCACCGACGTACTACCTTCCATTATCCTCCTTCGAGAGTGGTGTATTGGTAGAAACTGATGGTCAGAGTTTTTGCGAGTTCAAGGGCATGGCACACTACTACAACATTGCTGTCGGAGGCGCAGTTACCAACCGGTGTGCCTGGGGTTATGCGTCACCCAATCTCCCTTATTCGGACTTGAAAGATACAGTCGCTGTCTATGCGCACTTAATGGAGGCCTGCTTTGTAAATGACGAACAAGTACAGCCTCAGGATGGGGATTTCTATGGAGGATGGATCAATTCCTGGATCACTGGACCATTCAAAGGAGCCCCCGGTACGTGGGGTTGGTAAGACCTTCGACCACGTGGCCTAAACATAAGTCAGTGTATTCTGAGAAAATTGTCATTGGCCCTTCTCAATCGTAGTCATTAAATTACCCGACGGTAATCAGGCCCTGGCAACGGGGTTAGAAGGATTTTTTTGACCATAAATATTTTCGATGACATGACTACTTTCAAGAATCCGCAGGGGTTGACCACCAGCGTCATATTCATGCGGCTATTCATTGGCTGGCACTTTTTGTACGAAGGAGTGATCAAAGCTTACAATCCTGATTGGACTGCCAAGGGTTATTTGGCGAGTGCAGAAGGGTGGTTTCAGGGGTTCTTCCAATGGCTTTCATCAGATGGACTTATTGGCACCGTCGACACGCTCAATATTGTGGCTTTGCTCTTTGTCGGCTTTACTTTGGTACTGGGTGTATTGGAACGGCCCGGAGCCATTGCCGGCGCCTTGCTTTTGTTGATGTACTACCTGGCACACCCCGCCTTTCCTGGCTTGAATCCTGGTGTCGCCGAAGGTAGTTATTGGATTATCAACAAAAACCTGATCGAGTTGGCAGCTCTGGCGGTAGTCTATCAGGCACCGACCGGAACTGTATTCGGGCTCGACCGCCTGTTCAAATCAAAATCCAACGAACTTAAAACTTCCGAATCATGAAATTTAGCAGAAGAGATATTCTCAAAGGACTCGGGGGCATCCCTGTACTAGGTGCGGTTTGGGCTGCGGGGGCGTCCAGCACGACAAAGAAGAAGCGAGAGAAGGAGGCGATCCTGGAGACGCTGAAGATCGATCCAGGAGTACCCCCCAAGACGGGTGATCTGTCAGGTGACCCCGTGCGCGTAGGTATCTGCGGGTATGGTATCCGAGGCCAGCAGCTCTGTAAAGCACTGGGCTTCGCTTCCAATACCTGGTTAGAGGCCATGAAGAAGAATGCTGAGAATAACCCCAACGATACACGTCTCCAGGAATACCTGGATCAGGAGGATCTGAATGTTCGAATCACGGGAGTGGTCGATTTGTTTGACTACAGGGCAGAACTCGCCATTGCATCTTTCACGACCGACACGAATAAGCCTAAGCGCTACGCTACCCATACCGAGATGATTGAGAGCGGTGAGATAGATGCTATCGTGATCGCCACACCCGATCACTGGCATGCGCCTATTGCGATTGATGCATTGAATGCAGGGATCCACGCTTACGTGGAGAAGCCCATGACACATACCATCGCAGAGACCTATGTTTTGAAAGAGGCTGCTGAGAACTCCAAGGCGGTCTTCGCCGTGGGTCACCAGCACCGACAGACACAGAGTTTTGTGACGGCAGAGGATATCGTCAACAAAGGGGTACTCGGTCACGTTTCCCTGGTGACTACCAATACCAACCGTAATAGCGATAACGGCGCTTGGCAGTACAATATCCACAAGGACGCGAATCCCAATACGGTCAACTGGGACATGTTCCTGGGTAACGCTCCCAAGATTCCGTGGAATGCTGAGCACTTCTTCCGATGGAGGAAGTGGTGGGCGTATGGTTCGGGCCTGAGCGGTGACTTGATGACGCACGACTATGACCGACTGAATTGCGTGCTGAAGATGGGTATCCCTAAGTCGGTAGTGGCATCTGGAGGTATCTATACTCACAAGGATGGTCGCAACGTGCCTGACGTAATGCAAATCAACATGGACTTCCCTGACTACAGCACTGGTTCCAGTCGGGAGGCAGGATTGGAAGGCGGAATGACGTTCGTCTATAGCGCCACGTTGGGCAACCAGTTCAGCAGACCTACCATGCTGATGGGACATGATGGTAGCATGGAGCTAGGCAATCGCTTGACAGTTTGGGCTGATCCTCGTTCGACTAAGTACAGCGACATGCTGGATGCAGGCAGAATGAAGGCCAATACCCCAATTTATTCTTACGATCCCGCGGCCAATGCGGTAGACGGCGTGACGTCGGCCACAGCGCAGTACTTTGCCGACAAGGGACTACTATGGACGTATGTCGGCGGCAAGCGCGTCGACCCTACATTCCTCCACCTGCGTGAGTTCCTCAGCTGCATCAAGAATGGTGGCAAGACAAGCTGCGGCATCCAGGAAGGATTTGAGGAGGCGATCTCCGCACACATGGGTGGCTTGAGTTACAAGCTCGGCCGTCGTATCGACTGGGACGCCGAGAACCAGCAGATCGTGCCTGTCAATGGCTATGACCTTGACGAGGTGCTGCTCTGGAACGAAGAGAGGTTTCCTGTAGAGAAGATGATTGTGTAATTCTTAGAATTGTTATACAAAACAAAGGGGGTGGATAGCCCCCTTTTTATTTGCCCTATCATGTGGACGTTCTATTTCTGGTGCTAGGATTTGTTCCGATCTGTCTTGATCCCAGTTTTCCGTTTTTTATTTGGTTCGTGAAGGCGGTTCCAATTGAGCCTGCTAAAGTCCTCGACTGAGGTCGTACGGAAGCATGACATAAATCATACTTGAGTAGCGGTCCTTTCGCTATCATTCCACACAGAAACCCAAGCCCCATGTCTAGTTTCAGAGTACGTCCAAGATTTAAGCACCTCGTCACGACCGACTCCGAGGAGGTCGAGGCGGTGATCATGTCTG
The DNA here is from genome assembly GCA_965267435.1 of Cyclobacteriaceae bacterium. Classification (GTDB taxonomy): domain Bacteria; phylum Bacteroidota; class Bacteroidia; order Cytophagales; family Cyclobacteriaceae; genus JAWPMT01. Next base: position 786,474 of record OZ253960.1, read on the forward strand.
CTGTCCGGTCGACCAACTATGTCTACACCGAAGGCTTTGTGCAGGGACATGCAGATTTAAAAATACCAGCGGAGGAGAGGCATTATTGGTCCCCGCAACTGCACGTATCTACCGAACAGACGGATGAAGGCACGATCATCAGAGGGCTCTATGGACCGAATCCCACGGTATGGGGCATGTTCTTCTTTGGCTATCTGACGGTAGGTGTGTTATTCTTCTTTGCCGGATTTTGGGGACTCACGAAACTGACACTAGGTCAATCCACCCAAATCCTCTGGGCCCTACCCGCGTTGGCAGCAGTCGCGCTAGTTCTTTACCTCATCGCTCAGATGGGCCAGAAGCTGGGTGCCGAGCAGATGTTTAGGCTCCACTATTTCTATGAGGAGATCTTCGAAAACAAGGTGGCGATTAGTTGAAAGGCGTTGGCCAGCATAGGACCATCAAAGATCATTGTGCTTCATCTATTCTACTTTGGTACTGGTGGTTATCTTTTCACCCGGAATGCTTCCGATCAGATAAGAATATCTAAACATTTATTGAATGGGGATGACTTCTTTCGACAAAAACCAGATGAAGAGCCTTGTCTTTAGTCTCATTATAGTCCTCCTCTCATCTTGCAATGAGCCTACCGTGCAGTCAGCAACCTCAAACCCGCAGATTGATCAGGAGGTACTTGCCAGGGGGTTCGATATACCCTACGCCATCGCAGTCATTGGTGAAACTGAGTTTCTGATCACCGAGAGAATGGGGGGGCTATTTCACTACAGAAATGGTCAGGTGACCGAACTGAAAGGCCTACCAGAGTCAGTTACTTACAAGACAGACCGCCATTACGGGGGCATGATGGACATCAGTCTTCATCCCCAGTTCAGTTCCAACAAGATGGCCTATCTCGCATTTGTCAATACCGCATACCATCTTTCAGTAGCAAGATTTAGGTTTGAGAACAGTTCTGTTAACGATGTCGAGATCATTTTTACTTCAGACCAGTTCTGTATTGGCTCCCGCATCGCGTGGCAAGATGATGAGCACTTCTTTCTCTCCTTCGGCGTAGGAGGGGCCCCTGGACCGGAGTATGGCCCGCAGGATCTGAGTGATCCCCGAGGCAAGATCTTTAGATTGATGGCAGATGGTTCTATTCCTGCCGATAACCCCCTTCTTCCTGGTAAGACCGAACCCTCAGGCATTTGGAGTTATGGACACCGCGATCCGCAAGGGTTGTTTTATGACCTGGTTGACTCGATCCTCTATTCCAACGAGCACGGCCCATTAGGCGGCGACGAATTCAATGTGATCACAAAGGGGGGCAATTTTGGATGGCCACTTTTTTCTTATGGACTGAATTATGACGGTACCAAGGTGTCCGACCTCACGGCACAGGAAGCGGCAAAACATACCGTCATGCCGGTGAAGTATTGGGAACCGATCTTTCGATTGGCTCCCAGTTGCTTGTTCAAACCAGTTGATTGTAACATTGAGAGTCTCAATGATAAATTCCTGATGGGTGGCCTTGCTTATCAGCATCTCGTGAGCTACGATGTGGATACAGACAGTACAGACATTGTATTGTCGCAAATTGGCAGAGTGCGCGATGTAGCCCAACTCCCCAGTGGCCACCTCGTGATTCTCATCGACCAGCATAGCCCTGGCTGGCGGGACAAAGGCCGGGTCGTTAAACTCATCCCAAAGGAATAGCATTTTGCAAATTCACCTGAAGTCAAACTACTAAGAAATGAGCACGAAAGAAGTTATTCGAAAAGGCGAGGGAAAGGACTACGACTACGCCCAGGATCACTGCTATGTCAAGCTCTCTTCCCATCATACAAACGGCGAACTGAGCTTTGTCGAGGATACACTGAAACCGGGATTCTACCTGGGAAGACATCATCATAAAATCATGACCGAAGTCTTTTACATCCTAGAGGGGGAAGTGGAGTTGATATTTGATGATGAGTCGGTAGTTGCGGGCCCCGGGGACACTGTGACGGTTCCACCCAACGTATGGCATGCCGCCCGATGTGAGGCAGGGGGTAAAATGCTAACGATCTTCAAAAATGGTCAGTTCGATCTCTATTTGGAGAAACTCTCCCAAATGTCTGATAATGATTTTGCGGATGCGGAACTGATGAAATCCATTTCAGCGAAATACGACATTTACGAGGAATAAGGCCCGGGGCAATCACACATATATGATTGGAATAGAGACTGAGAGACTGGTATTCAGACAGTGGCAAGCATCGGATTATCCGGCGTTCGTCGCCTTCTTTTCTGACGAGGAGACTGCCCGATTTGTTGGTGGTACCAAATCCAAAGAAGAATCCTGGAGGTTGATGGCGACTTACATTGGGCACTTCGAATTGCATGGTTATTCATTCATGGCTGTTTGTACAAAGGATACCCAGGAATTGATCGGTGCGGTAGGGATTTGGAATTCCGAACCGTGGCCAGAACCCGAGCTGGCCTATTGGCTATTGCCGCAATTTCACGGTCATGGATTCGGTACTGAGGCCGGTCTGGCGGTCAAAGCGTATGCCACTCAAAACCTCAACTTCGAATCTCTCGTGAGCCATATCAATGTCGCCAATGAGCCTTCTATAAAACTAGCCATGAGGCTGGGCGCTGAATTTGACAAGACCACCCATTTGCTTGATTTTGGACCTCATGAGGTCTACAGATATTGGTAGAACGTTAGATTGTCCTCTCAAAACAGGAAGAGCATGCTGGAAATGACTGAACAGGTGCTTTGTGAGTTTGCCCATGGCTACTCACCATCAGATTTCAAACACATCGAATTTACCTGGGATGAGCGCCTCGGCGAAGGCCTGGAGGATCCAAACATGGGCTTCCGCATGGAGCTTTGTGAGTGTATCAAAGACAGACTTGAAGAATACTCTGACCAACTGATCATCGACCTTTATATGGAACTGGCGAAATCATCAGTAGAAACATGGGGTGTGTATGAGGACTTCCATCTTTTTGCCAATGAGATCCTGTCAAGAGGAGGAGCCCGGTATTTTGAGCAATACCTGGAAGGAGCTTCACAAAGCATGGATACGAGCATGTCCAGTGGTGAGTTGGAGCTGGAACCAGATACAATTGATGAGATCTTGACTTATATCAAGGATCGATTGTCTGGTACCCCGGATGACGATGGATACGGCTATATGCTGGAACGGTTCGAGCGGCTAAAGGAGCAAGCAAAAGAGTAAAGGCCGAACCCCGCACATAGCTTTTGATGTTCAATCAAAGCCTGCGCAAATGGTATCCACCGTCGACGTTGATGACCTCTCCTGTAGAGTAGGGGAGCAGGTCGCCGGCAATGGCTATGACGACCCTGGCAATGTCCTCGGGCGTACCCCATCGGGCAACAGGCAATCCACCCGACGCAATAAAGGCATCGTACTTTTCACGGGAAGGAGCAGTCATGGAGGTCTCAATGATTCCCGGACGGATTTCATAGACGTTGATGCCATGAACGGACAAGCGGTCCGCATACAGCTTTGTCATCATACTGACCGCTGATTTAGAGAGGCCGTAGGGCGCCATGTAGGTGGCGGAGACATAAGATGTTAGAGAGGCCATATTGATGATCTTGGGCTTTGACAGCAGGTCGGTGTCGATTTCCACTTGCTCGATCATCCATTTCGCAATGCGTTGGGTAAGAAGGAAGGGCCCTTTCAGGTTCACTGACAGGAGGTGATCGAGTGATTCCTCTGTTACCTCCAACATATCCCCTCGCTGTGAGACGGAAATCCCCGCATTGTTGACGAGCAGGTCCATAGCCTTGCATTTTGATTGGCAAAACTCTAGAAGGCGCTCACGGTCCCCTGCGGAGCTAACGTCTGTTTCAACAAAATGCACATGGTCTCTCTCCTTTTCGGGAGGTGCGATGTCGGCATTGAAGACTTGAAATCCACGACCAGCTAATGCCTCAACGATAGCAGCGCCAATGCCTCTTGATCCCCCGGTGACAAGGGCGTTTTTACTAGAATTTTGGTCCATGAAATTGATCAAATCCCCCGGGTAATTTACAACACCACGACCAAGTGTTCCGTGGCTCACCCAAATCTATTGATCACGTCGTAATACAATTCGGCGGTTCCCGTTTTGCCGGTGAAGCTTTGGATACAAGGGATCATGCCTCATCTTCGTTCACGAAGACTTCTTCAATCATGCAACTAAAAGTCATCCGCTTCGACATTTACATGAGCAGCGAGGGCATGCAACTGGGCTGTTACCACAGAAGATGGCATGGAGAGGTTCACACAGACCCGGGACGAAGTATTTGAAGAGGAGTGATGGCGGCGTCACGCCTCGGGATTTATTCTCAGCGGTCGCTTCTTTGATTGCCTGAGTTGCGTTATTCCGGACTTACTCCCTGCTGCTAGCTCCCTGGTCCTTTTCTCCGATTTGCTCCAGGTCGTTATTTCTCAAAAACTCCAAGACCGCGCGAGCTTGCTCTACATCCAGATTAGGATCGGGCATTTCTATTTTGTGCTTCTTGAGGAGGTCGGCAGCGACGGGGTCGCGCTCTAGCATCTGATCCACATTGATGATCATATTCATGATCCACTCGGGTGATCTACGGTTGGTCACACCCGCGAAAGATGGCACCGCAAACTCAACCGTATCCAGTGTGTGGCAGCTGGCGCATTTGTTAGTGAAGATCTCTCTTCCCGTTGTGACCATGGCCTCATCCAGAGGATCAGTCAACTCTACATAGCCCACCAAACCCTTTCCATCTGCGGCATCACTGTTACGGGCCTCCGAAGTACCTGAATTACAGGAATATAACGCAAAAATCGAAACTGTCAAAAGCAAAATAAATGGTTTCATGACGCATTGTTTATTTCAGATGTTCATGCCGTCAAGATAGCCGTATTCGCTTGTCGCGAAGTATATGAAACCTTCCATTGAATATGAATTTGGTCAGGATCACAGGTGAAAAAGTATGACGAAAATCAAAGGGAAGATGAGCTGTAATGAGGGATAACAACAATGAAGCGTCTGCCTAACTCTTTCATGAGCAATCCCTTGCGGTTGTGGCTTTTATCTATGTAGAATATAACTTTCAGGGAAGGTCTGACCAGGTAATTATGAGTTTTCTAACAGCAGAATGGCGGAAACTGGCATTGGCCAACTACGAACTAGATCCTTCAATACTTCTACCGTATGTACCCAACAGAACGGAGCTGGATCTGTGGAAGGGATGCTGCTATGTCAGCCTTGTCGGCTTCATGTTTGTTGATACAAGGCTCTTTGGCCTACCGATCCCTTTTCACCGAAACTTCGAAGAGGTAAACCTGAGGTTTTATGTGCGGTATCGTGAGAATAGCATTTGGAAGCGAGGGGTCGTCTTCATCAAGGAAATCGTCCCAAAGCATGCCCTGACGTTTGTGGCAAATACGGTTTACAAAGAGCACTACCAGACGATGAGTATGGATCACGCCTGGGAAGAGACCAGTGATCAACAGGTGGTGAAATACCTCTGGGGAGGGAATAATCACTTCCATGTGTGGACGTCGAAGGATGCCTTCGACATGGACCAGGGGTCCGAAACTGAGTTCATCACTGAGCACTACTGGGGTTACACGCGAGCTTCACAGAACAGGACCTACGAGTATGAGGTCACTCACCCCTCCTGGCGGGTATATGATGTCATTAATTACTCGATCAAAGTTGATTTCGGGCAATTATACGGCGAGCCCTTCGCAGCATTGGGAGCCACCCATCCAAAATCTGTAATGCTGGCAGAGGGCTCTAAGATCACTGTTGAGTCGAAAAGGCTCATCTCCAGGTAGCACCACACCCTTGAAGGGCCCTGCCGTCTGCCTCGGGCGCCGTGACGTCTTCGGGGCACGGTGTCTATTTCGAATCCTAGTATGATCACAATTGCCCAAAGTGATTTAGGCTGGGGATGACAAATGCAGTCGATCAAGACAAAAAGTTGAGCGAGTCAGTTACATGCGTAGGCCAACGTAGGTAGGAATTTTCCATATGGCTTTTATCCTGCGATAGATGCCCTGTGTGGGGTAATATTGAGCTTAGGTCCTTTGGGGCTACCTCACACGACCGGAGGACGTTGGTACTGAGCAAAGTGTGATAGTATGAAGATTCTTTGTTTCCTCTTGTTAACTCTGCTGACATCATTCGTTCGCGGGCAAGTGGCCCTTTTCGAGGAGGGTGTGATCTCTGATAATGGGGTCTTCGGCGCCGCCATGTCACCCGATGGGGTGGACTTCCTGTTCGTTCAGGCCTACGGTGGCAGGGATACGCTGGAAATCCACCAGTCGCAAAAGATCAATGGTCGTTGGAAGACGCCTACGCCTGCATTCTTCTCCCGCCGGGAGGTCAAGCAGATCGATCCGTCCTTCTCTCCAGACGGACAAGCGATTTTATACAATGAGCTAGACGCCGGCGAGGGCGGTTACGACGTCGTCAGGATCGAAAGGAGCGACTCTGGCTGGGGGAAGCCGGAGAAGTTATCAGAGGCAATCAATACCACTGCCCACGAGTTCTATGCGACGATGTCCTTGCAGAAGAACATCTATTTTGTGCGAAGGATGGAGAGTAATGATATCTTCGTCAGCCAATTCAAAGATGGTATATATCAAACTGCGGTACCCATTGCAGGGCTTGTCAATACCGATAGCAGTGATTCTAACCCTTACATATCTCCTGATGAGGATTTTTTGATCTTCACTTCTAAGCGATCAGATGGGTTCGGCAATGCCGACCTGTACATTAGTTTCAACAAGTCGGGAACGTGGAGTAGAGGCGTCAACCTTGGGCCGCTGGTCAACTCGGGACACAGCGACTTTTGTCCCACGGTGGATATCAGTGGTCGGCGCTTTCTATTCGCCAGAACCGAATTGGTAGGGGATCGCCGAAAGGAGAATATCTATCATGTGCCCCTGGAGGCTTTGAAGATCGAAGAGTTGAGGGAGCAGGCAGTTTGGAAGTAACTCCAGGAGTCAGGAGTGGTAGCTTAAGTCTTCGGGGTCTCAATTGCCGTGCTTTGTTCGCTGCCAACGGCTAACCGGCGTGTTTGCGGAATGAGATCGACCGGGTATTGTGGAGTTCGAGAAGCCTTTCATCGCTCATGTACTTCTCCATCCACTCCACTACCTGCTCGAGCTGCTGCTCCGTTAAGTGTTTATGGGCCGGACGGTCAATGATTTCGTCCCATTTTGCCTTCAGGGTGTTGTCAAGCGCAATACGCCAGAAGGCATGCTCCCGAAACGCCAGGTTGGGGTACACTTTCTTCAAACTCTTGGCCAGAGAGAAGTACTTGGATGTCAGTGTATTTTTATCCACAGTCATTGAACGACCGAATATGTGGAAAAAGTTTGACGTTGTCAATTACCGAATTGTTAAATTTTTGCAGCAGTCGGGTAATGCTAATCTTTGGTTATCAGTGTATTAAGGGAATATTCTGACCGAATTTCGCCAGTATTACTGGATAGCAGCTACCTGAAAAAGTGTGGATAACCCTGATGACAAAGGCATTTATTGACGATAATGGGCGTGTGACTTGTTAGTTCCAGGTGGGTAAGTCCAAGACTTGATCGAGCAGTGCCTCCCCAATTGAGTTCGTAGGCTTCCGCTTTCGCAACCGTTCTTGAGACAGGCAAATCAGCAGCCCAGCTGGATCCATGAAAGAAAAAGCCACGCAGACATTGGTCCGCATGGCCTTAATTAGAGAGCAAAATGAATTTTTAGATATTCCCTCTTTTCAGTTCCTCGACCGCGAAGTTGGCTGCTCGGGCCGCCAGTGCCATGTAGGTGAGTGAGGGGTTTTGAGTGGAAGTTGAGGTCATGCAGGCGCCATCCGTCACAAAGACGTTTTTGCAATGGTGCAACCGGTTCCACTTGTCGAGGAGTGATGTCCGCGGGTCCCGGCCCATTCTTACACCTCCCATTTCATGTATGTCGTTGCCGGGCTTCCGGCCACTATTGTCCACGCATCGGATTTCCTGAAATCCAGCTTTTTCAAACATCTCGGTGAATTGATCGCAGAAGTCTTTCGTCATCTTCTCGTCGTTGTCGTCGTAGTCCACTTTGACGTGCAGCAGAGGTACTCCCCAGTCGTCGGTTTGCTCCGCGTCGAGCCAAACCTGGTTTTCCGCCTTGGGGATGGTTTCACCCATCATATGTGAACCCACACGCCATTCACCATTCGTTGAGGTGGCCATCAGGTTTTCGTGGAGTGTAGCGCCGAATCCGTCGTCATTGACAGGACGCATTGGCCCTGCGCCAAAACCAGCGGCATAGCCTCGTAGAAAGTCAGTTTCCTGCCGATACACATTTCGGAACCGTGGGAAGTATGCGCTGGTGGGTCGTCGGCCTTCGTCTTTAAAGTTCTTGTGTCCTTCATGCACTCCACTGATGCGTGCCCGATAGTTGTGAAATGCGATGTATTTCCCAAGCAGACCACTGTCGTTACCCAGCCCATTGGGGAAGCGGTCCGACGTAGAGTTGAGCAGTATCAGGTTGGTATTCAGTGCTGAGGCATTGACAAAAACCACCTTCGAGAAATACTCCGTCGTTTCCTTGGTATTTGCATCGACCACGCGCACGCCTGTGGCCTTTCCAGACGCCTCATCATAGATGATAGAGTGTACGACTGAGTGCGGTCGCAATGTGAGGTTGCCCGTCTTCTGCGCCCATGGAATGAGCGTGGAATTGGCATTGAAATAGCCTCCGAAGGGGCAGCCCCTTTGACAAAGGTTTCGGCCTTGACAAAGCCCACGCCCCTGCTCCTGGAAAATCGGCCGGGTTTCGGTCAGATGGGCGCACCGTGCGTAGATCACATGCCTGTCGCGGTAATTTTCTTTGACTACCTGCTGGAAGTACTCTTCCACGCAATTGAGATCCCAGGCTTTTAGAAAGTCGCCGTCGGGTAGGGTGTCCAGACCATCCTTGTTACCAGAAACACCGACGAATCCCTCCACATACGTGTACCATTCGGCCAGGTCTTGATATCGGATCGGCCAATCAACCGCAAAGCCATCTCTCGCGGGACCCTCAAAGTCGTGGTTGCTCCATCGCTGGACCTGCCTCGCCCACATGATCGACTTGCCGCCGACCTGGTATCCGCGGATCCAGTCAAAAGGGCTCTCCTGCACATAGGGGTGCTCCTTGTCTTTGACGAAGAAGTGCTTGGCATCCTCCCGGAAGGCATAGCAACTGGAGGCAATGGGATTCTCGCTGCGTTCGGTGTGTGTCAGTTGGCCTCGGTGTGGGAACTCCCACGGCTGCATGTTGGTGGTAGGGTAGTCTGTTATATGTTCGACATTTCTACCGCGTTCGAGCAGGAGCGTTTTCAAGCCCTTGTCGCAAAGTTCCTTGGCCGCATATCCGCCACTCATTCCCGCCCCAATGACGATGGCGTCGTAACTATTGTTAGTTGATTGCATGGATTTCATCTATTTCGTAGGTATCGCCACCACTTAAGCCGGCACACAGCCGATGTATCTTCCTGGAATGAACTCCCATTCCATCTTTTCTTTGAGGAAATACTCAGAACTTGTGAATTGGCGCACGGCCAGGTTTTTGGTCGTTCCCAAAAAGAACTGCAGGCTCTGAGGGAAATTTTCGGACTCACTCATCTCCGTGAGCATTAGCAGATGCTGGTATTCATTGAGTTGCTCAAAACGTTGTTTGTACTCGTCCTGCACATACTGTCTGAATAGCCGAAGGCCCCGGAGATAGCGTCGAATATCCATCGGGTCAAAGCAGTCATTCACCATGGTGAGTACAAAATCCTCAGCGGATTCCGGTGTGGAAATATCTGAGGTCCCTTCAGTGTCGGCGCTGGGAGTCGTGGTCTCCCTTGGCAAAATCGCCTTCACGAGATCCCTCACAAGTCGGTATTCGTCGTCCGCCAGCTGCAGATTGCTGTAGGTAGGAATTGGCTGTTCAACTGAGCATGAAGGTAGGTAGGCTATTGTCGCTGTCACCGCCGCGAGGCTTTGTAGCGCCTTTCGTCTTTTCATGAAGCTAATATTAACTGTTGGATCGAATTCCACCGAAGGGAAATGCCCCAAATAGGAGGGTATTTAGGTCACCGGACTGCCAATTTGTGCACTTGTAGCCGGTATTGCACATGGAATCGCTATCATTCATGGAGATTTGGTGAATAGTCCCTCGGAATACCCATTGAGATTTCAATCAACATCTGACGAAACCATCTTCATCGCGGAGATCACTCCTGACATGAGATATATGTTCAATCAGGACCTTAAAACGGGTTTGAGCATTGTATGGAATACCGGTCCTGAGGCGATGTTTATGGTCGATCAGGAAGAACTGTCACTGGCAACAAATTGCCTCATCTTTCTTACAGAGTATCATCAAATAGATGATTTCGACTTTAAGCGGATGAATGTGATCCAATTCAATCGCCCGTTCTATTGCGTGGAGAAGGATGATACCGAGGTGGGTTGCAAGGGCGCACTGTTTTTCGGCGCCCGGTACATACCGAAAGTGCAGGTTCCTCCTGACCGACTGCGCCAGTTCCATGTGGTGTGGGACTCGCTCGTGATGGAGGTCGAAGAGACCGACGCCTTCCAGTTAGAAATGCTGCGGGCGCTACTGAAGCGGTTCCTGATCCTCAGCCTCCGACTCTACAGGCAGCAGGAATTGAACGTGTCTGAAGATCCTCCCGGCATTTCCCTGATCAGGGAGTTCAATTACCTCGTAGAGCAACACTTCCGAATGCTCTCTCGGGTCGCCGACTATGCCGAGCTGCTTCATAAGTCCCCTAAGACGCTGACCAATACCTTTCGTAGGTATACCGACCAATCGCCCTTGCAAGTCATCAATGACAGACGACTGCTGGAATCCAAGAGGCTTTTGCGATACACCGACAAGACCATGAAAGAGATAGCTCACGAAATCAATTTCAGGGACGCCCAGTCATTCAGCCACTTCTTCCATCAAAGAGTAGGTGAATGGCCCACGGATTATCGTCATATGCGAAAGAGGTCCTTAAAAAGGGAAGAATGATCAACAATCAAGGAATTCCACCCATGAACAGGCGCTGCCACTGATCGTTTATTTGTATGGAATCAAAGAAAAGAAAAGATAGTGCGACAGAATATGGAACAAGCAACAATAGGTGGCGGCTGCTTCTGGTGTGTTGAAGCAGTCCTGCAGCGATTGAAGGGAATAGACAACGTCGTCTCGGGTTACGCGGGAGGCAAGTATGCCAATCCGAGTTATCGCGAGGTCTGTGGAGGAAGGTCTGGACACGCTGAGGTGGTGCAGGTGACATTTGATCCGACGGTGATCAGTTACAAGGACCTACTGACCGTATTCATGACGAGTCATGACCCAACCACACTCAATCGTCAGGGAGCAGATACCGGCACGCAGTACCGAAGTACCATTATGTATCACAATGATGGCCAAAAGCAAATAGCGGAGAGGTTGATGGGTGAACTGGCAGAACACTTCGATGCCCCGATCGTCACGGAAGTGGTGCCACTAAAGGAGTTTTATCCGGCAGAGGGCTATCACCAGGACTACTACAACAACAATTCTCAACAGGGTTATTGTCGAGTGGTGATAGACCCGAAGGTGGCGAAACTTCGGGCCATGCACGGGGACAAGCTTAAAAAGGAATTGGCCGAGTAACCGTACTGGCTAAGGATTGGTTATTGAAGGAGGCAATGAGGAAATACATCAACAGGATCCCGGAGGGTTATTCCGAAGGCTGGTATGACGGCAAGAGGTATGGTGTGAGCAAGGTCACTTTCAACGGTGACCGCTCCTTCAAAATTTTTGCGGACGAGTTGGGCGGCAATGACTTTGTGAGTCTGAATTACTACGTTACGCAGCGACAGGAATGGTTGAAGCCCTGCGAGATGCCTGAGGAGAAGGTCATAGCTTTTCTCAAGCAATTTGAGTTACAACCTGAAAACATAGATCAAAGAACAAGGATCAAAAAACGAAGACCAAAGAACATAACATGTTAAACTGGAACGATATTTTGAACTTCGCCCGAAAGGGCAACCCCACACCGGACAGGAGGGTCGTGAAGACCGATGCCGAGTGGAGGGCACAGTTGAACGAGGAGCAATACTATGTAACGCGCCAGCACGGCACGGAACGGCCCTTTAGCTCCGATGTCTGCAGCCTCTTCGAGCCAGGACAGTATCAGTGTGTCTGTTGCGATACGCTGCTGTTTGATGCGAATGAGAAGTTTGAAAGCGGCACAGGTTGGCCGTCATTTACGCAGCCAGCCCAAGAGAATGTCATCGCTTATCATGAGGACAACAGCCACCTGATGAGTCGTATTGAGACCATCTGCAACACGTGTGATGCCCACCTGGGCCACGTTTTTCCTGATGGGCCTGCGCCTTCCTGCTTGAGGTATTGCATGAATGCTGTAGCGCTGAAGAAGGTGGACAAGTCCAAGGAAGTAGCAGAGTAGGTTTTGCCTGTAAACACAGTTATCTGAGGGAGTCAATGTTGGCTCCCTTTTTTTATCTCTGATAACCAGGAGGGTCTGCAATTTTCTGGTAAAACAGCTTTAACAAAATCTTGGACCCATTTTCATCCCTAGTTGGTATTTCGTATATTAGATAGCAGAGACTACGAAAAATCAACCTTACCCATGGCCATCCAGCTCAACATTAATGACAAGACCTACGACCTTGATGTGGACAGTGAGATGCCACTTCTGTGGGTCATTCGTGATTTTGCGAAGCTCACGGGTACGAAGTTCAGCTGTGGCATTGCGATGTGTGGTGCTTGCACGGTCCTTCTTGACAACGAGCCCGTCCGATCATGTGTATTGCCTGCGTCAGCTGCCGTAGGAAAACAGATCACCACGATCGAAGGGGTCTCTGAAAACAACGATCATCCTGTCCAGAAGGCATGGATTGAAGAGCAAGTTCCTCAGTGTGGTTACTGCCAGTCGGGCCAGGTGCTGGTGGCGGTAGCCCTGCTGAAAGACAACCCGAAGCCATCAGAAGAAGAAATTGAAACAGCTATGAACGGGGTCCTTTGTCGATGTGGCACTTATCCACGAATCAAGAAAGCTATTGAGAAAGTAATCGAAAAGTAACCGGACCAGCCTTATGAGCACGAACTCACTTTCCAGAAGAAAATTCATTCAACTGTCAGTTTCTTCCTCGGCCTTACTGGCTGTTGGCTGTACGCCAGGGGGAGGGGCACCGATCAATCTCACGAGGGACGGAGGCATACCTATCGACCTCAATCAATTCATCGCCATCGATACCGAGGGTATTATTACCCTCTTCAACCACCGGCCCGAGATGGGGCAGGGTGTTTTTCAATCCATCCCGATGATCCTCGCCGAGGAGCTCGAAGTCGACGTCAACTCGGTAGTCATCCAACAGTCTGATGCTGACCCTGAGAGGTATGGTAGGCAGATGGTGGTAGGCAGTCACAGCATTCAGAACGAGTTCCAGAAAATGCGGATGATGGGCGCCGCAGCGAAAGAGATGTTGATACAGGCTGCCGCGAACCAATGGGGGGTGTCTGCCAGTGAATGCAGCGCCAGCAATGCGGTTGTTTCCCACGAAGCCTCAGAACGCCAGACCGCTTACGCCGATCTTGTCGAAGATGCTTCTCAGCTTGAGCCTCCCGCGGAGCCCAGACTAAAGTCCCCATCAGAATTCCATACGATCGGTACCGCTGTGCCTCGTCGGGACATTCCCCTGAAGACCAACGGCGCCGCGTCATTTGGGATTGACATCGAAGTGCCCGGAATGCTCTATGCGTCTGTCGAGCGGTCGCCAGTATTCATCGGCGAAGTAAAGGATTTTAACAAAGAGGAGGTCCTGGAGATGCCTGGAGTACGCTATGTACTGAAGACAGAGCGCCAGGTTTTTGGCACCCGGCGCGAGGGTGTCGCCGTTTTGGCCGATACCTACTGGGCCGCCTATCAGGCGCGCAAGGCACTAAAAGTAAACTGGGACAATAAAGGCAAGGAAAGTCAGTCGACAAGCTCCCTGGAGGAGCAGTACAAGATGGAGGCGTCCAAAGAAGGCACTGACCTTTTCAGCAGAGGAGACGCCCAGGCGCAATTGCGGTCAGGAGAGATCATCGAAGCCTCCTACGAGACCCCCTACCAGTCTCATGTGCCTATGGAGCCAATGAACTGTATCGTCAGCGTCAACGATGAAGGCGCGGAATTTTGGGGTTCCACGCAAAACCCTAACGGAATTAGAAGTTACCTCGCCGAGCTTCTCGAATTGCCGGAGAAGCGAGTGAAGATCAATTATACTTTTATGGGAGGAGGCTTCGGGCGAAGGTCGTTGACAGACGTCGCAGAAGAAGCAGCACACCTGTCGAAGCAGGTAAGGGTGCCTGTGAAAGTGATCTGGTCGCGAGAAGATGACCAGACACAAGGTCCCTTCAGGGCATGCTCGCTCAATGTTCTTCGGGGCAAGGTGGAAAGTGGCAGGGTCACGGCCTTAGAGCACAAGGTGATCGCCCAGGAAATCCGAAATCAGACGGGAGGCAATAAGGAGGCAGGACGTCAGCTGATGGGTGGCATTACTACTGGATACAACATCCCGAACCTATCCGTTCGGGGCGTCCTTCAAAAGCACTACGTTCCGATCTCGTATTGGCGTGCGGTGTATCATTCCACGAATCCCTTTGCGCATGAGTCTTTCATCGATGAATTGGCTTCGGCGGCAGGACGCGATCCTCTGGACCTTCGATTGGAGATGATGCAGGATCATCCACGTTTCAAACGGGTACTCGAGGAAACGAAAAGTTTGGCCAACTGGACAGGAACAAAGGTTCAGGGGAAGGGACGGGGTCTGGCGCTGTGCGAGCGCTCAGGAGCACATTTTGCAATGGTGGTGGATGTGAGCCGCGATGGTGATCGTATCGCGGTGGACAAGATTACGACTGTGCTCGACCTGGGCATTTGTGTGAATCCTGATACCGTCCGGGCTCAAACGGAGGGCTCCATTGTCATGGGGTTGACGGCGGCGCTTTACGGATTGAGCATAGAGGATGGTGCGATTAAGGAGCAAAACTGGAACTCCTACCCGCTTCTCCGGTATGGACAATGCCCAGAGATCGATACCCACATTCTACCTGGTGAGGCGGATCCCGATGGTGCCGGTGAGAGCGGCTTGCCCACTGTGGCACCAGCGTTGGCCAACGCTATATTTGATCTCACAGGTCGCAGGATACGCAAGCTGCCACTGCAGTTAGTGACCTAAACGGAGGAGCACTTGACGCTGCTTTTGGTCAGTTCTACGTCGATTTCATCGTAGAGAGAGGTATCTCGGCGCGACTGCCTAATTTTAGCGCCGAAGGACCAGAAACCTACATCTATGAGCACTGAGCAAAAAATCACTCCATTCCTCTGGTTTGAAAACCAGGCCCATGAGGCCGCCGAGTACTACATCGGCGTATTCCCACAGTCGAAGATTATTGAGAGCAATCACTTCCTGGTGATGTTCGAGCTATTCGGGCAGCGGTTTGCGGCTATGAATGGTGGCAAGAAAGAGGAATATAACAACTCAGTTTCCTTTCATGTAGACTGTGACGGGCAGGCGGAGGTAGACGAATACTGGGACCGACTAGTCGGTGATGGAGGCGAGGAGAGTCGCTGTGGATGGCTCAAGGACAAGTACGGGGTTGCATGGCAAATCATCCCTAGGGTGCTGCCGGAGTTGATCAATAACGAAGATCGGGCCCGAGCCGAGAAAGCGCTGCACGCCATGTTGGCAATGAAGAAGATCATTGTCGCGGACTTGCAGGCGGCTTTTGATAGCTGAGGCCTTTCGATCAATGTGTCTCCCTCAGGAACTCGCTGAGAGCACCTCTTTGCTGGCCGACCTGGCTGGTGTGTGGTCTCCAGCGATCCTTCGGAAGTAGTAGGGGATGCTGTCCCTATAATCTGGAAAACTCACGACTTCACTGATGCTTTCGTGCTGCCGATGGGCATGAAGGCCACGTTTGTGCATGAACAAGCCCCGTTGGTATTTGGCCGAGTGAATCCAGCTGCCGGCGAGAGGCTCTTTGAAGCAGACAATGTCAAAGTCCCCACTTGCCAAAGCTTCATCGGCATTGACAGGCTCAAATTCATCAGCAAGTAGTAGAGCTACCTGCTCATTGCTGATAAAGCTGTGTCCATCGGCAAACGTGAATCCGTGACAGTTGCAACGAAGATCCAATTGCTCTCTGGGGTGCTCCTGGTTGTACAATTGCAAGCCCATGTTGCGGTGGTGGGGATGACCGTTGCCGCGTTCATTGATAGATACTGAGTCCAGTACGAGTTCGAGATGCTCGATGGGGAATTTTTTCTTTCCTTGTGTGGTGTGGCTGATAACCCTTACCTGCCAGCTAAGCTCATAATGCTTCCCGTCTTGTACCGAAAAGTACTGCTCGTACCTGTCGAGTGTCGGGGTGTATTCACGGTCTTTAGTCATTTTTGAATGGAATGTCTTGGACGAGAAATTCGTCAAATCCTGTAGAATCGAGGGTATACGATCGTATGAACGTGAAATACAGCGGCTCAATTGGGGAGAATAAGAAAAACCAACAATCGATGTGAGGCACTTTTCTGGGTTAAGCTTGAGCAGTACTTTTATCAGAGAATGCGTCCATCGCAAAATTTCCAGGGTGAATGAAGGTTATCGGACGGCGAGACCGAATAGACTTACCGGCGCTTGGGCTCTTCGATATTGAAGCCAAAGTGGATACCGGTGCTTATAGTTCAGCTTTGCACTGCCATGAGATGAAAGTCGTCAGTAAAAGGGGCACAGCGTGGCTGCAATACAAGCTGTTGGATCCCTCGCATCCACAGTATCGGGACAGCGTCATTGAAACGGACCACTTCAGAGCCACTATTGTCAAGAGTTCCAATGGTCAGGAGGAACATCGGTACACCATTCAAACGGCGGTCCTCATCTTCGGCGAAGAGATGTCCGTTGACTTTACGCTGACAGATCGCAATGAGATGAAAAACCCCATACTCCTGGGGCGTAAGTTTCTTTACAAGAGATTTCAGGTGGATGTAGCGAGAAAAAACCTATCGTTCAAGAGGAAGAAAAAGAAATCGACCAAGAAGAACTAGATTGTCCAGTACCAACTAATGTCCGATGAAAATAGCCATCTTATCCCGAAACCCTAAACTCTATTCTACCCAGCGCCTGGTGGAGGCGACTGAGCAGCGCGGTCACGAAGCCAAGGTGGTGGATCATCTGAAGTGCGACATTATCATGGATGACAAAGGCCCGTCGATCTACTATGATGGTGAGATGCTCCGGGATATTGACGCGATCATTCCGCGTATTGGAGCGTCCGTCACATTTTATGGAACGGCGGTCGTGCGGCAATTTGAAATGATGCAGGTCTTTTCGGCGGTAGATTCTCTGGCCATCACCAGATCGCGGGACAAGCTTAGAAGTTTGCAGATCCTCTCGAGGTCTGGTATTGGTATGCCCAAGACCGCTTTCACCAATTATAGTAAGGACGAAAACAAAGTCTTGAAACATATAGGTCAGGCACCGGTAGTGATCAAGCTTTTAGAGGGGACGCAAGGTTTAGGAGTTGTCCTGGCAGAGACCGATAAGGCAGCGACATCGGTGGTAGAGGCTTTTGAGAGCTTAAAAACTCGTGTCATTCTTCAGGAATTTATCGCCGAGGCGGGAGGTGCGGATATACGTGCGTTCATCGTTGACGGAGAGGTGGTGGGTGCCATGAAGCGCCAGGGCAAGGAGGGGGAGTTTCGATCCAACCTTCATCGTGGAGGTTCGGCCAATGTCATCAAACTAAGCCGTGCAGAGAAGTCGACTGCCCTCAAGGCGGCTAAAAGCATGGGGCTGGCAGTTGCCGGTGTTGATATGCTGCAATCCAAGCGCGGCCCGATGGTGCTTGAAGTGAATTCCTCTCCTGGCCTCGAGGGAATTGAGGCAGCGACCGGAGTGGATGTGGCAGGGAAGATCATCGAGTATATCGAGCGCAACGTCGCCAAGAAACGCCGACCTAAAGACAAAGTCAAAGCCTAGTGGTCATCAATCAAATCGAGGTGGGCCCGGGGGAGTCCCGGACGATCGATGTCAATATAGCGAAGCTCCCTTCCCACAGCTCCATTAATATTTCGGTGCGTGTGGATCGATCCACGAAGCCCGGCCCCGTTCTGCTGTTGACGGGAGGACTCCATGGGGACGAGATCAACGGCATAGAGATCGTACGCCGGATGCTGGAACATCAGTGGAATGTGCCCACATCTGGTACGACCATCTGCATTCCTATCATTAACATTTATGGCTTCATCCATTCATCCAGGTACGTCCCTGATGGGAAAGATGTTAATCGTGCTTTTCCTGGCAATAAAACTGGCTCCTTGGCTTCGCGCGTTGCGCACTATCTGATGAAAGACATCATTCCACAGATAGACCTTGGTCTCGACTTCCATACGGGTGGAGCAGACCGGACGAATTACCCTCAGATTCGTTGTGCACTGCGGGATCCCAATAATGCCGAGTTGGCTGCCGCCTTTCAGGCTCCCTTTATTGTGGATTCCAAGTATCGGCCAAAGTCTATTCGCCAGCAGGCAGCTCGGAAGGGGAAGCACATACTGGTGTATGAAGGGGGAGAGTCTTCCCGTTTTGACGAATTCGCCATCCAAATGGGGATCCAGGGGGCACTGCGCGTAATGAAGCACCTGGGCATGAGGGAGGAGGAAGTGTCTCCGCCGGATTATGAGACCCGCGTCATCAAAAACTCTTCCTGGGTTCGAGCCAGGGCCTCTGGACTACTGCAATCACTGGTCGAGAGCGGTCAGGCAGTATCGAAGAACGAAATTGTGGCTTACATCACCGATCCCTTTGCGGAATTCAAGGTACCTGTGAAGAGCCCGACTAAAGGTTTTGTTATTGGTCTCAATAACAACCCGATCTTGCACCAGGGGGACGCCATTATGCACATTGGCGTTCCGAGAGACCGATAAGAAGTTAGATTCTCTCGTAAATGAAGAACTCGGAACGAGATGTTGTCTCGGCATTCCCGTCAAAGGGATATTTGTTGGGGATATGAGCCTTCAACATGAAGGCCGGAGCATGCTCAGAGATCCACGGTGTGAACTTTCGTCGTCTTACCTGAGGTAATGTAGGGTTAGGCTCCTTATCATCTGCATTAGACGCGTAAATGATCACATACTTTTTGGCAGCGTTGAAGAGAGACCTTAGGTGGGCCTCAAAAACGGCCTCCTCCACCAAATGGAATAGCACATCTAAACTAAGCGCGAGGTCGGCCCTGTCCCACTGGTACTCGGTCAAATGCTTGAATGTTTTACTGGGATCGTCATACAACTTTTGGCAGTGCGCTACGGCGCTTTCGCTCACTTCAAAACCCACATATTGAGGTATGTCGAGCAATCGCAGTTGATTACCATCGCCAAAACCAAAATCGATCACAGACTTAATGTCATTCTCCTTTATGAAAGCGTTGATCGTATCAGCCTTGAATTGTGCCAATCGGTTGTAAGACCCAGGGCCGGAGTCACCTCCTGATTTGTAGCGATTCTCCCAATGCTCCTGGGAGGTTGTGAACGGTGCTACCTTCTTCAAGCGCCGGCGAATGGAGGTTGTCCATTTTCCGAGGATAGGTATCTTCTTAATTTGGTTCTTCATCCAGAGAGGGTCGGCCATTCATCATAGTCGACCTACTTACTAGCTAGCTGTGGTATTAATTAGTGAATGTACACTTTTTTCAAAAATAGTATCAGGTTATTTATTGGTCACTCGTTCAAAATTCGATATTTCGCAGACTAATCGTCAATTATCGAGGCCGTTGCGAGCCAATGCACGGCGCCTCTCAAACAGCTCCCTCATTCTGACCAGGGCGTCTCTGTTAGCCTCGTCCCCTGCGAGGTTGTGATGCTCCTCTGGGTCAGTCGTATGGTCATACAATTCTTCCTTGGCTTCGGCAACGTCCTCGCCCCAGCGTGTATAGCGCCATTGGCCCGTCCGTAAGGTCCCGCCTTTGCCGCCAAAGGAGATAGTGTAGGCGGGTATATCGCCTGCGATGGCATCGTCCCCGCGTACTGCGGGGGCCAGGCTGCGCCCCTGCAATATCTTTGGAGCGTTCTTTTGCAGCCCAGAGAGGTCGGCAAGCGTAGGATACAGATCGATCAACTCTGTGACTCCATTTACTGTCGTTCCGTGAGATGCAGGATAACGGGGGTCGGCAATGATCATTGGTACGCGGACAGAGCCTTCCCAGAGGCTCACTTTCGACCAGCAGTCGTGCTCACCGAGGTTGTAGCCATGATCCGAGATGAAAACAACGATCGTTTCCTTTCGCAAATCGAGACGATCCAGGGCGTCGAGCAATCGGCCCACCTGCTGATCCATGAACCTGACACTCGCCAGATAGCCACTGATGACCTTCTCTTTGTGGTGCTCTTCCATGCCCCAACCCCTCTCATTGCGCTGTCGCAAGGCCTCAGATGGTACATTGTCATTTACCACAGCCTCCGGTATTTCCATCTCCGTGTCGGGATAGGGCTCGTAGCAATTCTCCGGGGCCACAAATGGAACATGGGGGCGTACCAATCCTACCCCGATGAAGAAAGGCGCCTGGGGCTTTGGCTTTACTTTATTGGTGGCACCCTCGGCGACGGCGGCAGCCCTGCTTTCAAGTAGGGCGATGGCCTGGCTTGTGGCCATATAGTCGGTTTGAGTGGCAGCCAACTCATCCCTGATGATCATACGCGAGAAGTTCCCCCCATAGTGCAGGTTCTTTGGGGATAGCAATTCCAAAGTGCCCTGACTGAGAGTCTCAGGACCTAGCACATTGTAGGCGTAGTCCCATGAGTCGGGATCATCAGCGCCGGGGCCACCATTTTCTATACCGCCGGGAACACCCATGTGAAATATCTTGGATACACGGGCCGAATAATACCCCTGCTCCTTGAAGAAGCCGGCGAGTGATGGGTGATCTGCAAGATCAGAGTTGGCCGTGCGGAAGTTGCCGATGATGTACTGGTTGGATATCAACTTGTTCGTTTCGGGATACAGCCCACTCATGAACGACGCGCGGGATGGTCCGCACAGTGGATATTGGCAGTAAGTCCGGTCAAACTGTACTCCTTCACTGGCAAGTCGATCAAGATGAGGGGTGTGGTCCTTCTGCCGGTCGTAGGGACCTATTCGTGTGTTCAGGTCATCCGAGATGATTAGCAGGACATTCGGCTGTTGCTGTGCCAGGCAGATGGGAGCTGTCGCTGCAAGGCAAAGAATTAGGAGGAAGGTGACTGTTCGTAGGCTCATTGGTTCAATAGGTAAATCGAGCAAAAGATAGCCATATTGCCAGCAAACCACGGAGCACAATAGTCTGGAAATAAAAAAAGTGGCTCAGGGCCACTTTCTATAACTTCAATTTCCGGGATGTACTAGCCAGCCTTCACCTTCAACATGTCACCCATGCCAAATGCTCCGTAGATGCCTTGCATCAATTGCTCCAGTTGGCCATTGTAAGGATCGATGTGATCTCCCATGCCCATTTTGTCCACAACCGTTCGAAACTGTCGATCGCCGGCAGAAGCATTCACCAGCCCGAGAATGGCGTCTGCGACCAATTGTGGGTCTTGCGCGGGATTCTGTGCTAACGCACCCTCAAAATTGTCAAACGCCGCCTTTGGCGCATGGATCATATCACCGTACCCATCATTGCGAGAAGCATCAGTTGGAGTCATAAGCGCATTGAAGAAGGAAGTCGGAAAGCCACCGGGCTCCACGATGGTGGAATCTACGCCGAAGCCTGAAAGCTCCACGCGATAGTTTTCAGCCATTGCTTCCAGCGCCCATTTGGAGGCATTGTAGGGGCCATAAAAAGGGAAAGTCATGCGTCCTAGCAAGCTTGACACAAAGATGAGCAACCCTGATCCTTGAGCTCTCAAGTGGGGAAGAGAAGCGCGAACGACTCGCTGTACGCCAAAGACATTGATATCGAACAGGCGCTGCCAATCGTCTGTGGTGAACATCTCCTGAATCCCGAGCACGCCGACGCCGGCATTGTTGACGACCACATCTAGCCCACCGAGCCCATCGATCGCCGCCGAGACTGCCGTGTTTACATTGGCTTCATTGGTCACGTCCATTTCGATGACGAGTGCACCAGCATTTCGAAGTTCTTCCGCAGCTTCTTTGTTTTTCCCCTCGATACCTCGCATGGTGGCGGCGACGCTATGACCAGCAGAGAGGAGGGAGAGGACAGATAGTTTTCCGAAACCACCGTTGGCTCCGGTGATCAAAATCCTTTTTGACATTTGTTGATTGGATTGAGTTAAAGAGATTGAAAATGTTGAGTTACCGCTAATAGCGATACTTCCACAAAAACGCACCTTAATTGCAAAAGTTCTGGTGATTGGTAGGGGTCTAGCATAGAATGTCTTCGACCGACATTCGATGGGATTATCCGTTTTTTACGGAACCAATTTTGGTAGAAAAATGATCGCCCCAACGATGATCGAAACGACCGCCGCAATCAGCACCGCACCTGCCGCGACATCCTTTGCCACCTTCGTCAATGGATGAATTTCCGGTGAAACCCGATCCACCAGGGCTTCCAGCGCCGTGTTGAAGGCTTCAGCCGTCCATACAAACCCAAT
This sequence comes from Cyclobacteriaceae bacterium, assembly GCA_965267435.1. Taxonomy (GTDB): domain Bacteria; phylum Bacteroidota; class Bacteroidia; order Cytophagales; family Cyclobacteriaceae; genus JAWPMT01. The sequence goes on from OZ253960.1 coordinate 809,092, forward strand.
AGACAAAAGCAATAACCCCCATTCTGTTGGGCTCACTGCGAGTAAGACTCCTGCTGTGATGACCCCGATCGTCGCGACCAGATGTATCCAGGCATTGTGTTGACTCCGGATCAGATACAGGATCCCCGCGAATGCGCAACGAAAGCTCCGTAGTCTCCTGACAATACTGAATTGCTGCTTTTCCCCCTTAATCATGACATCATGGCATGTAATTGTCGCTTATTTTGACTTGAATCTGTCAGTATGGCGCAATATTTCACATCTGCACGTTTGGAACACGGTTTGAACAAGTGGACTCGAATGACATTGAAAGTAATCTAAAAAGATCAAGAATATGAATATGACAATTTCAAATAACCGAACATTTGACCGCCTGTTTGACGACTTTCTGTTACCGGAGTTTTCGAGGGTCCGAAGGACAAGGTCACCTCGCCCCGTGATGTCGATGCCTAAGGTCAACATCCTGGAAAGCGAAGATGGGTTTGTTGTTGAATTGGCGGCACCCGGTTGGGAAAAATCCGACTTCAACATCGAGGTAAATGAAGATGTGTTAACCGTAAGCACCAAGATCGAAAATGGCGATAAGGAGGATAGCAGGGTATTTATAAAGAGAGAATTTGGAGTGGCCTCTTTTGAGCGATCATTCCGTCTGCCTGATACGATTGATGGTGAGAAAATCGCCGCTGCGTACGATAAGGGTATCCTTTCAATCACGCTTCCCAAGAAGGAAGAAGCCAAACCTCGGCCTCCCAAAACCATTGACATTGGCTAACGGTTGTTCCAAGAATTGAGATTCGGACTCCAGTTGCCGCACGTGGCACTACCATCCGGAGGGTGAGTCAGTTCCAAGAGAGTGGAGGGCATGAGAGGTGGCGACGGATGATTTCCGAATGCAACATGCAAGTGGGTAAGGGGACCGGGTGGTCCCTTTTTTTGTGACATTGATGGATGAGCGAGATGGAATACAAGGATTATTACAAGGTACTCGGAGTAGGGAAGACAGCGACGCAAGATGAGATCCGCAAAGCTTATCGGAAACTGGCGGTACAATTCCATCCGGATAAGAATCCCGGGGACAAAGCTGCAGAGGAGCGGTTCAAGGAGATCAGCGAGGCCAATGAAGTCTTGAGTGACCCGGAGAAGCGAAAGGAATATGATGAGCTGGGTGCACATTGGAAGCAGTATCAACAAGGACAATACCGGCCTCGATCCGGTCAGGGATTCTATGGTTCACCCGGTGGGGAATACCACTATGAATTCCAGGGCGACCCGTCGGACCTGTTTGGAAGTGGTGGATTTTCTGATTTCTTCGAGTCTTTCTTCGGTCGCGGCCAACAAGGTTTTGGGGGTTCGAGAGGTTTTAGCAATTACGGCCATGGCCAACATGGAACTGACCTACAAGGTGAGATCACAATCTCACTAGAGGAGGCCTACCATGGGACCGAGCGGATCGTGGACCTTGGGGTCGAAAAGATAAGGGTGAAAATAAAGCCGGGGGCCTCTGATGGATTGCAGTTGAAGGTGAAAGGGAAAGGCGCGAAGGGTCATAGCGGGCAGTCTGGAAATTTACTCCTTACGATACGTGTAGGCTCACATGCGCATTACGAGCGGAAGGGCGATGACCTATACATGCGGCTGACCATTGACATGTTTACCGCGATACTCGGTGGCAAGCGGTCGGTCCGAACGATCAATGGAAAAGACGTGAATATTAAGATCCCGGAGGGCACACAGAATGGTAAGCAGCTAAGACTGAGAGGAAAAGGGATGCCCGTATATGGAGCCACAAGACATGGGGACTTGTACATTAAATTGCAGGTGCTATTGCCAAAGCACCTTACAAGACATCAGAAAGAGCTCTTGACAGAACTAAAGAGCAGCATCGAGAACGAATACGCAAAATGAAAGGAAAATTCAAACAGTTAATCAGTGGGAGCCAGCCAGTGCTGGTCGATTTTCATGCTACCTGGTGTGGTCCGTGTCGCATGCAGGCGCCCATCTTGAAGGATGTCTCGGCGAAAGTAGGGGGTAAGGCCAAAATCATCAAAATTGATGTGGATCGGAACAAAGCACTGGCCCAGCAGTATCAGGTAAGAGGTGTGCCTACATTGATTCTATTCAAGAATGGTCGACCGGTCTGGCGTCAATCGGGAGTTGCCAACAAGCGGCAACTCGTCGATCTTATCAATAAGAATGCTTAAGAATAGGTGCGGCTTTACTTGCACTTTGCTTTTTTCTTTCGGATACCTGAAATGCATGAACAATGATGCGATGGCCATTATGCGCAATTGCTTGATCTCCATGGCCTTTCTGACTATATTGTCCTGAGCATCCCACACAAACTGCCCATGATACTTGCCTTCGCATCATGGAGAGAACCTTATGAAAACCAGTAACTCTCCAGATCAAACCCTGATATTCACGCTTGATAAAAGCAAAGAGTACATCTCCGCCAATCGGGAATTTCGGGCATGGATGAAATCTCAGCATGGCGTAGACATCGGGCACGGCGAGGCCTGGTTGGCAGCAGAGGTGCCTGAAGCAGAAAAGCTATCGACGATCCTTTCGGAGGCTTTTGACTCCAATGTGCCAATTTCTTCAAATCCCAGCGATTGGGTATCCTTGTTTGGCGCTGATGTTCGGGCGGTGGAGTTAATACCGCTTGTACAAGATTCAGTAGTCTCCGCTCTCACTGTTTCGGTGAGAATGACTACTCCGGCCTACAGCCAGCGGGAGCTATTCCGCATGGCCAATGACCTCTTTTCCATTTCGGACTTCAATAGCTACTTTTTGGAACTGAATGACCAGTGGGTCAAAGTCCTGGGCTATACAATGGAGGAGTTGAAATCGCAGCCGTTTCTAAATTTTCTCCATCCAGATGATCTGGAGAAGACAAAGACAGAAGCGGCCACTTTATATGAAGGGAAGCCAGAGGCGATCAATTTCAAGAATAGATATCGTACCAAGAAGGGTGGTTATGTGTGGCTCGAGTGGAACAGTGTCATAGACTATGACCGAAAGCTCAACTACTCGGTGGCTAGGGATGTCACCGAACATCACAAGCTGAATCAACAGCTCCGCGAAAGCGAGGAACGGTATAGATCGGTAGTGGAGTCACTGCATGAGGGTATCGTAGTACACGACACTCAGGACAAAATACTGATGTGCAACCGGTCTGCTGCTGATATCCTGGGGCTTACTGTCGACCAATTAATGGGAAAGGACTCATTCGATCCTCGATGGAAGGCACTCAATGCCAAAGATGAGCCCATGGATCCCTCCGAACATCCAAGTGTCGTCACCGGTCGAACCGGACAGCCGGTGGCTGATTTTCTGATGAATGTTCACATTGGCAATGAGGAACGCAAGATCATAACTGTCAATAGCAATCCTATTCTCAACGATGAGGGGAAGATGTATGGCGTCGTAGCGTCGTTCCTTGATGTGACGAAGGAAAAAAGAGCACAGGAGAATCTCAGGAAGGCCCTGGAGATGAAGACGTTACTCTTCCAGGAGCTGCACCACCGGATCAAGAACAATCTGAATTTGATCTCCAACCTGATGTATCTGAAGAGTCAGGCGACAGATGATGCCAGCCTTCAGCATTTTGTTTCGGAGACGAACAGCCGCATTTTGTCCATAGCCAAAATACATGAGCAGCTATTGGAGTTGGAGGAGGCAGACCAACTATTCACAAGGGACTATCTGGATGACCTCGTCAAGACCCTGATTCGTACCTACGCCTCCAACGAAGACTTGTATGAAATCGACTTCTCCGTCGAGAATCACAGACTTAGCGTCGATCGGATATTGATTCTGGGTCTGATCACCAATGAAATACTGTCGAATACCCTCAAGCACGCGTACGACCGGGAAACAGGAGGAAAAATAACCGTTTTTCTACACAAGCGAGAGGGCAGTATACACTATACGCTAGGAGATGAGGGGAAGGGCATGTCGGGTACCACCAACAATGGAAAGTCCATCGGAATGGATCTGATAGACATGTTTTGCAAGCAGTTAGGAGGAGAAATTGATAAAGACCTGACAAAGGGGGTCAAATACAGGATAACATTTCCATTTGTCGCCAAAGACGATTTATCTCGCGGGTCATGAGTGAGCGAGTGCTGATTTTCGAAGATGATGTCATTTCCTCCCTGGTATTGGAAAAGATCCTTCAGGGCCACGGGTACGAGAGTCTGGGGAGATACGAGTCCGCTGATGAGCTGTCGCAATTGGCGGAGGAACTCAAGCCGGACCTCATCCTCTTGGATATCATGTTGAAAGGGCAAAGGAGTGGGTTGGACGCTGCCGCCGCTTTGCGAAGCATGTCCGATGTTCCCATTCTTTTTCTTTCGGCTCTTAGTGATCAGGAAACACGCCAAAGAGTGGATGAGATACAAAATGCACATCTGCTCAACAAACCGTATGTGCCGCGTGAAATCCTGCAGCACATCAAGACCATTTTGGAGGAGAACTGAAGCGCTACCCGGCCTCAGTTACCTCCTGCATAAAATCTCCTAAGCCATTTGATAGTATTCTTCCCATCCGGCCCTGGGAGGGTCTCCCTTCAATAGCTCGTTGGCGTACGAATTGTTGGTTATTTCCTTCGTCTCCCTGTCAAACACAAGTTTTGCACTCAGCCGTTGAGCAATCACCCCAAGACAGAATACCTGACTTAAAGGTCCTGCAATGTCAAAAGAGGACCTGGCTTCTTCTTCGCCCTTACAGGCCTTGAGGAAGTTTTCAAAATGATTGGAAGGGCTTTCGGGAACTTCTGGCAATTTGGAAGCCATGTCCTTCGCAGCCTCCTCTGGAATGATCTTCAGCGGTGCACTATGTGTTCCTCCTTTGAATGTAAGGTCTTTGCCATAGATGATCTTGCCCGGATTGAGCTTGGCAGGCTGCAGCGCTCCGTCACTCGGTGGTGGTATATTGGGGTCGATCTCAGACACACCATAGCCCTCAGGCACGGCAGGAATGTTGTCGGTGCCATCATACCAGTTGATCTGCATGGCAGGCATCTCCCCACGGGCCGGGAATTTGAACTCAATGGTCGATGAAAAAGGGAAGAAGAAGGAATTGTGCCCGTTGAGCAGGGTGGGGTTTACCTCGTAGGGAAGACCCAGTTCCAGAAACTGGTGCGCGGTATCCATAATGTGGGCTCCCCAGTCTCCAAGGGCCCCCATTCCGAAGTCGTACCAGCAGCGCCATTGCCCGTGATGGTAGTCCTTGTTGTACTCATGCCACTGGGCCGTGTTGAGCCACACATCCCAGTCCATGCCTTCTGGCAGAGCTTCTTTGGCCGGAAAGGACGTGATACGTGGATCGAAGCCATGCCACCTGCGCTTATTGTTCATGTGCGCGGTCATTTCGGTGACACCATCTATGATCCCAGCTTCTTTCCAGGCTTTGAACTGGAAGTAGTTTTCTCCGGAATGTCCCTGATTCCCCATTTGAGTGACCACGCCGTGTTTGTTGGCGCCGGCCATCATCAATTCGATCTCGTTGAACGTTCGTGCCAGCGGCTTCTCTACGTAGACATGCTTCCCGAGAGACATAGCCAGCATCGTAATGGGGAAATGGGAGAAGTCCGGGGTACCTACACTGACGGCCTCGATGTCATCGCCCATTTCGTCGAACATCTCTCTGAAGTCGGTAAACTGCTTGACCTTGGGGAACATTTCCACCGAGCGCTTGACGTGATCGCCCTTCATATCCACATCACAGAGGGCCACCACATTGGCGATCCCCGTTTCGTGGAGCGATCGCAGGATTGAGCCACCACGGTGGCCGATCCCTATCCCGGCAAGATTGACCTTGTCACTAGGTGCGATGTGACCCAGAGCGCTCCCTAGCACATGGGACGGTACTATTGAAATACCCGCGGCACCCGCCACTGCGGTACCACTGTTTTTGAGAAATCTTCTCCTTTTCATAAAGCAGCTTTTGATTTGAGTTCGTCGTACGCGTCAATCTACTCATTTATTGCCGAATAGCGGATTGCCAGCTACGGAATTCATGGATCCAGGGTTCTTCCATTTTGGGTTATATTGGCAGGCCAGAAAAACCAAAAACCCTAACCAATGGCTCCCAAGCAAGCGTATACCATTCGCATCGCGCTGATCGTCGCATTAGGAGGATTCCTGATGGGCTTCGATGCATCAGTGATCTCCGGTGTTGTCAAGTTCATCGAAATCGAGTTTGATCTTACCAAGCTCCAGCTGGGGTGGTCGGTTAGTTCACTGACCCTCACGGCGACCGCGGCGATGATGATATCAGGACCACTGAGTGATCGGATAGGTCGCAAGAAGGTGCTGACATATGCCGCGATTCTTTTTGCTGTTTCCGCCATAGCTTCGGCCATTGCGCCGAACTTTCTCTTTTTGGTGATCGCACGAATGATCGGGGGCTTTGGTGTCGGTGCCGCACTGATCATCGCGCCCATGTACATTGCAGAAGTCTCGCCACCCCACATGCGGGGTCAGTTGGTGTCCTTCAATCAGCTCAACATTGTTGTCGGTATTTCTGCCGCTTTCTTTACTAACTATCTCATACTTCAGCTGGGTGATTCGTCAGCGGGCTGGGTCGAGGCTTTGGGTATCGGCAAGTGGAACTGGCGATGGATGCTGGGGCTCGAGACGTTACCAGCCGTCCTCTATTTCATTGGATTGTTTGCAGTACCCCGAAGTCCACGTTGGCTGCTTATGAAAGGAAGGGAGGATGAGGCCCGTGAAGTGCTCAATAAGGTCGCTTCAGCGGAAGAGGCGGAAAAGCAGGTTCTTGCCGTCAAGGAGAGTATTGGTGACGATGAAGCGTCTGGTGGGGAACTATCTACTAGTGGCAAGTTGCAGCAGTTTCTGTCAAAATTGAAGGAGCTTTTCTCACCGGCGATGCGCCTCGTGCTCACGATAGGGGTCGTCGTGGCAGTGTTGCAACAGATCACGGGGATCAATTCGGTGTTCTTTTATGCGCCTATGATTTTTGAGCAGTCCGGGATAGGTACCGACGCTTCCTTCATACAGGCCATTCTGGTGGGCATCACCAATCTGGTTTTTACGATCGTAGCCATTTTGTTCATCGACCGACTGGGGAGGAAGCCCCTGCTGACATTTGGTGTGGCGGGTATCGCACTGACGATGTTCCTGCTCGCCTATGGGTTTGGCTCGGCCTCTTACACCCTACAGGAAGAGAAGCTCGGTTCACTACCTGCTGAAATCAACCGGGAACAAATACAGCCGCTGGTGGGAGTGACTTACTCCAACGATATCGACTTTAAAGCGGCTGTACTTGAGGCGCTCGGAGAAGAGGGCGCGCGCCAGTACGAGTCCAATATGATCACTGCCGCGATCACGATGAATCCAATGCTCATCTTGATTGGGATCCTGGGTTTTGTGGCGTCCTTTGCCATTTCTGTCGGCCCCGTCATGTGGGTGCTCTTCTCGGAACTGTTCCCGCTGAAGGTGCGGGGATTTGCGATCTCCTTCGCCGGATTCATTAACTCGGCCGTGAGTTTCCTGGTACAGTTGGTATTCCCGTGGGAGCTTGCCACGCTGGGTAGTAGCATGACATTTCTGGTCTATGGCCTTTTTGCGGCTGCCGGATTCTTCTTTGTTTGGAGGGTTGTTCCTGAGACCAAAGGCAAGTCCCTCGAAGAACTGGAGAAGCAATTGGTAAGGGAATAGAAAGTGACCCATCCCTGTTGATGATTAAGAGATAGGTCACTTTTATGACACAATGCTATTCCTCCCTGAGCCCCTGAACAGGGTTGGTTCGGGCAGGAACGTATACGGCAAGGGTTATCATCAGCACCGAGAAGATGACGATCAGTGCCCCGTTCGAAAGACTCGTCAATGGGGTCACTGGGACGTGGTGTTTATAGATCAGGCTCAGTACGGTTTGAGAGACCAGGAATCCCAGGGCACTCCCAGTCACCAGGGATGCGGCCAGTGTAATGGCGAACGATCGGTTGATGGCCACCAGCAGTTCTTTGACCGTGGCCCCGAGTACCTTACGGATAGTGATCTCCTTGAGTCGACGTGCGACATTTAGTTTCGCCAGGGCGAATATCCCGGCAAGACTAAGAAACCCTCCCAATAGAGCCATTGTCAAGAAGATCTTCTGAAGATTATCCGAGTCTTTCTTGGCATTTCCGACTGCCAGGTCTCCTTGTGAGCGGCCTTGATATGGCAGGTCATACAAGTCAGACCAGATCGTTTTCAGGTTGGCCTCGAGTGTAGGGATATCGGAGGATGCGGTTTTGATCACCAGGTACCGCATGACCGTATCCGGTCCCATGGAAATGATGGAAGGAGATTCCACAGCATCTTCGTAGACGTCTTTGATGATGTCTCTGGTGACGCCCACGATGGTTTTTCTGTCGTTGCTTACGGTGATGACCTCATTCACTGGGCTATTGCCTTCGAAATACTTACGAGCGAATTCCTGGTTGACAAGCACTGAGTTACTTTGGTCGTTCTTGCTGCCTTTGATAAAGGACCTGCCTGTTACTATTTCTACTGATAGTAGATCCAGGTAGTCTTCCCCGACGACATAATTGCTCACTTCGTAAGTGGCCGTATCGATTTTCAAAGTGGCTGGAGAGCCGTCATTCCAAGCGCCAATATTGTCCGAGGTACCTGCCGTTTGTACACCCGGGATTTGATCTACTTGTTGCTTAAGCGGCCCGAACTGCTTGCGTTCCTGCAACTCGATAACGTAGATGCCCTCTTCATCATAGCCTAAAGGGATGTTGTCCAGGAACACTTTGTTTTGTGAAAAGGTGACGCCAGCGGTAAGTACAGCAATAGAGAAAGCAAATTGCCCCACTGTCAGCGTTTTGTTCAGCCAATTGACGCCCTTTAACCGAACAGATTTTCTCATAATAGCGATGGGCTGAAATCTCCATGCGTAGAGTGCTGGAAGGAGTCCGGCAACCAATGTGGTGAAAGTCAAAAAGATCAGGGTAAAAAGAATGACCCCGGTCAGGTCTATGTCCTGAAGAACGAAGGTAGCTCCAAAGAGCCCTAGAATTGCCTGCGACGTCGTATTCGCCAGTGCAATGGCCAATACAAAGGCCAACGAACAGATCACTCCCATTTCGAAAAGAAACTGCACCAATATCTGCTTGCTACGCGAACCGAGTGTTTTGCGAATGCCAATTTCCTTTAGCCGATTGGAAGTCATGGCCATAGAGGTATTGGCAAGGTTGAAGCAGGCGATCAGGAAGACCATTCCAATGAGCGTGCTGAAGATAAAATACACTTCTGGTCGTAGTCGCGAAGTCACATAGGATCGCCAGAGCGTGTGGTTTGCAACTGTTGGCGATAGAAAGGGCACCAATTCAAACCGGGTGATCTTCCTTTCTTCGTGACCTTCATTCTGCTGCGGTATGTATCGATTGATCTGAGTTTCAATATCCGCCAATTGTTCGGGCGACGTGCGCATGTAATGGGCGAGGTATCGATGATTTTTCCAGTCGTTGGCGTCAATGTTGTAGGCCTCACTGTATTCACTGTAGTGTACTACGATTTCGGTATCAAAGCTTCTGTTGGGTGGGAGCCTCTCAAATACGCCGGCAACCACTACCTCGCGCTTGTTGGACCCGCCGAGATAGATGCTCAAGGTGCGATCGAGGGCGATCTCGTCACCAAAATACTTCTTGGCCAAATCTCGGCTGAGGTAGGCGACAGGTTGCTCACCGAAAGGGGCAAAGGAGCCATACCACAGCGGCGTCTCAAACATGTCCAGAAACTCTGTTGACACGAAGGCGACTCGTTCTGCGAAGTAGTCATCATCGGTTTTGATACTCGTGCGCACTGCATAGTAGGTAGCCAGTTCATTGATCCCGCCTACATTGTTCCGTAAGGCATTGTCCAGTGCCATCGGAGACATTTCGTTTCTACGCTCAACACCGTTCTCCATAGTGAAGGAGTGGAGTCGGTAGACATCCTCCGTTCCTTCGTACGCGGTGTCAAACTCGATGTTGAAGGCGTAGATCATGTAAAGGAAAATGCACATGCTCAGCGCCATGCCAAGCCCCACGACATTGATCAACACGGCCCATTTGTTACGCCATGAATGTCGGATAGCCAGCTTGAAGTAGGATTTGAATAAAGGTACGACTGTCATTCTATTTTGAGTTTTTGTTTTTGAGTAGGACCGATAGCACCGCAGCACATTCCACCAATAGAAGAGCTTGGCCCTCCAGACTGGGGCACCGCTATTCAGGCGCTTGATGAAGAACTCCTCAAGGTCACCCTCCAACTCTTCCAATCGATCTGGCCGGCAGTACGATTGAAACAGTCTTAGAGCGAGGCGAGGAGGTTGAGGTGTTTTTGCCCCCATGCTAGTTGGTATTCCAGTTGAGTTTGCTCTCCGATATCTTGATCCGGAGGCGCTCCCGAATCGTCGCCAACTCGTCCAGCGACTGTTGGGCGTAGGGTGTCAGGTAGAAAAGCCGCTTGCGCTTTCCGCCTCTTTCAGAAGTAGATTCGCTTAGCTGCGACTGAAGGAATCCCTTTTCCTCCAGCCGATAGAGCACGGTGTGAATCGCACTCACATTGATTTTCTTGCTGGTCTGCTTCTGATACTCTTCCACGATATTCACCGAATATGCCTGATCGTAGAGGGCGCCAACAAGCAGGAGGACCAATTCTTCGAAATTTCCCAGTTTTACACTCTTCATTTCTTACACAATTGACAGTATTATACTGGGCGAATGTAATTAAAGTTTCACTTTTGTTAGTAAAATAACTGAGAAGCTTTGTCAATGGTATCGTTTCTTCCGCTTGGCCAAATCCGTTATCTTCTCGAGATGAATGCCCGTCCACTGATCTACCCGCTGATCTTTTTGTTGTGCCTACCCAGCTTCCTCTTGGCACAAACCACCTTCCGCGAGAGGGTTTTTGATCCTCAGGAACTGAAGTCATCATCCGTTACCGCCGGTGATGTGGATGGTGACGGCGATATGGACCTGGTCATTGCCAATGGAAGGCACTGGCCTGCCGCAAATGAGGTGTTTTTGAATAATGGATCCGGTCTGTACACAGAGAGCTACCTGCTGTCACCTCGACGGGCAACTACATATGCTGCCGAGCTTGCGGACTTTGATGGCGATGGAGATCTTGATGTGGCGACGGGTAATGACAAGGCGCCCAACAGGATCTATTGGAATGATGGATCAGGCCAGTTTTCCGACGGAGGATCGTATGCAGACCTTAGTTCCAATACTCGGAACCTGACGCTTGGTGACGTGGATGGTGATGGGGACATCGACGTCATCATTTGCAACCGGGCCTATGCCAATGAGCTGGCCCTCAACAATGGTCAGGGTCAGTTCGATGAAGTCGTGCTCTTTGGTGAGCGAGATGATAGCACGCTGGACATCGATCTATTCGACCTGGATGGTGATGGAGATAAAGACTTCGTCGTAGCCAATCGCGACGGGCAGAGGAACTTCATTTACCTCAATGAGCAAAATACCTTTGAGACTAAGGTAGCTATTGGCGATAGTGAATTGGATTCACGGTCAATAGCCGTGGCAGATTTCAATGGCGATGGCTTACCAGATGTGTTGGTCGGGAACATTCGTGAGCAAAATCAGCTGTTTTTGGCGGAGGCGGTAGTGACATACGGCAGCAGTGTGCAGGTCGGCGAAGCTAACACCAGTACGTTTTCATTAGATACCGGTGACTTTGACCAGGATGGTGATATGGACTTCGTCGTGGGCAATTCCAGACAGGAAAACTATGTGATTTCAACAAAGGCGACGGCTTATCGTTCACTTCCCTGCAACTTTCGGAGAAGAAATCCGATACGTATGATATTAAAGTCGTAGACCTCAATGGCGATGGGCTTCTGGACATTGTAGAATCCAACTCAGACAGCCCCAATATTTGCTACTACAACCTGTTTGGAAATTAGTCGGGCAATCAAAGCGAATTTCGAACCACTACTTGTATCCTCTGCCTTAATATTATCGAAGGCCTGATTGCAACATTCGTTCTGTCAGTGCTTTTTCCATCTTGATCTGACGCCTATTTCCGCTGAGAATGGACTTGGGACCCTTACCACTAATTCAGCCGTTTTTGTAAGGCCAACTGGAAAATCTTACCTTTAATAGAGCGAGGTGCTCCTTCGACTGCCCCGCTTTGCCCTCTTTGAGAGGTGTGAGCAACAGAATGCCCATGCTGAAATTTCTTGGGAAAATACGGCGAACAATCATAGGTACTGGCAACATGAAGCGGTACTTCTTCTATGCCTTCGGAGAGATAATACTCGTGGTCATCGGAATTTTGATCGCCGTGCAGATCAACAACTGGAATCAACGCAACAAGGAACGAATGCTGGAGATCGAGATTCTGCAGGAGATCCGAGAGAATTTGCAAGCTGACATTGAAGACCACGAGCGAAACATGTATTACTTAAACCATGTCGTACGCTCTTGTGAGATTGTTCTGAATCATTTGAATGATGACCTCCCTTACCATGACTCACTGGCCAGTCATTTTTCCTGGCTACCGATGGCAGCCAATGTAAATCCTGTGAAGAGTGGCTATCAGCTGCTACAATCAAAAGGGCTCAATATCATCTCGAATGATACGATAAGGAAACAGATTGCCTTTCTCTATGAAAACGAATACGTGTGGCTAAGAGACTTCCTGAAAGACCGCCAATACATGAATGGTAACCCCCTCCTGAATGAAATGATGAGCAGATTCAAGACGTTTGAAATCATGAATGAGGCCGTTCCAAGGAACTACGAAGCGCTCAAACGTGATGATGATTTTAAAGTCCGGGTCCAGCAATATGCTTACATAATTCGGCTGACGCACGATCGGTACACACAGAAATTGCTCCGGGTCAACAACCTGGTGAACGTGCTGCAAGTGGAAGTCAATAGATTGAAAGCGCGTTAGCCTAAAAACAAAACCAAAGCCCATGTCCAAACTCCCCATGCTGCTCTGCCTGTTGGTTTACACACAAACCGCCTCGTCGCAGGTGAGGGATCCGACACACTGGGATGACCTACAGTCCGCTGCTCACGCGCTTGGAGTATGTGTATATCAAGTGGGCAACGCACAATGCCGGGAACACGATGTCATCCTCACGAACCATAAAGAAGCCCTGGAGAATGATGAGCGATATTACTTCCTGCTGGATTCAGCATGGGCTACCCGTCGCATCCAGGACTGGGCGACGGAGAGATCCTCCGACCCCATGCACTACCTCATGCTATTGGATGCAGATCAGGGATTTGAACGAGGGCCACCCAAGTCCAGGTCCACCTCCAGCCTTCCCGGAATGTTTGCGCTACTCGACAAGCGCTTGAGCTACCAGATCACCAGTAACGGTGCTGGAAGCGACTTGAGCATCCTGCTTCGAACCCAACAAAAGACGATATTGTCCAACACGTTGTGGCGGGAATTTATGTCTGGCCGCCTTGGCCTAATGAATGAACGGCTGGAGATTCCCATGCGTGGTGCCACCTCCGAAGATGGTCAGCGGTTTATGGCCGTCTTGAAGCAGATGCTGGAGTAGATGATTTGAACCTGCGGAATCGAAGCAATGGTCTTTGCGGCATGACCTACTAGCTTTAGCGAATATTGCACAATTGGTATCAGAGAAAGAGCGCATCGGAAAAGTTGAAAAATTAGCTGGGCAAGGGCCCCGGTTCGGGATTTTATCTCATTCTTTGCACTGCCGAAACTATAATGATTTTATGAGACAATTACTTATATCAGGCGTATTCGCCTCAATACTTTTGCTTGCTGCCTGTTCGGGTGTTCAGGTCCTGAGTAGCTGGAAAAGCGAAGGACCTACCATTGATCGATTTGTGTCGAAAAAGATCCTTGTTATCGCAAGGACGGCCAACAGGCAGAGTCGAATAGCTTTTGAAGAGGAAATGGCGAATAAATTTCGATCTGGTGGACTTACAGCAGTAGAGAGCTTCAAATTGTTTCCCATGCTGAATCCCGCTGAGGAAGTTTCTGAAGCGCGGTCGAAGGAGCTGAAGGGGATTCTCGACAAAGAGGGTTTCGGTGCCGTGGTGGTTACTTCCGTATTGGATGAGCAAAGGACTGAAAGGACAACGAGCACGCAGACAGGAGCGTATGTTGGGGGTTACTATGGCAGTTACTATCCGTCGTACTATGGTGGTTTTTCCCGGTACTATGCGCGGCCTTATGCCTATGGACACTACTACTCGGGTGTCGGTGTAGGACCTACGACCACGACGACTTCTACCGAAGTGTATACCAGCTACATCCTTGAGACGGTAGGTTACAATATGGATGCTCCAGAAGAAGAGAGTCTGGTCTTCGTCGTCACTAGCAAACTTCAAGATCCGACCCGTATTGATAAGACGGCCGCGGCATATACTAACTACGTCGCCAAGGCTCTTCAGGACAAAGGCAAGAAATAGGTCTATGTCAGTATGAAGGCTCTCGTTCTAAAGCAGTACCACGAGTTTGAACTTGCGGATGTAGAGGACCCCACTCCTAAGGATGACGAGGTATTGATCAGAGTTAAATCTGTTGGCATCTGCGGGAGCGACGTGTATGGCATGACCGGAGCGAGTGGCAGGCGGATCCCGCCGATTATCATGGGGCACGAGGCTTCCGGTGAGATTGTCGCTGCTGGTCAGGACGTTGAGAGCTGGAAGGTCGGTGACCGAGTGACTTTTGATTCCACGGTCTTTCCGAAAGACGATTGGTTCACGCAGAAAGGGCTTTACAATTTGAGTGATGGACGCCAGGTGTTGGGCGTGTCATGCGATGATTATCGTAGGCACGGGGCCTTTGCCGAGTACCTCGTGGTTCCGCAGCACATCCTTGTACCGATTCCTGAAGGTGTGAGTTTCAATCACGCCGCCCTTGTGGAGCCGGCTGCTGTGGCACTGCATGGCATCAATTTGTCCGGCGTCGGTGCAAGCGATACGGCACTGGTTGTAGGTACGGGCATTATCGGCTTGTTCGTGGTACAACTTCTTCGATGGAAGGGCTGCCAAGAGATCGTTGCCATCGACCTGGCAGATGAGAAGCTGGTAAAGGCCAAAGAAATAGGAGCGACTACCTTGATCAACCCACAGGAAGATAGCGCTGAAGAAAAGATCGCTGCGCTGACTGAGGGTCGGGGAGTGGATCATGCCTTCGAGGTTGTTGGCATTGATGCTACGTTTCGCACAGCCGTGAAGAATACGAGAAAGGGAGGCACTGTCACACTATTAGGCAACATCTCAAAGGAGGTAACGCTACCATTGCAGGATGTGGTGACTCGCCAGATCCGACTGCAGGGCAGTTGCGGGATCTGTGGAGAGTATCCGCAGGTACTCGACTTGATGGCCACCAAAGCCATCGATCCGGATGCGATTATCAGTACTGTTGCACCACTCGCTGATGGAATCGACCTGTTCCAAAGGCTTCACAATCGCGAGGAGGGATTGTTGAAGGTGATTCTACAGCCTTAAGTCGAGCACATGAGAAAGATTAGAACAGCCATCGTCGGTCCGGGGAAAGTGGCGCACCTGCATGCCAAGGGCATCAATCAATGCGAGCATGCCGAACTTGTCGGCGTTTGTGGTCGCTCCATGGACCGATCTCAGGAGTTTGCCAGGGTCCACGACACACAGGCGTACGAAAGCCTTTCTGAGATGCTCGAGAGAGCCGAAGTCGAGCTCTTGCTGGTTTGCACACCTCACATGTACCATCGGGAATCCGTGGTGGTAGCCGCGGAGGCAGGCGTACATTGCCTTATTGAAAAACCAATGGCCAGCACACTGGAAGACTGTGATGCGATGTTGGCAGCGGCGAAGAAGGGCGGTGCCAAACTGGGTGTAATCAGCCAGCGGAGATTTTATGAGCCTATTGTGCGGATGAAGGAGGCGCTGGATGCCGGCAAGATTGGTACACCTGTGCTAGCACATGTCATTATGATGGGTTGGCGAGACGAGGCCTACTACAACAGTGATCCCTGGCGAGGTAAGTGGAGCACAGAAGGTGGAGGTGTGCTCATCAATCAGGCCCCCCATCAGTTGGATCTTTTTCACTGGCTCATGGGTCCGATCAAGCGGCTCTATGGTGTAGCTCGCAATCTGAACCACCCGTACATAGAAGTCGAAGATACTGCTGTCGCTACGGTTGAATTTGAGGGCGGTGCACTGGGTAATATCCTGCTGAGCAATTCTCAAAAGCCCGGTATCCATGGGAAGATACACATCCACGGCAGCAATGCCGCGTCCATCGGAGCTCAAACCGAAGGGGGATCCATGTTCATTGCCGGAAGAACGTCCATTCAAGAGCCACCATTCAATGACCTGTGGACGGTTCCGGGAGAGGAAGGGTTGTTAAGTCAGTGGAAAGCGGCGGATGAGGAACATTTCACAAAGATCGATGCCACAGTCTACTACATCGGTTTGCAGATCGAAGACTTCTGCAAGGCCATCAAAGAAGAGCGAGCCCCGCTATCCACTGGTGAGGAAGGTCGTAGGACCGTCGAACTGATCACGGCGTTTTATACATCCACCAGGCAGTCTTCGCCGGTAAGTTTCCCCGTCGACGGCGACGAAATCACTTCTCGCAAGATCACATCCCTTTAAGCACCTGAAAAGCCTCTATTGAGGGGCAGGTACGCCAAAATACCGGCTCAGTATACCAACCGTTGTTTGGGATAAGGGAGTTTGCTATTTTACGAGCATCTGATAAACAGATGTAAGTATGGAAAGGATATTTCTAACTTTAGTTTGTATGGCCATTCTCCAGACGGGATTGGGCAGTAATCCGAGTACCGCAAGTTTCACTTTGCATGACTCAGGCGCAGGTTGGTACATCGAGATGAATTTTGCCAGGTCAGCCATAGACGCCGAGATGTCGCGTCTGTATGGGGAAGAAGAACTCCAAAACCTGGGGAAAGAAGAGTACCAGGAGTTGTTCTTAGACTACGCGAAGGATAACATTTCCATTAGCGGTGATGGCTTGCCTGTGGATCTTGGCGAGGGGAGCATTACGCTTGGGGGACATCAATCTGATTTGAAATTTGATTTGCCCGGTCTTGACGACCCCGGAGAACTGAATGTCGAGGTGCGTTTATTTGAAGAGGTCTCCAACCAGACGAATATCTTTCGAATCTACCGAGGCGGAGATAAGATCTTTCGCGTCTCTCTCAACGCGGACAATGACTTTGGCGCTTATATGAATTTTGAGGGAGGTCAGGTGCTGCTTGCCGAGAGCCCGGTAGTCTCTTTCTGGAAGAGTTATTTCTTAGTGGGAGTAATTCTCTTGCTACTACTTGTGGCGACCAATATCCTCGCACTTCGCTATCACGAAGAGGTGGTTCCCTCCGGTTTGGAATAAACTAGGCATCCTGGACGAAAAAGACCGCATTCTGGTTGGGATCGTAGAATCCGAATTCGTGCGTACCCCATGGGGTGTTCATGCGGAGTCGATCTTTTGAGATCGTTCCTCTTCCCACAAACTCCTCGAAATATGGATGAATGTCTTTGACGAAGATCTTCATCACAGACCCGCCGGTGATGGGGTCTTCGTCATTGCCGTGATGGAACTGTAGGTGGAACTCCAGATTGTCTCGGCGAAGTCCCGCATAACCAGTATCACCAAAGTAATGCGTGAACCCGGCGTGCTTGTTATACCACGCCAGGTCTCGTGTGATATCCGTGGAGGGCAGAACGGGCACAATTCCAAGGGTTGAGGGTGTTGACATAGGCAGAGGAAGTGTGGCTTTTTACCTAAATCTAGTCAATCGACAGGGGACGCTTCTCAGGTCTTTGTACCAACCTAATTGATAACTACTAATGATGTTCGCCTGTGCCATGGGCTCCATCTTTACAGCAAGCAGGGAGGTTCTCGTAAGCGACAGAATCCCGCTTGACATTGTCTGCATGATAACCCACACCCGCGATTTGCTTGCGGATCTCCTCAGCACTCACCTTTTTTGGATTGTACTTGACAGTCACGACTTTGTCCTCAAGGTTAAGGTCAGCCTCCTTAATACCTTTGGTAAAAGTCAATTCGTATTCTATCGCCTCTTTGCACATCTCGCAGATGGCGGAGGTTTGAATCGCGATCAGGTTACCACCGGCAACCGGGACAGGCTCCTGCTGTGCGAGGGCCATTTGTCCGAGTCCCAAAAACGTTAGCAATACTAGTGTTCTCATCTTTGTACTTTAAATCTTATTCCTGCATAAATCAATCTGCCAGCAATCGGTGCCCACACTATTGAAGCATCAAATTGATCTCCAAATGGGTTCTGAGCATCTATGATCGGGTCGTCCTGAGTGAAACCGAGTAGGTTTTCGCTGCCGAGGTAGATGCTTCCCCATCTGAATCCTCGACTCATTTGGGCATTCATCAGCACATAATCCGGTGAACGGTCTGCCTGCTGGAGTTCCAAAGGCTTGTCAGAAGTGTTCGGCAATCGCTTTGATCCGATCCACTGCAAGGTGGCGTCGGCCGTCCATTTGTCATATTTCGTGGCGTACGAGGCATTGACAAAGAATCGGTTGCGGGAGTTGAAGGGCACTTCCTGGAGTTGCCCATTGATGGTGGCTTGGACGTCATAATACTTATAAGCCGCTTTCACTTTGAAGAAATCATTCAACGGGTAGTCTGCCTCTATTTGTATGCTATGCGCGAAGGAAGAGCCATCCAGGTTGTAGATGCTGATGGCGCTGGACGTTTCCAGGTCGTAGATCAGCTGGTTTTCGAAAGTTGTATAGAAGTAGTCTACAATTAGCGACAATTCCCTCTCAAGAACATCAAATCCCGAGACGAGGCTACCACCCATGTTCCAGGAGACCTCTGGATCGGGATCTTCCAGCATTCGCAGTTGGCGACTTGATACCAGTACATTGCTGTTCTCCATGATAGCGTTGGGAGTCCGGTACCCTCTGCCGATGGACCCTCGGAGCGTGATGCGCTCCGATGGCTGATACCGCAAGTGAAGTCTGGGTGTAAAGTATGTGCCATAGAGGTTGTGAAAATCCGTTCTTGCGCCAGCCACCAGAGTAAACTGGTCACTTGGTAGGTAGGAGTACTCAAAGTAAGCGCCGGGCACAACTTCAGTTCTTGAAAATGCGCTGTCGGCGTAGTTCTCCTTGAAGTCATCGTAGAGGATGCTCACACCAGTCTTGTATTGGTGAAATGAAGTGCCGATGATGTTTTGGTAGATCACATTTCCAAAGGCCGTCGTTTCTTCACCATTGTAATTATCTCGCCCGTAACCGCCGTCAACGTCCTGGTACGCCAATGAATAGATGAAGCCCCAACCCATGTAGGGAGTTGATGGATACAGGAGCCCAGTCTTGCCAAAGAGCTCTATGCGATTGGTGCGATTGGAGAAACCGTACATAGGCGATGATGCGAAGTCGTCACCAAAGCCAAAGCCGTTTTGCCCGCCGGCTTTGTCATCCATCATGAAGTTGAAGCCAATCTGCGAATTGACTCTTTCACCCCGAAACTTGTACCGGTTCATTACATTGATCTGGCGGGATTTCGGTAGGTCCAGGAAGCCGTCGTCATTGCCGTCGATCTCGTTGTCGAAGTAATCAGCGTGAATGAGTACCCCTGCACTCCACTTGTCGGATAGGTCAGTGGCATGGTTGACGTTGAGCTCCATACGACCGAAGGAGTTCGTGTACCCGTTGAGGTACCATTTCTCGCTCAACTCAGGTTTTTTGAATTCAAGATTGATCTGGCCAGTCATGGATTCATAGCCGTTGACCACAGTGCCGGCGCCCTTCCCCACGTCGATAGACTGGATCCAGGTGCCAGGCACAAAGCCTAATCCATAGCGATTGTTCAAACCCCTTATGTGTGGGATATTCTCGCGATTGATTTGTACATACTTTCCAGCCAATCCCAACATCTGGATGGTCTTGGCGCCTGTAACGGCATCTGTGAATGATACATTGACAGAAGCATTGGTCTCGAAACTTTCCGAGAGATTGCAGCACGCCGCCTTTGTAAGCTCGGCCGCGGTGATGATCTCGACATGCTTGGCTTCAAGGTCGTCCATGAAAGTGGCATCGCCTTTCACGACGATCTCCTCAAGCTGTTGTGTGTCTTCCAGTAGTTCGTACCGCACATCGGTACCTGGGGTCGCCTGCACCGTATCAGGTAAGTACCCCGTATAAGAGATGATCAGTGTGGTTTCATTGCCAATCAGCTCAAACTTGAATTGGCCATTGGCATCCGTGACGGCACCATTTGTTGTGCCCAGCTCCCTGACTGCCGCGCCCATGAGAGGTTGCTGGTTCTTATCTTCTATAGTGCCCATGACTTCCTGAGCCTGGGACAGGACGCTCGCCAAAATGAATAATGGTAATAAAAATGTCCTCATGAAGTTGAAAATTGATGAATAGAAGTAATGATCTCGCCAGGCTGGCGACTCAGACCTGCAATGAGGTCAGTTCATCAATCGTTCAGACGCGAAAGTTCTCTAGCAGTAACACTAGATCTGGGGGTGGGGCCGAGTCCTTCTTTAGAACAATTGGTCCCTCTAAAAGGGTCTCTTCGTGAATAGGCAACCAGATAACATCACTTATTAAAAACAGATCAGGATGCCCGTCAAAATCAAAGGAGTGTTGCGTGAATTCTTGTACCTGAAGGATCTCATGTGTGTCTTCGCAGCAAGGCACAGGGTCCTCCAATTCTCCTCCAGTGCAATTCTCGGCATGGGCGAACACAGCCACTGACTTCAGACGGCCCATGCAATAGTGCTTACTAAGCGATATGCCCGTGGTAGTTATCAGCAGCAATACTGCCAGAAAGATGTGCGCTATGTGCCTCAAACGCTTCACAATGCAAATATACGGTATCCTCGTGGGTTCGGTTCGGTACCTAGTATTTTCCAATATGACAATGGGCTGACCATTTACAAGATAACCTGTGCGGAATCTTTGACCTTTATTAATTTTCCCGCAAGAGCGAGATATGTGGCGACTTGTGATAGTTGGGGTGCTGCTTTTGGCAGTGTGTTGGGAATCTAAGGGTCAGGATATCCTAACAGTCGAAGTATCCGAGGATTTTCTTGGAGAGCCTCTTACCGCCGTATTCGAGGAGTTAGAGTCCAATCACGGAGCTCGCTTTTTCTATCTTCCTGACTGGGTCAAGTCTTACGACGTCTCTGAGCGATTTATTGGTGGTTCCATCCAGGAAGTGCTCACACAGATATTTGCTGGCACAGATCTCACATACCTGCAGATGTACCCGCAGGTTATTGTCATTGTGAAGGATCCCGAGCTGGCGATTCAGCGACGAGAGGTATTGCGGCAAGCGGCAGAGGAGGGTCTGGAGCTGGACCAACTGCAGATTGGGCAGGAGGAAGCCACAAAAGAAAATGGCCCTTACCAACTGCAGGGGCGGGTAGTTGACGAGGGAACAGGAGAGGGAGTGCCCTTTGCGTCCATTCGGATTGATGGCTCAGAAGTGGGCACGAACACAGATGAGAGCGGACTTTTTCAAATACAACTGACAGCCGGAGCACATCTGCTTGAAGTGCGGTTTGTAGAATATGATACCAAGGTGATCAGCCTTGATATTTACGAAGATGGCGAGATCAACGTCGTCCTTCAGAAGAAGTCCATCCTTCTGCAAGAGGTGTTGATCGTGGATGAAACAAGCAAGGAGGTGGCAACCAGAAGAATTGGTCAAACCCCAGTTCCTGTGATCGAAATGCGTCGAGCGCCGCCCTTCCTGGGTGAGGTGGACGTCGTGAAGCAAGTACAAAGGCTACCTGGTGTCACGACCGTAGGGGAGGTGGCAGCAGGTTTCAACGTCAGGGGAGGAAGTGTCGACCAGAACCTTATTCTCTATGATGGCGTGCCGACCTTCAACAGTGCCCACGCTTTTGGCTTCCTGTCGGCTTTCAATTCAGACGCACTGAGGGATGTTTCTTTGATGAAGGGGGGTATTCCCGCCATTTATGGGGGACGCACTTCTTCTGTGTTGGATATCCACTCCCGCGACGGGGACTATGAGAAGTGGCAGGCAAAAGTCGGAATAGGTCTGATCACGGCCAATGCTACCGCACACGGTCCACTAAAGAAAGACAAGTCTTCGTTACTCGCGTCTTTTCGGACGACCTACTCAGACTGGCTTGTACGGTCAGTGCGGACGAATTATGCGGACCTCAGAGAAAGCTCGGTATCGTTTTTTGATGGGACGCTGAAGTTCTCCCAGCTTTTGAACAACAACAGCAAACTCAGCGTCACGGGCTATGCCAGCCAGGATGAGTTTCAACTGATCGGGGATTCGACTTACCGCTGGGACAACTACATCATTTC
Organism: Cyclobacteriaceae bacterium; assembly: GCA_965267435.1. Taxonomy (GTDB): domain Bacteria; phylum Bacteroidota; class Bacteroidia; order Cytophagales; family Cyclobacteriaceae; genus JAWPMT01. The sequence goes on from OZ253960.1 coordinate 831,392, forward strand.
TGGCAGGTTTGATCATGAATGGACGCCAGAGTGGTCTGGAGAATTTCAGCTGGGAGCCAGTTCTTTTGGGTACCAGGTGGTGAACGACGATTCTTTGACCGCCGCGGACCTGTCATTTCGGATCACCTCATTGATGGCCAAGGCCAATATCCGTTATGAGCGCGCATTTCACCGCATGTCCATGGGCTGGGAACTGACGCATTATCGTTTCAATCCGGGCACACTGGAGCCCACCAGCGCGGAATCTGTCGCCCGTCCTGTTCAGATGGACAAGCAATACTCCATCGAAAGCGCCTGGTATTTCAGCGACGAATGGAATCCACTGGACAGACTGACGATAGAGGCAGGCCTGCGGCTGCCACTATTTATGTCACTAGGTCCGGCCACCGTCAATTTGTATGAAGCCGGCCAGCCGATAGAGGTCGGCTCGACGGTTGATTCTGTGGAGTACGGCAACTTCGAGATCATAAAAACTTACTTCGGTTTGGAGCCAAGGTTATCGGCGAGATGGATGTTGGACATTTCTTCCAGCCTCAAATTGGGCTACAATCGCATCAATCAGTTCCTGCATCTGGTGACGAATACGACCGCCGTGACGCCGGTTGATATCTGGCAACCAAGCGGCTTCTATTTTGAACCTCAGCGATCTGATCAGATATCTTTTGGCTATTTCAAGGACTTTGCTGAGAGGAAGTACAACCTGTCGACGGAGGTGTTCCATAAGTGGTACAGCAATATTGTCGACTTCAAAGACGCCGCTCAATTGCTGCTCAATGATCACTTGGAGACGGAACTACTCCAGGGCAAGGGACAGTCCTATGGCTTCGAGTTTTCCTTTCAGAAGAATACGGGCAAGTTGACGGGGTCGGTCAACTACACTTTCTCCCGCGCTTTTCGGGAGTTCACTGGGAGTTCTATAGCAGAGTCTATCAATGATGGAGAGCGGTATCCGGCGAGTTTTGACATGCCTCACGCGCTTAACCTTTCCTGGAGGGTGGAATTATCCAAACGTCATTTCTTCACCGGCCAGTTTACTTACCATACGGGAAGACCTGTAACGGTGCCTGTATCTGCCATCACGCTTGAAAACAGTACCGTCGCCTATTTTTCTGAGCGTAATCAATTTCGTATTCCCGATTACCACAGACTGGACGTGGCACTCGTCGTGGAGGGCAACCATAAAAGGGACAAACGCTGGGAAGGAACTTGGGTATTTTCGGTCTATAATGCCTACGCACGAAACAATCCGTACAGTGTATTTTTTAGGAGTGATGGGCAGGGGATTCCACAGCCGTACCAGTTATCAATCATAGGGACGATCTTCCCCTCGGTGAGTTACAACATAAGGATCTTATGAAGACAGTGGGTATAGTGATCAGACGTACATGGAGTTTGGCGATGATGGCCATTGTTGGGGGGTGCATTGCGGAAATCGACTTTCCAGTGCCGGATGCTGAAGATCAGATTGTCATTCAAGGGATGATCTCTACGGACCCTGGGCCGTACGAAGTGACTGTCAATACTGCACTGGCGCTGGATGATAGTACAGCGATTGCCCGCCCTATATCCAATAGCACAATCAAGTTGTACGATGATTTGGGGGCGTGCGAGGATTTTCGTGAGGTGGAGCCCGGTGTTTACGAGACAGTCGGATCGATGAGGGGAGAAGTCGGTCGCACCTATTACATCACTGTGGAACTATCAGATGGCCGTGTGTTTGAATCCGAACCCGACATCATCAGACCGGTTGGGTCCATTATGGAGATCAAGCCAGAGTACGAGGAAAGGACTTCAAACGAGGAGTTTGGCGAGATAAGGGCCGATGTGTTCAATATTTTTGTCGACTCTGATGGAGGTGAGCAAACCAACAACTTTGTCCGATGGAGGTACACGGGCATTTATCGGATTGACACAGAGCCGAAGTTTCGAATGGCTTGGGAGAGAGGGTATCGCCCCTGGAAGGATCCACCCCCCTGCAGCGGATATATTGTAGTGCCCGGACCTGAGAATAGTGGCGGACTCCTGGAAGAGGTGGGGCCTTGCGAATGCTGTTCATGCTGGGTGCATGAGTACGAAGAGATGCCTCAGCTTTCTGACAATCAGTTTGTCACTGACAATCAATTCAGAAATGTAAAAGTCGGGGAGGTGGCAATCACGAGGAACGCCTTTCATGACAAGTTCATGGTTCAGGTGGAGCAGATGAGTCTCTCGCGGACAGCCTACGATTACTATCAGCAACTGCGCTCACAAATCCAGGGTTCTATAAGCATCTTCCAGCCCCCAGCTGGGGAGATTATAGGGAATATCACGGCGACGAACAATGAGAGCTTGGTCGTGGGTCTGTTTTTAACCACGTCTGTAGATACAGAAACGATCTTCCTAACGGCCGAGGACGTTCCGTACCCGCTGTCGGTAATGGACTACTATACCGACGACTGTCGTCTCTTCACTGAAAACGCATTCAACGAAAGGCCTGATCGGTGGGAAAACTAGCTGTCTGCATGTTTTGGACGCTGACGTTGACGGTCAGTATTTGCCAGGCACAGCACCTCCCGGACCTTTTAGAGGAACAGTATGAGGGCTACTATGGCAACGGACCTAACCTTCGAGTGGAGCTGATGCTCAATCAGACGAAGTATGCACCGGGCGATACCCTATGGTTGCAGGCCTATCTGATCGATGGTGGCCTCATGTCTTCATCCGGTAAGCAAATTCTTGAAGTGAATTTGGTGGATCACCGAGGCCAATCGCGACAACAGATCCGGTTCATGACTAAGGACGGTCTAGGCAGTAATCAGATGGTGCTTTCTGACGATCTTGAAGCCGGCTATTACTTGATTACAGCGCACTTTCCTTTCACCGGTGCAGAGCAGGGGCATATACTCTTTCAGCGCGAAGTGGCGATCGTCTCGGATAAAGTCCTACGTCCGATACGAAATAGCATCCAGGTAGCTGTGGAGGGTGGTTCGCTCGTGGCAGGTGTCAGCAACACAGTTGTGGTCAAGACTGATCTTGCTCTGGATTCACTGCTCTTGAAGAGGTCCGGGAGTGTGATCCTGACCGTTCCTGTCCTGGATGGTTGGTCACGATTTTCATTTACCCCCGAGCGGGGGGATACTTACCTTCTCCAAACGTCAGATGGTCTCTCTAGGGCGAACCTGCCTGTGGTGTCAAACGATGGTATTGCCCTTGGCAGGCTTACGAGTGAAGAGGGCGAGGGCGCAACCTTTGAAATGAGGATACCTCCGGAGTCCTCTTTCCGAGGTCAACGGTTGATAGGCATCGTCACCTCTGGGGGCGAGGTCGTCCATTCCGTCACCATGGATGTTTTAGAGGACGATTGGCGGTTGGTAGTCCCCGCCGGAGCCTTACCTCCCGGTAGTTCGGAGCTATCCGTCTTTGACTCGGATGGCAGAGTGATGGCCCAGCGGAGGTTTGAAAATGGCCAAAAGGTGGTGGCTGATTTAAGGACGGAAGGGGGTACGTTTTTGTCGGGGGAAAAAGTCACGATCGATATCTCGCTCAACTCTGAGGAAGGAGTGGCTTTGTCAGGAAATGCCACGTTGAGAATATTGAATCGGTCCGTTCTATCACGTGGTTCTTATCCAAACGGTGACGCTACGTGGGGATCCCTGGACACAAGCACCGATCCCAAAATTCGCGACATGGCGCTGGTCTTAGTCGGAGCTGAAGAAGACTGGGATCAGATGCGCGTGGGCAAGGAGCCTGGATGGCCTCGCCGAGGTAGCAGCAGGATCCGTCTGGAGGGTCATCCTACTTTGCATGGACTGAGACTACCAAGGGATACTAAGCTGACGATCTATCTTCAGCGCCACAATTGGCCTTATCCTGGCCTGGTGGAACCGGACGGCTCCATCTCATTGTCGGTACCTGATTTCTATGGGGACGAAGACCTGTTCTACCTGACGGAGTTTAGTGGATCCATTCGATCAGACCTAACAATTGCCTGGGACCAGTCATCGATATCCTGGCCACGAGCACCCGAGGCTACGGCAGGCGACGCGCCAGATAACTACGCGATCTTTTACGGCAAGCGCCAACTCATCCGCAGGTCGTATGTGGTCTTTACCAACAGCAATTTTGTGCCGACTGAACCAGCGGCGCTAACGCCCAGACCACTGGAGGAAGTTGTCAACAAGTACGATCAGGTATATGATTTGGATGACTACGTGTCGTTCCAGTCCATGGAGGAAGTGGTGAAGGCGATTATCAGGCCTTTGACACATGCAAGGGTCGGCGGTCAGAGCGTGGTGAAATTCAAGTATCTCCGGGATCCCCCGACGGGCAACCCATTGTACTTCATAGATGGCCACGCTACTTTGGATACCGAGCATTTTCTATCATTGCCGACGTCGGATATTAAGACGATCAGCATCGTGAAGGATTATCGCAAAATCAGCCGACTGGGTTTGATAGGACGAAATGGCATCGTCGTGGTCGATAGTAAGTCCGGAAGTCTGGGAGAGGCTCTGATGAACGAAGAGACCAATATTCGTGGGTTGAACGCAGCTATATCTTTTCCTGCACTGAGTGGGAGGCAGTCAGCGATTCCGGAATTCCGTTCTACGATCTTTTGGGCCCCGGAGGTGCCAATCAATGGAGGCAAGGGTACTATCGAATTCTTCTTGTCGGACGATATCGGTGAAATGGATGTGATCCTGGAGGGGTATACGGTTGACGGCAGCTACTTTCGAGAATCTGTTCTGCTCAATGTGTTGCCCGCTAATGGCGACTAAAAAAACCCGGGGCATAAGGAACCCCGGGTATAGTGTCATTGGGTGACGATAAACGAAACCAATTGTTAATCTTCGGAATCCTGACCGGCAAGTGATACTTTTCGACCAGAGGTGCCACATCCATCGACAATGTAGGTTGCTCCGTCATCCACTGCAGTGCCATTCACACTTTTGGGGACGTAGACAAGCATTTTCCCTACTACCGTATTATCCACCCCAACCTTGATCGTATAAACTCTTCCGTTGCCTGAGCCCTGTCGCTCAGATCGAAGGTCCACTCTCTGGCAGTCCGTAACAACAATATCATCGATAGTGTTGCCATCTCCAGAGCCGTTTTCCGGTTCGTCGCTTGTGACCTCGAGGATCTGTAGATCATTCTCAGTGAACCCTGGACAACTGCTGGCGATAGACTGTACGAGCCCTGACACACTCACGGATTGATATTTGTGATTGGGTGGCCATAGCGTCATTTCTACAGGGGGTACGATATCGCCCTCCACGGTTACGGAGGCCGAGCAGGTGCTTTCATTGCCACCATTATCGATCACAAAAAGCTGAACGGAATTGACCCCGAGATCAGTACAAGTGAAGCTGGACGGAGTGACGTACAGATTGGCAATTCCACAATTGTCGCTGCTGCCATTGTCGATGTCTGCAGCGGTGACAGTTGCAATTCCTGAAGCATCCAACTGAACAGTGATGTCCTTACATGAAGCCACGGGTGGCGTATTCTCTACGACCGTGACCTGCGCCTTGCATTCACTCGTGATGTCACTGCCGTCCGTCACCGTCAGTGTCACCTGCATCGGATAGCCAAGATTTGTACAGTCGAAAGAGCTAATGTCCAATTCGCTCGTAATAGGTCCACAGTTGTCGGTGCTTCCGTTGTCAATGTCGGCGGCAGTAATGGAGGCAGTACCTGAGGCATCCAGCTCCACAGTGATGTCCTGGCAGACGGGCTCTGGCGGTACGTTGTCTTCAACAGTCACCATAGCTTGGCAGGTACTGACATTGCTACTGTTGTCAGTGAGTGTGAGTGTCACCTGTTTCGGAGTGCCGACACTGCTGCAGTCAAAGGAACTGATGTCGATCGTGCTACTCGCAATGCCGCAGTTGTCGCTGCTACCGTCGTCTATGTCGGAGGCGCTGATATTGGCAACACCCGAGGCATCCAACTGGATCGTGAGGTCTTGACAGGAGATCATAGGAGGAGTGACATCTGCGAGGCAGGGATCCTCATCGGCTTCCTCGAATATCATGATATCGTCCATTGCAAAGTCTTCACCACTACCGTTCATACTTATCGCTATGCGTAGCGTCAATAAACTGCCTTCCTCGGGAATCGGTCTGGTGTACGTGGTCGCCGCCGTACCCAGTTGGGGTCCGTCGCCGATGCCATCGAAATCGGTGTCTTCGCGAAAAAAGTCGCTGAAAGCCCCGCCTCTAAGGGAAAGAATCAGATCTTCTTCTCCACCATCTATGGAGACAAAGACATCGATAAAATCCGGAATGTCAATACTAAAAGAATTGTCCTCTGCCAACAAGGCAGAAAATTGGAGGTCTTCCAGCCCTGAAATGTCGATGTTGTTGAAAATGAGCGACACAGGCAGGGAAAGTCCACCCTCAGGTGCATCCAGGTCCTGTCCGGTCAGGAAGTTGCCCTGAGTGGCAAAACCCACATAATCCCCTTGAATACTGGGTACGGGTCCTGCGCCAAAGTCGCTACTGTTCACAGGGTCTGCTTCATTGTATATGCCGAAATAGTCATTGGATCCATCAGAGAAGAAAGACCCTCCCTGGATGGTGAACTGGCTTGTATTGTCAAAGGTCTCGTGGAGACGGATTTCCTGGCCCTTGGCCAAATGAAAAAAGAAGAATATACAGCAGCTTGCGACTGCTTTGAAATGACGGAGCTCTATCGCCCCAAAAGAATGGGTGTCCATGGTTTCAGTGAGTAATAGTTGATAATTTGGTTCTTAACGGTTTAATATACTCATAACCGTTAAAGGCACCCTATTCCTTTCAATGAGTTGGGATTATGGGCGACAGAGCCGGCTGCGATTGCATGATGCCGGCAGGAGGTGACCTCAAGACGACGGCCCAACCTGTTGGGCAAGGGGGGAGAGTGTGAAATGAAACAGTCCTCTCCGAGAGGACTGTTCTATTGTGGTTTTTTGTTGGATCGTTGTCGATTAATCTCTGCCGAGCATCACTCCGATCACACCGCCGGTTACGCCAAACATGACAGCGCCCACAAGGGGGTCAACAAGCGCGCCAGTGAGAGTCATCATGTCCGAAGTTCCATACATTGTCAAATTCATGCCCAGGCTCAACAGCAAGCCAATGGTTGCCCCGGCTTTTAATCCCCCGGCGAACGTCTTCACTCCGGCCCAATTGCCCAGGATGTAGACGAGCAAATAGCATATGAAGAGATTTCCAAGGATCAATGCCCACCAGATCATGCCGTCCTCCGGTCTCATCACGCTGGTAGTACTCTGGCCTTGGAAAAAATCCATCAACAAGGCGCCATAGAGCAGCCATCCAAGGATAAAATACACGACGAAGCCCACCAACGTCGCTGTTATTCTAGTCTTTGCACTCATAAAAAATCAGGTTTAGGTTCATCCCTAAATCTAATCAATCTGCGACAAAATAGGCTGACGCAAATGATTGCAAGTCAATGGCTTATAACGCACCAATTTCGGCGATTGGTTATACCCCAGTCTGTGATCTACTCGCTTCGTAGGATTCGGGCGGGATTGACAAACGCGGCCTTGATCGACTGGTAACTGATTGTGAGGGCCACAATACCAAATGTGATGAGCCCTCCAAGGAGGAACATTCCAGGCCCCAGGTCAACACGGAATACAAAATCCGATAGCCAGGTGTCCAATAAGAAGTAGGCGAGAGGCACTGAGATCACAAATGAGATGCCCAATAGAACCGCAAAACCTTTGGCCAGCAATGTGATGATGCTGGGAACTGAGGCGCCCAGTACTTTCCGGATCCCGATTTCTTTCATCTTTTGTTCTGCCAGGAACATGATCAGGCCATATGAGCCGAGACACGAAATCAAAATCGCCAAAAAGGCGAAGTAGGTGATGATCTTCCCAAGGTTCTCTTCACCTTCATAAGTCGAGTCGATCTGTTCATCCAGAAAACGATACTCAAAGGCTTTATCAGGAAAAAACTCGTTCCATTTTGAACGTAGGAACTCAATGGTGTTAGGCAGCTCAGTTGCCTGGACATTCACGGACATAGTAGTGAATAGACCGGCATTGACGTCCAGGATCAGCGGGTCGATCGCTCCACGCAAGGACTCAAAGTGAAAGTCCCTGATAACCCCTACGACCTGACCTTCCTTTCCCTCGAGGTTCAGACTTTTGCCCAGCGCCTCTTCTGGCGACCCCCAGTTATAGCGGGCGAGTGCCTCTTCGTTGACGATAAAGGCATTCGTATGATCCGTACCAAAGGAGCGTGAGAAGTCTCGACCTACCAGCAGTTCCAGTTCATAGTTTTCCAGGAAGTCATAGTCTACAGACAATGATGGACTGATGATAGCATCTTCGGCTGTGAATCCGTCAGGGATTACATTGCGCCTGACCGCGCCGAGACCAGGGACGTTGGAGGATAGAGTGCTACTATTGACGCGCGGATTGGCAGAGATTTCGTCCTCAAGGGTATTGAGCTTCTGACGCAGTTCGGCCGTCATTCCCCCAAATGCATTGTTGAAGTTATTGCTGAAAAGCGGTACTGTGATGATCGCATCTTTTTGAAAACCTAGTGGACGGTTCCTGAACAATCCCAATTGGTCGCGGATAACTACCGTGCCGGTAATCAGCACCACGGCAATCGTAAACTGGAAGATGACCAACACCTTCCGCAAGGAAAGTCCGCCGGGATTAGTATCGGCAATCCTGCCTTTGAGTACCGCGACGGGCTGAAATCTTGCGATGTAAATGGCGGGATAGAGCCCAGCCAAAAAGCCCGTTAACAAAAACAAAGCAAAGAAAGCCAACAGGGTGATGGGCGTGAGGAAATCATCAACCTGCACTTCTTTCCCCGTAAGTGCATTTACTTCAGGCAACAAATAAGTAGCCAGTCCAAATGCAAGGACAAATGCCAATAGACATACCATCAGCGATTCACCCAGCAGTTGGGCTACCAACTGGCCACGCCATGCACCCATTACTTTTCTCATACCCACTTCCTTGATCCTTTGCAGCGCTCGGGCAGTTGAAAGGTTGATGAAATTGATACAAGCAATGAGTAGTGTCATCAAGCCAATGCCAATAAATAGATATACCTGCGTGATGTCCCCGACAGGTTCGATTTCTGCTCCGAGGTTGCCTCTGAGACGAATATCCGCGACGCTTTGCAGTATAAACTCCTGGCCTTTCTGCTGATTTTCGGGCATATGTTCCTTGATGAAATCAGGGAATTTTGCGTCGACGTGCTGCGGGTTTTGGTTGGGCCGTAGGAGGACATATGTAAAGGAGTGACTTGCCATCCAGTTGTTGTTCAGGTTATTGCGAAGTGACCCAAAAGCGGTTTCTCCCTCCACGTCAAACATGTTGTCATAGGGCATGATCAGATTAAAATGCCAGTGTGAGTTGGAGGGCATGTCTTTGGCGACTGCCACCACCTTGAAAGTGTGCTCACCTTCCAATACTAGATACCTCCCAATGGGATTTTCACCCCCGAAATACTTTTGGGCCATCTCCTCATTGATAATGACGGAAAAGGGCTCGTCGAGGGGATTCTCGGCATTGCCCATGACGATGTCAAAAGTGAATATGTCAAGCAGCGTGCTATCCGCAAAGAACACGCGCTCCTCCTCGAAAGGGAGCTTGACTTCCCCATTTTCGGGTACTCCGACAGATGCTGATCGACTGAAGAGCCTGCCAGCCATCTCGACCTCCGGAAAGTATTCGGCCAATCGGGGCGCGAGGGGAGGGGGTGTTCGCGCGATGTTGAAGTCCATGATATTGTACTGGAGACGATAGATCCGGTCGACCTTTTCGTGAAATCGGTCATAGCTCAATTCATCCTTTACATGCACAAAGAGGATGAGGCAGATGGCCACACCGCCAGTGAGGCCTGTGATATTTATAAAGGAAAAGACTTTGTGCCTGGTAAGGTTTCTCCAGGCTACTTTGAGATAGTTCCAGAACATGTTTTTGACCGTTTTGATGCAAATAAACGGCAACTGACCCTCTGGAAGTTATTTTTTGTGACGAGTGGGGTGCACGGTATGTGGGGGGAGGGCTGCCTGAAACTTTGCTGTGGCGATGGAGACTGGCCTTTAAACACAAGAGTCTCACCGCTATTGGCGAGACTCTTCAAGTTTGCTTTATCCTATATCCAAACGGATTTCCTGAATGGGGCAAAGAAGTTGTCAATTGGATAAGATGGTACTTTCCCGTCTCAGGCGCAGGGTACTCTCTGGCCAGTTGCTTTAGCCTTTCGATCCTTTTGTTCGTGTCTGGGTGTGACTTGAGCCAATCGGAAGAGCGATAGTTGACGGGGTTTAATGACTGCCACCACCGTCTTCCCCTCATATCAATGCGCTGTAGTGCCGAGGCCAAACCCATTGGGTCTCGGGTGATTTCCGCGGCATCATGGTCGGCGACGAACTCCATCGTCCTGGAGAGCCCCAACTGCAGGAGGACGTTGAGTGTGGGAGAGAATATCAAGGCCAGTACCGCCAGGAATGAGATGGTCTCTATTCCCATGAGTAGTAATGGCAAAGTGAAAAGCAGCATGATCCTGCCAACGAAGGACAAGGTGTTTGTCAAATTACCAAAACTGAGAGCGAGGCCCTTGATAAAGAGATCATTGTTTTTGATGTGACTGATCTCATGGGCCAGTACGCCTTGTAACTCCCGTTCCCCGAGCATCGCTACCAAGCCTGATGTCATGCCGATAATGGGCCGATCTTTAGACCCCAGCGCAAAGGCATTGGGAACGTGGTTCCGTACGATGTATAGCTCAGGCGAATAGGTCAGTCCCGCTCTTCGGGCGAGGACGTTCACTGTTTCGTACAACTCGCTATAGTAGTACCTGTCCAGCTTTCGGGCACCTTGCCACCTTAGGATTTGCTGAGGTGCCATGTTCAGGGAGAAGCTTACCAGGACAGCACCGCCCACCAACAAACCCAGTGTGAGGGGCCAGCCCATCCATGCACTTCCGATCACTGCTGCCAGGGCAAATGCTCCGATCAGCAGCGCATATTTCTGAAAATTGTTTCGATCTCTATGTTCTGTTGCCATAAACGAACAGTTAAAAATTCTCTTTGAATAGGGCAAAAAGAATACCATCCTGGGAGTGTGGAAATTATGGCAGTTTGCTTGTCAAATTGACAGGAACGCGCTCGGGGGTGGCGACACGCGCCAATTGAAACGACCTTGGGCCCTGGGTGGTCGACTGGTTTCCGTTTTGGTAGGGTGGCGAACTGTGCCATGAGCGCAATGATGTCAATTTCGTAAATTTCCGTTATGATAAAGAACTACTTTTTTCTCATCGCTGCCCTGTGGGCGTTGCTGGGATCAGTCGTGCACGCCAGTGTCGGGCACAGTGCTATCCTGACGCAAATTGATCGGCCGGATGTGAACTATGCCGTGTTTTTGTTGCTCCATCAGACCACTTGGTTCATGGTTTTGTCTGCGGTGCTTTTTGCACTAGGTGCAACTGCACGAAGTAGTTGGAATATTGTCCCTGCCGCCTGGATGATCCTGACTGCCTTTGCCGGTAACTATGTGATGTACCTGCTGGCAGGTATGGTGAAGAGGAATATTGTGCTAATGGAACTAGTGCCGCAGACCCTTTACGCGGCCATTTATCTGCTGCTGATCTATCAGGGGATCAAAAAGGCTGGAGTTCTACGCGCCAATAGTGTTCATTGAGGTGGTGGGCACCTAGCCTGTCTCAACAAAAAAAAGCGCTCAGCAGCGACCGGGGTTGGCCGCCACTTGTACGCCTTGCTTTACACTCACACTTCTAACCCTAATAAAATCTTTTCCAACAAGGTCGAGATGCTCCCTACTTGAGGGAGATCTGGTTGCGAATGTGTCCCGACCAATCCCGCAAGAAAGGCATATTCTGATTGAGGTCTTGTAACATTTGTTACATACAGGAGAAGCTTGGCAGGGCTTGCAAGATCAAGGGCGTGTGGCAATGCCTGATACCTGAGTAAGGTTCTGCGATGAAGGAGCGAGGACGTGGGATTTGAAAGGTTTAGCGTAAGCTTTATGTTTGTTGGCTGCAATCCTACCTTGTGACATGAAAAATCTGCGATCCACATTCCTTCTAATTCTACTGGTTAGTTCATTTTCTATATACGGTCAGGCGTACCACGGCGTAAAATCCTACCCCATTTACAAGCAAGGTGCACAGTTTGTGAAGGGATTGGATGATGAAGGCAAGGAGATCGTGAGGATTGAGTATGATTTGATTTTTTCAAATAAGGTGACTTACAGGACCTTGACTTCCGATTGGGAGTACACGATCGTGGGATTTGCGGATGAGGGCGTAAAGGACCTGGACATGAGAGTGTATGAATACGATGACTTGCTGGAAGAATGGACCCTGGTGCAAGAGGGCAACTCGGAAGACGCCTACACGATCATTAGTTTCCAGCCCACAGTGACGGCCCAATATCAGATCGAGATCATCGCCACGGAGTTTCATGAGGGGTATTCCGCAGCCAGGTACGGGGTGATCATTTTTCACGATTAGCAAGGCTGATTGCTAGGAGCGTAGAGCGATAGTGCGAGACTCGTTTTGGTTATCTAACCTTTACAAGGCACAGTTCGTCTGGAACAGCTGGTCACCGATGGCGTGCATTCGTACATAAACCCGGGTCACGATCATTTTTCATGGATTCAGCATTTCACGCATGCGGATAATTATTCTAATCATTGGTGGTCTTACGTGCTTTACCATTTATGCACAGGACACCATCAAATCTACGAACGACTTGGCGTTTTTAGTGGGAGAGTGGGAGGTGCTACGCACTTACGGTCCGCAGTCCGAAACGCCCAGGGACATGAGCGGCACGCTGTCGTGTGAGGAGACGATGGATGGCACGTTCATTCATTGCATCTACGAGATGGAGCGACCGGGGAAGATCAGAGGACTTGATGTCGTCTACTTCAACTACAACTCCATTTATGATACCTACGAGAGTCTATGGCTAAGTTCGACCTGGCCTATCAAGGTGCTCATGCAGGGGACGCTAGAAGAGGGAGGAGATAATCTTGTATTGCGAACCTCGGCGCAGTTCCAGATCGAGAATGGTGTCACTGAGTACGTCAAAGGGGAGTTGGTGACCAATGGTGCTACAATGGATCTCGGTTCATTCACGCGACAGACGATGATCAGAACCTCCGAATATGAGGAAGGAGAGTGGTACCACCACATGACGGAGGTAGCTACACGGACCGATAAGTAGCTCCACAGCCCTTCAGGGACCCTGTACAGCTTATGTTACTTGGATGTAGTCAAAGAATGATTAGATTAGGATTCTCTTAACGGCCCGTTTTCGATTCCTAACCTAAGACTTTTTGATATGCTCAGATACCGAGCGGATGTGAGGTCCGTCTTTTTCATGCTATTTACGATGGCCCTTCTTATTTTCCTTTGGAACAGCTGGTCTACATTACCATTGGTAGTATTCATTGTCCTCTATGCCTTTTTGCTGCTCTTTGCAGTCACCGCCTCCGTGATCACTCACAATCATCAACACTTATCCATCTGGGAGAACAAGTGGATGAATGTCTTGACAGACAACTGGCTCACGATCTTCTATGGGTTTCCGATTTTTGGGTGGATCCCCACGCACAATATCAATCATCACAAGTACATCAATACGGAGCCAGACTATACCAAGACCTACAGGTACTCAGAAAAGAACAATCTTTTGACATTGCTTACTTACCCCTCTATCAGCGGGTTCTTTCAGCAGAAGGCAATCAAGGAGTATCTGAAGAGCCTGAAGACAAAGGATAGAGAGAGGTACTATCTGAGTTGGCTACAGATCCTGGTGCTGGTGACCTGGATTTTAGCAGCGCTTGCCATCAATTGGAAGAACGCCTTGGTTTTCATCATCATCCCACAGCAAGTATCGATGTTTGCCGTCCTCATCTTCAACTATGTGCAGCACGTCCACGCGGATGAGGAGGATGACTACAATCACTCCAGGAACTTCCTGAGCCCAATAATGAACTTCTTTTGGCTGAACAACGGGTATCACACAGCACACCACATCAAGACCTACAAGCATTGGAGTGAGCTTCCGGCAGTGCATAGAGAGATAGAGGACAAGATCGATCCTGTTCTCAACGAGAAGAGCTTCGCGTGGTACCTAATAAGGAATTATGTGCTTGGTATTTTCTTCGTTTCCATGCGGACAGTCTCACTTCGACAGGTGAGAATGCAGAAGCAGGTAAAGGTCCACGTGCCTTGATTGCTTATGACATCGAAACCCTAGTCTGTCACTCTGTTCCCGTAAACCGCCCGCTACCGTCATTGAGGTAAATGAAGAAGTCGGCCGTCGAACCACCTGGAATGCCTTCCAACCCCTGGTGGTTGTTCAGGAACAGGTCGATGTCGCCATCTCCATCAATGTCACCCGTAGCGCCTCCATGGGTGAAGGCCGCCACGCTTCCTACGTTTCCTGAGCTATTTGTGAGTCCGTCCAGAGATGAGAGCAGCAGCGTGTTGGGATAGCCTGGGAAGGGCATGCCATCCCAGCCATGATCCGCGATAAACACGTCATCCTCGCCATTACCATCAAAATCGCCCACCAGCCATTGCCTCCCGTGTACAAGGTCCGGCGCAGTACCGGTGATATAACCGGTGGCCTCAGCGAATTGGCCCTCACCGTTGTTGATAAATGCATAGATCGGCTCAGGAACTGCGCCAGGGGGAGCAATGGCACCAGAGCCTATGACATCCAGAAAGCCATCGTGATCAATATCGATGAGTGCGCCATTCTTGAAGCGAATCTCGTCGAATGGATCTTCATTGCCGTTGCCATTGAAGATCACCTCAAGCGAGACATCTGTACCGTCACTATGGTTGAGGAAGGTTGGCCATCGGCCGTCGGCAAATCCATTAGGTGCCACTAGGTCATCGTCACCATCGCTGTCTACGTCGCCGACGAAAATATCAAGCGCGTAGCGGTCGAGATAGCGTTCGGACTCGTTGCCGGAAGGATCCCATACGAGTAAATCACTGGTGTATGCACCGAAGCTACTATTGTCATTCATTTGGATCGTGGCCCTGGAAAAATTGGCTGAACCATCATTCAAGTAGATGTATCCACCGACGAAAGCCTCCGCAGCCAATTCCTCCTCCCCAAGTCCGGCACCTGTTGTGACGAAATCCAGGTGACCATCTTTGTTGAGGTCACCCACTCGCATCCATTCTATCCATCCTTGGGGAAACAGATTGTCAGCCACTTGGCCTGAGGCGTCGGTGAAGGTATTGTCACCATTGTTGAGGTACAGGTGTATCTGCGCCGATTCCGAAAAGGTGGCTTCTCGCCCATCAATGGTACTCGAAAGAATATCGATACGACCATCTTCGTTAAAATCGCCATCAATGATATTGACAGTTTGTCCACTACTTCCCTGGTAACGGGTTGGGAAGGCGTTCGCCTTGAGTTCGAAAAATCCGCTGCCATCATTGATGAGCAGCATGTCTGCCGATGGTCCATTCGCTGGGCCGAGGATGATGTCAACGTCACCATCGCCGTCAGTGTCCGCCATATGAGATGCTGTGTAAGATTCCTGGTCGATAATAGCTTGCGGCAGGCGGTTGTCAACAGGATTCATGGAGCCGTTATTTCCGCCGTCGCCGTCGCCGTCGTTGCCACCATCTCCGCCGGCCATGGGTTCGTCGCCGCCGCAGTAAGCCAGGGTCAGCAATAGAAGAAGGGCAAAAGGCAGTCTGATCTTGCTAAAAAATTGTCTCATTGTTTGGGTGCGTTTGTTGTCCTATTGATCGTTGGAAGCGGGGCCAGGCGCGGGATCAACACTGGACAGGTAATGATCTAATGTATGGATTTTCACGCTATCATACAACGATTGAACAGGAGGTTTGGTCGTGGCAGACAGCGGGTTCAGGCGCGAGTTTCAGTGTGTGATTTTCAAGGCGGACGGCGGCCTGGAGTGGTTATGATGAATTGTTCATGGAGCGGAGAGTTTTACCGATTTGATTGGCTAACTTCCTACAGCTGAAAACAAGAACTTGGTCCTAGACGCTATCCAATGAACGAACCACCAATCCTGGGTCTCCGAACCTGTATCTATAAAGTGGGGAATCTAAACGAAGCCCGCGACTGGTACGCCAAGGCTTTTGCCATAGCTCCGTATTTTGATGAGCCCTTTTATGTGGGCTTCAACATTCAGGGATATGAGTTAGGGCTGCTGCCGGAAGAGGAGGCCACCACCGACAAACCTGCCACTGTACTGACTTACTGGGGGGTGAATGATATCCATAGCGAGTACAAGAGATTTCTGTCCCTCGGTGCCACTTATCATGAGGAACCGACCAACGTAGGTGGAGAGCTGATGGTAGCGACGGTCAAGGATCCTTATGGCAATATCATCGGGCTGATCTACAATCCGCATTTCGAGCTGCCACCGAACGGTTGATTGTTGATTTAGTATTTGGGATTGTTCATTCAAGATTATAGAATCACTATTGTTGATTTCTGATTTAGGGCCTGTAGTTTGATTGTGTTTAAATTGGGAGCAGATGGCAGACACGAAGACATGGGTTGATTTGGTTGACACCGCTGTGAAGATTGGGCTGGGCGCGCTCATTGGTGGCCTGACAGGTGCGTGGCTTGCCAGGATCAACAACCGGCATGCCATCACCATGAGCGATCGAGAGCACAAGAGAAAGATACTTGAGCAGGTGCTGGAGTTGACTGATGCTTTTAGTCAATCCGTCACGGTCTTCTGGGCCAATCGGATCAATGCAGCGTATAAAATGGAGAAGGGCGAAACGCTGGATGACGAAGAGGTCCGAAAACTAAAGACACAAGAGAATCAGCTCTTCAATGATTTCACCATCATCAATACGTGCCGGGCAAAGCTTTTGCTCATAGGCGCGAAGGGGGCCGAGGCGAAACTGGGAGCTTATCGCGAACCGATCGACCAGTTTTTTAGATTGGCGGATATAGACAATCCCGAGTGTACCGAAGCGAAGCTGGAGGAACTGCGCGACCAGATTTCGAATGCCCGACGTGCTTTCTACGAGAGCCTCAATCAAGAATACGAGAAGAAACCCGATTCGTGATCGGTAGCGATAAATGGAACGTCTAAAGGGTCGACTATGTCAGTAATTCATATCAAATGGCACATACCCACCAATGTCTATCACTCCTCAAACTTCCATCTTTGACTTATGAAACTTACTCATGTACTTGTTCTTCTTTCTTTCGCTGCAACTGGAACAGCTAAGGATGTCTATGTGAACAAGGTGTGGCACCTGGGAGATAATCAGTTTTACGTGTATCTGAGATACAACGAAGGCTTTGATTGGAGATCACATGAAGAAATAGCACCCCACCTGGGCCCGGCAATAGGTAGAGAATTCGAATCAACAAGAAGAACGTTGCCTCTTGAGGTCGCAAAGAAGTATTTCAAATTGCCATGGCAATCCGAGCTCTGGTTATTTGACAATGCGACCTATACCAATTTAACGGCGCTCAAGTTTCTCGGCGTAGAGTATTTGGATGAAATGATCAGTACTTCCTATGTTGCTGTTTTTGAGGCAGAAGGCTTTTTAGTGCCTGAGTCCCAGGCTGACTTGGACTACTACTGTATCTCATCAAGTTCTGAAGCATATCTGAAAGCCAATTTCGCGCCTGCCAAAGTGGCGCCGCAATCATTTGATGGGGAATTGAAGGAGAAGTATTCGTTTTCTGACGAACGAAAATTGAAGATACAATCCATAGAATACCAAAACTCAACCCTTACTCTGTGCTCTTTTCTCGGTGAGAACTATGATAACAATTCGGTCATTATGAAATCTGCTGGCCAAGACCATAGCATTCTTCTGGCCATATTGAGGGATCGATATGTCATGTGGGAGATGATCTTGACGCCATTATTCATTGAGGGTATGCCAGTAATTATCATGGAAATGGGCGTGCCGGAGACAGACCAAAACTGGACGGAAATTGCCGTTTTTGACGGGACCAATTATGCGTTGCAGTTTCCGGACGATATGGTAACAATGAAGTAGCCTGAGCCACGGTCGAAAAGGGTCGAGACCCTTTTTGAGTCTGGAGCACTCTTGACGATCAATGTCCTCCCCAACTTGGCACTAACATCTGGTTCCGTTAATTTTCGTCAATGCCCAAGGCCAAGCGATATTTTGATCCCGCGGTGGACGACCAAAACTGGCAGACGCTATTCGAAACCCACTTTCAGCATCTCCAGTCGCTCAATGCGATCTCTACGCTGTGGATATCGGGGCTTTCCAAGCTGAGGATCGATCAAAGCAAACGACCTCTGGCCGAGGACCTGACGGCGGCCATTGCGCCATACACGGGCTACACTTTTGTTCAGACTGACGATCACCTCATCCTGGAGCAACGGGACTGGTATGGCATGATCGCTGACTACAAGATGCCGCTTACCTGCTTCGTACGGACCCCGGCCGAATTGGACTATTGCGACGAACCCGATATCTGGCACGATATCATGGGGCATATTCCATTTCTTGCGGAGAAGGCGTATTCCGACATGTACCAATTGTTGGCGAGAACCTACATCGAGGCATTCGATGCCAACAGATCAGATCTCCTGCGGGAACTGGATTTCATCGGAGGGATGCTTATCGAATTGGGACTCATCAGAGAGCGCCACGGCATCAAAGCTTTTGGCGCTACATTTTACTCGTCATCCGAGGTCTTCGAAGCCTTCAAACCAGAAAATCAAATCGCGTTCACTTACGAAGCCTTGCGGTCTGGCGAGACCTACGACCGCCACAGCTTTCAAGGTAAGTACTACGTATTTGATTCTCTGGAGCAGCTGGTGGAGCTGATTGATAGTATCAGGAAGAGGCTGTAGGCCCACTATTCCCAAGCAGGCATGGAGTTTTGTAGCCATTGGAGTCACGTGGCTTTTTGATCCTTCGCCCGTGGCTGGCTATCTTGAGCTCGTCTGCCGTCCGTGGCAAACTCTTATTCACAATGTTCAAGATGCCAAAGGTCAGCTGCTGGCCCACATATCTCGTCTTTCTTCTAGTTGCTTGCTGCAAAGGCCCAAATAGTCCTGTCCAGCAACGTCCCAACATCCTGCTGATGGTAGCCGACGACATGGGCTGGTCAGATCTTGGATGCTATGGGGGCGTTGCATACACACCAAATTTGGATGGTCTGGCGGAGAAGGGTATTCGTTTCACCGATTTCTATGCGGCTGCACCCAATTGTTCGCCCTCTCGCGCCGGCCTGCTCACTGGCAAGAGTCCGGCGATACTGGGTATGTACAATTATCGACCCCCGGGGCACCCAATTCACCTAAGGGATGAAGAGGTCACCCTGGCAGAAGTGCTCCAGACCGATGGATACCGAACGGGCCACTTTGGCAAATGGCATTTGGGCTGCTTGCCCCAGGATTCGTTGTTGAACCATCCACAGCCCCGCGATCAGGGCTTCCAATATTCCCTGGGTACTGAGAACAACGCCCAGCCTTCGCACCTCAACCCTGTGAATTTCATAAGGAACGGAGAGCCAGTTCCCGATCTCGAGGGCTACTCTTGCCAGATCGTTGCAGGAGAGGCCATGAATTGGCTGGAAAGTCAAGCAGGCTCGGAACAGCCCTTTTTCGCTTATGTGGCTTTTCACGAGCCCCATAAGAAAGTGGCATCTCCTCCCGAATTGGTGAGTAAATATTCCCAGCATCCGACGGCTGATGCCGAGTACCTGGCCAATGTTGAGAACATGGACCTCGCTGTGGGGAGAATCATCGAATATCTGGAAGGCATGGACCAGCTTGATAATACGCTTATCATCTTTTCGTCTGATAATGGCTCTTATCGCCAAGCATCGAATGGGCCTCTGAGAGCGGTGAAAAGCTATGTCTATGAGGGAGGAATTCGTGTTCCGGGGATAATTCACTGGCCGGGTCTCTCAACGAGCGAGCGAGTGATATCAGAGCCTGCCGGATTCGTGGATATTATGCCTACGATCTGCGACCTGTTGAACATCACGCCGCCTAACGCGCAAGAACTCGATGGTACGAGTTTCTACGACCTGTTGAATGGGCAGGAGTTGAGCCGAAGGAAGCCACTCTACTGGTACTTCTACCGAACATCGCCTGAGATAGCGATGAGGATCGAAGACCACATGATTCTGGGAAAGGACGTTGACACCATCCCGAAGACCCACAGGTTTGCCAGACCTGACATGGCCTATATCCGGGAGATGACCCTTGATACTTATGAAGTCTACGATTTGACGAGCGATCAGGGCCAATACAATGATATCGCCGATAGTCACCCAGAATCGGTAGACCTCCAACAGATGGTGAATGAGAAGCTTCTCGAGATTCAGGAGCGTGGGCACTATTGGGAGCATTTGCCGGAGGCCTCTGGCAGTGCTCGGGTGAAGACCGAATGGGTGAAGTATGACCGCCGTATTGACCAATAGAATGCTACGGGTACTCGAGGCGATGAAGTAGGAGGGCTTTTCTTTCCTTCTTGTCCTTGACTGGAATTGTACAGTGGCAACAATCCACGCGAGAGAACCGTGTCAATAACAACGGATCTAATGCAACCTTTGTGCGTCATTACTTAACACGTGAGAAACGGCTCTGGCTTTGGGCGCTGCTGATCGTGCTGGCCATATTCACTTCTCTTTTCATCGGACAACCTCTTCAGGATCAGCTGCGAAATCAATACCTGCAGGCCGGGCTGTTTTTGTTGGGTATGGCCCTGGTGGGAGCGACGATACTGGTGCACGGGATCAGGTTTCGACCTGGAAAGTTCGAGTTGACTATTTTGATTGGTGTGGCGGCCGTGGGATTCATGCTATTCTTTCGCCTGGGAGCTCCGGAACGAAGTCACATGATCGAGTACAGTGTATTGGCCGTATTTGTGCACGGTGCTATGGTAGAAAGATGGAGCCCCCAAGATGTGAAGCCCGCGATCGTGGCATTCTTTGTGACTTTTATTATTGGTGTAATCGACGAGACTGTCCAGATTGTGATACCCCATCGTGTATTTGATTTCGAGGACATTGTCTTCAATGGTATGGTAATCGGAGTAGCGATCATTGGTAGTACACTTTTGCATTGGATGCGGCGGCGAATGACAAGCAGATCCTAGGCGCGTGATAATCTTGCATCAGCACAATTCAAATATCTGAAATCCACAATGAACAATTCAGTCAACCATCTCACTAGCACACTCAAGAGCGTTTTCGATGGAACTCCGTGGTATGGCGATTCGGTCATGAAGAAGTTGAATGCCATCGATCCGGCGATTGTTAATGAAAAGGTTCATCAGTCCCATTCCGTTGCGGAGCTCGTGGCTCATGTGATTCAATGGAGACTATACGCTATAGAGAAGCTGAAAGGCAATGAGAACTTTGAAATCACCATGAACACGGAGGAGGATTGGCCTCGAACAATCATCAACGACAAAGGTGAATGGGCCGATCTGCTGGGAAGGTTGCTCCAGACTCAGCAAGACATGGTTGAGTTGCTTTCAACGAAAGACGATGCCTTTCTCCAACAGCGGGCCGCTGGTGCCAGGTACCTCCACTCCAGCATTATCGAGGGGACGATTCATCATGACATCTATCACCTTGGGCAGCTAGGTCTTTTGATCAGCCAGTTGAAACGATAGTGTTGTTCTCCGATCGATGGAATCCACTGATAAGGGTTTAGGATTTAGGACTCGAGATTCTGTGATTTAGGATCGAATGCCGACGACTCAATTGGGGTTGAGCCCGCCGCCTCTAAAAGCATGATCTATCTTGAGGTCACGAAAGATCTTTTGACATTCGAAGAGTTGACGCTTTGAAAAGTTGATAGATCCCTCCTCCGTCCCTCAGTCGCCAAAGGCTTGCCGACGGCGAGGCGGGATGACCTTTAGAAGGGGACTTTTCGAAGCGGCTTGTGCTCATTGTTGTCTTAAGCAAAACGGCATTCAACTAAGATTTTTGATTTTGGTGATTCCAATCTAAACTCCACGCTCCTCAATCCGCAATCACCTTGACCCGGATGGACTTACTGATTGGTGTTTTGCTTTTGTCTGCAAATTCCGTGATGGGAACAAGGACATTGGTTTCCGGGAAGTAGGCCGCGAGATTACCCCGGGGGATGTCGTAAGGGATGACCTTAAACTTCATTGCCCGACGCTCCTGACCGTCGTAATTGCTGACGAGATCCACGATGGACTCTTGCTGCAAACTCAATTCCTCCATGTCCTTTACATTCATAAACACCACACGGCGTTCATTAAAAATGCCCCGATAGCGGTCATCGAGGCCGTAGATCGTAGTGTTGAATTGGTCGTGGGACCGGATGGTTGTCAGTAGAAACTCGCCCGGTGCGCGGTGTAGTTCGGGCAGCGGGCACACGGAGAACTCGGCACGGCCATTGGGTAGGAAGGAGAAGTCCGCGCTTCGCGCATTGTTGGGTAGGTCAAATCCCGTGGCGGCTGTGCGCTTCGAATAGTCCTCAAAACCTGCCACGACAGCGCTGATCTTTTCGCGAATGAGGTCGTAGTCCGCGCCAAGACCTTCCCAGGCGATGGGGCTAGACTTCATGAAGTATGCTTCGGCAATTGCCGCGACAATCTCCGGCTCACTTCTCAAATGTTCACTGGCAGGTTCCAGCTTTCCTTTTGATCGGTGCACGCGGCCCATGCTGTTTTCGACCGTCACATACCGTGCCTTACCATTCGAGAGGTCTGCCTCTGACCGACCGAGAGTAGGGAGGATGATTGACGTCTTCCCGGGGACCAGATGTGTGCGGTTGAGCTTTGTGCTGATGGACACCGTCAGATCACATCGCTGCAGGGCCTCTGCCGTATAGTGCGTATCGGAGGCTGCTGATACCAAATTGCCGCCTAAGGCAACAAACACCTTGGCCTTGCCGTCATGCATGGCTTGAATGGCGTGCACAGTGTCCAGACCTGGGTCGGTAGGCGCCTCAACACCAAAGACCTCTTTGATCGACTGCCTGAGAGGTGCGGAGATATGGGGCATGATCCCGACCGTCCGATCCCCCTGCACATTGCTGTGCCCTCTCACGGGACAGGTGCCGGCCCCTTTTTTGCCGATGCTGCCTTTCAGAAGCAATAGGTTGACACACTCTTTGATGTTGTCCACTGCATTCTTGTGTTGTGTCAGTCCCATCGCCCAGCAGGTAATGATGCGGCTGCTGGTCGCCAGAAGTTCGACTGCCCGATCAATTTCCTCTACCGCCACACCACACCGGGATAGCAGATCCGCTTCTGAGTAATTCGCCAGGTCTTCTATCAACGCTTCATAGCCATGCGTCTTTTCGCGGATGAATGCATGATCCAATACTGGCGATGCAGCGGTGTCTTTGGCCAGCAGTCCCTTCATGAGCAGCTTTAGCAGTGGCACATCTTCGTTGATTCGTACTTGTAGGTAGACGTCCGCCAGGTCCGAACCTGCACCTATCCAATCCTTGGCGCGTTGGGGGTTTTTGAAGCGAAGCAATCCCGCTTCCCGCAGGGGGTTGATGACGATGATCTTGCCGCCATTCTCCTTGCACTTTTGCAGGGAAGACAACATCCTTGGGTGATTTGTGCCAGGGTTTTGGCCGATAATGATCACAAGCTCTGCCACCGGGAAGTCCTCAAGAGTGACTGATCCCTTGCCTATTCCCAGGGTCTCTTTCAGTGCTACGCCGCTCGATTCATGACACATGTTGGAACAGTCCGGCAAGTTGTTGGTGCCAAATGCCCGGGCAAAAAGGCCATACAAGAAAGCCGCCTCATTGCTGGACCTGCCCGAAGTGTAGAAGATCGCTTCGTCTGGTGTTTTCAGCTGCCGCAACGCCTCACCAATGTGCTTGAAACCATCTTCCCATATGAGAGGCTCGTAGTGTGATGCGCCGGGTCGCAGAATAAAGGGTCGTGTTATTCTCCCAGACTTTCCGATATCCATATCCGACCACTGCGAGAGTTCTTCGACCGAGTGCCGCGCGAAGAAGGCCTCATCCACGCGATGATTGGTGGCCTCTTCTGATAGGGCCTTGGCGCCGTTTTCGCAATACTCACCCAGATTTGATCGCTCGTCGGGATCTGGCCAGGCGCATCCTGGACAGTCAAACCCTCCCTTTTGATTCATTCGCGACAAGACCCGCAGTCCCTTGAAGAGACCCATCTCCTTGCGAACATGCTCCAGTGCCGCCGAGATACCGGGAATTCCGGCGGCGTAGTTTGCCGGTTGCTGCACCCGTAGGTTTTGGAAGGCGATTTTCCCGGTTGCGGATATGTTGCGTTTCAAGTGGTCGTCAGACATGGGAGAGAAGTTAGCAAAACGACTTGACATAGCACCACGATCAGACGCTTGTACGCAATTTTCCAATTCGACCCTGCCAAGGGACGCTCAAGTGGGCCGACGTTATCGCGGATCTCCGTACCTGGGCTTTTAGCCATGGAAATGCGATGAAAGAGCCATGATCCTCCATGAGTTGTGCATTATGTTTAGAATCTTCTTTAATTTGAGAAAGGAACTAAAGACGCCTAACTACTTCTTTCATGAAAAATCAATGCATCGTCACATTGATTGCTCTTTTCGTAATGCTATGCCCAGCGCGTGCCCAGGACCTATCGGAAATCAATATTCCGGGATTTGTCGTGAAGCAACCGAAGGTCTCATTTGATGGGACCAGGATGGTATTTATTGCTGATTACGATGGGCGCCACAAGCCTTACATCTCCGAATTCCTCTCCGATAGCATGGAGTGGTCTTTTCCACGGTTGATATTCAGTGAGTCGATCAATGCGCAGATGGAATTCCAATATCCGCAATTGTCTTTTGACAACAGATCGTTGATCATCTCCGGGAGACCCATTGGGGGAAATTACGACGTCTACGTATCCACCTTGCAGGATGATGGGTGGAGTGAACCCACAGCCTTGGACAATGGCATTAACTCCGATGTGGACGAACTGGGGGCGTCGTGGTCTTCCAATGGAGATCGGATACTTTTCACAAGACCGTTCCCTGCAGAAGTCAAAGCGGATGACTACTGTTATGAGCTGTGGATAATAGAGAAGGCCGGTACGCAGACATGGCTGCCCCCGCGTCCGCTCGAGCCTTATTACAATACGGGATGCTCCTGTGCCCCGTATTTTGCTGGCGACAACGTCACATTCTACTATTCCTCTTTTGAGGATATCAGAGATGAAGAGGGTAGGGCGCTGTCAAGGAAGCAGTTCAGTTTGTTCTGGGCCAAGTCCGATAGCTACCTGAAGCATACACCCAGACCCATAGTGAGCACCATCTCTGAGTGGGACGCGGTTTCCTTTTCGTTGTCCAATGATAGCACCGTTTACTATGCCATAGGCGACATCAAAAAGTCCAACACCCTCAAGCACGAATCTCAGGTGGTGCAGCGAGCACTTGGTAGTTCATTTCGGCCGGGTAAAATGACGCAAATCAGCGGCACGGTGAAGGATAAAAATGGACAAGCGGTGGCGGCGACGATTCGTGTCATCGATCCATTCACTTCGCAGCTGTACCAGGAACTGACCACAGACGCAGGAGGCTACTACCAATGTTTCGTGCCAAAGGGGGGGCAGTATTCAGTCATCGGTATAAGCCCAGAATACTCGCTGCAGTCGCACTTGATCACCAGCGACAATGACGAGATGGTCGTAGACTTCGAATTTTTCAAAAACGTCGAGGTATCCTTCCGGACCTTTGATGCGGAGTTCTATTTCGCGATTGCCCCAGATCGGCAGTTCTACGACGGTGACTTCAATCCGCTGCCCGCCTTTCCGGAGAGCAACGGAGACTATACAGTGCCCATTGGGACGGAGGTCAACGTGATCTTCAATCAGGAAAACTATGAGCCCGATACGCTCAACCTGCCCTTTGACCAGGAAATCATCTTCTCGGATTTCGAATTTGATATTGAACTCATCCGCAAGGTGAAAAGCGTGGACCTTACCTTCTCTGATGAGGCGACCGGCGATGCACTGGAATTGGACATCACCGTGTTCAACGTCAGCAGAAATGAGAAGGCCAGGAGGCATGTAAAGGATGGCAAGATCACACTCAACCTCAGAGATGGCGAGGTGTACGAGATCAGCACGTCAGCACAGGGTTATAGTTACTTCAATTCCGAAATAGACCTTACCAGGGAAGAAGACATTGAAAAGGTGGACGCCAAGCTTCAGTCCATTAAAAACCAGTCAATTGTCTTGAATAATATCTTCTTCGAGGTCGGTTCATTTTCACTCAGTGCAGACTCCTACGGAGAGTTGGACAAGCTGGTGGATTACCTCGTAGAAAACACCGTGTATCACGTGGAGATCTCGGCCCACACCGACGATACCGGTGGCGAAGATTTCAACCTCCAGCTGAGCAACCTCAGGGCCAACTCCGTTTTGGAATATTTACAGGACCACTCCATCCGGCGAGACCGCCTCGTAGCGCGGGGGTATGGTGAACAGAGTCCTTTGGTCTCCAACACCACAGAGGAGAATAGGGCACGCAACCGACGAGTGGAGTTCAAAATATTAAGCGAGACAGAATGAGGTACCTCCCAGCGATACTACTACTGGCCTGCTGGCCCGCCCTGGCGCAGATGAGCGAATACAGGAAGATCATGGAGGAGCGCCGAAGCATGGATCTTACGACATTCCATACGCGTCTCAAGGAATATCAGCAAGCCAACGAGCCATTTTGTAATATATATTTTCAGCTGGGAGAGGTAGAAATGCAGCTCTTCTCTGATCTGGATCCCATAACTGATCGGATCGGTTCGCGCCAGTACATTCACAATGCCAGCAATTTCTACACCCTTGCCAAAGGATACTTTGACGTCAAAGAAGCTGTGAAGAATCCTGACTGGTTCAACTTTGGTAGGATCAAGGACCGGGACTCATTGACTCTCCTCCTCCAAAATGAAATGGATACCAAGTATTCCAGTGTCACGGGATATGCTGATGTGTACGAGGCCCTTGTTGAGAACTACGACATGGCAGTCTTGAACTACCTCGCCGCGAGGCAAGGCTTCATTGAGATTGCCAATAGCTACAGCAGTCTCAGTGAGCTGTTCCTTAAAGCCGATCAGAGTCTGAAGGACAAAGTGACCGATATCGGAGTCAAGTTCGACTCCTCTTTGTACTATCTGGATGTGTATCGGGATGCCTATCAAAAGTTGCCTTATATGAATCCACGTACGGCGACGGTTGTGCTGAAAGACATCGAGCAGTTCCGCATGAACGGGATATCACCCTCCAATTTCCTCGCTGACGAGATTGCCTTGTGGGACTACGGCGCATGGTCAGAGAACTTGTCCGATCTCATTGAGAACGAAGTGGACGGCTTGAAAAGCGAAGTAGAATCTGCCTACGACAGCTTTCTTCTCGTGAATCAGAAAATGATCTACGGAGAAGAGTGCATTCAGATCAACGTCGATGACCTCAAGGCCCAGCGGATCGTCAACATTATCTCCAAGTATGACGAAAGGTCCATCCTGATTGATGTCTTCAACTACGCACGTGATAAGATGACTTATGGCAATCAGCTGGTGTATGAACGAAACTGCAACGAACTCTCGGATCTCGTGACGACAGACGAATTGCTATCGCGAAAGGCGAGAAACCTTCAAACCATCCACCAGTCCTATCTCCAGGCGGACTCTGCTGCTCAGAGCGTTCTGAGCTCCACTCGTAACCAGGATTACTTCGAGTGGTTTTATAGCGCTTACATGCCAGGTGAAGCTGGTAGTGTCGACTACATGCAGGTGCAGATTGCGGAAAATTCCGAAAGCTTCAAAAATATGCTTGCACCATTGGCCACCCGCAAGGCATACGAGCCGGTGGGGCAGGATATCAAAGTGTCCTATGCACTGGCGGATTCTATTTTGACCCAAGGGGGGGCGGGCGATGACGCTTTCCAGGTGGTCTTCAACAAACAGCTGTCCGATAGCCTGATGATCGTATATGGCCAAAGGGGTGCTGCCTATCAGTGCATCGGGATCACACCGGAGAACGGGGATTTTCGCATGCTCTGGCAAGCCGATGTACCTGCGGCTGTCACCGCTTACAAGGCGCTGAGCGATTCCTCCTTTGTGCTGGTGGGTTCAGGTCGACGCCCACAGATCACTCACCTCTATTCCTCAGGGAGAGGGAAAGCCGATTTTGCTATTTCGGCCGATTCCGTCATCAACATTACCTACAACGAGCTCCTGGCGACATATACGGTTTTGGCTGCGGCCGATGCTGACAGTGTGATCACCTTCCAGGAATTCAATCATGCCGGAAAGCTGAGCAACAACAAGTCTCTGTCATCTCGCGGCGCGTACCTCCACTCTTTTACCAACGATCAGAACATATGGATGATGGGCATGACGGAAGCACCTGATGGCGCTGTCATCCATGCCAAAGTGTACGATCAGTCGTATCAGGAAATAGCCAGCTATGCCTATGAGTTTCCAGTCGCTTTGCAGTCACCCAAAGTCATAAAAAACGATGACCAAACGCTGACCGTCGTTGGTGATACTTCCGTCGAAGATGAAATCATTTATGCACTCCTGGATTATGAGGGAAATATCAAATCGCTTTCTACTTTTTAACCTCCTTCTCCTGACGAGTGGTCTGCTCTTCGCGCAGACGACGGATCTGGCAGCTCGGGTGCAGCAGATTGATTCTCTGGTAGCGGTCGGCGCATTCGAAGCGGCGGCCACGGAAATCCAATCCGCGCAGGAAGCTGTGGCCGATACGGATGTTGGAAGTGAGGACTCCACCAAGCTCTACTTTCTCTCAAAGCTGTCCTTCATCAGCTATCAGTTGGGGGACTGCGACGCGGCTATTGAGTATGGTGAGCAGGAGGTCTCGTTGCGAGACGCAGTCTATGGCAAGGCTGATCCTCTCTATCTCTCTTCTCTCCGGAACTATGGGATCTACCACCTCAACTGTGGCAATTTCGAGCGCGCTGACAGTACGTTGGGGGCATTGCTTGATATCCATCGGGAATATGTTGGGCGAGTCGATGAGATGTACGTCAGGACCATGGATGATCTGGCCTTCACGAAAGGTAAGCTGGGTCAAATCGACGAGGCATCGTCACTCTATCAAGACATTTTCGAGATGCTCGGAGACAAAACCTCCGATTTCTACTTGTCAGTGCTTGACAGCTACACGTCCATGCTGATCAATGCCGGGAGATACGCCGAAGCGGCTCCTCACTACGCTGCCCTGCGTGAGTGGTTGGAAGGAACAGAGGATTATGCCCAATTTCTAAGAGATTTTCACAACATATTCATCTTCACTCGCGACTTTGTGAAGGTGTACGAGACCGCCCGCGACCTCATTGACTTAAGTCCCGGGGAGCAATTGTCAGGTGTGAAGTTGAACGGGGCGAGAGCAGCACTGCTCATGGGAAAATACGATTCAGCGTTGCTCTACTATGAAAAAGCCTATGACACGTTTGGAGACAGTGCCTATGCCCGTGTTCAGATCCACCTGGAGAGGGCAGGGCTTTACAACGCCCGCAAGAGCAGTTTTCGACAGATACACGAGTTGAGGAGGGCAAAGGATTTGCACGAGCAGCATAGTCTGACCGATAGCAGCACTTATGCGCAATCCGTTTTAAGGCTGGGAACCACGCTCACGGAAAGGGGGGAGTTTGAGCAGGCTGACGAGGTATTCAAGCAGTATATCGCCCAGTTGGAGAGTCAGTCTGAAGTAGACTACCTTAAGCTGGCGCAGGCCTACCAGTCTCTTGGCAATCAGAAGTATTTGCTGCAGGATTACCAGGAGGCGGACGCCTATTTGATTCAGGCTGAGAAGACCTTTACTGACAACGACCTCCAACGTACGATCGAATATGCATCGTGCCTCAACAGTCTCGGAGCACTGAAGGAGGCAATCGCCGACTATAACCTGGCGAAGGATATGTACCGGAAGGCGTTTGCCATTTCTGTCAGAGAGGAGGGTTCATTGCGTCTCAAGGTGGCCTCAGCTTCCAACTTGGCGAATGTGCTCAACGCCTTCGATCCTTCTAATGATTCCATCAGTCTGCTGTACTCACAAGCCATCGAGTGGCAACATGGGCTGACAGGTGAATATCACCCAGACTATGGCAATCTCTTGAACAAACGGGGATTCTTCCACCACAGAGTGGGAGAGGTCGACAAGGCCGAACAGGACTATCGCCGGGCCAGCCAGATACTGGCTTACACCGTTGGTACGTCGCATCCTGAGTACCTGGTCTCCATGTCCAATCTTGGTCTTCTGTACAGCGAGCAGAACAACATTGACGTTGCATTCTCGACGATGATCACCACGAAGCAGACTTACGAGCGCAACTACTCTAAGGACAATCCAGGCTACCTGCTGATAGCCAATAACCTGGCGAATCTCTACACGAAAATGGAGGACTATGCCAGCGCCGAGGAGCTCTTTCTCGAGCTTGCGGATATCAACCTTAGGAAGATACGCGAGTCCTTCTCCTACTTATCCGAGAAGGAGAAAGAAGTCTTTGTCGCCGAGAAGAAGAAGTTCCTCGACAGCTTCAAGCGGTACATCGTTGCCCGGTACATCGAGGCCGAAAATCAGCTAAACGCGGAGATCCTCACAAAGTGGTTTGAACTGGAGCAGAATACTAAGGGCATTCTTTTGAACTCCACCAAGCGAGTACGAGATCAGATCTTCCAAAGTGGTGACGCTGAACTCATCGAGTTGTTTTCGAATTGGACCCTGGCACGAAATCAGGTGGCAGAGCTACAATCTCTGAAGAATGACCAGAGTGCTACCTCCAGAGCCCAATTGGATTCATTGACACAGCAAATTGATGAATTGGAAAAGGCGATTTCGCGGGCCTCCGCTGGTTTTGGCAATAGCTTTTCGGCGACTAGCGTCTCATTTGATGAAGTCCGAAGCCAACTACAAGAAGGCGAGTGCGCCATCGAGATCGTCCGAATTAACCTGGAAGGTGACGTCCTCTATGTGGCGCTCTTCGTGGAGCAGTCATCAGCCGCCCCAGAGCTGATCGTCATTGGTAAGAAGGAGCCCATGGAGACGAAGACTTTTAACTTGTACAAGAACATCATTAGGTTCTCCACCACCAACAGCCAGATTTACGACGTCTACTGGAGGCCTCTGGAAGATCGAATTTCGTCCTCGAACATTTCGAGAATTTACTTCACACCAGATGGTATTTATCATCGGATCAGTTTGGGCACATTGTTCGAAGAGACCGACCAGAGCTATCTGCTCGATAAGTACGATTTCATCCAGCTGACTTCGACAAAAGACCTCATCAAGCTCAGGTCGCAGAGCACCGCCCTACGTGCGAATGAGAAAGTGTTGCTGATTGGCCGTCCCAACTACAAGTTTGGGGGGAACCCGGAGGAGTCCACGGTTCAGCTGACCAGGTCCTTCTCCATGAGTCGGATCACCGATCTTCCCGGGACTGAAGAAGAGGTGAATGAGATCGATGACGTCCTGCAGGATAGAGGTGTGCAGGTAGTGAAGTATTTGGGCGACGAAGCTGCGGAAAGCAACTTCAAGACCAATCTCGACCATGAGATCATCCACATTGCTACACATGGCTTCTTTCTCGATCAGGCCGCTGCCCACAGAGAGCAGTACCTGGACCCGATGTTGTATTCCGGCCTCTTATTGGCAGGAGCGAGCAACAAAGATGCGCGGGCCAGGACTGGTGAGGATGGGATCCTGACAGCTTACGAAATCATGAACCTCGGCTTTCACGACCTGGACATGGTCGTCCTCTCTGCATGTGAGACCGGTACGGGAGAGATTTCTTCTGGTGAAGGTGTGTATGGTTTGCAGCGAGCCTTCTTTGTGGCTGGGGCAAATACATTGATCATGTCCCTGTGGAAAGTGGATGATCAGGCGACGAGAGACTTGATGACCAACTTCTATCGGGCGCTAAGCAAAAGCGACAACAAGCGCGAAGCCTTCATCGACGCACAAAAGAAGGTCAAAAAGAAGTACAAATCGCCGGTCTATTGGGGCGCATTTGTAATGATTGGAGGCTGATCGCAGTTTTGAATTGTGAGTGTTGAATTTTTGAATGATTCCGTTAATTGGGCATTCAGCATTCAACATTACAACTTTCATTTTCGAAGGAACGATACCGCAAGCGCCACAATCAGATACAGCCAGGGGGCCCCGTGCAAGAACAGGTCCCAGTAATCAATTGCCTGCATCCCGACAGCGCCGCCCAGGACCCATCTTACTTTCCCAATGACGTGTGGCTCAGGGAAGAAGGGCGCCAGCCCGAGCGTCAGGCTCAGCACGAATGCTATCCTTATGTGTCTATTTATTTTCAAGGGCTTTCAATCTTTTTTCTATTTCTATCAGCTTGTGGATAATGATGATGTGCGTCTTCTTGGCATCAATGCCGACGACGCTCTCTTCACTGGAGATCAGCCTTTCAATGGCTGCGAATTCTTCTTTTGGGATTTGATAGTCTTCCATGGATGATAAATGGGCTTCAATTAATTAACACTTTTCTTTCCGCCTTTGATTCCGAAAGGATGCGGTTCTGCGAAGGTACGAATGGGACTAGCAACCCAAAGTGACTGATGTTACACCCAATTTTTATTTGATCCGGGAAACGGAATTTTTTAGGATGCCCAGTTTTGGGTATTTCGGCAGTTGCTCATCAGTGATCCATTAAATGTAAGATAGAGCCCTCTGGTTCACACTTCGATTGTGCCGACTCAGAACAACTGTGGCATGCCTACTCATACAAGTTCTTATGGTGTATAACGTTTTCATATTTTCACGACGCAATAACAATGTCATTGTAGCCTAGAAGGCTCACTCACACTATATCTCAGAAGATCATGCATAGCAAGACCCACCGCTTTGGCCCATTTGGGTTCAGGATCCCATTGCTTCTGGCATTACTTTTTACTTCCTGGATTGCACCAGCTCAGGACCTCAGCATTCAGTCCATCGTGTTGAAGGGCGGTGATGTACTCATCAACTACGACCTGGTAGACGACAATGTCGACCATCGCTATACGCTCAGCCTCTATAGTTCTCAGGACAACTATGTGCAGCCTTTATTGGAAGTGGAGGGAGATGTAGGTATCGATCAGTCCGTCGGCGGCAACAAGCAAATTGTTTGGCACGCCCAGAAGGAACTAGGCGACGATTTCAAAGGAGACGTTGCCATTGAAGTGAAGGGTAAGATCTATATCCCATTTGTCACGCTAAACGGATTTGAAGAGATGGGCGCCCTTAAGCGCGGCAAGCCCTACAAAGTCACGTGGGTGGCGGGCCGAGGCAGCAACGTGTTGACGTTCGACCTCTTCAACAAGAAAGGTGAGATGGTCCACTCCTTCACGAACATTGCGAATGTTGGGGAATATGACATTGAACTTCCGAAAGGTGTCAAGGCAGGAAAGGGCTACCGCTTCAGGATCACCGACCAGAAAAACAAAGAGGACGTAGTTTATACACCCGAATTCACCATCAAACGCAAAGTGCCACTTTATGTGAATGCCGCCCTGGCATCCCTGGCGCTTGTCACTGGGTATCTGGTTTCCCAGAATATCTCGTCGGGTGGAGGGGAAGATGGCGAGGCCCCGCTACTACCAGATCCAACCACTCCATTCTAACAACAACGCAAGCAAATGATGAACACAGATCGCTACAATACAATATCGAGGACAGCATTGGTGCTGTTTATGGCTTTTTTCGCGCTCGTTGCTGGAGCTCAGATAGTTGTTGATGAAAATTTCAATGCCTCAGATGGAGGTTGGGAAGCCAGTGCTGACAATGTCGGAACGTTTTGGGAGTGGGGTGATCCCGTCGCCACACAGATCAACGACGATTACGATGGCGGAGGAAGTGCCTGGGTGACTGAATTAGATGGGTCCTTTACACTCTCGGACTACACCTATATGTACTTGAGTTCACCGGCGTATGACTTCACGGGCCTTCCTAAGGGCTATGTCTCCCTGAGTGTGAATTATGATCTGTCATCGGATATTGATGATGACGCTATGCAGCTGTATTTCAGCACAGACAGTGCAGATTGGCATTTGCTGCGAAAAGTTGGTGCAGGATCGGGTTGGTTTAATGGCACCGGAATTGACGGACCGGGCTGGGTTGGCAACTCATCGGGCTGGGAGAAGGCCGGTCATGCCCTTCCGGATTCACTGATGGGGGAGCCGGCGGTGTACTTCTTGTTTGAAATGACGCCGAACCTGGACGTTGGAAACTATGGCTATGAGGGTTTCGCTGTCGACAACTTCAAGATCTCTTCCTCCAGTATAGAGTCAGAGATCCTGAGTATGACGGTACCGGAAGAGATCTTCCCGGCAAACATCGACGCAGTAAGCAAGACCGTCACACTCTTTGTTCCGGGGTCCACCGATGTGACATCTCTGTCACCTACGTTCACCCTGTCTTCAGGCGCTGCTTCTGATAAGACCTCGGGAAGTACCCATGACTTTTCTTCGGACGTTTCCTACAACATCACAGCGGAGGACACTGATTTCGCTACTTCCTGGTTGGTAACTGTCGAAAACCCAGAATTGGATCTATCGATATTGCCGCAGTCTGCCAGGGAAGGGGATGATATTGCTATCTACGGAAGAGCCTTCAGTACGACTACTACCGACAACGTCGTGACTATTGGAGGAATAGCGGCTACGGTCACGACCGCAAGTGAGACTAAACTGGTGGTCACTGTCCCGGCAGGAGTTCCTTTTGGAGCGTCGGAGGTGAGCGTTACTGTCAATGGAATTACATCCTCTCCCGGTACCTACTTCACACTGCTAACTGCCGACAATGTCCCCAATTTCCTGGATTATAAGGGCTCGGATTTCAATTTGGATGGTGCCGTAACATCTATGGAGCTCGGGGATTTTGATGCTGACGGAGATTATGATCTCGCCTATGACAATGGTACTACGCTGGTGATCGCTACGATGGAAGAGGGCCGCATCAAAGAGAAGACGCCTGTAGCCAGCGGACGCACTGGTGCTGGATCCCAGACTTTGGCCTTAAAATTGGCGGATATGGACAACGACGGCTTCTTGGATGTGGTTGCTGGTGGTGAGCGGCTCGGTTGGTTCAAAAACAATGGAGATGGCTCCTGGTCGAACGAGATGGGCATTGATGATTTTGGGTCTGAGTACAGCATTGAGGTGTTCGACGCGGATGGTGATTTCAAGTTGGACATTGTCGCTGAGGTGGACGGCACCCTGAAGTTGTTCAGAAATCTCGGAAATGGCGGGTTCTCCTCTGGTGCGCCAAATATTGCATCAGCATTAGGTATTCCATTCGACTGGGACGAAGATGGTGACGTCGATATGCTTTACGCTGACGGGAACAACGATTGGATCATGCTCCTCGAAAATGACGGAGCAGGGGTGTTCACGGATAGCACACTCTATGCAACAACCGCCATCTGGCTCAATGAACTGGCAATCGGTGATCTGGACAATGACGGCGATGTGGATTTTGTCTACACCACATTTGACGGAGTCCTTGATAGCAAGGTCGGATATGTTTTGAACAACGCCAATACCTCATTTGGGTCCGAAGCGATCATACAAACAGAAGACGGCTGGGCCACGGGAGATATGGAATTGGTCGATCTCAATGGAGATGGCTACCTGGATATAGTAAGGGCACTGGAGTTCAGCGGTGATGGGTATGCGGAGATTTATTATGGAGATGCTTCGTTGACGTTCAATAACAAGCAGGGACTCGAGGCTGGGATCCAAACCTTCGATGTCGAGGTGGTGGATATCGACTCAGATGGCGACCTGGACATCCTCTTGGAGGCCTCTTTAGATGGTGGCTTCTTTCCTTTGGAATTGAATCAGGAGTTGCAGGCACCGAACTTGTCGCTTGCCACGGAGGACATAGACCAGACCGCAGCGAGTCCAGCCTGGACCCAAGTAAATGGAGCGAATGGCTATGAATTGGAGGTGAGTACTGCGGAGGACTTTTCAGCCTTGGTAACGAACTACGATCCCCTGGCGGTGAGTCCAGCTACGACCACTACCACGGACATTACCGATCTAAGCGCTGGGACTACCTACTATTTGCGTATACGGTCGCGAGACGCTGGGGACAAGACTTCAGATTATTCTACCACTGTGAGCTTCCTGACATTGCCCGGAACACCAGTAGGGGCACCAGCCGAAGATGTGGGTAGGAACTCTTTCACCGCTAGTTGGTCGGCAGTTACTAGTGCGACGGAATACGTCGTAGAGGTTTCCAGCGACAATTTCGCGTCCATAATCTTTGCAGATACGACTACGGAGACAAGTTCTTCGGTGACCGGTCTTACTGGCGACGTACAATATCAGTACCGAATCCTGGCGACGAACGCGACGGGCTCCTCACCCTACTCTTCGGAAGTGCTGGTAACAACACTTGCCGAGAACGTGGCACCAACTGGAATCACCTTAGATAATGACAAAGTCAATGAGAATTCGGACACAGGTACGCTTGTGGCAACGATAAGCACTACTGATTCGGACAATACCACACACACTTATACACTGGTATCAGGTACTGGCGATGACAACAACACCTCTTTCACAATCGATGGCTCATCGTTGAAAACGAATGCGATTTTCAATCACGAAGACAAGAGTTCTTACTCCATAAGGATCCAGACCATGGATGCCGATAATGCCACTTTTGAGAAGAGCTTCTCCATCAGCATCACCGATGTCAACGACGCACCAACGGCAGTAACACTTAGTTCGACGAGTACGACCGCATTTTTGGAGGCGGGAACGAAGGTGGCGGACCTGAGCGCCTCTGACGAGGACGACACCAGTCACACATTTGAACTCACATCCGGAACAGAGGCATTCAGTGTAAGTGGTACAGAGCTGAGTACCACCGTCAAATTCGAGAATGAGACCGACTCTATCGTGTCGATTACGGTGAAAGCTACAGACGATAGCGGAGCCAGCATCAGTACTTCGTTTGATGTTACGGTTGGGGCCTTCGTAGATGGTGAAGCTCCGGTGATCACCCTGAGCGCCACTAACTCCGAGACCTTCCTGGCCAATGGGCCGTCGTTGTCCTTAGGAGCGACAGTGACGGATTTCCGCCTCGCCGAGGTGAAGTTCATGTCACGACTCTTGACAGAAAGCGACTTCACCGAGAGTACACTTACGAGCAGTGGTGATGAATACAGCGTGACCATTGAAGAATCGACACTGGGTGCAGCGGGGATTGAATATTTCTTCCAGGCCACAGACGAAGCAGGCAATACGGCCGTAAGCGACAAGGCCAAAATGATCCTGGAATATCCGTCCTCAGAGGCTGAGAGTCCCGTGATCGAGTCGATTGAGACCTTCGGGCGGACAGTGGACAAGTATCAGATCATCTCCATCCCTTATGTGTTCAGTGGCACCAACAACCGTATCGATGCCATTTTCAACGAGTACGGGGGCAACCCTGACAATCGCACCTGGAGGATTATTCGGTTTGACAACTCCCAGGCGGAACTTGTGGATTTAACGGCGTCCTATCAGGTGGGATTGGGTGAGGCTTACTTCTTCATTGCAGAAGAGTCGAAAGAGATCAGAGTGGGGCAAGCGACTGTCAATAGCGAGGATCCGTTCACGATCCAGTTGAGGGCCGGTTGGAACCTTATTGGCAATCCTTACAATGTGGACATAGACTGGTCGGCCGTGCTCACTCGAAATGGAGTTGAGGGTACTGTAAGGGACCTTAGGGTCTTGGACCCCTCGAATCCTGAAATATGGCCTGAAAGCACAGTGCTGCCGAAGTTTGAAGGGGGATTTGTACAATCCGACGAGGATTTGACCATTACCATCAGCTACGAGGATGCAGTTGCTGGTTCTGGAAGATCGACACCGCCATCGTCATTCACTCCAACTGCGGAATGGTACCTGCCGATAACGCTGCAACAAGGCGAAAGCGTTCGCCACGGGGGAGTGGGTATGGACCGGGAGGCTCGCACATCGCTTGACAAGTTTGATGAATTGACATTGCCCAGATGGCTGCAATTTTTGGAAATCAGCTTTTTGCATGCCGATGAGCAATTTGGGCGATACAACAAAGACATTGTGCCGGTGACGGATGCCCACGTGTGGGAGTTCGAAGTATCCTCCAGCTACAAGGGTGGATCTGTGCTTCGCTGGGACGCCGCGAGTATCGGTACTGAGAACCTGCAGCTACTCAATGTACGCACGGGTGAGATCGTCAATATGAAGGAAACGAGCGCTTATCACTTTGACCTGCAGGGAACGACGACCTTCCGCATGCTATACAGCACCGATCCTGATAGCCAGTTTGACTTTGAAAAGATCCAGGTCATGGATGTCTTCCCTAACCCGATTACGGAGTCATTTGCTGTACCTGTTCGACTGCCAGGCTCGAGTGTTTCGCATGAAGTTGACTTGGAAATCACCGACGTGTCAGGCAGAGTTATCTGGACCAAACATATCAGTGGACTGTCATCGGGAGCTCATGAGCTCTGGGTAGATAGACCACAGAACATGACTTCAGGAGTCTACTTATGTAAGATAAGGGTCTCCAACGATCAAAGGCAAAGTATTCACACACAGAGAATTAGAGTTCGATGAAAATCATAGCCAGCCTCCTATTAGTCGTCGCGGTCGCCACCGTGCAGGCACAGATTGTTTCTGAGCAGAGCAACGCCATTCGTCTTGATTTTGCCAATGGCGAGGACGGCAAAGAGATTGTTCTTCCTTCCATTGACTGGGAGTTCCCTAGCCGGGAGTACACCAACTCCGAGGAGAGGAAAGCCAAATTTGTTGCTTCCGTGGCATCTTCCAAGGCCATTCAGGAAGTTACCATTGGCGTCGCCAGAAAGAGGGGCGAAAAGCCCCTGGCATCTAAGAAGCTGGAAGTGGCAGGGAATGCCACAAGCTTCAAGGTGGACCAGGAGATGAACCTTTTGGATGGTGAAAACGTGATCAGTGTGACCGTCACCAATGAAGACGGTGGGACCGTCACAGACTATCGCAATATCCTTGTTGGGTTTGATGCCATTTCCAAGGCCATCGATATCAATCGGAAGGATTACGCGCTGTTGATTGGCACAGACAAGTACGACCACTGGAGCGACCTCGTCAATCCTATCTATGACGTGGAGACCGTTAGCGAGATATTATCGGATAGCTATGGCTTCGAAGCTGAGACTTTGCTCAATCCTGAGCAGGAAGACGTCCTTATCAAGATCAAGGAATACTCCCAGAAGAAATACCGTCCGCAAGATCAGCTTTTGATTTTCATTGCCGGTCACGGCCAGTTTGACGAGGCCTTCGGTGAGGGATACATTGTGACGCGCGGCAGCCTCGAAAATGATGAAGCCAAGACGACGTACATTCCTCACAGTGTGTTGAGAAACATCATTGACAATATCCCATGCGAGCACATCCTGCTCGTGATGGACGTGTGCTTTAGCGGTACGTTTGATCCGGTCATTGCCAGGAGTAGGGCAGCGGTCTACGATGACCTGGACGACGCGGAGTTGCTCGTCCGCAAGCTCTCGAAGAAGACGAGAAGATACCTGACCTCCGGAGGAAAGGAGTATGTTTCAGACGGCATACCTGGCAAGCACTCGCCTTTTGCGCAGAAGTTCATCGAGGTGCTCAAGTCCAGAGGGGGAGAGGACCGCATTATCACACTACACGAGATCTACCCGATCATGCAGCGCCTCCAGACCTTGCCCCGAACCGGTGAGTTTGGGTCCAATGAGAAGGACAGCGACTTCGTGTTTGTGATGAAGTAAGCACGTAAGCACCTCCTGTCGTTTATTTGATAGAAGCTGGCGCTTACAAAGGGCGTGTGCGCAATTACAAAACTTGCTTAGCTTTGGTGCTTCTCTTATACACTTAGCCCGTTTTACTATGTCGCGTCTGACCTTCCTGATTTATTTGACTTCCTTCGTATTTCCTGTTTTGACTTATGCTCAGGATGAGGCGAAAATCCAGGAAATCTATATGGACTATTGTCGCATGGAGGGATTTGAAAATGTTTTTCTCGACTCTGATGGCGATGTGCAGTTCACCTATGAAGACCTGCAGTACTACATCGGTGTCAATGAAGACGATCTGGATTATGCCAATTTGGTCCTTCCCAACATCTGGCCAATTGACTCCGAGGAGGAAATGCTGCGGGCGCTCAAAGCCTGCAACTATGTGACTCAAAATACGAAAGTCATCAAAGCATATGTCCAAAACGACAATGTGATCGTCGCTTGTGAGATCTTCGTCGATCGTCCTGAGGACTTTCGTGACTTCATTCAGGTGGGCATGGATTTCATTGGTGATGCGGTAGAGCGATTTGTGGGGCAGATGCAGTAGGGTTTGCTACTCACCGGCCGTTAGTAGCCAGGCGTAGATCCTGTTCGCCGCCACCATACCACCTGGCTCCAGCATCAAATTGTGACCGAAGTTCTCCACCACCTCCAGGTCTGCACCATGCCTTTGAGCGGTCGTCGCTACTTCCGCCTTCGACATCAACCCGTCGTGACTCGCACCGATCACCAGCACCTTCACGGACTGATCCCTGCGAGCCCTCACCCGTCGCCAGCACATCCCTACAAATGCACGAAAGGACTCCCGCACCAGATGCTTTCGATATTTATTGACACTAGCCACGTCGGTCTCAGGATGAAAAAGCTCAGAATAGTGACTGGCCAGCACTGCACGCAGGTTGCCGGTCGGCAAATGGACAAGTTCTGAAGGATGTCGCAAGATGACACGCAAAGTCGGGATCAACGCCCCCTGTGGGGGCACGGGCGTGATAAGGATCACCTGGCTGCATACATACTTCTCCAGGTACTTTTGCACAACGAAGCCGCCCATTGAGTGACCTACGAGTATGGGGTCCCCTCCAACCTCCTCGACCACGCTTCGCAGTTGACGCACATAGTCATTGATGGATGCCGATCGGCCGTTCTCATTCTTGCGATGGAGGTCAATGGCGTAGCAGTCATATCCTTGCTCGCTGAAGTATTGCAAGAAGCCCTGATCCCAACACCAGGTTCCCTGGCAGAGGCCATGTACAAAAACCATGGCGCCCCGGGCAGGTTGCGTTGCAGCTAACCTGCGGATCATGCCATTTGCTTCTCCCGGCTTTTGACGGGGTCCTTCCTCACATGATCTTTCGGTAGGTGTTTACGCAGGTCCTTCATAAACTGGTGGTAGTCAACTGTGATCGTGTGGCGGGCGGATTTGATTTGCTTGATGTGAGGGTGTGTCACCTCTCGCTGACAGAGCGTTTCAATATTTGCTGGACGTTGCCATTTGCCAGCGATTTCCCGCGCGGCGATCTTGCTCTGGAGCTCCGCGCCCGGCCAGATGCAGCCAAGAGGCTGGAACATGCCTACAAAATAGAGGTTGCTGTGCTGCGGGTGAAACATCTTCAGGTACAAGGGCACGTCGCCCTTGCTGTAGTCAATGAAGCCTTTGTCAAAAAACGGATGGGCGAGTACAAAGCCCGTGCAGGCGATGATCGCATCAAACTCCTCGACCGAGCCATCCTTGAAGTGCACCTTCTGGCCATCCAGCCGCTCGATGTCCACCATCGGGATCACCTTGCCGTGCCTTAGCTTATGTAGCAGCTCGTCATTGACTGTCGGGTGGGTAGCCGCCAATCGATGGTCTGGCGTCTGCAGTCCGTACGCCTCGTTCGACCCCAGGACGATCCGTACCGTCATTTCAGACAGTCGGTACTTGATCCATCGGGGGAGAAAGGCCATGCGCGAAGCGACTACATCACTGGGCATGCCAAATAGGAACTTCGGAATGATCCGGTAACCGCGCCGCATACTGATGGCTGTCTTCGCACTTACACGACTTGTCTCCACTGCCACATCGCAGGCCGAATTACCACCACCTATGACGAGCACCCGTTTCCCTGCAAATGGAGCTGCCTTCTTGAACTGATGTGAGTGCAAATACTCGCCGCTATACTCACCGGGGTAGCTGGGATACCGTGGTTGCCAATGATGGCCATTGCTGACGATCAGATGCGAGAACACTTCAGTAGTGACCTGTCCCACATGCTCCACCGTCACCTCCCAGTTGCCGTCGTCGGTTAGGCGGCAGTGCTGCACCATCGTCCCAAACTGAATATGAGGATAGAGATCAAACTTCCGAGCATACGCCTGGAAGTACCGCCTGAGTTGGTCATGAGAAGGGTAGTCGGGGATTCCGGCCTCGAAATCGTCAAATGTAAAATCTTCGTATTGGCTCAGTGTCTTGGAGCTGATGATGTGCGTCGTCTCAAACACGCTGGAGTGACTCTCGT
The DNA here is from genome assembly GCA_965267435.1 of Cyclobacteriaceae bacterium. Taxonomy (GTDB): domain Bacteria; phylum Bacteroidota; class Bacteroidia; order Cytophagales; family Cyclobacteriaceae; genus JAWPMT01. The sequence continues at coordinate 873,652 of OZ253960.1, forward strand.
TTTCGCTATAGATCCAGTTACCGCCCACCTCACTATTGCGATCATAGGCCTTCACCTCCACACCTTCGTCAAGCAGGCTCTTTATCGCAGCGATCCCTGACGGACCCGCGCCTATCACACAAACTCTTGCCATTGTCATTTTTAGATTAATGGGTAAACATACAAAAAGGACAGGATCCGCTTAGTGTTCCATGTTCAAGGTTCTGGGTTCACAGAAAACCTGGAACATTAAACCTGAGACATCTTCGAGCTCCAGTTTCGTCGTTCCCCTGTCCAATTCCCTGGAATGCATCATCGCTCCAGCCTTGCTGTGATGCGCGGTATTATTTTTGCTCAAAACCCCAAAACCTATTGTCATGAAACAACTCACCATCGCCATCACACTCCTGTCAGTCCTTGCAGTCAGGTCCCAGAGCCTTAATGTCGAGCAGTACCAACTGGACAATGGGTTGAAGGTCTACCTCAATCCCGATCCGACAGCCACCAAGGTATTTGGAGCGGTTTGGGTCAATGCCGGCAGCAAGCAGGACCCGGCGGATGCCACCGGTATCGCACATTACCTCGAGCACATGCTCTTCAAGGGCACCACCGAACTAGGTACTCAGGACTACGCCAGCGAAAAGGTGCATTTGGATTCCATTAAGGCATTGTACGATCAGCTGGGCCAGACGACAGATGAAGACCGTCGGGCGTCGATTCAAAGAGCCATCAACCAGCAGGAAGTACAGGCAGCGAATTACGCGATCCCCAACGAGTTTGACCAGTTGCTCAAGTCTATCGGGGGTACGGGAGTCAACGCGAGCACTAGTCAGGATTACACGAACTACTATAATTTTCTGCCTGCCAATCAGATCTCCAAGTGGCTGCACCTGTATGCACACCGCTTTCAGGAACCAGTCTTCCGCCTTTTTCAGAGCGAGCTGGAAACGGTCTATGAGGAGAAAAATCGCGCCAACGACGACCTCGAAAGGCGTGTGTTTGAGAATTTCAACAAGCACATCTACGGCAATCATCCCTACAGCACGCAAACGACGCTAGGTACCGCGGATCACTTGAAGAACCCTTCTTTGTCCAAGATGTATGAGTACTTCAATACGTACTACGTGGCTAACAATATGGCCTTGATATTGACGGGCAATTTCGAGCCGGAAGCGGTGAAGCCGGACATTGAAAAGACTTTTGGTCAGCTTCGCAGTGGAGAAGTACCAGCCTTTCCCGAGTACGATTTGGGAGCATTTGAGGGTCGCCAGGTGGAGAAGGTTCGCATCACGCCCATCAAAGCCGAGTTCATTGGGTATAAGTTGGTCCCGCGCGACCATCCCGATCGACCGGCGTTGGATGTGATAGGGGCGATGATCTCCAATGAAGGTGGCACAGGCTTCATAGACGAATTGATGCTCAATGACGAGGTGATGTTTGCTGGGGCCTTTCAGGAGTATTTGGATGATGACGGCTCCACGTTCATATTCCTTGTGCCCAAACTGGTCGGAAAGGGACTGAAGAAATGGGAGGCTCAAATCAGAGCGGAGTTGGCTAGCATTGCGGAGGGATCGTTTGACGATGCCTATTTCGATGCCATCAAAAACGGCCGCTACAAGCAATTCCAACTGTCCCTGGAAGACCTCGGTAGTCGCTCCTGGAATATCGGCCTTAGCTTCATATCGGACATAGCGTGGGAAACTGTCCTCGAGTATCCGCAGCGGATAAAGGCCCTCACTATTGAGGACATCAAAAGGGCGGCCGCGCAGTATTACGGCGACGACTATTTTGTGATGCAATCACGCACGGGCTTTCCAAAGAAAGACAAAATCAAAAAGCCACCGTATAAGCCAATCGCGGCGCGTACTAGCGAGAAGTCGGCATTCGCTGAGCAATTCGAGTCAATGCAAGACAATCCCACTGAACCCCGATTCATCGATTTTGAGAAGGATGTGCAGCTGCTTGACGACTATGTCTATTATTCAGACAATCCCGTCAACGACATTTTTACGTTGAGGTTGAACATAGCACGAGGCACGGACTCCGATCCTATGCTGTCGACAGTCGCTCAAGCCATGGATGCGTCAGGAACCTTCAAATACGGAAGAGCGGAACTCAAGCGGCGAATGGCGGAAATGGGTGCATCTTTATCCGCCAGCGCCGACGATAATTCATTCAATATCGTCGTCACTGGACTTGATGGATACCTGGCGGAGATAGTCGGTTTAGTGGTCCATTCTCTTGAAGATTTTCATCCCACCAAACAGACTGTGGAATACCTCACCAGTCAGCGTAAGACAGATACAAAGATTTCCAAGCAGAATCCATCCACAGGGGGGAGCATACTGTACCGGTACGGGTCCTATGGAGATCATTCCAGATACAAAAACCGGATTCCAATCAAAGAACTGAAGAAGCTGCCATCGGAAACCCTCAAGAGCAAACTCTCTGAGCTACTGCAAAATGGGTTTACCTCCATTCACTACACAGGAACCGTAGCTCCGTCGGAGGTGCTGCGAATCTTGAGAGACAGACCTTTGCTCAAAAGGAATACGCTAGACGACTATACCTATCGCCCTGCGAATAGCATCGGGCAAAATACGATTTTGCTGTTGCACGACAAGAAGGCCATTCAGAGCTACACGTACTATGTGGTCAATGGTGAGCCGCTGAACTATGACGACTACTTCAGGAAGGAGGCCTTCGATGCCTATTACACGAATAGCCTGATGTTTCAAGAGGTCCGGGAGTTCCGGTCATTGGCTTACTCTACGGGAGGTGCCTATGTGTTACCAACGTATGAGCCGGAAAAACCTGGAAAACTCGTACTGTTTACGGGATCCCAGGCAGACAAGACGGTGGATGCAGTGGAGGTTGTTTTGGATCTGATCAATGACATGCCTGTATACGAAGAGCGCCTGGAGACCATAAGGAACGGCCTGCAACTATCTTCCGTCACCGAGAGGCCGGATTTCAGGAACTTGCCGGTCTCCGTGGAGACCTTGATCCAGTCTGGGTTCACCTCTGATCCTAAAGAGGCGGCTTATGAGGCTTACAATGACATGAATTTTGATGACATCGTGAAGTTCTACGAGACGAACGTAAAGGGTAGGCCGATTATGGTCACAATTTATGGCGATACCTCCCGATTTGATATTGACAGGCTGAGAAAGCTAGGAAAGGTCGTCGAGGTGAAATGGGCTGATGTAGTCACCCCTTAGTCATAGATGATCTTGAAGGTTAAGGAATGGGAGACACCATTCCTTTTTTTAATATTTCAAATTAATCATTTGTTTAAATCATTTGATTGAAATACCTTCGTTCTGGAATGAGCGATGCCATCAGTACCGAGAATAAGATCAAAGAAGCTGCGCGGGGTATATTCTTGAAGAAAGGTTATGCCGGCACGAAAACCCGAGATATTGCCGAGGCCGCCGGCATCAACCTTGCCCTCCTCAACTACTATTTTCGAAGCAAGGAGAAGCTGTTCTCTCAGATCATGATGGAGAGCCTTTCGTCATTCCTACAACACATTCTGGAGATCTTCATGGATCGACAGACCTCACTTGAGGAGAAGCTGGAAAAGGTGGCCGGGCAATACATTGATCAGATAAAGGCACAACCGGATATCCCACTCTTCATCCTGAGTGAATTGCGAGCACACCCTATCGAGTTTATCGCGCAGCTACCCATCAGTAAGGTCAAGGTGAAGGACCTTGTGATGTTTCAGCAGTTGGAAGAGCGGATAGGGGAGTCCCGCCTTCATGAGATCAACCCGCTACACATTGTTATGAACCTTATGAGCATGACCATCTTCCCGTTTGTCGGCAGGCCCATGTTGGAGACTTTCGGGGACATGCAGGAAGAGCAGTTCGGTCGGCTCATGGACGAGAGAAAGAAGTTGATCCCGGTGTGGATCATGAATATGCTCAACTGAAAATGGAGATCTATGAAAAACGTCAAACTAGAATGTAAATGGCTATGATATCTCGCCCTTTTTTTGGGATCGCCCCAATGGTGATCTGGTTGTCTCTTGCAGTGGGATATGCCCAGCCTGAGGGTGCACCGGCTTTGACATTGGATAGCTGTCTGACGATGGCTGAAAGGAATTACCCGCAGATCGCGCAATACGCGCTGTTGGCCAAGTCGACGGAGTATACCCTCGACAATGCTGAGAAAGGTAAGCTTCCCCAGCTGGCTGTGTATGGTCAGGCCTCTTACCAGTCGGATGTGACGTCCGTGCCCGGTAGCGAAATGGTTGGTATTCCAACCGTGAGCAAGGACCAATACAAGTTGTATGGAGAGGTCATTCAGCCCCTGACGGGCATTGCCGTCATCAATCACCACAAGAAGATTGCTGAGGCCCAGGGACAAGCGGAAGAAGCCAATCTGACGGCGAAGATCTATCCCGTCAAAGAGCGAGTCAGCCAGCTCTTCTTTGGCGCTCTATTGCTGGACGGACAGATAAAGCAGATTGCCCTCGCAAAAGATGACTTGCGGACCGGTATCGAGATAGCCGAAGCCGCCGTTGAGTACGGTACAGCGTTGAAGAGCACCCTCAACGTACTCAAGGCGGAGTTCCTCAGCACCGATCAGCGACTTATTGAGCAGTTGGCGCTTCGCAGGAGCTATCTGGATATGTTGGGTAGATTCATTGGCGAGGAGTTGTCCGAAGACATCCAGTTGAGGGCGCCAGTTACATCGGTACTCTCCAATGAGATCAATCGGCCGGAGCTGAACGTCTTTGATGCCCAACTCAACACGCTCGGTTTGCAAAGGGACTTGATAGACAAAAACAACCTGCCCTTGTTCAGCCTGTTCGTCCAGGGGGGTATCGGCCGACCTGCCCTCAACTTCCTGGACAATGACCTCTCACCATACTATCTGGGAGGCCTTCGGCTGTCCTGGAACATCGCCAACTTCTATACCGCTGGAGGCCAAAAGCAGATCTACTCCCTCAATCAGCAGATTGTATCGTCGGAGAAAGAGACCTTCCTTTTCAACACGCGCTTGTCGATGGCGGATAAGACCAATCAGCTACAAAAGATGCAGCAGCTCATGACAAGGGATGAAGAGATCCTGGTACTGCGTGAAGAGATCGTCGAAACGGCCAAGGGGCAACTGGAAAACGGTGTGATCACTGCCCAGGACTACAAGGTACTCGTATCGGATGCCGACCGGGCGAGGCAAAACCTGATCATTCACGAAGTGGAGCTACTTCGACTCCAAAACGAATACAAACTAATTGCCGGCAACTAAAATCATCACGAGAACATGAACAGAATTACGATAATGATTTTAGCGGGATGGGCCTTGGTGGCAGCGTCCTGTAGTGAAAGTCACGAGTTTGATGCCTCTGGGATGTTCGAGGCTGACGAAACCATCATCTCCTCCCAGGTGGCGGGTACATTGCTGGCCTTCAACGTAGAAGAGGGACAGGCATTGAAGCTTGATCAGCGGCTTGGATATGTAGATACGGTTCAGCTTCATCTCAGCCGCAAGCAGTTGCAGGCGCAAAAAGCCGCGATCCTAAGCCGCAAGCCCGACATCTCGGCTCAGCTAGCCGCATTGAATGAGCAACTGAAGGCCGCCCTCGTCGAAAAAGAACGGTTGGAAAATCTGCTGAAGGCCGACGCGGCCACGCCCAAACAGATGGACGAGGTCAACGCGCAGATCGACATTACGAAGGGAAACATCAGGGCCCTGCGCACATCGCTGCAGACCAATACGGAGAGCATCGATATGGAGATCGTCCCGTTGCAGGCTCAGATAGAGCAGATAGATGATCAGATAGCCAGGAGCCATATCGTCAACCCCGTAGTCGGTACTGTGCTCACTACCTACGCCGAGGTTCACGAGCAAGTGGGTAGGGGCCAGCCGCTGTACAAAATCGCCGATATAGGGGAGCTTACACTACGTGCTTATATAACGGGTAATCAATTGCCCCAGGTGAAGCTCAATCAGAAGGTGACGGTGCTGACAGACAATGGTGAGGGTGGCTATGTGGAGACCGATGGCGAGATCTACTGGATCAGTGACAAGGCAGAGTTTACACCCAAGTCGATCCAAACGAAGGACGAGCGTGCCAATAAGGTCTACGCAGTGAAGATCCGAGTGAAGAATGACGGGACGTACAAGATCGGCATGTATGGCGAAGTCAGACTATAAAGAGCGCCGAAGATGGAGCACGTCGTTTTAGAAGGCATCAGCAAAACTTACAAACAGCAGCCCGAGAAGGCGGTTGACGACATTAGCTTTCAAGTCAATGAAGGAGAGCTGTTTGGGTTGATCGGTCCGGACGGTGCAGGGAAGACGACCATTTTCCGGATTCTGACAACGCTACTTCTGGCGGACGCAGGGAGAGCTTCAGTGAATGGCCATGATGTCGTTCGGGACTTCAAGCAAATCCGAAAGGAAGTAGGGTACATGCCTGGTAGGTTTAGCCTCTATCAGGACCTGTCAGTCGAGGAGAACCTCAGCTTCTTCGCGTCTATCTTCAAGACGACCATAGAGGAAAACTATGACCTGGTAAAGGACATCTATGTGCAGATCGAACCTTTCAAAGATCGACGAGCCGGTAAGCTCTCTGGGGGTATGAAGCAGAAGTTGGCTTTGTGCTGTGCACTCATCCATCGACCTACTGTGCTGTTTCTAGATGAGCCAACGACGGGAGTTGATGCTGTTTCTCGCAGAGAATTCTGGGAAATGCTAAAAGGCCTGAAGCAACAGGGAATCACTATTCTTGTGTCGACGCCCTATATGGATGAGGCCAGTCTTTGCGAGAAGATCGCCTTGATACAGTCCGGTAAGATCATGTCTGTAGATACGCCTGCGGACATCATTCGGGAGTTTCCCGATCCGCTTTATGCTGTGAAGGCGGCGAACCAGAGTCAGTTGCTCAAAGGCTTGCGCAGCAGTGACCTGGTGACCAGTGCCAATACCTTTGGGGAGTACCATCATATTACGGTCACCGAACAGGACGGTGGGATAGAGGCGGTCCGCCAAAGCATACCACACGAAATGGAAATCAGGCCGATCGAACCCACTATCGAAGATTGTTTCATTCGCTTGATGCAAAACCATGAGTGACCTGGCGATAGTGACCGACAAGCTCACGAAGCGATTTGGCCAATTTGTGGCGGCCAATGAGATCACTTTTGATGTGAAGCGTGGGGAGATCTTTGGCTTCCTGGGCGCCAATGGAGCAGGCAAGACCACCGCCATGCGCATGTTGTGTGGGCTGTCAATTCCCAGCAGCGGCGAGGCTACCGTAGCAGGTTACGATGTCTATCGCGAGACCGAAAAGATCAAGCAGAACATTGGCTACATGAGTCAAAAGTTCTCGCTGTACGAAGACCTGACGATCTATGAGAACATCCGCTTTTTCGGAGGCATATACGGCATCTCCAGGAAAGAGATCCGCCGCCGCGCTGATGAGATGTTGCAGCGACTGGAGCTTGATCGACAGCGAGACCTGTTGGTCGGTTCGTTGCCTTTGGGTTGGAAGCAGAAGCTTGCCTTCTCCGTGGCCATCTTTCACGAGCCCCAGATTGTCTTCCTGGACGAGCCGACGGGAGGGGTTGACCCTGTCACACGGCGTCAGTTTTGGGACCTGATCTACGAGGCTTCAGACCGTGAGATCACTGTGTTCGTCACGACCCACTACATGGACGAAGCGGAGTATTGCAGCCGTATATCCATGATGGTGGATGGGTACATCAAGGCCCTCGACACACCGACGCAGTTGAAGGCTGAGCATGGCGCGGCCAACATGGACGAAGTGTTTTATCAATTGGCCCGCGGGGCGCAAAGAGGGGATTGATATGCAGCAGCTACTGGTTTTTATCAAAAAAGAGTTCAAGCATGTATTCCGGGATCAAAAGACCCTTCTGTTGCTTTTCGGTTTGCCGATTGCGCAGATCGTCCTTTTTGGGTTTGCGCTGACGAACGAGATCAAGGATGCCAGCATCCTCATTGTGGATCACGCCAAAGATCCAACGACACAGAAGATCACAGAGAAGTTCAGAAACAGCAATAGCTTCCTGCTAGAGGAGGCAGCGCTGAGTCCTGAGGCGATAGAGGAGGCCTTCCTAAGCGGTCGGGTGAAACTGGCGATCATCTTTGACCATGATTTTGAGAGCACGCTGCTGCAGGAGGGAAGGGCCGCGGTCCAGATCATCGCAGATGCCACGGATCCCAATACAGCCACGACATTGGCTACCTATGCAAGCTCAATACTCCAGGAGTTTCTTCTGAGCCAGGGACAGGCGCCACCTCCGCCTACGATCCATCTGGAGCAGCGCAACATCTACAACCCCGAGTTGAAAGGGACTACGAACTTCGTTCCGGGCGTCATGGCCCTTGTGCTTTTGCTGATTTGTGTGCTCATGACTTCTGTCTCCATTGTGAAGGAGAAGGAACTGGGCACCATGGAGATCTTGCTCGTGTCGCCTTTCAACCCATTCCTTGTCATTGTGGCCAAGGCCATTCCATATTTGCTGTTGTCCATCGTCAACTTGACAGTCATATTGCTGCTGAGTGTCTTCCTGTTGGATACACCGATCAATGGGAGTGTTCCTTTGCTGTTCGGCGTGAGCATCGTTTTGATCATGGCCGCATTGGCGCTGGGCCTACTCATTTCCAATGTGACGGCGTCTCAGCAGATGGCCATGTTCATATCGCTCTTAGGTATGCTGCTGCCGACCATGCTTTTTACGGGTTTTCTGTTTCCGTTGGAGAACATGCCGTGGCCGCTGCAGGTCATTGCCAATATCGTTCCATCGAAGTGGTACTACATCATCGTCAAGGACGTCATGATCAAGGGGCTGGGTTTTGGAGCGATTTGGAAGGAGACGTTGATTCTGCTGGGTATGACCGTATTTCTATTGACGCTCAGTATTCGCAAGTTCAAAACCCGGCTGGCATGAAGACGCTATCATTTCTCATACAGAAGGAGTTTCGGCAGATCTTTAGGAATCCCATGATCCTGCGTATCATCATTGCCGTCCCCACGATCCAGCTGATGATCCTGCCGCTTGCGGCCGACTTTGAGATCAAGAACATCAATCTCGTGGTAGTAGACCACGACCGCTCGACGTATTCGCAGGACCTGATCAACAACGTCGTGTCTTCGGGCTATTTCCGACTGGCGGATTACACGCATGACGCGAAAGCAGGACTAAGCCTTATGGAAGAGGATCGTGCGGATGTGATCCTTGAGATTCCCAAAGGTTTTGAGCGTGAACTCGTGCGTGAGGGTGAGCAGACGCTGTATCTATCCATCAATGCCATCAATGGTACAAAAGCCAATGTGGGAGGAGCCTATCTCGCGAGGGTGATTGCCGCTTTCAATCAGGACATTCGACTGGAGTGGCTATCCAAAGGAACACGTGCGTCGCCACCTCGTCTCGAGATCAGCACATTGAATTGGTTCAATCCACTGTTGAATTATCAGTTCTTCATGGTGCCGGGGATATTGGTTGTCCTCGTCACGATGATTGGATCTTACATGTGTGCTCTCAATATCGTGAAGGAGAAGGAAGTAGGTACCATCGAGCAGATCAATGTAACGCCGATTAAAAAGCACCACTTCATTCTAGGGAAGCTCATCCCATTCTGGACCATTGGTGTCTTTGTGTTCAGCCTTGGACTTTTCGTCATTGCCAGATTGGTCTATGGAATTGTGCCAGTGGGTAGCTTACTGATTTTGTACAGCTATCTGGCCTTGTATCTGATCGCCGTTCTCGGTGTCGGCCTTCTGATTTCCACCTACTCCAACACACAGCAACAGGCCATGTCATTGGCGTTCTTCATCATGATGATTTTTATACTCATGAGTGGCCTGTTTACACCCATTGACAGCATGCCCGATTGGGCAAAAGCTTTGGCTAGGCTAAACCCCGTCACCTACTTCATTGAGGTCATGCGCATGGTCGTGATGAAGGGCAGTGAATTCAGACATGTGTCCATCCATTTTCTTATTATGCTGGGCTTTGCACTGGTCTTCAACACTTGGGCTATTCTCAACTATCGTAAGACCTCATAGGAGAGGAATAATTCAGTTTCTTGGAAGGAAAACTGACCGCTGTAGGCACCTTCCGCGCCTAGTTACTGCAGAAACAGAAGCTTCCATTTATTTTGCACACAAAGTGACCACTATGAATCTTCGGAAGCTCGTCGGATCTGTCTTATGCATTGCGATTGTGGGCGCGGTGAATGCCCAGCCTTTTCAACCTACCAAAAGAGCACTTCGGGCCACGTGGATTGCGTCCGTAGCGAACATCGACTGGCCATCACAGAAAGGACTGACCGAACAGGAGCAACGAGTGGAGTTCACACGACTGCTTGATGAGCAGCAAGCCATCGGTATGAACGCCGTGATCGTGCAGGTACGACCAGTAGCGGATACGTTTTATCCCTCGCCGAATGAACCTTGGTCTGAGTACCTCACTGGAGAGCAGGGGAGGCCGCCGTCATACAACCCGCTGGAGTTTATGATAGATGAGGCTCACAAGCGCAACCTGGAATTCCATGCGTGGTTCAATCCGTACCGTGCCAATATGAAGGACACGCTTGCTCATATCGCTCAGCAGCATCCTTTGAAGTGGTGCCACGAGTGGTTTGTGCAATACGGTGGTCGCTGGTACTACGATCCAGGCAATCGCGAAGCGAAGGAATTTGTACTGGATGAGATCATCGAGGTGGTGCGACACTATGACCTCGATGCCGTGCATTTCGATGATTACTTCTATCCGTACAAAGTGGCAGGGGAGGAGTTTCCTGATTCATTGTCCTACGCATTCTATGGTGGCGATTATGACACGCGCGACGATTGGCGAAGGTCCAATGTGGATAGTTTCGTGGAAACCCTCGCCAGGAGAATCAAGGAAGTCAAACCCTATGTTAAGTTTGGCATCAGCCCATTCGGTGTTTGGAGAAACAAGGACAAGGATCCTCAGATGGGCTCGGACACACAAGCAGGGCAAACGAACTATGACGATCTGTACGCTGATGTTTTAAAATGGCTCCGTGAGGGGTGGCTGGACTATGTGGCGCCACAGATCTATTGGCACCGAGGGTTCGATCTGGCCGACTACAATGTCCTTACAGAGTGGTGGGATCGCAACGCCTTCGGCAAGCACGTCTACATCGGGCAGGGGCTCTATCGCGTGGGCAATCATGTAAGCTGGCAGGATGCCGCCGAGTTACCTGCACAACTGCGGCTCAATGAGACCTACGATCATCTGAATGGCAGCATGTTCTTCAGTGCTAAACACTGGTCAGCGAACAAGTTAGGGGTGACGGACTCCATCTCGCAGTTCTATCGATACGATGCGCTCGTACCCACCATGCCGTGGATTGATAGTGAGCCGCCACTGGCGCCTAAGATCCTGGAAGTGAGCGGAAGCAAAAAGACGGGCATCACCCTCCGTTGGCAGGATGACCAGCTAAGTGATGAGGAGTATTACGTCATTTACAGATTTGATCAGGGTGAGCCGATGGATCTGGTCGCGGATAAGATCCTTGGCAAGGTTCGCAGGGAGCCATCGGAGTTGCAGGAATTCATCGATGCGGAGGTAGACAAAAAGGGCAAATACCGCTATGCAATCAGCGCTGTAGATCGTCTCCACAACGAGAGCACGCCAAGTGGGTCGGTGGGTGTGCGATTCAAGGCTTTGAGTAAGAAGCCCGTCATCGAGGGGCTCGGGAAGTAAGTCCCAGGAGCTGTATTCCACAGTCCACGACTCGGCAGCCAAAGCGGAGGCGATAAACCGTCTATGAGCGAGATCCAGTCTCGCATTCACTATAATTTTTCCCGTTTTTGACAGTTACGGTCGCACATTTCTACACTTTGGCGCAAACTGTCAAATCATTGGCTTGAAGGGTCAAGCACAGGGCTAGGCCATTTTTCAATTTTACTTCTGTATTCAATCGGGAAGTAAAATGAAAAAGAAACTATCACTCGCATTATGGCTCGGCATCCTGACAGCGGCATTTATCCTGCTATCCTCCTTCGGTACTTCGAAGCAGGCTGATGCCGAATCCAAAATCCGTCTAGTCGCTGGGGATGATCTAAAGAAGGCAGCATTCGACATACTCGATACGAAGTGTAACGTCTGCCATCGCAAGCAAAACCCGCTCATGGTCTTCAAAGAGAAGAACATGGAGAAGCGAGCGCCCAGGATTTATCGGGCTGTGTTCGTCGACCGACGCATGCCCAAGGGTGACGATATCCGCCTCACCAATGAAGAGGCCGCTACCCTTCAAAAATGGCTTTTCACACTAGAAATATTTTAAAACAATGGACATCTCTATCAAATCCTTCATGCTATTGGGCGCTGTAGTCCTCACAGGACTCTCCGCCGGTTTGTTCTACGCCTGGTCAGTTTCAGTGATCCCGGGTACGCAGAAAGTAGTGGACACGACCTACCTCGAAACGATGCAATCCATCAATCGAGCGATCCTCAATCCCGCTTTCTTTCTGGTCTTCTTTGGGAGCGTCGTCTTCCTCAGCATTTCCAGCATCTATGAGTTTCATGCCAATAAGACCGCCTTCTGGCTAATGCTCGGTGCGTCGATCACCTACCTGTTGGGAACAGTAGGTGTGACAGGCTTGGGCAATGTGCCACTCAACGACCAGTTAGAGGCAATGAAACTTGGAGACCTGGCTATCAACAAAGCATCCGAATTCCGCCGCTACTATGAATCCAACTGGAATCGACTGCATCAGATCCGAACGGTGTTTGCGGTCTTGTCATTCATACTCGCTGTACTGGCAACCCTCACCTACACAAAGCCCTAAGCACAATACTCAAGACCCAAACTCAATCACTCAAACGCCGTCGAAGATTGCCGCGTCGCTATCGCTCCTCCTTCGGTCGCCAGAGGCTTGCCGCAGGCGAAGCGCAAAGACGGCGAAAAACTCAAACACCTAACAACTTAAAAACTAAACTCTAAACATTTAAACGCTAAACTTTCAACACAATGACACACAACATCTTAGTAATTGGCGGCACCGGTAAGACTGGTCGTCGCGTAGTCGAAGGACTCACCGCGCTAGGTCACAATGTACGAATTGGTACCCGGGGCAATGACCCCAGGTTTGACTGGGAAGATTTTTCCACTTTCAGCCCGGCACTCAAGGGAATGGATAGGGCATATATCGTCTATTACCCAGACTTGGCCGTGCCTGGTGCGAAAGAAGCCATCACTGCCCTGACAGAGGCAGCGCTCAAGGAAGGATTGGAAAAAGTTGTGCTACTATCTGGTAAAGGTGAGACTGAGGCTGAGGCCTGTGAGGAAATCGTTGCGAACTCAGGTCTGAACTACACGTTGGTGCGGGCTTCGTGGTTCGACCAAAACTTCAGTGAAGGTGCCTTCCTACCACCGGTGCAAGCCGGCCATGTGGCCATGCCGATGCCTGAAGCGGAAATCCCTTTTGTGGACGCCAATGACATCGCAGAGGTCGTGACGAAGGTATTGGTCGACGATACCTACAATGGTCAAACGGTGACTGTGACCGGCCCTCGCAAAATGACCTTCAAGGAGGTCGTCAGCACGATGGCAGAGGCGGCTGGACGGGAGATCGCTTTCCAGCCCATCTCCATTGAGCAGTTCAAGGAAGGGATGAAGGCAGCCGGACTGCCGGATACCTATATCTGGCTCTTTGGGTACCTGTTCGAGGAAGTATTGGGGAATCCTGACAACCAGGAAGTATCCAATGATGTGGAGCGCGTACTAGGCCGCAAGGCCACGGACTTCCGGGATTTCGCGAAGGAAGTGACCAGGACGGGGGTCTGGAATCAGCCGATGCCGCAGAGTGTTTAGTTGGCAGCGTTCTACACCTTCAGATAATAGTAAATGGATGCCCGAAGGCATCCATTTTTCCTGCGCGTTACCCACATAGCTGTTTTGAACTCACCACTACTGCGCAGGTTTTTTAAAGCTAAACTGTTTGGCCTCAGCGGCTTCTTTTACCGATTTTAGCACCGCCTCTTCGAGCGGATTGTCCACAGCGATGCTGTCGTTGTAGCTCTTCACGTACGCGTTTCTCTTCGCTCCAAGGGATTGAATCTCCTTTTGAATACGCGTTCTTTCAGCGCTCTTCTGCCGGACATAAGCTTCACGCTGGTATCCTGTCATTGACTTCATCTCCTCTGGCAGATCTTCCGTTTGCACGGCCGCCAGATCGAAGGATTCGTCCTTCATGGCATCGACGAGGTCCCACTGCTCATTTCGGTAGACGTGCTTGCTCTTGGAGATCGTGCGCTTCACCTTGTTGGACCGGCTGTAGCTCTCTGCGTTGCTGTCCTGGGCTAGTTGCTGAGCCTTTTTCGTAGCACCTTTGCTTCCATAAGCCACATAGGTACCATTGAGCTCATCATTCAGTTGATCGATGCGCGCATCGTAGGGCGTCTGTACGTAGACCGTCTGCTGGTCCATATCGATATTCAAATAACTACCACCACTGAGCTCTGCTCCACGCTTCCAATGTGTTTCTATGCCTTCCTCATAATCACCACAGAAGATCGTGTTGATCTCAATACCCCGCAATTGGGCACTGTGACACTGGCCGTGGAAATCGACGGGACCTTGACCGAAGGGCTCGTTGCCAGCGATGAAAATCATTTTCAGATCTTCATCGTCGCCACCCCATTCCAATTCGGTCAGGGATTGCCGGATGACGGCCCCGCAATATTCCGAACCGCCATTGGTGGTTAAAGCAAACAAACTGGATGAAATCGAATCCAGGTCGCTGGTAAAGGAGGTGACTTGCCTGATGTAATTTGATCGGACGCTGAGGCCATCATTCCCATATTCATAAAGTGCAATGAGCAAATCCGCCTTTTGGCCTTCATGTTCGGCGTCTGCCAACTCGTCTACGATGTTCCACAGCTGAGACTTGGCTTGCTCAATCAAGCCATCCATGCTATTGCTGGTATCCAGAAGGAGCGCCAAAAAGATCTTTTTGGGGGCGGGTGGAGGAGGAGCTGGTGCGGCAGCCTCGGCCTCAGTTTGCCTTTCGACCACGTTCCATGAAACAAGAACGACAAGGGCAAGAAGAATTCCGCTGTAGATGAATATGTGCTTAGATTTTCTCATGACATCTCGTTTTTTGTTTGAATCAACGTCGGATATACCGCGTGAGAAAGTCAGACTTGATGAAAGCACCGTTTGACTTAATGAAATGACATGCGTGCTCAGGGTTGAGCGCTATCTTCGTACAAGTGAGAGAAAAAGGACAAATATGGTTAGGACTGCTGTTGCTGATGGCTTGCATAGTTACAGTGCCAGGTTCGGGACAGCGGGTCACACAGGACCCTGGTCTCTCACGTGAACTCCAGGTCATTGGGAAAATGGCGGATTCCGACCCCCTCATGGCACTGGATAGACTGGACCTGTTTGTCAAGAAGAACAGCAAGCGTATCGATGGAGAGACGCAGAGAGAGGTTTATCTGCTGGCGGGCCGCATCAACTACAATTTGGGACAATATCGGCTGGCATCCAGCAACTTTGAGAAGGCCATCAGGTTAAAGATCCCGCCGAGCCGGTCTTCTTTGTCAAAGGCGCCTGGCGACTTTTCACATCGGACGTGGTACGACCTGGCAAGAGCCCAGTTTGCTTATCAGGCCTATGGCGCAGCATTTGAGAGTGTTGCGGAGTACAAGCGAAGGTTAAGAAAAGGAGAGCCGTCGGAGAGGATAGAGGCAACACTCTTGGAGGGGCAGATTCTCCTGGATTCGGGAGTTGTAGCGGCTGCGACGACGCGATTGCAAGAGGCCAGAGCGCTGGCGGAGGAATCCAACGACCTCGAGTTACGGCTACAGGCTGAGTATGCCCTGGGGCAGGCGCGTGAGGCCGATGAGCAACTGGATTCATCACTGGTCAATTACCAACAAGCTATCGTATATTCTGACTCTCTCGAGAACGATGACGTGGGTAATGAGATCACCGAGTCGATAGGACGGGTGTACAAGGCCAAGGATGACGTCCAGGGGGAGTTGAGGTTCAAAAAAGAACGACGGGAGCGAAGTGTGCAACGCAACAATCTCACCGAGCAGAATTCCCTGGGTCTTGACATCGCTTCCATTTACCTTGAGCTTGACCAGCCGGAGGAGGCGATTCCCTATCTGCAGGAGAGCGTACGTATTTCCGAAGAGGAAGGCGACCTTCAACAGAATATCCAGGCAAGGAAGTCCCTTTCGGATGTTTACGCCTCTTCTGGTGATTACACCAGTGCCTTGGAAAATTACCGAAACTATGTGGCCCTGGTGGATCAGCTCTACGACAACAAGGAGCGGGAGATAGCTCTCAGCAACGAAATACGAGAGGACCTGTTCGCACGACAACAAACCATCAATTCACTCGAGAAAGACCGACTGCTCTTTGAAAGTGAGATCGCCTTCCTGGAGAAGGAGAGTGCTTTGCAGGCTGAGTCCCTAGCTTTCCAGCGCTTGTCCATCTATGGGCTCAGTCTTCTGTCACTCATCGTATTTGGGGCAACTGTTCTGCTCTATCGTTCCAATCGTCAAAAACGAAGATCTAATCAGTTGCTGGCCTTGAAGTCACTTCGGAGCCAGATGAATCCGCATTTTATCTTCAATGCGCTGAATTCTGTCAATAACTTCATTTCCACCAACGACACCCGTCAAGCCAACAAGTACCTCGTGGACTTCTCCAAGCTGATGCGGATCGTCATGGAGAACTCGCAGAAAGAGTTCATTCCATTTGCTGAAGAGATTGAAGTGTTGGCCCTGTACCTCAAGTTGGAGCACTTTCGATTTCAAGAGAAGTTTGACTACGAATTGACTATCGATGAGGAGTTGGAGACAGGTGACTTCTATCTGCCACCGATGATCGCGCAGCCGTATATTGAGAACGCTGTGTGGCATGGCCTTAGGTACAAAGAGGAGAAAGGACATTTGCTCGTAAACCTCAAGCTCGACAACGACGAACTGCTCCTCGAGATCGAGGATGATGGCATAGGCCGTGAACGCTCCCTGGAAATGAAGACCGCCAATCAACTGAAGACGGAGTCCACCGGCATGAAGAACACGCAGGGCCGTATTGACCTGCTCAATCGCACTTATCAGACCAATATCCAGGTCGAGGTACAAGACCTCGAGCAAGGCACGAAAATCCGCATCCGAATACCAAAGTCATTGATCGAACGTGAAGAATAGCCAGCTGAGGACAGTCATTGTGGACGACGAAGCCGCGAGCCGGCAGACGCTCAGCAACTACCTGCAGTCGTATTGCCCACAGGTGGATGTAGTCGGTGAGGCCGCTGATATCCGGGAAGGCAAGGAGCAGATCGAGAAGCAATCGCCAGACCTGGTTTTCCTGGATATCGAGATGCCTTTTGGTAATGGCTTCGACTTGTTGGAGTCACTGGACGTCGTCGACTTCCAGGTGATATTCGTCACGGCCTTTAGCCAATATGCCATTCGCGCCATCCAATACAGCGCGTCCAACTACATCCTAAAGCCTGTGGACATTGACGATCTCACAGCAGCCGTACAGAAAGTTGTTGACAGCCAAAAAGATGAAGTAGATAGCACGCAGATCCTGTTGGACAATATTCGCATTGCCCAGAAGCAGGACACGAAAGTGGTATTGCCCCTGCTCAATGGCTTTGAGGTGGTGATGGCTCGGGACATCGTCTTTTGCAAGGCCGAGGAAAACTTCACACGATTCCGACTAATGGAGGGTCGGGAGATCTTGATCTGCCGGACGTTGAAGTACTATCAGGAGGTGTTGGAGCAGTTGGAGTTTCTCAGGATCCACAAGTCGTACCTCATCAACTTGTCTCACGTGAAACAGTACCGCAAGGGGCGTGGGGGGGACGTGACCATGATTGACGGTGCCGAACTCCCTGTCTCGCCAACGCGTAAGCAGGCACTGCTGGATTACTTCTCCCGGCAAGCTTGAAAGTGAAACTCAAAAGTGGTTGAGGTGGACACGATCGTATCCACCCCCTGCTCATAGGCAGTCAAACCATCAAAAAAGGCATCCTAGTATCATTCTTACTCATTGGAAAAGGGGCCTGACTTCCTTCGTCGCCACGTCCATAAGATAAATGTTGGGACCGTTATCGAAGCCGGTGTTAAAGGCGACGTATTGCTGGTTGGGAGCCAATCTCTCAAACATTATCCCTGTGAACGGTACTGTGCCAAGGGTCCTCAGGTCCTTTCCCTCCAGGTCTTCGAGGATCAGTTCTGTGCCGCCATCTACTTCCACCTGTTTCACAAAGTAGTCGCCTGACAGGGAGAATCCCTCGGCATCTGCTACCGGGGTTAGTTTCCCTTTATCATACAAGCACTTGATATATTCGTTTTTGCTTTCATCAATGACCTTCGTGATGTAAAGAGACCCAGATTCAGCAAGTTCAGGTCTCGTCCAGACACCTTCATTGGTCAGCCTGATCACCTGGTTGCCATCGAAAAAGTACGCATCGGGCTGGAAGCTGCCGTTTGGCCAGTGAAAGAAGTAGTACGATTCTCCGTCGGGATGCCACGACGAAAACATGTGATACCCGTCCTCAGAAACGGAGGCGAGTGGCGTGATCAGGGATGTTTTGAGATCCACTTTCATGAGTTGGGCTCCCTTTTCCAAGAACTTCGTGTAGCCGATGGTTTTGCCATCTGGAGACCAGTTAGGCTCTGTATGCATTCCCTCATCATCGGCACCAGTAAGCTCTCTCAGGTCCGAGCCATCCAGACGAGAAGTGTAAATGCGTGCCTTGCCGGGCTCTTCCACATCATAGGCATAGAAGGCCAGTAGGTTGTTGTCCGGTGAAAACGCCGGACCAAGACCTTTTTGGTTGCTGGAGTTAGTACCAGGTTGGGCGCCGCAGTTCATACACATCAGTGCCACAAAAAACCCTGTTACAGCCATTTTCATCTTAATCATTTTCATTGTTGATTGTCCTTTCGAATTTTCTTTGTCAAACATATTTCCACCTACTTCCAAAGAAGGCAACAGGTTTTTCGAAGACATGTCAATTGATCAATTGGCACCACTTTTCAGGTGCTGGCGCTTGAATTCGGCGGGGGTAACTCCTGAGTGCTTCCGAAAAGCACGATAGTAGGAGGACTTGGAATTGAAGCCTACCTCGAAGGCCACCGCTTCCACCGTGTACTTGTTGTACGCCGGTTGTTGCAGCAATTCCTTGGCTAAGGACACACGGAAGCCATTGATATAGTCGGTGAAGTTTAGGTTGAGCTGACTGTTGATGCTCTGCGACAGGTAGCTCTGGTTGATACCTGTTCGCCTCGACAACTCGGCAAGACTGAAATCGGCTTGTTTGAAGAGCAACTCCGACCTCACCAGTTCGTCGATCCTGGAAAGAATTCTACCTGCTTCGTCTGCACTTAATTGAGAGCTTTGGTATCGCAGTCCGGTCCTGAGACCACCGGCGGTTTGGACTGGAAATCGCATAATGAGAAGTCCCAGAAGCACCACCTGGACGATACTGAAAGTGAGTGCCAGCGACCAATGGTCAAAAGACACAATACCAAACAGAAGTGAGTAACCAAGTACGGCAAATGCAAGATCCAGAATAGGAAAGGCCACTATAGCTCGATGCCATTTCTGTCGGACAACGTCCTTCATCCATAGAAGTCGGCCGATGAGCAGCAAATAGACCAGGGGCAGAAAGAGGTCCACCAAGATGAAGAACAGTAGGTCGGCATTGATACTTATGGCCGGTCTCTGCGGTGATTGATAGTACCGAATCAATTCCTCGATGGCGTAGGGGTTGGACAACCGGTGAAAAAAACGATTGCCCAAATAGATCAAGGGTAGTATGAAATGCAGAAGCTGCACCACGCCTTGGCCTTCGTGACGGACTTGGCGGTAAAATAGATAGGTGAGGGGAAAGATAAACGGGTTGATAGCTCCCCCAAACCCCCAAACCAGTGGAAACTGAATGAGTAGTCTGCTGTGCACCATCATATCATGATAGAGGTTGAAAGTGGGCACCAGGACAATGCCACTTAGATACAGGTTCTTGAAGTCGAACCTTGCGTGGTACAGCAGAAAAATGGAGTAGTAAAGGCCCAACCCTATGGCCATGACCGCCACTACAACATACATATCAATGATGGGCTCCAATGACGCGAAATTAAGCACCTCGAACGAAGGAGAGAGTCCACGTGCAATCAGGGACCCCAATTTGTTTTCACGTTACCTTGGTCTGACCGCTACTGCCGCACGGCTCTTTCCTCGAAGACCAACTGAAGTGAGGGTTCTTTCCCAACCTTCGGTGAGTAGCCCCTCCAGATGATCTCATCGCGGTTTTCGTAGGAAATGCTGCTCACAAACTGATAACCTGTCATGTCTTCCTCGGTGATGATCTTGTTCTCCTTATCGATGGCCCACGATTTGATGGAGTGGGCGTCGAAGTCACTCGAGATCTTGATCAGCTTGATGCGATCCTCCTTTTTCTCATAGGTGAATAGAAAAGTGTAGCTGCGGTCTCTCCCTTTTCTTACTCCGTTACTTTCGCACTTGATGTAGTTGCCTCGCAGATAGTACTCACACGTTCGCGTGCCTTTTTCGATGTACTCACTTGGCGTACCTGGATTAGCGACTTCTGAAAGTTCCCACGTACCGATGAGGAAGTCGAGGTCCTGAATAGATTGAGCGTATGCCGTTGTCAATACCAGGCTCATCGCAGTGGTAAAAATTGTCCTTTTCATTTGAGTTTTTTTTTGCCAAAGAAGGAGACCGGAAAGAGATACCGGGGTCTCACCGGACGTTTTGTGGTCTCAGTTCCTGTCCTGCTGCGCCGAACGGGTGGACTTGTATTGCTGAGGCGTCATTCCGACATAGTCCTTGAAGATCCTATTGAAGGTGGCCTTTGAATTGAAGCCGGCATCTTCGGCAATGCTCAAGATTTTTAGATGCCCGAACTGCGGGTCAACCAACCGGGACTTGACCTCGTCCACCCTGAAGTCATTGATGTAGCGGTAGAAGTTTTTGGAGAGCTCGTTGTTGATAGCCTCGGAAATGCTTCGCTCTGAGATAGAGGATGCTGTGCTGAGATCTTGCAAGCTGAGCTCAGGATTCCGATATAGCTTCTCGTTGGTCAAGACGTTGGTCAGGTTTTGAATGACGGTGGATGGAGATCCGTTACTCGTCTTTTCTTCTGGGATAGGTGGCGGACTGGTCAACTGGGCTTGTCGGAAGCCGGTGATACTGAGCCAGTAGAGGATGGCGCCATAAAACAACATCACTGCGGATTTGGCAGCAGTCCATTCGTAGCGCGCCTCCATACCAAGGATCAAGGTCGTACCGATCACAAACAACAGGATCACGGTGAATGACACGATCACGACCAGGAAAAAGCGCTTCAGCCAGCCAAGGTCTATGGCGTCGATATTCGACACGCGTGATAGCAGGATGGCCTGGTAGGTGGAAATGATTCGGTAGCTAATGCCTGAGTAAATGAGGATGGAAATGATAGCGGCCGACTCGAGCATTTCCGCTACATGGTGGAAGTAGGGAAAGGGGTTGTATGGAAGCGTTAAGTGATAGATGCTGTGAAGGAAGTTGAGCACGATCGGTGCGAAGTGCCACAGGTCCTTCGTGGAAAATTGTTGCGCCGTAGTCAGGATTCGAACATAAAAGTAGACCGCTGGGCCAATCCAGTAGGAGAGAGAGAACGGCATCCAGGCAAGCCACCGGTAGGTGTTCCAGATCTCCTCGTCGAGCACAAAGGGCGTAAAAGTGAGGCACATCGATACGATAGAGAGCGCCAGGAATTTATTCGCCGACCGGTTGTCCTCCTTCGCCAATAGCAGGAAGCTGAAGACTAGCCCATTGGCGACAGCGCAGACGGTAAGTAATTGAATCAGGGAGATTTCGAAGCGCATGTAGGCCTTATACGAGGCTTCGCCCTCGTTGTTCCGGGTTCAAAGTTTCAAGTTCCACGTCAGACCAAACATTGAACCTTAAACCTTGAACGTTGAACATTTCTGGAACTTGGAATGATCGAGGATCTAAGAATTAAGATCAATTCTCCAATTTTCTTCCTAGGTTGCTTCCATGGCTGATTCAACTTATGACGTCATCGTTCTAGGCGTGGGGAGCATGGGCTCCGCTGCCTGCTATCACCTCGCGAAGAGAGGCTACAGTGTGTTGGGCCTTGAGCAATTTGACATCCCGCATGATCAGGGGTCGCATGCAGGGCAGACGCGCATCATTCGCAAGGCCTACGGGGAAAATGTCGATTACGTTCCGCTGTTGGAGCGTGCTTACGAGAACTGGGAAACGCTGGAGTCCGAGACAGGTACCCAGCTCTTCCATAAAACTGGCATCGTTTACTTCGGAGGGCCCGGTAACGAATTCCTGGATACCGTGAGGCGGTCGTCAAAGGACTTTGATATCCCCACGCGCGAGCTAGGCCCAGCGGATTGCCGCACTGATTACCCTCAGTTTCGATTGCCTACCGGTTTTGTTGGAATCGAAGAGCCTGATGCCGGATTTCTGCTGCCGGAGGAGTGTGTTCGACTCATGGTGCGCGAGGCAACCAGCTATGGCGCGGTCATAAAGACTCAAGAGAAAGTCCGCAATTGGGAGCGCTCGCAAAACGGCATCGTCATCACAACCGACAGCGGTACATTCCATGGCCGCAAATTGGTAATCACCGCTGGAGCGTGGGCAGGAGAGATGATTGCCATGATCCAGCCACGGTTGACTGTGACCCGGCAGGTGTTGGCTTGGGTAAAGCCTAAGGTGTGGGATGATTTTACACTCGATAATTTTCCTTGCTGGCTCATTGACGACAAAGACAAAGTCTTCTATGGCTTTCCGATTCTGCCAAAGGGCGAGACCGATGGTCCCTTGGGATTGAAGCTGGGCATGCATCATCCCTTTGGCGACACGGCAGATCCCAATGCGGTGAGAAGGTCAATTGATGGAAGTGAAGAGCAGGTGCTAATTGACTTTCTGAATGACATGATGCCTAATGGGTACGAAGAGACCATCGAGTTGAAAACATGTCTGTACACCAATACGCCGGACCTTCATTTTATAGTCGACTACCTACCAGGATATGACACGGATGTCGCCATAGCTGCAGGGTTTAGTGGGCACGGATTCAAGTTTGCGAGCGCGGTGGGGGAGGTCCTTGCAGATTTGGCGATGGAAGGAGGCGCCGATTTACCCATAGATTTTCTCAGTACACGTCGTTTTAACGCAGGATAAATCCATTACTTCCAACAATACGTTGGCGGTTGGGTTTGGATATTTGTACATTGTAATATCGTTTGCAATGAAAAAGGAGATTTATAGCATACCTGACAAAATGGTGGGACATCACCATCCAGATATCCATTGCATAGTGGATTCATGGACGTCCCTTTTTGTGACTTTGGAACAGTGGAAGTCGACGGTCTATGATATCGGCATCACTGACTATGCCCCTAAGAATGGCGTCACCTCGTGGATCATAGATACGAGCAAGGCTAGTGGAGTTTTTAAACCCGAGATACAGGAATTTCGAACCAACGTGGCCCGGCCCAAACTGGAGGAAAATGGAGTGACTCGCCTATTTGTGGTTCTTCCGGCCTCTGCTATTGGGAAGCTTTCCGCAAGAAAGACTGCCAAGCTCTACGACGCCAAGGGTATCCTTAAGGCGTATGATGTGTTGAGCATTGAAGAGGCCATGGATATCATCAAGGAAGACAAGTAGTCGCTTAGAATCGGTGATTGTCTACGGACCGTGAACCCGCGAGCAACCTCTCTATAAAAATCAGCATCTTACAGTAGGATACAGCTTAAAGGCGGTATTGACTGATAAAACCTACTTACCAATGGACAACCATCGTGCCGAAGGCCGGAAGGCCGGAATTTTCTTACTGATCATGGTGCTTGCCGGAATTCCCGGCGTATTATTCCGAGATGTCGGTAGCAGTATGCTCGAGGATCCCGACTTGCTCAACTCACTACTCGATAAATCGCAAGGGATGCGACTATCGATTTTCCTGAGTCTTGCTGCGGGCGTCTCCGGTTTGCTATTCTCCGTTACCGTTTATCGAGCCGTAAGCAGTTATTCGAAGTTTGTTGCTATCACTTTTTTGAGTTTATGGATTACGCAGATGGCCATTGCCTCTGTAGGGGACGTATTCGTCTACATGTTATCTGAAAGTGCGCAATACGCCAATGAAACAGGTGCGACGGATGGGTTCCTGTCCATGGCTGCCCTTGCGGTGAAGGGCTATATTGGCGCCCACTTCCTGAGCCTCATCTTATTCAGCGGTTCGTTTGTTTTCCTTCACGCCAATCTGATGAGGTTTGGTTTGTTGCCAAAGTGGCTGACCATCTGGGGCATGCTCGCGCCGGGCGCCGTCTTCTTCGCGACGTGGATGCAGATATTCGATCAATCGGTCAGTTTCCATTTCTACAATCAGAATGGCCTCTTCATGTTGAGCTTCACGACCTACATGCTGATCAAGGGTTTCAGCGAGGGCACCAGAAATAGTTGATGTTGGGCTCAGGGACTCGAGTATTTCGCATCTGGAGGCTGGTTGATATATGAAATGTGCATACGGCGACGTTGTACTTCCGTCAAGCGTATTATTGTCAAACAGGTCAGTATATGAGCAACTACTTCCTACGCAATACCTGCGTTGTGCTATTCTGTGCTATTGCGACATCCTCCTGGGGACAAGCGGACGTCAACCGAAAGATCTTTGCCAACCTGCAACAGTACAGCCTCAATGGTCATTGCGTCGTATCGCTGCTGGACAAACTTCCTAAGAAGTATGACATTGATGGGGTGAGCATTTCTTTGAGCAGTACGGACGATCCCTCTTTTTGGGTCGACGGTAGGTCGGACGAAGATGTAATCAATTCATTAGGTACGGTCGTCCACGAAAGTGTACATGGCTTGACGAGCCGACTCGCTTATCAGATGCTTGCTGAAGATCCGAACATCGATTATGAGTTTTCCGATGATTTTTCTGCCTTCTTCCTGGACAAAGACGAGATCTACCTGGTGAAGCATACCGAAGTTTTCTCCAGCAACGAGTTGAAGAAAACAATCCCAGAGAAGCTGCAGACATTCAGATATTCGCCCTACATCGCACCAAAAAGAAATCTGGGTAGTCAGGTCGAGGGGATCTATGGGCTAATGGATGAGTGGAATGCCTACTGTCAAGGTACCCGAACATCGCTCGATATCCTTAAGGGTTTTATGAAGAATGGCAAGGCCAGTGATCCCTCTATTTACCTGGATCTTGTATCGAACGCTGCCAGCTCGAGGTTCGCCTATTATGAGTTCAAGTACTACATCCTGAAGTACATGGAAATGGCCCGCAAACGCCACGGTAAGGTCTATCGCGGGATCCTTGACAAT
Source organism: Cyclobacteriaceae bacterium (assembly GCA_965267435.1). Taxonomy (GTDB): domain Bacteria; phylum Bacteroidota; class Bacteroidia; order Cytophagales; family Cyclobacteriaceae; genus JAWPMT01. Next base: position 898,994 of record OZ253960.1, read on the forward strand.
GAGGAGATGCGTGAGGCCTATACGGCCATTGATCGACGTTTTGCGGCGTTAAATAAAGACTTCGACCGCCAATTGGAAATCATTGCCGATTGGTATGCTGAAGATTCCGGTGCGCGGGTGCGCAGAAAGGACGGCTTTTTCTTCGTCAATGGTAGTGGCGTCGGATTGTTTGATGAAGATTTCGCCCCACTACAGCAGGAATTAACTCGCCAGGAAATGATCAAATTGCACGAGATGTTGGTCCTATAGCCATCCCAGTAATGAAATGATTGCGCCATCAGCCTATTGCCATTATCTTAAGGGGTCATGACGGTCTTTGCGACATATTGCTCCTCGGAAAAAGAGGCGTCCACCGAGTTGCTTCCGGCGATCCAGCGGTACAAGAGCAGGAGGATCCTGTCGGTGTATAAGGCGGCAACACAGTTAGGTTTGGGGTTTGTGGTACTTTCCGGGAAGTACGGGCTTCTCAGGTCCAATGACGAAGTGGTGTACTATGACCACTTGCTGCTTGGAGAAGAGGTAGCCAATCACAAATTGAAAGTGGCTGGCCAGCTGGAAAGTCAAGGGATTGATGACATCGTGTTCTACTCAGTCTCACCTGAAGAAGACCCATTGGTAGTACCGTACATGGATTGCATGCGGCAGGCAGCGGACCAGGTAGGCGCAGCATTCAAGCTGGTAATTTTCGACTTGCAGGACTAAACATTGCAGTCTCCCAAACATTTACGGCATTACTGGCCCAGCATGGGAAATAATCTCCTGATGTCCTCCTCATCTGGCTGAGCACCATATTCACATATTTCAAAGGCTTCTGCCTTTTCTGCCGCCGCCGCCTTTTCTTGGCCATACCATTTTACCAAAGTAGCTCGCACTTCCTCTGAAATATCACCTGACCTAATTTCTGATAGCCATTGCTTGCGATCGGCTTTGTCCTTGGGGACCTCGTCGTAGTAGCCTCCGATCCACGGCAGCCACTCGTAGAATTGCGATTCATGCGCGTCGATGGCGTCGATCTTCTGCTGCCAAACGCTGGTGATGTCTACGGCGATATCCGCGCGAAAGGGATTCGGACGCTGGAAGTGGTCATAAGAGTATAGAAAGACTGGGTTCTTCTGGAGAGGAGGTGTGTCGGGGGCCACATTGGGGACTGTAACCATGAAAGCTGCATCTTGTACCAGCACACCTGTGTAACGATGGTCGGGGTGATAGTCATTGGGCCGGGGGGCAATCACCATATCGGCATTCCATGTCCTAATCTCACGGATGACCTGCAGTCGCCTATCCAGGTCGGGAATGAGTTCGCCATCGTGATTGTCCAGCACGTTGTAGGTTACGCCAAGTCTCCTGCCGGCTTCTTTCGCTTCGGCCATTCTTCTTTTGGCGAGCGCGCCACCACCCTGGGATTGGTGTCCGGCATCACCATTGGTGACTGACACGAACTTCACCGCATGGCCCATTTTAGCAAATAGTGCTGCCGTGCCACCAGCATCTAGATCGCAATCATCGGGATGCGCGCCGATGACGACAATTCTCAGTGGATCATCAGTGGTGCTTTGAGCGATCGTGGGAGTTGCTACTACGAGCAGGAGGCAGGATAGGAGGATTGTAGACTTCATAAGGGTTAGGTTCAATTGAGTCGAAGAATATAGGTATTTTACACGGGTCTCAACAACCTTTTGCCCACGAAAAGCCTGAACCATGAAGCTACGGTCACTCTTCTTCTCTCTTATGATCCTGGGTCAGTCGCCATTGTTCGCGCAGGAGAGCGATGATCAACTTGTCATCCAAAAAACGGAAGACTTCGAATTGACCGGAAAGGGAGATGCCGAACCCTGGTCCGCAACTGACTGGGTGGCGATTCCGCAGCGAAAGAAAGACGGCGTGGAGTATGCCACCGAATTCAAATTGTTGTACTCGTCAACGGGCATTTATGTGCTCTTCCGTTGCGAGGACGAGAAGATCACGGCCACGATGCAGGAAGATTTTGATGATCTATACCGGGAGGACGTGGTAGAAGTTTTCTTTTGGACCGACGAGAGCCTGCCCATCTATTTCGAGTACGAGCTGTCTCCTTTGAATAAGGAGCTGGCGATTTTGGTACCCAATATGGATGGCACCTTTCTGGGTTGGCGGCCATGGCACTACGAGGGAGACCGTCTTACCCGCCACGAAGCATCCATTGACGATACCAATAGTTGGACGGCTGAGATTTTCATTCCCTTTTCATTACTCAAGCCGCTGCGCAATGTGCCTCCTGAGAGCGGGACCAAGTGGCGCCTCAACCTCTATCGCATCGATTACGACCAGGGCATGAACGCCTGGGCGTGGAAACCGATCAGGACAAACTTCCATGATTACCCATCCTATGGCAGCGCGGTGTTTGAATGAGAAGAGTCCCTGGGATTGACTAACTTAAGCCAATGGAATGGTATCATATCGTCTTCATTTTGGTCCTGCACGTCTTGGCTTTCTCCACTTACTGGACGCATGGTCACCTGCGTAGCAGGAGACGATAATTAGCCGTACTTTTCTCTCCCGATCCATAAAACTGAACTACCGATGAAAACACTTCTTGTCTTCTCCATGGCTTGCCTGGCAACCGTTGCAATTGCTCAACCCAAATGCCTCGATCCACAGGAAGCTGTCAAACTCGATGCGCAATGGGAGAATGCCAATTTGACGAAGGATGTGGAGTTCTTCGAATCAACACTGGCGGAGGACTTCATTTGGGTGCACAATCATGCGGGTACTGTGGATACAAAGCAGAATGTTGTCGAGAAGGCAAGACGGGCCAATGCCAATAATCGCCAGAATACGCGTTCCAGGACCCAGAGAGACGTGCAGGTACTGAGGTTGGGGTCTACCGTCGTAGTTACCGGATACACTGTGGTAGATCGCGGACCCACGCCGACCACCTACAATTTCATGAGGACCTACACGGCCGTCGGAGGTAAGTGCTTTCTCCTGGCAAACCACACCATGGCGATCCCTGAAGAAGGGCAGTAGCATAACATGATTTCATGAGCTGAGTCTTTACATCAGCGGTGCTTTCCGCTGACGAATTATTTTCTAATTTTCACCCCCTAATAAACCAAATGCGATGAAGAGATTAGCCATCTACGGATTATCAATCCTACTTACTACGATTGTTTATGCCCAGGGAGGACTCGCCTACCAGGAGCCCCCACAAGAAATCAAGGACCTTGTCGACGTGCCCTTGGCACCTTCGGTACGTATCGACGATGCGGGTGAAAATGTCATATTGCTTTACCGGGATGCATACAAAACCATCGCAGAACTATCGGAGGAAGAGCTGCGCCTCGGAGGCCTCCGGATCAATCCTGTCACCAACATTGGCAGCAGAGTTACTTTTTACAATAATATTCAGGTAAAGGGCACCTTTGACTCAGAGGTGAAGCAGGTGACGGATCTGCCGGACAATCCTCGATTGGCCTACTTTACGTGGTCACCCGATGAAGAGAAAATGGCGTTCACCAATACTACACCTTCTGGAGTGGAAGTCTGGGTGCTCGACATAGCGGCTGGCTCAGTCAGGAAGGTGACAGAGGCATCTGCCAATGCGAATATGGGTTCTCCCTTTCGATGGTCGCAGGACAGCGAATCGATGCTGGTGAAGATGCTGCTCGCGGATCGCGAACCCCTCATTGATACCGACGTGGCTGTCCCTTCCGGGCCCACCGTTACAGTCAGCACAGGAGAGAAGGCACAGAACAGGACTTACCAGGATTTGCTGAAGAGCCCTGCTGATGAGGACAACTTCCAGCAGTTGACGCTGTCTGAGATCTTTAAAGTGGGTCTCGATGGCTCGACCACCAAATGGATGGATGAGGGAATGTACCGCAGCATGTCCTTTTCTCCTGATGGACAATATGTGATGCTGACAGAAATCAAGCGTCCGTTTTCCTACCTGGTGCCTTACTACAGGTTCGCGTTTGAGACTTCCGTCTTTACTGCCGATGGTCAGCTAGTGCAGCAGTTGCTGGATATGCCGGTGGATGAAGTGCGACCCAAAGGTTTCATGGCCACTACGGATAAGAAGCGAGGATTCAGTTGGAGAAGTGACAAGGCCTCGACTGTGACCTGGGTACAGGCGCTGGATGGTGGTGATCCAGAGAACGAGGTGGAGTACAGGGATGAGGTCTTTGAACTGCAGGCTCCTTTCAGTGGAGAGGCGAGATCAGTAATCAAGACAAAGAACCGATACAGTGGAATTTCATGGGGTTCCGATGAGACGGCAATCGCTTATGATTACTGGTTCGACAACCGCAATACGAAGACGTATGTCTTCAACCCCAGTGATAATAGCCAGGAACCCAAAATCTTGTTCGACCGCAACTACCAGGATGCCTACAGCGATCCCGGAGATTTCGTAACAAAATCGAACGAGTTTGGGCGTTACGTCCTGGAACTGGATGGTGCTAAAGCCTTTTTGCTAGGTGATGGCTTCACCGAAGAGGGCCAATTCCCTTTTGCTGATGAAATCAATCTTGCAACTGGAGCAACCAAGCGTTTGTATCAGTCGGCCTACACCGATAAGGTGGAGGAACTGGTCTTTGCGATGGACATGAAAAAAGGTGAAGTGCTGGTTCGAATAGAGTCGCCCACGGAGTATCCCAACTACTACCTGAGGAACATCAAGAAGAAATCATCCTTGAAGCCCATTACTGCCTTTGAGAATCCGTTCAAAAGCATGCAAAATGTGCACAAGGAAGTGATCAGCTACAAGCGAGACGATGGCGTTGAATTGACCGGCACATTGTACCTCCCTGCAGGCTATGACATGGAGAAAAAGGAGAAGCTTCCGATGATCCTTTGGGCCTATCCTGTCGAATACAAAGACAAGGCCAGCGCCGGAAGGAAGACCTCCAACCCCAATGAGTTCATCTATCCCTACTATGGCTCCCCAGTTTTCTGGGTTACTAGAGGCTACGCGGTGTTGGAGCGAGCTGCTTTCCCGATTGTCGGAGAGGGAGATGAAGAGCCCAACGATACATTCAGGAAGCAGCTGGTTGCAAACGGCAAAGCCGCTATTGATGCGGTGGATGAGCTCGGATATATAGATCGAAATCGAGTGGGAGTGGGAGGACATTCGTATGGCGCATTCATGGTCGCCAACCTGCTGAGCCACTCCAATCTCTTTGCGGCAGGTATCGCCAGAAGTGGTGCCTACAACAGAACGCTGACACCTTTTGGGTTCCAACGTGAGGAGCGTTCGTATTGGGATTCGCCGGAGACGTACTACACGATGTCGCCATTTATGCACGCGGACAAGATGAAGACACCTTTGCTCCTCATTCACGGAGAAGCGGACAACAACTCCGGTACGTACCCGATGCAGAGTGAGCGGTATTTCAACGCGCTCAAAGGCCTCGGAGCACCGGCGCGACTGGTGATGTTACCCAAAGAAAGCCACGGTTACCGAGCGAAAGAAAGCATCATGCACGTTCTCTGGGAGCAGGATCAGTGGCTGGAGCAGCATGTGAAAAACAAGCCCAGTCTGGAGACATCTGTCGACATGCAGCGATAATCCGGGTTCACGCCTACTCCTCTCGCAAAAGGTCGACGGGAGCGGATCTCAGCGTTCTTGCAGATTGCAACCACAATACCACCCCTGTAGCCACGAAAAGTACGGTTATGGGGGTGATAAACATCCATACTTGCAGCGACACCCGGAAGGAGTAGTTGTCGAGCCATGACTGCCCTACAAGGTAGATGAGGGGAGCAGCCATCAGCGAGGCGGCGATGACCGCGGCAAACACCCCACGACCAAGCATTCCATAGATGTCCTTGAGCCCGGCGCCCAGCGCTTTCCTGATGCCTATTTCTTTGAGCTGGGCGTTGGCGATGAAGAACGCCATACCTGCCAATCCCAGAGTCGACACCAGCAGGATAAGGATCGAGAAGGTTGTGAGCGCCTGGATGAACTGCTGGTCGCTGCTGTATTGCTCATGATAGATGTCGCGTAGCAGTCCGTAGTCGAAGGGGTTGCCCACAAATATGTCATTCCACGTGTTGCCCAATCGGAGCAGCTCTTCTTTGTTCATCGGCCCATCGGTCTTCACGAATACATAGCCTTTGGGGTCCGTACGAAGCTCCAGTAGGATGGGCTGATAATCGGTTTGTAGCCCTAGTTGGTGGAAATCCGAGATGACACCGATGATCGTGGGGCGACGGTCCATGCGATACACGATTTGTTGACCGATGGCGTCGCTGGGTCGTTGGAATCCCAATTGGCGGCTTGCCTTTTCGTTGATGACCAGCCCCTGTCTGTCGGTACCCCGTTGCTCATCAAAGAATCGCCCGGCGAGCAGTTCAAATTGAAACTGATAAAGGAAATCGTAGTCTACCTGGCTGAAATAATAATCCCGCGCCTCATTCTCTGGTTGGTTCGGCAGCCGCATATATCCCTCGGCATGACCGGGAATAAGTCGCCCGGGCAGGAAGTTACCGAGGGCCACGCTTTGAACACCAGAGATGGAGGTAGCCTCTTCCTTGAAGACTTTCAGTCGAGCGTGATGAATAGAATCCTTGGGTGTTTGAAAGCGGGGTCCTCCGATCACGAGTGTGTTGTCGATGTTCATGCCAAGCTCTGTGTCGTTCATCAGGCGTAGCTGTTGCTGTGCTATCAGTGAAAACCCGATGACCAGCACACACAGCGTGAACTGGATCATCATCAGGCCCTTGCGAAGGATATCCAGTTTGCCCTTGTGGTGGTGGCGACCGAGGATAGACAGGCCTGGAACAGAGGAGGTGACCCATGCCGGGTACAGCCCTGAGAGGAGTGAGGAAAAAAGCAGTAGCGCGATGATTCCTACCCAGAACTGCCAGAGGTCGAATACCTGTCCCACGTTGAAGCCAATGGCTGCCTCCATAGCAGGCGCGATCGCCGCAAGTATCGCCGCACCCGTCACGAGCGAGATGACCTGGACCAGGAATGAGGAGATGAACTGCTGCCTGAAGAGCGCGGCAGGCTGAGCACTCAAGACCCGGTGTATCGCGATCTGCTGCTGATGCGCTAGCACACTTACGAGGGTGAAGTTCACGTAGTTCGTCGCGGCGATGATGAGGATGATAAGACCCACCCATATCATGAGTTCGATGAACCTTCGGTTGCCATTGGCTTGCAGTTCGTCAAGCAGCTGTGAGTCCAGGTGGATGCTGCTAATCGGCCTCATGGAGAGCGCCATGCGGCCATCCGGCTCGTATTTGAGGGCGATCTGGTCGAGCGTTTCCTGGACGACGGCGCTGGATTCGTTGGTACTCAGCTTGACGTAGTTATGAAAGCCGGCCCCCCAATTGCTTAGTTCCTGCTCCAGTCTCGGATAGATCGAAAAGGGTACCAGGAATTCAAACGGGATGTGGCTGCGCTGGCTGTTTTGGATCACACCTGTCACGGTCAGTTCAATGTCATCTTGGTAGCCACTGGCGCTCCAGAACCCAAAGGCTCCTTCCATGGAAATCTTTTGTCCCAGGGCGTTGCCATCAGGGAAATACCTGTTAGCCATGCGTTCGGAAAGTACCACTGCGAAAGGAGGGGAGAAAGCCTGGTCGGGATTGCCTTGCAGGAGTTGGAAGCCAAAGACGTCCAGAAAGGTGCTGTCGACCCCCAGCACACCTCTTTCACGATAGATGCGATCCCCAACACCGATGGCCACGGATTTTGAGATCTGCGTGAGCCGGCAAGTCTTTTCCACGCCAGGCACGCTTTGGTTGAGCTCTTCCGAGACCCTCGATATCGTATTCGCCTGGAGGTTCCATTCTCCGGGACCCGCATTATAAGATTGCTCGACCCTATAGATTTTGTCGGCATCTGGGTGGAAGAGGTCATAGGCCGATTCCTGCATGACGAAGGCCATGATCAATAGACAGGTGGCAAAAGCAAGTCCAAGGCCAAGGATGTTGATGGCGCTGAATACCACATTGCGCCGTAGCGTGCGAAAAGCAAGCGTGAAGTGAAGCTGCACCAGTTGGAAGGTGAAGAACAGCTTAAATCTTCGGATAGCGAACGGTCGAAGTAGGCTTAGCATCTGAAAGAGATAGGCCAGGTCCGCTTGCCACTTCGGTCCCTTGATGCGCTGATAGTACTCGTGGAGATCACCCAGTATTGGTTCGACCAGGTCCGGATCGCAAAATGCGGTGAAGAGTGACTTCATCCAGCTGGGAGGTGTGTTGCTTGCTCGGCGCATAATCAGTTGCCTTGGGTGACGATATCAGGGATTTGATCCCAAAGTTTAATTTTCGTTTCGCGGCTCTTCGCCAGGACGCTTTTGCCCGTCTGGGTGAGTTGGATCAATCGCTTGCGTCGGCCCCCTCGTGCGTGAGAGGCACCGCCAATGTAAGTCTCGACAAAGCCTTTCTTTTCCAACCTCGCGATGGTGGCATGCACGGCGCCAATAGTAGTGGACCTCCCGGTTTGTTCCTTGATCTCATCACGGACGCCGAGTCCGTAGGCATCATCTCCCAGCAAGGCGATCACCAGCAGTACCAACTCTTCGAATTCTCCCAAATAGTCTTTGCTCATGGCATTTGTTCTATTTTGTAGACAATGATAACGGCTTCAATCGATATTTGTTCTATAATCTAGATATTGAGCGAAATTTTCTTGCGAAGATTGAAGGGAGGGGAGGGCAAATGAGGACATAAGTCGTAGTTAGTCAGGACTTAAATCACCGGGAGATTTGTTGGCATAAACAGTCACATTGACTAAGTTCACCCCGGCATTTTGCCGCTGGCGAAACCCAAATTTTTTGAATTCATGCAGATTGGAATATTGAAATGCACCACCGATCCATTGGTGGCGGTCGTCCCCGATGTGGCCAAAAAGCTCATCAAGATGGATTACGACGTGGCCATGGAGAGCGGTGCAGGCAAGTCGTCCCTTTTTGGAGACGAACCCTACGAAGAAGCAGGGGTGAAGGTCACAGACCGCGATGACGTCCTCAAGACCTCTGACATTTTGGTGACCGTATCGAAACTAGATCCCACCGACATTGCAAAGGCCAAGTCCAATGCAGTATTGATTGGACAGCTCAATGCCCGGTTTCAACCGGAGTGGGCTGATCAGTTGGAGAAGAGCGACCTGATGGTCTTTAGTCTCGATAAGTTGCCCAGATCCTCTGTGGCGCAGTCCATGGATGTTTTGTCGGCGCTTTCGTCTCTGGCAGGATACAAAGCTGTCGTAAGCGCAGCGGAACGCTTTCCGGGATACTTTCCTATGATGACCACCGCTGCTGGCACCATTCCTCCGGCGAGGGTGCTCGTGCTAGGTGCAGGTGTCGCTGGATTGCAAGCCATTGCCACAGCCCGTAGACTCGGCGCCGTGGTCGAAGCGTTCGACGTTCGCTCGGCGGTGAGAGAGGAAGTGCAGAGCCTCGGTGCCTCCTTCATTGAGGTGGAGGGAAGTCAGGAAGACGCACAAGCAGGGGGTTATGCCGTCACCCAATCCGAAGAATACCAAAGTCGACAACGAGAGCTCATCCATGAGCGAGCCTTGAAGGCTGATGCTGTGATTTGCACGGCGCAGATTCCCGGAAGGGAAGCGCCCAAGCTCCTCGAAGCGCGTACGGTCAAAGCAATGAAACCCGGCAGTGTCATCGTCGACATGGCCGCCTCTACCGGAGGCAATTGCGAAGTGACGGAAAACGACAAAGAGATTGTGGTCAACAATGTCACCGTTTTGGGTGACTCCAAGCTGCACAATCAGCTGCCAGTAGCCGCGAGCAAGCTCTTTGCCAACAACCTTTTCAACTTCATCAAATTCATCTTCCAGGACGGCGAGCTCAACTTTGAACATGAGATTGTCGCCGAGAGCTTCCTTGGAGATCCACCCATTGTCAAAGAGGCATCATGAACACTTTCTTTGAATTTCTCGCCAACTACCCTGCACAGATCTACATGGTAGTCCTGGCGGTATATCTGGGATTTGAGGTGATCTCCAAAGTCCCCACCGTACTGCATACTCCCTTGATGTCTGGTGCCAACGCCATCAGTGGCGTAGTAATCATCGGGGCTATTTTGTTAGTGCGCCAGTCGGAGGCCAATGACTACCTGTCCCTGTCGCTCGGCTTCGTCGGCATCATCCTCGGTACCATCAACGTCGTAGGTGGACATGCCGTCACGGACAGGATGTTGGAAATGTTCAAGAAGAAGTAAGCTATGGAAATCCAAGCCCTGATCAATTCTGCCTACCTCATTGCTGTGGTACTGCTGATCGTCGGACTACGTCGCTTGAGCAGCCCCGCCACGGCCCGCAAAGGAAACTTCATCGCCGCCTCCGGGATGGGACTGGCGATTCTTACCAGTGCCCTTCAACCCCTGGAGCAAGGGAATAACAATTACCTACTGATCATCATTGCCTTAGCCATCGGATCTACCATTGGTCTGGTGGTCTCCAAGCGTGTGGAGATGACGGCCATGCCCGAGCTCGTGTCGCTGTTCAACGGACTGGGAGGCGCCTGTGCCGTAGCCATTTCATTGATTGAGTTGTACAACTTTCAGCCCTTGTTTACAGCAGGGCAGGAGGTGATCCTCGGACGACACCTGACGACGCACCTCGCCATGTTTGTAGGCGGTGTGGCTTTCACTGGTAGTATGATCGCCTATGGCAAGCTGGCCGGCAAGATCCAGGACAAGAAGATCGCGGGGATGAAGGTCATCAACATTGTGATGCTGGTGGCGATCCTGGGTTTGATCGCTTATCGCATCTTCATGCCTGACGGATCTTTTGTTTTGCCACTGATCATTCTTGGCGCGGCTTTGCTCTACGGGATCACCTTCGTCCAGCCCATCGGCGGGGCGGACATGCCCGTCGTCATTTCGCTCCTTAACGCCTTCACCGGGGTGGCTGCTGCCCTCGCGGGGATCGTCTATGGCAATCAGGCCATGCTGATCGGCGGGATCCTCGTGGGTTCTTCGGGTACCATCCTTACGGTATTGATGTGCAAGGCGATGAACCGATCGCTGTTCAATGTGATCATCGGAGGATTTGGGGGCGGAGGTACTGCGATCGCGGCGGGCGAGCAGATCGTTCGCGAGACCAATGCGGCCGAAGTGGCGATACTTCTACGATATGCGAATCAGGTCATTTTCATCCCTGGTTACGGCATGGCGGTCGCCCAGGCTCAGAAGACCTGCAAAGAGCTGGACGACCTACTTCAGAAACATGGGGTGGCGGTGAAATACGCCATACATCCCGTGGCAGGCCGGATGCCTGGTCATATGAATGTGTTGCTTGCTGAAGCGGATGTGCCGTACCCATCGTTGCTTGACCTGGATGATGCGAATGCCGCCTTCAAGGACACCGATGTCTGCATCGTCGTTGGCGCCAATGACGTGGTCAACCCCGCGGCGTTGGATGATCCCGCGAGCCCGATATATGGCATGCCCATCTTAGAGATCCTCCAGGCGAAGAAATCGATCGTGCTCAAGCGGAGTATGAACTTCGGGTATTCCGGTATTCAAAACCCGCTGTTCTTTCACGAGCGAACCAACATGCTCTTCGGCGACGCCAAAAGCTCGATTCAGGGACTCATTGACGAAGTAAAGGCGCTGGATTAAAGTTCATTCAGGGACGCCCCATCGCTGTTGCCCTAAAGTGCGAGAGGACGCTTATCGCTGTGATCGACGACCCCAGGCCCTCGCTACTTCAGGGCAGGCCTTGCGGCTACACCGGCGCTAAGCGGGTGTGCCGCCTCCCCCCGGAGCCAAAGCCTCTGATTTGGGCCATATTTTCTATCGATCAGATGAGCCCCCACTCATGTCCTGCTGGTTTGCTCTCACCAATTACCAGAGGCTGCGACCTCGGGGAGACGTGTTGAATGAAAGTTGGCTTCTTCCAGAGCAATGGCAAGACAATTAGGATTAACTTTCATGTTCAATGTGTGGGACGAAGCCTTTGTATGCAGCTCTTTTGTTGCTGCTCCCTCTGCTGGGAACTTCTCAGGAGTTGATCACTGATCTGGAGAGTATTCTGATTCGGAATGTAACGGTCATTGATCAGGCGGGCAAGGCAAAGGATTTGACCGTCAACATTCTTATTAAGCATAAGGTCTTGGACCTCGTCACCCCAGACAGGGTTGATCTATCCGCAGCCGATATTGCTTTTGACGCCAACGGTGGATTTGTACTGGGCAAACTGGAAGTAGGTAACCCGGCAGGTTTCATTATCCTGGAGGAAGATCCTCGTACAAATGACAATGTGCTGCTGGACACAAAGTCATTCGCCTTGTTCGCGATCACCAAAGGTGAGGTCGCACTGAATAGATTAATACGGATTGATGCGGATGCTGAGGAACAGATTCGTGGCTGGAGGTCGTACGCACCCCCGGCCGTGGCTTTGCCATTGTCTTATCAAAACAGCCGAAAATGGAATGTCTTCAGAACCAAACCCCTGACGATGGTATTAGGTGGAGCGATTCTGATGGAAAACACTCGCTGGTTGGCACAAGATGACATCAACGAACAGCAGGTAGGGGAACTCGGGCCATTCAAGGGCGGTGCCATGCGTGGGTTTCGCGCTGGTGTGGGAGGCACCTTCAATTTCAAGAAGCCGTGGACCTATCTGTTTACCATGGGAACACGGGCCTTTGAGCGCGGTTTTGAGCAGGGTGACCTGGACGAATTTGTTCTTTACGACTATCGGGTGGGCATACCGGTAGGACCAGTGACACTGACCATTGGCAAGACGAAGGAAACCATTTCTATTTCACGGCTGTCAGCGATGATTTATGAGCCCGCGCAACAAGAACGCGCTTCCGTTGCTGACGGGCTATTACCTGCCAGGAATATTGGAATTGTCGTCAGCGACGTATTTATGAAGGACCGAATGACCTGGGCGGCGGGAGTCTTCAATAACTGGTATGAAGTTGATCGATCATTTTCAGACAATCCGACAGTCGTGACAGGGCGTGTCAGTGCATTGCCCTATCTGTCCGAAGATGAAAGCAACCTGCTGCATATCGGCATTGCCGGACGGTACTCAAACGCAGCAGGAGGCATCCAATACAAGGCGAAGACGGAGATCTTTAGTGGTCCCGTGATGGTGGATACCGATCTCATCGATGATGCTTCGTCTACTTTTCACTACGGTTTGGAAATGGCCTGGAGAAAGGGACCCCTTATCGTCATCAGTGAATATCTCCAATCCAACGTCCGCTCTGTTGCTTTTGATGACCCTGGCTTCAGCGGGTTATACGTAGTCGCTTCCTATGTGCTGTCAGGAGAGATGAGGGAATACAATAAGCGGAGTGGGACTTTCAATAGAATCAAAGTGGCCAATGGCCTGAATTCTGGTGGTTGGGGTGAGTTGGAGGTCTTCAGTCGCTGGTCCTCTTTTCATTTGAACGATCAAAACATCAATGGTGGAGCGATGAATACCTGGTCGCTGGGGTTGAATTGGACCCCCGTTATGTCCGTGCAGACCAACATCAACTACCGCTATTCAACTTTGGATCGGATGGGCGAACGAGGTGCTAATCACGGCATGGTCGTGCGTCTCAGTTTCATTTTGGAATAGGCAAGATTAGCAATGTGCGTCAGGCTCCGAATGGAAAGGCCGTCGGCGCCAATGGGATCAACCCAGCAGCGCTCGACGACCCACGCATCAAATCAGCCCATCACTCATGTTACCGCCGGGCTGTACGAATTGGTGACCCAGGCTTGAATACGTTGCGGGAAGACCCATGAATTTCGAATACGTTCTGATCGTCCACGAAACAGGCCCTCGGAAAAAGTAGCACTCAGGAGCCGCGATCTTGTCGATGTCCTTTTTGTATTTGTGTGCCGTTCCTTTCGTCAGGTGGAACTTCAGCTCATCCGTGCTGTCGAAAGTTTCGTGGATGATGAGCGCATTCTCGCCAGGCACATCATACACCTCAAATCGCACGAGTCCCTTTTCCATATCGAAGGCGTCGGTACCGACCATTTGCCACCAGTAGGTCAGCTCGTCTTTCGCATCCACGCCCGGCTTACATGTCCACTTCGCCGTCACTTGAATGGCCGTCTCTGGGTTAGGACGTTGATAGTCGTGCTTCACATAGCTGAAGAGGTGGTCACCGAAGGCGGCATCTACGTTTTTGCCTTTGAGCGCTTCTTTTACTTCCGAGGAGATGGCTATACCTTTCACCAGGTGATGCTCCGGTTTAGCAATCTGTGATAGGGCCGGTTGATGCTCGGCTGCAGTGGTGTTGAAATAGTCAACGAGTGATGCCGCATTCTTAAATACGTGGTGCACCAGGACGGCGTCTTGCCCGACACCGTGGTTGATCTCTGTAGAGAGCATGCCCCCGTGATTGCGCGCAGCCTGGTGAATGGCTTCCCATTCGGTGACGAGCGCCTTTGATTCCGGGGACTTAGTGAACAGCCCGCCCTTTTTGGTGGGCACCCATTTACCGGTGATGCTTATTTCGTCACCCAGCTGGGACGGTGCCTGCAAGTGGGCGGCTAGTGCTTCTTGTTGGATGGTCATGATTGTAGGGATTTGAAAAGGTTAAAAATGTGGTGAGCCCTCTCTTCACGTCATCCAGAGGGAGGGTGTTAACCCGACCGAAGGATCTCTTTGACGCGAGGCCTCCCAAATGTGTGATGACAGATCAAAAAACTGCTGTTAATTCCCGGACCTGTTCCGGGATCTCCTAGCTTCGGAGCAGGGTCTTCCTCTAGCGGGGGACCCCGGAATAAATCCGGGGATTACCGCTCTATAGTTTTTTGATCTGTCACTTCCTTATGAGTAATACCTGACTTGGATTCTTAAGGGGGACTTTATCCGTCACCCCCTCGAAAACCCAGAAATCGGATTGCTGAACTCCGCGCCCATGTTCATGCCGATGGCAGCCTGCTTCAACTCCTCAGGGACATTGCCACAGAAGAAAAATGGACCGGGCTTCGCGATTTGTACGAGCTGCGGGAAGTGATGTGCGGCTGTGCCCATCAAGTGCGCACCCAGTGCCGCGCCGTCAGCGAAGGTGTCGTTAACGACGATCGCCTGCTGCTCCTCATCGAAGTAGTAGTCCATGCCGAGCGTGCCAGGCTCATTGTCTCTCATTTCAGTGAAGACATTGTCATAGATGGATTTCAGTTCGTCAAACTTGCCAGGGTTGGCTGTCCACTTGTAAAATACGGTGATGTTCTGATTTTGCGTTTCCATGTTTTTGAATGTTTATGAGACAAATGTATGACATAAACACACCCATAAAGGGGGTATTTTAAGACATACTGAGGGGTTGATTATGACAACATGTGAATTTAGCTTTGTATTCATGAAGCACGTAAGCATCGTCGTACCTGTAGGAATAGCCATCGTTGATACGATCATCGGTTCTATGAACCTGTTTCAGATGGCCAATAACTATCGCAAGCGACAGCAGGGCCAACCAGAAGATCTGTTTGAGATCGATCTGGTCGGTATGACAAAGGAGCCACATATATATAAGAAGTTCTTTACAGTCAATCCGACGAAGTCCATCGATGAAGTCGAAAAGACGGATCTGATCATTGTGGCGGGCATTGCCGGGGACTTGGAGAAGCAGATAGAGATGAATCGGCCCTTTGTATGTTGGATGCGCCGTCAGCGTATAGAAAACAATGCGGAGATCGCCAGTCTGTGCCGCGGGGCCTTCCTGCTGGCCGAGACAGGCCTCATGCAGGGTAAGTCCTGCGCCACCCATTGGCTGACCCATGACCATTTCAAAAGACGCTATCCCGGCGTCAACTTACTCCCAGACAAGGTCATCAATGAGGACAACGGCATTTATTCCAGTGGGGGAGCTTATTCCTTCCTGAATTTGCTGTTGCACCTGGTAGAGAAATACTATGGGAGAGAGAATGCCATCTGGTGCTCCAAGGTTTCAGAGATTGAGTTTGATCGCATCGACCAAAACCAGTTTGTTATCTTCAATGGCCAAAAGGATCACACCGACGACGAGATCAAAACCGTGCAGGAGTACATCGAACTGCACTACGCCGAGAAGCTGAGTGTAGAGTCGCTCGCAGACATGGTGGCCACCAGCAGCCGCAACTTCGTCAGGAGATTCAAAAAGGCCACCAGTAATACCCCGATCGAGTACATCCAGAGAGTGCGCATCGAGGCAGCGAAGAAGAAGTTGGAGTCATCGACGTTGTCCGTTCATCAGGTGATGTTCGCCTCCAGCTATACCGATGACAAGACCTTCCGCGGCCTCTTCAAGAAGTACACAGGCCTCACGCCCCTGGAGTACCGCAACAAGTACAATCGGGAGATGGCGTATGCGTAGTGATGTCGCGTAGCAATCATCCCTGCCGACGTATCAGCTTATTCTGAACATTAGGTATTCCTTTAATTGATGCACCTTTGGCGCTTGGTTTGTTAGGTCACACGCCACTGCCTTTGAAATCTGAACTTGATATCGCGTCATTCAGAGCGGAATGGAATGAAGCGAAGAATCTCTTGACGCGCTTCGACCAAATTGATTGAATTATGGGGTCCCATCCTAAAAAGCACGGTCATTTTGACGTTAGGAAGCGCACGGCCAGTGAAATCTATTGGAAGTAGTGGGCAAATCGTCAATTAATATCAGAAGATCCCTCCTTCGTCCATCGGCCGCCATAGGCTTGCCGACGGCGACGCGGGATGACATTAAAAACATTGCTTCTTAGGATGGGTTTGTCACTCCAGATATGCTTTTGACCTAATGCTGTAATTAGCTCCTTGAACAGTTTCATTTACCTTTCTTTAGCGATCATCTTCTGGGCCCTTAATTTCCACTTAGGGCAGATCATGCTGGAGTACATGTCACCAAACGTGGCGGCGTTTTGGCGCTTCCTGTTTGCCGTGGTTGGACTCTATGCATTGATGGGCAAATCACTCCCTTCACCAGCTGTGGTCCGGCTGCACATTGGCGGAGTGCTGCTCGTGGGGTTTGTCGGGCTCTTCGGTTTCATCTTCTTTTTCACGCAAGGCCTCAATGAGACCTCTGCCGTCAATGGTGCTTTGATCCTCGCCCTCAATCCCGCCATGACGGTACTGCTGGCAGTCATCTTCCAGGGCCACAAGATCCGTCCAAAGGACATTGTGGGAATGGTATTGGCGCTTGTGGGCGTTATCTATTTGCTGACCGGGGGTCAAATCATGAAGGTATTGGAGATCCGCTTTGCCGTAGGCGATCTGTACTTTCTCATAGCTTGTGTGATGTTTGCCTTGCAGAACATTTGGATCAGGAAGTATTCCGCAGCGCTTGGGGGCAAAGCGTTCACTTTGCTGACCAACTTCTTTTGTCTGACAGGTTTCGCCGTTTTACTCGTGGCCGATGCAGGCCCTGCACCCACGGAACTACCCGGCAGGTTTTGGGTAGCGACGCTGGCCATGGGGCTTCCGGGCACGGCGCTCGCCTACTACTCCTGGATCATGGGTGTCAAGCAATTGGGTCCGGCGCGTGCTGCCATATTCATGAATGCCATCCCACTCATGGTGGCGGTCTTCGCCGTGCCTTTCGGCAGCGAGCTGTACGGCTTTCACTTTGTCAGCTTTGTACTGATCGTTTCGGGACTGCTGCTGATGCAGCAGGTGAGGAGGTAGGGGCGGCGAAATA
This sequence comes from Cyclobacteriaceae bacterium, assembly GCA_965267435.1. Taxonomy (GTDB): domain Bacteria; phylum Bacteroidota; class Bacteroidia; order Cytophagales; family Cyclobacteriaceae; genus JAWPMT01. The sequence goes on from OZ253960.1 coordinate 916,576, forward strand.
GGTTGCCGGTGAAGACACCGGCGAAGCGAGGTCAATTCGTCAGTTATTAGTCAATTCGTCATTCCTGCGAACTCGGTAGAATGATCCACTATACGTCGGATGTATTGTGATGCAGGAGTCTGAATTGACCCGAAGAAACCCGCCAGATTCCTGTATCGCATTCCATTTCTACTAAGCATTTGTCTATCGTCGAAGCTCACAGGAATGACGGCGGGAGGAGGAGCAAACGAGGACGCCCTTTTCCATCGTCATTCAGAGGCGCTGTCCTGATCGCGTCGTAAAGCGCTGCCGCTGAGGGCGCCGAAGAATCTTTGACGATGGAGTAGGGAATCGCGTCAAGAGATTCTTCGCTTCAGTGCGTTCCGCTCTGAATGACGCGAATAGAGCAGGAGCCCGAGGGAGTGTCGCGGCAGGGATTACTTCTACTCAGAGTCACCGGCACGGGACTCTGAGATTTTTGTAGTACGCGCTTGACCTCAGAGTCCTCATGCCTTTTTTGACACAAAAAAATTGATTGCCCTAAGAGTGACTCTGAGGAGAATAAGACCAAAGGAGCCCGAGGGGTTGTCGCGGCAGGGATAGAGCCGGCATCTGCCGTTGGTCGCCGGTGAAGACACCGGCGAAGCAGTGGGTAGCGGGAGGCTGGATACAGGTGACAGCCCGGTCCTGACGAGAGAAGGACCAAATGTGGCTTTTTGGGCAATCGTAGACTCTCCGTCAGGGAGCCGCCCAAAGACCTTTAATTCGCCTCAAAAAAGCACCCCACCAAATGTCATCCCGACGAAGGAGGGATCTACTGGTCATATAAAGACGTGCTTTCTGCTCTTGCCAATAGATCTTTCCTACGTCAAGATGACTGTGCTTTTTAGAGGCGGGCAAACTTACATTAAGCATCAAACCTCAAAGTATATCCCTTACCTCAAAGTCAGCGAAGGACGTGAATTCGAAATCGGGACGCACGCCCAGCTCTTCAAAGGGCGCTTGCTGGCGGTTGATCCAGATGGTGACGAAGCCAAAGGCCTTAGCGCCGGCGATGTCCCAGGCGTTGGAGGAAAAGAAGCGCACGTCCTCCGGTGCGCATTGGTAGTGATCGACGACAATCTGGTACACCCTGGGAGAGGGCTTGAAGACCTTGACCTGGCTGGCGGAGAAGATATCGTCGATGGCTTCCTCGATGCCCGCGACCAGGACGCTTTCGACGAGTTTGGCAGGTTGGCCATTGGACAGGATGGCATTGCTCAAGGACTGCTGCTTTGCAGCGTCCAGGAATGCCGTCGCATCATCAAATGCCCGGGGCTGATCAAAGATTGACAAGATGGCCTTCTTTAGACGCTCATTGTTCACTTGATAATACTCGAAGGCGTGGTCCAGCGCCTGGGTCGTCACCTGGTTGAAGTCGACCCATCGGTCCATCTGGCTGCGGAGCCAGGTGTACTGCAGTTGCTTGGAACGCCACAGCGCCTGGATCTTGTCGGATAGCTCGGATTCTTCTTTGGAAAGCCCCTCGATGGAGGCATTGACACGCAACAGCGTACCGTATGCGTCATATATCAGGTACTTGCTCATGGGTTGTCGTTCAGTGTTCTTTTTTCGCTATTTTCTACCAATTTAATGGTAACTTATTTCAGGATCTTGAAATAAAATTTCGGATTTTTTGAAGTACTCGTAAGGTTCATTACCTTGAACGACTCCGAATTAGGATTTTAGCAAAATCAATGAAAATACTATGAAAGTCCAACTCACTGTAAATGGGGCGACGGTCGAAAAAGAGATCGACGACCGGCAGCTCCTTGTACATTTTCTCAGAGAAGATCTCGATCTCACCGGCACGCATGTCGGGTGTGATACCAGCGGCTGCGGAGCTTGCACCGTGCTCCTTAACGGCAAGGCCGTCAAGTCGTGCACGGTCCTGGCGGCACAGGCCGACGGCGAATCAGTCACCACTATCGAAGGCATGAGCAACGGCAGCCTGCACCCACTGCAGGAAGGGTTTCGCGAAGAGCACGGACTCCAGTGTGGCTTCTGCACACCCGGTATGATCATGACCGCGGCCGATCTCCTAAGCAAGAACAGCAACCCATCGGAGCAAGAGATCCGGGAGTCCCTGGAAGGTAACTTCTGCCGATGCACGGGTTATCACAACATTGTCAAGGCGGTGCAGTACGCTGCGGAAAAAATGAACGATTAAAGACATCACCATGAGCTATATAGGAAAATCAGTTAAGCGCGTCGAGGACAAGCGGTTCATTACCGGCAAGGGTCGGTACACAGACGATATCAAGTTAGCGAACATGGCACATGGGTGCTTCGTCAGGAGCCCTTATGCCAATGCCCATGTCAAGGGTGTGGATACGTCCATCGCCGAGCAAATGCCCGGCGTGGTCAAAATATTTACCGGACAGGAGATCGCCGACGCCGGCGTGAATGGAGTGCCTTGCGGCTGGCAGGTCAACTTCAAGAACGGCGAGACAATGAAAGAGCCACCACACCCCATTTTGGTGGCCGATCGTGTGAAGCACATGGGGGACGGTGTCGCCTTTGTGGTGGCTGAAACGTATGCCCAGGCCAAAGATGCTGCCGAGCATATCAGGGTGGACTATGAGACGCTGCCTGCAGTTTTTGACCCTGAAGAAGCCGTGAAAGACGGCGCTCCACTCGTACACGACGATGCCCCCAACAATCTGTGCTTTGACTGGGCGCTGGGAGATCCCATCGAAGAGGTGGAGGCAGCGCTCGCCAGTGCAGCCCACGTCACGACGATCGATATGACGAACCAGCGGCTCGTGCCCAATGCGATTGAGCCCCGCTCGGCCATTGGCCACTATGAAGACGCAAGAGACAAGTACACACTCTACACCACTTCTCAGAACCCGCACTTGACGAGGCTGCTGATGTCGGCCTTTGTGCTGGGGATTCCTGAGCACAAGGTGCATGTGATTGCGCCCGATGTTGGGGGTGGATTTGGCAGCAAGATCTTCCACTACATCGAGGAGGTCATGGTGATTTGGGCGTCCAGGCATCTCAATCGTCCGGTGAAGTGGACGGCCGACCGCTCGGAGAGCTTCCTGACAGATGCGCACGGTCGGGATCACCAAACAAAGGTGTCCATGGGATTCGATGCCGATGGCAAGATCGTTGCGCTGAAATCCAAGACCTATGCGAACCTCGGAGCTTATCTCAGCACATTCGCTCCGGCAGTACCGACGTATCTGCACGGTACGCTGATGCAGGGATTGTACACGACACCAAAGATCAACGTGGACGTGGATGGTGTTTTCACGCACACAACAGCGGTGGACGCTTACCGGGGCGCGGGTCGCCCGGAGGCTACCTATCAGCTAGAGCGCCTGATGGACCTTGCAGCGTTGGAGATGGGTATGGACCCCGCCGATCTCAGGAAGAAGAACTTCATCCCTGCTTTTGATGGCGTGAACCAGGAAGGCTACGCGACAAGGGTAGCACTGCAATACGACAGTGGTAACTACACGCCCGTGTTGGATCGCGCCCTGGAAATGGTCGGTTACGAAGACTTTCGTGCACAGCAGAAAGCCGCTTCCAATGGCAAGTTGCTTGGTATTGGTTTCTCGACGTATATCGAGGCATGCGGTATTGCGCCGTCGGCCGTAGTCGGGGCGCTGGGTGCTCGTGCGGGTCTCTTCGAGTCGTCGCAAGTACGCGTACAGCCCACCGGCAAGGTGAGTGTTTACACAGGCTCACATAGCCACGGACAAGGCCACGAAACGACGTTTGCTCAAGTGGTCGCAGATCGACTAGGCATTGCCCTTGAGGATGTCGAGATCGTGCATGGTGACTCCGAAGCAGTTGCCTTCGGCATGGGAACATATGGATCCCGATCACTGGCCGTTGGAGGCTCGGCCATCGTGAAGAGTCTCGATAAGGTGATCGAGAAAGGCGCCAAGATCGCTGCTCACAAACTGGAGTCCAGGGTCGAAGACCTTGAGTTCGGCGAGGGCAAGTGGACGGTCAAAGGGACGGACAAGTCCATCGCCTTTGGGGATGTGGCATTGACGGCGTATGTGCCACACGACTATCCTGCGGATCTGGAGCCTGGATTGGACTTTTCAAGCTTCTATGATCCGACCAACTTTACGTATCCATTTGGCTGCCACGTGGCCATTGTTGAGGTGGACAAGGAAACGGGCCAGGTAAAGTTAAAGCGCTTCATTGCCGTAGATGATGTGGGGAATATCATCAACCCGATGATCGTCGATGGGCAGATCCATGGCGGTGTCGCCCAGGGAGTGGGTCAGGCCTTGCTTGAAGGAACGTTCTACGATAACTCCGGCACACTACTGAATGGCTCTTACATGGACTATGCGATGCCACGGGCGGATGATCTGCCCAGCTTTGAGGTAGATCGAACCGTGACACCATGTCCTCACAATCCACTGGGTGTGAAAGGCGCAGGAGAGGCTGGCTGTATCGGCTCAACGCCTGCGGTCGTCAATGCAGTGGTCGATGCCCTATGGAGTGGCGGTCACAAGGTGAAGGACATTCCGATGCCGATGATCCCTGAAAGGGTGTGGAAAGCAATGCAAAATGGAGCCAACTAAACCAAGAGAATAATGATACCAAGCAATATTAGATATAAGAAAGCAGCCTCAGTGGACGAAGCCGTAGCGCTGCTCAAGGAAGATCCGGATGCCAAACTATTGGCCGGTGGACACAGCCTGATCCCAGCGATGAAGCTAAGATTGTCAGACTATGACATGCTCATAGATGTGTCGAAGCTGTCAGAGCTGCGTCAGATCGAAGAGAAGGATGGCAACATCGTCATCGGCGCGATGGTCACCCATGGGGAGATTGTCGATTCGCCGCTGATTAAGGAGAAGCTGAGTTTCTTTTCTGAAGGTGCCGACCTGATCGGTGACGTGCAAGTCCGTAACCTTGGCACGATCGGGGGAAGTATCGCGCATGCGGATCCTGCAGCAGACTGGCCGGCGATGTTGCTGGCTGGTGAGGCGACAATTCACATTCGAAATGCCGGTGGGTCGCGAGAGGTAGCTGCAGAAGACTTCTTCCAGGGGCTGTTTCACACAGCGTTGGAGGATGGAGACATGATCACGGCGATCAGTGTGCCTGTGAAGGCCGGTGCCAAGTCCACGTACGTGAAAATGATGCAGCCCGCTTCACGCTTCGCGATCGTGGGTTGTGCGGCTGTCGTGACGGGCAATGGTAGCGCTGAGAGCGTCCGTGTGGCGTTTTCAGGGGTGAGTGCCACGCCTTTCCGTGATCGCGCGGTCGAGGGCGCCCTTGAGGGCAAGGCCTTGTCTGCTGATAGCGCAGCAGACGCTGCGAATCAAGCCGCCGAGGGTGTGTCCATCATGAGCGACCACTACGCTTCGGAAGATTACCGCAAGCAGATGGCGAAGGTGTACTGCAAGCGGGCCCTGGCGAGTTTGGCGTAAGCGCCTGTATAGGGTGATGACAGATTAGAAATTGTTGCAGAAAATCCCTTGTTTTACCCCAGACCCTAAAGGGAGACAAGGGATTTTCAAGGCTCGCACCCTTTAGGGATAGGGGCGAACGAGGCTTGAAAATTGCAGGATGAGAAATTTGCGCGGCGAGACCCCGGAATGAATGTGGCCGACTAGGCTCGGGGATTGGTGCAATTGATTTTTAATCTGTCATCTTTTTTATGGGCATCAACAGGTGATGCCTTTGTATTTGGGCTGCTTACCTTAGCCCCACCCTTTCTTTTATGAAGAACAGAATAGCAGAAATAGCCGATAGCTTTCGGAAGTTTGGGTACATCCCCGACGATGCCATTTGCATGTCCATTCAGCTCTCGGAGCTGCTGAAAAAGCCCATATTGATTGAGGGGCCTGCGGGAGTGGGGAAGACCGCCATTGCCAAGGTGATGGCCGACATACAGGATACCGAGCTGATCCGGCTGCAATGCTATGAGGGGCTGGACGCCAATCAGGCGATTTACGAATGGAACTACCAGGGACAACTTTTGCAGATCAAGTTGATGGAGTCCGAGGAGGTGTCGCTGGAAGATAAGGAAGAGGCGATCTTCTCGAAGAAGTTTCTGCTAGAGCGGCCACTGCTCAAGGCCATACAATCGGACAAACCTGTCGTCTTGCTCATCGATGAGGTCGACCGGGCCGATGAAGAGTTTGAGAGCTTCCTGCTGGAGCTGCTGTCTGAGTGGCAGATCACCATACCCGAGGTGGGTACGGTGACGAGGCAGTCCATCCCACAGGTGATCCTTACAGGCAACCGAACGCGGGAGCTTTCTGATGCCTTGCGCAGGCGGTGCCTGTATCTGTTTATTGACTATCCGTCTTTCGAGAAGGAAGTGGAGATCGTGCGCAACAAAGTGCCCAATATCGACGATCGGTTAGGGAGGGAGATCTGTGCATTCATGGAAGAGCTCCGCAAAATGCAGCTCGACAAAGTCCCCGGTGTGGCGGAGACGCTCGACTGGGCGACCTCACTCGCTGAAATGCACCTGGATCACCTGGATAAAGAGATCGTATCGTCCACCCTTGGTGTGGTGCTGAAGGACTGGGACGATATGCGTGCCACACAGGACTCTTTGTCCGAACTCCTTGATCGCGTCAATGTGAAGATGAAAGTCCAGTAGCCTTGGTTCGGCGTACCACCCTCAGTCAACACGTTCTACAGTTTGCGCGATTTCTGCGCCAGAAGAACTTCAATCTGGGGCCCGACGAGGTGGCGGATGCGCTGCTAGGATTAGAGGCCATTGACTGGTCGAGTCCTGACGAGTTCAAACTCGTGCTGCAGGGGTGCTTTTGCAAGAACTTCAACCAATACCTGGCTTTCGAAAAGCTGTATAGCGCCTATTGGTGGGAGCTGTCCAAAGCCGTCGATGCCAAGACCAAGGACGTGGCAGAGGAGAAGCAACGTCCAACAGCCCCTGCGCCTCCCAGTCTCGAGGTGATCAAAAACTGGCTGCACGGCAACCGGGTACAGGAGGACGAGCTCGACTTACGACAGGCCAGCGCCGACCAGGTCCTGTCATCTGCAGACCTGTCGATGTTGGCGACCGATCATCAGCAGGGCTGGGCAGAAGTCATTCGCCTGATGCGGCGGCACGTAGCCAGAAAGAAGGCCCGACGAATGATCAAGTCCCGAAAGGTCGCACAGGTAGACTTTCGCAAGGTGCTGAAGCGCAGTATGCAGCGGGGAGGGGAGATCCACCAGTTTGAGTTTAAGAAGCGCAAGGAGACGAAGACCCACATCGTATTGATCTGTGATGTCAGTAAGTCCATGGAGATGTACAGCCGGTTCGTCATCCAGATGATGTACGCCCTCCAAAACAGTGCCCTGAAGATCCATTGCTTCGTATTTAGCACGTCACTGCACTCGGTGACTCGCAGTCTGAAGCGCCAACGACTGGCGGAAGCGCTGGACAGTTTGTCCCAGCAAGTCAACGAATGGTCCGGCGGCACGCAGATCGGCGCCAGTATTCAACAATACATTGAAGAATTTGGTCGTAAGACACTGAATAAAAGTTCGTTCACGATGATTGTCAGCGATGGATGGGATGGGGGCGACATCGCACTTTTGGATACGTCACTGGCGAAACTGAAGAAACGCAGCCAGCAATTGATATGGATCAATCCACTGGCGAATAGCGAGAGTTATAACCCGCAGGTGTTGGGGATGAAGACGGCGATGCCGTACATCGATCATCTCGTGCCTGCCTTGGACCCGCAGTCGTTGCATAGGTATTTGAGGCCGATTCTTTGATTGAAATTCAATAGCTCAGAGCCTGACGGACTCCGATGAGTCATCAGTCTTCCTCGGTGCCACGGGAGGAGTTTAGAGGAATTGTCCTTTTACGTTCGCCATCTTTTAGTTCCTTATTTTGGACCGCTCAAGCCGCGGAGGCTCCTACTTTTTCCATTGATGAAAAAGTAGGCAAAAAATCTACCTCCAAACAAGGTCTTCCGAGAAATGGTATCGCTCGAGAGAAGCTGGTGGCACCAGGGACTAGCGATAGGGTCTACCTTCGACTCAAATAAGTGGCTCGACTGAGTTTGGAGGAATTGTCCGGAGGGCATTTCTTCTATTGCAGAACGATTCAGTTTCGCCTGGCAAATAGACCCAATTCCAATCACCAGCCTATCAATGATATGTTATTGCGACGAGATGGAAGGCTAATATTTTCGCGTCATCCAGAAGGAGGGTGGTAACCCGACTGAAGGATCTCTCTGACGCGATTACTCGAAGTCCTCCCAAAGATTCGTCATTCCTCTGAGCTCCTTCAAAAATGAGGGCGCGGCCGGCCAGGCCTCCGCGGCAGCGGGTGATACTGGACCTTGAAAAGAGATAATTGTCTGCAGAAAATAAGCACCAAAAATCAAAGGTGCTTCCGGGTCTCTATGGAAGCCTAGCTGTGAGTCAATTTTTATCGATTCAGTTCTTATTTTCAAGAAGTAGTACATGCTTTTAATTGGCACCGCTCAAAGTCTGACGGACTCCGATGAGTCGTCAGACTCCGTCGGAGCCGCGGAGGCTCCCGATTTTTCAGAGATCGCTCCGGCGAACCGGAAAAACCGGACGGTGCGCCGCTGCGTGAAAAAATCTTTCCTCCAAACAAGGTCTTTCTCTGGCCATCGAAGCCTTGGCGGAGTTGGCCGAGAAATGGTATCGCTCGAGAGAAGCTGGTGGCACCAGGGACTAGCGAACGGGTCTACCTTCGACTCAAATAAGTGGCTCGACTGAGTTTGGAGGAATTGTCCCGAGGACGTTCTGTTGATAAATACACCGAATTCTGTTACTCCAGCCAAAAACTCCATTGACTTCAGGTCTGGATTAGTATATGGAGGGGTTAAAAGCATATTTTCTATATGCCGCTTTGAGGGTGAAGATGTACAATACTTCACGACACTGAAGGTGACTAGGACGAAGTGCTTACAACGGGCTGAACTCGGTCACGGTAGAATGGGCTCATGAAGGGTGCGATGGCCCGGCCCAATCGCGAGGGGCGCGTGGGCCTGTGAGATGGGAGCATGATTGGGGTAAGGATTTTTTGTCTCGTTTTTGATCCTTCAAAAATGAGAGCCTCCGCGGCAGCGGTGGAAATCGGATATTTTTTTGCTGCCCGAAATTAGATTGACCTGATCAAATGGTAGTTGATACCTCGTCGTAACGGCAGGCGGGGCGACGCCTAGCGCAAATACCACAACGATCTCACGATATTCCTTATCTTCCATCACCCAATAAACAAAGAGAGCCCAACCCTTCGCCTATGCTTTATAACCCCGATATTGAAACACTACCCCTCGAACAACTGAGAGCCTTGCAATCGGAGCGGCTGGTGGCCCTTGTGAAGAAACTCTACGACAGGGTGCCGTTCTACCGTGAGCAGTTGAGCCAGGCGAATCTGGAGCCGGGAGATATTCGGGGTATTGAGGACCTGGCGAAGCTGCCCTTTACGAAGAAGTCGGATTTGCGGGACAATTATCCTTACGGACTGCTGGCTGAGGACATGAATGCAGTTCGCCGAATCCACGCTTCCAGCGGGACGACGGGCAAGCCCACGGTCGTGGGGTATACCGAGGGTGATCTGAAGATCTTTGATGAGGTGGTGGCGCGTTCGCTGGTCGCCGCAGGGGCAAGGCCGGGTATGAAATTGCACAATGCGTATGGTTACGGGCTGTTCACAGGAGGCTTGGGTATGCATGGAGGTGCGACACAACTAGGAATGGCCGTCATCCCCGTTTCGGGAGGCATGACTGACCGGCAGCTTACGATACTGCAGGACTTTGCACCTGAGGTGATCTGCTGTACCCCTTCGTATGCCCAGACACTGTCCGATGAGTGTGTGCAGCGTGGTATCGACACCTCGGAGCTCGCTGTCAAGTACGCTGTGCTCGGTGCAGAACCGTGGACGGAGGCTATTCGCACGCAGGTGGAGAAGGGCCTTGCGGTCGAGGCCACGAACATCTATGGGCTGAGTGAGATCATCGGTCCAGGTGTCAGCCAGGAAGATGTGGACGAAAAGGGAACCGGCAGCTATGTATGGGAAGACCACTTCTTCCCGGAGGTCGTGCACAAGGAAACCGGCGAGCCTTTACCCCATGGGGAGGAGGGCGTGCTCGTATTCACGACGCTAACGAAGGAAGCGCTGCCGCTACTTCGGTACTGGACCAATGACATCTGTTCACTCCAGTACGATCCTGGCGGCAAGCGCACCCATATCAAAATGTCCGCGATCAAAGGCCGCGCCGATGACATGCTGATCATCCGGGGTGTGAACCTGTTCCACACGCAGGTAGAGGAGGTCATCCATGAGATCGACGGCTTGAGTCCCAACTACCGGTTGATCATAGAGAAATCCGGCCCGATGGATGTCGTGGCTGTGGAAGTGGAAACTGACGCGGGGGTCGAGGTCGGGAATGACGCACTGGCCAAAAAGCTATCGGATCATATCAAGAGTAGCATAGGTCTTTCCATGCAGATCCAATTAGCTAGTCCGGGCGACATTCCCCGGAGCCAGGGGGGTAAGTTGAGCAGGGTGGAGGATCGGAGGTGACTTGATTTATGGGTATTTTCTTCCGTTGGAATGTGGTAGGAAATGGTTAGTTTGGGTAGTGGGAGAGACAGCGAAAAACTCTAAATGGTTATATGAGAAATGTGAATAACTAATTCAAACAATACGGACTGGTCATTCTGATTGCTACGTTTATTTCATGTAATAGCCGAAATCAATCAGAATTTAGTCGAATTGACAGTCGTGAGGGAAATTTGGAGGTAGACGGGGGCAGTATCTGGTATAAAGTTTCGGGTGAAGGGACTAGGACTCCGGTTGTATTATTACATGGTGGACCGGGGTACTCTAGTTTCTATCTTAAACCTTTGGAGGAATTAGGAAGTGATCGTCGGGTTATACGATATGATCAATTGGGAGCGGGGAAATCCGAGGTTGTAAACGACAAAAGTTTGTTCACTATTAGCCGTTTCGTGGAGGAACTTGAGTTGTTAAGGAGTCATCTTGAGGTAGAAAATTGGCATGTCTTGGGTCACTCTTGGGGTACTGTCTTGGCATTTGAATACTATAGAAAATATCCTTCAAGAGTAACTTCACTGATTCTAGGCAGTCCTTGCATTGATATCGGTGCTTGGGAGGAAAGTACTAACCAGCTTCTGCAAACGTTGCCCGATTCACTTCAAAAAGCTGTTATCCTAGCTGATTCGACTGGTATTTATGAGGATCCACTGTATGAAGTGGCGATCAATGCTTTTTACGACAAGTATCTCTGGGGGAAGAATCCAATTCAAATAGAACTGGATAGCATGGTTAACACTGCCAATATTGCTATATACAATTACATGTGGGGTCCCAGCGAATTCAGTATTACAGGAACGCTAAGTTATTACAATGGTTTGAATGAGGTGGCAAACATTGATGTTCCGACTTTATTCACAGTTGGTGAGTTCGATGAGATCAAACCATCCTACGTAGAGGAAATGGCCACAAAATTTAGCAATTCAAAGATTGAAGTGTTCGCAAATTCAAGTCATTTGACCACTTGGGATGCTCGTGAACAGAATATTAAAGTAGTGAGTGATTTTTTGACCGAAATAGACCCTAAATAAAACAGATATCAAAGGCTAAGTTCCCTTCTTCAACGTGTTGCCCAGACCTACCACCTTGTTCGCTTAGTCCCCACGACAGTAAATTGAGTGAAGCCTCGCTTCGTCCGTGATGCTACCCACTTTCATCTCCCCCCTCTCCCGCAAACTCACCTCCACGTAACTTGCGCTTCTTATCATCCAGATCGATTGGCAACATCACTGAGATCCCGCGGAGTCAGGGCGGCAAGCTAAGCAGGGTCGAGGATCGGAGGTAGTTTTTGATTTATGGGTATTTTCTTTACCCTCTGGCCAGACAGAATAGTTTCCTACAACCAAATGGCCGCTCGCCCTTCGTTGATGGGTCCTTCGCCAGGGTTTCGGTTTTCAAAGAAAGGCTTAGCGACAATGGTGGTTCATCAGAGTTAGACTATTTTGAGGTAATGAGCAACTGATGGCGCACCTGCCTATACCAGCAGGTACCTCTTAGATGTTGCACTGGTGACATACCCGAACCATGAAGAAAGTTCTAGAGACATTACAAGAGAAGTGGGCTGATTATCTACTAGAGATCATAGTGATCACGCTAGGTATTCTTGGGGCCTTTGCACTTAATAGCTGGAATGAAGATCGGAAAGTACTGAAGAAAGAAATCAGTATATTGGAGGATTTGGTACAGGGTCTTAAGCAGGATTTGCACATCATCAATTACAACATTGATAAACATGAGCTCGCAAAAAATTCTTGTGAAGTAATCCTTAAGGTGATTGAAGAAGATGCCGAGTATACCGACTCACTTGCTACTCATTTTGCGTCAATACATTATTACACAGTATCGAATTTTGAACAGCCGGCCTACGAATCTTTAAAATCCATTGGATTCGAGATCATATCCAACAAAGAATTGAGGTTTAAGCTGATAGATCTTTATGCTGGCTGGTTTACTATCATGGATGAAAATCAAAAACTATTAACTGAAGATATTTTTTCAATCAAAAGAACTTTTAATCAAGATCATTTTGATAGGTTTTATTTGTTTGAGTCGTCAGTTGAATCATTTTATGCTGGTCGTATGATCCCCAGTGATTTTAGTAAGCTGAAGAAAGACCATCAATTCAAATATCATTTGAAATCTCTTCATGCTGGTCATTCAACTTTTCTATTTCAGAATTACATAACCATTGATACTGTGAATGATCTAATCAAAGAGTTGGAGGATGAAATCAGAGTTTTGAAATAACTTGCGCTCGATGAAGTGGAGCTTACCTGCATCCATCTGACCGGGAACTGACTGTGGTTAGGTTATTAGATCTGTGAATAATCCATGGCCTTGAGGAAAATTCGGGTAATATCGCTCATGTTGCCTTTCTACTCTTCCTTGGAGATTAGGTCCTTCTAGTCCGGAGGATTGATGAACTTTTGACCACCCTAACTACCCTAACTATCGCAAGTTCAGCGGAGCGTAACTTGTGGTTGTAGTCATTCCGATAGACGCGTGAAAACCGGTGAGTTCCCTAGACCGGAGGCTAAGCAGGGTCGAGGATCGGAGGTAAGTCGATTACCTGTACTTTCTTTTGAGGGAGTTTCCGGAAAGTGGTTAGATTGAGCAGTAGGAGATAAACGCTAAAAGGTTTATCTGGATATTTGGCAAGCATTAGAAAATCCAACATGAAAATAATAATCACAATTGTCATTCTCTTTATTGGGTTTCACTGCCAGGCCCAAGATGAAGCAGAACTAGCACAAAAAGCTCAAAATCCTGTAGGTGATTTGATCAGCCTGCCATTTCAAAACAACACCTCTTTTGGAATAGGACCTGATAACCGGACACAGAACACTCTGAACATTCAACCCGTGTACCCAATCAAAATTGGCTCTGATTGGAACCTGATCACAAGGACGATTTTTCCAATAATAACTCAACCGGATTTGACCATGGAATCTGGAAGCTCCACAGGATTAGGAGATATCAGCTTTACTGCTTTTTTATCTCCTTCTTCACCCGGCAAGGTCATATGGGGTGTAGGACCAGCCATTTCAATTCCCACCGCGGGAGACAATATACCGGGTTTCGGGAAATGGGCTGCGGGTCCATCGGTAGTAGCGTTGACGATTGCTGGCCCCTGGGTGGCCGGAGCATTGGTAAACAATGTGTGGTCTGTCGGAGGTGATGATGCCGATCCTGACGTCAGTTTCTTGTTGTTCCAGTATTTTGTCAATTACAATATGCAAAGCGGGGCATATTTGGTCTCCGCTCCGATTATTACCAACAACTGGAAAGTGGATGATAGTTTGATTCTGCCATTTGGAGGTGGAATTGGCAAAATCTTCAGAATAGGAAAGCTTCCCATCAATGCAAATCTGCAGGCGTATTACAATGTCGTTACTCCTGAAGGCGGTCCGAATTGGTCGTCGAGATTTCAAGTGCAGCTCATGTTCCCAAAATAGATTAGAACGAAAACTACCTACTATATGAGAATTTCAATCAAGTTAAAACCATTGCTCAAGCTAGCTCTTGGCTACAGTATGTTACTAGGAGCATGCTCATCACCAACTATAAATCAAGAAGCAAAAATAGCCTCAGACCATTTTGACCCAAAAGGGAAAGCGCCAACAGCAGCGACTGTTGCCAAATGGGAGGCACTCAAGAATAAAATGCCTTTTGAAGATGTACGGGATTTTGCGGAACAAGAAAAGGGTTTTATCGCTGCGCCTGACTACAAAGAAATTAAAGCTGATGCAGGACACGTCGCATGGAGTATGGGGAAATATGAATTCTTATTAGAGGATAAGGACTACCAAAGCATCCACCCTTCTTTGCAAAGACAAGCGACTCTTAATATGAATTATGGGTTATACGAAGTAATTGATGGAATATATCAGGTAAGAGGCTATGACCTGGCCAATATTACTTTTGTCAGAAGTGATAACGGGTGGATTGTCTTTGATCCGCTCACAGCCAAGGAAACAGCACGTGCGGCGTTGGAATTTATTAATGAACAATTAGGTGCTCGACCCGTGGTGGCTGTGGTGTATTCGCATTCTCATGGTGATCACTGGGGTGGAGTTAGAGGAGTCGCAGATGAGGAGGATGTGAGATCAGGAAAAGTGAAAATAATTGCTCCTGATGGCTTCATGCAACATGCCGTCTCTGAAAACATCTACGCCGGAAATGCGATGACAAGGAGAATGTTTCTACAGTATGGTGTGTTGTTGCCCGCTGATCCTTTCGGTCACGTAGATCAAGCCATCGGAAAAAACACAGCTGCTGGAGATTTAGGACTGATTGCTCCCAATCTGATCATTGAAGATGATATTCAGAATCTCACAATTGATGGCGTCAAAATGGTGTTTCAATTGACGCCAGATACTGAAGCCCCTTCGGAAATGAACACCTACTTTCCGGATATGAAAGCATTTTGGGCTGCTGAAAATATTGTTGCCACCATTCACAATATCTACACGCTTAGGGGTGCGATGGTAAGAGACGCGCTCAATTGGTCAAAAAACATCAACGAGGCACTTTATCTATTTGGCCAGGAAGCAGAGGTCATGTTTGCCTCCCACTCATGGCCAAGATGGGGAAATGAAAGAATACAAGAAGTAATGAAAGACCAACGAGATGCATACGCGCATTTGAACAATGGGGTACTGCATTTAGTAAATCAAGGCGTTACATTAAACGAAATTCACAATGAATACAAAGTGCCAGAAAGTCTACAGGATAGCTGGCAGGCCAGGTCTTATCATGGGTCACCTGAAAACAATAGCAGGGGAGTCGTCAACAGATACTTAGGGCATTGGGATGGAAATCCTGCGAATCTGATTCCGCTATCTCCTTATGAGTCCTCGCCACTTTTTGTTGAGATGATGGGCGGCGCCGAAAAAATTCTTAACAAATCTAATAGCCTGTTCAATGAGGGCAAGTATCTATATGCCATCGAGCTCCTTAATAAGTTGACTTATGGTGAACCCAACAATCAGGACGCGAAAAATCTATTAGCCGATTGCTATGAGCAGATGGGATATCAGCAGGAAAGCCCCAGTTTGAGGAATGCTTTTCTTGCAGGAGCATTTGAATTGAGGAATGGAATTCCTGCCGGAGCTTCTCCGAAGGCTGACGGACCAGATGTAATAAAAGCTATGGAAACTGGTCTATGGCTGGATTTTCTGGGCATTCGATTAGTGAGTGAAAGGGCAGCGGATAAAGCCTTCAAAATAAATCTCATCACACCAGATAATAATGAAAAGTACCTCATTGAACTGAGCAACTCTACGCTTACAAATATTGAGGGTTTCCTGGCGGAAGACGCTGATTTGGAAATCACAATTAATCGCTCTGACCTGGACTTGGTCATGATGGGAGTGAAGTCATTGGACGAGATGATTGCTGATGGTACGGCTACATCTGCTGGTGACAAAACCATTATTGATCAATTGAAATCAATGATGATTCATTTTGAAATACGCTTTGAAATATTACCCGGAACGCTACCTGTCGGTGATCAGCAGTACAACAGAAACCCATTTCAACAAGACGTACCTGCTGTTGTAGGTGCTGAATAATTTGCTTTGGGCATTGAAAATTCCTTCTGTTAAAGCAAAATAAACATTTCACAGCATGGTATAAAGGGCATTAAAACGCCCTTTATACAGACTACATTCGTGAGTTTGGAGCCGTTGGCCTCTGGTCTCCCCCGAATACCGCAAGTTTAGCCCCCGAATACCGCAAAGTTTAGCGCAGCCTAACTTGTGGGTTTAGTTACTCTCATCGATTGGCAAGCCGCCGAGACCCGCGGAGCCAGGGAGGCAAGCTGAGCAGGGTGGAGGGTAGGAGGTAGTTCGTCGTTCTCTTTTATGGAACTTACCGGGTTGAAAACTTCCGAAATAGCATGTAAGTGGATCAGTTATTCCCCATTTCTGAAAAGCTTCGTAGGAGGTTGATGATTAGCGAGTGTTGTACTATTTTGGATAGTAATTACTTCCCGATTTGCCTTGATAGCTACCTGGATCGGGAGGTGGCGCACAAGTCTGTCGGTCTCCGGCAGCAACAGCCTCTGGCGACGGATCGCAGGCAGGTGCTACATAACTGTAGTGTTGGCAAATGTTAATGATGAGTACACTAAACAACGTAAAATCATGAAAAAATTAATCTTATACATTCCATTCCTGGCAATCATATTGATTTGTGCTTGTGGCAGTGCTGGATATCTAGCGCAATCAGTGCCTTTAGGGTTTATTGCCACCGAAGGTGTTGAAATACGGGCCGAAGATGGATCCTTTGTATTAAAATCGGGAGAACAATGGAAGCCCCCCTTTGAAAATATATCAAGTCATGAAATGCATAGGAGCAATGCGGATATGATCAATTTTCACCGAGAAGCTCTTGACAATATGGGGGCAAGAAAAGTCAGGGTTAAAGTTCCATATCAATCTGAAGAATTGTATGGTGTGCTATTGCTAAGCAAAATATATTCAGGCTGTACTGGAGCAGAAACAAGGTCATACCGAATTACTATTCCTGAAAGCTACTATAGGCAAGCTCAAAATGGGAAGATATCTGTTTTATATGAATACTATTCTCAGTGTGGAGAGCTGATAGGGACTGATCTTCGAGCGAAAACTTGGGTATTGTGGATGTCTGATGTCCCTTTCAGATAGAATCAGGCTATGATGAAGACAATGTACGCAAGTTTTGTACTTGTGCTTATATATGCCGTCGAGACAAAGGGACAATCATCTTTTTCAGAGCCAATTGGAATATATGAAGATAGTGCACAATTAAATTCGTTATTCACTATTCATGGTTCTTTAGTAATCATTAATAACTTAATATATGAGGTCCCCTGTGATTGTATTTTGTGTGGAAGAAACCTGGCAGGTGACACAGAGCGTAGAAACCTCGGGGGCGACTCTGAGAACAGAAACCTGGCAGGTGACACAGAGCGCAGAAATCTCGGGGGCGATTCTGAGAACAGAAACCTCGCAGGTGACACAGAGCGCAGAAATCTCGGGGGCGACTCTGAGAACAGAAACCTGGCAGGTGACACAGAGCGCAGAAATCTCGGGGGCGACTCTGAGAACAGAAACCTGGCAGGTGACACAGAGAATAGGAATCTCGGGGGTAGCTCTGAGAGCAGGAACTTAGCTGGTGACACAGAGAACAGAAATCTTGGAGGCAACTCTGAGACTAGAAATCTCGGGGGCAACTCTGAGAATAGAAATCTGGCTGGGCAAGTTACTGAACTCAATTGCCAGAATATTTCAGCAGAGGCATTTAGAATAACTGGAATAAATCCAAATTCTAAAATACTGTTTTATGATGGACTTCATTTAAAATCAATAGAAAATCTAATTGTGAAGTTCTAGCATTGAGAGAAACGACTCAAAGGGAAGCTACTTAGCTTCCCAGTAGCTATCAGGAAATGGCAGATGTGAAGCTGGAGACTCATAGCCGCGTAGGCTATCTGCCTGTGGCCAAAGCAGTATTTGAGTTACTTGTACAAGCATTAGAGATAATAGATTATGAGAAGTTCATTGATGATTTTGACTATTGGAATTACCATATTCTACAGTTTTTTAGTCAAGGGCCAAGAAGCGGATTTTGATCCAAATGCCTTGAAAGCGGAATATTTTCAAGATGAAGAAGTAAAAGATGGGCTAATAATTAATGACAATCAAGGAAACTCCTATAGGATCAAAAATTCAGAATACTCAAGAGGCTTATATGTATACAAAGATGACAAATGGCTTAAGCATGGTGCCTTCTACAGTATTTCCAGTGGACGCGTAACTTCAAAAACAACTTATAGCTATGGCAAAAAGCATGGTCCATATGAGTCCTACTATTCAAGTGGCAAGATAAATTTTCAATACAGTTTCCAGAATAACCTAAAGGAAGGAAAATGGTATCAGTATCGTGAAGATGAGACCTTGTTTCAAGAATTTGACTATAGAAATGGATTGAAAGAAGGCGCTCAAATAACTTATCACTCTAATGGGAGAAAAAATTTTGTCAGCACATATGTCTTAGGCAAGAAGCATGGAGAATCATTGGTGTATAATGATCAGGGTAAACTTGTATCAAGATCTCAATATGACGCGGGTAAGAAAATTGGAAAAACTGAATGGTATTGACTTGACTGAATGCCTAAAAATGTACCGCAAATCACCTCTCGCTATTCGGTGCCTACGGTTCATACCCTCAACGTTCGAGATCATTTACCCGAACCATGAAGAAAGTTCTAGAGACATTACAAGAGAAGTGGGCTGAGTATCTATTAGAGATCATAGTGATTACGCTAGGTATTCTTTTGGGGCCTTTGCACCCACTACCGCAAGTCTAGCCCAGCGCAACTGGTGGGTTTAGTGCCCACCTCTGACCCGGATAGGTTACTTTTTCTTTCTAGCAAATGCTCGCCCGCCGGGCTTCCACCTCCTATACTCAAAGTCAAAAGCACGATCGGGCTATCGATGAAGATCCAACTGGCGAAAACCGGTGAGATCCCTCGTAGCCAGGGCGGTAAGCTGAGCAGGGTGGAGGATAGGAGGTAGGACTTGATTTGCGGGTACTTTCTTATGCTGGAGTTTCCGGGGAAGTGGT
This sequence comes from Cyclobacteriaceae bacterium, assembly GCA_965267435.1. GTDB lineage: Bacteria > Bacteroidota > Bacteroidia > Cytophagales > Cyclobacteriaceae > JAWPMT01. The sequence continues at coordinate 935,753 of OZ253960.1, forward strand.
TAGATTGGGTAGTAGGAGATAAATGCTGTAAGGTCTATCTGGATGTTAGCATCAATCCTTGCGACTTTGGAAATCGTTAACTTTACAATATGACCATTGAACAAAAGAAGATAGCGCTTATCAGTTGGATAACTAATATTGATGACGAGGCAATTATCGACCAAATCGTGGGAATTCAGAGGTCATCACTCGAGGATCTACCTGATGCCATCGTTGAATTATTGAGGATTGCCGATTCGGAGCCTGAAGAAGGCCTGACCAAACACACCAATGTCAGAGATCTTCTGAAATGAAAGAAATAAGATGGACAGAAACGGGGAAGAGGACTCTTCGCGAAACTTCTGACTTTCTTCTTGAACTATGGAATGACAAGGTAAATCAGGATTTTATCGACCAGCTTGAATTTCGCATTGGCCAGCTAAGTCGAAATCCAGAAATGGGCCCCGCCTTGGATAACACGGATTTCAGAAAACTAGTAATCCACCAGACTATATCACTCTATTACGTGAACAGACCAGATTTTATCAAAGTCTTGGTTATATGGGACAATCGTTCCAATCCGGATCAACTTTTAGAAAAATTGACTGATGCTAACAATCAGTAAAGGTCATCCGCCATCCTGCGAATTGGCGGCTGGTCATGGGACTTGCCCCCGAATACCGCAAGTTTAGCGCAGCGTAACTTGTGGTCTTATTTACTCTTTTCGATTTGAAAATCAGCGAGATCCCACTTAGCCAGGGCGGCAAGCTGAGCAGGGTCGAGGATCGGCGGTAGGTTTTCGTCTGAGGGTAGGGAGTAAATCTGCGCGACTATTGAAGATCACGCCGAGTAGAATAGTATGCTCACTATTCTAAGAGTGACTATCAGCTAGTGTAATGATAGCTGTATCGCCTGATCTTGGGCAGGTATTTTTTCATTACATCAACAGACAGTGGTTCTTTTTTTGCGATACTTTTTAGCTGATCAGTAAAAGATAACCATTGCCGTCTCTGTTTATTTTCGCTCAAATTGGCAGCAAAGGTTTTAAAATGTTTTGATCGTGTTTTAGTCAATTCGTCCGTGAAGCGATCCATCAGCATGACATGGCCTGATTGAATGGCAAGTATTAGCTGAACCTCGGCATATCCACCTTTCTTTTCGCTAAAAGCGCGGGATTGCATTTCCTCATGTGTCCCTTTGACTAGCCTGTAAAGGTTGATAAATCGCTTGATGGCTCTAGGTGAATTACCAGCTATAGCTCCTAAATCAGATAAAAATTCCAATTCATTTTCATTTAACCCCAGAAATTCCGGCGTCAGGTCGGGTTCTTTGTCTTTGTCGGCAGCGTCATACACCAATTCTGCGGAATCATCACCATTTCCATTGTCACCATTCCCATTACTTTCACCACCATCTCCTCCCTTTTTGTCCTGCTCTTCAACGATCTTATCCTGGATGGTCCCTTCGATCAAATTGCGGATCTGGTCGCTGCTATCCAAGGGCTTTAGCCAGAACGGTATCTGGAAGATCTTTTCCAGGTAATCGAGTGTCGAAGCTGTATTTGTGACCGCCGCATCTTTATCAGTTCTATTCTCCTCTTCACTCTCTACGCTATTTTCGTCGAGGTGCTTCCATTCATTAAGAAGGTGCGGGTGAACCTCCTTAATTGACCTGCTGACCCATCGGGCATCAACTCCTACTACCACGACAAACAGCTTAAATGCCAGGAGCAAATGGACTGCCTGTAACACCTCCATAACCTTATTCTCTGGACATCGATCCAGGTCATCAATAAATAGAATGATGCGTTCAATAACCGGGGTAGTTTTCGGCTGATTTTCGTTCTCCGGAGGATACATCAATTGTGTCAATCGCTCGAAATCCTTTCGCACCATGCTCACCAAACCCAGGTGCTTGGCATAGTCTTCACTGCGTGCCCGCTCATTGATAAAACTGATCAGCCGCTTAGCTGAGGTCAATCCTTCTTCCATTTGCTTGAGCTCATTCAGTTCATTTTCTACTTCTGTCAGTTGCTGATTGGTTATGAGCAACTCTTCATTCAGGCGGTTTAAGCTCTCATTGGCACTCTGCAGTGAATTCTCAATATTCCTATTCTCCTGCCCGAGCAGCTCATCGCTTTTCTCACTGAGAGAATCACTCAGGTCGAGCAAGTGATGGATATCGTTTATCTTACCTCTGGCAAAAGTCACGAAGAGTGATCCAATTGTCACAACCTGGGTGAGCACTGTCGCTAGCGCGTCCTTGAAATAGATGGACCCCACCACACCCAGGCCTATCACAATCACTAACAGACCTATTTTATAGGGCCAATTAGCATTCACGATCACACGCTGCCATAATCTTTTGCTGTCGCCTACCAGCAGTTTTGAATCCGCCACTAAACGATCAACATCTCCCAGTGAGACTTTTTCTTCCGCCAGTTTCTGTTCAAGAATAGCCAGATCTGTGGCAAACTTCGCATTTTCAGTTTTCCAATCTTTTTGAAGACGGTTGAATCGTGCAATTAGATCCTGAACATATTCCATCGATGCAGGTTCAATAACCCGCTGAAATGGATCTCGATCAAGTGAATCATTTAGCTCCTTCGTACAGGCATTAATTTTTCGCACGAGGGCACCTTTTTTGCCCGTGATCTTGCTCTTCCTATTTTCAATCGATTTCTTCTTTTTCTTCAGCTCCTCGTCCATCTGCTGCACCATCTCCAACTTTTGCAGCGGATCTTCCAGGTTTTGCTCATCGGTATTGTTTTTCCGCGCCTCTTCTCTTCTGCGCTCGATATTTTTTTCGAGTGAGTCGAATATGTGATCCACCAGACTTGCCCAAAGATTCGTATCGAGGTAATGCCAGGCATTGAACCAGATGGGAACCACATTTCGGCAAAAACTAGATTCCTCAACAGGCTTCTTCTTGGATTCGGAGCTTAGGAATTCGATCCTCGATCTGATCTTATTCATAAAGAAAGTCTTGCCCGATCCCCAATCACCAAATAAGCCAATCGCCAAGGGAGGCCCGATATCAGTTGCCGCAATAACAGCGGATAGCGCTTCCACTTCGGGTTTGATATTCAATAAGTCAGCTCCATCGGGATCATCTGCATTCAGGCGGGCCAAAAAGCTTTGAAGGGGTTGCTCGGTCTTGGTTTCCGTGATGATCTTATTCCACTCTGCCTGATTATCGTCGGGGTAGCGATCTTTGAGGAATTCCAGGTAATCATTCTTTGAAGCTTGAATGTTGCCAATGACATCAGTCAGAATAGAGCTGGTCGTTTCATAATTCAAAAATGCTGTCAGTAGGTGCCTTGTATAAATTCGCTCTCTATTGGTTGTACGAATAGCATATTCTTTCGCCAGCTGCAACAGCATGAACACTTCTACAGGAATCGGCCGAAAGGGATCATCAATGAGATTAAATCCTGAGAATTTTTGAGCCTTTAATGCGGCCCCCGGATCCTCCATCTCAGTACCAATCATTGAAAGAAGCACTTTCTCGTTTATAACCCTACTCAGAAAAGTAAGGGTATCGTTCCGGAGATCCGTTCGTTTCATCCGTGCCTGTACCTGACGAAGTGTGGCCTGCACCAGACTCCAACTGTCTAAACTGCCCGAACTGATGTTTGATGCCAGGTCAATTATCTTCTTAGGCGTGTTCGACAAGGCATACTCCTCCAACAAAATGGCCGACATTCTGTCCGGTTCGACAACTCCCGATCCTATGCTACCAGCCTTTTCAATCACTGCTTGAAAGGCATTTGCCTCCAGCGTGGTTAGCTTAAAAACAGTCCCCTGCGCAATTCTCAGCCTTGAGATGTACTTTAAGATGGGATCACCCGCTAGATCTGCAAGCGGAATCGGTTGGCGGAATTTTTCGTCATAGTGAACCTCCAGGTTCGTTTCATCCTCAGTCTCGGATACATTCAGGATTTTTCCCCAGCCATGAAATGCAGTGTTTCCTCCGCTTTGAATGAAGTAGGCCAGGTCATTGGGGTGGATCTGCTTTCCATACTGTTTGGTATACCAGGTATCTTCTTTTCCGGCTTTGAGTTTTTTTGTCAAATCATATCGATCCGGTCGTGCTTGGATAATCCAGTGTCGGATGGCCTGTTTGGTTTGAGGTGCACTCATATGGGGTTCGGTTTACAATGAAGCAGATAACTACCTGCTTCATGTTGCAGTACAATATTGAAAACTTCAAAATGTAATCCGAAAAATGCGCCAAGTTTTTTGCTTGGGCAGTGACCCACTGACCCCCAACTATGGCAAGCTTGTCCCAACATAACCCGATATGTCAAGCACCTAGGTGATCCCGAGAACCATGGTAGAAGGTTAAGTAGTGTACAGGATCTGAGGCAGCTTTAGTTTATGGGGCTTTCATCTTGTTATCGTTCCTGGGGCATGAATGGTTCGATTAGATAGTGGGAGACAACCGCAACTGTGTTTACGAATTGTTGTATGTATTTTGAACCAACAAATATGAAAATAACTGCGCTAACATCTTTCTGTGTCGATTTCTTTCCGGAATTGGACAAAGTATACGTCGGCGGCAATTCATTGAACTTTGCTACTCAATGCAAACTTTTGGGATATGACAACACCTCAGTAATTGGTGCAATTGGAAATGATAGATTTGGAAAACTGATCGAAGACCAATTAGACAGATCAAACATAGATCGCTCCAGATTGTACCCCATCAACGAACCCACTGCATCAAACAAGATTTTTATTGACGAAAAGGGAGATAGGTACTTCAAAGAGGACAGTTGGAATGGAGGCGCCTTTGATAAATTTCGGTTATCAGCAAATGATTGGAGTTCGATAGCTGAAAGTAACATGGTCGCCATGCCAGCCGGAGATCCTAACTTGACAGAACTCTTGGCAAGACGAAATGAACAACAGTTAATAGTTATTGACTTTTTGGACTATCTGGGAATTGACTTCATCAAAGAACATATCGATAATATCGACATTGTTTTTCTGAGTGGTAAAGAGGAAGTGCTCGATCAACTACAGGAGCTTGCTTATCAAAAGGGGAAGCTCATAGTGACGACTTTGGGAGCAAAAGGCAGCATAGCCTTTTCCGAAAATAGAAGGTATTACCAGGAAGCAATGGAAGTCAATAAAATTGTTGACACAACAGGTTGTGGCGACGCCTTTCAAGCAGCTTTTAGCATTGAATGGGTGAAAACTAAAGACATCGAAAAGTCACTAAAAGCAGGTTCCATAGCTGCCAGTAAAGTTTTGAGCTTTGTGGGTGGAGTTGAACAGGAGTAATGAGTACAATCCCCACTACCGCAAGTTTAGTTTAGCGTAACTTTTGGTCTTAGTCGTTCCAACAGACGCGCAAGACCCGGCGAAACCCACGGAGCGAGGGTGGAAGCTGAGTACGGTAGAGGGTAGGAGGTAGGACTTGATTTGCGGGTACTTTCTTATGTTGGAGTCTCCGGGGAAGTGATTAGATTGGGTAGTAGGAGATAAATGCTGTAATGTTTATCTGGATGTTAGACACAAATGATCAGATATTCCATAAGGGGCAAAGAATATGAGAAACTTATTTGCAACAATAATTCAAACTCTAATTGTTTTCATGCTATTCGGCTGTCAGGATATTGGATCTAACAAGCTCACAGAAAATGAACGTCAAGAATTGAAAGATGAGGTCAATAAACGATTGAATGATTATGCCAACTCAGTTGTAGATAAGAAGATTGATGAAATACTGAGTTTCTGGTGTGATTCCGATGATTTTGTGATGGGAGGTGCTGGTTCTATTATCGGTGGATACGATGAATGGAAAGAGATCGCGATTCGAGATAACGAACAGGCCTTATCTTGGATATATTGGAACTGGACCAACGTGCATATCAAAATTTTATCGAAAGAATCTGCTTCTGCTACACTCGAATTCAACTACAAGAAAATTAATCTACAAAAAGACACGATTAGTGGATATGGCTCCTGGACATATGTGTTTTTAAAAGAGGGTAATGAATGGAAGGTTATCCATAGCAATGGTCACCATCCTGTAAGATGAAATGTGTCTCACAATCACTAAAGGTCATCCGCTTACTTAGTTACTGCTGATGGCGCGGAACTTGCCCGCGCCCCTCTCACCTGGAAATGGCTGTGGTTCTTTTCCTCAGACTTACCGAGTGATAAGACTTTCGAAACGGTACCTCCGTAGATCAGTTTGTGGTTTGTGAGAGTTGCAGTATTTTGTGGTTACTTGATCCCGATTGCTATCGGGAGGGGGCGGACCTGCCTGCCGGCAGGCAGGCGCCCTTTAGTTGTAGCGTTGGTAGCAAAGTAGAACGATAATTACGTTTGCTAACACTACATAAAAATTATATAAAGCCTTCATGTCACAAGTTTAGCGCTACGTCACTTGTGGTCTTATTTACTCTTTTCAATTTGAAAACCAGCGAGATTCCACGGAGCCAGGGTGGAAGCTGAGTACGGTAGAGGGTACGAGGTAACTTGATTTGCGGGTACTTTCTTATGTTGGAGTCTCCGGGGAAGTGGTTAGATTGGGTAGTAGGAGATAAATGCTGTAAGGTTTATCTGGATGGTGTGGTTCATAAATAAACTAAAATCTTTCACACATGAAAAAGCTCTTTGTCATGCTGTTAATCTTCTTTGTGTTTGGATTCTCAAACGCTCAAGAATATCAGGGATTTAGCTGGAGGCAATCATTGGAATTTCATAAACAATTTTCTCCAAAGAAGTGGGGTGAGGGCGGAGAACTTTCTCGTTATGTATGGCTCAACATGTCGGAATTCTGGAATCATACAATTGTGAGTTGTTCTGAATCCGCAACCCAATTACCGTTAGTGGTAGATGATGAAATAGCAAAGTTTGTAACGAAAACCAATGTTGGAGAAATGGAACTTCAGGATTTTGTTGTAAACTCTCCGATTGATGGTGTCCTCGTACTTCACAAAGGGAATATTGTCTTTGAGAGTTATCCTCGAATGTTTCCTCACGATAAGCATATCCATATGTCAGTATCAAAGGTATTTGTTTCCACCTTGGTCGCAATTTTGGAAGAAAGAAAGCAGATTAACGTATTAGAGCCAATCGACAACTACCTTCCCGAGCTTAAAGGTTCATCTTGGGAAGGAATTCAGATAATCAATATACTGGATATGTCATCGGGCATAAATTCTTTCCGCATACCTAGAAAGGGCCAACCCGAACCTGATGGTTCTTATGAAAGGGTTGAAGTTGCTGTAAACACTGAAGAGAGTCTTTTTGAAGTTCTATCAACTCTGGAATCGCATAGGCCAGCGGGTGAAGTTTTTGAGTATGCGAACGTCAATACAATGGTATTAACCATCTTGATAGAACAAGTCACGAATCAAAAAATTGCCGACCTTATTGAAAAAGAAATCTGGCAACCCATGGGTGCAGAATCAGATGCGATAATACTGAATGGGGCATACGGAAGAGCCAAAATGGATCTTGGAATCAGTTCCACATTGCGTGACCTTGCTCGTTTCGGGCTTTTATTTACCCCATCAGGTCGGCAAAATGAAGATTTTATTATTCCGAATGCATACTTGCAAAAAATTCAAAATGAAGGTCGTCCAGAACTTTTTGATTCTGAAAATCATGGTGGATTAAACGGCGAATCTCCTAGGCATAATACTTATCAATGGGATAAAGTAATGCAGGATGGGGATTTCTATAAAGGAGGTTTTGGTGGACAAGGGCTATATATATCAACTGAAAGAGATTTGGTCATTGCCTTTTTTGGGACCCCAGGAACAGATATGATAAGGAACGGAATGCAACATGTGGCTAGGCAACTAGCGACCTCAGGACTCTTTGAAAATGAATAGACGCACCACTACAAACACTATCATCCAGAAGCCTAGCTGGCCGCACTAACTGAGCTACCTGCCTGCCGGCAGGCAGGTTTGCTAAGGCTGGCGCGATAAGGTACTTTTTTAGTTCTTTGAAAAGTCCAGCTTACGGATGATAGTTTGACCGTTAGGGCCGAATTGAATACAGAATGAAGAAGGATAATCTATTGCAAAGAAAAATGTTCTTGGAGATAAACGAACCGGAGCTATTTCAGAGAGCGGAATCGTTTGGTCTTCATTACTTAGACAAGGCTTTTGACAGGGAGGTCTTTCCTTCCAACAAAGCATTGGATGATCTGGCAATCTTTGACGAAGATATTCCCGAAAAATCTGGGGATGCGGTAGAGACATTAAATCTTCTAAACAGATATGGCGCTCCGGCCACTACCAGTCAAATTGGCGGAAGATACTTTGGATTTGTTCATGGAGGTATTGTTCCTGTTGGCTTAGCAGCAAAGAACTTGGCGACATTCTGGGATCAGAATGCATCTGTCTTTCAAAGTTCTCCAGTCACATCCAAATTAGAGACTGTTGTACAAAAGTGGCTAGTCGAACTATTTTCCTTACCCAGCGAAACGGTAGCGGGATTTGTGACAGGAACCTCAATGGCCAATTTTTGTGCACTAGCAGCAGCCAGGTTTCGAATTTTGAAAAATCTGGATTGGGATGTTACTCAAAAAGGACTTCTTAATGCTCCGAAAATTAGAGTGGTGACTTGCAAGCAGGCGCACTCTTCCATGTTACAAGCAATCTCTCTTGCTGGTTTCGGAACTGACAACATCGAATGGGTGGATGTCGATGATCAAGGAAGAATACTGGTGGATCAAATTCCTGAACTTGACAATACCACTATTCTATCTTTGCAAGCCGGAAATGTAAATAGTGGCGCTTTTGACGACTTTAGTTCAATTTGTGATAAAGCAAGGTCACAGGGGGCATGGGTTCATATAGATGGCGCTTTCGGTCTTTGGGCAGGGGCTACACATCAGTTCAAGCACCTTACCTCTGGGTATGAAAATGCCAATTCTTGGGCGGTAGACGCACATAAAACATTAAACGCACCCTATGACTCTGGTATACTTTTTTGCACAGACGAGGAAGCTTTAATTGCCTCACTACATATAAACGCTCCTTATCTTCCAAATGGAAGTGAAAGAAATGGAATGTATTATGCTCCCGAAATGTCTAGAAGAAGCAGGGTAATCGAACTGTGGGCTACCTTGAGATATCTGGGACGCGAAGGCATTGACGAATTGGTATTTGGCTTACACAAAAGGGCCGTTCAATTTGCAGAGTTATTGGATTTAGAAGAAGGTTTTCAGGTACAGAATCAAGTAGTTTTTAATCAAGTCTTGGTACAGTGCGAAACAGATGAGATTACAGATAAGGTAATCAACGAAATTCAAGAAATTAGAGAATGTTGGGTCGGTGGTTCTACCTGGAATGAACGTAGAGTAATCAGAATAAGCGTGTGCTCGTGGGCCACTACCGAAGAAGATGTGAATAGATCTGTTGCATCATTCAAGAAAGCGCTTAGGAATGTTGAAGAGAATAAAGGCAGGACCTGACATTCTGTATGAAATCATGCTTGGAAAGTACTATGGACTAGCTTTTTGCATTCTAGAAGGCCCGGTTTGATGCGGCAGTTTAGCGCAGCGCAACTTGTGGTTTTGATGCCCACCTCTGACCCGAGCGTCCCCGGCCTGCCGTCTTATCCATGCGCTCTGCCGCCTCAACTGGCCCCTATTCTTCCATGGAGGATCATGCCTTACTTATCTGAAATCTTCGGCCTTGAATTTTTGACTTCAGAATTCTTTAAGTTGCAGTATTGGAGGGAGTTGACCTGCCTTTGGCCTTGATCCGTAGCTTTTTTTGGGATCGGCTAGCGATTCTCGGCCAAAGATTTTTTGATAGCACTAAACCCAATGAAAATGAAAGCTGTACATGTATACTGCGGAATGGCTATTCCCCTGTTACTCCTGTCCTGTGGGTCTCCGAAAGAGCCAGTTCAATACTTCGATTCTGAGGGCACTCAGATGGCATTTACCATGGCGGGTAATGGCACACCTGTTGTGGTTTTGCACGGGTTCTCTCATAGCATCCAGGAAGATTGGGTGCTGTCTGGCGCCTTTGACAAGCTTGCCGAAGACTACCTGGTCATTGGCATGGACGCCCGGGGGCACGGCAACAGCAGTAAGCCCCATGATCCCGACAGTTACGGACTTGAGATGGTGCACGACGTAGCTCGCCTGCTGGACCACCTGGAGGTCGAACAGGCACATGTCCTTGGGTACTCGATGGGAGGCTTTATGGCGCTTAAGATGGCGACGCTATATCCTGAGCGGGTCTCATCGATTGTACTCGGTGGCGCGGGCTGGATTGATGCGCAGTGGGATGAATTGGGACCCGCATGGAAAATACAGGCCGATGAATTCGAGGCGAAAGAAGACGCAGATGGCAAAAATGACCCCCTTGCCTTAGCTGCAGTATTGACGAAGGAGTATGAGCTAAAAGTGGACGAGGCGGCACTTCGCAAGTGTACTGTACCAAGTCTGGCCATCATGGGAGAGGAGGATTTCTTGCGACCGGGACTGGATTCATTGGCAAGGGTGATGCCCCATATGCAAGTGGAGATCCTTCCATGGGAGGATCACGGCAGCACCTACAGTGCGCCTGCCTTCATCACTTTGATCCAAGGTTTTCTGGCGGAGCAGGTAGAGGAGTTCTGAGTATTCCGAGTTCAGCGTTTAAGGTGGCGTTCAGGGTTCACCGGTGAAGCTAAAATATGGTCCTTATTGAGGCATCGATCTTAGTACAATTCCTTCAAACTCAGTCGTGCCACTTCTTATGGTCGAGTAATTCCTTTCGCTAGTCCCTGGTGCCACAAGCCTTTTCTCAAGTGATACCATTTCTCGGAAGACTTTGTTTGAAGGTAGATTTTTTGCCTACTTTTTCATCGATGGAAAAAGTAGGAGCCTAGCGGCTCCGACGGAGTCTGATGACTCATCGGAGTCCGTCAGACTTTGAGCGGTGAGGAGTAAGATACTATCACTATTTTCGGTCTAATAGTTGCGCTAACCCACTTGAGCAACATTGAATTAGTTGTTGAACATGAACACAAAAGAGCTACTTATCAGCATCCTCGTCATAGGCATAATTGTCCTTTTACCACATGCTGAACTCATTCCATTATTCGGATATAGCATCCCCATCTTACTTGCGGTATGGCTCGCGCTGAGGTATTCTAAGGAGACTTTCTCTGACATTGGTTTCAGCTTCCAACGGTTCGAACTCAGAGCTATTCCAGTAGGCGCTCTTGCCGCTGTAGTTACGCTGGCCTTCATGCAACTGGTCTTCTTTCCAGCTTTGGAGTTGGTGGTGACGTTCGAGGAGACGGATGTGGGGCTGTATGATTTCGTGAGAGAAAGCCTCGGACAATACCTGTTCCTTGTAATCATGGGATGGCTGATAGGAGGGGTCTATGAAGAAATAGTTTTTCATGGCTTTATGTTCGCGCGCCTTGAAAAGATGATCGGGGGGAAGTATGCCACCCACATCAGCTTTGTCATCACAGCCAGTCTTTTTGGGGCTTATCACGTTCAGCTGGGTGCTGATGGTCTCATCAATGCGCTATTGGTAGGAGCGGTTTACCTCGCACTCTTCTTGTATTTTAAGAGGAACTTGTGGTATCCGATTATTTGTCACGGCGTCTACAACACACTGGTGATGACGCTGATTTACTTTGGGTATTTGTAGAGTCGGTAAGCAATACCAAGCAGGGTTTTACCAGTCTGTGTGCGATGAGAAGAGTATATGCTGGGCCTCTATGAGTGTTTTGAATTCGGAATTCCATAGGGTTGCACTATTTTGTGCTATATAGCTGGTCGCGGGTATGCTACCTGATGTTTCCGCGGCGCATGAAGCTGAACTCATTAGGTACAATAATGATCGAACCATTCATTGAGTTTTTGTCGAAATACATCGAACTGTCTGAGGAAGAAATACAAACCATTTCGGAGCATGTAACAACCAAATCTTTCAAGAAAGGAACCATCTTATTGGATCAGGGTAGGGTGGCCAAAGAGTCCTATCTCGTTCTCAAAGGCTGTGTCTTTAGTTATTATTCGGTAGATGGAGAGGTCAAAGTCACAGAGTTCTTTTTTGAAAAACAGCCCATCACTCCTATCAGCTATACAACAGGGAGCCCATCTGAATACTACCTGGAGTGTTTGGAAGACAGCATTTTGGCAATAGCCACCACCCAAAGTACGGAGGAACTCATGAGGAAAGTGCCCAGATTGGCTCCTCTTGGCACCCATATGCTCGAAGATCAAATCACTGATCAACGGACAAAGTATGACGAATTCATCAAGCTATCTGCGGAAGAGCGTTATCAAAACCTCCAAAAAAAAGCACCTGACCTACTGAATAGGGTTCCTCAGTATTTAGTTGCCAGTTACCTGGGGATCAAACCTGAATCACTCAGTCGAATACGCAAGCGACTTCATAAGAATACCTGAGTCAGCCATTTCTTTTTTCGTGATCGCACGCTATTAAATCCTTTCTTAACCTAGGTCAATACAAAAGGAATTTGGAAGGAGAAATTTTGTCTCGTCAAACACGATGAAAGAAATGAACTATGAAAGCTACTATCGCACACGTACTTTTAATAACAATTTGCGCTGGCATGTCCACCTCAACTAAACCACAGCAACATATGGATTCTCCGGTCTCATATCACTTCATGAAAAAGTGAGTTTCACATCACAATTTTTTCAATTGGTTGCGTCAGTCTTTGGCGTGAAGAAGCATATAGAAAAGAGCATTGTAAAGAACAAGTTCGATCAGGAGGCTGCGCCATTACCCAAGTCTCTGAAGGAGAATTATGAGGTGTCCGAAAAGACAATAATGGAAAGATCAATCTGGACGCTTGGACCTAAAGGGAACACCTCGGAAAAGGTCATTGTCTACTTACACGGCGGTGCCTACCTATGGAACATTTCAAAATACAATTGGTCTTTTGCCGGGGAACTTCTGAGCCGAACAAATGCGACCCTGATTGTTCCTGATTATCCATTAGCTCCTGAAGCATCGAGCACCGAGGTTTATGAGTTTATGGATCAACTATACCAGGAGATCACTTCTAAATATTCACCCGAGAACATAGTCTTTATTGGGGAATCAGCAGGGGGAGGTTTGGCCCTGGGATTTACCATGCATCTTAGGGATCAGCATCAACCGCAACCATGTCAACTCATCCTACTGGCTCCATGGCTGGATGTAACGATGAACAATCCTGAGATTCTGGAGGTCGACAAGAATGATAAGATCTTGGGCATAAAGGGGCTACAAATGGCTGGGGAAATATATCGCGGTCAAGTCGCAAAGGAAGATTTCAAAGTAAGTCCCATATATGGCGATCTCTCTGATCTCCCTGAGATATCAATTTTTGTTGGTACATATGACCTGTTTGTAGCTGACTCCAGGAAATTAAAAGACAAAGCCCTCTCGCTAGGGATACCCTTCAACTACTATGAGTACCCGAAAATGTTCCACATATGGATATTGGACAAAAGCCTCAAAGAAGCGACTGTGGCCAAGGAGCAAATAGTTTCGCTAATCAATGAGGAGAAAGAGGTGGTCCAACCAATCGATAGCCATCCAACTCAGTAGACCAGCAATAAAAAAACACCCTCCCACCTTTCTGAATTCTTGGTGCCTCCATCTTCAAGATCCTAATGGCAAGTAACTACTATTTTCATGAAGCAGTCCCAGAATTTCGGAGGATGCCGCAAGTTTAGCGCAGCGTATCTTGTGGTCTTAGTCATTCGAATGGCCGCGCAAAACCCGGCAAGATCCCCCGGCCAGCGAGGGAAGCCCAGCAGGGTATAGGAGTGGAGCCAGTCATGGTTTTTGGGTGTTTTTCTGTCCTAGCAATCTCCAAGGAAATGATTAGATTGGGTAGTAGGAGATAAAGGTTTATCTGGATGTTAGGTCACATTGGTAAATCCGTGGAACATGAAAACATACTCAATCTATTTCATATTAATACTTGGCCTAATCAACTCTCAGGCAGTACTTGCTCAAAAGGACTTTTTTTTCAAAGTAACTATGATTGGTACTGGAGTTCCGCCGAATGATGGTAAAGCTGCATCTTCTATATTAGTTGAAGTTGGTAGTCAAAAATTGATATTCGATGTTGGCAGAGGGGCAAGTGTGAATATTGCGAAGTATGGAATTGCCTTAGCTGACATCACAAATGTATTTATTACTCATCTCCATGGTGATCATGTCCTAGGACTTCCTGATTTGTGGTTGTCCAGCTATCATGTTTCAAATGGTAAAAGACAAGGTTCCATGAACATACATGGACCCATTGGAACCGAAAAAATGACTAAGGGCCTAGAAGATGCGTATGAATATGTTGTTCAAAACTGGGCATCATACTCAAACCCAGGCTTTAATGTCAATGAATTTTCCTCTGATGGGATTGTATTTCAAACAGAAGATTTGAAAGTGACAGCTTTTGCAGTTGAACACGGTAAAAGAGAAAATTGGAATCCAGTTGGTTACAGAATTGATTATAAGGGAAGATCGATAATCATATCTGGGGATACAGGATATTCAGACAATCTGATCGAGTATTCGAAAGGTACAGACATCCTCTTTCATGAAGTATTTTTAATAACTGATGAAAGTGGTTGGAACAAAAAATTCCTATCCCACCTTAAAACAGTACATACAGTTCCAGAGATGGCTTCAAAAGTTTTTGAACAAGTGCAGCCTAAACTGGCTGTTGCATATCATCATGGTGCGGATCTAGATAAGAAACTGGAGAAAACACTACTATCTGAGAAATTCAAAGGTGATATTGTCATTGCAGAAGATTTAATGAGCTTTGAGATTGACAGCAATGGAGAAATAACAAAAATTGATAACTAATAAACATGACCTAACATAAGATAAAAATGCATTCAAACGCATTTTATCAAGACGTTGAACATCATTTTCTGTATCTGATAGGTAGTGGTGGGAATGGGGAGCTTTCGAAAAATTTCGATTGTTTTTCAGCCCACTGAGGACGGAGACCCCCAATACCCCCCCTATACCGCAAGTTTAGCGCAGCGCAACTTGTGATCTTTAGTCATTCCAACAGACGCGCAAGACCAGGCAAGATCCCCCGGCTAGCAAGGGAAGCTGAGCAGGGTGGAGGATACTTCAAAATGGCACGACTCACCTCAATGGCCGATCAACAAGCTGTGAAAATAGGCGTCGAAGCGCCGTGCCCGGTAGGTCCCAACGCCCCTCACCAGGTTCATTACTTCGACATCGAGGAACGGACGGTGGAGAATATGAGGAACATCAGTGGGAGTGAGAGAGATTACGCCGATTACCCCCCCCCCTATACCGCAAGTTTAGCGCAGCGCAACTTGTGGTCTTAGTCATTCGAATGGCCGCGCAAAACCCGGCGAGCTCCACCGGCTAGCAAGGGAAGCTGAGCAGGGTGGAGGAGTGGAGGCAGTCATAGGTTTTTGGGTGTTTTTCTGTCCTAACAATCTTCATGGAAATGATTAGATTGGGTAGTAGGAGATAAATGCTATAAGGTTTATCTGATTGTGTGTCATATAATCTAACCAATATGAAAAATAACATAAGTAATTATTCAAGCAAAATTCTCTGGTTGATATGGGCTACTATGATTTTCAATCAGAGTGTTAATGCTCAATCAGAATCTATCTCCAAGGATGATTATTTGACTGAATTGGACGAAAAAATACCCATATGGCTGAATGAGTTCATCGTTCCGGGAGCTGCCATCGCTCTTGTAGACAATGGAGAAGTGATCCTCCAAAAAGGGTATGGATATGCTGACGTAAACAACAACGTAAAAATAAACAATCAAACAGGTTTCAATATTGGCTCCATTTCAAAGACTGTTGCTGCTTGGGGCGTTATGAAATTAGTAGAAGAAGGTAAAATTGAATTGGATAGTCCTGCAGAGAAATATCTAACTAGATGGCATTTACCTGAATCGGAATATGATGTCAATGAAGTAACAATAAGAAGACTGTTGAGCCATACTGCGGGTCTTTCATTACATGGATATCCTGGTTGGTCCCCAAGTGATACCTTGCCATCAATTGAAGAATCCTTGTTAGGAGAAAATAATGGACCCGGTGATGTCAGAATAATTATGGAACCGGGAACTAAGTGGAAATATTCAGGTGGCGGATTTACCATTCTACAATTAGTTATTGAAGAAGTGACCGGACGGAAATTTGCTGATTATATGCAAGATGAAGTACTAGATCCGCTAGGCATGAAAAATAGTAGCTACACAATCGATGACAAGATTTTAGGTACATCTTCATTAGAGCACAATATCTATGGAGAAGTAATTCCTTTTGAATTGTTTACGGCAGAAGCCGCTGCAGGTCTACATACAACAATTGAAGATTTTGCAATTTTTGCTCAAGCTAGTCTTAATATTTCTAGCACGTCACGAACTCAACAATCAATTCTCAAACCAACCACTCTTGCACTAATGACATCCCCTGCACCAGCATCTGATGGCAAATATGGATTAGGGTATAGCGTAGACTCTATCCCAAACAGCACCGCAGTTTTAGTTGGACATGGAGGTGCCAATACTGGTTGGCATGCTTATCTACAAGTAAATCAAAAAACGGGGGACGGATTTGCCATGATTACTAATGGTGGTTCAGGTTATAATGTTTATCGCCAGGCGTACTGTGATTGGATTGATTGGAAATTAGAAGTATCTCTTGGAAACAGATGCAAGAAGGCGATTACGCCACTTTTGATTAATACGCTTAAGAATGAAGGAATTGATGCAACTATTGATAAATATAAAAAAGTGAAATCAACTCAATCTAATGACTATTTCTTTTCTGAAGGTTCACTAAATAGGTTTGGGTATGAGCTCCTTCAATCGGATAAAGTAAAGGAAGCTATTGAAATATTTAAGCTTAATGTTGAAGAGTATCCAGAATCTGGTAATGTTTTCGATAGCTTGGGAGAGGCGTATATGGTAGATAAGAATACTGAATTAGCAATTAAAAATTACGAAAAATCTCTAGAATTAGACCCTGAGAATATGAACGCCATAGAGATATTAAAGAAATTGAGGAATAAATAATATTAGATCAAGGTCTACCTACCGACTACCGCAAGTCTGGGGCCGTGTGACTTGTGGTCGCCGTAGATGTGGTTCGTTACTTACTACCTGATCGTGGCCTGTCTCGAGAACTAGCTGGCTTGCTTTGGTTGTTCTATTTTGGAAAGCGACACATTTGGCGGCCGACGCCCAGTCGATTTCAAGTGGCACTTCAAATGCACGACCATGAAACGACAGATTCTCATTTGCTTAATCGTATGGATTTTGTTTTCATCGTGCGATGGTCAGTCCCGGAGATCGGACAACATGGCGACCCTGGATATTGTCTGGGAAACGATCAACACGCATTACTTCGATTCCACCTTTAGTGGTTTGGACTGGCGGGGAGAGTACGAATACTACCGACCCATCATTGCCTCATGTACGTCTAGCGACTCCCTGTACTATCACCTGAACAAGATGTTGTTCAAATTGGGGGTGTCACACCTGGGTGTTGTTTCTGCGGAGGAAGTGAACACTGTAGGAGATCCCCAACTTTTTTTAGATGGGTCCCTGGGAATAGATGTGCGATACATCAATGAAAAGGCCATCATTACCAGAATTGAAGAAAACTCGAGTGCTGATTTGGCCGGCATTAAGGCGGGTTATGAATTGACGAGCATACAGGAAGAGTCTGTGGAGGAAATTGCTGTGAAAAGGGATAAGGACCAGACACCACCCTTCAATGAAAGAAACCTGAACGCCATGATAACTCAGGATATCATCAGGCTGCTATATGGCAATCCAGATGACCAGGCAAACATTGAGTACATCGACCACAACAACCGCCATCAAAAAGTAGCCCTGAGCTTCCGGCAGCAAAGCGTCCAAAAAGCGACCTTAGTGCCCGACTTGCCGGAGATATATGCTCGATTGAGTTCCAGGGTTATTAGTGATAGTATTGGTTATATCCGTTTCGATGTTTTTCATCCGGTTATACTAGATGGGATCGTTGAAACGATCCAGGGATATCGTCATCTCCCTTCAATCATTATTGATATAAGAGGAAATCCGGGGGGTGATTTTGAAACGAGGCGCACAATCGTCAATCAGTTTTTCGCAGAAAGAAAGCTGTTTTGGACTTACAGGCATAGAAATGAAATACGGGAGGTATACACTGAGCCTGTCGTCAATCCCTTCACTGGTAACCTTGTAATATTGGTAGATTACCTGAGTGGCTCATCGAGCGAGGAATTTGCGGGCGGAATGAAAGACATTGGCAGAGCCACAATCGTAGGTCAACAGACGGTGGGCAAGGTCTTAACGATGGAATTTGCACCCTTGCCAAATGGGGCATTTTTGATCTATCCCAATTCGCAGACAAGAACCTCCAAAAACAGCATTCTCGAAGGAACAGGAGTCATCCCGGATGTATTGGTTGAGTTGACCCAGGAATCACTACTTGAAGGCAAGGATGTGCAATTGGAGCAGGCAATTGCACTGTTACTTCAATAAGAATCGCAGTAGGGCACAGCTACCCAAGGACCGCCGGTTCTCGAGGTTCCCAGACTCCCCTTGTACGAGCAGTTAGCCACACATAAACTTGGATATTCACGCCAGGGACACCTTTCCAAAACCATTAGATACGAAAATAAACGGGCATTGAATGAAGATTCTAACGATAAAAGGCTATCTTTTTGGACTTCTTCCAATAGCCAGTGACAAAAATCCAGAGCATTTGACTTTTTAACCCAAATCCCAATCAAATGAAAAAGCTACTATTGCCATTCCTGGCCCTGTTATTACTTATGTCTTGTGAGGAAGAAAGTTTTCACGAAACGGATCTACAGAAAGATATTGCCGAAATCAGCCGTGAGGGCGGCGCTTCCAACGCCCGCAGGTCGGGCAAAATTGATGTCTGCCATAAAGGAGACATTATCAACGTCAGTGTGAATGCCATCAAGGCACACCAGGGGCATGGTGATGCCATAGATATGGATGGAGACGGGTATTTTGATATTGACAATTCGTGCAGTGCGACAGACTGCGATGACTCAGATGCTAGTGTCAATCCTGATGCCACTGAAGTACCCTACGATGGTATTGATAATGACTGCGATCCGGCAACATTAGACGATGATCTGGACGAGGATGGATTTACAATTGATGAAGACTGCGATGACACAGATGCCGATGTCAATCCGGATGCAGCTGAAGTGCCCTATGATGGAATCGATAATGACTGCGATCCGGCAACTTTAGATGATGATCTGGACCAGGATGGATTCAATATTGATGAAGACTGTGATGATACTGATGCCGCGGTCAATCCTGATGCTGAGGAAGTACCTTACGACGGAGTAGATAACGACTGTGATGCCGCAACTTTGGACGATGATTTAGACCAGGATGGTTATAACTTGGATGAGGACTGTGATGATACCAATCCTGATTTGAATGTGGACTGTGGTGATCCATGTCTTGATGAAGCCATCAATCAGGTTACAGCTGAAATTTTAGGACTTGGAGGTTCTGATCTTTCCACCACCATTACCGGTCCTAATACCTTCTTTATACTTTGGAACAGTGGTGGCCGAAATGGCCGTGGGTGCATTAAGACCACTGCGGAAGCAACGGGAGATCCTGGCACGGGTTGCGGGTTCACCAATAGATTCCACAACAACGTGCCCTGTTCCTCATAAAGAGAAGATTGCAGGGATAGTTCAAATCCACGATAAAAGGAAGGTCCGCAGATAGAAAGCATCTGTGGACCTTCTGTTTTTTATAGATAGTCCGCTTCGCAGATCGTTAGAGGGATGCCCCCGCTACCGCAAGTTTTAGCGCAGCGCAACTTGTGGTCTTAGTTATTGGAATGGCCGCGCGAAACCCGCGAGATCCGGCCAGCAAGGGAAGCTGAGCAGGGTGGAGGATGGGAGGTAGTCATTGATTTTTGGGTGTTTTTCTGTCCTAACAATCTCCAAGGAAATGATTAGATTGGGTAGTAGGAGATAAACACCACGGTGTTCATAAAAAATGTTTTAATGCATTAAGTCCCTTCAGCACAATTAAAACCTACCCGATGATGAAGCCCCACCTGATTATTACGCTGATTACCCTAACAGCCCTTCAATGTCAAAGCCCCGGACAACAGGTCAAGAAGGAGCTCCCCCCAGAAATCATTGAGACAATTGAAAAGCGCATTCTCAACGAGTTTACGCCAAGTGTGGCAATAGCCTTGATAGATTCATCTGGTACCTATTATTTCAACTTTGGGAAGACTGAAGTGGGTGGTGAGGAAGTCGACGAAAATACGATTTACGAAATAGGGTCAATTTCTAAAGTCTTCACAGGTATCCTGCTGGCTCAACAAATTCTGGATGGTGATTTGAATATGGAGGATAGGATCAATGACCTGCTTCCTGATAGCGTTAAAGTCCCTGTGATAGGCGAGACAGAAATAGCGCTAGGAAATCTCACAGATCATACCTCCGGTCTTCCACGGATGCCCACCAACTTCGCCCCGGCTAACCCCAATAATCCATATGCTGATTATTCTGTCAACCAAATGTATGAGTTCATTTCAAGTTACGAACCTACTCGAGAGGTAGGGAGTCAATATGAGTATTCCAATCTGGCGCAAGGACTATTGGGTCACCTGTTAGCGAATAAGAGAAATACGTCGTATGAAGAGCTAATGATTGACGTCATCGCGGATCCTCTGGGAATGGATGATACCAGAATTGACTTTACTGATAGGATGAAAGAAAATTTGGCCTTTGGCCATAGTGATGGCGAAGTTGTAGAGAATTGGGACATACCGACACTTGCAGGTGCGGGTGCGATTCGGAGTTCGACTTCCGACATGGCCAGATTTATCTCAGCTAATCTTGGCTATCTGGATACGCCCTTGATTGATGCAATGAACTTATCACATGATGTGCGCCATGATAAAGCAGGCGCAATGTCTGTTGCGATGGGATGGCATATCAAGAAGGGAGAGAATGGAGATGTGATCTGGCACAATGGCGGAACTGGGGGCTATCGAACTTTTGCTGGATTTGTAAAGGAAACTGGGGAAGGAGTGGTGGTACTAACGAATTCCTCGCAAGGTTCTGATGATATCGGTTTTAGACTGCTCGACCCCGGTTCAGAATTGGCCAACCCAAGATTCAAAAGTGACGCAGCTGAATTGGCCGATTCAACCCTCGCTCAGTATGTCGGGGTTTATGAATTGGAGCCAGAATTCACAATTACGATTACGAAGGAAGAGAATCAATTATATGGCCAGGCTACCGGACAGGGTCAATTTTCACATATACCCTGAAAATGACACGCTATTTTATCTGACCGTCACTCGAGCCAAAATTTCATTTCAAGTGAGAGAAAATAAGGTTGAGAGCTTAGTTCTCTATCAGGGAGGACAGGAAATGAAGGGTCTAAAGATTGAATAACCCCCATTAGCGCAAGTTTCACTCCCGTTACCGCAAGTTTAGCGGAGCGCAACTTGTGGTCTTTAGTCATTCCGATCCGACGCGCAAAATCCTACAAGATCCCCCGGTTAGCCAAGGAAGCTGAGCGGGGTGGAGGATGGGAGGTGGGTCGGATTTATGGGTATTTTCTAGTGCTGGAGTGTCGCAGTAAATCGTTAGATTGGGTAGTGGGAGATAAGCGCTATGTCATTTGATTATAGGCTTTAGGCGATTGACAACATAGAATAATATATTATGAAAATCATTAACCTAGTGTGTCTACTTAGCCTTATTGCAGTTTGGATAACATCTTGTGGTTCCCAAGAACCCAAAGACACCCGACCTAATATCATTTATATTATGGTGGATGATATGGGATATGGAGACTTGAGTAGTTATGGCCGAACTGACTATCAAACACCTGTTATTGACCGATTTATTAATGAAGGCGTGAAATTCACTCAGGCCTATGCCGCTCAGGCTATTTGTACACCAACCAGAGTAGGGTTGATGACGGGCAGATATCCGGCAAGAAATGAGGTAGGTCTTCGAGAGCCCTTGACACTGGCAGACAGTATTGGGCTTTCCACTGAGATTGAAACACTTTCTTCACTAATAAAGAGTAGTGGCTATGAAACAGCTTTATTTGGGAAGTGGCATTTAGGAAGCCGATCAGAGTTTTTACCAAACCTACATGGATATGATCAATTCTTCGGAATATCTCCGGGAGCAGCTGACTACATTGATCATAAATATATGAGTGACGAACCCGTCTTGTACGAGAACGACCAGCTTATTGAAAAGGAAGGCTACTTGACGGATCTCATTACAGATTATACAGTTGATTTCATTAATCAGGAGCATCATGGACCATTTTTCATAAACCTGGAATACAATGCACCTCATTGGCCATGGCAACTTCCTGGTGATGATCCCTATCCCTATGGTGAAACTACGGCTGTTTTTAAGGCAGGCGGTACACCTGAAGTTTATGCAGGGATGGTCAAAAATCTTGACATGAATATTGGAAGAGTTCTTTTGGCATTAAAGGAAAAAGGACTTGAAAACTCTACCTTGATCATATTCACTAGTGATAACGGAGGAGAAAGATTTTCTGACATGGGACCACTTAAAGGCAGAAAAGGAAATCTATATGAAGGTGGAATAAGAGTTCCTGCAGCCGTCCGTTGGCCAGGTAAGATTGAACCCGGTTTTATAAGTGATCAAGTTGTTGTAACTATGGACTGGACGGTAACGATGCTGGATGTGGCCGAAGTAGAGATTCCAGGAAATATTAGCTTCGACGGGATCAGCCTAATGGATATTTTGACGGAAAATGTGTCGACTATTTCACGAAAACTCTTTTGGAGAATAGGAAAGCAAGGGGCAAGAAACTTGCAAAACGCATATCGCGATGGTGATTGGAAGTACTTAAAAACAAATGAAGGAGAATTTTTATTCGACCTAAAATCTGACATAGGAGAGAGCATTGACCTGAAAGATTCACATCGAGACATATTTGAACGATTAAAAATGGAATTTGAAGAATTAGATAGCCAAATGCTGGAGCGACTTTCTGTTGAATAAGACTATCTGTAACAAGCTCTGCTAATCCAAGTTTGGTGTCACATACCCATGTTAGCGCGAGCTTACCGTTTGTGCATTTTCCCCCACTGTAGCAAGTTTTAGTGCAGCTCAAAATTCCCTAAGTTGCACTAAGCCATGAAAACCACCCTCTACTACCTTCCCCTCGTTTGTCTCATTGCATGGAACTGCTCCAAGCGCGATGCTAAGTCAGAAGCGAAGACCGGCGCCGAGCCTCCGTCCAATATCACCCCAGAGCTTGTCGCTGGAATGACCTGGATGAATAAACCTCAATCATTCGCAATTGAGAACGGTGCTCTAACGATCCCTGCTGACAAGGAGACGGACTTTTTCAATAACCCGGAGGACAGTTCTGTTATCGGCACGGCGCCGTATCTGTATCAGAAGGTGGAAGGTGACTTTGTCGCAAGGGCTCTCGTTGAACCTGACTTTTCTTCGCAATGGAATGCAGTGGCACTGATGGTCTACATCGATAGCCTGAATTGGATCAAGTTTGCTTTTGAAAACTCCGATGCGACAGGCCCGAGTATCGTGACTGTGGTGACCAAAGGCACTTCGGATGATGCCAATGGCGTGATACTGGACAATGAAAGTAAGGTTTGGTTGGCCATCGCGCGAAAAGGCAACATCTACTCGATGCACTGGTCGGTCGATGGCAGGGACTTCAAAATGGCTCGGCTCACGTCCATGACCGATCAGCAAGTGGTTAGCATAGGAGTCGAAGCGCAATGCCCGGTAGGTCCCAGCGCCACGCACCGCATCCACTATTTCGATATCGAGAAAAGGACCGTGGAGAATTTGCGGAATATCAACGGGGAGTGAGGACCTCGTTGCTAGCTGATGGTTTATCATTGCTGACAATGTACCAGGGAGACGCCCGGTGCAAAGTGAAAAACGCAACCCCCGCATCACATTGAAGATCTTCAACTGGATAAAGAAGAAAAAGACGCACGCCGCGCTTGAAAGAACATTCTCCGACCTCCGGGATCTGGGTGAGTCCAATCCTCACGCAAAAAGGACGTACGAGCTATTGACCCAGTTGAGTCATAAAACCGCCGAAGCGCAGGCGGAATCATTGATCTCGGCGCTGCAGAACATCCGGTTTGCCTCCAATACCAGTACGGTGTTCTTTTTCTATTTCCCGATGGTTGCGCACATCTTGTATTACCTGCCCAGGTATGAGGTAGCGCTCCTGCATCATTTGATCGGGCCGAACTTTGCGAATGGACCTACCGAGACGCCAGAGTTGATGGCGATGATTCCACGGGCGATGGACCGCAAGCTATCGGAGAACAAGCATTTCATGACGCGGGAAGGCCAGGACTGGGTAAGGAACGAATGGCCGAAAATGGAGAAGGAGGTCGAGCGCGAAGTCCAACTTTGCTGGAAGGAGCTGGATGAATGATCGCGGGCAGCGCCCTTCATTCGGTATAATCGACTAGCTTTCAGTACCAATTGAGAAGATCATGAAACAACTAATACTCTTCTTTGTCCTTCTTCCTTTCTTCACCTTTGGACAAGGACCCATCGCCCAGGAAATCGCTCAGTTGCTGCAGGCCGGAAAGGTGGACGAGGCTGAAGAACGGGTTGAATACTATTTGAGCAAGAACCCGAAGGAAGTCGATGCCATTATGATGAAAGGCAACGTCATTCTGAACAAAGAGTGCTGCGACCAGTCCATCGTACTGGAAGCCAATACGGATGAGTCCATTTACAACACCTCCATTGGGTTCATGGGAAGCCGAGGTCCTATGACCACTTCGGAGGCTACTGGTACAAAAGTGGCTGATCTCTGGAAGCTTGCTGTCAGTTACGATCTGTCACGAACAGATATTCATTTTGGGATCTGCCAGATCTACTCCATTTCGATGATGACGGATGAACTCATCAATTACTTGCCTACGCTGAAGAAGTACGTGGGTGGTGAAGACAAGCTGCACTACTCGATGTGTGACTATGCCCGGAACCTAAAAGAACGAGGTGATTTTGAGTCGGCCATCAGGGTGTACCAATTCGTCACTACCCTGTATCCTTCGGAGACGGGCTTGTACAGTGACATAGCCGCGGAGTACTTCTTCCATGGGGATATTGACCTGGCGAAAGAGTATATCGACAAGGCGCTGTTGGACGAGAATCTAGACCAGATGTCGATCGGCAATGCCTTCTTCTTCAATTCGGTGATGGGCGAATATGATGAAGCTTTGGCGTGCCTGAAGCGACAAGCGACAATCACAAAAGTCGACGAATTCCTTTTTTATGAGGGCCTGCTCAATTTGGCCAGGGGACTGGAGTGGAAGTCACTCATCGAAGCTTATTTGACCATTGGCCAAGATCCAAATTTGAGGGAGGCTGCGTCTTACTTGGTGAGTGATGCGTTTAACGGCAGTGTCGATGCCTATCTGAAGCTCAATGAAATGAAGCTCAACGATGGGTACAAAATATTGATCCATGCGGCGTTCAAGAGCATGGCACCGGATGATCTGGCGCCCGCTTTCAATTATGCCGAGCTCCTCACGTACAACAAGATCTATGACGATGCCATCAAGGAGTTTGAGCGCATTGAAGGCTCGGGCCTTGTGAAAGATGAGGCGGACAAGGAGAAGGTTGCCTACTACTATGCCTGGGCACTCTGGGCTTCTGGTCAGAAGGAGCTTTCGCTTCCACAATGGCGCAAATTGGAAGACTCTGACAATTTTCAACACAAAAGTGCAAGCGCCTACTTTCGTGGCAAGTATCACTTTGACTTAGGGGAGAAAGGCAAGGCGAAGAAACACTTCGAAAAGGTCCGGAACGACCCCAGCAAGTCAAAGTACGCCACGATGGCATGGAATTACTACAACAGTCTTAAGTAATCCCACGCCGAGAAAAGCCAGACGCTATCGACCCCAGATTTTGGTCACCTTGCCCGCTTACAAGTAATAGTAAAAGGCCGACCTCAGGGTCTCCAGGCTTTTGGGCACGGCCGTATCGGGTGACTCGTTGCCCTCAAACTCCAAAGAGATGTATCCCCGATAATTGTGATCTCGCATCAACTGACCGATCCATGGATAGTCAATGTCCAGTTGGTACCATTTGCCGCCACCGTGGTAGGTTTTGGCCTGCACCAGGCACGTTTGCGGCGCCATGGCTGTCATCTGCTCTTTCCGGTTTTCCAGGAAATTGCCGGTATCCAGGGTCATCTGGAGCCAGGGACTGTTGATGGCATCCACAATTCGCTTCACGCCATCAGCCGTGAGGCCCAGTCCCCAGTGGTTTTCCAGTCCCAGGACGACGCCACATTGCTCCGCTGTGGGGATACACTGCTCGATCGAGTCGATCACCCATTCAAACCCATCTTCATCTGTATACCCCTCAATGGTAGGCTCGATCCCTTTATTGGCCATCAGCGCATTGAAGGATTCGGAGGTACCCCAGCGGCCCGTATTGAGGCGCATGGTGGGAATGCCCAATTGATAGGCGAGTTCAATTTGGTGCATGGTCTTGGCAATGTTTTCATCCCTGTAGGCTTTGTCCGGCCTAAGAAAACCCTGGTGGGTAGAAAAGCCCATCAAGTCGAGCCCGGCATGGAAGGCCTTCCGCTTTAGGCTTTGTAGGTACGCCGGTTCCTCAGAGGTCATTTGAACGAGTAGCAACTCAATGCCGTCGAATCCTATCCGGGCTGCCTTCTCGATGCACTGTTCGACGGGAACGTCTTCCTTCGGGCCATTGAACTGCCAAAACGAGTAGGTAGAGACCCCAATCGGATTGTGCTTGATGGGTTGGTCGTTAGACTGGGAGTCATTGGCGGCGGATTCCTGCGCCGGAGTGCATCTCAGTAGACCAGTGCCCATGCCAAGAGCGGTAGCACCATGTAGAAAGTGACGTCTGTCCATAAGTAGCTTCTTTAAGGATTGATCAGTGAATGAGGAGAATTTAGGAAGAAAACGGGACTTGCTTTTGTAGACTGATGTAAAGGGCGCCTATGGCCCTTATTGGCAGTTTTTGGAAGAGTGGTTCCAAATTCTTTCAAGCTGAGCTAATTTGGAGAAGTGGAAGGAGATACATGCACCCAACAATGACAGAGGACCCTGACAAGATCGTGATGATGGCCGAAGACTGGTTGGAAAATCCACTGTTTTCAAATGGCGACGATCCGGTCTCGGCGTCCAATGAATTGATCAATCAACTACTGCAGATGATGCAGCAGGACCCAGCTTTGAAGAAACGGTTTGGCGCCCTCGTGGGCAGGATCAAAGGCATGCAAAAAGCCATAGGCACCCTCGAGAAGGTCCATTGGATCCCGGTGATGAATGGGTTTCTGTCCATTGGGCATAGGCCCAGCGCAAAGTTGGGAAGGGACCTAAAGCTTCAAAACGCGACGCATATTCTGACCCTCCTGTCAGAGAAAGAGGGCGCACTCCCGATACGATCGATTGCACAGAAAAATGGCATGGATTGGTTGTGGTTTCCAATGGAGTCGGCGAAGCCACTTCCTGAAGACCGATGGCAGGAGCTGGCCAGGCTATTTGGCCAAATGGCAAATCTGCTGGAGGAAGGTGGACAGATCTATGTCCATTGCTCGGCTGGCATCCACAGAACTGGAATGATCAGCTATGCTTTCCTTCGGTTCATGGGTATGGATCCACAGAAGGCCCGATCGACGCTGCAAGAGCTGCGCACCACAACCCACGAAGGTGTCGGTGAAGATCGGCTGCAATGGGCCGATTCCGTTTCTGAAAAGCTTAAGAATATCTAATGGAGGACTGGTCAATGAAAATCAACAACCGCTCGAGGATCCTCATGCTTTTGTGCCTGGCCCTACTTGGATGCAGGCAAGAAGTGGACAGCGTCCGAATCGTTCCCGTCGGGACGGGCTGGGCCCAAAACTCCATCAATACGGTGATCTTCAGGTACAACTCCCTGGTTTCCCACAAGGACGATCAGTATGCGGCCTACTACGACGCCGATTCATTCGTCGTGCTGGCCAAGCGCCAGCTGGGTTCACAGGATTGGGAGGTCAAGAGAACCCGATACAAGGGAAATGTCAAAGACGCGCACAACTCCATCAGTATCATGGTGGATGGCGAGGGCTACCTGCACATGTCCTGGGATCACCATAACGATTCCCTGCGCTATTGCCGCAGCGTGGCTCCCGGCTCACTGGAGCTCACTGAGAAGCTGCCCATGACGGGCATAAAAGAGCACAGGGTAACCTATCCGGAGTTTTACAGGTTGAGTAATGGCAACTTGCTTTTCCTCTACAGGGATGGCGCATCAGGTCGGGGAAACCTGATGATGAACCATTACGACGTGTCTTCACGCACATGGACGCAACGCCAGGATGCATTCATCGATGGCGAGGGCGAACGTAACGCCTACTGGCAGATGTGCACCGACACACGTGGCACCATTCACATCTCATGGGTGTGGAGGGAAACGGGAGACGTAGCCACCAATCATGACATGTGCTATGCGAAGTCGATGGATGGAGGTAGGACTTGGCAAAAATCCACCGGCGAAGTGTATCAACTGCCGATCACACAGGCCAATGCAGAATATGCGGCGATCATCCCCCAGAATAGTGAGTTGACAAACACGACCTCGATGTGTGCGGACGCTGAGGGGCGACCTTATATCGCCACTTATTGGCGATTGGAAGGGGCAGCGGCACCCCAGTATCATTTGATCTATCACGATGGAGAGCAGTGGCAGCAACAGCAAATCAGCGATCGCAGTACGCCTTTTAGTATGACTGGATTCGGTGAAAAGCGAGTGCCCATATCCAGGTGCCAAATCATAGCGGATTCTGAGGGGACGACAGACAAGGCCTACTTGCTCTTTCGGGACATCGAGCGGGGCGATCGGGTGTCCGTGGCCAGTAGTGAGGACCTGAGTCGCACGATCTGGCAGGTCAGAGACCTTACCGATTTCGAAGTGGGCATGTGGGAACCGAGCTACGACACAGAGCTCTGGAAGGCTTCGAAAAAACTGCATGTCTTTCTTCAGAGGGTCGGGCAGGGTGATGGAGGTGCGCTGGAGGATGTTCCGCCGCAGCCGATCTCCATTCTTGAATGGAGCCCTTGAGGTGGAGGTGTAGGAGGGTTGATTTGGTGCCTCACTGGTGGTGAACTATTTTGGCTGACTATAGGCTGAACAATTAAGCAAATCACACTAAGCTTCAAACCGCTCCGAAAAATGAATCTATCGCGAACAAACGTCTACGTCTTCTTTTTGCTCTTTCTATCTCTGGGTTGTCAACAAGCTGCCCAAACTGAGCAGCCGACAGCCACTGAGGCTTTGAGCCCACTGGAAGCGTATGTACATGCGCCTGACAGCGCATTCGAGTACCAGGTGGTGGACGAGATCAAGGAAGAAGGCTACACCCTCTATGTGATCCGGATGGTGTCCCAGAGGTGGTTGACGACCGAGGAAGTCGAAGATCCGGTCTGGTGGCATTGGCTGACAGTGGTAGTGCCGGATGAAGCCAAAACCAACAAGGCGCTGCTATGGATCGGTGGAGGTAGTCACAAGACCAAGCAACCCGACAAGGCTGATGATATGCATTTGCAGCTAGCCCTGGGCACGCAAAGTGTGGTGGCGAACCTTCATAATATTCCCAATCAGCCTACTGTGTTCAAAAACGATGATTTCGGGCCGCGAAAAGAAGACGAGCTGATCTCGTTCGGCTGGCGGCAGTTTTTGGAAGGAGGTGCGAAAGTCGAAGATGCGGAATGGCTGGCCCGTTTCCCGATGACGAAGGCGGCTGTTCGGGCGATGGATGTCATCAGTGCCATCACCGACGAGCGTACACCTGCCAGGATCGAGGAGTTTGTAGTAGCAGGGGCATCCAAGAGGGGGTGGACGGCGTGGACGACGGGGATCGTCGATGACCGCGTGGTAGCGATCGCGCCAGTAGTCATCGATATGCTCAATGTGATCCCGTCATTTGAGCACCACTGGCGCGCCTATGGCCGATGGGCGGATGCTGTTGGTAATTACCAATCTGAAGGCATCATGGAATGGCAAGATTCCGAGGAGTACAAGCGGCTCACTGAATTGACTGAACCCTACAGCTTCCGAGACAAGATGACTATGCCCAAACTGATCCTCAATGCCACGGGAGACCAGTTCTTCCTGCCTGATTCCTGGCAGTTTTACTGGGAGGGGCTGACCGGGGAAAAGCACCTGCGCTATGTGCCCAACTCTGAGCACTCCATGAAAGAGACGGACGCTGTCGAATCGCTATTTGCCTTCCATCAGATGATCGTAGAAGGCCAGGATCGGCCCGACTTTTCGTGGGAGGCAGCAGACGGCATGATCAGCATCCAGACGATGGAGGCATTTCAGCCCATTGAGGTCACTCTTTGGCAAGCCACCAATCTGGAGTCCCGAAACTTCCAGGTCGATGAGATAGGGAGGAGCTATGAGGCGACAAGCATCCCTGTTTCAGAGGATGGCAAGTACGAGGTCAGGATTGATCCACCGGCTGAGGGATGGACCGCAGCTTTTGTCGAGCTGACTTTTGCAGGAGTGGAGGATGTCCCACTGAAGCTGAGTACGGGTGTCCTTGTGACGCCGGACACCTATCCTTTTGAAAGCTATCAAAGTGCAGATCCAAGGGGGACAAGGGCACAGATGGAATAATGGCTGTGGTGATGTTGCGCTACTAGCTTACAGAGGACTCGAGCTTAAGGAGAAGTGCCATCCAACTTATCAACTCATCAACTTATCAACTAAGAATGGCCGAAAGGCGAAACGGAATAGCGCCGTGGCCTGCGCCAGAGGTAGCGGGAGGCAGCTATGCAGACGCCGCGAGGGGGGTAGGTGAGTGGGCATGAGTCAGGGCCTGTGCGCCTCTACAATCATTAGTATGATCCGATCACCGCAAGATCTCGACGGCCATTCCTGATCCTCTCCCCCCAATAAATGCCGCAATTTTAGACAAAGGCACAATTTCTGGCGGGCAATATGACGAACAATAGTTGTGCAGAGGCGTATATCTCTGAGTGCTGAGACTGCTTCTTTCCATTATCCTGGCCTTTCATTTAGTTCCCTGCCTGGGGCAATCCGATCACGCGGACGAATTGCGAAAACTTGTTTCCGAGCTATCGGCTGATATTACAGAAAACTATATTCTCGAGGACGAAGCCCATGCGATGTCAGACCTGTTGCAAGCAAGACTTGCGAACGGGGCATATGATCAACTTGCATTGGACGATGAACTTGCTGCGCGCCTGCAGGCTGATCTGCGATCGGTTTTCAATGACAAGCACCTACGTATCCGCTATGGTGCCAGAAGGCCTTCCGAGAGTATCTATCCCCCCAATTTACCCAACGGTATCGGGGAAGTTGAATATGAAGATAACATCGCCATTATCCGCACATCGCATTTCCCTCCCGCGAATAGGTCCTATCGAACGGCCATTGCCAAGGCGATGGAAAGCCTAGGCACGGTCGACGGTGTCATCATTGATATGCGCAACAATCGTGGCGGAAGTCCGGATGCAGTGCGACTTATGTGCAGTTACTTCCTGGAAGAAGGCATCCTGTTGAACTCCTTGTACTTTCGAAATCGGGATATTAAAAGGGACTTCTACACCATTGACACCCCCGTGAAATACCTTGATATTCCTCTCGTCCTCCTGACCAGTGAACGGACATTTTCCGCGGGGGAAGAGTTTACTTACAACCTCAAGTGCCTGGAGCGAGCCACCTTAATTGGTGAAACTACCGGAGGTGGAGCTCATCCTGTAGATTCCTTTTCGCTACCCTTCGGGTTCACTGCGGTCATTCCGGTAGGGATGGCCATCAATCCTGTCACGCATACCAACTGGGAAGGAACAGGTGTACACCCAGACATAAGAGTGGGTAGTGATATTGCCATGACGGAAGCGATGGATCGTGTGAAGGAGATGATTCGATAACTCCGCCTGCCCGTTGGTACAATACTATCAAGTTTCTAACTTGGCTCCATCGTGCGGACCAATTCCCCTTAGGCATCTTGAATAAGGTCTCAGCTGAAAGCTGACATGACTGATAACCACAAGTTACACTACGTTAAACTTGCGGTATGGAAGGGGTATCAGATTTTACCCATGATGCAGCCATAGGTGACATCGACGGGGATGGGGACATTGACATCTATGCTTCCAATCTTCCTGTTCCTGGCGGCGCTGTGCAGCCACCCTATTTCATGATTAATGACGGCACGGGGAATTTTACACTAGAGGAGTAAGGGGTTTTATCATGCTCTTAATGGGCTACCTCCAGGCATCCACTTCTTTTTATCAGTTCGGGGTTGAGTCGAGTACAGAGAGACTTATTAGTGGGCGGGAATTGATTACCCAGAATTGCTTATTGGGCTTATTGAGCTATTTTGTTGATGGTTGGCCCTTCGCAACCAGCGGCTAGCATAATCGCTCCTGGCACTAAAGAAACAGATTAACGACGGGGAATGACACCATTAGAGTTATCTCACGAATACATGGAATGCGTTTTCAGAACCGGCGACTTTGACCGACTCCGGGAAACGCTTGCCGACGACTTAACCTTCAGGGGGCCCATGTACGACTTTGATTCCGCAGACGATTACGTGAACTCCCTCCGCTCTGATCCACCGGTAGGTTTTCACCATGAAGTTTTAAGGACCTACACGGACCATTCATCAGTATGCCTGGTTTACCGATTCTCAAAGCCGGGCGTCGCGACGACGATGGTGCAGACCTTCGACATCGTCAATGAAAAAATCCAGAGTATTCTGCTAGTATTTGACACAGGAGTATTTCGATGAGATTGAAAGGAATGTAATAGTGCAGTGCGGCGAAATTGAATCTCGGTTTTGAATAAATTTATACCTGTACTTACTCGTCATTTCACCTCTAATGCTGACCCGATACCTACTCATCCTACTTTTTGGACTTGTTCAAATCGGTGCCGTCGCACAAACTCAAATAGGAGACGCGGGTCATTACATCACCGCGTACTCCAAAGTACATCTAAACAATCCCGATGGCGAACCCTTTGATATCAATCTCTTCCGCTATCAATGGTGGATTGGCCACGGATGGAATGTGGACTCATTGGATGTGAAGGTCACCGATCCGAATAGTGAGGTGGTAATTGATACGCGGGTGAGAATACTCGATGAAGGAACGGCAGTAGTTGTTCCCGCAGAGGCTCGGGGCGTGTATACCGCTGAAATAGATTCCAGAAGTACACTCAACTACTGGTACATGTCCTCTTCACTGGATCAGTCGGTGGTCTACACAGGAAAGAAAGAAGGAGATGCACTTCGGGACGAGTGGTTCATTTGCAATCCCATTATCAAACGAAAGTGGTCCTTCTTCGTCCCCAAGGGCACGAGGAAGTTTTCCATCATCTCACAGAACAACAATGGTCGCTCACAGCGAGAAGATCATCAAATAACTATTTACTCGCCAAGAGGCCAGCGAATCGCTTCTCACTTCGGACAAGCCAACTGGGATGAAGAGGAACTGTCTTTTGGTCGAGACGATCGCCGGGCTACAGTGCTCGATGTCCTGGTCGAACCGGGTTCGGAGGGCAGATTCTGGTACCTGGAGCTGGGAATGGGGGATTCACATATCTATTCGGATGTCAACATTGCACTGGACGGCATTCCTCCGTTTCTGTCCCGTAGTCCAGAGGAGTGGTTTGATCCTGAAACCGGTGAGTCAGCGGACATTTCCTTTTATGATGAGACACAGTTCGTCCAATCGGACCGGACAGAAGAATCGTTTGAGAACTTCCCATACATGCATCATTGGACGCCAAGTCCGGCACTGGGAGATCCGGACGGGAATGAACTCATTCCCCCGTCCACCGTTCACTTGTGGAATCCGGAGGCGCGTGAGTTGGATTTTGTCATTGGCACCTACCTACCGAGAAACATGTTTCCTGCCAAAAGAAGTGAGGAGTATGAAAAACCCATCGAGGACTACGACAATGCAATCATTGCGATTGTTTCTAATGATAGAGAAATCCTCAATACGACGGCTCCCATGCTTCATCTACACGGCCAGCAAATCTGGAAGCGAACGTTGCCACGAAACTCCGGAATCCTCGATGTGTCAGTGACTGAAGCCGAGCATTTTTGGATGTACACCTACCCGGGAACGCCAGCGGTGGTCGCCTCGATGGACAACAAGTTTCAATTTGAGATCAGCAGTGCACGAAATTGGTACTTCATGGTGCCAGAAGACACAGAGAATTTCAAGGTGAGAACAAAAGCGATAAACGATGAGGACGTGACTTATTTGGAGGTCAATACCCCCGATAGGACCATGGCCATCGCTTATGGCAACTCTTCTGAGCTCACCATCGATGTGCCTCCTGGGATGGCTGGCAAGATCTGGCATTTGCGTTTTGACTGGGGCTCCTCCTCACGGCCTTTCGGGCAGCTGCCCAACCCGAGATTTCCGGCGATGAGAATCAACCTCGAACTTGAGGGTGTGCCCGCTTTCATCTCACCCACCTGGGAGCAATGGTTCGACCCCGATGATCCAAAACGTCCGATGGACCGGTGAGTACGAGGGCTGTGGGCCGACAGGCAACTCAGTGAAAATTTCAACCAATCAAAATTCGTAATTACCCTGGTTTCCAGTAATTTGTAGATAGTTAGCTGAGGGTAGGTACACTTCGCTGGTCCTACTATAGTATCTAAAAGATTTGAAGTTCAACCTGCTTGACATGTGGCTGGCCAGGTAGCGTATTTCAGTCAGTTGCCTTCGTTTTCCGTCCATTCGGAAGGATAGAAACCTTGCGCCGGACTCCACAAGGAGTCAATGAAAATTTCAATCATTCGAAACTCGGTAATGACTCTGGGTTACCTTAAATTGGTAAGTATTGATATGGACGGTCCACGCCGTATTTTTTCCGTCAGACATACTAGTTTTTCATCTCAATGACACTTGAACCATGAAACCGACCTTCCCGATTGCGTTCGTCTCAGTACTCTGTCTGCCTTTCTTATTTAGTTCTTCCCCTGGCGTTGACCAGATGGACGCATCGTTGGTGGGGCATTGGTCGTTTGACGAGGATTTGACTGCCGACCTATCAAAGTATGAGTCACATGGTACGTTGATGGGAAAACCCAAGAAGGCTCAAGGCATCGTGGGTGATGGTTGTCTCGAATTGAACGGAAAAGGAGATTACCTGGAAATAACTGAAAATGGAAAAACTCCCATGCACCTTCAAAATCTGGAAATTGGCAGTATTTCTCTGTGGTTTAAGGCCCGAACAATTCCGATAGAAACGAGTATCAGTCCCCTTTTTCACTACGGTAATGCCAATGGTTGTGAAAATATGCTGGACGCTTCCAATGAGGGGCTGATGATCGAAGTGGGTCATGGCAAAATCCGGAAGGAATCTCAAGGTGTGTACTTTACTGTGTTTGACAACCCCTGTAAGCTCCCCACCTTCTGCTTTGATACGCATTCGGAACCCCACTTACAGGATGTGGACGGACTGATCCAGGAAGGCGAATGGTATCATTTTGTGGCCGTCGTTGGAGAGGACTTCAACACAGGCTTCCTCAACGGCAAAGAGGTGGATTACAGATACTACAATTTCAAGGATGCATCCGCCTCCTTGTTCTTTGCGGATGCCCTGAGTCATGACAGACTATGGCTAGGCAAGGGGTTTTGGGATTTTGGGAAGGAGACATTTTTTGATGGGTACATTGATGATGTGAGGATATACAATATTCCTTTGGGTTCAGATCAGGTCAAGTCATTGTATGACGATCGTAATGGGGACTAAGTGTCAGAGGAACATGCCAGCAAGATGAGTCTCCATGAGGCTAACAAAAAGGCTCCAAGGCCCATCATTCACAAGTTTATGGCCCATTTGATCTGCCGGATTCTATACTAATCATCGATCTATGAGACTACCTGAATTATTGGTCTTCCTGTCATTGCTGTCGTTTATCGGGTCCTGTGACTTCGAACAAAAGACCAGCATGCGCACGAGTTCAGAATTTCCTGAGTTTGATCAGTTTTTCCAGTCTATTGAGAATTTCAGTGGCAACATAATGGTGGCGGTGGAGGGGCAGACCGTTTATTCAAGATGCATTGGATATGCCAATAGAGAATTGTTGGCAAAAAATACATTGGACACAAGATTTAGAATTGGGTCCATTTCCAAGCCAATAACGGCACTTGCGGTGATGATACTCCAGGAGAGGGGAATTATCCACACGGAAGAGAGGCTATCGACATACCTTTCAGATTTGCCTTCATCATGGCAAGACATCACAATTCATCAATTGCTAACGCACACATCTGGTTTGGGACATCTTACTGATTTCAGGGAGACGAGGGAGCTCTTACGACACCCAGTTGCGATAGAGGATGCATTTGAGCGATTTAAGAGCGTTCCTTTGGTTAACAATTC
The DNA here is from genome assembly GCA_965267435.1 of Cyclobacteriaceae bacterium. Taxonomy (GTDB): domain Bacteria; phylum Bacteroidota; class Bacteroidia; order Cytophagales; family Cyclobacteriaceae; genus JAWPMT01. The sequence goes on from OZ253960.1 coordinate 972,192, forward strand.
CGGTGACACATTCTATTACAGCGGGATGGGTTATGTCGTTCTCACGATCCTGGTAGAAGCAGTGACCGATAGGTCGTTTGAAGTTTTTGTCGAAGATGAGATCTTCAAGAAATTGGGAATGACGCATTCTGAAGGCGATGACCCAACCAAATTGATAATGAACCGGGCAAGTGGTTATGAGGTAAGTTCAGAGGGCAGGGTAAGGAATGCTGATTTTCAATACATGCCGTCCAAAAGAGGGGCAGGCAATATGATTTCAACGGTTGAGGATCTCCTAAGGCTAGAACAAGCATTTTCAACAAATACTCTCTTGTCCGAGGAGACAGTGAATAAGATCATTACGCCACACACCACGTACTTGGAGGGCGGATATGAGGGCATGTATGGCTACGGCCTGGATATTGTCAAGAATGACACGATCAATAGTATCTTTCATACTGGGGCAGCGCCTGGTTTTCAGGCGTTATTCTACATGTTTCCGGACAAGGGCATCGTTGTCGCGGCTTGCGCCAATGTCAGACTGCAGCGATCGAATTGGCGGGCTGATTTTGCCAGTCTTGTCTACCGAAAGCTAACCTCGCCGGATTATGACAAAGTAGAAGGGGACCATTAGGCACTATGTCCCGGACTTCGAGCATATCTCACCCGCAGCCGCCAGCGTAACTTATGGTCACACTACTATCAAGTTTCTAACTTGGCTCCACAAGGCCCAATTCCAAGATTCATGCACGAGCTGGCATTCCTTTTTGAGATGGATTAAATCCGACGCGCCTTGCTTTACTATTTGCGGTATTCGATCCCTGCTCTTTGCATCAACAGTCTCCCATTAGCCAATGTAGAGAATCTTTCTACTTCAAAATCTCGACGCCCAATCCGGCTCCTCCAGTTGGTCGCATGACGCCATCGGTGATGTCAAAGCCCGGGGTTACGACATCCTGCACGAGGTCGAGGCTGCCATCCAGATCGATGTACTGCGTGTGTGGGTAGCTAAAGGCCAGGTGCATGGCGGCAGTAATGCTGACCGCAGACTCATCATTGCAGCCCCACATCAGGTTGACATTTCCTCGGTGGGCGATTGTTGCAATCTCGGCAGCGTTGGAAAGCCCGCCGGACTTCATGAGTTTGATATTAAAAATACTGCACTTAGGAGTGGTTTTGACGAGATGAAGTGCGTCTGCAGGGTTTCGTAGGGACTCATCAGCTACCAGGAATTGTGCCACATCTGCCGGCAGGTTTTGGCTGTCCGCCGTGAATCGATCAACTGGAAAGGGTTGCTCGATGAGATCCAACTGCACGCCCTGAGACATCTTCACAAAGGCTTCCAGGTCCGCAGGGCTGTAGCCCTGGTTGGCGTCCACGCGCAGTATGCTATCCGGGTATTTTTCATTGATCTTAAGGATGCGCTCGGCGTCCTCCTCCGGGCTGAGGCCCGTCTTCACCTTGATGCAGCGAAAGCCACTGGCCCAGTATTCGTCCGCTTCTTCCAGGGTCTCCTCCACGTTCTTGATGCCAATGGTGATCGACGTGGGCATGCTCTTGTGTGCCACACCGAAGTACTCAGCCATCGAAATGTCCAGGTACCTGGTGTAAGCATCGTGAAGTGCCACGTCCACTGCGGCATGTGACCCCGGCCATTGCTCGAGCTGCCTTCTGGTCTCCCTCAACAGTGCTTCGAAAGCGGCAATCCGCCGACCCACGAGGAAGCTGAAATCAGTGCCTTTCAGATGCTCGTAGGCCTGATCCACATTTTCGCCGACGACTTTTTCACTGGGATTGCAGGCCCCGATGCCAACCGTGCCATTCTCCAGCACTATTTCGACAAAGACATTTTTTACCTCGGAGACCGTCTTGTAGGCGATGGTATAGGGGCGACTGGTACCCAGGTCTTTCTCGTAGACTCGGACTTCGGCGATCTTCATGGCTACTTCTTTAGGTTGATGACGGCATCAGCGATGGGGTCGAGCGACTCCTTGAATGGGAAAACGAAGGGCAAGCTGGTCTGTGAGCTGAGCTCACTCCTGTAAGCGTCTATGGTCGCATCATCCATGTGTTCGGTATTGATGGTCACGCCAATGACGGGGCTACCTAGGTTCTCGATCAAGGCGATCTCATCCAGCAGGTCTGGCATGTCTGCGGGGTATGTCTCCATGCCCTTAAATCTCTTTCGGATGGGCGCATGTTGCAGGACGACGCCTTCCGCTGCGCCGGAAATGATGAACTCTGATCCGCAGGGACCACTTGGGTTCCGGAGGGCGGACTGGCCCTCCATGATCATCACGTCAGGATTGAGATGCTTCCAGCATTCGAGCATCGCATGCTCCAGTTCACCGCACACAAAGTCATTGGGTGTGGCATCGAAGAGGAACCCATACTTTGCACCTTGCATCCAACCTGTCTGGCCCGTATAGATCATCTCGCAAGATGTGCCCTTCGCGTTGAGGGCCTTTGCGAGCATATTGCTGGTGGTACGCTTACCCAAGGCGCAGTCGGTCCCCAACACGGCAATGCGCTTGGAAGTGATCTGCTGGATATCTCCGGTCCAAAAATGAAGATCGCGGAATGCCTTGGAGCGCCTGATGTCGTGAATGATATTCCCGTGTGGTGCCGCGGCCTCTCGGAATTCAGCAATTTCTCCGAGAGGTTCGTGCAGGCCATTGACCAGCTGGATCCCCTGGGACAGGATTCTCTTCACGGAAGGGTAGAGGTCTTCGGGCAAAACACCTCCTTTTGTGGCCATGCCGATGATGGCAAACTCCGGCTTTTCGTACTGTTCTATGAACTCGGTGATGTTGGCGGCCACCGGGATACCATTTGGCTTACCTCCTACAGCAGTACCCGCGTCCTGTCCTGCATTTTTGTCATCGATGACGCCGATGATTTCGAAACGGTTGGTCGCCCGTAACAGGCCGTGAGCGGTCTTGGCGTTGTTGGTGGCGAGCAGTCCACCGGTGATGATGACTGCTTTTCCGGAGATGTGTGGTTGGTCCATAGGTCGGGATTTTCGCGGCGGAAATTAAATATTAATCCGTGTTTGTGACCCACACCTGGGAGGAAAAGATTGCGAAATCGTAGAGAAGTTCATGGTTGCCAGATCATAGATCATCGTTCGAGGTTCTTGGAACCAGGAACAAAGAACAAAGAACCATGAACTAAGAACACACTTCTTCCTTAGTTTAGCAGGCCTAAGCTTTTGAAACTTCACAAGTCCACCATACTATTCATCTTGATGTTGATCGGGGAAGGCGTTTTCCTTCTCCCATTTGTGGTGACCCGGGTTTTTCGCCCGACTTTTCTTACCGTATTTGATATCAACAATCTAGAGCTGGGCTCCGCCTTTTCGCTCTATGGCATAGTGGCGGCGGTCTCCTACTTCATCGGCGGACCGCTGGCCGATCGCTTTGCACCGAAAAAACTCCTCATCGCGTCACTATTGGCGACCTCCGTCGCGGGCTTTGTCATGGCGACCATCCCCTCACTGACGACCTTGACCTTGCTATACGGGTTTTGGGGGTTGAGCACGGTGCTCCTTTTTTGGTCGGCCTTCATCAAGGGGATACGACAGTTTGGTGGCGAGCATTCCCAAGGAAAGTCGCAGGGGCTCGTTGATGGGGGTAGGGGGTTTGTGGCAGCGCTGATCGCGTCTTTGTCGGTTTTTCTTTTAGATGCCTTTTTGCCAGTGTCTGCGAGTGAAGCCACCGATGAGCACTTGACGCGCGCTTTGAGCATGATCATTCTGTGTTTCACGGCGTTTGTGATCTTTTGCGCCGTGATCGTTTGGTTCTTCTTACCCAACCCTGCCGCCGGCGCGGGGAGCGAGGCCTTCTCCCATAGTGGCGTAAAAAAGGCATTGCAGCATCGAAGTGTGTGGCTGCAAGCGATCATTTTACTTTCGGCATATGTGGGCTACAAGTGCACGGATGACTTTGGCCTGTTTGCCAAGGATACGTATGGCTATGACGATGTAGTGTCTGCCCATGTCGCTACGATCTCATTTTGGATGCGACCCATTTCGGCGATTCTGGCGGGATTTCTGGGAGACCGTTTCCTCCATTCGCGGATCACAAAGTACTCCTTTGTACTTATGATACTAGGAGCTTTGACCATTGCTTCGGGCGTGCTGTCCAATGCGATTTTCCCCTTCGTTGCCATCAGCATTGCTTCCACGAGCCTGGGTATCTATGGATTGCGCGGTCTGTACTACGCACTGTTCCAGGAGTCGAAAATTCCCCTGTCCTATACAGGTGCAGCTATTGGGTTCATTGCAGTCGTCGGGTACACGCCCGACATCTTCATGGGGCCGGTGATGGGGGTCTTGCTGGACAATAATCCCGGGCCATTGGGACACCAGTATGTATTTGCATTGCTGGCTGTATTTGGTGTTATAGGGCTCGCGGCGAGCTTCCTCTTTCGCAGAGAGGTGAAGCGGTCGCTCTCGGATTGAAATGGGTTAGGGTGCAACATTAGCATCATGCAGGACCTCCTATAGGAGACACTCATCCTAATACGTGCATCTTGAGAAATAAGCAGCTTTTGCCTCGACTGTGGATCCTCGTGATCCTGCTATCCGCCCACATCTCCTCTGGTCAAGACCTACCCGCCTCTAATATCTACTCGATAGTAGACTCCCTGCTACAAAGTAGCTACAAGGGCGAGTTGATGCCCGGAGTTGCAGTAGCGTATGTGCGGGAGGACTCCACCGTGTTTTTCAATTATGGACAGGCCAACATTGAGACCAACGAGACAGTAACGTCTCTAACCAGGTTCCAACTGGGGTCCATCGGCAAGTTGGTCACGTCCATCGCAGTATTGCAGCAAGTGGATCGGGGGCAGCTCGATTTGCACGCCGATATCACTCCGTATGTTCAGGAACTTGGTTTGGACCTGGGAGCTAAGGACAACCCCGTGACGCTTCACTGCCTATTGACGCATTCCTGCGGCTTCAACGACACAAACATTGGCTATATGGCCAAGGATCAGGCAAGTGTTCTCCCTCTCAAGGAGTACATCAGCAAAGCGAATCCTGGATTATTTCAGACTCCGGGTATAGATGTCAATTACTCCAACTTCTCTTATGCTCTGGCCGGACTATTGGTTGAAGAAGTGACCAATACAGAATTTGCGACCTACGCCGCCAAGTACATCTTCAAGCCACTCGGGATGGTGAATTCGACACTCGCCTTTCCCTATGGCTACGAGACGAAGGGAGGGTATGCAAAAGGCTACAGCAAGGCCCGCGATGGCTACAGTGAAGCCAAGGTCTATCCCCGACACGCCATTCCAGCGGGCAGTCTGGTGTCAACCGCTGAAGACATGGGGCTTTTCATGGATGCGCTGCTCAAAAAGGATGCAGATCTCCTTTCAGCCAATTCGTGGGAGTTGTTCTATTCGCAGCAATTTCAAAATCACCCTTTGCTCAACGGCTATGGATACGGCCTCGAGCACCAGAATATTAATGGCCAGGAGAGCTGGGCGAAAGGAGGGATGCTACCGGGCGTTCTTTCGCACGTCCTGCTTGTTCCTGATGAATGGGCCCTTTTCGCTGTCGTCAATACCAATAACGATGCCTTTGGAGAATCCTTTTACAAAGCACTATTCGATACCCTCCATCCCGATACTACCTCTCTTGAGGAAATGGCAACTGGTGTGTCTACAGCAAAGTACAGGGGGATCTACCGAGACAAACGCTACAATCGAAATAACGAAGAGAACATCGTCAGCCTTTTCCGAGGGCAGTGGAATGTCTATGACAACGCGACGAGTGACTCGCTGTTGGTTCACCACAATGGCCAGTGGCATGCCTATTTCCCAATTGGTGGCGGTGTGTTTCAAAATGACGCCTTGCCTTATGAGTACCTCGTGTTCGAAGAAGATGACCGTGGAGAGATAGTCGCCTTGTACAGGAATCTGAATATTGGAGGCTTGTCGATCCCAACGAGCTATGAGAGGACGCGCTGGTACAACAGCCCAATGTTTATCAATGAGCATTACGGTTTCGTGCCCATCTTCATCTTCACAGGGGTCATTTTTATGTTGACCAGTCTCTTCGTACGATTGATTCGCCTGAAAAAAAAGGACTTCTTTAAGGCGAAGTCACTACCGGCAGGATTTCACCTGCTTTTTGGAGCGACAATCATTCTCTTCCTACTCCATACAGTCTTTGTGCCCTGGTACTTCGTGAAGAACATTCAGGAATTTCTGCTGGGATATCCTGATTCCTACCGAATAGTAGCGGCACTCGGCTATTTGATGATCCCTCTTGGCATTGGCCTGGGCATTTTCCTGTTCAGGCTTTGGCGCGAGAGGCGTGGTAGCCTGTTCACAAGATCGTACCTGACCCTGCTTGAGATCAGCTTATGGGTCCATATCGCTTTCCTATTCTATTGGAACTTCTTGTAGGTCAGTGAGCGGCAAAAAGGCCTCTACTTCATTTTCTCCCATCGTGCCTTCATCCCCTCGAGAGACACCTGCAACTGCTCGACCCCCTGAATAGCTGCATCGGTGACAGGTTCGTCAGATGACTGTAGGACTTTTAGCATAAAGAGGAACTTGTGCTGCAATCCGACGATCGTTTCGTCTTCTACAGCCGACTGGCGAATGCTCCCATACATGAAGTCGGGTTCACCAGCTGCTCCATTGCCGAGTAGTGCTTGCATTGCTTTTGTGGGCTTTGACGTTGCATCTATCGCCTCCCTGATCACCTGCAATTCGTGATAAGCTTCGTAGCAGGTCATGCTCAGCTCGCTCTGTTGCGCCAGGTTATCATCCGAAACCTGTACTCTGGGGTCCATGACGATGGTAAGCGTCTTTTCCTGGACGTCTTTACCCACGGTCAACCTCACCTTGTAATCCCCCGGCATTACTAGGGGTCCCACAGGTCCGGTAGGGGTGTTCATATAAGTCGCTGCGATGGAGAATTGTCTCCTTGATCCACGAGGGGGCGTGTATTTCAGGTCCCAGACAAATCGATGATGACCTGGAGTCATGCCTAGCTTTTGCTCAGGGCGAATCCAATAGGTAGGGTGTGGAAGCGCCGTCGTGTCATAAACCTCTGCCGGGTCGTCGCTGCTGTAAGCGCGGATGAGTGTGCCGTTGGTTGTGAGGATTTCCAATTTCACATTGTCAACGTCGCTGTTCAGCACGTAGTCAATAATCGCCCCATCTGGTGGGTTGGCGCCTGTCGGCTCTTCTGGAGGTAGCGGCGTATCGTGAAACATGTTGTCCCGCACCCTGATGGCGGGGGAAGGAGTGAACAAAAAGGCAATGGCGTTGGAAATGTCATTCAGTTCTCTCAGAGGGGCAATGTTGTCCAGGATCCACGCCGAGCGCCCATGTGTTCCAATCACGAGGTCGTTGTCATGAATCACCAGATCTCGGATGGACGTCGCCGGCATATTGTTCCGCAGTGATTGCCAATTGTCCCCATCATCAATCGAGAAGTACACTTCCCGCTCAGTGCCGGCATACAGGAGCCCTGATTTTTTCGGATCTTCCCGCACGACGTTCACCGGCCCCATGGGATTCATTCCCGAGGTAATCAGCTCCCAGGTTTGGCCAGCATCAGTGGTCTTGTACACGTACGGTGTCATGTCATCCTTGCGAATGGCGTTGATGGCGAGATAGGCCACATTTTCATCGAAGTGCCCGGCATCGATCTGGGACACCTTGTCCCACGAGCTTAGTTGTGGGGGCGTGACATCCGTCCAATCCGTTCCCCCATTGGTTGTCACATGCACTTTGCCGTCGTCCGTTCCGGCCCAGATAACGTCAACATTTAATGGAGAAGGAGCCAGGGCGTAAATGATCGCTCGCTGTGCCATGGTCTCCATTTCTTTGGTTTTGTACTTGCCAACGCTTGCTGGCACGGAGGGCTGCTCATACGTGAGGTCCGGACTGATGGCTTCCCAGCTTTTGCCGCCATTCAAGGTTTTCCAAAGCACATTCGTGGCGAATAGAAGCATGTTTTCGTCTGCCGGGTGAAACATCAGCGGCATGGTTCTCAAGAACCTGTACTTGCCGGATCGCAGCGCTTCGGGCGCCACGTTTTGCGATTGTCCAGTTCTTTTATTGAACCTTGTGACACGGCCACCATAGATGATGTCAGGATCCTTGGGGTCGGGAGCGACGTAGGCATACTCATCGGCACCAACGCCAATGAACTCACGGAAAGTGATCTGGCCTCCATCTCCGCGGCTGGCAATTCCGATAGCACCGCTCTCTTGTTGACCCCCATACACCCAATAGGGAAACTGGTTGTCAGTCGTCACATGGTACAGCTGGGTGGTTGGTTGATTGTACCAGGAGCTCCACGTTCTGCCGGCATTGACGGTGACTACCGCGCCCTGATCTGCGACGAAGAGCATGATGTCAGGATTGTTGGGGTTGATCCAAATTCTGTGGTAATCGTCCCCCCCTGGAGCGCCTTTCAAAGACATCCACGACTTTCCACCGTCATCAGAGGTGTAGGAGGCGATGTTGCCGACGTAAAGCTTGTCCGGGTTTTTTGGGTGTACCCTGATCTCCGCGAAATCGCCACCGCGTCCCCACAGCCGGTAGTCTCCGTGTACAAATGTCCATGACTCCCCGGCGTCGGTACTTTTGTAGATCCCACCATTCTCACGGGCATCCACAGTGGCGTAGATGATATTGGAGTTGCTTCGTGAAATACCAATACCGATACGCCCCAGCCCTTGTTCGGCCGTCGGGAGCCCCCTGGTCAGTTGTGTCCATGTCTCGCCAGCATCGGTTGATTTGTAGAGACCGCTATTTGGTCCTGAAAACCGTGCGTTTTCCCAGGGGCCTTCCTGATGATCCCACATGTCGGCATATACGACGTTTGGATCATTGGGGTCAAACTCCACCTGAATGGCTCCTGTGTTTGAATCCAGATAGAGCACCTTGGTCCAGTTCTCTCCTCCATTCGTGGTCTTGAAGACCCCCCGTTCTTCGTTGGCACCGTAGGGATGTCCCAACCCTGCTACGAAGACAATGTCGGGATCGGTCGGGTGGACAATGAGCCGGCCAACCTGCTGTATATCGTTGAGGCCTACGTGCTCCCAGGTTTCACCACCGTCGGTACTTTTGAAGATCCCATCACCCACGCTCAGGTCAGGTCGATGCAGCCCTTCGCCACTGCCTACATACAGGACATTCGGGTTGGACTCTGATACGGCAATGTCTCCGACGGAACCCGTTGGGGCGCTGTCGAAAATTGGATTCCATGTGCGACCAAAGTCGTCGGTCTTCCAAACCCCGCCATTGTTGACCCCCATGTAGAAGACGTTGGGTTGGGAAGGCACGCCCACGCCACCCACTGTTCGACTGGCCCGAAAGGGGCCGATCATTCGATAATCCAGGTTTTGGTAAGCGGACTGGGCGATCTCTTGCGCCATTAAGGCAGAGGTGCACATTATGAGAAGGGACAGCAGGAGATGACGGCGGATAGCGACTTTCTTCATATCATTAGGTTTGGTTCAACGAGTTTAGTCAAAAGTGAGGGATTTTACACATGTACACCAGCAGAGGTGATGAACGTCTACTTTGATATCGACGGTGTGCTTCTGAGTCATGCGAAGCAGGTCCCTGAGGGAGCGAGTGAATTGCTTGACTTCGCTACCAATCATTGTTCATGTTATTGGTTGACGACCCATTGCCGCATGGGCGTCAACAAAGCGGTCGATTACCTGGCGCCTTATTATGTCGGGGATGATTACGCCAACCTCCGCAAGATCCAGGCGACGGACTGGTATGACAATAAGACTGAGGCGCTCGACTGGGACGCCAATTTCGTCTGGCTCGATGATTTCGCTTTTGAGTTTGAACTCGCTGAGTTGCGGAAGCGGAATTGCCTGGATGCGTTACTGCTAGTTGATCTCAAAAAGGATCAGGAACTTCTGAGAATTAGGAGGAGCATCGAGGCTATGGCTTGGCTTAGTTCGTAGGGGACTAGTTCGGCATAACGCTGCTGGAGTATTTATGATTTGATCTCTTGGATAATAGATGCCACTGGAGGTTATTAACCCCGTTTCACCAAGGCGTACCCAACATTCAAGCTCACAAAGTTTTCGATCCCATCACCGGGCATCAGATTCCATGAAGAAGAGAACGTCCAGCGCCGAATGTCGCAGTCAGCACCCAGGCCCACTCCAAAGTAGGTTTGTCGCTCCCGGTCGTCGTCAGTCCCTGTGTATACCCTGTGGGTGGACATGATGGCCTGAGTATATACAGAGAATTGGGGGTGCTTCTTACCGTCCCCATCGGTCTGTCGTTGGCCCAGAAGCCAGCCGGCCGAGAGATAGCTATTGACCAGGTAGTTGGCACCACCACGGATTGGTGGAAGGCTTTCTTGAACGTATTCGCCTTCTGCAAGCAATGTTGGCTCTACCTGAAGGCCCAGCCGTAATTTAGGGGTTAGCGAATAGCGTGTCTTTAGAAACACACCAACCCCCGTTGGGTTTTTTATACCTGAAGCCTGGTTGTAGGCTACTCCGGCCTTCAAGTCAAATCCCTTCGTCTGCTCCTCTTGTGCATGAGAGGACAAGGTGATAACTGTGGCCAGAAGCCAAAGAGTGAGTCTTGTTTTCATGGTAGGCAGTAGGTTCATCAAAGTCGAGTCTCAGAAACAACGATCGAACGCTCAACTTTCATGCCTTTTTTCCTTGTCCACTATACAAATGAAAGAATTTCAAGTACAGGCTTTACTTTTCGGAAATCGTTGCCTGCTCAAGATCGACAGAATAGACCTTGTCCGCAGAACTGCCGCCATAGTCCACAATTGTATATTCGGTAACCGTCTCCGAAACCTTGTTGAGCTCATCAAGGGTGATGTCTCTGTAACAGTTTTCGAATTCCACTAGCGTCTGCTGCTCCAGAGAAAAGTCCGAGTCAAAAACCAGCGCGATTTTTCCTGAATTCTCGGCGCCTCCACATCTACCCATGTAGTTCAGGTTGGCGTGGTACCTGTAATGAAGCAGTATGTTCCGACCACCATTTGACGTGGCTTCTATTTCATAGAGGGTTCTGGGAGGGATCCCCATGTTCGACAAGTCGAAGTAGGATTCATTGGGTAGCTGGATGTACATCTTCGTTTGTTCGATATACGGACTGGCACTTCTGAGATAGACATCCAGCACCTTTTCTCCCTGGTGCCACTGGCCTTTGAATCGGCGATCCTCATACTCGAGATGAAATCGCTCCGAGATGCCTTTAATCTGTTGGGCATTGGCCTCCACTTGATGCAGATCACTGTCCAGATACCTCACTTCCCCCTCACTGTTGTACTGGAAGTTTGCCAGGGACTCGAGGAGCGACGCGTCTTCAGAAGCGAATAAGTGCATGCCCCATCCATATAGCCCGGCAAGGGGAATGGGTGTCCCTATGTTGTCATAAGAATACCAACCCGTCAATGAAAATACTCCTCCATTGTTATCTGATCGATTGACGGCTCTCAGATAGACCGTGATGTCATATTGGTCATCGATCGACCCGCTGAGTAACCGATCAGTGGTCTGGATTGTCAGGAGTTCTGGCTCTTGCGCTTTCAATGTGAAAGTCAGGAGTAACAGGGAGAGTAGTGCAATTCTCTTCATCTTTTCTTTGCTAGCAGCCGCGTGTATAAAACCAAATATTGAGGGTGCCTGAATCATCGAGGACTTTGATCCAGCCTTCCAATTCGTATTCCTCTACGTCCTCATTGCCCTCACATCGGTCTTTTTTGAGCTTTATCACCTTGACCTGACTCCATGGGCCGTCGTGTTTTCCAGTGAGTGATATCTCGTGCTGAAAAGACATCGTCTCAATCTTCTCTGCGGTGGGGGATGGGCTCTTCCTTAAGTTGAGTGCTGACTCAGGATAGAATCCAAGGACTTTGCCCGACTTCTCGGTCATGAAACTCTGGAAGTCCAGCTGACGAAAATTGGCTTGCTGTAAATCGGTGACTTTGATCCATCGATCTCCCAGGCTGGGTAGGATTTTAACGAAGCCGTCTTGGTGAGCTGTGTAGGTCAGGGCATACGCCTCATAGCCTACTTCCTTTAGGTCCTGCCACATATCCAGTTGGGTGGAGTCGCCCTCACCATCAATGAAAACCAGCGTGTACTGATCTTCGTACCCGGCGTCATCAACGGCTTTTCTGGTGAGGACGCCCAATTTCCGGCCATTCGGCGCATTGTAGAGGTCAAAGGCCTGGTCGTTAGGGAAATACGTGCAGCAATATGAGTCTTCCTCTGACGGGATCGGATAGATGATGCCGAACTGCCGACTTTGCGCATTGGACAGATAGGGTAGACAAAGAAAAGGAATGATGTACTGAAGTTTCATGAAATCGAGAGGCTTGTCCATGTTGGGATTTCTGGCGCCAAATTAATCAATCGTTCTTGCCCCGCCCTTTTTGAGTAATAGTCAGTTATATCGGGAGCTCGAGTTCTTGGAGTTTGATCCGAGAGTCGCTTATCTTATGGAAACAGACGCGCGTAATAATCGGAGAATCCGGAATAGATGTTCCTAAGAAGAAAGATGACATTGCTCGGAGCCTACAAGAGGTTTTGTGCAAACAAATCAACATTCGCGACCAAAGACAATCGCTTGAACCTCGAGGGGCTGTTCAAGATAGTGTCCCAACAATATTTGGATCTGCCGATTAGAAAAACTGATGAGAGGAATCCAGATGCCGACATGTTGCTTTTCGAATACGGAAACTTTGACTGGACCGGAGAAGGCCTACAATTCAATTTTTCTGTAAAGCGACAAGTTTTTATAAGAGGATTTGACGAGCCAGGCTTCTATGGATTGACCGCCTATTTCGATTCGAAGGAGATTGGCCAAATAGAGGCTTACTCGAAGTGGTGTACGACAACGAAGGATTTGACAGATTGGCTTAACGGAATTGCACAGACGACAGGATTTAAGAAAGCTCATATGATGCCTTTGAAGAACCTTGAATTCGACTTCCAACAACCTACGTAAGCGTACCTTAGAAAGATTAGGTGGTGGGATGAGCATTCTTCGGACTTTCACAACCTTTCCCATACCTAACCGTATTAAGTATCATACCTAATACTATTAAGTATGCTATCAAAGGAAATGATTGGCGCTTCAACTGTCCCGATTATCCTGTCCATTTTGACGGCCGGTGAGGATTATGGGTACGAAATCATCAAGAAGGTGAAAGACTATTCAAATGGGCAACTCGAATGGAGTGAACCGATGCTCTATCCGGTCTTACACCGATTGGAGCGGGATGGTCATATCACCTCGCGCTGGCGGATCCCCGAAACCGGTAGAAAACGAAAGTACTACGACATTACAAGAGAGGGGAGAGCGCTCTTGACAGAGAAGAAGTCCGAGTGGGAGCAGATGATACGCATGCTTTCGGAGCTGTGGGGATTCAAACTACAAACGACATGAACTTCGATCTGGACAAAGCTGTAAAGGGATGGCGCTTGAAAATGCGCAAATATCGTGGGTTTGAAGATGCGGACATCGATGAACTCGAGGATCATCTCCGTTCAAAGATCAATGACAAGTCCAACGATGGGATGTCCCAGGAGAACGCCTTCAATGAGGCCATAGCAGAGGACTACCATGACCTTTCGGAGATCGCCGGACAGTACCTCACGGGTCGAGCAATCAGCAATACCTCTCTGGGCTTGTTGGCGAATTACTTCAAGGTTGGCCTCCGGGCGTTCGGCCGGGCAAGAAGTCACTTTGCAACCAATCTGTTTGGTCTGGTGATCGGTATTACCAGCGTACTATTCATCATATCCTATCTGAAGGTGGAGTACGGCTACGACGGTTTCCACGCCAATGGGGATAATATCTATAGGGTCAATGCCCATTTCGAGCGTGCAGCCGGCAGTTTGCATTATCCTATCATACCTCCCGCCATTGGTCCCGCGGTTGACCAGAATTTCTCGGGCATCATCAACACGGCGAGGTTGAGGTATGCTTACAGCGTACTTGTACGACATGAAGAGAAGTCATTTTATGAAGAGAAGGTCTTTTTTGCTGAGCCTGCTTTCCTTGAAATGTTATCTTTCCAATGGAAGACAGGCCAGCCTGAAGGCGCCCTTTCCCAGCCGAATACGATCGTCCTCACTCAAAGTATGGCCGAAAAGTATTTTGGTGATAGCAATCCCATCGGGAAGGTGATCCAATACAACAATGAACTGGATCTGGAGGTCGTCGGATTGATAGAAGATGTGCCGGAGAACTCTCATGTTGATTTTGACTGCCTGATCTCTTTTGAGACATTTCGGCCCGGGCCTGGTGCCTTGGAGCCGATGACGAGCTGGAAGTGGCTGGGCTTCCTGACCTATGTACAGTTGGCTGATGGGGCGCCTGTGGACGACATGGAAGCCAGCCTGGCGGAATTGTTCAGGTCCAACAATAACTCGAGGAACAACCTGAAGGTAGCATTTGATTTTCAGCCATTGAGGGATATCTACCTCAATTCGGGCCAGCTGAGCAACCCCCAAGGGGGGCTCTTCAGGGTCAATGACAAAGACAACCTGGTAAGCTTGGGAGTCATCGCTCTCCTGATCATAGCTATCTCCTTTTTCAATTACTTCAACATCACCGGGGCTTTGCTGCGAACCAGGACAAAGGAAATTGGCGTACGCAAAGTTTTTGGGGCGAGCAAGTCGAAAGTACTGATGCAGTTCGCCGTGGAGACCTTTACCATGCTGATATTATCGGCCATCATTTCCTTGGGCATCTTCTATTATTTCAAGAGAAACGATGCGTTTGACTTGGGTTTTGTCCTGTTGCTTGCTGGCGTAATCATTGGTTTTTTTACCGTACTGAGTGCGCTGCTATTTGGGGGCACCTTTTCGGTGCACTCCGCCCTCATGCTTCTCAAAAACAAGATGGCCGTGGCCAGAACTCGGCTTGTTTCGTTTGGTGGTGCGGTTCTTCTCTTACAGTTTGGTATCTCGGCGGCATTGATCATGGTGAGCTTTGTCATCGTCGACCAGCTGAACTTCTTCTCACAAAAGGATCTCGGCTATGAGCAGGAAGGGCTGATCATCGCCAAGTATGGCAGTGAGGAGATGCAAAGTCGTCGGCAGCTGTTCCGTGAGGCGATGACCGGGCTGCCCAGTGTCGAGGCGGTGAGTTTTGGGCCCTCCCTCGATGGTAGTACCAGTGGCAATCCACTGCGGCTGCGTGAATGGTCCGATGATCAAGTCATTCAAACGGCCTATTTCGGTGTGGACTACGACTTTAAGGATGCCCTTGGCCTTGAGGTACTGGAGGGCCGTTATTTCTCTCGGCAACACGCTCAGGACTCCGTCAGCTCGCTCCTCATCAATGAGCGGCTCGCCGAGATGCTGGGCGTCGATGATCCTATTGGGAAGAAGGTGCAGTTTACCACAGGAGAATTTGAGATCATCGGCATATTCAAAGACTTTCATTATCAGAGCCTCCATCACGAAATAGGCCCGATGGCGCTGGAGATGTGGTTGGGACAGCCTCGTAGTGTGATGATTCGTTACACATCAGACGATATCGCCCGTACGATAGGGGAGATAGACGATACTTGGCGACAGTTGTTTGCGGATGATGGGTTCCCCTTCGATTATCGCTTTTTGGATGAGCAGTTGCAGTCGATGTATGGCAAAGAGCAGGAGTTTGCACAGCTTCTCAGGATATTCACCGGCTTGGCGATCTTCCTTTCACTGCTTGGTCTCTATGGGGTGTCTTCTATCAACATCCAGCAGCGGATCAGGCAGATAGGGATTCGTCGCGTACTTGGTGCCGGGCTCTCACAAATTGCCCAGGTAGTAAGCGCCCGCTACCTCCTAACCGCTACTGTGGGTATCATACTGGCACTACCTCCGGTATTTCTTGGCCTGCAGGCATGGCTCGACGATTATGCCTATAGCATTGATCTGGGCATCGGCTATCCACTATTGACCTTGGTGCTGGTCCTAGCCATTGCCGGGCTCACGATGGGGATTCAGGTATATCGTGTGATGCATGTCAATCCGGCTAACATTCTGGGCGAGGAGTGAGACCACGCGCTTCCATGCACCAATCATTTCGCACCTTTGCTACATGATTATGTCTTTGGAAGTCCAACTTGTGGAATAAGATGGTCAGAGTAGTATACCGTTGGCGGGTGGCGCCCGAGCACTTCAATGATTTCAAGAACACATGGCGCCAGACCACCAACTCCATTCATCAATCCGTAGACGGTGCACTTGGCAGCTTCCTGTTGAGGTCGGCCGAGGACGAAACCGAGGTGATCACTATCGCCAAGTGGACGTCTTTGGAGTCATGGAAGAGCTTCTGGGGAAATAGAAACCCCGATGAGATGGCAGAGATGCGAAAGCTGGGCGAGCGCATTGCGGCCGAGGCTTACGAAGAGATCGAAGACCATACGAAGTGGTAGCGCTCAATTGACCATGTCATTTAAATCCTTTGAAACCGAGCGCCTGATCATCAGACCAACTTCTGAGGAGGATGCGGCATTCATTTTTGAATTGGTCAATACGCCGAAATGGATCCAGTTCATCGGTGACCGGAACATTAGCTCAATCGGCGCCGCCAAAGAATACATTGAGATCAAAATGATTTCACAACTGCAGAGGCTTGGCTATTCCAGTTACACAGTGATCCGGAAGGAAGACCAAAAGGAAATAGGCGTCTGCGGCTTGTACGATAGGGAGGGGCTGGATGGCATTGACATAGGATTTGCAGTTTTGCCACAGTTTGAAGGAGGGGGATATGCATTTGAAGCGGCCAATAAGATCAAAGAGGCGGCATTCGATGAGTTCCATATTGAGACCATCAGCGCCATTACCACCAAAGGGAATATCGCTTCGCAAAAACTTCTGGAGAAACTCGGCCTACAACAGGTCGGTGTGACCGAACTACCGGGCGATGACGCTGAATTGCTCGTGTACAAAATCGAAAAGCACGGCCGCAGCTAGTTCATTGATCCAAATGCCGGTAAGGATCAGGCGCCTGAAATTATCAGAAGATATCTTTATTGAATTGGCCACACCTTCCTTTTTGGCAATGTCTGTTGGTTTGGTGGTTTTTCTCCAAGCAAAACAGAGTCGTTGCACAAACGATCGGGAAGCCCGACAACAAACAGGACCTAGGCAAGTTCAAGAAGTACCGAAAACCTAAACCATAAAGAAATGACGAAAACGATCTTTATCACCGGGGCATCCTCAGGATTAGGAAAAGCTGCTGCTAAACTGTTTGCAGACAAAGGATGGAAGGTCATAGCGACCATGCGCAATCCAGACAAAGAAGAGGACTTAGATAAGATAGAAGGTGTTTCCCTGCTGCCGCTGGATGTGACAGATTTGGATCAAATAAAATCTACGGCTGAAAAGGCCATCGCTATGGGGACCATCGATGTTGTTTTGAATAATGCCGGCTATGGTCTTGCAGGCCCGTTTGAAGGGGCCTCGGATGAGCAACTCGTCCGACAGCTCAACACCAACTTGCTGGGAGTGCTGAGGGTGACGCAGGCCTTCATTCCTCATTTTCGAGAGCAGAAAAGTGGCCTTTTCATTACTACTACATCCATCGGTGGACTGATCGCCTTTCCATTCAACTCAGTGTACCACGCGACCAAGTGGGCCCTCGAAGGATGGAGTGAGAGCCTCGCCTTTGAACTGAATCCACTGGGCATTGGGGTGAAGACGGTATCGCCCGGAGGTATTGCCACAGATTTTGCAGGCCGGTCACTCGATATGACTTCGCACGAAGCATACAATGAGGCAATGCAAAAGGTACTGGGAGCATTCATGGATCCCGAGCGGCAAAAAAGCTACTCCACTGCAGAGCAGATTGCCGAGGTCGTGTACGAAGCAGCGACTGACGGGAAATCAGTACTGCGCTATCCCGCCGGTGAAGATGCCAAGGCGATGTATGCACAAAGGAATCAGGTCGGGGATGAAATGTTCCGGGAAGGTATCCGGCAGATGTTTTTGGCTTAGGGCATCACCGCCCGGTAAGAGAGATAATGATCTGGATATCGGGGTAACCTGGTCTTTTCGAAGTTAATGGCCGTGGACTGCCATTGGCGGTCCTGGCTAGCATTGACAAGTCACTTCGCCAAAAATCCCTAAATTTTCCCTCTGTTCATCTACCTGACCTATGCTACTTAGATTTTGCACTTTACTCAGTGGTGTTGTACTGTTCATGAATTGTGAGGGTCCGCCCACCGGTGGCGAGGCGGATAAAAAGCTCATGGAGCTGACGCTCAATGAGGGTACCAACATGGCAGTTGCACTATCACCTGCCGGAGATACATTGGCGTACGATCTGCTGGGACGCATCTGGTTGATGCCTGTCGGTGGGGGTGAAGGCAAGGCGATCACAGATCCGTATGGAAATGCCCGAGAACCTTCCTGGTCGCCCGATGGCAAGAAGATTGCTTTCCAGGCCTACTGGGATGGCAACTGGCACATCTACACGGTCAACACAGACGGTAGTGACCTAAAACAAATGACAACAGGGGACTTCGATCATCGGGAGCCTAGTTGGTCGCCGGACGGTACATCCCTGGCATTTGCCTCCGACAAGAATGGCTCTTACGACATTTGGCGATTGCAGATCGTTACAGAGAAATTGGAGGCCCTCACTTCGGGCGACGGCAATGAATATGGTCCTGCCTGGTCCCCCACAGGCGATGAACTGGCTTACGTCTCTCAGCAGCAGGGTGACTACCAACTGCTGATACAGTCTGCAGAAGGAGGGGAGCCAACGTCCCTTTACTCTGCAAGCGGTAAGCTCACTGGGGCATCGTGGTCCCCGGACGGCTCCCAGCTACTTGTCAATGAACATGAAAACGTCACCGCCCAACTGCGGCGAGTAGCTGCAGACGGTAGTGGAGTGGAAACCCTGTCGGAGCCGGGGGAAGATGTCTATCCTTTTCGACATGCATGGACAGCCGACAACTCGCTGATCTACTCGGCATCGGGCAGCATCCAGTATCTGCAGGAGAACGGTGAAAAGAAGGCGATCCCTTTCTCAGTAAAAGTGGAACTGGATAGGACGCCCTACAAGCGTAAGAAGAGAGACTTTGACGCCCTTGACCCCCAGCCGGTCAAAGGCATCGTTTCCCCCACACTCTCACCGGATGGCGAATCGATTGTATTTGTTGCCTTGCAGGACCTGTGGCTCAGCAAAAGCGATGGCACGATCGAGCAGTTGACCGATGACCCCTTTGTTCAAATGCTACCCGTTTGGTCTCCGGACGGCACACAGATTGCCTATAGCTCAGACCAGGATGGGGAGTTTGGTATTTGGATATTGACATTGGGCGAACCAGAGGCTACAAAAGTGCTGACCACCGGCAGCAGTATGTCTGGCATGGCCTGGTCCCCGGATGGCGAATCGATCGCCCTGGCCCAGAGCTTTGGTCCCAGAGGAGGGATGCTCAGTATTCTCGATATCGCAAGTGGGGAGCGTTCGCCTGTGGGCCGCCTGGGTAGCAGCGTAGGGACACCCACGTGGTCACCTGATGGTCAGATCATCGCACTGTCGACATTGGATCCTTATTCCTCTCTTTATCGCGAGGGCGTCAATCGCATCATGCTCTTTTCTGTCGATGGGGAGCGCCAGAGATTTCAAATAGCACCTGATCATTGGTCTTTTGGTGTACGAGGTAATGATGGTCCAGTTTGGTCACCGGATGGTGAATCTATGGCGCTTGTTTCCAAGGGGAAGCTCTGGCTGTTACCCGTGGATCAATATGGTAATGCGACTGGCGATCCCATCCAACTCACAGATGAGTTGTCCGATGCGCCGACGTGGAGCGCTGATGGGAAGAAGATATCGTACATGGCTATTAATGAGCTGAAAGTGCTCAACGTGGAAGACAAGACCACCGTCACCGTTCCCATAGATCTTACCTGGAAGCGAAAGCATCCAGAGGGTACGACGTTGATCCACGCGGGTGGTCTGATTGATGCTGTCAGTGATACGCTGCAGAAGGATGTCGATATTTTGATCCAGGGTCATCGGATCGTGGAAATCGCGCCGCATGATGATACCAGAGAGGCAAACCGGATGATCGACGCTTCCGATGCCTTTGTGATGCCAGGGCTCATCGACATCCATGTGCATGAAGGAAGTGAGAATGGTGAAAGGCTAGGTCGCACCTGGCTCTCCTGGGGCGTGACAACTACCAGGAATCCGGCTGGGGATCCGCACGACGTGCTCAATCGCAGGGAATCTTTCCAGGCGGGCAGGGCACTCGGACCACGGATCTTTTTCACTGGCAGTCCGATCGATGGTAGCCGCATATTCTATGGAGGTGGCTCGACAACAACTTCCGAGCAGCAGGTAGATCAGGAGCTGCGCAAAGCGGAGTTGTTGGATTACGATCTGATCAAGACTTATGTGCGCTTGCCGGACCAACTGCAGCAGCGGGTGGTAGAAGGCGCCCATCGCATCGGTGTTCCGGTCACTTCCCATGAGCTGTACCCCGCTGTAGGTTTCAACATTGATGGGGTGGAACATGTCAAAGGCACGAGCAGGAGAGGCTTTTCGGCGAAGCTCTCGGAGACCAGGCAGGCGTATGAGGATGTCACTGACCTCATTGCTCAATCGGGCATGTGGTTTACGCCAACAACGGCGATCTACCTGGGGTACCAATATGTAGTGGCGAGGGATCCCAGTGTGATGGAAGATGCCCGCTTGCAGGAACTTTCAGAGTTGCGCTACCTGGCGAGTATCAGCGCCTCAGCAGACCAGATCCAAAGCGATCAGTTGACCTACGATCAGCTGTATGAGAACGTCATCCAGATGGTGGCTGACATCCACCGAAAGGGAGGACTGGTAGTTGCTGGAACCGATGCTCCGATCATTCCTCAGGGTTTTGGCCTGCATGTGGAGTTGGAGAACTACCAGGATGCGGGATTGTCTCCCATCGAAGTGTTGCGAACGGCTACGATCAATAATGCAACGGCTCTCAATGCTCAGGAAGATCTGGGTACCATCGAAGTAGGCAAGCTTGCCGATATGGTGGTGGTCGAAGCCAACCCGTTGGAGGATATTCGCAACGCACGGAAGACCCGACTGGTGATCAAAAATGGGGAGGTCCACGAGCTAGAGACGCTGATCAAGGGAGAGTGACCATACAAGCCATTCGGCAGTTTACCATTCACTTCGTATTGAATCAAAAAGAACCGAAATGAATGCATACTATCTCCTGGAGTTTCGTCCAGTTGATTGATCATTGTCTCAATCTCTATCAGAAACTTGTTCAAACATGAGAATTCTTTTTTCTATTTCAGTAGTGCTACTTGCCCATGGTATTTCGGCCCAGCCTATTCCCTACGGCTACAATAGTGAGGCGGGCAAGTATTTCGATGTAGGTGATGACACTGATCTCTATTACGAAATATATGGTGAGGGCGCCCCTCTCTTGATCCTGCATGGAGGTGTGTTCGGCTATATCAATGAGTTTGAGTACCTCATCCCGAAACTCGCCGAAAAGTATCAGGTCATTTGCCTGGCGACACGTGGACATGTAAAGTCCGACATTGGGAATGAGCCATTCACGTATGAGCAAAGGGCATCGGATGCTTACAAAATGATCAAGCACCTGGGTTTAGAAAGGGTGACGGTAATTGGCTTTAGCGATGGGGGATTTGCTGCCTATAAGCTGGCCGCTATCTACCCGGATGTCGTCGAGAAAATGGTCGTCATGGGGGCTGGTGATGATCCAAAGAAAGAAGAGCCCGGGACCAGCGACTATTCCGCGGAGGAGTTGATGAGAGAAATGGGTGACTATTTCAAGAAGCGGGTGGAAAACATGCCGGAGCCTGAGCGCTGGGGAGAAAGCCTGGAAATGCTAAATGACCTTTACAATTACAGCCATGTGAGCGTAGAAACCTTCTCAAAAATCAAATGTCCCGTACTTGTCATGAGTGGCGATGGGGATGAGTATTCGGGTCCGGAGGAATGCCTTGCGGCCCATCAATACCTGCCTGACTCCCGACTTTCCATTATTCCCGATTGCGGTCACGTCATTCTCTACTGTAATTTCCCAGCTGTCTGGGAGTCCATGAAGATGTTTCTGGGGTTTTGAGTAATAAGGTTGGCATGCCTAATCATTGAAGGTCAGAAAGCGCACAGACACCTATCGAGATAAGCGACGATGACTCCGAGAGGCAGTCACTCTGTACAAGCGGTAGCGGTAAGTTAGAAGACACGACTTGCGAGATTTGTGTTATTTTGAGGGAGTCACCTTGGTATCGTCGACCAAGTCGGGAGATGTGTAGCCAAAAGAGAGCCCATGCAGTGAAAAAAATAGACTGGCCAAATCACATTATTGCATTTCTCAGTGCCCTTCTTGGAATATTAATTGCCTTTAGACTCCAGTATTACAGGGAAAATCAGCAGGAAAGACAGCAGCTGGATAAAGCGATGACAGTCATCAAAGAGGAGCTGGAGAACAACCTTAACATTTATAGAACGAACTCCAAGCAGCTTTGCCGATGGGTGGATTATTACCATGCCGTCGCTGACACCCTGGGAAGCGGCGACAATTTAGAGATCGATGTGGTCCCTGTGCGTGGCATATCAATGAATGGCTGGGAAAGTGCTGTCAACTCCGGTATTATCACGAAGATGGAGCACTCGAAAGTGTTCGCTCTGACGACCATTTATTACTGGATTGAGAGGGACCTTGGTGTTTCGGATGAAGGGATGATCGAAGATCGCTTCGATGGGGGCTATGACAAGTTGGTTGTGATTGTCGAATACTACCAGAGAACGTGCAATGTGCACAGATTGAAATACGAAGAGATCATGCCACTGTTTGAAAGCATAGCATGGTGAACAACAGCATAACTCCTCTTACTGATACCTTATGCAAACAATTCTAGGAGCCAATGGCCAGATCGCCATCGAACTAGCCAGAGAGCTACACAGGAACTACACCAAAGATATTAGGCTCGTTAGCCGCAACCCCCAAAAGGTCAACGATTCCGATACACTATTTCCTGCCAGCTTATTGGACTCGGAGGCCACGAGCAAAGCTGTGGAGGGAAGCGAGATTGCCTATTTGACGGTGGGACTCCCGATCAATAGCGAAATGTGGGAAGCCCAATTCCCAGTGATGATGCAAAACGCTATCGCCGCCTGCAAACACCATTCATGCAAGCTGGTGTTCTTCGACAACACCTACATGTACTCGAAGGCCGAAGCACACCAGACGGAGGAGAGTCCCTTCCAACCAAAGGGACGAAAGTCTATCGTGAGAGCGAAGATGGCAGAGATGCTCTTGAAAGAAATGACGGAAGGGACCATAGAAGCTGTCATCTGCCGGGCTCCGGAGTTCTATGGTCCGGGAAAGACCCAGGGGATCACCAACGCATTAGTTTTTCAGAACATCAAGCAAGGGAAGAAGCTGAAAGTACCCATATCGGACTCGGTCAAGCGCACATTGATATGGACGCCGGATGCCAGCCGGGCGACAGCGCTCATTGGCAATACGGAGGATGCATATGGACAGACCTGGCACTTGCCGTGCGATGATGATCGACTGACCTACCAAGAGTTTATCGCCGTGGCCTCAGAAGTCGCTGGTAGGGGGTTGGAGTACTCCATCATGAGTACATGGATGTTTAAGTTGGGAGGGCTGTTCAAGCGACCTGTCAAGGAAATTCAGGAGTTGCTACCTCGCTACGAGATTGATAATATTTTCAGTTCTGATAAATTCAAGGGGCGTTTCCCCGATTTCAACGTCACGACTTACCGAGAGGGGATAGGGACTATTCTGGAGGAGATGGGGCTGGGAGCGACTTGACGCATACTTTAAGCCTCTTTGTTAATCGGCTGGTTCTGCAAAAACTCATTGATCTGATCGTATTCTGCTTTACCCTTCTCAGTCAAATACGGCAAGATCATGTACCATGTCATGTCTACGAGGTCCATGGGTTGGTCGAATAAGGATCCGGACGAGAAGATCCTGCTTTGTGTGTTCCAAAAGGCACCTACCATCCAGACATTGTGGGTCAAATGATTGTAATTGATCCCTTCATTCTCAGGGATCATTCTGCCTGTGGCGATGTAATAGTCGAACAGCTTTCTGCCCTGTTTTAACCTCGAGACATTGGTCTCTTCGTAGATCTTTTTCACTCCCGGGTAAGTGCGAAGAATGGCCACAAGGTCGTAGAAGAAAAAACCATTCTTAGCCATAAAATCCCGAAACTTGGCCATCATCTTTCTGAAGTCATCGAGTGTCAGGTATCCATCTACCTTGATAAAATCCTCTGTATCAGCATTCATACGCTCATAAACCTCCTGTACCAATTCGGCTTTGGTTTTAAAGTGATAAGTCAGGTTGCCCACACTGATGTCTAGTGCAGCGGCTATCTGATTGGGGGATGTTGTTGATATTCCCTTTTCATGGAATAGCCCCACAGCCGTATGGAGGATCCTCTCTTTCAATTTCATGTTAAGAAATAGTCAATTGGTACTAAAAGTATTCAATTATTAGTACTAAAGTACTAATTTGCTGACTTAGGAAAACCGAACAATGAGAAATTCCCTTATGATCTTATTGCTGTGTTCATTCTCAGCCTTCTCACAATCCAACCTCGATGGCGTTTGGGGAACTGGAGAAGAAAATACGAAAATCGAAATCCTGGAAGTGGATGGAGAGTTGACCGGACTACTCAAGTCAACGGATAACGAACAAGCGAAAATTGGGAGAGTTATTCTCAGAGATCTGCAGCAACAGGGCACTAAATGGACCGGACAGATCTGGGCCGCCAGGCGCCAAAAGTGGTTTGATGTGGAGATCACTCCATCAGAGAATCTATTGGCACTCGAAATCGACGCTGGGTTTCGTAGTAAGACGGTTGAATGGAAAAGACAGCGTTAGCGAAAAAAGTCTGAACTAGCCAAAGAGAACTACACATGAAAAAAGCCTTAATCATCTTCGTTGCGATTGTCGGTATGCTAGCTGGATCCGGATGGATTGTTGTCAAGTTTTACCCTCAGAAGCTGGTGCCTTATGTCATACCAAAGATGCTCGAGGCAGTAGCCGATAATGCCAGCGCCTGGTATGAGGACGATGCAATAGTTGTTGTGACAGTGGGCACTTCTACACCGTTGCCCGGTGTAAGAGCCCAAACCGGCACCGCGGTAGTGGTGAATGGCTACTTCTTTCTGTTCGATGTTGGGGCGGGTGTGGTGCAGAAAGCTGAGAACCTGGGGCTTCCACTCACCCAGCTGGACGGTGTGTTTCTGACGCACTATCACTCAGATCATATGATGGACCTGCCCAATATGATCAGCCGCTCATGGGTGATGGGTAGAACAGACGACTTGTACATCTATGGGCCAGACAGCCTCACGACTATTGTCAACGCCGCCAACAGTTTTCTGAGTATTGAGAATCAATATCGTGTGGACCACCACGGTCCGGAGACGATGGATATTTCCAAGGCAACAGGCATTCCCAAAGAGTACCACATGGCCCAGGACTCGAGTGTGGTAGTATTTGATCAGAACGGCGTCAAGATAACCGCTTTTGATGTCGACCACGAGCCAATAGAACCTGCAGTTGGGTACTTGATCGAGTACAATGGCAAAAAGGTAGTGATCAGCGGTGATACGAAGGAGAGCGCCAATCTGGAGAAAGTGGCAAAGGACTGCGATTTGTTGGTTCATGAAGTGCTTTTGATGTCTTTTCAGCAGATGCTGGCGAAGGAGCTTGATAAGGCGGGAATGGAGAGAAACCTGGGAATTATTCACGACATCCAAGACTACCACACAAGCCCTGCGGAGGTCGCCGCTTTAGCCCAACGCGCCAATGTGAAAAAGCTGGTTTTGAACCATATGGGGCCAGCACCGGACAATGCGGTGATTACGAATATGTATCTGAATGAACTGAAAGGATACGACGGCCCTATTCACCTGGCCAACGACGGTGACAAATTCATAGTGAAATAGCGATAAACCCATGAGAACCACCTACCATTCATCATTCATTCACCTCGTTATCATGGCCGGGCTTTTTACGGCCATTACCTCGGGGTGTGGTAATCTTCGTCGTGAGGTCCAGCTGTCAGCGTCCGTGCCAGAGATCGACAAAGCCAGGGATGCGAGGATACTATCTGCATTTTTTGGGTTGGACAACGGACTGACCCAAAGGGCCAGGGCGCTGTACATCAACGCGCCAGGGCAAGATGGGATGCCCGTCATTTTTTCGTTAGAGGTCGATCCCTCCACGCTGGATGCGTCGGATTTTGCAGTAACTTCCGCCAACGGGACTGTATTCGATGTCGAAGCCGTCACGCTACTACCAGCAGAAGAGCAATTTGAGTTGAGAACCGCCTTGCTCATTGGGGAATATGGCAATCACCCAGACAACCCACCGTCTTCGGTCGAGGTCGTAGGGGACCTCATGAGCAGAACGGGGGTCAACTTCAAGGGGCAGAGCGGGGAAGTTATTCCATTGGAAGAAGGACCTGTTCTAAGCTATGCAGAGTACTTCACCTTTACCGATGATTATCCCTATGTGCCCAAAGGAACGGGCTGCGATTGCCCAAAAGAGGATACCGAGATGATTGTGAAAGCCGTCTGGTCAGGTGGCGTCAGGGCCGTAAATGGTGAAGAGCTTGGGGATAATGAACTTGAGGCCTTCACCGTGACGATCGTTGATGGATCGGATACCCTCCGGGTCAATCCCTACAAACTTGCCGACCTATCCGACAACGACAACAACACCGATCTGTGTTTGAAGGAATCAGGCATACCCATTCTTGTGGAAGTCGACGCAGGTACTGCCATAGACCCCAGGGATGATGTGAACGCCCGAACGCAGATCGAGGTCGTTAGTAGGTGGTAACGAGAATGGACGGTGTTAGTATTTTCACCAGCGACTTGCTCACTTTGAGCTGCTGAGCATGTCCTTCGAGTAGCATATTTCGTATCTTTATCTTATGGGCTATCAAGAGTTTCTAGAAATCAGATCTGACAAGCGGTTCGGCAAACCTTGTATTAAGGGCACCAGAATCTCTGTTTATGATGTCCTAAATTGGCTATCGAATGGCATGAGTCGAGCGGACATTAAGGCCGACTTCGAAGAAATAACCGATGAAATGATCGATGCTTGCCTTTCTTATGCCGCCGACAAAGAGAGAAGGTTGATCTCTATTCAGTGAAGCTCCTCTTTGACCAGAACATATCACCAAGAATTGTTAAGAAGCTTCCAGAGGAATTCTCCGACTGTGCACAGGTTCGATTTCTAGGCCTGGAGGATTGTTCTGACTTTGAAATTTTTCAATTTGCCAAGAAGCATAAATATGCGGTGGTGACTTTTGATTCAGACTTTGTCGACCTAAATGCACTTCACGGGTCTCCGCCTAAAGTTATTTATCTCAATACGGGAAATCTCACTACCAAGAGCGTTTCAGACTTGATTCTGAACAATTTGCTAACCATCCAACATTACTTGAATTCTGACACGGACGACATACTCGAACTTATAAAGGCTCCATAAAATACTAATCTGGGGAGCGAGATGTCCTGTCCATTGCACTACTGCTTCCGGCCGCCATTGGCGGCATTGCGAGATTATTCAGGCTTCACATACTTCCGCCAACTATGCTGCTCCTTGAAGCCCAGCACTTCGCGAATCTTTCGGTTCGAGAACAAGGCTTCATAGTCCGTCAATTCGCGCGTGAGAGTTATGCCCTGGAAGAACCGCTCAATCAATTCCTTGTTGGTCAGAACGGCGCCGTTCTCATCATTGCCGGCATTGAAAACCTGGAATCCAAGACCATCCTTTTGCAGGCACAGGTCCACAATTTGCCCCAGGTCCCGCGCATCAATGTAGCAGAAGGCATTTCTGCGGCGAACCTCAGGATGTTTGAAGTAGTGAGGAAAGAGCTCTTCGTATTCGTGTGGCTCGATCACATTCCCAATGCGAAGGGCATAGATGTCAAATCCCGACCTGCGCTGAAAAGTACGCGCTGTTCTTTCATTCACAACCTTGGACAACCCATAGCTGTCCATAGGATCGACATCATAGTCCTCTTCCAAGGGTAGTGAGTGGGGATCCGTTTGGCCATCGGAGAAGCAAATGCCGTAGGTCGTTTCAGAGGAGGCAATGACGATCTTCTTGATGCCCAGTTTCACCGCAGCCTCAATCACGTTGTAGGTACCCATGGTGTTCACCCGGAAAGTTTCGTTGTCAGGATTGATCAAGATCCTTGGTACGGCTGCAAAGTGCACGACTGCGTCGAATTTGGGCGTGCCTGTTCCCGGCTCCAACTCATCGAAGTTGGCGTACGAACTCATGGCATTGAACATCTGTCCTGAGTCCGTGATGTCCGCGATCAGATTGTCGACTCTTGGGTTATCCAGTGGTACTAGATCCACATTGAGGACCCTATATCCCTGGTCCAGCAGGTAGTTGATGGCGTGTTTTCCGGCCTTGCCTGATCCTCCGGTAAAGAATATGCGCTTTTTCGACATGTTGGTAGGGGTTGTGCCGTGGCAAGATAAGGGTAGATGGCGAGTTGGTTGGAGGATCTACGGATGTTATATGTCAGTTCTTGAGCCGGATTTCGCCATAGCTATTCGACCTATCCTGCAGGGCATGTCGAAGGATGATTGGGAAGGAATTGCAATCCTCTCCTGATGCCTCGAATGGATCACAGATCCATTGCAATTGTTGGTTCGCGATGCCCTTCGGAACATCACGAACAGCCAAGAATCTGAATTGACATAGATAACCCCGCCAGATTCCTGTATCGCATTTCGATTTTGCGTAGTAGTTGTTAAGCGTTGGAGCTCACAGGAATGACGGTGGGGTGGTTCCACGATATCTCCTTGGAGTCCAGTGTCGGTGACGCTAAGTAGCACGAAATAATACATAGGATCCACATGGCCCAGATATAGTTATCTTGGGACAAGAGATATCGATCCACCTGATGAAACCTACTCGTTCAATAATTGTAGCTGCAGGCTGTATATTCTACTTTTCAGCCTGTCAGCAATCAAATCAGCAAGACCTCATTGAACATCCCAATGTGCTCTTCATCTCCCTGGATGATATGAATGATTGGATTGAACCGCTTGCTGGCAATGGACAGACCATTACCCCTCATCTGAACAAATTCGCTGATGAATCTGTGAATTTTAGCAGAAACTATTGCGCTAGCCCGGGGTGTAATCCTTCCCGCTCTGCTTTGCTTACAGGTTTGCATACCTACAGCTCGGGAATGTATTCCAATTACCAGGACTGGCGGGATGTTCCCGCTTTGAAGGAAGTAATGACCATTGGGCAGCATTTTAGAGCAAGTGGTTACTTTACGGCGGGAGCGGGTAAAATCTTTCACTATGGCCAGGTGGACACCCTCGGATGGGACGATTACTATCCCGGAATTAAGAGGCCCATGCCTGCTGACAATTTTCCTGACGAGCGGCCGGCCAGCATGCCTCCGTTCAAATACATGTACAGCATGTTTGACTGGGCTGGTCTCCCAATTGAGGATGAGGAAATGGGGGATTTCAAAAGTGTCAACTACATTTCAAATCAACTAAAAAGAGAACACGATCAACCTTTCTTTCTGGCCTGTGGCATCTATAGACCACACCTCCCATGGTACGTCCCCCAGAAATATTTCGACAGGTTCCCGATCGAAAGCATCCAATTACCCGAGATAATGGATCAGGACACGGCGGACCTTGGGGCGGTGGCCCGGGAATTGATGAGCCGGGGTGGAAATTATCATAAACATGTCGTGGAAGCTGATCAATGGCGCAATGCCGTACAAGGATACCTGGCCTCAATAGCTTTTGCTGATGAAATGGTGGGACGCCTTTTGATGGAGTTGGAAAATAGCCACTATGCTGAAAATACGATTGTGGTCATATGGTCTGATCATGGCTGGCAGCTTGGAGAGAAAATGCACTGGCGGAAATTCGCACTTTGGGAAAATGTGATCAGGACCGTCATGATGATTCGGGCTCCTGAAGGGATCCAGAAACTCCCGGGCGGATCTGACGGAGGTAAAACTACCTCTAATTTGACCTCGCTGATGGATCTGTATCCCACCCTCGCCGACTTATGTAATTTGTCCCCAAGAGATGACTTTGACGGTAGGTCACTCAAACCGATTTTGGCCAATCCTGATACTCTTATCAGCAGGCCTATTGTGACTACGTACGACTACGGGAGCTATTCCATTCGATTGGATGACTGGCACTATATCCGCTATATCGATGATTCGGAGGAGCTGTACAAGCTATCTGATGATCCAGAGGAATGGTACAACCTGGCGATGGTAGACAGCCTGCAGGCCATCAAATCCGAACTGGCCTCACACATTCCCAAAAATCCCCTGGATCTACCTGAAGAGTCACTCATAGATCTGCAGCCGCATCATATTCCTCCCTTCCGATCCAAAGCGTATTTCTTCAGCAACGAACGGCAGGAATGGATGAAACGATTTGAGTTGCGATGACGATAGACTGTCCATTTTGGCTGCAGCAAGCAGCATGATCTGATCAGGGTCCTTCTGGAGGGTTGAGGTCCCTGAGGAGGTAGAGGACCAGTTGTTTGACATCTGTATCGACATTGGAGCAAGTCAACAAAATTTCTTCTATGAAAGACAGTGCAATCAGACTTTGCCCAAAGACATCCGGACCTATCAAGGAAAATCGTTATTCAAGGGCGCTTTGTTGAGTCACTAACTCCAGGGACGAAGCGGTCGAATTTTGCGAAAGTTGAAAAATGTTTAGAACAGCACCTTTTCAAAAAGGGGCAACAGCTCACGAATCAAAGCTGTACCAGAGGCGCCATTCGTAAAGATGACTATCCCATTCTTTGTCTTGCACGAGCCTACGAACTGCGCCCGGTAGGAGTCATTTGCTCCACCATGGGAGAAGAGGACGTCACCGTCCGCCTTCCTCATTCGAGGGCCTAAACCATAGTCACCGGGAGATACAGAAGTCATCATGTCTTGGACTGTCTCTGGTGATA
Organism: Cyclobacteriaceae bacterium; assembly: GCA_965267435.1. Lineage (GTDB taxonomy): Bacteria > Bacteroidota > Bacteroidia > Cytophagales > Cyclobacteriaceae > JAWPMT01. Next base: position 1,003,162 of record OZ253960.1, read on the forward strand.
GGAGCCCATCTTTCCCCTCGTACGCCTCCATCAGCATGATCATCACCTTGGCGAAATCTGAAGGCGTGGTCCACAATCCCGAGGCAGCAGCCTCTGGCATACTTTGATAGCCCCTTGGCAAGGCCACCGGTCGTCCGTTGTTGTTGTGGGCTTTAGCAATACTCCCAAAGCTCGCTGGTAGAGGATTTTGGTAGCTGCTCCGCTGCATGTTCGTGGGCCCGAACAATAGGTCTTGTGCTGCTCTGTGAAACGGGAGTCCGGTAAGGTCTTCAATCATCATTTGCTCGATAGTGGTGCCACCACCTGAATATCGGAAACTACTTCCCACCGGTATGTTGACATACACCCGACTGTTTTTGGCTGGGCTTGAGCCATTCAATATTTGCACTGTGGTTGGTAGCGATTCATTAGGAGAGAAGTCCGCAAAGCCATGTACCGTGAGTCCAGCGGTATGGGACATGATGTGTCTGAGGGTCACGGCCTTCTCTTGGGTGAATTCGTTGGTCGGCACCTTCCAGGATTCGAGATACGTATTGACGTCGGCATCAATGTCCAGTACGCCTTGCTCCTGCAGCTTCAGGGTAAGCACCGCGGTGCCAACCTTACTTACAGAGCCGACAGAGAACATCGTCTCGGTGTTCACCTTCTCCGGTTTTCCTGCCTGTATTATGCCATAACCTCTGGCCCAATCCAGTTGGCCATCGAGAATGATAGCGAAGCTAATACCCGGTACCCCATGGGCGACCATTCTAGAGGGAAGGTTCGCTTCCTCCAGCAGCTTTTCATAGTCAGTGCCAGTTTGGTCCGAGGTTGCCGGCGGTTGGGTCATTGTCATAGTTGACCATGACAGTAGTCCAACGAGCAATGGCAGGCTGGCGACAGCTAATATCTTCTGATTCCTCCTAGCCATAAGTCCTCCAGAGTTGGATAATTCAACATTTCATTCTACTCATATCTCAAAGACGTGACAGGATTGGCCAGTGTTACCTGCAGAATCTTGCTACCCGTCGCTATGAGTGTAATGGCTGTGATCAAGAGTAGAGGGATGATGAACAATAGAGGGCCGATGCTCATTCTGTAAGCAAAGTCGTTGAGCCAGCTTTCTATTCCCCACCATGCCACCGGCGTGGCTAGCAAGAAGCCCAGCAGTACCAACACGAAGATCTCCCTGGACAGCAGTAGAAACAGTCGTGGAATGCTTGCGCCAAGGACTTTTCGAACTCCCACCTCCTTGGTTCGCTGCAGAGCGGAAAATGAGGACAAGCCATATAGCCCAAGACAGGCAACGAGGATCGCCATAAAAGCAAAAGCACTGAAGACCTTCCGATTGACTTCATCCTTCTTATACTGCCCGCCGAAGAATTGATCCAGGAAGTAGTATTCTGCAGGATTGCCAGGATAAGCAGCATGGTAGCTTTCCTCAATGCGGTCGAGGGCCGTGCGGACTTCCCTGGTATTGAACCGAATCGCATAAAACGAATCAAAGGCCGGATGCCTCACGAAATACATCGCGTCGATGGGGCGATTGAGCGACTCATGGTGATAATCCTCAATCACGCCAACAATTCTTCTTTCTTGCTCTCCAAACTCGTACAGGACCTCACCAACGGCATCAATGGGATCTTCGAAACCGAGCTGTCCGGCTGCCGAAGCGTTGAGAATGATCGGTTCATAACTGTCCATCGTCTCGTCGAAGTCTTTGCCTGCCAGGAAGTTCACCTTCATCGTTGACAAAAAGTCATTGCTTGTGACGACCCGCTCGATTGACTGAAGATGTGCGTCGCTTCCCCTGACCGTGGTGATTGCCATTCCCCGCAGTATACCTTGTCCGGGAATGACCGTGGATGTAGCAATGCTTGATACGCCCGGAATAGTGAGGGCCTGCTGCTTGAATCGCTCAATGTGTGGAACATTGTCCACACCTGTCGCTTGCCTGATGACGGGGCCGCGAAGGATCAGGACCTGCTCCATGTCAAAGCCCATCTCCTGACTCCGCATATACGTCAGTTGGTCGTTGATTCCCAGGGTGGCCATAATCAGGAGCGAACTGAACAGTAGCTGAAAAACGATGAGGCCTCGTCGGAGCACTAGCCCACCGCCCACCTTGGATTTGCCTTTCAGGGCATTGATGGCCTGATGAGACGAAAGTACCAGGGCAGGGTAAAGGCCAGAGAGGGCTGTGCCCAACAGAAAGATGACAACCGCTGGCAGTCCAAAGCGGGAAAGGTCGATACTCTGCAGAGAAAGGCCCTTTTCCACGAATATGTTGAAGAGCGGCTGGGCAATCATCACAAAGCTCATAGCAAGTAGGACCGCCATACCATTGATGAGGACGGCCTCGGTGAAGAATTGTAGGACCAGTTCATTCCTGCGTGCTCCCAGCGCCTTGCGAACACCTACTTCGCGTGCCCGGTCCACAGACTTGGCGGTACTGAGGTTGATAAAATTGATCCATGCAATGACCACGATGAACAAGGCGATGGCCTGCAAGACCTTGATCGTCGTCGCGTCTCCAATAGGGCCTACTTCATTCTGGTACTTGGAATTCAAATGAATGTCTGTAATCGGCGTCAGGAAATACCGGTTGACACGGAGGTATTCTCCTCGTTCGTTCTTCTCCGCATACCCTGGCTTGTAGCGAAGCGTCAGGTCGCTCATCGTCTCTTCAATAGCACCTGGATCGGCCTGTTCCGTGACGCGAACGAAAGTGATGAAGGCGTTCCCACCCCAGTCATTGCCGAAGTCCTCGGGATTGGGCTGCTCCAACGTGGCATAGGAGATGAGTACATCGGCGTCTACCTGTAGTTTGAAGGCGGGCCTTTCAAACACTCCGGAGACCACCAACTCATAACTCTCCCTGCTGTCATTGTATCGCATTCTTTTGCCTGGCGCGGCTTCTACGCTACCAAAATACTTTTTGGCCAATTCCGCTGTGAGCACGATCGTATTCGCTCTATGCAACTGACTGGCACCATGGACCATGGTGATATCAAAGAAGTCGAGATAGGCCGGGTCAGCGAAAAACAGCTTGTGTTCCTTGAAATTAATGTCCGGTTGATCCGGCCTGGTAAGCACCACGGCCCCTCCACGACTGATGCTGGGACTAAACAACCTCGCATACTCAGTCACCTCAGGAAGATCTCGCTCCATGGCAGGTCCGACGCCTGAAAAGGTCATGCTGCTTTCGTAGATCATACCGCCAAAGCGATAATAGTCATTGGATACACGGTAGATGTGGTCTGCACTGGAGCTGTTGTTGTAATTCAATTCCTCCGAGACGTACTGGAGGATGAATAGCGCCGCGGCCAGGCTGAGGGCAAGTCCCAATACATTGAGGGCGGTGTACCCAAGGTGGCGCTTGAAATTTCGAAATGAACTTTTGATAAAACTGAAGAGCATGGCATTGGTAATGACAGAAGTGAATCGGCCACCACGATAGAATCGGATGGCACTCAAAGTATCGAGGTAATAGCGCAGACGGGCCGATGTGGCCGTCCCCGTTTCCAGTCGCCATTCGTAGACCTCCTGAAGGTCTCCTGCCACTTCATCACGATAATCAGCTCGGCAGAAGAAGCGCAGCAGCCAGTAGGCAAGTTTTGGTGGACGAGTAGGCTTTTGCATGGACTAGGAGAGTTTGGGTACCATGTCCCAGATCTGTGTCTTGGCTTTCATAGCCGTCTCCGCGGTCCTGTAACCTAGCTCCGTGGCTTCGTAGATGACCTTCCTCCGGCCACCTCTTTCAGGTGAGGGCTCACCTACTTTTGATTTCAGTAGGCCCTTTTTTTCGAGCCGTTTCAATACCATCACCACCGCTGGCAAGGTGATTTCCTTATTCATGTGATCGACGTAGAGCTTTACCAGCTCGGCGCCGTATGACTCCTTTTCTCTCAAAACCAGTAAGAGGATGAGTTCCTCGAGTGCGCCTAATGTCATGTTCATACTATATCCTGCATTTAAGCTCGGGTGAATTTAGAAAACATTTGTTTAGGAAATACGAATTAGGTAAATATTTGTTTAGGATATAGGTGAAATCGTGCCCAGCGGGACTTCAAGTCATGATCTTCACCTTCAATTGACCAATTCTCAACCATTCAAACAATCTTCAACGGTTCGCATCAAAACGTCGTGCCATCCCGGCTTGGAGGCGTTTCTATGGGAAACCAGAGCTCAGTCGAGGCCGCTATTCACGGCCATATCGACTCAGAAAACAAATCAAGCGAGAATGAAGACAAATGGAATTTTACTCTTAGTGTTAGCGACTCTTTTTCATGAAACAATGATTCACGGCCAGCCGCCCACCCAATCTGACTTTGGTCCCAGGATATCACCGAATGGCAAGGAGGTCGTTTTTTACTCCTATCGCAATGATAGCCTTCCAGATATCTTTCTGGTGGACATTGAGAGACGCCAGGAAGTCCGTTTGACGGAGAGTTATCATTCCTGGGACTTGAATCCCAAATGGTCAAAGGATGGCACTCAGATATATTTCTCTTCGGACCGCGCGGGGGGCATGTCGATTTTTCGGATGAACAAAGATGGTTCGAATGTAGAGCGGGTGACTCATCCAAGTGATGGCAATCGCCATTCTGATCTGAGTTTCACGGCGGATGGAAGCAAGATGCTATTTGCGGAATTTCAACCAGGGAGAAAAACGGCGTTGATACTTCGCGATCTGGAAAGCGATCAGGACAAAGTGCTCCTGGAGTCATCCTATGAAGGAGATGAATTTTTCAAACCCTTCATCCACCCAGAGGGAAATGAGGTTGTTTTCCTAAAAAACATGGGTAATGATTCGACTTACGTTTTTGATATATTCTTACTGGACGTCCGATCGGGAGTAGTTCAAAATCTCACGAATTCGCCGGGGTTCAGCGAACGAATGCCCAACTGGTCAGATGATGGTAAATACTTGATTTGGAGCAGTGACGAAAACAAAGATTCCTTTGATCTCTTCAAAAGGGACAGAGCTAGTGCGGCCACTACGCAGGTTTCATTTTTTGTAGACCGGCAGGAGTTGAATAGTCATCTGCACCACAAGGTCTTGGTTTTTGATGCCGGATTCTACGGCATGAGCGAAGAAGGGGATACCGTCATCTACATGGCTGATGTGGATGGCGGCAACTTGGAACAATTAACTGGTTTCTGATCAGGTAGCGCTGATGTTGGAAGCGCTCAATGCCAGAAGTCACGATTGCACGAATACCTGTCGGAAGTTCGCGGGGGATCGCCCTCATCAAAAACTGATCTGCAAACCTGCCATGTACGTACCCTGGACTTCATCGAGCCAGCCAAACTCCTTTGAAGAGTTGTTGAATAGGTTTCGGGCATTGAGAAATATGGCATTCTCCTGGAAGACCTTGTAGCTCACTTTGGCATTGACAATGGCTTTCGCCGGGATGATGTCTGACCCATACTGTGTTTTCATCTCCTGCTCGGTGAAGAAGTAGGTGCTGACGAAAACACCCAACTTGTCCTGTAATCCTTTCCAGTCGATACTTGCGCCTCCGAAGAAGGCTGGGGTGGCTTTATGATCCACTTCGTCTACCGTGGCATCTGGGCGATCTGCGGAATACGCAAGGATGGAGGGGTAGGGCTCATATCCACCGCCTTCGAAGAAAGTGATAGGTGCAAATCCTCCGATGTTGTCTCCGGTGGTTTGTAATCTTACCGCGGCATCTGCTGTCATCTGCGCAATGATCTCGTTCGTTGTCAATGGATAGTAATTCTTGAGTGTTGTCTGCTGATAAGTGCCATAGGCGGTGAGCACGAGGTTTTCATTGACTACCCAGGTAATGTTGGCGGTTGCACCCATTTGGTGGGATTCGAGGTCAATATTCTGATAGGCCATTTGAGCCAGTGAAGGGATTCCCGGTGCTGGTATCGGCTGTAATATTTGGGTGACGTCGCCCGTGGTCGGGTCGGTGAAGTTGAAAAGTGTAGAATCTACCAAAGAGAATTGTCCGACTACAGAATCCGGTGAGAGATAACCGAAGTCCTCGGCAATGGAGTAGAATAGCTCGATGTCCACTTGTACACTCTTGGCAGGTTTGACCCTGTAGCCAAGTTCGAAGACATCAATGCTCGTGAGGTCCAGATCTTGTGTGCCTACGAAAGTGATGCGCTGTGGGAAGCTGCGGGTGCTTCTGTCCCAGACGTGGTCTGCATGAGTATCTACTGTGAAAGGGGACCGATTGGCACTGGCATAGTTGACTCTGAAGAAGCTCTTCTCATTCAGGTTGTAGCTGGCGGTCAGTTGGAATGGCAGGTAGATCTGATCGTTTACGTTATATTTCTCTGCTCTCAAGGCACCAATGAACCTGAGGTTGTTGATCTTGTAATCTGCTCTAAGGGCACCGGAGACGGCGTTGATGCTTCTTTTGGCGTTTAGGAATCCGTTTCCTACCTCCTCTAAGTACGGCAAGTCATTCTGAGTAGCTCCCTGGTAGTAGACACCCGGACGTAAATTGAGTCCTCCAAATTTGAAATCGTTTTCGAGCTGGGCATTGATGACGTCGATGTCTATTTTGAACCCTTCATCACCCACCATTACATCTTGCCAGCCGGTATTGTAATTGACCTGCATAGTCAGGTCATTGAATTGCGTATGGAAATCGACATATGAAGTCCTACTAATGCGTGTACTCAATGGGCTCACTTGATCGCCATAAGTACTGGTCACCACTTCGGAATGCTGAGAACCTAATGAGACTCTCGCGTTGATATTGTCGCTGTGGTCATAGAACACCGTGCCATTGACCCCATATCGGTCGCGAGACATGCCGGGATTGGGAAACTTCGGGGACCCATCCAGATCGTCTGGGTCCGTATAGTCGATCCATGGGAAGGTTGGGTTAGGAAGACTGAAGAGGTCGGCGACTTCGTAGATGTTATCGGGATTGAGAATGTCCGCGTATTGATCATAGATCCCAGGTACGGGGGAGTTCCGGAACATGTCGTCGAGCGGCTCCAGTGCCTGCAATTTGTCACTGGTCCGGTCCATTTGTTGGTAGTTGCCCGATACTCGGTAGTGCAGTCTATCGTTGACTTTTTGACCGATGCTGAGATTACCGATGAGTGTATTCAGGTTGCCTCCTTGCACGGTGCCATTTACCCCTAATCGGGTGTTTTCCGGCTTCCTCGTGATGATGTTGATGACTCCGGAAGCGGCATTCGCCCCATAGAGCGCGCTCGCGGCACCTCGCACTACTTCGATCCGGTCAATGTCTATAATGTCTACGGGAAGCGTCTCCCAGAAAGTACCGCCATTGGCATAGTTATATACCTGACGACCATCAATCATTACGAGCGTCATGGAGTTTTCTGTGTACAGGAATAGGTTGTCGGGAGGGACGTTGTCATTGCCACGAATATGAATGTCGAAGTTGCCAGTGGTCTTTTCCCTAACGATCATTCCAGGAACCAGCCTCAAGGCCTCTTCGATATTTCTTGCACCAGATGCGAGGATTTGCTGACCCGAAAGCACCGTAGTAGAGAGCGGTGCCTCAAAACTGCTTTCTGCTTTCTTGGAAGCAGCGGTTACTTCCTTGTTGAGTAGCAGTTCGTAGAGTTCGTCCATCGAGATGCCCATCTTTTCAGCGAGCTTCATGACGTCCTCAAAAGGCATTTCCAGGAGTTGGTCGTAGTCCATCTCCAAAATGTCCTTACGAGATAGTTTGCTTACATCCTGTTGGGCCACCAGCTCCAAACTGAAGGCCATCGATAATACTAACAGTCCGAAGCAGATTCTTTGTCGAATATTCATGGTGTCTCGTGGTTGATGTTATTGGATGTTGATGCCTAGTGCCAGTAGCTTGCTGCTCACGTTGAGGGATCGGGCTTCGATGTTGGATTTGCTGATCTCAAACGTGAGTTTGTCGTTTTGTACGACCAGGCTTATACAAGCACCTTTTTTTACGAGACCATCGCCTTCCGTGATGATGAGGGCATTGCGACAATTATTGCCATCAAGAGCGGATGCGAGTTGAGCCGTCTCTTTAGAACCTATGACCACAATTTGGGCCCCTTGCGCATCTTTGATGGACGGGTATTTCGAGACCTTCAATGGTAAGTCCTTCACCTTTCTGGAGGTAGCAAGCGTCTCGAGTTCTTGGGTGAGTTCGGAAGATCCCACTACAGCAATTTCAAAGTCGCTGATACCAGAAGCCTGGGGCCATTCGATATGCTTTGTGAAATTGTAGATGAAAACGGTTTTGAGCTTTTCGGTTTGCCCAAATCCTTTGGTGGCAAGGAGTGTTAGCCCCAGCAGCGAAAAAATGAATGCTTTCCTCATGTCAGTTGGTTACAAGAGATTTTGAGCCGAAGTAGATTGAAAAAAGCAGAGAAGTAAAGTGTTTGCTGCTGGACCAGAATAATCAGCGTCCGAAAAGAGGTATTCTTGATGATTTTAATAAATAACGGTTTTTGGTGTGTGTCAGGAGCGGGTTTTACGTCGGTAAAACGGTGCAACACGGACTATTGATCGACAGGTGTGTCTTCCTCGTGGATTGCGTAGCAAGACAGCATCTCCTCAAGACATCTCAATTGTTCCAATCCTGAATCCATCATTGATCGTGGGAAAAGTCAATATTTAAGTATTTTAAGGTTCCAACTACGATGATGAATACACCAGTTACGATCAATTCTCTGAGCTACAAGATCAGCTTAGGCCTACTGGCGATGCTAATGGCTCTTGGACCATTGCATGCTCAGGAAGCTACGATAGGGGGGAGAGCGAAGAACATTCGCGGCCAGGATGTCAATGGAAGAGCTGTTGAGCTGTTTTCGCAGGAAGGCGATTACATCATTATTCGGCAGTTGACATCGTTCAAGTACTCCCAGTTTCAAATGGATGATTTTCTGGGTAATCCGGCGACCATTGGCTATGACCTCCAAAGAGACATGGATCAAGTATCCACGACAGAAAGAAAGGCCTCGGTGTCGATCAGCTTCGTGAGGGTTTGGGATTGGGGAAGAAATGAGGCGGAATATCGCGATATGTCTGCGGACATCAGAGCCCACAGCGCAGGAGTGGTTGACATTATTCTACCGAATCTGGATCCTCGATATGGCAATCAATCCTATCTCAACGAGTGGTACTACTTTCGGGAAATAGAGAAGTTCTATGATAACGAGTCCTACGGTACTGCCTGGCTCTTTGATGAGAACTTCATTGTCCTGGCTGAAGGAAATGTGAGCGATCTTTTAGAGAAGATTGAGGAGATCGAGATGGGCCCACAAGAAGGAATAGCCAGTGCGCCGCCAGTACGAGAGGACAAGGAACCCACTGCCAGGACTGACTATAGTCCTCCCGTTACGGCAACTGCCGAACCAGACAACTCGGAAGAGGTTTCGGAAGAATCGTATGATGCCAAAGTTGTCCGCCTCAACGACTACATAGCAGATGGCAAGTACGAAGAATCCCTGGGTGTTCTTAGCGAAATGATTGAAATGCGTCCATCGGCTGAATTGTACACGTTGCTGGGATCCATAACGCTGGAGGTCGGCAAATGGGAGCAATACTCTGACGCACTGACGCAAGGCTTTGTATTTGAGGTCACTGAGAAAGCGTTCAATTCAGCTTTGGATCTGGATCCCTCATACTATGACGCTCATTTTGGCTTGGGTGCTCTGTATTACAATCTTGTGGCTGAGGAGTTGCAAGATGCTGAGTCAATGACGGACGCTGAATATTCTGAGGCGGTAGAAAAGGTTAGAGAGTTTGCTCGTGAGGCTCAACGGAGTTTTCGGAGAGCCAGCGCAGTCCGACCCGAAGCCCAGGATGTAAAAGAATATCTGCAAATCCTGGAGTCTATTTTGGATTGACCGAGTGAGTACATGGGACTTAGCGTTCAGAAGTCACCAACTTCCCCTATTTTGTAGGTAGTTGCTCATCAATAAAAAACGCAGACCAATGGATTTTAAAGAACGCTACGGGAGCTGGGCCTTAATCACTGGCGGTACTTCCGGTATCGGAGAGGAGATGACCAAAATAGTCGCCTCCAGAGGCCTTAATATCGTACTGGTAGCCCGAAGACCAGAGGTGCTAACCGAAAAAGCCAATTCCCTCAAATCGCAATACGGGATTGATGTGAAAACCATCTCCGCCGACCTGACAAAGCAGGAGGACTTAGATCGAATCATAAGTGAGACCGAATCTCTGGAGGTCGGACTGATTATCCCCAATGCGGCCATTGAGAACCACGGCATGCTGATTGACATCCCTCTAGAAAAGGAGCTGGCTGCTATTCAGATGGATGTGATTTCTGTGTTAACAATGACCCATCACTTCGGCAAGAAGATGGCCGAGCGTGGGAGGGGGGGTATTCTCTTGGTGTCAAGCATGATCGGGCATATGCCCAATCCATATTTTGCGAATTATGCTGGCATGAAGGCGTACGTCGCCAACCTTGGGTTTTCCTTGCATTATGAGCTTAAGCAAAAAGGAGTCGACGTGACGGTGCTGTCCCCCGGCCCCACTGACACACCCATGCTGAAAGGGGCGAGTGATCAAATGGATATCACCAAAATGCCCATGGACATACAGAAGCCGGACTACGTCGCCCAACTGGCGATTGAGGGTTTGGGTAAGCAAGCGCATGTGATACCCGGCAAGAAAAACACCATCATGGTGAGAATGACGAAATCGATGTCCACGCAGAAGCAAATCAACGCGGGTGGCAAGATGATGGACAAAGTGATGACGACAAGTTGATTCATAAACGACTGTTACAGTGCCTGCAGATATGTATTTATGATAGGCCTTGGACAGTATGAAATTCCATAGGTGATTCCAAACGATGAGGTATCTACTGACCATATCATTGATGGTACTTGGGCAACTGGTGATTGGTCAGGAGCGAATCGGCGAACAGCAGATCAGTAATCTGCATCGGCTCGCAAAGGTCTGGGGATTCCTGAAGTATTATCATCCCGCCGTGGTCAAAGGCAAGTACGACTGGGATCAACAGCTGTTGGCACAGATTCCCCGGGTTATGACCAAGACTACACCGGAAGAGGTCAATTTACTGCTAGTTGAGTGGGTCGCCGAACTCAGTAAAGTCCAAGCAACTACTACTTATGAGGTTCCCGGCGAAGTCAAACTCATGCCGCCCAACGAGTGGATCACTGATGAGGTCCTTCTGGGGAAACGGCTAAGTCAGGCGCTTGGCGACCTCGTTCATGCCAAGCGAGGGAAAAAGAGTCACTACGTGAATTTAGGAGGGAGTCAAGGTGAATTCACTAATGAAGAGGTTTACACCTCCTACAAAGGGGATGAGGTGAATATGAACCTGCTGGCGCTTTTTAGGTATTGGAATATCATCCAGTACTTCTATCCCTATCGGTATTTGACCAATGATTGGGATTCGGTCCTGACGCACTACATTCCGAGGTTCTATGACGCCAGTACTTCTATAGACTACAAAATGCTGATTCAGGAACTGGCTACTGAGATCAATGACGCCCATGCGATCATGTACGATGAAGACCTTAAGAATCACTTTGGTGCCAGGGCGCCCGCGTTCGACGTTCGGAACGTCGAAGGAAAATATGTAGTTTATCGACTGTTACCAGGATTTGATCATGACCACGGAGTAGCCCGGGGAACCGTCATTACTCATATCAATGGTGAAGTGGCGTCAGAGAAGGTCCGGTCCTTACGCAAGTATGTGCCGGCCTCCAACGAGCCAGGGAAAGAATATGGAGCCATTCAAATGGCACTGAGAACGAATAGTGATGGCCTTTCTCTGACGCTGGAGAGTGGGCACACGGTATCGGTGCCAGCGCACGACTTGCAAGCCGTGAGACCCCAGTGGTTAAGAATTCCCTCCCACAAAATATTGCCGGGAAATATCGGATATCTCTATCTCGGTTCAGTCGAGCCAGGAACGGTGGATGAGATCTTTGCAAAGTTTTCGAGTACGTCTGGGCTGGTCGTTGATTTGAGGTGTTACCCATCCCATTACATGATGGAGTTGTTCAAATACATATCAGAGGATTTTGATCCATTTCTATGGGGTACCAAGGGAAGCACTGCTATGCCGGGACTCTTCACATTTGACCCTGTGACTAGCAAGGTGACCGCCAATCCTGAGTACTACAGGCAGCGCATTGCACTACTGGTGGATGAATTGACATTGAGTCAATCGGAATCTTATGCGATGGCTTTTCAGGTCAACCCCAATACGACCATCATTGGTAGTACCACTGCAGGAGCCGATGGCGATGCCGTACCGGTTATTTTGCCGGGAGATGTGATGACCGCCATCACGAGCTGGGGAGCTTACTATCCTGATGGCGGAGAGACGCAGGGCATCGGTATCATACCAGATGTGACCATCAGACCCACGATCATGGGCCTTCAATCTGGCGCTGACGAACTATTGGATTTAGCAGTCAAAATACTCACCGAGGATAAGTAACCGATCGCACAAAGCCCCGACAAAATATGATGAACTCCATGAAAATCCTTTTCGCCTTCTTTTTTACCATTCAAATTGTACTCGCGCAGAACCGCGACTTCATCGTCAGTGAGCAATTGATATTCCCCCCACAGCCTGAGCATACCCATGGCAGTAGCCTGGTGATCCTACCCAATGGGGATAAACTCGCGTGCTGGTTTCAGGGAAGTGGTGAACGAAGGTCAGACGATGTCCGCATCATGGGCGCTCGTCTGCGGAGCGGAGCTGATACGTGGTCCGAACCTTTTCTCATGGCAGACACACCGAGACTTCCCGACTGCAATCCCGTACTCTTTCTCAACAGTGACGACAAGCTTTTTCTCGTATGGATCGCAGTGCAGGCCAATCGCTGGGAGAGTTCCATTTTGCGATTCAGAACGTCGACCGATTATGATGATGAAGGTGCTCCGGTTTGGGGATGGCAGGACAATATTCTGCTAAAGCCGGATGACACGTTTGCCGAGGAGGTGGAGAAGAGGTTTGGCGACCTGCCCCGTAGTCAGGCTGGATGGGCGGAATACGCGCGACCCTACGACGAGATGATCACAGCGGCCAGTAAAGACCCTGTAAAAAGAAGTATTGGATGGATGACGCGCATTAAGCCACTGATCCTCGATGACGGCAAGATCCTATTGCCACTCTATTCCGACGGCTACAATTTTTCTCTGGTGGCCATATCTGAAGATGATGGAGAAAGCTGGAGACCGAGCTTGCCCATCGTGGGACGAGGCCCGATCCAGCCAGCGCTTGCACAGCGGAAGGATGGAAAGATCATCGCTTACATGCGCGACAGCGGAGACGCGCCGTCCAGAGTTCACATGAGCGTAAGTGCCGACCGGGGAGAAACCTGGAGCGCCTCGACCAAGACCGATATTCCCAATACTGCCAGCGTTGAGCTTATGAAGTTGAAGGATGGCACATGGGCGTTCGTTGGCAATGATATTGCCGATGGGCGCTATCGTGTGAGTCTCTATTTGTCAGACGACGAAGGACGGACGTGGAAATGGAAAGTAAGGCTGGAGGACCACGAAAAGGGTGGTGGCAGTTTTTCGTACCCTTGCCTGATTGAGGACGGTGACGGATTATTGCATGTGACGTACTCCTATCGGACCAGCAATACAGAGAAGTCCATCAAATATGTGGTGGTTGATCCGGAAGAGGTGAAAAGATAGCGTCACTGGTCCTGACTGCTCTTTGGAGGGGCCTATCAAAGAATAGAAATGATACAGGAATCTCTATTGTGAGACTCCTGCATCAAATCATCATGCGGATTTAGAACTTACCTATCCCATTGTTGATAAGAATGCGATCGTACAGCTCTTTTAGTTCTTCATCATCTGGGTAATGTTCCATACCCATTTCGCAGGCGGACATGGCGTCAACTATCAATCCCTGCGCGTCATATTGAAGGGCGAGGTTAGTATAAAACGCCACTGCCCTTTGGTCCGTAGGTTGTGGCAAGAGCTGGGAGACTGATCCGGGGAGGTGCTTAAACCCATAGTCTTCTGATCGCTCTTCATGACCAGCCGCACTTACGGTGATAATGAACATACCCGAAGGATTAGCTTTGAAGTCGTTGATGTCCAGCCATATAGCGCTATCCTCTGTTTCTGCCGAGTAGATCATATCGTCAAAAATGTTCTTCACCGTCACCGTGTAAGGTCCCTCAACCAGGGGTTTCCAGCGTAGTACAAATCGGTCATTGGCAAAGTTGATGGATTTGCCAGGGATCAGGATGTCCACGATGCTGTTTGTTCCTGCGGCTCTTGATACGGCACCTGTCGTGTTTATCCTGCCGCCAACGGCACTATTTGACACACCGGCAGGTAGGGGCAGGGGCTGCTTGATGGAGGTCAGGGTCTGATTACCATTCACTACTTCGGCGTCTACAGCTACAAAGGAGGTGTATTCCGTGAGCAACGAATACTTCAGTCCGAGGCTGAGGACCTCTTGTCTTCGAGCTTTTGTGGGTGCATGGTAGTCAATGAGATTCTTCACGCGGTCCCTCGCCCACAGGAATCTGAGGGCTGTGAGGTCTTCAGTTTTTCCAGAAGTCGATGCTGTGGCAATGTATGGGGAGCTAGCAGCGTAACCCGTCAGTTGAATGTCATCGGTGAGTTCACCACGATACTTGCCAACAACAGTAACGGGCCTATTGGCGAAAACATCGGGAATACGCTCGGCCGAGAGGTCGTAGACGTCATTGGAGCCGAAGTCAATGCTAATGTTCGTCAATGCCGGTTTATTGATGTATTCAATAAACTGCTCAGCCTTTTCTTTGGCAAAGCCAGATGATGTAACGACGAAGGGTTCGCCCTTGCCAGCATGTGCAATACCCTCGATGAGGTACCTGTTGACGGCCGTTCCGATACCAAATGCGAACACGTTGGTTTCATCCAGATTGCCCCGGATCAACTCAAAGACCTCGCGTTCGGCATGGATAAAGCCATCGGTAATGACCACCACAGACCGTGCGAAGGGTGTCGAGGGTTCTTCCAGGATCACACCCTCCAGTGCCTCGTACAGGTTGGTGCCTCCACCCCCGGAGCTTGAGCCGAGGAGGCTTAGAGCCTTCGATACGTTGCTTTCATTGGCGGGAACAGGCTGCGGAAACAGCTTTTGACTGCCAAACTCAAAGAGCACAACATTGAATCGGTCCTGTGGCTGCAGCGATGGCAGCAGGTTTTTCATCACCCGCTTAGCTACATTGAGAGGAAACCCGTGCATCGACCCGGAGACGTCGACGACAAATACATATTCTCGTGGGGGGATCTGCTCAGGAGTAACGTTCTGTGGGGGCTCCACCGTCATCATAAAGAAATTTTCATCACCATCTTTATAGGTGAGGATCCCAGTTTCCACGTGTTTTCCTTGTAGGAAGTATTCTAAAACAAAGTCCCTGTCTCCCTGGTATTGCGCTGACGGTGTCAGAGCCAACTGGCAGTTACGTGCGCTGGTGAAGTCGACCTTGACCGGATGGGACGCTGACCGAACTTCCTGAATCGGTACGGGTGCGGAGAGCGTCACATTGATGTCTATGAGGTAATTGGGCGCTACTGACTGCGTGAGATAGGGATTACTGACCCATTTATCGCCAGGACTGGCATTTGCAAGGGTTTGAGTAGAGTACCTGGGTCCCACGGTTGTGGGTAGCACAAATTCATACTTGCCATCTTCCGGAGATAGTAGCTCGGTGTAGCTAAGAGTCGTCTGAATGGTGTCCCCGGGCATGATATTGGCCACGCTCATCTGGAAGACGTTCGGACGGTTTTGTTCCAGAAGAGAGCTGCGTTGGCCGTTTCTCTTGGCCCGCTTGTATTTCTCCCTTGCCCGCTTTCTCTCAGCGATTTCGGCTTTGATCTTCCGTTCGCCAATGTTCATTTCCATACTATAGACTGCGGCCTTGGTTGAGCCTGGAAAAACATAGGTCGCCTCGATCGATTGATTGCCGAGATTCACAAATGTTTGGGTCAAAGTGACATCTGCTATCATGCCAGCAATGGATACTTTGGCAGATATGCTCTTGATTGGCATAAGGTCTGCACTCTCATCAGTGCCAGGAATGTGAAAGTAGGGAGCGAGTATGGGTGATTCTGGGTGATTTTGGGCTGTGGACATAGTCGCGACAGCACACAGGAATAGTGCGAGTGTTTGTCTGATGCGGTTCATTTATTAGAATAAGTAAAATGAGTATTGAAAACGTTATATTTTCTTACGAGACGTGCAGGCGAAAGGATTCAAAGATTTTGTTAAGTCGATACAATTCGTGCGCTAAGCGTATTCTGACGCGTTATTCAGCCTAAGGGTGAAGATCTTAGTCCGTGTTGTAGGTTTGGATGAAGGGATGTCGGCGAGACAGTACCAAGGAATATGAAACGATTACTCACACTAATAACTATCGTTATTGTTACTAACCTCCCTTTGGGATGCTATATCGGGGATGATTGCGGGGGGTACACGCCCCTTGAAGCAAAGATCACTGATATCACTTCCGAGGTGGGCATGCTGACGTCTACCGGATTTTCCAATTCGAGGAGCACCGAGTTTGATGAGGCGGCCATCAATGTTTCGATAGCTGGCATAGAATACACTGAGATATCGGACGCTTCCCAGCCAGGGTTTTCTATCATCAACTCAGCCTATGCCTGCAGTCCACCTGAACCGCCGCCAACACAAGCGATCACCTCCGTTCAAATCACCTCTGAATCCTCTGTCTTTTTTGGCGGTGAGGAGTACGCAAGTGGCGAGGACCTGAGTCAATTGTTCATAGCCGCGGATTACCTATACGCTCGCGGTTCCACGACCGTAGCTGAATTCATAGAACGCCAGAATCAAGACCTTTACATTTTTGGATACGACGGAGCCAATGTTGCTTTTCAGTTGGCGGAGAAGCCTGATAGCACAATCAATCAGCCATTCTCAATCACCTTTCAATTGTCTGATTCAGAAGTTCTCCAGACGCGAATACAAGTTTTTGAGGTGAGCAACTGACTAAATAAGATCTCTTTTGACAGAGTATTCCGAATACTGGCGAAATTAAGGGCGACAAGTCCTACTGATCGCCCATATGAAACCCACGTCCTATCGGAAGCTGTTTTTCGCTTGTTGTCTCCTTATCGGATTGTCATTCACAAGATGCTCGAGCACACGAGAGCAGCTACCCAATATTGTCATCATTTATGCCGATGATATGGGCTTTGGCGACCTCGCTTGTCAGAATCCCGACTCGAAAATACCTACCCCCAATCTCGATCAACTCGCGGCAGAGGGCATGCGATTTAGCGATGCGCACAGTTCCTCGGGCATCTGTTCGCCCAGCCGGTTTGCATTACTCACCGGGTCGTATCACTGGCGTCGGCAGCATGGTATTGTTGGGGCGTTTGGGAAGCCCTTCTTTGAGGAATCAGACATCACCCTGCCTCAAGTATTGAAAACCAAAGGTTATACCACCGCATGCTTTGGCAAATGGCACCTCGGGTGGGATTGGGAGTTCAAGAATCCACCATCCGGGAAAGTGATGCAGTGGGGCAGGATGAGGGATGTGTATCTCCCGGAAGATATCGATTGGAGTAAGCCGGTTGCAGGGGGTCCACTGGCCCGTGGATTTGACCATTACTTCGGTGATGGCACGATCAACTTTCCACCTTACGCGTGGGTGGAGAATGACCGATTTGTCGAGGCTCCCTCTGCGGAGATGGATATCAATGACGTAGGCTTTGACACAAAGGAAGGTTCCTGGGAGTTTCGACCAGGTCCAAAAGTCGACGGATGGAATCCCTATGACGTGCTTCCTACGCTGGCTACCAGAACGGTTGATTGGATCACCAATCGTAGGAAAGAGGAGGCCTTTTTCCTTTACTTCGCCCTGCCGTCCCCGCATGCCCCGATCATTCCCAATGACGAGTTTGACGGGAAGTCTGAGGCTGGTGGCTACGGAGACTTCATGGTCCAAACCGACTGGGTCGTGGGGCAAGTGCTGAAGGCCCTAAAAGCGCAGGGGCTGGAGGACAACACGATTGTCATCTTCAGTTCAGACAACGGCACCGAGGGCTATGCATGGAAACGGGCTGAGAAGTTTGGCCACTTTAGTATGGGCAACTTTCGGGGCTTGAAACGCGATGTGTGGGAAGGAGGACATCACGTGCCCTTCATCGTCAAATGGCCCAGTCATGTGCAACCAGGAACGGTTTCTGATGAGGTGGTCTCCCAGGTGGACATCATGGCTACTTTGAGCAAGATCGTGGGGGTTGATCTGCCTGCCAGTGCCGCCCCTGACAGCTACGATTTGTCACCGGTTATTTTCGGCGAGCCCTATGAGTCTCCTCTCCGGCAGGCAACTGTGCACAACACGTTCGAGTCCATCTGGGGCATCAGGGTTGGGGACTGGTTGTATATCAATGACTCCACTGGCGGCCATCGGCCGTTACCGGAATCGTTCAAAGAGCTTACCGGGTATCAGGACTTTGACACGGAGGGGTTGCTCTTCAACATGGCCAATGACGCGGAGCAACGAATCAATCTTTTCGATGAGCACCCAGAGAAGGTGTTAGAATTAGATAGTCTGATAACGGCATACAGGACTTCCGAGCGCTCTCCAAAGTGATAAAGAAGCGGCGTGCCACCGTGGGGCCAGATAGTACCGGTCTCTTGAACATTGTTCTTGACTCTTTCAACTATCTTTCTAAGGCAAGAAAAGAAAGGATTTGAGCTCAATTACACGAAGAGATTTTATCAATGGAACATTAGTGCTCGCAGGAGCGTCCATCCTCCCTTCGGGGTGTACAAGCCCAGCGGTTTTGGATACGCTGGACCCTTCGAGTTATCCTCCAGCGCTGACAGGGCTCCGAGGAAGCCATCCTGGCTCTAATACTCATGCCCATGAAAAAGCCTGGAATAAGAAATCGGACTGGGGCCCAACGGCTAGTTTGAGCGAAACTTATGACTTGGTGGTAGTTGGGGCCGGTATTAGCGGACTGGCTGCTGCTTACTTCTATCAGCGACAACATGGTCGGGACAAAAAGATCCTTATCCTTGACAATCACGATGACTTCGGTGGACACGCGAAGCGTAACGAACATACGATCGATGGGCAGCTGCGATTGGGGCATGGGGGATCACAGTCCATCGTGGAGCCGGACCATGCGAGCGAAGCCGTCCGGGGGTTGCTACTCGATGTAGGTGTGGACCTGGAGCAATTCAAAACTGCCTATGACAGAGATTTCTTCAAAAGAAACAACCTTGGGGCCGTCACCTATTTCAACAAGGCGACTTTTGGTGAAGACAAGGTCGTTAGGCATCCCTACTGCAATTATCCAAACTACATCGAGGGGATAGTGATGGGCGGGAAGCTCACCAATGCGGAAGCCGCCCAGCAAGCTCCACTCAGTCAGGATGGTAAAGAACAATTGCTACGGGTGCTCGACGGCGGATTGCATAAGATCCCCGTGCCAGAGGACCAGCTCCGGGAATACACGCGTGCGAATTCCTATTTCGATTATCTGAAAAACACATTGGGCGTCTCAGACCCTCTTGTATTGCGAATGGCACGGCACTCTGGCCTGGACTGGGCCAGTTCCGGTACCGATGTGATGACCATCGCCGAAGCCAATGCCTGTGGTGCTATGGGCTTTCCTCCCAGGGCTGTTTACGATGAAGACAATCCTTACATCTATCACTTTCCCGATGGCAATGCCACCATTGCCCGCTCTATGGTGAGAAAGATGATTCCTGAGATCGTAGATAGCAAATCGGAGGGAATCGTATTGGCAAAGTTCAGGTACCAGGCATTGGACAGGGCCGCCAATTCGGTTCGGATCAGACTCAACAGCACAGTCGTCAATGTTGAACATGTGGGAGACCCCGAGGAATCGGGGGATGTTCTTGTCAACTACATCAACGACAACCAATCGTATCAGGTAAAGGGTAGGAATGTAGTAATGGCCTGCTACAACATGATGATCCCCCACATTGTGACGGGTCTTCCCGAAGAGCAAGCAGCCGCACTGAGGCTCCAAACGAAGAGTCCCTTGCTGTATACGACTGTTGGGATGAGAAACTGGCGGGCGATGAAAGAGATGGAAATCGGAATGGCGATGTCGCCAGGGAACATGCACCAGGCAGTTTTGATGGACTTTCCGGTAAGCTTAGGAGGCTATACCTATACCAGGACGCCTGACGACCCATGTGTCGTTCAAATGATCAGTTGCCCCTATGGCGAAACGATGGGCGCACCACGACATGAACAATATCGCGAGGTACGATACAAAATGTTGGGGCTCAGGTTCGAGGATTATGAAAAGGAGATTAGAAATCATCTGACGGGCATGCTGCCGTCCCGTTTGTTTGATTTCGATCGGGATGTGACAAGCATCACTGTCAATCGGTGGGCACACGGTTATACTGTCCCTGGCGGTGGTGATTCAGTAAGGGTAGGGCGTCAGCCGTTTGGGCGTATCGCCATCGCCAATTGTGATTCTGCGCCCTCCTCGGACGCGAAGGCCGCCATAGACATGGCATGGAGAGCGATTAATGAGTTGGCATAATTCAGTCTCACCTAATAACAGAAATTCCAACCGCTCTCCGAAGCGATCAAACAAAAGCTCATGGGCGTTCGCATATTTCTCCTTCCAGTCCTTTTCCTCCTACTATCCGGCTACCTTCAGGAAAAGCCGAAAATACTGGTCATCGGTGACTCGATCTCCATCGGATATACGCCCTATGTGAAGGAGCTGCTCCTGCATCAGGCAGAAGTTTTTCACAATGCCGGGAACGCTGGACATACGGGGATGGGATTGGCAAAAATCGAAGAGTGGCTGGGCGTCGGCGACTGGGACATTATTCAGTTCAACTGGGGCCTGTGGGACCTGTGCTATCGGCATCCCGATTCCAAAGTCCAGGGAAATAGGGACAAGATCAACGGCACGCTTACCGCTACCGTTGACGAGTATGCTTCGCGACTGGATTCGATTGTCACTGTCCTGCAAAGAACGGACGCGAGACTCATCTTTCTGACAACGACTTACGTACCCGAAGAAGAAGCGGGCAGATTCAGTGAAGATGCTATTAAGTACAATGATGCAGCGAAAGAGGTCATGAGGAAGCGTGGCGTTTTGGTGCACGACATCTATGATGCTTCGAGACAGATCCACCAGGAACACGGGAAAGGGGCGGATGACGTGCATTATACGGAGGAGGGTTATGATGAACTCGGCCAAGTAGTTGCGAAGTTCCTGGAGTCAGAGGTCGCAGCAATTGGGAAATGAGCTGTACACAGATGCCTGAGTTACAAGACCCTTACCAAATTGATCCAAATGTCCTGATTTGAGCCCATGCCACGTTCACGGCCTTCGCAAGACTCCTATTGGTTTGATTCGCCAGCACCCAATCATCGGCAAACGACAGGTTTCTACCCGGATTCGACATTGCGTTTTGAGCCTCTCAGCTGAAGTTTTGCCAAGAAAAAAATCAACTGTAAATGAGAACTCTTGAAATCATTCTTTTGCTGATAGCGACCATCGTACCATTCATTAAGAGACCCTTGGTCAAGCGCCTTCCGGCGAACTATTTGGTGTTAGGGATTGGCATTTTGCTCCTTCTGCACCTCGTGTTCGAGGGATGGCGATGGCAGATGTTCCCAGCCTATTTGATCATTGTGATCCTCGGATGGAGGATAAAAGCCATTGACGCTGACAACCCGGCGCGACTGTCGTTCTTACGAGTCTTAGGGTACCTGGGAATCGTGGTGGTCATGTTCCTGGGATGGTTGCTTCCTTCTGTACTTCCTGTCTTCTCCTTGCCGGAACCCACTGGGGTATATCAAGTGGGGACGCAAATGATCCATGTGCAGACGGACAACGACGAACCGATTACCAAGGACCCCAACGACAGGCGTGAGTTGATGCTCAAAGTCTGGTATCCCAGCGAAGCCGACGTATCATCCATGAAAGGTGAGCGCTATGTCGATGACGCCAGCAGGTCTGGATTCGCCACCAAGTATGGGCTTCCTCCCAATGCGCTGAATTACCTCGACCGCGTCAAAACCTACGCCTACCCAGAGCTACAGTAGCCAACGGCACCTTCCCGGTATTGCTCTTTTCCCATGGCTATGGATCGAAGGCCACGGGATACTATGCGCTATTAACAGAGATCGCTAGCCAGGGGTACGTGATTGTCAACATGAATCACACCTATGAAAGCCTCGGATCCACCTTCCCTGATGGCACAAAAAAGTATTTTGACTACGGCTACCAGGCAGAGAGCAATACCGAAACGATGAGCATAATACAGCCATTGGTTGATGCCTTCAAAGATGGGTTGGACTATGATACGAGGCATCCAATTATTCGTGAAGTGGTGAAGAAGTACGTTGAAGTGGACATCCAAGACAGATGGGCATCGGACATGATCGAAACGCTTGATCTCATTGAACAATGGAATACCAAAGGATTCTTCCGTGGAAAGTTCAATCTGGAGAAGTTGGGTGTCTTTGGCCACTCCGTTGGTGGGGGCTCTGCTGGCAATTTGGCCATGAAGGATTCGCGGATCAAGGCAGCCGTCAACCTGGATGGAATTCAGTGGGGGGACATGATCGACACCACCTACCATGTCCCTTATCTCTACGTGTCCGCGGACTGGCCTGCAGATCACGAGGACATCAATTCGCACGTTTACATCAATAAAAGCACCGATTACTTCTATGAGACGAAGTTGCTGAATTCTGGTCACCCCAATTTCATGGACATACCGTTCATGATCCCGGTACCAGCGCTTGCTGGAACAGGGGCGATAGACGCAGGTCAGGGAATGGAAATTGTCACGCGGCTCACGACAGCCTTTTTCGATCGACACGTCAAAGGGTTGCCCGGTGCCAATATTCAAGCGATCGGCGAGCAATACGACTTGCTGGAGATGACTGTGCACAAAGGGGATTCCATCCAACAAACCTTGGCCGAGAGATGATCTTCGGATTGGTAGCACTTAATTTCGGGGGTCGTATGTAGCGCATGGTGAATACGACTCCTGAGTTATCAAAATCCCATTATGGCCGTTAGTCGAACGAAACAGATCATCAGAATTGGATTGCTTGTAGGGACAGTCACTTCCATGTTCTTCGTTCCGTGGCCATTGGTCCTTGCCTGGTTGCCACCAACGCCAGATACAGTGCAGCAATAGGTGGAGGATGCCCTTGACCACGACTTTGATGGGATAGTAGTCTACGTTGACGAGGGAGGAAATCGAGTTGAACTAGACGATATCGATCTCAACCTTATGGGGTATACCGACCCCCTGCGGCATTAGAGATTTCGTTCGGATCTGCTGATCTGATACAGCCCGGTCAGCCGCTTCTCTACATTGATCGTCGACTTGACACCACTGTTTATTTCCAGTTGTGTACTCCTCAAGGCATCACCATTCAGTTCGTCCATGATGTCCAATGCAAAACTGTCTTCTTCCCTGAGTAGATAAACCATGCTTCCTGAAGACTCGACCTGGATCTCCGAAGCTGCTCCGGATTCGTCCAAAAGAGCAGGTTTGCTTCTCGGGTAGATTCCCAGCTGATCATGGTGACTGGATACGTTGGCATGAGAGGAGGTGCTTGCAGGTCGTACTGCCTCGGTTGTCTTATGGTCAGAACGAGTACCGGCATTTTGCCCATCTTGCGAATGAGCAATGTGCCCGCTCACCAGACATAAAAGCAGAACCAATAGCCTTGCAGTATTGGAGGCGATGGAAGATCTCAATGCGAGAATATGCTCTCTTGGCGTATTGAAGGATTCTAGTCTCTTGGCTTTCATTTTTGGCGTTGTTTCGAATGCCGAGTCGATAGATGCGGCATTAAGCAGTTATTCCACAAATAACGGTAATAAAAATCGGAAAATCAACGTATGACCGGGAATAAATTAAGATGAATGACTGCATTAGGCCGGTGAATGGGAGAAGGGCCTTGTCATTTTGCTCGGTCTATCTGGCTGTGTATGCGCTAATGTTTGCTCCGGGCATATCTCTCACGTCCCTGGCTTATTTGCGCTCAATCCAAGAAGAGATCGTTAGCAATCTCTGCACTGCACAGTCTTTTTTCTCTTGGCAGGTTGCTGTATTTTGCTCACGTCTCTTTGGTCTGGCCTTCACATCTATTACTTATGAGAGCAAGCACATTTTTTGTCTTTACGTCGATCCTGCTTTTCGCATCCTGTGATACTGGGCAAGAAGGCAAGCATCTATTTATCCTCTCCGGCCAGTCCAATATGGCGAGACTAAACCCTGAGGATTCGTTCACGCCGGCAGTCGTCCGGGAATTTGGCGACGAAAACGTGGTGGTAGTGAAAGATGCAAAGAGTGGTCAGCCCATTCGCCGCTGGCACCAGAGTTGGCAGCCACCTGATGGGATGGATGTCCAGGGCCATGCAGATCTCTATGATTCATTGATGAACAAGGTCCAGATGGCTGTGGGAGACGATCAATTGGCAACGGTGACCTTCATCTGGATGCAGGGGGAGAGGGACGCAAGGGAGCAACTGGGCGAGGTCTACGAGGCCAGTTTAGTGGGTCTCTATCAACAGCTATGTCGCGATCTTCGACGGCATGACATCAATTTTGTCATTGGACGGTTGAGTGATTTTGATATGCAGAATGAACGGTATCTCCATTGGACAATGGTCCGAGATATTCAGGTTCAGGTTGCGGAGTCCAATACTCGCTTTACATGGATCGATACCGACGATCTGAATGACGGTCTCAATGCCCGAGGGGAAGAGATTGAAAATGATCTTCACATGTCTGAGGAAGGATACAGTCTCATGGGAACCCGCTTTGCCGAAAAGGCCATTCAACTCATTACCAATACCAATTAGTGCCATCATGCTGCGTCGTTTTCTAAATTTTGTTTTATTCGTCATTGCAATCGCTGGTTGTACACCAAGCAACGACATCAGCGACGATCGACCCAATATCGTTTTCATCCTTGTCGATGACCTCGGTAAAGAGTGGGTCGGTGCGTATGGCGCCGAAGATATCACGACGCCAAACATCGATGCACTGGCTGCCAATGGCCTACGATTCGACCATGCCTATGCCATGCCGCAATGCACGCCGACACGCGTCACGCTGCTAACAGGACAATATCCCTTTCGACACGGTTGGGTCAATCACTGGGATGTGCCGCGATGGGGGGGTGGGGCGCATTTTGACGAATCGATGAACCCCTCCATAGGAATGGAATTGAAAAAGGCTGGCTATGCTACCTGCATCGCAGGTAAATGGCAAATCGATGACTTTCGGGTAGAGCCTGACGCGCTGACACGAAGTGGATTCGATGCTTACTGTATGTGGACCGGGTATGAGACGGGCGTGCCTGCGAGTGCGGAGCGTTACCAAGAACCCTACCTCTTCACCAGCGAGGGCTCGAAGACGTACGATGGGGCGTTTGGCCCGGATGTCTTTACCGAGTACATCACCACCTTCATTGCCAACAATGGTGATCAACCCTTTTTTGTGTACTATCCGATGGTGCTGACACATCCACCTCTGGTGGATACACCCGATGAGTCCTCGAATACAAGATTAGGGAAGCACAAGGCCATGGTCAGGTATGCAGATAAGCTTACAGGTATGATCGTCCAGTCATTGGAGGATGCTGGAGTGCGTGAGAATACGCTGATCATTTGGACCACCGACAATGGCACGAGCCGGGGGATCACCGGCACTTTAAAAGGACGTCAGGTCAACGGCGGGAAATCCAAGACGATTGAGCCGGGGATCTGTGTGCCCTTCATTGCCAGCTGGCCAAAACGGATCACTTCGCCAGCGGTTTCGGAAGCCCTCATCGACTTCACCGATCTCTTCCCCACGTTTTTGGGGCTGGCAGGTATAGAGGTGGGAGATACGTGGCTGGTCAATGGTACGGAGCAACCGATTGATGGGCGTTCCTTCGCTAGCGTGCTTCGGGAAGGAACCAGTCGTTCTCAAAGGGATTGGATCATGAGCATGGGAGGAGGCAACCATGCACGACTCACGGAGCATGGTGTTGAGAACCAGTTCAACTACCGCGACCGTGTGTTGAGGACCGAGCGCTACAAGCTGTATATCAATTCGGAAGGGCAGCCTGATGGCTTCTTTGATCTACTGATGGATCCTACGGAGACGATCAACCTGATCGATAGTCTGTCGACCGACGAGAGGAAGAAGAGCTTTGAAGCCCTGATGCGGGTTGTCCGAGATTTCCCCGGAAAGGATTCAGACCCTCGATACCAGCCCAATGACCCTCAACCCTGGGACGTCGAGGTCACGGCTGAGAGCCAGGTTTGGAAGAAATAGGTTGAATTGGGCTGGTGAAACATGACCCAGCAGAGGGCGATGCGCTTCTCTTGGTGATTATTCAAGCTTGTGCTAATTTGAGGTAACCAACTGATCCTGACCCATGAAACTCCTCCCAACCTCTCTGGCCCTGGCCTCTTTCCTGATTGTTGTCGGATGCAGAAATCCTGGTAATAACCAGTCACTGACCCCCCTCCAAGCTTTTGCGGACTCGCTATTTCAGACGAGTGTCGATAGCTCCTACATCGCCGGAGCAGCTGTCATCGTTTACCAGAAAGGCGAAGTACTGCTTGATAAATCCTATGGCTATGCCAGCTTGGAATTGTCGGTGCCGATGCCGGAGAATCCATCCTTTGAAATTGGTTCTGTAACCAAACAATTCACAGCAGCGGCGATCTTGAGACTCGTGTCTGAGGGAAAGCTGTCACTGGAAGACGACTTCACCCAATACCTGGAGTTTGAGACGAAAGGTCGGACCGTGACGATCGGTCAGCTGCTCAATCATACTTCCGGGATTCCCAGCTATACGGAGATGGAGGAATTCTGGAACATGTCGGTCCTGCAGTTTGAGAGGGACTCATTAGTGAGACTGGTTGAGTCAAAGGACTTTCTTTTCGAGCCCGGCGAAGCGTTGATCTACAACAATTCCGCGTACTTTTTTCTGGGCTTGATCATTGAAGAAGTTTCTGGAAAGACCTACGAAGAGTACCTGCAGGAACAATTTTTCTCCCCACTTGGCATGAATGACACTTACTATTGCTCCACCTCCGAGATTTTCCCCGGCAAAGTGTATGGCTACGGCTATACTGGGAAGGGCCTGACCCAAAAGGCATACCTGGATCATACCTGGCCGTATGCCGCAGGTTCACTGTGTAGTACCACGACTGACCTGCTGGTATGGATGAGAGCCTTGCATGAAGGGCGAGTCTTCGATGAACAGCAGTATCAATTGATAACAACACCCCAGTCGTTGAATGATGGTACTGAAGTGCGCTATGCCATGGGCTTGACGAACTCTCTGAATTTCGGGAATCGGGAAATAGGACACGGAGGCGGAATCAATGGCTTCCTGTCAAGTACGCGGTACTTCCCGGACCACGACCTTTATGTGGTCTGCCTGGTCAATACAACGGGGCCAAAAGGTGCGGGATTGTTTTCTAGCGAGATGGCGTGGAAGCTACTGGATAGAGTCGAATATGCCATTAAGGATGTGGATGTCGACCTGGAATCCCTGGCTGGTAAATACACGGGGCAGGTACGGGGTCGAATTTTGTCTGTGTCCGTTTCGAGTTTGGCCGAGTCCATCGTCCTGTCAATAGAAGGAAGAGACGATGCTGACACTTTGACGACGTATGTTGGCAACGCGACCTGGATGGACGGCAATGAAATTCTGACTTTCGACGACAACGTCTTGAGAATAGACCAGGTGAGCGGTTACTACCTATTGGAGAAGGAGTAGGGTCGCTGATGCAAGTCTTCTTCTACGGCTTATTTATGGATGTCGATATTTTGGCAAGGAACGGGGTCCATCCCTCCAATCCAAGGACAGGATATCTCAACGACTACGAATTGAAGATCGGCGATCGGGCGTCGTTGGTGCCTTGTGATGGAGATAGGTCTTATGGTATAGTGATGGCCGTAGATGAAGATGCGATTCACCGACTCTATGCGGAAGCGAGTGTTGCGGACTATGTACCAGAAGAGGTCAGAGTGACCATGATACAAGGCGGGGAGGTGACGGCGACCTGTTACAACCTTCCTCCTGAGTCCCTGACGGGTACGAACCATTCGTATGCCAAGTCCCTATATGAGTTGGCGTTGCGGCTTAGTTTTCCTGAAGACTATCTTGCCAAGATCCGACTGATGATGAAAGATTGACGAACCCAATTGTCAAGACTTCTTCATCTGCACTTGCATCCTTAATTCATGCACTTCCACTATTTTGGGGGTAAGCAACGATTATGACCCTATGCGCCCTTACCTACAACTCGCCATCTTCACTGCCATACTGACAACACTTGGCTGCAGCCAACAACCATCTGCCGTAGAGCAGCAATGGTTCAAAGGAAATTTACACACCCATTCCTACTGGAGCGACGGCGACGAGTTTCCCGAAGTGATCATGGACTGGTACAAGTCCAACGGCTATCACTTCGTCGCGCTCTCCGATCACAATACCCTGGCGGAAGGGGAGAAGTGGGTGACAATTGGAGAGGACGAAATGTATCAGACGGCCTTCCAAAACTATCTGGCATCATATGGTGAGGAATGGGTGAATTACAGGGAGGATACCAGCGGCTTGATGGTGCAGCTGAAGACGCTGGCGGAGTACCGTAGCAGATTCGAGGATCCCGGTAAATTTCTCATCATACAATCAGAGGAGATCACCGATGGATATGATCGAAAGCCCATTCATTTGAATGCTACGAACATCCAGGAAAAGATTGAGCCGCAGGGCGGCAATAGTGTCAGCGAGGTCCTTCAAAACAACATCGACGCGGTCATCGACCAACGCGAGGCGACGGGAGTACCCATGATCCCGCATGTCAACCACCCAAATTTTGGCTATGCCATTAGCCTCGAAGATATGGTGGCACTCCGCGGTGAACGTTTCTTTGAAGTGTACAATGGACATCCACAGGTGCACAACATGGGCGACTCGACCCACATGTCTACTGAAGAGATGTGGGATAGGATCAATCGGGCGTACATCGCTGAAGGGAAGCCGATCATGTATGGACTGGCGACAGATGACTCCCATCATTACCATGATATGAGAAGCCACTGGAGTAATGCAGGTAGGGGCTGGATCATGGTGCAAGCGGAGGCATTGGATCCGGCATCGATCATTGCAGCGATGGAGGCCGGGAATTTCTATGCTACGACAGGTGTAGCCTTCAACGACATATCGAGGGACAGGAATACGCTTTCCGTGAGTGTCAATGCCGAACCTGGTGTCAGCTACACGATCTCTTTCATTGGCTGGAAGCGGGATGGCGCTGGTCCCGAGGTGCTGTCAAGTGCGGCTGGCACCGAGGCGAGTTTCCAGGTGACTGATGAACTCCTCTTTGTTCGGTGCAAGGTCACGTCATCGAAGTTGCACGTCAACCCGATAGAAGACCTGCTTTACGAGGCGGCCTGGACGCAACCGGTAGTTCCCGAGGGGTAACGTCGCGAAAGTTGGCGATTTGGTAATTGCAGGGAGTGCTTTGTCCATTGAGTTTTCGCTTAACCCTTTTCGGTCAGAGTTCCATTGGTTTTCTGGTCCTATTGCTGATCTTGATACGAGATGGATTCTCCTATTGGTCGATTGACCTTCAAAGGTAAGTAGCTGTAACAATGAAAAAATTTGGACTGATCGGCGGCATAGGGCCGGAATCCACTGCCAAGTACTACCAACTGATCATTCAGGAATTCCGAAAGAGGTTGGGAACCGAGGAATACCCGGACTTTACCGTGCGCAGCATCAACATGACGGAGATGTTGAGGTATGTCTTCGGCAATGATCTGGATGGACTGACTCAGTTTCTCTTGACGCATATACGTGAGCTTGAGCAATCCGGAGTTGAGGTCGCTGCCATGGCGTCCAATACCCCTCATATTGTCTTCGACCGATTGAAGGATCAATCCTCGATCGAGCTGATCAGCATCGTGGAGGCTACGTGCCAGGAGATTAAGAATAAAGGGCAAAAGGTCGTCGGCCTGTTTGGGACGAAATCCACGATGACTGCGGGATTCTATTCACAAGTAGCCTCGAACTATGGCATAGGAGTGAGGCTCCCTGATGAGGGTGAAATGGACTACATTCATCAGAAGTATTTTGAAGAACTGGTATTCAACAACATCAACTCCAGCACCAAAGCAAGGCTCATGGAAATCGCCTTGGGATTGCAGGAGAGAGAAGGTATTGAGGGTTTGATCCTTGGCGGAACGGAGCTGTCCCTGATCTTGAGTCAGTCCGATTTTGATGCGTTGACGATCTATGATACCACGCGAATTCATGTCGGAAGTATCGTAAGGTCTTGGTCGTAGCGAGACGCTACGACCAGCTTGGGTTTTGGTTGCAGCGAGACGCTACAACCAGTTTAGGTTTCTTGGTCCAGTGTCATTTTGATCGCATAGGGTCTTGGTCGTAGCGAGACGCTACAACCAGTTTAGGGGTTTCGGTCTTAGCGTCCCGCTGAGACCATAATTTTGATCGCATAAGGTCTTGGTTGCAGCGAGATGGTACGACCAGCTCGGATTTTCCTTTCTTACACCGATATTGCCATAGCAAACAAATAGCCCACCATGAAAAGACTGTTTTTCGCACTTATACTTACCGCTGCCAGTACTATTGCACCTGCTCAATCGCCGCCATTGTCACTAAAGTACCTCGGTTGTGCAGGATGGCAAATCGATGATGGCACCATCAAAGTCCTGATTGACCCATACATTTCGAGACTCAAATTGGGGACAGGTCCTGGTGTGAGTCCGGAGGATGATCGACAGACCGTACTAAGGTCCGACCTGTTTCGCTCGGATACGGTAGGGATTGACAGCCTTGTGCAGGAGGTGGACTTCATTCTCGTGCACCATTCGCACTTTGACCACCTGGCAGATGTGCCGTACATCGCGAAAAAGGCAGGAGCGAAGGTGATTGGCACTGAAACCACCTGCAATATCCTCCGAGCCTATGATATCCCCGACGAGCAGCTCTATCCTGTGAAAGGAGGGGAGGACTACCAGTTTGAAAACTTCTCTGTTCGGGTGATCCCCGGGATCCATTCGGCGCTGAATGAGAAGCACTACATCGACAATAGGGTTTACTCCGAGCCACCGCAGGCGCCCCTGAGAGTGTCGGACTTCATCGAAGGTGGCTCGCTCATGTTCCTTGCTCGTTTTGCCAACCACGAAGTGATGACGATGGGATCTATGAATTTCATCGAGCGCGAGGTCGACGGCATCCGGCCCGATGTACTGCTGGCTGGCGTCAATCGCTCCCAGCTTGGTCTCTACAAATACAATGAGCGGCTGTTGAAGGCCACGCGGAACCCAGACATCATCATTCCTACCCATTGGGACAATTTTCGGTTGCCTTACGGTTATTCGCAGACGGATGCGGTCGAGCAGAAGTTGATTCCGTTTCAGGAGGATGTAAAGCGACTCTCACCTGACACGCGTGTGATTATTCCTGAGCACCTTGGGACGATTTATTTGGATTAGCCTAAATTCTGATAATACCCAATTTGAGAACGGATCACCCAATTGAACATACACTATGAAAGACACAGCCGAACTCCATGAAAGAATTGCTAAAATGACTTTCGCGTCTATCTATCCGCACTATGTGACGAAAGTGGAGAAGAAGGGGCGCACAAAGGAGGAGTTACACACCGTCATCCAATGGCTGACCGGTTTTGATGATAAGCAATTGGATCGCTTCATTAATAACAAGGCAACGTTTGAGGAATTCTTCGACAATGCTAGTTTGAACCCCAGTGCCGGTCTCATCAAAGGAGTGATTTGTGGCGTGAGAGTTGAGGAGATTGATGACGCACTCACGCAACAGGTTCGCTACCTGGACAAGCTCGTCGATGAGCTGGCCAAAGGCCGCAAGATAGAGAAGATCCTGAGGGAGTAATCAATCTGCAGGCGCTGCCTGAATCTATGAATAAGATCTTAGTCACAGGTTCTGCCGGCCAACTAGCGGTCGAAATTGTCAAACTGTTAAAGGGGGCCGGGTATAGCGTCACGGGTATCGACCTGGTCAGCGGAGACACGACCGATCATATCGTCAATATCCGTGACATGAATGCCGTGATGGAAGTGGCGCGTGGAATGGATGCGATCATCCATACGGCAGCGCTGCATGGCAAACACACTGCGCAGGATTACCCTCGACACGAATTCATCGATACCAACGTCCATGGGACCAACAACTTGTTGAGGGCATGCGTGCAGCATGGTATCAGGAAGTTCCTCTACACAAGCACGACGTCCATTTATGGCACGGCCATGGTCAACGATCAGCAGGCTGTATGGGTGGATGAAGACCTTGTTCCCCAACCCAGAGATATCTATGACATCACCAAACAGGCCTGTGAATGGCTTTGCAAGGACTACATGGAAACGGACGGCATCGAATCGACGGTGCTGAGGGTCTCGCGGTTCCTACCGGAGGATGACAACACCAAGGCCAATCATCGCATCTATCGGGGTTTGGACGAAAGGGATGGGGCGGAAGCCCACCGATTGGTTTTGGAAAAGACCTTTGACTCATTCGAGATCTTCAATATCTCCAATGACACGCCTCTACAGAAGGAGGACCTGGTCGATCTGTACCACGATCCCAAGAAGGTGATCTGTAAATAC
Organism: Cyclobacteriaceae bacterium; assembly: GCA_965267435.1. GTDB lineage: Bacteria > Bacteroidota > Bacteroidia > Cytophagales > Cyclobacteriaceae > JAWPMT01. The sequence goes on from OZ253960.1 coordinate 1,035,786, forward strand.
TACCCAGAGGCGGAGAGGGTCTACGCCGAGAAAGGCTGGACCTTTCAGGAGCGAATTGATCGGGTGTACTCGGTGGCTAAAGCCAAGCGAATGTTGGGGTATGCGCCTTGTTGGAATTTTGAAACTTTTCTCACTGAATGAATATCCTTTTTGAAACGGACCATCTAAAACTTGAGCACGAATACGAGATGGCTCGTCTTATCGATAAGGGATCGGGTGTGGCCTTGATGGAGGAGGAATTTTATGGTGATCCGAGTTGTGGGCTCATTCAGCACGAGGGTCTCTGGGCCATCGTCGCAGGTGAATATCTGATCATTTGGACGCCTGAGAAAATGGAGCGCTTGGCAGAGTCTGGGCCGAAATGGATCCACGCGATGCGTCCAAAGGGGAACGAGCACGTCGAGATCCTGACTGATCCGTGGGGAGAGGATCCTGCTGTTTGGACGATCAAAATGCAAAACCTCGCGTTAAATCGAATCCGGGATTTCCCTGACTATCGAGGGAAGCCGTACACCGAGGAGGTCCTCTGGTGAAAGACGTGACTGCGAACGAGTAACTTTATCTCCAGGTTGCTCCGTGTGCGTGAATGCGGCCCGGATGGAGCCGGTAGCAGGCGTGGCCAGAGGCGGAGGTAGCGCGGCCGTCGCTAAAGGCGAGAGCCGGACCCTGAAGTAGAGAAAAAACCATCTCCCAGTTTGTGGCAAGTTCGAACTTCTCTCACTTCAGGGGCCGCCCTATCAATTCTGACAATACGCCACCGCCCGTCAAACTTTATGAGGCACAATTGGTAGTGAATAGGTAGGCTTTGAACACAATAGCGCATGATAACAAGAGAAACGAAACTAAGGGTTGGCAGGCCAACGGATAATCTGGAGGAGATCACGCAGATGTATGTAGAGGGGCTGGGCTTCGAGGTCATCGGTGGGTTTGACAATCACGGGGACTTCAGCGGGCGTATGGTCGGGCATCCCCAGCATATCTACCACCTCGAGTTTACGACGCATGTATCTGAGAAGGCGGGACGCGCACCGACATTGGAGAACCTGCTGGTGTTTTACCTCCCGGACAATGAGGAGTATCAGGCGGCCATCGATCGCATGTCACGATCGGGATTTAAGAAGGTGACGTCGTTCAATCCGTTTTGGGAAGGCGCAGGTCAGACCTTCGAGGACCTGGACGGCTACCGAGTGGTGATTGTCAATGCTCCCAGTCCGTTCTGATCAAGGAATCAATGGGGTTGAAGTGGGGTTAGGAATTGTTGGTATCAACTGACTCATTTTCAGCTTGATAGTTGTCTAAAGTTCCACTACCTTGTGAGCAGGCCGTTCGCACTTGATGCTGTTGATAGAAGCGAATAGCACTTTTTTTGACACTACCCACATGCTCACCCCTAAACCAAACTCCCTCCTTGTTTTTGTTCTTGCGCTTTGCGGTCTCATGGCCTGCCAGAGTCGAAAACAGACTTCGCCGTCGCTGGCAGACATCGACTTTTTGCGGGGAGAGATTTCACTATGTGGTGGATCGGAATTTGGGGAAGTGAACTTTGCCCTCAATTGCAATGCTGCCTCGAAGGAAACATTTGACCTGGCCATCTCACTGCTGCATTCATTTGAGTACGCAGATGCTGAAAAGGCCTTTGTCCAGGTGATCGATGTCGACCCTGAGTGTGCCATGGCCTATTGGGGAGTAGCCATGAGCATGTACCATGCGCTATGGCGGGCGCCAAGCCCCGAAGAATTAGAGAAAGGTTCGAAAATTATTGAGATCGCCGAAGGGCTATCCAAGACCACCAGGGAGACAGAATACCTGGCGGCCATCGGTATCTATTATTCAGACTGGGAAAAAATCCCCAATGAGATCAGGGCCCAAAATATGGCACGGCAAATGGAGGCGATTTACAATAAATATCCGGATGACACCGAGGCGGCTATTTTTTACGCGCTGGCTTTGCGATCAACCGCGGACCCCACTGACAAAAGCTACACAAAACAGAAAAAGGTGGGGAGTATCCTGGAATCTATTTTCCCTGATCAGCCAGATCATCCCGGTATAGCTCACTATATCATTCACAACTATGATTATCCTGAGCTGGCACATTTGGCGCTGCCTACAGCACGAAAATATGCTCAAATAGCGCCGTCCTCCGCCCACGCGCAGCATATGCCCTCCCATATTTTTACCCGTCTTGGGCTGTGGGATGAATCTATCCAGTCCAACCTCAATTCTTCCTCTGCCGCAAGGTGTTATGCGGAAGAAAGCGGACTAGTGGGCAACTGGACCAGTGAGATCCACGCGCTGGACTATTTGTTTTATGCCTATTTGCAAAAAGGGGACAATGCCCATGCCAATGAACTCTTTCCCTATTTTGAGCAGATTGAACAGGTATCGGGTAACAACGCTTCTCTTTCCTACCCCTTTGCAGCCATACCCGCACGAATGGTACTGGAAAACAAGCAATGGTCAAAAGCTGCATCCCTGGGTCTTCACCAGGTAGAGATGGACTGGGAAATATGGCCTTGGGAGAAGTCCATTTATCATTTTGCACGAGTGCTGGGGGCTGCCCGTATCGGTGATGTCTCTTCAGCAGAAACTGACCTGGCGACAATGGAGGGACTTCGAGAATCACTTCTCTCTAGCAATGATCAATACAAGGCCAACCAGGTGGCCATCCAGATCAAGGCATCTCAGGCCTGGATCGAATATGCAAAGGGTAGTTCTTCGGAGGCCCTTGCCTTAATGAAGGAAGCTGCTGATATGGAAAACTCTACGGAAAAGCATCCCGTCACGCCGGGGGAGGTCTTACCAGCCCGAGAGCTTTTGGGCGATCTTCTAATGGAGCTGAATAAACCTGGCGACGCCCTGGTGGCCTACGAAAGAAGTCTCGAGCTAAGCCCTAACCGATTCAATGGAGTCTATGGGGCAGCGAGCGCAGCCAAGGCATTGGGCGACCGGGACAAAGCGGCCACCTATTTTCAACAGTTGCTGGAGTTGTCGGAAGGAGTGGATAGCGATAGAGCTGAGCTGAATGAGGCCAGGGAGTTTGTACGACAGCACCAGACCTGATGGTCTGAGTCCTGGGCTGAGGGAAAATGTGGCAGCATAACCTTAGGATATACATGGATTCTCAGCACTTTTTTACCCAGAATAACCTATTTAAAATCATTGATATGCCCACCCCTAAACCAACTTCTCTCACATTATCTATTCTTCTGCTCTGCGGCGTCATGGCCTGCCATAGCAGAAAATCAACCACGCCATCCCTTGCGGACATCAACCTCCTGCGTGGAGACATCGCACTGTGCGGTGGGTCCGAATTTGGCGAGGTGAACTTCGCGCTGTCCTGCGATCCTGCCACTCAGGAGAGCTTTGACCTGGCGGTGTCGTTACTGCACTCTTTCGAGCACGTGGAAGCCGAGAAGGCTTTTGTGCAGGTGCTGGATATGGACCCGGACTGTGCCATGGCCTACTGGGGCATTGCCATGAGCAAGATCAGGCACCCGAAGTGGGCACCGAGCCTGCATGACTTTGAGGAAGGTCGGAAGATCCTGGAACTGGCTGCTACGGTGGATCAAACGGATCGGGAAAAGGAGTACATCAAGGCCGTCGCGGCATATTATGACTACAAAGAGGAATACCACTCAGGAGATCATGAGATAAGGTCGAAGAAAATGGCCGAAAAGACTGGCGAGATCTATGAGCGCTACCCAGATGACAGAGAAGCAGCGATTCTTTACGCGATGACACTATTCACTACTGCCGATCCCGAAGACAAGACCTATGCTGACCAGCGGAGGGCGGGAAAGATCCTGGAATCGATTTATCCCAACCAACCCAACCACCCGGGCATTGCGCATTATATCATTCATAATTACGACAATCCGGTGTTGGCGCACCTGGGCCTTAACTCGGCGAGGGAGTATGCCAAGATCGCTCCGGCCTCTGCCCACGCGCAGCACATGCCTTCGCATATCTTCACACGTCTCGGGCTATGGGATGAGTCGATCTCGTCGAACATCAACTCCGCCAGCGCGGCGGTGTGCTATGCTGAGGCAACTCAGATGGAGGGGCACTGGGCGGAGGAGATCCATGCCATGGACTACCTGGTATATGCCTATCTACAGAAGGGGGACAACGAGAATGCCAACGCCCAGCTCAGCTATTTGCAGAGCATGAAACTGCTGGAGGAAACCTCTGGCTACAATTTTATGGCCATACCTGTTCGTGTCGTACTCGAAAACAAGCTATGGTCGGAGGCCGCAGCGCTCGAGTTTCAGGAAACGAACTTTGATATTGATGGTCATCCCTGGCCCAAGGCATTGGTGCATTTTGCAAGGTCGCTAGGCGCAGCTCGATCAGGGAATCCCGAAATGGCGGAAAATGACCTCACCGTGCTTGAGACCTTGGAGCAGCAACTGCTGACGGACAAAAATGACCCTTACAAGGCCAACCAGGTGGCCATCCAGATCAAAGCATCTCAGGCCTGGATCGAATATGCAAAGGGTAGTTCTTCGGAGGCCCTTGCCTTAATGAAGGAAGCTGCTGATATGGAAAACTCGACGGAAAAGCATCCCGTCACGCCGGGGGAGGTCTTACCAGCCCGAGAGCTTTTGGGCGATCTTCTAATGGAGCTGAATAAACCTGGCGACGCCCTGGTGGCCTACGAAAGAAGTCTAGAGCTAAGCCCTAACCGATTCAATGGAGTCTATGGGGCCGCGAGCGCAGCCAAGGCATTGGGCGACCGGGACAAAGCAGCTACATACTTTCAACAGTTGTTGGAGTTGTCGGAAGGCGTGGATAGCGATAGAGTGGAAGTGCAGGAGGCGAGGGCGTTTGTAGGGGCAATTTAGGATTCATGTTTTGGAGTAATAGCGCTTGTCCTGCTATTGAATTTTCAATGTGATGAAATCGCTCCTCGTTCGAGTTAGATCTTGACATTTTCCACCGCTCGGAGCATGACGGAGTTCAAAGCGGCAGTCATCAAAGGACTCTCGGCCCCCCGATCATCTAAAGGGAAAAATGAGGTACAAAAACCCGCACATCGATTTATCAACATTGCTTTAATTCGTAGTGATGAGGATTATCCTGATGGCAATAGTGCTACTCCTGTTTCAAGGCACTGATGTGTGGCGAATCGCAGCCAATGATGGACCGTCCCCCCGGTATGTCAATCAAATCGTGAGTACGGGCGAAAGCCTTCTCCTTTTTGGTGGGAAGCACAGCGATAGCGATGGATTTGATGATTTGTGGGAATGGAAGGAAGGACAGTGGCAGCTGCTTGGAAATGGGGCCAGCAAACGATGGGATCACAGTTGCGTGTACATGGGGAATCGGAATCAGTTAATGCTTTTCGGTGGTCGGGCGTTCAGGGAAACAGGAGGCGAGGAGGAGCGCGTCGATTTGAATGAAAGCTGGGTGTATGCCAATGAGGAATGGGAGCGATTGGCTATCGATGGTCCAGGCGCGAGAAGTTCCCATGGTATGGCCTATCTCGCCGAGAAACAGCAAGTGACTTTATTCGGGGGAAGGAATGGGAGAGACTTGTTGGGAGACACGTGGACTTTTGATGGTGAGGCGTGGTCCCAATTGCAGATTGATGGACCTTCGAATCGCTATGGCCATGCCATGGCCTATGATCTGGCATCGAAAAGGGTCTATCTTTTTGGTGGCTTTGATGGCGACCGTCTTCTGGACGATTGGTGGGCATTTGATGGAGAGACGTGGAAGGAAATCGAGGTGTCGGTGAAACCTGCTGCAAGGATGGCGCACGCGATGCAGTTCGATCAGGAAGGAAATGGCGTATTGTTTGGAGGTTGGGACGATTCCAATCAGGTGTCCAATGAACTGTGGGTTTGGAGCAATGGAGCCTGGGAGCAGCGTAGTACCGAAAACGCACCGCAGGCCAGGTTATCTTGCGCCCTTGGATATGACGCTATGAATGACGAATTGATTTTATTTGGTGGAAGTACTGGTTTTGGAGAGGGGTTCCTGTCCGAGACCTGGGCCCTGAGTCTGCAGTAGCTTACTGACAATCGGATTACTGAGATCTATTACACTTACTACTTAGCTTATGAAACCCACGTTCGCATTCTTCCTTGTTACCTTTTTGATGATGTCTTGCGCCGACCTGGAGCAAGCCAGCTCCTACGACGCCATCGACTACAGTCTGTACTTTGGTGACAACAAGGCTGGCTTCCTCAAGAGCGCCCGGCTTGAGGATGGCACGTACCAATACATCTTCGAGTTCAACGACCGGGGCAGGGGACCACACCTCGAGGAAACGATCAAATTGGACCGGAATGGCCTGCCGGAGTTTCTACAGGTACTTGGGCATAACTATCTGAAAGACACGGTCAGTGAGACCTTTAGCGTGAGTGACGGTGTAGCGGCATGGAAGAGCACTTCTGAGGACGGATCGAAGGCCATCGACCAACCCGCCTACTACGTTGGGGTAAACAGCACCGTCGGCAACACTGAGCTATTGCTTCGCAAGCTTCTTGAAGACGGAGGGACCATGGCCCTTTATCCCAACGGGCAGGTCACGATATCCGATATCGACGAAATATCAATCGGCGACAGCCTGGACCTCAAGCTTCTGGAAGTCGTTGGCTTTAGCTTCTCACCATTTTATCTGTGGTTCGACACCGACCATCGCCTGTTTGCTGCTCCGTCCACCTGGCTCTCCATCGTGAGAGATGGCTACGAGGAACTGTCGCCGCAGCTTTTGGAGATACAAACCAACAAGGAAAAGGAGTATTACCTGAAGACCGCCAGAGAGCAAACGGAGACACCCGAAGGCAAGGTTGGCATTGCCAATGCGAATGTCTTCGACGCCAACACGGGTGAGATCATTAACAACCAGCATGTCATCATCGATGGCAATGTCATAGAGCGCATACTGGACGGTAGCGAGGAAGTGCCTGAAGTGGCCATCCTAATCGATGGCACCGATCACACGCTGATGCCGGGACTATTCGATATGCACACGCATTTGAGCCGGTCGCAAGGCATTCTCAATTTGGCCGCGGGCGTGACCTCTGTCAGGGACCTCGCCAATTCCTTCGATCTACCTGAGGTGCGGGATGATTTCGATGCCAATACAGTCCTGGGTCCCAGGATCTTGACGCTGTGCGGTTTTATTGATCAGGCGGGACCGTACGCCGGGCCGATTGGCAAGATCGTCAGCACATTGGATGAGGGTTTGGAGGCCATTGACTTTTACAAGGAACGCAACTATGATCAGATCAAACTGTACAGTTCCATCGATCCGGACTGGGTGGCACCATTGACTGCCAAGGCCCATGACCTTGGGCTGCGGGTTTCGGGACACATTCCAGCCTACATGCTGGCGGAGCAGGCCGTGAGGGATGGCTACGATGAGATTCAGCACATCAACATGATCGCGTTGAACTTCATGTCAGATACCATCGATACACGGACACCTTTGCGATTTTCGATGATAGGGGAGCATGCTCATGCTATTGACGTCCAGGGCACTGCATTTCAATCCTTCATTGCATTACTGAAGTCGAGGAACATCGTTGTCGATCCCACGGTGGGGATTTTTGAAGGGATGTTGACCGCCAAAGCGGGGGAACCCGACCCCCAGATGGCCGAAGTGCTCGATCGGTTGCCGATACAGGTGAGCAGGGGATATTACTCTGGTGGATTGCCGATCCCGGAAGGCGGCGAGCTGAGGTACAAGCAATCCTACGAGAAGCTCCTGGAGATGATCAAGGCCTTGTACGATGCGGGGATTACGATCGTACCTGGAACAGATGCCATGCCGGGCTTCGCGCTGCACAAGGAGCTGGAAAACTATGTCCGTGCGGGTATCTCCGCTTCGGAAGTGCTCCAAATGGCCACGATCACTTCTGCCAAAGTCACCGGCTATGGTGATCGACTGGGATCTATCGCGCAAGGCAAGTGGGCTGACGTCATTCTGGTCAAAGGCAATCCAGTGGAAAACATCAGCGACATCCGCCGGGTGGTGTGCACCATTAAGGACGGCAATATCTACCGTCCGCAGTCCATGTATGAGGCGATTGGCGTGAAGCACTTTGAGTGACTTAACTGGTCTTAACTATCTTACTGAAAACCTTGTAGTTATGATCATGAAAAAAGGCCTTGGTTTCTTCCGCCGATTCAGTATTCATGGAGCACTGTTATCTCTCGCAATTCTTGCCTCCTGTACCCAGTCTGCACCGGAGAGCCCGGACATCATCGGTGAAGACTTTCCTGAGGCGCAAGAGGAGATTCGAGCGGCCGTAGCAGCCATTGTGCGGGATGCCGAGACCGCAAACCTCGACGGCTTGAGGGACAGCCACCTTGTGAGCGACAAGTTCACAAAGTTTGGTCCCAGAGGGTTTGAAAGGCAAGACGTGGAGCAGACCAATAGCTCTGAATTGGCATTTTTTGGTAAGGCCTCCAACTACCGGGAGGAAGTAAGAGGTCTGAAGGTCGACGTGTTCGGTGATGTGGGGATCGCCACCTACTATCGCTCCGTGACCTATGAACAAGATGGGGAGCAGGCAAGTGGAAGTCTCCGTCAGACGCTCGTGTTTGTGAAAACTGCAGACGGTTGGAAGATCGTGCATGAGCATGGGAATAGAGAGGTGAAGGAATGACTTGAATACCATCGGATTGCCACCTTCATATGGTCGTAGGGTGAGAGCTGTAAGCATCTCGCTGCTTGCTTTGTCGGTACTGATCGCATCCTGTTCCCAGAACAGACGGGAGACTCGTGAAGCACCAGGCGTTGAGGAGTCACGCCCGCTGCTCACCTTTACTACTGGGATCCGATCGATTTTTGAGGATAGTAAAGAACGCCTGTGGATAGGAAGCCACAACGAAGGCGTGGCGGTTTACAATGGGGCGGATGTGACTTACTTCGATACTGAGGATGGGTTGAGTCATTCGCAGGTAAGAAACATCTACGAAGATCAACTCGGAACGGTGTGGTTCGAAACCGGTGAAGGAATCAGCTATTATGATGGAGCGGGAGTAGTAACATTCTCCCAGCGCGATTACTCGGCGAAGCATGCGTGGTCTGAGCAACCCGGCGATCTGTGGTTCAAAGGTGATGAAATGGTGGGCCACAATGCGTCGGAGGGACATCCCGGCGCCTATCGGTACGACGGGCAAAAGATGTCGTATTTGACGTTTCCCATTGAAGTAGCAGTCGGAGACGAAAACTACTACTCTATCACCACACCTTTCGTTCGGGGTCAGGGAGGTGTGCTCTGGTTTGGGACGTACGGTGCGGTCTTCGGCTATGATGGTACTGACTTTACCATCATCGACAACGACTACGCCGGACGCACCGAAGAGACGAGCTACCTGCATATTAGAGATATCATGGAAGACAGCAAGGGCAATCTGTGGATCGGAAACAATGGCATTGGCGTGCTGAAGTATGACGGTGACCGGGTAATCGACTTTACACAGGAAATGCAGTTGAAGAAAGAACAGTCCCTCGGCAATCCACTGGATAGGGTCTTCTCCATCGGTGAGGGTGCAAACGGCAATATTTGGTTCGGTACTTACCTATCTGGGGCCTGGCGTTACGACGGCCAGACCATGACCAACTTCACGGTGGAGGAAGGCCTACCAAGCAAGCAGATCTGGACGATCTACACGAGCAAGCAAGGTGAGCTATTGCTAGGGGGCGCCGAACCAAGCGGTGTTTATCGATTCAATGGCCTTCGGTTTGAAAGGGTGTATTGAGTCTCCTCCGGACGAACTGATCGGCTCCACAGTTGAGTTGACACTCCTTCAAGACTAATCATTCTCACGATTTACGGAATACCGCAACAGGCTACGCAGGAGTTGTGATAATCAATTTTTGTCCGTGGACCGCTGATTGGAAATTGGCATCAACAACAAATGAAGATGATGCTTACTCTAATGAATCTGTACATCCTCCTCATCATGATTCAAGTCTGGTGGTGGAGAAGCGACAATGCAAAACTTTTCGCCGCTGACAAATGGGTGGCTCCCGGTAGGTGGAGGATCCTAACAGCTCCACTGACCGCTTTTTTTACACATCCCATAGATCAATACGCACGTCTGCGCCCATTCAGCCTCAGATCGTTCGGTCAAAAACTAAAGATCTTATTCGGATGATCTCTGTTTATGGCCTTAAGCCTGCTTTTCAAAAGTTGCTGCAACCGGCATTGCGTGGGCTGCGGAAAGTTGGCGTGAGCCCCAATCAAATTACCATCGTGTCCGTGTTGCTATCGATCGCGATGGGCTATGGTGTATTGCAACACCAGCAACACCCTATAGCGCTCCTGCTGGTCCCAATAGGTTATCTGTTCCGGATGGGTCTCAATGCGCTTGATGGTATGATGGCCCGGCAGTACCACATGCAGAGTCAACTGGGGGAGGTTCTCAATGAATTGGGTGATGTGGTGTCTGATATCGCCATCATCTTTCCTTTCGTCATAGTACCCGGCATCAGTCCCGTCATCATTGTGGCCTTTGGCGTTTTGGCCATTCTCAATGAATTTGCCGGGCTACTCGGCAAGGCGCTTGGTAAAGAAAGGCGCTATGACGGTCCTATGGGGAAGAGCGACCGTGCCTTGTTCATTGCTCTCTATTGCCTCGTGGCCTACTTCTGGGTAGGGATCGAGGTGTATGCCAATGCCCTCTTTGGTGTGGCTGCCGGTCTCGTTGTCCTCAGCACGCTGATTCGGCTTCAAAAGGCGCTCTGATGAACATCCAGGGTTACTTCATTCCTATTGAAGTGTTGTATGTACAGGGCGTTATCTACGGCCTTCTGATACTTTGTTCGACGACGTTTTGGTTTATCGGTAGGGTAAGAAAAAATGCGCTAATGGCCGAATTGATCACCCGAACCAATTCCTGGTGGAAGATCGCTGTCGGGATCACCCTCGTGGTCACTGCTCCGAAGATCGTCGGGACACTCTTCATCGCCTACGTATCATTCGTCGCGCTCCGCGAAGTCCTTTCCATTGGCAAACTGAGAGAGTCTGACCGAGCCGCGATGTTTGCCGCCTACTTTTCCATTCCTGTGCAATACTACCTGGCCTATCACGGTCATTACGCCCAGTTCCTGTACTTCATTCCATTGGGCATGTTCATAGGACTGGCAGTGGTACTGGTTGTGAGAGGCAATACATTGGCCATCGGTCGGTCCATGTCAATTATTCCGGCCATCTTGATATTGACGGTCTATACGCTCAGCCACATGGTGTTGCTGTATGATGTGGAGGTGCCCTCGTTTACAGCAGGAGGTGGGGGGTTGATCATTTTTCTGATCATGCTGACCTCACTCAATGACGTCTTCCAATTCACCTGGGGTAAGCTACTGGGCAGGCACAAAATCCTGCCGAAGGTGAGTCCCAACAAGACCTGGGAGGGCTTTGTGGGAGGCGCCGTTTCCACGGCGATATTGGGAGGAGTGCTCAGCTTCCTCACCCCACTGCGTCAGTTTGAGGCGGTTATTGTTGGCCTTGTGACAGGAATCATGGGATTCTTGGGTGATGCGATCATCTCCGCAGTCAAGAGGGATCTGGAATTGAAGGATACTGACGATCTCATACCAGGTCATGGTGGAGCGATGGATCGATTGGACTCCTTGCTCATCACCACACCTGTATACTATCATTTGCTGGTCTTTTTTATTCATAGATGATGATCCAGTTGCTAGTTAGTTGTTTTTATACGTTGCTAGTAAAGCCCTGGCTTAGGTATGTCATCGGCGTCAGCTTCAGCAACACGCGTGTCTTCAAGGGATTGGACCAATTCATCATAGTAGCCAATCACAACAGTCATTTTGATACTGTGGCCATCATGGCTGCGTTGCCAGCCAGTAAGAGGCGAAATACGCGAGCGGTGGCGGCCTCTGATTACTTTGGCCGGTCATCCTTGTCCAGAGGAATGTTAAAGTTTTTTTTGAATGCTGTTCTGATCTTCAGGACCCCACACCACAAGGGCTGTTCATCTATTAAGGTCCTTGACGACAATCTGAAACAAGGCCAGTCTCTCGTCATCTTTCCGGAGGGTACCAGGGGCCGACCGGGCGTCATGGAGAACTTGAAGAAGGGAGTGGCCATATTGTTGAAGGAGAACCCCACTGTCCCATTCGTGCCAGTATATCTTGATGGCTTTGGAAGGGTGCTGCCGAAAGATCGGTGGATGATTATACCTCTGATATGTAAGATCAGGTTTGGCACTCCTCTATATCCTGCCAGCCATGACATCACCGAAACGCTGGAGGAGGTGAGGGGAGCCATTCTCAAGTTGAAAAGCAAGGACGAGCGAGATAGAAATGCATTTGAACGTACCTGATAAATCATGAACACACCTGTAGTATCCATTGTCTATTTTATTGTCGCCGCCATCTTTGGGGCGCTCGGTCAGTATCTCTATAAATCCGGCGCTGAAGTGGCTGATGGCTCGGGAGCAGGCTACTTGCTGAATCCACGACTGATGGGTGGCGTAGTCTGCTATATAGCCGTGATGATCCTGTTTGTGGCGGCCTTCAAGAAAGGGGGTGCCTTGACGGTATTGTATCCCATCTACGCGTCGACCTTCATCTGGGCGGCGTTGATCGCTATGCTGGTCTATGGCACGCCGATCAAGGCGGTCAATGTAGCTGGAATGGCTTTGCTCATTGCGGGCATGTATCTGATGGGTAAATAATGCTTGCCATGTCCAGATTACAACAAATACTATTTGTTTTCGCGGTTGCCATCTGTTGTGCCCCTGCCTCGGTCGCTCAGGCGAAAGAGAAGCACAAGAGCAAAAAGGAAGTGATCGTCATTCACGATGCCTCCCCAAATCGTTCTGAGAAAGAAGCGCTTATCATTCTGCCGGGTCTTGGCGACTCCAAGAAACGCCGAAAGCACCAAAAGAGATACTTTGCCAATATCGGGTACGACCTTTTCATTCCTGATTACGCGGCAAGAGAATCCTTCGATGCCTCCGTGGAGAATTTTACAAGATTCTTCGAAGCGCAGCAATTGGGCGAATACAGAGCAGTGCACGTGGTCGCCTACATCCTGGGATCGTGGACGCTCAACACATTCATCCAGAATGAAGGGGTGCGAAACATCAAAACAATTGTCTACGACAGAAGCCCTCTTCAAGAACGCGCTCCGCAGGTAATCGTAGATAGAATACCTCGCATTGGGAAGATGCTCAAAGGAGACCTGATCAAAGACTTTAGTACGGTGCCGTATCCTCCCATCGCAAATGGTGACCTCCACATAGGGATTATCGTCGAGAGCAAGGCCACCAAACTGATTCGAACATTCAAGAAAACGGCGATGAGCTATGGACCTATTGACTGGCACGACCTTGACTTTGATCAATCCTATGATCATCTCATCTATACCCGGCTCAATCATGACGAAATGTACTACCGGTTTGATGTGATCGGGGAGGATATTGTGTCATTCATTAAATGCTCGGAGTTTAAGGATGAGGCGCGATACACGCCATTTGAATGGGACCCTTTTGAGAAGTACAAAGAGCCAGAATGAAATAGCAGTTTTACCTATACGCGAGTAGAGGTATTTACACGCTCGTCGTACATCATTTTCTGTATCTGAAGCCAACAAGGGACGAATGAAGAAGGGCTGCAAACAGATTCGAATCTTTCCATAGCACCTCTTTGTTCCACTTTTCTACGATTATTCAGACGATCAATTAACGAAAACGAACAATGGTACTGTCTGCGGTCAGGAGCGGTGGCCCGGCCCAATCGCGGGGCTTGGGTAGGCATGCGGGCAGCAGCTGATTGGGCCAAGGATTTTTTGCTTCGTTTTTGATCCTTCAAAAATGAAGGGCCACTGCGGCCTAAGCAGTGGGGAAGAAAAGCTTACGAGAAGCGACGAGACAAAGTGTGATTACCTACTGCAAGAGTGGGTTGCCAGAGGACGATGTAACAACAAGGCTTATATGGCATACACACTATTCCTTCTAGCCTCTGAAGCAAAACTTGTCCGAGCATCGTGCCCTGGCACAGACAGGGCCTCATCCAATTTGAGTGCCAGAAGAATAAGACTTTCATTTCGCAGTGGCTTCGATAGATATTGCTGGTTGGTCATAGTTGCACTATTTTGTCAGTAGCAAGCTAGTGGCAGTGCACGCCACATAGCCGGACGTTGTGGAAACGGAAACTTTTAAGATAAGATTCTTCTCCGCGCCAGCGTTTATTTGCCACCACGTCACACAATTTATGAGGAGATTCACAGGGATAATCTTGATGGTACTTCTTTCTTCTTTTGGTACGGATGGCTTCAAGGACGACCAGCTACGGTATCCGAGGGTACGTGGGGCCTACAAAGAATCGGAGAGCAGCATGCTCGCCTTGCTCCAGGGTCAACAGATTGAAAGGACCAAGCTCAATGTTTATTTACGAGCATTCAAAAGTGAGCAGGAGCTTGAGCTATGGGGTAGAAATGCCACAGATGGTGCCTATCAGCTGATCAAAACCTATGAGGTATGTCAAACTTCAGGAGAAATCGGTCCAAAACGAGAAGAGGGCGACCTGCAGATCCCGGAGGGATTTTATCATATCGACAGGTTCAACCCCTCCAGTAACTACCACCTGTCGCTGGGAATCAACTATCCGAATCGCTCTGATCGGATCTTGGGCGTCCAAGGCAACCTGGGAGGAGATATCTTCATACATGGCGCATGTGTGACCATTGGCTGCCTACCCATCACCGACGCCCAGATCAAGGAACTGTACATCTTTTGCGTGGAGGCGCGGAACAATGGCCAGTCAAAGATCCCTGTAACGATATTTCCGGAAAGGTTGACCGATGAGGCATTTGAGCGATTGACGAACGAACATCGGGTCGATACGGACAAAGTGGAGTTGTGGACGGACCTCAAAAGAGGGTATGACGAGTTTGATGAAACCAAAGAACCACCGAATGTAGTGTTTCTCGAAACCGGTCGCCATCGGGTAGGGGACTGAAACTGACGGTGTGAATTGAAGGGGTCATTATCGATGGCGGGCCACCTTTTGTGAGTGAATAGTTGCTCTTGCTTTGGCATTGCACTATTTTGATCGACAAGACCTTATCCAATGCTCAAGACCTTTCGCCTGATAACCGCCTCACTCCAAAGAGCCTTTGTCCTCGCCTCCTGTTTATTGGTTGTCGCTTGCTCACAGACCAAAGAAGAAACGCCGCAGCGGCCCAACATCATCCTCATTATTTCCGATGACCAGGCGTGGAACGATTACAGTTTCATGGGGCATGAGTACATCGAGACACCTCGGATCGATCAGTTGGCCGGGGAGTCACTGACTTTCACGTATGGCTATGTCACTGCGCCTTTGTGCAGTCCGTCGCTGGCTTCACTCATTACGGGTATGTACCCGAGCCAACACGGTGTGCTAGGTAATGATCCTGTCTTCTCCTTTGAAGGTCGAAACTATTCGAAGGAATGGAGTGTCAAACGAGCCGAGTACTACCGACCCACGATAGAGAACTTTGAAAAGCTCCCGACCATTGCGGACAAGCTGGGTGAGATCGGGTACAAGTCATTGCAGACCGGCAAATGGTGGCTCGGCAACTATGCCAATGGCGGCTTTGACGAGGGGATGACGCATGGCGACTATACTCGTGGGGGTCGACATGGGGATGACGGATTGGTCATCGGCAGAGAAGGGCTCGATGTCATCTATGATTTCATTGACAGGTCGCAAGAAGAGGAAAGTCCCTTCTTCGTTTGGTATGCACCTTTCCTTCCGCACACACCCCATACACCACCGGATAGTCTCCGGGACAAGTATTTGGCAGTAGCTCCTTCTGAACCCATCGCCAACTATTGGGCGATGTGCGAGTGGTTCGACATTACCTGTGGGCAGTTGGTCGACTACGTTGATGACAAAGGAATCGGGGAGAATACTTTGTTTATCTACGTTACTGACAACGGGTGGATCCAACGTCCCGACAGACCTAATCGATACGCTCCCCGTTCGAAACGTACGCCCTATGAGGCAGGCATAAGGACACCCCTGATGTTCCGCTGGCCAGGGACCATTCAGCCTGAAATAAACCAAACTACAGCGATGAGCAGCATTGACATAGCGTCGACGATCTATGCCATCTGCGGCATCGAGTCGCCCAGGGAACTGCAAGGTGTGAATGCGTTGGATGTATCACAACGAGAGGCCAGAGACATGGTCTTCGCCGAAACGTATGCTCACGACTTCAGTTCGATTGATTCGAGCTTGTACTACCGGGTGGCCATTGACTGGCCCGATAAGCTCATCCTGCCCGATCCAAACAACAAGCCTGATGATGTGGCTGAATTCTTCAATGTCCAAGAGGATCCCTACGAGGAGACGACTTTGGATGATGCGGAGCGAGTGACCGAGTTGTCGAAGAGGATCGAGGATTGGTGGCGAAGGAAGTGACGGCATTCACTTCTGGTTGAGTGCCTGCTTTTCCTGCTAGAGGAGCACGGAAGTAACTTCCGCGCTGGATATGGGGAACCTTCCGCCGTCATTCCTGTGAGCTTACCGGAAATTTCTATTTGTTCATGCCAACTTGAAAGCGATACAGGAATCTGGCGGGATTTATAGGTCAATTCAGATTCCTGCATCACGATCCAATTGCCCACAGTAGGTTCAATTCCTTCAAGTTCGCAGGAATGACGAATTGACTTTGCGGAGCCTTCCGTCTCAAGGCCTCTCGCTGGCGCAAGCGTCCCGCTTGTGCCTGTACCCCCGCTTATGCATCTCCAAACTCATTTCAACCTCCTCCTCAACCTCGCTAATACCCCCATCACCAACTCCATATCCTTTTCCTCTCGCTGGCGCAAGCGTCCCGCTTGTGCCTGTACCCCCGTGCTTATGCACCTCCAAACTCATTTCAACCTCCTCCTCAACTTCTTCAACACCCCCATCACCAACTCACTATCCTTCTCGCCCAGCAACATCAATCGGTCCATGATCCGCTGCTTGTTGATGGGATGGCGATCGTAGTCCAGGCTATCGAGCAGTTCAATGGCTTCTTCTTTTAATCTGGATATCAGCTGGTTAGAAGCTGTTAACTCACCTTGCACTTCGGGGCCCTTTGCCAGTTCGTAAGCGTAGATCAGCACCGCCTGTGCCAGGTTGAGGGAGGGATAGGTTGTTTTGAGGGGAATCGTCGATAGTAGATCACAGTGAGCAATGTCCTCACCATTGAGGCCATTCGTCTCTGATCCAAATACAATCGCGATTTTGGTGCCTTGGGGCTTTTCTCGAAGAATTTGGCGGATGCCTTCCGGGTCAAAGAAATCTGATCGCTTGACCCGTGTCTTCGCCGTTGTGCCCACCACGAGTTCGCAGTCGGCGACGGCTTCCTCGAATGACGGGAAGACGCGCACCCTTTCCAGCAGCTCATGAGATCCGTAGGCAGTGTTCCTGGCACCTTTTTCTTCATGAAGTGGCTGTCCCACGATTCGAAGGTCGTCGAACCCCATGGTCGTCAATCCCCGGGCGCAGAAGCCCACGTTTTCGGGAACAACCGGATCCACAAGAACAAAACAGATGTGCATGTGCCGAATAGCTTATGGAGCCTAAGATATGCTCAATCGAAGGAAGTCACTCAATCAGTGCTCATCGATACCTCCGCAGCAGGTACCAGGTCACAATTCCTGGCACCGCGACTGCCTGCCAGACAAAGAAGATTAATGTGGGCCATCCGCCCATCTCAATCCCAGGATCATCAGCGACCAATAGTTGATTGCCTAGCGGACCCTCAGAAAAAACGACGATGCTGACCAGGATCCAACCAAAATGTAAACCCAAGGGGGCGTAAAGCGACTTTGTTTTCGCGAATGCCAGCGCAAAGGCCCACCCACTTGCGCCTGTCAATAGGAAAATATAGATCATCGCAATAATCCTACCGCCAAACATCTCGTAGCTGAACCAATGGTAGATGCCAAAGGCAATGGCGGCAATCAGACACGCTTTCTTCGTGCCCAATTTTCGAATGGCTAGGTACAGCAGCGCCCCGCGGAAGACGAATTCCTCAAATGCCGCCGCTCTCAATGTCCATCCAACGGCGGTCAGGGCCTCCCAACCGCCATAGTCGGTATTGGGGACATAACTGATCTCTTTGAAATAGGCCTGGCCCAACAGGTTGAGGGCACAGAGCGAGGCCATAGAGAGCAGCCCCAGAGAAAACTCCTTCAGGCGTTGTTGATTGGGAATGAGACCGAGAACAGTGATATGTTCTTTGTTTACTAACCATAGGATCACCCACGAAAGGGCAAATACAACCAGGATCCCCAGCATATTGTCTGATTTGTGAATTGAATCGTCCCGCAATCTAAACCTTGTCCGCCTATTGCGAGGAATCGACAGTCCTAAGGCTCTGCCATGGGATCGTTCCATAGAAGGCGAAACACTCCTCTGTCGGAGATCCATTTTTCATGGAATCTCCGCAGCCTTTTGTGGTGTAGGCACGGTTGCCCTATTTTGCTACTGGCAATTGGAGCAATGTCAGACTCCATCACATAGCGCATACACGATATTTCCAATGAGAAGACTTCTACCGATATTCCTGATTGCGCCCATTTTCAGTTTTGCCCAGAAAAGGGACTGCATCTTCGACCAGGAGGCGCAAACCGATGATTTCGTCAAGTCGGTGCCGGAGTTTGTCGACTACACGTGGAATTCGGACACCAAGGAGGCAACGATATCCTTGCCAGGTGAAGAGGTGCTCATTGCTCAACGCGGTGGTTGCTATCATTTCGGCGTTTCGGGTACCCTGATCACGCAAGACCCTACTGCTTTGGAAGACATCGATTATTGGTTCCAGCGGGGCCTATGGATCGCGGAGCGCCTGTTTGAAAAAGCCGATGTAGAGCTCCTGCGGAAGTGGAAAGAGGATGGCAGGTATCGGTTATTGGACCGGGACCCTTACTATCTCGTATTTTCCCATGATTCCTATTCGGACTTATCGATCGTTTGGAGGAAAAGAGATGGAGAAGTGGAATTGTTCATCGGCTACTACATGTAGCGGAATGCTCCCGCAGCCAATGGAATACAGACAGGACCAGTGGGCCACACCCACTTGCGCAAGCGTCCCGCTTGTGCTGCTGCCTACCCTTCCCTGATCAATAGCAACGAATCCATCCGCAGACGCGCGTCCCCGATGAGTGCGGTCAGCACCTCTTTCTCTTCCATGGCCGTCCGTATTTCGTCCGGGCGGATGGACTTATTGCGCTGGTGCAGCAAGGCCAATCGACCAATCTCATGGTCCAGCGTTTGGTTCATCTGCGTGAGACCCTCAGAAATGACGTCCTCCTTCACGCGTTCAGCGATCTCCGTCGCCATATCGATCATATTGGGGAGCACCGTTTCCACCAATGCTTCATTGCTGATCATCTCATCGATTGGTCCCGGTATCAGTTGCTTTTCGAGTAAGGCAACTGGATAATCCTCAGTTACCTCCTCACCAGCGTGATTAACCACAACACGGAGGGGCGTCATAGGCAGGAATCGGTCCACATAGACTCCTCGCGATCTTGACGTCTCCAGCACGAACATCACTTCCAGCAGAATGCCGGTTTCGCCGGTCCCTCGCAAAACGCCAAAACTTGCGGTTCCCGTACCACCGCTTAGCACCATGTCCAGGGCGCCTGTTACCATCGGGTGGTCCCAACTGATGAAGCTCATATCCTCTCTACTCAGGGCCCGCTTCCGGTCAAAGGTGACCGAGATGCCCTCGTCCGGAATAGAAGGGAAGGCCTCCCGATTGGCCTGTGCGGGGTGCAATAAATACGTTCGAGCGGCCAGGTCCTCCATGTCGATGCCAAAACGCTCAAAGACTGCCGTCATGTAGACTTCCAGTGTGATATCCCGATCAGCAGCTTTGATTTTCTCGATCAACTGCTCGGCGACTTGAGGTCGGAAGGAGTTCATCTCCAGCAGCCGGTCCCTGCCTTTGGCCAGTTGCTGCTTGAGTGTTTTTTGATAGTCGGCGGTATCGGCGATCAACGCCTGCAATGGCTCAGGATTAGCTGCTCCGGCCATTGCCGTCTCGGCCAGTCGCGCGCTGTACAGTTGGCCAATCTGATTGCCGCCCTCGATATTTTCCTCAAAGGCATTCAATCCCTCATGGAACCATCGCACCACTACCTCTTGGGGGCTGCCTACCAGGTAGGGCACGTGGATGTGAATATCTTCCGTCTGCCCAATGCGGTCCAGCCGGCCGATGCGTTGCTCCAACAATTCCGGGTGCAGCGGCAGGTCGAACAACACCAGGTGATGAGCAAACTGAAAGTTGCGCCCCTCGCTGCCGATCTCCGAACACAGCAGGATCCGCGCGCCATCCGACTCAGCAAACCACGCTGCATTCCGGTCCCTTTGCACAATCGTCAGGTCTTCATGAAATACCCCCGCTTTGGCACTGCTAAGCGTTTGTAAGGCCTTGGCCAATGCCAGGACTTTGGCCTTACTTCTACAGATCAACAACACCTTAGCAGGGCTGATCTCCGCCAGCAGATCTACCAACCAGGCCACACGAGGGTCCTTCGAAAGCTTTTCAAAGGAAGACTTGTCCGCCGAAGCCTTGGTGGAGGTGGAGTGCTCCCCATATTCCTTTGACATCCGCCGGATCCACTCCTCGTGATCCGCTCCGCCATCCAAAGGGATTAGGTGGGCTTTACGAACCGGGAAGCCCTTCATCGCCGAGCGGGTATTTCGAAACACCACCCTCCCGGGACCGTGCTGATCCAGCAGATCCTCGATCAATTGTTCATCGGCTATCGACGATCCTTTTCCGAGTTGCGCTACCCTGGCCTCGCCGAAGAGGTCGACCAAGAGCGAGCGTTCCTTGTCGGTCAATGTGCGCCCTGCAGACAGGCCCTCCACTATATTGGCGATCGGCTCGGTATCCTCTGACTCGTGGATGAAGTCGTCGTAGTCTGCGTACCGCTCCGGGTCCAGCAACCGCAGTCGGGCAAAATGACTCTCTGCGCCTAATTGCTCCGGAGTCGCAGTCAAAAGCAGCAATCCCCGCGCTACCTGACTCAGCAATTGAACGATCGTATATTCCGGGCTTGCCAAAGTCGGTGACCACGCGAGGTGATGGGCCTCATCTACCACGAGCATATCCCAGTCTGCGGTGATGGCCTGCTGCGCGCGTGGCGGTGAGCCTGCCAGGAAGGAAGTACTACAAATCACCAGCTGGTCATCCAGAAAGGGATTACCCTCCGGTGCTGATTCTTCCAGCGCCACACATCGCTCCTCATCAAAAATGTGGAACCACAAATTGAAACGTCTCAGCACTTCCACAAACCACTGGTGGACCAACGAGTCCGGAACCAGTATCAATACCCGCGAAACCTGGCCACTGAGCAATAAGCGGTGCAAAATCAGGCACGCCTCTATCGTCTTGCCCAGACCCACCTGATCAGACAGCAATACCCTCGGGGCATAGCGACTGCTCACTTCATGGGCGATGTACAGCTGGTGTGGGATCAGATCAATCCGTCCCCCAACAAACCCGTTGACAGCTGACATCCGGCGGCTATATTCAAGATTCAATGTCTTTCGTCGAAGGGCGAAAGCATCCGGCGGCTCCACATCACCCATCAGCAGCCGCTCCAGGATGCCGTGCTGCAGCGAGACATTACCAAGATCCGCCTCCGACAGCTCTCCGTCTTTTCCTATGTACCACAGCAAGCCTCCACGGTCTTCTACCCGTTCCACAACCAGGGGGCGTTGGTTGGCATCTACCACTGTATCCCCCGGTTTGAAGACCACCCTTCGCAAAGGGGCATTGGCCAGTGCATACAGCCGCGTTTCACTCGCTGCCGGGAAGTGCACCTTCACACGAAGCTTGTCCGTTTCCACGACCATCCCAACCCCCAGCTCCGGCTCCCCCTCACTGGTCCACCTTTGATTTGGATAAAAATCCGCCATATGCGCTATCGTTTCACCTCTGCCATTACCCAGCAATCATGAAGCCGGAACATAGCCTTCCTGAAAAGCAATTCCCCTGAAAGTCATCCCGACGAAGGAGGGATCTACTGACATAAATAGACGATTTACCTAGAACCATCCATAGATTTTTCCTATCGTCAAAATGACCTGCATTTCAGTAAGGCCGCCCATTTTCCGTAGTTCACTCGCATTGCGATGCGAGAGGAGGGGGCAAGATCTTCAATCTTCAGCGGCACACCCAAGCGTAGGGGCCTTTATTTGGTCTTGGGAGCTTTTTTGGGCGTGTCCCCGGCGACTGCGGGCGAAGATGGGTCATATTGACATGCTTCTTCGCAGTCGCCGCGGTCGGGTCGTCCAGGGCTCCGCTGTCGCTTCGGTGCTGCGCACAGCCGCTGCGCCGGCTCCCTTACCACCCCTCACGCAAACCTTTCTTGGACGTTCGCTGCAGGCATGTTGCATGAATCCTTTCTTTATGCTGGCGCAAGTTGGCAGGGAAGATTCTATCCTCCCCTTGAGGGGGTAGGGGGTGATATCCGGCCGCTGTTGGTGTTGCCACCAACGGCCATTTCGGCTGCCAGGTACTGGCGCAAGTTTGCAACTTGCGCCTCCTTATCCGTCATGCTGAGAAATCAATGCCGCGACTCCCCAGAATCACAGCATGGACACTTCACTCAGACGTTTTCACTATCTGATTCTCCTGACCCAGCGACTCGACCCACCGGCTGATCTCCTGCTGAAAGGTGGGATCAAAGGGCTGCTTTTCGGCTGTCGCCCAGTCCACGCAGCGATCCTCGACCTGGTAGAAGCCATGCTGACCTCCATCCATGACTTTGATGGTGAAATTGGCGGGCGGCTCATTGTCGAAGAAGTCATTGAAATAGGTAATGTTCTGTTCGGGAGGCACATTGACATCGTGCTCGGCGAACAGCAGCAACGTGGGGCATTGGAGGTTGCTGAGAACGTCCTGGGTTTCGTAGTCATAGATCAGATTCCAGTGTCGGGCGCTGCCGATGAAGGGTAGTATCCTTCCGATGGCGGCAGCTTTCTTCTTGCGTTTGCGGTATTTGGCCATTTTCGAACCTAGTTCCTCTGCCGGATATCCCTGACATAGGTACATGAGGCTGTCGTACGCTTCTGTTTGGGCGCGCACACCCACGGTTGGTCCTGCCATGCTCAATACAAATGCGATGTCATCATGCTGGGAGGCCACGAGTTGCGCTACCCAGCCGCCCTGGCTGTGCCCGGATACGCCTATCCGATCCGGGTCAATGTCCTCGCGCGTCTTCAAATAGGTGACGGCCGCATAGGCATCGTCAGCACGACCATAGAAGTCATTACTTCGCCAATTGCCTGTCGTGTTGCCCAGACCTCTTTTGTTACAGTATAGAACGGCATAGCCCTGCGCCAGCAGCACATCCTCGATGTAAAACTTATGTGGGCCCCATGCTTCCGTTTCGTATCCGTCGAAAGCATGGTTGCCGGAGCCTTGCTGAAAAACGACGGCAGGTAAGCGGCCTTCGGCCTGGGGACGAACGAGGATGCCTTCGATGGTTTCGTCACCGCTTGGGAAAGTGACAGTGGATGCAATTCTGGATTGTGCGTCCAGCCAATGAGCGGCCAAAGCCAGTATCAGTGTTGTGAGTATTGTCTTCATGATTTTGAATTTTTGTGTGCCTCTTTAAATAATCTTTTGACCATGTCCATGTAGATGATCTTCTCGGTTCTGAGTGTGGTTGTAGGTGAGTTCGAGAATATCACCACACCTGACTGCGTTTCAGGGTCGAATGACACGACGGAGTTCATGCCTGGATCCAGCCCTGTGTGCGAAGGCCGGCGGGGCATGATCAAATTGTAGATGACATTTTCGAATTCATTGTAGCTCCACGAGATGGCCCGATGCTTGGCGACTTCGGGGTACTGCACTTTCAGGAACTCTTCTACCGTGGCTTCGCTGAGAAACTGCTGTCCAGCGACCTGGCCCTTGTTGACCATTAGCTTGACAAACTGCGTGTAGTCCGCAACAGTGGTTCTGAGTTGTCCCGAGGGATACTCCGGGTATCCAAAATGCGTTAAGATCTGAGTCCCTTTGAAGTCGGTTTCGCGATACGGGAGGTTGTGCGGCGTGGCGATATTATCGTGAGGAACCTCGGCGTAGAACCAATGGGTGTTGTGCATACCCAAAGGGGCGAACACCTCCTCATTCATGTATTCATTGAACGGCCTTCCAGCGATCTGCTCGACGAGGTAGCCGACTAAGGCAAAACCGACATTGGAATAGCGCTCTTGCGTAAGCGGTGGCGTGTGGTAAAAGTTTTTGGCGGAGTCGTAAAACTCTCCCTCGGGTACCAGGAATTTCTGCAAGAACTCGCCCAACCCCATGGGGGAGTCGCCGCCTCCTTTTCCCAGTGTATAAAGGGGCTCGAGGACACTCCAGTTATCATGGATGGAGGACACATGAGTCAGCAACATGCGAACAGTGATTTCGTGATCGGGGTAGTGAGGGTTGCGCACGCAAAACGGCAGGTACTTATTGATGTCATCGTCCAGGGACACCTTTCCCTCATCGTAGAGTTTCATCATGGCCAATGCTGTCACGGGCTTGGAGATGGAGGCGACCATGAACAGGGTACTGTCATTGACCGCGTCTTCTGTTTCGTAGGTCTTGAGCCCATAGCTACCCACCCAGGCCAGCTGGCCGTTGGCGATGTAGGCGGCTTGCATGCCTATGCGGTCCGCACCTTTCATTTTGCGGGTGAAGTATTTGTCGAGATCCGGGTTGTCGGATTGGGCCTTAAGCGCACTTGCGCTCAGGATAAAGAGTAGGATAGAAAAGTAGATTGCTAGATGTTTCATGACTGCATTTCTTGAGTTTTTGACACGCCGTGTTGCTGGCGCTTTATTTCAAATACCCAAGTGGCGAAGGGAAGTTGCACGTTCCGCAGTCGTGGGTGTCCGGGATACTGAAATCAGGACATCAATTCCTTCTTAAAGTGCCCAGGCGTGTGTCCGGTCTTCTTTTTGAAGGCCATGTACATGGCTGATCGGGACTTAAACCCGGCGTCGGCACCGATCCCTTCGATCGAGAAATGCTCCTTGTCTTTGTCCTGGAGACTGGCTAGGGCGTGGTCCACCCGGAAGTTGTTGACCCATTCGTTGAAATTGGACGCTAAGGTCTGATTCAGGTACGTCGAGATGACGCGGGGTGACATGTCGATCTCGCGAGCAAAGTCATGGAGGGTAAGGTTTTGATTCAAAAAATAGGCATGCTCCGCCATGGCTTTGACAATCTGGTCGCCGACTATGCTATCCACAGCTGGTTTGCTTTCGTTGTCGATAACGGGCTTCGAAACATCTACCTTTTCGGCATCACCCGAGCGGTCAAAAAGGGTTTGCTGCGTGAAGGCCTTAAAACTCACGAAGTAGTTGAAGATGGCAATGAATATGAACACGATGATCGTAAGCTCAGATTGGCCCATGCCGCCCCGCGCGATTCGCAAGAGCTCGGCACCCCAGAAAACGATGATGGGCGCAATGACGAAAATGAACTGCCACAGCCAATTGATGTCCATCATGATCAGGTCGGTGTATTCGTTTCGCACCAACTGGCGATACCTCCAGGTCTCTCGAAGTGCGATGCCAAATGATACGACCGTCAGTAGGAAGGCATAGTATTGCAAGGTCATATAGAAGTCTTCCAGAAGTTGCCAGCTGAAGACGTCCATCAAGGTCAGCCCCTTGATGATCACCAATAGTACATTCATCAGCGTAAGGCCGATAAGGCTGAAGGCCAATCCATAGTGGAAATACAGGAACCACCTATAGGTGGACGACCGGCCAACTTTCACTAAGACATAATGAAGGAACAAAACGGGGAGGAGCCATTTCACTTCCGGCAGTGTAAAGTAACCTGACAGGGAATAGCTGCCTATTTCATTAAAGGGTAAGATGTCTGTGAGCGCCTGAAAGACGAAGGAGATCAGAAAGAAGCCGAGTAGCCGGTTGGCGAAGCTTCGGCGTTTCTTCGCAGCAATGAACGCTATCCCCAGAAGAAGGCCCTGGATGACCGCCGCCCATATCAACGTTGTGATGACCAGTTCCATTCCGTTTCGTCGTAGTGAGATGGCCTCGAATGTACGTCGATTTTATGAAGTATCATGAGCGTAAAGCCTGTCCATCCTGAGTAACATTTCTGCCCTTAGCCCAATCTTGCCTTTGTAATGATGTGGGAAAGATCTCAATTGTTTAGTTTTTTGACGATCTCTGTGCTGGGAACTCAGTACGTCATCCAAAATGTAGAACTATGCGGATATTCCAAGGATTTGCGAGAGAGGAAGGAGACAGCGAGGAGACTACCTTGATGAAGTCTCTGGTATTCTTCGTGTCAGTCAGCTGTAGCATTTGTGGCTTATTGTGGTCGCTGTTGTATTACAATGTCTTTGGTGCCAGTTTTATCACAATGCTACCGCTGCTATTTGTTGGCATCGTCGGTCCCGCTGCTCTTGTCGCCCATTTTCTACGGAAGTATCGTATTCTGATCTACGCTCAGATACTATGTATCATGTGCGTGACCTCTGTGATTCAGTGGAGCATCGGTAGCATCGATCAATCGGGGATGGTGTTTGCCTGGAGTTTCTTGGGTCCCACTGCAGCAGTGATGTTCCTGAATAGGTCACAGGCCATTCTTTTCATGGCGCTTTGGTTTTGCCTACTGATCATATCGATGGTCTTCGAACCCAATTTCTTTGGGAATGCTTTTGACTTGCCTCATGGGACCAAGGCCCTGTTCTATGTGATCAATTTGGGTGCGGCTTTTTCCGTGATCTTCCTGACATTTCTCTTTCTCCACACTGCGAAGGAACGTATGCTGGCGCTCATCCTCAAGAACCGCGACCTCGAGCGTACCAATTATGAGCAGGAATTGTTGCTGAGGCAAAACGAGAAGCTAGCGACTCTTGGTAGGCTCAGTGCGGGTGTTGCTCATGAATTAAACAACCCCTCGGCAGCGGTAGAGCGTGGCGCGGCCCGTCTTCAAAAAGCCATTCCCAACCTGAATAAGTCTCAATATGAGTTGGGGATCATATCCTTATCCGAAAACGAGTTGGAAATGGCCGCCAAATACATCAATAGCTATGTCGACCCTTCCCGAACGAAGGAAGAGATGGATCCACTGGTCAGAAGCGACCTGGAACGTGAAATGGAAGGAAGCCTGGAGGAGTTGAACGTAGAAAACTCCTGGGAGATAGCCCCTGAGCTTGTCAACATTGGTCTGGATAAGCAGGACCTAAAAATCGGCCTTGAACAGTTCGGTCCGGAGAGAATGAGGTCGCTGCTCCCTGTTCTTTACCACTTACACATTACCAACGACCTATTGGAAGAGATCTGTGAAGGGACGCAGCGTATATCCGAGATTATCAAGGCCCTGAAAGCCTATACCTACATGGATCAATCGCCTGTGCAATACATAAATGTGAACGAGGGGCTTGACAACACGTTGATCATGCTTCGGAGCAAGTTGAAGCATGATGTGACTGTGCATAAGGACTTTGCCAAGGACCTGCCGGAAATCATGGGCTACGGCAGTGAATTGAACCAGGTATGGACCAACTTGATCGACAACGCGGTGGATGCAATGCAGGGGCACGGGGAGATATTTCTAAGGACATGGCGCAAGAAGGACAGCGTTTTTGTGGAGATACAAGACACGGGAAGAGGTATTCCTGAGGATGTGGAGCAGCACATATTCGATCCCTTCTATACAACCAAAGAGCAAGGAAAAGGTACCGGCTTGGGATTGCACATTTCCTATAATATCATTGCGGCGAAGCATGGAGGCATGATCACCGTTAAGTCCAAACCAGGGGAGACCGTGTTTCGGGTGGAATTGCCAATCCAACAAACCAATGAAACTAGTGAGGTGGCAAGCTGAGCCATTCCAATTCGTCCATGGGCAAACCAATACTACTTACAATTGACGATGAACCTCAGGTTCTGAAGGCCATCGAGCGTGATCTAAGAGATCATTTTCACGCCGACTATTCCATCATCAAGGCCACTTCTGGCACAGAGGGTTTAGAAATCGTCAAAAAATTGAAGCAAAGAGGTGACGATCTCGCCCTTTTTCTGGTGGATCACCGCATGCCCCAAATGAATGGCACCGAATTTCTCTCTGCAGCGATTCCCTACTACCCGAAAGCGAAAAAGGTATTGCTAACTGCATATGCTGATACTGATGCGGCGATTGCGAGTATCAATGACATTGGCCTGGACTATTACCTACTGAAGCCCTGGAGTCCGCCGGAGCAGCACATGTATCCGATCCTGGATGATCTTTTGGAGGACTGGCAATCACAGAACATTCCGCCGTATGAGGGCATACGGGTGGTGGGCACGCAATGGTCGGCTAAGTGTCATGAAACAAAAGACTTCCTGGCGCGCAACCGGATATCTTATCAATGGTTGAATTTGGAGAAGAATGCCGAAGGTGAAGCCCTGGCGAAGAGCATAGAGAATCCGGATCGTCAGTTACCTCTTGTTTTTTTCCCTGATGGCACATCGCTCATTGCCCCTGATATGAAGGAACTCGCTCAGGCTTGTGGATTACAGACGGAGGCTAATGCAAAGAACTATGACCTGGTGATCGTTGGGGCCGGGCCAGCGGGGTTAGCCGCTGCGGTCTATGGAGCTTCCGAAGGTCTGCACACCTTGCTGATTGATGAGGAAGCGACAGGCGGTCAAGCTGGAACCAGTTCGCGGATAGAGAATTACCTTGGATTCCCAGCTGGCGTGAGCGGCATGGACCTTGCCAACCGGGCAACACTGCAGGCACGGCGGTTGGGAGCGGAGATCCTCACCGCCCAAAAGGTGGTCAACATCAAAAGGGAGGACCCTTATCGTACGGTGACGCTTGAGGATGGGACGGAACTGACTTGCAAGGCGCTGATATTGGCAACTGGTGTTACTCTTCGGAAACTGGACGTGCCCAATATCGATCGGCTCTCAGGGTCTGGCGTCTACTATGGAGCCGCAGTGAGTGAGGCCGCGGAATTGTCAGGAGCTCACGTCTTCGTTATCGGAGGGGCCAATTCGGCAGGTCAGGGAGCCATGTTCCTGTCACGGTATGCGTCAAAGGTGACCATGTTGATCAGGGGCGAATCTCTGCAGAAGGGGATGTCTCAATACCTCATAGATCAGATCATGAGTACCGAAAATATCGAAGTGTGGCCAAAGACCGAAATCAGGGAAGTACACGGAGATAAGTCGCTAGAATCGGTTACCGTGTATAATGCTGAAACCCAGGAAGAGCGACAACTCCCAGCGGCCGCCATATTCATATTTATTGGTGCGCGGGCACATACTGACGCCTTTCAGGAGGTGATAGCTTGCGACCGCAACGGTTTTATTCTTACTGGGCCTGACCTGACAGCCGGAGGTCGCCCTAAAGGCTGGAGGTTGGAAAGAGACCCATTCCTCAATGAAACCAGCGTCCCAGGCATATTCGCTGCGGGCGACGTGAGAGCCGGGGTAGTGAGGCGGGTGGCCTCGGCAGTAGGGCAAGGGTCTGTCACGGTTTCATTTGTACACGAATACCTGAAGACTGTATAGTGATCTTCTGGCAAAACCAAAACACCTCAAAAATCTGAAGGGATGCATACTGGCGCCTCCAGACTATCTGTGGACCAACTCATGCTGATAGTGTGCGGGAGACTGTCCAAATTTGGATTTGAAGGAACGGCTGAAGTGTGAGGCACTTTCAAAGCCCGAGCGATAAGCTACCTCAGACACGCTGACGGATTTATTTTGCAGCAAGCTTCTTCCATATTCCAGGCGCCTACTCAAGAGCCACTTGCCTGGAGGGGTATTATAGCACGATTTGAAATCTCGCTTGAAGGTAGATAGGCTTCGGTGAGACAGGCCCGCATACTCCTCAATGGACAGTGCGTGATAAAAATTGTTTTCCATCACTGACCGGATTGACGGTCTGTTGGTTTGCTCCAGCGATTGGAAATAGGAGGACAACTCGGGGTTGTCATCAGTGGTGAGCATGTTCGTGACCAACTCTGACAATTTCAACTGAAGCAATGAGTCTGAGGGTTGGGAGTCGCTCTTGAAGTAGGGGTACATCGAATCAAAGAAGCCGTCCAGGATTGGATTGCTGTTGATGCGCTTGATGCTGAAATCTTCGATGGGTATCCTGGTTTTGATGGAAGACTTTTCACGCAATTCACCAATGATCTTTCTAATAAAGTCGTCATTGATAAAGAATCCGAGCATGCAGAATTCATCGTCAAAATATTGATTCATGCTGAAGGACCCTTTCTTGACGTAAACGGTATCACCCGTTTCGATCATCCAATCTTTGGTTCCCGTGAACAGCCTCTTCTTGCCCCTAAGGACCCTTATGATGAAATCCGTTTCCGTCCATACACTCCAGACGTCAGCAGAGATCGGGCAGTTGTACTCGATGAACAACAATTCCCCCACGATGAATTTGTTGTATCGCATATCTACCAACAGATCCCGATAAACGTTCTGCATTCGCCTTGCCACCTAATTCTCACTAATGATACGCAAGAATCAGGTAGGAATACAAACCGGTGTTGGTGAAACCAGAAAAGGTGTCCTGATGGACACCTTCTGTCGTCAATAATTAGGGCGGAATCAAAAGCGCACATACGTCAATTACCTACTTTGATATAGCCCCAACCACTTTGCTGTTTTTCGGCGATATCAGGCACAGCATTTTCCACGGTACCTACGCCTGCCAACAGATGTTCCTTTCCTACTTTGAAGATCAGTTCCATGCTGACTTCGCAGGCAGTAAACCTCACGTTGTCGTTCTCACAGAAACTTCGGATCTCATCAGCTACCGTCGATTGACCCTCGAGGAGCATCGGTAAAGCTTCTCCATAGACCATGACCTCCAGGACCATGTCGGGATAGTTGCTGGACATAACCTTCATCATCAGCAGGGTGGACTGATGAACTTTCATGTCAGTACTGGTGACATCAAAAACGATACGTTGCGGTTCTTTTTGAGCGTAGACAGATAGGGTCAAAATCAATGTCAATGCGCTTGCGAATAATGTTTTCATCTGATTTTCATTTCATTTATTTAACACTTCAGCAAAGTGAGGGCATCTGGAAGTCCTTTACGTGACCATGAGGGTCAATTGCGTTCACGTAAGGGTCATCGGCCGCCACAAGTGTCATCAGAGTGCGAATGGCTACCCACTAGCTTCAATTTGCGGGCTTGATGCTGGCAATCGTCGCGATTGGGGCGGAGGACTCATCCAAATGCCGACCCATATTTCTGATCGGTTGAGAAGGGCTTGCCAATTCAATCTGAATACGCTAGTATACAAGTTGAAAATTGACAGCCGAACCAATGACATTAACCCTGCAGGCGATCATCGCAGCCGCGCCTATTCTACTTGTTGGCATTTTGTTGATTGGCCTGAAATGGACAGCTGGGCGTGTGATGCCCCTGGCTTTCATTGTCGCTGCGGTGCTGGCAGTGGCGCTATGGGGTGTATCCTTTCAGCATATGCTCGCCTCGACTTTTCAAGGGCTTTTTATTACGTTCGACATCTTGTTCATCATCTTCGGTGCCATCCTGCTACTCAACACCCTGAAGTATTCGGGAGCTGTAGGTGTGATAAGAAGTGGCTTTTCGGACATCAGCGAGGATAGGAGGGTTCAGGTCGTCATTATCGTTTGGTTGTTTGGTGCTTTCATTGAAGGCGCGGCGGGTTTTGGCACTCCTGCGGCCATCACGGCACCACTGCTGCTGGCATTGGGATTTCCCGCTGCCGCCGCCGTCATGTTGGGCATGATGGTGCAGAGCACACCCGTCACTTTTGGGGCGGTGGGGACACCCATTATCGTTGGAGTCACTGGGGGTCTGGAAAACCCTGAATTGACGGCTCAGCTCGCCGCCAATGGGCTAGCTTTCTCTGATTACTTACAGATCATTACCAGTCGTGCAGCCATCCTACACGCCATCACAGGCACGATCATGCCCCTCTTCATGTGCATGATGATGACCCGATTCTTTGGTGGGAAGAAGTCATGGAAAGAAGGGCTGGCGATATGGCCCTTTGCCTTGTTTGGTGGACTGGCCTTTACGGTGCCTTATGTGCTGTCTGCGATATTCCTGGGGCCTGAATTTCCATCACTATTGGGAGCACTGGTAGGGTTGAGTATCGTCACCTTTGCCGCGAAAAGGGGATTCCTACTACCCAAAGACAATTGGGATTTTCAATATCCCGATCAATGGCCCAGTAACTGGATGGGTACACTCGAAATGCGCTTAGATGACATCAAACCCGTCAAGCGGATGACGCTCTCCAAGGCGTGGGCGCCGTACGTTTTGGTTGCGCTCTTTCTTGTCTTGACGCGTCTCTCTCAACTCCCTTTGAAGGCCTTTTTGGGTGGAATCAAGTTCAGCTGGTCCGACATCCTTGGCTCAGGTATTAATGCTTCCACAGCGCCGTTCTATCTGCCTGGAGCCATTCTCATACTTGTGGCCCTGATCACTTACTTCCTTCACAATATGGAGAGCCGCGCCATGAAACTTGCGTGGAAGGACTCCACAAAGATCATTCTGCGGGCGGGCTTCGTGTTGATCTTCACCGTGCCGATGGTACGGATCTACATCAACTCGGGAGCCAATGATCTTGGAATTTCCAGCATGCCGCTGGCGATGGCCGAATGGGTTGCCATGCACGTGGGGGCGATCTGGCCACTCTTTGCGCCGTCGATAGGTGCCCTCGGAGCATTCATCGCAGGCAGCAATACGGTGAGCAACCTCATGTTCAGCCTCTTCCAATTCGGCGTGGCTGAAAGGTTGTCAATTTCGGGTGCCTTGATTGTCAGCTTACAGGCGGTCGGCGCCGCAGCAGGTAATATGGTGGCCATCCACAATGTCGTCGCGGCCTCAGCAACGGTCGGGCTACTGGGGCAGGAGGGTAACACCCTTCGAAAAACCATCATCCCGACGATCTATTATGTCGTGATGGTCGGGTTGCTGGGCCTTATCGCCATACAATTATTGAATATCACAGATCCCTTGTTATAGATTAGCAGCATGTCAACATACAGTGAATTGAATACCAGCCAGCGTGTATTGATGGGTCCTGGCCCAAGTGATGCCCACCCCAGAGTTTTGAAAGCGATGTCTACGCCTTTGATCGGTCACCTGGATCCAGAGTTTTTGGTGATCATGGACGAAATCAAGGAAATGGTCCAGCTCACACTCCAGACGAAGAATCAGCTCACCTTCGTCGTCTCTGCTCCTGGAAGTGCAGGAATGGAGACATGCCTGGTGAACCTGCTCGAACCCGGTGACGAGGCGCTGGTTTGTGTGCATGGCGTGTTTGGGAATCGCATGTCGGACATCGTCGAAAGGTGCGGCGCGAAGCTCATACGGGTCGACGCGCCATGGGGAAAGGCCATAGAGGCACAACAAGTAGCCGATGCGCTGAAGACCTGCAAGCCCAAATTGGTGGCCATCGTACACGCAGAGACATCCACCGGTGTGCTCCAGCCATTGGAGGAGATCAGCAAAATGACCCATGAGGCCGGTGCGTTGCTCGTGGTGGATGCGGTGACGTCTTATTGCGGTACCGACCTCAAAGTGGACGAGTGGGGGATCGATGCCCTGTATTCTGGCTCACAAAAGTGCCTCAGTGCGCCTCCGGGTTTGTCACCTGTGACCTTCAGTGATCGGGCCGTGGCGGCGCTCGACGCCCGGAAGACCAAAGTCCAAAGCTGGTTCCTCGATCTTACGATGGTAAAGAACTACTGGGCCGGTTCCAAAAGGGCCTACCACCACACCGGTCCTGTTTCAGCCATGTTTGCCATGAGGGAAGCGTTGCGACTAGTGCTGGAAGAGGGATTGG
This sequence comes from Cyclobacteriaceae bacterium, assembly GCA_965267435.1. Classification (GTDB taxonomy): domain Bacteria; phylum Bacteroidota; class Bacteroidia; order Cytophagales; family Cyclobacteriaceae; genus JAWPMT01. Next base: position 1,069,614 of record OZ253960.1, read on the forward strand.
CGGCGCGATTTGCCAGACATCAAAAAAATCATGAGCTACTGGTGCAGGAGTTGGAAGCGCTGGGTTTCGAGTTCCTCGTGGCCCCCGGTTTCCGATTGCCCATGCTCAATGCGGTGAAACTCCCAGAAGGCCTGGACGATGCCAGTACACGCAGTCGTTTGCTGAACGAATACAATATCGAAGTAGGAGGTGGCCTGGGCGATTTTGCCGGGAAGATCTGGCGGGTCGGATTGATGGGGCATAGCAGCAGCGCTAACCACGTCAATATGCTGGCCAGCGCCCTGCGAACGATCATGAAAGGATAATAGATGGCCAACCAGCAGTTTATCGAGACGCTTAAGTCCAACATCGAGGGGGACGTGTTATCTGATCGCCACAGCCTGGGGATGTATGCCACCGATGCCAGTGTGTACCAGATCCGCCCCATAGTCATAGTCATGCCCCGGCACGAAGAGGATGTGAAAGTGGCACTGAAGGCTGCTCGTGCTCATGGTATCACCGTCCTGCCAAGGGGGGGAGGAACCAGTTTGGCGGGCCAGACCGTCGGGCACTCGATGATCCTCGACTTTTCTAAGTACATGAACCAGGTGCTGGAACTGAATGAATCCGAGCGGTGGGTGCGCGTCCAGCCGGGCATGGTGTTGGATGTGTTGAATGACTATCTGAAACCGTACCGGTTACACTTTGCCCCGGACCCCGCAACGTCTAGCAGGGCCAATGTCGGAGGGATGGTCGGCAACAATTCCTCAGGGACCAAGAGCATCCTCTACGGGAAGACGGTGGACCATGTACTGGAGGCGCAGGTGATGCTGGCCGATGAAACACCCTTGCACTTCAGAGAAGTCACGATGGAAGAATATGCCGAAAAGGCGAAGCAAACGGACAGAGAAGGGGAGATTTACCGAGGCTTTGAGAGTATCGTACGATCCAACATTGAAGAGATCAAAAATCGCTTCCCCAAGGTCATGCGCCGGGTGGGCGGGTACAACCTTGACGAGTTCGTCGGTGTCGAGAATTTGAACCTGAGCAAACTGATATGCGGTAGTGAAGGTACCCTGGCGGTGACGACTGAGCTAAAGCTCAATCTTGTCCCCCTGCCAAAGTACAAATCTGTATGCGTAGCACACTTTGACAAGCTGCTGGATGCGGTAGGCGCTGTGGAACCCATACTGAATTTCAACCCGGCAGCTGTGGAGATCCTCGATGAGACAGTCGTCAGACTTAGCCGCGAAAACCTGATCACCCAGCGCAGCTGCCATTTCATTCAAGGGGATCCCGCAGCTATCTTGATCATCGAGTTTTATAGTGAAGATGAGCAGGAGGTACTGGACCGACCCAGGCAGATGATCTCGAAGCTGAAGGAATTGCGGCTTGGTTATGCGTGGCCGTTATTCCCCGAGGGACCTGATTACACCGATGTGTGGATCATCCGGAAGAAGGGGCTCGGATTGATGTTGGGACTCAAAGGTTCAAAGAAACCCTTGCCCTTCATCGAAGATGCGGGCATTCCGACGAAGGTTCTGCATGAATATATCGATCGGGTTCTGCAGATATGTGCCAAACACGAGACCGAAGTAGCCATGTATGCACACGTCAGCGTGGGGGTGATCCACGTTCGGCCGATTTTGGATTTGCGGCAGGAGGAAGACATTCTGCGATTTGACAAAATCGCAAAAGAGACTTTCGAACTGGTCATGGAATATGGCGGGTCGTGGAGCGGTGAGCATGGGGATGGCCTCGTACGCAGCGCCTTCAATGAGCAGTTCTTTGGCAGCCAGGTGTATGGAGCTCTCAAGGAGGTGAAGCAGTTGTTTGACCCCGAAAATCGAATGAATCCCGGGAAGATTGTAGATGCGCCACCCATCACAGAGAATCTACGATATGGCGCCTCCTACAAGGATCAGGAAGTGGCAACGACCTACCACTACCGGGAAGACGAGAGCTTTGGGGATGCTGTACATATGTGTAGCGGTGTCGGAGAATGCCGGAAGATACTGGGAGGGACGATGTGCCCCAGCTTTAAGGCAACACGAGATGAGGAGCACTCTACACGAGGGAGAGCCAATGCACTTCGTCAAGCCATGTCCGGTCAATTGGATGAAGAAGGACTCGCTAGTGAGCGGCTGCATGGCGTGATGGGTCTATGCCTTTCCTGCAAAGCCTGCAAGTCAGAGTGCCCCAGCAATGTGGACATGGCGAAGCTCAAGAGTGAAGTGAGCCAGGCGTACTATGACAAGCATGGTCCAAAGCTCCGCGATCGCCTGATCAGGGATGCGCCAAAGATGGCGGCCCGCCTGAGTGGAGTGGGTGCCGGCTGGATCAATGCCATTCAAAAGACCTTGCTATTTCGCGGCATCGTTGATCGTATCTCGGGATTCGACAAGCGGCGCACATTGCCGGCGTATGCGCCGCAGACATTTGTGCAGTGGCATGAAAAGCATGGCAGTCGGGGGGACGGAACCACAGTAGCCCTGTTTGTCGATACCTATCTGAACCATCACGAACCCAACATTGGCATTGCGGCCTACGAGCTACTCAAGAAATGTGGCTACGATGTCGAGTTAGCGGATGTCGGCTGCTGCCAGCGTCCCAGCATTTCTCACGGTTTCTTGCGCGATGCCAAGGAAGAGGGGACAAAAACTGCTGGTAGGCTCGATCCATGGTTGCAGCGCGGCATCCCGGTGCTGGTTTGCGAACCGAGTTGCGCATCCGCTCTCAATGATGACCTGCCGGACCTGGTAGATGATGAGGGGTTGTCGAACAGGCTGTCGTCGGGGGTGGTGATGATTGACCAGTTCCTGGCGACTGAAGTTCAAAGCGGCCGACTGAAAGCGAAGTTTACGAGTAAAGCGAATGAGGTGCTGGTACATGGACACTGTCATCAAAAGGCATTGTATGGTACTGCCGCCATGAAGCAATTGCTCGGTGATAGCGCCTCCGAGATACCGTCAGGGTGTTGTGGCATGGCAGGATCATTTGGCTATGAAAAGGAGCATTATGAACTGTCTGAGAAGATAGGATCTGAAATCCTGTTCCCCGCAGTCAAAGAAGCTGGAACCAGGGTAGAGGTCGTCGCCTGTGGTTTCAGCTGCCGACATCAGATCCATGATTTCACAGGTAAGCGTGCGAAACACTGGGTGGAGGTGATTGAAGCTGATCCCACCTCAATAAATTGATTGCTGCAGGTCCCGGCATTTTGAACACATTTGCAGGGATTGTTTTTTGATAACACACTAACCAATGAAAACTACCAAAATTCTATATTGGGTGGGTACCGTATTGCTGACCCTCGTCATGTTCATGTCCATAGGCATGTATTTGTTCAATTACGAAGTGCCGAGTCAGGCCTTTGGCAGTCTGGGGTTCCCCACTTTCCTCATTTATCCACTGGCGTTGGCCAAAGCACTCGGTCTCATAGCCATTTGGTTGAAGAAATCCAGGTCGCTGACGGAGTGGGCCTATGCGGGATTCTTCTTCAATACGCTAATTGCAGCCTCAGGGCATATCATGGCTGGTGATGGAGAGTTCTTTGGTGCATTGATCGCATTGATTGGCACGCTACTATCCTACTACGGGTACAGGAAGCTGTTTGTATAACCGAATCGCAGTCAGACCCGAAGCTTTGGAGATGCGATATCTGAGGGACACAACGCAATGAGCAAATCTTGGCAAGGATGAAACGCTACTACTTCCCAGTTGTCAGCACAGTCCTGCTGGTCCTTTCCATCCTTGCTTTTTCTGACAACCTGTTTACTGACGTCGGACAGGAGAGCAACCGTGATCCCAAGTTCATCATTCACGGATTGTTCATGTTTGCCTGGTTCGGGACCTTTGTCGCGCAGTCGTATTTCATTGCCAGAAAGCGATACGATGCCCACATCCAGTGGGGCAAGATCGGATTCCTGATCGCCATTGGCGTTTGGGCAAGCACCGTCTATGTTTTCTCCGCCATTTTCGAAAGCTGGGAGGCCATGGAGCCATTTGTGAAGGCGAACAGGCTGCTAATGGTCAGCTTTGCAGTCTTTTTGGTTTTCGCTTATCACCATCGGAAGGATGCGGTTACGCACAAGCGCTTCATTTTCTGGGCCATTGCCTTACCGATCGAGCCGATTATGGGCAGGGTGTCTGACTTCTTTCAGATTGAGAATTGGGAGTTGTTTTACATCCTTGGGTGGCATGCACTCTTTGCCTCCTTTTTCATTTATGATTGGCAGATGCTGAAGAAGATACATCCAATCAGTTGGTTGGGTTTGGGGTGGTTCTATGTAGCGTGGGCAATTGCCATTTATTCTTAGGCTTACCGTAATCGCTCCAATTTCCCATTCTGAACAACCGCCCTGATCGATAGTGTATTTCTGATATTCTCTAGTGGATTGTCTTTGAGTAGTACAAGGTTGGCGTAATTGTTTACGGCGATTTTTCCCTCTCGGGACAGCTCAAAGTATTTCGCAGGATTGATTATCGCCGTTTGCAATGCCTCAAGGGGCGTCAGGCCAGCCTCCTCTACCATTAGGAAGAGCTCCTCATGCAGTGAATAACCTGGCAGTCCTCCTTCGCAGGCCGCGTCAGAGCCTGCCAACATTCCAATCCCTTCAACGCTAAATCTCTTCACTAACTTCGTGAGTGCCATCCACCACAGGGAATCCCCTTTGTGGTCTGAAGACGTGGCCATGGCTTGTAGGTGGACTTGCATGGCTTTCGTGACTGAGCCGGGCATTTCCTCTCGGAGGGGATGGTTTATCCATGGCTCATCGTGGTATCGCTGGCGGGCATATTGCACGGCCATTGTTGGCGTAAACCAAGCCTGATTTCGCTTGAATGCCGTTATTACGTTCTCCGCATCTTCCAACCAGTGCCGTACGAAATCCCTGTCTTCCTCACTGTAGTCATCGGCGAGCATGAAGCGCTCCATTTCCTCGGGATCGTTCGTGAAGCTGTACAGAATGGGTTCTCGGATGTGTTCAATACTCTTTTGACCCAAATCGAGGATGTCAGAAAGTAGGTGGGGTTCGGAAACATGACCCACGAAATCGAGATCATGGACGTTAGCCTGTCGTGCAATCTCCTGGTAGGAAGCCCAGGAAATTTGCTCATAGACCTTGATGAAGTCTACTTGGTCCTTCAGGTTACGTTCAAAAGCATCTTGGATCTTTTTTTCAGTATCGACGGGCCAGGAGGTGGGCCATCCTGTGCCTGATAGCTGTGTGCCTGCTATGAATAGACGCGGGCCGGACATTAGTCCCTGGCTCATAGCTTCTTTGAATTCATTTAAGACAGCTGGGCAAAGAGATTCGCAGCCGTCCGTGGGCCGATCCACGCAACCCCCCATATCTCGCACACCTGTTATCCCATAATCCAGAAACATTCCGAGATAGGAGGAGTCTTGAATGTGTACATGCATATCCCACAGCCCCGGGATGATGAATTGCCCTTCTCCATCAACAAAGTCGCCATTCGTGAAGGAGTTCGACGCTCCAGGCTCGCTAATGCTATGAATAAGTGAGTCTTTGATGAATAAATCACAAGATGTGATCTCGCCTGTCTCAAGGTCAATTACGTTGACGTTGGAAATGATCAAATCATAGTCACTCACGCTACAAGCCGTCGAGAGCACGGCGATCAAGAAGAAGCGTCCCAGCACCATAGCCCAATGATACGGTCAATAACCTCTCTATGTCTCACACGTTGATAAAAAACCACCATGAAAGATCTACAAACCATTGTGTCCCCATACCGGGGAGACCCAAATGCCTTGTTCGAAATGCTTTGCACCAACATCCAGGAGGACTCTCTGGCCTGGATTTCCGAGGCAGACTACGGCATGGAAGCGGAAGAAAGATTGATGGGGCTGAGGAAAATCAAACAAGACAAGGCCATCTATGCAATGGATTGGGGCCTGCAGGAGGTTTTGGAGCTGACCAGATGGCAGCAACCCGAACGTACGTCGGATAAATGGATGACAGAGGCCCAGAAGAAGAACATGCACATTGCTTTTTCTTGTGCTGCGTTGCTGACGGTGCCCGGGAGCCAGTATAGTAGGTTGGAGGAGAATAGCGCTATCATCCGACTGGTCGAGACGAGCGAATATTTGGAGCAAGTTCTGCCGGGCATGCTACGTGGTACTAGCCATGTTCTCGCCTGGAGAGTGGCACAAAGCGATACCGATGAGGAAGAGGTTCCATTTTTTCTCTTAGGTCTCATTCTTACAGTGCTGAAATGCGGGGAATATGGGGACTCCTCCATGATCCAGTTAATTGATCAATTGCTGAGGGCCGAACAGGCACTTCATGAGCAGGGGATTGGGCCTTATGACGTTACAGATTGGCTCTTTAGAAATACTCATTTCAATCAACTGCAAGGTGCCTGGCAATCATATGAACTGTTCCTGAGGGAGCATAGTGAGAAAACGAAGTCAGTTGATTTGAGCGCGAAACTCAAGGAACTAGCCGATCTGCTCAAAGGAGGGAACTGAATGCAAGTCAACACGTCAGTTAGGTATTTCATCTCGGAGCCGTCGTCCATTCTAGTTCATCTATATCCCATTAACTTGGCAATGAGAAAAACTATTGAGGACCCGTAAAAGCAATCCATGCCCCTAACCCTTCCTACCGAAAGACCCAACCTACCAGAGAAGCTGCAAAAGAGCTACCAACGATACATTCAATTGGTTAAGGCCATCAATGAAAAAGATGTGCCTGACGATTTTGCCTCGGAAGTAAACCGACAAATTGAGGAGCTGAACAAGGTACCTGATGGTCATGCTAAGCTTAGGAAATTGATAAGAAAGACCAGGTCAAGTATCACCAACAAGGTGATCAACGAGCTGAAATACGTCCCCAAGGGCTACTACCAAGTGCTGTGGATGACCCTGGGCATGACGATTTTTGGCGTGCCCTTTGGCATGATGTTCGGCTACGCGATGGACAACTTCGGCCTTTTCGCAGTCGGATTGCCGATGGGTTTGCCCATTGGCATGGCCATAGGTGCGGGCCTGGATAAGAAGGCCGCTGACGAAGGTAGGCAGTTGGCAGTGAGTGCGGGGTAATTCCCTTGAAGAAGACCATCCTCATAACAGGTAGCACGGACGGTATTGGTAAGCTTGCCGCTATTGGCCTGGCGAAGGAGGGTCACGATGTTTGTATTCACGGTAGGAATTCCGAGAAGGTCAGTCGGACGGCTGACGAAATCAAATCACTGACGGGCGCAGTGGCCAAAAGATTCGTGGCCGACCTATCGCGAGTACCAGATATGGTGTTTTTTTGTGAGCAGGTGATGAAGAGCCTCGACAAGGTTGACGTCCTTGTCAACAATGCCGGAGTTTACAAGAGCGCTCAGGAGGTGAGTGAAGCCGGTCTGGACCTACGATTTGTCGTCAACTATCTGGCGCCCGTCGTCATAACGGAGCGACTCCTGCCACTACTACAGGGGAGTGAGCGACCACTCGTGATCAACCTCAGCTCGGCCTCGCAGGCGCCTGTCTCCATTCAGGCCCTTAGTGGCGAAACATCCATTCCCTTTAAGGAAGCTTATATGCAAAGCAAATTGGCCCTCACCATCTGGTGCTTTCACTTGTCAAAGAAATATCCGGACCTGTCTGTCGTGGCCTTAAATCCCGGTTCAAGGCTAGACACACGGATGGTACAGGAAGCCTACGGCTACCACTGGTCTCCGGCGGAGAAGGGCGCTGATATCATTAAAGAGATCGCCTTGACTGCCAATCCACAGAAGTACGACGGGAAGTATTTTGACAATGACCAGGGGAAACTTGGCGCCGCGCATGCAGACGCTTATGACAAACAGAGAATAGAGGAACTGCTCACGGCCACTGAACTGGTCTTGGAGAGGGTCATGGATCCATGAGCCGCTAGCCTGTGTTATGCTGGCTTACCTTTTCCCAAACACTTCCTCGTGTACCACGTTGCCATCGACATCATGGTGCTGCAGTGTGAGGGTCGGGTTCCCCTGTGCCAAAGTAACTGTTCCATAGAGGTAGCCGCCCTTCACCCGTAAAAATCGATGTTCCGGTCTTTTGTCTTCCTGTTTCCAACCGCCAGCGTGCTGGTCCGCACCGGAGCCTGTGCCGAATTCCCATAGGTTGCTGTTCTCATAATGCGTCACGTATTGCCAATGTCGATCGCCGCAGGTGATGTAGAGATTGTCGAACTGGTTGAGGTAGTCCCTGATCTCATCGCCCTCGTATTGCCAGTTGGAGTTGGCGTAGTTGTCGCTTTTGTTCTTTCGGTCCGGGCCAAGGATCGGGTCATTAGTGATCAGGATCTTGAAGGTGGCGTCGGACTCCTTGAGAGTTCGGAATAGCCAGTTCTTCTGTTCCTCACCCCAGATGCTTTTTCCGCGCTGGTCAGGGTCGCTGTTCTTGCTCCTGAAATTGCGCCCTTCAGTGATCCAGATTTGCAGGTCCTTGCCCCAGCGAATGGTTTCATACAGGCGGTCGTTGGTGGGAAACTGTTCCTTGTCAAAGATCTCCAGGCCGCGTTCAAACGAGACCGTGCCATAGGTCATCCCCTGGTAGACATCATTCCGGAGGGCATCGTGGTCGTCCTTCATAAAATAGGAGGTTGTCTGCATCCAGAGCTCTCGCTGCAGCGGTAAGGCAAACAATCGGTCCCATTTGAACCGCATCAACTCCTCGGTCATGGCCCATGGGTTGGACTTGTCATAGTATTCGATGTCGCCGGTGTGGACATAGAAATCGGGCGCCAGATCGAGCATGGAGCGGTAGATCTGGTGACCATCCGGCTGGTCCTTGCGGATATAGTCATGGCAGCTCACCAGGGCGAAGGAGATCTCCTTTTGCTGACTGGCCAATGGCGGGGTATAGAATTTACCTTCCTTACGGTCTGAGACAGGGGATTCCGAATCCTTGCGTGCCTCGATCGTTACCAGGTAGGTCCTATCAGGTGAAAGCTCCTCTAGTTTCCATTGTCGGGTATAGTTCTGCGCATCATTGACAGCAACCCATGGTAACGCAATGGGCGCTGCGGAATCATCCTCAGGTGCATAGGTCAGCCTCACTTCACCCGGTGCCCCGGGACAAGCACCCTCCATCTCATCGAGTGAGTAACCCTCCGGAATCTGGGCGTTGTGGATGGCCGCGCTATCCGCGCCTCTGTCCAATGCTCGCCGCTCATCACGGCTCAAGTCCTTGAATGCCGGGCCATCAAACCTGGCTTCTTCGACGGCAGTTAACCTCGCCCATATTACGATCGATTCGCTATCGGCCCAACCATTGTGGAAGCCATTGGCCAGGAAGGGGCCATCTGTTGTCTGGAGTGGTGTTTGTGGCGCGGTGCAGGAAAGCACGAGCGCTATGAGTGGCAGGAGTAAGTGTAATGAGGATCTCACGGTCAGTTAGGGTTTGGTAGGCGAAATATAAAGAAGCCCTACCATTCGAAGGCGTGTGACCCAATTCTTTGGCTCATGCCGCATTCAGCTGAGCAATCCACCAGCGAAGGGGTTCATGGAACTGGACTGATACGATCGTCGGAATTAATCCTCCACGTGAGCCGTTTTCATATTATGAAAGTTGGGTCAACCATACTGAGAAACTTTCTGGAATCGCTTTGTCTCCCCACGCTTTTCCTGGTTGTCCTGACCAGTGCCATTGCCCCATCTTGTCGCGATGACGTTGACATCATCGTTCCGGAAGCGGGCTATGATTGGCCCTCTCAGAGCAGGGACTACTGGCCCACGGACGGTTGGGAGCTGGCCTCACTAGAAGATCATGCGATCGATCGAGCTAAAATGGGATTAGCCGATGAGTTTGCTGAGAACGACGCATTATCAAGGGCCGTGCTGGTCATCAAGGATGGCTATCTCGTCTTTGAGAGATACTATCATGGTGGGGGTATCGATGAAAGTACCAACCTGCATTCTGTCACCAAGAGTTTTAGTTCGGCCCTGGTGGGATTGCTCGTAGACGATGGTCTTGTGAATAGCACCAGTCAGAAAATGGTCGATTTGATGCCTGGCTACCCAGAGTTTGAGGGGATCAGACTGCACCACGCCCTGACTCATACGACCGGACTATCTTGGTTGGAAGAGGGGTGGCCATGGGAAAACTGGGTGGCGTCGGACGATTGGGTGGATGAAGCGTTGTCAAGGGGCTTTGTGGCTCCGCCGGGGAAGGGGTTTAAGTACAGTTCCGCCAATTCGCATTTTCTTACTTCCCTGGTCTATGATCAAACGGGTACTTTCCCGGGAGAAATCGCAAAGGAGCGACTCTTTGATCCACTGGGTATTCCTTTTGAGGTTTTCGATAAGCCTGTTGCCTATCGCCGGTGGAGAGACTACGTGCAACCGTTGTCTCAGAGTTGGAGGAGGGACACACGAGGCATCGAAATAGGGGCCACCTGCCTCTACCTGACGGCGAGGGATATGGCCAAGTTTGGCTTTTTGTACCTCAATCGAGGATTCTGGGACGGCGAACAAGTAATTCCAGAGGATTGGGTGACCGCCTCGACACAGGAACACGTCACGGATATTTACGGCCGATACAGCTACGGCTATCAATGGTGGATCACTCGGGTCGCTGGCCAGCCGGCATTCCTTGCCAGTGGTTTTGGAGGTCAGATCATCGGTGTGATTCCCTCCCTGGACCTGGTAGTGGTATTGAAGTACGATGCGCTGGATCCTGTGCATCCCAAACCCGGCACCGCACATGATGACATGCATTTGTTTGAGTTGGTGGCTCGTGCGGTGGAGGACTGATCAAATCTCCAACTTTGTCGTATTTGCCAACCTTCTGCTAATTTGGTAGTTCGGTGAACAGGAGAACCTAACCCAATCCATGAAGAATTCACAACCTCTACTGACCCTCACACTTTGCCTGACTTATTTCATTCTACCTATCGTTTCCCACGCCCAAAGCGACTGGGACAAGGCCATCATGAACGAGCTGCCAGCGGTGCTAGAGAAACACCGGGCATTTGTCTCGTTGCCCAATGTCGCATCTGTTGAAGCCGACATGTACAAAAACATTGAGTTTGTCCGACCGGAATTTGAGCAGTTGGGGTTCTCCGTGCGGCTATTGGAGTCGGAGTCACTGCCGGTTTTCCTTGCGGAGAAATTCGTCGACGCGGATGCAAAAACGATCCTTTTCTATTTGCATCTGGATGGCCAGGCCGTGAATCCTGAGAACTGGGATCAGCCTGACCCCTTTGTTCCGGTGCTGAAAGAGCAAAACAACGAAGGAGACTGGGACATCATTGATTGGAGCAAGATCAAGGGAGACATCGATCCGGAGTGGCGGATTTTTGGCCGTGCGGCGGCGGATGACAAAGGACCGATTACGATGATGTTGACGGCTATTAGGTTGCTTCAGCAGGAGGGGACTGAATTGCAGTACAATGTCAAGATCATGCTGGACCTCCAGGAAGAGGCCGGCTCCCATGGATTCCTTTCCACTTTGGAGAAGTACAAAGAGGACTATGCTGCCGATTACATGGTCATCATGGATGGTCCCGCCCACAATACCAACCGACCGACGTTGACCTTCGGCTGCAGAGGCATTGCTACTTGCTCGATCACCGTCTACGGGGCGAAGACCCCGCAGCACAGTGGACACTACGGGAACTACGCTCCCAATCCCGTCTTCACGCTGTCGCATCTATTGGCAAGTATGAAAAACGACGCTGGTCGTGTGCTGATCGAAGGGTACTACGATGGCATTGAGATGACACCGGACGTGACGACGCTACTCGAGAACGTACCCGATAAGGAGGAGGACATCCAAAGAGGCATCGGTATCGCGATCCCAGACGATGTGGGCAATGGCTATCAGGAGTCGCTTCAGTATCCCTCACTCAATGTGCGTCATATCGAAACATCGTGGAAGGGTCCGGGGCTCAAGACGGTGATACCGGAAGTAGTGACCGCCCATATCGACGTACGTTTGGTGCAAGAAACTGATGGGTCAAAGCAAATTGAGAAGGTCAGAGCGCACGTCGAGAAGCAAGGGTTTCTGGTGCTGGACAGAGACCCGACGGATGAAGAACGGCTCAGCCATCGCAAGATCGCCAAATTCGAAAGCAACCGGAGCGTCAATGCCTTCAGGACAGACATGAATGCTCCCATAGGGCAGCAGCTGATCGGAGCGTTGGAAAAGTCTTTTGGCGAGCCGCCCGTGAGCATCCGTACAATGGGAGGGACCGTGCCGATCATTCCAGCCATCAATACGCTTCAGATCCCCGCCATCATTGTGCCGATGGTCAATATGGATAACAACCAACACAACCCCAATGAGAACTTGCGCATCGGCAACATGATCCAGGGCATCAAGGTCTGCATGACCGTGTTGACGATGGAATTGGAGTAGCTTGAGACTATGAGGAATTCAAAGACAAGTCAACTATTTTCACTCTTCCTGGTGATTGTCCAATTTGGGTGCCATGTGCCGAATGACACAGACACCGACGCTCCCCTCATCCGCGGCTGGAATATCCTGTCCAATGACGTTGCAAGTGGGGTAAGAGCCCTTGACAAGTCCAGTGACTATGGCATCAACCATCTGCAGTTGTCCCACCATCTCATCATGGACCTAAAGGACGTTCGCGATGCTGAGCGACTTGCCAGTACCAGGCAACTTGTCGATGAAGCGCACAACGCGGGCATCGAGAAAGTACTGGTTTGGGACCATGCCCTTTACGAGATGGAATATTACCCAGACCGATTCAAGAATGAAGATGGACTTATCAACCTCGATGATCCGAGCTTCTGGCAATGGATCAAAGCGGACTACCGATCTATGTTGGATTCGTTGACAGCCATAGACGGGATCATTCTGACTTTCATTGAGACGGGAGCGCATGTAGAAGACCAGTACTCTGAGGTGTGGCAAACTCCAGCAGAAAAGCTAGCCAATATGGTCGACTCGGTAGCAAGCGTCATCATCGATGAGCGAGGGTTGGAATTGTATATCAGGACTTTCATGTACCACAAGGAGGAACTGGAGGCCATGCTGGGCTGTGTGAACCTGGTGCAGCACCCGGAGGTGAAAATCATGACGAAGGAGGTGCCACATGACTTCTTTTTGACCCATCCTGTCTCGGACTTCGTCAATCAGTTTGACAAGGACGTGATCATGGAATTTGACCTCGGCCACGAGTACCATGGTCAGGGTGTGATCGCGAGCATCCTGCCAGAGATCACGGTGGAGCGATGGAAATACTATTCCCAGTTGGATAATGTCATCGGTTATGTCGCGCGGTCCGATCGCTACGGGACCACTCAGAATGTTGGGAGGGCAACTGAGGTGAATCTGTACGCCCTCAAGCGCATTACCGAAGACACTAGTCTTACCGCTGAGGCGATCGTCGAAGACTTCATTGCTAAAAAGTACGGTAGCGAGGCCCTGGAGTCGCTGTTGCCGGTATTTCTGGAGACGGATGACATCACGCTATCAGTGTATTACACGCTAGGGCTACACATGAATCGTCACAGCCGGTTTGAGTTTGACTACGCATCCATTTATGGTCGCCATTGTAGTGGAAAATGGTTGGAGAATCCAGTGGTCAGGCTAGGTCATGGTGTTGACAAGGAACTGCACTACTGGAAGGATGTGGTCGAACACCTGGCACCAGGCCGGCATAAGGCAAAAACAAGAGAGGACGGCCGGATCACAACCTTGTATCGCGAGGCACCCTGGGTGATCGACAATGGCTGGGTGACACCGGAAGATCGAATGAACGAGGAGTACCTGCGGGCGCTGCTGAAAGAGAAGGAGTACGGTGTGGGTAAGGCCCAGTGGGCGCTTGACCGAATACAACGCGCCGGGCAAATGGTTACTGACCGGTCGGCTTATGAGGAACTGCTCCAGTTGTACGAGAGGACCTACCTGACTGCCCAGCTATACCGGGCTGGGGCCAAGGCCTATTTTGGCTACAGGACACGACTGAATGATCCTGGCAATGACTGGGCAATGACAATTGCGAAAGAAGGTATTGCCGAGATTGAAAGTGTTGTTGAGGAAATGCGGTCCTATCCCTATCCCGGACCGGTAGGGCAGTTTTCATGGTTAAACGATACCAATAGAGCACTGGTGATGGTGGAGAATATCACCAAGGGTTGGGATGTTTATGGAGGTCGAAAATTGCAGTGATGAAGTGATGAGAGGCAGTGCATGACGAGCTTGTTGGCAAACGGCAATAAATTGTGAAAATCAGTAACTTGGAATAGCAAGTCACTAATCCATCCCTAATCATGAAGACATACACCCTTTACATTATCCTTCTTTCTTTTCTCCTCTCATTTGTCAGCGATGGGGTCGCCCAGGTCACCGACCCGGATCGATTGGAACGATTCAAAAGAAATTCAGAAAGATGGGAGTCCAGAGGGTTGGCGGAGCCTTTCAAGGGGATTACCAGTGATGGCAATGTCACGGAAGGACTTTTTGAGATCAAGTCGACCGGAGTTTCTACTGAACCCGTCCGTGAGGCGGCGATAGCCTTTCTGCAATCGCTTGATGCCGACCAGCGTAGAAGTGCCAAGTTTGGCGTGGACGATGATGAGTGGCGAAAGTGGATGAATCAGCATTTCTACATTCGGCAAGGGGTCAGCTTTGTTGACATGTCAGAAGGGCAACGCGCGGCAGCATTTGGTCTTATGAGTGCGTCCCTGAGCGCCAAGGGGCTGCAATTGAGTAAGGACATCATGAAATTGAACCACACGCTCGGGGAGATCAACGACAACTTCCAGGAATACGGTGAGTGGCTTTACTGGATCACGATCATGGGTGAGCCGTCGGCGACCGAACCATGGGGCTGGCAAGTGGATGGACACCACCTGATTATCAATTATTTCGTCCTGGGTGATCAGGTCGTGATGACACCACTTTTCGTTGGGTCGGAGCCGGTTATCGCTGAAACCGGAAAGTACAAGGGAATTCAGATCCTGCAAGAGGAGCAGAATACCGGCCTGCAGATGCTCAGGGCACTGGATGATACACAAAGGAGTAAGGCCGTCATAGAGGTTTCCAAGGACGGGAACAATAACCTGACGGAGGCATTCAAAGACAATGTGGTGTTGGATTACGCCGGAGTGAGTGCTGCATCCTTCAATCGGGCACAAAAGGACCAGTTGCTGTCATTGATAAGGATGTATGTCGACAATATGGATGATGGGCATGCTAGAGTCAAAATGAGCGAGGTGGAAGAACATATCGATGATACCTGGTTTGCCTGGATAGGTGGGTACGATGACGATGCGGTCTATTATTACCGCATTCACAGTCCAGTCATCTTGATAGAGTTTGACCATCAAAAACCTGTAGCCACACGACAGCTATATGGAAGCAACGTGCACCGGCAGCATGTGCATGCCGTTGTACGGACACCCAATGGCAATGACTATGGCAAAGACCTTCTACGACAGCACTACGAGAAGCATCCACACGATTGACAAGTAATATCTTCAGGCGGGGGCCATTTGAAATTTTCAACAGTCACTACCTTCACAAACCATAAATACAAAACCCATCGTACCCAATGCCCAGTACGGACATACAAGCACACTGCTGCGGAGCTGACAAGTTGTTTGACGCCAAGAGCGCAAAGAAGGAATACAAGAAGTACCTGAAGAAAGGACCTGCCAAGGTGACCCGGAAGCTGATCGCACAATTGGGAAGCCAGGAGGTAGGGCAGACGCTCCTGGATGTTGGTGGTGGGATCGGTGCCATTCAGTGGTGGTTTCTGAAAAACGGAGGCCACGAAACCTATGGTGTTGACGCATCGTCGGGTTACACCGATATGGCCAAAGAACACGCCGCCCAGGAAAGTCTGACTGACCGGACCCATTACTTCGTTGGTGATATGACCGCGCATGCCGGGGATTTGCCTCAGGTAGATCATGTCACCCTGGACAAGGTCATTTGCTGCTATCCCGACTACAAGGCCCTCGTTAGTCTGGCATGTACAAAATCAAATCGGACCGTCTCATTAAGTTATCCAATGGATGGTTTCATTGCGCAGACAGTGCGCAGCATAGGGGTCATGGCCATCCGTCTTACTGGCAACCCTTTCAAACCATACATTCACCGAGTGACCGACGTGAGGGACCTTTTTGCCGAGAATGGCTTTGAGATCAGGACTCGCCAATTGAGCTTTCCCTGGCACATAGAGACCTATGCCAGGGGTAAGGATGCTCAGTAGAGAGGTAGGACCGCAGAAATTAGCGACCTGACCTTTCCTCGATATCTCGGAGGACCGTACTGATTGTGGTCAAAGGTTTGAAATGAATGTTGGACATGTCAAACTTGCTCGGAACCGTCTCTTCGTAGGCATAGAGAGGTACATTTAAACTACTGAGGTTGTTGTACCACTTCAGGTCCCAACGATCTTCCTTCCACAATTGCCCGTTGATGACGGTCGTGCTCGCCAGCAGTGAGGAAGACCCGTATGTCCACCAAAAGGCCACTTCCTGTCCCGCCTCGAGTCCCACAAGGTGAAACTTTTGATGGGGCTTTCCGTGCGATTTACGCACCGATTTCAAAAGATCATTGAAGGCGTGATGAATGGGGTGTGTACCCCAGCCATCCTTGCCCATTGGCACTTTGGGGACTATGAGGATCGTCCGGCTTAGATCAATGGACGCTAAGGAGGCCATGGTTTCATCCCACGCTTCATCAGTCTTATGCGTCTCACAATGGAGTGCGACGATCTCATGTTGTTGAGAGCGGTCGAAATCGACAGGGAGGAGCAAGGCGTACTCAAACTTGATGCCGTTAAAGGCCTTAAACTCATGTACACTGTATCTGTTAGAAGATACAAACCCAGTCGTCATCACTGCAGCCAGGCCTAAAAGGGTGATGGATAAAATGAAAGATTTCATGCGTTACTCAAATTTTTGGATCGAATTTGTAGAATCTGGCTCGGTGGTGAGAACTAAAAGTGATGGCACGTTGGGAATTGGATGAGTGGTTGAGGACAAGGCCACAGCTCAAACTCTTCCTTATCGGTTACATTATGCTATTTTGGTCCACGCTTTCAATTCAACCAATTCATGCATTCAGTTGAAATGCCGACATATGCACTCGCCAGAAGGAGACATTTGCCACCATTGAGACGTGCCATTCTCTTCACAATTGGTGGCATTCTTTGCGCTTGCGGCGGTAGTCCTAAAGAGGGTGCATCCATGCAGGAACCACTCGTGGCTGAAGAGCGGAGGGACCCAAAAGAATGGGTTATTAGCAGGGCCAGTTACAAAGACAAGCTGATGGGTTTTTGGCTTGGCGGCTGCATTGCCAACTGGACAGGGCTGCCTACAGAAAACAGAAGAACGGAATTTCCCTTCTTTACAGATTCGGATTTTGGCGAAGGCAAATATGACTATGTCCTCGATCAGAATCCATGGGGTGCCGATGACGACACCGACATAGAGTATGTTTATCAGTATGCCATGGAGGCTAATGACAGCTACCTGCTTTCAGGTGCGCAAATAAGCCGAGCATGGCAAGATCACATAGGCTTGCCTCTCCTGTGGGTTTCCAACCTCTCCGCGCTCGGTCAAATGCAAAACGGGGCCATTCCACCAGCTACTTCCGACCCAGCTAATAACCCTATGTGGGACATGATCGATGCGCAATTGACGACTGAGATATTTGGGGCACTCGCCCCGGGCAGGCCCGATGTAGCATTGAAGATAGGGCATCTTCCGGTTCGGACCACAGCCTATCTCCACTCCGAGTGGGCGGCGGAGTTTTACATCATCATGCATGCCCTTGCTCCTGTTGTAGACAAGTCCTTGACCCGCAAAGCACAGGTGATATGGATGGCAGAACAAGCGCGAAAGCATGTGCCGGATTGGTCTTACATCGCTGATATGTATGATTTTGTCAAAGGTGCTTATGAGGACAACCCGGATAGGGACGATTGGGAACAGACTCGGGATGAAGTGGCCAGGCGTTACCAATATCAGAATTCCGCTGGTTACCAATACAAGTATCCCTGGGATGCGGGGATCAATTTTGCAGCATCCATCGTCAGTCTTCTTTACGGCGAAGGGGATTACAAGAGGACGATCCGAATTGGGGCCATGTGCGGTTGGGACTCGGATAACCCAACGGCAACGTGGGGTGGGCTACTCGGTTTACTCTATGGCTTTGAGGAATTGCAAATGCATTTTGGTAAATCCGATTTTTCCACGAAGTACAACATCGCCCGGACCCGATTCAACCTTCCCAAGCCAGTTGACGATTTCGTAGACATGGCTGACCGCGGTATCCAGATTATTGATGACATTGTAGTGAAAGAGATGGCGGGAACTCTGGACGACAACCAATGGATCATCCCAGCAATGCGCGCGCCACTCAAACCAACGCCCGTGCCAAGAACGACCGTGCCCTGGATCACGATCGAGGACAACGATCCGCGTTGGGTGTATGAAGGTTTTGAGACGACCTATGAAAACTGGAATGCCTCGGGGGCGTACCTAACCCGGGGCTATGCGAATTGTCGGGCGCAACTCACCTTTACGGGGAGTGCAGTACAGTACTATGCCTATCGTAGTCCAAACGGGGGCACGGTCTCGATCATCCTCGATGCCAAGTCCTATGGTGAGTATAGCCTCGAAAACCACGTCAGCCCACATGGGCAATACTATGTGAAGGTCTTCGAAAAGCTGGATCTCCCTTTCGGCGACCATACGATCCAAATCATTGGCGACGACCAGCAGACGGAGAAGACTATCGATATGCTATCTATCATTAGTCATTGAAGTATCAGAACTATCAGCTTCTGGGGATGTTGACACTCGTCATTTCCTCTTGCCTTGAATTTGCGATGGACAATGTTGATTCTCTGGTGTTCTCTGCTGCCGACGAGACGGCCGAGTTCAGTTCCATTAATGGTAAATTTGTAGTGCCTGGCATAACTTTAGTCAAGTAATCATGGCCCAATGATCGAACCTATCGTCTATGCAACCGTGGGAATCTGTTTGCTCCTGGTAGTCATGCTACTGAAAAGCCAGGTCAGGAATCTCTACAATGCGCTATTGATCCTGTGGCTATTGGTTACCATGTTCGAGTTGCTGATCACCAATGGTATTTACCAGGGCTCAACCGATCGATATTTCTATTACAAGTCGATTGTTGCATTGCTGCATGTGGCCCTGCTCTTTGCCTATCTGAAAGCGCTGGTTGATGAGAAGTGGCGTTGGGGGCTATTGTGGCATTCCCTTCCTTTTGCACTATTCGCAGTCACCGGATTCCTCGTCGATCAGCGGATGCTGATTGTGGAGTATAGAATAAGTCTAGCCATATTAGCGATCGTTGGCCTGTATTTGGTAATGAGCATCCGGTTGACGCTGCGGTCTTCTTCACCACGCCTCCGTTTTCTGAGGACTGTGTTGATAATTTATTGCTGCGTATGGGTACTGTTGGTGGCGGCGAATACGCTGTTCATGGAGTATCGCATGTCTTTGCTGTGGTCTGGCATGCTCAGCTTTGTCGTACTGGTCTGGGTGTTCGTGATCAACAGTCTTCGTTTGGAAATTTTGCAGGACATCAAAGTGAAGATGAAATACATGAAGTCCGGTATGACCATTGGTAAAGCAAGAAGCTTGAAACGCCAACTGGAAGAGGTATTGGAAACTGAGAAACCGTACCTGAACGCCAACCTAAAAATTTCCGACCTCAGCCAAAGAATGGGAGTGGCCGAAAACTACATTTCACAGGTCGTCAATGCCGAGTTTGAGATGTCCTTCAATGATTTCATCAACGGTTATCGGGTCAAAGCTTTCAAGGCCATGACCGCCGATGGCGACAAAAACCATTTGACTTTGTTTGGCATTGCAGAGGAATGCGGGTTTCAGTCCAAGTCCACCTTCAACGCCGCTTTCAAGAAGGCCACTGGTATGACACCATCAGAGTATAAGGCCAAATTGGCGACCGATCCTACAAGATCGGTCGCGTAAAAGAGCATTTCGATCTCCCTCGGCGCAACGCAGGCGTACAATAGCCAAAACTTAAAATTTAAGCTATGATACGATTTGCAATTACCAGCGCTTGTTCCCTTTGTATGATACTGCAATTGGCCGCCCAGGACAACTGGCGGGCAGAGCAAGAGAAGATCATCCGACAAAGGATAGATCAATTTGTTTTGGACGTCAACTCAGGAAATGCAGAGGGCTTTGTCGATGCCTTTTCCGATAAGCTCTATTCACCCCAGGTCAAGGATGGCATCAAGGCATCTGTGACACAGCGTTCCGAAGTCTATGAGATCGATTACGAGATCCATTTAAATGACGTGAAGGTTGACAACAAAATGGCGTACGAGGAGGGGTGGTTCAGAAGTGTGCTGGTTCCCAAAAAAGGTGGTGAGTCAGTTGTCCAGGAATTTGACTTTTTGGATGTATGGGAGCTGGAAGAGGATGGCCAGTGGAGAATAGTGAAGGCCATGAAGAAGGAGCGACCCCTGGCGGAGTACAAGACTTCCTCTTCACTGTCCGGGGAGCCTGCCCAAATTGCCGGGGCCTACAAGACGGCTAAGTTTCCCGTGGACATCAAGGTCACAGCGAGTGATCAGCTTGTACTTATTGTCAACAATGGCTCACCGATCAAACTAAAGAAGAAGTCAGACCTTACCTATCTGCTGGAGGGTGTGGCAGGGGCAGAACTGCGATTTGAGATCGGAGACGGTGGATTTGCTGACAAAGCCATCATGAAGCAAGCAACGGGAGAGGTAGTGGCCAGCCGACTGTAGATCCCGTAGACCTGCTAATCAGAGTCTGTTAGAGCAATGGTGGACGTAGATGTTGCTCCGAACAAAGATTGGAAGGTAGGAGCGTAGCGGGATCCAATCCAGCTTTCACTGGTGCAAGGGCATCGGCGGTTCACCGTTCTCTAAAAATGGTGCTAATCTAGCAGCAGACTCAGTCGGTCCCCTTCATCCAGGTATTCCTGCCAGTTCACCAGGCTTTGTGCAGATGCAAAAGCTTGATCTAATGCCTCTGTAGAAGGCTGTAGGTAGTCCATGGTGATTTCATATGGTACGCGCCCGGCGATCAATTGATTTTCAAGATCGACGCCCTGGGCCCTTAACATGTGACAGACAATCGCGCCTTGATGGTACGGCCCGCGGCGGATAAGTCCCTGCCTGAGTGTGGCAGCATCCGTTGCGTTGGCGATAGCATCACGCCATCCATGTGAGGGGTCGTCATTGATTGCTGGAAAGAAGGTGTCTTTTAAAGAGAAGTGCTCGATGTAGCGGGCTGGCCCCTCAAGGAATTCATGGTATAAGCCCACATTGGCTATGACCTCTTCGGTTGTCGTATCGGTGGCCAGTATCTGCTGCCAAATTGCTACATAATAGCGGAGGTAGTCATCATACTCCACGTCTTCCACGTCGTAAGCGTCCATCATCAGATCCTGCAGCAAGAGGTGTAAAGGAATATTGGCGGCAGTGAGCGGGTAATCCTGATCGGAGACAAAACGGTCTCGCATGGTCCAACGCTCAAATTGGTAGATATGGGTCATCTCGTGCACCAAGATGCCGGGAATCATATTGTAGTCCTGGTCCTTGTAGTCAAAATAAAACCCGGGGACCTGGATGTAGTTTACCGCGAGTTGTGGGACCCCGCCGACCTCGAAATCGAAGGAGAACAGGCCGCCATTGAGATGATTGAGAGCATCGTCGATCAAGTCGTCCTCCCTGAAAACGACCAAGGGGCCTTCGGTCATGATCTCATGGAGATCCTCCGTCGAGACCGTAGGGTTAATTAAGTAGCCTGATTGCTCGCTACTACTGGGATGGTTGATAACCAGATAGTAGGGGTTGGTCAGCATATGATCATAGCCGGTGAAATAGTCCTCCGCCACAGCCGCGATCTCTGCCACCTTGTCAAGGGCCGTCTGGTCAAACGCATCAATTTCAAAGGGAGCTTCTGGTTCAGGGGTGGATTCACTGCAAGCTAAGAAGAATAGGGAGGCGAGTATTGCGATGAATGGATGCTTCATTTATAGGGCTTTCGGTGTATAATTAGTGGCACATACGATCTTTTTCAAACTTAATAGTTCTTGAAGGGATTAAACTAGGGACTTTGAAATACATCGGGTACTCCAATCGAGTTTGGATGTGAAATTGGCATCGCTTTCCTGATAATAGGCGGGGAATTAATGAGGCCCCTGGAAGGTCCGCGGGTGGAATTCATTTCAATAGGCATTGAGGCATTACCTTAGTAAACCTTAAAGCTGACAGAATGAATCTTACTAGAATCACCTTTATCATGGGGCTGTTGCTGATTTTTGGATGCGGCAACAATCCCCCGGGCAATCCTGAAATATGGAAGCAGGAAGTCGCCGATACTGAGAAGGCATTCAACGACATGGCCCAGGAGAAGGGATTGGTAGAAGCTTTTGCTCACTTTGCTGCAGAAGACGGCGTGATCAGGAGGAGTAGAAAGATCGTGAAGGGCAAAGAAGAGATCAGAAAGTGGTATGAAAAGGATGTTCGTCCCAACGAGACGCTCACCTGGAGCCCGACATTCATCGATGTGAGCAAGTCCGGGGATTTGGCCTACACCTACGGCGACTTCACCTTTACTTCCTACGACTCTTTGGGCAATGAAAAGAAGAACCAAGGGATCTTTCACACGGTTTGGAAGCGGCAAGCAGATAACACGTGGAGGTTTGTCTGGGATTGATGTGTAGAGAATCACACTGACTGACCTTACGATCCCTTGAATGTTGGTAGTGTCTGCGTTATGGCTTGGCTGAACTTTTCTAATTTGTGGTTGATCATAAGACCACTTCCGAGTTATGATTGTCGATCACAAGAAAATAGCCTACGAAAACAAACTGGTCTTCGAGACGATCGTCGCGGATTCGGAGCACTCGCTGAGTTTCCATCTGGAGGACGAGGCGTACTTCCTTCATGCGCAACATGGACATCACACCGCTATTACTCCGTCCGATGTTGCGGAGGTAACGGAAGGAAACCTGGCCTTTGTCGTGGGGGAAAATCTCATCTTGAAGGCCTTCCCAGGAAAGGATTCGGGTGTTTACCAGGTCACGATCATCCACGTCGATAGGGAAACGGTGCTGGAGGCGTTCGCCAGCAACTTCCCTGAGCTGGGCCCACCGGTCGAAGACGAATTCAGCCGTGATATAATTACTGGCAAGCCATGTGTAGTGACCCAAAACTACATTGACGGCATCCTGCTCTATTTCAACAACACGCACATCATCACGAAAGAGATCATCGCCCTGAAGATCAAAGAGATACTTTTTCTGTTGTTGAGGTCGAAGAAGGCAGAGCAAGTCGCCGGGTTATTGGAGGATTTTGTCAATAGGAATACGACGGGTTTTAAGAATACGGTCGAGAATCACGTGTTCAATGATATTTCATTGGAAGAGCTCGCTCATCTCTGCAACATGAGTCTCTCCACTTTCAAAAGACATTTCAAGAAGATCTACAACACGACGCCATTGGACTTCCTCATGGAGCGTCGACTTGAGGAGTCCAAAAAGCTACTGGCCACGTCCGACCAATCCATCGTCGATATTGCCCTGGGCGCCGGCTTCAAGAACATGAGCCATTACTCACGCAAATTCAAGGAGAAATATGGCATCCCTCCGTCAAAGTACAAATTGACCCTCTCAGACAAATAGTTGGTCCTCGGGGAGCAGCCCTTCCAATCTCTGATTTCTAACATTGTAATGTCATCAAGTGGAACAAGTCCACAGGCAGAATTAAAACAATGAACGATATGAATGAGAGTAAACCGGTACTGATGATCAATGCGATCGTCAACAAAGAGCATATGTCCGAGCTGCAGGGTTATCTGGGCAGTGTCATGAAGATTTTTGGCGAGAACGGAGGCAAGCCAGTTGGGAGGTACAAGACTGCGCAATCCCTTGCAGGGGACGATTCACCTGAGATGGTGGCGGTACTAGAGTTTCCTTCTAAGGACAACATCACGACGATGGTGAACGGCTCGGAGTTTAAGGCCCTCGGCGACTTGCGTGCTCGTGTATTCAGCAAGTTGAACATGATGATTTGCGAAGGCATGTAGGGCCGGAGTAGTCGGGCCAGTCGGCAGAGACTGGCCCATGAAGTACTAATTGCTGGCCATATACAATTGGACCAACAGGAAAGTGTCCATGTAGGCATGGGCAATAATCAGGATCCACAGTCGCTTTTTCAGTGTGACATAGCATAACGCCATGGCCAGCCCCATAAATCCTGTCTGGATCATGCCCATAGGGCCCCAGGTGTAATGTATCAGGCCGAAGATGATCGAGCTCAACACGACTGCCAGTAGGGTTGCGAGTTTGGTCCCACCACCCAGCTGTGAGATCCTGTTGATCAAGAAGCCACGGTAGACCACTTCTTCTCCAAAGGAGGATACGAGATAGACGCTGGCCAGTGATAGCAGTAGCCATCCGATATTGTTTCTGAGGTAATCGTATTGGCTAAAGTCGGGACTCGCCGGTATACCGGTGCTGCCAATCGGCAGGAGACCTGCCATGATGAATGCCACAGACGCGATGGCGCAGACGATCAGCGACAATCCAAAGATTTTGAGGGCACCTTGTAAGGATACGGAGCGAAACGTCAGCCCTATGTCCGACCATGACTCGCCACGCAATTTCAATCCTCCCCATATCAGCAGGAGCATGGTGACATTTCCAACGGCAACGACACCCTGACTGCGAAGGGGGTTTTCTCCTATCCAGGAGGCCATGGTTGCTAAAATCAACGCCGGGGCAAGGAATACGATAAGCAGCTCTGCTAGTTGGAAAATTAAAGCAGGGCGAGCTTTCAATGTGGAAGTGGTTTCGATGTGTGTTTCCATTTTCTTCGATATCAAATGTTTTCATCAAAGGTCCTGGAGGCCATAAAGGAAATCGACCGTTTTCAGGAACACGGACGTTTTTCTTGGCAAATGTGTCGACGGTAGCCTGGCGCCGTCTATGGCATCTTCACACTTTTCTTGAATTCACTTGGCGTCTGGCCGGTCAGCTTCTTGAATTCCTTATTGAAGGAGGACTTGCTGTTGAAGCCGGACTGGTACATGGCCTCGATGATCGTGATCTTCTCGTCGGGACCTTGAAGCAGGCGCTGTACTTCTTCACAGCGATAGGTATTGACGAGATCGAAGAAGCTTTTGCCAAACCCCTGGTTGATCACCTGTGAGAGGGTCTTCGTATTGATGTCCAGTTGCTCCACGAGATCCTGGCTGGTCAGATCCGGCTGGAGGTAGAGCCTTTCACCTCTTAAAAGCTCTTCTATTTGCGTCTTGTACTCCTCGAGGGCTTCCTCTTTGAGGTTGGATGAGGCGTACTTTTCCGTTTCCTCCTGGGCAATGCCAGAGAAGATGGCCGGCTGGTTCAATGCCTTGACAAGCACACGGTTGACAAACAGAAAGGAAATGATCAATAGCAGGATCAGCGATGAATAGTGAGAGAAGACATCGCCGAATACGGGCACTACGTTGTGTACCAAGGCAAATACAGTGATAGCGGCAAAAGCCTTGACCATGAAACTGAGCCACTCGAGGTTGATGGCATCAATGGATGAAAACTTCTCTTTGATCACGGATTGATATTGGAGGATCGTCCGACGACTGAACCACAGGTAGACGACTATATGCAAATAAGGGACTATTCCAGCTACATAGATCCACGTGGGTAATCCCATCGTATCGACTTTCTCAGTGATGTCCATTTGGGTAGCCGCATCCAATTGAAGCAAATGATAGGTCAAGTAAACCGTGTAAGCCATGTAGGGCAATAAGTGCGCGATATCCTTCCTCTTAAACTGGAAGTCGCGGTACACTACCCCCTGGACGTAGAAGTAGAGTGTCGGGCCATAGAGAAAGAAAAAGCCATCATCCAGAAGGTGTATGAGGGGCCACGGTAACAGGAGACCCATTACTCTTGCAGTAAAATCAGTCCAGCTAATAGCGAACAATAGAAATACCAGTCCCAGGAGTCTGTTGTTGCGCTTGTTACCTTTCCGATGGGCGAAGAGGTACAGGGCCACGAAAAAAAGCTGGAAAGCCACCAGCAAGGAAACCAAAGCGCCGAGGTTAAGGCTCACGGCATAAAGCTAGGAATATCTGCGGCGAGTTGGTGCTATGAGGAAAACAGTCACATCACTTTTTGCTATTGGAGTGGCAACGTCCCACAAGAATTTGATTAGCGTGCCATTATTGGAGGAGTTCTACCCTAGTTCGGAGCGAAGAAGAGTCGGTCGTCATCGCGATATCCCGCATTGTCCTTGTACCAATCTCTGTAAAGGGCATCATTGGATTGGCCCCATGACACGAAATGGTTATACCCACGATCAATTCTGGTCTTCTCAAGTGGGTGTCGAAAATTGTGTATGATATCGATTGCCCACGGTACGTTGTCTTCGGAGACATAAGTGATCCCTTGGGCTATTTCTGTTCGATCCTCTGCTGTGCCGAAAAGCGATTCATTGGCCAGATCTGTTGGCAGCTGGTCTCTAAGGTGAAGTTCCCTTCCACGATCCCCATTGATGAATATGAATGGGTTGAAAGGAGGACTGGCGACTATCGAGGCCTCGATCGGCTCCGCGAATTCTACCACAATTTCTATCTCACGAGGAGTGACATAGCTTTTGCCTTCATCTGTATTGATGATACTTCCACCGCCAAGTTCTGCAAGGGCATTATCAAAAGCGATAATGACTGGCTGTGACTGACCCTCCTCAAGTCCTTTACCATCCAGCGACACAATATTGCGGGTGAGTGAAGAGCCGGTTACGGATGCGATTTGGGAAGAATTCATTGGCAGCGCGATGCCGAAGCCGTTTTGGTAGGAGGCCCCCGCAGCGACGATGACCAAACCGATTCTTAGTCGAACAGCCTGGTTGCTGCTGTTCAGTATCGATATGAAGCGATAGTTGATGACCATATCATTGAAGTCATAGTCACCCTTGAGTGGCCAGTGGTCCTCGAAAGCCAGCGTCCCATAGCCAATTTCGGAAGGGGTGAATACATCGAAGGCGACTTCTGGATCATCGGGATAGTCGTCCAAGGCATCGATGATGCCATCGCTGTCCCTGTCGCTCTGTGAGAGGTCAGCTTCTTCACATTTCCAGGCCGTCAAGTCATTGATTTTATGGTCATACGTTTTGACAATCCGGTAAGAGCCGTCGTTTTTGTTCATCTCCAGTAGGTTGGAGTTTGCGTCATTCGTTCCCACAAATATTCGATCCTGACGATCGATCGCCATCGATGTCAGCTGAAAAGGAAAGTTCTCAGCACTGATTCGGCTCACCGTGGCCACATTGCCATCAAAAGAATCGAAGCGGTAGAGACCGGAAAAGCAACTGAGGTACAGGGTGCCATCAGATGTGAAGGCGAGGTCACCACCACTCGCTGTATTTTGTATCCCCTGGATCGAGTAGGAGGCGTCGACCTGGTTCGTACTTGCGTCTACCTTATACATGGTCGTTCCGTTACTCATGTAGAGATAGCCGTCGAGAAAGGCGAGGCGAGGGTAATTGCCATTGAATGGGTTCCCATTGAAGGCCACGCTGAAAGTGCCTGCGTCGATATCGTAGGAGTACAGGGTGTTCCCGATATTATAGTAGAGCAGGGCATTGTCCTGGTCCAGCGCACAGGCGATGGACCCACCTCCCTGCAGATTGGGTAAGGGGGTCTCGACGTAATCGTCATTGGTGATGTCAATACTCCAAAACCCTCCTTGTGAATTTTCCACGGCGTATAATCTGTCGACACATTCATTGCTGGTTCGACCCTGCGGAACGGTAAAGTTGACCGTTTGCTCAACGCGACCGTCAAGAATAACTTGCTGGGTCTGAATGCCGGCGTCCGACGTTTCTTCTACCATAAGATGCGAAAGGTACGTGGGGACAGTTAGATAGGATATTATCTCCTTTCCCGAATTACCCAAAGTGGTGAGGTTGAAGGCTTCACCATCCTCAAGGTAATAGACACGATAGCGCGAAGATGATGCTTCCGATGACAGGCGCAAGGTGACCATCCTGGAGGTGCGGAAGTCGAACCCTTCAGGGAAGGATAGCTGGTCAGATTGGGCACCCTCGGGGGCGATGATATCTTCTTTGGTGGTGACACATGCCAGGCACAACAGAAAGAAGAATGGAGAGAAACGGCGCATCTTTTTTGCCTCAAAGAAGGTTCGGGGTGCTGAATCTGAGCGATGAACACCGTCGGATGGAGGCTTTTCCATGTCCAGTGGTTGCTGCCTGTTGTCGAATTTGCCAAGTGTTTTTGGTCGAGAGCCGTGGGGTGGAGAGCCCAGGATCTTTAGCGCCCTGCCTGACAGACTCGGTTGTACTCGCTGCCAACCCCCGTGTTGTTGTGGCGATACGAGTCTGGGGATAGACGTTTGGTTTTATGCTGAATATGCTGTTGGAATTTATCGTAGTATCTTTCTGATAAAATGCCGTAAGGCTGAAAGAACTACTCGTCCAAATTCTCACTTTGGGTGACCTTTAACCAAGAAGAAATGGATGGCTCAAATTGATGGCTATCTTGAGCGGCAGGTAGAATTCAGCTAAGCCGAACAAGACGGACAATCGTGCATGAAAAGGATACTCAAAACCTTAGCCACGAAGTGGGCAGAATATGTCCTGGAAATAGTCGTGATTACCATTGGCATACTGGGAGCCTTCTCTCTGAATGAGTGGAACACCTCGCGCAAAGAGGGACACTTGCTCAGGCACTATGAGACGTCACTCTCCGAAGACTTGAGTCAGCAGCAGCTCGTGGTACAGCGGCAACTCGAATACGAGAACGGTATTGTAGAGATTTGTGGAATACTGCAGGAGTCGTGGAGTGATGGCCGACTCAGTATCTCCCTCGACAGCACGCAGACTCTCTTGAATGGATTGATTGGCAAGCGCACCTTCAACATGATCAAAGCCTCGTATGATGACCTTTTGAGTTCAGGAAACATGAAGTTGCTGGATGCCGGTAGAAGACGTCGAGTCATCTCCTATTATGAATATTTGGCAAGAACAAATGTCGTGATCAACACGAATTATTCGAATGTTGTGACTGATTTCTCAATGACTGTTATCCAAACGCCGTTACTCCCCTTGACTAGCAAGAATAAATCCATTTTGACCCAAGTTATGGAAGACTTCGAGTCACGTGTGAGGCTCGAAAATTTTGTCGAGATGCGTCGCCGTGTATCATCCTTGCATGTCGAGCGATTGACAGACATGAAAGGGGAGATCGAGGAACTAATCGAGGAACTCGAGGAGTGACCTCCATGATCCAGTGGACGACCGACTCCTGACCCTATGTTGGCGGTCCCAGGGAATTCCCGTATTTTCATGCTTCGCAAGGCGCTAGTTAAGCGTTTCATATTTTGTACTACTTAGCCTACCTGACATGAGAAGTCTATTGTCCCTTTTGTTCCTCTGCACTTCAATTTTTTCATCTACTGCGCAAGAAAGCTCGTCAGAGGAAGACCTTCCCAAGGGAGAGATATTCACCTCCAGCCAAACCGTTTCCATTGGTGGGAAGACCATCAACCTGACCGCCGAAACGGGTACCGTACAGCTCCGTGACGAAAACGATAAACCCATCGCACTTTTTGGGTTCACCCATTATAAGAAGCAAGGTAGTGGCGCCGACCGACCCATCATGTTTGCCTTCAATGGAGGCCCTTTGTCGGCTTCATTTTGGCTGCACTTTGGTATTTTGGGCCCCAAGCGGATAGTGATCAACGATCCCGGATATACAGGCCCCGCCCCCTATGAAGTCGTCAACAATGAGTTTTCTGTTCTGGACAAAGTCGACCTCGTCATGATCGACCCAATCGGTGTGGGCTTCAGCAGGCCTATTGGCGATGCGGCGTGGGGAGACTTCTGGGGCGTAGACCAGGACATTCGAAGCATTGGATTGTTCATCGAGCAGTTCATCATTCGCACTCAGAAGTTCAATAGCCCAAAGTACTTGCTGGGTGAGAGCTACGGCACCTTCAGAAATGCAGGACTTGTAAGACACCTGCAGGACCGGGGCATCGCCATGAATGGGGTCATCATGGTTTCTGCCGTTTTTGAGTTGCAGCATCTGCTGTTTGGACCGGGCGACGACGTCGCCTATTTGATCCACTTCCCAACCTACGCCGCCACTGCCTGGTACCACGACAGAGTGAAGGACAAGGGCGAAAGCCTCGAGGCCTTTCTGGATGATGTAAGGACATTCACCGAGAATGATTACGCCCCCGCCTTACTGAAGGGTGATCAACTGAGTGCGGCCAACAAACAATCCATCGCTCAGCAACTGGCTGACTTCTCTGGGCTGTCCTCTGACTTCTGGATGAAGGCGAACCTACGTGTGACCAACCAGGAGTACTTCCAGGAATTGCTGCGAGACGCCGGACAGACAGTCGGACGCTTGGATTCGAGATTTACTGGCTTGAATGAGGATTTACTTTCGCAGTTCGCTCAGACGGACCCTCAAAGCGATGCCATTTCGCCTCCCTACATCGCAGCATTCAAGGACTATCTCTACAATGACTTGAAGGTGCGCAAGGACCTCACCTATATGACGAGCACAGGTTTGCGTGAGGGCTTTTCCTGGGATTGGAATCATGGGGGCAATGTGATCTGGAATGCGCAGGTAGCTGTCAGCACACTGCCAGACATGACGTCGGCGATGAAGCGAAATCCCGATTTGAAGATTCTGATCCTGAATGGCTATTATGACCTTGCTACGATCTTCTATGGTGTGGAGTACTCCATCAATCATATGGGCCTCCCGCCAGAACTCAAGGAAAACATCATCATGAAGTACTATGAAGCCGGCCACATGATGTATACCCATGGTCCGTCGATGCTGCAATTCAAGCAAGACGTGGATGCCTTTATTGATGAAACCATTAGGTGACCGGGAGGTTTGACCTGACTTAAATGGGCCTTTTAGATGAATAGAGGCCGTTCGGACACAATTGTCGTAAACATGTCGCAACTATGCCGTAAGGCTGGGAGATCTGCACCAATAGCTTTGTCGTAGATAGAATCGCAACAATTTCAAGACAATGGAAAAAATTTCAGAACGCATCAAAGAACTAAGACAAAGAAAGGGCTACTCACAAGATAGACTCGCGGAAGCGGCAGGTTTGAACCTGCGTACTATTCAGCGAATTGAGAACGGTGAGACCATCCCAAGAGGCGACTCTTTACAAAGATTGGCGCAGGCGTTTGAGGTTTCACCAGATGACCTCATCGACTGGACAGTCAAGGAGGATAAGAGCATGTTGGCGATACTCAACATGTCGCAACTCTCGTTTCTGGCCTTTCCCATCCTCGGTATCCTGGTTCCCCTGATCATTTGGTTGAACCAAAAGGACAAAGTGAGTCATGTGAAGAAATTGGGAGAGTCTATTTTGAACTTTCAGATCACCTGGTCGATTCTGGCTTTTATGGTACCCATCGGCTTCATCTTCATCCCAATTTTGTTGGAGTTGGACATGTCCTTGGCGACCGTCTTCACAGTGTCTATTGCCATGTATGCCTATAACATTGGCGTTATTTTGCTGAACACGATCCTGGTGGCGAATGACCGTCGGGCCTTCTATGCTCCGGCATTCCGGTTTCTGGGATGAATGCACCACTGTTAAGGGGGCGTGGAGCTCCCAGGAAAGCTCTCATTTGCTGAAACTTGCTAGTTTTAGAGATCAATCAAGTTTAGTAGACAGACATGCGCATGATCTCCCATCCCGCCATTCAGCTCCTTTCCGTCGTTACATTGCTTCTTTTATTCGCCTGCAACCAGTCGCCTGAAAGCCATCAGGAGGCCAAAGCACAGAAAGGAGATCTGGCTGATTTTAATCTCAATGGTTCTGTGCAGTCGTTGCATATCAGGGAGTTTCGGGTCACCGATAGTGCCGGTGTAGTACAGGTCATTGATACTGTTGGCAACAGGAAAATAACCTTCGATAGTGCTGGAAGGGTCACAGAGGCAGCCTTCATCAATTCCGAAGGTGATGTCGGGATGCGCATGGTCAATACGTATGATCCCGAAGGATTTAAGAAAGAAGAGGTCACAGAGAGTATGCTGTGGAACGGCCAATATGATCAAGTTGAGCGGACCTTATATGAGAAAGGCGAAAACGGGAAAAAGTCCGGCTTCAAGCAATTTGTTGATGTCAGGCCACTGGAGATTCAAAACCGTTTGAGGCTTTCAGGTATCTATACCTACGATTCATTGGATCGCCTCAAAGAGGAGCGGGTGTTTAAAGGAGATGGTGAGTTGTTTACGAAGACCGAAGAGCGCTATGAAATTAATGGACATCGGCTCAGTGCTGAAAGTCGCTATAGCGAAGGGCAAGTGGTAGAAGTGGTAGAGCGAGCCTATGATGAAAAGGACCAATTCATTCGATATTCTCAGTATGATAGTGCTGGAACGTTGGTGGACTACGACGAATACACCTGGAGCGAGCTTGGGAATATTAGTCAGCGAATCTCCGAGAGGGATGGCGAGTGGCGACGAATCGTCTTCAATGACGATCATCGGGGAGAAACAATAGAGCGGCTGGATTTCGATTCCCTGGGAACACAGTTACAAAGAACCACATATAACCGGCAGTATGACGATCAGGACAACCTAATCCGCACGGAAAGACTAGTGGATGGAGTTGTTGAGGGCATTGAATCGCGGGAGATTCGGTATTATTGAAGGTCCGCTTCTCAATTGAATACTTCGGACAAGAATTCGATGACCTTGTGCGAGTTGATCATCGCTTCGCGGTCGTGCCCCACACCCTGCATTTCTATCTTCTCGTGTGTCGTCGTTGGTAGTTCGTTGAGGAATTCCACAAAACCTCCATTTCATTATCTTGGTAACATGTTGTCAGTATGACACTGTCGAGACTGATATGATCCAATTGAAAGAATGGTACGAACAGGGAGTTTTCACCGAGGTCGATGGACTGCGCGTCTTCTTTCGACGAGAAGGGAAAGGGCAAGCATTGATTTGCGTCCACGGCTTTCCCTCATCCTCCTGGGACTTTGAGGCTATCTGGCCTGATTTGACGAGTCGATTTGATACCATCGCCTCGGACCTTATTGGGCTTGGGAGATCTGCTAAACCCAAAAGAGCCCTTTCAGTGAAACTGCAGGCGGATATTATCGAAAAGCTGGTGGTCGAGCAAGGTCTAATTGAAGCGCATTTACTGGCGCATGATCTTGGGGATTCGGTGGCGCAGGAGTTGCTTGCGAGGCAGACAGGTGGTTCCTCGCAAGTTCGTTGGTTGTCATGTGTTTTCTTAAATGGCGGCATATTCCCTGAAACTCATCGTCCACTATTGATCCAGAAACTGTTGATTTCAAGTGTGGGGCCTGCTGTGGCAAAACTTACCACCTTGAAGACCTTTCGCAAAAACATGCATCGGGTATTTAGCAAGGCCCATCCCCCCAGCGAGGATTTTGTTAAGGGCACGTGGCAAGTGCTTGTTGAGGATGATGGCCGATCGATGATCCCCAGATTGATCAGGTACATGCGGGAGAGGAGCGAGTATCGAGAGCGGTGGGTGACCCCGCTTAGTGACAACTCGGTTCCCATTAGATTGATCAATGGCGTGGAAGACCCTGTCTCCGGGGAGCATGCAGCCAAAAGGTTCGAAGAACTGGTGCCGACTGCCGACGTTGTCAGGATACCGGAGTCCGGTCACTACCCGCACGTTGAGACACCGAAGGAGGTCGTAATGGCTTTCTTAGGATTTCATGATTCCCTTAAGAACTCGAATGATGAAAGTCGCGGCTAGGCATGTAGTAATCTATAGCGTCCTGACGTTAAGCAGTTGGTCCATCAATGCGCAGGGAGAGCCGTGGACGCGACGCACGATCGATGCATCATTTAGTGGAGCAGATGGTGTAAGACTGGCAGATGTCAATGGTGATGGCCTGCAAGACATTACCACAGGTTGGGAAGAGGGGGGATACACGGTGGTGTACCTTCATCCCGGATTAGAGTCGGTAACAGAGGAGTGGCCGTCTGTCATCGTGGGAAGAACGCCTTCGGTCGAAGATGCGGTGTTTGCAGATTTGAATGGCGATGGCTCCTTGGATGTTGTTAGTAGTACTGAAGGCCGGAACAGGAAAGTGTACGTCAATTGGGCGCCCTCTCTCGAAGACTATTTGGATTCATCTCTGTGGAGAACCCAGGTGCTGCCAGCATCAGAAGGCATGGCGCAGTGGATGTTTGCTGCAACCGCACAGATCGACGGCATACACGGAGTAGATCTGGTAGTCGGTAGTAAGAATC
This sequence comes from Cyclobacteriaceae bacterium, assembly GCA_965267435.1. GTDB lineage: Bacteria > Bacteroidota > Bacteroidia > Cytophagales > Cyclobacteriaceae > JAWPMT01. The sequence goes on from OZ253960.1 coordinate 1,103,856, forward strand.
GAGGGGGCCAAATTAGCTGGTTCCAAAGTCCGGAAGATCCCATGGAAGTGTCGAAATGGTCATGGCACACGATCGGGCCTTGCACATGGGTGATGTCGCTGATCATGAACGATATGGATGGAGATGGCGATGTGGATGTCGTCGTTTCCGATCGCAAAACAGGACCCACCACCGGCGTTCGGTGGTTGGAGAATCCTGGTGATGCGGAAAGGCAAAAACAACCTTGGGAAAACCATTTTATTGGTGGAGAGAATCTCGAGGTGATGTTTATGGACCTGGCAGATCTCGACGGCGATGGCTTAGAGGATGCGATTGTCACAGAACGCACAACGCAGAAGGTCTTATTCCTTCGGCGCCTTGACAAGACCGGCCTCAATTGGGAATCATTTCAGATCGATGTACCAGAGGCGACGGGAAGGGCGAAGGCAGTCAAAGTCGGTGATGTCAATGGAGATGGTCGGCCAGACCTCGTGCATGCAACCAATACCGGTAACGATCGGAGCAAAGTGGGCCTTATTTGGATGTCTTTTGCTGATAGGCCCACAGATCAAACGTGGGAGTGGCATCATTTGAGCGGAATGGAGGGATACAAATTTGACCGGATCGAACTGCTGGACATGGATGGTGACGGCGACCTGGACGTGCTCACCTGCGAAGAGAACTACGGTGCCAACAGCGAGGGGCTTGGCGTGATCTGGTATGAGAATCCATTTGAGAACTGATTGCAAGCTTTAGATTCACTTTAATCAAGGCCATGATTACAAACGCCCAACTCCACTACACCCTGATCAAGGAAATCATTGACCATGGATTTGCGCCAGATCATGCGGCTTTGGCGAAGCATTTTGATGCGACTGAAAAGGAAGTGATTGATGCACTGTATCGACTGCAGGAGTATCACGGCGTTGTACTGCACCCCCACGAACCCAAAGTCTGGGTCATTCACCCTTTTTCGCTGGCTCCGACCAACTTCTACCTTCAATCGGCCAAAGGACAATGGTGGGGCAATTGTGCCTGGTGCTCGCTGGGGGTTGCGGCCCTCGTGAACTGTGACTTAACGATCAAGACATCTGTTGGTGCAGAGGGCCAACCCCTTGAAATCCATATCCAAGACGCTGAAATCCAGCAGCAGAACCTCTTCATTCATTTTCCGATCCCAATGAAAAATGCCTGGGACAATGTGATTTACACGTGTAGCAATATGCTGGTTTTTGAGAGTGAAGACCAGGTCAATGAATGGTCCAGGCGCCACAACATTCCGGCAGGTGATATCCAACCCATTCAAAAGATCTGGGAATTCTCTAAAAAGTGGTACGGCAACCACTTGAATCCTGAGTGGGAAAAGTGGACGGGAGCTGAGGCCAAGGACATGTTCGCCGAGTTTGGCTTGAATCACCAGATATGGGATTTGGAAACGTCCCAAGATAGGTTTTGATTTTGCAGAGGCTTGGAGGGTATGTTGTCTTCAGGAGTTGGCAGTTCGTTGCCCCTGCACTAATTTGCCGAAAGCCAACTAAAAAGTATCATAATTGAAAGCGATGAAACATATTCAAATCCTCGGTGTAATCGCATGTTCACTACTTGTTATGAGTTGCGGTAGCGGCAAACAAGAAACCCAGACATCAGCAGCTGATGAAACCTGGGAAGTAGATTTCTTCGACGACTTCGAGACCTTCAATCCTGACAACTGGCAGGATCAGCGTATTTGGGTGAACAATGAGCTGCAATGCTACGTCCCCGACAATGAGTTTGGTACTCGGGAGGTGAGCGACGGTACCCTCAAGATCAAAGTCGTGAATATAGGGGAGAAGCGTCCTTGCGATAACCTGGACAAGCATGGCGTCCAACATCCTGAGACAGAGTATGTAGCCGGTCGTGTCTGCTCAAAGAACCGCAAGGAGTTCGTCAAGGGCAAGTGGACCGCAAGGTTAAGGCTGCATGGCAATGGTCAGGCCAGCATGTTTCCTGCCTGGTGGATACTCGGAGCGCAAAACAACGAGGCTCCCGTACAGGAAGAGGACGAGAATGTTTGCTGGCCTCTGGAAGGGTCGGGTGAGATCGACATCTTCGAACACCACGGCGATCATCTCAAGGATGAATTTACCACTGGCGCGATCAAGAGCCTGGGTGAATGTGATAAGGGGGACTGGTGGAGTAATCGGCAAAACTTTCCAGCGACCCTCGACGACTATCACGAGTACTCCGTGGAATGGGAGGGCAGTGATCTGGTCTATCGCCTGGACGGTGATGAGGTATACCGCAACGAAGGAGAGGGTGACAAGTACCCCGAGCCCATGTTCGCCATCCTTAACTACGCGAAGATCACCGATAATCCCATGGAAGGAAGCGAGTGGGTCATGGAGGTAGACTGGGTGAAGCACGAAAAGCGGAAAGCTTAATTCGTAAGTCCGAGATCTCTATAACTGGCCCCGGTTCGGTTCCAGGGGAGGGACGTTTTTGTTGACACCATAGATTCGCACTTTACTTCAAGTACGAACCAGACGGTTTGTGCAAAATCTGCGAAATGGATTCATCATTCTGCCAATTGACTAGATCATGCCCGTCATGGCGGCCTACTTTCACAAAGATCTAAGCGCCGAAGAGCATGGAGGAAATTATACCTATCAAGACCATTAGCGATGTCTATCAATACTTGGAGGCCGAGATGCCGCCACACCCGTTGATTACAGTCATACGCAAATGGCCGAAAGCCAAGTTTGACCTATCGACAGCGCGATTCAGCACTGAACTCTACTACGTAGGCATGAAGCGTGAGATCAGAGGCAGCTTCCAGTACGGCAGAAGCTCCTACGACTTTCAGGAAGGCACGATGCTGTTCCTTAGCCCGGGTCAGGTCGCGACCTTTACGCATGCGGCACAGTTTGCTGATACTGTCACACCAACACCGGGGTGGACCATACTCTTTCACCCTGACCTGATCCGAAAATCGGAGTTGGGGCGGACCATTGATCAATATTCTTTCTTTGGTTATGACACGAATGAGGCCCTGCACATATCGCAGAAGGAACGCCAGTTTTTGAACACACTTGTGGATACGATCGAAGAGGAGATCCACCAGAACATGGACCGGCACTCACAGGAATTGATCATTCAAAACCTGGAGACCATTTTGAAGTATTGCAACCGTTACTATGATCGTCAATTCTACACACGGACCAATCTTCACAAAGATCAGGTCACTCAGTTTGAGCAGTTTTTGAAAACCTACTTCTCGTCCGGTAAGTTGTTGGAACAAGGGCCGCCAACGATCGATCAATGTGGTGAGGCTTTGCACATGTCAGGGCCCTATTTGAGCGACCTGCTGCGAGCTGAAACGGGTCGCAGTGCCAAAGATCACATTCATGGGTTTCTGATCGATCGGGCAAAAACGATACTCCTCAATTCCAAGGACTCAGTCAGTCAGGTGGCCTTCACCCTGGGATTTGAGTATCCTCAGAACTTCAGCAAGCTCTTCAAATCGAAGACTGGAATGACCCCCAGTGAGTATCGCGAGCTGAACTAGCATGTGATCTCTGCGAAAGTGATTGGACGATCTGCGAAATGGATATGTGGGTCGGAGAGCTTCTCACTTTCTTTGATCTGGGATATCAAAAGAAGTAATCATGAAAAAGACAGCATTTGATTTTGTAGAGGGGCTTGATCTGACTGGTAAAGTGTACCTGGTCACTGGTGGGTACGCAGGCCTTGGCGCGATACACACGGAAGCCCTCCTGAGGGCCGGGGCGACGGTTATTATCACTGGTCGCAGTGCAAAGTCCCAGAAAGACTTTGTGGAGCAGCTAAAGGGTATAGCCGATCTCAAATTCGAGGAAAACCAAATCGATGCTTCGCGCACCATGGACCTCGGCGACCTCCAGTCTGTGAAGGAGTTCGCTCAATATATTCTCAAGACGTACGATCAGATCGACTGCCTGGTCAACAACGCAGGTGTAATGATGACGCCTGCGGGCAAAACCAAGGATGGCTTTGAGACACAAATGGGCATTAATGTCATTGGGCACTTCCTCCTGTCGAAGTTGCTCGCGGACATCACAAAGCGCCAGGTTTGGCTGTCTTCACGGGGTCATATCAGGTATGGTGCGCCGGGCATTGACTATGATAAGATCACTCAGGTAGATGAAAGCGATTACGTGTCTCGCTGGCGTTATCAGCAATCCAAGTTGGGAAACATTCTCTTGGCCAGGGAGTTTGGACGCCGCTACCCCGATATGCCTGCTGTTTCGGTGCACCCGGGCGGTGTAAAGACGAACCTGGGGCGTCATATGACCATAGGTCAGAAGATGCTATTTGTGCTGAAGCACCCGCTGATGGTCATGTCCATGGTGGAGCCGGAAGAGGGAGCAGCGACCCAGGTGATGGTGACCGTGCTGCCAAGCGAGCAATTGGAGAACGGAGCTTATTATGCCGATTGCCAGGTCACGGAGGAGGCACCGAGCGGAAGGGATATGACCGATGCCAGGAAGCTTTTCGACTATTGTGATGAAGTGACAAGCGCCTTCCAATAGCTATTTTACCGGCAGGGCGTAGTAGGTCCTGATTCAGGGCTGGCATTAATTTGACCGTAGTGCTTATCTTGAGCGAAGGTGAATCCAAGGCGCCAAGCCACATAATGCCCGTGTACCATAAGAAATCCTTTCAATTACTCTCTGTCTTCCTAATACTTGTCCTGTTCAATCTGACTCCAGGCCTTGCGCAGCCCGCATCTACCGCAGGGGGAATTAAGTCCTACTGGGAGAGTTCTACGCCCGAGGCAGAGGGAGTGAGCGAGTCCGAGTTGGATGCAATTCATGAGGATATTGGCAAGGGGAAGTATGGTCTGATTGATCATTTCCTGGTCATCCGCAATGGCAAGATGATTTATGACCAATCGTATGAACAAGATTATGTGACCCTTTCAAAGCAATACGATACGGCACGTCATCAGTACAACTACGACCATCCGGATTGGCACCCGTTCTATAATAACACACAGTTGCATTCGCTCCAGTCAGTCACGAAGAGCATCACATCCCTGCTTTTGGGCATAGCGATGGATGAGGGCCTGATGATCCCATTGGACTCTCCGGTCTACGGTCTTTTCAAGGAGTATGAGTTTGATGCCTCAGACGAGCGGAAACGGTCCATGTCACTACGGGATCTGCTCACCATGCGTAGCGGCATTTTCTGGGACGAGAGTTCGTCCTATGCAGAAAACCCTAAAAATGATTGCATCGTGATGGAGCTAAGCGAGGACTGGATCCAGTACGTACTTGATCAGCCCATGGTGACGACTCCCGGGACGCAGTTCACATATAACAGTGGTGTGTCGGTATTGCTGGGAAAGATCGTGAGAATAGCGACCGGCAAGCGAATTGATGAGTGGGCTGAAGAGAAGCTCTTTGGGCCATTGGGGATCACTGACTACTACTGGAAGATTACACCAAATAGCGAAATCGACACAGAAGGCGGTCTGTACCTCTCCACCTATGATTTGGCCAAAATCGGTAAACTCATGATGGATAAGGGAATGTGGGAAGGAAAGCGCATAGTATCCGAAAGCTGGGTTGAAGACTCTCTGCGACCGCGCGTCAAATTCAATCAAATGGCTGCTTACGGCTATCAATGGTGGGTCCCACACTACCAAGAGGATGAGCCGAAGATTTTCGCGGGCAATGGCTACGGAGGTCAATTCCTGATGGTAGCCTTGGACTACGATATGATCGTAGTTTTCAATGGCTGGGACATCCATGGAAGTCCAAAGAAATCTAGCTGGATGGCGCTACAAGAGAGAATACTACCCAACACTCAGTTGACCGAGACGCAAGACCGGTAGGGGGGGCGGCAGTAGAGTTTAATGAGCGTGTTGCTTATCTACTTCTTCGCCGTATAGTCAATCACGAAGACATCCGCGATGATCTTGCCGTGCGTGTCCACAAAGGCCTTGTGATCGGGGTGGGGCAAGTAGATGTCTCGTCCCTTCTCATCATCAAAGGTCAGGATGAAGCAATGGGTAATGTCTTTGTTGAGTCCCTCCGGACTATTGTTGGTGCCCCATTCAAAGTCTTTTACTTCCGGAATCTTATCCTTCAGCGCTGCGAAGTCTTTGATGAGTGCTTCGATCTGTGCTGGGGTGGCGTCATCACTATACTTGAAGGCCACTACATGGCGCAGGGGACCATTGTCCTGGGCGTAAGTTGCATTCATGACTAGAAAGGTGAGACTGCTGATAAGTAGGATTTGAATAATTCTTTTCATGGAGGGATGTTTTGCTGTAAGATAATTCCTGATTGTGAAATGTCTGACCAGAAACTCCGTTTGTAAGACGTGTTGCGATGAGATGAAATGGTATTATTATGTATATAGTTATATGACTATTTATATAGTAGAATGACTATAATTGTAGTCATATGAAGCATCTTGACATCGCAGTATTCTTTGCAATCACCTTTATGGCCTTCGGTTGTGGTACCACCGTGGATTACATCGACCAAGACTTTCCGGGGGAGGAGCCCAGGCAATTTGCGAAAGGTATTATCAACGCCCGTGGTCGTTTTCAACAAAACCTGACCATGAGCGCCAGTGGCGACGAATATTACATCACACAAACTGATGCCCGCGAGTGGAGGTATGATAGGATCCTGAGGGTAAGGTGGATCGACGGCACACATGTCCTGGACACACCCCAATTTGTCTGGGACTTCTCTTTCAAGGACGAACGGTTCATCGGTGAGCCGATGCTCTCGCCCACAGGCGATCAATTGTTCTTTGTGGCTGATTATCCTCCCGATCTATATGCCGTCAAGCGAAATGATGATGGGCATTGGTCTCCGCCTGTCCACCAGCCATTTAGTACCAATGCGCCGGATTGGTATCCGACGTTCTCCGACGAGACGCTTCTCTTTACTAATGGTTCCATTTACAAAAGTGTCCCGGAAGATGGGGCGTATGGAATGAAAGAACGTCTGCGGGTTCCCTTCAATGATTTTGACATGCGAGACCCGGTGATGGCCGATGACAACAGCTTTGTGATATTTACCAGGAAGGTAAGCGAATCATCTGGCCAGACCGATCTATTCGTTAGCTTCCAAACAGAGGGTCGGTGGACTTCACCTGAGCCGTTATCAAGTGATATTAATTCCGACGCATTCGAATTCGCGCCGTATATTTCGCCAGATCAAAGATTCTTGTTTTTCTCACGAAGGGATTCCTGGCAAAATGCCAGCTATTCAAATATCTACTGGGTTGACCTCACCGTCGTCAAAAAACTAGCACTATGATGCTATTCATCAAAACAGCTTTTCGAAGAATTCGAAGGGAGCGCTTCCTTTCATTTACCCATATTTTCGGACTTACTGTAGGGCTGGCGACGCTCTTCCTGATTGGGCGTTATGTCGGTTATTACCATTCTCGTGACGACTTCCATGAGAGGAAAGACCGCATCTATGCGATTCACCATACCCTGCATTCTGACGAGGAAGGCCCCAAAACATTTGAGACCACCTACAATGGCGTAGCACCTCTTTTCAAGGCTGCATTCCCCGAAATAGAGGCAGCATCCCGGTTTATTACCACCGCTGAGATGCTCTTCACAAGACAGCGGCCTGATGGAAAGCTAGTCAAAAGCAATGAGCACGGGACGCGGGAGGTAGACCCGGATTTTCTAAAAATCTTTTCGATCGATTTGCTGAGTGGAGATCCTTCCACTGCACTGAATGAACCTCAGTCGATGCTGCTGTCCAGCAGTCTGGCGACGAAGTACTTTGGGGATGAAGATCCCATTGGTCAGACGATCACGACGAAGAAGTCATGGGGTGAGAAGCGACAGTGGACGATAACTGGTGTGTTCGAGGATTATCCGGATAAGTCACTGTATCGCATCAAGGCCCTACAGTCGCTGGTGGGGAAGGACTTCGAAGGCGGCGATGCGGACTGGTCTTACCCTCACTTCAAAAGCTTTTTGTTGCTCCGTGATGGTACCGAGATTGGATCACTCAATGAGGAAATGACTGGGCTACTGAACGGTTTGGAGCCATTTGAGGAGACAGGGAAAAGTATTGATGTGCGCCTTGTCGCTTTCGATGAACTCCTCCAATTGCCGGATGGTCAAAAGGTGCTGCTAGTCGTGGGGGTCATTCTGATGCTGATCACATGGATCAATCACACTAGCCTGAGCCTGACGCAACTCTATCAACACAACAAAGAGATAGGTATTCGAAAAGCCTTGGGCTCTACCCGTAGGCAGCTCATTGGGCAGTCCTTGATGGAATCGCTTGTCACCTACTCATTCGGTATTTTGGGTGCGGGTCTACTTGTGCTGTTGCTTTACCCTTACCTATCACAGATCACAGAAGGACAGGTGCTGCCACTCTTCGATGGGGTGACCCCCATTGGCGTCTACATCAATTGTTTCCTGCTGTTTGGGTCGTTGTTCTTTGCAGTCATTCCTGTTCTTTTGGTCTCCGGATTGTCCACGGTCAATTTGCTCAATGGGAAAGTGCACGACAAGCTCAAGGCCGGACGATTCCGGGAGGCATTGATGGTCTTCCAACTGATCGCGGCAGTGGTCATGTTGGTGGGTGTGATGGCAGTTTATGGACAAATGAACTATGTCCAAAACAAGGACCTGGGCATCGACACTGAGCAAGTGCTTGTGATCAGGGCACCCAAAGATGGCTGGGACGGGAAACAACAGCGACTGAAAAACCTGAAGGAGCAGCTGAGGAACTTACCTTTTAGCAACCACGTGACGTCGTCGACTACCGTACCGCTTTGGTGGCCTGGAGGGGCCATGGATTTTGCCTTGGAGAACAGCAGGGCGATTGTGCGGCCAGTGAATATCGGCGTGGATGAACATTATCTTGCATGCTATGATATTGGATTGGTCGCAGGTGATTTCTTTGCGTCCGGCAGGTGGCGCCGCAACATGCGGAGTATTGTGATCAATGAGACGACAAGTGAACGACTCGGATTCACAGACCCCGTGGAGGCACTGGGGAAGACGATCGTCGATCAGCAGGAGGATCAGCCCTATGAGATCATTGGTGTTACGGAGAACTATCACCATGAGTCGTTTCGACATGAGATCCCTGCTCAGGTATTTCGTTACAATCCATTCAGGGGTTTCGTTTCTATTGCGCTGGACCGATCGCAGTCCTCATTCCACGACTTGTCACGGGCCGTGGCGGAGATTGAAGAGATCTGGCATGAGATCTACAGCGATCAGGCTTTCGACTATTATTTTCAGGATGATCGAATGGACCAGCTCTACCGAAACGAGCGAATCTTCGAATTGATCTTCGTGTGGATCACGACCATCACGCTTTCTGTCACCTTTCTCGGAATTTTCGGGATGTCGATGTTTGTGGCGATCGCCAGGCGCAAGGAGATTGGTGTCAGAAAATCGATGGGGGCACGGTTCGTACATATCGCCAGACTGTTTACGAGACAGTTTGAGTCCAAGCTCCTGCTGGCGACGGTGCTTGGCGCGCCATTGGCCTTTTATCTTATTGACCTATGGCTATCACATTTCCACTATAGAGTGGTGATCAGTGCCTGGTACTTCATCGTTCCGGCCGTTGCATTGGTCGCTTTTGTGGCCCTCTCTTTGTCTTTTGAGGTCGTGAGGATGTCCAGGCAAAGTCCTGTGACTATGCTCCGGGATGAGTAAGAGCAGGTCCGCATTTCATGGCCATTTTACACTTCTGATTATTGGACACGGCCTACGCATCCATTACTTTGCCACGTATGCCGATCAATACCTTACCAAGAACTAACCCTATGAGACCATTTATCGTGGCGCTGATAGCCTGCGGGCTGCTCGCTACTTGCCAGCAAAAGAGACCCCCGCAGAATGGCTCCCCGGAATGGGTCAGCCTTTTCAATCAAAAGGACTTGCAGGGCTGGACGCCGAGGATCATCGGCCAGGAAGTTGGGAGAAACTATGCCAATACCTTTCGGGTGGATAGTGGCATACTGCAAATTCGCTACGACGAGTACGGAGATTTCAGCAATCAGTTTGGTGCGCTATACTCGGCCCGGACTTACCGCAATTACCGATTGAGGGCGGAGTACCGATTTGTGGGAGACACCGCCACCGGCGCACCACCTTGGGGCTTCAGGGACAGTGGCATCATGTTTCATACGCAGTCGCCCCATTCACTCGGGGAAGATCAGCCATTTCCGATCTGCCTGGAGTACAATCTACATGGTGGCGATGGCACCAACGACCGACCGAATGGCCAAGTCTGTCTACCAGGTACCAAGGTGATGATTGGTGACAATCCCAACCCAGGCTTTTGCAATGACCCTGAGGTCGGACACACCTTTCATGGGGACCAATGGGTGACGTTGGAGATCGAGGTGCGGGACGATGTCATTTCACACTACGTGAATGGCGAGAAGATCCTGACCTATACTGACCCCAGGTACGATACTGACAATGAGGTGGCGGCGGCACTTACGCAAAATGGGGACGATCGGCTGCGATCGGGTCACATAGCCATTCAATCGAATAGTCATCCCATTGATTTTCGGAGTATAGAGATTCTGGAGCTGGATTGATTCGCTGAGGTGCGGTGGGAAGGGCCTTGAAGGAGTCTTTCATGGCATGAGGGTTTTTCGTACCTTCATTGAAACTGCCATGCCATGATACCGACTACTCGCGCACTGACCCCTATGCTGCTTTTTACAACTATCGGCCTTCTGGCTGCCGCCCAGGATACTGGAGAAGTCGATATTCCCGAACTGGGGATGTCCTTTGTTATTCCCGATGGATGGCTGGGGCAGATGTCTGAGGGTGCTTATTTGATGGGTAGCAATACGGAACCAGGTTTGGTTATGATGACTACCCACGAGGCTTCCACACTGGATCAATTGAAACAGGAGGCGCGGATGGGTTTAAACGATGGTAATGGCACCAACCTGCAGCTCACGGGGGAAATAGAGGAGGTCGGGGAGCAGGCAATAGGAGGTGTGATGCAGGGCATGATCGAATGGCAGCAGGCAAAAGCCTACGTCGGAGGAGTGATCAATCCCCTGGGACAGGGTGTCACAGCTTTTGTGGCAGCTGATCTGGCTAGCTTTGGGCCTCAGCATAGGGAGTTGGCGTATGACATCATCAGGAGCTTTCAGTTCTACCAAGCTGAGATACCGCCAATAGTTGGTCAATGGAAGGAAAAGTTTACCAATGCCAGACTGACCTATTTGTACTCTTATTCCAGCAATACGCCCGGTGGGGGAGGTATTTCCTCTGAGAGGAAAATTGACCTGTGTGGTGCGGGTTACTTCGAGTATTACAGTAGTGATTTGATGTCCACGGGCTCAGGTTCTGTATCCGCAAGTTCATATGGCCAGGGTCGGGGCCAGGGAAAGTGGGAGGTGATTCCTGCCACGGGGGGCGGAGCAATTCTGCAACTTAACTTCTACTCCGGCGAAGTGTATGAGTACATGCTTACGTATGAGGACGAGAAGGTCCACCTGGATGGTGAACGGTATTTTATTACCTATGCTTCCTCCGGTGGCGAGTATGCACCCAATTGTCATTGAGGGTATCCCGACTTAGAGCAATCGAAACGGCAACCTCACAATGGCTTCATCAGAGACGCGTATTTTTGAACAAATGCGAGCTCTGAAAAATAGCGGAATTTTTGTGGCAGGAGTCATGCTCTTCATCCATGGGAGGATTCGGCCCTGGGCAACGCCGTTCGCTGTGTAAAGAATGTGATGGATACCTCTGCTATCGCTCACTGAATGAAGTGCGCAATCAGACTATCATAATTAAGAGCAACGTAGAGTAGGATCGCCAGATTCGCGTAGACCAATACGGGAAGCAGCCAAAGCAGTACCACCCATAGTGACCCTTCATTCAAATAGATAATGCACAGGCTAATTGCCAGGCCCAGGTACAGGTCTAAGCCAATTTGCCGGGCCCAGTGGAGCGGGTACAACTTCTTGAGCGTACCAAAGAAGCTTTCGACCCTGCTGCAGTAGATGGAATATGACAGAAAAGCCAGGTAGACAATCCATATGATATACTTTCCGAGAGGATAGGGTCCCTCGCTGACAAAGGGGTGTTGGTCTCGATGATGGAGGAATGCGATCACGACGAATATCGCGTATAGGATCCAGAGGAAGTTCCTTTTGAGGTATTTCATAGTAGAGGGTGAGTCCTCAAAGATAAGTGTCTGTTGTAGCCGGACAAGATGAAGAATAGTTGTTCTGCCTTCAGGTATTTACGTTGCATGTGAGTATATTTAGTGTTGATTCCAAAACAAAACAACCCAATTCCAATCAGCATGAGAGAGTTTACCATTCTCCAACACAACAGAAACAGCCTAATTAGATGGGCGCTGATATTGTCGTCCGCAGTCATTATGTGGATAGTCAGCGACTATGTCTCTATTAACATGCTCACCGCGGTAACGCCGACGGCGATCGTGGCCCTGGCAGCGCTCATTCATCATATCTATTACGAGGACTATACTGAGGTAGGCAGTTTTTGGTTCACAGAAGAAGGAGTGATCATCCAATGGGCAGGTGAGGATTCCGAGGAACTGCTCGAACTTGGCGACCTGCGGCGCGTACTACTGAGTTATGCTGGTTTCTATGGTCAGGAGCACCCGACGGGTTCCCTCGGTTGGCAGACCGCAACCAACCATGGAGACAACAACTACATACAGTTTGATACGGGCGATAAGCGAATGCGATTCTGCTTTTATGGAAACAACTCTGGCGACGTGGCGATTCTGGATCGGTGGGCGGTTCACTACAAGCTTCAGAATGTCGAATTTGTCTCTACAGAATTCATACGATATCCCGGGTGGATACGTAACTGGTTTGAAAAGCCACTGCAGCCAATCCCTGTAAAATGACGCGACCCCACGAGCGAGCAATTGCCCCGAGATCCTTCTAGATCATCGGCGTTCCCCGCTTACAAAACTGAATGGCAACACCCCAGGGATCACGCATCATCAGCAGGTGCGTGCCGTCATCGAAGTGGGTGTCGCTGACCAGGGACGCCCCCGCGGCTTCCAGACTTGCCTTCACGCTATCAGGATCTTCGGCCACAAATGCCATGTGCACGATCAAGGGGTCCTGGTCCCGATAGGGGGGTACCGCGGCAGCCGGATTGTTGTACAACTCAATCATGATCTGGCCACTATCATCAGCGAGAAAATGCATGAAGGGCGAATGGTTCTGGCTGCGCTTGACAGTCATGCCCAGGTGCTTCACGTACCAGTCGGTCATGGCCACTGGATCGGGGACATTGAGTGCGAAGTGTTCGAGTTTCATGGATCGCAAATTATAGAAAGTTGCCTACCCGAGTAACACCAATGCCCCGCTGATTCCCAGGAATTGAAGCGTTATCCACGAAGAAAATTCCATAAAAAATACCTCAAACTAGGTATTGCATTTTCTTGCGCCTACATCCATATTGCCCCCTGTGTGTCGCTTAGGGCACATTACCCTAACCAACTATCGTACATGAAAATACTATTTGACAAGAACAAAGAACTATTCGAAGGCAACGCCGACCTGGGTGTGGAGTTCAGCTCCGACATTGATGCCAATGTATGGGATACTCCCCTCGAGGACCTGGGCAAAATGCCCTACATCATCGGTCAGGGCAAGGTGCAAGTCTCGGCACCCGAGCAGACCATAAAGTTTAAGGATGCACCCATCTCGTTCAGTGGCCAGGCGGGAGCCTTCCTGCGCGTAGGTGTATTCGACAGTGCCGACAGTGTCATGGAAGATCTCGTGGAAACGGACAAACTGACGGTGAACCTGTGCACAGCTGAAGAGGGGGCCTGCTACATGCTCTTTTCTGTAGGCTATGAAGTGGCGGCCGAAGCAGAAGGCAAGTGGCTGTTTACGGGAGGTTCGATTTCCGCCGGTGTCGATGGTGATTTGAAACAACGCCTGGCGGTTGTAAAGACCGTGAGCAAGGACACGGCGTTCAAAGATGCCATTAAGGCCACTATCTCCGAACTCCGTCTACCCATCATGATTGACGCTACTACCGACATGGATCCGGGCACCTTTCTGGTAACCGAATCAGCTGGGTCCATTGCTGGGAAGTTTGGAGCACAGGTGGGCTACGACTTCAACTGGATCGTCGATTCCACTATTCCTGAGTTGGAGGGATCCGTCGGGATCAAGGCGAAACTTGGAGCAGCGCTGGGTTTTGGTTTCGAAGATGCTGGAAATTACGCCCTGACGCTGTGCCGGAAGGATGGCGGGGACCGACTGGACCTGAAGCTTTACAAGCTCAAGAAGAAGGGCCACAATTTTGCCATGAGTCTGGCGGGTTCACTGCAGGGGGATCTGGACGAAGACCTGGAAGCAACGACGGTCAGCGACATTACCAAGGCTGTTCTCGGCGCACATTACGACCAGGTGCTCGAGGTATTTACCAAAATCAAGGACTTATCCGATCTGGACAATCTGAAGGAAGAACTGGGTGGACTCACGGATGATATTCTGATTGGGTTGATGAACACTTCTGGTGCCCAGGCATTAGATCAGGCCCGCCTCAAGTTGATAGGTTTGCTCGAAGACTGGGAGCAACTCGGGGACGAGGCGGGCGCCACCATTTGGAAATTATTGGACGATCAGCTGGAAAGACAAGTAGACGTTGACCTGGATCAACTCCGCGAGGATATCACTTTGATTGGCAGCGAAGACCAGAAAGCTGTCCAAGAATTTCTGGAGGAGAAGCTTAGCAAGGTGGGTTATCAAAATACACCCTTCGGTAAGTTGCTCAATTCGATACTGCCTACGGAGGATTTGATAAGGGCCGTTACCGATTCGGAGTTATTCAAAGATCTACAAGAAGAAGCCCAAGCTGTTGGGGAATTCCTGAAAGTAGAGAATCACATCGCCGACTTCCACGGGAAGCTCTCGGAAGCACTGCACCTGTCCCAAATCAAGAAGGCCATTGAGGACAATACACCGGAAAACGTCAGTGAACTGATCAAGTATAGAATCATGGACATGGTCTTTAAGGAAGGCAGTACCCAGATGGAGATGCTTGAGCAAATACAGGAATTTATCGAATTGATGGAAACCAAGGCCACGGACATCGTGGAAAAGACCAAAGAAGCCCTGCAAAAGGAATACGGAGCATCCCTTGCCTACACATTCCAAAAAACTCGCGAGCGCACAGCATTGATCGATGCCAGCTTTACCCTGGGGGATGCGGAGGTGGATGGCATTTTCAAGAAAGTCCTGCGTGGCCATTTCAACGAGGTGTTAACGACAGACCTTGGTGACAAGATTGTACTCCACCAGGGAACACTGACGCACAGCATCAACAGCCAGAAGACTGTAGCCCTAAGTCTTCCTTACATGAAGCGCGACATGGTCCATATCAACAATTCCATGGCTACGGGCAAGTTCATCCAGGAAGCAGATGGGCGGCTGATGATGTATGAGCTCCAGGCCGAAGATGAGATCATGCGCAACCGCCGAATGAGTCAAGCGATGGTAGAAGGCTACTACCGCCGCAAGAAGAAGGGCATGACTGCGAAAGAAGTCGGCAGGTCATTGGATTTTTCCTACACCTTCCGCATCGCGCGGGAGAGCATCAGGGTCCGGAATGTAGAGCAGGTGGCAGAGCCCTTTTTGCGTAAGTTCCTCTTCACCGAGGATGGTGTGGACGAATTTAATGTCGACGCATGGCTTGCTGACATGGAAGCAAAAGCCGCTGCCGAAAGTCCAGGCAACGACAGGTTTGGCAAAACGCTGGTGGGCTTGGAAGTGCGCGTGCCCTCGGAGATCGGCTCAGCATGGTTCAGGGCAAATGCCAATGCCTTGGACCAGAGTTACGTGGATGTGGCGGTAGCCATTCAGCAGCAATTGCGCGAAGTACTACCATTCTACTACTTTCAGCAGGAAGAAGCATTCGACCTTGGACATGGCGGGAACAGCAGGTACTACCAGATGTTTGCCCTGCTGCTGTATATGTCGATTGCGCCCAGCAAGAAGCTGACGTTTAAGAAGAAAAAGGAATTGAAGTACCATTGGAGTTGGTTGATACCTGGTACACGTCAGAAGGCGGTGATGGACAAAGCAACACAGAGAAACCTCGCCATACATATTGGCCAGATGCGTACGAGGTTGCTCCAGGAGCGGGATCCCGCGCTGCGCGCTTTGGCCAGCAATTTCGACATTGGCAAGAACGAGTTCGCACAGATACTGGAAGATGGCTGCCAGAAGTCTACCATCTACTACTTGATGAATGATGTATTCAATGCGGAGTATCAGATCATCAAAGGCGTCATCAATGCAGGCACTTCGCTTGCAGAGGCTGTGGGTGCGGCGGGGAAAGACGATGTGGACAGGACCCTGACGGCGCTAGCAGAGTTTGGCCGTACCTTGACGCAGACCCTGAACAGTGAGACGGCATTTCCTGTATTGGGAAAGAAGGACTACACCCGTTTTCTCAGTGCGGATATTTTCTCTACGGTCGCTCGGACATTGGATCCGACCATTGGCAAAAATACCCAGGCGGTATTCGAGCTCATGGTGCTGAAGGAGGATAGTACGTTTGACTTGAATAGCTACAAGGAGGACGGAAAAGTGCCGGATGCCAAAGACATGATCGTCAGTACGCGTATTCAGGACCTGACATAATCCATTCGCAACACTTTGGACGGTCGGTAGCTCCTTAGGTGCCGGCCGTTTTTTGTTGGCCTAATTAATACAAGTAGATGGCGTAGAAGACGAGGGTAGAGGAAGCGGCAGTTAGAATATGCCAAAATCCGTGACCCCAGCGAGGTAGCGGAAATTTACGGGCCTTGTCCAGGTTCCAAATAAGAAAGGCGACACCAAAGCAGAGCAGCGATCCGACCAGAAACCAGCCCGAAGGATTCCATTGTCCGGAAAGGCCAGCGCCCAGGAAGGAGAACAGGTAAATCACTGTTAGCATGATCGCCACTTTTATCTGCATGTTGCCATTGTACTTGAATCGCAGGAGCCAACCAGCGAGGACCGCTCCAGCGAAGGAGATAAGGGCCTGTATCCATCCCGCCATTTCCGTAAAGCGCAAAATGCCCAGCAATCCCAGGCACGTAAATACCCCGTAGATCCCGGCTACATCCAACTTTCCAGCCCACCGCGTCGAGGTAGCATGATACAGCGATGAACCTACACATAGGAAACTCATCAGCAAGCAAAAGACAAGCGCTTGGGCAGTGGCCAAGTGGAAGATGGTAAGTGCTCCACCGGCTGCATAGGCGAGATTAGAATAGGTATTGACGGGCTGTTGCGGAATGTACTGCAACCCCTGCTCACAAGCATGAAACTCGGACTCGTGCCAGCCGCCGGCACAAGGTCTGTATTCACCGATATTGGTGGGATCCAAACGCCTGAAGGTGATAATCAGTCCCAGCAACATGATCACCGTGAACCCTGCAGTGTATGCGAATGGCAGTAGGAGCGTGGTGCCCAAAGCAGGGTCAAAAGCTAGTATTTCCATATTGATGAACGCAGCCCGGTAGATGCTAGCCCAGTTCCTGCCAAACTTTTTCTATCAGCGCCTTTGTCGCCAGGATGCCTTCATGCTCTCCGATTTGAGTCCCTTCATACTCAATCCCGATGTACCCATCGTACCCAAAGTCCTTCACGATCTTCAGAAACCGCCGGTAGTCCAGATACGTTTGGTTTCCCTCGTCGTCAAAGTTGTAGGACTTGGCACTGACGCCCTTCGCGTATGGGATGAAAGCGCTGACTCCTTCGTACGGATCCTGCAGTAGGTCGCAGTCTTCATCTTGGGTGCTTCCCCATTTTCGACTCATGCACCAGTTCCCAAAGTCTGGCAAAGTCCCCAGGTAGGGGTTGTCTACCTCTTTGATGACATCCACGATGAGCCGAGCATTGGAGCTGTATAGTCCGTGGTTTTCGATGAGGATATTGATCTCTTCTTTGGCAGCATACTCTACCAGCCGGCCTAGGCCGTCCACCAGCGCGGAGGAAAAATCCTCTTTGCTTCCCAGTCCGAAGGCATTCACCCGGATGGAGTGACAGCCCAGCGTCTTGGCATTGTCGACCCAGGGGTAGTGATTTTCCGCTGCCTTCAGTCGCGCATTGTCGGATGGGTCCCCCAGCTCCCCTTCATCATCTACCATGATGAGCAGGTCCGTTACGCCCTCGTCGGATGATCTTTTGGCCATGTCCCTCCAAAATGCCCGGTCGCTCTTCTTGCCGGGGTACAAGCCGGCGACATGCTCGATGGCATCGATCCCATAGGTTTGTTTGGCAATGGCTGGAAAGTTCTCGGCTTTCAGCTCACCGGCACGGATGGTCCGATTGATAGACCACTGGGCAAGAGATATTTTAGGGGGGGTACCTTGTAGCATATTGGCGAAGATCTGGGACGGAAGTGCGAAGGCAGCCATAGTACCTCCTGCCTGCTTGAGGAACGAACGACGATTGGTCATGGGTATTGGTTTGGATGGCTACGAAGGTAACCATTATTGGGTCAGTGGGCCGGGTGTCTAAAGCCAGTTCAGGTTGATATTTCGAATACCCAAGTCCCTGATCCTCGCTCTTAGCTTGGGAAGATCCACACGCTGACTGGGGATCTTCGTTTCATGCGTTTCGACGAGAATCTTGTCTACCTTCTCATGCTGCCCTTCATCGATCAGTTTGTTGAGCACGTCGATCTCCGCACCTTCGATATCAATCTTCAACACCTTCACTGGGCTATCCAGGTCCTTGATGAACTGTGCCAGGTCCACCAGATCGACTTCCACGAAGTTGTCAGTATTTACATTTTCCTTCTCCTGGATAAGAGAAGACCCAACCGACCAGGGAGAGCTACCTCCGTGAAACTCCGAGTGGAAAAAGAGCTTCATTTTGCTGTCTTCCGACCATACCCCTTTGTTGATGCATTCGACATCGGGATTGTCAGCAAACTTCTCGCTCAACACCTTGTACGCATTCGGATCCGGCTCAAAAGAATACACACGGGCGCCGCGAGACGCGAAGTATCCGGTGACTACACCCACATTAGCCCCGCAGTCAATGACTATATCGCCCTTCTTGATACGAGGTAGTATGGGGATCAGCTGGATGTAGCTGAGGACGTTGATGACGAAGTTTTTGAAGTTCCTGATCTGGTCTTTCATTGGATCGCTTACCGTCGCTCGAAGGCGTATCTTTTAGTGTAGAAATTGTAGAAGAAGATCGTACCCGTCACGATCACCTTCGTCAGGTATTGGTGTTTGTACCAAAATTCAAATCTATTCAATCCGGCGATCATGGCCGTGCTTAGCAAAAGGCCAATGATAGAGAAGACCATAGACATGATGAAGGTGCTGCTCAAGCGGCCCTTGATGGTGAATACAAAGCGCTTTTGAAGGATGAAGTTCACCACCATCAATACCGAATACGAGATCACGTTGCTAACTACCGGCGAGAAGAAAAAATAGAAGAGAAAGAGGTAGAAGACATAGTCCAGGGCAGTTACCACAGCCGAGGTCATGGCAAATTTCACCTTGGGAAAAACAAACTCACGCATTCTGGGAAGCAGTCGACGCATATGCAGGTCATGGAGGCCGTCGTGGCCGTTTCGCCTTTGAGGGCACGAAATTACGTCAATCCCACGAGGAAAACCGAGTCCATGTCAGTGTGCTCTTAGTGCTCTCGAAGAAAGTACCAACATCCGGTCGCTCCCCAAACAACAGAAAGGTCAATGGTGATCCCGATTTCAATCGGTTGGGATTGCCTGCCAGACTTCACATTCTCCGACTGCAGGAGCGCTTCCAAAAATTGAATAAGTAGTAGGTTTGGCCCATGGCTGAAGCTCAGATCAGAAACCTACTCGAGGATCGTTTCCTGATGGACGTAACCCACCTTAAAAAGCTGGGTGGACTCGACAATGCCAACTACCTCTTGCAGTTGGGAGATACGAAATACGTCCTCAAGATCTATCCCAATACGCACGAGTCCATGTCGCTCGTCCAGGCAGAAAATGAGGCGTTGCTCTTCATGGCCGACAAGGGCGTGACGTCCATTCAGAAGCCTGTCCCGTTTGGAGTGGGGGACTACTTGCCAGTTGTGGAATTAGATGGTTCCCAATACATCTTTCGGCTATTGACGTTTCTGGAGGGCAAGTTCATGTTGGAAGTGCCGCAAACACCCGAACTCTACCGGTCGTTGGGGAGGGTACTCGCCGAGATGGACCGTCAGCTGCTACAGTTCGACAACTACGTGTACAAGTCCCGTAAGTACAAGTGGGACATCTGCAACTTTGAGCTTAACAGGCCTTACCTGCAACACATTCCTGACGGCAAAGACAGGAGTCTTGTGAAGCACTTCTTCCTGCAATACCAGCAGCAGGTAGTGCCCGTCATTCCGCAGTTAAGGACTTCCATCCTCTACCACGACGCCAATGAGTGGAACTTGCTCGCCAATGACGGCGAGGTCACAGGTGTGATAGACTTTGGGGACATGACCCATACGCTGTTGATCAACGAACTCGCCATCGCGATTGCCTACGGCTGTTACAGCAAGGAAGACCCGCTCAAGTGGGCACCCTATATTATCGAAGCCTATCACAAGGTCCTCCCATTGGAAGAGTTGGAGTTGAAAGTACTCTACTACCTCGTGGCAGGCCGACTGTGCATCACCATTGCCAATGCAGCGATGGCCAGGGTAGAGGACCCTGATAATGACTATGCCTTCGTGAGCGAGGAGTACGCTTGGAGTATGTTGCGGAAGTGGATTGCGATCAATCCATTGGCCGCGGAAAACTGCTTTCGCCGGGCAGCTCATATGCCAGCCTTAGAAAAGGCTCCAGTTGCGGACATGATCAAGAACCGCCAGGAGCACTTGAGTCCGATACTTTCTGTGAGCTACAAGGAACCTATACACATGATCGGCGCGGCGAAGCAGTACATGTATGATGCCCGGGGCAATACGTTTCTGGATGCTTACAACAACATCCCCCTCGTTGGACATTGCCATCCTAAAGTGGTTGAGGCCGGTCAACGACAAATGGCGCGCCTGAATACCAATACCAGGTACTTGTACGGCATCCTGGATCGCTATGCTGAGAGCTTACTGGCGAAGTTCCCCAATCAGCTAAACAAGATATTCTTTGTCAATTCCGGCAGCGCAGCAACTGATTTGGCTCTGAGAATGGCGCAATTCCACACCCAACAGAAGAATATTATGGTGATGGAGCATGGCTACCATGGGAATACTATGGCGGCGATCGATGTCAGTTATTACAAGTTCAGCCACCCCCGAGGCATTGGGAAAGGTGACCATATCCACATAGCGCCACTCCCGGATACTTACCGCGGAAAGTACACGAATGATGACGGAACGGCTGGTAAGCAATATGCCCAGGAAGCCATCAAGTTGATCGAGCAGTCTTCCCAGCCTATTGGGACCTTCATCACGGAGACAATCCTGGGTTGTGCAGGTCAGGTACCACTGGCCAAGGATTATCTGAAGCATTTATTTCCTGCGATCAGAAAGCAGGGAGGAGTGTGCATCGTTGACGAGGTGCAGACAGGCTTCGGACGGATAGGTAGCCACTACTGGAGTTATGAATTGCAGGACGTCGTCCCGGACATTGTCATCCTTGGGAAACCTATGGGTAATGGCCACCCCATTGGGGCAGTTGTTTGCACCGAAGAGATCGCGGCATCCTTTGAGCGCGGACCGGAGTTTTTCAGTTCCTTCGGCGGCAACCCCGTGTCGTGTGCCATCGGGTTGGCGGTCTTGCAGACGGTGGAAGAGGAGGGACTCCAGCAGCATTCACAGGAGGTGGGTGAGTATTATAACACACTATTCCAGCAACTTCAGTCTGAACATGGCTGCATCGGCGACGTAAGAGGCACCGGACTGTTTCTCGGTGCTGATATCGTCAATCCGGGCACGAAGGATCCCGATACGGCACTGGCATCCCAAATCAAAAATGGACTGCGCGACAAGCATATCCTCATCAGTACCGACGGCCCTGCCGACAATGTCATCAAGACCAAGCCTCCGTTGTGCTTCATGAAAGAAGACGCACTTAGAGTGGTAGAGGAAATGGATGCGATTCTGCGGACCTAATCAAAAGGAACTCACCCGCAATTCCACAACATGCTGCCCCGGAGATAAACGAATGGTCTCGAACGAAGCATTCGCCTCTACGCCATCGACGTACACACTCTGATTTTGAGCTGTCGGAAGGGTCACCTCGGCAGAGACATTGCCCGGAAGGTCAAACACATACCTCTCCAGCCGATTGTGGACCTTCTCATAGGCGGCCTTGACTTGCCCGGTCTGGAAAGGTACAGAGATGGAGGTTGATCGTAAAGTCGACAATTGCGGGGCAATGTTCACGACGCTCCCGCCCGGCACCTTGGGCGTGATGCCCCACATCCTCCGGGCAATGATATTGCCGGGTACAGCACCCCAGGCATGATTCCAATCAGCATTGGGTTTGTACTTCATGTCCCACGCCTCCAGCGTGATGGTAGACCCGATGGCAATCATGTTCCACCAGCTTCTGTCGTGGGTCGCCGTCATCAGCTCCAAAGCATAGTCGGCTTCTCCTACATTGTAGAGTCCGTCCATCAGGTATTGGGCACCATAGACACTACAGGCCATGCCGCGAGATTTGATGAACTCTACCACGGATGGCACTCTGTCTGTCGGTACGATCCCCATGGCCAGGGGCAGCATGTTCGCATGCAAGGAGGCATGGTCTGTGCCCTCTCCGTCCAGGTAGATACCCCTGTCATTATCAAACAGCTTTGCGTTGATCGCAGACTTCGCGCGTAGAGCCATCATCTGGAAGAGATTCGCGTCGTTGTCTTTGCCGAGCAGTTTGGCAAACTCCGCCAGGATCTCCAGGTTCCGATAGTAAAAGCTGTTGACGACCGTATTGATAGGTTGGAAGTCAAAACCATCTCTCTCACCCCGTACGTTCGGATCACCTCCCCACCCTGACGGGGGCCAGTCGACAATGTCTCTCAATTTGGTTTCTGGATCTTTGAAGCCCAGGTTTCGCATGATTTCGGGGGTGACGTTTTCCGTGGTGATCAACCCGTCTTCACGCGCCAGGTCCATGAGCGTTTTGTACTTCAGCGGCTCATAGTATTGCTCGATGAGTTCCGTATCCCCGGTGTACAGATAGTCGTCATAAAACATCAGGGCCACATGCAACTGCCATTCGGTTGGCCAGGTAGGTTTCTCCATGAAGTACTCGATGGTCCTCCTTGTGATAGCGTACTCTCGATCGACGGCATAGTGGCTCAGTTGATTGATGTAGGCATCTGCCTCGTAAGGGATCCGTTCGCGGTCCCCGTCCACGTACACGCCTGCAAAGGAAGTCGCTTTCATGCTGTACTTACATAAGTCCCAGACCTGGTTAAGAACTGTATCAGAGCTGATAAAGGCACTTTGATCCTCATCAAAGTAGGCGTAGTAAGCCATTTGAGTGAGATCACTGGAAGCGATGTTGCCTTTCGCTCCTTCAATTTCAACATATCGAAAGGGCATGACGACCGGAAAGGAATCGGGCAGTGCCACAGCTACAGCTTTGGTGTTTCGTTCGTCGGGTACCAACGGTACGAGGTACTCATTATTTCCGGGGCTTACGGGCATGGTCACCTCCTGAAATCGGATATGTCCCATGGGGTCATGCTCAATGCTGCCATCCGATGTGAGCTGTTCGCCCAGTCGGATAGTCAATGTTTCTGCTATGTCGGTTTGATAACTTACCTTGAGCGCCCCAAAAGCATCCTTGCCAAAATCAGCAAAGTACTGGCCATTCCCCAGCGCTTCCAGAGCAACAGGTTTGATCTCATCCATTTGGAAAATATTGTGGCTCGTCAAGCGACTTTCGTCCGATTGGTAGGTAAACGTCTGCATCTCTGAGTAGGGGGTCAGCCTATTGAGGTCTCCCCATATGCGGACCTTCCAGAAATACGTTTGACCATCTTCCAATGCGTCACCGGCATGCTCTATATTGAAAGAGGCCTTCGATCGTACCCTGCCACTGTTCCAAATATCGGCATCGTTCAGGCGCAGCTTCTCCTTCGTGGATGCCACCAGAATTTGGTAGGCACGTTGCGATTGTGTGCCCGATGGTACTTCCCAGCTATATTCTGGCTTGGGATCGACAACGGTCGTGGCAATTGGCTCGCGGATGAGCTCCACGCTAAGGGCCGCAGGCTTACCCAGCACGGTATCTTCAAAAGATTGAGTGAGCGATGCCAATTTGTTTCGCATCTCCGATAGCTTTTCCTGGTACCGCTTGTTACCCGCAAGGTTCTTGGTTTCCAAGGGGTCCTTCACCAGATCATAGAGCGCTTCCTCCGATCGGTTGTTGAGATAGGTGAAGTATTTCCAGTCATTGGTGCGCACGCCCTCACTTGGTGGTATATGATCAAATTCCCAGAGGTGTTCGATGAGGATGGCGTCGCGATCCAGACTTCCGGTTCCGTTCACAAGAGGCATCAGACTTCGGCCCTGCCAAGTGGCAGGCTCCTGGACATTGGCCAGATCCAGTATCGTTGAAGGCACGTCAACGTTCAAGGCCATCTCATCGATCTCCCTGTGAGCGGAGATTCTGGGGTCAAAAATGATGAGGGGCACACGAATCGAGTTTTCGTACATCAGCCACTTGCCGGCCAGCTGGCGCTCGCCCAGGAAGTACCCGTTGTCGCCCATGAGGATGATCACCGTATTGTCAGCAAGCCCTTGCTCTTCCAGCATTACACGGATTTTGGCTATTTCATTGTCGATGCCTGATATCATCCGGTGGTAGCCCTTGACGCTATGTTGGTATTTCTTCGGGGTATCGTACCTCCAGTACCACCGTGTCCGGTTGAACCCATCGCGAACTTCTGTTGGCAATTCCTGGAAATACTTATCACTACTGCGTGCAGCTTCTGGAACTTGTATGTTCTCGAGCCATGCATTTTGTGATTCCTGCCAGAAGTACTGCTCTTCGGCGCCATCGTGGGCATGAGGAGCGCTGAAGCTCAGGCTCAGGCAAAAGGGTCGATCGTTGGGCGCACTTTCGATGAAGTCCAGGGCCTGCTGTCCGGTGTATCTCGTGAGGTGTACGGTGTCCCTGTCGAGGGTCTTGTAGAAGTAGCCGCGGCGATCTCGGTAGGCCCCATTCCGATCATATACTTCATATGCATCGAAGAGGTCAGCCTGCAGGTTGGTGCGCACGCCGAGTTTGCCATAAAAGCCCGTTTGGTACCCAGCCTCCCGCAGTAGGCGAGGATAGGACTGATGCATAAACGCTGGTTGGATGCCAGAGGTATGGAAGTTGTAACCGTGGGTCCGTTCGTGTAGTCCTGTCAAGAGTGTCGCGCGACTGGCAGCACAGATAGGAGTGGTGACAAATGCTTTTTTGAAATAAGCACCCTCCGAAGCCAATTGGTCCATGGCAGGAGTTTGTGCGAGTTCATTTCCTGCGTAACCCAGAGCATCGAATCGCTGGTCGTCGGTAAGTATGAAGATGATGTTGGGTCGATTGTCTCCGACTTGAGAAAAGGCCGGGAGACTGCAAAGTACGGCAAATGCCAGGGCCAGTGACTGTTTCAATAGTGACAGGTTTGGGTGCCTATCAAAAATAGTCATTCAAGGGCATGTTCACAGTCTTGCGGAGCCCAACAAAAAAAAGAAGGGACCCGCCTATTGCGGGACCCTTCATAGAAAGTGGGAAGTGTTGTTGATCAGCTGCTCGGCTTGGATACGTCCTTGAAGGCGAGCATCTGCCATATTTTGGTAGAGGCACCGTCATAAAAGCCAGCTTCTCCTTCGAAACCCTTAGGGTTTTTGAAAGTGCCGAACATAAGGTCCCAAACAGGAAAGTCGGAGTAGTTGTACTTGTGTGCCCCTCGCTCATGATGGATGGCATGCTGCTCCGGCCGTTGAATGAAGTACCCCAACCAGTGTGGCGTGCGGATGTTCGCATGCTGGAAGATGCTGAGAAAATTGAGAGAAAGGATGATCACCGTGATGGCTTGTGGCGACACACCCATTACCAAGGCAAATACAATACTTCCGAGCAATGTGAAACCGATCATATCCATTGGGCTGAAGTAGAAAGTGCTCGGAATGTCCATCCTTTCGGAACTGTGGTGCATCTGGTGGAATACCTTCCAGAGCGTATCCGACTTGTGCATCGACCAGTGCCAAACATAGAGGAACAATTGGTACGCCAGCAACCCGGTCAACACCTGCAGCCCCAATGGCCAGGCAGATAGATCGACCAGTTGATAGTTGGCCAGGAAACCATCCGTCAGAATGGGTAGGTAGGAGCTCAGGTAGAAGAATACGGCGAATGACACAAGTCCACGTAGGGTCGCATACTTGATTTTGGGTAGGTCTTTGTTTCGGGGGAACAAGGTCTCCCATGCATACAAGGCCACAAACATGGCAATGACAATGAGTGAGACTGGGTCTAGCAACAATTCAAGTGGTGTAGGAAATTGCATAATTAAAAGTATTAAACAGACTAGTTGGTACAAATATAAATTCCTTTACGGAACTTTTACAAACTAGTTGGTATAAATATTATATTTTTGTTGCATGCCTAGAGATGGAAAACCAACTAGAGACAAGATACTGACCGCATCCAAAGAGCTTATTTACGAGAACGGATTCGCCGGTACTTCGATCGATCTTATTCTGGAAAAGACGGGTATCACCAAGGGTGCCTTCTTCTATCACTTCAAAACGAAGGCCGACCTGGCACTTGTCATGGTTCGCGAATTTGCGGAAGCGGACCTTGTAGAATTGGATAAGTCACTCACCGACACAGAAGAGTTGAGGGGCGCGCCGAAGAATCGGCTGCTGGCGTTTATTCAGCGATTCATCGACATGTTCAACGGCTTATCCGAACCACCCAGTTGCCTCTATGCGTCCGTCAGCAATGAGCAAAATCAATACAGTGACGAGATCAAACAAATCGTCAGTGACACGATACTGGCGTGGCGGAAGCGCTTTGAAGAGATGATCGATGAAGTGGCGAGCCATCACAAGGCTCGATTTGAGATCGATAAGCCTGCCTTGGCAGATCATTTCAATGTGGTGATGGAAGGGGCTTTTATCATTTCCAAGTCACTCAACGACCCCACCATCACGGCGAGACAATTGACGCAACTCAAAAACTATTTCGATCTGCTATTCGAGTAATTCAGATTGTGCGAAGCACTGGCCGCGTCAAACAAGTCGGCCCGCCACCACCCAGTACGCTGATGTGTTCTCCGTCGTACTCAAGCACCTCGCAGTCGGATGCCAGAAGTCGCTCTTTGGTGATGGGATTGCCTTTGACCATTACGCACTTGCCTGGAGCGACGGCCAACACATTGCAGCCCATGGAATCAAACTCGTTGTCGGGGACTTCCACCAATTCGAACCCTCGGGATAGTAGTTCCTCACGAAAATGAATGGGCATCAGCGGGGAATACGCTACTGCCTTCCTTTCGTCTACGGGGCTAAGGACTGACATCAGGTGAAACACATCGGAAGGCCCTCGGTAGTGGGGCATTTCGGCCACAAGGACCTCGATGCCTCGCGGTTGCAGCATCGCCTTAAGTTGCCGGATCCCTTCATAGTTCGTGCGATAGGTGTGGCCGACGGCAATCGTCGTTTCATTCAGCCAGGCCACGTCACCACCCTCAAGTGTTCCCGGTGCCTCGATCTCACCTAGTATTTCTTGACCGATAGCTTCGAAACACTTTCGCTCTTCTCGGGGCTCGCGTGCTCTTGGGGCTTTGCCCATTCTGCACAAGATGACACCAAAGTCCGTGACGAGGGCTGCATCACGGCAGTAGATCGAGTCCAGTGTGACATCGGCTGAGTAGGGGAGGAAATGAATAGTTGGGCCACCCTCCCTGATCAGTTCTTCGAAGCCCTCGTACTCCTTGAGTGCTTCCTCCATCTGCGGGTTCTGGAGAAAGTTTAGGCGCTCCCACTCTTGATCAAGGAACTGCTGATCCACAAAGGCCTGTTCTGGTCGCTTCAGTAGGAGTGTTTGTATTTGCCCGTATTCGTTATGTGTTGTGGTCTTCTTCATTTTGGCTTTTCATTTTGCGGATCAGCATCCATACATAAATGGGCAGTCCGGCCATCAACATGATAAATCCCCAGTATACGATCTCGAATCCTGACCCGGCAATCGCCCACAGTGCGAATACAAACGCCACGATGGCGATGACCAGATGCTTCCAGGACCAGTTGTCGGTTTGACCCTCCCTAACGGCGACAACGACATAAGCAGCCGCCGTAAAGAGGTAAGCAATCAGCGCGGTCATCCCTGCCAGGAGGAGCATGAACTGGAAGGCACCGACGAGGCCTTTTGTGTAATTCATGATCAAAAGCAGGGAGATAAGCACGCTGGAAATGATGATGCCCGCTGCAGGCACCCCTGATCGATTGAGCTTACCAAAGACAGGTGGGAAGAGGTCGTCCCTGGCGATGGCTGCCGGGATCTGCCCTTGCACCAGTATCCAGCCATTTAAGGCGCCGAGTGTCGAGACGATGGCACCGATCGCCACCAGTTGCTCCGCCCACGGTCCCCACATTTCCCTTGCCGCGTCTGCAAAGGGTGCGTTCGATGTTTGCAGATCGGCAACGGGTATGATCCCCATGAGCGAGGTGGTCCCAAGAATGTATACCAGAGCCGTGATCGTCAACCCAAAGTTGGTAGCACGAGGTATGGTCCGAGTGGGATTTTCTACATTGGCAGCAGGTATGGTGGCGCACTCCACGCCCATATAGGCAAAGAAAGTCAGCGTGGCAGTAGCGGTAATAGCGTGAAAATCCGACTGGCCACTGACATTGGCTGGGAAGAAGTTGTCGATATCGATGTAGAATAAACCTAGCAAGCCGATAGCTAATAGTGGCGCTATTTTCAAGACGCTTGTGGTCAGTTGAAAGACTCCCGCCTCTCTTATGCCAAGGGTATTGATCCAAACCACGAGCCAGATGATGGCTAATCCTGTGCCTATGGCCAGTACAACATTCGCCTGCAAGGCTGGTATGAAGACACCCAGGTAACTCACTAGTGCTACAGCGATAGCGCCGTTCGTACACCAGACGGAGACCCAATAACCCCAGGCTACGAGAAACCCCGCAAAATCGCCAAGGCCCTTACGAGTATACACATAGGGTCCACCTGATGATCCGGGCATGAGTTTGCTCAGTTGGATGAATGTGAACGCGATCGCCACCGCACCAAGGGCGGATACGACCCATCCTACGAGACTGATGCTGCCAAATCCCGCGAGAGTAGCGGGCAATAGGAACACGCCGGACCCAATCATGTTGCCAACCACCAGGGATGAACTGGTCCAGAAGCCCAGTTTCTTTTTGCTCATATATCCGGCTATTTTTGGAAAAGATACCGAAAATAGGATGAGCCTACCGAACTTTCACGTCGACGCCGATATCAGCAAGGCGGAAACATTACCTGCGACATTTTATAAAGACCCACAAGTTTTTGAGGCCCTGAAGGAGAAAGTCTTCTACCGCTCGTGGCAGTGGGTAGGGGATCTGGACCAACTGACGCTGGCTCGGCAAGTGCAGCCTTTTGTTTTATTGGATGGCTATCTCACGGAGCCCATGTTGCTCTCTCGGGATGAAGATGAGGCGATCCATTGCTTGTCCAACGTATGCACGCATCGCGGTAATTACGTAGTGAACAATCCCGGTAGTTATCGCAAGTTGATCTGTGAGTATCACGGGCGCAAGTTTGGCCTTGATGGGACTTACGAATCCATGCCGGAGTTTAACGAGGTGCAGAATTTTCCCAGGCCCTGCGATAGCCTCCATAAGTTTCCGGTGGAGACGTGGGGGCCATTGATTTTCGCCAACCTCGGAAGCGATCTGGATCTTAGTGAAGCTATCAAACAGATGAACGAGTACGTTGGCTTCTTACCCATGGATGAGTTTATCTACAGCGCACCGAAGTCGAAGGACTATCTGGTGAATGGACACTGGGCACTTTATTGTGACAACTACCTGGAAGGCTTCCATATTCCGTTTGTGCACAAGGATTTGAATGCAGTGTTGGATTATGGTTCGTATGAAACCATACTGGGTGATCATTTCAACCTACAGGTCGGGTATGCGGAAGGAGCGGAGCACATCTTCGACCTGCCCAAGGGGCATATCCACTATGGTAAAAGGGTGGCAGCCTATTACTTCTGGTTGTTCCCCAACATGATGTTCAATTTCTATCCCTGGGGACTTTCATTGAATGTGGTGCGGCCTTTGACGATGAACCAGACCAAAGTCTCCTTCCTAACGTTCGTCTATGATGAATCCCAATGGAACGCGGGTTCTGCAGCGATGTTGGACAAAGTAGAACGAGAGGATGAATTCGTGGTCGAGGGTGTGCACAAAGGCCTGCAGTCAAAGTACTACAAGGCTGGAAGGTTCTCACCAACTCGGGAGCAAGGTGTTCATCAGTTTCACCGACTGTTGGCTTCGAAGCTCGCAGGATAGGTGTTGGCTAGACATTTGTGTCACAAGTAGTTTTCTCGCCAAAATAGTTCGAGTTCTTCGAGGCTTGAAGGGATTTGCCCCTCCTCTTCGAGAGCCGCAATTTCCCGTTGTAGCGGCGTCAACTTTGCCTTGGCGTCGATCACCAGGGCAGCAAAGCGCGGGTCCTCACGAATGGCAGCCATAAATGGATCCATGTCAAGAATGAGGTGGATAGGCCAAATTTCAGGCCCTTGAATGACGTCATCAATGTAGTAAAGGGCCGAGTCGAACTCCTCGCCCACACAAAACAGCTTTGCTTTCAAGTAGGGGTCGCCGGCGGTTCTGGGGCGTCGCCACACCTGCTCGAATATTGCTTGTGCCTCCTCCTCTCGGCCAGATTGGAGCAGCGCATAAGCATAGTCCTCTATCTGATGAATTCTACCATCTGCAAAATGTTGCTGAAAATGGCTCACAGCTTCTGCGTGTCGCTCTTGATGTAGAAAATACCGTCCAAGCATGAAGTGCCCCAGTCGGTTACCACTGATAGTCAATAGCTGTTCAATACTAGCTCGTGCCTCATCGTAGCGACCGGCCATCATATAGAAGCCCGCTAGCCGGCGGTGGAGACGTGTATCCTCCGGCTCGTAGACCACTGCTTTTTCCGTGTAGTAGATGGCCTTCTGTAGATCACCAATCGACCAATAGTTCAACCCCAGGAAGTTGATGATATCAGCACGTAGGGCGGCCTCTGCCTCATGACGCAAGGCTCGAAATGCTAATACCAACGATTGCGAAGCGTCCTGTCGGAATTCATATTCAAAATTTGCCATCTGCCACAAGGTTTGCGGATTTCTAGGTTCGAGTTTGATAGCCTGTTCAAAATCCAGGTAGGCGGCCGCGGTATCCGTCCTCGCTTGGAGAAGGCCCCGGACGAAATAAGAGGTGGCCAGGGAAGGGTCCAGTTGAATGGCCAAGTCGCAAAGGGCCTTGGCTGAGTCTGGCTGGATGCTCACCAGGATGTCTTTTCCAAAGAAAGTGGGGTCCTGCACATAGGCCAATGCCAAATAAGCATAGGCGTGGGCGAAGTCAGGGTCAAAACGTGTTGCGCTTTTCATATGCTGCACCACCCTGGCCAGGCTCTCCGCTTGCGCGTTGGTCTGAAATGAACGCCAATAATATTTCCCCTGAAGAAAATGATCCCAGGCCTCCGCATTTGTAGTGGGAGCAACCCATCTCGTCCGGTCAGAGGATGTTGAGATTTCCAAATCCAGTACCTCTGCCAATCTATCTGAAATATTACTCTGTATCTGCCAGAGGTCGCCATACTGAAAATCATAAGTGTGGGCCCAGAGATGGTCCTCATTAGCTGCGTCGATGAGCTGAACGTTGAGCCGTATCAGCAAACCCTCCTTTTGGACACTGCCCTCAAGATAATGGGTCAACCTCAGGCTAGTGGTCAATTCACCATGATCAGGAGCATGATCCCTATATCGTTCTACTGAAGTGCGTGACTTCACCCTGAGGTTCTGGACTGCACTGAGTTCCGTCAATAAGATATCGTGGAAGCCTTCAGAAAAGAAAACGCCCTGAGGATCATCGCCAATGATCTTAAAGGGCAGCACTGCAATTACTGGTGAGCGGGAAGATTGATCCCAGCCACCCCTTGTGCTAAACATGACGGATGCTACGAGTGCCAGTGCGATGGTCACTGCAATAAGCCACCTATTCCTACGGGGAAAATTTGATTGTTCTTGCATTGTGGCCGATGGCGCTGTGCCAGGGTTCCGCAGCATTTCGCCGGGAGTGATACCGTAGTGCTTCTTAAAGGCAGTAGTGAAGTATGTTGGGCTGCTAAACCCGACCTCGTAAGCCACTTCTGCTGAGGTCAATTCTCCCTGTTGCAGGAGCTCGTGCGCCCTGATTAGTCGGATCTCCCTAATGAACTGATTGACGGATTTACCCGTGGCTGCATGAAGTCTTCGGTACAGTTGTGACCGACTTAGGCCCACATGGTTGGCCAGGTCCTCCACACCGAATTGCTCATTCTTTAGATGCTCTTCGACGAGGGCTGTGAGTTTGTCGACAAAAGCAGTACTCATTGGTCCCCAGATACTTCTCTAATAAAAATAAGCATAAACCCTGTCGTGAGCCTCCTGCATGTGTACAAGTTCTAAATGATCGTTCCTACAGAAGCAATGATGAAGGGGCTGTATGATTACCAATGGCTCTCACTAGATAAGTCGCTATTTGCTCAGGCCACAGCCTTACCGATCAACGTCACCAATTTGACGCCGACCTTTACCCAACCAATGGGAGGGGTGAGGAGCCCAATTGCGTTGAAGAAGAGCAAGTGCTCGCTTATAGCAGAGTTGAATTGGAGGGAGATCAAACAAACGTATTATGCCATACCCAGATTCGGGTACTTCAGGGTGCTCAAATGGAGCCAGATATCTTCCCGGTGTATGTGAAAGCTGTCAAGGTGTCTGGATTCCGATGTCTATCTCCTGATGAAAGCGGGCCATGTATTAACAGTTTACTACAACCGATGGCATCTGTGGTTGATCAAAGTCATTGGCGGCCGTGCTAAGTTTTTGTAGATTTCAGCATGTCTCCTTCGAAATAGCGGCCATCATGAAAATCATAATCTGGCGATCGATATTCATCATTCTGTTTGTTTCATGTCAAATCGAGCGTCCGGGAGAACGGCCTGAAGACGCCTTGCGCGCTATCCCGAAAATCGACTTCCACACCCACTACAGATATGATCGGGACCATCTTGTGGATCTGTTCCGGCGATGGAACATGCAAGCGGTGCTCGTGGATGTATCAAAAGCAGATTCTACGGGTATCGAGAGACGCTGGGCTCCGCAGCTTTCGCACGCGAAAGTACGGCCGAACAGCTTTTTTCTGAGCACATCGTTTGAAGGCTCACGTATCGACCAACAGGACTTCGCGGAGGCAATTATCAGCCAGTTGCAGGAAGATATTGCAGACGGCGCCCGAATGGTCAAAGTCTGGAAGAACTTTGGAATGGTGACGATGGATGCTTCTGGGGAGTTCATTCAGATCGATGATGAACGCCTGCAACCCATCTGGGCTTTTCTTGTCGACAATGACATTCCCGTTCTGGCGCACATAGCCGAACCGATTCAAGCATGGCGTCCCCTGGATGATCCGAAAAACCCACACTTTGGCTATTACTCAGACCATCCGGAGTATCACGCCTACCAGCACCCCGAAATTCCGTCATGGGAAACGATCATCGACGCACGTGATCGATGGATAGAGCGAAATCCCGAACTGACCATTGTGGGCGCACATATCGGGAGCATGTCGCATGATGTCGGTCTTGTGGCTGATAGACTGGAGAAGTATCCCAACTTCCACGTGGAAACAGCAGCACGATTCGGAGATCTGGCCGGGCAGGATAGTGACAAGGTGCGGGACTTTTTTATCAAGTACCAGGACCGTGTCCTATTCGGAACAGACTATGCCAATAGCCGACCTCAGCGCGACCGCACGCCCGAAGAATTGATTGCTGAACAAGACCGGCTGGAACGCAACTATGCATTGCGCTGGCAATACACCACGACCCTCGACTCGCTGACGATCCGTGGACAGGACACACGGGGCCTGAGCTTACCAACCGAAGTGCTGCAAAAGTTCTACTATAGTAATGCCGCCCGGATATTGAAACTTGAAGCGGCCCTCGAAGATGCGTCCGGGCAATAAAAAAGGGCGCCCGTAATGAGCGCCCAATCTATCAACTGTCTTTTCTATCTACAGGCCAAATCTGGCAATCTTGAATCCTAGCGTCAGCACGACGTAGTTCCTCGAGATCGAATTGGCATCACCGACCTGGACACTCGCCAGTTCGCCGCCCCCGGGTATGATGTGATAGATTCCCGAAACCCTGAAGTTGTTGAAAGTGACCCCGAATTCTGGTGCAAAACCAAATCCGTCTGTCGCTTCGATGGATGTGGCGCCTGTACTAGATCCACCCGCATTGGCTTGCGTATATCGCCCTGCCATCAGTCCCGCAAATAGGCGCGTAGCGTTATCAGAGAAGTAGTACTCTCCCTTTACAACCATCGCTGTTCGGGATGAAGTACCCACGTCTACGCTCGTGGCACCATCTACGCTACCTCCAAAAAGGACATCGCCTTCCAGCCGAATGCCTGCGGCAATTCGCGAATTGAAGAAGAACTTTGGTTCGAGAGAAACGGAGATGCCTCCGGCATTTAAATCGCCGAAAGAGAAAGCTCCACCAATTCCGCCATCAATTTTAATGGCTTGGTCTTGTGCCATGAGCGATCCTGAAGTGGTCAGAATTGCCATCATTAATATCAATTTTCTCATAGTAATTGTGTGTTTTGATAGGTGCAGCCTGCCAAGAATCAGTCCATTTAGCTTATAACGGTACGAATAAAATCCTCGAAAGGGAACAATGGGGGGATGATCCACCGAATTGTCCGTTGAAAGTGGCGTTGGGATAAATGGTTATCATTCCGACGGCCGATCGGTGCCTTTATATTCCACGTCAAAAGTCACGAAGTGCTCCGATTCAGATACTATTCAGAATTCTTTGCTATCATCGCCGACCTAATTACGAAGTTCATGCTCAAAAACTCCCGAATTCTCGCACCCTTCTTCCTCTTGATTGGTATTGGGGGGCTTCAAGCGCAGAATCAGGCCACTGATCCCAGGGATTCCTATCAGCTAAATATCCAGCGTACAGACTCTGCCATTGTCGTAGATGGTGTCATGGAGGAAAGTGCATGGCAAGATGCCGATGTAGCCACGGACTTCTGGTTGAAGTACCCGCAGGATGGGGTAAGGGCTAAGAAACGCACAGAAGTACGAATGACCTATGATGACAGGTTTCTGTACATCATCGCGGTTTGTTTCGATACGGAAGACCACATCGTGCAGACGCTCAAGCGGGACAGTAGGTTTTTTGAGGGAGACGCATTTGGTGTGGTCATCG
Source organism: Cyclobacteriaceae bacterium (assembly GCA_965267435.1). Lineage (GTDB taxonomy): Bacteria > Bacteroidota > Bacteroidia > Cytophagales > Cyclobacteriaceae > JAWPMT01. Next base: position 1,139,296 of record OZ253960.1, read on the forward strand.
ATCCAGTCAATGAGCGAACGAACGGTTTCCTATTTGGCGTCAGTCCGTACAATGCGCAGTCGGAAGATATTCTGAGCCAAAACTCCTTTGGAGACCTTAACTACAGCTGGGATAATCGGTGGTTTTCTCAGGTAACCCGCCATGCGGATCGTTGGATAGTTGAAATTGCCATTCCTTTCAAGACCCTTCGCTTCGACACAGGCGTCTCAGCCTGGGGGATCAATTTCTTTCGCAACGACCTCAAGACCAATGAATACCACAGTTGGACACCAACGCCCGTCAACTTTATGCTGACCGATCTGGGATATACAGGAGCGCTATTGTGGGATAGGGCACCGAAAAAAACAGGTACAAATATCTCTGTGATCCCGTATGTGCGTACCGCCTATTTTCAAGACAACGAATCGGAACCATCTACAAATGACGTAGACTTCGATGCGGGGCTGGACGCGAAGGTTGCTCTGACATCTTCTCTCAACCTGGACCTGACCGTCAACCCGGATTTTTCGCAGGTGGATGTCGACGTGCAACAGACGAACCTCACCCGGTTCAATCTTCGATTTCCTGAGCGGCGACCTTTTTTTCTAGAGAACTCGGATTTGTTTGCCAATTTCGGTGTGCCCCCGGCCCGGCCCATCTTCACCCGCCGGATCGGCCTGGATGATAGGGCGATGCCGATTCCCATCCTTTATGGTGCACGCCTAAGTGGAAATATCGGGCCCGACTTTCGACTTGGACTACTCAACCTACAAACCAAAACGTCTCCCGAACGCAAGGGGCAGAATTATACAATTGCGACGATGAACCAGCGTGTGCTGGAGCGATCAACCATCAAGTCGTACGTGACCAATCGACAGGCAATTGTCGATGGCGAGGGTTTTGATGGTGCTGATTTTGGGCGGAACGCAGGGGTGGAGTTCAACTACCTCAACCTGTCGGGGTCGTGGAATGTCTTCGGGGGCCTTCACCTCTCACAGAAGCCGGATATCGGGGTAGGCACGTTTCGGAATGTGGCCGGTGGATACGATGGGCGAAATTTCTCCTTCTTCATTGACTACTTCGGAATCGATACAGACTACTACGCGGACATGGGCTTCATCCCCCGACTTGACAATTATGACGCGCTGAACGACACCATTATTCACATGGGGTATGAGCATATATACTCCACTGCCAGTTACACATGGCGGCCCGAGGGTGGGGGAGCAGTCATTGCTCATGGCATCGAAGCACGGAATGTAATGGACTTTCAGGTGGACTGGACTTTCAATGAGAGGAGTACCGGCCTTGAATACAGCGTGCAGTTCCGAAATACCAGTGAAGTCGGCGTGTCGTACGAGGACAACGATACTAGGCTGCTGTTTCACACGGGTTTCACTGACCGAGAGCCTCTTCCACCAGGTACTTACAAATACCGCAGGGTTGGATTTAACTATGAGTCGGATGCGCGGAAGCGGCTGGCATTCAATAGCGAGTTCGAGGTCGGCCAATTCTACAATGGAGACCTCAACAGATACAGCGTGGGCCTTGTCTACCGTATCCAGCCGTGGGGTAATTTCAACCTGTCGCTGGAGCAAAACTTCTTACGGCTGCCCGAACCACATGGTGATGAAGACCTTACGTTGGCCAATCTGCGAGCAGAAGTGAATTTCTCGACAAACTTGTTCTGGACAACCTTCCTGCAGTACAACACACAGCAGGACAACTTCAACGTGAATAGCCGGCTGCAATGGCGCTTTGCACCGATGTCCGATGTCTTCCTGGTCTATACAGACAACTACGGGACCTCACCATTTTTGCAGCTCAACCGAAATCGAGCGCTCGTCCTCAAAGTGAATTACTGGTTTACGTTCTGATTGGCAGGGCTTGGAGTCTAATACTTGTGAATTCTTTTTAGTGTAGCCCTGGTTATTGTGCATGCCCTTGCAGCGGCGTATACGGCGCGTTCAATGAAGATAGAGAGCCGTACGGCGGTTGTTACCTGCTATTTGTCAGGATTCTGGGAATTTCACCGTAGAATCCTCAAATGTCATTTAACTTTAGACAGAGCATAATAATGTCAAATTAAAGAACCCAATTAAATGGCGACTTTCAATCTAAATGTTAATGGAAAACAGTACGAGGTAGACGTTGATCCTACCACGCCCATTCTTTGGGTCCTTAGGGATCATCTCGAACTCGTAGGTACAAAGTATGGATGCGGCATCGCGCAATGCGGAGCCTGCACTATCCACGTAAATGGCGTGGCAACTCGTTCTTGCCAGTTGACGGTTTCATCAATTGGAACCAACGAAATCACTACGATAGAGGGACTTTCTGAAAAAGGAGATCATCCTGTGCAACAGGCATGGCTCGAAGTGGACGTACCACAATGCGGCTATTGCCAGGCAGGCCAGATCATGAGCGCCGCGGCTTTGTTGGAATCCAATCCAAATCCTTCAGACGAGCAAATAGAGGGTGCCATGAGTGGAAATATCTGCCGATGTGGTACCTACGTGAGAATCAAAGAAGCAGTAAAAAAAGCAGCCAACGCCTAAATCCGGATCATCATGACACTTATAAAAACCAAACATAACCGACGATCATTTTTGAAGGTGTCGGCTGCGACCGGTGGGGGCCTGATGATTGGCTTCAGCTGGTTGACTCGCTGTACACCTGCGAGCAAGCCGCTGGTGGAAGTCCCCAACGAGTGGTTCGATATCAATGGCTATATCAAGATCGGAGACACTGGAATGGTGACAATCTTTTCACCCAATCCGGAGATCGGTCAAAATGTGATGACCTCTATGCCGATGATTGTGGCTGAGGAATTGGATGTGCCCTGGGGCCACGTGGTGGTAGAACAAGGCGCACTCGATGAAGACGCTTTCAAGAACCCACAGTTTGCTGGTGGTAGCTTGTCTATCATGTTGGGCTGGGACGCATTGAGAATGGCCGGAGCTACAGGCAAGCGGATGCTGATGGAGGCGGCCGCCCAGGAATGGGGAGTTGGCGTCGAAACGCTAACAGCCAGCGATGGGGTAGTCTCCGAAAAAGAAGGCCAGAAACGATCGATTGGCTACGGCGCCATTGCCCAAAAGGCCTCAGGTATAGAAGTCCCTGAGGAGGTAGAGTTGAAGGAGCCAAAAGACTATAAGCTCATTGGTACACCGCAGAAGAATGTGGAAGGACCTAAGATCGTGACTGGTGAGCCATTGTTTGGACTGGACTTCAAGCGGGAAGGCATGTTACTTGCCATGATCGAGCACCCACCATCATTTGGCATGAAGCCCATCAGCTTCAACGAAGACGAGATCAAGGGTATGCCCGGGGTAAGGGACGCCTTTATAGTGGATACTACCACGGAAGAGCCTATCTGGGCGGAGACGAATGCCTTCAATCAATTGGTCACCATCATCGGTGAAACCACCTGGGAGTTGATGAATGCCAAGAAGGCACTCAAAGTCAACTGGGAGCGGACAAGTCCCGCCGAGAACACTGAGGAGCACGAGGCCAAATTGCGCCAGGGCCTGGTGTCCGGCAAGATTGAAGATGACAAGCGAATCGATGGTGACCCTGATGCGGCATTTGCTCGTGCAGCCAAAGTTGTTGAGCGCACGTATTCATCACCATTCATGGCCCACAACACGCTGGAGCCCATGAATTTCTTCGCGCATGTCACGGATGACAAAGCCGAATTGATCGGGCCTACACAGACGCCGAAGGCACTGGAAGACACTGTCTCCAAGTTGCTCGGCATGCCGGTGGAGAATATCACGGTAGATATGACCCGTCAGGGTGGTGGTTTCGGGCGCCGACTGTATGTCCACTTTGGTGTGGAAGCGGCCGCCATTTCGAAGAAGGCTGGGGCACCGATTAAGCTGATCTATACGAGAGCAGACGACATGGGTCAGGGGACTTATCGTCCAACTTATCGATCTACATACAAGGCGGGTCTTGACGAGAACAACAACCTGATTGCCTTCAGCGTGAAGGGTGCAGGAATCCCCGAGAGCCCTGTATTCCCGAAGCGATTCCCTGCGGGATCCATCGAGAACTACGCTGCGGAGAAAGTAAATATCCCTACGAACATCTCCACGGGAGCGTGGCGAGCACCCAGGTCACACTTTACTGCAGGGGCGGAGCAGTCCTTCCTTGATGAAGTGGCGGAAGCTGCCGGCAAGGATCCGATCGAATTCCGACTGGAGCTGTTCGATCGTGCGAAAAACAATCCTGTAGGGGAGGAGTATGACTATGATGCCGAAAGGTACGCGGGTGTGCTCGAGATGGTGAAGGAAAAGGCCAACTGGGGTACTGAAACACCAGGCGTAAGTCGAGGTGTGGCGGCTTACTTCTGTCACAACTCGTATGTGGCCCAGGTCATGGACATTGTAATGGAAAGGAATCAGCCTGTGGTCCAGAAGGTGTGGTGCGCGGTCGATTGTGGCATCGTCATCAATCCTGAAGGAGCAGCGAATATCATCCAGGGTGGAGTCGTTGACGGCATCGGTCACGCGATGTACAGCCAGCTCACTTTCAAGGATGGTGCGCCGGACCAGGTCAACTTTGACAGGTATCAACTCATTCGACATAACCAAGCACCAAAAGAGATCGAAGTCTTCTTTGTGAAGAACGACATCTCACCAACGGGACTTGGTGAGCCAGGCTTGCCTCCTGCGGTTGGAGCTCTGGCGAATGCTTTGTATCAAGCCACTGGCAAACGGTACTATCATGGCCCATTTGCTACTGCTGATCAGGAGCAGCAGGATGTGGAGCTGATATAAGCATACTATGCAATTGGACACAAAGGGCGATCGGGAGATCGCCTTTTTTGTTTCCCCTCCTGAGACATCTGTCCCGTTCCTAAATTTTTTTCAACATGTTTGCGACATGAGATCATTGATTGCTTATTGCCTGCTGGCCATGTCTATTGTGAGTTGTGGACCCGGCAACGAAAGGGTTTCCGGAAATGGATCCACTATCAACGTCGACAGCCTGTTCAAATCGTACTACCAGTACAAGCTGGAGATCAATCCCGTAGAGGCCACAAAGGCTGGCGAAAACGACTACAACGATTATGTCGCCAACTATTTGTCGGATGAGTACATACAGAACTGCGGCGTGCGATACAAGGAGTTTTTGGAGGCCATCGATCAAGTGAATCGGGACGAGCTCACCGCGTCAGATCGGATCAGTCTAAAGGCGATGCATTGGGACTGCAGTATCAAGCTCGAGGGGTTGACCAATGATATGGTCACCATCCCATCTCCTGTATTTGACCTGCCACATTTCCAGTTGATGCCACTTACTCAGATCTCGTCCTTTCAACTATACATGGGCCAATTGGCCGGGGGCGCAAGTGTGCAGCCTTTCAATACCGTCGAGGATTACGAAAACTGGCTGAGCCGCGTGGATGACTACCTCGTTTGGCTGGGGACTGCGCAGGAGATGATGCAAAAGGGATTGGAAGAGGGTCTTGTCCTGCCGAAAGTTCTCATCGAGCGTGTCATCGCTCAGACAAGGCCTTTTGCCGAGGCCCCATTGGAGGAGCATGTATTCTATGGACCCGTCTCGAGGGTACCCTCTTCCTTTAGCGACGAAGATAGGAGTCGATTGGGTGAGGCCTATGAATTGATGATCATGGACAAGGTTCGTCCGGCTTACGAGCAGTTACTGGAGTACCTCGTTTCTACTTACCTGCCCGCTGGCCGGGATACAGATGGTATTGACGCTCTGCCCAATGGGCCTGCCACCTACGAGTACTTGATCAAGTACCACACGACGACGAACATGACGCCCGAGGAGATTTTCGAACTGGGTAAGAGCGAGGTGGCCCGGATCCGTGGGGAGATGGAAAAAGTGAAGGAGGAAGTTGGTTTTGAAGGAAGCCTGCAGGAGTTTTTTGTGCATGTAAGGACCAATCCTGACCTCGAGCCATTCACTGAGCCCCAGCAAGTCATCGATCACTTCAACGAGATACGCACACGCATGGAGCCCCATATCGGCAATCTCTTCAATCTAGAACCTAAGGCAGGTTTTGAGGTGAGACGTACCGAAGCATTCCGCGAAGCTTCGGCGAGTGCTGAATATGTTCCTGGAACAAAAGATGGATCGCGACCCGGGGTGTTTTACGTCCCCATTCCAGATGTCACGGACTACAACACCGTAAGCGACGAAGCATTGTTTCTTCATGAAGCCATCCCTGGCCATCATTATCAATTGTCGCTTCAACAAGGGAATAGCAACCTGCCTGAGTTTCTCCATGCCGAAGGGATGGGTGTGTATGTCGAAGGGTGGGCGTTGTACTCCGAGTCCCTGGGTAAGGAGATGGGACTATATGAGGATCCCTACCAATACTTTGGTATGCTGAGCATGGAAATGCACCGGGCCATCCGCTTGGTGGTCGATGCTGGCATGCATTCCCAGGGCTGGACCCGAGAGCAGGCGATACAGTTCTCATTGGAGCATGAGGCGGAGTCTGAAGATGAGATAGCTTCAGAAATCGAACGATACATGGCCGTTCCAGCACAGGCCTTGTCCTACAAAGTTGGTCAGTTGAAAATTCGTGAGCTCCGGGAAAAGGCGCGGCAAGCACTTGGCGATCAGTTTGACATAAGAGAGTTTCATTCTCAAGTACTCAATACGGGGAGTTTGCCGTTGACATTGCTGGAGGAAAAGATTGACAATTGGATACAGTCCAATGAGTAGTCAGTAGGCTCGTCCGAATAACACTTCGCATTGAGAAGCACAACTTATCAACGGCTCGTGTGGGAGACCCTCTATTTTTCGAAAGAGACAGAGGCAACACCGGAGGTAAGTATTGATGAACTCATCGCGTGTCTGCAACTGTTCATAGGTCGTCGGAGAAAATGGAGGCGTCGCTTCCCGCTGGCCACAGTCGACGTGAGTGGTGAGCTGATTCACTTGTATCACCTGAACATTCCTCTTTTGCATGAGGCGCTGTTGGCGGCTACGCGAAAGGGCCTCGTCACTTTTACAGTAGATCGAAAATTCACAGCACGATTAGCTCCTACCTTAATCAATAGATGGAAACCGATGCCTGTGAGTATATCTGGAAAGGCATTGGTAGGTTTTCCAGATCTAGCGGATTGTGAGAAGGCTGCGAACGACTACGCTGGCTCCATGCAGAAGTGGGTCGATTCTTGATTTCGGCGTTTCATTGATTTTGTGAGTCCAGGAATCGCTCATGAAGGTCTATCAGCTGTTCCTCCGAATTGATGACGTTAAGTATATAGACTTTCAAGAGCTCTTTTGATCGTGGTTGGGAATCGTCTAAATGCTTGTACAAGTATTGCGTGAGGTCATTGACCTTCACTATTAGTAGCTCCTTGGACTCGTCGATTTGGTTGAACAATGAGATAAGCTCGTAGTCCACCAGGTCTATCCGAGAGGTAATGATGCCGTTCCATGTGCGATTCTGAATGGTGGGTACTTGCATTCCCTCATTCCTCTCAATGAGTTGCAGCAGGCTCACGTCTGAGGCTTCAAGATAGTAATCGATGCTATCAAGCAATCGGACGTGTCGCGGCATGACGTTGTTGAGCTCCTCGAGACTGCCTCGGGCCTCGTCCTTCATGGATAGGAGAATGCGGTTGAAATATCGGCGATCGTCAAAATTGGATTTCCATTCGCCAATCAGTAGGGCAATAAGGACCCCCAATATGACAGGCACGGTGTCTAGTAGTATCTTCTTTATCATTTGCTTTTCCGCCCGACCCCGAATTCCAGAGGCCAGACACTCCGCAAAAATGCCAAAACCTGAAAACTTCTTGCGAATTAGGTTTTGAACGTATCCTGATATCGTCTCTCTGGATGAAATCTACATTTCCGGAATCGGACCATTCTGATGTCACGTAAGATTGAGGCCAAACTTCGACATTTCTGATTTTGCCCGTCTATAGCATCCCGCTCTCTTATTGGTGCACCAGCGGCGTCCCTGGCAGGAGAAGGCTTTGGACCGCTTCTTCCGATTGAGACTGTCGATCAGGGTATTCAGCAATGGGTGGATAGCATTGAATCTGGCTCTCTGATTAGGGCGCTACAAGCTCTATGCAATCTGAGCATTTTGTCTTCTTGCTAACCTGGATACTCGCAGAGTTCATTGTTTTTGACCGTGGTAATGTGGATCTTCCGACCTATTCAATACCACACTCACCCATGAACAAAACCATCTTAATCACCGGCGCCAATGCAGGATTGGGCAAAGAAGCAGCCCGTCAATTGGCATTAATGGATCATACCGAGAAAATCTACCTGGGTTGCAGAAATGAGCAAAAGGCGAAGGCTGCGCAAGAATCCCTGGAAAATGCCACGGGAAAGAACATCTTCGAAATCCTCATTATTGATGTTTCAAGTCCCACGTCTGTCAGAGGCGCAGTCGGCCAATTGCAGGACCCTATCGATGCCTTGATCATGAATGCTGGTGGTATGGGTGGCAAGGAACCAAGCAAGATTACTGACGATGGAGTAACACAGATCTTCGCAGCGAATGTCTTGGGACATGTCATTTTGCTCGAGGAGCTGTTGAAAGCGGAGAAGCTCAGTAAGGTAGCGCTCTATTCCAGTTCGGAAGCTGCCAGGGGCGTGAAGAAGATGGGCATGAAACAACCGGAGCTGCAGTCATCGTCGGTGGATGAATTCGCATCAATCATAGACGGGTCATTCTTCAATGGGAAATTCGACAATATGTATGCCTACGGTTTAGTCAAATACATCGCGACACTTTGGATGTTATCCCTGGCCCGGAAGCACACCAATGTTCGCATCGTGCCAATGAGCCCCGGCGGTACCAGTGGCACTAACGTTATGGACGATTTGAAGGGCTTCCAAAAGATCTTCTTCAAGTACATTGGAGGACCGCTACTCCTACCGATGATGGGAATGATGCACTCATTGGACAAGGGAGCGAAGAGATATGTCGACGGCATCAGTGATGAGCAATACAAGACCGGCACCTTCTATGCTAGCAAAGAAAGTGTGTTAACCGGCCCTATGATCGATCAAAGCTCGATATTCCCCAAGGTTCAGGAGGAATCTGTGCAGGACAACGCCTACGCAGCGATTCATCGATTTATCAAAGTTGAATAGGAGGCAATTTCCGCTCTACTCCTCATTCAAAGTCACCACCGGATTGGTTCGTGCCCACTTCATCGACCGTGCAGCAGTAATGGCAAAAACGATCAGGTAAACGAAAGCAAGCGCACCGAGAAACACCAGTGGATTCATTGTGATCTTGTAGGCATAATCCTGGAGCCAACTGTCGATGATCCGATAACTGAGTAGACTTCCCAATACACCAGCGGCAAGAATGATCCACCAAAGTTGCTTATTGAGGACACCAATGATTTGCACCAAAGAGGCGCCAAGCACTTTCCGGACCGTGAGCTCTTTCGATTTGAGGCCGATGATGTAGATCATAAAGCCCACCAGCCCGACGATAGACAGTACCATGGCCAGAACGGAAAAGGCAAAGCTTATTTGGCCCGTCTGTCGCTCTTTGGTGTACAATTTCCTTACGGACTCATCCATGAGTTCATATTGCATCGGGAGATTGGGCTGTACTTCGTACCATCCTTCTTCAATCAGCGCAATGATCTCATTCGGATTCGCTCCGGCCTCGTGGCGTATGAGTACGTTGGTATTAACAAATTCAGGGTCTGGTCGTAGCGAAATGATCTGAGGTGTGATCTTCTCCTTCAACGTGTAGAAGTGGAAGTCCTTGAATACGCCTGAGACCTTGCGATGCAACTCCTCTTCAGTCCCTGGTCGTAGGATGATCTTCTTATTGAGCGGATCATCCTGCCAACCAAACTTGTTGACGAAGCTGTGATTGACGAGGGATACGACTCTTCCATTCTCAGAGCGCCGGAGTACATTTTTGAAATCTCCGTGCGTGATCTCCATACCCATCACATCGAAATAGTCAATATCAACGCCGTAGGACAACAGGTTTTCAAGTGTTTCAGTATTTCCTTCCACCTTATACGCCAGTGGATTCATGCCATCACCCATCATCGGTCCCCAGGCAACACCAGAGATTTGAGGATTGGTGAGGAGCTTTTGCTTGAAGAGACCATAGTCCGGGATGTCGCCAATATCGTAAGCATTCGTGACCTTGATCACACCGGTGGCATCAAAACCCATGTCCTTGTTGTCCAGGTATTGGATCTGTTGATTCATGAACCAACCGGATATTCCCAAAGTGAAGAGCAATATGAATTGCAGGAAGATCAGGCCATTGCGGTAACGCGTGCCTCCGGTGATGTTCATTGCCGACTTGCTTTTAAGGAGGGCGTTGATGGGCATATTACCTAGAGAGACGGCCGGAAAGATCACGGTCATTAGGCTCACTATGGCCAGGAAGGAAAGCGTGCCGAGAACGTACGGCAGGGATGTAAGTAGCTTGTTTTCCAGCCTCACATCCAGGAACAGGTTGAGGCCAGGCAGCAGGAGGCTGAATCCCAGCAGAATGACAGGTAATGTCAGTAGGATCATCATAAACGATTCGGCTGCCAAGGCTCGTACCAGCTGTCCTTTTGATTCCCCAAATACTTTTCTCACTCCGATTGCGCGGCCTTTGCCCAGATAGAGCGCGAGGGACAAGTTCAGGTAGTTGGTGACTGTGATCAGCAAGATCAGCACGCCAATCACCAACAGGACTTTCAGCTGCAAGAGGTCACCTTTGCCACTACCCCCAAAGGCCGCATCTGAGTACAAGTAGATGTCCTCGACAGGCATCAACTGCGCATCAGTCAGTTCGTGATATTCATTATAAGCCACGTCCATTTTCAGGATTTTCTCATTGAGGGCCAATGCATTTGCTTCCGGTACCAATTCCACATAGGTGGTCACATGATAATGGCCGTCATTCCAATTGGGGTTAGTTCGGACAAAGTGAAAGTCAAAGTGCGTGTCACTGGGCAGGTCTTCGAGTACACCGGTCACTTTCAGGGGTATGGTGTCGTAGTAGATGGTCTTGCCGACAGCCTGACTATCTCCAAAATACTTCTTCGCTTTTGATTCGGTCAGCACCAAGGCGTTGGGCTCATCCAGTAGGTGATCTGGGTTGCCATGTTTTACCTTAAAGTCAAATACTTCAAAGAACTGTGAGCCTGTGTTGGTTTGCAGAATGTCCGCTTCGGGAAAGCGCCCTCCTTCGGGGTTGTGGAAGAATGCTCTTTCACCGCGATTGACCTGTACGACAGCTTTCACTTCTGGATAGCTGCCGGAGGCAAGTTCTCTTGCATGTTCCACACCAATGTTGGAATACCAGGAACTGCCACTGGTCTTAGCTTCGAGGCGAAAGATATTGGCTGCCTGCGCATGAAATTGATCATAGTGGTATTCATGATCAGCATAGACGATAATTAGCAGAGCTGCTACAATCCCCGCCGATAATCCCAGCATGTTGAGCGCATTGAGGGAAGCGGATTTCAAAAAGTTACGAATAGCCAGGTGTATAAAAAGTCGCATATCAAGAACGTTTGTTCAACGATACGACAGATTCCAATGTGGTTTGAATAAGGCTGGGTTAATGACGGATAAGGAAGAGTTAAAAGGGTTAAAATAAAGTTAAAACCAGCCCCGATCTTGCCTGAAACGATGACATTCCGTTAATTGAGCAAAAGTGCATGCGCGATGCAACTGTCGAAAAGAGCTATTTTCATTGTGATTGGAGTGGCCTCCGTGGCCTTGGTGGGACTCTCCGTCCTTCAGCTTCAAAACCTTAGATCCTCACTCAGAACCAATAAGCAGATCTTCTTGCAGAAGGTCGACCTCGCTTCCGGCAATATCTCTCAGGAGTTTTTAAAAAACCCGGACCTGGCCGATGAACTTCGAAATGCGACCGATAGGGTACAGGTGAGTGGCCAGCTCAATGACCCGGCGATGGACAAGCAGATGAGGGCCATCCTCGAACCGGTCTTTGATGATCTGGGGATTGACCTGTCGTATGAGTACGCTGTCTACCGGCATAACCCCGTGAACGAAGGGTTCAACTTCGTAATGGGGGACAATGGGGCCAGCCTGGAGTTTGAGCTCGTGAGTTGTGAAAACCCGCAAGAGAGGGGCCATGGGTGGTGCAACCTGACCTGCTCGTCGGGCGGGGATCTTCATTTGGCTTTATTCTTCCCAGAGCAGGACGCCTATGTCTTTGCCCAGTCGCAGGGGGCCTTGATCATGTCCATCGTGTTCATCTTGCTTCTGATCGGTTGCTTTGCTTACACTGTACTGGTGATCCAGAAGCAAAAGCGCTTATCGCTGATAAAGAATGACTTTATCAATAACCTAACCCACGAATTCAAAACGCCCATCGCATCTATTGCGCTGGCTACGAGCATGCTCAAGAGCAATAAGCCGGGAATCGAGCAAAAGAAAAAAGACAACTACCTGAACCTTATTGAACTGGAATCCAAACGCCTGGAAGGACAGGTGGACAAAGTGCTGCAGATTGCGATGATTGATTCCGGCAACTTCTCTTTGGAAAAGAAACATCTGGATGTTCACGAGGTGATCCAGCGCGTTGTAAATAGCATGGAATTGGTCGTTAGCAAAAGGGGGGGATCGATATCTCTCTACCTCAACGCCACCCAATCGGGGGTGATGGCCGATGGTATGCACCTGGTCAACATTATCTACAACCTGATCGACAATGCACTGAAGTACACGGTCGACGTGCCCCAGATTGCTATCGCAACATTTGATCATCCCGAAGGCATCGAGATCTCTATCCGAGACAATGGTATTGGTATTGGCGAAGAGATCCAGCGATACATTTTCGATAAGTTTTATCGCGCTGAGTCCGGCAATATTCAAAATGTAAAGGGATTCGGTTTGGGCTTGAGCTATGTAAAAAAGATCATCGACGAACACAAGGGACGCATTGATTTGACGAGCAAGCTCAATCAGGGCAGCGAGTTTCGTTTGTACTTTCCATACAGTTGATGAGCATGGGTAAGATTCTGTTGGTAGAGGACGATGAAAGCTTCGGCTACATCTTACAGGAGTATCTGGAGCTGAACGACTTCAGTGTCACCCGATCCAAAGATGGGGAGGAAGGACTGAAGACCTTCCAGGAGCAGTCGTTTGACCTCTGTTTGTTGGATGTAATGATGCCGCTGAAAGATGGTTTCACATTAGCAAAGGAGATCAGGGACCTGGACCCGGAGATCCCATTCATGTTTCTTACCGCGAAGGCGCTGAAGGTGGACAAACTAAAGGGATTCCGGCTTGGCTGCGATGATTACATAGTGAAACCCATCGATCAGGAGCTGCTGATAGCACGAATCAAGGCGCTCATCAAACGCACCAGCCCCGATACTTCATCGCGCAACGCATGCCATGAGATCGGTGGTTATCATTTTGACTACAACAATCAGCTGCTCACCATCAACGACGAAAGCCAACGCCTCACAGAAAAAGAAGCCAAGGTACTCCAGCTGCTCTGCCAGCATAGGGGAGAAGTACTCGACAGAAGTAAGGTCCTCAAAACAGTATGGGGCAAGAGTGATTTCTTCAACCGCAAAAGTATGGACGTCTTCATCCATAAACTTCGCCAATACCTAAAGGCCGACCCCACTGTACAGATCGTCAATGTCCGCGGCAGGGGTTTTGTGCTCGAAGTGGCTAGCTAGTCTTCAGCGGGCAATGCTTGAATTTATTCAATCTGACAATGAGCTTGTCCCTCTTTATTGTGCCTTCTTGCTACCAGTAAGTCGAAGGCCGACACCTTCCAATATGTCGCCATTTCTTACAATCTGAAAAAATGTAGTCATTTGGTCTTCAATCCTGAAACATATATTCCTATATTTGGTCTTCAATCCTGAAAGAAATAAACAATGGAGAGAACATTTTTGGGGGAGTTTCAAGAGCTCGTGCTACTGACGGTAGTGATACTGGGAGAAAATGCCTACGGGATTACGATCCAGGATGAACTGGAAGCAAGAGCCAAAAGGCCAGTCAGTAGGGGAGCACTTCACACGGCACTATCCCGTCTTACTGACAGGGGTTATCTGCAATCTCACTATGGGGGTGCAACTGCTGCGCGAGGTGGGCGTCGAAAGCGCTTTTATCAACTCACAAGGTCCGGGCAACTAGCGCTCCAGGATGCTCAAAACACGAGGCAGCAGTTCTGGCAATCACATGAGGTCGTAAACGCACTCGGAAAATGAAGCAGCCACCCAAATACTTCAGACAGCTGATCCATTGGCTATGTCGCAGCGAGCATGCAGAGGAGCTGCTAGGCGATCTCGATGAAAGGTATGCGATGAACGCTGAGGAAAAAGGCTCCCGCTATGCAGCCAAGAGGTACCGCAAGGAAGTCCTGCTGCTACTTCGGCCGTCGGCGATCCGTTTGCCGGGATTTCTTGGTCGTGTCAATCGCAACTTGATGATTGCCAGTCACACCCGAACCACGTGGCGTCAACTCAAGAGGAATCCGCTTTTCTCTTTGATCAATATTGTAGGTCTTTCTATCAGCATGGCGGTGGGTATCCTTGCGATCACTTTCGTCGAGGAGATGTATAGCTATGATGCCTTTCACGAGAATGGGGATCAGATCTACCGCGTGACTAATGACAAGATTTACGACAATGGTGATCGAGGTGCCTACGCAACCACCTCTTTGCTTCTTGGAGAGAAGCTGAAGGCGGATTATGGATATGAGGATCTGACATTGCTAATGAATTCCTACTTTGGACAACTGCGACCGGTGGACAGCGACAAGACACCACTGGATGTTCAAGGGATACATGCCGATGAGATGTTTTTGCAAGTATTCAGTTTTCCTTTGATTGCCGGGAATGCACAGACTGCCTTAGCCGACCCATACTCCATCGTAATCACCGAGGAACTGGCCATCAAGCTTTTTGGCACCAGCGATGCTGTCGGGCGCACGATTGAGCGGAAGGATGACCGATATCAGGTGACGGGCGTATTGGAGAACGTGCCATCCAATTCACACCTGAAGTTTGAGGCCGTGATATCGCTTGAGACGTTGCGGCTTGGTAAGAATGCAAAGCGCCTTTTTGAAAACTGGGGAACGATGTGGTCGTCGTATGTCTATGTGAGGCTGCGTGATGTGCAGTCAGTGGAGCAGCTTCAGACACAACTAGACCAGATGGCGAAGCTGCAGAATGAGGAGTTGTTCAGAGAGAGCATACACCCATCTTTGGAGAACCTTGCCGAGATCGCGCCAAGCTCAGGTAAGTACAATCAGCAATCCACCCTGGTGCCACAATCTATGATCAATATGATCATAGTACTTGCGATCGTGGTGCTGGTATCCGCGTGCTTCAACTATGCCAATCTCTCGATCGCGCGGTCTCTCAAAAGAGCAAGGGAGGTAGGTATCAGAAAGGTGGCTGGCGCCGGCAGTATTCAGATCACCTACCAGTTTCTCTTCGAAGCGGTTGCGATGGCGCTCATAGCTTTGGTTGTGGCCTTTTTCATTTTCATGAGTGTCAAGAAGGAGTTTTTGGAGCTGAACTTCTTTATCTCAAGGACGACGACGCTCGCTGTAAAACCCGTTCTCTACGTCTACTTTCTGGCTTTTGCTGTACTGATTGGACTCCTCGCTGGCCTTGTGCCCGCAGCGATGGTCTCGAGGTATGGGATTGTGAACTCAATCAAAGGATTGACAATCGCCAGGGGAAATGGCAACTTGAGGCGACTGATGATTGGTGTCCAGTTTGTATTTAGTATGGGCTTGACGATTTTGGTGGTTCAGGCGTACAGGCAGTATGATTTCGCTTTGAATTTTGACTTGGGATATCGTACAGACAATATTCTGCAAGTCCAGGTCAAGGATAATGATCCAGCTCTATTAAAGGAAGCGTTCCTTTCCGTTCCAGAGGTAGAGGACGTTGCACTTTGCTCGATGCTACCCAGCCTTGGTTCTCTCAACTCTGACAAAGCCCGAATCGTAGGACGAGTCGATTCGTCCACTTGCTACAGTAATCGCGTGGACCGCGACTATCTCACTACCATGGAGCACGTCTTTTTGGCCGGAGGGAATTTCTCAGGGACGGTCAGTGGCAACCAGTTGATTGTCAATGAACAGTTTGTAACGGAGTTTGAACTCGGCACACCACAGGATGCACTCGGAACGCGCGTCGAGTACTACAACGATACAAAAACCATCGTCGGCGTGGTTGAGGATTTCCATTATGGCACGATTTACAATGAACTTCGGCCTTTTGCCTTCTTCGAAACCGCTGATCCTGAGCCCTGGTGGAACCTCGCCATCAAGATTGAGACAAGGAACCTTAAGGCCACCCTTGGGAAACTGGATGCGGCATGGTCGTCGGTGGACAATGCTCGCGAGTTTGAGGCTACCTTTTACGAAGAGAAAATACAACTGACTTATAAGAGCCTGGAGTCCATGCTGAAGCTTTTTGGTGCTCTGGCCGCAATCGCGGTGGTGGTAGGACTCCTGGGCCTCCTTGGAATGGCCGTGTATACCACTGAATCAAGGAAGAAGGAGCTGACCATTCGCAAGATTCTGGGTGCAGAAGTCATACAAATCCTCGCACTGCTCTCCAGAAGCTTTGTGCTCATCTTTGCCATCGCACTGGTGGCGTCAGTAGGTTTGTCTTCTTATTTGGTCGATACCATGATCCTGAAGGATGCTGAATATGCGATTGATGTAGAACTCGCTGGATTACTGGCCTCCGCCTTACCCGTCGCCATGGTGGCATTTGCCGTCCTGATCTTGCAAGGGATTGCCACCCTTCAATCCAACCTTGTCACCAATCTCCGAGACGACTAACTGAGGTCAAAGATGTGACTTTGTCTGGCCAAACCGAGCATGGGAAATCAAAACGGTTCGTTCACGAAATCTTTCGTGTAAATGTCTTAGGTTTATAGTAGTAAACCCCTGAAGATGAAATCCCTACCTATCCTTCTCCTTGGCTTTGTGCTGGCCTGCACCAGTGTGCAAAAAAGTCTCACCCGCGAAGAAGCTGTTGCCGAGATCACTCCTGAAGAATTCTTCACCTACCTGGGCGATCTGTCGTCCGATGAAATGCGTGGAAGGAATACCGGCTCTCCGGAATATGACTCCGCGGCGCGCTATGTGGCGAGCAAGGTGCAGCAGATGGGGTTATTACCCGCTGGGGATGATGGCACCTTTTTCCAGTCCGTGCCTTTTCGATCTGCTACTCACGGTCAACCGCCCAAATTGGCGATCAATGGAGCAGAGCTGGCTTTTGAAAAAGATTTTGGGTTACGTCCCAGTCGTAGTGTATCTGAGGTCGCCCTTAGTGCGCCAGTTGTTTTCGTTGGATTGGGAATCAGTGCACCCGATTTAGGCTATGATGACTATGCGGACGTGGATGTGGCAGGCAAGTTTGTGATGTTCATTGAGGACCTGCCTACGGCATTCTCGTCTCTCGAAAAAACGGTCTTGGGAAGGTCCAGGGAGGAAACAGCGATGAAAAGGGGTGCCGTGGGCGTCATCATGGTCACTCCGCAGAAGTGGTTGGAGCCCATAACGAGATGGACCTTGATGACTCGCAGGCTCTCCAGACGTTCCTTTGGTACGGTAGAGCCAGCAGGTTCTCCATTTACGATCTCGGCTGCCATCAACTATCTGAAAGCGACTGAATTGATGATGTCTGTAGGACGAGATTATGCTTCTATTTATGAGGGGCTGCTGGAGGGTAAGCCGCAGAGCTTCGAGTTTGGATTCGATGCCGCGTTAGAAGGTTCTTTTGATCACGCAGATTTGCAAAGCCCTAATGTTGCCGCGTTGATGCCTGGTGGCGATTCGAAACTGAAGGATGAGGTCGTGGTGCTTTCTGCACATCTCGATCACGTGGGCGTTGGGAATCCGGTGAAGGGGGATTCCATCTACAATGGCACATTAGACAATGCTTCCGGCTCAGCTGCCGCATTGACCATTGCCAACACCCTCTCAAAGATGGATGCGCCGAAACGCTCTGTACTGTTTCTCTGGGTGACGGGTGAGGAAAAGGGTCTGCTCGGATCAGAGTATTGGGCGAAGTATCCCACTATAGAGCGCGATCGCATTGTCGCCAACCAAAACATGGACATGCTCAATGGCCTTTTCATGGGGGCTGAGGATATCGTGGCCTACGGTTATGAGCATTCGAACCTCTCGGAGGCAGTGGATTTTGCTCAGCAAGAATTGGCTTTCCAACTGATGAATGACCCCACTCCCCAACAGAATTTCTTCGTGAGAAGTGACCAATATCGCTTTGTGCAGCAGGGTATCCCTGCCATATGGATCTGGACCCGTCAGCTTGCCGCGCAAGACCAGCCAGATTCCGTCCGGCGATGGAACAAATGGTGGAAGCAGCACTATCACCGCCCAAGTGACGATATGACCAATGAATTCTCCGAAGAGGGATTGCTGCAGGAACTGAGAGCCAACTTCCTGATGACCCATTACATTTCCAATGAGATGTCTGAGATCCTTTGGGACCAGAATAGCTTTCTCTACCATCAGTACCGAAGGCGCCTGCCTGGAGACTTGCTGATTTCCGGTGAGGGGATAGACGAGGAGTAAGTAGAATATTGAATGTTGAATGGTGAATGTTGAGTTGAGAGTGGCGCTCACTAATTCAACATTCAACATTGATCATTCAACATTACTAAGCCTCCATTTTCAATTCTCCACTATTTTTGGCGGAAACAGAACAGAAGTTCTCCCATGAAAATACTACTTACCGCAGTTGCGCTTGTGGCAATGGTCAGCGCAGCACACGCCCAAAACAGCAAAATTTACATTCCCCGGGAAATCAAAGCCGCCTATGACAAGGGCACTCGATCTTACGACGGCAAGCCGGGTCCCAACTACTGGCAGAACACGGTCGATTATGACATTGAGGTTTCGGTAGCACCAGAAACACGGGAGTTGTCAGGCTCTGAGACCATCACCCTAAACAACAACAGCCCCAATCCACTGAATACCATCGTGATCCGGTTGTATCACGACGTGTTCCGAAAAGGGAATCCAAGAGGCATGAGAGTGCGGGACGACGACGTAAATGAGGGAGTTGATATATTGATGATGACGATCGATGGGATGACTGTTGATCTTGATGAGAATGCCCGTCGGAATGGTACCAACATGTACGTTGACCCGCCGGCGCCTATTGCCGCTGGCAGCTCCGCTACGATTGAAATAGACTGGAATATGACGATCCCAGAGACGACACGACGTACAGGAGCTTATGATAGTACCTCCTTCTTTGTCTCATATTGGTATCCTCAGATCGCGGTCTACGATGATGTATTCGGCTGGGACGCGCTGGCCTATGATTTCAGTACCGAGTTCTACAATAACCTCGGCAATTTTGATGTGGCCATCACTGCGCCGGTCGAATTTACCGTCATCGCGACGGGTGTACTTCAGAACCCGGATGAGGTATTCACCGCGGCCAAGAAAGAACTTTACGATCAGGCAATATCTTCCACAGAGACGATCTCCATTGTATCTCGTGACGATATCTCCAATGGGCACCAGCACCGGTCCGGCACCTGGAATTTCAAGGCAGATGAAGTGACGGATTTTTCATTTTGCCTGAGTGACCATTTTGTGTGGGATGCCGCTGTACAGAGAGTGGAGGACCGTGATGTATTGATCCATTCGTACTACAATATCAATGTCGCCGACAGTGCGGCGAAGCTGACGCAGATCCAGCGCAAGACCATGCAACACTTCTCGGAGGATGTACCTGGCGTGCCCTATCCCTATCCGGAGTTTGCCACTTGTGTCATGGGCATTGGTGGGGGTGGCATGGAGACGCCGATGATGGCGAATAATGGCCAACCGGGAAGAGGAGTGACCATCCACGAGATGTTCCACACGTATTTTCCGATGTACGTTCGCGTTAACGAAAAGCGGTTTGCGTGGATGGATGAAGGTTGGGCTGACTTCAATACGATGTATGTCTCCAGGAGGTACTTCCAAAATGACCAAGACCTCTTCATCAATAATTTTGCTGGCCAGGTTGGTGGTACATTGGGTACTATCAGCGATCTACCACTGATCACCTCCTCTCAGTTCATGGACAACACCAACTATGGCTACGCGTCCTATCCGCTGCCGGCATTTATGTATACGCTGCTCCACAATCACCTGGGTGATGATTTGTTTCGTCAATGCTACCGCCAGTACATCCTGGACTGGGCGCAGAAGTCGCCGACACCCTACGATTTCTTCTTCACATTTGAGCGAGTGTCTGGACAGGACCTCAGTTGGTTTTGGAATCCCTGGTTCTTCAATTACGGCGATGTGGACTTAAAGATCGGGTCCTTTGAAAAGGGCAAGTTGGAGATAGCCAAAGTAGGCAGCCGACCTCTGCCAGTCACAGTGGATATTGTGTATGAAGATAGCACTACGATGAATCAGACTTACTCATCCGCAGTATGGAAGACCGGTGCCACTTCATTTTCTGTGGATGTAAACAAGTGGAAGAATGTGAAGTCCCTGACGGTGAACAAGTCACTCCCTGATGCCAACATTCTCGACAACTACCATCCGTCATTGCGTGAAAGGTATGGTGAGTTCAAGATGACTGCGGACTACCTCGGGGAATTTCCGGTCAATGAGTTCCCGGTATCTGTAATGCTCACTGAGAAAGATGACCTGATCCACATGGCCATTACGAAAACGGGTATTGCCACTTATTTGATTCCCTCTTCTGACAGTACTTTCGAGAGTTTGGGCGGCGATATGATCGTCGAGCTCACTCAAGGTGAAGGCTCAGTGAATGTGGAGGTCTATCTCAAGGCATACGGAGTCAGGCTGACAGGTAGCAAATAGTCCATTTTGAAAATAGGAGTAGAAGGTCTGACTGGCCCTATTCCCCGGCGCTTTTGAGGTCCGTGAATTCGTTTATCTTAGATGGAGAATCACGTTGTGTGTGTCAATGAGCTACTTATCCCGATGTGCCTTCCTCTTCCTGGGGACGATCACTCTGGCATTTGCCCAAACGCCTGAGGTTGACAGTCTCAGCAGTGTCTTTCAGGATGAGGAAACTGTGGACTCTGTGCGGTTTGAGGCTGGATATTCATTGCTCATGCGTCGGTTTCGTAGCGATCTCGATAGTGCCCGGCATACTGGACGTGACTTGCTTGCCTTCTCGATCGCAGTCCAAAACAGAAAATGGGAAGCTACTTCTCACCGCCTGATCGGCAATACGTTCGCTGTGCAGGGTCGATTCCAGGAGGCAAACGAAGCCTTCTTCAAGAGTCACAATATCCTGCTGGAGTTGGACGATAGGGAAGGGCTGAGCACCACCTTCAACAATATTGGGACTGTCTTTTACGAACTCGGCAACTACACGCAATCACAGGAATATCTCTTACAAGCACTGAAGCTAGCAGAAGAACGGGAGGATGATGTCGCCGCGTCGCGAGCGCTGAACAACCTGGGGAATGTTCACACCGACCTGAAGAACAACGAAGAGGCGCTGGACTACTACCAACGCAGCCTCGTGCTTCGTGAAAGACTCGGCGACCGTAGACGTTTACCCGCCGCTTATAACAACATCGGCCTGATCTTTTCAAACCTTGGTGAACGCGAGAAGGCCATCGACAATCTCAATAAGAGCGCAGCAATAGCGGAGGAGTTGGGTGACTTACGATCCATGACCCGAGCTTTCAACAACCTCGGTATCGAGTACACCAAGCTCAAAGATTATGATGGAGCCCTGGGCTTCTTTGGTCGCAGCATTCAGATCAAGACGGATATTGACGACCTCGATGGTTTGGCATCTGCTTACCTCTATCGCGGACAGGCCTACCTGGAAATGGGTCGTTACGATCGCGCCCGACAAGATTGTGCCCAAAGCCTAGAACTGACGCAAGCATCCGGCGCGCTCAATTGGGAGAAGGAGGGGTGCTTATGCATGAGTCGGGCGTTGGAAGCGGCAGGTAGCTACCGGAGTGCGCTGGCCTACCAGCAAAGGTTCCAAACACTCAACGATTCACTTTTCAACAAAGAGAGGACCCAGGACATCACACGGGCTGAAATGAACTACCAGTTTGAGAAGCAGCAGCTTGCTGACAGCATCGCCTTTCACAAGCTGCAGACAGAGCAGCAAGTGGCCTATGAGCGAGCAATCAATGGGGAACAACGGAAATTTTACATTATGCTGATGATCAGCCTACTGATGATTGCGTTTATGGGTTTCCTCTACTGGCGCTATTTGCAGAACCTGAAGTTGAGGAAGCTGGAGAATGAGCTGCTCAATTCTGAGATAGAATTCAAGAAAAAGGACCTGACGAACCTGGCGGTCAACATTTCCAGCAACCTGGAGTGGGCGGAATCGCTAGCGGATAAGGTGACCGCCATGAAGGAGTCTACTGGGAGGCAGAGGGCAAAGGAACTCGAGGACCTTGAGAATGCTATCAAGAACAAAGTCTGGGTCGACAAAGAAGGGGATGAGTTCTACAAACAGATCGACGAATTGAGTAGCTCTTTCTATCACAAGCTGAACACGGAGTTTGAGGGGCTGACCAAAACGGAGATCCGCCTCTGCTCCCTGATCAGACTCGACCTCAATACAAAGCAGATTGCCGTACTGCAGAACATCGAACCCTCGTCGGTGAAAATGAGCCGAAACAGGCTGCGAAAGAAGCTGAACCTCGCGCCTGAGGACGATCTCACTGCTTTTTTGCATGCACTATAGGTGAAATTGTAACCGCCTATTATTCAAGGTCTTACATTCCGTCTTTTTCATTTTGTAACCCATTTGTAAACCCACTTTGAGGTGGTTGTAACCCCTTTGTAACCACCTGATTTTCGTCCGGCCACCCCCTTCACGACGTGATTTGCAGCAGAACAAAAAATCAAACTGTCGTGAAAAGAATCTTAATGTTCACTTATTCCATCGTCGCTTACGCCATAGGCTTTGCTGCGATTATGTACTGGATCCTATCTGTGAGCAACCTGATACCATCGATTTCTATTGATCAGGCCGCCCGGGTTCCGGTATGGTTGGCATTGGCCAACAACATCGTCTTGATTGCGCTCTTTGGGGTGCAACACAGCGTGATGGCCAGAGGCTGGTTCAAAGACTGGTTTACCCAGTATTTCCCAAAGCCCATTGAGAGGAGTACTTTCGTTCTGATCTCAGGTGTGTTGTTGTTCAATCTTGTCCATAACTGGCAACCACTTGGCGGCATAATCTGGCAGCTTTCTGCGCGATCGTTCTTGTACTACGCTAGTTACGTTCTGTTCTTTGCTGGCTGGGCGATCTTGTTGATCAGCTCGTTTCTGATCAATCACTTTGATCTGTTTGGTCTTCGCCAGACATTCCTTGAACTGCAGAAAAAGCCCTACACGCCCTTGAAGTTCCGGATTATCGGATTTTACAAGTACGTGAGACATCCATTGTACACAGGTATGCTGTTGGGAATGTGGGTGACTCCAATTATGTCTTACACTCATCTGGCTCTGGCACTTGCCATCACGGTCTATGTACTTGTAGGAGTGACGTTGGAGGAGAAGGATCTTGTCAAGTACCATCCGAAAGAATACAAGCGCTACCAGGCGACTACTTCGATGCTGATCCCTTTTACGAAGGAGCTGTTTAGAAAGCGGCCCAAGCTGACCTCTGGAGGAACGCTATTCAATCCGACATCTAAGTCAGCGTGATTCGGAATGAATCATATATAAATCAACATTTTTTAGAACAATCTTTTTCAAACGCTCAAAATACTTTTAAAATGCAAACTTATCTTATAGAAGAAACGGACTGGGCACGAAAGACCAAAGGTCTTGCCCGCTTGTTTGGACAAACTGCTGCCCTTAATGATGAGAACGGCCGATTTGTCTATGAAAACTATACCGCACTGAAAGCCAAAGATTACTTCTCACTCCTGATCCCCAAGGAATTGGGAGGAGAGGGGCTGCCCTACTCAGAGGTATGTAACATTGTACGCATCATTGGCAATAACTGCGGCTCTACAGCGCTGGCCTTCTCTATGCACCAGCACCTGGTGGCTGCGGCCGTCTGGAAATACAAGCACAAAGGAGAGGCTGTCTCCATGCTGACCAATGTTGCCGACAATCAGCTGGTCCTGGTAAGTACTGGTGCCCGGGACTGGTTGGAGTCCAATGGCGAGGTGACCAAAGTCGAAGGAGGCTATCGTGTCAGTGCCAAGAAAGCGTTTGCCAGCCAGTCGGCCGTGGGCAATGTACTTGTGACATCTGCTCCATACCAAAATGAAGCAGGGGAGTGGAAGGTGCTTCACTTCGGCGTGCCTTTCAAGTCAGAAGGTGTTAGCCTTCAGGATGACTGGAAGGTGTTGGGCATGCGCGGTACGGGATCTCAGACGGTGGTCCTCAAGGATGTATTTGTGCCAGAGAGTGCCATTCAGCTCGAGCGACCAAGAGGCGAATTCCATCCGGTGTGGAATGTGGTGATCACAGTAGCAATGCCTTTGATCATGTCTGCTTATGTGGGTATCGCCGAGCGTGCCAGGGAGATCGCTCTGGAGGCGGCTAAGAGTGACGGGTGTCGTCAGGCACATATCCCTTATGTTTTGGGGAAGCTGAACAATCACTTCATGGCCGCGAAGGTCCAGTGGGAAGCGATGTATGCCCGAACCAACGAGCTGGATTTCGCACCATCCAAGGACGTGGCTTCCGAGATCCTAAGCCTGAAGACGAATGTCAGCGAGGCATGCAGAGAGGTCGTGCAGACTGCCATCGAACTGGTAGGGGGACGGAGCTTCTACGCGAAGAACGAACTGGAGCGACTGTTCCGGGATGTGCAGGCGAGCCAGTTTCACCCGCTGCCTAAGTGGAATCAATACGAATTTACCTCGCAGCATCTCACGGATTGCTAAGAGGTCTCATGAGGTGATAGGTTGAAAACTCAAATAGTTGGACTCAAGAATCTCAAAGCCTTCCACTCTCAGCAATGTCAATAAAATGACTGGCTTCTAGATTCTTGAGAACATGGGGCATTGACCAATCAGTGATGATGGTCTTAATCCGGCGATAGTTGGCCACCCAGTCGAAAGGCTGGGTGGCTTTTTTTTAATGACACAAAAATGTTCGTCAGTCGTTGCGGAGGATCTTCGCCGGGTTCACCTGGATCAAGCGATACGTGTGCTGAAAGACCGTCATCAGCACAATGGTGATCAATGCGACAATGGGCAGTGCATAGACCCAAAACCCCGGATCGATGCTGAAGACGAATCCCGACAGCCACTGCTCTATGGCGAAATAGGTAAGAGGAATGCTCAAGGCACTCGCGATGAGTGTCAGCCGAAGGTACTCGCCGAGCAGACGTGCAAGTAACTCCTTTTTCCCCGCTCCCAGCACCTTTCGGACGCTCACGGATTTCTTCTGCTGATTGAGGAAGAAGCTGGAGAGGGCCAGCAGGCCGACAATGGAAAGAAGTAATGCCACCAGGGTAAAAATGCCAAAGCTCTTTTGAAACCTCAGGTCCTTTTCATACTGCTCCAGGTACCGGGCATCAAGAAAGTGGTAATTGAATACGTGGCCGGGGAAGATATCGGCAAATGCCTCTTCTACCTGTCCCATCATACGGGGTAAGTCGGTTGCAGTAAAATCTACCAGGAGGAATGGCGCCTGGTGCACGGAATCAAATTGAATCGATAGCGGCTCGATCGCTGCATGAAGGCTCCGATGGTGGAAATCCTCCACCACCCCGATGACCTGGAAGTGCTCCGGCCCCACTGCGAAGCTGACCGCTTGGCCAATGATGCTGTCAGGGTCATAAAAGCCCAGTTCTTCCATACCCACGCGATTGATAATCAGTGACTCCTCGTAGTCGGATTGTATTCGTGGGTCAAAGTCCCGACCGGCAATCAGTTCCAACCCCATGCTGGCAACGAAATCACGACTCGCAGACATTCGGTTGAAATTGATGAGTGACTGGTTCTCTCTACCGTCAACGCTAAGCGTGTGTCGCCAGCCATTGTGGTCGCCGGGAAGAAGTGAGCAGGAGGTCACGGCAGTCACATCTGGTAGCTCACCAATTTGTTTCCGTGCCCGCACGACTCTTATCGGAAAGTCATCTTCACGAAGGACACCCGGGGGAAGATCTATCGCTACCTTATGATCAATATCTATTCCCAGGTCTTGTGTCATCATGAACTGAAACTGCTTATATACAACCAATGAGCCGCTCAGTAGAAAAGCCACGAGTGTGAATTGAAAGATCACTAATGCTTTGCGGACGGCTGATCCCTGATTCGAGGTAAAAGAAGACTTAAGTACATCCAGTGTCTTATAGGCCGAGAGTAGTACAGCCGGGTAAAATCCGGCGGCCATTGAACCGAGCAACAAAAAGACGATGAGTGAGGCGAAGAATGGTAAGTCGCGGGTACTTAGCACTAACTCTATCCCAAATAAGTCTGAGAGGCTTGGCGACAGGAGCGCAAGCAAACCAAAAGCCAGGATGATGGCAATGATGGTGACGAGCAGTGACTCCATGAGGAACTGAAGGATCAACTGACGTCTAAACGCTCCCAACACCTTCTTGATGCCGATCTCCTTGGCACGACCGATGGATGTGGCTGTCGACATGTTGACATAATTGATCCACGCTATGAGCATGGCCATCAGGCCTATTCCATAGAAAAGCCAAATGATCTCGGCGTTGGTGCCTGTCTCGAGATCATTGTGCACACCAGTAACAAGGTGTATCCGATTGATGGGCTCCATCGCCACATCTTGCCTGCGACCGGCTTTTTCGTCATACTGCCGGCGATGTTCATCAAAAACGTCCTGCACCTTGCCGGCCACAACGACGGGATCTGCATCTTTCGCTGTTTCAATGAACGTGTAGAAATCTACCCACCGCCAATTCACCTGCTCTAGCGTCAGTGGAGACCAGCGCATCGTAGGGCTGTGAAAATCCCGAAGGATCTGCATGGGGAGGAAGACCTCGGTATTGGCGAAGTAGCTGTTGGCCGGAATGTCCTCGTAAACGCCCTGCACCTCGAGATCGAACTCTCCATCGGTACGCAATCCGAGGTATTCGATTGTCTTTCCAATAGGATTGGCGTTTCCAAACAACTTGGTCGCGAGGGAGGAGCAAATGAATATACCATTGGGCGATTCCATTCCTTGCAGGTTGCCTTGTAAGATTGGGATGCTGAACATTCTGAAGAATGAAGCGTTCGCATATAGTCCCCTCTCGACCCGATGCTGCTCCTCATCATTCACAACTATCGACGTCTCTGGATACAGCGTTGTGGCATTGACCACTTCTGGTACCTGCTCTTTGAGCGCAGTGCCCACAGCCAGAAAAGAGGTGGCTCGTGCATTCTTCACCTCACCGGTTTCCAGTAGGACTACATTGTTCCTTATACGATAGAGGGATGACGCTTTTTCATGAAAGCTGTCGTGGTTGAGTTCCTGATGACTGAAGTAGAAAGTAAGTATGAATACAGCAATGCCGACCACAAGACCCAGCAGACTCTGTAGGTAGTGGGACTTGTTTTTGCGGAGTACTTTGAAAAGGAACTTGAGGTTGATTAGAACCATGGGGATATGCTGCCGTTCCCTCTTGCTAAGGATGGCTGCTTCCTTCATGTGGGCCATTTGCTCCAGGGCTTTATCGAATGCCTCCGAGTCGGTGAGACCTTGCGCCTTGCTCTCCTCAACACTGGACCGAACGTGATCCTCTAATTCTTCTATGTGCTCGGGTTCCAGGCCGCTGTACTTGTGGAGGCTTCTTTTCCAGTTGGAAATATTCTTTTCAAGGTTGAACTTCATGATGGCTTGATTTCGAGGTTCCACATATTGGCAAAGAGATGTAGGAGGGCTGTCCAGTCGTCTTTCTTTTCCGCCAGGAGTGCTTTGCCCTCAAGAGTGATGCTGTAGTACTTGCGCTTTCTGCCATTCTCCAGAATGACCCACCGGGAGGTGAGGTAACCGTCCCGCTGCAGTCGATGCAGGACAGGGTATAGCATGGCATCTGTCCAGTCCAGTTTGCCATTGGACATGCGCTTCGCCTTCTGGATGAGCTCGTATCCGTACTGTTCACCACTGAGCAAAATGGTTAATACAATAGGAATGGTAGAAGCGGCGATAATCTCTTTCTTGAACATACATAATGTGGTTAGGTATATACCTAATGATATTGGGTAAACAAGGCCTTTGGATTTTACCCCTATCGTCTTCCTAAAAAATGTTTTTTACATCCATAGGGAATCTTCGCGGCAGGGATCGCAATGGCGGCCAGCTTGGCCTTTGGCGTGGCGAGCGGGGCTGCGACACAATGGAGAGCCCGACCGTGACACGACTATGTATGTCTGAATTTGATTGCTCGAGCGCCTGTGTCGTTGTCAGGGGCCGCCCAACTTAGCTTCAGACTTCATGGGGTTTCAGTAGCTTGCGTCTCAATTACAAATCTCATGTTTGAATCGCTTGGAACCGGGAAGTCGCTGGACGAAGATGTTTTTGAAGCCTGGCTGGAAAAGGGTAGAACCAGCCATTTGGGCTATCTGTACCTGCTTATCGTCTGGCATGCAGGGGAGGAGGAGTTTCATCCGGTGTTTGTCGGGGATCGGGAAGCCATCCAGCAATACAGCCACGACATCGCCGGTCACGAACAGTTGGTCGCGGCTTATGATCTGTTTTCCGAGTCACGGGTCAGTTGGGAATAAACTGTTCCTCGCATAGACGATCTTATCTTAGCTGCGAATATGGTTTGGCCTTTAACCCCAAAAACCCGGCGTAACATTTCCCGCATCATACCTTTTGGTATCATTTGGTTGTTGATTGCGTTGCTCTTCATGATCACCGACCTGACTGCCACAGGATTCAAAGGTGCGCAGCCTTCGGTCATCAATCTCACCCCTCGCATCATCACTTTCGCCCTGGTATCACTGACTAGCGTAGGCCTCATCGTTGGGACGATAGAGATTTTGTTCATGGAAAAGCGATTCAGGAATCGAAGCCTGACAAGGAAGATTGTCTATAAATTCCTGATCTACGGCGGCTTCCTCTTTTCTACCATAGCCATCACCTATCCCATAGCACTGGTAATGGAACCTGCCAGTACTTTGCAGTATTCCAGCATCTGGAAGGAAATGGTGACTTTTTTCTTCAGCGCACCCTTTGTCAGCACCGTCGTGCAGTTGGGTTTTTCCCTGCTTGTGAGTCTGTTCTACACGACCATCAGTGAAAATATCGGACACAATGCCATGAAGAATCTCTTTACTGGCCGTTACCACAAACCCAAGGTGGAGCAACGTATATTCATGTTTCTGGACATGAAGGATTCTACCGCCATAGCCGAGCGACTGGGGCACCTTCAGTACTTTGAGCTGCTACAGCAATACTATGAAGCCATGTCTGACCCGATCATCAATCACCTGGGAGAGGTGTACCAGTACATTGGTGACGAGGTTGTGGTGTCCTGGAAACTGGAACGGGGCCTGAATAAAGGGCATTGCCTCCGGACATTTTTCGATATCAGGAAATCGATCGAAGCTCGGGGTAGTAGATTCATGGACCAGTTTGGAGTGGTACCGGGCTTCAAGGCGGGTCTGCATCTTGGGGAGGTAACAACAGGAGAAATTGGCGCGCTGAAGAAGGAAATTGTGTTTACGGGAGATGTACTGAATACCACAGCGAGACTGCAAGCCCTGTGCGCTGAGCATGGGGTTGATTTGATCATTTCCCAAGAACTGCTGCATCGGCTCTCCTTTTGGAAGGACTCGTTTGACATTCAGGATCTGGGTACAGTTCAGTTGAAAGGTAAGACCGAGGCCACGCATATCCATAGTGTGAGTGAAAAGGCTAGTTCCTGATCCTTCCTCCTGGTGAGTGATTCGGTGTAGCTCATAGCAAATTCAGCCGCTGAAGTAGACGTTTCTGCCACATATTTCTTTCAGCCCTTCAGGATTGTTGGTACGTTGCGGCCATGTCTAAGGCGGAGAAATACCTACCGTTCCTCCTGGCCGCATTAGTACCAGTGATTGGGGCGATCAACAATCCAGTCAGTCGTCCGATGTCAGCTGGTCCCGCCGGGCTTCTTCTGTACGTAGAGATTGTTTCAGTACTGCTGGTGATCTGGTACCTCAATAGATGGCTTATTGGCGCCACTAAGGAAATCAGCAACCTCGCTGGCCGGATTTTTTCAATAATTGGCGCCAATCTGCTACTGATAATGAGCGTCACTTTATTTGACTACTGGCTAATCCCGAAAGGTGTAACAGCTAATCAGCCCATAGGGCTGGTCGTTTTCCGTCTGTCATTGGTAGCCTGGATCTTCAACATGATCCTCAGAGTTTTCCATGCTCAAAGGGAAAGCGCAGCCCTGAAGCTCCAGAACCTTTCTCTGCAAGCAGAAAATCTCAAATTTGAAGTAGATGTGCTCAAGCAGCAGATCAACCCCCACTTCCTTTTCAATAGCCTCAATACCCTCCTGGACCTGATCGAAGGTGATCCAACCACCGCGGCCAAATACACGAGGACCTTCTCCAATCTTTACCGGGTGGTACTAAAGAGCAGCCAATACGACTTTGTCCCCCTGGCTGATGAGCTTAAGTTCCTCAACGACTATTGGAGCTTGTTGAAGATGCGGTTTCACGATGCGATCGACTTGCAGCTAGCAATCTCCGATGACAAGATGCAGGCATTGATTCCGCCATTGAGTTTACAGTTCCTCATTGAAAATGCCGTGAAGCACAATGAGGCCTCCAGGCGCGTTCCATTAACCGTCACTATCACCGAGGAAGACGACGCGCTGATCATCCGTAATTCGCTGCAACCAAAGCCGTACCCGGTCATCAGCGAAAAAGTGGGATTAAAAAACCTCCAGAAGCGTTTCTCGGTTTTACATGAGCCGATACAGTACGGGATCGTCGATGATAACTTTCGAGTGAGAGTACCTTTGAAAATCACATGATGATGGTCAAGAGGATAAGAACACTGATTGTCGAAGACGAGGACGCTGCAGTTAACCGACTGAAGAAGGAATTCAGACAGTTGCGGGATGTAGCGATGGATATCCTCCATGTCTCAGACAGCGTAGCAGATGTAGTGTCCTGGTTAGAAGAAGGCAATAGCGTAGATCTTATATTCATGGATATTCAGCTGACGGACGGCCTCAGCTTTGAGATATTCAGGCAGATCGACGTGCCCTGTCCAGTGATTTTCACAACGGCTTTCGACGAATATGCGATTCAGGCTTTCAAGGTCAATAGCATTGACTATTTGCTGAAGCCCATCGATCCTCAGGAGCTACAGGGTGCCATCGATCGGTACCAGAAGCTCCCGTCCAACAATGGGCAAGAGCAGTTGAACCAACTGGTACAGTTGGCATCAGAATTTCGACCCACTGCCCATCGTTCGAGTTTCCTGGTGTCCTATCGCCAGAAGATGCTGATGATCGATGTGAATGAGGTGGCGTACTTCTTCATCAAGGAGCGAGGCGTGTTCTTGAGAAGGAAAGACGGTACAGAGTACGTACTGGATTTCTTCCTCGACGATCTCGAGCAGCAACTGGAACCTGCGAAGTTCTTCCGGGCCAATCGTCAATACCTTGTCGCACGGTCAGCGATCCGGGAAATCGAGCCTTACTTCAATGGGAGATTGGTCTTAACCGTGGAACCACAAGCGAAGGAACCAGTGATCATCAGCAAGGAGCGGACTCCGCAATTCAAGAAATGGGCAAACTACTAGGGAGCTCCTAATTTTGAATGTTGAATGCAGAAATGGTGAATTAGCCTTTTGGTTGCTGACGAACAGAATCCAATGAGAGAGCCTAAAGAAAATGTTATAGTCGATAAGTCCTTTGCATTTGCGTTGAGGATCGTAAAGACCTACGTCCAACTAAAAGAACAGCGGGAATTCGTTTTGGCGAAGCAGTTGCTTAGGAGTGGCACGAGCATTGGCGCCAACGTCCAGGAG
Source organism: Cyclobacteriaceae bacterium (assembly GCA_965267435.1). Classification (GTDB taxonomy): domain Bacteria; phylum Bacteroidota; class Bacteroidia; order Cytophagales; family Cyclobacteriaceae; genus JAWPMT01. The sequence continues at coordinate 1,171,169 of OZ253960.1, forward strand.
GCAACCGCGGCATATAGCAAGAGAGACTTCGCCTCGAAAATGTCAATTGCATCCAAAGAAGCGCGGGAAACTAAATACTGGTTGAGGCTGATTCAAGAAAGTCAAGTGGTGAAGGTTGACCTGGCTGATCTAATTGAAGATGTTGATGAGCTTATTCGAATTCTAACGTCAATCGTTAAGAGTGCCCAGAATCGGTGAAGCAGTCTGAGATGTTCTCATTCAACATTCAAGAATTCATCATTTACCATTCTGATATGCTTCTATTCTCAGTTCTCTAATTCCCCTGAATGAGTCGTTTCAGTTACCAAATAGTCAGGTTCAGCGAGTTTTGATTTCATTACTATTGATAAAAAAGCCGTATTTGTGCATCTAGAATGAGACCACTTGTGCAAAGCAGACAACTACCAAAAACAATTTCACCACTGAGAGGCATGATACTTGGGTTATCCTTGCTTGCGACGTTTGCAAGTAATGGCCAATCTACAGTCTCAGGTAAAGTCGTAGAAAAAGGATCGGGAGAACCTCTTCCTTACGCGACCGTCACGATTGCAGGGACCAACGATGGCGTCCTGACGAATCTCGATGGGTTTTTTAGCCTGGTGAACATAGATGCTGAAAACTCCTCGATCGAAGTCCGATATGTGGGCTTCAATACGCTGACAATGGATCTGCGTGGCGCTGGGAATACCCTCGTGCTGGAATTAGAGCCGCTTAAGCAAGAATTGGAAGAGGTGGTGGTTACTGCCAACGCCTACAAGGTCTTTGATGCTACATCCGGTATCAGTACCACCACCATGTCCACGAAACAATTGGCGCTACTGCCAAGTGTAGGAGAGCCTGATATCTTTCGTTCGCTCCAGATGTTGCCGGGTATTAGCAGCACGAATGAGAACTCCTCGGGGCTCTATATCCGTGGGGGCACGCCTGACCAAAACCTGACGCTATTGGATGGCATGACTGTGTACAAGGTGGATCATTTCTTTGGGTTTCTTAGTGCGTTCAATACCAATGCCATTAAAGATGTGCGGCTGTACCGAGGGGCATTTCCAGCGAAGTACGGTGGCAGGACCTCTGGTGTAGTAGAATTGACCGGCAAAACCGGAAGCTTCGAGAAAGTACAGGGAGGGGTCAACCTCAGCCTACTCAGCTTTGGTGGGTACCTCGAAGTACCAGTAGGCAAGAAACTCTCACTGATGGTGGCTGGTCGACGATCGTATACAGAGATCATTCAGGGCGGGCTCTACAAGGACCTGATTGACAACCTGGGGAGCAATAACCTGGCAGGGACGCCATTGGAGAATGCCACCAACATCACCACAGAACCCAACTTCTATTTCTTCGACTGGAACAGCAAGCTCTCCTTTCGACCCTCGGACAAGGATATGATCACCCTTAGCACCTACAATGGCAAGGATTACCTTGACGAATCTCAGAATCTCAATCTCCCAATTGGGGATCAAGGAATAGAATTAGACCTCTTTTTGGACGAGCAGACCGACTGGGGCAATCGCGGGATATCCACTAAGTGGTCCAGGCAATGGAGCCCGCAGTGGTACTCCAATATTTTGGTGGCGGGTACTGAATACTTCAGCAATTACGACCGGGATGCAGAGCTGATCGTACAGCAGCCAGACTCGATTCTACTGGAAGGCAGTCGTCGCACGCTTGAGGAGAACCTCGTGACCGATCTGAGTGTGCGAGCAGATGTGGAGTGGCAGATCAGTTTGAAGTCCAAAGCGGAATTTGGTGTGTCATACACTCACAATGATATTGATTATGACAACGTCCGGGACGACACCGTCACCCTGCTTACCCGTGCTCAGGAGGCCAACCTGACGTCTTTTTATGTTTCCAATGAAAGTGGGATAGGAGATCGGCTGAAGGTAATGGCCGGCTTACGCTTCTCCAAGTACGAGTTTGAAGATGGAGTACTGCTCGAACCGCGGCTGAACCTGAGCTACGACCTCACTTCACGTATCAAGCTAAAGGCTGCTTACGGAAGACACTATCAATTTGCCAACCAGATTGTGAACCAGAATATTTCTGAGGGTTCCAGGGAGTTTTGGCTGCTCGCAGATGGTGATCTTATTGATCTGGGTAGTGCGACGCACTACGTGGCGGGAGCGTCTTACGAGGTCGACAACTGGCTGTTTGACGTGGAAACTTATTACAAGGATCTGGATGGCATCACAGAGTTTTCGCTCCAGTTTCGCCGCGGCATCAATGATGAAGTCGAGGAACTCTTCCGAACGGGGGATGGTGTGACTAAAGGCATGGAGTTTCTCATTCAGAAAAAGCAGGGGATGTACACGGGCTGGGTTTCTTACACGCTCAACGATATTCAGCAGACCTTTCCGGACCTCAACGATGGCTTTCCTTTCAGGCCGCTGCACTACCAGCGTCATGAGTTCAAGATGGTCCATGCGGTGGAAGTAGAGGAGTGGAACCTATCTGCCAATTTCATATATGGTTCCGGCAAGCCCTTCTCAGAGCCCGCGAATCGATACCAGATTGAGCTTCTGGACGGACGCACATTAGAATACATTGGGCTGGGGGCCAAGAACGCTTCCTACAATCCCGCTTACATCCGGGTCGATGTGTCGGCCCATTATGGGTTTGAAGTAGGGAAGGCGGATGCGAGCATCGGCCTGTCGCTGTTCAACCTCTTCAATCGTCAAAACATCTGGTATACCGAGTACGATTTTGGCCAATCGCCACCGCTTATCAATCAAATCAACTACCTGGGCTTTACGCCCAACTTACTCGTGTCCGTCAAATTCTGATAGAGATGAAACTAAGAACGATATACGCGCTCTTGACCTTAGCACTCCTTTTGGGTTGCGAAGACCTGGAGATCCCCAATGCAGATCAGTTTGTGATTGAGGCATTCATCACTGCAGGCCAACCTATCAATGATATCAAGATCAAGGAAACAGCCTCTCTCGATGCCGATTCTCTGCCTGATGTGCCTATTACTGGTGCAGAGGTCCGTCTACTCTCTGGAGGTGAAGAGGTGTTCCTGAATTACAATCCTGAAACCAAGAAATACTACGCCGAGGACAGCGACTTCGAGATTGTGAATTTCGAGGAGTATAGCATTGAGATTCGCGCCGATGGGACGACTGCAACGGCCACGACGGTGGTGCCAGAGCCTCCGACCGGCCTCCAAATGACAGACTCAGTATTGATCGTTCCCCAGCTTTTTTTGACTTTTGGCCTTCGCGAGCAAATCGAGGAGTTGTTCGCCAATGAAAGGATTACACTGACTTGGGATAGTATTCCTGGCCGGTCCTTTTTCGTCGTGATAGAGAGAAAGGAGGACGAACCAGACCAGATATTACCGGCGGAAGTGCCTGCTGAGAGCCTGGAACTGCTCTCGTCTTTTCGCTTCATTTCCGAGCCGTCTCCAATTCCCTCTTTCGATATCATCGCCGTGGCTCTGGAGGGGTATGGTCGGCATATAGCCAAGGTCTATACGGTCAATGAGGAATACGTCGATCTTTTCAATAGTGCAGTGCAGGATTCCCGCGACCTCAACGAGCCACCTTCGAACATCGCCAATGGCCTGGGTATCTTCACAGCATTTGCCGTGGATAGTCTGGAGTTTGAGTTGCGAAGGAATTAGATCAATTAGCCCGTACCTTTTAGGTTTCTATGCACTTTTCTCAGTGGCCAATTGGTTTCTCTCATTTGTCTGGACACTGTCAGAATAAGTGGAGTCGCGTCCCGTTCATGACTGCCACCAGGAAGAGACAGCAGATTGTCATTTGACTGTGGCAATCAAGGCATTATATTCGGGCATTGTACCAAAAAGCGTTTAGGTATCACTGATGAGAGTATTACAAATCGCACTCATACTGATTGCCGGCATGTCCTCGGCCAGCCTGGCACAATCAGTAAGAACTGAAAATTATGCAGTCATACCATTCTGGGAATCACCAATCATTCCCTTCCGGGGTGCTAGCCCTATTTCCGAGGAAGTTTCAAAGGGCCTGTTGCACTTTGAACTGGATTATGATTCGCTCAATAGGGTGATTCAAGCATCCGTTAAGATCGGTGATCATCTAAAGGCATTCGAAGGTTTTTCAAAATATCAGATCCACGCGCCTCTCACCAAAGTAGATTTTGATACGAATAGGGAGATACACAGTTTCTATGATCATCTGGAGCAACCGATCACCGTCATGGGAGAGGTCTTCAAGAAGGTATATGATAAGGATGACTATGGACGGAATGTAAGGCTCAGATACTTTGACAAAGCAGGAAACGAAACTCCAAATTATTTTGGGTACGTTCGATATGAGTGGTCCTATGAGAGGGATGGTTCAGTAGTTGAGGAGCGATTTGATGTGGAAGGTCAATCCGGGCCACTGAGGGGCAGCTTCCAATTTATGCGGACACGTATAGCATTCGGGGCAGATGGGTACCCGAACTTACTTCAGAATATCGATTCGGAAGGCGCCCTTGTCAATGCTCCCTCAGGCGCAGCCACATTCAAGTACTTTTATGATCAACAAGGACGCTTCGACCGCTGGGAGGTGTTTGACAAGGAAGGCAACCGGGCCATTGGGCCATCGAATACTTCCGGAGAACAGAACGTACACAAGGGCTACTACCTCGAATCCATCAACTTCTTCGACTCACTTTTCGCCCCCGTGGCACACTGGTCGGGAGCGGAGAAATGGCACCAGCAATATGATCGCTACGGCAATCGTACACGCCGATCCTTTCAAAGGGCAGATGGCACACTCATGAATGGTCACCGGGGTTATGCCGAGACCGTCACACAATGGTCAGAGGACGGCCGATGGTTGCTGGCGGAGTGGTTGCTTGATGCAGAGGGGATACCTGTCAATCACCCCAGCACAGGCTTAGCGAAAACCGAATATATACGAGACGTAGATGGTGCCCTCGTCGAGACCAGGAAATATGAATATCGCGAAGGAGATTATCGCCAACAGTGAGGATCTTGAAGGAAAGCTGAGGATAGTCTGTAGAAAGCATGAAATTTTGCCTTTTTCTGTATTACTGACTACAATCATCGTAGTACTTTGATATTTTAGTTGAAAGTATCAAACTCATGAAAAAACTCACACTTTTTGCCTGTCTGCTATTTTTTGTTCTCATGACAGCTTTCGCCCAGCGCGAACCAGCCAAATTGCTATTGGTACCCACTGCGGATTCTGCCAGAGCAGTGGCCTACACACTGGATGCCTTGTCTGTCATCACGACCAAGTGTCTGGGCTGTCATTCTCCAACAGGGCGCAGCGACAAAGCCCGCGAAGCGATGCAGTGGGAACTGCTGCAAAACATGGAAGGAGAGGAAGCACTAGGCATGCTGGATGAGATCGCAGAGGTGCTTGAAGAAGGCAAAATGCCTCCTGAGAAAATGGTTGAGCGCTACCCCAACATGAAACTCACCGACGAAGAAACCCAAAAGCTTCAGACCTGGGTCGAAGGACTTTTTGCCAAATTGGAGGAATAGCATTGGTCAAGAAGATACTGATTGTAGCGGCCGCTCTGGTAGTGATTCTGCAGTTCTTCCGGGGCGCACCTCCAGAGGTATCCGATGAGAATCCGGAGGATTTATTCGCCTCCGCAGAACTGTCTCCGGAGGTGAGCGCCGTACTGCGTGCGGCATGCTATGACTGCCACTCTAATGAAACGGTTTATCCGTGGTACTCGTACATTACTCCCTTTTCGTGGTTCATCTTTGACCATATACGGCATGGCCGGGATGAACTGAACTTCTCCGAGTGGGCCTCCATGCCTCAACGAAGGCAGAAGCGGAAGCTCAAGGAGCTCGTCGAAGAAGTGGAAGAGGGCGAAATGCCTCTCAAATCTTACACGCCATTGCACAGCGATGCGAGGCTGTCCGATGAACAGAAGGCGCTTCTTATTGAATGGGCAGAAACATACGGCCAATAGTCAAGTAAATATTAGAATCGTCCATAGAAATTATTGATAGTCAGCGAGAAATGTATCAGTAGATCTAGTAATAATTTAATAGGTCTACTGATTCATTCATGGCTTTCTGCTACTCGTCTTTGAGTATTTCAGCCGGATTGGACAGAGCCGCACTGATTGTTTTGAAACTCATGGTGACCAATGAGATGATCAGCGTCACGGCAGTGGCGAAACCAAATACTTCCCAGCCAATCTCCACACGATAGGCAAAGCCCTCGAGCCATCTGCTCATCAGGAATAGCGATGTGGGAATTGACAAAACCAACGAGACGCTGAACAACTTGATGAAATCCCATGAAAGCAGCGCTACAATTCTCTGGGTCGAGGCGCCGAGCACTTTTCTTACGCCGATCTCCTTGCTTCTTTGGGCAGTGCTATAGATTGTGAGCCCTAGCAACCCGAGGCAGGCCACAAACATGGCGAGACCAGAGAAGATCGTAAAGACAGTGCCAAACCGAGTGTCCGTCTCGTATTGCTCGTCAAAATTGGTATCGCTGAAGTGGGCGACAAACGGTCGGTGAGGTGCCACCTGATTCCAGATGTCTTCGAGTTCCGACAACGTCCGCTGGTACTCAGTGGTGTTGAGCTTCAAAGACAACATGGAAGTAGAGTACCATGTTGAATAGCGAAGGGCGAGGGGCTCCACATCCTTGTGCAGAGACACATAATTGAAGTCTTGGACCACGCCGATCACAACGCCCTCTCGTCCCCATTGCTTGAATTTCTTGCCAACGATATCTTCTGGATTTGCATAGCCGAAGAGCTTGGCAGCGGCCTCATTGAATAACATAGAATGGGTAGAATCCAATGGGAAGTCCCTCGAGTAGTTGCGCCCTGCCACAATCGTCATGTCATACGTTGGTATGAAGTCTTCATCTATTGCATATAAGGCAGGACCTTTTGTTATCATTTCACCTGAGGGTCCTTCAACAGTGGTGCCTGCATTTGGGAAAAAATCGCCGGGAGTTGCTCTGGATGCGCCAATCTTCTGAACTGCCGGATGCTTAAGAAATTCCGACTTGATATAATCAAGACTCTTTTGAACACGGTAATCCCATCCGTACTGGATTACAAGGACCTGGTTCGAGTCGAAACCCTTGTCATGCTGCCGAAGGAAATTGAGTTGATTGGAGATGACGACTGTCCCTGTGAGTAAGATGATGGAAAGCGCAAACTGCAGCACCACCAAGGATTTCCTGAGCCAAGCGCCCTCTGATGACGTCCTGAACGAACCGCGAAGCACTGTAACCGGTTTGAAATTGGAAAGTACAAATGCTGGGTAGCTGCCAGCAAGAATACCGATAAGACCAAGTGCAACGATTGCCGTTAGCATGCTTTCGGGAGTGAAAAGCCACGTGGCGGGCAGAGGTTTGTCCACGAGAATTTCCAAGTAGCCATGACCAATAGAAAGTAACAACGCCGCCACTACGGCTGCCATGCATGTCAACAAGACGGCCTCAAATAGAAATTGTAGAATCAGTGCCCTTCTATGCGATCCGATGGTCTTACGAATGGCCACCTCCTTGGCTCTTTCCAGGGAGCGCGCGGTAGCGAGATTGGTGAAATTGATACAGGCGATGACCAGGATGAAAATAGCAATCGAAATAAACAGGTAGATGTTACTGCGATTGCCTACCGGCCCGGGCTGCCTTCCAGCCTCGGAGTTCAGGTAAGCATCGGCAATAGGTTCAAACCGAAAGGTGTAAGCGTACTCGCTGTCGTAATACTTCTCCAAAAAGGCCGGCACTTGCTCTTCAAGGTCTGCAGCATTAGCATCGTCATGCAGCGTAAAATAGGTGTAGAAATCCACGTACCCCCAAGCATCAAATATGTTTGGCCTCCTATTGATGAAGGAAGTCATGGAGATGAACCCGTCGAAAGTGAAGTGCGAGTTGGGTGGTATTTCATAAACCGCCGTTACTTCATATCGGTCCTCTCCGTCCATTAGTAGTGTTTTTCCAATTGGATCTTCGGCCCCGAAGTATTTCTCGGCCATCTTCCTGGACAATACAATCGTATTCGGCCTGGTCAAAGCTGTGGCCGGATTACCCGCTAACCAATTCCATGTAAAGATCTGATGCAGCGTAGAATCCGCAAATGGGATGTTCTTCTCTTGGAAGCGATTGTCCTCGTACTCGACAAGCCAGTCCATGGGACTTGTGAATCTCCCTATGCTTTCGATCTGCGGGAAATACTCAATCATCGCATCGGCGATGGGCGCATTGCCCCAAACCTGATGCTCACTGATCGGGAATACCTTACCATCTATTTCCTCGCCCTTCTCTCCAAAATAGTGCAGCACTCGATGTATGCGGTCAAATTTCTCATTGTAGGTGTCATAAGACAACTCATTCTTCACGTAGATAAGAATGAGGAGACAGGAGGCGATACCGACACCGAGACCAGCCACATTGAGCAGTGAGAAGGTCTTGTTACGGAGAATGCTTCGTAGGCTGACCTTGTAGTAATTTTTAAACATGCCGTAGTTATTGAGTTTTTGAGTTCCTTCTGGTTTTCGGACGATGCTAGGACGGAAGAAGCGGATCACGTTCCACACGTAGCGCCTGCGGGCAGTATTCGTGCCCTTGGTCTCCACTTCCTCATAGAATTGCTCTTCCATGTCGCCCAGGATACTCTCCTGCAGCGCCGGTTTGCAATACCACTCGAAGAACTTTTGAAAGCCCTTAGGGGGATCCGTGTTAGGCATAGCTGAACTTGAGCTGAGGAGCGAGGTTCCAGAGTTTGGTCCTGGCGTCTTTCATCTCTTGCAGCAGTACGCGACCGGCGTTGGTGATCTTGAAGAAGCGCTTCTTCCTGCCTCCTCGCGAATTGGTAGCTCCCCCCATATGCGACTGCAAGTAGCCTTTTTCCTCCAATCGGTATAGGGTGATGTGGACGGAACTGAGGTTGACCTCTCGACCTTGATGCTCCTTGATCGCCTTGACAATGGTATTGCCATAAGCGTCCTCTTCCAGGATCAGCACCATCGTCAAAATGAGTTCTTCGAATTCTCCCAGGTATGTCGTTCGTCCCATTATTATTGAATTTGTAAAACAAATATACGGGGCATTTCTATTAGAGTTGTAAAAGAAATGAAAAATGTGCTTGAACATTGGGTCTGTAGAAAGTGCTAAATTGATCTTTAAACCCACAGCCACTTATGAGAATCAGCACGCTATTACTTATCGTCTGTACTGCCTTGCTGGGTTGCAAGACGAGCCAGATGGGCACTTCTGGAGGTGATACGATCGATGCAGCTTACGCACAGTCCATACGGGAGGCGATGTCCCCAGGACCGGAGAAGGTTTACTCCCAGCTAGTAGGTATCAACCCACAAAACCAAAACCTTGTGTGGAAGGATGTCGATGGAAACAGATACCTAAAAATGGTAGCATGGAAGGCCCGAAAAGACTTCTACGAACCGTACCTCGATTCAGCGTTTTATAACACCGGTGCCTTCCCGGTTTGGGTTACCACAGCGCCTGAGTTGCTCCGACGGATGAAGGCGCTAGCTCCCAGGGATCCGAATCTACGGCTCAGGCAACTCCTGGGGCTGCCACCCAATGCTGAATACAACTACTTCATTGAGTTTTGGGTGAGGCCTGCAGACCTCTTTCGGCCATGTCCCGACAAAGAAATCGACGATAGCGAGTGTGAACTCTGCTTTTCAGAGGAAGACCAGGCTGACGAGCCCCATGTCAAATGGATCAATGACCTACGTGTCAATAGCTACTATGCCTGCGATTTGTACAATAAGTATCCATGGACGCAATTGGGCTATACATATGATTGGCACCCTGACAACAAGTCACACGTGGGGCTCAGCGAATTTGTGATAGGGAGGGATAAGGACGTCATCATCGAAGCGATCTATACCACGGAGGAGTATCTTGCACTTGATCCAAGTACCAGTAATTGAGAACCATGGAACCGAAACGGGTAAGCTTCGCGCACATGAAGGATGGAACTAAGGAAGATTTTGAGATCATCAGAGACAATGATCGGGAAACGGCCTTGGGGCTGGCCAATCGGATCCTGGAGCATTTAAAGCTTTTGGAGGATGACGATGGCGCCTATCACATCAGTAGATTGGATCACTGCCTGCAAACAGCCACCAGAGCGGAAAGGGATGGCGCTGACGATGAATGGGTCGTGGCTGCGCTTCTCCATGACATCGGGGATGTATTGGCACCCTTTTCCCATGCCGAGGTTTCCTACGAGATCCTTCGGCCTTTTCTTCGTGATGAAGTGGCCTGGACGGTGAAGCATCATGGGATCTTCCAAATGAAGTACAACAAGGCCTTGCCGGAGGAGAAGAGGAACCTCAGGGACCAATTCCGGGATCATCCCTACTATGATTCAGCGCTCAGGTTTGTGGAGCAATGGGATCAGGCCTCCTTCGATCCTGCGTATGATGCACTGCCACTCGACCACTTTAGACCGGTGGTCGAAAGAGTGATCAAGAAAGCCAACTAACGGTCGAAATCAGGCACTCTACTTTAATTCCAGCTGCTCAACATTGCCCCCTTCACCTCTTAGCGTCGCGTAGGTTTGCACCATTTCCGCCAGCTTTTCCGGATTGGCTTCAGCCAAATTCTGTTGCTCTCCCAGATCATTACTCAGGTTATACAGCTGATACTCCGCACCATTGCCCAATTCGATATTGACCATCCTCTGGACCGCGGGCCCCTCGTAGGGCGGTATCATCACCCAGTCTCCCACGCGAAGTGCCGTTCTGGTGGTAGCCTCGATCACGAGGTTTTCCCGACCGGTCTGGCCATTGCCAAGAAACGCATCCAGGAGATTTTCGCTGTCAGGCCCAGATTCCTTGCTGCCCACAAGGGCGGCGATTGAAGTCAAGAAATCCAGTTGAGAGACAATGGCATCGCTTACTCCGGGTTGTATGGTGCCTGGCCAATAGCTCGCGAAGGGTACCCTTGTGCCCGCCTCAAACAAGCTGTATTTACCACCTCTCAATCCGCCCGCCGGATCGTGATCGCCAATCTTTTCCACCGCATCGTCATAGTAACCATCATTGAGTACAGGCCCGTTGTCACTGGAAAAAAGGATGAGTGTGTTCTCAGCGAGTCCCTCGGTTTCAAGGGTTTTCAGCAGTTCACCAATGCACCAGTCGGCTTCCAGAATCACGTCGCCACGCGCGCCCATTCCTGACTTGCCTACAAACTCCGGGGCGGGTGTCCGTGGTACATGGGGCTGTTGCAAGGCGTAGTAGAGGAAGAAGGGACCCTGCTTGTTTTCTTTGATGAATTTCTGAGCCTCCGCCAGGAAGTCGTAAGCCATTTCCTCATCGACCCACTCGGCCGAGTCGCCACCCTTCATGAATCCGATCCGCGGAATACCGTTGACGATGCTATTGTTGTGCCCATGATGCCACCGCATCTTCAAAAGTTCGGGATTGTCTTTGCCGGTGGGCTCTCCATCGAAGTTCTCCTGATAACTCACCTGGATAGGATCCGCTGGGTCAAGGTTCTCCACGTACCCATTCCGGATGTACACGGTGGGCACGCGGTCCTGAGTAGCGGCCATGATGTAGCTCTCGTCGAATCCCACTTCGTTAGGTCCAGGCCCGACGCGCTGATTCCAGTCCACTTGTCCATCTCCAAGGCCAAGGTGCCATTTGCCGACAATGGCCGTTCGGTAACCCTGGGCACCGAGCATTCGAGGAATGGTCATCTGTGCCGTATCCAACAAAAGGGGTGCCGTACCTGGCAGGATACGGGCATTGCGATTGCGCCAGGGGTAGGTACCCGTGAGGAGGGCATATCGACTGGGCGTGCAGGTCGCTGAAGACGCGTAGCCGTTGGTGAACTTCATCCCGCCATTCACCAATTTGTCCATATTGGGTGTGCTCAATTCCGTGGCACCATAGGCGCTGACGTCCCCATAGCCCAAGTCGTCTGCATAAATGATGATGATGTTAGGTTGGTCCTTTTGTGCGGCCCCCTCGGAGTTGTCAGTGGATTGTTGACTGCAATAGGAACAGAGGAGCAGGAGGGATAAAAGTGTGACGGGCAGGTTTTTCATAGGTCTTGCAAGATAACTGTCACAAAACTATTGCATGAGAGCTGTCTCTGGGGGGGGCATACGGTCAATTTGGTGTAACGAATCGATCAGATTGCGGGGCGCTGGGGTTCTGGATTTTTTGGAAAAACTTCAATTGGCCCTTTTTGAGATCCCTATCGTCTTTGTAGTAGCGTTGACATGAAAGGAAGAACAGTGGTGGCCCGTCATTGAAAAGAATTAATCTTGCGCATGCACAGAAATGTTTGGATCCTGATGTTGGCACAGATGTTCATGATGTCGATGAACTCGCTGAACGTCTTCGTTGGAGGGATCATTGGCACGCAGTTGGCTCCTTCTGAGAAACTAGCGACACTTCCAGTGGCTAGCATTATCGTGGGGACAGCTATGGCCACGGTGCCCGTGGCTATGCTCATGCGACGGCTGGGACGTAAAAGGACCTTTCTATGGATCGCGGTGTACTCGATTTTTGTGGCGGGTCTCGCTTCCTACGCCATCACGATCCAGAGCTTCTATCTCTTCACATTTAGCACCTTCTTACTGGGTGCCAATGCCGCCAGCATTATGCAGTTTCGCTTCGCCTCCATGGAGAGTGTCGACGCCGATCTGATGCCCAAGGCCGCATCGTACGTGTTGATCGGCGGCATTGCGGCGGCCTTTCTTGGTCCTGAAACAGCGCTGCTTGGCCGCGACCTCCTCAGGGTCGAGTTTGCGGGATCTTTCCTTTTGCTTGCAGGGCTTTTTGTCATTGGGGCGGGCATACTGGCGCTTTATCAGAATACGGAGACTGCGAGCGGCACTTCATCCGAGGCACCACGAAAGCTTAGCGAGATCATCAGTCAACGAACATTTTGGCTGGCGCTTATGGCGGCCACCATCGGTTATGCCGTGATGAGCTTCATTATGACAGCTACGCCTGTGAGCATGCATGTTATGGATGGGCATTCGCTTAACCATACCAAAATGGTGATCCAAAGTCACATAGTGGCCATGTTCTTGCCATCGCTCATCACAGGTTTTCTCATCAAAAGGTTTGGGCTCATCAAAATCATGGTCGCAGGGCTCGTAGCCTATTTCATTTGCATTGCCTTTGCTTTTGCCGGACATAACATTCACAATTATTGGTTAGCACTGGTGCTACTTGGGGTAGGGTGGAACTTCCTCTTCGTGTCCGGAACAGCCCTGCTACCGCAGACTTACCGGGACAGTGAGCGTTTTAAAGTCCAGGCATTCAACGAATTCTTTTTGTTTACCTCTCAGGCCATGGCCGCCTTGTCAGCCGGATGGGTCGTCTTCGAATTCGGCTGGGAGCTGCTTTTGGGTATGTCTATTCCGTTTATTGTGCTGCAATTGGGCCTGGTTATTTGGTGGCTGTACAACCGGAACCAGGAAACGAGAACTGCCGGGTAGCATCAGGTCCGCGCTATTCACATCTTAAATCAACTACTGAATTCGTTGTCTCCATCCAGGCTTCGAATACCTGCAAGCCGTTTTCTGATGACCAACTCCGTTGCACTCCACTGATGATCACTCATCCAACGGTTGGTCCCTCGAATATTGGGATCACGGATGCTGGCGGCTTTCTTTGCCTGAGATGAGATGCATAATTACAGCCGTCCTATTCTGTTCACTATTCGCCGTCCGCGGACAGAGGACGATACACGAAGTTCGAGCGGGGAGCGAAGTACTGAAGTACGCCTTGACCTTACCAGACAAATTCGAAGAAGGAAAGTCATACCCTGTCCTCCTGCTGCCAGCTACCATAGACGAACCTTTTATCTACAAAGGGGAAGGGGGGGCATCCAGGGGTTGGATCCTGGTCGAATCGCCCATCAATATCAAGAATTCCGCCTTACTTCCAATGCTTGTAGACAGCTTGAAATCCGCCATGAGCATATCGTCTGTATACATTCTTGGTATTTCAGCCAACAGCAGCGGCGCATTCAGTTTGGCTGCGCAATACGACCAGCTCGATGGTGTGATTGGCGTGCCGGGCTACCCTCGGTCCCAAGCGGACTGGAAGGGTCTCAAGGCCAAGAGGGTCTTGCTGGTAGTTGGCAGCAGGGATAGCCATTGGTTGACACAGTCGCAGGCGACGTTCGAGGGATTAACAGCAATGGACGCGAATGTAAGACTGGAGATAATCCCAGGAGGCGGCCATATCCTCCACGACATTACGGGGGACCCATTTTTTGAGCTGATCGAATATCTTAAGAACTGAATTCCTCAGTAAACTGAACGAGCATCTGGAGGTATCTGGACCCATGTGCTAGTCCGACGACCAAAGCCCAAAACAGGGTTCGTCGCCGGCCTTCATTCGTACGGATCGGCGTCTCGAAATGACCTTATTACGGATGATACGCCGATTTTACCCACCTAGCGCGTAGGAAATACCATTTCTGGGGGTTTCTTCTATTTTGCGGCCTTAGCTAAGTGCAGACGCCAGCCATACATCGCCAAGTCTGACCAAAACAAAATATTCGTGAAAGGGATTCTCGCTTCTCTGTCCTCCTTAGGGCATTTACCAGATGATACCGCGGACATCAGAACCAAGAAGTCGTTCCTCGTATACCTGGCAGTTTTCATGTCAGGTGGTGGGGTCCTATGGGGGTCGATCTCCCTGGCCAATGGACTAGTGTTCCAAAGCTTAATACCCTACGCGTATACGGTCGTCAGCGTCTTCAACTTATGGTATTTTCATCGGTCAAAGGACTTTGGTACCGTCAGGTTCATTCAAATTCTTATTAGCCTTTTGCTACCATTCTTCTTCCAATGGGTCCTAGGTGGTTTCTTTTCCTCTGGCATGATCATGCTGTGGGCATTATTGGCTCTGGTAGCATCACCCTCCTTTCAATCCCCCAAGTCGAGTGTAGTCTGGCTCCTCCTATTTTTGTTTTTAACGGTAGTGTCGGCAGTTTTTCAGGACTACTTCTATTCATTAAAGCCCGATATTCTGCCTGACCAGTCCTTGCTATTCATGACACTCAATGCAAGTGTCATCTGCGCCATCGTCTTTGGCTTGGTGATATATTTTGTCCATCAGAACAATGTCGCCCAGGAAGAGAATCAAGTGGCGAATGCCAGCCTGCAAGAGCAGCAAACGCAAGTGCTATATCAAAAAGATGTGCTACATGATGCCATCGTGGAGACCAATGACATCATCGAACGGGCGTTGAAGACAGGCGACTTCGACGTCCGAATGCAAGTTGATGGGAAAGATGGAGAATGGCAGAGCCTGGCAATTTCAATCAACAAACTTTTTGACGCGATCGTTACTCCACTCTCTGTGGTGCGGAACATCGCCGGCGGCATGATTGAGGGAGACCTGACCAGAAGGTTTGAAGCGCAGGCCAACGGACAGATGTTGATGCTCAAGACTTCGCTGAACCAGTCGCTGGATCAGATTTCTGATCTACTGCTGCAAATTCGGCAGCGGGCAGACGTTATTGGCCAGTCCTCCGAAACCATGCAGACCGCTTCGCAAGACATGAGCAATGGTACGGTGGAGATCAATGGGGCCATTGGTGAGATCAGTATGGGCGCCGCCGATCAGTTGGCAAAGGTGGACGAGGCGTCGACCCTCATCAGCACAATCGCTGATTCTGCCAAGAGCATCGATACACAGGCGCAGTCCATTAACGAAAAGGCGGCCCAGGGTGCCAGTCGCTCAGAAAATGCCATCGACAAAGTGAAGGAACTGACATTTGAAGTCGGGAAGAACTATGAGTTCTCCAATACGCTCCTGGAGAACTGCCGTATTCTCACCGAAGAGGCCAAATCCATATCGTCTTTCACGGGACTCATCAGAGAAATCGCCGCGCAGACCAACATGCTCTCCCTCAATGCGGGAATTCAGGCAGCCGATGCCGGGGAACATGGACACGGCTTTGCGGTCGTGGCGGAAGAAATTCGTCAACTTGCAGAACGGGCCAAAGGTTCAGTGCAGGAAATCGATAACCTTATCACCGACATTCAGGATCGGATCTCGGATACGCAGGATACCGTGGTGATCATGAATGGATCCATCGGTGAAAACAGAAACACGTCGATAAAGTTACTCGAAGATTTCACGGAGTTGCTGGAAGGGTTGCAACTAGTGCTCAATGAATCCAAAACGATCTCAGATGCCACGAGCCAACAAAATACCGACTTGGGAGAGATCGTAAAGCTCACGGCCAACATCGTGACCATTGCTGAGGAGACAGCAACAAGCTCCAGGCAAGTCGCATCGTCGACCAACTCGCTGACTTCAGGCATGGAGCAATTTATAGCCCAGAACACCGATCTGCTGTCGATTGCCAGAGACTTGCAGGAGAAAACCGAGAAGTTTACCCTTCAACAGGGAACCACGGTTTCAGTGCCTTCTTAAACGGGCATCTAGGTATCTACCTGTTTGTCTGTACAATAGCTCCATCTCTTCGCCGTTAGCCAAGGTAAGACGCCTTACCACAATGCTACGGATCATACTACTTGTCTTGTCGACAATGCCTATGGCCTATGTCGCTTATGCTCAAGACGAGAACTCGGAATACGCCGACGTCCTCGTTGATGCGTTCTACAAACCCTGGAGCCCCAGGGATACCAGTTTCTACGGTGGTCACGCAACACGAGCTGTCAGAGGTAAGAACATGGATCCGAGGGCCATACTGGGAAACAACAACTATTACATATCCCTACCTATCGGGAGCTGGGTGATTGTGCAGTTCACGGACAACATGGTCGTGGATGTGCCGGGGCAGGATGATCTTTTCATTGAGGAACTGGGAATGGCTGGTGACAGGGCCGAAGTCCTCGTAAGTGAGGATGGTGTCGACTTTCTGCCCCTTGGCAGAGCCAATGGTGGGGTCACCAATTCCATTGATCTGGCGGACGCGAACTACACTGGGGTTGTCAATTACGTCAAAATCATTGGTTTAGACAGACGGGGTTCCTCCCCAGGTTTTGATGTCATCAAGATCTACGGTCTTCCCAATTCCAATATCGACTTGTACATCCCTGAAGATTCTCTTCGAAACTACCTAACCGTCCCCAATCACTATAACCAGCGCTTTCTGTTGAAGCCTGTCGAATTCGAGCTGGACAGCTACGAGTTGAGAGAGAAGGGGAGAGCGTACCTTGACAGCCTGGCCGATCTCATTGTCGAGTTCCCGGATATTCAGCTGCAGATTGTCGGCCACACGGATGATCTGGGGACCGATGAATACAATGACAACCTATCACTGCGAAGGGCCAGAAGTGTCTACAATCATCTGGTGGAAGGTGGCGTCGATGCCTCGAGCCTCACCTATGAGGGGCTTGGAGCAAGGGAACCACTAACGAGCAACAAACGGGAGGAGGGAAAAAGACGCAACCGGCGGGTGGAGTTGATCAAAGTGGATTGATGCGAATCTCATGCATCCCATCCCCAACACCAGGGACTTAGAGGGCATGTAGCACCAGGAATCCTACACTACGTAGTCCACACTAGGCTACTGCCATCTGCTCTGGCTTTACGCGCTTGGTTGATCTTTTCTTCTTGAGTTTGTTGATCCAAATGATGGTACCGGTCACAGGAAGACTGGTAGCGATCAGGCACGAAATGAAGTAGATGATCTTGGAAAACGTCCCAAAGACATCACCTACATGGAGCGCCTTGATGGATCGAGCGACCCGCTCATTGAAGGGTTTTTCTGAGAAAACTTCTTTCGACGTCACTCCACCTGTGTACTGGTCGATCATCAATACGTCAGAGGCGGGTGATGCGAAAAAGCCCTGGTGATATTTACTTACCCTGATATCTCGCTTGTCATCAGTAGGCAATTCAATGCGATAAATGCCATCGTAGGGGAGGGCTTGATCCGCGACACTCATTATTTCTCCAAGTAGCAGAGGCTTTAGTTTGTCACTAGCAGCTGGTACGGTGGTGTCCATCGAGGCTGCCGGGCGTGATTGCTCTACACCCAGGGCTTTTCTCAGTCCTGTCCGATACCAATCGAAAGACCATTGGAGACCAGTAAGGGCCATGAGCAGCAGGAAAATGGCCGTGTAGAAACCAAAGGCGTTGTGCAGGTCGTGGTTGATCCTCTTCCAGTTACCACTCCATTTGATCTTCAGTCCCTGCCTCCAGGATCTGGCTTTCTGTGGAATCCATATCACCAAGCCAGTCAAGATCAGAAACACGAACAGCACGGTACTCCATCCCACGATAGGCCTTCCTATCTTCATGTCCATCAGTAGCCACCGATGCAGCCGAAACATCACCATAAAGAACTCATAAGTGCCACTCTTGGTGTCACCGAGAACACTGCCGGTGTATTGGTTGACGAGGAAGGTAGTTCCTCGTCGTTCACCTTCCTTGCGTACATAGAATTGATAGGTACGCTCAGGTTCGGGAAATATTCTGACCGAGGTGGCGCGACCTTCGACTTGCTGTTCAAGTTGTACAGTCAAGGCCTCGACCGACATGGGTGCAGCCTGCGGCTCAACCTCATATTTGTCCCTGTTGGCCCATTCGTCAACCTCGGTATGGAAGGTGTAGATCGTACCTGTAAGGCATACGGTGAACAGGATCAATCCTGAGGCCAGACCGATCCATAGGTGGATATCATTCAGTAGTTTCCTTACACGCTTCCAGTTCATTGGTATATCATCAAAAAGATCCCGGAGGAATGACGCCGACCCACAGCGAGTGCCTTACCTATTTAGAATCATTCCAGATAGCAAAAATGAACGAGTAGGTCATAGGATTCAATCGCCAGCAATGGCCAAATTGATATCACTACTTGTAGCTAGTGCTCGGAAGACTTACTTCTGAATGGAGCTGTCGAATAAAGGCCCTTTAGCCTACTCCATTGCTGCCAAGGGTTTCGCCACTTCTAAGGACATCCAGGGAGTCAAAAACCGATAAGCAACAGTCCCAAAACTGAAATAAGTCATGGCCCCCGGACCGTGCCCTATGTACTTTGGTGGTCGACTTACAGGCACGAATTCCCTTTTTGAGAAAGGTGTGCTAACTTATATATTCAAATGAGTGTACAACAGCCGAACTGATGAATCGACATGAAAGTATTTGACGAAAAACATATCAAGAACATTGTCTTGTTGGGATGTTCAAAGTCAGGGAAAACGACCCTGGCGGAAACCATGATCTATGAAGCGGGACTGATCAATAGGAGGGGGACTGTAGAGGATAAAAACACCGTTTCTGACTACCACGAAATAGAGCACGAACGAGGATGCTCCGTGTATGCCACCACACTTCACACCGAGTGGCACAACTACAAGATCAACATCATCGATACTCCGGGACTCGACGATTTTGTCGGTGAGATCACGCCCTCCGTGCGAGTGGCTGATACCTGCGTCTTTGTCATCAATGCGCAGCATGGCGTAGAGATCGGTACAGAGCTGATCTGGGACAACGTCGACCGCTATGCGAAGCCAACACTTTTTGCGGTGAACCAGGTAGATCATCCCAAATCTAACTTCGAGGCCACCGTCGCCGAGTTGAAGGATCACTTCGGTCCCGCTGCGACACTCATGCAATACCCTGTCAATGAAGGTGAGGGCTTCAACGGTATCATCGACCTGTTGAAGATGACGTACTATAAATTCCCGCCCGAAGGTGGCAAGCCCGAGAAGCTACCCATTCCCGATAGCGAAAAAGAAAAAGCCGACAAGCTACACAATGAGCTCGTCGAGAAGGCCGCGGAAAATGACGAAGGCCTAATGGAGCTGTTCTTCGAGAAGGGTACTCTGGATGAGGACCACATGAGAGAGGGGCTGAAGATCGGTATGAGGAACCACGAGGTATTCCCCATCTTCTGTCTTTCCGGTAAGAATGATATGGGCAGTGGTCGCATGATGGGCTTCATCGACAATGTCGCTCCTTCATCAGTTGATACCCAGCCCGACAAGACGGAGACAGGTGAGGACATTGTTCATGATCCTCAGGGCCCCACGATGCTTTTCGTTTACAAGACACTCATCGAACCCAATCTCGGCAAGATCTCCTTCTTCAAGGTGATCTCGGGTTCCGTCAAGGCTGGCGATGACCTGGTCAATCATCAGACCGGAGCGGTCGAGCGCGTCAACCAACTCTTCATCATCGATGGCCACAAGCGCAACCCGGTGAACAAGCTGGTAGTGGGTGACCTCGGCGCGACACTCAAACTCAAGCAGACAGAGACCAATCAGACCTTGCGCCCAGCATCGCTTAATAAGGGAGTGCGGCCACTGCACTACCCGGAGCCTCGCATGTTTATGGCCATCAAAGCCAACAGCAAGGCTGATGACGACAAGCTCGGTGAGGTACTGCACAAGATCCATCAGGAAGATCCGTCTATGACCTATGAGTTTTCCAAGGAACTGCGGCAGCTGATCCTCGGCGTACAGGGCGAGCTCCATTTGACGGTGATCCAGTGGATGATCGAAAATATCTATCATTTGGATGTATCGTACCTGACCCCTCGTATCCCTTACCGGGAGACTATTCAGATACCCGCGGATACGAACTATCGCCACAAGAAGCAGTCAGGTGGTGCCGGCCAATTTGCCGAGATCTACATGAAGATCGAGCCTTACTATGAGGGCATGGCAGAGCCCGTCGGTGTGACCGTCCGGGGCAAGGACGAGGTCGAACTGGAGTGGGGTGGTAAGCTGGTCTTCTACAATTGCATTGTAGGTGGTGTGATTGACGCTCGCTTTCTGCCTTCCATCCAAAAAGGGATCATGGAGATCATGGAGCGGGGACCTCTTACGGGTTCCTACGTTCGGGATATCCGCGTGATGGTCTACGATGGCAAGATGCACGCCGTTGACTCCAATGACATCGCCTTCAAGATCGCCGGCATGAATGCCTTCAAAAGAGCCTTCCTCGATGCACGACCAAAGCTGCTCGAGCCACTCTATGACCTGGATGTCACCGTCCCTGAGGAGTTGATGGGAGAGGTGATGTCGGACTTGCAGACCCGGCGCTCTACGATCCTTGGCATCGAGGCCCAGGGCCAGAGTCAGATGATCAAGGCGAGGACTCCCTTGGCCGAGCTGGACCGGTATACCAGCGCATTGCGCTCCATCACCCAGGGAAGGGCGAGCTTCCATCAGCAGTTTGCCGAGTACTCGCCGGTGCCAGACAACCTGCAGGGGGAGCTGGTGAAAGCGCAGAGCGAAAACGAGATGATGGAGGTGTAGGACGCTGTTGAAGATAATGGCGACTCGTTGCTTGCTTATGGACCTTTGAACGAGTCGCCAAATTTGGTTTCTACATAATCGTTATTCTCCAGGACAGTCACCCAACCGCTGGGAGATGTAGTTGGTGATCTTGTTTGGACAATCTGTGCAGCCGTCAGGCTCCATCATGGTCCATTGGTCCAAACCTGTGAGGATCTCAATCTCGTGATCCTCCAAGTCATCAAAAGACCGAGGCCCGCAGGCCTGGAACTGATCATCAAAATAGTCGGAGCCGATGGTCTCGCACTCCATGGCAAAACGATCCTGATCGTAGGTTGACGGCATCAGGCTGTAAACATGGACCTGGTCGTTGTCATTCACATAGGCGTTCTCAAAAACGAACCCACACATGTTGATGATCCCTTTTACCGCGCTGCTGACACCAGGGTTGCCACTATTCCCTTCAAAGCCCCCGTTATTGTCAATATGTGCCATCATATCATCAGGCAACACATTGGCATCATCGGATCCCAGCAGGGCCGCATGGAGCGCGATAGATGCGCCACCTGAATAGCCCAGCAGCCATATGTTATCCGTATCGATACCATAGGTAGCAGCGCCCTGGCGGAAGAAGCGAACTGCCGCCAGCAGATCAGCCCTCGCTTTCATTGTCACATCGTACTGGTCCTCCAGTGTATTTGTGGACCCTGGGTCTATGTACCTGGTATTAACAAGAGCCACGACATACCCCTTGCCCAGAAAGTCCGCCACATAGTTGTGTTGGAATATGAAATCCATATTCAACTCCTCCGTATCTGTGGCCCAGCCGGTCCCATAGCCGCTGCCACCCAAGATCAGTATAATGGGGCGCCGGCTTTCAGTATCGCTGCCAGGGGCAAAGAAGGTCAGCGTAAGATCCTGCTCCAGTCCACTGGGAAATACATTGTTCCCATACACATATTCTGTTCCCAGATCCCTTGTTTCAGCGGAGCTCATTGAAACATAGGAGGGGAAAATGAGATCTACATAACGGCCGGTCGGCAGATCGCAGTCATCGCAATCACCTCCACAGTCAATGCACGTCTCATTTCCATCTTTCACCTGATTGTAGCAGTGACATGGAAGACAGTCAGCACCACAATCGACACCCTCACAGCCGACGACTGGAGGGTCATCACCATTACATGCAGTTAGCATCATAATGGCACCTAATGCGGCTATTGTAGCCATCGGTATTAAGAACTTCATGACGCATAAAAAATTGACGATTTAGTCAATGGATTTAATAAAGACATTGGAACTATCCTATGACAGTGGCTACCCCTGGTCATGACTTACACCCATGAACAAACACGGAGTCCCTCAATCGGATTTGGGACCCCGGGAGATGAGCACAAAGGGCCCAAATGAGGCTTGGGGAGATTTGGCGGGAAGAGAGAGGTTGACCTTCGCCTCCCATATTGGTCCGGCTATACGCTATATCACGGCCGCTTGTCCCGGCCGCAGTGCCGGGACCCCCACGTATGCACTCAATTGGAAGCGATAGGTAGGGCCCGGCGACCCATGCCGGCTATACGCTCCTATCCGGTCTATTTTGCAGAGGTTTTCTCTTCGAGCTAAGATCATTCGGGTCTGAGCAAGCAAGATGGAGTGTGAATGCCGTCTACTGGAGACAACAAAGAGTCGAAGCCGCCGCAAAAAGCACT
Organism: Cyclobacteriaceae bacterium; assembly: GCA_965267435.1. Taxonomy (GTDB): domain Bacteria; phylum Bacteroidota; class Bacteroidia; order Cytophagales; family Cyclobacteriaceae; genus JAWPMT01. The sequence continues at coordinate 1,194,034 of OZ253960.1, forward strand.
CTTCTAAAGGTCATCCCGACGAAGGAGGGATCTATTGACTTTTGAAAGCATAAGCCCTACCAACGTCAAAAGATCTTTCGTGACCTCAAGATGACAATGCTTTTAGTGGCGGCGGGCTCTACCTCGCTTAAGTAAACGGCATTCGTTGAGGATTCCTCAACAAGTATGTGTGCATCCAGTCGTACTTTTTGAGAGCGCTTTAACTTTAGGTTTGACTCAGTAGGGACTATCTAGGGATCTGATTGAAAACGCAAACCCATGGCCATGAAAAAGTGTGCATTCCTTCTCACCCTCGTTATTAACAGCCTCGGAACTTTCTCGCAAGAGTATGTCTGCCATCCCTGCGGTTACGAGTGTGACTCCCTGACCTTTGAGGGTCCGGGCAATTGCTCTACCTGCAGCATGGCGCTGGTGGAGGGGGACTATCCCAAGTTTCAAAATATTGATTTCGCCACCGCCTGCGAGCGGATTTCCAGCAACAATGAACTTGTTCTGATTGACGTCCGATCTCCGGCCGAATTCGATGGCTCCAGGGAAGGTCGTGATACTTATGGTCACCTGGACGGAGCGATCAATATCCCTATTAGTGAGATTGCCGATCGTCTCGAGGAGCTGTCGCCTTACAAGGACAAGGAGATCATTGTCTACTGTAGTCGTAGCCACCGCAGTCCGAGTGTCGCCTATACCTTGGTGACGAGTGGCTTCACCAATGTCACCAATATTGTTGGAGGTGTCTCAATTCTGGAAAAGGAATTTGGTGAAGATACTTGTCTCGCTACGCTATGGATGGAGCACGAAGGGGACTGACCCCCAGTAGGATAGGACGATGATGTCCAGGATCGACCCAGTACTGTGAACATTGAGCACCACACTCCCCATTCAGCGGGACTTCTACCCAGTGGCTGCCGTTTCTTTGAGTAAGTGCCACAAATAGTTGATAATCACTAAGTCTACGACTGGTCATGTGACTTAGATCAAACCGGTGTAGCTCACTCATACAATTTTCAGCAATGCAAACAACTTACGTTATCCTTGACGATGACCCGGTCTTTACGACGTGGCTCCACCATCTTGTCGGCAAACTACATCCAGTATTGACCCACTTAGGTTCTTATCATGAATCTGTAGACGCCGCCAAAGCGGTCACAAGCAAAAAGCCTGACATTCTCTTTCTCGACATGCAGATCGACGCCTTCAACGGCTTAGAGTTTCTCGAGGTGCTTGACTACAAGCCCATCACGATTGTCGTTTCCGCCAGCGAACACTACAAGGTGCGCGCGAAAAGGCTGGGAGCACTGGACTATCTCTGTAAACCTATTTCTGAACACGCTTTGCAAACAGCCGTAGGGAAGGCACTATGGCAAGTCAGATCGGAGAGGTCTCAATTTGACGATAAGATCACTTTTTCGTTATAGGCGTCGATCCCGCACAATAGCGAGCACTTCTCTGCCCTGACAATCCAGTTCATTGCCATTCAAGGTTGTTCATCCCGTCAATCCTTGCCAGATTTGAGTGATGACAAAGGATCAAGGTGATGTCGTACGGCTGAAGGAGGCAATCGAGGCGCAGTCTGAATGGGGACCGGCAGCAGCCTGGCATAGCCAGATGTTCGACGAGCTGTCTACCAAAATATTTGAGGGGACCGGAGTGATGTTGAGCGCCGCGACGCTCAAACGCTTCTTTGGCGTCGTTCGCCATGAGGGAGCACCAAGCATCACGACACTCAATACGCTGTCGAAGTTTGCCGGTTATGAGAACTGGACGGCCTTCAGGACAGCCCAACCCACGCGGAAGACAGTGAAGAAAGGTGAAGGCTTATCCAGAAAGTCTGTCTATATCACCATCGGCTTCATCCTGGCTACGGTGGTCGTCGCCCTGCTAAGTAGTCGTCGCCCTGCCAAGGTGGTGATCGATGCTTCATCTTTTTCCTTTAGCAGTCGCGTGTTGGGTTACGAGTATCCTAACTCCGTAGTTTTCGATTTCGAGTTCCCGTCATCGCTGGAGACAGATAGCTTGCACATACAACAATACTGGGATCCGACGAAAACTATCAAGGTTCGGCGCGATCAGCAGCAGGCCACTGGCATTTACTACTTTCCCGGCTACTTCAAGGCGCAGCTCATTGTCGATGGACAGTCGGTGCTGGCACACGACCTCTTCCTTAAGAGCCAGGGATGGCTGGGCACGATTGAGTACAGCCCAATCCCTAAATACTTTCTTCCACAGCAGGAGGGGACGGGGTATCTACAAGCGCCATCGGCCATCATCACGGAGGTCCGGGAGTCTGAGGAGCCACAGGTCATAGCGTACCACTGGATCGACGATCTGGGGAATGTATCCGGAGATGACTTCACTATGGAAGCCACGGTTCAGAACACTTTCAATGACCGATGGGCGGTTTGTCAGTCTTTGCAGATCTATTTCATTGGCACCACGGGTGCCATGATCGTTCCTTTTTCCAAAATCGGCTGTGCCTCCGACAATATGCTCATGCTCAATGATCAGTTCCTGAGTGGCAAGGAGAATGATCTGTCTGCGTTCAGCACTGATATTTCTGAAGCCACGGTCATAACGATCAGTAATAAGCAGAAAGAGGTCACCACGATCATTGGAGGTCAGGAAGTCCATCGGATGTCCTACGACAAATCCATGGGCCGCCTGGTAGGGATACGCTTCAAATTCCTGGGCCTGGGGACGGTGAGTCAGCTTTCCGTAATGGACCAAAGAGAGCGGGAGGTGTCGCGTCTCAAAATCGGCGATCCGCTATAGCCGTCGGTGCGGGCGAACCGAAATGAATGGGTTTGAACAGCCTTGTCGTTGGCCTCATTGTCCATTCGCGCTCCAATCTCCGTAAATCACCCTCACAAACCATTTTCTAAAAGTCATGAAACTCAAAAGAAGCATTATGCTGGGCATGTGCCTGGCAACGATCATTGGTGTATATGCACAGGATGTAGGCGGCAGTACAAAAGTCAGCCAGTCGAGGACCACCATCGCCAATATCGGTCAGGCGGATATCACGATCAAATACCATAGTCCCTCCGTCAATGGGAGGAAGATCTTTGGGGGGATCGTCCCCTACGACTTCGTCGTGGATGGGGTCGAGTACCCGTGGCGGGCGGGGGCCAATCAGCGCACTACCATCGAATTCAGCCATGACGTAACGATCGAAGGACAGCCTCTTAAGGCCGGCGTTTATGGATTCGTAGCACTGGTGTCAGAAGAGGAGTGGACGCTGGTCTTTTCCTCCGGTACCACATGGGGCGCATTCAACTATGATCAGAGCAATGATGCCCTTCGTGTACCCGTGAAGACTAGGCAGTTGCCTCATCAGGAATGGCTAAGCTATGAGTTCCTCAATCCTCGAGCGGAGGCAGTAGATGTACAGCTACGGTGGGAGACGACTGCGGTGTCGTTTGAAGTAGCAACCAATGCGCTGGACAATATTCTGGCCAATCTCGATACCAATGAGGAAAAGGCGGCCAACGATTATTTGGAGCTGGCGAAGCGCACGTTGGAGAAAGACCCCTCTCAGAAGAAAGCGGCGCTGGAGTATCTGGAAATAGCCAATGAGAAAATGCCTGAAATTGAGAACGAAGCTCGGAGGCAAGCCATGACTTTCAACTATCGGGTGATGAAAGGGGACGTCCTGATCTTGCAGGGAAAGAAGAAAGAAGGTCAGGCGTTGATCGATTTGGCCATGAGCGAGGCCGCCAACTTCAATCTGTACTACTACGCGCTCAATAAGTTCCTTGTGGAGGGCGAGAAGGAGTCGGCTTTTGAGATCCTGAAGAGGGGCACGGAACTGTATCCTGAGAACCATGCCAATTACCTGGCGCTGGGAGAGTACTACCTGAAGGAGGGAGACCAGGCCCAGGCTACGGAGCACTTCAGAATGGCGTACGAAAGAGCCGTAAAGAACAATCCACCGGCCAATTACTACCGGTACATGTATTTGCAGAACAAGTTGATCCTGGACAGAGAGCAAGGAGGAAATTGATGGTGCTGAGTGTACTGGCCCTGACCCGGAAGAAGTTGGTCGGGGCCTGCGCTCGGCGATTCCATTTATCAACAAAAGCTTTTCCTATTTAACATAATAATAATTATGAGTGTGCTGCGTTTTCATCTGCCTAAATCACTCAGAAGGCTAGGGGATCTTGCTTCGTAGTGCGTAGAAGGATCTGTCTATCTTGCAGCGAAACTCTTTTGCTGTGCAATTCTTCTCCGCAGAGACCATCAATGAAAATCTCGATTTCCCAACGCTGATCGATACCCTGGCCGACGGTTTTCGCTCGGACATCGAAGTACCGCAGCGGATGCATATCGACTACCCCGGGCCAAAACCCAGCGACACCAATACGCTGCTGCTCATGCCTGCCATCAGGATCGGCGATTATGCTGGTGTCAAGATCGTCAATGTCGCTCCCGGTAATCGGGACACGGACTTTGAGACCATTCAAGGCATTTACTACTTGATGGACGCTACTACCGGCGTTCCCAAGGCCCTCTTCGATGCCAAGAGCATTACCGTTTGGCGCACTGCCGCCGCGTCGGCTCTGGCGTCAAGCTTTCTGTCACGGGCCGATGCCAGCAAGCTGCTGATACTTGGGACGGGGGCACTTGCTCCCTACCTGGTTAGGGCGCATGCTGCTGTGAGACCCATAGAGGATGTGCTGATCTATGGCCGGTCCAGGGAGAAGGCGCATAAAATGGCCGATGAATTCCAAGGCGAGTTCTCTTCGATCAATGTCATAGAGCATATCGACGAGCATCTTTCATCGGTTGATATCGTCAGTGCTGCGACATCGAGTCCTGGACCCCTGATTCGTGGCGAGTTACTTACAGAGGGACAACACATTGACTTAGTGGGGGCCTATACGCCGACCACGCGTGAGTCCGATGATGAGGTAATGAAGACAGGCAGGATCTTCGCTGACAACAGAAGCTCCGTACTAAAGGAGGCCGGTGACTTGCTGATACCCATTGCGTCTGGGGCGATCATTGCGGAGGACATCGTTGCTGACCTTTTCGAACTTTGTCAAGGCGAGAAACCGGGTAGGGCGGGTGATGGTGAGATTACTGTTTTTAAGTCGGTAGGCCACGCCATGGAGGATCTGGTAACGGCCATGCATCTTTACAAAAAACTATCCTGACATGGACTTGACCACTTCGGATTTTCGGGCGCCGTCCGATTGGATAAGCATTCGTTCTATCGACATGCATACCGGTGGGGAGCCCCTTCGGGTCATATTGGATGGCTTCCCTAAGTTGGAGGGAGATGGCGTGTTGGCCTATCGCCGTTTCATCCAAAACACGTATGATTCGCTAAGGACCACGCTGATGTTTGAGCCCAGAGGGCATGCGGACATGTACGGTGTTGTTGTCACACCCAGCGAGCAAGCGGATTTCGGGGTCGTGTTTATGCACAATGAAGGCTACAGCACCATGTGCGGCCATGCGACGATCGCTATTGCGAAGCTCGCCGTGGAGATGAATTGGGCGAAAAAAGTGGAACCCGTTACCACCATGACGATCGAGGCGCCTTGTGGCCTGTTGCAGGCCTTTGTATCCGTTGACAATGGCGAGGTGACGGCAGTACGTTTCCAGAACGTGCCCAGCTTTGTTGTGGCATTGGATCAGGTAGTAACAGTGCCCGGATTGGGCCCTGTCGAGTATGACCTGGCCTACGGGGGAGCGTTTTATGCCTTTGTGAAGGCTGCGAGCGTAGGCCTTACATGCGATCCGTCAGACTACACCCAACTCATCAAGACGGGCATGGACATCAAGCGGGCCATTATGACGGAGCGGGCTGTGCGACATCCCCTCGAAGAAGATCTGAGCTTCTTGTACGGGACGATTTTCATCGGCGATCCGGTCGCCAGTGATCGTCACAGTCGCAATGTCTGCGTATTTGCAGAAGGAGAAGTAGACCGCTCTCCCACGGGCTCCGGTGTCTCTGCGCGGGCGGCGATACATCACCAACGTGGGGAATTGGCGGTTGGCGAATCGATCACCATCGAAAGCATCCTGGGAACTACTTTTGATGTGAAGATCTGCGAAGAGGTGACTTATGAGGGATTGCAGGCGGTTGTTCCTGAAGTCACTGGTACTGCCTATGTAACCGGTAAGAACGAATTTCTCATCGATCCGTCGGATCCATTGAAGGATGGGTTCATCTTGAGGTAGCGGGCATGTTAGGTTATGGGCATTTACCCATTATTGGCTATTTTGAGTCAATATCTATGTCCTCTTCAATGAAGCTTCTGACCCGACTCTCGAAACACTTACTGCTCTCGCCAATTTCTCGATTCTCGTTCCTGCTCATCATTCCCCTGGTCCTGTTCTGTGGAGCGTGCAGTCCCGGCGGCAATATGACCTACTGGAACTTTGAGGTGGACTTCTCCAGCCAGGAAAAGGGGATCATGAAGCTCAACCAGAACAAAGCCTATCCCACGGCGGTACTGACCATCTTTGGCTGGGAGACGATGGAACTGGAGAATGTCGCCATTGACGATCAGAAACTCTCAGGGGAGTTTGACTGGTTTGACCTGGAGGGCACATTTGACGGGGATCAGTTTACGGGTACGCTTACGACGAGGAACGGAGAGTACCCTTTTCGCGCTACCAAACAATCTGATGAACTGGTACCGATCGACCGCTCTGAAGTGGCTTATTTGTTAAGTGACGAGGACCTCGATCCAATCGAAAAGGACGTGGACCATGCCGACATAATCCAATCGTGGGACAATGACGCTTTTATTCGTGGGAGCCGCATTTACAACGCCAACTGCATCAACTGCCACGGCACTCCGGAAATAGAGGGCTCCATCCCCCAATCGCGCAAGTTCTGGGACAGTCCCTTCAAAGCGGGTAGCGACGTCTACTCGATGTATCTGACGCTCACCAAAGGATACGGCACGATGCCGCCTCAGCTCATCCTCACCCCCCAGGAGAAGTACGACGTAATCCTGTACCTACAACAAAACTTTATCAAGGAAAAGAACAAGGCAGCCTACGTACCGGCCACACCAGGCTACATAGCAGGATTGCCGCGGGGTTCTACCAGGGGGCCCGCCACGAAGCCCTACCAGCCGTGGGCAGACATGGATTATGGCAATTTCTTCATCAATACCTACGAATTGGTGGATTCGGCGAAAGGGCCCGAGCGATTCCATTCTCCGGGACCCCTTCCATATGTGGATGAAGACTATCTGGACAACAACTTCGCTTACAAAGGCATTGCAGTGCGACTCGATCAAGGCGAAGGGGGTGTTTCGCGTGGCAAGGCCTGGATGATGTTTGACCACGACCTGATGAGGGTGGCCGGCGGGTGGACTGGAAATGGCTTCATCGATTGGGATGGCATCCTTTTGAATGACCGGCACGAGACGTATCCTCGGACGATCGGCAAGCTGCACTTCGAGACACCAGTAGGTCCAGGATGGGCTAACCCCAAAACAGGTTCATTTGAGGACCCCAGGTTCCGGGCACGCGACGGTAGAGCTTTCGGCCCACTGCCAAAGGATTGGGCCAACTATAAGGGCCTGTACCAAACCAACAGGCACACGATCATTTCCTACAGTGTTGGGGACGCTGATGTACTGGAGCTATTTGGCGTTGAGGTGATGGAAGGAGGGCAAACCGTGATGTTTACGCGCACGCTCAATGTGAGCCCGTCGACATCTCAATTAAAAATGCGCGTGGCCCCGCTTTCTAACAAGGTAATTGTCGCGGGAGATGGGGCAACGATCCTCGAAGAAGACGGCTTTCATGTGCTGGAAGTAGACCCATCGATGTCAGTGAGGCTGAAGCTGTTCATCGCCGACGAATCAGTGGATAATCTTGGTCAATGGATCGTCTCCTCTCCACCTCAAGACCTGCAACCCCTCACAACCGCCGGTTCCACACGCTTTGGTCAGGAATTGACCGGGGAGGTGATCCAGGGGAACGAAAATGGTCCTTTTGCCATCGACAAATTGGTGCCGCCATTTGACAATCCGTGGGCCAGTAGGATGAAACTCAGTGGTATTGACTTCCTGGCGGACCAGAACAAAGCGGTGGCCTGTACAACGGACGGCGATGTGTGGTTGATCACCGGGCTGTTGGAGAACAAAGGAACTGTGACATGGAAGCGGATGGCTGCAGGGCTTTTTCAGCCCCTGGGTATCAAAGTCGTGGATGAGAAGATCTTTGTCACCTGCCGGGATCAGATCGTCTTGCTCCGAGACCTCAACGGTGATATGGAGACCGACTTCTACGAGAGCTTCAATCACGATCATCAGGTCTCTGACCACTTCCATGAGTTTGCCATGGGTCTGCAGGCAGACGTTGAAGGGAACCTGTACTACGCCAAGAGCGGTCGCCATGCGCGAGAGGCGTTGATCCCTCAGCATGGCACACTACTGAAGGTCAGTAAGGACGGCTCCAGCACTGAAGTGATCGCCACGGGATTTAGGGCCGCGAATGGCGTGTGCATCAACCCCGATGGCAGCTTCATCGTCACGGATCAGCAGGGCTTCTGGAATCCCATGAATCGCATCAACTGGATCGAGGGCAAGGGCAACTTCTACGGCAACATGTGGGGATACGATCCCCCGGAAGATACCTCAAGAGCTGCCATGGAGCCGCCCATGGTCTGGGTGGACATGGAGTTTGACCGTTCGCCGTCAGAGTTGATGTGGGTCGATAGTGAAAAGTGGGGCCCACTTGATGGGGCCTTGCTTAGCTTCTCTTATGGCTTTGGCAAAGTACAATTGGTGCTGCCGGAGAGAGTCAGAGGTCAAATGCAAGGCGGTGTCATTGACCTGCCAGATGTCAAATTTCTCACTGGGGTAATGAGAGGAAGATTCAATCCTGCAGATGGTCACCTATATGCCTGCGGTATGTCTGCCTGGGGCACGACCCAGATCTATCGTGGCGGAGGGCTATATCGGGTTCGCTATACTGGCAAACCACTTCCAGTACCTGTGGGGCTGAGCACTTTACAGAGCGGCCTTGAGCTGACATTTGCCAGCCCTCTGGATGCATCCGCGGAAGATGTCGACAATTTTGAGGTGGAGACCTGGGACCTCGTCAGGAGTAGCAAGTACGGCTCCGACAGGCACAATCGGAAAGAGCTGACCATTACGAAAGTGCAATTGCTAGGGGATGGCACAACTGTCAGGCTCTTCGTCGAGGGCATTGCTCCTGTGGATGTGATGACGATCTCCTATGACCTCGAAGACAAAGACGGCAACCCGCTGAAGGGGACCGTCCAGAATACCATCCATCGTTTGGGAGGTAGAGAAGGCGTGTGACACCCAGAAAGGAAGCCTGCAAGGATTCCGCTCTTTACTCCGGGTCGGCCGATGCAAGAATCGCTGAGGCCCGCTCCAGTGGATCAGCAGCCTGCAATATTTTGAGCCGAAGTGGTTGCGGGTAGTCCGGCCGATCTGCCAAAAACCTCCTGACGACGTCCGCGGCCTCCGCAGACTGGTGCCCGCCCAACGTGGTCCGGATCCAACCTGTCGGGAAGAAGATGTCTCCAGTAACCTGAATCTCCTCCATCAACTGAAGGCTTGGCTCGATGAACTGTACCGCCTGGTCCGCTCTTAGTGGATGGTGCAAGTAACCCAGGGCATTGAGTACCCATGGCTCATGGCTGCGGTTCTCTTCGAGCCGCAGTGATTCGAAAAAGCCCTGTCTAACAGATGCATCACTGGCCAGGGCTGGAGTGATGAAGTCGAAGCGATCACGCCGATCCTCGCTTTTGATCTGTTCACGTTGATAGGCAAGCACTTGCTCCTCATTGTGCTCTCGTAGTGCTAGCTCGAAGGCCAGACGCGTCTTGTCGTTCTCTCCGATGGTCAGGCCTTCAATAGACGCTTCGCCCCTCAGGATGGCCTCCAGACGATTGAGTGTGCCTTCAGTCATCGCAAGGCCCGACAGGGTGCGGAAATAAGCTAACTGGAGCTTGGGTCGGTTCGGATTGTTCACCAGATCCCAAAGAAGCGCCTCCAGATCGATGGCCAGCTGTTCCCATTGATATTGCGGATGGTACTGCCAAAAGCAGGTTTCCATGTATCCCAACATTCGTTGGGAGATTTGATCGTCGCTTTCCACTGGCATTGCCGTGCGAAGCATTTCCATGATGCGACCTGGAGCCACACGACCATAAAGCATTTCCTCCCATAGGTCGACCACTGCCACGGCGCGAATAAGCGGGTCGTCGATTTCGTGTAGATGCTCTAGAAGGTAGGCAATCGTCGGTTCACTCAGCTGAAAGTAGCCGTAGCCAAGACCAGCACTATTGGGTAGCACAATGGCGGGCTCAAAGTCAACCGAGCTCTCGCTTTTGGCCTTGGCCAACTGCGCGTCGTACTGCTGAAAGTCACCATTGGCTCGCCATACGGCAGGCCTTATGAATTGATTCCAGGTCTTCGCCTCACCCTTCTCGTCGGATTGTGAGAACCGAAGCTTGGCCTCACCGTTCGCCTCAATGCTCTCGGTCATCACAGTTGGGCGACCTCCTTCCTGTACCCATACCTGACTCCATTGGGCGAGGTCTTCCTCAGACAGCTCATCGAGCACGGCGATCAAGTCCGGCCAGGTGGCATTCCCGTAAGCATGGTTGCTCAAATAGGTTCGGAGCCCGTCCCGGAACTGGTCCTCACCCAGGATCAACTCAAGCTGTCGCATCACAATAGGGGCTTTCTGATAGATGATATTGCCGTAAAGCGTGCCGGCATCCTTAAGATTATCCAGCTGCTGGCGGATCGGATGTGCACCAGCCGTGCGATCCACTGCATACGCCGACGGATAATGAGCCAGGAAGAACCGAAGATCGTGGTTCACTTCGGGGAAGGCGGGATTGACAATCTTGGCCGCCATGAAGTTGGCAAACACTTCCTTCATCCACACGTCATTGAACCACTCCATTGTCACAAGGTCGCCGAACCACATGTGTGCCGTTTCATGGGCGATCAGGCTCGCCCGACGCAGTTGCTCGACAGGCGTCGCAGAGGGCTCGAGAAACAAACTACGGGCCCGGTAGAGAATTGCTCCCGGGTGTTCCATCCCTCCGTATTGAAAGGAGGGAATAAGGACAAAATCGAATTTCTCAAACGGGTAATCAATGGCCGTGTAATCCTCGAGCCACTCCAAAGCCTGGTAGTGGAGTTCGAAGATGGCATCGATGTTGTTCGCCACCTTAGTGGAGTCACTTTCCCGATGGTACATGGTCATCTCCCGTCCCTCGATGGTTGTCGTTTCTGACTGGAAGACACCAGCGGCAAAGGAGAACAGATAGGTGCTGATAGGGTGTCGGCTTGCAAACCGATAGATGCCTTCATCGGGATCAGCGCCGTCTGATTGAAGAGGTCCATTGCCTACGGCGGTCCATCCGTCAGGTACTTTGAGGGTAACATCATAGGTCGCTTTCAGATCTGGCTGATCAAAGATTGGAAGCGCGTAAGATGCGCGATCGGGAACAAAAAGGGTGTACAGGTACTCCTCATGGCGATTCAGCGAGGAATTCCCCGCCAGGTAAGAGACTGAGATTGTATTTTTCCCATTCCGGAGGTGTTGTGAAGGAATGATGATATGGCCGTTGCTCCATACATATGTGATGAGACCTTTATCGTTGGCAGTTACTTGCAGGACGTCGCTTTCCTGCGTTCGGAAATCAATAATCAGCGGCATGTCGAGTGCTGCCCAGTTGAATTCGATGGTCGACTCGCCGGTGATCCGCTCGGTCCGCTCTTTCGGTATTTCCAGACTTACCTTGTAGGATAGGTCACTGATATTCGCCACGCGCATTTGGGCGATGGTCAAAGGGATACCGGGATCTACTTCAAACTCGGTGTTGGGTATGCTGCAATTCACAAGCTGCAGAATGGCGATGATTGTGGCTAGTCTTTTCATGAGGATGGATGATCAATGCAAAAGTATGGTCATGAGTTCAACAGCTTCGGACTTTCCTCGGAGCGTGACTGCACCTAGAGAATGGAATGCAAATTCCTTACTTGCCTCGCTTACCTGCTCTTCGAGAGCCCTGGACATCAGCAAGTCAACTCCCATTTGATTGCATTCGGATTGAATACGTGAGGCAGTGTTTAGCACATCCCCAGTGTACACGATCTCCCTTTTGATGGTACCCATTTCCCCTGCGACAATAGGGCCGGCATGCATTCCGGCCTTGAACTGGGGTTTGAAACCATAGTTGCTTTCGAAATACGCCGTTTGGTCAGTCAGAAGCATGGTCATTTCAGTAAAGCATCGGACGCAATTGCCCTCACGGAGTCCTACCTTCATGGGCCAGCTGATGACGATCTCATCCCCTACGTATTGATAGATTTCCCCACGGCTAGCTACTATGGCGGGAGTGGCAGTCTTAAAGGCATCGTTGAGAAATCTGAAGTACTGCAGTTCGCCCAATTGCTCTGCGATGGTCGTGGAAGATTTCAGGTCCATAAACATAAAGATCCTCTCCTCGTTCCTTGGCCGGAAGTACTTTCCAGCAAGGAACGATACGAAAACAGTTGGCCCAAACTTGTCTCGGACAAGTAGGAGGAACATGGTCATAAACATTACTCCGAGCCAGAAAAAGAAGTTTGGCAACAGATTGGGGTCAAAGACAGCGGGTATAATAGCCTCATGGAATTCTTTACCAGCAAGTGGCGAATTGTCCCCGTCAAAGGTGAGGGTCAAAATGGAAGTCAGTAGGATATACAGGGTCGTATACCACATGACTATGTAAAAAAGGGCTTTGAAGAACGACATGTTTCGTAGCCACCTTTCCCACAGGAAGACAATAGCCGCTCCAGAAATGGGACCGCCCAGTAACATGGACAATAGCAGCCCCTTGATATAAGGCCAGTGGGAGTAGGCAGTACCCAGGCACTGCCTGTCAAGCAAAACCGTGTATCTGTCAAAGTACTGATAAAAGGCAAGGACAAACCAAAATATGATGATCCAGAAGATGACGATGATTTTGCTTGTTGTCACTCGTCGTCGTGTGGAGAGGTATTGACTAGGCTTCATTAGCCGAATTTAGAGCGACCTGGAGGTATTCACAACCTCCTTCATCGATGCTTGATGGCGGAAGGCCAATCAGTCCGATTTCCGTGGGCGAAGTGTGATTGATCAGTCAGGATCATCCCAGCGAAGTCTGATAGTCTCTCATAGCCGACTTCACCATATTTAATTTGGATAATCGACCGTTAGACAACAAGTAAACGATACCATGTTCTTTCAAATTCATGGCCTTAAAAATTTCCTTTGCCCTGTAGCCCTTTTGACACCAGTTGGCCACCTGTTCATAGAAATCCTCCAGGAAGTGCAGCTTCTTCTCCAGCTTTTGCCTGCCGTGGGTTAGCTGTGGGTTGTGCCCACACAGCAGGGCCTTGAAGTCCAGCTGTAGGATATTCTTGATGGACTGGATTTGCTGCGTGATGCTCTCCTCAGGAAGGAAGTAGCCGATGTAGGAGTTGACATACAAATCTGCGGAGAAGAGCCATTGTTGTTGGGGTTCGTAAAGGGCGACCATGTCCTCGGCATGTCCCGGGATAGGGACTATTTGAAAGGTGTGATTCGGGGTCCTGATCTCGTCAGCAATAGGGGTGAGCCCCGAGAATGCCGGCCGTGAGCCCCAAACGGTCTTTTGAGGTAAGCTGATAGGAGGGGGTGCTTTCATCATTTCACAGCAGCGTACCGACGCGTAGGTAGGACAGCCGAAAACGTCGTTGAGGTAATGCACGTTGCCCGAATGGTCCTCGTGATGATGGGTGACAAACACTTGCTTTACGTCCAGCCCGGAGATGGTTTGTCGTATCATCTTCCATGCATTGCGCTGGCCAGTATCTATCAATAGGCCGTCGATGAAATACACGTAGACCAGCAACGAGGGCCGACCAAAGGGACTGTATCCGAATTGGAAGTACTTGATACCCTCAAACTCAAAACTGTCGACGGTGGTCATGCTGCAGGTTCTGTGTATTGTTTGGCCAACGAAAATAGAGCAAAACATTGGCAAGTGCTGTCACACGCGAAAGAGGAACCTGTTCATGGGATGGGTATGATCAGTCATTGGCTGAAGGCAGCCAGTTCACCGGTTGGGATCATCTGAATTCGGCTGCCATCGGTATAGTACAGTGTGTCTTGGAGCACAAAGGCCCCCCATCCATAGGTGATCTTATCGATTTTGACAGGCTCATCCCATACGGGCGATGTCAGACTTCCAATGTTCTGACTGTACATCACCCCCTGTTGCGATGGGTCCCCTTCTTTGTACCGGGTGAAAAGGAGAAAGCCTAAACCCGGATCAACAAAAGGACTGAATTCAGTGTGTTGTGTATTCAAATTGTCTATGCTGGCTTGAATGCTCAGCTCGTCCTCGAGCAACCTTCCAACCACAAGGTCTCCTTGATTTTTGGGCACATAGAAGTACACGGTCTCTTCATTGAGCCAGTTGAAATACCCGCCAGTGATACCGCTTTCAGTTGTAAGATTGACAGGCGCTGACCAAACGTCATTTTTCTTCTTCGTCAGGTAGATCTGGGTGTATTCCTGATCTCTGATTGCGAACAGGATGCGTTTGCCAGAAGGGGAGATGGCACCATTGTAAATGGTGTCCAAAACAGTGAATGGTTGCAGTGTGTTACCTGTTATTACGAAGGGTACTTGCTTTTCCCAATCCTCGTAGGCGGTAATGAAGACCGTTTTTCCGTCTGAAGTGAAAGAGATGGTGTTGATCTCGAATTGCTCGGGAAGCCCACTTATGGAGAATGTCTGCAGCTGAGCGGTAGCGATGATTGACGAAAGCAAGGATGCCGCAATCAGGAGAAGCACGACGCGAGATTTAGAAAAGGTTGCGAGCGTACCTGCGCTTATCCCTAACTTTGAAACGAGAATCATGACAAAGCCCAAATTAGATAAACCTGTGAAAATTCTTCTTTCTACAGCATTCATTGCCTCAGTGGCGCTTCTCTTAGCCATGCGCCCTGCACCCAGTTCGGACCTGAGAGGCTACCTCGCCCAATTGGAGGAATCACACGTGCTTGAAATCGACGGTCGCAAGATCATAGACAATGAAGAGATCGCAGCGGTCTATGAGGCCAACGACTATCAGCCCCTTTGGAATGACAAAACCAATCGGGACGATCTTATCGAAATACTGACTGCTTCCTACTACGAAGGACTGTTCCCGGGGGACTATCACGCAGAATTGATCGTTGAGTACAATTCTCAGTTATCGAACTTCAAAACAGATGAGGATTTCGTCGCAAAGGCTGACATCGTGATGACCGATGCGCTGTTGACTTACGCGCACCACATGATCCAGGGTAAAGTGAGTCCTACGGGTGTGGACCCCAACTGGAACTATGCTTTGCGCGACATCCCGGACAACGTCGAATTGAGAGTGCTGGACCGACTCCGGAACAATTCCCTGAAGGAGGGAAATGACAATATCACCCCTGAAATGCCGCAGTACACCCGGCTGAAGAGGTGGTTTGCTTACTATGACTCATTGGAGAGATCTGGTGAGGAACATGAGCAAATTCGCTATCCGGGTGCCGCTTTGCGCAAAGGGGACAGCAGCGCCGTCATCAGTGAGCTGAAAATGATCCTCTCCACGCACGACCGCGCAATCGACGCTGATGTCAGCGATCTGTTCGATGAAGACTTTGAAGAGGTCGTGATGGAGTTCCAGCGATTGAACGGTCTTGATGATGATGGCATCATCGGGAAAGCCACGTTTGAAGTGCTTAACATCAGCAACAGGGAAAAAATGGACATGATCCGTGTCAATATGGAAAGGTGCCGATGGGTCTCCAATGAACTGCCTGAGCGGTTTCTTCTAGTAAATATCGCGGACTTCAACCTCTACCTGTTCCAGGACATGGAGTTGGAGTATTCGTGCCGGGTCGTCATCGGTAAGGAGCACCATGAGACCCCCGTGTTCCATTCAGACATTCAGTACGTGGTCTTCAACCCTACGTGGACCGTACCTTATTCGATTGCATCAAAGGAGATGCTGCCGCGACTAAAGACAGACCCTAATTACTTGCAGGATCGTAACATGACCCTGCTCAGTGGCAATACGGAGGTGGACCCAACCACGGTCGATTTCTCCAGGTACTCCATCAACAATTTTCCTTACGTCATCAGGCAGGAGCCAGGGCCCCGCAATGCACTGGGCAGAATGAAGTTCATCTTCCCCAACAAGTATTCGGTGTATTTGCACGATACGCCGTCGAAGTCGTTTTTTCAGCAGACGAAGCGAGCCTTTAGCCACGGGTGTGTGCGTGTGCAGAATCCGTCGCTGCTTGCAGAAAACCTGTTGGGCGACAAGGGCTACGATCAGGACAGAATACAGGAGGTATTGGATACGAAGGAGACAAAGACCGTATTCCTTAAGGATCCTTTGCCGGTTTATCTCATGTATTGGACATGCTATGAAAACAGGCAGGATGATAAGTTGTACTTCTTCCGCGACCTCTACGGTAGGGACCAGCGGATTTTGAACAAGCTGTATGAGACGTGGTGAGTTTCTTTGGACAGTTTAGTTATGTGAACCGTTCGTCCTTTCGAACGAATGTCATCCACAGCCAGTAGAAGACACTCTGGCGCGGAAGTTACTTCCGTACCTTTTGAATAGCACGGATCACAGTCTGCCGGAGAAGTTACTTCCGTGCTTTTTGAAGGGCACGGACCGTTGAGGGAGGCGTTTTATCGGTGATAAATCCTTTGGCTGTTCGAGATGTTCCGCAGGGCATCACGAACTTAGAATAGTGATGGATCTGTGATCCAGCTCTAGCGCGGAAGTTACTTCCGTGCTTTTTGAAGGGGCACGGATCACTCCGTCACAATGGGCCAGCGCCAGAAGATCCGCGCCAGCTAGGGGAAAAACAGGAGAATAACTGAGATATAAAAAACAACAAGCCACAGCCATATCTTAATTCTTAGGCCCCTTCCGGCAGCATCCTCTGAAGGGCTTTGAACCATAATTGGAAGGAACGAGTACACAAACAAGAGGATCTCACGGACTTTCTCCTCTGACGACGCAGAGCTCAAGGGGTTGAGTCTTCGGAACCTATTATAAATCATCAAATACTGCTGGTGTAGAAGGCTCTTTTGGAATAGGAAAACTATGATCAGAAGTCCGATCAGTTGCTTCATCGTGGAACTTTTTGGTGGACTTTTGCAGCCCGTACCTAGTAGCAATGCAATAGTCTAAACCTGAAAATACGAAATCTTATGCTGTCTTGTCCATTTGGGCTTGGGGCGGGTATGGACCCCACTTCTGGCCGTTCGAGATGTTCCGCAGGGCATCTCGAAATTAGAATAGTGATGGATCTGTGATCCATCTTATAATCATGATGGATCTGTGATCCATTTTTAAAGACCCCTACGCCAAATGCTTCCCCTCAATCGATGTCTTGTAGTCCGCAATTCTTTTGTTCATGACCCTAAACCAGAGAGGTGGTACCATGGCCAGGAGCATCATGCCGGGGTAGCCCGTAGGCATCTGCGGACTTTCTTCAAAGTTGCGAAGCACCTGGTAGGGACGCCCGGCCAGGAAGTGGTGGTCTGAATGTCTCGAGAGCTCCAACAAGATCAGTCGGCCCAGCGGGTGATTGGAATTCCAGGAGTGGATGGGGAGTGTCCTCTCGTAGGTATTGCCTTTGACCTTTCGCTGCAGACCATAGTGTTCGATGTAGTTGACAGTTTCCAACTGCATGAATCCCATAATGGCGCCAAGCACAAATAGTCCTGTGACAAGTGGCCCGAAGGCGAATGCGATGCCAGCGATGAGCGCTAGTTGCAGGACTTGAAACCGGATCATTTCATTATGCACACTCCAAAACCGTTTCCCGGTCTTTAGCAAGCGCTCTCTTTCCAACCTCCAGGCGGAAGCCCAGCTACCTGTCACCGTACGAAAATAGAAAGCATAGATGGTCTCTCCATATCTACTGGAGGCAGGGTCCTCATTGGTGGCGACGTTCCTGTGATGGCCGCGATTGTGCTCGATGAAGAAATGCATGTAAAGCGACGTCAGAAGTAGGATCTTGCTCATGAACTGCTCGTGCTTTGTATTGCGATGTCCCAGTTCATGGGCATTGTTGATGGCCTGGGCGCAAGCGACCCCGTAGGCGAGTGTCATCCCAATGAGCTCGTAAATTGCCAATCCTTCAGCGCTCACGCGCCAGAGGAAGAATCCGAGTATAAGGAACTGTCCAGGAACCAGTCCATACAAGAGAGCGTCATAGATGGGATCCTCTCTGGCAATTTCTTCCTGGGCCTCGTCCATGTTTTGAGCAGAGCCACTCATAAACAGTTCGAGAAATGGGATCAGTACAAAGGCGTAAGCAATAGCTGCATAACTATACCAACCGCCCAACCAAATTGACAGAAGTACAATTACAGGTACACTATATGCTGCCAGGTACTTTAACCATCTGAACTGTGTCATTGCTCTCGCTTTTATAAACCAAAGATTCCCGAAGATATATGGACGCATGGAAGGTTTTTAGTCGGTAGCCGTCCAAAACGCTGTGCTCAGGTAATGTGCCGGGTCAGGTCCCGAAGCTCCTTGAGGTAGTCTTTGAGCCAGGGAATGGTCAATGTCGCCTCCTGAATCCGCAGAAGGAAGTTGTCAGTGACGAGCGTCAAGAGTGCTTCTGAGAAAAGCTGCTTGTCTTTGAGATCAAATTCTTCCCGAAGCTTCGAAAGGAGTGGGTCCCTGACATATTCAAAAGCTTTGTCATAGCAATCCTTGTATTCCTGCCCGGTGGCCAGCTTCAGTTGCTTATGGAAAAGGAAATCGACTTTGTGCTCCACGACGATCGAGAGGGCATCGGGATCCAGCACCTCGGCTTCGGCGATCTTTTTCCCGACACTATTGGATGCCTCCAGGTGATGTTGCAGCATATCGGCCTTTAGTACCTTCAGTTCGCCGAAGTAGTGGTAAAAGGAGGATTTGTTGCGACCCAGGTCTCGGGCAATGGCCTCGACAGTAAGGCCGATCTCGCCGTAACTGGCAAACCTGCGGTAGCCTGCCTCAACCCAAATGATCTTCTTGTCGCCTTTCACGATTGCCAATATTAGTGACCGCTGCGGTACTTGACAATAGTTGGAGGCAGAAGGGAGCGCGATGGCATGAAGGGAGCGTTGACGTTGGAGAGCTTTAAATGCAACTATTTTGCATTAATGGATATAGTGCTATACTTTTACAAGCATGAAGCCCAAAGGTCAAATAGGAGCTGCTCTCCTGGGGATGTACGTTCTGGTGCTGCCCTTCCTATTTGCATTTCATTCCATTGACCATCAGCATGCGACTGAGAGTGGGTCATCAATCGAATTGGTACTGAGCGGTGATACTGAGGATTGTGGTGTTTGCGATCTCTTTTTCTCGCACGCTGCTACGATCGAATCATCGACGATTGATTCAACCGTTATTCATGTCCATTCAGTACCACCTGTCGATGTCCCACGACAACATGCCGCCTCAGTTGCAGGGCCTTTGGAGCGAGGTCCACCAGCTGCCTGACGGCCTCTTATGGCCTCATTGGCTTTGACCACGGCAAATCGGGCAGGCCACTAGTTGGGGATACTTCATTCCCTTTTTGACTACCTACAATTGTATGATTCGATTTCTTATTCTTTGCGCTGTATCGGCATTTGCCATAAACCTGATTGGCCAGGATCCCCTGGACTTTGAAGGTGACCAGGTGTTGCCAGGTACGAAGAGGCATTTTTCGGTCTCGCTGGCTGACGGCGATGGAAATGAGACTTTCATACCCATCACCGTATTCCACGGAACCCAGGCCGGACCAGTATTGGGGATTACGGCAGGTGTTCATGGCTATGAGTATTCTCCCATTCTGGCAGGGCAACAACTGATTGATACCATCGATCCGAGCCAACTGCGAGGCAGCGTCATTCTCGTACAGATCGCCAATATGGGTAGCTTCCTCGGTCGATCACCTTTCGTTAATCCAATGGACGGGAGGAATCTGAATCGTGCTTTTCCCGGTGACGCGGAAGGTACTATTACAGCTCGAATCGCGCATTACATTTCAGGACAAATCATTCCGCGGAGCGACTTCTTCGTGGACATGCACAGCGGAGATGCTCCCGAGGATTTGAGGCCTTATTCCGGTTACTATCATCACGACGACCGTCCTGAGATCTCCGAAAAAGCGAAACTGATGGCGATGAGCATGGGCTTCGACCATGTGGCCATTTTCAATACGACAAACAAAGACTACATGAAAGATGGCAATCCGAGCCTGTATTGTTCCGCGGAGGCATACAAACGAGGCATTCCTGCAGCGGACATTGAATGTGGAAGGCTGGGAATGGTGGAAAAAGATTATGTAGACAAGATCGTGGTAGGCATGGAGAGTTTGTTGAAACACCTCGACATGCTTCCTGGTGAGCCGATCAAGTTGGACAAAATAGCCATTGTCGCCGATCGATCATCAGTCAGTAGTGCCCATGACGGCTTCTTTTATCCGACGAAATCGAGTGGAGATTATGTGCTGAAGGGTATGAAGCTGGGGTACATCACCAACTTTTTCCATGAGACGATTGCTGAGGTACAGGCGGAACGTACCGGTATCATCATGTACATCCTGGGGACGCCACCGGTGAATACCGGGGACACCGTCGCCTCCATCGGAATTATCGACAATGAAGATAAGTAAACCTGAATAAACCAATCGAGATATGCTACAAGCGCAAAAACTAACGAAGAAATATGGCGGATTTACCGCACTGGATTCACTGGAGCTTTCAGTGAATCAAGGTGAGATCTATTGCCTGCTCGGGGCAAATGGTGCCGGCAAGACCACTACTATCAATCTCTTCATGGGTTTCATTCAGCCCACTTCCGGACAGGCGGTAGTCAACGAGCTAGAGGTCTCTAATCAGTCAACAGCAACGAAAAAACACCTGGCCTATATCCCTGAGAACCTGAATCTCTATGGGAACCTCACTGGTATCGAGAACCTGCAATTCTTCGTGGGTCTGAGCGGTGACAAGCCCGACAAGTCGTCCGCCGAGGAACTACTTGCCTCTGTTGGATTGCAGTCAGACGCCATCAACAAAAGGGTTTCGCAGTACTCTAAAGGGATGCGTCAAAAAGTGGGGATCGCCATTGCCAGGGCGAAACAAGCGGACAACCTACTACTGGACGAGCCCACCTCAGGGCTTGACCCTCAAGCCAGCAATGATTTTGCAGAGCTGCTGGAGGATCTAAGGGACAATGACGTGGCTATCCTGATGGCCACACATGACTTATTTCGGGCCAAGGAAAGTGGTACCCACATTGGGATCATGCGCTCTGGCCAACTGGTGCATTCGCTGAAGAGTCACGATATCACCCTGGCGGAGTTGGAGCAATTGTATTTGGAAACCATGAGATCTGACAGTCATGTTGAGCTTGCTTATTAAGAAAGAATTCCTAACAGCGCTAAGAGATGTGCGCCTCCAGGTGTCAGGCGCCATTCTGCTGGTACTCATGTTGACAGCAGTGCTTGTTGGCCGTCAGGGTCAGCAGCAAATACAGGAACAGCGAGAACAAGCACAGGCCGAGATGTACGACAAATGGGTGAATCAAGGCACGAAACACCCTCACAGTGCTGCGCACTATGGGCAGTTTGCTTTTAAGCCGAAACCGGTCCTGAGTTTTCTCGATGTAGGACTTGATAATTACACCGGTATCTCTGTTTTCCTCGAGGCCCACAAGCAAAATGAGATTATGTTTAGTGCTGCTCAGGAGAGCAATAGCATGACACGCTTTGGGGAGATGACGACAGCCCTCATTTTGCAGGTCCTGCTGCCCTTGCTGATCATCTTCCTGACATTCAACATATTCAGCAAAGAACGGGAAGAGGGAACGCTGAAGCTGATCCACGCACAGGGGCTATCCATGCGGCAATTGTTCATGGGCAAAGTGTGGGGCACCTACCTAATGGTGTTGCTGATTTACTTGCCCATCATCGTGCTGGCCTATCTTCTGCTGGATGAGCATTCGGCCACGCTCGACCCTGAGGTGAACACGAAGTTTGCGCTGCTGACCATCGGGTATGGCCTGTACTTTCTGGTCTTCGTTCTGCTCTGTGTTTTGATCTCGGGTGTTGCTAAGAACTCCGGAGCCTCATTGCTGACACTTCTGGGGGTTTGGATTGTCGCTTGCATCATTCTGCCAAAGGCGACGGCCAACCTCGCGGATAAGGTGTACCCAACACCTTCGCAATTTGACTTTAAGAATACCATCAAAAAGAAAGTGAAGAATGGTATTGACGGCCACAATCCTTCAGACACACGCCTTGCATCGCTGAGGCAAGAAGTCTTGGATCAATATGGTGTTGAGACCATCGAGGACCTGCCTGTCAACTGGAGCGGCATCGCCATGCAGGCTGGTGAAGAATATACCGATCAGGTGTACGATCAAGAGTTCTCAAGGATTGAAAGCATCTTCTACCGGCAGAATAGACTGTCTGAATGGGCCGGATTCGTCAATCCATACCTGGCGGTAAGGAACCTTTCTATGGCCTTAGCAGGTACCGACTTTCAACATCACGTGGCCTTTGCGAAAGCGGCCGAGAACTACCGACGCGGCTTTGTCAAAATAATGAACAAGGACATGGAGGTAAACCATAAGCCGAGTATTGCCTACGGGGATTATAACCTTGGTAAGGACATGTGGGCCAGCATCAAGCCCTTCCAGTATGAACTACCTGGTACTGTGACGATTCTTTCCAATCAATGGAGAAGCGTTGGAGCGCTGGCGTTCTGGCTCATTGGGCTGTTCATCGTCTCATCCATCTTCGTGACCAAGATCTCTATCCTATGAAAAAGCTGATTCACATTCTGTCCTTCGAATGGAAAAACCTGTGGCGTAGTAGTATGCTCAAAGTACTCCTAGCAGTCGTCCTGGGCGCCGGGATTTATGGTATCTATTTTGGGAAATTCGAGGTGGACAAGCAACAGTCTCGGATAGCTCAGGTGCAGGAGCACGAACGGCAGCAATTTGACAGTCTGATGTTGTGGGCGCGGTTAGATACTGCCATTGCAGGCAACAAGAAGAAGTTGCAACAGGCGCTTTCTCCAACCGGAGTAGGTTGGAGCAAACATTTCACCTACTACGTCACGAATGAGGCGCCTGCGGCGGCCGGGCTCTGCCTGGGACAGCGCGACCTGTTTCCGGTCTATTATGGCATCAATGTCACTGATATGGCCCGACAGGTCAATGTGGGCGAATTGGCCAATCCGATGAAACTCCTGACCGGGAATTTTGACTTGTCTTACGTCTTTGTGTTTCTGTTTCCCTTGCTGGTTATTACACTCTTTTACAATCTATACGCCGGGGAAAAGGAGGGAGGCACGTTATCTCTTCTGCAGTCACAGTCCACCTCCTTACGGACCGTTCTGCTAAGTAAAGGCCTATTGAGACTAGTGATCGTTTGGGATCTCGCAACGATTTTATTGATCGTCGGGTTTCTGGCGCAGGGGATTTCTATTCTGGAGAATTTCACGCTATTCTTCCAATGGTTGTTGGTCATCTATGGGTATTGCCTCGTCTGGGTCGCGTTCATGGCAGTGATCGTGGCGTTTCGGAGAAGTGCGGCGTTGAGTGCTATGTTGGGGCTCGGGGTCTGGCTTGTTTTCGCCCTTATTACACCTGCCATGCTCAACCTGTTCGTTTTGGCCAATGAACCGCTTCCCAACAGATCAAAGGTGATTCATGCTATCCGAAGTTTGAACGATCAAAATTGGGAATCACCCAAGTCTTTTGTCTTTGACCAGTTCTATCCCGATTACCCTCAGTACAACGACGGAGATACGACGGACTTCAATAAGTGGTACTATGCAAGTTTCACCTTGCTTGACAGGGAGGCAAATGCTATGAAGGGTGAATTCGAAACCCAGGTTCAAAAGCGCAACGCCCTCTTGAGAAAGTGGCAGTGGCTTGCGCCCGCGGCGATGGTGCATGAGCGACTGTCAGAAATTTCGAGCACTGATCGTGGGAGTCACCTCGAGTTTGTCCGAAGTGTCGCTGCCTACCACGACGGACTCAAAGACCTGTACTACGATCGAATATTCGCGGGCAGGCAATTCTCACTCAACGACCTGCAACAACTCGAGCAAAGACTATGAGTCAGCCGCAAAAGGCCATTTCATTTGACAACATGGGTATCTGGGCATCCAGTATATGTATTGTCCATTGCCTGGCAGCACCTGCCTTATTGATCCTTGGACTTGACTCCATTCTCTGGGTCGTGGATCACCCTTGGCTGGAAGTCACGATTATTTCAGTGACGGTGGCGATAGGAGTCATTGCGTTCTTTATTGGATATCGCGTTCATCGGCAACATTTTATTCCGGTCTTGTTTGTTGCTGGCGCCCTGCTCATGATCAATGGTGAGTCCGTTGCCGAGGAGTGGCTGGGCTTACTTCTCTCCAGTTTCGGAGCATTGATCGTCATCTACGCTCATTTTCACAATTATCAACTTCGACGTCATGTGGCTTAGCATTCTTGTCTTGAGTTTATTCAACACTTTCGAAGGTTGGGAAACATTTGCCGACGTCCGGTTTGAAGTGCAGTATGTCGAAGAACTGGGTAGCGATGTCGAGATGCCCATTTTCGATAGCGAGATCAAGGCCAAAGAGGGGAAGGAGATGGTCCTCGGAGGTTACTACTTGCCGCTTGAATTTGATCGCAAGACCATCGTCTTGTCACGTCAGCCTTATGCTTCGTGCTTCTTCTGTGGTGGTGGAGTGGGGCAGGAGACCATCTGCGAGATTCAGTTTGCGAAGAATCCGCGTCGGTTCATTCCAGACGAGATCATCAAGGTCCGCGGTAAGCTGAAGCTCAATAACAGCGACTACGACCATTTTGTATTTATCCTGCAGGAGGCAGAGTTGGTAGAATGAAGTGGCTCCTACTGCTCACTTTTATCACATTGTCATGCACCTCTTCTGGTGAGCGTGAGGTGTTGCAGGAAGCTGCCAGGGTGCACGATGAAGCACTCGATATTGCCCATCGGACGGCGCTACGGATTTCCCAATTCAAACAGTTGGAAGATCGATTGCCACAAGCTGGTCGCGACTCGCTGCAAGCCGTTGCTGAGGCCCTTGGAGAATGGTACGAAGTAGTCGTGGAAGTTCCTGGTCATGAGCACGGGGAAGGAGACCACGACCACCATCATGACCATGGCCAGGCTGCAAGTCCCATCTATCTGGAGGCCCTATCACCACAAGGGGTATTGGAGGTACAAATGGAGCTCAAGTGGGAGGTGGAGCATTTGAGAGGCCGACTGATGCAGGTAGAAAGCTTAATCGCTCAAAAAGAAACAAGTAACAAATAGATACCGCTAATCTGGGATGGATTGAACGCCACGAAATATTAAACAAACGACATGAACCTAAATTTTGACCTGAAATTGGCTTGGAGGGCAATCCTCAAGCGTCCCATGCTATCGCTGGTAGTAGTCCTCACCCTGGCGATTGCCACCAGCACGAGCATTGTCGTCTTCAGCTATATCGACTCGTTGCTGCTGACGCCTTTACCCTTCAAGGAGGCTGATCGACTGGTCCGGATACAATCGGTGAAAGGAGGGGAGAAGGGCCTACTGTCCTATCCTGAATTCCTTGATATGCAAAAGGAGCTGCAGACCATCGAGGAGCTTGCGGTCTATAGAGATGGTGGGCGCTACAACCTCAGCGGCGATGGCAAGCCACCAGAAGACCTGACCGTCACTTTTGCTTCGAGCAACCTGTTTCATGTAATTGGGGTGGAGCCACAAATAGGTGGCTATTGGCCGGAGACGTTAGACAAGCGTGGATCTCATACCGTCATGCTGACAGATGCCTTTTGGAAGAAAAGGTATGGTGGAGAAGGAAATGTGCCAGAGGTAACGCTGGACGGATTTACCTACAACAACTACGGTATTCTGCCCGAAGGATTCAGTTTTCCCGGTAGGAACGAAGGCTTCAGGGCTATGGCCTATGCCGAGTTCGTCGTCACCGCACGGGACTATCGTCTGTGCATCGGATTGGCGCGGTTAAAGGACGGGGTGACCTTGGCCCAGTTCAATGAAGAACTCACTGAGTACGCGGCAGAATTGGAGCAGCGCCACGGAGACGTCAATAGAGGGTTGACGTTCGTTGCCGAACCATTGGAGGACCTGTTCCTCGGGGATTTGCACCGCTACCTACTGCTGCTCGCTGGCGCAGTAATTTTTCTACTGATCATCGCTGCCGTCAATGTGTCCAACTTGCTGGTTAGCCAGGCCATCAGGAGAAGCAGGGAGACGACGGTACGACGAGTCCTGGGATCTTCTCAAAGTGCAATTATCAAGGGCTTCGTCTGGCATTCCTTCTTGCTGGCACTCGTTGGAAGTGCTGCCGGACTGGGGTTTGCATGGATGTTCATGGACGTGTCCTACGACCTGGTCAGCCCTTATTTGCCTTACTGGATTGACGTTTCTATCAACACCACGATCATTGGCTATGCATTGATTGTCGCGATCGTGCTCGGCTTTATCACCGGCGTGGTGCCATGGCTGTTCCACCTTTCTCGTACGGAACTGGTCAATGGCTTGAAAGAAGGTCAGGCCACGACGGGGAGTAAGCGTCAAAGCCACCTGCAAAAGGGCCTGGCTATGGTGCAGATCCTCGTGAGCGTTTTGATGATGGTCGGTGGATCTTTGTTGTACAAGAGCTTTGATGCAGCGCAACAGGCAGATTTGGGATTCGAATCCGACAGCAAGCTCACCTTCCGGATTGCCCTTTCCTGGTTCAAATATGGATCTCCTGAGAAGAAGAGAGCATTCTTTGAGTCGAGTCTGCGGTCTATTGAAGCCATCCCGGGTGTGGAGCAAGTGGCAATGAACAGCGTCTTGCCGTTGACGGAAATGGTCACTACAGCTACTGCTGCCCAGTCGATTTTCACCGCCGAGGGCCAGTCAGACGTAGAGCAAGCGGATAATCCTTTTATCAGTGTGCAGCGCATTACACCAAACTATTTCGAGGTGATGGATATCGGCCTCGAGCAGGGCGAGGGATTCAGCGGGGAAGACCCCTCCACGCACGAACTGCAGGTTGTGATCGATCGTCAGCTGGCTGATAAGATGTGGCCCAACGAAACAGCCGTTGGAAAGCGATTGAAGTTAGGCACTGCTTCTTCAGAACGACCCTTCCTGCGTGTTGTAGGCATCGCGCAGGATGTCAAGCATCAAAGTATCACCGCCGAGAATGTTCCCAGCGTGTACGTGTCGCTCTTGTATCACACAACAACAGATGCGCACTATGTCGTCAACACCAGCCGGCCAGCGGCAGAGCTGAGCCCCAAACTCAGTCAGGCGATCCTCGATCTCGACCATAACCAACCCACATTTGAGTACCTGCCCATGAGTGCACACATCGAGCAGATGAATTGGCATTCGAAGGTCTCAAGCACATTGTTCCTGGCCATTGCGGTCATAGGTAGTGTCATTGCCGGGATCGGATTGTTCAGCATGATGACGTTCTTGCTCATCCTGAAAATGAAGGAGCTGGCACTGCGCCGGGTGCTGGGCGCCGGAGATAGCAAAATCATCGAAATCGTATTGCGGGAGATGCTTCAGATCTCCGGTGTGGGCATTGTAGCTGGTGCGCTACTTGCCCCCTTGCTGCTTCGACCCATTAGCCCCTTTTTGTTTGGTGTCGACCTCATCGATGTGCCCGTCTATCTGATCGTATCAATCACCTTGCTGACGGTCTCTTTGTTGGCCATCCTGGTGCCCTCTATCAAGGCCCTTTTTATCAACCCTGTGACAGTACTCAGGAAGGACTAGATCACCAGCTTTGAGCGACTTTCGAACACCAACATTATTGAACCACTATAATGAAAATTCTACAGCGAAATAAGAAACTACCTGTCACTGTGCTCAGCGGATTTTTGGGCGCCGGCAAAACAACACTACTCAATCACGTCCTGAATAATCGGGAAGGCTTGAAGGTGGCGGTGATCGTCAATGACATGAGTGAGGTCAATATTGACGAGAAGCTCGTCGCCAATGGGGCCAAGCTCTCCCGTACAGATGAGAAGCTAGTTGAAATGAGTAACGGCTGCATCTGCTGCACCCTCAGGGAAGATCTCATGATCGAGGTAGAGAAGTTGGCGAAAATGAAGAAGTTCGACTACCTATTAATTGAGAGCACGGGAATCTCAGAGCCTATTCCGGTAGCGCAGACCTTCTCTTTTGAGACGGGTGATGAACTGTATGACCTGACACAATTCAGCCAGCTGGACACGATGGTGACAGTGGTAGATGCGCTCAACTTCTTCAATGATTTTGGCAGCGCTGACACGATCCTGGATCGGAAGATGACGGACGATGAGCAAGACGAAAGGTCCATCGTCAACCTTCTGACGGATCAGGTGGAGTTTGCCAATGTGATCCTACTGAATAAGTCGGATCTTGTCACCGAAGACCGACTGGGCATACTGGAGGGGATGATCAAGAAACTCAACCCTACGGCGAGGATCATTCGTACTACCCACAGCAAAATTGATCCCAAAGAGATCCTGAATACTGGTCTTTTCGACTACGAGGAAGCCTCCCAGAGCGCAGGCTGGCTGAAAGAATTGGAACTAGCACAGAAGGGTATCGCACACAGTCCCGAAACTGAGGAGTACGGCATTAGCTCATTCGTCTATCGGAACCCGAAGCCGTTCCACCCATTGCGATTTATGGATTACCTATCACAGGAATTTCCCACGACCATCATTCGTAGCAAGGGCATTTTCTGGCTGGGGTCTAGACCAGACAAAGCGCTCTTGTGGAGTCAGGCCGGAGGTTCGCTCAAAGCAGAGGAATACGGTCGGTGGTGGGCCAGTGTGCCCATGAGTCGCCGGGCAGCCAATCCAGCGTACATGGAGAATCAAAAAGAAATCCAGTCGAGGTGGGATAAGAAATGGGGCGACCGAATGAATGAACTTGTCTTTATTGGGCAAGACATGGACAAAGAAAAGATCACCGAGGACCTCGACGATTGCCTGCTGAGAGACTACGAAATCATCACGATGGAGTCTGGCAAGCCATTGCATGACGACTGGCCATTGTAATTCATTCTCGCAAGACCTGAACCTCTTCAAAAACTACGATGCTTGAAGCTAGCAACCTATCCAAAGACTATGGTGGCCATCAGGCTTTGAAAGACCTCTCCCTAATCGTGAAGGAAGGAGAGGTGTTCTGCCTGCTTGGCGCCAATGGTGCAGGGAAGACGACGACGATCAATCTCTTCCTCAATTTCATCAAGCCGACTACCGGTGAAGCTCGAATCAATGGTGTTTCAGTGGCAGAAGCGCCGATCCAGACGAAGAAGTATTTGGCGTACATTCCCGAGAACCTGATCCTGTATCCGGATCTGTCGGGCCTGGAGAACCTGTCGTATTTCTCAGCCTTAGCCGGGAAAAGCAGGACCCGAGACGAGATGATCGATTTGCTCAGTCGCAGCGGACTGCAAGAACGCGCCATCACACAACGAGTGGCTGGCTACTCAAAGGGCATGAGACAAAAAGTCGGCATAGCCATTGCACTCGCAAAAGAAGCAAAGGCGCTCCTGCTGGATGAACCCACCTCTGGATTGGATCCAAAGGCCAGCAATGAGTTTTCTGCTCTCCTTAAGCAACTCAGTGCTGACGGTGTGGCTGTACTCATGGCTACCCATGACCTCTTCAGAGCACAGGACACGGGAAGTCATATTGGTATTATGAAAGAGGGGCAGTTGCTAGAAAATATGTCTACCTCCGAAGTCAACCTGACGGAGTTAGAGAAGCTTTATCTACACCACATGAGCCACTGATATGGTAGTACGCGTTGCCCGACACGAGCTCACAAGATTCTACCGCGACGGACGGTCGCGCAGTGTGTACCTGGTCGTCCTTGTCCTGCTAGCGTCGTCGTTGGTTTTGAGTTGGAGAGACTATGAGCTAGCCTACAAGCGATATGAAGCGAATGTCCGCGCCGCCAGGGCAAACTGGGAAGCACAGACCGAAAAGGATCCGCATGATGCCGCTCATGATGGCACCTATGTGATCAAGCCCATCCATCCATTGTCCTTACTCGATGTCGGACTTAGGCCCTTCTCGGGTCAGGTTGTCCACTTGAGCGCTCACCAACGCAAGCTCGGGAGCCTGCACGAGTCGAAGGATCGGTCAGGTATGTTTCGGTTTGGCACGATGACACCCACTTTTGTTTTGACCTATGTCCTTCCGTTATTGCTCATTTTCATTGGTTATCAGACGGTCACCGAGGAGCGGGAGCGGCAGACGATCAAAATGCTTCTTGTGCAGGGTATCCCACCCCATTATCTCCTTTTCGGCAAGTGGTTGGCACTTCTTCTCATTATGGTACCACTGTGGCTTCTTTTTTTCGCAGGAGCCGGTATCGCTCAGGCGATGACGACGAAGGTTGTGGCTATCTCTGGTCTTGAGTGGGTCGCTATGGCGGGTATCTATTTTTTCTATTACCTCATTTTTATCAACCTGATCGTGTGGGTTTCTGCCAGGGCCAAATCATCCGGCTACTCATTGACGGTACTGCTCACGCTATGGATAGTGATTACGCTGATTGTGCCGAAGGTATCAACCAACCTCGCTGGGGTCCTTTATCCGTTTCCCACTCTTCAGACCTTCCGAGACGACATCAACGAGGATCAGGTAAACGGCCTGAATGGCCACAACTTCTGGAATGAAGCAGCGCAGGACTTCCAACAGCAGGTACTTGATGAATACGGCGTCGAGACAGTCGAGGATTTGCCCATTGCCTATGGCGGCCTCTTGCTTGCCGAAGGAGAGAAATACGAATCAGAGATCTACACCAAACACTTCGACTTGCTACAGGCTCAGTATGAACAGCAAAGAAAGGTCTATCGTTGGTGCAGTGTGCTTTCGCCCTTGATCCCCGTGAGATTTACTGCGATGGCGCTGGCCCGCACGGACTACGGGTTCCTCTGGCATTTTGAAGATGAGGCTGAGGAATATCGGGTTGTTTTGAACACGGCATTGAACATGAACATTGCCGAGAATGCCAAGGGTGTAGATCAGTACCTGGCCGACGCCAAGCTATGGTCAACCATGCCTGTGTTTGAGTACCAATGGCAATCAGGGGAAACCGTGACCCGTGCTTATGGTGCGGAAGTCGGAGTGATTGTTTTGTGGGCGTCGCTCAGCTTTCTGGGTTTCTTCTATTTGAACCCTAAGATCAAGGCCCTATGAGTCAGCGCTACAGAGAATTGGTCAGACTGGAGCTACTGCAGCTCATGAGAAACAGGACGCACATGGGCCTGATTGGGATACTGCTTCTTCTTATGACTGCCGCCACGTGGAATACTTCCAGGTATTTGGATTCGAAAAAGGCTGAGGTCGAAAGGCAGACGACCATTGTGGAATCGAATGACCAACAGCTGGTTGCTCAGATCGACTCACTCAACCAGGGGCTGGCCACCTATGAGACCAGCTACACACTACCCACGAACGGCGTCAGACTCACCTACAACAATCACCGGGTGACAACCCTTCCATTTTCGCCACTGTCAGTGATAGCTATGGGGCAAGGAGATCTGCAAAGCAACTACAAGAAGATTGTCCTCTATTTCGATACCTCTTATGAGATGTCCTCCGAGGAATTGGTCAGCCCTTTGGAGCAACTCTTCGGACAACTGGACCTCGCCTTTATATGGACGTATCTATTGCCTCTCATTATTTTGCTGGTATCCTTCAACCTGCTGTCTCTGGAAAGAGAAACAGGTAGGCTGCGTTTGATTGCGTCGCAACCCACATCGATTGGCTATTGGCTGTTGATCCGAATGGGGCTGCGATTCCTTGTCATCTTTGTTTGCATTTCTATTGGGACGCTGCTCCTCCTTGGCTTCTTCGGTACTGAAGCATTTGCATCCATCGCCGCCATAGGGCAATTGCTGGCGATTCTCTTTTGCTACTGTGCTTTCTGGTTTACGCTTAGCTTCCTGATCAATCTGGCTGGATATTCATCGGGTAATTCACTGATCATTTTGACAAGTACCTGGGTTTTTCTCGTGTTCCTTTTGCCCTCAATAGTCAACCAGGCGGGGAACGAATTACATCCCATCCCGTCTCGACTCGAGGTCGTGAACAATCATCAAGCCAAGTACAACGAGATGGAGGGTAACCTGGACACCGAGCTACTCGGTCTATTTGAGTCGCATCCCGATTGGCAATCAGATGATCCTGTCACTAAGGACATGACCAATTCCACAGGTTGGAACATCAACTACCTCGCGAAGCAATACATCGCACAGATCAAGCACCAGCCCTTTGCAGAGAAATATGAAGCCCAGGTAGACGCGCGTAATGCCTGGATGCAGCAATTGCGTTTTCTTTCCCCAGCGCTCGTACTGAAAAACTCCCTTACCCACCTGGCAGGGACATCGGGTATGCATTATCGCAGCTTTCTTCGGCAGTCTGTTGAATATGCTCAGGGGTATCGGGCATTCGTTTTTGGCGGGCTCTTCAATAACCATGCTTTCACTTCTCATGAGATCAAAAACCTGCCGCGGTTCACATATGACAGGGACCGCGTTCCACGGTCATATTCTAAAGACTTTGTTGTGCTGATGATGTATCTGATGGTCGTTTTGACCGGATGCTGGATCATACTGAAAATCAAAACTTGAATAACTGCCTACTAATCAAAAACCAAAACCAAAAAACACAATGAAACGACTGAGAAACCACCTATGGATCATATTGTTCGCTTTTGCTTGTTCTGCCATCGCGCAGTCTAATTCGGGGATAGTCACCGGAACCGTGACAAACAATTCGGGAGAGCCGGAGGAAGGGGTACATATCTTCCTCACACAGACCTCCTACGGCACCAATACCGATGCTGCAGGTCGCTTTGAGATGAGTACGGTCGTCGCGGGAGACTATACTTTGGCGGTCTCGAAAGTAGGTTTTGAGCAACAGTTACTTTCTGTGACTGTCATCGCAGGAGAATCAAAGGAATTGAATATCGCCCTGGCAGAAGCGACATTCCATCTTGATGAAGTGGCCGTGTACGGGCAGGAGCGAAGAACGATCTATGCCACACGACTCAATGCACCTCTCAACCTGACGCCTTTGTCCGTAAATATCGTTTCCCGGGAATTGTTGAATCAGCAACAAGCCATTTCCCTGGAAGATGCTTTGAGGAATGTCAGTGGTGTTTCCAAATTCGGATCCTATGGAGTTAGCGACAATATCAATATTCGCGGGTTCGATATCGGCCTTTCTGGGGGTGCTGAGAACTATCGTGTCAACGGTGTGATGCTACGAACACCCTACTCTGATTACGTCGAGGAAGTCCAGGTACTAAAGGGACCCGCTTCTATCCTCTATGGAGATGTGGAGCCTGGTGGTATCATCAATTACGTAACCAAAAAGCCCAAGGGATATGATCATGGCTCTTTTGAAATGAAAGTGGGAGACTATGGACTGTACCGGCCATCGATAGATATTGGAGGTACGCTTGGTGATCGGCTGAGTTACCGTCTCAATGCGGTTTACGAAACTTCCGAAAGCTTTCGAGATGATGTCACCAGCGAGCAGTTCATGATCGCCCCAAGCCTTACATGGCAGATCGGAGATCAGACTTCCATCAATGTCGAGGGGCTTATGATGAACAATGAAGTAACGATTGACTGGGGAATGCCAGTGGGACTGCCATTGGAGCGAGCGGAGGAGTTGGATCCTTCTAACTTTTATGGCTATCCTGATGGGACTTCTGAAGGTGGCAACAACATGATCTCGGCCACCTTCGAGCATAATTTCGGCGATTGGCAGATAAGAAATGTCCTGGCCCTCTCCAATCAAAGGAGGCTCCTGCATGATGTGTACCCGATCTACAATTCCACAACCGACAGCGTGGAGTATGCTTTCGGTGACTACCGCGAGCTAAGCAGGACCAATACTTTTTCTAACTTCCTGGACGTCACAGGTATGGTGATGACCGGTTCGGTGCGACACAGGCTCATGGCCTCATTGGATGTGTCGAGTGTATCCAGACCGGTTGCCTGGAACTTTGTGTGGCCCATCCCTCTCAGTACGTCACTCACCAATCCAGAATGGCAAAATACAGCGCTCAGTTCGACCCCCATTTTGGACGATGATGAGCTGCCATTCACCAATCGGTTCGGCTTCAATGTGCAAGACTTGATCTCTCTCTTTGATGACAAACTCAATATTCTCCTGGGGGGAAGGTTCAGCCAGTTTACCAATGGCACCAGCTTTCGAGGGAATGCGGACGAGCCGGATGACTATGAGGACACGGAAGAGTCTCGGTTCACTCCCCGGGTAGGATTGACCTACGAGATCATTGACGGGACAACCGTCTATGGAAGCTACGCAGAGTCCTTTAGTTCCGTGGCTCCCCAACCTGGAAGAGGTTTGGATGAGCCAGAGCCCCTTCTGGGAGATCAAATTGAGTTTGGCGTAAAGCAGTCTCTTTTCGACGAGCGGCTGGGCATTACCGTCTCGTACTTTGATCTCAATCGGAAGAATGTCCTTCAATTTGAGATCATCGATCCAAACGGCAGTATATCAGATCC
Source organism: Cyclobacteriaceae bacterium (assembly GCA_965267435.1). Taxonomy (GTDB): domain Bacteria; phylum Bacteroidota; class Bacteroidia; order Cytophagales; family Cyclobacteriaceae; genus JAWPMT01. Next base: position 1,228,633 of record OZ253960.1, read on the forward strand.
CGATAATTTCCGCGCCAATCAATCAGCGGAGCACTCCAGCCAGGGAGTGGAAGTCGATATCAATGGGAAGCTGATGCCCAATTGGCAGATATTCACCGGATTTTCCTACTTCAAGACAGAGGTGATAGACGAAGTCGTCCAGAGTGGTGACTCGGAGCCTGTGGACTTCTCCGGCTTGGAGCTACCCAATAACCCAAATACCAAACTTAGTATCTGGAGCAGCTACACCTTAACCCAGGGCCTGCCGGGTTTATCCGTGGGATTGGGAGCATTTTATCAGAGCGAAATGTTTGGGGATCGTCTCAATACCGAGGAGAACATCATTGATGGCTTCACCCGGATCGATGCAATGGTGAGCTACGAGTACAAGCACCTTAAGCTGCAGGTGAACGTGCAAAACCTCAACGATGTGGAGACCTTTCAGCGATCCATTTTTGGGTCATTCGTACCACAGGTCCCCAGGAGAGTCCTCGGTTCTTTAGCCATTCGATTCTAATCCAACGTTCATGAACCTAACCGCGCTATCCTTTCCGCTCCGACGGTCACAAGCACCGAAAAAGATTCTCAGCGAAAGTTGGGAAGACCGTGAGGAGATCCTGCGACCTGATGTCAACCTTTTCTGTTGGCAAAGGCCATGTCCCCTGAGTACAGTGGAGTTTCTGGAGCAACTGGTAGATCGTGATCCTGTGCCACTTAGGCGCCACGTAGACCATCACAGCCTTAAGGAAACAATTGCTGGTTGTCGGGGAGATTGGGATAGCGCGGGAAGGGGAGAGGCCTTCTGGCAGGACGTGGAGAACGTGACCAGTGACTTTTTGGACTTCGCCAAGGGGAAGCGAGGCACGTTGCATCTGCGGTTGATCGATGATGACGCCTGCACCAAATTTCACACAGATGGCTATGCTTTGCGGCTTTTCTGCACGTACCATGGCCCTGGCACCGAATGGCTCCCAGAAAACGCGGTCAAGCGTTCAGCACTGGGCGGATCGAACGAGGAGATCGTTAAGGATAGGACTCAGATCCAGCAAATGGACAGGTATCACGTTGGCATCTTGAAGGGCGGGTTACCAGCGCAAAAGGGGACCAATGGAATTGTACATCGATCGCCTGCTATTTCGGAAACAGGTAAAAAACGAATTATTCTCAGGATAGATATATGAGTACGGATAGAAGGAATTTCATTCGCAAGACTGTTGCGGGTCTTGCCACTTTGCCGCTAGCGCCGAGCTTAATGGCAAATGGCATGTTAGGAACCAAGGCAAGCTTCGAAAGCAAACCCTGGATCGAATTGTCAAAGTCTGCCTACCTGCACAATGCCAGCATGATCAGCCGAATGGCAGGAGGAAAGCCAATTGTGGCAGTCCTGAAAAACAATGCGTACGGCCTTGGAGAGGTCGAGGTCGCACAGGCCCTGGATCCATCGGAGCATATCTTTGGCATAGCCGTAGTCAAGGATGAGAGCGCTATCGCCATGCGCGCTGCAGGAGTAACCAAGCCCATTCTACTGATGGGGGACTTCGACAGTAGTCTCTTTGCGCAATTGACGCAGGATGAAGTGACCCTGGCGGTTCATAGTCAATCTTCATTTGACAAGATCAGGGAGCTCGCCTACACGGCCAGTAGTCGGTTGAAGGTGGCTTTGTACATTGACACTGGGCTGGGTAGAATGGGTATTCCATGGTCCGAGGTTGTCGACCTTGCGCAACAGGTATCGAGGGTCCCATATCTCACAATCGAACAGACCTTCTCAACACTCACAACGCCTCGGGACTTCGCTCAGGAGCAGATGGTCCGATTTGATCAGATTACCAGCGAATTGGAAGAAAAGGGGATCCCAGTTGGCCTGAAGCACCTGGCGCCTTCGTTTTCTTTGTTGGACCTTCCTAACTCACATCAGGATGCCGTGAGGCCGGGTATTCTAATCCACGGTTCCTTCCCGCTGGCGAAAATGGCCGAGGCGGAGCAATATCCACTGCAGGTCCCGTATCGCCTCAAAGCCCCGGTCATTCGATTGGAGCAACTGAAAGCTGGGGATACCATCGGCTTTTCGCGATTCTACAAAGTGGAGCAGGACGAATGGATAGCAACACTACCCATTGGATGGGCCGATGGTTATTACAGCGGCGCTGAGAATGGTGCGAAGGTCCTGCTGGGAGATAGGCTGTACACCGTCGTAAATGTCAATGCCAGCCATGCCAACATTTCTCTCGGATCGACAACCGATATAGAGGTGGGCGACATAGCCACGCTTATTGGTCCTGAGAGACCGGAGATCACACCGGAAGGATTTGGTAAGCTCGCTGGTGGGCACAATTACCTCCAGATCAACTACAAGGAGTCCCTAACCAAGCACGTTCATGAGAGCTTTTAAAGTCTTTTGCTTATGCCTGGCCAGCCTGCAGTGTTACGGCCAGGGCGAGTACGTGACATTGAATGATGGAGCAAAGCTCTACATGGAAGAATCGGGAAGGGGGCAAACGTTGGTATTCATTACCGGATGGACGATGACCCACCGGTTCTTCGAGCACCAAAAGAGCCAGTTCTCTGAGGGATATCACGTTTTGACCTACGATCCCAGGGGTCAGGGGCGATCGGATAAGACGACCTATAAGAACACGTACAAGGACCACGCTGATGACCTGAGACAGCTCCTCCAGCAAAAAGAGCTCAGCGATGTTGTATTGATCGGTTGGTCCAGTGGTTGCCTCACGGTATACGAATACGCGCGAAACTTTGGTCTCGACGGCATTGACAAAGTGGTATTGATCGATGAACCACCTAAGTGGGTCGGGGATGTCGATACCGAATGGGTCTATGGCAGCTTCGACGACTATCGGTCCAGCCTCAAGGGCCTGCTTGATGGCCCTTCAGAACCCGGTGGGATCATCAACTGGATGCTCAGCAATGAAGTGGATAGTGGGACCATGCAATGGATGCGCGAGGAGATTCGCATGACACCTCCCCACGTTTCGCTGAGCCTGTACATCGATGGCCTGGTGTCCGACTACCAGGTGGACCTCATCAAGATGGCTGCAGATATTCCCACCATGGTGATGGTAAGGTGGAATCTGTTGGAGGAAGTGAAACATTGGCTTGAATTGTATGCTCCATCAGTGCAACTCAAAAGAATTTCAAGCCACGCTATGTTTTGGCAGCGGCCCACCGAATTCAATGAGATGCTCTCAGCTTTTCTGGAGGACCCCGGGGAGCTCCAGCCGGGTCCTGCGGTTCCCAGGACAGGCAATATGCTGCTACCGCGGTATGGACCAACTGCGGTTACAGATGGCGAATCCATTTATGTTTTCGGCGGCGCACCAAATGGCGGGCGCAACAGCGAGGACTTCATGCATCATGGTCTCCACGCAGCGATAGAGAAAATCAATCCACTTACGCTTCAGTCAGAATTCTATGGGAGCGGCTTGTATCGGCGGGCCAACCACGCCACAGTCATGCGAAATGGCCATATGGTCACTTGCGGTGGTCGTTCACAGATAGGATTGTCCCGCCCCAGAATCAGTTCCTGCGAGACATTGGACGTGGAGACGGGGATTTATCGTGAACTACCGGCTCTGCCTGAGGCACTGAGGACGCTGGGAATGGTATCAGTGGATGGCGATCTCTTCGTGATAGGTGGGCTAACACAGGACGCTACGTACTCTCGACGCACCTACCGCCTGAAGGAAGGTGCTGGTGAATGGGAGCGCCTGACAGATGCTCCTCATCCAGTTACCGGCCAAGCCATCTCCTTGGGTAAGGAGATCTATGTGATAGGAGGGTACAATGGTGAAGCCATGAGATCTGTGATGGTGTTCGATGCCGAGAGATTGGCTTGGAGCACGAAGGACGACCTCCCATACCCTCTGAGTGCGTACTCGGCCGTCTCTTATGATGGCTCCATCTTTCTTTTTGGTGATTACACGCAGATGGATGCGGTCCACCAATATGACCCAGCTACGGGGACGCTGCACCTATTGGCTGAAAAGATCACGCCAAGGCGGCACACGGCGGCCACGGTAGTTGAGGACCAAGTATTTGTGATTGGAGGCAATCAAACCAGTGCAGGGAATGCCCTGACTACGATTGAGTCTTTTGACCTCCGAAAACTCGGAAAGACCGCTGTGGAGTAGCCACCACACCTTGCTATTGAAGTCAACATAACTCAAAATAGAATGAATAGACTGTTACTTTTTGGGCTAATTATATGGCCGGGGCTCCATCTCCAGGCACAGGAGTCAGAGGACAACTTCCCGCCCCCAGATGGGCAACCTGTCGTGGAAGCCAGGCGCGCTGCCGGACCCATCAACGTCGATGGCCGATTGGATGAAGGGGATTGGAGTAGAGGACAGGCGGCCTCGGACTTCTTCCGCCGTGAACCCCGGCAAGGAGGCCCCATTCGCTACGAAACAGAAGTGAAATTCCTCTACGATGACAAATACCTCTACATCGGCGCCTGGTGCCGGGACTCTGTAGGCCTTAAGGGAATTCGCGTCCAGGATCTGAGAAGAGACTTCGACTATGGAGAGAATGACATCTTCGGCGTTGCCCTGGACCCACAGAACCTAAAGCAATACGCCCAGGTCTTCCAGACTACCCCTTATGGGAACCAGCGTGACATGCAAAACTTCAATGGCAACACCAATGATACGGGTTGGAATACGCTCTGGAGAGTGAGGACACAAAGAACAGAGGACGGATACACGGCGGAGTTTTCCATTCCCTTCAAGACGCTCCGTTATGACATGCCGGAGAATGGGGAGCCAATAGAGTGGGGGGTCACGCTGGTGAGATATGCCCGCAGAGACATAGAGGTATCGACTTTCCCAGCCATCCCACAGTCCTTTCAGCCTTATCGCATGACTTATGCGGCGAAGCTCACCGGGATCGAGGCTCCTCCGCCCTCTGCCAATATCCGCATCGAACCGTATACGCTCTACCAGTATGATAAAGTGGATGACGGCGGTACTGAGGCCACCACATCGGATGGAGATTTCAAAATAGGTGGTGACGTCAAATGGGCCATCAATCCAAAGACCGTATTGGACCTTACCTTTAATACAGACTTTGCCCAGGCTGAGGTGGATCGTGCGGTCAATAACCTCGAGCGCTTCAACATCTTCTTTCCGGAACGCCGTCAGTTCTTTTTGGAAAACTCCGGTATCTGGTCTGGAGGCCTGCAAAGAGCCATCCGGCCATTTTTCAGCCGCAGGATCGGACTGCAAGGCAACTTCAATGCGGAGCCCGCACCGATCGATGCGGGGGGAAGGTTTACACAGCGAACCGAAAAGCAAGCAGTCGCAGGGCTCTATGTGCGGCAACGGGAAACGAATACCTCCCAGGCAGCGCATTTCGGCGTTGCTCGGTACTTGCGCAACTACGGGAGAGAGAACAACATCGGTGTTATGGTCACCTACCGGGGCGATGATGCATCCAACGAGTTGGGTCTTGAAGCCAATAACAACACGACCATTACCATTGATGGTCAGATTCGGCCAACCAGTGTCTGGGACATTCAATACATCCTCACAACTTCGATCGACGAACTCTCGGGAGAAACGGGGTACGCCGGAAGGATATTCGTGGGCAATACCTCCAATAAGTACTATTTCGGGTGGGTGACGGAGTACATTGATGACAAATACAACCCCGCCATGGGCTTTATCAGTCAAAGCAACCTGCTGCGGCACAACCCGGGCGGCTATTGGATCTGGAGGCCCAAAACGGAATTCATTCGGCGTTGGGACCCGGGAGTGTTTACCAGTTACAACCACGACGCCACTGACCCATCTAATTTCCAACAGGCAAGCATTTACATCTTTCCGATCTATACCTGGTTCAAAGACAACAGCTTCGTCGAACTATCGCTAACGCCTACCTGGCAAAACATCAATTTCGACTTTGCGCCGTTGGGTATCCCAATCGAACAGGGCAACTACTACTACACTCGATACCTGGCGAGGTATAACACCGACCGCTCGAAGAAGTGGTCCCTCTCCGCCAGCTACAGCTTCGGTGATTTCTATAATGGCCGGCGCAATTCAATCAATGCCGCGGGGCGGCTGGCACCCATACCACACATCGCCATGACGGTAGAGTATGAACGCAATGATCTGAAAGACCTAGGTGTGGAGCAAGAGGACCTGGTGACCGATCTCGTGACGCTGGGATCGAGATTTGCGCTGAATCCGAGGGTGCAACTGTCTGTCTTCTATCAGTACAACAGCTTTGACGACCAGGGAAGATGGAATGTGCGTGGCAGCTGGGAGTATCAGCCCCTGTCGTTTATCTACCTCGTCTTCAACGATACACAGATCGATGGTCTGGAGGATCCTTTTCAGGAACAACAGTTCATTGGGAAGCTGACATTCTTGAAGCAATTTTAGAAGAGGCAATCTTGATGATGACTAATCTCAAATGCAGAATAACATGAACCTACTTAGTCTTAGAAAAGAGGAAATGCCAGCAATGACCAAAAAGCCATGGAGCTTCATGCTCATTGTTTTAGGCGCTATAGTCGTCTTATGCCGCTGTGGACAATCCTCAACCGATGTCACAAATACAACAGGTGAAGCCATCAACTTCGTGGATTCGTTGGCGATTCCTGAGTTCACGATTTCTACTATCAGTGACAGCACTGATTTCCACAGCACAAGCTTACCAAAGGAGGGCATTCTCCTGATCAAGTACTTCAGCCCAGATTGTGACCATTGTCAGAATGAAGCCAAAATGTACTTATCAAAGAAGGATAGCCTTCAAAACATTCAAACCATATGGATTTCTGGTAGCTGGGCTGAACTGCAGCAGATAGAGGAGTTTGCTGAAATGTATGAGCTTGCGCAGCTCGATCCATTAGCGATTGGTAAGGAAACTGCCAACTACCTGGTCGGATACTACGGTCTAACAGGTATGCCTTTCGCCGCGGTGTATAAGGACAATCAGTTGCTGAAGGAGTATCGGGGTTCCCTGGAATTCGATGAGTTGATTGCTATTAATAATGGCACATTCTCGCGCCGGCAAGATGTCACGGAAATTTCCACAGGAGAATAAATAAAATGAGAGTTCCAATATCTTAGCCCTCACCATGAAAAGGAGAAAGTTCGTCCAGCTATCAAGCTTAGGTGTTGTCGGTGTACCGCTAACAGGCAACCTCACCAAATCTTCCAGGCAATCGAGCCTTTTTCAGCAGTCCCCTGAAGCCATTGTCGTAGGGGCAGGCACATTTGGTATGTGGACGGCCTATCACCTACAGGCTGCCGGTGCCAAGGTTACCCTCTTGGATGCCTATGGGCCAGGCAACTCCAGGGCGAGCTCTGGAGGTGAGACGAGGCTGATTCAGTGCGACAATGACAACGATGTGTATGTCAAGAGTGCTATGCGGGCATTTGATTGGTGGAAGAAAATGGAAGCGGCATCGGGGCAGACCTTGGTGTTGCCTACAGGCAAATTGACGATGTCAACAGATGCCATCTATCGTGAACGTGCGGAGGGACGAAAACAACAACTCCTTTCCCACGGGATCACTAACACGGAAGTGCTTGGTCCCGACGAGATCAAGTATCGCTGGCCCCAGATACATACTGACGATATCGCGGTAGCCATGTACAATGACGGCGGTGCCTCCGGGAGTACGCTCATGGCCCGAAAGGGTATTCAGACTGTGGCCAAAGTATTCGAAGAAAATGGAGGGCGCCTGAAGATCAGCAAGGGCATGCCGGTCGTCAGGCAAGGGAAGGTAGAGGGTGTTGAAGTGGATGGAGGCGAGACTTTGAAAGCAGCGCATTACATTTTTGCCTGTGGCCCATGGTTGTCGAAGATCTTTCCGGAACTGCTGCTACCCAAGTTGCAAGTACAACGACGGGATGTACTGTTCGTAGGTATTCCGCCGGGAGACAGCAGGTTTTCTCACCCTAACCTACCGGAATGGAGCTTTCTTGGGAGCGGATACTATGGATTTCCAGACATTGAGGCAAGGGGCCTGAAAGTGGCTCCTTATCCGGACTACAATGCTTTTGATCCGGACATCGATGAGCGGCTTCTCAACCACTACCAGGTAAAGCGAGCGCATGATTTTGTTAAGCAGCGGTTCCCCGCACTCAGCGACCAGCCCATTACCGAAGGGCGAGTGTGCCAGATCACGAACTCCACTGATGGTAACTTCATCGTCGATCGGGTTCCTTCCAATGACAATACCTGGGTCATTGGAGGTGGGTCCGGCCATGGCTTCAAGCATGGACCGGCGATCGGGGAGTACGCTGCAAAACGCATACTAGGGCAATCCCCTGATCCGGAGTTTGACAAGACATTCGAAATAAAGGAGGCTTCGTTCCAGTAGACGCCGTCGGTTGGTGGGCTCTGGTTAAATTGCCGTTCACAATCCCTACTGATGAGAACACTCTGCTTTTTCCTGTGCCTCCTGGCCTTGTCGGCCAGCGCCCAATTGACAACCAGGTACGAACAATCAGGCTTCACCGAAACAGCCACGTATGATGAGGCGATGGCCTTCTATCGATCATTGGATGAGATGTATGAGGAAGTGTCGATCACTGAGCATGGCCCAACGGACATAGGCCTTCCTCTTCATGTCGTCCTGATCAATACGGGCCCCGAAAGGACGCCAGAAGCGCTGCAGGAGTCAGGAAAAGCCATTTGGCTGATCAACAACGCCATCCACCCAGGTGAGCCCGACGGTGTCAGCGCCAGTCAGATGTTTGCCAGGGATCTGATGAAGAATAAGAACTATTACAGCGACGTACTTGACAAAGTGGCCATCGCCATCATTCCCTTTTATAACATTGGAGGTGTGCTGAATAGGAACTCCACCACCCGTGTCAATCAAAACGGCCCCGCGGAGTATGGTTTCAGAGGAAACGCGCGACATTACGATCTGAATCGCGACTTTATCAAGTCCGACACCCGCAACTCCCGTTCTTTTCAGGAGATCTTTCAACGTTACGATCCGGACTTGTTCCTCGATACCCATGTTAGCAATGGCTCCGACTACCAGCACATCATGACACTCGATTACTCTCAGAAGGACAAAATGGGAGGCCAGTTGGGCCAGTTCGTCGATGAGGTTTTCTTGCCTTATTCCTATCAGGGCATGAAGGAAAGGGGATTTGACGCCATACCGTATGTGAACGCCTGGGGTCAAACTCCTGACAAGGGCTGGCCCCAGTTCATGGATTGGCCGCGATACTCCACGGGCTACACGGCCCTGTTCCATACGATGGGGTATATGAGCGAAACGCACATGCTCAAGACCTACAAGCAGCGTGTCCAGTCGACCTATGCGCTGATGGAAACGATGCTTGACTTCCTGGAAGAGAACGGGGAAGAACTACTGTCGCTGAGAGAAGCAACCAAACGTACCATCTCCAATCAAAAGGAGTTCGAGATTTCGTGGTCGGTGGATACGAGCCGATACACACCTTTGAGGTTCAGCGGCTATGAACCAACCTACGTCGAGAGTGAAATATCCGGCCATAAACGATTGAAGTATGACCGGGATCAACCTTTTACCCGTGAGGTGAAATACATGGACCACTATGTTGCCGACAAGGTCGTCACTGCCCCAAAGTATTACATTGTGCCACAGCAGTGGCGGCGTGTGATTGAGCTGTTGGTGCTGAACCAGATTGAGATGACTCAGTTGCCAAACGATACGACGATCAGTGTGGAAGCGTATGCAATATCAGGATACGAAACCCTGAGGCGCCCCTATGAAGGGCACTACAAACACCACAGTGTCACTGTCTCACCCAGCCAAGTGGAATTAGCCTTTCGAAAAGGGGATTTTCTCGTTCCTGTCAACCAATGGCGCAATCGGTACATAGTGGAGACGCTTGAACCTGAGGCCCCGGACTCGTTCTTCGCCTGGAACTTCTTCGACGCGATCCTCCAACAAAAGGAGCATTTTTCGTCCTATGTATTTGAAGATCACGCTGTGAAAATCCTGGAGGAAAACCCTGAGATCAAAGAGCAGCTGGCAGCAGCCAAAGCCAAAGACCCAGAGCTAGCAAATAGCGCCTATCGGCAGTTAAATTTCATTTATGAGCGCTCCGCCCATTGGGAGCCCGAGTACCTGCGGTATCCGATATTCAGAGTGATAGAGTAGGGATTCAAGCGCATGGCCACGGCCAAAGCTGTTCTCCATCAAGCGCTCTATTGCTCTTTTGATTTTTGAGCATTCCTCGTTTTCACGATTACTACTCCATTGAGTGCCTGGTATTCGTCAATGGCCTTCTGCCCTTTGACCACTTCTATGGTCTCGATATCGTCAGGTGATAGCTCCGCCAATTTATCTCTGTCTGCAATTTTACCGTCAAGGATGAATACTGGGTTTTTGCTGCCATCTGCGATCTTTACTCCCTGCTCATCTATTGTCACAGTTTGTTTGGCAGCCTTCTTTGTTGTTATGAGGATCACCCCATGGGCCGCATCGTAATCTTTCAGGGCACGCTCGTCCTTTACAACCTGCACTGATTCAATTTTACTTTGATCAAGGAGATCAAAAATGTCATATGCATACTTCACGCCATCAATATATATGTCCGGTTTCGGCGCGTCTTTCAACTCAACTTTTATCTCATCCTGTCCGAAGACATGAAAAGTGGAGAATAGTATTATACAAGTAACTGCCAGAATGCTTTTCATAATGATTTCTTTATAAGGGTTAAGGTTTTCTTGATTATTCAAATGATTGCGACGCCACATAAATGATGACCAAATCGTCTTCGTAGATAATGTTCTCCTCCGCGGTCGTCGGTTTCTCATCGGGGAACATGGATAGCGCCTCCTTCAGCAGGGCCTCTTTTTCGTCATACGTTATTGGGCCTTCGTCTTGGGGCAGAGGACCCGAGCTTAAAATGAGTGAGACCACGATAAAAGCAATGGAAGCGGCTGCGGGCACACCTATGAGAATTCGCCTCCTGTTTCGTCTTCGTCTTTGAATAGCCGACCAAATAGTATCAGGTAAATTGGATGGGGCCCTCTTCCTTTTCTGCTTCCTATAGGTCGCCCATTCTGCCAAACCAGGTTGCTGATTTTCACCATCGAAAAGCGTCTCTTCTTCTTCAAGGGTAGTTGCTGCTGCCAGATATTTCTCTACCAGCTCATCAGGTTTACTGCTAGTCATAGCTATATATGTTTCTCAATTTCACACCTATTTGTTTGCGCGCCCTCGACAGCAAAACTCTTACATGCTCCACTTTCAGATCTGTGGCTGCGGCGATTTCGGAGAACTCGAAGCCGTCGATATCCCTCATCATCATCACCTCGCTCTGCTGAGGTGGCAATTCTTTCAGAAGGTTTTCGATGATCACAGAAAGTTCTTTCCATTCAAGTTGATTCTGGTTTGTTTCTGACTTGAGTACTTTCAATTGACTGTCCGATGAAGTGAGATCCAGACGCTTCTTCTTCAACAAGTCCAAACAATAGTTGCGAGCTGTTAGGAATACAAAGCCTGTGATATTTGGATGATTGGCGATCTTTTTCCTGCTGTCCCAGAGCTTGATCATTATTTCCTGAACCGCATCTTCAGCGCTTCGGTCATTTCCAAGCAGTCGAGCAACCATCGGATAAATCCGCTCCGAAAGTGAAAATATTCTGTCTTCGAAATCTTCTGTTTTCATCTTACACTTGGAGTAACGAATATTTCGCGAAGACATAACAGTACAGCGTCGGAAAAGCTGAACTTATTTCCCACATATCGCTAGCGTGGACAGAAGTTGGACCACTGAGCGATGTATTCGCCTACTTCACTTACCTCGATAAGTAAGCGTACGCCAAACCCACTCCAGTGGTCCTTGCTTGAAACGACTGAGCCATGCGCGGCTAAACACCCATTGCAAGGCCACGATGGCCAGGGCCACAATAGGAATCAGGGCAAAAGGCAATTGACGTGTCAGTGCGAAGCCGTAGCCAAAGAAGAAGATCACTCCAATGACATTCTGCAAGATGTAGTTGGTCAAGGCCATGCGCCCAAGCGTCGCGAGGGCCGAAAAGGCTCCTTTGGCGCGGCCTGAAGACCAATAGGAAACAAAAGCCATGGCTATGCCCAAAGCCAGGCCCACCGAGCCGACCTGGTAGAAAAAGGCCTGCAGAAGCCCGATTTCATTGACCTCGAAAGGGGATCCAATGGCACCTTTGATCCAGGCATAACCAAAGGAGCAGACTAGTCCTATCAGACCAATCCAAATGGCGCTACGTGGCACGGTGATGTCATTGCTGCGGATCTTGGGCAACCACTGACGGGCCAGCACGATGCCAATGAGGAATAGGCCGAGCACTTTGAAGTACCTTCCGGATATTAGGTAGCTCATGGCACGAGGTATGGATACGGTGACGTTTGTCAGGAACACTTCCCTTGGAGACTCAGAAGCACGTCCTTCAAAGAGCGTTCGATCGGCATAGCCCCATTCCGCTTTCATTTCCGCTGCCAACCGACTCATCGAGCCCCAAAACGGGGCATCGGGAGTGAAATATAGTATCAGGTGAATGACCCAGGGCGTCAGCAGCAACACCGCTATCCAGCGGTACAAGGTGAGATTGGAGCGATGCATGAAGAAAGGCAGGAAAAGGCCCATCACGCCGTAGAGTGTCAGGATGTCACCGTTCCAGATGACGTACATGTGGAATAACCCGATACCAATAAGCACCATCATTCTCCTGTACCAAAAGGAAACGAAGCTCGCGCCGGTGCCCTGGAATCGATGGACTTGCAGGGCGAAGCCTACTCCGAAGAGAATCGAGAAAATGCCGTAAAACTTGCCCTCGACGAACCAATCAATGACGAATAAGACAACGCGATCCACCGTCGGGAGCACCACGACAAGCTCTTCTGGGCTATAGGTATAAACTCCAAAGAAGGAAAGGAGATTGGCAAGTAGTATGCCAAAGAGGGCAAATCCTCTCAGGCCGTCCAGCACTTCGAGGCGCTCAGAACTCGCGGTAGGGGCTATGGTAGACATGGTCCTGTTAACTCAATTGGAATAGGTGATCTCTTCCGATGTAACCTCTTCAGCTTACATGGATGTATATGCAACATTGTTGCATATATGATGCATATTAAACTTTCTTTTACTTAAACCAAAATCATAATCCTTCCACAGACTAAGACTCAAAGGATAGTGAGGATCAAACACAATAAAGAGACATATGGTACCTTAGCGGCGAAACTGCATAGTGCAAACGAAAACGACCCACATCATGCTTAGAACTACTTGCCTCACGGTTATTGCTCTTCTGTTTTTCACTACTGGATGGACTCAAAAACGACGTATCCCCGCGTCTCATAGCAATATTGATAGGGACAAAGATGGCCTCTATTATGAGCGAGCAGAGACCAAGTACTACGTTACTGAAACTGCTCCCAGGTATACCATCGAGCAACTACTGGGAAGTCCAAAGGGCACGGAGAATGGCATTCAATTGAATTTTGGCGAACTGACGGGTTCAATAACATATGGGATGATCCCTTATGGACAGGCACCGCATCCATTGCCAGTGTTCCGCTTCACGGAGACACTCGTAGAGGGTCTTGTAGATATTGATGTAAAAGACGACTTCAAGTACCCGTACGACTTTGTCGGTTGGTCCGAGAAGGGCCAGTTCACAATTGGTTACCGCGTCATTGATGAGACCGGGGAGGTCCTGTTTGATGGTGAGGTTTCCGCTTCAGGCACGGGGCCATTCAAAGTCGAGCCAACCCTGTATGAGGGGCCGTTTGTGAATTGCGTGGGGCCGGACCAGGCCATCATCTCTTTCGAAACCTCTGTGCCTGTCAAGGCACAGGTTGAGGTGGATGGCAAGAGCTACGAAGATAAAAGGGCTTCTACCCACCACGAGATTACGATAGATGGGTTAAGCGCTGGCACGAAGTATGACTACACAGTCAACTACGGAAGCATGGCGCAATCTTATCATTTCACGACAGCCCCGGAGAAGGGGAGTAGAGATCCCTTCGTTTTTGGTTACACAAGTGACAGTCGGCACGCCACAGGAGGCGGAGAGCGCCGGATTTACGGAGCCAACGCCTATATCGTCAAGAAGATGGGTGCGCTTGCTTACAGTCAGGGCGCTGCCTTCATCCAGTTCAGTGGTGATATGATCAATGGCTACCTCACTACCCAGGAAGAAACGCTGTTGCAGTACACTAACTGGAAGAAGAGCCTCGAACCGTTCTGGCATTACGTCCCCGTATACGTTGCCCAGGGGAACCACGAGGCCCTGGGACACATATTTCGCAACGAGAATGGGGGAGTTACGGCCTTCATCGACAAGTTTCCCTATGAGACGGAATCCGCCGAGGCGGCGATGCAAAAAGCTTTTGTCAATCCCAAAAACGGTCCCATAAGCGAAGACGGGGCCAGTTATGACCCCGATCCGGACCGCCCGGATTTTCCAAGTTACGAGGAGACAGTTTTCTACTACACGCACGGCAATGTGGCCATGGTCGTGCTCAATAGCGACTATTGGTATGCACCTTCAATCACCGGCAACCCGTTCACCGGCGGAGGATTGCACGGATATCTGATGGACAACCAGATGGATTGGTTGAGGGAAACGATAGCTGCACTGGAGGAGGATGCTGACATCGATCACATATTTGTCACTCAGCACACGCCCGCGTTTCCCAATGGAGGGCACAGCAGAGATGACATGTGGTACAGCGGAAACAATGATCCCAGACCTTTCGTAGCCGGCGTGCCTGTAGCGAAGGGTATTATTGAGAGGAGGGACGAGTACCTTGATATTCTCGCGAACCAAAGCACCAAGGTGATCGGCATACTCACCGGTGATGAACACAACTACAACTGGTTGAAGTTGACAAATGAGGTGCCTATCTACCCGGAGAATTATCGATTTGAAAAGATATCTTTCAACAGACCGATCTATCAAATCAACAATGGCGCGTCTGGGGCACCGTACTACGCCCAGGAAAAGCTGCCCTGGAGTGAGTTTACGCAGTCCTTCAGCGTGGAGAATGCGCTTTGTCTGTTCTACGTAGATGGACCTAAGGTGACGATGAGGGTCCTCAACCCCGATACCCTCAATGAAATAGACAACGTGGTCTTGAGGGAGTAACCACTATTTATTGTTTGGGGTCAATTAAGCGCCCTGGCCACTTACCAACCGTAGTAACCCTTCGGTACCACCCCATTCAGGCGAAGGTACACCACGCATTGTCCTCGATGATGGATGATATGATTCTCCATGGCGTAGAAGAGCCGCCAGATGGGAATGGTATCACCGGCAAAGTCGCAATTGGAGCACAATACCTCATCAGACAAGTCCTCAATGGATTTCCTGACAAAGGCCTACAGATTTTCCATTTCACGAATGACATGATCCTTGGTCATTTGCACCGGCAGCTTCACATTCTCATAAGGATTGTCCAGGCCCGCCCTGCCGGCCAATTGACCGCAGGTATAGATGACACAGTGGCGCCATTGCTCCCCAAAGCTCATCGCCTCCGGTGTGTATTTGAACGTAAAGAAGTCAGGAGGCATCTGTTTGATATTGGTCATGGTCATGGTCTCGGACCGCCGCCATGCCTCTGTAAGTTGCTGCCGGAGTAAGTTCATGGAGTCCGGTACCGGATCGTCGAAGGGGCCAGAAGACGCAAGCAATTTTTGTTTGCTGCCCGGGGCCTGACAAGCGCCCAATGCAACGAGGCCCAAGCCAGCGAGATGTTTCAGAAATCGGGGACGGTTCATGAGTTGATCCTATAAGGGTTGTTAGCTACCACTGGATGTATTGGAGTATTAGTTTAGACTAAAATGACAATCCAGAATCCATGAAGGGCAGATCTCGCGGAAACGACCTTCATTACGATTGTAAATCTTTGCGCTGATAGGAAGCAAGTGCAGCAGTTCTTTGCAGAGGGCATTTCGGAACTCTGCCACTTTCTCCTGTAAATAATAGGACGAAACCAGGAAGTGGTTCTCGTCTTTCCAGATAACCGATTTCTTGGTACTACCGAGCTCGTCACAGAAATACTCCAAACCATTAAGCAATGAAAAGTCCTGATTTTTCAACGCGTCCATAACCAATCGATTTTCATCTGAGAGTACAAAGCAGATTTCTTCAATATCGTAGGTAAATATCAGCTCCTCGATATCGTCGATCACATCCCTGGCAAACTTCATGGAGTTTCCGAGGGAGGAAAGAAAATAGTGTTCTCCTACAAAAGCCTCCTTAATCGACAGCTCCAAACAATCAGTAGGGCAGGTGAAGTGCAGGTACTTTTTCATTTTTTGCTTTCTCATGTAATCATTCACTTAATTGTTCTTCCATCGATCTCTGCTATCCTCGATTTACCGAGAGATGTTCGGAGGCTTCAAAGGCGCATCATATCGACAACTTCGAAGTTTCTGGTGTCGAAGTAGTCGTCCAAACCATCGTTCGGTGTCATACCTGTTTGTCCCGGGAGGGCAATCCTCCAAGGCCTCCTATGACGAACGGTCCGAAAAGGACATTGAAAAATGTAGCGGAGGGAACGTTGATGTCGTCTGAACAC
This sequence comes from Cyclobacteriaceae bacterium, assembly GCA_965267435.1. Taxonomy (GTDB): domain Bacteria; phylum Bacteroidota; class Bacteroidia; order Cytophagales; family Cyclobacteriaceae; genus JAWPMT01. Next base: position 1,245,149 of record OZ253960.1, read on the forward strand.
ACAGACGTGGCCATCAGCACTTTTGACACGTCGGTAGTAAATAGACGTGTCTTTCGCGTCCATCGCGTTGGGGAAGTGCTGTTTTACGATCTTATCAGATTTTCTCCGAAGCATTTTTCCGGACTGTTTACTGGCTAGTGATGCCAACTCCGGTTTATGTAACAAGATAAGAAATATCCATTAGTTGCAATAAAATTGCATAAATGATTTTACTGCCTGTCGTGTAAACTCCGTTTCCGAAAGCTGATGGAATTGAATACTTTCGGTACTTATTCATGACCTAAACCAAGTGTTACTTATGGCCCTTTCACGTTTCCTTTCGGCAGCATTTTGCCTATTGCTAGGTGTCGCCTCAGCCCAGACGCTCACGACTGAGCAAATGGACCAGTTGAAGTTTCGTCATATAGGCCCCGTTGGCAATCGGGTAATTTCTGTTACCGGTATTCCCGGTGATCCCATGACCTACTATGTAGGAGCTGCTTCAGGCGGTATCTGGAAGAGTACCGACGGAGGCCTGCAGTGGAAACCCGTCTTTGATAAGGAGCGGGTGCACTCCATTGGGGCCCTGGCGCTTGCACCAAGTGAACCTGAAATCGTCTACGCAGGTACTGGTGAGTCTTTTATTCGTTCCAATGTCTCTATCGGTAGGGGTGTGTGGCGCTCGACTGATGGTGGCGAAACCTGGACGCACCTCGGCCTTGAAAACACGGGACGAATCAGTCGCATAGTGGTGCATCCCACGAATCCGGAGGTAGCGTACGTCGCGGCCTTGGGGCACGGATACACTCCACAAAAAGAACGAGGCATTTACAAAACCACAGACGGTGGAGTGACATGGAAACAAGTACTGCACGTGGATACCGGCACTGGGGCATCTGACCTGGTGATGGATCCATTCAACCCCCGAATTCTTTTCGCGGGCATGTGGTCGTTGGAGATCAGGCCCTGGACCCGAAAGAGCGGCGGTCCTGGCGGTGGGATTTATAAGTCCGTCGATGGAGGAGAGACCTGGAACAAGCTGGGAGGAAACGGATTGCCGGAAGGAGAAGTGGGCAAGATTGCACTCGCGATGACTGCAGCACAACAAGGGAGGCTCTATGCGTTGATAGAAACTGGAGATGGCATCCCACTGGATGGCGAACCAACAAATACCGGGGAACTATGGCGCTCTGAAGATCGTGGTGGGTCATTTGCACTGGTCAACTCTGACCGTGACCTGACCGGGCGTGGTGCCTATTACACGCGGTGTACGGCGTCACCAGACAATCCCAATGAGATTTACTTCTTCTCTGCTGCCTATGCGACCAGTATCGATGGGGGTAAAACAGCAACACTTGCCGCTCCCGGGACCGCCCCTAACTGGGACCATCACGAGATGTGGGTGGACCCAACCAATGGCAATCGCCAAATAGTGGTAGGAGATGGCGGACTGTCCATCAGTCATAACCGCGGTAAATCGTGGCACCGTGTCCAGATACCAGTAGCTCAGTTGTATCATGTCACGACAGATACTGAAGTACCCTACAACGTGCTCACGAACCGACAGGATGGCCCCTCAATGAAAGGCCCCAGTCGCAGTCGCATGCAGAGTTTCTTTGGTGGGTTCATTCCCACAGGGATGTGGCATGACGTTGGAGGGGGTGAGAGCGGATTCGCCACTGCCGACCCGACGGACCCCAATATCGTGTGGTCCAGCGCCTCCGGATTTGGTGCCTTGGGAGGTGTGGTCGTTCGGTACAATGAAAAGACTGGACAATTCAGACAAGTGGAAGTGTGGCCGGAGCTTACTGCTGGTATGCCGGCGGCCGACGTCAAGTACCGCTTCCAGTGGACGTTCCCACTGCTGATTTCTCCTCACGATAACAATACCGTTTACGTTGCCAGCCAGCATGTGCATCGTACGACGAATGGTGGCCAAACCTGGGAGATAGCCAGCCCCGACCTTAGCCTCAATGACGCCAGCAAACAGCAGTTTTCAGGTGGCCTGACCGGTGATAACATTGGTGTGGAGTATGCCAACGTCATCTACGCCTTAGAGGAGTCACCTATGAAGCAAGGTCTCCTATGGGCTGGTACGAACGATGGTCTTGTGCACGTGAGTCAGGACAATGGAGCCAATTGGAAAAATGTCACTTCCAAAATTCCCGATATGCCGCCCTACGGGGCCGTGCGGAATATAGAAGCGTCGAAATATGACGAGGGAACAGCCTATATCACCGTGGATGCGCACGAAATGGGCAACTTCCAGCCTTATGTATATGTCACCACCAATTATGGCAACTCCTGGAAGAAGATCACCTCGGGCATTGAAGCTAGCTCGTTGAGCTATTGCAGGATGATCAAGGAAGACCCGGTGAATGCCAATGTATTGTATCTCGGTACTGAGAATGCTCTTTACTTTTCATTGAACAAAGGGGCGACCTGGCAGTCGCTAATGACAAATCTTCCGTCCAGTCCAATGTACTGGATGGACATCCCAGAGCACTTCAATGACCTCGTTGTTGGTACCTACGGACGTGGTATATGGATCCTCGATGACCTGACGCCCATTCAGCAATTCACCGATGAGGTGGCCGGAGCTACGGCCCACTTGTTTGACCCCAAAGACGCCTATCGATTGCAGCCAGTGTCTATGGTCATGCAGTTCTTCAAAGAGGCCTCGTTTGGCGATGATCCTCCAGCCGGCACATCCCTTCACTACTGGCAGTCCGCGGATATGGAGGACAGCGTCACGCTCACGATAGCCAATGAAGCCGGTGAGACCATTAGAACCATCAAACAAAAGGGTAAGCCTGGTATCAACAGGGTCTGGTGGGATTTCAAGGAAGATCCGACGACCAAAATCGTGATGCGCACCAAGCCCATCTATGCGGATTGGTATCCGATGAAGGATGACCGCACCAGAGATGCACTGGTGGCTCCTATGTCTCTGATGGCCGGTCCGGGGACTTATACGGTGACGATGAAGGCCGGGGATATCGAGCAGACACAAAGCTTCCAACTACTGAAAGACCCCAACACGGAGGGAAGCCTGAGCGACATCAGCGAGCAGAAGGAGCTGCTGGATGAGATCCGTGATGACTTCGAAGAAATGTCGATCGCTGTCAATGAAGCTGAAAAACTACGCAGACAGCTTCGGGACATGATGCCGATGGTGGAGGGCGATGTTCTGAGTGATGTGAAAGCTCTAGATAGTGTGGCGACAAGTGTAGAAAATCAAATCATCCAACTGAAGCATACAGGTAAAGGCCAGGATGCCATACGCCTGCCGGGGATGATCATGGAGAAGTTGAGCTACCTGGCCATGACTGTGGCCATTGCGGACTTCAAGCCAGCTGATCAATATGTCGAGGTCTATGAGAAGCTACACGCCGAGTGGTTAGAAGTTCAGAAAGCGTGGGAGAAAGTAAAGAACGAAGAAGTCAACTCCATGCGTGACACGATGAAAGAGAATCAAGTTGGGCCCTTGATTTTTGGAGAGGATAAGTAAGGCGTAAAGAAATAGGAGAGGGTCGTCCGTGGACCACCCTCTCCTCCATTTACATACTGCTCTTTTTGCCTACGGAAATCTGAGGCATGTCTTTTGTTCGATCATTGATTCCCTGGATATCGGTATTGACAATTTGATCCAAAACGTCTTGCGCGTCATTGACCTCACCCGTCAATTGATCGACCCTGTCGAGTTGTGGTTGGGTAGGCTGCGCGGTTGCGCTATTGATGGCGCGCATCAAAGAGCGAATCTCCTCCCGTAATCGGGGTCGCTGTCGATAGTTCATCGATGGTGGTGGCCTTTTGAGGATGTCATCCTGCAATTTATAGATCTTCTGCCTGACCCCCTTGATTTCTTCAGATAGTGATCCATCCACATCCTGACCTTCCATCTGATCGAGCTTCTTTTGCAGTTCTCCCAATTGTGTGTTGTAAGTATTGCTATTGTTGATCATCGTGTTGGTTTGCGACAAAAGGTTTCTGAGCTCCATTAACGCCCTGGTGCGCGCTTCATAATCTGCCTGCGTCAATTCTACCCGCGGATCCGCTCGCACCTCAACGGACGTCTCCAGTACCTCGTCATTCACCTTTAACCGGGCAGTATACATGCCTGGTGAAACGTAAGGGTACATGGCGCCTGAGAAGAATCCCCCGCCCACGGCGCCCTGCATTTTCGTAGCAGCCTCATGCCCCAGATCCCAAACGATCCGGTTGACACCCGCTTTCGCCGTGGAGTCAGTCAATGTTCGGATCACCTCGCCGGAGGCATCAGCGATCTCAACGACAGCAGTCACTTTCTCCCCTTCCGCCAGGTAGAAGTTGATATTCGCCCCGAAGTCAGGATTCTTCGCGCGATAGTGGCGGTCACCCAGGTTCTCCAGTCGCCAGAACATATGCCAAAGCGTCGACCGGCGAACGGGGAACAGATGCGCCGTCTTCCCTTCTGTATCAGCCATCTCCTGAAGGGGCCGGATATCGTCCAGGATCCAGGCGCCTCGGCCATGTGTACCGACGATCAGGTCGCGGTCGCGCGCCTGAATGCGAAGGTCTCGTACCGATACATTAGGTAGGTTGTTGTTGATCTTGGTCCAAGACTGGCCTTTGTCCCAGCTCGCAAATATGCCATGCTCCATGCCTGCGTATAACAAATCTGGATTAATGGGATCCTGTCTTACGACCTTGATGTAATCATCCTGAGGGAGAGCATCGCTGATCTTCGTCCATGACCGGCCATAGTCGGTGGTCATGAAAGCATGCGGCCGGAAGTCATCGAGTCTGTGTTGATCTACGGTGACGAAGGCCGTTCCGGCATCGTGCTCGGATGCGTGGATCTTAGCCACCCACGCGAAGGCTGGCAGTCCTTTGATCCGGTCATTGAGCTTGGTCCACGTTTCACCGCCATCTCGGGTCAGCTGTACATTGCCGTCGTCCGTACCTACCCAAATGACTCCCTTTTCCACTGGAGACTCGTCGATATATAGGATCGTGCAGTGAAACTCTGCCGCTGTATTGTCCTGATAGATCTCACCCCCCGATGTTCGCTGCTTGGATTTGTCGTTGGTCGTGAGATCGTCACTGATTTGGTCCCAGGTGTGGCCTCGGTCAGTGGATCTGAAAACAACATTTCCTCCGAAGTAAACTGTGTTGGGATCGTGAGGGGAAATGGTAATAGGGGAGTCCCAGTTGAAGCGATACCGGTGGTCTTCGATGGCATCGCCAGCAGAGCCTATGATTTTGGGATAAGGGTGAATGTTCCGCACATTGCCGTACCTGGAATCCACATGGAAGATCACACCTCCCTGCAGGTTGGCATACACTTCGTGTTCACTACCCGGAATAGGTACTGCGTAATAGCCGTCTCCGTAGGCCAGTCCTTTCCAATGCCTCTTCAGTATGCCAGCCGTATATAGGGAATTACTGGGACCCACCCAGGTGCCATTGTCCTGCAACCCACCATACACGTTGTATGGATCCTGGTTGTCAATGAAGAGTTGATAAAACTGAGACAACTCGACATTGTTGATGATCTCCCAACTGTCACCACCATCATACGACACTTGATAGCCGCCATCGCTGCCATTTAGGATGCGCTTGGAGTTTTCGGGGTCAATCCAGAGGGACTGGTGATCGCCATGCACCGTTGTGGCTATGCGCTCCCAGGTACGCCCGCCATCTTCAGAGCGACTGAGCCTACCCGAAATGGAAAAAAGGATGTTGGGATTATTGGGGTCCACACGCACATCGCTGTAGTAAAACGGGCGGAAGTTGATGTTGGGGTCGTCGTTGACCATGGTCCAGTTGTCACCGCGATCCTCGGATCTGAATGCCGTACCGCCACCCTGGAATTCTGTCATCAGGTAGATGATATTGGGCTCGCTTCGGGCGATATGGATGCCAGGCCGTGCCATGGGCTTATCCGGAAGGCCATTCATGATCTTTTCCCAGGTCTCACCGCCGTCCATCGTTCGATAGATGGCCGTGTTTTTACCTCCATCATCAAAACGCCAGGGTGTCCTTCGAAAGGTCCACATGCCAGCATACATGATGCGGGGGTTGCTCATGTCCATCGCTATATCGGCACAGCCCGTGTCTTCGTCGATGTACAGGATCTTCGACCAGCTCTTACCGCCGTCAGTGGTCTTGAATACACCTCTCTCGGGATTGGCACCCCATTCCTTGCCCAACGCACACACGCAGGCGACATCCGGATTCGTGGGGTCTACGACGATTCGCTTGATCCTCTCTGTTTCCTTGAGGCCAAGGTGTGTCCAACTCTTTCCAGCATCTACCGACCGATAGACTCCCCAGCCATAGCCAACACTGTTGCGGGGGTCGCCTTCACCGGTACCCACCCAAAGTACGTTGTGATCGGACTCTGCTATAGTGAGCGCGCCGATGGAATAGGCCCGCTGTCCTTCAAAGATGGGCGTGAAGTTAACTCCTCCGTTGGTCGTCTTAAAAATGCCCCCATCAGCGCCTGATACATAAAAGGTGCTAGGGTCTCCGGGGATACCGTCGATATCCGTGACCCGACCTCCCATATTGGCTGGGCCAATGGCGCGCCATTCATAGGATCTTAGGGCTTCGGAGTATTGGCTTTGAGAGGACCCCTCTTTAGGGAATAAGAAAAGAGTGCAAACAAACAGTAGTATAATCTGACGTCTCATCGGTCTAAGTAGTTAGGATTATATGCTGTTTACCAACAAAATCACCAAAATCCAAGTGTGGCCAATAGGAGCGGTGAGGAAAAGAATTATTGGGTATTAAGTATCTGTGAAATTTCTTTAAGCCTTGTAGCGATTTCTGTTCAATGAGGTATTTCAGGACTATCTTGGATGGGCAAACTACTTGCTTTTTCAAGTCAATGAGACAATCATCAATTGTGACACGAGGAAGGCGCCCACTGGCCCTCTTGCTGATTTTTCTTTGGTCGTGCTCCAGCCCGGCGGAGTACGAGCTATCCTACACATGGTCACCCATCAAAATCAGTCCGGAAATCGAAGGAGCCATGAAGATTGAATCCATCATAGAGCCCTACCGGGGCAATTTGGATTCCATCATGGGCGAAGAAATCGGCTATGCCGCCCATGATTTAACGAGCCGGGGACAATACGAGTCGGTATTGGGAACATTTGTCACTGAGCTCCTACTGGATCAATCAATCTCCGAATTTGGCAGGCATGTGGATGCTGCCATTATGAACCATCACGGCGGATTGCGTGCACCGATCAATGAAGGGCCTATCACATTGGGGGAAGTTTTTGAGGTGATGCCTTTTGAAAACGATGTGATCTTGCTGGAAGTGCCAGGCGACACACTTATTGAAGTAGTCCGATACATAGGACAGTCCGGGAGAAGTATGATCTGGCCCGTCAGCTTCGACGTATCGGAGACAGACGTAGAAAACATGGCGATAAATGGCGAGGCAATAGCGCCCGATAGGAGCTATGTATTATCCGTGAGCGACTACCTGGCCAATGGTGGTGGCGGGTTTCGAATCCTGAAACCCCTTAAAAGGATTGAAGTCATTCCTGTCAAGCTCAGGGATATGATTGTCAATGAAATAAGACAAAGGACTGCTGCCGGAGATTCCGTTACGGCAGAAGTGGCAAACCTGATAACTGTATCTGAGCAATGAAACGCAGACAATTTCTCCTACGATCGATGGCTGCCACTACTTCGGTAGCCATGTCACCGTTAGTATTCAGTGGTTGCAAACAGAATCTTGCAGGAAAGCGCCTGACTATTCTCCACACCAATGACATGCACTCTCAAATTGACCCGTTCAAGGAAGGTCGATACGAGGGGCTGGGCGGGATGGCGGCTCGTGCCAGCGCCATCGCCAAAGTAAGAGCGGAGGAAGCGCATGTGCTCCTTTTGGATGTGGGAGATGTATTTCAGGGCACGCCCTATTTCAACATGTTTGGAGGTGAACTCGAACTCAAACTTATGAGCGAAATGGGGTACGATGCCACTACGATCGGCAACCACGAATTTGACAATGGCATGGACGGACTGGAGTTTGCCATGCAGTTCGCCAACTTTCCGTACCTGTCTGCCAACTACGATTTTTCGCAGACCAACCTTGAGGGGAAAGTGAATCCCTACAAGGTTCTGAATAGGGGAGGGATGAAAATAGGGATCTTTGGACTAGGCATCCAACTTGAGGGCCTAGTGAATCCTACGATGTATGGCAAGACCATTTACAACGATCCTATCGCCGTAGCGAGGGAGATGGTGCAGGAACTCAAGGCCAAAAAATGCGACATAATCATGTGCCTCTCGCACATGGGCTATGAATACCGAAGTGGCAAGCCGTCGGACCACAAGCTCGCCCGTGAGGTTAGCGAAATAGATATCATTCTCGGAGGTCACACACACACGTTTATGGACGAGCCGCTGTTACTCACAAATGACGCGGGCTTTACCACCACCATCAACCAGGTAGGCTGGGCAGGCATCAATCTGGGGAGGATCGACGTTGAATTCGCGGCGAAGGGAAAGGGGATGGTGGCCCACCGTCCAATTCAACTTTCGACCGTAGTTTAAAGTCTTCGCGACCTGGCTCAACCCAAAATCATTCCGAAGTTAACCATCTGCAAGGGTCTTGGATATATTGATCCGAAAGACGCGAATTGCTGGTAGCAAGGAGGCTAGAAGACCGATGCCCAAAGCGGTCACCAGTAACCAGGCTTCTTCCGGCACCCACGTCCATACTGAAAATCCGTAGTGATACGTAGCCTCCATCATGCCTGAGACGAGCCACAAACCAATGCGGCTAAAAAGCATGCCCAATACAAAACCACTCAATGTCAGCAAAAGTCCTTCCTGTAGCACCAGCCAGACGAGCTTCCAGCGCGTGGCACCATAGGTACGCATCAGCGCCATTTCGTACTGTCGATCTTTCAGTGCATTGTAGAGGCTGATAAAGACGCTCAAACCCGAAACCGCCATTATGATCAAGGCAATGGCACTAAGCGTGTCAACACCCACGCCCATCAGGCCAAATAAACGAGTGATCTCGTAGGCGGGGACTGCCGCCTGCATGTTGGTATCTTGATTGACCATTCGTGGCAGTTGCATGATGCCCATCGGGTTTCTAAACTTCACCAACATCGCTGTGATATCCCGGTCCTCATCGATTTCATGATCATGGTCTTCGCCAGAGGCATGTTCATGCTCATCATGTTCGTGTTCTTCGCCCACGTCGTGCTCATGGTTTTCATCCTCAGATGGCTCCGATTCGCCTTCTTCATGGTCATGAACTGCCCAGACACTTTCCGTGGCAGTGAGTATCAATTGGTCCAGCACTGAATTGGAATAACCAAAGATTCCCACGACTTCGTATGGGTGATCGGCATGGTTCTCACCTCCAGCTGCCAAGCCATGAGCGCCGGTGAAGGTATCTCCAATTTTAAGTCCCATATGGTTAGCAAGTGTTGCACCGATGGCGACTTCAAATGTCTCTTCCCAGAGTCTGCCATTCTCTACTTCACCCTGGTAAAGTGCAGGGTAGTCATAGTTGGTACCGACAATCCGATAGCCTTGATAGCTGTCTCCGTATGAAAGCGGTATGCCCGACTCCACCAAACGTTGCTTTTTGAGCTCATTAGCTTCTCTCAAGGAGATGTTGCCAGTTGGAGCATCGATGTGATAGACTGCAGACAGAATGAGTTGCAAGGGGCTGCCTTTTGCGCCCACGACCATGTCAATGCCACGTACATTGTTGCGCATCTGCTCTTCTATATGGCGGTTTACCTGCAGCAGCAGTGCGATCATACCGACACCCAGTGTGAGAAGCACCAGGCTCAGTGTTGTACTGAGCGGCCGGCTTGTCATGTTGCGCAGACTCAGGCGAAATATGTTCATAGCGAAAGTGTATTTTGAAACTGGTCTTTCAAACGTTGGTCATGAGTGATAATGACGAGCTGGGCTCCCGTCAACGCCGCCTGCTCCTTAAGTAGTGTGGCTGCCTTTGTACAGTTCTTATCATCAAGACTTGAGGTCGGTTCATCCGCGAGAATAAGCTGTGGGCGATTGATAACCGCCAAGGCTATCGTGGCTCGTTGCTGCTCACCCTGGCTCAGTTGACGTGGCTTTGCCTTGAGCTTGTGGCCGATGCCAAGGCTATCGAGCACTTCCTTGATGTGCGTTTTGTCATGTGGCTTGTGAGCGAGGTATTGGACCAGCGCCAGGTTTTCTTCCAATGTGAGTGCCTGCACAAAATGAGGGCGCTGAAACACCAGTCCTATATGTTGACCGCGAAATCGATCCAGCTTGGCAGGTGACATTTCGTGCAGCACTGTGCCCAGGAGTTCTACCTTTCCAGCGTTTGGACGAAGCAATCCAGCCATGAGATGCAATAGCGTGGTTTTGCCAATACCCGATTCTCCCAGGACCAGCAAGTTGTCCCCGGCCTCCAGTTCAATGTCGGGAAAACGGAATTCCACTTGCTGATTGTATGCGAAAAACAACGATTGAGTTTTTAACATCTTCTCTTATGGATTTGCGGCAATATTATTTTCTCTAACGAGTAAACGCAACCCTGTTGCGTTTATGTGGTCCCATAGAACTATTATCGGCAATGCCAACTATCAAGTGAAAGCGCTCGCAGAAAAAAATGGCCACCCTCGCAGGTGGCCATAGTACTAGTCTCTATAGGATAGCGACTATCGATCTAGCAAAGAACGATAGGTCAAAAGTGGAAGGAACCGGCAAAATCAGTGCATGGCGGTAATGCGGATTCAGCGACGCATGCACCGAAGGTGGGTTCGACATCGGCTCCACCTCCATCACAGGTCATACAGAAACCCGGACCGAGCTCCAGGGATTCGAAGCAGCCGCCACAGAATGAACTGATCATGTCTGGCATGTAGTCCGGGTTTTCGGGTCCATGGGACCGGGCAATAAGGCCGATTCCTTGCGTTTCAGCATCATCAAATCCAAATCCGAACATGAATCCCTCCGTGCCTTCATTGACGATCACGTTGGTGAAATTGATCACACCATTCTCTCCGATGACGGCGCCGGCGGCATTTTTCATGTCAACAAATTCACCGTTCTCATCGAAGACAATGAACCAGAGCGTAACAGCGTGTCCCGCTATGTCCATATCGGTGCCATTTGCATGGAAGTTGAGCTTGACATGATCACTTTTGCGCAATAGGTTGGAGCCGCCTACATCTTCTCCAGAGAAGAAGTCGCCGACATCTTCGTGCGTGCTCTTTCCCTTCCTACCGGCGTTAGTATTGACTACATCACTGAGGTGACGGGAGGCATTGGGGAATAGAGAGGAGAGACCCAGTGTAACATCTGGATCCGGGGCAAGTGCTTCGCGTTCGAGGGCCTCACCATGTTGGCAACTCCAGGCGAATCCAAGGCAGACAAAGGCTAATAACAACCATTTGAGGTTGAGGGGGGTGAATTGAGTTTTCATATTATAGGGCTAAGTGAAAAAATACCCTTTAACGTGCCCGATCCTCCTCAATCAGTCTGCTCCTGGGATTCAGTGGGACCAGACAAAAAAGTTATGTAGAATTTAATCATCTTTCACCAGAAGAACAAAAGTTGCGAGCGCTAGTAGCGTCGAATGTCGCTTTCCACCATGATTGATCGAAACTTAGTTGGATTGACTGGCTAAAAAAATGGCCACCCTTTCAGGTGGCCATTCCAATCGATAATATATTTAATCTAGCTTATTGAATATTTATAGCAAACTCGATATCGACATCTGTTCCGCCAACAGTGGCATCGGATGTTTCTGTTTTTATTCCTCCAGGGACGTGCTTCAACATTATTCGCAAAGCACCGGCGGTTGAAGTAGCGCCTCCAGTAGTCCATTGTGTCGATAGCCCAACTGGTAGCATATTGGCATCCTGGTCATTGTAGTTCAGCGGACTGTCCCGACTGTCCACGTTGCCGTTGCCAGCAGGATCTGCGAAGATATCTGCCGTGAACTCGAAGAAGAACATATGTTCATCATCTTCCTCTGCGATCTCCTCAGTAATGTCCTCAGCAGGGTCTTCCAGCGTATTGGCAAGTGTAATGGACATTTCATATTCCGTATCAGCGGCGAGGTTGATGTCGTCGATCGTTGGGTTGCCAACTCCCTCACCATCCTCATCAAACCAAGTCGCTGTGATAGCATCTCCACCACCTGCAGGTGTGAATGTCAGCACGACCTCATTGATGACTTCCTCTTCAGCATTGGGATCCTCCTCGATATTCAGCGGAAAGGTGATGTCCACGTCTGTACCACCTACGTTGACATCAGAGGTAGCTGTTTTTTGACCATCTGGTTGGTGTTTGAGAATGACGGTGAATTCACCAGCAGACTCTGTGTGCTCACCTGCCGTCCAGGTCGTGGAAAGTCCTAATGGCTGACCGTTGCTATCCTGATCGTTGTAGTTCACAGCATCGCCTCTGTTGTCCACGTTGCCGTTGCCCGCAGGATCGCCGAAGATGCCGTCTGTAAATGCGAAGAAGAACATATGATCTTCAGCTTCCTCATCAATTTCTCCCGTGATGTCTTCCGGCGGAGTCTCCAGGGTATTAGTCAATTCCATGGTGAGCACATATTCAGCTCCTTCAATGAGGGTAATTGGATCGATGGTGGGCGCTCCGGTTCCCTCTCCGTCTTCGTCTAGCCACGTGGCAGTTACCGTTTCAAATTCATCAGCATGCTCAGGCGTAAATGTCAGGATGACTCTGGAAATCACCTCTTCACCGTCGCCGTGATCGTCATCGCCTTCATCATCATTGGAACAACCCACGAATAGGCCCATGCTAAGAAATAGCGCTACTAGTAAATGGAATACTGTCTTGTTGGATTTCATGTCTTTTTATAGAGTTATCGACGTATTTATAAATGCAATACTATTGCATTTAAATAAACTGCGCAACCTTGATGCATTTTAAAATTCGAATCCTAATGTGAAGGACACGTTACGTCCAGGTGCATCCGCGAAGTAGCGCAGCCGATCTGTATACACACGGTAAGAAGAGTTTAACAGGTTATCGGCTTGTACGGTCACGTGCCAGGGACGCTTATCGTAGGCAACCTTCGCTCCAATAAGTAGGTACGCGTCTGGTGGGGCCATAAAGTCAAATATCTCGTCCTGGTTGAATTCTGCGTCCCCATTTTGAAAATCAATGGGAGGGATCACAGGAGGGGCGTGCCACTGCTTGGCGGTGTAGTTTAGGTTGACACCATAGGCCCAGTTGCCTTTATTGTAATCTATTGCGTAGCTGACATTGAATGGGGGTATTTCCAGAAAGGGTTGATTACTTTTCAACTCGGTGGCATAAACATACGAGATCTTGGCTTCTGATGTCCATGAGGCCGAATGCTTGTACCGAATGTCAAAATCGCTTCCCAGGAACAGTGCATTGGTCTGGTCATAGATGAAAAAAGGAAAAGTACCTGCAATGCCGGTGGTAATTCCATAAGGCCGTAGGAAGATATAGTCGTTGATTTGGTTGACGTACGCCACGAGCTCTGCCGTGATCGCGTCGCTCTTCCATTCCAGGCCAGAGACCCACTTGTAACTCTTCTCAGACGGAACAGGTCGAACTGTCTCATCAAATACCCGATCCGGAGGTGTAGATATATCAGGGTTCAGATCATACCTCCACAGCCCAAACTGAAGTCTTGAAAAATGGTAGCCAAATGAATACAATTCCGAAACGTTGGGTGGGCGCCATGCTGATCCAATATTTGAAAAGAGTGAGAGATTGTCACTGACTTGCTTCCTAAACCCTAGTGTGAAGGTGACATTCGCAAAGTCTACCTCATTGGAGTAGGCCGTTCTTTCTCTTATCGTATCAGCGACGCTCAGTGATTGAAAGTCAAATCGAGCTCCTAGTTCAAAGGTCGTTTTGTCGAAAGTGAGGGACTGAATACTGAACGCCCCAATATTGAAGACATCGTAGTCCGGCACAAAATTGATAGGGTTGGAGCCGGGCTCATTGACACTGTGTTGTGTGAAAAACTGAACACCGGAGCTACCACTCCAACGCCCTTTTACAGGCTGGACCCACTCCGTCTCTACACTGTGGGACCATAGTTCTAAGTCGATCACTGGCCGGTCATTCAATTCACCCCGCCGAACATCAAATTCCCTACGAATATTTCGCTGAATGGCGTATTGCACATTCACCAGATGTTCGCCGAGATAAAGTGACAATACAGCTTTGGCCAATCCATGTTCCGTCTGCTGCTGGGGGTTCTGGAGGTCATATGTCCGAGGGAACGTCGGACTAGGTTCCCCTCTGTCAATAGCATTTTGGAGGTCCGTAAGATTACCTACAATTGATCCTCTCAGGATCCCCAGGTCCTGTTGGAAATAGCTCCCCGAAACCTGCAGGTCAAATTTGGATTGATGCAAAAGCGTGTTGAAGCTGCCGCCATACTCTCGTTTACCTGTATTAGACAGGTGGTAGTCCGGAGCGTCGAGATCGCCCTGATAGATCCCAAAACCTCCTACATTCCATGCAAACCTGTGATTACCATGTCCAAGATTCAACTGACTACTTACCGCGCGACCATTGGTGTGAAAAGAGGAGCCTACTGAGCCATTGAGCTTCTTGTCAAATTCAGGGCGCTTGGAGTTGTAAAGGATGACCCCACCCAATGCCTCCGGTCCGTATTTCACAGTCCCTGCGCCCTTCACGATTTCTATTTGGTCCACGTGGGACGGGTCTACCTCAGGCGCATGCTCGAGTCCCCAAACCTGGTAGGCATGTCGCACGCCATCATTGATAACAAGCACCCTGTTGGAGTGTAGCCCATGAATGATTGGTTTTGAGATATTCGTGCCTGTTTTCAATAGGGAGACCCCGCTTAGCTGCTCCGAGAGATCGCCAATTGATGAGTTGACTATTGAAAGTTTGGATATTTCCAATTTCTGGACAGAAATGGATTGAAGGTCCTTCAATTCCGAACCCTCTACAATTAAGCTTTCCAACGGTGTATCATCCGGTGCCAAATAGATAACCGGGTCAGGATGATGTGAGTCATGGCGATGAATGACCGGCTTGTAGCCGACGAACCTGACCTCCAGGTGCACCTCATCACAAACTCCTTCAATGGTGAATTGGCCATTTTCATCTGCTACTACTCCTTCATTGGTCCCCACGACGGTAATAGTGGCAAAAGGCAAAACCCGATCGGAGTTTAGATCAAATACCTGTCCCTTCACCTTTTGGTCACAGGGTTTCGTTTGGCCAAGAACAGTAACAACGGAAAGGCAAAACAGGAAGAGTAATAGAGACCGCATAGCACTCAGGCGCATTTTGCACACACTCCGTCCACTATCAGATTGACCGTGTCAACCTTGTATCCAATCGGTACGGAAATCGATGGCACTGCCTTGTCAACGAGGCACTCCACTTGGCCGCATACCTTGCACTTGAAATGAATGTGATTGTGCTCATGGTGGTCGGGGGAGCAGGTCTCATGACAAAGACCGTAGGTAGCCAAACCTGTAGAATTGGGAATTTTGTGAATGATACCAGAGTCGAAGAAGGTATTCAGTGTCCTGTAAAGTGTCACTGGGTCGTGATGCCTGAAGTGTTGCTCAAGATCGCTCTGGGAAAGCGTCTTTTTCTCTTTGATAAAGAACTCAATGACATCCAATCTGCACGTTGTGACCCGCAGATCATGGGACCTGAGGATATCCTTCAATACTTCTCGTTTGGGCATGGGCGCAAAGCTATATACAAAAATGCAACTCAATTGCATTTAGAAGTAGTTCCCTATGCACTAAGAAAAATGTCAACAACATTAGGAGTACTTCCTTTTGAGGGAAATTGATGAAGTCCGGGGAAATGTGAACTGCGTGCGTTAATCTTGGGGACCAATTGACCCGACATCACCTTCTTTAATCGCTTTAAGACTCAAATCATGAAGTTCCATTGCTTTGCTATTTGCTTGCTTTTGACCATCAGCCTGAACGCTCAGGAAACAGAGGAGAAGGCACCAGAAATACCCGAAGCTCAATCTTTCACAGCGGTCAACGAGATATCGATCTCCGGGAAGACAGTCAAATATAGAACCGTAGCAGAGGAGACCCACCTCAAGAACAAAGAGGGCGATGTGACCGCGGCCATGTGGTCAGTGTCTTATTTTGGGCAGACCGGCGCGGCGAATCGTCCTGTCATGTTCGTGTTCAACGGTGGACCAGGATCGGCCTCTCTTTGGCTGCACATGGGATTCTTCGGGCCGAAGGTCGTCAAGGTCCCTTCCGACGCGGATAAGGATGACGGAGCAGCTCCTTATACTGTCATCTCCAATAGTCAATGTTTGCTTGATGTGACCGATCTGGTTTTTATCGATCCCGTGGGCACAGGTTTTAGTCGAGTAGTGGGCAAGGGGGACACCAAGGACTATTGGGGACTCATGGAGGATACCCGGTCGGTTGCCGCCTTTATTCGCGCCTGGATTACGAAACACAATCGCTGGGCATCTCCCAAGTACATTGCAGGTGAGAGTTTTGGCACCACTCGTGCAGCAGCTGTAAGCGAGGCGCTAGAAGGCAATGGCCAAAATGTGGCCTTGAATGGCATTGTCATGATCTCACAGGCGCTCGACTATGCGGGATCCACTTCCGTGCCTGACAATATCACGTCCTTTCTGACCTACCTCCCGAGTATGGCAGCTACATCGTGGTACCACAAGAAGGCTGGTCAGGGCAAGGATCTGGAGGACTTTGTGGAAGAGGCTCGCACGTTTACCTACGATACGTATGCGCCGGCTTTGTACCGTGGCGCCCGATTAGCGGACGAATCGAGGGAGCAGGTAGCTGAGCGTCTCGCATATTTTACGGGATTAGACAAGGCATACATTCTACGGTCCCACTTAAGGGTGATGATTCCACGGTATCAAAAGAAATTACTAGAAAAAGAGGGTCTGACGCTTGGGCGACTAGATGGGCGCTATATGGGCGAAGAAGCGGACCAGACCGCCAACCGTCCTACGCTGGGAGATGCCTCTGGCTACCAGACCGGCAGCGCCTACACAGGCGCCATGAATCACTACCTGCAAAACGACCTCAATGTAAAGATGGATCGACCCTACTACACCGGTGGTCAGGTGAGAAATTGGAAGTGGCGCGATGTGCCGGAAGGTGGATACTATGAACCCTCCTACGTCAACACCGGGAGACGGCTCGCCAACAGCATGCGTCGCAATCCCGAAATGAAGGTGATGGTCGCTAGTGGCTATTACGATCTGATCACCCCTTTCTTTGATGCCGAGTATACTTTTTCACGAAATGGCATACCGCACGATCGGATCAAATTCACCTACTACGAGGGAGGCCACATGATGTACAATCATCAGCCGTCATTTGATAAACTGGCCGCTGACATTCGGGCGTTCTTGGGAACAGAATAGGGTATTCGTCTTTGGCAAGCCCCTTTGCGACAAAAAGCTTATCTTAGGTAGATCACGTACTACCTAGTTAACCTATGACCGACTTCGAAACGCCACTGCGGGCCTTTGATCATTGGCGACAGCAGGATCCCGACTATATCTTCCTGAGGCAACCTATCAATAGGCAATTCATCGAGTACACGCGTCAGGATGCTTACGATCAAGCCCTGGCGATAGCGGCAGGCCTGCACCAGCAAGGCCTCAAGAAGGGAGACCATGTGGCGCTTCTGTCGAAGAACTGTGCGCACTGGTTCATGGCCGACCTGGCGATGATGATGGGAGGGTTTACCTCGGTGCCCTTATATCCAACACTGGACCCGGAATCGATCAAAAGCATTCTTATCCACAGCGAAGCCAAAGCAATCATCGTTGGCAAACTCGACGATTATACCAAGCAGAAGCCTGGTGTTCCGGATGACCTACTACGGGTTGGCGTCGAGCTGTACGGTATCAAGGAACAACATTCGTGGGAGAAATGGATCGAGCAGGAACACGCCTTTACGCCTTTCGAACAAGACCCTGATTCACTGATCTCGATCATGTACACGTCAGGGACGACAGGCAACCCCAAGGGGGTGATGCACAAAGTGAAGTCCTTCAACAACGTCGTGACGCTCGCCATGCCCGCGGTACAGACGCCAGAGAAAGCTAAATATTTTTCCTACCTCCCGCTTTCTCATATTGCGGAGCGGATAGGTATTGAGATGGGATCCATCTACTGCGGCGGGTGCATCAGTTTTCCAGAGTCCCTGGACACATTCGGAGAGGATCTGGCCTCGGTTCAGCCGACAGTATTCATGGGTGTGCCCCGTATTTGGCAGAAATTTCAGGAGAAGATCCTCGAGAAGTTTCCTCAAAAGAAGCTTGATAAACTGATCTCGCTACCACTTCTGGGAAATGTCATTAAAAAGAAGATCCGCCAGAAACTGGGACTGAGTAAGGCAAAGCTCTGTTACTCCGGTGCGGCACCTATCACGGTGGGTCTCTTGGAGTGGTACAAGAAGCTAGGTATCAACATCCATCAGGCGTATGGCATGACGGAGGATTGCATCCTTTCGCACTTTAATGTTCTCGGTGCCAACAGGTTTGGAACGGTAGGCCGCGCGTTGCCTGGTGTCAGCGGACGCCTGTCGGCCGAAGGGGAAGTGCAAGTCAAGAACGACTCTTTGATGGTGGGGTACTATAAGGAGCCTGAGAAAACGGCTGAAATGTTCACGGAAGACGGATTCTTGAGAACAGGGGACGTCGGAGAGTTTGATCACGACGGCTACTTGAGCATCACCGGAAGGATCAAGGACCAATTCAAAACGGACAAGGGCAAATACGTCATTCCTTCCCAAATTGAGATGATGCTTTCCAGGAACCTCGACATAGAGCAGGTCTGTGTCGTGGGAATGGGCATCGCACAACCGATGGCCCTCATCGTACCCTCAGAGGCCGGACAAGCGAAAGGAGAAGAGGGATTCGAACAGTCAATCATCCAGACGATCAACGAGGTCAACCCTGAACTTCCCGCCCATGAGAAGCTCGCCAAAGCAGTGGTCATGAAGGAGCAATGGTCGATCGACAATGGCTTGATGACGCCATCACTCAAAGTACGGCGAACAAGGGTCGAGGCCATTCACCAGGACATGTACAAAACCTGGTTCGAGATGGACGGGCAGCTGATCTATGAGTAGGGCGTAAACGACCTAATTGAGGGGTTTCAGTTCAGACAGGATAGCCCTCAGATGATTTCTGATGAGTGAAAAGTGGCCTTCATTCGATTCCACCCTGAGTCGGGCTTTAGGAAGGCTGCGATGATAATACTCGCCTCTTTGTGGCGGTGCCATTTTGTCTTCAGCACCATACCATAGGTCAATAGGCAAGTTGATGGTGGCCAGATCCATTTGCCAATCGGAGACATAAAGCTGCCACTCCTGCACGACGCCATCAATCCCCTGTCGATAGCTCTCTTTGCTGCCCTCGATAAACTCCCAGCCATACCCGGGATGCTTAGTCATCAACTCCCTGTCAGGTTTGGGGAGGTACTTCTGAAACTGCTTGATCCGTTTCTCTGGGGCTTTGACCAGCCCGTCAAAATCATCCTGAATGAGCTTGCGCAATTGCTTATCATTCTTCCAACTGGCGAACCAATGGATGAGCTTGACGGGAAACCACATGCCCTTTAAAGAACCTTTGTAGTGGTAGGGAGTAGCGCCCGCAACGATGGATGCGTGTTGAATGCGATCCTGATCTGCGATGATACTGGCCAAAACATGCGGAGCACCTCCTGACAAACCAAATACCGAATATGCCGTCAGTCCCAACTCATTGGCAAGCTCTGTGACGTCATTGCCCCAATGGTGGAATTGCCGACCCTCCTGAAAGGAAGACAGACCTACACCCGGCCTATCGGGCGAGATAATTCGAAGGCCCAATTGCCTGGCCTCTTCGTCCATAAACCCCGAGGACAAGCGGCTCTCCTGTCCTCCATGAAAATAGAAGACGGGATAACCGGTAGGTTCGCCATAGTCAGCGTAGCCTAGCGTCCTACCATCGGCAAGTGCAATTGTGCAATCTTTCTCCATCGTCGAGCCTTCGCCTAATCCAGCCGCAATCTCAACATAATACCAAAGACCATGAAACAAAATCCTCGATGTTGCTTCCTGAATATTTACAAGAGTCGTAACTCATTCGTGCCAAGTGCGTTGGTCCTGTTCCCCGGAAACTGTCGATTGATATGGACTTGAGCATAGCAGAATTAGCACCCGAGAACTTCGTCAGCGTCGTGGACTATTTCGTAGCGGCCAATCCTGATTTCTTACTGGGTATGGGCGCCGAGAAGTCTCTTTTGCCCAGCCGCGAATCCTGGATAGCTGCGTTGCAGAAAGAGTATGAAAAGCCACTAAGGGAGAAGGAGCTCTTTTATGTCCAATGGAATTACGAGGGTCGTCCGATAGGCCACTCCAACATCAATAAGATCCAGTTTGGTGACTATGCCAATATGCACCTGCACATGTGGGACGCGTCCTTACGACAAAATGGGTTGGGACGACGGTTTGTTGAGCTATCGATCGCGGAGTACTTCGAGAAGTTTGAGTTACAATACCTGATTTGTGAACCTTATGCAGCGAATCCCGCACCCAACAAGACGCTGCCGAAAATGGGGTTCGAATTTGTTCGAAGCTACGAGACGGTTCCTGGTAAGATCTGCTTTCCTCAAATGGTGAACAGATATGAGTTGCCGAGAGCGAAGTGGCTCGAGAGTTCCGCCATCAAATAGCATTAATCAGCGGCCATTCCATTAAATTGAAAGGAGTGCAAAATACCTCTGTCATGGCTATACGACTGTCATTCATCCTTGTAGTTCTTTCCGCATCGAGTGGCCTCCTTGCCCAGGGGGCTAATCCGTCCTTGGACAAACTCGACTGGATTCTGGGTACCTGGGATCGCCAAAATGCAAAACCCGGGATTGTACACAAGGAAATATGGCAAAAGGTTTCAGACCAGCTATTCACCGGTATTGGTGTGGCGATGAGGGGTGCTGATACAGTGTTCGTAGAGAAGCTTCAGATCCAGGTGGATGGAGGGGAGGTGTATTACGTCGCCGATGTCCAAGAAAACCCTCAGCCAGTAAGGTTCAAGTTCACAAGCTGGGGAGACCAATCATTCGTCAGTGAGAATCCAGAGCACGACGCTCCAAAGAAGATCGCCTATTTGTTGGAGGAAGGTGTCATGACCGCTAAGGTGTCGTGGGACGATGGTGGTTTCGATGCCGTCTTTGTTAGATTCGATTGAGTCATATCATCATTCGTAGCCACGAGCGTAGAATTGCCGGGTAGGTAGCTCTCTGTTATCGGGAAAGTGATGTATGTTGAGCTTCAAACGAAGCAATCAATGAAAATCACGAACATAGAGGTGATTGTCAGTTCCCCGGCACGGAACTTTGTGACTGTCAAAGTCGAAACCGATGAAGGCATTTATGGCCTCGGTGATGCCACGCTGAACGGCAGGGAGTTGGCGGTAGTCTCCTGCCTTGAGGATCACGTTATTCCTTGCGTGATTGGCAGAGATCCCTTCGATACAGAGGACATCTGGCAATACCTGTATCGCGGAGTGTATTGGCGGCGAGGTCCCATTAATATGACCGCCATTGGGGCAATTGATATGGCCTTGTGGGACATCAAAGGCAAGGCGCTGGGAGTGCCCGTTTATAAACTCCTGGGCGGAAAGTGCCGTGACAGACTGATGGTCTACACCCATGCACAGGGGCGCGATACCGACGAGACCCTGGAAGAGATTGACAAAGCCATCCATCGGGGTTTCAAAGCCATCCGTGTGCAATGTGGCATTCCCGGATTGGAAGGGGTCTACGGCGTGGCCAAAGAGCAAGGCGCCTATGAGCCGGCGTCAAGAGGTGATTTGCCCGTCGAAGAACGATGGAGTACTGAGAAGTACCTCAATTTTCTTCCTGGGCTTTTCGCTCAGGTACGGGAACGATTCGGTGATGACGTGCACCTACTACACGATGCCCACCACCGCCTGACGCCCATCGAGGCCGCGAGGCTTGGGAAAGCCTTGGAGCCGTATCATCTTTTTTGGCTGGAGGATGCCGTGCCGGCTGAATTGCAGGAAGGCTTTGAGGTGATCCGGAAACACACCACCACTCCGTTGGCGGTGGGAGAGGTCTTCAATACCATCCATGATTGCCATCATCTGATCACCCATCAACTGATTGATTACATACGTCTTGCGGTGGCCCATGGTGGCGGTATTACTCCGATGATGAAGATTGCCAGTCTCGCGGACTTGTATCACGTCAAGACGGGCTGTCACGGGCCCTCGGACCTTTCTCCGGTGAACCTAGCGGCATGTCTTCACTTTGGTATGGCCATTCACAACTACGGCGTCCAGGAGTACATGGGGTATGCCGACCTCACGATGGAAGTATTCCAACTATCGCATGAGTTCGCCGATGGTCATTTCCTTATGAGTGAATCACCAGGACTAGGCGTGGAGATGGATTTCGAAAAGGCAAAGAATCATCCCTATGAAAGGGCCTACCTGCCCATTAACCGCTTGGAGGACGGCACGCTGCACAATTACTAGACAGCCTATACCAGAACATACTTGAGCAACTTTTAGAATAGGTTTGCATCCGGCAAAAAGGTCAGGCGCCATAGTGTGACTGGCCTAATACCCTTTTGAGAAGCAAGACAATATGGACATTCAAAAAGAGTGTGAACGCGTACTGAACAGTAATTGGCGAGGGGGGTATACGGTTCCCAGTCCCCATCTTTATCCCTTTCAGTGGAACTGGGACTCTGGTTTCATTGCGCTGGGTTACCTGCACATGGACCCGGAGAAAGCTCTTCAGGAGATGGAACACCTATTCCTCGGGCAATGGGACAATGGTTTCCTTCCTCATATCGTCTTTCATAATGAGGAGAACCTGGATGCCGAGTACTTCCCGTCTGCAGACTATTGGAACTCCCACGTTTCTGAGCAAGCGCCAAAGGGTTTGAGAACCACAGGCATATCACAACCGCCCATTCACGGTTATGTGCTCGAGAGGATCTTCGAGAAGACGGGGTCGACGCCCAGGCTTACTAGTCTTTTTGAAAAGCTGGTCCATTATCATCGATACCTCTACGAGGTCAGGGACACTCGAAAAAACAGTTTGCTATCGATCTGGCACAATTGGGAAACGGGCATGGATAATTCCCCATGGTGGGACCATGCATTACAAAGAATTAACGCCGAAGAACTGGTATCCATTGAGCTCAACCGCAAGGACGTGAAAGCGGTGGAGAATCCCGAAGAAACCCGTCCATCCGATGACGAATACCGTCGCTACCTCTGGCTGTTGCTCACACTCCAGCGTCACAAATACGAGGCATGCCCAGAAGACTTTCCTTTCCAGATGCACGACCTTGCCTTCAACAGCCTCCTTCTGGCCTCTACGGAGAGTATGCTCCGTCTTGGGCCTGCACTAGGATGCGAAGTGGATGGCTTAGAGGCGAGGCTTCAGGAAGGCAGGAAGACATTCAACGAATTGATGTGGAACGAAGAAGACGGCTGTTACTATCCATTTGATCTGTTGAGCAATGAGCAAATAAGATTGAAAGGGGCTGCGTCATTTCTGCCTTTGTTTGGCGGTGTTCCCGATGAACGACAGGCCCGTAGGCTGGCAGACAATCTGGAGCAATTCGAGGGTTTGTACGGCGTACCGTCATTCGACCACAAGCACCCGCTCTACGAGCGCAAAAAGTACTGGAGAGGCCCGATTTGGATCAATCTTAATTATATAATTTACCATGGTCTCGTCAGGTTCGGCTTTGGCAAACAAGCTGAGACCCTCAAAGCTCGAATGCTTGAAATGGTCGAGCGTTATGGGCTGAGAGAGTATTTCCCAGTGGACGGGAATGAAAAAGAGGCCTACGGTGGTACGGACTTTTCCTGGTCAGCAAGTCTTATATTGGACCTGATTAAAACCTAACACTATGAATTGGCTAGATTATGTGATTGTCGCGGTCTACTCCATCGGATTTCTGTTTCTGGGGAGTCTCTTCAAAAATCAGAAGGGCAAATCCGATTACTTCCTCGGCGGCAAGTCCTTTGGCTGGCTGCCACTCGGTTTGTCAGTCATGGCCACACAGCTCTCGGCGATCAGTTTCATATCGGCCCCGGCATTTGTTGGCATGCGCGAAAATGGAGGCATGCAGTGGTTGAGCTTCGAATTTGGGGTGCCTCTCGCGATGATATTCCTGTCGGTGTTTTTGCTCCCGAGACTCTATCGGGCAGGCGTCGTCAGCATCTACGAATACCTTGAAAAGAGATTTGACAAATCCACGCGCTTGCTTATCAGCCTCGTGTTCCAGGTGAGCCGATCCTTTGGTACGGCCGTCATGGTCTACGCCGTTGCGCTGATCTTGATGAGCATCCTGGATATTCCTTTCTGGCAAACCATCCTGGTCATAGGGGTGATCACGTTGATCTATGCCTACCAGGGGGGTATGAAGGCAGTCGTCTATGGAGACATGATCCAGATGATCATTCTGTTGATAGGTATTGTGATCTGCATGGGCACTGGATGGAGCTATCTGGGAGGCTGGGAGCAGTTGACAGCTAATGTGGATGCCGCCAGGCTCAATGCCGTCGATTTCAGCATCCTTGGTATTGGAGGTGATGGAGAGTTTGGGTTCTTTCCCATGGTATTTGGCGGATTTTGCCTGTATGCTTCCTACTACGGGACGGATCAATCCCAAGTACAAAGGCTATTGTCTGCCAAGGACTATAAGACGGTTCAGAAGACGCTCCTGTTCAATGGTGTGCTTCGCTTTCCGATCACACTCTTGTATTGCCTGATGGGCCTCGTGTTGGGGACTTTTGTCTATCTCACGCCAGAGTTTGCGGCCAAGATACCAGGGGATAGGGTAGACCTGATGATCCCTATCTATATCCGGGACTATCTGCCTCATGGCATTATTGGGTTGCTCATTGTTGCGATCCTCTCGGCAGCCATGTCGTCCCTTAGTTCAGCTATTAACTCATTGAGTGCCGTGAGTACGGAGGATCTTTTGTCCTTCCGGGAAAATGTTTCGGACCAGACGTACACAAGGTTTTCAAAAATGACCTCCCTGTTTTGGGGGATCCTCTGCATCGTGTTGGCGTTCTACGCGGGCAACATTGCCGATACGGTGATCGAAGCTATCAATAAGATAGGCTCTGTATTCTATGGGCCCATTCTGGCTACTTTCATCATTGCCGTTCGTTTCAAGAAGATCAAGGCCCGGCCAATGAATTTCGGGCTCATTGCCGGCGTCGGCGTCAATATTTATCTGTGGCTGGTTGTTGGGGACAATCTGTTCTGGTTCTGGTGGAACTTCATCGGAGCGGCGATTACTGCAGGCGTGGCGTTCCTAAGCGCCGCAGTGATGGGAACGAATGGACAGGCCGTTGAAAAGGCCGACACATCGCTTGAAGTGAATCGCCAGCATGTCTTGATTCTGATTGCTTCTTTCATTTTGATGGTGGTAATCAGCATGACGATCAAGTACTGGTTTTGACGCCGGATTATGAAAATCGTCGTAGCACCCGACAAGTTCAAAGGATCGTTAACGGCCCGTGAAGTATGCGAAGCCACACAGCGTGGCATCCTCGAGAGCCAACCAGATGCCAGGGTAGAAATGCTTCCTTTGGCAGACGGGGGAGAGGGCTCCCTGGCAATACTGATCGACAGTCTCGGTTTGGATACCGTCGAGGTGACAGTACAGGACCCTTTGTTCCGTTCGACACAGGCCATTTATGGCAGATCAGGTGATGTCGCGTACATAGAGATGGCCCAATCCTCGGGCCTGCAGTTACTCCAACCTTCAGAGAGGACGGCCGCCAACACCAGTTCTGTGGGGGTGGGCAAGTTGATGAGGCATGCACTCCATGCCGGTGTAAAGAAGATTTACCTTTTCGTTGGAGGTAGTGCCACGAACGATGGAGGTATGGGAATGGCTCACGGGTTGGGGTTCCGGTTTCTTGACGAAAAGGGACATTCACTGCAGCCAATCGGTAGAAACTTTGAGAATGTCGCGAGGATCAAACCGCCCAATGGTTCCTTGGATTTCCAGCTGACGATTGTCACGGACGTGCAAAATGTCCTTCTCGGCCCGGAGGGTGCCACCAGACAGTATGGGCCTCAAAAGGGTGCTACGAAAGAAGAGATCAGGCGACTGGAAGCTGGCATGAAACACTTTGCCGGTATCATTTCTAGTCGCTGGGGCCGCGATGTCTCGAGGATCCCCGGAAGCGGTGCAGCAGGTGGCATTGGCGTAAGTGCGATGGGATTACTTAGTGGCAAGATCCAGGGTGGGATTGACACGATCCTGAATCAAACGAACTTTGATGATCTATTGACCGACGCCAACCTCGTCATTACTGGCGAAGGAAAACTTGACGAACAGACCCTCCAGGGTAAAGTCGTGGATGGCGTCTGTAAGCGATGTAGGACGGCCAAGGTCCCAGTAGTCGTCATTTGCGGAGACAGTTCACTAAGTAGAGACGAATGGCAGCAACTCCAGGTACTGGAAGTGCTCAAGGTCAAATCTGATGAACATTCGGTAGCGTATAGCATGACCCATGCTGCCAGCCTGGTACAACAGCGCATCGCCGAATACATGACGATGAGACCCCTCGAGCAGTAACATTAGTTACAGTGCTCAAACTGTGGATTCCGTTAATTTGTAATAGCTTCCACATCATGAGACACCGCATGCCATTTCTTTCTAGCTTAGACCTCAACCAAAAACGAATTTGAAGCGTTTTTTTCCCATCGTTCAATGGATCCACAGCTACAGCGTGGAAGACCTTCGGAAGGATGCCTTGTCGGGTGTTACGGTAGGGACACTCCTCATTCCACAAGGCATGGCTTACGCGATGCTGGCTGGGTTGCCACCGATAGCTGGATTGTACGCTGCCATGGTGCCATTGCTGCTCTACCCAATTTTTGGTACTTCCAGACAGCTTTCTATAGGACCCGTTGCGATGGATTCTTTGCTTGTCGCTGCTGGTGTCGGAGCCTTGGCCGAAAGTGGGACGGATCAATATTGGGCACTGGCCATACTACTAGCGGTGATGGTGGGGATCATCCAGATTGTCCTGGGCTTATTGAGACTGGGCTTTCTGGTCAACTTCTTGTCTCAACCACTCATCAGCGGCTTCACTTCTGCAGCTGCTATCATCATTTCTCTAAGTCAGATCAAGCACCTGTTTCGAATAGACTTTCAAGGGAGTCAGCAAGTGCACGTTGTGGTTGATCGATTGCTTGGAGAAGTCGACGAACTTCACGTAACGAGCTTGCTGCTCGGGATTGGTTGCATTGTCCTTCTGATAGCGATCGGGAAACTACGACCCAAGTGGCCGGGGGCCTTGATTGTCATCGTAGCGAGTGTAATGGCTGTGTTCTTGTTGGACCTTGAGGCGGCAGGCGTGGTGATCGTAGGAGAAGTACCCCAGGGATTACCGTCATTGCAGTGGCCCCGGATTGATTGGGGTGTCGTTCAGCAACTGCTACCTGTCGCATTTACAATTGCGCTGATCAGCTTTATGGAGGGCATCGCCATCGCCAAGAAGTTTGCAGCTCAGGAAGGCGATACGGTCAACGCCAACCAAGAGCTGTTGGCGATAGGTGTTGCTAATTCCGCTGCCGGCCTGTTCGGAGGGTATCCCATTGCAGGAAGCTTTTCACGCACTGCCATCAGTAAGGATTCGGGTGTCAGAACACCAGCTGCTTCCTTTTTCAATGCCATCACTGTGGCTTTGACTTTATTGTTCCTCACTCCACTGTTCTACTACTTACCCATAGCCGCGCTCGCGTCAATCGTGATTGTTGCCGTAGTGAAATTGATCGATTTCAAAGAACCCGTACGTTTGTTCCGATTGCGAAAGATTGATTTCCTGGTAGCCGTGTTTTCATTTGTGATGACCCTGTTATTGGGAGCTCAAAAGGGAATATTTTTTGGCGCAGTCGCCTCTATCATTCTTATCATCAGGAGAATCAGCTATCCCAATGTGGCGATCCTCGGTAGAATAGGGGATACACACCAATTCAGAAATGTCAGTGTCATGCCCGAAGCGAAGGAAATCGAGGGCTTCTTGTTCTTTCGGATAGATGCGTCACTTTATTACACCAATGCCAATTACATGATGGACAACATCATGAGTGCACTATCAAAAAGAAAAGAGGTTCACACTTTCGTTTTTGACCTTAGCAGTGTCAACGAAATTGATGCCACGGCCATCGCTACGCTCTTCGAACTTGTGGATGATCTCAAAGACATGGGCATACAAACCTCGTTCGCCAGGATCAAGGCGCCGGTTAGGGAGATCATCGAAAAGTCGGGATTTAAGGAGTACGTCGGCGCAAAGTATTTCCTCGCCGATAATCTTGATGCCCTCAGGCTCTAGCAGTGACGGCCTATTTCGCATGTAAGACCGTTTTTGGGAATGATTTCTTGGCAAGAAAAATGTGTACCATTGTTGGTCCCAATGGATAACCTGGGATTTCCCTCTCCGCAGTAGAGGTGGGCGACCCAAAACAGACCAAACCATGCGAAGACTACAATTGATCCTTATGGCGATGGGCTTGGTAGCCATGCTTACAGCTACTGATCTAACGGCGCAATCCAATAAGAAAGCCTTGGCAAAAACTGGGAACGAACCTCCTGGCAAAGAAAGTAACTTCTCGATGCCCTGCTGTCGGCAGATGAGTCTGGAGCAGTACAATCGTGCACGGCAAGCGTTTTCTGTAACGAGGAGCCGACCGGAGGCAAAGTACTTTCACAGCACCTGGGTGGCAGGAGCATATTTCAACTATTATGACAATGTTCGCACCTTCGGTTTGATAGGGGAGTACCACATGCACCGTGATATCTATGTATCAGCCAATGTTGGCTATCGTGATTTGGAGTATTCCGGAGACTTCATTCGCTTCCTGGAATTTCAGGCAGATGCCAATTATCAATTCCTCAACTTCAAGCACATTGTCTACGCATCGGCGTTTGCCGGGGTCAACACCTCAACATTGGACCTCAGAGAAGTAGAAACCTCCATGCCTGAGTACCGGATGCTGGTCAGCGGCATGGTCGGCGGGGAGCTCATGGTGCGGATCTCCAACAAGTGGTTCGCGTTTTCCGACTTTCGCCAGATGCTGGCGCTCAATGCCAAGGGGAACAACGGGGTGATTTGGCTACAGGTCTGGTCCCTGGGTGTGAAGAAGTCGATCAAGTTCTAGGCCAGGAATCGCGGGGGGTCAAATTCAATGACTTTCGGCGCCACGGCGCTAACTGCCCAACCTTCCTTCGTTTGTTTTACCTTTAGCAACAGCCCAAAAGTCCATCTGACTTAATGAATCGCAATAGCTGGCTGTTGATCAAGATCATACCCTATCCAATGCTTGCCCTCATTGGAGGATGGATGTATGCGTTACTGGAAAAGGGAATCCTGGGGGAAGCGACCAGTTATCCGGCCACAGGCAACCCCTACAATTTTCTGACGTCAATCGTCTCGGTTTCCGTCATGACGATCCTGCTCGGATTGATCCTCGGTTTCGTTGAGGAGTCTTTTTTCAAATCAAGATTCCGCTCATGGCCTTTTGTTATTAAGCTGGTCTCGAAAACGGCCTTGTACCTCACTCTCATTTTAGTCTTGTTGTTTGTATCCAGTTGGATGACCAATGCCTACAACATAGGGGCTTCGCCTTTTGCACCGGCGGTTTTTGAGACCTTGACTGCCTTCTTTTTGAGCTTCACCTTATTCAGCATTCTGATTTATGCTGGCTCGATCATTAGTGCCTGCCTTTTCGTCGCGGAGATCATTGATTATTTGGGGATTGATGTCGTGAGCAACTTCTTCAACGGCAAGTACAACAAGTCCGTAAATGAGGATCGCGTATTCATGTTTCTGGATATGAAAGGCTCCACGTCCATAGCCGAGCGACTCGGCAATGAGAGCTACTATGACCTCATCAATCAGTACTACGCGGATATGACAGGCCCTATCATCGATACAAAGGGGCAGATCTACCAGTACGTAGGCGATGAAATAGTCATCTCCTGGAAACTGGCAGAAGGATTAGCCGACGCGAATTGTGTGAAGTGTTTCTTTCTTATCAGGAACGCCCTCGAAGAAAATACGAATGCATACATAGCCGCGTATGGCCTGACGCCAGAATTCAAAGCCGGGATTCATTTTGGCAATGTGAAGCGCGGGCAGGTAGGACAGATAAAGAAGGAAATGCTGTTTACCGGAGATGCACTGAACACAACGGCAAGGATTCAAGGCCTCTGCAATGAACTTCAGTCGAGCTTTCTGGTGTCCTCTTCTTTGAAGGAGCGATTGCCAGGCAATGACTATCACTTTGAAGCCAAAGGTTCCTTCGAATTAAGAGGGCGTAAGCAGAAGGAGGATCTTTTTGCCATTACCATACCCAAGACCTAACCTATGAACAGTAAATATCTTCAGCTGATGGCCCTCTTGAGCGCCATGGCGTGCTCAGACATACGGGAGGAAGCAGCACCTCTTGATTTCGAAACCGGTGGAGCCCTCTGGCTCCAGGATGGGAGGGCACTACCAACGGAGGACTCCCTGTTCTATCTCAATCATCCGGCACCATTGTTTCGCAAGGAATTTTATGCAGCCAAGTCGGTCGAGGATGCGCGACTGATCATCACGGCAGCCGGATACTACCAGGCGACCATCAATGGGAAATCAATTGGCGAGAATGTGCTGGACCCTGCCTGGACCGACTACAGCAAGCGTGTGTACTTCACTGAGTACGATGTCACCGCGCTCGTTTCCGAAGGAGACAATTGTATTGGAGTCACCCTGGGTAATGGCTTCTACAATCCACTCCCTCTTCGTAAATGGGGTCGAAGAAACATGAGGGAGGATACCGAGGTGGGGAAACCCAGATTCATCGCCAGGCTCGTCATCAATTATGCTGGCGGTGACACGCAAGAGATCGTATCAGATGGCACCTGGAAATGGAGCACTGGCCCGTTGTTGAAGGATGACGTTTATATCGGTGTCACCTACGATTCCCGGCAGGAGATCGGTGGTTGGGATCTGTCGGGTTTCGACGACAATCTGTGGGCAGCGGCGAGGGTAGGAGACGGCCCCGGTGGTCGACTGCAAAAGGCCTTTTTCCCACCTGTGCAGGTCACCAGAGAGATCATCCCTCAGCAAATCACGCCCCAAGGGGAGGGTAGATGGATCGTCGATATGGGGGAGAACTTCACGGGCACTTACCGCGCGAAGCTTGACGGAAGTCCGGGAGATACAATCACCTTGCGCTTCGGTGAGCGTCTGTACGAGAACGGCGCGCTTAATCCCATGACCGCGGTGATCGGGCAAATCAAGCGCAAAGGCGTTGGGGGCCCTGGGGCTCCTGATGTGGCCTGGCAAACGGATACCTACATCATCGGAGAGAACGAGGATGACTGGTTCGAGCCACCTTTTACCTATCACGTTTATCGCTACATGGAGATCGACGGTCTGAGGGAGCAACCTGAGCTCGCAGATGTCGTCGGCCTTTCGATACACACCAATGTCGAGGATGAGAACAGCTTCTCTTCCTCGTCTGATTTACTCAACTCCATTCAGGCTGCAACGGAGAGAACTTTCCTCGCCAATCTTGTAAGTGTACAATCGGATTGTCCTGCGCGTGAGAAGTTCGGTTACGGCGGAGATATCAACGCGACGAGTGAGGCATTCATCTACAACTATGACATGCAGTCTTTCTACCGCAAAACCATCTACGACTGGCTGGACGC
The DNA here is from genome assembly GCA_965267435.1 of Cyclobacteriaceae bacterium. Lineage (GTDB taxonomy): Bacteria > Bacteroidota > Bacteroidia > Cytophagales > Cyclobacteriaceae > JAWPMT01. Next base: position 1,276,877 of record OZ253960.1, read on the forward strand.
CATGAACGACTCTTCATTTGTGGACACCGCACCCTTTGTGGGTATCAAATATTGCGGGATTAGTTGGGAATCGGCGTACCTCATCATGCAGCACAACCTGTACATGTACTACGGTGATGACGACATTGTGAGAGAGCTGTACGACTTGAATGTCGCATGGATGGACAAGGTGGCCAGACTGCATCCCGAGGGCGTCGTGGATAAGGGACTCAGTGATCATGAATCGCTGGCGCCCGTTCCTGTGACCCTTACTGGCACGGCGCATTACCTACAATGCGCTCGCATCATGGCTGCCTTTGCGAAGGTTGTAGGGGATGAGGTCAATCAGGCAAAGTATCAAGAATTGGCCGCGGACTTGCGAGATTGGCTCCAATCAGAATTCTGGGACCAGACAGTACATGGGAATATCAATCGACAAACCCTTTTTGCCACGCTGCTTTATCACGATATAGTTCCTGAAGACCAGGTAGCCGCCGCGACGGATTCTCTAGTGGCAGCCGTCAAAAGGGCTCCTGCCGGCCACTTCATCACAGGCATTTTCGGAACCAAGTATGTGCTTGAGGCACTGTCCATGCATGCCTCTCCCCAAGTTGTTTTTGATGTGGTCAACAGTACGGAGTACCCGGGCTGGGGTCACATGATCGACAGGGGGGCAACGACGATTTGGGAGACCTGGAAGGAAAGCGACAACGTCTACTCCAACAATCACCCCATGTTCGGATCGGTGACGGAGTGGTTTTACCGATGGCTGGCGGGCATCCGGCCTGATCCCGCTCACCCCGGATTTCAGCGGTTTGTACTGGCACCAAATACTCCGGACGGTTTGGGATCTGTGAGCTGTACTTACTCCTCATCCAACGGATCAATTGAATCTGGGTGGCGTGTTGACGATACAGGGAACTATCTTTTCGACATGAGCATTCCCGATGGATGTACCGCCCAGGTGAAACTGCCTATCTCCAACGAAGACGTTGTAGCGATCATAGAACACCCCGCAACGCTCGATCCTGGGAGCATCCCGGGCCTACAAAGCGGTAAGTTTCAATTGACCGGCGGGGTCTACTCCATCAAATTGACAAAGGACAGCCAGGGAACTTCTTACTAGGTACACCCATTCTTATTTGAACGCTTTCCCCCGGTTCATCTCGACGATATCCACCGGCCGCCCGGTCTCATCTCCCATGAGGTGTTCCACGAAGTAATCTGAGCGCAACCAAAAGAAGTATTCATTCATATTTCCATAGCCGTGCCGCTGGCCCGGGAACAGGAAGAAATCAAACCGCTTGTTGGCTTTGATCAACGCATTGGCCACACGGACCGTGCCCGCCGGATGCACGTTGTTGTCAATCTCTCCGGTAGTGATCAATAGCTTGCCTTTTAGATTGCTGGCGATGTCTGGATTCTTGTCGATCGCGTATTTGAAGGCAGCTTCACCCTCGTCGTTTATTTCCTCTTGGACGCCATGATGCTTTTCGCTCCACCACCGGTTGTAAACGGCATTGTCATGGTTGCCTGAAGAGGAAACAGCCACCTTGAAGAAGTCCGGATAGACAAGCATGGCTGCAGTTGACATGAAGCCACCCCCTGAATGGCCAAAGATGCCGACACGATCCAGGTCGATATAGTCATGACGATAGCTCAGCTGCTCTGCCACGATCTTCTTGTCTTCGAGCCCATAGTCGCGTAGGTTTCCGTACCCATAGTTGTGATACCATTTGGAGCGATCTGGATGACCCCCTCGATTACCAAGAGTCACCACGATAAAGCCCAACTGCGCCGTACGATCGGTACGGTCCATTCGAGAGGAGAAAGACTTCGAGACCGCCTCTGTTTGAGGGCCTGGATAGACATACTCTATCAGGGGATAGGACTTCGTCGAGTCAAAATCGAAGGGTTTGTACATCACGCCATAGATATCTGTGATGCCATCACCGGCCTTGGCCTTGAACGGTTCGGGGAATTGGTAGCCTGCCTCGAGGAGCTTGGACAAATCCGCAGTCTCCAGGTTCAGCACAGCTTTACCGCTGGCATCGATCAGCCTCGCGACAGGCGTCGTATTTACCCTTGAGTAATTCACAACCGCGTACGATTGGTTGTCGTTGACGCTTGCGCGGTGGTCATAGTTTCCTGGGCTAAGGTTCCTCAAACCTGATCCATTCAAACCCACGCTGTACAGATGTTGGTAGTAGGGATCCTCGCCTTTTTCACGGCCATTGGCTCTGAAGAATACCGTTCTGGTGGATTCATTGACGCCTTCGATCGCCTCGACGTGCCATGGACCCTGCGTCAACTGACTCTTTACATTGCCGGCACCATCGTACAAATAGAGATGTCCCCAGCCGTCTCTCTCAGACCAATGCACGATCTCTGTACCATTGTTGATCAATACAGGAGTCTGTACTTCCACGTAAGTGTTGAGTCTTTCTTCGATCAGCACAGTGACCTCTCCCGTTTGGGTATCCGCCACACACAAGTCGATGCGCTTCAGGTCACGGCTCGTGCGATGAAAGTACAGTTTGTCACTCGTCTTGGACAGCCAGAGGCTGGGTCTGAGTTCGTCATCGCGATTCTTCTTGGGCCGTGGCGCTCTAAGTAGCGAGACGCTTTGATCGGGAAACTCGTCGTCCTGCATCTGAGTCATCTCCTTGGAATCGAAGTCAAATACCAACACATCCAACTTCGGCGCCTCTTTTTCACCAGGCATTTGATACTTATAGGTTTCAAGCGTTGGTCTTGGATTGGCGATGGAATTGATCACCCATAGATCTTTCACTTCTCTGACATCCGCACGCACCATGGCAAACTTCTTTGAGTCCGCTGACCATATCACCGATACCTCCTGGCGCTTGTCTTTGTTCTTCTCACGATCCACATTCGTCACACCTCGTCTCATTCTGGCATATCCATAGTGCTCGACCCCATCCGTTGTCCATTGATTCTCGACGATGGTGCTGTCCTTGTCATCCTCTTTGGCCTTGGCGTAGTTTTCTGCGTCCATCCAATAGAGGTTGTGATTGCGAGCAAAAAGCACGTAGGATTCGTCTGGCGAGACAGACGCCCAATCCGGATGATCTTTGGGTTTTTCGTAATCTTCCAGTAGTCGGAGGGTCTTCGTCCCGAAATCATACTCGAAGAACCAGGTTCTCCTCTTCTTTTTCTTTGGCTTTTTCTCGGGTTTTTCTTCCTGCGTGTCCCCATCTTCTTTGTCCTCTTCCTTTTCTTCCTCATCGACCAGTTTGCTCTTCACTTCGAAGCGGATGCTCTTTTCGTCGTTGATGAACTTCAGATTCTCGATGGACAAATGCTTCCCATCAAAAGGATCGCCGGTAAGTCTCGTCATGTCCGCAGCCATTTTGTCCCGGTCAAACATCGTTTGTCTGGAAGATCTGGCCGGGTCGACGATGTACCACTGCTTCCCCTCGGATGTTTCGTACTCGTACCAAAAGCGACTCGTTTGCTTCATCCAGTGAGGATCGACAGACGTAGAAAAGACCATTCTTTTCAAATTGTCAGGCGAAAACCTTGCGGCAAGCTCGTAGTTGGCGTCTGTTACACGATTGTCCTGAGCACAGGCAATACCGAGGGCAAGTCCCAGTAGGAGGGAGAAGTAGATTTTCATCACACGTTTGGTTTAGTGGCTCAAGTATATTTCAATATTCCCAGCCCTGTCAGGAATTTTACGTCAGTGGCTTGTGCCGACAATTCCAATTGGGCCTCAGACAGATGTTACGTATCCTTGATGGCGGAATTACGTACATTTGTGCTGAGGTGAAACTTCTCAAGAACATAGTGACCCTGTCTATGGCAATGATCCTGCTTGTCAGCAGTATCGGTGTCGTGATGCATAAGCACTATTGTATGGGGCGCTTGAAGAATGTGGCCCTCTTCAGTAAGGCTGAGTCGTGCATGTCCGCAATGGGCCTCAAGGATGATGAGCCTTGTCCCATGGGTTGCTGTGAGGACACGGTAGAGGAGTACAAGGTGGATAACCTCGAAAAGGGACATTTTACCTTCGACGCCCGCCCTGACCTTCAATTATTGGCTGCGTTCGTCTATTCGGTGGTCCAGTTGGACCTCGAGCATGAGAGAAGAAGCCACAATCCTTATCAGAACTATAAACCTCCTTTGATTGCGCAAGACGTACCGGTCATGGTGCAATCGTTTCTTATATAAGTCGTAGCAATTTACGCCCTTACGAGGGTGCAGGGCCGTGTTCATGGACCCTGGGTTCTATTGTCAAGCCCGACAGTATTGAATGACGCTATGATTAATCGAATTATAAAGTATTTTCTAGAAAACAGGCTGGTCACCCTCCTGGTCACATTGTCAGTGATCGTTTGGGGTATAGCGATGGCACCATTTGGCTGGGACCTGGGTAATCTTCCCAGCGACCCGGTGCCTGTAGATGCCATTCCTGACATTGGTGAGAATCAACAGATTGTCTACACCGAATGGATGGGACGATCCCCTCAAGATATCGAGGATCAGGTCACTTATCCCCTTACAACGGCTCTGTTGGGCATTCCGGGAGTGAAGACGATCCGCAGCAGTTCCATCTTTGGTCTGTCAAGTATCTACCTGATTTTCGATGAAGACATAGAATTCTATTGGAGCCGGTCCCGAATTCTTGAGAAGCTCAATTCTCTGCCTTCCGGCACATTGCCTGAAAATGTGCAACCGAGTTTAGGCCCGGATGCCACTGCCCTTGGACAGATATTTTGGTATACCCTGGAAGGTAGAGATGCCGAGGGTCGTCCGGCTGGTGGCTGGGATCCACAGGAACTAAGGTCCATTCAGGATTTCTATGTGAAGTATGGCATTGCTTCAGCTAAAGGAGTTTCAGAGGTTGCCTCGGTGGGCGGTTTCGTCAAGGAATATCAGGTGGACATCGATCCCGTAGCCATGAAAAGCTACAACGTAGATGTCTCTGACATTATGACCGCCGTCAAGAAGAGCAATCTGGACGTCGGTGCCCGAACGATGGAATTCAATAGGGCGGAGTACCTGATCCGCGGATTGGGTTACATCAAAGACATCAGCGATCTGGAGGAAGCAGTGGTCGTGGCCATCAACAACATTCCGATTCGTATCAAGGATGTGGCAACGGTACAGATGGGCCCCGCCACACGAAGGGGTGGACTGGACAAAGCGGGCGCAGAAGCGGTTGGAGCCGTCGTGGTCGCCCGCTATGGATCAAATCCCATGGAAGTTATCAACGCAGTCAAGGCCAAGATTGATGACCTGGCTCCTGGTCTCCCAAGTAAGACGCTGAACGACGGGACGGTATCGAAAGTGACGATCGTGCCCTTCTATGATCGCACAGGGCTGATCAAAGAGACGCTTGGCACTCTGGAGGAAGCACTGACACTAGAGGTGCTCATCAGCATCATTGTGGTCATTATCCTTGTCCTCAACCTGAGGGCTTCGATTCTCATTTCCAGCTTACTTCCATTGGGCGTCTTGATGACTTTCATCGCCATGCGTTATTTCGGCGTTGCAGCTAACATTGTAGCCCTCTCTGGCATAGCTATAGCCATTGGTGTCATGGTGGATGTAGGCGTCGTCTTTACCGAAAACATCATACGACACTTGCAAATGCCTGAGAATAGCTCCGTGGACGGCCCAGGGAGACTGAAGGTTATCTATCAGGCAGTGGTAGAGGTGGCCTCTGCGGTGATCACGGCACTGGCAACTACTGTTATCAGCTTCATACCCGTGTTTGCGCTACAGGCCCAGGAAGGCAAGCTGTTTCATCCTTTGGCGTTCACCAAGACTTTTGCGCTGCTGTCCGCACTCTTCATCGGTTTGATCATCATCCCGGCATTTGCTCACGTCGTCTTTTCCATTAATCTGAGTTCCAAGAAAATAAGAAGAGTGGCTCATGTTCTCGTCATGATTGGGGGAGCGGTCCTTCTGTTTTTCGTCACCTGGGCCGGCGTCGTACTTCTGCTGATTGGAGCGAATAATCTCTTTGCCGACAAATGGCGAGGGAGATGGTCCGAGATGTCCACCTATTTGGGCATTGGTATTGTGCTCTGCACCGTAATGTACTTCCTGACCCAGCAATGGCTGCCACTAGGGCCTGGTGTGTCTTCATTCACGAATTTTCTGTTTGTGGCAGCTGCCATTGCATTGATTCTTGGCGTTCTTCTGCTGGTAGTACGGTACTATGGACAAGTGCTTAACTGGTGCCTCTCACACAAATGGCAGTTCTTCACTTTGCCTTTTATCATTCTGCTATTAGGCTTGCTGTCATGGCAAGGCTTTGCCCGCCTTTTTGGTTTTGTTGGCGGTGTGACCGAGCGCTTTGGTTATGATGTGCGGCAAACAAGTTTTTGGGCCTCCGCCTCCAAGACGTTCCCTGGCGTGGGTAAGGAATTCATGCCGCCACTGGATGAAGGCTCATATCTCCTGATGCCTACGACAATGCCCCACTCTGGTATTGAGGAGAACATTGAGACGATTCGACTTCTGGACCAACTAGTCACCTCCATTCCTGAAGTGGAGACGACCGTAGGTAAGTGGGGTCGCGTTTCGTCGGCACTGGACCCGGCGCCCATATCGATGTTCGAAAATGTGATCAACTACAAATCCGAATACCTGCTTGATGAAGATGGCCATCGCCGACGATTCAAAGTGAATGGGGACGGAGATTACGAACTAAGTGACGGGAGCACCTTCAAATGGGAGAGCTCCAAACTCTCACAGCTAGATACTGAGCTACTGGTCCCAGATGGCAATGGGAAGTACTTCAGGCAATGGAGGGAGGAGATCCAATCACCCGACGATATCTGGGATGAGGTCGTTAGAGTAGCCAATATTCCAGGGATGACTTCCGCTCCCAAGCTGCAACCTATTTCAACCCGCCTGGTCATGCTGTCCACGGGGATGCGTGCCCCGATGGGCATGAAGATCTATGGACCCGACCTCGAGACCATCGAGGCAGTAGGACTGGACATGGAGAGGATTCTCCAGGAAGTGCCCGGCGTGAAGGCCAGTTCCGTTTTTGCAGACAGGGTAGTGGGGAAGCCCTACCTGGAGATCAAGATAGACCGCCGAGCGATCGCCCGATATGGTCTCAGTGTCGCTGACATGCAGATGTACCTAGGCGTCGCCGTAGGAGGTAACACGCAAACGATGACCGTCGAAGGCCGGGAGCGTTATCCCGTGAGAGTCCGCTACGCCCGTGAGTTGCGAGACAACCCGGACGATATCAGGAATATTCTTATCCCTACGCCGACCGGTGTGCAAGTGCCTCTTCAGGAATTGGCGGAACTCACTTATGTGAGAGGCCCTCAAAATATTAAGAGTGAGGATACCTTCCTAGTGAGCTACGTGATCTTTGACAAAGAAGATGGCTTTGCGGAGGTCGATGTGGTTGAGCGTGCACAGGAGTTGATTGTCGAGCGGATCAATGCGGGAGACATCGAGATCCCAATGGGCGTCAGTTATCGATTTGCAGGGAATTACGAAAACCAAATACGGGCCACAAAGCGACTATCGGTTGTGATACCGGTGAGTTTGCTGGCTATTCTTCTGATCCTGTATTTTCAGTTTGGCAAGATTCAGCCCACACTCATGGTATTCTCGGGGGTCTTCGTGGCATTTGCCGGCGGCTTCATTCTCATCTGGCTGTACGGTCAGGAGTGGTTTTTAAACTTCTCGTTATTTGGGTCGGACATGCGAGAACTCTTCCAGGTGCACACGATCAATTTGAGTGTAGCCGTATGGGTCGGGTTCATTGCGTTATTTGGTGTGGCAACGGATGATGGCGTCATCATGGGCACTTATCTGAAGCAGCATTTTGACAGAGAGCAACCCAAAACAGTACAAGGAATCAGACAGGCAGTGCTCCATGCCGGCAGCCAACGGGTGAGACCTGCAATGATGACAGCGGCCACAACGGTCATCGCCCTATTGCCCGTTTTGACTTCTACAGGTAAGGGATCAGATATCATGGTGCCAATGGCGATACCTACGTTCGGCGGGATGCTCATTCAGGTGATTACGATGTTTGTCGTACCCGTCCTTTACAGCATGTGGCAGGAGCTTCAACTTAAACGCCAGAGATTATGAAACCAGGGTTCCGACTTCTATTCAGCACTTTAATATTCCTATGTTGCGCCATGGCGGTGTCGGCTCAACAGACTGTTGAGGATTTCCTCGAAATAGCAGCGACAAACAACTCTGGTTTAAAAGCACGCTTCAGTGACTATTTGTCGGCCATGGAAAGCATTCCGCAGGCCCAGGGATTACCCGATCCACAATTGGCATTCGGCGTATTCATTCAACCAGTGGAGACCCGTGTAGGCCCCCAAAGAGCTACGTTGGCAGTCAGTCAAACCTTCCCGTGGTTCGGCACGCTTAAGGCACAGGGAAGCGCCGCGGGCCAATACGCCGAGGTGAAGCTGCAGCTATTCGAGGACGCGAAACTCCGGCTATTCAAGGATGTGCGACAGGCGTACGATCAGCTTTACCTCGTGGAAAGGTCGATTGCATTGACGGAGGAGAATTTGACACTACTCAGCTCTTTCAAGGAACTGGCCAGAGTGAATTTTGAAAGTGGGAAGACACCCTTTGTCGATGTCTTGCGTGTGGAAATGGAGGAGCAGGAACTGAAAACCCAGCGAGACTACTGGCTGGATAGCAGGGTATCCTCCATAGCACAATTTACAGCGCTGCTCAACACCGAACTGACTGCCCCTATTGCATTTCCGGATTCACTTGCGGTTTCACAGTTGCTCTTGGGCAAGCAGACTTTGTATGACAGTATTGTTGCCAATAATGCGTCCCTGGCGTCACTGAGAACTGAACTTCAGGCCAAAGAGGCACAACTCCGCGCAGTGGAGTTGTCAGGAAAGCCCTCCTTCACGATTGGTGCCAGCTACATCAATATTGGAGAGCGAACGGATGTCACCGATCTGGCCGGCAATGGTCAGGATGCATTCTTGCTTCCACAGGTGGGATTGAAACTTCCGATCTACCGCAAGAAATACAATGCTCAGGAACGGGCCATAGCGTTGCAGCAGGAGCGATTACAGCATGAGATTGACGATCAAACCAACGTGCTCACTTCGGTCCTGGAATCACAAATTCGGGACCATTTGGATGCCACACGAAGAATCGACCTTTACAATAATCTGCGTGACCTGGCCACGCAATCACTTTCTCTCCTCCAAACCGAATTCAGCACCGGAGGAGCGGATTTTGAAGAAGTACTACGAATGGAACGCCGATTGCTTGGATATCAGTTGGAATTGGAAAAGGCCCGAGTAATGGCAAACCGGGCGATTTACGAAATAAACTATCTACTGGGGAAATGAACAAGCTGTTAAAAAATAGATGGCTATCCAGCGCAGCACTGTTGATTCTTGGGCTGCTGCTGGGTTGGATAATCAAACCCTCGAGCTCTGAGGTTGGGGTGCAAGCGAGCCATGATCATACCGGCCCGTCCGAGACATGGACTTGTAGCATGCATCCTCAGATCCGGCAGGATGAACCGGGCAGTTGCCCGATCTGTGGGATGGACCTCATTCCTTTATCGAATACGGGTGAGGCGGTAGCGATCGATGAGGTGCAAATGACGGAATCGGCCATGAAGCTGGCAGCCGTCCAAACAGTGACCGTGAGTAATGACCGACCTCAGAAGTCCGTGCAACTTCCTGGTAAGGTAGAAGCTGATGAAAGACGAATCGCCAAAGTCACCGCCCATTTCGGTGGTCGCGTTGAGCGCCTGTTCGCGGACTTTACCGGCCAGTACATTAGTGCTGGCCAGCGACTAGCAACGATCTACTCACCAGATCTCGTAACAGCACAGAAGGAGCTATTTGAGGCCTTGAAGTTCAAGACATCCAATCCCTCATTTTATGACGCTGCGGTGCAAAAGCTAAAGCTTTGGGAGTTGACTGATCAACAGATCCAACAGATCGTCGATAAAGGAGAGCCACAGTATTACTTTGATGTCTACGCCCCAAGGTCCGGCACGATTATCGCCCGGAATATTAGCGAAGGTGAACATGTGAAGGAGGGGACGGTGTTGGTCGAGATTGCCAACCTGAACCGACTTTGGGTACTGTTCGATGCTTATGAGAGCGATCTGCAATGGATTGCTGTTGGAGACTCCGTTCAGTTTCGTGTTCAATCCATCCCAGCAACAACCTTCCAAAGTGTGATCACATTCATTGATCCCATCGTCAACAAGGAAACCAGGACTGCGTCGATTCGGACAGAGATCCAGAATCCCAACGGTTTACTAAAGCCTGAAATGTTTGTGGAGGGAGCTCTGAAAGCCAGTCTTCCCAATGCCGACAACCAGTTGCTCGTGCCCAAATCAGCTGTGCTCTGGACGGGCAAGCGTGCAGTCGTGTACGTACTGCGCCCCAATTATGCGCAGCCCACATTCCAGTTCAGAGAAGTGAAATTGGGTCCGGATGCAGGAGATCACTATGTGGTCGAAGAAGGTTTGGAGGCCGGTGAGGAAGTGGCTGCTAACGGCGTATTCAAGATCGATGCCGCCGCACAATTGGAAGGGAAAGTAAGTATGATGAATCCCAATGGCGGCAAAGTGGCTACGGGTCATGATCATGGGAGCGAGACGGACGATTCATCCACACCGACCATCAGCCACCCGGAAGTGAATATTGCTGTTGACACCTTTGAGGTAAGCTCCGTGTTCCGCGAGCAACTCCGAAGTGTGTTTGAAAGCTACCTGCCAGTGAAAGATGCGCTCGTTGAAACGGATGCAGGCGATGCCCAGGGGCAAGCCATCAAGCTACTTGCTGCCATTGAAGAGGTGGACATGGCCCTGCTAAAAGGAGAGGCGCACATGGAGTGGATGAAAGATTTGGCGGTCCTGAAGGCCGTTACTGAGATCATGACCTCATCTTCGGATGTTGAAGAAATCAGGGCTGCTCTTTCGCCATTGAGTGATCAGCTCTTCCAGACCATCGTGAAGTTTGACGTAGCCACAGGCGGGTTCAGGCAATACTGCCCCATGGCTTTTGATTTTGAGGGAGCCTTTTGGCTGAGTGACTCTGATGAGATACTTAATCCTTATTTCGGAGATCAAATGCTGACTTGTGGCAATGTCGAAGAGGAATTGAATTGAAAACGCTAATAATTAATCAAATACAAAAAGCAATACATATGAAAACTATCGCACTTGTTTTAGGAATGGTATGTGCTGGAATCGTTCAGGCGCAGGATGGCACGAGCTATCTCGGTCCCTACATGGATCTTAAGGACGCACTGGTCAAGTCTGATGCATCAAAGGCCCAGGAGGCTGCTGAGAAATTGGTGGCACAGCTTGAAAAGCAAGACATGGAGACAGATATGATCAAGATCACCAAGGAAATCGTCAAATATGATGACCTCGCCATGCAGCGCAAGGCATTCAAGGTGGTCACTGACAAGTTGATTTTTACGCTGAAAGCCATGCCAGGCAACCAGGGGGTGTTTGTACAGCATTGCCCAATGGCTTTCAATAATTCTGGTGCCAACTGGCTCAGTATGTCAGAGGAAATCCGGAATCCTTACTTCGGTGATATGATGCTGAAATGCGGCAGGGTCGAAGAGAAGTTATGACCACTGCCCGAACAAAGATGTCCGCCATGTGGCTACGTGCTCGGTCTTGGGTCGCCTGCTGCTCCCTCGCAGCGGTGGCCCTGGGCTGCGCACAAAACTCACAGAATGAGCAGCAAGAAGTGTCTGCCCCAGCGCTTCAACAGGTGTCAGGCCCAGCCGCTACTAACAGCTCACTACCTTATCTGGTCGTTGGCGATGATGAGCAGTTGTATCTGTCATGGGTGGAGAAGGGATCGGATACCGCTATCCTGAAGTATGCCCGGTGGGAGGAGCAAGGCTGGTCTGATGATGTGACCATTGCAACAGGGACAGACTGGTTTGTCAATTGGGCGGATTACCCAATGGTGGCTGCCAATGCTCAGGGAGGTATGCTTGCGCATTTTCTCGCTAAGAGCTCTGCGGGTACCTATTCCTATGATGTGAATATTGCCCGCAAAGTGGGGGAGGAATGGACGCCGCCGCTCATACCGCATACCGATGGCACGCCGACAGAACATGGCTTTGTGACGATGCTACCGCTGACTAATGGATCGTTTCAGCTCGCATGGCTCGACGGTCGAAATACCGGAGGCGGGCACGGCGGGCATGAAGGCCATCAAGGCGCAATGACTGTCCGTTCTGCTGTTTTGGACCTAGAAGGCAACCTGTCAGAAGAGTATGAACTGGACGACCGTGTTTGCGACTGCTGCCAAACAACAGGAGCCATCACTGCCAATGGCCCCGTCATCATCTATCGGGATAGATCGGAGTTGGAGATTAGGGACATGTCCATCGTCCGACTCGTCGATGGTGCCTGGACAACACCACAAACGGTTTATGCCGACAACTGGAACATTGAAGGTTGCCCTGTCAATGGCCCCCGAGCCGATGCGATGGGCAATGATCTGGCAGTGGCCTGGTTCTCTGGTGCTAATGGGGTGTCACAAGTGAAAGTGATCTTCTCTAGAGATGGTGGAGCATCGTTTGGCCAGCCGGTGCTTATCGACAACAATGGCCCGCTGGGACGGGTAGATATAGAAATGCTCAACAAGGACCAGGCGATGGTGAGCTGGCTGGGAAGGGAAGGAGAGACTACCGTGATCAGAGCACGGACTGTCAATAAAAACGGTACCATGGGGGCGATCCTAAAGGTGGCGGAAAGCAATGAGGCCCGGGGCAGTGGATTTCCACAGATGGCCTACTACCAGGATCATGTTTGGTTCGCCTGGACGGATCTTGCAACGGACTCCGGAAGTCGGATCATGGTATCGAGGTTGGCTGTCGAAGGAAGCTAGGTTTTTTATATGAAGCTCTTTCGTTTGCCTTCAGAGTAAAGTCAAATATGTGCTTAGTTACGGAGGGTCTTTGATGTGTTTGTTCGGTCAGATTCCGTTTTAGTAAAGTACCTCTGATTTTTATGTGATCTGAAAGGTCCGATTGGTGGGTCTAAGCAATTATTTTTTACCTGATATTTGAACAGGTATTAGTGGCAACGCCGGGCCCTCGACGGTTGCTGTCCTTCTCCTTACTACAGTTATATACCAACATTAGATCGGCTGAAAATACCCAATGGTAGGTATAAATCTTTCTTGGATATGTGCGATTATTGTTTCTGATGATTTCGCAACAGAAGATCTTGGAAACGACGCCTACCATTATGTAAAAACTACCGATCATGCCCCGTGTCACAGCAGCAGTAACTTTCAATAGACTTTCCAGAGAAAAGGAGGTGCTCACCACCTCGATGGTTCCTAAGTTCATTCCAAACGATAGAGACAAAGCCCGGGCGATCGAGATCTTCAAGCGATACGGCCTACTAGTGACCTCCCAAAGCGACTTTACATTATCGGTGGAAGGAGAGAAGGAAGGGTACGAGCACCTCTTCGGCACGGAATTGATCGAACGAAAGTTAAGGTACGCGAATCGGGCATCTGAGCCATCCGTCTGGTACCCACCTAGAGGCGCCAAGTGGAATAACGAGCATGAATTGAAGGACATCATTGACGATGCCTACATTCAGTGGCCGCACTACTACACACATCCCGGCCCCCTACAACTCCCACGGTTGAATTATCACCACCTGAAGCTTCCAAGCGAGATTTCTTCTGTGCTCAATACAGAGAAAGTCCATCGACAAGGAATAACAGGTGCGGGAGTGAAGGTGGCCATCCTTGACAGTGGGTTTGATTTTAATCATCCCTACTTTGTCGGGCGCCTACAGCGTACGCCACAACGGGTCCTGGGACCCGGGGCCAGCAACCTGATGATGGATGAGCATGGCCATGGCACAGCAATGGCTGCCAATTTATTGGCTGTGGCTCCGGACATAGACTTATTGGGCATCAAGCTGGCCAACCATGAAGTCAAGGATGCCAGTGCGAAATTGAACCAGGCGTTCGAAGTGGCCTTGAGTCATCGACCCGATATTATCTCACTCAGCTTGACCTACGATTTGACCTGGGCAGCCGGAAGAGTACATCGCAAGAAACTTCCCAGGAGCAATCTTGCGTTGCAGGGATTGATTTTGGAGGCCATCAGAAATGGCATCACCGTTGTATGTGCCTGTGGAAATGGCGACGTGGGTTTTCCCGGCATGATGGAAGAAGTGATTTCAGTCGGCGGTGTGTTTGTGGACAAAGACCACCACAAGGAGGCTTCTGACTTTACAAGCGCTTTTGTAAGCAAGATCTATCCTCAAAGAAAAGTTCCGGATATCTGTGGCCTCTCAGGACATTATAATAATGGTGACGCTAATCATACCAGACCCGTTCCCGGTGGCCTGATGTTGGTGCCCGTACCGTTCAACAGCGAGCTCGACAGGGATACCAGAGACGATTTTGTGGGTGACAATGGCTGGAGTGTCATTGGCGGCTCGTCAGCGGCTACGGCTCAGGTGGCCGGCATATGTGCGCTGCTGCTTCAGCAAGACCGTTCCTTGACCCCTTCAGATGTAAAGAGAATGCTCTTGAACTCGGCGATCAATATTGCTGAGGGAAAAGCCAACGCAAAGAGCAATGAAGGTCGAGTCATACATGCCACGGCCGCACAACCCGATCTTGCCGTAGGTTATGGGTTGGTCAATGCATTCAAAGCGCTCGAGCTAATGAGGAGATCTTAAAACAATGAATTACTACACTTCTAACCAATAACAAAACTGACAAGATGGACGACGAGTATGTATTGTATGTAAATCCGGGTGAATCGCAGAGGTTCCAACAGGTGTACGCCAGTCAAGTTTATGGGACCTTCTTCACCGTGCAGGCGAGGTTCCAAACCGCCGAAAGAGAGAACCCCGAAGGAGACTACTTCATTGAAAAAATGGATTTTGAAGTCATCAACTATAAGGGTATTCTGGACATTGGCCTCGTAGATATCCAAGGTCCCAATTCCTTCCGGGACAAGGTTGAGGATCCGACTCTTCAGATCTTTCAACTGCAAATGAGAGCCATGGGACCCCAGCAATCCGAGAATATCCCTGAATACACTAAATCTGGAGTGGCCATCAATGCATGGATCAGCAAGGGCCAGGTGCTGCAGTTTGTGAGAACGCTGGTGAAGCTTCATGACGACGAAACACCCCTCGCCGGCGGGATTTTTGACTCTGAGTTCTACTACCGTGAAGGACTAAGGAAAAGTAATAACTATGACCCGATCGAACCAAAACCGCAGACATCCATGGATGAGCGATCGGATAGCTACAATTACAGCAGCGGCGCCCTTTGTCCGAAGTCCAAAAACTACGTTATGTGATCCAGAGAATATCGCCGTGGCTTTTTCTTGCATTTGCAGTGATCGACGCTCTGGGGCAGCATGAACAGACAAGGGAGAACTTTTTCTCGCATGTCAAAAACTTTGAGTTTACCCAGGCACAAGACGAAATAGAAGGAGTCACGGATTCCTCATGGAAAGAGGCCCTGAGCCTATTCCAGCGCGTTCTTTATCACGCGGGCCAACAAGGGCCGTCTACCCTCGGAGAAGACTCTGTGACCATTGCCCAGCTGGAATCCCGATTTTCGGAGGGCAGTTCGGGTCAGGTCATCCTCAAGCTGCTTTGGGGGTACTACTACTTTTATACCAACCCATATACAGAGAGGCCCATCAAGTACTTCAGCGACGCCTATCTCCTGTCAAAGGAAGTAGGGACCTCGGAAGAGGTGAAGTTCTGCGTCTACTCGATTCTGAAACTCTACAACTGGGAGCTCTCCCAATCCAACGATGACCTTCTTGAGTACCTGAAGATCTATGAGGGGCTCGTGGAAGACAATGCAGACGAGTTTCACTTCAAAATGAGTCGTTTCCTATTCGAATTGAGAGACATCAATTATGACATTAATGTCAGTGACCAGTTTGTGGAGACCTTCCGCAATCTGATGGAATCCTTCCCAGAGGATCATCATTTCTGGACAGAGTATTACATCACGCTCGGAGTCTATAAACGCCACTTTGGGACGATATCCGATAATCCCGAATTAGTGGATGAAGCCCAACAATTGTTTACAGGTGCTCTACTAAGGATGGGAGACGAACCCTATTTAAGGTACCTCAAATTCAGGGTCTACATTCAGCTCTCCGAGATAGCCAGGGCCCGCAGGGATTTTGATGGCGCCATCAATTATATCTCGAAGGCGAAAGCGTATAGCTACCTCAACGATCCCACGAGGGCCGACTACTACATTAGCCGCTATGCTGCGCCCAGCCTCTACGGAAGGGGAGAGGCGGATAGCGCATTCTATGTCTTGAGTGCCGCAGACACGCTACGCAACAGGTTGGACTATCAAATCAACTCGCTGCGCATCGCCCAGTACCAGTGGAAGTTTCAAACAGAGGAGAAGGAACGGGACCTTATCAAAACGAGAAACTGGCTGCTGACTGTGCTTGCGGCGCTTGTGTTTTTATCCGTAGTCTATATTCTGCTACAACTCAACTCCAGGAAGAAGCGCCTGCTTGCCATTCAGGACAAGAACATGCAAGCGCAAAAAGTGACCTCCCTACTCAAAGAACAGGAACTCATTGCCCTCAACTCCATGATCGAAGGTCAGGAAAAGGAGCGTAAGAGAATTGCTGAAGACCTGCACGATCGACTTGGGAGCACCTTGGCCGGTTTGAAGATGCACATGGAAGTCCTGCTGGACAAAGACCCGAAGTTCTCCAAACTAAAGCTGATTGTCAATCAGGCCGTCAATGATACGAGAGAGATCGCTCACAACATGCTTTCAGGCGTATTGACCAAGTTTGGCCTGATGGCGGCACTGAGAGACTTGAAATGGACCATTGAGGCTGCCAACCAATTCGAAATCAGATTGCAGAGCATCCAGTTCGATGAGCGGCTGGACTCGGAGATTGAACTACACATCTACCGGATCGTGCAGGAGTTGATTAGCAATACGCTGAAGCACGCGAAGGCGTCCTCCGTGGATGTCGAGCTGCGCAAAACAGAAGATAACCGACTCATCATCACCTACAAAGACGACGGCGTGGGATTTGATACCCAATCGAGCAAAGAGGGAATGGGGCTCAAGAACATAGAGAGTCGGGTCCGAAATATCGAAGGAACGTGGACGATCACTTCTGCTCCCATGCAGGGGGTAACAGTGGTGATTGAACTAGAAAACATAGAATCATAATGGACAGGCAAACAATCAAAGTACTATTGGCCGATGATCACGAGATGATACTCGACGGCCTGAAGCTGATCTTAAACAGCAGCGACAATATCAGGATTGTAGGGGAGGCGCACGATGGCGAGGAGATCTTGCGAATGCTAAGAACAATTCCGGAGTTGGACATCGTCATATTGGATATCAACATGCCAAAGAAAGACGGCATCCAGGTGACACGCGAAATCAAGGCGACATATCCCGAGGTGAAGGTGCTGATCTTATCGATGTACAACCGAAGGGAGTTTGTCAAGAACCTCATTGATGCCGGTATCGATGGGTACATCCTGAAGAATGCGGGAAAGGACGAGTTGCTGAAGGCGCTGGAGACATTGGCAGGTGGCGAGCCTTACTACGGCGCGGAGATCACCAAGACCATTATGAAAAGCTATCAGAAGAACAAGGTCTTTGATAATCCCTCAGATGTCGAGCTGTCGAAAAGAGAGAAGGAGATCGTGGCCCTTATTGCCAATGAAATGACTACCCCCGAAATCGCAGAAAAGTTATTCATCAGCCCCTATACGGTCGAGACGCACCGCAAGAATATCCTTGCTAAGCTGGACGTGAAGAATGCTGCGGGCATCATGAAGTTCGCATTGCAGACGGGGATCATCAAGGGGTTTGATTTATAGTGGCCCGTCCGCCAGTTACTCAATACTTGGAATTGCCCACCCGACTAATTTATGGAAGTCAAAAAAACCTCGCCAATGAGATTAGCGAGGTCCGGCTTAAGAGTTAGTGTTTAGTCAATTGCCTTTAAAGCGGCTCTTGCCATTGAATGCGTATTTCAAAGTAGAGAAGGATGTGATTTCTGATGATTTGCCATCTACATTCCTGAAACCTCCGGCAATTTCAAACCAAAGGCCATCTACGATTTTCATTTCCCAACCGATCGTTCCACGCATTACATTCAGATCCTCCAACATCGTAGCTTCACCGTCCACTTCCTCTCTTAAAGCCAGGAAGCTATATTGACCTTCTATCGACACACGGCGGTCACTGCCACCAAACAGCAGCTTGGATCCAAATGAAAACTTGCCCTGCTCACTATTGCTGTTGTCGTAGGAGACATTGCCCAAGGCTTGGAATATCAATTGGCCTTTGATTTTGTCCGTATCATTTCCCTGCAGCGGCAGACTTAAACCGGCCAGGAAACTAAGCTTGCTGGATGATAAGTTGCCCCAGGTAGAATCCTGCGAAGCCCAGGCTGTTCCAATGGATACATGAGCAGATGCAGCATTCCATCTTTGCTTTTTCCAGGCTTCTTTTGTTTTCGCGACTTTCGCTGAGAACGACGCTATCACCGCGTCTCGTCCCTTGTAGCCAATGATGATGCGATTGTAACCGTCAATGAGATCAATCAAACTGGCGTTTTGCTCCTCACTCAATTGAATATTGTAGACGGCCGATAAGGAATCTTTGATGCTTTTCTCTGTATAACTCGCGGGAAGTTCTTCTTTGTCAGGGGTTGGACTTCTCAGCGGTGTTTTGAGCCACCCATCTATCTTGACCTGGTCTGATCGAGTAAGATTCGGGTTGCTATCGAAGATCATTACTCGTAGCAAGTCTATCTCGCGATTGAAGCTCGCAGCTCTCGACACTAGCTCGTCGATTTTCAGGTCTTCGAGTATGTCGACCAAATCTCTTTCGAGTGCCTCGGACATGAGTGGATCTGACCTATCGAATATGACCCATCGTAGTCCCAGACCAAAATGACTGCCAGATGAGTCGTTAGCTGTGGCAAAGTTCAGCTGCAGCCCTCTGAGGGATTCACTTTGACGATAAGTGTCCAAGGAGAACAAGCTATCGTCTAGCTCTTTTTTGATCATTAAAAACGGGCTAAATTCCACTGCGAGGCCAGGTGTTATTGTATTGAAGGGTACCAATTCCTTCAACTGAACAGCCAGTTTGTTAATGTTCCCCGGCCGTGTAATCTTGTCGTCTTCAATGCCCAGCAAGCTGAAGCTTGATATATCAGGGATGGCGAAATCCACATAGAGATCTTCCAGCTTGAGACCATCTTCCTGGCAAAATGCCATCCAAGAGAATCCCAGGAATCCAATAAGAATGAAAAGCTTTCTCATCGAATTAGAAGATTATGCGGGCGTCGCTGAAAATCTCTTTTACTTCACTCGCGGAGAGGCTGCCATTAGCGGTCCAGGTGTCGACCACCTTTTCATCCTGCTCCCATTCAATGGAGACGATGTAATCTTGATCGTCGTCATCTATGTTCACCAGCACGAATCCCCAGTTGTTGTTATCCAGGAATAAGTCCGTTGCCGGTCCCAGGTCGTATCTGAAAGTATCCTTTGTGGTCTTTGAGCTTTTCTCTGTGAATGGTTTCTCGATGTCGGTCGTCGAAAATGAGAATTTCCAGCCGACAAGTCCTTGTATTCTAATGATGACAAAGAGATTACCCCCTTTTTCCTTGATTTTTACGTCTTTCATTGTGTTAGGCGTTTGCGTTTTGTTGCTAAGGACAGCAATATGCAAAAGGTAAGGGGAGTGCGGAATACCCAATTCCAGGTATATTCTAACAAATTTTTCAAATGGAAGAATACCCTGTAACGGTCCCAATCTTTTTTTAATCTACCCCTTTGCCTACAATGACCAAGGTGCTTTTGGCTAAGCCTAGCGCCGCTCTTCTCCAGTTTTGACAACCAGGAAAGGGTCCTGCCTCGAAATAATCACCGTCCAGCCACCACCACCAGCGAGTTTCATAGTCACGCTGGACGAGCGATTGACCGATCTTCTTTCGAGCTTATAGTCCGCGCGTCGGTGAGCGTCGACACCGTCTTTGTATACGTCCATGGTGTAGGCACCCTCGCCCAGGAAGGACAGGTCCAGCGTCAACTCTCGAGCCTCGAAGTTGGTCACGGCCCCTACGTCATGAGTCGCAAAATGTCCCGGAGCAGTGTAACACCGTGGCACTACCAGCTGCGGGGGAGAATGACTACAGAGGTGGGCAGTGCCAATCCCAGAAATCCATTACTTTCACTGCCACAATACCCGAAGACATGAAAAATCTTCTCATCATTCTTTTCGCCGCTTGCTTACTCCCCCTCCAAGGCCAGGAAAAAGTCAACCCTGTCATCGAGGACTTCGGTGGGATCTATGACATTCCTGAGGCTACGGTGAAGCCGGATGGTCAACAGGAGTACAAGATTGTGATCGACGTGTATGGTGGTGCTTCAGATAAATCGGATATTGACCGCTCACTCAACAATGTGGCACGTATGCTCAATCTGCATGCTGTGGGTGGCGTACCAGCGGATAACATGACAGTTGTGCTCGCGCTTCATGCGCAATCCACCTATTCCACGATGGGCCATGACGCCTATCGCGAGAAGTATGGAACAGACAATCCTAACGCTGATTTGATGAAGGCGCTCAAGGAGGCCGGTGTGAAAATTACCGTCTGTGGGCAATCACTGATCGGGAGGGGCGTCGACCCCAATAGGCTTTTGGAAGAAGTGGAGATTGCCACGTCGATGCTGACGACCGTGACGCACTATCAAAAGTTAGGGTACATGCTGCTGAGGTTTTAAAATGTAGATCGCAATTGATATGGTCCAATCCTACAAACAGAAATACGAAGCGACTGAGCAGTATGATACCATACTTGTCGGCTCGGGGATGGGCTGCCTGGCAGCGGGTGCGTGTCTTGCCAAGGACGGACAGCGCGTGCTACTCCTGGAGCGACACTATACCGCCGGGGGCTACACGCATGTCTTCAAGCGGCGCGGTTACGAATGGGACGTCGGTATCCACTATATCGGCGAGGTAGGTCGTGAGACCAGTGTGCTGCGGAAGCTGTTTGACTATGTCACAGAAGGTGAATTGAAATGGGCCGACATGGGAGACGTCTATGATCGCATTGTCATCGGCGAGAAGACCTATGACCTGAGAAAAGGAGTATCCAACTTCAAAGATCAGCTCAAGAGCTATTTCCCAAAGGATGAACAAGCCATTGACGATTATGTCAACCTGGTCTTCCATATGAGCAAAGTCAGTCGCAACTTCTTCGTGGAAAAGACAATGCCCAAGGCTATGCAGGCGCTGGCCGGTGGTCAAATGCGACGGCCTTATCTGAAGTATGCCTCTCGATCGACGCTCTCAGTACTTCAGGAACTGACGGACAATCAAGAGTTGATAAAAGTACTCACGGGCCAATACGGCGACTACGGACTACCACCGGGTCGCAGCAGCTTCGCGATGCACGCGTCAGTGGTAAAGCACTATTTCCATGGTGGCAATTTTCCGGTTGGGGGGTCGTCAAGGATCCTGGAAACCGTCGATCCCATCATCGAGGCGGCAGGGGGTACGATTCTCACCAATGCAGAAGTGCAGGAGATCAAGATCGAGGGTGGCAAAGCCGTGGGAGTCATCATGCCAGACGGCAAAGTGTTCAGGGCCAACAGTGTAATTAGCGGAGCCGGTATCATTAATTCATACAATAAGCTACTTCCTTCTGAACAGGCCGCGAAACACGGCTTTGATCGACAATTGGAGAAAGTGACTCCCTCAGCGGCCCATGCGTGTTTGTATATTGGCTTGAATGGCTCTCCCGAAGAGCTCAATCTACCCAAAGCCAATTATTGGGTCTATCCTGATGACCTGGACCATGATGGTTTGGTCGCGCGATACGAAAAGGACCTCGACGCACCTTTTCCGGTTGTTTACATTTCTTTTCCGGCAGCAAAAGACCCCACGTGGTCGGAGCGGTATCCAGGGAAGAGTACGATCGATATCATCACTGTGATGCCATTTGATCTTTTTCAAAAATGGGAAGACACCCGATGGAAGAAGCGAGGAGAAGACTATGAGGCACTCAAAGAGAAGTTTGCGCAGCGACTGCTTGATACGCTCTACCAACTTGAGCCTCAAGTGAAGGGCAAGATTGACCATTACGAGCTCTCCAGCCCAGTAACGACCAGGCACTTTATGAATTACGATCGTGGGGAATTGTATGGTATCGACCATGATCCCGATCGGTACCGTCAGAAGTTCCTTCAGCCTCGCACGCCCATCAAGAACTTCTATTTGACGGGACAGGACATAGTCACGGCTGGTGTGGGTGGTGCATTGTTTGCTGGATTTCTAACGGCATCGGCGATGACGGGCCAGAATTACGTGAAGAAAGCGATGAAGGAAAACCAGCCCGCCTTGTGATCTGGAGCAATATATTCGCATTGAATTGTCCAATGAAGTTTACATCTCCCCATATCTCAGTTGTCTTACTATTGACCATCCTTATCGGATTCCAGTGCACTAGGAGGCGCACGATGGAACTGAGTGACAGGCAGGACGTCAAAGCAATTACGGTAACACAACCAACCTACCCGGTTTTGCTTGGCAAGTCAGAGAACATCATCATCGATCTGACAATATCAGTTGATTCGGGTTCCGTACTCCAGCAGATCAACCTGTCGGCAGCAGAGACCACGTCATTGTCAGACATCGCAAGGGTGCGTGTCTATTACTCAGGAAACTCCATCGATTTTTCTGACAAGGAACAATATGGCGAGGACTTGTCTCCAGCATCCAGTTTAGCCTTCGCTGATACGAAAGTGCTTCAGCCCGGCGACAATCACTTTTGGGTATCGTACGAACTCAAAGCCTCCGCGAATATTGATAATCTCGTGAGTGGTTCGATTCGTTCATTGGTCATCAATGACATTGAGACGCCTGTATCAGGTCAGCCGAGCCCTCATAGAATGGGTGTTGCGCTACGAAAGCGCGGAGATGACGGGGTGAACGCCTATCGCATACCTGGCCTGGCTACTACCAACGAGGGTACGCTCATCGCCGTTTACGATGCACGATACAACAGTTCTGTGGACCTGCAGGAAGACATCGATGTGGGCATGTCACGAAGTGCCGATGGCGGACGTACATGGGAGCCGATGAAAGTCATTATGGACATGGGTGAATGGGGAGGTCTGCCGGAAGCGTCCAATGGCGTAGGAGACCCTTCTGTATTGGTGGATCGCGCAACCGGGACCATTTGGGTCGCGGCACTTTGGGCCCACGGCTATCCCGGAGAGCGGGCGTGGTTCGCTTCAGGATTTGGAATGGAGCCGGAGGAGACAGGGCAATTTATCCTGGTCAAGAGTGAAGATGATGGACTCACCTGGTCCGACCCGATCAATATTACTTCCCAAATCAAGGACCCGAAGTGGCAATTGCTGCTGGCAGGACCGGGAAAAGGGATCTCACTAAAAGATGGGACTTTGGTATTCCCAGCACAGTTCAAGGACGAGAACAAAGTACCACACAGCACGCTGATCAGTAGCACAGATCATGGGGTCACCTGGCAGATCGGCACCGGGGTTAGGGCCGAGACTTCGGAGGCACAGCTCATCGAATTGCCGGATGGTGGGATCATGATCAACTGTCGAAACAACTACGCGAGGGATTCGTTGGGTGTTGGGCGATATGTAGCGGTCACCAAAGATCTTGGTCAATCCTGGCAGGAGCATTCGAGCTCCGTTACTGGACTTGAGGAGTCGACATGTATGGCGAGCCTGATCCTTTCCTTATCGGGTGGTGGAGACGATCTATTGCTCTTTTCCAACCCCAACACACATACTGGCCGATTCAATATGACCATCAAGTCGAGCACAGATCAGGGCCAGAGTTGGCCAGAGGAGAATTGGCTGTTGTTGGATGAGGGGCGAAGTTGGGGGTACAGCTGTATGACAAACATAGATGAGGAGTACATCGGTATTCTTTATGAAGGCAGCCAGGCGAACTTGACCTTTCAAAGGATAGCAACCCGGGATTTGATCAACTGACAGTAAGTATGCAAGACCGATGTTTTATCAAGATTGATGAGGGGGACAATGTCTACGTCGCGCTGAGAGATTTGCCGGCGGGTAAATACGTGCAAGATGATGACGAAATGGATCTGGCAGCACCTGTTCGTGAAAAACACAAGTTTCTTGCTCACGACGTTGATGCCGGAGAGAAGATCATCATGTATGGAGTGCCGGTAGGGACAACCAACGTTGCACTCGCTGCGGGTACGGAGATCACTACCGACAATGTAACACATTTTGCTGCCGACGTTGACATGGGTTCCGCTGGAAGAAGCTCCTCCTGGAACTCGCCCGATGTCTCCAAATGGGCCCGCCGTACTTTCAACGGGTACGTCAGGAATGATGGTCGGGTCGGCACCGCCAATTATTGGCTGTTCGTCCCACTGGTTTTTTGCGAGAATCGCAACCTGAAAATCATTGAAGACGCGCTCACAAAGGGATTGGGCTATTATCGCACAAACGACTACGAGCGGTACGTGCTGGATAAAGTAGCCAGCACATCTTCCGCCCCCGGCAGTTATCCTTCTACGAGGGTCTTCCCGAACGTTGACGGCATCAAGTTCCTTTATCACAGTGGCGGATGCGGTGGAACCAGGCACGATGCAGAAACGCTCCTGAGGCTCTTGGCGGGCTATGTCAATCATCCCAATGTGGCTGGGGCTACCGTGCTGAGCCTTGGGTGTCAGAATGCTCAGGTCAGCTGGTTTCAGGAAATACAAGAGGAAGTATATCCGAATTCCGACAAGCCAATTATTTATCTCGAGCAACAAAAGGTACTGTCAGAGGAAAAACTCATCACTCAAGCCATCGACCTGACATTGGAACAACTGGAGCTGGCCAATAAAATTGAAAGGACGCCAGCAGGGCTGGACAAACTCATAGTGGGATTGGAATGCGGTGGATCCGATGGGTTCTCGGGTATCTCAGCTAATCCGGCGGTGGGCTATACATCCGACTTGATCGGTGCTTTGGGGGGAGCGACCATCTTGAGTGAATTCCCCGAACTGAACGGTGTCGAACAAAACATTGTGGACCGTTGTGTCTCCACTGAGCTGGCGGAAAAATTCCTCGGCATCCAGCGGGCGTATGAAGAACGTGCCCGGTCTGTAGGCTCAGGGTTCGATATGAATCCATCTCCCGGGAATATCAAGGATGGACTCATTACCGATGCGATCAAATCGGCGGGAGCTGCTACCAAAGGAGGGCACGCACCGGTCACAGGCGTGTTGGACTATACCGAGCCATTGACTGCATCCGGGTTGAACCTGCTGTGCACACCTGGCAATGACGTCGAGTCTACCACGGGTTTGGCAGGCTCCGGCGCCAATGTTATTTTATTTACGACTGGATTGGGAACACCGACGGGCAATCCCGTAGCGCCGGTTATCAAGATCTCGAGCAATACGCGTCTTTTCAATGCCATGAACGACATCATCGACATCGATGCTGGTGCAATCATCTCTGGCCATAAGTCGATCCATGATGTGGGGGAGGAACTGTTGGAAGAGATCATTGCTGTGGCCAGCGGCCAGCCGACTAAGGCGATGGACTTGGATCAAAATGACTTCATCCCATGGAAAAGAGGCGTGTCGTTGTGAACCTGGAGCATGATGTCGAGTACTCTAGTCAGAAGACGTCGCCATCACCTCAAAGAAGTCCGTGAGGATTCCATCCTTGTCGAAGTTCTCCCAAACGATGATGCGACGCGGATTTTCCGGGCGCTCTTGCCATTCCTCATCAATCATCGTCGGACCGGGGATTTCCTGGCTCTCGCCCCAGCCGGGGTTTTTCAAAACGGCGACAGCGACCATGTCAAATAACGCGCGAGCAGGAGGGTCACCGTGCAAGTCAATGTTCTCGAAAAGGCTGACCGAGTAGTCACCGAAGTTGGTGAAATCGCCCTCGTGTCGACCTACCACCGGAGGCACATTTGGCCCCAGCCCTGCCATTTTTGATCGAATATCTTCAGGCGTAACTCTTACAAAGTCGGAGCCTGAGGGATTGCCATAGCGGACCGTCACCATCTCGAAGGGAACTTCTTGATCCAAAACATAATTCATCGACGGAATATCCGCCACCAAATTATATTCTCCTGGTTCGGGATAATTGGCTCCCAACCAAACGATCTTAACGTTGTCTTTGATGTCAGGCGCTACACTCAGGGCCAGGGCAATGTTCGTTAGCTTGCCTACAGGTAGTAACACCAGTGGCTGCTCCCGTTCAATGCGTGCCTGTTCTATGATGAAATCTACGGCTGCCTTTCCATCATAATCCGCCTCACCAATGTTTGGGAGGATGTCCTCGTAGTTGGCCTCCGCGCCGGCAAGTAGGGGGTACTTGTCCATAACATCACATAGCTTCATCACCCTTTCCGCTTCTGCGAACTGACCCGCAATGCCGCCACCATTCGGCGTGGCATTGACTGTGACACCGACAATATCAAAGACGTCGTCATTGAAAAAGAGGTAAGCCATTGCGTGCTGGTCATCGAGCTCGTTATTGGCATCGGTGTCAAAGAGCACAGGGATCCGCCTTCCATCGCCAGTCCCTTGGTCGTCTCCCTCAGTTGGTCTCTCTTGTGCGGAAGGACCCTTTGATGTACAGGCGACCATGCTGATAAGAATGGAGAGTAAGAACATTTGCATCTTCTTCATGCTCGTATATTATGCTTTTCCACTGTCGTAAAACAATCAACAAATCTTATTACACCAGAGTAAACAGGCACTTTTTTTGTGAGCCAGTTTTCACGATTTTTGTAAGGACTTGAAAAACGAAGGGAAGATGAGGGGTATTTTCATTCTGTGCTGCCTCTTGTTCACAATTTCATCACTTGGACAAACAGCACATACGGTGGCACGGAAGTGGAACGATCTGTTGTTGGAGGCCATCCGGAATGACCTGGCGCGGCCGACGGTGCATGCCAGGAATCTATTTCACGTTTCGGCTGCCATGTACGACGCCTGGGCCGTCTATGAACCCAAAGCAAAGACGTATTTTCTCGGTAAAACAGTAGGGGGGTACTACATCCCTTTCGATAGCGTACAGCCCAACAGCTCCCAAAGCAAGGTCTTCAAGCAGGTTACGGCGATGAGCTATGCCGCCTACCAATTAATTAAACATAGATTCAGAAACTCTCCGGGCGCCTCGGAGATTGCCTATCGCGCTGACAGTTTGTTGATAGCGCTTGGCTATATCATCCAAAATCAGACAGACTATTACATCAGCCCTCATGGAATGGGCAATTACATTGCAGAACAGGTGATCAACTACGGTCTTCAAGATGGAGCCAATGAATCGGGCGACTATGCCAATGAGTACTACGAGCCCGTCAATAACCCCTTGGATTTGACCTCGCGCGGCAGCAACTCACTCGCGGATCCCAACCGATGGCAGGCCCTACAGTTCAGAGGGGGTTTCATTGATCAAAGTGGCAATCCGATTCCTGCCGAGGTCATCGATTTCCTCAGCCCGGAGTGGGGTGATGTAGTTCCATTTTCATTTAGGTCTAGCGATATGGTCACGCAGAATAGGGACGAAAACGAATACCAGATCTTCAAAGACCCGGGTCCGCCGCCCTACATCGATACCGTGGCCAACGTGGGTATCCAGGACCCTTATAAATGGGGTTTTGCGCTGGTTTCTGCGTGGTCCTCGCATCTTGATCCGACGGATGGCGTGATGATGGACATTTCGCCTAATTCTATTGGCAATATTTCGATCGAATCATTGCCAACAGAGATCTCCGCCTACGAGCAGTTTTATGACTGGAATGAAGGCGGTGATCCAAGCCCGGGGTACGATGAAAACCCCATCACTGGTGAGGCATACGAAGAACAAATCGTGCCCCGTGCGGACTATGCACGGGTGTTGGCGGAGTTTTGGGCGGATGGCCCCGATTCGGAGACGCCTCCCGGTCACTGGTTTACCATCCTGAATTACGTCCATGACCACCCAGCGTTCAGCAGACGATTCATGGGGGAAGGAGAGGAGATGGACCCATTGGAATGGGACGTCAAGGCCTACTTCATGCTTGGTGGAGCGATGCACGATGCCGCAATCGCGGCATGGAGTGTAAAAGGCTACTATGATTACATAAGGCCAATATCGGCGATTCGGTACATGGCGACACGTGGGCAAAGTACCGATGAGGCACTCCCCAATTACAGCCCTGCCGGACTGCCATTGGTAGAAGGGTACATCGAACTGGTGGGAGAAGGTGATCCATTGGTAGGGGCGGAAGGGGAGTTCCTCAACGAACTCAAGGTCAAAGCCTGGCGAGGACATCAATACATCCAGGACCCCAGTATTGACACCGCTGGAGTGGGGTGGATCCTGGCGAAAGACTGGTGGCCCTATCAGCGCCCCTCGTTTGTGACTCCGCCGTTTGCGGGGTATGTGTCTGGTCATAGCACCTATTCACGGGCTGCGGCAGAAGTCCTTACTTTATTGACGGGGAGTGAATACTTTCCAGGAGGTATGGGTGAGTTCCACGCCCCACAAAATGACTTTCTCGTATTTGAGCGAGGCCCGAGCGTCGATGTGACTTTGCAGTGGGCGAAGTACTATGACGCTTCGGATCAATGCAGTCTTTCCCGTATTTGGGGAGGTATCCACCCTCCGGCTGATGACCTGCCCGGCAGGCTCATGGGTGCCGCTATTGGCCAACAAGCATTTGACTACGCTCGGTCGTTTTTCGAGTTTGGTCCACTCGATGTCGACAAGTCGTACGACAAGCCGATCATGGTGTATCCCAACCCGGCAAGGAGCTCCTTAGACTTTCGGAACGTTGACGTTGGGACGAAAATCGTCTTTATTTCAGTGCAGGGAGAAGAAGTTGCAAAATTCACTTACCGGGGATTGCCCATTGAATTGCCAGCCACGATCCACCCTGGATTGTATTTCATCAAAATTGGTGAAAACACGGAAAAGCTATTGATCCGAGACTAACAGGGAATATGGCAGGTTTGTATTAATCGGCAGCTGATATCTTGATGTCACTAGCTTTGGTCATGATTCGCCGTGTCCTCAATTGGCTCCATGTGATTTTGTTGGTTTCAAAACTGACTTTCGTGTAGGACCAGTTCGAGCCCAAACACTGAAGACAAAATCTCGGCACTTCCAACGATCATTTTTGATACAGACATTTGGCTCTGACTGTGATGATGTCGGAGCGCTGGCACTGCTCCATGCACTGTTCGTTCTTTTGCACGCATTGAATCAACTGTGCGCTGCATCAATTTTATTATTTAGTCGACAAATCAGAACTTTATATTCGATTGATCGTATCTTATTATCGACAAATCAGAATATTATTAATGAAAGGTGAGCATTTAGGAGAATTGGAAGAGCTGGTTATGCTGTTGGTAGGGGCATTGCATCCTGCAGCCTACGGTGTTGCCATACGCAAGGAGCTCCATGAGCGGATGAATCGCAAAGTGGTTCTGAGTTCCATCCATACCGTCCTCAATAGACTAGAAACGAAAGGCTTCGTGAAGAGTGAATTTGGGGAGGCAACTCCCGAGCGAGGAGGAAAGAGGAAGCGCTATTTTGAGATCACCGAAGCAGGTTATGCAGCTCTTCAGGAAGTGAATGCTCGCAGGGGGCAGCTCTACCTACAGTTGTCTAAAGTGGATTTGCCATTTATCGCATGAAGGATCAAAACCATTTCGGTCCGCCAAAGTTTGCTCAGCGCATCTTGAGCTGGCTAGTCAGTGAAGAGTTATACGAAGAGATCCTGGGAGACCTCAATGAAGAGTACGCTGAAAGGTACCAGCGTCGAGGACAATCAATTGCCTTTGTAAGTTATTTGGTCGATGTCGTGCGCTTTGCCCGTATGTACCACCGGGGTCGGCACTATCAGTCTTCAAATCGATTAAGCATGTTTCAGAACTAT
This sequence comes from Cyclobacteriaceae bacterium, assembly GCA_965267435.1. Taxonomy (GTDB): domain Bacteria; phylum Bacteroidota; class Bacteroidia; order Cytophagales; family Cyclobacteriaceae; genus JAWPMT01. The sequence continues at coordinate 1,306,810 of OZ253960.1, forward strand.
CTCAAGATCGCCCTCAGGAATGTCCTCAAGCATAAGACGTACACCTTCATTAATGTGGGTGGACTTGGCGTGGGTGTGGCCTGTGTCATGCTCATTACCCTATTTGTGAAGGTGGAAACGGGGCACGACAAGTTTCATAAAAATGGCAAGGATATCTATCGCCTTCAGCACGTGTACGGCTTCATCAACGCCCAGGCGGGACCAGCCTTCGAAAGAGAATATGCCGATGTGCTCTCATCGCTCCGAATCAATCCCTGGCTCCGGCAACGGAAAATAAGTGTGTCGGAAACGGAGGCGTACCATGAGGATATCTATATGGCGGATGAGAATCTCTTCGAGTTTTTCAGCTTTCCTCTCGTTGAAGGCAACGCCGCATCATGCTTGCAGCAACTTAACGCCGTAGCCATTTCCTCCTCGCTAGCGCACAAAATGTTTGGAGACGAAGCCGTGATGGGGCAAACCATTAGGATCCAGGATGCCATACTAGGAGAGGAAACACCCTTTCAAATCACAGCAGTTTTTGAAGACCTCCCATATAACTCTCACCTCCAATTTGATGTCGTGGTGCCGTTTGACTTGATGGAAAACGACCCGGCGCGTAAGGCAGTTCTTCAGAGTTGGCCCAACGATTGGATAGGTACTTACTTGCAACTCGAGGCTGGTAGTGACCACAAAGAGGTAGCAGGACGGTATCGCGAAATTTGGAATAAATACGTCAACGAGGACTCCGTCGCAATAGATTGCATGCCCCTGGAAGACCTCTACCTGGAGTCTCATTACCTCAACAATGATTACGCCAGGCACGGCAACGCCAATCATGTAAAGATATTTATCGCTATCGCGGTCATCGTCTTACTGATAGCGAGTATCAATTTCATGAATCTTGCCACTGCCCAATCCGGTAAGCGCAGCAAGGAAGTGGGTCTTAGAAAAGTAATGGGCGCCCACCGGAAACAACTGATTGTTCAGTTTTTCTCGGAGTCGGTTCTGATGACATTCATGGCTTTCCTTCTGGCGGCAGGTATTCTAGCTCTCGCCATTCCGTGGGTGAGTCATCAAATGGATATCGAACTCTTCCGGGCTTTGGATGATCCTTGGTCGATTGTCATAGGCTTGCTGGGCATCTTCGTCCTCACAGTGGTCGGCACTAGTGCATACCCCGCATTTCTCTTGTCATCGTTCCGACCTGCTGTCACACTCAAAGGTCAAAAGATCGGCAGTAAGGGCATCAATCTGGTGCGTCGTCTACTTGTGGTCTTTCAATTCGCCACTTCGATCGCTTTGATCATTGGCTCGCTCATAGTTTATGATCAGATGAGATTTGTCAAGAAGAAGGACCTCGGATTTGAAGCGGAGGACGTGCTGGTTTTCAACTTTGGTAGCAGTCAGCAACTGAGTCAAAAATGGTCCGTGGTCAAAAACTTTATTGAACAGATGCCAGGAGTGCGGGAAGTAATGGCTTCACAGCAGGTACCTGGGGACAATGCCTACTATTGGGGCTATAAATTCGAGGGCTTTAGTGACTATGAGTACCCAACAGGTGACGCGTGGCTCGGGTATTACATGGGGCCGGGAGTAGTTGAGGGTTTGGATATGGAAGTGGTACTAGGCCGGGCCTTTGACGCGTCTATCCCGACAGATAGCAACGCATTTATGCTCAATGAATCCGCTTGGGAGAGGGCTAAGGCTGAATACGGCGAAGCGTGGGAAGATCCCATTGGTAAAAGCATCCAATACTTCACCTCCAACTCTGGTCAGTGGGCCATGGAGAAGCAGGGAGTCGTGATTGGCGTGTTGAAGGATTTTCATCATCATTCTTTGCAACGACCCATAGAACCCCTGGTGATCCATAATGGCATCTCCCGTAGAGTCCTCGTGAAAGTGGCAGCTGCCAGTACCTCACGTGTGATCCGTGAAGTCGAAGCCGCCTGGAAAGATTTGGGGGCAACTACCTCTTTCAACAATGAAATGCTGGCTAACGACTTCAACAGCTATTACGAGGCCGAAGAGCGGTTCAATACCTTCGTTCTCACCTTTTGTCTCCTGGCCATTACCATAGCCTGCATGGGTCTGTATGGCCTGTCGCTCTTCACCGCACAACAGCGGATCAAAGAGATTGGAATTCGAAAGGTTCTTGGCGCACCAGTGCTCAACATCCTCAAAATGCTGTCTGGCGACTTCCTCAAACTCATAGGGCTTGCGGTGCTCCTTGCCGTACCGACCATCGCGTTCTTCATGTCCCAATGGCTAGAAAATTTCGCCTATCGCATTGACCTTTCCGTAGTCCATTTTGCTGGTGGCGCCCTGGCAGCCGTTGTCATCGCCCAACTCACCATTAGTTATCACGCCATCAAGGCGGCAGTCGCTGATCCCACAGACAGTTTGAGATACGAGTAGGAGCCGTGGCAGAGGGCCTGGTACACTGTCTTACTAACTGGGCCACCCAAAAGAGTGTATTTGACACCTCAATGATCTATCGGTGCACTTAGTAGCATAGAATTGCCGCGTCAAAAGCGCTAATTTGGTGAGCATCTAACCGATCCGAATCCATGCGCAGGACTACTATTCTATTATTGCTACTAATCATTGGCCTCTCATGCAGTAACCCGCGGGGCACTTATGACTACGACATCGTCATCTACGGAGGTACTTCGGCTGGCGTGGTCGCCGCGGTACAGGCGTCGAGGATGGGTAAATCCGTTTTGCTACTTTCCCCGGATGTACGACTAGGAGGCCTTACCACCGGTGGTTTGGGCCAGACCGATATTGGTAACAAGCAGGCGATTGGCGGTATTTCCCGGGAGTTTTATCAGCGCATCAAGGCGTACTACGCAAATGAAGAGAATTGGAAGTGGCAGGAGAGGAGCGAATACCGTGATGGTGGACAGACACGGACTGGGCCTAATGAAGACGCCATGTGGACTTTCGAGCCATCAGCTGCTGTCAATGTGTATGACGAAATGTTGCAAAAGGAAAATGTTGCTATTCGATTCAACCAGTTGCTAGACCGCGAGAATGGCGTGGAGGTTTTGGACGGTAGCATCAAGCAAATCACTATGCTCAATGGTGAGAGCCACACCGCGGCCGTGTTTATCGACGCTACTTATGAAGGAGACTTGATGGCGGCGGCTGGTCTCAGCTATACTGTCGGCAGGGAAGCCAATTCCACTTATGGCGAAAACCTCAATGGTGTCCAGGACAATGTAGTGAGTTTGACCCTCAGTGGTGATACTTCTCGAAATGGGCGACACCACAATTTCGTCGACGGTGTAGACCCGTATATCGTGCGGGGAGATGCTTCTAGTGGACTACTGCCCTACATCGATGCAGAAGGCCCCGGAGTGAGTGGCGAGAGTGATCATCGCGTACAGGCCTACTGCTTCAGGATGTGCCTGACCGATCATCCAGACAACCGAATACCCTTTGCACAGCCTGACGGCTATGACGAGCTCAATTACGAGTTGCTGCTGCGCAACTACGAGGCGGGTTTCAACGCATTTCCCTGGATCAACAGCGACATGCCCAACCGGAAGACCGATACCAACAATAGAACGGGTTTTTCAACAGACTTCATCGGTCAGAACTACGACTACCCAGAAGCCAGTTATGAAGAAAGGGAAAAGATCATCGAGCGTCACCGAAATTATCAGCAAGGACTCATGTGGACGCTGGCCAACCATCCCAGAATCCCGGGACACATTCGAAATGAGATATCCAGATGGGGGACATGTCGCGACGAGTTTGCTCGTGAAGACGGCTGGCAGGCACAGTTGTACATCCGCGAAGCTCGGCGCCTGACTGGGGAGCTGGTCATGACCCAAAAGCATTGTGAGGGGATCGAGGTAGTAGAAGATCCGATAGGCCTAGCTGCGTATGGCATGGACTCCCACAATGTCCAGCGATATGTCACGAGCGATGGTCTGGTAAAGAATGAAGGAAATGTAGAAGCCAAGGTGGGTGGGCCTTATCCGATCAGCTATCGGGCCATTACTCCCAAACGGTCCGAATGTAGCAACCTGCTGGTACCCGTATGCGTCAGTGCAAGCCATATAGCTTTTGGATCCATCCGTATGGAGCCTGTTTTTATGGTGCTGGGGCAATCTGCCGCTACCGCCGCCGCGCTGGCTATTGATAGTAATGTCGCCGTGCAAGACGTGCCTTATGCCCAACTCCGCGAGCAATTGGTGAAAGACTTGCAGCGATTGGAATAGCCACAGCTCCCAGACTTCAATACTACCATACCCACAATCTCAATGCGCTACGCTGGCGCAATAGGTATCAAAAGCCCTTGCTACTTGACGAGATGCGCTATGAAGGTAACGTCCATAGCGGATAGGGAAACATGAGAGGTGAAGAAATGGCAAGCTACTTCTGGATGGCAGCTCTAAGTGGTGGTCGCGGCACCCACGGCGAGACCTTCCAAAAATAGCTCAGACTCACTGATAGAGGTGCCCTGGTGGGCCAAAGGTGGGTTGCTCGAAAGTGCGAGTCCAGACCGCATTACCTACTTTCGAAACATCATGGAGTCAGCACCATTTCATGAAAGGAGCCCATTGCTGATCGTCAATGGAGACTCTTCCTACCTCAACAACAATGTCTACCTGTTTACCAATGAAGCTGGTAATCAATTGGCGTATGCTGCCGACGCAGGCATTGCGATAGTAACGGGATCTCCTACAGGTGCGGAGCATGATGTAGAGGTCATAGACACCTGGAATATGAAGGTCATCGATACCCAATCGGTAATGGCGGGTACTTCTTTATTCACTACCTCAGCTCCCTGCACGGCACACTACGAATCGTTCCAAAACGCAGTAGTCCATGATCAGCCGTACCGATGATCCTGACGGTACTGACTAGGAGTTTGGTGCGAATGCTTCCGGAAGTTCGAGTTGAAGCGACTGATGGAATTGAACCCAGAAGCATAAGCAATTCTCGTAATAGGCTCATTGGTTACTGACAGCATTCGTTTGGCGTGCAAGATGCGTTGCCCTGTGAGATAGTAAGAAACTGTCTCTCCAAAGGTCTTTTTAAAAATTTGATTGGCATAATCCGGATGGAGCCCTACAGCTTCGGCAACGTCCGATACCATGATCGGTTTGGTGAAGTTCTCGGCAATGTAAATGGCCATCTGTTCAACTAAATTAATTGGAGGGGGGTCGTGCCCATGCTGCGTTGACTCCACAATCGATTCATTTAGGATCAGTCGTTTAACGAAAGCCTCAATTTCCAGCAAACAGATAGCACATTGGTCCGGATCATTGGATTCAAGATCCTGCACCCAGCTACTTAGTCTGCTCTCGATATCTTTGATAGAATCGTGTGCGTCCCACGTTTTCGCCTCGCCCTGGTGTAGTCCTTCCAGGAATTGCCTGTGCAGGTTCCATTGGGCAAATAAGCCGAAGGGTATGGTAATGACGTAGTAGGAACCACCCGGTTGAAAGTCGACAATTTGGTGTGGCAGTAGTGCCCAAAACAGCAAAATACCGCCTGCCTCGATTTGGATCTTCCTGTCATGAAGGAGATAGGTTAGAGAACCATCCACCATATAGTTGATCTCGATCTCATTGTGACGATCGGGCCTTCTCATCAGGCTCGGCTTCCACAATTCACAGGTCAATCCATAAGGTTTGAGGTCTTCGCGACTCTCGTCGAAAGTTTTCATGTCTAGGAAAACGGGAAATCCACGCCTAAAAATAGCCCGTTTCTAGAATTATACTAGGTGCCTGAAGAAGCTCCTAAATGGAGGCCACCATGGAAGGATTCAATGAGCAGTCCCTTACCGGCTACTCCTCATCCTCTGCCCGCCGCTCCTCACTATTCCACTCATGGTCGTACTCGATAATTCCCCTACGGAGATCAGCTTCCAGAAGCTTCTCCTGCAGGGCGATTTCCTCCCTCACCTTGAACACATAGTCTTTGTGGTCGGGCGGCTGATCCGCCAGTCTTCTCAAACTCTCCTCGTCGTACCTAATGAAATTCTGTGCCTGTCGAAGCACCGTATACTTTCGAAAGCCCATTTGATGGAGGACTTCACTTGCCATTCGCACAGACGACTCCAGAGATTCCCGGTAGACATTCTTGATGCCCATATTGAGCAAATCGTAGGCATCATACCTACTCTTGGCACGTACCATCAATGTGATATCAGGAAACTTCTCCTGAATTCTCCCGACAATTTCGGCAGTGGTATCCGGGTCGTCGATCGCACAGATCACCATTTCCGCTTCGTCGATACCCGCGGACTCCAACAGGTCCATCCGTGTGGCATCCCCATAGTACACCTCAAATCCCATCTTGCGCAGGAGATCAACTCGGTTGGAGTCGTGATCCAGAATCGTGGCCTCGACGCCGTAGGATCTTAGGAAGCGTCCGATGGTGCTTCCGAAATGACCGAAACCGATTAGCAGTACTTTCTGCATTTTGGCGATGTGGTCCACGCCTCTATTCTGAGATTCCTTGGTGCCTACGCGAGGGAGGACAAGCCGTTCATTAGCGAGACTCAAGATAGGGGCGAGGGTCATCGTGAGTGCTGTCACCACAAGCATGATATCCAACTGTGAACTGTCCAGTATGCTCAGCTGCGCTGCGAAGGAGAAGACCACAAAAGCAAACTCGCCAACTTGCGCCAGTCCGACGCCCATTAGGAGTCTTTGGTCCGTGTTCATTTTGAACAGCATTCCGACGATGTTGAGGACCAGGGCTTTTAAGACAATGACTCCTATGACCAACCCTGCTATCATTAAAGGTTGCTCCCCGATGATGATAAAATTGATGGAAGCACCGACCGCTATGAAGAACAGCCCCAGCAACAAGCCTTTGAACGGCTCGAGATTGCTCTCGAGTTCATGTTTGAATTCACTCGTGGCCAGTACCACCCCTCCCAAAAAGGCACCAAGGGCCGGACTCAGTCCTACCAGTTCCATGGCCAGGGCTAGCAACAAGACCACAAATAGGGCAGAGGCGGTGAGTAATTCTTTGACCCGCGAGGTAGCTACCAGGCGTAGCAGAGGCACGATGAGATAGCGACCTGCTACCACCACCAGTGCGATCGAGAGGAAGACCAATATCGCCTGCACACCCAGCGGGAGATTTTCAAGCAGATAGGTAGACTCTCCGTGACCCTCCGAATGGCCGGGATCCGAGTGAACCTGAGATGGCCCTGCCAGTAGAGGAATGACTGCCAGCATTGGGATCACTATGATGTCCTGGAAAAGCAGAATGGAAAATGACGAAGCCCCATAGGGGGTATTCATCAAACCCTTTTCCTTGATGGTCTGCAGAACTATGGCCGTAGAAGAGAGCACTACTGCCATGGAAATGACCAAAGACACCTGCCAGCCGAAACCCAGCGCCATAAGGCCGATTTGAGCCAAGAGCAAAGTAAGCACCAGTTGCGCGCCCCCCATGCCGACAATGGTTTTTCGCATCCGCCAGAAGCTTTTGGGGTCAATTTCAAGCCCAATCAGAAAGAGCATGATAACCACACCAAACTCGGCGAAGTGCATGATGTCGTCTCCTTCTTCACCCACAAAGCCCAACACATAGGGGCCAATGATAACGCCGGCCAGTAAATAGCCTAAAACGGAGCTTAAGCCCAGCCGCTTGGCCAGCGGCACACAGATAATAGCTCCAGCCAGGAAGATGATCGCCTCAAACAGGATATTGCCCCTCATAATGATCTAGAAAGTCAGTTGTGGGATATCGTTGAAATAATCGCACCGGCCAATGTCTTTTACGGAAACGCCCTGCTGGAGAATATCGATGAAGGACTCAAATTGATTGGCGCATTGATCAAGCACTTCACCGGACAGCTGATTGGTGCCCATCACTGTGAATGGAGGCAGATAGTCCATACCACAGAGCCGTGCGGTTTGCTCAAAGGGGCGGAGAAACTCATTGATGGAATATTGATTTTTGCCCTCTCCACAGTATACCTCTCGGGTACCACCTGCGGTCAATACATTCATCGCCTGCTTGCCCGCCAATGCCGTGCCCTCGGGCCCATAGGCCCAACCAAACTCGAGGACAAGGTCAATCCATTGCTTGAGCAAAGGAGGTGCGCTATACCAATAGAAAGGGTGGTGCCATAGAATTACATCATGCTCAGTAAGCAAATGCTTTTCTAGCGGCACATCCACATTGAAATCCGGGTAGCGCTCGTAGAGGTCGTGAAACGTCACGCCCTCCTTTCCTTTGACCTTATCAATGAGGGCCCTATTGACCCTTGACAGTTCAAATTTTGGATGGGCAAAAAGTAGGAGAACTTGCTGCATAGGGGACAAACACAGATTCAACCCAAAATATTCCAGGTTGTTTCAAATTATCAAACTGCAAAAGCATGACTTCATTGACCTATTTTGAAATGCAAAAATCTCTGTTCCCTTTCCGACAGTGCTGGGTCCTTCCAACCCGTAGAATGTATTGGTCTTTCAGTGATATGGTTACGTATGCCCAGGGAGCTCTAGGCACCTTTGTTCTGTCCTTAGTGACCAATCTCAATTGAGATGAAACACGAACGAAAGACCAAATAAACATGAGTAAGACAATAGTAATCACTGGTGCATCTTCCGGAATGGGAAAAGACTTTGCACTTCATTTGTTGAAGAAGGGACATACTGTCTACGGACTTGCGCGCCGGGTTGAAAAGATGAAGGACATCGAAGAAGCAGGGGGAAAGGCCATTGCCATGGATGTCACGGATGAAGCCCAAATACAGGCTGCTGTGGACCAGATCTTGACACAACAGGGTAAGATCGATGTATTGATCAACAATGCAGGCTATGCTGTCTACGGCACGGTGGAAGAGGTGCCCATTGACAAGGCAAGAAGACAGTTTGAAGTGAACCTCTTCGGTCTGGCAAGCCTGACACAGAAGGTCATCCCGGGTATGCGGGAAAAGAAGTCAGGGACCATTATCAATATTTCCTCGATGGGAGGGAAGATGTACACCCCAATGGGCGCCTGGTACCATGCGACCAAACATGCCCTGGAAGGTTGGAGCGATTGCCTGAGAGTGGAGCTGCATCCCTTCAATGTTGATGTCGTCATCATCGAGCCAGGTGGAATCGCCACGGAATTCGGCAATGTTTTTCAGGAAAACCTGCAGGGAGACGCTGAAAAGGGACCTTATGCGGATGCATTGACGAAGATCATCAAGGCAACTTCCGAAATGAATGAAAAGAATCAACTGTCTCCTCCAAGTGTCATCACTAAGCTGATTGATAAAGCCGTACACAGCAAAAAACCAAAAACCAGATACGTAGCAGGTGCGTTCGCCAAGCCCCTGATGTTTATGAGGAAGCACCTGGGAGACCGGACGTTTGACAAGGTACTCAGGAGTCAGTTTCAATAGTCACAGGAAAGGGAGTCCGTTTCGGTCAGTCCAAAAATGGTATAACTCTCAGCCCATGCCGATGGAGTGTTATTTCGGCTTTCTTTAAATTCCATCACTATGTATGTAGATAGAATATTCAAGCCGTTCAACATCATTCGGTTCACTTTCAAACCCCTGCTGTTATTCACGGGGTACGCGGCAATCATCGCAGGGTTATACTACTACCATGGGTTTATCTGGCTCAAAATTCCATGGGTACCACTCACACTCTTGGGTATTGCCCTTGCCTTCTATGTCGGTTTCAAAAACAACTCCGCCTACGACCGCACGTGGGAAGCCCGAAAGATATGGGGAGGTATCGTCAATACCAGCCGGAGTTGGGGGTCGATGGTCACAGGCTTCATCACGAATGAGTTTGCATCCGAACCACTATCTGACGAAAAACTGGAAGCGATTCACAAGCGCGTAGTGTATCGCCATTTGGCCTGGTTGTACCGATTGAAAAGACAACTACGGGCGTTGAAGCCCTGGGAACACGATCGCAAGCTCAATAGACATTACAGGGAGTACATTGTCAGCCTATTCCCAAATGAAAGCCCTGAAAAGGAGCTCCAGAACTTCCTAAGCGACGATGAAGTGAAAATGATCTTGTCTTCTCAGAATGGTTGCACGCAGTTAATTCACAAGCAGTCTGAGGAGTTGAAGTCGCTAAAATCTCAAGGCCTCATCGATGATTTTCGGCACATGGAAATGCAGGGGCTGCTCACAGAATTCTACACATTGCAAGGTAAATGTGAGCGGATCAAGAACTTCCCTCTGCCGCGACTCTATGCTTCCTTAAGTATTTATTTCGTGTACATTTTCATCTTCCTCTTGCCCATGGGGCTATTGTCGGCGTATGTCAACGCTGACCTTCCAAGATATATGATATGGGGGATTGTGCCTTTTACCACACTGATCGCTTGGGTGTTCTGGATGATGGAAGGTGCTGGTGACTACACAGAAAACCCTTTCGAAGCATTGGCTTTTGATATCCCTATGACCTCCCTGACAAGGACCATCGAGATTGATCTCAGGGAGATGTTGGGAGAAACTGACCTGCCTGAGGCGATTGGCCCGAAAGATGGATTCCTTGTGTAACAATTGATAAACTATTCATTATGCCCGAAACGGTAACTCTCCAATCCATCAGTCAAATCCATGAAGCCCTCGGTCTCCCCAAGCCGAAACATCCATTGGTAAGTGTCCTGCGTGCAGAAGAGATCGAAAACGACTCCGCCGTTCAGGATGTAAGGGTGGTACTTGATCTCTATCAAATAGCCCTCAAACAGGGATCCTGCGGCACATTGAAATACGGCAGAAACTCCTACGACTACCAGGAGGGAACCCTCGTCTTTATGGCACCCGGTCAAGTAGTGGAATATGAAAATGAAGATGATAGTCCCCATCCTGCCGGTTGGAGTCTGATTTTTCATCCGGACTTATTGAGAAGGTCGGACCTGGCGGAGAAGATCGAGGGATACAGCTTCTTCGACTATGATGCCAATGAAGCCCTTCATATCTCTGACGATGAGAGAATTACCATTGAGGAGCTCTTGGACAAGATCATAAGGGAGTATAGCCAAAACCTGGACCAGCACAGTCAACACCTGATTGTCGCCAATATTCAGCTTTTGTTGGACTATTGCCGCAGGTTTTACGATCGGCAGTTCTACACGCGAACGAACTTGAACTCAGATGTCGTTTCGAAGTTCGAGCGATTGCTGAAATCCTACTACCGGACAGGCAAGGCGCATGACCTTGGGGTTCCGACGGTCCATTATTGCGCCAGAGAACTTAATCTGTCTACCAACTACCTGAGTGACTTACTCAAAAAAGAGACTGGTAAATCAGCACAAGAGCAAATCCATCTTTTCATCATTGAAAAGGCCAAGACCACGTTACTCAACTCTTCCGATTCGGTGAGTGAAATTGCTTATAGTTTAGGGTTTGATTACCCACAGCACTTCAGCAAGCTCTTCAAGTCAAAAGCCGGACTCAGCCCCCGAGCCTACAGAAATGTGAATTGAGAGTGATTGTCTCGATTCTTATTTCTCAACCCAAACACTAATACACTCAAAAAACTCCAAGCCTCCACCAAAATACCGTCAGAGATGCCACGCTCCACGCTCTGCATGACGGAACTTCTCAACTTCTCCACTCCTAAAACACCAAAACACTTCCCCACTCAAAAACTCTAAACACTAAACCCTAAACTCGGAACTCTAAACCCCCACCTGTCCCACGCCGATTTCCTTTTCGCGCATGAGCACTTTGAGCTCGTCCAAAGCTGTTGGGTCTTCAATCGTAGACGGTTCATTGTAGGGCTTGCCATCGGCAATGCAGCGCATCGTGGCACGCAGGATCTTCCCAGATCGGGTTTTGGGCAACCTTTGGGAAATGACGGCTCGCTTGAAGGAAGCCACGGGCCCCACTTGCTTGCGAACCATCCTGATCAGTTCCAATTCCATATCGTCTTCTGAAATGGTTACCCCTCCTTTCAAAACCACAAACGCGACAGGTACCTGACCTTTCAATTCCTCTTCAATGCCAATAACCGCGCATTCGGCGACGGCCTCGTGTGCTGAGACCACTTCCTCGATATCCGCCGTTGACAATCGGTGGCCGGCCACATTGATCACATCGTCAATCCTGCCGGTGATAAAGACATAACCCTCGTCATCCTTGTAGCCGCCATCTCCAGAAAAGTAATACCCTGGATAATGGACCATGTAGCCATTCCGGAAGCGCTCGTCATTCTTCCAAAGGGTAGGCAGACACCCCGGCGGCAACGGTAGCTTGATGGCGACAGCCCCTTCAGTATTAGATGGTTGTTGTTGCCCGGTCTCATCGAGGACCTGTAGATCAAAGCCACAGACGGGTAGCGTTGCTGACCCGGGCTTGACGGGATAAGCACCATATCCCAGGGAATTAGCTACCATCGGCCAGCCTGATTCACTCTGCCACCAGTGGTCGATGACTTCGACGCCCACGAGATCGCGCAGCCACTCATACGTAGCAATGTCACAGCGCTCACCAGCGAGGAATACGTTGCGAAGGCACGAGGTATCGTAGCGTTGATGTCGCTTTCCTTCAGGGTCTTCTTTTTTTATGGCTCGAATGGCCGTCGGGGCTGTAAAGAGAATACTTACCTGATGCTGCTGAATGAGTTGCCAAAAAGTACCCGCATCGGGCGTCTTTACGGGCTTTCCCTCGAAGAGGACCGTACTGCAACCATGAATCAGGGGAGCATAGACGATGTACGAATGGCCAACTACCCAGCCGACGTCCGAGGCTGCCCAATACACCTCACCAGGCTCCACGCCATAGACGTGTTGCATGCTGTATTTCAATGCGACGGCATGACCGCCGTTGTCCCGAATAATGCCTTTGGGCTTTCCTGTGGTGCCCGATGTGTAGAGTATGTATAGTGGATCTGTAGCGTCCAATTCCACAGGCTCACAAGGCTGGGCATCTTTCAGCAGCGTGGCCCAGTCCAGATCACGGCCCTCTTTCATACCGGCCTTGACAAACGGGCGTTGCCAGACGATAACCTTATCCAACTTGTGATTCGCCAACTCAATGGCCTCATCGACCAGGGGCTTGTACTGAATGACTCGTTTGATCTCGATGCTGCCACTGGCCGTCAACAGCAACTTTGGTTGAGCATCATCGATTCGAACGGCCAACTCCCTTGAAGCAAATCCGCCAAAAACCACCGAGTGGATCGCCCCCAGCCGGGCGCATGCCAACATCGCGAATACGACCTGCGGGATCATGGGCATATAGATAATGACCGTATCGCCTTTCTGAATGCCCTGGGCTTTTAGAACCCCCGCTAATCGGGCCGTTTCAGCAAGGACCTCCCTGTAGGTATACGTCCGGTTAACGTAACTCACAGGTGATTCATAGATCAACGCAGTTTGATCACCGCGGCCATTCTTCACATGATAATCGAGGGCCAGGTACGATGTATTAAGCTTGCCACCTTTGTACCAGCGATAAAAGCCCTTCTCATCCGTGCTGAGACCCTGAGTAGGTGGTGCAAACCAGTCAATCGCCTGCGCTTGCTCCATCCAAAATGCCTCTGGATCATCTAAACTGGCGGCATGTTGTTCTTTGTACTCTCGCATTACAATCACGCTTCCATTTCGACAACGACACGACCTTTGGAGCCGCCCTTCAACATATCATCGATGTAAGGATCGAGCGCTTCCAATCTGATGGTGGTGCTCAGCTGATCCATATTGGGTAATCGCCAGTCGGTTGCTAATTTGTTCCAGACATGCAGTCGATCTTCTTTGGGATAACTGGCAGAGTCAATGCCCAACAGGTTCACGCCATTGAGGATAAAAGGAAACACGGTGGTGGGTAGTACAGGGGAGCTCACCAGGCCGCAAGCCGAGACGTTTCCTTCAGATTTACAGCCCTTCACGAGGGTTGCCAGGGTATTTCCGCCAACAGTATCCAAAGCACCGGCCCACTTCGGTTTGATCAGTGGCCGGCTGGAGTCATCATTAATGTATTCGCGATCGACGACCTCACTGGCCCCGAGGCTTTTGAGGTAATCGGCCATATCTTCTTTGCCCGACGAGGCAATCACCTCGTAACCTGCCTTGGCCATGATGCCTACTGCCATGCTGCCAACACCGCCCGTAGCCCCGCTCACCACCAAAGGGCCCTGCGATGGGTGTTGACCCATCATTTCCATTTTGTGCAACCCTATCCCTGCCGTAAGCCCGGCAGTTCCAATCACCATGCTCTCAAACAAGCTGAGTCCTGACGGTAGCGGGATGACCCAATCAGCGGGTACCCGTACATATCCTGCAAAAGCGCCATCGGTGTTCATGCCCAGGTCATAGCTGGTGACCAACACTTGATCACCTGCCTTGAAATTGGAGGATTGACTGTCAGCCACAACACCTGCTCCATCGATGCCAGGTGTATGAGGGTATTTCCTTGTGACGCCTTTATTCCCGGAGAAGGACAGTGCGTCCTTATAATTGAGGGCCGCGCAGTGGATCTTTATCAATACATCGCCCTCCGGAAGGTCATTGACGGTTCTATTGACTATTTCACGAGAGAATTTCCCGTCAGGGGATTCTGTGACACGGTAGGCCTTAAAGGTAGTATCCTGCATGTTTGACTATCATTCTTTGGGTTTCTATTTAACCAGCTCGCTGGCAGGCTGTTCGAGCGGGTTCATCAATTTAGTCAAAAAGAGTAGGATGGGAATCCCAAAAGGAAGGCGAGTTAGGCTCGACAAAATGGTATAAGAGCAATCTCTGCTCTACAATTGACCGCCTAACAAATGACTCAAGGTGTTTACATCACTGCTCCTCAAGCGCCTTTAGATGCGGATAGAGGATCTTGAAAACAGCCTCTTCCACCTCGTAGAAGCTGGATGCCTCAGCATAGGCATAGTCCTTCTTGCTACCATTCGTGATGAACAGCACTCCCGATTGTGTCTCTGTGTCTATGTAGAAATCACTAAGCAGACCGTAAGCGATCCCGGGATGACCCCAAAGCGAGCGATCAGGAAAGATGATATCACCCTTGGGAGTATTGGTAATGAAGTGCATGCCCTTGGTGTAAGCGTACCAGAAGTGATTCCACGTATCCCCATTTTCTCCGTTGTAGGCCCATTGGTCTTGCTGAAAATACGATAAGGTTTCAGGTTTGACGATGGACTTACTGCCGACCTTTCCTTCGTTGAGCAACATCTGCGCTGTCAGCCAAAGATCATTCAAAGAAGTGCGGAGACTGCCCTGGGGACCATAGATCAATCCATTCATCCCGGGCTCATAGTTGGCATACACTCGCTCTACAGGTGGTGTCGCGCTGAAGTCATCCACTTGTGCTTCCCAGGCACTATCACCGTAGCGATACAGTGCGGCCATTTCTTTGGCGGGAATGTCTATCACGTTGAAGGAGCTATTCATTCCCATTGGGTCAAAGAGATGCTCCTTGCAGTACTTGTCAAATCTTTGATTGCTGACTTTTTCAACAATGGATGCCACCAGTCCCCATGTACAATTAGTGTAGCTGAAGTAGGAGCCAGGAGCGTACTCTGAAAACATATCGTTCGTGTAGTACGCACTATCCGGCATGAACAAGGTCCGAATATGCCCCTGGATTTGGAGCATACTTCGTGAGAATTGAGCATAACCAGCACCATCCCGAATACCAGACCGATGGTCCATGAGGTGCCGTAAAGTGATGGCCTGATCAGGGAAAGCAGGGTGCTTCAAATCCCAACCCAGGTACACCGAGGCCGGAGTGTCCAGGTCAACCAAACCTTGCTCCCAAAGCTGCATTACTGCAAGGGATGTATAGAACTTGGAAATGGATGCGATTCGCAAATACGTATCGACAGTCATCGGCAACTGCTGTGCTTCATTTGCCAGGCCAAAGCTCCCGGAGTAGGAAAGCTCACCATTGGCAATCAATCCGACCGAGAGTCCCATTAGCTCGAACTCTTCAAATACTTCTTTTAGTTGGCCATCGACCCCTTCTTTCATAT
The DNA here is from genome assembly GCA_965267435.1 of Cyclobacteriaceae bacterium. GTDB lineage: Bacteria > Bacteroidota > Bacteroidia > Cytophagales > Cyclobacteriaceae > JAWPMT01. The sequence goes on from OZ253960.1 coordinate 1,322,709, forward strand.
TGGGCTGACAAGAGATAAAAAGCACAATCAATGATGAATAAACTATCTTCCTCATAGCGCTGGTGAATAGGGGTTATATGCAAGTTAATAGAAATGTGGTTCGATGGAACTTCGTTTCTAAAGATATAATTGCCATTAACCCTTATAAATCAGATATATAATTATTAGTAATAAAAGTGCTAATTCAGCCAAGGCGGTGTGCTAGGTGCCCAAAAAGCAGCAAGAAGTGATGCGTTTTGCCCTTTCAACCTCGCTTGATGACAATCAAATGCGCAAACACCATGAAATTCCGTGGGCGCTTCCAGTGATGCTTTAAGGTTGTGCCATTCTTCCTGCGTTTCTCGCCACCCTCTCCACCCAAGATTAAAGTGTTTAAGTGGTCTATTGCAAGGCCCGAAAAGACGGCCGCTCTCAAGCCTATAAAGCATCTTTCCGTCGCCTTCTTACCACTGGAAATACTAGTACCAACAAAAGGATTCGTCTTGGAATGTGGGCATTGATGAGGCTCGGCTTGACGCACAGTACGCACTTCCATCCTTGAAAATAGAGGCCAAGACCATGGGGAGGGTTTTACAGAAAAGAGTCGCCCTGACAACGCAGAAACGTCGAATTGAGGGGGTTGTTACGGGTTATTTCGATCTGAAGAGAATATCGATAGGTTTTCCACTCAAAATTTCCTCTCGACATCGCCGGTGTTGACCTAGTGCCCCGCAAGGAAATCAACATGAATTGGGAGCAGTGTCCTCATCATTCGATCCTTGAGCACGACAGAGCTCCGACACAACCCTAGTATACGTTATCAAAGGACCAGGCTTCGGGCCTCTTCGACGAGGTTCTACCCCAGGATAGCGAGCAAAACGATAGCCTCCTTCATGTACCACTTTAAGACATTACAAATCATTGATTACTATCCTCCGGGCGCAGGAAATGCACCTCCTGGATCTTACCATGCCGGATATGGTAAATAGCAAAGACTTCAATCTGAGGCCTTCCCTTCATGAAAGTTACCCGCTCATGGTCGATCACGACATTATCGATCGCCGTTCGATTGACCAGCTCACAGTACAAGTCTGTCATGTTCTCAAAAAGACCCCCATAGGGATTGCGTAACTCCTCTTTCGTAGTGCTGCGCAGATCATTGGGGAAGTTGTAGATCCTCACTGAGTCGCTGTAAGGCTCAAGGAATTTGTCCAGGTCGCGCTGATTGTAGGCCTCCAATTGGGCCTGGACAAGGGCGATGGCTTCTTCTTTGAGTGTAGTGGTGTCTGCTGCGTCCTGAGCTGATACGAGGTGGACAGACAGGGCGATCATGAAGAGTAGGAGAGAGTAGCGTGGCATAATGAAAGGTATTAGCGGTGCTTGAATTTTTTCGAAAGATAAGATGCAAGGCATAAGTCGGGGCTTATAAATCACACTCTATAGCGACGGGTCATCGCTTCGGTAAACACTTACACCCTCCTTGATCGTCTCCATTACCTGAATGTCCATGATTGTCGATGGATCAACCTTCAATGGATTCCTATCCAAAATCACCAGATCGGCCAGCTTGCCTGGCTCGAGAGTTCCTTTTCGATTCTCTTCAAAGTATTGGTAGGCCGCCCATGTCGTGATGGACTTGAGCGCAGTATAGGGATCAATCCGCTGGTCTGGACCAATGACATCGCCAGATCGGCTGGTTCGGTTCACCGCCGTGTGTAAGATCATGGTCGAGCTCGGTAGAGCCACCGGCGCATCATGGTGCTGCGTGAAGATCATGTCCCGCTTCAGTGTGGATTGGGCAGGGGAAATGCGATAGGCCCTTTCCCTGCCCAGGGTTTCATCCCGGTGCCAATCCCCCCAATAAAACGTATGCATACCGAAAAAAGAAGGAATGATGCCGAGGACCTTCATGGAATCCAGTTGATCCTCCCGCACAGTCTGGGCATGGATCATGACTGTTCGGCGATCGCCCAATCCATATTTGTCAACCGCTTGTCGTACCGCCCGAATCAACTGATCGCCGGAGGCGTCGCCATTGCAGTGGGCCAACACCTGCCAGTTGTACTTGTAAGCCGTATCGATCAATGCCACGACGTCTTCTTCCTTTTCGAAGGCGGCGTAGCCCAGGTAGTCGTTGCTCTCTCCGGCAGGAGGCACCACGTACGGTTCAGTGAGCCAGGCAGTCTTTCCTTGTGGAGAGCCATCCAAACTGATCTTTACGCCACCGACTCGGAAACCATTGCTGTACTCCTTTTGTGCGCCCACCTCCAATAGATAGGGCAGCTCCCCCTGGATATCAGGGTAGGATACAATATCCAGGTCCAATGCGCCTTCCTCACCCAACTGGCGCCATGTTTCGGTGATGGCCTTACTGGCCCGTCCCTCCTGCAGGGTTGTGAATCCAAATCGAGCATAGGCGTCCACTCCTGCCGCGGCCAATTTGTTATTGGCCGCTTCATCGAGACGGGCAAAGACCAAAAACACCGCTTTGAAGAACGCCATCTCTTCCAGTACACCGTCTGGCTCCTGACTGCCTGGTACCCTGCGAATAATTCCACCAGGAGGATTCTCGCTCGTAGCGTCATAGCCCGCCATCTCCAGGGCTTTGTGATTCATGGCGCCGAAATGCCCCGACTGGTGAACGATTAACACCGGATACTCCGTGCTGACCTCATCAAGCATATCAGCCGTCGGGTGGATGTTTTCCTTGAGTTGGGCGTCATCATAACCAAAGCCGACAATCCATCCGACTTTACCCAGTGCTTTCTCATTCGTCGTGGACCAGCTTTTCAGCTCTTCGATCAGTGTGGGTATGTCATTGACCTTCCCATCTGGCTCGGGTAATAGATTGGCAGACAATGCCTGAAAACCACACAACCACGCATGGCCGTGGGCGTCAATAAAGCCCGGGAGCAGTGTTTTGCCTTGCAGGTCTACGTGTGAACCGTCGTATTTCTTCAGTGCGTCGCTCTTCTTACCGGCAAAGACGATCTTGCCTTTAGTCACTCCGAGCGACTGTACATACGTGGGATTGTCTCCCGCCATGGTGAGGATATCGCCGCCGTAGTAAATGGTATCTGCGGCTTCTTTCTCAACAGAGGTGCAACTGGCAAGGCCGACGACAATGACCAGCATGATCGCGTAGTTGTAATTCATTGGATTCGAATTTCAGGTTCTATATGATGATGCGCGAAGTATTGATTCAGTTCAGGTGAAGCTTGCCATTATAGACGACACCAGCGACTCGAATGTCTTTAATTTTCATTGGATCGACTTTGAATGGGTTTTCCTCCAGAAGGGTGAAGTTGGCTCTCTTCCCGACAGCAATACTACCGATCTCATCCTCCAGGTTAAGACACCTTGCGGCATCAATGGTGATAGCCTTCATCGCATGATAGACGCTGATTCGCTGATCCTGGGAAACTTGGCTGTTCTGGGAAGTGACTCTATTCACAGCAGTCCATGCCAATGTGAGCGGTTCAGCCGGAGCCATGGCAAAATCGGAGTGAAAGGAGAGGGGGATTTCACTGTCAATCAACATCTTCAATGCCACCAGGTTTTCAGCGCGCTCTCGGCCCAGTCCATATTCGGCGTACTTGTCCGACAGTGCCCATAAGTAGTAGGGATTTACCGAAGCCTCTATTTCCAACTCCGACATTTCTACGGCCATATCCTCCGTAAAGTAGCCCATGTGATGCAGGGTGAAGCGGTGATCCTCTCGTGGGTTGTCTGTTTGGACCTCACGGATGAAGTCGATGACCTGCTGCTGACCAAGGTCTCCATTGGCATGCATGTGAATCTTATACCCCTCGTCCCAATAGAGTTCCATTTGCTCTTTCAAAAGTTCCAAAGGGGTCATCCATTCCCCTTCATGTCCATCCAGGTAGCCGTCCTTCATTTGCATCAGCTGAGAGTAGATAGCGCCATCGGAGAATAACTTGACCTGTTTTGGCAAAAATCGGATGCTAGAAGTGGTTTGCAGGGTGTCGAGAGACTCGATGAATGCCAAAGCTTCCTGATTACCACCTCTCATCGCATCCAGCTGCGTCCCATTTGGAATCAGATACACGTCAAATGGCGGCCGCTTGTTCATTTCGACCTGTAGGAGTTGTAACTCTGAGTCAAAATCAGTTGTGGGGAACCCGGGCTCCGCGATGGTAGTTATGCCGTTCTTTTGGAGTATCATGGACATGTCCGATAAGCCTTCCAGATAACGCTCAGGATTGAGCAAATACCCGGCAATCATCGGTACCAGTGCCAACATGCCTCCTTCATAGAAATGACCTTTGTCCCAGAATACTTGGGGATTTCCTTTAAAATCCTCTTCCTTAATGCCGGTGAAAGTGATGGCCGCGTCGTTCATGAAGATCTCATGGCACGACCGGTGAATGATGGCTACCGGCTTATCCGGTGCGATCTCATTCAACATCGTACGATTCAGTTCCCCATGCCACAACTGATGATAACCCCAGATGAAATACAGTGCATCTTTCTTGGCATTGGTCTGAATGGATGTCTTGATTCGTTCGAGATAGCCTTCGGGTGTTTGCACGCCTTTCTTTAAGCCTGAGGGAATGTTCCAATCGTACGGCGCTATGATTTCATTGGGAAGTATAATGGCCGCCAGGGATGGATGTATGTGAGGTTCAACGAAGCCAGGAGTGAGCGTCCTGCCTTCCAAATCCACCGTTTCCATCGCCTGGTACTTTGCCAGTGCTTCTGATTTGGTGCCAGTGAATACGATTTGGCCATCTCTGACGACAAGGGCATCCCCGTAATTCGGGGTATCCCCATTCATGGTGAGGATGTCACCTCCGAAGTACATTGTAGATAAAGTCTGTCTTTCCTTAGGTTGACAACTGCCACCTATAAGCAGCATGGTCAGGATTATGATTAGGTTGTTTTTCACCGATCAGGAGCTTTAAGCATCGGAAGCAAACATATAAACCGTCTGTTCTAAGAAGGTGTTCTAAATCATGTTTTCGTAAGATTGATTGATACTTATTACCAAGGGCTCAGTGCTCAATCGGCACCTTCCTGGAGCTTTTGCACAGATGATCACATATTGCTCACTACTTCCAGGATGGCTTCATTTCCCTCATTGAACTCGATGACCTTGCCGATCGTGTTGTCATGCCTTAGGACCTCCACTGCAAGTGTTGCCACGTCTTCACGGGGCACGCCCCTCTGGGAAGATGGATTGTCGACGTCAATCTTGCCGGTGCCTCGGGTATCAAACAGTCTGCCAGGCCTTAATATGGTGTAGTCCAATTCCATGTCCATGAGTAGTCGATCCGCGTAGTGCTTGGCGACAAAGTAGGGCTTGATAGGAGAGGCATCCCATGCCTGGCGATCGCCTGCTCTCAACGCGCTGACCATCACAAACCTTTTCACACCCTTATTGACCGCGGCCTCCATGGCCTTGACCGCACCATCCAGGTCCACTGTCAATGTCTTGTCTGGTCCGGTTTTCCCGCCGGAACCGGCAGTGAATATGATCGCATCGATGCCGTCGAGTGTACTTTCGATTTCAGAAACGGATCCCTCCAGGCTTGCAAGCACCGCAGCTACACCCCGATGCTCAAAGTCCGCTCGTTGCTCTTTCTTTCGGACAAAGGCTGTGGGAGTAAAGTCAGCAGATTCGTGCATTTTTTCGGTGATCATCTGGCCGATTTGACCATTGGCGCCGATTATTAGGACGTTCATAGTGTTGAGGTTGATCTGGGAGTAAGTGAAATAGCTATGACATAGAAATGGCAATCCCCATCTCAAAAGTTCAAATGAGTACCAGGAAGATCAGTCAGCTACCACATAGATAACTACTCATTCATACCGCAGACTCTTCACCGGATTGTCCGTCGCCGCCTTGAGGGCTCTAACGCAGACGGCAGCAAACGCCATCCCCACCGACAACAAGCCCGTGAGAATAAAAGGTAGGGGACCAATCTCTATTCGATAGGCGTAGTTTTCAAGCCACTGTTGGGTGAAATTGAGCGCAACCGGGAAACCAATGATCAGGCTAATGCCGACCAGAATGACAAACTCTTTCGACAGCAGAACGAGGATCTGTCGGACCGATGCACCCAGTACTTTTCGGATGCCAATCTCTCGCGTCCGTCGAACGACGGTAAATGAGGCCAAACCAAACAGCCCCAGACACGCCAATAGAATCGCAATCAGCGACAGCAAGGTGATCAGTTCCGAACGTTGCATCTCGGCAGCATACAATTCATTGAAGCGCTCATCCAGGAAGTGGTATTGCGCCGGCTCTTCAGGGAAGAAGCTGGTCCACTCGTCTTTTATAAACCGAAGGTTCTCTGGCAGGTTGTCTCCTGTCATTTTTACTGATAGTGTTCTGAGTGGCTCTTCCGAAGGGAGGAAAATAACAGGCGTGATGCGGCTATGTAATGTTTCAAAATGAATGTCTTTGGCCACACCAATGACTCGCCCCGATTTCCCATTGTAATTGATCCGCTTATCAATGGCCTCTTCATTGGAAGTCCAGCCGATCAACTGGACGGCGGCCTCATTCATGATAAACGTCGTACTGTCTGAACCAAGCAATCGATCGAAATTCCTTCCAGCGACCAATTCGATGTCATAATTGGGCAGGAAGTAGGGGTCAATTCGGAGGTTCTTCACAAAGGCTTCCGGGCTTCGCATCTCGTCATTGACTTCAGCCTGCACATCCGTCATGGCCGTCAGCTGGGTCGAGGGGATGTGACTCGAGCCTCCATAACTGAGGATAGAAGAGTGACTAAGGAGCGACTCCTTGAAAGCTTCCTCTTTGGGTCCTGACTCGCCAGTGAGATAGAAGATGAGCATGTGGTCCTTTTCATACCCGAGGTTTTTGTCCTGGATATAGTCCAGCTGTTGGAAGACCAAGCCCGTAGAGAGAATCAGTATTGATGAAATGGAGAACTGTACGATGACCAAAACCCGTCGAAAGCTGGCGTTCCCTGAGTTAACCGATAATCGGGTTTTCAATGCCTGCAACGGCCTGAATTTGGAAATCACCAACGCAGGATACCCACCCGCCACCAGGCCAATGACAATGCCAACCAAACTGACAAGCGCCAGTCCGACGAGTACTTCGGACAAGCCGAATGCATAAGTGGACCCTGTCAGGTCCCTGAGGTAGGGGAGCGCCAGGAAGGCGAGGACAAATGCCACCAGCGTAGACAGAAAGACCGTCACGATGGATTCGACCATGAATTGACCGATCAAACCAGGCCGGACCGCACCCAGGACTTTGCGGACGCCTACCTCCTTGGCTCGGTTGATGGACATGGCCGTGGAGAGGTTGACGTAGTTGATGATCGAGATAATAAGGATCAGTAGACCTGCGGCAGCGAAGGTGTAAACATGGGCAATGTCCCCATTTACGCCTTGCTCATCATCGAGATTAGAGTGTAGGTGGATGTGCGTGATCTTCTGAGTATACAGCCGGGTCCATCGATTGGCCTCTTCTCCCATGTGATTCGTGAAAAAGTCTGGAAACCTACTCTCTACCTCCGCTAGTGATGCATCTTCCTTCAGCAGGAAATAGGTCGCCAGGTCATTGGCGTGCCATGCTTGCATCATGATTTCCCGGCTGCTGTATCCTTCCTCAATCAGGGAGAAATCAACGATCATTTCCAAACGGAAGTGAGAGTTTTCAGGCATGGACTTCATCACCGCCGTGATCATATAGGAGTTGCCTGGAGAGAATTCGAAGGTCTTGCCGAGTACATCGGACGTCCCGTAATACTTTATGGCCGTCTCCTCCGTGAGCACCATGGATCTTGGCTGACTCAACGCAGTGGCTGGATCTCCACTGATCAGATCCAACTGGAATACTTTGAAGAAGTTATCGTCAGCGGCGGCGGCATTATGCTGCAGGTAGTGCTTGCCGTCAATGTAGAAGGTCGTCTCGAATTGCTTGAAGCGCGTGACGGCTTCCATCTCGGGAAAGTCTTCCCGGAAGTAAGGCACAAAAGGAGGGGCGAGGCTGGCGATGTGAATGGAGGTGGAGCCATCCGGATTGATGAACTCCCGGGTCATGCGGTAGATCCGGTCTGCGTTTTTGTGGTGCTGGTCATAGCTGAGCTCGTGCTTGAGGTAGACACTGATGAGCAGGCAGCAGGCGAGGCTGACGGCCAGACCAACCCCGTTGATGAGGGTGTAGGACCTATTTCTATTGTACTGTCGAAAGGTGATCTTGATGTAATGCAGGAGCATCGTAAGGTTGTTTAATCTTGAGTAGTGCCTTTGGAGTCCGAATGGTCTGAAAGTGCTTAAGACATCTCGCAACAGCAATAGCCCCGCTCTCGTCTTGCCCATCCTTTGGCGTCGGATTTCATAGAGTTCATATACATCGCCCAGCAGGAACTCCCGGACTGCTTCCGGGCAGAATCGCTGGATTAACCTTTCAGGCCACTTCGGAGGAGAGGTCTCATTACTCTTCATCTAGCTTCGATTGAGTTTAAGACCAGCGATATTCTGTAGAAATGACATGCGCAAGTCGTCCGCTTCGACAAGCACCTTCATGCCAAAGGAGGTAAGCTGGTAGTATTTCTTCCTGCGCCCACCGCGCTCAGAAGTGGCTCCGCCTTCGTGGCTGGTGACGTATCCTTTGGATTCCAGCCGGTACAAGGCCGAGTGGAGTGCCCCAATGCTGGGGTTATTTCCAGTCTTTTCCCGCAGGACTTCTTTGATAGTGACGCCATAGGCATCATCACCCAGCGTGCCTATGGCCAGCAAGACCAGCTCCTCTATCGCACCAAGCTTCATTTCATCTCTATTTAATTCCTAAAACCAAAACAAATTTAGCAAGATATATTTCCTAAAACCAAAACAAATAGAAACGGTTGCGAAATATATACGAAATTCCGAGGCCGATACAGTTGTGGAGGACCAAAGACCAATCCTACTACGGCGATTCAAAAAAGGCATGGTTAAACGGGTTTATTTCGGCCCAATTCCTTCATACACAGTCGTGCCACATCTTTTCTCTTGTGCTCATGCTCATCTCAAGTCCCTAGTCCCAGTAAACCAACTAGTAGGAAGTCAGTTCTCGGAAGACCTTGTATGGAGGAAGATTTTTTGCTTCGTTTTTGATCTTTCAAAAATGAAGGCCCGCCTGGCAAGGCTATGACTTCCTCCTAAGAGATTGCCACGGCGCGTTCACTTTAACGGAGTCTGATGGGGCTACCCAGCGCCTCGCAATGACGACGAGAAGTAAAAAACCCCTCAAACCACTTCCTCAATCCTCACCGGTCGATTCTCTCTCATCGACAGATTAGCAGCCAAGGCAATCCTCGTTGCCTTGAGACCGTCGGTGCCATCCACGGGAGGCTTCTCACCAGTGGACATGGCTGTGATGAACGCGTTCATCTCGTGGAAGTAGGACTCAGCATACCGGTCCATGAAAAAGTCCAGCAGCCGTGAGTGATGCAACCCCAAAGCGTCCCAGTGCCGGTGCGTGTCTTTAAAATTGTTATCGGCCTGGGCCATACCTTTCGAGCCGAACAACTCGAGTCGCTGATCGTACCCATAGGCTGCTTGCCGGCAATTTTCAATCACCGCACTCACGCCATTCTCGAAAGTCAACAGGATCACGGCCGTGTCAATATCGCCTGCCGCGCCGATGGCAGGATCCACCGTGTTGCGCCCCTGGGCGTATACTTCGGCGACTTCACTCCCCGCCATGTAACGCGCCATGTCAAAATCGTGGATCGTCATATCGAGGAACATCCCCCCGGAAGATTCTATATAGCTGATAGGAGGGGGAGCGGGATCACGGCTCGTGATCTTGATTGTTCGGAGTTCACCAATTGCTCCCTCATCGGCCAGCGACTTGACCCTTGCAAAATCTGGATCGAATCTTTGGTTGAAGGCTACCATGAGCGGTACTTTGTGTTTCTGCGTGACTGTAAGGATCTCCTCGATCTTCGCCAATGACAGGTCCAGCGGCTTCTCGCAGAAGATCGCCTTGCCGGCAGTTGCAGCGCGCGTGATATACTGGGCGTGTGTTGGACTGGGCGAACAGATCAATACCGCATTGATTTCTTCGTTATCCCAAATGATATTCTGGTCATCGGAGATATTTGGCACATTTCTTTCGCGTGCGTATTGCTGCCCTCTCTCTGATGGGTTCACTGCCGCTATTACTTCGGCTTCCGGAATTCTACTAATGATGTTGTCGAGATGAATCTTACCGATCCTCCCGAGACCGAGGATACCTGCTTTTACCTGACTCATTGGCATTAGGGATTTCTGCACGTAAGGTTACCAAAATTTTTCTCCTTACCTGCTAAAGACCATCTCTACACTCAAACACTTATACACTCAAACACTCCAACACACTAAACTCTCCACTTTCCACTCCTCCGCTCCTCAACTTCCCCTTTTCAGGTTTATACTTGCGATTTTAGGTTGAAACCCCAATGCCCCAATTTGTCAATGTAAGGAAGCTGATCGCAGACAAAAATCCCAAACTCTTGAAATGGCTGCCGGGATTCGTCGTCAGGTGGATCGAAAAGATCGTCCATCAGGAGGACGTCAACGAGTTCATGGAAAAGCACGAGCACAGCGATATCTACACCTTTTGCGAGGCGGCACTCCAGCGATTCAATTTGCAGTTCAACCTCACCGGGATGGAAAACATCCCTGATCCACCGACCAAGGTTGTATTCGCTTCCAACCATCCGCTGGGTGGGATGGACGCCATTTCTATCATTCATCTACTCAAGGACCATCGGCCCGATATCAAGTTCATTGTCAATGACCTGCTGATGGTAGTAAAGCACCTGAGAGAGCGCTTCATTGGCGTCAACAAGGTGGGTAGAAATGCCATCGAGTCTCTTCAGAAGGTCGAGCAGCAGTTTGCTGAGGGTACAGCAACGTTCATCTTTCCTGCCGGGCTGGTGAGCAGAAAAATCAACGGTGAGATCAGGGACCTTGAGTGGAAAAAGACCTTCATCACCAAGGCCAGGAAGTATAATCTACCCGTCATTCCGGTGCATATAGGGGGAGGATTGACCAATCGTTTTTATAGATTAGCTAACTTCAGAAAGTTCTTAGGGATCAAGGTGAACATCGAAATGTTCTTCCTAGTCGATGAGTTGTTCAGGCAAAAGGACATGCAAATCGATATTGCCATCGGTGAACCGATACTCCCCGAGACATTTGACAAGAGCAAAAACGACAAAGAATGGGCCGAGTGGGTGAAAGAGAAAGTCTATCACATACAGGCCAGCCAGACGCCATGACGAAGCACCAGGAAGAGATCATCCCACCCATTGCGCCAGAACTGATCGAGGCAGAGTTGACCGAAGAGCGTTTCGTTCGAGGGACCAATAAGGCCGGAAACAAAATATATATCATCAATCATCACAATTCGCCAAATACGATGCGGGAGATTGGCCGATTGAGAGAGGAGTCTTTTCGCGATGCCGGCGGAGGTACTGGACTTTCTCTGGACATTGACGAAGCCGACACGCGGGAGCGGTGTTATGAGCAGCTGATCGTTTACAGCCCGGAGGATCGAGAGATCGTCGGCGGCTATCGATTCATCACCGGTGAGAGGGCGCGCAATCCCGAGACTGGCGATTTTGACCTGTCGACAGCGCATTATTTCAACTTCACCGATCGCATGAAAGAGGAGTACATCCCTTACTCCATCGAACTGGGTAGATCGTGGGTGCGACCGGACTATCAGGCCAACAACAATCCACGCAAGGGCTTTTTTGCCCTGATGAACATTTGGGATGGTCTGGGCTCCCTGGTCATCAATTATCCCGAGATCAAATACCTCTTTGGCAAAGTGACGATGTATACGCACTACCACAAAGAGGCGAGAGATCTGCTCTTATCATTCATGTGCCATTACTTCCCCAATCGTCCTGACCTGTGTGTACCAAAGGTTGAGTTGGATGCTCCCCACGACAAAGCACTCTTCTATGAGCTTTTCGACAAAGACATGTCGTACGAGGATGGATTTAAACTCCTCAATAAGCTCCTCAAGGAGCGCGGAGAGTACATCCCGCCACTCATCAATATCTACATGGGCCTATCTGAGACAATGATCACATTTGGCACTGCACAGAACCCTGACTTCGGCGACGTGGAAGAGACAGGTATCCTGGTCACCATCGGCGATATTCACGAAGCCATCCTGGACCGACACGTTCGATATACTTAGGTAGGGGAGTGCTGTGGCGCACTTTCAACGCGCACGGCCAACACACTACCTGCCTTGCGCATGCCTGAGCTTGCACCCCCGCTATCAGCCCGCAATCCTGGCTTATCTCCGGCTTATGCTTTCGGCCTTTTTGAAGGGCCCGTGCGGACATGGAAGCCCCAAAGTCGAAGACAGGTTCACTTCTCATGCGTATCTTTAGTCAAATCGCGAAGTGCCATAAAGTGGATATTCTCAAGGGACAGGCGTACTTGACACACTTGAGTGACATCACGTGGATTTTTTGGGGGTATGCGACAACATCCATTAAGACCCACCGAACCATGAACGCATTCAAACAGAACTCGACAAAGGCCTGGATCCTTACCTGGCTGTTACCCATCGCTGGCTGGTCACAGGATGCACTGGCACCGATCCAGTCTGGCGTATATAAATGGTCCGAGACAGCTCCAGCTACGTCGGAACAAATGACCACTCGATCATTTGTCAAGGGGTCGTCCACACATCTTGCTTATTTGGAGATCTATGGCGTAACGCAGTCGCCAGGCGTAGTTTCCAACAATTTGGAAGGAGACCCGACATTGGAAAAATGTGTCATTGTTACAGAGGGGACGGCCAAAGTCACGGTATCTGGGGAGCGTTCGACCTTGGGTCCGGCGGGAGTTGTTTTGTTGATGCCCAATGAGCCGCTTTCGATCGGAAATGCGGGAGCTGGAGATCTGACCTACTACGTAATGCAATACAGATCCAGGAAAGACATGCAAGTATCTCGGGGTACGGCAGCAGGAGGGTCCATGGTGTTCAACGCCGATTCCCTGAATTTCAGGTCCCACTCTCGAGGCGGAGCCAGATCGTATTTTGATCGACCCACAGCCATGTGCGACCGATTTGAAATGCACGTGACCCGTCTGGATAGAAAAGGCCCGAGTCACGCTCCTCATGCACATGAAGAGACTGAAATCATACTCGCACTCTCAGGGGCCACCGCGCAGATTATTGATGGGCAGGAGTACGTGGGATCACCCGGAGATTTCTATCTCATGGGATCTCAATTGCAGCACAGCATTCGCAATACCCAGGACACCCCTTGCATGTACTTCGCCTTCAAATGGATGTAGATTGCGTCAGTGGGCACGGCCGTTTGCTACCGCCGTAAATTCAGCGAGAAATGATGTTTTAGTGTACGAATCCCCTGAATTCGTCATTCCTGCAAACCTGACGGCTCGTTGTGGATGAACTGCACGGCATGTGATGTAGGAATCTGAATGAAGGATCGATAGAGAGATTCCTGTATCGCAATTCATCGTTACGCGGGTAACGCGAACTTTCAAGCTCACAGGAATGACGTTCTTGGGACGGAATCCCCAAAATCCGTCATTCCTGCGAACTTGGGGATCTCGCAGTCTTCGAGACGAACTGGAATGTGATGCAGGAATCTGAATTGACAAAAAAATAGTAGCGCCAGATTCCTGTATCGCTGTTAACTCCGCTATTCGTGATGTTCCGAAGGGCATCGCCAACTACGAACAAAACGGATCTGTGATCCGTGTAAACATTTTCCGCAGTTGTCAAGAAACCACCTTCTCCGGCGTGATCGGCAAATCATACACCCGCTTGCCACAGGCCCTGTAAATCGCATTGGCAATAGCTCCAGGTATTGGAGGAATCGCCACTTCTCCACCACCTAGCGCGGGTTGATCGGGGCGATCAATGACCGCCACTTCTACATCAGGAATGTCTGAGAATCTAAACACGGGATACGTCGACCAGTCGGTACTGGTGATGCGCTGCCTGTCAAAGGCCACTTCCTCCTTGAGTGTCCAACTTGCGGCCTGCAGCATGCCACCCTCCATTTGATTTTTGATGCCATCAAGATTGATGATCTCGCCCACATCGACCGCTCCCCACAACTTGAGGAGGGTGACCTGCCCAGTCCCCTTGTCTACCGATACATGAGCAGCGACAGCGGCGTACCCGTCGTTGTTTTTGTATCGCACAAAGCCGTAACCAATCCCTTGTGCAGCACCAACTTCCTGGCCTTCGGTCATTTCCCTTACCTTGTTAATCACAGCTTTGGCGCGGTCATCGCCCAGATGCGCTAACCTAAAGTCAATGGGGTCTGTCCCTGCCTTCTCCGCCAGCTCATCCATGAAGGACTCGATCGCAAATATGTTAGCATAAGCTCCGAGACTGCGCAGAGAAGACACTCGAAGCGGCCCATCGAAGAAGTGGGCGTTAAGTTGGAAGTTGGGGATGCTATAGTAGGGGTCGCCGTTTCTATGTCCGCCTCCCAGGTATCCCCGTGAGGTTAAGGGTGTCGGATTCTCCACATGTCGGGCTGCCAACAAGGTGGCCGGGTCGCTATTGGGTCGGGTGCTATGTGAATCCGTCCAGATATCCGACTTCCACGCAGCGATCCTGCCATTCGAATCCAGGCTTGCTTCCAATTCACCAATAATGACGGAGCCGAAAGGATCCCAGGTATACTCATCGTTCCGTGACCATTGCACTCGCACATGCTTGCCAGGATAGGCGATTGCGAGTAGCGACGCATCCGCAGCCGCATCGTCTGCCGTACTGTGACCGTAGCAGCCCGCACCTGGCACGCCGATCACGTGCACTTTTTCAACTTCCATACCCAGCATGGCCGCGAGGGCTGAACGCAAGGGGTAGACCCCCTGACTGTGGGACCAGACATGCACGGTATCGCCTTCATACAAAGCTATGGCACAGGCAGGGCCCATCGACCCATGCTTGGTGTAGGGCTTTGTGTAGGTGGATTTGATGGTTTCCTTCCCTTCAAAGGCCGATCCCACATCGCCGTCATCTTGAACGATCTCCGGCGACACAGCTGTAGAACGGATATGATCATAGAGCCGATCAGAATTAGGAAAGTCTTCTGATACTGACCAGTTGCAAACTGTTCGTAAGACTTGTTCCGCCTTGATAGCCTCATATTCTCTCTCAGCGATGACACCCACAAAATTGCCGTTGACCACCGTCTTGATGACTTTGGCCGCCGCTTCTTCAAACTTTGCAATATCAACGCTTCTAAGTTGGGCCTGGTAGTTCGGAGGTCGCACCACGCGGGCGTGCACCATGCCGGGGAAGCGCAGATCCTGGATGTACAGCGGTTCGGCACGAACCATCTGCTCGATATCGTCCCTCGGTATGGCTTTACCGACGTATTGGTAGTCCCCTTTGTTCTTCAACGGTAGTGGGGAGCTCACCTCGGTTTCGATCTGCTCTCCTCTCAGCAAATCACTAAAACCAATGGTATCACCGCTTTTCATGGATTGGACTTGGCCGCTGGAAAGTGTACAATCCTCCGGGCTTACATCCCATCTTTCAGCGGCTAATCGGAGCAACTCCCTGCGTGCTGTGGCTGCGGCGTAGCGGACAGACAAGGCGCTATTCTTGATGGAAGCACTGCCCGCAGTATACCCTTCGTTGGGGGTAATACCGGTTTCAGCGAGGTGTACCTGCACCATCTCCAGAGGCATATTCAGTTCTTCCGCGGCCACTTGTTGGATGGCCGTCCGGATACCCTGACCCAATTCTACCTTCCCGGAGAATACTTTGACGTTACCGCCCTCCAATATTTGTATCCATGCATCTACACTTCGGGCATCCCTCATGCTCCGTGGTAGCTCACCATCGTAGTTTGTTGGAGGCAGTGCGCCGATGGCGCCCGCGTCGCAGGCACCCAACAAAGAAAAACCGACGCTGATGTATCCAGCCTGTTTTAGGAATGTTCTGCGCGATGATGACGTCGATTCAAGCATAGCCACAGGTAATTACTGGTTTTGAGCAGATTGAACGGCTTTGATCATGCGTGTGTGTGCACTGCAACGACACAGGTTTACTTGCATGGCCCTCTTGATATCATCCAGTGAAGGATTGGGGTTTTTGTGGAGCAATGACACCGCAGACATGATCACACCATTGAGGCAATAGCCGCATTGCGCAGCTTGCTCATTGACAAAAGCCTCCTGGACAGCATGCAGTTTCCCGTTCTCCGCTAGTCCTTCGAGGGTCGTGATCTTTGCCTCTCCCAAAGAAGAAACCGGGAGCATGCAACTCAGCGTCGCATTTCCTTCTACCAGTACCATGCAAGCACCACATTGACCTAATCCGCAGCCGAATTTTGGTCCATTCAACTCCAGGTGATCCCGAAGGACATAGAGCAGGGGCGTGTCACTTTCTACATCGACCTCCTTGTCGGAACCATTCACATGTAGCGTGTATTTGGCCATCGGTTTGTTGTGGGGTTAGATGTACTAGCAATATAATTGTCGCTGTTGACAATCCGTTGGTACTGAGAGATGGATTCCAGGTAAGGGCGTCGCATTGAACGTAGGCTCTGGAATGATTGGGTCTCGGCTTTGATAACAAGACTGACAATCTGAAAAAATGCTAGCGCACCCAGGTCTATGGCCAAAGGAGTCGGCCAAAGACCGAAATAGATCTGCGGGAAGGCCGGCTGAGGCGACAGGTAGCCTGAGCGGCGGAAGGCGGGGCGGGCACCCTGAAGTGAGAGCGGCACATTTGGTTTCCTGAGAAAGGGCTGCCTTCGATACTTCAGGGGGAAGTGCGGTTCATCCACCCCTCGTCGGCAAGTCTAATCCGCGTCGGGTTCCTCGGTGGTCGAGTCGAGCTCCTTCAATATCTTATTGACATCCGCTTCAGTACTCGAGAGCTTGGTCTTGCAGATGGTGACCAATAGTGACGCTCTTTTCACTTTTGCGGAAAGCTCATCGACGGAAATCTCTCCGCGTTCTATCTCTGCCACAATTTCCTGTAGCTCTTCGAAGGCCTCCGAGTAACTCGGATGATCATTCTCACTCATCTATTGAAGGTTTACTAGCGGATTTTACTATACTCAAAACGCTTCCGTCATGTAGCGTGGTGTCAAGTATATCACCTTCTTTCACCTGATCAAACGATCTAACCGACTTTCCCTCCAACCGGGTGATGCTGTAGCCTCTTTTGAGGACATTTTCTGGTCGAAGGTTCGTTAGGTTCTTTTCGGTCGCCGAGATGAGCAAAGCTGCCTGATTGGTTTGTGCCACCACCGCTTTTCGTAAGCGCACCATCACTTGCGATATGAGATGTCTTTCAGCAACATACAATTGGTGGGCTCCCTTCTCAATATCCTCGTGGGTAGTACCCAGCAATTCCTTCCCTCTTCTGACATGAAAGCGTGATTCCTGGAAGAGTGTCTGTATCTGATGTTTGATCTGGTGATGATTCTGATCGAGGATATTTCGGGTAGCCGATCGCAGCAGCTTCACCTCTGATGAAAACTTGGCCTTTTCCTCCATAACGATCCGTTTGGTTTGATCGATGATCTTCTCCTCGGCCTTTCGGACTGGCACCGCGAAATTGTGAAACTGTTGGATCAGCATCTCCGCCAGTTTTGTGGGCGTAATGGCATTTTCATGGGCGACCATCTCCACAACGGTTTCATTGGTTGCGTGGCCGATGCCAGTAAGGACTGGTATTGGAAACCGGGCGACTTCGTTCGCCAGATCAAAGTCGTTGTAACAGGAAAGTCCGATGTCACCACCGCCACCCCTGACGATGGCCACCAGATCAAAATGACGGACCACCTGCTTGATTCTTTTCAGTTGATTGACAAGTATTTTCGCTGCATGATCTCCCTGAAGGAGCGAGGGAAACAAGAGGTGAAAGAAGGAATAATTCCACTGGTGAGTGGCGGATTGCAGGACTTTGAGAAAATCCGCATAACCATTGCTTGTCTCTACAGAGATGACAGCTATCCTTTGAGGCAGCAAAGGTAGCTTCAAGGCCCTGTTCATAGTGAATGCCTGCTCCTCTTTTAGCTTCTTGATTGTCTCTTGTTTCTCCTTCTCGAGATCCCCCAAAGTGTAGGATGGATCGATCTCAGTGATGCGCAAGGACATACCGTACTGAGGATGAAAGCCAATCGTGGCAGAGAACAAGATCTTGATACCATCCTTGAGTGGTTCCTTCAATACCTCCTGAAAGTTGAGATTCACCCTCTCATAGTCGTCCTTCCACAAGTTGGCGCGCATCTGCGCTATGACCTGGCCGTCTTTTTTCTCCACGAGGTCGGGATAACAATGTCCGGAGTGTTGATAGAAATTCAGCTTATTCATCTCGGCCTTGATCCAGTAGGCGCTTTTGTACCGCATGGCAAGGGTCTTCTGAATACTTTTCGTCACCTCCAGCAAGGAGAATATTTGTTTTCCATCAATCTCTTCCGGCATTGGTCTATAATAAGGTTTATACCCTGCTGCCAAGGTAAGCAATGGTGAGTGATCATGGATCTATGACATCAGATCCCAACAACCTTGGGTGGAAAAGTCCACATCAGGCAAGTGCAAGTTTAAGACTGTAGGCCGGTTCCACTCTCCTGACTATCTTAGTAAGATCGGACCGCGACACTAAATGAAAGAGTTACTAAGGAAGGGAAGACGCAATGGATTGCTTTGGGCTTCAATTGCACAATTGGTTGTGGTAGGGGTTTTTGTTTCCCACTGCGCCCAAAATGAAACGTCCGCCCGCATCCCCGATCAAGTCGATTTCAACTTCCATGTTCGACCCATTCTTGTACAGAACTGTTACTTGTGTCACGGCCCGGATCCAAGCAGCCGCAAAGCCGAACTCCGCCTCGATACGTATGAGGGTGCGACCGCATTGTTGAAAGAAGGGGTGGGGCATGCGATCGTGCCAGGAGAGGCCGATGAGAGCGAAGTGATCCGAAGAGTGAGCAGTGAGGACACTGATGTCATGATGCCGCCTCCGGAATCTAACCTGAAGCTCACAGCGTATGAGGTGGCGGTTTTAGAGAAATGGATCAACCAGGGGGCGAAATGGAAGAAGCATTGGGCCTTCATCCCTCCAGAGGCCACTGAACCTGATCGCCACGAGGCATCCGCCAACGAGATCGATGACTTCATCCAGGAAAAGCTGGCGGGCAGGGGCCTCGACGCAGCAGAGGAAGCCAGCAAGGCCTCTTTGATCCGCCGGGTTTCCTATCTGCTGACGGGACTTCCTCCGACGGTCGAACAACTGCAGGCATTTCTTGAAGATGACAGCGATGATGCATATGAAAAGATGGTCGATCAATACCTGTCTTCAGGCGGGTTTGGAGAGCGATGGGCGCGACATTGGCTGGATGTAGTTCGGTATGCGGAGACCCGCGGACATGAATTTGACTACGAAATCGCCGGTGCCTGGCAGTACCGAGATTATCTGATCAGAGCCCTCAACCAGGACATTCCCTATGATCAGCTGGTTCGTGAACACATCGCTGGCGACTTAATGAAAGATGCGAGATGGAATCCTGACAATGGCATCAATGAATCCCAGATCGGTACCGCCTTCTACCTGCTTGGAGAGGGCAAGCACAGTCCGGTAGACATCAAGGAAGAAGAATCCGATCGGATCGACAACATGATTGACGTCACGAGCAAGACCTTCCAGGGGCTCACCGTCTCATGTGCAAAGTGCCACGACCATAAGTTTGACCCTATCCCCACGGCAGATTACTACGCCATGTACGGGGTCATGGAAAGCAGTAGACTCTCTGCGAAACCTGCCGAACTCACCTACGAGAAGCTGGAAAACGTCCAAGAAGTGGAAGAGTTACGTGAAGGCATCAATGAGATGCTGCTACGGAATGTTGCGTTGGAATTATCTCAGGAGAAAAGCCCCAAGACCACTGATCTGGCATACGCGGTCATTGGTGACTTCAGGGGAGAAACCCTGGACGGTTGGAAGAGTGATGGGATTGCCTTTGGTGAACGAACTACACTTGGAGAACCCGTATTGGATCGCGCGGGAAAGAGGGTCCTGAAATTCGACCAAGGCAGGGCCTCCAGTCGCTTCTATTCCAAGGGTATTTTCGGCGCACTGCGATCGCCGAACTTCGAGATCACCCATGACTTCATCGGCGTCCGAGCTTTGGGAGACACCTCTACGATCAGGATTGTCATTGACAACTTCCAAATGATCCAGTGGCCCATCTATGGAGGGCTGGAGCATAGAGTGGAAGGCGAGAAATGGCAGAACCTGACCTTCAATGTTTCAGCCTGGAAGGGGCACAAAGCCTACATTGAGATACTTCCAGGGCGATATGACCGACATCGCTACAGCATGCAACCGACGGACTATGTGGAGGTGGAATATGCCATTGCCTACAATGAAGACTGGCCGCAGAGTGTGGCGCCAAAATATGAAGGGAGCATTGCCCGCGTTGCTGCGATGAATCAGTTGTTGGCGGAAGGCCAAATCGTTGATGAATTAGAGGGTCTTGCAGACGTAAGCCGGCAACAGGATGAGCTGATAGGTACGCTGAAGGACTCCCTGTTTTTTGAAGGCTTGTATGATGGCTTCGGGATCAATAGCCCTGTGTTCGACAGAGGCAACCACCTCAACCCACTGGAGAATCCTGTTCCAAGGGGCTTTCTATCTGCTGTGACCGACAATCACTCTTTTGATTCACAAGGGAGTGGTAGGGTGGAATTGGCCGATGTCATGCTGGATCCGACGAATCCACTTACCTCCCGGGTCATGGTCAACCGTATATGGCATCACCTATTCGGTCGTGGGCTTGTGGAGACTGTAGACAATTTTGGGCTGCAAGGCAAGCTACCTTCCCATCCGGAGTTGCTCGACTACCTGGCCGTCAAGTTCCAGAACGAGGGTTGGTCCATCAAAAGCATGGTCAGGTACATCGTCATGTCCAACACGTTCCGAAGAGCAACCACTGGGTCTGATGAAGCTTCGGCAGTCGACCCTACGAACTCCCTGTTGTCTCACTTTCCCGTTAGGCGACTTGAGGCAGAAGCGATCAGGGATGGTATCCTTGCGGTCACCGACGAGCTAAGCAGGGAAATGTATGGGGAGCCCGTGCCTGTGTACCTCACAGAATTCATGACGGGTAGAGGCAGACCTAGGGAGTCAGGGCCGCTGGATGGTCATGGCAGAAGAAGCATCTACCAGGCGGTCCGGCGCAATTTCATGGAGCCGATGATGTTGACATTCGACCGACCGATTCCCTTTTCGACATTTGGTAAGAGGAACGTCACCAATGTGCCTGCCCAATCACTCATTCTGATGAACGACCCATTCGTCATCGATCAGGCCCAAAAGATGGCCCAATTGGTATTATCAGAGGAACCTATGAATCAGGAGGAAAGAATCGGATTTATCTATCTCCGAGCATTGTCACGGGAACCGACCGAAGAGGAACTGCAGAAGGCCGGGGACTTCCTGCAGATGCTGGCACGGTCCTACGACTTGTCCGATGCAGCGGCGGTCAATAGCCCTGAAGTATGGCAGGACTACTGTCATTCGGTATTCAACATGAAGGAATTTATCTATCTCATCTAAAATGGGAAGCAAGAAGCATATCATCCACACGCCCATGAGCCGCAGGGAAGCGCTGAGCCTTTGCAAAGGCGGCTTTGGTGCGTTAGCGTTTACGAGTTTGTTTGGTGGCCTTGGGACGGCTTGTCGCAAAGTAGACGAACCCAACTCGTTGCTCTCGCAATTGGGGCAGGCGCCTCACTACATCCCGAAGGCGAAGAATGTAATTTTCCTGTATATGGATGGCGGTGTGTCGCAGGTGGATAGCTTTGATCCCAAGCCCCGTCTGGCCAAGGAGAATGGCGAGAACCCTTACGACAAATTCGAGGTAGCGGACACCCAGTTTGACAACATCGGCAAGATCCTCAAGAGCCCGTGGGGCTTCAAGCAATATGGAGAGTCCGGCATTCCCGTTAGCGATCTGTTCCCCCACATCGCTACATGCGTCGATGACCTGGCGGTGATCCGATCGATGGTATCCAACTTCCCCGAGCACACCAACGCCAACTACTTCCTGCACACAGGAAGTGGATTGCAAGGTCGGCCAAGTATGGGGGCATGGGTGACCTATGGATTGGGAAGCCAGAACAGCAACTTGCCGGGTTACGTCGTTCTTGACGGGGGACTGACGCCTCCGGGCGGATTGGACAACTTCAATAGCGGCTTCCTGCCGGCGTCCTACCAGGCGTCCGTTTTGAAGGCAGGAGCGAAACCCCTGGCCAACATATCGCCACAGGAGGCGACGGACGCCCTTCAAAACAAGAAGCTGGACTTCATCAAACAAATGGACAACAACCTCCTTGGTGATCTGGGAAGCGCAGATGCCGTAGAGTCCGCCATCTCCAACTACGAACTGGCTTATCAGATGCAGTCATCCGTTCCCGAGTTGACGGAGTTCTCATCAGAGACAAAGGCCACGAGAAAATTGTACGGCATGGAATCCGACGATCCGCATACGAGAGGATACGGGGCCCAGTGCCTGATGGCGAGAAGGTTGATAGAAAGGGGCGTGCGCTTCGTTGAGCTCACTTGCCCCAGGGTAGAAGCAGATCGATGGGATCAGCACAACAACCTTGTCGACGGCCACGAAAGAAATGCCCATGCGGTAGACCAACCGATCGCAGGACTGCTCAAGGACCTCAAGTCTCGAGGGCTTTTCGAAGAGACATTGGTCATCTGGACAGGAGAATTTGGGCGCACGCCTTTCGCACAGGGAACTAATGGCCGTGATCACAACCCATCGGCCTTCAGCATGTGGATGGCAGGGGCCGGCATCAAAGGGGGCACGATCTATGGCCGCACCGACGACTACGGCTACCGTGTCGTCGAAAATGAAACGACCGTGCACGATCTCCACGCTACGATGCTGCACCTCCTGGGAGTGAACCACGAACGACTCAGATTCCGCTTTGGTGGGCGCGATATTCGCCTCACGGACGTGCATGGGCATGTGATAAAGGATGTGTTGGTGTGAACTGTGCCATTGTCACCTTGAGGCTCTCGAAAGGTAAGACAATGGCGAAAACGTCAATGTGTCTGTGCTTCGAGGACCTCCATCGGCCGCCAAAGGCTAGCCGACGGCGAGGCGGCATGACACAGGCCCGTGATGTTGATTTGTTAATACTCTGATCCCCAAATGACCGAAACCCCAGACTTCACCCTCTTCCTTGGAAGATTCCACCCACTCGTCGTGCACCTGCCCATTGGCTTCCTGCTAATGGCGATCCTCATGGAGTTCAGTGCTCGGTTTTCTCAATTCAAGGGGCTTAGACCGGCGATCTCCTTTGCGTGGCTATTGGGTGCTATCAGTGCCGTAGTGGCCGTAGTCCTTGGATACCTGCTTTCGCTCGGAGGTGGCTACAACACCGACACACTTTTTTGGCATCAATGGGCGGGAATTGCCGTGGCGGTCCTGAGTGGCGCCAACTATTTCGGTAGCAGAGAAGACTTCAAATTCCGACACTTTTTCACTCCTCAGGCTAACCTGGCCATCGCCCTTGTGACCGGAGGCTTGTTGACTATTACAGGGCACCTGGGAGGCAATCTAACGCATGGCTCTACTTATCTGCTGGAGCACGCTCCGAATCCAATCCGAGCGCTCGCAGGCTTGCCAGTGAAGGAGTCCGGCGGGGTGAAGTCGATCACCTCGCTAGACTCGGCGGATGTCTTCGCGGACGCGATTATGCCCATCATGGAGGCCAGGTGTGTGAGCTGCCACAATGAGGACAAGGTCAAAGGGGAATTGCTTTTGACGTCGTTTAGCAACATTATGAAAGGAGGGGAGTCGGGACCCTCAGTGGCCCCCAGCGACCTGGATGGGAGTGAAATGTACCGGCGCATCACGCTGCCTGAAGGTCACGATGACTTCATGCCTACCGATGGCAAAGAGCCCCTGGATGAAGAGCACGTGGCGATCATTGGTTGGTGGATAGAAAACGGCGCGGTCGAAGCCGGCACAATCAGCTCACTCGATCCGGACGAAGAAATGATTGCCTTGTTCACCAATTACTTTGGCATCAATGCCGATGGATTATTGTCTTTGGAGGCGCCTCCAATCAATATGGAGACGATCGATAGTTTGAAGGCGCAGGGGTTCCAGTTTTACGCTTTGGCAGAAGAGAGCAACCTGATCGAGGCTGACTTGCACATCGGCGGCAGACAAGCAAACGACGTCGACATGAGTGCATTGCTGGGCCTCAAGGCCCAACTGGTATGGCTCCAGCTACCCAATTGTGGCGTGGAAGATCGACACCTGGAGGTAATAGGGCAGTTGACAGAGCTCAGGAAACTGAACCTTAACAAAAACAACATCACCGACGCGGGCATACAATTCCTGGCCAATCTCTCCCAGCTGGAATACCTCAACCTCTACGGCAATGAGATCGGTGACCCCTCGATGGATGTGATCAAAACACTTCCCAACCTGACGAAGCTCTACCTGCGGGAAACGCTCGTGAGTGTTGAGGCCATCGAGGCGCTGCAAAAGGAGCGACCCGACCTGCAGGTGTTCTATGAAATGCCCGAGATGTTGTGATGTGATTATTTGGAACCCAGCCTCAAAATCTCGTACCGTCTCGACCACGATTGAATTTCATCTGGTAAAAGGCGGATATCTACGAACAACTCAGGACTGATCACATGACCCCATCCCCAGAGATTCACGGCTGAAGTGTCAAAGTCGCCAGTCTCAGAGATCGCGATATTGGCTCCGGCGTGCGTCAACTTCCACTGGGCTTTGACCCTTTCACCTCCAGACAAGTTGCTGAAGAAGAAAGGTGCTTTGGGGGTCCCTACGAAAAAGAAGTCGTTATTTCCGACAGTCACCACATCTCCAGGGTTGACCGTTTCGCCGAACAAATTGTGCTTCAGATCAAATGGAAACGAGAGATGGTAATCTGTGCCGATTAAATCATTACCGAAAGCGATGAAATTGTGACAGTATTCCTCGGTGATAATGGCCTTTTCTCCAGTATTTCGTAACTCATAGTCGATGGCGAAGCCCTCCTTCAACAAACGAAGGGTCTTTACCAATTCATAGCCATACCCTTGGCTCACAGGGCCGATACAGTGTATTGAGATTCGGTCAGACTGTTGCTGGACGTCAAACTGGGCCGGTCGGATGGTGTAGGCCTTTTGAAAATCGTAATTGGGTCCGTCTTTCTGCAGGAGCCCCACGCCGATCTTATGGAACCATTCGCCTTCTTCGATTTCATCGAAACCGATGGGGGAGAGCATGCCAAATTCATTGTAGAAGCCACGACCATGTTTATCACTGACACCCTCAGGCAATTCGTGAATGGCTACCGGCTTTCCATCATACTCAACGTGGACTATTTTGCCGGTCCAATCGAACCGGGCCTCCTGATAGTTCTCCAGGGGCAGGTCGAGATAAAGGGTGATCAGGTTGTTGCTGAGGGTAGATGGCATTTCCTTTTCCTCTCAAGTATTAACACATAACACAACCGGGGCTCAGTCTTCCAGATGCAAGTGATGAATGTGTTCGTCAATGATGTCAATCCGTCGGGTGATGCTCGTGACATACTTCACAAGCTCCTTTTCGAATTTCTTGATCTCCTTTTCATATTGCCGTACGGTCTCGTCATCGAAGTGGTCCTCAATCACCAGGAGGTCGGAGCACTCGTCCTGTATGAAGAGCTTGAAGTTGGCTGTCGAATACTCAGTTTCAAGTTCGTCTATATCCTTTAGTGTGGCGGCCGCCTCTTTGTCTTCATTGACATCAAACTTATCACTTACGATCTGATACAAAGTGGAGTCCCAATGATGAATGGCATCCAACAATTCGACGGTCTTCCTCTGGCCAGATTCATTCTCACAGAAGTTGTAAATCCCACTATAATTCTTGAGATCAATAGCCGTCTCATCCCAGCGAACGGTAAGGTCATCGATGATTGAAACGATATTGCTTTGCGCCCAGCCGTAGGTAAATACGAGCATACAGGCCATGACGGTGATCATTTTCATAATTGCTAAGATAATTTGAAGTTGCGCAGTTACACCTAATTCTAAGATCTAAACAATTGAAGCTGACTACCTGCCTATTGTCTATGATTGGCGATTGGCGGACGTACTGACCCTGATTTTATTCAAATGCTGCTTGAAGCCAACGAACTCCAAACCTTTTGCTCTAATTTGACCCCGGTTTTCAAAATTTAGAATGAGGTACTTCTGGTTAATGCTCTCGGTCCTTGCAGGATGCCACGCGCCATTGGCGCAAAAGGAGTTACTCGCCCCTCCCAAAGTCGATCAACGCGTCGAGCTATTGAGCATCGTGTTTCGGCTCGCGGACAGCGAGGAGTACAGCTCACGAAGATTCCCCAAGTACGCAGAAAGTATCGAACAGCACTTCGGGCAGCATAAGGACCACGCCATCATCCCATACATTCAAGACACACTTCGCAATATCAGGGGGGTCGGATACGATGCGGTGATGCAAATGGCCATTAGCCTTTCAGATACTTATCCCTTCTCGCCTATAATTGATTTTGCAACCGACATGCCGGATGCCAGGTGGAATGGTACGAGTGGAGCCAGATTTCTGACGCTGCTCAATGAGTTCTACATTGACGCTGATTGTCAGGCCTTCTTTGATAGTAATCGTGAATTATATTCGACTGCTTCCAGCAGGTTTATGAAGGTGTACGAGGAATTGGACTTGAAGTGGTACGAAACCTTTTACGGCGAGGCGCCCAAAGACGAATTCAGAATTATCAATGGCTTGGGAAATGGTGGCGGGAACTACGGCCCTCGGATCTCAGTCAACGGCAAGGAAATCGTTTATGCCGTCATGGGTACATGGAGCGTGGACAGCGCGGGAATGCCCCAATATGCCGTGGATGACTATTTCCCAACGCTGCTGCATGAGTTCAATCATTCCTTCGTCAATCACATAGTGGAGAAGTATCACGCAGACCTCGCACCCAGTGGAGAAGCACTTTTTGAACCAGTGCGAGAACAAATGAACCAACAGGCATATGACTCCTGGCAGACAATGTTCGCTGAATCCGTCGTGCGTGCGGGAGTGGTCAAATATCTGAAGGATCACAAATACGCGGACAACCTGATCCACGAGGAAATGAACAACCAAATTGAAAGGAGCTTCTGGTGGACACGCCTGTTGGTCAATCAACTCGAAGAGTACGATCAGAACCGTGCGAAATATCCAACATTGGAAAGCTACATGCCCGAAATCGTCAGGTTCTTCGATAAGATGGCGGCGGATGCTTCCCGGTGAATCAGCACACTAACTGAAAGGGTCTGTAAGTCGCAACATAACCTCACGCAGAAAAGATATAAGAATTTCTGCGTCAGTTTGCATTTATTGAACACCTCCGCAAATGACACGGATTGTGATTCTTGGATCGATTTTACCCTGAATGGGGTGTAATCAATAATCACTAATCTCTTAAAACAGCCAATTGAAAGGCCTGTCGTATTTGGTGATTTGAGGGCGACGGACTAAATTTCATTTAAGCTACTGTAACCTAACCTAGAACAAACTGCCGCCATGCCTAAGGGGGGTATCCGTATTTTTCGACTTATAGCCCTGCTATTACTCCATCAGTTCGTGGTGAAGTATTCTGCATATGGCGCGGGGTTTGTAGCTTCCTCCTCAGAGCCAACTAGCAGCAACTCCAACAACCATTTTTGGGAGACCTCTGGCACATTCACCATCGGCGGTGCTGACCCGGATTTTGCTACCATCAACGAAGCAGTGACCGTCTTGGAAGCGGGAATAAACGGTCCCGTGATCTTCAACATCCGCCCGGGAGTCTACAATGAGCAGATCATCATAACGGACATACCAGGAGCGAGTGAGGTAAATACCATCACGTTTCAATCTGAGTCTGGTGATAGCAGCTCTGTCACCATCTTCTATGAGTCACTCGAGGCAACGGAAAATTACGTCATTCAATTGGACAGCGCCGATCACTTGATCTTCAACAACATGAAGATACAGGCGACTGGAGCGGACTATGCTACAGTGATAGAGATGGTCAATGGCGCCGATCATAACAGCTTCCTTAACTGCACACTCCAGGGGCTCGAAACCACCAGAAGTTGGGGGCAACTCTACGTGGTTCGCAGTATAGGAGATAATGACGACTCCAATGACTTCAACCTCTTCAAGGCGAATACCTTCCTCCATGGTAGTGGTGGGATATCACTGGATGGCGATGGTAGTACCAACCTGGACATTGGCAATCGCGTGGAGGACAATGTCTTTCTTGACCAGGGAGACATGGGCTTGGAAATGTACTACCAGCGACACCCGGAAGTACTTCGCAATCACATAAGAAGCATGGACGATGGCTACGAGGCCGGCATATTGATCTACCGGAGTGTGGGCAATGTTCGTGTGATGGGCAACCTGTTGGACCTATACGAAGCCTACTATGGGCTCGACTTATATCGGCTCGAGATCGAGAGCCCAGACCAGTATGGTCTCATCGCCAACAACATGATCACCATCACCAGCGAAGACTGGGAGGCGGTAGGTATCAGCAATTACCTCAACGAAGACCAGCGATACTATCACAACAGCGTGCACATGCTGGGTGATGATTACGAGTCTACCGCGTATTGGAATTACTACTCAGAGCGGACGGTCACTGTCAACAATAACTTCGTCAACTCTGCCTTTGGTTTTGCCATTTGGCTGGAATACAATGGGGAAGATGAAGAAGAAAGCCCGATCAGTGACGTGCCTTATATCAATGATATGGCCTCAGATCATAACAACCTCATTACGAATGGTCTATACCTCGGAAACGTAGATTATGATGAAGTTGAGACACTTGCGGAGATTCAGGACATCTCCGGTACGGAGACAAATTCGCGCGTAGTAAGCCCAGCTTTCACAAGTGACCTCGACCTTCACTCCAACAAAGGCCTGCTGGACGGTGTAGGGATCCCCATACCTGAGGTGACTGATGACTACGATGGAGACACTCGCGATCCTGCCAATCCCGATCTTGGGGCAGATGAGTTTACTACAACAGGAGCTGACGTCTATCTATTATCTGTTGGTGGGCCCCCGCCACCATTTTCCCCCGGAGTACAGGACGTAAGCATCGAAGTGATCAATGGTGGAGGCTCGCCACTTACCTCCTTCACAGTGGCCTGGGATATAAATGGCGTTGCGCAAGCCGATTTCATGTGGACAGGCAATATTGGCATCAAGGATACAGCCCGTATTGCCATCGGGACCTTCAATTTCGCCCCTGCCATCGGGCACACTATCGAGGCTACGGTCCTCAGCCCAAACGGAATAGAGGATACCGACCCGTCGGACAATAGCCGAGAGGCCACCGATATCTACACCGCGCTGGCAGCAGGAACCTATACGATTGGCGGTGTATCTCCGGATTTCGAAAACTTCTCCGACGCTGTCGACTTGCTAAATGGAGGTGGGGGAATCGATGGCCCCATTACCTTCCTCGTGCGTGATGGCGTATACAACGAACAATTGCAACTCTTCGAAGTCTCCGGCGCTTCATCCACGAACACGGTGACCTTCCGCTCCGAGTCTGAGGACAGTACCGCCGTGAGACTTACCTACAATAGTACCCTGAGTTCCCGCAACTATGTCCTCCTCCTTGATGGCGCCGATCACCTGCGCTTTGCTGACATGACCATAGAAAGTACGGGGTTTAGCTGGGGGCGAAACATCGTTTTGAATAACGGTGCGGACAGCAATCGCTTCGAGCACAATATCATTCGTGGAGTAATCAGATCGACAACCACGACCAATATCGCGGTCATCTACTCCAGCTCAACCGGATCGGAAGACTTCAACGCATTTCACAACAATCGAATAGAAAATGGAAGCTACGGCCTGTATTTCGGCAATAGCACCTCTCCGATATTCTCAGAAGTCGGCACGCACTTGACAGATAACATATTTACGGATCAGTACTATCGAGGGATAGAGATCAGGAACCAGCGAGAGACCGTGATCACCGGCAATCAAATATTGACCTCTTCTACAACCAGTTCTTACCTCGGCCTGTACCTGTATTATTGTACTGGTGTGAATCGACTGGCCAAGAATCGCTTTGTTCTCAATGACGGAGGCACAGCTGTCTACGCATCTCAGTTTGGTGGCAATCCCGGGGATACACTGAACATAGTCAACAACTTCGTCAGCGTTACGGAGGGCTACTCGGACTTTGCGATGCAATTCATCCAGTCCTCCTACGTCAAAGTTTACCACAATAACATGAACATGACTTCCTATGGCGAGGAAGGTGGTGGCGTGCTTCGTGCCTCCTTCGGCACTGAGCTGGAGCTCATCAACAATATCATGGCCCATCAGGAAAGTGGTATCGTGCTCGATCTGAGCCCTGGAGTGTTGGTTGACGCGAATTACAACGACTTGTACACAACAGGGCCGACCCTCGTCAGTGAAGATCAGAACTACACTACATTGGCAGACTGGCAGCAGTTTTCGGGATTGGAAACCAACTCCATCTCCGCCAATCCTCGCTTTGCTGCCTTTGATGACTTACATGTCAGTAAAGGCATTCTCAACAATGCCGGCACAAGTCTGTCGGAAGTGACCGATGATATTGATGGTGACCTGCGAAATCCTGTGACACCCGATATTGGCGCCGATGAATTCGAACCATCGGGGGTGGACCTTTCTATCACTTATGTGCCTCTTGTAGACAATGCCGCACCCGTAGGCAGCAATCCTTTGAAAATAGTTGTCCAAAACAGTGGAGGCAGCACGATCACGGGCTTTACTGTGGACTGGGAGTTTGATGCCGTGACCCAAACACCCTATGAATGGACAGGGAGTCTTTCAGTGGGAGAGCGAGACACAATAGTGCTTGGTAACGTGGTACTGCAGCTGTTGACGCCCCATAACCTATCTATAAGTATTGAAACGATCGCTGAAGGTGCAGACGGGGATGACTCCGACAACCAGGTCAACGCGAGTGACATATACCCCGCTATGGTCGGCCCTTATACCATCGGAGGTTTGACGCCTGATTTTGGGACCTTCAGCGAGGCGGCCTCAGCCCTGGACTTGTCAGGAGTCTTGGGCCATACAATATTTGATGTCAGGACTGGAACGTACCCAGAGCAAGTCGTCATTCCAGAGATAGACGGGACAGGTGAGGACGCGACAATAACTTTCCGCTCGGAGTCAGGGGATAGCACAGATGTCACTCTCACATTCGCCTCCACCAGTAGTTCCAGCAACTATACGCTATTACTCGATGGTGCGGATCATGTCACCTTCCGGTCCATGACAATGGAAAGTACTAACACCACCTATGGTCGGGTCGTGGATTTGAAGCGTGGGGCGACACACAATCGATTCGAGAACAATGTCTTGAGAGGAGTAGACCTAAGTTCCACGAATGACCGGCTTGCCGTGATCTACTCCACATACACCGGAGCGTTTGACCTGGAACATGAAAATGTCTTCTCCAACAACCAAATCCTCGAAGGTAGTATTGGTATCTACTTTCGAGGAACAAGTTCATCCGAAGGTCGTCGGGAACTGGGCAACCTTTTCCAGGGCAACCGGCTCGAAGGGCAGTATTACATGGGGATTTACCCTTCCTATCAGGATAGCATCTCAGTTATTGACAACGATGTCATTGCTATCAGTCACTATTTTGCATACTTCGGCATTAACCTGGAGCGCTGCTATGGTAAAGGGACCATCGTGGGTAATGACGTCTACGTTCAGGACGGTAGGTATGGCATCATGCTGAATGACTTCGAGAGTGATGCCGGCCGGGAGACCCTGGTCGCGAACAACTTCATTCGGATGGGAGGATCGAATTCCGTGTATGGTCTCTCACTGAACTACACCGACTTTGCCAATGTCGTGCACAACACGGTCCGGATTGACAACAGCAATACGAATTCCAATACAGCGCTTTATATCAACTCCGGATCAGACATTGACCTATACAACAACATCTTCGCTTCCGTTGGTGAGGGCCTTGCCATCGACGCCACAGCAGAGGCTATTACCAATGCTGATTTCAACAACTACTACGATAAGAGTACGTTCTTCGGAGAGAGGGACAACATCCGGGTCGTGTCGCTGGAGGAGTGGCAGGAATTAAGCGGACAGGAGCTCAATTCAATTGCCGCAGACCCTAAATTCATTGCTCCCGACGATTTGCATGTTAAGCAAGTATCACTATACAACGCCGGCACACCGACTGGTTTGGTAACGGATGACATCGATGGTGATCCGCGGGATGCTTTTCCTGATATTGGCGCCGACGAGTTCGAACTGTCCAACCTAGACGCAGAGCTACTGGCTATCGCGAATCCCTCGGTACCTTTCTCCCCTGGAGTACAACCTGTACAGGTGCTGATTAGGAATAGCGGCCAGTCGGCACTCACATCCGCAACCATTGGCTGGCAGGTGAACGGCTTGGGCCAGACAGCCGCAAGTTGGACAGGTAGTATTGAGACGGGGGACAGCGTACTGGTCGATCTCGATGACTTCAATTTCGAGGCAGGCACATTTTACGAGATCAAGGCGTGGACCAGTGCGCCCAATGGGGGTGTTGACGACGACACTGGCTCTGATACTGTCACTGTATCCGACCTATACGCCGGCGTCAGCGGCACGTTCACGATAGGAGGGGATACCCCGGATTTTGCTTCGTTTGGTGACGCAGTCGAGGCCTTGATCCAGGGAGGTGTTGTGGGGCCAGTCACATTCAACGTGCGTGATGGCCAATATGTAGAACAGGTTCAGATCCCGGAAATCACAGGGGCAGCTGAGGATCGCAAGATCACTTTCCAATCGGAGTCGCAGGATAGCACCAAGGTGACGTTGACATCTTTGTCCGCCAACTTCTCTAGCAACTACATCCTTGAGTTGGATGGGGCAGATCACTTCGTATTCCGGGACCTGACGATCAAATCTATCAATTCGTCCTACGGGATAGCTGTGGCCATCAAGAACAAAGCTCAGTTCAACACCTTTGAAAACAATGTCATCCAGGGCCCAGATGTGACCAGCTCCTCGAGCAACAGAGCGGTCATTCACATAAGTAGCGACAACAGTCGTCAAAATGCGGATCAGACTATTTTCAGAGAGAACAGAATTCTCAACGGCAGCTATGGCATTTTCGCCATTTCTTACAGTAGGCAAGAGGGCAACCGAGCGCAGGGCCTGGTTATTGAGCAAAACGAATTTTCAAACTTCTATACCGCCGGCATCGATGTGATCTTTGCCGACAATCTGTCGATCAACTCGAACAAGATAAGGAGTACCAAATCCTATAATTTCCAGACAGGGTTGTCGCTAGACGAAGTATATGGTGGCAGCATAGTAGGCAATCAGATCTACCTTGAAGAAGCCCGCAGAGGAATGGAGCTCACGGACCTGAATGGTACAGCAAGCGAACCGATTCTGGTATCCAATAACATGGCCAGCGTATTCAACGTGGGTGAAACCAACGGCATATACGTAGCCTATTCTCAGTACGTGGATATCGTCCATAACAACATCCTGGCCAGCAGTACTCAGGCCCTCAATGCCCGTGCGATCTATGCTTTTTCCGGCTCAAACTGCAGACTGATCAATAACTCGTTCTATGCTGGGAATTTTGGTTACGTCATGTACGTGACCAGCGGCTTCTTTACAGAATCGGACTACAACAACCTCTATGCTGAAGGAGCTTTTCGCGCCTACTATGGCACAGTGATCGACGAAGACCTAGACGCTTTGAGGGCCATTAGTGGCAAGGAAGCCAATTCCCTGTCGGTAGACCCTCGCTATGTGAGTGATACAGATCTACACGTCAAGGAGGTACAACTCAACGATGCCGGCACACCACTTACCAGCGTTACGACGGACTTTGACGGTGAGTCACGCAGCACGGAAAATCCTGACATCGGAGCGGACGAGTTTCAACCTCCAGCGGCCGATGCCGGTATACTTGCCCTCACAAAACCTGCAAAGCCTTTTGCATTTGGCGTGCAGGAGGTGTCCGTCGTACTGAGAAACCACGGTCTAGATACCCTCACCGAGGCGACGATCCAGTGGACAGTGAAT
Source organism: Cyclobacteriaceae bacterium (assembly GCA_965267435.1). GTDB lineage: Bacteria > Bacteroidota > Bacteroidia > Cytophagales > Cyclobacteriaceae > JAWPMT01. Next base: position 1,356,791 of record OZ253960.1, read on the forward strand.
GGCGTAGCACAACCCGATGTCCCATGGACGGACATGCTGCCTTCCACAGACACCATCAGCGTACCGCTCGGCAGCTTCACTTTCGATCCTGGCACGGGTTACACAGCAAAGTTTTGGACGATCAACCCCAATGGCGTCGCGGACATCGAAGCCAGTAATGACACACTGCTCGTGACCGACATCTACACAGCACTGGATGGTGAGTATACTATCGGGGGCGCAAATCCTGATTTTGTATCCTTTCAGGAAGCCGCTGACGCGCTGAGCCTTGGTGGCATAGATGGTGATGTGCAGTTCACCGTCAGAGACGGCGTGTACGACGAACAGGTGATTATTCCCGAAATACAAAGATCAGACAGCTCTTACCTGATCACATTCCAATCGGAATCAGAGGACAGCACCGCAGTCACGTTGACCTATTCCGGTGATAAGCGCTATAGCAACTACACCCTCCTATTGGATGGGGTAGACGGCATCCTATTCAAGCAGATGACCATTGCTTCAGGGAACAACGTCTATGGAAGGGTGGTCGAATGGCGCAATGATGCCACAAATACCACCTTTGACGGGATGGTGTTCTCCGGGGCGACGAACAATACTACCAGCACAAATGCGGTAGTCCTCAACGCGACCAACAACAATAATCATGGATTGAGGGTATCAAATAGCCGCATTCTGCGAGGTAGCTTCGGGGCGTATATCCGAGGTCGGAGTGTCAATGATCCCATGAATGAGGTTGTCTTCGAAAACAATGAATTCAGTGACCAATACTACATGGGTCTGTACTTGCAGTACCTTGAGAGGGCATCGGTAGAGAGTAATGTGATCACCACTACGAAGGTCTATACGAGCTATACCGGTATCTACTCGTACTACGGGGTCGATGGGGTATCGATTGTTGGCAATCGGGTGTTAGGTTCCGTGGGTACGAATGGTATCTTCCTGAACAGAACCACCGGCACGTCTTCGTCAAGGTCGCTCGTGGCCAATAACTTCATTCAAATCGGTGGAACAGGATCAGCGTTCGGAATCCGTGAGGACAGGGCCACCTACCTGAACATCTATTTCAATAGCATCAACATTACCAATTCTTCCACATCTGCCAACAATGCTGGCATCTATTTGGATGAGGGATCAAATATTCTGCTCAGGAACAATATCGTCGTGTCAGAAAACGGCTATGTGATGAGGACCTACTTTACGGGCTTCTCCTCGGACTACAACAATCTTCTTACTCGTGGTGCGAATTTCGCGTACTACAACAATTCCATCTACAGTACATTCCAGAGCTGGCAAAACGTTACCTCCAGAGATAATAACTCTGTATCCACTGAGCCTTTCTTCAAATCCGACACTGACTTGCATGTCGAAAATTTCCTTCTTAACGGGGCGGGCACTGCGGTCTCTGAAGTCACATACGATATTGACGGCAATGCCAGGGCATTGACACCAGATATTGGGGCAGATGAATTCATACCGCCCACAGAAGACGCTAGTGTCGTGTCCTTCTACGCGCCCGTCGAACCATTACAGCTCGGAATCAATGAGGTCGGAGTCCGTGTCTTCAACAATGCCTCTGCGGCCCTCAAGAGTGTGAAGCTAGAGTGGGAGGTCAACGGAGAGGTCCAGGAAATAGTGAACTGGACTGGCGACCTCGCCCCCGGTGAGAGTGACTCGGTGACTCTCGGCTTTTTTGACTTTCAGTTCGGCACTCTTTACGATATCAAAGCCTGGTCCTCCGGTCCCAACGGACTCGCCGATCTGGTGCCCACAAACGATAGCATACAGTTCGAGGACATCTTCGTCGGTCTGAACGGTGAGTACATCATCGGAGGTCCCGGCGCGGATTTTCCGAATTTCTCCCAGGCAGCAGATGCGTTGAACGAACGGGGTGTAACAGGACCTGTCGTATTCACCGTCAATGACGGCATCTACAATGAACAGATCCGCTTAGGCGAAATTCTGGGATCGTCGTCGGAGAACTCAATTACGTTCCGCTCAGCTTCACAAGACAGCACAAAGGTGACGATGAACGCAGAGGTAGTCAGTTCTCTGAATTATGTGGTTCTCCTTGATGGCACAGATCACGTCAGCTTTCAGGACATGACACTTCGAGCCAGTAGTCCGTCGAATAACAATCAACTGGGCAGGGTCATTGTCATCCAAAATGAAGCGACGAACAACTCCTTCTCAGGTTTGGTAGTGCAAGGGGTGAGTTATGTGAGTACGTTTCGCACCAGCGAGCGATACCTCATTTACTCTCCGAGCAGCTTCGACGAAGGCAGTACCTTCGAAGGTATTCGGTTCATCAGTGGTAGTTATGGCCTTTACCTTCAAGGCACGAATGGAGAGCGAGAAAGTGGCACACAGATTACCAACTGCGTCTTTCAGGACCAGGACTATCGCGCCGTATACCTGATCTACCAGATAGCCCCTCGTATCAACAACAATGTCATCAATGCCATCGAGACGCGGGGCTTCTTCTACGGTCTGTACTTAAGAACCCTGGAAGATGACTTCGAGATCACCAAAAACCAGGTGAACATTGCGGAGGATGGGCATGGCATTTATGTTGACTACGCCGAGGGAAGCTCAGACGTTCATGGATCGGTCTTTAACAATTTCGTCAAGACCGGTGCCACTGACAACTCTTATGGCATTTACCTGGAAGATGTCCAGTACACCAAGGTTTATCACAACAGCGTCAATATTACGACCACAGACCTCGGTGGGAGGGCCTTTTATGCCGACGGTGGATCGAATCTTAGCGTCCAAAACAATATCTGGGTCAACTCAGGAGGAGGCTACGCCATGTACACCAATTATCCATTTGGCTTTGCGACCACCGACTACAATGACTTGTATAGTACCGGTGCGAGGTTAGCCTACTGGTCTGGTGACCAGTCCTCGCTTGAAGCACTACAGTCAGCAAGCGGGCATGAGACAAACAGTATTTCAATTGATCCATCATTCGCGAGCACCACTGATCTGCACATCGACCAGGCTAACCTCGATGGAGCCGCGGTATTTGTGCCGGAGGTGACAGATGATATTGACGATCAAATCCGAAATGTTGGCGCACCGGATATCGGGGCTGACGAATTCGGCGCTGGATTGGCAACGAACGACATCGGGGTAGTAGCGTTCCTGAATCCCGAAAGTGGGTGTGACATGGACAGCCTACAAAATGTAACGGTGCGCGTGCAGAACTTCGGAGTGGATACTATTTCCAACTTCACCATCACCTACGTCCTGAATGACACGATACAGGTTGACGAGGAAATCCAAAGCTGGGAATTGCCTGGCGGCAAGAATCGCGAATATTCATTTACAACACCTATTAACGTTCGTGAAAACGGTATTTATCTGCTCGACTTCTACACCGGCCTCGTCGACGACTCGGACACATCCAATGACAGCCTTCTCCGCGCCAGCTTCGAACACTATGTGCCTGTCATCGCTACGGTAACACCTGATACAGTCTTATGTCGTGGTGAGCAGATATTTCTTCACGCCACCGGAGGAGATTCTTATGAATGGAGAGTCCTTGGCTCTCCCAGTATTCTAGGCAGATACAACTCCTTCCGGGTGAGTCCCTCCAACACAACGACATATACCGTTAAGGCGAAAAGCGACGAAGGCTGTTTCGCTTCCGACACGGTCACGGTTGATGTAAATCCCTCACCGGAACGTCCCGAGATTACTTTCGACGGCAATGTATCGCCATGTAATGAGGACACCGTCACCCTTACCTCCAGCATTGCCGAGAACATCATCTGGTCGAACGGTGCTGCTACACAATCCATACAAGTCACAGATCCGGGCACTTACTTCGTGACACATCTGGACACGATCAATGGCTGTACAACTACCGAATCCATCACCCTGTCTTATGCGCGCCCGCCCTCTGTTCTTATCTCGAATAAAAACCTCTGTCCAGGAGAGTCGGCAACGCTCACTGTAACAAACGGCGTGGCCTTCAGCTGGTCCACGGGTGAAACCACCCAGTCCATTACCGTGACACCTGGCGACGACACTACCTATGAGGTCGTCATCCTCAATGATTTGGGTTGCGAGTACGTCCGGACCGCCACGGTATTTACTAAGCCTTTACAGCCAGATCCTCAAATCCTCAGCATCAGTGAGGACACGGAGGTTTGCAACGGCGGGAGCGTGCGCCTAACGGTTGACGCTGACGCATTGAATGTATTTTGGAGTAATGGCAGGAGCGGCAACAGTATCACCGTATCGCCCAGTGTAAAAACTACCTACACCGCCACCGCCTCGAATGGGTCTTGTAGCTTGACTACTGCCTCCGAATCTGTTACTGTCGACGTACTTCCTGCGCCAATACCACCTATTATCGTCGCAACTGGCTCAGCGTCTCTGTCATTCTGTGATACGGATTCCATTTTTCTCACAGCCTCAGACGCCACGGACTCGTTGCTTTGGTCAACAGGAGACTCCACTCAGACGATTGTGGTTACTGAGCAAGGCGAATACTCCGTCACGAGGATCAATGAGTTCGGTTGTACAGCCGAGGCGTTCATCACGCTCAGTGATCCTCCCATACCTTACATCACCGGCGAACAGACGGTGTGTGATGGGGAGTCCACTACACTCACAATTAACAATGGTGAATTCTACAGCTGGTCTACGGGCGACTCGACCAGAAGCATCACGGTATTTCCTGATTCCACTACTACATACTACGCCAGTATCAAGGTCAGGGAAGGTTGTGAGTATCTCGACAGCATCACAGTTTCTCTGCGACCAGCTCCGGCGATTACAGGTATCAGCGCCGATACGACCATCTGTGCTGGAAGTCCACTGGAACTCCAGGTGACGGGAACGGCTGAGGAGTTCCTTTGGTCCGAGGGGGGCTCTGGTAACACGATTCAGGTGGCTCCAATGGAGTCGACTACCTACAAGGTCACAGCCACCAATGGTTGCCTGGGAGAGAACTTTGATGACAAAGCTGAGGTAAGAGTCACCGTGCTGCCACTGCCTAATAAGTCTTTGATTAGCCCTGCGGGTGTCGTGACCATTTGTGATGGTGAGAGTGTGGAGCTTTTCTCCAGTTTCTCTGATTCGATTCTCTGGTCCACCGGAGAGATGACACCTACTATTGTTGTCTCTGAACCTGGGGTGTATTCGCTCTCGCGCTTCAATGCGTTCGAATGCTCCATTACTGACGAGGTAATAGTGGAGTTCGCTCCTGAAGTCACGATCACAACAGATGGATTCTCCACGCTGTGTAGAGGAGATGGTGTGACACTAACGGTGGAAAATGCAAGTTCGCAAACATGGTCTACCGCAGAAGGCACCCAAAGCATTTTTGTCTCACCCGACACCACCACTACTTACTATGTAGAGGGACTTAACCTGAATGGCTGTGAGTACCTTGACAGCCTGGTGATTTCCATTCTGGACCCCGTCCCTCCAGATAGTGTAGGACAAATGATCCCCGCCCAGGGCTCGGAAGGCGCATCTCTACCGCTTACCCTCTCATGGTCTCCCGCTTTCAACGCCTCGCATTACGATATTTTCATCTGGCAGGACTCCACAGAAATCCCCGAATCGCCATTCATCGAGGATGTGGACCAGATTAGCACGATTATCGATCAAGGGCTCAGCTATGGGACTGTGTACAACTGGCAGATTGTCGCCAAGAATTCATGTCACACGACCCCAGGGCCTATCCAGCAGTTCACACTAAGAGAACTACCCGACCTGGTAGTGACTCGCGTTGCAGCTCCAAAGTCCGCCTTCTCCGGTAGCACCATTGACGTCACCTGGACGGTTGAAAACATCGGCGAAGGCAATACGTCCGTCAAGGAATTGTGGAGCGACGCGATCTACCTGTCCGTCGACTCGACCTTGGGAGTTCTTGACACATATCTTGGAGGAGCCTCTAACCTGACGGCGCTCAATGCCGGACAGAGCTACGAAAATACAACTACGGTCACACTGCCGAAGGGTATCACACAGGAGTATTATATCCTCGTGGCGGCAGACCATTTCAAGCAAGTGCTAGAGACAGATGACAGCAACAATTCTGAACGAAACCGTCCTTCCATGCTCGTGGAGCTGACACCTCCCCCGGATTTGCAAGTCACGCAAATCGTCAGACCCACACAAGCATTTTCAGGCCAAACAGTGAACGTCAGTTGGACAGTTACCAACGTGGGGACTGGCCCAACCGAAGGCCAGTCCTGGCAAGACATTGTCTATCTATCGGAGGACTCCATCCTTCGGACTTCTTCCGCTTTCAGATTAGGAACATTTAAGCATCAAGGGGCTCTCGAAGTAGATGAAAGCTACACCTTGTCAAAGGAATTGGTCGTGCCCCAAGCGATATTCGGCAACTACTTCATCCATGTGGTTACTGATCAGCGAGATCAAATTTTCGAATTCGCCTTTGAGAACAACAATACCCTGAGAAGTGAAGGTATCGATGTAATCCTGGCTCCTCCGCCGGATCTTGTCGTGACGGACATCTCCGCACCCCCGAGCGCCAGCAATGGTGAGTCCATAACCATCGGATACACGGTCCAGAACCAGGGAGGGTCGTCCACTCCCAATATCAAGTGGACCGATCGTATCTACCTATCGGATTCAGTGGGCTTCGACGCGAGCAAAGCCAAGAGGATTGGCTCGACGGACGTGTCCTTGAGCCTGGGTCTCGATGAGCAGTATACACGGCTGATAACTGTGCGTGTACCGACAGACCAGGAGGGGCTACGCTATCTGCATGTCCGTACGGATGTCTTAAACACCATCTTCGAATTCGAAAATGAAGATAATAACGTCACCACCAGCGACCCATTCACTATCCTGGCCGCAGATTTGACAGTGACTTCCATTGCCATTCCACCTGAAGCGAATTCCGGAGATACGATACGGATCGACTACACAGTCAAGAATGTGGGAGAGGGGACTGTGATCAAGGAAGACTGGAAGGATCGTATTGGTATCGACAAGAGTGCCATTTATGATCCCCTGGAAATTGAGGAAATGGAGCTGTTAACCTACCGCACCACTAACCTCGCCAAGAATGACAGTATCACGATTTCTCGTGATGTGATCATTCCCAAGTCTGCTGACGGCCAGAACTTCATATACGTGGAGACCGACTTCGAGAATGAAATGCTCGAACCACAGGGAGACGTGCCCAATTACCTTGCGGAGCCCATCGACGTCACGATTTCGCCGTGGCCGGACCTTGAGGTAGTCGATATCAGCCTGCTGAGCGACACCGTCTATGCGGGCCTACCATTCTCACTATCAGCTACGATAACAAACGATGGTGCAGTGGATGTACAGGAGCATCGCTGGTCCGACTACATCTTCCTGTCAACTACGCCGCTGTTTGAGGACACGGTTACATTTCTCTACCAGGAGGAGCGAGAAGACCCTCTTTCGAAGGACGAATCGTACAGCTTCGAGTCGTCGCTAAAGGTAGAGGTCGAAATCCCTGCCGGTAGTTACTACCTACTGCTTTATCTGGATTATGATAGCGCCGTATTTGAGCATGTAGATGACGCCAACAACCTTGTAGCATATGGACCTATCTCCCTACAGTCCTATCCTCCTGTGAACTTGCGAGCTGACTCGCTGCTGGTCGCCGATACGCTTGGTTCCGGGTTTGAAGAGATGCTGGAATGGTCAGTTACTAACGTTGGTGCCGCACCAACCCTCGCCGATACGTGGTTCGATGCGTTATACCTCTCAGAAGACAGCATCTGGCAGGGTCGGCAAGACCTCTTCCTTACGCAGTATCCGGTATTTGGACCGCTCGAAAATGGAGAGTCCTATGATCACATGGATGTATTCACAGCTCCCGATGGATTTGAAGGCGACTACTATCTCATCCTTGTGGCAGATTATTCGATCGAGGAAGAAAGTGGCTTGACCAGAGATAGTCTCCGAGAGAATAATTACGCGGTCAAACCCGTGCACATTGAGCTCTCACCATCGCCCAATCTTACGGTTGCCGATCTTACGGTACCAGATCAGGGCTTCTCGGGACAGCCTCTTGAGATCAGTTGGACGGTTAACAACGATGGCAATGGCGCCACTGAAGACAATTGGTCAGACAGGGTTTACCTCTCTACCGACCTGGTTATCGACGAGGACGATGCCATTTTGACCACGGAGTTGCAGCAGATCGTGCTGGATACCGGTGAGACATACACAGTGACGCAATCTGTCACACTTCCGATCAACGCCTCCGGGAACTATATCCTTCTCTTGAAGACGGACTACAACGACCTCGCCTACGAGCATGAGGGTGAGGACGATAATGTGGCCAGTTCGCTGCTATCCGTCACGAGACCGTTACCAGCTGATCTCGTGGTGACGGAGGTCTCGGTACCAACTGAGGCCATCGCAGGCGAAGACGTTCTCATCCAATGGACCATTGAGAACCGCGGTAGTAACCCGGCAACAGGCCAGATGGAAGACATCGTCTACTTCTCCCTGGACTCTCTGTGGGACATCGATGATATCGTCTTTGGATCGCAGACACGTGAAATCAACCTGGCTCCGCTGTCAACGGAAAAGTTCAGCATGAGACTGCCCCTCAATCAGGCAATTCCCGAAGACTACTTTGTTATCGTTCGAACAGACAGCAGAAACAACATTGTTGAAGACGATGACGACAACAACGAAGGGGCGAGCACTTCGCGGATAACAGTGGACATCAATGAGCTTCCGCTTTTTGTGACAAAGTCTGACACCCTACGAAACAACAGCAATCTGTACTATAAGCTGATCATCCCGGATTCACTCATGAACGAGACCTTGTTGGTCACGCTCAATGGCGAGGATGACAACGGCAACAACGAACTGTACATCCAGTTTAGCGAATCTCCAACACGGAATACTTACGACGATGCGTTCGACAATCCTTTTGCTGCAGACCAGGAGGTCATCATTCCCAACCTCGCACCTGGCACCTACTATCTGTTGGTATATGGTGAGTCTATTGTCTCTGAGCGTCAACCCATCGAATTGCTTGCCAATATCATAGATTTCCAGATAAGGAGAATAGCGACGAACGTTGGTGGGGATGAAGGAACTGTAACGACAGAAATCCAGGGATCTAAATTCACGCCGAATACCCGTTTCTACTTGCGGCAGGGTGAAGAAAAGATCTACGCCTCAGAGATTATGTACAAGGATCCAACGGCTGTATTTGCGACTTTCGACCTTGACAGTGCCGATTTAGGATTTTACAATGTCGTAGCCGAAGACACAACCGGCGCATTGGCGATCCTCTTCGGGGGCTTTGAAGTGGTGACCAGCACAGGTTTCGTATTGGAAACCAACATTGATTACCCAGAAACGACAAGGTTTGGGCGCATCATAGAGGTCACGATTCAATTCGCAAATGGCGGCAATATCGACATTCCTACTCCGGCTCGAGCCTTGATTAGCCTGAGCAAGTCGCCGATGGGTTTCACAGTGGAGGATATTCAATTTGGATTTACCGATTTGTATTTAGAGTTCAAAGAACCAGGAGGACCTTCCGAGGTGCTGCGGCCTGGCGCCCTTAGCTCCATCACCATATATGCCAGGGCAATCAGCGTCGATAGAAGACTTCGGATCGGCAGCGTGTCATTCAGGCTGATAGAATAGTTGACTAATGAAACATGAAAAGTTGACATATCTAAAAGATTATAAGCGGCTGACAATAGGTTGGTTGTCAAACCTTACTGCCCGTCGAAGTAGCCTGGTTCTGCTGTTGATACTCAGCTCGTTCCTGGCTGGGGCAGCAGAGGTTGATGCAGGGGAGGACATAGAAGCTTGTCCTGGCGAAGAAGTGGTCATTGGGGGTGATCCCACGGCAAGCCCGGGACCAGAGACTAAGTACAAGTATTCCTGGACGGCTAGCGATGGAAGTTTCACATCCGATAAAGCCAATCCGACAGTCACGGTGCAGGATCAGGTGGTTACCTATACGGTGGTGGTGGAAGACGAAGACGGCTTCAAGTGCGACGATTCCATGACCATCACACCCAATGATGTTATAGAGATCCAATTTGATCCCGAAAAGCTCCCCAACGACGGCACTTCCACGGCGACAGCAAAGGCGATCACAGTACCTGACGGGCTGGATGTGGAATGGTCGCTCGTGGACGATGACTTTGGCGCGAGCATCGACCCCAACACCGGCGTAATCACGGCAGGCGAGGAACCCGGCTACTTGATGGTTAGGGCCCAGGAACAGAAAGCCGCCGATGATGGTATTGATGGCTGCTATGTCGAAGCACCTTTTTGCGTAGGTGAGGATTGTTGCCCGGACATAACCGAACTAAGAACCTTTGGCCCAATTACTGCGAACTTCTCCGAGCCCGTGGTTTCGCCGGGCAAAGACCAAGAAGGCTATTGTAGTTACAGCACTTCCAATGCGAGTATCACCATTGAGAGTACCAGTCTCTTCCAATACAAAGTGGACCTGACAGGTGTCACGATCTCCTGGAAGGAAAAAGCAACGCAGTCGGGTACAGAGTACAAGGAAGTAGAAATTGTCTGGAAGGGCAGTAAATCAACACGAGAAATCGGAAAGCTTCAGGCGAATCTGACCGAGGTAGGCTTGAAAGTGTCAAACACTGGGAGAATCGAAGGCGAAATCAAGTTTAGTGTCAACCAAACCGAAGACGTGAAGCTTGGTGGTATCGCTGTCTTAAGAGGGGGCGCTACCGGTAAGTTTGTTTACAGGTACTCCTCACAGGAGACCTTTGCCGGAGAATGGGACTTCAGTGATGTTACTGGGATCAAAATCGACTTATACAAGGAAGATCAGGTGCTGGCGCGAGCCTCAGGTAAGCTAACAAAAGAGGGTGCTTTTGAGGGAACTCTGAAAGACAACGGTCCTATTGAGTACAGTGCGGAGCAATTCAGTGCAAGGGTCAAAAAGCTCTCAGTGGGTTTTCGATGGGAGCTCGGTGAAGAACTTCAAATCAAAAAAGGCACTGGTGAACTCGAGATCTTTGGCATCAAGGCGGTAGATGGTAAGATCTTGATGGCACTCGACTTTGATGGCGCCAACATCACCGCCACTACCCAGATGCAGGGCGTAACGGCATTTGGATGTGAGCTCTCAGGTACCGTGACAGGGGATATGGACATTAAGTTTGATTTCGGTCCCATTATCGGGTCCAATATCAGTGCAAAACATCCGGAATTTGATCAGTCTTTCAATAATGTTGGATTTGAGATTGCAGAAGGCAGGCTCCAACGCTTTGACGTAGGATCAGTGAGAGTGAAATACAACAGTGGTCTGTATTTCGACATGATGGATGCCAGCTATGATGGAAACAAAAGCATAGAGTTCAATGCAAACCTAGTGGCCGGTGGACTCGACGTTGAAGTAAAGAGATTTGCCATTGACTCTTCGGGGGATGTCACCATTGGCGAAGCCAAGCTGAAAGTGGATGACAAACCTTTCAATAACATCAACGCCTCTCTGGTATATAAAAAGAATGAAGCTGCTCAAATGTTCCGAGGCCAGTTTAGGGGTAATTTCACCGGGGGAGTCAAGGTGTTAGGCACAGCGACAATTGGCTCAGAAGCAAACTTCAATTACGGCTATTTTGCCGTGGCGCTGGACGCGGGCAGACAAGGTTTCTTTATAATTCCCGGGACACCTCTCAAAGTCACAGAGTTAGGCGGCGAATTTGGCTATAATTGGATTCCGGCCGGCAGCCTAGGAACCATATCGGGGACGGCAAAGGAAGGTGAGGTCCTCGTTGGCGTAAAGTTGGGAGTCGGAGACGTTACTAACCTGGCTGTCTTGACTGGTGAGCTGAGGGTCTCTCTGGGAGCCGCTAGTAAGGTCAATATCAATGGTTCGGTCAATATCCCAGCCAGGTCACCTTACTATCTCGATGGAGACGCAGCAGTGGAATACATCCTCGGCAGTGGTAATCTAGGTGGATCGGTGAGCTCGACCGTCAAGTTCCCGAGAGGAAAAGGGACCGTGTTGCTTTTGGAGTCGGGAAATATCAACTTCGATATTGGGAAGAATGATGAATATGCGGTCACGGCTGCGAGTATGAAGGGCAAGATCTTCGAAAAGATCAAGCTTACCGGCGACATCGACATATCCGGTCCCCTTAACAGTGTCTTTGACCTTAGTGGCAGTGTCAGCGGATCCGTAGAATATAGTGATACTTTCGATTACACTTTTCCCAAAGACTTTAATCCTACCACTTGCAAAACAGCCGATGGATCAGACTTTTTCGGATTTGGCATAACCGGCCAACTCCAGGTAGAGCTTGGAGGCGACATTACCGCCAACCTGGATAACGAAGGCATTACCGGGACCTTCGGGGTATATGCCTCTGGACAAAGTGACATGAGCGTCAAGTGGCCATGCAAGGTTGTCTGCGGGCAAGAGTGTGTCAAGACGTATGATACCGGCGTGGCTGGGGAGTTAACTGTCCAATACAAGAACCCCGAAATACGAATATTTGGTGAGGCGACTTTCACCTCCGGAGACGAATCGGAAAAAGGAGATGTGGACTTCACCTTCTAAAATGGGATGAAACTGATTATTAACATATTGATCATCTTTTTCAGTGTTGACACCTGTCTTGGGCAATGGATATCGCTGGAAGGCAGTACCTCCCTGGATCAAACGAAACTCTACATTGAGACGAGGGATTGGCCGCAGAACCTGGAAGGTTTCAATATAAAAAAAAGGAGCTTGGAAGGATCATGGAAACAGTTGAATTCCACTCCCATCGCTCCTCAGATTGATATAGATAGAGATTGGACGAACCTTGGACTCACCGACCAACAAGCCGAGAGGGTCAGGGCTACCTTAACTGAATACTTGCAAGAAGGCCAATTGCAGCCAATATCCGCGCAGGACATGGTGACGAAATTGAAGGCCGTTGGAGGACTTGGCTCCGGCGACCGCTTGCGTTTGAAGGAGGATTTTCAACTGACTTTAATAATTGGATTTGGTTTCATTGATAACACCTATGAAGCAAATGTCGATGAAGAGTATGGGGTCTTTTTTGTGACCGCCAATGGAGAGGAGAAAGGAGATGTCCTGGCTGTGTATCATCCGCAATCCGTGGATATGGACATTGACATCCATTTTCTGAGAAAGTCCGGGGGGATACAGTTACGTTGGCAATTGGATAGTGCGGATGTGGCGGTGGCTGGCATCTTTTCATTTGATATTTACCGTGGCCAGGATTCCAGTAGCCTTTCCAAAATCCGCAATGTTTCAGTAGTGCCCGTTGATAAAAAGGATGCACAAAATCTGTATCAATTCACCGATGCAAATGTCGATGCGGGTGACGACCATTTCTATGCTGTAAGCGTTGTCAACAAGTTCCAGGAGGAAATCGCCAGAGGCCTAAAGCGATACCAGGCGGCCTTATATGAATCAATGACTATTCCCAATATCGACACGATCATAACAGTGAATGATGTGCACAATCGACTATTCTGGCAGGGTTCATGGGATAGGTCAGAGAAAGACCGTGTTGAGGAGATTGTTATTGAACGATCTGTTGCCACCTTGATAGATTTCCACGAAATAGGGGCGACAAGCCGGGATTCGGTCGCTTTCACCGACAGCACCGAAATGGAGTATGGAACACGATATCTTTATCGGCTAAATGTAAGAGGTCAAGAAGTAGACTACGGTTCATCGGAAACATTCAACTATCTCTATCTAGGCAGTCCGCAGGCAAAAACACCAGCTTTTGGTGACGCCACTTTTGAAATGGTAGATGGTGAGCCCCACATCCTACTCACATGGCAAAAGAAAGACGATGCCGATTCCGCAACCGTCGGATACCTCCTGTACTCCGATGAGGTCCGACCTGATACTTTCCTGCAACTCGCAAGCGTTGGAACCATCCTTACGAATAGCTATCGATTGAGGATTGGGAAGAATGTCGGTCGAACTTATCGATTCCGGATACAGCCCATTAATGATCTCGGTGAGCGTGCACCGTATCTCGAACTGAGTGTGGATGTGGGGGCATTGAGACTGCCTCCGCCGGGTGATTTTTCATTCAAAGTGGCTGATGGTGCAGCCCTGCAACTCGATTGGTCCTTTCCAGAGCAATACAAGATACGCGGCTTCAATATCTACATGAATGGCGTGATAATAGCTGATACTTCCCAAGTTGGGCCTGATACTCGCACCTGGCGCATATCGAAACCGGCGATTACGGAAAGTGGCTCAGTCTCGGTTCAGGTCGAAGCTCTCGGTGAATGGACCTCTTCCCTCAGTCGGGAAAAGAGTCTGTATCTGCCACGATTCAGAAATGCAGCTCTTGTACCCCCACCGGACAATCTTGAAGCGACCCTAAAAAAGGAGAAGAAGCTGAGGTTCGCAGAGGTGAAATGGGAAGTTCCCGACACCGGAGATAAGCGTGTCATAGGCTACCAACTCTGGATAGATGAAGATGAGGAGGGCTCTCTGATTAAGCAACAGCAACTCCTCCGGGAAAATATACTTACCTATCAATTGCCTGATCTCAAGCGCGATGCCTATACATTTCGTGTGGCCGCAGTCAATGAAGACCGAAAACAGGGCCCTCCTGCGGAGGTGACTCTTGCGCTTAAAAAAAAGAAACGTGAATGATGACGTCTTGGCAATATCATAGCGCCCCCAGATGGCCTCAAAGGCTCCTGCTGACATGTCTTTTCATTGTCGTTAAGCTCACTGCTTTTGCCGGCGTGAGCTGGGAAGTAACCGATGCCTCCTGCTATGGCAAGGAAGACGGTGCCATTATGCTCACTGTCGACGGGTCAAATGGTCCTTACACCTACGAATGGTCCAACGGGGAAAAGAATAAGGACCTGGTAGACGTAGCGGCTGGGTCCTACACGGTCAAGATATTTGACAAAGACCAATGCATTTTCGAGCAGACGATTGAGGTCGGTGTCGAAGAAATGAAACCCCTTCTCAACGTTCGTGGGGGTGGGGTGAAGTCCCGATGTCAGGGAGATCCGCCAAAGGAAGCGAGGTTGCACGCCGTCGCCACAGACTGCGAAGATTGTCAGTATCAATGGAGTAATGGAACGAATTCCATGACCATCAAAGTAGCCCGAACTGGAACATATTCAGTTACCGCTACTGATAAGGATGGTTGCTTTGCAGACGCTGAGACAAAAGTCGAGTTTAAGACACGGGACTGCAGTGATGACAATGATTCCAAAGAGGACTTTGCAACTCGCATTCTGGCCTCTGTTGACCCGAATGATATTACAGGCCCTAACGGTGTGGGTGAAAGAAAGTGGGTCAGCATCAATGACAAGCTCCCATATAAGGTAAGATTTGAAAACGATCCTGATTTTGCCACCGCTCCAGCTCAGATCGTTTCCGTTCGAGTGCCTATCGATTCAGATGCCAACCTGTTCTCATTTAGGCTTGGGAGTTTTGGCTTTGGAGATTTCATTTTTGATATTCCAGAAAACAATACCTTCTACAGTTCCAGGCTGGATGTCACCGATTCTCTTGGTGTGGTGGTGGATGTGACTGCAGGATTGGATGTTACCAAGAAAGAAGCCTTTTGGATCTTCGAATCCAAGGACCCGGCAACTGGACTGCCGCCTCAAGATGCAACATTAGGCTTTCTGCTGATCAATGATACGACAACCCGTCGAGGGGAGGGTTTCGTCAACTTCACGCTCAAACCCAACCGCCAATCTCAAACAGGAGATACGGTTTCGGCTTACGCTGACATTGTTTTTGATGACAATGAGTCTTTGTTAACAAACATTCACGCTAACGTCATCGACGCTATCCCGGCATTATCGAAAGTCAACGATGTAGACTCCCCGGCGGACTCACTTACAATGATTTCCGTTTTCAGCGAGGATGACTATGGATCCGAGGCTAGTGGCGTTGAGAGCTACGACTTATTTTATGCCAACAGCAGCAATGGACGTTTCCAACTGCTAAAGGCAGACCTAAAGGTAGACGAGGAGTACGCATTCGCCGGTGAACCCGGAGAAGAGTACTGTATGTACTCAGTGGCAACAGACAGCGTGGGCAACACCGAAGTTAAAAGCCTTGCAGATATCTGTTTTGAACTGCAGAAAGCTTCCGTCATTACCCTTCTTACCCCAGTTGGTGGGGAGGTCTATTGTCCAGGAGATGTTATATCCGCCACCTGGGAGAGTATCGAAGTCCAGGAAGTGGATGTGCTCCTGTCGATGAACGGAGGAGCGGACTTCATCGTGATCGGAGACAACCTGGACGCTTCAGATAATGGTTTCAACTGGTCGATCCCTCTAAACACCAGCAGCAGCACGGATGCAATTGTAAGAGTCGTAAACACCGAGGACGCAGAAGTCTTTGGTGAGAGTGGTGCGTTGACAATCTATAATCACCAGCAGGTGGCCATCCAAAGCGACGCGCAAGCGGCATGTGAGGGGAGTGTCATCACCCTCGATGCAGGAGCAGGCTACGCTACCTATGAATGGTCCACTGGCGAATCGACACGAACCATTGATGTAAACGCCTCAGGAACCTACACTGTCACAGTTGCCGATGCCAATGGATGCGCCAGCAGTGATGACATTGATATCGTGATCCACCCGCTACCAGAAACTCCTGTTATCGCAGCACAGGGTCCAACCACTTTCTGCCCTGGGAGTTCAGTTGCTCTGGAGGGCCCTGAAGGCTACGAGGAGTACCTCTGGTCCTCAGGTGAAACAACTGCCAATATCGAAGTGAGCACTCCTGGGGATTATACCTTGACGATTACCGATGCCAATGGCTGCTCTGCAACGTCAGAGCCTATGACGATCGTCGTTGAAGATATCGCTCCCCCGAGTGTCGATATAGTGGCAGAGATAGAAGTTGCCACCGATGATGAGCTGTGTACTGCTTTCGTTACGGTACCACTGCCGCTTGTAGTGGACAATTGCGAAGTAGCCTCCGTCATCAACGACTTCAATGCTACCGACAATGCCAGTGGTATCTATCCATTAGGAACTACAGTCGTGCAGTGGACTGTCACCGATGCCTCAGGGAATTCAACAACGGCTTCCATGACCATCACTGTCATCGATGATCAGGCGCCAGGGCTCACAGTGCCAGCTGATATCACAGTTAGTGCCGATGAGGGCGTGTGTGAGGCAGCTGTGACTGTGCCAGCACCAGTAGTCACCGACAATTGCGAAGTAGCCTCCGTCATCAACGACTTCAATGCTACCGACAATGCCAGTGGTATCTATCCATTAGGAACTACAGTCGTGCAGTGGACTGTCACCGATGCCTCAGGGAATTCAACAACGGCTTCCATGACCATCACCGTCATCGATGACCAGGCGCCAGGGCTCACAGTGCCAGCTGATATCACAGTTAGTGCCGATGAGGGCGTGTGTGAGGCAGCTGTGACTGTGCCAGTACCAGCAGTGACCGACAATTGTGAAGTAGCCTCCGTCACCAATGACTTCAATGCTACCGACAATGCCAGTGGCATCTATCCATTGGGCACTACCGTCGTACAGTGGACTGTCACCGATGCCTCAGGCAACTCGACAACAGCTTCCATGACCATCACCGTCATCGATGATCAGGCGCCAGGGCTCACAGTGGCAGACGATATTACTGTCTCGGCCGATGGAGGCGTGTGTGAGGCAGCTGTGACGGTGCCAGCACCAGCAGTAACCGACAATTGCGATGTGGCCTCCGTCATCAATGACTTCAATGCTACCGACAATGCCAGTGGTATCTATCCATTGGGAACCACCGTCGTGCAGTGGACTGTCACCGACGCCTCAGGTAATTCGACAACAGCTTCCATGAGCATCACCGTCATTGATGACCAGGCGCCAGGGCTCACAGTACCCGCAGATATTACAGTTAGTGCTGATGCAGGCGTTTGTGAGGCGGCTGTCACCGTACCTGCTCCGGCAGTCACCGACAATTGCGAAGTAGCCTCCGTCATCAACGACTTCAATGCTACCGACAATGCCAGTGGTATCTATCCATTGGGAACTACAGTCGTTCAGTGGACTGTCACCGATGCCTCCGGGAATACGACAACAGCTTCCATGAGCATCACCGTCATCGATGATCAGGCGCCGGGGCTCACAGTACCCGATGATATCACCGTTGCTGCTGATGCAGGCGTTTGTGAGGCAGCTGTTATAGTGCCAGCACCAGCAGTAACTGACAATTGCGAAGTAGCCTCTGTCATCAATGACTTCAATGCTACCGACAATGCCAGTGGTATCTATCCATTGGAAACTACCGTCGTACAGTGGACTGTCACCGACGCCTCAGGCAATTCAACAACCGCCTCTATGACCATCACCGTTATCGATGATCAGGCGCCAGGGCTCACAGTACCAGACGATATCACCGTCTCCGCCGATGCAGGCGTTTGTGAGGCGGCAGTGACTGTACCAGTACCAGTAGTAACTGACAATTGTGAAGTAGCATCCGTCACCAATGACTTCAATGCTACCGACAATGCCAGTGGTATCTATCCATTGGGAACTACCGTCGTGGAGTGGACTGTCACCGACGCCTCAGGCAATTCAACAACAGCTTCTATGAGCATCACCGTCATCGATGATCAGGCACCGGGGCTCACAGTACCCGATGATATCACCGTTGCTGCTGATGCAGGCGTTTGTGAGGCGGCTGTCACCGTACCTGCTCCGGCAGTCACCGACAATTGCGAAGTAGCAGCCGTCGCCAATGACTTCAATGCCACCGACAATGCCAGTGGTATCTATCCATTGGGCACTACCGCAGTACAGTGGACTGTCACTGATGCCTCAGGCAATTCGACCACTACTTCCATGACCATCACCGTCATCGATGACCAGGCGCCAGGGCTCACAGTGCCCGCAGATATTACAGTTAGTGCAGATGCAGGCATGTGTGAGGCAGCTGTTATCGTGCCAGCTCCGGCAGTGACCGACAATTGTGAAGTAGCCTCCGTCACCAACGACTTCAATGCTACCGACAATGCCAGTGGTATCTATCCATTGGGAACCACCGTCGTGCAGTGGACTGTCACCGATGCATCAGGCAATGCGACAACGGCTTCCATGAGCATCACCGTCATCGATGATCAGGCACCGGGGCTCACAGTACCCGATGATATCACAGTTAGTGCCGATGCAGGCATGTGTGAGGCAACCGTGACTGTGCCAGTACCAGCCGTGACCGACAATTGTGAAGTAGCCTCCGTCATCAATGACTTCAATGCTACCGACAATGCCAGTGGTATCTATCCATTGGGCACTACCGTCGTACAGTGGACTGTCACCGATGCCTCAGGCAATTCAACAACAGCTTCCATGACCATCACCGTCATCGATGATCAGGCACCGGGGCTCACAGTACCCGATGATATCACCGTTGCTGCTGATGCAGGCGTTTGTGAGGCGGCTGTGACTGTGCCTACACCCGAAGTAACCGACAATTGCGAAGTGGCATCCGTCATCAACGACTTCAATGCTACCGACAATGCCAGTGGTATCTATCCATTGGGAACTACCGTCGTGGAGTGGACTGTCACTGATGCCTCAGGGAATATCACAACATCCTCCATGACCATCACCGTCATCGATGATCAGGCGCCTGGGCTCACAGTACCCGCAGATATTACAGTTAGTGCTGATGCAGGCATGTGTGAGGCAGCTGTGACTGTACCTGCTCCAACAGTAACCGACAATTGCGAGGTAGCCTCCATCACCAATGACTTCAATGCTACCGACAATGCCACTGGTATCTATCCATTGGGCACTACCGTCGTGGAGTGGACTGTCACCGATGCCTCCGACAATTCGACAATAGCTTCCATGACCATAACCGTCATCGATGATCAGGCGCCGGGGCTCATAGTACCAGACGATATTACTGTCTCCGCCGATGAAGGGGTGTGTGAAGCAGCTGTGACTGTGCCTACACCCGAAGTAACCGACAATTGCGAAGTGGCATCCGTCGCGAATGACTTCAATGCGACCGACAATGCCACTGGTATCTATCCATTGGGCACTACCGTCGTGGAGTGGACTGTCACCGATGCCTCCGGCAATTCGACAATAGCTTCCATGACCATCACTGTCATCGATGACCAGGCGCCAGGACTCACAGTACCTGCTGATATCACCGTCGCTGCCGATGAGGGCGTTTGTGAGGCTACTGTGACTGTACCTGCTCCAGCAGTGACCGACAATTGTGAAGTGGCATCCGTTACCAATGACTTCAATGCGACCGACAATGCCAGTGGTGTCTATCCATTGGGCACTACCGTCGTGGAGTGGACTGTCACCGATGCCTCCGGCAATTCGACAATAGCTTCCATGACCATCACTGTTATCGATGACCAGGCGCCAGGACTCACAGTACCTGCTGATATCACCGTCGCTGCCGATGCTGGCGTTTGTGAGGCTACTGTAACTGTACCTGCACCAGTAGCTACCGACAATTGTGAAGTGGCATCCGTCATCAACGACTTCAATGCCACCGACAACGCCAGTGGTATCTATCCATTGGGAACTACCGTTGTGCAGTGGACTGTCACCGATGCATCAGGCAATGCGACAACGGCTTCCATGAGCATCACCGTCATTGATGATCAGGCACCGGGGCTCACAGTACCAGACGATATTACTGTCTCGGCCGATGAAGGCGTGTGTGGAGCAGCTGTGACTGTGCCTGCACCCGAAGTAACCGACAATTGCGAAGTGGCCTCTGTCACCAATGACTTCAATGCCACCGACAATGCCAGTGGTATCTATCCATTGGGAACTACCGTCGTACAGTGGACTGTCACCGATGCCTCCGGCAATTCGACCACTGCTTCCATGACCATCACTGTCATCGATGATCAGGCGCCAGGACTCACAGTACCAGATGATATCACCGTTGCTGCCGATGCAGGCGTTTGTGAGGCAGCTGTTATAGTGCCAGCACCAGCAGTAACTGACAATTGCGAAGTAGCCTCTGTCATCAATGACTTCAATGCTACCGACAATGCCAGTGGTATCTATCCATTGGGCACTACCGTCGTACAGTGGACTGTCACTGATGCCTCAGGCAATTCGACAACAGCTTCCATGACCATCACCGTTATCGATGATCAGGCGCCAGGGCTCACAGTACCAGACGATATCACCGTCTCCGCCGATGCAGGCGTGTGTGAGGCAACCGTGACTGTACCAGTACCAGTAGTAACTGACAATTGTGAAGTAGCCTCTGTCACCAATGACTTCAATGCTACCGACAATGCCAGTGGTATCTATCCTGTAGGGGTCACAGACGTACTATGGACAGTCATCGACGCTTCTGGTAATGTGTCTACAGACATTACGACCGTTACCGTGATAGATAATGAAGCACCGACCATCGTCGTCATCAATGAGATTGCACAGTCTGTTGACCCTACAGGCTGTGAAGCAATAGTCACCGTGCCATTACCAGTCGTTGACGACAACTGTGGTGTAGCTTCGGTCATCAATGACTACAACGGAACTAACAACGCTAGCGGGCCCTATGGATTGGGCACCACTGTGGTGAACTGGACGGTCACTGACCACGCAGGAAACATATCGGAAGCGATCACGATCGTAGAGATCGATGACCCGACAGCACCCATTATCATCTGTCCCAACGATACGACAGTATGCGCCCAAACAATGTCGGGCAGTATTGTCTCCTTTGCGTTGCCTGAGGTAAGTGACAACTGTGGCCAGTGGACCTTGCAGGGAACACATGCTCCTGGCGACTTCTTCCCAATAGGAGAGACTATCGTGACCTATACTGCCATGGATAAGTCCGGGAATCATGCTGATTGCAGTTTCACCGTCACTGTCGAACCACCTTTAGCGGACATCAATATCGTCGCTACAGAGCTACCGGAGTATTGCCAGGGTGATGGCTTGACACTGACGGCATTCGCTCCGGGTGCACAAGGGTATGTGTGGGCTTCTGGTGAAAGTGGGCCTTCTATCACCGTCAACGCCAATGGCACCTACCAGGTAATGGCGACGACACCTGATGGCTGTCTGTTAACCAACGTCTATACGGTAGTTGGTTTTGACGTCACGAGCCTCCTTTCGGCCTACACAATATTGGCAGAAAAGGAGGTCCACATGCATGAAAATAAGGTATTGGCCGGTGGCGTGGGCATCATGGAGACGAAGGGCAAGGCCAAGATTCATGAGAATACCAGCATCGAAGGCCCCAGAACTTTTGTCAAAGCCAGCAAGCTCGATCTCAAGAATGAAAGCACAGTGACGAACTTTGTTCAGGGAATTCCAGACATTTCTATTCCACTATTCCGAAGCAACCCATACAAAGACGGAGAGAAAGTGAAAGTTGAAGAAGGGGAGACGGTGATCTTGCACGACTCCATCTATGGTAAGGTGGAGGTGAAAGATGGAGGCACAGTCATTTTCGAACATCCATCGGTATTTCTGAAGGAACTGAAGACGAAAGAAAATGCTCAAATCAAATTCGTGTCGCAGACCCATGTCTTCATCAGGAAGAAGGTCGACTTCGGAGAATCGACTGCCTTGAACCCAGATGGCCATCTGCTACGGATGTTTGTCAAAGACAAGGTGAAAGTAAAAGAAGGATCTGCAATCAAGGGAGTTATTGATACACGCAAGGAGCTTGACGTAAAAGGTAAGGATGGCCTGACGACGACCATGGAGGGTATGTTCATCGCCAAGGAAGTAGATGCCAAGGGCAATGTCATCTGGTCATGGAACGAAGATCAGAATTGCCTGGACAGTGAACCTACACCATTCATTCCACAGCAAGCAAAACAAGAAGCCGGCGAAGGGCTGTTGCTTACTCCTGGGGAAGAAGGGTCTTCTATCGCACTGGTAGTCTATCCGAACCCGTTTGAGGTACTGGTAAATATTGAGTTCACGCCAACGGCTGATGAGCATGCACTCATGGAGATCTTTGACCTACAGGGACTTCGAACAGAAGTGCTCATTGACGAATGGGTCGAAGGAGGTGTTACCAAGAAGGTCGTCTTCAACCCTCGTCAACTCGCCCAGGGTATCTACTTCTACAGGTTGCAGCTCGGAAACCAGCGATACTTTGGACGCCTGGTCTACTCGAAATAAGTACGGGAACCTTAGAAGGCGGCACATCCCTACCTCACGATCGCTTTACTCGGTCTTCAGCGCATCAACAGGGTTGGATACCGCAGCTTTCCAACTGAGGTAACTCACTGTAATGGACGCGATAAGAAAAGTTGCCAATGCTGTTGCTACGTACACCCAAACCGGTTGCTCAATGCGATAGGCAAATTCATCCAGCCACTGGTTCATTAGTAGAAAGGCGAGAGGGGCAGCGACGACGAAGGCCACTATGATCATCTTCACAAACTGACCATTGATCATAAGGATCAATTGCTTGGACGAAGCGCCCAGCACTTTCCTTAGACCAATTTCCTTAAACCTGCGTTCGGTCGTGAAAAGTGCCGAACCGAACAAACCGAGCATTCCCAAAATGACAGACAACAGGCTAAACGCTGAGAACAGCATGCGCTCATTGTCCTCTGCCAGATACAATTCGGCCGTTTGTTGGTCCAGAAAACTGTAGAAAAACGGGATACCTTCACCAAAAGTCGCGTACCACTTCTGCTCCAGTGTCTCGATGTTCCGTGCAAAGCTTTTAGACTCAAGCCGCACCGAGATGTAGTCTAACCGATCCCAGTTCACGTACATCACAAAGGGCTGGATGGTATGGTGCAGGGACCGAAAATGAAAGTCTTTGACAACGCCGATGATCTTGCCCTCATAGTCGAGGCCCTGATCGCTAATTGTCAGATTTAGGGCCTCTTCAGGTGACAGGTTCAGGGCACGAACCGCACTTTCGTTGAGGACGAAGGCAGTGGAGTCGGAGGGGATGGTGCTATCAAATCCCCGTCCCGCAATGACCTCCAATTCAAAGGCCTTGAGATAGTCCTGCTCCACGGTATACCGCTCCCAATTGACTTGTTCTTCAAAGCCCTGGATGATGAAATTGGTAATATAGGTATAGTCTGAGAGCATCTCGTGGGAGGCTGCTGTCACGTGACCAATGCCAGGCACATTTCGCAATTCATTGCGGAAGGCATTGATCTTCGGAATCACGGCATCGTCACTGTGAATGGGCATTGAGACAATCATGGAATCATCAAAGCCAAGATCCTTATCGCGGATATACTCCATTTGCAAAAAGACCATCAATGTGCAAATGACCAATCCGGCAGTGATCGTGAACTGCATCGTAACGAGGGTATTCCTAACGCCTGAACCTCCGACAGTGGCATTGCTCTTCCTCATCAGCTGCAAGGAGTTGATCCTTGAAATGTGCAGAGCAGGGTAAGCGCCTGCCAAAAGCGCGACAGAGATAAGGGCAGCTACAAACCCAACCAGGAAAGGGAGATTTGCGATATCTGCAAGGATGTAAGCATGACTCGTGAGCTGTCCTAGCTGGGGGAGCAAGGCGTACATCAACAGCCACGAGAAGACACCCGCAATCCAGACAAAGCAAATCGTCTCAAACAGCGTCTGCTGGCCTATCTGTCGTCGTTGACTTCCGAGCACTTTTCGTACGCCTATCTCTTTTGCTCGTTGGCCCGCTTGCGCAGTGACCATGTTGATGAAATTGAAGCAACCAAGACTAAGGATGATGATTCCTATGGCAGCGAACATGACAAGGGTTTGAACATCGTTATGCGTACTCCATTCACCTATGTCCAAGGGTTCGGCTAAATGAATGTCCGTCAGCTTCTGAAGTGAGACCTCCCACGCCTTAGGCTTCTCCGGTGTATAGAAACTGGAAGTGGCGATCTGCGCCTGCTCCACCACCTCTTGCTCCCGACCGGGCTTCATCAACACATAACCGCTGATAAACATGTTCTGCCACTCATTAAACCAACCACCAGACCACATCGTCTGCTTACACGTTTCGACATTCGAAAGGAGGTCCAGTTGAAAGCTGGTATTGGATGGAAAATCCTCAAAGACACCTACGACTTCCAGTGCAGTCTCTTCCTCCCAGGTAAACACGACGGTCTGGCCGATGGGGTCTTGATCACCGAAGTACTTGCTCGCCGTACTCTCACTGAGCATCACGACGTTCGGACGTTCTAAATCGGCCTCAGACCCACGAATGACCTCCAGGTTGAACAACTCAAAGAAGGCCGGGTCCACCCAACCAAACCGAGGCTCATTGAACGACTGATGGGTGGAAGAAACAGTGATCGGAATGGCACGGCGATACTTGAAAATGCGTGTGCCATTGTCTACCGCGTCCATCGATTCGATGAGGTGGGGCACCATCGCAAAGGGAGCAAATCCGTAGGTACGTCCCGAGTTGTGGCTTTTATGGTTAATGCGGTAAATGCTCTCGGCATTGTCATACACATGGTCATAACTGAGTTCCTTGCTCAGATAGAGAAAGATGAGGCTGGCACAAGTAAGGCCCAGGGTAAGGCTGCCAATAGAAATAGTGCTATAGACCTTGGATCTTCGAATTGTGCGTAACAGGATCCTGCTGTATTGCGCTGCAATGGCCCAAGTAAGGCCCCAACGGGTATCTTTGTATTTTTCCATGATTCCAACATTTCTTCTGTTGAAGGACAGAAGCACCTCTTTGTAGAATTTGAATTTGGCGGTTGTCGGATTGTTGCGGTGTCGCTGCTGATAGACCTCCAGCAAATCGCCCTCAATCTCATCAATCAAGTCAGCCTTGCAGAACCACCTCAAAAATGCAAGGGGCAGTTTCGGAAGTTTCGATTTACTCATCAGACCGACATCTTGGGTACCAGCGACCAGAGGTCTTCCCGTTGACCGCGAAGCTCATGAATGATGCGATAGCCGATTTGCGTGATCGAATAGATCCGCTTCTTGCGTCCACCTCGCTCCTGGGTGGGAGCCGATTCGTGGGAAGTCAGGAACCCCTTGTCCTCAAGTCGCTTCAATACCGTATGAATCGCCGGTATGGAGATGTCATTATCAGTTCTCTTGGTGTATTCGTTCGCGATAGAGACAGCATAGGCGCCTTCACCCAAAGCTGCTGCCAGCAGCAACACCATCTCCTCTAAGCTTCCAACTTTATACATTTATTTAATTAACTTTTGTATAAGTACGAGGAGTTCTGGAAAAGGTTACTCAAGTCTGTACTTATTGACGCCCAATACAACGATGGGTCAGTAGCTACAAACATCTAATTTCTCCTAACAACGGAAATGTTATCAGATACCAAGCCCGTACATCCTGGTGCGGTATTAGACACAGTACCCTGCATAGAACTCTGAGGTCCGGAAGTACCGACCACTTGCAGTTCCCACACACCAAGGAAATCACTTTGCGTCAAAGTCACCTGGGTTCCCGAAATGCTACTTTGCGCCCGGGTGATCACAATAGAGCCTTGCAGGGCCTGACAGTTCCAGTCATCGATCTGTGGATCACCTTCAGACAGATTGATGGTGATGGTTCCTTCCAGGATGTTTTGCACCTGCTCGAGTTCGATAATCACCGATGGGGGATTCATGCTGCCCTGGTAAACGCAAGCGTAGTTAACACAATTGTTCCTAAATGTCGCCGAACCTTCCCACCTGCCGCTAACATCAATAAAGCTTGGAATTCCAGCATCATTGTCTCCTCCGCAACCGAGTACGGAAAACACCAATAGTACTCTAAGAAGGCGCATGGTTATTATCAGATTGTCATGTCCAATAATTTACGAAAGTTCAGGAGGCAATGCAATGAGATTTATCACCTGGCACAAGGGTGTGGTAGCTATGCCCCTGAATCCAATTAGAACAGGCCAGACCGCTTAAAAGCAGCCTCTTGGACTGTCCAATCGGTGCAATGGCGGCAAGCCTACGGCAGTGCGGATGGGTTCGCCTTCGATCAATTCGTCCTCCCTCACAAGTACGAAAAGCCAGAAGGTGGGCTATGAGTGCCACAAGTTGCGATTGAAAGGAAAGGGCGCTACCATGGCGAGACTGTTTAGTACATTACACCAAGTAACCCCGTGCTTATTTAATTGATGAAAGCTCGCGCTGCACTCAAACTACTTCCGCCATTGATTATTCTCGTGGGATGCACCGGCAGTCAACCGCCACCTGAAGAGACGCCGTTTCTGACCGCTGTCGCTAAATACGCGGATACCATGGTCAGCCATGGACGCGACGTATACGGTGAGCCTTCACCTCTCTTTGCCTCTACCATGAATCGCCAGACCCTCAAAATCGACCCCACGATCGATACTGTCAAGATCGACGGTGTGCGTACCACAGACCGCTCGGTAACAGGAGGCAATCTCCTTCATGATGTGGATCTTTATGAACTCCTGTATGGTCTCAGTGCCCTTACGGATGATCCCAGGTATGCAGCAGCTGCCGACAGTGCCTTTGGATTCTTCTTCAACACCTGCCAGAGCGAGACAACCGATCTATACTGCTGGGGTGAACACCTCTTTTGGGACTTTCAACAGGATGACTGTGGTTATGCGCCCAAAACAGACTATCACGAATCGAACGTCTGGCCATTTTGGGATAAGGCGTATAACGTGGCACCGGAGCGTGCGTGGAAATATACCTTGGCGGAGTGGGAGCACCAGATACACGACAAGACCACGGGTGACTTCAGTCGTCACGCCCGATATACCAGGCACGAGACGTTTTCTGGGTACGATTTTCCCCGCTACGCTGGCCAACTGATGGAGCGGTGGACATTTGCATACAAGCACCCAGCAAATGCCGATCGGCCTCGGAGGGAAGAACTCCGGCAGTATATCCAGGTGATGTTCGAGCGAATGAAGGAGAACATGGCACAATCGGCATCTGGCCTCCTTATTGCCGGTCGCACATCAAAGGGGGACCACAACCAAGTGGTCTGGCTTACAAGCAACCTGGAATTGGCGCGGTGTCTGGAAATTGCGGCGACAGTCATGCAGCCTGCAATGGCCGCAGAGATGCGAGTTTTTGCCCTTAAGCAGGACCAGGACTTTCTCAAGGCACCTCATCGCATGGATTCGATCGGAGGGGGCTTTGCGGTCACGCTTCATGCAGAGACGGGGCTGCCGAGAGTTCGGTCTATGAATAAGCCTTACAGCTCCACGTGGAGTTCGGGTTACGGGTACGGTACGCACGCTGGCGTAGCGAATAGACTATATGCCCGCTACCGCACCCTACAAGTAACCAGCCCTGAAGTGGCCGAAGCATTCAAGGAGATGATCCTAAAGGCTGGAAGGATCTACCTGAGCTCAGAACCGGATACCAGCTACCTCCTAAAGCCGAATGAATTCGCGCAAGTCATCCAAATGCTACGCAACTGCTGGGAGCTTTCTGGAGACATACAATTCCTTGATCGGGCAGCACAATTTGCAGAGATCGGCATGTCACTGTTTTTCGATGATGCTTCGGCACTACCGAAGGCGACAAACCAACATGATCATTATGAGTCCATTACTGGAGGGCCATCTTTCATGTTGCAGTTGTTGAGGCTTCATGAGGCACGGCAATAGCCAGACAAATCGATTGATCACAGGAAAATCACGAATCAACGTCCTTCACTCCACTGATTCCTCAATATAGTCTGTTGGCACCGACAGAGAGATGCAAGTTCCTCGTCCCTTCTCACTTTGAATATTCAACTCAGCGCCAATCAACCTTGCCCGATGATGGATATTGTACAATCCTGTTCCCTTTGATGAATTGGAGTTCTTTGTGACTTCAAAACCCACACCATCGTCTTCTATCTTCAACCTAAATTCACTCTTGGTGCTCTCGAGTTTAGCAACAACCTTTTGAGCCTGCGCATGCTTCACTATATTGTGAAGACACTCCTGCACGATGCGAAAGATGATCAATTGCGTTTCCTTGTTCAAAAGATCTTTTGCCTGGCCACTGGAAAAGTCTACATCGAATATCTCCAGCTTCTTCAATAGTTTGAATTCCAGCGCAATAGCCTCAGAGAGGCTTTGATTCCGTATAAACTCTGAATTCAGCGTTTTAGTAAGTGTTCTCAACTGATCGATGACTTTCGTTAATATCTGATTTGAGGTTTCCTGTTTCTGTGAGGAGATGTCATCTTTCGGTTGTATCATATTGACATTCAGCTTGGCAAGAGCCAGCATTTGGCCAATATTGTCGTGAATTTCCTGGGCAAGTGACGTCAAGGTTCTTTCCTTCATTTCCAGTTGAGCCCTCAGGATCTCTTCATTGAAGGCAGCTTCCCTTTCCTTTCGCTCAAGCATATACTGGTTATACCTGCGTTGATGAAAAATCAGGAAGAGGACGACAAACGTGGTAATGAGAAAAATGAGGAATGTCGCCCCTATAATGATCTCTACTGGTGCTTGCTGCATCTATATCCAATTATGAGATATCCGCACATGATAGACATGACGACATTATGAATAAACCAAAGCACCCATTGATTAGCGACTGATTCTTTGGTCAAGTAACTATAGCTGATGAAGATAGAGAAATTAGCTGTGAAGTAGGTGAAGAGCCCCGTCACATGCCAGAAGCTACGATATTTTGTGATCTTCAACGTCTTGTACTGAAAGAATGTCTCCTTGTAGAAAAGCAGGCAATAGAGGACCAGAACCGTGCTGACAAACGAATAGAAGAGACTTGGAAACTCATACAACCCCTGCCAAAAGATACTGCAGATGTAAAACAACAATGTAGCCGCACCCATGATCGTAACCAGAGCCCGTGCTCTCCGAAAGGTAAGAACCTTGCTAAAGTAGACAGATAGTATCCAGAAGCTTAGCAGGACATTGGCATGATACACTGGCAGATTAGTTTCACAGCTATCACACTCGCTGATATAGCCGGCAATGCCATTGAGAACTATTTGCAGTATTAAAAACCACAAGACATAATCTCGGTGGTCGGCAGTTCTGCGGCCCAATACTACATAGGCCACGACAGCGACAGGTGAGATTATGTCTAGGTGCTTTAGAAGCTCATTCAACATCCAATCAACTACTCGAAATCGTCGGTCCTCGGACAACCGGGAGGCTTAGGGCAGCCCGTCTTGGTCATTGAGTACATTTTATCCGGGTCCTTTGAATTGCCTACCGTGGCTTCAACTACGAGTTTGAAGTCTGGTCCATGGAGATGCTTGCAATTCAGGGTCACAAAAAAAGTATCGAGGTGGTCATCCTCAGGGATATGCTCGATTAAGTCACGTATATCTTCAAGTTTGAAGGTATACTGACAGTGGACATTAGTTGGGTCGCTCATCTTTTGTTAATGTTTATTTAAAGCTACCCAAATATGCAATGAACGCTGTGGATGTGCCAGCGGATTATCACATGTTTCCCGAGGGTGAAATCCCTCTTCCACCAAGGGGTGATTTCATCGCCGCTTTTTTTAAGTTGTTTCCATTTGTTTCCTTTACTTGCGTCAACATTCAAAATTATTTGAGTGCGGTGAACAAACAATGCTAGCGATGAGCCACAACGTAGTACGCATTGCCCTCGCTGATGACCATGTCTTGTTGCGCAAAGGGATAGCAGAGATCATTAATGGTTTTCGTGGCTATGAAGTCTGTGCTGAGGCTAGCAACGGCAGGGATTTGATTGACATGATGGAGAGGGACGGTGAGCTACCAGACATCGCCATCCTCGATGTCAATATGCCCAAATTTGGTGGCCTTGAGACTTGCCAACTGATTCAGGAAAAGTTTCCGGAGGTGCGTGTCATTGCGCTTTCTATGTACGACGATGAGAAGACCATCATCCAGATGCTAAAGGCTGGTGCCAATGGCTACTTGCTAAAGGATGTACATCCAGCGGAGTTGGAGGCAGCATTGAGGCAAGTCATGGACAAGGGTCACTATTATTCAGAGCTAATCAGCTCAATCATGATGAACAACCTCCGGGATGGAGGCCAAGACAGTAAGGATACGTTAAACGAGCGGGAGATACAGTTCCTACGGTTGGCGGCTACCGAGCTTACCTACAAGGAGATCGCACAGGAGATGGAGTTGTCACCAAGAACAATCGATGGCTATCGAGAGAGCCTCTTCGAGAAGTTGCAAGCCAAAAGTAGGGTGGGTCTGGTGCTATACGCCATCAAGAGCGGTATCGTTGAAGTCTAACCCTCTCCCGGGAAATTTACCCTTCGCTTATGGGGGATTTCACCGGAGGCCAGTACCAGACCAATACCCTTCAATTGTTGGATATTAAGCTCACTCAAGAGCTTCTGAAATGTCCAATTTTGCATCTCCGCCATAAACCCTCTCCAAGAAATGACCTCTATCGTTTTCTACCACTTCCAGAAGTAAGGCCTATTTAGTAATGAAATTGCGGTTTGACCTTACTAAGAAGTTGTTTCTCCCATCATGACATGGGAATAAATAAACAATCTTCGTAAATTTTAAACTGCCTTTTTGGCTCACAAAAACAGAAACACCTATGTCCACACCCAGTATTTTCAACGACGTATTAGGCCCGGTGATGCGCGGACCATCGAGTTCACACAGCGCCGCTGCCTTGCGGATAGGGCGATTGGTCCGGGACCTCATGGACGGTGACATCCAACATGTGTTAGTGGAATACGATCCCAACGGTTCACTGGTCACTACCCACAAAAGCCAGGGAACGGACATGGGGCTGGCCGGTGGATTATTGGGGTGGGAACCGACCGATGAGCGACTGATGGACTATGAAAGCCAAATCGAGACCTCGGGCATTGACATTGAAGTGCGCTACGTGAGCTACGGGGCCACACATGCAAACACCTACAAGCTGACGATCAGTAATCCGCAGGAGCGACATGAAATGGTCGCCCTCTCTACGGGAGGCGGTATGATCGAGGTGGTCGAAATCGATGGAGCGGCAGTTTCAATGGCTGGCGACTACTATGAACTTTTGGTGTATGCTGAAAGCCCCGCCGTACTGGAGCAAGGGGGATTCAGCGCGACTTGGCACGATGGTCGGCAGTCCTTTGGTCGTGTCAGGGCTACCAGGCCATTCGACGAAGAAACGCTCGAACGTCTCCGAGATCTACCGGGGGTAAACACTGTGAAATGCCTAGAACCTGTCCTTCCCGTCATGGGTACAGAAGCAGCAATGCCATTTTCTAATGTCGCTGAAATGCTGGAGTTCAATGTGGACAACCAGGAACTTTGGCAACTGGGGATGGCTTATGAAGCCGCAAGAAGCGGTTACAATGAAGAGAAGCTTCAGCAGATCATGTTGGAGCTGATTGGTATCTGGAAAAACGCTATCCAGAGCGGAATCCAGGGCACGCACTACCACGACCGGATACTCCCCAGCCAGGCACCGGGATTTGATAAAACCAAAAGGGCAGGGGGTCTCCTCGAGAGCCCGCTGACCAACGAGATCATCCTCGCTGTCTCAGCGATGATGGACGTAAAGAGCTCGATGGGCATTATCGTCGCTGCACCCACAGCGGGCTCCTGCGGTACGCTCCCCGGTACCGTCATCGGCGCAGCCAAAGCGCTCAACCTAACGGATGATGACATGGTGAAAGCGCTCTTCGCAGCAGGGATCATTGGCGTATTCATTACAAGTGGCGCCACGTTTGCCGCTGAAGAAGCAGGCTGCATGGCGGAAACAGGCGCTGCCGGAAGCATGGCTGCTGCCGCCTTGGTGACGATGGCCGGAGGAACCCTGGATCAGACCATCGCCGCCGCATCATTCGCACTACAAAACTCCTTCGGCCTAATCTGTGATCCCATTGGTAACAGAGTCGAAGCACCCTGCATGGGAAAGAATATCAACGCCGCCAGCAACGCACTGTCCTGCGCCAACATGGCACTTTCAGACTACACCGACCTACTGCCATTCGACGAAGTCATCGAATCCATGAACAAGGTAGGAAAGGCCATGCCCCGAGAGCACTGCTGTACGGGCCTTGGCGGGTTGGCCGTGACACCTACGGCTAAGAAGATCGAAGGGGAACTAGAGAGTCGGGGAGTGAAGGTGGGGTGCTGAATTAGTTCGACTTACTGTTGCACCAGCGCTGAGAGCCGATGCCCGGTAGAATTAATACCCAAAACTAGGTATTGCCCATTTCCAGTATTTCCCTGAATTTCGAGTCAAACCAAAACCTAAACTACATCTCATGGCAATTTTTAAGGAAAAGTCCGACAAACTCAACTTCATCATCAACAGCGATGGCGGTCCGGTTGAAATCACTCTTACCAATCAAAATGGAACGGAAGCCAGTGTTTCATATAGCTTTCCTCCCAAGCGAGTAGACTCAGACAACCCCTCTAATTCCGTTGGAAGCGCTTCACAACTGGCAGGAAGAAGTGTTGCCTTCAGTGGTGCTGCCAATAACCCAATGAGCAACAACAACAAAGTGAAACACACTATATCACAAGGAACGGAGTCACTTACTTACATCTTCCCAGATGATTATTCGGGAGACCCTTCGTACGCTGACACCAGCGACTCTATAGCCTATGAATTCTCCGTCAATTTCAATCTATGATGATGAAATGTTTGAAGCTACTCAGCTTCCTCATCTTGGGATCTCCCTTTTTTCTCATTGCTCAAGATGGCAAGCAGTCTTTGGATCAATTGCAAGCACCCTCGATGCCTGCAGCAACGATAGTAGGTTCTCAAGTCAATGAGATTACCAGACCTGGTGATATAAAAGACTTCAAGGCTACGCTGTTAAACAATTTCATGGACTCGACGGGGAGCTTTCTCTTCCCAAACAACTATGGGCTCGAGTTCAATCCTTACCATTTGCTTGGGATGCCGAACTTCGAGTATTCGGAGTATCTCGACGACAAGATGAGCCAAAATATTTGGCGGACTTTGTCCTTATCCTTCGCGACCAACAACCAATTTGTTGTCAATGACACCGTGAACACGAACGCTCTGGGCTTGGGGGCAAGGGTAACATTATTGAAAGGCACTGTGAGTCAGGATTTGCGTGACGCTGTCTTGAAAGCGAGAAAGGGAAATTTGGACGGCCTGAACATCTTGAGCGATGCAAATTCCTTCATTAGAACCTATCTAAATGAAGATTCCCTCACAGCCAACTACAGCAAGAACCATTTAATGGCCTGGCTCTTGAGTGCCATCAACCAGTACTATTCGCCATCAGAATCGAAGCAAATAGTACTATCTGCTGTCAAGCAAATATTCGATCTTATCCCTGAATCCACTAAGATGGGAGATGTGGCAAATGCTTTCAGCGACGCGTATATCGAGCATATCCAATCAGACCGCTTAACCACCCTCCAGACACTCTTGGATCGAGTTAAGACAGAAAGATATGGATGGAAACTTGACGTCAACTATGCCCAAGCCCTGAACTTTCCAAACAACAACTGGAATGAAAGTGTGACCTCCCGATTAGGTGCCTGGCTCAACTTGTCATTCACTCCCTCAAAGAAGGAATCTTCATACAAGGTGCCAACGGACTTTCAGTTTATCCTTTTAGGCAGAGTAACTAGCGTCAACCAGGACTTTGTTGATAGCTTTCAACCTGACACCAGCGATTTCAAAATCGGAACAAATTTCGATCTAGGCCTCAGGCTCGTGTACGACACCAAAAAGTTCTCGGTAGAAGGAGAATTCATCCAGAGGTGGAATAGGAAGAAGATTACTCGGGAAATAGATGGAATGGACTTCTTTGCCTGGCAAGGGGACAATTCGAATAAATTCGTCCTGAATTTGAACTACAATGTTTCGAAAGACGTGGTAATCTCGTACAACATAGGCAAAAACTATGATTCGGCCTTCAAGAGCACTGGTAATCTAATTTCTGGATTGACGGTCAATTTCGGCTTCGGCGGATACAAGCTAGAGGATCTCCTCAAATAAAGGATCAGCTTATATACGAACAACGACTGGTACGCGTCCTCCCGCTTGGGACCTCCGCCCTCAAACACCCCTCTGCAAAAACGCGAGCAAATCCGCCATGTCCTGGTGGGACAGGCCGTTTTCGAGTCCTTCCATCATCATGGATGTCCCCAGTGATCGGAAGGATTTGACGTCGCTCTTTTGTACGGTCACCTCTTCGCCGCCTACTTTCAGAATGGTGAATGCCCGATCGGTTTCGGCGGATACGATTCCGACGTGCACCAGTCCCTCTTGCGTCTCCAAACGGTGGTTGATATAACGGGAATCGGCAGCGGCATTGGGATCCAAAATGTCATGCATCAGTGTCTCCTTGCTTTTGCGGTTGATCTCCGTGAGTACTGGACCCACCTCAATCCCCAGCTCTCCATACTTGTGGCAAGTACTGCAGGTGCTTTCGAATACTTTCGCGCCATCGACCTCAGAACCCACCATGGCCAATGCCGGCTTCATTTGATCAATCACCTCCTGCCGCGTAGACACACCCTCATCACCAAACAGTTGCTCAGCCCGACGTCGGGTACTTTCGACATCGGTCCACCAAAGCAACGTTCGCCTGCGCTCGAGATCAAAGTTCATTTCACCAATATTGATTGTCTTGTTCTCCAGACCTGTCAACAATGCGTCGTGATGGATCTCCCTATAGAGCAGCAAATCACTTGCAAACCGTCTGGTCTGCGGACCGAACTCACTCCACATAGCGACGATCCGCTGCCCGACTTCCACCTCACGAACTTGTGATAACTGCCGCAAGGCGTTCTCCTGTACTTTTAACGGTTGGTCGTTCGTAAGGCATTGGAAAAGGACCTCAGCTTTCTCATTGTAAGGCAATAACTCCAGGAGGGCAAGGTGCTGTAAACGAACCGAGTCGGCCAACGAACCATCTGTCGCCAATTGCAGCGCAGAGCGACTGAAGGCCAAAAACTCTTTGGATGGCGGCAAGTTCAGGCGCTTCCTCAATGCCGCCAAGGCAGGCAGTAGCTCCAGGTCACCAGTTTCTTCAAATAGCCGAAGATGACTTTGCAATGCGAGACCGTTCAAGGCACCGGCTCTTTTTGTGAAATACTCCAGCACCATTCGTTTTTCGTTAGAGGTGATCTGTGCCGTATGTAAACCGATCAACACGGTTCGGGCGTCATCAGTCTTTTGATTGGCGTTCAATGCGAGGGACGCCAGCAGCCTGGAATTAGGCCGTGGGGTGGATACTAGCCTATCAAACAACCCAGCAGCATGATTCTTTGCCGCCAAGGTGATCGCCACGATATTCCAGTCATCCAAAGGCATCTCCGCAGCCGTCTGCAGGTCCCTTAAAATCTCTTCACCGGCAAACGTTGAAATGCTCATTGTCAAAGCAGCCTGCATCCGGACCCTGGAATTGGCATGAGTCAATAAGGCCTGACATGCATCAAGGAGCTCTTTTGGCGCATTGACTTGCTTCTCTGCGAGGATCAAAGCTGCGACAGTCACGTCCGGCGATGCGTCGGAAAGTGCTGCGGTAAGTTCCTCAGTACTCAGTTGACCCTGTACCGACAAAATATAGAGTGCGTGTACTTTGGCTAAGCTGCTCCCTTCAATCAGCAACTGCTGAAGGCGCTGCGTTGATTCAGATGATAGCGGCTCGTCAAGCAGCAGGCGATGGGCCGTTCGTCGCACCCACTGGTTGGTGTGGGAGAGGGCGGTGATAAGGCCCGTTTCCGATTGAAACTGCGCGAAATCGAAAGGGGCAGGACTAATAGCAGAACTGACCTTATAGATCCGCCCCTTGTCTTTCCCAGCTTCCAGGTCAAGTGTCTTCTCAATCTCATCTGGTATCCATTCGGGGTGTTCGATTACCTCGCGATACATATCGACGACATACATTTCGCCGTCGGGTCCTACAGTCATATTCACGGGTCTGAAAGACCGGTCTTCGCTGGCGAGGAAGTCTTTCTTTTCATGGATCCTGGAGGCTTCAAATGCTGCGCCCATCGATCTTATTTTGTCTATGTGAACAAGGTTCAGCACTACGTCCGCCACCCACACGGTATTCGCATATTCCTCGCCAAATGCACCGCCTCCATAAAATGTGATACCACAGGCACCGGAGAAATAGCCTGATTGTTCGGGATGATTCACCCGCGACTCCTGCTCGCCAATAGGATAGATCCGGGAGAGTCCATTCTCTTCGTGATCAGAAACATTGGTCAATGAATGATCCGTGATTAGGCTGCCATCACCGGCGTAGCGATGTGGAAAAACGAGATGAGAAATATGCACAAGGTTGTGGGTCTCAAAAATTCGATCGTAGTCATCGATTGCCAATTCAAAGCCACCCGACGACTCACCGAGGCGCTCTATGGTTTTGGTCTCCAGGTGGAATCGAAAATCCTGCCCACGAAGATTCATGGGTTTGTCCGGCTCATCCCACCAATAAGGACTACCGTCGTTACCTCCATTCGCCGCATAGATCCAGCCATCAAGACCGAAGGTCAAGCCATTGTAATTGTGCTGGAGGTTGCCTGTTGCGAATCCACCCATGAGCGTGTCTACCTTGTCGACTAAGTAATCTTCGTTGTCGTCACGAACAAAGAGCAAGTAAGGTGGTGCAGCCACCAGCGCGCCTTTTTTGTAGGGCAGGAAGGAAGTGGCGAGTTGTAGCTTGTCAGCAAATACGCTGGACTTGTCATACACGCCATCTCCGTCTTCATCCGTCAGGACCATAAGTCGGCTCTGCTGGTCTTCGAAGGGGTAGCCAGGCATTTCCAGCACAAAGGCATCACCCTTTTCGTTGAAATCCATGTCCACAGGATCCTTAATGAGCGGCTCCGAGGCCACAAGTCTCAATTCAAACCCATCCTCAATCTCAAAACCATCAGGAACCACCGTGGGAGACTGGCAGGCCATTCCCCCAAAGACAATGGCTAGTACTATTCCAAAAAGCCTATACATATTTAAGAAACTATGATTTCTATCAATCTAAATTCAAAGTATTCAACCTTAATCCGCTGGTGATCTCCAGATCTGAGAGGATCCCGCCCAACTCCTTGGCCTGTTCAACCAAACCATTGTACTCCACTGCCCAGCGAGTAAACTCCTCGGTTGCGACTTCAAGGCTCTCGCGCTGCGTACCCGTCGGATCACTGGTCGTACCCCAGAAATCATATCTGATTCGTGAGACACGACGGGAGATGGAAGGGGGGATGAGCTCCATCTTTCTGGTGACCAGATCATTGCCATTCAGGCTAATATCAAGATCCATAAACCCCTGTCGAAGCGCCTCGATTTGGTTCACCACTTCAGGCTGGGCCGAACGACGGAGCACTTCTCGGTGAGCAGCTTCCAATGCCTCGACATTAGCTTCCAGCCAATCATTCGCCTTATCGATTGTTCGAGACAGGTTTAGCACCCTTAGCTGAAACTCTGCCTTGGCCACAATGTCCGATGACGGTAGGGTGGTATTCTTCAACTGTTTCACTTTGAAAGACTGCGACTCGCCCTGATCTATCCATTTACCATTTACCAGATGGCTCATTGATACGGTATAGTCTCCCGGAGGTACCAATGGACCATTGTTATTGTATCGCAAATTCCACGAAGTTCGCGCAATGCCTTTCCGAATATTGGCTTGTACAGTTGCTATCTGGTCGCCATTTGCATCACTGATCACGAAAAGTACCTGCGGCTTAGCCTCTCGCTTTTCTCTTGTGAATTCATTCCAATCCGGGTAGGGCACCGGCTGGTTGTTCTCAACCAGTTCTTGCTCTTTCCGCTGCCGCTGTTGCTTGATCGTCTTTGGTGGATTTTTGATGTAATGGGTGAAGACCGCTCCAAAATCGGGATTTGGTGAACTGAAGAAAGTGCCCCCCTTGCCACCACCATCAGGATTGTCGAGGACATAGCTAAGTGCATCTGATACGCTGAACAAATGCGCTTCCTTGTCCAGGACTTCGGGAGTCACCTCCCAAAAAAAGCTATAGTCATCTAGGATGTAAAACCCACGGCCAAAAGAAGCGACAACCACGTCATTCTCCCGCTGCTGTAGTTCTATGTCGCGAACAGCGATGGTTGGGATGCCTGAGTTCAATTTAATCCATTGATTACCGCCATCGAGACTGAAGTGCAGCCCATACTCTGTACCGGCAAACAACAGATTGGGCGACGCATGGTCCTGATAAATGGACCAACCAAACTCTCCATCTGGAAGGTTGGACGAGATGTTCTCCCATGTTACCCCCTTGTCATCGCTACGATAGAAGTAGGGCGTATAGTCTCCGTATTTGTGGTTGTTGAATACCGCAAAGACCGTGTTTGCATTGTGCGGAGATGCGAATAAGTCCGACAGATAAGCTAGCCTGGGTATCCCAGGAATTCCTTCAATCTTCCTCCAGGTCTGGCCATCATCTTCTGTAATCTGGATCAGGCCATCGTCGGTGCCGGCGTACAACATACCTTGTTTGACGGGGGACTCGGTCAGAGCGACAATTGAGCCATAGGGTGAGGTCCAAACGTTTTTGAAGATGGCGTCAATCCCCCAAACACGGCCCATTACTTCCATCTGATTGCGGTCCATTTGTCGGCTGAGATCCCCACTGACCAATTCCCAGGAGCTGCCGCGATCCGTGCTCTTGAAGAGTTTATTGGCGGCAAAATAAAGTGTCTTGTTGTCGTGCGCACTGATCAGCAGTGGCGCGTCCCAGTTCCACTGCAGCGCTGGCTCACCCGCATCGGGCTGCGGTTGGATATCTTGTCGCTCCCCACTTCGACGATCATATCGCACAATGCCGGCATATTGGGACATGCTGTAGACAATATTCGGATCCTCCGGATCGACCCGCGTCTGAAAACCATCTCCACCTCGTGTGACAAACCAATCGCTGTTGCGGATGCCATTTCGATGAACCGTTTGGCTCGGGCCTCCTAGAGTGGCATTGTCCTGCGTGCCACCATATACATGGTAGAAGGGCTCATCATTATCGATTCCCACGCGATAAAACTGTGTAATGGGCATGTTATCGGTAAACCGCCAGTTCTGACCATTGTCCCATGTCTCATAGATACCACCATCACCAGCCATTAGCAGGTAGTTGGGGTTATTGGGATCAAATTCAATTTCGTGATTGTCCACATGAATACCTCGATGGTTCAAGCCCTCGAGCGTTTTGCCACCGTCCTCGGAGACTTTGGTGATCACGTCTACGATATAGATCTTATCAAACTGCAAGGGATCGGGGAAGATCTCCATGTAGTACTGGGCATCGATGACCATGTAGTCATTCATCTTCTTCCACTTTTCACCATTGTTGGCAGAGCGATAGATACCCTTCGTTGATTCGGTCCCAGCCACAAGTGCGTACAACACATCAGGCTGCTGAGGAGATCTGGCAATGCCAATTCTTCCCAGCTCACCCTGAGGAAAACCACCTTTCACTTTGTCCCAGGTTTGGCCACCATCTATCGACTTGAAAGCGCCACCATCGGGACCTCCAGCGACAAGCATACCAAAATGCCGTCGTCGTTGGTAAGCCGTGGCAATAAGGACATCCGGGTCTCTCGGGTCCAGACTCACATCTGAGATGCCCGTCTGCTCACTTACATGCAGTACCCGTGCCCACGTGGTACCTCCATCGGAAGTCTTGTATAGGCCGCGTTCACCGCCGTCCTTCCACAGGCTACCCTGCGCCGCAACGTAGACAATGTCGGAGTTGGTGGGGTGAATGGCGATTTTGCCAATGTGCTCGGAGGTCTTGAGTCCCATGTTCTGCCACGTGTTGCCTCCATCAGTGCTCTTGTAGATACCATCCCCCATACTGACAGAGCGCTGGCTATTGTTTTCTCCAGTGCCCACCCAAGCAATGTTGGGATTGTTTCGATCAAACTCGACTGTGCCAATTGAAAACGATCCTTCCCTGTCAAATACAGGCTTCCAGGTCGTGCCCGCATTCTCTGTCTTCCAGACGCCGCCAGAGGCTACGGCTACCAACCGAATGCTGTGGTTGCGAGGATGAATGGCTACATCCACGATCCGTCCACCTGTTCGCGCAGGAGTGAGGTTGCGCATGGAGACACCAGCAAAGACTTGTTCGTCAATCGTAGGTGCCGGCGGGGTAGCACTTCGTCTACGCTGAGCCTCAGTGTGTAGTGTGAAAAATAGGAGGAGGGTAAAGGCAAGCGTCCGTTTCATGGTCTGTTAGGTTAGGGATTAATCCAGGAAATGCAACAAACGACAAGTCACATCATCGGGGTTAAACTTAGGAAGAACTTGGCAAATGGACGCCGATTCCTCAATGCCCCTTGAGCGAGCGGAAATCACCCGATCTGCCACAGATCACTCTCAAAATGGCAGGTTCCTTAGGAACGCCGGGCAGGGCAGGCGCTTGCTGGTCCTGGAAACCTTCTTTTTGCGACCTTGCATTTGGAAGCGATACTGCAAAGCCAACTCATGAGCGCCTCCCCCTAAGACGATATCCACCTTCGAGAGGCTCATGTCAAAACTGTAACCAAACTCAAAGTTCAGATAATCCAAACCGACCAGTATGATCAGGGCATCCTGATTGACATAGTCGTAATCGACGCCCTTGAAAGGCATGCCGCGGTAATACAAACCGAAGATCATGGGCTCCAGATGCAAGGAGGCTCCCACGTCCAACTGCTCGAATTGGCCTTGCCTTTTATACAAGATGCTTGGTGCCACTGTGGGGTAGGTGTCGCCGCGAAACAGCTTGCTACCCAAAGGCATTCTCGTGCCCGCATGAACCGAGTAGCGCATGGGCAGAGCATTGTCTCCCTCCACCAGAGATAGGTTGGGTTCCGTCAGATGGTGCACGGCGACCCCCATCCAGTATTTTCTGGAGTACAGCAGAAGGCCCGTATTGACATCCCAATAGTCCCTGAGGCGGATGCTGTGGATGTTGGGGTCCGAACTAGGTGCGCCGTCCACGCCAAATTCAATTTGATCGCCGAAAACGAGTTGGGAGGGATCAAAACCTCTGAGCACGTACCCAAACTGCAGTGCCGGACGCAGCACAAGTTTGTCTTTCAACCGGACCTCATAGCCGTAAGTGAAGTGAAAGTTAGAATTACTCAAGCTCGCCGATCCCTCCTTGTCCTGGTGGATCAGTATGCCGAAGCTACTGTGCAGGCGTTCCGAGTGGTAATCAAATGATGCCGAGCTGCTTACAAAAGCCTGTGGTAGACTGGGCCAGAGGACCCTGTGGTTGATGCCTACCCGACTGTTAGCCGATGCGCCCACCATAGCAGGATTCATGTACAGCGGATTTGCATAAAACTGCGAGAACTGGGCATCTTGCGCGACAATCCTTCCGGCCGACAGCCACAATGTCAATACTATTAGCTTCCTCATCTGATCAGTGTTAAGTCCCCGGCTTTGATTTCTTCCCTGCCATCGGAATAGGTGAGGTCCAGTCGATAGACGTACACCCCTGCTGGAGAAAGCTCACCTCTGTAATAGCCGTCCCATCCGCGGTATTGAGACTGGCTCTCGAAAAGGAGTTGACCCCACTTGTTGTAGACCAGCATCCTGAATTTGCTGACTCCTTCGACCTTCGGCAGGAAAATGTCATTGATCCTCGACAGGTCGGAATGGCCCATCATGCCGACTTCGCCCCCCGTCGGCCCGGATAGAGAGGGAGTAAAGGCATTGGGCGTCACAGCTGATCCGCCCCTAATGGCCTCGACGTCAGCCTGCCGAAGCAAAGTATCTGCACAACCCAACTCATTGGATGCAACCAGTTGGATATTGTACAACCCCTCTTCGTTATAAGTGTGTCGTGGTTCACTCAAATGGGAGGATTCACCATCGCCAAAGTCCCAATCATAGGTGTCTGCGTCACTCGATAGATTTCGGAACAGCACAGGTTGGTCAGGGATGTACACCACTTGCGGAGTGGCAAGAAAGTCCGCTTTTGGTGACTGAAAGACATGGATGTATTCTGATCTTTCTTTTTGTCCGGCTTCACCACGGTCATTCTCACCACGAAGGCGGACGGTATAAACTCCCCCTTGAAAGTAGGTGTGCGTCGGCTCGTCAGCTTGTGAAATGCTGCCATCGCCAAACTCCCAGACGTACTTGCCGGGCAGCGCACCCGATGAATTATTGGTGAATTTGACCGTCAGCGGTGAACAGCCCTCCAGGGGGGTCGCTTCAAAGTCTATCACTTGATCCGGGTGCAGCACGGTCACCATCCGACTGAATGTCTGATCGCATATAGGGGTGGACACCGTGAGTATGATCTGGTATTGCCCGGGAGCATCATAAGAATGGAAGCCTGGAGAATAAAGTGTGGAGGAATCGCCATCACCGAAAGACCAGTGGTAAATGGCATCCATAGAACTGAGGTTCGTAAGACCGACATCGGCCTCAGGTAATTTGACTGTATCATCTGAAAGGGTAAAGAGTGCAGTCACATCAACACTCTTGCTATGGACGGTGACCTCTTCCGCCACTGATCCTGAACTACAATCTGCCAGATTGCTTGTCTCCAGTGCAAAAACGACGAGTAAACTACCCTCTGCCATCTCAGGCCGGGTGTAAGTCGCATACTGCACATCACCATCATCAAAGAGCGAATTGGGTGGGGGTTGGAATTCCCAGGCATATTGCAATCCTTTTTGCTGAGCTTCCAACTGGAAGTGGACCTCATCACACTCGTCCACACGCTGACGAGCAAACTCTGCGGTGGGCTGCGGGCTGACCTGAACATTGAACGTATCATTGGCGA
Organism: Cyclobacteriaceae bacterium; assembly: GCA_965267435.1. Taxonomy (GTDB): domain Bacteria; phylum Bacteroidota; class Bacteroidia; order Cytophagales; family Cyclobacteriaceae; genus JAWPMT01. Next base: position 1,400,336 of record OZ253960.1, read on the forward strand.
TGCACAGGCCAGCTTTCGTAGTGGTCAGGACGATTTGGTAGGTGGCGTTGGTAGGCCCCGTGTTGATGATCTCGTAATCCAGCTGATGATAATTGGTATCCCCCCGAACCTTGGTCACCGGGTATCCGTCCAGCACCTCACCATGAGCATCAGTAATGATCCAGGTGTAGGCATCTGGATCGAGACCTTGGGTAGCCTCGTCCGTTTGAAGGGTACTCTGCCACGGCGAGCAATTCGACGAAATGAAACTGTAGTTCAGATCTATGAAGTGGGCATCCTCGTCAGGAAGTACCTGCAATGATCGCGGAGGACTCACTTGCTGGCAGCCGTTGGCTGAGATCGCCAGAAGCTCAACCCTGTAAGTCCTTACTGAGTCATCTGCATTGCCAATAACCATCGTCGTATCCGTGGACATCAGGGGAATCGTTTGTTCGTAGTTTGAGGAATCATGCCTGATCAACACCTCGTAACTCACTTGAAAGGACGGATCATATGACATATTCTCTATGCTGACAGCTTCTCCCGGACATATGGACTCGGTACTCAAGGAAATCACCGCTTCAGGCAATGGCCATACCTCAACATTGTCCTGATAGATCGCCAAACAGCTCCCCTGAGAAGTGGTGATCCGCAGACCAACAGGGTATTGACCGGCAACTGACGACAGGGGTTCCATAGCACCATTGTCTGACAGAAACCGCTCGAAGAAGATACCGCTTGTCATTATCGTATCGGAAGAAAATGCACCGTCAAATGAGAAGTCCCATTCGTACATGGCCACACTATCTCCATTGATCCATGGGCCGGCACCTGCTCCGATTGAGAAGAAACTAGTCGGCGCACCCTCGCAAACAGAGGATGCTTCAAAAAAAGGCTCGGGCGCCTTATACACGAATATGGTGTCCTCATCGACAGTTTCGCAGAGCGTGAGGCTATTCCTCGCAATCAGCCGAACGACCGTGTAACCTGGGCTGCTGAAGGCAAGAACTGTATCAGGTTGTTGTGTCGGGGTGTAGGTATCCATGTCAGGAGGGAGACTGCCAATCAATTGGCCCTGTTCATCATAGAACTCCCACCGCCAGCTAGTGGCGGGCTCAATGTTAGTTGTGGCGTCTCTCAATCCAACATAGAAAATGGAGGTGTCATCCTGGCAAAACGAAGGGGTAACGATCGACTGGAAAGTGGAATCAAAAAATTCGATCTTCGCGATGGCATCAGGTGAGATTTCGATGGTCCCCTCCATCACTATGCTACATCCGGCAACATTCGTATTCGTCGCGGTCAATCTGATCATCTTTGTGCCCGGCGTCCCCCATGCGTACGTTGGATTTGTCATTGTTTGCGTACCAAGCAATTGGCTACCGGTACTGTCATCGAAAAACTCCCAGAAATAGCTATTTCCACCAGTTGTAAGGTTCTCGAAAAAGATCTCCTGCCCAAGGCAAAAGGTAGTTTGTACAGGTCCACCGCCGTCGCCGAGGTGCGTTTGGAAGTTTGGAGAGGGGGGAGCTACGATGCGGATGATGGCGTCCCTGAACACGGGCGTGTTTCCGGTGAGATCGCCGGCAGCGTCTTCATACGGATTGCACTGATTCCAATTGTTTAGGCGCACATGGAATTCTTCGCCCACCTGCGCCGTGGCAGGAATGGCCACCTCAAGGCTCTCATTACCGGGCGCTACAGGATTGAGCACCTGGGACCCTAAATGCTCCTCGATGGCGCCATCGTAGGGGTAGGGTGCCTCATCGTTCCCATTGACGGTGACTGCGCCAGTGATATTATTAAAAGATCCGTAGATCCACTGCGTCCATCTTGGCTTGTCATTGACGGAAGTCGTCACCATCAGATCCGTGCAGTTCCAGGGACTCAAGTCTTCGAAATCTACGACCGCCGTGGTACCCGCACAAACCTTGTACAGAGTTGGTGAAGGCGTCAGGTCAGAGTCTCCATCGCCGTAGTTGTCGGTATTCCAGACTACGATCTCCTCTTGCACGGTTGTCTCTTCGATTGTATAGCAATTACTGATGACGTAAGAACTGATGGTATAAACACATCCCGCGGAGGTATTCTCCTCGGTGTAGGTATGAGGAGAAGGCGTGTTGTAGTCGATACCATCCTGCGAACCCGTACTTCCTACGTTGATGATCGTATTCTGGGTCCCGTCACCCCAGTCTATAACGATTTGAGCGTTGTCGTCGAGGTTGGCATAGATGGGTTGGTAAGTGATGTCCAGACCGAAAGTGGCGCAGCCTGCAGGAGTGGGGAGAAACTGACCTTTCCCCAGTTCTCCAGGTGGACACTGTCCAAATATTGATATATAACATACAACGGTAATACAAAAGAGAGACAGGCGCATGGTTGTTCAGATTTGATGTCATAGTCGATGTAATCCTGAGACCCGGCTGCGGGAAAAGCCGCGTCTATGCTATCATTAGTAGATTAAGCGTTGGCCTTATAGACAACGGTTATCAGTGGGGGTTTCCAGAAGAGTCAAAAAATATCTTCCAAGACGCGATGGGGCCCCGTGGTTTCTTTGCTAATTCCCAATTGTTCAATTGCCCATTCAGCTGCATCGCCCTCCTTACCAAGTCAAATGACAGCGCCTTGAGGGTCATTGTCCTTTGCTCTACTCAAATCTCCGATAAATCCACAACCCTGCATAGATCAACAGGAACTGTACGACCAACCGAATGGCAGGCGCTGGGGGAGGCCCAATCGCTGGTTCTTCCCGGAGCAGATCCCAAACGTGGATGGGTAGAAAGGCGATCATCAGCAGCATGAAAAGTAATCCACCTATTTTCTGGTATTTGGGAATAACCAGGGCTATGGCCACCACCAACTCCGCTATCGCCGCCATAATATTAGCCAGCGTGATAGGCATGAAACCAGGAATCATAGGGGCATATGCCTCTGGTTTCAGGACATGTGCAACAGCTCCAGCAAGCATAGGAAGGGCCAGTATGTAGGGAAATACTTTTTTCATTCGGAGTAAGCTTGGACGCATAATTTAGCGATTTCTGCTGCCTGCATGGTTTTGATGGGCAAATAATGCCAGCACATATTGCATGTACTATATCCAACTCGCTTGCAGCATCTTCCTTACCTTTATAGGCTGCAGCCTCAGTTGCGTACTGGTTTTGACATTTTCCAAATTTCTATCGATCCTATCTATCGCCCTGGCTTTCCACGGGTTAGCACTTGCGCTGCTGATCCTGATCACGAAGAAGGTCAACCGACTGACGATCACCTATTCTTCATTGTTGCTCGTCATCTCTCTTATCCTGGTTGAATACTTCCTTTCCTATGGCGGCCTCGAGAAGATCATGCCTCATCTGATCGCGGCGAAAATCCCACTGCTCATGCTATTGGGGCCGCTCTACTTCCTGTGGAGTGCTTATAAATCCGGGATGGTGGCGAGACCGTCAGATACACTCCATGCCATTCCGTTTTTAATTGTTGTGGCATTATTATTCCCATTCTACCTTTTGCCAGGCACAGAAAAGGTAGCCGTAGCAGCCTCGGAGGATGGCAAATGGATCAGATCTGCCTATCTCATCGCCACCTTCCTTCACTTGCTGATCTATGTCCTTTTTACGAAGAAATACCTGGTCAGTCAATTAGAGCCAAAAGTGCCTGACAAGACGCTGATTACACAGATGCATCGTGGTTTCCTTATTCTCCTCACGGGCTTTGGAGTAGCCATCACTTACTCCCTGATCGGGGACGCACCGATTGCCATGCTGCGCTACGCTTTTGTGCTTGCACTGGGAGCACTACTGCACATACTCGCTTACGGGTTGGTGAAAACGCCCGGCAGCTTCATGGTTAAGCAAAGCCTGGTGGACGAAGAGCTTCAAATGCTTGCTAGCAAAGCACAACAATACCTGGAAATCGAGCAGCCCTACCTTCAGAAGGGATTTAGCATGAGTGACCTCTCACAAGCGCTTTCATCCAACGAAAAATACATTTCGAAAGCCTTTAACGACGTCCTCAAGACGAGCTTCACCTCTTATATCAATGGCTTGAGGATCAAAGAGGCGAAACGCCTGTTGCTGGAAAATGATGATAAGATCTATGCTATCGCGCTCGACTCAGGTTTCGCGAGCAAAAACAGCTTCACACGCGTCTTCAAGCAATTTACGTCCTACACCCCTGCGGAATTCCGCAATCTCCACAGAACGCAGGAGTCACAATTCATGAATTGAACCTTCCTTCTTAACAGGAGTCGTTTACACCTGCTAAACCTACTAGCAAATGTTAACAAGGAACTTCAGGTTTCTCCGACGATTGGTTGCGAGGAATACCTACTATTATATACTTACATGGCTGGGCCTCGTGACTGCCATGGGAACTGCTCTACTCATCTATAGCTACTCCACATCTGAGAACAGCTTTGACAAGCAACATGAGCATGCCGGGGATCTGTACCGGGTACACTTTACGATTCACAAGGACGGCCGTCTCGAATCAGTCAATGCCAACAGTACGCCAGTGGTTGGTCCCTTGCTCTATGAGCAACTAGAGGGTGTCGAAGACTTTGCGCGGCTCTATCCTCGCAGCGGCAGCACCGTACAGATCATCAATCAGGCCAACGAGCGACTGATTTATCCCGAAGACCAGATCTATCATGCAGATTCGAGCTTCTTCAGAATGTTCGATTTCCCTCTGCTGATAGGTGATCCCAAGCAGGTGCTGAAGGGCCCTTTCAGAGCCCTGACGAGTCGTCGTTTTGCGGAGAAGGCATTCGGCTCCGTCGAGCAAGCGCTGGGCAATACATTTCAACTCAGTGAAGAGGAGACCTATACTATTGAGGGTGTCTTTGAAGATCTACCCCTTAACACACATCTGGACTTTGAGGTGGTGCTGTCTTTTTCAACATTGGAAATCCTGAACTGGACGAGGGACGACATCAAAACAGATTGGGGCTGGTACAGTCATTACAATTTTTTGCGCCTGAAAGAGGGACGGCACGTGGACGCCATCAATAAAGAAATCCTCGCTGTCACCAAGCCTCACACGCGTACCATCGATGAGCGCATCAATGGAGGCCTCACTTATGCGCTCTTCCCCGTCGAGGATATTTACCTGGAATCCAACGTCCGAGGCGAGATGGATCGCAAGGGTAATGGTTTCCTCGTGCGCTTCATGGGCATTATTGCCCTCGTCGTACTTGCATTGTCCCTAATCAATTATTTGGGGATCACCGCCTCGATCAGTCTCAATCGTATCAAAGAGACGGGCTTAAGGAAGATATTGGGCAGCGAAAAGCGCTCACTCCTGATGAGTTTCTTTTTCGAGTCGGGAATGCACCTAACTTTTTCGTTCATCCTCGCCTATGCTGCACTATTGACGCTCTGGGATCATCTGCCTGCCTTCACAGGAAAGGTCATCCCGATATCGATCCTTTTGTCACCAGGCCTCTTCGCCCTGGTGGTCCTTGCGATCATCATTATGAGTATCGCTTGTGGGCTCTATCACTACTTCATCGTCTCCAGGGTAGACCTCGTGACGTCACTCAAAGGGGCGGATGCTCCTGGCAGAACTTCCTATCTTTTCAGAAAGGGTATTCTATTCATTCAATACCTCGCTGGTGTCAGCCTTGTCATTTTGACAATCGTTGGCTATCAACAGATCAGCCTTCTGAGCAAAACAAACCCGGGGTTCCACCACGAAAATAAATTGGCCATCAAGCTGCGAAGGACGCGTGGCGATAATGAGTATTTCAGAAAGATCGACGCCTTTTCCAAGGCCCTGGCAGCGATCAGTGGAATTGAAGAAACGGGACTTTCATCCCACATTCCTTCTGAGGAAATAGGATGGACCAGTGGCGGCAAGATCAACGGTCAACAGACCACGATCAAGTTTCACCACTATGCGATCGACGAACAGTTCTTCGAGCTGTACGGCCTGGAGATGGTCGCCGGCAGCAACTACACCGAGAACATCCCCAGAAATCAACGGTCGATCATCATCAATGAGCGAGGCCTCCGGTCACTGGGACTCGGGGAAGCAGCCGAGGCCATTGGAAAGACGTTCCTCTACGGCGGGGGAACCGAAAACCCTTACAGGATTATTGGTGTGGTCCGCGACCATTTCCAAAGGGGCCTGAAGCACGAGGTGGACCCTATCGCTTTCCACTTTCTCCCCGGCCATGCCATTTACACGGGGTCCGCTTATGCCACAATCAAAGTTGGGTCCTCCGCATCTGTGGCACGTATGACCAAAGCCATCGCTTCCCTGTGGAGGGATCACTTCGGAGGATTGGAGATCGAATACAGCGATGTCAGCCAGCGCTACCTGGCGCAGTATGAGACCGACAGAAAAGCATTTGAGTTACTGACATTCTTTACCATGGTGGCCATCATGATTGCCCTCTGCGGTCTGATCGGCATCGTTGCCTTTACTGTGAGACAGCGAACAAAGGAGGTAGGGATTCGCAAGGTTCTGGGTGCAAGCCTCCAGCAGATCCTCTTGCTACTCAGCAAGTCCTATCTTCTCATTATGACCGTCGCGAGTGTCTTGGCCTGGTGCCTGTGCTACTACGCGCTGGAGCAGTGGCTTTCAGGTTATCCGCAACGTGTATCAATCAGTTTCGCGGCATTTGTTATTGCTTCGATAGCCGTATTATTCCTATCCGGCGTGATCATTGTCTTTCAATCTCTGAAGTCAGGGGTGAGAAATCCGATCGAGACATTGAGGACGGACTGAGCTTGGATCACAGAGATCCCCAACTACAAATACCCCTCTGTTATTTATAGTTGCTGGCATGTTGGCTTTCCTGCCTAAATTCGCTGTTAGGATTATACTACTAATAGACAAATAATGCGTGTATTCAGCCTTTTTGCTTCGTTGCTATTGACTTATTCATTGCACGCGCAGCTGGCCAGCTACAGCTACGATGTCAATGGCGATGATCAAATTGGTGGCTATCACCCTGATACGATTGTGGGCACACCCGACTTCTCCAGCGGCGAATACATGGCGCTGGACTCTGGCGAATATCTTGTGCTCCCCGATGCATTACCCGCTGCCATCGATTCGACGGCCTCATTGGAAATACTTCTGAGATTCAAAGTCGACGGGGATTGGCGAGCTACCGAGGCGATCAATGGGTCCGGAGAAGAAGCCCGAGTCATTTTTACCACCAAACCAGACTACGACCAAAGGACTGAAGGCTTCGATATCGCGGCAAGGGAATGGGAAAGCGACCTGTGGATCATCACCACATTCGGTGATGGCATCCTTGATGAGAATGGTATGCAAAGCGAGGGCAAGCTGGATTTCGTCGCTCAAATAGACTCTGGAATCTGGTACGACCTGTCCGTGAAGTTCGTTTTCGATGAAGACACGCCTTTCATTCAATATGTCGTCAATGGCACGTCCTCTATATCCTACTATGACGACCGCGTCGACTACCAGGGCTTCCAGCAAAGCATTCAAACACGCCCAATGGTTGTAGGCTCAGCACCCGATAATTCAGTAGCCACCCAGCTTCCAAGTATGGACTTGTCGCTGGACTACGTGACCATCGCTAGTCCCGCATTGCCCGGTGATCCTGACAAAGTGGAGTCCGCACTGAATGCCATGATCGAGCACATGAATGGCCAGGCCTCGTGGACCGATACGCAACTTGACTCCATTAAAGCAGTCTTTGTCGCCAATTGGGATGATGCATCCTATGCCGCCAAAACCTCAACGGTCCATACCTTCATGGATACCTATTCCGACACCGAGGGCTTCGTCTTCACACTGCAATACAACGCGGAGTTCCCGGAAGATTTTGGTCCGTTAAAGGCCGTGCAATTCCAAATCCAGCAGTGGATAGCAGACAATCAATACACATCCGAGACAGTCACGGACATGGAAGGCATCGTATTCAAGGAGCACGAAAGATTCCCAGGAACCGTGAGCGAATCGGCGGAGCGCCTCACAGCTGCTACTTTCACAGTAGATGGAGATTATCAAACCGATCCGGGCTTTTACCTGAACGATCAGGAGTACGTACGGCGTCCCACCGGTTACTTTGTTCCGGCAGGAGAGGTGGTGACGATTACCGTACCAGACGCGGCGATTGATCAAGGCCTGTCCGTGTATGTCGGGGCGCATCGCAAAAACATTCAAGAGACCTGGAATGAGCTAAGGCGTTTCCCAAGGGTAAGCACAACGTTTCCCCTGGATACCAAAACCATCACCGTTGCCAATCCATTTGGAGGAGGGCTCTACGTAGCTATTCCGGATGGGAATCAATTGGGGCCCTTAACCTTCGAGATCGATGGAGCCGTAAAAGGCGCCTACTATAGCACCAAGGAAGGTTTTGCCAATTCGCTGACGGATTTCCAAGCGGAAATCGCGAAGGCGGAAGTACCGTACGTGGATATGGAATCTGACAATTTCATGACCACCATCACTCATGGAATGGCAGCAGAAATGACTGACCCAGACTCCGTGCTGTCCTTCTGGGACAAAGCCTTTGACGCCGTCAACGTGGCTCTGGGTCGACCTGAGGAGCGATTCCGGGGCGAATACATCATCCAGGATAGACAGTCCCATGTAAAGTATACTGCCGCACCCGCTGCTTATCCTATGTCCCTCGAAGTCTATGCATATCCCTATGAATTTTCCTATCAGCAGCCGGTGGATGTGGAGTCAGGAAGGGATTGGTACAGTGGTTCAGTAGTTACTTCCTTCAATTACATATTGTTTCATGAGTACGGCCACCTGCACAATATGCCAACCTTGCTTCACGAGCAGGAAACGAATGTCCACCTCCCCGCCACGGCCGTCTACAGTGAGGTCATGGGTGAATCGATCGACTCAGCCTTTGTATACGCTCTGGACCAGCGGCTGAACCTCGAGCAAGCGACATTCGATTGGATCTTCACCTCCAACTTCAGAAACGGCGAGCGCATTGGCCCGGAGCCCGACAACCCGTGGGATCAGTTGCTGTACCAGAGCAGGGGCCTGGTGAAAATCGTGGATATCGCGAAAATGTTCGGCTGGGAGGCACTGGGGGACATTCACGGCTACTTCTATGACTACCGAACAGCCAACCCTGAATGGGACCCATACGGCTTGGAAGATGACGAGTACATCAGAGCAGCCTCGGAAGTGATGGGATTCAATATGTGTCCGCACTTCGAGTTTCATGGGATCATCCCGTCCGACAATCTTATCGAGGAATTGAAGTTTATGCCGACATCAGATACCATCAAGCAAAGGATACTTCACTACCGATCGCTAGTCCCGGCTAACAACGCCGCCTTCACCGAAATCTACGACCATGTCACGCCCAAGATCAGCGAGCAATTTCATGTCCCCCGATGGGACGAGTGGCGGGCGAGCTACGACGAGGACTTTGCAGCTTCGGTGCTCCAAAGAATCGATACAATTCTAGCCAGGTATTATGACCTCAGCATCGAAGATCTCAATATCCAACCAACGATCACGGGTTTATCCAGAACCTTGACCATGGAGTCAAATACCTCTATCACACTATCGCTGGATGACCTGCTAGTGGATGACAGTGATCATGACTATCCCAACGACCATACCCTGGCAATCGCAGAAGGGGAGGACTATGCGGTTGATAGTTTGACCATTACGCCGGCAGCAGACTTTGTCGGAACGCTGTCAGTGCCACTCACGGTGAGTGACGGAATCGAAGAGAGTGCCGTGTACACGGCAGAGATTTCGGTCGAAGCGGTTTTGGCGCTCAACCAGCCCGGTGAAGAATACACTTTCTATCCGAATCCTACACCGGACGGCGTGGTACGCGTCAAAGAAGCTCCGGTTGGCTCCACCTACTCGGTCATTGATCTGACCGGACGGTTGCACGAACAGGGAGTGATCGGATACGACAAGAAAGTCAAGATAAATAGTCGGGGAACATTTGTGCTGGAGATCGTTAGCAGCGAAGGTGTCAAGATCAAAGGGCAGGTCGTCCGCAAGTGAGTCATGGCCGCCCAAATCCTGGAGGGGAGGGCGGTGGCAGGTACGCTATCAACAATCCAGGGAGCAATAAAAAATGTGTGCGGAAAGTCATTTCAACTTCCCGCACATCTCACCCTAGATAACCAATAATGATTCTTACTTCAAAGAGACTGGCACCACTACAGGCACTAGTCTTTTAAGAGCTTGAGTTTGAATGATTGGTCGCCGTGGGTCCCAAACAGAAAATACAGGCCCTCTCGCAGCTGTTGGACATCCAACTGAACCGTGTTTTCGCCGGCCGGAAGCCTTTGCACTATAGATCTTACCACCCGCCCATTGAGGTTGACCATCTGAACCACAAGTTCTTCCTCACTATTGGCAGCTACTTTGATATGCAAGTGATCCCGAACAGGGTTAGGATAGAAGGACAAGGTAGCAGTCAAGCTTGCTTCGCTTGTTGACTCGAGGTCTTCCACTTGTATCCGAGCACCCGACGCCCCCGCGCAGGTGATGTCATTCAGTGCAGGATCGTAGGGTAGCGACCCATGTGACGCATCCGTTACGCAGAAGTCCACTGTAACTCCCCCCTTAGCAGAATTGGAGGTAGTAAATGTGACGGTGCCGTCCGTGCCAGTCACGCCAGATACTGCCTCACTGAACGTGCCTGAAAAACTACCATATACTGTCACACCTGCCACCGGATTTTCCTGGTCGTCGTTTACAGTCACTGTCGCCGATCCAAATTTGCTACCCTTAGAGGCGCTCACTGTTCCCGTGACAATGGCCTGCACATGGATTGAAGTTGGATCCCCAGTCTGAGGTGCCGTCACTGACACCGTCTGATTCTTCTGATCAGTTGCCCCCTCGTTGTCGGTCACGGTCAGAGTCACGGTGTACTCACCCGCAGCCGCATAAGTGTGGTTGACTGTTGCACCACTGCCGCTGTTGCCATCACCAAAGTCCCAGTCCCAACTGGCAATACTTCCATCGCTATCAGTGCTGGCCGTACCATTGAAGTCAACAGAGAGGTCGGTCGCATTGAAGGTGAAGTCCGCAGTCGGGGCAGTATTCGGCGAGCCAGTACCATCATCAGCATTATAGCTATTGAAGTTGTCCCAGTAATAAGTATCTCCTGTGAAACTATTGGATGCAAACAAGACGATGATCTGATCTACCGATGCCGGATCTGTTGCACCATCTGGTTGATCAAGATAATCGAAGGCGATACGTTCCCAGGAGCCGTTTTGCGAAATGGTTCCTACATAGCGACTATGGCGTCCTGTGGGGTAGTTCGTGGCTGTCGCCGCTGAACTGTTCTCCAATTGTATGATTATCTCAGTACCTACTGGTGCCTGCGTCAATACGTCCATGTAGAACTTGGTAAGACGATCGCTGTACCGGCTTGCGTCGGCAATAGCCGAGGTGCTATAGGAAATGACATCGTATTGTTCCTGATTATTGCGTATGTACTCCGCACTTAGGGCCGATGTGTTAACTCCCGAACCGTCGGGATTGCTGACCTCCGTCAATGTCCCGTTGGCACTGTTCAGGCTTACATTTGCCGCCTCGTCAAAGTTTTCAAATGTAAAATCATAAACATAATTGGGCTCCACAGTCACGTCAATGCTCTTCACTTCTGTTGCACAGTTAGTGGTCACCGCACAGCTAATGGTCCCACCAGTCGTACCCCAGTTCACCGTAATTGCTGAAGTACCAGCACCACTCGAAATAGTCGCACCTGCTGGCACGGACCAATTGTAGGAGGATCCGGCGGGGGCGTCGTTGATAGTATAAGTCTCCCCGGGGGCCTGGTAAGCTACGAGGCGATCGCCGGAGATTGAAGGACTAAAGCCCCCATCATAAACCCTAACATAGTCCACCTCCATTTCACTGGGAAAAGGTGTGGAACCGTCGGGATCCCCAGGTAGATTACCTCCGACAGCGACGTTTAATAAAAAGTGCATCTGGTTACCACCATCAAAGGGCCAGTTGTAAGGAGCTACATCCGCACTTGTAAGTGTTTGATAGAGCACATCGTCGACATACCAGCGAATCACGTCTGGCTCCCATTCCACGGCAAACACGTGGAAATCCTCGGCAAAGGTCGTCCCGTCATATTTCGTGAAATCAGTGCCAGTGAATTGATTATTGGGGTAGAGATCTCCATAGTGAATAGTGCCAAAGACTTCTTCTGGGTGTTGGCCCAGGTATTCCATGATATCGATCTCGCCACTTTGAGGCCAGCCTCCGTAGGGTTCGTTGGTGGAAAGCATCCAGAATGCAGGCCACAGGCCTTGGCCAACGGGCAGTTTGATCCGGGCTTCAAAGCGCCCAAAGGTGAAATCTGCCAAACCCTTGGTCCTCAAGCGCGCCGAGGTGTAGGCCTTGGACTTCACGCGTTCCCGTTTCGCGATAATCTTTAAGGTCCCACCATTTACCACCGCGTTTTCAGCTTTGTAATATTGTAACTCGTTGTTGCCCCATCCGCAGATGCCTTCGGAGCATCCATCTCCAACCTGGGGCTCCCACTTGGTCAAGTCCAAGGAGCTGCCATCAAACTCGTCGCTCCACACAAGGGTGGGGCATTGCCCATAAGAAATGTTGGACAATTGTAGCAGCAGGAACGTGGCTGCAAGCACGTAGTAAAATCTTCTCATAGCGTATTCAAATAATTAGATGTCTTTGAAAACTACCCGCTCACCACAGATCTTTGCAAAAATTCCACTACTTCATCTCTTTCGATACTTTGTTTTGCCATTACATCATTACCACATCATATCTTTTGGAAATATGGTAATATGCGGAACCAGTGCCATTTCAATACCACCATTTACCGACTTAGACTCCGCACAGCGGTTTGTCGGTCACGCGACTGCGTTTACCAAACACATATTCGTCATGGGGCCCAACCACGACGCCGGCACCTGAGCAGAATTTCTCACAATTCTGCGGAAAATCATGAGCCTACCATCAGAGCGCTATTACTTTGCGCGGACGCCCAATCATAATCATGTTTACAGAAGAAGACTTACTCGAGGCTCGCAAAAGAAAAGACCTGATCCGCATTGCCGCGGAAAAGGGTATTGAGCTGAAAAAGGTGATGCAAAACCTGCGATATGAGGAGGAACTGCGCATTCTACAAGCGGAGTTGGTGGACTTGCAGCAATGGATCTCCAAAAAGAAATTGAGGGTAGCCGTACTGTTCGAAGGCCGCGATGCAGCTGGTAAGGGAGGCTCCACCAAACGTTTCACAGAACATCTCAACCCCAGGTCCATGCGGGTAGTGGCCCTCTCCAAGCCCACGGAAGTAGAAAAGGGGCAGTGGTACTTCCGGAGATATATCAAGGAGCTCCCAAACCCGGGTGAGATCGTCTTCTTCGATCGCAGCTGGTATAACCGGGCCGTGGTCGAACCAGTCATGGGATTCTGCACAGAACAACAGTACCACAACTTTCTCCTACAGGTACCCGAGTTTGAGCACATGCTCTATGAAGACGGCATCGTGCTCATCAAATTCTGGTTCTCCATTTCGAAAGAAGAGCAACAAAGGCGCTTCGAATCACGCATGAAGAACCCTCTGAAAGTGTGGAAGTTTAGCCCAGTGGATATGAAAGGGCAGGAGCTTTGGGACAAGTACACCTACTACAAGGAACGGATGTTTTCCAAGACCCACACAAACTTCAGCCCGTGGACCATCGTGAAGACCAACAACAAAAGGACTGCCCGACTGGAAAGCATCAGACACGTACTCTCACAGTTTGAGTACACACGAAAGAACGGAGGGAAGACGACGATCCTACCGGACCCCAACGTGATCTTGAGATATTATCGACACATCGAGCAAATAGACATCTGATGGCACGAGGAAAGACTATAAAAGCGGGGGCGATGCAACTTTCGAAAGAAGATGTGGCCCTCCTCAATACACCCATAGGCATGAAGTGCCTTTTCGCGGACAAGAACACCGACCTCAAAAAAGCGGTGGTACAAGCCCGTTATGAGACGGAAATGCGGGTACTACAAGCAGAGCTCATCAAGCTACAAAACTGGGTCATCGATAATGGAAAAAAGGTAGTCGTCCTATTCGAAGGCCGAGATGCCGCCGGGAAAGGCGGCGCTATTCGTAGGATCACTGCTCATATCAACCCCAGGTATTACCGGATCGTTGCTTTACCTAAACCGACGGAGGAAGAAGTAGGTCAGTGGTATTTTCAGAGGTATGTCAACCGACTGCCTAAGGCCGGAGAGATGGTATTCTTTGACCGAAGTTGGTATAATCGCGCCATCGTGGAGCCAGTGAACGGCTTCTGTACAACAGAGCAATATGAGACCTTCATGAATCAGGTCAATGACTTCGAGCGCATGATACAGGAATCGGATACCTACCTGATCAAGTTTTATTTCTCGATCAATAAGGAAGAGCAGGCACGACGATTTCAGGACATCAAAACCAGCCCCATCAAAAAGTGGAAGATGACACCTGTAGACATGAACGCGCAGCGACTATGGGATGAATACACCCGGTACAAAGTGAAAATGATGGAGCGGACGAATCTGGAGTCGTCGCCATGGATCACCATTGAGGCCAATGAGAAGTCCGTTGCACGGGTCGCCGCAGCGAAGTATGTCCTTGATAAAATTCCTTATAAATCATAAGCCAGGCCCCTTTCTCATTCGTCGGCTTTGGCGGCCAACGTACTTTTGGAAAACCGACCATTTTGTCATTCCTTCACGAGCTCAAACGAAAGCGTAGAAAATCCTGAAGCCCGAAAACTTCTATGAACCCATCACCAACCTGTGAAATATGTGGCCAGAATGACTGGGAACACCTGGGCACCAAGACATATACGCCCACGTCTGGCGGTGACTCCAAATATCGCCAGAAGCGATTCAAGGTTCTTTTCGACAAGTGGTTTCCGGACCATTCTACAGTCACGCTCACGAGCACTCTATGCAAAAACTGTGGTTTCATTTGCTACACCCCACGACCTGAGGCAAGCGACATTGATACGAAGTACAGATACCTCGAAGAATTAGGCCAGGACTATGGTGGAAGACGTCCTTACGACGCCTTAATTGAGAAACATCGTTCAAGGGAAATTCTTCGCTTCCTGAAGAAGGAAGTGGGCTTGGCCGCGGTGGAGAAAATATTGGATTACGGCGGTGGAGATGGGCGGTTGATGCAGGCATTCCTGGGTATTGGCAAGGAGTGCTATCTCATGGATTTCAATCAAAATTGTATTCCAGGTGTTGTCAAAATTGCGGACACAATAGATGGACTTAAGGCTGAGGATCGCTTTGACCTTATCATTTGCAGCCATGTCATCGAGCATGTGGCGGAGCCACGCGAAGTGGTGGAGAAACTGACTTCACACCTCTCAGACAATGGTGTCATCTTTATTGAGGTACCTATGGAAGTCTGGAAGAAGCCCCCATTGCATAGGGAACCCGTGACACATATCAACTTTTTTACGACGGCCAGCACGGCCAACCTATTGAGTGAAAGCGGATTGCAGATAGTGACTTGCGAGCAATATCCTTCCGTTCATGCTGCGACGCTGATCCCGGTCGTGAAAGCCATTGGGCGTAAGACAACTGATGCCGTTAAGCCCGCAACCACATCTACCAAACCTGATGCACAGCGATTGTTAAACCCGTCGCTGCTTGATCAAATCCTGTTCTACGGGCGGATTGTGGGCACAATCCCTTCCAGATTTTTGCGGAGATTTCTTTAGGACCACTTTCTCACGACAAGGTTGGACGGCTGTTTGGAAAGTCTCAGAATACCGAGGGTGATGGTCATCAAGCGTCTGCCCTAGCTGACAAAATACTCCCAAAAAGGGGCAGGACTATTCATATGTCCTTACCTTACCGGCTCACTAGAATAAAAACCCACAATGAAGATCGAAAAGCACACCGTAGCCGCGGTGACCTACAGTCTTGAGGTAGAAGGCAATCTTGTAGAGAAGACCGACGCACAAAATCCATTGACCTTTTTGGTAGGTGTAGGGCAGATGATCCCCGGTTTTGAGAATCAACTACTCGGCAAGGATCAGGGTGAGAGCTACGAAATAACGGTGGCACCAGCAGACGGATATGGAGAAATTGATCCATCAGCGATTGTGGAGCTTTCACAGGATATCTTCAAAAAGGATGGCGTCGTGGACCTCAATATCATGCAGGTGGGCAATGTGGTGCCCATGCAGGATCAAAACGGCAATCAGTTTCATGGCACGATCCAGGAGATCAAAGCAACAACGGTGACAGTGGATTTCAACCATCAGATGGCTGGTAAGACGTTGAACTTTAAAGGTGAGATACTGGAGGTACGAGAAGCCACGCCTGAAGAAATTGAACATGGGCATGTTCACGGTCCTGGCGGCCATCATCATTGATGGCTGGTTGCCAAAGAATGCAGGAACAAATGTGAGTTAGACATGATCACACCGCCATACATTTCTCCCTTTTTGGAGTAAGGTATAGCAAATGAAATCCAGACGCACCTTTTTGCAACAGGCAGGTAGAGGCGCCGCGTTCTCTGCACTGGCTGCTTTCGGTCCTTCCGCACTCGCTTCGATGAAGGTCCCAAATTGGGATCAGCAAGACGACCCCATCACGATAGGTATCATCGGAGCAGAGAATTCGCACACCCGAGGCTTCTGGAAGCTCTTCAATATCGACAAGAAATTCCCAGGCGTAGAAGTCAAGTACGTCTGGGGTGAAACGGAAGCGTTTGCAAAAGATGCCATGGAAAGGGGCGGCATAACCATGATGGTGAAAGACCCCCTCGAGATGCTAGGCAAGATTGACGCTTTAATTGTGGATCATCGCCACGGCAAGTACCATTTGGCAGCGGCACGACCCTTTGTCGAGGAGGGTATTCCGTCGTTTATCGACAAACCCTTTTGCTACAGGCTGGATGAGGGCAAGGAGTTTCTGGCGATGGCGCGCAGCAAGGAAACGCCGGTGACATCTTACAGTTCGATAGGCCAGCATTACGACACCTTCAATATGAAGGAGCAAGTAGCATCATTAAGCGAAATTCGGCAGGTGATCATGTTTGGGCCGCTGGATCTCAATTCCGAATATGGGGGTGTCTTCTTTTATGGTGCTCACATGGTGCAGCCACTCATGAACATGTTTGGTGAAGACATTAAGAAGGTGCACATCACCAAAACTGAGAATCGCGCAGGAGCGAACCTCGTCTATGGGAATGGAATGCTGGCCTCCTTTGTGTTCACACCCAAAAATTACGAATGGCGAACGTTTGTCGAGACTGAGAAGGGGCTCACGGAATTGAAGCCCACTGAAAAGCAAGACGGTGTCTCGAAGGCGGACATGGATATGGTAGAGATGTTCCGAACAGGAGCTGAGCCCAGAAGTCACGAAAGTATTCTGCGAGGCGTGGCGATCCTGGAAGCATTGGAAAAATCCGTCAAAAGTGACCAATGGGAAGAAGTTGAATCCGTTACCCTTTGAACATGATGGCAGTAAAAGCAATCCTCTTACTCATACCGATAACTATGATTGCCATAAAGGTCAATGCTCAAGAGGTCAGTGGCATTCACTATGCAAGTGAAGTGCCAGTGACGGTTCGTTCAGAGGAGGGAAGGATCGCTCAGATCGATACGACTTCAAATGGAGCCTCGGTACCTCAGGTATACATAGCCCCCGGACTCATCGACATCCAGATCAACGGGTATGTGGGCGTGGACTTCTCAGGGCCTGATCTCACAGTAGAAGGCGTAAGAGAGGCCACGAAGGGGCTATGGAAGGCTGGTGTGACTTCCTACCTGCCCACGGTCATTACCAGTGATATTGAGCGGATCAAGCAGAATTTCGCCATTCTGGCCGAGGTCCGCAAAGACCCGGAAATTGGCCAATCGATTCCTGGATTTCATCTCGAGGGGCCCTATATCTCGCCAGTCAAAGGCTTTCGGGGAGCACACCTCGAGAAATACATCAAGCCGCCGGACTGGGAAGAATTTCAGGAGATCCAAAAAGCGGCCGGCAATGGGATCAAGCTCATCACCGTCGCTCCCGAATTACCAGGCGCCATCGAGTTTATTCGCAAATGCGTAGCCAGCGGTATGGTTGTATCCCTGGGCCATCACAATGGTACGGCTGAAGATATCTCCAAAGCTGTGGAAGCTGGGGCCACTATGGCTACACACCTGGGGAATGGTTGCGCCAACGAGATCAATCGGCACCACAACCCCATTTGGCCGCAGTTGTCCCACGATCAGATCACGCCCAGCATCATTGCTGACGGTTTTCACCTCACCAGAGAAGAGGTGCGGAGCTTTTACAAAGTCAAGGGACCGTACAAAACCATCCTCGTCTCCGATGCACTGGACCTTGCGGGACTACCACCCGGAGAATACATCCGCGGAGAGCGGAAGCTGCTCCTCACGCCCAACGTCGTGAAATTGCCCGAAGAGGACGTGCTGGCGGGCGCTGCTTCACCCATCAGCAAATGCGTAGGTGTCATGATGGATTACACCGGATGTGGGTTGGCCGAGGCCATTCGCATGGCAAGCACCAACCCCGCCCAGGTTTTGTCACAGGAGGATTTAGGGACAATAGCACCTGGCCAGCGAGCCAATATGATCTTGTTTACAATGGAGGGCGGCGAACTCGTTATTCACGAGACTTACGTGGCAGGGGAGTTAGTGTATTCGAGAAACTAGTGTTGGGATATGTCCCGCAGTACCTGATGATGAAGACCTTCCAAAAAATAGCGGCGACCTTAAGCCTCGTAGGCCCCGGCCTGTTCCTCATCGGCTACAACATTGGCACAGGTAGCGTCACCACCATGGCCAAGACGGGGGCCGAGCACGGCATGAGCTTATTCTGGGCTCTGGTGCTCTCTTGTGTCTTTACGTTCGTACTGATGGTCGCCTATGGCAAGGTCACTTTGGTCACGGGACATACTGCTCTTTACAACATCAGGAAGGCCTTTCGGTATGGCTGGCTGTTAGCATTGTACATCATCATAGCACTGATCATTGGGGAATTATTGGCGCTCATGGGCGTGATGGGGATCGTGGCCGACCTGGTCCAGGAAGGGATCAGGCTCGCTTCCGGAGCGGTCATTCACACTGGATGGATTGTGTCGTTCTTTGCGGCCCTGATTTGTGTCTTTCTTTGGTATGGTGCCTATCGATCCTTCGAAAGGGCACTCACTGTGTTGGTCATCCTCATGGGCCTTTCGTTCATCGTCGTATTCCTTATGGTCAAGCCCTCTCTTTCGACACTTGCTTCCGGGATGGTCCCCAGCATTCCGGATACCCCGGGGGCCTTTGGGCTCGTCGCGGCCATCGCGGGGACTACATGCTCAGCGGCCGTCTTCATCATGAGGAGCACCGTAGTTACTGAGAAAGGGTGGACGATCAAAGACCTGAAAACGGAAAAGAAGGACGCGTTTGTCTCAGCTACTATGATGCTCTTCCTCAGCGGTGTTATCATGGCCGTAGGCGCGGGGACCCTGCATGTGATGGGCCTGAAGCTGGACAATACCGTCGACATGATCCAGCTGTTTGAGCCTATCGGTGGAACCGTATCGTCCTATATCCTGATCCTCGGTATTGCCGGCGCTGGATTGTCGACGATCTTTCCAATTGTCTTGATCGCACCATGGCTGATAGCGGACTATTCGGGGACACCGAGAAACATTCATTCTACGCAGTCCAGGATACTCATTTTGGGTGCGATGGTCTTTGCCTTTGGTTCTGTCTTCCTGGAGGAAAGGCCTCCGGCACTCATGATCTTTTCACAGGCGTTTCAAGCCTGCATCTTGCCAGCTGTGACCATCCCCATATTTGTGTTGATCAACCGGAAAGAACTGATGTCGGAACACAGGGCAAGCCAGAGAATGAATATGGGTATTGTGCTGGTAATCGTGTTCTCACTGGTCACTACCTGGTTTGCCTTGATAGACTTCTAAGTCATGAGAAAAACACTGAAAGCTGAAAAAATGAATGTGGCGATCTATCCCGATGCCAGGGAGATGGGAGAGGCCGCCTCTGACTTCGTGGTAGAGAAGCTGACCAAGGCCATCGACGAGAGGGGCAGGACTCATTTGATATTGGCGACTGGGGCGTCGCAGTTTGCTTTTCTTGAGGCACTGCAACAGAGGTCCATTGACTGGAGTAAGGTCATTGTTTTTCACCTCGATGAATACAAGGACCTACCCGACACGCATCCGGCTAGCTTTCGCAAATACCTGAGGGAAAGGATCCTGGACGCTGTTCAGCCTCAACAGATCTTCTTCCTCAATGGTGACGCCGAGGACATAAATGCTGAGATGCAGCGCTACGAAACTGAATTAAAGAAGCACCTCATCGATATCGCGTGTATTGGCATTGGAGAGAATGGGCATATCGCCTTCAACGACCCACCGGTTGCCGATTTCGACGATCCAAAACTCGTGAAGCTAGTCGAACTGGATGACGCTTGCAGGCAGCAACAGTTGGGAGAGGGGTGGTTTCCTACAATGGAGGATGTGCCCCGGGAGGCACTGACATTGACCATCCCCGCGATCATGGCGAGCAAGAGTATTAGCTGTTTTGTCCCCGATGCGCGAAAAGCCGACGCCGTACACAGCGCCATATATGGTGACATCAGCACTTCGTGTCCCGCATCGATTCTGAGGACGCATCCAGATACTACTTTGTTCCTGGACGTGGCGGCAGCAAGTAAGCTCGATGAACCGGGCTGAAGAGTCAGCGCTGTGGATGGGATATATTTACTCCATTAACACCCTTGCCGCACTTAGCTATGAGAGAATTATTGGTTGTTTTCTTTTGCATTTCGGCTGAATTGCTCGCAGCCCAAGTTCAACAAACCTTTCGCATAATTACCAATGACGAAGGGCATCGGGTAGCTGTCACTCACGAGGGTGAGGACTTAGTCATATCTCCGGAAGAAGGACTGTGGTCCATTGGTCAAGGCTGGCGAGAAGATTGGCCCATTTCATGGGCACACGCCAAGGCCGAAGAAATCGAGGAAGTGGATGATTGGCGCATACTACGTGGCAAATTGCTTCTGGACAATGGTGAGCTGCATTTTCAAGATGCCTATCGCAACCAAAATGGACTCATCAAATGTGTGCGGAGATTCGAATGGAAGGGTGATGAAGCGCTGGACAGCGTTACATTGTCCATCAGGTGGCAAGTCATTGCCAAGGAGCCAGAGGCGTTGCTTCCCGGTATCCTTTATTACGGAAATCCCTCTGGCGAGAAAAATGGAAGCCATAAGGTACCAACCTATCATGGCCTGCCTTCCGAGCTGGCCCTATTCGAAGAACATCGTTACCCTATGCCGTTCGCCAGTCTTGAATGGGAAAGAGACGAGCAGCACTGGGGAGCAGCATTGCACACGCTGCCTAGCCCTGTAAATGGTGGGAACAAGGACGACCAGTGGTGGTCACTGGGAGTTCAAACCGATGGCGATGGGACGGAGTTGGTACTGCTATCTGGTCCGGTTGGCTATAACAATGAGAAGGGAGTTGTCAAAGGCCTCCAGTCAAAAGCAATGCGATATTCCGATACCTTTCTGAGCATGGAACCCGGTGATGTTATCGAGAAAACATTCTACCTGGAGGCTTACCCCGTACAAGCGAAAGGGTCGGGATTTCAGCACCCGGTCTACAGTTCAATTAGCCTGTTCAAACCCTTTTACATGGAGGATCTGCCGACCGTAGACGACATCATTGAAGCCAAGTATCGCTTCGCCAAATCCCGGTGGATAGAAGGCCAGAGATATGCCGGATTCAACATGTATCCTGAATTTGCCAAACAGCGAATTGTCTTGGGCTGGGCGGGACAGTCGGAAGCGCCAATATATGCGTTGCAAGTGCTTGCAGGACGCCTGCAGGACAACAACATCTGGACTATGGTGCAAAAGGCCATGGACCATATCGTAACCTCGCCAATAAGTGATTCTGGTTTTCCGGTAAGGTACGAGGTGGAGACAGGTGAATGGCATAGCCCTGATCCGGTCTCGGAGGGACAGGCACTCAACAACATTGCGCTCGCCATTAAGGTGGCCCGCACTCACAAGCAACTGGAAATAGCAGAGTGGGAAAGATTTCTAAACCAGGCGATCGGCGTCCACGCAAAAAGGATCCTTTCCGAGGAGTGGCGCCCGAGGAATACCGCCGAAGCATTCTATATCTCACCCTTGCTGCTATCGGCCAGTCTTTTTGACAATGTCGAATATCGCGAGGCGGCATTGAAGGCCGCAGACTATTACGGTGAGCGGCACATTGATATGGACGAACCCTATTGGGGTGGTACACTTGATGCCACATGCGAAGACAAGGAAGGCGCATGGGGTGCGTTTCAGGGGTTCCTTGCAGCTTATGAACTGACCCAACAGGAGAAATACCTGGGTTGGGCCAAACATGCGGGCGATGTAGTATTGACTTACACGGTCGTATGGGACATCCCTTTGCCTGCCGGAAGGATGTCCGACCACCTCTTCAAGACCCGGGGGTGGACGGGCGTCTCACCCCAGAATCAACACCTGGATGTTTATGGCGTATTGATAGCCCCATCCATCTACCGGCTAGGGGAACTGATTGGAAAAGCCGACCTGCAGAAACTGGCCATGGTCATGTATCGAAGCTGTGGCCAAATGATCGACCCCTATGGCGCACACGGCGAGCAACTGCAACAAACCAATTTTGCTCAAAGCGGAAAGATGTCGGACGTCTATGAATTGCGTGGAGGTTACTCGGAATCGTGGACGGTCTTTTGGATCACGGCCCACTTCCTGCATGCGGCAGCACAATTTGAAGAAATGGGGGTGAGATTTTGACGTAGTCTTATCGTTTTCAGACTTCCTTTTAGCTGACTTGGAATAGATTACATAAGTCTTGCCTAGTGTTTGTGTTGCAATTACACATAACTCATTGGCATTATATTTGAAGAAATCTATCCATACGCTGATACTATGAATTGGGAATTCACAACGGCACAGAGAATCAGAACAGGCGCTGCGTTGGCAGTTGTATTCTTGTTGATCATGACCACCAACGTGATCGACAGCCACCACTTTACCATTGTCCAAAACAGTCTTACGAGCGTATATGAAGATCGACTGCTGGCTAAGAATTACCTCTACAAGATCTCACGCCAAATGCAGATCAAAAGAGAGATACTACAGGACATGGATCCTGACCAGGAAGCGATCTTCATTAATCGCACAGCGAATGATTCCATCCGTGTCTTGATTGATAAATATGCAGCCACCAATCCCTCCGGAAGAGCATCGAGACTATTTGAATCCCTGCAAAAGGATCTTACGAGTCTTCTGAGTTATGAGGAAGACTTCGATGAAGGCGAAGCCATCAACGCAGAATTGCCCTCACTATCGAGCACGGACCACTACTATTCCGCGATTTTCAAAGACCTCGATGACCTATCAGAGATCCAGGTAGGAGAAGGAAAGCGTGAGGTCGACTTTTCCAATAGGTCCATTGACAACAGCAACTTCATTGCAAAGCTTGAAATTGGTGCTTTGATCTTGATTGGCATCGTGCTCCAGGTGTTGATATTCGTAAGGCCACTCAAATAGCTGCTTACACACTCTCGTCACCGAAGGTTCTTAGCGGCCGGACTTTACCTTCTTTTTCAGGTACTTCAGCACTTTGTCGTAGTCGCTATTTTCCTGGTTGCTCAGGTGTAGCTTCTTGCCGCCAGTCAATCGTATCGTCAACCGCTTGTAAGTACTGCTTTTCCGTTTGATCACCGTCTCTTCCCACGCTGCTACCTCCGAAATCTTGTGCTTCTTCTTGGGGCCGAACGGATACTGGTAGGTAAGTCGATCATTTCCCAGTGTCAGGGTCATCGCCGAGAAGTAGCTTTTGGACGCCACGATGATACCAATGACCAGGAGCGTGGGGACCAGTATCAACTTGGCCATGAAATAGCTGGACGGGTCGGTGATGAGACCGGCGAGGATCCATCCATCCACTGCAAGGGTGAGGATGATAAACAGACCCACAGCAAACAGGGCATTGGATCGGGGACGGGATTGTATCATTTCCTGTCAAAGATATTCTTGCTTTGAAAGAATTTAATAAGCCTTCCATTGCATTGCAATGGGCTACCCTCATTCAGAGCTTGCATTCGCCCCATTCAGACAATCAAAACTTCATGAGAAACGAGCCAAGGTTTTGATCTCTTGCCAGCCCTAATTTTGACCGGAGCCGCGAACGAGCCGTTTTCACACTATCGGATTCGATACCCAGGATAGACGCTGTTTCCTTGATGGAGAGATTCATCTTGATCAAAGCAGCCAACCTCAGCTCATTGACCGTCAGGTCACCGAACTCAGCCTGCATCTTCTTGAAGAAGTCGAAATGTACCCTTTCGAAATAAACCCTGAAATTCTCCCATTCGCGGTCACTACGTCGCTGATCGTTGACAATCCGTTGCAGTGCAGAGGTCTCTCTTTTGACACCCTCCAGGGAGCTTTGTCTCTTGATTTTCTTGGACAGAAGATCGAGTTCATCCATCATTTGCTGCTTCTTGATCAGATTGACTGTGAACAAACTCAGCTCATTATTCTTGGTCTCGATCTCGTTTTCCAGCTGGGCTTGCCGGACAATCTGCAACTCCCGGTCTGATTTGCGTCGCCTGTTTTGGAACCACAACATTACGAACAAGAAAACCACGCAAATGACCAGCAGTGTCAACTGAAAGAACAAGAGTCGTTTGTCTTTCTCCAGAATCGCGATGTCCTTGACGCGCAGTTGCAACTCCCGCTGCTTGTCCCTTAACTGGAACCCGGCTTGAAGCTGTGCAAGCTCAGTCTGCTGCCGCTCTTCCAGCACCTCGATATAGAGTCCGTCAGCGAGCCGATCATACTCCTCAGCCTTGGCTATGTTACCAGCCCGTCGCTCAGATCGGGCCCACCGCACATAGGCAGCTGATTGCACGCCTTTCGCTTTAGCGGAGTCTGCAATGTTGACTGCCAGGGCATAATAGGTCCTTGCCGTGTCGAAGAGCTCGTAATTCCTATAGAGATTGCCCATGTTGATGTAGCTGAATGCCAGGTTGAAGAGATCACGATTGGCCAATTTGATGTTAATCGACTGCTGGTAGTAGCGTTTCGCTCCTTCGAAGTCCGAGTCCCGCTCCAAAGCCAGGATACCTAGGTTCCCATAAGTCACTCCCAAGCCCGCCAGATCCTTGATCTCCTGTCTGATCTCCAGCGCCATATGGTAGTATTTGCTAGCGCTATCGTAGTGATTCCCCTCAATGTAGACAGAACCAATATTATTCAGCGTCATTCCCTTTGTTTTCAAGTCACGAGCATTCACCGCCATGGACCTGTACAGCACCGCCAAAGCGCTATCCATTTGGTTCAATTCCTTGTATATGTTACCGAGAAGGTTGAGTGCCACCGCCATTCTTGTTGAATCACTCAAGTCGTGATAGAGGTTATGCGCATGCCATCCAGATTCCAGGGCTTTGGGGAGATTGCTGCGTGTTCTATTAAGTGCTGCAATGTTGAGGTAGGCGCCTGCTTCCCCTCGTGAATAGCCCAGCGCAAGGCTCCGGTCCAATGCCCGCTCACCAAATTGCTCCGCAACTGCTGGGTACGAAGTTGTGTATTGATCAGCGACGCTATTTAAGCTATCAATTTCCAGTTCAGTGTCGCAGGGAATCGTCTCAAAAACGGACGTCAGTCTATCAAGCTCCGATGTCTGCGACCAGGAGTCAATAGCTGTTACCATCACCAGAAAGAACGTCCCGATAACGTGCAAAAAGCAATGGCTCCTGCAAGTTCTATTTCTCTTGTGATTCAATAAGTGCCCGAAATACATGCTGTCCTCATCCTCTGAATCGTAGTACTAAGTAACTCATTTATAGCCATTTAATTTCTCAATGTCCACTTATTGTTATCCTCCTTTTCGGCGCTTGTACACTTTTCACTAACCTGATTTTTCGACGCTCCCGCAACCATAGTCGTTCCCTCATCCCGTCAACATGTAATTCAGGTGTCAACCATTGATACCGCCAAAACGAAGATAGAATGAAACGCAACGCAAAAGCAAAGTTACCCACAGAGGTATCTGACCAGGAAGTGAACTTGTTACTGGAGCCACCAGTGGTCCCAACACCAAACGGCACTGCCGCGAATGGTCATCACTCGGAGCGCGAGGACCTGGAAACTGTCAGGAAATCTCTAAAAGGTGAACTCATCCTGCCGGACTTCGAAGGTTTCAGAAACGACATCTCTGAGATATATGAAATGGTTCGTCAGAACAATGCCGGGGCAGTGGCTTCCTATATCCCTCAGCTCGCGACAGTAGATCCCAAATTGTTTGCGGTATCCCTGTGCACCGTCGATGGACAGGAGGTCAGCTTTGGGGATCATCAGACAAAATTCAGTCTACAATCAACGCACAAACCCATCAACTATGCGATTGCCCTTGAGGAGTTGGGTGCAGAGGAAGTGCATCAACACATTGGCAAAGAGCCCAGCGGCGCTTCATTCAATGAACTTACGTTGAACAGGCTCGGCCTGCCGCACAATCCACTTATCAATGCCGGTGCCATCATGTGTGCGGCACTCATCATGCGAGACCTTCAGGCCGCCGACAAGTTCGAAAGGCTGCAGGCCATTCATGAGCGGCTTCATGCTTACGGACGACCGTCATTCAACAACTCCATCTACCTATCTGAGCGTGAGACTGCTGACCGCAATTATGCGTTGGCTTATTTCATGAGGGAGAACGGGGCCTTCCCCGGAGGAACGGATATCCCCTCTGTGATGGACTTTTACTTTCAGTGTTGCTCCATGGAGTCCACCTCTAAACAAATGGCCCGTATTGCAGCGACGTACGCCAATTCGGGCATCAATCCCTTCACCAACGAGCGCGTCTTTGGGTCCCAAACTGTGAAGAGCTGCCTGACGATGATGAACACCTCAGGCATGTATGACTTCTCAGGAGAGTTTGCCTTCACAATAGGCCTGCCGGCCAAAAGTGGCGTGTCCGGTGCCATCTGGATTGTCGTGCCCAATGTCATGGGCATTTGCATCTACTCGCCATTGCTGGATGGGAATGGCAATAGTGTGAGGGGCATCCAGTTTGCCACGGAGTTGTTGAAGAGATTCAACTTCCACACCTACGACTCTCTTAATCACGAGCAGGACGGTAAGAAGGATCCACGACGCAAGAAGTACCAGACCAAGGCCACAGAGGTCATGCAGCTCATCTTCGCCGCATCAGCTGGGGACATCAATGAGGTGAAAAGAATACACAACGAGGGCACCTCTGTCAACGACGCCGATTACGATGGGCGAACAGCCCTTCATCTGGCCGCGGCGGAGAATCACCTGGAAGTCGTGCGCTACTTGATCGCCCACGGCGCCAGGACCCAAGCCAAAGACAGATGGGGTGGGACCCCGGTCACAGATGCCAAGCGGGCCGGACACAACGAGATCATCCAGGCCATCAAGGACTTGCAGGAAAAATAAACACCGCAAATACACAAACACACACGATAATTATGATAAACTCAGGAGACACCGCCTGGGTCATGGTAGCCATGGCCCTCGTGATGCTAATGACGCCGGCTGGGCTGGCGCTGTTTTATGGAGGACTTTCGAGTAAAAAGAATGTGATCAACACCGTCGGCATGAGCTATGTGGCCTTTTGCGTGGCCACGCTCGTCTGGGTTGTTGGTGGCTACTCGATTGCCTTTGGTGCGACGATTACAGATCATCCGTTTTTGAGAGGCATCTGTATTCACTCAGTCACCGGTACCATTCCGGAACTGCTCTTTGTGGGATTTCAGGGCGTTTTCGCGGCAATAGCCGTCGCCATCATCAGCGGCTCTGTCGTCGAACGGATGAAGTTCTCGGGATGGATCTTCTTCTCTCTGTTATGGGTGGCATTGGTCTATGCGCCGCTGGTGCGGATCATTTGGGCCGACGGCGTGTTCGGAGACCTTGGTGAATTGGATTTCGCCGGTGGCACCGTCATTCATGTGAGTGCTGGTGTAGCCGGGCTCGTTCTAGCGCTGCTCCTGGGAAAAAGAAAGCGCCAGGTGGACGACAACCCTTCATCGGTAAAGCTGACAGTCCTCGGGTCGGCACTACTCTGGTTCGGCTGGTTTGGCTTTAATGGTGGTAGCCAACTCGCGGCGGATGGCGTAGCTGCCAACGCATTACTCGTGACCAATGTGGCGGCCTGCTGCGGCGCAATCGCCTGGATCATGGTGGAGTGGTGTTGTGGCAAAAAGCCAACCTCCATCGGCCTTGCATCTGGAGCTCTTTCCGGACTAGTGGGTATCACACCAGCGGCTGGCTACGTCGGCATTGACGGGGCATTAGTTATTGGCCTAACCTCAGGGTTGGTGGGCTATTATGGTGTCGTCAAGCTCAAAAAGGTCTTCCACTATGATGATACACTCGACGCCTTTGGGATCCATGGATTGGTAGGCATCTGGGGATCGATCGCTACGGGGCTGTTTGCCGACCCAAGGATCAACGGTGAGGCCGGATGGTTATACGGCAATCCTTATCAAGTGGTACCTCAACTCATCGCCATAGGCATCACCATCGTGATCAGTGTCGTCGGTACCTGGGGCATCTACATGATCACTCAATTCATTACTCGTGGTTCCAGAATTGACTCCGTCACGGAGCAGAAAGGTATGGACAAGGCTTACCATCAGGAATCAAGTTTCGCATAATCATTTTATTAACAACCAAATATAATTTCGTATGAAAATCAAATTGGAGTACATATGGCTGGATGGAACCCAGCCTGCAGCTCAAATCAGAAGTAAAACAAAGGTCGTCTCCAGTGAGGCGTTTACGGGAGAATTGGAGGACCTGCCTGTTTGGTCCTTCGATGGCAGCTCCACGATGCAAGCAGAAGGCGGCGACTCCGACTGCCTGCTGAAACCCGTCAGGATCTACGAGGACCACGGACGTAAGAACGGATACCTCATCCTTTGTGAGGTAATGGATCCGGACGGCACGCCGCACGCATCCAATACCAGAGCACAATTTGAGGATGTGGAAGACCTCTGGTTAGGTTTTGAGCAGGAATACGTGCTCAAAGATCACGGCTCGCCACTCGGCTTCCCCGAACAAGGTTTTCCAGCACCCCAAGGAAAATACTACTGTGGTGTAGGGGCCGGCAGGGTAGAGGGGCGCGGGGTCGTAGAGGAGCACCTCGATACCTGCCTGGAAGCGGGGATCCATATCACCGGCATCAACGCGGAGGTCATGATCGGCCAATGGGAGTTTCAGGTATTCGGCAAAGGTGCTAAGCGCGCAGCGGACGACTTGCTGATCAGCCGATATCTCCTGGAGCGCACCACCGAGCAATTTGGCGTACAAGTGGACTTCCATCCGAAGCCAATCGCTGGAGACTGGAACGGCTCTGGCATGCATACCAACTTTTCCACGCGTGAGATGCGCGAAATAGGTGGCAAGGAGATGATGTACGACATATGCGAACAATTCCGCGCCTACCATGAGGAACACATCCACAGCTATGGAGCCGACAACGAACTTCGGCTGACAGGTCAGCATGAAACCCAACATATTGGCACGTTTAGCTACGGTGTCAGCGACCGGTCGGCCTCGATCCGAATCCCTGTATCAGTTCCCGCCGATTCATGGCGAGGATACCTGGAGGATCGCAGGCCCGCATCCAACGCTGATCCTTACATAGTTGCGGCTCGTATTGCACGAACTTTAGCCGCTATTCATCAGCGGACCGAAGCAGTCGCGATGGTCTGATAGATCTGATGAGACAGAGGAAACCTTCTAACTCCCTCGATTAATGGGCAGGTGCTTTCGAATACATCGAAGGCCCTGCCTTTTTTTGCGAATCTACAGATCCTGAGCTCTAGCCTGCATCAAATTTCCTTAAGGTTGGTGCCTGCTATCCGAGTTTTTGCAATGGGATGAACTATCGGTATCTTGATCCTTATTCACAATCAAGCTACTATGCAATCACCCGACCACTCTTCCGCTGTGGGCCAAAGAAGGTCCTTTCTTCGAAAGATAGCCCTCGGAATAACCGCACTACCCCTGGTCTCTGAAGCGGCCGTCAAGCCGAACCGGGATTGGCTTGCTGGCCAACCCGAGGACGAGAGTTTCTGGGAGTTAGTCAAACAACAGTTTGCCGTTCCCAATAACATGATCATGGCCAATTCAGCCAATCTATGTCCCAGTCCGCGTTTTGTCAATGACAAGGTGCGCCAGTTTCAGGAGGAGCTGATTCGCGATGTATCCTTCCAGAATCGGTCAAAGTACGGGGACATGCGACAACAATCGATTCAAAAACTAAGTGACTATCTAGGTGTCAATACCGACGAGGTGGGCATCACTCGCAACACGTCAGAGAGTAACAACATCATCGTCAATGGCCTGGAGCTTGGGAAAGGCGATGAGGTGATCATCTGGGATGAGAATCATCCCACGAACAATCTGTCGTGGATGCAACGGGCCAAACGCCGTGGGTTCACCGTCAAAGTGGTCAGTGTATCTGGCCGTCCAAAATCTCCCGAGGAATTGCTGAAGCTGTTTGGCGATCAGATGACCAAAAACACCCGGGTGATGGCCTTCTCACATATATCGAATGTGAGCGGCATACGTATGCCCGCAAAAGAGCTTTGCCAGATGGCCGCCGAGCGCAATATCCTTACGCTGGTAGATGGTGCCCAGTCTTTTGGGGCATTGGACCTGGACTTAAAGGAGCTTGGCTGTGATTTCTATACTGCCAGTACGCACAAGTGGCTAATGGGCCCGCTGGAAAACGGTATCCTTTACATGAAGGCATCCAATATCGATAAGGTCTGGCCGGATTCCATTGCCCCGGGCTGGAGTGAGGAGAAGACCACCGTGGATGAGAAGTATTGCAAGCTGGGTCAACGCAACGAATCAACCACCGCCGCACTTGCGGAAGTCATTGATTTCCACACCCAGATAGGGCCCGGCAACATTGAGAGCAGAATTCAGGAGCTTCACACAAAATTGAAATCGGACCTATCCAAGGAAATTCCAGGCATCAAGTTCACTACGCCCATGGATCCCTCACTGAGCGGGGGTGTCACCATTTTTAATGTACCGGGTAAGGAGTTTATGGACCTGTTCCAACAGCTGTACAGCGAGCATGGCATTGCCTCAGCCCCAATGGACGGCGTGAGACTATCGCCGACAGTGATCAATACGAAGACCGATATGGATAGGATTGTACAGGCCGTGAAAGCCGTGGCTGGATAAACCAAGTGCCAGCGGATTAGTTAATTTTCGATCTATGGATAAGGAACAAACCAATACGCCCCACCAGACGACAATTGCGCAACTGAGCGAATTGAAAACACACATAGGAAAGGAACTGGGTCTCACCGAATGGGTGGAAATCACACAGGACATGATCAATCAGTTTGGCGAGCTAACTGGGGATACGCAATGGATACATACTGACGTGGAAAAGTCCCGTCAGTTCTCTCCTTACAAAACCACGGTCGCGCATGGGTTCATGATTCTCTCATTGGCATCGAAGTTCTGCTATGAGACCTGCACCATCTCCGATGTTACCATGGGGTTGAATTATGGGTTGGACAAGGTGCGCGTACCTAACGCCACGCCCGTCGGTTCCTTCATCCGCGGCAGGGTGTCCTTGATGGATGTAGAGGAGTTTGAGGTGGGAGCGAAGTACAAGCTTAACCTGGTTTTTGAGATCAAGGGGCAGGAAAAGCCGGCAGTAGTGGCTGAGTTCATTGCCATGGGATTTACGGGTTCAAAGTAGGCAGTCACCGCTCATTGCTTCTTTTCGTCTGATAATTTATGACAGGCGCAGATCACCTATTGTCCAGCTGATTCAAGCAACGCCTCCGTCGCCTCAAACGTCAAATGTCCGGTAGAACCCTCTCCAAGGATGGGGTGCCTTTCCTCGGGCACTTCTCGGCGATGCTGTCCGATTAGCTCGTTGTACGCCGGATTGTTTATTTCATTGTACCATTCGTTTGGGTCCTTTGCTCGATCGTAAAACTCCTCAGAGCCGTCATTGTAGATGATGTACCGATAGTCCTCAGACACGATGGCATAATTACCAGGACCGAAGCTCGTTCTGGCCATGAAGGGCCATTCGGCCTCAGGGTTTTGCAGTAACGTCACCAAAGAGCGCCCCTCGTGAAGGCTGTCTTTTTCGAGGCCTGTCAGTTCCAGAAGCGTCGGGTAGATATCAAGCAACTGCACTGGCTTATTGCACACTTTGCCTTCCGCTATACCTGGGCCAGCGATGATCAGCGGCACCTTGGCTCCATCATCCCACAGGCTTCTCTTGGCGAATCGCTCTTTCTCTCCAAAGTGAAATCCATGATCACTGTATAGTACCACGTACGTATTGTCCTTGTAGGTACTTGATTCCAGGGCGTCAAGCACTTTGCCCACTTGTGCATCTACAAAGCTCACGCAGGCCAGATAGGACTGGACGAGCGGCTTCCACTCATCATTGGCTGTCACCCATTCAAAAGACGGAGATACATGTTTCGTGCGAGTAATGCTCACTCCATAGTCGGAGAGGTCGTCCAGGTCTGTGGGTATTACCTCGGGCAACTGGATATCCTCAATGGGATACATATCGAACCATTGCTGTGGTGCATATTGAGGAACGTGCGGGCGAAAGAAACCCACACCCAACCACAGTGCGCTGTCGTGCGGTGTAGCCAGCTGCTTCGTGGCCCACTCGGCGATTTTGACGTCTGGCATGTCCTCGTCCCGTTCTGGATAGGCACCCCAATCCCAAAGTCGCACGCCTGGAAACGTCGTCAGCTTCTCTTCTGGCAAAGGGCCAAATCCTCCAAAGTGGCCGGCATAATTGGGCAAATGGCGTTCGTTGATCCCGCGGGCATTATGAAACAGCTTGCCGCCTCCAGTCACATGATAACCTTCCATTTGGAATCGCTTGGGCATGACCACATTCCTTTGGGCCACTTCCGATTCAATAATGTCCGGATTCAAAAAATAAATGCCCGTCGTACTTGGGTAGAGGGAGGTCATCATGCTCGCCCGAGACGGGTTGCAGACCGGAGACTGACAGTGGGCATTGGAAAACAAAACTCCTTTCGCCGCCAGGCGGTCAATATTGGGAGTCCTGGCCTGGGGATGGCCGCCCATGACCCCGATCCAGTCGTTGAGGTCGTCTATGGCAATGAGCAAGACGTTTGCTTTGCCACCTCCACTCGTGGGCTCGCTTTCTCCATTCCGCTGGCAGCCAAAAGCGATCAAAGCACCGAACAAAATACTGAGAAGGTGGCTTATTTTCATATTTCAGGAGATTGTTAGACCCTCAAGTTCGGAAGATAAAAAAGTATCCAGCACAAATTGAATCGAATTTTAACTGCTTCTACTCTTATTCACAACTGAGGCATTGCTGTATATACTTTGCGAAGCGACGCTATAACTCAGAGGCTGGGATTACGAAACCTAAGGGGCATATGTCGGTGATGCTAAGTAGAGTAGACATAGGATCATAATATCATGAACGACAAGGAATAACTAGATCAGAAGAATGCGGTGCCACGCACATGCACCGTTACATGTGGAGGCATTTCGTTATGTTTGCTCATTAAGCGTTTGAGGTTTGTCCAACAAGACGACCTCTACAGGCAATAAGAACTAGCTCAGGAAACATGAAGAAGATATTCGTCGCAGGCGCTCTGCTGGTAATGAGTGTACCCCTCTTTGCGCAATCCAAACACATCGATTCCCTGCTTAATGTCATTGATACAGTCCAAAGTCAAAAGAGCCGGGTAGACGTATTGAATGAGCTGGGGAGGCATTACAACACGTCAGACTCCGCGAAAACGGCACTCTATGCCGGGGAGGCTATGCGTCTTGCTCATCAAATTGGCTACCTTGATGGCCTCGTGCTTGCTCATGCACGCATAGCTTGGGCCAACCTCGTTTTGGGACACTATGAGACGGCCAATGATCTGTATCTAGAAGCCTTGTTTTTCGCCGATTCTGCCAACAGCGATGCCGCGAGGTCCACGCTTTGGAATGGTCTTGGTGCTCTGGCGTATTACCAAAGCGACTACAAAGAATCCATCAACTACTTCGAACAATCACTCGAGGTCCGCATCAAGCAAGGGGAGCAATTAGCCATCGTCGGTTCCTACAATAACATTGGGATCATCTATGAGGAGTGGGGTGACTACTCAAAAGCGTTTGAATACTATCTCATGGCACTCGAGGGTTACAATGATCTGGGTGATCATGATGGCAAGGCCCATGTCTTAAACAACATGGGAGTTGTTTTCAAAAAGCGCGAGGAGTATCGCAAAGCCATCGAGTACCATCTGGAATCACTCGCAATTGTACAGGAGCTGCAATTCAAAGATCGGATGATCTCAAGTCACACCAACCTCGGCACATGCTATTTGAGCTTGGATCTCTATGATTCGGCGCATCTGCATTATCGGAAGTCTTTGGAAATCAGTGAAGACCTAGGTAGTCAAAATGGGCTGGGCCATGCCTATCAAAACCTCGGCGTCGTCAACTACGAACTTGGAAACATTGAGGTAGCGAAGGAGCACTTCCTTCAAGCCTATGACATTAGAAGGGAGCTTGGCTCGAAGAAGCACATATCGCAAACGGCGCTCTGGATAGGGCGGCTTCTCCGGGAGTCAGGACTCTATACTATAGCAATGGAATATCTCAATGAAGCTTACGAGGTCGCGATTGACGTGAATTCTATGGAAGCCATTCGAGATGCGAGCAATGAACTTCACCTGCTTCACAAGGACCTTGGGGATCATCGGCAGGCGCTAAAGTACTTCACGGAATTTCATGAGGTAGAAAATGAGTTGAACGACGAGGACAAGACGCGCGCTTTCATAAGGGCAGAGGAGCAGTTTGAATTCAAACAAAGGCAAGACTCCATCGAATTTGCCAACGAAAAAGCAACTCTCCTGCTCAATGAGCGCATCAACCGTCAGCAAACGACCCAAATCGCATTTGGCGTTGGCGCGTCGTTTTTGCTGGTTCTGTTATTCATTCTCTATCGGTTTTACCGTGTGAAGACCCGGGCCAACATCGAGCTCTCCTCTTTGAACGCGCAGATCGAGTACAGTAACCAGACATTAAAAGAGCTCAATGAAGACAAGAATAAACTCTTGGGTGTAGTCGCACATGACCTAAGAAGTCCGCTGAACCAGATCAAGGGTTTTCTCAATCTGCATGTGTCGATTTGGGGCGACTCCGAGGAGAAGTTGCTGGATCATGCCTCCAAAGCAACGGATCGTCTTAGCATCATGGTGGATCGGATCCTTGACATCAGTGCCCTCGAGTCAAAGAAAATTGACCTGAGAATCGAGTGCATTGAAGTCAATTCCCTGCTGGCGCAGATGGCGATCAACTTCAAAACAGTCCTCGGTGAGAAGGATCAGGAAGTGCAGCTGTCAACAAACGATCGCGAAGTGCATATCGAAGCCGACCGGAATTACCTCATCCAGGTCCTGGAGAATCTGATAGGCAACGCCAGTAAATATGCAGCGCCGGGCACACAAATACTACTGGGTGCAACGCTCGACGACGGTCGAGTAACGATTGCAGTGGGTGATCAAGGACCAGGTATAAGTCCAGAAGAGCAGAAAGACCTGTTCCAGGAGTTTTCAACCATATCAAGTCAGACAACCGCTGGCGAAAAGGCCACTGGCCTTGGACTATCGATCGTCAAGAAATATGTCGAAGCCATGAATGGCGTAATTGGTTTAGAGAGCACGGTCGGAGTGGGAAGCACGTTTCAAATTCATTTCACAGAAGCCATTGGCCAACTAGCGTATGCTTCATCTGATGTAGGTGACGAAGGCTTGGGTATAGTGGAATAGGGAAGTCAAGGAAGCACTGTCCCCTCAAAGAGACAACAGGGAGACCTGTACCTCGTTCCCTTTTCTTTACAATTCAAGCGACAAGGAAGACCTTTCTGAATATTTAGCAGATGCAGATGACTAATTTGCGAATAATGAAACCTGCATTCTTGGTGATCGCCACTCTTCTGCTTACCAACAGCCTATGCGCTCAATCCAGGCACGATCAGATCAAAGCGCAACTGAAGCAGCTGACGACGCTGGTGGGTAACTGGGAGGTAGCCAGTCGATTTGAGTCGAGAAGCGGAGAGGTCAGAATGGAGGAGGGGAGCGCCCAAATCTCGTGGGCGTTGGACTCGACCTACTTCCAGTGGTCGGCACAGCTCGTGAACGTGGAGACTGGTCGTCAAAGAAAGTATATCAGCTGGATTACATTCGATACGAAGGAAGAAGCGTATCGACAAACATATCTCTACAGTAGAACGGACAACATTATCACCAATCATGGTGAATGGGATCCCGCCTCCCAGACACTCACCTCTTCCCTGTCGCTCGTACTTTCAGATGGGACAAACGAGCTTTTGCGCACCGAACTGTCACTTCTGGATCCAAACGTCCTGGTATCTCTTAGTTACGCCAAATTCGATGATGCCGAGGAGGTCAACAACATGCAGATGACCCTGAAGCGAATGGCTGAGGACTAGCTTCGAGAGTGTTTTGGCTGCGGGGTTGCAATCGCATCGACAACGTCAATGAAATGTTGTCCATTTTGCACATCCTCAGGGCTAAATTTCCGTTCTTTGAGTATAACCAAACTAACCACTCAATCATATGAAAGGACTACTAATAGCCTTGGCGCTTGTTGTATGCGCCCCACTTTTTGCACAAGATCAGTTGCAAACAGAAACTTCCAACATGATCCAGTTTGCCGCAGGGAGATCGGCCCAACTGGCTGAAGCCATTCCCGCCGACAAATACAGTTGGAGCCCGCAGGAGGGGGTGCGATCTGTAGCTGGTGTCATCTCCCACATTATTTCAGCAAACTACTTTTTTGCCACCAAACTGGGTGCGGTGCCTCCAGCCGACGTCAACCTACAAACACTTGAGCAGGACCTGACCACCAAAGAGGACCTCGTACCGGCACTGAAGGCATCCATAGCACATATCACCGGTGCTATCAAGAATGTCGACAGCAGCACATTGGCAGATAAAGTGGAATTTCCTTTTCCAGGCGAATACACAACCATGACGGCAATATTGATTGTGCAAGGACACAACAATGAGCACCTGGGCCAGCTGATCGCCTACGCCAGGGCTAATGGCATTACGCCTCCCTGGAGCGAATAGGGTTAATCACTCAAGACTTAAAAGGCGGACTTTGGTTCGCTTTTTTTGTTTGGTCGCGGGCCACTGGACAAAAACCCATCAATTATGGCCATCGTTTCGCTGAGTGCAGCAGTATTCTGTTTTGAGCCCTGGAGTTCTGAATTCTGATTTACAATTCTTAGTGAATCAACTCAAAAGTCAGAACTCGAAACTCTGCAGGCGGCGAGACAGATATTGCTCGTATTATGGCAAAACAGCGCCTGACTGCCACTAAAATATGACCCGTTCACACGATCAAAACACCCAATCAGGCCGTTACACGTGGGTATACCCGGCCCTAGTACCTACTTTCAGGTAATTATTGAGGTGAGATACCCCCATGGGCATTTACCTGAAAAGATAACTAGAAGGACATGAGTGAGGAATCTAACGCAGGTCGGATCGTAGGCATCATTGTACTGGTGATCGTTTTGTTGGGTGCAGCAGGAGGCGGTTATTACTGGTTTGTTTACAAGCCTAAACAAGAGGCCATCGAGCGTGCTCGCCTTGAGCAAGAGGCGGCAGAGGAGGCCGAGCGAAAGAGACAGGAAGAAGCCGCACGGAAAAGGGCGGAATACGACCAACTGATCATACAAGCCGACTCGGTATTTGCACTGGAGGATTGGGAGACTGCTCAGACACTCTACACCCGCGCAACCTCGATACTTCCTGATGAATCCTACGCCAGGGATCAATTGTCAATGGTCAACGGCCAGTTGCAGGAAATCGAGTCAAGAAGGCTAAGAATCCAGGAAGGAATAATAGACATGATCACTTCACGAACCGGACGGTACTTTGCGATCGTCTCCAGCAGTATCGACGATGACCTGGCCATGGACTATGCCAAGAAGCTGGCCAGAGAAGGCAATGACGTGAAGATCATTGAGCATAACTCCAGCAGCCATGTGTACTATCGCGTGGCACTTGGCGACTATGTTGCCAGGGAAGAGGCAGAGGCCGACCTGTCATCGTACTATGGCTACGGAGACGGTGTCTGGGTATTGCGGTTTTGAGAAGCTATAGCCTCTCAAGTTCATAGCGATAGTCTGCCTGCAGGTCCTCATGTAAACCAGCCAGGGCTTTTTCGATACGTTTGATCTCCCTGTGGTACAGGTTGTTGATGGTGTTGTGCCTGCTGATGGCAATGCCCGTCTCCTTGATTTTCTCACAGAAATACAGTCGCACCTCCACTTCCGTTTGCTTTTGTCCTGAGTAGCGGAGGGTTCTATTGAGCGCTCTGGTGATCTTCTGTAGTCCCTTTTTCGCATAATACAGATGTCCAGTGTTGACCTCATCCATCATGTCGTCGATGTCTTCTTTCAGTAGCTGGATGTAGCCTGCTTCATCTCCAGCCTCGAATAGCAGGTAGGTCAGCAACTCTTTGTTCTCCTTCTTGAAGCGTCCGAGTCGAAGGCAGATGGCCAGTAGTTCTTCTTCATTTCTTTCCTTCAAGGCGCTTTTAATAAGTGCAAGTGATGCTGCTTTCATTCCATCTATTTTCTAAAAGCCATTTGGTATCCCTATGAGAAAACGGAGCCCAAAGATAGGGGGAAGAGATTGGGGCGAGGAGATTCCGCCTGGCTTCGGTCGTTGGTGGTGAGCAGTGACAGGAAAATAGTAGATGGACGTGGAAAACGTTTGGCAAGAACTACTATGGTGGTCTTCATTATATGATTTGTCAAATCAATTATCTTGAATGCCAAATGTCTCCCAATATGAAGATCCTACTTGCTGCCACGATCGCAATCGTCGCAACGTCTGCGCAAACCATTGCTCAGCCTAGACCATTGGAAATCGATGATTTCTTCTCCATCAAGCGAGTGGGCAATCCTCGAATAAGCCCAGACAAGCAGTGGATCGCGTATACGCAGTCGGAGTTTGACGAGAAGAAGCAGTCCAATACTGGCATCTGGATGGTCCCTTTGCAAGGGGGAGAGCCCATTCCTATGACCGCCAAAGGCACTTCCTCAGGAAATCCAAGGTGGAGCCCTGATGGTAAGTACCTTTCGTTTACAGCTTCAAGGAACGAAAGCAAAAACCAGGTCTGGGGACTGAACCGGCAGGGGGGCGAGGCGCGGCAACTCACCTTTGTGAAGCAGGGCATAAGTGGCTACGAGTGGTCGCCGGATGGTAGCCAACTGCTGGTGATCATCAAAGAAATGACGGCGGCGGATTCCGCCCAGAAGAAGGGCAAGGAACCGGAACCTGTGGTGATCGACCGACTGCAGTTCAAGCGCGATTATGTCGGCTA
Source organism: Cyclobacteriaceae bacterium (assembly GCA_965267435.1). Classification (GTDB taxonomy): domain Bacteria; phylum Bacteroidota; class Bacteroidia; order Cytophagales; family Cyclobacteriaceae; genus JAWPMT01. The sequence continues at coordinate 1,439,738 of OZ253960.1, forward strand.
CCTGGACACCCTCAACACGAACCTCTATCTGGTGAAACCCGGGGATACAGTATTGACGCAGTTAACCTTTGGCCCTTATGATGTAAGCCAACCCGCCTGGAGCCCGGACGGGAGGTCGATAGCATTCGTGAGCAACCGCACCGAGAATCCTGATGCCAATAGAAATTCGGACATCTGGATTGTTGCTGTTGACAAACCCGGAGAATTGCAGCAGGTAACCTCAAATCCCGGCGCGGACTATGGTCCGGCATGGAGCCCTGATGGCAAAGCCCTTGCCCACGTGTCTTCCGTAGAGCCAGACCTCATTTGGTACGCCACCAACCATCTTGCAATCACTACCCTCGACGGGCTGACCGAGCTGCTGACACGAGATATTGACAGAAACGTGTCATCGCCCGTGTTTTCCGCTGATGGCAAGACCATCTTGTTCAATTTGGAAGACAGTGGCATGCGCCACCTGGCCTCCATCGGAACCAATGGCCGTAGATTCACCCGCCTCGTAGATGGGAACATTTCCATTCGGGGTCACCACACATTGGATGGCCTGGCTGCGACCGTCTTGCGCCGCGCGGACGCTTTCAGTGAAATCTATCTGCATGATGGTGACCAAAATCGACAGCTAACCAATGCCAATAAATCGCTGCTGGACAGCCTTCAACTATCGGCAGTTGAAAACATTCATTTCAATAGTGCCGACGGCACTGAAATCGAGGGTTTCCTGTACAGGCCCATCGACTATGCAGAAGGACAATCGTATCCCACGCTGCTGCGCATTCACGGTGGACCCGTCTCGCAATATGATTTCTCATTGAATTTTGATGCACAATTGTTGGCCGCTAATGGCTATGCGGTGGTCATGGTGAATCCCCGGGGCTCCTCAGGTTATGGGCAGGATTTCTCATCAGCGCTTTTTGCGGATTGGGGGAACAAGGATTTCGAAGACGTCATGGCGGGAGTCGATCATGTGGTTCGAATGGGTATTGCCGATAGCTCCCGACTAGGTGTTGGCGGTTGGTCCTACGGAGGTATTTTGACGAACTATGTGATCACCAAAACGGGTCGATTCAAGGCAGCCATCTCTGGGGCAAGTGAAACACTGTACCGCTCACTCTATGGCCACGACCACTATCAATACTTTTGGGAAAAGGAACTCGGCCTGCCATGGGAGAACCGCGAGCTGTGGGATAAACTTTCGCCCTTCAACTATGTGGCGAAGGTCACGACGCCCACGCTATTTATGGGAGGCGCCGTGGATTGGAACGTCCCTATCCTGGGCTCAGAACAAATGTATCAGGCCATGAAACGACTGGGCCGAACGACACAGTTGGTGGTGTACCCAGGTCAACATCATGGCATTCGCAAGGCGGAGTTTATCAAAGATCGCTATGAGCGATACCTTGCATGGTATGGTCGTTTCTTGAAGTAGATCTGTCGTCCACAGCCAAAAAGGGCGTGATCGCCGATCCGCTGTCGAGAGTAAAATGTCACGCGCTGCGTTAATAGCAGGGCGTCTGGGTCACTCGCTCGTCTCCAGCAACAGCTCCATGAGCTTCTCAGCGGATACTTCTCCCTTCCTTTTGATCAGATCCCGCGGTGTATTGTCGCCAAACTCAAACGTCAGTGCTTCGGCCCCGAGTACGTGAAACATGTAGGAAGAAGAGGTGGGCCCTCGTAGTGTATCTCTTCCAGGCCGTATGTTAGGGTCGAGCTCCAATTCGGCGGCCATCGAGGTGATCATCTCAGGTACCAGGCCTGGCTTATTGCCTTTCAGCGCCTCGTTGATCGTGTAGTAGATATCCTCCCAGGTGGAGTGGAAGTCGACTCCGAAATATACCTTCCCGCCGTTCTCCAGCTTTCCGCCCATGTACTCCTGGATGGCCTGTATCTCCGGCTGGTTAACATTTTTCCAGTCTCTATTGAGATCGATTCCCGCCAGACTGTGCCGCCATTGCCCATTGTCGACACCATCGGGATTCGCCATGGGTACCACATACGCGTTGTACTCGCCTCGGAAAGCTTGTGCTAGCTCAGATGTCCCAGCCAGGGTTTCGACAAAGGAAATCATGGCGAGATAGCCCGTTACTTCAGGCGGGTGTTGTCTCGATAGCACAAAGATCATTTTGGAGTCATCGCTTTCCCCAATCTTCATCAAACGAACAGGGCGGCCTTCACGGCTCTCGCCGATTTGCTCATGCTGTACGTAGGGGAGAGCGTCCAGTCCCTGGATCCATGCCCAATTGCGGCTTGAAGTCATGAGCTCCTGCGCGGAGATCCACAGCGTGTCCGGGCCAATGTCGACATTGATCGTGATCTGAAGGGGAAGTTCGCGGCCTGACTCCGATACTACCACCTCTTCTCCTTGGCTGTACCGGCTGCTGTCCAGGGTGCTCCAGGTCTCACCGTCGCGACTCAATTTGGGATAGTAGCGATGGTAGACGCCGTCGAGATAATTGATCCGGACGGAGATCTCTCTGGGTGCCTCCGACCAAACCTTGAATGAATACCAGGGACTTGGATTGATCGGCGTGTTCTCGGGTGTAATGAGTGCATCAATCAATGTGTCGCCCTGGAGCACAGATCCGTTGAGTCGGGCACCCTCAAAGTCATTGGATACGAAAATGCCCTGGCCTAGCTCCGTGATACCGCTCGCCTGTTTCTGAATAGGACGGGTGTCCGTGGAGACAACGCGAATAGGTGCCTGGCCCGCCCACTTCTCTGGGCTCGATTCACAGGCGACGATCCAAGTTACCAGGAAGATCAGAAGGAAAGGCGATGAGTAAGAACGAGAGAGACTGCGCATACGATATGGATTGGGTAGTGCGCGGCAAGATAGTGGAAAAGGCGGGATTGCATGGTGGCTTGGATGGGGATAGGGTGGCCTGGAATATGCCCTTTGTCAGATCGTGGTTCACGGTCAGGCAGCAATGAAGGCCCTGGTTAGCGCTACTTGATTTCTTTCTCGTCGCTGGAGTTGATAAAGACAATATTCCCAAGGTCATCATACCCTTCAAAAACAGGCGCACCCACTTGTTTGATTGCCTCCATTCGAAAACCAATGATCGTCAAATCAGCTGATTTGGACATTTCGTTGATGATGTCTTTGTTGGTCCTGACCTCTTCCCGATGAATCACCTCGATGTTCTGAGCGGATATGGGTAGCCTTCCTTCTTTCGCGAGCTCAGCAAGTTTGTCAGCTTGCTCACCAGCCTTGTCTTCGGGGAATACCGCATGGATGCTGATCTCAGCTTTGGACCAGTCCGGGTGACCCATGATTATATAAGCCATAAGGATCATCAGGTTGGCATTCTCATAGTCATTGTGCGTCACCCAGATGTGTATGGTACTGTGATAACCAAAGCCTTTTTCTGAGGAAGAAAGAACGCAAACATCATATCCCGCCGCCCTGACCAAGGGAATATTTTCAACGATTTCTTTCGTCCCATTCTCACCCATCCTGGAGTACTCAAAAAGGAACATATTGCCCTCCTTACCAGAAATACTGGGAAGCTGGAGGGCCTGGGCAATGGCGGTAGTGTAGGAAGGGGAAACCATCGTATCCAAATACACATTGCTCTTGACATTGCCTGCTACCTTGATCAATTCCTTCAAATCGCCCTTGGCCTGCTCGCTGGATTCGCGTGAAAGGTACCCGTGAATAAAGTGAATGTAGGTACCAAAACCATATCGATGGCTCATCCACCGCAGTAGGTCGAATGCTGAAGTACGCTTAAAGGCATCTTGAGAGATGCAAATGATGGAGGGCCTCCAGTCCTCGTCGTCCTTCTTCACATTCTGGAGGAAGATCTGGATATTTCTCGCCAGCTGGAATATCACTCCCTGGAAGATCTTGGCGAGCCCCTGCTTCTCTTGACTATTTCTAGAAATAATGAAATAGATGATGACCATCGACAGGAGCGAAAAGAAAGCATACGATGCATTCATCGAGAACATCAGGTAGAAACTCATGATACCCCCAAGCAAAGACAGGTACCACTTGGACCGAAACGCCGGTCGGTAGGAGGGATCTGCGGCGAAGTGATGGAAGAAAGAGATCAGGCATATGGCTCCGTAGGTAACCATGAAGAACATGGAGATGATCTCAGCCACAAAGTTGACGTTGCCTACAGACACAAAGACCAGCGCCAACAAACTGGTGATAACGGTGCTATTGATAGGTTCAAGTTTTTTGCCTTCTTCCTTCTTCAGCCAATTGTTGATGCGCCCAGTGCCGAATACTTTATCTCCGGCTAGTGCCTGCAGCGTTCGCGGTGCCACGATGATAGAGCCCATGGCAGAAGAAAGTGTAGCGCAGATGAGCCCAATAGGGATAATGGGTCCCCAGACCGCAATTTGTGACATGATCAATTGGTCACCAGCCAAATCCTCAGGGCTGGCAGACAGGTTGAGCTTGAATGCCGCCACTACATATACGAGCATCCCAGCCAATGTAGCAAGGAGTGTTCCGGTAGGTATCGACTTCTTCGGCTCTTTCAGGTCTCCCGACAGCCCCACTCCAGCCGCCATTCCGGTGAAAGCAGGGAATATGATCGCAAAAACATAAAAGAAGTCATCACCATTCGGGATCTTGGCAAGGAGATCCACGGAGTGCTCAGCCTGATAAGGTGTAACGCCGGAAAAGAACATGACCAGCGAAATGAAGAGTACGAACACAACGACATACAGCGCTTTCATGCCAATGTCTGCCCCCTTCGTTACCATCAACAAGCAAATACCCAGTGTAAGCGGAAGACTGACGATTCTCTTATCTGATAGGGCGATGTCGTAATGGCTACTCAGCCAATCGAAGACTGGGGAAAATGCCTCCGAACAGGCAATGATGTAAAAAGCCACACTGATGGCCTGAGAAAAATAGAGGGTGACACCTATGGCGGCGCCAATGTTGATCCCAAATGACCGCGAGATGATATAATAGACTCCACCGCCCTCGACCTTTTGGTTCGTGGCGATCTCCGCCACCGCCATCGCCGTGGGTATGGTAACGATGTGACCTATGGCGATGATCCCGAGCGTCCCCAACAAACCTACATGGCCTACGGCATAGCCAAATCGGAGGAAGAGAATAGCACCCAGGATCGTCGACAACGTGGTCATGAAGACCGGAAGAGTGCCGAAGTTCGCTTTACCTGCAGACCGTGATTGTTCCATCTATGAGCCGGTAAATATGATAGAAGTTAGCGAGCAATGAAAAAGAAGTGCGGGGAGAATATCGTCTACGTCTGAGCAGAAGGTGATGCTCATAGACGCGTCATGGCAATCGGCTGAGCAATTCCAACATAGCCCGGCCATGATGATACGACAGATGTGTGTCCTGCAAATTTTCATGAAGCGGCGCCGCGTATTGCTCAAAGCATTTCAAAGGGAGCTTGCTTTATTTCGACAAGGTCAAGTGCATAACAATATTCATGCAATACTTTTTCTCAGCTTAATCTTTACATGGCGGATCGGGAGCTTCCGAAGTCTTGTACCAGGACGCCTACCACATAGAAAGGCCGTCATTGAATGACGAATGCATCTTCAAAATTCCTCAAGAGGAAATTGATGCCAATCCCAATCTATCGGGTGTAGATCAGAATTAAGCAATAGGTTTATAAGTAATATAAAAGGGTCGTCCATCGAGGTCGGACTTTTTTTTGGCCTCCGGGTTCCGATGCGTCAGTGAATTTTCCCTAGCTTCAGCCGAAAAGTCGAAATAGTCGCGTTGGACAAGCGGAAAAAATATCAACAGATCCAGGATCATTTCAAACGCAGGATGCAGGCCGGCGAATTTCCCGTCGGTAACTACTTGCCATCAGAGCATGAGATCTGTCAACAATTTTCGGCCACTCGAACGACCGTCCGAAAGGCACTGGATGAGCTTCGGCGGGAGGGGTTTATCGAAACAGAGCATGGTCGGGGTACCAGGGTGATAGAAAGACGCAGATCTCTGGGCCTATTAAGTGTACAAGGGTTTTCAGGCTCAGCCGACTTTGAGGTGGAGACCGCCATTACCCGATCCTCTGTCATTGGTGAGTGGGACGCTGAGATCCCGTTTCCGCTATCGGAAATGGAGCAGCAATCAAAGAGCGTCCATTTCCAAAGAGTTCGCAGCGTCAGCGGCACCCCAATTGTCATCGAAAACACGTGGTACGCATTGGATGCACTGGACCTGCTCAAAGTCGAGGATTTCGTTGATGGCTCCTTTTTCAGGACGCTAAGTCAGAAGTTTCACATCGAAGTGCTGGGGGTCGAACAGGAAATACGTGCCCAGCCTGCTACTCAAGAAGTGGCAGACATGCTCAAAATCGAAGTGGGAGAGGCGATCCTATTCATTTCCGTCCGATTTAAGACCAGCCAACAGGACTTGACACTCTATGGAAGTTGGTACTGCCATACGGCCCATTATCCGATAGGCAGCGCCTCATTCCTGTAGTGCCTTGACTTCGACCAAAAAAGCCTTAACAACTTGTACGTACAAGTTGCAAATTGTACCTTTAACCAAAGACCCGAGAAACCTTAATGATACAACATAAACCCACTTTAGTAGCTGATCACCATTCAAGTCCAAAGCTCCTTCAAGCGAATCGAAATGGACTTTAGTGGCTCCACCTATATCATCATGGGCGGTACAGCGGGTATGGGCCTCGCTGCCTCGGTTGCATTGCAGGAAAATGGCGCCAATGTGCTGGCGGTGGGCCCGGACGCTGATGGGTGTCATCAGGCACAGCAGACATTAGGTCCACAGGCGGTTTGCCTCGAGGGGGACGCGCGAGATCCTCAAACCATCGCTACGGCCGTAGACAAAGCGCATGAACAATTCGGGCAGATCAACGGGCTGTTTCATGTCGCTGGAGGCAGTGGAAGAAAATGGGGGGACGGACCATTGGATCAAATGACACTGGAAGGATGGAATAGCACGCTGGAACTCAACCTCACCTCCGTGATGATATCCAACCAGGCAATGGTGCAGTACTTTCTTAAGCATGAGATCTCCGGAGCCATTCTCAACATGGGTTCGGTTTTGGCGTACTCTCCGTCACCGCGATACTTCACGACACATGCTTACGCGGCGGCCAAATCAGCCATCATCGGTTTTTCCAAATCAATAGCCGCGCACTACGCTGCCAACAATATTCGTATCAATGTCATTGCGCCCGGATTGTTCGCCACTCCAATGGCCCTGCGGGCCTTGGGTGATGAAGCCATCATGCAATTCATCCAAACGAAACAGCCGCTGGATCGTGGACGCCCCGGTGCACCTGAGGATATCAACAGCGCAGTAATGATGTTTTTGCATCCTGACTCCCGATTCATTACTGGCCAAGTGCTCGCGGTGGATGGAGCATGGGGTTTAAGCGAGGGCCAGCATGCCAACTAAGCACAGCCATACCACCAGGGTCTCGAACTCCACCAACCTATTTCTTGGCCAATGACATACCTGGGCATCGATATCGGCGGTACGATGATCAAGGCTGTTTTGATCGATGGCATTGGTGACGTAGTCCAGCAAGGCGAGTTCCCTACAGAGGACGGAGAAGGCGCCATTTGGAAAGAGAAGATCCGCGACATTATCGAACAGAAGACCCTAGAATTTGCCGATGGTGATAGCGATCGTTTGATGTGTGGTATTTCCGCTCCGGGCCTGGTGGATGCTCAGAACCGCATGACACTGTACATGCCTGAGCGACTTCAAGGCATAGAAAACTATGATTGGAGCACGGAGCTTAACCGCGAGGTCTGGGCGCTCAACGATGGTCATTCCGCGTGCCTGGCGGAATATGAGACTCACTACCGCTCAGCAGGCGTTAGGCATCTGCTGATGCTGACGCTAGGGACGGGTGTCGGTGGCGGAATCATTGCGGATGGTCGACTCTACCAGGGCAACCTGCAACGTGCTGGACATGTGGGGCACATGACTGTCGACTACAAGGGTCCGCCCACAATGACCAACATGCCTGGAAGCCTTGAATATGGCGTTGGCAACTTCTCCATCAGAGAAAGGACCGACGGTCAATTTGCGAGCGTGCTGGAACTCGTAAAAGCCTACGAGGCAGGTGATCAGAACGCCAAGACATGCTGGCTCGAATCAGTAGAGAAATTGGCCGTAGCGCTGGCCTCATTGACAAACATTCTATCTCCAGAAGTCATCGTATTGGGCGGAGGTATTGCAGCCGGGGCAGGGGAGTCGCTGATGAAACCATTGGCCGCTTTCATGGACGACTGCGAATGGCGACCGGGAGGAAATCTAGTGAAAGTCGCGCTGGCCCAACACGGTCATTATGCAGGGGCCATCGGCGCAGCGTTATTCGCAAAAACAAAAGATAATCCAACAAATTGATTCAATCAATGAGCGTCACCAAAGCATATTTGGAGAAAGGTCAAGAAATCATCACAATAGTTGAGAAACAGGAAGCAACTATTCAGGAAGTCGCGCAGGTATTTGCCCGTTCCATTTTGAATGGACGAGTAGTACACCTATTCGGATCAGGGCATAGTCGGATTATGGTGGAGGAAATGTGGCCACGCTACGGGTCGTTCCCGGGGTTCAATCCTATCGTGGAACTTTCGCTTTCCTTTCACAATCTGGTCGTCGGTGCTAATGGTCAGCGACAGGCCATGTTTCTGGAAAATGTGCCCGGACTGGCAGCCCGAATCCTTCGGAATTTCGATACTGGCGAGATGGATTCCGCCCTGGTCATATCTTCCAGTGGCTGCAACGTCGTGCCCATTGAGATGGCCGAGGAGTTCCAGAAGAGAAACATCAAGGTGGCGGCGCTCGTGAGTCGCCTCCATTTAGAAGGAAGCACCTCCAAGAGATCAGATGGCAAGAAGCTCACAGACTTCGCCGACTACGTATTGGATACAGGCGCGCCATTGGGAGACGCGATGATCTACCTGGATGGATTGGAAGCTCCCGTATCTCCTGGATCCACAATGGGTGGTGTGCTGCTCGTCAACTGCTTAAAGGCCGAAATCGCTAAGATCCTTGTAGAGAGTGGACAGCCTCCGAAGGTACTGAGCAGCGGCAAAATAGTGGGAGAGGAGCGGGCCGTCGAATTATTTGAATCCGCTTACGACGAGCATGCCCAGCGCATGGCACGTCTTTATGAAAACCTAGGGAATAAATAACTACACTATGAAGAGCCGACCTATTCGTACCACCGTCATTGGAAGCTATCCCTTTCCGTCGTGGTTGGAGTATTCCAGCCAACACCTGGAGGAATTCGGGCGCGATGAGATCAGTGAAATGCAGGAGGATGCTGTTGTCACCGCCATTCACGACCAAACAACGGCCGGGTTGGATGTCATTACAGACGGAGAGCAAACGCGATTTGATTTCAACCTGTCGTTTTACGGCTACCTGACAGGTATTGAGCAAAATGCCGATCGCATCCGGGTATTCGGTCCACCCGCCCACGACCAGCGTGGCAAGCACCGCATCACGGGCCTAATCGAAGCACCCAATGGACTGGGAGCGGTCGAGGAGTTCAAAAGACTAAAGCGATTGGCACCAGCAGGGCCTACGTTGAAGGCCAGTGTCCCCGGGCCGTTTACCTTATCGGGCCGCCTCATTCCCAATGAAGAATATGCCGACAGGTACGCGGTGACGGAAGCGTTGGTACCCCTCGTGCGCGATGAGCTGATTAGGTTAGTGGAGGTAGGTTGCACGGAGATCACAGTGGATGAGCCCTCTATGAGCTGCTACGCCTACAAGGAAGACACCAAGCGATTTGTAGACATCTTTAACAGAACGGTCGAACCTGTGGTTGGAAAGTGCCGGCTATCCACGCATCTATGTTTTGGTAACTATAAGGGGCACGCAGTCGGGTACAGAAAACTGCAACCGATGTTTCCTGATTTCCTGGACTTCAAGGTGGATGAGATGCACGTGGAAATGGCCAACCGAGAATACGCCGAGTTGGAACTCATCGCAAAGATCGCCGAGCGGATGGATGTGGCCGTAGGCATCATCGATGTCAAGAGTTACTACATCGAAACGGTCGAAAACGTGGAGCAAAGCATCAAACAATGCCTCCAGCATGTCGCCCCGGACCGTTTATCCGTAGCGCCTGATTGTGGCCTTAGTCAAACGGCACGATGGGCAGCTAAGAAGAAGTTGACCAACATGGTGCAAGGCGCCGAAAACGTGCGGGCATCCCTTTGATGGTATGGAACTCATAAAAGCCATTCGCAAAGACGACGAACTGATCAATGAAATACGATCCGGTTGGGACAACCCGGACCAATTCGAACTTTGGTGGCTGGGCCAAAGTGGATACCTGCTGCGCTGGAATGGTCGGCACGTGCTGATCGACCCGTACCTGTCGGATTCGCTGACTGTCAAGTACGCCCAAACCGATAAACCTCACGTCCGAATCTCGGAACAGGTCGTCGCGCCGGACAAGCTCGACTTTATCGATATCATCACTTCCAGTCACAACCATACGGACCACCTCGATGCCCAAACGATCCAACCCATTTTAGAGCGCAACGCCGACATTCAATTTATCATTCCGGAGGCCAATCGAGATTTTGTCGCAGACCGTGTGCAGTGTGATGCCAACTATCCCCTCGGTCTGAATAGGGGCAAGAGTGTACGGATCAAGGATATCACGATCCATGGCATACCTGCCGCACACAACGACCTGGAGACCGATGCGGATGGTAATTGCAAATACATGGGCTACGTCTTCGAGTTTGGGCCATTTGCCATCTACCACAGCGGAGATACCCTATGGCACCAAGAGATCATTGACGCCCTATCACCGTTTGATATCGACCTGGCGCTACTACCGATCAACGGCAACAAACCCGAACGCAGAGTAGCCGGGAACCTCAACCCCCAAGAGGCCGTGGCGATAGCCCAGACCATCGGTGCCGACACGGTGATTCCTTGCCATTACCACATGTTTGCCTTCAACACAGAGGACCCTGCCGTGTTTGAGGGTGTGGCGACTAAAGCGGGTCAGGATTACCGGGTGCTGGACCACGGGGGCAGGTTTGGCTCTCAGGAGCTTGATGGGCAAGCCTGAGCTTCCGAGATTGGGCAAATGCTGGCTTCGACCAACCGTTCAGAAGAGGACATAGATGATCTCTAGTTCCTCAAAGTGTCACTTTCGATGATACTTGCATATTTTCGGACCCTATGATGATCACTATCATTTTATCTGCAGGCGCGATCAATGGTCTGGTGATTGGCATTACACTACTAAGCGTAAGAACGGGTAATGTCTTAGCTACAAGGATCTTTGGGTGTATTTTGATCCTGATCTCCCTGCTGATTCTAGAAACTCTCCTCAGCCAAATTGGATTTCATCGCACCTTCGCGCATTACCTACGATCGACAGATGGACTCCTGTTACTCATCTTACCCTTGCTCTACTTGTATGCGGTGATCGCCACTGAGACGAAGAGTAGACTGACCTGGTACGACGGCTTGCATTTAATCCCTTTCGTGACTTTCACCATCGCTTTGATACCGTACTATTTGCTCGATGGCGAGGCAAAACTCACCTATACCGATCCTGACCAAGTTGCGCTACTGGCCTACTTGAAGGCAGGGGTAGCTTTTATCTATTTCCCAATGGTGGCCAGGCATGTTTGGCAGTTTCTGAAGAAATCTAAGGCCCATACCTTGCCCCCGAGTAACCTGAGAAATGTCCAATGGTTTTACCGCGTCTTGTTGCTTTTGATGGTCATTGGAGCTTCCAGTCTGATTTTCTTCACGCTGGAGACGCTCGGCCTGGGCCCCTTTTACCTTGACTCCGACGTGTTTACCAGCATCTTGCTGACTCTGGCTTTTTACGTTAATGGATTGATACTGATCAGCAACCCCTTTACCCAGTGGGGTACCAGGCAATTCCGCCAGACCAACACAAGAAAATCCAAATACAGCAACTCGCCTCTCTCAGAGAAAGAGCATCAGCACTACCTATCCCTACTGATGGATCATATGGAAAAACAACAAGCCTTCAAGGACCCCGAGCTTAGCCCGAAGGATCTGGAACAGCGCACCGGCATCAAGTCCCACTATATCACGGAAGTCCTGAATGTGGCGCTCGGGAGAAATTTCAACGAATTCGTCAATGCCTATCGGGTCGAAGAAGTCCAAAAGTCCATGGCCGATCCTGCCAACGACAACAAGACATTATTAGCACTATCATTTGAAGCGGGATTCAATAGCAAGGCATCATTCAACAGGGTTTTTAAGCTGCATACCGGAAAGCCTCCTTCCAGGTACAAGAAAGAATTGCAGGGAAAATAGGTCTCACTCACATAATTGAGGCGTTTGGCTGGTTGATCTTCGGGACATTGCCTTCAAAACTCAAAAGCATGATAAAAGGAAGAAGACCTGCCAGAATCTCGGCACCTTATTGGATGATATTGTTATGTACGGTTTTCGCCAGCTGTGCCGAAGAAAACGACGAGTGTATTTGCGGAGCTGGCGTATTTACATCCCCTGTGGATAATGGAATAATTGAGGGAGAGCTGTTCTTACCAGCGGGAGACGGTCCCTTTCCAGTTTTGATCATTGTGCCCGGTAGTGGGCCTGAGCTCCGTCAGACAGATGCGCCTTTTGCGGATATCCTCAATCCAGTCGGGCAGGCTGTTTATATCTACGACAAGCGCGGCATTGGAGGGTCTACGGGTTCCTATCCTCCCGAAGATGAAGATGGAACGGAATTTCTTTCAGCTCGCGCCGACGACATTGTAGCCATTATCAATACGCTTACACAGCATGCCAACATCGACCCGAATGAAATCGGAATAGTCGGCGCCAGCCAGGGGACATGGGTAAATGCCCTGGTCTATGACAAATATCCGGGAATTGCACGGATGATTCTGACCAGTGGAGGAGCAGTGCCGACAGGGTACGAACAGTATTACGACAATCTGCTTTTGGACCACCCTGAATTATCCGTGGAAGAAGGGCATGAGATGTTACGGTCTTACGAGGGCCATGTCGGCTTCGATTCACGACCGATCTTTGAGAGAATGTCTATGCCCGTCCTATTCATTCTGGGTGGCAAGGACAGAAGTCACCCCACCTTATGGGAGCGTGACTATATCGAATCACTCAATAAGACGAATTTCGAGATTCAGTTTTATGAAAATTCCAATCATGAGATGATCGATGTGGATTCGGGTGAATTTCATCCAGATCTGCTCCCCAGCATGTTGGAATGGCTTCTCACCAATTCCTAATCTGTAATTCCCACAGTGGGGCGGCTTATTTCAAGAGGTAGATCCCCCCTCTACTTCAGAACCGTCACGTCGACGGCGTCCATGCCTTTCTGGCCCTTTTGGGCTTTGAAGGATACTTTGTCACCTTCTTTGATGGGAGACTTCAGGCCGTTGATATGGACGAAGTAGCGCTCCTGTGAGCCGTCCTGATTGATGAATCCGTAGCCCTTGTTGTGATCGAAGAAGCTCACACGTCCACGGCGCTCGGCATTTCGCTCATCTTCGCGCTTCGGTACGCCGATCTCAATCTCGGAAGCGTCAGTCTTCTCGGCTTTTTCCTCCGGCGGGGCGTCGAGGATATTGCCGTACTCGTCGACATACGCCATCATGTTTTCCAAGGTGCCGGCTTGCGCATTGGCTCTGCGCTCTTCTTTTCGCTCTTGCTTCTCTTTCTTCTTCTGTTGACGATTCTTTTCTTTTTGTTTTTTGTTGAATGCGTTTTGTGATCTTGCCATAGAGTGCTTTAAAGTACAGTATTTTAATTTTTGAATGGGACCGCTGTTAATGCAACGGCCCCTTTAAGGAGATCGTTCGGCTTACACCTTCTCTACATTGATGGCGTTGATGCCCTTTTCACTCATCTCAGTCTCAAACTGGACGGTGTCATTCTCAGTGATGTAGCCTGTCACGTTGTTCTTGTGAACAAAAACGTCCTTGCTACCATCAGAGGGCACAATGAAACCAAAGCCCTTGCTCTCGTTGAAGAATTTTACTTTTCCTTCTTTCATATCGATAGTATTAACAATTAATATCTTCTCTGTCCCTAATCTACAAAGGTATACGCTCTTCCTTGTTTCCCCGCACGGCCAGTACGCCCAATTCGGTGGATGTAGCTGTCCATGGTCTGGGGCATCTGATAATTGATCACATGGGACACATCCGTGACATCGATGCCGCGGGCGGCCACGTCGGTGGCCACCAATACCTGCACCTTACCAGCAGTGAATGCTGCCAGGGCCTTCTGTCGGTAGTTCTGTGACTTGTTGCCGTGGATGACATCTGAACGGATACCTCGCTGACTCAATTTCTTGCTGACCTGGTTGACGACGCGCTTCGTTTCGGCGAATACGAGCACCTTGGGAGAGTCCTGTTCCTGGATGAGGTTGTAAAGCAAATCCACCTTGTTCGCTCCGGCCTCCACCTTAATCACTTCCTGCTCAACAGAATCGGCGGCTTTGTTTTCCTGCTCAATCATCACCTTCACAGGCTTGCTCAATATCTCGTCCATGACGCTTTGCTGCTTCTTGTCTACTGTCGCAGAGAAAAAGAGCGTTTGCCGGCGGCCGGTCAGCCCTTCTATGAGTTTCTGTACATCGTTTAAGAATCCCATGTCTAGCATGCGGTCAAACTCGTCGAGGATGAACGTACCGAATCCTGACAACCTCAAAGCCCCTTGCCGATAGAGGTCGAGTAACCTTCCCGGAGTACCGATGACGACGTCATTGTTTTTCTTGAGGGCATTGAAATCAGTCTTGAGACTTCGTCCACCTATAAATGTGGCGGCTCGGAACTTGGTCCCTTTTGTGAGGCCTTCAAACTCCTTGGCGACCTGTAGGGCGAGTTCCCTGGTGGGAACGACAACCATTGTGTTCGCCTTACCGGCGTTGAGGTGCAGTCGCTGCACTACTGGAATCAAAAATGCGGCGGTCTTGCCTGTACCAGTACCTGCTACTCCGAGGATGTCGCGGCCCTTAATGGCCGGCTCCAGGCACTGCTCCTGAATAGGCGTAGGGTGCGTGTACCCCAATCTTGCCAAGTTGCTCTTGATGGAGGGGTGTAAGTTCGTAGCTGCATAAGACCAGGCGGGCTTCGCTACCTCTTTGGGCTTGTAAGTGCCTTTCTTTACGAGTGACTCCGGATTGATCTCGGAGGGTCTATCATTGCGCCTGCGTGCTTTCGCAGGTCGTGATCTTCTTTTCTTTGTATGATTCATTTGTCTTTTTACGATTTTGATAACCAGTCTCCAGTGTCAATGGCCATAACCAGTCGATCCTTCAATTCTTTGGGCACTATATCGAGTGATTTCCATCGAAAGCGTGCTCCACAGGAACCGGGACTGGCCATAGAACCTTGGGCTTAACCAAAAGTTGATGAGGTCAAAATTGAGACCTACGTCAAAGTGCAATAAGAAGGAGAATGGTTTTAAAGGATTTTGAGGGTAAATAATCTGTTAGTTCTAAAGGAGGCTTAAGAACTAATTAGATGGTCTTGGCGGACCAGTAAAGAGAATTAACCCTGCATTTAAAGATGCAAAGGTAGACTAAATTCTTCAAGACGTAATGATTTTGTTGTGTCGTATGCGCAACAGCAGTAAATAGGTGTCGCACCGACCACCGCTGCAAAGCCATCGCACTCCCCGTGAAGTGAGAGAAGTTCAACCTGAATCATGCGATAGAGATCGTGATGAAGGCCTTGTCGGCCACGCATAAAGCTCAAAGAAAGAGACAGTTATGTTGAGAAGGCATAGCGCCGCTATGGTGATTCAACAAATTCATGGTAACTGTCTATTTCAAAGAGATTTATGCATGGAATAGATCTTCTATTGCATGTTTCAGGTTCAATCCAAAGTAGCATCACAAGACTTGCGAATCCTCTCCTTCACGGTCCCACCTCGCGCCTTCGCCAGCCATCGACCCCGCTGGCTTTCCCATTGTCTTGTCTCGTCTGGCGATTAGGCTTTCGGCCTTTGGAAGAACTGGCTTCTCTTGTAAGCGATCGAGAGGGCAGGGGGTATTTCCTTTTCTGCGAGGATCACCTTCGCCTGTGCTTCCTGGATCTTGGCGTTCATCTCACTCTCGAGTGCGACTGCCATGGCGCGGCGCTCTTCCGCCTTGGCCTGTGCGATATTGAGGTCGGCCATCGCCTGATCGATCTGCAGTATGGCGCCAATGTTGCGCCCGACGCTGACATCCGCAATATCGATCGATAGGATCTCATAGGCAGTACCGGCATCGAGGCCGTTGGCAAGCACCGTGCGAGAGATCTCTTCCGGTTTCTCGATGACCTCCATAAAGTTGGTAGACGCTCCAATGCGGGAAATGATGCCCTGGGCGACACGTGCTTTGATCGTCTCCTCGCCAGCTCCGCCCACCAACTGCCCGATGTTGGTACGGACGGTGACCCGGGCCTCGGCAAGTACCTGGATGCCATCCATGGACTGACCGGTAATGGAAGGGACAATGATCATATAGGGCGTGACGGACACCTGCACAGCCTCTAGTACATCGCGACCCGCCAGATCGATAGCCGTGGCCTGCTGGAAAGTCATAGGCAGGTTGGCCTTGTCGGCGACGATCAGCGCCTTGACGACATTGACGAGGTTGCCATGGGCCAGGAAGTGAGTCTCTAACTGTGCGGATGTGATCTTTTCGATGCCTGCCTTCGTGGCGAGAATGAGGGACTTGACAATCAGGGGTGGAGGTACTCTGCGAAAGCGCATGAACACAAGGTCCAGCAGTCGAACGCGAACGCCGGTGAATACGGCGGTGATCCAGAGGTTGACGGGGATGATGTAGAAGAAGATGATGAGACCTACGAGCAGGACCCCGATGAGAATGAGAGTTTCGAAGCCCATGACTCAGTTGATCGTGTGAGGTGTTGGCATATTTGAGCGGAAGGTAGTGGAAATAAGTTTATCGTGCGGCATTTGTGCTGAGCACCAGCGCCTGGTCGGAAAGAAAACCCAAAAGCCATGACATAGGAGGGAACGTTCTGCGGGAAGCGGCCATAGGGCTACTCTCGGGAAATGGCGCTAACTTACTGCCTTATCAATTTCTTGCAAGGATTTTCCTTTTTTACGGAAAGCCTCATCGTTCCTCTCTCGGGGACTTCGAAGTCGACGTGAATCTTGAATTCGTTCTTGTCGTCAAACGAATGAGGCAGCTTAAGATCCTATATCAGATCACCAATAGAAACAGCCCTTCCTTGCTGAGATACTTCCAGGAGGTGAATAGTAAAGAGATGATCTCACCTGAAGAGGAGGTGCTCTTGGCCCAACGTATCAGGGAGGGTGATATGGTGGCGCTGGAGAGGCTTACTCAGGCCAATTTGCGATTTGTCATCTCAGTCGCTAAGCAGTATGACAAAGGCGGTCACAACCTGACGCTGGGGGACTTGATCAGCGAGGGCAATATTGGGCTGATCACGGCCGCCACCAAGTTTGATGAGACACGAGGCTTCAAGTTCATTTCTTATGCGGTGTGGTGGATCCGACAGGCAATCATGTCTGCGATCTCACAAAACTCGAGACTCATCCGGCAACCGATGAACCGCGTGATGTCCTTCAACAAGATGTTGAGATCTTTCTCCGAACTGGAGCAGCAGCTACAACGCGAACCAACGGATGAGGAGCTGGCGGAGGCCCTTGACATGCCTGAGGACCATGTAAAGAGCATGAAGAACATCAGCTCCCGACCTGCTTCCATCGATGCGCCCCTGCGTTCCGATGAGGTCTTCAACCTGCTGGATGTACTACCCGAAATGGTAACACCCAGTCCCGAGCAGGGGTTGATGCACACCTCCCTGCAAGTGGATATCAGCCACATGCTGGCGCAATTGACCGATCGTGAAGCACGGATCATCACCTGGTCCTTTGGTCTCAACGACACGCCGAGAATGCGCCTGGAGGATATAGGCAATGAGCTGGGGCTTACCAGGGAAAGGGTCCGGCAGGTGCGTGAAACTGCGCTGAAGAAAATGAAGGATAACCAGCAAGGCCTGGAAGCACTGAAGTCCTACATCGGGTGAGGTTTGAATTAGGAAAAATTGGTAAAGAAAATATTGACGACAGTGGTCGTATTGATATTGCTGGTATGGCTCTCAGGTTTTTTTGGGTTTGGAGGCAGTTCATATACGATTGCTGTATTTAGCTTAATCACGATAGCAATGGTATTACTTCTGCTATTGATAGTGACAGAAGACAATTTTCTATAAATGAAAAGGTGTAATCATGCATTTTAGAAGTTGGCGAGAAATAAGGGTCATGATGAAATGGCGATTTCCCATCCTTACTGATGGGGACTTTGAGATCGTGGATGGTGACAAAGAGGGCATGCTGGATCGGTTGGCCCGCAAACTTCAGAAAACGCGCAACGAGCTGGAGTCGCTATTTGCGGAGCTTCAGAAGTATTGACCCCCAACAGACGGAGTGCCTGCCAACAATCATCCCGTATTGCAATTTACTTCTCGGGCGATACCAGGTATGGGTTGACTCCCAGTATTTCGATGACATGCTTGATGGCCAACCGGGCTTTCACGCTGTTGCCTGCTTCATCCAGCGGCGGCGAAATACTGGCGATGCCAAATTTTCCGGGAACAACAGCCACTATACCGCCTCCTACACCTGATTTAGCAGGTACGCCTGTGTTGAATAACCACATCCCAGCATCATCGTACAGTCCCGAAGTGGCCATGACGGCCAAGGCATGTTGAGCCGCTTTGGGAGATACGACTGCTGTTTTGGTGACGGGGTTTGTTCCACCGTTGGCCAGCGTAGCACCCATCATTGCCAGGTCCTTGGTGTTGACATTGATCGCGCACTGTTTGGTGTAGACGTCCACTGTTTGCACTGGATCGAAATACATGCGACCATAAGAGTTCAGTAGGTGGGCAATCGCCTGGTTTCTCAAGTTGTCGTTTGCCTCGCTAATGTACACGGGCATGTTGAAGGGCAACTCACGTCCCGCAAAGCCATTGATGGTCTCCTGTACATGCATCCATTTGGCAGCCGAGTCAGCGCCAGAAATCAAACCTGTAGTTGCGATAGCTCCGGGGTTCACCAATGGGTTGATCTTTTTGCCCTTCGTCCGCTCAATGGCAGTAATGGAGTTAAAAACCTCACCTGTTGGCTCTACACCCACTTTTGCTTCCAATTCCTGAGGGCCTATCTCATCGATCACCTCGGCCATGACAAAGGCCTTAGACACACTTTGGATGGAAACCTCAGACACAATGTCACCTGCACTGTAAACCTTTCCATCAGTGGTGATCAGAACAATGCCGAAAATATCAGATGGCACCGTCGCCAATTCCCTGATGTAGTCAGCATTTTTCCCTTCCGTCACGCCCTCGTACTTCTCGATGGCGCCATCCAGCGCGGCCTGAATGTCTTTGGGTTTCAGCTTCTGGGCTTGTGCCATTCCGCAGAAGAGCAGAAGAACGAAGATGTAAGTAATACTTGATCGACTCATTTCGATTTATTCGTTGCGTGATTGGTTTTAAAATCCAAATTGTAGTTGCATCCTTATGGACTGCTGCGCTCCAAAGTCACTTTGGACCAGACCCAACTGTCCATCGGGCTCTACAAGGGTATTGTTGATCGTTGCGGCTAGGTGATTGTACTCCACGGAAAACTTGTATCGATTCGACCAGGAAAAAGGATAGTAAGCAATCCCCACTCCCGGCGATGAATAGTTTTCAATGCCACCCTCTAGGTTGCCTTTCCCGACAAAATCGTACCGTACATAAGGGAATATGTTCTCTCCCAGCCAGTACCCAAAAGTCGTGTAGAAACTGGGTAAGTTTCGGTCGGGATCATTCTCAAACCTCAGCATGGTGTAGGTAAAATGACTAAAGAAGTGAAACCCATCTCCTGTGATGCTGTAATCCAAATTGAGCTGCGTGCCGCCGCGTGAGCCATTCAGCCCCTCTGCTTTGTTGGTTCTGCGAATCGTCTGACCCAGACCTATGCCAACAAGCATTCCAAACTCGCGTCCTTTTCTGGAAACAGCATCCCCCCAATTTCCGGAGCCAAAAACATTGTACTCCAGCCTGGCAGTGATGGTCGCATCAGTAGGAGCTGGTTCTGGGAAGCTCCTCCTGCCACCATAGGCACCATTGCCGATGGCCACCCAATATCCAAAGTGGTTAGAGACCGCATGCCGAAACTGAAATCCAAAATTGCTCCATAAGGCATAGGTAAAATCCTGAGCAGAAAACTCGATAGCCGCCAAGTCCTGCGGGTAAAACCAATCTTCGAGCCCCAAGGCCATGAACTGCCTGCCAGCCCTCAGCCACATGCCTTGTTTCAAATTGAACTGGAGATAGGCAACGAATAGCTCGAAGTTGCTGCTCGAGTTGACGTTAGCCCGAATGTGGTAATAGAACCTCTCAGTAAAATCGCCCTCCAGGAATATTCTTGTGCGCGCCAGGTTATATCCAAATGTTGCCGCATCAAGACTATCGGGTGTATCCTTTCTGAAGTTGGCATTGTAGCGGAACTGCGCGTACACGCCTATGTTCAATTTGAATCTATCGTCGCTGCTTTTGATATAAACCGGATGATACGAAGTGGTATCAAACCCGGCCTGAAAACCTTGTCCCGAGGCAGACGGCGGTGCCCACCAAGTAGCAAGTACTACAATGCTAAAAACAAGCAGTTGCCGGGAAGGTAGTGAGCTAGGTAACTTCATATCAATGAATCATCTACCTCATCAAAATAGTGCAGCAGTATCAGAATAGTCGCATGTTCGTGCAAATTTCCCTTCTAACCTCAAATTCTCTCCGCCAATGGCGCCTTCCAGGTTTTCATCATCTCAAGATCCGGAGCATACACTCGCACGATGATATCCATATTTAGATCCTGACGAGTAATTGGGAGCCAGTTCTCTGCCGGCACGCCGTCGGGCTTCTCAGCGGCCACATAGATCTCTATCCCGCCTTCAGCATTCAATTTGAAACCAGCATTTTCCCCCACACTGTACTTTTTCTGGTCATTGGGGATGAAGAAACCGTTTTCTTGATCATAAAGTGTAAACGACCAGAAAGCCTTAGCGGGGGGCAATTCATCGCTGCTCAAGGTGATGACATAATCGTTTTGGGCATTCATCACAGAGCCATCACTTACGTTCACTGGCAAATACATGGCCTGGTCCATGGGTTGGCCGATCGGTCCGATGACAGACACGGTCACTATGGTGGTGAGATCGGTTTGGCCCTTGGGCTGGAACATTGTTGGCCCCAATTTCTCACCTATGGAAGGGTCCAGCATCATGGCCAAACTCTCCGCCTTGATCTTGTCAGCCATGGCACGGAACTTCTTACCATCGATCTTTACGCCACTGCCTTCGTTGTAAGTTCCCCCCGGAACAACCCCCAGCGGTTCATACGCCGCCAGCACCGCCTGATCCATCGCATTCTTCGGATCGAATGTTGTATGATTGAACACGAACTGCATCACTTCCAAGAGGTTATTTTCAAATATGTCGGCATCGGTCTCGCCGATTGCTGGGAAAGTGGTGGGTGGTGTCTCCGTGGGTTCACCGCCATTATATTCGGACAAGGACATTCCTTGAATGGCACTGACTTGTTGGCCGATGCGCTCATAGCGATCCTTATCAACTGCATGAGGCATCACCCGCATGACCACGGAAACGAAATCGCCCGTGGCTTCGAAGATTTTGTCGACACCCTCCACCGCTTGACCCTGATAACCCTGGGTTCTGGCCGAATAGACCAACATGGTGGCGGGTTGACCAAAGTCGCCATACACCGTCGACAGGGGGATGTTCACATAATGGTCATAGCCGGTGATCATCAGCGAAACAAACTTGGAGTCGATCGCTGGAAACTCGAAGACCACCGCATCATGCTGCAAGTCGAGCATGGCAGCCTGGTAGAGGTTGTCATTGTTAGGCCGGGCAATTGCATTCACCGTGTGGTCAAACAATTCCGTATTGGTCAGCCCTTTGTTCCAGCCACCGGTGGTGAAATTGGTTTTCGGGGAAGCAGCGAACTTGTTGTTGACATTGTACATCGCTACGTACTGATAGGAACGTCGGACAATGTTTTCGACTTCTTCGTCGGTGAGAATCGCTACACCGTTTTCATCGGTTTTAACTCCTGATTCATTAGCAGTTTGCGAGCAATGGGTCAAAAGACCAATGATTATGATTAGCAAGAGACTATGGAATATTGATTTCATGTTTTCAAAAATTATCTTTTCACAAATGCCGGTGGGATATATTCTCCGATTTTCTCTGGGTCGGCCTGGTAGGCACGGATGAGGATCACCATTTTCCCTCCAGGGGTATAGAGCCAGTTGCCTTCTTCAGGCTGGGAGGAGATCTTTAAGGTCAGGGAACCGTCCGCCTCGAACTTCATCTGGTCCATGGTCATAACATAGGAGTCGTACTGATTTTGAGAAACCAGCACATTTTCGTCGTGGATGGTCACCGACCAAAAACCGATGTCTGTAAGTGGAGGGAGCTCATCAGTACCGAAAGTGATCGTTCCTTCACCTTCAGTTTTCAGCATGAAGTAGTTGGCTTCCTCCTTGGAGTTGCCCCATAGGCCAAAGTGAGCACCCGCTGCGCGCCCGAGGTAGTTGCCATTCAGAAACTCCCTTGTTCCGAATACTTCAGTTGCTCCGAAATAGCCATTGCCAATTTCCAGGTTTTTGGATTCCGCATCGATGACGGCAAAGGCAGAATCAATCCCCGCCTGGACCTGCTTCTGTTCCTCCTCTTTTAAGTCCATGTCATTCATTACGCCTATGGCTTTGAATCGGTCAAACATCGCGACCTCAGACTCCGGCACTTCCGTCAGCAGCTCTTCCAGATACTCCATAAACTGCGGAGAAAAGGCCTTGTCCTTATCGTAGGTTGGATACTCGCGAGTGGTTTCGGGAGCCGCCACTACTTTTATGGCATCCTGAATAGCTCGTACGCGTTCGAATTCACTTCGGTCCTTGATGTCGATCCGGTTGACGATGATGGCATGGTCGCCTTCCATCAATACGGGGGTTGAGTCATTAGCCGGTGCTTGTTGAGCTTTGTTATAAAACGTATACCTACCTGCTTCGCCGCCGCTGGTACGGGGGCTGATATAGTAGAAATTGTGCGTAAATACATCGATGCATTGAAAGACAAAGAAGCGGTCCTTGACTTCCGGTACTTCAATGGTCACAGGCCCGCCGGATATGTCAACGAAGATGCCTCCAGTCATGGAAGTAAAGTTGGGGGCGACGATGGGCATACCGACGTTCTCCATGGGGTACTTTTCATTCATGTTGGCCACATTGGGTACCATGCCCATGAATTCAAACATGCCATTGAGCGTCTTCACCTGCTCCAGCATAGGGTAGGCGTAGATAAAGGCTTCGTAGGCGATGTCCTTGAGGTCGGGTGATTGTGCAGTATCTTTTTCCGTGGGCTGGCAGGTCACAAATAGTGCGATCGTGGCCAAGAGAGAGATTCGTGATAGGTGTTGCATGTTGTATGAATAATTGCTAATTCGTCGGCAAGGTCAGCGTCGGGGCTTGGTTGGGAATTTGATTCTCCACGAGATTCAGTATCAGGTGTATGAAAGAAAAGTATCGCTTGGATTGCCGGTCATTCTGATCAATGTAGTACCAATAATCATTGGTAAAAACATCGATATAGGCATCGTCGGGTTTTTCTTTTGAGAACTTCACTGCAATCGGTGGCAAGGCGGTTGGGTCCTGCTTTTCGTAACCCGATTCAGTCCGGCCTGATGCCACATGCTCAATGGGGGCCTCCCAGTACCAGGTGAGGTTCAGCATGATCTCCCAAACTGAGCCAGTTATGACAACAATCTCTGTCGGATCTTCCTGAATGAGGCCATATCTGATAGGGTAGGAATTGACCGTGTCCGTAAGATTTAGGATCTCCCGGAATCGCGCAATCTGACTGGCATGCGCATCTGTGTCCCGCCGTCGAATGAATAGCTCGGCACCCTGCGAGTTGGCGGCATTCCGCTTGAAGCCAATAACAGCTTTCGAGGTCAGGTCTCGCCAGATCTCCCATAATTCCTCCAATTCCGGGTCGGCTTCGCGCCTTCCCGAGGGGCGCGCAACCTCATCATGGACACCGTTGATAGTCCAAACGGCCGTCTTCATCACCAGGTCAATGGGCCAGCCTGACTGGATGAGGCCCAGCAGGGAACCAGGGGGCAGCGGCGTAAGTAGATTTTGTGAGAACTCCTTGCCGCTGATGGGGAGGTAGGTGATCGTGGGTGTGTTGGACCAGCTAGCGCCTACGCCGCCACCGACAGAGTTGCCGCTAAAGCCATCGCCGGTAGTGCCGGATACGTTGGCTGCGGCGCTACGTGTGTACTGATTGACCACCGACGAGACCTTGAGGAACGTGGGCTGCTCATTGTAGCGGAGCCGTACCAGGTTTAGGAGTAGCTGCTCGCTGCTCGCCGCATTGATGGCAGCATTGAAGTTGAACTGATCTCTCGGGATAGAGTTGGGGCCCACAGTTGCACAGGCGAACAGCCATAGCATTGGCAGAATGAACAGCCACTTTCGGTTGCTCCACTGTAGAATTTCAGACATTTTTCAGTTGGTTGGATATCCAGCTAGCACACAATAGCATTTCTCGTAAGATAGGGTAAAATGACTATTCGCTAGCAGTGGGCGGAGATGAGGTATGTCAGGATGTAATAGGGTAATTTTCGTTGTAAAATGTCCTCTGAGCACCTTGGGGCAGGTCCGTTATGGGCTTTTCAGACTCGTGCCAAACATTACTTACTGAAAAACCGAACAAATAATAGTTGGCTCCGTATATTTGTTCGGTAATTCAGTAACAAATATGAAAGACTATAAGCTTGGCGAGTTTGAAGAGGTTGTCCTCTTGCTCGTAGGCATCCTGGGCGACGATGCCTACGCCTACAAAATCACCGACGAATACAAGTCGCAGTCGGGGAGGGGCGCTTCCATCGGCACCGTCCATTCCACCCTGGAGCGGCTCATGGAGAAGGGTTTTTTGGAATCCACGATGGGTGAGCCCAGCGCCGAGCGCGGAGGTCGTCGCAAGCGCATCTATTCGATGACCGCCTCTGGCGAGCAGGTGCTCAAGGCCTCGCGGGATTTTCGCATTTCCCTTTGGAATCAATTGCCTGGCCTCTCACTCGACCAACTGCGTTTTGCCTGGTAGCCAGCAGCCACCGAAAGTAGCGTCGAAATTGCTCGGTCTCTTTTTGCGAGGTGACTTTTTGGAGGACGTACTGGGAGATCTATTTGAGAGCTTCCAGGACAACATCGCCCGCTCAGGACTCCGCGGTGCACGTTGGCGCTACTGGTACGAGGTACTGAGGTACCTGAGACCTTTTGCTCTCAAACGCAGAAAAATACGATTAAATCCTACTATCATCATGTATCAGCACTTTCTGAAGATATCCTGGCGCAACCTGCGCCGACACCTCGGCTTCTCTTCCATTGAAATTGGCGGCTTTGCCGTTGGTATTGCCGCGACCATCCTTATCGCCTTGTACATCCAACACCAACAAAGCTTCGATCAGCACTACGAAGCATCGGACCGGATCTTTCGGGTGGTTAATCGATGGTCGGAGGAAGGCGACATAGGACATTGGGCCAATGTGCACGGTCCGCTGAAAGAAGCGCTGGAGGACCACATACCCGAAATGGAGCTGGTGGCGAGAACGGTACTTTGGAGTTGGGGAGATGCGGGAGAAAACAATTTCAGAGCGCTGGAGGCCTCATACAATGATTATCAGAAAGGCTTCATGTACGCGGATCCGGAACTGCTCGAAATACTGGAAATACCCATGGTCTACGGGGATCGCCAAGCCCTCAGTCAGCCTAATTCAATCGTGCTGTCCCAGCGCATTGCCGAGCAGTACTATCCCGGCGTCGACCCCGTGGGGCGCCAGGTGATCCTCAACGACAACGAAGCATCTACATTCACGATCGGAGGTGTCATTGAGGATTTTAGTGCCAACCACCACCTGCAGGCGGACTTCATCATGACCCTCTTCGGCCGAAAGACGGGGCCTGGTACGAGTGGTTGGTGTTGTACGAACTACAACCTGTACACCCGTCTCACACAGCAGGCTGACAAACTGCTGGTGGAGGAAAAGACCCGCGAGCTGCGGAACAGCCTCGTCATCGAGCGCATGCAGGAGGTGGGAGCCACCAACCTCGAGGCAGAGCAGCAGTACCAGTCTTACTATTTGCAGCCTGTGGCGAACATCTACCTGAATCCCGAAGAAGTGGGAGATGACCTGCCTCACGGATCTGTAGACCTCGTCTGGATCTTCGGTATGGCGGCCGTCCTTGTATTGTTGCTGGCAGCTGTCAACTTCGTCAATTTGTCCACCGCCCGATCCATGCGTAGAGCGAAGGAGGTGGGGGTGATGAAAGCCATGGGTTCGCAACGGCGACAACTTGTCGCACAGTACCTCGTAGAATCGGTCTTGTACTGCACGCTGGCTGTCGGCCTGGGAGTAGGGATCGCGTGGTTGATGTTACCCGCTTTCAATCAACTGAGTAGCCTTGAGTTGGTGATGCCCTGGCTTTCCCCGAGCTTCGTCCCTCTATTATTATCGGGCGCGTTGATTTTGGGGGTTTGCTCCGGCCTGTATCCGGCGTTTTTCCTGTCGGGCTTTCAAGCCGTCGAAGTGTTGAAGGGTCAGAGTACAAGAGGGACAACAGCGCAATGGCTGCGGAGCGTCCTGGTCATTTTCCAGTTTGCCGCCACTGTCACTTTGATAATTGCCGCCCTGACCTTGTATCGACAATTTGACTATATGATGTCAAAGGCCCTGGGTTACAAAAAAGAGCAGGTGGTAAACGTGGCAGGGCTAGAAACGCTTACACCTGAAAAGCGATTAGCCTTAAAGCAAGGATTTTTGCAAAATGCGACGGTACTAGAAGCTTCCTTGAGCGACTACTTGCCTGTGGAAGGAGGAGCCGTCCAAAACCGCTCCTTTTGGCAGCAGCAAAGGCGCCAGCTTGATAACGGCATGGAGGCCGCACGATGGATCATTGATGAAGACTACTTCGCCACCATGGGCGTAGAACTCCTGGAAGGCCGAAACTTCAGTACAGCGAGAAATGAGGAGCAATCGATCATCATCAATGAGCGCATGGCGGAGGCCTTGCGCCTGGAAAACCCGGTGGGCCAGCGTGTGATAGACATGTTTGATGAGTCGTATCGCATCATCGGTGTGGTGAAGGACTTTCACTTCGAATCGCTCTTCGTCGACATTCGCCCGCTGGCCTTGGTTTACGGAAATGGTCGCTCCACCCTGTCGCTCAAGATTGCTGACTCCTACGAAGCCGCCCTGACTGACATACATGACACCTGGGAGGAATTCATGCCCAATCAGGCGATCCGGTATGATTTTCTTGACCAGCGTTTCGAACGCATGTACCATCAGATCAGTACTGCCAAGATCATCTTTGTGGTTTTTGCCGCGCTTTCCATTGTCGTCGCCTGCATGGGCCTTTTGGCGCTTTCCATTCACATGGTCGCCCAAAGGAGCAAGGAAATGAGCGTTCGCAAAGTGCTGGGCGCCAGTACCGGCCGAATTTTCACCCTGCTCACCCTACAGTTTGTGCGATTGGTCCTCGTGGCGATCGTGGTGGCCATACCCGTAGGATGGGTGTTCATGGATGGCTTGTTGGAAGAGATGGCCAATCGAATTGATCTGACATGGGACCTCTTTGCCCTGGCGGGCCTACTGGGGCTCCTGGTGGCGATGGCGACGATCAGCTATGAGTCCCTGCGCGCCGCCATGGACAATCCTGCCAACAAGCTGAGATCTGAATAGCGACTGTCCAAGGGAAGTCGTGCTAGGAGTCTGCAACGCCAGAATATTACAACGCCTAATCATTGTCACCTCTCATGTAGCGGGCTTGGGAGCTTTTTTCATGGCAAGAGTATTGGTCCCCCCGGTATTGGAGCTAAATAGGTAGCCAATACCAGCAGCGCTCCTCCAGAGGTCAAATCCACTTTCCCTTTAGGTCCTTGTACTTGGTTCTTCCAATGGGGATGATAGCTTCATTCCTAAGCTCGGCCATGTATTTACTTCCGGAGGCTACCGTTATTTCTCTTATCTCCGACATCTTCACTAAATACGATTTGTGAATGCGATAGAAAGCAGGCGATAGCAGTTGTTCCAGCTTTTCGAGTGATTTATCGTGAAGCTCCTTCGTTCCATCCACAAGGAAGATCTCAGAGTAGGCACCGGCGCCCTTCAGGTAGATGACATCCGCGATGGATAGGAGCTGGATCTTGTGCCGTTTCTTTACAGCAAGATACTTGACGGTATCTTCTGCTGAAGGCTCTTTGGTTCTTACCCGCTGCAAAGCCTCTTCCAATCGCTCTCTGTTGAAGGGTTTTGGCACAAAATCCAACACCCCATATTCAAAAGCTGTAATCGCCTGCTCCCTGTAGGCTGAAATAACGATCGTATGAAACGATTTCGAAATCGTCGTGGTGAGCAGGTCAAACCCATTGTCACCGTTGAGGTTCAAGTCCAGCATGACAATGTCCAATTCGTTGTTGTCCATGAACTTCAGTGCCTCATCCAGCGTGGCAATGTGGCTTAGCGATTGCAAGTCGCTGCCCAGAATTTCACGAGTCATCCGCTCAATGCGTTTGGCAATCCTTGCCTCATCCTCGACGATTAAGATGTTCATTTCGCTTAGGAGTAAATCGTCAATGTGTTTTTCCAACCATCCTTCACCGGCCCCGAAGTAAGGTCCCATTGGTCATCATAGCTTTCCGTCAGTCGGGCTTTGATATATTTGAGTCCAGTTCCTTCTTCTCTGCTTTTTGCCTTAGGGTCACCTGCGGCCATAGTGAGAAATGTATAGCACTTGCTTTGACCATCCGCTTCAAAAATCAACTTGAATTTGACGCTATTGTCCTTCAGCGGCAACCCATGGGTGATACCGTTTTCCAGCAACGTATGTAGGATAGCCGGCGGGATGGTTTGCCCCGGATCTATCCCTTCTTCTTCCCACGAATAGTTGATTTCCTTGCGGTACTTCATGATCTCAAGATGGCTCCGACAGAGCGCTATTTCCTGCTCAATGGGAACCAGCGTTTGGTCTTCCATTTGATTGAAAAGATCAAATTCCTTGGCCAAAGCCTCAATAAACAGCACCCCTCTCTTGGGAGACTCTTCCACCCAATCCATCAACGAGGTCAACGTATTCAGCAGAAAGTGTGGCTGGATGTTCTTTTTCAATAGCTCCAGTTTCAAACGGGTAGATTGAACCAGCGAGCGCTCATAGGCCAATCGCTGCGCCTTGAGGTTGAGGGTCAGCAGATACAGCATACCCAGCAGAATAAGGCCCAACCCCGTGTACAAACTCACCACAAAGCCAGAGGCAAGAAATACGACAACCGACAAAAGCAAAGTCACCAGCACAAGACGCGCGCCCCTCACATTTTTATAAGCTCCATAGCCCACCACACCAAAGGAAAAAACCATCATGCTTAGTACCATTCCCGTGGTTTTTAAACCAAACTCATGGCCATTGATCAGCCAAATGCAAATGAGTACCGCCGCGTAGATGATTAAGGCCAACTTGCGCCGCGCATAGGGAAATTGCATCGAGAAGTAGCAGGGAATCAAGAAGGCAATGCCCAACAAAAAGGTATTAATGATTTGCAATCGTATGACATGCACACTGTAGTGAATGGGAATGTAATCTTTGCTAAAGACCGTGAGCACAAGTGCGCAAATGAGAAAGCAGCAAGCACTAAATATCAGGGTAGGGTAGTCCTTTTTATTGTTGAGGAAAAGAAAAAGAAAATAAATGGCGGCGATAAGAAAAGCCCCTGCGAAGACGTGCATGTACGACGTGGCGATGAGCAGATCGGTAAACAGGTCTCTGTAGTCCGCGATTTCTATTTCATATTGCCCTACGTGATCTGGGAAATAGTAATTACTCAGCCGTAGGGCCAGCATATGAGGTCCTTCTGTTGCCAGATGCGGTGGTATCCGAAACGTAAGCCACAATTCACCCTCAGGAGGAAGTTCCGCTTCTTGCCCCGGATTGCCATTCTTCCCAATCAGGACGCCATCCCAAAAGATTTCATATTCACCATAGGCATCTATCTTCAGGACATAGGACTCGAATTCCTCAGGAGCTCTTAGCATATCAATTCGCGTGCGGGACCAGAAAATCTGCCCTTCCGGAATGAGTGCTATCCTTCGTTCCCAATCTTGATCATCCCAGTCCTTATTCGCCCACGTTGGCTGGTCACCTATTTTGAAGGAGGTCGGGTGTTCCTTGAAGACGGATGGCTCTGGCGCACAGGAGGTGGCCACCCACAAAAGGCATATCAAAAGGACACATTGAGAGGGTTTCAAACCCATGAATCGAGGGATTTTGACTTGTAAATTAACCCCATAAAAATGGTTTTGAAGCAGAGGAGAAGAGCAGTTCATGCAACCCCAGAGCAGTTGACAAGGTAAACGGTGCTTCATCACAACCCACCTCAGAACTTCGCAGTACAACCATCCAAAACTCAACAATATGAAGACATTTTTAGCTGAGCGCAGGGAAGGACTGAGCGACATCCTCCGCGGAGCGGAAATCCTGATGGTCCTACTGGCAACCCATTGGATGGCGCTAGGCACCCTCCTTGCGCAAGAAAGGGCAGCAGACAATCCTGCTCTTCCTCGTTCAGAAGAGCAGCCTGAACCAGCGGTGACCCTCGGCAAAACAGCTTCACTTCAGTCAGAAGTGTTGAGCAAAACGATGCCGCTATCCATCCATTTGCCTGCCAACTATGAAGGGACCAACAAAACCTATCCCGTGCTGTACATGTTGGGTTCCGACTACCGGGCTCGATTCGGCATGTTGGCTGCCACACTCGACTACATGGGAGAGGGGCAGGTTCCTGAGATAATACTCATCGGAGTGGATTTGCCCGAAGGAAATCGCGTTTTGTTGCCCACAGGGGATGACAAAGACACATCTATGCCGGATCGCTATATAGAGTTCTTCGAGACAGAGCTGATACCGCATGTCGATCAGACCTACCGTACTGCGCCCTTTCGAGTACTCATGGGCGGTTCCAACAGTGGCTTTTTCAGCATTTACACGATGGTTAACGCACCCCATCTGTTTAATGCCTACTGGGCAAGCAGCCCATCGCTGAGTCATATCCCCGCGGAGATTCAAGAGAAGATAAAATCCGGTCCGATTCAAACGCTGGCTCAGAACCGATGGCTACACATCGTTTACAGCGATGACGAAGGGTTAACCGATCGGGTGGATGAATTCTCAGACGTCCTATCCAAACACAAGCCAGCTGGTTTTACCTATCAGGTGGATGAACTGGTGAACCAGGGGCACGTACCCGCAATGGATTTCACGCAATATCTGCTCGCGCTGTACCCTGACTACAATCCCATCGAAGACCTTGACACGTTGCCAAAAGTGACCCAGCATTTCGATCAACTATCCAAACGGTACGGGTATGACATGCAGCCCCCGATATCGATCCTGTTTAGACTCGGCGTGGATAAGATAAGAAGCAAGCAATTGGTCGTAGCGGAGGACATCTTTCAGCATTCCATCGACATGTATCCCGAAGGCAAGGAGTCCTATCTCGGAATGGGTGTGGTACGAAGGGATCAAGGGCAACTGGATGGAGCCAGGGACATGTTCGAAAAAGCACTCGCCATTGATCCCGACTATTCACTGGCTAAGAGCCTACTACAAAGACTTGAGAAATAAGCTGAAGGAACTGCAAAGGCACGAATGAGACATTCACGCTTCATAAGACAGTGAATTCATTATCCCAACACACACCATAGTCAACAAAATCATGAAACTCACAAAACTATTGCTTTTGATCGCTCTATTTCCACTTAGCCAGGTCAGTGCTCAGAAGAGCATGCTCAAAGCTGCTCCTGAGGCTGCGGCCGGGGAAGACACGCTTTCATTCTGGGATATTCCAGCACTCGCAGAGGCTTATCTCAGCTCTACGCCAATGGCCAGAAAGGACGGCATCCTTGTGGGTGAGTTAGGCATCGACGGAGGCCAAAAGGAGCTGATTCTCAGGCTGGCCCAGGAGATAGCTGACGGGCAACACGGTCTCTATGACAGTTTTCTGGTCATTCACAAGGGCCAACTCCTTTTTGAATCCTATTATCTATTTGGCCGTATCAATCTGCCTCATCCGCAGGCGTCCGCAACTAAAGTCTACACCTCGCTAGCTCTTGGGCGCGCTATACAACAAGGTTATCTGACCATGGACGATCTTGACAAGCCCTTGATTAGCTTTTTCGATGAACTGGACCCAACAAAGTTTGCCGAGGGTGTGGAGAAGATCACCTTGCACCAGGCGCTGACGATGCGTTCAGGTATCCGCATTAGTGAAGAACAAAGAGAGGCATTCGAAAAAAATCCAGATCAGCTGAAAGGGCAGGGGTTAGTGCAGACTTACCTGGAACAAACTGAGCCTATCACCGCCGCATCTCAGACTTTTCTCTACCAGGGCGATCCCATATTGGTGATGCAAGTGATAGATGCTGTAGTGCCCGGATCAGCAAGCGACTTTATTAAAAAGGAACTCCTCGAGAAAATGGGCATCGACAACTATCGGTGGCAAACCAATGTCAGCGGCATACCGGAAGCAGGCTGGCGCTCCAGCATGACGTCACGTGATATGGTCAAATGGGGAACGTTGGTCATGAACAATGGTCAATGGAATGGCGAACAGCTTGTGCCGGAAGGATTCCTCACCAAGGCGACGAGCAGAATCCTCTGTACCGGCGACGACGACGTCTATGGCGGTGGCAAAGATGTCTCCAAGCAAGGGTATGGTTATTACTGGTGGAGTGCAGACCTGCAAGTGGGTGACAAAACCTACTACTGCGCCTCCGCTCAGGGCGGCGGTGGCCAGTACATCATTTTGATCAAGGAGCTAGATCTGATGGTGGTTGTGACTGCTCATGACAACGACAACGCCACCCTGCAGGTCATGGCAGAGCGCATAGTGCCGGCATTTGTTGCGGAATAATATCTAATGAAATCACTCAGTCAACAACCCGTAGCACTTTGTTGATTTGATTGAATCCGCACATCAATCAAATGGTCCAAAAACATCTCCGGCAGTCCCTCTTTATTTTAAATCGAGAACCATGGGAGTCAGCAAAAAATCGACGCAAGGATTTGACAATTCCCACGCATTACAATTGAAAAAAAACGAAGTTTGCCGACGTAATGCGAGGCCTAACGGCCAAATGTGAACGGTTCTACAATATGAGTGAAAAGATCAAAGTCGGCATACTATTCGGCGGCAAATCAGCCGAACATGAGATATCCATCAAGTCGGCGATGAATGTCGCCAGGGAACTCGATCCCGCTGTCTACGAAGTGGCACTGATTGGCATAGACAAGGAGGGCAAATGGCACCTGGATGCTGATCCCAAAAAGCGTCTATCGGAAGACCCAACAACCCAGACCATCGGGTCGGGAAGTAGCTCTCAATTACAATTTATTCCTGGCGAACCTGAAAATCAGCTTCAAACCATTACCGCTGAGGCGCAACTGGATCGCCTGGACGTTGTCATTCCCATGCTGCATGGCCCCTATGGCGAGGACGGCGCTGTACAGGGGTTGTTGAAGCTGGCCAATATTCCTTTTGTAGGTGCCTCTGTGCTGGGATCTGCGGTGGGGATGGACAAAGACGTAATGAAGCGACTCCTTCGGGATGCCGGCATAAAGAATGCCCGTTTTAGAAGTTTTATCAAGGCGGATGCGCAGCAGATCGATTACTCCAGCGTTAAAAGCGAATTGGGTACGCCAATGTTTATCAAGCCGGCCAACCTTGGTTCCTCCGTGGGCATATCCAAAGTGGAGACCGAAGAAGAGTTCATGAGAGGGGTAGAGGAAGCCTTTCGATTTGACCGCAAGATCATTATCGAAGAGCAGATCGTCGGGAGAGAACTCGAATGTGCTGTACTGGGCAATGAAGAGGTAGAGGTGTCCACTGCCGGAGAGGTATTGAATGTCGATGCCAAGCATGGGTTCTATTCCTACTCTGCTAAGTACCTGGATGAAAAAGGTGCCACAATCCAAATCCCGGCAGATCTCACCGACGAGCAATTGAAGAAGATCCAGGAAGTCTCTGTAGCTACCTACAAGGTGTTGTGCTGTGAGGGGCTTGCAAGGGTAGACTCATTCCTCACGGAGGACGGCGAGATCTACGTCAATGAGATCAATACACTGCCCGGGTTTACAGACATCAGCATGTACCCCAAGCTGTGGGAAGCCAGCGGCAAAGGCTACAAAGAATTGCTTGATCAACTGATCCAGCTGGCTATTGCAAGATCACAAGCTGAGAGGCAATTGCTTACTAGTTTGGAGTGAGAAGGCACTGGCAATCGTACCCGAGGCATTCCAACCTATATAAATCGCCAATTTTCCATCGCTCAGGTCGCTGAGACCGATACTTTTCCAAGCGATGAAAAGTATCCAAAAATCTTTCGGAAAATTATTAACCCACGGCCTACCCTGCAGCTTACCCGCAAGGCCATACCAGCGCCCCGACAACACAGCCATTTTCCGCGCAAGCCTCGCCCCAATTTTCCGGCCAACGCGCCGTTCCATAGCTTATTCCCTCTTTTGACTTTGGCATTCTCCAAGAGGTGTCATTTCCATTGGCACCGTGAAAACTAGCTCGGTGAAAGTCTCATATCACATTTAGGATGGTGCTTTTGACCGGCGGCCGGTGATTATCTCGGACCTTAACAAACGCCGTTGGTTCTAGGGTACAGGGCAAACCCGTCCATTAGTCTGCCAGCAGAAATAAAATTCTGCCTTGTGCTGTTCGACATGTTCTGAAAGGCATGTCGAACGCATAATCGTGGTGGATTTGTAATCCACCTTTTGCAACTATCAACCTACAGGTCTCACCACAGAAACAAAATTCTGCCTATCTTCTCTCGTATCTAAGCCATGAAGATTGTTAAGCATATACTACTAGCCAGCATCATATGCTTTATCGGAAGTCAATTGCTATTGGCACAGTCTGTCAACGAACGGGAAGTCAAGGAAGATAGCCTGGAGCGCTTTACAGAGGATACAAAACAGCTGTACAATCAGTATCTGGAAGATGTCCCGGACATTCAACTGACAACGACGAAGGGGACAGAACCCAGATTACCGCGATATGTTCCAGGCATCTATGCGGAGGGCTTAAAAGGTCCAAAGGTTCGCGTGCTATGGCCAGCCGCTCTTGACAACGAACTGTCCAGTCAACAAAGCCAGTATACAGTGACCGGAAGGGTGCCAGGAACAGTCTTTCGTCCCACGGCCATCATCACCGTAGATGCTACCGCAAGCCCCGAGACCCCTGCTCAGGTCTTGGTTCCTTTCAACTTGTCACAGGTCACGCTTGAGTCCAATCCGGATGGATCCAAGACGAGGTTCATGAACCACAGGGACAAGTTTATCGAGCCACTGGCCAGGACCAACCCGGATGCATTCCTTTATATGTTTCGAGATGCTTTTGGGCAGCCTCAGCCAGACGGGGCCGAACCCTTGCGCGGGTGGGACAGTCAGGAGACCAAACTGCGAGGACATGCCACAGGACACTACATGACCGCCATTGCCCAGGCCTATGCAAGTACCGGTTACAATGAGGAACTGCAGCGCGTCTTGGCGGAGAAAATGGATTACGTCGTGAACACGCTGTACGAACTAGCACAGCTGTCCGGAAAACCCACAGAGGAAAATGGGCCCTTTGTGGCGGACCCTGCAGCTGTGCCTCCCAGAGCGGGAAGTGAGGCTTATGATTCTGATCTTAGCAGCGAGAATATCCGCACTGACGTCTGGAACTGGGGGGAGGGTTTCATCAGCGCGTATCCCCCGGATCAATTCATTATGCTGGAAAGGGGGGCCATCTACGGTAGAGAGGACAATCATATTTGGGCACCGTACTACACACTCCACAAGATCCTCTCCGGACTGTTGGACATCTATGAAGTCGGTGGCAATCAAAAAGCGCTGGAAATCGCTGTGGGAATGGGAGAGTGGGTGCATGCCCGCTTGAGCTTGCTGTCTCAGGATAACCTCCTACAAATGTGGAACCGGTACATTGCCGGCGAATACGGCGGGATGAACGAAACCATGGCAAGGCTCTACAGGCTCACTAATAACGAGTCCTTTCTTGAAACCGCGCGACTTTTTGACAATACAAGGGTGTTTTTTGGTGGGCCTGATCACCCTCATGGTCTGGCCAGGAATGTGGACCTGTTCCGCGGCCTACATGCGAATCAGCACATTCCTCAGATCGTCGGTGCACTGGAAAACTATCGGGTGTCCGAAGAGCCGTCCTATTACCGGGTAGCAGACAACTTCTGGTACAAGACGGTGAATGACTATATGTACAGTATTGGCGGAGTGGCCGGAGCACGCGACCCGTACAACCCCGAGTGTTTTACGGCACAACCAGGGATGCTATACGAAAAGGGACTCTCTGTCGACGGGCAGAATGAAACATGTGCGACATACAACCTCTTAAAATTGACGCGCGGCCTGTTCCAGTTCGATCCGCGTGGGGACCTCATGGATTATTACGAACGAGGTCTCTACAATCATATCCTGGCGTCGGTGGCCGAGGACAGTCCTGCCAATACGTATCACGTCTCACTGATGCCCGGTGCCAGGAAGAGATTTGGCAATCCAGAGATGAAGGGATTCTCCTGCTGCAATGGCACGGCTCTGGAGAGTAGCACCAAGCTTCAAAATTCTATCTACTTCACCGACCCCGACAACTCCTCGCTTTACGTCAACCTGTTCATTCCATCTACACTTCAGTGGTCGGATGATGTGCGCATTGAGCAGTCTACGAACTTCCCCATGTCAGATCGCACGGTGTTCACGGTTCGAGGATCCAGGTCCTTCGATCTAAAGATCAGGATTCCGGGGTGGGCGCAGGAGGGAGCAACCATTTCGATCAACGGCGGCCTGGAAGAAGTGGAAGCTATTCCCGGCACCTATGTTACGCTCAGTCGCACATGGGAAGATGGGGATAACGTCGAAGTCCAGGTGCCCATGAGCTTCCGACTGGAGCCGCTGATGGATCAGCAGAATGTTGCCAGTCTATTTTATGGCCCCGTGTTGCTCGCGGCTCAGGAGAGCGGCCCGCGCACCAGCTGGCGAAAAGTACAGCTAAAAGCGGATGATCTGAGTGCGACCATTACGGGGGACCCGGCTAAGCTGGAATTTGAGATCGATGGAGCAGTCTTCAAACCTTTCTTCGATACGTATGGCTATCATTCGGTGTACATGGACGTGGAGCTGGTGATGGGTGATCGGTGATTGTCTCGTTTGGGCATCCCCAATAAAACCTCATGATGCTCATGATGCCGCAAGTTTAGCCGCAGGCGTAACCCTTCGCTGTTCGACATGTTCTGAAAGGCATGTCGAACCAATAATCGTTGTGGATTTGCAATCCGCCATCGCAGTAACTTCAGGGAGACACTGGATCACAGATCCAGATGATCGTTCGCTCGGAATGCCCTGCGGAACATTCCGAACAGCCTGTAGTGACACTAGATAATACCTCGATTTTCAAGCCTCGTTTACCCCAACCCCTAAAGGGAGCGCGGCTTGAAAATCTCTTGGCTCCCTTTAGGGCTAGGGGGAAGACAAGAGATTTTCTTAGAGTACGGCTACAAGCAGACGATCTGAGTGCAACCATTACCGGAGACCCAGCCAAGCTGGAATTTGAGATCGATGGCGCAGTCTTCAAACCTTTCTTTGAAACGTATAGTCATCATTCGGTGTACATGGACGTGGAGTTGGTGATGGATGATCGGTGATATCTCGTTGGGCATCTCCAATAAAACCCCAGCTAAAAGCTGCATTCTTGGCAACCACAAGTTACGCTGCGCTAAACCTGCGGTATCATAGGGGATAGCAGGTATCGCAGGGTCTTTTCAGCTCTTCACGTACTCAATCTTCCTTATCACCCATACGAACTTTGCGATCTTGGTTTCGACGATGGCTTCGTCACCGACTTCCTTTTTCAGCAGCGCTTGTGCCATGGGGGAGTCCATCGAGATGTAATCATTTTTGCCAATCAGCTCTTCATAGCCGACGATCCGCAGTCGCTTTTTCAGCTTCTTTTCAACATTTTCGATCTCCACCCAGGCGCCGAAATTGACGGTACCATCCATATGAGGGTGGTAGTCGATCACTTTGAAGTTGTCTATGCACTTCCTTAAGTACAGCAGGCGCTTGTCGATTTCTCTCAGTCGCTTTTTGTTGTAGTGGTAGTCCGCGTTTTCAGAGCGGTCTCCAAGGCTCGCTGCCCAGGCAACTTTGTTCGTGGTCTCCGGTCGCTCTACACGCCATAGATGGTCGTGCTCCTCTTTGAGGCGTTCCATTCCTTCCGGTGTGATCAGCTGTGATCTCATTTGCACGCGAATATAGCCAACGGCTCTAGCTTTGTTGAAGGCAAGCGAAATAGAATGGGGGTTTTTGCGACAGGGATAGAGCCGGCATCCCTGCCTATGCTAACAGCCAGGTGCCATGGATCACCGGTGAAGACACCGGCCAAGCGACAGGTACTGGGAGGATGCCATCCCTGCCAGCAAGGCAGGATATAGGCGATAGCCCGACCCCTGACAGAGATTAAAAGGATAGCCGCCAAGTTAGTGAGTAAGTCTGGCTTAAGCTCTCGTCAGGGGGTCGCCCAAAAGAAAACTCAAGGACTCCTCGAAATGGTCAGCATCATTCGTACCTCTCCGCCATCTCGTAGGCCGCATCGAAAATGGCGTCTGTCGGCGGGATCTTCCAATCGCAGTTGACAAGGGTGATCATCGCCCAGGACTTCTGTGGAAGGATACCGATCCAGGACCGATATCCTGTATCTCCTCCAGAGTGCTCTATGCGAATGCCATCGTCCCCACGCCAGCTTGCGGGGCCCACAAACCAACTAAGAGCTACGCCTCGGACCTCATCAAACTCCCTCTGGCGAGTGGTGAGCAACGCATACGTGTCTTCATCGAAAATCTCTTCCCCCTCATAGGAGCCCTTGTTGAGGTAGGTGATGGCGTATTTCACCATGTCATCGATATTCGAATTCAGCGTACTGGACGGGGCATGCTCCCGATTGTAAGGATAGACCTTACTGACTTTGATGGCCGGTCGCTTGACATGCGGGCTTGTCGCTAACTCTTCAGCGACCTCTGGTTTGTAGAAAGTGCTATGCGACATACGAATGGGATCCATGATTTGCGTCTTCATGTAGTCCTCAAAAGACATGCCCGAGGCTTTAGCCAGGACATCGCCCAACACCTCAAACCCATTGTTCGAATACTTGAATTCCCCTCCCGGGGCGAAGTTGAGTCCCTTGTTCAACTGGCGGACGTAGTTTTCCAAAGCCATCTCATCGTACTTCGGCTTGCCCCAATTGTAATTGAGGACATCCGGGATACCCGCGCTATGCGTAACCAGGTGACGCACCGTAATGTCTTTGTACTTCGGATCCTTGAGCTCGAAGTAGGGGAGGTACTTGGTGACAGGATCGTCCAGGTTGAGCTTCCCCTCTGCCACCAGTTGAGCGATACCTGTTGCGACGAAAGTCTTGGAAATAGACGCCAGGTGGAAGATCGATTTCGTGGTGACCGGTTCCTGGGTGTCTATGTTCTTGACGCCGAAGCCCTTGGCATAGAGGACCTTGCCCTTGCTCACAATACCGACCGCAAAACCGGGGATCTTCGACCCTTCCATGTGCGCCATACAAAGCGAATCGAGGAGCGCCTCGTCCTTTGGATCCAGTTCAACTTTTGCTTGTCCATGTATTTCCAATACAAGAAGCAATAGGGGCAGCAGGATGACTCGCCTCATTCTCTGTTCGGGTTTAGATGGCCTGCAATTAACCCATTTTTTCCGGTAAACGATTCAAATCAAGAGGAAGCCTTGCTAGTTTGGACTCCGAAGAGGTAGGGCGCGTGCTTGATAGGTGTTCTTTGCTCGCCGGAAGAGGCTTCTACCACCACCTTACTTCATTCTTTTGACCAATGAATCGCTATGAATAAATACCACATAGCCACGGTGCCCGGCGACGGCATCGGACAAGAAGTCATACCGGCTTCAGTCAAGGTACTGGAAGCGGTTGCCGCCAAATGTGGGTTTGCCCTGAGCTTCTCGTACTACGATTACTCCTGTGAGCATTACAAGAACCACGGCAGGATGATGCCTGATGATGGCCTGGATCGCTTGAGAGATAGTGATAGCATCTTCTTAGGCGCCGTGGGATATCCGGGAGTGCCCGATCATGTCTCCCTTTGGGGACTGCTGATCCCCATCAGGAGGACCTTCCAGCAATATGTCAACCTCCGGCCTGTCCGATTACTGAAAGGCATTGACTCTCCTCTAAAGAAACCAGGGAATATCGACTTCTACATTGTGAGGGAGAATAATGAGGGGGAATACTCATCAGTAGGCGGCAGGATGTACGAGGGAACGGATCAGGAACTGGTGGTTCAGGAAAGCCTCTTCACCAGGAAAGGCGTGGACCGCGTGATGCTATTTGCCTTCGAACTGGCAAATAGCAGACGCAAAAAAGTGACCAGCGCCACCAAATCCAATGGCATCGTGCATACCATGCCGTACTGGGATGAGAGATTTCGGAGTATTGGCAAGAACTATCCACAGATAGCACAAGATCAATTTCACATTGACATACTTGCAGCCCATTTTGTCCAGCATCCTGATTGGTTCGATGTGGTCGTGGCGAGCAACCTGTTTGGAGACATCCTATCGGATCTGGGTCCCGCAGTGGTGGGCGGTATGGGGATCGCTCCCGGTGCCAATATCAATCCCGAAAAACACTTTCCCAGCATGTTTGAGCCTGTTCACGGGAGTGCCCCAGACATTGCCGGAAAGAACATCGCCAATCCAATTGGGTGTATCTGGACAGCGGTCATGATGCTGGAGCATTTGGGTGAGATAGAAGCAGCTCAACTCGTATTGGACGCCATTGAAGCTACCACCGAAGAAGGGGAGGTGCGTACGGCTGATTTGGGTGGAAAAGCCTCGACACAGGACATGACCTCAGCCATTATTGAGAGGATAAAGACGAGATAGGTCCAAGGTTTATTGGGGGTGGCACAACTCCTTGCCCATTTGATCAACCCTTATTTCCAACAATGTTCTACGTTAAGGAAACAAATAATTAACTTCTACGTTCAGGAAAGAAATGAGGAACGAACATGAAGAAGAACTACCTCGGGGAATTTGAAGAATTAATCATGCTGACCATTGGTGTGTTGGGAGACGACGCCTATGGGATCAGCATCAAGGATGAGATGCTTGCAAAGACCAAGAAAAAACCCAGTATTGGCGCTTTGCATACCGCTCTCCAAAGACTTGAAAGAAAAGGAATGATCGCATCATGGGAGGGAGGAGCCACCCAAGAAAGAGGTGGGCGCAAAAAGCGCTACTATAAATTGACGGCTTCCGGCTTGGAAACACTTCGAGCCGCCCATGAGATCAGAAACGAGTTATTTGATCTGATAGTAAAACCAACCTGACATGGAGCGATTAAAGAAATTCTGTTACGGCATTATTGAAAGAATCTCTCCGGAAATAGCCGAAAATGTGAAAGGGGATCTCGAGGAAGCCTACAATCGCTCTTTGAAAAAGCATAGTAAACAAAAAGCTGCCGTCCACTTCTTCCTCGAATTCATTACTTGTCTT
This sequence comes from Cyclobacteriaceae bacterium, assembly GCA_965267435.1. Taxonomy (GTDB): domain Bacteria; phylum Bacteroidota; class Bacteroidia; order Cytophagales; family Cyclobacteriaceae; genus JAWPMT01. Next base: position 1,481,430 of record OZ253960.1, read on the forward strand.
AAGCTAGCTATCAACCTGGATATTTTTCGAGGTTGGGATATACATATTGCAGCTTCCTACAGGTACTTGATGAAACACAAAAGTTACTTCGCCATAAATGTTTTTGGTCTTTCTGTCAGCCTCGGTTGTGGCCTGCTAATATTCTTCTTCATCCTCAACGAGACCTCTTATGATCAATTTCATACCCATGGTTCCTCGCTGTACCGCATTACCAATGTCTATACCAGCGGTTCTACCACTCACTATGCCAACACCTCCCCAGGGATGATTGATGGAATTCGGGAGGCCCTCCCGGAAGTCAAAATGGCTACGAGGATGCGCTATGCCCTGAGGGTATTGCTTGCAAATGGCGAAAAGAGCTTTTATGAGGACCGGGCTTTCTATGCCGACTCCATGATGCTGCAAGTACTCAGTTATGATCTTTTGGAGGGTGACCCGCTGACTGCCTTGGACCACCCCAACACCGTGGTCATCACCGAAGAAATGGCCATGAAATATTTTGGAACACCAAGACCTATGGGTGAATTCCTGACGTTAAATGGCGGAAGAACACTACAAGTTACGGGCATATTAGCACCCATCCCCAAAAACTCGCACCTTCAGTTCGACTGTCTCATCTCTTTTTCATCCTACGATCTACCGGCAGGTTATGTACCTCTAACGAGCTGGACATGGGCAGGATTTCTCACTTACATCGTGGTGGAACCCCATGCCGACGTCAGTCATCTCAAGACCAAGCTCGACGATCTGGTGGCAGAGCATGTATCGCAGATCACCAGCGCGCTAACGATCGAGACATTTATTCAGCCCGTAAGTGACGTTTATCTGGGCTCCAGTGGTGTCGTCGATGATCTGGATAGCAACATAAGAGTCGGGAATCCCTTTACCATTTATTCACTCGGCGTGGTCGCTGTCCTCATCTTGTTGATCGGTGGATTCAACTTCATGAACCTGACGACGGCCACCTTTATGAACAGAGGAAAAGAAATGGGTGTCCGCAAGGTGATGGGAGCCAATAGAAAATCACTGATACTTCGACTGCTTTCCGATACCGTACTCATTTGCCTTGTTTCTATCATCCTTGCCTTCCTATGGGCCTATACGGGCTATTCTTTCCTCAAGGGATATCTGGGTTGGGATTTTGTAGTGGATGTGTCTGATATCCTTCTTTATCTGCCCATTATTTTTGTGATCACGATAGTACTCGGCATTATATCGGGTTTATATCCTTCCGTACAGCTGGCAAAATTCAATACCGTACAATCCCTCAAAGGTCAATTAACCCGAGGACGAGGTATGGCCTCAGGTATTCGGGCAAGCCTGGTGGTGGTCCAATTCTGCATTTCCGTGGGTTTGATTGTGGCCACGGTTGTGATCCATTCGCAAATCAATTTCATAAGAGACAAAGCCCTTGGTTTTGACAAGGAAAACATAGTAACCATGAAGCTCTCCACGGAAGACATGGCTCGCTATTACAACAACTTTAAAGAAAGGCTTCTGCAAAGTCCTCATGTGCTTCAGGTAAGTCAAAGTGAACGACTCATAGGAGAGCCATGGCCGAACAACGGCATTTACATGCAGGGACGAGACCAGATGGAACTCATGTCGGGCAATATGATCGGATATGATTTCATGCAAACCTTCGGTTTGAAGCTAAAAGAGGGGCGCATGTTTTCACGAGAGTTTCCGAGAGATTCTGCGCATTCCTTGATTCTCAATGAGCGGGCTGTGAAGCTATTGGGAATTGAGGATCCCATTGGAAAAACTGCACGGTTTCGCGGGAGAGAAGACCGAACAATCGTGGGCGTGGTCGAAGATTTTAACTTCTCCACGCTACATGAAGAAATCAGCCCCTTGGGGCTGATCATGCCCAATGTAGATATCGAACACGTCTCTGTGCGGGTGACACCAGGGAACATGCGGGAAAAATTTGAAGCAATTCAGGATGCTTGGGACGAGGTGTCCGTGGGTACGCCCCTGGGACAGCGATTCATGGATGATCACCTTAACTCCCTTTATACAAACGAAGATCGCCTGTCGAGCCTGATTTCCGGTTTTTCCATAACGGCCGTCTTATTGGCGTGCCTGGGAATTTTTGGGCTCATTTCCTACTCCGTCAACAGGCGCCTGAAAGAAATTGGCATTCGCAAAACTCTGGGCGCCACTGTTTGGTCCATCCTATTATTGCTTTCCCGCCAGTACATCATCCTGATTGGAGTTTCTTCAGTCATAGCCTATCCGCTTGTGCACCAGGTACTGGACAGGTGGCTTGAAAATTTCGCCTATCAGATCCAAATGAGTCCGGTATACTTTATATCAGCCACCCTTATGCTTTTGGTGCTGAGCCTGGTGACAATAAGCGGAAAAGCCATCAAGGCGGCCGTGACCAACCCCGTGAAAGTTTTAAGGACCGAGTAGCCAAGCATAAGAAAGACTCATCGTCAAGACATCACTAACAGCGCGTGCCTGGCAAGGCTGGTCTGATGATATCGAAAGACTTCCGCCTGATTTCACAGGATCAGACGATGGTCAAGGCCAGTTTGACATGTGCATGGGCCGAGCGTCTGGATGAATACGGCTTTGGACCTTAACGTTGTCCCATAACATCGAGCCTCCTTCCCGATACTGCGCATCGCACGAGGGAAGACACCTACGAGGGTGAGTCATACGGAAATTCTACCTTGTGCTACCCTAGATCGCATGGCGGATTTATGGTACTTCTTCAATAAATTCAATACATTCCGGTATCTGGAAGTAACTTAACTCCATGCTGACCTTCGATTTCTTATTGCGGCTGATCATTAACCTCGCGACGATAATCATCCTGATCCGCTACATCTATTTGCCCACCTACAAAAAGTGGGACAATCTCTTCCCATTTGCACTGCTCAATTTCCTGGTCTTTCTATTGTCATCCATCATTTTCAAAACCAATGTGTTTTCTTCCACGATGGCTGGTTTTGGAAGCTTAGGTCTATTGGCGGCATTTACACTACTAAGGTTTCGAACAAGGACCATTTCCCTCAAGGACATGACCTACTTGTTCGTAGTCCTCACTTTAGGTGTGATCAATGCCATTATGAGCACCAGCAAATGGGAGATTGGCGGAATCAATGCCTTGATTCTGATTGCTGTCTATGTGGCCGATGGCAACAAACTGATCAAAAATCAGCAATCCAAGCTCATTAAGTTCAATGACATCACCTACATAAAACCACAGGATCATGACAAATTGATTGAGCAACTCATCGCCCTCACAGGACTCAACATCCAGAAGATCGACATCGAGAGCATCAACTCCCGGAAGAACATGGTCGTTGTGAGGATCTACTACCTCTGATCCCATCGCCCTAACCCCAAAAACTCCTGATCATGAAGATACTGACATTACTCTGTTGCCTTTACCTGCTCATCCATTGCAGTTATGGCCAGGCCCCAGCTTCCGACCTCTTCGCATCCCAGGAGCCATTGGAAATCAAATTGGACTTTTCGTTTAGAGCCTTTGTAAAGGAAACCAATGATTCCACCTACATCGACAATACATTGTACTATCGGTCGGGCGACGACCCCTGGGACTCTATCGCCGTGAGACTGCGAAGGCGTGGGGGCTGGAGGCTCCAGAACTGCTTCTTTCCACCTGTCAAGGTGCGGATTAAGAAAAAGGATAGAAAAGGGACGCTTTTTGCCAAGCATAAGAATCTTAAGCTTGTTCTGCCCTGTCATAAATCAAAAGACGCGGACGCCCTCATCATCAGAGAGTACCTATGCTACAAGATCTATGAGGAAATATCTCCCTACAGCTTCCAGACCAGGCTGACACCTCTGACAGTAGTAGATCATAGAGCGAAGAAGGATGAGGAATATCAAGTTTTAGCCTTTTTGATTGAAGACGACAAACGAGTGGCCGAGCGAAATAGCGCCAAAATACAGAAGGAAAGTGTGATACACCCGGCAAGGTTGCATGACACGACGGCCGTGAGGCATGCGTTTTTCCAATACATGATTGCGAATATGGACTGGTCCACCACCTACCAGCACAATAGCAAAATAATGCGGACGGACAAACCCTTGAGATATATTCCCTTGTGCTATGACTTCGACCAGGCTGGTTTTGTGGACTCACGCTATACCGTTCTTAATCCCGAGTTTGAGCAAGCCACGGTCAATCCCCTTAATGAAAGAGAGCATAGACGACAAAGAATATACAGAGGCTTTTGCAGGGATAATGATGCCTTGATGTTCCATGTGCGAGATGAGTACTTAGCAATTGAGAACAAGGTCTACGAGATCATCGACGCACAAGAAGGCGCCATGAAGCCACCTGAGTACAAAAGCTTATTGCGCTTCATGGACGATTTCTATGACGTGCTCAAAGACGATAAACAGTTTAACTGGAATATCTTGAAAAACTGCAGGACGAAGTGAAGGGGATATGCGCACACATCTCTGCCTCCCGATCGTCTTGTAGCGACAATAATTGTGTATAATCGAGCTTATGTAGCTTAAGCTATCTCAACTTTAAACCAACAGTCCATGAGTCCCAAACCAGACAGAAGAAACTTTTTAAAGAAGAGTATTTCTGCAGGTGTCGCCAGTATCGGTGCACCCTACCTCATTCCGTCCAAAGTATTGGCTAGCCCTGGTAAAAGGGTAGGTGCTAATGATAAAGTAATTCTTGGTGCGATTGGTACAGGAAGTAGGTTTGGCGGTCTGAGCCCAGGCAACGTCGGCGGATTGGGAAGTGCTTTTGCCGATCTGGAGGGAGTAGAGTTTGCTGCCACTGCTGATGCTGATATGGGGCGTTCCCAACGTTCGGCAGCCAATCTTGGAAGCAGCGTGACGGCCTACCAGGATTACAGGTATATTCTTGATCGGTCAGATATTGATGCGGTAGTGGTGGCCAGTCCTGACCACTGGCACGCCCAGCATAGTATCGATGCAGCCAAAGCCGGCAAGGATATTTACTGTGAAAAGGCGCTGACGTTGACTGTAGAAGAAGGCAGGGCAATGGTCAATGCGGTACGGAAACATCGACGTGTCCTGCAGACGGGCTCTCAGCAGAGGACATGGGACAATTTCCATCGGGCGATTATGCTCATACGCAATGGTTACATTGGCAAAGTGAGTAAGGTGATAGGCGTGAATTATCCCGGCGCATGGGAAAATGCCCTTCCGGCACAAACTGTTCCTGAGGGATTGGACTGGGACATGTGGATGGGACCCGTTCAGCCACATCCATACAACCAGAATATCTTCAAAAGCCGCTCTAACCCAGGTTGGTTGTCCATCAGGGACTTTTGCGGCGGTGAAATCTCTGGGTGGGGCGCGCATGGCCTCGACCAGATCCAGTGGGCACTCGGCATGGATGAGAGTGGCCCCGAGGAAGTATGGGTAGAAGGAAAACCCTATGAGCCATGGATTGCGAAAGCTGACTCACCCTATGGTCGGTTCTTTGGGTCTAAGGAGCCCATCATTCACTACACCTATCCTGGGAATATCCATGTCGAGCTTTCAGATGATGGCGAGCCTACAGGGGGTGCTGTATTCATCGGGGACAAAGGCAAGATCAAAGTGGGCCGGAACATACTGGAGGTAAGTGATGACGCATGGCTTACCGTGTCTTTGGAAGACATGGAAGTGCAACTGCCTAAGCCTGACGATCATGCCCAGAACTTCATCGATTGTGTCAAGGATCGCACGAGACCCATAGCTGATGTGGAAATAGGTCACCGTTCTGCCACCGTGGGTCACCTTGGCAACATCGCGAGATGGGTGAGTGAAAAGACCCAGCAGGTGGGTGTGAAAATGAAATGGGATGCCCAAGCCGAGAAATTCACCAACAGCGAATGGGGCAACCACTTCCTAAGCCGGCCACGGCGAGATGGGTATAGTTTGGAGAGTTGAAGGCGCATTGGCTCCGAGCAACCATCCAAATTCATAGGCCGTTCAAATAAGCCTGTACCAAGGCAACGCCCTCTTCATCAAGAAGCGTCGTGCCGATTAGGGGCATTCGTCCATTCAGCAGTACAGGCCCGTTGAATATGGACACCAATCGCCATCTTCACGAAGAACTGCAGCACTCTTTTGCATCATTGAAAGAGTAGGGGGAGAGGGGATAAAAATGTGTACCGTTTTGCGCGAAATACTGGAAAAGAGTTAATCATTGGTGGCCACTATTTGGTTGATCAGAACCGGCTTCCCATATGGTACGAATTCAAATTCTTTTTCAATGCCATTGACCAGCGCTTTGACTTTCATTGGGCGACTTTTTGACCATCCGTTATATCTATAAAAATCTTTCATTCGTACGTATTCCATTCCATTTCGCAATCCCGCTTCATACGCGTTCTCACCCTCCTTTACTCCCGTCATTACCATATTCTTTTTGGTAGCAATAAGATCAAATCCCGGATCAAAACTTAGAACAGAGGACTCAACAAATTCATAGCCATCACCTAACAAATCAGCTATGTTGTCTTCAAATTTTATCGACTCTCCATTGATAATGTATTTCTTGAAATCACGCTTGGCTTCAATTCCGTAATCATTCGAGAAATCTAAAAACTGATCTTCACTAAGCAATCCGTCGTGATTCATTGCGACATTATAGAGAGCTCTCATGTAGTCATTCAAGCCAGATTGGTCACTTGTCAAACGCAAGTCCCAATTAAAGGCGATCAATGCGCCTCTTTGGTAGGCGAGATTTTTCAAGTCTGAATAAAAGTCTCCCGCCCGTACTTCCCTTTCCATTTCCAAATAAGAAATGTTTTGATATGGATTGTCCTTTATTTTCAGGATGTCCGTATTGAAGAATTCGGCGAATTCCCCGGTGGTTATCAGACCGGCATCCAATAATATTTTCCTTGCGAAATAAGTTGTGAACCCTTCAGTAAACCATTCGTGTTTGGCGCCTATATCCCCATCGGAGGTGTCTATATCTATTTTTCCTGGCAACCAGTAATGAAACATCTCATGTGCAACGATTTCGTTAAACCGGGTGGCGCTGACAGAATTGCCAACGAAGCACACAAATTCATTTGGAATGGCCGTGCCAGCCACCACGCCATTTCGAGCATTGATCACGACATGAAAGAAGGGTTGATCATAGTCATTAAACCACTTTCTCTGGAGGGTTACAATTTGCTCTACTGCGGAAAATAGCTGATCATCTGGAATATCAAAATCACCTTTGATAATGACAGAGACGGGTTTATTTTGAATGTCAAATTTATGGACTTCACCGCCACCACCTATTCGAGATTCAATAAGATCATTGAAGGAGGCCTTGACCGTGATTTGATTCGGGTGCTCTCCCAAAGAAGAATGCACATACCAGTCTTCAGGTGCATTCAACTCAATTGAATAGACGTATTCTTTGGTATCGTCTCCAATATGCAATAGCCACTGACAGCCCGCAATATCAAAATAGTCCTGACTTATGATTGGGGCAAATGCAGCTCCCTCTACTGCACTCGGATCAATGGAGATGACATAATGAATATTGACTTCACCCTGCTGATTTGGAAAAATCAACCGCTCATCGGCCGCGTCGGTTGGTCGAACGATTGTTTCGTTCTTACCCACAAATTGGATTACGTATTTATACAGATTGGGTGTGCCATAATTTCCAGCAATCAAGCCTACCTTGATAGAATCCTCCTCATCCATTCTAAACCTCACATCTATTTCAAGGTTGGTTCTATCCATGCCGGCAACTGCCTCAATTCGATAGAAGAGCGAATCTTGAGCTATTGCCAATCCATTTGCTAAAAGAAAAAATCCAATAATAATATTGAGTTTTAAAGCGCTCTTTCGTGCCAATGACTTCATTGTTTTTTTGAGACAAATAAAAAGCGCTTACCGGCTTGAAGTGGGGGCGGAGAGGGTTGGAAAAGGGACTAGTCCCGGGGATGATTTTTAAGTTTTCTTATCAATTCCTTTCTTCCCGAGACATTCATTTTAGCATAAAGATTTCGAATATGCGTCTTTACGGTGCTTAACGAAACAAATAGATCAGATGAAATTTCCTTGTTGGACAAACCATTTGAAATCATTAGAGCAACCTTTTTTTCCTGCAACGTGAGCATTTCCAATTGATGGTTTGTCAATTTCTTATTGGCCGTTCGTAGTTTCCATGAAACCAATAGTAATGCAAGTGTTAAAACAATCACCGCCAATAGTAACCATTGATTCATCTTTCGCTGGTAATGGTAATCTTGACTGATTTTGACACTGGATAGTTTCGAAATTTCTTGTTGAAATTGTTCGTAATAGGAAGTGCCTTCATAGTGCTCCTTTAACTCGGCCAGCACCTGGTAATAGAAGTCCGGATCACGGCTAAAATTTTGGTTGAGATTGACTGTATTGTCTTGAATCCTTGCATATCCCATGAGCTTCACCAAGGGGTCATTGATGGAGTCATTGCAATAAGTAATGAACTCGTCAAAAAAGCTCTTTTTCACCTGCCTGAGCGCTTCTTCATTTTGGGTTTCATTATATTCCTGTGATAAATTCACCTCATAGCCGATCATCTTTCTGAACTCGTAATCGGCTTCATTGGTATTTCGAAAGGCACTGAACCACCCACGATTTTCTTTAGGGAAGTAGAGAGTATCAGCATTCGAAAAAATAAAATTGTGATAGTTCCTGCTATTTTGATCTCCGTAGATCTGAAGCCCAACACTTTCCTCATTCAGATTGGTATGAATGCGGTATAGCTTATTCTGTTTGGACAGGAGTTTTCCTTCGAAAACGAAATACCCACTACTGTCTGTTTTTGTAGTAAACAGCACCTGATCTCCAGAGATCATCGATTCTTCATCAAATCGCAACAAACTGAGATAGATGGTTTTACTCTCTTCCTCAGTGGATATAAACCCGGATATAGAATATTGACCGTAGGAGGACAAAGTCCCACATACCATTATAAGAGCAAGCTTATAAGCTTTTACCATAATGGTAAATTTATGACAAGGCAGTCAAGCAAGACGCAGGAGCACTTAACTAAAAGAAATGTCGAATAGCAACGTAGACGTGGTAGTCCCGCCTTGCCGACGGTCCCCAGACCCCTTTATTCTTAGTAGTAGTAATAGGAGTTAAATCTAAAGACCACCGCGGTTCATATAATGCCTGGCCCGCCGCATGAATTATGCCCAATAAAGTTCGATGGCATCAGGCGAAAAGTCCGTGGTGGTGGGTTTTTAAGACAGGGGAGGGCTACAACTAGATTCAGGACATTTCCCTGGATGGCTCCGTGGACCGAAATACAGGGAAGCTTACACAGCAGGTGATTAATCATTGATTATGCTACTTTCAAGGGGGTATGGACATCAGGATAAGGGTTAAATATTCCAATCTCATACCCTGTAGGACGTCAGAGGCGGATTTTTAACCGTAACAAAAGTGACTTTTAAACTTTTGAAATTCGTCATTATGAAAAAAATCTATTCTATCGCCCTGATGATGCTACCGACGTTGCTTTTCGCTCAAAATGATAAGCTTGAGGCACTCGCTACCTATACCAAAGTAGATGACTCCTTTGTTTTCTATGATCTTGACTTTGTTCATTGTGATGTTGGTTTTACCATAGGTCATATGGGTATTAGCCAGGTTTCCGGTAGCTTTTCGACATTCGAGGGTGCCGCAATCTTTGATTTAAGTGATCCCGAGACACTAAGCACCACGTTTAGGATTGATGTTGGCAGCATCAACACCAATCAGACATGGAGGGATAAAGATCTGCAATCAAAAAAGTGGTTTGATAAGGAAAATTATCCTTACATAACCTTTCAAAGCACAAAATCCGTCGCAACGGAAAAGGGATTAATACTCACGGGCGATCTAACCATGAAGGGTGTGACCAAGGAAGTGGACATCGCAATGAGCAAGCCATCCACCTTCACAAAGTCATATGTGGGCTATCACCTGGCGTTTAATGGCAGTACCGTGCTCAACAGAAAGGATTTTGGAGTAGGAGAGGACACCTGGTGGAATGACGTAATTGAGGGCATAGCCCAACTTGAGGATTCCGTTGAAATTGACCTTTCTATTATCTACCAGTTCCAGTCCATAGATTTTATCCGCAGCCGTTTTTTCAAAAATGAAACGGAGCTGTACAACGTGTTGAACGCAAGTGGTTTGAAATACGCGATCAATACCTTTGACCAACAAAAGGAGGCTTATGAGTCATTGCCTGAGAGCAATGACGATGACTTTGATGCCATTACGGCCAAGGACCTCATTACGGTCAGCCAGGCATTGACGATAGAAGGTCGCTACCAGGAGGCAATTGAGCTGTTGCAGCACAACATGAAGTGCTATCCAGAAGATGATCAGACCTTGGCTGTATTGGGCAACCTATTCTTAAGAACGGGCCAACTTGAAAAAGCGAAGGAATTTGTCGAGAAAAGTCTTACGAAGAGCCCTGACAATCCCCTGGCCCTTGAACTGAAACGTCATCTTCCTGAGCAGTCCTATGGTAAGTAACAAATGTTCAATTATGAATAAATTGTGAATGCTATGCGCCTCAACGTTGCCATCAAATACAGGATTTTCGGTTATTTCCTTTTCTGCGGTCTTGCTGTAGCAATGGCGGAAATCTATAAGAATTGGATGGTTATGCTGCAGTACGACGAACCATCGGTAGTACTGGTGTCTTCGGTGATCTGGGAATATGTAGCCTACTCATTAATAGCGATCATTTTTCCGGTAAGCTACTATTCCTCATCGAACATCTGGCGCAGATGGATGCGAGTGATAATCACCGCTATTTTATTTACCCTACTGTACGTCAGCATTTTATCTTTGATTGAGTGGCTAGAATTTGGCCGACAATACAGTCTTTACAAGGGCTGGAAGTTTAGCCTTTTTCATATTCCCTACGTCCTGGCGGGCTATGCTTTTATCAGTTTCCTGGTTTACCAGCTCAATATTTCTCTTTATAAATCCACCAAATACTCGCATATAAAGTTGAGCCAGCTGGAGTCGAAACAGATCTACTCCATGATACTGTCTCTGTTGGTTGAGCAGCAGTACTTCCTAAGGTCAAAACTTAAAATCACCGATGTTTCCACGCGGCTGGAAATCCCGATTAATAAGGTTTCCCGGGCCATAAATGAAAATTTTCTTGGAAGCTTTTCTGACCTGGTCAATCATCATCGCATCAACCACGCCAAAAAGTTATTGTCAGATGGCACAAACAATGACAAGCTCTATGCCATAGCACTTGATTCAGGATTTAGCAACAAAGTGACCTTTCATCAACAGTTCAAAAAAGCCATGGGTATGTCTCCGCAGGAATATCGAGCCCAGCAGGTAGCGCATTCAGGGAATCTCAGAGTATCCTGACTGGAGTTTCGGGCGGAGCACCCTCCCTTCTGGTCTCTGGCGGCCATAGCCTGCACTGCGTGAAGACCACCGTCCCCGACGCCTGCGATCTGGGGTACTTCGTGGCGTTGGCAGAGGATGCCCGTACCACGGTCACCCTCGAACTACACTTATTTACCTGGCAAGCCGAGGACACTCAATCGTCTTCAGCGAGAGTGCAAGCCCATAGCAAAAAGTAATGCCAATGACAGACGCCGCACAAAACTGCACCAGACGTCGGTGATGCCCTCGCTGGATTGTTGCAACCATATACACCTAAATAATAGCAGTGCGATGAAACTCAAAAAAGGAGATACTGTACCTCATATTGAATTGCCGGATATCAATGGCAATGCCTTTCAGTTGTCAGAGCTCCAAGGCAAACGCTTGCTACTCACGTTTTACCGCTTTGCCAGCTGCCCCTTCTGCAACTTGCGCCTGCATCAAATCGCCAATCGATATGGAGAGTTGGGTGAGATGGTCCATGTCGCGATCTTCAGCGGATCTGTGCATCAGCTGAACCAACATACTTCGAAACACAAGGATCTGTTCCCCATATTGGCAGATGAGCAGGAGCATTACTACCGGCAGATCACTGTCGAACGATCCTGGAAAGGGATGTTGAAGGGCGTGTTTGGCCGAATGCCTCACTTACTGAAAAGCATGTCGATGGGTCATATACCGAGGGAATTTGGGCATCGCATGTTATTGATGCCCGTCGACATCCTGGTTGATGAACATGGGAGGATCGCGGACATCAAGTATGGGACAGACGAGGGAGATCATATTGCCATGAATGACGTACTGGCGTTTGCTCGTGCGTCTGGATAGATTGGGCGATAAGGCCGAGCATAGGGGCATTCAGCCCATTACTAGTTAGGGGCCCGCGGTGTGTCCAATAGGCCAAGTTCCTTCAAAACAAGCCCTTTGATATCAATGACGCTGCACTCGACGCAAGCATTGGAAGCATAAATGAAGCCCTGAGCTTCCTCATACTCCGGTGAATACCCATGATCGCCCATAAATACCGGGGCACCACCAGCTCCCCATCAGGAGAGAGTTCATTTTGAAATACATGTCCCGGCGTAAGGAGCACAAAAAAGTCTCCTGCATTTTTATGATCCATTTGGATTTTACCGAGCTCTTCGAATTCATAAATTTCTTCGATAAAGAATTCACCGGTGGTAGGGAGGCTTGAGGTCTTCAACGACTTGATTGTTTCGACAATCAGTTGTTTGCGGGCCTGCGTTAAGTCTGGATTCATGTAAATATGCGAAGAGACTTTCCCGGGAATCCCGACAGCCTCCCAGTCTGCCTGGGATACAGATGTATTTATCCCTTTCTCTTCCAGTAGGCGATTGATGTTAATGCTTGAATGGATGCCGGAGAATCCATGCCCTGAAGAAACGATCAGCGCATAGCCATTGTCGGAGGCAAATTCCTCCATGATTTTTATATCCTCAAAGAGCCGTCCATAGGCACCCAGGAGCAGGTCATCATAGCGCGCAGAATCTTGAGCGAGCCGATAGATGAGGTGCCCATACCTATCAATCAATGGATAGTCGACCATGATGAGCTCATACTCCTTGAGGTCACTTAACGCCTGAAAAGCATCCATCACATAGTTCATCTCAAAATCAATTTCTTCCAGCAGTGTTTCCGTCGGTAGCTGTCCTGAAGTGTAGGCCGCTATGTTAGGCCATCCGGCCGCAGGTCCAAGAATGCTATCGACCTGGCTGATAAAGTCACTAGGATAGCCCCGGGAGCTAAAGGTCGCTCTTTGATAGAGCGTAATGGTATCCCTTGTTTCTGCCAGCCACTTGATGGCATACGATTGAGCGGTGCCGCCGGCATCGCGTTCATGCACCCGACCCCATTGGTTCATGGGTATTTCGGTCAAAAAGCCATTGGACGGATCCGAGTCATTGTCGACGATGAGCTTCTGCCTATCGGAGGCCTTGTAAAATCCCCTGCTGTCCGTCGTATCCAGGGACTGGTAGGTGTTCGAAGCTGCCGGCACTAATTGGATAAACCGGGCGCCCCGTTCTATCCTTCCCTGGGCCATGCAGTCCACTTGCCGGTGACTGGTCGATTGGCCGTGCAGCGTAAGGCTGCCAATGTTCAGGACTTGCAGGCCGGCATCATCTGCGACTTCCCAAAACGCCGCCACCTGAAACCGCTCATTGAAGCCGCTAACAAGCTGCAACACGCTGTCCCTTTTTGCATATAGATGCCCTACAATTCCGTGCTCGGCGGGGTATGTTCCTGTTTCGTAGGAGCCTATGTTAGAAATGGTCACCGCATTGGTGATGGGTGTCAGGCGGCTCAGTTCAAGTCCTGCGGGTACGTCAGGGTTTTGTGTTTCCAAAAACCGGGATACATCTGTATAGGAGCCACCCCTGGCGTGCACAACGATAACCTTCCTCGGCGTCTCCCGCACCTGGCATGTCGTTGCGAGGATGGATAGTAAAATGACGAAGCCTGCTCTCATCGTTTCTCTACCTGCATGGGGTTTGGATAGTCCTTTTACCGACTCTGATGAGAAAAAGGATGTGGAAATTCAACGAATGACAATATATGCTGCAAACTACAATACAGCAGGTGATATAGCATTGAGGTGAAAAAAAGCCGTGCATTGGCCTGGGGCGTAATTACCGATTTGCCTAAAGAAGAATCACTGATCGACTTGTGCTACGGCGGGCGATTCTGGAGTAGCTTCCAGTTAGTGTACTAATTCATATCTCTAATCATTCAACATAGCGTCGATATCGTCCAGGTAAATTTGATCCATAATAGCTACATATGGGTCAAACATCCGATAACCCTCCAAGTACAGTTCTTTGGCTTTTACAAGTTGGTTTTTTACTGCGGATTCCTTTCCTAAATTACTGTATATCAGCGAAATGTAATATCTATTTTCAGCTAGATCATTGGTGTTTTCTTGTTCCTTAAATGCTTTGAGGGCAGATGGATATTGGCCAGTCTCCAGGTACAGTACACCCAAATGCAGATAATCATAGGGCCCCGCATACTGGGTATTATTCTTCATGTGATTCTCTATAATGGTAATTGCTTTTTGCTTATCTCCAAGTGCCTTGTAGCAAAGTGCACGCGCTATATGCAGATGGTAATCTCCGTTGACTGAATAACCAATGTCATAGTCTACCAGTTGATCGAGGTATTCAATGTCGTCAATAGCCCCCTGGTAGTCTCGGAAAAATTGGTACCGGCACCAACCCCTGTAATCCAGATAGGCTGTTGGATCATGAGCGACTGCCAGATCCATTAATTTCTTCCAGGTTACGAAATCGCCACTTTTGAGATACGCTGTTGATTTAGCACGATAAGCAAAGGCAAATGAGGAATCAATGGCGAGTGATTTATCCAGGGCTTCCTGGTACCTTCTGCTAAACTGATAATGGCCCTTTCTCTTTTCCGCCGTGCGACAAGCTCGATACTTTAGCGTATCATTCTGATATAGATAGGCTTCACAGTTTTGCTGCCCCATGACCTGCGTGGTAAATACCAGGAAAAAGGTTAGACATATCATTTTCATGGCATGATATCTATTAATTGTCCTTCTTTGATTTTAAAAATCAGGTATTGATAATAGTCCTTGGCCCGACCATCATCATATTGCAGCATCCAACCCTTCACATTCCTGGTAAATGTCATTAACTGGTGTGTTATGCGCGAGTCATAGGTCATTGGATTGTAGTTTTCATCAGCTTCTAGCAATCTGAATCTACCCGTTTCGCCTTTGCAGTTGACAATGAAGCGGATCCGAATCCAGCCGCTTTGATCAACAGGAACAGCTTCATATTGTGTAAAAAAGAAGTCTTCTAAAGCCTTTTTTTCGCCTTCATAAAGCATTCCCTTTCCCATGTTAAAATATTGCTTGACCTGGTATTCACGATGGCATAATTGAAACGTTGAATCATCCAGGTTCTCATTGAATTGGGAATCGCCAACCCATCGCAAATACAGGGAAGTAGTTTCTTGGTTACTCAAAGCAGGGGTTTGAGGCTTTTCCGGAGCCGAGCATGTACAAGTCAGTACAGCAATCAGTATTACACTGAATTTATGTAAATGCATAGATCATTAGTAGTTCATGACATCATGGCAAGCACTATGCCGCTTGTCGAAATGGGTATAAAACGTGGTATTAATGGTTATCATGCGAGGTTCGCGATTGATGGTTGCGCGAAGGTGATCAACCAGATGTTTGAAAACGAACGGTTTGAAAAGGTTTCCTGGGCCGTCTTAAAAAGCATCCGACACAGGTTAGCAGTTGTCATCTAGCACCATCTCATTACGTCCAGGGAGCGGTGGCCCGACAGAATAGCGGGGGTGCGGCTGGTCCGTGTGATGGGAGCATTATTCTGTCTTGAATTCTTTGGTTACTTTCTGGCGGTACGCCGCAGCGTTCAAGACAGAAAGTAACAGCCGGTCCGGCTCCGACGGAGTCTGACGACTCATGGGAGTCCGTCAGACTTGAGGACACAAAGCCAGCAGCTGAAAAGAAAAAGGAAGGTACAAGGCTACAACATTGGATGGTGACCACAACAGCCGAATGGAGATCTCTTAATTGCCGTGACGAGATTCCCACGTCGCATTTCAAGTGAATGAAATTTCACGGCTTGCGTAGGCTCTAACTGCCGTTGCGGCTCGGAATAACGGCAAGTTTTAATTCGAGAATCCGCCTGTTACTCGCGGCTTCCATCATCGATTCGTTTTAGCCAGTTAAAAAGTGGCAAACCTGCCTGCCGGTCTCCGGCGGCCAAAGCCTTTAGCGACGGCTCGCAGGCAGGTGGGTGCGGAAGATTATAAGTGATCTGGAAAAATGGAAAATTGTCCTAGAGCGATTAATCGTTTATTTGTAACACCATTTAATCTTCTGCATCCAATGAGTAAAAGACACATGACATGCATAACCCATTGACAGAAAGATATTCAGAAGAAGAAAACAAAGAGTTGGTTCGAAAGTCCCTAAGTGGAGATCGCAAGGCACTGGATGAACTTGTTCGATTACACCAGCCATTCATCTATAATGTCGCATGGAAGATGGCATGGGAACCAGATGATGCCCTGGACTTGACTCAGGAAGTCCTCATTAAGGTAATCACCAAGCTCTCACAGTTCAACTTTGAGAGTCAATTTAGAACCTGGCTATATCGCATCGTAGTGAATGAATTTCTTCAAGCCAAAAGGAGGAAGGGAGAAAAGCAATTCTCCACTTTAGAAGATCATGGAAGCAGGCTAGATGCAGTTCCGGGAGAGAATCTGACTGTAGAAGAAGAAATAGAACTGAAAGAGCTCACAGAGGAAGTCCAATTCAGATGTCTCTCGGGTATGCTCATGTGTTTGACCAGGGAGCAAAGGCTCATATTCATTCTAGGTGATACGTTTGGTATTGATCACCATATTGGTGCTGAGATATTCAATATCTCCAAGGAAAACTTCAGGGTAAAGCTTCATCGCACCCGTAGAGAATTGTGCAATTTCATGGACAATAAGTGCGGTTTGATTAATCCAGACAACCCCTGTCGATGCGCCAAGAAGAGCAAGTATTTCCATAAAAAGGGGCTTCTCACTGAAGATAAAAAGACCTTTAATGTAGGCTATAAGGCCAAAATGCTTGATTTTGCTTCAGAGAACTACAAAGCTTCGACCGAGGCTGTTTACGAAAAGCACTCAGATTTTTTTCGAAATCATCCAGCAAAAGATCAATTTGACGCCGACACAGTAATTGAAGAGATTCTCAATGACGAAAACCTGATGCATTATTTTCAATAGTTACTATGTAATGCAATTCTTAAAAAGCATGCTGCCGCATGCTTTTTTTTGTTTGGTACTGTAACGCGCCCCTCATCACTGCATCCAACCTCCAAATCAGTAAAAAAGTGATGAACATAAAAAAAGAGATCATAGTGAATAAATCTGCCAGCGAGGTTTGGGAGGTTTTGGGCAATCAATTTCCAGATGCCTACAAATGGGCCAGAGGACTTGATCATTCGCAAGGGCATGGGGAACCAGTCTTTGATGGAGCTTCTTGCAGTAATAGAACGTGTGAGGTGCCAGGGTTTGGAAAAATTCAGGAAGTGATCAAAAAATTTGATCCGCACGAGCATATTCTTTCATATGAAGTGACACACGGATTCCCCGGCTTCATTACGTCGGCTGTAAATACCTGGAGGCTTATTGAGCAGGGGTTTAGCACGAAAGTAGAAATGAACATGGAGATGCAAACCCAGGGAATAAAAGGTGCCGTTATGGGGCCGATGATGAAAATGAATTTGACCAAGATGATCACCGGTGTGCTTGCCGATCTGAAAACATATATCGAGACAGGAGAGCCCAGCGATCATAAGATGAAAGAGATAGCCAAAGCGGCTAAGAAAGTAGCATAACTCAAAGTGCTGGCCACTCGAAAGCTCAGGCTGTTGAGGTTATTACCCATATCGGCGTAAAAGTGATGTCAAACCTCACCAATCAACTAGCTATGACAGAGGTGGGTGAGCCTTTGGCGCATTGGCTAAGGGGTTTTTTGAGCAACCAGCGCATCAATAACTAATCATTAATAAACTAAACAGTTACATAAAAATGAAAATCAAACATTCAATTCTAATGCTAGTCATCCTTTTATCAGGGGTGAGTATGAATTCCGTTTTTGCGCAAAAAATGGAACCGAGGAAGACGTACACTAAAATAGTACAGGTATCTGCTGACGATGTATGGACAGAGCTAAGAAAACTGGATCAGGTAGATAAATATTCGTCTACAATTGCCAGAGTAGACTGGAGTGGAAACATGGGAGTGGGTGGATCACGGGTTTGTCACTCGCCCGATGGAAAAGGTTACTTCCAAGAGAACATTGTAGCATATGATGACGCCAACAGAACTTTCACATACTCTTTGGTAGAAGGAGCACCTATTAAAGGAATGATCAACACCTGGAAAGTAGTAGACCTTGGATATATGAAATCAATGGTTATATGGACTTCCAACTACGATGAGTTTATAGAAAACCCTCAAATTGACGTTTGACCAGTTCATGGGTTTCATCGACTCCTCGCTTAATGAGTTTGTTGGAAATGTGGTGGCTGAGGCCAAAATGTGAGGTAGTGTCTAAAGTGTGGTGGTAGTTGCTACCACACTTTTTTTTCAATTAACTCGAAGATTATACTATGCCTGCCCCGCATTCATTGCGGGGTTAAGTAAGCCCTGCCTGCCGGCAGGCAGGTTTGGGTCTGAGAGAGGGCATTTTAAGACAGGGGAGGGCTACAACGAGATTCACACACCAATCGGCATTTCTGGGTAGAAATAGAACAGGCTACGCGCCCCGCTCTTTTGATCATGTTAGGGTGGGAGAGGGGGAAGCCAGGATCAAATGTGTGCGGTTCAAGATGCAGGATCGAAAGCGTTAAGGATCGATGTGGGTAGCCCACATGGCCGGTGCGGTTGTTGGCGGGGTGGAGCTACGATCGGAGAGCCCGGGTCGAAGGCAACGCCACAGTATTTTAGCACAAAATCCATCACCAATAAATTGGATTATTATTTGGTCAATAATTATATATTCATTATAATATTCTTTATATGTGCTATATGTAGAATATAAATTGGCAATAGGATCGAACCCACATGATCTCCGATGTGGACATTTTAATAAAGTGATGTATATCGATGCTAGCTGACGTCGACCGATCACCGACATACCATATACAACGCAACATGAAGGGCGAATCTCTTAACTGGAAGTTGTTATCTTCACGAACTTTTTGTAATGAACGTTTATTTGTGCGATTGGAGAATTATGAACACTACTCATAACATCACGATACTTGAGAAATTCAAGCAGTTCATGGTTCCTCTGTCCACCGAGGAATTCGTGCAACTCGAGGAAAACATCTTGCGCGAAGGCTGCAAAGATCCGCTGGTAGTGTGGTCGAGAAAGGATGAAAGAGTATTGCTGGATGGGCACAATCGATACGCGATCTGCACGAAGCATCAATTACCATTCCAGATAGAGGAGTTAAGCTTCAAATCTGAAGATCAGGCCACCCAGTGGATGATCAACCACCAATTGGGACGTCGGAACCTGACTCCTGATCAAATGTCCTACTACCGGGGATTGAAGTACCTGAGGCTCAAGCAAAAGAGGGGTGGTTATGACAAGGTAATATCAGAGGGCTTGAATAAGAGTACTGCCGAGATCTTGGCGGAGGAGTTCAAAGTAGGCCCAGCCACGATTCGCAGGGACGCGAACTATGCGGCAGGAGTGGAGATCGTTGGAAGATCTAATGCCTCTTTGCGACAAGATCTTCTCCAGGGTAAAACCAAAATCAAGAAAAAGGACATCCAGTTTCTCGCCAACCTGGACATCGGCAAACCGAGATTCAAAAACGAAGCGGACCTCTTTAACAAACTCCAAAATTGGAAGGAGGAGAAGCTGGCAAAAATTGAGGACTCACTGCAGGCCGTAGAGCATGAGACCACATTGACCGAGGCGGAGATGTTCCCTTCTTATGAAAACAGAATCAAGAAGATCAAAGGACAGATCCTATCCTATATGAACAATGCCATTACCCATAAGGACCCCGAAGCGATCAAGAAGTTGAGGGAGATCATTGATCAGTTGGAAGCACTCGTGATGGAGTAGGGGTGATCTTGTCGGTCCACCTACTGCATTGGTTATAAAGACCGAATTGGATGCCTGTGATATATGGTGATAGATAGAAAATCGCCCCAATAGCTTAGTTCGAAGTTGTTTACTAACAACTTGTTTCCAATGGTGCCGATGAAGGGATCGGCCAACGCACTTGAAGAAAGAACACGATCATGTGATTGGGGCATCGTCCGCGTTGCCCCAAATCCATCCGAGAGTGCATTGGCATATTCAAGTTCCATGTCATTAACCGTTCTTTCGCCATATTTGGTGTACTTCAATCGTCATGCAGTCCGGGACTACATCAAAGGAACTTAACCAGCCGGTACCTATTCTTCGAATCCGGCTTGGGAGCAAGCCACAATGTACTTTTTTTCAATTTCTTCTTTTGTCACAATTGGCCAACAGCCTATACTTTTACAAACATCATATTAAAACCTATTCCACGTGATTGAATTCAACGCAAGAGATACTATCGTGCTGGCTTGCCTTGTCCTCTTCCTTGGCAAGTTCCTGAATAAACGGATCCCATTTCTGCGAGAGTACAACATTCCAGAGCCGGTGACGGGCGGTTTGTTGTTTTCAGCCCTCTTTGGCGTTCTATACGCCATATTTCATATGCCGCCGTCTTTTGCACTCGACCTACGGGATGCGTTGCTGGTCATATTCTTTACGACCATTGGTTTGTCTTCGAAATTGAATACCCTCAGGAGTGGAGGTAAGTCGTTGTTGGTGCTATTACTTCTCGCAGTAGGTTATCTGTTCATACAGAATCTGACCGGCATTGGGGCAGCCATGCTCAGTGGACTGAGCCCAGTCACAGGGCTCTTGGCGGGCTCGGTTTCCTTCAGTGGAGGACACGGGACGGCCATCGCCTGGACGCCTGTTTTTGAAACCGGGTTCAATGTCAGCGGCGCCGCAGAATTTGGGATTGCTTGTGCGACACTGGGCTTGGTCATGGGTAGTGTGGTCGGTGGACCCGTCGCGAACTTTCTTGTGAAGCGATTTGATTTGAAACCGGCAGAGGACTTGCCAGTCACCGTGGGGGTCGAATACGATCATGACAAAGTCCAAATCGATTACGACCGTGCCCTGCAAACCATATTCATGATCTTCATTACCGCAGGTGCGGGCATTTATCTGAAGATTGTCATAGGATGGCTTGGGTTGAGCCTACCTACTTTTGTGACGGCGCTGTTCGCCGGTATTCTGATGACCAACATCATTCCTCTTTTCAATAAGACGATTTGGCAACCGGAGAAGTCCAAATCCCTGGCCATGGCCTCAGACCTTTCGTTGGGCCTCTTTCTGGCGATGTCGCTCATGAGTTTGGAACTGTGGACTATTGCCAGCTTTGCCGGTCCGCTACTCATCATCGTTGGCGCTCAGGTAGTAATGATCATGCTCTACACGGTTTTTGTGGTGTTCAGGGTGATGGGTAAAGACTATGATGCAGCGGTGATGTCTGCCGGGTATATTGGGTTGGCATTGGGCGCCACGCCGACTGCGATTGCCAATATGACCGCAGTGACCCAGAAGCTAGGCGGTGCCCCAAAAGCATTCTTGGTGGTCCCTTTAGTTGGCGCCTTTTTCATCGATATTTCCAATGCACTGATCATCAAATTCTTCTTGGGTTTCTTTGAGTGATCAAGTGATCAAAGTGATCACTTGAAAATGATCACCACGCGGCATGAGAATTCTTTATAAATTCGTTCCACGTTAAGCCGAAAAATCAAAACTCACATTAATTCACATGAATATCGCCAGAAGCACATTCGCCATCTGCTCCTTGGTCTTATTGTTCGGGTGTTATCCGGATGAAGACCTCTCCATCGATGACCTTGATCTAGTCGTGACCCAACATGATGAGGGGACGAATTTTAATAATTTTCGGACTTATAGCCTTCCTGACACTGTACTTAAAATCGTGGACGGTGAGGGAAGGGTTGACCTGGAAGGTCAGCAAGATGAACTCATACTGGGTCTTGTGCGAAGCAACATGGAAAGCCTGGGGTATGTGGAGGAAGCTAATCCGAGCACCAATCCTTCTGACGTCGTAGTACTGATCACTGCGCAGGAGGATGATGTTTTTGAAGATCGCATCGGTAATCAATTCTGGTTTTTCTGGAGTTGGTGGAGTGGCTGGTTTGGTGGCTGGCGTTTTACTGATGAATGGTCAGGCGTATCTCCCTTCTTGCCTGTGTCATCCAAATACAATGCGGGGACGATCTACATATACATGCTGGATGCCAATAGCGGAGAGAATTTGAGAGTGCCGATTGTTTGGAGAGCCGTTATCAACGGCGTCATCGTTGGTAATACTGTAGATATTAGCCGACGTATACAAGAGAACATTGACCAGGCATTTGATCAATCACCCTATCTGTCCACCAACTAATACACCAGAACATCTTACGAAATGAAACTGTCTCAAGTTAGAAAACAGCTCCTTCTACTCCTCACCTTGGGTATTGCAACAGCAGCATCTGCACAAATGGGTACAATCAGTATTAACTATGAAATGGCCTTCCCGGCATCGGATCTCAAGAATTTTATAAGTGAAAATAGCTTTCGCGGTGTCTCAATCAATACAGATTATCACCTAGGCCCCAACTTCACGGCAGGCATTTACCTGGGCTGGCAGGTTTTCAATGAGAAGGTTGCAGGTGAATTCTCAACGGAGGAGGCTGATCTTTTTGGAACCCGAGTTCGCTACGTCAACTCCTTCCCATTACTATTGACGGGTTATTATCACTTGGGGGAGTCAGGCCCGATCCGTCCTTTCTTCGGGGCGGGACTAGGCTTGCTGAGGAGTCTCCAAAGGACAGACGTGGGTATCTTCCTGGTTCAAAACAACAACTGGCACTTTGCCGTCACGCCAGAGGTAGGAGTTAAGTTAAGCCCCGGTGCAGTTGGTCTTCGAGCCAGTGTGAAATACAACTATACGACCGACACCGATGATTCCTTCAATTACAATTACTTTGCCGTGTCACTGGGAATCATGTTGGCTGACGGACAATTATGACTTGGATGTGGGGAATATAGAAGGCTCGATGTAATTGAAAACCTCGAGCCTTGCTTATCTTATTGTGTGTAAAATTTTGTGCACACGTCCTGATACTGCAACTCCAGGATCTTCGTAATAGCCTCTTGAGGGGAACTGGCAGTACCCAGCGACATATTATCCCGGGCCTTCGTGGTCAGGGTTCCATCGGTTGCCCAATCAAACATCCATTCATTGCTATTGACAGCTACGGTACGCTTACCGTCCTTCGTATCTATATTGAACACGTCGAAGACCCGCGTATAATCCAGACCTGCCGGATAGAAGAACTCCGAGACATATCGATCCTTGTTGGTGTAGACGATGCAATAGCACTCCCCGATATTGACCTCTTTCACGCGGCGGATGACGTCGCTTTGAATGAATTGCCACTTGCCTCCATGCTCTATCGCGGCCATATTTACCGAATAATGGCTTTTCTCCATGTTTTGACCATTCGCCTTTAGGTCCAGGGTCAGATAGGCAGAGATTGTTGCGTAGGTTGGTTCTTCCACTACCTTGCTGATCTCTTCGATCTTCAGCGTCAGGGAGATCGCGTTGTCTGTAGTGAGCGCCTCCAGTCCTGACAGAAAGGCGTCCAGGTCCCTGGAACTGCGTTTGGCGACACCCTTGATATTGACGTTGGTATTATTCGTTCGAAAATCCTCGTGGAAATACTGCTCGATCTTCGATAGATCCTTCGTCCTTGTGAGTGCGTTCAGCTCTGCAATGTAGCGCTCAAACAAGCCCACAATAGGTGGGTCCTGCGCATGAGCTGAGAAGCACATCATTAGGATTACAGCGATGTAAAGTGTCCTTTTCATACAATTCGTAGTAGTAATAGTGATATAATAAATTCTGTTGACTTAATGTCTCCTTTTAAAAGGCTTCGTTTACACCAAAATAAAAGCCGCTCCCTCCCTCATCATTGAAACCGAAGTCAATGCGGAGTAGCGTATCCTGGTCTTTGACAAATTTAAATCGCAAGCCCCCTCCGTAACTGTATTTTGCATTCTTAAACAAATTATCCGGCACATCGGCCACACCTCCCAAAGTGCTGAAGGCTGCGGCAGTGAATCGGCGGTGAAACTTCCACCGATACTCCAATTGGGTCACGTACATTTGCTTGTCCATGAATCTGCCACGGAAATAGCCCCGACCTCGATCTCCTCCGCCGTACCAGGCCATGGCTTGCCAGGGCACATCGCCAAAAGTTGATTCGGAATATATCTGCCCAGCCAACACACTCTTGCCACCAATCGGCAGATACGTCCGTAGGTCGGCGATGAACTTATTGAAACTTGAGGTGGCGCCCATATTCTCGCTTGAAAACCAGGTGTCCATGCCGAAATAAAATCCCTCCGTTGGTGAGGCAATTTGATTACGGCTGTCAAAGTTGAAAACGATACCCAGGCCCACAATGCGTGCCTCATCGAAGCCCAGGATATCCCCCTGATCAAGCAATCCACCTTCAGTTACTTCTGTGACGTCGTGCTGTATGTAGTTGAAGCCGAGCCCAAACTTTAGAAGAGGAGGCAGCCGCTTAAGAAACTGCGCCCGGACATTGATTGAGGTCATGTCGTAGTCTTCCTCTGCCTCTTCATTTGTACCCTTCCCCACGCCCCAAAACTTGTTTGGAAAGATTTTGAAAGACACGTTGCCATCTATAAGGTAGTCACCACCCTTCAGATAGATCTCCGGCATAGCTTCGATCATCAATTGGTTGTTGAGCGTGTAGATCGCGCTGGCGAGCATGGTGGATATCCGGGAATCGTACCGGTCCGCCTGCTTGAGGAAGATGAGTTGTGCACCCCCGCCAAACCCAAAGCCTGTTTCTGGTGAAGCAAAAACCACTGGTAATCCCAGCACCTTGACTTTCTTTTCCGCGCCTAGCGTATCCGTTTTGTAAATGTATGGATCTTCATCTTGACAGTAGGTTGCCTGAAAGACGAAGGATAGGACAAAGAGAGTGAATAACTTTTTCATCAAAAGAAGAAATCGTCAAGTAAAACATTGAACCCAAAGCGAAAAGCAATGCCACCGAAGCTCAAATCCTCATCAGTGGGGGTTGTTGACGGTTCAACTGTCTGCTTTGCTGAAATCTGAAAATTGGAAAAGGTGAATCCCAGGTCGAAGAGAATATTGTCGGTGATTGCATAAGCATAGCCGAGACCAACCTCTCCGCCGAAGCCGTCGCCTTTCAATACTTGCCTTGCTACAGAATTACCCGCCAATATTTCTGTTCGCTGAAAGAATCGGGCATACCCAAAAGTCCCTGTCACGTAGACAGATCCTTCAGGCCTATTCTTCATCAAGTAATGATAAAGGCCTGGGCCTACGAACAGCGTTTCCGATTCGCTTTCACCAAACTCGTTGCTATTGGACCTTGAGAGACTCAACCGTAACCCCGGCAGCCACCTTCCTTTCGTCAACCTTCCATTGAAAAAATCGAGGCTGTACTGACTCGTAAAGTTCTGGGTCCCCGAGTTATTGAGTTGTGAATTGTTGGAACTGATGCTTCCCGATAAGCCAGTAAACCATCTTCCTTTCCTAAAGGGCGTTTGCAAGGTATCACTACCCGTTTCGTCTTGAGCTGTCGCTTCCCAAGCCATTGCCAGCAGCAACATCAAGCCCATTAACTTGAGTTTCTTCATCCTTGGTTTAAACTAGGTGTTAAGATCAGGCACCAATTTCAGCTATTTCCTCTCCAAAGTGATGACGCGTCCTTGTCTTAGTACGGTCAATCGTAAAGGGTCATTGGGGCCAGTGTTCACCGCAAATTCTACAATCCTGTCCAAAGTTTCTTCCTCAAGGTCAAATTTTATGTCGTTGAATGAAAGGATAATGTCTCCGCCAAGAATTAGCTTCTCACCTCCAACCTCTGCCTGGGTGTCTCCGCCTTTCAATCCGAGGATGCCCATTGGCGATAAGAAGACCACCCTTTGCGCCAACAATCCGGCGGACTGTGGCAGGTTGAAAATGGCTGCCAATTTCCCCGTCAAGGGAACCAGATCCGCCCCAGTCCACAGGACACGCTTTTCGAGCAACAACTTTGTGGCCACATTGGACGTCGCAGCGAAGCCAATGCCCTCGAAGCCTCCCGAATTGCTAAGGATATTGCTCACAATACCCATAACTTCCCCATTCACATTGAACATCGGGCCTCCTGAATTACCCTGATTGATGGCAGCATCCGTCTGGATGAAGGACATCGGCGCGAAGGGATTGTGATCATCTCCCTTCTTGAAGCCACTTACGTAGCCTGAAGAGAGGGACTGGCTTAAGCCGTAGGGTGCACCAACGATGAAAATGCGCTGACCGATTTGCAGGTTGTCAGAGTTCCCAAGGGAAACGGTCACCTGGTTCTTCCTGGGCCAGGTCAGTTGGACCAAGGCGACGTCTTGCGATTTATAAGCGGAAACCACCGTAGCGGGAATCACTTCGCCATCCTCAAATTGCACGAGTAATTGCTCGGCCACTTGTACCACATGTGCGGCTGTCATTAGGGTCGAATCCGTGATCATAAATCCCGAACCCAACCCCTCGGCGGTCACGGTCTTGGTGGTAAGGCCCTCCGACACGAGCGTTTGTTCCCGGGTGAAGATCACCACGATCGCCGGTGATACTTTTCGATAGATAGTGGACAAGTCCTGAGCATCCAGCGCACAACAACTGATCAGCACCAGGGCCGTAAGTAAGGATTTCATCGACGTAAGAATTGCTCTGTATTGAACCAAATGCGAATGAGGTTGTTTCTCGAATCGTCAAAATTCGACCTCCACACCCTCGCGAGCAAGATAGCAATTTGAAAACCTCTTCTGACATTGTTCTTCTACTTCGAGTAGAAAATCATCGTCATGATCCGGATCATGATGCGTCAGATACAGCTTCTTTGCGCCAGATCTTTCCGCCACTTCGATGGCTTGTTCCCAGCTGCTATGCCCCCTTTTTGGATACATTTTGAGTTCTTCTGGCGTGTATTGCGCTTCGTGGATCAATACATCCACGTCTCTCGCCATCTCTATGACATTGGGATCGAGTGTTTCTCCGTGGGAAATGTCCGTGCAGAAGTAAACAGACGAATCGTCTATATCTACCCGATAGCCAATAGCACCTCCGGGGTGATCATGGTGATTGATGCGAAGGCGTCCCCGATCGAAGGGGGCCTCGTGTATGTCGGCCGCGTCAATCGTCCTGATGGATGACATTTTGTCCAGTGAGACAGGAAAATATACCTCGCCCATTTGATGGGCCAGGATGGATTTGAGATGATCCGCAGTGAAGTTTTCACCAAAGGAGTACAAGTGTATATTCCTATCAGGTTCGTAGGCGATGTCAAAAAATGGGAAACCCTGGATGTGGTCCCAGTGAAAATGCGTGAACAGGACGACAATCTCCTGATCTGGAAGCAAGTTCATCTTCATCAAATCTTTATTAAGATTTCTGATCCCAGTTCCCGCGTCAATGACCAATACTTTGTCATTGGGTTGGGATCCAAATATGGCTACACAGGTGGTGTTGCCGCCAAACTGTTGAAAGTTGGGCTCACAAATGGGAATGGATCCTCTGGTCCCATAAAATTTCAACTTCATATTGACGTCATTGAATTATTGCTTAGAATTGTTCCGTCATTTTAGCGAAATATAAGCAGAATCAACAACGTGTAGTAACGGAGAAAGCTGGAAGATTGCTTGCTCCTCAAAACAGTGAACTAATGAAATTACTCCATGATGTCCATTAGGAGCATTTTACTGATATTATGTGCAGCAGGATCCACTTGTGCATTCAGCCAAGACGTACGAATTGCGATATCCTCCGACTACGAACGTAGTGCCCAGGCAGACTCACTTTTCACCGCGATAGTTTCGGAGATGGACCGCACTGTCGGCGCCGCCAGACAGATCACGCTGTTGAATGAGGGGATCAAGTACGGCAACCGTTCCATAGAGCAGGCGCTGGCCAGCTACAACGAACTCAGCCCTCAAGCAGATATCATTTTGTTGATTGGTTCTATCAGCACGGTGGGTGCCTTACAGAGAACCAGTCTTGTAAAACCAACGATAGCAGTAGGTGTGGTGGACCCGGAACTCCAGGGCCTGCCTTACATAGATGGAACATCGGGAAAAGACAATTTTAGTTACCTGTGGGCCAGTCAGGACATCTTCACCGAGTTGGAAGAGTTTCGTCGCCTGTTGGACTTTGAGCGCATGGCTCTGCTGATCAACGCCTCATCTGCGACGACCATCGACAATGAGAAAGGTCGGGAGCTTTTGGATTCTATCAAGACAGCATTTTCCATCGAGGTTGATATCATTCCTGTGGGGAACGATCCCGCTGCTGCGGTCAATTCCATTACCGACCAAGTGGACGCTGTCTTCATTTCCGAGCTCAATGGCAAATCGTCCGCTGATATCTCCATCATTGCCGATGCACTCAAGGAAAGGAAGCTCCCGAGTTATTCAAGCAGCCAATGGCATGTAGAGCTAGGCATACTCGCGAGTGTATCGGAAGATAATGACTTCGAGCAGGCCATTAGGCGCATGGCATTGATGGTCGATGAAGTGGTAAGAGGAGAACCACTTTCACAAATGCCTGTTGCGCTCAATTTTAAGGAGACTTACAATCTAAATATCCAGACCGCCAACGAAATTGGGCTGTCACCACCATTTGATGTCCTTTTTACTGCCAATCTGATCGATCAGGACGGCGGCGAAAATCCGACCTATTCTGTGACCGAAATATTGGATCTCTCGCTTCAGCGAAATTTAGATGTCAAACTGGTAAACAAAGACCTGGAATTGACCGAGCAAGATATTGCTTTGGCAAGGTCTTCAATGCTCCCGGAATTGGGTCTGTCGCTATCAGCTAGTCAGATCAACCCGGATCAAGCCAATAATTTCAATCCAGAAAGACAGACCCAGGCGCAATTGGCATTGAGCCAAGTGATATTTTCCGAGCAGGCCATCGCCTCCATACGAATCGCGAAATACCTCCGCGAGGCGCAGAACTATCAGACACAGTCGGAGATCCTCAACATCCTTCTGGATACTTACGTCCTCTATTTCAACGTGCTGGCAGCCAAGACCGATCTGATCATTCAGCGCCAAAATCTGGACAATTCCATATTGAACCTTGAGATAGCCAGAACCAAGGTGAGCACCGGGGCCTCCAGCTCGGCAGATATCTTCCGATGGGAGAGTGAGGTGGCCAATGGTCGCCAGGCTGTGGTGCAATCTGAGACCGCCGTCATCGCTGCCAAACTAGAATTGAATACGCTGCTGGCCAATGGGTTAGAAGACAACTTCGACATTGAGGACGTGACCATCGACGGTGAAATATTTGAGAATTTGCGCAATTACGAGATTGGTAGATTGATGAAGCGTCCGAGCGACTTCGTTCGTCTGTCCAATTTTTTGGTGCAGGAGTCATTGATGGAGAATCCGAATAAGCGATCGCTGCTAGAGAATATGCGAGCGCTGGAAAGGGCACAGTTGCAAAACCAGCGACTGCTCTACACGCCAGTAGTGGCGTTGCAGGCCCAAGGCGGCTACGTGCTTGATCGATCTGGAGCAGGGTCTACAGAAGCCAACGGCTTCGAATTTGTTGATTACCCATGGCAATTGGGGCTCTCTCTGAGCTATCCCGTATTCCAAGGCAACAGTCGTAGGGCCAACCTGCAGCGATCGACCATCGAAGTGGAACAGATCAATTTTTCGCGAACACAGCTCGATCAAAATTTGGAGCTACTGACAAGAACGAACCTGTTAAACGCATTGAGCGCTTCTACAAACATCGAGTTCAGCCAAATAGCTGCTGACAATGCCTCCAATAACTTTGATCTTGTCCGGCGCAACTACCAACAGGGGGCTGCATCCATCACCATGCTCATTGATGCACAAAATGCGTCGCTCAATGCGCAATTGAATAATGCGTTGTCCATCTACAATTACATTGTCGCTACGTTACAAGTTGAGTTTGCCGTGGGCTTCTTTTCCATGCTAGCTCCGGAGGATCGACTTCAAGATTTTCAGGATCGCTTTGAGCAATACCTAGACAACAACTGATACAGATGAAAAAACAAGGAATAGCTGTCATGTCATATATGCAAAATTCTCTACGGGGCGTGTTGGCACTCCTGGTAGTTCTGTTATTGATCCGCTGTAGCCAGGAACAGGCTCCTAAGGAAGAGGTGATCCGGCCCGTGAAGTACCAGGTGGCCGGGACTGCAAGCGGGGAGCGCGTTAGGACCTTTAGTGGTATTGCCAAAGCGGCCGACGAGGTAGCGCTCAGCTTTCGTGCGGGAGGCATTATCACCCAGGTAAACGTCAGTGTGGGTGACCGGGTCAGGAAAGGAGACCTCATTGCCAGACTAGACAATGTCGAAGCACTACTGTCGCTGGAAAAGTCCGTGTCAGCGCTCAATAGCGCCCAGTCAGATATGAATACCGCTAAGAACGAACTGGACCGTGTAAAGGCATTATATGAGCAAAACAGCGTATCCCTGAGCGACTATCAGGCCACGCGAAATTCCTATCAGATCGCGCTTTCGCAATACGAATCAGCAGAGCGAAACAAGCGGATCCAGGAAACTCAGGTGAGCTACGGTTACATCTATTCACCACAAGATGGGGTCATTGCCGATACCGATGGGAGCGTGGACGAAAGTGTATCGTCCGGGCACCAGTTTGCGACGCTCAATGCCGGAGAAGGCATGCAAATTGAAGCGGGGATACCTGAAAACCTCATCAACCAGATCGCCATGGGGATGGAGGTGAGCATCAAGTTCTCTGCTTTGGGAGATCAGACATTGACTGGCAATGTGCTGGAAATCGCACAGATCACAGCGCAGGGGGCCGCTACTTACCCGGTAAAGGTTGACATCATAGACCCACCAGGTTCCATCAGACCAGGTATGGCTGCCGAAGTCACTTTTCGATTTGGAGGAAATCGGGAGGAAACTAGCTCCGAACTGGTCGTTCCCATCAAATCTGTGGGAGAAGATGGCGATGGAAATTTTGTTTTCGTGATTGAATCGGAGGACGGGCAAGTGGGAGTCGTCAAAAAGCGACAAGTCGCAGTTGGCTTGATCTCCATCGAAGGCTTTCAGATCACCAGTGGGCTCTCCGAGGGTGAACTGATCGCAACAGCAGGACTGGAGACGTTGCTGGACGGCCAAAAAGTTCGAATTCAGTAAAACAACCGCGTAGTACTTATGAATATTACACAGTTCTCTATAGAGAAAAACCGAGTAGTTCTCAGCATTCTCGTGGTAGTGGTGTTTGCCGGACTTTCCGGGTATCAATCCCTTCCACGGGACAGCATGCCACCGTATACCATCAGGGTGGCATCTATTGTCGCTGCCTTCCCGGGAGCAAGTCCCCAGCGAGTAGAGGAGTTGGTCACTGACAAGATAGAGAAGGTGGCTCAAGAGTTGCCTGAGCTCAAATTAGTAACAAGTACATCGCGGACGGGTCTTTCTGTGGTACAAGTCGAGTTGCGCATGCAAGTCGCTCCGGAAAAATTGCAACCTGTTTGGGATCGGCTGCGGCGCAAGTTGAATGATATACAGGGATTGCCGGAAGGTGTGCATCCTAACCTAAAGGATGATGGTCTCGGAGAGGTGTTTGGCGTTGCTCTTGGGTTGACAAGTGATGGCTTTTCCTATGCGGAAATGAAGGACTATGCAGATGACTTGCGAAACGAATTGATCAGGCTGCAGGACGCAGCAAAAGTAGAGATCAATGGTGCACAGGAAGAGCGCGTATACGTTGCCTTTGATAACACACGATTGAAGTCTTATGGTCTGACATCCAGTAGGCTACAGAGTATCATCAGCAGTACAAACATCTTAAATACCGGTGGTGAGATCTCAGTAGAGGACCAACGGATCATACTCGAGCCCACAGGAAACTTCAATAGCCTGGCTGAGATCAGAAGTACCTTGATACCTATTGGTGAGGGCGGCGAAGTAGTTCCCCTGGAGGACATTACGGTCGTGACAAGAGGCTATATCAACCCACCTAAGCAGATGGTCAGGATCAATGGTAGAAGCGCCCTCTCGCTGCATGTATCCTTAAAGGAGGGCGCCAACGTGATAAAACTCGGTGAGGACATTGACCGGGTCGTAGAGAAGTGGCAGGCGAAGTTGCCAGTCGGACTCGAGCTCTTCCGCATTTCGTCTTTGGATGGATACATCGACTTAAAGATCGGTGACTTTGTGGGTAACCTGATCCAGGCAATTGTTATCGTACTGGCAGTGATGCTCATCTTCTTGGGATTGCGGACAGGACTCGTAATTGCGAGCCTAATCCCTTTTGTGACGATCACCACGCTCCTGGTGATGGGCATGATCGGCGTCGGCCTCAACCAGATCTCTTTGGCCGCTTTGATCATGGCGTTAGGAATGATGGTGGATAATGGTATCGTGGTGGCTGAGTCCATCATGGTAAAGGTGGAGAGCGGCGTCAGTATAAAAAAGGCTGCGATCGACTCTTGTTCGGAGCTGCTCGTTCCCTTATTGATTTCGACGTTGACCACAGCGGCGGCTTTCTTGTCCTTTTACCTCGCAGAGTCAGTCATGGGAGACATTATGGGGCCTTTGTTCGTCGTGATTGCAATTGCCTTGTTGGCCTCTTGGGTGATCTCATTGAGTATCATTACGCTACTCTGCGTCTTCTTTCTCAAGGTGAAGAAGAAAGGGGAGGGCAAACCAAGTTTCCTTGATCGAATCATCGGCACGCTAAAGAAGGGCTACAAAGAGCTGATCATGCGTGCGCTGGCCTGGAAGCGATTGGTCCTCGTCAGCATCGTTGTATTATTCATCACATCGTTGGTAGGGTTCACGCAGCTCTCTTTCCTCTTTTTTCCTGACAGTGACCGAAACATGATAACGATCGACATCAATTTGCCGGAGGGTACCAAGATTGGCTCCACTGAGCAGTTGGTGTTGGAACTGGAGGCTTACATTTCTAGTGAACTGACAGTCAATGAGGACCGGCCTGAGGGGATTGTCGACTGGTCTGCCTTTATTGGAGAGGGACCGTCATCTTATGACTTGGGTTATACAGCCGATGAGGCGAATACCAACTACGCTCATATCCTTGTGAATACTTCCTCCTTTGAGGCCAATGCCGGGTTGGTCGAAAAACTCGATGCCTTCTGCTACGGCACTTTTCCCGACGCCAACATCAAGGTAGGGCTGCTCGGCTCCACGGGTGGAGGTGCCCCTATTGAAATTAAGGTCTCCGGAGACGATCCGGACCAACTCGCCAAGATCTCGAGTGACATCAAAGCCCAACTCTTCGCGATTAGGGGGACTAAGAATATCAAGGACGACTGGGGTCCTAAGGGCAAGAAGTTCCTTGTAGAAATTGATCAGAACAAAGCGCAAAATGCCGGGCTGAGTAATCAGGACATTGCCGTGTCCCTTCAAACGGTCCTGGATGGGTTCAAAGCGGGGGAATATCGCGAAGGGGATAAGTCTATACCCATCATCATGCTAGGCACCGATAGCCGGGAACAGACCTTGAGCTCCTTGCTTAGCCTAAACATCTATGCTCAAAACTCCGGGAAGAGCGTGCCCTTCCTGCAGGCGGCGCGGATAGTGCCACAGTGGCAATATTCGAAAATCAAGCGGCGAAATCTGGTACGGACCATCACCGTGTCAAGCCAGCTGACATCAGAAGGCAACGCCTCCGACATCATGACACAGATGACACCTTGGCTGGATGAACAGGCGCAGGAGTGGGGAGAGGATTACTCATATAATGTAGGCGGAGAGCAGGAAACTGCCTCGGAGAACATGGGAGCCGTCGCAAGGTACCTCCCCCTATCAGGTTTTATCATCCTTATGTTGCTCATCGTACAGTTCAATTCGATGCGAAAGACCGTGATGGTGATCTGTACTATTCCATTGGGAGTGATCGGTATGGTCTTGGGACTCCTGCTATTTAGAGAGCCCTTCGGCTTCATGTCATTTCTAGGCATCATCTCACTGGCGGGCATCGTCATCAACAATGCGATCGTACTCATTGACCGGATCGAGATTGAAGAAACCGAGATCAAGCGACCGATTCAGGATGCAGTCATAGCCGCCTGCCTTCAGCGCTTTCGCCCTATTCTTTTGGCAACCTTCACGACTGTACTGGGGCTGGTACCGCTCTATCTGGGTGGTGGCGCTACGTGGAGACCCATGGCCGTCACCATCATGGTTGGACTATTGTTTGGCACCGTGATCACGCTGCTGTTCATTCCAGCCTTCTACAGCGTGCTATACAAAGTGAAGTACGATGCCTATGTGTTCGATGAACAACTGATGGAGTAGGGGATAGGTGGATCTGATCAAGAGGCACTCATGCTAAATACGCTCTATAGCAGAAGGTTTACGATATTTCTGTTCAGCTTCCTTGTGCTGATCTTTGGTGACCTGCTGATCCCGGTCGAAGACGAGGACCTGGTGCAGACCATCCTTCTGCTACAGAATATGCTCTTTAGCATGCTGCTATTCATCAGAGAGCCGCAAAAGATGCGTATTACCATGTATGGTGTATTTCTGGTCACAATCATCACTCAATTGCTCCCTCTCCTGGGCTACAGCGGCTCTTTAATCTTCGCGCTGGTGTTCCTGATCTACTTCGTTCTGATCAGCTACCAGATCTTCAAAGACCTACTGAAGCAAAAGGTGATCGGCCTGGAGATGGTGAGCGCCGCATTTTGTGGTTATATATTGCTGGGGGTCGTATCGAGCATCATTTTTCTGACCATTGACAAATCCGCTATTGCCTTCAATAGCCCGGTAGAGAACCGTCAGTTCTCCGACTATCTGTACTTCAGTTTTATCACCTTATTGACGATAGGTTATGGAGACATGACACCAATCTCGGAGCTGTCACAGAAGGCTGTCGTGATGGTTTCCCTGGTTGGCCACTTCTATACAGTGTTTGTGATGGCCGTGATCATCACGAAGTTTCTTCAGGCAAAAGATGACTACAGCAATCATTGAATATCGAATAATCAAACTGCAATATGAATCTAGCGATGATAAATCCATTGAAAAAGCACCTCTTGGTAGGCGTCATTCTATTTCTTTTTGCTGCCAATGATGTGAGTGCACAAAAAGGTATTCCCGTCAACAGCAATTACTTGATTGAAAGAGGCATTTCACCAAAGGTCTTGGATGCTGCTGCGGACATTTTGTTGCAGGAAGGTAGTCTCGTCGAGCATTTAAAGCTCGACATCACGACTTTGGACAGGACTGAGCAGTTCAAAATTGGTATTATTTACGATCCAGCCTACAAGTATGGAAAGGACATTCTGTTCGTCGTAGAAGAAGGGGTTTTCGGCAAGAAGGAAATTCGTGAACTGAAGAACACCATCGCTAAATCAC
This sequence comes from Cyclobacteriaceae bacterium, assembly GCA_965267435.1. Taxonomy (GTDB): domain Bacteria; phylum Bacteroidota; class Bacteroidia; order Cytophagales; family Cyclobacteriaceae; genus JAWPMT01. The sequence continues at coordinate 1,516,887 of OZ253960.1, forward strand.
ACCAATACAGTCGGCTCTCAAGAAGCTATCTGTACGATGAATCCACCCTAGAGCTGATTGAGGAAACGGACAATGGCGCAATACTGCAATACCTCTATCAGCGGAACGACCTTGAGCCGGGCCTGAAGAAGATCAGAAAGTTTAAAGGTGTCATCTTTATCAAGGACAATGAGTTAGAAAAAGTGGTCATCACCACGACGAAGCCTTTAAATGGCAGGATTCGTGACTATGAGAAAACGGTCTATTTCGCTCGCATTGAATCCACAGGCGGCCACATTGTGTCATCCATGACAGAAGCTTACACGTTGGAGGGCGCAAACTCGGCATCAAAGTATACCTTCAACTTTGAGACCGCCAGTTACAGAACCAAGACGGGGCAAGACTTGTCTTGGGATGGCCAGCGCAATGCTCCATTGTTCGACCCTGCGGTAAAGACCGATACCGTCATTGCGACGCTTGGAGGGACACTGCCTTTGATGGGGAAACCGGCAACCAAGCTTGGCTACGGATTGCCGAAACCTTATGGGATCGGCCTAGTACACCACCAACAAACCACAAACCTGCAATTTACCGACTTACAGGTAGGTACGGGCGATCAATTGATCTCTCTTCAGGACCTGTTTGACCTGAGCAGTAGCTCCCTCGACCAGCCCGTGGATACGTGGATGGTACGGGCGGACGTTTGGCTTTTACCATTCCTAAATGTTTCGGGCATCGTGGGACGGGCGCAAGCTCAGGTGAAGGGCGACATAGTTCTAGACCAGGAAATAAGAGAAACGTTGGTGGGCTTGGCCCCATTCCTGGGCTTAGACCCCGAGAGTATTCCAACTGGCTTGCCTTTGGATATTGATGTCTCCGTGAACACATTGGGTTTGGGCGCAACTCTGGGTGGCGCCGTGGGTGATTGGATCTTCACAGCCAACTACCAGTTTTTGAATGCTTCTGTCCCCGAAGCCAATACCAATACGATCTCGCACGTTATTATGCCTTTGATCGGCTACTCTCTTCCGTTGGGTGTACAACTTCTCGCCGGCGCCCAGGGACAGTTCTACGACACCAATATTGTTGGTTTCCTACCCTTAGAAAATGGCGAGCAGTTCAATTACATCGTGAACTTTGAGCCACGGAACTGGAACGCCATCCTAGGGGCTTATGTTGGCATCGGTAAGCACCTGGAGCTTTCTGTCAACTTTGGTTTTGGGGATCGGACTTCGTCAACGGCCACTTTGGGCTACAGGTTTTGACCACAAATGACATAGCGGTCTGGTGAGTGGGAACCACGAACTAGGATGAGGCGTATTTCCCCAAGGGCAAAGAGAAACCTAAAGGCCGGTGGATGCCTCTTGCTCTTGATATATTCCTTTACCGGTAAGGGGCAAACTGATACCGTTAGGCTGGTCCCAACTGAAGTACTGATCATCCAGGATTCGATAATTGTGACCGAAAAGGACACGGTGATCCTGCTACCGGCGGGATCGAAATATAGGATCAGAAAAAATCAATTTGCGCAGTCTGAGCAGTTCTTTGATTCGCTCCACAATACGGCCTATCAAAACGCGGTCACCAGGGAGTTGTACAATCTGTTTGTCAGGTATCGACCTCCCGAGGACATCTATACCAACCGTGATCCAGTGAAAGCTCAAGATATCTTCAAAGCGTTTGAGGGAAAGACTATTGCAAGCGTGGAGGTACTTCATGTGGACCTTTTCGCAGGCTCTGTGACCGATACCACCATTCGTCTGCCAAAGGGTTCATTTTCAAAGTCTGTGGCTGACTTGCACCGGCAAACACGAAAACGTATCATCCGAAATCAATTGCTCTTTCAGGTGGGTGATCGGGCTGATCCCTACCAACTCGGAGATAGCGAGCGAATCGTGAGATCGCTGCGGTACATAGAGGATGCGAGACTTTATCTCACCACTAACGCGAATAATCTTGAAGAGGTACATGTGCTGGTCGTAGTGAAAGATCGGTTCCCCTGGGGTTTGACTTTTTCGTTTTCCAGTCGGAAAAAGTTTCGGTGGAACCTGACCAACCGCAATATCTTGGGTAGCGGTAATCAATTGCGCGTTCGTTACCTATACAACAAAAGTAAAACCATCGTTCATGGCTATGACGTTGAATTCACCTCCAGAAACCTCGGGAGAACATTCACCGACTTCACCGCCTATGTAGCCGATAGCTATCAGTATTCCGGCTTCGGCGCTAGTATCAAAAGAGACTTCGTTTCTCCCGAAATCCAATATGGCGGGGAGCTAAGCGCCGGACATGAGACGAGACTGGAAAGTATCACTTTTGCTGACTCGGTCTTGACCGACGAACGAAGAAATACCAATACTTTCTTTGACGGTTGGCTGGCAAGGGCATTTCATCTGGACAACCGAACCAATCTTAGCATTAGCACGAGGTATTGGATGAACCGATTCAGTGAAAGACCAGAAGTCGAGGGAGGATTCAATGAACGCTTCCATAATCGCGACCTGTTACTCACGGGGCTCTTTCTGAGTCGTACTAATTATTATAAGACAAAGAATATCCTCAACTTCAATATCACAGAGGATGTGCCGGTCGGGTTTTTAACCGCTTTGATTTTCGGCCATGATTGGGCCGAGTTCCAAAACAATTACTATGCGGGATTCCGGGTGGGAGCCGCAGACATTTTCGATATCGGCTATTTTGGTTTCAATGTGCAAGGTGGTCTGTTCTTCAATGAAGAGATGCGATCCAACCAAGTGATCAACGTAACCGCCGGGTACTTCACACCCTTGTTTAGTTTAGGTCGTTTCTCGAATAGAACGCTCTTGGCCACAAGCTTCGCTGCAGGGAGGGACTTGAGTGTGCCTTTGTCCGTAAGCCTGGCTCGGAACAATCGGATCAGGAGTATTAATGGAGCAGAACTAACCGGGGATCTTCTGTGGTCAGGCTCTTTGGAAACCGTGACATTTTTCCCAGGCAGTTTCTTTGGGATACGTACAGCTGTTGTACTATTCACCGATATGGGGTTTGTCCGCGAGACAAGGGTGGAGGAGCGCAACCACAAAAGTTTTTACGAAGGTTTCGGGGGTGGTTTGAGGCTTCGCAATGAGAGCCTGGTCTTTGATACCTTCGAGTTCAGAGCCGTGTACTTTCCAGAACCACCACCGGGGGGAAATCACTTTCGGTGGAGGATCTCCTTTTCCACTCCTCTGGTGTTCAGAAACTTTGTGGTGGTGAAACCTCAAATAGAAGGGCTCGAAAACCTAAGATGATGTCACTGAATGGGGTAACAAAAGAAAGCCGCCCCGAAAGGCGACTCTCCATAGCTGGGTGTAAAGATTCAAAAGGCACACGTGTTGCCCTGCAAATCCAGCTGAATTGATTGCAAAACTAGTGGACCGTTTAAAGCTATTTTAGACATATGTGTACAGCAGATAAAGGATTTAACTCATGACTGAAAAAACCACCAATAGAGAGCGTTGGCTGGGCATGGGCTATCGTCAGTTTGGAGATAGCGGCCCCATGAGCCTCAACGTAGAAAAGCTCTCTCTGCTTGTCGGGCTGAATCGCTCCAGCTTCTACCACTATTTTGGGGATGTTTCACTCTTTGAGAATCAACTTTTCAGCCTACATGTACAGAGGTTTCAGGAGATTGGGAAAGAACTGGAGGGGTGCTCCTCATTTTTGGAGATGGTGAAGTTCATATTGAGATGTCGGGCGGAGATGAATTTTCACCGACAACTGCTTATTCACGAGATGAAAGCCAAATACCGTAATTGTTTCAAGGAGGCCAAGCACTTTACGGAGCAGGTAGCCTTTGATCATTGGACGACTTTTGCCAGGGCATCGACAGCAAAGGTCACGGATGGGGAGTTAAGTTTTTATCGCGTAGTAAGGGACTACTGTTTGGTACACTTTGAAGACATGAACGAACAGCGACTATTGGAGAGCTTGCAAGATTTGAAATTGCTCATCCACCATGAGCGTGAATAGGTCCGTTGTTGGCTCTTGAGAAAAGGACTTGCCAAGGTATCTGCCATCCTTTGTAGAGACCAGGCATTCCCAAATAGGAATTTCCATCGGTGCAGGTTTCTTGACTAGAATGGTATTTTAGAACAGGGCAAGAAGGACCGATATCAATTCAGACATGGAGGCCATTCGTAATTGTGGATCACAAAGTCCAGAAATAGGCTGTTGTCGATTGTTGCAGAGCAAAGAGGGTCCGCCGTTTCTTCGGCGGTTTCTAGCACCAACATCCCTTGATGAAGAATTTCAAAATTATTGGCGAGCTCAGAGGTATGGAGGTATTGTAGATCGGATCTCCCTGCCTGGCGCAACGTGCCCGAGAATGCCACGCTTTGGCTTGCTTCTCTTGATCTTTGGCTATAGACCGTAATAGATAGCGCCACTTCTATCTCGTGACCCTTGTCAATCACAATGCCTTGCAGTGGCAAGTTCACGTGACAACCGGCGTAGTAGATTTGGTAGCTGCCAGAAACCATGTTCTCTTTAATGTCCAGGTAAAAGGTTTCTCCACGTTTGGACCACCATCTTCCGTCCATTGTCCTCATTGGTTCGCTTGGTCAGGTAACAGAGTAGTTAAAACTCACTATCCAGCGTGACAGGAGCAATAGTCGCAAGTCGGAACCGGTAGAATTGGCTCGCGAAACGCCAATAGAGGGCGGGAAGTGATGTCAGGAATTAGCCCACTGCTTGAAAGCGGGCACTTTTTCTTTGCTAATGATGACCTTTCCCGGGTGAACAGGTGTCAGGTCGAGGAGTAGTTTCGCGAGACCGTAGGGCTCCACAGCCTGTACGGATGATTTGGAGATGATCACCTGCCGATTAGCACGAAAAAAGGTTGTTGGGTCCAATTGCTTGTCAAGTTGGTCCAAAGACTGATCTATCAAATACTCTCTATTGGTCTTTGTTGTGATGCAAACCTTGCGATTCCGCAAACTGAAATAGGAGATGTCTCGTGTTTGGACGAGCAGCATTTTATGCTGGGTATGGATAAGGAAACTACTTCGATATCGCGAAGTGTCTAGCCTGGAAAGGACCTCTTGCAGTTGCTCATACTGCCTCTTGGGTGAGAAAGCGTCCGCCTTTTGATTGAAGATATCAATTGCCCTCTGGAGTTTCTTCGATTCAATGGGCTTGAGCAAATAGTCGATGGCATCCAGGTGGAAAGCTTCAACTGCGTAGCGATCGTAGGCAGTACAGAAGATGACAGGGCAGGGGAGTACCATCCTATTGAAAAGGTCCAAACTGAGACCATCCGCCAATTGAATATCCATGAAAATCAGGTCAGGAGATTCGCGACCGACCAAATACTCTCTGGCCTCTCTGATTGTCTCCAATTCACCGAGAACAATGAATTGATATCCTTGAACCTCCTCCAATTCCGATTTGAGTTGTTGAACAGCTGATCGCTCGTCCTCAACAATCAATATAGAGACTGGCTTATTCATTGATCTACAGTGATACCAAGGGAATACTCACCTGAAAGTTCGAATCAATCTCCTCGTATTGGAGGTTGGTCCCCAACAAGTATTGGATGCGAGACCTCAGGTTTCTTAGCCCCAAGCCACTTTCAGGTACATCTCCCTTTGGACGGATCTGGTTCCTCACGATTAATAATCCATGCTGGACCGAAATATCTACGGTCAATGGATGAGATGTGGAGATCTCATTGTGCTTAATGGCGTTTTCGACCAGGTTTTGAAGGGTCAGAGGTGGTATACGTAATACCGTTACCTTCTTAGGTATTTCAATGTTGACCCTCAGCTTGTCTCCGAACCTCTCTTCCAAAACAAAAAGATAGGATCGGATGAATTCCAACTCCTCTGACAGAGTCACCAGATCCTTGGTACCAAAATCCAAAACATACCGATAAACCGCCGAGAACTCCTTTACAAAGGAAATAGCGGGCTTATTGTCCTTTCCAACCAATTCTAATAACGTATTCAGGCTATTGAACAGGAAGTGCGGATTCACCTGTTGATTAAGCAGGGCCAGGTGCGACTTGGTATTCGCCTGAATCAGTTTTTCATTTGCTATTGCTATTTGCTTGTTTCGTTCTATGTAATCGAATGCAACCTTGAAACTCCGTGTGATAATTGCTAACCAGCAACCTGAATACACATTCTGATTCCATAAGATCGGGTCTAGAGGCCCCATTGAGCTCGGGGCTTTTAAGGTGTAGTTCTCTACGAACATGATGCCAATACTGGTCACCAGTACCATGCTGAATGACAACAAATGGGCCGGCAGTTTCGGAATTTTTACAAAAAGTCGGTCAGCCACGTCGTTCATGCCGAACACCATGCTCCAAGTACCGAAAGCGATCAAGAACCTGAAAAAAGTAGGTCCTTCATACAAAAACTCGTTCTGGTCGATAGGAAGTTCCACTATACCCATAAGCCCCAGCGCCAATGAGATGGTCAGTACAACTTTTGTAAAGGAGTTGAGCTTTTTCACAGGTTAAAAATATTCCAAATTTCTGGGTCTAACATAAAGTGAACTGTCGCCACATTTAAAGGGGCCATATTATGCTAGAGAGGATCTTACTACGTCTCGGCGTCGGTGTACTGACCCAATCGCGCTGCCTCGATGAATCTTGAGCCTTCGCCAAAGCTTCGGCTCACGAAGTCGGCACCAAAGGAGGTCTGTATTTATTATGTTAAGTAGGAGTTCAGTACGTCACGTTTTACGCTTGCGTTTCGGCGGGTAGGCCTGACCCAATCGCGAGGTGAGCGGTGGCCAGAGGTGATGGGAGCTTGATTGGACGGTCCGCCGTTGCGGTCTAGATTTTTTTGACGGTCCGCCGCCGCGGTTCCTTTTTCATCGATGGAAAAAGGAAGAGCCCTCGCGGCTCGAGCGACAACGAAAGAAGATGAAGCACTAGGAGTTGTGCAAGGCTCTTACATTGGCTGATCGCCACAGGCCAGGAAGCGTCTTGGGTATTGGCCGCAAAGAGATTGCCACAGCGCATTGCGATTGAGCAAATAGTCCCAATTATCCATACAAGCGCCAACTGCCGTTGCGGTTCGCAATGACGGCCAAATGGAGGTCTCGGAATGACGGCAAATACTAGCCCGAGGAACCGGCTGTGGCGAGTGCAACTAAAGCGCAAGCCTGGCGAGGCTGGCCGCCCGCGTGTCTTAGATCCAAAATGAAAGCCCTGAGAATCAATTATTTGAGACAGAATCGACCATTGGTACGGTATACGTGAAAATAGAGCATTAGCTTTTGGCTCTAAGTCTATCGCCACAGCGAGGCCAAGTGAGCCTTAGCTCACAAGAGCGTTGGGGTCTTAAAACAGCAAGGTCGAAGACCTGGGGACAGCGTCGGCGTGGGTTGGGTAGACTGAGCATTCGGCGACTGCCATTGATTTGGACGAAGTCAGATTGAGTAGTCGCTGCGGCATCAAAGTTGTCAACGTTGACGCTCAGTCGGCAGCGATGGCGCAGCGGCTACCGAAACGTCGGCCCGGTTAACATAACGTCTAATTATATAACAAGCGAGGCGTTGATTGATGATTCGGATTTCTGCGTCTCGGAGGGCTGGCCTGTGCAGGCTATTTACCCGAGCGCCGTGGCGAGGGCAAGCGGAGTGCAACGGAGCGCAGACATAATATGAATTATATAATCAAAGCTCGGAGGGGTTCAGAGCGCAAGCAAGGATTTGCGGCCAGGTTTAAGAAGCGGATTTTTTGCTTTAACATAAAATCGGTGCCGATATGTAACTGGCCAGCGCGCGAGCCAGAGCAGAGTTACATATCTGATTTTATATTAACCATCAGCAGAGCTGCTGGACGCAAAATCCGCGGCTTTGTTATATAATGTCCGCGTTATGTTAAGTAAGCTTTGGGTCTGTTGAGGTGGTTTTTAAGACTCGGGAGGGCTACAACGTAATTCACACACCAATCGCCATCTTTAAGCAGAAATGGAACACTCTTTTGATCATGTTAGGGCAGGAGAGAGGGTCGCCATGATCAAATGTGTGTGGATATAAAAGTTGGATCGAAAGCGTCAGGGATTGGAGTAAGCTACGCAGTAGCACGGAAAGCCCGACCCGAAGGGTGACGCCCAAATCTACCTTGGCGTTAAGGATCGCAGGCGGACGGCCAGTCGGGAAATCCCGCTTTTCAGCTGCGCAGTTATTGTAAGGGATTGCAATGGAGAGCCCGGGCCGAAGGCAACGCCAGAATGGACAAAATAGAAACGAAGGTTTTGGTCGAACGTGAGCTGTAGTAATGAGGGTTCAGGCTAAAAGATCATCCAACTTCTTGGAGAAGTATGCTGGATAGTCTAAGGCTAAAATTGCTGTGATTGCTTCGAGATTCTGCGTTATTGACTCCTTCATATTTTCAATTTCCAAGCCCGTGATATCATCAGATATGACCTCAGCAAGCTCAACCGCAAGATTGCGATCGGTAAAGCCCATCTCATATAAGCGGATTTCAACATTCGAACTCAATCCGTACTTGATCATTTTTTGTAACCTTCTGAACATAGTAGAACGATCACGATCAAAGTCCTCAAATAACTGCAAGACTTCCAAACATGAGCCAATAATCAAGGAATATGTAAAACCAATCGAATTTTCACAAAGAGTCACAATCTTATCAATCGTAGGTTTTCCAACTCTTTTTGCCAAGCTAGAGGAAAAGTCGGCATCCACAAGAAAGGCGAATATCTCAGGAAAACTTGAACCATGAATCCACATCAGACAAACCTCAAGCAACACCTCACTTTCAATTTTCGGAGGAAATCCATCTCCTTTTTCAAAGAGAATTTCCCACAGCAGGGTTAGCAACGCCTCTGCATCGTCAACTTGATTGACTTGGTCAATTTTAGGTTCCAAAAAATCAAAAATATCTTGAGTATCTGATAAACTAACTACAGACTTGGCAAATACAGATCGCCTGGTGACTTCTTGTTCTAGCTCCAAAATTTGATCAGCAGTATTCAAGAAGTACTCTAATAATGTTGCCTGTTGCTCAACATCAAATTGGAAATAAGCCAAGGTGTTTTCAGCCAACTCCCTTACTCTTGTCTTATGATCTTCGTCTTCATCCAGTTCGCTTAGGATCATCAGTAGATATGATCTCACTTCATTTTCAACTACACTTCTGTTCCAATCATAGCGAAGCGCTTGGACTTCGTTTCCCGGCCTCTCCAAAATCAAATACTCTAAACGACTTATGCAACTTTCTGACCTAGATGGATCCAGCAAATCGATGGTATGATTCATTCTCCATTCTTCCCGGACAATTCGGTCATTCGCAAAAATTATCGTTCCCTCAGTGTATTTCATGGCTCTCCCTGCTCGACCAATTAGGTTGTGGAAATCTCTAGTTTTTATTTCCTCTTGCCCCTGTCTATCAGTTGTTACAATCAAGTACCTGATTGGCAGGTTTACTCCTTGAGCTAAAGTGCTGGTACAGATGACAAACTTGGCGTGCTCTCGCTGCAAAGCAAATTCAACAGCCAACCTTAACCCTTGAGGAGTGCTACCATGATGTGGAAGTATTCCTAGAATTGATGCACTATGATAATCTCCATGATCACCCAGAGTTCTTTGTATATAATTCTGAAGGCGAACTAGCTCCTCTTGATCGCAAAATTGTGCCGGGTTGGGAAGGTCGACATTTCTACTGAACGCATCTACTATTTTCTTACAAAGAGATGATACCGTGTCCTTACGGCCACAAAATATTGCTACTGAACCACTCTGGACCAAACGGCACCCTAAAGCGAGAGAAATACTTCCTGTATCATTTTTGATTGGAAACAATCGTCTACTCTTTTCTCTTGGCTTTAGTTCTAAAGACTGTTGGGATAAAATAAATGGCACAAAGAACTCTTCAATATTTAGATCATCGTGATTTCTAAATGTCAGCTGTCCATTTACACCAGGCCAATTCACAAATGCAGTAGACTTTACTGTGGGATGCAAATCCCTTGCAATTACATTTTCACAAGCATCACCGATAAACCACTCGCCAATCTCCTCTGAATTTGGCATTACTGCCGAAATAAGAATCTTCTGACTATCTTGACTTAGGCGAGATTTTAGACTTGCTAGAAGCAATTCGAATTTTGGTCCTCTTGACGGGTCATCAAAAAGGTGGGCCTCATCAAATACAATGAGGCCAACTGAATTGGAAAAGGTTGGATTATGTCTCAGTATAAAATCAAACTTCTCAGGTGTAAAGATTAAGATGTGATTTTGTCCTTGAAAACCTAGCACAAAATCATCCTGCATCACATCTGAGACCAAGCTCACAATGATATCCCCATCATCAAGGAACTCTTCAAACATTGAATTATAGATCTCTTGACACAAAGCCCGGAAAGGAGCGATGATCACTGAAATACGAGATCTCCCTGATAAGATTGAGCTTCGTAGGATTAATTCAGTTGATTTAGTTTTGCCGGCACTTGTAGGCATTTGTACCACCGCCGAATTACCTTGGAATACTCCATGTTGCCCTAAAATCATTTGGGCAGGCCACAGCTCTTTTATTGAACCATTCTTTTGATTATAGGAGGCCCAGGTATCTCTTGGCAAGCGACTGAATTCCGGCAATGTAGCCCAAACCGATTGATTGAGATATTTATTGAGAATATCATTTAGTAAAGTAGCGAGAAATAGTTCTCTATCATGACCAGTTTGAATCGCGAGATTGTACAAATCGGCGCAATCAATTCGGAGCTCATCCGAACGAGTGCCGGTCCTGAAAAATATATTCAGGTTATCACGTATGTCCTTTGCTTTTTCAGAAATCGGACTATCATCAATATTGTCTATTGCGATATCTTCTTTTCTCAATATTCCAATAATTACTCTTTCAATTCCAGAAGCATCTAGATCGAGATCTTGTAGGCCACTTAGTAGGACATGAGTACTGCCTGGAAACCCTCCCAAGTAGAACGCAATGGCACCAAGCAGTCGTAGATAGTCATTGTCTTTTGTCAATAATCGAGAACCGTGGAGCGCATCAAAGTAACTGGCCGAAAACAGAAGATGATCTTTGCGTTCTGGATAGGATTCAATAGCTGACTGATCTCCAAGAATTCCGATTGTTAGACTTAAAAGATCAGCAACCGCAGAAGTAACTGGGATATGCCTGTCCTCAGGAACATGAAACTCGTACATTTTTGATTTTGAACGAGTTACAGCCAAAAGTTTTGTTGATGCTACTTCAGGCGTTATCACGGGCTCTTTGATATAGATCGTTAACCAAATTCATCAAGTCATCACCTTTAATGACAATCAGCGTTAATCTAGGTTGGTTAGGATGATTATTCGAATCAGTATTTGAAATAACCTGATCGTCCCAAACATGAGTGGACAAAATAGCAGCCGCTCCAGTATTTTCACGGTATGGTTTATCTACAGGATTCTGAAACCTCTCTACTAGAGTTACCATATCTTGTTCTCCTTTCATCCTTAATCTCTGCTTCATTGCCATCAATGCTTCAGGTTTACGAAGATTAAAGTCCTTTACGGAGTCATTAATGGCATTTTGCAAAGCCGCATTATCAGGATTGCTAGATAGCGCGCATTTGACCTCAAATGTCAGAAGCTGATCTGCGTTTGTTGAATTAGCATCATGTAACTTGAATCCAATAACATCAATGCCCTTGGTGCTTTCGTTTGAAATTGTTTTAAACTCATAACGCGTACGCGGAACGGTATACTGAAGTCTGAATTGTACGTAATCAGCAACGAGTATCTCACCAAAATCCCCTGACTTTATGCTAGGGCCTGGGAACTTCATTTGATCCAGGAAGTCTGCCCTTGTGAGTCCAGTTCCGGCCCGTTCGCTGTCAATCTCAGTGTCGCGGCAATAATGATTTCTAAAATGATCTGCCCACTCGTTTAATACGTCCTCATTATCATCATGATTGTATCTAAAAACCTGAACAGTATGATTATTGACTGTCTGTTGAGATTCTAGTTCTACAAGCCAGTTAACATGTTGCATAGAAAGTGAGTATGACCAAATGTAAACATAAAACATATCATAATATGATATGTTGATAATGTATATCGTTATATTCGATTTATCATCAATTTAAGAGCTGATGAACAGGATAAAGCAAGTGTTGGAAGAAAAGGGAATTAAGCAAACTTGGTTAGCAGACAAATTGAACAAAAGCTATAACATGGTAAATAGTTACGTTCAAAATAGAAGGCAGCCAAGCATTGAAGACCTTTATAAGATTGCTAAAATCTTAGACACTGAAGCAAAAGAATTATTAGTTGAATCGAAGGACATAAAATGAATTTAGATACTCAAAGTTTACAACCAATCATCAATTTCATCTGGACAGTAGCTGATGATGTTTTGATCAACAAATACCTTGAAAATCAATACCAGGATGTAATTCTCCCAATGACCGTCTTGAGAAGATTGGATTTAGCACTTGAACCAACAAAAGATAAAGTACTCAAGACTCATAATGACTTCAAGGGTAAAATTGACAACCTAGCTGGATTGCTCACTAGCAAGGAACATGGCTCTGGTTTAGCTTTCTACAATACTTCTCCATATACGATGAAGAAATTGCTGGCTGACCCAAAAAATATTGATGCCAACTTATTGGACTACCTAAATGGCTTTTCCGAAAACGTCCAAGATATCATTACAAAGTTCAAATTCAGAAACCAACTAGAAACTTTTGAAAATACTGGAATCACATTTTCACTGATTGAAAAGTTTTGTAGCCCGAAAGTTGAGCTAAGTCCTGAGAAGATATCCCCAATGGCAATGGGCTACATGTTCGAGGACTTGATAAGAAGATTCAACGAGAAGACAAATGCCGCAGCTGGACGGCACTTTACACCAAGAGAGATTATCGAGCTAATGACTCATTTGGTTTATCTGCCTGTAAAAGATCAGATACAGAAAGGAACATACTTGGTCTATGACCCTTGCGCAGGTTCAGGAGCTATGCTTACTCAATCAAAACAATTTGCCACAAATCCAGATGGAGAAATCAAGTCAAAGGCAACTTTTCATTTATATGGTCAAGAGAATACAGGCGAGATGTATGCTGTGTGTAAGTCTGATATGCTTCTAAAAGACGAAGATCCAGATAAAATCAAATACGGGTCAACGCTTAGTGAATACGGATTTGCACCTGATTTAAAGTTCAATTTCATGTTGACCAATCCTCCATATGGAACAAGTTGGAAGGAAGATATTGGAAAATTAAATGTTGGAACTGAAAAGAAGGTTAGCATTATCGATAAACGCTTTAATCTACCGATTAGAAACTTCAAGGGTGAATTAGAAGAAACTTGTTTGACTTCCAGAAGTAATGATGGACAACTCATGTTCCTACTTCACATGCTTTCAAAAATGAAAGACCCAAAAGATGGCGGTAGTCGAATAGCTTCAGTACAAAATGGTTCTGCCCTTTTTACTGGCGATGCTGGAAGTGGAGAAAGTGGAATCAGGCAGTATTTGCTGGAAAATGACCTACTCGAATGCATCATTCAATTACCTAATGATATCTTTTATAACACTGGGATAGCCACTTTTATCTGGATTGTTAGCAATGTAAAGGAGGAGCAACGCAAAGGAAAAGTTCAACTAATAAATGCTTCAACCGATTCCTTTTTCAAAAGGATGAGAAGAAGTTTAGGAGACAAGAAGGTTGAACTATTGGATTCGCATATACAAGTAATTCAAAGTCTGTACTTCAGCTTTGAAGAAAATGAAAACAGTAAAATTTTTGATAATGAAGATTTTGGCTTTTATCAGATCCCTGTATTTCAGCCACAAAGAGACGAAGAAGGCAAAATATTAAGAGATAAAAAAGGTAAGCCAAAATCTGATGCTAGCTTGAAAGACACAGAGAATGTTCCAATGAAAGAAAATATTCAAACATACTTCCAGAATGAAGTTAGTCCCTATCTGCCAGATGCCTGGCACGAAACCAAAGGGACCAAGATTGGATATGAAATTCCTTTCATTAAATTCTTTTATCAGCATGCATCAAATAGAGACCTGTTTGATATTGAAGAAGACATCCGAAGACTAGAAAAAGAAACTGAAGGGTTGCTTAACGAGATAATTGACTAATGAGCAAATTTCATAAATACAAATCATATCAAACCACCGAAGAAAGTTGGTTACATGAAATACCCGAGCATTGGTCTATTTATCGGCTCAAATACATTTTCGAGATTACAAAAAGAATAGCTGGAGAACTTGGGCATGATGTTTTATCTATTACACAACAAGGAATAAAAGTAAAAGATACAGAAAGTGGTGCGGGACAACTTTCTATGGACTATTCCAAATATCAGAAAGTAGACAAAGGAGATTTTGCTATGAATCACATGGATCTCTTAACTGGCTATGTTGACATTTCAAAGTTTGATGGTGTAATAAGTCCTGACTACAGAGTTTTTAAGCTATCTCATTCTGAATGTGATTCTCAATATTTGCTGTACACTTTACAGCTTTGCTATACAAATAGAATCTTTTTTAAACATGGCAAAGGAGTCTCAATGCTTGGGAGATGGAGATTGCCAGCTGAAAATTTTAAGAATTTTTTTATCCCTTTACCTCCTATGGAGGAACAATTCAAGGTGGCCAGTTTTCTCAATTACAAACTGGCTAAAATCGAACGTTTTATCACAAAGAAAAGGGTTCTCTTAAACCTCAATATTGAAAGAAGAAAATCTTTCACAAGCAAAATAATCAAATCAGATACCGTACAATTTCTACGATTGTCATCAGTAACAAAATTTGAAGAGAGGCAAATAGAAAGAAATGACAATGATGTCTACACACCGGTAGGACTTTATAATCGTGGGCGAGGTATTTTTCATAAAGAACAAACTTTTGGAAAGGATTTGGGTGATTCAACATTTTATTACATCGAAGAGGGAGATGTAGTTCTAAGCGGACAATTTGCATGGGAAGGAGCAGTGGCTTTGGCAAGTAAATCAGATCACAAATGCGTAGCTTCTCATCGATACCCTGTATTAAGATGTGATTTAAACATTGTTAAACCTGAATTTCTGTACTCATATTTTACTATTTCTGATGGTTTTATGCTTTTGGACATAAATTCAAGAGGTGCTGCCGGGAGAAATAGACCTTTAAATCCGAGGCGTCTAGTTAAAGAGAAAATACCAATTCCATCAATCGAACTACAAAAGGAGCTAGTTGAAATTTATAACAATGAAGTGCGGTTAAAGACAACTGTCTCAAATGAAATTAAGATTGTAGAGGAATACAAAACTGCTCTGATAGCTGAAGCTGTTACTGGTAAAATTGATGTTCGAAACTTTGAGATTCCTGAATCCACCGAAGATGAGAACTATGAAGATTTACAAGACGAATTGAATTTAGCAGCTGAGGATGAAGCTGAATATAGAACCGAAGAAGTTGAAGAATGAGCAAAAGCACTGATACCACAGAAAAAGGCTTAGAAAGTCACATCACCAATTTTTTGGTTGACACGAATAGTTACATACAAAGAGAGAGTACTGATTACAACAATGTTTCTTGCTTAGATGAAGGTTTGTTTTTTCAGTTTCTTGAAGCTACCCAACCCAAAGCTGTACAGAAACTCAAACAGTATCACAAAGACTTGTATCAACAGAAAGTTGTCAAACGCCTTAATGACCGCATTCAAGCAAAAGGCGTAATAGAAGTCTTAAGAAAAGGGATAGTTGACGGCTTTACAGATACCAAGCTCAAACTGTTCTATGACAAGCCTGTTTCTGGATACAATGTCAGTGCAAACGCTTTGTATCAAGCAAATATCTTTTCTGTAGTTCGTCAGGTTTACTACTCCACCAAAAACAAGAACTCTTTGGATATGGTGGGTTTTATTAATGGTTTGCCAGTCATCACCTTTGAGTTAAAGAATGAATTAACCAAACAGAATGTAAACCATGCCATTCGTCAATACAAAAAAGATCGAGACCCAAGTGAAGAACTCTTCAGACTAGGTAGACTGGTGGTAAATCTTGCAGTGGATACAGAAGAGGTCTGGATGTGTACACAACTCAAGGGAGAGAAGTCATTCTTCTTGCCTTTTAATAAAGGATATAACTATGGGGCTGGAAATCCGTCAAATGATGGAATCAAGACAGACTACCTCTGGAAAGAAGTACTTACAAAAGCAAGCTTAACCAATATCATTCAAAACTACTCACAGCTAATCACAGAGGAGAAAGAGTACATTGATGAAAAGGGTAAAAAGAAGATCCGTAAAGAGAAGAAACTTATCTTCCCAAGATATCACCAGCTCTCTGCCGTTAGAGAACTCTTGGCTGATGCTCAAGAAAAAGGATCAGGCCAGAAATACTTGATACAACATTCTGCTGGTTCTGGAAAATCTAATTCCATTTCTTGGCTTGCCCACCAACTAATTGGTTTGCATGATAAGTCTGGTATGAATAATATTTTCGATACGGCAATAGTAGTAACAGACCGTAGAGCACTGGACGCTCAGATTAGAGCAAATATCAAACAATTTCAGCAAGTAAGTGGAGTAGTCGAGGCTATTACCGAGGGTAGTAAGCAACTTAAAACAGCTTTGGAAGATGGTAAGAAAATCATCATCACAACCATTCAGAAGTTTCCTTTCATTGTAGAAGAAATAGGGGAATTACCTGGAAACAACTTTGCGATTATAATAGATGAGGCTCACAGTAGTCTAAGTGGTCAAATGGCGAGGAAACTCAATGAATCACTTTCGAAATTGACTGATGAGGACGAATTGAAAGCTGATATAGAGGACTATGACGAGAATGAGAGCGGTGAGGTGACTGGTGAAGACTTGATTAGGACTCTCGTGAAATCGCGAAAGCTTCTACCAAATGCTAGCTATTTTGCCTTCACAGCCACTCCAAAAAACAAAACTTTAGAGCTATTTGGGGTTCCATATCAAGAAGGTGATAAAACAAAATTCAGAGCTTTTCACCTGTATTCAATGAAGCAAGCGATTGAAGAGGGCTTCATAAAAGATGTATTGCAGAATTACACCACTTACCAAAGCTTTTACGCGCTACTCAAAAAGATCGAAGATGATCCAGAGTATGATAAGAAAAGGGCTCAGAAAAAGCTCAAAGCATATGTAGAAAGTCATGAGCATGCCATTAAGAAAAAGTCAAAATTAATGGTGGATCACTTCCTTGAAAATGTGATTCAAAAAAAGAGAATGGGTGGCAAAGCTAAAGCCATGATGGTTACAAGTAGCCGAAAGAATGCCGTACAGTATAAGAAGGCTTTTGATTCATATTTGCAGTCAATAAATAGCCCGTACAAAGCAATTGTAGCGTTTTCAGGTGAGATCGATGGGCAAACGGAATCTCAACTGAATGGCTTTTCAAGCAGTTCTATTCCTTCCGAATTTGAAAAAAGTGAATATAGGTTTCTACTCGTAGCAAATAAATTTCAAACCGGGTTTGACCAGCCTCTTCTGCATACCATGTATGTAGACAAAAAACTTGGCGGTGTAAATGCTGTGCAGACGCTATCACGACTTAACAGAAGCCATCCTTTGAAAAAGGACACTTTCATTCTTGACTTTGCCAACAGTGCAGAGGATATGGAGAAAGCCTTCAAGCCATATTTTGAGAGTACCATTCTTGGTGAAGCTACAGATCCCAATAAGTTATTTGACCTGCAGGACGCTTTGGACAATTATCAAGTGTACTCAAAAGATCAAGTTGAAGAGTTCGCTAACAAGATTTTAGAAAATGTTCCGGTTGATCAACTGCATGCCCTTTTAGATCAATCTTCAGCAGTTTTCAGAGATGATCTAGAAGAAGAACAGCAAGCTGATTTCAGAGCCAAAGTAAAAACGTACGTTCGGCTTTACATCTTTCTGTCCCAAATCGTACCATTTGAAAATCCATACCTGGAGCGTCTGTATATATTCCTTAATCATTTGCAGAATAAACTACGTGGGGATACACCTGTGGATTTGGCTAAAGGTGTCTTGGATAATATTGATATGGACAGCTATCGACTTCAATTAGAATCAACAACAAATGTGGTGTTAGAGCAAGGGGAAGATTTGAAACCAATTCCAACAGAAATGAGGGGGAGTATTAGTGAGCCAGAGATTGATAAGCTTTCCAATATTCTGCAAACTTTCAATGATAGATATGGAACTGAGTTTGAGGATGCTGATAAAGTCCGGCAAATGGCAGAAAATATAGCTGAAGATGTTGCTAAAAATGATGAGTTGATAAGCTCAATACAGCATTCAGATGAACAAAATGCCAGAATAACAAGTGATAAGATAGTAGGGGAGGAACTATTGAAGCATATCACCACGAACTTTGACTTATATAAGCTCTATTCTGATAACAAAGAGTTTAAAGAGGATTTCTCTGCAATGATGTTTGGAGTAGTCAAAGAATTGATAAACAAAGGTTTAGGTAATACATCTAATTGATCGAGATGCATTTGATCAGCAGCCAAAGGAGGTGTGGAATCATTATGTTAAATAGGATCTCACCACGTCTCGGCGTGTGGGCCCGACCCAATCGCGGGGTGAGGGATGGCCTGAAGTGATGGGAGCTTGATTACTCGTACCCGCAGGGCATGCACACAGGCCCTCGTGAACCTTCGGTTTGGGCCTTGAGCTGTAGTGGTTCTGGCGAAGTCATTACAAAACCGATTCTGCACCGCGGAGGGCTGGCCCGGAAGAATCGCGAGGTGCGCGGTGGCATGTGAAATGGGAGCTTGATTCTTCCTTGATTTTTTTGCTTCTTTTTGCATCAAGGCAAAAATGAAGTGCCCGTCCGGCACGAGGACACAAAGCCAGCGGCTGAAGAAGAAAAGCAACGTACAAGGCTCCAACATTTGCCACCAACTAACCAAACCAAGAACGAACTCAATACGAATGGCCCATACGCAAGGGGAGTGAAACGATGGCAAAAGGCCTTAAGTCGCCACTGAAGTCGCCAAGAATGAACTACTGTCGTGAACCTGCTACATTTAGGTGGACAGTAAGTAAAGCTCGTAAGGCTAAATTTACTGTACATGAAAAGAGAGAGAAGACACTTCGACAAGGAGTACAAATTAATGGTGGTCAACCTGTGTTTATCTGGAAGATCTACGAGAGAAGTTGCTGATGAATTGGGACTGAGGACAGAGTT
Source organism: Cyclobacteriaceae bacterium (assembly GCA_965267435.1). Lineage (GTDB taxonomy): Bacteria > Bacteroidota > Bacteroidia > Cytophagales > Cyclobacteriaceae > JAWPMT01. The sequence goes on from OZ253960.1 coordinate 1,536,018, forward strand.
GGTAGCTCGCTGGAAGAGAGAGTATCTCCAGTATGAAGATGGTAGTTTTTCAGGCCATGGTAAAGAGAATATGACCGCCGATCAGAAGGAGATAGCACGGTTGAAGAAAGCGTTGAAAGAAGCTCAGTTGGAACGTGATATCTTAAAAAAGGCTGTAAACATCTTCTCCAGGAGCGACAACAAATATTCCAATTCATAAAGGATCATCACCACCTATTTGGTGTTGAGAGGATGTGCAAAGTCTTCAAAGTAAGCAGGAGTGGTTATTACCAGTGGCAGGTCAGGGAGCCCTCGAAACGTCAAATGGAGAATGAGGAAATAGCAGCTGAGATCGATAGGATTTATCGTGAAAGTCGTCAGCGGTACGGCAGCCCCAAGATCACTGATGAGCTCTCTGATTTGGGATGGAAAGTATCCAGGCCTAGAGTGGCCAGAATTATGCGTTATAAGGGGCTAAGGAGCATCATAACAAGGAAGTTCAGAGGAGCTACTACAGATAGTGCTCATCACTTCCCAGTGGCCCCCAATTTGTTAAACAGGGACTTCAAGGCAACAGAAGCCGGAAGGAAATGGGTTTCAGATATCACCTACATCGCCACCAGGCAAGGCTGGATGTACCTCACTATTATCATGGACTTATTTGACCGTAAGATTGTTGGCTGGTCTTCAGGTACTTCGCTGGCAACCGAGGATACGATCCTACCGGCTTGGCGGATGGCAACGAAGAACAGGCCGGTTGACGCTCGTCTGACTTTCCATTCAGATCAAGGTGTTCAGTATGCTTCAAATACCTTCACAAGGGTGCTTCGCAATAACTCAGTAACACAAAGCATGAGCAGAAAGGGTAATTGCTGGGATAATGCAGTCGCCGAAAACTTCTTCAAGATTCTCAAATCGGAAATGGTCAAACACACCAGCTTCCAGGGGATCTTGCATGCCAAAACCGAGCTATTCGAATTCATTGAGATCTGGTATAACCGTAGAAGAAAACATGCGTATCTGGGGTATAAATCCCCGGAGCAATTCGCAAACATTCAACAATTAAAATGCGCTTGACTTATAGTCCACTATTTTGTTGCAATTCCATCGAGTGTGACAAAAGCGCAGGCCTGGCGAGTGTCTTAGAGCCAAAATGAAACGCTTTAGAATCAATTATTTGAGACAGAATCGACCATTGGTATAGAATACGTGAAAATAGAGCATCAGCTTTTGGCTCTAAGTCTGTCGCCACTGGGAGGCCAATTCCGCCTTAGCGGAAAAGAGCGTTGGGGTCTTAAAACAGCTAGGCCAAAGGCCTTGGGACAGCGTCGGCGTGTGATGGATCGACTGAGCAGTCAGAGATCGTCATTGACTTGGACGAAGTTGAATTGAGTAGTCCCTGCGTCGCCAGAGTCGCAGACAGTGCCGCTCAGTCGGTGCTGGTGGCGCAGGGGCTACTTAATATAACGTCTAATTATATAACAAGCGAGTCGTTCATTGATGAGTTGAATTCTGCGTCTCGGAGGGCTGGCCTGTGCAGGCTATTTACCCGAGCGCCGTGGCGAGGGCAAGCGGAGTGCAACGGAGCGCAGACATAATATGAATTATGTCTTGTCCTGAAATAGGTTTACACAATTGTGATAAACCGAAATGGATGAAAACGAGAATGGAAGAATTCGACATGGCGGCGAGATAAGCATTTCTGAGCGCCACATAATGATCCAGGAATATCTTGCTGGAGGTTATACCAAGCGAGAGATCTGGTACAAGTACACAGGCAAGAAGGAAGAGCACGGAGCGATATTGAAGTGGATGAGAATGTATGGCTACGTCGATGATGTCCCCAGAAGAAGACATACCTTTAATGTTCCGATCAACTATTATCCAATGGACGAATCTGACGATCTGGATAAGTCTGAGTTGCTTGCCAAAATCAAGCGACTTGAAAGGGAACTTCAGGATTCTAAGCTGAAGGAAGAAGGCTATCGTATGATGATCGAGATAGCGGAGAAGGACTTCAAAATACCTATCAGAAAAAAGCCCGGCACCAAGTAATTACGACCTTAAAGGACAGACACCCTCGTATCGCTCTGGGACGATTGTGTCCATTATTTGGTATCACCAGACAATCCTATTACCAGCACTACTGGCATCAGCAAACGACCAGGTTTGAAGAGGAGCTGGTCATTCGAGAGGTCTTAAGACTCCGACAAACTCATCGTAGAATGGGAGGTAGGAAGCTCTACGAGTTGCTGGAACCCTTCATGCTTGAGCATCAAATCAAGATGGGCAGAGATGCGCTATTTGATGTCTTATCCTCTCGTAATCTGTTAGTTAAGCGTAGAAAAAGAAGAGTGGTTACTACACAATCCTTTCATTGGCTGCGGAAGTACCCCAACCAGATTCGAGAGTTTGTGCCTCGTAAGCCCAACGAGCTTTGGGTAAGCGACATCACATATTGGAAAATTGAATCTGGACATTTGTACATCAGCTTTGTCACTGATGCTTATTCGAGAAAGATCGTCGGCTACCATGTAGCGGATACGCTAGAATCAATTGAAACAGTCCAAGCATTGCGTATGGCCATTGACAACAGTGAGGGATCACTTAACAACTTGATCCATCATTCAGATCGAGGTATCCAATACTGCTCATCTACATACGTGTCGCTTTTGGAGAAACATGGAATCGGTATATCAATGACCGAGAATGGTGATCCTTTGGAGAACCCAATAGCCGAACGAGTCAATGGTATCATTAAGAATGAATATCTGGACTGCTATCAAGTAGGTACGCTACCCGTAGCTAAGCAGCTGCTGGATCGTGTCATCGAAGTATACAATAATGAAAGACCCCACATGAGCCTGGGACAACTGACACCAGACCAAGTCCACGCAGAAGCCTTAGAGACTGAAAAACTATGGAAAAAACGAGTGTTTGTAAATCGATTACAGGACTATCGAAAATTGTAAATTACCAATAGGACTATATGTGAAACCTGTAAACTTATTTTAGGACGAGTCATTATATAATCAAAGCTCGAGGGGTTCAGAGCGCAAGCAAGGATTTGCGGCCAGGTTGAGAAGCGGATTTTTTGCTTTAAGCCTGGCCGGCCGCCAATAAAATCGGTACCGATATGTAACTGGCCAGCGCGCGAGAGCCAAAGCAGAGTTACATATCTGATTTTATACGGCCCGCGTAGGGTTAACCATCAGCAGAGCTGCTGGACGCAAAATCCGCAGCTTTGTTATATAATTTATATTATGTAAAATAGAATTTTAAGACCCCCTTTGCTGTTTGTCGTTAACTCGCTCCGCTAAACTTTCCCACCCTACAACTGACTACAAAGCAAATAGCCCCCGCAAATTGCAGAGGCTATTAAAAGCATTAGAGTAAACAGAACTCTGTCTGGTTTCTCCGTAAAACACATCCAATGAGTTATCGAATGCTTTCAGCGATGTATACTTCGAGTACACCGTCATTGTCCACGTCAGTGAATTCCGCAGTCAATTCTCCGCGAATGTGCGCATAATCACCTTCGGCCTTCTGGATGCTCCAAACCTGGGACATGGCAAACGACCCTTCTCCGCGTAGGCCGTTGCCGACATACCTTCCATTCAACTCGTGGCCTGAGCCATTCGTCAATGTGAAATAGCCATTGTAGATCTCGAAGCTTGCCCCTTCATCACTTTCCAAATGTGAAAGCTTCAGTGTGAACGCCTCTCCGTTGTCCGCCTGGCCTGTACCTTCGAATTCATGATCAATGCTCCTGGGAATCGTGTAGATCGTCGTCTTGGAGCGGCTCACAAGCGTCGCCTCTGCCTGGAAAATCTGTGCAGGACTTACACCTTCACCTTCTGAGGACGGTAGTACTGTGAGTGCTTCTGCTCCTTCTTCATTACAGGCAATTACTGCAACTGTCAAGAATGTCATAGCGATTAATCTCTTTAATGTGTTCATGGTGATAGCGATTAAAAATGTGTAACTAAACCTCCCCTAGCAATCCTTCCTATCGTTGGCGGTGGCTTGTGTTTTCCTTATCAACCACCTACTACAATCAAACGGCGCGATGGATGCACTGATGTCACCCGGCCGTCAAGGTTTGTCACCTAATGTCTCCATCCATAAACTTCTTGTCAAAATGGACACGCTTTGATCTGACAGCTGCGTTCAAATTGGTTTAAATTCGCCGCCTATATAAACTCCCGACAATAACCAATCATCTACTACCTAGCTTTACCCACAAATGGGTTTTATCCGAACAATTTTCATTTTTCTTTGGACAGGCATCCTGGTCCCCTTATCCCTGATTATCAGCAAGTTATTTTCTGATCACCGCATTCCTTTGCGCATGGCGCGAAGCCCCTGGGGCAAAGGCGTCCTTTTCCTCTCCGGGCTCAAACTACAAGTGCAAGGGCTTGAAAGACTCGATGTAGACCAACCACACATCTACGTCTCCAATCATTCCTCCTACATGGACATTCCCTGCCTGTTTGCCGGCTTGCCCATCGACTTATACTTCATCGCGAAGTCCCAGGTCAAGAAAATCCCCTTCGTCGGATTTTTCATGAAGGCCACGCAAATGATCTTCATAGACCAGACCACACGACAAAAGGCGATAGAAAGTATGAACGAAGCTGGCGAGCTTATCCGCAAGGGCAAGTCCGTCCTGGTCTTCCCCGAAGGCACGCGATCCGCAGGAAACGAGATCCGCTCTTTCAAGAAAGGCGTATTCGCCCTGGCGAAGAATGCAGGAATTCCAGTAGTACCCCTGGCACTCCGAGGTACCCATGATCGGATGCCCTCCGGATCTCTATCGATCAAACCTGGCCAGGTCCAACTCAGCATCGGCGACCCTATCCTCGCCGAGGATTTCGACAACCTGCAGGATTTTATGTCATCCGCCAGAACGACGATGATGGAGCTGGTAAAATAAACTACCCTCAGGTGAGTCGATGATGTATTAATGTTGTAGTGCTCCCTTTGACCTTCTCCCTTCCAGCCATGTTCTTTGTAAGTCAATCAAGTTGCACCCAATTATGAATAATCGGCTTCTATTTTCTTTCAGTGCTATGCTGGCTACAGTCTTCCTGCTGTCATCTTGTAGCAGCGATGACGAAGGTTCGGCGATTCCTCCGATCACCGAATACGAAGGTTTTACGCTCGTCTGGAGCGATGAATTCGATGGATCCATAATCGATGGTACCAACTGGACCTACGAAACTGGTGACGGCACAGACTTCGGTCTTCCAGCCGGCTGGGGAAACAGCGAACTTCAGCTTTACACTGCGGACGCCTCGAATTCCTCAATCCAACAAGACGGCGACCTCTCTGTTCTGGCCATCACTGCGCTGGACAATGGTGACGGCACCTACACCTCCGCCAAGGTGACTACCCGGGACTTGCGGAGCATCCGCTATGGCAAAATCGAAGCGAGCATCAAACTACCCGCCGGTCAAGGTCTGTGGCCTGCTTTCTGGGGGCTTGGTGACAACTTCCAGGACCCGATCGACTGGCCCGGTTGTGGTGAGATCGACATCATGGAGATGCTCGGCAATAATGTCAATACGGCTTATAGCACCATTCACTACACCAATAGCGGTAATACACGTTCGGAAGTCCAGGGCACCAGCTCAGCCGGTAGCGCCTCATTCGCAGATGATTATCACCTGTTTACACTGGACTGGTCACCAGAATTCATTCGCTTCTACACTGACGGCACTCTAGTCAATGATATCGCCATAGAAGACGATATGAAGGAATTTCAGCGGTCCTTTTACCTGATTCTTAACCTCGCTGTTGGCGGCAACTGGCCGGGGTCGCCAGATGCATCCACTCCTTTTCCCGCCATGATGATGGTGGACTATGTCCGAGTTTATCAGTGGGATGATTTGCAGGCTGATCCCCCTCCTGCCCTGGATATCGCCGAAGAAACATTGGGTCAATACATCGATCCATCACTCGCAACACAAGCCATCTCTGAAAGCTTCACGGCATTGGGTGAAGTAGCTCTCAACATTTATGGCGGCGGTGGCGAACCTGATGTCGCCTCTTCCGATGAGGCGGTCGATGGTACCAACAGTCTTCGCCTCTCTTACCCAGGGACCAACTGGGGTGGTGCTTTCTTCGAAATGAGTGAGGGACTGGATTTTAGCTCCTATGCGAGCGGCGAACTCGCCTTCGCGTTGCACTATCCATCTGATTTTAAGGATGTTGAGGTGAAGTTGGAGAGCTCCGGTCAGGCTTCGGCAGCGGCTGTGTTTCTTGTCCACTATACACCAGCTGACTTGGGTGATGGCTGGGTAGAATATCGAATTCCCATGACTGATTTCCAGGGTTTGGACCTCGCGGATCTCAGAATTCCGTTTGCGCTTTGGAATCCCACCAACCAGGATGATGCATTCCTCACGGGAGACATCTTGGTGGACAATTTGAGATTGGAGGAATAAATGAGCTTGGGCTTGATCCGTTCAGCGGGTCGGCCCTTCATAACTTATCTCCTTCAGGCTGGCATTTGTATTTGCTTTTCATACAAGACCTATTGGTCCGGTGGCTGAATGAATCGTCTCGTTGTACGCCGACTTCATCGCCGCCAGCCTTACCAGTTGCCCTACGAGTTCCTCGACTGGCATTCCTCGGTCCGCCGCCTCACGTGCCATGATCTCTTGTACGTCCCTTTCGAGGCTCAATTGCAGGGCCCCATCAGATAGATGCACCTGCTGGGGCAGCAACCTCATTTTAATTGCATTACTCGTCATGGTCCCTTTCTTCTTCATTTGCTAATAAGACGAACGAGTCTGTCAAAATGGACGAAATCGGTGCATTATTTATATGAGGCACCTCGAGGGTTGAGTCTCACGACGACATGGTTTTTAGCCCTTCTCAATTCTTATGGGATTGAGTACCTCCTCATACTCCTGGCCGTCACTGAGCGTCATCCTTACAGTAAAAGTATGCACTCCTTCCTCCCATGGCGCCATATCCAAAATACGCAACGTTACGACGCCCTCTGGTGAATCATCACCGGACTGGCGCAATACGTACTGCAAATCAATCGGATATTCGCCATCCTGCAATTGGCCCACGTCCGCAGTGAACAGATCCGCCAACTCGGTACCTGCCGGGATTTCAGCATTCACTCTTCCAGAACTCGTGATAGATAGCTCGGTAATGACTGTCCTCACAAAAGCTGCCACACAAGTGCATGCATTTGCCGCAGGAAATAGAGACAGAGGTAGCCTGGTCGATGCTACGCGCCTGGGTCGCTCCTCCAGATCAAAACTAATCTGGATACCAATAGCTGCAACATTGGTGGTGTCCTGATTGGGCACTGGATCAGTCCCAATGACAAAAGCCTTTCCCAATTCGCTGACATCATAATCAGAAATGGCGTCACAGTCGCAATCTCCGTCCGAGGTAAGTTCACAGCCCACAGGTAGTATGGGGATCAAAAAGAATAAGGTCCAGATATAAGGTAGGCAGGCTTTCATAGGCAATTAAATTTCAGCCACAAGTATGCCTGCAAAAACCAGTCCTCTTTGGCACAATTGTACAAAAGCCTTCAACAAAACAGTCGTTATGTTAAATAGAACCAAGGGCTCACAAGTCTTTTAACGTATCACCTCTGTAGTCCGCTTGATTTTAATACTCACCTCCCCTTCGCCTATCTAGTTCCAACTCGCACTTCGACTCGCCACGTCCAACGCTGGTATATCGCGTTGGCTAATTGGGTATAATTCAGCTTGTAGACACACTGGAGGCTGGATTATTCGTTATAACCTGTATACTACTAAAACCACCCGCCATGAAAGAACCGCTCTCTGTGCTCAGCAGTATCTGCTTGTACTGTGGGCTCATGATTCCGCTGCACTCCCAGGATCAACCGTTGTGTTGGCTCCAAGAGAACTTGTGTGCCAAATCCAACCAGCCTACCTACCTCGTTGGACTTCAGCCAGAAGAATCCACGCTGCTCTACCCTATCCACGTGCCTAATGGGCCAGTGTTTGCCTCATGTGAGGATGGCAATGGAGGTATGTTCATAACCGGCAGCTTCACAAAGGTTGGTGACCAACAGCGAATGGGTCTCGCCCATTTCGATAGCTGCGGTCAACTCACGGATTGGGCGAGGACTTCCAGCGTTGCTAATATACACTCCATAGTTGCCGGTGATCATGAGGTCATTGTCGCCGGGAGCTTCCAAACTGTAAACGGTATCGTTGGCAGCTCTGGAGCGGTATTCTCCAAATCAACGAAGGAGCCATTTTTCGACTTCCCTACTGTCACCCCTGATCCTTATCTCGGCAAAATAATCGTTGCCGAAAGTGACGGCAACGGAGGTTATTATCTCGGAGGAAACTTCGTGCATGTTGGTGATTATGCTCGGCGGAATATCGCTCATATTGACAGCAATTTTCAGGTCACCTCCTTCCACCCTCACGTTGGAGGTACAGTAAATGATCTTGTGATCGCCGGAGACAAAATCTTCCTGGCAGGTGACTTCTGGGCATCCGGCCAAGACGATAAAGACTTGGTCATTGCCGACCCTGTGACCAGTGAGACCCGCAGCTTTGAGGCATTAAGGGACAGAAGAACGACCAAAATCGCCGGTAATGATACCCTGCTATTCACTGCCGGCTTTCCAAATTCCGAGGAATGGGACGGTTACGACATAGTAATGCTCTATCATGACGGCCGGAGGTTGGAGCGAAGCATCCAAACGGATGGGATCATTGAAATATTGCATGTCGAAGGCGACCGGCTGTACATTGGAGGAACCTTCAATACAATCGACGGACAAACGCGTCCGCGTATCGGAAGTATTGACCTCTCATCCCTTGAAGTAACGGACTGGAATCCGTCCCTTGAAAGGGCCGTGGAAGCGCTCAGCGTGACAGAAACTCAAGTGCTTGTCAGTCAGCGCTATTATGGACCAAATAGTGATGGATACAATGCTTACGTTGTGTCTCTCGACGTTACCACAGGCGAGCGTATATGGGAGTACGGCATCGATGGTTTGGTCCTCGATATTGACCATGATGATACATTGGTTTATGTCGGAGGGTTTATAGGGCCCTACCACGAGGCCAAAGGCCTTATCACGCTTAGGCCTGAGTCCGGTGTCCTGGTGGATGACACCTGGAAAGTGTCAGGTGAGATTCATGCGATCGTAGTTGGTGAGGAGGACTTGTTCCTTGGGGGTCGATCGACAGAGTTTGGCGGCAGTCCCAGAAAACACATCTGCTCATTTAGCAAGGAAGAGGGAGTATTGACCAATTGGAACCCCAGTCCATCCCGCCCACCCTCATTGGTCGCCGCAGCCTCCGGTAAGGTGTTCATTGCTGTGTCCGATAACTCGAAACCTGCGACAATCAGCGTCTACGACGAAGCATCGAAGGACAGCATTCCGTGGCACCAGCAACCCGAGGGCTATCTTATCGACCTTCAAATCGACAATGATACATTGTACCTACTCGAAGCCCAAGGAGCGGATCTGCGACTTGTGAGCATCGACCTGGCGACATCTTCACGCAGTGCGTTGCCATTGCGGAGCTACATCGCCGAGCATATGGATATCAAGGATGAAAAGTTATGGATTGCCGCCAACTACTACCCTGAGCACAGGGACAACCGCCAGGACTCTGTAGTAGTGTACAATCGCAAGACTGGCCAAAAGCTGGGTTGGGTTCCTGTCCCGGGGGAAGTTCAGGAATTAGAGATACATGATGACAAAGTATTTGTCTCTGGTTATGGTTGGTTCATGTCCATAGACCGGCAGAGCCTTGCCATGCAAGAATACCCGGCAAGGTACGACCTCTCAATTCACACGATGTTTAGTACTGGCACTGCCTTGTTCATGGCGGGCTGGAATGCCTCTATCGCATCTGGATCTGGCGGTATTCCTGCACCACCGGTGATTGTCGCTGAGAGCACCCCATCACATGTCACATTACATTGGGGCAGGCAGGCAGTAGCTGGTGATAGCATCATCATTCAACGCTCAGTGGAGACAGACGACAATTTTCAGTGGCTTGCCACGGTGGCTAGGGACAATGGTTTCTTCTTCGATGAGAAAGTGACAACAGGCACTACCTATTTCTATAGAGCGCAAGCCAAGAACACTTGTGGGATAGGTCCCCTTGGCGAACAGACGGGCATCAGCTACACACCACTTTCCGCAATAAACAGCGATAACCTCCAGAACCTATCGATTTACCCCAATCCATTTTCAAACTCCTTTGTCCTGGATCTGAAGTCAGGTGAGAGTGCAGACTACGTTGAAGTACATGATCTCCTTGGGAAACGTGTTCTATCACTCCAGCAGGTCCGTTCCGGGGAATCAATTACGGTACCTGGACCAAGTGGAATTTATGTTTTGCAAGCCCAGGTCCAGGGCAAGTCATTTTTGAGGAAGATCAGGAAGCTATAACAACAAAAAAACCCCAACCGTAACGGTTGGGGCTTATTGATCTATTTGTCTAAGTGTATACCTTAATTAGGCTCGAAATACCTGATATAATCAATGATCATCCATTGAGGAAAGGTAGTTCCTGATGGATCACCAGCTCCCTTGTCTCCTCCTACTGCCACATTGATCAGCATATAAAACTCCCGCTGGAATTCTTCCAGATCTCCGGGTGTGATATCTATGACGTGATATTGCTCATCATCGAGCAGCCATCTAATGGCCGTCTCATCCCAGACGATTGAATAAACATGGAAATTGTCGTTGAAGGTGCCTGACTCCAGCGTGGTGTTACCGCCAAATTGCGCGTAATTACCGGCGTTGTCCCAGTGCACTGTTCCTTCAATCTTGTTGTCGCCCTTGGCGCCAAACAATTCCATAATATCGATCTCGCCACAGGCAGGCCAGCCCACTTCGTCAATATTGGTGCCCATCATCCACAAGGCAGGCCACATGCCCTCACCTTCCGGCATGACCGCACGGATATCGATACGACCAAAATGGAAAGACCGCTTGCCTTTAGTGATCAGCTTCGAAGAGGTATATTCCAAGCCTCCTCTTGACTGCTCACGGGCTTCAATCACCAGATTACCGTCAATAAGTGAGGTATTGTTCTCTTGATAGTACTGCGCCTCTTGGTTGCCCCAACCGCAGATTCCCTGATTGCAGCCATCGCCGTTGTCGAAGGTCCACGTGTCGAGGTCAACAGCATCGCCGTCAAAATCATCCTCCCAAACGAGTGTCATGCCTTCGTAAGACTCCGGAGACTCAAAGCCTGTAGTCGGAATATTGAATGCATGCTCGTCATCATTGGTAAGGGTGATGATCGCAATGTCTTTATCAAGAGTAGCATTGAAAGGATCCAGCAATACGAATAGAAAGTTCTCATCCTCTTCCAAATCATCATCACCGAGAATGGTAATGTTAATGGGTACGGATCGTACTCCCGCATCAATTCTCAGTAGCGTGTCCACAGCCACAAAGTCTTCCTCCGTCGCTGTATTCGTACGTGTCTGAGCCTCCAGCGAAATCTCGAAATCCACTGCTTGTGACAACTCAATCGTCACCTGCACCTGGCTTTCTCCATTGCCTTCAGCTAGGGTCACATCCGCAACCGAGAGCGTCGGTAGCTCTTTCTCATCTCCATCGTCGCCGCATGCTAAGAACAGCGCCGAGATGGCCATCATATATATACTGAATCCTTTCATTGTGGTTATTAAAACTAAAATGCTAGGGATTAGTTTGTAGTAACCAGCTTAAATGTCCAGAAAGAACCTGTTGCGAACTCTACATATACAGTCATAGACTTTGGAGAGCTTGTGAAGTCAGACTCCAAGATAGTGTAGGTGACAGACTCTGCTACAGCAGCACCACCAGAGACCTCACCATCATTGGTCACTTTCGCCAAACCAAGGAATGCGCCGCTACCTGTTACAGTAACTGCAGAGGCAGTAGCAGACCATGTATACTCACCACCAACGTATGGAGTGACAGGAGCACCGCAACCGTCAGCATCTACGCCTTCTTGCCATGCTTCGACCCAAGTCTCATCGCCCATATCGAGTGTGAAAGTACCATCCGCAGCGAACGTGTAAGTATCATCGAAGTAGCATGCTCTTGCGGTTACGTCATCACCACTATTCTGCCACCACTCTCCGCTGGCGATTGCAGGACCCACTGCAAGTGCGCCTTCTTCAGGAGCCATCACCCAAGTACCAGCAACAACTGCAGGATCGAAAGGAGCTTCAACAACGATCGTCTCTTCAGCAGTATCCTGACCACCGTCGTTTGAGACAGTCAAGGTAACGGTGTAGCTGCCACCTTCGGAATAAGTGTAAGAGGGAGAGGCGTCAGCAGAAGATCCGCCATCACCAAAGTCCCACGCGTAAGTTTCGGCACCAACTGAGGCATCAGTAAAAGTTACAGTCAGACCACTGGCTGAAAATGTAAATCTTGCATCAGGTGCATCTACGGTTGGTTCATCGTCGCCACACGAAGTAACTACGAGCATAGCGCCTACTACAAATGCAAACGCTGACAATTTTTCAATAAGCTTTTTCATACGAATGAATTTTTAGTTTTTTCTTGGCTCAAACGTACTAACAAAGCATTGCCATGTGAATTTCATCGCTACATCACTACTACATCACATGTTGGTTTTTGATATCTCAATACTACATCTATCTTGACAAAAACAACGTTTTAACATAGTTTTAAGGTACATATTAAAAAGATATCACATACGTCATTTCCGCATTGATAGTACATCATCATGCCTGAGTACACTCTTCATTTCTGCCGATTCCTGATGTGGTCGTTATGGGTGACTTTCTCACTCGCGAGCAACGCCCAACACATCGGATTGCCGGCGATGAAGACTTTCACAATCGATGACTACGCGGGTGGAGGGCAGAACTATCAGGTGGCCCAGACAGGGAGTGGTATCATCTGCGTGGCCAATAACCTGGGGCTGCTCACCTTTGATGGTTCCTACTGGAACAGGTATGGGATCGCTGGCGGCACAAAAGTGAGATCCGTACTTCCTGTGAATGACAGGATTTACGTTGGTGGCCAGAATGAATTCGGCTACTTCTACCCTTCTGAGCGTGGGTTCTTGCAGTACGAGTCGCTGACACATCTGGTTCCCGAAGGAGAGGGCAACTTCGAAGACACATGGAGAATTCATGAGATTGAGGGATCCATCTATTTCAGTGCCTCTGGAAAGACCTTTGTATATGATGGCCAATCGATTCATGTCTTGCGATCGTCCGAAGCTCCGGGGTTCACTATCGCATATGACGATCTCCTTCTTACCAAACACTCAAACAAGCCGATTCAATACTACTCGGATACCACCTGGGTGCCGCTGTATCCTCAGCCCAATCTGGCTGGAAAGTCATTGGTGAGTGCCATAAAATTGAGCGAAAGCGAAAGCCTCTGGTTTACAAAGTCTGATGGCATCATTCAATTTGACGGTACGAGGTCCAGACCCTTTGCCAGTAGTTTGACAGCCAGACTCGCGGAGGATGGGATCACCACAGTTCAACTCCTCAGAGATGGTGTTCTCGCTATCGGAACAGATCTTGGAGGCCTCTACCTCGTGGACTCCAATTCCGGGAAGGAAATACTCCAAATAGACGTGGACAAGGGCCTCATCAGCCGTACCGTCTATGGTCTCCACGAAGATCGGACTGGCGCACTGTGGCTGAGTATGAACAATGCCATCGTGAAGATTTCATGGTCTTACCCATTCAGCTTCATCAACGAAGAAATAGGGCTTCCAGGAACAGGATATACCGCCCTGGCTGTCGGGAACAAACTCTACCTGGGAACGAGCAATGGTCTATATACTACCGACATCTCTCAGGGATCTGTAGATCATGTCACCCGAATCAATGGCATCAATGGGCAAATCAATTATTTACAGGAAGTCAATGGTCACGTGCTCATTAGCGCCCATGAGGGGGCATTTGTCCTCGAAGCCGATCAAGTCAGGTCCATCGACCAATCGACCGGTTGGTGGGGATTTGTAGAGCTGGAAGACCCCGACAAATTGATTGCCGGGGCATATGATGGATTGGGTCTGTTCGCGCAGGTAGACGGTCACTGGCAACTGGTGAGGCGCTATCGGAACTTCGGGGAGTCCTCGCGAGTGCTTGTGTACGCGGGAGACTCAGTGCTCTGGATGACACATGGATACAAAGGAGTCTACCGTTTCCGGTTTACAGGGGATTATGACAGCCTCCGTCGAGTAGATTATTTTGGTGGGGGCAACGGACTACCCTCCCCCTACCTGAACAATGTATTCGGCATTGGTGAAGAAATCGTATTCACAGCCGAAAATGGTGTTTTTCACTTCGATACCAGCACGAATCAATTCCAACGGCATCCGTACTTAGACACGCTCATTGGTCCTGGCGTTCATACGAGGTTCATGCGCGCCTCAGGCACCGGCAATATCTTCGCTATGACCACAGATTTCACCGGCCTATTGACATCCAACCCCTGGAAAGGGATTACAATCGAGAAAAGCACCTTCGACGGCATTCACAGCCTGCTCAATGATGACCTGGCACAGATCTCCGTTATCGCCGATAATCACGTACTGTTTGCTGCTAACTCCGGTTTCGTGCATTACAAGCACGAAGAATCTCAAAGGGAACGTCAACCTCTAAACATCTCCATGCGAACAGTCCATCTCATCAATGGGGACTCGGCAATACTAGGCGGGTTTGCCATGCCGGATATAGACAGAGACATTGAGCTACCATTTGCGGAGAACTCTTTGGCTTTCACCTACTCCAGTGTAGACTGTCAACTCGAACAGTGCCTCTACCGGTATCGTCTGCTGGGATTTAGGGGCGAAAAGTGGTCCCAGTGGTCATCCGCCACCTTAAAAGAATTCACCAATCTGCGTGAGGGTAAGTACAATTTTGAAGTGCAGGCCCAGGACATCCTGGGAAATGTTTCCGCGGTAGCCTCTTTCCCCTTTCGCATAGAGCCACCTTGGTACCGCACGCCGTGGGCATACCTACTTTATGTGTGCCTATCGGTCCTGGTCCTATTCCTCAGTGCCTCATGGTACAGACAAAGACAGAATAAGGAACAAAAGAAGCTCATCGACCACCAGCAAAATGAGATCAAGGCAAAGGATACTGCACTGACACAACTCAGGAACGACAAGCTCGAGGCAGAAATTAGCCTCAAGAAGAAGGAACTGGCCTCGTCCACGATGCACCTGATCGACAAGAACGAACTGATGGGCAAGGTCAAGAACTCGGTCCATCATATCATTCAACATCACGCTGGCAATGGGGCACTCACGAAGGACCTTAAGAGTATCGTCAAAGAGATAGACCGTAACATGGACCAGGACGAAGCATGGGATCAGTTTTCCACCAGCTTCGATGAGGTACACGGCGACTTTCTCAAGAAGTTAAGCAAGGAATATCCAGTGATCACCCCCGCGGATCTCAAGCTATGCGCCTACCTCAGGATGAATATGTCCACAAAGGAAATTGCCAACCTACTAAAGATCTCAGTTCGAGGCGTGGAGATTGCGCGATACCGCCTTCGAAAGAAGCTCCGGCTTCCTTCCGAAACGAATCTCGCGGAATTCATGATCAAGTACGGTGTCTAAGCTGGTGCGCTTCCGCGTCGCGGTCAGCACCAAAAAAAGATGCCCGCCCCTTTCGAGGCAGGCATCATCAATTTGTCCGATAAGGACAGACTGGTCCTTTATTTCGTCAGCATGAACCTTCGCACTTCCGTGAATCTGGGTGTCACCAACTTCACAATGTAGGTGCCTGGCTGATAGCTGCTGAAGTCAATCGTTTCTTCGAGAGAACCTTCGGTCTCCATCGCGTAGATGAGTTGACCTGAGGTATTGTAGATCTGCAAAGCAATCTGCTCTTGAGCGTCTACATTAGCGAACGCGAAGTTCACAAAGTTTTCCGCAGGATTTGGATAGATGAGGAATTCAGATCCATCCAACAACTGGGCAACTACCGTTTTTACTTCCTCCGAAGCTGTTTCGGTGTCGACCTCTTCTTCCTCAGCAATCATCGTCCTCGTGGCAATCATTTCCCCAATGATCTCTACGCTAAACGCAATCGTCTGCTTCTTGAACTCCTTGTATTTTTTACCCTTCTTACCTTTCTTACCTTTCTTCTTTTTGCCTTTGGCTTCCGCCTCTAGCACAAAGTCACCGGCAGGTAGCGTGCCTTCCTTGAAATCACCGTCTTTGTCCCCAAAAACAGCAAAAGGCGCGTCCTTGTCCTTCGTTTTGATCTTCTTGAACTTCTTAGGCTTCTTAGGTTTGTGCTTCGCACTCTCTTTGTTCTTGTCCTTCTCAATCTCAAACTTCACCTCCTTCACCTTCTTGTCGTCCCCAAGGACCAGTGCCTGAACGTTGAAGACACCATTCTCATCGGCTGTAAGCTCTATCGTCTCGTTTTCCCGGAGCGTACGAATGGGTAAGTCCGTGACAGGGTCAATCAAAACAAAACGGTACACAACCGGCTGATCCAAGGTAGCAGCCAGAGCCGCATCCGCCTGCACAAATCCGTGTCCAGTCCCAAAATCAAAGCCTTCATCGAAGTCCGGTGTAGACGGATCATCCATATCTATCGCCGTCATACTCAAAATTTTACCGATCTCATCGTTCTCCAGGTCGGGATCAAGTTCAAGCATAAGTGCTGCCACAGCCGCGACGTGCGGTGCCGCTGCCGATGTACCAAAGAAGTTGGGAAAACCATCCCCATCAGCGTCGAAGCCGAAGAACGTGTTGTTGCCGGCATCACTACCCACGACTACCGGTTGGTTTCTGATTATGGGCTCACTCAGTCTATTGCCTTGAGCATCGACGAGAATCGGAACTCCTCCAGCCGAGGAGTAGCTATTGACCTGCGGGGGATCAGTGCCATACTCCGGTGCAAAGACGTAGAACGACGCTCCGATACCGAAACCACCGTCTGCCTGAGAGTGCGCCACGCACGTGCCGCTTTTTGTGTCATACTCCGCTGGGTTTAAGCCAGATCCCCAGTCGATGTATTTGAGTCTCCTGTCAGAAGGACCAGCAAAGCGCGATATCGCCACTTCCAACAGTACAGGTGCTGGAGTAGGGTTGAAATAAGAGACAATCTCGATAGGGAAACCAGCTACGGGGTTATCAAAGAAGCTGGCATCCTCCAATGCGCCTGTTGTGCCATTGAATAGATACATGTCGTAATCCCCCTGAGGTGCTGGGCCGAAATAAGCCCCTCCATCCTCGGGAGCGGCCGCAAATACGGAAGGATCATCCCACTGCAACCAAAGGAACAATTGGGCACCGGGGGGTACGACGAATGACTGAAAATAGTCGCCCGTACCGCTGAAGTCATGTAGTTCACCGACATTGGGTATGTAGAATCCCGCAGGTGCGAAATCGGCTTCATAGGACTCCCGCGCCTGGTTGCCCGCCGCAGAAAAGAAGACCGCGCCACGCTCTGCGACTTCCGTCGCAGCCTGGGCGATTGTACCATCCTGAAAGTACGGCTCAGCCAGATAAGCAATATCGTCTACGATAATATCGCAACCTGCTTCCTCCAAGGCAATGATGCCATCTGCAAAATCAAAGTATCCGTTGGAGGCTGAGTAAAACTTGATCTCAGCACCGGGCGCAAGGTCATGAACGATTTCTGCCATTGCACGACCCTCGTCAATACCGGTTCCAACGGCTAGTTCAGAAAGGACGTCCACAGGCGTTGAGAACCCATTGGGGTTACCCGGACCCGGGAGGTCTCCTGTAGCCACACCAGAAGGGGCTCCGCCAAGGGTATTAAAGGCATCAGAGAGTATACCCACAGTGACGCCATCACCATTCACTTCGAAGGTGGCACGAGCAACATCCGCCAACATCGCGCGATCCCCCTGTGAGGTGGTAGAACCAGCCTTGTGGATAGGACGATACTCAGGCATGGCGCAATGCAGTGCACCTACACTTTCTAGTTCTTTCAATTGACTCACGGGCACCCATCCGCAGACAGTTCCTCCCATGATCATGCACTTCTGTCCGCCTGCGGCTTGCATTCCAGTGAGTAGGTCCGCAGCGGCAGTCTTGGGCATTGCAGTGACCAAAACCATGTCACCGTCCGTGATCATCTTTTCAAAAAGCGGTGAGTTTACACCCTCCTCCGCTAATTCCCCAAGGCCCAGGGTAAGCTTCGAGCCTGCGGCTAACGACGCCACTTTTGCGGCCATCGCTTGTTGAATCTTCGCTTGCTGATCGGCGCTCAATTGCTCGAGACCGGTTGTCTGCGCAGACAAGGGATTGACGAGCGCCAATACGAGCACAGTTAGCAATGAGTAGTAAATGGTAGATTTCATCTTCATATCGCAGTGTTTACATTTTCAGGTTCAGAAAAGACCTAAACTAGCAATGTCTCTGGCAGCAACGAGTCATACGCTAACATCAAAATAAAGGCAAATGTCAAGCAGGGAATTGCAGAAATAGTGTGTCGTATGCCGTAGTTGTCCCGGTCCATTTCAGGTCAGGTAGTTTCTGGTTTAATGTGAGTTAATCTTTTTCCGACTAGTAAGATAGTCGATTTTGCCGAGTATGCGACACTTCGCAGTGACTTCAGTCCTGTTAAGACCGATGTCATGGGGGATTCAGTTGCCTAACTGCTACTAACGGTTTTTCCATGCGACTTCACACCCACTTCTTGGTAAACCAGAATTTTAACAGCCTCCTGACGGCCCTTGACGGTGACTTCCAGCTCTTCAAATTCATTCTCTCGCCAGTCATAATGGGTGCCAGACCCGGAGAACAACTCGTTGGCAACTTCCCGTGTAAGGATCAGGCGTGAATTGTACTTTTTGTTCAATTGCTCCACACGGGCCGCGATGATCACCGTCTCCCCTGTCACCGAAAACTGCTTTCGATGCTCCGTACCCACATTACCAGCTACAACCTCACCCGTATGCAATCCGATCCCCACCCTGGTCCATGGTACCTCACCCTCGGCGTTGAGTTCATCCAGCCTTGCCAGAATGCGCCTCCCAGCGACCATCGCATTGTGCGCGTCGTTGCCATGACTGCGGGGCGCCCCAAACGTCGCCATGAAGCCGTCACCCATGAACTGATTGATATTCCCATGGCATTCGTTGATAATTTCAATCATGAAACCAAAAATGGCGTTTTGGAACTCAATCAACTGATCAGGCTCCATCGCGCTCGCCATGGGAGTGAAATCCCTGATGTCCAGGAACATAATCGTCACTTTATGTCGCTTGTGTCCAGAGCGATCGTCAAGGAGAACGGAAGCGATTTCAGGACTCACCTGCTGTTCCAGCAACTTGGAAATACGGCGCTCCGCCACCTCAAGCTCGCCCTTGGCTACCGCCAGATCCTCATAAGCCGAGGTCAATTTGTTGTGCTTCTTCCGTTTGGTGATGTACAAAAAGAGAATGATCAAAGTCGCCAGTACCACTCCTGCAGCAATTACGACCAACGAGTTCTTCTGCCGCTCCTGGGCATCCTTCTCACGCTGGATAGCTTCAATGTTGAGGTCGGCGATTTCGTTTTGCTGCTGCAGGCGCTCCATCTCACTTCGCGCCTGATCTATCAGCATCACTTGCAGCAAACTGTCTTCCTCAGCTTTGGTCTGCAATGACAGGTAGGCCTCGTAATAATTTCGCGTTTTGCCATATTTTATTTCACTATTTAGCCCATCCTCCATCCTTTCTATTGACTCCACCCTATCCGTCGAAGCCATGTCAGTCTTTCCTTTGGTAGCAATCATTGCAGGTAGTTCCACGCGGGTGATTGTGTCATAGGACGGAAGAGCCACCTGTTCGCTCAAGACCCGCAACTGCTCGAAGGTGGCTATTTTCTCCTCAACCTGCTCTGCCTCCTCAATATCTCCGTTGTTGCGGAGTATATTCGCCGCCCGCTGATAATGTGAAATCGCCATCGTCGTGTCTCCCCGCTTCTCCGCCATCTTTCCCATTTGCAACTCGGTGGAAGCTGCGACATCGTTCTTGGAATTGTTAATGGCCGCACCAACATCCAAATCCCGAAAAAATCTATTGAAAGGGCTATCCTTTAACTGCCCTTTCGCCGCTAATGAATCGATCTTGGATAGATACCTGACCGCCACCGTAGCCATGATACTGTCTGTCTTCGGGTCCTGTGACAGGGCCACTTCAAAGGCGTCTTTCGCTTCCATGTATTTGCCCCTATTGTATTGAAGTACGCCATATGTCTCCTTCATAGACATCAAAACCATGCGGTGCTCAACGTTCAGCTCCTTTTTGGATAGTAAAAGGTTGTTGGCCAATTGATCACCTTGCCGGGCAAAACGAAAAGCCTTTTTCTCATTCGAAGATGCGTAGTGCACCGACAGCCAATTGAGCAGTTCCAAACGCTCCAGGCCAGCAGCGGCCTTGAGATGGCGCTCCTTTTCGTCAGCCACAGTCTGGCCAGCCAGCGGTACAACAACCAGCGCGATGGCGACGATCAGCACGAAGAATCTTGACAGGTTGGTAGTGACTCTCAACACAATGCAGAAGATATAAATATCTGAGTAGAATAACGAGTTGTGGACAGGTCGGTTGTGATGGCCCAAGGCTAATCCAGATCCAGGGTGAGCAGACGAAAACCTGTAGATGGGTAAGAACCTTCTCTGCAACACCAGATATCTACATTCGACCGCTGTGCCACACGCTTACCTGGACCGTTAGCTCTGAATGTGACGCAGAAAAAAAGCTTCACCAATGACCTCAAAGCGTGATTAAACACTAAGATTTCGACCTTTTGATGTATCTTTTCCCTAAATCAACTACCCTCGTAACCTGACCAATTCATGAAAAAGTCTGCTTTATGGCTCTTCTTTAAGAGAGAGAGCTGGATATCCATTGTACCTCGTTTTGGGTACTTTACTCCCTTTATCTTTACCATTGCTCAATTGACGCACGCCAGTCCAACCCTCGCCCATTCGGGAAATTGGGAGGACGCTATGCAACAAGAGGCAACATCTTTTGCGCGCATCGACGCGGGAGGAAATGGCACCTATACAGATGGTGATGGAAATGTATGGGGCCTCGACAACTCATTTATTTTTGGCGATCCTGCCAATAGTAGTAAACCCATCGATGTACTGGGAACCAATGAGGATGGCCTCTTTCAAACCTATCGGTATGCGCGACAGTCTGCCGAGTTTGGTTTCGACATTCCCGTGAATACCGATGGAGAGTATGCCGTCATACTCTACATGGTGGAGCCCTATTTTGGTGTGCCGGGCTATGCATCCGGAGGTACGGGAAAACGTGTGTTCGACGTGTCCGTAGAAGGCACAGTCGTCCTCGACAACTACGACCTCAATGCCGTAGTCAGCCCGGGTACGCTGGTAACTCATACCGTCGAGAATATCACTGCTGCAGATGGCATCATTAGCATTCGACTCCTCTCGGAGGTCAACAATGCGATCATCTCGGCCATCGAAGTTGTCGAGATCGACGAAGAACCCCCTGCTCCCGTACAGCTCGCAAGATTAAATGCTGGTGGTAGTGGTGCTTACACCGATGCTGATAGCAACAAGTGGGAAGACGACAACCCTCTGGTGACCGGTTCGTCACGCACCGCAAGCAAAAGCTTCGACGTCGTCGGCACGGAGGATGACGGTCTATACCTCTCCTACCGCTTTGCCCAGCCCGATGACAATGGCGTGGGACTAGACTTCGGATACGACATTCCTGTACCTGCTTCTGGGTCGTTCACTGTGAGATTGCACTTCCTCGAGCCCTACTTTGGCGTGCCGGGCCTTGGACCAGGAGGTACTGGCAAGCGAGTCTTTGACGTGGCCCTGGAGGGCAATACCGTACTTGACGATCTTGATCTCAACACCATCGTGACCCCCGGTACCATCTGGGTGACGACCTTTGAGGATATCGCAGTAAGTGACGGCAATCTCTCCATCAACTTCCAGTCAGAAGTGAACAACGCCATCATCTCGGCGGTAGAGGTGCTTTCTCAATCAACACCAAGTCAACCCGTCTTCACAGGGGTAGATCCCGCCAATGGCGCCACAAATGTGCCTATCAATGGATTTCAGATCACTGTGGGTGTCGTGACACCAGATGGATATGAATTGGACGAGACCACGCTCTCAGGCAATGTCAATCTTTACAAGGAAACGACACTTGGCGAGGAGGTACTGATCACTTCCAACGTCAATGATACCGGTGGTGGAGATGCTGTCATCCTTACACCCTCCGAGGCCCTCGAGCCGTCTACCAAGTACATTTTCCGAATCGAAGGCGTCCAGGCCAATAAGATTGGCGACTTCCAGGATCGACTCACGTTTGCCTCCTTTGCTTCGAGCTTTACTACGTCTGCAGATGATGACACCAATCCGGTTGACCTAAGAGGAGTCTCTTTCCTCAAAGTGACAGGCGCTCAGTTGGGCGAGGGTGTTGACGATCGATTCAGCAGCCTGGTAATCGGCCCTGATGGCAAGCTGTATGGGAGCACCCTGGCGGGTACTATCAAGCGCTGGTCGATCAACGCCGACGGGACGCTCAGCAACCTGCAGACCCTCACCCCCTCCCTATCTGGAGCACCGCACCCAGAAACTGGCATCACGCCGGGACAACCGCGTCTCATTATCGGTTTGTGTTTTGGGGCAGAGGCAACCGCGAATAACCTGGTGGCCTATATCACACATAGTGCCGCGGTACTGAGCGATGGCCCCGAATGGGACGGTATGATCACTCGCCTGAGCGGGCCTAACCTCGACCAGGTACAGGATATAGTGATCCATCTGCCCCGATCTAAGAAGGATCACCTCACCAACAGCATTATCACGGGGCCTGATGGCCACTTGTACTTTACGCAGGGAAGCAACACTGCCGGTGGTGCACCCGACCCAGCCTGGGGCAACCGGCCGGAACGTCTGCTGTCAGCTGCGGCCTTGAAGCTGGAACTGGACAAACTGCCATCCAACCTACCACTGAGCGCGTATACAACAGACAACATATCGGTCATCAACAATGCGCCCAGCAACAGCATTACGATGAGCGACGGCACATACAACCCCTACGCTACCAACTCGCCTCTTACGATTTTTGCCAGTGGTGTGCGAAATGCGTACGACCTGGTATGGCATACTAACGGCTTCCTGTATATCCCGACGAATGGCACGGCAGGTAACAACACCAGCTCCCCCAATGCGCCAGCCTCTGCTGATTACGTGCCTGTACGCAGGATCGATGGCAGTATCGCCACCGACCCGACAATCCCCGGTCTAACTGGAGGAGAGACACAGAAAGACTGGCTGTTCAAGGCGAGCTTCCAGAGCTATCACGGCCACCCCAACCCTCTCCGAGGTGAGTTCGTGCTCAATCATGGTGGAATCACCTACGATGGCATCCCCGGTCAGACGGGACCATATGTTGATGTAGCCAAGTACCCTGACGACCTGGGACCGGACTATGGCTTCGTCCCTCCGGCATATGACTATGCCAAGAACAAATCCCCGAACGGAGCAATTGAATACCGAAGTGACGCCTTCGGCGGCAAGCTCAAAGGCATGCTCATGGTAGTCCGCTTCAGTGGTCAGGATGATGTCATGGTCATGCGGCCGGGTGAAAGCTCCGGAGAGATCCTGGAGGTCTATGAGAGCGTGGTGGGCATGCAAAACTTTGATGACCCCCTCGACCTCGTCGAGGATCCTAATACTGGCAACATCTATGTAGCCCAGTATGACCGCGGTGACGATATCAATCAGAAACTTGTGCTCCTACGTGTCAATGAGACCGAAGGAGAGAATCCGATGGCCATGGACTATTACTTCGTCGATGCGGAAACAGATGAGATCGTGGATGGCCCCATCATTGATGGGGATGTGGTCGATGTCAGCAATGTCAACGAGTTCTCCATCTTCGTCGAGCGATACCCGGCCGGCACCGCCCGAATGAACTTCAACATCCTTGAAGGCACCTACGCTGGCCACAATAAGACCGAGGGCGTAACACCCTACGCGATCTTTGGTGACACCCCCCGAGGTGACTACATCGGACAGCCCATCAGTGACGGAGACCAGTTTACCATCCGCATGCGTGCGCTCGATGGTGACGGCAATATCCTCGTTGAGGAGACTTTCAGTTTCAGCGCTAGCTCCAGCAGTGCACGGACCCAAACTGAGAGCGACCCGCTGTCTGATGCTCATCCGCTGCAAGCTCCGACTGTCTACCCCAACCCGCTGCTTGAGGATGGACTGCTGCACGTTGTGGTGGGCACTGCAGCGGAAGAAGTCGCAGTTCGGCTGACGGACATTCTGGGGCGAGAGTACCTGCGTGAAACAATCAAGGTGGTCAATGATGGAGAGTTCCTTGTGGACTTACGACACCTATCGCCCAACATCTATTTCCTCAGGGTGTTTGATGGAAGTCAAACCAACATTCACAAGGTGGTGAAGGACTAGGTGACTTTATCAAAAAAAAGCCCGAGACCTGCAAAGATCTCGGGCTTTCTGTTTTTCAAAGACCGAAACGGTCACTTACTCTCTTTTCCAGATCTTGCTACGAAGGATTCCTACGTCGCTTTCGAGCAGTAGCATGTACATGCCAGTCGGAATCTCCGATGTATCGATGACCAATGGATGATCTTTCTTTGGCGCCACTTCCCTGAAAAGGAGGCGACTGCCATCCAAGCCGAAGACACTTACTTTTATCGCCTCTTGGCCGATAAAGGACGCTGGCAACGTGACCTGCAGTGCCCGGTCAAACGGGTTAGGATAAACCACGTGTGAGGCATCCTCCATAGGTAATTCATTCGCTATCCTGGCACCCTCTTCACAGTCACACTCCCCCAGTACGGCCCCACGTCGCAACCAGTAGCACAAGCTCTTGGGAGAGTTACAGTTGGCTTCACCATTTACCTGCCGGGTCTCGCAATTCTCGAGATCGCAGACATAGATCTTGTTTTTGTTGTTGCCCACTGTCGGCAAGTCAGGATCATCAAGGTCGATGGCCTCCACCGTTACCTCATCGGTAGCGGTACAACCCAACGCATCCGTTACTGTCACCTGGTAGGTCGTCGTGACAGTAGGACAGGCTTGCGGATTGGCAATGGACGCGTCGCTTAGCCCAGTAGAGGGACTCCAGGAGTAGCTATAAGCTCCTTCGCCCCCACTCGCTATGGCTTGGAGGTCGACACACCGCTCTTCCTCAGGCGCATTGCCATTGCCATCGACTATCACATACTGGTCTGGACCGGCGTCCACGGTGACAGCAGGTATCACCTCGATGAACTGTACGCAGGTGCTTGTGTTGCCATCGTCATCAGTGGCCTCCCATGTCCTGTTGATGCCATTGGCTACCTCTTCATCAGATGAAGTGATCGTCACATCCTCATCGCAGTTGTCGCTGGCGGTGGCCACTCCCGTCGAAGAGGGATCCGTGCTGTTACCACAGATTATCTGTACGTTGGCTGGGCAAATGATCGTTGGTGGATCTGTATCAGGCTGAATCGTGATGACCTGAATACACGAACTTTCATTGCCAGCGCAATCGGTCGCTATCCAAGTTCGCTCTATGGACGTCTCCCCAACAGCGTCACTATGGGTAACCGTGGGGTTCGGGTCGACACTGTCATTAGCTACCGCCTCCCCTGTGGCTGCGGGATCAGTACTTCCATCGCACACAATCGTCACATCAGCAGGGCAAATAATGGTAGGAGCATCAAGATCTTTGGTCAAAATCTGCTCACAACTGCTTGAATTACCATGACAGTCAGCCACCGACCACGTCCTTCTTATAAAATCATCGAACTCCTCATCCACAAACGATGGAGTTACATTATCATCGGTGTTGTCGAAGGCCACAGCTGACCCCGTCACCTCGGGATCACTGCCATCACAACCAATGGTCACATTGGGTGGGCACAAAATGGTAGGTGGCTGCAGGTCCCTCGTCAATATCTGCTCACAAGTACTTGTGTTTCCAAAGCAGTCCGCAGCCGACCATATCCTCCGGATAAAACCTTCATTCTCCTGATCTACGTACGTGGGCTCCACATTGCCTTCCGTATTATCAAATGCTACTGCGGAACCCGTCACAACAGGGTTGGAACCATCACAGCCTATGGTCACATCAGGTGGGCACACAATGGTAGGTGGCACCAAATCCAACGTAAGGGTTTGGTTGCATTCACTGACATTGTCAGCACAATCTACGGCCCTCCAGGTCCTCGTAGTCGTAGCTCCCACTGTCACATCTGAATAGCTCACATCCACATTCGGATCAATGTCATCAGAGGCAGTGGCCGTGCCCGTCACTGACGGATCGGTACCATCGCATCCTACCGTCACATCCGGAGGACATGTGATCAATGGTGCATCGGTGTCTTTGAAAAGTATCTGATCGCAGGTGCTTTCGTTGCCAGCGCAGTCTGTGGCTGTCCAAGTGCGGGTAATTGCATTGATATCTTCAAAGTCCGAGAAGGTGACGACTACATTTGGATCGAGATCGTCGGTAGCCGTGGCCTCACCCGTAAACGAAGTATCATCACCGTTGCAATCAAGCGTCACATTGGGTGGGCAGGTGATTACTGGTGCCTGCGTATCAAACTGTATCTCCTGGACGCAGTCTGTCGTGTTGCCAAAGCAGTCTGTGGCAATCCAGGTACGTAAAATTCTCGTTCCCAGATCATTATCAAAAAAGATCACAATGGGTGCGGGATCTACATTATCCGACGCCGTTGCCTCACCAGTGTTTACGGGAGAGGTATCCTCGTCACAGCCGAGGGTCACATCAGCGGGACAGGTGATCAGGGGCTGCTCCTTGTCCTTATTAAGCATTTGCGTGCACTGGCTGAAGTTGCCGAAGTCATCCGTGGCTGTCCATGTGCGGATGATGGCATTATCCGTGTCGTTATCAGAAAAATCTATCGTCACGTCGTCGTCATAGTCGTCTGTCGCCGTGGCGCTTCCGTTGGTCTCAGGGGAGATATCAAGGTCACAGTCCAGGTCAACATCTACCGGGCAGGAGATCGTCGGTGGCGTATTGTCGACGATGACGGTCACGTCAAATGCGCAAGACGCGGTATTCCCCACTGCATCTGTGGCTGTTGCTGTCACGGTCGTTGTCCCCTCGGCAAACAAAGACCCGGGCTCGTGACTATAGGAGACTGTCACTTCGTCCTCGGCATCCGACGCGAGGGCTTCAAAGTCTATAGCTGCGGGCGCTAGACCCACTACACTAGTGATGTTCGCAGGACACGTGATCGACGGGGCCGTGTTTTGCTCTACGATCCATACATCGCCACCGTTTGCGCCATCCGCGACAAAAATGGTGTTATTGACCACGGTAATACCCCACGGAAAAAACAGTGCGCCAAACTCGAGACCAGACATCTGGATAATCTCGTTCCCACCGTTCGCCTCTCGTTTCACGACCTGGTACGCGTCTACGCCATTGTAACGACTGGTATATATGTTTTCCTGTCCATCCACGAAAATGGCCGTGTTGAAGGCTCCAGTCTCCATGGGCTCCGGCGTAGTATATGGAGGTGGAAGTCGAAATAATCCACCATCACCCGACCCAAACATGCCGGTAAAGTAGATATCCCCATCTGTAGCCACATCCAGTCCCCAAGGATATGAGTTGTCGAACGCCAGATCCAGGCCATTGTAAACTACAGTTCCACTTCCCGATAAATCCATAGCGTCATACTTGACAATTTGGTATTTATCGACCCCATCGAATTCCATACTGTAGAGATTGTCATCATCATCTACCGCCAGCGCCGTAAAGAATCTACCTTGTTGGATGGTCGTCGCCGTCGCATAAGTAGGAGCTGTGAGCTGCACAATTTCACCGTCATTTGCAGGAAAGGCCCTGGCCACAAAGACATCGCCGTTGCTGGCCACTGCCAGGCCCCAGGGGTAGTCGGAGGGTGTGCCAACCTGGTAGCCGAGGTCATCATAGATCACGGTACCTGCACCTGTACCATTGACGAATTTGACGACTTCGTAATTCTCGTTCGTCGCATTGTAACGCGACACATATACATTGCCTTGTGCGTCGCTAGCCGCTGAAACATAGTAATCGCCATTGGCCAATGACACTTGAGAAAAGGCCGCCATTCCACCCACGCCCATCCAGCAGATGAGGGGTAGCGCATATTGCATGATGAGGTGTTGTAGTTTCATAGGTTTGGAGGTTAGACGCACAGATAAGGGTTTTGCCACCCACTGACGGCCCACTTCTGAATCTCTTCAAATGAGGGATCAAATGGCGACAGGCCTTTGCCCTGTGCAACAATGCTTTTGTGGTTTTTCTTTGGAGAGGTTTGGATCTTGACAATGTCAATAGTGGGTATCTGCAACCCCGACTGCATGGAGAAGCTGACTTCGCCACGAGGACCGCGCACTTTTTCACTTTGCATGAGTTGGAAGACGGTACCCCAATCACCCTTGCGGATGTAGGGCAGCAAATGCTTGAAGGCCAGCCCCGCTTCATAGCCCAACAAGCCGTAGATATTCGGTGGCTGTCCTGTCTCCGCTCGGAACAGCCTGACAAACGATTGGTTGGCCGTGCTTTCGTCGGAAGCATTCCACAGTGCCGAGGAATAGCATGACAACCCCAGATTGCCCAGGTCATCCAGCATATCATCGAACACCATGTTTTCGCAAAGAATGAGCGGTATCTCTCCGTTCAGTCCCTGCGCCTTCCATTGTTGAAGGAAATCAAGGGCCACACTACCACTAAGGATTGCGTGGACATAGGAAGGTCGTTCTTGCTTGATGGAGCTAAAAAAGCCACTGAAGTCTACATTATGGACGTCTTGCTCATGATTCGGAATGTAGATATCAATCTCACTAGCCCCTGCACCAATAGCTCCCTGCCGGTAGACGTTGGACAAGTGATAGCCCGCTTCATAGACTGTAGAGGCCATTACTCCCTTACCGCCAAATTCCTTTTGGGCCCAATAACCCAGAGCGTATTCACCCTGCCACAGCTGATAGGAAGCGACAAACACACGGTCATTTTGAAATTCCGGCTGGGGCAGATATTCTCCGAGATCAAAAAACAGTCCCATGCCCTCTCGTTTATTAAAAAGAGGCAACAACCCGGGCAGGGCCTGGTAGCTGATCAGGCCCGAGAGTATGGGCACATGGTTGAAAAATAGCAATTTCTTCGCCGCCTCCAGCGTCGTGGCCGCCCCACCCATGTGGGTATACTCAGGCAGGAATTCCACCGTTCCGGAGGTTGCCAACTCCTTCCCTGCCCCGAAATAGAAGCCAGCCATCAGGTGCTGGGCATAATGGGGGTAAATGCCAGAGTACGGCGACAGAAAACCTATCTTAATGTTTGTTCCAGGTCCCATGGAGGCGGAAAAAATGACCGCTTAGTCATGAAAAAATTGCCGGTCTGCTACTAGCTTCTTGACGGGAAGACCCCCTGCAGCGCAATGAGATAATTCAAAGCGAGATAAGGCATCCTGTTCTCGTGCGGCTGGCTGCCACCAGTATTGGCAATTGGATTGGTACTACCTGCTGCCAGGGAAGTATCGGCCGCTGAGCCATACGCCAGAACTGGTTGCGAGTTAGGACCTCCACTGACCCCAGGAATCTTCGCCGGTACTAATCCGCCGCCCGGTGTACTACTCGTTGCATCCTGGGTTGAGGCCGCTTGACCTGCAAAAACGTGCGTATGGGAAGGTATCTGTGTTGTATTGAGCGTGACGTTTTCGGCACCCCCCTTTTGACCGAGGGAATAGGACGATAGCCCAGGACCTTGGTCAAATCCAATGGCTGCTCTGCCCCGCAGATCTGGCAACCCAAAGGTTGTACGCCCGTTACCTCCATAGATCGTACCCACAAGACTAAAGAGGGCAGTATTCTGACTGATGGCAAGTAATTGCCCTCGGCAAAAAGCCCAACTTCGAATAGCGAAGTTGCCAGCGAAAAGCATGATTTGTGCTATAAAGGGTTCCATTTTGTTTAAGTAAAGGTTTGAGTCTTATTTGTTAGTTTCTTCGTAGTTCAGATCACTGAGTGCATGATTGGGACACTTGGAAAATGGGGGAATCTCAGCTCTACTCCTCGCAATGCACGAGACTGCCTCGCCAGAATTGGAACCACGCCAGACATGGCAGCCACTTCCACTGGGACGGGGACCTGCCGATTGCTCAACAGGGCGTCGACAAATCCACGTATCATTCGTACATCTGGATCGCCAGTTTGGGCCCATCTCCTTTGGCTGTAGTCATGGAGATAAGGTTGTGCTTGTGACCATGTGTAATCTTCCGTGCCGTCATCCAGCAAGATGGAATCGGAGACATCAACATACGCCCCCTTTGTGGCCTGCAAGTGGTAACCAATGGAAATGCCAGCAGGAGATTCGGTGGCATGCTGGATCTTCACCTTCGCATTGCCGTAATCGACTGTACTCACCAGCATAGGCATTTTGCGGAATGCCACCTGGTGATTGCCTTTTTTACCCATAACTGGGTATGCATACTCCTCATCACTCACCCTGGTTGTAGTGACTGAGAGTGGTTGTTTGCCACCCACGAGGCGCGAAGCCATTGCCAATCCATACCCCTCGAGTTTCTTCAACTTATTGGCATGTGGAGGACTCCACGACCCTTCTCTTTGATAGAGATGATAGCTTCCCACTTTCAGCTCTTCTACCTCTCCCAACACACCTTCCTGTATCATTCGGCGGACCGCCAACAGGTCACTCCGAAAAAACGCAGGATCCAGGCTCATGTACTGCTTGCTGGTCTGCTTTGACACACGCAAGATGTCTTGATGCTCGGCAATGGAAGTGCCCATCACGAGCTCACAGGCAACATGCTTTCCTGCCAGAAGCGCGTCCTTGGCGATTTGATAATGTTTTTTGGCCGGCGTACTAATCACCACCGCATCAATATCGTCACGCAGCAAGAGGTCCAAATGTGCCTGATCTCCTTTGAAGAACAGCTCCGGCTTTCGACGATTGCTGCCAGTCACGAGCCGCATAGCATTTCGTAACTTCGACGGATCCTGCTCGCACAACGCAGCAATCTCGACCTGCCGATGCCCCAAAAGGTTGCGTAAGTGGATAGTGCCCCGTTCACCCAGACCGATAAACCCCAGCCGGAGTTTGGTGCCACTAAAAAATGATGAATGGTGGAAGGAGTCAGCAACAGCTAACGGAATGGTAGGCAGTGCTGTCAAGGCCAAGCCTGCAGTGGAGGCTTTCCTGAGAAAGGACCGACGATTTTTCACGATAAGTAGTTAATTCCTAACTGAAGGTAATGAAATTATTTCTAATAATTGTACAATTCACTTTCAGCTCATCTACCATCTGGCTCCTAACACAAGACAACTCTACAGACAGGTTACCACTTCAAAATCTATCCTACTTAACGTACGGGCACTTTTAGGCTCCGTTATGAATCAGAAAAGGCCCCACCGTCAAATGCGAAAAAGGATGAAAAAAAAACAATGTAACGGGTCAGCGGAAGAAGTATCGGTCCGCCTTGCGGATGTTCAAGAGGTAGTTCTCGCCTACACAACTGTCGACTGGCTCCCATCGCCCAAGACTAAGGGGAATGTTTCAGGCGGCCCCCTGCCAGAGATCTGACGGTTTCCTAACCATTAACCAAGTGCACGGTCTCGTCCGGGGTCGGGCTCTCACCTATATTTCGGCCGCGATGGCCAACGCACTCCGGTGAGGACACCGGAGAGGCCATGCCGGATGCCGGCTCGATCCATGCCGCGAGTCCCTGCTACCAAATACCGATCTACTGAACGGGTTTACGACAGGATCTGCTGATGCACTGGCTCGGGAAGTGTGACGGCTTCTTCTTTTTTGTGCAGTCTTTCCATAGACCAGGTAGCGACCTTGCTGGCCATCCAGCCTATGCCAATGACCACTGCTAGTACAACAAGGCCTGCTGCGAGTATTACTGATGCGATTACCAACTTGATCTTTTCCATAGCGATTCCACGGGTTGTGTCCGTGCTCCACCCAATAAAACGACCTCCCCGGAGCGGGGAGGTCATTCTCATGTAAAGCAATGTCATAAGATGTCAATTGACGGTTAGGTCAACCGACAGCGTACTCTAGGAACCCGCCTTCGGCTTCTTAGACATGATGATCTCCATGCCCTTCTCAGTAGCCATCTCGTTGATCTTGGGCACTTTCTCATTCATCAGCGTACTAAGATCCTGCAATTCCTTGTCGAGTTCACCCTCAAGGGCTTCCCTGACCTCATAGGCTTGATCTGTTGGCCGGAAGTCCCCTCGCTGCTGGTCCTGCATCAAGAAGGCCAGTCGATTGTTGACCCTGATACCGTAGTTGAGTGGATCCTGGTAACTTTGGTTCTTCGTCATGTGGATATTGTTCTCTATCACAGACATCTCTTCATCCAGCTGATCAGCGAGCTCTTTTAGTTCCAGCATCTCAGCATCGTCACCGATCTTTTCCCGCAGGTAATCCAGATCTCCCCGCGTTTCTCGTATTTCGATGATCGCTTCGTGGGCTTCAGACACGCGATCACGCACCGCCATCAGGAAGTCAAATTGCTTTTGATAATCGTCCGCGGTATTCGGCAATCTAGGATCTGGGATGATCTTGAAGTCCTGCTCCATGGATTCACCATTGACGGTGAGCCTCACTTTGTAATCACCGGGAACAGCCTTCGGTCCGCGGTTCGGGGAGCTGTACAAGATCATGCCATCAAACTCCTTGAAACCGGGGTATCGCATGTTCCATACAAATTGGTTGCCGCCCGTCTTTGCAGTCAGTTTACTTCCTCTTTCTTTGGAATTCGTGGCGTAAGACCGAATAATATCACCATCAGACTCAAGAATATCGATTTTGACCGAATGTTCATCTGAATTGTAATCAGCAAGGTAGTATTGCACGATCACGCCATCAGGGTGGTTCTCGCCATCGAGACGCTGGTTACGGCCTCCCCAGCCCCCCTGACTCATGCGATAGCTGTCTTTGGGCTGATAGAGATGAAAAGATTTACTGGCAATCTCATCCGACAGCTGGTGCAGTGGCGTGAGGTCATCGATCAGCCAGAAGCTACGACCATGTGTGGCGGCGATCAGGTTGTTGCCCTTGACATGGAGGTCCCTGATACTCACAATTGGCAGGTTGAGCTGGAAGGGCTGCCAGCTGGCTCCATCGTCAAACGAGATATACATTCCCCACTCTGTGCCTGCATACAACAGGCCCGGGCGAGTGAGGTCCGCCCGTATCGCACGGGTGTAGTCCGTGCTTTTGATACCACTGGTAATTACCTGCCAAGTAGCACCGTAGTCGGTCGTTTTGTACAGGTACGGGGTATAATCGCCAAACTTGTAGGAGGTAGCAGCCACATAGGCGCCCCCAGGCTGGTGAGGGTTGACGTCGATACAGTTGATCATGTTCTGTGTCGGTGACATCGGGGGTGTGACATTGGTCCATGTCTGGCCTCCATCTCTGGTCACGTGCACGAGCCCATCATCACTACCAATCCAGATCACGCCTTCCTCCTGCTCGGACTCTTCTCCAGCGAAGATGGTCGCGTAGAATTCTACGCCGGTATTGTCTTGGGTGATTGGGCCACCAGAAGAATACAGTGTTTCAGGCGCCCCTCGCGTCAAGTCCGGTGAGATAACCTCCCACGACTGGCCTTCATTGGTAGAGACGTGTAGAAAGTTGGAGCCAGCATAGATCTTGTTTGCATCATGCGGGCTGTAGAATATGGGGTAGTTCCAGTTGAAGCGGTACTTCATCACTTCTACACCGGAGCCTGCGGGATTGTCGGGCCAGACATTGGTAGATCGTACCTGTCCCGTCCGATGGTCCATTCGGGTCATGTATCCTTTATAGGTGCCCGCGTAGACAATTTCAGGATTTTCAGGATCCGGAGCCAGGTGGGCACTCTCCCCTCCTGCCGATGGCTCCCAGTCACGCTCGGTAATGGCATTGCCGGACGTACGATGGGCAATGCGAATGGTGCTATTGTCCTGTTGAGCACCGTAGATACGGTAAGGGAAGATATTGTCAGTTGTGACACGATAAAATTGGGCGGTCGGTTGATTGTGATAGGTGGTCCAGTTGGCGCCGCCATCATTGGAAACCTGCGCCCCACCATCATCAGCAATGACCATGCGCTGATTGTCCAGCGGATCGATCCACAGATCGTGGTGATCTCCATGTGGTGCGCGCTTCAATTCGAAGGTCTTTCCCCCGTCTTTGGATACTCCGTAACTCACATTCATGATGTAGACGATGTCTTCATTTTGCGTGTCAGCAGTGATTCGACTGTAGTACCAGGCGCGTTGTCTTAGGGAGCGATTTTCATTGGTCTTAGTCCAGGTATTACCGCCATCGTCAGAGCGGTAGACGCCCCCCTTATCGGCCTCTATCACCGCCCAAACTCGTTGGGAATTCATCGGAGAGACGGCGACACCTACGATGCCCCAAGGGCCCGGTGGCAAACCTTTGTTGGTCGTGATCTCCGTCCATGTGTCTCCACTATCGGTACTCTTGAAGAGTTTCGAATCCGGTCCGCCGCTGTCCATCCGATAGCCGTTTCTCTTCATTTGCCAGGAAGCGGCATAAAGGATCCGTGGATTATTGGGATCCATGACGATGTCGCCAGCACCCGCTTTATCGCTCACATAGAGGATCTTATCCCAGGTCTGACCTCCATCGGTGGACTTGAAGACGCCTCTCTGTTCGTTGGGCTTCCACAAGTTGCCGATGGCTGCGACATAGACAATGTCGGGATTCGTCGGGTGGATGCGAATGCGACTGATGTGCTCTGAGTTTTCTAACCCCAGGAAGGTCCAGGTCTTGCCAGCATCTGTCGAGCGCCAAACGCCACGACCAGAGGACACATTGCCGCGAAGGGTCTGCTCACCTTCGCCTACGTAAACGACATTGGGGTCAGATTCTGAAACGGCCACTGCACCGATCGATCCACCAAAGAATCCATCAGATATACAGAACCAGGTGTTGCCAGCATCTTCAGTTTTCCAAACCCCTCCGCCAGCGGTACCCATGTAGTAGGTGTTGCGATCGCCTACTACTCCTGCCACGGTCCCCGCTCGGCCACCGCGAAAAGGCCCGATCGAACGCCATTTCATACTGCTGTAAACAGCCTCAGGATATGACTTGGTCGCTGCTTCGGAGCGTCTGCGGCGCTGGGCCTGCAGGTCGGAAACAGATGAAATGATTAATAGTGCGGTGAGTGCATAGATGAGTTTCTTCATGGTCTAAGTAGCTATAGGACTATTTCCGACAATATATGGAATACACAGCAGATTGCGAGAAAGGTAGTTATTGGAGCGGTTGAATGGTGATTTGGGATTACGGATTTGAAATATTGAAAATGGAGAAGGGAGAATTGAGAATGGAGAATTGAAAATGGAGAATTGAAAATGGAGAATTGAAAATGGAGAATTGAGAATGGAGAATTGAGAATTGAGAATGGAAAATGGAAAATGAAGCCGTCATCCAGAGCTCGCTGCCGACAGGTAAGCGCAGCGAAGGATCTCTTCGACGGCGGGAAATTGAGGGATTTTAGGATTGGGGGGTGATAATGGAGAATTGAGAATGGAGAATTGAGAATGGAGAATTGAGAATGGAGAATTGAGAATGGAGAATTGAGAATGGAGAATTGAGAATGGAGAATGGAGAATGGAGAATTTGAGCCGTCATCCAGAGCTCGCCCACCGACAGGTAGGTGCAGCGAAGGATCTCTTTGACGGCGGTTTCTTTAGGGGGTTAGGATTGGGGGTTAGAAAACATGGTCATACACCACCTCTTCCGAGTACTTATTGAAGATCATCAGCCGAACTTGTTCCGTACGGATATGCTCGGAATCATCGGCCACTTTGAAGAGCCACAAAAAGTTATAGTCCGTTTGGTTTTCCTCAAACTTGTGCGTGTCGAATCCGATATCCTCGACATAGTATACGTCTGAAGAAAACGTCACTTCCCCTGAATCCCAGGTGATCTGCTTCTTTGGAACCTGGGGAAAATAAATTGGCAAAGCGGTCGTGAAGCCGTGTTGAGTAATGCTGTACTCAGAATCCTCACCAAAATCGAAGACGGCGGGAGCCACCGTTTCCCATGAATAGGTGGTATTTAGAAATTGGTTTTTTTTGATCTGAAGGTCCCCCTCCATTTTCTTACGTGCTTCAGCTGTCTTGACGACTCCTTTGTAGTAGTACTCTTCGAGATCGATGTCCAGAAGGGCTCGGACTTTTCGCGGACTCTTCTTCCATTCGTCCGACGAGGCCCTCGCGTCCTCTACAGAAAGCTCATAAGGTTCAATACTTGACAATTGTTGGGAATGAGCGGGGGATACGACTGCTACGAGTACGAGTATCCAACTTATCAAAGTGACTTGTAGCGAGTGAGTGGCGATCATGGCGGTGAAATTGGTTCGTATTAGAAATACGACCGCCGGACTTGGTTTATTGCCATGAGGGAATTGAGAATGGAGAATGGAGAATGAAGAATTGAGAATGGAGAATTGAAAATGAAGAATGGAGAATGGAGAATGGAGGATTTGGGATTGGTTTGAATGGAAAATTGAGAATGGAAAATGGAAAATGAAGCCGTCATCCAGAGCTTGCCTGCCGGGAGGTAAGCACAGCGAAGGATCTCTTTGACGGCGGTTTCTTCAGGGGTTAGGATTTAGGATTTGAGATTGGGCATTTGAGATTCGTTTGAATGGAAAATGGAGAATGGAAAATGGAGAATGGAAAATGGAGAATGGAAAATGGAGAATGGAAAATGGAGAATGGAAAATGGAGAATGGAAAATTGAGAATGGAAAATTGAGAATGGAAAATTGAGAATGGAAAATGGAAAATGGAAAATGGAAAATGAAGCCGTCATCCAGAGCTTGCCTGCCGGGAGGTAGGCACAGCCAAAGGATCTCTTTGACGGCGGTTCCTTAGGGGTTAGGATTTAGGATTTTTGATACTGCGATCTATGATTTTGAGAATGGAGGATTGAGAATGGAGAATTGAGAATTGAAAATGGAGAATTGAGAATGGAGAATGGAGAATGGAGAATGGTGAATGGAGAATGGAAAATGGAGAATGGAAAATGGAGAATGGAAAATGGAGAATGGAGAATGGAGAATGAAGAACGGAAAATGGAGGATTTGGGATCACTGATCCGCAAAACACTGAACGCGGAACATTAAACTCACTTGGGCCAAGGATAGCAGCGGCATCGGCGGGGCCTTTAGGGAGGCCAGCGGGGAGCCTGATATAGCGGATAGCCTGGTGCGGTGCCGAAGTTGGTCACGACGCTCGACAGACCACCTCACACGGTCGAAGGCATCGCGGGCCCCATACCCAAATAACGGAAACTATGCTTTTTGCTGGTGGTTCAATGCATCTGGCGACGCAGCTAGTCACACGGTCGTAATAGCTGAGTCACCAGATAAACTTGATTGCCCTAACCTTGAACGTACTTCTGGCAACTCTCGCGGCTGCCTCTATAGATGGCCATACCTTCGTAGAATACGGCGTACAGGCTAGGATCGGACTTGTCACGTCCGACGGTGTAAGTTGTCGCTGGCTTTCCAAAGAAATAGTTGATCAGATACTTCACTGCTCTCATAACACAAACTATATATTGATTTACACTAATTAACTTCTCATCAAGTGTTCCTCTTGGCGATGTTATGAGTTAATGACCCAGATTCTGGTATTTCTAAGCAGGAACCATGCCAAAATGTTTTGCGATCAGCGAGTGAACGACACAAGTTTGGGATCCCTGGCCTTCCATAGAGCGGTTGTATTATTAACGTCCCAAGGGGCCATTACCCTATATATGATCACGGAGTTTTTTAAAGATTTTCTTGGCTAGTGCCCGGGGACGACGGTGGTGGGTATATCACTGCAAGCATGCCGACCAGTGTGCTATGGTCCAAAGCATGGAAATGCAGCCGAGCGGTATGGACAAGGATTGGGAGCGATGGGCAGGAATTTTATGACATAAACGGGTATTTCATTGAAAAGTGGGTAAAAATATGCCCTCAACAGGATCAGCAGGTTCATTCCACCATTATTCCCCTTCATCGCGCTTTATACCATTTGACTACAAAAAACTGCAATTCGTCTAAAATGGCAAGCAGCGCTTGCGCACTCAGTGAGTAAATGCTACTTTTGAATAAACGCTAAAGGTTTCGAACATAAAAATCTACTCGCCATGACAAGAGGAATGACACTTAGCTTCACATCTTCAAGAACCCCTTACCCGACTTTTGACAACCTCATGGAGTCTTACGAAAAGAAGATGGAGATCGACCTGAGCACAGGAGAGCGATCTACCGATAATGAAAAGGGATTCCTCAAGCTCATGAAAGAGAAAGGCAAGAAAAAGAAGTAATTCAACGCACATTCATAGTGAGAGGGCATCGTCAAGTCGCGGCGGTGTCTTTTTTTTTGCGCATAAAAAAAGGTCGCCTCCTTCCGAAGACGACCCCCGTCACTCGCCCTGTTGGTCAAACCACCTACGGGCGGGACCCTAACCCTGTTTGACAACCTTAGCTGGTTATGTCAAAGGTAGGGCTACCCCTTCTCCCCGCGCCATCGTCATTATACCTGAATTTGGGTGCGAAATCCTCTCGCAATGCAGCGAAATGCCCAGTGTTTTAGGGGAAAATCACCCTAGGCATTGGAGAGAGAATGGATGATACTTGAGATATTTTTAGATTGACAAGGAATTCATTTAAAACTCATACCCATGTTTCTAAAAAATTTCATTCAACGACTAAAGGTATTTTTTGGAGGAGGCGGTGGCGGAATAGGCAAAATCCCTCCTATTGGTAATGCCCCTGATGACCAGCGAGTTTCACTTCGAGCCTTGCATTTTCCTGATGGCGGGGATGTACTGGAAGAGATCGAAACACCTGTAGATTACGCCTACCCCCGATCCAGTGGGCCACTGGCAGAATCAGGGCGGCCCATTACATTTGAGACCGCTCACCGCTTCATCGATGAATATGTCCGTGACGCGGACGGCGACGATGTGGCTGCCATCACGTTTAATAAAGACATACTTCTATTACTTCTCTCCCAATCAGCGTGTGAAGGCATAAGATTTTACTACGGGTGCTACCCTAATAGTCGCGACAAGACGCTCGTGCTCGTCGGAGTTGATAAAAATGACAATGACCTCGGCGTAGAAATCAGGGATGGAGACCAACATAGATGCCTCTTCAAAGCCCAAGCGGGGCAGGAGGACTCCCCTTCAGAAAAGGGCGAATCAAACTCCGAAAACCAGGAGTCGCAGCCTGAAATGCGAATGTTTGCGGCCAGATCTGCAAGAGGAGGCGCCGACGCAGAGCCTACTCTCCTCTATGAAGTAGGTGGCCACAGAAAGGTCAGAGAACTTTGACCACAGCTGGTGGAGGCAGCAGTGCTGTCTCCCCTAATCGACTAACACCATGACCACAACTCACCTAATCTACCTGTTGCTGCTCACAGCAGCCTTTGTTGTGAGCCTCGTTGCGAATAAGTTTCCAACCACACTTC
Source organism: Cyclobacteriaceae bacterium (assembly GCA_965267435.1). Lineage (GTDB taxonomy): Bacteria > Bacteroidota > Bacteroidia > Cytophagales > Cyclobacteriaceae > JAWPMT01. The sequence continues at coordinate 1,575,497 of OZ253960.1, forward strand.
GCATATTCCCCTACCTTCTGGGACTGTCGATTCTCGTGGAACTGATGGTGAACATCATACATCATGGTCTGGGTATTGAGCAAGGTTATTTGCCCATCTACCATTTCTATGTGGTCGTAGAGTATGCGCTGCTTGCGTTTTTCTTCTATTCTGAAAACCGAAACAGCGCCGTCAAGCGAATGATCATGGGCCTATCGTTGGCTTATATAGCGGCGCTGTTCATTATTTATCTCTATCCTCTCCAGACCCTCCAGGACCATCCAGGCCACAGCTACAATGTAGGCGGCGTATTTCTCATCCTCATGAGCATCGTCACACTCTTTATGCTCGAGCCGATCCCCGATCTGCCGATCTTCAAGCATCCCGTATTCTGGATCTGTGTGGGAATGATCATTTTCTACTCGGGGGTGGTGGTGTTCAATGGGATCTACAACTACCTGAGAGCAACCTATCAGCTAACTGAAGCCGAAATATTATTGCAGACTATTGTCAAGGGAGCAAATTATATTCTTTATTTGAGTCTTATTAGGGCATTTCAATGTTCACATCAGATGAAGAGATAGTTTTCACAATCATCGTTTCCACGGGACTGATCGTCCTGTTTGCCTTGATAGTGATCCTGGCGGCAGTAGCTTATAAGAGACGCCAACGCAAGCACATATTGGAAATGCAACGATTGAAAGTAGAACACGAAAATGAGATCCTCAAGGCGGAGATCAAGACGATCAACAACCTTTACTGGGAGATCCATGGCAACATCGGTCCGCTCATGGCACTGACAAAGACCAACCTCACGGTTCTGGCAGAAGATGTGACCGACACGCAAAAGGCTGAAATTCACGAGATCAAGTCGCTGATCAGCGAAGCCATCGATGACATACGGAGCCTTACCCGCAGTGTCAACACTGAGTACATCAAGCGGCAAACCCTGGAAGAGCTGATACAGTTTGAGCTCGACAATCGCCGGCGTCGGGGTCGTTTTCAATGTGAACTGCAAATGTCAGGTACCGAGCCGCTACTAAAAGAAGAAGCGAAGGTGGGTGTCTACAGGATCTTGCAGGAGATACTTAACAATATCGTGAAGCACGCCGATGCTCAACACATCACGGTTCATTTTGACAATCACGAAGACAGATCCGAACTGACTATCGAGGATGACGGTTGTGGTTTTGACATGAGCGATCCCATCCACGCCGAAGGGACTGGCCTCATGAGCATCAGGTCGAGAGCCCGGCAGTTGGGGTGCGACCTCGACATTTCTTCTAAGGTGGGCAAGGGCACACGCGTCAACCTCACGCTGTACCTTGCGTCTAAACAATAGATATGGAGAAAAAGAAGGTAGCCCTGGTAGACGATCACAAGCTTTTTCGAGAAGGTATCAAGCGCATTGTCAATGGTTTTGTGGGATTCCAGGTAGTGCTGGAAGCCAGTAGCGGCGAAGAGTTTGTGGAGCGATTGGAAGACGGTGTCCATCTCGACGTGGCCCTCGTAGACATCAAAATGCGACAGATGGACGGCTTTGAAGTGACGAAGTGGCTGGCTGAACATCGAACTGAGACGAAGGTCCTGGCGCTTTCAATGTACGGTGACGAAATCGACATCATCAAGATGCTCAAATGCGGCGCAAAAGGGTACCTGCTGAAAGATGTGGCTCCCGGCGAGCTCAATCAGGCTCTTGAAGATGTGGTGCACAAGGGCTTTTATGTGGACGACCGTGTGGGGCAAATCCTTATCAAGATACCCAACAGCCCTGAGAAGGCCTTCAGTGACTCGGAGCAGACATTCCTGAAATGGTGCTGCACAGAACTCACGTACAAAGAGATTGCGGATAAGATGTGTGTTTCGCCAAGGACCGTAGACGGGTATCGCGAATCGCTTTTTGCCAAACTGGGTGTCAAAAACCGAGTCGGTCTCGTCATCTATGCGATAAAAAATCGGATCTATCTGGTCTGAGTGTATCTTACGGCGCCTGCTCCTCCTGCCCAATGCGCTGGGGATTTACCCGGTCCAGGTATCGGCGAACTTGCTCATCAGCCAATAATTTCTCCAAAGTATTGAATTGCCTCCCCAATACCTTCTCGGGATAGAGCTTATGGATGAACTGGTGACAGTAACGGCAGACGTCTATTCCCCTGCTTGCCATCTCTTGCCGGGAATAGCGCTTGCGAAACCACTTGTTGGAATGGCACTTCCTGGGAATCAAGTGGTGGAAGGTAAGTTCCTTTTCTTTTTCACATAGTGCGCAAGCCATGTTCATGATCTGATTAACAGTCCATTACTCCATTGTGTTGCGCGATGGCAACAATGAAGTCTGGTCCCTGAGCAGGAGAAGGTAGAGACCTATTAAAAGGTAAACGTTGTCTACCAAAGGCTGGCGTTTCCTTATTACCAAAATATAATCCGGCGGGGTATAACATTCCGCACATGCGTATGGAGTTTTTAATGCAAAAAAAAGCCTCCCAATAAATGGGAGGCTAGTTGTTTTGAAAGCTGCTGGTTGTATGCCCCTAATGGAGCAAGCAGATTATCACGAAAATAAGCAGGGGCTAAGCCCAAGACGTTTCACGTCAAGAAAGTTGATACATTCGTCATATGTCCCCTCATAGATCACTTTGCCGTTGTGTTGGATCTCATAGATCTCTTTGAGCACGGCATTTTTTCTGATCTGGTATGGAGACGGAGCTCGGAAAAAGCAGTCAAAAACGTACTGAATGGTCTTCATAAGCAAGCTAAACACAAATTATGTTGGTTGTAATACTCTGTTTGCCAGTTCCTTTGGATGCTTTTGCCGCTTCTTAAGCGTACAATGAAGGACTTACGAAGGCACCCTTGCGCATGATGAACGCCTGACAGCCCTTGTACGTGCCTTCAAAAATCTTCAAACCCTTAAAGAAGACCATGTACCGGTCTCTATGCTTGCCATGTCTTTTCAATTGATAAGACGATGGCCGATCGAAAAAACAGTCGAAAATGTAGCGTATCGTGTTGGTCATCATGGCTTCTATGGTGGTTTGTATTGTAATTAGTCTTGTCAAAATCGGTTCCTGTGCGGTTTCAGGGGCCATTTTGGTATCAAAGAAAGGAGCAACCTAAATGATCACTCCCTTCTCACATTTGTCTATGGCTACTTGAAACTATCTTTATGAGACTTGCGCCTCGAAAAACTGTGATCTTCCATGTGCTGCTACGAGGTCCGTTAGGTACTCGTGCATCAGTCGCTTCTCCATTTGGGTCAATTCCTTCCAGATAAACGTCAATCTAGACGCTCCTGGGTACTTTCGAGCCCCATTTAGCTCATCTTCCACCCTTGCAAGGAAATTTCTGTAAGTGAAGTCCTCAAAAAACGACTGATCATGCACCATGCTGTCCAATTCGAAAATCTTATCCGCAACACATCGCAATACTGCGTTCATTTCACCTCGTGTGATTTTCGAAACCACCATCTTGTAATCTTGACGATCCTCGGAAATGTGAATTTTTTCCACTTGCGTGTACTCCCCTTCTATCTTTCTCCAGAAAGCTTTGAGTTCATCTAAGTTGGTGGAAGTTATGCTGATCATCTATTATCACTTAAATCTACCCGCACGTATCGCATGGCACAAATCAAAGGTTGCCCAATTAATCCGAAGCGGTGCAATTGTTCCGTTAGACCGGAAGATGGGCTAAGTGAATGGGCATAAAAAAAGCCACGATTTCTCGTGGCCTTCACATCAATTATCTCGTGTTTCTTATCCTTCTTCCTCAGGCAGTGCATCCAATTTGTCCTGAATTCCCAGGGCTTTGTCTTCCATTTTCAGCTGTGAGTAGATGTAACGCAGTGTTTCCATCCCTGTGCGGTCCATAGGCTCCAACTCATGGATTTTCTCCCAGAGAGGCATCGCCTCTTCCAGCGCCTTGTCAATGAGCGGGTCCATCTGCTCGGCCTTCTCCAGGTCAGCATCCGATATACCAAGATTGTTTCTCTCTTTGATGATATCGGTCGCTCTGTTGATCATCAATACTCCCATGTTAAAAGTAGAGTTGAAGTGATTGGGATCGATGTCGCGTGACTTGGTGTAGGAAGTCATGGCACCCTCCGGATCACCACTCTCTTCCAGTAAGACACCCATGATGAAGTGAAGGTCGGCATTCCCAGGTTCCGAAGCTATCTGCTTTTGCAGATTGGCTTTGGCCTCTTCTCCTTTCTCCATTTGGATCAGAAGGTTGATCTCATTTCGCGCCAGTGCATTGTCCTGAGGGAAAAGCTCCCGCGCCTGACGTGTCACCTCCAGGGCCTGCTCTCTTGTATCTTCATTACTTGACAGTATAGAAATATAGAGATTGAAGATGTCGATGGACGTCACGCCATTCTCAAGAGCACCAGCGTAATTCCTTTTGGCTTCCTCCCACATCTGTGCATTGTGAGCGGCAAGAGCTGCATTGATATAACCGTTGGTATCCTCCGGCATAATCATCTGTGATACTTCAAACTGCTTTACAGCCTCACCGTAGTCCTCTTCACCGTAAGCGGTCGCTCCTTTGTTGAAGTAGAAGGCCCAGTAATTACTAATGTGCTGGTCGAACGCGACGGGCAGGCCACCCGCAGTAGCACTAGCCGTATACAGCTTGTCTATATCCCCCATCTCTTTTGCTTTGTTGAAGCCCTCCATGGCCATCTCTGTTGGATTGTCAACCAGATTAGCCCCAGCAGTATCGATCGCTGCATAGACACGGGCATATAGGAACCATGTCTTGGGATCATCCTTGAGCTTCTCGTAGACACTAGCTTGATCGACGATGTCCTTCGCGGTCGCGTAGTCACCCTCTTTGAGTGCCTTCTCAGCAGAGTTGAGCTTAGGTTTCTTCTGGGCCATCAGGCTTCCACTGACGGTGCATAAGCAGAGTAGTAAAATTATGGATCTCATCTTGATTTGGTTTCTAGCTTCAATTTTCATCATTTTTCTCACCATTGTCAACATTCTCGTTATCAACATCTTTGTCATCTACAACTTCCTCGATGAATTCGATCTTCTCTACAGCGGAGATCTCATCGTTTTCGTTGAGACGAATGAGTTTCACTCCCTGAGTAGCCCTACCCATTACTCGCAGGTCTGACACGGGAGTGCGTATGGCAATTCCAGACTTATTGATGATCATCAACTCATCGGGATCAATTACATCCTGAATAGCTACGACATCGCCAGTCTTATCTGTTACGTTCATCGTCTTGACGCCTTTACCACCTCGCTTCGTGATGCGGTAGTCTGCCAGATCAGAACGCTTGCCAAATCCTTTTTCTGATACCACTAATAAATTTCTGTTCTCAGCAAGATTGACACATACCATGCCAATTACTCGCTCAGAGCTCTCATTGATGCTGATCCCGCGTACCCCAGCTGCCATTCGTCCCATCGCCCGGACGTCAGCCTCGTGGAAGTGAATTGCCCTTCCGGAGTTGGTCGCCAGCACCACGTGACTATCCCCGTCTGTCAGGCGGACGCTCAATAACTTATCACCTTCATTGATGGTAATCGCATTGATACCGTTTTGTCGAGGGCGACTGTAAGCCTCCAGAGCCGTCTTCTTGATCGTTCCATTTGTCGTACACATGATGATGTACGAATTGTTAATGTAATCCGGATCTGCCAGCGTCTTCACATTGATGACAGCCATCACTTTATCCGCTGCGTCGATGTTGATCAGGTTCTGAATGGGGCGACCCTTGGCAGTCTTTGTGCCTTCGGGAATCTCCCACACTTTGCGCCAGTATACTTTTCCGAATTCGGTAAAGATCAAAAGGTAATTATGTGCGCGAGCGACAAAGAGGTGTTCTGTGAAGTCGTCATCTTTTGATGTAGCCGCACGCGCACCGACGCCTCCCCTGCCCTGCGTTCGGTATTCCACCAGTGGCGTGCGTTTGATGTACCCCTGATGCGAGATCATGATGGCCATCTCCTCGTTGGGGATCATGTCCTCCGCCGTGAACTCGTCAGCGCTGTGTTCGATGTCCGTCTTGCGCTCATCGCCATATCGGTCGCGCACCTCCACCAACTCGTCTTTTATCAGCTGCATACGCAACTCCTCACTTGCGAGGATTGCCTTCAACCGGTCGATCAATTCTTTGATCTCCTCATATTCCTTCTCGATCTTCTCACGCTCAAGTCCGGTCAGCCTTTGTAGGCGCATCTCGAGGATTGCCTTCGCCTGGATCTCACTGAGCCCAAATCGCTCCATGAGCCCGTCCTTGGCCGTGTCTGGATCACGTGAACTGCGGATCAGGTTGATCACCTCGTCCAGGTTGTCCAGGGCAATGAGGTAACCCTCCAGGATGTGGGCGCGCCGTTCGGCCTCCTCCAGTTCGAACTGCGTCCTCCTGGTGATCACTTCATGGCGATGCTCGACGTAGTGATGTACCAGGTCCCTGAGGTTCAGCGTATGTGGACGTCCATTGACGAGTGCGACGTTGTTTACACTGAAGGAGCTCTGAAGTTGTGTCTGCTTGTATAGGTTATTGAGTACGACGTTGGGAATGGAATCCTTCTTCAGGTCATACACAATGCGAAGGCCCTGGCGATCAGATTCGTCCCGGATATCGCTGATGCCTTCGAGTTTCTTTTCGTTGACTAATTGGGCGGTCTTCTCGATCATCGAAGCCTTGTTCACCTGATACGGGATCTCCGTCACGATGATCTGCTCTCTACCTGTCTTGGTCGTATCAAATGTCGCCTTTGCTCGCAAGACGATCCTGCCTCTACCTGTCTCAAAGGCAGCGCGCACACCCTGATATCCGTAGATGGTGGCACCTGTTGGGAAATCCGGAGCTGTGACATGCTGCATTAGCTCCTCCACGGTAATCTCTCGATTGTCGATGTAGGCGATCACTCCATTGATGGCCTCCACCAGGTTGTGTGGTGCCATATTGGTCGCCATACCCACAGCTATACCCGACCCACCGTTGACCAATAGGTTGGGAAACTTCGCCGGCAGTACAGACGGTTCTTTAGCCGAATCGTCGTAGTTGGGCTGGAAGTCCACAGTATTCTTCCCGATATCAGCGAGGAGTTCCTCCGAAATCCGGCGCAGCCTCGCTTCGGTATATCGCATCGCAGCCGGGGAATCCCCATCGACAGAACCAAAGTTACCCTGGCCATCGACCAGCGTGTAGCGCATGGACCAGGGCTGTGCCATCCTGACGAGCGTGTCATAGACTGCCGTGTCACCATGTGGGTGGTACTTACCAAGGACATCCCCCACAATCCTCGCACATTTCTTATATGGCCGATTATAGTTGACGCCGAGCTCATCCATACCATATAGTATCCGACGGTGCACCGGCTTCAAGCCATCACGCACGTCGGGAAGTGCTCGTGAAATGATAACGCTCATTGAATAATCAATGTAAGCGCCTCTCATTTCGTCCTCTATGTTGATTGGGATGATGTTCTGATCTCCTGCAGCCAGCCCCTCCTGATCGTTTTCAATATCTCCTTCTGACATCCAAAAAAAGCTTGTTTAGACTTCTCGAAAAACAGGCTGCAAGTTAAACATTTTTTTGATGCCAACAGCCTGATTCAGACCCCGATCAGTAAGGGTTCATCTTACGCTTGTTCCGGTTCTTGTAACGCCACAATTTTCTGTGGTTTTCGCCTACTTTGGGGTTCTGCCTCTTCCAGATAGGCTGGCCCCGGACTTCGATCAGGCGACCGGACTTTGGATGTGTGATCACATGTTTCAGTTGTACATGATCACTTTTCATAGGGCTACGAGGGATCTCGGGGATATTGATACTCACGCCGAAGCGGATGAAGAATGTATTTTGATTGTGTTTGATGGAACCAGAGCCATCTGGTAGCGCCATTGTGTAGCTCTTGAACTCGTAAGAAGGTCTGAGGATCAGACGAAAGTACTCGGACCAATTTTGCTCAATGCTAATGCCCAAATTGGCGTATACACCATTTGTTATCAGGCTTTGATTGAACTGGCCCCCGTAGTTCATTCGTCCGACTTCCAGCTCCGCCACAAAGGTATGGTCGAAATACTCGTAGAACTGATAGCCAAGCAGGCCATACCAGCGCGTGAAACTTGTTTTGGTGAAGTCCGGAACGTAGTCCCGTATTTGATCTTCAAAACTTCCAGGACGCAATTTGCTCATGTATTGCCTCTCCCAGTTGACACCAGCGCCCACGCGAAACTCGTTGATGTTGTAATGGACGGAGAGGTTTACCGGGATACTGTGGCTCACTCCTGAGAACTCCAATGCCGCAGTATCTGTATCCAGCAGAAACACCCGCTGCCGTAGTGTATCATTGAACACGGGATTGGGCAGATAGTTGTACGGCACATCAAAGAAGTTATCATTGACAAGCGTATCGCTAGGTAATGGATTATTGAGCCAATTTGTAAACCCCTGAAATCTCGCGGGGAGGCTTTCATTGTTGCCCGGGAGTATCACCTGCTGTCGGGCATCCTGATAGAAGTAGTAGCCCTGAAGATTGTGCCGATAATTGGTGGCCCCATAGCCACTGGTCAGTGTGATGGAAAATTTGTTGAGAGCAACGAGGACGGGATTGCGATAGATATCGTACCGTTCATAGATGTCGACACCTTGCCCAAAAAGTGCGCAATGGCCCACAAGCATGAGTACCAGTAAAGTACTATATCGATACATCCTGTTCAACGGCTCGCTAAATCGTTGCTAAAATACGTAAATACCTTTCTCTATATACCATCGAGTAACTCAACCTCGAAAATAAGCGTCTGATAGGCCCCGACGCGCGCTGCGTAATCGGGTACTATAAAGCTGGTAATCGCCTCATCTACCAGATAGCCAGGTATTACCACGGCACTCTCGCGATAGGCAAAGAAAGATGGGATGATGATCAGCGCTTCCTCGCCAAACTCCATTTCGGCAATACCGAGGTCCAATCCAGGTATGACCGTATTCGTATTGAAAGGGTACTCGAATGCCAGGTTGAGAAAGCGATTGTCAAATACCGAGCTATCCTCCAACAGGCGACCCTGGTAATTGATGCGAATAAGCTGACCGCTTGTAGGGGTCATCCCAGCCTGCCCCGCAACCAGGCGCTTGTAGATGACGGAGCCTGTCTGTCCGAGCCGCTCCACGGAGTCCAGGGGGTTGAGCGGGAGACTATCAAGGAGCGCGTCGTCAATGTACTGGTTCACGGCATTGCCCTCTTCGACGACGACCTCGGACTCGGACCTCACCTGCACAAGCTCCACTTCGAACTCAATGATGGAGTTGGCTGGGATCAGCGTGCTGAACTCCAAAGTGTCATAGGCGAGATAGCTCGGAATGATGAATCCGTAGGTATCCCCCTCATTCATCACGGGCAATATGAGATCCAATCCCACGGGATACACGGCGTTGGCGCCCTGCCTCAAAACCAATGGATCGCCATCATTACGGTCGAAGATATCAATGGGGATGCTGCTGCCCAGCACCCGGGCTGTATAGTAGATCGAAAGCACGCCATTAGAAGCAGTGTTCCCGCCGGGGTTGAGAACAATGGGGTAATAGTAAATGCCGTTGGCATCTCTGGAAGCACTATCATTACCCACCTGTTCCAGATAGGCCGTGATAGTCGAATCTTGCGAGGCGTCAGAGGGATTTTCTATAGGGTCGTTGCCGCACCTGCTGAATAGAACCAGCACAACGGCGCATACACACCAAAACTTTACTAACACCCGCTGCATGAACTCTTAACGAAACCGACTAGTGTCTATTGCTTTGCCTACTTGATCTGGAAGGTCTTTACAAACATTTGGAAGACGGGGATTGAATTGAGACCGAGGTCCTCTCCTATCTCCACCATACGCTTGTATTCACTCTTGCGTATGGTCCTGTTGGGGTTGATGATGTCCTCTTCTTTCTCGAGAAAGAAGCTTGCCATAAAGCGAATGAGGATGTAAGGCGTTCGCAGCACTTCTTCCTTGAATTTGTCGTAGTTCACTTCCGAGTCATGGTCGAAGCTCTCCGCTCTCTTGATGCCTTCATAACTGAAGGACTGCTCAATGGCGATCTTCAGCACATTGAGAAACTTCGTATGCCATTTATCAAACCCCTTGAGCAAGAACTTCATTGCATACACTACCGGATCCTTCTTCATGAAGTAGCCCCCCTTGGAGAGCTTCCGCGCCTTCTTATTAAGGGCCAACTCTTCAAAAAGGCTCACGTTGCCATCCGCCATGGCAATTCCGAGCGTCGGTGTCATCATCACCAGCGAGAAGAAGTCGTGATCTGATATCTCGAGATAAGGTGCCTCATTCTTGATGAAATCTTTCATGAGCTCAAAATTGGCCTCTTTGATCTCAGGGATGTCGATCATGGTCTCTATCTCGTATTCAGTAAACATGCAATCAGATTTTTATGCCTTCCTAAAGTAAGGTACTTTTCGCACAAAATGAAAAAGACTTGAATCAGTGGGTTCGTCGGCCATTTTTACAGGTAAATCGCCCCGCTGAACGCTCCAGGACTGAATTTGCTCAGTACAGCGTCTGGTAACTGTGGAAGTATGTTTTGCCTTTCTGGCCGTCAAAATAGAAGGACTCTCCAGGCCCCTGGTTGTCACCACCTAAGCTTAGGGTGAGCGTATTTTCCCCTGGCTGCAGAGGCACCCTTGCATAATGGATGCTGTGCGGTATAGTCTGCCAGTTGCGCGTGTCCGCCTGCTCCGTCAGTGCATTGATCACACCCACAGCAAAGCCCAGACCTTCATCCTCTTTCTCCAAGGACTTCTCCGCGGCCTTCTTCAAAGCTGCACGCAAGAGCGACCTGCTAAACTCCCAAACCATCCGCTGCTCGAGTACTTTGAAGGCCACAGCATTGATGTCTTCGGCCACTTCCAGCGTCTCCATGCCTCGGCCACTCTCCAGGGTGGCATCATAGAACCTCGGGCGCCGCTCGACGTACTTGGGAAAGGCCACCCGAAAGAACTTGAGATCGGTCAGATCCCCCTCCTCATCATCCTCCAGATCTTCAAGGGGAAAGGGAAATGAAAACCCATAATCGGCATTGTCAAAAGTGACGAAGCCAGCCTCACCCTCGACGATGGTGAAGTTGATCGACCACTCGTCCTTGACCGGTCCGAGTCCGTTGTGCCAAAGAAACAGTACCTCGCCATGCTCGGGGCTCTGATACTCATAGACCATATCGAACTCCTGCTCGTAGGCGGCCAGTTCTTCCGTAAAGCCGGTCCGATAGGCCGCTCTGAGGAGGTCATGTTTCAATTGACTGGGTGCTCCGATACCAAACATCTCCGCGTAGTCGTCCCGGTAGATCTCGTAGGCATTGCGATAGGCAATGAACGCATTGTTGTAGTCTCCGGCAGCGTCGTATATCATGCCCATCAGGTTGTGGATAAAGGCATCCCTGCGATACTTGGTGTCCGACTTGTAGCGGTCACTCAGCTCATTCAGGCGATTATTGAGACGACGACATTCCACCAAAGCACCTTCCATATCGTTCATTTTCAGATAGTTTAGTGCTTTGTAGTACAGGAGTAAGATGTGCTCATGGTCCTCTCCCGGATACTCTATCACCTTGGGGTTCACCAGGTAGGAAGCGGCGATCTGGAAGTAGTTGTCCCGGTAGTCTTCGCCGAAGATATAAGCTTGCTCAAAAGCCTCGTTGCTCATCTCCAGGTCGCCTAGCATGGAGTGCAGTACCCCAGCATTTGCGTAATACAAGAAAGCTGCCTTGCGCTTCATGCGGCTCTTGCCCTGCTCCAGGCTCTTCATGGCCTCTTCAATATTGCCACTCTCAAAGTTGGCATTGAAGTCATAATTGGCCTGGTAGAAAGTAGCACAGGCGCTCGCAAGCAGAAGAATCACTACAGCGTACCGTAACATCACAGAATGCGTGGGAAGGACCCGACGAGGGCCGAGCTGCCCTGTCAGTTTTTGATGAGTTTCTTGATCTCCTTGTCACCAATCCAGACCTTTTCGTTGGTCTCGATACTGGCAAGCTCAAGATTGACTTTGTAGTTGATGGCCTTCTCGCGGTTGTAAGCGTCGGTTGTGGAATTGATAACGCCAAACATCATGAAATCCGCGCCCAATTCCCTGCCCCATTGCGCCTGGGTCTCAATACTGGCAAATTCTCCCTGATCGGCTCTTTCCTCTCTCAACTTCTCGCGAAACAGCGAGTTCTGTACCACTCGCACCATACCGCTATTGATAAACTCCCTCTCCACATCTTTAATGAAGGTCTCGGACTCAATATGCTCGGCGGTCTTATTTGACACAATGCCCACAATAACTACGGGCTTGCGGTTCGTCGATCTTCGGAAATCGTTCAACCAGGGTCGGTTCAACACGTCGTTGATCATTTCTTCAGCGACAAGTTTAGAATCTGTATCATTCCAGCGTCCGCTGAGGTCAATTTGTTGATCAGGGCTGACTCGGGTCACCGAGCGCGCACAACCCAGTACAAGCACGGTCATCAGGATAATTCCCAGGAGGTTGAGGTTCTTTTTCATAATTGGATAATTAGATTGAAATCTTTCACTATTCCCATAATCAATATCCGTGCCGAGCTAGAAATTTACTGTGGCTTTGACGTTAAATAATCTAGCTGAGAGCGAATTCGGTATAGCAAAATTAGCACCATTTACATCCTCAATCCAGGTATAGGAAAGGGTATTATCCGCAGCAAAAGCATTCAGAATCTCCGCCCGTAAAACGAGGCTTTCGAAGAAGTTGTAGTGGCTCAATCGTATGAACTTGGACAGGCCCAAATCCAATCGATAATATTCATCTCCCTGAAAGGAATTGCGAAGGTCGGGACGATTGGGAGGACCAAAAGGATACCCGGAGCCAATGTTGAGATTGAGGTAGACACGGATGCTGGGATCATTCGGAATATGGTCTTCGAAGAAGATGCCAATATTCACTCGCTGATCGGTCGGTCGGCGAATATATCCTCGCCCATCATTGGCAATATTTTCCTCTGTTCGAAGTAATCCCAGGCTGAACCACGACTGTGTACCAGGAATGAACTCGCCGTTGACACGAAAATCGATGCCCTGAGCGTATGCCTCAGTTCGATTGTCAGCAAAGTAGCGGAGTCTGATGTTCTCCACGTCATAGGCAATGACGTCGGTGAGGCTCTTCCAATATACATCCGTATTGAAAATGAAATCCCTGCCCCACATTCTGAAGACTTTCTCCACTGATCCTATGACATGTAGGGACTTCTGTGCCTTGAGATCGGGCACGATCTCCCCTTCCCTGGACCGCAATTCACGATAAAATGGTGGTTGGCTATAAATACCTGTTGATAATCGGATGGCGAGCCTATCATTGATTTGCCAGCGATACTGGATCCGGGGGCTGATCAGCAACTCCTCGTTTTGGTCCCAATAATTGAATCGGACACCATAATTGAGGATATGTGCAGAATCACGTGTGGCTGTCTGATTCTGGACGTAAAAAGAGTACTGGAGTGAATTGAGGCTGAGCTCATTGAAAATACTTTCCGTCACGGTTACAAAATCGGACGAGTCAATAAAAGCGTATTCGTTGATGCGGTCATCGATCACCTGCCAGCTTACCCCTGCTCCAAACTCCAGCAAGTTCTGATCGTTGATGATCAGTTCATTGCGAGATTCTGCATTGACAATGCTCGCTACCAGGTCATTGCGGCCGTAGTTGTAGTTGGTCCCTATTCCCCTTATGACCACACAATCGTCGAAAGTCCCAGAACCCGGATCATTGTCCACATCGCAAAGACGATAACCTCCTTCGACATCAAAATACTCCTTCTCGAGGGTACGCACCCCGGAGAGGATCAGGTTGGTTGTGAACTTGTTCGAGACTTTGTGCCGGAGCCGAGAGCCCACCTGGTACGTGTCGTAATTGAGGATCTCCTGCCCGATAAAAGCCGTCTGCAATCGAAAATTGGCCTGCACTGACCCAAACTCAGTATCCTGCGAAACCGGCTCCGTGAGGTATCGATTTCGTGCATAGGCAAACAGCACGCTGAGCTTCGTCCGATTGAGCTGCATTCGCTTCTTTTTCGTCAGGTCAAAAGTGAGGAGTGACTGGACATCGGTGAACTTAGGAAAATACTGGCCTTGTACCTCCAGTGTGTTCAATAAGTACCTCGAATCGCGGTGCCGAACCCCGATGATGTATTCAGCACGATCCCCTCCCAATGCGCCACCAATATAGCCAGTGCCTCCCAGCAACCCGAGCGTCACCGAGCCCTCTTGATAGCGTGGGGACTTGTACTCAATATTGAGACTTGAAGAGAGCTTGTCACCGTACTTGGCTTCCCATCCACCGGCATAGAAGTTGATATCCTTTACGAGGCCGGGGTTGACGAAGCTGAGCCCCTCCTGCCTACCGGAATTGGCCAGAAATGGTCGGTAGATCGGAATGTCATTTACATACACAAGGTTCTCGTCAAAATTGCCACCCCGAACCGAATAGGTAGAGGCCAACTCATTGTTGCTGGCGACGCCGGGCAACGTCGCAAGCACCTGGGAAAAATCGCCAAATGTCGAAGGCAGCGACTCGGCGCTCTTCGGCGCTATCCGAATGACCGGCGCCACCGATATAGGATCTTGAATGGCCGAGTCAGTCACGACAATGCGATCGAGCACCGCACGATCCTCAGACAAGGCAATATTCTGTTCCAGTCTTCCGGGGTCACTAAAGATGATCTGAATTCGCTCTGTACGATATCCGACAAAACTGTAGACCACCGTACCGGATGGTCCGGGCAATACCAACTCATACGCCCCCTCGTCATCGGTGGTAGTGCCTGTTGTGGAATTCTCCAATCTGATATTGGCGCCTAGTAATGGTTGACCATTACCATCAGTCACCTGTCCTTCCAGCACGTATCGTTGCGCTGCCAGTGGAACTGTGAGCAAAAGGAAAAATCCCAAAATCAGATGAACGCGCATGCAGTATTATCAGCTGTTTTTGAGCGACGTAATGTAGGCCTGCGGATCGTTGGACTTGAACACGGCGCTGCCCGCCACCAACATGGTGGCCCCTGCTTCCCTAAGCTTGCCCGCATTGTCGATGGAGACACCCCCATCTACTTGTATTTCCAGCGAAGGATTGAGTACGTCGGCGATGGCTCTCAGGCGCCGAATCTTGTCATAGGTCCGTTCTATAAAGGACTGCCCTCCAAAGCCGGGGTTGACGGACATTACCAATACAAGGTGCAGCATCGGTAAGATATCTGTGAGTGATTCCACAGGTGTATGAGGGTTGATGACCACGCCGGGCTTTGCTCCCAACTCTATTATTGCTGAAACTGTCCGGTGTAAGTGCGGGGTCGCCTCTTCATGGACGGAGATAATCGAAGCGCCACTATCTACACAATGACCCAGATAAGGATCTGCCTTTTCAATCATCAGATGAAAGTCCAGAGGCTTGGTGGCATATTTAGCAACTGCCTTTGTTACCGGAAAACCAAATGAGATGTTTGGCACAAATACACCATCCATGATATCGATGTGCAGAAAGTCACACTCACTCTCGTTGAGCATGGCCACCTGGTCGTGCAAGTGAGCAAAGTCCGCAGCAAGGATCGACGGACAGATCTTCAATGATGACATATTATCTTTTGAGTACCTTCAAAGTTTGGCTTTCATTTCGCCCCACCAATTTAAGGTAATATAGGCCACTGGAAAGGCCTGAAAGGTCTAATTGGAATCTCCTACTTCGATTCTCCCCCGAAAAAGCATACAGAATCTCACCGCCAGTGCTCACCAGTTGACCTGAAATCAGCTGAAAATCCGCCTTGGTAAAATCCAGCGTCAGCTGGCTACCAATGACAGGATTGGGATACACTATAACATCCCCACCGGGGTCGTCCACAGATAGGATGGCTCCTGGTTCTTCCGGTCTGAAATTAGGGACACCGTAGCCAATTTGGTTGTTGGGGCTTTGCGAGCTACTCCCAGAACTCCGGAGGGCGTGCAGAAGTTGTGCATTGGTCCACTCCGGATTCTTTTGCCAAATGCCAGCTGCCAGACCTGTCACCAGGGGTGCGGCATAGCTTGTCCCATCCCCAGAGGTAAAGCTGCTCCAAAAAACGGTGACACCCCGACCTAGGGCGGAGACGTCTGGCTTGATGCGATCGTCTGCCGACGGGCCAATGGAGCTGAAACTTGATTTCGACAAGCTGACATCGACCGAACCTACCGCGAGAATATTGGGTGCATCCGCCGGTGCCGAAAGGAACTGCCAGGAGGAGTTGCCATCATTGCCATTGCTCGTGACCAGAAAAATGCCCTTGCTAAAGGCCATCTCAGCGGCCCTCGTGATAACAGTCGTCTCCCCATCCATGGCCGAGTACGGGTAATCCATGCTCGACAGGTCAAAATCAGTGCTGTAACCCAGGGAAGTGTTGATAATGTCCGCACCGAGGCTATCGGCCATTTCAGCGGCAAATACCCAGTTGTATTCTTCCACGCGGTACTCGGTGGCCACCTCTTCTGTCACAAATAGTGCTACCTGGCTATTGGGCGCAAGGCCCTTGATCTTTTCACTGCGATACCCCGCTATACAAGACAAGACTGCAGTCCCGTGACGAGAAAACTGAAAAGGGTCATAGGAGTCCGTGACGAAATCGCGAACGGCGGCAACACGATCCTCATCAAAAAGATGCCTGAAGACCTGCTGCTGGTGCACCCCACGGAACCCTCCGTCAAGAACAGCTATCAAGAGGCCCTCCCCTCGAAAGTCTTCCTCATGCATCAGGTCTCCACCCAATAAGTTGTTTTGAAACTCTGTGGACCAGCCGGTGGTGTCCGCGGCCTCCCAGGGACCCGGCGAGGGCATATCACCCCTGGTAGTCGTCAGGACCTCATCAGGTGCAACCAGTTCGACGCTGCTGACGAAGTCCAGTCCCTCGATGTCTTGGATATCTGCGGATGTAGCTTGTACCAGGGCGCCATTGAACCACTTCGTCGTGAAGAATACGTGAGTGATCTGGTCGAGCGCTTCTACGTAAGCAGGATCTACTGGCAGATCCTCCTCTGTGATAGCCACACCCTGCTTTTCCCTTCGACCCAGGGCCCTTTCCGACAAGAACTCCTCCGGCCGCTCTATGGAAAAAGGCGTCGATTGCTTATCGGTGAAGAAAACCATGTAACGATTCGACTGGCTTTGGGCTCCGGCGGCGGTGCCGAGCAGCAGATGGATGGCAACTATGACAGATCTACAACTCACCATACTCAATTAACACCTGAGAAAGAAAACGCCCTGCGATCACTGCTCCCAGCTCTTCGCAGTTGGAAGACGTACAGAGCTCGAGAATCAGCTGGTCTTTCTGCACAAGGCCTATTCCGTTGGCATAGATTTCTGATCGCTTGTCAGTACCAACAATATCTGACTCCAGATCACTGATCACCGTTTTGATCATAGGTGCCGTGGCCAGGTCAAGTGGAGAATTCACTTCTGTCATAGTCACAGGATCGAACCTGAAGGTCACTGCCCCCATGTTATTCAGCGCGTGCCCGTTCCACGTCTTCCCTTCTTCAACCGGGAAGACCAGTTTGATAAGGGGGACGCTGTTTTCCGTGACAACGGTGAACTGACCATTCTTGCGGGCAGTCCACAAAGAATCCTGCCGCCAAGGGCTGGACTCATCCGCACGCGACTCCCGATCGATGAGGTAGGTCACCTCACCCAGTGGAGAGACAATACTATCAGCAATGACCTCCCTTAGCTGATAGGAAGATGTATCATTTCCCAATGGCAGAATCACAACCTGCTCCACCTGGTAGATCCAATAATTGCCAGTTTGCAATGGATAGTAAGCCGAACCTGATAGATCCGGGTTTGGAGGGTCAGTATCTGTACAGCCATACAGCACCGAGACCGCTGTCAGCCAAAAAAAGATTTGCCTATGCATACTCTCAGTTTACAACGTCGAACTGGTAGCTTTATTCTTGGCTTGGTGTTGGTGAAAACTGGAATGGATCCAACCACCACCGATCACATCATTTCCTTCGTAGAATACTGCCGCCTGCCCCGGTGCGATCGCTGAAACTCCTTTTCCGAAGAAGACCTTCATCGTATCCCCCACCTGCTCAATAATAGCTGGAGTCCCCGGATCATTGTACCGAACCTTGGTGATAGTATCCAATCGCTCACCCGCAGGAAGGGCGTCGTACTTCTGGAGCGTGAGCTTCTTCACGTACATGCCATCTCTGCTGAGCTCGTCAAAGGTACCAAGAACAACGCGATTTTTCTCCTTTTGGATTTCAGTCACATATACCGGGTACCCCAATGCCACTCCCAGGCCTTTCCTCTGCCCCACGGTGTAGAATGGGTAACCCTCATGCGTCCCGACGACAGTACCATCTTCAAGAACGAATTCGCCACCAGCTACCTCTTGCTCCAGACCCTCCACGCGACGTCGCAAAAAGCCCCGGTAATCATTGTCAGGGACAAAGCAGATTTCATATGACTCTGACTTGGTCACCAACTCATGAAAGCCCCTTTGCGTCGCCATCTCTCTGATCTCTGACTTATGCAAACTCCCCAGAGGAAACATCGTCCTGCTAAGGCTCTCTTGCGATATACCCCAAAGTGCGTATGACTGGTCTTTGTTGGCGTCCTTCCCTTTGGACACTACATAGCGACCGTTTTCCTCACGAATATTCGCATAGTGTCCTGTCGCTATGAAGTCACAACCCAGTTTGTCGGCGCGCCTTAAGAGCGCATCCCACTTGATGTGCGTGTTGCAAAGCACGCACGGATTGGGCGTTCTGCCAGCCAGGTACTCACTGGTGAAATGATCAATCACATAGTCACCAAATTCATTTCGGATGTCAATGATGTAGTGGGGAAATCCCAGGTTTACAGCGATGTTTCTCGCGTCATTGATGGAATCAAGGCTGCAGCAGCCTGTCTCCTTCTTACTACCTCCCGATGTGGCATAGTCCCACGTTTTCATGGTCATACCAATCACCTCGTACCCTTGCTCATGCAAGAGCACCGCCGCCACGGAGCTATCAATACCTCCGCTCATGGCTACTAATACTCGTCCTTTACTCATGATCGCTCTGCCAGGTTCACAGCCTGGTTTACGTGATTAAAAAAAAGAAAAAGCAGAAGACAATTGTTCCCTGCTTTCTGCAAAGATAGGCAGGTCGGCGGTCATAGACGTGTCAGTACTCCTACTTTTGGCCCCTTATGGCTACTTTTGCTTAGGGAGAGGTACAGATCTCACTGAACGCATGAATTATTCCGAGGAAGACGAATTATTCTCTCTCCAGCAAAACATTATTCCGAAATAGCGCATTTCACCTAAAGAAATAACTACATGGCACTCAAAACATTCGTAAAGGTCAGCAACATCACCAACCTCAGTGATGCCCGGTACTGTGCCGGTATGGGCGTTGACGTATTGGGTTTTCCTGTGGACGAACAGTCACCGTCGCATCTTTCCCCAGAAGCATTTGAAGAAATCACGGAGTGGATCTCAGGGCCGAGACTGGCAGGTGAATTTGGTAAAACCACACTTGAGGACATCAAGCTGGCACTGCGCTCTTACCAATTGGATGTCATCGAGATCTCACAGATTGATCTTGTGGAGCCCCTGGTCTTGCTGGGAAAGCCTGTTTTCATGAAGCTGGACATCAGTACTCCCAAGAATTTCGACTTACTGAAGTCCCGCCTCAGCTACCTCGACGAACTAGTCGAAGCAGTGACACTCACCAATCAGGATGGTAAGATGGCAGAGGACCTCAAGCACTTCATGAGCTTTTACAATGGCAATGTGAAACTGTTGCGGGGATTTGGTTTGCCAGCCGCAGAACAGGAGGAATATCTCATGGGTCCCGGTCTGACCCTGGAAGCCACTGAAGAGGATCGTCCGGGATATAAGGACTATGGCCAGGTAATGGACATACTCGAGGCGATAGAGGCCGACTAACTGGCCTCCTTTTTCTCCCTCACATCGAAAAACGCACCAAAAACCGACACCCCTAGGGTGATAAGAAAGAAAAGTAGGCTCAATGCCACTGCAAGATTCTTGTCGATACCCAGGTACTGATAACCCGCCAGAAACGTCAATTCGCGTGCACCTACGCCCCCTATCGTAAATGGAAGCACGGCTACCACGGAGGAGGCCAGAAACAACACCTGATACTCAAGGTACTGGCCGGCAAGCCCCAGAGACCGGAGGATGAAAAAGACGCATATGAGCTGCAATACCTGCGTAGCCAGGGAGAAGAGCGTCGTAACTCCAAACCGAGCCACGAAGCTCGGGAAGACCAACCTTTTCAAGACGTAGAGGGCTGGAAAGGCAAGGGCAGCCAATACCAAACTCACCGTCGTAATCCACTTTGGCCAATTGGGCACGTCCAATAACGCGATACCGAGAAGGGCCAGAAATGTAAGGGCAGCCATGCCGCTGATCCGATCAATCAACACGCCAGCGCCCAGCAACTTGACTGACTTACCAGACTCTTTGTGAAGAACATACACTTTGTAGCCATCTCCTCCGATCCCACCCGGCAGAAAGAGATTATAGAACATACCGAGCCACGCCAGCTTAAGATTGCGCCAATGGCTAATGTAGAGATCCATGTTTCTGAAGTATACCTGCAGTCTAAAGGCACTCGAAACTTTGGAGGTAGCAAAGAGCAAAATGGCGATCGCCAACAAGGGCGGGTCGGCGGCATACAATATGGACCGGGTCTGTGGCCAGTCTATCGACCGAAAGACGAAGACCATGGCCGTCGCCGAGACCAATATTCGAAGGGCGGCCTTCGCCCAGGACTTTTGTTTGGCAGTCACCTAGAATTGCTCCTTTATGCGATAGGTCTTTTTGTTTTGTGACTCGAAGTAAGTCCTCACGATGAGCTCCGCCACGATACCGATGGTGACAAGTTGCACACCTCCAAGGACCAGCATCACACCCAAAATGAGCAAAGGCCGGCCCCCAATATCTTCTCCGTAGATGAATTTGTCTATCAGCAGTAGGATATTGACGAGGACACCGGCGAGGAAAGTGACCAGCCCGGTGGTACCAAAGAGGTGCATTGGCCGCTGAAAGTACTTCTGAAAAAACACCATTAACAGCAGGTCACTCAACACGCGAAAGGTTCGCCCCAGTCCGTACTTGGACTTACCGTGCCTTCGGGGGTGATGCTTTACCGGCACCTCCGCCAGTCGAGCACCCTGCAACTGAGCAAGCACTGGAATGAACCGATGAAGCTCGCCATAAAGGCCCAGGTTTTTGGCAATGTCTTTTTTAAAGATTTTGAGTGTGCAGCCGTAGTCATGTAGGTAGACTCCTGTCAATTTGCGAATCATGGCATTGGCCAACATGCTAGGGATCTTGCGCAGGAACATCCCGTCCTTGCGCTTTGAGCGAATACCTGCCACCACATCGACATCATCAGCGTGGAGTTTGTCCAACATCATTGGAATGTCAGAGGGGTCATTCTGCAAATCCCCATCCAGTGTGACGATGTACTCTCCGGACGCGTGGTCGATACCGGCTGACATTGCGGTTGTTTGGCCATAGTTCTTGTTCAACACCACCGTCTTGATTCGCTCATCACGAAATTCGTGGATGTTGGCAATGGTACGATCGGTGCTGCCATCATCTACCACGACTACCTCATAGTCAATGTCAGTCAATGACTGCCTCACGCTGTCAAAAAGTGGCTGGATGTTGTCCTCTTCGTTCATCACCGGGATGACCAGAGAGACCATGTATTTATTGGGTTCCATGCGGCCGCAAATCTACAGGCTAAGCAGGACGGTTGGAACCCTTTTTTGTGTTATCGGGTAGATGTATATACATTTAATGTAAATACCCATTCTATGGCTACTATTACCCCTACATTTTCGAAACCTCTTAGGATAACCGCTACAGTAGTGCGTTACCTCCTGGGAGTAATTTTTGCATTTTTTGGCCTCAATGGCTTCTTTCAGTTCCTGCCCACACCAGCAATGGACGGTGCGGCAGCGGCGTTTATGGGAGGGCTAGGTGCCGCAAGCTACTTCTTCCCGGTGCTCAAGGCACTTGAGGTGGTTGCTGGGGCCCTTTTGCTCACTGGACGATATGTGCCTTTGGCCATTGCGATCCTGGGGCCGATCACGTTGCAGATCTTCTTCTTCCACCTATTTCTAACGCCCATCAACCCAGTGGCCTTTATCGTCTTTCTGGGCAACATATTTCTGGCCTTTGCCTACAAGGAGAATTTCAGTGGCGTGTTCGCCAAATAGTGAATTCCACTATACTCACAGAGAGCAAGCGATTCCGTTATGGGATCGCTTTTTTGTTTCTCTCACAACCTATTAGTAGGTGATATATCTCCCCCAGGTCGTCCGAGCACCGATTTGACTCATCGTGAGATTTTTCCCTCTAACGGGTATTACCTACCATCAATCGTATAAATGTGTGCCTTGCGGGAGCTGACATCTAAGTTTGAGTAAAACTAGCATTTGACAGACCGCCATGTTGCCAACTACCATTGAAGAAGATCGGTGCATCGACCTTTCCCTGGTGTCGCCTGTAGTCCATACCGGTAGCTTGCCTGTCGTGGCGCTTGCCTAAGAATCCCAGCATATATGGACACGATGCTTTACCATATACCGACTATCCTATTGATCCTTACAGGTATTAGTACCTTGTATTTTCTATTCTTCGTAATAGCCAGCCATACTAAGAAGAAAGAAGTGGGCCGTGTACTGCACCCCACCAACCGAAAGATCAGGGTCCTCATCCCCGCCAGAAAGGAACATACCAA
Source organism: Cyclobacteriaceae bacterium (assembly GCA_965267435.1). Taxonomy (GTDB): domain Bacteria; phylum Bacteroidota; class Bacteroidia; order Cytophagales; family Cyclobacteriaceae; genus JAWPMT01. The sequence continues at coordinate 1,598,230 of OZ253960.1, forward strand.
CATTGAAGAGTGCGCGATCCGTTCGCTCATGCAGAGCTATGATAATAGCGACTTCGAAGTGGTCATCATTGCCGATGGCCTTCCCGGAACGACTTTGCTCGAACTGCAGGGGCTTGATGTCAGCATCTTACCCCTCGATCTCGAGGTGAAAACCAATGCGAATGCCGTTAGGGAGGCAATGAAGCATTTGGACCCACGAGATACTGACATCTATGTGCTGGTGGACCCTGATCATGTGCAGGAATTTGACTTCCTCGAGAAGATAAACAATGCCTACAACCAAGGAGCTCGCGTGATGCAGGGGCACGTTACACCGAAGAAGCGCAATACTATCGCAAAGCGCCTCATCGCCGCTAATGAAGAAATCAACAACGCAATTTTTCGAAAAGGACCCGCGAGACTTGGGCTGTCACCAGTTATCAAAGGGGCAGGAATGGCGTTTGACAGTCGCCTACTACATCGTTTGGTTCGGGATATCGATGGCGGCAAATCGTTCACAAGAGAAATGGATCGCTGCCTCCGCATCGCCGGAATAAAGGTGAGCTACCTCCCTACAGCCAGGATCTTCACAGAGCGTTTGCGCTTCGGGGCCTTACTTAAGTTCCCATTGGGCCGATCTCTACATTATCTGACGAACCTGGGGCGTCTTGCCAAGAAAAATCAACCCGCTGAATTCTTCGACGGGCTCTTGCGATCACTACTGCCCTGCAAGCTATTGACTTGGAGCGCAGGCATCGCTGCTGGTCTTTACTTCCAGGACCCGCAGCTACTAGCGTCAACACTGGCATTTACGGCCGTTCTGTTGATCGCCGTTCCCAGAAAACTGTATCGAGCGCAACTCAGAGAAGTGGCGGCTGGCCTCCCTCGAGTACTGCGATTCATGCTCAAATACACCGGTGGTGAGACCATCATCAGAAAGAGTATCCGCTTTAAGAACTTACCTTTAGAATACACCCATGAGGATCGGCATAGAAGCACAGCGAATATTTAGTGCTAAAAAATCTGCCGTCGATCAATTGATCCTGGAATTGATCCACGGTCTGATGGCCATCGATGATGACAATGAATATTTCATCTTCGCAGCGCCGGGGCCAGAGACCCACGTATTTCACGAAGCTCCCAACTTCCATTTGGTATACATCAACTCGACTGCATCACTCCTGTGGGAGCAGGTGGCACTTCCTCGGGAAGTGAGCAAATTGAGCCTCGACCTCATGCATTGCACGACAAGTTTGGGAATCACAAACCCGCAAACCAAAACCCTCGTGACCATCAACGACAGCGTCAATCTCACGAGACCTTACCTTGGGGGCAATATCATTCAGAAAATACGGTCAGCGTACCGCCGAAAGAGATTTAAGTCCATTGCGACAGTGGCCAACGGCCTGGTGACACATTGCAGTCACGACCGAAATGCCATCACCAAGAAATATGCGAGCCTGGCAGGAAAGACAAAAACGATTCATCCCGGCGTCAGCAGTCATTACCTCTACACGCCGGCACATCTGCAAAGGCCCGCACGTGTCCCAGCGCAGTACCTGCTCTACTTTGGTGGATTGGAACCTCGCAAGAACATGCGCAACGTACTAAAGGGCTATGAGCTGTATTCGAAGATGACAACGAAGCAAGCCATGCCTCTGGTGATAGCGGATGTCGCTGAGGATGAGATAATAAACACCCTTACGGAACTGAACTTGCACAAAATCAGGAGTAAGATTGTCCTCGCAGGCCATGTGCCTTGGGAAAAACTGCCTTCCCTCTACAGTCATGCCACCCTCCTACTGTGCCCTTACCTGAGGGACACCAATGGCATGCAGATCATAGAAGGAATGGCTTCTGATACGGCAGTGCTGACCTCCAACACTTCCTGCCTTGGAGAAATCAGTGGTCGTGCGGGATATCGCGTCAACCCTTTCAGCCCGGAAGCGATCAGCCATGGCATCTACAAGGTGCTTCACGACAGTGGAACCCGCAGTCGCATGTTGGCCAAGGGCCATGACCGCGTGCGCCATTTCCTGTGGCCTATCGTTGCCCGACGCTATCAAAATATTTACATGGAGATCATGGCGGAAGAGGTTAGGTTGCCATTCTCTTCGCAGGATCTAATTGCCTCCTGATCTCATCTCAGCGCGACGCATGGGCATCTGATCAATCAGGGCGAAAATTTCCCTTGGCTCGACGAGTTCCGAACCTCTGAACTTCACGCCCCCATCCTTCCCGACTAAAGCCAGGCCAAACGCATCTGGCTTCAAACCGCAGGCCCGGACTACCTGACTAGCGGAAATCGACGAGCGCTCGCCAAAGAGATCCACCTCCTCTCCGCGTATAGTGAGTAGCACGACATCCCGTTCCTGAAGCTCAGGTAGCTCATCAGTGAAGTCACTGTATTGACGAGCGGCCATGTCAACATCTTCTCCAGTCTGGATGACAATGACCCGCTGCTTCCAGCGGTAAATGTCGAGCGGATTATTTTCTGAGACCACAACGGCGGACTGCAGGAGTATGAAAATCAGGAAGCTCATACTCCCATAACCCGTGTCAGGCCCTTTTTGATTTGACTAGTTCAGGAAAATGCTAAAAGACCGTCAGCAAAGAGATATCAAAGACCATAATGGCCTCTTCCGGGATCTGTGGAGGTATACCATTGGGTCCGTACGCGTGGAAAGACGGAATGTACAGCGTGATGGAACCACCTTCACCAATCAACGGTAAGCCCATCTGCCATCCCGGGATCAGTCCACCGAGTTGAAAGATGGCACCTTCGCCACTATCGAACACTTCTCCGTCAAGGAACCTTCCCTCGTAATCAATGGCTATTGAGTTCTGAGGTGATGGAGAGGGGCCATCGCCTTGCTCATGAATGATGTAGCGAATATCGGATGCAGGATCAACCTCAGCCTGGATATTGTTGGCTTGGAGGAAGGCATCGATCACCAGTCCATCTGCAGCTATACTGGCCTCGGAGTCGTATAGCGAAACTTCAAAGATCACATTGCTATTGGCCGGCAGGTTGTCACCTGACTGACGCCCAAATGCCAGGCCGGAAGGCGAGTACAGGGTCATGGATCCACCTTCGGAAATAAATGGAAAGCCGATCTCCCAGGCCAAGAGTGGGATCGCCTCAGGATTGACAGGCAAGTTTTCCTCCTCTGCGAACATAGTACCATCCAGCGTTTGCGCGTCGAATGTCACGTACAGAATAGTGGCCTCTTCGATGGGCTTACCCAAGCCCACATCGTTGATGACGAACCTTAAACCGGACTCGTCTTCCGCGGCGGTGATGTTATTGTCTGATAGGTACTGATCGATTGCCTCGATGTCCTGTTGCAATTGCACATTTGGATCAAAGTTATCATCGGATCCACAGCCACCGAGGATGCCTGCAAAGAGCACAATGGTAGCAATAGGGATAGCATAGCGTTTTTTCATTCGTTCTCGTTTCTTGTTCTTGGAGGCAGCTTTTCGCCTCGTTATTTCACAAAATTAACTCTCAATTGCGTGGGTAAGCAAAAATTGTTCCGGTGATTGTGGTCTGACCTTAGGATAATGCTCAAAACTGAAATTTCATGTACTTGATTTTCTCTCCTTTCTCAGAGAAGATCTTTTCGTACTTGGTTTTAAGGCCATGGTGTTCACCCACAAGTGGTGAATCGTACAAGTCCCACGTGTAAGTCAGATTGCGCACAGGATATTGGGACTGCAAGAGTTCAAGCGTGTACTCAAAGAGCCCTGTGTTGTCTGTTTTGAACTTGAACCAGCCCTCTGGATCCAATGCATGCTTGTACAAGTTGAGGTAGCGTGGAAAAGTAAGCCTCCGCTTCTCGTCCCTGCTTTTTGGCCGAGGGTCGGGGAACGTCAGCCAGATCTCAGATATCTCATTCTCTGCGAAGAACTTCTCAAAGAAAAGCATCTGCGTCCTCAGAAACGCGACGTTGTCCAGACCCTCCTCCAGGGCCGTCTGACTGCCGACCCAAATGCGCTCACCTTTGATATCTATTCCCAGGAAGTTCCGATCAGGAAAGATGCGCGCCAGGCCTATCGTATACTCGCCTTTGCCACACCCTAGCTCAACAACGAGGTCGTTGTTGTTCTGGAACATTTCTTCCCTCCATCGCCCTTTGATTTGCTCGTAGCCCTCCTTTCCCGGCTCGAGCACATTTCGACTCTCAAAATTCTCGGCGAATCTTCTTCTCTTCTGTCTCACAATCCCTCAATTTCAGCAACGACAAACGTGCTACCACAGACAACAATGATATCTTCGGAGGCCGCTGAATTGACAGCGTCTGCGATCGCGTTATTGACATTGGTAAAAGAGGACCCTTTCAATCCGCAGGAAGAGGCAACGCTCCCCAATTCATCCACCGACAGTGATCGTGGGACGCCGCTCTGCGTCCAATAGTACGTAGCGTCTCTGGGAAACAGCTCCAGCAATTCACCAATGTCTTTCTCCTTCACCATGCCAAAGACTATGTGCTTCCGCCCCTTTTCGTGGGCAAGTTGTTCGAATAGCCGAGTTAGTCCCGATACATTGTGGCTGACGTCGGCAATGACCATGGGGCCCTTCCGTAACACCTGCCACCTTCCTCGGATTTCGAGCTGCTTCAGACCCCTTCGCATGTGCTCTTCATCGACTACAAAACCCTTATCGCCCAGCAACTCCAGCACATCGAATACACCAGGGAGATTTTCGAGCAAGTACCGCGCGCCATTGTTAACATATAACCCGTCAATAAACCTCTCATCCCCTCGCCGAACATTGATCACTTGATGAGTGATATCGCTGTCTATCAGAGTGATAGCATACTCTTTCCGTCGGGCTACGATAGGGCTACCTTCCGCCTGTGCCTTCTGTTCAAAAATTGGTAGCAAATCCGGCTGATCGGCTCCGACCACGACGGGGACACCCTTTTTTATGATGCCTGCTTTTTCCTTGGCGATCTTTTCCAGTGTATCTCCCAGGATGTCCATATGGTCCCAGCCTATCATCGTAATCAGCGAAGCAATCGGCCTCAATACATTCGTGCTGTCAAGACGCCCACCCAGTCCGGTTTCAACGACGGCAATGTCCACCTCCTTTCTGGCAAAACACCAAAACGCCATGGCGACAGTGAGCTCGAAAAATGAAGGTTGGATGTCGACAATGGCAGGCTTCATCAGATCGACGAATTCCACCACCTCCTCCTGCTCGATCTCAGCTCCGCCCACTTTGATGCGCTCGGTGAACTCACGAAGGTGTGGCGACGTATAGAGCCCCACTTTGTAGCCTGCGGCACGCAAAATCGACTCCAGTACAGCTGCCGAAGAGCCCTTCCCATTGGTGCCGGCGATATGGATACTCGGAAATCGGTGGTGTGGATGATCAAGGTGATCCAGCAACCGCAAGGTGTTCGTGAGGTCCTTCTTGAAGGCCGTTTTGCCCACTCTTTGGTAGATGGGCAGTTGCTGATACAAGAACTGAAGGGTCTCCGCGTAGTTCATCAAGACCGCGAAGTACGTCTATTTTGTCTTAATTATGAAGGTAATGGTCCCTGTGCTGGTGGGGGCAGTCTTGTAGGAAGAGGTCTTGCTGAATGTGAGGGCCTCGACAGCCTGTCGATAGTACTTCTCCACTGATGGAGACACGGTGCTGGTTTGAGGCACGACGCTGAGGATATAGCCCTCATCATCAATGGTGACCTTGTAAACGATCTTGCCCGACTCCTGCGAATCGTCCTTTGGCGTGGGCTCAAAATCCCATATCCACCCACTCATTTGGAGGCTGGCCCCCTCCTGACCGGTCACGTTGCCATAGAGCGCTCTTTCATCTATTTCTGCCGCGGGCTCCCCTTGCACCTCATCACCGGCATCATTGCCCACTCCTGCACTCTCAGCGTCGCTTTCCTCACTGGCCGCTGTAGCATCTTCTGTCACTTCCTGCACGGGCTGCTGTATTACTGGCGGCGTGACCTGCTCTTCTGACTGATCGCTCTCTGCCGCTTGATCTGATTCATCCGATTCGGAGGGCGTCGCTTCCTCACTTTCAGTGTCTGACGCGTCCGGTTCGCCTGTCTCTTCGATAGGTAGGTCTCCCTCGGTGGGTTCTTCTATGGCCTCGTCACCTTCTGTCGATTGCGATTCTGAGGCACTGGCAGGTTCTGTGGGCTGTTCCTCCGCATTTTCCACCTGCGTGGGAGGAGTCGTGACGGGCTGTGGCTGAGGAGCGACGTTGCTGCCACCAGTGGCGACCCCAAAGCTCAGCTCAATGCCGTATTCGGGGATCGGCGGATCAGGTTGGCGCCAGGCAGCCAAGAAATAGAGCACCACAATCAAAACCACCTGTATCGTAGCGGTAATGGCTGCGCTTTTTCTATTCTTCGCCTTGTCCTGCTCCTCCTCCATCTCAGTTGGGTTTTGTAGCAATAGATACCTTGGCTTCCAGGGCCGTAGCGATTGAAGCCACCTTCACCAGGTGGTCAACAGGCACCGACTTATCGCAGTGCAAGACCACCACACCTTCTTTACCATCAAACGAGCTGCGCAACACGGGCTCCAATCTGCTCGGACTGATGGGCTCGTCGTCCACATAGTACTTCAAATCCTTGGTAATGGTCACACTCACTTTTTGTATAACAATATTTGAGCTCTTTGAGCTCGGTAGATTAACTGGCAGACCTGATGGCGTGATGAACGAAGCCGTCAGCATGAAGAAGATGAGAAGCAGAAAAATCACGTCCGTCATTGAGGACATGCTAAATGCCGCGTCGATCTTATGTTTTGGCCTTAGGTTCATTTTTTCGGCTCCTGTAGTAAATCAATAAAATCGATCGAGTTGAATTCCATATTGTGGATCAACTTCTGAACCCTCGTGATCAGGTAGTTGTAACCGAGGTACGCAAGGATACCGACAAACAGGCCGGCGGCCGTTGTCAGCATGGCCTCATAGATGCCACTGGAGAGCAGTTTCGGGCTCACCGCTCCCTCCTCCTGTGCAATGGCCAGAAAGGCTTGTATCATCCCTGTTACTGTTCCCAGGAAGCCTATCATCGGAGCAGCTCCAGATATTGTAGCCAACAGACCCAGGTTTTTTTCTAGCCGATACACCTCGATCTTGCCAATATTCTCAATGGACACCTCGATATTCTTCAGTGGATGGCCTATCCGGGATATGCCTTTTTCGATCATTCTGGCCACAGGCGTAGCTGTTTGGGCACATAGGATCCTGGCACCTTCAATATCGCCGGAAAACACCTTCTGTCGGATCTGATCCTTAAAATTTTCAGGTGTTTTGGACGCCTCGCGAATTACGAGAATTCGCTGCACAAAAATGTAGATGGCCACTATCCATAAAATGAAGATAGGGATCATCATGTAACCGCCCTTGAGCAATAACTCTAAAACGGAAATGGACTCCTCAACGGGGGGTTCTGTCACTACTTGTAATAGCATAGAGGTTTTTTACAATCGAATGGCTCAATACAATGGGTACAACGCAAAAAAGGGACAATCAGTATTGATGTCCCTTAGTGCAAATTGAAAGTTTTTAATACCTGAGTGCCCAGGCATCCTCCCCAAAGTTGGGCCTGAAATCATTCAGAGCTTGGGCTGCCTCGTCATACGAATTGAAAGATGCGATCGCTACCCGGTAAAACAGTTGATTACCAGGAGGGCTAATGACCGTCGGACTTTCGCCTGCTGTCGCCAACTTCTGAGCAAAATCGTTGGCCAGGTCCTCATCCACAAAGCTACCAACGATAATGAAGGAGTTGCCTGTCCTCTCACTGATCGTCCGGATCTCCCCGGGACTACTCGCTACAGGCCTCGCTCGCGGCTGTTGCTGCTGCGCCTGAGGCTGTGGTGGAGGCGTGGTTCTTGGCGGAGGTGTTTCCTGTTTTGCCTGAGCGGTATCCTTCGCGGCTACTGGCTGCGGCTTTGGATCCTCGGTCTTAGCAGGCGTTGTCTTTTTCTGCGCCTCGCGAGCACGATCACCTCTTCCAGCGTACCACCAAAATCCAGACGCGAGGCCCAGGATAACAACGGTACCAATAATCACTATCTTCGTAAAAGAAGAGCGGCTCTTTTCATCCGCATAGCGGTACTCAGAGCCAGTGCTGACGTCGTCAGAGTGTCCAAAACTATCGGCTTCAGAAGACTCTGCGGCAAAAGCCGCAGCCTCGGGGTCCGGTTCGAAGTCCCCGTAACTGTCTCCACCAAAGTCTAGATCATCACTCGTAAAGCCTTCAACATTCTCCTCGATCCCCTCCAACTCTTCGTCAGAGATCTCGAAGTCCTCGGCGGTGAGGTCGTCGGTGCTTATGCTTTCCTCGTCGTATGATGGCGCTTCGTCAGTCTCAAAATCGGAAGTCGTATCAAGATCCGAAGTCGTATCAAGATCCGAGGTCGTATCGAGATCTGAGGTCGCGTCAAAATCAGAGGTTGTGTCAAAATCAGGAGTCGAGTCTTCGGTCTCTGATTCTACGTCCAATTGAACTTCTTCTTCGAGCGGTGTGTCCTCCGCCTCTTCGTCCAATTCATCGTAGTCCAGATCTGGAAGACCAAAATCGTCGCCATCGTCGAAGAACTCGTTTTTATTCTCTTCTTCTTCTTCGTTGGTTCTATCTTCACTCATAGGATTCTTTTAAGTGTCGTCAATTTAGCAAAATTCCGGGTTTGGTGAAATACACATTAATAAATTGTTACTTACCCCCCCGTTAGAAACGAAACCGTATTCCTCCCTTCACTGTCATCCTCCTGGAAGGATAGTTGAGGTAATACTCGTAAGATTGGTTCAGCAAATTGTCAAATGTGGCGAATGCTGACAGCGACTCGGTGACCTTATAATCCCATCTCATACTCAAGTCCGTTATAGGCGATAAATCCACTATACTGCCATCTGAGGGACTTGGTGCCTTCAATCCGTTGACTAATTTTAGACTTGTCTGCCACGTCAGTCCATTCCAGCCTTTGGTGAAACTTATGTCCAAAGTAGACGTCGGCCTGTACCACGCTTCTATCTCACTACCAGGCTGATAATCGAAAAAAGCAAAATTGGCGGAAGCCGTAAAATCATCCTTCAAAATAACTGTCGCCCCTGCCTTCAACTCAAAAACGCCCAATTCATCCTGTTCGTACACTGCGGTGAAGCGGGAGCTATCTGTCTCAGAGGGCCTATAATACAAGGCATCCTCTATGTCCTGAATACGTGCGCTGGCAAACATGTGCACATTGGGGAACGGGTAGCCCTGCACTGTGGCCCACAGCGGCACTTTCTCGATAGAGGATCGCAGGGTAAGGCTGTCTTCCAGCCACCAATTATCCTGGTACAAATCGACCAATCGGTTTTGCTTGATGCGATTGTCTATACCCCCATCCACAACCCATGTTCCACCTAACGGTAGTTGAAAGCTCATCACTGCGCCCACCTGGGTATTGGAAACATTGCTGCTGTCGCTCACAAAGTTGACCTGGAGGCCCAATCTAAACTTCACGACACTGATCGCCGTCGAATACCAAGGAGACAGAGATACGAGCGACCGGCTGATCTCAAGATCTCCAGTGGAATACGTGGACAACTGCGGAACGAGATCAAAACCGACTTGATTGACAGAATCCACATTCCAGGTCAGATTAGCCGGAAAGGCAAGATTTGTCTCAGAAGCAATGTCAGGAGCATCCTTCGCCACATTGTTTAGCTGATCATAGCGCGGAGCTACGACAAAAATGACCTCTCTACTCTTCGTCTGCGTGGCTATCTCCCCTTCTAACAGGAAGTGATTGTATGACGCCCTGTCCAGGATAAGGTTAGAGGAGTCATTGCCAATCGCCTCGTCTGGCAGACCGTAGAAGTAGTAGCCGTAGCTCTTCCACCCTGCTGACAGCCCAAGCTTGGTCTGTGCATAGTTGCCGCTGACATCCGCAGTCAAACGGGTCTCGCTACTACCACTCAGGTCGTCACGCACTGGTCCATTCGCAAAGCTCTGATGGAAAAAATTCGCTCCATACCTCAACTGTTCGAGACTGCCGTGGTGTACGATCCCAAACAATGGCGAGCCATAATTGCCATATCCGGCCCTCGCCTCAGTCGAGAAAAGCTTATCCTTTTCTTGTGGCGGCAAGGGCACCGATCGGAATGACGGATCGAATGCTGGCAGGTTTGTACGGGGTTCTTCCACCTCAAACTGCAATGCAGGCGCTTCGATTTGACGATTATCGGGAGTGATCGTCACCTGGGTGCGCTGCGCTTGCGGCAAAATCAAGTCGCGCTCTTTCTCGATGATGACTTCGGCCTCCTCTATGTTGCCAGTGGTAGGCAAAGTATCTGCCCTCTGCCCGTGGACCAACTGGGTCACTATCAAAAAACTGATGACTACTAGATATCTCATCGTATGCTGTCTGTTGAATTTGATGGAACAGAGAGGGAATCTGTCTCGGTCGACTGGAGAAGACTTTCCCTTCGCAAGTCGACGTCCTCCTTCAGTTGTTGTGCGTTGGCTATGATCGCAGGGTCCTTGGCATTTGCCAGGATGGAGTTGACGGTCGCCTCGGCCTGCAGCACCTCGTCAAGAGACAGGTAGTTCGCGACAAGCAGCAAGTACGCCTGATCTGTCCACTCCGAATAGGAGGCAAAATTGCTGAGAAGATCGAAGCACGCTTCATTGGAGGCCTGGAACTCCCCTTGTGACCGAAGGATCGTTGCAACGTAATAATTGGCTTCCGCTCCGATCTCATTGGGCGCCTGCCCTACAATGGCACGGGCGATATCCAAAGCCTCCGGCAATCGCTCCTGCATGCGACGTACCTTTAGTTGGACCATCTGAGCCTTCAGCTCAGCATTGAGTGGTTTCCAGGAAGCATTCCTGATCAGGTCTCCGTAGAAGAAAGCGCTATCGGGATTCATCTCCAGATACGCGTACATCAGTCCTTCTCGGGCCAGGTATTGTTCTTTGTTGTTGCGGCTAGCGGCCTGCAGCAAGTGGTAGTTGTTGATTGCGGCCAGATAGCTCCCTGTAGCGAGCATCGCCTTGCCCCTCTTGTCGAGGACCCTCTGATAGTAGCCAAAACTTGGCCGCTCCGCCAGCGTATTGAACTCGCGTATGCTCTCCTCCCACTGCTCTGATTGATAGTAGCCATCGGCCACGTAGTATTGAACATCCAGTTGGAAATTGCTTTCCGGGTACTGCTTCTCGAACTCCAAAGCGAGCGAGTTGACGCGCGCGTAATCCTGACGGAAGTAGGCTGTCTTGATTTGCTCAAAATCGATACTCTCGAGACTGCTATTGGACGGATTGGCTTCCCGGAAGTACGCGAGGACGTCCGCAAAGCCAGGTACATCGATATTTCTTTTCTGTAAGTCCTGCAACGCCAGTATGGCATCATTTGCGGTCTTATGTGTAGGATACTGACGAACAGTGGCTACGAAGTCCTTTTGGGCCTGGTCGTATTGCTCCAGGTTCATGTGGGCCAGTCCTCGCCTCATGATCGCAAATGGAAGTAGGCCGCTGGTGGGCTCAGTGGCTATCAATTGGTGGTACTCTCTCAGCGACTCTTCAAACTTTGCCTGCTCGAACCACATCTGTGCCTTTTGAAAGCGGGCGTTGTCCGTATAGGGTGACTCAGGGTATTGATTCACGACCTTGTCAAATGCCTGAGCACTCAACTGGTACTTATCGGATTGGTAGTAGAGCAGCCCCATCTGGTATTGGACATAGTCTTTTTCAGTCATCGACGTCGCCAGTAAACCTTCATACTGACGCTTGGCGGCATCATACTTCTTATTGGCATAAAGACAATCTCCATATCTAACGCGGGCATCTGTCATCACACTGACGTCGTCATATCCCAGGTTGAGAAAACGACTAAACAGTGTCTCAGCCTCAGGATATTCCCGATTGTTGTAGGCGATATATCCAAGGTTGTACAGCGCCAGGGCGTGAAAATCGGGATATCTCCGAGGACTGCTCATCGCCAGCACCTCATTGTAAAGCGTCTCTGCCCGCTCAATATTTTCAAGATTATTGAAAGCCTCGGCGGCAAGAAACTTTCCCTCAATGAAAACATCGAAGTCCGGCGTGAATACGAAGGATTTATCGAGGTAGCGTATTGCTTCGTTGAACTGACCGTCACTGAATAGTTGCTCGCCTTTGAGGAAACAAACCTTTTGATAGGTGGCACGGGTCTTGGAAGACTGCACTGTCAGGCCTTCTACGTACTGGATCGCCCGGTCATAGTTGGTCGTCAGCAGCAAGGCCTGTGCGACGAGTTCGGCCGACTCGCTCGACCACTTGCTGTCCGGATATTGTTGACGAAATTCCAGCAGCTTGTTGATCCCTTCGTCGTAGGCCCTCGCAGCCAGCCTCAGTTTGCCCGATAAGAAAGTCGATTGTTCCTTGATCTCCTCATTGTACGACAGCCCGCTTGCCTGTTCAAACGACTGGGAAGCAAAGGGATAGTTTTCTTCATCGAGGTACAGCTGACCAAGGCGGAAAGCGCTCAATTGGCCAATCTCGGACTTGTCGAGCCCCGAGATCTTGTAGTTGTCGATGGCTTGTTCATGGGCATCTACCAGGTCATACGACAGCGCATTTTTGTAATAGACAATCGCGTCTACAGCACCCTCCGAACTGGCCAGCGCCTGCTCAAATGCCGTGGAAGCATCTACGTAATTTTTCTCTTCGAAGAGGACCTCACCCAGTAGTCGATAGAGAACCGTTTTGCTCTCCCGGGGAGCAGTGGGCGCCCGCTCCGAGACATAGCGCTGCAACTGAGCCCCTTGCCCTAGTTGGTAGTAGGCATCTGCAATCAATGCGCTGACATCCGCCAAAGTCCCCTCATCGGCAATTTTCAAATACGTCAGCGCCTCTATATAGTCCTTGTTCTGATAAAGAATGAAGCCACTGTAATAGGCCGCTTTGTAGCGATACTCCCCTGGGTACTCAATTACCGGACGCAGCTGAGTGAGGGCCTCTGCCCTCCTACCCATGGCGTAATAACTGTAGCCCTTTTTGAATTCCGCTTCAGCTTTTTCCTTTCGCGAAACCTTGGAGTACGAAAGTTGATTGTATTGCTTCACCGCCTCGGCGTATTTCCCATTGTTAAAATAGAAATCTGCCAAGGCAAGGCGCAACTGCACAGCCTCGGGTCGTTGCGGATGGTTCGCCAAAAAAGTCTGACAGGCCCTGTCCTGATTGTCTCGACCCATTTTCAAACCGCTGTAGAGGTGGATGAACAACACCCGCACCGCATGTCCTGAATTGGGGAAGTTATCGAGGTATTCTTTGCTTATCTGATAGGCCGCGGTCCAGTTCCGCTCAATCCATGCGGTCTCCAGGGTGCTGAACTGCGCCTCCTGGGGCCTTTGCCCAAGTGTGGACTGCGCTTCGACGCGTATCGTGAAGGTGCAAAGAATTGCGGCGATTATCCAGAGTTTTTTCATTGACCTTGAGTATTCAACCAACCAATAAACGAACATACTATCGATTCCATATAAAGCGCGGGATTTAATCACGGATTCCGCTCATCAGCTTGTGCACTAACTCCTTTAGTAAGTCCCTTTCTGTGGGCACCAATTGCGTGATCCCTTTGCTTGCCAAATCCGCCTCTTCCAGGTAATGCAGGTTTCGAAGCACAATGGGCAAGCTATAGTAAGAGGAGGCCTTGACGTACTCCTCGGCAAAGAAAGGATGCACACCTATCGTTTTGGCGATGGTCTGCTTGTCTTTAGAAGGGCTTTGATGCACTAAAAGCAACTTGGAGAAGTACGAAAACAAATTAAAAATGGTGAGAACCAGGGGGTGATTGGAGGGGTTGGCTCCGAAGTACTGAACAATCTTCTGTGCTTTCAGACGATTGGCAGTGCTCAACGCAGTCTGCAGCTCAAAGATGTTGTAGTCCTTACTGATACCCACGTACCTGTGGACGGCTTTGTCGTCAATGGGCCCGTCTCCCGGCTTATTTAGAATGAGTTTGTCCATCTCATTCGCGAGACGTTGCAGATTATTTCCGATGTTCTCGGCCAACAACATCACCGCTTTGTGAGTAAGCTCAATGCCCTTCGCATGTCCGTAGCTTTGTATCCATCCCGGCACCTGGTTATCATAGATCTTTTTGCTCGTGAGGAGTACCGAGAGCTTATCAAGCGATTTGCCCAACTTTGTTCGCTTGTCGATGGTCTTGTACTTATACCCAAAGACGAGAATCGTCGACGCCAGTGGGTTCTCCAGGTATTGCAACAGCAGGCTCTGATTCACTTCCTTCGTCCACCCTCTCATTTCCTGGGCCTCCTTGACGATCACCACCTGCCGCTCTCCCATCATGGGATATTTCCTGGCCGAGGTCAGGACCTGCGGTATGTCGGTTTCCTTGCCATAAAGCACCAGTTGGTTGAAGCTTTTTTGTGCGTCATCGAGGGCATTCAACTCGATGTGCTGAATGACATTGTCGATAAAAAATGGCTCATCTCCCTGCAAAAAATAAACTGGTGCATATTGCCCCTGCACTAGCAGCTTAATGATTTCCGTGTAGTCCATCCGGCGGCAAAACTACAGTACAAGTACAGAACGAAAAAGTAACTGATAACCCGATGGGACAATGGGTGAACCGGCTCTGAAATGTCGAAAACGAACTTTTACCAATTCTTGCTCACAACCGCATTTGGTCCAAAAAACCTTAAAATTGGTACCCTCACGCCGCAAGTCTTCGACAAACGAAGATTATTGCTTATTTTGTCTAATGAAACTATGCATAGACGTATTTACAGGAAATGATTACATGGTCCTTTGCGTCCCTGGCGAGTGTCATCTTGTGAAGAAGAACCTATGTATCCGGCATAATGTCAAGTAATCGGTCAGTTTATATTGCCTTCAAAAAGTCCGCTCTATTCTGCCTGTTGGTGAGCTTTTCGCTGTTGGCTTCTGCCCAACAGTACGACAAATTCACTACTGAGGAAATGCTTTCATCCGAGAGCTCGGATACGCTCTTTATCCGTGCGGTCGCAATGAAGTCGTATGAGTATTCTGCGGTAAGTGTCGACACGGCCATCCTTCTGGGTAAGAAAGCGCTCGAGATATCCATTGAGGTCGAATCACAATCATCAGAGGCGCTGGCCAATGTCGTACTTGGCATTGCACACCAGGTCAAGGCTGACTTTTATAGCACACTAAAGTATTATCTCGAGGCACTTCGCATTTATGAAGAACTCGGATGGGAGGACCTTGTCATTCAGACCAAATCCCGATGCGCCAATGTGTACCAGGACACTGAGGAGTATGAGAAGGCGCTGAAAATCCGCATGGAGAATCTGCAGGTGATGGAGCAAGACCTCTATTACGGATACGAGTTTGGTAATATCGGCAAAATCCATGAGGACATTGAGAACTACGACACTGCCGCCTATTATTACCATAAGGCCCTGGATGTATTCTCGTCGCTGGAAGACGACAGGGCCCCCGCGGGTAAAGGTGTCGCCCTAAAGGACCTGGCAGGCGTCTTTTACTATCTCGAGCAACCTGACTCGCTCATATACTACATGAACGAAGCGGTAGATCTACTGTCTGAAAACCGTCTCGACACTGAATTGGCGCAAGCCTATTTGATTCTGGCCAAGACCTACCGAAACAAGTTAGGTGATTATGAAAAAGCCTACGAATATACAAAGTCAGCCAACGATCTGGCAGAAACGATCAATGCCGCCCATGTGGTGATGAGAAGTTATGAGGAGTTTTCAAACTTATTTGAGCAAAGCGGAGATTACAAGGAATCACTCGATAACTACAAGAAGTACATCGCCCTTCAGGATAGCATCCTGGGACAGGAGAAGCTGAACGATATTGCACTACTGGAAGCGAAGGACAATGAGATCCGGGCCTTGAACGAGAATAACCTCCTCAAACAAAAGCAATTGGCTGCTCAAGCGCGCTTTCAAAACTTCCTCTTGTTCGGTATTGGTTCCATCGTCATCTTGCTATTGTTCCTCTATCGCAACTACTTGATCAACCGAAAGCAAAACCGGGAACTACTACAGAAAAACGAAGAAATAGAGATCAAAAATGAGGTGATCCTCAAGGAACGAGACAACGCCCAGCGAGCATCTGCTATCAAGAGCCAGTTCCTGACCACCATGAGTCATGAAATTCGGACTCCGCTGAACGCCGTCATCGGCTATTCTCATCTCCTGTTGAACGAGAAACCCCGAGATGATCAGGCGGAGCACTTGAGGGCCCTATCCTTCTCCGGAGAGCACTTACTCATGCTTGTCAATGACATCCTCGATTTTAGCAAGTTTGAGGCTGGCAAGATTGAATTTGAAAACGTCTCTTTCAATATCCATGAGATGGTCGAAGCCATCAAGCACGTATTGGACCTGAAGGCTAAGGAGAAGGGAATTTCGTTGGATGTAAGGATCGACGAGGACGTACCTGAAGAGCTCATCGGGGACCCCACACGCCTGGCACAGATCCTCAATAACCTCCTGGGCAATGGCGTGAAATTCACACATGAAGGTCAGGTAGAGCTGGAGATCGCCGTCGAGCAGGTGAAACAACAACAGCAGGTACTTAGGTTCACCATCACCGATACGGGAATCGGGATTCCTGAAGAGAAGCAGCAAGAGATATTTAAGAGCTTTGAGCAGGTAAGTGTGGCCATTTCCACCAAGTATGGAGGCACAGGCCTGGGACTGGCCATCACCAAGAAACTGGTTGAAACCATGGGAGGTTCCATTAACGTGCAAAGCGAGGTGGGTGTCGGATCTACCTTCTCCTTTGTGATGCCTTTCAAAGTAGAACGTCCTGAACCCAAGCCAGAGCCGAAAAAGAGCCAGGGTGAACTGCATACCCTGCGCGGAGTGAAGCTCCTCGTTGCAGAGGACAATATCATGAATGAGATGCTCATTCTACAGTTCCTCAATACCTGGGAAGTGGAGACAGATATGGCCCGGAACGGTTTAGAGGCAGTGGAACAGGTTCAGAAGAAGGATTACGACCTGGTGCTCATGGATCTGCAAATGCCGGAAATGGACGGTTTAGAGGCCTCCAGAACCATCAGAGGTCTGGCTGATGTGAAGTTCCACGAGCTGCCAATCATCGCGCTCACAGCATCAACGATGCAAGAAACGAAAGACAACGCCCATGCTGCAGGCATGACAGACTTCTTGTCCAAGCCCTTTGATCCCAATGAACTGCACGGGAAGATAAAAGAATACAGCCAGGCTGTCCACCACGTGAGTTAAGAGGTCCTTGGGTTCGACTCTCCTGCAAACTTTCATATCTCCAAATCTCAGGGCAATCCAGACGGAAGCATGGCATGGCCTCCCTTGCTACCAGACCTCGTACAAGCTTGTCGATGTCCCGGTAGTGGTAGAATAATATTCTCGCGCAATTGGCCCTATCTCCGGTGCATTCCTTTCTGCCCCACAACTCAGGAAAAAGATAAGCGTCAGACTGGAGCTTATACGTAGGGCACCCGACTATCCTTCTATCCTGTGGCATCCCACTTAGCGTTCTGACAACCTTTCCCCATAAGGCCATGAGAGAGGCCCTTTGAGGCAAAGGCATAAAAAAAGGGAATGTCTAAGACATTCCCTGATACTTGTGTCGTTTTCTTCAGCTTAGAAGCCGAGGAAAGCACCTCTCGGAGGCGGGTTTGATGCCTGTCCTGTACCTTGATTATCGGTAGCAGTCTCGATTCCCTTTACTCCTGGAAAGTTCTCCTCCTCATCAGGTTCTCCGTCGTCATCTGTTGCACCTGAAAATGGTGGAGGAGTAACTGGTCGACCCCATCCCCCTTTGATCGTGCGCAACGCTGTTTTGTCTAACAACTTTTTTTCTGTTCTCATTGCGGTTGTATTTAAAATTACATGAATATCAACGGTCTATAATTCCGTCAACAATATCAAAAGTATGGCTTTGGAGACCATATTCCAAACTTTTTCCCAAAATAATGCCGTGATTTCTGGACAGAGTACAATTATCGATAAATACCTACCATTCGTCGAAAAAATAACGCTCCATGACTGTGCCCCAAGCAATAGGTATTATCAAACCGGTATGTATAATATAAGCCCTCTACCTATTTTTCAAGTACTCGATGGCATTTTTAACCAATTCTCCTTTGCCATTCGATGAATGGCCTCAATCATAGACTTTTTGTGTAGTTTGCAGGCCTTGTTTACGAAGATTTCATGTTTTCCATCTTTCGAAAGAAAAAAGTAGAGACCACCCCTCAAATACTGGACCTCGAAGGCCAGCCGCTGCAAGCCGGTGACCGGGTCACCTCTCTGCGATACGATCTGGGTGAGTGCGAAATAGAGCTGGACGGCCGTGAATATTTCTACAAATCTCTCTCCTCTGACCAAAGAGTAAGCTACGTCCGTATGATCGACGCGGTCACGGGTCATCAAAAGGTTCGGAAAATAGACGCCGTTTCCCCCTGAACACTAGTCGGGTTCGCGTCTTGGAGTCGGTTGCATTCTGGGCTGAGATAAAAACTCTTTTTCGTACCGCTGTCTGAAATATTATGTTACATTTATATCCGCATCGCTGACCAGCTTTGGATATACTTCATGAATAAACCATTATTCATTAGTACACTGTGTGTACTAAGCATTGTAGTAAGCTATTTGAAAGAACCGCCTGTAGCATTCAATGCTTATAATAAGGTGGAGACTGCCAATCTCGTCTCCCTCTTCTATGAGCACTGGATTGATTCACAAGAACCTCAAGAGGCGGGGGATTCCGAGCAACTCGCAGACTCAGGTAAGACGATGTGGTCCCTGGCTGTTATTCCTTGCCTGATACTCATCATCCTCTTCTTCTATATCCACCAGCATCGCAGCCTTCGCCTTGCCCGCAAGCAAAGTGGCACCCTCAACGAACTCAATGACATAATCATTAAAAAGAACCAGGAGATAGAGCTCATCAATAAAGTGCTCGATAGCAAACTAGAAAGCACCAATAGTATGCTCTATGAAAGTCAGCGCATCTCCAAACTAGGTAGTTGGGAATATGAGTTCAAAACGCAGGAGCTACACTGGACCAAAGAGACTTATCGTCAGTTTGGACTGGTGCCACATTCCGTACAGCCTAGTTCCGAGCTATTGAGGGAGCTATTGTCTGAAAATGACTTTGATCTTTTATCCGGAGCACTCAGCAAGGCCATTAATGAACAGACACGTCAGACCGTCGACATATCCATCCAAACCAGCGAGGGCATTATCCGATACATCCGGGTCGAGTACTACCCTGAAGTGGTGGAAGGCAAGACAGTACGGGTTTTCGGGACCAATCAGGACATCACGGATACCATCGAAAGAGAGCGCCACGAAAAGAACATCATTCGGTCCCTCCTTGAACTCTCCAGTTACTCCAACTTAAAGCACTTCGATTTCGATGTGTTCGTGGAGTACCTTCTACGCCAAAGTACCAAAACACTGGAAGTCGATCGAGCCATATTGTGGTACTACGATGAATCAGAACGCGTCCTTGATTGCTACAAGGCGTATGATCGTCGGACGAGCACCGTTCAGGTATTTCAACCCGTGAACCTGGCGGAACTTCCCGAGTTCTTTGAATCGGTCGTCTACAATCGCACGCAGGCGATCGAAACCTTCGGCCACTCGATCATGGACTCCAAATTTGGGGAGAGCTATCTGGGGCCTAACAATATAGCCTCGGCCCTCTACGCGCGGGTACAGTTGGAAGGCGAGATCATTGGTGTTTTCTCATTTGAGAAGTGTGGTGTCCCTTACTCCTGGACTTTTTCTGACCAGCGATACGCTGGCTCCATTACTGACATCATTGCCACAGCATTCTCGACCTACCAAAACCGACAGCTAGAACAGGAAAAGGAAGCCCTGATCGAGAAGCTGATCAGGAAAAACCAGAACCTGGAAGAACTGGCGTATGTCATTTCACATAACCTGAGAGGCCCTGCCACACAAATCATCGGACTATCCGAACTGTACCAGGACCCTCAGTCGAGTTCTATCAGGAACGAAATCATCGACCGAATTCATGAGTCTTCGATTGACCTGGACCGGGTGATCAGGGATTTGAGTGAGGTCGTCAAGCAGCAAAGTGAAGATGAGAAGATCATTGAGCGGCTGGATCTAAAAGCATTGGTAAAGACAGTCCTCAAGGCTACGAAAAAGACCTTCCGAAAGGTGCCTGTTGAGGTCAATACTTCCTTTCAGGATGGATCTCCCGTTTATGGCTCCAAGGCATTGTATGAGAACATCATCCACACGTTGATCTCCAATGCTTTCCAATACAGGAAGCCCAAGGCTACACTGCGCTTAGAGATCACCGTGACTTTCAGAAATGATTCGGTGATTCTGGCCATTAGTGACAATGGCCAGGGCATAGACCTGTCTAAATACGAGCGTAAGGTTTTTCGCATGTACCAACGCTTTCACCCGGAAATACCAGGGTCTGGTATAGGATTATTCATCGTGAAGAGCCAGGTGGAGATGATCGGTGGTACGATCGAGGTACTCAGCAAACCGGGAAAAGGTACAGCCTTCACCCTTCAGTTACCCAACGTAGCCAAACGGACTTCACAGGCCAAGAGCCTGGCCACACAAGCTGTCTAGTACCGATTACCGAGATTATACGGCCGCAGCAAAGTGCTCGTCGTATATCTCGTTCAATACCTCACTTGACAGAGGCTTTGAACGAAACCCCGCGATCCCTGAGACTTCCTGGGCCCGCTGCAAATCTTTGGGATTGATGGAAGATGTCAACATGATCACCTTGGGTGCGCTGCCATTGAGCAGCAACTCCGAGTATTCTTGCATAAACTCCCACCCATCCATGAGTGGCATGTTGATATCCAAGAAAATAAGATCTGGTAGGTCCCCGTCTGACTCCTGATTCCGAATATACTCCAGGGCCTCCGAGGCGGTCATTTGAGCAACGACTTCTTCCGCAAATTTGGCATGCCTGATAATGGCCTGATTCAAAAAGTTGGTATGTTCGTCGTCGTCTACGAGCAATATTTTCCGTAATTTACTCATCCTCACTGGTTGATTAAAGCTGATTCTTGTTCTGTTCTTCATTCTACTTCAGGCGGCCACGAAAGTGCCATACCATTATGTAGAATATTATACAAATTAAAGAAAAAAATTGATAATTTTTACCTACCCCTCCGAAATAGTGAGTTTTAACTAAACTCGTGAGCTTTCCCAAGCCGTTATGACCTTTGACCAGTCAAAAATCGACTTACCCATCATTGAAATTCTGCCCAATCTCAAGGAGCAACTGAAAACGACCCCGACTGTGATCGTGCACGCTCCACCGGGCGCAGGCAAGAGCACCATCATTCCCCTGGCACTTTTGGACGACCTTCCTACGCACTCCAAAAAGATCCTCATGCTGGAGCCACGCAGACTGGCTGCGAGATCTATCGCCGCTCGGATGGCGGACCTCCTGGGAGAGCAGGTAGAACAAACAGTTGGCTATCGGATCCGGTTTGATACGAAAGTGAGTGAGGCTACCCGTATTGAGGTCATCACGGAAGGTATTCTGACAAGAATGTTGCAGTCCGACAACGCCCTCGAGGATGTGGGCATGGTGATCTTCGATGAGTTTCATGAGCGTAACATCCACTCTGACACAGCCCTGGCCTTCTGCCTGGATTGCCAGCAAGTCCTCAGGCCTGACTTACGAATCCTGATCATGTCGGCCACTCTGGATGCCTCACACATTGCCTCCCTATTGAAGGCACCGATCCTTGAGAGCCACGGACGCCAATATCCTGTGGAACACATTTACACCGGTCAATCAGATGTGCGCCTCACAGGAGAACTGATGAGTCAGGCAGTCCGAAAGGCACTACAAGACCAAGAGGGAGATATCTTGTGCTTTCTACCTGGTGAAGCCGAGATCCGCGCATGCGAGGAACTTTTGAAGAAAGGATCAGTAGGCGCCAGGATCCACCCGCTCTATGGTATGCTACCCAGAGCGGCACAAGATGCCGCTATACGACCTGATAAGAATGGAATACGGAAAGTAGTCCTAGCTACCTCCATCGCAGAAACCAGTCTCACCATCGAGGGGGTGAGCATTGTCATTGACAGTGGCTGGAGCAGATCAGCGAGGTTCGACCCCAATACGGGCCTGACACGGCTGGAAACGGTTCGCGTGTCCAGGGATGCCGCTGATCAGCGTGCTGGTCGCGCCGGAAGGCTAGGCCCCGGAGTTTGCTATCGAATGTGGTCACTTGCAGACCAGGAAAGACTGGAAAGCCATCGCCAGCCGGAAATCATCAATGCCGATCTTGCACCCCTTATGCTCGATCTGGCCAACTGGGGCGTTAAGAACCCTGAACAACTGACCTGGATCACACCTCCCCCACCCGGTCATCTCGCCCAGGCCCACGCGACCTTGGTGGACATCGAAGCGATAGAGGATGGGAAAATAACCGGACATGGTAAAGAGATTCAGCGTCTTCCATCCCATCCACGATTGGCACACATGATGCTTCGCGCGAAGGACCACGACACCATCTCTTTGGCGACAGACGTAGCTGCAGTGTTGGAAGAAAGAGATCCACTGGGTCGAGAGGCGGGCATTGATATCAACCTACGAGTCGAGGCCCTAAGAAAACATCGAGAGGAGAAAAGGCAGGGAAAACGTCTGGCCAGACTGGAACAGGTGGCCGCTTCCTATCGTCGGCTATTCGACGTAGAAGAGGACAATGACCTGCCAGATGCCTACGAAACGGGATATCTGCTCGCCCAGGCTTACCCTGAAAGGATCGCTGTAGCCAGGCCCGGCAACAACGCCCAGTTTCAGCTGGCGAATGGTGCACTGGGTATGGCCAGCCATAAAGACGAGTTGGCATTTGAGCAAGCATTGGCGGTGGCCCACATGGACGCCAGAGAGGGCATGGGCAAGATCTTCCTCGCCTCGCCGCTGAATCCCCGTGACCTGGAGCCACTGGTGAAGGAACGAGAGATGGTGAGATGGAATGACGACGAGGAGACCCTGCAGGCGACTGTCGAATTGAGAATTGGCAGCATCGTACTTAATAGCCGGCCTTTGCAGGACCCCTCAGATGAAGCCATCGAAGAGGCACTGAGCCAGGCGATACTTCGAAAAGGTAGCCAGTTGCTCGACTGGAATCAGGACGTCACCCAATGGCAATCTCGGGTGCTCAGCCTCCGGCATTGGCGGCCGGACGACGGTTGGCCTGATGTCACGACCACTCACCTGCTGCAGACAGCCAAGGAATGGCTGGGACCCTACTTCGCACAACTCCGACGAGCACAAGACTTCAAAAAGTTGGCACTGCTGGACATACTCCACCACGCCCTTCCCTACGACCTGCAACAGACCCTGTCCCATCTGACGCCGACGCGAATAGAAGTGCCCAGTGGATCTCAAATCAAACTTAAATACGCGGAAGATGGCAGTCCCCCGGTCCTCGCTGTCAGGATCCAGGAAGTCTTTGGACTTAAGGAAACCCCGCGAGTAAACGAAGGTCGCAATGCTGTATTAATGCACTTGCTTTCACCCGGATTCAAACCCGTACAAATCACCTCGGACCTCACAAGCTTTTGGAACAATGGCTTTCACGAGGTAAAAAAGGAACTCAAGCGGAGATACCCCAAACACTCATGGCCCGACGACCCCTGGGATGCAGAAGCCATTCGGGGTGTGAAAAGAAGGACAAATTAGTCGTTGGTAGTCAGCTCTTCCCGGTGTCGTATCTGCGGGTTGTTGGCACGCACGGCAGCCAATGTCAGCAGTAGAAAAATCGCAAGACAGATCCAGCCAGCCATGCGATAAGATCCAAAGTACGTCAGTGAAAGGCTGAACATTATTGGGCCCAGGGCGCTAAAGAACACGGTCATGCTGAGTACCTGCCCTGAAATGGCCCCGAGATGTAAGCGCCCAAAATATCGAGGCCATGTTACGGACATTAGCACACTAAAGAGGCCCGAGGCCATGCCACTGCCAACAACGATCAGGAAGAACGCTCCGGTGAAGTGGCCCAAGAGGATTATACCTAACACCCAGACGCAAACACTAATGCCCATCGCGTAAAGCAGTAGTTTTAGTTGTATATGATCACTGGTGATACTGGCCAGAAGAGTGACTGCGATAGCGATGACGGCAGATTGGGGGAACACACTGATCGCCCTCTCAGCATCGATCCCAGCCTCTCCAAAGAGCGAAACGACATGGAAGGTAAAACCAGTAATGAACAGCCCATGCATGGACACCATCAAGGCAAAGACCCAAAATGCGTAGTTGCGAATGGCTTCTTTTTTGGAATATTGCTTCACCACAGGAAAGAGCGCCTTGGGTTCTGCCCGCCTCCTTCCTTGGTAGTTACCATCCGGCTTCAGGTCACTGGCTTCGGGATTGTCCCTAAAGAAAGTAAAAGCAAAGACCGGAAAGATAACGCAAGCCACTAACGCGAGTATCTGCCATGCGCCGCTCCACGCCGATCTTTCGATCAGATAGTACAGTACGAGGGGCGCCACCGAGAATCCGAAGGAAACGACACTATTACTCAGGCCGGTTGCGAGCCCTCGTCGCCGCTCAAACCACTCCATCATCATATTTCTGGAGGTCATTGTCAGAACCCCTTGACCAAAAAACCTCAAAAGAAGGAATCCAGTCGTGGTGAAAGCAATCACGATGATCGTCCTATCGACCACCAACCAGTCTATGAAGCGGGGCAAGACGCTGAGATACAGCAAGACCAGTCCCATCCCCATACTCGAAAGAATTGCCAGCACCCTGGCTCCCCATTGGTCATATTTCTTTCCGGCCCACGGAAGTAGAAAAGAACTGCCAATGGTCCCTAGCATGTACGCAAGGCTGAGCTCATCCCGAGACAACCGCAATGCTTCAATCAGGGCGTCCGTAAAAACCGACACCCCCATTGTCTGGCCGGGGATACTCATGAGCATACCCAGGGGTCCGCATATGAGAATGATCCAACCATAAAAGAATGGCCACTTTGCCGGATCAAAGGGAGTTTTCGGAGAGATCTTCAACATCGAGGGGCGAAGTTAGAGGTGCAGACGTTAATAAAACATGAAACTTTCGAAGGTGTCTGGTAACAGTTGAAGTGGCGAACCCAACGATTGAATGATCTTATGCTACGAATCAACCTCACGTGCGCACCTGAGAAGTCGATTCCAATTATATTTAAGAGATGGCATCGACAATCACACTACCGGAGCAGTCTGAGCAGATCGTTGAACAGGAGGCCTCTACCGCCGCTGTCAACACCGCAAGCTTACCTACCTATGTTTACGCCAGTGTCTTTGCATCCACCTGCGTGGTCGTGGGTATTATCTGGGACATTTCATGGCACATAAGCATAGGTAGAGACGGTCTGTTGTCCCCTCCCCACCTGGTGGTCTACCTGGGAGCCATCATTGCAGGGGTTTTCTCCGGATTCAAAGTCCTGAAGACAACCTTCGCCGGAACTGACACAGAGCGGGCATCGACAGTCAAGTTTTGGGGCGTATTTCATGGTTCCCTCGGAGCGCTATTCTGCATTTGGGGAGCCATCGCCATGTTGACCTCAGCACCTTTCGACGATTGGTGGCACAACACCTACGGCCTCGATGTCAAAATCTTGTCGCCTCCACATGCCGTCCTGGGGCTGGGGATCATCATGATCCAATTTGGTGCGCTGGTGAGCACCCTGTCCAGTCAAAACAACGCACAAACTGGTAACATTCGTGGTGTTCACAAGTGGTTGTTCATCATCGCCTCCGGTCTACTTGTTGTGAGCTTCTTTACCCTGGCGACGGAATACCTCGACCGCCATGACATGCACCATTCCTCTTTCTATCAGATTTCGGCCATCATCTTCCCCGTACTCCTCGTGGCAGTGGCCACCGCTTCCAAATTGCGGTGGGCAGCTACAGCGACTACAGTGGTTTACTCATTGGTGCTGGCCTCGCTGGTATGGATCCTTCCACTATTTCCCGCAGAGCCCCTGCTGGGTCCGATAAGAAATCATATCACACACTATCAAGCATTCAAATTCCCTTTGTTGCTGATCTTCCCAGCTCTGATGATTGACATCGTTCTCAACCGATCTACTGGGAAGAACCGATGGATCGTGGCTGCAATGATCGGATCCCTTTTTGTGCTCGTGTTCTTCGCTGTTCAGTGGCCATTTGGCGACTTTCTGATGAGCCCTTACGCGCGGAACTGGTTCTTTGGGACAGACTCCTGGTACTATGCGAACAGTCCTGATTGGGAATATCGCTTTGCCTTTGCACCATGGCGCACGCACAGTGGATGGGGCCTCCTACGGGGATTGGCCATCGCCGCGGTATTCGCTATTTTATCGGCGAGAGTCGGCCTATCGTGGGGTCAATGGATGTCCAAAGTACGACGATAGATACACGGTCTCTCACAAGAATTCAAAACATGTTCAGAAAACTGCTTCTCATCAGCATTTGCCTAATTGCCTTGCCGTTGGCCACTACACATGCCCATGTAGGCAGCCCCGGTGTGGTATTCGAGGGGAAGGCAGGCCCCTATGACCTACTTATAAGCATCAATCCCCCGGACGTAATCCCCGGAATCGCGGAGATATCGATTTACACGCTGTCACCAGAGGTAGATAACATCAGCGCAAAACCCATCTACTGGGGTGTTGGTGATGAGGGGTCCCCCAAATCAGACCCTATGTATCCCGTTGAGGGCCAACCTGGCCAGTATGAGGGGATTGTCTGGTTCATGAGTAACGGGACCGCCAGCGTCGAACTCACCGTCACAGGCGGAGTCGGTGAGGGCAAGGCGATCGTACCCATCATGGCAACGGCTACAGCGCAGAATGAAATGGAAGCAGGCTTGGGCTGGTTATTGGCCGGTCTGGGATTACTCTTGGTCGTATTGATGGTCACTATCCTTAGTCTGGCGATGAGTGACAGCCTGCTGCCGCCGGGTGAAGGCGCTGGCGATGTCAGCAGAAAAAGGATCAAAGGCGCGATCGTGGCGGTCGTGGCCCTCGTCCTGTTGCTATACGGGGGCAAAAGCTGGTGGGATGCCGAAGCACGGTCCTATCGGCGTTACATGTATAAGCCACCGCAAGCCAATTCCTCAGTGGATGTGGTGGACGGCAATCGAGTGCTCACTTTCCAGATTGACTCCACAAGCCTCGGCCCCAACCGCCTGCCGATGGAGTACATGGTGCCGGATCATGGTAAACTTATGCACATGTTTATGATCCGTGAAGGTTCGCTCGATGTATTTGCACACCTGCACCCCAAGCGAGTCGATCCCATGACTTTTCGTGTGGCGCTACCGGATGTACCCGAAGGCAAGTACTATGTCTTTGGCGACATCGTACGGCTGAATGGGTTCACAGAAACCATCGCTGATACAGTACACATTCCTGCGGGCGCTCTGGCGGCCATTGACTCCTCCTACGCTTTGAGTGATCCTGACGATACATATATTTTCTCGACGGCGGCCAACGCTGCCATAGACTCCGACCTACCTGGGGATATTCTCATCTGTGGCAAACCAGGGATCGAGACTCCTCTACTCGACGGTAGCACAGCGGTTTTTGAGTACCAACCCAATGAAGCCTTCGAAACCGGGAAAGTCTATCCCCTTACGTTCGCGATCAATGCACCTGACGGATCTCCAGCTGAGCTCGAGCCGTACATGGGCATGATGGGTCACGCCGTCGTCTTTAGAAAAGAAGGGGGCGTTTATGTGCACCTGCACCCTGTGGGCAACTACTCCATGGCATCACAAGAGATCATTGAGACCAGAATTGACGAGGATACGCCCAATCCCTCCATTCCAGAGATGTCGCTGTTTTATGACAGTGTGAACCAGGTGGTGCAACACATCGCGCTCATGTCGGAGGAAGATCGTAATGAGTTACTTACCGCAGGAATGGAGCATACGGGGCTTGGCGTTCACGAGGAGCACGGTGCGACCGTCACTTTTCCCTATGCCTTTCCGCAGCCAGGCGAATACCGCATATGGATCCAAATGAAGCGCGAAGGGAAGGTCTTGAACAGTAGCTTCGACGCTCGGGTACTTTAGGGCTCCTTTGTCCCCAATTGCCATTTATCTAGCTCTGCGACCAATCAACAGCTATTGATAATTGACACTGCGATTGGTATTAAATTCGTGGCCGTGAAAAGCTTGCTGGCTGTTGGATTACTACTTGCTTCATTCTGCCTTATCGCGCAGGACGATCAATATCTCATATCGCGGGCCACTTCTCAGATCGTCAT
Source organism: Cyclobacteriaceae bacterium (assembly GCA_965267435.1). Taxonomy (GTDB): domain Bacteria; phylum Bacteroidota; class Bacteroidia; order Cytophagales; family Cyclobacteriaceae; genus JAWPMT01. Next base: position 1,626,434 of record OZ253960.1, read on the forward strand.
AGATGGTGTGCTCGATGAGGAAGCATGGGCCAATGCTGAAATCGCCACCAATTTCCAGCAGTACTTCCCTTATGATTCGTCCCTGGCGGAAAATCAAACGGAAATCCGGTTGACCTACGACGATCAATTTCTCTATTTCGCAGCCAGGATGACAAATTCATCCAAAGACCGGAAATATGTCGTCAATTCACTTCGCCGTGATTACCGCGGAGGCAGTCGAGATGGCATCACGCTGATTTTGGACCCATTCCAGGATAACACGAATGCCTTCCAATTTGGCATCAACCCCTACGGAGTACAACGCGAAGGGCTCATTGCCAATGGAGGCCAGAGAAGCGAGGACCTATCCCTCTCCTGGGACAACAAATGGTATGCGGAGGCGACGCGCAACGACGGCTATTGGGTAGCGGAGGCGGCCATCCCCTTCAAGACACTGAGATTTAAGGAAGGTGCAAAGAAGTGGAACGTGAATTTTTATCGAATCGACACTGACCCGGCTGAGCGATCCACCTGGTCCCCGGTACCTCGTAACTTCAACCTTATCTCGTTGGCATTCATGAAAGAGCTGGTCTGGGACCAACCCCTTGGCAATCCCGGTTCCAATGTTTCTCTTATTCCCTATGTTGCCGGTCGGGGCGCCCAGGATTTTGACGCTGAGGATACCTCTCCCAATCTGAGTGGCGACATCGGTGGTGACGCAAAAATTGCCATTGGGCCCGGATTGAACCTCGACCTGACCGTCAATCCCGACTTCTCTCAGGTTGATGCAGACGTGCAAGTGACGAACCTGACGCGTTTCGAACTCTTCTTTCCAGAGAGAAGGCAGTTCTTTCTCGAAAATGCGGACTTGTTCCAGGACGTCGGCCATCCGTTCCTGGCACGGCCTTTTTTCTCGAGGAGGATAGGAATTGCATTGGATACGGCCACCGGTGTGATCGTGCAGAATCCCATACACTATGGCGCCAGACTCAGTGGCAAAATCGATAACAATACGCGAATAGGACTACTCAACATGCAAACCGCCAAAGACGCCGCCATCGGCTTGCCATCACTTAACTACACGGTAGGTGTGTTGCAACGTAAGGTCTTCTCAAGGAGCTCTATTGGTGGCATTTTCGTCAACAAAGAGAGCTTCTCCAATAAAAGTGAGCTGGATTCGGCCAATGCCTACAATAGAGTCGTAGGTCTGGACTACAACATCAGGTCCAGTGATGCCAGATGGAACGGGCGGGTATTTTATCATCACAGTTTTGACAGTGACAAACCGAGCAACGACGCTTTCACACAGTCTGGCTGGATCAGCTTCCAGGGACGAGCGTGGAACTTTGAATGGGCGCATGTCTATGTTGGAGATAATTATGAGGCTGAAGTGGGTTTTGTACCTCGTAATGGTTTCTTCAGGATCAATCCTGGCTTCGGCTATACCATCCTGCCCTCCAGTGGTGCCTTCACCAGACATACGATGAAAGCAGAAGTCGAGTATTTCTGGGACAAGGAACGCGAGACTGATCGCCTCTGGGGCCTCAACTACGAGGCGCGCCTGCTGAATACTGGTCAGTTGGAGGTAGCGCTGGAACGTAAGTACACGTATCTGTTTGAACCATTTGATCCCAGTAACAGCGGGGGACTTGAAATAGAGGCCGGCGAAAGTTTCACGTACAATGCGGCTAATTTTTCATTCATGTCCGACGGGCGTAAGCTCTTTTCTTACCAATTGGAAGGTACAGCCGGCGAATTTTTCAATGGGCATCTGTACGGTATCGGTGGTATGCTGAATTACCGGTTTCAGCCCTACGTTGCCATCTCTATGAATTTCAACTACAACCGCGTTTCTCTACCAGAACCATTCGAGGACGCGAACTTGCTACTAATAGGTCCGCGTTTGGACATAACGTTTACGAAGAAGATCTTTTTTACCAATTTTGTTCAGTACAATAGCCAGGCGGATAACATCAATGTTAATGCGCGACTCCAGTATCGATTTGCGCCTGTATCGGATCTGTTTATTGTCTATACGGACAATTACAATACCAGCGGGTTGGGCGAGATGGGGTTGGCTCCTGTGAACAGGGCATTGGTGCTGAAATTGACCTACTGGCTGAACCTGTAGGAACTTGAACCAATTGATTATGAAAAAAGCAGAAATACACACTAAGAAAGGGGTCATGAAAATCGAATTCTTCGAAGATGATGCCCCAAACACCGTTAAGAATTTTGTGGACTTAGCCCAGCATGGGTTCTATGACGGACTTACCTTCCATCGCGTGATCCCCAATTTCGTAATTCAAGGCGGATGCCCCAACGGTGACGGAACCGGAGGCCCGGGATATCACATAGATTGTGAACTCGATGGTGGCAATCAGTACCATGACAGAGGAGTGCTCTCCATGGCGCACGCCGGTAGAAATACCGGTGGATCGCAATTCTTCATCTGCCACAGTCGCGACAACACTGCCCACCTGGATCGGAATCATACCGTTTTTGGCAAGGTGTATGAAGGCGTCGAAGTCATTGACGACATCCGGCAGGGTGACAAGATGGATAAAGTAGTGATTATGGAGGAGTAAGGGCTTCGGCCCTTCTAGGGTCAAAACCACTCGAACTGTCACCAAGACGGCCCATTGATCATAAGGCGAATGCCACGCTGTGGCTTATCTTTGTCTTTCAGGATCGGGATATGGGAATTCTTCGTAAAATATTGATTGGACTTGGCGTGGTGATCCTGTGCCTCGGCATTTATGTGGTCTACCTCGCCATGACTACCAAAAGCCACAGTCCGGCCGCAATAGCACACTTTGCTGGCGATGACGTGGATATAGAGGTACGTTACTGTCGCCCTTACATGAAAGAGCGATTGATATTTGGCACTGAAGATCAAGGGGCAGTCGTGCCTTACGGCAAGAAGTGGAGAACCGGTGCCAATGAAGCCACACAGATCTCGCTGACAGACGATGTCATCATAGACGGTAAGAAGCTTACGGCAGGTAGATATTCCATCTACTGTGTACCCGAGAGGGATCACTGGGTCATTGCCTTCAACGAAAGAACCGACTACTGGGGAGCTGCCTTCAGAAAAGACCCTTTTGATGAGGACTATGATATCCTAAGGGTAAAAGGCAAGGTTGCGCCGCTATCAGAACCTGTCGAACAGTTTGGCATTTCTCTCCAACAGATGTCTGACTCGGTTGTCCTACTGAGTTTCGCGTGGGACCGCACCCAATCGAGCATCGCCATCAACCTCTAGTATTGGCCAATAAAAAAGGGCACACAAGGTGCCCTGAAAGATGGACGCTTCAGATGCAATGGTTTCGTGGCAGCTGGTTCAGAGTTTTAGGCTGCAGCGTGATTCTTTAGATAGATCTCACATTGCTCCTTCGATCCAGAGTACAAAATGTTACTCTTGTTTCTCACTACCGTGTATGAATTCCAGTCCTTATTGAACTTGATCTTCAGCTTATCCTTCGAATTCGAGCTAAATAAATTAATCATCTTCCCACTCACTTAATTTATAGGTACAAGTTGCGGCAACCGGCCTTTACATTTCTGCCAAAAACCTTCACATTCCTGCTAAAAAATAAAAATTCCTGCAATTACTTGTACTTTAACCAGAATAATTGCACTTAAAAAAGGTGTGTAAGAAGAGCATATCGTGCAGGTGATATATTATCTGCACATAACGGACTAATCTGTCAAAGCGAGCAAAAATTTCTTGAACAGCTCACCCTCAGAGATACTGCATCCGTTCTCTATCATTTTGAACATCTCCATCTCCCTCGCCTGAGTATACGACTTGTCTGTGGTATAGAATTCGAGCTCCCCAAAACGCCGCATGAGCTCATCGACAGAAGCCTCCATGAGGTTCCACTCCGCTCCCGACTTAAGGTCTGCGCCCACCATGATCATCTTCTCAGGCAAGCATTGAAATGTCTTGATTCCCGTTGGGCTCCAATGCTCCAGGAAAAGGTGCTTCCTCATGATACCCTCAAAAACTACGTCACTGAAGGCAGTGATAATCTCATTAGCACGATCGGTGCCTTTCAGCGCTTCCCACTCGGGAGCTTCCACGCCGTTGATAACCAGGAATTCAATGAACTCCTTCTCCAGTTCCTCCAACTCCCCGATCGATAGATTTCTATATTTTGGCTCTTTCATTTCCGAGGTATGACAATTGCAAACTTGGGGATAGTCGATGAATATGTTTTCCTGGTAGATGAAAATCTACCGCCTGAGCTATCAGTAGCATTCAGATCCGTTGGATTGAAGGCCTACCATATCAATGAGGCCAGAAAGGAATATAAGCGGGTGACGGATGATATGATTCGACGCTACGCGCTGCACAACAAAGTGGTGGTGGTATCCGCAGACGACGATTTCGTGAAAAGCTATTTAGATAGAGGTGTTCCTGAGAAATTGGTCTTCGCCTATGACATGGCCAATAAGCAACAGGTATTACAAAGCTTTCAGTCGCACCTCCCATTGGTTCTGGAGTTGCTGGAACAACATGATCTCGTGGAGATCAATCCTCAGGGAGCTAGAAGCCCCCTGAGTTAATGCTTTTTCTAGGCGGCCTGCTTCACCTTCTCCGCGACCATTTTTGGCTGCTCCTTCAGCCTGATGACCCGAAGTGCATTGAGAAGCCGGATGATCTGATAAGTAGGATCAAACTCATGCCAGCGAATGCCACCGAAATTAGCGCGGCTACCATTTTTGTGGTGGTTGTTGTGATAGCTTTCGCCCATCATCAAGAAATCAAAAGGAAGGAAATTTCTGGAAGTGTCGCCGACTTCATAGTTTCGATAACCGTACTTGTGGGCAAACCAATTGATAATAGCGCCATGGATCGGTGATAAAGCAAACTGCATAGGGAGTAATAGCCAGAGCCACCAAACGTCTACAAACGTATAATAGATCCCTACATAGATCGCTCCCCAGAAGATCCTGGAAACCCATGATCGGGCGAATTTGTCGAACGGTGTCCACTCGGGAACGCCATCTGTAAATCTTTTTTCAACGACCATTTTCTTATTGGCAATAGCGGAATATATGGTCTTCGTTTTCCACATCATCTTCCAGATGCTCTCATCGTACTTCGGTGAATGTGGATCATTGGGCGTATCTGCAAAGGCATGGTGCATCCGGTGCATGACGCCATAACCGTAGGCACTCAGGTAGTTGGACCCCTGAAACAACCATGTCAAAACGAAAAATACCTTCTCCATGAACGGACTCATCGTGAAAGCCCCATGGGACGCATAGCGATGCAAAAAGAACGTTTGGAAAAACAGCGACAAATACCAGTGTGCGATGAAAAAAGGAATGATTACCTCCATACGACTTATCTCAGCTTAATACAATTTCAGTTCAATGACTCTCGTTTGAGGAGGCATACCTCCCCCCCTTGTCCTGAAGACAATTGACTTCCGAATTTGTGACAGATAAATTTTATTTTTTTGAAGAAGTATGAATATCGCCGGTCAGATCAGCGATAAGGCTCGAAAGATCACCAAAACGGCAGGCGTTTTTGAAGCTAGTGGGAAGCTTGAGTGACACAGAGAAATCCAGATGAATTTTGGGTAATTCACCTTTCACCTTGGCCTTCGCCCTGCTGAACAGTTTGCGGCAGTTGCTCGAGCTTTTGTCAACGATATGCTGGAGGTCTTCGTAGTCGATGTTGAAGGCTTCCCGCAATATATAGATCGCCTTCTCCGCTGGCTCAAGTTTTCTGTGTAGGAGTTTCCATGCCTCCGTAAGCTGATTTTCTAAATCAAAAGAAATGACAGCGCTCTCACCAAGGTCCTCATCGACGTGCTCCTCGATCACCTGAAGGTCTTTTGTGACGCGGCTTTGCTGATGGCCTTTGATGAAATTGAGGCACTTGTTAGTAACGGTCCTGACCAAAAAGGCCTTGGTATTCTGGACCTGAGAAGTGTCGATAGTCATCCACTTCAGGAACGTATCGTGAACCACATCCTCCGCATCGGCGATGGAACCGAGCATCTTCACCGCAATCGAATGAAGGGTCGGTTGATAATCAGAAATTACCTGGGCATGATTCACGTCTTCAAAGATATGTCTCAAAGGTCAATGAAGAGAAATAATTCTGTCCGGAACGTGGCATTATATGTGAAGATTTCAGCTATTAATCGCAATCCGTGTAAATTCCATTTTTATCTCAAAGAGAAATTGATCCAAAGACTAAAGAACATAGGACCTGGCGCTCTTGTTACGGCCGCCTTCATTGGACCTGGGACTGTGACCCTCTGCACCTTGACGGGTATCCACACGGGTACAACTCTGCTTTGGGTGATGCTCCTGGCGATCGTGACTACCATCTCATTTCAGGAAATGGCAGTTCGTGTGGGACTATGTACGAATTGGGGGCTCAGCGAAGCCATTCTGCAGCAGAGTCGCCATGTCATCGGACGCCTCTTCGCCATTGCATTGATCATCTCGGCCATATTCATTGGCAATGCCATGTACGAAGCGGGCAATATTTCCGGGGCACTTCTTGGAGTTGGCGCTGTTTTTCCTGAGGGAGTACAGCCCGGAGCCTACCTCAATGTATTGATTGCCGCCATTGCTTTTGTGATCTTGTACATTGGCAAGTATCAATTAATTGAGCGGACGCTGGTGGTCACAGTGGCCCTTATGGCCGTCGCATTTATTGTGGCAGCGCTGGCCTCACGGCCAGAAGTATCCAAGGTCTTTTCGGGATTGTTTATTCCCCGCCTACCTGATGGCAATTTGCTGTACGTCGTAGGACTCATCGGTACGACCGTGGTTCCCTACAACCTTTTTCTACATGCATCCGCAGTGAAGCAAAGGTGGCAAGGGCCAGAAAGTCTACCAGCGGCACGATGGGATACGGTATTCTCCGTCGCGCTAGGTGGCCTCATCTCGATCGCCATCATCATCACCGCGTCCGCAATATCCTCGGAGGTGTCAGGTATCAGCAATGCTTCTGATATGGCCCGTGGGCTAGAGCCCGCTTTTGGTCCTGTGTCTAGGTACGCCATCGCCCTGGGTTTGTTTGCAGCAGGATTATCTTCCTCTATCACCGCCCCGATGGGTGCGGCCTACGCCATCTCCGGCTTGTTTCAAAACCGCCGATGGGTGTACCAGGCCACGTGGATGATCATACTTGTTTCGGGCCTCGTATTTTCATTGACTGGCTTCAGCCCCGTGGCGATCATCAAATATGCCCAGGTAACCAATGGCCTGCTGCTCCCGATCATTGCTTTTTTCCTAATACTGACGGCGAACAGTTCCAAGATCATGACGAAATTCACCAATAGCCTCTGGCAGAACCTGCTGGCAGGCTTTGTTCTTTTGATAACCATTTTGATTGCCTACAGGACGCTAATAAACATTCTATGAAGACCATAGATCTGAATGCTGATGTCGGAGAAAGCTACGGCCGCTTCGCCGTTGGTCAGGACAATGTGCTCATGCCCTACCTCAGTAGCTGCAACATTGCCTGCGGCTTCCACGGTGGAGACCCTTTGACGATCAGGAAGACCATCGACCTGGCCATGCAACACAACGTCGCCATTGGCGCTCATCCCTCCTATCCCGATTTGATGGGTTTCGGACGCCGGAAGATGCACCTAAGTACGGAAGAGCTTAGTGCCGCACTCGCCTACCAAATCAGCGCAGTGAAGGGACTGGTCGAGGCCATGGGTGGGCAGCTGCACCACGTAAAGCCTCATGGAGCCCTCAACAATCACATGATGGAGGATGAGGAGGTACTCAACACGGTCATCGAGGTAGTCCGCTCCTTTGGCAGCTCCCTTATCGTCTATCTGCCCTATGCAGAGCATATGCCCAAGGACCCTTCGGTATGGTTGGAGGTCTTCGCCGATCGCACCTATGAGGACGACCTCAAGCTCACTCCGAGGTCCGTTCCGGGAAGTCTGCTGGATGAGATCGACGCAGCGGAAGATCATCTGGAGATGCTGCTCAGCGAGCGATGCATCCAAACGCGGAACGGCGCGCTCGTACCTATCGACTACCAGACGATGTGCATACACGGTGACAATCCCGCTGCAGTACCCATCGCACAGTGGATTGACGAGCGAGTGAAACGAGACAACATTCGTATCGGGGCCTTGTGAAATGAAGGTATACGCCCTCAATGAAAGAACCCTCATCCTTGAATTTGGTACCCGAATATCGGGAGAGTTGTCTCGCCAGGTCTTAGAGGTGAATCGAAGGCTACGTGAAACACCGTTGCCCGGTGTCCTTGATATCTGGCCCACCTACGGCAGTTTGGCCGTCCAGTTCAATTCCATGACGATCGACCAGGAAGAACTGAAGTCTCATTTGGTAGCTTTGGCGGATGAGACGGCGGCTCCCGAAACCTCCTCGCCAAAAGAGGTAGTGATCCCTACAAGGTATGATACGGATGCTGCGGAAGATATGAGATCTCTCTCCGAATCGCTTCAGCTACCTCCCACAGACATCGTGCGATTGCATTCTCAGTCTGACTATACAGTAGCCATGATTGGGTTTCTCCCGGGCTTTCCCTATCTCATTGGGCTCCCTCACGAACTCCATCATCCAAGGAAAAGTGCGCCATCACTGAGAATACCGGCCGGCTCTGTAGGCATAGGAGGATCGCAAACTGGGATCTACCCCAATGCGGGTCCTGGAGGCTGGTACATCATCGGCACAACAGATGTGCCCCTATTTACGGCTCCTGATCGGTTTTTGCTGAGTCCTGGTGATCGTGTACGGTTCCAACCTATATGAAAAACCAGTGGAGATCATAGAGGTAGTCACTCCGGGACTTTTCACGACGATGCAAGACCTTGGCCGGACAGGTTTTCGCGCCTTTGGTGTACCCACTTGTGGCGCCATCGACACGCTTTCTCATCGCCGGGCCAACTATCTCGTGGGTAACGCCCCTCACGAAGCTACGTTGGAAATTACCTTGCAGGGTCCCTCGCTGCGATTTTTGGACCATGGCGCCATCTCTCTGACCGGTGCGGACCTGTCTCCAAAGCTCAATGATATCCCATTGGGCTTGAATGAAACCATCTTTGTAGCCAAGGGCGATGTACTCACCTTCGGACAACGACAGACTGGCTGTCGCACCTATCTGGCAGTGAATGGTGGATTCCGAGGAAAGGAGATGCTCACCAGTGTCTCAACGCACGTCAGGACCAGCTGGGGTGGTACTGCTGGCGGCCCGTTGAAGGTGGGACAGCTTCTTAAAAGGAATACCGCTTCCGACAGGATTAATCCCAGATCACTTGATGTAGCTCCGATTGACACCTCAGCTCCCATGAGAGTCATTCAGGGACCGGAGATCAGTCTCATAGATGCCTCAAAACTCGTCAATCAATCCTGGGTCATCTCATCAAGGAGTGATCGAGCTGCGTTGAGACTAGAGGGACAACCTCTCGCTACCTCCCAGTTTGAGATGGTTTCTTCCCCAATGGATATTGGCACCATCGAACTGCCTCAGGGCGGTAGACCCCTCATTCTCCTCCACGACGGCCCGGGAGTGGGTGGCTATCCAAGAGTTGGCTCCATCATTCAGGCAGACTTACCGCGTTTGGCGCAACTCGCGCCTCATGAAAAGGTACAATTCGAATGGGTGACTATGGAAGAGGCTGCGAGGGCCCACAAAGAACTACTCCGACTGTTCAGTACGCTGGGCTCATCCCCAGGACATTGACAAAAAACTCCTCTGTGGCTCGATGCACCTCTTCATGATTTTCAGCCTGCAAAGGTGAAGTGATCACATGTGCTCCGGCATTGGGGAATGCCTGCCCAACTTTCTCTGACGCTGTTGTACTGATCGCATCAAAAAACTCAAGCATCGCAGGTACTGAGACTGTCATATCTTGTTCCTCCTCATTCTTGTAGTAGTATCCAAGGAATACCGGCTGCGTCACTTTCTCAAAGGTCTGTGTCGTCATCGTCTGCTCCATCATATCCTGCAGGGCGATGATCCCCTCGGTCCGATAGCGTATCGACCAGTACTTCTCTACCTCAGTACCCTCATCCTCGGGACTCGTGCGATAATCTCCCACCACGGTTTGCAAGATCTGCTTACCCCACGGATCATTGACGAGCCTGGCGGTAGGATCAAACAACTCGATGTTCGGTGAGTAGAGTACCAGAGCATCCACAAGGTCTGGATTATTGGCCGCCAGGAAAATCGAGAGGGTACCTCCTGTAGAACATGACATCAGGATCACCTTGTCACCGATGATCTGGCCAATGGCCAGGGCCTGTTTGGCGCTCTCAACATAGTTGTCAGGAGTGAGGTCCAGGAAAGCGTCCTCATCGACCAATCCATGCTGACTGAGCCTGGGCAGGTAAATATTGCAGCCAAAACGCCGGGCCACATCTACATGAACAGGGTACGACTCCATGGGGCTGGCAGAAAAACCATGAAGATAGACGATGGCGTACTCAGTCTTGGCAGGCCCGTCGGCCCACAGAATGCGTGACTCGTTGTCTTCCTTGATAGGTGGTGCCATACTTTCATTGGAGCTGATGTAGGCATCCAACTCCTCTATGGACACGCTGAGTGGATCCACTGCAGGGTCTACAGGTTCAAATGCTACTTTGGGACCCAATAAGTAAGTGATGACGAGGACGGCGACGATCGCAAATAAAATACCTAGTACTCTTTTCATTTCTGTGAGTTTAGAGTTCCAAATCTAGGCACTTAAATACCACCAAAGGGGCCCGACCACTACAAAATCCGGAGGATGTCGCCTTCTCTGACTACTTCGAATTCGGCCAGGTCTTTGGAAGCCGGTCCTGCCGTCACCCTGCCCAGGTGGTTGAACATGGAGCTGTGACACCTGCATGTCAGCGTCCCTCGCCCAAAAATCCAGTTGCGCGAGCAGCCCGAATGTGTGCAGACACTGGTGAATGCCCTGATCTCGTCTTCCCAGTTGACGATCAGCACGTTTTCCTCCGGGTGCAACACCCAGTTGCGCGATATGATCTGATCAAACGGGGGGACTGTCAAATCTACCGTCAAACCCGAGCCGCCGCCATAAGTCGGACCGTCATCGTCACTACAACTCTGCAACTGAAGGCCTAATGCTCCCAGTGCTGAAACGGCTCCCGCCTTGATAATAAACTCCTTTCGTGTCATGGTCTGCTAGTTGTTCTCGATATCATCAGTCCTCCGAATCAGCCTTGATCTCCTCATACATTTCGGAAGTCATGAGTCGGACGGTGAAATGCGTTTCAAAGAATGAGCCCTTCTCAAGGTCCATCAGCCCTTCCTGGTTGTTGAAAGCATCCACATTGCAATTCATAGGCTCCAAGGCAATGCTGCGACGGTCGCCGGGAATGTACACCTGCAGAAACATGAACTCTGGAGAATGCTCTAGCAACAATCCCATATGATGCTTCTTTGAGTAGAGCGCGCTCTTGTCCTGCATGATGAGCTTGAAGCAATCGTCAAATTGGTGATCAGCTATAGGTGTGAAATGCTCAAAATCATGGTAATCCAATACCGCACCGGTAGGAAGATTATCGCTATCTAGCTCGACATGGCTCACAAAGGGCAACTTCATCTCCCACTCCGACACATTGCCATGGTCCAGCATGAAGTACGGGTGCCACCCAAGACCTACGGGCATGTGGGTATTGCCTCGGTTTTCAACAGTGAAGTGCGTCTCCAATCGATCTGGATAGTACTTGAAGGTGACATACAACCCAAAGGCAAAAGGATAGTAATTCCGCTCACCTCCGTAGTAATAGGCCAGTTTGGCCTCACCACCGTCCTGGGTGGCTTCAATGTTCTCTACCTTGAAGGGCTCCTTGCGAACGAAGCCATGTATGGCATTGCCTTTGTGCTTCTCCTCTGTGGGAAATTGGTACTCCACCCCCTCGTATTTGTATTGCCCCTTTCGCAGCCGATTGGGAAAAGGAAACAGTATCGCACTGCGACTGCCTGGGAATTCCGGTACCTCTTGTCTGGTTTCGTATCCATGGATTGTGGAAATCCACTGACCCGCCGCCTCGAACTTGAGCAAATTCAATGTGGCGCCATGATCCGGCAGTATCTCCATCACTACTTCATCGTCTTTCTTCAATTGCAGAACTCGGATGTCCGCATCAGTCGTATCCTGGAATGAGTAGGCCATAGTGGTGATGATTTGCTCATCCCTAAATTACCATTTTCTGGGATATTACCGCCAGAACCGCATTTATATCTGGTTTGAAACGGCAATACTACTTTTAGGAAAAATATTGCAACCTTTGTAACCGGAAAACGAATACTACAAACAGGACATTGATAGTAGGATGAAGAAATATCAGTTGGGAGAGTTTGAGGAGATCGTCATGCTCACCGTTGGGGTGCTGTATGATGAAGCGTATGGCGTCGCGATCAAACTTGAAATTCAAAATCGACTGGGTCGGAAGGTCAGTGTTGGCGCGATGCAATCTGCTCTCAGAAGGCTGGAATCAAAGGGTTTCCTCGAGTCACGGCAAGGGGAAGTCAGCCCCACGCGCGGAGGAAAAGCCAAGCGCTATTTCACGATCACAGCTTTTGGGAAGAAGGCGTTGGAATACAGCAAAGATGCGCGTATGGCCTTGTGGAATGACATTCCCGAAATGGCCTGGCGGGTGAAGTTCCAATGAAAAACTTCTCCGACAAGCTCCTGCGTTGGTTTTGTCGTCGCGATTACTACACAGATATCAGCGGCGATTTAGAGGAACTATACCATCTCAACCTCCGGCAGTACTCCCCCTCCCGGGCTTCATGGCTTTACCTCGCTGACGTTTTGCTTCTGCTCCGTGTGTCCCTGTTAAAGAAACTCGTTACACTACAATTATTCTACTCCGGAATGCTTACCAATTACCTGAAAATCAGTATTCGCAACCTCCTGCATCACAAGTTCTTCACCTTCATCAACATCTCCGGACTGGCGGTGGGGTTAGCCGCCTTCATGTTGCTGAGCTCCTACATCCGCTTGGAGAAAAGCTATGACCAATTCTTCAGTGAGCCCCAATCGCTTTATCGCCTGACAACGGATCAAATCAAAGAGGGCGTCATCGGTATACGCGATGCCATGTCTTTCAACCCAAGTGGTGGCGTATTGACCGAGGAACTGCCTGAAGTGCTGGAATACACCTGCACCTACAAGTTTGGAGAAATCGTATTCCGACGTGGTCAGCAGGTACACTTTGAAAAGGGGATTGTGGCAGCTGACTCCAATTACTTTGGACTGTTTGACTATGACATTCTCGCAGGTCACCCGGCAAAGGCACTGTCCAACCCCTACTCGCTGGTACTAACCGAAAGCAAGGCCCTGGAGCTATTCGGAAACACCGATGTCGTAGGTCGTTCCATTGAGGTCTTGAGCGGCTTTGACCGTTCCTTTGAAGTCACCGCAGTGATGCAGGATGTGCCTGAAAACACACACTATCACTTCGACATCCTGATGTCGCTGAACACGTTGAGCGAAATCCTCGAGAGAGAAGCCTGGAGCAACTTCAACTATTACACCTACTTGCGGGTGGACCCCAAAGCCGACATTGCCCAGGTCCGGGCGAAGCTGCCGGAGCTATCGCGAAAGTACATCGGCGAAGAGAGCAGTCTGAACTTCAATCTGCAGCCCGTCACCAGCATCCACCTGCACTCGGACTTCACGTATGAGCCCGAAATCCATGGCAGTGCCGAAGCGGTGAAGTTCCTGACCATCATTGCGGCATTTGTCCTGTTGATGGCCTGGATCAACTATATCAACCTGTCGACAGCTCGCGCTGTCGATCGCGCAAAGGAAGTAGGGCTCAGAAAGGTTGTCGGCGCGGTAAAGAGAAACCTTATCTTCCAATTCCTGGTGGAAGCCATGTTGGTGAACCTTGTCGGGACGCTATTGGCCGTGGTGCTGGCAGAGCTGTCACTCCCCATCTTCAACAACATGATGGAGAAGGTCATCGCCGAGCACATTTGGATGGAGTCTTCTTTTCTATTGCAGGCGTTAGCATTCTTCCTGATCGGTACCCTTGCCACCGGCTTCTACCCTGCCCTTGTGCTATCACAATTCCGACCGGTGGCCGTTTTGAAAGGTAAATTCAGGCACTCGAAATCCGGCTCAGCGCTCCGCAAAGGACTGGTGATTGCCCAGTTTGCGATATCGCTCGCACTGGTTGCCGGTACCATGATCGTGACCCGGCAAGTTCAGTACATGCAATCGCTGGACAAAGGCTACAATACGGATCAGGTTGTGGGTTTTCGTAATCCCAGCGTCAGCGACGACCAAAGAGAAGCGCGTAATGCCAAATTGCTGAGCTTCTATGACGCCCTGCGCACTAATGAGAACATCGTGAACGCTGCCTCCATAAACAACCTGCCCGGAGGTGGAAGCAGCGACATCAGCTCCTATGCGGCAGGCATTCGACTCGCTGGCAAAACAGATATCATGGAGACGACGGTATACATGCAGGTATATGATGACAACGTACTTGAGACTCTCGACCTTGAACTGGTGGCAGGCAGAAATTTCAATAAGGACCTCGCCATAGACACCGCCTCAGTCATCATCAATGAAGCGATGATGAACGTCTTTGGCCTCGACGACTTCAATGACGTACTCAACGAAAGGGTCCAATTAGGTCGGGATCCGGAAAATGATCGATATCCGATCGTAGGTGTGGTGCGCAATGCCAATCGAACGACGCTCAAGCGCAACGTGGAACCAACACTGTTCTATTTTAACCGGACACTAGGGAACTCCATGGTAAAGTTGAAGGAAGCACATATCGCCGAGGGTCTTGAGGTAGTGGAAGCTGAATGGGCGAAGTTCTTCCCGAATACTCCTCTGGAGATCACATTTTTGGATGAGCGATTTGACAGGCTCTACAAAGAAGACCAGCGGTTTGGTAAGGCCTTCGGCGCATTCTCGGTACTGGCACTGGTAGTGGCACTGCTCGGATTGCTGGGTCTCTCCTACTTCCTGTCGGTACAAAGAACCAAAGAAGTGGGTGTGCGAAAGGTCCTGGGTGCCAGTGTTACCCAGATCATCACGCTGTTTTTTAAGGACTTCCTTGTGCTAATCGGGCTTGCCTCGGTCTTGAGTCTTCCTGCGACCTACTTCGCCATGAGTTCCTGGCTGCAAGGCTATGCTTTCCGAGTAGGCTTTCCGTGGGAGTTGTTGGTCATCGCACTGGTGGCGATCACTGCCTTTGCATTGGTCACAGTGGGCCTGCAAACACGTAGGGTGGCAACCATGGATCCGGCAGCTACGCTGAAATATGAGTAAGGGGTCTCTTTGAAGGTTGCATCTTCCTTGCTTTTGGCATGGGGTCATACGGCGTGGCGACCCACCATTGGCGATATAGGCCCTACAGATGATCAACCTCCGGTGCTATTCGCGCTTTATGACATCGTCTATCCTGAAACCCATATCCGTTAGGACTAGGGTAATCTCATTGGCGTGCGTTCGTTTAAACATCGTGTCTTCGATGGTGGCATGGACTATGAAGGTGCCCGGTTCTGGTTGGGAGATTAGTTCGCATTGTGATACGACTACGTTCCCCCAGTCCTGCTGATCGATCAAAAACGGCCGTCCAATTCCGGCATACGATGTGTCGTAAATGCCACTCCATTTTTCCTCGAATTGTTCTTCCGTTAGGGAGTTGTCAGTGGCATACACTACGCCAATGGCATCTTGCTTGTATTCCGCATATCGGTCAGTCGTTATTTCACGGAAGTGTTGAGGTCGTGATTGGTTGAAAAACTCTGGAACAGTCTTCGACAGCCATGCACACCCCTCATCAGCGTCCTGCGCGGTCAAAAGTGTTGTACTAGCAACCAAAGTCCCAAGGAAAATCATAGACTGTCTCTTAAATTCCATCATGCTCATCGAATGCTCATACTGTGAGGTACCCCAAGTGGGCCAAGGCCAAAATAGCGCAACTTACTGGGATTCGGAATCTAAAATTGGCGATTGCCCGTGGTGGCACTCACCCTAATGAGCTCTATCAAATCCATCGCCATTGAACCTGTAAATAGCTCCCGGTGATTCGCCTGCGAAGAGTAACTCACCTTCTTTCGTTTTGTAGATCGTCCAGATGTTTTCACTCATCACTCCTTCGTCCTTTGCGTAGTTCCTAAACTCTTCCGTTTTCGGATTGTATTTCCAAATCCCGGAATAGACAGTACCAAACCACATATTCCCCGTGGTATCTTCCGCAATTGAAAAAGCTCGATGGAGGGTATTTCCCTCTACATCTCCCTCATCTAAGCCTTGCGCTTTGGTAAAATTGGTAGTCTTCCTGCCATCGTAACTAAATAACCCGGCGCCATTGTCCGCCATCCACAGCACTCCATTGCTGTCTACAAAAATTCCGCGTATGCCCATTTGACGCTCATCATTTTGTCTCCCCATTTCTTCCCGACCGATAGAAACAAAGGAGTCGCTCTGCCATCCAAATACTTTTTCCATGGTTGCCGCCCAGATGGTGCCATCATGACCCAGATGGGCCTTGGTGGTCGGGAGGTACAGGTATTTGTTGTTGGGGGCTCTTGTCACCGGGTATGGGATAAAACCCATCCCTTCTTCTCTGATATGATATAGGCCTGGATCGACGTATGACGTATCCGTAGGATCCAAGCCTCGTTGAAACCAACGATCATTGGAAACGAAACTGTCTTCCATAGCCATTTCTTTGAACCGGTTGCCATCATATCGGAAAATTCTGAATCCATTCTCAACCCAAATTGCTCCGCGCCCATCTTTATGAAGATTGCCAACAATCTCCAAGCCCTCATCCTCAGAGAAATACTGGATGGAATTGCCATCAAACTTCGCGATATAGTCCGGACTTGAAAACCACAGATTGCCTTGACCGTCTTCCATGATATCTCGAATGCCACGAGTTTCCTTCAACCAGGCGCTTGTGTCTCTGGATACCCCTCTGTCAATTGCAGAAGAAGCATTCGAATTTCTGTGGTTTGATTCCTGACATGCCCACATCGCAGCAATCAACATAATTGCGAGATATGGCCATCTTATGTTTTGACGTGCGTCCATCCCAATGTTTTATCTCCGAAAGTGGCTGCAATGTAATAGCATAGCAAAAACATTTAATAACCAGCCATCGACCTGAAATCAGAAAACCCTGCGCAGAACTGCAACAGGGCTTTCATGGAAATCAATTCTTTCCTTGTCAGAATAGATCGACTTGCTAAGAATTGACCATTTGCTTCTTCATTTTCTTCACCTTCCGAGGGTGGGGCGTTCCATTTTCGACGTAGTACTTCAGCTCTTCCATGATCTCGCCGACGAACGTCGAAAAGCCCTTTCTTAATGCTGGCCATGTGAAAATCGCCAGTAGCTTGATATGGGATTGAAATTTCCAAGTCATTTCTGATTGGTTTTCACCCACATCCCTGATGGAGAAATCGAGTGTGTTGAACCGCACGGGAAAAACAGCCGGCGTATCCACAAAGTCAATCTTCACGGTTGCCGTCTTGTCCTCCTCATTGTAAGCCAGGAACTGTTCAGATGCCTTGATCCCCTTGGGTTTCGTCGTGAGCTCGCAAACCCGCCCGTCCGAATGCGCGCCCTCGAACAATTGTCCGTTGGACTGGGCGTAAGAGTTGGGGACTGACGCCATCCACTTGTACGCGTCGTTGAATCCATGAGCAAACACCTTCCAAACCTCGTCGGCGCTCGCTTCCACTTTCATCACCTTAGTAAATCGAACCATGATTGATAGCTTTTTTAGTGACCAGCGGCTGCCAATGACTCCACCTTCGTTGGGTGAGGCGTTCCATTTTCAACGTAGTGCTTCAGCTCCTCTGCCAGCAGCTGAAAGGAGGCGGTCAATCCCATTTGGAGCTTGCCCTCCATCTCCTCGGGCAATGGCATTCTTGGCTCCATGATGGTATCCATGTAAACTACGGTTCCAGTGTCGGACTCTTTCAGATACCAAGTCGAGGCTGCTCTCCTGGCGATCTCCGGCGCTCCTTTCGTGATCTCATAGGAAAGAGAGTAGTTCTCTCGATCGAATGCTGTCAACTCCTGAACAGTATTTCCTCTATCGGTCGTTGTGTCTCGGAGCGAATAGTCCAGGCCATCGAATTTCGCAGGACCACCGGGCTCGGAAGTTTTGAAGTTGCTAGACCACAGATGGGCGTGTCCAAACTGGTTCCCCATTACTTCCCAAACCTTTGAAATTGATTTGTTGATTGATACTTGTACTTTGATTTCCATAATTGTCAATTTTTCAATTGTTTGGCTATTGGATGCAGCCATCGAAAATTGTGACAAAACTTTTGTACGAAAATCGACAGAATACCTGCAACTAATTGATATTCAGATAAATAAAATTTCAAAAAAGTTATTCGTAGTGGCGATGCAGGTCGGGATCGTTGATGATCTTCGTAATGATCGTATCTACACTGAAGTCCTTTTTCGAAGGGTGGTTTTGAAAGAACTCTATGTATTTCTTGTCCACCGTATCAGCTACCTCGTCACCATGCTTCTCTGCATAATTAGAAATGGTCGCGTAGTACTCCGGGTCGAACAACTTCGAATTCGTCTGCATGCGCCCGGCAGCTTCCATGGCCTTTGCTTTCTTCGAGCATCGACAAGGGTTGTTCAAGTTGACCAGTCCACACTGCTTGTTCATGAAAGCGTGAAATTCCTTTCTCGTACGTGACAGTTTTTGCCGGTAGTTGTCCCTGGTCAGGCCGAAGACCTCGGCACCTGTCTCAGAGTCTACTTTGAACACGTCGCCCACCAGGTAAAGTAGGCGCTGCTCCCTGGTGAGGCACATGAGCATCCCTGACATGCATCTTGTCCTTGCTGTCTTGGTTCGCATCACCTGCTCCTCTTCTTCCTCGGGGCTCAGCTCCGGACTAGGGATGGCATTGAGCTTCTCAGCAAAGTCCTCAAACCCGTCCCATTTATCCTCCATCGGTCGGCGCTTGGTTTGGAGGAATTCGGTGTAAACAATACGATAAGCCCATGTCCTGAAAGAGCTTTTGCCCTCGAAGGAAGAAAGACTCGTCATGATCTTGATGAGGACATCCTGCGTCAGGTCTTTGGCCTCATCTTCGTCATTGGTGAATTTCCACGCGACATTGTAAATGAACGGCTCGTGAAGCTTGAGCAATTGCTCCAAGGCGTCCTTACTACCCTCCCGGGCCTTCGGGATCAACGCTGAAGATTCGATATCAATTTGAGCACTTGACTTCATGAGGCGTTAGAGTTCAAGTTTATAATGATCCGCATCGCGCTCCAGCACGAAGAAATAGGGCTTCTCCGATCCTTTCAGATCCATCACACCGAGCATAGTATTCTCATCGATCTTCGCAAAATGGTCGAATATCGCTTTCTGATCATAGGCCATGGTGCCTGTGACTTTTCCCCTGTAGTCAATCATACGCATTCGAGCTTTCCCCTTTTTCGTTTTCAGGATGGGTTTCAATAGGGCAAGAACAACTCTTAGGGCCTTGATCTTGGGGAAATTGATACCAAGGGGTATGAGTAATGGGTTGATGGCATAGAGACGCTTCTTGTTCAAAGAACTGATCAACAGGGGATGCACGCTCTCCTCATTCTCGAACAGTTTGCCATACCAGCCTGAACACTCCAGCAATCCTTCCATGTAATGGCCTGTCTTCAATTCATAGCCTTTCCACCGCCCCAGCATGAAATCGAGCGTGGCAGGCTCTAGTTGATCAAAGATGGCCAGGCCCTCCTCAGTAGTTGCTTCTCTTTTCTCCAGTAGGTCTTTTGTGGTCATGTTCGAGTAAGGGTTAACAAAGAGGTCTAGAGATGTCAATAATAAACACAAATCATCCCTGTTGCCAAAACCTTACGAGATGGCTTCAATTTCTCCCGCCTTCCCTATGGCACATGGACGGCTTAGGCTTGGTTATCCCCGGTACTCGCTTATCTCAAAAAGGTGGCCGTCAGGGTCTCGGAAGAAACATCTGGTTTCTGCTCCCCTGGTATATGGAGGCGTGATAAACTCGGCTCCCCTGCCTTTTAGTATTTCGTAGGAGCGATTGCAGTCCTTCACGCGAATGGTAAAGGCATGGCTGACTTCATCTTTATTGGTGGGAATCACAAAAGAGGTATCGGGCTTATCCTCAGTAGGGCCACCAGGTGTCACAAGTAAAAGCCAGTTTCCCAGGAACTCCAACACCATCGAATCACCACCGTATTCACGAAATATGCTGGCCCCCAATACGTCAACGTAAAAGGCTTTGGATTTTGACATATCAGACACAACCAGAATGGTGGTCAATGCTGATTCCTGGAATGGGTTATAGTTATCGTCAATCATATATGTCCTTAAGTTCGTTCATAATTTGCTATCATGATTGTCGGTTGTTCTCATTGCTGAGACTGCCACTTTTCCCACGCCTTGTATGCCGCCACCTGGGCAACGACCCCAGACGAAAAAAGAATCCCTGAGCCCCGTCCCATCCGGTACTTCCACCTCTAAGAGAGATGGCCAATACCAGGCAAAGAGAATTACCAAGCTCTGCTAACTATTATGATAAACGCCGGGATCATTCAAGCTTTACGGCATACCAATTTTCTTTTGGAAAAGAGAACGCAACGACTTCATTTTCAGCATTGACAATGAATTCGCATTTTCTTTCGGCACGTCCAAATTTGAACCAATACTCCTGAATGGGGAGGATCTCGATTCTCTCTTTAAAGGCATACTTGACAAAGAATCTATCTTCATACCTAACGACATTGAATTTTACAGAGTCATCTGTCCACACGTACTCCCCAGTAATATTGTTGACGATTGAATCCGGCACAATCGCTAAGTCACGGAATTCAATTCCATACTGCTCCAAGTGGCTATCAATATCTGCCAATAAAGAATCAATTGCATCCAAGACCATCATTGTTGCAGTTGATGAGAAGTCCAGTGTATGATAATAGTCAGTGAGGTGGTTCCGAAATTCAACGTTTTCCTTAAGGCCCGCCAAGTCTGCCACTTCGTAGCTGTTGGACTGGAGAAGTCCATAACGAAATAGTATTGGCTTGATATTTTTTGTCAATTGTTCGTGTTTCCTTCCAAGCATAACTTCTAGATTAGTAAAATCATTCTCATGCAGCCAAGTAATCCTGATCCGAATTGAATCGTTTTTTATGAAGTTAAAACCCTCATTTGCCATGTATTTGTAGGCGCTATTTGCAACATTGAAGATGTTCGCCTGTCTAGGGTTTGGGATAAAGGCCAAATATTCGTTTGCCAGATTTTCATCCATTAATTCCGTACTGAAAACAGCATGGAGACTATCTATCGAGGGTTTCATCACATCTTCTATAAACCACAAAATGGCCTCGGCTTCTTCCTTGTTTCTAATAAGATCTGCTCGAAGCTCGTGATAGAATCTCAATTCAACTTGGCTCGCTTTTTCACCCTCATTCCAATTGTTCAGGGCAAATGCTCCTAATATCCCAAGGGTTATTACCATTATTTCCAGAATATATTCCGCCCATTTTTGCTTCAGTGTTTCAAGGATCTTCTTCATCATCTGGACATTATCACGTAGTCAGGACGTAGGTGGCGAGTCTCAACGTCGGACTCAGCCGACCGCAAAAAGTGCTTGAAGATCAACTTTTCTCAGTGATTTGCCAATCCTATTCCGTAACCTTTCAAATGGATCACTTCATAACCAAAATTTTTCATTTTGGGGTGGTGGCAAGGTGGGAGCAAAATGATCTCCTAATGCATAATCTAATCATTTATCAGGAGATTAAGAAGCCATGATTTTACCCAGAAATCATGCTGTATTTTGTGTTCAAGTCCAGAAGTAATTGGATTCCTTCAATACCAGGCTGCGGTAGTAGTTATTGAGTTCATACATATCCATTCGAACACGAATGATCCTGCCAAATTCGGAGATGATCTCGGTCTTAGCCACATGATCCCAGATTTCATCGTTGATTTCCTGCTTGTAGCTTATGCGGGAGTTTATAGCCGATGGATATTTCGTGAAGCCGTAAGAGTATTGAACATATAACTCAGAGGTGATTTTGGAAATATAGAGTTGGTTGTCCTGAGCTTTAACCAGCCTGAGAATCAGCCTACTACTACCAAAATACTGCAACTCCGACGATTGGCAATAACCCACCCCTTCGATCAGCAATTGTAGTACGCTATAACCTCCACCTGAGTACAGGTAAGCAGTTCCTGGTTCTTGAACAACTTTTACCCTCGTAGATATCTTGCCGGAACCATCTAAGGGATTCGACAATCTTAGGCAGGCGGGAGGAAGTCTATGTCCCCGGTATCCGGAAACATTGAGGCCAGCTGTATGACTCAGAAGCTATGTAATGGTGATTTTGTCCGAATCGAATTTTGATTTGGGGAACTCCCATCTTGTGAGGTACTTCTTCGCAGGTTCATCCAGACCGCCCTTATCGAGTTCGACCATTTCATGATGCCCCAAGCCGTAAGGGATTTAGAAATGGAGCCGACGCCATAACCTGTATGGCTGTCACAGAAATTTTCTCCTCTAGATTGGCATATCCAAAATGTCGCTCAAGCATGACTGAATCCTTGCCAACTACTGCCATCGAAACACCCGGAACTTTGTTAGTCGCCATGATTTTCGGGATTGTTTCGTCCAACTCCCGCTCCAGGACCGACACATCCTGACCAAAGCCCAAAAGTGTAATAAGTGTAGAGCAGGTGATGATCAAAATGAGTTGGTGCAAAAGGGAACTATGAGCTACAAATTTGGCATTGAGAATTGGCTGGGTTTAGGGCAACAGATCCCCTTCGCTCTGTCAAACCTGAAAGATCTGTTTTCAATCCCCGCCAAGATCCTCGATGGTGATATTCTTATAGGAAACCAGGGCCTTCCCACCACCATGGATCTGGAGCCCAATGAGGCCGTCTTGAGGAATGTCGGGGTCCTGCTCATAATAGTTCACTGTCTCCTCGCCATTGACAAAAATTGCAATCTGATTGCCAACGGCCCTTATCTCGTAGTCGTTCCATTGACCTGGGATACCCCTTGGCGCTGACAGCGAATCGTATCCTGCAAGAAAGGTATTGCGCCTGGATTCATCATAGAGCGCTCCGGTCAACCTATGCCCAATGTCTGCCTGGTAACCAGACACTTCGTATGCCGGATCGGCAATCCTTCGACTCCGGAACTGAACGCCGGCATTGACAAATCCCTCGTCGCCTTCCAGCTTGAATTTGAGTTTCAAGAGGAAATCACTGTATGACTCAGTGGTACATAGAAACTCGTTGTGGGGTACCACCTCCGAAAGTGAACCTCCAACGATTTCGCCGTTCACAATTCGCCATGTCTTGGTAGTATCCCCTTCCCAACCTGAGAAAGTCCGCCCATCGAATAGCTCCGTCGGAGATGAGGTCTCACATGACAACACGTACACCGCGAGCAGCGAGTACAGTGCCAAATTGCGTGGATGATTCATAAGTCATCATTTGATCGTTCCCTGGAAGCTTAAGAGCACAAAATAGCGCAACGCTGGCGAAGCTCCAAGGCCATCAACTTGATTGGTAATCAGTTGATCGGGTATTGCCCAAGACGACTTACTAGGGGGGTTATTTTTCAATGACTAAGTACTCTAAATACCTAAGCCCAGAAGCCATTAAGTTCTTCCTGTTCATTGCGTTTTCATTGAAGGAATCGAGTGTTTCTCTACTTAATTTCCGCCCCTTTATAAAAACGTAGGCAGGGTTTTCAAGTGATGATAATTCTAATAGCGGATTATCATCCACCATCAACAAATTGGCAATTTTACCCTCCTCAATGGTCCCTAGTGAATTCATAACGGAGTGAGTCCTGGATGCGTTGACTGTTGCCGTTTTTAATACTTCGTAGTTAGAGAGGCCTGCGTCTTTGTAAAAGTTTAATTCTTCATGTATTGAAAATCCCGGGAGGGTAACACCAATACCGGCATCGGTACCGCATACGATAGCTACACCTGCGTCGTGCAGTTTTTGTACAATGGTCACGTGAAAATCATGTTGAGTTCTAATTCTACTTACCACCGTTGAATCTTCTTGTTTGGCATTGAACCAACGATCAAATTGATTTTTGCTGTCGGCTTTTTTGATAAGTGGATTCATGTACTCCAATGATTCTGAATCTAAAATTGAATCATCGATCATCATCTGGTAAATATTATGGAATCCGGTGAGTGTCGGACAATAACTCGTGTGCCTGGAAAACGAAATCGAATCTATAATAGGTTGCAGTTTGTTTGTATCTAGGTCAAACTGCAACGGTTGTTGCACAATTTCTTCCGCATGTTCGATGGACTTGATTTGTGATTTCAAATGATACGAAAACGGAACCTTTTGGGAAGGATGTGCTACGATGTCGATCTCAGAAATTTCGGACTGTTCAATGACGGCATCAAAGATCTCCCTATCCAGACCATAGTAAGTTTTAATGAAATCGTAGCCTCTCCTTTTATATGAAATCACCTTCTCTTGAGCTTCTTGTGGGCTCATTAGGTTTAGATTATCGTCACCAATAAATTCCGGCCCTGTTAGTTTTGGTCCAGTCGTAAAGAATGCAGGAGAATAAATATTGTCATCAATTATGTCCTCCTTGATTCTCAAATGCATTGGCATACCCCATAAATTTCTAACTGCCGTCACTCCATTTGATAGATATAGACCAAGTTCATATCGATCCCATACATGAACATGCATGTCGATAAGACCTGGCGTTAGAAATCCATTTTTTGCGTCAATGACTTCTACTCCGTTGATCTCAATACTATCGGCAATCTTTTCAATTATACCTTCCTTTATGTACACCATTTTGTTTTCCAAAACGGTGTCTCTGTCCATCGGTATTACATTGACATTCGTAATGAGGTAAGAATTGGCAGTGAATTCATTTTCGCCGATGCTTAGGTAGCTAGTTCTATTTGAATCAACCCAAAGTGTCACCACAGAAGTGAGGACTACTACAACGATGAGTCCAAAGACAATGATCAGAAACCCTTTTAATACTTTCATTTATTTAAGGAATAATCTCATGACGGTATGGTCGCTTCGTCGTAGTTCGTGCTAGATTCGGCGCTTTGCAATAATATCCATGAGTAAGGCATTTCGGACACCTCTGAATAAGAAAAAGAGCTATTACTTTTGTGCCTTCTTTCGAAACCCATCAACTTAAACCACTGGAAAATTGAAGGAGTCATACCACAAATGGTACTCGCAAGCACTCAGTAAGGATATTGAAATGCTTTCCTTCGGACACGCTGGCTATCCGATCATTTTGTTCCCCACAACCATGGGAAGGTACTATGAATGCAAGGACTTTCTACTGATAGAATCAGTCCGCTGGTTCCTGGAGGAGGGATTGGTCCAAATCTATTGTCCCGACAGCATCAATGAACTGAGCTGGTACAACAAAGGCATACATCCTGCAGACAGGGTACGCAATCACATCTGGTATGACAAGTTCGTAAAAGAGGAACTCGTCGACGCTATCTGTCATGAGAAGGGCCTGTCAAAAGTGGCCGTAGCGGGTCCCAGCTTTGGTGGCTATTTGGCGGCCAACTTTGCCTTCAAGTACCCGGATAAGGTCAGCCACCTTTTTAGCATGAGCGGTTCTTTTGACATCAAGTCCTTCTTGGACGGCTACTACGATGACAATGTCTATTTCAACAATCCGGTGGACTATCTTCCAGGAAATAACCACCCGGACCTATGGAATATGAAGATTGTACTCGGTGTCGGAGAATGGGACATTTGCCTGGAGGCCAATCAACGACTGGCGGATATATTCAATGAAAAGAATATCCCCTACTGGTTTGATTTGAGAAAATGGGCCGTTCATGACTGGCCGATTTGGCGCGAAATGTTCCCTCACTATTTGTCAACACTTTAAAAGAAATATTCCCAAACCATGAAGAAAATTGGAATTCTATTCGGCATGGAAGACACCTTTCCATGGGCTTTCATTGATCGGGTCAATGAGAAAAAGATCAAAGGAATAGAGGCAGAAGCGGTTTCCATTGATCAGGTCCAGCAAGCGAAGCCAACGGACTATGCCGTCATCATCGATCGGATCTCCCAGGACGTCCCATTTTACAGGGCCTACCTAAAGAATGCTGCCATATCAGGAACGGCGGTCATCAACAATCCCTTTTGGTGGAGTGCTGACGAAAAATTCTTCAACAATGCCCTGGCTGAAATCATCGGTGTGCCTGTGCCAAAGACTGTATTGCTTCCCTCCTCCCACAGACCGCCGGATACCACCGAGCAGTCATTTAGGAATCTAAAACTGCCCTACGCCTGGGACGAGATCATTGAGCACATCGGGTTCCCAGCGTATATGAAGCCCTTTTCTGGAGGTGGCTGGAAAAGCGTGTACAAATTAAACAACAGGGAAGAACTGTTTGCCCGACATGCGGAAACTGGAGAACTGGTGATGATGCTGCAGGAAGAGATTGTATTTACGGAGTATTTCAGATGCTATGCGCTGGGAGGCAACAAGATCCACATCATGCAATACGAGCCGAGGAATCCATTCCATCTCAGATATGTGCGAGATGCCGCTCCGGTGGCCAAAAAACTCCTTGATACCATCGAAAATTACTGCATCAAACTAAACACAGCGCTGGGCTATGACTTCAATACGGTGGAATTTGCCGTGAGAGACGGTGTGCCCTATGCCATTGATTTTTGCAATCCAGCACCTGATGCTGACATCAATTCCGTCGGTCAGGACAACTTCGATTGGATCGTGGAGAATGCAGCTAACATGGCCATCGAAAAGGCCAAGGCGCAGAAAGCGGGGCAAATGAACCTTACCTGGGGGACCTTCATCCAAAACCAGGTCCATGGTCTTCCCGTCGCTTCTGAGGGGAAAGCACCTGCGAAGAAGACCGCTGCTCGGAAAAAACCGGCAGCGAAAGCGTCGAGTAAGACCTCGGGCAAAAAGAAAGCGTAAACAAGAGATGGGTATGGAACTCACCTTAGGAATTGAAGAAGAGTACCAGGTCATAGACCCGGAGACCAGAGAGCTCACCTCCCATGAACAGCGGATCGTAGAGGAGGCCGAAAAGCATCTGGATGAGCAGGTGAAGGCTGAAATGCATCAGGCGGTCGTAGAGGTGGGCACCAAAGTATGTAAGGACATCGATGACGCGAGGAGGCAGGTGTCCTCTCTCAGAAAGACCCTATGCAGCATTGCCAACGACCTGGGTTACAAAATAGGAGCAGCTGGGACTCACCCTTTCTCTGAGTGGGAAAAACAGCTCATCACACCCAATCCCAGGTACGATGAGATCATCATGGAGATGCAGGATACCGCGCGGTCCAATCTCATCTTTGGACTCCATGTCCATGTCGGCATCGCAGACAAATCCATGGCCCTCCATGTGGCGAACAGCATGCGGTACTTCTTACCGCACCTTTATGCCTTGTCCACCAATTCACCGTTCTGGGAAGGTCGCAATACCGGGTTCAAGTCTTTTCGATCCAAGGTCTTCGATAAGTTTCCCCGGACGGGTATTCCAGAGGCATTTCATACCATCGCGGATTATGAGAATTACATCAACCTGCTAGTCAAAACGGGTTGTATCGACAATGCGAAGAAGATCTGGTGGGACATCCGGGTGCACCCGTTCTTCCCGACCGTCGAGATACGAATTTGTGACATTCCACTGACAGTAGACGAAACGATCTGTATTGCCGCCCTTATCCAGGCGCTGGCGGCCAAGTTTCAAAAGCTTCGCGATCAGAATCTGAATTTCATCGTGTACCACCGTGCGTTGATCAACGAAAACAAGTGGCGTGCGGGCAGATATGGCCTGGATGGGAAGATGATCGACTTCGGAAAAGAAGAGGAAGTAGACACCCGTTTGCTGATCGAAGAATTGCTGGCCTTTGTGGATGACGTGGTCGACGACCTCGGCTCGAGGAGCGAAATGAACAAAGTCCGCGAAATACTCAAAAACGGGACAGGAGCCGACCAGCAACTGGCTGTTTACGAGGAGACCAAGGATCTAAAAAAGGTGGTGGACTACGTGATCGAACAGACGACAAAGGGAATCGACTAGCTGATGGAGAAAGTCAAGTTGGCCATACTGGACATGAACAACAAGGCCCCTAATCAGGGGTTGCGCTGCATCCGGGACATCGTCATCGGATTCGATGATGACGTGGACTGGAAGATATTTGACGTCCGGGCAGAAAACGAATTACCTGACCTGTCTTACGACATTTTTATTTGTAGTGGTGGTCCGGGCAGCCCTATAGATGGTGGTCCCTGGAAGGAGCGCTTCTTCGAACTCATCGACGGCGCATGGAAGCTGAATCAAACCAATCCACCATCGAAGAAGTACTTCTTTTTCATTTGCCATTCATTTCAGATGGCCTGTGAGCATTTTGGTCTGGGTCAGATCACCAGACGCAAAAAGAACTCCTTTGGTGTTTATCCAGTCCACAAGACCAAAGCCGGCAAAACCGATCGACTGCTAGAGGGATTGCCAGATCCCTATCATGCTGTAGACTCCCGGGACTGGCAATTGGTCCAGCCAAGACTGGAAGTATTTGAAGAGCACGGTGCCACCATCCTGAGCCTGGAGAAAATAAGAACCCACGTCGAGTACGAACGCGCGATCATGGCGGTACGGTTTTCGCCGGAATTTGTAGGCACACAATATCACCCCGAAGCCGATCCGATTGGCATGAAAGCACATTTTTCCAAGCCAGAGATGAGACAAAAGGTGATCGACAACTTCGATGAAAGGAAATACGAGGACATGATGGACCACCTGGAGGATCCGGACAAAATCGCGCTGACCTATCAAACAGTCATCCCTGGATTCATCAGGCGATCTCTCGAATCGCTGACGCAACAACGCTTTGCCCCAATAAAGACATGATCGAACGGTATCGGGAAGTCTTCAATAGAAATTTCAGCAAGGCCAAATACGAGGCATTTCTGGAGGATATCGCCCTGGAATTCAACTATAAGCCTCCCTTTCGGATCGCTGAGACACCTGTCTTTATTCCAAGGCAATTGAAACAAAGGCTGCTAAGGGCCTGCGAGGACATCTTTTCTGTCCTTAATAGACCTGATTTCAAAGAGTTGACCAGGGATGCCATCAAACATCCGACCCTCAAAGTCCCTTCGGAGGATTATGATTGCAGGTTTCTCCAATTTGACTTTGGCGTCTGTCTGGACGAGAACGGTGAGCCTACCCCGCAGCTGATTGAATTGCAGGGCTTCCCATCACTCTACTTCTATCAGGATTTCCTCGCGCGGATGTACATGAAGCACTACGAGATCCCTGACAAATTCTCCGTCCACCTCAACGGTATGCACCGGGCCGAATACATAGAATTGTTGCGTCACGAAATCGTCGGTGATACCGACCCAAAACAAGTGGTGCTCCTAGAGGTGGAACCTGAAAAGCAGGCGACGCTCATCGATTTCTTATGCGCTCAACAGGTCCTTGGGATCAAGATCCTCGACATCAGCAAGATGAAAAAAAGAGGCAGGGAGCTTTATTATATCGACGACGCAGGTAAGGAAATCAAGATCTTGAAGATCTACAATCGGGTCATTTTTGACGAGCTCAACCAACGGCACGACATCCCGCGTGAGTTCTATTTTCATGACGAAGTAGACGTCGAGTGGGTGGGTCATCCCAACTGGTTCTTTCGGGTCAGCAAGTACACCATGCCCATGCTGAAGGGTGAGTTTGTTCCAGAGTCGTTCTACCTTGACAAGCTTGCCGCCTATCCGGAGGATTTGAGCAATTATGTGTTGAAACCCTTGTACTCCTTTGCTGGCTCAGGTGTGCAACTCAACATCACCCGTGAGATACTGGATGGAATTGAAGACAAGGAAAACTACATCCTGCAAAAGAAGGTGAACTATGTCCCTGTCGTCGAAACCATGGATGTTCCCGCCAAATGCGAAATCCGGATGATGAGTGTTTTCAACACCAGGGAGCAAACCACCAGTGTTGTGAATAACCTTGTCCGCCTCAGCAAGGGAGAGATGATCGGCGTCA
Source organism: Cyclobacteriaceae bacterium (assembly GCA_965267435.1). Taxonomy (GTDB): domain Bacteria; phylum Bacteroidota; class Bacteroidia; order Cytophagales; family Cyclobacteriaceae; genus JAWPMT01. The sequence continues at coordinate 1,656,433 of OZ253960.1, forward strand.
AATACAACAAGGACAAAGAATGGGTTGGCGGGAGCGTTGGCTTCTTCGAGGATGACTAGTACTGGCCACGATGGTACCGTTCTTGAGCCAAGCAAACCAAGACCGCCTAATCATGAGTAGCACCGCTCTCTGATTCCTCGCCGGATCGCTTCAAACTCTGATGGTAAGCCAAAGAAGCAAGTGTATCAATTTCCGTCCATTGAGACTGCCGCGGCGCTTTAAGCGATTGTCTTTGCGTGCCTTGTTTATACAAGCGCCTCGCAGTGACGGGCTGTCTATTTTATGAGGAATCGTATTTTTGACCGTCATTGCGAGCCTGCGAAGCAATCTTCCGTTTTAACTATTCCAAGTCACCGCTCAAGTCTCTCCATTCCTGATTCATCTTATTGATTAAGTCTAGCTTCCTCTGCCTTGATCCGGCTTTGATTTGCTTCTCCCTGGCGATCGCCTCTTCGATGGAGTGGTACACCTCATAATACACCAGCTTGTGACACTTGTATCGGGCCGTGAAACTCCGTGGAAACCGGTGCGTTTTGTGGTCATAGACCCTGGATTTCAGGTCTGAGGTTACCCCGACGTAAATAGTCGTATTTCCATGATTGCTCATGAAGTAAACGCAGCCTCCTTTTTCCATGGGCCCAATATCGTCATTGCGGCGTGCCTAAGGCAAGCCTTTCCATGCCAGATTGGAAGAAGTCTGTTGTCCGAATCGAGACTTCGCCCTCGCGCCGTCAGAACGATAGGGGCATCAAGATAGGATGATTAGATGGAGCTCTTTGGTGCCGGCAGGCTGGCATGAAATTCTTCCGCGATCCTTGTCGTATAGTTCCCCAGCAACTCCAAAATTCTTTCCTTACTGTCCGACCGAACGATGAGGCCGATGTGCCAGGGCTTCTTCATGCGCCAAACAATTTCCTCATCCTGGAACACCGAATCGTCCGGGTGCTCATAGCGGGAAAGCGATACCACAATACCCGCATAGTCTTCTCTGATCTCCGGTAGTTGGTACTCGGATTGGCCAAAAGTCGCACTTTCAATTCTCGCCCATTCGCCCCACAAATTGACATTACTGGCCGTCTCGACCATCTCGGCGAGGTTGGCGCCCCCGACCCTTGAGGACGTCTCCAGGAAGAAGATCTCGCCGGTTTCACGCGAACGGATAAATTCCGTATGTGAGGCACCAAACTGCATCCCGAACGAGTGCATGACTCTCTCATTCAGCTCAATCAACGCTTGCTCTTCCGGTGTACCCAGGTCTATCGTATGCGAGCGAAATACGCCCCCACCATGCGCTACCTCGAAGGGAGTGTCCAGATACTGGCTAGCACGCGCAAATACTACCTGGCCTTTATAATTCAAGCCATCCACATGGTATACATCGCCAGGAGCGAACTTCTCCACAAGGTAGCGGTGTCGGTCATCGCCCATCCCATTAATGACCTCCCATAGTTGGTCCTTTGAGTGAATCTTCGTGATGCCAGTCGCAGAGGCCTCTGATCGGGGCTTGATCAACCATGGCGCCGGAATGGTATCAGCAAACCGGTTGATGTCTTCATCGTGAAAAAGTGCGGTAAAGTCAGGAACGGGGATGCCTTTGTCCCGGGCCTGGATCCGCATGGAGAGCTTATCTCTGAAGAACCGAGCCGTGCTGTCCCCCATGCCGGGCATCCGGAAATGCTCCCGCAGATGGGCGACATTTTCCACATCAAAATCATCGAGGGCAACAAAACGGTCAAATCTGGTGAACCGAAATTTGTAGGCGATACCATTCCGCACATGGTCGTCATTCCACTCGTCTATGTACAGGACCTCATCAATATGGTACCATGGCCAGGCTTCATTTTCCAGGGCCCTTTTGGTTAGAAGAAATACACGATTTCCTTCGTTCTTGCAGGATATCAAAAAATCCTGCCCCTTAAAAAATGTGGAAATGCAAAGGAAATTAAGTGGTTGATCGGCCATCTCAGGAAGTTAGTGATTTCATAAATTCTACGAGCAACCGGACACCAAATCCGGTGGCACTTTTCATTTTGGCGTACTCTGAGGATCCGAACGCCATGCCAGCAATATCCAAGTGTGCCCATTTGGGATGTGCTTGAGTAAATGCCTCCAGAAACTTGGCGGCGGTGATGGCCCCGGCGATCGGTTTGTTGCTGAAGTTGCGGATATCAGCGATGTCTGAGTGGAGGTCTTCCTCAAACTCCTTGTACATCGGCAGACGCCACACCTTCTCATGGATGTCTTCGCCAATACTCGCCAGGCTATCTGCTATCTCACGGTTTTCTGTGAACAGTCCTGCCGCGGAATAGCCCAACGTCCTCACGACGCTGCCGGTCAGGGTAGCCAAATCGATCAGGTACTCCGGCTCAAACTCCTCCAGGGTGTAGGCAATCGCATCGGCCAGTACCAGTCGGCCTTCTGCGTCCGTGTCGATGACTTCAATGGTCTTACCCGAGTACGAGGTAATGACATCGCCAGGACGAAAACTCTGCGCATCCACAGCATTTTCGGCTGCTGCCACCACGCCTACCAAATTGATCGGCAGTTTCAGGCGGGCGGCCAGTTCGACCGCACCCAGTACTGCGGCGGCACCTCCCATGTCACTTTTCATGTAGTGCATATTTTGGGAAGGCTTGATGGATATCCCTCCACTGTCAAAGGTGATACCCTTTCCTACGAGCCCTAAGGCAATGGGGCTCCCTTCGTCGTGGATGTACTTATTTATCACTAGACGCGGTGGATGGATACTGCCTTGTCCAACTGCTATGTGGGCGCCAAAGCCCCTTTTCTCCAGTTCCTTTTCATCCAAGACCTCGCACGTATATCCATTTGCGGCGGCCGATTCTCTGGCCCACCCTGCAATGAAATCCGGTGTCTTGATATTCGAGGGGGAGTCGACAAGCGTTTTCACCCGGTTAATACTTGCGGCAGTTTGCTGCGCATTGGAAACACTCGGGGACACATCCCCATCCGAGAAGATGTTGACGGCAACTTCACTATCCTGCTTATCGCTTTCTTGTTTCGTTTTCAAAAACCCTATCTGGTAGGTAGCCAATTCCAAGCCCAGGACCATATTGAAAATGAGGTCGTCGGACAAATGACTGGCATCCACCTGAATGCTGGATGACCACCGCTTCCGGGTTTGAAAAGCCAGCTTTCTGAATGCCTCATGGCACCTTCGCTGGTCGGACAGCTCCCCCAATCCCAATAGAAATAGTTGCCCTCCGTCACGTGTGTAGAGGATCTCATACTCCCCAAAGGCACCTTCGAAGGTTTTGAGTCGCACACCGGTCAGGTCAGCAACCCGCTCCAAATCAACTTTTTCTTGTTCAAAAGCTATGATCAGATCCTCCTTCGGATCGATGGATTCAATCGTTCTGTAAGTCATCTTCTTTCTGAAAAAACAGCCATTTTATTGCCTTCGGGAATTCGTTGCGCCAGTGCTCTTCGCTATGTGTCCCATCATCATTGATGGACAATCTGAAAGCAAAGTCCGGAAAATCATGATTCTTCTTTCCTAGAAAAGTGGACAGCCTCATCAGATTTGGAAGGTGAGCCTGACTTTCCTTTCCGCCGCCGTACAGGTACATCCTCGAATGCGGTGCTGGTTGGTACATCTCGGCATGCTGAAATGTCATATCTGATATCCACAGACTGGGAGAGAAGATCATCAACTTACCAAAAATGGAAGGCTGGGTGAATCCTGCATACAGACTGATCAATGCTCCCATAGAGCTCCCTCCAATGCCTGTGTATTTGGGGCCGGTCAACGTCCGGTATTTCCGATTGACGTAGGGGATCAGTTTTTCCTCGAGAAATTGGACGTAATACTTTCCTTCACCTTCCCCAAATTCCGGATGAGAGTACGGCAGGTATTCCTTTATGCGTTCCTCCTCGCCATGATCAATGGCCACAATGATGAGATCTTTCTTACCCTTCGTCGCCAGTTTACCTAGTGATTTGTCTATGGCCCAGTCACCAAAGGGTGCATGGGGATTGAAGAGATTCTGACCGTCCTGCAGATAAACCACTGGGTAACGCTTGTCGGTTTCATGGTAGTCATGAGGGAGCAGAGCAGAGATCTTTCTGTAGGTATTGAGGTGAGGTATTTCGTAGTGTTCCTCAATGATTTCCAGGATCGGTTCGTATTCTCTCATTTTGACGATGCGAAATTACGAAACCAATTGCAGCACACTGTAAGCATTTCACGGATAAGCGCCTCCCGCTCTTCGGTTTGACCGGGGCCCATGTCACCGGTTGGTGCCTTTAGGTGCTCTCTCAAAGGGCATGTGCCACCTGAGGAGAGCTGTGGGGAAAACACCAACGGGGGCTTGAAAGTCCTTCCATCGGATAATTGAAGGTTTGGGGGAATTGCAGAAAAAGTGCGGTTTATGCCTTACTACCTGCAGTCAATCTCCTTAGCATCCCACTAAAAATTATACCATGAAAGGGTAGCACCGCATACCAATACAACCTGCCCAATAATCCCAGAGGCCTAAAGGTTGCCGTCTGTTCAAGCTCCTCGCCCACCACTTTGAATTCCAGCCAGGCTTCGCCTGGCAGTTTCATCTCAGCGAATAAGAGTAGGCGGCCTTCACCCTTGTCCGCATACAGTACCCTCCAGAAGTCAACAGTATCACCTGCATTGATGGTAGTAAGATTCGTTCTTCCTCTTCTAAGGCCTACCCCGCCGACAATCTTATCCATCAACCCTCGCAATCTCCATAGCGAATTGGCATAGTACCAACCGGTCTCGCCGCCAATGCTCCATATCTTGTTGAGACATACGTCAAGATCGTCTATTCTTCTCTTTCTCTTGTCAATAAAGCATCCAAATGTTGGAACTCTGATGAATTCAGAAATATTGAAATCAATGCCACTGCTGGCGTAAGAATCTTTCCAGCTGGACATGATGGAATTATTCTCAATTTTATCGAAAGCCCTATCAAGAGCCTCTTCATAACTAAGAGGTTCGATCCCAAGAAGCGAATTGATCCTATTGTCCCGGCACACTACTTCCACCTTCATACTATTTACCAAGGACACGGCAAGCTTATAAGATGTGGAAGTGACGAAGTACAGCCAATAAGAGGATAGTCTTGGCGTCATGACAGGAACAACCAGGATCGTCCGTTTCAAATTGCGGCTTTTGGCGAAGCCCAGGAGCATTTCTTTGTAGGATAAGACATCCGGCCCTCCTATGTCAAAGTTCTGATTGTAAGTCGCCTGGTTGAACAGGGATTTCGACAGAAACGATATTACGTCAGTGACCCCGATAGGTTGGCACTTCGTTTTCAACCATCTGGGCGTAATCATAATTGGCAGCTTTTCGACCAGATCTCTTATGATTTCAAAAGATGCACTACCAGAACCAATGATTATTCCCGCTCTCAGTGTCGTGAGGCTATATGAACCTCTGCCCAACTCAATTTCTACGTCTTTTCTGGAGCTCAGATGTTTAGAGAGTTGCGACTCATTGACTATGCCGCTGAGATAAATGACTTGCTGGACATTCGTTTTACCCAGGGCAATCCTGAAATTGGCAGCAGATGTTTTCTCAAGGGATTGATAGTCTTTTGAGGATGACATGGAATGCACCAGGTAGTAGGCCCCATCAATATCTGCAGGAACTTTCTTTAGCGATTCCTCATCCAACAAGTCCACTTCAATAACCGAAATCCTGTGCTTCAAAGTAGACGGAGGTGTGAACCTTCGGACGTCACGCACACAGCATGCTACCTCATGCCCTGCTTCTACCAAAACAGGCAGTAATCTTTTACCAATGTACCCCGTCGCCCCGGTAAGGAGTATTTTCATCTCAAGTTGGACATATTCTCAGTATTATAGGAACCGAAAGCCGTGGCATACGGCCTAGCAGCCAACTACTCCAAATTAGCCAACTTCCATCAATTCCGACTTTCGAAGTCGCATTCAGAAGTTCTACCCGGGTTGTAGGTATCGGCATACTTCGGCCGCGGCTCTCTATGACCCACCACTTATTTCAATAAGTACCATAGCTCAAATCAGCCATGCGGATCCCATCGAAAAACTGAATGCCGACGGTATTTGACCTTATTCTATTTTGAATTCTCCGGAGTACCTCCACTTGATCATTGCCAAGTTCAGTTGAAAATTCATAGTTGTCATGCACGCCATCAAAGGAAGTACTTTCGGGCAAAAAGATGACCTGCCAGGCAACATTCGCAGTTCTTGGATAAGCGATGAATCCCTCGACTTGAAAAGTGCTTCCATTGCAACACTCATTGAGGAAATTCTATCTTGTTCCGCTAATGTCGCAAATCGACCGATACTGGCCGCAAAGCCTTCGATGCTCCCTGGGTGGACAAAATTGTCTAATGAATCACTAATTGTAAGCAGCCAGTAGTGATCAGGAGCTTCGCGATAGCAAATCCAATAGTACGGATTTTCTAATCCAACAGAATCAGCTACCTGTACCAGTTGAGCCATCAGAGACTCAAAGCCTTCGGATTTGTCTTGAGCGTCAATTCGCAGTAACTGGGCGAATACCCCGTCTGGATTAATCGATGAATTGTTCTGCGTTTCACGATTGGACTCACAGCCCCACAGAAAAAGAGCACCAATCAGAATAATGCTTCTTAAAACCTGGACAAATCGATTTCTAATTTTCATACCTCCGGTGGATTCTAATGCGATGTGGCTTATAAAGCCGAGGTGACGGCAGCCAATCGCTAGTCGCCAAATCTTGAATAAAGATAACGGAATCAACAGGAGGTCTGGGTTTTTAGGCCTGCAATGTATTGATGGTTAGCAGGTTGCGCAATTTCGGTTTACTGCTTTGTCAAAAGTCATCAATCAAAGCTCAAATCAAAAACTCCTCAGCCGGTCCCCATTCTGACAGGCAATCCAACTCTGTCGCATTGCTTTTGAGATCATCAATTGCCAATCCAAAATTTTGATTGGTTTCAACAGACGTGGGCCCAATTGCCAGCAATTCATGGAAAGAGCAGCCTTCGCCACTCCGGTTGCGTCGTAATCGACCAATCGCCGTAAAAAATGGTATTCTGCCAGTTCAAGTAGTAATCATCCCAAAACCTATCATCCCAAAATCACTAACAAATTGCCATATTCTCCCACTGCTTGATAATATTACAATTCAGAAGAAACATAACGACTAGATTCTCCATCAAACATCGCCTTCGAAATATCGTCCTCTACCTTTTTCGGCTGCTCTATCGCACGCTCATTGTGATTGTCATTTTGCAGGTAGTATTGTTCATATTGGCGGGCATACTCTTCGCACTCAACAAAGAAACGATCCATGAGCAGATGGAGATAGTCCTGGCAAAAGATGTCATCCACGGCGACTCATTGAGGATCGGCGATCTCGATTACCAGAGCACCTTGCTGCTGCAGCCCAGGATCCGGATGAAGGAAGTCAAAATATGGGGAAAAGACGCCGGGCACCTCTCACCAGCTTTTGATATCGATCGACTGACGATCACCGTCAGCTGGACCAGGCTCTTCAAAACCATATGGAACGCCAGCGAATGGAGTCGTACGCGCCCATTCGTCGTGATCAGAAATGACCTACTGAAGATCAACATGGCCGCTATGCATGTCGACGGCGGCACCATTACGATGACCAAGACGGCAGAGGGCAACAATCACCGGCTGTTTCGTCCACCTCAGGAACGGATATTGAAATTCGTCGAAGGCGCACCCATGGCCGGAGGTTTTGAAATAGGCCGGTTCCACGTCACCAACGTGCAGCTCAACTATTACAAGGATGTCAGCGGTAATCCCGATGAGGCCCTGCCTAAAAAATATGATATCCTCCTGGAGGACCTGTCCATGAAGTTGTCCTCCGACTCCATCGCCACGTATTTTGAGGATGTCAAAATCGAGGGCAATATTGGATCGATTCTCGTCAGAGACAACGAGGGCTTAGTGGGCCGCAATTTCAAGGGTGACGGCAATGCCACCTTACTCAAGCTATCCCTCGCCCAGAAGGTAAAGGAGGACACGGGCTTCGATCTGATTACGGAGAATTTCAACTTCCAGTTCAACGACCTTCAGGTGTCCGCCAATGGCATACTGTCCTCCCTCAATGAGCGGATGCGTATGGAGATCAACTTCCAAAGTGAAACCGGCTCGACTGATCGTAGCAACCAGGCGCTCCTCTCCTTCCTGGAGCTGACGCTCTCCGACCGCTTCCTCAATATCATCAAGAGTTACAATCCGCTTGGCGAAATGGAATTTGATGGCAAAGTCTTCAATAAGGATTTCGAATTCGGCGGCGACATCAGGATCGACCTGGCTTACAAAGCCCGGGATACTTCCTTCGAACTGCAATTCTTTGACAATGGCCAGCGCCATACCATTGACAACCTCGAATTCACGGGAGATTTTCGCGTAGGTGGTGGTCCGTCCTATCTGTCGGCAGACATCTCTGGAGGAGAGCTCTACGATGGACAGGAGTTTGAGGGACGTATCGTCCTCGATAACGTCTTCCGCCATGAGACGCTGGACTCACTGACCAATTCAGCCAATCCGGCGCTCTTCGAGGTACAATTTCATTCCACCGATATCGAATTCCCCAGATTCCTGGAGTTTCTCGAGTTCGAGGACTTTGACGTCGCCCGGGGTAAGATTGACTTCGATCACTTCTTCTTCTCAGGCCCTATTACCAGTCTGTCCAAGTCCTATGCTGACCTGGATTATGGAGGGGATCTCGTCCTTAGAAACATCGCCTTCGAAACCGAACAGCTTGATCTTCCTTTCCCTGTGATACTGGAGGATGCCAATGGGCACATCCGTTTTGACCGGGCGCATGTCAATCCACGACTGTCTTTCATCCTCAATGACTATCCAGTAGACATTACCGATGGGGGCATTCGCAGTTTTGTCTCGTACCTGTTCGGCGAAGACGACCGCATGCATCTGGAAGACTTCAAAATAGGCCTGCAGAATATCGATATCAAGGAGATATTGAAGCAGGTGTCTTCCGGGGAGGTCAAGGATGCGGTTACTATTGATGAGCAGTTTGCCAAAGACCTTCTGGGAAAAATCAAGAATAATGTGTCCATGAAGGACTTCCAGATCTCTTCTCAGCAGGTGAATATGGAGGGGCTGTACAATATAGAAGGCGTCCGTGGCATGTTCCCGACAGACATGTCACAAGTGCAATTGCTCGCAACAGTCAACGTAGATGACAGTGTGGTGCTCGTCCTCGAACAGCAATCGAACAATGACACAGTGGCACTCCAGTTTGAGATTGCCGATCAGCCCAACCTCAAAGTGTCTGCACAACTGAAGACGGGAATCGAGGACATCTCGGACTGGGCCTGCAAGCTCGGCCTCGATGTCTCGCTGGGTACACACCTCGCCTACCCCCTGGCCTTGAAGTCCGATATTGGCGTTGAGTTCCGATCTGTAGACGGCCGCTTCGATTTGTTCCTTGATTCAGGCCCCACGCTTATCTACAATGAGGCAGAGGACATCTCCTTGCAGATCGTGGATATGCAAGGGCTTTTAAGTCTGCGGGACAATCGTATCGATGGGCCCATGTCTTTTCAGGTATCGACGGCACTTGGTGATGAGATGATCAGTGTGCAGATGAATCTTACACGAGATAGCATCAGTATACAGACACCCGAACGACAGCGACTGGACCTCAGGACGGCCAAGAGGTACCTGTCTCTTGTCTGCGAGATCGACCAAAACCTGCAGCGCCTGGCAAACCTTGAGGGGGAATTGACGTTCGACTTCAATCTCAAGGAGCATCGCGGTGAAAGTGGACTGGATGTTTTGCTGAGCGCTGATCGTTCAGGAACGTTGGGGATAGAAGGCTTGAACTTTGATTTTCTCAAAGGTGATGATGTGATCTCCTTTCAGGACATTTCCGGGGACTTCGCTTACAACAACGACAACGTCCGCATCAATGAATTCAGAGGCTCCTATGAATCCTCAGATTTTGAGATCTATGACTCACAGGTCGAGGACCTGCTGGGCTTTATCCTGCTGGGCAATCCGATCAAGATGGACACACTCCACCTGCATTCCAACGAACTCGACCTCACCAAGATCCTGGGAGTAAGCACAGGGTATCAATACGCATGCGAAGAAGATAGCCCTACCCAAACATCTACCAGCACCACGCCGTGCATCAGCTGTCTGGAATATGAAGATCAAGAGGTGCAAGAGGAGCGTGAGTCTCAAGCCATCGCCTTTTCCCTGATCAACTTCATCAAGAGCTCCAGGGTATCCTATGCTGACGCCAATATTTCACGTATTCTCTTCCGTCCGATCATTGGCAGCGAGACGTTTGAGATTGACAATTTTGTAGCCAATGGCTCTCTCAACGAAAGCGTCCTGCGACTGGAAGGCATGCGCGCAGATATGTACGAGGGTTTTATCCAGCAACAAGAGCCTCTCGAGGTTTTTGTGAAGAGTGAAGATTCGCTCGTGGTCACAGGTGCGTTCCAGGTAGACAGCCTGGAGTTGCATGAGGTGGTCGAGAACCTCAACGGGCCCATGGTGGACAACCTCAAGAGAGACCTACTGGATTTTCAGGGGAGGTTTTCGATGGAATTCGACTTCGTCGACACGCTGACAAGCGCTACCGATATCAACTCTCTGGAGATGCGCATCAAGAACATGGAGATCGTCAATGGATCTGCTCGAGAACTGGCGAGGGTCGGCATGGATGAAGCATGGAAGGCCAACGTCGGGCCCATCAAGCGCATGATCGCCTCTCTATTCCTCGGTGGCTTTGACAAGAAGTTTAACAGGCCCACGCAATTTGTTTTCAACCTCGACAACATGGTATTGGATACTGGTTGGGTGACATTCGATCTACTGGAGTTCTACAACAATCAGATCAACGTCATAGCGACGGGCTCGTATCATCTGGAATCAGGGCTACGCGACATCGACCTGCTCCTGCAACGGCGCGAAAAGGACTACGATTACTCCCAGTTCCTCAGTACGTATTGTAAAAATGGCTTCCTCACCTATTTCAACATTGAGGAAGATGCAGAGAAAATAACCTTTATCAATCCAAGTGACGAAGAAGTTGCGCGACGCAACCAAGCTTACCAGGAATGTCTGGATCGATGCCCCTGTGACGATGCAACCTGCGTGCAAACCTGCATGGAGCAGGTACCCGAGCTGGTATCTCAAAAAATTGTGCCCAACAAGATCGCTTTTCGTATGGGCAACAAACGTCTGAAAGACGACTGTAAGGAATAGGCCTAATTTGGGCCCTACATGGCTTGCTTGGAGCTGTCCTCGTTACGACCGGGGCCTTTGGCCTTCTCCATGGGTAGTTTGGCCTTCATGAGCGCACTGGCAGCGGCTTTCTCAAGTAGATCTTCATTGGCCTTGTAGCCAAAGCCCAGATCCTGCAGTTCCTTGACGATCTTGGAGTACTCTTCTGCCCTGGTCATGGTAAAAGCCTCGCGGTTTTGGAAATAGACCGCTTCGATGATGCTGAGTGTCTTCTTGAGCATCTCAAAGAGCCGGTCTTCACGCGTTTCTTCCTTAGGTGCAGCAGCCTTGGCGTACACCTCAGGTATGGTTCGCTTTAGCTGCTCAAAGTGCTCTCGCAAGATGTCGGTCGATGTCTTCATGGAAGTCTAAAAGTTAGGTAATTGGTTGCTTCGCTTATGCTAAATTTCTTTTACTCTACCGTCCAAAGTCTTTCAGTGTTCGGATCAGGTCATTGGCTACTCCGTGGTCATAGCCGGGGGACAGCTCAATATACTGCTGAATCACCTGGGCCGCCGCGTCATATTGCTTCAACGAGACTAAAACCAGCCCGAGGTTGTAATAACTGTTAGGGAACTCCGGTGCGATCTCTGTGGAGATCTCATAGTGCGTCTTCGCCAGGGCGTAGTTCCCCATATCGGAATACACATTGGCGAGATTGTAGTGCGCCTCGAAGTGCCTCGGGTTTTCCGCCAGAGACTTCGTCAGGTAATCGACAGCCTTCGCATATTCGTCACGTCGCGACATAAGTATTCCCAGGTTGCAGTAGGCATCTGCCACCGCCTGGTCATTCTCAATCGCCTTCAAATACATGTTCTCTGCATAGGGGTCGCCCTTTTCATCCAGAGACAGCGCCTCCTCGAAAAAGTCATTACCGTCCACCAAAGAACGAATGCGCGTTTCTGGAACGATCTGGTTGAAAAGGTTGAGCTGACCATGATCCTCGGGATCGTTTTTCTTGCGCTTGTGTACCTTCTTCGGGCCAAGTTTTCGGGGCGGCTCTACGGGAAACTTGATCACCTTTGCCATGCTACAAAATTAGCTCGCTTTTTTGGCTTTTTCTTCTTCCTCCTTCTCGCCAGATGCCTTTTCCATGGGCTTCTTTTCCTTCTTAGCATCTTCGATGGACTGCTTCAATGCAGTCATGATATCTACCACTTCCGGCTCCTCTTCCGTTACCATGACTACTTCCTTGCCTTCGATCTTGTGATCGATCACTTCCCGCAAAGCATTGTTGTACTTGTCCTCCAATTCGATGTCTTTGAACTTCTTGGTCATCGACTCGACCAGGGTATTAGCCAGTTTCAGCTGGTCGGGATCAGCAGCCGTTTCCTTGGGCATCTGAGGTACATTCAGCATATTTCGAACCTCATTGGGGTATCTCAACTTGTAAAGCAAGATGCCCGACTCGTGAGGCGTCAACAATACCACACTCTCGCGATCGCGTAGCACCACCTTTCCCACCCCTACTTTGCCGGATTGCTTCAAGGTCTCACAGAGCAGGGCGTACGTTTTTCCGGCCACGTCCCCATCAGGACCAGCAAAATATGGCGCATCGAAAAGCGAATGGTGTACTTCAGACTTGTCAACAAATCCCTCGATCTCTATGAGCTTCGTACTCTTCAACTTGATCTTTTGGAAATCGTCATCCTCGACGATTACAAACTGTCCTGGCTCGTACTGATACCCCTTCACAATGTCCTCGCTGCGTAGCAAGTCTCCCGTCACCTTGTCCCGCTTCTCATATTTTACGGGGTTGTGGGTCTCCTTTGATAGCAGATTGAAGCTTATCTTCTGGCCTGTATCAATGGCATTGTAGATGCGAATGGGGATCGTCACCAACGAAAATTGTATGTGCCCTTTCCAGATTGCCCGCATAGCATATTCAGTTTGTCAGCTAAAGATAGCCATTATTAAATAATAAATAAAAGTAACGATATCTATTACTCTGAATATTAATGATTTATACAATAAAAGAAAGCAAAACAAGGATTCTCCTTTACTTGCGTAACCAGAATTTAGGACATAGCTAAACGGAATACAAGCCCTCCCCTGTCGCCCTCAATACCAATTTGGGTATGTTTACCATAGCATTCCCCAAAAAACAGCTCAACCATTGACACAGGAAACCGCTTCACTCATTCTCAAAAACGGCTACAACGTCTACCTCACAGGGTCGGCGGGCACAGGTAAGACTTATCTTATCAACGAATACATCGCCTATCTACGGCACCGCGAAGTCGCCGTAGCTGTAACTGCCTCAACAGGCATCGCAGCAACGCATATTGGTGGCCAGACCATTCACTCCTGGAGCGGATTGGGCATCCAGGACCAGGCATCGAAGGAGGTGCTGGATCGCATCAAAAAGAACAAACAGACTGTTTCCCGTCTTACGAAAGTCAGTGTGCTGATCATCGACGAGATCTCCATGCTCTCGGGTAAGATGCTGACAGCGGTCAGCGATGTACTCAAACACTTTCGGAAGAGTGAACTGCCGTTTGGTGGCATTCAAGTTGTGCTCTCCGGGGATTTTTTTCAGTTACCACCTGTATCGAGAGAGCAGCGCTCCAACCGAGACAAGTTTGCCTTTATGGCTCCGATATGGGTCGAGAGCCGCCTGAAGGTCTGCTACCTCACACAGCAGTTTCGGCAGAAAGAAAGTACGCTGTCACAAATACTGTCACAGATCCGGGACCAGTCCGTGACGCAGAAGACAGCACTACTGCTCCAGGATAAGATGAAAGAACGCCCCGACTCGGAAGCCCTTAAGCTCTACACGCACAATGCCGATGTCGACAATCTGAATGCCTCCCGGCTAGAGCAAGCGGCGGGCAAACCCAGGAGATTTGAGGCAGAGACCTATGGCAAGGGCAAGCTCGTGGAGAGTTTGAAGCAGACGGTGCTCGCCGGACCGGAACTGGAACTGAAACCTGATGCCAAGGTCATGTTTGTACGTAACAATCCTGAGCGAGGCTATTTCAACGGTACACTCGGCGTGGTCACGGACTTCGACAGCAATGATGGACACCCGATTGTCACCACCACCGACGGCCTCCGGATCCTGGCAAAACCTGAAGAGTGGACGGTGACCGATGAAAAAGAGAATGTGCTGGCTGCCTACCGCCAGGTACCTTTGAGGCTTGCCTGGGCGATTACCATCCACAAAAGCCAGGGCATGACATTAGACGCCGCCGAGATAGACCTCTCAAAGACATTTGAAGCTGGTCAGGGCTACGTGGCACTGTCACGGCTCCGAGATTGGGAAGGCCTTTCCCTAACCGGGATCAATGAAGCCTCGCTGCTAGTCGATACGCTCGCCTTGAAAGCGGACAGGCGGTTTCAGGAGCTGGCTGCCGAGAATGAGCAATGGATCACTGGGCTGGAGAAGGAAGAGCTGGCCATCAATAACTTGGACTTCATCGAAAAGTGTGGTGGCACCAATGATCCTGAAAAGATCGAGTACAACCAGACGAAAGAAAAGCCCACAGCGCGGACCAAAAAGAAGGAAGACACGGTCCTCGTGACAAGAAAACTCTTCGACAAAGGCAAGACGATCGACGAAGTGGCACATGTGCGGGACCTCACTGAGGGGACCATTATTGGCCATCTGGAAAAGATCATGGCGATGGATCCTGACTTTGAGATCGATCGGTTTCGCCCACATGAAAAAACGATCAGCAAAGTTGGAAAGGTAGCAGCGCAGGCTAAAAAGGAAGCCAAGGAGGAACTTTTTGACCGCGAAGGTCGGGTAAAACTGAGTGTGCTACACCGGGCCCTCAGGGGTTCCCTTGACTACGAGAGTATCCGTCTGGCCAGGCTGTTTCTGGATGCGGACTCTTAGGTTTGCCAGCAATCACTTTGCTCGGATAGCTTTCAAAATATCCCCCAGGAAGACGGTTACGACGAAATCAGTTAACGCCCAGTTCACTCTCCCAATGACTGCAATTCTGCTTGTTTTCCCTTTGGCAGACTCTCGACAATCAGATCATAGGAGTGATCAATCAGCTCCAGGATGAGCTTCTCACCAGTTTCGGGGTAGACACTGTTCCACAGCTTCTTGTTCATGTGATAGCCGGGCTTGATGCTGTCATATTGCTCACGCAATTCGATGGCGCGATCGGGGTCGCACTTGAGGTTGATAAATTCGAAGTCTTCGATGCCCGTAATAGCAAAGATCTTGCCCATCACTTTAAACACCAGCGTATCCGGCCCAAAGGGGAGCTCCTCGGTCACACCGGGCTTGGCAATACAGTAGTTTCTTATTTGCTCGAGTTCCATATCACTTGAATAAGGCGAAGGAAATACCGCCGGCCAGGAACCAATCGGGCGAGACATCACTCAAACCTACCCCTCCATATACATCCAGCTGAATGCGGTCATTGGCCAGCCAGGCAAAACCAGTGTCGAGTCGAAAATCACTGACATTTGACTGGGTGCGCTCGTCATCCGAGTCCTTATAGAAAAAGGCATAGGTCTCAAAAAACCATGTGAGGTCATCCAACAGCCCATGAGCATATAGGAGCGTGAAGGCGTTGGTTACTTTCCTCGTGTCACCCGACCATTCAAGGGCCTGATTGAAGACGATCGAACCACGCTCCCCTGCGGACCACTGAGCACTCAGTCGCATGTTAGGGATCACATGATCAGATTCGAATGCATCATTACCGCCGGGTAGCGCAATCATCGTCGTCAGCGCCAGCTGCGGCACCCAACCTGCTTCCTCTGCCAGTTTCATCTTGACACCAAGGGATATCGGTGTGAAACCAACTGCTTCAAAATCTGAACCATCTGGACCGACTTCGATCCGCTGCTGACTGATAGAGCTTCTCACTTCAAAAAACTCATTAACACCGTATCGCAAGAGTGTTGTTCCGTTGGTGATCTCTTTGGTGTCTCCACCATCAGACTGCTGGTACTGAAACCCCGTTTCAATGTTGAGTCGGCCAGTGGTCACCACGTATCCTGAATTACTCTGGCTAGGCCTCTCAGTAACGATAGCTTCCTGGGCCTTTGCAGTATGAACTCCGAAGGTTGTGGCAAAAACAAAAAAGTACGGTAAATAGTAGCGCTTTGACATGGGCGCCAATTTACTGAGAATGCCCCTTGTCGCAAAAGAAAAAAGCCGTCACACAATGACGGCTCCTTTCCTGATTTGTCGAGCGTTATCCGAAGGATTTAGACTTGGATAATGCAATAGCCGTGACTACTGCATGACCCAGATTAAAAACTTCCGATTTTTAATGTCACAAAGAAGTTCCACTTCTCCAGCGCATCACTACTGGTATTGACGATGTCCAGGTCTTGGGTGAACCTCTTACTAGCACCCACAGCCAATCTGAAATTACGCGCCACATTCAATTCAATATCTGCGCCTGGCTCTATGTACCAAAATACATCCTCGTCGACCAGTCCATCACCGTCGGGATCTGTCATCGGTGGTAGATTTCCATCGTTGACGGGATCGTATCCCAGCCAACCAGCACCGCCACCAACCGGGAAGGTCACGTGCACTACCTCATTGGAAAACAAGATCAGCTCCAGAAACAGTCCGCCATAGCCCCCCAAGGCCAGCACCTGCCTATCTACCGCAATCCCATCCAGCTTGGCCGTTGGGATGATGCCATACCCCTCCCCGCCTATGGCCAGGGTCCGATTGACGATCCATCCTCCCCGAACGCCAGCCATCACCATGGCTTCGTCATTGAAGGAAGTGGACTTGAAGGAAATGGCGCCGAATCCACCTGAATGGTTCATGGTACCAGCCAGTGTCTTCACGCGTTTGCCGCGGCGCTCTTCATATCTGACGCTACCATAATCGTCGTCGCGATCGGACTGGTAATAGATAATGCGTGGTTGTGGATCCTCACGTTGAGGGATGGTATCCATTGGTGGGCTACTCTCGACAGGGAGTGGCTCCGTCGTGGATTCAGGCACCGTGTCCTGTTCTACCTCTACTCGTTGGGCCTCCGGAACAATCACGGAATCTTGAGGAACAGTGTCCTGCATAAAAATGTACGCTCCCCCTCCAGCTGACCAAGCCTGGGTGGATAGTAATATCAACATTGTGAGGGGCAGCAAGCGAGTAATTTGTCCTTTTATCATTTCTTAATTGCTGAATTTCAAACAAAGGACAGCGCCTTTCACAGAAGGTTTCTTCATCAGTAAATTTTCTTCGATTGTGGTCATAATCCCGCTAAATTTGCCAGCCTTTACGATCAACATATCAAGAAGCCTAGAAATGGCAGAATACGACTTTACATCGCTAGAAAGCAAGTGGCAAGCGCACTGGGACCAGCAAAATATCTACCGAGTAGAAACTGATCCGTCCAAACCCAAGTACTATGTGCTCGACATGTTCCCCTACCCTTCAGGTGCCGGACTGCATGTCGGCCACCCGCTGGGATATATTGCCACCGACATTATCAGCCGCTACAAGCGACTTAAGGGCTTCAACGTACTGCACCCAATGGGCTTTGACAGCTTTGGGTTGCCTGCGGAGCAGTATGCCATCCAGACTGGCCAGCACCCTGCCAAAACCACGGAGGCCAATATCACTCGATACAAGGAGCAATTGAGAAGCCTAGGATTCTGCTACGACTGGTCCCGGGAGGTGCAGACAAGTGATCCCTCCTTTTACAAATGGACACAGTGGATCTTCAAGCAACTTTTCGATTCGTACTATGACCAAGACCAGGACAAAGCCAGACATATCGACGATCTGACCGTTGAGTTTGCGAGGTCAGGCAACGCCAAAGTCAACGCTGTATGCGCCGATGACACCCCAACATTCACGGCTGAGGAATGGCAAGGCATGTCCGAGGCAGACCAGCAACAGATGCTGCTAAAGTATCGGCTGACCTACATCGCGGAGACCTCCGTCAACTGGTGTCCCGCTCTGGGGACTGTGCTGTCCAATGATGAAGTGAAGGACGGATTCTCCGAAAGAGGGGGACATCCAGTCATCAAGAAGAAAATGCCACAATGGAGCATGCGAATTACGGCGTATGCGGATCGCCTATTATCCGGACTCGACACGATCGATTGGCCAGAGCCCATCAAGGAGATGCAGCGCAATTGGATTGGGAAATCCATTGGTGCAGAGATGGACTTCGCCATCGAAGGGCATGAAGATATCATCACGGTGTTTACGACCAGGGTGGACACGATTTATGGGGTGACATTTATGACACTGGCGCCGGAAAACGAACTCGTAGGCAAAATCACGACCGCTGAACAAAAGCAGCAAGTGGATGAATACATCTCTTGGGCAGTGAACAGATCGGAGCGCGAGCGCATGAGTGATGTAAAGAAAGTCACAGGCGTGTTTACAGGTGCTTATGCGATCAATCCATTCAACCAGGAAAAAGTGCCGATTTGGATTGCGGACTATGTGCTCGCGGGTTACGGGACAGGCGCAGTTATGGCAGTACCATCAGGCGATCAGCGGGATTACGAATTTGCCAAGCACTTCGACTTGCCCATCGTACCGGTCTATGAAGACATGGATATCAGCGAGCAGGCTGACCCGACGAAAGAAGGCAAAATGATCAATAGTGGGATCCTCAATGGCTTGACGTACGAAGCAGCTATCGAGCGAGCGATTCAATTCCTCGAGGAGAACAACCTGGGCGAAAAGAAGATCAACTATCGTCTCAGGGATGCCATCTTTGGCCGCCAGCGATACTGGGGGGAACCCTTTCCAGTGTACTATGAGCACGGCATTCCGAAGCTCCTCAGTGATGACAAACTACCCAATCGATTGCCTGACGTCGACAAGTTCCTTCCTACGGAGACCGGTGAACCTCCCCTTGGACGGGCCGCCGATTGGAAGACCGATGATGGTCACGATTTTGAGTTGACAACCATGCCCGGATGGGCGGGCTCCTCATGGTACTTCTTCCGCTACATGGATGCCTCCAACGACTCGGAATTTGCCAGCGAGGAAGCGATCTCCTACTGGAAGGATGTGGACTTGTACATGGGTGGGTCAGAGCACGCCACCGGCCATTTGCTGTATTCGCGCTTCTGGACAAAATTCCTCTATGACATGGGTTGGGTACCTGTCGAGGAGTATGCAAAGAAGCTTGTCAACCAGGGAATGATACAAGGCAGAAGCAGCTTTGCCTATCGGGTAAATGGAGAGAACAAATATGTGTCGAGGGGTTTGCGTGGCCAATATGACACGACGGCCATACATGTCGACGTCAATATTGTCGTGGACGATGTACTGGACATTGAGGCTTTCAAGCGATTCAGACCTGATGCCAAGGTTGCCACATTCGAACTCGAAAATGGCCAATTCCTTTGTGGTAGTGAAGTGGAGAAGATGTCCAAATCCAAGTACAATGTGGTCAATCCCGACGATCTCATTGCTAGGTATGGAGCTGACACTCTGAGGATGTATGAGATGTTCCTCGGGCCCATCGAGCAGAGCAAGCCATGGAACACCAACGGTATCGAAGGGGTCTACAAGTTCTTGAAGAAGCTTTGGGCACTCCTTCACAACGAGCAGTCGCAACTCACCGTCAGTGACGAAGATCCTACCAATGAAGAATACAAGATCCTGTACACGGCACTCAAAAAGAGCGAGGCGGATATCGAGCGTCTGTCCTTGAATACCGTAGTGAGCAACTACATGATTGCCGTCAATGATCTGCAGTCCCTCAAGTGCAACAAGAGAAAAGTGTTGGAGCCCCTCATTATAGGCGTATCACCCTACGCACCACATATCGCAGAAGAACTGTGGCACCTGCTGGGACACGACACCTCTATTGTCAACGCATCGTATCCCGAAATCATGGAGGAGTATTTGAAAGAAGACACCTTCGAATATCCTGTCTCCATCAACGGGAAGATGCGGGTGAAGCTCTCATTTCCCGTCGATATGGACCGCTCAGAAATGGAGCAACAGGTACTTGTGAATGAAGTGGTCCAGAAATGGACTGAAGGCAAACCTCCCAAGAAGGTCATCGTGGTGCCCAAGCGGATCATCAACGTCGTCGTCTGACGGCACGCCCGTTTCCAGGCGACTGTAAATTGAGGTAAAATTCCTGTTCAAGAACGCATTCGCTCATTGGGTGAAACAGGTCTTTAATCCACAATAACGTTGTAGGTAAAATTTGTACTTTAGTTTCCTTAACGCTAATCTAATCAGACAGTTATGGGAATGAAGACCACACAGATTTTTTCAACTATGTTGGCGCTAGGCGCCATCTTTTTGTTTGGGTGCAGTTCTGAAGACGACGCCCCTGCTCCTCCTTCCGCAGGCTTCTCCTCCGATGTGCAGGAGATCCTCGCCGGACGCACCGTTACATTTACCGACAACTCCACCGACGCTCCTGTGCAGTGGTTTTGGACGTTTGAAGGCGGGACGCCAGAATTCAGCGATGCTCAGAACCCCGAAGTAATCTATACTGAGAGGGGAGTTTACGATGTATCATTGATCGTATCCAATGAACTAGGCGCTGACAGTATCATTATGGAAAGCTTCATCACAGTATGTGAAGGAGTGATTTCAATCAGTGATGACGAAGGCACTTACGATGGTATCCTTTCCTTCAACGCCGATGATGATGTCACGGGTATCGACCTTGACGGGTCCGAAGTTGCCGTGGACTACGATTCTGAAGGCAGACTGGAATCGATCAGTTTCATGGAGGGTAGTGACGAAAACTATACCGTCAGATTCGACTACGATGCTGAAGGTGTCGTTGAGCATGTGTTCGAAACTGAGCCAGGACGAGTAGGTGAAAGAAAGGATTACACGCACACAACGAATGCCGACGGCTCCATCACGGTCACAGAGGTAACTTATGCGGAGACTTCCGAAGGCAGTGGTGAATACGAACTAACAAATTCTTCTGCAGAGTACACGATAGTGGATGGCAATGTAACGGCTTTCGAATTCATGGAAACCGAGGACGGCCAGAGTACAGTGACTGAAAGTGGAACTGTCACATACGGTGCATCAGACTGGAGACCCGAACACGCTGCATTGTTCGATTTGACAGGGTATCCACTTATCTTTAATGAGAACCTCTTTGAAGAGGTGAGCGTGAGTGACAATCAGGGGGTAGTCCGATTCAGAGGAGAAGCTTCTGCCGAAACAAATGCAGAAAACGAAGAAATCGTCACGTTTGTCACAAGAGGCGACGATGACAGCTCTGAGACGACCAGAATCACGACAGGCAGGGCTTGCGAGTAGAGGCAGGTTCATCGCCCAAAAAACGACAAAAAAGGGAGCAAAACGCTCCCTTTTCTGTTACTTGACAATTACTTCACCCACGCGACCCCACAATGTGGATAAATGCTGTGGATAACCAAAACAGGCACCTATTGCCTCAGATTGAATACAAACGATTGCAAAGCAATCGAATTCCCCTCATCAAGAAAGACACCAACGCTCCTTGGAATACACATACACACTCGTTACCCACATCGCCTTGTGACTGCCTCCCACCAATCGACTCAAGAGTCCGTTAACTAATTGATTTACAACACATTAATCCCGATCCATGTTATGTGGATAACCTTGTTGATAAGTTATTAAGTACCGAATAACGGTGATGTAATTTCTAGGAAAACGGCCATATAATATTTTGGCAACAAATGTACCTACCCGTATTAACCATAGGATATCCCGAATATGCGCCAAATAAAGTTTTCCACATCGATATGGAAAACTCGGCCTAAAGAGGGGCTATGTTACTCATTTCTAAGGGCTTTCACGGGGTTTTCGCGGTTTCGAACAAGTACTTGTGAAATTAGCGCGGCAATCCCCGTTCCCAACACGATAAAAGTAGCTGGTGCTACATTGCCAAAATCGATCGGAGCATGGTACGCCATCTGTGAAACCCAGAGGTTATTAATGAGTATGCCAGCAGGTAAAGCAACCAGAAAAACCAATGTGAGCATCATGACATACCCTCGTCCCAGCGTCACCAGCAGACTGCGAAAAGAAGCTCCCAAAACCTTCCTGATTCCTATTTCCTTAGTCCTTGTTCGCAGGTCGTACCCAACCATTCCCAGGAAACCCAGTGAGGTAATGGTCACGGCCAAAAAGCCTATCAAAGTAAGGATCGAGCGGACATCATAGAACACCTGGTATAGCTCATCCAATTGCTCATCCAGAAAACCACCAGCAAAGTCTCGGGCCGGATCGAAAGTGATCCATGCCTCCTCTATCCTCTTCTGCAGGTCACCACTGGCGGTGGTATTCACTCTGAAGTAGGCGAACTCGTACTCATCCGGTGTCACCCGAAGCCCCAGTGGTCGAATTGACGCCATCAATGGCTCCCAGTGATAATCTTTCAAGACACCTGTGACCATGAGCCTTACACTGTCCCCGTAAATGATCGTCTCGCCAATGGCAGCACTGTTACTTTCGAAGTTGAATCGTCGGACGGCTGTTTCATTCAATAGAATGAACTTCTCTTGCCCTGTTGTAGCCTGAGGAAAGTTCTTTCCTGCCACGAGCTCCAGTCCCATGACATCCACATATCCCTCGTCTACGCCGAACGTATACAGCGAAAACGGTTCGTCTTCAAACTGTAACCGTGCTTCCCTTCCATAGGAGCGACCAACTGCCGGGTGGTGGCTGACCAATGTCGCCTCTCCCACTCCTGATACTGAGCTGAATTCTTGTTTGATGATCTCAGGGTCATGTGTTTGTAGGTCGACGTAGAAGACATGCTCCTCATCAAATCCGTATTCGGACTCGACATAGTAGCGCGCCTGATCACCAAGGATGAAGACAGTCAAGAGCAATATAATCGACAAGCCGAACTGTATCCCCGTGAGGGACCTTCTCCCCCAACCCATCTTAAAGAAACCCTTCCTCGCGCTACTTCCCTGAACACTATTTCGCAGCGAGCTGATGACCTGCACCCGAGAAAGCACCATACTCGGGCCCATTCCCGTGAAGACTCCCAACAGCATGGCAAATACGACAAACAGCACGTAGGCCTCAGGGATATCCTCTAGTGTCATTTTCAGTTGATTGAAAATGACCAGCTCGTTGAAGCGATCCAGGAGGTATCGGTAAACGACAATAGCCATGACCAGGGAAAGGAACGTCATGAAGACCGACTCTGTGAGAAACTGCAACACGATCTGCCGCCGTGGCGCTCCATTGACCTTCCTTACTCCTATTTCTTTCAATCGGCCCATCGATCGGGCGATGAACAGGTTCGTGTAGTTCAAGCTGGCGGTAACGATCACGATCACTCCCAACACGCCAAAAAAGAAAAGCATATACGCTGGCAACGCGAAGCCCAATTCGTTAGACATCAGTGGACCGGGAACAATGTCATTCAGCGATTGCAAGCCGAAGTCATACCCCGCGTGGTCCTCTTCCAGCTCCATACGCTCCTCAGCCAGGGCCTGAATACTGCGTTGAAGGTCTTCTATAGAAGCACCCTCGGCTAGTACGAGATAATTGTAGTTCTGCCATATGTTTTCCCAAACCGCAGGGTCGGGTATTTTGTCTTTGGCTACAAGTCCCTCGATCGACACATCAGAGACGAGGGCGTCAAAGGCCATGTGGGTGCCCTTTTCTGGCTCACGCATGACTCCGGTGATCTCGAAAGTACCCATGCCCCGCCATTCAACAGTCTTGCCGATGGCATCTCCACCAGGGAAGAGTAACATGGCCTTCTCCTCCTTCAAGACCATTGAGTTCGGGCTTACGAGCGCCGTGTTTCGATCCCCATTACTTAACTCAAAATCAAAGACCTCAAAAAATCGCTCGTCTGCAAACAACGATTTGATCTTCAGGATTTTGTCAGGTGACTCTACCTCCAGCTCCAGATCCTTGCTGATATTGGTGTAGCTCACCACCGACGATTCTGTCTGCATCAATTCTCCCCCAATGGGTTTGGGAGATGTCGCATAAGTGCCCCCAAAAAAACTGTTGGTGCCTCTGTTATTTGTGGTCACCCGATAGATCTGATCGGCCTTCGTATGGAAGGTGTCGTACTGATAGTGCGTGAAGATCAGGTTGATGAGTACAAGGCAGACCGACATACTGAGGGACAGTCCGAAGATATTGATAGCGCTGAAGTATTTGTACTTCAAGAAGTTGCGCCAGGCAATGACAAGGTAGTTTTTGAGCATAATGACCGTAGTAAGTAGGTTAAATCATTTCAAGATTCCATGAGGTGACAACCGCCACCCTCAAAATGTTGCTATCAAATAGATCTTTTTTTTCATTTCTCAGGCAATTCCAAAACAAAGATTGGTTCCAGAGAGTAGGCCAGATAATTGACGTTGAGGAGCGTATTCCCGGAGCTTGACACCCGTCCAAGAAACTTCCTCTGCGTATGTCCCACTACCTGATCAATCCCGGGGTATGGATCGGCCGTCAACTCCAGATCGTAATCACACCACAATGGTCCGCCATATCCTGCTGTCCCTCCCCGCACTGTTCCGACAGCCGCTAGCTTCCCCAGCGACTTATCGTCATCCATCATTTTGTTGAGTTTCACAACTAACTCCGAAGGTCGACCAAAGGCACCCATGTATTGTTCTACCCACCTTCGATGCAATCCGGCATGAGTGAAGACGTAGGAACGATACGAGTATGCGACCTGAAATAAGGAACGATGTTCATGAAAGATGCTACGCAAGTCCCCTGCCATAGACGGACGAAATCCAGAACCACGAAACCTGGGGTAATAGAGATACTGGATGTCGTGGTTGCCCCATAACAGCGTCACAGCGTCAGGATGATCAATCTTGAATTGGATAACATCCTTCAGGTTTTCAAGAATGGTCTCATCATCGAAGACATAGGAATCGACGTAATCTCCCACAAAAACGTAGCGGTCAGCACCCAGGTCCAATGCGTCCTTCCATCTATCCGCTCCATGCAGGTCTCCAAGGCATGCGATCTTCATGTGACTTCACCGATTAGCGGACGAAGATGACACAAATAGGTAATGATCCCTAGCGTTTTGATGCTTTTCCAGCAAGAGCAAAGGCACAATACCGTCATTTATAAAGTAAAGTGATATATCTCCTTAAATATTATAATTCCCTTTTATTCAATTATTTAATGCCAATCAAATAAATCAATTAATAAGGGTTCGAGTAATCCACTCTTCTTGTTCACCATTTCGGGTTTAGTCACCCGGCACTTCCACCGGACATTACTTTAAGATTTGTCAGATCTACGGAGGAAATGTTGCTTGCCGCCCTGGAGGATTTGAATATGCACCAAAAAATTTTAGACTGAAACGTCACTTCCGCCTCGGTGGTCTTTGTATATTTTGGCAATGAAAACCACCTGCGGGATTCAGCGGTTTCTCAACAGCTATACGACCATCATCATCTTCTTGCTTGTGTGCCTTTGCCAAGCGTCGGTTGTAGGGCAATCCCACCCAGACTCCGTGTCGGTCGCCCATGACGAAAGAAAGATCCAAACTGGCACCACACTGTCTGTCACCCCGCAAGCATTCAGCTATGTGGACTCGGCTGCCATCCACAATGAAATCGTCGAGCTCATCGATCATATCACGGAAATAGAACCCGACTTTGATCAACGAACCATCGACTATCTGGCACACTGCTACCATATTACTGGTTTTGAACCTGTGTGGCAAACGACGCAGTATGCCGAAGCCCTGCTACTCCTGAGGGACAGCCAATACGAGGGACTGCGACCCTCTGATTACTACGTCGAAAAGATCGACTCCTTGCGGATGCACTATGACGAGACCGATCCCTCCGTCAATCACATAAGGGTCGAGATGGATGTGCTGACGACCTACGCTTTCCTCAAATACGGCGAGCATTTGATGGAGGGCAAGCTCAATCCCACGGAGATCTTCCAGGAATGGAACTACACACGTCGGATCTATTCCATAGAAGTCGTTGACGCGCTCATGAAGTCCATCGAATTCGAGGACCCACAGGCCTATCTACAATTTTGCCGGCCTAAGAGCCCCACCTATGCCCACCTGAAGTTGTGGCTAAGAAAACTCATCGACGATCACCCTTTCGATGCCGGGCTACAGTTGCCCGAGGGCGTTGGTGCTCTGAGGGAGGGCGACTCCACCGGCTTCGTACTGGACTTAAAAGTCTTCCTGTCGCAGTTCTCGGATCGCAACGATTTCCATATGGACGCCATTTTTGACTCGACGCTGCTCAAGACCATCAAGCGCTTCCAAAGTCATCATGGCCTGGAACCCGACGGTGTACTGGGCAAGCAGACGGTAGCAAAGCTCAACATATCCAATCAAGACTGGATAGAACTCATCAGTATCAACCTCGAACGATGCCGCTGGATATTGCACGACCTGCCAGAGCGGTACCTGCTCGTCAATGTCGCTGGATACAAACTGTACCTCTACGATCAGCATGAACAGGTCTACTCCTCTCGTGTCATCGTCGGCGAGCCGCATCACGCCACACCAGTATTCCATGCAGACATCGAGTTTGTGGAATTCAATTGTACATGGACTGTTCCGCCTTCTATTGCCCGCTGGGAAACACTCCCATCTGTCAAACGCCAGGAGGACTATTTGCAGACGAGACACTTCGAAGTATTGAATGAGGCTGGCGAAATCATCGCCCACGACACGATCGACTTTGCACAATATGGCCCCAGAAATTTACCCTACACTTTTCGCCAGCAACCAGGCCCCTGGAATGCACTCGGTCAGATAAAATTCATTTTTCCCAACAAATACAACGTGTACCTGCACGATACGCCCGCCCGAAAACTATTCACCAAAGAAGCTACGAGAGCATTTAGCCATGGGTGTGTGCGCGTGCAGCATCCCAAAAAACTAGCCGAAAAGATTCTGGGCCCACAAGGCTTTACTCCGGGTAAGGTAGACCGTATCCTGGATAGTTCGGAGACCACGAGAGAGTTCCTTGAGAAGCCGCTTCCATTGCTCTTGACGTACTGGACCGTCTACACAGAGAACGACGGAAAAGAGATCTTCTTTGTCAATGATATCTATGGACGCGACAAGCGGATTGCCAGATTGATGGCCCTTTGATCAGACACAACGTTCAATAAAGAATGATATATTTCACACAGCGTGTAAACAAGACGTATCTTCGTTTGGCATCGTTTTTGGAAAGAACCAGTTATCACAACAATACTACAGTTATGAAATATTCATTCATCTTACTACTCTTGGCTACTATGGCGATCGCCTCATGTAGCGGCAAATTGAAAAGGACTGACTCAAAGCTCAAAGCCATAGAGACACCCTTTGACAAGAAGAAGTACTTCTCTGACAAGAAGTTTTATCGCGCCATGGGCGAAGGGAGAGCTAAGGACCTAACAGTTGCCAAGAGAATCGCCGAGACGAATGCAAGACAAGCTATCGCCTCTCAAATAGACGTGCAGGTACGCAGCGTCGCCGAGCAATTCCTCCAGAATAGAAACATTTCCAATAAGATTGAGACAACGTCCAAGTACGAAGACCTGACACGCACGGTCATCGATCAGACGCTCAATCAGGTCAAGATCGTGGATCAGGAGTCCTTCCAGGATAAGAAGAAGGGAGACTTCGTACACTACGTAGCCATGGAAATGAGCACCACCGCTGTCCAGGACAAGATGGAAGAAGGCATCAATGCCGACGATGCGTTGAAGCAGGACTTCGAGTTGGAGAGGTTCCGAAAAATCTACCAGGAAGAGCTGGAGAAGTTCAAGGAAGGACGATAAGCATCACTGCCATGAAGTCCATCCTGACGACGGCCCTTTTCCTCATGGCAGGCCTCGTATTCGGGCAGCTGAAAGGCGCACCTGACTGGGTGCTAGATCCGCCAAGTGATGATTTCGCTTTCCATGGTATCGGCTATGCCAACCCATCGGAAAACGACAACTACCGGATGCAAGCCCGAAACCTAGCCCTGAGGGAATTGGCTGAGAAGATATTTGTTTCAATTGACGCTACCTCCGAGTTGCAGGTCAAGTATGAAAACGAGCAGATCTCATACTTCCTGGACGAGCGTATAGAAGTCGCCTCTTCCAACTACCTCATGGGCTATGAAATGGTGGATGAGTGGAGAAACAAGAAATCCACGGCCTACTACGTGCTCTTTCGGCTCGACAAGGTCACCTATATGGAAAACCGTCGCAAGTTCTTCCAGCAGCTGTACGACATCGTAGATGTGATGGAAGCCTCTGCAGACGAGCTGATCGAGGAAGGTGAAGTGGTACGAGGCATCAACGAGCTGTCAGAAGCTCTCTTACGGATAGACCAGGAGATGCACACGGTCATCGAGCCCGAGTACTCACGCCATCTTGAGAAAGAAAAGCTTGCACTTGTCTACAAGATGGAACGTGTACTCAATCGCCTCTCTTTCGACGTGGAAAGCGAGTATGCCGTGGATATGAGTGACCCGAAGCCATTTGTGATCAGCAACTATGTGACAGATGCGGTATCCGGCGAGCCGGTTCACCATCTCAATGCCAAATTGCTGGTCCTGCAAGGGGATGTCTTCCGGTATCGCTTTGACCGGACCACAGAAAGGGATGCGCTGCTGGTAGAGGGCTTCTTCCCAGAACGTGGCTACGCACGCGTTCGGATCCAGGTAGAGCCCCCTATTCCAAAAAAGGTAAAGCAATCCATCGATGAAGCCGTGCTTCGCAGACTCACATCGCCGACGATCGACTTGAAGTTCGAACCGTACGACATCAAGATCGTCGACGCGAGTGATGAAGACAGTCCGTACGATGACTATCTGCGGACGATCACGAAGGACCTGGGACTCAATGAAGTCACCGACTCTCCTGATCTCTACATTTTCGTAGATACGGAGTCAGTGGCGGATCGTCGTGGTCGCAGCACCTATGTAGGTCAGTTTGACGGCCGAATCTGGATCAACAGGGACGCAAGCGGCATCCCGGATTTCGAGTACAGTCTACCGAAGAAGACCTACTATGCCAGTGACCGATACAAGGCGAGGAACGAGGCTTACAACAAGACCGTGCTGGGCTCAAGTGACTTCCTGGTGGAGTTTGTCAGCTACCTCTGCTCAAAGCATCCGTAAGCGTTACTTATCGCCATGACAGCCAGTTGCCCAAAGCCATGCCAGCAATGGAGACGAAGAATCCGATGAACATCGGAGGAAAGGATGACGGAACAACGTACGCTCCCAATAAATAACTACCAAGCCCCAGGACCATGGACAACACCGCTCCCAAAGAAGTGCTTCTCTTTAGAAAGAGCGCGCAAAACATGGGTACCAATATACAAACCAAACCAAAGATGGACGACTCAGCGACCAGGTCGTAGATAGACGTCCGTCCAAAGGCCAGGTAAGTGGCCACGAGACTGACCAATACCACTGATACCCTACTTAGCAGCAGGAACCTCCTGTCATCAGCGTTGTGAATGAACAATGGTTTCAGGAGGTTCTCCGCTAAGATGGAGGCAGGGGCCAGCAAGGCCCCACTGCAGGTGCTAAAAATGGCGGAGATCAACGCGCCGTAAAACAGCACCTGGAGCCAAAGCGGCGCATGCATTTTCACAAGCGAGGTCAGCGCGTACTGGGTGTCCCCCAATGTCAACTCCGGTGACAGATGATAGACCAATAGCCCGAGGTACAGCGGCAGCATGGCAAACAGCAGATACATGAACGCTCCGGCATACGTTGACCGGACGGCCACCTTTTCGGATTTGGCGGCATTGGCGCGTTGGAAGATGTCCTGAGAAGCCAGGGAACCAAAACCGAGCGTCAGCCAGGCGGCCATGTAATCCGCCCAATCACTGATACCCCCGCCCGCAGGCGCAAATTGGAAGTGGCCTGCAGGCGCACGATCAAATACTTGTATGACATTCACCTCCCAGCTCAGGAAGATGACAAGTGCAACCAGTCCGGTAAGGATCACAAGACTCTGGATGAAGTCAGTGATCGACACGGCCCACATACCTCCAAAGACCGTGTACAAAGTCACTACCAACGCGCTGGTGAGAATGCCTGCGGCTGAAGGCAAGCCAAAAACGGCATTTAAGAGGATACTCAACGCAATCAGCTGGGCCGCGATGTAGCCAAAAAACGTAAGCGTCATGAAGAGCGACGCCATGACTTCGACCTGCCGACCATACTGCTTGCGGAACAAGTCTCCTAATGTGATGATATTGTTTCGGTACAGAGGACGGACAAACACGAGTGCAAAAAGGAAGAGGCAAAGGAATCCTCCGAATGGGTCTTCAATAACGCCCAACAGCCCATGCTGGATAAACTCGGATGAAGCTCCGAAGACGGTCTCGGAGCCGAACCAAAAGGCAAACAGGGCGAAGGAGCTCAGCGCGAAAGGGAGCTTGCGGCCGGCAGATAGGAAGTCGGCGGAGTTTTTCACAAAACGCACACAAGCTACCCCCAACAGGGTAGTGAATACGATGTATAGAATGACGGAAAAACTCAGCATGAGATCAGTTCAGGTTTTTCGAAGAAGCTGCAATATGGGGCAACTTTTGGTGATAGAAGAAGGCAGATTGGGACAGGGGAGACCTAGCCTATTAACTCGAAACTGGCTAAGGAGGACGGCGGCAGGCCCGCACAGCGCAGGCCTGCCAAGAGGCCCCCTGAAGGAGAGACGATCATTAAACTAGCTATGAGAAAGCGTGTTTCTCTCCTTCAGGGCTGCGATGGGGCGTCCCAAAAGAAAAAGATGCTATTGACCAGCCTCGCGATGCGTATTGAGCGTCCAACCGTACCGAACGGATAGGTACCGAATGACCATGACGACAAACATGGCCGCCAGCATATTCAGGGTGTGCAAGCCTGAGATCCGATCGAGCGAAACAAATACGACCCCTCCGGCGAGGCAGGCCGTGGCATAGATCTCTCGACGGAAGATGAGGGGAACAACGTTGGAAAGCACATCTCGTAAGACGCCACCAAAGGTCGCGCTCACCACTCCCATAATCAGAGCAATGGGTATAGAGAGGCCTATCGCCAGTGTGGTCTGTACCCCAAGGATCGTGAACAAGCCAATGCCAATGGTATCGAAGAGAAACATGCTGCGACTGAGTCGGATCACTCGTCTCCTGAATAGGTAAGTGA
The DNA here is from genome assembly GCA_965267435.1 of Cyclobacteriaceae bacterium. Lineage (GTDB taxonomy): Bacteria > Bacteroidota > Bacteroidia > Cytophagales > Cyclobacteriaceae > JAWPMT01. The sequence continues at coordinate 1,687,714 of OZ253960.1, forward strand.
TGACCAGGGCGACCGTGGCCACGATCAGGTAGTTGTGGTCTCCCATCCACCCGACCGGCGTCCTGCCGATCAGCACATCACGGAGCGTGCCCCCTCCTACGGCGGTAACCATACCAATAATTGCCGATCCGACGACGTCGAACTTCTTGTCTATGGCCGTGAGTATGCCACTCATGGCAAAGACGCAAGTGCCCAGTAAATCAAGTGAATAAACCCAATCCATTCGTCAAAGAGCGCAAAGATATGTACTCGCTGTTTGGGTTCGGCGGATCTACAAATTCAACCAATAGTTCAACTTGATCACCAGTGCCCGGTTTTTGGAAGAGAAGTCATTGGAGAGGTAGTTTTCTGAGTACACAATAAATAGATCCGAGGCCGGGGCATACCGCCACTGGAAGCGGGAGTTGACATTCACATTGTTGATCTGGTCATTGTATTGTATCCAGGTCGTCCAGAAAATCGTGTTGGTGAAGGTGACGTCAAACTTGGGGCCGATGAGGAAAAATGTCGTGTTGTTCTCCTCGGCATCGAACGTCAGACGATTGTAATCACCCGCCAGACTCACGCTTCCATAAGGCTGGAATCGATAGTTGAGTTCAAGTGCCAGGTTCCGACGAATGCCATTGAAGAAGCCACCATAGCTCCCCTCCAGTGCATAAGTCAGCAGTTTGCGGCGATCAGATTGTATCTCGAAGTTGACGCTCCCAAAGTTGTGCTCCGATCCCGTCGGTAGGATTTCGTTGCCTCCATTGGTCGGATCGAAGGGCCTGGTGAGTTGGATATAGTTGTACTCATAGCCGATGGAATAGCTACTCGTGTTAAGTAGCAGCAATTCGTAGTTGAGTCTGAACCTGTAATCAGTCAAGGCCTGATCCTTTGACCATGTCCAGTCGTTGCGCATGATGGGCCCGTGGCGGTTGACGACCTTGGACTTGGGGTACCATTGGTAGCCGACGTCGGGATTTATCGTGAAGAACCCGGTCCGGGGGACGAATCCCACATCCGCCACATAATCAGCACCCACATAGCGGTGCTCCCACTCGACCTCGAGGTTTTGGCCTCGGTAGCCGATTTCCATGGCGTGTGCGATGTCTTGCTTGTCAGGGGTGGTGGAACCGTGGAGATATACCTTACCCGCCCAAAGGTCTTTGTCTGTAAGAAGATTGAAATCCAGACCAAAATTGCGGTTCCAGCCGATGAGAGTGGTATCCTCCGGCTGCACATTCATCGCATCTCTTCCAACGTAGAAAAACGAGATATTGGATCGATCAAAAACCTGTCGCTGCAGGACCGCTACGGCGTAGTTTTGGGCGGCGAAACTGCTGCTGTCCACACGGTCAGTCATCATGTCCATGACTCCTATCCGCCAGTCACGATTGAGCTTGCCACTGAGTCGTGCCCCAGCAATGATCGGGCTCTGCAGGCCAATCCGCCGCGAGAAAAATGGTCGGTTATCGCGGTCCCCGAGGTTCGCAAACAAATCGTTGTTTTCGAGAAAGAACTGGCGCTTCTCAGGAAAGAACAGCTCAAAACGACTGAGATTAGTGACCTGCTCATCCACCTCAACATTGGAGAAGTCCGGATTGACAGTTAGGTCGAGGTTGAGCGCGGAGGTCAATCCGATCTTGGCGTCCATACCCGCATCGAATTCAAAATCTGTCCCCGACTCGGGGCTCTCCTTGATCATACGTCCCGTGACGTACGGGATAAGTGAAATATTCGTACCGGCTGGAGGTGGTGGTTCGTCCCATTCGAGTGTACCAGCAAATGCCAGTGAGGCCGTCGGAAATTGCCGAGGCACGGGGGCCCATGCGGACTTCTCGTTGCGTTTGACGTCGAGCCTGCTGAAGTTGATACCCCACCGGTCAATGCCTTTCTTGTATCGGATCGTCTTAAATGGGATGGCATATTCGTGGTAATGCACTCCTTCTCCTTTCGACAGTTTGGAAGTCCATTTGTTGTCCCAATCGAGTAGCACCGTGCCTCCATTGGCCTGCAATCCATCCCATTGGGCCCCAGCCGCCGAGGAGCCAAAAGAAAAGCCGTTGGTCTTGTCCTGGAAGGGGTCAATGAACACGAGGAAGTTATCATTAAGGGAAAAGGAAAAATCCCTTCGCAATGAGGCGATGATATTCTCCCCGGGCAATTCATCCCAGCAGGTGATGGCCATGTAGATGTTCTTGTCGTCGTAAGCCATGCGAACCTCTGTCTTGGTTTCGGCCCTGCCAGTATCCATTGGCAAGACGCGGAAGAAGTTCGCTGCCACGTCGGCTTCTTGCCATGTCCGTTCATCGAGCATACCATCCACTTTGATATCATCGATGGTGCGACCGATTTTCAGAATAAAGTTCTCTGAATTTTGGGAAAGCGCGGCAATGGGGACCAAACACACACTGCCAACGACCAACATACACCGAAGGGCAAAAAATCGCTTCATTGGTCTAAAAGAAGTAAGTGACCTCAATGTAGGTCCCACGGTCCAGAATCGACGAGTGTATTGTTCGTTTCTTCACGGGTTGGTGTGCTATCGGATGTGGGGCTATTTTTACCCCGTCGTTATCGGCTATGAATATCCTCATTATCCCGTCATGGTACCCCTCCAAGGTCGCTCCCAGCGCCGGCATCTTCTTTCGAGAACAGGCGGAGGCATTGGGCCGCAATCATCCGGATGTGAATATTGGAATAAGTAGCTGGGGGCCCAATGCTCCGGACCTGTTGCTGGAGGCCGGGCACCTTCTACAATGGCCATCGAAGCTCCTTCGATTCCGAAACCACAAAGCCTCCAGGAATGAACTGCTACCCAATTGTATAGAATACTACACTCCCGCTCTGACATGGAGCCGAAAGTGGAAGAAAGGCAATATTCAGAATATCATTAAATCAAATCAGTTAAATGCCAAATATTTTGTAGATCAATTTGGCAAAATAGACCTCATCCATGCACACGTTGCCCATCCCGGAGGATATATCGCCTGGCAGCTGGCGATGGAACTGAAGGCCCCCTATGTGGTCACCGAGCACATGAGCCCTTTCCCCCTTCAGGCATACGCTAACGATCGGGATTTCAGTCGATGGATATCGCCCGTCTACCGAAATGCTACGACAAAGATTGCCGTGAGCACCGCCCTACAGGAGATGATGCAAAACAGAGGCGTCGAATCCATCGTCTTGCCCAATCTGGTGGACGAGAGGTTCTTTGTACCATCCTCCAGGCCTTACGATGCGAAGGAGATACTCGCCATTGGGCGACTCGAGAACCAGAAGGGCTATGAGTATTTGTTGAAAGCGTTTCACAGCTTGCTGAAGTCCCATCCGGACTATCACCTGACAATCATTGGGGAGGGTAGTCAGCGACAGCAGCTCATGAGATTGGCCGCCGAAATGCAATTGGATAACCATGTGCAGTGGCGGGGCGAATGCAGCCGAGTGGAAATCCGGGACGCCCTGCAAAAGGCGTCTTTCCTGGTACTCTCCAGCCTTCACGAGAACCTGCCGCTCGTTCTACTGGAGGCGTTGGCTTGTGGAAAGCCGATAGTCGCGACAGCCTGTAATGGTCCTGAGGATATTGTGAATGAAACCAATGGGCTCCTGGCCAAAGTCGCGGACGTCGAAGACCTGCAGCAACAAATGCAAGCCATGATCAACCGTCGCAGTAAGTACGACGGCGACGCCATCCGATCGGACTTCGAGCGGCGCTACGCGAGCACAGTGGTCACCGAAGCACTATTGGAAGTGTATCAACATGCCATCGATGGGCATCGAGGTCTCAAAAAATAAGGGCACAGGCTGAGCCTGTGCCCGAAGCGAAAATTACCAGCTACCAACTTCCTCGTCCGCATTTGGTGTCGACTGAGGTGCCTCATCGCTATAGCACCCGTGATGATGTCCGTGGTGATACCCGTGATAATGATGGTACCGGTTTTGCCAGTACTCCGGTCCCACGAAGGCAAAAAGGCTGCCGTAGGTGATGGCAGCTGCTGCCAAACCTACCAGGAATCGATTGCGTCTTTTCATGATTCCTGATCTTTAGCCGTTTCACCTTCATCTGTTCGGTGGTAGCCGCCGCAACCGCGACCATGCCGCGACCATCGGGTCTTGAATTCAGAATACTCGTCGTCACTCATCCCCCGGATCTTGTCAGCATAGGCCCAACCCCCAGGCCCTCGATAATATCGGCGACTGCCGAATACGCGAAATATGAAGCCGAAAATCATCAGCACTATGACGACCTTCAACAAAAAGAAGGGCATCAGAAAGAGCGCCGCGCCTAGCGCAGCACCTATCAATATGGTTTTAAATACATGTGGATTCATCGTCCTTGGTTTTATCCGATTAATTCGAGATCTCAACCAGGTAGACGGACGACTCCGGGGATTACTTTAAAAAAAGTTGAAAAAATTTCTATTCGCCCTCTCGCGTGTCACATCGGTCCTTCCAGCGCTGGCGCAATTGCTGTCTTTCTTCGTCCGACATGTTGCGCCATTTTTCCTTCCAACGACGCGGTGGGCCTTGCCGTCTCCCCCACCGTCTGGGACCAAATCCCCCGAATAATATTCTACTCAACAGCAATAAACCCGCCGCTTGCCAAATATTAATTTGGTTCACATTCGTCGCTGGCACTAATATACTGTTCCATAGTAGCATGACGATTGCCGACAATGCTGCCGCCACCACCAACACCAAGGGGACAATAATGAATCCTTTCTTAGCAGAACGCGGTCCAAAACGCTTCATATCTCAAAGGTCGTTAAGTTCATTGTATAGTTCTTGTAATCGCTCGCGGAGTCTGGCAACCGCATACCGCTTTCGGGATATGACGGTCTTCAGGTTAGTACCCAACTCATCGGCTATTTCCTGAAGGGTCATCCCATCCAATTCATTTTTGACGAAGACTTCTCGTTGCTTGTCGGGAAGCTCGTCGAGCGCAGCCATCAATTCCTCCCAAAATATCTCGCTAAAGAATTCATCCTCCGGAATGGCATCTTCACCCAGAAGCAGGGACTGAGCATCGTCACTGTCCTCGTCAAAGAACTCATCCCCCATGGGCAAGTCCGTCTTTTTCCGATACCTGTCAATAATGCGATTCCTAGCTGTACGATAGAGCCAACTCCCCACATTCTCCAGGTCCTCCAAATCCACCACCCGACTTAGCTGCAGCCAAACGTCCTGCAGGATGTCCTCAGCGTCCTCTTCACTCCTCACACGTCCTCGAATGAAGCTGAAAAGTCGCTGACTGTACGACTTGACGACATTGACGATATTGGAACCCTGGGACTCAGCCATTGCGGTGGGGAAGTTACTGCATCAGGTAAAAAAATTGCGATGACTCCGTACAAAGACGCTCCAACAAAAAAAGGCCTTCTTTCGAAGGCCTTCAAGAGCTCCCATCCTTTCTGCAACCTATACAGGCTGCTCACTCTCAGCTGTCAAAACCTCCTGGATGGGAAAGTTCTCCAATAGCATCTCCACAGCCTTAGGTATTCCCTTGCCTACTTTCTTCTGATTGACATTCAGGTCCCCGGCAGCGGTGGTATACCATAAGAGCTCGCCGCTATCTGCATCTTCCAAAGCGACTGTGACCGTACCCGTTGGTACCTGATACTCTTGCACGTGGGTGCTGGTCATGCCTGGACCTCCATACCAGCCTCTGCCCCATCGGCCATAGTATCCCCCGCCCATATCTGTACTCGTGCCGCGATAGCTCGTACGCGCGCCTTGCGCAATGGCGTAGGTGATTATGACATCGGGCGCTTCACTGGCGGTCATGCCATTGTTCTCAAGACCATCGTGCAATTCACTTTCAAACCTGGCCATATTGATCGGATTGTTAACAACACTCTGGGGCTCGTCTTCGGATGTAGCATTCACAATTGTGTAGGTTCTATATCCTGAGAAGTCAACTCCTGCTTTTTGGTCAGTTACGACTTCCACACCAGAACAAGCAGTGAATAGTACCGCGATGGCTAGTCCGAGGGTGATTGATCTTGTTTTCATTGTCGTAGTTATTAGTGTTCATTGTAATAAACGACAACCCAATAGACAAGATATGGTCAATAATGTACTACTAATTGTATATATCAGACAGACCTATTGGAAACCGGGGGCAAGACGTCCGTTTGTGGTTCTTTCGTCGAATCAGAGCATGAAAGCGCCTCGTGCCAATGCCCTATATCAGCTGTCAGCAAGATTGGAAATGCGTCTGCTGGCGCCTGCCTGAACGGTCTTCCTCTCGTCACCATCAATAAATGCATGGATGGCCTCAGCTGTGGGTAGCGTTCCGATGAAGCTGATGGCTTGGACCGCGGTCATGTCTATACTCTTCTTAGCGGGAGGAGCGTCATTGGAGGTTACGACAAGGATTTGTTTCGCCGGCTCCTTCTCTTTCTTATGGACCGGCTTGATTGGCTTCGATGCTGGTTGTGCTACTTTGCCGCTACCGGATTTTTGATTTTTTTTTTACTCTTGGAAGAGGCCTTATCCTTTACCTGCTTCTTGGGCTTTCGGTCCTTCTTGGCGACAGGCTTCGCCTTCTTCTCAAGCTTTTTCTTGGACTTGTCCAGGTCCTGGATTTTGTCAATGGTCTTTTGGATAGATTTCTTGTCGGCCTTCTTTTTCACCTTGCGCAGCAGAGCACTTTCAGCACTCTTCGTTGACTTCTTCAGCTTCTTGAGTTTCTTATCGAGTTTCTTCATAGTTATCAACGCTATCCGATTTCTAAGATAATCGATAATAGCACTAATTTAACACGTAGCGTCAGAAGCTTGTGGCACAGTTCTCTGTCGAATCCTCCAACCATATGTCTCTGCTACTGCACTTCGGACGCCTGATTAGCATGGAATTTCATTATCATCGCACACGCTACTAGCCCTAGATATATGGAGCTTACATTGGACATGACCGCTGCATCGCTATCATCCTACCTACAGGATCAGAAACTTCTGAATGAGGCGGACCAGATTGTGCACATTGAGAAACCCGGTGAAGGCAACATGAACGTCGTACTTCGGATTGTTTCCAATGAGCGTCGGATGATCCTCAAACAATCCCGACCCTACGTCAACAAGTATCCGCAAATTGCGGCACCTTCCAATAGAATCGACATAGAACGGCAATTCTACAATACCGTCAAATCCATCCCGGCGCTACAAGAAAAGCTGCCAAGAATTCAAGGATACATGGAGGCGGATCGCATGCTCGTTCTTGAAGACCTGGGCGACGCCAAAGACTACACATATCTCTATCAGCAAGGTCAGCACTTCTCAACTGAAGAAATACAGCACGCAACGAGCTTCCTACACGATCTCCATGGCTATGCATTTGATCGGCTGACGATTGACGCCTTCCCTTTGAATATGGAGATGCGCCAACTGAATCATGAGCACATCTTCATTTATCCCTTCCTTTCAAACAATGGGCTGGATCTGGATACCATCACACCGGGTTTGGCGCATGTCGCGTCCAAATACCAGGACAATGGTCGTCTGCAAGCCGTGGCCAAGGATCTTGGCAGGCTGTATCTCACCAATGGAGGGCCGCATCTGCTACATGGAGACTACTTTCCCGGCAGCTGGTTAGCAACGTCTGACGGCTTCAAGGTCATCGACCCGGAGTTCTGCTTCTTTGGACCAGCGGAATTTGACGTGGGAGTGATGACCGCACATCTGGACATGGCCAGGCAGACTTACGATACTGACACGATACTGTCGGGACATCCCTGCGAACTGGATGCAACACTTGTTGGGAGGTTTCGATCCATCGAGATCATGAGAAGGCTGATTGGCCTCGCTCAACTGCCCGTGACTTTGTCTCTCGAGGAAAAAAGTGAACTTCTGGCTGGCGCATATAACCTACTCATGGCATGAGATATCTCCAACTAATGGCCATTGGCCTATTGATGGGTTGCTCTTCCGCTCCACCGACGGATATCAGCTCGTTCCCCTCTCCCCAGGCTCCCCGATTACGCTCCGAATCCTGGCCATCAGATCTGACAAGAGATCAATACTACGACAAACTCCTGGGCGTTTTGGTAGGCTCTGCCATTGGAGATGCGATGGGCGCACCAGTGGAAATGTGGAGTCGCCAATACATCGAGGTCCAATACGGCTTCATCGATACGCTGGTCGCTGTCCGGAGGCCTGGCCAGGCTGAAGGGCCTTGGGAAGACAATCTCGTCGCAGGCGGCACCACCGATGACACCCGCTGGAAGTACCTCGTGGGGCAATACCTGCTGACACAATCCGACACCACTCTCGATGACCGCGCCTTCGCGCAATTGATCGTGGATCTCTACCAAAGAGAATTGAAAGAGGTCCAATCGGTGGAGACCTTCGACCCAGAGCCGCTTGAGAAAGAGCTACTGCAAGTGCAATGGCTGCAGGAATGGGCGAAGGTGGCGAAACCTTACGCAGACGATGACCTTCGTGAGTATAGCTACGCCGTCAATCGATTCTATGGCGGTGAGCTGGCCTGCGCCGGTATGCTCTACTCCCCAATGTTAGGTGCCTTCTTTCCAGGTCAAGCAGACCGGGCCTATCTCGAGTCGTATAAATTGGGACTCTTTGACCTGGGGTACGCTCGCGATATCTCAGCCCTCACAGCGGCCTACGTGTCAAAATCAATGCAACCTGGCGTGACACTTGATGACGTGGCCGCCATCACACAAACCACTGATCCGCTCCGCTATTTCAACAGCCGACTCGTAGAGCGTATTGCGTACCGGTCCTACACGTTGAGCAAAGAGATTGTTTACGAGGTCAATAAGTTGGAGAGCATGGATGCAGATCTCCAAAAGCGACTACCAAAGGGTTACAAGGGTACAGCCCTCGACCATATCCGGTTGATGAAGGCCTATGAGCTATTGGAGCAGCATTTGCAGGACATCCCTTTTCATGCAGGAGAAATACACCTGATCAACCTTACCGCCCTGGCATACGGTGAAGGGGACTTCAGGAAGACCATGAATTTCATCGTCAATTTTGGCCGGGACAACGACACCGTGGCGGCCGTTACCGGCGCTATCCTCGGTGGCTACCTGGGTTACAGCGCACTGCCCGACGGATTGAAGAAGGCAGTATTGACGACATCGAAGGATGTGATGGGGATCGACCTTGAGCTGCTGGCCGAGCAGCTGACTTCACACCAATTCCCGGAAGGTTAGCTCCTTTATTCGAAAGCCATCTCAAAGTCGACGGCGTCAGCAGTCATCTCCTCTTCGAAGAAAAACGATTCCTCTCCAAAAGCCGGTACCAGTTCATCCAGCCAAATGGCATCAGGGTCGTACCTGGCGAAGAAGGGCACTCCTACCCAGTCCGGATTTCGTGCCTGCAGGAAGTTGAGAACAAATACTTTCTGACCATGCACCTCCTGGACACCAACGACCTGGACCTTACCCGGCGCAGCGGACATACTCGGACCGCGGACCGTTCGACAGATCCCACTTACTTCTTTGTAAGCGTCCTTGAAAATGCGCCACGCCCTATCCAATGACACGGCGAAGTAGTCCTGTGCCCCCGTATCCCTGGCCACGAACATGTAATAGGGAATACAGCCCAACCGGACCTGCTCCTTCCACATGGCGGACCAGTCACTGGGATTGTCGTTGATACCCTGCATAAGCGGGGCCTGTGTACGGACCTGACAGCCAGTACCGAGGATACGGTCTATAGCGTCTCGAACGGCCTGAGTTTGCAACTCCTGCGGGTGGTTGAAGTGCGCCATGAACGACAGATGCTTCCCCATTGCCTTCACTCTACGGAAGGTCTTCAAAAGCTTATCTGCGCCCTCGTCTTCGGTGAACTTGTAGGGCCAAAACGAAAGTGACTTAGATCCTATGCGAATGTTCTGCAGGTTGGGAAGGTCCGCATCGAGGATCTCGTTGAGGTAGCTGGCAAAGATCTCTGGCGCCATGATCATTGGATCGCCACCCGTGAAGATCAGATCGGTCACCTCGGGATGGTCTTGCAGGTACCGTATGACCAGCGATGTCTCGCTCATCGCAAACTTCAAATCATCCATTCCCACAAACTGTGGCCAGCGAAAGCAAAACGTGCAATAAGCATGGCAGGTCTGCCCCTTACTTGGAAAAAACAACGCCGTCTCGCGGTACTTGTGCTGGACACCGGGTAGCCGCATCCCATCAATTTGCGGCACATTAAGCTCGAGCTGTCCGGCCGGATGAGGATTCAGCGTTTCCCTGATCTCATCGATGACCCCAGTTATCTCTTGTTTCCGATTGCCGCGTTTGATAAGATCAGCCACTTGCTCAAAATGCTCCTCCTGCAGCATGGCCTTTTGGGGAAATGTCAGCTGAAACAAGGGATCCGTCTCATAATTGTCCCAATCAATTAACTCATCGGTGATGTAATTATTCACTTTGAAAGGAAGCACATGGCCCACTACTTCGATATTGAAACGCTCTTCTTCACTGAGTAGCGCCATCTGGGGGATTTTTCGGAAACTGGCCAGGGAATATGCTTTGTAGTCTTTTTGGGTGGGCATCAGTATTGTTGTCGGGTTGGGTTGTCACACATTGCAACCAGCTAATCTAGCAAGGTCTCTCCGCAATACCGTGGATCTGCGCATTAATTCCTAGTTAATGATTTGAAATTTGCCCTTGAAATCCAAATAATATTCTGATTTATTGTAAGTAACGGACATAAATAGAAATTACATTTGGTATTTGCGAAACCGTGCGCTAGATTGACGGGTGCATTCAAATCCCATCCATGAGATCATTTATCGCTTTTCTCTTTTTCGCCTCCGCTGTCATCGCACATGCCCAGCCATCCGATTCGACAATTCTCGCCCAATACAAAAGGTGGTCTGCCATGAGAGATGACTGGCCCAACCTTGCCCGATACAAGGACGCCAATGAAGCCTTATCGGCACCTACGCCAGATGAAAAGCGCGTGGTATTCATGGGCAATTCCATAACGGACGCCTGGATTCGGGTGTCGCCGGAGTTCTTCGAGGGTAAGCCCTATGTCGATCGAGGGATCAGCGGTCAGACGACTCCGCAGATGCTGGTAAGATTTCGGCAAGATGTAATCGATCTAAAACCCTACGCCGTAGTCATTCTGGCAGGAACTAACGATGTCGCCGGCAACACCGGGCCATCCACGCAGAAAATGATAGAGGGCAACCTTGCCTCCATGGCGGAGGTCGCGACAGCCAACGGGATTAAAGTCATCATGGCCTCGGTCCTTCCTGCCTTCAACTATCGCTGGCGACCTTCAGTGCAGGACGTGGCTCAAAAAATCGTCTCACTCAATGAGTGGATAAAGGGCTACTGTGACGAGAAAGGGCACGTCTACCTTGACTACCACTCCGCCATGAAAGACGAACGCAATGGGCTGCCGGAGAGTCTCTCACCAGACGGCGTGCACCCCAATAAGGAAGGCTACAAAATCATGGAGCGATTGGCCGAAGAGGCGATCGGGAAAGTAATGGAGGATTAAACTCCTTCTACCGGCATTCACATGTGATTACCTGTTTGTAAATTCATTAAAAAATCCCCTGAGCAATGAGCAGAAGAAAATTCCTACAACAAGCTTCCATTGGATTTCTGTCATTACCGGCCATCTCGTTCGATCAGAATAGGGATTGGTCCATCACGGACCTCCAAAGTGCTCCCGCCGCCGTCACGCCCGAATATTGGGAGATGGTGCGAAAGCAGTTTCCGCTAAAGGAAGGCCAGACCTATTTCAACAACGGCACCATGGGCCCCACGGCCGGGTATGTCATTGATAAAATCATCAACCACATGATGTACTGGGGCGAGCATGGGGCTGAGGTAGACTACAAGAATGGATCGGGGCCTGTACTACTGACGGGCTATTTCCCTTATGAGGAGTTACGGCAAAAGCTGGGCAAGATCATCAACTGCGACTTCAAAGAGATCTCTCTGACGCAGAATGCGACTTTCGGTATGAACTACGTGGGCATGGGCCTCGACCTGAAAGAAGGCGATGAACTCATCAATACCAATCAGGAGCACGGTGGTGGTTTTGGTGCGTGGCAACTGCTCGCGAAAAGAAGAGGCTGTGTGTACAAGCAAGCAACAATGCCGGTGCCTGCCAACGATCCACAGGAGATCTACGATGCGATCTTCAAAGAAGTCACTGACAAAACCAAGGTGATCGCGATCCCTCACATCGTATCGGTCTATGGCACGGTCATGCCCGTAAAGGAGATCTGCGCGGAAGCAAGGAAAAGAGGGATCTTCACAATCCTCGATGGCGCCCAGTGTGTCGGTCAAATCAAAGTAGATGTCAAAGACATCGGTTGTGATGCCTATTATTCGAGCCTGCACAAGTGGCTACTGGCTCCAGCAGGAAGTGGGCTACTCTACATCAACGAAGACGTAGTCAGTGATATCTGGACTACCGTCGCCAGTTACAACTGGGACAACCAGGACGACCATGGTTTCCGCATCATGCAAAACGGCACGGGCAATGCCGCGATGATGACGGGTTATGACGCCGCTGTGGACTTCTTCAACACCATAGGGCATGACCGGTGGATAGGCCGTATCAAGGAACTGGGTGCCTACTTGCGCAGCGGTCTAAAGGAGATGGATCACGTGACCATTCACTCCTCAACCAATGAAGACATGGCTGCAGGGATCACCACGTATGCCGTGGCAGGACTGACTGGGCCAGAGCTACAGAAGACGCTGTGGGAAAAAGAGCGACTGCAACCCCGTTCGGTGGGGACAGAAGTCATGCGCCATAGTACGCACATCTACAATTCAGAGGAGGAAATCGATCGGGCCTTGAAGGTGATATCGACGTTGGCCTAAGGCCTCATTCTACCATTCGATCATGCTTCTCTTTTTGAGGTCGTAACGATCGCCGGGCCTCAGGAAGTAGAAAAGCGTTTGCGCCTCAGGCAGCATCTTTTCACTGCTCCCTTCCCTTGACCAGAAGGTGTTGTCATAGATCAGCACATAGCTATCGCCAACGACGTCAAACTCATTGCCCTGCACGACGATCGCGGTCCCTTCATCAAGACCAATGCCCAAAAGCTCGGGCCGCTCTTGCAGAATGTTGAAAAGGTCGAAGTGACGATTGCGAGCGAGTACATGCTGATCAATGGCAATGTTCTTTACGAACCCAAAGCCCTCTTCGTGATCTCCCATCATCTTCTGGTTGCCTTGCGTATCACCACGAGCCAGATACGATCCCTGTATTGTTGCCCCGGCCGAAGAGCCTCCGATGACACCATTGCGCTCAAGCACCTCCCAAAACAGTTGCTCGGCCTTCGTACCCGCATAGGCATCGACAAGCCGCCATTGCCTGCCGCCACTGAACCATACGCCAGTTGCATCTTTTAAGGGGACCACGAAGTCCTCGCTATTCGCCTCATTCTTATCCCGGGTGTGCAACAATGTAATGTCCGTGACTCCCGCCTCCAAAAATAGGTTGAGCCTGCGGTCATCAGGTGCGTAACTGTCCTGTCCACCTGCCGTTGGAATGAACACAATCTTAGCCTCCTCGCCACCGGCGAGCTCCACAAACCGATTGATGATGTCCTCTCCAAGACGGCCGCCACCCGCTATTACAAGAGCCCCGTTCTCCGGTCCAGTGGTCTGACTCAGACAGAGTCCAGGAAGCAAAAAGAGACCAAGCAGCACTTGATAGTGTTGTAGTTTCATAATAAGATGGGTTTCTCAGAGGAATGAAGTCTTATTCGTTTTTCAGTACCTCAGCTGGATTCATGTTGACCGTGCGCCACGATTGGAGGGTGATGACGAAGAACGTGAACACGAGCATAATGCCTAAAGCCACCAAATAATCAACGACAGTGTGCTCCGCGCGATAGACAAAGTTGTCCAACCACCTATTGACGCCAAGAATTCCCAAGGGCAGCGCCACCACCATTGACACAGCAATTCTTATCAGGAATTTGCCGTTGATGCCGAGAAGAACAGAGAGAATTGATGCACCAAAGACCTTGCGAATACCGATGGGTTTTCTCTGCCGAAGCATTTGGAATCGGACCGTGCCGACCAGGCCGAGACAAGTGATAACAAGCGTCGCCAAACCAAAGGCCATAATGAGATTCGCCATTCGCTGCTCTTGTGCAATCATGCGCTCAAACCAATCATCGAGAAACTGATAACCGAAGGGCGCCTGAATGCCAGCAGCAACCCAGGTCTCTTCCAGATCCCTGAGAACCTGCTGATAGTTGGAAGTATTGAATTTCACGAGGAGGTTTCGCTTCCATCCTTCGGTCTTGGGATAGAAAAAGGCCGTCGGCCGAATCTCCTGATCAAAGGACTGGAAGTGAAAGTCGTCCACAATACCAATGATCTGGCTTTCCCCGGACCGTGCAATGCCATTCATGGCTTTCTTGCCGAGGAGCCCTTCAACATTGAGCTTGGCAGCCGCCGCCTGATTGAGAATCACGGCATTCGAATCCGTGGAAAAGGACGGATCGAAATTGCGGCCCTCAACAAATCTCAGACCCAGGGCCTCGACCGCTCCTTCGTCAAGACCATTCCATTGAACGCCTACAAACGAAGTGTCCTGACCATTGATGACACTCAAGCCGTGTCCATTGTAATCTCCGATGAACTCGTACTGAGTACTGCCTGCTGCCTCGACTGAATTGAGCGAGGTGACCTGCTCCCGAAAATACCGCCAATCACCTAAGTCGATACCAGTGGCCCGGCTTATATTGATGACCGCATCTCGCTCGTAACCGAGGTCCTTGCCTTTGAGGAATTGTAGTTGCTTCATGACCATCACAGCGCCAAGCAACATCAGAAAGGTAAAAGCAAATTGAAAGATCACCAGACGCGAGCCTGCCAACGATTTGCCAGAATGGTCCATTCGGCCCTTCAAGGCAGGTGCCAACGGCTGACGGGAGACATTCAGCGCCGGGAGTAAACCCGAAATTGCACCCGCCGAGATACACACCAGCAGAATGAAAGCAATAGCTCCTGGCTCCGTAAGCAGATCCAGCTGTACGCCAAACCACCTCGGGAAGGCATCTTGCGCGGCAAATTGGACAATGATAACACAAAGCACACCTGCGACGATCGACAGCAGTACGGCCTCCTTGATCAGCGTGGCAAATATTCGCCAGCGACTGGCGCCCAGCGTCTTGCGTATGCTGACTTCCTGCGCACGAAAGTACAGTTGGGAAGCTGTGAGAAGGATGTAGTTGATGATCGCAACAAACAGCACCAAAAACGACAACATCCAGAGAATATCTACGAACGTCTCATTGCCCGCCTTCGCGTGGTCAAAGAGGCCGTCGACATTGAAATGGATATCTGTAACAGGCTGAATGGGATACTGCCAAAAGCCTTGAAAATGCTCCTCACTCAATGCCTGGATGGAGGCCTCTATCGAAGGTAGATGGGCATCGCGTTCCAACTCGGCATAGACGAATGTCGTAAACGATCCAATCTTCACTTGATTCTGTCTCTCCCAGTATTCGGGAAATGAAGACCCCGAGACCACGTATTCAAACTGCATATGGGAATTGGCTGGCACATCCTCGAGGACACCGGTCACACGAAAGGGAGTGTCATCGCCATATTGATAGACGATTTGCTCACCAACTACATCCTCCTTGTCAAAAAGTCGTCGGGCTAATGATCTCGTCAGGACCACACTGTTCGGAGCGGCCAGCAGGTCCGCTCGATTACCATATTTCAACTTAAACCGGAGGACGTCGAGGAAATCGGGATCGGCATAAAACCCCGTGCCTTGCTTGGCAGTGATCAACTTCTCACCGGCCCTGAGTGTGACATCCGCTTGCACGGACACGGCCTTCGTTGCCTTCTTCACACCGGCCACATCATTTTCCAGAAACTCAGCCCAGATTCCATGTACGATGGCGGATTTGTATTCATTACTTCCTCCTCCCCGATAGATCGATAAGCGATAGAGTTGATCAGCATTGTCGTGAAAACGATCAAAACTCCGTTCGTGAGTCACATAAACTTGAAGGCTGGCAAAAGCTCCAATGCCAATGGCCAGTCCTATGATGTTAAGAAGAAATGTCGCAGGATCCCGACGAATTAGGCGAAGTAAGAATTTCATGGATTAAATGTAAACTATATTAACCACCCATTTTTAGCTAAGAAACAAAGTCACAAGGCCATGGCGCGCTCCACCCAAACAATCACCTTTATTTTCCTTGCTTTTGCAATATTGTCTTGCGGAGAATCTGAAAAAACTCAACCACCAAACATTATTCTGATACTGGCCGATGATCTCGGCTATGGAGATCTTGGTTGCTATGGACAGCAGATCATCGAGACCCCCAACATCGATGCCCTCGCTGCCAATGGAATGAGATTCACCCAGCACTATTCCGCAGCGCCGGTATGTGCTCCAGCAAGGTGTATGCTACTCACCGGCAAGCATGCGGGCAACGCATACATCAGAGGTAATGACGAATGGGCCGCTCGAGGCGCGGTTTGGAACTACGACTCCATGAACGCCAACCCTATCCTGGAAGGCCAGCGGCCACTGCCACAGACCGAGATCACGATGGCCCAGCTCCTCAAAGGTCAAGGGTACAAGACAGGTATGGTAGGCAAATGGGGATTGGGTGGCCCAATGACGGGTAGTGTGCCTACGACGCGAGGCTTCGATTTCTTCTACGGCTACAACTGTCAACGCCAGGCACACACGTACTATCCCATGCACCTGTGGAAGAACGAGGAGAAAGTAGCACTCAACAACATCAGCGTGGCACCTCGTACAAAGCTGCCAGACGGTGCTGATCCCGCAGATCGCAGTAGCTATGATTTGTTTAACCTCAATGACTATTCCGGTGATCTGATGTTCACCGAGGTCACCAACTTTGTCGCTGAGAATGCCCAGGAGCCATTCTTCATGTATTGGGCGACGCCCATCCCCCACCTCCCTCTCCAGGCAGACGATAAATGGCTGGCGTACTATGAGGAAAAACTAGGTCCTGAAGATCCTTATGTCGGGAATCGGGGCTACTTCCCCCACCCTGCCCCAAGAGCCGCCTATGCTGCGATGATCTCTTACCTGGACGAACAAGTGGGGCTACTCGTACAGCAGCTGAAAGACCTCGGGGTCTATGACAACACACTGATCATATTCACCAGCGACAATGGAGGGACGTATGACATCGGTGGCATCGATACCGACTTTTTTAATAGCAATGGAGACTTTGGTGCTGCCTATGGCTACGGCAAGGGCTTTGTTCGTGAAGGTGGTATCCGCGTACCCATGATTGCCAGCTGGCCCGCAAAGGTGCAAGCAGGGACGACCAGCGACCACCAGTCGATCTTTTATGATTACCTGGCTACCTTCGGCGACATTGCGGGTGTCAGCGAATTGCCACCGAACGACGGAGTAAGCTTCCTCCCAACCTTACTCTCTGAAGAAACGCAGCCAAAGCATGACTACCTCTACTGGGAATTTCCCGGCTATCAGGGACAGGTGGCCATCCGAAGAGGCAATGAAAAGTTCATTTGGGGCAACCTCCTCAAAGAGGACAGCATGGCACTCTACGACCTCGGATCCGACTTGCTCGAAACCAACAACCTATTGATCGAGCAGCCGGAGCGGGCCAGCGAATTCCTGGAACTGATCAAAGCCAATCACACGACTCCTGACATCGAGCGGTTTAAGATCGCGCCACTGGATTCGTTGGTGAGTCTGTGACGGGAATACGTGACTGGTGACTGGAGATCAGAGTTGCTGGTCATGGCTAAATTTCATGCAAAAAGCCCTGGGATTATATCGCATGAATAGTGTTCTCATATAAATCACCTCTTTCTACGATACTCATTTTGCACGATGGCGTCGAGATACCGAGTAGCCTTCACATGCTCAAAAGCCAAGGTGTTATCCAGTGCCCCAAACAATGGACTTCCCCCTCCAAGCAACACGGGAATAGTGGATATGATCAGCTGATCGATCAGGTCCTCCTTAAGGAACCCCTGTATCGTCGTCCCCCCATCGATGTACAGGTCATGGTAGCCTTGGTCATGGATGATCTTCAGAACTTCCTGTATGGACCCCTTTACAAGTTGCACCTTGTCGGTCAACTCGTCAGGGACAGAGCTTAGCGTTGTACTGAGAACAAAAACCGGGATTTGGTACGGCCAATCGATACCAAAACCCAGCACCGTTTCGAAAGTCGTTCGTCCCATAACGATGGCATCCACCGAGGAAATGAATGCGTTGTAGCCCATGTCGTCTTGATCGGGATTTGGAATGGAATGCAGCCAGTCAATTTTGTCTTCTTTGTCGGCTATGTACCCATCAAGGCTTGTGGCGATAAATACTTTGTTCATTGGTAGTGGGGTTTTAATCGCTATTGGCAAAGGACAAGATAGTAATCCTCAAATAGCATAGGGCTCAACGCGGCCTCGAATACCATCATTTCCAGCCGGAAAAGCCATCCTCGTCAGGGGAATACCCACTGCTCTCACCTCAGGCAGCTTCTTCGATCGCTTTCGCCAGCTTTGCCAGACCTTGCGGCGCACTGGTCTCAAACATCTTCATGCCTTCGACGAGAGGCCCTGCCTTTGGGCCTGACAGGCTCAAGCGCTGTGTGATCCGGGTGAGATCAGTTGCCAGCGATTCCATGCTCATCTCGTTGCAGAAATTCGCTCCATCCAGAGGCAAGTCAATCTTCGCAAACTCTTCGTGCTGAAGCTCAGCAATCACCCAGTCGTAAGGGTCCTGACCGGGAGACTTCGTGGCTCCACGAGCTCCCTCTTCAAACGGGCCCTCTATTCGAATCCACTCCACCGCCTCTCCCTCTAACCGCTCCCAGTTGGTCACATCCGTCCAAAACGACCAAGCTACGGACCTTGTCGCCTTACACTCGACAGCGTGCTCGAACTGCCAAACAATGTCATTCATCCTGTTAATTACCCATGACTGACACTACTCCAATCCCAACTGTCCTTTCAACGCATCCCATTGACTGGCCTTCGCAGCTTCCAACTGTCCCAGGTGTCCGTCCAACTCGGCAGTCAATTCCTTGAACACCTGGTAGGCTCCGTCCGTCGGTTTGGCATCGCCATTTTCGATGCTCCTGCGCAGAGAGCTCAGTCGGTTGTTGAGGCGAATAGGGAAGTTCAAAGGATCCTGTGGGCTTCGGTTCTTCGTTTGGTAGAGCGCCTCTTCGATCGTGGTAATCTCGGCGAGGAAAGCCTCCGCTGAGGACTGGACACTAGGCTCTGCTCCACCCGCGAGCGCAGCATTGATGCTGGACCTTATCTCCCTGATCTCGATGACCGCTTCGTTGGCCAGGCTCTCTTTCGCAATGATATCATTCGATAGGTCAAACTGCTCCTTCAGGTCAGCTTCGGTGACTCCTTCGAGGTTGGGATTCATCACGACTTTGAAACCAAAGGTCTCCGAGTAATCGCCGGTAGTCAGTCGCACTTTGTAATCGCCTATAGGCGCCAGGGGTCCCCTACCGGGTCTCGCACTCCAAATGATCATCCCATCGAATGTGGTAGCACCCGGGTAGCGAAGGTTCCAAGTGAAGGAGTTCAGTCCAGGAGCCACCGTCGGCTTGGTGCTACCTCCCCTCATCCACCAGGGAAGACTGGGGTCGGGCTTATACTGCAGGTCCTTGCCGACAAAGGTGTCCACCACCTCGTCAGCCGCCAGTATCTCGATCTGAACGGAATCCACTTGTTGCTTCAAGTAATACTGCACCTCAAGGTTGTAAACCCCTCGAATCACGTCACTCGGTTGGAAGAGCACCGCCGCCTCATCCAGGCGCGCTGGTGTCATCTGCCGGAGAGGGCCGATATCATCGAGGATCCAGAAACCTCGACCATGGGTGCCAAGAACGACATCATCATTTTTGACGACTAGATCCCGGATAGGCGTATCGGGTAGGTTCATCTGCAGCGACTGCCAGTTGTCTCCCGCATCAAACGAAACATACGCTCCATGCTCGGTTCCAAGAAAAAGTAACCCCGGTTTGACGTGGTCCTCCCGGACAGCACGCGCGAAATGGCCATCAGCGATACCATTGACGATCTTCTTCCAGGTCTTGCCATAGTCGGTGGTACGATACACATAAGGTTGCCGGTCATCCACCTGGTAGCGGTTAGCCGCGACGTACAAGGTGCCTGGGTTGTGCTGCGATTCATCGATGATGCTGACCCTCGAATATTTTGGAAGGTCCGGGGGCGTGATGTCGCGCCATTTCTTACCACCATCTCTTGTGATATGGATCTTACCATCATCCGAACCAGCCCAAATGGTATTCACATCATGAAATGAAGGTGCCAGGGCAAAGACCGTGGCATAGATCTCAGGGCCATTCATGTCCATGGTGATGATCCCGCCTGTCTTGCCAAGTGTCTCAGGATCCGCGTAGGTCAGATCGGGGCTGATCTTCTCCCAGGTTTGGCCATCATTGGTTGTTTTCCAAACGTGCTGGGAGCACGTGTACATGATGCTTGGGTCCTGGGGTGCAAACATGATGGGGAACGTCCACTGCCACCTTTCGGGTAGTGAACTGGCCGGCTCTCCGGAGAAGAATCGAGGATACACCTGAATGTCCCTGATTTGCCCGGTCTTGCGATTGTATCGTGTCAACAACGCCCCCTGACTTCCGGCATAGAATACATCGGGATCTGTTGGACTCTGTGTGATCCAGCCGCTCTCGCCGCCGCCCACAGCGTAACCCCAACTACCACCAAGTCCTCGAGCTTGCATATGTCCCCAGCCATCACTAGGCATGGCCAGCGTGCTGTTGTCCTGCTGTGCGCCCGCCACGTGATAAGGCACGTCGCTAGTGGCCATTACGTGGTAGAATTGGGTCGTGCAATAGTCAAGCTCCGTCCAGGTCTTGCCACCATTGATACTCACGGACCCTCCTCCATCATTGGAGTTGATCATGCGGTCGGGATTGTTCGGGTCGATCCACAGGTCGTGGAAATCACCGTGAGGTGGTCGTAACTCGATATCGAATGTCTTGCCACCATCTGTAGACTTCCAAAAGTCCACATTGAGGCAATACACGGTCTCTGCGTCAAAGGGATCCGCATAGACCCGTGAATAGTAAAAGGCGCGCTGTCGCAGTTTGCGCTCACTGTTGGTACGTGTCCACGTCCAGCCGCCATCATCAGAGCGGAAAACTCCTCCTTCGTTGGCTTCGACGACCGCCCAAACACGCTTCGGATTGACGGGTGAGACCGTCACACCGATCTTACCGATTGGCCCTTCAGGCATGCCTGGATTGTTAGTCAGTTCGGTCCATGTTTCGCCGCCGTTCTCTGATTTCCACAGGCCGCAGTCTGGACCGCCACCCCACATCTTCCATGCCTTGCGGTAGACCTGCCAGGTAGAGGCATAGATGACATTGGGGTTTGTGCGATCGATGATCAGGTCAGCAGCCCCCGCCTTGGGACTGACATAAAGTACTTTCTTCCAGGTGTTGCCGCCATCAGTAGACTTGAAGACGCCGCGCTCCTCATTATCACCATACGGATGCCCCAGTGCGGCCACATACACGATGTTGGGATCGGTCGGGTGTACACGGATGCGGGAGATGGCTTGAGTTTCCTTCAATCCGAGATGACGCCAGGTTTTACCTCCATCCGTCGTTTTGTACACGCCATCACCTTGCGTGATACTTCCACGCAGTTGGGTCTCACCGCCGCCGATGTAGACGATGTCGGGATTGGTCTCTGCGACAGCAACAGCTCCAATGGATGAGGAGGAGATCTTGCCATCAGTCACTGGGAACCACTCGTTGCCACCATCGGTGGTTTTCCACAGACCGCCACCTGTGGCCCCAAAATAGTATTCATTGGGTCTGCCAGGACTACCGCTGCAGCCAAGGGATCGACCACCACGATCGGGGCCGATATTGCGCCACTCCATGGTGCCGTAGAAGGATTCGTCTAATGTGTTTTGTGAATAAGTGGGCGAAATGGCCAATGCCACGGCCACGAGACCAAGTAGTAGTTTCATCTGGTTAGGTTTTTTTCGAGTCGATCAATAGTATCGAAGAAATACCTAAGATGCAAAGACAATGTGAAGCGTGGTCGTTGGTAGGAGCCGGGAAATTCGAACAATTTCCAGCGGAACCTAACAGGGTTCGTGAATAAAGTCCTATGAGGGTATTTGCGGCACGGATAGAAGTGGTAGCCCACATGGCTGCGCCGGTGTCTTCACCGGTGCCTGGGGTGACAGCGGGGTGGCGCTACAAACGGATAGCCGGCCATGAAGTAGAGATAGGCGGCTCGCCAATTCACTCGTAGATCGGACTTCTCTCACTTCATGGGCCGCCCAACCTCTAAACCTGGAAACCCATAAAAAGCAATGCACGCCACACTAGCACCTCGCCGTCTTTCGCTTCTTCCCCACCCTCTGCTTGTCGACGACTTTCTGGATGTATTCTGTCGCCAACGGCACTTTGCAGGCGGTCCCATTCATATCGACTCGCACAACCCCAATCTGCCGTGCTGCCTCACTTGCCTTGTCTGTGAGCGCTTCAATGTAGGTGCCGACCGCGATCACAAATCCATTCATTGTGTAGCGCACCCTGTTCTTGGCCGTAGCAATGTCCGATACGGCTCGTTGCAACAGCTGCTCATACCTACCGATATCAAGGTCTTCGTCATCATTTACCGCCGCATAAAAGGCCAGTGTTGACCAACCGGCCCCGGCGATGTTTTCATTGTCAGAACCTATCCACTCCAGCCCGAGGTCAAAACCAAAGTCCGTTTCCGCGGCTACCCATGGCACGGCGTATTCGCTGAGGTAGTACCAATATGCTTTGCGGACCCACCGATTCAACTGCTCCCTGGTGATCTTTTTCTCATCTGCCATGAGCCCTGCGAGGTACATGGCGTCCGAATTGCCCGAGTCGTAGAGCGCGAGTGACAGTTGATGATTCTTTTTCGTTTGCTTCAGGATTTTCTTAAGGTCGGCCACCTTCACACCAAATAAGGGCTCTTGGGCACCATGCGTCATGAGCGTCTTTTTGGTTCTTTCATCTCCGTAAAGCTCCAGCTGGTCGAGGACTTCTTGAACTGTCATTGCCGTCAATTCATTGGTTGGGTCTTGGGACTAGTATAAAGATAAGTCAATTGCCCGTGGGTCAGGAGGCTCTCACTTCTCCTGGCAGCCGCATGCTCGTCCGCAATGATCTCACGAGGGCCTCATGGTGGTCGCGCCATGGCTGCTTACTATTGAAAGCCAGGAACCACGTGCGCCACAATCCCAAAGGTGTGACTCTCACCGCCCGAAGTCTGGGGTCTTTCAGGTAGGGCGCCACCGCCCACCCGGCCATGACCTTCACGCCGTAGTTGCCCTTGATCATCTCGATCGCCGCCTCCGTCAACTTGATCTCGGTAATTTTCGCAGGTTTGATGCCATGCGGTTCGAGCACCTTTCGGTAGACAAAGACGGTGTCCAGAGGCTTCCCGTAGATGAAGAGGTTTTGGCCTTCGAAATCCTTCGCCTCGACGTATTCTTTGTGTGCCCAGGGGTGATCGCAAGCTACAACGGCGAACATCTCATCGACGAACAGCTCCTTGTAAACAATGTCTTTGGCTTCCTGATCACTGCTGGTAATGACCACGTCCACGTGCCCCTCCTGCAACATCCTAATGGGCTCTTCCACCAGCTCAGGATGGATGGAGATCTCCACATGACGAAAGCTTTCCTTGAACTCGCAAAGCACCTGAGGCAACCAATGGTAGCAGGTGTAGCACTCTGTGCTTACCTTGATTTCGCCGGTGTAATCGTTCACATGGCGATAGATCTGCTGCTCGGCCTTAGCAATGGCCGAAGACACATCAGTGGCCGTCTGCAGCAAAATCCTTCCTGCCTCGGAAATGACCAATCGCTTGTTCATGCGGTGGAATACTTCCACGCCGAGCTCTGTCTCGAGCTCCTTCAGTTGATGGCTGAGCGCTGACTGACTAAGGTTGAGGATCTTCGCGGCGCTGGACAAAGTCCCCTGTTCGGCCACCGCCAAAACCAGCTTTAGATGACGCAATTCCATATATGAGCAAATCTAATACCTTCCTTTAAATCATTTCATTTCATTCATACATCATATTATACGGCGGTCCGTTCATTTGGATCTAACTGTAAACCTTTAGGTCATGCTCAAAATGTATTTTCTAATAGCCTTGCGCAATTTCTATAAGGACAGGTCCACTACAATGATCAATGTTTTGGGCCTGTCTATTGCCTTTATCTCGCTGGCTGCCATCTATCTATTCGTCAACGACGAACGGAGTTTCGACACCTTCCATTCCAAAGGCGACAGGATCTATCGCCTGTGGGAGACATTTTCTGCCACCGCACGTAAGAGTGCAATCATGCCTTACGCATGGCGACCCTATCTCATCGAGGAATTGGGAGAAGTTGAAAATGCCACCTCTTTTCAGTTGACGAATCTGGTTATCAGAAAGGGGGAAGACGTCTATCTCGAAGATGAGTCCCTGGTCACGGACACGTCCTTCTTCCAGATTTTTGACTTCCCCATCACGCATGGATCGAGTGACAGGCTGCTCTTCGCGCCAAACGAGGTGTTGCTATCGGAAGATTTGGCGGTTCGGTACTTCGGTAACGTTCAGGCCGCTCTGGGTCAGGAACTGGAAATTGCCATTGCTGGTAATTTCGAGAGCTTCCAGGTCAAGGCGATCGTCGATTGTCCCAGCAATTCACATGTGCAATTCAGCGTAGTGATCCCGGAGGAATTGTTCAAAAGGTACTCCCACAACCCCCCGGCCTATGACAATTGGTCCCTTCATTTTGTCTATGCCTATCTTCTGCTGAAGGAGCCCGTAAATGAGAGGGCCTTCGCTGTCAAGCTGTCTGAATTTTTGAAGAGCCACGATGAAAGATTGGTCCAGCGCTACGCTCCTGGAATCCAACCCCTCCAGGAAGTCTATGACCGGTCGGATATGGTATATGATTTTGCTCCTCGTGGCAGCGACCTAAGCAACAACATACTTTTGACTATTGGATGGATGATCCTCGTGATTGCGCTGATTAATTACGTCAACCTGAGCACGGCCCGATCCATGAAACGCATCAAGGAAGTGGGCATACGCAAAGTATTTGGCTCCACCAGGAGAAAGCTCGTCTTGCAGTTCCTCATTGAGTCATGGATACTCTCACACATGGCCTTGCTAGTCGCCATAGTCTCCACAACGATTCTATTGCCCTACATCACCGACCTCACAGGCAAAACCTTGTTCATGACAGACCTATTCAGCGGAGACACAATTTGGGTTCTGATATTTGCCTCCAATATCGCGGGAATCGCCGGAGGGGCCTACCCTGCCTGGTATTTCTCCAACACACGCCCACTCACCGCCCTACAAAAAAGCAGTAACGGTGCCTCTCCCGGTCGCGGCTATTCCCTCCGAGCCTTCCTCGTCACCTTCCAATTCGTTGTGGCCATCATACTCATCGCCGGAACGGCTGTGATGGTAAGGCAGATCGACTTCCTAACGTCCAAAGATCTTGGGTTCGACATGGAGCAAACAATCGTCGTCAATGATATGGGTAGTATCTCTGCCGACAAGGTGAAGAGAGAGAGATTAAAGAACGTCCTGCTGTCCAACCCAAACGTCAGCGGGGTATCTGCGTCGTCATCCTATCCTGGCATTGCTCCCTGGGTCCTTAGGTTCTCCCCAGAAGGCAATTACGACGCTACTGGTGATCCCATTGCTTGCATATTCACGGATGACGACTTCTTATCTACTTACCAAATTGAGATCATTGAAGGTCGGAATATCAATGAGGATATGGCAAGTGATACGAGTGCTTTTCTTATCAGCGAAGCGGCCCTCCATGAATTTGCGTTGCATGACTCCACCTGGCTCACCAACCCTATCGGAAAACGTCTGCGATCTGGCTATCTGGGCATCGATGGAAAGGTCGTGGGCGTCTTCCGAGACATCCACTTTGAGTCGCTCCATACGGAAGTCAAGCCACTCATTCTGCTGACCTATTTCCGGAACTATTTCAACTTCAACATTCGTCTGACCACGGCCGACCTTCCTCAGACTTTACAGGAAGTGGAAGCAGCCTGGAAGTCTCTCTTCCCAGAGGCGCCCTTCCAGTACTCATTTACGAATGAGGAGTTTGCGCGTAACTATTCCCAGGACCATCAGCTCCAGCGTTTGGTGAGCGTACTGTCTTTCATCGCGATTCTTATTGCCACCATCGGTCTTTTTGGGCTCTCTGCTTTTTCGGCCAGACAGCGCCGCAAGGAGATCTCCATTCGGAAAGTTATGGGGGCCACGGAGACGTCGCTTATTTTGGACCAGACCTTCGCCTTCATCAAGCTGGTCATACTTAGCAACCTCATCGCCTTTCCGTTGGTATTGATTTTTACGAATGCCTGGCTCGGGTCTTTTGCCTATCGTATCAAGGTCCCTCTTGAGACGTTCCTGTGGACATTCTTGATCACAGTGATGGTCACGGTCCTTACGACTGGGTACGAGGCTTTACGAACGGCACGGTCCAATCCGGCAAGAGTCTTAGCTACGGAGTGACCTTCATAAGCATACGATTCGCCTCTCCTAGCACCAGGCCCCGGCAATTGTGTCGGGGCTTTTCTGATGATGACGTCAAGCTTTTAACTCCAAATAGTACAGCATGGGGCAATCTGATTGCAAGTGGCATAGCGACAAAGGGAGATTCTCAGTTTGTGTGTAGATTAAGGAGTGAAACCCATTTACTCCGATGAAAAGACTTTTTAACGCCGTGGTGTTTGCCACTCTCCTATCCCTACCAGCTCTTGCCCAGGATGACGACGGTGAGTGGATCCAGATCTTCAACGGCAAAGACCTGGACGATTGGACGCCCAAGTTTGCGGGTGTGCAAGTAGGTGAAAACTACCTCAACACATTCCGTGTCGAGGATGGCATGCTCAGAGTCGTATATGATGATTGGGAAGAGTGGGGCGGCAAATTTGGTCACCTCTTCTACAAAACACCGTACAGCAATTACCGGATCAGGGTGGAATATCGCTTCACAGGAGAACAGGTACCGGGCGCTCCGGCTTGGGCGTGGCGCAATAATGGACTCAAACTCCATAGCCAATCCCCCGAATCGATGGCATTCGATCAGGCCTCACCAGTGTCCACAGAAGTCCAACTACTTGGCGGCAATGGAACAGATGAAAGATCCACTGCCAACATGTGCTCGAAAGGCACGCACGTGGTCATCGACGGGAAGCTGATCATACCACATTGCTACAACTCCTCCTCCGAGACCTACCATGGCGATCAATGGGTGACGGTAGAGGTCGAATTGAGGGGAAGCAAAGTGTTTAATCACTATGTCAACGGAGATTTGGTCCTCTCCTACTCCGACCTGCAAATGGACATGAGGGAAGAGATCTCGCGAAGGCTAGTCAATGGCTTCGACAACCTGCTGATCTCCGGTGGCTATATTGGTATCCAGGCGGAGAGCCATCCGACGGATTTTAGGAAGATAGAGATTTTGCCTTTGGAGGAGTAGGAAAAGATCGGATCTTAAAACACCGCCCAGATCATAAGGAGATTGGTGCCGTGTAGACCTAACTGGTCTCCCCCTGGAGGGGGACTAAAGGCGGTGAGGATATAGAAAAATGCCCAGTTAGTGCCGTTCCACAGGGCATCGCAACGTACAATGACAAAGGCCTGCGATCCAATCAATGGGTCACAAAAGAGGATTACAAGTCCGAACAAGCCATCCCTTCGACATGCCTTGCAGAACATGTCGAAGAGCAGAGGTCGACCCTGTCGCGGCTTTTCACCCTGAGGTACTCGAAGGTCGACAAGCCTCCTCATCAACCTCAGCGTCCTCGCCTCGATTCTGCTCAATATTCCATATTAGAGAAAGAGTGACGCTGAGTAAGTCCAAATAATTGAGATTAATTAATAGGCACGCGCGAGACGCGCGCGCCAGCAAAGGGTGACAGCTCAAAAAATATCATTAGGCTAATCCCCGGATTTATTCCGGGGTCTCCCATTCGAAGAAGACCTTCCTCCTAGGTGAGAAGATCCCGGAACAGGTGCTACCGGCGAGGTCCGGGAATGGTGATATTTTTTGTCTGTCATCGGTAGGCACTCGAAGGGTCCGACAAGCCAGATGATCTCACACGCTAAATCATTTTTCCGTCCCAAACTGATGAAAAGCTAATGTTCACCCAAAATTCTACGCTTTGGCGCGACGGCCGATCCAATCGCGAGGGGCGGGTTGGCCAAGAGCGGAGGAGCATGATTGGATCTTGATTTTTTGCTTCGTTTTGCATCAAGGCAAAATGAAGAAGCCTCCGCGGCTAGCGGTGCAAACTTGAAAACCACCAAGTCTTCAAAGCATGCTAGTGATCATATTCCCTTAACAAAATCACCGAAAAGCCTCTCAAGGGCCTACGAACTTCCTCACCCCTCCTCGACCAGCAGCCGGTCGCAAACGCTTTTACTCAGGGACTCTTTGTCGTGGCCGTCATAGCGAACGACCATACTGCCGTCGAACGCTTCCACGGAGATAATTTGCATCCACATGCCCAGGGAAATGTCTCGGTTATTCAGAAAGTTGAGAAAGTCGGTCGAGGAGGCACTAAGTGCGCCTACCCTCACGCGCTCACCAGCTTCACAATCGCTCATCGGTTTGTACCGCTTCTTCTGCACCTTGCCATCGGTATCCGGAATCGGGCTACCGTGAGGGTCTTCTGTAGGGTATTGAAGAATTTCATCCATCCTGGCAAAGAACTTTGGCGAATCGATGTGCTCCACCTGCTCGGCTATCTCGTGCACTTCCTCCCAACCGAAGCCCATTTTGTCTACCAGGTACATTTCCGTTAATCGATGCTTTCGAACCACAAGAGCTGCCGCTTTGCGTCCCTTCTCCGTCAGGGTCAGCGGTTTATATTTCTGATAGTTGACCAGCCCTTGTTGTTGCAGGTTCTTCACCATGCTGTTGGCGCTGGGTTTGCTTACACCCAGATTGGCGCTGAGTTCGGACACATTCACCTCTTCCCTCTCATTTGATAGGTGAAAAAGTGCCTTTAGGTAGTTCTCTTCAGATTGCGACGCCATGGCCGCCAAAGGTAGAATAAGAATAACAAAAACTCTTTGTTAGTTTAGTCTAACTAATTATTTTTGTTTCTCTAATGAAGTCATGAGTTGTGCATAACAACTGTATTCAACCGATGAGTCTGAACCGCATCCTCTTTTCCTTCGCGCTACTTTTATCGGTAGCCACGGCCTGGTCGCAAGGACGAGTAACGGGCACCGTTACCTCAGACGGCGAGCCTGTGCCTTTCGCGACGGTGAAGTACAGCTCTGAGCAGGGTGCCCTCACGGATCAGTCGGGACAGTTCGAACTGGCCCTACCTTATGGCGAGTACACGCTGAGTATCTCCTCTATCGGATTTGAAAGCCTTTCTCGTGCAGTCACACTCTCCAGCGAATCTCCATCAGAGCACCTGAGCCTCCAGCTTGCACCATCCGTAGAGGCACTGGACGAGGTGGTGGTAACCGGCACCAGGACGTCTAAAAGGATCACCAATTCACCCATTATCGTAGGTGTCATACAAAAGGCCATTTTGGAACAAACACAGGCGGTCAGCCTCTCCGATGGACTCAAGTACCAGCCGGGTCTCCGCGTCGAAACCGACTGTCAGACCTGTAACTACACGCAGTTACGGATCAATGGCCTGCAGGGAGGCTATTCGCAGATCCTCATCAATAGCCGACCGATATTCAGCCCGCTTGTGGGCTTGTATGGATTGGAGCAAATCCCCACTTCCATGATCGAACGAATTGAAGTTGTACGCGGAGGAGCTTCGGCCCTATTCGGGTCCGGTGCAATCGGAGGCACTGTCAATGTCATCACAAAACATCCCAGAAAAAATGGGTTGTCAGCAGGGCATACCTTTCAGTCCATCGATGGCGCACAAGAGCACATCACCTTCGGTAACGGCACCCTCGTAAATGGCAAGAAAACCTCCGGCGTGTCATTTTTTGTCAACCGACGGGAACGGGAATGGTACGACGCCAATGGAGACAATTTCTCAGAGCTTCCGAAGCTCTATAATTTAGCTATGGGCGCCACTTTCTTCTATAATCCCTCTTCTCAACACAACCTCGAGGTTAATGTCAGTACGCTTCACGAACAGCGTTATGGGGGTGAAATGGTGAATGGTCAGCCGCATCTTGCACAACAAGCCGAGGACCGTACGCATAATATTTTGGCTGGTAGCTTCGACTATCGCTGGAAGCTCAATGACGACAAGACCTCCCTATCGGCTTACGGGGGCTTCCAAATCGCTGAGCGTGATCACTACACAGGGATCTTCCCGGACGACGAGGATGAGATCAGAGATCATCTCCAGGATCCTCCGTATGGACAATCAGAAAATTACACCTGGCAGCTAGGTACGCAACTCAACCATCAGTTGTCGGAGTTTCCGCTAGGTAACAACACTTTGACGGCAGGGGTGGAATACCTGCATGATATTGTACACGATGTCATCGATTCCTACCAATATGAGATCGACCAGACGTCCCAAAACCTGGGAACTTTCGTCCAAAGTGACTGGGAAATGGGCAGTCAGTTCAACTTGCTGACGGGTATTCGCATCGACCAGCACAATTTGATGGACGAGATCATAGCCAACCCTCGCGCATCCCTCCTATACAAACCGTGGAAGAACACGCAGATACGGGCAACCTGGGGAACGGGATTCCGCGCGCCGCAGGCCTTTGACGCGGATATGCATATCGCCTTCGCGGGAGGCGGCATTTCTCGCATCCAATTGGACGATGACTTGACACACGAACGTTCCAACAGTCTCAGCACCTCCATCAACTACGACCTGCCTGGAGATCGATGGATTTGGGGATTCACGGTCGAAGGCTTCTACACGAACCTGGACAATGCCTTCTATTTGCAGCCATTAGGCGAGGACGAATTCGGTGAAGTTTTTGAAAAGCGAAATGGCGATGGCGCCGTAGTTCAGGGCATGACGCTCGAATGGCGCAGCAACTTCGATGAGAAAATCCAGTTTGACGCCGGATTCACGATCCAGAGCAGCAAATTCGATTCTCCTGTGGAAAACAGCGACATGCTCCCCGCCAAGCGCGAGTTTCTACGCACACCCAACGAATATGGCTACGGCACCCTCACTTACGACATCAATGATGCATGGAACTTCAGCGTGAATATGAACTACACAGGTCCCATGACTATCCTCCATTTGGCAGGTGCACCGGAGCAAGCGGAAGACGAGTACGTGGTTTCTCAAGCATTCACTGAACTGGGATTCCGAGGCAGCTACACCATTGATTGGAAGGCATTAGGACTCAATGTCCAACTATTTGCTGGCGCCAAAAACATCACCAATGCCTACCAGAGCGACTTCGACACTGGCAAAAACCGAGATAGTAATTTTGTCTACGGCCCTGCCGCTCCCCGTACCTTCTTCGGCGGCTTAAAGATTCAGTCCCGCTAAGGTGAGGCCTCTCCTATTTGCTGGTTTGCTCTTGCTTGGTACCTTTCTTCACGGACAGGAATCCGTGCGCTGGATGACCTTTCAGGAAATGGAAGCAGCCTTCGCCCAAGAACCCAAAAAGGTGTTCATCGACTTCTGGGCCGACTGGTGCGGCGCTTGCCATCGGATGGACAAGCATGCTTTCCAAAACCCGGAGATCATACGACCGCTCAACGAAGACTACTATGCCGTCAAGATGAATGCGGAAACGCAGGATACAATCACGTTTGGTGGCAAGACATTCATCAATCCTTCAGCCCGATCAGGCCGCAGGTCTTATCATGAACTGGCTGTTCTGTTGGGAAGCGATGAGGAGGGGCAGTTTTCGTTGCCAGCGACATTGATCTATGATGAGGAATTCGAACGTGTTAGCGAAGCCAGAAAGTACCTCAGCTCAAAGGCGATGTTGAAGTTCCTAATTGCACCGGCAGAATGATGCAGGAGAGTAAGAATCCAATCAACGCCATGCAAAGATCTTCTTAACTCTACCAAACCCGAAACACGACTTGGCACCGATTGGGCCTTTCCACTGATCCCAGCGGAGAGCAGAAACTTTAGTCACCCCCTTCCCTCCTCCACACCCATTCGCTACGAACCTCCCAGTTGCCAAGGGAATCCTTACCGAAGGAGACGTTGCGGTGCACATCCTCGCTGACGAGGAAGTTCTCGTCCATATGATCATACGCTTGTCCACCCGGTCGGAAGATCTTCATAACTGAAATGAAGGTACTGTCATTCGGGAAGCTCGT
This sequence comes from Cyclobacteriaceae bacterium, assembly GCA_965267435.1. Taxonomy (GTDB): domain Bacteria; phylum Bacteroidota; class Bacteroidia; order Cytophagales; family Cyclobacteriaceae; genus JAWPMT01. The sequence continues at coordinate 1,719,954 of OZ253960.1, forward strand.
GGTCCCTTCAGCATAGCCGTTGCCTCGGTCAGAGACAACGTGCAACACGTGATTTTTCTGTGGATGCCAATTGAATGTACCCTGTGAACTAATGATCACTGTGTCGGGCAAGTAGGCTACGATGGTCAAGGTCATCAATGCAGGAAGTGGCCGCTCGAACCAAAGCCCGAAAGCACGAGGGGCGTCCTGATTGTTGGGCCGCTGGCTGTTTTCTCCTCTCCATTTGCCAGAACCCCGGGTGAGATAGTTAGCAATGTGGTCAAAGTGCTGCCACTCCCTAGTGGGCTCTATTTCCTGCCCTTGAGCGGAAAGGCAGATGAGGATCGCGAATAGGAGGATCAGGGTTTTCATGAGGGCAAAGAAAGAGGGAATTGAACCGTGGTCTTCCAACCTGTCCGGATTTTTGACAAAACGGTTCATTTCGGTAAGACTGCCCGACTAGAACATCGTCTCAAACAAGTAGATCGTCACCAAACCCCAGGCCGTACCCGTCACCATGCTAAGGATCGCTAACAGAATAGCATGCGGCATTAGGTCTTTCCGATAAGCCGAGGTGACAGCCGGAGCGGTAGAAATGCCACCCAGATTGGCCATGCTCGCAATGGGTACCCAGACTACGTTGACTCGCATCAGAATCGACGCCAACAACATGAAGACGTAGTGGGCGAGCAGCCATATGACTACCAGCAGGACCATCACAAGAGGTAGTGAAAACTTCGAGAAATCGAGGCGTAGCCCCAGGATAGCCATGATCACCACGATGGCGATCCCTCCTACTCGCAGTACAAACGCTACATTCCAACGCTTGATAAGGTTCACAATCAACAAGCCCACAATCGACAGTACGATCACTTTCCAGAGAAATGACAGTCCGAGCAGATGCGCCACGATAACGACCATGAGGATGATGCCAGTAGCAGCCCATGGCTTCAGCTTCTTTATTCCTGTATCCTGTACATCCTCGATCAATCGAATCTCATTGCTGATGCCAAAGAAGTTGTTCATCTGAGGGGTCCGCTGAATGAACTGAAACATCAGAATCGTCCAGATGTTGACCAGAATATTGTCCAACACCAATACCGAAAGGAAAAGCCCCTCCTCTGTGCCAGCGACCTCTTTGAGCACCAATTGACTGGTACTCCCTCCAATCCAACCCCCAACGATCGGCACCAGTCCCTGCCAATACTCCCTATCGATGAACAGCTCCTGGCTTGCCGGGCTCGTGGCAGAAAACACGTACACCAGCAATACCGGCAGTGTGGCGATAAAGAAAGACCCAACCACAAAGACGATGATCGGTTTGATCCCCACGACCCGCAATTGCTCAAAGGGCAGCGCACTCATCACCGTCACGATCGTAAATGGGATGATCCAGTCCTTGCTCAGCGTGTGCAGAAATACGCCACTGAGATCCAACGAAAACAGGTGCGTGAATCCAGCCGGTATAACGTAGGCGAACAATATCGCTGGAAACCAATTCAGGAGCGTTTTGATCCACGGGCGCTCCTGTGCATCCAGCCATCGGATTGACAATACTGTCACCGTGACAATGCCGATGGCTAGTACCTCATTCATCGAGCTTCCAGGGTTCTGTTAAGACCGACAAACACATCTGTATGCCTTCAAAGAGATTGCCGACACGGAGATTTTCATTGGGTGCATGAATATTGTTGTCGGGGTTCGGAATTCGCACTGAGACGGCTGGCACGCCCAAGGTGGAGATGAACGGCGCTATGGGCTGCGACCCACCTGTCGTCCGCATCTTCACGTACTGCTCATCAAATACCCTTTGCATGGCCGATTCCAGCCACTGTCCGAGTGGTGATCGCATATCGGTGCGAAAAGGCTTGGATCCAATGCGGTGCTCCACTTTTACGAGGTTGGAAAAAGTAGCCCGTTCTTCAGCGGTGGGTTCGCCGTCAATGATGTGGAAGCCGGCCCCTTCGATGTATTTCCGAACCAATGCTACTTGCCTCTCGCCTGGGGTTTCTGGCACCAGTCGCATATCGATCTCGGCAACGGCCTCATTGGGTATAAGCGTCCGAACTTCATCCCCCACCCAAGCTGCGCGTAATCCACGGACATTGAGAGAAGGATACTGTAGCGCCTCCTGATAGGTGCCACCGACAGCATCAGGTGAGGATATACCGAGTGAACGCTTGATGTCTTCCAAATCTTCAGGGACATCGTTGATGAGCTGCTTTTCCTCATCAGAAAGCTCCACGCCTTCGTAGTAGCCCGGAATGGTCACCCGACCACTTTCATCCTTCATACCCGCCAACAATCGACTCAATGCAAAGACTGGATTGGGAGAGAAATTGCCGTACTGGCCCGAATGCAAATTCCTGGAGGCTCCGTGGACGGTCAACGTCATGGTGGCAATGCCCCTGGCACCAAACGTGAGCGTAGGAAGGTTCGAGAGATGTCTCGTTCCGTCCATTATCAACATGACATCCGCCGCGAACAGCTCACGATTCCGCTCGACCGAAGGAGGTAATGTCTTTGAGCCCATCTCTTCCTGAAAGTCGGCGATGACCTTGATGTCGAAGTCCGGTTGTACGCCTGATTCTTTAATGATCTTGAGTGCTGTGAGGAATGCAATGGCCGGACCTTTGGAGTCGCTGGCCGACCGCGCGAAAACCCTATAGTCAGGACTGTAGTCAGATTGCAGTCGATCCCACGGAATCTCTTGCCATTGATCGCCAGACCTCTCCTTCAATGCCGGTTCGAAAGGACTCGCCTGATCCCAGGCTGAGGTATCGACTGGCTGACCATCGATTTGCAGGTAAAACAGTACGGTCCCCTTCGCTCTCCTGGTCCGTTTCTCAGCAAAGACATGGGGTACACCGTCGGACTCAAGTACCTGCGTAGCGAAACCGAGGCCCTCTAACTTGTCCTTTGTCCATGCGACATTGATGGATGTCTGCTCCGGAAAGTGGCCGTAGTTGGGAAGACGCAAGAACTCCCGGTAGTCTGACAACGCCACAGGAAAGGCTTGTCTGGTCTTTTTCAGTATCTGTTCTCTGGTCAGCGATTGCGCGACCGCCATAGACCAGCACAACAAGGCCAGGAGGCTCAGGATGCACTTCTGGGTATTCAAAATATTGGCTTATCAGTCCTCGGTCAACAGTGGATCCTCACGAATTGCGAGACTCTTCGTCATGCTGTTGCCATTGATCGTCAGCGTGACCTCGTACTCCCCAGGGCCCGCTTTGCTGATGCCCATGCTTGGGTCAAGACTCAAAAACGCTCCATAGCGATCGACTAGCCGTCGTTTGATGAGCACGGTGTCACCTGCCGCCTTGTACGAGGCCATCAGCCTTCGGACCAGGCCCCTTGAGGTATCCATCTCGGCAAAGGCTCCAGCGAGCATCGCTTCTTCCTCCTCCGTGTAGGGCGCAGGATTGAACTGCCGATTCCAATGGTACTTCTGTAGGCCGGGTGCCGAGCGGACCTCAGCGGTGAACTCCTCGTTTCCTTGCACGATCTGCAGTTGGACATCTACGCTATCCGTCCCACCGACGAAATAATAGATCGGTGCATCCACCTCGTAGACCGCCCGGGGAATGGACGATGTGGGACGAATGACATCAGGGTTCTCACCACCGTACCAGAAATGACCACGCTGCCCGCCTCTGCTGACGTTTTCCCAGATTGTCGCCACCGGTTGATCAAACAAATGCATCGCGGCGTTGGTCACGCTGGGCGTCATCTGCTGCAGGGCATGGAGGTTGTCCATCACGAAGAGGCTTCGACCATGGCTGCCGGCCATCAAAGCACGATCACGAGGGTGGATCGCCAGATCGTACACACTCACCGTAGGCATGTTGTTCTTCAATCGAAACCACTGCCCTCCCCGATCTAGTGAGATCCAAACACCCGTCTCAGTACCGATATACAGCAGGTTCTCATTCACAGGATCCTCCCTTACGACCCGGATCACCTCCGTAGCAGGAAGATTGGCCATCAAAGGATTCCATGATTTGCCGAAGTTCTCAGTAACAAAAACATAGGGCGCGTTGTGGTCACTACGGTGACCGTCAAATGACACGTATGCTCGTCCGGCTTCATGCTTGCTGGCATCTACACGACTCACCCAGATACCGTCTGGCACACCGTTGATCCGCTCCCTCAGGGAGGCCCAATGAGACCCACCATTGCGGGTGACATGCAACCTACCGTCATCCGTACCGGCCCAAATAATGTTCTCGTCTAATTGGGAAATGGCCACTGTCGACAGCGCACAATGCGTCTCCGCGCCTGTATTGTCGGGTGTTACACCGCCACTGGCACCTCGTTTGGTCTTCTCAGGGTCATTGGTGGTGAGGTCAGGGCTGATGATCTGCCAGGTCTGGCCTTTGTCCTCGGATTTGAAGAGGTGATTGGCCCCATAATAGAGCGTCTTACTCTGTGAGAGTTGGAAAGGCGCCGACCAGTTGTATCGGATCGACTGGGTGTTCCATCGCCCCTCATCGTAAAATTCCTCAAGGTTCGTGATTTTAATTCGGGTGGGGCTTATCCTTTTGATCCTATGCGTCACAGGATCATACAGGTTCAAGCTGCCATTCTCTGCCGAGGTGTAGACGGTACGCCAATCATCCGGGTCTGACGCCGTATGCTGGCCATCCCCCCAGTGTACTTTCCAGTTGGAGTCATTGAGGATGCCTCGAATGTCACGTGTGAAGCTCGCAGTGGCGTAAAAGCCATTGTCCTGCAACCCTCCATAGACGTAGTACGGGTCGCGGTAGTCAAAACCAATGCGATAGTATTGCGCGATGGGCAGGTTGTCAAATAGTTGAAACTTGTTGCCATGGTCATGGGTGATTGACATACCCTTGTCGGCGCCGAGGTAGTAGCGATCTTTTTCATTGGGATCCAACCACATGGCGTGAAAATCGCCGTGCACTTCTTCGTCAGCACTACCATTTCGAATCGTCTTGCCCCCATCTTCCGAGACCATGAATCGTGTCGTGAGTAGATACACCCGCTGATCATCTACGGGATTAATTCGGATCTGGCTGTAGTAAAATGGGCGATTGTTGTACGTATTCATATAGCTCCAACTAACACCCCCGTCCTCAGATCGATAGACACCCGAACCGGGCTTCGCCAGGTCGTTCGTCTGCTCCGCCTCCAATAATGCCATCACGACATTTGGATTGCTGCGAGAGATCGCCAGGCCTATCCGACCCGTGGGACCCGCCGGCAAACCGTCACTCAGCTTTGTCCATGACTTTCCGCCATCGGTTGTTTTGAAGATGCCGCCATTGTCACCGCCACTCTGAAAGTGCCAAGGCTTTCGCAGTCGCTCATAGAAAGAGGCATACATCGTATTGGGGTCGTTCGGATCCATGATCAGGTCATTGCAACCTGTCTTGCCATCGTCTGGAAGGCCATTGGTCATCTTTTGCCAGGTAGCGCCACCATCCTCTGTTTTGTAGAGTCCTCGATCGCCCGATGTTCCCCATAGATGTCCGATCGCACAAACGCACAATGACTCAGGCTGGCCGGGGATCGTCGCTAGCCTTGCGATCTGGTGGGTGTCATTCAGCCCCACATTTTGGAAGGTCTTCCCTCCATCCCGGGAAAGGAATACACCGTCTCCCCAAGAGACGCTGTTTCGGTTATTCGCCTCACCGGTTCCCACCCAAATGATGGAAGGGTCTTCCTGATTGACAGCAATGTCCCCAATAGAGGCCGTAGAGTAATCATCAAAAATGGGTGTCCAGGTCGTACCCGCATTTTCAGAATACCATACACCCCCGGAACCCGTCGCCATCCACACCTTCCGGAATTGACCTTCCAGCGCTTCAATATCGACAATGCGTCCTCCCTGGTTAGCGGGGCCAATATTGCGCCATTGGTAGGCATCCATGGCGGGCTGGGCCGAAACAGATATGAAGCCCAGAGCAAAAAGAAAAAAAGTCAGGCGGCGGATGTGTGAGTCGTAGGTTTTCATTGGGTAGTAGCGTTTCAGTTCTTCATTGTGTCAAAGGAGTCAGCATTGTATCCAAATCCCACAACAAAGGCAACAGGAAATATACAATGAGACTTAATAACAGGATGGAAAGCAGGTTCATCCATAGTCCGGCACGGATCATATCAGGAATGCGTAAGTAGCCAGAACCAAAGACAACCGCATTGGGTGGCGTGGCAACAGGCAGCATAAATGCGCAGGATGCCGCTACCGTCGCGGAAACCATGAGTAAATAGGGATGGAGATTGATGCTCACCGCCAGTGACGCCAGAATAGGTAGAAGCATTGCTGTGGTCGCCAGGTTGGAGGTAATCTCGGTGAGAAAATTAACCGAGGCAATGATGACGAGGATGACGAGTATCAGCGCAAAGCCTTCGATGAAGGTGAACTGGCTCCCAATCCATAAAGCAAGTCCGGTGCTCTTGAATCCTTGTGCCAGCGCCATGCCGCCTCCGAAGAGGAGTATGATACCCCAGGGCATGGTTTTCGCTTCCGGCCAGGTGATGATACGCTCTCCCCTCTTGCTGCTCGGAAGCAGGAACAAGAGAATGCCGGCGCTCATACCGATGATCGTATCTGTTATCCCTGGAATGAGCTTTTGCAGGACAAAGGACCGGCTGATCCAAGCTACGGCTGTCGCTACAAAAACAGCCAGTACAACTTTCTCCTCGAAGGACATCCTGCCCAAGGCTGTCAATTGCTTTCGTATTTCTTCCTGACCTCCAGGTGATGACTTGCCTCTCAGATCAAATGCATAGACGGTCAGGTACCGCCAGCAAATAAATAGTAGCAGAGCTGAGATAGGCAGACCAAATTGCAGCCACTGGAAAAAGGTGATCTCCACCCCGAATGTCTCTTTCGCCACGCCTACGAAAACCAGGTTCGGTGGTGTGCCGACCAATGTCGCTATCCCCCCGATAGAGGCGCTATAGGCAATGGAAAGCATCAGCGCTTTGCCAAAATAACTGGAAGCCTCTCCCACTCCCGATGATTCAAATTGCTTGACGATGGCAATGCCAATGGGCAGCATCATGACTGACGTAGCAGTGTTGGAAATCCACATAGACAGGAACGCCGTGGCAAGCATAAATCCCAGGACCACATGTACCAGCTTCGTTCCTACCAGACTGATGATACTTAAGGCTATTCGTCTGTGCAGATCCCACTTCTCAATGGCAATCGCAAGGATAAACCCACCCATGTAAAGGAAAACGTACTGATGCCCATAAGACATTGTGGTGGTGTTGACATCGAGCGCTCCAGTGAGAGGAAAGAGAATGATGGGGAGCAAGGCAGTGACCGCTATCGGGATGGCTTCCGTGATCCACCATATCGCTATCCAGGCAGTTGAGGTCAACACGTGGTAGGCCTCGGCCGTCATGCCAGCAGGCTTGCCCAGTAGCTCCAAAACCAGAAAGACCAAGGGTCCAAGAATTAGAGAGATAGACCGTCTATTTTGAATCATTATTTCGTGTAGGGTGAGAAATCGAAATTATCTACCGTTCTGTGCAAAAACTGAGCGTCTTTCTGATCCAGAATAGCTATGTAGAGTTTCTCTCCGTCCTTGTCCGTAGTGGTCAGTCTTGGTGGAATACCGTGGGCTGGCTTGCCCGTGAAGTACGCCGTGAAGACACAACCAATCAAGTAAGTGCCGATATTGGACGGGTGACTTTGGTCAGGGACGAACAACTTCAAGTCGGGTCGGTTCTTCCGTACTTCTGACCATACGGGTCCTACCGGGACTACCGCCGCATCAATCGATTCTGCCAGTGTCTGATAAGCCAGTGTAATGCTGTCCTGCATCAGCGGATCAAACTCGCGGGCCCAGGTCGCATACAACACCGGCTCCGCGCCGGACGATCGAACAAGCTTGGCGAGTCGCTGGCCATACTCCATGAAGTCGCCCCATCTGTTGAAGGCGCTAAGACTGTGGTTCTGAAGCACCACATAATCCCAGTCACCATCAGCAATGAGATCTCGCGTCTTCAGGGACTTCTCCCCTTCCCAATGCTCCTGCCACGTGGCACCACCAGCTGTGGATTGCCGTGCGGTCAAAGTGACCCCCTTTGCCTCCGCCATGAGACTGACGGTCTGGGGAAGGTTGAAGAAGTAGGTATAGCTGTTGCCAACGAAGAGGACGCGAATTTCCTCCTGCTGACAATAGCCAACGTGGTAAAAGAAAAGGAGAGCCAACAATAGTTGGCTCTTCCTTCTAAGTAGCAATGTCCTAATCAATGTCTCTCGACTACTACTGATTGACCGCAGTTCGCACGAAAATTCCCGGATCTTCATCGGGGGCGTTGCTATTGGTCAGTAGCTCGTCATTCGAATAAGGCAAGCGCTCTGGATGTGCGGTCGCCGTTGCCGTGTTGAAAGGGAAAGGCACATCCAAATCAGGATCCGTCATTCTCAATCTACGGGCATCATTGAAAGGCATGTGAGTACCAAATCCAGAAATGTATCGCTCTTCAATGATCTCCCGCAACAACGCATCATCCGCTGAAATACCGTCAAGGTTCTCCATTCCACCAGCTGCAAAATCCGCAGCATCATAAGCATCATAGAGGAAAGGCTCGCCGATGAACGCGTCATTCAGCTGGCCTCCTGAATTCAACCATGCACGATAGTCATTGAGGTGACCGAGTGCCGTGTTAAAGTCCTGCGTACGGATGGCGGTCTCTGCCAGTGTCAACTGGTTCTCCTGATAGCCGACCATTACCATTGGCTCAAACTGCTCAATAATTCCGGAATTGGCTGTCCCCGAAGACTCATCCACGCGGAAATAACCAAAGCGAGCGGTCTCATCCGTTTTGGCATTGCCTCTGTATACTGTCGTAGTATCATTCAGGAGTTGCATCAGGTAGCTGTTACCCGTACCAATGTCGCCTGCACGAGAACCTTCCAGGATCTCCCAAAACAGGTTCTTGTCACCTTCAGACTGGGCAGGATCTCCTCGTGGCACGAACAACATGTTATTGGCAGCATCCGAAATACCATTCTGGGCAGCCGCATAGGCCCCAGCATAGTCCTTCATCAGCAGCAGGTTGCGCGCTTTCAAAGTCTGCGCTACTGCCTCCCAGTTATCTGTGTTGCCATTGAAGTGGATATCCTCACTTAGACCGCCATTGCCAGCAGCGCTGAGGTCTGCGATCGCCTGATCAAGGAGTGTATTCACCGCCTGAAGGACAGAAACCTGGCCATCGAATTGAGGATCGGCAATCTCTCCAGCTATCTCAGAATAAGGCACGTCACCAAACAAGGAGGCGGCAGTACCTATCGCCTGCGCTTCCAACACTTTGCAGATACCCGCCAACTGCAGATTATCAGGCACCTGCTCGCGGATGTAGCGAACATTCGGCACAACTCCAATGTAGATTCGGCTCCAGGTGCTCACTGACTCTGCAGTAGACAAGTTGTAACCGTAGATATTGGAGTACAATGAAGTGAATCCTGTGAGTTGTCCACTGTACAATCCAGAGATCCTGTTCAGGTGACCATTCTGAGCCAGAATGTTGGCGAGCATGGTACCTGTGAGGAAAAGTCGGGCATCGACTTCCTCTGGTGTAATCTGGTTCGGGTTGTCATTGACACCGTCGACAAGATCCTGGCAACTGGAGAAAACTATAACCAGTGCCAAAAGAGTATATTTTAAACTTTTCATCTTTTCAGTCCTCAATGGTTTAGAAGTTGACTTCAATGGAGAAGAGGTAAGACTCAGTACTTGGGTTGGTGAAGTACTCCAAGCCTCTCGCGTTACCTACCCCTGTCTGGTTGATCTCAGGATCGATGCCCTGAATATCATCCCAGTGGAATAGGTTTCGAGCCGTCATCGAGAAAACGACGGACCTTGCCTTCGTGAAGTCCCTGAAGGCCGGAGTATTCAGCGTGTAAGACAATGTCAGCTCTCGAATACGAGTAACCGTTGCATCCTCAATAGAGAAATTGTACGCCTGATTGTCTCCAAAACCACCACCAATACCGGTTCGGTACCAGCTCTCATCAAGCAATACGTTGCCACCACCGAAGTTGGCAACATTACCTCTTACAGTAGTACCAGCTGGGATGACATCACCTGCGTAGTTGACCAGTTCTTCAGACGTCGTCAAACGATTGGCCGTTTCTTGTGTCGTTCCGAATCGGCGAAGTACCCAAAGCGATCGAGGAGAGAAGAAACCGCCCTGCGAACGATCGACAAGGATATTGAAGGCCACACTCTTCCAATTAGCTCTTACACCGATCGCACCTGTCCAATCCGGGTTAGGGTCACCCAAAGTAATAGGGCTCGGTGTCAACTGAGGAAATCCGTTGGCGTCCAGGTCGAAGCTACCATCAGGATTGGTCTGAGATCCTGTACCGAAGAGTTCGCCAAGAGGGAAACCAACAATGGCTCTTGAGCTTACTGATGCTCCAGGGGACATATTGTAGGTCTCTGTTCCCTCCAGTCTTGTCACTTTGTTTTCGTTAGTCGCCCAGTTAGCATACACGTCGATATTCCAATCGGAATCTCTGAAAACATTGTAAGTCAGATCCAATTCAAAACCTTCATTTTCCATGTCTGCAGCATTGTCAAACTGCGTATCGAAACCAGCAGAAGGTGTCAAATCGATGGGCAACAACATACCCTCGATATTATTACTGTAGTACGTGAAGCCGAGGGACAGACGGTCATTGAAGAATCTCAAGTCAGTACCGATCTCAAACTCCGTCTTGATCTCAGGCTCGAGGTTGGGGTTTCCTTTGTCATCATCCAAACGGAAACCTCCACCGAACAAGGCGATGTCCAAAGGATCACTGTAGGTGCTGTAGGAGAATCCGCCTTCAGCCAGTGTCTGCGCTCTATGAGGAGAAGGTGCCACACCGAGTTGTCCCCAGGCCACACGCAGCTTACCAAAGCTGAACACATTTCCGCCAGACAAGGTGGGTAGCTGTGAAAACTGCCAAGCTGCATCCACGGAAGGATAGCTAAAGTTGCCATCAACTGCGGAATGTGCTTCAATCGTATTGGAAGCGGTCACGAACACTTGCTGGAAGAAATCAAGTGATAGGACAGCATACAGTCTGTTGGATCGGATATTACGTCGCTCGTTCTCCACAGTGGAGTTAGCGGCTGATGTATTCAGATCTGAAGTAGGCTTACGCGCATTGACAAGGAAGCCAGTTATGTTGGAGCTGTTGGTTCGTCGCTGACGATCATTGAAATTCCAGCCCACGGTAGCGTTACCCTTGATGTCTGGAGTGATATCGAAGTTACCTCTGACGATGGCGTCGAAATTGATCTCACGACGACCAATGAGATCCTCGGCAAGCACTCCATTTTGGCGGTCACCACCTGATCCGATAGGGAAGAAATAAGTCCTCTTATCATCGTAACCATCGATTCCACCGCGAAGAGTAAACTGAAGATAATCGGTAGGCTCTGCCTTGATGTCAGCAGAGAACAGGTATCTGTTTACATCGGTCTCAGCGACCTGCTCATTCGTGGTCCAGTTCGGGTTATTGTAAATAGGGTTACGGGCATTACCCAGGTACCTTCTGTAAGATCGATGACGCAGTGGAACGGTCGAACCATCCGCCGCATGGTAAGTGCCAATGTAGTCGGCATTATCAAAATCCGGTGGTGTTCGGAGCAATCCGAGCATCAATCCAGCGGTATTGGAACTCTGCTGCGTTCTGTTCGAGCCGGAAATACTCAACTGGGCTTTCGACGTCATGGATAGCCAGTCATTGAATAAGATCTTGTTGTTCAACCTTATATTAGTTCGCTGGTAGTCACTGTTCTTGATGATCCCTTCCTGATCCAGGTGGCTCAAGCTAAAGAAGTACGTCGCGCGATCATTTCCGTCACTGAGTGTGAGGTCATGCTGCCAGAATTTTCCATCCTGGATAACTGACTCCCAATTCTCATCGACAAAAGTGCCACGGGAATTCTTGGTGACTATTGGGTAGTAGCGGGTGCCATTCAAGGCCTCGAAAAACTGACCGCTCTGGTCTACTTCATCGGCTCCTCCGGAACGATCGGGAATATAATCCCCCCAGGCCTCTGCTCTGGTAGGGCTGTAGGATCCACTTCGCCCCTGTCCCCAGGTATTCTGCATATCGTAACGCTCATTGACACGGTCGATAGAGAGTGTTCCCTTATAGCTCGCTCTGAATTGACCTGCCTTACCATTCTTGGTAGTGATCACGATCACACCATTCGCAGCACGGGCTCCCCATAGCGCACCAGCTGATGCTCCCTTCAGTACCTGAATGGACTCGATGTCGTTAGGGTTGATATCATTGAGTCGTGACTGCTGAGAAACACCCCCTGTACGGCCTCCGGTAACGTCGTTACCACCACCATAGATGGTCTCATTGGAGATGGGAATACCATCTATAATAATCAGTGGGCTTGTTTCTCCGAGTAGTGTATTGGCACCACGAATCCGGATAGTGGAACCGGCGCCTGGATCTCCATTGGATCTCGAAATCTGAACATTGGAGGCTTTAGCCGAAAGAGAGTTCAACAAGGTAGTCTCTCCGGATCTCTTCATATCCCCGGTATTGTAAACCACAGCCGTTGACCCCGTCTCATCCTTTCGCTGCTCAAAACCCAGGGCTGTAACAATCACCTCCTGCAACTGCTCCGTGCTTTCTTCCAGCACTACATCGATGACCGATTGGCCACTGACTCTTACAGTTTTATCCTCAAAGCCAATGAATGAAAAGACGAGCGTACCATCGTCGCCCGGCAAATCAAGTCTGTAGTTACCACTGATATCAGTGGTCGTACCAGTGGTCGTTCCCTCCAGTAAGATGTTTACACCTGGCAACTCCTCGCCAGATTCCCCTGTGACCTTTCCAGTAACCGTCCTCTGAGCGAAGACCGCGGTGGTTACTAATAGGAAAGCCAAGGCAATTGTACCTCGTAAAGTGTTCTTCATACGCATAGGTTTAAAGTTTGATTTGCTAACAAGCCTCGACCGAAGAACCCCCACGAGATGACGTTGAAAAGTGGTTTTTCATTCGGTTTGTTGGGCTAATCGCGCAATATCTCGTTGATCAACTTCAATTGTATAAAATCCTATTGGGCTTTTTTACGTATTTAGAAATTATGATGCCTTTTATGGAGTTTTAGCGATTTTCAACGAAATTTCCGCACTGAACCAGTGGGTGATGATCGGCCTTTACGAAGAATTACTACGGAAATTGGAGGTTCTCTATGGAGCCTTCGACACTGAATCTCACCGATTCACGAAATCGAGCAATACTGAGATCGCTCGGCATCTTGGCTACAGCGACGCTCAGTTTTCCCGGCTCATTCACCAGTCCGCCACCAAAGGAGAATACGAACGGGCCATCCAGAATATCACGCGCATACTCCGTATCGAACACCTGGAGGAAAAACTTAAAAAAAGACGAGGAAAATCTCTCACAAAAAGGCGCCAACTGTACGTGAGCTACGCCCTGACATTGACGTCTATCATTCTGGTTGCCGTCATTTTTCTTCGAGGAAAGACCCTGGAGGATAGTCCACCGGAGGTAGATGTGGCCCGCGATGACATGCTCCAATGGAGCTTCGAAACCTCCTTCGTCAATCCATATGTACCGCTCGAAGAATTGCCCGATGACTGCAATTTTCCATGCTACAAATACCAGGGCCAGTGGAACCTCGACAAGACGTACAAAGTGCCATTCTTTCAGGAGCGTCCAGGCTTTCACTACCTGGCAACGGAAGTAAACATGTACGCCCGATGCCTTGAAGAGCCTTCATCGGGAGGCAGTGTACTAGAAGGCTACGAATACCAGAAGCATGAGATTTGGTACGACCTAAGGGAATGGCCGGTCGATTCATTTATCCACAGCAACAATGATCTCAAGGAAGCTTATGCACAACTGGACTTCTCCGCCTCTCAAGACTTTGTTCGTCTTGCGGATGTTCATACTTTTTTTCGGAATGAGATCGTAATCGACGGCGAGCGACTCAGCCGGACAGGCAAGGTGATTGGTCGTGACATCGAGTTCGTCGGAGAAGATGAGTTGAAGCGAACCATTGGTGAAAGGTCTCTTTTGGAAGAAGTGCAGCGTTCGATCAATTCCATCGCCAGGAGCAAGTTGGAAGATTTCTCAAGGCCAGTAGCCTGCCTGCCGGCTTCTGTGCCCGATCTCGACTTCAACATGATTGCCCAGGGAGATAAGATCAGTTTTGCCTGCCAACTGACCACAGCAGGTGTGCCTATGGATTATGTGAAGACGTATGTCCTCACAGACCAATACATCAAGAACAGCTGCAGGCAGGTCCAGTAAGCGCAGCCAGCGCTTGGCTACCGCCTTTCCATCCGATTGTTTATTTTACCTACTTCCTAACCTACGAATTGATGAAATACTACTTAGTCCTCCTCATGGCCGTGGCCTCTTTGGCTTGCATAGGCCAAAACAGCGAAATCAAAAGCAAGCTTGAAGAGATCGCCCACATAGATCAAAAGGTAATGATGCCCATGCGCGACGGCATTCGCCTCGCTACCGATATCTATCGACCCAAAACCGACGAGAAGGTACCAATCATCTTCTCACGCACACCTTACAATTTCAACAGCTGGGGCGACGGGAAGGAAAGAACGCGTACCTACGAACGTGCCTACGAAGCCGTAAAGCGCGGATATGCCTATGTTGTGCAAAACGAGCGTGGCCGCTATTTCTCCGAGGGTGAGTGGGACATTTTGGGCGTTCCTCTGACTGATGGCTATGACGCCTTCAGCTGGATGGCTGAGCAGGCATGGAGCAACGGCAAGATAGGTACGCTGGGCTGTTCCTCTACAGCGGAGTGGCAAATGGCCGTGGCAGCCCTCGATCATCCCTCCCATGCGGCGATGGTCCCTATGGGGTATGGCGCTGGCGTCGGACGCGTCGGTGAGTACTACGAGCAAGGCAACTGGTACCGAGGTGGGGCCGAGCAGATGTTATTCTACTCATGGCTTTATGGCGTACAGCATGACCCCATGGCACCCCGCCTACCTCAGGGAATCGGTCAAGAGGATTTGCTGCGGTTGCAGCGTTTCTACGATATGTCTCCCGAATATCCACGCGTAGACTGGTCGGAAGCTTTCTATCACTTGCCACTGCAGGATCTCATCCAGCATCACGAAGGCCCCAAGGGCATATTCGAAGAGATGGTCACTCGCAAGCCCAACGATCCCAAATGGTACGAGGGTGGACTCTACCATGATAACATGGACTTTGGTGTACCAGCATTTTGGTTTACCTCCTGGTACGATGTCAGCATCAGCCCCAACCTCGCACTTTTCAACCATGTCCGCAATCATAAAGATCCTGAGATCGCCGACAACCAGTACCTTGTCATCGCCCCTACCCTGCATTGTGGGTATTACAGAGCAACGGAGAATACCATGGTCGGAGACATGAGTGTTGGGGATGCACGACTGGACTACGACAAACTGATTTACGGCTGGTTTGACCTGTGGCTGAAAGGTGAAGACAATGGCCTCAAAGACGAACTGCCCAGAGTACAGTACTACACCATGGGCACCAACGAATGGAAATCAGCCGAGGCATGGCCCCCACCTGCTGCTGAGATGACTTCATTGTACCTGGACAGCGATGGCGGCGCCAACAGCCTGTTTGGTGACGGAACCCTCGCGCTATCACCTCCTGAGAAACCAAGCGAGGACAACTACACCTACGATCCGCACAATCCCGTACCGTCTTTGGGAGGCAATGTCTGCTGTATGGGCGGAGCATTGGCGGGTGGTGCCTACGATCAGCGCGAAATGGAGTCCCGCAACGACATACTTGTCTATACCTCGGAGCCATTGACTGAGGGCGTGGAGATTGCAGGCTTTATCGAGGCTTCCATATTTGTGTCGTCTGATGTGAAAGACACCGACTTCACCATCAAGCTGATCGATGTCCACCCAGATGGAACAGCCTACAACCTGGACGAAACGATCCAGCGGGCCAGGTATCGAGAGGGATATGAAAAAGAGGTCTTCATGGAGGAGGGTGAGGTGTACGAGATCGCCTTCTCCCCTATGGCGACTAGCAACTACTTCAAACCCGGGCACCGCATACGTATCGAGATCAGCAGTAGCAACTTCCCTCGGTTTATGCGCAACCTGAACACCGGAGGCAACAACTATGATGAGACGGAAGGGATCATTGCACACAATACCGTGCATCACTCTCCCGATTATCAATCACAAATCAGACTGCCGGTGATTGGGAAATTCAGCACGACATCGAGGTAATAGCCAGAGATCAGGCATTATTGCGGGAAGGTACTTGCGTAAATACCTTGAAGCAGGTATCTTCCGACACGGAACGTTAAGTTCCTATACCCAAAACCAAACAAGAAAAGAACTGCTATGGCAGACGCTCCTGGCGACGGTGATAAGAATGGTGCCGATGATGATTATCCGCTTTCGGCCGCTTTTCTAGCTCCTCTCAATTCTATTTTTGAGGCCCAAATCCACGCAGCTCGATCGTTTCTGAATCTGCTATTGAAAATGGGCTTTCGACATCGAAATAGCCCCGAAGTAGTCGCGACGAGCCGCGAAGCGGTTCGGGACCTGGAAACCGAAGCCGAGCAAGCTGGGGGGGAGAGTAACCTTACAGAAGAAAAGAAAGAACTACTTCAGGCCTCCAGAGGTATCGTTGCCGAGGACAAAGAATTCCAAGACCAGAAGAAGGAGATGCAAAGACTCTTCAGACTTCGCAACGAACAAGGTCGGCTCAATGCTGCTGACATCGCAAAGCTGAAGGACCTCAACGCCCGATATGGGGATCTGTATCAGCAGTCGATAGATTTTATCAATAACGACGGCAACCAGGTCACCGTGAACATTCCGAACCTTGCGCTACTACCCATAAAGCCCCTTTCGATCTCAGAGGCCGACGTGTCGTTTGAGTTTCAGACAGCCAAAGACAGGGCAGAGAAATGGCAAAACAAGGATGATGGGGACAAGAAACTGCCTTGGTATCTGGTTCAGGAACCAAAATCACTGAAAGGAAATATTGTAGCGAGCAGAGAAGACAAGAAAGCATCCTCCATCAGTGTGAACATGAAGATCCAGGCTGCAGAAATGCCCGAAGGGTTACAGAAGCTCATGATCCACCTGACCAACTCCATCGAGCAGATAGACACGAATGAGTTGGAGGAGCAACCAAAAAGCGACACTCAAGCCACCGACACTGAGGAGAAACAAGATCAATAAAGAATAAATAAACCCTAACTACATAAAACATGGGAGGAGAACCAAAAGACAAAGACAAAGACAAGGACCAGGTCAGCGGCCCTTTCAATGCGGCACAGGCTTCACCGGCAGAATTTGCTAAGATACCCTTAGACTTCATCATTGCGTCGCCACTGCTCACAACGATCGAGGCCCACAAGCAGGCAGCGATGACTACCCTCGATTTCATCAAGTCATTGCAAGCTGGTGAACCGATGAAGTTCTCGTACAAAGAAAAGATCGATGATAATGGCACCATCAGAGAGGTGGACCGAGAGATCAGCGTACCATTGATAGCACTCACCAAAGTGCCCAGCCTCAACTTCGATTCTTTGAGTGTCAGTTTCCAGTACAACATCTCGCAGGTGGTGGAGGAAAACAATGAATCTAAGAAGTCACTGGCCGCAGAGATTGGGACCAAGGGTATTCTGTCAAAGTTCTTGAGCGCCAGTCTCACGGGTTCTATCAGCAACAGCAGCAGTCGAGAGAACACAGTAAACAGAGGTGGTACGCTTGACGTGAAGCTTCACGTTAGTGAGTCGCCCCTCCCAGCTGGCTTGCAGAAGGTCATCGATGCAATGGTCGAAGGTCTAGAAGCACAAGACGTAAAAAAGTAACAGTTTCCCGGGTTCCAAACATTTCATGGATTGAAGGGGCTTTTAGTTTCATCAGTCCCAAGAGGCATCAACGAGCTCGGGAAACGATAAACAGACTTAGCAAATGGAAGGGCCTCCGCCAGATAAAAGACACATTGAAGGATTGGCGAAAGGCATTATTGAAGAATTGGTTCGCGCCAACCTGACAATGCACCAAATGCAAATTGAGGGATGGGCACACACCGCAACCATACCGCCTGTCAATGCCAATGTGCCAACCTCCGTGCTTAAGGGCCTTGGCAAAGACCAGTATCTATCTCTTCAGGAGGCAGCGCTGACCATTTACGTAAAGGAGCGCAAACTTCCAGGATTCTTTCGGCGACTTAGGCTCGCTACTCAGATCTTGACTGGAAAATTGAGGTTACTCCATCAAGGGCCATATGTCTACGAAATGTGTGAGTCCTCGGACCCAAAGGCCTACGCCCTAAAGCTACTAATTGAGAAAACCGAAGAGGGCAAAGTGAAGGCAACATACGATGTAAAGAGAAATGCTCTAGTAGAGGCTCCTCTTGACTAATGGGAAAGTACGACTTCATACCAGGAACCAAGGACTATCGCGAGCGCCTGAAAACGCACGTGACGAAGCGTTTTGGTTCACGGCCATTGTCGGCGATCACCCATATTGCCATCCATCACAGCCTGACCAAAACGGGATCAGCCGAGTCTTTTGCCAGATACCATGTCAATGACAACAACTGGCCTGGGATCGGCTATCATTTTGTCATAGGTAAGGACGGTATCGTGAAGTGGTGTCACGACCTTGAAGTACGGTCCTACCATGTGGGCAACAGCAACCGGATAGCGGTCGGAGTTTGTATGGTAGGCGATTTTCGCTCCCAGGAGCTGCTTGAAAAGCAGCTGAAACCCACCCTCGCCTTAGTGAAATGGCTTATGCGCGAGCTGTCCGTACCCATCGACAATGTCTGGGGCCACTCGCAGTTTCCGGGATATGACTGGAAGGCATGCCCGGTGATCAACATGGATTCGTTCCGCGAAGGATTGCAGCCCAAGCCCGTCATCCTGAAGCCCGAGCCCAACCCCGCAGACGAAGCCTCTTTCGTCGGACCCGCCGACAGACGGATCAACTTCCCCGTCAGAGATTTCTCAGAGTTCCTCGACCCCAACACACTCACCACGCACCCCGGTGAGTCGGTCATTCAGGCTGCTAATCGACTGAACCAGGATGATATCGGGGCCATCAAAACACGCAACAAAGAACTGGACCTGACCAAACCCAATAAGAAACCACAGGTAATAAAGGTCAAGGGACCCGTAGAAAAGCTACCTCCAAAAGTCAAAACCCTCATAGACTCGTTGAAAGCGAAGTCCTATGCCTTCTTCAAGAGTGACCACAAGCCCTACAACCTCAATATCGTCGGTGTGAGGAGTGACAATGCGGTTCCCAATTCCTTCGATGACAAGATCTATGTCTTCTGGAAGTATCAAAACCAATGGCAGCTCAAGGAATACAAAGCCACGACGGATCCAGGGCTTACCTACCTAACAGATCCCATCAATGACGATGGTACGGCCATCCTCAAAGAGGGGCAATATAGGAGTGCATACAAGCTTGGAAAGCATCGCAATAAATACGAGGCCCTTGTACAGGCGAAAGAGGTGACAGTCATCCGTGATTTTGATCGGGACAACCAGTTGGATTTTGACTCTGGCCGGGAGCAGACAGGCTTTTTTGGCATCAACATTCATCATGCCTCCTACACAGGCGAGTCTACACAGGTCAACCGATGGTCTGCAGGCTGCCAGGTTTTTGCCAACATTCACGAGTACAACGAATTCATGAACCTCTGTCGTCAAGCGCGATCAGAGTGGGGAGAGCACTTTACCTACACACTGCTCAACGAAAAGGATTTCGTGGGCTGATCGCCATTCACGGTACTCGTTCCAGGTTCCTTTGAAAATCTCCTGATTCGTCACCAATCTTTCAGCGCACTTCTATTGTAACTTTCACCTCAATGATTACGCCTGATCCCCATTTGGATTTGTACACAGTGATACTACTCGCAGGCATCATCCCGGGTTTGCTGTTGTCATTCCTATTGCTTAGGGGGTTTCGTGAGGCCCCTGCCAATGGTTGGTTAGGATTCCTTACACTACTGCTGACCCTCTCTCTGCTGGAGATCTTTCTCAACCACACGACATTGATTGTCTACGTGATGGGGCTCTACAATTTCTCCGAGCCTTTGCAGTTTCTGTTGGGACCTGCCTTCTATCTGCATCAAAGGGCAGTGAACAAGACCTTCCCACGCCGAACCTACATTTGGCATCTCGTGCCATTTGTTCTTTTCTTCGCCTATTGGACCATTGAGCTCTCCGCTCCCACAAGTCAGAAGTACAACAACTATATCGCAGGATATCTGCCAACGGCCGCCTTCCAACCCGTTGCCCATCCTAAAGACCTTGACCCTCTCAGTATTCGCGCCTTTGCGACGACCTGGGGGATTGCGTTGCAGTTGTCCATTTACGTGGCGCTTACCAGCTGGGAATTCAGAAAGCGCTTCCTCACGAAAGCTCTGTACAAGAAGAAAATATGGGTGCGAAACTTCATCATCATTTGCGCGATTGGCGCAATGATCTTCTTCCTCTCCAAGTGGATCTTTCTATCTGTGCAAGGCGAGAATATCGTCGGTGTGTACCTGACGTTTCTGCTATTTGCCATCGGGTACTTTGCCCTGCGCGAGTCACCATTCTTCCAATCAGAAGCCACGAAATATGGGACCTCTTCCCTGTCCCCCGAGAAGGCTGACATCAAATTGCGGGAGCTACAGCAATTGATGGAGACAGACAAGCCGTTTCTTCAAAGTGACGTTTCCATGGAAGAGCTGGCCCGGAGGCTCTCGATATCAGAGCACCACCTCTCACAAATCATCAATGAGCGACTCCAAACCAACTTCTTTGGGATGATCAATACCTACCGAACGCAGGAGGCCAAAGAATATTTGACAAATACCTCATTCGACCATCTGAAAATTGAGGAAATTGGCTATAAAGTAGGGTATAATTCCAAATCTGCCTTTTACACTGCTTTCAAAAAGGAATACAACCAGACACCTCAGGCCTTCCGTCAGCAGAGAAGAAAGTCCTGATCGGTAAAGTAGAACTCCTAATTGCCCGAAAACTACCTCTATCTATTTGCATGAATTGATCTTCGGGGCAAGTCCAGCACGGACCAACATTCAATTCTTTTCAAAAACTCAATTTGTGCAAACATGACAAACATCAAAAGCTACCTATCACTCATCGGACTCCTGCTCGTTTTCGCAGCCTGCGATGATAATGATCCTTCACCAACGCAGGAACTATCGGATATTTTGGGTGATAATCATCTGGAACTGGGAACATTCCTTGGTACCATTTCCTCGCAGGAGATAGCCAACATTGCGAGGCAATTCGGGGGAACCTTTACGGGCAACTCCTCGCAAGACGTGAACGCCTACCGAGTGGAATACCCAACCACCTACTACGACGGAACGCCCTTGACGGCATCGGGTCTTGTCCTCTTCCCGAGCAACACTGAAAATATGCCGACAATCTCCTACCAGCACGGTACCATCATTCAGCAGAGGGAGGCTCCCTCCTTCTTCGATCGTGGTAATACGGTGGTCAATTACCTGCTTGTCATGGCCTCTTACGGCTATATAGTGACTGCCCCTGACTACCTGGGCTATGGAGCTTCTCAGGAGGTGGCGCACCCTTTTGAGCACCGGGCGACGATGGGTAGCTCCTGCTTTGATATGCTGATGGCGTCCCGAGAACTCGCCGCCAAGATAGAGCTCAGCACCAGTGATGGCCTCTTCCTCGCGGGCTACTCCCAAGGGGGCTATGCCACAATGGCCATGCACCGCCATCTCACTGAAAACTCTTCTCTGGAAGTAACGATGAGTGCGCCCGGAGCTGGAGCTTACAACAAATCCGGGACTGTCTCGGCCTTGGAAACGCAGCAGATCATCATTGACAACCCGGGTGCGTGGCTTTGGAACATTCATGTGATCAACCAAACCTCTGGCGTCAATCGACCATGGGAAGAGATCATTACGGCGGACGACGCTGCTATCGTCGCTGCCGTAGATGACCCTATGCTCTGGCCTACGCGCACGGACTTTGATCGCAATCCCCGGGAGCTCTTCACTGAAAGTTTCATCGATGGATTGTCAGATGGCTCAGATGAAGAACTACTGGAAGCCTTCCGGGACAATGACACGCACAGCTGGTCGGCCGTAGATCCAATCACACTGTATTACGGCACCGATGACACGAGCGTGTTTCCATTTCATGCGGAAACCGCCTTCAACGAGCTAACTCGCCTGGGAGCACCTGTCGCCATCGTTCCTTTCGAAGGCCTGGACCATCAGGAAGCGGTGCTGCCATACTGGCAAGCGATCCTGCAGCAGTTCGAATCACTACGATAACCCACCTGAGGACCCGCTCGAAATGGGCGGGTTTCTCTTTTCCAGATCGTTTGGCCACAGCAGTTCATTCCAAACCCAGCTAAATTTGTGGTCATGGCCCACCCTCACCAAGCTACCCTACCTCCACCCGCAAGAACCACCGCCACCTGGCGAGGAGAGGATCTCCAAAAGGACGAGGGCCGTTGGGTTTGGCAACTGACCGACAAGGAAAACAAGGAACTGATACATGCCTCCAGGCAAGCACTGAGACAGGTCGAATCTCCAGTTGATATCACTCTTCAGGACTTCATACTACCGCACCTCTCGGACAAACTGCGACAACTCAAAAACGACTTGATACAAGGGCTTGGCTTCAAGGTCATACGGGGGCTGCCCGCGACAGGTCTCTCCCAACATGAGATGGAGGCCATCTTCGTCGGAATAGGCACACATATTGGCAATAAGCGACCACAGAATGCCAATGGCGACCTGTTGGGACATGTTCGTGATGTAGGCAAGGCAAGTAGCGATCCCAATGTAAGGATCTACCAGACGAGCGAACGCCAGCACTTTCATACCGATTCCGCGGACGTGGTTGGTCTTCTTTGCCTTCGCCCGGCGATGCATGGAGGCGAGTCTTTATTAGTAAGTGCGGAGACCGTCTATACCCAAATGTGGGAGAAGCGCCCGGATCTCCTTCGGCTGCTCCTGGAGCCTATTGCAACTGACCGACGTGGAGAGGTCCCTCCGGGCATGAAGCCTTTCACGCTGATCCCTGTCTTCTCCCATCATGATGGGAAATTGACCGTCTATTATCAACGGCAGTACATCGAATCAGCCCAGCGATTTGAGGACGCCCCCCGTCTGACGGATAGGCATCAGGAAGCACTCGATCTATTTGACAGTCTCTGCAATGATCCGGCGCTGTACCTATCCATGCATCTGCAGGGAGGTGATATGCAATTCGTTTACAACCATGCGTTGCTGCATGACCGGACGTCATTCCAGGATCACGAGGATCCAACTAGGAAGCGATACCTCCGTCGTTTATGGCTCAGTGTCCCCGAAGATCGCGAGCTTCCACAGGTTTTTGCGGAGCGATTTGGCAATATCGAGCCTGGAAACCGCGGAGGTATCTATCTGCACTGACTATTCGTCTCTCAAGGACTCCACCGGATTGCTATTGGCAGCACGAAGGGTCTGTAGGGCAAGAAACAAACTCACTATCGAAATCAGCGCTATCGTGGCGACAACGTAGATCATCGGACTGATACTCACTCGCTCAGCAAAATTTTGCAGCCAGTAGTCAGTGGCGAAATAGGCGATCGGCCAGGCCACAAGGGCGGCGAGCACAACGAGTTTCGCGATGTTCCCTGATAGCAAAACCAGCAAACTCCGGACGCTGGCACCCAGCACCTTGCGGATACCAATTTCCTTCTGTCGGATGGCGATTGAGTAAGCGACCAAACCAATGAGCCCCAGACAAGCAATAAACACGGAGAGACCCGAGAACAACACCAGTATCGTGCCGGTCGTCTTTTCCGATTGGTACAAATCCTCATACTGCTGGTCGAGGAAGAAATATTGCAGAGGCTTACTATTCGCATGTAGCCTCCAGCGGTCCTCGATGAAACCCAATGTCTCAGCCAAATCATTCGTATGGGCCAGCCGAAGATTGACGTAGCCATTCATCCAATCCTCTGCCAGCTCTAGTGAACTGGGGGCCACACTTTTGTGCAATGACTCATAGTGATAGTTTTTCACAACGCCAATCACAGTTAGCGTACGTCCCTTCTTGAAAGCCGAAGTTAGTTTCTGACCGATTGGGTCATCAAACCCGAAGGCTGCAGCAGCTGCTTCATTGATCACGACCGCATTGGAGTCAGCGCCAAACGCTTTGGAGAAGAATCGTCCCTCGACGACCTCAATACCCATCAGGTCCTGATAGTCGTAGGTCACCTGGTTGTTCAGAAAAAGAAACGTTTCTGACTCATCCTTGCGACGGTACGAACGGATCTCGTAATTGCGCCCTGGCACAGTTTCGGACTTCGAAACGGCCTCTATGGCCGGATGCGACATCAAATCGTTTTTGAAGGCGTCCAGATGTTGCCCCAGCCACTCTGACCGCTCGATGACCAGCACCTGGTTCTTGTCAAACCCGAGGTTCTTGCTGAGCATGTGCCTCGTCTGGAAGTAAACGACAATGGAAACGACTATGATGGCGATCGCTGCTGTGAATTGTAGCGTGACGAGCAGATTGCGCAGCCAGCCGGATCCACTACGAGCAGTGAATCCACCCTTGAGAACATCCACAGGACGGAATCGTGCAATGACCACGGCCGGATATATTCCAGCAAGAATACCTACGAAAAGCGCGAACCCCAGAAGTAGCAATGGGATCCGCCAGTGGGAAAACAATGAAAAAGCCAGCTCTTGCCGAATGAGGTGCTGGAATTGCGGCGTCAGTAAGGCTACGAGCAATGCGCCAATAACTGTGGCAAGAAAGGAGACCACTATGGACTCTACGATGAACTGGGCCGTCAGCGCCTGTCGAGACGAACCTATCACCTTCCTAACACCCACCTCCCGTGCACGCGTCGCGGAGTGCGCCGTTGCCAGATTGACGAAGTTGAAGATGGCAATGACTACCATGATGAGACCAATCAAGCCGTAGACGTACAGATAGCTGATACTGCCCGGAGGTGTCATTTCGCCTGAGGCATCGGAGTTCAAGTGGATGTCCGTTATGGGCTTCAGGTTGAAATAAACGGAGTTGCCAGAGGCTTCCCATTCCGAAATCGACAGCTCCGTGAAGTATTCGATTTCGGGCGCCATTCCAGTGTAGAATAGCTCTTGCATTCTCTCCTTGACACCAACTATATCCGCACCTTCATCCAGCTTCACATAGGTATGGCAATAGTGCCCACCAGCTATCCAGTGATTGCTGTCGTAAGCCTCGTGACTGCTGAGCGAGGCGATCATGTCCAATTGAATGTGCGTATTGGTCGGAAGATCTCGCAAGATGCCTTTTACCACATAGACCATTGTGTCAGATTCGACGGTGAGCATCCGTCCCATCGGATCCTCATTGCCAAAGTACTTTTTGGCAGTAGCTTCTGTCAGTACCATCGAATGAGGCGCTTGAAGCGCCGTTGCCTTGTTGCCCTTGATCAACTGGAAATTGAAAATATCCAATAGCGAAGGCTCGCCATACACCATTCCCTCCTCACTGAATGTGCGATCACCAATACCAACCAGTACAGGGTAACTCTTCAGCAGACGGGTGACAGCTTTGACCTCTGGATACCCCTCGGACAACGCCCTTCCCATGGGGGCAGAGGTAGTTGCCTGAACATTCGCTTCCCCCCGAATAATGGCCTCGTTCTGTACACGATAGACGTGCTCGTAATCCGCATGAAAGCGGTCGTAGCTGAGTTCGTTGGCTACATACAACGCGACAAAGCAAAAGCTCGCAATGCCGATGGCGAGTCCGAAAATATTCAGAACTGCGTACCGCTTATGCTTGACCAGGTTGCGGACAGCGGTGAAGTAAAAGTTTTGTAACATTCCAATATTTGAGTTTGATTGACCTTGTATACTCTTCCATGAGTAGGGTTGGCAGCAGCGGATGACATTCCACAAATACCATAACCTCGCCTTCACTGGGCCCGAGGCCTCGAGACGCTCCCGGAAGAACTCCTCCAGGTCGCCTTGCATTTCTTCATATAGTTCTGGCTTGCAGTACCATCGGAAGAAGGCATGAGGAATACGAGGTATGCTAGTCCGGTGCTTTTTCATGACATTTGACTTACCTGCCATTTGAAGGCCATATCCGGAATGCGCTGGCGAAGACGATTGCGGAGATCCATAGATTCATCAAGGACTCTCTTCCCTACCGGAGTGATTGTGAAAAGACGCTTTCGCTTCCCTCCCCTCTTCGACTCCGGGTCACCCAGCCTCGAGTCCAGCATTCCCTTCTTCTCCAGTCTGTAGAGCGACTTATGCACTGCACTCACGTTGACCGACCTTCCAGACTGCGTGGAGATCTCTTTGGTGATGGCCACTGCGTACGCATCATCATAAAGCACGCCTACTGTCAGCAGTATGAGCTCCTCAAATTCTCCCAGACTTTCCCTAGCCATAAGTAACGTAGTTAAATTGACTTTTGTCTGTAATATACGAACTCATCCTTATTAAGTTGACTTTTGTCTATAAAATAGCGAGATCTCTTCCACCTATACCAGAGACCCAGAGTTCCGATACACACTCGTCCTAAAAAGCTCTGAATGGCACTACAACTCTCTCGACCTACCGAGGATCCTCATGGGTAGGTTCTTAAAACCTTGCCGAAACTCCTCGATGAGGCTAAATATCTGCTTAAGTGTAATGACTTCGATGGTCGTTAATTCTGCTGTATTGATAAAAGTGTCGGCGGCCTTGCCGTCCAGCATCACTTGTCTGGCCTGGTACTTCAGACTCATGGCCATCATGTAGTAAAAAGCCTGCGTCAGCTCATTGTAGACCTTCACCTGGATGATAGAGGCATCCTTCAATTCTGCCAGCCGGTCTCCTGTGTTTGCAGCGGTGACACCATTCTTCAGTGCGTGATACCTCGTGAAATCTACCAATACCCCAATGGCCTGGTAGATGTCGAATAGTTGACGATCGCCCTTTGAGACGGTCTTGATGTTCCGAAAGAATGTGAGCGGCAAGTTGTAGGCAAGCGTATAGCTGGCGAGTCGCGAAAAGAACGTCGGGCCCGGCTTTTTGAGTGCGCTATCAATAGATGATCTTAGCCTCAGCCAAACAGCCTCACTTCCCGCCACCAGCCGCAAGTCGAAAAATCCAGGGTAGACATCCATTGCCTTTGGGTCGCCGATCCATTGCTCATATTGCCGCTGCCATTCATCGACTGACTTTACCAGTTCGGGTATCGAAGACAGGAACCTGTTACCTGCGGGGTGGATGCCGAGGCTCTTGAGCTGAGCTGCAGTGCGTGTCATCAGCAATTGATAGTATTGTCGGAGCTCCTCCACCTCAAATTCGTCGCTTTCCCCAAAGACCAGGATCAGTTTCTGCGAAACATCCAGCATCAGCTCCTCTCTTCCAAGGTTGCCAATGGCTACGATCGCAAATTCACTCGGGGCCTCTACCAGACTCTTCACCGTCCAGTCAATGGTCTTTCGTAGGGCATCGTCCGAAGCCCGAGTAATAACCCGATTCAAGATCTCAGCGCGCACTTGCGACTCCGTCATTTCATGGATGACCTCCGGCAACTCGCGAAACTTTGCTGCCAATTGCTCGTGAGATCCGCTCATGCGCAAGTCCTGCATGTAAAGGAAAGGCGACTGGCCATTGTCCTTCAGCAAGTCGTTGCGAGTCAGTAGCCCCACAGGCTCGCTGGTCTCATTCGTTACGATGAGGTAACGGATCGACGACTCAAACATCATCAGAATCGTCTCATAAACAAACGAAGTCCTGGGAATCGTCACCACGGGTTCCTCCATCACTGACGAGACGGGTCCTTCCACGTTCCGTTTTTGCGCAATCACCTTATTACGAAGCACGATGTCGGTTACATACCCGATCAAAGCGCCATTGCGCTCTATGAGCAGACAGCTGGTCCGACTCTCCTCCATCAGTATGGCTGCCTTAAAGATCGGCAGGTCTTGAGGGCACGTCACTAGCGCCCGTAGTGAAACCGTACTCAGCCGTCGTGTGAATAGACTCTCAACATTGCCACCACTCGATACCTTGTCACGACCCAGCACATATTGCGCATAAAGCCGGTTGAGCATCAAGGAGCCAAATAGTGAGACGATGTATTCCTGTATCACATCGTAGGTCTCATACAACTTTCTGAAGTACTCCGGTGGCATCCTCAGCACGACAGTATTACGATCTACTTCTACCGTGTGTATCGACAGCCCACCGTTGAAAAGAAGCGAATGCGTGCCATAGGTGGAGTACTTGGGCCAATCTCGTGACAGGACCTCCTGCCCATCTGCATCATAGAAAAACGTACGATACATGCCCTCGTACACCAGGTCTACCCCATCGATCCTGGTATCATGCTGAATGTAGATCAGCTGCTTTTTGCGGAAACGAACCTCCGTCAACCGGCCTATCATCCGCTTCACCTCGTCAGCCGGCAAGCGATTGAAGGGTTCTGTCCTTCGTATGAAGTTCTGAATCTCCACGGTGGGCTCCATGCCGGGAAGATAGAAGTTATTCGGTTAATGTGACGGCCGCGCCAATCTTTTGTCGGTTCTGTAATTCAATGAGGGCGGCCCATGAAGTAAGGAGAAAGTCATATTTCGTATACCCGGCAGACCATGAAGTGGAGATTCAAGGAAATATTACGTATTTCGTAGACCGTTTCTCTCCTACTTCATGGTCGGGCTATCGCTACTCGCCGGCCAACGCGATGTGCTGTCTGGTGTTTCCACCTGACAGCCTCATGCCACTTCGGGCTCAGACACACCGCTCTATCCCTGCCGCCGCCGTCATGGAGAGAACGGACAGCGACGTGGCAATCTCTGACGGCGGTTCGGTGGAGAGTTTAGAGTGGAAGAGTTGATCCGCCTTCGCTGAAGCTTCGGCGGATGAAGGGTTGAGAAGTTGAGAAGTTTTTTGGCCGTCTTTGCGCTTCGCCTGCGGCAAGCCTCTGGCGACCGAAGGAGGAGTGACAGCGACGTGGCAATCTCTGACGGCGGTTCGGTGGAGAGTTTAGACTGGAAGAGTTGATCCGCCTTCGCTGAAGATGCCAGATAAAAAATATTGTTTGCTATTCCCGGACCTGGCCGGTCGCACCTGTTCCGGGATCTCCTAGTTGGGAGGACAATCTTTGCTAATTGGGAGACCCCGGAATAAATCCGGGGATTAATGATCCAATATTTTTTGATCTATCATCAGCACGAGCGACGCAGCAATCCTGGACGGCCTTTTCGGCGGAGAGTTTAGAGTGGAAAATGGTCAGTGTATTTCAGGCACTGACACAAGGTCGACGAGTTTTTTCCCGACGTCATGCAGAGCGAAGTGCAGCGGAGCGTGGCATCTTTGACGGCGGAGGTCAATAGATCCCTCCTCTGTCGGGATGACTATATAGGCGTGCTTTTTGACAATCCCAGAATAACTTTTTTTGTTTCCTCCTGACAGCTCAGTCCCCATTCCGAAACTGCGCGATCCACTCGTAGAAATGGCGGCTATGGTACACCTCATACCAGCCGTTGTGACCTTCTCCCGGTAGTATCGTCAGCAAGCGCGTTTTGGTCATGGCCTCCGGCGACATATCCAGGGTAGTCTCGTGAAATGGGAGCCCCATCTGACCTTCGAAGTAGGCCACCACCTCCCGGGCCCGATCCACGAGCACCACGTGATCTCCTTCCCGATGCACGATCCACAGCGGCTGCTCAGAAAGCGCCTCGCAACCTTCTTTGCAGTTGATGCGGCCCGCGATGGGTATCGTCGCAGCAAAAAACTGAGGCCCGTCCTTTACGACACCAAAGCTGCCATGGCCTCCCCTACTTGCACCAGTGAGGTAGATCCGAGAACGATCAATCGGATACTCCGTAGCAACAGCATCTACAAGCTTTATTAGCTCTGCGGAATGATGATACCACTGCCGCTTGTTTCGAGGGCCCACGGTCATGTGCGGATTGATGATCAAGAAGGAATCGCTGGCCCATTGATGGAGGAGGTCCTCTCCTTGCTCCAGCGCCACCGCTGCCGGCCCGGCATCTTTGACGGCTCTGTTGTTGGGCGCGGCCGCGGCATCTCCCCCCTGCAGAAAGACGATGGCAGGATACTGCTTCTGTTCATCGAAGGACTTCGGCAAATACACCCAGCAACCGTCGATGACACGATACGTCCTCGGCTTCCACCAGAAGTGATCACCACCCCCCGGACCGCAAGAGATCAAGCCTGCCATGACAGAGATTAACATTATGTATGTCTTCATAGTGCGATTGATCTATATGCCGCTGAATGAACTGAATCCGCCATCGACAGGTAGCACCACACCGGTGATAAAGCTCGAGGCATCGGAGCACAAGAACTGAACAGCTCCCGACAACTCGTGGATCTCGCCAAACCTGCGAAAAGGCGTTTGGTCGATGATCTTCTGCCCTCGATCCGTCAGTGAACCATCTTCATTGATCAGCAATCGGCGGTTCTGATCAGCGATAAAGAACCCCGGGGAAATGGCATTGACCCTAACCTTGTCTCCGAACTTCAAGGCCATTTCCGTGGCCATCCATCGCGTGAAGTTGTCCACTGCGGCTTTGGCGATGGAATAGCCCATCACTCTCGTAATGGCCTGAAAGGAGGCCATCGAAGAAATATTGATGATGCTACCAGCCCCCTGCTCGGCCATGTATTTACCAAACACCATAGAGGGATAGACCGTACCCATGAGATTGAGGTCGACGGCATCTTTAATCCCGGCCAGCGGCACATCGAAAATCGTTTGATCGATTTGCTGAGTGGCAGAGGGTACATTGCCTCCAGCGCCATTGATAAGGATATCGATCGAGCCAAATCGCGCCATTATCTTGGATGCAGCCTCTTGCAAGGCCTCCTCGCTCATGACGTCGCACGGGATACCCAGCACATTGTCACTATACTGTGTTAGGGATTCTACCTGTCGATTGACCTTATCAGGACTCCTCCCGATAATTACAACCTGGCACCCTGCTTTGGCAAGGTCATCCGCCATGGCTCCACCGAGTACGCCGGAGCCTCCCGTGACAATAGCAGTCTTACCGCTGACGTTCATTTCCATGGCCGCAAAACTACGCATTTGGGGCAGTCTGTAGTAGAGAACCAACATTTGATGGATCGGATCACAGATACAGTTCTATTGGGAGTTGGCTATGGGGTTACGGAGAAATCCCCCTGCACCCCCTTTGAGAAAGGGGGAGTTACAACCCCCCAGCCCCCTTTTTTAAGGGGGAATAGATTGTCAATGAAATAACACGTCCCGCTTCCTGTCTTCAGCGGTTGGAGCTAAGGGGCTTGAAGAAGTCGGGCCCGGGCCAGGGATAGAGCCGGCATCCGCCTTGGGTCGCCGGTGTCGACACCGGCGAAGCGAGAGGTAGCGGGGGCGCGATACAGGTGATAGCCCGACGTGAAGTGAGAGATGTCCTGAATGCCCTCTCCTAGCTGGATCGGACTCTCTCACTTCGCGGGGCCCCCAGAGGAGAAGGGAGGCTTCTTATTCTTATGGGCTCCTGTCAGCTCTTGTCAAAGTGGATTTACAACCCCCCGGCCCCTTTGTTAATGGGGAAATTACAACCCCCCGGCCCCCTTTGTTAAGGGGGAATAGATACTCCAATGGAGGTCGGACCTTCTTACTCTCTTCTAATTCACCATCCAGCTGTTATTGCCCATCAGCAACTTGTCGAGATCTGCTGGTTCATCGGCCTGTGCAGCGAGCTGCTCCTGCAGCGTTTGTTCGTATGTGGGCCTGTTGGCCTCGTAGAACACACCAAACGGACGTGGCAAACCACCCTTCTCCACAGAATAGTCGAAGAAGCTCGCCAGTATGGACGCCTTGATCTTGTCATTGGGGTCGTGGATCCAACAGTCATCAGGGCTATGATCGTCCATCGACACCACCTTGGGCGTGAATCCATCCAGGTAGATGCCTTTCGTGCCATTGGCGAACAGCAGCGGCTTGCCCGCCTCAAGGTTGATCACATGCTCATCACGAAGGGCTTTATCCGTGAAGATCTCAAAGGCCCCATTGTTGAAGACATTGCAATTCTGATACACCTCGAGGAAGCTCGTGCCAACGTGATGATGGGATGCAGCGATCAGCTCCTTCAGCTGCGTTGGGTTGCGATCAATGCCCCGGGCGACGAACGTCCCCTCAGCTCCCAATGCTAGCGACACGGGATTGAAGGGTCGATCCACGGATCCGAAAGGCGTAGACTTGGTCACTTTGCCGGCAGGCGATGTCGGTGAATACTGTCCCTTGGTCAGGCCATAGATCTCGTTGTTGAAGAGAACGATGTTGATATTGAAGTTTTTGCGCAGGGCGTGTATGAGGTGATTGCCCCCAATAGATAGCGAGTCGCCGTCGCCGGTAATGACCCATACATCCAGGTCCGGAGACGTGGATTTCACGCCACTGGCGATTGCCACAGCCCGTCCATGAATGCCATGGATCCCATACGTGTTCATGTAGTAGGGAAACCGCGAGGAGCAACCGATGCCTGAGATGAAGACGAACTTCTCCTTGGGGACACCCAAGGTAGGTAGTACCGATTGTATCTGCTTCAGAATCGAGTAGTCTCCACAGCCTGGACACCAACGAATGTCCTGATCGGATGCGAAGTCCTTTGCTTTTAATCCATTTGCGGAGGTCGTGCCATTAGTCGGTTTCATGCGTCGATCTCTTTTATGATTGCTTCCTTAATTTCCTCTACGGCGAAAGGCAGTCCTTGCACCTTGCTCATCTTGATGGCGTCAATCAGGAACCTATGACGCACCATCATCGCGAGTTGACCTCGGTTCATCTCCGGTATAAGTATCTTCTCAAATCCTGAAAGCAATTCGTGCAAATTGGCGGGGAACGGATACAGGTACCGTAAGTGGACGTGCGCCACTGATACACCTTGACTCACGAGGTCTCGGATGGCTGTCTCGATGGCGCCGAATGTCGAGCCCCAGCTAAGAACACACAGCTTGGCGCCAGCTTCGCCCCGATTGATCACCTGGGCCGGTATGTCTTTGGCAATACCCAGCACTTTGGATTCGCGAATGGCCACCATCTGCTCGTGATTGAGGGGATCGTAGGATACGTTTCCAGTCACTAGTTCCTTCTCCAAGCCACCAATACGGTGTTCCTTGCCCTTAGTTCCTGCCTTCACCCATGGGCGTACCTGACGTTCGTCACGCAAGTAAGGCATGTACTCACCATCGCTGGTAGAGTCGGCATGTTGGTTGATTTTGAAAGCAGGCAATTCTTCTGGCGAGGGGAATAGCCAGGGTTCAGCACCATTGGCAATGTAGCCGTCGGACAAGACCATCACAGGTGTCATGTACTCCACGGCCAGCCTTGTGGCTTCGTAGACGGTTTCGAAGCAATCTCGTGGTGATGAGGCGGCAACTATCGGCAGCGGTGCCTCGCCATTTCTTCCATAGGCTGCCTGCAGTAAGTCCGCTTGCTCGGTTTTCGTCGGTAAACCCGTCGATGGTCCACCGCGCTGTACGTTGATGATCACTACGGGTAGTTCGAGCATGATCGCCAGGCCGAGGGCCTCTCCCTTCAGCGCTATCCCCGGGCCGGAGGAACCTGTTACTGCCAAACCGCCGGCGTACGATGAGCCAATGGCCGCACACATGGCGGCGATCTCATCTTCTGCCTGGAAGGTCTTGACCCCAAAATTCTTGTGCTTGCTGAGCTCGTGGAGGATCTCCGAAGCAGGCGTGATCGGGTAGCTCGCATAAAAGAGGTCTAGATTATTGCGATGTGCAGCAGCCACTAGCCCTACAGCCATGGCTTCGTTGCCCTGGATGTTGCGATAGCGGCCTTCCGGGAGTTTCGCGGACTGAATGTTGAACCGACTGGTGAAGGTTTCCAGCGTATCGCCAAAGTGATAGCCTGCCTTCAACACGGTGACGTTGGCATCGCGGACATCGGGCTTAGAACTGAATTTGTCATTGATGAACTTGATCGTGTTGTCAATCTTCTGACTGAACATCCAGTAGACAAACCCAAGGACGAACATGTTCTTGCACCTATCGATTTCTCTCATTCCGAGACCTGACTCCTTCAGCGCTTCACGCGTCAGGCGCGTCACCTCCATCGTGTGTACCTCGTATTCATCGAGGGTGTGGTCCGTGAGCGGGTTCTCATCATCGATATACTTGGCGAGCTTTAAGTTCTTGCTGTCGAAGCCATTGCTGTTGGCTACCACAATGCCACCCTTCTTGAGGTTGGGCAGGTTGACCTTGAGCGCTGCGGCGTTCATCACCACCAGCACATCGTAGTTATCACCGGGGGTGAAAACCTCGGCACTTCCAAACTTCAACTGGTATCCGGAGACGCCAGAAGTGGTACCCACCGGGGCCCTGATGTCTGCAGGGTAATTGGGAAATGTGCTGACATCACTGCCAAACTGGACAACAGTATCTGTAAACTGCCCGCCTGTCAACTGAATACCATCACCACTGTCGCCGGCAAAAAGTATGACGACGTCTTCCGTTTCTTTTAACGTCTGCTCCATGGTTCTGCTGTTTATTGCCGGAATGTAGCCATTGACGATGCGCCCAAACACAACATTCGTGGACACAAAAACTGACTTTTGTCAGGAACCTGTAAATCAACGGGGCCTGTGAACCAAACCTCCGATTCCACAGCTTCGTACAAGAGGAGGATGCGAGCGTTTATTCCAATCACTTTACTGCTACTAACATGCGTAGTCGGGTGCCGACAGGACGAGATCGTGCCCCAACGATTCTACCCTCGCAACGACCACGAGGCCTACTGGTATTCCCTGAAGCAAGCCAACTTGCTGACTACGGCCCTCGGGAAAGAGTGGCTGGAGGCTGCTGACCGCCCGTTCGATGAGCAAATAGAAGTTCAGATCCCCTACCAGGAGGCCTTTGAGCTGTCTGATAGGCAGGCCGATGCCTTTGGTTACCGGTTCGATGTAAATCGTGGACAGAAAGTGCTCATCAACCTGGAGCTGGCAGCCGATGATAGTGCGGCCGTATTCATCGACCTCTTTCGGGTTGAGAATGATTCTTTGAAGGACTTCCGCCACGTGGCCTCTGCAGACAGTGCCTACGATCTGGCGTTTGAGCCCCGGAAGGATGCCTCTTATTTACTGCGCTTGCAGCCGGAACTCTTGCGGGGAGGGTTATTCACGATCAGCATCGAGACCGTGCCCTCACTGGACTTTCCAGTCGCCGGCAAAGATCGGCGGGCCATTCAAAGTTTCTTCGGTGACCCCCGCGATGGTGGCAAACGTAAGCATCACGGTGTAGACATTTTCGCGAAGCGACATACGGCGATCCTTGCTCCAACCGATGGAAGGATCCGGTCTGTCGAAACGAAGAAACTCGGAGGCAAGGTCGTCTGGCTGTACGACAGCGAGCGGGGCGCTCATTTGTACTTTGCCCATCTTGAGGAACAACTCGTCTCTGAGAGGCAAGTGGTGAAGAAAGGCGACACACTGGGAACGGTGGGCAACACCGGCAACGCCCGTTACACACCTCCACACCTGCATTTTGGCATTTACAGGCGTGGGCCTATCAATCCCTATTATTTCCTTGTGCCACAGTATGATCGCGCGGGCACATTCGAAGCAGACACGTCGCTGTTAGGTAAAGACGTCGCCATCGCCAAAGAGGCATTTCTCAAGTCTGCCATGGACCGAACGTCTGCGAACCTCGACACCCTGGCGGCAGATTCCCCTTTTCATATCGTTGCTGTCAATCATCGGTTTGTTCGCGTTGTCACCAATGATGGTCAGGTTGGGTTTGTTGAGAAAGCGGTTTTGTAGGGATTTAGTTTAGGCTGGAGAGTTGAAAAGTTGAGAGTTAATGGGTTGAGGAGTTGATAGGTTTTTGAGGAGTGGAGGAGTTAAGAGGTGGAGGAGTTGAGAGCTGGGAGAGTTGGTTTAGGTTTCCCGACCTTTCGAAGATCACTAATCCTCGAAAAACCGGGAAACCATAACGCCCACGCGTGGGGACATGTAAAACTCAAAACTGGTGGTCCAATAATTCTCTGGCGTTCTTCTTCAGGGCCACGCGATTGTAAATCGTGATGAACAGGGCCTGGCTTAACAGCAATACCCCCAACGTGGTGGCTGTCATCCTCCAATCAGTGCCATAAGCCACCGGGTGCCGAATCAAAGTGTCTGCGAGCAAATCTGTGAGTGCCATACCCAGGGGTGCCGCCACCAACGAACCGACGATTGCTGATACAATGCTGATCAAAAGAAACTCGCGGTTGAGAAGACTTGAGATGGTCGACACGGAGCCTCCCAGTGATTTAATGATGCCCAGCTCCCTGGTTCGCTCCTGCAAGGTGAGGTTGAGCACGATGATGATGCCCAGGAATCCCAGGATCATCGTTACCAGCCCCGTTACCTTGATGATCACGAAGGTGGGATCCAGATGACTTAGGATAGCTTGCACGCGCTCACCGATTGTGGTGCGGGCTGTCAAATCGATCCCCGCCATCAAAAAGGCGTCATCCACGGCATTGGATACCTCGAAGTTTTCACTGTCCGTCAATCCTTTGGCCAGGCTGACGGTGACCGCATTGAACGACTCCTCTACAGCCGCGTCCAGGGCCAGGAAGGGCGCCTCAATTCCCGCCTGTGTCCGGACGACACCGCTATATCGATAAGAGCGGACCTCCCCGGCACCATTGGCCAAGCTAAGGTTGGTATGAAGCGGTACGTTCTCCAAAAGGTGACTCATCTCTTCGTTGGCCACATACAGGCAATTGGAGCAGCCCCTATCAAGTTCGCCCAGTACCATATCGCCCTGATTCAGACGTACCTGCGGCACTACCGTCCGCACGAAAGCCGATTCCGGATTTCCACCAGTTGGTGGCGTGAATGTGACACGCTCAACCCTCGTAGGCAGGACCTCATCAATATGCTCCAGATCCTGAAGAAAGGCGATCTCCTCGACTGACGCATCTGTCGGCATCCTAAGGTTCATTTGATACTTGGATTCGTTGGCAAACACTTCGAGGTCTTTCCTGACTGATTGGTCGGTATTTGTGGACGTGAAGAACAGCCCGACCCCCACTGCCATCAGCAGCATGGTCAGTGCAGTTCGAGGGGTGTGACGCAAGAGGTTATTGATGTTGTAGCGGCTCGAAGGCTTGAGCACGCCAATACTTCCAAAAAGAGGTCTTCCTCGCGGTGTGTAAAAGGTCTTGTTCATCGCTTCCTGCACAGTCGTCGCTGCCACCCGTCGTATCGGTAGACTGCCGAAAACAAAGGGCACCGCCAGTGCAACGAGCACAACCAGCAAATGGATCGGTAGTGGCAATAAGTCGGGTACCACCTCGAAGTTCTGAAAAAAGGCGACCATGCCATTGTACAGCCCTGCAGATTGGTAACCCAAAGGCAAGCCTATCGCTATTCCCAATCCGATGAGTAGACAAAGGGCGACACTGTAGGCTGCGAGAATTTCCCCGTTGGAAGCACCAAGAGCCTTCATTACGCCTATGTCCACAGTTTGCGGAAAGACCCAGGTCAGCAAAATGAGTGATAACAGAATCACGCCCATAATCGACAGGATGGAGCCTCCAGTACGCTGCAGGAAAGACACTCCATCGATGACACCCTGGTGTAGATGCTCGCCAGGCTCGGGAATAGAGACCGAGACAACCGAAGCACCTGCAGTCTGCAATTGACTGCGCAACTGTGAGGCCAGTGCCTCTAGCTCTTCCATACTTTCGCTCACCCGCGTCTCAATAAGCATGCGCTTCCGATTCGCCGGCAGGAAAGGGGCCAAAAGGTCTTGTGACGTCGTATAGGCGTAAACCACTCCTTCCATCCTGGCCGGAGCCATACGTGGGTCATGCACCTTGCCGGCCACGACCCAGTTGACTGGGTCTTGTTCACCTATAAAAAGGATCTCAACCGCATCCCATTCCTCATCAAGAAAGAAGAAAGCGTTCCTTTCAATCAGCAACTGGCCAGGAGCAGACAATGACGGGTCGGGTATCTCAAATCGATCATACCGCATTTGCTCAGCATCGTCGATCCCATAGATAATCAGCGGCATCCAGCTTCCCTGTCGGTTTCGAATTCGGGCGCTGAGGGCGTCGCGGTACTCCATATCGATCACCTGGGGTTCAGCCAGTACCAGCGCCTCATGGTCCTCAGAAAAATTATCCACCGTAAGCACCATATCCGCAGGATGGGTGGTGGCGAAGTTCACTTGAAAATCGCGCTCCGACATGAAATATGCGTATATCACGCTACTGATGCCCCAGGAAGACAATACCGCCGCTATCACCATCAGCGCCACCTTCAATGGCGTGCGCCGAAAGTCGGCGATCAGTTTTTTGAATATCACTATCATGCCACTGCTGCCTTTTGTGACCGACGTTCGCTGTGGAGCCTACCGTCCTCGATTCGGATTACCTGGTCGTAACCCTCTTCCTGTAAGGCGGCGTGTGTCACGGTAATCACCGTTGTGCCCTTCGTATTGAGGTGAGCAAAGAGCTCATCGATCTGCGCTCCTGTGGTGCTGTCGAGATTACCCGTAGGCTCATCTGCAATGATCACGGAAGGGTCATTGGCCAAAGACCGCGCGATGGCTACCCGTTGGCGCTCCCCTCCCGATAGCTCGTTGGGGAACTTCGTCAGCTTCTGTCCTAGTCCCACCTCCCGCAAAAGAGCCATTGCTTTCTCACGCCTCTCGCGCCTGGGGATCTTTTTCACCAAATCCATGGCAAACAGGACGTTATCCAATGACGTCAAAGTGGGCAACAGCTGGTAGAATTGGAACACAATGCCGATCATCGTTCCACGCCACCGTGCAAGGGCTCCTTCGCTAAAATCGGATAAGTTCATGCCTTTGACGCTCACCTCTCCCGAAGTGGGACGATCGATCCCGGAAATGACATTGAGCAAGGTGGACTTCCCACTGCCGGATTTGCCGATGATCACCACACGCTCCCCTTCGGCAATACTGAGATTGACGCCCCGCAACGCATGAACGGGTCCGCCCTCTCCTTCGTAAGTCTTGTTGATGTTGTTGAGTAAGATCATGGTTGATTTATTCAGTTGAAATAGTTTTTAATTGCTCCAATGAAAGCCGCCCGATCGGAGCCATAGTCTTCCACCGTCACATTGCCCGTAGATAGCGACAATGTCACAAGCGAATACCGATTCAAATTCAGCATCTTGACGATCTCGCTATCGAAGTCCATGTAAAGTGAATAGCTGCCAGGTCCCAGTGCATTGGGTGCGGCTAAGGCCGGGCTCATATGGTCGCGCTTCTGCGTCTTCGAAGCGCCAGGCATGACATCGCCCCAGCCGGCAACGACCTGTACGTTGGGGTCAGTTAATTTGCCGCGAAACTTGCCAAACACATCACGAAAGGATGTATTGACACTCTGAACGCAAATCAGTTTCAACTCCGCTACCGGTTTCTCCTGTTGAAACAACTCCCCGAATTGGTCTTCGATTGTTCCCAGCTTCTCGACAACGTCAGAGGCTTGCGGTTGACCCAGCGCCCAGTTTGCGAACACGAGGAATGCGCTTATTGAAAGCATAGCTTTTTTCATGAATCGTTCATTTGATTTATTACAATCCAGGAAACGGCTCACGAACAGGTGTGATGGTCCACCTCGTCCCAGACGCACCAATCGGGCGTCAACCGACTGTAAAAGAGGGGTTTAAGAATGTCCGTTTCGGTACTCGGACGGAGTCAGACCTGTGAATTTCTTGAAGACCTGGTTGAAGGAAGACTTGGAATGGAAGCCGGCATCGCGTGCAAGCGCAAGGATGGTGTACCTCCGCTGTGTGTCCTCATCAATGAGTCGCTTGACCTCATCTACACGGTACTGGTTGACAAAATGGTAAAAGTTATCTCCCACCCCACTGTTGATCACCTCCGACAGTTGGTTGCGCCCCATGCCTACTTGCTGGGCGAGGCCTGCCAACGTTAGTTCGGGATCAAGAAAGGGTTTTTGTTCTTTCATATAGGTAAGCAACGCCGCTTTGAGTTCTGCAAGATCCTTGTCTGCCAGGGAGTGTTCATTAGGTAGACCTTCAGGTGTTGGACCCCGGCGCTGCAGTAATCCACGACTGGCGATGTAGAAAAGCGCAAGGGAAAAGAACATGTCACTGGCATGAAAGTAAGCGCGTAGCCCGGGACCATGCACGAGGCCCGGCGAGACAATGGTGACAAAAACAAGGATCACTACCAGCACCCAACTCATGCGCTCCACCCAGGCCACCTCACGACCCTCGACATTGGAAACCGTGCCGATGAGCAACTGGCGGTATTCCGCCACCAATCGCCGGGTATGGTAGAGGTAGTAAGCAAGCTGGATGATGATGAATATCCAGGGCGACCCGATGAACCGGATCAAGTAGTCGGCATAGGCGCTCTCCCAGCCAATGATGAAAGCGGGTAAAAACAACAGGAGATGCACAAGTGCCGGCAGGAAATGCGCCAGGTCTACCCGACTGAAACCCTGATCACCCCGCACGATGGACCTGAGGTACAAATAGCAAAGCGGTCCGACGAGAAAGATGAACGGCCCGGAAATGTGGAACGGCGCCCCGAAGCCATGGATCATGACCGGCTGCAGGTAATGTATCCTGAAGATGATCATTGACAGGTCCATCAATAGCCAGGATAGCAACAGCTGGCTATAGTGGCTGCCAGATCGCGTTCGCCACAGGATGACGGCAAACACGAAGCCATTGGCGATGCCAGCATTGACAATGATGTCGGAAATTACCTGAGGCCAGTTCAATGGAAACTATTTCGTGGCAATCTACAAATATTGCAACGGCTTACCGACAGTTAAGTCACCAGCGCCGACAGCTCAGCCGGTATCAAAAACGCGAAAACTCTTGATCTGCGGGTCATCTCTCGATTCGAGTACCCGTAGCCTGAGCGCGGAGGTCTCGATGGGGTCAATCTCCTGAATCCGCTTGTGACCAATGCATGTGCCCTCTCCTACTTCCCGCCACTCGCCGTTCACTTGTACCTCCAGCACATAGCGACGCACACGCTCACCCTTCCTGATATCCTCCTGGAGAATGACATGTGTGATTCTTTTGCTTTCGTTAAGCTCCAGGAGAAGCTCGCTGCCACGCCCACTAGCTGCTGCAATTGGTAGGCCAAATCGTCTTTGGATCTCCACTCCCCATTCCTTCAAGCGCTGGACGTCGGGCTCGGGTAAGCGACCGGATGGATCAGGCGTCAGGCCCACGATCAGCGTGGAGTTGTTCC
Organism: Cyclobacteriaceae bacterium; assembly: GCA_965267435.1. Lineage (GTDB taxonomy): Bacteria > Bacteroidota > Bacteroidia > Cytophagales > Cyclobacteriaceae > JAWPMT01. The sequence continues at coordinate 1,761,175 of OZ253960.1, forward strand.
CCACGGAACCCGTATACATTCGCATGAGGTGGTCGAGCGGGAAGATATGTTCCTCATCACCCGGTTCCCAAAACCATTCGTGACGGCCATTGTATCCTCGCAGCGGGGCGTCTGACATCGCCGGCATCCAGTAGGGACCATCGGGGTCACCGTGCTTCAGCAGGGTGATGTGGTCCTTTTGTGTGTCACCGGAGTGCGAGTAAGGCGTGGGGAAGGTCGCCCAGCATGGGTAGGGAACGGTCCCTGATTCAGAGCCACCCCAGCGCGCTTCGGCCAACTGATTGTTGTGATAAAACAGGCAGTTGGGTTGATACTTCTTCACGATCGGCAGTACATCCGGGGCTCCGAGGTCGGGATGACTGGCGCCGCCATCAAACCAGATCTCAAACAGCTCCCCATAGCGTGTGCATATCTCAGTCACCATGCCCTCCACCATCTGGTTGTAGTAGGCCTGCCGGTTGTCCCGAAACTCCCCTTCCCCATTCACCTTGAAATCATGCACGCCAAAAAAGGAATTCCACCGGATTCCCAGATAGATACCCGGCTTGAGGCCATACTTTCGACAGGAATTGACGAAGTCCCTGACAATGTCGGCCTTGCCATCTCGCCACTTCAACACCTTGACGGAGTAGGGATTGACATCCGAGGGATAGAGCGCAAAGCCGGTCTCATGCGTGGCGGTCAGGATCGCAAACTTGAACCCAGCATCTCTTGCGGCCCTGATCCACTGGTCTGTATCGAGGCTATCGGGACTGAATATCTGGTAGTCCGGTATGGGATTCGTGCGATTCCCTGCTAGTCCGTTTTGAGCGTACTTCTGCCCATCGAAGACGTGGAGGTCGTAGTGGAATACTGCTCCCATCTCCGCCTGCTGCCATGCCAGTTGTTGGGTGTTGGGTGTGGGGAGGTTTTGGGCAAGGGCTGGATGGAGGCTTGTGATGAATAGGACAACCGCAGTGAGATAGTGGATTTTCATGGATCGGGTGTGAGCGGCTAAAGATAGGGATAATGGCTCGTGATTTAGAGCTAGCGAGAGGCTTGCGCCCACAAGAAGATCTGAAGAGCACGGAAGTAACTTCCGCGCTAGTGGGTGCGCAAGGTGAATGAACTACAAAGTACAGCGCGGGAAGTCTTTCTAAGGATAACTTTCGGTCAATTACCGCAGATCGTCGCCACAAACGAACCCGACACCTGATTGTCAGCGTCGAGGCTCGCCTCGATGTTGCCAATAACCTGATTAGCGGTGATCTCGGTAAGCTCTACGAAGCCAGTGGTTGCCAACTCAAACCCTCCTACCGACCGATCCGGGTAGAACTTCACACCCTGGTTGGCAAACTCGAAAGGCAAGCTGGTCCGGCCGGTGGCCGCACCTACGGTGAACCTTACATACTCCTGTCCGGGAAACAGCACGCTGCATCCATCATCGCCCAGTTGCTCCGCGACACCTATCAAGTTGATGGTGTATTGTTCATCGATCTCTTCGAAAATGGCTGTGCCCACGTCGAACTGCCACTCAACGCCACTGATGACCCCAGTAGCAGGATTAGCAAGATCATCACCCGTGTCCTCATCGTCACCGGAGCAAGCGATAAGGGTGGAAAGAAAAACAAGACCGAGGAGCTGGATACCTAATTTCATAGTGTTCTTTGTTTTTTGCACTTAACGCTGTTTCGAAAGGTACGACCTGCAGGGGCAGCAGTCAAATGGTCTTTGGCGATGGCAGTAAAAGCCTGCTCAACCGGGGAGAATAAGGTTGGAAGGGGTACTGACTGGGGGTGGCGAATAGAGGGGAATTGGAGAGGCGTGGTGGCGAGGGCCCAGGACTATGCTAGAACCAAAGGACTCATATCAGTGGAACTGCTTGATAGCTAAAAGCACGCGTTGCAAACGCGCGCTAGATATGGATCATAGATCCATCACTACTCTAAGTTCGAGATGCCCTGCGGAACATCCCGAACAGCGAGGGAGTCCTACGACGGTGGGTGACGCAAGCGGCAATTGCTAAGAATTTCTGCTTACGATTTCAACAGGGTCTTTCTCGGTGGGAAAGAAATCAGTGACGTACACGATATTCCTCGCATCATCAATAAAGTAGATAACCTTTACGTCGGCATTAGTCACCCTTTGATATAAAATGAACTTGAATCCCTCCTTAAGGTGCGTCAGCTGTGGTTCGGACGCGCCTCGATGAGCGAGAGTTGATAGGGACTGAGCAGTCTCCCGGACTTCATCGCCTACTTCGTCCGCCCTTTCCGGCGGATAAACTAAATGGAAATAGTCCATCAACTGATAGAAGTAGCGGTCAGCCGAGTTGGTGACGATTACTGTGTATTCGACCTCTTTCTCTTCTTCCACTCGTCGTAACCTTGGCTGAATTCATCAAAACTCTTGACTCTCCCCTCTGCAATGTCCTTCAATGACTCCTCAGCACGGGCAACCATATCAAGACCATCGTAAGGTTCACTCGATTCTCCTTTGTCCGCCTTCATCATGCCATAGACAAGCTTCAAAAATCTCTCATCAGCTTCATTGAGGTACTTGGCAATCTCTCTTCTCAGTATCGAAACTTCCATACTACAAAATAACGATTTCTCACACGAATCTATTCATTGGAGTGGATGAAACCGGTCAACTTCCTCCTTCAAACCCTCCATCTCGTTCTGTGGATACGTTCTGTACTGCTGACGTAGCCGATGGCCAGTGAGTGCTGCGCTGCCTCAAATTGTAGATTTTCAACCACTTGGTGATGACCGACGTGCGGATGGGATTGATCTTCTTTGATCGTGACTATCAACCTCAGACACTATCCAAAAATTCCAGCTCGGTTTACCTTTTCAGAATCGATGGCTCACGGACCGTAATAGACTGTATTTGTGGATATTAGGTGAGCCATTCTTAGAGTGGCGCACTCCTGGCTCACTGGCTCACTATCCTTGCATGTGACTACGGATACGGCTGGGGCGCTGCTTCTATGTCCTATTCTGCTAGGCACAAGGTAGTTCCTCTTCCTCAGCCATGAAAGCTGGATGATACGAAAGCGACTAGGCGTCCCCGCAGGTACAACCTACGCTTAGTTAAGGGTACAGAATCTGGCATTAAAGCACAAGCGACAAGTGTGCGCTAGCGACGAGCTATTCCGTTATGATACGTCGAATATCTGTTTTAGAACTTCTAGCCCGATATAGAAAGCAATGAAAAGAATTGCACCTAGAATAATCAGAATAGGTGGAATTGCAACAAAATAGTGGACTATAAGTCAAGCGCATTTTAATTGTTGAATGTTTGCGAATTGCTCCGGGGATTTATACCCCAGATACGCATGTTTTCTTCTACGGTTATACCAGATCTCAATGAATTCGAATAGCTCGGTTTTGGCATGCAAGATCCCCTGGAAGCTGGTGTGTTTGACCATTTCCGATTTGAGAATCTTGAAGAAGTTTTCGGCGACTGCATTATCCCAGCAATTACCCTTTCTGCTCATGCTTTGTGTTACTGAGTTATTGCGAAGCACCCTTGTGAAGGTATTTGAAGCATACTGAACACCTTGATCTGAATGGAAAGTCAGACGAGCGTCAACCGGCCTGTTCTTCGTTGCCATCCGCCAAGCCGGTAGGATCGTATCCTCGGTTGCCAGCGAAGTACCTGAAGACCAGCCAACAATCTTACGGTCAAATAAGTCCATGATAATAGTGAGGTACATCCAGCCTTGCCTGGTGGCGATGTAGGTGATATCTGAAACCCATTTCCTTCCGGCTTCTGTTGCCTTGAAGTCCCTGTTTAACAAATTGGGGGCCACTGGGAAGTGATGAGCACTATCTGTAGTAGCTCCTCTGAACTTCCTTGTTATGATGCTCCTTAGCCCCTTATAACGCATAATTCTGGCCACTCTAGGCCTGGATACTTTCCATCCCAAATCAGAGAGCTCATCAGTGATCTTGGGGCTGCCGTACCGCTGACGACTTTCACGATAAATCCTATCGATCTCAGCTGCTATTTCCTCATTCTCCATTTGACGTTTCGAGGGCTCCCTGACCTGCCACTGGTAATAACCACTCCTGCTTACTTTGAAGACTTTGCACATCCTCTCAACACCAAATAGGTGGTGATGATCCTTTATGAATTGGAATATTTGTTGTCGCTCCTGGAGAAGATGTTTACAGCCTTTTTTAAGATATCACGTTCCAACTGAGCTTCTTTCAACGCTTTCTTCAACCGTGCTATCTCCTTCTGATCGGCGGTCATATTCTCTTTACCATGGCCTGAAAAACTACCATCTTCATACTGGAGATACTCTCTCTTCCAGCGAGCTACCAACTCTGTCCTCAGTCCCAATTCATCAGCAACTTCTCTCGTAGATCTTCCAGATAAACACAGGTTGACCACCATTAATTTGTACTCCTTGTCGAAGTGTCTTCTCTCTCTTTTCATGTACAGTAAATTTAGCCTTACGAGCTTTACTTACTGTCCACCTAAATGTAGCAGGTTCAGTAGCAGGTTCACCCTCTTCCAAATAAACGCAACACTATATCCTGGTAACCTGATTAGGACTGAAAATATAAAATCAAATAGCATCAATAGTCTTTTTGTCTTTCTTCAGTCTCCGTCTCGGAATTCGATTCGGAGTCTTCATCCGACTCGTCATTGTCGCTCTCAACATTTGTGATGTGTTGATATCGCTGCTCCGCAAGATTTACAAGGTCATCATCTGTAATACCATTGTTCTTGAGGTTTTCCTTCAGTATTTCAGCAATTATCTTAGTAGTAAGCTCGCCACCATCTAGTTCTACTCCTAAATCTATAAGTGTTACATGGACGGGCTTCGAGCCTTTTCTAGCGCGGAAGTTACTTCCGTGCTACTCAATCAACCGGATGGATAACAAGCCTCTACCTCCAGCATAATCAACCGCACTGCTGTATTTCCAGTATTCGGACTCCAATACATATCCAGCCTCTACTGGATTCTCATGAATATAATCCAGTTTTTGCTGCATCATCTGGTTGTCGGACAACTCTATGGGATGATATTCATTCTGCCAAAAGCAATACTTCTGGTGCTTCTCGCTCTTTTCCGCCAGCTTCCTGAACATCCACAACAGCCATTGCTTTCGACTCTCTTCGCTATTCTGCTCTATTGCCCTCACAATATGCACTGAAGTGTATTTCTTGAAATCCCGAATGATGTCTTCCAAACGCTGCTCTCCATTTCGCCCAACAATCATATGGACATGGTTAGGCATGATACACCAGGCATACACCTCCAGGCCCTTCTCCCGCTGACAATGCACCAGACTCTCTACAAGCAAATCGCTGTAAGCTGATCGAGTAAAAACATCGATCCACTCAACCACTGCGAATGTCACGAAGTACAACCCGTCCTGATCTCTGATCTTATACTTTTCACTCACAGTTCAAAGATATTGGCCGGAGAGAAAGGAACTTCCTAGCGAGCAAAGGAGAGGGCTCAATCGCGGGCAAGCAGAGGGGTTTGCCTAGGAGCGTAGAGCACGGAAGTAACTTCCGCGCTAGTGGGGGGCACTCCTCAAGCAATTCAAGGAAGTAGATTCTATGCCTGACGACGAAAAAAATGCGCTAATGAAGGTCATCAGCGCATATATCAGAGATTTTCGGACTAAGGCTGCTTATCAGTAAAACCGTGTAATTATTTCAAATACGATCCCTCTTAGGGATTGGAAAGAACTGCTTTTTGCTGTTATGCTTAATTGATTTGATTTCTCGGATTTGGTCTGTGACTAAACAAGACAGCACAATTCGATCTCCGTCCATTAAATTGAAAACGTAATAGTTGTAATGTCCCCAAAGTGACCAGTCCAGCCTAGCTGCTGCTTTTGATGGTGTCAGGTACCGATCAACGGATTCAACTTCATTTTCTCGATACTCTTTATCCTCAAAAAGTAGTTTCCACCGACCAACACCCTCATACACAAAATCTTTCCCTTTTGAAGATCGCTTGTGTGTATAGTACAAAACCGTGATGGGTACTATGTAGAATAAAGATGTATAAGCCAGCCCTATAGAAGACACGAAAATTAACTCCCCTACATCCTGAGCCACGAAGACCTTGTAGGCGACGATGATGACAACAAAACCCAACAAGGCCTTGACTAAGGGGAAGGTGAGGTATCTATTGATAGTCTCCGTCTGCAGTTTCATCTACTTGAGCCAAAAGAAGAGGTCATTAATAAAATCATCCCAAGAGCTAATTTCATTTCTATGATTCACCAATCCTAAGTCACGCATTTTCTGATTATGCCTCTTGACATCTTGTATGGATTCATAAGAAAGCTTTCCGAGAACAACGGAACCACCCACAAATACTCCAACACCAGCTCCAGCAGCACCGCCGACATAAGCCGCGGCACCCCAACTTAAACCGGTCCCGGCCGTATTGTAGGCGAACTCACCCCCAGTAATATCTCCTCTGTAAAGTAAACCTGCATCCCATACCACACTTCCTACGTTTGCAGCAGGTCCTACTACCTGTAAAGTACCCTTTACAAGTTTAAGCTGCTTGAACGCGACTTTCGCATAAGTCTTCCATTTAGCCACCAATTTTCCTGATTCATTGTAGACCGGGATTACGGTTAGTACCGCTTTTTCCTTAGCAGTTTGTTGTGCGACCTCCCCGAGACCTAATCCCATAGAGACAAATCCCATCGGGTTATTGCTAAATGAATCTGATTGACACTCATCTTCGCAACTATCTTCGGAGCTCTCTTCAGCATCACCCTTCTTCTTATCTCCATTTCCATTGCCTTCACCGTCCGAAGCTTGATAAACAGTTATGAGATCATCGTCGGTAATTCCATTATCCTCCATCCACTCCTCAGTGGAGTACAACCCACTTGGATCGACGAAACGAAGTGGATTATTGTAATTGAAATGATAAGGGTTCCAAGATTCCTGATTAAAGTCTGCTAACGGATCGACGGAGTTAAATCTTCCAAGTGCTGCATCGTACATCCTTGCATTGAAGTCATAAACATCCCATTCCTTCTGTTCTTCGTTCCCAGTTAGCTTATACAGGTTCTCCGGCTCCCTTGTCCATTCATTAAAAGTCAGCCCAAATGGATAGTAGTCTTGTACTTGCTTCACACCACTCGTAGTGTGCGTCACGGCGAAGTCATCGAAGCTTACGAAGCTGGTAATGTCACTTTCATTGCTAACATAGGCCATTAGGAAGCCCACGCCCTCGACGGTGATGTCCGGAATGCTTAGCTCCTCGAGAGCACCTGCCGCATTAATGGAGACTTGCACGAATCCACCCTTCAGAAGGTTCATCTGCTCATCGTAGAGCAGGTAGTTCAGATATCCTCCGGGGACGGATGCATCCTCATCTCCCACCACTGCTGGAGAACCCAAAGCCTGCTCAAAGTTGCTTTGCAAGGGACCGGCGCCCTCAAGCCCGACCGTTGCTGGATCCAGCGAACTGGCCATTGCTGACGCTAGCGCCTCAACAGGCAAAGGATCCCCTGCCTCCGTCCCTGGCTCGTAGTAAGCGTGGACGGTCAGATCAATCGCGTCTCCGGGTGCTACTTCCAAGGTCACGAATGGGCCCACTGGATGAACATTGTTGACCCTGGCGACCTCATCCCCACCCGGTGTATGGTTGGCCGCACCATCGGGCGTACGGGTCTCTACGACATTGGCGAAGACGGCCTCGTCGTATTCGGCATTCTCCGTCTCCATGGTAGCCAGGTATTCGATCACCTCCGGCTCTGCCACTACCACCCGTACATTGCCCAGGTGGTCGGTGAGGTTGTACTCATAAATGAAGCCTTCGGATTCTTTCACCGCGCGACCTTGGGCATGTTGCATGAACTCGAGTGCGTCGTTTTTGTAATGTATGCCACCCACATAATCCACCACTTCCGTGGCCTCGTCAGAGACGGATTCCTTTCTCAGTTTCACACCTGCCGCATCGTAGGTGTACTTCACGTACTTTCCGTCCTCGTGGGTGAACGTTACCATCTCTGGTAAATTAAGGTGATTGTAGGTCACTTCCAAGCCCTTGTTAGCGTCGACGATCATGTTGCCATTGTCATCGTACTGGTACTCACCGGTGTTGGCACCGTCCGAGTATTGCTCGCCGAAGAGGTCGTCTCCCCTGGCGTCGGCCACATTATCGAGGCGGTTGCCATCATAGCCATAGGTTAGATCATCCAGGTATACGCGATTGCCCGTCGTCGGATCCGGCCCCCGCCTACGAAGTGCCTCAATGTTTCCATTGGCATCATACGCAATGCCCTGGTCCACACCATCCACCACGAGACCGGCCACCTGATAGAGGTTGTTCATCCCCGGATCATCGTTGTTGTAGTAGTAGGCGTTTTTGATCCTGCTAGCGGCGTCGTACTTGTAGAGGTACTTCTGGCTACCCTGCTCGCGACCACCTGCTGATCGCCACGCCAGCCTCCCAATATTACCATTGTAGGCCTGGTGCTCTTCGTCTGTATCGAAATAATTGAGCTCCATCCCAAACTTGTCCGTCGCGTCATCAAAATCCTCAAACCCACCATTGATCGACCGGAGCCATCCGCGGATGTTGTATTGGTAATCGACCGACTGCAAACCATCGCCAATGTCTTTTGCGATCAGCTGCCCAAGCGAATCGTAGCTGTTGCTGGCGATCACGGTGGGGTTAGCTCCGTCAATCCGCTGCGTCTGCGTCAGGAGTCGATCTCCGTGATCGTAGGTGAACTCATCAGCGATGGTGACGCTCCCCCCATTGCCGTCTGTATGTGTGCGCACCGTCTGCACGACAAGGGGAGACACCTTGTTTCGGTACTCGTTTTCCACGATGTCCTTGCCATCGAGTTCCTGGTCATCGAGATAGTTCGAAGCGACTGTTTTCAGTACTCTGTTCCTATTGTCATAAAAGGTAATGGTCGTGATCCACTGGTCCGTATTGAGGACCCTTGTCTTTGTGCCCGTTACCATTCCGCGAACCCTATCCGTCGCATCAGGATGCTTTAGGGACTCGAGCGATTGACCAAACGCAGCTGCATCATAAAAGTCATAGTTGTCGTAGTACGTCACCGTCAGCAATTCGTCTGGATTGACCGATGGGAATGCAGCGTCGGTATACCCCTGCAGCGGGCCGTCTCCTGTGTAGGCCTCGGTGGTACTGCTCCCTGCCCCTTCGTAATGCCGCGCGAGTTCGTCTTCGATGCTACTCTCCTTTTCGATGACGGCAATCCCTGTCAGCACCGGTCGGTTGAGGTGATCATATTTGGTGAACTGCCAGTTGTTGCCGAAGAACTCTGTTTCCAACTGCGCCTCGGTCGTCACTTCGAAATCCTGCACAGTAGCACCATTCACCTCAAAGCCCTCAGTGAAAGTCATACTTCCGGGAGTTTCGATGAAGTAGTGCGCACTAGCGGTCTGTACCCCGTTGGCCTCCTGATTGTCACTCACAATCTCGTAGTGATCCGGCGGAGAGGGTTGGCTTCGCATCATACCATCCTGTGTAAGCACCAGGCGATCCTGGTCATCATATACCATGCGTGTCCACTGGGCTCCAGGGACGCGTTTGGCGATCATGCGCTGTCGGTGATCATACTCGTAGCTAAACATCCATCGGGACTGAAAGCCCTCAGAAGCTAGGGAATCCCAGGTCATGTTGTCTTCTCCGGCTTCTATCTTCCGTATCCCTTCCGGCTGCACGACATGCCGCAGGTTGTCGTACTCATCGTAGAGGTAGTAAGTCTGGGCGTAGGTTTTGGTGCCGTCATTGGCCTCAGACAGCTTCACCTTCTTCATCACTACCTGGCCTGAGATGTTGGAGTATTCGATAGACTCCCCTTCTGCCGCTCCGTTGTTTTCGTCCAGTACGGCATTCCTGTACAGCTTGCCAGTTGTGTAGTAGCCGGAGTTGACAGAAATGTGGTCATCCACTACTGTCAGCATCCGGACTTCATTTTCACCATTCACCTCGTACCTACTATCGACGGTATGGCCGGACCCCACCTGCCACGCTTGTCCAGGGGAGGCCTGCGATAGCACACGGTTGAGTGGAGAAGATTCAAAGACGGTTTGCGAGAAGGCTGCATTCCCATCCCCGGGGTATGCTCGTTCATAATACCCCGCCTGCGCGACTATTGCGTCTTCATGAAACTGGCCATCACTGGTCGTCTCAGCAAAAGGCAGGTAATTGATGTTTTGTCTGCCATAGCTATCATATGTCATGGGGGTTACGAGGTCCGTACCGGGAACAGGTGATGCATTTATCCCGACAGCCTGCACGGGACGACCCAGGCCATCAAAATAAGTGATCGATTGCTTGACCTGATACGGATCATCGATGCCGGCCACGGTTCCCTGGAGAGGTTCACGGGCAGCGTACGTCTTCAAGTAATTTCGCTCAGGCAGGATTTCGACCTCAGCGGAGTTGATGATCCAGCCATTCTCCTCGCTCACGATCAGTTGATAAATACCCGGGTCCACCCTTGGTGCCTGCCAGGTATAGTCGGTGGTCGTTCCCACTGATCCGCCCGACAACTGCGACGCCAACGTTACTCTTTCCCCCGACTGCGACTCCAACTGGACTTTGTAGGCATATGGGTGGTCGTAGTGATTGGTCCACGCCAACTGACCCGACTGACCTGGCATCAGCCGCTCAACCTCCACAGGCTGCACCAATGCATGGTCGACAGGGTCCCGCACCACGAACTCCTCAGAAAGGAATCGCATCTGGTCCACTTCGATCAGGACCTGGTAGTCGCCTCCGGGAGGCATCGTAGATGACAAGCTGTGTGGGGTTGTTGCAATGGGCTCATCATAGTCGGAGGTATAGGCATCCTGACTGGTCGCCTCAAAGCCTTTCACGAGCTTCAGACTGTAACCACCCAGTTCGGTCGCATTCGCCGACCAGGAAATGTCCACATTGCCACCGTGGCTGTAGTCATCGCTAGCTATCGGACCATTGAACGTCAGCACGAGGGCTTCCACCTCCACGAACACTTCGTTCGTCACTCTCAAAGCCGTCGGAGGGCATAAGTCCGTGTAGGCAGATCTTCGATAATACAAGGAGGACTTCAGTGGCTCAGGAAAAGAATGATGCCTACCTGTCGATCCTGTGATATCCGTCCAACTCTCGCCATCTGCCGACTCCTGCCATTGATAGCGAGGGTCTCCGGCACTGCCCGTTGCCTCGGTCCCAGTTAGGGCCTGGGGGAAGGTGTTCCACTCGATCAGCTGATCCGCTGCTATCGTACCTGGCACGAGCTTACCGTAGACTGTGACCTTTATTTCATTAGACTCGTCGCTTTCACAATTCTCGGAGTCAGCCCTCCTGCGAAACCAGGTGGTCTGAAACAGCGCCGCTGGGCTATAACCCTTGCCTGTCTCACCGTCAATCTCTTCCCAGTTGATATTGTCTACTGAAAACTCCCATTGATAAGTAATCGGACCAATCCCTCCACTGCCGCCGCCGGTATTGAGTAGTCTTTCCGGCACCGAGCCAAAGCAGATCGTTTGTGCTTCGGAGATGGAGCCTCCTTCCACCGGGTCAGCGACCGTCACCTTCACCGAACTTGTCTCGGCAGTTCCACACGCACCTGAACTGACAATACGCTTGTACCATCTGTCGGCATAGAGGATATCGGTCGGATCGAGGCTCTCATTGGTTCCGGCCACATCTTCCCAATCGGTATCATTGGGCGAAACCTGCCACGTGTACTGGTAGCTCGGTGGCCCCTCTCCTCCCTCGGGCAGGGAAACGGATGAAAGCAGACCGGCGTCCGTAGCATCACAAATCGTCTGGTCGCCCGCTATAGCTCCTGGTGTTAATTCATCCAGTACCGTGACCGTGACAGGTTGGGTATATCTGATATTACACCCACCTGAGATCACCCCGCGACGGTAATAAGTCGTCTCTGTCAATCCTGCCGGGGGATTGTACCAGTTAGGAATAACTGAGCTTTGAAAAACAATTTCCGTCCAATTGACAGCGTCTGTAGAGTATTGCCAGCTGAAATCATAGTTCACATTATCTCCCCCTATCGGAGCTTGTCCGGCAGTGATGACATCCGGGTCGCCCTCATAACAAATGGTCTGGTCCCCAGTGATGGTGCCGGGGCCCAACTTGCCGAAGACGGTGATTTCAATGACGTTGGACTCGTCGCTTTCGCAGCTCTCAGAATCGGCCCTTCGACGAAAATAGGTGGTCTGAAATAGCTCACCGGGGCTGTAACCCTTGCCCAGTTCCCCGCCGATCTCTGACCAATTGATATTGTCTGTGGACGACTCCCACTGATAGGTAAATGCGCCAATACCTCCGGTGGCGCCACCGCTATTGATCAACCGTTCTGGAATGGCTCCAAAGCAGATCGTCTGCGCTTCCGATATGGCTCCTCCATCGACGGGATCGGCAACCGTTACTTTCACCGAACTCGTCTCGGCAGTGCCACACCCCCCAGAACTGACAATTCTTTTGTACCAACGATCAGCATATAGGACATCCGTCGGATCAAGGCTTTCGCCTGTTCCGGCCACATCTTCCCACTCAACATTGTTAGAGGATACCTGCCAGGTGTATTGGTAGCTTGCTGGCCCTTCTCCTCCTTGTGGTAGTGACACAGACGAAAGCAGGCCAGCATCTGTAGCGTCGCAGATCGTCTGTGCGCCACCTATTTCACCCGGCGTCAGCTCGTCGAGAACGGTGATGGTCACGGCAGCGGTGTACCTGATGTTACAATCGGCGGAGGTTACCCCCCGGCGGTAATGCGTCGTCTGAGTTAGCCCAGCTGGTGGATTATACCAATTCGGCACAACTGACCCCTCGATTTCGATGTCTATCCATGAGTTGCCATCCGTCGAGGACTGCCAGCTATAGTCATAGTTTTCGTTGTCTCCGCCAACAGGTGCTTGCTCCGCGTTGATGACGTCAGGGTCACCGCCATAGCAAATGGTCTGGTCGCCTGTGATGGTGCCAGGGCCTAGTTTGCCGCGGACCGTGACTTCTATCGTGTTAGATTCTTCACTTCCACAAAACTCGGAGTAGGCTATTCGACGAAACCAGGTAGTTTCAAATAGCTCTCCTGGGCTGTATCCCTTGGCCATGGCACCTTCAATCTCAGTCCAGCCAACCGTGGCGGTAGAATACTCCCACTGGTAGGTAATGGCACCATTGCCACCGCTAGCACCGCCTGAGTTGAGCAACTTGCTGGGGATAGCACCAAAACAAATGGTTTGGTCATCAGAAATGGTGCCTCCCTGCAACGCAGGCGCGACCTCAATGAGAACAGGCGGAGTGTTCGCAGATCCGCAGTTTTCTGAAGTCACCATACGTCGGTAATAACGGTCCGCCGTAAGATCCAGGGAAGGGTCATACTCCAGTCCAGTAGCACCTGAAATGTCGGTCCAGGTGTTATTGACATACCTCTGCCATTGATAGGTGTAAACACCTGTCCCTCCCGACGGCGAAGTTTTGTTGGTGATCTTTGCTGGGTCGGTGTTGTAGCAAATGGCATCCTGCGAATTGATCTCACCCGGATTGATCGCTGGTAATACGGTTTTTGTAACCGTATTGGAATAGGCTACATCACAATTGGCGGAAGTTGCCCCTCGCTTGTAATAAGTAGTAGTCGTTAGATTTCCCGGGTTGTAGGTCGCATTCGTTGCGCCACTGATCACAGACCAGTTGACATTGTCTGTAGAGACTTCCCAGTGATAAGCATAGGATCCATCGCCTCCAGCCGCATTTTGTGAATTCGTGATCTTGTCAGGGTTGCCGTTGTAGCAAACCGTTTCTGTTCCACTAATACTGCCACCAATAACATGGTAGACCGTCACCACCACTTCATCCGTGTATTCGGTGGAATAGTCATCTCGCACACGCCTTCTGAAGGTTGTTGTGGTGCTGAGCGCAGGAGGATTATAAGCAGCGGATGTTGCTCCGCTGATATTGGAGTAACTGGTCCTCGACGTCTTTTGCTGCCACTGGTATCGCCGGATGCCAAGTCCACCGTAAGCATCCTGTGTACTCGATAATTGGTTGGGGTCACCTGACTCGCAAACCGCCTGAGACCCGCTGATACTACCCGGGTAAAGTGTGGGAGCCGCTGCCGTTACCGACAGGGAAGCGATAACTGAACCGCTTTGTATGAATTCCAGTGTCTTACCTCCGGGAGTCGACCAGGAGACCCTGCTATAGTTCTTGCCGTCGCTTACCCAAGTACTGTGTACGGTGCCTCCTGTTCCGGCGTCCCAACTCACACGGATACCCGTGTAGTCCACAGAATATTCGTATTCGACACCCGCAGTAATGCTCGTTGAACCTGTGATGGTCTGTGCATTTAAGCCGACAAAAGACGATACAATGAAGACAACAAAGAAGAGAGCAATCGCACGGACCACCCCAGTCTTCGAACGCCAGACTAACCCTAAGAAATCACTAGTAGGCCAGCCAGGCTTGGTGTTTAGTAGTCTGCTCATTGGTTAGTTGTATTGGAGTGAGAGCCTTGATTGGCGTAATGATATTCTTGTTCCTGTAGTGTGTAGCCTTCATGATCCACCACCCGCAGAAGTCTACCCAAGCTATCATACACATAGTGAGTTGTACGTCCGTTAGGGTCCGTCTGTGTTGATATCCCTACGCCGGGCTTGTGGGTAAAAGTGGTTAGATAGGCATTACCAAGATGTGTATCCAAATGACTTCTCAACACACCGAGTTTTTGATCAATATCTGCCTGGTCCGATGAAGAGGCTAAGTCCTGTATAAAGGAGGCGCCTATGTCCTGAGCCAGCATCACAACCTGTGAATAGGAGGCATTCACAATCTTGGCAACAGGATAGGTGCTTTTATAAGACCAAAGGAGGGTTGTCTCCATGTCACCCACTTTTTGCTGCTGGACAATGTTACCATTACCATCGTATGTAAAATGAACTCTTTCCCGGAATGATGAATCAAACTGCTCTCCATCCGAAGGACTCACTACTGATTGCCCCGGCTGAAGCTCCAGCATCAATCGGACAACCGGTAAGACCCAATCCCCTTGAGGATCAAAGTGATATCTGGTAGCTCCTCCAGCAACTGGTTTGCCATCGATGTACTGAATTTGCTCAATGACTGGATTGACGATGTGACTATTTTGCAGTTCGCGAACGGCGTCGCCGGGTGAAAAATAATCTGGTGGGTACTTGTAGGTATTTCGCACCATCTGTCCCTCACTGTTGACATATTCATCGCTTGTGACCAACTCGTGACGCGGGCTGTCATACGAATACGATGTGAGCGTGCTTACCTCCATAGCATGATCATCGCCATAGTTGGTCTCTTCGGAAGTAGCCACGTGAACAACCCCTGTCGAGTGCTGGTATTCTGAATACAACCAATCTATCTCAGGACGTAGCGTTTGGAACCTTAATCCTTTGATAGAGTGTCTATCCTCCATCAGTGGCGTTTGCACAATCTCACGGACCGGGTTGCCAGTCTCGTCCTTGAAGGTAGTGCGTTTGAGGAACCCTCGTTTCCTATCCAGATTGTCTTGATCCACAAAAGGCCAGGCTGGAGCATCAAAAGAGAACTCGTATTCCACATAAGGCACCACAGGATTGCCTTCTTGGTAGAATAGATACCTCAAGGTCGAACCTTCGGAATCAAGGTCAGTATCCGGATAATCGATGGCTGTTGTATATTCATACTCCACTGAACCATTGCCCACCTCACGCTCCGTTACAATTTGGTAACCCACAGGGGATCCCTTGGTGTAACCCAATTGCGTATGACTCCCGCAGCCAATCTCTAAATAAGGAAATGGATCATTATCCGACGTCACATCCCCACAATCCCCTTGAAACCAGGTGGGGAGACCAGCGGCTGAGAGGTACGAATAGGTATCATACTTTGGTGAGTTCAACAAAACACCAGGACCGTACTCAAAGACCTTAGACTTCGCCAATTGTCCGGCATCGGTATAACTGTCAATTTGCTCAATTCTGATCCCGGCAGTCGTTTGTGGTACAACATCCGGAGGCGTCGCAATAGGTCGCTCTTTCATTTGATAGAGCCAACCCCAGACATCATTGTCACTATCTGGATCCCTTTTGACCACCAGCGTGTAAGAGCCTCTGGGAAGACCTACATCCTCAAGGGTCAGCGAAATGAAACCGTCCACATCCGGCGATAGAACGCCAATATCTGGATCCGCAACCCCGAACCGATAGAGCCAGTAGCCCCCGTCGCCTGGACGCCACTTTACAGCGAGTACCTCTTCTCCCTCCTGATCCAGGACGGTCACGCTATTGTCACGAAACATATCGGCATTGATCTCTGCTCCGGGCTGATCACAGTCGAGGTATTCACGGGTATCAGGGTCCCAGCACTCATCTACCAAAATCTCGATTGCAAATCGGGATATGTATGACGTAACTTCAACCATCTCAGAAGACTCGGTAGTGGGACTATCTCCTTCCACGAACGCCTGAACACCCTCTTCCACCAGTTCCATACTTGATCCAGGATCCTGAACATTATATGCATAGACATTAGGGCCGAACGTGAATTCAGTGTAACCACCTGTGGGATAGGTGATTCGCCTCAGCGTGCCATATACTACATCAGAACCGGAGGGTTCCCTATTTGCACCTGGCACACTGAACAATAATCTGTTGACCAGCATCGGAGACTCTGGGCAAATAATGCCCACATTAAAGTGAGGGTCATATACACCAAAAGGCCCTTCATAGCCAGGCCACAGGTTCGTATTGCTCCTTGCGCCATTGTAGTATCCCCAGTGGTCCTGTGCCGGAGACAACTGGCTTGGCAACAGATCTTTGTTTTCAGTGGTTCTGCCTACATAAGTAAAGGAGTACGGCGGCTTTCCAGACGCTTCATCACTCCCTAGTTCCTGAACACTTTTTAGATATAGCCGGTAATTAGCAAACGCCGTTTGGGCCCCTGGCTCAAGGTCTTCACCTTCTCTCTTCCGGTAGGGGTACTCTGTCTCTACCTGTTCCGTTTCGAGAACGAATGACTTCAGCTTCGAGCCGTTCTGGCCGATTACTTCGATTTCATTCAGTGCGCGGGGTTCCGAGTTCGTTCCAGGCGCTAATGGACTGTACAGGTCCGTCCTTCTGGTCAAGGCCTTGAAATTTACTGTTTGGCCAAAACTTGCCGAAATGGAGGCGAGTCTCAGTCCTTTGAAGGAGTTGCGGCCAAAACTAGGAACGGGTGGATCACCGGAAAAGAGATAGTCGTCTCCAGCCGGACGGGCATACTTCTTGAATCGCTTCACCGAGTAGTATTGATAATTCTCTTGAGCGTAGGTGAAAGTGACTTCTTCTGCTCCGGTTGCAGAAACCATCTTGCTTAAGTAAAAACCCGTTGTTGAATAGGCCGAACCATTGAATGACGTTTGTTCGGCATTTGTGAAGTGGTATTCTGTCCCGTTACCGTCAACAATGATGAAAGTGTTGTTTTCAGTAAGTTCGATGTGTAAGTCTTGGTAATCAACGATCCTCGCCTCACCTGAGTCATCCAAGATGAAACTACCAGACATTCCATTGACATTGAAGTTATAGAGATCTGGTTCCGGGTCCAGATGTTCAAGTTGAAGTGCGACCATTCTTTCCTGCTTGAGTGCTGGATCAGATGGTAGGGGCAACTGAAGACGACCCTGGGCGGTGAAGTCGTCCAATCCACGTATAGATCTGGTAATAACACCGCCCGCAGATAAGCTCCAGCCCAATCCAACCCAAGAGGCTTTGTCCTCTACTTTGACACCGGGAGAATAAGAGAGACTTATTGGGACACTGAGTTCGCGACCTTGCAGTGTCCAAATGGGGATACTAACATTCGGTGTTCCGGTGTAGAGGCTTACAGGCACCTCACCATACTCACCTAAGGACGCCGCTGTTGGCGTCGGCGGGAAATATCGATCTATTGATTGCTCGTCTTGCGAGTATCCGGCAATCGGACCTAGAATAGCTAAAATGCAGAGCATTAAGCCTACCAATCGCCGTGAAATAGCCAAGCTAAGCGATGGTCCAAAGAAGTATTCAGTCTTGATCATGTTGAGTTGCTTTAGTCTGGTCAGGCTCATATAAATCATCGCTCAGAAGCTCTTAGTGCTTCGACCATCACTCGTAGTTGTGCGATCTCTGCTTGCTGTTTTTGGTTTTGCTTCCGCTCATCAATGAGGTAGAGCGTCAACTCCTCGATCTTCTTCAACAGTAGCAAGTTCATGGCCCCAAGATCATGACCGTCTTCGGCTATCTCTTCGGCGCAGGGTACTTCCGGCAGGTGGCTATTTTCTTTGACGAAAGCCTCCACTTCTTCTAGCGACTGAAGATCGTAGTCCTCCCTAAAGACGTAGTCGGGAACGGAGTTCACGTCCGTGACTACTCTGACCTTGGTGGCGAGGATGTCACCGTCGACGGTGAGTTTGGCGTCGGGGGTGGTGGTGCCGATGCCGACGTTGCCAGTATTCTGCTGTACGACTAGGTGCTCATTGTCTAAGACCGTATAGTGCGCTGACAGGACCAGGTCCCCATTCGCATTTGAACCAATGGCCTGGGCCCCTCCGCTTGCATTCGAATATTTCATTTGAATGGCATTGAGACCACTATGATTTAACTGGGCGGTGCCTTGAACATGCAGCCGCTCGACGGGATTTGTAGTGCCGATACCGACGTTGCCCCCTTGCATCGTCATATAGTAGAGGGACTCAGTCAAATTTCTGAAGTAAAAGCGACTGCCTGCTGTTACAATTGACCAGTCATGTCCAACCGGATCATAAAAGTTTAACTTAAAATCTCTTTCTGTATTGACTCTAAGCGTTCCGGCTACATCCAATTGATCCTCAGGAGATATTGTACCTATACCAACCTTTCCATCGCTATTGATCCTCAAAGCATGCTTGCCATCCGTAGGTGATTGATGATTTTGGATATCGTTGGTATTGTTGACGTAGAAGTCAAAGAAGCCACCCGGTACGGTCTTTCCCGCTACGAAACGATTCTCTCCATTGTTGCCAAGCTGCAAAGTGGAGAACCCGAGTCGAGCAGCGTGGTCCTCCGTGTTGTTATAGCGAGCCAGGAAGTTCTTGAGAGGAGCATTGTAAACATCACCATCCACATCGAGCTTGGCTTCAGGGCTGGTGGTGCCGATGCCTACGTTGCCATTTTCGACGATCGCCATCCGGGTATTCAAAGAAAGCGAGGCATTGGCTTGACCACTTGGAGCTGTTTTAAAAAATATATTGCCGGGACTTGACCCAGTTCCTACTGAAATCTCGGCAGCACCACCATCTGTCGAATACTTGTAGCCATCGTCCCAATGTTGATTGAATCGAATAATCGCCTGATTTGCGTTGCTCGTTAAGGCCACCTGAGGTTTGGAGGGGCCATAAGACTGCCAAATTTCTCCACCGCTAACGTCTAACTTCGCCCCTGGTAAAATTGTGCCGATGCCGACGTTGCCATCTTGAGAAATTACCATCCTTTCCGCAAAATCGGATCCATCCAAAGTCCAGAAATTAAGTCGTTTTGGGTTTTTGTGGCCACTCCATGAGATCCCAGCTTGTCTCTGGCTCCCCTCAGTCCACTCGATTACGGACCAGGCACCCTCGTCCATCTCAAACCGCAAATAGGGGTAGGTCGCTTTTAAATGCAGCGTTTGTTTTGGGTCCGTAGTTCCAATACCTACCTTCCCGTTAACATCAATGGTCATCCTGTCCAGCTGGCCATTGGTACCTAAACCAAGATCTCCATAAGAGACGATGTCCAAGGCATTGGTGCTTTGAGAGTTCGTGGAGATATATCCCCTATTTACCCCTGATCTAGCAAACAAGACGTTCGTGCCATTCTGGTTCCGATTGAAGCGTGCAGAAGCACTGGCTGTACTTTCAACTTCAAGAGGATATCCCGGACTAGACGTGCCAATACCCACGTTGCCGGTGGCATCTATTCGCAAACGCTCCGTGTTGTTGGTGCCAAGGATCAACGGGCCATTGTCTTGATTGAGAAGACGTGACTCCACTGCTCCAGACTGGCTAAGATTGAGCCCTGTCGCGTCAGTATCCTCATTTTTGATCGTCGCCTGGGTTGTAAATACTGGACTGTCCTGGGCCTGGACGTCCCAAAAAACCAATACAATTAGAGCGGATAGGATTGCTTTTTTCATCGCTATGGATATTTGGGGGTGCTTTTTCTATTTGCTATTTTCTAGCGCTTCGATTCTGGCTTGTTGATCAATGATCAGCGCCTGTTGATTCTTCAGTTCCTTGAGCAGATCAATCTGATAAAGCGTCAACTCCTCCACCTTCTTCAGCAGCAGCAGGTTCATCGCGCCAAGATCGTGACCCTCTTCAGCGATCTCTTCCGCCGAGGGGACTTCAGGCAGGTGACTGTTTTCCTTGACGTAGGCCTCGACTTCTTCGAGCGACTGGAGATCGTAGTCCTCGCTGAAGACGTAGTCGGGAACGGAGTTCACGTCCGCCACGACCTGGACTTTCGTGGCGCGGATGTCACCATCGACGGTCAGTTTGGCGTCGGGGGTGGTGGTGCCAATGCCGACGTTGCCTGAAAGCGCATTCAAAAAAGTGTTACCGGACGAACGAAGCTCAGTATTAGTTCCACCGTCAGCTGTTCTTTTTAATTGGAACATGATATTATTGGCCCCCTCTGATATGAAATGAGCCCCTACACTGGAGCTGGGGTTCTCAATAATCGATAGCGCTGCGTTTCCTGGCCCATCTCCTTTCACCATTAGTTTAGACGTGGGACTGGTGGTGCCAAGGCCGACGTTGCCATTTCGTGAGATGGACATCACGGTGTTCAACGTTTCGCCATCGATGCCAGCTGGACCACCAAACTTGAAATCCATACGACCTACGCCATTGCTTTGGGACATTTCGATGTGCGCAGGGTAGTAGGTTGCACCTGACCCCGTCCATCTGTAAAATTTCAAAGTGGGATTTGAAATTTGAGAACCTGGACCTATCACGAGCTTACCTTGGTGTTCCGTGCTCACATAGTCCCATCTTATGCCAGCCTCTCCTACAACATGGATTGCCGATGCAGGAGTTGTCGTGCCGATGCCGACGTTGCCATTCATGGCAATCGTCAACTTGTCCAGTTCCCCATTGGTACCGAGTCCAAGATCTCCGTAGGAAACCAGATCCAGTGCATTGGTACTCTGAGAATTAGTAGCAATGAATCCGCGCTTGACATCTGATCTTGAAAAGATGACGCTCATGCCATTACCGTTTCGATTGAAGCGCGCGGGTGGAAAATCAGTATTACCCACGTCTAAAGCATATTGTGGATCAGTCCGCCCGATCCCCACATTACCGGAGGAGGCAATCGTCATCTTCACATCTGATGCCGCAATGTCGCTGGCATCGTCCGAGGCATCCACCAGGAACTGTAGGCTTCCGCGACCATTGGAAACACCCTCATCGCGAACGTGGATGATACCTGACTTTAGAATATCACCGTCGTCTACACCAAATTTGATTCCGACGTTAGCTCCTGTGGCTTCGCTATCCCGGCGAATAGCCGTGCCAAGGTCGCCCAGGACATAAAGGCTCTTGTCTGGAAAGGCAGTACCAATGCCAACATTACCTTCCGTGTTAATCGCAAACTCCGCATCCCTGCGCCCATCAGCATTCTTGACGTAGTCTGTTTGGCTTATATAGAAATTTCCGTTGTTATTCCCTCCAGCATACAATAAACCCGTAAACCATCCGAAATTCCCACCTTCACCAAAACCTATAAGCGCTCGATCTTTTCCCGCCGGACCTCGTTCGAGATACAACCGAGAACTTCCACGATCAGCAGGGTTCGTAATCTTGATAGTAGAGAGCACTTCCAATTTCTCTGAAGGTTCATCGGTGCCAATACCTACATTCCCCTGCAAATTCTCGCTCAAGACACGCACCCACGAAGTCCATTGCCCGTCGTACCTGCCGCGCATTTTGATACCCTGGTCAATCGATGCAGAATAACCATAAGGTATGGCCAATTGTGTAATGTTGCCTAGACCATTTTTGAACCCATATTCAAAATTGAATGGGTGATAATAGTGGTGTGTATCATCGGGGCCATTGGGAGCGTACCCTCTCAATAGGCTGTAACCACTGCCAGATCGCGTGTTGCTTATATCATTCCAATCATTCACACCTCCTGTTGTCCGCGCACCAATACCCCCTGTAAGAAGGCCACGTATTGAGAGGTTGCCCGTGCCTCCCTCAAGAATCATAGGATAAAAGTTGGGATTGGTAGCATTCTGCCCTGTGCCCCAGTAGAATCCACCGTCTGAGTTCATCCCGAACATCAATTCAGAGGTCTGCCCAGCATTGAAGACAAAAGCACCACGACTTCCACTGAATTGCAGCTTATTCTGGAAGCCATTCACTGAAGGTGTAGCATTGGATCCAGTGATCGTCAGTGCTTCGACTGTCTCCTGGGCGTAAAGAGGGAGTAATGATACAACAGCAAGTATCGTGTTGAAAATCCGTTTTTTCATGGCCTTCACGTTTGGAACTGATCCGGGCCAAAAACAAGCTTCTAAGGGAGCCTTTGTATTTCAGTCAAAAAATGTCAGGAAGTGGTAGAAACGTTGTTTTGGTTTGGGTCAGTCAAGTAGTATTAGGTTCAGTTTTAATTAGTTGTCCCTACGATAATAGCAAAAAATTGGCAAAAAGGAGCAATACGGAACCGGATAAGAAGAGCCCCCCGAATCAGTGGAAGAGTGACATCTCGCCATAACGTTTTGTGTAAATGATGATAGTTCAGAGTTCCGGGTTCAATGTTCCGCGTTAGGTTTCGGGTTCAATGTTTGAACGGTTCCCCGTTCTGAGATCATTGTTCTTTGTTCTTGGATCACAGATCACTGTTCTTTGTTCTTTGATCACCGTTCTTTGTTTTTCGTTCCTGGATCTCTGAAGTGTTCGACTCCAAAAACCAAGATCTAAGAACCAAAATCTGACCTCAGTCACATAACAAAAAAAGGCCGCCCTCTGGACGACCTTTGTTCATTCTTCTTTGGCCAGGAGCTATAGCGCTCCCAACTGCTGTAGGTACTTTTCAGAATTGGCCTTCACATTGGGCGGGGGGTTGAGCGACAGTGACTTCTCGAAGGCTTTGATAGCCTTCTTGTTGTCGCCATTGGTGGCATATGCCTCTCCGAGGCTATCCCAGGCGTTGGCGCTCTTGGGGAATCGCTCGGTGTTGAGCTGGAACATCGCGATGGCCTTGGCGTTCTTCTGCTGGTTGAGCAGCTGGTAGCCGTAGACATTGAGCTGTGGCTCAGTAGCTGCCGCGATAGCGCCTTTCATGATCTCCTCGGCTTCTGCCTCCTTGCCCATGGCCGACAGGATGCCGGACTTGACGCGAAGGGTCGGAAAGCTGTTGTTCTGCGCAATGGCCTGATCGGCGTAGGACAATCCCTGCTCCAGGTGGGTATTGTTATTCAATGCGTAGTTTGCCGCGCTCATCCAGCCGTTGAAGCTGAAGCCGGCCACACCCTTTAGCTGCTGAGCTGCATTGGCCATGACGATGTCATCGACGGCAAACTCGACCTTCACAGGAAACTGCTTCTTCTCCCAGTTCAATACCAACTCCGCGGAGTTTTTGTCCAAGTTGATGAAGTCAAATGTTAGGCGCTCTACATGATAATCCAGGTCGCGCACTGTGATCTCTCCTCGCATCTGGTCCTGTGCTGCTTCGTAGAAGTAGCTACCCCAGGATTGGGTGTCTTTGGAAAGGATGACCTCGCCGCTGTTGTCTTCATTGATGACAAAGAACAGGGCGTAAGTCCCTGCGGGCACATCCTTGCCTGCAAAGGTGGCGTCGTGCGAGAAAGAAATGAGCGTGTTTTCATTTGCCCCGGCTCGCCACGGTGCACTGTTGCCATTGCCGAAGCCCTGGACATTCCAGCCGTACGGTACCAGTCGCCCCCAGACCTGTCGGTCGCGTACGGAGGGTCTTGAGTATTTGACCGTCACATTGGAGATGCCGATGGTCTGCGAAACTTTGGCTGCAGGGCTAGGTGTGCGTGGTGTCTTCACCTGAGCCTGGAGGCCGATGGTCACCAACAAGGCCAGGCACGTGAACGACAGTTTGAAAAAGTTCTTCATACAAATATTGAGTTGTGGTTACTACCTGTTGAACGGAAAGAGGCCTTTGGAGGGGATTGGGTTTTTATGTGAGCGGTAGTGGGATTTTGTACTAGTTGGGGGTTCAACGTTCAATGTTTAAGGTTAAGGTTTTGCGGCAACTCGGAACATGGAACCCTGAACATGGAACCCTTTCGGGCCAGGGATCGCAGCGGGTAGCCCACCTCGCCGTGGCGGTGTCTTCACCGTCACCAGGGTTGGGTTGCGGGGGTGGAGCTACGAGCGAAGAGCCCGGTCGTGAAGTGAAGCTACCTCAATCTGCGTACGGCAGGGAAATAACCCAGGCTCTCACTTCACGAGGCCCCAACTCCTACTCACTCCTCAGAAACTCGACGGGGTTCATGGTCATGGTGTTATGAAGCTTGCGCAGTATCACCACCATGCTAGCGAACAGTGTTAGTGCCGCGGAAGTCACGGTCATCCAGAAGAGGTGGGTCAGACTGACCTGGTAGATGAAGTCCTGTACCCAGCGCTGTGCCAGCCAGTAGACAATGGGAATGGCCAATACATTGCCCATGATGATCCACACGATCAACTGCGACGAGAGGCGGGAGAAGATGTGCCACTGCCCGCCACCGAGGGTCTTGCGAATGGCGATCTCCTTGAGCCTGGCATTGATCACAAAGAGGCTCAGCGACAGCAAGCCCATGATGGAAATGGAGAAGGCGACGATGGTGGCGTAAGTGATGACCTTGCCCATGCGAATCTCGGCGCGGTAGCTGCGCTCGAACTGATCGTCGAGAAAATGGTAATCGAAGACATACAGTGGATCGATCGTCGAGAGGACCGACGAGATGGTGGACAGACTTTGCTCAATGTTGTCTGAGGAGATCTTGGCAATGAGCGTCGGTCGGTAGGGCTCCTCAACGTTGAGCACGAGCGGGCTCATTTTGTGCTTGAAAGACCGGTAGTGGAAGTCCTTCACCACGCCAACAATCGGTCCTACCCTATCCCCCATGTTGACCGTCTGGCCGACGATGGCCTCACCCTCCGAAAACAGGCGGCGAGCGGCCATCTGATTGAGGATGAACTGGTAGTCCTGGCCTGGCGTGGTGATGGTGAAGTCGCCACCCTCCACGAACTCAAGGCCGAGCGTCGCGGCATAACCCTCCAATGTCCTGATGTGTGCCACGTCAATGCCGTCGTCTTCGGACTTGTCCCTCCTGTGTATGAACTGCCCGCTGGCGCCGCGTCCCGGAGCACTTTGGGCACCGCCGACACTGAGGATGTTGGCTTGTCGCTCCAGCTCGGCTTTGATCAGATCATACTTCTCCTGATGGGGATCACCCAAATTGTCGATGACCACTACTTGCTCCGAGTCATACCCTTTGGGTTGGTTTCTGATGAAGTCCATCTGAAGATTGACAAACATGATAGAGATGAGTAGCGCCGCGGTGACGAAGAACTGGAAAACCACCAAACCCACAGTGAACTTACTCAGACGCTTATCAGAGATCATTTGCTGCGTAACGACTGTGCGGCGGAAAAGCTTGAACGACGGAATGATTCCAGCAATCACCCCGATGCCAAGAATAGCTGCGGCGAGGTAAACAAAGTTGAGTGTGTCCCAATCCTGGATGCCGTAGGGCTCGGCGCCGAACAGCTGACTAAACGACGACTGATAAAACAGATCCAGCAGCACGATCGCCAGAATGGAAGCGAGCCCAATGACGAGTAGCGCCTCGGCCACTCCTTGTTTGACGAGGTGCCCCTTCCCTGCCCCGAGGATCTTTTTTATTCTTGTCTCAATCGCCCGACCATGGTTGCTGGCAATCTGGAGGTTCATGTAATTGATGAGGGCCAACGCCAACACAACAAGCGCAATACTTATGATGATTGTGAGTTGGTCCCTGTCGCCATTGCCCATGCGCGTGCTAACGCCCGCTTTGTTGAGGTAAAGCTCTTCCAAAGGCAGCAGGAAGTTGGCAGCCTCGTACTTGGGCCATTTCTCCTCCATTAGTTCGTCATAATGGAGTCCGAGATCGACTACGGCTCGATCTGAGATGGCGCCTTCTTTCAACAGGACGTAGGTCTCGAACTCCAGCCCACCGTTTTCCATTTCGTCGAAGTAGGGCATGCTGACGATCGGCAAAGCGACATCGAATCGGTACACCGTGTTTTTCGGAATATCTGCTATACCTCGAATCGTATAAGTTTCATTTTCTACCGTGATTTGCTTCCCAACAGCGTCACCACCAAACATTCTTTCAGAGGCCTCTCTACTGATGATCGCATCATTGGGCAATTGGAAGCTCGAAGGATCAAAGCCTGCATAGTCAAACAGTTCAAAGAACGAGTAATCCAACCGCAGTAGATCCACATCGGTGAATCGCTGATCTGTGAGATCCACATCCACCGCCCTCGGCCCGAAGAGACGTGCGGTGTTCTCCACAAATGGGAAGTTGCTTCGGAAGCTCTCCGCCAGTGTGCCAAAGGAAATGGACATCGTGGTGGCGCGGCCCTGGTTGAACTCCACCCGGCTGATGGCCTGGAAAATGCGGTCCCCTTGGGCGTGATGACGGTCGTAGCTGCTTTCCTGGACGTAGTAGTTGGCCAGGACGAGTG
Organism: Cyclobacteriaceae bacterium; assembly: GCA_965267435.1. Classification (GTDB taxonomy): domain Bacteria; phylum Bacteroidota; class Bacteroidia; order Cytophagales; family Cyclobacteriaceae; genus JAWPMT01. Next base: position 1,787,880 of record OZ253960.1, read on the forward strand.
CGACGAAAATGCCGATCGTCAGTCCAATGGCATTGATGAGGGTGCTCAGCTTGTTGTGGAGGATGCGGCGAACGGTGAATCGGAGGTCTGAGGTCATGGCGCTAGAAATATGTTATCAAGTGTCAATTGTTGTGCCACTTACTTTAACCAACTGTTTATAAGGGCCTTATAGTTCACAAGACTGAGAATAATGCCCATAAACGGATTTGGTTGTGCGTAAGCGGACAGTATACAGTAGCTTCCCAATTGACCAGGCTAACTAGGTGGGCGGCCCCTGAAGCGAGAGAAGTTCGATTTGAGTACAACATGCTACCTGACCTCTCTCTACTTCAGGGTCGGGCTGTCCGCTGTATCACAGCCGCGCGACCAGCCCGTTTGTCCTGACAGAGAGAAAACAGGCCAGACCATATACTCCAAAATACCAACGCTCTCGTCAGGACAGGCCATGCTGGATGCCACTTCCATCCCGGCCGCAGGATCAGTTGTCTTTAAGTCGATGTACGTTATGAAGCCACCGCCCCTACTTGTTCCCGATACCCCGGGCAGACCATTGTTGATTTATGGGACCCCGGAATAAATCCGGAGATTAACGGAGCACTAGTAAACGCTTGAAAATGAGATGATGCCATGATGGTAGAGCTCAAATCGTCCTTCATCCGTCATTCAGACTGGAACGGAGTGGAAGGAAGAATCTTCGACGGAGGATATGAGAATCGCGTCAAAGAGATCCTTCAGTCGGGTTACTACCCTCCTTCTGGATGACGCGAAAGTATGGTCCTACAGTTCGCATGGTGACATGGCTCAAATACTGTCAATGAGCAATCTCACTCAATAATCGAAATCAAAGCTCCGCAGAGACTGCCGCGTCGCTGACTAGCCTCAGGTAACCGATTTACGTTTCCCAACAGCTCCTCGCAGTGCCGGGATTAGCCCCCTTTGCGAGCTGGCCCAATGACAAACAAAGTATTACCACTGGGATCGAAGACTTCAAATGTCCTCGCATTCCAGTCTTCGTCTTTGGGGGTGGAGGGAATTGAGACCTGCGCGCTCCATTCCTCGTACAGCTTATCGGCGTCGCTGACTTCAAAGGCCACACAGGCATCCCGGCCGTGTCCGGGCATCGGCGCGTCTATGGTGATTTCAATACCGCCGCGTCGCAGTCCCATCACGCCGCTGATGCCATCGTCGCTGGCCTCGAAGAGGACTTGGAACCCCAACTTGTCCACATAGAATTGCTTCGCAACTCGCAGGTCGTCGGCAGGCAGGATCGGTAGGGCTCGTTCTTCCATATTCTTAATAGATGTGACTTAATCTAAGTTAGTGGATTTGCCTTTGAAAAAATCCCAAATGGCCTGATTGGCATCGAAGTCTTTGTTCAGATTTCCCAGGTCCCGTTTCTTGTAAAAGGTCTGCGCATTGAAGCGGGAGTTGGGCCAGTGGTGACCTCCACCTTCGATACGGTAATAGACGACCTCAGCATCGCCTCCAGCGTAATGCAAGGTGGTGACATGAGAGCCGTCTTTCGCATTTGTATCGGGGAGCTGCGCAGTCTCCGGCGAGGATTCGCACCGGTTACGTGCTAACCAATAGTCGATGGTCTCATCTGCGGAAAGGATACCCCGATCTTCGATTCCCTCAAACAAGAAATCATCAGTCCCCAATATCAATAGCATGGGAATGGGAGCGTCAGACGGTGATACACCACATATATCTTCGGAACTTGCGGTGCCAGCCGCGACCTTGCAAATGGCCGCAATCCGGTCAGATAATGCATGAGAAAGTACCGACATGAACAGGGACCCACCTGAGATGCCGGCGAAGTAGAGGCGAGATGGATCAGCGGCATACTGCTCCTCCAGGTGATCCAGCAGTGCCTCAAGGAAAGCCACATCCTGCTCCACGCGATCGCAGTCATCAAACTTCCAAACATTGTCAATACCATCCGGGTAGACGGCGATGAACCCGTTCTGATCAGCAGTTTTGCTCATCCCACTGTACAGCTGCATTTGCCAGCTTTTGGAGGGATTGCCATGCAGGATGAAGACCACGGGGTATGGTTCGGCATTGGGATCATAGCCATCAGGGAGGTGCAGCGTATAGGTCCTTTGGCTTTCACCAACAATGAGCTTACCGTTCGGGCGAAACGAGCAACCAGTGCCGACGAACACCACCACGATGAATAGTATGAAGTATGCCACTACCGTTGGTAGTCTGTGAGAGCGACGTCCTAAAAAAGGTCTGGGTCTAAAAGAATTCACATTACAGGTCCTATCTTGATGAAAGATATGAGAAAGTCCTGGTATTTGTATTGGGTTGTTTTTGTGGCAGGTGCCTCCGTTCTGGCAGTGGAGATCCTTGGTACGAGAATTTTAGGGCCCTTTTACGGTGTGAACCTGTTCCTCTGGTCGGCACTGATCTCCGTCACGCTCATTGCTTTAAGCGTCGGTTACTTCCTCGGAGGGAGGTGGGCCGACCGCGGACCTGAGGTATCGCGCCTGTGCTATCTGATCATCGCTGCGGGCATTTGGCTCCTGATCATGCCTGCCATCAAAGCACCTGTTCTGACCCTCGCTGAGCCGTTGGGGCTTCGCATGGCGGTGCTGACGTCGGCCCTTTTGCTCTTCACCGCGCCTTTGACGCTCCTGGGAATGGTAAGCCCCTACTCCATCAAGCTCCGGGCCTCCAACATGGGCGAAGTGGGGCGCATCGCCGGGGACCTGTATGCCATCTCTACCATAGGCAGTGTTGTCTCCGCCCTACTGACAGGGTTTATTCTCATTCCCAATATCGGTGTCGCCAATCTCACCATGATGGTAGGGATCCTGCTCATAGTCACTGCGTCATTGGGGCTGATTCTCGAGAAGCGAAGCACCGCCAGGCTTTTGCTCCTTGCGGTGTTGGCGATCGGCTGTTTGAGTGCCTCATGGCTCACCCCGTCAGAAATGGCACGGCCTGATGAGGGACTGATCGCCGTGGAGCAAAGCCCGTATGCGGAGCTGCAAGTCTTGGACAAAGACGGTCGCCGCTATCTGCTGATCGACGGGGGCACCCACACGATCATCGACCCCGCAACCTGGGAGTCGCATTTTCCATATACCGCGGTCGTGGACATGACTCAGGAGTTTTTCAGTCAACCCGGCCAAATGGTGCTTGTCGGCCTTGGTGGCGGTAGTGTCATGAAGAGCTTTTCAGCGCAAGGGTGGCAAGTGACCGGTGTCGAGATCGATCAGGCCGTGATCGATATGGCCTTTGAGTATTTTGGGCTTCAGACGTCAGAAGGCAAGGTCTTTTGCCAGGACGGACGTCAATTTTTGCAGTATCGATCGGAGTCGTATGATCTCATCGTCATGGATGCTTTTGGCAGTAGTTCCATTCCCTTTCATCTGATCACGGAAGAGGCCTTTGCCCTCATAGCCTCCCGATTGAACGAGGGTGGTGTTTTGGCCATCAATCTCGAGTCCCGTTCCTGGGATGATTTGTTGGTGCGATCCCTGACGGCCACATTAAAACCTCACTTTTCGACTGTACTCGCACTGCCGACACACAAGGAGCCAGAAGGCCTGGGCAACATGATCATCGTTGCCGCCAACCGGCCAATGAAACGATCGAAAGAGGTGCCCCAGTGGGCCATTCCTCCCCGAGAGTACCTGGAAAGTATGGATTACCGCCAGGACTTCGCGTGGCAAAACAGATTTGAGCCCGAGATCGGAAATGCGCCTGTACTCACGGACGACCTCAATCCGGTGGATCTTTGGGCGGAGGCGATCAACCTGGAAGCACGGAAAGACTTACATCGCTATTTTGGGAATTAGCGGAGTTTGACTTTCATCGCTTACCATTAGTTGTTGGGTAAAGCCTCGATCTGACCAGAAACGATGATATCGACCTTATAGCCCTCGAGACTTGGAGGGATTGCCTCTTTCAGTTCAGGTGTGAGGGCGCTTACATACACCTGGATGCATGGTTTCTTCCCACAAAGGCCCTGTGCGGTACCCTGGACTCCCGGAAGCTCCATTAGGTGTTCTGTATTTTCCTTCAAGACTTGTTCGATGGGCTTATTGGTCATCATTCGGTTTTGTGGCCTACAGTGCGTTAGCAGGATCGCTAGGGTACAAGTTATAAAGACTGAAAAGTAGTGCATGCATTTCATACCATACATCACTCAAAACCAAAAAAAGAAGGTCCAGCATTGCACTGAACCTTCCGATCCGCGGTTGTTATCGCCAATCTATTTCTTTCTCTTAATTAGCGGCGCTTCCGGTAGCACCGACAATCTGTACGTTGAAGGCACTGAGCGCATCATCGATGGGATTAGCTATGGTGCTACCTCCACCACCAGCGAACAATAGGCCCACCGGATTGTTGGACTGGGATCCTTTTTGCACGACGATCAGGGATCCAGAATCACCTCCAGAGCTGAATCCACCACCTCCAATCACGATTTGATTGACGAATCGAGCTACTCCTGTATCGTAACCTACATTGACCGTGGCGTTGATGCCCTGAACTCGCCCATTGGTGCTTTCGGTAGTACGACCGTACTTCGTTACCCGCATATTAATAGCGGCAGCACTGGTCGTCGTGTTGGGTGCGCCATAAGATACTGTAGCGCCTGTCACGTCGCTTGTACTGACGGCCGCGATTGCTGCATCAACTAAATTGTTGGCTGAAGTGGAAAAGACGATATCGACCGATTGAGAAAGTGTAGCAATCACATCCGCAGCTGTGCCCCCATCGAATGGACCAGGCTGATAGATAGGATCGCCATTGCTGGCCTGATTCTCATTGGACATCACATGATTGTTACTCAAAATATAGGTCGTTCCACCATTTGATACCAGGCAACCAAGCGTTCCCGCAGTAATATCCGGATGCCCGATCGATACGCCATTGGGTGCAGGCCGGTGTTTATTAGTGGGGTCAAAACTACCCCCTCCATCACCGCCCCCTCCTGGGCGACCTTTTAGTTTTCTGATTTCGCCAGTCACCAGGAACACAACTGGTACATCTTCCAGCTCCAGTGGCAGTTTGTCGATGACCTCTTCAGTTTTCACCAACACCATAACAGCTGGGACCCCCTGGACCGTGGCGCCAGTCGCTGTACCGACGACATCGGGGTCAGACATCAGGCTTTCTGTGTATCGGTCCTGAATCTCCATTACTGCCTGAACTTGCGGCAGATCCGCGCTAAGCTCAATAACAGTTTGATCAACGAACTCATCTAAAGGCATCTCCAACTGCTCATTACACCCGAGGGGGACCAGCAGCAGAATGATCAGATAGAGGAGAGGTTTGCTAAGTAGTAGTTTCCGTAATCTCACTTTCATAGTAAGTCAATTGGTTAGGTTCTCTAAAAAGTATTATAGAAAATAACGGAAAATACCTCAGCAAAGCAAGCGGGGGGTCGGATAATTCCATCTCCAGTCGTCCTCTCAACAGTTTCCAGCTTCGCAATTACTGCCCGCGGCTCTCTACAATTCGACGCACCTCCCTCAACAACAGTGGAAACGCCGGACCTGTCATCCCATGCCCATAGCCGTCCAATTCGAAAATACGAGTACCCTCATGGCCGACGACCTTCATCATACGCATCATGTACGCGTTCTCTTCGTATCGACCGAGCAGCTCCATTTCCCGATCGCCCGTAATCAAAAGGAGTGGTGGCGCGTCAGCCCTTACGTGATACAGCGGCGCCAAATCATCGATAATGGGCTGCGTGCCCTCAATGCCCCGCTCCTCACGGACGGTGAAGTGGGTGATCGTGTGCCCACTGAATGGAATAAGGCCTGCAATGTCATTGGCATCAATGTCGTGAGCAGCCAACCAACGTTTGTCCAGGCCAATCATGCTGGCCAGGTATCCCCCCGCAGAATGTCCAGAAACAAAGATCCGCGATGGATCACCGCCATATTCCTCGATGTTGTTGAAAACCCAGGCCACGGCCGCGGCAGCATCCTCAATGTATTTAGGAGCTCCTATTTTTGGATAGAAGCGATAGTTCACTCCAATCACCGCAACATTCTGGTTTTGAAGTGCTTTTGGTATTTTCTTGTTGCCAGCCTTTAAGCCACCGCCATGAAACCAGACGATCGTCGAAAAACCGTCGCTGTCTGCGGGATAATAGAGATCGAGCACACAACGTTCAGCGACATAAGCATCGGCTTGCCTGGCAGTTTCGTCATAGTAAGGTAGGTTCTCCTCGAGCCGATAGTTGGCCTCCTGGGATGAGGCCGTGAGGAACATCAAAATGGCGGCAAGGGTTAGCAAGGAGTTTTTCATGCTATAAAGTTCCAGGTTCAAACAAGCACTTCTTTCCAGAAGAATAGCACAAGATAGATAGCACTTAAGACGATCCCCAGGATTAAAATGATCTTTCCCTGCTTGCGGTCCTCAGGAATGTATCCTCTTACCCGCGATCCATCTGGTAGCGTCTTTTTGAAAGTGAGTAAATGCCAACCGACAAGAATACCGAGGAGGCCACCTACGAGGGCACCCAGATAACCTATAACTACCCATTGCTTTTGGCGCGGTTCGGGAGTTGCCAGATCCTCTCTGCGCCTTTCCTTCAATTGCTTCAGTAACTCATCATCTACCGGCTTGCCCCGATCTTTCAGGATCCGCTGGGCCAGTTGATAGTCCATGGCACTCCATTCGTCTGGTTTTGACAGTAGTTCGAAAAGCTCTTCGTCATCAAACTCCAACAGATAGTGGTCCGAAGGAATTTCTCCTTCCGCTAGCTCTTCGACTTGCTCTTCAACAAGCCCTTCAATCCTCTCGAAATCAGAAGGCCGGACCTTCACATGAATTTCTTTGGTCACCTTGTTGAAGGCGAATGAGGGATCAAAGGTCTCGGACGCATCCTCCACGTAGAATGGGATTTCTTGCGACTCAAGCAATTTGACAAAGCTGGCTGCAGCGGCTGGGTCGAGGAATTTACGGATGGTCGTTAGCTCGTCACTCATATCTTCTTTGCATTATACAGGAAAAACGCAATTGACACGCCTTGCATTCAGTAAGGACAAAAGTCATTTATTGAATGCCGTGTCCTCCCAGAATTGTCAGCACCTGTCCACCCTGTAGCGGTCCGTCCAATAGCGGCATGGCTTCCCCGATGAGCGTACGAACCTCGGGGATTTGCAATGAAGCACCATGATCTTCCTTCGAGTCCCATACTTCAGTGATCCACACGGTATTGGGCTGGGCTTCATCCGTACCCACCACATAAAGCTGGCAACCCTTTGCCTGTGATACCAGACCGGAGGCTCTCAGCAGGATGTTGGCAAGCTCTTGCGTCTTGCCTTCCCTGGCCTTGAGGTGGCCATGTAATCCGTATTTGTTCATGTGTCCTGGGCTTTAGGAGAATAAGATAGTTACTGCAAAGCAAATGGCCACTCAATTCAGCGACATCTCCATGACAAAGTCATCCATGTAGAAGCCTTCGCCAATGTCTATTTTCACCTCGTCAATGGTCGCGAAACCCCGCCGCTTGTACCAATTGACGGTATCAGAATTGTATCGATTGACGGTCAGCCATATCGTTGTGAGAGATTTCCCCTGGCTTTCCGCTACCACAAAATCCAGCAAAAATCGCCCGTGCCCTGCACCTCGATTCTCAGCATCCACATAGATCTTACTGATCATCATTTTATTCCCGGCCTCATCCGGGCGGATTGACAGATAACCGACTGGCAAGTCTTGATAATACAGCAAGTAATATTGATACCCTTCAGCGATCTGCTCCGTAATGGCCTCCTCAGTTTGGAACTTCCGGAGCATGTAGTCGACCTGGGCCTGACCGATGATGTCTACAAAGTGTTGGTTCCAGATCTTGTTCGCCAAAGCAACTACAGTTTGAATTCCCGGAGAATCGATGACAGGTTCTATTCGATGCATACGTCCTCGTTGATCAACTCCGCGCTTTGCGCTCCATCGGCAATAGGGAATGATAAATAATCCGATTGATGGGCACATCCACACCATACTCCTTCGCCAGGCTCACGATCGCACCGTTCAGATAGTCCAGCTCGGAAGGTCTTCCATCCCAGATATCCCGTGCCATCGAAAAGGTCGATTCCCCAGGCAGGGCATCGATAAAGCCAACGGTATCCTCCACGTAGCTCTCCGGCACTGCTATGCCTGCCGCCTCTGCCAGTCGCCAGTTTTCATGCAACAGGTCGATCATCAATTCACGCGTTTCTGGATGGGATCGCATTTCGCCATTGGTCGTCCGACTGATGGCTTCGAGCCCACCCACACAAATGAAAATGAATTTCTTCCAGAGATCGATTTGAACGTTGTCCGCATGCTTGGTATGAATACCAGAAGAACGAAAGAGTTCAACAACTTCTATCGAACGCGTCGTTTTCTCGCCATTGAGTTCCCCTACTACAATGCTTGGTTGAGCGCCGAAATGTTTGATCACTCCGGGTGATTCGATCATGCTGATAATGCGACAGAGGCCTCCAACGACATGCTGTGTACCAAGTGTTTCCGATAACTCTTCAGCAGCTAGCACGCCATTTTGAAGGGGAAGTACAACTGATTTCTCATGAATGATGTCCTTGAGACTTTCCCGCACCTCTTTGACCTGCCAGGCTTTGAGGGCCACCATGATCAAGTCCGGCCTTCCAAGCTTGGCGATCTGGTCAGTAGCCATCACATGGTCAACCCGAAAGTCCCCATCAATGCTTTTCACCTGGAGGCCGTTTTCCTTCATCGCCTGAAGGTGGCGTCCCCGCGCTAAAAACGTAACTTCATGCCCGGCATAAGCCAGTTTCCCACCGAAAAAGCCTCCTACTCCCCCGGCTCCGATTACTGCTATTTTCATAGGTACCAATTCGTCGTCAATCTACCGAAGACCGGGGAAACAAAGAGCGGCAATCAACCATAGATAGTGCGCAGTGTCTCCCTCAGGCCAACTCCTTCAATCGCTGATCGTATTCCTCCTCCAACTTCATATGCGCAGGCCAAAAGGGCTCGGGGTCCCGACTGTTGAGGCGATCTTCGAGGATATCCAAATGATTGTGCCAACCCGCCAGGGTGCCCGTTCTCGTTTCATGGCTGTCTGCCAATTTCTCATGCGTGAGTGTCAGCTTCACCTTGCCCTCCGATTCTTCCAATTCAAACCGAACAATACCTTCCCATTCTATTTCAAATAAACTTGGAGGTTCACAACGCAGCACTGTGGCCTTGGAAATGAAGCCGTCTCCATAGTCTTTGTACTTTTCAGGCACAGGATCCGGTGGACAAAATTGGGAATTGTTGAAGACCAACTGCATACTGCCGCCAGCTTTCATTTCAGTAGGGCCACCAGCGAACCAAAGGGCTCGTAGCTCTGGATCAGTGATGAGCTGCCACACCTGATCAATTGTTCCGGGAAGGAGGCGCTCAAACTGCAGCGTATTGGGGGCAATGAGGGTACCGTAATTGTTCATATCTGTCATTTTTTGTTATTGTGATCTTCCATTTGGAGCAGGCGCTCAAGACGATCGAGATTGTCATTCCAAAACATACGGTACTGGTTGACCCAAATCGCCACTTCCGCCAACTTCTCTAACGTTGCCTTGCAATACCGCTCCCTGCCCCTCTTCTCGATTGCCAGAAGCCCACATTCGCCCAGTACTTTCATGTGCTTCGAGACGGCCGTTCGACTCATGTCAAAGTGACTCGCCACCTCATTGATATTCATGGATTCGTTGGAAAGTAGCATCAGAAGCTGCCTTCTCGTGGGGTCTGCGATAGCCGTATATACGTCACGCTGCATAATATGAAACCTTTTAGTTTCAAATATAATTAAATAAAACCATATAGTTTCATATCAATTATAAACCATTGTTTTTCAATACATAACGTTCGCTTACTGCACGCCATTGATTGGGTAAACTTAGTTTTACGTTAAATAACTTAACAATACGTTTGATAACTTATAAATAAGTTCTAACCTTGCATTGCTGATTACAATTAACTCATAAGCGGTATGATTACTTTGACTAAGGCGGAGGAGAAGATCATGAAGATCCTCTGGAGGATTGGGAAAGGTTTTATCAAGGATATCCAGGACCAATACCCAGACCCCAAACCCCCTTACAACTCTGTCTCGACCATTGTGAGGGTGCTCGTGCAAAAGGAGATCGTTGGCTATACCGCCTACGGCAAATCCCATGAGTACCATCCGATGATCTCGAAGGAAGAGTACCGCAAGGGGCAGATGTCACGCCTGCTTAGCGACTATTACAACAATTCACTAAAGCAGGTGGTCAACTTCTTTTCGGAGAGCAAACAACTCGACACAAAAGAATTGGACGAAGTAATGCAGATGTTAGAAGAGCTAAAATCGAAGAAACATGACTAAGGTGATCATTTATCTATTGGAGTCTAGTGCCGTGCTGGCGCTGCTTTACCTCCTCTACCTCCTGTTCATGAGGAAAGAGACCTTATTCGTTGTCAATCGATTCTTCCTTCTAGGCATCCTGGCGATTTCTTTGGTCGCTCCGCTGGTGAGTTATCAGTGGCTACCGGCTTCTGCCGAAGTGGTCCAGCGCCAGGTGGAGGACCTGCGGGACGTCCGAGGCAGCTACTATGAAGCCATGGAAGATTGGATGCAAACATCCACAATGAGAGAGCGTTCGCCATCCTCTTCCTCGACATGGAGGGGTGGATTCTGGCCTTCAGCGGAGATAATCAATACGATTCTAATGGGGGCGTATGTACTGGGCGTGGCACTCTTACTTGCACGGTTGGTATGGACATGTACATGGATCCTGGGGCTGAAACGAAAGTATCCAACGATCAAAGTAGATGGCATCCCCGTGGTATCACTCCCAACAGCAGTTTCGCCATTCTCTTTCCTGGGTTCCATGTACGCGCAAGATGAGCTCGTTCATAGCATGGAATTTCAGCAAATATTGGAGCATGAAAAAACACACATACGGCAGCGGCATTCCATCGATTTACTTCTGGTCCAGGTACTGGGAGCTTTCTGGTGGTTCAATCCTGCCATTTGGTTGATCGTCAAATCATTAAAACAAACACATGAATACATAGCGGATGAACACATAATCAATCGGGGTTATTCCTTGGTAGAGTATCAGACCTTGCTTTTGAGACAATTGGTCAGCAACAACTCTCTGGGGTTGATACATCATTTCAATTTATCATTTATCAAAAAGAGAATAACCATGATGAAAAATACAAGATCAGGATGGGCTGGTAAACTTAGAGTCACGCTTGCCCTTTTTACAGCAATAGTTATGGGCGCCGTGATCGTCCAATGCAATGCCAATTTCGAAAGCCAGACGGACATCGATGTCGCCGTAGAAACTGGAAGGCGCGCACAAGCCATAGAAGTTCCCGTCATCTACGACAATGGTTTGATCCACATGTACGATGCGGAAGATGTGGTAGAGATCGCTGTTCACTCGGACCAGTTACTGGTCAATGGTGAAAAGCAAACCCTCGAAGAACTGGGCAAGGTCATCCAAGGATCGGACCTGTCAGAAAGAGGCGCGGTGATCATGCAGGTCGACCGAAAGCAGACCATGGGCCTCGTTAGGGAGGTACAAACGATTCTTAGAGAGATCGATCGGCGCAAGGTGTTATATCAGGGCGTATCCGACCAGGGGAAGACGTTGGAAATACCTATGCTTTTGCCGCCTTCGCCGAATGCTGCCAACGCCCTGCCGGAAATAGACGAGGCCTATTTGATCGAGCATGACATGGAGCTACTCAAGTTAGACCTAGGCTACTCAGATGGACCCGAGCTGCAAGCTGCCGTCCACGAGTTCGTTCGTCGCCAACATGAAGTCGGCCAGCGGTACGTCGTAAGTGCCAAGTTTGATGACGACGATACTTACCAGTCGTACTTGAGTAATCTCGTTTATCTCAATGAGGGCTTCAACCGGATCTATGACGAGCGTGCCAAGGAAATGTATGGCAAGAGCTGGGCACAGATCAGCAATGTCGATTTGAAGGCCAATCCAGAAGCCAAGGAGCAGTACATGGCCGTAAGGAAAGGCCTCCCTCGAGCTATTTCGATCGCCGAGAGAGACTGACGACCAAAGATCAAATACTCAAATAAGAAGGCTTCCAGTTGGGAGCCTTTTTTCGTTGCGCATGCTCTCTGACTACCTTCTATCAGATGATCCTGGTTATCCACAATGGGGAATTGCCATCATGTGGAAAAGTAAAAGAAATAGTCGCGCACCCGACGCTTACAAAAAGTGAGGCGAGATGCAGGTGACGCCCTGCACCCCCCAGTAGTTAATTTTACCTATAAACGGGTTACTCTAGTTGCACTTATCCCATAGTTTTGTTGCACTTATCCCTGCTTACTCCTAATTTTCAAGTGCGTTATCTACTCGCTATATGAGAGCCCGAACCGCCCAAGGAATAGTTGTTTCACAAGCCCTTTTTTCGTGGCGTGCCATTGCCATGCTTCTGGGCGTGCTCTTCCTGGCATCGGGATCCATCGAAGCAGAAGCACAAAACAGAAGGCCTAAACGCTACAAGCGAAGCGTCCACTCCAAAAAGAGGTCCGTTCGCAACTACCTTGGCCAGAGACCGCCAGGTTACGGTGGTGGATTCAATTTCCGGGCATACCACTACGCCGGAGGCGGTATCAATGCACTCAACTATTTCGGCGATCTGGCGCCAGTGAACAAGGCCGCAAGTACCGATATATCCTTTACGCGTCCGGGATTTGGGCTTTTCTACGGATGGAAATTCCACCAAAATGCGGCGATAAGACTCAACTACAACTTCGGTGTTCTTCGAGGTGATGATTTTTCCGCAGACCCCACGCAAGGTGAGAGCAGTTTCGCACGATATGAGAGGAACCTATCGTTTCGAAACATGGTCAATGAAATTTCGGCGAATCTGGAGCTCTCTTTCCTACCAGAGATGTACGGCGTCCGACGACGGCCTACAGTGAATGCGCACCTCATTCTTGGCCTCAGCATATTCCATCACAATCCGCAGGGCAAAGTTCCAACCAACGACTTTCAAATCTCCGAGGGTGCAGCCCTTCCCGCAGGGCTCAGCCCTGGGGACTGGGTCAACCTACAGCCACTGGATACTGAGGGCAGCCATGCGTTCGTGGACCAAAATGGCAACCTGGTTGTCCCTCAGGGGAGTGGAGGTGCCTACAATCGACTCCAGGTGGCTGTGCCTTTAGGCATCGCGGCTATCTCACATATTTCACAAGAGTTGAGCATTGGGTTAGAATTTAGCTGGCGACTAACCTTTACGGACTATCTGGATGATGTCAGTACGAAGTATGTCGATCTCGGAGCATTTGAAAATCCTGTGGCTCGCATATTTTCAGACCGTGGAGTAGAACCGACGGCGGTCGTTAGTGGCCAGGAACGTCTTCCCCAGACCATTGGAACTGTCGAGCAAAATGGTCAGACCTATCGGATCAACAGCACCGTCGGCTCGGGGGTGACAGGCTCTATCCGGGGCAACCCAAACGACAATGATATGTTCTTCCTGACCCAGATCAAGATCTATTATTCCTTCAGGTACCGTTCCAAGCTCTCAGACAATTAACGACGCAGTTTTCTTTGCCTGCGATGATGACTACTCTCAGTTTCCGGGCTATTTCCCTGGTACATACGGATCGGGCTGGCCCATTTTGATGGGAGGATTGGCCTGCAAAGACGCTGAATGTTCCGCCAATTGTTTTAATGCGGCTTTCGGCACCCAGGTATTGGGGAAGAGTACATTGTTCCTTTCCTGAGGGTCGGCATAGAGGTCATACAGCTTCGGCATGTCGTAAGTGATCACTTTGCTACCCCATGTATCCTGTTCCTTGAGGTGCAGTTTCCAGTTACGCCATTTGACACCGAAGATCTCATTGCCCATGTAGACCACAAATCCTTCACGTCCGGACTCTTCTTGATTTCCAAGGAAGAAATTGCCCATATCAATCCCATCGATCGGTCGGTCTGTCGGTACGGTACCGCCGGCAATACCTGCCAATGTGGGGAACATATCCATGGCATGCACAATCTCGTCGCTGGACGCGCCTGCGGCGATCTGACCAGGCCATTTTATCACAAAAGGGACCCGCAAGGCTCCTTCGAAACCAGTGAACAATGTACCCCTCCAAGGTCCTGCGGAACCCTGCACGGGTGTTTCGACCGTCATATTAGTAGTTCCGAATTCCTGAGACTCCGGTCCATTATCTGCGGTGAAAATAAAAATGGTATTGTCACTGATCTCGAGCTCATCGAGCTTATCGAGTAGCTCTCCCAAATAGCTGTCAATCTGCATCAGGAGATCAGCCCATAGGCCTCTACCTGACTTCCCTTCGAAATCGGGATGCGGCATCGTAGGGAAATGTGTCGCAGTGTAAGGCAAGTAGATAAAGAATGGCTTCTCCGCAGCCGTTTGTTCCTCCATGAAGCTCAGCGCTCTGTCTGTCAGGTCTCGATCTATCAACGGCCTATAATCTAGTCTGTAGGGTCGCACCTGGCGAGGTGTTGAACCTTTGGTACCTTCCATCACATAGGTCTCCGGCACACCACTATCAGCAAATCCCGCAGTAGACGTATAGACCGATTCATCTGTAGAGTTGGGCACGCCATACCACGTATCGAAGCCCTGATCTGTAGGAAAACGTCCCTCTGTACGTCCCAGGTGCCACTTCCCGAACATCCCGGTCGCATAGCCGGCAGAGGAAAGCATTTCAGCCATTGTGACCTCCCACTGAACCAAGCCATATTCTCCTTCGCCGATGGGCACGGAAGCATTGCCGCTGCGGATCGCGTATCTGCCTGTCATGAGTGCCGACCTGGAAGGCGTGCATTGCACTTCCACGTTGAAATTGGTTAACCGCAGCCCTTCGCTGGCCAGTTGATCCATCCTTGGAGTGGCGGCACCACGGATGATGCCCCCGCCATTGAAGCCGGGTTCTCCCCAACCGAAGTTGTCCATAAAGACCAGGACGATGTTTGGTTGGTCCTGGGCATGCAAGTGAGCGACGAAGGACAACGACAATGCAAGTAGCAGGGAATAAAGTTTGGTTCTCATTGGGATTTGGATTCAATGTTGACGCCATAAGCAGTATGGCGAACGGACTCAAATATAGCGAACGGAATCCTCGCCACCTGTCTTGTGCAAGATATCCGTATCGAATTAGCCCATGAACTCAGTGCCCTCCTTCACAAAGCAAAGAGGGCTATTGAAAGGATCCTTAGCATAAAAGAGCGTCTCGCCCCAAGGCTTTTCTTCAATTTCCGATAGGCGCTTTCCACCAAGCTCCAGGAGCCGCCCCATGATCTCCTCCAGGTTGGGCACGGAGATATATAGATATTGATTCTTGTGATAATTCCAAGTGTCCTGCCCATCGCCATCGGCCTTCCAGTCATAGCACGCCAGGATCGTGCCGCCGAGATCAAAATAGTGGCGCCCCGGAGAAACACGTACTCCCGGATCATTAAACAGGCCTGAATAGAAAGCCGCTGCCTTTTCCACACTGTCGACCGGTAATATCACCCTGAACAATTTCATTTTTGAAACTTTACCTCTTCGAAAAACATGATTCGGTAAAGTACTCAAAACATCCCATTGTCATAGACGCGTTGATCAGGTACTTGATGGACGGCATCCACAGCCTACGAAACTACGCCCCGCGATCAATTCGAAAAGCCCGCCGGAAGTCCTGAAGGTACTGTGCCCAGACATTGACTTCCGCCAAAGGCGAGTCCATTGCCCGAAACGTCTTTCGCATTTGCTGACTGGCATAGAAGCCACTACCCACATTGGATACTGCCAGTCCCAGGAAGATCCCTTCAACTCCCCAGAATGAGCCCACCCAGGTAAGCGGCATTGTCAACGCAAATGTCTTCACCAATGTGATCTTTAAGGAATTCATCGGAAGCTGCAACCCATTGTATACCGAAGTGGTGATGAGGTATAAGCCATACAGCATATAGGACAGGCTGACGACATAGAAATAGAAGACTGTGTTCGCCACCACTGTGGTGTCTACCGTAAACCAACCGGCTATCGGCCTGATGGTCAGAGAGAGAAGCACCGCCATGGCCAACCCCAGGTACGTCGATGCCTTCCCACCGAAGGCTATTGCCTCATCGATCCGCAATTGCTTTCCTGCACCCGCATTCTGAGCAATGAAAGGTGTGATCGCGGTACTGACCCCCAGTATGCCGATGAGGAGTAAGGTCTCAATTCGACTCGCTACACCAAATGCGGCTACGGCGAGCTGGGATTCCCGAGCCAGTAGCAGCGTGAGGTACATCAATGTAAAGGGACCGATCATCTGCGTGATCACTGTTGGTAATGACAGTCGAAGAAGCTCTTTGACCCGAGCGCCCAGGCCGGCAATCAGTCCTGAGGTGACTCGAATGATTCGCCCCTTGACCAGAAAAACCGTCATCGCGACCATCACAAAGACCCAAGACAAGACTGTTGCCAACGCTGCCCCCTGGATGCCCATTTCGGGAAACCCATAAGCGCCGAAGATCAGCAAATAGTCAAATACCAGGTTGATGGCACCTGCAACCCCCATGATGACTTCTGGTGGCGTGACGACACCAGTCGCCCGCAGCGCCCCACCACCCACCAGGCCAAAAGTCAACAGGGGCATTCCCATCACCAATGGCACCATATATGCCCGGATCAGGGGCAATATCTCATGGCTTGCTCCAAGGAGTGAGAAAAGCGGGTCCATCCAAGCGACCAATGCCCAAGCCAGAACGGTCGTGACCGAAACGCCGATCATTAGACCCAACGTGGCTGTTGATTGGATTTCATTCAGATTGCCCTGGCCCTGCGCACTACCCACAAGGATCGAGACACCAACACTCAGCCCGATGAATAGACCAACCATAAGGAAGTAGACCGTCGATGCAAAGCTTAGGGCTGCAAGTGCTTCCGCCCCCAACTGACCAACGAAGTAGGTATCGATCACTTGAAACAGAAAAGTGGATAGCATCCCCAAACTGATCGGGACACTCATGGATACCAGTGCCCGGCCCGTATCCTTCTCCAGCATAGGATTGACGCTTGTCATAGGATGCTATGCCTTTGAGGTGCGATAGCAGAGATATGCTCAAGGCCGCGCCTCATCGACAAGGAGTTTGTGTGCACTGACCCTCCCTGTGACAAGACCGGATAATGATATGGCTCGACCATGATCACCACAAACTGCGCAGTGTTGGCAGCCGCAACTTCCAACTCCCCCTCTCCTTCTTCCAGGATTCCCATGTGCCCTCTGGGTATCGTTTGACCTGCGACTGAGATACTGCCGCGTCGGGGAAAAACCAATCCCCTTCGCTGTCCATCAGGTGTCTCCAACTTGAAGGTCTCTCCTGCGGACAACTTCACATCCAAATAGGTGATGTCATGTGGTACCTTCAGCCGGGACGTAGCTCCGCCATAGGACCCAGCAATCACTTTCACGTTCCCCACCACTGTCGTCTCCTGCGGCTGGAGGTTTTGATACTCAGGGTCAGCCTCCTCCAGTTGCGGAGGCAACTGCAGCCAGAGTTGGTGGATACCTAGTTCCCACGGACCCTCGACACCCTCCTTTCTCCTGTACTGCTCCTGATGCCAAATGCCTTTCCCTGCCTGTATCCATTGGAGGCCTCCATCCGGTAGCACATTGGCATGGCCACCGGAGTCGTCATGCACAAGATCTGCACCCTCATAGTGCGTGATGATGCCAATCCCCGAATGCGGATGGGTACCTATCTTGATGCCTTCACCTTGTTGCCTCGAGACACCCGCGTCGAAGAAGACTACAGGGCTCAGCTCCTCCTGCACAGGCGATTCGAGGATGAACTGAAAACCGTTATGCCCCTGTTGTAGTCGCTTCAGCTTCCTCATGATGAATGGCGGTTTTGAAGTTTTCAAAGGCCACAGAAAAGGTTTCAAGTAGCTCGGCATCCTTGATGCCCTCATCAATTGCGAAATGCTGATGAAAGCCCGGCAGTGAAAATGTGCCTGCGACCTTGGCTCCCTGGTAGGGAAAAGACTTCGCGGCCAATTCGAGAACACCGGCTCCTCCCCTGGGGCCCGGTGAGGTGGCCATTAGAAAGACCGCTTTGCCCGACCAGAGGCTTCTCTCAATCCGAGAGACCCAATCAATGATGTTTTTGAAGGCAGCGGAGAAACAGCCGTTGTGCTCCGCCAATGAAATGACAATGCCATCTGATGCCTGAATCCTGGCCTTCAGCTGCTTCGCCAATTCCGGGATGCCCCCCTCATTCTCACGATCAATACTGTATATGGGCATCTCGTAGTCGTTGAGATCGATCACCTCAACATCTACGTCCTTCAATTGGTTGGCGGCCCATATGGCTAACTGCTGGTTGATGGAGGACTGACTATTGCTCGCTCCAAATGCTATCACTTTTTTCATAACTATTGTCTATATAATATTTGTATCTACAACAATTCAAACAAAAATTTTTACTCTACCTGGATCTTCTTTAGCAATCTCCCTAGTGTCACCAACTCCTCTTTGGTCATTGACGCCTTGATGGGCTGATGTAGTTTGACCACTTCCTTGTCCAGGGTCTCCAGGAGCCTTGCTCCCTCCTCTGTCATGGTAAGGTCCATCTTCCGCCGGTTCGTGGGGCACTCGCTGCGATCAACCAAATTCTTTGCGACAAGCTTATCCACGATACGCGTCACGTTGCTACCCTTCTGGACCATACCTTCCTGCACCTTCTGTACACTGAGGGGCTGGCCCTCACCTGCTGAAAGTAACCTGAGCACATTGTACTGAGGCTCGGTGAGGCCGAACGGACGCATGGCCTTGCCTACCAGATCCGTGATCGTATGCCCCTTGGTGATGAGCTGATGTACTACTTGAAAATAAAGATTACTCATGTATCAGCAACTATTGTATGTACAAATGTACGTCAGGATAGTTGAAAGGTTTGAAGTCATCAACCAAAAATTTGGAAAAACTTACCGGGATTTAGAACATCCCGTTATCATGGGCCTGGGATTCAGGCACCTTTTGGATAGCATCCCAGTGCTCAACGATCTTTGCATTGGCATCGAAGCGAAAGAAATCCATTGTCACATATTCCTCATTGCCCGGCCAGGTCTGACGTGTGTGCAGCGCAACCTGGTTCCCTTCCGCGACACTACGCAGAAATTGTATGGACTTATCTGGATACTCAGATTGCATCCTTTTGAAGTAGTCAATAAAGCCTTGCTTGCCATCTACCACGTCAGGATTGTGTTGAATGTACTGGTCACCCACATATTCGGTGACGGCTTTTTCGGGATCTCCAAGATACGCAGTACGGTAAAATGCGATGGCGTTGGCCTTGTTCTTTTCGAGGTCCATGAAGTCAGAATTAGAGATTGGATGATATAATAAACCCGATGCGTGACGATTGATTCACCTTGCGGAAAATTTATTTGGTACTAAAAAATAGAACATATCTACAAAGCCTCCGTATATTAGTTCTACAAATTAGTACCTTATGAAAGAATCAAAGCTTGGGGACTTCGAAGAAAACCTGATGCTAATCGTCGGCATCCTTGACAAAGAGGCCTACACCTATAAAATTGCTGAGGAGTACGAAGAGCAAACTTCAAAGACAGTATCCATTGGCTCAGTGCACTCCACCCTTGAGCGGCTGACAAAAAAGGGGTTTCTCAAATCTGAGATGGGCGCACCCACTGCTGAACGAGGTGGTAGACGCAAGCGCATTTATGAAATCACAGCTGCTGGCTACAAGGCGCTGGAGACTTCGCGTGATCTCAAGCTTTCCCTCTGGCAGCAGTTCCCTCACTTTAGCACAGCTAAGTTTAGCGTTGCTTGATCATGGATCCTCAACCACCCAAACTGGCGCAAAGGCTGCTGTTTCTCTTCCTACGCGAAGACCTTGCCGAAGAAGTGGAAGGCGATCTGGATGAAAAATTTCGCTCCATGACTGTCAAGCACTCCCTGAAACGGGCACGCCGCAACTACTGGTTTCAGGTTCTCGGCTACTGCCGACCCTTTGCTTTCAAATATTTCAGATTCCAATCTCCAACAACCATGATGGGACACAACTTGCTTATCAGCTATCGCATCCTTCTCAAAAACAAGTTCTTTTCCCTCATCAACATCGGTGGCCTGGCCATGGGCATGACCGTCGCCATACTTATCGGGCTATGGATCCACGATGAACTTTCTTTCAATCGCAACCACGATGACTATGACCGCATCGTGCAGGTGTTGCGTAAAAATTATGTAGCTGACGAGACCTTTGTCAACAGTTCACTGCCGGGGATGACCAGCGTCTACCTGGCCGACAACTATGACAACTACTTCGAATACCTGTCTGCCACGTTCTTTCGCCCCAGCCCCCAGACGGTCCAGGTCGGCGACCGCTCGTTTGAAGAGATGGGCTATTACTTCCAACCGGATGCCCCTCACCTACTGACGCTGACAATGAAGTCCGGCACAAGGGACGGCTTGCAAGATCCCGGTCAGGTACTTATCTCAGAGTCGTTGGCCACCAAGCTGTTTGGAGAAGAAGAGGCGTATGGGGAGATCATTACCCTCAATGCCTCCGCCAGTCTGCAAGTGGCGGGTGTCTATAAAGACCTACCCCACAATTCGACTTTTGCCGAAGTAACATTCATAGGCTCCATGCAGCTGTTTTACAACGAGGAAAACCCGTATGCGTGGGACAACTACAACATGAAGCTCTTCGGCGTATTGCGCCCACAGGTCGACATCAACGATGCCTCCCTGGCGATCCAGGAGACCTTGCAGCCGCACGTGGAAGACTTTAATGGGACAGTGCATCTCACGCTCCTACCCATGAAGGATTGGCACTTGCGCTCCTACTTCAAGAACGGCGAACCGGCCACGAGCAAGCGCATGCAATTCCTGCGACTCTACGCCTTGATTGGTGTGTTTGTGCTGCTGATTGCCTGCATCAACTTTATGAATCTCAATACGGCTCGTTACCAAACACGTGCAAAGGAAGTCGGTATTCGCAAAGCGATGGGGTCCTACCGTTCCCGATTGATTGGACAGTTTCTGACAGAATCGACCTTGTATGCTGTCACCGCCCTGGTCGTCGCCTTGATTGGTGCAGGGCTTCTCCTGCCATGGTTCAATGATATTGCTGATAAGCAGCTCGCCTTTCCCTGGGTCAGCCCTGGGTTCTGGCTGCTTTGCCTCCTCTTTGCAGTATCCTCAGGTCTCCTCGCTGGCAGCTACCCCGCACTCATGCTGTCTTCCTTTGACCCCATCGGTGCACTAAAAGGTAATTTATCACAGGGCAGAGCGAGTGCCTGGATGAGAAAATTGTTGGTCATCTTTCAGTTTACCGTTTCGGTGGTACTGATCGTCGGAACGATCACTGTCTATAGACAGATCCATCACGCCAAAAATCGATCCACCGGTTACAATCAGGAGCGACTCATCACTGTCGTAGGTAGATCTGATGAATATTATAAGAAGCAGGAACTGCTCCGGGATGAGCTGCTGAAAACGAATGTCGTCGAGGAGGTGGGAATGGCTAACTACCCATTGACTACCACCCTTGGCAACAACAATGGTTTTGGGCTGCGAGGCGAGGCACGACCCTTTCAGACCACTTTCAACACCATCTACGTCTCTGCCGAATATGGCAAGGCCACGCAATGGGAGCTGGTTGCAGGCAGGGAGTTTAACCCTGACCTCGATGAAAGTGCCTCGATCATTGTAAGTGAATCTGCTGTCAGAGAAATGGGCCTGAGTGACCCCATCGGTAAAGAGATCACCTCACGCAGTGAACGAAATGGTCATACGGTGTTCCGAATCATTGGCGTCGTCAAGGACATGATCAAGGGCTCTCCATTCCAACCACCTGTACCACTCATGCTATTTGTCCCTGACTTCCCCCTGACCTACTCCTTTGTGCGAATAAGAGAGGGCGCGGATCTTGCGGTGGCCCTGGGTAAAATTGAAGAGACGTACAAATCGGTCGCTCCCTCCAACCCTTTCAACTTCCAATTTGTGGATGATGACTACCTGACGAAGTTTCGATCCGAAGAGCAACTCGGCGGACTGGCTGCATTCTTCAGTGTGCTGGCCATCCTCATCAGTTGCCTTGGGCTGCTGGGTCTGTCAGCCTATGTCGTGAATCGCAGAGTGAAAGAAATCGGTATCCGAAAGGTGCTGGGTGCTACAAGTTCGCAGCTTTGGCAAATGCTCAGCAGTGACTTTGGGGTATTGGTACTGATTGCCTGTGGGATTGCTATCCCGCTCTCATGGTATGTCATGAGCGGCTGGCTCGAGGGCTATGAATACAAGATCGCAGTGGACGTGTGGACCCTGGCATTTGCGGCGCTGTCATGCGTAGTCGTCACATTAGCGACAGTGAGCTACCATGCCGTTCGCGCTTCGAGGGCAAACCCGGTCGATAGTCTTAGGTCTGAGTAAGCAACTACCTGCCGACCAAGACGAACGCACCCCAATAGTACGGATGGGCGTACTGCCTCCGGGTGGTCATTTGAGCATGTCGAAAGGCCTCCAGCTTATCGGTGGACTCGATATACTTTTCATAAAAGGCGATCATGAAGTCCTTGGTCGCCTCGTCATCTACCTTCCATAAACTGGTGATCACGCTGGCCGCTCCGGCGGCCTGGAATGCCCGCTGCAAGCCATAGACGCCCTCCCCAGCATCGAAGGCGCCCAGACCTGTTTCACACGCGGAGAGAATCACCATGTCCGTCGACTCCAGGTCCAGCTGCTGGGCCTCATAGGCGGTCAGTATGCCATCGTGGGAAGCACCGAGGACGTCCGCCTGGTAGTAATTCACGACACCAGACAAGAGCAAGCCCGAGTTCACCAGGGCATTGAAGCTTCGGAAAGCACTGCTGGTACGTCCCTCTACGGGAGACCAGTAGCCATGTGTGGCAACATGCAGAATATCAGGTGAAGACAGTTCATGAAGTACGTCCTCGGTGGCAGCCCCTCCCAGGTAGGTATCGACTGCCACTCGCTGTTTTTGCAGGGCTTGCTCAATCGCCACGACTTCGACTTCCGTCCCAGGTAAGTCTGAAATCTCCGCATTGCGAAAGTTGCGGACGAATGAGCGCATGCCTCCGGCGGCCACTGTGGGTTGATAGTCCGATATCTCGTAACTGGGTCTTCCGATCAGCACAGATTGTCTGAGATCCGCTTCGTCTCCTTTCTGGATGAGGTCCTGTGTGCTGGTAAAATATTGGATCTCCATCTCATCAAGGAGGAACTTGCCGGTTTCGGGATTCCGCAGCGTAGGTAAATTGATGAGGTGAAAGATCCCATCCGGCGCGAAGTAAAGCTTATCCACATCCTGCAGGTGGGGCTTGAGGGGCTGCCAGTACCTTTCGTAAGACTGCTCATCCTCCAGCTGATACTGAATGGCATTGCGATAATAGTCGTAGAATCTTTCATCCAGGGCCGCAGCATCTTCACTGAAGTAGATCACTTCGACATGATCGGCGTTCCACTTCAAAAGGTAGGCAGCATAATACGCTTCATCTGATAGATAAGCCTGATCGCGCCATGTGAAGCGCACGACTTCCACCGCGGCCTCCCCCTCCTTTAGCTGTGACCTCACGTCCTTCCAACTGGGCTCGTCCACTGTGACCGTCTTTTTAAAATCGCGAGCAAGCGTGGCCAATCGATTTTCCAGCTGATCGATCTCAGTCTGCAGTGCTTCCAGTGTATCGGTCGAAAGCGTCGTGGCCAAAGGATTTTCTGTGGCAGTAGCGTTGAGGGACTGCGCGACTCCCTGATCACTTTGTGTCATCTGGTACAGGCGTATTAATTCCTCCTTCTTTTCCAACCATTGGCTGTACAGATCAGCAACTTCCGGGCTGCTCGAACGAAGAAAGGCCTGCCGTTTCTTTCTGGCACCCCGGAGGGCGATTGATTTCGTCAATAACGTGTTGTCGAACGCCTGATTGGCAAGGTCGGGAGAATAGGACTGCTCCTGAAGCTGGGCCTTTCTGACGAAGGAATGGAAGTTGTCATACCCATCTCTCAGCTTGGTGTTGTAATAAGCCACAAAGGCCTTCTCGCCAAAGGTGAGGATCATGTCGTTGAGCCATTTGATGTTTTGCCGGTACAGGTCACGATAGGCCTTCAGCGATTCCTGGTAATCGCCATCTCTCATCAGAAAATAGGCGTAATCCGCCATCGGTCTCGTAGCGAGCGAAAAGTCTCTGGTTTCCTCCAACTGCTGAAGGACGCCTTCATACAGCGAGCGGTACCTATGGTCCCTCAGGAATCCGTAGCGCTGTGCCTTGGCACTCTTCAGGGCATAGGTCAGAGGATATAGCTGCTCGTATTTCTCGTAATAGGTATCTGACTCAGCGATAGCAGTAGCATAATCGTTCAGTTCTCCCCGCTTCGCATCGAACAATGACAAGTAGGGCATGTAATAGGTCGGGTAGTTAGGATATTGCGCGGTCAAGGCCCGGTGCATCTTTCGTTGCGCTTCATCGGCGTCTGCCCAGCCTTTGCGTGCTTCTTTCCACATCCGGATGGACTCAAAGCCCAGACCTTCATTGATCTTTCGCGACTGCTCGTAGGGGTCGTAGCCCAGATCAGCGGGCATTGTCGCACCCATGATGTCATAAAGCTCATTAGAATCCCTGATGTAGGCAGCGTAATCGCCAATACTCAGAGCGTAAAACGTGGACATGGTCTTATCATATATTCTGTAGGTGACGCGATAGAGCGAGTCAGCCTGGCTACCCAATTCATTGTTGAGATCCATGAGACGCTCTGCCTGCTGGAACTGCCCCATTTTCATGAGGAAATAGAAGTAGTTGAAAAGGATGACCGGTTCCTCTCGTTTCCCTTCTTCCACAAGCTGGTAGGCTATGGTGTACAATTCCTCCGCTCGGGAAAAATCTCCAATGGTTTCAAAGTAGTTGGCAATAGAAGAATAGTTATTGAAAGTCTGCAGCGTATCGTGCTTCTGCAGAAATCGCAGTGCTTCCTTCCCAAATGCGGGATCACGCTTCTTGGCAAACTCCATCTGATATTCATAGAGCCATTCCATCACTGGTGTATCGTAAGAATCCGGCTTTTGCACTTCCTTATTGAACTGCAGTTGTTCATTGGCCTTTTTCTCGTATTCCGTGGCAGTTTCCTCCTCACCAAACAGGGTTCGGTAGATATTGCCGATAATGAAATAGTTGCTATAGGTCTGCAGCTCTTCATTGTCGTCCAGCAAAGCGACAGCTGCCTCCGTCAGCTGGAGGGCTTTGGCGGTATCAGCACCCTGCATATACACCTCCGTGTAAGCGGCCTCAAAGTCTGCCTGGGTTTGTGCAAAAGATGATGCATAGGGGAAGCACAAGGACACGATGAGTATGACTCGCGCCAATCGGCTGGTCATGAATGATATCATGACTTTGAAGTTATGAAAAAACTAAACGGCTCAAAGGAAACGGATCTCATTCACCTACAACGTTCTCAAGACCAAAGCAATTAGATGGTGTGATGATTTTCCCCGAAAGAAACCTTACTAATTGTAACGCTGAGATGATTTCTTTGAAATTTTTTTATAGTCAAATACCAAGTATTGCGATATTCAATATCCATCTATAAATTCAAGCGATAGAAAATTTCAGCAATCTTGTAGTCCTTACAGGAAATACACTCCATTCAAGCCGTCATTTGGAATAAAAAGATGTTTTAGAGATGATAGAATTTTTGCAGCGCCACCCGGATTATCTTTTACTGTTTTTCTTAATCCTATTCGCAATCATCAAAGTAATGATTTCCATTGTTCAAGCTGATGATCATGATACTTCAAACGATGACGACGATAGCGGTGGCATACTAGAACCAGACCCAATCTTAGATTTGCCCCCGGGTGTGAGTTTGCCCACAAATAAAAGAAGTCCGGAGTTGGTGGACTAGGATTGGTAAAACCAAGACATCACGATCGCGTGTGGAAGCGTAATTAGCGCTATGAGGATGAAGAAGACGGTCAGTTGAGGCATTGGCATCTCAAAAAACACTGTGCCGACGATGGCCAAACCTATCCCCAGAATACTGATGATCGTGAACGGAGCTGATAATTTTGCCCATTTCCTTAAATCAAAACCTATTTCCACTTCTTTCAGGCCTCTCAATTGCGCCTTAACAGCATCTACCGAATGCCAAAACACAAAGAATAAAGCGAAACTCAGAAGAAGTGTAGTATTCCATGATAAGACGAAAATCATGGCCAGTTCCGGCAACTCCTTGCTCAGTGCCTGCGATCGTACGTAAGCCAAGATACCAGAAAAGGCACCAAACAAACCCAACGCTATAAGTAGGCTATTTTGTGCTATGATTAGCCAAATACGCTCTTCGACAAGGTAGGGAACCAATAAGGATTTCACTTCGGAAGCATGAGTAAAAAGAACTATCGCGAGCACCAAGGCTCCCCATGTCATAGAAGCTGCGAGCACCCAAGGGGATCGACCCAAATAGCCCAATTGGGCTTCGCCAAAATGGTAGGCTGACACGAAGAGAAAGACCAGCAAAGCCCACGTTGGCAAGAGCCACCACACTATCCCATACATCAAAATCGTCACCAGGTATCTCGCCAAAAAAGCCAATCGTGGATGATGATAGCTGGGCCGACCGTTCAAAACATTGAAAAGGACATGGTCAGTGGCTCCATGAGGAATGCCGAAGACCACAATCAAAACCAAGGCTATTGCGGTCGAGTGAGCCCCATCAGTGAGTAATGAGCTCAGGAGAACGCTGAGCATCACTATAATCAGTTTCGGTAGAAGTGGCATAATTCTTATCTATGAGTACCTTCAAAAACGGTGACCATGGTAATCGCGAAAAGATGGAAACCTCCTCACTAAGTGTAGAATCCTCATGAAGGAACCTGAGGATGCGTGAAATCGGCTGATTCCTGAACAAAGACGACATGATTGGTTCCACTGCCTGTGGAAATCGGGCAATAATGTCGAGAAGCAAAGAATCATAAAATCGAAATCTTGATTGCCCTTTGCTGCTAACTACCTCTTTCGCACAAATGGCTGCTACAATTTCCTTTGCATGCTTCTGCACATTTACAAATGTGTAGCCGGTCGTAGGTTTGGTATCGCCGCCGACTGTCCCAATGCGAAAGACGTTTCCCAATCTCCGCTGAAAAGGATAGTTCGTCATCGGAATAGATCCCTGTTCTTCGTGCAAGACACGGAAATTGTAAAGGTTGAGGGTATTTTCAATGTAAGAGCTCAATGCATGGGTGTAAGCCACTGTACTAAATTCCCGTTTTGGAGTGAATTGTGTGTACTCCACCAACGCGCTTGTCTCCGAAAATGGCAACAGGTATAAAAAGCTGGCAGCCTCTTCCTGACTCGTTCGAAAATCCATCAAGAGCGGACGATCGACATCGAAAACTGCTGAGGGCGCCTGCACTTCCCACCCTAGGAAGTTTTGCCAATTACAAAGATAGGACCCCAAGTTAGCGGGCTTTGTAATACTGTCGACGACGTATTTTCCACGAAATAATCCATGACTCGTCAACACCGAGACGGAATCACCATGATCCGAAATAGACACAACATGGTCTTGCAAAAACTCAATACTCTCGATATTCCTTGCCTCGGTCAAAACCTCAGAATAGAAATCAAGACCTCTGATAGTGTAGTATTGGTAAGGGTCTATCCGCTCGTATTTTGTGAACTGGTCACTCGCGAAGCCCAAGTATTCCCAAGTGGCCCTCAGCGCACAGTGAAAGTCCGGAACCTCACTACTCCAAAAGCTCCAGGTACGATCATTAGTATCCTTAGGCGATTGATCTATCACCAGCACCCGTAAGTCGGGAGGAGACATCTTAAGGTAATGATGCAGGAAACTCAGGCCCCCTAAGCCACCTCCAGCTACAATGACATCGTAATTCATCAAGGAGCAATTAGGTAAAAGGGCTGCCATTGGCTCGGTATCGCACGTAGCAGCCCTCAGATTCTTTGTTGCTTAAGTCAGGCTGCTGCCGTGGCCTGCTTCTTGGAGGCTACAGCAAGGGAATAGATTACCAAACCAAAACCAATCTTATTGACTGCATCACCGATGTTGTAAATCAAATCCATCGATGACAGTGGGAGCACGCCACGGAGGAGTCCGTCAGTCTCGATGGCCATGTAACCAATCGGGTAAATCGCCCATCCGACAAGGACAAACCAGCCCAGGGTCTTGAAAGCCTTTTGGAGAATGGGATCGTTTGAACCATCGGCTAGCTTCTTGGCACTGCCCAACCAGATCTCATAAAGGATACCTGCGTATCCGATGGTGGAAATAGCACCCCAAATTGCGCTACTGCTTCTGAACACGGTCTCTCCGAGGTAGCCTGTCACGAGCATGAACACAGAATAGGTAATCAGCTTCCACATCAACCCTACCTTCGCTCCGAAAGCACGTAGGATTAAGTAGAATTCGACACACATCAAAGGAACGGTCAGGGTCCAATCGATGTAACGCAGAGCTGTGGGTGAGTACTGGTTCTCAATCCAAAACTCTCGCATGTAGTAGTAATGAACTGCTGCAATGAAAGTGATCAAACCCGAAACCAGCATGGAGGTCTTCCACTTCCCTTCAACATTACCTCTTTCGACAAAGAAGAAAATAGTTGCAGCTGCCATCGCCATGGCTCCAACAAAAAACGTGAATCCAACGTAATCAGTAGGAGACAGGGATGCGGCTAGGACAAATTTTAACGTTTGCATTGAATGATAAATTTTGTATTCTCAACCTACCAACTCCCTGTCTTTTTGATTTGTTTACTTTTTGCATAAAAAGTCTCCACAAATTATCTTTTTATTTTTGAAGATCTCTGCAAACTATGTTTGGAGACAGTCACGTTGCACTATCCAATTCCGCTATATTTTATCATTTTTTCAAAACCAACAGACTGCAGTCCGAGTTAACAAAGAATTGCAGTCACACCAAGCAATCTTTCCCAGCTTGTACTTTTCAAAGATTTCGTCATTCAAGAATTCCTCAAGAATGGATATCATAGTACGCTTGTGTTGAAGAGAACGCTAGTCCTGAGGCTCGCCGTCTTTTTAGTCTGTTTGACAAAATATATTTGACGAGGTAGCTCTGAAAACGCGATTACTATACCCCAATTCGCCGCTTAGGTTGGATCCGAAAAATGTGGAAAACTAGCGCAAACTACCGGACCATTTCAATGGTTCATATTTAGTCAGTCCGACCTGTCAAAGGTCATTTGTGGGCGCTGGCAATTTCGATAAATTCCGCTCCTATGAGAGTATCCCACACTATAGTTTGAAGCTATAAGTAAATAGATATTATAAATAAGATTTATACCAACTTTACTGACTCAATACCTTCAATAACTATTAATTCAACAATGGAAAATAACTCGAACGGTCAAGGCAAATGCCCCTTCACAGGTGGTGTCCTCAAGCAAAGCGCTGGAAGAGGAACCCGCAATAAGGACTGGTGGCCCAACCAGTTGCAACTCGATATTCTTCGTCAGCACTCGTCACTCTCCAACCCCATGGACGAGGACTTCGACTACACCGAAGAATTTAAGAAACTCGACCTGGCAGCTGTCAAGAAAGACATCGCAGACTTGATGACAGACTCTCAGGAGTGGTGGCCTGCGGACTACGGACACTACGGCCCATTTTTTATCCGTATGGCGTGGCACAGTGCCGGCACGTACAGAATTCAAGACGGCCGTGGTGGCGGCGGAGCAGGTACGCAGCGATTTGCTCCCCTTAACAGCTGGCCTGACAATGCGAACCTGGACAAGGCCCGACTGCTCCTGTGGCCGATCAAGCAGAAATATGGCAACAAGCTCTCCTGGGCGGACCTGATGATCTTGACGGGTAATGTGGCCCTCGAGACCATGGGATTCAAGACGTTTGGTTTTGGTGGTGGCCGCGCGGACGTCTGGGAGCCTGAAGAAGATATCTACTGGGGTAATGAAGGTGAGTGGCTTGATGACAAGCGCTACACTGGTGACCGCGAGTTGGAGAACCCTCTGGGGGCTGTACAAATGGGACTGATCTACGTGAATCCCCAAGGTCCTAACGGCAACCCCGATCCTGTGGCTGCCGCGAAGGATATCCGTGAGACGTTTGGTCGCATGGCCATGAATGACGAGGAGACTGTCGCGTTGATCGCAGGTGGGCACACCTTCGGTAAGACGCACGGTGCCGGTAGCGATGCAGACCATGTGGAGGCTGAGCCTGCTGGTGCTTCCATCGAAATGCAGAGCATGGGCTGGAAGAACAACCTGGGTAAAGGCCACTCTGAGGACACGATCACCAGCGGTCTGGAAGGTGCGTGGACAACAACTCCCACAAAGTGGAGCAACAACTACTTCGAAAACCTCTTCGGTTTCGAATGGGAAGTGTACACTGGTCCCGGTGGTGCTAACCAGTGGCGACCTGTAAACAATGGTGGTGCTGATACTGTGCCTGATGCGCACATCTCCGGCAAGGCGCACCAGCCTTTCATGTTGACAACGGACCTATCTCTTCGATTCGACCCTGAATACGAGAAGATCTCAAGAAGATTTTATGAGAACCCTGATCAGTTTGCTGACGCCTTTGCTCGAGCCTGGTTTAAGCTGACTCATAGGGATATGGGACCTAAGGTGCGCTACCTGGGTGCCGAGGTACCTTCCGAAGATCTGATCTGGCAAGATCCGATTCCTGCCGGCAATACTTTGAGCGATGCTGATGTGGCTACGCTGAAAGGAAAGATCGCCGATTCCGGTTTGACCGTTTCGCAGATGGTATCAACTGCCTGGGCGTCGGCATCCACTTTCCGAGGATCTGACAAACGCGGTGGTGCCAATGGTGCTCGCATCCGATTTGCGCCTCAGAAGGACTGGAAAGTAAACAGCCCTGCCCAGCTGGCAACAGTATTGCAAACACTTGAGGGTATCCAGAAAGATTTTGGCAACGTCTCTATGGCTGACCTGATCGTTCTTGCTGGAAATGTCGGCGTGGAGCAGGCAGCCAAATCGGCGGGTCACGACGTGACTGTTCCTTTCACTTCCGGCCGAGGTGATGCTTCTGAAGAAATGACAGATGCTGAGTCCTTCGAGTGGTTGGAGCCTGCAGCAGATGGCTTCCGCAACTACATCAACAAGGCGAAAGCACACGTCTCTGCTGAGGAGATGTTGGTAGACAAAGCACAGCTGATGACATTGACTTCACCAGAGATGACGGCATTGGTTGGTGGTATGCGTGTGATGGATACCAACTTCGACAAGTCACCTCATGGTGTGTTCACCGATCGCAAGGGTGCATTGACGAACGATTACTTTGTCAACTTGCTGGACTTGGGCACTAAATGGGAAGAGGCGTCGGAAGCTGCAGATGTCTTCCAGGGCACTGACCGAAAGACGGGAGACTTCAAGTGGTCCGGTACACGTGTTGACTTGATCTTCGGATCGAATACGGAGCTACGGGCAATCGCCGAAGTATACGCTCAGAGCGACAACGAAGCGAAGTTTGTGAAGGACTTCGTAGCGGCCTGGGCGAAGGTGATGGACCTGGATCGATTTGATTTAGCGTGAGATAAATAAAAGTGGTTTGTGCAATAAAAACCACGGATGATAGAACATCATCCATGTGCAATTAGGTGCAACTAGGGGCGGCCCGATTTTGGGGCCGCCTTTTTTTGTTTCATTCGCTGAAGAGTCAGGCCATTGGCACAGCCTCACAGATCATTGCCCCACTTAAGTCGCATCCTCGCTATGCCATACCTGGCGGGGTTCCTGCTACCAGTTGCAAGGTATAGCGTAGGCTGTTCTCGAACGAAGTCGAAATCGCCCAGATAATCCTGGCCATCGGAGAGCTTGGTGATGGCGCCCTCCGGATTGAGGAAGTATAATGCACTGTTCTCCACTGTTGTCAAGAAATATCCACCAGTGGTCTCCCTAACAATTCCCTCAAAATCCACCACTTTTGGTGTCATTGGCACCTCGGCAATTTCTCTTGTGTTCCGGTTGACACTCGACAGACGCATGCCAGCCACCAAGATCTGATCACCTGCGGCCTCCAAACCATTGGCCGACACCAATCGCTCTTCGTCCTGTACCCATAGCTTCAGTACTCCATCTTCCAATCGATACACACCGCCGATGGCCGATGCGGAGACGTAAACGGTCCCTTCCTCATCTACTGTCACATCATTGAGCCCAGAGCCCTCTATCGGCTCGTCGTATCTTTCGATCACTGCGCCAGTTTGGGTGTCGACGCTGACAAGGGCATTGACGTCCGCCACGAATAGCATGGAACCCAATACGTCCATACCTGTTGGTCTGCTGAGGCTGTCGACCCATCTCAGTGAGATCACTTCTCCCTCCTGCGAGATTTTAGAGATAAATCCATCTATTCCCGGTTTGTAGTCCTTGCCGCTCGAAGCGTACAGGACCCCAATGGATTCGTCGAATACGACGCACTCCACATTTTGCAATCCGGCATCCCCGGCCCATCGATCGGAAGAAGCCAGGCTCCAGCTGTTATGCTCTTTCGTTGCTCCTCCACAACCAAGTAGCAGGAGGAGTGCTAAGGCCATCGAAACCGATGAAGCGCGCTTCAAAATTTGTCTATTGATCATGATCATCTGTGGTAGGTCCACAACTTACAAAGAAAACTGGCAGGAGTTGCCAAACCGTCTAATCACTCTGGAGCGGTACCCTATCCGCATACAGATGTAGCAGCAATATGTCGGACACCGAATAGGTGACTGCCGCATTCCTCGGATTCGTGACGCGATAATCAGTCCCAGTCAATTTCATCATGTCTTCGAGCTTGAATACGGGGCCCATCACATCGAAGGCCCTGGGGTCACACGTAGCATAATGCACCAGTCGAACAAACCTGGGCTGCGGCTTGCCGTTTGTCATGACCGTTCCAATTTCAAACTTCACGGAAAAACACTCCTCCAATCGATCACTAACAGGTGGTGGCGTGGACCCACAATACCAGTCAGGGCCAGACGTCAACGTCGCGAGGGCTTTGTCTCGCTCCCCAAAATGCTGATAAAACTGGGCTAGTGGTATGGGGACTCGTGTGTTGTTGGGGTAATAGGCATCGATATCACCACTCGCGAAGGCCTTCAATAGTCGGTTCGGTATCTCTTTTGCCATGGAGTTTTGCGGCTCGCTGGCAAACACCCTACTGAGGCGCACGCGCTGAGCCAATACCGATTGACTGCTCAATACGACGATCGCCAGAACCGACAACCGGATCATCATGGGGATAGCAATTGGGACAAAGTTTCGCGGGTATCGCCTTCTTTTTTCACGCCTTTCATACGGAAAGTGAAGTCGCTTGTCGTGGGCGTCAGATCATCACTGTTTCGCAGAAGGCTCACAGCTCCATCGGCGTCGATGGTAAACATCTTGAAGGCCCTGTCTTTGATGAGGAAGAATTTGCTTTCCCAATTGTATTCTGGAAAATAAAAGACAGAATTGATGTCCTCATAAACGACATAGACTGTCGATTTCATCGTTTGATTCGCTTCATCCCTGAACTCCGCCTGGATGTACTGGTACTCCACCCCATCCAGTACCTTGTCATAATTGAAGAGTCCAAACTCCGAGATTTCCATAGATTGAAAGATCTCCCGGCGCGTAGAGTCATAAGCACTGAATCCGTCCCAACCGAAATCGTCTCCATCCCAGACTTCCACTGCCTCATCGGCCAGCGAGCTGCTACCCCATAAATCATCGTCGTCCACAAGCGTTTGCGTACCAATGGGCTTGTAAGCATCCCAACTATCGGATGTAAGGTTGTATTTATAGCCCTGGGAATCGCGGGGAGGTATTTTGTCTACTCCCATCTGGACCATAATACGCTTGCCTTGCTGGACAGTCATGGTATCCTCACCGTCCAATGCATAGATCTCAAACATGCCGCTTGATTCCAGTTGAAATCTATCAGCACCGAAAGCGATGTGCATCTGTACGTTGTGAAGCACCATGTCCACTGGATCGAGTAGCTCGCGATAATGGATGAGTACCGTGTCATTGTCAGACACCAAGGCACCTTCCTGAACGAACACATGGCTTCCTGATGTGGTGGGAAAGTGGTAACACTGATTGGCTGGGACCTTGTATTGCTCGAAGCCAACCTGTTGAGCGTGGGTCATGGCAACCACTGCGCATAACACGGCAGCCATGAAAAATCTTGACATCATAAAGGGATATTTGTTAAACCTGCGTAATCAAAACGCAGGAGGAGCCCCCAAAATTATATGTACACCGTTCTGAAGTTAAGGCCCAGCCCAACTATGGGCAATCCATCTCAATTGCTTTCCACGCCTTCGTTTCTGAGGGCCTCGAAGACGATCTCCAGCAACTCGTCAATCAACTCCTGCCGCAACTCGGGCCCATCCTCAGAGCGGCTCTGGTTGTTGAGAATCGCAATGCTTACCTCATCCCGAGGGTCAAAGAACATGTGCGAGCCGTACCCGCGCATACCGCCTGTATGACCCCACATGGTTCGGCCAGCATATACATTTCGACGAGTGCCAAAGCTATAGCCGGTAAACACCTGGTGCGGAATGTCCACATAAGAACTCATCATCGCGATTCGTGAAGACTGAGAGACAGCATCACCATTGTAAAGATGTTGGGCCCACATAGAAAGATCAGAGGCCGTCGCAAACACGTCAGCGGCACAGTAGAAGATACTGTGGAAAGAGGCGCCATAGGTATCCTTGATGTCTTCAAGCATGCCATTACCGTCGCTGTCCCTCCACGGCGTCGCGATCGGCTCCGGAATCGCCTCATTGGTTCCGAAGTACATATTAGCCAGATTCAAGCGCGTCCAGAACCGCTCTCTCATGACCTCTCCGACGGTCTGTCCCGTGGCGGCCTCGATGATCATACCCAGCAAAAGATAGTTGCTATTGGAATACCGATGTTCGACCCCCGGGGCGCTATGTGGTTCACCAATAAACGTCACAAGATCCGAATTAGGGATGGGTTCAGATTGATTGGCCTCGGCCCGTTCCCAAAGCTCCGAATACATGTAGCCGTCCAATCCAGTGAAGTGTGAAAGTAGTTGTCGTATGGTAATGCTGTTGTCGACATTGGGCAAATCCAGCGACAACCAATCGCCGACCGTATCATCAAGGGTCAGAATACCTTCGTCAATCAGCTTCATGACCGTGGCGGCAACGACAGTTTTCGTTACGCTTCCAATGCCGAATTTCATGTCGCTTCGAACCGGTTCGCCCAATGCGGAATGACCGCCAACGAGGCTCCAGCGTTCCTCCTCTCCTACTCTGATGGATATTGAGACTCCTACGAGCTTTTCGCCTTCTTCGCCGATTTTTTCATCAATCACTTCCTGCAGCAACATCTCCGTTGTGATGGGCATAGGCTCGTCGGAATCTGAGCAGGCCACGCACAGAAAAAGGACAGCGGCAATAGCAAGGAAGGGAGTTTTTAGTTGGGTGGTTATCATCTTGGTGTTGTATACTCAGGTAAAAAAACAACTGATGGTTTCCTTACACTTATTCAGACATAGAAACCGATTGTAGCTCACATCAAGATTTAGAGCTCAAGAACCACAAACTTAGCGGATTACCATCTTTCGGCGACGGTCATTTCTATATTGGAAATTGCGACCTGTCCAATGACGGCTGGAGGGAAACAGCCCCATCGAAACAAGCTTTGGCTTGCTCCATTTGGCCGATGCTGTAGTACAGAAGGCCGAGATTCTGCAACACGACCGCATCATTTGGATTGACCGACCTGGCCACTTCGAGTACCTCGATGGCTTTCTCATTCTCATTTTGAAGGGCGTAGACAGTACCCAAATTGCTTAACAGCTCCGGCTCTTCGGGGAAAAGTGCACGTCCTTTTTCCAGAAACAATCGTGCATTGACCAGGTCATTCTTTTGCTGGCCGTAAGTGCGTCCCAGAAACAGATAGAGGCTTAGACGAGGTGGATCATAAACGAGCAACCGTTTAGACACAGCGATTTTGTAATCCGCGTCGTCACTGTTGTCCAGCACATAAACGATATTGTTCCACGCACTCGAATGCTCTGGATTGATCTGCAGGACTTCCAAATAGTATGGCAAGGACTGCCGGGCATCGTTGGTATAGTTCCATTGCGCATTGCCCATGAGCAAAAGCGCGTCGATGTACTCAGGGTAACTCGAGATAGCACGTTGTAAGTGCTCAGTCGCCCGCTGTAGCATTCGAGACCTCATCGCTTCATTTTCTGGTTTGCTGGCTTCTTCAATCAGCGCCCCCCCAGCCATGGTGTTACTTTTGGCCCCATATGGACGGATGTCTGCATCGTGTGTTGCGAGGGTCAGATTATTTCTCCAGACAGCATTTCTACGAATGGTTAAGACCGAGTAGACCAGAAGTACGGCACCAAGAGCTATCAGCGTCATATTGCGACGGGTAGCATGCCGCTTCACCCACCTGGGCATCAGTGTAGTGAAAACGAGCGTTGTCGCAATGGCAAAACTGATGGAGGGCACAAAGAGAAATCGTTCTCCCATGAAAACACCCACAGAAAATACAATATTGGATGTAATGCTGATAGCAGCGAGGAAGAACAGTACCGCGAACGACCACATCTGTTTTTTGAGGAAGCCTCGCACTGCAAAAATCACAAGCACCCCGTACAGCACCACCGAAAAGATGACACCAGGATGGTCCCAATCGACGAGGGCGATATGCCAGGGATAGTAGTCGAAGGTAAGCGGATGCGGCCATACCAATAATTGCAGGTACTTGCCCAGTGTGAGAAAGATTGTAGCGTGCTTCTCCGCGGATGACGCTCCAAGGAATGGATCGTTCATCACGTTGTCCGCGACTCCCGCGACGCTACTCCCCACTACCCCATGTCGCAATGCAAACCAGACGGTGAAGCTGGTAACCAGGGCCAGGTATGCCGGTAGTGCCTGACGCAAGGAGTATGACGTAAAGAAGAACACCATGAGCGGAACGAGGGCCAACCAGGTGACAGCACTTTCCTTTGACAGCATACCTAGAAAGAAGAAAACCCCGATACCCACAAGTGACAGGTTGCTGCGATTTTCCAGAAAGTCCAAAACTTTCAACGATGCCAACAAAACAAAACAAAGCGCTAGGATCTCATCCAAACCTTTGATGTTGGCGACCACTTCAGTATGTACAGGGTGAAAGAACCAGAGCAGCGTCACGATCAAAGCAAAAGGCACTATTGAGCTCGTTTGTGATGCTGGAGGCCGCAGTTTATCCAGCAGTAAATAGAGCAAAAAGCCAGAAAGGATATAACAGAGGATACTGAAGAAGTGGGCAAAGAGCGGACGATTTCCGACCAACTCAAATTGTAGGCTATGTATGACCAATGACAGGGGCCGGTACCTTCCTCCTGACACAAGTTCCTTCTCCTCGCCAAAGTACCCTCTGAAGTGGTCGTTCGTCAAGTGGTCCCAGATTCCAGCAAGTCCTTTCTGTGTGAATTCGTTTTCTGTGTAGACCACCATATCGTCCAGGGCAAATTCATGCAAAAGTGTGTTGCCGTATAGTAAGAATCCATTGACAGCAATGATGTAGAACACCCTCTTTCTACCAAGATTCCATGGACTTGATTGTTCCATTTTCAATTGAGGAGATCGTTACAGATGGGCATAGTCAATCTTGCAATAGTGCCCCTGCCAAAAACAGGCTTTCAGGATCAAATGATAAAAATACCATACGCTCATAAGGACTCTTTTCACCCATTTCGTAAAAGAGACCGACATTGCCATCGGGAAGGCTGGCTAACGATGAATACGCTGAAGGTCCACTGAAAACCAGTTTCGAGTTGGGCCAGGTGGCACCATCATCAAAGCTCACCCTTATGGTCATGTTCGTCCGTTCAAACGGCGTGGCGGGATTGGAGAAAAGGAACATACGCTCACCTCCCAACGAGCCATAGTCGATGATGCTCCCCTGGCACACCGGCTCTACCAATTGCGGATCATGCTGCACGGTTGACCACGTTTCCCCACCATCCTCGCTGAAACTTAAGGCCCGACTCGCCTTCCCATGATAGGACCTCATGTTCATCATCAACCTGCCGTCAGCAAGTTCGACAAGCTGGCTTTCATTGACTTCCGGGGTGATGATCTTGCTCATTCGCCAGGTATCGCCACCATCATCGCTGATGAGCACATGCGCGCCGTAGCCAAAACCGTCCCTGGAAGTGTTATCAGGGTCGTTGTAGCTATTGTTGCATGGGACAACAAGACGTCCTGCATACTTCTCGCCCTTCAACTGGACTCCTACGCCAGGACCGGTCGCGTACCATCCCCACTCGGGAACCTTTGCGCTTTCGAAGAGATTTTGAGGCTCCGACCAGGTAAGACCATCATCATCTGAATAGGTCATGTAGGGTACCCGGGTGCTGTCACTCTTTTTTCGGATGATGTCGTGTTCACGGTCGGTGCCAAGGTTCCAGGTCATGAATAGGAGGATCCTGCCTGTGTTTTGATCCACCACGGGGCAGGGATTTCCGCAAGTATTACCACCATCATCCCAAACGACCCTTTGGTCACTCCATGTTTGACCATTGTCCAGGGATCGCTTGAGCAGCATATCGATATCGCCAGAGTCGCCCCCTTCCCTTCCTTCTGCAAATGCCAGAAGGGTCCCGGCTTTGGTGACAATCAAAGAGGGAATCCGATAATTGTTGTGGCTAGTGTCCTCCTGGCTCCAAAGTGTTGTCATAAAGATCTCCCTCTGGGCCTTATTCGGCGCCTCGCAAGCAGCCAATACTAGCACCCCAAGAACAAGGTAGCACATGGGTTTCCAGATCAGCCTCGATCCAAAACTACTGGCTTTCATACACCCTCCTTCCGTCAACAAAAGTTTGCAAAACCTCAACATCTTTGATTTGGGTAGGATCAATCTCCAAAAGATTCGCGGACAGGATGACAAAATCCGCCAATTTACCCTTTGCCAGGCTCCCCTTCACGTCTTCATCAAAAGAGGCATAAGCGGCACTGGCAGTGTAGGCCTTGAGGGCCTCTTCAACTGTGATTTGCTGCTCCGGCACCCAGCCATCGGGGTTGGCGCCGTCCAGGGTCTGGCGTGTGACCGCCGCGTAGATCCCATAGAGTGGATCGGGAGGTGCCACAAACCAGTCACTACCAAAGGCGACGCTTGCTCCATGATCGAGTAAGGACCGAAAAGCATAGGTTGACTGAATGCGGTCGGCACCAATCACTTTCTCTGCCCACCGACCATCATCAATCGCATGGTAGGGCTGCATGCTGGGAACTACGCCTATCTCAGCAAATCTTGAATAGTCTTCTGGATCAATGTGCTGAGCATGTTCGATTCGAAATCGCTTGTCTCCAGGCCCATTTTGCTCAGTCGCCTGCTGGTACACATCCAGAATAAATCTGATGGCTTCGTCACCAATGGCGTGTACCGCCACCTGCAAACCCGCTTCATCAGCGCCGGTGACCCATGCTCGTAGACTGTCCTTGGGATTGATATAAAT
Source organism: Cyclobacteriaceae bacterium (assembly GCA_965267435.1). GTDB lineage: Bacteria > Bacteroidota > Bacteroidia > Cytophagales > Cyclobacteriaceae > JAWPMT01. The sequence continues at coordinate 1,827,342 of OZ253960.1, forward strand.
GCCACGATCTGCCGGGCTATCCGTATAGGGCTCCAAAAATGCCGCAGTGTGGGATCCCAATGAACCATCGACGAACCCTTTGAGGCCGCCCAGTTTCAGCCACTCGTCGCCGGGGCCATCGCGCTCCATCATTGCGGTCAGGCTTCGCCATTCCGAAAGGGGTGTCAACGCATAAATACGAGTGAATTGATCTCCCCTTTCCATCGCCGTGCGGATGGCATCGAGATGTGCTTCCGTTGCCCCCACATGATGAACAGAAGTCACGCCGAGGGAGGAAACATACTCCATGGCTGCCCTAAGTGCCTGGGCATACTGTTGGTCGGTAGGTGAAGGGATGACCCGCCCTACAAGTCCCATGGCATTGTCCTTAAAAATGCCGGTGGGGTTGCCTTGCGCATCTCTGACAATCTCTCCGCCCTCGACATCCGGTGTGTCGGCATCAATGCCTGCTAGTTCCATGGCTTTAGAATTAGCCAGTCCCATGTGACCATCAAGGCGGCGAACAAAAACAGGAATTTCCGCAGTGTATTCATCGATCCATTCTTTCGCGGGTAACTCCCCACCCCACTGCTCATGGTCCCAGTCACCGCCCGTAATCCAACCGTCCGTAGTTTCGCCGAACTTCGCGATCCGACTTGAAAATTCCTCCGGTGTCTTCGCATCACGAAGCTGGACGCTTGCCAGGGCAAATCCTCCGGTGAAGAAATGTACGTGGCAATCGATGAAGCCCGGGACAATCATTTTGCCGCCAGCATCAAACATCTCCGTTGATGCCGATTGCCATTCGGAGATCTCCTCATTGCGGCCTACCGCCAGGATAACGCCATCCCGGATGGCCATACTTTCTGCTACGGGCTGAAGGTCGTCGCCCGTCCAGAGGCTGCCATTGACTACGATCAGATCCGCGAACTCCCGATCTTGCTGGCATGAATAGATGATGAAGACAAGGTACAAGGCAAGCAGGCATGCAATGGGTTTCATGCTGTAAACATAATGTAGCTGTCGCGAGTAAGTGCCCCGATTGCTTGAGAGTTATCACAAGTGCATCCAGCGTTCATGCCATTACAAGAATTCGAGTAACTTTCTCCTCTATTTGAAGTCCCAAGACCCATGAAAAACCTAACACTCCTTCTTGCCTTTTGTGCGATTGTGCCCTTCACTTTGGCCCAGGAAAATGTAGACCTCGAAGCGATCGAAAAAATCCGGGATGAAGGCCTCAACAGATCCCAAATTGAGCAGATCGCCCATAACATCACCGACCGCTCAGGACCACGATTGACGAACTCCCCCGGCTATCAGAGAGCGGCCAGTTACGCCCTTCAACAATTGGAAGAATGGGGGCTTCAAAATACTGAGCTTGAACCCTGGGGTGAGTTCGGTCGCGGATGGGAGCTGAAGAAGAGCTATATCGCCATGACGAAGCCGTACTACATGCCCTTGATCGCCGTCCCCAACGCCTGGTCGGAAAGTACCGATGGTTTTATCACTGGCAAGATCGAAAAGCTCGACATCGTGGACAAAGACGACTTCGGCGACTTCGAGGGGCAATTGAAAGGACGAATATTGATGTTCCCTCCTCCTCCATCCTACATCGCACAGAAGGGAGATCCTTCTCCCACATTCGAAGCTGACGCTGTTCGCTTCACTCCTGAGGAATTGGAAGCGATGGAAGACCCGATCGACCGTCAAAGTCGGTGGACACCACAGGAGTTGACCGCCAGAGCAGCACGTCGGCAGGCCCGAAATGATGTCAACAACTTTCTCGCCGAGGAAGAGGTGGGACTCATTATCAGAGGAGCAGTAGGAAAGCATGGAACACTGTTCACCAGCAGTCGCCGAGATGGTTGGGTCGCTGATGCGACCAAGGGTGTGGCGGAATTTAACCTGGCGCCAGAGCACTACTATCTGATAGAGCGACTTGTCGAAAATGGTCAAGAGGTCGAGATTGAAGCGGAGGTGCAAGTGGAATTTCAAGAGGAAGATTTGCAAGGCTACAATGTGCTCGCAGAGTTCCCCGGGACAGACCCGGATTTGAAATCGGAGGTGGTGATGCTGGGAGCGCACCTTGACTCCTGGCATGGTGCGACGGGAGCGACGGACAATGGCGCTGGGAGCATCGTGATGATGGAGGCCATGCGCATCCTCAAGGCCACGGGTCTGCAGCCGAGAAGAACGATACGTATTGCGCTATGGGGCGGCGAGGAGCAAGGCCTGAACGGTTCCAGAGGATATGTCAAAAACCATTTTGGTGATCGAGAAACGATGAATCTGAAACCTGAGCATAACAATATCTCCGCGTACTACAACATCGACAATGGTACTGGCAGGATTCGCGGCATTTACCTACAGGGGAATGAGCAGATGCGCCCGATCTTCGACGAATGGTTCAAGCCAATGGACGACCTCATTGAGGACAGAACGATTACGATCCGAAACACTGGGGGGACCGACCACCTGCCCTTTGACTGGATCGGAATACCTGGTTTCCAGTTCATCCAGGATGGCATCGAATACAACACAAGGACACACCATACCAACATGGATACTTATGACCGCCTGGTGATGGATGACTTGCGCCAGATCGCGGTGATTGTCGCTTCCTTCGTTTACAATACTGCCCAAAGAGATGAGAAGCTGCCGAGGGAATCGGTGGAGGATTTGCAGTCGAGGTAGACGTAGTGTAAGCAGCCCTTACAACGTAGGGCTCTATCTCAAAAGGTAAACGGAGCCTGACTTCACCACTCGGTCTCCCTGGCATTCGTCGAAATACGACAGCGACCAGAAATAAGTGCCCGTTGGACTCCCTCCCCCATCCCAAGGCTCACCGGGATCCTGGGTTCGGTACACTTCCGCACCCGATCGGTCGACAACGGTAAAATCCATCTCGACGAGATCGGCAAACAAGTCGAATGCAAAGACATCGTTGATGCCATCACCGTTGGACGTGAAGGCATTGGGAACTTCATCTCCTTCTGTGACAAACACTTTGACCGTATTGATAGAGGACAGCAGGCAACCCAGTGAATCGATTTCGTAGGTGAGCTCAACTTCCCCATTGGCGAGCTGGCTTGCATCCAATATGGTCCCGGTAATCAATTCACCATCCAATCGCCACGTGCCTCCTGTGGGTCGGGCTGACAACTCGATCATCTCTGCCGATGAACAGATCAGGTCTGGAAAATCGAGCACGAAGTCTACTTCGGGCGTCAAGATATCGATCGTGTCTGACTGAAACGAACAGCCGTCCACGACAAACTCGCAATAGTAGCTACCACCGGCGGAAACCGAGGTCGCTGCCCCTCCTCCTGGCGAAGCAACAAACGAAAACGAATTCGTAGGCTGGAAGTACCATTGGTAGGAAGTAGCATCCCCTACCATATCTAGCGTCAACTGACGTGTTTCACCCTCACAGAGCACCGTGGACCCGGCCACCTCGAGGCTACTATTGATTACTGGCGCCAGTACATCGAAAGACACCGCCTCCACGCAGGACCCATTCGAAACCTCCACCAGGTAGTTCCCTGGCTCGGAAACGGTGAGTGAGGAGGTTGACGTCGCATCACGGACTGACTCGAATCCCGAAGTAGAGTCCGGGCGATAAAACCAAGAGAAGTCCACATCTAAAACGCTGCGTACGTCCACAAACAATAAGCCCGGGTTGCCCTCGCACACTTCCTGTCCATCAGGAGCACGGGAAATGATCTCTGGTCTGTTCTCATCAGATAGCTCCACGACAAAAGCACGGGCATCCATACAGCCCTTATTGCCGAATGCTAAGAGATACTCCCCAGGTTCAGTCACATTGACGGTGGCGCTACCGTCAAAACCTTGAAGTCGCTGCCACCCCATGGTGGGTGTCGCGCGGTACGACCACTCCAACTGCCCGGGAAATGCATCAAACATCGCGAACAAAGGCACCGATCCTCCTTCACACAAGAAGGTGATATAATCCGAGCCGTCGACCAACTCCGGAGGACTCGCCACGTCGATCACAATGGAGGACTGACAGTCGCCCGATTCAAATGAAACCCTATAGCCGCCAGGAGCCAAAGCGGAAGGATCAAACGTGCCTTGTACCGCGTCGGTAATACCTGAGCCCGACCAAATCCCATTTTCCGCGCCCGTAACGGACAGGTCGACGGGGGCACCATCAACGCAGAAGGCCTGCCCGGGATCGAGGATATGTAGTGACTGACGAAATTGGTACACGGCCCCCGACAAGACCCCACGATCCGTACTCGCTCTTGGAGCACCGATCATCCAAACGTCATCGATCACCTCGATCTCCTTACCAAAACCATCTCCAAGGGATCCGCTCTCCGCCTCCAAAATCGATACTTCATGAACTGAAGCGCTCGTAAAGGGCAGATCCCGATCAAAAACATAAACCTGTCCCGCGGGACTCGTCAAGAGGTCCGATACCGATGAAGCGCCCTCATTGAAATGCGGTGCGCTGACGAACAGATAGCGGCTGTCAATATGAACCTGATAACCAAAATTACTTGAGGGAATAGGTTCGTTTGGCGTGAGGATCCATTTCTCAGGGATCGAACCTGACCAACCACCGGTCGGTCTTTGGAAGACGTAAGCTGCGCCGGCCGAGATATCGGGGGAGTCAGCAAGCAACTCGCCAGACGCACTTGAGTTGAGAGCACCGACAACGATGAGGTCATCGTGCATGGCAATGCTAAGGCCGAACTGGTCGATGTCCCGTTGGTTTCGGGCGAGGAGTCTCGCGTCTTCGGTGGCTCCTTGCCACTGATTGCCTTTCTTGCGATAGACATATACTTTGGCATCTTCTTCACTCACTGTCGGTCTGCCTCCCGCCGCCACAACGATCAAGGAGTCGCTTATGATCACCTCCCTGCCAAAGAAGTCAAATTGGCTGTCATCTTCCGGCCGCAGGCTGCCGATGAACTGCCACGTCCCCGATACGTCTTCATAGAGATGCACCCTGCCCCTATCATCCCTGTTGGTCGCATTGAACTGCGTGATTGCCAGCACCTCATCGTGCAAGGCAATGGCTCGGCCGAATCCTTTGCGGCTATTGTCGACAGGCACTCCAGGGACGGCGATCTCAGGCGAGAGCACACTTCCAGTTAATTCCCACCCCTCTGCCGTCAACCGATAGCTATAAACAATCCCCTGCCGGTTCTCGTGGAAGGGCGCGGCCACGAATAGCAGAGAATCCCGAAGATCATGTGCCGCACCAAACCCTTCGAACGCGGCCGTGCTTGGTGACCGCAACACTTGGCTTAGCGTCCATGCCGTAGCTTCAGCGCTTTTCTGATAGAGGTACACGGCCCCTGCTCCTGGTGCCCCCTCATCATCGCCCGCAGCGGTCACCGCCATCCAATTGCCGTGATGGCTCAGCTGGTCTCCAAATCGGTCCTCCGCGGCACTTGAATCTGTGGCCACCAACAGGGACGTGTATTCCTCGACAGCTGTAAAATTCCCGCCGGGAGGTTCGTAGCTGTAGAGCCGCTCGAAACTGAAATCGTTACTCTGCAGATCACCAGGTAAATTGAGAACAAGGTGCTCGTTACTGGCTTTGATCTGGTCGCCAAAATTGAGACCAATCACCGGTGACAATAGCAATGACGTCCTGGATTGGTCCTTCCATGAATCGCCAGTCTTTTCAAAAATGGAGAGAGCCGCTTCGATGCTCTTCCCGTAGAAGACATAGTTGTCATTGGCCGCGAGGACAACCGTTGAGAAGTACGACCCTTGCTGACCCGTTCGGAGGATGGCCGTTTCCTGTAGCGTCCCATCCCAACCGGTATCGGGCTCCTCATAGACAAACGCTTTGGGTTCGAATCGGCCGTTTTCGGTGCCGTAATCGCAAGCGACAACAAGGGTCTGTTGATGGACCACCACCTGGCTACCAAAACGCTGCTGATTCGGAAGACTTGGAACGAGGGTTGCTGACGGTTCACTCGGCCAGGATCCATCATCGCGCCGGACGTAGAGGAAGGCTTTGCCACTCGATTCATTTTCGTCCCCTGGAAAATCGGGAACGCCGACAACGAGCAAGTCTTCCGAGACGGCCACAAGCAGCTCCAGACTGGTTCCCCCATTTTCGCCTAGTGGCGGCGTAATTTCTGCTGTTTGCTGTAATCCCATGACAGGGTCGTAGTGGTATAGGGCGACTTGCGACGACGACCCACCGACGTAGGCGACAGCCAGAACATCTTCATAGAAGTCCATGTTGAAAACTTGCAAGATGGCACTCTCGGACAACGATGAGTCGATGCGCCCGACGAAGGTTTGCCGGTAATCCAACCACGAGCGCCCCTCCTCTTTGTCAAACAGGTAAAGTACATCCTGGTTGGTGCCGCCATTGTCATTCTGTGGACGGGCGATGGCGGCCAGGGCATCGCCATAGAGTGCCACATCCCTGCCCAGTTGCAAACCGGCAACGGGCTCATCCGGCTGAATGGAAGTCAGTCTGGTCCAATCCTGCTGCCCATAGTCGTATATATGAACGGCACCACCGCGAAATGTTTGGGTGTCATTCCATGATTCTGAGACCGCCAGGATGTCCTCGTGAATATCAAAATTGAAGCCAAAGCGCTTATAGCGGCTGAGGGTCTCTTCAGGGACGAGCACGTCTTCCTGCGCTATGCAGAGCTCCTGCCCAAGAGCACACGCACCATTCCCCAACAGCACAATAGCAATGATCACCCAGCGCATCCAACAAATGTATCCATTCGGAAAAAGAATCCTGCAAAGCTCAGGAGAATCGACACAGCTTAATGCCAGGGCAACATCGCCTTTGGACAGGTAATCACTGCCGCACAGAAGGCGTCGGTTGTGCCGATTCTCAGAGTAGGGTCAGGAAAAACGCCAGGATACCCAGGATAAATACCAAGGACCCGATCAGCATGAATCGCTTCCTTTGCCGCTTCTCTGATTCCATCAATGGACGAATTCTTCCTTCCCGCTTGTACTTATCCTCAATCGCTACGCCAATACCGATACCCAGGGCGATACCCACTCCAATCATGGCAAAGTTGTCAAGAGCGATGGACAGGACGAGACCCAGCGGGATACCAAAGGCCGACCCAATTCCGACGAAGTGGCCCTCGGGAAATTTTATTGCATGATTTTCCATACACATATAACCCGATAACTGTGGCGTAGGCTCCGCGTGGGTGACTGAGATATATCAGGCCAATGATTTGGAAGGATTGATACTTCAGGCCCACCAGTGCTAGTTGGCACTGGGAGCAGGGATTTGCACCTTGACTTCATCTGAAAACTGCGCCCATTCCGTCAGCAGTTCTTCGTACTTATCAGCTTCCAATTCTTTGAGGTCGATTTGTTTCACCCATATCTTCTGACAAATTGTAAAGAGCAAAATTTTCTGGCTCAAAGGGCCACGTGAAGTTGGTGATCTTCCAGTCCCCCTTCCTTACCATGGCATTCCCATAGTGTTCTAGCGCAAAGACATACTCAGAAGAATGGATGGTGTCAGTTTCGCCAGATACAAAGGGCAAGAGAGACGAACCCCGCAAAGGATAGATCTCCTGTCCGTTATATACTTCAGGGTAAGTGACACCCGCCATTTCGTAGAAAGTCGGCGCCAGATCTACCAGACTCAGGAAACCGTGGTGAATTTCATTGGATCGGTTCACCTGCGCACCACTGATGATCATCGTTGTATTTGTACCACCCTCCGTGGCAAAGTCTTTGAAATACCTGAATGGAGCCGAGCCGGCTTCCGCCCATTGGGGGCCATACGAAATATAAGAATTAGGATTCCCCATATTCTCATAATCATCGTTGTAGTAGTCTCTGAGAAAATGGAAGTTATCATAATTGATGAAGTCCCTGTGAGCGGCGCCATTGTCCGACATGAAGACAAACAAAGTATTTTCATATTCCCCGATTTCTTTCAGATAGGTCACCAGCCTTCCAATGTTGTAGTCAAGATTGTCGACCATACCGGCGTAAAGCTCCATTTTCCTGGCTTCCTTCATCTTTTCTTCCACGGATAACGAATCCCAGGGCTGGACGACTTCATGGGCTGGGGGCATTGTGGCATTTCGCGAAATGATGCCAGCCTCCTTGAGCGTTTCGAATCGTGATAGCCTGAGCGCTTCGTAACCGTCATCATAAAGGCCCTTGTACTTCTCCCAGTAATTTCTATCCACCTGCAAGGGCCAATGCGGTGAGGTATAGGCTGCATAAGCGAAGAATGGTCTGCCATCATTTTGATTCTGACCGATATACTCAATAAGCTTATCCGTATAGAAATCGGTGGAATAATTCCCGTCGGTCCATGTTGTTGAATCACCGTCTTCTGTATAGTTGGAAAAACCTGGCCTTAAGGCACTCTGGTTGGTGTAATGGTTGCCTGCCCCATGCAGCAGCACAAATGAGCGCTCGAATCCTTTCTGAGCGGGATTCGCGTCCGGCGATTCACCAAGGTGCCACTTTCCGGCCATGTAGGTGTGATAACCCGCGTCCGCCAGTAGCTGCGGGATAGTCGCTATTCTGTTTGAAAGTTGTCCTTCATAGCCAAACTGATCGGTGACTCGTCCCTGCCCTCCCATACCGGCAATATGGTTGTCGTTCCCGCTGAGCAGCATCGCTCGTGTAGGCGCACACATGGGGGCCGTGTGGAAATAGCTGAACCTGATTCCACTCCTGCCAAGGGCATCTATGTTGGGGGTTTGAATCTCTCCCCCATAACATCCAATATCGCCGTAGCCAAGATCGTCGGCTACAATCAACAAGATGTTCGGCTTTCGGTCCTCCTCGCTTTGCCCCGACTTCTCAACGCACGAAAATGGGATTGCGATTAATAGCAGAACAGCACAAAAATGGCAGGCGTGTCGGAATGGGTAGGTGTAAGCCACGGTTAGGGTTTTTTGTTGCTAGTTCAAGGTACGTGTTTTCAGGGAGACTCTTGGACTCACCCGAAGTTGCTGCCTGGCAAGGCTCCTATATAAGAAAGTCTTGCCGTTCATCATTTTCTTGCACCAAAAGGGTCACGAAGGAATCTCGAATGCGCAGGGTTCAGTCCCTTCCTTCGGTAGTTCCATAAGGCGCACCATACTTCTCGCATTCCGACTTTGACAGTGAATGAATTTTGAACCACCTGAAAACAAAACATGAGGCCGTTACCGCCATATAGAAAGGGAGCAATGCGGTCAGCGATATTACAATGCCAATGATGTCTCCACTGAGTCCATCGAAGCCCCAGAGCCCCAGCCACAAGAGGAATACCCCTAGTAAAAACCTTAATGACCTGTCAATTTTTCCAACGTTTCGCATCGGTAGTGTTCTGATTTGAAGGGTGAAAATTACATTACCCAATGTACTGTCTCAAACTCTGTCGGTTGGATTCACCTCCAATCCAGTGACTCGAAACCGGTCCGACGAGCCTAAAAATCATCTAATGAGTGAAAATCCGGTGCCGGTGCCTGGTTGACGAACTGGAATGTGAGCGTTACCCTAGTAGGTTAACCCTTTTTCCTCGGCCATTTTCTCTTCCTTTGTGCCAACTGACGTGCCAATAGCCACGCCTATGCCGATCCCAATGGCGAGACCAGCGCCCGGATTACCCATCCCAGCGCCAAGTGCTATCCCCAGACTAACCCCGATAGCTATCCACGTATTGGAGTTCTTGCTCTTCAACGCACCTTTTTCAACGTACCCAAATGTATTTTCTACCTTCGCTTGAATCTTCTTCACCGAACTTCTGATCGATCTGGACGTTTTTGGATCCACTGGAGACGACGTCGGAAATTGATCGATGAGACTCCTCAAGTCTTGCTCTATCTCTTCACTCTCGTCCTCCTGAAGTTTCTCGATCAAACGTTGAAGCACATGGGCCTTGAGCTTTTTTTGATCCGCTTCGTTGAGTTGCCGGATGCGGTCGTCGAGGTCCTGTTGAAGACTATCGTTCATGGTAATTGGATTAAACTGCGCCATGAAGTTAGCCTACCTGGAGTAATATCTCTCAGTTGTGGTGCCATGAGGCCCAAGATATCCAGGTCCACATTAGATTTCGACCAATTCCATTTCGTGACATGCCTTAATTTCGCGTCTCACTCTTATCGCGCAGAGATCACAGTTTATGTTTAATTCTTTTGTCTTATTCCTTCTGGTCCAATCGGTTTCCGACCCTGCCACCGATCAGGTACGCAGTGAGGTCACCCCATCCAATCCTGCTTTCGATTCCCTTGTTTGGTCGGATGAATTTGATGGGAATGGCCCGGTTGATGGCGATAAGTGGTTTCTTCAAACGCAGCTCCCTCCAGGAGGCCAATGGTGGGGAGGACTAGTACAGCATTATACGGACCGAGAGGAGAACACCTATCAGCAAGATGGCTTTCTAAACATTGTTGCGAAAAAAGAAACTTTCGTAGACCAAGGCAAAAAGAAGGAGTTCACAGCTGCCCGGTTGAATTCGAAGTTCGCTTTCACTTATGGTAGGGTGGAAATACGTGCCAAGCTACCCACCGGTGTTGGTACCTGGCCGGCCATTTGGATGCTCAATAAGAACATCAGCGAAGCCGGAGCCTACTGGGAAAGGCAAGGATTTGGGTCGACGAACTGGCCCCATTGCGGTGAAATAGACATCGTCGAGCACTGGGGAAGGAACCAGGACTTCATCCAGAGTGCCGTACACAATGGATCAAGTTATGGCGACCAGGTAAAGAACCTCGGCGGTCAAAGCGTGGCCAATGTTTCCAATGAGTTTCATGTCTATGCACTGGAGTGGTCGAAGGATAAAATGGTTTTCAGCGTCGATGGCGTGGAGCACTACACCTACGATCCACCTGTCAAGAATCGCAAGACATGGCCCTACGATTCCGATTACTACCTCCTGCTGAATATTGCCATTGAGCCTGAAATCGAGCCAGGATTCACTGAGAGTCCGATGGTCGTGGATTACATCCGGGTGTATCAGTAGATTACCAATATCATTTCCAGTCAAACTGGGTGGGCCGAATGTCGCTTCTGACAACATCAAATTGCTCTGAATCAGCGAGACTCATAGCTCTGAGAATGCCATCTTCGACAAAGAGAACAAAGTTCAGATCGCTCCTGAATATGGGGATATTCTCGACTCCAAACTGCAATGAAAAAACAGGAAATGATGACGTCTCTCCAACTCTATAGAGATCGACATGGTTAAAAACTCTATTTCTGAAATCTGTCTCTCTAGAGGCATAAGCAATCACCAGGTCTCCATTTTTCGAATAACGTAAATAGCCGTAGTCCTGCCATGTCGCAGAGGGAGTAATGAATTCATCGGAGCCATCTTGCCGATTGATGATAGTAATCAATTCGTCTCCATTGAACCTAAAGCAGTATGCCGCATCCAAACTGGGAGAGATGGCCACTGAAAGTAGTACTGCACCCAAAGCAGCTATCTCTGCAGGCACTATCAACTCCCGAATACCCAATTCGGGACCATAGAAAACTAACCTACTCTCATGAAGCATGTACAGCGTTTGACTGTCGAAACTCCAATCGATCTGATCTACGGAAGAATAGTCAAGCAGCGTCTCCAGCACCTCTCCCGCCCGATTGATAATAACGGGGTTCCCGGATGAATTAAGGAAAGCGATTCGTTCGCCATCTTCTGAGACGCTCAGTTCCTCTTTACTCATATCAGTTGTGACAATTTCGGTCGGCTGTCCTTCCCGAAGGTCATCAACGTAAAACAGTCTATGATCCTCATCGGTGTAAATGATGTTAGTCGAGGAAGGAAACTGTCCACCCATTGGATCAATATCTGGACTCTCAGAGCAGCCAAATAGCAGGAGGCTAACAAAACACGCGGCAATACTTCTCATGATCTAAATGAAGATTCTCATACCACAGGGCATGACGTTAGAAAATCAAATTCACCTAACTGAGGATGGTAGTTGGGGGATGTCTCATTTCTGCTACCCAAGGAGAACATCGTCGTAAACATCATTTCAGCTTGTTTTGGTCTGAATTTCAACCTTGTCGACAAAAAGAAAGTGACTTGGATGTTTTGAGACGGGCTTCAATCCACCCGACAACCACGAAACTAGGAAATTCTCGTCTCAGATAAAACAGTCAGACGTAGAAGAAATGTAGATCTTGAATTCAAGATGTCGCCCATTCTGCGGGATTCCTGCAGGTATCATGTTCTGACATCACTCCTCCTCCAACAACTCCCTGACCTTTCCCTCAAGCTCTTTCAACTTTGCCAGCGCCTCCTCCATTGGAAGACCTTCATTCATCCACGGCCGGGTATGCCCAATGTCAGTCAGCCAGGCATCCTTCATCAACACCTGCTTCTCATTGACGAGGGCAAGCAGTGCTTTCCCATCGGGATAATCATAAAGGAAATCGCCCAACTCCGGTGACAACTCCGATGCCTGAGCACCCAGAGACAAGAGCACCTGGCGAGCGATGAACCAGTGTCCCAACTCCGATGGATGCACACCGTCCTTCGCGAACGCAAAAGTTGAGTCAATCTTACGCTTATCTTCCAGGGCCTTTCGCATCGGCCAATGGATATCGATCACCTGCCAATCATTCGTATAGCGCTGGCTGATCAGCCAATCCGAATAGATATCCAGCACATTGGCGTAGGCCGCCCCTTTTCTTTCATCAAATAGCGGAGGCGTGATATGAATGATATCCGCTCCACTCCTCTTCACCTCCTCATCCAGCCAGAGGATGCCATCCTTATACTTCTGGAAGCGATCGTCGTCAAAAGGCAGATAGATTCCGTCGTTCATGCCATAGCAGGAGAACACGAAATCGGGCCTGGTCTTCTCCAGCACCCTGGCCAGCCGCTCGTGCAAATCCGGGCGTGGAAAAGCACCTCCGGCATGATTCTCCTCGGACAGTCCCGACACCGTTTCGCTAGGAAGCCCGACATTGATGAATTCATAGTGCTTCTCTGGGTGATGCGCCAGGAAATACGCTTCAATGAACTCAATGTACTTCCCACCGTACGTGATGCTGTTCCCCAGGAAAACGATTCTCTCAACACCATCCGGGATCTCGTAGGGCTGTGAATGGCATGGTGATTGGAGTCCGGCAAAGAGGGTCAAGGCAAGTATAGGTCCGGTAGTTCTCATTTAGCTTATTCTAATCTGGGTGCCACAGCATTTCCTCACTCCTCAATTCTACTATAATTCTTCAACACCTTCAGCGTCCACATTATCCGCACTCCAGCTTCGTACCCCCACTCAACCCATGCCAGGTATTGCATCTGCCATCACTCTGTCGGCGTTCGCAAACAGGGAAATTAAAACCCCAAAATCTCAATTTCAGAATTTCGAACTACCTCCGCGATATTCTCGAAAATCTGTGTCCCGATTATTGTGAATTTCGTAAAAGAATGTAGTGGGTGTCGGGCACAAATGGCAGCTTGTACCACGATCTATACGGGTCTGATATTGGTTCCCGGCATCGGTTCGCGAGATAAGAATTCTTGTCATGTCACAAAACCTGGATGCGACCAATAGAATCCTGAGCGAAATACAAAGAGAAAAGCAGATAGAGGCACTCGCCAAGCAGATTGCCCCACTTAGTGCAGAGGAAGTCGCTCAACTCAATCATGATGGATTCAATACGCACCCGTCCGCTGAGGCCCGGGACGAGCGACGGGCTTTACTTCACGACCTCGGCGTTGATTGCAGCTACCTATCCGGCCAAAAGCGAGAGGATCAACCACAAGCTTTCGAAGGGAACATTGAGAACTACATTGGGTTGGCTCAGATCCCGATCGGGCTGGCCGGACCCTTGCTCGTCAGGGGTGCCAATGCAATGGGTGACTTCTATATCCCGATGGCCACTACTGAGGGTGCCCTCGTCGCCTCCTACAATCGCGGCATGAAGGCCTCCCGCCTCTGCGGAGGGATCACTTCTGTCTGCCTTTCAGAGGGGCTGCAGCGATGCCCGTTTTTCAAGTTTGAGAATATTGGTGCCTCTGGACTCTTCGTGAAATGGGTAATGACACAACTGCCTGTTTTTCGTGAGATCGTCTCAATGGCGAGCAAGCACGCCCATCTTATCGATCTCAAGACGCACATGGAGGGCAATAGCGTGATCCTGACCTTTGAGTATGCCACCGGGGACGCGGCGGGTCAGAATATGGTCACGATATGCACTCACGAAATTTGCAGATACATCTTATCGTCATTTGACATACCTCCTATTGAGTGGTACGTCGAGAGCAACTATGCCGGCGACAAGAAAGCCACGGCGATGTCATTTCTGACGGTCCGAGGCAAAAAGGCACTCTCTGAAGTCGTCCTCCAAAGGCGTGTCATCGAGCAGGTACTGAAGACTACCCCCGAGAAGATCGCCAAGTACTGGCAGTCCGCCACCCTCGCGGTGATGCAAAGCGGATCGATCGGCGCGCAGGGACACGTCGCCAATGGCCTGACAGCTCTCTTCATCGCCTGTGGTCAGGATGTGGCATGCATCTCCGAATCAGCCGTAGGTCTTACCCGTATGGAGATCAACAGACAAGGCGATCTCTATGTATCAGTGACACTCCCCTCCCTCAACATTGGTACCATCGGAGGTGGCACCTCACTTCCCACACAGCATGAATGCCTCGAAATGCTGGGCTGTAGTGGTGTCGGCAAAGTGCGGAAGTTCGCTGAAATCTGCTCGGCAGTGGTTCTAGCGGGAGAAATCTCCATAGCAGCTGCCATGTCTGTCGATCAGTTCACCAAGGCGCACGAAAAACTCGGTCGAAGACCCTGACCAGATCATGGAAAGCTCCAGTTTCGTCCATCGATTCTATATCTATCAAAAGGAGCGATTTCCCTTTCTCGCACATGGTGTCCTGATTTCATCATTCACGTTTTCTGCCATCTCTTACTCCAGAATTTGTCGTGGAGCATCGGGCTTCATTCCTTGGGGAGACTTCATCATAGGCATCTTCGCGACGGTCACACTCTTCTTCCTCGTGCGGGTATTCGATGAGTTCAAGGACCAGGAAGATGACAAAAAGTACCGCCCGTACCTACCCGTCCCCCGGGGTCTTATTTCACTGCAAGAGCTCAAAGTAGTTGGTTGGGTCGTCGGACTCGCGCAGGTAGCGGTCATTGGCATTTTTCAACTCAATATGCTTTATCTGTACGTCATCGTCCTGGCCTACCTGGCGCTGATGGGGGTAGAATTCTTCGTCCCCACTTGGCTCAAGCAGCGCCAGCTCATCTACGTGGCCTCCCACATGGTGATCATCCCACTGATCGACATTTATGCCAGTGGGCTGGATTGGCTGCTCGATGGTGCACAGCCCCATCTTGGGCTACTATGGTTTTTTGCTGTCTCGTACTCCAACGGACTGGTGATCGAGTTTGGCCGCAAAATCAGAACCCCAGAAATGGAAGAAAAGGGCGTCGTATCCTACACAGGCATGTACGGCACACGGGGTGGCACAGCAGCATGGATTGGGCTGATGTTCGTCACCATGTCGCTCGCGATCGGCGCCTCATTTTACGCCGGATATGGATGGGTGGCCCCGGTGACCTTCGGGCTCTTTTTCGTTCTCTTTTCCCTTCCAGGTTGGCTTTTTATCCATCGGCCTACACCCCGCAAAACCAAACTAATTGAGTACTCGTCAGCGGCGTGGACTGCCTTGATGTATTTCTCCCTTGGGGCTATCCCAATGATTAAATCCCTGATCCAGTGACAACTTTGACCGACGATACGATCACCAAGTCCAGTGCCGGAATTGGCGGTAAGGCCCGAAACCTGCTCGAACTCGAGAAGATAGGTGCCAACGTGCCTAGATGGACGGTTATCCCTGAGGACGTCCTGCTCAGCCAACTCCCCACCTGGTCCTCCAAGGAGGAAATGGGCGACGAGTTCGAACACCTCACTGTTCCAGCATCTGTGCTATCGCACATCCAGGAGGCATTCGGGGATCAGTACAACAGCAAGTCGTTTGCTGTGAGGTCCTCGGCGATTGATGAGGACAGTGCAGAGTTCTCCTTTGCCGGACAGTTTGAGACGTACCTCAATGTCCCTTTTTCCGACCTGGACAACAAGGTCCTTTCAATTTGGAAATCGGCAGTATCTGATCGCGTCCTTGCCTACCGAGAGGAACATCACCTACCATTCCGCTATGGGATCGGCGTGCTGATCCAGGAAATGGTCTTCCCGGATGTATCGGGCGTCGGTTTCGGAGTCGATCCCGTCTCGGGGGACCGAAATACCAAAGTGATTTCTGCGGTTTACGGTCTTGGAGAAGGCCTCGTCTCCGGGCTTTTGGATGCCGATTCCTTCCGCATCACACCAGAGGGTATCCAATCCAACCTGGTGCACAAAACGCATGCTCTTGTCAGAAACAAAAAAGGGCATGGTATCAAGAAAGTGGCGGTGCCAACAGAAGCAGCGGATCAACCAACGCTCACAGATGCAAAGCTGTATGAAGTTGCAGAATTGCTGGATAAGTTGACGGACCAACTAGGTCTTCCACAGGATATCGAGTTTGCCTATCAGGGAGACACACTCTACCTGCTGCAAACAAGACCGATCACCACCCTGGAACGATCCGAGAAGCAGGAATATACGGTCTGGGACAATAGCAATATCGTTGAGTCCTACCCGGGCATCACCACGCCAATGACCTTCTCATTCATTCTGAAGATGTACGAGGCAGTCTACCGTCAGTTCGTCAATATCATGGGAGTGAAAAGCAGAGAGATCAACCAACATGCAGCGGTCTTTGCCCAAATGCTTGGACTCGTTCGTGGACGCGTGTACTACAACCTGCTCAGTTGGTACCGAATGCTGGCCATGTTGCCGGGATACTCCCTCAACGCGGAAAACATGGAGCGCATGATGGGCGTCAAGGAGCGCTTCGAACTGGATGAAAAATATAAAATGAGCAAGGGACTGGCCACGGTGAGAATTGCTGAGATGGTCCTCAAAATGATGGTGATGATGCTCCGGCTCCCTTCGGATCGCAGGCGGTTCATGCATCAATTGAATGTGATTCTCGCCCAATACGAATGCATCGATTTCAACCAGCCAACGCCCGCAGAGATCATTAACCATTACCTCACGTTGGAGCGGACCCTCCTACTGAAGTGGAAAGCACCTCTCGTCAACGATTTCTTCTCGATGATCTGGTTTGGTATGCTCGCCAGACTCACCGCCCAATACTGCCCTGAAGATCCGAATATTCACAACGACCTCCTATGCGGCAGCCAGGACATCATTTCTGTGGAGCCAATACATATGAGCATGGATATTGCCGTCCTTGTCGCGAAGAACGAGCAATCGAAGCAGCTATTTCAGGACTATGCACCCGATGAAATCTGGAATCGCCTGTGTGACGGTGACTACCCCGAAATCAAGGAGGCAATTGATCACTACCTGGCAAGATTTGGTGAGCGGTGCGTTGGTGAGCTGAAACTTGAGTCTATCTCGTACAGCCAAAAACCCTCGCTTTTCGTCAAGATCATCAAGTCCTACATCCAGCAGGACATCACGAAAAGAATTGGCCAGGACAATATCGAAGAGACAGTAAGAACCGCCGCCGAGGCCAAACTGGCAAGTACGCTGCGGGGCCAGCCACTGAAGAGGTGGTGGTTCAATGTAGTGCTCCGCCAGACCCGGGACCTCGTGAGCAACCGTGAGAACCTTAGGTATGAACGCACTCGAGGTTTCGGGATGGTCAGGAAGATGTTGACCGCGCTGGGCCACCACTGGCACGAAGAAGGACATATCGGTGAACCTCGCGACATTTTTTACCTGGAATTAGAAGAAATCACCTCCGCATCCGATGGAGCCTTTGATCCAGCATGGGCAGGCAAAATTGAGGAGAGGAAAAATGAATTTGCGGAGTACCGCAGCCAGCCACCACCACAGGAGCGATTCTATACCTACGGCCAGGACTTCTCTGACGAATACATCTACTCACTGGAAAAGGTCGCCGAAGGACAGGAGCAACTGACAGGCATTGGCTGCTGCCCTGGGAAGGTCCATGCCAATGTGCAGGTCGTCAGGGATCCTCATGAGATAGAGTCGCTCAACGGAGATATCCTGGTGACCTCCAATACTGATCCGGGATGGGTCATGCTGTTCCCCACCGCGTCGGCAGTCATCGTCGAGAGAGGTAGTTTGCTGAGTCACTCGGCCATCGTCTGCAGGGAAATGGGTATCCCGTGCATTGTGAGCGTGACCGGCCTATTGCGGTCCCTGAAGACAGGAGATGAAATCATGATGGATGGGAGCTCCGGCAAGATCATACGTGTCAACCATGGATGAGCAACTAAGCAACGTAGCGCACGACTACATCAGGTATGCCAACTGCTGGGAAGATGCCGACGTCCTGCTTAGCGCCCTGGAAGTGGGCACCGGAGATCACGTACTTTCCATTGGCTCGGCTGGGGACAACAGCTTTTCACTGCTCTGCGGGGACCCGGAGCTGGTCGTAGCCGTAGACATCAACCTCATCCAACTCCACCTGATAGAGCTCAAGAAAGCGGCATTTCGCGCACTCGACCATTCTGAATTCCTGCAGTTTCTGGGGTTCACGCCGTGCGACCACATCTGGGAGCTTTTCACGAAAGTTAGGAAATGCATGAGCGCAGAACTGAGTCACTTCTGGTCGGTGCGCAAAGGCGAGATCGAGGCAGGCATCATCCACCAAGGCAAATTTGAAAAGTACTTCCAGCTATTTCACTCCAGGGTGCTGCCGTTAATCCACACAAAAAAGCGAATCAGGGGATTGATTGCCACGAAGGAGCCTGCCCAGCAGGTCACGTTCTATGAGAAGCAGTGGAACAACCTGCGGTGGAAGCTGCTTTTCAAGGTCTTCTTCAGCAAGTTCGTTATGGGAAGGTTCGGTCGCGATCCGGCGTTCTTGTCTGAAGTCCAGGTGCCGGTCTCCACATTCATTCTCGATCAATCCCGGAGGCATTTGACATCGGTGCATTGTCAGGACAACTATTTCCTCCACTATATCCTCAGCGGCAGCTTCGGCACACACCTTCCGCATTTTGCACGAGCTGAAAATTTTGAACGCATCAAGACCCGGCTTGATCGCCTGGTGGTGTACCAGGGGTTGGCAGAAGAGGCATTCGCCAAATACCCCACATTTAGCAAATTCAACTTGTCTGACATTTTTGAGTACATGCCAACGGAGACCTTCAGGTCCGTAGCCAAAACGCTGGTCGATCTCGGCGAGTCTGGAGCCCGGTATGCCTATTGGAACCTGATGGTCCCGCGAGTAATGTCGCAAGATGACCATCGATTAGCTCCTGACCCGGAAGTGCAGCGACTACGGTCCGAGGACAAGGGATTCTTCTACGGCAATTTTCTGACGGACGTGAAATCATGAATGCCAGTCTCCAAAATACCGTGTACCTGGCAGGTGCTTTTCTGGCGTTGTTTGGAACGGCCGAGCTCTTCTACCACAAATTCAAGATCAGCGCCGAACTGACCAGGAAATATGTGCATACTGCCACTGGGCTACTGACAATGCTTTTTCCGCCTTTGATTCAGAACCGGCTTCTGGTCCTCGTCCTCTGTAGTAGCTTCCTGATCATTGTGCTGCTGTCACGGCACTATCGATTGCTGCCCTCCATCCACGCCGTCAAGCGAAAAACAACGGGTAGTATCCACTATCCCATCATCGTGTCAGGATGCTACCTCGTCTACATGGAATACGGTCAGCTGATATTCTACTATCTGCCCATATTGATCATGGCGATCTGCGACCCCGTCGCAAGCATTGTCGGCAGAAAATGGCCCAGGGGCCATTACAAAGTCTTTGGGGGCGTAAAGACGCTCAGTGGATCACTCGGTTTTTTTGCTAGCGCACTCCTTCTAAGCATGGCACTGGTATTGACAGTCGAAAGACTGCAACTGTCCGAAGCGATCCTTCTGGCACTAACCATATCGGCGATTACAACAGTCATCGAGGGAATTACCCACAGGGGATACGACAACTTGCTCATTCCCGCTGGAAGCTTAGCAGTACTCATCCTTTTTATCAATTAGCTCACGACATGGAAGAATTTCAGCTCATCAAAACAATGCCGGGCGAGTCCAAATTTGAAGTCTTTGCCGAATTACCCAGAGCCCTATATCCGCAGGAAAGCCAACGTTTTACACTTGGGCATGATCCCGTCACGACCCATCTCGAAGGCTGCTATGTGCTCCTCAATGCCAACGAGCCTGTCGGAAGGTTTGCCTTATATGCCAACCCTCACCTTATCTATCAAGGGGCGCCAGCGGCATGCATAGGAAGTTATGAATGCGTCGATGACGGCCCAGTGGGCGACGAACTGATCAACCGCGCCATCGACCTTGTCAACAACAAAGGATATCGCTGGCTGATTGGACCCATGGAGGGATCGACATGGAACACGTACCGCTTTAGCCTGCACAATACACACCGCAACTTCTTCCTTGAGCCCTACCACCATACGTATTACAACGACCAATTTGTCAATGCCGGCTTCAAAGAAATCGCCAGCTATTATTCGCACCTGGATACACATCTCAACTATGATATCCAAGAGCAGCACGAACTGGAGCAGGGCTACCTAAAGAATGGGGCTGTGTTCAGAAATCTGGACCTCACAGACCTGAGAAATGAGTTGGTAAAGCTGGCGCAACTGAGCCTTGAGGCGTTTTGCCACAACTTCCTCTTTACGCCTATTGAGGTGGAGGAATTCGTCTCAAAATATGAGAAAGTCGGCCCCTTGCTTGACCCCGACCTGATATGGCTCGTGGAGGACCAGGACCATGAACTCCACGCTCTCATCTTCGGCGTACAAGATTTTCAAGGTCCCGCTGGTGAAACCGTCATCACCAAATCCTTGGCTCGCAAGCGCTCGTCACCTTTCCATGGCATGGGGACCTATTTGATTGGCAAACTGAATGAGACCGCCAGGAAGAAGGGTTACAAGAAAGGCATCCATGCAATGATGATAAAGGACAATGCCTCCCGGCGAATCTCTGAACACTTCGAGGCACACGAGTTCAAATCCTACGCTTTGTATGGCCGGGCATTATGAACATCACGGAGCTTTTTTTTAGGGCCGCAAGCGCCTACCCGGATACGATCGCCATTGTGGATAGGAAAACCAGCATCACCTACCACGAGCTATCGGATGATGTCCGGAAGACAGCCGCTTACTTTAGCCAAAAAGGCATAAAAGAAGGAGACCGCGTGCTTGTCTTTGTACCCATGAGCATCGACCTCTACCGCGTTGTAATGGCGCTCTTTTACCTCGGCGCCGTCGCGGTTTTCCTCGATGAATGGGCGAGCAAACAGCGCCTTGAACTTTGCTGCCGGTTGGCAGATTGTCAGGGTTTTGTAGGCATTTTCAAAGCCCGTGTCTTCAGGTGGTTTTCAAGTCCACTCCGGCAGATCCCTATCAACCTTCACGATCGGAAAATGCTCGACAGTAGCATTCCCATAACACAGGTAACCGCCGACAGTCCGGCGCTCATCACCTTCACCACCGGGAGTACCGGCACACCGAAGGCTGCCAATCGAACACATCAATTCCTCAAAGAACAATTTGACGCGCTCAATGATGAGATCGACCCACAGCCGAAGGATGTTGACCTCGTAACACTACCGATCGTCCTGTTCCAAAACCTGGGAATGGGCAGCACGTCAGTCATTGCGGATTTTGACATGAGGCAACCAGATGCCCTCGATCCCGCCCCTATTGTCCAACAGCTTGTCCAATACCAGGTGAACCGAATGACCACCTCCCCCTTTTTTGTTCGGAAGGTATCGGAATATGCCACCCAACAAAGGACAAATCTTCCTCATCTCAGGAAGGTCTTTACCGGAGGCGCACCTGTCTTTCCTACGGATGCCAGGCTTTTGCTCAAAGCATTTCCGTCGGCGAAATCTATCATCCTCTACGGATCGACAGAAGCCGAACCTATGAGCTCCATCGACGCAAAGGAACTTGCTATCACCTCAACGGAGGAGACCGGAGGATTGGCAGTGGGCAAACCCAACAGCAGCACCCAATTGAAGATCATTGAAATCATTGACGAAGCGCTGCCTACCTGCTCACCTTCAGAACTGGAAAGCATGACACTAGCAGAAGGAAGAATTGGCGAGATTATCGTCTCGGGGCCACATGTGCTGGCTTCCTATTTTCGCAATGACGAAGCCTTCCGTACCAACAAGATCGTAGTGGATGGCACCGTCTGGCACAGAACCGGGGACAGTGGATTCCTTCACGGGAGAGACCTTTTCCTCACAGGACGAAACAAGCAACTGATCAAGTCTGGAGATAGCTATCTATCTCCATTCATCATGGAAGACATTCTGCAACACATTGATGGGGTGACCACCGGTACCCTCATGGAACTGGACGGCAAAGTCACGCTAGTAGTGGAGACGGTGCTAAGTGAAGCTCAGGTCACTCCAAATGTTGGTTCCATCCCGTATAACGAGGTGATGGTCATGAAGCACATCCCCCGTGATCCCCGACACAACTCGAAAATTGACTATGGAAAACTAAAGCAACTACTAAAACCTCAACCGTAATGGATGCTCCCACCCCAAAACCAGTCCCATCGACACTGGCCAGATTATTTGGATCGATATACGACAACCGCGGCCGAATCGCTGTCCTATTGATTGGCCTATTTTTGACCAGTCTTTATTTCATTGGCACGAGCCTCAAGGTGGACAATTCCCTCAAGGTCTGGTTCGATGACGGAGACGCTTCCTATCGTACATTCATGGACTTCCAGGAGCAGTATGGGAATGATGACATCATCACGCTCATGGTCTCCTATCCCCACAGCGTGCTGAGGCCTGCGGCCATCGCTGAGATGCTCGAGCTCGAAAGCCAGTTCGCAGCCCTGCCCTATGTGAGTGAGGTCTACACTTTTGGATCTTCGGATTTCATCGCGATAGAGGGGTCGGGCGTGACGACAAGCAGAATGATCGAAACCGTTCCCCAGAACGAGGCGGAGGTCCAGGCCCTGGCTGAGAGGCTTCAGACACTCCCGCTTATCCGAGAAACGCTCATTTCGAAAGACGAAAAGAGTCACCTCATTCTACTCCGGTTGGATGCCTTCGAGGAGATAGAGCGGGATCGGGACATCATTGTCCGAGAGATAAGAGCTATCGCCGACGAAACTTTGCCCAATTATCAAATGGCGGGATTGGCGGTAGTCTACGAAGCGCTTAACACCACCATCAGCGAGGAATCGGGACTCTTTTCCCTGCTCAATTACCTGGTGATCATGGTTCTCCTCATTCTGATCATCCCAAAGAGACGCTACATCTTCATCGTATTGGCGGCTATCATCTTTTCGCTGGTGCTGACTTTTGGCCTGTTTGCAGCGACAGGGTACAGCCTCAATATGATCTCCATCACGCTCCCCACAATATTGATGGTCTATGCCCTCGCAGATGCTGTACACGTGATCAATAACTACGTCAACGAGGCAGGGCGAAATATGGGTGAGACGAAGCGGGCAACCCTGGTAGCGGCCATGGTCTACAGCGCCAAACCGTGCTTTTACTCCTCAATCACCACCATGCTCGCCTACATCGCCTTCTACGCTTCACCGCTGGAAGTACTGAAAATCACGGGACTATTCGCCTTCATCGGATTGGGCATCGCGTTCATATCGGTTTATCTGATTTCAATCATTGGCCTGGCCCTCTTGAAGAAACCAGAAGACGAAAAGGGCTGGTCCATCGTCCTGAAGATCAACCGGCTGGTCGGGAAGTTCGCAGATTGGATCACGCAAGCAACAAGCCGACACAAGGCGTTAGTGGCAGCAGTTTCTGTCGTCACCTTCTCCGCCGGTATCACCTTACTCCAGCGCGTGGAAGTCGATACGTATCCGGGTGAGTACCTGGATCCCTCCTCCACAGTCCGCCAGGACGGCGCGATCATCGAAGAAAAGATGGGTGCCTACCTTCCCTTCGAGTTTGTTGTGAGATCTGCAAAGGGTGACTCCATCATGACCAGTGAAGCGCTGACGTTCCTCGACGAATTGGAAGCGCAGATGGCACAATCGGGAGATATCTACACGCCCTCGTCCATTGTCGGTGTCATCAAATACCTGAACCAGCAGCTCTCCCCATCAAAGGAATATGGCATCCCCGAGCAGTCTCTCTTTATCTCACAAATCCTCTCTGCCTATGAAGCTTACGAAGGTAATCGGCTCCTCGAGCTCACGAACGAGGGCCGAACAGAGGCGCGGATCACGGGGAGAATCAGGATGATGAGCGCCAATCAATTCAAGTCCGTCATCAACGAGGTGGAGGCCATCTTCGATGAACTGGGTGGACCCGAGCAGGATCTAGAGCTGCACGCCATGGGGTACATGCCCCTGTACATTGAGATGACCCGTCACATCACGAGTAGTCTCCTTTACTCATTTTTGGGCGCTTTTGTCATGGTCTCGATTGCCCTGATGGTCTTCATTCGCAAAGTGAGACTCACCATCCTCAGCGTCCTTGTGAACCTCGTCCCTCTTGCCTTCATATCCATTGTATTGGTCGTTTTCGAGATCCCGCTGGATATGGGTACTGTAATGATTGCCGCAATCCTGCTGGGCATAGCCGTAGACGATACGGTCCACCTGGTCCACGTCTACATGAAAAACCAAAAAGGCGGCGAGGACCCGGTCGAGGCCATCGACAAAGGCCTGAAGTCCACCATGCTGGCGCTCCTGGCTACCTCGTTGGCACTTACACTCGGATTTCTGACGCTTGGCATGAGTTCGGTAAGCAGCCTGCAAAATTTTGGCAACCTGTGCGCCGCAGCGGTTGCGGTCACCTTCGTGGTAGACGTGCTGCTGTATCCCGTGGTGATTAAGGTGTTTAAGCCTCGGGGGTAGAGGCTTGGGCATGATGTAGGAGATCAACCTAAACCCGCAGAGAAGAAATCTACCGTTCAACTATATTACCCGTCAAACCAATGAACTAAACCGATGGCACAAAAAAAAGAAGACCTGACTCCGAAAAAAGAAGACCTGACTCCGATTCTGAAGAGGTATGAAAAAAAGTACAGACAATCCGCACAACTCTGGAGAGGTGGTTATCGGGCACTGCTTGTTCTATCAGCACTCTTCAGCGCCACTGCGGCGGTCATTGGTCAGTTTAATCATTGGAAATTTGACTTCGGCCATGACCTGGGAGCCATCTTCGCCGGAGCTGCAGCTGTAATTACAACGCTAATTGCTGCGCTGAATTTCGACAGCAATATGAGGATCAATCGTAAGTCACGGCACGACGTGGAGGCGATCCAGCTTGATTTGGAAAAAGACACCTTCAATAAAGATGAAATCATTGAGCGGCTGCAGAACGTGATAAAAACTCGGAGCGAAGATCTTGAATAGCTGGAATGAGGTTTAGCAGTAATTCGCCGAATCACAAATACAATACACCACGCTGCACTTAACCCGCGATAGTTGGCAGGCTCCTTTTGAAATAGCTACTAAACCGCTACAATTGCTTAGCCAAAATTGTGTGCTATGCGACTTGGCGAAAAAGAAATGGTACTGAAAAATGGGGCTGTGCGACTCCTTTTGCTTCTCGCCCTGTGTGGGGCGTGTTCTGTGAAAACAGAAAAGAAAGAAGCAGGGTCTGCTGCGAATCCATCAGATGAAGCCACCAAGGGTACCATCAATTCGGGACCATTCCATCTCCACTATAGTATCGAGGGCACAGGTAGCCCCGCAATAGTTATCGGAAGTGCGATTTATCTACCCAGGGCCTTCTCACAGAATCTTCGCAAACATCTACGATTGGTGTTTCTTGACCATCGAGGTTATGCCCCATCACCGGGGCCGATGGATGAAATCAGATTTGCACCGGATACATTACTGAGGGATATAGAGCTGGCGCGGCAAAATCTGGGGCTCGATCGTATAGCCATCATCGGGCACTCCATCCACTCGCTGATGGCATTGGAATACGCAAAAAAGTACCCTGATAACGTCTCTCATGTCATTATGATCGCCCCTCCGGTATTCTATAAAACGGCGGTGGAAGCCAAAGAAAAATATTGGCAGGAGCTTGCCTCCCCCGAACGAAAGGCGATCATGACAGAAAATCAGCAAGCGCTCCCAGACGAAGAATTGGCGAAGCTGCCGAGAGGTGAGCGTTTTATCAGGGGCTATATACGGGATGGCCCCAAAACCTGGTATGATCCCACGTTCGATGCTTCCCCAATTTGGGCAGGAGTCCGGGCCAATGACGACTACCCCCCGAAGTTTTTGGATGTTGATATCACTCAGGCCTTGAGCACTTTCAACGTACCTACCTTTCTTGCCCTGGGTCGTTATGACTTTCGGGTGGCACCTCCATCTACCTGGGATGAGATCGCAGAAATATTCCCGGACTTGACCATCAATTTATTCGAGAAGAGCGCACACTGGCCGCATTATGAGGAAGCTGCTCTTTTCGACGAAAAGCTTCTCACCTGGATGGAGATGCACCGCTAAAACAGGTCATTCAGATTCCAGGCAAGTACATTGATACCGAAGGGAGCTTGCACCAAGTCACAACTCCTCTACCAGCATGATATGATTACCACAGGTGTCATTCAAGACTGCGGCTTTCACATTGTCCATCACAGTAGGCTTCATGCTGAACTCAACGCCAAGTGCGACCAGTCGGTCGTACTCCTCTTGTGCATCATCGACATCGAACTGCGTATATGGGATGCCGGCTTCCAGCAAGGCATCCTGAAAGACTTGCATCGGCTCAAAATGAAGGGGCGCGGGCTCGAGCAATATTTCGGGTATCTCCGAATCTTTGGATACCAGCGTCAGCCAGCGATTGCCGTCGCCGAGGGGATCGTCGCGCTTGACGATAAATCCTAGTTTCTTCGTGTAGAATTGCAGTGCTTGTTCCTGATCCCGAACCGGGATGCTAACGATCGTCGCTCTCATGGGTATTGGATTTGGGTTACTAAAGATCAAGAATAAGCCGCTCATTCACGCGATGACTGGTAATCTTTTTGCGCACCAGGGAGATTATGGCACTCATCCGAAAGACAATTTGTATACCTAGAATATCTAGATATATTTGTACCTAGAATATCAAGGTATAATGAAAGCTATCTCCAAAGGGCTCATGGCCGCGTCCAACAAACCGCTTATTCTCAGTATTCTCATGAGCGGTGAGAATTATGGATATGAGATCCTGCTGGAAATAGAACGCCTCACCAACGGTGAGATCGATTGGTCCGACGGCATGCTGTATCCCCTACTGCACAAAATGGCCAGCGATGGTCTCATCCAGTGGGAGTGGCGGATTCTCGACAACGGCCGCAAACGCAAGTACTATTCCATCACCGACCTTGGCATTGACGCGCTGAAGACTGAAAAAGAGCATTGGGAGTTCATGAATGTCATCCTCCAAAAATCCTGGAACAAGCTGAAAACAATATGAAGAGGAGTTACGATCTGGAGCTGGCAATAGAAAAATGGAAACGTCGCCTGCTGGCCGCTGGCCATCTCGACGAGGGGGAAGTAGAGGAAATTGAAGACCATTTGCGGTCACGTATTGGACGGAAGATTGCCGAGGGAAGCAGTGAGCGGGAAGCGTTTCAGTTTGCTACTGATAAAATTGGGGCGTTCACCGCCATCAATGAGGAATACGCTCAAGCAAAATTCGCTGGCAACATAAGCCTCGCCAGGACGCTGCTCCCCGACATCCTCATCCACTACTTCAAGGCCGCTAGTCGCTCCCTCTCCCGCAATCGACTCAATACGCTCCTCAATGTAGCCTGCCTCAGTGTAGGATTGATGTGTATCTTCTTCATCAGCCACTTCATTGCTTTTCATCTGTCCGTGGACGACCAGTTCAAGGGCGAGGGACTTTATCGTGTGGTCTACCACGTGATCAACGGAGATACAGACAACTTCTACCCTCATGGCCCCGTACCTTTTGCGCCTACGGTAAAGGACGAAATACCCGAAGTCAGTGATGCAGTCCGGATCTGGATGTCAAGCCCGGTCCTCAAGATTGACGCCGAGCTCTTCTATGAAGATGCGATGATGTTCACTGATCCTTCTTTCTTCCAGTTTTTTGATATGCCTCTGCTGCTTGGAGATCAAGCCACTGCCCTATCTCGCCCTCGAACGGTAGTGCTCGCCGAAAGCATGGCCGCAAAATACTTTGGAGATCAGGACCCAATAGGGCAAGTCATACAATACGATGGGTACCCCGCCGGGCAAGTGACCCTTGAAGTTACAGGTGTCTTCAAGGAATTGCCTGAAAATACGCATCTCAACTTCAATCTTGCCGCCACACTAGTGGGTATGGACAGAGAAAGAACCAACTGGGGATCTTTCAAACCCATCTACACGTATTTGACGCTCCATCACGACGAGGCAGAGTCCACGGAAGCGAAGCTCAATCAACTCGTAGATAAGTACATGCCCTACCGACGGGAAGATGCAGATCTTTTCGAGTACCGCCTCGAGCCTGTGGAAGACATTCATATCCGGAGTGAAGTGGCCAGCGCGATGAAGCCGGCGATCAACGCCTCCCTTTTATGGACCATGGCCGCAACAGGGCTCTTGATCCTCCTGCTGAGCGCTATCAATTATATCAACCTCAGTCTGGCACAGCTGTACAACCAGTTTCGCGAAGTGGGCATTCGCAAGGTCTTCGGCGCTACTCGTCGCCAGATCAGGACACGGTTCTTTGTGGCTGGCGTTGTCACATTGGCACTGAGCATGGCTGTCTCTTGCGGACTCGTAGTGCTCCTTGTCGACAGGTACGAGCAGTTGAGTGGCCTTCATCTCGATTGGGAGCGTCTGCAGACCTATCGGTTCTTTTGGCCGCTGATAGGCACAGCACTGGCCGTATGCACAGCGGCAGTGTATATCCCCAGCATTCGACTGTCTTCCTTGCGCTTGCAGCCGGCACTACGCCAAAAGCTTAGCACCTCTCGGTCTGGACTTAGTTCCGTTTTTGTCCTGATCCAGTTTGTCCTGTCCAGTGTCTTGTTGGTGGGTACATTGCTCATGCAAGACCAGATCCACTACATTTTCAATCGTGAACTGGGGGTGGATAGTGATTATGTCGTCGCGGTCCGTCGCCCACCCCTCGATCCGGCATTCCAGGATGCCCTGGACCAGAACCCCAACATCCAATCCTACGCGTACTCCCAGCTACTTCCACTCAACGAAATGAGCTACGATGGCCGCAGGATCAACCGTCCCGGAGACCCGGTCAATTACTCCGCGATGAGTTGCTTCTCAAGTCCGGAGTATTTGCAGACCTACGACATTGTATTGATAGCTGGCAGGGCTTTTTCTGACGACATTCAGAGCGACTCTGCCGCCTTCATCATCAACGAGCAAGCGGTCAAGGCCTACGGTTTTGACTCCCCATCTGCGGCATTAGGAGAAACGCTCATCTGGTCTGGAGCAGTAGAAGGCAAGATCGTCGGTGTCATCAGGGATTTTCACCTGAGGTCGCTGCATGAAGAGATAGGGCCGCTGGTGCTTCTTCGTAGTGGTCAGGAGAAGTGGTACAACCAATACCTGTCCGTAAAGATCCACCCCGGCCAGCGCGAAGCCACGATTGATTTCCTCCAAAGCAATTTCAGCCAATATGTCGACGATATGCCGTTCGATTACTTCTACATCGACGAGAGCTATCAGCTCATTCATGCTGAGGACCTCAACTTCAGCCGTCTTGCGGTGGTCTTCTCGTCCATTGCCATCATCATCGCACTGATGGGACTCTTCGGCCTGGTCAATATCGACCTCAACAAAATGATGAAGGAGATCGGCATCCGGAAGGTCCTGGGCTCCAGTGTTCGCGGGATCTTTGCGTTGATCTGTTACGACTACATCCGCAGGATACTCGTGGCTTTCTCGATAGCTATACCTGTGGCAGTGTACTTCATTGGGCTCTGGCTGGAACAGTACGCATATCGCACCAGCATCCGTCCCTCGACGATCTTCATAGGCGGACTACTGATTGTGTTGATCTCAGTGATCACCATTTCCTGGAAGACGTACAGGGCGGCGGTGGTCAATCCAGCACGATTGCTCAAGGAAGAGTAGCTGGGCTCTGAGAAATGTCCCTCACTTTGATGACTTGATTCACTACCCTTAGCGATTGGGCGGAAAGAAGTATCCGTCTATTTTTGCGCTTCATCCATTCCATGAAGAATTGTTGACACTGGATCATTTGCTTGTAGGGCAATCGGCGACCATCAGCAATGTGGCCAGCAGTTTATTGACGGCCAGGTTGACGGAGATGGGGCTTTACTTGGGACAGCATGTGAAAGTGCTCTTCAAGGCGCCTCTAGGGGACCCCATTGCGGTCCAGGTGGGTGACTATGTTGTTGCTCTGAGAAACGCCGAAGCGCGGCTGGTGGAGGTAGAGTCCGATGACGCATGAATGCTAGAAAAGTAGCCCTGGTAGGCAATCCCAACGCGGGCAAGAGTTCGCTATTCAATCGACTGACCGGTATGAACCAGCACGTCGGCAACTATCCTGGCGTTACTGTTGACAAGTACTTTGGGTCCTATTTCACGAAAGAAGGACAAGCGATCGAAGTGATCGACCTGCCGGGCACCTATAGCCTCTTTCCCAAGTCCAGTGATGAAGAGATCGTCTCTGACGTACTACTCGATCACCAGCACCCCGACTATCCACAGGTAGCAGTCGTAGTAGCTGATGCCAGCAATCTGGAAAGAAGCCTATTGCTCTTCACACAGGTAGCAGACCTTCAGATGCCCGTCGTATTGGCGCTGAATATGTCCGACATGCTCGCACGGGAAGGGCTCGAGCTAAATGTCGACAAGCTCAGCGAAATGCTGGGTCATGTACCAGTTGTCCCCGTCAACGCACGCAATGGGGATGGCATCGCCCAACTCAAAAAGGTGATGGAAAACGGGGTGCCAGCAAAGCTTCCTCCGTTTTTGGAAGATTCTGCTATCGACCATGTCTTGAAACACGAGGATGTAGGGGAAACAGAGCAAATTGAAGATACCGAAACCAGGTACAAACGCATCCGCCAGATTCTACAGTTTTGCCTGAAGAAGAAGCCACCAACCCAGTCACAACGGGCGCGTACTCGCAAGATTGACCGTGTGCTCACCCATCCTGTTGGCGGGTACGTGATCTTCCTTCTTGTCCTGTTCCTCATTTTCCAGGTCGTCTACAAGTTGGCGGATGTGCCTATGACACTCATCGACGGCTTGTTTGCCAATCTCAGTGCCTGGACGATACAAGCGCTACCCGCCGGTGTGCTGACCGACCTCGTGGCCCAGGGCATTATCCCAGGCATTGGAGGTGTTGTGATATTTATTCCTCAAATCGCGCTGCTGTTTGCTTTCCTCGCATTTCTCGAAGAGACGGGCTATATGTCTCGGGTAGTCTTCCTGATGGACAAGCTTATGCGACCTTTCGGCCTCCACGGCAAAAGTGTCGTACCGCTGATTTCAGGTGTAGCCTGTGCGATTCCCGCGATCATGGCGACCCGCGGCATCGACCAATGGAAAGACCGTCTGGTAACGATCATGGTGGTGCCACTCATGAGCTGCTCTGCAAGATTGCCGGTATACGCTTTATTGATTGCTTTGGTCGTCCCCAATGAGCTCGTTTGGGGTGTGATCAACCTCCAGGGATTGACACTAATGGCGATGTACCTTTTGGGATTGGTCGCTGCCCTACTCGCAGCTGCTGTCTTCAAGGTCATTGTAAAAGCGAAGCGGAAGAGCTTCCTTATCATGGAAATGCCCATGTACCGAAGACCCCGGTGGCAAAACGTAGGACTCATCCTCATCGAAAAGACGCGGGTGTTCGTTTGGGAGGCTGGTAGGATCATTTTAGCCATCTCCATCATCCTTTGGGTATTGGCGTCGTACGGACCTCCGGGTCGAATCGAGGAAGCGCGAACACAAGCCATAGAAATGGGACTCACCGAGGAAGAGCAGGCTTCTATCCAATTGGAGAACTCATGGATCGGCCTCGTGGGGAAAGGGATGGAACCAGCCATTCGTCCGTTGGGCTTTGACTGGCAGATCGGGATCGCGTTGATCACTTCATTCGCGGCACGGGAGGTATTCGTAGGTTCAATGGCCACGATTTACAGCGTCGGCGAAGATTTTGAAAGCGGCGACACGCTCCTCCAGCGTATGCAGCAGGAGAAACGCCCGGATGGCACCAACGTGTACAACCTCGCGTCGGGATTGGCACTCATGGTGTTTTACGCATTCGCGATGCAATGCATGAGCACGCTGGCCGTCACCAGACGAGAGACAAAATCCTGGAAGTGGCCCGTCATCCAGCTGACGTATATGACCACCATGGCATACATAGGTGCCTTCATTACGTATCAACTATTGAAATGACACAGGGCATCATCGTCGGCATCTTGTTTTTGGCAGCCATTTTTTTCATGGCTCGGAAGCTATTTTTCAAAGGCAGCAACACGGAAGCAACCTGCGAAAAATGTGCTCCCTCATCCAGCAAATTGGCCAAAGGCGAGTAGGCCGCCACAATCAACCGACTCGTGCATTGATGGGCACAATCGGCTAGCCGGGATTTACCTTGCCAGTCTACTTCAACCCGAAGAGTGGATGCAGCCACCTCATCCGCCGAATGACGAATTCATAGAGCAGCCAGCTGCCTCCGAACGTACCGATAGTCATGATGAGGAACTTTGGCCAAAATGGCCAAGCAAGATTCATCAAATAGAAGCCAATGAGGATCGTTATCGTCTGGTGCAGAATGTAGAAAGGGTACACGGCACGATTGCAGTATGCCAGCGTTCGGCTTTTGCGATTGAGGTAATGGGCGGCAAATCCGAAAATCGTCAGGATCCAAGCCCATAGGTTGACAATCTTTAGAGCGGCTTCTATAAAGTGCACATAGATGTTGTCCTCAAAGAACACCCATCGGATCAACAAACCTGTAAAGGTGACAATACCTAGAACCAGGGTCTTGCGCTTGATCTTGTCGACCGCCTCCCAGAATGGTTCTTTGATTGAAATCAGCAAGAACCCATAGAGAAACAAGGTCATAGAACTGATAAAATTGAACCAGTCCCATACCAGGTTGTGGGTGATCTCAAAGAAAGGCTCCATCAAAGATTCATAAAGAAAGAGAGGAATCGTCAACCAAAACAGTGACCACGGCTGTCGCGCCAATCTCTTTCGCCAGCCTTGCAGAAATTTCGAATCGGGATGATTTCGCATCCTGATAAACACCGGACTAAGCAGCAGGGAATAAATCAATAGATAGGGTAGAAACCAGAGGTGATGCCAACTGATATTGCCAGACGAATAGACTCCCTGTGTGAACGCCTCGGTCATCCACCACTGGGCATATCCCATCCCCAACCCTTGAGTTACACGTTCCAGGAAGACCTGAGGCGGTACGATCATGAGCATGCCAAAGACGAGCGGAAGGCCTAACCGCTGCCAGCGCTCCCTTCGAAACTGGCCACCGGAGCGGTAAGACAAGGCAAAGGCTGTGCCCATACCGGAAATCACAAACAGTATCGGCAGTCGCCACTGATTGACAAACAACATGGGCCAGCGCACCTCCGGGTAGATGACATTGTTTTTGATGTGCCAACCCCAAGGCACAAAGAACATTCCTACGTGGTATAGGATGAGCAGAGCGAACACGATGACTCGCAGCCAGTCCAGGTCGTAGCGCCGAATCTTTTCCATTGGTCTAAGTGCGTGTTCACGAAAATACGCAAACCCGTCAGCCAAATTTTGATCAGGCTCTTGAATTGTTGAAAGCTGGAGCTGGAATGACCTCACCCCCCCATGGAGCAGCTATCCGCTTTTACGAAACTCGATGGGTGACTGACCCGTCCAGCGTTTGAACGCCCTGTTGAAGGCACTCTGCTCGGAAAACCCTGTTTGAAAGGCGATCTCTGCCACGCTCCTCGAAGAGCTCTTGAGCAACTCCTTTGAGAGACCCTCCTGTGTTTTCTTGATCAGATCCCGAAAGGTGACGCCATTGTCCGACAGTCGTC
The DNA here is from genome assembly GCA_965267435.1 of Cyclobacteriaceae bacterium. Taxonomy (GTDB): domain Bacteria; phylum Bacteroidota; class Bacteroidia; order Cytophagales; family Cyclobacteriaceae; genus JAWPMT01. Next base: position 1,861,292 of record OZ253960.1, read on the forward strand.
GGGTGAGCGTACGATTGCTCATGCCCATGTGCTCCCCAACCTGTGTGATGGCAGGGATGCCGCTGGGGAGTGCGTTGGCAATGAGCTCCTCCACATCGGAGACGATCCTGTTCGAGGCGATCTCAATGCCCTTGGCCTCCTCCTCCACCCGCTCGACCAGGAACTGATTGATGCTTTTGTCGGCTTTGGCGGTCCGCGTCTCCAGGTCCTTCGTTGCATAGCTGATGATATTGTGCGACTGATCAAAGGAAATGGGGCATCGGAAAGCTTCCTCGTAGCCGTCCAGTTTCCGAGGTGGGCCATGTTTGAAAGAAACACTCAAGGGAGTCATATCGGTCTCCGTCATGGCCTGCAGCACGACTACGGTCGCAGACAAGGTCGCTTCGTTCGAAAGTTCCACGCCCCGGCGATGAGTCTCTCTATTGAGGTATACATGAGATATCTCCTCGCCTTTTTCAATTTTGAAAACGTACGTGTTGGACAACAGTTTGAAATAGCGCTCGGCGCGGTCAAAGATCTCACCTGCCCATGAACATGTTCGCCACGATAGCCCCAGCACCCCATAGTCCTCTATTTTCATCGCCTGGCCTATTCGTACCGAGAAACCAGGGCCCAAACGTTGGTCGAGTATTTCATGAAGTTCGAAGAAGTGGTCTGCGGGAACCGCCTGCAAGTGATCGATGTCCTCTACGGGAGTACGTAGTCCCTGCAACTCCTCCATCTGCATGCCTTCTGCCAAAGCATGAGTAATCATTTTTCGGTACAGATTGATGGAAATGTAGTTGGCCACTAGTCGTTCCGCTTTGACTGACTAATGTAATACCAAAAAGACAAGGCTTTGTTTTCGTTGTGCTAATATGCCATTTCATTACAAACTCCCGCCATCCGGCCATCAAACCATAGATAATTGGCCACACCAACCCATGTGGGAATAAAAATTTGAGAGCCAGGCATTTTTACAATATAACCAACGGTCGAAGCGAAGTGTCCTCTGATCTTTCTGAAATTTCAACATCTGTGAGGGTGCTTTGGAAAGGTTGCAACCACAAGTCCTCAGTGTCCGAAAAAGGACAATCAACACGCATCTTGTGGGTTTTCGATTGCCAGTGAGTGGACCTATAATTGTGTCCATTCGGTCCTCAGAGACCCTTCTAGCACCACGCTTGCCTTAACGCCTAACACTTATGAAAACATCCCGACGTCAACTCCTCAAGAACGGCCTGCTCACGGTAGGAGGCCTCACTGTAGCACCTCACCTAAGTCTTGGTGAGGCTTGGAGATCCGCTCCCAAAATCGACGCTTCAGGTAAAGCGATCTATAGTCCTTTCTTCAAGGAATACATAGACCTCTCCCTGGAGAAAACATCTGAATTGCGTGCAAAGCTGAACGCCAACGAGAACCCGTATGGACCAGCGCCAAGTGCCCGAAAAGCATTCGCCGAGGCTGCCACCAGTGGCAATCGATATGCCTGGCGAGAGCTATTCGCACTGATCGATAAAATCGCGACAAAGGAGGGAGTCACTGGCAAAAACGTCATGATGGGTCCCGGATCCTCAGATCTGCTCGAAAAGTTCGGCCTTGTGCTCTTCATGAATGGTGGCAATATCGTCTCTGCCGACCCGGCCTACATGTCTATGATCAAAGTAGCAGAAGCCGTCGGCGCATCTTGGAAGGGCGTGCCGCTGGCAAAGGATTGGTCGCATGACCTTGATGCCATGGAGGCGGCGATCGATGACAATACCCGACTTGTCTACGTATGCAATCCCAACAACCCTACGGGGTCGTTGACAGATGCCAAGAAATTGGAAGCCTTCTGCAGAAAGGTTTCGGATCGTGTCCCGGTCTTCGTTGACGAAGCGTACCTCGAATTCCTCCCTGAGGACGAGCAGCAAAGCATGGTGTCTCTGGTGGCGGAAGGCAAGAATGTCATTGTCGCCCGCACCTTCTCCAAGATTCATGGGATGGCTGGCTTGAGGGTAGGATACGCCGTGGGACTGGAGGAGACACTTGGTCAGCTGCAAGCCATCACCAGGGGTGGCATGGGCATCACACTACCATCAGTTCTAGCCGCCACGGCGAGCATGGACGATGTGGACTTCCAGCGTAAATCGCGGAAGCTCAACACCGAAGCGAGAAGATACGTCTGCAATGAATTGGAGAAGAGAGGCTTCGATTACGTGGAGTCCGTAACGAGCTTTGTACTGTTCCCCATCGAAATGGAGGGTAAGGCCTTTCTCGAGAAAATGCGCGAGCAGCAAGTCGGTGTGCGGGCGTTCGACCTCATGGATAAGAACTGGTGTCGAGTGAGCATAGGGACCATGGATGAGATGAAGATCTTCGTCAGTGCCCTGGACTCTGTATTAAGCTAAAACGTCGAAGCGCAGCCAACGTGGAAAAGACCCTCGGACTATTGCTGATGATTGGGCTGGGACTTCTGCTACAGCGGAAGATCGGGTCCCCTGAGCAACTCAAGGGTCTAAAAGTTTTGATCCTGAGTGTAGCGCTGCCTGCAACAATTTTCGTGGCGCTACTCAATGTGGAGTTGAGTCAGGATTTGCTCATCCTGCCCCTACTCGCTCTGGTAATAAATGGTCTACTCCTGGGAGCCACACATCTATCGCGAGGGCTTTTCAATGAACTGGGCGCAGCTCGGCAGCGTACCATGATGATGCTCCTGCCCTCCCTGGCACCGGGATTGAGTTGTTTTCCATTCGTCGCAGAATTCCTGGGTGAAGATGCTGTAGCACTTGCCGCTCTAGCGGATGTCGGCAATAAGTTCTTTGTGCTCATCCTCCTTTATTTTCTGGCGATCCATTGGTACCAACGGCTGAATGTGGCCACTTCGTCAGGCGAGGGAAACAAGCTCAAACAATTGCTACTGGCGCTCGTCGGTGAACCGATCAACATTGTGATGATCGTCGCATTGGTTATGCTGGCTTTCGGACTCAACCTACAATCTCTGCCTGGAGCCGTCGGGTCTGTAGTGCTGCGCCTCAGCAGCATTATGGCACCATTGATCCTTCTGTTCATTGGTTTGGCTGTAAAGTTCACGCGAAGTGACTTTGGGCTCATTTTTCGATTGCTTCTGTGGCGCGCCGGGCTGGCCCTGGTTGTCAGCGCCGCGTTCCTTGCTTTGGCCCCGGGTCTCTCGGCACCAATGGCCCTGCTGGCCGTCGTTTTTCCTTTGAGCTCATGCAGCTTCTGGCCATTTGCCCACATGAGCGCTGTGGACGTGCAAGAGGAAGGCGCTGGTCGAACGTTTGACGTCGGCTTTGGACTCTCTACGCTGGCGGTATCGCTCCCATTTTCTACTACCCTTATTTTGGGGGTATTCTCTTTTCAGTCAACATTTGCGAACCCCATCCACTTGCTCGCTTTCGGTTCTGGCATGCTCGCAATAGCATGCGTGCCGTGGATCGTTGCCAGAATAAAGCATCTGGTCACGGTATCCCATGACCGACGAAACGAAGAGCCCGTCGCTTTTCCCGAAAGGGTCATAGAAACCAGACACGCCGGACTGGAAAAAGTCTCAGCTGCGGCAGGCGAGTGATCTACAAATCAGACCTGGTGGGTTCCTAGCTGATCATGGTCATTTCATTGATCACCACCTTCTCCACAGCATCTTCGGTCGCCTTCAGGAAATCGGCCAGGTGAGCGCTCTCCATGTGTTTTTCCCAAAGCGCTTTGGTGCTCCAGTTTTCATAGAAAATAAAGATATGTGAGGCCTCATTGTCCTGATGAAGATCGTAGTTGATACATCCTTCTTCTTTCCTCGTAGCCTCGACGACCTTAGACATTTCACCCTTGACGACGTCTACGCTGTCCTCCTTCACCACCACTTTGGCGATGATGGTCAGTGGTTTGTTTTCCATAAATACTTATTGAGTATGCTCTATATCATTTTGGGTACCTCATAAGTCAACTCTACCATGCCGTTTTTGAAGGCCATCATGTCCTTCAGGCGCAGCCGCAGCTCCCTCCCAATGTAGTCGAAAAATAACACTCCATCTCCCAATACAATAGGCATGATCGACATCACGATCTCATCTACCAAATCGAGACGGAGAAATTGCTTGGTCAGATCGGCTCCACCAACCATCCAGATATTGGAATACCTGGTCTTAAGGTCATTAACCAGTTCTACCACGTCGCCACTACGAAACTCCACCTCAGGCTTGTCGCTTTGAAGCGTCCGGCTAGTGAGCACGATGACAGGTTTGTTGCCATAAGGCCATCCCAGTTTCAAGGCAAGTTCATACGTGTGAGATCCCATCACATAGCAGTCGATCCCATCGAGGAACTTCTGCACGTCGTCGTCACTCAGATCAGTCCCCTTCTCGTAGTGATCCGGGGATTCAAACCAGGACATGTCGCCGTCCTTTTTGGCAATGAAACCATCGAGGCTGGCGACCATGTGAAGCGTGACTTTGGATGAAACCTGCTCCATGCACCAAATGTAATGGAGGCAAAGGTTATTCCCTGACTACCTAATGTCTTCCGTCATCAGAAGTTCCATCCATGCCCGAACATCCGCCAAAGGTTGCTCGACGCCGATCTGATCAGGCTGCAACGTCCGTCCGGGATATCCCTGCTTAGCAGCTTCGTGGGTATCAAACAGCTCCAGCTGATGATTGGCTCCTGGATAGACTTTCAGTTCTGCGAATCCGGGATTCGCCCTGTTGACCGCCCTGACCAACGTGCGGGCGGCGGCGATGGATTCAAATTGATCGTATTCGCCAATCAGTACGAGTGCATGCGCACCGCTTTCAACCCACGCCCGGGCAAAGTTGTGACTTTGGGCCTGCTGATGGAAAGTAATAGGTCGGCCGTAGTGCTTGGTCTCGCTATTGTAGGAGATCTGCTCATCCCAGACCGTTCTCATGGCAGGCTGCCGCTCAAAGATCTCGTCCAATGGCAATGACTTGGTCAGGTAGTAATGAAAGAACTCTGCGACCTGCTTCATGTCGCTGTCAATTTCCGCCAGGCTCTCACCTGAAAGCTCCCGCTGCAACCTCTCAAACATCATCATCCGCTCGAACCAGGTCGTCGCCCCTCCAGCTCGCACGATGATCCCCTTGACACCCTCGCCTTCCGCAACCAAAGGGGCCATAAAAGCACCCACGCTCTCCCCATCGATGAAGATTTTGGTGGCATCAACCCGGGGGTGGGTCTTAAGCCACTGCAAAGCCTTTCTCTGGTAGGCGATCGTGCCATCGAAATCCAACTCCGAGCAATGACCTTGACTGTCACCACAGCCGGGTTTGTCTACCCGCAAGACGATCGCACCTGTCGTCTGAATGAGGCCTCGCAAAAAATTGATCCAGCCCCTCTGATAATCGACAGGCACTTCTGTACTGCTACAGCTGGTCCAATCTGATATGAATATGGCCGGTAGTGGGCCTTCCGTATTTTCAGGGATCGTAAGGAGCGTTCGGAGCGCTGTGCTATCATCGGTCACAATCGTCCCATAGTAGGTTTCCACTCCTGAAAGATCCTCAAGCTCGGCACTCTGTGGTGTGAATGAAATTTGTGATACACCTCCCTCCTTTTGGATGGCCAAAGTCACTTCGGCTTCCCCCGGAAGATTCTTTAGCATCTGCGAACCCATGATGCCAGTAGGAAAGTCCTCGTCATTGATCGCCAGGATCAAATCACCGTCCTCCAAACCGGCCTGGGCTGCGGGAGAGTCTGACTGTAACTGCGTCACCCGAATTTGCCTCGTATCGAATATTGATTGGTCATCCGCCGACTCAACACGGAAACCGAGGTTGGCGCGCCGAGGTATCTGCCGATCCCAATGAGCGTTGGGGTAATGCTGCCAGATGGATTGTTGTTGGGCCGCCAATGCCATGGGAAAAGCGACCAGGAATAGTAGAGTTTTTGCCTTCAACATCTTAAAGTTTTGGCTTCAAAATAGTCGGCAAGACCAACTCAAACAGCCCTACTATGTGAGCGACAACTGTAGTGATGTGAAAAGCGTATATTTCGTGACCACGATCTCGGTAAAAATGTTTAAAAATGGCTATCTCCTGAATTCCCGAATCCTCACACACGTCATCTTTTGGGTGTTGTATTACGTCTTCTTCAGCCTGATTTGGGCCAACACTGGTCAATACTACGCCAGCTTCGGCCTTGAGTTCTTGCTCCTGCCCATCAGAATATCTGCGTCATACATCGTGCTCTACTCTCTAATGCCAAGGCTACTACTGAAAGGCCACGAACTGAGATTCGGACTGATGTATTTGCTGGTCATCGTCGTGGGCGGAATTCTCCAGCGTGTATTTACCTATTTCTATTATGAACTCCTGATACTCGAAACAGCTGCCGAGATGTTGACCGTGTCATCCGTGATCAAGTCAATTGTTCTGATCAATACCACGGTCCTCCTTCTATCGGCTATGAAGATATTCAAGCACTGGAAGCAACTGCGCGAACAAACGGGGGCTTCGGAAAGACAACTGGTGGAGATCCGCGCCGAAAAGCGCAATTATCGCGTGGACAGTGCCGAGATCATGTACGTGGAAGGGTTGGGCAACCACGTGATCTTCTATTTGACCAAAGCGAAGAAGCTCATCAGTTACATCTCTCTCAAGGAAGCGGAAGAGCTGCTGCCAGAAACATTTATGCGCTCGCACAAATCTTTTGTAATCAATAAGGCGCTGGTGGAATCATACACTTCTGACTCCGTCGAGATTGGAGGGAGAGTACTGCCCGTAGGAAGATCAGTACGTCTTGAGTTTTGATTTGATATCAACTCCCTCTTTTACCTGACAGTGCTCTAAGTCTCCAGCCCACAAAGACCATCGCAACACCGACCAAACCATAAGTCAAATGCGCTGGTGCATAAAACTGCCCGATCATGATGATCTGCACAGTAAGCCAAATCACCAGCAGCGCCCCACACGCCAGTGTCCCCCCGGGAAAAGACGAATGCCTACGGATACCCTGAAAGGCGACGAACAGGTTCAAAACGCCATTGACAGAAAGCAAGATGAGCCCTGGAATCAGAAAATTCTCAAAAGGCGTACCCTCGAGCAATGCAATGGGCAGTTGCAACCACTCACCCGAAGGATCGATGACAAGACTGCCTCCTCCATAGACCGCTGAGAGACCATTGAAGATGAGTAGAGAGAGGGCAGCGGTTCGCATGAATTCTTGTGTTGATACCAGCAAGATACGCTCTGTCACCATAGATTGGTAGAGACTTGAAGAGGAAATATTTACCTAAATTCCTACAAACCAGAAATATTAATTACCTTTACTCTACAAACAGGAATTATAACTGTCATGAAAGGAGAATACCTGGGTGAATTCGAAGAGCTGGTGCTACTCACCGTTGGCGTTTTGGGAGACGATGCTTATGGCGTGGCGATCAGCGACGATTTGAGGGAGCGGTCAGGTCGCAAACCGAGTATTGGGGCGCTGCACACTGCCCTTACAAGGCTCGAGGACAAAGGATACCTCACGTCCAGGATGGAAGAGGCCACGCCCGATCGACGAGGCCGACGCAAGCGATTCTACTCGCTCACCGCCTCTGGTGTGAAGGTACTACGGGAAGTCTATGACCGGCGTACGGCCATGGTTCGACTGATCCCTAACATCCTTGTCGAATGAAGCCCATGGATCCTCCGGCGATACTCCAGCGGTTCTTCCGGTGGTTTTGCCACGACGCCCATCTCGAGGGGCTCGAAGGCGATCTCTATGAGATATTTGACCGGCGCGTGGAGCGACAAGGAGCTTTCATCGCCAGGTGTCTCTATATCATCGACATGGTCACCCTCCTAAGGTCATCGGTCGCAAGGCCGCTCAAGCGAAACTCAAAACTCAACAACATGGGAATACTTAAGAACTATATGAAGACGGCGGTCCGTCTGGCATGGAAGCGCAAGAGCTTCTCAGCTATCAACCTGATAGGTCTCACTATCGGAATCACGTGCGTAACATTCATCTCCCTATACGTCAACGACGAACTGGGTTACGATAAACACATTTCCAATACGGAGCTTAAATACCGCTTTTTCAATGTAGTCGAACGGGAAGGTGGCAACCAGGGGAACTACCCTATCGTCCCTCCCATGTATGCTGTCAGCGTCCGAGAAAACTTCCCCCAATTCGAGAAAGTAGGTCGTGTACTGGCCGACTACGGGGGTACGATCTTCAACGTGGGCGACCGGGCGTTCTCAGAGAAGAATGGCATCTACGCCGAGCGTGAGGCGATCGAGATATTGGATCTGGAGCTCATAGCAGGAAGTCTCGAAGACCTATTGGCGCCCAAAAAAGTCTTGCTATCACAATCCACTTTTCAGAAATTCTTTGGCGACGAACCCTTCGACGGGCAAACCCTCCAGCTAACACGCAGTACGCTGGACATCGCCGGGATCTACAGGGACGTCCCCTCTCAAGCACACCTGCGGCCGGATTACATCTTCTCATTCGAATGGCTAGAAGAGGGCGTGTCGGAGTCTCGAATGAAGTCATGGAGGTGGCAGCAGTTCTTCACCTATTTTGAGCTGAAAGAAGGCACAGATCCTGAATTGCTCGAGGGAGAATTTCAGAAATATGTCGCAGGTATCGCCCACCCCATCACTTCAGAAGTTGGCCTCACTTATCTGCCCTACTTCCAAAAGCTGCCTGACATACATCTTCATTCCTCCAATTTCCAATGGGAGATTGCCGAGGTCGGCAATTACGAATCGATCTTGTTCCTCTCCATGGCAGCGGCCATCATTCTACTGATTGCCTGTTTGAATTTCATCAACCTGACCACGGCCCAGTCCATCAAGAGGGCCAAGGAGGTGGGCATCCGAAAATTCGTCGGGGCCAGCCGTACACAAGTCCTGACGCAGTCCATCATAGAGTCCTTTCTCTACTGCCTGACAGCAGGCGTGGTCTCTGTGGGATTGATTATCCTGGGACTGGAATCGTTCAACCAATTTGCCGGCAAGTCCTTCCTGATGACTGATGTTTTCAGCTGGGCAAACATCGCTATCATGATTTTGGGCATCCTGACTTTGTCCCTGGTGTCGGGTTGGTATCCTGCGCTTGTGGTAATGAAATTTCAGCCCCTGGCCGTCCTCCATGGCAGTGGCGCGGTCCGATTGGATATGGGCGGCAGAAGATTTCGCTTCGACGGTCAGCTGCTTCTCGTTGGCGGCCAATACGTCTTGTCGATTGGTCTGATACTGGTAGCCCTCATCTTCAGCGATCAGTACCATTATTTGCTCAATAGGGACATGGGTTTCAACAAGGACAACCTGCTGACCATACCACTGACCCGGGACATGCGAAAAGATCTGGATGGGTGTCGTGCGGCTTTCTCAGGGCATAGCGGCATCGATGCCACTTCCTTCTGCTATGGTGTACCCGGTGATATTGTCGCTGGAGACGGCGCCTTCTTTCCGGAGCTGATTGACTATGAATTGTCCTCCAACATGTTCCTGGTGGACGATCAGTACCTGGAGGTCATGGATATCGAGGTGATAGCGGGAAGAGGCTTCTCTTCAGACCTTGCCAGCGATGCCTCCGGTGCGTTCCTTGTCAACGAGACTGCCGTTAAAAACCTTGGACTCGATGCACCCGAAAAGGCGCTTGGAACGACAGTGAGGTGGAAAATGTGGGCAGCAGAAGACAGCTTCAAAGTCGGACGTGTCGTGGGAGTCGTACGCGACTTCAACTACAAGAGCCTTCACCACGAGGTAGAGAATGTCATTCTGCACATCGAGCCCTCATTTGTCACGAGCATCGTGATCAGACTCAACGGCAATGAACTCCCGCAGACGCTCGATTTCGTAGAAAGTGCCTATCGCGAATTTGAGCCGACGCGGCCATTTGAGTACCAATTCGTGGATCAGTCCTTTGCGCGCTTCTACGAGGCTGAGCTCAAACTGGAGAGGCTATTCACTTTGTTTGCCATGCTCGCCATACTGACAGCCGTCATCGGGCTCTATGGACTCGTTAGCTACTCCGTATTGAGCCGCAGCAAAGAGATCAGCATCCGCAAAGTCCTGGGCGCCGGAGCCGGTATGATCTTCCAATTGATCGCTCAGCGGTACGTTGTGCTTGTGTTAGTCGCCATGGCGATTGCACTTCCTCTCTCCTACTATCTCGCCTCCTCATGGTTGGAGAATTTCGCCTACGCTATTGACGTCTCAATGAATGTATTTGTCAAAGTAGCGGCGATCACGCTGATATTGACATTATTCACTGTCGGATATCAGGCGCTACGCGGCGCTTTGGCCAATCCCGCTGACCGGCTGAGAAACGAATAATACCAAAAGGTTCCTCGTTCAAGTCGAACCTGGAACCTTGAACAAGAAACCTGAAAACCCTACTCGCTCCTCAGCATTTTGACAGGATTGACAAACGCCAACTTCAGGGCCTGGTAGGAAACCGTGAGAAATACGAGCCCCACGGTAACTCCACCTGCCAACACAAAGTACATCGGGTTGATATCCACGTGGTAGGCAAAGCTTTCCAGCCAGTTGCGAAGTACGAGGACTGCCACGGGCACACCGATCAGGAAAGCCACACCGATCAGGATCATGAAGTCGCGTGAAAAGACCTGTATAATGTGAGGAATAGATCCGCCGAGTACTTTTCGGATGCTCATCTCCTTGGCACGCTGATTCACAACATAAGTAGCCAGCCCAAACAAGCCCACACAACTCATCACGATCGCGATGTATGTGAAGATATTGAACAAGGTGGCGGTATTTCTGTCAGCCTCGTAAAGCATGCTGAGGTCATCTTCGAGGAAAGAAAAAGCAAACGGTGTCGCACTCAGGTCTTGCCATTTCGCTGTCACCTGATCCAGAACGGCCGCCGTCCGCTGGCCATTGATTCGGATGACCGTATTGCCAGGAATGAACTGCGAATTGCCATTGAATATCACCATAGGGCCAATCTCAGAATGCAGTGAATAGAAGTGGTAGTCCCTGACGACACCAATGATATTGAGCTGCTGCGCATTGGCTCCAGTTACATTGTTGATAAATTTCAAGCCCAGCACCGATTCGATGTCCCGACCCATCGCCAGCGCGGCGCTTTCATTGACCAGCACATTGAGAGAATCATTGAACTCTCGGGAAAATCCACGACCAGACAGTACTTCCATGTTCATGGCCTGTAAATAGTCGTCATCGATAGTAGAGGTATTGACGCGGAGATCAGCAATCGTCGGATCACTCACCTCGAAGACGTTGCTACCATGGAAGATGCCCGGAACCATATTCGAACCACCCAACGCCTCGACACCCGCCATGCTTCGGACGTCATTGACAAATGCATCGTAATTACTGCCCAATCGGAATGATTGCTTTACTACCATCAGGTTGTCTTTGCTGAAGCCAAGGTCCTTGCTACGCAGATAATCCATCTGGCTGGCAGCGATGATCGAGCCTGAGATCATGACGATAGACATTAGGAACTGCACGACGATCAGCGTATTCCGAAGCCATACACCCCCCGAACTGGATTTGTAACTGCCCTTCAGTACACGAGATGGCTGCAGTGCACTGATCGCCAGGGCGGGATACAAGCCAGACAGCAGCCCAACGATGGTTATTGCAAGGAAAATTCCCACGATGGCCAAAGGCGCTGCAAGGGCGTCGAAGGCAAGGGAGGTCCCCAGGAGTCGGTTAAACTGAGGAATAAAGGCCCACAAAAATAGAATAGCCAAGGTGGCCGCGATCAAGCAAACCACCAATGACTCGGTCAGAAACTGATGAATGAGTGTGCGTCGGTAAGACCCTAAAACTTTGCGAATACCTACTTCTTTGGCGCGCTCAGTGGATCGCGCAATAGAGAGGTTGATGAAGTTGATCGCTGAGATCAGGAGAATGATCATCGCGATAGCGGAAAGCACATAGATGTAAGCAATGTCACTGTTGGGCTCGATCTCTACATCCGTTTTGGAGTGTAGGTGAATACTCGTGAGGGGCTGCAGGAAGTATTCAAAAGCATGGCCTTCTTCCTTCCAGTTCGCGCCGATCGCGGTGGCAAGGCTCGCACCCCCATAGGTCTCTACCATGTCATCAAACTTGGCCTCCAGGGCCATGGGGTCAGCATCCTCTCTCAGCCGGATGTAGGTATTGATCCACGGGCTGGTCCAGTTGTCACTGCTCTCCGCCGCATCCAGAAATCCCAGGGAAGTAGTCGTACCCAGCACATCAAAATGAATGTGTGAATTGGCGGGAATGTCTTCAATCACCCCGGCGACCACCAGGGAGCTATCATTGGACAATAGCTGCCGCCCGATGACGTCAGTATCGCCAAAGTACTTCAGGGCTGTGGACGCGGTCAAGATGACATTGTCCTCTTCGTCCAATGCTGTCCCCGGATCCCCATGAAGGAAGGGATAGGAGAAGACGTCAAAGAACAGCGAGTCCGCGAACAGGTACCGCGTTTCGACAAAGGATTTCTCATTGTCGGGAAATGTGACCGTGATCTCGTTTTGGAAGAACAACCGATGAATCCGTGTGGCCAACTCCACCTCGGGATAGTCGGCGTTCAGCACTGGTGCTATTCGGACTCCGGAGGTGCCAAAGTCTTTCGTACGACCGGGATACACCCGGTGCAGCGCTACGCGATAGATGCGCTCACTGTCATCGAAAAACTTGTCATAGGAGGTTTCAAACTGGATGTAGATACCTATCAGCAGCACACTGGCCAGCCCGACGGCCAGCCCCATGATGTTGATAAAAGCATACACTTTGTTGCGCATCAGATTGCGCGTCGAAATCTTGAGATGATGAAAAGTCATGGGAATGCGTCCTTGTCTATTGAGTTTTTTGAGAATATGTGGTCGAAGGAATCGCAATGCCTCCCACCAGTAAATAAGTCTTGCGGGCCTCCCTGCCGCCCGATTGTCTTCAAATTGCTCCGCCAGGTCTCCGAGTATTTCATCGACCCAACAGCCATCGCACAGTCGATGGATCAGGGCAGTCGCCCATTTCGGTGGCTGCACCTTGCTCACACAAACTTGAATAGGTCCTCGACCGCGATCTTCTGCCAAAGCGACTGGCGCACCTCATGCAGCTCCTGTACCACGTCCAGGCCCTTGCCCGTAAGGGTAAAAAGTCGCTTACTGCGGCCTCCACGCTTTTGACTGCTCCCGCCCATCTTGGACTGCAGTAAGCCGGATTGCTCCATGCGGTAGAGGATGGTATGTATCGTTCCGAGCGACATACCCTTGCCCCTCTCCTCTTTGATCGTCTGTTGAATAGCGTAGGCATACGCATCGGGATGTAGCGCCCCGACTGTCAGCAATACCAGCTCCTCCTGAGTACTGAGGTCTGTCATATCATTTGTTTTGTACTCAAAAAACAAATAAAAGGTTGCGCTTTTTTGATGGTTTGGGGCCTCCTGCCGAGATTCTTGCGATTGATTGGAATATTGATCGATCTTTCCTCCTCTCGTCAGGACCGGGCTATCCACTCTACCTTCGGCCGCGCTGTCTACCCGCCAGGCCATGCCGGGTGCCGTTGCTATCCCTGGCCTAATAAATCAGAGAAAGGACAACTATCCCAAATTCAACATTCAATCATTCAAAACATTCAACATTCCTCCACTACTGTTGCTCAGTACAGAAGTCCACCTGCACATTTAAACCATGATTGGAGTGATAGCGAAACTCCCCGTTGATCTGCCGCGTCAGGCCGTAGATCAATTGGAAACCTAGCTTCTCTGATTCCGACGGCGAAAAGCCCTCAGGTAAGCCAGGCCCATTGTCTTCTACCTCCACGCGATACCTCTTATCATCCAGACGCTTCAATTCTATGCGCATTTTGTTCTGCCTATCAGCTTCGAAGGCATACTTGAACGCGTTGGTGATCAGCTCATTCAAGATGAGCCCTACAGGTATGGCCAGATTCAGCTCCAGAAAGATGTTCTCCACCTGCGTATCGATTTTCGCAATAGCCCTCTTTCCCGCGAAAGACTGCTCTATCTCCCTCACGATCTCCTGGATAAATCGGTGCGCGTGCACCTTCTCCATATTACCAGATTGGTAGAGGTTTTTGTGAATGATGGCCATGGAGTTGACGCGGTTTCTGGTCTGCTGGAGCACATCCCGGCTCTCCTGGTCCTCCACCATCACTTGGGCAGAGTTCAACAAGCTAAGAATGATCTGGAGGTTGTTCTTCACGCGGTGGTGTATCTCCTTGTACAGCGTTTCTTTTTCACGGAGTGTATCGGTCAAATGACTTGCCAGCGTATTGAGCTGCTCGTTCTGGCGATTGAGGTCCTGGTTGATTCTCCTACGCTGCATAACAAGCCAGAGGATATAAATGATGATCACAATCGCCACCACCACCGAAGCCACTGCGACATTGCGCATCCGCCTTTCCATCGCCAGATTGGCCTGATACATCCGCTCCCTCTCTGTGGCAATCAATTGGGACGTCTCCTCCTCCTGTTCCAGGGTCATGCGGTAGCGCAACACAGCGATCTCAGTGATGTTGCGGGCACTCAAAATCTCTCTGTTCAGTTCCTTCTCACGCTGCTGGTACCCATAGGCGCGACGGTATTGTCTAAGGTCGGCGTACAGCTCACCCAGGAAACCACTCGTGGTCATCTCGTGATTGCGTATGCCCTTCTGCTGAAACCATCGATTGGATTCTCTCAACAAGGCTTCCGCTCTTCTGTAGGCCCCTTCCACCTGAGCCATCTTGCCTAGGTATGCTTTGGCCAAGTAAATATCACCTTGCGTCTCCGCCAGGTCTCCGATATCGATGCACAGCAGATAGTGTTCTTTCGCGGGTTCAAACTCATCCATGATGAAGTAGTAGTAGCCCATATTCTCATGCATGCTGCTCAGTGCGGGCTGGAACTCCTGTCGCTCAAAAATGCCAAGGGCCCTGTCATAGTACCACTCCACACTGTCCATATGCCGGCGCAGCAGATTGCTGCCAATGGCCTGGTACGACTCCGCCATGGCCACGGAGTCACCCCGCTCCCGACGAAGACCCAATGCCTTCCGATAATACTCCGCCGCACGTTCATGATCCTCGATGGCCGAATAGATCAATCCAACATTTTGGCAGTAGGAATCCACCAAAAACGCGTTGCCACGTCGGGCGTAGGCCTCCTGATAATAGGTGAGCGCATCGACAAGGTCTGACGTGCGGTACGCGATTCTCCCCAGTTCAAAGTAGATCAGCGCAAAGAGCGTGGAGTCGCGGCTGCCATCATCCAACCTAAGGGCGTCTCTCAGCAGACTGCGAGCACTATCGAACTGGTCCCTTGCGTAGTAGAGAGATGACAGCGCTTTGACCGTCTTCAGTTCCTTCTTTACTTGCGCAGACCGTTTTCGAAGCTGTCGGCTTTGCTCATAATGATAAATGGCACTGTCGGATGGACCTAGCCGCGAATAGCACAGCCCCAAATTGTAATGGGCTGAGGCCACATTGTTCTGGTCACTCGCGGCAATCGAGCTCCGAAGAAACTCCCGATAGTAAACCATGGCGGAATCATAATCACCCAGGCGATACTGGATGATCCCAAGCTGATTGGTTGATGCCTGCACGTGCGCGTCATATCCGGTGGACACAAATAGGTTTCGGGCGGAAAGCATGTCCCGCGTGGCTTCGTCATACGCACCAGTTCGGAACGACGCCTTGCCACGATCGAATAAGATCCGGCCTTCACCAAACAGATATCCAATCGCCCTGGAGGCCCGCAAAGCTTCCTGAATCGGCCGTTCGCGCAGAGAGTCCACTGACAACCTACGGTATCTGGCGATCATTGTATCCACCTCAGCAGAACCCACCTGCCCGAACACGGTAGTGCACTGAGCCCAGCAAAGACTCAGAAGGAATATGGTTGGCCATCTGACGATGATTCAAAACTAGGGATCCGCACTGCGTTCCCCCTACTGAAGTAAGTACATTCGACCACAACGTCGCTTACTGGTCAGGAATGGATGTCTTTAGGATCATTAAATATATTTCATACAAATACTGAATAAATGCAGGTTTATTTTTTATACATTTGGTGAATAAATAGATTGCAATGAAAGGAACGAACCTTGGTGAGTTCGAAGAAATCGTGCTCCTAACGATTGCGTCCCTGTTGGATGACGCTTACAGCGTAAGCATCACGGACCGTATCAAAGAGGTCACCGGTCGCACGACCAAACTAGGAGTTGTCCATGCCGTACTCCACCGTCTGGAAGGCAAAGGCTACATCTCATCGGACCTTGGTGAACCCACCAAAGAGCGTGGCGGTCGACGGAAGCGATTCTTTCAAATTTCCAAGTCTGGCAAAGTGGCTTTGCTTCAAGCCAAAGCGCAGCGCGACAAGTTCTGGGATACCATTCCCTCCATCGTTTTTGAGGGCTTGAAATGAGAAGGCGCACGGGCACTCCCCCCTCCTGGATGACTCGATTCATCGAATGGTACTGCAAACCGCAGTACGCCGAGGACCTCTTGGGTGACCTGCATGAGTACTACGAACGCAATCTCTCGAAAAGTAAAGTATGGGCTGATCTCAACTATATGTTGGACATGGTCAAGTTTTTTCGGCCCTACCTAGTTAGAAAGGCAAAACTCAATAATAGACTTATTAACATGTACCTGCTACACAACTACTTCAAAACCGCCGTACGGTCAATACGGCGTAACAAACTCTTTTCAGGTATCAACCTGTTTGGTTTGGGCATATCGATGACGGTATGTCTGCTCATGATCGCCTACATAGCGGAGCTACTCAGCTATGACAGCTTTCATGCAAAACGCGATAGGATCTATCGTATCAACAATACTTATGAAAGCATCACAAGCGACTTCGATTCCAAGTTTGCCTCCACGTCCATCATGGTCGGGAACAAGATGCGCGAAGAAATCTCGGGCCTGGAAGAAGTAGTGATCATTCGCAAAAACTTCTCCGATGACTTGCGCAAAGGTGACAATGCCATCAGCATCGGTGGCTACTATACTGAGAACGAATTCTGGAAGATCTTCTCATTCCGCTTGATCCACGGCGATGCAGAGAATCTGCTCAGTTCCCAGGAATCACTGGTGCTATCACAAACGGCCGCTCAAAAGCTCTTTGGGGACGAGAATCCCGTAGGGCAGATCATCGAGGGATCGAAAGGTAACTACACCATTACTGGTGTATTTGAAGATGTACCGACTAACTCGCACATGAGGTTTGAGGCGCTGGCACCTATGTCGAAGGTCCTTGCAGAGCACGCACGGGAAGGAGACAATGATTTCCTGGGATGGCGCAATATGTGGTCCAACTATGTCTACTTCCTCCTTCCGCATAATGGCAATATCCAATCCATCGAAGAGAGCCTCAACAAGATCGCTGACGTGGAAAACGCCAAGTCCGAACGGTACAACATTAGGCTCAGCGTCGAAAACATGAACGACTTTGTTCCTGGCGAGGATAAGTCGAACGAGATTGGTCCCAATTTCGGATGGAAGATCGTCTATCTCCTATCTGCGCTGACGCTGATTGTGATGATTTCGGCGTGCTTCAATTACACCAACCTGTCCATTGCCCGATCTCTGCGCCGATCAAAAGAAGTCGGTGTAAGAAAAGTCATCGGCGCCAACAGGAGACAGGTAATCATGCAGTTCCTCACCGAGGCCATAGTCATTACGCTCTTGTCCCTGATCCTCTCCTGGTTGCTTTTTTTCTTCATCCGCCCACAGTTCATTAACCTGTTTGGCGAGGGGGATATCAGCCTGGACATCAACAACAGTGTCATCATAGCTTCTTTGATTTTCGCCGTCCTCACAGGGCTCCTGGCAGGACTTCTACCGGCCATATTTCTCTCCAAACTGAAAGCCATCTCGATCATCAGGGACGCTACCACCAAAAAAGTTTTTAAGGGTGTGAATCTGAGACGTGTGCTCATCGTATTTCAGCTGACGCTCTCGATGGCTTTTGTGATTGCGACCGTCATTGCCTATCAGCAGTACAAGTACTCGGTCAACTTTGACCTGGGATACCGTACTGACAATATCATCAATATCAAGTTGCAGGGCAATGATCACCAGTTGCTCTCCAATGAACTCGAAAAGATCCCCGAGATTTCCAAGATCTCCAAAAGCACGATGATCATGAGTGTCGGCACGATCTGGACGGAGCGCTTCTTTTACAAGGACCCGCTTGATTCCGCTGATATGTGCATCAACTACATCGACCCGGCATTCACGGATGTTCATGACTTTGAGTTCGTGGCAGGTGGGACGTTCCCCTACGCGCTAGGTGATGGAGATTCGGCACAGTTCATCATCGTCGACCGTCAAACGCTTGAGCGCTTTCAAATCGAAGACCCCTATCAGGCTATCGGCGAGCGACTGGCGATGAGCATCGATGGTGAGAAGCGCCCATTCGAAATCGTGGGAGTGATTGAAGACTTCCAGTACGGCACTATCAATAATGACAAACGGCCGGTAATTTTCCTTCAAGGGGGAGACATCGAAGACTTCTACTACGCCAATGTGCTTGCCAACACCTCGGAACCCATTGTCCTCATGGACAAGATCGACAAGGCGTTCAGGACGCTGGACGATCTTCATCCACTCCAGGCAAAGTTTTACGACGAGGACATCGACAGAGCCTATGAAGATTTCTCCAAGACCTTCCAGATCTTCAGTTTTCTGACAACACTGGCAATCACCATTGCGCTCATGGGCTTTATGGGTATTGCCGTATTCTCCATGGAGACACGGATCAAAGAGATCAGCGTCAGGAAAATCCTGGGGGCGACAGAAAAGCAGTTGGTCGCACTCCTAAGTCGAAGTTTTCTGTGGATGATCCTCATTGCGGCTGGGTTGGCTACACCACTTACCTATCTGTTGTTTGCTAATGTCATCCTGGAAAACTTTGCTAATCGAACCCCCATCGGCCCCGTGGATCTATTGTCGGGAGGGCTGATCATTCTGACATTCGCCGTCCCCATTGTGGTTTGGCAAACGGTGAAAGCGGCGCGCTCCAACCCGGCAGAAACACTGCGAAACGACTGATAGATGCCGTTATTAACAATATGTATTGATTATAAAATTTAGGCTATTTCTATAGGTATTGCGTAGGTATACAGCCGACATTTGCGGCGAACCCGTTCGTCAATGAAGCTGCATCACTTACGCAATGCCACCATGGTGATCGAAGACGATGACATCGTCCTGCTCATTGATCCCATGCTTGGTCCGAAGGGCAGCCAACCGCCATTTACCCTCTTCCGGTATCCCGCCAAGCAGAATCCTACGGTACGCCTGGCAGAGAACATGCTGACCCTCCTGGAGCGGGTCAACCACTGCATCATTACGCATCGACATCCGGACCACATCGACCGTCACGGTCAGAAGTTTCTCATCGACCGCAACATCCCTGTTCTCTGCAGCGCACATGATCACGAGCTATTTCGAGGGCGAGGCCTGTATGTCACCCATGCCGTGGATTATGGTCAGGAGGAGCCCTATCTGGGAGGAAGTGCTATTGGCATAGAAGCACGCCATGGGTATGGATTCATTTCCAAATTCATGGGCAAGGTCATGGGATTCCTGCTTCGACTACCGGGCTGCCCTTCCATCTATCTTAGCTCGGATACCGTCTATACTGAGGCTGTGGAGGAGGCCCTCATTCAATACAAACCTGACATTTGCGTGATGGCCGCTGGCATGGCCCGCCTTGACATAGGTGAACCACTGCTCATGGACATGGACGACATGGTTCGTTTCGTGAAGGATGCCCCGGGAATAGTGATCGCCAACCACATGGAGGCACTCAACCACTGTCCCGTTACCCGTAGGCAACTAACCTATCGATTGGGCCAGGAAGGTCTATTGAAAAAAGTCTGGATCCCCGAAGATGGGGAACACCGGATCTTTGAGGTGCAGAAGGCCAATTGATCAATACCCCACTGCCGCACCTTCTCCACTGGCGGAATCGGAGGCTCCGACCAGTACGCCACGTTCGGTATCATTGACAATACCCATCAACACACCGAGGCGCTCGCGTGGAATGGTCTTGTGGCCCAGTGCTTCCAATGCCTTTCGGGTATCCGGTGAGAGCTTATCTTCCTCGTACATGATCCGATCCGGCAGCCATTGGTGGTGGATTTTCATACCTTCAATGGCACGATCAATACGCATATCATAGGCCAATACAGCCAGCACGGTTTGGAACACGGTATTGATGATGGTCCGACCCCCGGGACTCCCAATCACAAGATGAGGTTTGCCCTCCTTCGCCACGATCGTTGGCGTCATACTCGAGAGCATGCGCTTCTCGGGCGCTATCAGGTTAGGTGCCGAGCCAATCTGTCCCCGATTGTTGGTCACACCGGGCGCGGGGTTGAAGTCGCCCATCTCGTTGTTGAAAATGAAACCCAGATCTTCCGCGACGAGTCGGGAGCCATAGCTGAACTCAAGCGTGTAAGTCAACGAAACTGCATTGCCGGCTTTGTCCATCACCGAGAAGTGCGTCGTGCTATTCCCTTCGCCGTAGAGTTGTCCGAACCTCGAGCTGTCACTGACGGAAGCCTTATTCATATCAAAAGACTGCATCCTAACCTGGGCATGTTCCTTGGAGGTCAACCGGTCGATCGGCATGTCAGGGTTGAAGTCTGGGTCTCCCAGATGTTCGGCCCTATCAGCAAAAGCTCTACGCATCACTTCTGCTACCAGGTGAACATATTCCGTCGAGTTGAACTCTATGTCTTCCAGGTTCACCTGCTCCATCATGTTCATCATCTCCACCAGGGCCGTCCCTCCTGAACTGGGAGGTGGCATGGAGTAGATCGTGTAGTCCTTGTAAGTACCTGTGACCGGCTCCCGCTCAATGGCATCGTATTTTGCCAGATCCTTGCGCGTGATGATCCCACCATTTGCTTTCATCCAGTCCTCTATGCCTTTGGCGACAGACCCTTTGTAGAATCCATCTCGTCCCTTGTCTCGAATGAGTTTTAATGTCTCGGCAAGCTGTGGCTGTGTCCAGGTAGTCCCGGGCTCAACGATCTCGCCGTCGTCATTTCGAAAATACTGATCCATCATCGGGAATCTCTCGTCTCCTTCAAAGCCCTTCGCCGCCCAGTAGAGCGACCAATTGAACTCAAAACCTTTTTCCGCCAGGTCTACAGCCGGCTGTACGACATCCGCCCATGGTAGCTTACCATACTGGGAATGTGCCTTGTGCAACCCTGCAACTGTTCCGGGTACCCCAATGGACTTGGCACTTAAGTGATGCTGTATAAAGTTCACCTCTCCGTTCTCATCCATGAACATCTCAGGTGTCGCTGCGAGCGGAGCCTTTTCCCGGAAGTCGATGGTAGTAGCCTTGCCGGAATTGTCCAGATAAACGATGAAACCACCTCCTCCGATATTGCCTGCCGATGGGTGTGTGACCGCCAGAGCGAATGCCGTAGCCACCGCTCCATCTATGGCGTTGCCACCCTTCTTCAAAACGCTCACACCTACTTCCGAGGCGACCTTGCTTGTGGAGACGACCATGCCATTGCGGGCGTATTCCTGTGCCCAAAGTGACTGGGCAGTCAACGCGAGCAGTAAACCAATGACCAGGAGATTGACAGATATCTTCATAAGTAGCTTCATTTATCCGAAGCGAAAATATCCATTATCGACCGAACCCGGGTCACCGCTCGCAAAAAGCGTTCGCTCCTATTCGTCTCTCAGAGCATCTGCCGGGTTAAGGCGTGCGGTCTTGAATACCTGATAGCTCACAATACCGAAAGCCAGCGCCGCCGTGATCAACGTCGCGTAAAGAAAAAGCATAGGGTCCATCGTCACGTGGTACGCGAAGGTGTCCAACCAATCATTGCCATAGTACCAAAGGAAAGGGACTGCCAGCAGATTGCCAATAAGCACCAATAGCAGGAAGTTCCTTGAAAGTAATAGGACGATATGGCCAATCGTCGCACCCAAAGTCTTGCGAATACCAATCTCCTTGGTCTTGCTGACAGCCATCAGTGATATCAATCCGAGCAATCCGATGCCCGAAACAATGATGATGATCGCCGCGAAAACCCCCAGCACCTGGGCGAGCTGGATCTCCTCCCTGTATTGCCGATCAAAATCCTGATCGAGAAAAGTGAACTGCAATGGGAAGTTCCCATAAAGCCCCTCCCACAGTTCTTCGACTGCCTCAACCAACTCATAGGTCTGCTGTGTATCGAACCTGATGGCATATAATCTTCCATACCTATGAGCGGCATAATCCATAGCCTTGGGCCATATCTCACTCTGCAGTCCGAGTCCATGATAGTCCTGGACGACGCCGATCACTGTACCGGCCGGCGCCTGTGAGGGACTCACGATTTCCTGGCCAATGGCCTCTTCCGGAGTGAGCCACCCCATCTCTTCCATACAGGTCTCATTGATGATCAAACCGCCCTGCAACTCACTGGGGCGCGAGAGGTCGAAGTTCCTCCCAGCAAGCAGATTCAGCCCAAGGACCTCCAGATAGGTTTCGTCAATAGCCATGTACTCTGTATGTACGGGCTCATCATTGACCTGTCCCGGATAAGCCCACTGTCCTTGCCATCCGGGTTTTCCCGGTAATGCGTTCGTAAACGATACAGACTCAACCCCCACGATAGATGCCAGCTCGGATTTGACTACATCGCTACCCAAGTCTCCCGGTGCGTTGGTAGCATTGATGACAAGCACCTGATCTACATCAAAGCCCAGGTCCTGCGTGCGCATGTAACCCAATTGCTGGATTACCAAAAGCGTAGCAAGAACAAGTCCCGAGGAGACAAAAAACTGGAAGGCAATCAGCGACCGACGCAGCGTCAAACCCTTTCGCATGTTGTTCCCAATGCCGCGGAGTGCTTTCAGCGGTTGAAATCCGGAGAGTATCCAGGCAGGATAGAAACCCGCAAGCAAGGTGACCGTAGGGATGAGGACTAACGCCCCCATTATGAAGGGCCGATTGACAAACGTCATCAGGCCGTATTGCTTACCCATCAGGGCATTGAAGAAGGGTAAAAACAGCCCTATAAGCACCAAAGCAATAATGAAAGCTGCGACCGTCAGCAAGAAAGACTCCAGCAAAAACTGGCTGACAAGCGCCGCGCGTGGTGAACCATTCACTTTCTTGATGCCTACTTCTTTGGCACGCTGTAGCGAACGCGCCGTACTCAGGTTGATGTAGTTGATGCAGGCGAGTAGCATCAGGAATCCGGCGATGATAATAAGTGTCATTACCCGCTTTCGCGATCCATTCGGCCCCATTCCATTGTAATAAGGACTATCGAGGTAAATATCTGCCAGCGCCACCAGATCCGTGGAAAAATCCACACCCATCTCATCCATCCAATCCCCTACATTCTCTCGGTAAATCCCGGCAGCTTTTGACTTGACACCTTCAACGTCCACGCCCTCCTTCAGCAACAAGTAGTTCCGGACACTGAAATTGCCCCATCCTTCTGTATAGCTGAAACCACGCAATCGCTCGTAAGTAGCAAATGAAACAAGGCCATCAAACTGGATATGTGAATTAGACGGAGGATCAGCTACAACAGCGCCAATACGAAATTCCATGCTGTCCTGCACGATGATGGACTTACCGATCGCCTCACCTTTGAAGTAGGTGTCCTGCAAAGACTCAGTCACAACCATCGAGAAAGGTATTGTGAGCGCTTCCTGAGGATCGCCGGCTACGGCATCAAAAGTGAAAATATCCACGAAAGAAGGTGACACGAAAAACATGTCCTTCTCATAGTAGCTGCCTGCACGCTCCACCTGTATGGTGGTAGTTGCTTGCACGCTGTAAGCCAACGCCTCTACTTCCGGGTACTCCGTCTGTAGCTTGTACCCCACCGGCCACGCATTGGTCTCCATACCACCGTCACCGTCGCCGGTGGCGGTGACGACTTTGTAGATTCTGTCCTTCTTCTCATGGAAATTGTCAAAGGACAATTCTTCCAGCACATACTGCAAGGTAAAGCCTCCCATGGCCAGGCCAAGGGAAAGCCCGATAAGGTTGATGGCCGTGTGACCTTTGAATTTTAGCAGGGAGCGATAAGCAAGTCTGAAGTCTCTCATTGTAAGAAATAATATGCCCGTGTGTCTTTGTGGAACTTTTTTGATCAACTGCAAGCGGAATAGTCGAGTGACTGCGATGGCATACCTCCTTTTTGCGCGGCCTATTCCATACTGCTCGATGTCATCTTCAAATATCTCAGCGAGGTCTCCTTCAATTTCTTCCAGGTACTCGTCCTTGATGATCGCTCTCAGCAGTCTGTATGGCCATTTGGGTATTTGCATTCGTATTTAATCGCGCAAATATACGATGGAGGACCAGGTACCTCTCCTACTTTCTGTGCCCTTCATCGATCAAAACTCAACTTATATTATTCGCAATTGCAGTAAATATATGCGATATTATTCGTAATTGCAGTTTTTTTGTTTCACTCGCAGTCAAGAAGTTTTTTAGAGGGAAATTATTTGGGCACACCTGTCATGAAAAGCAACTTGCCGGGACCCGATTTGACCTTGCCCACCTCCCAGGAGAAGCTCACGCCATTGTCCAATCCCTCAATCAGGGAGTTCATTTCTTTGACGGAATAAGTCCTCAGGGAGGACACCACACCGTCCCACAGCACGAACAATGGCACAATGGGTATGAGATAGGTAAATAGTAGCCGGCTCAGTCTGAACGGTCGAATCATGGGGGTCATCAGCAGTACGGTAATTGGCGAAAAGATCATCGCAATGATGCTGGGAAGGCTCCGCTCCTGCCCCTCAAAAATGGCGATGGGCCGACCCTTGTTGACGGCATCCTGCAAGATCGCTTGAGCATCCTGCGGTCGGAAATGGTGAAACGATAGGAACATGGTCCGTACCCCCTCCAGCTCCTCAGGAACGTCTCTGGCATCCACGGACCCATCATGGCTCTGGATGTCGGGATGATCTTGCTGGATCCTGCTCACTGCATCATTATTTGGGTGAAGATCTGTCAATGTCACAGTCAAGTCAGGAAGCTCCTTTCTAAGTTGGGGATAAACAGCAACCAGACCTCCCCCACCTCCCGAGCCGAGATCGACAATGTTCGTATTCTCCGATTGCTTGATAACTGCCCTAAGCTTGGGCACTATTGGCTCAAACATCTTGGTCTTCTCTGACAGAAACCCCAAGAAGTCCGTGCCAAAATCACGGAGCAACGTTGGGAACCACTTCTGGTCTTCCCATTCAAAAAGGTGAATTCTAGCCATGATTCACAGTTATGTTTTCGTTTCGAAAAGTCGTTGGAATTTACTGAATTCACTCGGTCTTGCTTGGAACGGTCCGTTTCATTATCTCCAAGAATTTCAGGTTTTTCTATAAATTCCGCCCCAGCACTAAATCACGACCAATGGCTAACTTCAATATCGACGCCAGGCAACAGATGACCTACGATGCCATTGTCATCGGCTCTGGCATCTCCGGCGGCTGGGCAGCAAAAGAGCTCTGCGAAAAGGGACTCAAGACGCTCGTTCTCGAAAGAGGGCGCCTGGTGGAGCACATCAAGGACTACCCCACCATGAACAAAGATCCTTGGGACTACGAGACCCGTGGAGCATTGAGTCCGGAGGACCGCAAAAAGTACTACAAGAACCTTCGCACGGGATTCATCGGTCAGGACACCAAGCACTTCTACGCCAATGACGAAGAGAATCCCTACACCGAAGTGAAGCCATTCCTGTGGGTTAGAGGTCACCAGACCGGCGGCCGTTCCTTGCTTTGGGGCAAGCAGTGCTATCGTTGGAGTGATCTGGATTTCGAAGCCAATGCGAAAGACGGCTATGGTGTGGACTGGCCCATCCGCTACAAAGACATTGAACCTTGGTACGAATACGTCGAAAAATTCGCAGGGATCAGCGGCGAACCTCTGGGCCTTCCTCAACTGCCTGACAGTGTCTTCCTCCCTCCCATGGAGATGAATTGTGCTGAGAAGCATGTCAAGGCCAAAATCGAATCCGAGTTTCCGGGGCGCAACATGATCATTGGTCGCGCTGCTCACCTCACGGAAGCCATCAACGGACGAGGCAAGTGCCAATACCGAAACCGATGCAGTCGGGGCTGTCCCTATGGCGCCTATTTCAGCAGCAATGCCGTTACCCTCCCTGCTGCCAGTGCAACAGGCAATCTCACACTGAGACCCCATTCGATCGTACAGTCGATCATTTATGATGAGGAGTTAGGTAAAGCGAGCGGCGTGCGTATCATTGACGCCGAGACCAGCGAAGTACTGGAGTTTTACTCGCGAATAGTATTTTGCAACGCCTCCACGTTGAGCACGACACAGATCCTCATGAACTCTGTCTCAGACCGATTCCCCAACGGCCTCGGCAATGACAGCGGCGAGCTCGGACACAACCTGATGGACCATACCTATCGCATCGGTGCGACGGGTACTGTCGAGGGCTTTGAGGACCAGTATTACAAAGGACGGAGACCCAACGGCATCTACATCCCTCGCTACCGCAACATCAACGAGGAGACGAAATCCGACAAGTTCGTCAGGGGCTTTGGTTATCAGGGTGGCGCTGGCCGCGCTGGTTGGGGCCGCGGAGCTAGCGAGGAGGCTTTTGGAGGTGATTTCAAAGACCAGATGATGCAACCAGGACCGTGGGAGTTCTTCATCACAGGCTTTGCCGAGTGCCTGCCGTATCACGAAAACAAAGTCACACTCGACACGGAGAGCCTGGACAAGTGGGGACAGCCCACGTTGGCCATCGACTGTGAATTCAAAGACAACGAACTGGCAATCAACAAGCAGATCAAAGAGGACGCGGTAGAGATGCTGGAGACCGCCGGATTGAAGGATGTCATGGGCTTTGACAACGAGCACGAGCCCGGCTTCGGCATTCACGAAATGGGCACGGCTCGCATGGGCCGGGATCCCAAGACTTCAGTACTCAACGGCACCAATCAAATACATGCTGTGAAGAATGTATTCGTCACCGACGGGGCTTGTATGACGTCCTCGTCGTGCGTCAATCCGTCGCTCACTTACATGGCCATTACCGCACGGGCCGCCGACCATGCCGTTTCAGAACTCAAAAAGAATAATCTCTAAATTATGGACAGAAGATCAGCCATTCGCAAAACCGCCGTGGGAGCCGCAGGAACCGCCCTCACTCCCACTCTTTTGTCGCTGCTACAGTCTTGTCAAAGTATCGATCGTCCCAATTGGCAGCCGGTGTTTCTCACCGGAGAGCGCGCGAAATTCATGACTGCATTTGTTGACACGCTCCTGCCAGCCACTGATACGCCAGGTGGTCTCGATGTGAAGGTGGATGTATTCATCGATAGAGTATTTGGTGAAACAATGGATGAATCAGGTCAAAATTCCGTAAATCAAGAGATTGACAAAATTATTGACCTATGCAAGGAAAAAATGGGAGGTGCCCTCCACGAACTCAATACGTCTGACCGGGTGGCATTCTTCGAAATCCTCGAGAAGCAGAATAGAGGCAAGTTTCGACCGTCGGTTTGGGGGACTCCTGTTGGTGAAGAGAAAGAGCCAGTGGGTTTTTACCGATCGCTGAAGTCGACCATACTTTGGGGCTACTTCACATCAGAGAAGGTGGGAAAAGAAATCCTCAACTACGATCCGATTCCTGGAGTTTATCAGGGATGCATCCCATTGGCAGATGTCGGCAGTCTCTGGAGTCTGTAAGATCACTTTAAAGGAAAACGAATCACGACCTCCGTGCCCTTCCCTAGTTCAGAATGGAAGGCAATAGTGCCTTTGTGCTCTTGCACAATCGAGTAGGAAATCGAAAGGCCGAGCCCTGTACCCTGTCCAGGTTCCTTCGTAGTGAAGAACGGATCAGCTACTCTGCCAAGGTGCTCTTTGGGAATACCCTTGCCACTGTCAAGAATTCGGATGCGGGCGTAGCCATTGTCGACCTCGGTGAGGATCTCGATGCGTCCTTTCCCATCAATAGCCTGTATGGCATTGGTAAATAGATTGATGAATACCTGATGGATCTTTCCGACATTCCCCGCGACGATGATGGATCTGTCCACGTAGTTTTTTACAATTTCCACCCTGTGTCGAAGCTGGCTGTTCAACATCAACAGACAGTTGTCTAAGATTCTGTGGATGTAGCAGTCCTCATCGAAGGTCTCGTTGTTGCGACTAAACTGGTTCAATCCCGAAACGATCGAAACGGACCGATCAATACCGGTCCGAATATTTTGTAGCAACTCTATAATATCCGGATCTTCTATGCCCTGATCTCTAAAGTATTTGGTCAGTCCTGAATAGCCACCCTGAATGTAGTTGAGTGGGTTATTGATCTCATGAGCCACTCCCGCGGTAAGGATGCCCAACGAAGCCATTTTTTCAGATTGGAGTAACTGTGATTGAGTTTCTTTGAGAGAATCCAGTGTGGCCTTCAATTCATCGTTTTGAGCTCGGATGATCTCACCTTTTTCATGAAGTTCTTTGTTGCTCTTCTGCAGTTCCAAAACCGTGTGATCCAGTTCGTTGGTGCGTTCGCTTACTAGTTGCTCAAGATCATTTCTGTACCTCTCCAATTCGGATTCGTTGGCCTTTTTCTCCGAGATATCACGAAGTACTGATTGGACATGCGTGCTGTTGTCTATTTCGATCAAGTTGAGCCCGACTGATACAAAGAACAACTCTCCATTGGGCCTCACGTGCTGCCAGTCAAATACCTGTGGGCCCTCTTCCATCAGCTTCTTGAAGTAGTACATGACCTTATCCACGGACTTTTGTCCATCGGGCTGATACTCGGGGCTTAACTGCGGCGCCTCGATGCTTCGCAGGTAGTCATCATCACACTGAAACAACTCCAAAGTCTTTGAATTCCAGTCAAGGAATTTCCTCCCTTTTACCAGAATAATGGCGTCATTGGAAGATTCAAAAAGCGCTCGATAGCGGTTCTGGTTCTCAGTAAGCTGCTTGTACTGCCTTTTAATTGTGTCGTAATAGTCGTCCAAAAACCTCCGGTAGTTGTAGCCCACGTGCAACAGACCCCAGGCAGTTAGCAGTATGATCGCGCCTTCCGCATACCAGGTCGTGAGTTCATCTACAAAAAGCAAAACATCGACGTCATACGTCAAATAACCCATGGCGTACAGATGACCTGCTCCCAGATACACGAGCAAGTACGCGAACAACGCGATCAATGCGTATCGGTAAGAAACGAGAAAAGCAATGTATATCGGAACAAGCGCGATGTAGATCTTAGCGGAAGCGAGAAAGCCGAAGGCACCTAGAGCAGAGACGACTACAACCAAGACCGTCAATACCAGAAGCACGATCTTGAATGACAAAGAAAACTTCTTTCGGAAAATGGCAATCGCCAAAAAGAACGAAGTGGCGATGATGATCACATAGGAGTGAACAGTTATTCCGTACGTGAAAGCACGAAATACTGAAACCAGTATACCAACCGCGGCCAAAGCGCTGATAGCGACAAAGGACTGGTTGATGACTCTATCTCTCAGAGCATATGAGTCGACCTGGCGAGCTACGACGGCATGTTCTCTATTCTCCATCCTCGGGCTTGGCCCCCTTGGGTTATGCGCCTTCCAATAACTGATTTATCTTAAAGGGCTCCAAATATATCTAAATATCAAAGCAGGATCAAGCATTGCATATGCCGTTGGTAAATGCTGCTTCTACTTCTTCATCGGGTAGGCGCCGCCACTCAAAGTCTGGAAGCAAATGAATAGGTTCCGCTGGCCACCATAAAGGTTTGGTCAGCCCCTATCCGCACCAATCCATCGGGCAATTCATCAACCAACCGAGCACATAGCGGTCACCAGCACTCCTGGCGACTGGCCTGTAGCTTGCCACTATAAGTGACACGTATGCTTTGTTCCCCGATGACCTTTCCCGAATTCCAGAGATCATCCTCACCCAATCCTTCAAGAGAGCTCGCCACGCATATTTGATAAGCTGACTGGGCCAGTCTCAGAGCATCCGGATCCCCTTCAGTATTGACCATCCTCAGACGTGGCAACACTACGTCCACCACGGCGGGGTGACGAAGCTACTCGCAGCGCAGATCGACGGGAAGAATGGCCCCATGCGAACGTTCTTGCCCACAAGAGGTGATGATCAATAACACCACCAATAACAAGGACAATACGATTGTATGACTGGAAAAATCGAGTTTCTTTAGCATGATTGGTCACGGGTTGCGATGGAGGAAACAATCCATTCACTTCAGAATTTAAAGAAGTGGCCCTTCCAAAACCATCCAGTACCAGCCGGTTCTCTACCCAGGCAAGTGGTAACGTTATATGGGAAATATACACGATTAAACTGGATAAAGTCAGAGTTGTTGCTATCTTGGAGTCCTATAAGCAAAAGACCGGGATCTGGTTTTAGCTGAAAAGCTCCGATGAGATTCCACCGTCTGGCCTTATTGACACCGCCTCATGAAGAAATTAGCCTTAGTACATACCATCAACTGGTACGATCGGGTCATTATTGAGCCTTTCGTAAAGCCGTGGCTGCAGCAACATCCAGATGCTGAGGTGATCAACATCATGGATGATTCCCTCCTCCCGGAAGCCCAAGCAAGCGACGGTCCGACGAAAGAGGTGATCAAGAGGCTGATATTCTATTTTCAAGCGGCCGAAGCCACTGGTGCCGATGCCATCATGACCACTTGCTCCACAATGGGCGTGGGTACGCGAATCGGACGTGAATTTGTGAACATTCCTCTTTTCAATATTGACGAACCAATGGCCAGAGAAGCACTGAAGATTGGAAAGGTCTTTGGCATTGTTGGGACTTTCGCCGCCGGCCTGTCGTCCACAGTATCACTGATCAAGCACGAGGCCATAGAAGCGGAGAAGTCCATTGAGATACATGAGGCACTGAATACCGAAGCCTATGAAGCACTCATGCAGGGCAACGTGGCCCGGCACGACGAACTAGTGCGCGAAGAACTTGGTAAGTTGGAAAAAGAAGTCGATGTACTCATCCTGGGGCAATCCAGCCTCGCTCAGGTGGCATTTGAATCAAGCGTTCCGTTACTGCAAGTGGGTCGGAGCGGCCTGGATCACGCCGCAAAGCTGCTGAACCTGCGGACCGTACCTCACAACTAATACTCGAAATCAGGGTGCCTTGCGAGTTCACCCTTTAGCAAACGATACTCCCTGACGGCCTCCTCTCCCAGCTTTGTTGTATCAAGCGGAGATTGCTCCTGCGGGTCGCTCTCCAAATCATACAATAGCCCATTGTCATAGAGTTTGTGACGGACGGTTCTCGCAAACTGATTACGGTACTGGTTGACCCTCGTGCCCCACTTGGGATCGTAGTGCACAAAGGCCGTTTGCCGTGCCTCGTAATCGCCCCCAGTCAATATCGGTAAGAAGCTCAACCCATCTGACGGAGTAGCCCGTCCGGCGATGTCAGCCAACGTCGGAAAAAAGTCACTGAATTCTATGAGCGAAGGATGCACCACCCCTGACTGTCCTCCCGCTGGCCAATGGGCGATCAAAGGGACCCTGGTACCAGCGTCGGTAGTGTTGCCCTTACCTCCTTGGACCCACCCGTCGACGGTCGCAGAATGGATCGTAAAGTGCGTGCCATTGTCACCGGTGAAGATCAGTAGCGTGTTGTCCAGCAACCCCCAACTGGCAAGCGAATCGGCAATGCGGCCAACCAGCTTGTCCGTGTAGGCCACCATGTCCTTGAAATAGGCCGTATCCTTTTCATACCTCCTATTGGGATCTTCCCAGGCCTCCACATCGGGCGTTGGGACGAAAGGCTCGTGTACCAATACCATGGGATAGTAGACAAAGAAGGGCTGCTGTTTATTGCGACCGACAAAATCGATCAGGTAATCTGTAAAAACATCAGGACCATACATGGAGGAGTCCCTTGGAAGGGCCTCACCATTCACTTCAATCAGTGCGTTTGCAAATCGCTCTCCTTCGCGGCGGGCCCTCGTCAGTTGCCACAGACAGTGCTCGTCGAATCCCATACGTTGGGGCCTGCTGGCATCCTGCCAATCGCCAAGCTCGTCTTTGTAAGCAAGTCCGTTGAGCTGCCACTTACCCACAATGCAGGTGGCGTAGCCTCCCTCCTTCATCACATTGCCAAAGGTCTGATAAGCAGTGTCGAGGTAGCCGAAATACTCGTAGTTCCGGTAGTTGAATTGACCGGTCATGATCTTTACCCGCGAGGGCGTACAAAGCGGTTGTGAGATGCATTGGTCAAAGAGGACCCCGTCTTGCGCGAGCTGATCGAGTCGCGGCGTGGAATAGGATGTGCTACCATAGACACCCAGACACTCATAGCCCATATCGTCTGCCATGATGAGGATCACATTGGGCCGATCTGACTCCTCTTCCTGCTGGCAGCTAAAGCAACCGAGGGCCAAAACGCACACTAGATTTACAAGTCGAGGGATAATGGAGACATAATCAGGCCCTATGTTGTGACTTGTTCTTGAGGACCGGCCTGGCGGGAATCCGAGTATTCGATTGATTTGGTAATTCACATTGGTATTATTGGCTTCCAAGCTAATATGTGAATAAAAGACCGAAATTAGACAGCCATTGCACAAGGATTTAAACCAGACGCCATCCGCCTTTTTCCCGGGTTTACCTGCCGATGCCTGCCTGCTGCGTTAGTTAAGGTTCACTATCCGTATATGAATTTTTCAAGAATATGTTGTTATTTGCCCATGAAGGGAAGGAATTCTTGCATTATAACGGTAATAACTAGGCAATAAGCGCCACCGTTGTTTATATTAGCAGTTGATACAACCTGGCCTTCGCTGAATCATACAACCAATTGACTACTTTTTTCGGCCATGAATTTGACTACCTATCCCGAGGTGGACCTACTGGAAAAGGTGCCGCCCGCGGGCGCTCAACGCGAGATCCGGACTCCGTCCAGGGTCATCCAGCGTCCATCCAATCACAACTTACCTTTTTGGTCACAAGTAATGACCCGACGTCAACGACGGGGTTACGATGCTCTCATAGGGCTTTGGCTTGTGACCGTCGCGATCTTTTGGGTTTGGTGGTTTGACGCAGACCACGTTGCCACGTACAGCGGATATATCACCACGACTATATTGCTCGCGTGGACCACGCTTCTTCCTATCTACTTCCTTTTCTTCACACGTCGCATGAAGCAGGTGAATGCCCGCATACCTATTCCTGAAGATTGGCGTGTGGCCATGGTGGTAACTCGAGCTCCCTCCGAACCTTTTGAAGTGGTAAAGAAAACACTTGAAGGAATGCTACGGCAGGGATATATGCATGACACCTGGCTGGCCGACGAAGACCCAACGGAAGAGATCAAATACTGGTGCAGCAAGCACGGTGTGAAAGTGAGTTGCAGGAAGGGCATTGATGCTTACCATCGTGCTGAATGGCCTCGGAGGACCAAATGCAAAGAAGGTAACCTCGCTTACTTCTACGACACTTTTGGCTATCAATTGTATGACTTCGTGGTACAGCTCGATGCGGATCATATCCCGCAAAAAGGCTACCTGGAAGCCATGCTGCGTCCTTTTGTTAGTAATGAAATAGGGTACGTTTCCGCACCCAGCATTTGCAACCTCAATGAGGGAAGTTCCTGGTCATCCCGGGGGCGATTGTATGCCGAGGCTTTCATGCACGGCCCCCTGCAGGCCGGATACAATGACGGCTATGCACCTCTATGTATTGGCTCTCATTATGCTGTACGCACGAAGGCGCTGAAAGAGATCGGTGGATTGGGACCTGAACTAGCCGAAGACCACTCGACGACCCTACTAATGAATGGCCATGGCTGGAAAGGCGCTCACGCCTTCGATGCTATTGCTTACGGGGACGGCCCGCAAACCTTTGCTGATTGTGTAACACAGGAGTTCCAATGGTCTCGGAGCCTCGTAGTCCTGTTATTCACCTTGCTACCTAAGTATTGGAAGAAACTATCATGGCAGAACAGGATCCTGTTCCTGTTCTCCGAATTGTGGTACCCGCTCTTTGCAATAATGATGCTCATAGGGACATTGCTGCCTGTCATTGCGTTGGCAACAGACACACCACTCGTACAAGTAAGCTACTTTGACTTTTTGGGGCATATGCTACCCGTGACAATTGCCACGATGTGCTTGACCTGGTATTTGAAAATTCACGGGTGGCTCCGCCCCACCAACAGCCCCATTTTTTCCTGGGAAGTAGCGCTTTTCCAAATCGTCCGCTGGCCATGGGTACTCTATGGCACAGCCATGGGTATAACGGCGGCCATTCGTAAGAAGCAATTGCCCTTCCGAGTGACTCCTAAAGGAAAGGTGCCCGAACCAGGACTGGCTCCCAAGTTGTTCGTCCCCTATGTTTTGATACTGGCGATCACTTTGGTGTTTGGGTTTGCCTATTCTGAGGCCATAGACGCCCGCGGCTATCACTACTTCATCCTACTCAATGCGACGATTTACACCTCCGCCTGTTTCAGTATCCTCTACCGCCAGGACAAAGAAAGGAAACAGCTAATTCGAAGCGAGCTATGAACAGAAGCACAAAACAGTGGATAGTGCTGGCGCTGCTGGCGCTGGCCACGATCACCATGATTGGGTTCAATGGACGCCAGGCCTTGCATGGCCTGCTGTGGTCCGAGGAACCTGTCTCCCCGGCCGCAGAGATCCAGCCTCCCGGTTTTCCACCTATTTCATTTGGTATTTATGACCCCGATGAGGTCCATGAGGGTGATGACCTCTTTAGGCTGGAAATGATCTATGTATCATGGACGAGTAGTGATTACGCTGAAACACTCGAAACTCTGCGCAAAATACATGTGCTAGGTCGAACGCCCATCGTGACGATCGAGCCCTGGCCAAAGTACAGCCATGCTGGCGATGACCTGCTCTATGCCATAGACCAAGGTCTTTACGACGAGGAGATTGACAAAACCATCGACTTGCTCAATGACTTTGGCCATGAAGTCATGATCTCTTTTGCCCATGAGATGGACCAGGACCTCGTAGATCGATATCCCTGGTCCAATGTATCGCCTGAAGCCTTCCAGAAAGCTTACCAATACTTCTGGAAGCGGACCGAGGGGTCAGTCAGGGAGCCAATCACTTGGGTCTGGGCGCCAGTAGCCAAGGCCAACTGTCAGGAGTACTGGCCTGGCGACTCGTTTGTGGATATCGTGGGAATGCCCATCTACTCTTTCCCGTCTTGGGACAAGAGCTACTACGGCTATATTCGATCTTTTCAAGCGACCGCCAAAGACAAAGTGCAGTATGTACTCGGGCTGAACAAGCCATTGATGATCGTGGAGTTTGGCGTCACTGGCGGCTCCTATTATCAGCACTATTGGTTGCAGGAGGCCTTCAGGGAGTTCGGCAGTATCCCCAACATTCAGTCGGTGGTGTTTTTTCAAAGCTCAGACACCGACGGTGCCTGGGGTTCTGACTTGCCAACCCCCAATTGGCGGACAGATGAACAGCTGCTGGTGGGCCTGATCCAATGGTATGAGCAACAGGTGGCTGATCAGCCCGACGAATTGCAAATGCAAGCAGGTTTTTAAACTCCTTTTGGGGAATTCCTACAGGTACCGATCGAGCTGGCTACGCCGTTCGAGAATGACGTTGTCCATCCAGACGCCGTTTTGCCGGGCGATCTTCTCCCGGTAACCGACCACCCGAAATCCCACCTTCTTGTGAAGTTGGATGCTGGCCTTGTTTTGCGGAAACATCGCCGCATTCAGTGTCCAGATACCGTTAGATTCACTTTCCTCGATAACCGTCCGCAATAAGGAAGAACCAACTCCCCTTCCCTGCCAATCTGGATCCACATATACGCTGACCTCGGCGACACCACCATAGACACACCGGTCGGAAACCGCGCTGAGGGCGACCCACCCTACAATCCTTCCCTCAGAAAGCGCCACGAGCCTTCCATAAGCGAGATGGCTCCCATCCCAGGATTCCCAGGTGGGTGCTGTAGATTCGAAAGTAGCGATGCCGGTGGCAATGCCGAGCTCATATATTTGACGGACAGATGACCAGTCGGATGTTACAAGCGATCGTATTTCCATTGAGTACGGTTTAGACTTTTTACTACGATTTATGTAGAGGTCTGTTGACATAATTTTGAAAGCTTTCGGATGTAGATGATAGCACAAGCCTGTTCTCCCACCTTTTCAGCAATTTTGCCAAAATGACCGAAAGCGATATCATCCTGATTATACTCAGTGGACTCGGCGTCTTCCATGGACTCATCCTGGCAGTAGTGCTGGGATTTTTCCCAAAAGGCAATCGGCTTTCCAATATTTCTCTCAGTCTACTTCTGCTGGTGCTCTCATTCCGGATTGGCAAATCCATCTTTCTTGAATTCGCCCAAGACATCGATGTCAAATTGATCTTCACTGGCCTGGGGAGTATGATGATCATTGGGCCCCTTTTCTACTTATTCGTCCGAAGTGCCACCAACCAGAGTTTCAGGTTCAGGCGTTCTTTCATGGTCCACTTTGTGCCCGCGACCTTCGGCATCGGCTTTGGGCTGTGGTTAGAGCAGAGCCACTTGAGCTCGCTGCCAAAATGGTTCTTCGCCATCATTTTTATTTCTTATTACTTGCACTTCCTCACGTACCTTCTCGTAAGTCGAAGATCCACCCGCAAGGAAAGACGCGAAGGACTGAGCGAAAACACCTACCAGCTGCTCACCCTCATCTACTATGGACTGCTGGTGATCTGGGTGGCCTATGTGCTTAATCTCTTCGATGACACAGTACCTTACATCATTGGCCCGATACTCTATTCGATCGCCGCGTATACGATCACTATCCGCGTGATCCAAAAGGGTTATTTCAACAAGTTGGAGCAAAGGAAGTACAGCACGACACCCTTGTCCACCCAGCGGCGCGAACAGCTCTACCAAAAGGTCGTGGAGCTGGTAGAATCCGACGGGCAATACAGAGATCCCGACATCAGCTTGAAGCGGCTGGCAGAACAACTCAAGGTGAGCACTCAGACACTATCGATGGTGATCAACCAGGAGAGCCATCAAAACTTCAACACTTTCATCAACCGTTATCGGATTGAGGACGCCAAGCAACGATTGGTGGACCCCGAGTCTCAACATTTGACCATCGCATCGATCGCCTTTGACGTGGGGTTTAGCAGTCTCTCCAGTTTCAATTCTGCCTTCAAGCAATTCACTCAGAAAACCCCTGCTGCCTTCAGAAAAGAGATGATGAAATGATCTTTCGATCTTGCGAAATGATCATTTTGGAAGATTAGCATTAGTCAGGCCTCTTCATTTGCCAGAAAAAACAATCGTTCTGTTATGGCAAAGTTTAAGAGAATAATCAAATGGTCCGCCCTCACAATCTTGGGAATAGTGGCATTGGTCATTGCTTTTGGGATGTGGTTTATGAGCCTCCTCAAGCCAATCGAGACACCTTCCAATATGACGGAGACCATACCCGGTCAACTGACCTATCTGACCAAAGATTCCATCCGGCGAGAGGCGAAAGTGCTAATCGTGGTCACAAGCACTGATCAAATGGGCGCTAGCGGCAAGCCCACTGGCTACGAATTGAGTGAATTGGCAAGGGCGTATTACGTTTTTGTGGCGAATGGATTCGATGTGGATATCGCGAGTCCGGCAGGTGGCACTCCTCCCCAGGTTTTGGATGACGAAGACATGGGCGTGTACGATTACGCCTTCCTTAATGACCCGGTCGCACAGGAAAAACTGAGCAGTACAATCGTCATGTCCGCTGTCGAACCTGGTGAATATGCTGGTGTATTCTTCGTGGGGGGCAAGGGCACCTTGTTCGATTTCCCCAACGATACGGATATCCAGAGAGTCGTGCGTGAACTCTACGAATCGGGCAACACGATCGGGGCGGTTTGCCACGGACCATCGGCACTAGTCAATGTGACACTCACTGATGGCCGCCCACTGGTTGCCGACAGACGCATCAGCGGCTTCACCAACACTGAAGAACTATTCCTAATACCTGAGGCACGTGATGTCTTCCCCTTTCTCCTGCAGGACAAATTGGAAGAGAAGGGCGCCAGGTTTGAAGAGGGCACGATGTATCTGCAAAACACTGTCACCGATGGGCAGGTGGTGACTGGGCAAAATCCCTGGTCCACCTGGTCAACTGCCGAAGCAATGGTCGTCGCCATGGGGTATACACCAAAAGCTCGATCCAAAACGAGTGAAGAAAACGCGGTCGAAATCCTGGGGATGTATGCACGCCACGGCTACGACCGAGCATCGGATCGCTTAGTGATCTTACACAGGCAAAACCGGCAGGTGAATCGTGAGCTCATCGCCATTCACAGTATCCTGGCCGCGATGCAATGGGATCCGAAAAGGGCGGTAGGACTCCTGCGGCTGCTGACGCGCGCAAAAAAGCTCGTGTCCTCCGAAGCCTGATAACATGGACAATGGCACGGTGGCTGTTGCAGCACTAGGCCCCAGGGTCAAAAACAGCCACCGCCACTTTGGAGTCAGCCGTTCCGTAATACAGGAACCATTGGTCCTCGAAGTAGACGAGACCCTCCACAAAGCACACATCATTCACTTCCCCGACCAACTCGTACTCTTTGTCGGGATGGATGAAATAGCTCTCGGTACGATCCAGGAGCTTATAGGGCACCTGACCATCAAAGAGTGCCTGTCCTGCGGCGTAGGTGAAAATCGGCAGGTTGCGATCATTGAGATTCTTCGCGTTGCTGCTATTGTAGATAAGTACAATACCTCGCTCGGTGGCAAGTGCATAGGGACCGGGCTCCACCAACCGGCTATCAAAGTAGCCAGGGCGTGGATGAAGGACGGAAATGAACTGGTTGGATTCAGCATTTCGCAGGACCTCCCAGGAAATGAGGTCTTCAGAGGTAGCTATGAATAGCCTGGTGTCACCAAAGTACATCCAGTATTTGCCATCGATTTTCTTCGCCATCATGCGACTGCCAACCTGCTCCGAAACAATAGCACCGGATTTTGACCAGTAATCTTCCATGCCTTCTTCCTGGATTACCAACCCGTGCTTTTCCCAATTGAAAAGATCCTGTGATGTGGCCAGCGCCAACCGGGCTGTTTTCCCGTCATAGGCAGTATAGGTCATCACATAGCCACCATCTGGATGCTCTACTATGCGCGGGTCCTCCGTCCCATCAAAGTAACAGGACACGCAGCTCTCAGGATCTACCGACTCCCCCGCTCTTTTTCGGTAGTTCCACTCTTTATCGTACATGCCATCTTCGGCTGGATAGAAGACGGGGGCCGACTGTTTCTCGAAATTCAATCCGTCCTCGCTTATCGCCATCCCGATTCTCGAAGTGCCCGTTTCATCCTGGGCACGATACAGGAGATGTACCTTGCCATCCTTTACGACAGCGGTTGGATTCAGTACATTACGCACCTCCCACGCTACGGACCGGCCAAGCAACGAATCAAAAAATACAACATCAGGCGTTGGCTGCAAGATCGGATTCAGGCTGTCCACTTTCTGGAAAGAGGGAAAACCCCAGGTGTCGTGGGTAGCGACGGGCGGCTCTTGTGTCCCCTCTGGGGTACATGCCAGTAGACCAGCGAAAGCAAAACCCAGAAGCGACCATTTTCTGTACGTCTTCATCTTAGCAAGTAGTGTTTGTGTCCGTTCAAAATAGCAATTTTCCCGGCGAAACTTTGGAATCGCGCAAAGGTGGGACGTAAATTCCCATAAACTCAGATCAATCCTATGAAGGTACTTTTTATCGGCGGCAATGGAAATATATCCGCATCATGTAGCAAGCTCGCGCTGCAACGAGGCCATGAAGTTTTCGTCCTGACACGGGGGCAATCCAGCGACGACCTGCCGGATGGCATACAACGCCTGCATGGAGACATCAACGATGTGGAACATATGTCGAAACTGCTTGCTGACCTGACCTTTGACGCTGTTGCCAATTTCATCGCCTTTCACCCGGATGACATTGAGCGGGACATTCGCCTTTTCGCTGGAAAGACGGAGCAATATGTTTTCATCAGTTCCGCGTCTTGCTACCAAAAACCGCTTTTGCATCCAGTGGTAACGGAGTCCACACCCTTGAAGAACCCACATTGGCAGTATTCCCGGGACAAAATCGCCTGCGAGGATGCGTTGGTCAAAGCGTATCGGGAGCGAGACTTCCCGATAACCATCGTGCGACCCTCGTTGACGTACGATACAGTCATACCGGTACCAATCGGCGCCTGGAAACAGTACACGGTCGTGGATCGGATCCGGAATGGGAAACCCGTGATCTCACACGGCGAGGGCACTACGCTCTGGACCATCACTCATGCGGAAGACTTCGCCGTTGGGTTTGTCGGCCTGCTAGGGCATCAACAAGCCGTAGGTGACAGTTTCCATATCACGTCTGATGAGTTGCTCTCGTGGGATCAGATCTATCAGGCCGTAGGCGCGGCCATTGGCGAAAAGGCAGATATTGTCCATATACCTTCCGCCTTCCTGGTAAAGTACGACGACCATTGGACTGGGAGCCTCATTGGCGACAAGTCCGTGAGTGCCATTTTCGATAATTCCAAGATCCGCAGATTCGTACCAGAATTTAACCCTATCATCACCTTCAAACGCGGCATAGCA
Source organism: Cyclobacteriaceae bacterium (assembly GCA_965267435.1). GTDB lineage: Bacteria > Bacteroidota > Bacteroidia > Cytophagales > Cyclobacteriaceae > JAWPMT01. Next base: position 1,901,828 of record OZ253960.1, read on the forward strand.
CGTACCATACGTTGGTTTGAGGCGGACCCGCAACGGATGGTCGTTTCAAAAGAAACGGATGCGTTGATGGACCGAATGATCGATGATTATCAAAAAGTAATGGCCTCGGCCGGTACAAATTGAAATGAACAATTTGTCCCAGATGCCGCATATCCCATCATTGATACCACAAAACCCTTATGTATGAATTTGCAAGTGTACTTATCCGGTGAAATTCACAGTGACTGGCGCCAGCAAATCATCAATGGATGCGCCGAACTACCCATCGACTTTCGAACACCAGTAGTCACTCACGAAGCGTCTGACGATGCTGGCGATGTGCTGGGTGCAGAGGACAAGTCCTTTTGGAAGGACCACAAAAGTGCCAAGGTGAATTCAATCCGCATAGGTATGGGCATCCAGCAGGCGGATTTGGTCGTCGTGAAGTTTGGAGACAAATACCGTCAGTGGAATGCGGCTTTCGACGCAGGGTACGCCGCAGCGTTGAACAAACCTTATATCGTCATCCACCCAGAGGAATTCACCCACGCACTAAAAGAAGTAGATGCACAAGCCCGGGCAGTCGCCCACAATGAAGAGCAGGTGATCAGCGTCCTGAAGTACCTCACCACACAGGTATAGGCTATTCGGCTAGAATTTCATTCAACTCCTCATATCTCGCGAGCATCCCTCTTTCATATTCCATCAAATCAAAAAGGACCAGGGAAAGTGTCAGTTTCGCATCCTTGCTCTTGTTAAGCGTATTTTCATAGAAGAAATTGATGAGGATCCGCTGATTCGCTTCATAGTTGTGATGCTCGGCGCGAATGGCTCCCAGTTTCTCCAAAACAGGGAACTCGATCAAGGACATGTGACTGGCCTGTAAAAGGTTGAGGGATGTCTCATTGATATCCGGCGTTGACAGTCCCCGTACCTTTATGATGATCTCCAGGAGTGTCAGATCGGTTTCGGAGTAGTATTTCAATGAGTCATACGTCCTTTGCTGTTTGTCCAGCAGGCCATTGATCTGCTCTGCATTGGCTTGATTCTCTGCCTGTATCGAAGCTATCAGTCGATTGATAAATCGCTGTTCCGATCTAGCCGTTTGATAGTCACTGAGCCACATGGCCAGGAAGACGCCTAGTACCACCGGGATCATTTGCAACCCCAAAGAGGAAATCAATCGACCCTGGCTATTTATTTGATTTGCCATTCTTCATCAGTTTCGTGCTCGGTAAAAATGGCAATCATCTGCTCAATTTCACTGCAGACGCGGCATTTTTGGGGTAAACCGAAACCTCATGAAGCAAACACTGATACTTCCAGTCATGGCCATACTATTGTGTGTCACGACCAACGCGCAAGACAATGGTATTGCCCCCGTGAACCCCAGCGCATCTCAAGATGCGAGGGACCTGCTTGCATTCATCTATAGTATCTCCGGAGAAAAAACACTGACAGGACAGCACTGTGCTCCTTTGGTGGGTTCCAACAGTCTGTCGGTCAATCATCGCATCACAGGCCAGTACCCGGCGGTTTTTGGCCAGGACTTTGGCTTCAGTTTCCCCGGGTACTGGGACGGCATCAACTACAGGCAGCGAATAGTAGACGAAGCCATTAGGCGACACCATGAGGGTTTTATCATCACACTCATGTGGCACGCGGTGCCTCCTACGATGGAGGAGCCCGTGGCTTTTCGAGAAGGGATTCAGAGTGAGCTCTCTGATGGACAGTGGCAAGACCTCGTGACACCTGGCACCGACTTGCACGAACGATGGAAGTCCCAGATCGATGTCATCGCCTGGTTTTTGAAGCAACTACGCTATGCGGACGTGCCTGTGCTGTGGCGACCGTACCATGAAATGAATGGCGGCTGGTTTTGGTGGGGAAAGAAACGTGGGGAGGATGGGTACAAAAAACTGTACCGAATGATGTTTGACAGATTCACCAACTTCCATCAGCTCAATAATCTCATTTGGGTCTACAATGCCAACGAGGTGAAGCTGGGAGTGGATAGCTACGAAACCTATTACCCCGGTGACGATGTCGTGGATATACTGGCCACGGACGTCTATTCAGAAAACTTCAATAGCCGGAATTATGAAGAACTCCTACAACTAGCGGGGAATAAACCCATCGCATTGGGTGAAGTCGGCGGCCTTCCCACACCCGGCACGCTACGTGACCAACCGAGATGGGTGTGGTTCATGAGCTGGGGCGAACCGCTGGGCTTTGAAAGAAACAGGAATGAACTGGTCGATTTGTACAACAACGAAGCGACTATCAGCTTCGAAGACCTGGAGTGGGTGGACGTCGACGCACCCAGACTGCACTACCCTATCCTTCGATGAACGGCACGGTTCGTTCGGCAAAGGGTAGAAAATGGTCTATAAACGTCCATTTTGATTAGAATAATACCATTAATTCTAAGAATTAGTCAAAAAAAGGCATTCATTTCGATATATTCCTGTTCACCACGAAATAGTCTGCAGTCCGGGGTTGTGACTTGTCTTAGGCTCTAGTCGCTATCTACATTTGTAATACTTGCACACAACGTAAAAATGTTTTGTGCTTGTTTTTCACTCAGCGTTTCTAGCATTTATGGTTTAGGCAGCCCCTAATCCAGTAACCGACAGACAAAACCAAACGGGCTTACACTATGAATGCGAATAAAAGATTACAGGTTCTTGCTATCATGCTGCTCATCGGCAGTATCATCTCTCTAGGAGCCTCAGCACAGACAACGATTGACGAGGAGTTTCTGCTTAAAAAAGCTGCTGTGCAGGCAGGCCTTATTGACAAACATCACATTTCTCTGGTAGAAAAATTCACAATCATTCACGATCACGAGGTCAAGCCAAATGGTTTCGTGGCCATTCGTTGGAAGAACTTCCTAGGACAGTCGTTCCGCCAGGAATTGCAACCCAAGTACAAATCTCCTAAGTCATTGTATGGGTACGACGCCGCCGTCCATGGCAATATTGCCGCGATCTCCGCACCCAAAGAGGGTCTTATGAAGACAGGATCCACGTACATTTTCACCTATGTCAATGGCAAATGGGTAGAGGATGGTAAGATCGTTGTTAATCACGCAGAAGCCAATGACGGTTTCGGATACCAGGTAGCTGTATATGAGGGCAAAGTGATCATCGCAGCCCCCGGAAGAGACGCCGACGGCGCGGACGAAGGCATTGTATACATTTACGAAAAGGAAGGAGAAGATTGGCAGGCCACCACGGAAATCTCCGCAAAGGGATTCTACGTAGACCTTCACTTCGGAAGAAATATGACGCTATTCGATGGCCAGCTGATGATAGGCGTGACGGAGAAAAAAGACAACATTGGTTCTGGTAATCGATACCTTTTCGATCTAAACTCAGGTAAATCAGGACTTATCGAGCTGCTCCCTTATGGAGCACCCGCAGAAAATCAACACAGCTCTGTCCACGACGTTGCGGTGGATCGCTAAAAGAAACTAAAAGCCCTAACAAGCAATCATCTTCTCGAATACAGCGGTGTCAGTAATGGCACCGCTGTTTCTTTTTGCTTCGCGTCACGTTTTCCACTTACCCCATCTTCTGGCTGGTCCGCTATTTTCATTTGACTCGCTAGCCCTCTAATGGGCGTCATATGGCCTCAGCCCCGAGACCTACCGCAGGAAGCGCCTTGAGACTTCCCTCCCATATTCTGGTAAAAGCCTTGATAACTACCCTGTGCCAGTTCATCCGTCAATATTCCCATTCATATTCGATTTTTCCTCATTCAACGCTTGTTCAATACGTTACTATTTCATACTTTTGGAACCAGATAGATGAAAATGACAATGTGAAAAAGCTGCTCCTCATCTGTCGATACTGGGTCTCACCCATACACCCACGCCATGAGACCGCCCTTATGATCTCAACCTCAACCTCTGAAAACTACTTATTTTAACTAAGCTCAAGGACCATGTGACTATCAGTTCACGGAGCTTTTCCAGTCCCAGGTGTGGGAAAGTCTCTCGGTCCCTTTGCTTCAAATGAAGAATGCGCTATGCGCGGACTTTGACCCTATCAACCACTAGGACCCATCCATTGAACATGAGAAGGTGGCCAGAGAGAAAAGGAAATCTCTGGCCATCCTCCCTGATGAACCAGCAACTTCTCCCCCCTACGATCCGAACATACCTCCCCAGGCAAAAGCCTATATACCATTATCTACAATTATTTTTGATCCACAGAGTCCTTTATTCCCGTTTAAACGGCACTTCTCTCGTTCATTCTTGAAAAATTCCCATTCAATCATTGCAAGAGTCAATTACTCCTTCTATATTTGGCACATAATTAGAACGTTAGTAGAGACAACAACCGCTAGTTTACACATCTCACTCCATCTCAACTGACATTCGCACATCGATAAGAACCACTTCAGGAAAGGCACTCGCTAAAACATTACGAACACCAAGTTCAATTGAAAATTTGCCTTAGATGAAAAGATTTTACCGCCATACAGTACTTGTCATCGCCCTTGCTGCCGCAAGTCTCCCTTTTGCTGGGTACGCCCAAACGTCCTCCCATAATTTTAGTAACGAAGAACTCGCTTTCTTGCGTCAGCGCCTTGAACTCAAGAAGCCGGCTGCTGAAAGACTAGCTGGTTATCAAATCAGCGGCAATCCTGACCACGACAAGAAAGCAGGACGCGCTTATATCCATAAGCAGTTTGATGAGAAAACTGTAAGTATGGCTGTCCTTTCACCCCAGGAATTGACTCCAATGGCCTACTTCGGCTTTTCGGCACAGATCAAAGGGGATCTAGCGGTCGTTGGTGCTCCCGGCGATGGCATCATGGCAACCGGGTCGGTCTACGTATTTCGCCGAATGGGGAATGCTTGGGCAAAAGTGGCCCGCCTCACCTCGACCGATTCCCAAACGAGAGACGATTTCGGCTTCTCTGTGCACATTGCTGGCAAGTACATCTATATCGGCGCTCCCGGTGCTGACGTAAAGTACAAAGACAGTGGGGCTGTCTACGTTTTCGAAGAAACTGCTACGAACAGATGGACGCAGGTCGAGAAACTTGTGCCAGACAATGAAAAAATGATCACTTCCTTTGGTAAGTACCTAGAAGACGCCGGAGCAACACTTATCGTTGGCGCTGAGACCGTGAATGTGGGTGACCTCGATCGCAACTTCGCCTTCGCTTATTCCAACCGAGATGGTTTCTGGTCCGCGGAGCAGGTACTTCTCTCCTCTGAGCAGATCTATATGCACATCGCCGGAAACCCTCAGATCTCCAAGGCCCGTTAAAAAATTGACTGCCGATATACAACCTAATCTTTAACCTAAAAACCCCAAATGCTCTTTGGGGTTTTTGCTTTGAAAACCAATTAGAATACTTTCTGGAGGCAAAAGAGTAACTTTTCAGTGGGCCATTCCATGCATTTCAACGTATCTTGTACGCTGGTCAAAGAACGAATTATGAAGTGGTTGAAAGGACTGGTCGCTGCACTCGCATTAATACTCACAACTAGCTGTTCCGACGATTCAGAGGATCCATCGGTTAGACTCGACGCCTACGAGTCAACTTACGCACTTATCCAGGGTGAAATATGGGATCGGGACTGCACTAGCTGTCACGCCGCCGGCACTTCTTTTGCACGCCAATCAGATCTCATCCTCACTGCCGACGTCTCCTACGAACAGCTTGTCAATCGAGCACCAAAGAACCAGGCCGCTCTTGATGACGGGCTCTTGCTCGTCGGTGAGCTGGGTATCGAATCGCTTCACAAGAGCTTTCTTTGGGAAAAGATCAATGCGCCGGACCAGGAGCACTTCTTCGCAGACCATCCAGGATATGGATCACTCATGCCCCTGGGAGGGGATTTCCTGACCAACGGGGAGTTGGAGTTTATCAGGAAATGGATCATCTCCGGCGCTCCGCTGGAGGGCAAAGTCGCCGAATTGGATCTACTGGTGGATACCACGAGGTTTCAAGAGCTTCCCTTTGAACCGCTCGCACTTCCTGCGCAGGGGTATCAGTTTCATATTGAGCCCTTTCCGATCCTACCCAACCGAGATAGAGAAATATTTATTTATGAGGAGTTGAACAATCCCGAGCCTATCTATATCAAGAAGATCGAGATCACCATGGCTCCCGGGTCTCATCACTTCATTCTTTACAACTTTGATGATGAGCTTGCCGCCAACGCCCTGCCCCAGCCAGGAGTGATCCGTGATATCTACGACGAAAACGGGAGTTTCGATTTCAATACGCTTCTGACAATGCAATACCACCAATTTGTGCAGGGTACGCAATGGCCTAATACCACTTATCAATTCCCGGAAGGAGTGGCGCTGCGACTACCAGCGAACACCGGGTTTGACCTCAACAGTCACTATGCCAATCGGACTGACGAGACCATCATGGGCGAGGTATATGCCAACGTACACACGGTACCGGTTAACGAGGTGGAGCAAGTCGCCGAGATCCTCTGGCTCAGCAACGAAGACATCCGCCTGCCAGCCAAGCAAACCACCACACTCACCAAAACCTTTACTTTCGGTGAAGATCGGCAGGTTTTTCAGCTGTGGTCCCATGCACATGAGAACATGACCGAGTTTCGCGTTTTCATCGCAGGTGGCCCACGTGACGGTGAGCTGGTATACTATACCAATGACTGGGAGCATCCGCCGATTCTCCAACTGGATCCTCCTCTTTCTATGGCCGCAGGTACTGGTTTCACGTTGGAAGCCAGCTATTACAATAACAGGGAACGAACCATTGTATTTGGACTTCAGAGCACTGATGAGATGATGATGCTGTTTGGGGCTTACTATTGATTCTCTCGAAAGGACATGACTCGGACTCTGATCACCGTATTTGCGATGTTTGTACTCTTCGGGTGTTCCGCACCTAACGATGCCAGTGATACAATGCCCACGGCCGCAGCTGAGGTTTGGTCCATTCAACAACAGCCTGACAGCAGCTATGTAGTGGGAAGTCTCCAGCTAGGTGGCCTGCAAGCATTTGGGATGGACGGTTTCGTAAGATTAGAGATCACAGTAGAGGGGCTCACTCCCAACTATCGGCACGCTGTCCATCTACACATGGGCACTTGTGAAAACCCCGGTCACCACTGGAACCAGGGAAGTGCTGATAGCTACTGCGAAGTCCTCAACCTTGGTGAAGTCTGGGCCCGGCCAAAAGCTGGGGATGTGGGCAACGTCAACACCGACGCTTCCGGCAATGGTACGCTAATAGTGGATTCTGAGTTTTGGTCCATTGGCACGGGGGATAGTAGCGATATATTGGGATCGGTGGTGGTTGTACACGGTGACCCTGAAAATTTCGACCGGGAGTGCTTTGAAAATCACATGCATATGCATGCGAATCCGAAAATTGCCTGTGGGGTGGTTGTAGCGCAATAGGCAGGTAATTTCAGGACAATATCCCATTTAATCGCAAAAATTCCCATTCAACGGTCACAATTCCGGCCCATTCATTGGAGATGTGGGACAAAGACCGTAAATTTCAGGTTCATCATCGCTTCTAATCCCTTAATTCATAGGGCCATACACTGGAGCGAGCTAAAGAACTGATTGGAGAGAGTTTCTCGCTGGAGGCATCACAAGACCACCCAGTCGATGAACAAAACTACGCTAAGTCTACTGTTGTTACTTGCAGTAACTCTGTGTCGTACTTACGTGACGAGCGCTCAAAATACGGCGTCTCCCAGGTTTTCGAATGAGGAGAAGGTTTTCCTATATGATCACTTACAGCTTTACAAGGACCCGGCGGAACGTTCCAAAGAATACCAGATATCGGGTTTTCCCGACTGCGATCGGTCGGTGGGTCGCGCTTACATCCATCGACAGGTCGATTCCAAAGAACTAAGCATGGCTACTCTTGCGCCAAAGGGGCTCACAACCAATGCAGCCTTCGGTTTCGACGTGGATCTTCTAGACAATACGGCCCTTGTAGGGGCTCCGGGCGGTGGACGCTTGCACCGGGGTGAAGTGTACCTATTCCAAAAAAACGGCCTTAAGTGGCGCAACACCATGCGCTTCACTGCACCAGATGGCCAGCCTCGTGATGATTTTGGGTATGGCGTGACGCAGACAATGACGAAGGTGGCCATCGGAGCTCCCAGTGCCAATAGCACCTATGTGAACACAGGAGCTGTCTACGTGTACCACTCACCCAAAATCGACGAGTGGACGTTTCAGCAGAAAATCCAGCCACGCAAAGACAAGGACGTCGTTAGTTTCGGAAAATACGTTGCGTTCCGCCACGAAATGCTCCTCATCGGGGCCGAAAGCTACAAGGAAAAACAAGACATCGCCTTTGTCTATGAATTCCAGGATGGTGTCTGGGAACAGACTGATTTGCTCGATTCCACTGAAGAGCTGCAGGTCTTTTTTCTGAGGCATCCTCTCCAACCGTCCGGTGAAGTTCCGATGAAGAAGGACTCCGATGTCTCTGGGGATGACCAATCGGATATTGTGGTGGGGACCAGTCACAGCGAGCTGACAGAACACTAGCAGTTTTTATTTCTTGCAACGCGTACCCGAAACGTTACAATTGGCGCACATCGGGCCTGAAAAACGTCTTGGTGTCCTTTGATTTCTGGTGGACTCACTTCATTTATATTTACTGTTATCCATCAACAAAGACCCGATGTTAAAACGACTCGTCTTCCAATTCCTAAATCTTTACCGTAAAATCCGCCTTGGGTGGTTGTCACTAAGAGGGCTAAGTGAGGCAGATATACATGATCAGCGCATTGTCACTGGAAAGGCGTGGGAAGAATTCTGCGATTCTTTGAAGGCAGCAGGTGCCGCCATGGTGTACAGCGGTGCCCCCCGTGACGCATTCAACCAGGCAGAGGGTTTTCGATACCTCTCCCGAATGACTCGTGCCGGTTTGGAAGCGTTTGTTGAGTATGCTGACCCAAAATTCCCGGTGCTCCGTCGGATGGTGCATGAGACCGTGAAACTCGGAGCGGACAATCCGGACAACTACTACATGAACTGCAAAATCAGTGGCGAGTACGAGTACCGGCTCTATGGCAATCGAAAAACAGCCCACTACCTGGGCTTTGCCACCCAAAGAGGAGATTATGGCAAAGAAGGCGGCATGCAGCTATCTGGCGCCCTGGAGGCCTCCGACCTCGAAATAGAGGCTGATGGTTCATTTGAGATCATGCTTAGTCAGCAGAAAAAGGGGAAAAACTGGCTGCCTACGGCTCCGGATTCGAGCCTCCTGATCGTGCGACAGACCTTCCTGGATAAGGAGTCCGAAGACCTGGCAGAAATCCATATTGAGTGCATTGGCGGGCCAGATCGTCCCGACCCCCTGACAACAGAGTTGGTAGATAAGGGACTGGCCTCCGCGAGCGCCTTCGTGGCGGGTGCCGGTATGTTCTTCGCGAGATGGTCCGTTGGTTTCAAAAAGCACACCAACACCCTCCCCTTATTTGATCCGGCAACTTCCACAGCAGCGGGCGGTGACGAAAACATTGCCTACTATCACAGCCACTGGGAACTAAAAGAGGACGAAGTGCTCCTAATCGATTTCACGCCGCCCGATTGCGACTATTGGAACTTTCAGCTCAACAACTACTGGATGGAGTCGCTGGACTATAGGTATCATCAAGTAACACTCAATAAACACTCTGCACAAGCCAATGAAGACGGATCTGTGAGACTCATCATTTCACACAAAGACCCTCAGTTGCCCAACTGGATAGAGACGGCCCATCATAATGAAGGCACGATGTGCCTCCGCTGGGTGAAAGCCAAAGAGTGGCCCACACCGTCAACAAAAGTAGTGGCCTACGGCTCATGGATCACTCCGACCAATGACTGACAACATCATCAGTTCCGGCCAGGTAAAGCCGCTGCCCTTCCCTGTCAGGAGCTTCAACTTTCTGGTTGGAGGTGTACAGAAGTGGCATTCAAATCCCATTGTGGCCGATCAGTTAATGAGGCGGGCCGTTCGCTCCTCGAGATTGACTGATTTCGGTCCAATGGACTTCGTGGAGCCCCTTGAGCGACTGGTGGAGTCACTCAATAGCGAGGCCAACCTTCACCCTTTTGGTAAGTTCGTCGCACAACAAAGACTTATCAACCTTCTCAACAATCGCCTGCGGGCAGTGAAATGCTGGACACAGCACTCCGAAATACTGGAGGAAACTATTGCGCCCCCCCTTTTGATTGCTGGCATGCAGAGGACGGGCACGACGCTACTCCACCGACTACTGGCGCTGGACGAAAGGATCAGATCTCTCAAATCATGGGAGGCCCTCAACCCTGCCCCATTTGGCAAAGGCGATCCCGGCAGACGAATAAAGGACGCCAAAACCAGCGAGAAGGCCGTCAAATACCTGGCTCCCGATTTCTTTGCTATCCACCCGATCCAGCACCTGTCTCCGGAGGAAGATGTGCTATTACTCGATATCTCGCTGAGAAGTACAGTGGCGGAGGCTACCACCAGCGTGCCTGGTTTTGCCCACTGGCTCGAAGAACAAGATCAACGACCGGCCTATGTGTTCATGAAGCAGCTACTGCAGCTGCTGCAATGGACGGGACCTCGAGGGCGCTGGGTCCTCAAAAGCCCGCACCACCTCGAGTGGCTGGATGTTGTGGAAAATGTCTTTCCTGGCACCCAGTACCTACAGACGCATCGACATCCCGCGGCCATCGTGCCGTCTTTGTGCAGCATGATCTTCCATGGTCGTGTAATGTTCAGCAGCCAAAATGACCCAATGGTGGTGGGTAAACAGTGGATCACGAAAATGGAACGCCTGCTCTCCCGCTCTATGGCCTTTCGAGACAACCACAACGCGCAATTTCTGGACATCGATTATCACTTACTCGTGAGTGATCCCCTTCATACGATGGAGCGCGTGTATGATTTCCTTAAGATGCCACTCGAGGATTTTCAGCTCAAGAAGATTGAAGATTTCCTCAAAAGCCATGGCCAACATAGATTTGGCCGCCACAAGTATGAAATCACGGACTTCACCGACGAGGAAATTATGAAGCGACCCGTTTTCAGAGAGTATGTCGATAGATTTCAATTGAAGCACAAAGGATGAGCAAACAGAAATACCAAAACCCCGTATCAGCGACCCTATCGGGCATTCGAGATCTTTTTCGAAAGCAAGAGCCGATAGGCCAACTGGACGAGTCTGTCAGTATGAAGGGCAAGACCTGTCTTATCACAGGCGCTAATTCCGGATTAGGATTTGCTGTAGCTAGACAACTGGCGGAGAAGGGCGCTACGGTCATCATGGCCTGTCGAAGTGGCATCCCGGAAGCGGGTGAAAAGATCCGGTTGCTCACCGGTTCTTCGACGGTAGAAATGGTAAAAGTCGACCTCAGCGATATCGACGCCATCGACCAGTTGATCGCCACCCTGCAAGAGAAGGGGCTTGTCTTCGATGTCGTCATCTGCAATGCCGCGGTTGTGCCCGCAGGAAGCCGTGAGACCCCCCAGGGACTGGAGCAGATGTTCATGGTCAACTACCTGAGTAAATTCATACTGATCAATGGGCTGTTGGAAAACCAACTGATCCGGACGACAGGCTCTGCCACCTCTCGTATCATTTTTGTGTCTTCAGAATCCCACCGGTCAGGACAAGACATTGACTTTGACAACCTCGGTGCCTTTCAACATTTCACGATGAAAGCGGCAGTGGCTCGATACGGGGACTACAAGCTCATGCTGACCACACTGGCCTCCGCCCTTCATTCCCGGTTGTCTGGCGCCGAACCACCTATCAATGTCCATGCGCTCTGCCCCGGTGCGGTAAACACGAATATTGCCAGAGAGGCACCCTCCTGGTCAAAGCCACTTCTGAAGGTCATCTTCTCCCTATTCTTTAGCCCACCTGACAAGGCCGCAGCACCGGTAATGTACCTTGCATGCGCCCCAGAGCTTGGCGGAGAAAGTGGATACTACCTACACCTGATGCAAAAGAAAGATGCAGATGAACGGGCACTGGACGCTGACAACCAGGAGCAGCTATGGGAGAGATCAGCGGCACTTGTGGCCAGGATCCGCTCCAAAGATCACGCTGGCAACATGTCCTGAAATCTCGTCAAAAGCTTCAGAAATAGATTGGGCATCAGTCGATCAAACATTGCCAGACGCCTGGTCTCTGAAGAGATCAAAGCCCTGGGCCTGTTCTTGGCCACCGCCTGCAAGATCTCTGCCGCCACATCCTGAGGGTCCATCCCCTTGCGATCCAGGTACTCCTGGATTTGCTTTTGCCTGGCAGGATCATCAATCCTCGATCTGGAAATCATGCGCGTCTGGACCGGGCCCAGATAGGCCACAGTCACCCCTATCCGCTCCGGCTGGAGCTCTACCCTCAGCGCTTGGCTAAATCCCTTCAGAGCAAATTTCGAAGCGCAGTAGGAGGTCTTTCCCGGAAATCCGAAAAGTGCCGCCGCACTCGCCACGTTGACGATTTGTGCCCTGCCGGCCTCCTGCAGAGCGGGCAAGAAATACTTGCACATATTGACTGTCCCCATCAGGTTGGTCTCCATCACCCACCGAAAGTCCTGCAATTTGTGATTGACAAACTTCGCATCGGCGGAAACTCCTGCATTGTTGAATAAAAGGTCAATTTTCGGATGCCTTTGCAAAATGGCATCCCTGGCGGATTCCACGGCCTTCTCATTGGTAATGTCGCATCCGTAAGCAGATACCGCACCCTCCGATTGAAGGTTAGGCTCCAGTGCCTCCAATGCCTGTCGGTCATTGTCAATCATGACCACCTTCACACCTTTCTCAAGAAGCAGGCGCGAGAGACTCAACCCAACGCCGTGCGCGGCACCGGTAACAATCGCGACCTGACCTGGAACAATTTTCATAGGCGCCAAGATAATCCAATCAAGAACTTTGTGATAGATTTCTGTGGGCTCGGGCCAATTACTGATCCTGACGAGGTTAGACAGTTACGGACTTCAGGCGCCTGGTCGTAGTTTCAGCGCTATCTGCAGCAAGGTGTCTTCCTCCCCTACATTGTCGGGAAATAAGATGTACCTCAGCCCTGGAAACGGTGTCTCGTAACCCAACTCCCAAACAGGGATGCCCTCAGAAATTTGTCCTCTGACCATGGCGCGACGTACTTTTAGTACCCTGGTAGCAATCTCTGAGGTAATCCGGTCACCTTTTGCTAGTAAAAATCCCGGGCGTGTATCTGTGTGGTCCAGTACTTCAACAAGGAAGTCGTGCCAAAGGCTCTGCTCATGATCGACAGAGAGGTCTTCAGCAGCTTCAAAATAGACGGCTACATCGGCACCCTTTTGTACATGACCTGAAATCTCCCCGGCCACCTCCGCAGCGGACAATTGCCCCTCCTTTATCGCCGAGGCGGACAAGGCAACAGGTTGCACTTCAGTAAAAGACAGCAGGGCCTGCAGTTGATTTTGAGATTGCTTGTGGGAGGATTCTACCAATATGAGCCCCCCATTAGGGCCGTTTCGAACCTCGGGTCCCTCCAACATCGCCCTCTCCGACTTGGCGCAGTACGCCCGAACAAACGAGGCAGCCGTCCGGTAGATGAAATCGCGACCTTCCTGTTCAGCGATCCTCAAGGCAAGCGCTACTTTCTCCAGATCATAATAGGAGGCAGCATTGACAATCACCACTCTCGCCTCAAGGTTAAGGATCCATTGCGCCAGCTGTCTCGCATACAGGTCACGAATAATCGGAATGGGGATGGTCTTGATCTGATCTCTCACGATCCGGTTGAGGTACTTTTCTTCGATCCAATCTACCACATGGGAAGAGCGGTATCCGAATACTTCATCCGCTGCATAGGGAGTTTCACCTGCAGGAACCAGTGCTTTCCCCTCTTGCACATAATGCACATCATCCAGCGTGTAGCGGCCTCCTTCCATGAATGCCGGAATGACCACTTGCAAGGCTTTTTCCAGATTGAGCGACTGCTGTAGCTCTTCGATCTCCAAAGGGTAGTGACCTCGTAGTGTGGAATCACTTCTGCTGATCACCCTGACGTCACGTCCAGTGAGCTTTGACGCCATGGAAATATGCTCCCCTATTTCCCTATTGGTTTTGCGAGCGTCCTCACCACTCATCCGGCGAGTATTGGTCAGGACGTAAATCAGGTCTTGAGCCGCTGATAACTCAGCTTGCAGACTCTCTACCTTCCAGTCGGTCAAAACGGGTACGTCATGGACGGTCTGCGTGCCAGTAGGATCATCGTCCAAAACGATGACTGTCTCTCGCGAAGTAAATATTAGCTCCGAGGTTCTGGTTTGCAGGTTCGTATCCTCAGGAGCATTGAAATATTTTCCAGCGTCGTCAATTGTCATGCTCACGGGTTAGTCAGTATCGGTCCACACTATGACGTCCTTATCCGCTGCGACGGAGCCGGAAAAAAGAAACACTCCAACATTGAGAGTTTCATAATGATACATCACACAGGGCCGTTATGCGTTCCAATTTAGTCAATACTTTCAGAATTGTCTTAGGGTCACTGCAGAGGTGGATGCTATATCCGCCGTTTTCTGCCCTCACAAACGGCGAGAACACTTTCTTTATGTGGCTTCGAGCTCTCCTAATATGAAGTCAGTTGCATACCTGGCATGTAAAAAAGTCGTGTCCAGCAGTGGCAGGGCAAAGTCTTCCTGCTTGATCAGGATTGGGAGTTCTGTGCACCCCAGAATGATGGCCTCGGCCCCCGCTGTTTGCAGTTTGGTCATCAGTTGCAGGTACCAATTCCGTGTCTCTTCCCGGAATTCTCCGGCGGTAAGCTCATCTACAATTAGTCGATGCGCCTCCTGGCGATCAGCATCACACGGTATCATCACTTCCACGCCCCATTTCTCCGATAAGTGACCTTTGATGAAATCCAATTCCATAACAGGCTGCGTTCCCAGCAGACCCAGCTTCATGGCCCCCAGGCGACGTGCTTCTGCGCCGATGGCGTCAGCAATGTGAAGGATCGGAATCGACAGTAAAGGAGCCACCTTGGGAACCACTTTGTGCGGTGTATTGGCACAAATGATAATCGCTTCGGCGCCTGCTTCCTGCAATATTTGGGCAATGTCCTGATAGGCGGCGATCACTTCGTCCCAGTTCCCTCCCTTCATCAGCGCGACATTGAGGCTATAGAGCAATAGCGGCGGGTTCATATGCAGATCATCCATCCGCTGATTAATGATCTGATTGATGTAGCGATAGTAATCTATCGTCGAGTGCCAGGACGTACCACCTATCATTCCGAGCTTTCTCATGGACCCACGGGTTTACATTGACAAGGTAGCAGAAAATCGGTCGTAACGACCGAGAATTGCCGGAAGTAAAAAATGATATTGAGCGTAATGCAAAGTATTTTTGATGATCACCCATGCGTTTAGAAGACTTCACAGCGATCGATTTTGAAACGGCGGACTACAACCCCAACAGTATCTGTCAGGTAGGCCTCATCAGGGTCGAGAATGGCGAAATCGTGGAGACCATGAACAAGTTGGTGCAACCTCCCAAGAACCGCTATCACTACAAGAACATCGAGATCCATGGCATCCTCCCTGCCGACACACTGGACGCACCCACTTTTGACTACATCTGGCAAGACATGAAACTATGGATTGAGGACCAGGTAGTCGTAGCTCACAACTCGGGTTTTGATGTGAACTGCCTGCGATCTACGCTGGCGTACTATGATGAAATTCAGCCGCATTTCGAAGAGCGCTGCACACGTCGTATCTATGGCCGGGGGCTCTCATATCTGAGCAAGAAATACAAGATCCCTTTGAAGCATCACGATGCCTACAGTGATGCGCATGCCTGCGCCCAGCTCTATCTAAAACACTTGAAAAAGCAGAGCTTGCCAAAGACCGGCTCTCTGTTCTGACCTTCGTCCGAGGCTAGGATCAACCATTGGGTCGCAGGACGAGCGTGACCTTGTTCCAATCGGCAGCAGCATTGATCACTTGCCTAAACTCCTCGAAACGCTCCTTTGGGAAAAAGATGCTATTGTAGTACTCTTCGATGGTGACTTCCAGTCGGTTGCCAATTAGCTCATAGTCAGAGCGAAAGGCATAGACTACCTGATCGTCATCATACACTTCCTTTTTGATCCTTATGTCGTCCAGGTTCTGCGCTTCGTAACCTGCCGGCAATTCGACGGTGATTCTACGGTCATAGCCGCGGTTATAAACATTGTACACATCAAACTGCCGCTCGTCCTCCTGATAGAGCTCCGACTGCATACCGATGACCGCCCCAAGGTTGAACAGCAGTGAAGGGCCCGCCTGCTCCAGATAGGCATTAGTTGAAAGTTTGGAGACAAAAACCAGCGGATCGTTCCACTGCTCGTACGATGTATTCCCCTCCTCAATGGCCACTTCATGTATTTCCGCATCAGGTGCAATGTATCGGACGCGCTCATTGATCATCTCCTCGCGCTGCTCTGCCGTCATCCACAAAAGCGCCGTTTTGAGCATTTCAGATTCACTACCGGTGGATATGAGTCGGGCCTCCACCTCATTGGTAGCCATGTCCTCATCGAAGGTCACCGTGATCTCCTGATTACTCATATTCGACTCATAGGTCGCTGCAGGTATGTAGTCAATCCTGGAAACCGGATAAGTGAAATCAGTGATCATTTGCGCTCCGACGAACAGCCCTTTCTGCGCAGTGAGTTGCGGAGGAACGGACCCGTACCTGTTGGTCATGTGGTGAGGAGCGAAAAAAGTGTCTTGAGCGGGTAGGTAAATGAGGAACTCATCCAGGTACTTCCAATTGTCAAAATTTGGATTGAACTGGGCCTCCGATCGATCAATGGTAATCACAATTTCATAGGCGATTTCCAGGTCCTCCAAAATCGCAACAAACAACTTAAGAAAGGCCCTCCGGTGGGCCAGCCGATTGGTGATCAAGTATGAAAGATCATCGGGTGCGTACTCCTCCTCGTAGAATTGCGACTTTACAACATGCTCGTAGTATCGGAGTTTCGCAATCGCATCCAAATTGTCCTTGGGGCGGTTCTCCTTGAGAAAGTCCGTCAGCGCACGTGACTCGTCCTTTGTCAACTCATGGGCACTTTCGTAAATCTTGCGGCCGGCATCGGAAAACGTATTGAGCCGTCTCCCTCCGGAGTAGCTGTTATAGGCAAGTTTGCCCTCGACCCTGATCTTATTGGCATCGACGCCGGCAAAGCTCTCAGCCTTATATCCAGGGACATCCTGGAGGCTGACACCGTATACGTTCTTCGAATCGACTGTATCCTGCTGCACGACTTGTGCGGTGTCGTTGACAACCAGGAACTCATATTCCAGATTCTCTGGGCAAGAAAGTCTGAAATCAAGTCGCTTCATCGGCGCCTCGTATTGCAGCAGTTGCCAAACAAAGGTCGAACCATAGGTTCTCATGGTGTAGGTGTACTCGATCTCTCCTCCTACCTCTGCGCCTTCTACTGCAAATATTCTGAAGCCACCAGCTTCCTCTTCATCCTTCACCTCTTTGATGTTCTCCTGATCGAGTTCAAGGACCTTGCCTGAGGGACTGATGGTACGCGCCCGCACGTCGAGGATGTCAATGACATTTCCCGTAGGAATGTAAATCTTGTTGGTGCTTTCCAGAGCGTTGTCGTTCGCGGCGCGAAGGATCACATGATGACCGATATCACAGATGAGGTTGCCTTCGTCGTTGTACTGGTAGTCGTAGGTAATGCTACGATATAAGTAGTACAGAGGTAGTGCCAATTCCTCTTCCGACAGTTCATAATTGGTCCGGTCCTCCACCCAGTTGACCTGGGCCAGAGTCACTGCCAACTGGAGCATGCAGAGAAGGCTTAATACCGGTTTTCGATACTTCATTCTACCGTCTTCTTCAGAACCACAGAATTTCTAGTCGCTTTCGAGTAGGCCTTAATACCCTCATTCCAGCGATCGAATCGCTCAGGCGCAAGCAGAAGGAAGTCGAGATCATACGTCTTGGTGACGAACAGCCGTCGACCATCGAGCCGGTAGACAACACTGAAACTGAAATCATCACTGGCCCACGATTGATCGTCAGGTTGGTAGGACAGCTTCACATCCTCTGGAAGATCCAGCACCGTCACTGATCTGTGAATGAACTTATAGTCATTTTCCATCGGCGTGGAGCGATCTTCGATGGTGCCGTTCACGAGGCTCTTGTCGAGCAACAGGTTGAGGTATATCTCGTCCCCGATCTCACGGTAGTAGTCTTCCACCTGAAACTCATAAGCGATACTGATGGGCTTATCCAGGTCTTCGACGGCCGACAACTCGTAGTCTTTCAGGAAGAACTTATTGTTACCCTTCGTCAAGAGTTGCTCCATGAATTTTTGCTCTCCATTCTCTGTACGACGAATGAGCTGATGGGCCTTATCCACGCGGGTAAATCCGCTAAAATGGATGCTCCCGCGCCCTTCAATGGTACCGTTCGCCAACCTCACAAAAACCGTATCGCTGATCACACTGCGTTCCTTGCTCAATACAGGCACCTCTCTAATGACAAACTGGTCTCCGTCGCCGACAAGGCTCTCTTTACCCTGGATCATGCTTGTGGGAAACCCTAAAGGGGAATAACTCCCCGTCGCATCCAGAAAGAGCGTACTATCTCCCATTTCGACCGTCGCAATCATGTGATTGTCGACAAGAGGACTGGCCATCTCCGTGTATCGGTAAGGAAGGTCGCGCGACCCGATCCAGGTAAATTTCGCAGGAATACCTTCTGTGTTCAACAGTCCGACCAGAAGGCAGGACATGTCCTTACAATCGCCGTACCGCTTGTCCAGAACCTCTCCAGGTGGGTTAGGTATAAACCCTCGCATCCCCTGCTCAAAAGCGATGTATTTGACATTCTGCTGCACCCAATAAAAGATCTTGCGGATCTTCTCTATCTCGGCATCATCTTCATTGACAATTTCTCGGGTCAATTCCTTGAGCGACTCGTCAGGATCAACGTTCTTAAGAAAGCTTCTGTACCACGCGTACAAATCGTCCAGGGAAGAGAGCACAGGAATGCTTTCACCACCAGAACCCTCATAGGAGGCGACAAGAACATACGCCGATGGACTTAGGTAATTGAAGGATGGGTTGTCCTCCTCATACTCTATGGCCGGGAGAGACTCTGCAGTGAATTCGTAGACACGCTGCCCATCACGCCTCGATTTTTGAAATTGGATCACATCACTGGCTGACGGTCCATACAAACCTTCTTGGATCTCAACGCCTTCCGGCACTGCGACGGTAAATCGCGCCTTTGCCACCGGCACATAGGACTGAAAAAAGAACTGACCCAGCAGGCGCGGATCGGTCACCTTCCACGTATGCCGCGTTACCACCTTGCAGCCGACGTTCACCTCCGGAAAATTGTAGGAGATGATCTCGGTGTCGTCATAAAATACATAAGTGTTACGGTCAAATGATCGCTTGAAGTCCGTGACATCCACCTGCTTATATTTCTTCTTTGATGGAACCAGTGTGTAGGCTTTCAAGTCTTCCACAGCACGAAATGAACTGCTGTAGACCCTATCCTTGCCCCAGCCACCGACCTGGTCCAGAATAAGGCGCTCTTCATACTGCTCTACGAGGATCTGTAGTGAGTCTCCGATAATCTCCATCCGCACCTCACGCCAGTAGTCGGTGATGACGGCGCTCTCTTCTGGATAAGCTGCACGGTACCTGGCGAGCTCCTCTTCAGGGGTCAGCGCCGATGAGGCCACCACCAGGGGGGCACAGATCAACCAACCCACGATCAGTCCGATGCACTTCCTCCAATTAATAACCCTTACCATTCCAATAATATTCCTCTGAAACTAACGATCCATCGGCACTATATCGTCGATGCCAACCATTTTTCTCATCGTCAAACCATTCAATTTCTTCCTTCAACGCCCCGGAAGAGTAGTATTTCTTCTCCTGGCCATGCTTCTGATCATAGAGATATTCTGTGGAAGACTGTAAAGTACCATCCTTATAGTATACCGTGGCTCGCTCAAGCATACCCTGGACATACTGATATTGCTCGTGCACCGGCCCTTCGGCGTAATAATGAGCAATCTCCCCATGGTATACGCCATCCCTGTACCGCTGAATAGTGGATGGTTCCCCATTGGCAAAAAATCCTTCTACCTTCAGCTCCCCTTGCTTGGGAATGAGCACTATTTCAGACAGTTGGCCAGGGGCCACCTCATACTGGTAGCTGACAACACCCTGATTGTATTCGTAGTGCTTCTGTATCTGCAACTGTCCCGATGTATCATAGAATTGGCACTTCCCATCTTTCTTGCCGTCGCGATACTCACAAACTGACTCTAGTTGGCCGTTCTCGTAATAGAACTTCACATCTCCCTGCAGTTGGCCCTCAACGTCATAGGTGTATTCGGCCTCCAGGTCACCGCCCTCAAAATAGTACTTCCATTCACCAAAACGGTTGCCGTTGAGATATCGACCCTCCGTCAGCACGGTGCCGTTCCTGGCATAACGAACAAATCGCTTGGACTCACCATTCTCCACCTCATACACAGACTGTTTCTCCCCCGATCTATAGTAAAAGACTGCATCGGCTACGTCGTCGCCGCACTGCCGTGACACACTGTATCGTGACTCACCGGAAGTATATGGAAGCTCCAACGTACCTGACCCTTTGGGCAGATCTACCTCGTAGTATTTTTCCCCAAGCGAATCAAACACCTGGACTGCGACCACTGCGCCATCCTCGTAGACGTCTGTCCTCATCAGGTAGCCCTCAGGAGAATAGTAGCTGTAGGGGCCCTGAAGTACTGCATCAAAATAGTATCCAGATGCTTTCAGTGAGCCGTCCACATAGTACTCACGCCATTGTTGCTCGATATTGTTATCGATAGCCCAGCCCTCCCTGGACGCATTGCCGTTTGGATAGAAGCGGCGATAATAGCCGTCCATATCGCCCTCATCGTACGTCGCTGAGAGCTCGAGAAAACCCTGATCTGTGTATTGTTTTAGGGGCCCGTGCCAATAGTCGTTCTTCATCGTTCCTTCCTGATAGACCTTGCCATTGCGATGGTAAGACACACCGACACCATTCATCAATCCAGCACTGAGATTCGTCTCGGTCAATTTTTCCCCGGAAGCGTAATAGGATATGTAGGACATATTCCCCTCAGGGTTGGATGCTTCTGAAAGAACATTCCCGGCTTTGTCAAAGAACTTATAGCCTACCAGCATCCCCTCGTCGAAATTCCGCTCTGAGTGCTTCAGACCGTCTCTGTCGTACCAAACGGCTAGGTCGTGAAGCTCACCCTCCTCATTGTACAATTCGGTGCGCATTGTCTGCATGTTGCTATAGAAGTATTGCCACTCACCGGCACTTTGGTCCTGCACAAATTCTCCACGGCTTCTTACTTCGCCGTTGGGATAATAGAACTCCCAGTATCCTGTCGCGAGACCCGCAGAATACTGACCTTTCTCGCGCAGCGTTCCATCGGCATAATACCGGAAATAGGGGCCCTCTTTTTGATCTGCCTCATAGGTGGTGAGCTCCTCCACCGCGCCGGTCTTAAAGTAATTGATATACTCCCCCACAAGGTCCCCGCCACTCACTTGATACTCTGCCTTGACCTGTCCAGTCTTGAAGAAAATCTTACCATCACCCTGTTCCTCGCCATCATCATAGGGATAGGCTTCAGAAATTGTCCCGCAGGCATCATACCAATTGTAAGCCCCCTGGATCTTCCCGTCCCTGTAGGTGCCCTGGCTCCGAAGATTTCCTTTTTCATCATAGTAGTAAGCCTGTCCTGACAGCTCCCCGTTGTTGTCGTAATGACGTCGGCTTTGGAGTATACCCTTGTCGGAATAGTACTCCCACCATCCTATGACCTTACCCAGTCCATTGTACCATCCCCGCGCCTGGAGGCGACCATTCTCGTGATAGAACTCATAGGGACCGATATTTTCTCCGTCGTCATTTTCCAAGCCAATCGCCTGCACCTCTCCTCCGGAGAAAAACCAGTGTGAAAATTGTCGGGTACTATCTAGCAGGGTTCGCTCATTCACCAATTTGTTCTCAGAGAGCAAATTGTTTGTGATGTCTATCCACGCATCTTGTTCTTTCTCGTGCTTATCAATCCAATCAGTGACTCCCTCATTGCCACTGGAGTACAGCATAAAATAGACAAAGTCCGTGGTGAGGTCGTTATTCGCGATCCTTTCAAGATAGGGCACATAGAAATCCATCCAAAAGTCTTCCATGCCGGCCACGTACTTCAATTTATTGATCAACAGTTCGCTTTGTTGGGCCGCGGGTGCCTCAAAATCAATCCCTGATTTATATCGATCGTCAAAGGCCGCCTTGGACCTCAAAAGATTGTCATACTGGTCAAAACAACCATTGTCTATATCCAATGTCAGACTTCCTTCTTCCCGCAAAGACTCGTTCATGAGGGAATTGAGGCGGACAAGCGCCCAATTCTGGTCGGGCTCCAGCGCGAGATACGTCAAATATGAAAGAGCCGCCTTGGTACGAAATTTTGTCCTTGACATAATATTCCCCAGCATCTGATGACTGCGCGAGTAGAATGGCTTGATCAGTGCCACCTGTTGGAAGTAGTCGATAGCCTCCATATAGCGCCCCATGCGGTAGTAGGCATAGCCAGCATTGAATAGCAAGTAGTAGTTGTAAGGGAAAAACTCGAGACCTCGTCTGTATACTGCCAATCCGTCCTCCAGCTGGTCACCCTGGAGCAAGGCATTGCCTGATGCGATATAGAAGTCTGCAGAAAGGTCGGTACGGCTGTCGATCAATCTCACTCCCAGATCAATCGCCTGAGCTAACTGGTCATTGGCGGTGAAGACTGTGAGCAATTGTTCCTGAGCAAGAAGATAGTTGCTATCATAAGGGCTTACCTCCTGCAGTAGCGCTACTGCTGAATCATACTCCTCCCGATCGTATAGCCCCGAAACCTCTTCCAACACCCG
Source organism: Cyclobacteriaceae bacterium (assembly GCA_965267435.1). Taxonomy (GTDB): domain Bacteria; phylum Bacteroidota; class Bacteroidia; order Cytophagales; family Cyclobacteriaceae; genus JAWPMT01. The sequence goes on from OZ253960.1 coordinate 1,924,750, forward strand.
GTTGGAGTCAATCAATGGCAATGTGTCCTGTGGCGGAGAGTATGTGGAAAATAAGCACAGAAGGATCTTTAGCATATATGACCGTACACTAAGGAATGAAGTTGTCTTGTCCTACAAGTTTATAAAAACTGATATAAATCAGTAAGTAACACCTACCGTTTCGTAAGAAAATCGTCGTGAGAGTGTATCAGACGAACTAAAACTAGTTCATTGTCAGTCGAAAGACCCCTTTTCCTTCAATGCCTACATACAAATATCCATCTGGACCCTGCTCAACACTTCTCACCCGACCTATGCCCTCAGCGATCTTTTCCTGGGAAACGATTTGATCCCCATCAACATCCGCACGGACGAGGTACAAGAACTTCAAAGACCCCAGAATCAGGTCTCCCTCCCATCCCGGATACTTGTCACCAGTCACAAAGGTCATCCCACAGGGTGCTATGCTAGGGACGTAATAGGCCACCGGCTGCTCCATTCCTGGTTTGGCAGTTCCTTCAGCGAATACCGTACCGCTATAGTTGATACCGTAGCTAATGACCGGCCACCCATAGTTCTTTCCCGGTTCGATCAAGTTGATCTCATCACCGCCCTGTGGCCCATGCTCATGCTCCCAGATCTTTCCGGAATTGGGGTCCATGGCCAACCCCTGTGGGTTGCGATGGCCATACGAATAGATCGCTTCTTTCACCCCGGCGCGACCAACAAACGGGTTGGAGTCTGGGATCGATCCATCATCATGGATGCGATAGACCTTTCCATTGTCCCTGGAGAGATTCTGAGGGTTGACATCGCGACTGCCTCGATCGCCGACTGAGAAATATAAATAGCCCTCTCTGTCAAACTCCAGTCGACTGCCAAAATGCTGGCCCTTGGTTGTATTGGGCGTGGCCTTATACAGGATTTTTTGTTGGGTCAATCGACCGTTCTCAAAAGTAAATCGAGCGATGGTCGTATTCCCGCCTTCGCTACCTCCAGGGCCACTGGAGTACGACAGGTAGATCCAGCGGTTATCTTCAAAGTCGGGATGCAGTTCGATATCCATCAGTCCACCCTGACCACGTACATAGATATCCGGAAGCCCCTCGACCTTTTCCTTCACTAGTTTCCCTTCCCGAACCACACGTAGTTCGCCCTTTTTGTCCGTAACGAGCATATCTCCATTAGGCAGCCAGGTCATTCCCCAGGGATTCTGTATGCCCCCTGTAATTTTCTCATAGGAAACGCTTTTGTTGTTCCGTCGAAGGTCTGCAGGTTGAGCAAACGCTGCTACACCCAGAAAGGTGCATAGTGCCAGGGTGAAGGTTCTGATCATGGGTTACAATTTGTGTAATTCGTCTCGAATTAAGCCTGAATCATGCGATAGAGATCGTGATGAAGGCATAAAGCTCAAAGAAAGAGACAGTTATGTTGAGAAGGCATAGCACCGCTATGGTGATTCAACAAGTTTATGGTAACTGTCTATTTCAAAGAGATTTATGAATGGAATAGATCTTCTATTGCATGTTTCAGGTTAAATGAACGGTAAACTGGATCAAAGTGTGATCAAAAGTAAAATTGCGGTGTTATTTGAGGAATGAACGGCATATTCACCAGAGAGGACCTGCCCAGGATGAACTTTGAACACCCTATCGCAAGACATCGAATACTGCTGACAGGTGGCCCGGGATTCGGTATTACTACGACCGTCCAGCATCTGGCCGCCAGAGGCTACACTACCATTAAGGAAGCTGCAAGGTTCGTCATCCAAAGGGAGATGACAGCAGGCGATTCGGAGGTCCTGCCCTGGAAAAACAGAGAAGCCTTCGATAACGCGATCGCCGAGGTGAAAGTGGCAGACTATCTGGCGGCACCGCAAGACCAGGTCGTATTCTTCGATCGTGGCCTGCCCGATTTCGTGGGTTGGAGTCGCTACTATGACAAAGATTACGAGCGATTCATTCCCATGATGGAGTCTTACCCGTACCACCAGGTCGTATTCTTCACGGTCCCATGGGAGGAGATCTACGAGCAAAATGACGAGCGCCCGCTGACTTTCGAACAAGCCTCGGAAGTCCACCACATCCTGGTCTCAGCCTATCAGGAGTTGGGATTTGACATCCACTTCATGAGAAAGGTGGGTCCTGAGGACCGGGCAAATGACATCCTCTCAGCTCTGGAATTGTAGTCTCCAAAAATTCATTGAGATTTAACTTGTATATACAAGTTTTTCGGTACCTTCGTCAGGAACTCAAACCTGAAGAATACCATGCTCGATCTTGGATATGTCACTGCCATACAAGCCGCCTATTCACTAGAAGAAGTTGTCAATTTTGCCTCGGAACACCGCTTTAAATGCCTCGAGGTGATGTGTTGGCCCAAAGGCAAGGCCGAACGCCGCTATGCGGGAGTCACGCACATCGACGTCGCCAATCTGGATGACGTAATGGTCAAGCATATCAAGCACTTGCAACGTGAGAAGGATGTCTACATCTCCGGATTAGGATATTACCCTAATCCGCTGGAAGGAGGTGACCAGGACGAGATATACATTCAACATATCAAGGACGTGATTGGCGCTGCCGCCAAGCTGGACATTCCGGTGGTCAATACATTTATTGGCCGCGAGCCCAGCCAGTCGATGGAATGGAACCTGGACCGCTTTCGGGAGGTGTGGCCAGAGATTGTGAAGGTCGCCGAGCAGCACGACGTGAAGATAGGCATCGAGAACTGCCCCATGCTTTTCACGAACGACGAGTGGCCCGGCGGGAAAAACCTTGCCATCAGTCCGGCCATATGGGACATCATGTTTGATGCCATCCCGAGCGATCATTTCGGCCTCAACTACGACCCCTCCCACCTCGTCTGGATGCAAATGGATGAGGTGCAGCCCATCTATGATTACAAAGACAAGCTCCACCATATTCACCTGAAGGACGTCAAAGTATACAAAGACAAGCTGAACCGTCATGGCATTTTGGCGTACCCACTGGACTTCCATTCGCCGAAGATCCCCGGTCTGGGCGACGTCAACTGGCGAGGATTCTTTTCTGCGCTGACCTCAGTGGGGTACAAGGGTCCGGTCTGTATTGAGGTGGAGGACAAGGCGTACGAGAAAACCCCGGAGGACATTGCAGCAGCCATCCTTACAAGCCGCAACTACCTCAGCCAATTCCTGGTTTTGTGAGTCACCCCACGCCCGCCTACCGGAAGCTCCACCAACGACTGAGGGATCAAATCCTCGGAGGCGAATATGAGATCGGAGGACTGCTGCCATCTGAAAACGAACTCAGTCGTGAGCACAGCATCAATCGCATGACGGTCAGACAGGCGCTCAACGAACTCGTGCACGAAGGGCTTATTGAAAAAAGGGCTGGCAAGGGTAGTATTGTCACTGCCACACGCAAGACACTGGGCCTGTTGTCTTTCAAAGGATTTTCTGAGGTCACGGACGCCAGCGAGATGGAAGCCACCACCATGGACCTGGAGCCCGCCACGATTGGGGTATGGCCCTCGCCTTTCTTTTACACCCTCACTGATGCTGAGCAGAAAGTGGGGTGCATTGAACTCAAACGCTTGCGAAGCGTGCATGAGCACCCTGTCATGGTGGAGCATACCTTCATCCCGAACCTGGACCTGCCGGGGCTGGTATCCGGCTTACAACAAAACGGCTCCTTATTTGGCTTCCTGCAGAGCACCTTCAAGGTAGAAGTGCAGACGCTGGAGCAGGATATTCAGGCCATTGGTGCACCCAATGGCCACGCTGCACACCTGCAGATCGAGCCCCATCAGCCGATCCTGCATATCTATCGAAAATACGGCACTAGCAAAAAGGGACTCTATATCTACAGCTCCCTGTATTGCAACACGCAGAAATTCACTATTGGTAACACCTTCTAAACTCACTATACAACATGAACGAAGTACAGGCACTCGCCAAAATGATCGACCACTCGCTTTTGCATCCCACCATGACGGATGAAGACTTACTAAAGGGCTGCGCAATTGCCAAAGCTTACGACACGGCCTCAGTTTGTATCAAGCCTTACGCTGTTGAATTGGCGGTGAAGGAGCTGCAGGGTTCGGATGTAGCCGTGGGTTCAGTCGTCGGTTTTCCTCATGGCAGCTCGGATACACCCACCAAGATAACAGAGACAGTGGGTGTCCTTGATGCTGGGGCCACCGAAGTCGATATGGTCATCAACATTGGCAAGTTGCTAAGCGGTCATTGGGCATATATCGCCGATGAGATAGACGGAGTATCAGTCGCAACAAAACAATACGGTGCTCTTCTGAAAGTCATCTTCGAAAACGACTTTATCGCTGACGATGCCACGAAGATCAAACTCTGTGAAATATGCACAGAACTGGGTGTGGATTTCGTCAAGACCTCAACAGGCTACGGCTTTGTGAAAGGTGCAGATGGCACGTATTCGTATAAGGGGGCGACTCTCGAGGACCTAAGATTGATGAGGAAACACTCCGGACCAGGTGTCCAGGTCAAAGCAGCTGGCGGCATCCGCACCCTTGAAGACATGCTGGAAGTAAAAGCCTTAGGAGTTACACGGGTCGGTGCAACAGCAACTGTTGCCATCCTGGAAGGCGCGAAAAAGAAATATGGCATGGCAGCAGGAGACCCCGTGGATGACGCCACACCCGACGGGTACTGATGTCGGCAAGAAATCTGATTGACGCTGTCCTGGGCGGGATCGACGATTGGGAAGTTCGCGACTCGGCCATCACAGGTGTAGATGGCTATATCGATAAGATCCAAAGGGCCGTCCAATCTCAAGGGGTCGGAGGTCTCAAAGAGTTTCTTATTCAAATGAAGGTATAGTCTGCGTCTGATGCTCAGTCTACGATGGTCCCCCAGCCGTCGAATTTGCTATTGCACTGCGATGCCATTTCTGTCATTTGCGTAGACCACTTCTCGATTCGATCCTCTTGCAGATCCATAGGAGGCGTCCATCCATTGACCAAATAGGTAGAAACTGACGAATCACTGGGCGTGACGTGTACTTCATAATCGAGAGACCGCAGGTTATTGGCTAGAATGTGCGCCCACTCAATCTGTCGGGAGTAGAAGAAGAACTCCACTTTGTGGTCATGATCACCGGTGCTCAGCTGATCAATGAGCTGGAGCAAACGAGCGACCTTTTTATTAGGTTGGTTAGTGTTTTCCATGGTTTGTTAGTCGTTCAATAGCATAATTTCGACAATTCCCTTGTGAAAAGCTAATTTACACCGCACTAAGTATGCGCCATCACTGCTTAATCTTTTCGCCCTGAATTCCTATCTTTAGAAAAGTTAGCATTCTACTACCCATCATGAACAGACGTAACTGGCTCCGAAAAACTACTGGCGCAGGCATCGCTTCCATGCTCGCTGCCCCCGCCCTCGCCTCCAAGCTCACAGAGGAAGAAATCATCAAGTTCAACCCACGGCCGCTCGAAGACCTGATTCGGTTGAGCTCCAACGAAAACCCTTATGGCCCCTCGAAGGTCGTGCGTGAAGCCATGATCAATTCATTTGACCATGGGTGCCGCTACCCCTATGGGTATGCTGGCGAACTGGTGTCGATGATTGCGAAGAAAGAAGGCGTCGGAGAGAATAACATTGTGCTCGTCGGTGGCTCGACGGAGGGCCTTAAAGTGGCAGGTATCACTTTCACCGAAGGTGGTGGTGAAATCATAGCAGGTCGCCCGACATTCCTCTCTATGATGACCTACGCCAAGCAATGGGGCGCAGACATCAACTGGGTGGATGTTGACGAAAACCAGGTTTACGACGTCAACGAAATCGAAAAGCGAATTTCGGACAAGACGAAATTGATTTTCCTCTGCAACCCTAACAACCCAACCTCCACGTTGCTCCCCGCGGATCAACTCAGGGACTTCTGCAGTACTGCCGCAAAGAAGACGATCGTCTTCAGCGATGAGGCATATTACGATTTCATCGAGGAACCCAACTACCCTTCGATGGTGGACCTCGTAAAGCAGGGTGAAGATGTGATTGTATCACGCACATTCTCGAAAGTCTACGGACTCGCTGGCCTCCGCATTGGCTACCTGATCGCCAAACCGGAACTGGCCAATAAGCTCCAGAAGCGGGTAGTGGCATTCACAAACGTGCTAGCGATCAAAGCCGCGATCGCTGCGCTGAAGGACGACGAGTTCTACCAATTCAGCCTGCAGAAAACGAAGGAAGGTAAGCAGCTCATGAAGCAAACCTTCGATGACATGGGGCTTGAGTACGTCCCTTCCCATACCAACTTCATGTTCTTCAAGACAGGAATGGAGATCGCAGATTTCCAGGCCAAGATGCGCGACCAAGGTGTGCAGGTAGGCCGCCCCTTCCCTCCTTTCAGGAATTGGTGTCGAATCAGCACAGGTACCATCGAAGAGGTCGAGCGCTTCAATACAGGGCTTAGGCAGGTATTGGGGTAAGTGGTTTTGAGATTGGAGAATTTTGAATTCTGAGTTTGGAGTTCTGGAGTTTCAGTTTAGAGTTCGGAGTCAGGCTAGACGATGAGTAAACCCAAAGTAGCCCTCGCCTTGTCCGGTGGTGGTGCCCGCGGGATTGCACACATAGGCGTTATCCAGGTCCTCCTAGAAAGGGGATACGAAATACACTCGATTGCCGGAACATCCATGGGGTCGCTCGTTGGAGGGATATATGCGCTGGGAAAACTCAATGCCTTTACTGACTGGATGCTTCAGCTGGATCGCCGTGAGATCTTTCGTCTGGTGGACTTCACCATCACCGATCAGGGATTCATCAAAGGCGACAAAGTCTTCGGGGAAGTCCAGGAATTCATTCCCGACAGTCGGATTGAAGATCTGGCCATCAACTACGTAGCGGTGGCGGCAAACCTAACTCAAAGGAAACTGGTCGTATTCCGTGAAGGCAGTGTCTATGATGCCATACGGGCATCTGTCTCGATCCCCACGGTCTTTACACCCGTGCAGAGAGATAAGGACCTGCTGGTGGATGGAGGCGTGCTCAACAACCTTCCTCTCGACCTGGTCCACCGGGAAGAGGGCGACTTATTGGTGGCTGTAAATGTCAATGCAGACATCCCCTATGAGCCCCCAGAGGTGGACGATGAAGAGGAGAAGAAATCCATTTATCAGAAGAAGCTGGATGAGTTTGTCGAATACTTTCAAGGACTATTCCCCAAAGACGACAAAACCCGGATGGGTTATTTCGAGCTACTTACCAATACGCTGGAACTCATGATGCAATACCGGGATCGCCGGATGCTCGAGCAACACCCCCCCGATATCTTGATAGAGACGTCTCACGACGCTTGCGATGTGTTTGATTTCTATAAAGCGGAGGAGATGATCGCCGTGGGAAGGATGCAGGCGGAGCAGGCACTGAACAAAAGCTTATAGATTTCAGGTTTCAGGTTCAAGGTTCAACGTCTGAGGATGCCTGAATAAGGTTGACCGCTTCGCGACCTGGAACGTTAAACCTTGAACACGGAACAAGAGGAAAGAACAACGAACAAAAAACAGCTAGCACATAGCTATTGATCCATGTCGAAATACTTCAGACACCTCAACGCCCGTAGGGTATTCCATCGACTCGGCTCGCCTGCCTTCTCCATCACAAAGTGGGTCTGGCCCGGATAGGGTGCATTCAGTTTCCACTTACCATCCTTGCCTCTCTTCTTTGTAAGCACATCGATGGCTGGATGCATGCGATCATCCCAGGGTACCTCAGCATATTGGAAATAGTCCAATGCCCTTAAAATGTCATACTTCCACCGAGAAGGATATGGCAACCGCAAGAAATCTTTTTTGATCATCCGGCCTGTCCGGTCAGAGAGGAACAATTTGTGAAGTAGGATGAACTCGATACCCGCGGCTTTTGCTCTCTGGAGCTCGTCCAGCCGGTAGTGATAGCCATTCCTGGTATACTCCGTGATACCTTCCAGGACCGATATTGTGGAGTGCATGGAGCTGTGAGTCGGCTTGCTGCGATTGGACTGGCAGTTGAAGCCTCCGTCGGGCATCTTTTCATCAATCAGCGCATCCACTATCGACACCAAATCAGTCTCCTTCATGTGAAAGTACGAGGCATAATTTAGGAACATACCATTCACACACACGTCGCTCTTCTTGATTCCCTCGCTGCTCAGGTTGATACCCCCATCATAAGACTTCTCAGTGTCCAACACTTTTTGCAGGTACGAGCATACCTCTGTAGTATCTGGCGGCAACTGCAGGTTTTTGAGGTCGAGGATTGTATAGTGTGACGATATCCATTTTGGCTCATAGAATCGTTTTCCCCAATGGCCCTTGGCTCGCTGCCGGTCAAGAAACGCCTTGCCCCACCCCTCGTTGGCTATGCGACTCTGTAAATCCGGACGATCTATTCCCAGTAGATCGCGATGCACCTGGTATTGGATGGCAACATCGGCCTCAAGGAGCCAGCTGATCAAGGGATCGTCCATGACTTCGTGTTTTCAGGACAATGCTAGCCAGTTGGGCGCCCCTGAACAATGACCAATCTCAGGGAAGAAAGAGACCTGAGCCCTACAAATTTTGTAGTTGAGTTTAAGTCAGCGGTAAATGAATGAGTTTGGACAGGAACCAAGGGTTTGAATTAGCACCAGGAGCTACCATGTGCTTAACAAAGCAATCCAAGTGAACACAAGTGTTAGCTGATGACATTCACTTTTCGCTCAATAGTATCCAAAAACCTGTAGGTTGAAATGTATTTGGCAGTAAGATTATCATCACACAAATAACCACACTAAACTGGTCGTCCTATGAAAGCATCTAAGACACTGAAAGACTACGGATTTTTGTCATTGCTGATCCTTATTTCACTTCATTGCGGAAGCCCAACCAAAGGAGAGGTCGAGACAGATACCCGCCCCAACATCATCATTTTCCTCGTCGACGATATGGGTTATGCGGACCTTGGGGCCTATGGCTCGGAGGTCTCAACGCCCAATATTGACAGACTTGCCACGAGCGGAGTGCTGTTCTCCAATTATCACACAGCCGCTACTTGTTCGCCAACTAGAAGCATGCTGCTGACTGGCGTCGACAATCACCTTACCGGAATGGGAAATATGATTGAAATAATGGCTGATAATCAGTTTGATCAGCCGGGTTATGAAGGCATTATGAGCCAAAGCGTCGTGACGCTTCCCACATTGCTCAAGGATGCCGGTTACAACACCTACATGGCTGGCAAGTGGCATTTGGGAAAAACCAAAGAAAGCCTGCCCGCCGCCAGGGGATTCACCCGTTCCGTGGCACTAATGGAAAGCGGTGCAGACAACTGGGAAAAGAAGTCCTACCTGCCCCTGTATGACAACGTCCATTTTTATGAAGACTACGAAGAGATAGATCTTCCGGATGACTTTTTCTCCTCCGACTATTATGTGAATCGGCTGCAGGAATACATCGAAGCGGACAGGTCTGACCAACGCCAACCGTTCTTTGGTTATGTGTCCTATCAGGCGCAGCACTATCCTCACCAGGCACCCCAGGAATATATTGACAAATATCTAAGTGTTTATGACGCAGGCTGGGATGAGATCCGAAGGCAACGATACGCTCGCCAGGTAGAAAAAGGACTGATGCCTGCGGGGCTCGACCTGAGGCCCAACCCAGTGGCACCCGATTGGGAGTCCCTACCCGAAGAAGAAAAGAGAATACAGGCGAAGAAAATGGCAGTATATGCCGCGATGTTGGAAAACCTGGATGCCGGAATAGGTCGGATCATGGATTACCTGGAAAGCATTGGTGAGTTGGACAATACCCTCATCATTCTCAAGTCCGACAATGGTGCAGACAACAACGAACAGGACAAGGCCTTCCCCGATTGGTACGCGCAGAATTTTGACCTTTCTTATGAAAGTATGGGCCTGAAAGGAAGCTATATGAACTATGGGGCCGGTTGGGCAGGAGCGTCGAGTACCCCTCTGTTTCTATTCAAAGGCTCAGCTTGGGAAGGAGGCATGCGGGTACCTTTCATCATGTCAGGATTGGATATCCAATCAGGAATTACGACAGACGCCTTTGCCTATGTGAGCGACATCACACCCACGATCCTCGAATTGACGGGCGTAGCCCAACCCGGGGCCTCCTATAATGGAAGAGACGTCCACCCTATCACGGGTAACAGCATGCTTGGTTTTCTCAGGGGAGAAACGAATATCATCCACCCGGCGGATGATGCGGTGTCCTACGAACTCGCTGGCAGTGCAGCTGTGTTCCGGGACGGTTACAAACTCACAAAGAACAACCCTCCGTTTGGGGACCGCAAATGGAGGCTGTTTCGAAATATGCAAGACCCGACTGAGGTCAACGATCTGTCTGAAGCCGAGCCTGAAATATTCCAGTCGATGATCGCCGCATACGAGAAATATGCTCAGGACGTCAAACTGATAGAAGTTCCCGAAGACTACAATCCTGTGCTTCAGGTTCAGAAAAACGTGGCGCGAAACAAGGCCGAGGAAATCCTCGACAAAGTCCCGGCGACGATCGAATAAAGCGCCATGAAGAAGTTCATCGACATCACTATCAAACCAGTATTGATTATTGGTGGCATTGGCACTGCATTGGCAGGTGCCAATGCCTTTGCTCCGGTCTTTGCTGTGGAAAACATCCATGGAATGACTTGGGTCCAGGACTACACGATCTTCGTCCAGCATTGGGGGATCATGGTTTGCCTGATGGGGATCTTCATGGTGGCCGCGGCCTATATCGAATCATGGCGCACGCCCATTATACTGTATGGTTTGGTGGAGAAAGCATTCATGGTGTATCTGGTTGCCACAAATGCCAGTAGCTCCTTCGCTGAGGGTTTCTATTTACCCGCTGGGATGGACACAGCACTGACGATCTACTCCATTCTCTATTTTGTCGCCATGAAAAGGTCTTGACGATGTCGTCCCACTTGGTTGGAAGGGTTGCCCCTTCGTAGTCTGTGGGTACTATCCCTCTTCCTTTACCTGCAGCCGATGGAAGAACCGAAGGCGAAAGATGTTCTGGCTGGTTTGTAGTCCGTCTTCGATAAGGAGACGTGACTGCTGCCGGATATAGTGGAGTTCGTAACGAAATCCATCAGAAATCCTGTGGCCAAAGGCGGCATGCGTCCTGGCGTTGTTGAGGAAGACCTCCAGGGCCGTTTCGCTATTGAGGACTTTGAAGCCCTCCCACATGACCTGAAAGTAGAAAGGCCTGCCGCCATCCTTCAACCTGAAGTCCTGGGTCTCCAATCCGATCAGGTATCGAAAACGGCCATTGAAGTCATCTGGGATGTTCTCATCGCGATAATAGAACCATCGCTGTTCCAGCCGAATCCGATAGAAAAGTTCCACAAAGCCAAAATCCGGCCATTTCACGTTGACTTCCTCATGGGTACGAAACTCATAAACATTGGCTTCGCTTTCATTGAAGGTGGTGAAGTTGGCCGCCGCAACCGAAACCGACCAAATCTGATTGAATCGCCATCGTACATTGGGGCGCACCAGTATCTGATTCCAATCCTGATTGGAGAAGAGACCCCTGACCCCCACGTCCCCACCATAGGTGAACCTTGGCGTAGATTTGATGGGCACGGTCAGTGCATAATTCGACCATAGCTGAAAGTCAATCTCATTCCTTGACAAGCGAGTTTGCCCAAAGACCAATGTGGGCAGCAAAACAACAAGAATCAGTAGACAAAATATCTTTCTTTCACGCATCGTGACTTCACCTCTTACCAAGTCGCTAATCTCCTAAATCCTCACTATTTCTGCGGCTTCACGGGGTATTTTCTCATGATGGCAGCGACCTTCTTGGGGATTCCCTGAGCGCGTTTCTGAGGGTTGTCACTGATGGTTTTCGTACCGATGGCCTGCCAGATGAGCTTCTGATCTTCGACGTCGTACATTTCGATCATCAGACTGCCCTCGAGGTACTCGGTTTCGTTGATGACTGTGGTGGAATGCCCCATGCCCCAACCCCATCCAGGAGCTCCCATGCCGCGTCGTCCCATTCTTGGGCCACCCATCATCGTGCCGGTGGAGGTTGTATGTGCCGTTTGCTGGGTTCGCTGCTGGGCCGTAATGAACAAAGAGACGATCACGTCGCCATTCTCTTTCACCGGCTCCATACCGCGCTTTCTACCTTCCTCCACAAAGGCTTGCTCAATTCTTTCGCGATCAAAACGATTGAGTAGTTGATCGCTGTCATTGGCCCAGCCGGCAAATTCATACGTCTTGAATTGCGTAAAGTCCTCCGTACCGTCAAAGTCGGATACTACCTTGGTAGCGGAGCAGCCCGACAATAGGATCACAGTCAGGATTAAAATGATGTAGTCAGCTTTTACTTTCATGATTTTGATTAGTTGTCGTTTTCCGCCAGCAAGAGACGATACTGTCGCTTGACCAGCTTTTCGAATTGTTTATAGTCTTCTTCATACTTTCTGGGATTCACGATTACTTCATTGACAATCGGGCGGACCAATTCATTCGTTCGATCCTCGTTGAGGCCCACGATGGGTTCAATCTGTCTGGCACTGCCCTCAACCCACTCCTCGTAGCACTCGTTCCATTCGTCAATCAAAGGATGAGCGACAGTCAGCATCTTCGTGTTGCATAGGAACGCGGAGAAATGCGTGCTCATGTACATGCGGATGTACTGCTCGAAGCTTTTGGCATTTCCAGCATTCTGATCGAGGTAAGCCAGCATTGTCGCTGGCCAGCGCATGAGGACTGTTTGATAGTACCTCAACGGCTCATAAAACACGTCCTGTAGCAAATGCCACCTCGTAGCATCTCTTGTCTGCTCCCTGTCCAGACTCCAGTTGATGTCTGAAAGCGCCAGGAACCCAGAGACCAGTAGTGAGTAGTAATCCTCTCTATGCCCGGGAAACTCCCCTTTCAACACGGCTATTATGGTTTCTTCTGCTAGCATTTTGCAATAGGTAGGCCATAAGTCCCTTAACGGCTCTCGGTTAGTCAGTTATCGTTTTAAATGTCGCCAGGCCACGCCTACGATGAACGAATTGATTGCTCCATCAAAAAAGTCGACATTGAAATCTTCTACGTAGTACTCCCCGGTGGCCGTCAGGCTGAGGACACCGTTTTCCAATTTTTTGAAGGGCATGATGATGCTCAAAGCGCCTCCATATCTGTCCACCGACAGTATTTCGTCGTACACGGGATGGGCCGCTCTCCCCTCCCGCAGGCCATAGCCTCCAACAACGCTCACAATGAGTCGAGGCGTCCGATAAAAATAAATCATCCGGGTCGTCCATCCCTCATTCGCCATGGCTCTTCCGTTGTGGTCGTCATAGATGTACCTGATCAATGGTTCGATCCGGTGCTTCCTACCAAAGTCAATTCGGTACAAGGCCTGAAATCGGTACACAACTCCGTCGCGATTAAGCAATGGCAAGTCAGAAGCCACCAAGCGTCCCTGATCCAGCAACCACTGCCCACTTTGCTCCTCATCATGCCTATACCATCTGGTGGTGGCAGTGAGTTCCAAACCCGATCGTAATATTCGCCCCCATCGAAGACGGAGACCTCGAAACGTGAGCAACGTCTTGAAGCGATCTTCTCCCTCAACATAGGGATCAGCCCAAAATTTCAACTCCAGGGGCGTCAACAACACTGCCAATGCAATAATGCTTGAATCTCTTAGCTCCTGTCTTACGCCTAGACCATACGGCACATCCAGGCGTAGTAGATCTTCCAGACGATTGCCGAAATGGATTTGGGTTCGCGACTTATCAAATGTATAGTTGATTTCCCCGACTACGCCGAGACCGAAGGATCCCTTCGTCCCAGATTCATCATTGATCGAAGCAATGTTGGCGTGCCCCACCACTCCCCACAATGGAGGTCCAGTGACGAGGACATTGCTCTTCACATTGAAGTAGCTGGGTGCAACCAGCAAATAGCCGCTCCACCCAGAAGAAGATGGGATATCATCCTGGGCTTGTGCCTTGGCACAGGCCAAAGCGAGTAGGACGGCAAGCAGTGTCCGTATTCGGCTCATTGCGCGTTTGTTAGAACTAGGAATCTCCTTTTTCCTTTGGTTCGGTCATTTTCATAAATAAAACCAGGGCACCGATCAGCAACGCAATGCCTGCGCCGGCATAGAAGATATTGATCGGATCTTGCGCCTCGACCGCATCTCCGAGGAAACTCACAGCAGAGGCGGCGATTATTACACCGATGATTTTGTTTTCGAGGTCCGCTAGCTTTTCAATGCGAATGCGCTTCAGAATAAGCACCTCCTCCTGCGAGATAAAAAGCTTGTAGAAGCCTACGGCCGTGATATAGCCCAGTGCGCCCACGAGAAACAAATCGATCGTCTCGATCACTGTGATCGTCATGAGTTTCGCGGCCTTTGCACTGAATTCCCCCTGCTGAAAGAGCTCCCAGCCATCCACAATGATGACACCAAACCCCATGACTACGACACCCACCGTCAGCAGTAGCGAACCTATCACAGGCAACACCAGAAGGAACCTGGAAATCGACAGTAAATTCTTTAACATGACTAGCGCATTTAGAAAAGAGACAATGGTTCACACTGTAGAGCATCCACCACCGCCTCTTTCACAAGTGCCGACTCGACTAGCGATTTATCGGGAATCGCTCTTCCAATTCCTCCAGCATCTGCAGGGCCTTCATGGCCTTGAGCGAATTGTAATTGATATTACCAGCGCCCAGGCTTGAGCCCTCCTGGAATGGAAACTGAGGGATCGTTGTAAAGAAGTTCCTCAATTGCTCTTGCACGGGCACAAAGAGCCACATATTGTCCGCATACCATCGAATGTACATGGAAGACTCGTGCCACATCTCCTCATAGGGATCTGCTCTCAGGTTGATGATGGTTGGCCAGCCAGTAACATCACGGGTTCCTGTCGCGATATTCCCGTCTACAATTGCAAAATGGACCTTCCAGTCATTCCATCTGATCGCATTGAGCTCTCCGCCCTGACCGAAGTAGAATATTTGCTCTCTCGGACCTTTGTCAGCGTTACCTTGGAAATAAGGCATGAAGTTATAGCCGTCCAGATGCACCTTCCAATCCTTGCCATTGGCATTGTATCCATTCCGTAACTTGGCCACAATTTCGGGCTCGCCAGCTGCCGCCAGCAGCGTGGGCAGCCAATCCTCATGAGAAAAAATGTCATTGTAGATCGTACCTCCTTCAATCACTCCTGGCCATCTAACCATCTGTGGTACACGGAAGCCACCTTCCCAAGTAGTTCCCTTCTCCCCATGGAAAGGTGTAATGCCACCATCGGGCCACGACACTTTCTCCGCACCATTGTCCGTGCTGTAGACAACGATGGTATTATCATCGATGCCGAGTTCTTCCAACTTGTCCAGCAGCATACCTACATGATCGTCGTGCTCCGCCATCCCATCTGGATAGAGTCCTATGCCTGTTCGCCCGACTGATGATTCCTTTAGCCTGGTCCATACATGCATACGGGTCGTGCTCATCCATACAAAAAAGGGAGTATCATCGTCTACAGCCTTCTCCATAAATTCAAAGGCAGCGCCCATGAACTCTTCATCAGCAGTTTCCATGCGCTTACGATTGAGGGGGCCTGTATCCTGGATAGGTCCATCTGCCGAACTACGAATCACACCTCTGGGGCCAAACTTCTCTTCAAACTCCGGATCCTTTGGATAGTAATAGGTCTCTGGCTCCTCTTCCGCATTGAGGTGGTAGAGGTTACCAAAAAACTCGTCGAAACCGTGGGCGGTAGGCAGATGCTTGTCCTGATCCCCAAGGTGATTCTTACCAAACTGACCGGACCTGTAACCTTGCTCATTCAGCAAATCAGCAATGGTAGGCGCCCAATCGGGAATACCATGGTCGGAACCTGGCATGCCAATGGTCAGTAGGCCAGTCCTGAAAGGATGCTGTCCCAAGATGAACGATGCCCTCCCGGCAGTACAGCTCTGCTGCGCGTAGGAATCCGTGAACATCGCACCCTCCCTGGCGATGCGATCAATATTAGGGGTTTTGTACCCCATGATCCCATGGTTGTAGGCGCTGATGTTGTGTACCCCCACGTCGTCTCCCCATATCACCAGGATGTTCGGTTTTTTCTGCGCACTGACAGTGAGCACCGCCAGAACTAAGATGGGTAAAGTCAAAAGTCTTCTCTTTTTCATATGGTTTGGTATTTCTTGAATCTTGCTCAATTCAATCGATTTTATCAGAGGATGACAAAGATCAAGTACGAAAGGTCTGAACGGTTTTGTTCAGCCCTCGAATGAGCAGATGGAAAAATTCAATGGATTCAAATGACAGTCGATGGCGTTGGATGCCCGGCTCACTCCGCATATTTGATGCTTCGCGGGGACAAGGGCCCTTCTCAGTTCATCGCCTCGCCATGACTACATCAGATCTTCAGTATTACCCATTCTGCTCTGCCAGAAGGAGCATGTACTGCCGCATGACGAGCTTTTCCAGGTGATCCGCTTCCTCAAAATACTTCTCAGGCTGCAAGACCAGCTCATTGACGATGTTGCGACAAAAAAGATCTGCTCGTTTGGTGCTTAAGCCCGTAATGGAGGCAACGACCTCAGACTGATTTTCCAGATAATGGTCATACGCATCCAACCAGTGATTCTTCAGTGCCGGAAAAAACCCGACAATCATTTTCATATTGGCCAGCACCATTTCTGATCGCAAGTGTCTTTTCAGATCAATGAAAGATGGAAGGTCGTTCATAGAGTTTTGAAGGTCGCTACTATGTGCTACGATCAGATCGCCCCATGCGCAAATCACATCCTCGTAATAGTCCTCGATATTTTTGAAATACGAATACCACGTAGGGCGCGCGGATTGACATTCTTTGATCACGGCATCGGCAGTGGTATTCACCCTAAAGTTTGTGGAGCACAGCCGTTGTCCTGCTAGCATCAAGATTTGATAATACTTCTCGTTTCGGCCGGGAAATGTATCGCGCAAGAGCATTTCTCGTTGCTCACCAAAACTTACTATCAATTCCTCCGGGGCCATGCCTTTATTCATTGGTGTCAGGGTATTTACATTGGTGATTGCCGCTAACCTGTCTACTGGCCGACAATTCTCTACCCTCAATATCCTGATTACTTTTCACTAGCCCAAAAATCAAAAAAACGATTTCTATCTACTAGCTCAATTAGGTAAGACGACTTGTTGTAACTAACTTTTGTCTCCCACAATGTACTCCCAGGCCTATGTCACGCTACAAGTATCGGTTCACCCTCCATCAGATCTACGCCTTCTACGCCTGGAATGGTCACCTCAAGTGGCGGGAGCTGGCTCAGACGTCGCACGTCTCTACCCGGACGCTGTCCAACTACTTCGAATCCGTCGAGCACCTCGAAGAGTTGCTGGTGGATTATCATCTGAAGTACCTGCAGAACTACTACTCGAAATTTCGAATCACTGATTCGATGCCCCTGGAACGACGCAAGAAAACGGTCAGGAGAGTGGTGACAAGGCATCTATTCTGCTACCATTTTTCAGACAAAGCACACAGAGATAACCTCGCTGGCCGGGGTGAGGAGATCATGTCGATACAGCTGCAATACATCGAGCGTGCGCTGGCGCATGGAGGTGCAAAACCAGAAAAGCTCTTTCCTGAGATGGCCTTTCACTTCTTCCTCGCACCTCTGCCTGATGATGACCGTGGAGATCAATTCTTCAGCCACATGATGGACTGGTTCATGCAGCCCTTCGAAGAAGAGCCGCAGCAGCTTAGGGCGATGGCGCAGTAGCCAGTTGCGGGGTTCTTCTGTGCTTTGTACCCTGCTCGTATGCGTAGGCCAAACCGATCAATGTAGGCTCATCGTACATCCTCCCGAGAAACTGCAGACCCATGGGCAGGTTTTTCGAAGAGAACCCCATCGGTACGGTAAAGGCAGGCTGACCCGTATGGGGACTAATGATCTGACTGTTGTCCCCGAGATATTCCTCTTCGAACTTGTCGATGGCTGCTGGCTGAAAATTCCACGAAGGGTAGATCAGCGCATCCAGTTGCAGAGAATCCATGGCACGCTCAATCCCCTCTCGAAAGGCTATGCGTAGCTGATCAGAATAGGCGTCCAGGCAAGGAATTCCACCCTCGGACCATCTCCCTTCATTGGCGGCATTTCGTTCCAGACGCTGAAGCGCCCATTCCGAACTGGAGCCAACCCGAATGACATCTTCTAGGGTCTGCAGCGTATCCGATTGCACGTATTCCTCGAGAAATGCTTCCAGATCTTCCCTGAAAGAGGCGCACCATTGGTTGTCAGACAGTGCGTCGAAGATGGGGACCCTCATGTCAACGACCGTCGCTCCTAACCCCCTCAAGTCTGAGACGGCCTGCTCAAAGGCCCCACGAACCTCCTCATCCATGTCCCTGGTGGTCAGGTCTTGCAAAACCCCGATGCGGGCTCCCGACAGCGCATCAGATTGCAAATAGCCTAAGTAAGACTCGGGCTTCTTTTCTTGTCCATATTTTGTGAGCGGGTCTCGCTCATCATAGCCAGCAATGACCTGCAAGACGCGCGCTGCGTCCTCCACGGAGCGGCACATGGGGCCCACGACGTCATTCCGCAAATACAAAGGCACGATGGCGCTCCGACTGACAAGCCCCAATGTCGTGCGAAATCCTACCAACGCACAGTGCGAGGAAGGGCCTCGAATGGAGTTACCAGTGTCTGTACCCAGTCCAATTATGCCAAAGTTCGTGGCAATGGCAGCACCCGTTCCTCCGCTCGAACCTGCCGGCACAAAGTCAAGATTGTAGGGGTTCCGCGTTGTACCTCCTGTGGAGCTTTCGGAATGCATCGGACTAAATGCCCACTCCGCCATGTTGGACTTTGCCAGCACGATCGCTCCCGCCTCGACGAGTCGCTGAATGATGAAAGCATCCTCAGTCGGAATGTAGTTTTCCAGCGCCCATGAGCCCGCTGTCGTTGGCAGTCCCGCAGTGTTGATGTTGTCCTTGACGATGATGGGAATACCATGCAGGAGCCGGAGAGCACCTGTCTCCTCGAACTCCTTGTCAAGCGCGCGGGCTATGTCGAGTGCCGCCGGATTGACCACTGTAATTGCGTTGATCTGTGGGTCGAACTGCTGGATGCGCTCGAGGTAGGCCATCACCAATCGCTCACTGTTGAATTCGCCCTTCAGATACGCCCGATGCGTTTGGGCAATGGTCAATTCCTCGATCTTGAGCCCGGGGCGCTCGGTAGGGACACACCCTGCAAAAGACAGTAACGCAATCGCGCTGAATACGGGAACGTAGGATCGCAATCTCTTCGTGCACATTGGAAGTAGGTTTAGCCGGCAAAATAGCGCAACGTCTCCGGAAGGGCAATGAACAACTCCGCCCCTACCCACAATCCTCTTCAGGTACTAGAAAATTTTTATTTCGGCAAAATCGAAACAAATAAAAACCGGTGGCGTTCTATTAGCTAGTTCGGCAAAACCGAAACAAATAGTTTGAGAGGGAATGGCTAGTTTCGAAAAGTCATGAGAGAAAAGCCCACACCCCCTCAATGGATCGATCGACTACTGGAGTGGTTCTGCGACAGCCTACTCTGGGAGAGTATCCGGGGTGATCTTGAGGAATTGTTTGTGGAGGATGTCGAATTGCAAGGGCCTCGAAAGGCACGCTGGCTGTATGTTTTACACGGCGTCGGTTTTCTGCGGCTCACATTTATGCACAAAGGAAAAAGACTGACGACCATGACCTCATTTTGGCAAAACTATCTCCGTACTATTCTTCGATCTATTCGCCGACAGAAGGCACTCTTCATTATCAACCTTTTGGGGCTGACGCTAGCCATCTCCTGCGTACTGTTTGCCGTCGTCTACATCCACGACGAAAGCCAGGTCGACCGCTACCACACCGAAAGCGAACAGCTATATCGCCTCTACAAGCGACACATAGACATTGGGGAAGATGTGGACCACCTCACGTACGAAACATCTGGGATGATGGGCCCTACCATGCACGATGAGTACCCCGAGGTGATCGGTTATTCCAGGGTTTTGCCCTGGTTTGGGGATGTGTACCTTACCTATGAGACCCAGACGATGGCAGAGCCCAACGTATATTTTGCGGATTCATCATTTCTGTCATTCTTCCAAATCAACATGGTCCGTGGAGCAGCTGAGACAGCCTTGGCGCCTCCGGGCTCCATCGTAATAAGTGAGGACCTTTCCTCCGCCCTATTCGGCGAAGACAATCCCATGGGAAAGCAGGTCGTCGCCATCAACGACATCAAACTGACGGTAACGGGTGTTTTCGAGCGACTGCCAAGACAAGCATCGCTGCAACCTCGAGCGGTCATTTCCTGGAGCACGACAGGCCCCAATGGCCCCCTTCCTATGAATTTTATGAACAACTGGCTCGCCCAGGGGATCTATACTTTCGTGCAGCTACAACCTGGTTCCGATCCTGCGACATTGGAGAAGTCGCTGCCGACCATGATGCAACAGCACTTTCCGGAGCGCGCAGAAAACTACTTTCTGAAGCTCATGCCTTTTGAGCGGATGTTCCTGTACGGTGACGATATCCTGAGCGGAAGAGGCTTGAAGGTTGGCTCCATTAGGTTTCTGATGACCTTCGGGCTATCGGCGCTACTTATCCTGCTCATCGCCAGCGTCAACTACGTCAACCTTTCCCTGTCAAGAGCCAGTCAGACAAAGACCGAAGTCGGTATTCGCAAGGTCCTCGGCTCCGACAAGGGCCAGTTGATGGCGCGCTTCGTACTTGAAACCTTCCTGAGTCTGGCCATTGCAGCCCTGGTAGGATGGATCATCGTCTACCTGACCTTGCCCTCCATCAATGTCCTTACCGGCAAAGACCTACCCGTTGAGGCACTATGGGGTCCTCTACCCCTCCTTTCGTTGATTGGTTTTGTGATCCTACTCTCTTTGAGTCTCGGTCTGTATCCCGCGCATATCCTTTCGCGTCCGTCGGTATCCGTCATTTTACAAAATACTTCCGGCACCAGCCGGGGCGCCAACCTCTTTACGAGAGCACTGCTCACCATCCAATACGGAGCTTCCATATTTCTCATAATCACGACGATGGTGATCATTCGGCAGACGAATTATCTGGAGAACAAGCCCCTTGGTTTTGATCGGGAGCAGGTGCTGGTGGTCGATCTAGGCCAACTTGGATCAGACGCCGATGTATTTGAGAACAAACTACGAGAACACCCCAATATCCTGGAAGTCTCCGTTTGCCGATCAGCCCTGGGATCAGGATCCTACTCGACCACCAGCGTTCCGGAGGGATACACGGATGAACTCACGACCAGAGTCTTCGGTGTAGACCAGGAGTTCTTTGACACCTATGGTCTCAACATCGTGCAAGGCCGGGCATTTAGGAAAGGGTCCCGGGCAGACTCAGCCAGGATCATCGTCAACGAGGCCCTTGTCAACTTCATGGGATGGGAAGACGCCACGGACAAAACGATCCGCATATCCGGGAACGATCCGCTGTCCATCATTGGCGTCGTCAATGACTTTCATATCCATTCACTGGCCACCAGCGAGGTAGAGCCGATGATCATGTACTTGAGCACCACTGAGTACCGCAATGCCTCGATCAAGCTCGGCGCCGGCGACTTGCGTGAAACCATTGACTATATCGACAAGAGCTGGCGCGCAGTAGAGGAGCGCAGGCCTCTGACCTTCCACTTTGTCGATGAGTGGTTTCAGGCGCTCTACGAAAATCAAAGGCAGCTACTTCAGGTGACGACGATCTACTCAATCATCAGTCTACTCCTTTGCGGCATGGGCTTGTACGGGATCACGTCGTTGATCTTGCAGCGACGTCTAAAGGAAATGAGCATCCGCAGGGTGCTGGGAGCGACGTTGGGCAATTTGCTAGGCCTCATGAATCGTCAGTTTCTCTGGATCATCGTCATTGGTTTTGCCGCGGCTACTCCCCTGGCGTACTACGCCGTCACGCAATGGCTCGAACAGTTTGTGTATCGGATAGACACTGGGCTCGGACCGTGGATCATCGCACTCATCAGCGTTTTGGCCGTGAGCGCGGCGATCATCAGTGCCCTATCGGTGCGCAGTGCAACGACCAACCCTTCTGAGCATCTGCGGTCGGAGTAAAAAAAATGGGAGCCAAAACCGGCTCCCACCTTCCAATATTATTAGCTTCCCCAACTGCGTTTGCAGTGGAGACCGACGTTTACTCCGGCTGCGAGGCTGGCGCTAAAAGCTCCTTCTCGATGACTTCTTTGAGTACATTCTTTGGAAGTGCTCCAGCCTGCATAGCCGGCTGCCCTTCTTTGGGAATGAACAAGAGGCTCGGTATGCTTCTGATCCTAAATACCGACGCCAGCTCCTGCTCCACTTCTGTATCTACCTTGTAGATGATGATGTCGGGATGCTCTTCTGACAGCTCCTCCAAAACAGGCGCCACCATCTTACAGGGTCCACACCAATCCGCGTAGAAATCGATGATCGCCGGCTTCTCACCTTTGTACTTCCACTCCTTTTCAGTGGTGTAATCAAATACCTCTTCCTTAAATATTTCTGCAGTTAACTTAACTGTTGCCATTGTTTCCTCCTTTATTTCTGGCGAAAGTAGCGTTTATCGCCAGGTCTGTTCGTAACATTTGTTACTTCACAACGCCCGGAGACTCCTCGTGGTTCGAACGTAGAGATACATACAAGCCAACTGTCGCCCTCCTTACGCTGTGATCTCCACCCAGTTGCCTTCAGGATCCGCAATCACACTTTCGTAGTAACCGTCTCCAGTCGTTCTGGGCTCCCCCACCACTTCGTAGCCCGCCTGCCTAATTCGCTCGGTCAGTTCATCTACCTTCTGTTTGGAGCCTAATGAAATCGCAAAATGCGTGAGACCAATAGCGTTGCCTTGAGAATCGGACTTATCCACAATATCCTCCCGATGCATCAGCTCAATCCTCGCTCCACCCTCAAAGGAGAGGAAATAAGATGTAAAGGACTTCCTGGGATTGTGGTACTTGTCATTGGCGACCAGGCCAAAGAACCGGACATAGAAGTCCTTCATCGCCTCCAGGTCCTCCGTCCAGATCGCCAGATGATCTATTCTCATACAATTCAGTGTTTATAGAATCCCATAGAGGGCACTGCTCCTACTCATATTTCAGGTTGTCCGAAGGATTGGTCACTGCCGCCTTATATGCATGAATTCCCGTTGTTAACATAGTTAT
Organism: Cyclobacteriaceae bacterium; assembly: GCA_965267435.1. Classification (GTDB taxonomy): domain Bacteria; phylum Bacteroidota; class Bacteroidia; order Cytophagales; family Cyclobacteriaceae; genus JAWPMT01. The sequence goes on from OZ253960.1 coordinate 1,947,926, forward strand.
CAACAAAATGAGCAGAGTTACTAACACAAACAGGAAGTAATTCACAGTTGTGTGGTACTCGAAGTTCTCCAGCCAGCCGTTTGCGAACAAATACGCACAGACAAAAGCAGGCAGCGCTCCCAATAGCACCAACCAAATGAATTCTGTGACCAGCAGTGAGATCAGGCCCGAGACCGTTGCTCCGAGTACTTTTCGTATACTGATCTCTTTGGTGCGCTGCTCTGCAGTGAAGGAAGCCAATCCCAGTAGTCCCAGGGCGGCAATCACAATCATCGTGATGGAGAAAGACAAAAACAGTGTACCTCTCAGCTGATCGTCCTCGTAGGATTCCAGGAAGTTCTGATCCAAAAACTCAGGCTCGAAAGGTCGGTTCGGAAAGACTTCCTGCCAGCTATTCTCAGCGTGCCGCAACGCCTCAGTAACATTGCCCTGGGTTCTCACAAGAACCCGACCGTTGTTGAAATCTGGCACAAATAATAAAGGCTCGATCGGATTGTACAACGATTGGTGGTGGAAGTCCTTCACCACTCCGATCACCTTTAGAAAAGTGGTGCTATCCTGAAGAAACATGAATCGCTTGCCAATCGGGTCGTCCCATGCCAATCGGTCGACCATGGACTCATTCACAATGACAGAGGTCGCCGTGTCTGAAGCGTAGCTCTCGGAAAAGTTACGCCCCTGTAACACCTCAACCCCCAACGTCTCGAAGTACTGGAAATCAACAGAAAATAAATTCACGCCATAGTCGTCCATCACGCCCTCATTGTTTTCCACCTTCATCAGATTCTTTCCGTAGCCATTCCCAGGGACCGTCGAGGCCGTAGCAGCCAGGGAGATGTTGGAGTTCTGCAGCAGTAGGTTCTTGAGCACAGGGAATCTTTCTCGGGTGTCACCCGAGAGACCGATTGTGAATACCTGCTCCTTGTCAAAACCCAGGTCTTTGCTGCGCACGTACTGCATCTGATCGTAGATGATCAGTGTACTGATCAGCATGAAGATCGAGATGGCAAACTGAATACCTACCAGTACACGGCGCAACCACTTGTTCCCGGCACTCCTGCCACTGGCCCCACCTCGCAGGGCTTTGATGGGTTGGAATCCCGAGAGATAGAATGCTGGATAAGAACCACTCAAAACGCCAGTGAGCAAAAGCACTGTAACGCTGATGATCGCAACCTGTGGCGTCAGTAGCGTCGCCAGGCTAAAGGAAGTACCCAATTGATTGTTCACCAGTGGCACAATGATCAACAGCAAAAGAATGCTAAGGACGAAGGCCAATAACGAGATCAGTATGGACTCAGCGATGAATTGACGGATCAAGGTCGTACGCTGCGCCCCCATCACTTTGCGGATGCCCACTTCTAATGCGCGTCGCATGGATCGTGCCGTGGCCAGGTTCATATAGTTGATGCAGGCGATGAGTACCAGAAACATTGCCACCGCAGCAAAAATGTAGATGTAGTCGATGTTGCCCAATGGCTGAGGTTCTCCCTCAAAATCGGAGTACAGGTGGATATCACGGATATTGAGAAGGTCGTACACAACCTTGACGCCGAACTGGTCAAAGACTACTGCGACATGCGTATCGATAATGTCCTTGTTGAGCTTTTCCAATACGGCCTCCGGATCGGCGTCACCTCGCAGCTGTAGGTAGGTGTAAATATTGAATCCTCCCCAGGCTTGCGCATTGTAAAATGGCGCCGAACTAAATGATGACAGCGCATTGGCAATGATGTGCGAATTGGTCGGTTGATCCCGGTACACTCCAGTCACTTTGAAGGAGTTGTTCTCTGTTTCCAGCAATTGACCCATCGGGTTTTCCCCCTTGAAGATCCTGTCAGCTACCGACTGACTCAAGACAATCGAATTGGGCTCATCCAGAGCGATGGCAGGATCACCCATGACGAAATCGAACGTGAAGACTTCAAACATGGTAGAATCTGCCATGTAATAGTCCTCGATGTAATAGTTGATATCGCTGCGACGAAATGCCGTGCGCCCCTGCGGCACAAGTCGCACAAACTGCTCCACTTCTCCAAAGGTCTGTCCGACGGTCATCCCCAGCGGGAGCTGCGTCACCGCCCAGTTAAAGGAATCATCGGGTTCAGAGATCCGGGAAGAAATGCGATAAATACGATCGGCATTCTCGTGATAGTCATCGTAGCTCAGTTCCTGGTGCAGGTACAGCACGATCAGGAAGCAAGACAAAATACCGATAGTAAGTCCGAGGATATTGAGCGCAGCATAGCCAGGCTGCCGCGTTAGGTGGCGGAATGCCACCATGAAATAATTCTTGATCATGAGTTTTTGACTTTGGGCGATTTTAAGTCCAAAGTGCCAGAATGCCAAGTAATTAATGTTAAACGGTGTGAATTCTCAGATGGTGACCGAGATCAATAGGCGAATCTGAGTCGCCTGCCCCGCCAGCGCAGGGCTGGCGAAAGGACCGTGCGGCTGGGCGCCCCAAAGGAATTTACTACTGCAATCCCGTCGTCCTCATCATCCGGGAAGATCTCGACACTGTTGCCCACCTCCTCCGCCCACCGTAGCTTTGAGGGCACGATTACCCGACCCACCCATGAAAAGAATCTCACTTACTTTTCTCGTCATCCTCTCGATCCTCGTCGCACTCCCCCTTCGCGCTCAAAACAAGCGCGTGGAAAAGAAGATCCTGGCTTCCGTGGATGCCACCAACGACGAAATGCTCGCCCTCCTCGAGGAACTGGTCAACATCAACAGCGGCACCATGAACCTGGCGGGTGTCAAGCAAGTCGGCGACATCCTCCTGGAGAAGTTTGACGCCCTCGGAATGGAAACGGCGTGGCTGGATGGTTCCTCCTTCAATCGGGCTGGGCACCTATACGCAGAGCAGAAAGGAAAAGCAGGTACGCCCACCTTCCTCTTGATCGGTCACCTGGATACGGTGTTTGAGCCTTCGAGCCCTTTCCAAACCTTCAAGATGGTCGATGACAAAATCGCCAGTGGACCCGGAGTTGATGATATGAAGGGTGGTGATGTCGTCATTCTACAGGCCCTGACGGCGCTAAAAGATGCCGGCGTGTTGAAAGACATGAACATCATCGTGGTGATGACCGGTGATGAAGAGCTAAGCGGCAGGCCGTTGGAGCTCTCCAAGAAAGCGCTTGCCGAAGGAGCAGAAAGAGCCGATATCGCCCTGGGATTCGAAAATGGTGACGGTAATCCTCAAACGGCAGTTGTTGCCCGTCGTGGATCTGTCGGATGGGAACTGACCACCAAAGGCAATCCGGCCCACTCTTCGCAGGTATTTTCCGAGAAAGTAGGTGCCGGCGCCATCTATGAAATGGCCCGTGTCCTCAATTCGTTTTACGAGGAACTCTCCACTGAAGAACTACTGACCTTCAACCCGGGCGTCGTCCTCGGCGGCACGACCGTGGACCACGACCAGGCCAATGATCAGGGCACTGCCTTCGGCAAGTCCAACGTAGTCGCCGAAACGGCCATCGCCACCGGTGACATTCGGGCCATCACTCTCGACCAGCTCGACAAGACCTTCGAGACGATGACGCGCATCACGACAGAAAACCGCCCTCTGACGACGGCGGAGATCACTTTCGGTGAAGGCTATCCACCTTTTGCCCCTACAGACGGCAACTACCAACTGCTGGGCTATTTCAGCACGGTGAGTGAGGAATTGGGCTTTGGAGAGGTGACCGCCGTGAATCCCAGGAATGCTGGGGCCGCCGATATTTCCTTCACCGCCGGACTCGTAGATATGGCCATCGACGGCATGGGCCTCGCCGGCACCAACGACCACACGGTCAACGAAACGGCAGACCTGTCAAGCTTGCCGGTGCAGAGCAAGCGGGCGGCGATTCTGATGTATCGACTGGCGACGGGGGTGTACGAGTAAACAAAAAACATGGAATGATGAGAGGCTTTAGGACACTTACCCCATCGCTGGCAATTATCGGTCTGCTTATTGTTGGATGTGGTCCGGAGAAGGAGGAGCTGCCCCAGATCATCACCGTCCTCGGCCCTACGACTCCTGCGCCTGGCGCCACCTGGCTGTCACACGAACACATCCTTGTGGACTTCATTGGGGCAGACCGCATCGAGCCGGACACCTGGGATCATGACGAAATCATGGGCGTGATGGTGCCCTACTTGGAGGCACTCAAGGCATACGACGTCAAGTACTTTGTCGACCCTACCCCCAATTATATGGGCAGAGACGTGGAGTTGCTGCAAAAGATCTCACAAGCTACAGGTCTCCAGATCATCACCAATACCGGCTATTATGGTGCCCGCAATGATGCCCATGTCCCTTCCCTCCTGCAACACCTCAACGCCCGGGAAATGGCGGGCTTTTGGATCAGCGAATTTCGGCAGGGAATAGGTGGCACGGACATTCGCCCAGGTTTCATCAAGATCGGCATTGACAATAGTGACCCACTCGACTCCACAGACGCCAAACTCGTACGAGCCGCAGCCATGACGCACATCGAAACTGGTCTCACCATCGCTGCCCATACGGGAGCGGCCAAGGCCCTGTGGCCTGAGCTGGAGATACTGGCACACGAAGGGGTTTCCCCGACTGCCTTCATATGGGTTCACGCCCAAAACGAGGAGGACCATAGCAACTATTTACGCGCCGCCCAATTGGGATGCTGGATCAGCCTCGACGGTGTGGGTTGGGGCTCCATGGATCGATATGTTGATAAGCTCGTATTTCTGCGGGACAACGGACTACTTGACCAGGTGCTCATCTCTCATGATGCCGGGTGGTACGACCCTCAGAAATCTGAGCAAAATATCAAACCATATACTCCTGTATTTGAAGAGCTTATACCTCAGCTATTAAGTAAAAACTTTAGTTCTGACGATATCTCCCAGCTCCTCTCGAGAAACCCGGCAGAGGCCTTTGCTATACAGGTAAGGCTAGCGAACTAATCCGGCGGTCTTATCGCCATTTTCGAAGCTCTCCCACGCCGCCATCACCTCACTGTCCGTCATGTAAAAGGTATCCATGAACCACTTACCCCTTTCATAGAAGGCGACCGTGCTAGTGTCGTAACGCACAAAGTGCGCATACTGATAGATCTGACTCCCAAGGCCGTGATAGATGGGCATCAGGTCCGTTGTACGCTCATGGGTCGCGCGAAACTCCGGATCACTGAGGTACTTCCAACCCCACTTGCCCATCTTCCACATGCCGAGTTTGTGGTAGTAGACAGTATGTCCCAGTTCGTGGGCGAGGATCCCCACCTGCGCATCAAACGGCAACGAGTGCATCAGGATCGGATCCATGCGAGACCCCTCCACCTCCACCAGCAGGATCTTGTATTGCCTCTTTTTCCGTGGCCCCAGGATCGACCACGGGTTCATCGTAGATTCCATCGGCGCACCATCAGGTACCAACTCCATGTCGATCTTCAGGTCCTTTAGTTCAGGGTAAGCCGAAAAAGCAATCGCGGCTGCCAGCTCGTACCCAGGGGGCAAACCCTTGTTGGGGCCTATGAGCGCTTTGATGCTGTCCAGGTCATAGTCGTAATTGGCTAGCGTATCCGGAAAGTCGTAGGGCACGATATCAGCTGGCTGCTGAGCTGGGTCTACCTTTTGAACCAGTACAAGTGTGGGGATCACGGCGAGAACTGCGACAACGATCAGTGCGGCTTTCACGAATTTCTTCATTTGGCTATGGAGAATAGTTAAACCCGATTCATGCAATAGGATTTCGTAACGAGCAGCTAAATAGCAAGAGAATCAAGCACTTAGGTGAGGATGCATAATTGAACATTATGGTGACGAGCCAACAAAGTGTTAAGTGCCGCGGCGGCGGACCGCTTGATTATGAAGATATTTAGTTGCGTAGTCGGATGGCTATTACATGATTCGGGTTAAAGCTAAGCAATGACATGTTAGTCCGGAGGGTCATTCCCGTCTAACGTCCATTTGGTGACGAAAAATCTTGCTAACTTCCGCCAAAGCCTAACACAAATATGAACTGGGGACTTATCGGATTTGGTGGCATCGCGCCCAAATTTTTGGCAAGCCTTGAACACGTACGGGGGCAGAAGATCTACGCGATCGCCTCCAAGTCCAACTTCGACAACATACAACTAAAGTATCCACAGGCGAAGGCCTACCGCTCCTATGAGGAGCTGCTGGCCGATCCAAAAGTCGATGTCGTGTACATCTCCACGACGCACAACTTTCATCTCCAAAACACCCTGGATGCATTTGCCGCAGGCAAGCATGTACTCTGTGAAAAGCCGCTCGGAGTGAATGCCGACGAATGTCGCCAAATGATTGAAGCAGCGAAGAAGTCGGGTCTGTTTCTCATGGAAGCCATATGGACGCGATTTCTCCCAGCGTATAGGGAGGCGATGAAGCTCGTAGCGAAAGGTGAGATTGGCGACCCTGAAATGGTGTCCGCGGATTTCGGATTTCAGGGCAATGCCTCGTTTGATGGCAGGCTCTTCAATCCCGACTTGGCCGGCGGCTCTGTGCTCGACGTGGGTATCTACCCCATCTCGTTCGCCTTGGATGTCTTTGGCAGGTCCCCAGAGACGGTCAAATCCATCATCAGAAGAAGCAAGACTGGTGTCGACGCCTCCACCTCCATGTTGCTGGATTTTGGCGGAGGGAAACATGCCAAGCTCTATTCCAGCGTGATCACCGAGACGCTACAGGAAGGGCTTATCTACGGCAGCCGCGGCATCATCCGGTTGAGTCGTTTCTTTCGCGCTCAAAACTTCCAGGTTATCCAGGGTGGTAAGGGCGAGAAACGGCGTATTCCTTTTGAGCATACCGGCTATTATCATGAAATCGTAGAAGCAGATCTCTGTATCAAAAGTGGCCTGAAAGAGAGCCCCATTATGCCATGGGGTGACAGCCTGCGAATCGCAGAAACCATGGACAGGGTCCTGGCGGACCCTGAGTAAGCTTCCGTTCCGACTACTGCACGGATTGCCGCTCAAACGCAACTACAGAGACTACGCCCTGCGGCACATTACCCCTGCTACTGCCAAATCGTAGCTCGAGTAGCGCTTCTCCCAGATCCCCGCTAATGGGTATGCTACCTCTACCTACCTTGTAGGAGCCCCTCAGCTCTTGATCGGTGGACCGGAAACTGCCTGTTCCTACCTGCTCACCATCCACATAAAGGGTGACCGTCACCTCATCTACAGTCGTCACTCCCTCGAGCGACAGCGAGGCCACCCCTGTCAAATCCAGCGCACCCATTTGAAGGATGACGCCGTCTGCGAAAAGGCCATTGTCGATCTTGTCAAAATCCGTCCTTCCCCGAACGGCAGTGACGTCCAGCTCAGCACCTGTTCGCTCAAAGCGACTCGAGGACACACGATAGTGGCGGATCTCGTGACTTTCAAAAGCCTCGAGTGCTTCGATGTCCCCTGAGCCCTTGTCTGTATAGCTCGCCTGTAAGAAGTAGCTACCGGGATTCTCATCGCCCTGGTGATCGCTCAGGCTGATGGACCCATCCAGCGGCAGTGAGCTCGTCTCCTCACCCAACGACAGGATGTATTGCGCGATGCTCTGGGCCTCTTCCTCTGACAACTGAGGATGGGCCGCCATGGCCTGCTCTCCCCAGACGCCACCTCCTCCGTTAATGATCTTATCGGCCAGATAAGCGACGGCCTCCGAATCATCATTGTATTTCTCTGCTACCTGCAAGTAGGTTGGTCCTATCGACTGCTCGTTCAGCTTGTGGCATGCGGCGCAGTCACTGTCATCCATGATGCGCTTGCCATCCAAAAAGTCACCAGCCATCTGATGACCCTGGGCGATTTCAGTCATATCAAAGCCCAATTCGAGGTACTGGCTCGTGACGACGACGGATGATTCATCAATACCCTCACCAACGCTTCCATCTTCGGGATCAACCACCTGGATGGTGTACGTCAGGTCTGTGGCATCCCAATAGAAAGACCTATTCCCCTCAATCTCAATATTGATCTCTGGTGGTGCATTGCCCACCACGACCCTCAACTGGCGCTCGGAAGCATTGCCCTTGGTGTCCCGGACAGTGAGCGAAGGATAATAGACACCAGGTTTGGTGTATTCAAAAGTAGGATTGCGATCACTGCTCTTCGCCGACCCATCAAAATTCCACTCGTAAGTCAGCGCATCCTGATCATAATCCCTGGTACCCTGCGAACTGAAGTTCACCGTGTGAGGCGTAGCTCCCGAGGCCGCATCAGCCGAAGCCACCACCACTGGTGGTCTATTGCCTCCATTGTAGGTGATCCGAAGTAGGCGCGCGTCGTCGTTTTCACTGAACCACTTGGTGCCGTACTCTATGATGTACAGACTGCCGTCACGGGCAAACTGCATGTCCATGGGATTGTGAAATTTCTGGCTGGGCATGAAGGGCTCCATCTTCACAAAGTTTTCATCCTCGTCTTTGGTGACGACATGCACCCACCCACGCATCCAATCATAAATGAACAGCTTGTCATTGTAGTAATCGGGAAAGCGCACGTCGCTGGCCTCAAACATGTCCTGGTAGTAGACAGGACCTGCCATGGCATTGCGTCCTCCCTGCCCCACAATTGGAAACTCTGGTGAGGCGCCATAGGGATACCAGATGAACGCTGGCTGTGCGGGAGGCAGCTCTTGAATGCCCGTATTATTGGGTGAGTCATTGATGGGCTTGGCAGGATCAAAGCGCTCACCAGACTTCTCAGCAGCGAAGTCATAGTCGTAGTAGGCCTTATTGTTGCCAACAAAGTACGGCCAGCCGTAGAACCCGGCCTGTTTCGCCTGATTCACCTCGTCGTGTCCTTTAGGGCCACGGAGCTCACGGTCCTCTCCAGCATCGGGGCCTACCTCACCCCAGTAGAGGGTGCCTCGTTTTGCGTCTAGAGAAATTCGGTAAGGGTTGCGGTTCCCCATTACGTAGATCTCTGGTCTGGTACCGGGTGTACCCTCAGGAAATAGGTTGCCCTCTGGAATATCATACGTGCCATCCTCGTTGACCTTGATCCTAAGGATCGCCCCCCGAAGGTCATTGGCATTGCCACTGGTGCGCTGCCCGTCCCACGGCTTGCGACCGGGTCGCTCATCTATGGGCCCATAGCCATCAGAAGCAAATGGATTCGTATCATCACCTGTCGATAGATACAGCAATCCATTGCTGTCAAACTCGATGGATCCACCCGTATGGCAGCACTCTTCACGCTGGACTGGCACCTCCAAAATGCGCTGCTCAGTAGCCATGTCTATGGCATTGTTCTCAAACTTGAATCTCGACAGGTACTGCACAGGCTCATCACCTGGATTGGAATAGAAGAGGTACAGCCACTGGTTGTTATTGAAGTCGGGATCCAATGCCAACCCCATCAGTCCGTCCTCATTCCCCGTGTAGACGGGAATTTCCAAAACCACGGACGTCTCTTTCGTCTGTGGATCGTACATCATCACCTGACCACGGCGCTGGCAAAACAGCACCCTATAGTCATCCAAGACCACCATTTCGGTAGGTTCGTATAATTTTTGCTCCAGCACCTCGATGGTGAATCGATTCTCTTCCGGCACCTTCTGGGATTTGGCCAAAGCATAGTTCAAACCCTTGAAGCCGTCCAGCACCCAACTCAAGCCACCCCATACGTGCCGCACAAATAGAGGCTGGGTATAGGACTCCGAAGTATGGCCCATACCCGTGTAGAACGCCCGACCGCCGTCAAACTCGTGGTACCAGGCAATGGGGTGCTTATCACCATTCGTGCCGCCCTCGTAGGTGCTCTCGTCCAGCCACGCAAGCACATTCAGGTTCGGATTGATGTTTTTGAAATTGTACCACTCATCCGTCTTGACCCATTCTGCTGGTATCGAGTCCGTAGCAGGGTGCTCGGCGGCAATCCGGACGGTCGCTTCATGTACTCCCGGCGGGTGGCCAGCAAAGTATGCACCGACCAGTTCACCATACCAGGGCCAGTGGTACTCGGTGTCAGTCGCGGCGTGGATACCGACAAATCCACCACCAGCTTGAATGTACCGCTCAAACTCGGCCTGCTGATAATGGTCCAGTACATCCTGTGTTGAATTCAGGAACATCACCGCAGTGAATTGGCGAAGAGAGTCCTCTGTGAAGTAGGTATCATCTTCTGTGAAGACTACATCGAAGCCTTTTTGCACTGAAAGTCTTTGCATCATCTGAATGCCCTCCGCAATAGACGAATGTCGAAAGCCAGCGGTCTTCGAAAATACCAGCACCTTGGAAGATGACGGTGATGAACAATTGGTAAGGAAAACAAGCGCCGCCAGGAAAAGGGGCATCATGATTCTCAATCTACGCAGTGGTCTCATGAACTCTTATAAAAAAATCCCCGCCAAGATACCATCTATTTGAAGATAAGAAATAGGCCCTTGTCCAAAAACGGATAGGTCGATGGTTCAAGTTGACTTCCTCAGGTTACATGGCTACTTCGACAACGCCTTGCTGTCACAATGACTCTTTGAGAATTCCATCGGCATAGGCCTTGAGGAGTCTCTTGAGATCCGCAATATCAGACTGCAGACGCTGCCCGTCATCGAGATCACGGACCTTTTGTTTGGTCGAAGACTGATCCAAAACCGTCTCGCTGCTGGCGATATCCACTTCTCTTTCAATCGCCGCAGTGCGGGATACAAATGGCTCATGGGCTATCAGCTCCCGTCCGAAGCAGTTGTGAATAAGCGTGTAACCTGCAATACCCGTCTCATCCTGGTAGGCCTTACTGAAACCACCGTCAATCACAATAAGCTTACCATTGGCTTTGATTGGGCTTTCTCCCTTCTTTACTGACACGGGGACATGGCCATTAAGAATCACGCAGTTGCCCGTCGTGAGTCCAAATTCCACGAGGATCTTGTTGCACGTCGCCTCATCGTCGCGCAAGTGATAGTAGTGGTCCTTCACTTCTTCCTTTGGGACGTCGTCCTCCAGGAAGTACCGTTCGAAGGTGGCCATCTTGTCCTTTCCAAATAGCGGTGAATCTGGCCCTGCCCACAGGTACCACATCAGGTCTATGGCATATAATCTCTCAGATGTACCAGGCCTGCCGGCACTGGCGATCTGCATCTGTTGATCGAAGAAATCCAGAAAGCTCCTTCCGGACATGGGTCCATGCCCCAGATCCACCTCCTTGAATTGCCCCTCAGCAGTAAGAGGGATGCATCCGTGATAAAGGAGGTTGCTGTTGGTGACCTTGTACATGCTTCCCTTGCGAAAGAGTGTGTGGACATGTCTTTGGAGTCGTTGGCTCTTGATAAAGGAGGCCTTGAGCTTGTCAACGAGTTCGGTCTCCTGTGAGGTAAGTTGATAGGGATCCTTCGGGTCGATGGTTGGAAAAAAGTCGTCATTCAATGGGTATTGCACGCCTCCGATCTCGATAGTTCCACGCTCATAATCAATGTTGCTTAGGAGAAGGCGGTCATCCATTTTGAACTCAGGGCGCCTTTGGATGAGCTGGCCCTCCAACTTAAACTGAATGATCGAGATGGCCTTGTGCATCAGCCGATTGAGCCACTGCTCCGATTCATTGAGCAGTTCGTCACCGGCAACTTTAGGGTTGAATACAATACCCTGATCCTCCTTGTAGTGCTCTATAGCAAATGACGCGAGGGCAATGAGATCGACCCCATAGCCCTTTTCAAGCGTGCTTGTGTTGGCGTACCGGAGCGAGAGCCGCAAAACGTTGGCGATACAGGCCTCGTTGCCCATAGCCGCTCCCATCCATACAATGTCGTGATTGCCCCATTGAAAATCCACGGCCTGGTGATCTGTCAACTGATCCATAATGATCTCAGCACCGGGACCCCGGTCGTAGACATCACCGATAATGTGCACCTTGTGAATGGCCAGACGCTGAATGAGCTTCGAAAACTCTACGATCAAACGGTCTGCCTGGCCGACTTCGATTACGCTACCGATGAGATGATCATAGTAGTCATTGGCCTCGCCCATTTCCCGCTGAGCCACCAATTCAATAATGAGATCATCCAACTCGTCAGGTAGTAGTTCGCTCAGTTTTCTTGAGGCATAAATGGATGCAAACTCCCGCGTGAGACTTATGAGTCGCCCGATAACCTCTTTATAAAACTGTCCGGCCTCCTCGCTTGGCCGTATCAATGGCAGCTTCTCTTCGGGGTAATAGACGAGCGTAGCCAGTTGGTTGATCCCACCATCATCAAGCTCGGCCTGAAAAAGCTCTTTGATCTTTGCTTTGATCACCCCGGAGCCATTGCGGAGCACATGTTCAAAGGCCTCATGCTCACCATGCACATCACTGAGGAAGATCTCAGCCCCCTTGGTCAAATTCAAGACGGAGCTTAGTAGGACAATTTCCTTGGCCGCCGCCAGTCTTGTTGGATAATCTTGGGATAGAAGTCGTAGAAATTTGTCGTCGGATCTCATGGTGGCGTGTGACAGAATCGCAACCTAGCGAAAAGCAAGTGAAGAAAAAACTCCATATTCTGGTAATCACCAACCCACGCTAACAACAGAAGATCCCACCCTCAGCGACAAACATGGACATTTAGACAGGAATAGTAGTTCGGAATTTACTATACAGTTATATTTGATATACCAAACTGCTATGGAGACGCCCCCGCCTAAATGATAACTCCCGGAAGCAAGGGTATTTTTTGTAACCTGGGTTTGTCCAACATCAGACCTTAGAGAATTTTGGTGGTAGTCAATAATGGCAGCTAGACAATAATCAAAGACCACCCCGTTTATGTCAAGGATGATTGCTCTATTCTTCCTCGCGATATGGACTTCACTGTCAGTCCCAGCAACAGGCAATGACGTACCGACAACTGTACGGCTCATTGAAAAGGACAGCGTATGGTTGCTCAATATGGACCTCCCCGCAGGGGTCATTGAAGCCACTATGGCTGCCTACCTCGATGAAGGGCTGCGCCGGGAATTGAGCAATGACGAATACAAAAGGGAAATACTCGAGTATGTGAAGACCCACTGTCGGCTCATTGTCGATGGCCGCTTAACACCCATTGAGCAATTGGGAATGCAGTCAAATGAGAGCACCGCCACTGCCAATTTTTCAATACCCGAAATGCCTAGACGCCCACGTCTTGTGGAGGCACGCATCACGATGTTTTCAGAATATGAAGGCCAGACAAATGTTCTTGCCATCAACCGTCTAGAGACACCTCTCAAGAGGTTTTCGCTGTCTAGCGATAATGATTTCCGGGTCCGTGTGGCCTTCACAAACGGTGACCTGGTGGAGACTGCAGAGAGCAGGTCCCTCGGATTACGGGGACTTTCCTTTTACGCATTGGTATTCATGGGCTTAGGCGCCATATTTTGGATCCTCACGAAAACTCTTTGGACGCCAGCCGGCAGCAAAGTCTAAGAAGATCATGGCAGCCCACACCCGTGTGGCACCGATCCATTCGCTGAAAATTCCCATGTGAGAATGCCAGAGCGAAGAAATACCAGAATATTTCTAAATTCATGACTAACAATACTCCACACCTGGAGTGAAATGCATCGCGTATGAACAGCACCAGATCTTTCCAAGTTGTGATAGTACTGCTCACTACCTCTCTGATGATAGGTTGCTCGAGTGGACGCAGAACTGTTTCTTTTGACTCTGCGAGGCCTGCTGATATCAATGTCCCGGGAGATGTCCAGACATTGCTGATTGTAGACAGAACCAAATTCAACAAGAAAGGCCTCAACATCGTTGAAGGCGTACTGACCGGCGAGATGCCTGACGAGGACAAAGCTGCCACTCAGGCCTGGATCAGTGCTTTCCAGGACCAACTGAGGACGGCGAACCGGTTCTCCGTCAAAATTGCCAGCACTCGGCTGGATGGTAACAGCCTGACCAGCGCCTTTCCCGATCAACTCAGCTGGAACCGGATCCACCAACTCTGTGGACAGTACAGTGCAGACGCGGTTTTGGCCATCGAGATCTTTGATACGGACTTCATCATCACCGACGGCAAACGCAAGAAGAAAGAAATCGTGGAGCGCGACGGAGAAAAGGTAGAAATTGAAGTGGACGAGTTTTATGCCAATGGGGTGGACAACATAAAGATAGGTCTTCGTTTCTACAACCCGGGAGACCGGACCATCCTGGATGAACAATTGTTCAAAAGGACAGGGACCTGGGAGGCGGCAGCATCCTCGAAGGCTGATGCGATTGCGCAGCTCATCACCAAGGCAGATGCCACCAGAAACCTGAGTGCCGCTCTCGGCAGTAATTACGCTTATCGCATCTCACCCATGTCCATTCGTCTGACCAGGTCATTTCGAGGCAAGTCCAAAAAATCCCCTGCCCTCGAGCGAGGGACGAGATATGCGGATGTTGGCAACTGGAAGCAGGCTGCCGAAATATGGCGTACGGGCCTCATCAGTGCACGAGAGAAGGACGCAGGATACTTTGCCTACAATATCGCCGTCGCACATGAAATGATGGGCAATATGGACGAAGCCATACGCTGGGCACAAAGATCCTACACGGAGTACGGTAACAGAGATGGCCGCAGCTATGTAAATATGCTCAATCGGCGCATCGAAAATGAGGCCATCGTCCAGCAACAGATGAACCTCCCCCCACCACCGGAAGAAGAGGAAAAGCCCAAGATCAAAGTGCGGGTGAAAAACTAGATCAACTGTCCGCATACAATTGACCAGCATCGGCCAAGTTCATGCGGCCGACTCCTACCCTATTAGACCGCTGTGAAAAGAGCGTAGAGGCTTCTTCTAAGGCCTCTCTTGGTCTTTACTGCCCTAATTACGAGGACTCGTTCAAAGTTCTGTTTGAAGCTCTCTGAAAAGGCCGACGTGGTCATGTCAAGCATCGGAGTAGAGTAAGTCGTTCTTATCACGTAATAGTCCTGTGACTAAGTACTCTTCTTGCAAACGCCCGGCAGTAAAAGGCTTGAACTATCGTCACGACATCCAGAAAAAGAAAAAGCACCCTGTTGACCAAGATGCTTTTTTCTTAACCCAAACCAATGAAAAACTACTTGTACTGAATAACGCAGCAATGCAGAACGTGTTCATCAAGCTTCGATCTTTGGGTGTTAAGTGTCGTTGAACCGGCGAATTGCGACGAGGGAGAACTGATGTGGAGGTGAAGTGGCGTTTTTCCGGAGGTCCTTGAGGGGCTATAAAAAAGAAAAAGCACCTAAATGAGATCCCAGGTGCTTTTTAAAACCCAAACCAATGAAAAAACTACTTATGCTTCGAAGGTAATGGTGCAGACCATGATCGCATAATCAAAACGTTTGAAGTGAAGTTTTTCCGGATAAACCGGAATAAATGGACAATGAGTGAGATTGGGAAGTCGGAAGCGTTGTTGGGGCTGTTTCGCTACGTAGTACAGTGGGTTTCAAAACATGAGGCATAAAAAAAAGCACCCATAGACCAGGTGCTTTTTTGAAACCCAAACCAATGAAAAACTACTTACGATATCAAAGGTAGCAGGCCCCGGAGAAGTTGCGAAATCGTATCGTTGAACATGGCAATTGAATTCCTGAATGGGGAAAAACAGGGAGTAAATACGGGTAAAAATAACTCCTAACTGATCCATCTCAGCTTTCTACCTTAACCGGGGTAATCAGATAATGCACACGCTTCACCAGGAATGCCTCCGGCAAAGAATCGTATTCGAGGATTACCTTTACCAGGCATACAGTGAGATGGATAGCTCATGAAAAGAGGAGAAATACTGATATTGGCACTGGGCATTGGTCTCGCAATAGCTAGCACGCTCGCTCGTCTGAGCATTCCCGGCTGGCTCTTCCTTTATGGCCTACTCTCCGTGCTATTGTTCGGCGCAGCCCATGCGCTCTTCCTTCATCAGGTCTCTCGTCACTACTACCGCTCTGATCATCTGGTCAAAGGTTTGCTGTGGCTGGGGATCCTAAGCTTCCCTGTCATCTTTTTATTCCAATATGATTTCGAGGATTCCGATCAGAGTTTCTATGTCTACGAATACCTGACCGGTAAAGGCAACAGTTCTTTTGAGAGCTACGGCTTCCTTGTGTCTGTCGCCGCGGCCATCGTTTATCTGGTCAACTTGTGGGTGGTGAGGAGGAGGATCAAACGGCAGGATTCGTATAAAAAAGAAAAAGCACCCAAATGAGATCCCAGGTGCTTTTTAAAACCCAAACCAATGAAAAAACTACTTATGCTTCGAAGGTAATGCCCCAGTCGAAATCACCACAATCAGGGCGTCTGAGTAGGAATTAATCGGGGTGAATCGGAAAAATGAGTTGATGAGTTGACGGGAGAATATTGGAAGTAGTCTCAGCGAAGAAATGGTCTGGTCCCAGTAAAAGAAAAAAGCACCCAAAATAATCCCAGGTGCTTTTTGAAACCCAAACCAATGAAAAAACTACTTACGAGGTAAAAGTACCTATTTATGGGGCCTGCACTAAACAAAAGGGTTATTCGATGGAAATCGCTGACTGAACCGGCATATTCCCGATTGAATGGGAATTGGCCTAAAAAAGAAAAGGCACCCAATCTGGTGTGAGTGCCTTTTGAAAACCTAAACCAATGAAGAAAACTACTTATAGTAACTTATACTATGACTAACGCCCCAACTTGAGGTATTGATTTCGATCTACGTCGTAGAGACGGATTTTGACGATGAATGGTACCGAATCTTCGGCGAATTAAAAGCGTTGTCTGGGAGGTATTCTTGTGCTCAAGTAAGGCGGGACTTCATCCAACAAACAAAAAAAAAGCACCGAGAAATCCCAAGTGCTTTTTAACCCAAACCAATGAAAAACTACTTACAATACTAAAGTACGACCTCAATTGAGGTATTGTGGCCAAATTACGTCGTTAGGAAGGTTTTTGCCGATGAGCTGCAGGAAATGTTCGGTGATTGAAGAGGGATTTTCGGAAGGGCGGCTCAGAGGGGCCTAAAAAAAGAAAAAGCACCCAAATGAGATCCCAGGTGCTTTTACTAAAACCCAAACCAATGAAAAAACTACTATGATTCAAATATAGAGCTGCAGATAAGGCAACGCCAGCGACGCGCTGTGAACAGGAATTTTCAATGCTCAGCTTGGGAATTTTGGGATGAACCAGAATGAGGTATTTCAGCCTTTCAGCTTAATCAACCAACTTTTTGAAGACAGGATCGCGCAAAGTGCCATTGTCTGTGATCATTGAGTACTCCACTTCGCAGCCTAACCGAGGCTCCACCCAGATGGTCTTACCCTCCTCATGGGCAGCGGTGCTAATCGGTTTTTCCACCTGCGGCAATCCATCGAGTCCTTCTCTCACCAACTTCAACAGGGTCGTGTCAAAGCCAGACCCCACCCTGCCCCGGTAGAGCAGGCCTTCCTCGCTCTTCTCAGCGATCTGCAGCGAACCAAAGTACGGATGACGGTCCCCTTCACCTGCTGTATAGCCAATGATGATGAAGTCTTGCGTTGACTTCACCTTCACTTTTGTCCACACTGACGAGCGTTTACCGGGAAAGTACTTGCCTAGTGGGTCCTTGGCCATAATACCTTCCACGCCGAGCTGCTTGGCAGCCTCAAACAATGCAGGTCCATCTTCGACAATCTCCGAGATCCGATAGTTCGTCTCCTTTCTGACCGAATCGGTCATCCACTCCCGCCTTCTGAGAAGTGGCTCATTGAGTAGCGACTTGCCATCTACATAGAGACAATCGAACAGGTAACAATAGGCAGGATTGCGCTTACTGATGCTTTGGAAGTCCCGCGCCTTCTTAGTCATCAGGCGCTTGATCACTTTCTTGAAGTCAGGCTTTCCCTCCGAATCAAGGCAGACAATCTCACCATCAAAAATGGCATTATTGACCCGGAAGGCCTCCTCTGGCACATTCAAGTCTGGAAACTGGTCAGTAATGTCATTCATGTTGCGACTGCGAATGACCATCTCTCCTTCATTCAGCGTGATGATCACCCGTATACCATCCCACTTCACTTCGTAGATGTAATCTCCCAGAGGCGGCTTCTTTGCGGCCTCCGCCAGCATCGGCTGCACTTCGCGCTCCAGATAATTGACTTGCGGCTTATCCACGCGCTCAAGGAGCCATTCTTTGTCCTTCATCAGGTGCATCCGAAACTCGCCGTTAAACGTCTTGCTACTGAGCCGAAAGTAAAAGCCGTTCTTTTTCTCTTTGGTGATCTCATAGCGGCCTGAGGCGAATACCCACATCATCCCGCCGCCGTATTCACCTTTGGGTATCTCTCCTTCAAAAGACAAATACTTCAGCGGATGATCTTCGGTCTGCACTGCCAGACGCTTCACTCCTGGCATCGGCGGCATCCCACGGGGGACAGCCCAGGACTTGAGGGTTCCCTCCTGCTCCAATCGCAGATCGTAGTGCAGATGCGACGCATGATGTCGCTGGATGACGAAGCGGTTCCCAGTCCCCTCATCACCCACGAGGTCTGGCTCGGGAGTCTTTCTGAAGTCTCTCTTCTTTTCATACTCAGCCAGCTGTTCGGTGGTCTTCCGCCGATCATGGGGAGGATGCTCTTTTTCAACGCTCGCCCGTTTATCCGTATGCAAAGGAATGGCCCAGGCACGGAGGGACTCCCATGGATCTCCCTCTGCCTCCACCATGGCAGGCACGGTCCTGATATTCATCTCAGAGGTCGCATTCAACTCAGCCAAACGTTCCCACGACAGCGGAGCGGCGGCTGTGGCCCCTATCCTACCCCTCAGACTGTATGCACCGATGATCGTCTGCGAAGGACGATTTCGGTATATATCCACCAACACTCTACCCTGACGCGACTCCTTCTTGATGTGCAGCGTCGACTCGGAATTGCGCTCAAGAAATGTCTTTGCCAGCTCTTTGGCGCACTGAAAGCTCTCTTCAAACGTGTACTTGGCAACTATCGGCGTCATCAAATGGAGACCCTTGCCTCCGGTGGTTTTGACGAAAACCCGATAGCCATACCGTTCGAGGTGTTCCTTGAGGTGGAAGGCGATATCTTTCAACTTGGCAAAATCGTAGTCTTCCGGAGGGTCCAGATCATACACGATGTAGTCCGGGGAGCTCGTATTGTTGCTCAGGCAATGCATCTGGTGCAGTTCGAGGCAAGCCAGGTTGGCCAACCACACCAAGGCAGCCTCCTCCGTGGCCACCACATATTCCTTCTTCCGATCACTACCCAGGCGTACATAGTCGATCCAGTCCGGAGTCCAGTCCGGTCGGTTTTTTTGAAAGAATTGCTCACCGTAAATGCCGTCAGGAAATCGGACCAGCGAGAGCGGCCGCCCTTTGAGGTGGGTAAGAATAGTAGGCGCCAGTCCAAGGTAGTACTGAATGATCTCCGCCTTGATGACATGGTCCTCCGGGTATAGGACTTTGTCCAAATTGGAAAGGTCGAGCTTTCGCTTGCCTATTTCGACATGGACTTTTTTCGACTTGGCCATCTCTTCTCAATCCCAGGAGGTAAAATAAGCACTAACGAGGACTGGAAGAAAAAAAAATGGCCACTGGGAAGTGGCCATTGCGTCTATAAATTCAAATCTAATGTGATGTCGTAATTACCATCTGTTGCGGTCACCGCCGCCGCCGTAACCACCGCGACCTCCACCGCCGCCATAGCCACCACGACCGCCGCCACCACCGTAGCCGCCGCGACCTCCGCCACTATTCTCTTTTGGGATTGCTTTCTTCACAATGATCGTTCTACCGTCGAACTCTGTCTCGTTCAGTCCATTGATGGCTTCAGAGCCTTCTTCTTCCACGGGCATTTCGACAAAGCCAAAGCCTTTGCTTCGACCAGTCTCTCTGTCCATAATAATTTTCACGGAATCTACCGTTCCGAATTCTTCAAATAGTTGCTGCAATGATGCTTCTGAAGTATCATAGTTCAACTTTGTAACAAAAATATTCATCAGAAATAAGTAAAATAAAATGCCGAAGAGTCAAAGACCCCATCATCGTACCTTTTATTAATGAAGGGAGTAATGCGGAGATCAACTTATCGACTTGGCAAAAGTAGGGTATTTATTCGTCTACTTCCAGAATTTTAAGATGATCTGTCTCATTCATGGCCTCTAACTGAAATGATTTGCCCGTGTAGAAGAGTTTGTAGAGGCCAAGATTGGCATGTTGGAACTCATCCATGTAGGAAAGATCGTAGCCTAATAACCAAGCCATCAAAATACGCATAGCCCTTCCATGCATGCAGATAAGCACCAGACTTTCCCCTGAATGACCGAGGATATGATCCATGGCCTTTTTCTGACGGTTCATCACATCAATCGGGCTCTCCCCCCCTGCAACGGCTTCTTCGAGATGGCCGGCTTTCCACCTTACAATGGTGTTTTTGTACAAGTTTTCTGACTCCTTTGAAAACCGAACGCCTTCCTGCGACCCCCAGCTTATTTCATCCAGACCACCTAGCTTCTCAAAAGGAAGACCTTTGTCTATGAATAATTGAATGCTTTGCTGGGTCCGCTGCAGTTCTGAAATGTAGATCTTGTCAAATGGCTGGTCTTGGTAATACTCGAAAAAAGCTTCTGCCTGTCGCTGCCCCAGTTCATTGAGAGGTGCATCTATGCCTCGCCCCTGGACCATGCCCTGCTTGTTGTAGTCTGTCTCTCCGTGCCGTACAATATACAGTCGCTTGGTTTTCGGTGTCTCCGTCATATTTTTGAGGAATTTTTGGCGAAAATAAGAGGTACTGCATGTTTCCGGAAACAACCCAGACTGAATCACTCAATAAGATGTCTGATCGCACCATGGTGTCCCACCTGGGCATAGAATTCACAGAAGTAGGAACTGACTACCTCCAGGCGACCATGCCTGTCGATGACCGAACAAAAACTCCAATGGGCCTGTTACACGGAGGAGCGTCAGTAGCACTGGCCGAAACACTAGGGAGCGTGGCTTCTACACTACTGATTGACCACCAGACGCAAGCAGTCGTTGGCCTGGAGATCAATGCCAACCATGTCAAAAGCGCCAGAGAAGGCCTGGTCACGGCGACGGCCCGAGCGGTGCATGTGGGAAGAAGAACACATATTTGGGATATAAGGATCGTGAATGAAGAAGATCGTTTGGTTTGTATCAGTAGATTGACAACCACGATCATCGATAAAAGGATCAACTGAAAGTGGTGATTTTGAATCGCATAGAAAACATTGAAGCCCTTACGTCTCTGAGTCCCGCCCAGCTATGGGCAATGGCGGAGAACAAGCAATTTCCCATGGCTACGTGGTGTCTGCCGGGCAGCGAAAGACGCTACCTACTCATCGACCTGGGTGAAGCGCGTCAGGTAAATGCTGATGATCTCGAAGACCTCGGCCCGGGATTCGTAGTGAATCCGTTTCAGGAGGCGCACCCTCCACAGCCGCTTTTCCTTAAGGCCGATCTGCTGATATCATGGGAAGGTGATCAACAAAGTTTTGAAATATCTCCAGCCCTGTCGTCCTCACAACTTGATCAGTTCCTCACTGAGCTTCAAACTGGTGATGATTTAAAAATGCCGGAACTACCACCTGCGGAAAAGTACAATTTCCAGGATGCTGTCGAGGAGTGCTTGCCAAAATTAGACGGGCATCATCTGCTGAAGGTGGTTCTTTCAAGATGTGACGACCATCAGTTGCCGGAGGACTTTCAGGCTTTCGATAAATTTCTCCAGCTGGTCGATCGCTACCCAGAGGCAATGAACTACCTTCTGTATTTGCCCGGCGTGGGTAAGTGGCTAGGGGCCACACCAGAGTCCCTTTTGCATACGAAGGACCAACAGCGATTCACCACAGCCGCCTTGGCTGGCACGCAATTGATCAAAGATCATGAGCGCCTGCAGGACGTTGCCTGGCGACAAAAAGAAATTGAGGAACAAGCCATTGTGAGTCGATACATTATTGACTGCTTCAAAAAGATACGCTTAAGAGAATTTGAGGAGCAAGGGCCAAGAACTGTGAAGGCAGGGCGTCTCGCGCACCTGAAAACGAATTTCAGCGTTGACATGGTGGCAACACAAATGCCAAAGCTTGGAAGTATCATGCTTGATCTCCTCCATCCCACTTCTGCTGTCTGCGGTACGCCGATGCGGCCAGCGCTCGAATTCATCCGCGAACATGAGCATTATGATCGCGAATTGTACAGCGGCTTCCTGGGACCTGTTCACATAGAGAATGAAGTGAGTTTGTTCGTCAACCTTCGTTGCATGCAGATTCGAGGTACAATCGGTAGGTTCTACGCCGGAGCCGGGATCACGGTGGACTCGGATCCCCAAAAGGAGGAAATCGAAACGGAACTCAAGCTGCAGACAATGAAAAGTGTGGTTTTTGACACATGATGCATCAGGCGGTTTTTGATACGTCTGAAGTACTGAGGCAAATGGGCCTACGGCAGGCCGTGGTATGTCCAGGCTCGCGCAATGCCCCTCTCGCCGTTTCCTTTGCTAGAAATCCTCAAATCGAATCCTTCAGCATCGTTGACGAGCGCTCAGCCGCCTTCATTGCGTTGGGGATGTGTCTCGAAAGTGGCCAGCCGACAGCGGTTTGTTGTACGTCTGGGACCGCGTTACTCAACTTTGCTCCAGCAGCAGCCGAGGCCTACTATCAGGAAATCCCATTGGTACTGATCTCCGCCGACCGGCCGCCAGAATGGATCGGACAGCGCGATGGTCAGACCATCCAGCAACATGGAGCACTCAACCCACATGTGAAAGCCAGCTACCAACTGCCGGCGAACCTGGACCATGGAGACGCCCAATGGGAATACCGCCGAAAGCTGCAGGAAGCTATGATGACGGCCCAACAATCCCCGAAAGGACCGGTCCATATCAATATCCCTTTTCGCGAACCATTCTATCCAGAAGAGGGCCAACTACTGGAATTTTCGGAAGAAATACCTTCTTTGACGTCGGTTAGAGGAACACTTCAAGTAACCGCCAAAAACGCGACACCCTTTCTCGATGATTGGAAGGCCGCTCGTCATAAGATCATAGTACTGGGACAGGGCATACCAGAGAAGGACGTACTACAATCCTTGTCCAATCTTAGCGCCAATTCACACATCCCAGTCATCGCTGACGTGATTTCGAATGGTACCGGTATAGGTCAAGTTGTCACGGGTCAGGACCTGTTTCTTTCCAATAGAGGCCTATGGGAGTCACTGAAGCCCGATCTTGTCTTGACGCTGGGTCAATCGCTGATCTCCAAGCAGCTGAAGTTGATGCTAAGGCAGGGAACGAAACATTGGCACCTCTCATCGGGTGAACGCACAAGTGATACCTTTCAGTCGTTATGTGGCATTGTTGAAGCTCCACTTCAAGGAATTTTGCAGTTACTGTCTTCAGAGACGTCCAATGACGTGGCCTATTTTGAGAAATGGCAAAGCCTGCAGCACCAGGTAACCCTATTGCTGGAAGAGAAGATGACTCAGCAGCCATTTTGCGATTTCGTCGCTATGTCAGAGATCATGACTGCCCTACCCGCCGACATGGAAGTCCATCTTGCTAACAGCATGGCGGTACGATATGCCAATTTCTTCCATCGACCGGGCCAGCAGGACGTGAGGTACCACTCCAATCGTGGCACGAGTGGTATTGATGGCGCCAACTCCACCGCGGTGGGCTTCGCAATTAACTCGGAGAAAATCAACCTGCTGATCACAGGAGATCTCAGCTTCCTTTATGATCGCAATGCATTCTTGCATGATCAGGTGCCTGATAACCTAAAGGTCATCGTCATCAATAATTATGGTGGTGGCATTTTCGATCTGATCCCCGGACCGCGAAGACTTTCTCAAGAGGAAAGGGTACGCTATTTGGGCACTGTACATAGGCGCACGTTGCGGCTATTCGCCGAGGAGGAGTCATTTGCGTATTATGTGGCCAAGGGCAGGGAAGATCTGAAAAAGGGAATGGTGTCGCTATTTTCGAACGCGGGAAGAGGGCTGTTGGAGGTACAAACGCCACCAGATGCCAACCAATCCGTCTATGATCAGATCAAAGGATCGATGAAGGACCTGAGTATTGACTAGCGGCAACCGCTACCCGAAAACTCTACCAGATTACCCTCGATCGTATATTGCATATCAAAAGTCTCCGCAATGATCCGGACGACTTCATTTCCACGTTTCTTCTGGAATTTGGCAGTAAGTTGACAACTACCTATGTCGCTATTATTGAATTTCACCTCAAGTCCATAGACTTCTTCCAGCACCGTACCCACAGTATGCAACTGGTCCTGATCAAACGACAGAAGTCCCGAACTCCAGGCTAAATAGTTCTCATCCTCTATTGCTCGCTTCTCTAGCTTTAGTTCGGCTTTGGTCAAAATGCCCATTTCTCCTTTTTCCAATACGAGCTGATCAGAGGACTCACCAGCTACAGTTTCAGGGGACACCCTGACTTTACCCGAAGCAACCAGTACCTCCGTGCGGTCCGCTTCCTCTGAGTCCACGACAAAAGATGTACCCAGTACTTCTACCCTCGTGCCCTCTGCCAAAACAATAAATGGTCGACTTTCATCCCTAACGACGTCGAAGAAGCCCTTACCGGACATTTCCACAACCCGCTGCTGGTCGCTCATCTCTATGACGGAGAAAGTCCCACCCTTGTACAGATTGAGCTGTGTACCGTCCTCTAATTGATGTACCTCCACCATAGGCAGGATGTCCTGCATTGCGCTGCTCGTGGATGACGTGTACCACCACCAGCCAAAGCCCAGAAGCATAGCGATGACTGCGGCATACCGTAGGTAGCTCCAAAGTCCTACTGTCTTCGTGGGCTCAGCCACAATGCTTTCAAAAATATCCTTAGGGGGGATTTGTTTAAGGTTTTCCGAACCAATCCAGAGTTTCTTCGTTTCAAAGAAAAGTTCCGCATTGTCGGCGCTTTCATTCCGCCAATGCATGATCTCTGTGATCTCGTGCTCGGTAGCCTCGCCAGAAAAGAATTTACCTAGTTGCTCTTCCATCTATTTACTCGAACCGATAACTACTTCCATAACAAAGTAGCTAATCAAAACCTCTACAGGTTATTATTACAATTTTTGATTCTTCGGGTCGTAGTCTATCGGGACAATATCGGCAAAACGCTCCCAAGCCCAATACCCTACGGTAGAAACTCCAAGAGGCTGCCTAATATGACCGTTGGCATCCACGATAACCGAAGATTCTTTTAATCTGAGCATTGACCTTTGCACATCCGGTTTCCTTGTCAAAAATAGAACATAATCTCTAGTTAGCATAGCCTGCTCCTGCAAGTCACTCGCCATCCGGATCAAATAAAGCTCACTTTCCTTTTCTCTGGCATATTCGATATACAAGTAATTGGGAAATGAAATCGTCCAGCTGAAGTCATTATTTCTGACAACCACGTCCTCAGACCGCGCAATTTCGGGGGTAGGATCCGAGACTTTGACGATGTCGTCCGCCTGGTACATTCTGAATCCCTCCTTCTTCAAACGCTCCTGCACGAGCGACTTCAGGAAATGTCTCAATGAGCCACTGTAACTTTTGTAGCGCGCCTTCTTCCAGCGCTTCCGATCCTTCTTGTCCAAAATGGGCAGCTGTTCGAAGCGCACGTTACCATAGTACGTAAGTCCGTCGCTCAGATTCTCAAATCGCTCGAGCTCGTAGATGATCATGTAGCCAAGGGCTTCATTGCGTATCCTCAAGGGAGCGCTGGCCTCAGCAAAAAGGGAGTTGTTGGCATCGGTGTAGAACTCCAGCACATCGGGATTGAGGAGCTTACATCGGGAGGCATTGAGTGTATTGCCAAAAAACTCTCTTTCAAAAATCTTGTAGGCTTTGTCCCAGTCTTCTGTGGGCTTCAACCGGGTAGATGCCACCTCAATGCCCTGCAGCTCATTCGTTCTCAACCGCAACCGACCATTCACCGTCAGGTCGCCATTTCCCTGAACCTTTACTTCGAACAGTACCTTATGAAAACTCACATGTGAGAATACGAGCTCATAAGTACCCCAGGGAACCTCGTTGAAGCGATAAAAGCCATTCTCATTCGTCACGGCACCAATCGACGTACCATTGAGGTACACATTCACGCCTGGTATCACTTCATTCGTATCTGCATCTCTCGCCCAGCCGGCAATGATGAAATCGCTCTGGCCGGTTGGCGCTTCGGCATTGGGCTCCTTTTCCCGTTTGAGGATGATCTGGTCTCCATCAATGCTATACGTCAGTTTAGTACCCACCAGCAATCGATCCAGAAACTTGGTGAGCTTGTCGTCCTCTGACTTGATAGTGTAAAGGCTACCTGCGGGAACAATTGTAGAGTTATAAGAGAAGAAGAAGCCCGTCTGTGCGGAGATGCTGTCGAGGATTTGCTCGAGCGGCACATTGCTTGCTGACAGCGAGACCGTTGTATTGGACTGCTGAGCGAAGGTCGGGTAGGTCAAAACCAGCAATAAAAAAATCCAACACCCTCTGCGCATACACACAAAACTAATCTCTTTTCATCGCTGTCAATCGCGTTCGCAGCAGCTTCAGTGCCTTGCCCATCTGCACCTCCACTGTTTTTACAGATATCTCCAGATGATCGGCAATTTCCTGGTATTTTAACCCTTCATAGCGGCTTAGCTTGAATATTTCGCTGCACCGTGGGGGAAGGTTGTTGACTTCCTGGAGGATCATCTCCTGCATGTCCACGGCCTCATCCCTGAAATGACGGTCCTCGACGGATTCTTCCATAGACTGGATGACATATTGACGATAGCTGTCTTTTACCTTTTCGTGCTTCAGGTGATTCAGGCAAGTATTGTGAACCGACCGGTACAGGTAGCTCTTGATAGATGAGTCCAAAGCAAGGTGCTCACACTTCTCCCAAAACTTCACAAACACCTCCTGCACGATCTCCTCCGCATCTTCCCGGAGGTCCATGAACCGAAAGGCATAAGACACCATGATGCTGTAGTATTCGTTGAATACAAGTTCGAAAGCGCGCTTATCTTTGTTTCGAAGTCGATCTACCAGTATTGATTCGGAATCGGCCAATGCTTTGAAAAATGTTGTTTATTGTTGAAAATCAAGAACTTTCCACTGATAACATCAAGAAGAGAGCTTTTGATCCAAATAAATTTTCCCCAAACGCAAATTACGTAATAGAATTCATTGTTTCGTGGTTAAACGGCACGCAAGACTTCCAGTTTCATACCTCGGGGTCCACCGGCAAACCTAAATCAATTCGCCTATCTAGGGAAGTACTCGAGTACAGTGCACGTCAAACAATGGAAATAATTGGGTGGCCCTCGACTACGGCCAGTCGATTTCTGCTCTGCATCAACCCGCGATTCATCGGTGGCACCATGGTTATTGTCAGGGCCTTATTGTCCGAAGCGACACTGGAGATAGTGCCACCATCGAGCGACATTACGCTCAATCACGCCTACCACCTGACTTCTATGGTGCCCCTGCAGGTGAAAAAGATCCTGGAACAATCTCCAAATACATTCAACAACCTTCGCCATGTGCTGATTGGTGGCGGTCAGCTCCAAGCCAATGTAGAAGCTCAGCTCCTGCCACTTAGCACACAATTTTATCACACCTATGGCATGACGGAGACCGCCTCCCATGTGGCATTGAGAAAGATCGGCCAGCCATATTACAAGGCCGTCGGTGATGCTCACTTTCAATCCGCGGAGGACGGATCGCTGGAGATCACAGGTACGGTGACCAAAGGTCGCCTCGTACAAACAACAGACATAGTGAAACTGATTGGTGATCAGCAATTTCAATGGTTAGGCCGCAAGGACTTTGTCATTAATACAGGAGGATTTAAAGTGCAGCCCGAACATGTTGAGTCGACAATAGCACCGCAACTCCAGGGAAGATATATTATCTCCTCTCTTCCCGACGACCTACTTGGTCAACGTGTAGTTTTAATTGCAGAAGAGCCCATCAAAGAATTGGATTTCAGTAAATTACACCCCTACGAAAAACCCAAAGACCTGTTTTTCGGCAAGAAGGTCATCCTGACTGCCAATGACAAAGTAGATCGAAAAGCAACGCACGAAGCCCTACTAAAGACCCTGTCCCTTGAAAGTTAAACTGTCCTACCAAACGCTACACCTGCCTCCCCCCTTCGCCTACGCGTATACACTGGATATGGAGGCGATGCAGGGATCACTGCATGTGGCGTTCGACCACGAATATCTCCACCGCGAACAGATCAGTACGGAAGAAATACTTGAGGAGGGTTTTTCAGAGAACGATAACTACTCCTGGCATGGAGAGCTACCAGAGATCTGGTTAAGAGTAGTCCAGCAATTGTTGTCAGAGACATCGACCACTAATAAAAAGCCCGAAGACGACTTTCAGGAAACCTACCTGCACCTGGAAATATCAGACGGGTCGATAGACTCAGGTTTTCCTGAGAACCCCGGCGATTGGCAGTACAAAATGGAGGAGTTGATACAAGCGATTTATGAAGTATCTGGTCGCGAAAAGGCCTTCTACCTCGGTATCCACGACCAAGCCAAATCCAGTCGTGTGGAGATCCATGCCAGCTTCGTACATAGACAGCTGGAGGTAGTCACCAATGGTTCTAAGCGCTCGAAGGACTGGCATTTCTTGGGCGAAGTCTTTCTGGAATTGGAAAACATGTCGATCCCCACCGATGGCAAAGAGCGAATGTCAAAAAAGGGTCTGTGGTTGACTTTTGACGATGAGGCTTACTATAAGCTCAATGAAGCAGAAGCCCGACATCTCTGGGAGCAAGTCCTAGCGTAGGTCACTGATCAGCCTGCTAATACGGAGCTATCTTTAAAATGAAAAAGCCCCCATGCTTGACGCAGGAGGGCCTTCCTGGTTTTCTATGGGATGAATTAGCCCGCGGCGCCTTTGTATTTCGCCGAGCCAAAGCCCAATAATGGATAGAAGATGAATGGCAACAATATCAAGCCGATTGTGAAACCTACTCCTTGTCCAAAACTCTTGGAGAGTAGATTAGTGACAATGATCGCGATGACCAGGTTTACAATTGGCAGGAGCAAGAGAATGATCCACCAAGCCGGCTTGCCCACAATCTCCAACAATACAATTATGTTGTAGATGGGAATAATGGCTGCCCATCCTGGCTTTCCAGCTTTTGTGAAGACCTTCCACATACTGGCAATGAGAAGAATTACGATTCCGATGTAAAGAATTACACCAATAGTTCCACCGTTGTCCATAATAAATTGTTAAGTTAGTTTAGATGCTAGCTGGAAAATATGACTATTTGCAGTACATAGCAAGTTTCATGCAGCGGATAAGGCCATTAAGCGCGTATTTTAAGGCCGCAATCCAAGAAAGACCTTAATTTAGGGATTCACCATCACGCCTATGCAGTCCAGAAGTCTGTTTTCTAAAATTCGGTCGTCAGTCGCACAATTTTTCGATGGTATGACAGTCCTGGAGTTCATCGCCAGATTACTCTTCGCTATCCCGATGATTCTGGCTGGCATCGTGCACTTCTCCCGGACTTCAGTAGTAGCGCGGCTTGTCCCTCGTTATTTGCCCAATAGAGAACTTTGGGTATACCTGACAGGTGCTGGGTTCATTCTGGCCAGCATTGCGATCATCCTCAACCGTAAAAGTCGTCTCGCGGCTTACGGATTGGGCATCATGCTGCTATTGTTTGCACTGATGATACACATGAAGGGCTTCCTCCGCGGCAATCCGCTTGCCTCCAGTCTTTTCCTTAGAGATATTTCGTTGGCAGGAGCTTCGATTTTTCTTGCGCTCAAATCCCGGAACTGACCGCTGTCAGAATAAATTGTAATTACCACCCCGTCGGAACTTGGTTGTGTCATAAGGGGGCATGGACTTTCCCTCAAAGTGCCGCTTGTGGGAAGTCTTGAAGAGCTGTTCAATGATGTCGGCATAGTTGCCTGAACCTGACAGCCTCCTACCCCACTCGCTGTCATTGACATTGCCGCCGTGCATCGCACTGACCAGGTTCCAAACCTTCGAGGCCCGGTCCGGAAAATTTTTCACAAGCCAGTCTCTGGTAATTTCGCCGATGTGGCCATTGAGACGAACGATCGTATAACCCGCTGTCCTCGCGCCCGCCTTGGCAGCCGACTCGAGGACCTGTGGTATCTCGTGATGATTGAGGCCAGGTATGATGGGTGCATTCATAATACCCACTGGTACGCCGGCGTCTGTTAGCTTCTTAATGGCATCCAGTTTCCTGGCGGCGCTCGCTGTCCGAGGTTCCATTCGCTGTCTGAGAGATTCGTCAAGCGTAGTAATTGAGAAATAGACATGGACTAACTGCTCCTCAGCCAGTGGCTTGAGCAAGTCCAGGTCACGGGTTATAAGTGCATTCTTCGTGATGATCCCGACGGGATTGCGATACTTCAGAAATACTTCCAGGAGGGACCTGGTAATCTTCAGTTTCTTTTCGAGCGGCTGATAGCAATCTGTATTGCCCGATAGCATGATGGAGGTAGCCTTCCAATTCTTGTTGAGAAACTGTTTCTCCAGCCGCTCTGCCGCGTTCTTTTTCGCTATGATCTTGGTCTCAAAGTCCAGTCCGGCACTAAATCCCCAGTATTCGTGCGTATTCCTTGCGTAGCAATAAATGCAGCCATGCTCGCATCCCTGGTAGGGATTGATGGAATGCACAAAGGACAGGTCGGGACTATCGTTTTCCGAAATGATCTTTTTCGGCGTCTCATAAAATATTTCTGTACGTGGCCGCTCGACCATCGCTGGTTCATCTAGTCCCTCCATATGCGCGTAGGTAACTGAATGCTTCAGGAAGCGATTGGCTACGTTGATCTGTGCTCCCTTGCCCTTAATGTACTCCGAATCCATAGAGTAAATATACTAATTTAGTTAGCATTAAAGCTAATATTATTAGTATATATCTACAGCTTGACTACATCATTTAGCAATCTTGCTGGACTTGCTAAGACCCCAGGCTGTACCTACTCCTACGATGGCACCAAACAGGTGAGATTCCCAGCTCACTCTGCTATTCATGGTAAACAGTCCGTAAACAAGTCCCCCATAGATCGCAATGATCACGAGGCTGATGAACAGGGATCGGAAGTCCCTCTTGAAAAAGCCCATGGCAATGAGGAAGCCGGCCAGGGCATATACTACCCCGCTCGCGCCAATGTGTGAAGAGTCCCTTGCCAGCAGCCAGACGAAGAAATTGGTGAATAGGTAGCACTGAAGAAACACCTGGTTGGCGATCCGATTGTAGAAAACATAAAGCGTCACCCCCAGGAAAAGCATAGGAAAGGTATTACTAATGATATGCTGAACGCTACCGTGGATGAGGGGTGCGGTCAATATGCCAAGAGCGCCCTGAACGGTTCTGGGCCGAATGCCGAGAAAGCCCAACTCGACATGCAGAAAAAATTCAACGCTGAAAAAAACCCACATGAGGAAAACAAACCTCAATGGGGGAACGATGCTAGCTCTTTGCAATATTTGGATCTATCAGTTTGAGTAAAAATAAAAAAAGCCGCCCGTTGGAGCAGCTTTCACAATCTATTTTGGGATGGATCATCAAGCCCCGATCTTCTCAGGATCGGTGATCATCTTCAAGTCCATCAGCGTTTGCTCTTCGTAGCTCACAGATAGGTACCCGAAAATACCTCCAGACGCTTCAGCAATCTTTTTAGCAAGATCCTTCAGAGAAGCGTAGAATTTTATGGCAAATACCCGATCGATCTTGGGAAGGATATGGTTCAGCTTACGCAGTTCCTGCTCAATATCAGAGGTCCGATCACTTACTTCTTCAGGCAACTCTTCAGTGAACTTGTTGAAATTCTCCTCGAAGTGCTCTCCTACTGCCTTGTAGTAGTCCACCAATTGTTCCCGTGCTCGGCTTTGCTTGCTTCGAGCCACATCAATGGCTTCTTTCCGTTCGGACTTGTCGATCTTCCCGTCAGCACCAGCAATCAAGATGGCTACATAAACGGGGGCATTCATCATTACCTCTATTTCGTCTGGGCGCAGGTTCTCAAACTCTTCGATTTCCATGTACTGCTGTATTGTTTATCTCAAGTATCTATCTGTAAATAATCGCTCGAAAATATAAATAAAATCGGACATTCAGGTGGTCGATTTGCTGGTCGGGTAGAATTACTGAGGAATGCGCTCTCTCACTTGTATTGGCTCCTTTTCACCCAAAAACTTTGGTTGCTGACCGAGGAACCAAACTTCGAAAAGGGCCATGGGCCTTGCGAGGATTTCGCGAGCCATCAATCTGAATGGAATTGTATCAGGACCCTGCGCCGCAAACCCCACAGCCTGCAACCCACTGTGCTGTGCAATGAACAGTGCCCGGGGCAAATGGAAGTACTGGGTGACGATGATAATACTGTCCTGACCAAAAATTGCCCTGGCCCTGACGATGGAATCCAGCGTCCGAAATCCCGCATAATCCAGCGTCATGTCTTCATATTCGACCCGCTGTTCCGACAGGGCACGCTGCAGCTCAATGGGCTCATTGTACTCTCGCTGACTATTGTCTCCACTGAGCAACAAATGATTCACAATCCGACTATGGTACAGCTCCGCTGCCGCATTGATCCTACCTGAGAAAAAAATGTTCTGATCGCCCTCTATGGTCCAGCGGCTGGTACCCAATGTCAGCGCCACCGGATAGCCCCGCTCGAGCTCACCCATTTCCTCGATGATCGAGGAGCGGTACGCCAGGAGCATACCGGCATTGATGACCACGATGAGGATGATCACAGATAGTGAGGACCAGATGAAGAACTTTAGCAGTTTTCTCATGCAGCAGTCTTGTCAACCTGAAAGGTTGGCCAGCACAATATCGCTATTTTTCACAACGGCTTTGTACCATTCTAGTTTTAGTTCCTGACGTTCTTTTGCACTCAGTCCCCATTCGAAGCTGCTGTCCAGCAGCTTCCTCATCAGATGATCCATCACTATAGCAACGCTCACGGACAGGTTGTAGCTATCAGTAAAGCCTCTCATCGGGATCCTAATCTTCCGTTTGGCCCGTTGCAAAATCACATCACTCACCCCGGCATGTTCGTTCCCATAGAAAACAGCGGTCTTCTGCGTGAGCTCGAAGTCCTGAGGATCCATAGCGTCGGTACCCACCGTTGTAGCTACCAATTCATAGCCTTGCTCCTCCAGAAGATCCAGACATTTGGTTTCGTCAGGTCGCTCGTGTTCATCGTGATGGTGCAAAGTCAGCCACTTGGACGCACCACGCACTACGTAGGGGTTGACGCTGTAGATATTCTCTCTCTCAATGGTATGAATGTCCTGGATGCCCAGACATTCGCAGGTCCGCAATACTGCGCTGGCGTTGTGTGGCTTGTAAATGTCCTCGAGCACTACAGTGAGAAATCTGGTCCTGCGGTCCATTACCTGCTCAATCAAGGCACGCTTGTTGTCAGTAACAAACTCCTCCAGGATCTCTATTTGCCTCGAGATGGACACTTGATCATGAATCGTCTTTTGGTTTCTCCCCATTGAAAAGACCCATTTGCTGATCATCCTCCTTTTCGACCTCATCCCTCACGGCCTTCTTCAGCTGGTCGAGGCCCGATAGTGACTCATTCTCCGCGGACTGATTACTTTCAGTCGCCTTCTCTTCCACTTTAACCAGAGATTGCACTGGCATCTTGTTACCAATTGCCTTCCAGCCTTTTATATCAATCAATTCTTCCAGATCAAACGCTTCATGCTGATGCTTATTCTTCACGCGATAGGTCACATCCACTTTAGCATTTTTGCTCATCGTGGCAAATAGCAGTTTGGAACCTTTGGCGTCTGAAATGAACGGAAATCGCTTGTTGACCGAGGTGGTCTCTACTAGAAATCTCTTGATGAAAAACGTCTTACCACCTCCATCGTAGTGGATTGCGGCGACGGCCCTGTCCGGATAGAATTTTGACAGACTCAAGACCTGCCCAAGGTCATACCGGTTGGTGAGCTCGAAGGTGGTCAACTCGTAGCTACCGTCCTTGTAAAAGACAATGATGTTGTCGTCTGCCTGGAAATTGCCGAGGTACTGACCTCTCTCCTCCGAATTGAGCCGTCCGATGGCCGGATCATACCATATATCGAGTCCGCCCAGCGTGGAAACACCGGCGGTCTTCAGCTGGATCTTCCTTACTGGATACCTTGTGAGAATGTTCCCTCCTGCCGACCGCCCTTTGATGTCGAGTGTGGCAAAGTCAAAATCAAATACCTTCTTCCGTGCAGAGCTTGCTGCCGTGAGGTAGACCGTGACGACTTCAGCCTCGCCATTAGGGTTAGCGGTGAAATAAAGCATCTTCGAACCTTTCGAACCCTTCGTTAGATCATATTCCTTATCCCGTGTAACTGCGGTCACCGCAAAGCGCTTAGCCATCGACCGCCCGGTCTTCCCGTCCACATAGACCAGGTTATAGATCATTCGGTCATCTCCTTTCTTGAAGACCCCTACGTGGAGAATATTCTTACCGACGAATACCTTGTCCTGTATCCTCGTGACCATGCAAACACCATCCTTACGGAAGACGATGATGTCGTCGATATCTGAGCAGTCGCTGACAAACTCATCCTTCTTCAGGCCATAACCTATGAAGCCGTCCTGCCGATTGACATAGAGCTTAGCATTATTTGCTGCCACGACCGTTGCTGCGATCGTATCAAAACTGCCAATTTCAGTTTTGCGCTCCCTGCCCTTACCATATTTGTCCAGCAGCCCCTGGTACCAATCAACGGCGTAGTCGATCAGGTTGGCCAGGTGATGCTCGGTTTCCTTCAACTCCTCCTCGAGCTTGCGCATCATCTCGTCCGCCTTGAATGAATCGTAGCGTGATATTCGCTTGATCTTGATCTCTGTCAGGCGAATGATATCGTCTCGGGTGATCTCACGGTAAAACTGAGGTTTGAAGGGCTCCAGTCCGTGGTCAATTGTCTCAATGACTGACTCCCAGGTCTCGCACTCTTCGATATCGCGATAGATCCGGTTTTCGATGAAGATCTTTTCTAGGGATGAAAAGAGGATCTTCTCCAACAATTCCTTCTTCCTGATCTCGAGCTCCTGACGCAACAGGTCCACCGTCTGATCGACAGACTGTTTCAAAATCTCCGAAATCGACATGAACCGTGGTTTGTCTTCCACAATGACACACGCATTCGTCGAAATCGATACTTCGCAGTCAGTGAAGGCGTACAGTGCATCGATAGTGATATCGGGTGATGTTCCACTCGCCAACTTCACCTGTATTTCGATGTCCTTCGCCGTATTGTCGATGACCTGCTTGACCTTGATCTTGCCCTTGTCATTGGCCTTGATGATCGAATCGATCAATGACGTGGTAGTGGTGCCATAAGGTATGTCCCTTATGACGAGGGTGTTCTTGTCGAGCTCTTCAATCTTGGCCCGCACCCGTACTTTGCCTCCACGCTGCCCATCATTATAATCAGATACGTCAATCTTCCCTCCTGTCTGGAAGTCCGGGTAGAGTTTGGTCTTCTTACCCCGCAGCATATCCATCGCAGCCTTGAGGATCTCACAGAAATTGTGAGGCAACATCTTGGTTGAGAGACCTACAGCAATACCTTCGACCCCTTGCGCTATGAGTAACGGAAACTTGACAGGAAACGTGACCGGCTCCTTCTTCCGGCCATCATACGACAGCTGCCAATCGGTCGTCTGAGGGTTGTAAACTACCTCAAGGGCAAACTTCGAGAGTCGCGCCTCAATGTACCGCGCAGCAGCCGCACTGTCGCCTGTTCGCACGTCCCCCCAGTTACCCTGCATATCGATCAGTAGGTCCTTTTGGCCCAGGTTGACAATAGCGTCAGAGATGGAAGCATCACCATGTGGGTGATATTGCATGGTGCTGCCGATGATATTCGCCACTTTGTTGTAGCGCCCATCATCCATTTCCTTCATGGCGTGCAAAATCCGTCGCTGTACGGGTTTCAGTCCATCATTGATGGCCGGCACGGCCCTTTCAAGGATTACATAAGAGGCATAATCCAGGAACCAGTTTTCGTACATGCCGGATACCGGCAATACTTCCTGAATCTCGCCTTCTTCGGAATAATCTTCCATGGATTATCTATAAATGCGTTGTTTACAGAATATTCAAATAACTACTGATCCTCTTCCGAAACCTCCTCCGGCTCACTAATCACAAGATCCTTTTCAACTCGCAGTTTATTGATGATGAACTGCTGACGATCCGGTGTGTTCTTCCCCATATAGAAGCCTAACAGATCTTTGATCTTCGTTTCCTTCTGAAGGATCACCGGCTCCAGCCGGATCTCGTCCCCGATGAACCCCGCAAACTCATCAGGCGATATCTCACCGAGTCCCTTAAACCGAGTGATCTCGGGCTTGCCCCCTAGTTTGGCGATGGCCCTCTGCTTTTCCTCTTCACTATAGCAGTAATGCGTCTCTTTCTTATTGCGAACGCGGAACAAGGGTGTCTCCAAAATGAAAACATGGCCACTTCTCACCAACTCGGGGAAAAACTGAAGGAAATACGTCAATAGCAGCAGTCGAATGTGCATGCCATCCACATCGGCATCGGTGGCGATAACAATCTTGCGATACCTCAGCCCCTCGAGGCCATCCTCTATGTTTAGCGCATGCTGAAGGAGATTAAACTCTTCGTTTTCGTAGACGACCTTTTTGGTGTGACCGAAGCAGTTGAACGGTTTGCCCCGAAGGCTGAAGACTGCCTGTGTTTGTACGTCCCTTGATTTCGTGATGGATCCACTGGCGGAGTCTCCCTCTGTGATGAAGATCATCGTGGAGTTCTTCACCTCTTCGTCCACCTTCTTGTTGTCATTATAGTGTGCACGGCAATCGCGGAGTTTCTTGTTGTGCAGATTCGCCTTCTTCGCACGCTCGTTGGCGAGCTTCTTGATCCCCGCTATTTCCTTCCGCTCGCGCTCCGACTGGAGGATCCTCTTTAATAAGGCATCCGCAGCTTCCTGATTGCGGTGAAGATAGTTGTCTAGGTTGGTCTTGATGAAGTCGTTGACGAACGTACGCATCGTAGGTCCCTCCGGAGCGACATTCTGTGAACCCAGCTTGGTCTTTGTCTGGCTCTCAAAGACGGGTTCCTGCACGCGCACCGCGATAGCGGCCACTATACTCGCCCGCACATCGGAAGCGTCAAAATCCTTCTTGAAGAATTCACGCACTGTTTTCACTACAGCTTCGCGAAAAGCCGCAAGGTGCGTTCCTCCTTGCGTAGTGTTTTGGCCATTGACGAAGGAATAGTACTCTTCCCCATACTGATTGGCATGAGTCATGGCTATTTCGATGTCATTGCCCTTGAGGTGAATAATGGGATATCTCAGGGTCTCCTCATCCGCCTTCCGCTTCAGTAGATCACGAAGGCCATTCTCAGAATGATATTTCTTGCTATTGAGGGTAATGGTCAACCCAGCATTCAGGAAGCAGTAGTTCCAAATCAGATCCTCCAGGTAGTCGGGGATGTAGTGGAAGTTTTTGAAGATGGTACCATCCGGCTCGAAGACAATCAGTGTACCGTTGCGCTCCTGGCTCTTGGTGACTTTGTTGTCCGAGAGGACTTCGCCCCGCTCGAACTCCGCCAGTTTCGTTTGACCATCCCTAAAGGACTGCACGCGGAAGTAGTTGGACAAGGCGTTGACTGCCTTGGTACCGACGCCATTCAATCCCACTGATTTTTGAAATGCCCCCGAGTCATACTTTCCTCCGGTGTTGATCTTCGAGACACAATCGATCACTTTACCAAGAGGGATCCCACGGCCGTAGTCACGCACCTCTACACGGTGCTCGGTGATTTTGATATTGATGACCTTGCCAAAGCCCATCATGTGTTCATCG
The DNA here is from genome assembly GCA_965267435.1 of Cyclobacteriaceae bacterium. Classification (GTDB taxonomy): domain Bacteria; phylum Bacteroidota; class Bacteroidia; order Cytophagales; family Cyclobacteriaceae; genus JAWPMT01. Next base: position 1,985,675 of record OZ253960.1, read on the forward strand.
ATGCAGTTGTCGATGATTTCCTTCACGAGCACGTAGATGCCGTCATCATAGGAAGAGCCATCACCCAATTTACCGATATACATACCCGGCCGCAATCGAATATGCTCCTTCCAGTCGAGGGATTTGATGCTATCCTCGGTGTACTGAACTGACGGTGCTGACATAGATTAGAAGTCCATTAAAAGCTTGAATTCCACAATTTTAAATCTTGAAATTATACAAAATAGCGTTGAGAACCGATAAAGTTTTTCCACAACGTCTTCAGTATTTCTTTACATCAAATTCATAATCAATTGATTTTCTGGACTTTTTATAATGACAGGATAATGATTCCCAAAGTGCAATTTCTACCCACGATAGGCTTAGGGTATGGTCTCGTTTTGGCATATAGTTTGTAAGTTCTTGGGTAACTTTTTGACCTACTACTTGCACATGAGATCCATACTTATCGCCATATCCCTCATCCTCTGCATCGGTGCCTTTGCCCAGGTCGGGGAAGTGAAAGAACGGGCCAGGGAGCACAAGGAAAGCGGAGGTGGTGGTTCTTCATCTGATTCCTGGAGTTCGGACGGGGACGATGAGCTCGACGCCTTCTTCCTGGAAGCCGCCTGGTTTATCATCCGACTTCCTTTTGAGGGATTGTATCTCGCACAGGTGCACCAGCTCCACCGGCGATTCGAGGAACCCTGGAGAATAAGTTTTGAGACACATGTATCCGGTGGGTTTGACCCCTCTGGGAATGTATCGCTCCTTACGCCTACTATTCGAGGTAACTGGGGGCTGCTATCGACACAGCTCCGCTACACCCGGGTATTTGATATGACCGGAACCTTGAGCACATGGGATTGGCAGGTGGTACAGTTCAATATTGTCAACTCCCGATCCGTTCGACTTGTCGGAGGGCTTGGCTTCTCTCACGAAGTGGAAATAGACCAGACGCATTTTGAGGGGTTGGGTGAGTTGTCTGTTTTCGCTATGGGTGGAAGACTTGTGCCAACTGCGGTCTTCCGATGGTCAGGGGATGGCTACCCTCGCAAGGATTTCTCCCTGTTTGCAGACTTCCGGCCACAAGGCCATGCGGACGGTCCTACGACGAGCTTTCGGCTCGGCTATCAGCATCAGAACTGGTACGGCGTGAAGTTCAATTTCATCAAAGCCGGCATCGGCATTATCCTTCGGTAGAAAGGTTTTTGGCCTTGAATGCCAGGTAGATAAACCCTCCGATCCAAGCCAGCAATGCGATGGGTCCGAGGAAATTAAGGTAGGCATAACTTGAAGGCGAAACGCTGAGGGAGTTGTTGATCACACCGACAAAACCCACCAACAAGGTGATGTAGACATTGATGGCAGGACTACCCGCTTTGAGCCAGGCGAAGATGTTTTCGCTCTTCTCCCTAAGCTGTTTTCCGATCATGCGAAAGATGGCGACAAATACGATATTGACCAACAGAAAGAAAGAAGCCACACCATAGAAGAACAGATCCCTATTGATGGTCACCCCGGCATCGTCTGGCACGATCTGGACGTCCAACGGAAGGTAGGCATACACAAGTGTCAGAATACCCAGAAAGAGCAAAATGGACAAAAATCTGACAATACCTACAACCTTTACCATGACCAATAGATTTACTGAGGCAAAAATACCTTGAGACTTCGAGTTGGCAATCCTTTTATATTCGAGTTATGAACCTCAGATTGAACAGTAGGGTTCTGGCATTCGTGCCGGTGATCCTTTTAGCATGTTACTCCGCTCCCCAGATCGATGGCTTTGACAGCCAGCGGTGGAAATCGGCATTGACTGATTGCACAGACTACAGACTGCAGCACGTTCAGTTACTACTCAACGAAGAAGGCACACTGAAGGGTGAAGGTCAGAATCAGGTTCAGCACCTACTGGGCAAACCCACACGGCACGAGTTGTACAATCGCAATCAGAAGTTCTTCTATTACGACCTCAATTGCCAAGGAGATACAGCCATGTATCAGCTTCGTATCCGCTTCGATGCGCTAGGAAAGCTGCGAGAGATGAGCCAGGAATTGAAGCCTTAGTTACTCGAAACGCAGGGACTCTATAGGATCTAACTTGGCTGCTTTCCGAGCAGGGAAATAGCCCGATCCCAGGCCGACCAGCGTCCCCACGATCAGACCGAAAATGATCCATAACCATGGAATCACAAAAGGCGCATTGAACACGGAACTCGACAGCAGGTTGCCGACAAGCAGGCCCAAAAGAATACCGGTCATTCCCCCCAGCTGACAAATCACGATCGCCTCAATAAGAAATTGCCTACGGATCTTTAGCGGCGTGGCTCCCAGTGCCTTACGTACGCCAATCTCTCTCGTGCGCTCCGTGACCGAGACCAGCATGATATTCATCAGTGCAATGGACGCCCCCAGCAGTGTGATAAATCCAATGCCGAAGCCCGCCGATCGCAGGTAGGTGATGATCTGTCCCAGGCGCTCAGCCAAAGACCTACTTACAGGCACGTCGAAGGAGTTCTCCTCCCCAATCCTATCTGCTCGAATCCGTCGCATGAGCCCTGTAGCGATCCCTACAGCATAGTCCACCTGCGTGGGATCAGGCACCGCCACGGTTGCTTCATATCTTAGTTGTCGATTCTTGGCCATCCTTCTGGCCGTCTCGATGGGTACCATTACCGTGCGATCGACGGAGGTATTGCCGGTAGCGCCACCCTCTTCTTTCAGTGTACCGACCACTTTAAGCCTGACACCTTGCGTGACGATAAAATCGCCTACCGGACTCTCGAAGTCCTCGAAAAGCTTGTCCTCCACCTGACTGCCGATCATACAGACGAATGCTCCATTTTTGGACTCTCCCAATGAGAAGCCTCTTCCCTGCTTGGTGTCGTATCCCTCTACCACCAAAAAGTCTTCATCGCCTCCGCGGATCTGCAGGTTGGGGTTGGTCACTTTGTTGCCGCGTTTCACTTCAGCGATACCTGTCACCCATGTATTGAGACTTACGGTACCTGGTCCCGTGTATTTGTCCTTGAAGATGCGTAGGTCGCTGTACGTCAACGGGGGGTAGACTTTCGCCTTGCTCCCATCGGTGCTGCTCCGATCAGTACGACGACTTTCGATGTCAAAAGTATTGGCCCCAAGGTTGGAAAAACTCTTGGTGATAGAGGCTTGAATCCCGTCCACAACAGTGAGACTGCCGACCAGAGATGTGATGCCAAAAGCGATGATGAGGGCCGTCAGAATTGTCCTCAGTTTGTTGGCTTTAATTGATTTTAAGCCTTCCTTTACGTTTTCCTGGAGATCCACAGGTCAAATGTACAGGGTACAGATGCAACCGCAAAGATGACCTGTGAGGATATTCATATCATTCTACTTTGAATTCCGTTGAATTACTACTTACCTTTTTGTTCAACAACGATCGATTGAAGTCTATGAGGAGATTGGGAATAATTACGGCTATGGTATTGATGTCTTGTCAGCTGCAGGCATCCTATTTGTTGATACCCATGGACGAAACGCAGAGCAACCACCTGAAAGCCTATGGCATCGCCTATTGGACACTGGAAAAGGAAGTAAATGTCGATTGGCTACTCAACTTTCGCGGGGGCAGCTTCATGATCAAGTATCTGCAGCAAATCGAGAACGAGCTCATCATCCGCAACGTATCCTACCTCGTCATCTCCGACGCGGACGCCAACCAGATCCTCAATGAAATCGGCAGCCCATCGTCCAATATGGATGTGATGAAGCTGGAAAAATATCCAAAGATCGCCGTGTACTCCCCTAAGAGTAAGCAACCGTGGGACGACGCCGTGACACTTGTCCTCACCTACGCTGAGATCCCTTACGATGTCATCTTTGATGACGAGGTCATGTACAATGAGTTACCAAAGTACGACTGGCTCCACCTCCACCACGAGGACTTTACCGGACAGTACGGTAGATTTTATCGCAACTATCGACACCTGCCCTGGTACCAACAGCAGAAGAAGGAATATGAGGAATCGGCTCGCAAACACGGCTTCTCGAAGGTCTCTCACCTCAAGCTGGGCATCGTTCAGCGCATCAAGACCTATGTGGCTAGTGGTGGCTTCCTTTTCGCGATGTGCTCAGCTACAGACACTTATGACATTGCATTGGCAGCAGAGGGTGTGGACATTTGTGACGTGATGTTTGATGGCGATCCTGCTGACCCCCGTGCGCAGCAGAAGCTGGACTACGAAAAGACCATGGCCTTCGAAAACTTCACAATCGAGCGCAACCCTTTCGAATACGAGTTCTCCAATATTGACAATCAGCCCCAAGAGCGTGGCCTTCGGGAGGAGCGTGACTACTTTCATCTGTTTGAGTTCTCCGCCAAATGGGATCCCGTACCCACCATGCTCACGCAAAACCACGAGAAAATCATCAAAGGATTTATGGGCCAAACGACAGGCTTCAAAAAGGACCTGATCAAGGGCGACGTTCTACTCATGGGTGAGACGAAGTCCATCGATGAGGCCAAATACATCCACGGCATCCTTGGCAAAGGATTCTGGACATTCTACGGGGGCCATGACCCTGAAGACTACCAGCACTACGTAAGTGAGGAGCCTACTGATCTCAATCTACATCCCAACTCTCCGGGGTACCGACTGATCCTCAACAACATCCTCTTCCCCGCTGCGAAAAAGAAGAAGCAGAAAACCTAAGGGGAGTTGAGGAGTTAAAGGGTTGAGAAGTTGAGGAGTATTCTGGGTTTCGAATTTTGAATTCCCTAGTGCATCCTATCGCCGCGAACCTCCAGGGTCCGGATGATCTCGGCCTCGGCTTCGAGGAATTCCTTCCACCGCTGCTCGACATAGTCCTCAGGCATGTACTCTTTGGCCAGCTCGAGAAAGTTGTGGTAGTGACCGGCCTCAGAAACCATGAGCTCGTAGTAGAAAGTCTGCAGTTCCTCGTCGGCGATGTTCTTCCACAGCAGCTTGAACCGCTCACAGCTGCGTGCTTCGATGAGGGCATTCATCAGTAGCTTTTCGACGAGCTGTTGCTCGCGGCTTCCCCCCTTCTTCAGGATCTCCGACAGGCGAATAACATACTCGTCCTTGCGCTGTTTGCCGAGTTCGTAACCACGCTTGCGCAACTGCTCGATTACACGCTCAAAGTGCGCCCACTCCTCGGCAACCACCGGCGTGAGCATATCCACCAATTTTGCCCGCTCAGGGTATTGGACAATCAGGGAAATACAGGACGACGCGGCTTTCTGCTCGCAATAGGCATGATCGACCAGAATATCCTCGATCTGCTTTTCGGCGATATTCGTCCAGCGCGGATCGGTGGGTAGCTGGAGGCCGAGTGTCGTTTTCTGTAGGTCGTTTTCCATCGTTAGTCAAAGAATAGCCATCGCACGCCCAGGTCAAATACTTGTGCCTGACCCGGATACAAAGGGGTCACAAAGTAGCCCGAATTGGTGGCCTGGTTGAAGTGGGTCACCTTCACGAACGCAAATATCTTATCAATTCTCATGTTGAGGAAGGCGTCCATAGCGATGAAGCTGTCGATTTTGAAATCGTCCTGCAGAAAGAACTGACCAGTGACAGGGTCATAGTCATTGGCCAGGTAGCCAGACTTGCTGTGCGCGCTCACGCCGATCTCCACCGGCACGGATTGTTGGAAGATGTTACCACGCCAGAAGTAGCGCCCATTGAAGAAAAAGGATGGCACTCTGATCAGGGACGAGGCCCCACCCGTAACAACCGTGTAGTACGCTTCATTTTCGAAGTGAAATGCACTCCCTCTTTCCTTGCTGGTGGTCAGCTTGAAATCAAGATCTCCTCCGAAACGACTCACCAAAGCCGCACCTGAAGCCTGTGCCGCTTCCTTGTTCTGGTCGAAGTAGATGAATTCGTCGAGATTAGTAAATCTGGCCGTTGGCGAAAAGTACATTGGCCCAAGCCGCACTTTGATGCCCCCGTAGAGCTCATTCGTAAAGCCCTGGATGAAATTGTTGCGCCATTCGTAATGGTTGCCAAAGTACCGGTCGGCAAGGTAACTAGGCTTGTACCTCATAGAAGTGTATCTCGCGAATAGGAAATCACTGTCCAGAGTACCTCTCAGCAGGAATTCGCCCGTAGGCAACGCTTCAGCTTCCGCTTGCACACTGAAGGACTTCCAATTGAGTCGCATCAAGCCGCCCAGGTAATTCTCTGCCTCCTTCGGCGCATCAAAAAACACGTACTCGAAATCGACATCCCTCCTTCTGACATAAAAGCGATAGAATACAGACGCTACGGTGCCTTTCAAGCCTACTTCATTAGTCAGTGAATTGAACTGATACCTCTCCTGTGTACTGTCGATATCAAAGAGAAATTGATCATAAAAATCCCTGTAGCTCAAGGCTGCTGAACTTTCGTAGTGGTCTTGGTACGTCTGCTTTTGTCTGAACCGATCAAACTGGTGATATAGTTGGAACTGCTTGAACAGCGCGTACTCGTGATACAGATGGACATTGCTGTAATTGATAGCGGCGAAAGCGTCATCTAGTCGTATGCGGGAATCGAGGTACTGGAAGAATTCGAACTCCAACGGTTCTTCCGACTCCACATATACACCCCCCGTCTCATCGATATCCTGATCCCTGGCCGTGTAATTGAACAACAGCTTGTAGGGCTTCTCAGGGTGTTCGTAATAAGTGTAGATATCGTAGCCTGTACCCTGCGCATTGCGATCACCCTGCGTCTGCTCGGCGCCAATTTGCTTATCCGAGGCCATCCGATGGATATCAAACCCGGCGTTCCAATTGGGGCTGATATTCACGGAATATGACAAGTCAAGGCTGGACCTACCCCGACCTCCAAATACCGCTTGCGCCTCTATGTACGGTGACTTGGTATTGTAGTATTTGAGTTGATCCGGGTACTTGAACAGATAGTCATAAGAATGTAAACCCGAGCGCTTTCCGATCATTGATGGCATCTCCGGAAAAACCGGCCCCATGGCAGTGCCATTGTTACCTAGATTCTGGTAGAACCTGTCTCGCTGGTCGTAGTAGCGATAATTTTCGAGCTCATAAAGGGTGGTGTCTATGCGGCGCTCAACTTCGATGTTGTTTTTGAGATCGGGCTCGTATATGTAGTACAGGGTACTGGGTCCATAGACCAACTTACTGGAATCATCCGTGATTTGACACAGCGACTGCAGACCCACCAGCACGAAAGCAACAACGAGTGATCCTCTGAAAAGCACGCGCAAAACTAATTATCTTTCTCATCCCCCGGTACCTCCCGCTGGTAATCCCGGAGACTTCCCTCAATCGTATCCAACATTTCTCGCTCGCCCACCAAAAAACGCACCTGAATAGGCACATAGAAGCACAAAAAGCTTTTGAGTTCATCGAACTGCATCAGCTTCACAGCATCTTTTTCAGTGGTGATCAATCCCACCTCGGGACCGAGTAGCCTGACCAGGCGAGCAACGTTCTTGCTACTGTAACGATGATGATCGGGGAATCCTATAAATGTCTCTATCGGAAAGTGCTGCTCGCACCATTTTCTAAAGGGCGCGTTCGAAGCAAGACCGGCCACGGCCACAAACTTCCTGGCTGGCGCTCCCGACCTGGACATCTCAAAAGGTACAAGGTCTCCGTATTCTGTAGTCGAAAACGAAACTGGGGCATCAGAATATCGGGCGATGTCGGAGGCGCGAGCCTTTTGATGATCTTCGGTGATTTGGGCAGGGCACTTGGTCATGGTCACTAGGTCCGCTCTCCTCGCTCCTGATCGGCTCTCCCTCAATCGTCCAGCGGGCATGACAAAATCCCGATAAAATGGACGTGACCAGGTTGTAAGTAGTAAAGCGATAGAGGGCTTGACCTCCCTGTGCTGAAAAGCATCGTCAAGAATAATCACATCATTTTCCGGCTGCTCTGTCAATATCCAGGGAATGGCCCAGGCCCGCTCTTCCGCTACCGCGACCAGCACACCCCTATCCGTGTATCGACGACAGTACATAAAAGACTCATCACCAATCGTTTTTGGGGTGTCATCAGAAGTGGCCATACGGAAGCCTCTTGTGCTGCGACCATAGCCTCGACTGAGGATCGCCACCTGCTTGCCAGCAGCGAGAAAGTGCTCGGTCAACCACATGACCACTGGTGTCTTGCCCGTCCCTCCGATCGCCAGGTTACCCACACTGATCACATTGGCATCGAATTCAAATGAGGGAGTGGAACCTATATTGAAGAGGTGGTTGCGAAATCGCGTGATGCCATCATATAGAATAGCAAAGGGAAATAAAATAACTTGCCACCAAACCATACTTGTCTATGAAGGTCAAAGATATTCTAAACGAGCTGGAATCATGGGCCCCACCCGTCTACCAGGAGTCGTATGACAACTCCGGACTGCTCGTGGGCAATGCCTCCTCCGAACTTAAAGGGGTGCTCGTCACTTTGGACGTGACGATGGAAGTGATCAATGAGGCGATCCAGGAAGGTACGAACCTCATCGTCGCCCACCACCCCCTGATTTTCGGAGGCCTCAAAAGACTTACTGGCAATCACTGGGTGGAAAAGTGTGTGATTCAGGCGATTAAGCACGATATCTGTATCTATGCCATCCACACAAACTTGGATCACGTACACGATGGGGTCAACTCGAAGATCGCCGAAAAGATCGGACTACAAAGTGTCAAGGTATTGTCACCTAAGAATGATACCCTCAGCAAGCTGGTGGCCTTTGTACCAAAAGAGAGTGCAGAAAAGGTATTGCAGGCCCTCTACAAAGCTGGCGTCGGTGAAATCGGCAATTACGACCACTGTAGCTTTCAACTCGAAGGTGAAGGCACCTTCCGGCCCAATGAGAAGGCCAATCCTACCATCGGCTCCCAACTACAGGACGAGACTGTGTCTGAAAAGCGCCTGGAAGTAATTCTACCTACCTATAAGCAACGATCTATCATCCATGCACTCAAGGCGGCACACCCCTATGAGGAGGTGGCCTATTACCTGCAGCCGTTGAGCAATGAGAACCAGGATGTAGGCAGCGGTGCAGTTGGGGTGCTGCCCAATCCGATGGATACCCATGAGTTCTTCGCGATGTTGAAGGAGAGCATGGAACTCGAGGTCATCAGATGCACCGCCATGGTCAAGGAAAACGTGCGTAAGATTGCTGTGTGCGGAGGTGCCGGACGTTTCTTGCTGTCCAAAGCCAAACGCGCTGGTGCAGACGTCTTTATTACAGCTGATTTTAAGTACCACGACTTCTTCGAAGCGGACAACGACCTAATAGTTGCAGACATCGGTCACTACGAAAGTGAAGTGTTTACAAAGGAATTGATCGGTGATCGTTTAAAAGAAAAATTCGCTAATATTGCAGTTCGTTTGTCAGGGGTGCGCACTAACCCCATCATTTACATATAATTCTCTTAATGGAACATACGGTTGCGAAGAAGCTAGAGGCCCTCATAAAACTTCAATCCACAGATTCAGAACTAGACGAAATTAAGAAAATCCGAGGGGCATTGCCCGATGAGGTGATGGACCTGGAGGATGAAATAGCCGGCTATCAAACCAGAGTTGACAAACAAAATCAAGAGCTTAAGGACATTGAGAACAACATCTCTGCCAATCGTACTGCTATAAAGGATGCTGAGAAGCTGATCCAGAAGTACGAAGACCAGCAGATGAATGTCCGCAACAATCGCGAGTACGACGCGATCACCAAAGAAATCGAACTTCAAAAGCTGGAGATCCAGATCCTCGAAAAGCGCATAAAGGAAGGCTACGAAAAGATCGAGTCTAAGAAGGAGGAAATCGAGGGGACAAAAGGTATCCTTGATGAGCGTCAAAAAGATCTTGAAAGTAAGAAGGGTGAACTCGACACCATCACCAAGGAGTCTGAAGACGACGAAAAGAAACTAGAGAAAACTCGCGCTAACGCGGCAAAGAACGTCGAAGAGCGGCTGTTCAAGTCTTACGAGAAGATACGCCTGAACATGCGCAACGGACTCGCTGTGGTCCCTGTGAAGCGTGGCGCCTGCGGCGGATGCTTCAACATCGTGCCTCCTCAGAAACAGGCTGAAATCCGAGAAAAGAAAAAGATCATCGTCTGCGAGCACTGCGGAAGAATCCTTTCTGATGTGGAAGATGAGATTGTAGAGGAGGTCAAGCCTAAGAGAAGAACGAAGCGGACGGCGAGCTGAGGCTTCGTTCCGAGTTTCAGGTTTAACGTTTCAGGTTGCTTGAGGCTACCGACCAAGGCTGCGTACGTGAGCCCACTGACTCATGGAACGTTGAACCTTGAACATGAAACCTACCTCACCCCCAGCTCCGGATGCTTACCTTTTATGGTCCTAAAGTAGGACATCATCTTTTCGATGTCGGTGTCCGCATCCCCTGTAGGATCGAAGGGCTCCTTGAACTCGACCACCTTGTGGGCATAGTCGAATGAGGCCATTACAATGGGCACCTTAGCTTTAACAGCCACCCAATAGAACCCTGTTTTCCACTTAGGCACGTAGGAGCGTGTACCCTCTGGAGCGATGGTCATGATAAACTCATCCTCTTTCTCGAAGATCTCGACGATCTGATCTACTAGCTTGGTGTTTTTCGACCTGTCTACGGCATAACCGCCAATACTCTTCATAAACCATCCTACCACCGGAATTTTGAAAAGCGAATCCTTGCCAAGAAATCTGGGTTTGAAACCGGGATACATGTACTTGATGGGCAAGCCCACAAAGAAATCCATGTTACTGGTGTGTGGTGCCACGGCAATCACATACTTAGGGATATCAGGAGGACGCCCTTCTACTCGCCAACCGGCTGCTTTGAACGCCCATGTGAAAAAAGCGCGCCTCATGACTCTACGTAAACTCCCATTTGCCCGAATTTATCGATCCGGTCCATGATCCGCTGCTCAGCGTCCATGCCCGCAAGTTCTTTATAGTGCTTTTTGATCGCCTTTTTCACTAATGCCGCGGAGGCCTTTAGATCTGTGTGCGCTCCACCAAGTGGCTCAGAGATCACACCGTCGATAAGTTTGTTCTTCAGCATGTCAGGAGCCGTCAACTTCAAGGCCTCGGCTGCTTGCTCCTTAAAATTCCAGCTGCGCCAGAGGATACTCGAGCAAGACTCTGGAGAGATGACGGAATACCAGGTGTTCTCCATCATGAGAATACGGTCACCAATGGCGATTCCCAGCGCACCTCCTGAGGCCCCCTCACCCACTACTATGCAAATCACCGGAACCCGGAGCGTAAACATCTCCTTCAGATTTCGTGCAATCGCTTCGCCCTGGCCTCTTTGCTCAGCTTCGATTCCTGGAAAGGCGCCTGGAGTATCGATAAGTGTGACGATGGGCTTCTGAAACTTGTCAGCGATCTTCATGAGCCGTAATGCCTTGCGATAGCCATCAGGGTTGGCCATACCGAAGTTCCGCATCTGACGTTGCTTGGTATTGCGCCCTTTCTGCTGACCGATCAACATAAAGGTCTGGCCATCAATTTTGCCGAAGCCTCCCACCATGGCTTTGTCATCATTCACAGCACGGTCGCCGTGTAGTTCAACAAAGTCATCAGTCAGCTGATAGATGTAGTCAAGCGTGTAAGGACGATCAGGGTGTCGCGACAGTTGCACCCGCTGCCAGCGTGTGAGGTTGCCGAAGGTCTCCTTTTTTAAGGCGACTAGTTTCTTCTCGAGTTGTTCGACGGCTTCTGATACATCCACATCACTGTCCGTTGCCAGTTTCTTCATTTGGTCCAACTTCTCCTCTAACTCAGCGATGGGTTTCTCAAATTCCAGCAGCATACCTGGGTCTCTTTTTGCGGGCAAATTTAGGAGATAAAATCTTTATGTGATCATGAACTGGAGGTTTCCAAATCTGTTTGGAACTTATGATCATCAAAGGCCGGAAAAACAAAAAGCCCCGATTGGGGCTTCTTGCGGTCCGGACGAGACTCGAACTCGCGACCTCCTGCGTGACAGGCAGGCATTCTAACCAACTGAACTACCGGACCTCCTTTTTAAAGGAGACGCAAAACTATAAGGCTGTATCGTATTATACAATAGTCAAGCGCACTTTAATTTACCTAAAAAGCTGGGTACAGTAACTTCCTCTTAGGAGTATTATTCCATATAACGTTTTTAAAACCTCCTCACACTGTTCAATAAACCAGGCAACAGTGCTGGATTGCAATGGATGCCACGACGTAACGTACTCGCGATGAAACGAAGGAACGTCCTAAGTAAGGTGGGCGCCGGCTGCACATTACTTGGCGCGCTTCCTGGATTGGGAAACATACCTCAGCTTCAAGCCAATGCCTACAATGACCCTCAACCCATCGTGCCAATACAACCGGGGAACGGGATACATGCTGGATACCGAGATTTGCTTCACGGCAGAGAAGTAGCCACGCTTGAACAACCAAAAAAAAAGTAAAATTCGCCGGCCTCACCGTCGAGGTAAAAAGCCCTTCATACCGAGCAAGGAAAGGAATACCCACGGAACTAAAAGGGTAACAGCATGTTGCGATTGATCGACCGAAAAACCCCACTCATCTACAGTCTCTACCCAACCATCGCATTTAGCAACTCCGCTGATCACAGTTGTCGTAAACTTGCTGGACCGTCCTCATTGAGACCGAGGTCATTGGTAGAGACTCCTCCGGAAAGACATTTACCGGACAAGAACCAAGTCACTGCCATTGGAATTAGCATAAGGAAAATAAGATGTCAAGCAGAAAAGACTGACGATGATTTCGTCAGTCTTTTTTTTATCAAAGGATAAAATGTTAGTTGTGCCGAAGGCGGGAGTCGAACCCGCACGAGATTTCTCTCACACGCCCCTGAAACGTGCGCGTCTACCAGTTCCGCCACTTCGGCAATATCTTTCAATGACTGAAAGTCAGCCATTCTTTGTCACTATCTATCCGCGCACAGTGCGTGCGTGGCTCAGATAAGGACTGCGAATATAGATGATTTTAATGAGTCGTCGAATCTAACGACAATTGGATTTGACGACTTCCGTACCGAGACATTGCCATTGCTCACCATAAATGGACTCGTAACAGATCGACCAATCAAAATCGTGTTCTTGGAAGGCTGCGAAAAGTAGTTCACCCCACATGGGATCTCCCGAGCGAAGAAGGTAGATACTTTCTCCCGCTGGCAGGACTCTGTTGTCAACTGATGACGTAAGATGTGGGAAGTAGGTCTTCCCGACCATTCTGAGGAGTAGTGTGTCTAGCTCCTGAATCTCTTCACCATCAAGACTTATTGCACTATTGACGATGAGCGCAGGCCCCACTCCCTTATTGGCCACTCGCAAGGCAAATCCATCATCCTGATTATAGCCTACTCGCCATTCCAGGTAAGGCCACACGGTGGCGTGCTGCTCCCGTTGCATGATTCGTGTTTGAAATACGTAAACTGAGACGGTAATAATGTTGATGGCGATGGCTATGATACCAACCATGAGTCCCCGGTCCATGCGGTTTTGAGGTCGCTCTCTGTCGTTGTCTTCCATGCGTCGATGTCCAGATTTGCAATGGCCAATTTAGGCAAGAAGGTTGGCCTCTTCCCTTCGGAACCTAGCTTTTATGATAGTCAATTCTCCTGCGCTTGGCTGTACGCGGGGTTGGTATTCGCTTCATTTGCTCCACTGGCTTCTTGCTCTTCGCGGAGTTTGGAAAGCAGCCGTTCAGTGATCTGCGGATTTTCGGCACTTACGTCAAACTGCTCCGCCACATCGGTTCCCAAATCAAAGAGCTCTACCTTTCCTGTCTCGTAAAACTGGATGAGCTTCCAATTTCCCTGCCGGATGGCAGCTCCAGGCGTCCAGGCACTGCCGTGGTAGTGTGGATAGTGCCACCAAATCGATTGTCGTGACCAGTCCTCACCACCTGACATCAAGGGCGTGAGATCTTTTCCATCAAACTCCTCGTTGTCAGCGGCACTTACGCCCGCCATGTTGAGAATGGTAGGTGCCAGATCATGTCCCACTACTGGCGTAGCCACTGTCGTACCTTCACTCTTCGAGGCATCCTTGACCAACAGTGGAACACGAATACCTCCCTCGTACAACCATCCCTTGCCAGCACGAAGGGGGCGTACAGAGGTTGGAGCTCCGTTCATGCGGGTGCTGTCTAAAGTAGACAGTCCTCCGTTGTCGGAGGTGAAAACGATGATGGTATTGTCATATAAGCCCCTGTCTTTGAGTGAGGTAACAAGTCTACCAACATTGACATCCATCGCGTGGACCATGGAGGCATATTCCGCATTGTGCTGGGCGATCGTCGTGGTCCCTGCTCCCTCCTCCTCATAGAGATCCTCCGGCAGATCCAGGGATGCCCTTTTCGTTCGGTACTGCTCCACGTACTCCTGATTGGGCTGAATGGGGGTATGCACGGTATAAAAGGAAAGGAAGGCGAAAAAAGGCCCCTCTCCAAGGGTATCTATGAAATGGATCACTTCGCTTGTCAGCCTGTCCGTGAGGTACTCTCCTTCGGGGCCGTCCGTCATTTTAGGGTTTTCATAAGGAACGTAGTAGCCACCGGGGGGACTGCCTCGGTGGTGCCCTCCGATATTGATATCAAATCCCTGATCTTCAGGGAAATAACCCTCACTGCCCAAATGCCATTTACCTGCAAACATAGTGGCGTAGCCGGCTGCGCTGAGTATTTCTGCGATCGTCTCATGTTCTAGTGGCAACTGATCCAGATCGTCTGGCCCCAGGAGCTGTCGGTTTCTGGGGTCCGCGCCCGGTATCCAATCAGTGATATTCAATCGCGCAGGATGCAAACCAGTCATTATCGCCGCCCGGGACGGAGAACATACTGATCCCGAAGAATAGGCATTCGGGAAGCGAAAACTCTCGTCGGCCAGCCCATCAATATGATCCGTTTCGTAGAACGTGCTGCCGTTGTAGCCGACATCGTTCCAACCTAGATCGTCCACTAAAATGAACAAGATATTGGGAGGCTGCTCGTCAGGCTGACAGGCGCCAAGGAGCGTTATTACAACTACAAATACCGTAAGTCTAATCATTGCCTTTGAGGTTCACTTGCAATAGGGTACGCATGCCTTCTTTGCCATCGATTTGCAGATCCGCGTCTATCTGGCTGGCGAGGCCGGTGATGATGGACATGCCTATCCCCCCTCCTTTCGCCGGATCTGGATGGTTGCTGAGTCCCTTCCCATTATCCGTCACCTCAATCAGCAGTTGCTCCCCCTTCATAGCGGCAGAGACATTTATTAGGTTTTCGGCTCGAGGACTATCTCCGAAAGCATGCTTGAGGCTGTTGGCAATACACTCGTTGATGATCATACCGATTGGAATAAGTAAATCGATCGCTAACTCGACTGATTCCACGGAAGTCGTGATTTGTGATCGCAAGTTGGATGACATTGGGCTGATGACCCTGCTCACGTAGTCCTTCAGGTTGATCCGTTGGAAGTCGTCAGATTTATAAACTGCTTCATGCGCTGAGGCGATGGCCCTCAAAGAATTCTGCAGGTCTGCGGTCGAAATCTTTTGATCTTCGTCTGCTCTCAGACCGACAAAACTCATGATGAACTGAAGATTGTTCTTCACGCGGTGGTGTACCTCATTCAACAAAACCTCCTTTTCGCGGAGTGTCTTCTTGAGGCTCATCTCCAGGCGCTTGATCTCGGTGATATCGAGATGCGATCCACACATCCGCAGCGGCTTCCCTTCGGCATCCCACTCAAACACCTTCCCGCGGTCGTGCACCCACACCCATTCACCGTTTTTGTGCTTCATTCGGGACTGAAAGTCGTAATACTCAGAGTCTCCTTGAAAATGCTGCTCCAGGAGTCTATTGGATTCCTCCAGGTCGTCCGGATGCGCAAATTTGACCCATGTTTCTATGCTCAAAGGCTGCAGTTCGTCGAGCGAGTAACCAATGATCTCGGCCCACCTCTCGTTGAAATAGGTCTCGCCGGTTTGGACATTCCAATCCCAAATACCGATTCTCGTCCCCTCAATGACGAGCTTATTCCTTTGTTCTTCGATATCATCTGCTGCCATATGTCAGGCTTATGGTCGTGCTACGGACGGCGTAGAAGTTGCCTTCCACAACGTGAATATTGCGAAATCTCATGGCGCATCCAAGATTTCGAAGGAAAGCTCTGGATCTTGAAGACAACCGGCCCGTGCTCAGTCCAGGCTCAGCACACCAATCCAACCTCCCTTCCCCGGCGTAGTGATTACCAACTGCTGCCCGCCATTCACTTTAGTTTCTGAGGTCCATTCGCTGGTCATGACATTGAGCCATTGCAGGGTGCCTGTCCATGAGCAGGTAGGGCTTCGACTACAACACGTACAACTCGCCGGGTCTTCCTCGCAAATAGGCCTTATTGTCCTCAGTGGCCGAGCGTCGTCCAGCAGGGGCGGTGCGGAGATGAAGTCCACAGCATCTGTCATTATGTGCACAGATCGAATAACCGCCTGGGCCTCTACACCAAAGCAGAGCCCTGAAGTTGGTCTATGAAACCAGCGCCAATGTGAACAACCAACTTCTCAGGAGCCGCTTCCAAGTCAAGTCACATAATAGCGCGAGGAATAGTAGCTTTTTCATCGCCAATTGATTAGCCCAGTTCAATGTCCTCCCCCAATTCTTTCAATGCGAATTCCAGGGCCCAGCTGGTAAAGGCCGCATAGTTGAAGTCCTTGTATTTCAATCTCTGGCCCGGCTCCCCTAGATTCTTCTCCAGCACCTCATACATGATAGGAATCAAAGGCCTCGCCTTCTCCCCGACCAATTGTATGGCCCGCGCGGCCTCCAGAGATACCCATGGACTATCACTTCGCACGAGGGCCCCCAGCGTTTGCACAGCGTTGGGATCACTTCCCAACCGCAATAGCAACTCCGCCGCTGCGATCTGCACACTTGGAGAAGGATCCTCAAGCACATCCATGACGGCAGACATGGCATCGTCGCTTAAACCATCAAACTGTTGTAGCGCCATTATTCCCCAATATCGCACGCCACTGTCCTCATGTGCCAGCAGGGGTATCAGCTCTTGCTCATCGGTGCTCCCAACTTTTTCCGCCGCATCCAATATCTCCATGGCCTGGAAGTCAGTCTCTCCGGCCGCGTATTCGTAAGGCGACGAACCTTCGGACCGCAACATATATTCCGACTCCGTCAGTAGCCCCAGGTCGCGCGTATATGACATCCAGGCCCTGAGTTCACCACTAAGGGTCGTTTGTATCTCTCGGTATCCCTTGTGCCCAGCGAGATTATTCAATTCATCGGGATCTGATTCCAAGTCGTATAGTTCCTCTGGTGGCTTACCGAACCACAGCTTGTTTTGCTCGGTATTATTCAATCCTGCTTTACGGGCGTCCCGGAGCGCCCGGTAGGCAGTCTTTTGATCACCATTGATATGACCAGACTGTATATAAGGCAGGTGCGGCATATAATGCCGGATATAAATGTACCGACCATCCGTCACGGCCCTGGACATCTCAAACATATCGTCAGCGCGGTCCCTCGCGGCGAAGGCGTACGGGCGCGGTGGTGGTAATTCAGCACCCAAAACAGGCTGTCCTTGCATTGTTGCAGGAATATCAGCGCCGGCCAAATTGAGAACCGTAGGTGGTAAATCCACAAAACTTACAATCCGCTCCGTTGTGATACCTTTTTCGGCGGGCATAAGTTCCCTGTACTTGTCGGGGAATTGCACAATCAAAGGCACGTGGATACCTGTATTGTACAACCACCTTTTGTAGCGTGGCATCCCAAAACCATGGTCACCAAAGAAGAACACGATGGTCTCATCCGTAAGCCCGTCCGCTTGCAACGAATCCATCACCTGCCCCACGTTGTGGTCGAGGAGCTGTAGCACATCGTAGTACCGAGCCCATACCGCTCTTGTGTCTTCGGTGTCGGGATAATAAGGTGGCAATTTGACGGCTCTGGGGTTGGTGGGCTGCAAACCGAGCGCGATCAGATCTCTGCGATTCTCCTGATAACGCTCCTCATTGTTCACACTTCCTTCATGGGAGGGCCCGACGTTGATAAAACTGTAAAAGGGCCGGTCATCCTCGCGGCTCCTCCACGGAGCCAATTGTCCAGACCAATGGTCCCACCGACCCTGCGGGTCAAAATTGTAGTCCGCCTTGTTGCGATTGGAAGTGAAGTAGCCCGCTGCCGAAAGGTACTCGGGCAAGGTCTTTAGTGTCTCTGGAAATGGTGTTTCGCTCCTCAGGTGCTGCGTCCCAAGAGAGGTGGCGTACATACCCGTCATCAAGGTCGATCTCGATGGCGCGCAAATGGGAGCAGTAGCATAGGCCCGATCAAATCGGATGCCGTTTGCCGCCAGCCTATCTATGTTGGGTGTCACAGCCCGAGGGTCTCCATAACATCCCATAGCAGGACCTACGTCCTCAGCAACTAAAAAAATGATATTAGGACGTACGTTCTTAGAGGACGCGCTGTCTTCCGGCATCCCACAGGAAAGCAGGCAAGCAAGAAGCACGTAAATGGGTGCGAGGTTGAGACGAAATTGCATGAAGGAATTTAAATGAATTTGGAAAATTAGCACCGTGCACTTCGCCTTGTGTCCTGCGCTTTCTCAACTACCGCTTTCATGGAGAGCACCCAAAGAAAAAAGGCACTTTGGTCCTTCGACCGCCGTGCCAAAACCTTTTCCCAATAATAGTATGAAGAATTGCTGTGTGGTGGAGCCAAAGAGACAAAAACTTATGCTAGTGGCCATCATGCGGAATGCCGTAGGTAAATGTCTACCTCGAGGCGTCGTACGAAGATCTTCACCCTCGAAGGCTCAACGGTCACAGAAGTTGATGTTTTTTCTGCGGGGAAACACACGGTCACATTTAACCTGGAAAGATGATCCCTTGAGCATTACACCTTGGGCAGTTCCCATGGTTTCCGGTACTCAGGCCTGATGAACTGATTGGCCGCCTTGCCTTCCGAAAACTTGTTTTTGGAGTCATCCCATTCCAATCGACCTTCCTCTGACCTCACAGCAATATTGGCCATATGTGCATATAGGGCCACCTGGCGCCCAATAGCCGGGGGACAAGCAGTCGATCGATCATCGGATTTGATACAATCAAGAAAATTCCTCGCATGCACACGATGGTTTTCCCCCTCGACCTTTACATCCATCCGCTCCATGGTGTGGGCTTTCTCGTCATTGTCCCACTCGGGGACCAGCTTGAACCCGGACCGGTTGGCAACGATGGTGGCATCATCGCAAATGAATCGAAGTCCGTAGAGCATGTCGTCGGGGCCATTCTGGGTGCCGGCGGTATGCTCCCAGGAGATCACATAATCCTCCGTCGGCCAAACCACCGACATCGTGTCGAACGTCTCGTGGTTGTGATCTGCATACGACAAGTTGCGCCCAAAAGCCATCACTTCCCTGGGTGCACTCGTCACCTGTCCCGCCCAGAGCGCCATATCGATAAGGTGCACTCCCCAGTCAGTCACAAGTCCACCCCCATAGTCCCAGAACATTCGCCAACTGCCATGAAACCGCGTGGGATTGAAAGTACTTCTCAGTGGTGCCGGCCCTTGCCAAAAATCGTAGTCCACACCACTGGGAACTGGAGTATCGGGCTTCTTCTTTTGTCCGACGCCATAGTTGAAGTTGGCCCAGATCTGGACTTTCCTCAGTTTGCCAAGCTGGCCCGAGTGAATGAGTTTCATGATCTCATGCCAATGCGCTCCACTTCGCTGTTGTTGGCCGACCTGGACGACGGCTCCGTACCGATCAGCGGCTCTAACCATGATGTTGCACTCTTCAATGGAGTTGGCCATGGGCTTCTCCACGTACACCGCTTTGCCCTCTTGACATGCATACACATAAGGCAGGCAGTGCCAGTGATCGGGCGTGCCTATAATGACCGCATCGAGATCTTTGTTCTCGAGCATTTTACGAAAGTCATTGTATTGCGCAGGTTTATGGCCAAAGTCCTTTATCACCTCTTCGTTTCGTTCGTCAAGGACATTTTGGTCCACATCGCACAGGGCAATGCATCGGGCATCTTCGAAGGAGAGATGGTTTTTCAGATTGCCAAACCCCATACTGCGGCAGCCTATGAGACCTACATTCACAGTATCAGAAGGGGCCGTGCGTTTCGGAAAAGCAATGGTGGGTCCGGCGACAGCAAGACCGGCTGCGCCCAATCCCGCTTTCTTCACAAAAGTTCGACGTGTATCGTTACGCATTGATTCAGGGTTTTTAGATGATGTTTTCAAGGTGCCTGCGGATACTTTGCGAGCATTTCAAATCAGAGACGCCGCTGACCGATCTATAAACTGTCTCCTTTTTCATTAGGCTGGATTACTCGCAAGACTAAACTTACTTGATTCCCAGGCAATGACCTTCCTGTCCACTCCAAAATTGTTTGTAGCTTGGCGCCACGATGTCTCAGCAGTTCGACAAGAACCTCAATAAAGAACTCAATCGGTTAATCCACGATCAAAAGCAAGCTGAACCACTTTCGAAGTTGGGTTTCTTCTCCAAGCCCACGGTGATAACCGATGGGGATTTTGCCGGCAAGATCCTGAAGGTATATAGGTCATTGAAAAGCCAAGTAAAAACACAACAACTGCTAGCAGACCATCAGCTGTATATCGAGCAACTGCTATCTCTCGGTGTATCACTACCCGAAACCGAGATGTACATCGCACAAAGCGGCAGCCGGTTGACACCGATGATCCTTCAAGAGAGGTTTGAGCCGGAGACATTGGTGAGGCATCAATTAGAAAATGCCGAAAACATTGACGGGTATCTTACAGCAGTTACTGCTATGCTAAGCGCTACTGTAGATTTCATCCTGGCGAAGTCCGAAAAAAAACTGGCTATTGGCTTCCACCCCACCACAAGAAATTATGCTTCCCAAAATCGCCAACTTGTGTACTTCGACACTTTTCCTCCCATGGCAGGTCCACAAAGCGAAGTCAACAGGTACATCCTGCAATATTCCCCTATCCCCAATGCTCTGAGAGGTCTCATTCCAAATAGCCTGCTGAACATCGTGTCTGATGAATACTATGATGACTCAAAAATGATTTTGGGCATTGTCGGTAGCGCCTGTCGACTCCGACCTCAGGATCAGCATTTGATCCTTGACCACTGCAGGGAACTAATCAACCAAAGCCAACTTGCGACCTCAAATACGGTCAAGATACTTGAGACGCTGTCGCAGCCGCCCAGACTTCCCGCTATTTGGACGTTTGTTCGCCGAATACTTGGTAAGCCTGGGGCACCGAACACCCCGTTATAATTGACGCTATTGGCAATAGAACAAGCAGAATTTGACCAATATTTATTACAAAGACGCTATTTATAAGAAATTATTTCAATTGTAAAGGTTTTCAATTATCAAATTCATAAATGATCATGACCCAGAAATACAAACGATTGCGATTTTTATAAAAAATTCAATAATTCTCAATTTATTGGGTCTTTTTCGAACTTGATTATCACATTTTTTTAAAATTCATTTAGTTTTGGGGTCGTTCTCAAACCACAATTTGAAAAAGTATGGCCAAAAGCAAACTTGAGTACATCTGGTTGGATGGATATAAGCCAACACAGAGCCTACGAAGCAAAACCAAAATATTAAGTGACTTCAGCGGGAAACTGGAAGACGCCCCGGAATGGTCTTTCGACGGTAGCTCTACCGAACAAGCGGACGGAAGCAGTTCAGATTGTCTGCTGAAACCTGTATTTATTTGCCCTGATCCGGCAATAGAAGACGGGTACCTTGTCATGACTGAGGTCTTGAATGCAGATGGCACTCCACACGAGTCCAATGGACGAGCAACCATCGACGATGAAGACGATGATTTCTGGTTTGGATTTGAGCAGGAGTACTTCTTCTGGGATCCTGAGACTAATCGACCCATCGGATTCCCTGCTGGTGGTTACCCTGCCCCTCAAGGGCCTTACTATTGCGGTGTTGGCGGCCAAAATGCCGTTGGCCGAGACATGAAAGACGAGCACCTCGAGTTGTGCCTCGCTGCAGGATTGAATGTAGAAGGAACTAACGGCGAAGTAGCTACAGGTCAGTGGGAATTCCAGATCTTCGCCAAGGGCGCAAGAGACGCTGGAGATCAGATCTGGGTGGCGAGATACATGCTGGAGCGCCTGACAGAAAGATATGGCTTGATGATCAATTGGCATCCGAAGCCACTCGGTCAGTTGGATTGGAACGGATCAGGTATGCACGCCAACTTCTCAAACACGCTCATCAGAACTGCTGGATCTCAAACTAAGATCGAGGAGGTATGTGAGGCTTTCCGCCCTGTTGTTGATGAGCACATTGCCGTATACGGTGCATACAACGATCAGCGATTGACTGGTAAGCACGAGACCGCAGCGATCACCGATTTCTCTTATGGTGTTTCTGACCGCGGTGCGTCGATCCGAATTCCGGTTTACACTGCCAACAATGGCTGGAGTGGTTACCTGGAAGATCGACGACCTGCTTCCAATGCAGATCCCTACAAAGTAGCAGCAAGAATTATCAAAACGGTAAAGACAGTTAGTTAATAACTCATTACCTGAATAAAACAGAGCCGGTCTAATTAGATCGGCTTTTTTTATTCCCCTTCCCCTGGTAGCTGCCCAGCCCCCTCCCTTTGTCATGCACAAATGCCCCTTCGTAGGTAGTTCTGCAACCATTTGTCTCCTATTCGTATAACAAATAAAAAACTCTTTTCAAATGCGACAACTATTACTTTCCTCACTCGGGATTTTCCTCTGCTTCTTTGCCTTCGCTCAGGAAGAAAAGGCGATCAAAGACGTCATCATCAAAGCCTACCTGGAGGGCAGCCATATTAACAGGGACGCACAAGCCATGAGGGACGGGTTTCATCCCAATTTCATCATGTTTGTGAACCGAGACAATGAAGTCTCACAGGTAACCATCGAACAGTGGGCCGGTCGTGTAGAGGCAGGGAAAAAGAAAAACCCGGAGGCGCCAAAGCCAGACATTGCTTATGACTTTCCGATGATCTCAGTCGCGGAGAATACCGCCGTGGCCAGAATCGAGGTGAAAAGAAATGGACAACATATTTTCACCGACTTCATGTCTCTCTATAAGGTAGAAGATGAGTGGAAGATCGTGGGGAAAGTCTTCCAGTCCTATCGATAACCGATCCATCTATGTGCAATAAAAAAGGTCCTTCCAGACGGGAAGGACCTTTGTACTTTTCGTGAAGCAGCTACTTACTTCACTTTGTCAACGACGGCCTTGAAAGCCTCAGGGTGGTTCATGGCCAAATCGGCCAACACCTTTCTGTCGATATCGATATTTTTCTCTTTCAAAAGACCCATGAATTTGGAGTACGACAATCCGTGCTCTCTCGCACCGGCATTGATTCGCTGGATCCACAGCGCTCGAAACTCTCTCTTCTTGGCCTTTCGGTCCCGGTATGAATACTGCATACCTTTCTCGACGGCATTCTTCGCTACCGTCCAGACATTCTTACGGCGCCCGAAGTATCCCTTCGCCTGCTTCATTACTTTTTTGCGGCGAGCCCTGGACGCTACATGATTTACTGATCTTGACATTTGTTCATTTTTTTGACAATTGGCGCTCCGGTTTTCCGGAAACTTCAGGCCAAATCATCGGGTTCAACAATTAAACCAAAGGATTAGACATTAAGCATGTCCTTAATGTTCTTCTCATCACGCTTATTCACCACAGTGAAATGACGAAGGTTTCGCTTCTGCTTAGTCTCCTTCTTCGTCAGAATGTGGTTCTTAAAAGCATGCTTCCTTTTAACTTTTCCAGTACCGGTCAGCTTGAATCGCTTCTTGGCGCTGGACTTAGTTTTCATTTTCGGCATTCTCCTATCTACTTTTATTCAAATACTACTTCTTCTTGGTTGTTGGCTTGGGGGTGAGAATGATGGACATCCTTTTCCCTTCCAGCTTTGGCAACAACTCCACTTTTCCTTCCTCTTCAAGGGCTTGCGCAAACTTCAGCAACAAAATCTCCCCTCTCTCCTTGAAGACAATCGTCCGTCCATGGAAGTGCACAAAAGCTTTCACCTTCGCCCCATCCTGGAGGAACTTCTTCGCATGATTCAATTTGAAGTTAAAATCGTGATCATCAGTATTAGGGCCAAACCGAATTTCTTTGACTACGGTTTTCGCAGCCTTCGACTTGATCTCCTTTTGCTTCTTCTTCTGTTCGTACTTGAACTTGGAATAGTCGATGATCTTGCAAACAGGCGGATCTGCTTTTGGCGATATCTCCACAAGGTCGAGACCTTGCTCCTGTGCCATCTTAATGGCTTGATCTGTGGGATATATGTCTACATCGACATTGTCACCCACGACCCTCACCATTGGCGCCGTGATCCGTCCATTGACCCGATAAGGCTCTTCGACTCGCCCTCTGTAGGGTCTTCTTCGTTGTTTACCGATTGCTAACCTCCTTTTTTGGTACTACCATTGCGAAACGAAACGCAAATATCGACATTATTTTCAATTGTCACGTATATCTTCATTATTTGTCACACAGTGATTTTATGCCGCTTAGCCACGGCTTCGCTAGACCTCACTACGGCTCTTGAAATGTGATATGAAGCCCTTCACTGACTGGCTGCCCTGATCCCCTTTACCGTGTTCACGGATCGCCAGAGTGCCTTCGTCTTTTTCCTTCTCACCGATGATCAACATGAAGGGTACTTTCTTCACTTCTGCATCCCTGATCTTCTTTCCTATCTTCTCTGCACGTTCATCCAGGAATCCACGAATATCGTTCTCTTGCAACTCCAGATGCACTTCTCTGGCATAATCGTGAAACTTCTCCGAGATCGGCAGAATGGCTATCTGATCTGGCGCCAACCATAGCGGAAAATTGCCTGCAGTGTTCTCTATCAACAATCCGATGAAACGCTCCATGGAGCCAAAAGGTGCCCGGTGGATCATCACAGGGCGGTGCTTTAGGTTATCAGAGCCCGTGTATTCAAGTTCAAATCGCTCCGGCAAGCTGTAATCCACCTGAATGGTACCCATTTGCCAACTGCGACCAAGCGCATCTTTGACCATAAAATCAAGCTTGGGGCCATAGAAGGCGGCCTCTCCCAATTCCACCGTCGTAGTCAGTCCCTTTTCCTCGGCGACTTCCTGTATCTCCCTTTCGGCGCGCTCCCAGTTCTCCTGTGTGCCAATATATTTCCCCGGATTGTTGGGATCTCGCAGGGAGACCTGCGCAGTATACGAATCAAACTCCAAAGCATCCAAGGTATAAGTGACCAAGTCGATCACCTTCGCAAACTCTTCCTTCACCTGCTCCGGCCTACAGAAAATATGGGCGTCGTCCTGCGTAAAACCTCGGACCCTGGTGAGACCATGTAGTTCTCCGCTCTGCTCATAGCGGTACACCGTACCAAACTCCGCATATCTCAGTGGCAGATCCTTGTAGGACCGGGGGCTGGACTTGTATATCTCGCAGTGGTGAGGACAGTTCATAGGCTTCAGCAGAAACTCCTCATCCTCGTTGGGGGTCTTTATTGGCTGAAAAGAATCCTCGCCATACTTGGCGTAGTGACCAGACGTGACATACAGCTCCTTGCCTCCGATGTGCGGCGACACCACTGGGTCATACCCGGCTCTTACTTGTGCCCTGCGCATGAAGTTCTCCAGTCGCTCCCGTAGGACAGCCCCTTTGGGCAACCACAGTGGCAACCCCTTCCCTACTTTGTCAGAGAAGGTAAACAGGTCCAATTCCTTGCCCAGCTTCCGATGATCACGCTTCTTGGCCTCCTCGAGCATCTCCAGGTACTCCTTCAGCTCTTTTTGCTTAGGAAAAGTGATGCCATACAAGCGGGTCAATTGCTTGCGCTTCTCGTCACCCCTCCAAAAGGCCCCCGCCACATTGAGGATCTTTGCCGCCTTGACAAAGCCAGTATTGGGTATGTGTGGCCCCCGGCAGAGATCGGTAAAATTTCCTTGCTGGTAGAATGTGATGGTGCCATCCTCCAGTTCATCGATCAGCTCCAGCTTGTACTCATCGCCTTTCTCCTTGAAATACTCGATGGCATCTGCCTTGCTCACCTCCGTTCGGACATATTCATTCTTCTCCCTCGCGAGCTCCATCATCTTGTTTTCGAGCTCGGAGAGATCCTCAGAGTTGAACTTCTGATCCCCAAAGTCGACATCATAGTAGAACCCTGCATCGATGGGGGGTCCGATCCCGAACTTAATACCGGGATAGAGGGCTTCGAGCGCCTCTGCCATCAGATGCGCAGAGGAGTGCCACATCGTGGACTGACCATCTTTGTCCTTCCAGGTCAAGAGTTGGAGCGTCGCGTCTCCCTCGATTGGGCGGTTGGCATCACGTACTTCACCATTGACTTTGGCAGCGAGTACGTTGCGCGCCAATCCCTCGCTTATGCTCATCGCCACATCCATGGCGCTGGATCCTTTGGGATAAGTGCGTTCACTTCCATCCGGAAGCGTAATCTTCATTTGCTCTGGGGCCATCTAGTTTACTTCTTTTTTTCCTTCAAGATCCAGGACAGGAATATCTCGCTGGGCCTCTCGAATTCTGCGCAAATATGCAATTTTTCGGTTGATCTCATCGCGTTCTGCCAAAGCCGTGATATTGGTGGAATCCACTTCCAAAACACGTTCATAATATCGGAGGGATCGGGCGAGCCAACCGCGGGAGTGGTCTACCTCACCCTTTCGAAGTAATGCCGGCAGATCTGCGTCATTGGCGAGCAATACCCTATCAAGACAGTAGTGAGCGGAATCCCATTTCCTTTCCCATTGATACCAGTGAGAAAGCACAAACAAGCCCTCTCGATTGACGGATTGCCAAACCTGGTCCTTCGCAAACTGCATGGCGCCGGCAGCATATAATTGCTGAGCCAAAAATAGACGCATCGCAGGTGTGGCATCCACGGCAAACAGATAGTCTTCCGATAAGTAAATCACTTCTGTAAGCTTCTGCTGGTGGAGCAGCAGCGGTAGATACAACCTCAAAAACTCTTCGTCAAGTCGATACTCATCCCGCGCTTCACGCAGGTACAGGAAAGCCGATGCTGTATCAGCCGCGGAGAGATAAACTTTCCCAGCCCAAAATGCCAGTTCTCTATCGCCGCCATAAAGCCCCATCATTCCCTCTAACACAGACACTGCGCGATGGGGCTGACCCATTTCTAAATACGTCTTGACCCTGTACCTGTCCATCCAGTTCTGTGAGAAGAATGTAGTATCCAATTGATCAAACAGCCCGTTCAAAGCGGTGAATTGCGCGTTTTTGAAATAGTAGTCCGCGTACATCTTGGCCACCAAAGGGTCCAGCGGCAGGACCTTCCTTGCCCTCGCCACGGCCCCACTTGCTGCCGCCGGCCAATTCAGGCGTTGGTAATAATCCAACTGAAGCCTGATGTAATCGAAATTGGCGGTGTCAGTCTTCAGCTCCTCTTCCAACTGCCGGGCAGACTCCTGGTAGAAAGCCGCCGAAATGACCGGACGAACTATGGGGTCCTCTGTTGGCCGCAGATTGCAGGAAAAGACCGATATCAGCAACAATAGGAGATAGATGTTTCCGGATCCTTCGCGATGTAACATGTGGCTACAAAATTAGCTGGAAGCTGACCTTCAAACCAAACTTACTCACGTCGGGTCTGTCGAGGTAAGTCAGTCGATGGAAAGCATCGATACGACCTATCTTGAAGATATTCTCGATGCCGTAGCCCAACTCTATATACGGGGTGGAGCCTAGCGTATAGAATGGCTGGGTATTGATATTGCCTGCATCATCAACGACAAATGCTCGATTTCGATTCTCTTCAGACATGGAACCGTACAGAATATTGGCGTTGGCCACGAGACGCCACTTGAGGTCCCGTAGCACGGGCACCTTACTCAGAATAAGACCTTCAAACGAATGCCTCAAGCGCAGTTCTACATAGCGATCACTGGAGAATTCAAAGAAGTCCATCAGGTTATAGGCGAAGCTCACATAGAAAGGCGTCTCGTTGCCCAGGGTATTGAACAGCAACGGATAAGGCAGATCGCCGATCACCATCCCAGCATTAAGACGATACCTGGAAACGCCTAATCCGGCCATCTTTTGCCGTTTTTCTATGGATAATCCCAGCCTATGATATTCGAAATCGCTTCCCAGTACACCCTTCGGACCATAGGTATATGACAGTGTTATCGCCGGCCATCGCACAGTACCGAGACTTACGCGCTCGTTGTCGTTGATGACGAACACCTCATCCTTGCCCCAGCGCGTGGAAACGGTGACCTCTGAAATATCGAAGTCGCTACTTGCGGCCAATGGATCTCCTGGCACATCAGTGCGGTATTGGAATCCATAGAGGGGGTGAAAAGACTGTTGCTTCAACTCCACTTTTTGCTGGAGCCCCCGTAATACCTGCCTTTCAAATACAATTCGGTTCTTGCGATAAGAGAAAGGTTGGCGAAGCGTACCAAACCGACTGAAGGTATAGAAGAAACTGTTGCCTGAGACATTGCGATTGAGGAGCCATATCTGTTCGATCTCGTCCTGACGCTCCAGGCGAAATGTGGTCCACCGCTTGCGCGAAAGAATCAGCTCCAGATACGCTTGATACTTTGACCGCTGATCGTCAAAACCATACCCATAATACCCACCGACAGTAAAGTGAGGGCTGAGACCCATGCGCGTCCGGGCGGCGATGCCAAGACGAAAGCCCTCCACATCATTGAGGCCAAAGAAAGTCGGATAAGGCCCAAGATCGAAATAGTCATTGAGGCGGATATAGCCACTTGCTGCAAACTTCGCCGCATCAGTGGCTGTCTTGATGGTAGGAATGCGCTTCAGTGTATCGATCATGCGATAGACGTTTTCCTCGGTCGCCGTGAGCGTATCATGCCTGTGCTCCTCCCAGAAGTTATTATCGTACATGCGAAAATCCTCCTCCATCGTCACCGGGTTTTGATAGAAGGCAATCGGATGAGGCTCATTCACCTTTATGTCTCGTGCCGACACGTAAAATTTCGCCAGCATGCCGGCAGTGTTCTGGCTCAACTGAGCAATGTCTACCACCACGCGGGATTTCTCAGGCATCCATGCTCCCGCGTCGGTTCGTGTGAGATCCTGCTGAATTTTTATTTTCTCTATGTAGTTGATGTTGGCTTCGCGACCCACAGTGGCATCGATTCGCTTCAACGCCCAATCGTCTTTCGCGATCCACATCATACCTCGAAAGGCCAGGTCCTGCTCTCGTTTCGGCTCAAACTCAATTCTATAGCAGAAGTCATCCCCAACGAAGCTGCTGTCCTCCAGGTAGTAATGATAGTAACCCTTCCAGCCATTGGCGATGGGGGATACAAACTCCTTGTTGACGATGTTTAGCCAGTTTTGGTAAAAATTGTACTCCTGCAACGTGGAGCCTATGATCTGTGAGGTGGTGGTACCATCAGTGAGGCCAACACCCCGCAACTTCGTTTTTATGATGTTCTCACGGCGGTAAGTTGGATCACTTCGGTAGTAGTAAGTAGACAGCGCTTCAGAAATAAAAATTGGGAGCACCGGTTGCCCATCCTCCCCCGCAATTTGCTCAATGCTGTCCAGTACACTTGTGATCTTCTGTACGAGCTTCCGGCTTCTGAACCTCTCGGAAATGTTGTCGACGTCGACTTCAATTTTCGTGTAACTCTCATATTCGTACGCCTCGAGGGACCGCTTGTCGTTGCGCTTTTTGTTTGCCACCACGTTCCTCATGATCGGCCAGGCGGGATTTTCGCCAGCATACACAACTACTTCGTCGAGCTGAGTGAGGTTCTCCTGGAGTTGAAAATTGACGACCTGCGTCGCTCCCATCTCAACAAACTTGGTCTTGGAAATGTAGCCTATGTATCGGACCTCGAG
Organism: Cyclobacteriaceae bacterium; assembly: GCA_965267435.1. Classification (GTDB taxonomy): domain Bacteria; phylum Bacteroidota; class Bacteroidia; order Cytophagales; family Cyclobacteriaceae; genus JAWPMT01. Next base: position 2,015,524 of record OZ253960.1, read on the forward strand.
AGAATCTATCGACGCCGTGGTTTGGACCCTGAAGTTGCCGTCAAAATCGGTAATACCTCCGTCGGTCGTGCCAACAAAAACCACGCTGGCAAAAGGGATGGGTGTGCCTGTTTCCGACTCAATTACTTTCCCCGAGACTATGGTAGTACTTTGTGAAAAGCAGGCGGCGGCACTTAGTAGCAACACTAAGTTGAGGTAGAACTTCACAAACCTTATTTGTTACACCAGTCTTAACGCAAAAATGGTGCAATGTTTTGTGAAGTTCTAGTAAAATCTATCTAATCGTTATATGGCAACTTTTCCTTGATCTCTTTGACGTCTGAGCTTATCTCTTTGACCAATCCGGTGAGCCGCTCGACAGACACTTCTTCAGCCGCCTCTGGATCAGGGAATTGTATACTAATGTAGGCTTTCGCTTCCCAAATCTCCTCTATCGAATCGCCCTTGACTTCATAAGCGGAATAGGATTTGTTGTCTGAAACCAGGTACAGTGTTCCCCGATCATCCAAATAGTTGAACACACGTTTATAGACGACGCCCTCCTCTGGTGTGACCAGTACATAGGTCTTCCCATTTTTGATATCTCCGACTTGCTCGACATACCTACCGATGATGATCGTCCCGGAAAGCAGGGGCAACATGGAGTCTCCCTGAATCTCAAACGCCCGATAAGTAGCGTTGCTGGGAAGCGTAGGCAACCGAAACTTCGGTAGTTCCGCGATGAACTCCGGATCCGCATAGCCATTGAGGTACCCGGCAGCCGCCTTCTGGGGGACAAGCTCAATATTCTCTCTATCGGCCTCGTCAACCGTTATCGACAGGACTCTCACGGACTTGTGCGCGGCAGGCACGTTGCCTCCTGAAAGATCCTGCTGGATGAGGGCATCAGTCGAGACCTCCAGAACGGCCGCAATGCTTGAAAGGGTCTGCAGGCGAGGCTCAGCCCGCCCTTCTTCATAAGCCCCGATCAGTGATCGCTTCACTCCCACTTTTTCCGCGAACTGTTCCTGGGTATAACCCGCTTGCTTGCGCAGGGTCTTGATGTTCGTAGCGATGTAAGACATATCAGTAGTTTGGATTATGGTTCTTCAGTTTCAATATAGCAGTAAGTATTTCAATGATGTCTGCAATCTCCGCCAATGCGGCTTGCAAGGTAGTCCCACTTCCCCCTTCATCGGACAGCAATTGTAGCCAATATTGAGATTCCAGTGCATGGACACAGGCTTGCAACATGTGATGGACATGTTCTCTCCTGGAGTCATGCATCAGCGATTTTCTGACGAAGACACCCGTTTTCACAGCGCTGAAATGCAGCTGCTTCAGGCGCCATGACTCCTGGTCCTCCCAGGCCTTGTGTCCGTCCATCAGAAGCCTGGCAAAGTCAAAGCATTTTTGTTCCAGTAGCTGTTCTCGGTTCATCAGTTCTGATCGAAGAAAATAAAACTCATCCGATCCTGACAGCGCTTGCCAATGGAATACAAATGGATCTGCTGAAAGTCCGTGGCCTGCTCAATGTTGTACAGTCTATTCTCAATATTGGAAACGACCGATTTCAAAGTCTGGTCCGACTCAACGAGTACGTATCCGTGCAAATTCTTTCGGTCCTTCACCCTCGCCTGGAACTTGACCTGACACTTGCCCGACTTAAGGCGTTTCGTACTGAGCTTTAAGTTGAAAGGGTCATCACAAGCCACATCAGCCCTGGCTTCTGAAAGCACTTCTATTCGGACATTTCCATCGAGAGGGTTCATATTTGCTATATTTATTAGTATTTACCAAGGTAAACTTATATCAATTACCGTAGTAAATGAAGTAATTACTAAATAAATTAGCAAACCAACACCTCCAAGGTTGTTATTAGCAATTTGGAATTACCTGCCTGGTTCGGGTAGGTAATTCTTCTCTGAAAATAACAAATTATGGACTCAGCACCTACCCGGTCAATCTTACATATGGACCTCGATGCTTTCTTCGTCTCGGTGGAGTGCCTCCGAGATGATCGGCTAAAAGGTAGCCCCCTTATCATCGGTGGCAAGGACGGCCGAGGGGTTGTGACGTCGTGCAGTTACGAGGCCCGTAAGTTTGGGGTGCACTCGGCCATGCCTACAAGGTTGGCACTGCAACTCTGCCCGGATGCAAAGGTGATCTCAGGGGATATGGAAGCGTACAGCTATCACTCCAGGATCATCACAGAGATCATCGCTGAGGAGTCGCCGGTGTTTGAGAAATCATCCATTGACGAGTTCTATGTCGATGCGTCCGGCATGGATCGATTTTTCGGCACATTCAAATGGGCCACGGAGCTGCGTCATCGGATTAAAAACGAGACAGGCCTTCCGATCACCGTCGGTCTAGCTATCAACAAGCTGGTTGCCAAAGTCGCCACAGGAGAAAACAAACCCGATGGCGCGGGGCACGTCCACCCGGGAGATGAAAGATCGTTCCTGGCCCCCCTCCCCGTTCGCAAGATCCCTATGATCGGTCCCAAGACCACACAGTTCCTTGCAGACATGGGGATCACACACGTGCACATGTTGAGAGACATGCCAATTCGATTGCTGGAACGAACCTTTGGCAAGAATGGACGGGCACTCTGGATGCGTGCCAATGGCATTGACAATAGCCCTGTGGCGCAATACAGCGAGCGCAAGTCTATGTCTAGCGAATGCACCTTCCATCAGGACTCTATCGACATCGAGCGAATGAAAGCCATACTGACGGCCATGGTAGAGAAGCTTTGTCACCAGCTCAGGGAAGAGGGAAAGCTTACGTCATGCGTCACGGTCAAAATACGCTACGCCAATTTTGATACGGAAACCAAGCAGCGGCATGTGGCCTACACCTCCAACGACCGACACATTCTGACGGAAGTACTCGACCTGTATGATAAGCTGTACACACGAAGGATGCTCCTGAGGTTGGTGGGTGTAAGATTAAGTGGGCTGATCCAAGGGCACTATCAGATCGATATGTTTGAAGATTCTGAGGAATCTATCAAGCTTTATCAGGCCATGGATGCCATCAAGACCTGTCATGGTCCTCACTCCATTGTGCGAGCATCGACCCTGGGACTTGACAGTCGCATACGTACAAGCACCAATGCCTTCCAGGGATAATAATTGGCTATAAACTCTCCCAACTTATGCCTCGGATATCCTGCCACATTTCGTTGCGCAGATCCCGAACTTCGAGGATAGCTTGTTTGCCGGCACCGGTCAATTCAAAAAGTCGCTTGGCACGCCCCCCTCTGCTGTCGCTAGCGCCTCCCATATGACTGGTCAGCAGGCCTTTTTTTTCGAGCCGCATCATGGTAGAGTGAATCGTGCTAATGGTCACTTTGCGGCCGGACCGGCTTTCGACTTCTTTTTTGACGGAAATACCATAGGCATCGTCCGCCAGAATACCGACCACCAACAGGCAAAGTTCCTCGAATTCCCCGATGGTCACTCTTTTCATTCTGACGTCAACAATTGATTTGTTACCATTTTGCCGATGTAATACTCGGCAATTCCTGGCACATAGCCAAACTTATCCTTTGCGAGTCTAGGATTCCGGGCGATTGGTCACATCGTCGAAGTACCTGTCAAAATCCGGGTGCTCAGTACCCATCCAGCGATCCCAAAAGGTGAAGTACAGTCCGTAGTTGTATCGAAAGCGCTTGTGATGCTGGTCATGATGGGCTGCGCCGATAAGCCATTTCCCAACCGGGTGTCGCGACCATCCCTTGGGGAACATCTCGTACCCGAGGTGATTGAGGGTGCCAGACACCGTCATGATCATCAAAAGAACCAGAAGTATATAGAGGTGCAATGGTATGAACAATAACAACGCCGGTATGATAAATGCCTGAAAGACGCTTTCGATCGGATGGAAACTGAAAGACGTGTGGGCATTGGTCTCCAGACTGTCGTGATGCACCTTGTGAACCAACCTGTATATCCGGGGCTTGTGCATCCACCGGTGTAGCCAATAGTAGTACGTCTCGTGCATGAAGAGATAGATCGCCAGCGAAACGGGCAAATACCACAAGGGGTAATCCGATAGGTCAACATACAAGGCCGTGCGCCCTTGCTGCCACAGGATGAGGAGCACCGTCCCGCTCAAGGCAAAAATGAACGAAGTGATGGCCGACCAACCGATTTCACGCCAGCTCTGTTCCCCCACGTCGTTCAATTCATGAAGGGCACGATGTTGAAACAGTCTCCGAAGTAGATGATGCCCCAGGCCGACAAACAGCAGATATCGTAGGAAGATGATCACGAATAAAATGCCGGTGAGCGTAAGGAAGTTACCCGCCTCAGTGTAATCGGTAGTGAGGATCTGCTCCATCTGGTGAAAAGCTTTCCCCAAAACTAAAGCGAATCGATGAGTCAATTCCGGGCAAATCGAGCCTTTGGGTTATCTTGCCGGGCATAAAACTCCAGACTTGACCAGACGCGCTCCTCTTCTATTACTTCTTTGCTGCTCGTTTGCAGTTATACAACTGGCCCATGCCCAGCAGGAGCCTGCTGAGGAGAAGGGATTTTGGGCGAGATGGGACTCAACCAGGAGGGCCAAAGTAGAGCAAGGTCGACCCCTCTTTAGCCCCTATTTGGCGCCATCCTTCACTCCAGAACTGGGTTTTTTCGTCTCAGGCGGCGGGCTTTATTCCTTTGCGACGGACCCTGACAATCCCGATGTTGACCGATCGTCCATTCCTTTCGGTGTTGGTGTCAGTACCAACGGATCGGTGTTTTTCAATACGCGTCCGACGATCTACGGAAAGGGCGACAAGCTGCGGGCCATTGGTGACTTCTGGTTTCGGGATCAGCCAGACCATTACTTCGGAGTCGGCTATGATAATGCCCGCAATACCGAGCTGTCCGATTCTACCACAGCCTACCGACGGCAGTGGATCCGGGCCTATATGAAGGGCATGATGAAGGTACGGCCCAACCTATTTTGGGGAATGGTTTTTGACTTCAACCGCACAACTGCTACCGACCTCAATCCGCAAATGGAAATGGACCCTGCCATCGTAGAGTACGGCACAAAAGTGACCAATACGGGCCTCGGTCTATCTATCCTCTTCGACAGCAGAGACCTTATACAAAACCCATACAAAGGGATGCTGCTCGACCTCAACTTCCTGTCCTACGGCCAAATATTTGGTGGAGAAAACAACTACCAGGTCATCGACATGGACTACCGGCAGTACGCCAATGTTGGCAAACCTCGCAGAACACTGGCCTGGGAAATGCGATTTCGTCACACCTTCAACGACGCCCCCTGGCCCGAACTGTCGCAGGTAGGCACGCCATTCGATTTGCGAGGCTATCGCTGGGGTCGTTTCCGGGACGAGGCGATGTTTTTCAGCATCGTCGAGTATCGCCACATGCTCACGACCACTTCCTCTGGCAAAGGCTGGAACTTCATGGAACGCTCAGGACTGGTGGCATGGGTGGCAGGCGCGACCATCGGCCAATCCGTCAATGATTTTGACCAATGGCTCCCCAACTTCGGTGTTGGGTACCGCTTCGAAGTGGAGGATCGCATGAACCTGCGCTTTGACTATGGTGTGGGTATCGATTCCAGCTTCTTCTATATCTCCTTCAACGAGGCTTTTTAGGGACCGCACAATCCTGCGCGCACCCCCCCGCACGACCTTCCTCGTGCCGGGCCTAGCCTGCGGACCCGCTACCCTACGGCGCCGGCAGACCTGGTCTAGGCCTTCGGCTTACGGCATGTGTCATTCTTTGCCAATCAACTCTGAAACAGTCGCTCCACTCGGCCGAGTGACTCGATGGCATGAGCCTGTGGCTCGGCAAATCTGATCCAAATCCCCCTACGCCCCCTTTGGAAAAGGGGGATTTCGTCCTTTCTATAGAAATCTTCCCCTCTTGGGAGGGGCCACAATGCTATTAAGCCCGGAACCTCGAAAGCCATTCTCAAAAGCAAAGTCATTTTGACTGAGGAAAAATCTATTGACTTGCTAGGTCAATCGTCGATCTTATGCCAATAGATGCTTCCTGCGTCAGCATGACCTTAGAAGGTTTGCTTTAGAGAATGGTCAGACAAACGCTTAGCTTAATAGCATTGAGAGGGACCAGGGGTGGGTCTTAAAGGCCAAAAGCATAAGGCTCGGATGAGGCAAGAGTGTGGGTGAGGTTGAGGGGCCGATAGCCGAGTCATGCGCGAGGGGGGTGAGTGGGTTGGACACCAGCGCGGGAAGTGCGATACCCCCCTATCCCCTTTTTTTGAAGAGCTTAGATTGAAGTAAAAATCAATGAAATAAAATCTAATATAATTAGTATATTTACTAAAAATATTAGCTTGTTTCTCAACTGTCACTCTTACTTCTCTTTTCAGTACGGCACGCTGTCGATCACGGCACTGTTTGATGAGGCGAAGCGGCATGACGTTCGCAAGCTGGTGCTGACGGATATCAACAATACGTCGGGGTACATCGAGCTATTGCGGATTGCCCGGGAGCGACGCGCAGAGTGGGACCTGGAGGTGGTCGTCGGCATTGAATTTCGGCGAGATGATCGGCTGATGTACATCGGCATTGCACGGAATAATGCGGGATTCGAGGAGCTCAACCGGTTCCTCTCGCGGTGCAACCTCAACAGCCAGCCTGTCCCACCAAAGGCGCCACACTTTGAGAACAGCTATGTGATCTATCCGATGGAGAATGTCCCGGATCAGCTCCGGGATCATGAATACGTCGGCATCAAACCACATCAACTCAACCGCATCTACCGAGACTATCTAGAGGTACCCTCGGCACCTGGGGAGGGGGACAACCTGGTCGAGCTTCCTCCCCAAAAGGTGCCCCTCCACAAGATGGTGGCGTGGCATCCTGTCACCTTCTCCAGTGATCCACAACTGAGCAAGCAGCACTACAATATCCACCGACTGCTACGGGCCATCAGCCAAAACACGATCCTCAGCAAGCTCTCGATGGATCACCAGGCATCACCACATGAGTTGATGATGTCGAAGCAGCGTTTTGAGTGGCTGTACCGCCAATACCCTCCCCTGCTGCAAAATGCGGAGGCGATCATGGAGGACTGTCATTTGGACCTGACACTGGGGACGGACAAAAACAAAAAGTACTTCTTCGACTCTAAGAAAGAGGACCGCGAGTATTTGATCACTGAGGCTACCCGGGGATATGACCGATGCTATGGTGGGCGCAAGACCCCAGTGACGGATGAGCGATTTCAGCGGGAGATCGACATCATCGGCAAAAAGAACTTTGAGTCGTACTACCTGATCAGCTACGACATCGTACGCTATGCCCGGGAGCAGCGATTTGAGTACGTCGGCCGTGGTAGCGGCGCCAATAGTATGATCGCCTATTGTCTGGGCATCACCAATACAGATCCGATCGAGCTGGACCTCTATTTTGAGCGGTTCCTCAACCCCGAGCGCAGCTCGCCGCCGGACTTTGACATCGACTTCTCGTGGAAGGACCGCGACCACATCTACGACTACATCTTTGGGAAGTATGACCCTAACCACGCCGCCCTCCTGGGGACCCATACGACCTACAAAGGCCGCTCCAACCTGCGTGAGCTGGGGAAGGTATTTGGTCTCCCCAAAGAAGAGATTGACAAGATCATCCAATACCCTAACGACCGCCCCAATGATGAGATCGCCCGGCTGATCTTTAAGTACGCTGAGCTGATCCATGGCATGCCCGCCCATATCTCCATTCATGCGGGGGGTGTGCTCATCACCGAGCAACCCATCTACCAATACACAGCGGTTGACTTACCACCTAAAGGTTATCCTGTCGCGCACTTTGAGATGCACAATGCCGAGGACATGGGCATCTTCAAATTTGACATCCTTAGTCAGCGTGGCCTGGGCCATATCAAGGACACCCTCCAGCTCGTCCAAAAAAATCAATCCAAGGAGGAAGACATCAACCGCTTCCACGATTTCAAAAAGGACGAGAAGATCCGCAAGCTGCTGGAGAAGGGCAATACGATGGGTTGCTTCTACGTCGAGTCTCCCGCTATGCGCATGCTACTGGGAAAGCTGGAGTGCCAGGACTATATCACGCTTGTAGCGGCGAGCTCCATCATCCGACCTGGCGTGGCTCGCTCCGGGATGATGCGCGCATATATCGAGCGGCACCATGCTGTAAGCCAGGGCAAAACCTACGAGGCCATTCACCCTAAAATGGACCAGCTGATGAGTGAGACCTACGGGGTGATGGTGTATCAGGAGGACGTGATCAAAGTGGCGCACCACTTCGCCGGGCTCACACTGACCGAGGCGGATGTACTGCGGCGAGGCATGTCTGGCAAATACCGCTCCCGCAAGGAATTCCAGAAAGTACGCGACCAGTTCTTCAACAACTGCCGTAACGCTGGCTACCCGGAGGCGGTGACCAATCGTGTGTGGTTCGAGATCGAAAGCTTCTCGGGCTACTCCTTCTCGAAGGGGCACTCTGCCAGCTATGCGGTGGAGAGCTACCAGAGTCTTTACCTGAAGGCGCACTACCCACTGGAGTTCATGGTCGGCGTGATCAACAACTTTGGTGGATTCTATAAGACGGAATTCTATTTTCATGAGGCCCGCATGTGGGGCGCCGCTATTGAAGCTCCTTGTGTCAACCACAGCGAATACCTGACGACCATCCTTGGCAAGTCCATTTACATCGGGTTTATCCACCTGAAAGACCTGCAGCAAAAAATTGCACAAACCATTCACCAGGAGCGACTACAAAACGGCCCATTCAAAAACCTGGACAATTTCATCCGTCGTATTCCACTTGGATTGGAACAGATCAGAATTCTGATCCGCATTGGGGCTTTCCGGTTCACTGGTAAGAACAAAAAAGAACTCCTCTGGCAGGCACAACTGTACTTTGGGCAAAAAACAGCCAAAACCTACTTCCTAGACCTTTTTGAGGAAGAGCCTGAATCTTACGACCTCCCCTTTCTCAATCAAATGCCTTTGGAAGACGCTTTTGACGAAATGGAGCTGCTGGGATTTCCGCTGTGTGACCCGTACCTGCTACTGGATGACAATGACTTCGGCAATACGTTTGCGCTACAACTGAAAGGTAAGCTCGGACGGCAAGTGGAAATGGTCGGTTATCTCGTCACCACTAAGGACACGAGTACCAAAGACGGTAAGCGCATGCACTTTGGCACCTTCTACGACCAAAAGGGCGAGGTATTCGACTCTGTGCACTTCCCTCCCGTGGCGAAGAAACATCCGTTCCGCGGGCGAGGTTTTTACCGATTGAGGGGAAAGGTCGTGGAGGACTTCGACTACCCGATGCTGGAGGCCGTCTGGATGGAAAAGCTCGCCATCAAGAGTAAGTATGGCGATGCCCCCGTGAATGTGAACCCAAAAGTGATGACGAGATGGTAATGGCCTCAATTGATTCTCAAAGATGAAGAAGTCCGGATACGCCGATTTGCCCCTTCACGGTGGACGAGTGCCTGAGTGGCTCGCCCGACGCATGGCATCGATGGGTGGTGCCATCGTAGAGGCACTATTAGTCGAATTCGGCAAAAAGGAAGTCATCCAACGCCTCAGTGACCCGGCGTGGTTTCAGTCGCTGGGATGTGTTCTTGGTATGGACTGGCACTCCTCCGGCATTACCACCAGTGTTGTAGGCGCATTGAAGCGATCGATCAACCAGCGTTCAAAAGAATGGGGGCTTTATGTCTGCGGCGGACGAGGCCGGCATTCACGCAAGACTCCCTCGGAATTACTGGTCATCGCAGACCAGACGGGCCTCAATGGCGATGAATTGGTCCGGAGTAGCCGACTCGCAGCGAAGGTCGATAATACGGCCGTTCAGGACGGTTTTCAAATCTATTTACATTCATTCATTCTAAGCGACGAGGGCGATTGGGCAGTTGTCCAGCAAGGTATGAATGGTGCTGTGGGCTATGCCAGGAGGTACCATTGGCACTCCGGTGATTTGAAGAGCTTCATCAACGAACCACATACTTCCGTGTACGGTCGCAATCAGGGATCCATTCTAAACCTTACCGATCAGGACGCTTCGACCGCCCGCACGGGTATTCTTGACATCGCCGCCGAAGACACTACGCGCATGATCCAGGAGATCCGTAAAATGCGACTGCCGGCTCACCATGACGTCCGCTCCAGCGATGTCAACCTGCGAAGACTAGGCACCGTGTTGGCATTATCCAAAGAGCTGCCCACGAAAGACTTCGAATCACTACTTTTGGTTGAGGGGCTCGGCCCACGAACGCTCCAATCTCTGGCATTGGTAAGTGAAGTGATTTATGGGACCCCTACCCGGTTCAAGGATCCAGCAAGGTTTTCATTCGCCCACGGGGGCAAGGATGGACATCCGTTCCCAGTACCTACGAAGGTCTACGACGAAAGCATCGGTGTTTTGAAGTCGGCCGTACAGCGAGCGAGGATCGGACACCCCGACAAGCTAAAAGCATTGAAAGCACTCCACTCAGCGGCGGAAAATATGGAGTCCAATTTCATCCCTAATGGGAACCTTGAGGACGTGATCGAGCAGGAAAGAAGGGACTCGTGGAAATACGGTGGACGTACGGTTATGGGCCATGCCCGCCCTCCCAAACCGAAGCAATTGGACTTATTCTGACCTTAGACGGACTCTAGTACTGTCGCCACGGACTGCTCTTCCAGAATCTCCGCTTTTTCGGCAATGACGCTTTCAGGCTCTTCATGGATCCACTTTCCTGCAATTACAATAGCCATAACTACCGAAGCGCCCACAGCAAGCAGTGTATTCACCTCGAATCCCCACCTTGTATATACAAAGCCAGCTACCGTCGATCCCGCTGCCATGCCAATCTGGCCCAGGGCAATCATAAGGTTCATCGTCTTACCTCGATCTTTTTCTGACGTCTGGTCAGCGATTTTGGACTGATAGGAAACTGAACGACCAGTGAGGAATAGCATCACCAGGAAAAAGACAAATGATGCCGACAGCACATCCAGTAGAAAAAACAAGCTCACTCCCATCGCCCCAGCCATGGATAAACTAGTCGTCATGGTAACAGGCACACGCCCTACCTTATCCGCCAGTCGGCCTGCGATCGGCCCACCGAACAACGTCGCCAGACCACCAATAAGGAAAAGTAGTGCCATATCGGGCGCCTTTGCTCCTTTCGTCTGCTCTATCCACGTTGGGAAATACACTAAATACATGGTGACGCTGAAGAACATCAGCATGTAACCCAGGGCAGCCTTCCGATAGAATGATTGATTGATCAGCTTACCATAACCTGCCAACACGCCGGTCTTCTCGAGCGTTCGGTGCCCTTTCAGCTCGAAGGGCTGTGGTAGAAACTGATTGATCAGAAAGAAGCTACAAGCCATCACTACTCCCAGGATCACGAACGGCGAGCTAAAGCCAAACTGATCGGCCAGGAGAATCCCCGTAGGTATCCCTGCTATCTGACCAAAAGCGCCTCCGGTGATGACGACACCATTGGCCCATCCACGTCGATCATACGGAAAATAGTCCCTGATGTAAGCAACGCATGAGCCCGTGAGAACGCCACCACTAATCCCTGTAAGTAGACGCAAGATGAGCAGTGACAGATAGTCAACGGCCAACCCATGCGCCATCAGTGCCATTGCCATAAAGCCGCTACCGAACAGAAGGATCTTGCGCCGACCAATTTTATCAGAAAGAAACCCGGCAAACAAGGCGGAGATTCCCAGCATCAAGGCATACGCCCCTATGAGGGTTCCCAACATTTCTTCAGGTACCTGAAGGTCCCGCTTGATTGCTGGCAGCAAGGGTGTCAAGATGAAAAATTGCGTGCTCGAAGCGAACATGACACTCCACAAGGAAATAATAACTGAAGTCGACTTTCTACTTCGCGCAGTCAAGGGGGCAAGAGGTTTGTATTAGAGAACGGAAAAGCGGCTGAAACGATGTCCGAATTTCCGTGACTAACCATATCTCAGTACGAACGCCCTATATCTAGGAACCAACGGGAAAAACTTCAAATCCGTGTTTGGGAAAAAGGCCTGAAATGTCGAGGAAAAACTTGGGGCAAGGGCAAAAATAAAGGGCCCCCCTAAAGAACCGAGAGAGACCCTAACACCGCCAAGACTCAAATATTGTTATTTTTCTGAATGTACAAAAGCCTTTGCCAAAGTTTTTGTCTTTTTTTTAAGTTTTCCCTCGATTTAACACGGAAAAATGCAATTTGACTTATCTAAAAATCAAAAACAAAATAGCCTCCCTACCGGAAGATAGCTTGAACGGTAAGTCAATAAATAATTTGCCTGTATCTGCGTCGAATAGTGATTATTAATCAACCCACGAAAGATGGCCAATAATGGCTCTATGGGCCTGCGCAGTTAGGGTTTCTACCATATTGCAGGTACTTTCTCTCCGAAAAATACCCAAAACAGGGTATTTCACAAGTAGCATTTCATAGGCATCTTTGAATCATATAACAGCAAGACAAATCAGCGCGTCAGATGGCAACCCTACAAAAGAAGTAGGGTATTCTCCTACGGAAATGTAGGATCATCACAGCAACAAAACGTAGCCTATACAAAGGGTTACAATTTTGGCTGGAACAGTATTTATCTAAGTGTTGATCGCTTTGATACTTAGGTAAGAATGATAGTAGCAACTAAAAACATTCTTATGAACGCCATGGAACTGATTTGGTATAACCCAGACCTCGACCTTTATCAAAAAGGCAATAAGCGCGACCTTCGCTCCATCATGAAGGCCAGCATCAATCAGGACCGCTTTTCCATCCTCTATCAATTCAATAACAACTCACAGAAGTTGGCGAAGAGGATCCTTGATTCCCTGAACATGGTACGTGACAATCGTCTGACGGACGTGCGATTGTAATCACTTCAATACAATTCGGTTATTTTAGCCACCATGCGTTGGTGGCTTATCCTCACATCCCTCCTACTGACAGTTGGCTGTTCACAAAAAGTAGTCAATTTCGTCAATGAAGACTCAGACTTTGGGTCCTATTCCAGCTATGTCATTCGGAACTTCAAAGTCTCCGAAGCCAACGTAAGCCCTGAAGGCGAGCGCCTCCTGATGATCCTGGAGACCAGCCTCGAAAACCAGATGCGCCGCCGAGACTACAAAAAGGTAGGACAATCACCAGACCTCCTCCTTCGCTACGAGTTGCTGACCAACCTCAATTCCCGGACAAACGTGGACCAGACACCCTACAGCCCCATCGTGCGGGTCAACACCAGAACGTTTAAGGAATCGGCACTACTGGTCGAACTGACTGATCGCAAAACGAGAAAGCTGGTATGGCAGGCCAGCATCGATATGAAAGATCCCGGCAAAAAGCCTGCGGATCGCTTCTTGCAAGAAGCCATAGTGAAGATGTTCAATTCCTACCTATATAGAGCCAACAGCTCAGAGCAGGATCAAAGCCTCATAAGTAATGAATGACTACGGTTTTTGGAGTATCATCCCTCCAGTACTGGCCATTGCCCTGGCCATTCGCACCAAGCAAGTGACCTTCTCCCTTCTACTCGGGCTCTTTGTCGGTGGTTTGATCATGGAGGGATGGAACCCATTCCGGGCATTTGTAGGAACGCTCGATGCACTTATCACCGTGTTCGAAAGTGCCGGAAATACCCGAACAGTCGTATTCACACTACTCATCGGGGCACTTATCGCTCTGATACGGGCAGCGGGGGGTGTTCAAGGCTTCATCAACCTTATTCAAAAGAAACTATCCAGTTCCAAAAGCCCGAAGAGCACGCTGCAGGTCGCTGCAGGCCTCACTGGTTTCCTGATCTTCATCGAGTCCAACATCTCTATTCTGACGGTAGGCACGGCGTTTCGACCTCTCTTTGACAAGTTCCAAATCGCTCGGGAGAAACTGGCGTATTTTGCGGACTCCAGCTCTGCACCCTCCTGTATCCTCTTCCCGATCAATGCCTGGGGAGCCTACATCATGGGACTACTGGCTGCCTATGAGACGCTCGATCCTTTCAAAACTCTCCTGCTATCTATTCCATTTAACATCTATCCCATTCTGACGCTTGTTCTCGTCTTCTACCTGGCATCGACAGATAAGTCCTTCGGGCCCATGAGGCATGTTGTAGCAAGACAAGACGATGGTTCCGCGGAGACTGCGACTGGAGAAGGCAATTGGTTGGATATGCTGCTCCCATTGCTGGTAATGATCTTTACGATGCCACTTTATCTTATATACACAGGATGGTCTGGGGCAGAGAGTGGATCCTTCACAGACACACTGTGGCTCAGCATTGGAAACGGATCCGGCTCGGCTGCCGTGCTCTACGCGGTCACCACAGCCGTAATCTTCGCCGGTATCTATTTTGGGATCCGCAAAAAGATCAACCTGCAGTCTTTCTTCGATCATTCCATGAAAGGCATGGGCGAAATGCTCATGATGGCACTTCTCATGGTGCTGGCATTCGCCATCGGCAATCTGTGTAATGCTCTGGGTACCGGGCAATACGTCGCCGACATCACCAGTCGCTGGCTTAACCCCGGGATCGCTCCGGCGCTGATCTTTGTCACTAGTAGCTTCGTGGCTTTCGCGACAGGTACCTCATGGGGGACCTTCGCGATCATGATCTCTATCGCTGTACCTCTGGCTGAGGCTGTGGGATTGAATCTGTACCTAACGATTGCGGCTGTGCTGGGTGGAGGTGTCTTTGGGGATCATTGCTCCCCGATTTCGGACACCACACTGATCAGTTCAATGGCTTCCGGATCAGATCACATCGATCATGTCCGCACACAATTGCCCTACGCTCTGTTCACAGGCAGCCTGACGACCATTATATATGTGATCCTCGGATTTACGCTTTCCTGATACGTTACATGGGAAATTGCAACTTGGTCAGGCAGTTCGGCTAAGAGAAAGGTGGCGTAGCATGAAAAGAGCAAGAAGTATAAACTACTGTTGATGGGGAAATGTTTAGGTATTTCGAGCCATAACGCAGAGAATCGACAAAAAAATCACTGTTTTATACCCTTTTTTGGATAAATGACTCACATCGACCGGGGGGCACTACTATAATTCATCTAATGATGTTGCCATTTTCTTATTAAGTCCTCAATACAACCCGTTCGTTTTTAGATATTCCGGCTCAAAACAAATCTTTATTGTTAGAAGTGCATTTTTTAGGGTTCACGGGAAAAACTTTTGACTTATGTACAGTTTTTGCGGAATTTTACTCCCGCAAAACAACCGTAAATTTTTGAGCACGATTATGAAACACACCGCCCGAAAAATGGTCTTGCTGATAGTGGTTTATATTTTGTTGATGACATTTTTTGTCACTGAAGAACAGAATATCTTCCAATCAATCGCACAAAACTTTTACAGCTTAAGTATTTACAAGCCGTTCTAGAAGATTTCCCTAGCCGCCTCTCAATTCGATCTCGAGGGAATCCAACTTGTCATGCATCAAGAACGATGACTTATCATAGTTGGGTATGGGTATCAACCCCAGGTTATTATTGGAAAAACCATAGGGCTCCACTGGTATGCTCATGAGGTTTGTATCCAACTCTCCATTGCCGTTCACATCGTGATAAATGCTTATAACGTAATTGTGTTCTGTATCCAGGCTATCCAAGTCCAAAGTAACCTCACTTGACCTGACTGGAATCTTCGCCGACATGACTACATTATCTGTCAAAAAATCTTCGCGACGATCGTAGACTGCGAGCATTACCTGTCCCTCAAGCTTCCGAATATTAGTGACTTTGACCCGAAGCACCTTACTGGGATCTTGTGCCTGTATTTGTGCTAGTGCTGATTCAGAGAAGAATAGACAAACGAGGAACAGAAGATGAGTAACGCCTCTCACTATACCGTCGTCTTTGAGTTGAATGACCTTTAACCCTGGTTGATACATTGAACTTTGCTAATTGCCTGCTATAATAGTAAAATTCACCATACGACCTATTAACTAATTCCTTGAACGGATCGTATTTTATCTTGATGAGAATACCAACGATAGTCATTCTATTAGCCCTCTGCCATTCTTTGCTAGGGCAAAATGACGATAGTGTCATAGAAATAAGGGATGAAAAGACCGTAGACGGCCTGACCATCTACGCTACGAACAAAGACATCCTACCCTACACTATCGAACTAGACATCACCCAGAAGAACTTGCAGTCGAATCTTTCGTTCCCCGCAAAGATCGTAGTGGAGCCAACGCTCGACCCTGTTCCCATTGCAGTGCTTACTAAGAAAAACCCGACGCAAGGTTGGAGTTATAGCTCCCGGTATACATTCTACAGGGGAGACTATCGCTCAAAGCACGAAGACGATTATGCTTATGCCCTCCCTTTCGCCGAGGGTAAGGAATTTGTCATGAGCCAGGGGTATGGAGGTTCTTTCTCCCATCAGGAAAAGAAAGCCATCGACTTTACGATGCCCGAAGGCACAAAAATTCTGAGTGCCAGAGATGGCATAGTTGTAAAGGTGAAAGAGGATTCTAAAAGAGGCTGCCCGGATCGTAGTTGTATGGACATGGCCAACATGATCACTATCATGCATGAGGACGGAAGCTTCGCAGAGTACGTTCATCTCAAGAAAAATGGCAGCACGGTAAAGGTGGGAGACCGAGTAAATCGCGGCGAACATATTGGATATAGTGGCGCTACGGGCTTTGCTTCGGGCCCGCATTTGCACTTTGAAGTGTACCTCCCCAGCCGCGGTGCCACAAAGACAGTCGCTACCTATTTCGAAACTGCCCCCGGGCAAAAGGAACGGCTCCAAGAGCGGCAGAAATACGAAGCCTTCTGACTGTTTGTGAGCTAATGGTCGAAATCGTCGCTGTACACCGACGGCGCAATTTCCCGCAGATTATAGCGACTGCTCATCACTTCGGCATACGCCCCCGTTGACCGGATCGCGAGGACATCCCCCCGCTCACTGAAAGGCAAGTTGATACCCCTGGCAAAAGCATCGGAGGTTTCACAGATCGGACCGACGACATCGTAAGTATCCTCCCCATTGGATGAGGAGAGACTCTGGATCTTGTGTATCGCCTGATATAGCGCTGGCCGCAGTAGCTCTGTCATACCCGCATCCACAATGAGAAACGTCGTGCCCTCGCCAGGCTTATTGTACAATACCCGTGTGATGAGTGAACCGCACTGTCCAACGAGCGATCGGCCAAGTTCAAAGTGCAAGGTCTGATGATCCCGAAGGTTGAGCTCATTTTTGAAGGCGTCGAAGTACGTCTTGAAGTCTGGAATAGCCGTACCATCCGGGTCCATGTAGTCAATGCCCAGGCCTCCGCCGACATTGAGGTGAGGCAACTTAAATCCCTCACCTTCAAGGTACGTCTGGATCTCATTGACTTTGGTGATCAATGCCGAGAACCGGGAAAGGTCCGAAATCTGAGAGCCGATGTGAAAGTGAACGCCAATGAACCGCAGGTGCTGTAAGCGCCGGATATATGGAATCGCCGCTGTGAGTTCTTCGAATGTTACACCAAACTTATTGTTGCGCTTCCCGGTAGTGATGTACTCATGTGTGCCAGCATCGACATTGGGGTTGAGCCGCAGGGCAAAATTGGCAGTCTTGCCACGCTGACCGGCGAGCTGCTCAATGACCTCCAGTTCCTGGATCGACTCCACGTTGAAGGCAAAGATCTCCTCATCCAGGCCCAAAGTGATCTCCTGATCTGTTTTCCCAACGCCTGCAAAGACCACATCATCTTTCGGGAATCCCACCTCAATGGCTTTTCGCACTTCATTGCCGGACACACAGTCCGCACCGAACCCTGCTTCGCAAACTTCCTTCAGCAGCCGGTTATTGACATTTGCTTTCAGCGCGTAATGCACTCTGAAAGGGTGACCGTCAATTTCCTGCTTCACCACCTGCAGCGTGCGTCGTAGAAGTCCGATATCGTAGAAATAGAAGGGAGTTTCCAGCGACTCGAAATGCTCGAGATAATTCGAATCCATGGCTACTTACAATATTTACCCAATGCCTCTTCCGCACCCTCTACCTCAAGGTTCCGCGCCTTGATCAGATCTTCACAGGCAGACTGCGAGCGATTGAGTTGTATTTTGAGCGCTCCCCGGTAGAGATAAGCATCTCCCAGGTCCGGGTTGAGCTTCAATGCCAGGCTATAAGACTCCAGTGCCGCATCAAAATAACCCAACTGGTGCCGACACCGACCCTCCAGAAAGTGCCCTTGAGGAGAGTTTTCGTTCAAATCCAGTGCCCTTCCAGCATCCACTAATGCCTGCGAGTACTGACCGAGCTTGTAGTGAACGTGCGCCATACTGATGTAAGCATTGATGTTGCGCTCATCCGCTCGAATCACCCGCTCAAAATCGGCCATGGCTTCATCGAATTTACCCAATTCCTCGTACGCACGTCCCCGGTTGTACAATATGGATACGTCAGGATTCTCACTGAGCTCATCGTCATAAGCCTCCACGGCCGCTTCGTATTTGCCGGCGTTGAATAGCGCATCGCCTTTACTCGTAGGGCCGGAATTGCAAGAAATAACGAAACCCGCCAAGAGGATCCACAGTTGATTACTATTCATTGATATTTTCAGATATAATAGGTGGTGGTATCAATTGGGCCGATAGTCTGGCCCATACTTAATGTTTTTATAAGAAGTGATCTCGCATGATGCACGCCCAATGAACATATCTGCCGTCATCTTCAGCGGCAGGCGATTGCGATCAGCGGAGAACCAGGCAGTCACCGAGTTTTCTCCATCGAATACTTTGTTGTCTGGCATCACTGGAATGAGCTTGTGTGCGCGCAACTTGCCAACACCAGTTTTGACCATCTCGATTCCTTGATAAAGGATCTTGAAGTGATAGAACGTATCCTCAAAAAATGTATCAAGGGTGATCGTATCCCCTTCCATGTACTGAGAGAAATCTGTAGTTCTCATCACCAGTATACCACTCAACATGTCATAAATTGCTTGCTCTGGATCGTACTCGTAGTGATTAACTGAACTCTTATCTTTATCGAGCCGCCTGCGATCCACGCGAATTTGGCCAGAATCCGGCACAATGTGCACGCGTTCTTCCAACTCATATTTACCTTCCTGGATATTGCGGTAAGTGAACACTGGGGTGAGATCGTCTTCCTTTATTACCGCTCCCCATTCGTCGTCGACGGATGCAAAGATATTCAACAACCCCGCAGTTCCACCATTGACACGCATTTCGTAGCAGCTCTGGCCGGACCGATACTGGATGTCATCCTCTATCTGTACCGTGGCTCGTCCAATATGAAACCACCCATAATTCATGCTGTACTCGAGTACCTCTCCCCGATCAAAGGGATAATCGACGGCTGCGGCTCCATTTCCACCTTGCGCGGGAATTTGTGTGGGCAATAAACAATAAATGCCAAGCGCTAAATGCGAGATGATTGAATTGATGAACATACGAACTGACCTCGATCTATATTAACGATCAAACGGCCACATCATTTTCCCTAAGCGCGCTATTGAGGGAGGTCTTTTTGTCGGTACTCTCTTTTCGCTGACCGATGATCAGCGCACAGGGCACCTGGTACTCTCCGGCAGGGAATCTTTTGGGAATTGTCCCTGGAATAACGACGGATCGCGGTGGCACGTAACCTCTGTATTCCTTTGGTTCGTCACCAGTCACATCAATGATCTTGGAGCTACCAGTCAGCACCACATTGGCACCCAGAACCGCTTCCCGGCCGACACGTACACCCTCCACGACTATACATCTTGATCCGATAAAAGCATCATCCTCAATGATGACGGGTGCCGCCTGCAGAGGCTCTAATACACCTCCAATACCGACGCCTCCGCTGAGATGCACATTCTTGCCTATCTGGGCACAGCTACCAACTGTGGCCCAGGTATCAACCATTGTCCCCCCGTCCACATAGGCTCCGATGTTGACGTAGGAGGGCATAAGCACTGTATTGGAGCTGATGAAGGAGCCATACCTGGCAATCGCATGTGGAACCACCCGAACTCCCAATTGGTCGTACCCGCTCTTGAGCTTGATCTTATCATGAAATTGGAAAGGCCCGACTTCGATCAACTGCATCTTCATCAACGGAAAGTAGAGGATCACGGCCTTCTTCAACCACTCGTTAACGACCCATGCATCACCATCCGGCTCGGCAATCCGGCGTTTGCCGTTGTCCAGATCATCAATGATGGTCTTGATCGCTACCGCAATTTCCTTGGAATTAATAAGCGACCGATCTTCCCAGGCGTCTTCAATCAGGGACCTCAATTCCATAGATAGCTTCTCTTTGTCGAATGGATTGCTTGCAATGCTGTCAATTCAGATGGATGGTGACTAACTCTCGTTTGCTGGTCGAAAACAACTAAATCCTCACTTAATATCATAAGGTTATTTCAAAAAAATGCAGAAAGCATCGCTCCTCTCACCGTAATACCTCGACCTACACACAGTTCGGCGGGTGCACAAACGTTAGATGGGGTCAATTTCTCTCCCCTCAACCAAACCTGGTCACCATGCTCCTTCCGACAAATATCACTGCATCTAATTTCGCTGTCTCCACATTATAAAAAAGAAATAAAGGTCTATCGAAAAGAAGAATTAGATTAGACTAACAATTTATTTAGATTTGTATTTTTACACGAGAAAACGGATTAAAAGAGACTTGCAACAGAATTCAGCCTTCCTATTCGATTGGATATCAAAGGGACACACCATTCATAATCGAATGGCAAACTTTCTGATTCCTTTTGCCTTTGTCATCCTGTTCAGCAATTGCCAGGTACCTACGGGGCAGTCCAATGCGACGACCAAGGCTACAGTTGTAGCCACCACTGGTATGCTCTACGACGCCGTACTGAACATAGGCAAGAACGACATAGACGCACAAGTCATCATGGGACCTGGTGTGGACCCGCACTTGTATAAAGCAACCCAGGGAGACCTGGCACGTCTGACGCAGGCTGACCTGATTATCTATAATGGCCTGTACCTGGAAGGGAAGATGGGTGAGATCCTGGAACAGCTGTCTGAACGTAAACCGGTGGTAGCTGCCGCCGAGTCAATTCCAACGCAAAGACTCCTGGCAACGACGCAATTTGGCCACTCCTATGACCCCCATGTGTGGTTTGATGTGAACTTATGGAAAGAGGTCGTCAGGACCATTGGCAATAGCCTTCAGACATTGGATACGGCCAAGGCGAGCGTTTTCCAAGTTCGTACAGAAGCATATCTACAAAAACTGGATTCGCTGCATGAGACAGTGGCGTCACGGATTGCGGCGATCCCCCAGGAACAACGTGTACTCGTCACTGCTCACGATGCCTTCGGCTACTTTGGTGAGGCTTACGACATGGAAGTGAAGGGTCTCCAGGGCATCTCGACAGTCTCAGATTTTGGACTCAAGGACATTGCTGAAATCACAGATCTCGTTATCGACCGTAAACTTGCGGCCATATTCGTGGAAACAAGTGTTTCAGAAAAAGCCATCAATGCTGTCATCGCAGGTTGCCGCGCCCGAGGCCACAAGGTCTCTATCGGTGGGTATCTATATTCGGATGCCATGGGGGCATTTGGCACGAAGGAAGGAACGTATCTGGGCATGGTGGATGCGAATGTCAGCACGATTGTGGATGGCCTTCGGGCAGAGACCAGCCCTACTGCAACAGATAGCAACAGCCTATGAAGCAAACGGACAACGATATCGCCCTGGAGATCCATGATCTGACTGTCAGCTATGACAAGAAACCGGTGCTGTGGGGCATCGACCTCGATGTCCCCAAGGGTTCTCTGACAGGTATCATTGGCCCCAACGGAGCAGGCAAGTCTACACTCATCAAAGCGGTAATGGGTCTCGTGCCCATGAGCTCGGGCTATGTAAAGGTCTTTGGGCAGGAATTGGAATCTCTACGAAACAGGGTAAGTTACGTCCCGCAAAGAGAGTCTGTTGACTGGGACTTCCCGGCCTCTGTCTTCGACATTGTGCTCATGGGCAGGTATGGTCAGCTGGGTCTTTTTCGACGCCCAAGGAAGGCAGACAAGGAAGCGGCAATGAACGCCCTCCGTCAGGTGGGCATGGAGGCCTTTACCCATCGACAGATATCCCAGCTCTCTGGTGGCCAACAGCAGCGCGTTTTTCTCGCACGTGCCCTTACTCAGCAGGCGGATATCTACCTGATGGACGAACCTTTTGCCGGTGTAGATGCTGCAACAGAGAAGGCCTTGATCGGTATCATGAAACATCTCACGGAGCAAGGCAAGACCCTTGTCGTTGTCCATCATGATTTGCAATCCGTCGCCACCTACTTCGACTGGTTGATCATGCTTAACCTTCGCCTCGTGGCAGCAGGTCCTACGGAGGAAGTATTTCAACAGGCAGCCCTTGAGGAAACTTACGGCGGTAAATTGACTCTGCTCACACAAGTGGGAGAGTTGATGCGAAAGAAGGGATTTCCAGCGAGAGAATCATGAAAGACACCTTCATAGAATTCTTCACTTTCTCCTACCCCAACATCAAATATGTGGTAATTGGGACCGTCCTGCTATCGATCTCATCGGCGCTCGTAGGCTGCTTCACCTTCCTTCGAAAGAAGTCTCTGGTAGGTGATGTGGTCTCCCATGCCGTACTTCCGGGAATTTGCCTTTCGTTTTTACTGGCAGGCTATAAAAACCCACTGTTGATTGTCATTGGGGCGTTTGTCTCCGGTTGGCTGTCAATTGTAGTCATGGATTATGTCGTGCAGCATTCTAAGCTCAAAGAGGATACAGCCACGGGTCTGTCACTATCGGTGTTTTTTGGATTTGGCATACTGCTGCTGACATTCATACAACACTCAGGAAACGCTCAGCAAACCGGGTTGGATGCCTTCCTGTTTGGTAAGGCCGCCGCTCTTGTGGGGCAGGATCTGGTGGTGTTTGGGATTCTTGCGGGGCTTACGCTGATCATTGTGCTGTCCTTTTACAAGGAGTTCAAGATCATTTCCTTCGATATGGCCTTTGCCCAATCAATGGGATTGCCTGTGAGATTCATCGAGATGGTATTGACGTCTGTCACCGTGCTGGCGGTAGTCGCCGGCATCCAGGCAGTCGGCGTCGTCTTGATGGCGGCCATGCTGATCACTCCGGCGGCGACGGCAAAATTCTGGACTGATCGACTTCACAAGATGCTGCTGCTAGCGGCTGTTTTTGGGGGCTTCTCCGGCGTGACTGGTGCCTTTATTAGCTACGCGGCACCAGCGATGCCGACGGGACCATGGATGGTCATGGTACTCTCTCTAATAGCGATTCTGTCATTCTTCTTTGCTCCGGGCAAAGGGATTGCCAACAGGGCCCTCCGGCAATTTCGAATTCGACGGACGTTGCTGGACGAAAACTTGCTGAAGGCCTTTTATGCCGTTGGTGAATCGAAAGGGTCCTTCCAGCCGCCTTTGACGATCGATGCTATCCAGGAAAAACGCAGGTTTACTCCGCGGGATCTGAAAAACGGACTGAGCAGACTCGTCAATCAGGGATACCTGGAGCGGGATGGCCCCCAGTGGAGCCTGACGAATGATGGCCTGAAAAAAGGTCGGCGGGTGCAGCGACTGCACCGGCTATGGGAGTTGTACCTAACAGAGTATCTCAGTATCGCCCCTGACCATGTGCATGAAGACGCCGAATCCATCGAGCACGTGATCACGCCAGAGCTGGAAATTGAATTGGAACGCCTGCTGGATAATCCGCAGCGGGATCCGCATCAAACGATCATTCCATCACGAGACTAATGGCGCCATGAATGCATTGATCATCATCGTAACAGGAGCTCTTGTAGCCAGCAGTTGTAGTCTGCTGGGTAGTTTTCTGATCCTCCGAAGAATGGCCATGGTGAGCGACGCCATTTCGCACGCCGTCTTACCTGGTATCGTTATCGCCTTTTTGCTGGGGAGCGATATTGACAGTATTTGGATGCTTATTGGTGCAGGATTAGTGGGGCTGCTCACTACCTTCCTAATAGAGTTTTTCCACAATAAAGGCCAGTTGCAAACCGATGCCTCGATCGGGGTCACTTTCACCTGGCTGTTTGCTTTGGGAGTGATCCTCCTCTCCTATTATGCTGGTGACGCGCACATAGATGAGGAGTGCGTGCTCTATGGTGAAATCGCTTATGTGCCGTTAGACGTGATTGTCCTCAGTAATGGCTCCATACTTGGCCCTAAGGCACTGATCGTCCTTGCCGTCGTTTTCGTACTTAATGGAACCTTCGTATTGCTCAATTATAAGGAGCTGAAGGTCACAACTTTTGATCCGTCATTCGCGAGATCCGTGGGCATCTCTCCCGAGAAATGGCACTATGCACTCATGGGATTGGTTTCATTGACCACCGTCTCGTCTTTTGAGTCCGTGGGCGCCATTCTGGTTGTCGCACTGATTGTCACACCTCCAGCAACTGCTTACCTCATGACCAATGATCTGAAGAAAATGCTTTTCCTCAGCATGGGCCTCGGTTGCTCCAGCTCACTTTTCGGTTATTTGCTAGCCGTGTGGCTCGATGGTTCAATTGCTGGCGCTATCGCTACCGTGGCAGGTTTGCAGTTTGCCGTGACATTCACTGTAACCAGGTTGAGCAAAGAAAGAAGGCGCAAGACCCACCTGGGGACTGCACCTTCCTAGCTCCAATTCATACACCTAGTACTTATCTTCTGACAATCACCTTCTCCATCCGGAAAGTATTGTCACTATGTTGGATGCGGAGGAAGTACATTCCCCCCTCCAAACTTCGGAGATCGATCTCTGCTTTGCCGTTGATGATATCGCTCATCTGTGAGACCACTGCTCCTCGTGCCGTGTAGAACTCTACGACTTCCATCTTATCAGACTCAATCATCAGAAAGTCCTGGGCAGGGTTGGGATAAATATTTACTACCACCTCTGGTTCATCATCAACGATGCTCAATATTTGGTCCTTCTTGGTTTGCTCAATCGTGATGCTCACCGACTCAAGTCCCGGGCTCTCCACTATGATGGTGGCTGTTCGATCTTTAGGCCCTTTTAATCGCTCCACCGTGACTTCAAGCCCACCGTCAGCCTTGGAGACACTCAACCAATCCTCCTCAGTTCTGGCCGAGTAGTCGACATTTGCCTCCACGGCCACTGCCAGACTGCCCCCTGCTTTATCGGTATTAAAGCTCGTGACTGGTACCCTGAGCCAAGGGTCCTCTACACGCCCCTCTTGAGCAATATGCACTTCCGCCACAATATCACCATTACCAAAGACGACTACATGAGACCGATCGGGAAATGAAGCGTTCTCATCGCACGTGATTTCGACCTTATCGTCAATGATGCTGGTGCTTATCCAATCTGGCAATGACTGCACGCTCCAATCAGGCAGGGAAGTCTCCACACTCAGTTCGAACACATTCCCATCACTCTGAACTGCCAGAGAATCCTCAGATACAGTGATATAGTGTTGCTGCGCCTCCTGTGAGACAATCACACTTCTGGAAAGACCTCCTCCATACAACCTGATGGTTGCCTGTCGAGAAGAAAAATAGGTATTGGCTTCATAGTTGATCAACAATTTCTTCTCGGTTGGCAGGTCACCGTCTTCGTAATCAAAAGTGAGCCAAGTCGCATCGCTATCCGCTTGAAAACCATCCAAATTCGTCTCGACGATAAGGGTTGCAACGCCACTCCCGACAGGAATGGACAAGGATCTCGTCGCCGGCTCCAGGTAAGTAGCCACGCCTGTTCCCGCTGCCTGGATGGTCACTGGTTGCGTGGTCGGGATACTTGTAACGAAATTTAGTTCGGCTTCCTGAGGTCCCTCCCATTGAGGAGTATACAACAGTTCGAATTGCACTTCATCACCGG
Source organism: Cyclobacteriaceae bacterium (assembly GCA_965267435.1). Lineage (GTDB taxonomy): Bacteria > Bacteroidota > Bacteroidia > Cytophagales > Cyclobacteriaceae > JAWPMT01. The sequence continues at coordinate 2,041,334 of OZ253960.1, forward strand.
GCTCGAGAAGCGAATTCTCCACGGTCACTGAAAAATTGAGATCCTGGCCGATGACCTCCAGGACCTCAACGGCCCGGTTTCCTTCATTTCTGAGCGTTAGGATCTGCAATGCTGACATGCTCGTCCTAACATTGCCAAATTGCACAGAGTCCCTTGACACTGAAATTGGAACCCCGCTGTCTTCCTCTGCAAGGCCTGATAATACTACAGAGAGATCTCCGCCTTCTCCATCGTGTCGGATCACCGCCTCGGCAGCGACCGATCCCTCGGTTGCTGCTGTGTAAACAAACGGTAGCCAGCGACTCGCATTCGGCGCTAATTCAAAAGATGATCCATCTACCTCGAAGTCGCCGTGCGCCAGAGCAATTTCAGTAATTGTCACCGTAGATGGTCCGCCATTGGTCAGGAGTACGGAGTCACGCTTCGTATCCCCAATGGTCGTGACACCAAAGTCAATGCTATTGCGATCCAAAGACAGCTCGCCCGGTGCCAACTCTCCTCTGGCCTCCAGCGTGATGACAATGTCCCCTCCGGCTCCATCGTGTCGGATCAATGCCTCGGCAGACACCGATCCCTCGGTTTCCGCTGTGTAAACAAACGGTATCCAGCGACTCGCATTCGGCGCTAATTCAAAAGATGATCCATCTACCTCAAAGTCGCTGTGGGCCAGGGCAATCTCAGTGATCGTCACCGTAGATGGCCCACCATTGGTCAGGAGCACAGAATCCCGCTTCGTGTCTCCAATGGTCGCGACACCATAGTCAATGCTGTTGCGATCCAACGACAGTTCGCCCGGTGCCAACTCTCCTCTGGCCTCCAGCGTAATGACAATGTCCCCTCCGGCTCCATCGTGTCGGATCAATGCCTCGGCTGCGACCGACCCCTCGGTTGCTGCTGTGTAAACAAACGGTATCCAACGACTCGCATTCGGCGCTAATTCAAAAGGTGATCCATCTACCTCGAAGTCGCTGTGCGCCAGAGCAATTTCAGTGACTGTCACCGCGGATGGTCCACCATTGGTCAGGAGTACAGAGTCACGCTTCGTATCCCCAATGGTCGTGACACCAAAGTCAATGCTGTTGCGATCCAACGACAATTCGCCCGGTGCCAACTCTCCCCTGGCCTCCAGCGTGATGACAATGCCCCCTCCGGCTCCGTCATGTCGTATCAATGCCTCGGCAGACACCGATCCCTCGGTTGCTGCAGTGTAAACAAACGGTAGCCAGCGACTCGCATTCGGCGCTAATTCAAAAGATGACCCATCTACCTCGAAGTCGCTGTGCGCCAGGGCAATCTCAGTGATTGTCACCGCGGATGGCCCACCATTGGTCAGGAGCACAGAGTCACGCTTCGTATCCCCAATGGTCGTGACACCATAGTCAATGCTGTTGCGATCCAAAGACAGCTCGCCCGGTGCCAACTCTCCTCTGGCCTCCAGTGTAACAACGATATCAGCTCCGGCTCCATCGTGTCGGATCACCGCTTCGGCAGACACCGATCCCTCGGTTGCCGCTGTGTAAACAAACGGTAGCCAGCGACTCGCATTCGGCGCTAATTCAAAAGATGACCCATCTACCTCGAAGTTGCTGTGCGCCAGGGCAATTTCAGTGATTGTCACCGCGGATGGCCCACCATTGGTCAGGAGCACAGAGTCACGCTTCGTATCCCCAATGGTCGTGACACCAAAGTCAATGCTCTTGCGATCCAAAGTCAGTTCGCCCGGTGCCAACTCTCCTCTGGCCTCCAGCGTAATGACAATGCCCCCTCCGGCTCCATCGTGTCGGATCAATGCCTCGGCTGCGACCGACCCCTCGGTTGCTGATGTGTAAACAAACGGTATCCAACGACTCTCATTCGGCGCTAATTCAAAAGATGATCCATCTACCTCGAAGTCGCTGTGCGCCAGAGCAATTTCAGTGACTGTCACCGCGGATGGTCCACCATTGGTCAGGAGCACAGAGTCCCGCTTCGTGTCTCCAATGGTCGTGACACCAAAGTCAATGCTATTGCGATCCAAAGACAGTTCGCCCGGTGCCAACTCTCCTCTGGCCTCCAGCGTAATGACAATGTCCCCTCCGGCTCCATCGTGTCGGATCAATGCCTCGGCAGACACCGATCCCTCGGTTTCCGCTGTGTAAACAAACGGTATCCAGCGACTCGCATTCGGCGCTAATTCAAAAGATGATCCATCTACCTCAAAGTCGCTGTGGGCCAGGGCAATCTCAGTGATCGTCACCGTAGATGGCCCACCATTGGTCAGGAGCACAGAATCCCGCTTCGTGTCTCCAATGGTCGCGACACCATAGTCAATGCTGTTGCGATCCAACGACAGTTCGCCCGGTGCCAACTCTCCTCTGGCCTCCAGCGTAATGACAATGTCCCCTCCGGCTCCATCGTGTCGGATCAATGCCTCGGCTGCGACCGACCCCTCGGTTGCTGCAGTGTAAACAAACGGTATCCAGCGACTCGCATTCGGCGCTAATTCAAAAGATGATCCATCTACCCCGAAGTCGCTGTGCGCCAGAGCAATTTCAGTGACTGTCACCGCGGATGGTCCACCATTGGTCAGGAGCACAGAGTCCCGCTTCGTGTCTCCAATGGTCGTGACACCATAGTCAATGCTGTTGCGATCCAAAGACAGCTCGCCCGGTGCATCTCCGGTTACTTCCAGGAATACCGGCACTTCCAGAGGTGAATCAGGACTATTGTATGAGAATACAATGAACTGCTCATAGTCCCCTGGGTCCAGGTCGCTGGCATCTACAGTGAACTCAATGTCCCGGCTCTGCCCCTCTTCGATGGTACCCTCCATTTGTTCCGTCGTCAACCAGGTCTCTTCATTGGTCAAATCGACGAAAGCCTCCATAATTTCCAACATCTTCGCATCATCCAGGTAATCGCCACCGCCACCGGTACTAAAAAGTAGATAATTAATTCGCGACACTTCATTGAGGTTAGACACCTCATGGTAATCATCATTCGTATTGAGGCTGAACTCATGCGTGGCGACGCCATTGCTCTCAATGATGATGAGGTGATTGATGGAAGGGTCTCCGGCGTCAAACACCCGCTTTACAAAGCCCAGGTACGTCTTGCCCGACCTGTTGATTTGTAGCACGGAACCATCAGCGGATCCTCCACCGTCCGCTCCCAAATTGCCTTCAATCTTGAAATTACTGACACCATCAAGGTCCGCCACGAGCACAAAGAGGCCGGTATATTTCGCGGTGAAATAGGAGGCTGACCCAAAGGCTTGATGATTGAAAATGTCCCCGTTCGTGTAGTCAACAGGCCCACCCAAATTGGTCGATAGAAAATTCCCGGCATCGTACATATCCTCTCCCCCATCTCTGATGTTGGTACCCGTTTCGCCATCCGTGAAATCATGCCTATTGGGGATCAATGAGGTGATACTTCCATTTGACTGATCGAGGACAGACTTTATTTCCTCCAGGCTTGACTGGGCGATGGTCGGAACGACAGCCACTCCTTGCGCCGGACTCAAATGTGTTTGCTTAGGTCCTTCGACCACATCATTGGATTTGTGGTCATCACTCTGTGGGGTCGTACCATGAAAAATCGCGCTCTTGTCCAGGACTGTGCTCGTAGCTGTGGCATCCGTGCGATACCCAACAGAGTAAGTAAGTTCATCAGCATCTGCCACATTGGACAGTTCGAAGGTCCTTGTTGTTGTGGCTCCCTGCTGCAGGGTCAATCCCAGGCTATCCGGATTGACCGTCAGGTTTGGCTGCCGAACACCCACTCCCTCCAGTGCAATGGCCCTCACAGGAAATTGAGGGTCGTTGGTTGCCAGGCGCAATGTATCTACGTAAGTGCCGATCGAGGGGGGGACAAAGCGAACCACTATCGTGGTGTCTTTCCGAGGTCCGATACTGAAGTTGTTGGCATCAGTTGAAAAGACCGTGCCATCGTCGATACTGACCGACTGGATCACCAACTCGTCGGAACCTAGATTGATCACTTCCAGTAGGTGCTCCTTCTCCTGCCCGACAAAACCATTGCCAAACTCCAGTCTATTGGGTGCCTGCAGATTGGCCACTCCATCGATCTCGAGGTCCACTTGCACAGAATCTATCGTCGTATGGAAATCAGGTAGTCCAAGAAGAATATTGCTCGAGTAATTGCCTCCGACGAGCTGGCTCGCATCAATTTCGATATTGAAGTCAACTGACTCGTTCGCAGCCAATGTCACTGCCTCGATGGAAGGCTCCAACCAGCGTGGGTCTTGCTTGATTTCGACAGCGTAGTTGTTGCGGAAGAACGTCTCATCGTTGTAGGCGATGGTCAACCCCTGGGTCTTCGTCTCATCTTGAATTCCCACACTACCATTCTTCGGATTAGCTATGTTCTGATACAAAAGGAGGATCCTGCCATCCGCATGCAATTGTATCTGAATGGTATAATCTCCATTTCTTGTCGCCCAATCCGTCCAATTGGTGAACTGGACGATAAAGCGGTCATTATCGGTGTCCTGATAGTAATGACAAGTGCCTCCAGGGAAAAGGTCGTGGCCCATCCAGGCGATGACGTTCCTTGGCGCCGAGTTGGAAGGCAAGGGAGTTGTCCACAGACCGAAACTGGTTTCCGTAAAACTGATCCAGCCATTGCTGCTGATAGAAATGCTGGAGTACGGGTCTTCGAAGAATGCGAAATCAAATCCCAGCGGGATGAGGTTGGAGTTGTCGTCATCGCCCAGGGTCACCGTCGTACCCAACGTCTGAATATCCAACCAATCGAATGCCACGCCTTCGTCGCTGTCCGCCCAGACATAACCGCTTAGCGTATCAGTACCCGTCAGGGATGACACTTGCCGATAGGCATTCACTTCCGTCTTACCAACCGTCACAGATCCTGTAGTCGGCACGAAAGATGGCGTCGGACGTCGAACCGCATCAGTCGTCAACGTGAAGTTGAGGGTGGTACTGTGATTGTTCGTCAGAGTGACTGGATATGAAGCTACCTCTCCCGCCGCATGAGTAAGTGAAAAGTGATCTTCTGAAAGAGTGATACTTGGACGTTCCGACCCAATTCCCTGCAGTGCAACAACGGCCGTGTCCGCGTTCGAGTAGATCGTCATCTCCGTATCATACTGCTGTAGGGCTGCCGGAGTGAAGGTGACACCAAGATCATAAGAAGCCTGGGGGGCGACCGAGAAGGTAGATTCTACCAGAGAGAATACCGCGTCACCTACATCGATCCTCGTGACATCTAGTTGTTCGAAGCCTGAATTGATGATCCGCAGGTCCACCACGGATGTCTCATTGATGATGCCGTAACCCACATCAAGCGAAGAGGCAACTGTAAGTACCGGTTCAGTGGTGGGAACGCCTACTGCATTCCAGGCTTCGATGACCGCCAGGTGTTCTATACTATTCTCGCCATACAGATCGATCGCAGACTGCTCGGCCCCAACGCGGGCATCAATGTAGGTTGAACTTGAAGTGAGGTAAACGGTCAGGTTCCTGTAGGCAATGGCATCGGCTGCATCCCTCCCGATAGTCGGAACCTCATAGGCGTATCCAAAATCGTTGGTGCCTGTACCGCCTTCTACCAGCAGGTAATACCAGAAGTTCTGAACGCCACTGTTATAATGAACGCCCCCGTTGTCACCGGAGCCTGTGTACCAGAGCTCGCCGAGGTAGGTGTCCGGCTGCCCCTGGCTATTGGGGTCACTGATTGAGCGAATCATGCCTGTGCCACTGGTAAATATCTGATCCCCAAGATTCCAACTGGCCGTGGCTGGAAATGTCTCAAACTCGATCGATTGACCGAAAATGTCGCTGAAGGACTCGTTGAGTGCGCCTGATTCGTTTTGATAGATCAGCCCTGCACTGTACTGAGTCACGGCATGCGCAATCTCATGGCCCACGATGTCCAGCGAAACGAGAGCTGTAATTGAAGTACCGTTGCCATCCCCGTAGGTCATCCGTGAACCATCCCAAAAGGCATTGACATAGTCATTGGAATAGTGGACATAAGATCGAATGGCAGCACCCGCATCGTTGAAGCTGTTCCTTCCGTGCTTGTGCAAGAAGTAGTCATAAGTCGCACCTGCGCCAAAGTGCGCGCTCACTCCCGCCTGGCTATGCTGCTCGTCAAAGTGACTATCACCCTCCATAAAGAGCTGTGCACCAGAATAATTCGTCGAGTTTTGCATGTCGTAGGTGTAGATGCCTTCCCCGCGTGTCGTCTCACCCAGGTAGTAGTTACTGGCATCCTCAGTGACGAGCATCGACACCTCCCCGTCATATAGGGTTTGACCAGAGCCATTAACCACATTATGATGGATCTTGTTATACTTGTTGACAATCTCCCCAGTGTGCGCGTCTACTTCGACAGTGTACCGACCAAGCGGCTGGGAGGCGTAGATATCAAATGAATAGATCAATTGAAGTGGCGCCCCCTTGCGGTAATCTCTGGAACTAATGGCTAGCTCAGCTTGAGGAAAATAAGTTGTATCTGGGTTGTTGGTCTCGCTGCGAAGAAATGCCTCTTGGGCCTGGTCTTCCCAAGCATAATCCTGAGCACCGACCTGCGCAATTGCGATTTCTAACGCCTGCTCTTCTGTGAGTGAAGGGTTGGTATCCATCTGAACCTGCCGGTGCAAGCGGCCATTGGCCTTGGTGACCCAATTGTTTCCTCGAATATGAAAGACATATTCAGCACCGCGAATTTCAATATCATTATAAGTTTCCTGGTACTTGAAATGCTGGTCACCCAATTTATCTTGCACGATACCAGTGCGCTTGAGGTCACAGCCGATGGCTAACCTGAAAGTCGCTGGCATTGAAGCAATCGTCCCGAAAGGGGTGTTGTCTTCAAACTGTACGAACGTTGGATCACTGTTATCGTCGGTGATGACGAACCGGGCATTGGAGACGAATTGACGAGCTTGCGCTCCTGTGTGGCCCGTCCGCGTCTGGGCAAAAGAAGCGGTGGCCACAATTGTAGCCACCACTAACACGGAGAAACGTGTGATAGTAAACATTAGCTGGTTCAGTTTTAGTTCTTGTGTATTAGGTTGAATACACATTCAAAACTGTAGCAGAATAATGCAAAAAATTATTTATATAGTACCATTGATGGATTTCGGTGGATGAACAAGAATGATCGATGAGTGAACGGAAATTTTCGATAAATGAACCTAGATGATACAATAGTGGCTCTTTCAACGCCCCCTGGCGTAGGCGCCATTGGAGTTGTAAGACTCTCAGGATCAATGAGTTTTGATATATTCCAATCCATCTTTAAAGGCAAGGATCTACAGGCTGCATCGTCCCATACCGCGCACTTCGGTTTGATTAAGGATGGCGATGACGTAGTAGACGAAGTCGTAGCCACCATTTTCAAGGCACCGAACTCTTACACGAAGGAAGATGTCATCGAAATTTCATGTCACGGATCTCCGTACATTCTGAAGCAGGTGATCCGACTGCTGCTGAACAAAGGTGCCCGCCTGGCAGCTCCCGGGGAGTTTACACAACGTGCCTTCCTTCACGGACGTTTCGACCTTGCCCAAGCCGAAGCAGTAGCCGACCTTATCGCTGCAGAAAGCAAGACCGCCCATGACACGGCCATGAAGCAAATGCGCGGCGGGTTCTCCAACGAAATCAAGCAACTCAGGGAACGTCTGATACACTTCGCATCCATGATTGAGCTGGAGTTAGACTTCTCGGAGGAAGATGTCGAGTTTGCCAGTCGGGAGGAGTTGACAGCTCTTGTACAACGTATTCAGGTGGTTGTAACGGGTTTGATGCAGAGTTTTGAGTTGGGGAACGTGCTGAAGAACGGTATACCGGTGGTCATTGCTGGTAAACCCAATGCCGGAAAGTCAACATTGCTCAACGCCCTGCTCAATGAAGAGCGAGCAATTGTAAGTGACATACCCGGAACGACGCGGGATGTGATTGAGGATGCCATCAACATCAATGGTATCATTTTCCGTTTCATTGATACGGCGGGATTGCGCGAAACAGACGATACGATCGAATCGATCGGTGTTGACAGAACCAAGGAACGGATGCGCCAGGCCAGTGTAATTATTCTCATGGTGGACTTGGAAAACGAGACTTTGGCTTCAATAGCCGAGCAACGAAAGGATGTTGAAAAGCTAGGGATCCCCTACCTACTTGTTGGGAACAAAGAGGACGTCTCGCAATCGCCCGAACTCACGAATGACTTGTCGCTCAGCATTAGTGCAAAGGAGCACTCCCACCTGGAAGAACTGAAGGAGAAGCTCCTCGAGTTAAGCAATGTGAAATCGCTGTCTTCCGCGAATACGATCGTCACGAGCAGTAGACATTACGAAGGTCTTAAGTTAACAAGTAACGCTTTAGATAAAGTGCTTGAAGGGATTGATAAACAGATCACTAACGACTTTCTAGCATTAGATATACGTGAAGCACTGAATCACTTGGGAGAACTAACCGGGGAGATCACGACGGATGATTTGCTGGAGAATATCTTCAGTAAGTTTTGTATTGGGAAGTGATATAGTCCTCAAGGGCAAATCACCGCTACGCCTCTCTCCCAAACAACCGCATAATGGGCTCACCCAGGCCATCCGGTGTGGTATAAACGGGACGGCCTTCGACCGTGTAGTGGGTTTCGGGAGGGATGCCCAAAGCATGATAGATGGTTTGATGGATCTGGTCAATCACTACGGTGTCTTCAATGGACGAACAGGGCCGTTCGTCTGCGGTCTTGCCGAACACCAATCCCCTTTCAATGCCTCCACCCCACATCAGGATAGAGGCGCCATCGGTAAAGTGCCGGTGCATGCCGTAGTGCTTTTCGTCTTCGATCTTGTCGGGAACCATCACCTGGTCTTTGACCTTTTCTCCAGGCCGGCCCTCCAGGAGTGCGTCACGACTGAACTCGCTGGCCAAAATGATCAGTGTCCGGTCCAGGTGGCCACTTTCATCGAGATCCCTGATCAACTGAGCGATGGGCTTGTCGATGTATTGCTTCATCCGCCCGGCCCGTAGGTGGCCATTCTCATGGGTGTCCCACCCCAGGAAGGGCTCGTACTCCGACGAAACACTGATGAACCGCGCTCCTTGCTGCACGAGTCGCTTCGCCATCAGGCACCCTAGTCCAAAGCGACCGGTGTTGTACTCCTTGTAGACCTTCTCGGGCTCATCCTGCAGGTCAAAGGCCTTGACTTCCGGGGAATTGAGCAGGCGGTAGGACTGCTCCATCGAGCGCTTGAGGGACTCCTTCTGGTAGTCACTACTGATGCCTCCTACAGCGCTTTTGTCGATCAATTCCTTATAAAGCTGGTTGCGCGCCTCAAAACGCTTGACAGACATCCCTTGTGGTGGCCGCACGCTCTGCATCCCGGAGGAGGGATCCGACACAAGAAACGGACTGTATTCTCCCCCAAGGAAACCCGCAGAGTGAAAGGCTTTGAGCTCCTCTCCTTCTCCGACTGTGAACCTTTGGCCCAACGAAATGAAAGGCGGGATCACTTCATTTTTGGGGCCAAGTTCTTTGGCGATCCAAGCACCGATGTGCGGGACCTGCACGGACTGGGGAGGCTCGTAGCACGTATGCCAGTGGTACTGGTGGCGGGTATGGAGGATATGGCCGAGGTCTGCCGATCGATAGGATCGAATGATCGCCCCGCGGTCCATCACACTTCCAATGGATTCTAAGCCCTCCGAGAAATAGAGGCCATCAACCGCTGTGGGGGCTTTGGGGAAGGTGCTCAAGATTCTTTTGCTCTCCACACCTTTCGTGTAGGGCGTGTAGGCTTTCGGATCAAAGGTCTCGGTGTGCGCCATGCCCCCGGCCATATACAAGAGGATCACTGCATCAGCGGTGGCAGGGATTTTGGGGCCATTGCAGGATGACAGGAAGCTTGCTGAAGGGATGGAAGTGGACAATGCTGCGGCCGTGGCCAATCCCATCTTTTTGATGAATTCTCTTCGATGTAGTTCTTCCAAATTTTGCATGACTCCTGAAGGTCGGTAGTGACGCTCCCAAATCTCGTTGTTCCAAAATAGTGCAACTCCTGTGAACTGCCAACATTGAACTTGCTTCGATAAGCAACTCGATCAAACTGATCTTGTATTTTTTAGAGAAATTATCCCCATAAGCCCGACTACTTCCCCGATCCTTCTTTGCTAGCGCATCCTTATTGGTCCTAAGAATTTATATTTTCCACCGCTCAAGCCACGGGGCTCCCGATTTTTGAGAGATCAAAAACCGGGGAAAAAATCTTTCCTCCAAACAAGGTCTTCCGAGATAAGGCATCACTCTCAAAAGGCTCGTTGCACCAAGGACTAGCGAAGAGAACTACCTTCGATCTAGGTTGTGGCACGACTGAGTTTGGAGGAATAGCACGCAAGTCGAACGCCAAAGGGATTCCAGCAGCAACATCGCATGCACGTACTCACCAATTCCCCATGAACTCCAAAGTAGTCTAACGAGAACGAACAGTCAACCTCTTGCACAGGGTGCTCTCGGAAATAGCCTGATGCTTCAGAGTGATCTGCATTTGGAACATAAGTCACATCCTCCAAGTACTCTTGTCGAATTATTCTTATTGAAACAAACTGCCAATCTCTAGTTGAACTGGACGGTGGTAGTGGCGCGGTGGCCCGGCACAATCGCGGGGTTGGCGATGGCTTGCGGGTGGAAGCATGATTGGGCCAAGGATTTTTTGGTTCGTTTTTGATCCTTCAAAAATGAACAGCCCCTGCGGCTCGAGCAGTAGGAATTAGAAAATTCAATGAATACAACCACAGTCACAGTGATCGACCAAGATCCTGATATCCCTTAGAAATTCTCTGTTCGATACAAAAAATGAAATGCCACTAATTGATAAATTGAAATTCGGGTAAGAGCAGGGTGGCCCAAAAAAGGTCCTGAACAGCAGCAACATCCGGAGTCTCGCCAAGGGCATCCAGTATGACCTCGTTTTCCTCCGCGCTTGGGGCCCTACCCAGACACTGTAGATAAAGCTCGTTGGCGATCGACGTAGGGTCGGACTGATAAGCAGCCAGCCATTTCTCGGCGCCCTCTTCCAACACCTCGTTGAAGAATTCGCCATTGGTCAGTTCCAGCGCCTGTAAGAGTGAGGCTTGCTCCTCTCGCGTTGTCGCCACATTTTCCCGAGTGGGTCTACCCAGCGCCTTCATGAACGGGTCTAATTTGACCAGCGACGCCCTTGCAAACCGCTGCTCTTCGACATCAAAATCGAAATTGATCATCTTGCCCCAGTAGTCCGGGTACACCCGGACCTGTTGCCAGGCGGTGTCATCAAACCCTGCTTCCTTCCATCCTTCCGGCGGTGGTGCGTCGGTGCAGACCCACTCCTTATCTGACTCGAAAATGGTCTCAGTGCCATCTTCGTATACTACCTGCATTCTGAATAGGATCCCGGCAGGATTGGGAATGGGGCCTTCATTTTCTCCTTCAATAGCGATGAGATTGGCGCCGTGAGCGAGCACTCCGCTGACATCCGCCCTACCGATCTCTTTCCAATTGTCTCCAGAGGCAACACGCTCTCCATTGACGAAGAGCGCAAAGGAATGATCTACCGAGATCATGACCCGAGCAGAGGCGATTGACTTCTTCGGCAGCGAAAAGGACTTTCTGAAATATCGTTTGCCGGGTTTGGGCAGCACCCGACGATCAAACTCGATCTCATTGTGCCATATCCGCCTGAAGCTGATGTCCTTTGGCGCAGGATCAAACGCCACGGAGGCATAGACGGGCGTAATCACCTGACTCACAGCGTCGGTAAACTGCTCTGCACTCAGCCGACGGACCAAAGGCCCCCGATAAACGTACATCTCCGTCATGGTGGCCATCGGATCTTTGTAGCCCACTGTTGGCAGCTGATAGGCCTTGCTGGTAATGATGTTGGTGATCAGATACTTCAGATCATAGTTGTGATCGATGAAATCCTGTGTAAGCCAATCAAGCAAGTCCGCATTCCACGGGTCGTTGTCCATTTCATCCACAGGTTCGACGATACCGCGACCATTCAGCCGTTCCCAGATCCTGTTGACAATGGTGCGATACAGCCGGCCATTCTCTGGCTTCACCATGGCTTCCGAGAGGAGCTTCAGCCGTTCCTTCAGTGTCTCCGCTTCCACAGATCCCAATTCCGTGTAGATGAACTCCGTTTTTGCCATTCTACCGGTTGGCTTGTCGCAACGGTGCAGCTCCAGTGTGCTATCTGAAAAGATGTTGGCAAAGGCGTAAGTCTGCTCCAGCGTAAGATTACTTACGAAGCTGTTGTGACAGGAGGCGCATTTGACGTTCATGCCCATAAGGGACTGACCGATATTTTGAGCCGCCTGCATGGAAGTGGTCTGACTGGCATTGACAACTCCACGCCATTTGATCCCTTTGATGAAGCCTTCGGAGCCATCTATGGGATCGATGAGTTCTGCCACCATCTGGTCATAAGTCTTGTTGGTTAACAGCGAGCTGTACAACCAATCAGTGATCTGCTTCCTCCCACCAGTAATGAATCCCGTACCCGAGTAGTCATTGCGAAGGATGTCATTCCAGAAGCTGATCCAGTGTTGTGCATAGTTCTGGTTGTCACCGAGCAATGATTCGATCAGACCTCCACGCTTGTTTGGCCTCTTGCTTTCAGCAAAAGCCTGTATGTCTTCTGGTGTTGGCAGCAATCCTATAATGTCGAGGTAGGCCCTTTTGATGAAGGTGCGATCATCCACGACCTCGGGCCATTCGATACCCTGGTTGTCAAAATAAGCATTGACCAACCTGTCAATCGGATGGTCGTGACCCCTTGCTTGTGGAAGCTCGACCCTGGACAATGCCAATGGCGCTTCCGGGAATACTTTCACATCGCCCTCCACCCAATGGGCGCCATTGTCAATCCACCAACCGATCAGATTGATTTGTTCTTTCGTCAGGATCGTCCCTTTCTGTGGCATGAAGTCATCGTGACCCTTGGGCAGGGTGATGCGGCGCATGAGCTCGCTGTTTTCGGCGTCGCCGACCACGAGCAGTGGCCCCGATTCTCCTCCTTCAAAAACGCCTTCACGGTGGTCCAGCCGCAGCTCCCCTTCCAGCTTTTCGTCACTATGACACTGATAACAGCTGTGGGCAAACATCGCGCGAACTTCGAGGCTAACGCGATCCAGTTGTTTCATGGATACGGAATCTCTTTGGGAGACTTCTGCCAGCAGTAATCCGGTTTTGGAATGGTCGAGATACTCCTGATTGCCCGGCAAGACCTCAGTGAGGTAGTCTTCCCCGTGAGTCAGGCTGGCGCCCAGGTGTCCCGTGACAGTGAGGACAATGGTGGTGATAATCAAAGCACTACGGTAGGGCACCAGGTTGGGCTCCTCCTGGCCTCTCGAACGATACAATAACCAGGCTGTCACCAGCGAGCCAGCAGTGGTTGCCAACCCGAGGATTTGATGATTTCTGACGGTGCTCCCCGAATAGGAGTCAAAATTGGCGAGAAGCAGACCCATGACGGAGGCAATGACCGCTGAAAGAGCCCCTAAATTCACCAGCCACGAAATCCCTTCTCTCAGTCCCTGTTTACCGCGTAGTGTCAATAGCTCCATCAAAAGCGCCACGAAAAGCAGCGCGATGGGAAAATGGACGATCATCGGATGAAGCCGTCCAATCAACTGAAAGATCCAACTGAGGCTATCCATCATTGTGAGTGAGAATATAGTCGATACTTAACTCTCACCTCAATAGGCCAATGTCCTTCAACACGCTCTCCACAATCTTGATCTCTTCGGATGTCAGGTCCAGCCAACTGTCCTTCATCCGGAAGGTGCTCCGACCGAGGATGGCCGCAGCGGCTTTGATAACCGGTACCCCCTTCCCCGGCAGCACAGTGACGAGTCGGTAGGCATCGTTGAGTATTTTCTGGTGAGCCCACATCTCGTCGATATCGCCTCTTTGGAGGGCTTCGTAAACGGCCACATTCGCAGCGATACTCACATTTCCGAGGCCCGTGACCAGCGCCTTCGCACCCGCTTGCAAAGAAGATGAGTGCAACAGGTCGTCTCCCTGCATCCAGCAAAAACCATCGGAAGCAAAGGAAGTTGCTCCCTGCACAAAAGCCTGGAAGTCACCGGAACTATCCTTCACCCCCACGATGTTGGGATTCACCGATAGCTTAGCCAACGTGTCCAGCAGCACTGTTTTGTTGACTACCTGCGGAATATTGTACAGCACCAAAGGAGCAGGAGCTGCAGCTGCCACCTCCACAAAGTGCTTTATGATCATCTCCTGATCAGCCGGGTAGTACAAAGGCGGTACCGCCACCACATAATCAGGTGACAGGTCTGCCATTCGCTCCATATCTGCGATGACCTGGTGCGTGGTGGGGAGAATGGAACAGGCATAGAGATCGATCTTGCCCTTCGTCACCGATTGGATGATGCTCAGATTCTCATATCGCTCATCGGCTGAAAGCAGCAGTCCCTCTCCGGTGGAGCCATTGACAAAGAATCCGTGCAGACCCCCATCAACCATGAAGCGCGTGAGCTTTTCCAGCATCGGCTGGTCAATGTTGCCAGCATCATCGAAGGGTGTCAAAATAGCGTTCACCACGCCGGTGGGGGTTTTCATTGCATTCATTGGTTCGTGTCTTTAGGTTGAGGCAGGAAACGGGTGATCAAATAGGCGGAAAACATGAGCGCCATCGTTCCGAAAAAACCCGCAAGTATTTTTTGATTGGTATTGAATGCGTCGCTGAATGTCACCCAGGTAATCGTCGCAATACTCAGAAACACCGCCGGCAAGGCGGCTCGCGAATCCACTCGTTTGAAAAGCAGCCCCACGAGAAATAGTCCGAGTATCCCTCCGCCGAAAATCCCCGATATCTGCCACCAAATGTCAAGCGCCTGCTTCACTGAGATCATTGCTATACCGGTAATGGTCCCAATAGCACCAAAGGCAATGGTGAACACACGTAAGTAGGTGACCACCTGCTGGTCCGTCAGCACGGATTTGGATAACCGCTTGACAAAGTCTTCAATGGAGACCGTTGCGACGCTATTGATACTAGAACTCAAGCTGCTCATCGCTGCGGCAAAGAGCGCTGCTATCAACAATCCCCGTACGCCGCTGGGCAGTTCGTTGACAATGAAGAACGGGAACACGGAATCCGCCAACTCCGGCAGATCAGCTCTCGGAAAGACCTGGTAGTAGGCGTACAAGCACGTTCCAATCACGAAAAATACGAGGGTGAGTGGCGCATAAGTCAGTGCTCCCAACCATACCGACTTGATAGCTTCTTTGTCAGACCGGGAGGTGAGGTACCGCTGGATGTAGGTTTGATCGGTCCCCAGATTTCGCAGGTTCTCCGTGATACCAAATAGGAGCACCATCCAAAACGATGATTGTACCATGTCCAGTTCGAAAGACCCGAGACTCATCTTGTTGGATGCCTGGGCAATCTCGATGACCTGGGAAGCACCTCCAGGAATGTTGCCAATTAAAATTCCCACACAAAGGAGCGCCCCGCCGAATAGCACGATGACTTGCGCAACATCCGTCCATATCACCGCTTCAATACCTCCTACAAAAGTGTACAGGGTGGTCACAATCCCCGTGATCACAATCAATGTGACGATGTCCCAACCCAGCAGTTGGTTCAATGTCAAACAAAGCAAATACAAGATGACACCAGTACGACCCACCGAAATCATGATGAAACTGATGCTGCCATAGACCCTACCCCAATACCCAAATCGGCGCTCAAGGAACTCATAAGCGGAAACTATTCCGAGATTCCGATAAAAGGGCAGAAATACACGCACGGCTACAAATGCCACCATGACCACCGTGATGCTGAAAACCCAGGCACTCCAATCACTCGCATAAGCCTTCCCCGGATAGGCAATGAATGAAATGCTGCTGAGCAAAGTGCCCAGGATGGACAGCCCCACGGCAAACCCGGACATGGAACGCCCCCCAACCGTGAAACCCGAAGCGGTCTTCGCGCGCTTGGAGAAATAGAAACCCAGGGCAAGCACCGCTAGCAAATAGAGGATGAGGATGGTTAGGTCAATCGTTTGTAGCATTGGATCCTTGGGCTTGGGCTTAATTTAAGCAAACTGTTCGCTATTCCGCGTGATACTCGCGGGCTGGCACCGCAGAATCACTTCAAAACCATTGGGTCACTGCTCGAAATCATTGGCCTTGCCGGGCCTACTGGCATTCGGCGGATTCGTCCAAAGGAATTATTCTTCGTCCCACTGTAGAAATCAAGTAATTTGTGTCCACCGAAATTCACTTTGTTGTTGACAACAAATTCGACGATTTGAAAGGGCGCTCCGGGTAGCCCCATAGATCTTGAAAAAATGAAAGCAGCGTTTTATAAAGGCAACAGGACGTTCGAAGTAGGTGAAGGACAGGCAGTCCCTCCAGGCCCAGAGGAAGTGCGATTGAAAGTCGCCTATTGCGGTGTGTGTGGCACCGACGTACATATCTATCACGGCGTCATGGACCAGCGGGTAGCTCCTCCTCAAATAGTCGGTCACGAGGCTTCGGCTATCGTCGCCGAAATCGGGGCGAATGTTACCAACGTGACGGTCGGCGACCACGTGGCTGTCCGGCCTTTAAGATTCGGAACTCCCCACCCCTTTGACAAGGGGCATGCACATGTCAGTAAGGAAGTCAAAGTCATGGGTGTTGACGCCCCCGGTGCGTTTCAGAATAGCTGGACGGTACCAGCCTACACGCTCCATCATCTACCCGAAAGTCTGCCGCTGCAACACGGCGCTTTCATTGAACCTCTGGCGGTGGCGTGCCATGACGTGAAGATAGGTCGTGTCGTACCCGGGGAGAATTGCCTGGTAATTGGTGGGGGCCCTATCGGCACGTTGATCGCCTATGCTATGCGGGATAGAAAAGCCCATGTCATCATTTCCGAGGTCAATGAATCGAGACTGGCGATGCTCCACGACCTGGGATTTGAAACGATCAACCCCATCAAGCAAGACCTGGTCGCAGAGATCAGCCGCCTGACCAACGAAAAAATGATCGACTGCAGCTTCGAGGTGTCTGGCTCTGCCTCCGGCGTGGAGGCAATGACAGATGTAATGAACGTTCGCGGGCGTATCGTGATGGTTGCTATTCACGGCGCCCCGAGACCAGTTGACTTATTCCGGTTCTTTTTCTCGGAACTGGAGCTACTGGGTGCTAGGCTGTATGAGGCAGAAGATTACGAGGTGGCTATTCAGTTGGCCGCTTCTGGTGCCATTCCCTTCGAAACACTAACAACACAGGTGGATACTTTGGACGACATCCAATCGGTCTTCGAAACCATCGACAACCATCCTGCTGGAATGAAATACCTGATTGACTGCCAATCCTGAAGGAAAAGTACAACCCGCAGTTCTGAATCCGCCCGAAGTGGCACTTTCAATTTTACAATTATGGTGAGACATGGCTGCGGGAGCAGGTCGAGATTCATGACCTGTCCTCCTGTACACTTAATGCAATCCTAAAACAAGGAACAAAACCCGTTAGCAAAATTTAACTAATTAGTCGTACCCATTGCCGAATACTTTCCTAGGCAAATCCGTATATTCAGAAAACCAACAAAACCCACCATTATGAATAGAATACTTACAACGCTTGTATTGGCCGTCACTTCGCTTGTTTGCTTCTCGCAGGCGGAGGGTGACAATTTCGAATTTGATTTAGAGCAAATCAAGATCCCCTACCAGCAGTTCACACTGGAGAACGGTCTGACACTGATCGTGCACGAAGACAACAAGGCCCCGATCGTCGCGGTCAACATTTGGTACCACGTTGGGTCTAAGGACGAGCCGGCTGGAAGAACCGGATTCGCGCACCTTTTCGAGCACCTGATGTTCAACGGCTCGGAGAATTACAATACAGACTACTTCCAGGCACTGGAAAGCATTGGCGCTACGGATCTCAATGGCACAACCAATTTTGACCGTACCAACTACTTCCAAAATGTACCCACTTCCGCTCTCGATGTTGTCCTTTGGATGGAATCTGATCGCATGGGACACTTCAGTGGTGCTATTTCCCAAGAGCGCCTCGACGAACAACGCGGCGTCGTGCAAAACGAGAAAAGACAGGGAGAGGATCAGCCCTACGGTAAGTGGTTTGGAACAATGCTTGGAGATGTCTTCCCGGCGAATCACCCCTACAGTCACTCAATCATTGGATCGATGGATGACCTCAACGCAGCAGCCCTCGAAGACGTCAAGAAATGGTTTGCCGACTACTATGGACCATCTAACGCTGTGCTGGTCATTGCCGGAGACGTCAATAGCAACGACGTCCTGGAGAAAGTGCAGAAGTACTTTGGCGACATTCCTCCGGGCCCTCCAGTGACGCACCTGCAAGAATACATCGCAAAGCGGACTGGCGAAATCAGAAAGGTGCAGTATGATCGTGTGCCGCAAACTCGAGTAATGATGCAATGGAATGTCCCGGCCTATGGCGATGAGGACGCGTTTCTCCTCGATTTCGTCTCGAGTGCATTGACTTCAGGCAAGAAATCACGCCTCTACAATCGATTGGTCTATGATGAGCAGATCGCTACATCGGTCAACTCCTTCAACTGGGAGCTGGAGGTCGCCGGCATGTTCATCATCCAGGCAAATGTGAAACCTGGTGTGGACAAAATGGTGGTTGAGAACGCCATTCGTGAAGAGTTATCAAATCTCTTAGAAGAAGGCGTCACGCAGCAAGAAATCTTGCGGACTAAGACGCAGTATTTCGCCAATCTCGTCCGAGGCATGGAACGAGTCGGCGGTTTCGGCGGTAAGTCCGACCTCTTCGCACAGAACTATACCTACATGGGCGACCCGGAAGCCTACCTACTACGTGCTGCGGCCATGAGAGATGCCAAAGCAGCCGATATCAATGCAACGGCAAAAAAGTGGCTCTCAGATGGAGCTTATGTAATGCATATCGAGCCATTTCCGGAATACCGGGCTACAGGGGAAGGCGCGGATCGCTCCAAACTGCCAGATCTCGGAGCCACGGCGAGCGTTTCGTTCCCTGAACTTCAGCGAGCAGAATTGGACAACGGTATAAAGATCATTCTTGCTCAGCGAGAGACGATCCCACTGATAGAATTTCGGCTAGCCTTCGATGCTGGTTATGCTGCGGACCAGTTTGCACAACCGGGCACTGCCTCTCTGGCGATGAATATGATGGATGAGGGTACAACTGATCGAGATGCCTTGCAGATAAGTGAAGAACTCTCCTTACTGGGCGCACAGCTCTGGGCGGGCTCTAATCTGGACCAATCCTTCGTCACAATGTCCGCACTGAAGAACAACCTCGAAGCGAGCATGGATTTGTTCGCGGACGTAGTATTGAACCCCTCCTTTCCGGAGCCAGAGCTGGAGCGATTGAAAAAGCAGCAGATCGTGGGCATCCAACAAGAAAAGAACAGCCCTGTGCAAATGGCCCTGCGCACCTTACCAAAGTTTCTCTACGGCCCTGACCATGCCTATGGCAATCCATTGACTGGTTCCGGTTACGAGGAGACCGTTTCTGCGATGACAACAGAGGACATGAAAAAATTCCATTCCGCATGGATCAGACCAAACAACGCTACTTTCATCGCTGTCGGGGATGTCACGATGGATGAGCTGAAGGGCCTAATTGAGAAGTCCTTCAAAAAATGGAAGGAAGGCGACATTCCTGAGAAGAACCTCGCCCCCGTAGCCAAGTCCACAGACCCCAAGATCTACCTTATGGATCGGCCCAACTCAGAGCAAACCGTGGTCATCGCTAGTCAATTAATCCACCCCTATGGGGAGGAAGATGAAGTGATACTAGGCATGTCCAACGAGATCCTTGGTGGGAAGTTTACCTCCCGAATCAACATGAATATTCGTGAAGACAAGGGCTGGGCTTATGGTGCCAGATCCCTGATTGTAAGCGCAAAAGGGCAACAACCATTCCTGGCGTATGCTCCAGTCCAAACAGACAAGACCGCCCCCTCCATGGCCGAGATCGTGAAAGAGATACAAGGCTATGTCACAGACAATCCCGCGACGGCGGAGGAATTCGAAATGACGAAGACCAATGAAGTGATGAGTTTACCGGGTAAATGGGAAACTCTCAATAGTGTAGAATCTGCTTTGAATACGATGGTGCAATACGATTTGGATCCCAACTACTACAAGGAGTATTCCGATCGCATACAAAACATGACGCTCGATCAGATCCAGGACATCGCCAGGAAGGTCATCAAGACGGAGGGCTGGTCATGGATGGTCGTCGGTGACAAAGCGAAGATTGAGAAAGAGATCATGGAGCTGGGCTATGGTGAAGTAATTCCCATTGACAGTGATGGCAATATCCTGTCACCCGGGGAGGAGTCTATTGGTCGTATTGATCGGTAAGGCCTGCGCTAACTGAGCTATCTCTTTGAAAAAATTAGAAGGCAGAAATGGCTGAGGGGGTCGTTTCTGCTTTTTTTTGGAACTGTGAAAGTTCACTTCACTACTACCCTTTCCGACATTTTCTGGTCATCAGCTGTGATCAAGTGAAGAAAATAGAGCCCGGGTACCAGGTCAGCAGTAGATAAAGTGAGCACCTGATCCTTACTGTACCTCGCTTTCCGCATTAATTGCCCATTGACATTGTAAAGCAGAGCGTCAGCATCCCGTATCAAAATGCCAGAATACTCGACGTGCAACGCAGTCGTAGTTGGGTTCGGAAATACTTTCAGACTGCTTAACTGCGGATTGGCGGTAACCGCAAGTGGCTCTTCAATTAACTCGACATTGACGGTCCAAGTATTGGTTGTACTAAGGTCCTCAGACGTAATCGTGTACGATACCGGAACTGTAAAATCCTGGGGCTGCCCAGAAGGTGGTACAATCGAAGCACCGGGGGAGATCTCAATGTTTGTCGGTAGAGAAGAGATACCATAGGGAGTCAATACCCGAAATGCAATGGATTGAGAGACCTGATCAATCAACTTTTCCTCCACCTCGATATCATTGGGAAATGAAAAGCTGATCAACTCCGCCTCGCTGGAAAGCAAAGTGACTTCTTCTTGGTAAATAGTCTCAATCTCATCCGCACTGAGCGGAGCATCATAGATCTTGAGTTCATCGATAACACCGTCGAAATAATACCTGGACACCGTCTTCTCGCACACCGTCTTGAAACATTTGATCACTGTAGAACAAGAAGAACAATGGGTCCTTACCATCTTCTGTCCGCAAAGTGGTGTTGAAAGTGGCGTGAAATGTGAGGTCCTGGCACAGCCCGCAGTTCAAAATCAAGAATAGTTGAACAAGGACTATCAGTCGGCGAAAGGAAAGAGATTCCATCTCGGTAAATACTTAAGAGCCAAGACAATGACCGCTCACTGCGGTATAAAATAGAACGACGTAAGCCGCCGGTTATTTCCCAGTTCAGCAGAACTCTTCCTGGCTATTAAGTCATTCAGAACATCGAGAAATGATCCGGCAACACGGCTGAGTGGGTCGTTTCTGCTTTTTTACGATTCCACTTCTTTTGCCATCAAGCAATCACCCACGACACCATCACAATCACCAGCCATAGCACATAGAAGAACTTCCAAATCTGTATCTGGCTGTGGTTGGTACTCTTATTCAGATAGTTTTTGTAGAAATAGGCTATCAGCCCTGTCACGGCAAATTGCACCACACTCTTCCAAATCGCCTCCGAAAAAGGGTAATAGATCAGGAAGCAAATAAGGGAGATCACCGCAATGACCACGAGCTGCGTGCGCTCGGTCTCGGAAAGGTAGAGGTTGTATAGTCGTTTGAACATGGTGTGGGTCTATTAATACTTGTCAGTGTTCCAATGTAAGTTCGTAAGATCTGAGGGTTTGTGTCCCTTCTTAAGATGAATTGAAAATTGAAAATGGAGAATGTTTGAGTTCGCTTCAATTCTCATCAATTCATGGCTTCAACCTGCAGATACAATCAGTAAGTCTTCCAGCCCTGGTTTATTTCTCACCACCACCATCCAGTCCTCCTCCGAATCTGTCGGCGGCATTCCCAAGCCTTGTGCACTTCCCCCTTTCACAGCCTTCACGGATCCAGCACTCAGCTCCCCTCCTGTTCTGGGATTGTGCCAAAGGACCTCATAAGTCCCACCCTGTCCGGATAGGTCCAACTCGGTAGTACCTCCGTCTGGCAAGTAGACGAGATACAGCTCTCCCTCCTTCGCGAAGCAGTACCTCGAGTTGTCGTTGTCGGGATTTCCAACCAGCGCGTCCTTATTGGCCATCTCCCAGAAGGGGATCTCATTCGACGCAAAGAAGTCAAGCGCAATCGCAGCATATCGCCAACTTTCGTCACGACTTCGCCAGTCGTTAAGGCCCAGGTCGTTTTGCGGCAAGGTGTAACCAAAATAGTACTCGACTCCTGCACCTCCGGCCATCAAGTTGCCCCACAAGCAGTATTTGCGGATGTCATGCAGCGTGTAATGTGTCTTGATCTTTTCGTAGTCCACCACCCCGCTGAATCCTTCATATCCAGTATCAGGCGGCACGCCAGTATAGTGAGGGTTCTGCTCATCATTGGCCACTACCCATTGCTTCCCAGCATCTCCGGATGCTTCGATCCAGTGGAGGGTCAGCTGATGTACTTGCGACCACATATTTTGAAGGGACAATCCCGTCAATGTGTAATCTGGCCCCAAATGGGGCGTGTACTTCCGGTCCTGCTGCCCCGGATAAGTATGCAGTACGATGTGGTGATCGTAGGGGTCGACGGTCCTGATGTAGCTTGCCATTGCTTCCTGCTGCTCCGTGGTTTGTGTATTTTCTTCACCAATGTTCCAGTTCAGTGCTAATTCGTACCCAAAGCGCGCAGTCAACTCACGGAGATAGAGCTTTCGCTCGGGACCCAAGTCCCCACCATCGAGCGCTGCAATCTTCGGCTCGGGATCATTGTCGTCGTTCTCTGTCTCCTGTAGCTTGAAATGGAGATACAAGCCCAGTTGCTGACCATGGTCAAATACGATCTGCCACTGGTCGAGCTTCGAGCAGTCGAAATGGAATTTGTCTTTGGGTTCGACGTACGGCCAAACATCCTCTCCATCACCACCGACATTGTAAGTCAGAAATGAAAAAGAATTGACGCCTGTGGAGGCCAAATAGTTGAGCGCACCGATCAGGCCTTTGCCTTTTCCTCCCTGCCAAGTGGGATCTCCTTCCTTCCAATCCCGCGTATGCGGGTTCCAGGTTTTTAATTTCGTGGTGGGTGCTTCATCTGGTCGATCCTCCCCCACACCCTTGATGGATCTGGTCCCGTCAAAGTCCTCATACGCCAGCAGGTTCTCGGGCGAATCGGCCCCGGCCTTCAAAAAGTATTTGCCCGAACCCGCAAATCGAAGGTAGCGCTCCCCCACATACTGGAGGCGGCCCCCTGATCGGAAATCGCGACCTGTCTTGTCCGTTGTCCCAACCTCAAAGCTCCCACTCGCCTGATTCACAATCTCTCCACTCTGAGAGATGTCAGCAATCGCCAGACCTGCTCCAGCTTCTATTCGCAGCTGATAATCCCATCGGCCACGTTTGTCAGGTGAAATATGCACCCGCCACTTATTCCCGGAGGAAGCAGATGTCTCTCCAGCGTTGCCGTCAGCGGCGAAGTAACCCGGGATGGTATAGCTCGGACTGCCTGATTCATGGGTGATGATACCGGTCATCCGGTAATCGAGGAACGGATTGACCTCGGTGTCAGCCTCATCGGCCTCTGGCCCGTCCATAGTAAGTGTGACCTTGTGCCATTGCTTCAGCTCTCCAGTGACATCGACGGTCACTGGGGTTTGACAAGCAAAGACAAGCGCGACGAGGGTTGCGAAAAGAAAAGTAGTTCGTTTGGGGTTCCTCATTGGGAGATGATCTGCTGTAGTTCAGTTTGTAATCTAGTCACGACCTCGGGTCTCTCAAGGAAAAGATTGTTGGTTTCTGCGGGGTCTTCGGCGAGATTATACAACTGGCCCTCAGGATCTCCAGGTCCGGGATCAATCCTGCTGGGCTTCGTAAAACCGCCGGACCCCAACCGGTCGATCAACTTCCATTCTCCTGAGCGGATCATCATGGCACCCGAAGCAGACTTGATGACAAGGGGCGCTCTATCAGCACTCCCGGTAGAAGTTCGCCCTGTCAATGTGGGCAAAAAACTCTGACTATCAACTGGTATGCCCTCTGCAGCCGCTCCGGTCACTTCTGCCATTGTGGCCATTACATCGGTGAAACTCACCAGCTTATCTGTCTCTGTGCCGGCCTTCACTTTCCCGGGCCATCGAACGATAAATGGCATGCGATGACCTCCCTCCCATGCATCTCCTTTCATACCGCGAAGTCCTCCGGAAGAGTCATGCCCCAGTCGCTCGACATCGTCATCGTACCACACGGGGCCATTGTCGGATGAAAATACGAGCAGCGTGTTGTCGTACATTCCGGCTGCCTTCAAGGCATTGATTACACGACCAATCTGATCGTCGACCATCATGAGGAAATCACCGTACATGCCGGCGCCGCTCTTTCCCTCATATTCCGGTGACGGCAACCAGGGCGTATGCGGCGCGGGATACGCCAGGTACACCATGAGTGGCTCACCGTCGTTCGTCGCACTCGAGTGATTGTCAATGACACTGATCGCCTCATCTGTGAATCGCGGAAGTACATCTTTCAATTCCAGATCCGGGGCAATTCCGCCAGCGCGCCAAAAGGCTCCTTGTATCGGCGACCACCCTTCGGAATAGTTCGCTCCAATACTATCAGATGGTGGATTGACTGCTTGATTGCCACGAATATAGAAGTACGGTGGAATGTCTGTCGAAGCACGAATACCGAAATAGCTATCAAACCCCCGATCCACAGGCCCACCTGGTAGTGGATTCTCGTAACCGTTTTCCTGAAAACCAAGGTGCCATTTGCCTACCATCGCCGTCCGGTATCCCCTGGTTTTCAGGAGTTTCGGCACTGTTTGCTGTCCCTCAGCGATAAGGGGCCGCTGCCTCCATGGTGAGACATCCGTCCGAAACGGAAACTGACCGGTCATCAACCCATATCTTGACGGATGGCACAAGGGTCCACCTGCATGTGCATCCGTGAAGCGCATGCCTTCCGTAGCAAATGAATTGATATGGGGTGTTGCTATTTTCGATTCGGGATTGTAGCAACCGGGGTCCCCGTAGCCCATGTCATCAACTAGAATAATGACGATGTCAGGAAGGGGATCGGACTCACCGCTTTCAGAAACGCAGCCAGAACTGATGACCATCAGGGATAACCAGGAGAATAGAGAAAAGTAGGATTTGAGAGACTTCATTGAACAGGGCTATTACTTCCCTCAAGCTCGGTAATTATTGGGAGTATTCAAGATCCGGACTGCAGTACAGATCAAAAAATATGTATCGTGATCCCCGGATTTATTCCGGGGTCTCCCGCTACTGGCCGATTTTACTCATTAAAGCTTTCAACGCAATTCTTAGCGCCATCCTGAGAAAAGTTAATTTGCCTTCTAAAGGCCGGAAATCCATTTCCTTCGTCATTCAGACTGGAACTAAGTCGAAGGAAGAATCTTTGACGAAGGAGTTCGGATTCTTCCCGAGCTGCCTATTCGCGTCAAGGAGATCCTTCAGTCGGGTCGAAACCCTCCTTCTGGATGACGCGAAAAGTCATCAGGTATTATCCAATCCCAGCTGTAGTCGGTTCGTGACGTAGTCCAGCTCTTCCCTGGTGAGTCGGCCGGAGCGCTTCTTGATCATAGAATTGAGTTTGGCCAGGTCCTCGTAGTACGCTGCTTCGTAGCCATACTCTTCTTTCTTCAGCACGTAATCATACGGTCCTCGCTGTGAAATGAGCTTCACGAGAACCGGTGCAGTCTCCACTGCAAGAAAAAGCAGCATGATGAACCAGTGGGCCATAGCGATCGCCGCGCTCTTGGCAGCAAGCCTACTCAGTGCCTCGATCCGAGAGGCCAGTCCTGTCAGTTGGGCGTCTGCTACCCCCGCCAGCGCGGTCTGCTGTTCCGCCTCCAAATCTGCCAGTTGGTCCTGCTTTTCGGCAATGAGCGCGTTGTTCGTCGTTTGCAGTGCCTCCAACTCAGCCTCTACCCGGTCGGCATCGGCTTTTTTGATCCGATAAATAGGGCCAGCATTTCGTTGTTTCGTCCCACCCGTGCCGTCGGCTTCTTCCTGGGCAATTCTCCGCAGTTCATCGCGGCTTTCAGTTTTTTCTGAGATCTCGGCCTTCAGGACCTGAATTTCGCTCTGAAGGCGATCTCGTGTGCTGGTAAAGCGATCCTTCACGGTCAGTTCCTTGATGGCCTTGTCCTCCTGGATCATCAAGGCGATCTCACTCTCCACCTCCTTCTCGAATATCTTCAGCTCCAGTGGCTTGGCAATAACGATGGAAATGATGATGGCCAATATGATTCGGGGCACGGCTGCGAGCAACTCTCGGTTCGTATCTCCATTCTTTCGCATGCTCGACACAATGTATCGGTCCAGGTTGAAGATCATCAGTCCCCAGACCAACCCAAATACAACGGCCATGAAGTAGTTATCAAAAACGGTATAGAGGGCGTAGCCACCCGCGATGGCAGCGAAAACGCCAGTGAAGAAAATGGTGGCTCCGATACCCACATACTTGCTGGACTCAGAAGGGCAATTGGAGAGGATGGGCTTGCTGGCTCCAGCACACAGCCAGAAAAATTCTTTCAACCGCTTCATAGTTGGCTCTTTTTAATACAACTCCAACGTTGCGAGTGAGGCTTTGTTATCCCGTAATGGCATTGAGTGGTACATAAGCCTGGTTTTGACAGCACCTGGGAAACGTGCGCTCGATCGAGGTTTTGAGGCTCAAGTCACCCCCTTCCCATCCAATGCTATTAAGCTACGAGAATTAAACTGCCTTCCAGAAAAGCAAAGTCATTTTGACGTCAGGAAAAATCTATTGATGATGCTAGGTAAAATCGGCTATTTATATGAATAGATCCCTCCTTCGTCGGGATGACTTTTAGAAGGATTGCTTTTCAGGAAGGCTTTTCCCTACCTTAACTTAATAGCACCGTTGCCCCCTCAAGGGGGTGAAAAAATGGTTTCTATTGCACGGGATGGTCTTAGGCGCAGCCTATGGCAGCATCTGCGGAAGGGATAGAACCGTGAAGTGAGAGAAGAGTATACGCCCTTGGGAATCACAAATGAACAATCTCTACTTCACGGTGATAGCCCGCCCCTGACGAGAGAACAGCCCCAGACGAGGTCACTGGCAGAGATCATGCCTTTCTCTCCGTCAGGGGGCCGCCCTAAAAAACTTCTTAACCCAACTCGATCTTTTGATTGGATGTCATGAATGGTTGATGGTAATACCGGTCGCCAGTGGCCTGGTACAACGCATTCGCCAGTGCTCCGATCACGGGTGGAAGCGACGGCTCGCCAAGACCTGTCGGATCGATGCCATTGTCCACGAAGAAGACCTCAATCTCCGCCGGTGCCTCGCCGTTTTTGATCAGTCGGTAGTCATTGAAATTGCTCTCCCTAGGGGCACCATCCGCGAAAGTGATCTGGCTGTACATCGCGTGGCCAATGCCATCGATGATACCGCCCTCGAGCTGGTTGATCGCGCCTTCCTTGTTGACGACAATGCCACAGTCGACGGCACACCACACCTTTTGTACTTTGGGGGTATTGCCCTTCAAGACCACGTCGACGACCTGTGCCACGTAAGACCTATGACAGTAGTACGCAGCAACGCCGCGGTACACCCCTGGTGTGGGTTGCCCCCAATTCGCCTTCTCCTTGACTAATTCAAGCACGCCAGCATAGCGTTCGGCATCGTAGTCGTTGTCGTCACCAACAGGACTGTCCATGGCTCTGTTGAACAGTGCCAACCTGAACTCAATCGGATCCTTCCCCGCGGCTTCGGCCACTTCGTCCATGAAGGATTGTTCGGCACCGGCGATGAAGTTGGATCTTGGCGCTCTCCAGGCACCAGTCGAGATCTTGGTATCGACCCCTACGTCGACGGACTTAAAATTGTCCAGCGTCCCCGCCGGGAAGCGGTTGGCGAACAATGGGCTGGAAGGTATTCCCGCGCCCTTCACCTGCCATGAGGACAGCTCGTTGTTCTCGTCGATGGTGGCCGTGTATTTCACCCGATAGGCAGGCCTGTAGATGCCGTGGGTCATATCATCTTCGCGCGAGTAGATGAGTTTGACGGGGCCACCGATCTTTTGCGAGATCGCAGCCGCTTCGAGGCCGAAATTGCCATATAGCCGTCGACCGAAGCCACCACCCATCCGCGTCATCTTCACCTGGACCTTGTCCTCGGGCATGTCGAGCAACTCCGCTGCCCAACCACGCAGTCTTTCGGGTGTTTGTATCGGACCAACCAACACGGCCTTCTCGGCCGTCACATCCGCGAAGAAATTCATGGGCTCCATCGCATTGTGTGGGAGAAAGGGAGCTGAATACGTTCTTTCTATCACGCGATGGCCTCTGGCAATCATCTGATCGGGATTACCATCCTGGCGCGCTACCTCTCCCCTTTGGTTGTCAATGGCATCCTTTAACAGTCGCTCATGGTCCTCGCTGCTCTCCAGGGTCCCATCGGCCTCCCACTCCGCGACAAGCGCCTTCTTGGCATTCATCAGTGGCCACGTGGATGTACCCGTGATCACAATCATTTCATTGAAGGCATTCATGCGTGACCTCCTGTTATCGAGGGATATATCGATTGTAAACACATCCGAGATACCGTCCATGGCCTTGACCGCTGTCGCATCGAATGACTTGAGTTTCATCCCAAATGCCGGCGCGTGGACTATCGTGGCGAGGGTCTGCCCCTCCTGATCATAATCCAGGCCAAACAGGGGCGCTCCAGTCACGATCTTGGGGCCGTCGACATTCTTGACGCTGGTGCCAATGAGCTGAAAATCTTTGGGGTCCTTCAAGGGCACTTCTTCGGGTACCTGTATGGAAGCTGCCTCCACAGCGACATCACCATAGCCGAGCTCATCACCGGTCCTGATGTTTTTCAGGACACCCTTTTCGGTAGTGACCTGTTCGATGGAGACTTGCCACCGTTTGGCTGCTGCTTCAACAAGCATGCGTCTGGCAGTGGCACCGGCCATACGGAGAATCGACCAGCTACTGCGTATCGAACCGCTACCACCGGCTACCTGCCGCTGAAAACTATTCGTATCCAGATCGGCTTGTTCGACCCTCACCTGGGACCAGTCAGCATCGAGTTCCTCCGCCACGATCATCGGCATGGCGGTCTTGACGTTTTGTCCGACTTCGGGATTGGGAGAAAAGATCGTCACAAGCCCATTATCGGCGATTTTGATGAAGGCATTGACGTCAAACCACTCTTCGGGAATGCTCTCCCCCACCTGCGGCGTGCAGGAGGCCAGCCAGTTGAAGCCAATGAGGAGTCCGCTACCACTGGCGGCGGATACTTTCAAGAAAGACCTTCGGTTGATGGATGTTTTCACTCGTGTCATGATGCTCAGTTTTTCGCAGTTTTTCTCCTCACAGGAGATGTTACCTGGTCCACTTTGGAATCACCAAAAAGGTACTGGATAAATGCCGTATTGCGGGAGTGTTTCGAGGTATTTTGGGGATTGTTAATAGTCGATAGTGTTTAGTCCATAGACCATAGTCGATAGTTATCTCATTCACCATGGACCATCAACCATGGACTATTAACTATCGACTATTGACCATCCGACCATCGACTTGAACAACACCATGCCATTAATGGGCCATCACAAGCCCAGACTATTTCTAAGCGCTTGAATCATCTTTATGATTTCGGTGAGCTCTGCATAGAATTTGTCAAAGTCGTCTTGACTGATAATCTTTCTACGCCTTCCAACATAAAGACACGTGATTACTTCAATTCCTGATCTAAGCGCAATTCCGAGAAATCGGTTGAACTCTTTGTTGCTCTGGCCAGTGCTACCCTCTGCTATATTCAGAGCAATCGAATCCGC
This sequence comes from Cyclobacteriaceae bacterium, assembly GCA_965267435.1. Classification (GTDB taxonomy): domain Bacteria; phylum Bacteroidota; class Bacteroidia; order Cytophagales; family Cyclobacteriaceae; genus JAWPMT01. Next base: position 2,071,312 of record OZ253960.1, read on the forward strand.
TGCTCTTTTAATTTGAGAGGTCAAAATGTACTGCTCGTCTTTAGGGAAACTTTTCGTCAGCTCATCAACCGCACCTGTCAACTCGACAGCCTTTTGCCACACCTTCAGATTTTCGAACTTAAATGCCATAGTATTTGACTATTAACTATTGACCATGGACTATCGACCATAGACTATAGTCCATAGTCGATAGTCCATAGTCAATTCGGCCTCTTCAGCAATCTACTTATTCGTCTCCACCACCTAGCCTACCACGCAACACTTCATCCAACTCTTTCACAATGCCCGGATTATTCTCGGCCAAATTCACAGTCTCCTTCGTCTCGCTGGCATGGTCGTAGAGTTCATAATAGCCATCGTCATGACGCACCAATCGATATCGATCTGTGCGAATGGTACTCGCCCTGCGCCCATAGGATATGGCTGCGTGTCCACTGCCTGCTGGATCTTGTAGCAAACCCATCAAGGATTGACCTTGAATGAAATCCGGAACAGCGACATCGCTCAGTTCGCAGAGCGTGGGGAATACGTCAATCGTCTCCACCATGGCATTCGTTGCTTCACCCGGTCGTGACACCCCTGGACTGACAACAATCAAAGGAGATCGCAAGGATTCTTCGAAAAGCGCGTGTTTCCCCCAAATGGCATGTTCGCCCAGGTGCCAGCCATGATCCCCCCAGAGTACGATGGTTGTACTTTCCGTGAGTCCCAGAGACTCTAGCGCCGCCAGCAGCTTACCCACCTGTGCATCAGCGTAGCTCACGCAAGCGGCATAGTGCCTTCTGACTTCCTCCGCGAAGTCCCGATCTTCCCGAGGGTCGCGATCCCAGCGATTGTATCGCATGAATTCACCAGATCGGTGCCAGGTGGTCTTGCTGTCCGGTTGATCAGGGTGCGGTGTTGGTGGCAGGGAAGTGTCTTCATAACGCATGTATTTGGCTGGAGCCCCAAAAGGAAGGTGCGGCCGAATAAAGCCCACCGCCAAAAAGAAGGGCTTATTTCCTGAGCTCAAACGATCCAGTTCTTGGAGCGCTTTCGCAGCAATCAATCCATCCGGGTAAATGTCATCCTCACCTTCGGTGCTCTGGAAAACATCCATCTTACCGGCGTCGATTCGTATCTCGCCATGGGCCAGCCCATGCATGGCTCCTCGAGGATGCTGCCACGGTCCGGTTGGCATGAGGCTCCTATCCCACGAATTGGGCATCTCCGGCTTTTCGCGATCATCCCAATCATCGCCGCCCATGCCGCCAGGGTGATGAGATACCTTTCCTACTGATACCGTCTCATAGCCATGCTGGCGAAACCACGCCGGCATGGAGGGTGGAACATCCTCTTTTTGCGCTATTCGCTCTGAGCGCTGAAACAACGCGTTATTACCTCTTGGTCCGTAAAGCCCAGTCAGGAGCGCACTCCTGGAAGCACCACAGGTGGGGGCCTGCACATAATGCCTGGAAAACAAGCGACCATTGGCCGCCAGTCGATCAATGTTTGGAGAATGCATGTAATCCACCCCATAGCATCCCAGCTCTGGCCGTAAGTCATCCACGCAGATCATGAGCACATTGCGACGCTGACCTGAGGCGAAACTGAGAATGAGCATCGATAAGAGGAAAAACTGAATTTTCATGGTATGCTTAATCATTTGAATGGGTGAGCAGCGTTTCTCAATCGTATTCATCGATCATCGGCTTCATTGTCACTTAATTCCGAGAGCTCCGGGTATTGCTGTTGGACGCGCCCGAATGAAGCCGTGCCGTATTCGCTGCCTTCAAAACTGCTCCTGGCAGACTGGTACCAATCGCCGAAAGCTTCGAGGTACTGCTCCAACGTATCTGGATACTGCGTGGCCAGGTTGGTAGCTTCGAATGGATCTTCCTGCAAATCATAGAGTTCTTCAGGACCATAGAGCTTGAAACCTGTGCCATGGTAGGTGAACTGTTGCCTACTTGCAAAGGCTATCGGTTTTGGGCGCTGCCAGTCCTCCCCTTTCAACAATGGCAGGACACTGACACCATCAAGGACATTGTTGCCGGTGTTTGGCGTGGTACCGAGGGCCTCCATGACGGTGGGCAGGTAATCAGAGGTCACAACTGGCGTCTCCACCACTGCAGGCTGCACTACCGCCGGCCAGACCACCAATCCCGGCACGCGAACGCCGCCCTCATAGAGGCTTCTCTTGCGTCCCCGAAATCCGCTGGTTCGGCCCGGTGATTGCCAATTGCCTTCAGGGCCATTGTCACTGCAAAACCATATCATCGTGTTGTCAGCGGCCCCCATCTCCGAGAGTCTCGCCCTGAGCCGGCCGATCTGCTCGTCCATGGCGGTGACGCAGCCGGCGAATTGCTGCATCTTAAAATCCTGATCCTCATACATCGCGGCGTACTCAGGCCCAGCGATCACCGGCAGGTGCGGCGCATGAAACCAAATCACTGCCAGGAAGGGTCGCTCTCCCTCCACCGACTGTTCAATGAAGGGAATGGCCCGATCCATGATCACTCGGGAGTCGTCGCCCCTCAGATTCTCAGTGACTCTCCCCTCGGGCGTCCAATAGGCTGTCCCGTAGTCCTGATGGGCTTGTCCTTCTTCGAGGTAGTTCCATCCAAATTGTAAGCTTTCGGGTTCCTCGAAAGACGTAGGCTTGAGCATCGGGTCCCAGGTGGGTACCTTCGCCTCTGTCGAAAAATAGGTATCGAAGCCATGCTCGGTTGGGGGATTGTACAACTCTGGTCTTCCTCCTCGATTGGAGTCTTTGCTCTCCGGAGAAAAGGTCCCCAGGTGCCACTTACCGAAATGACCTGTTGCATAACCTTCGGCTTTGAGCAACTCCGCGAGGGTCACCTCCTCAGGACGCAGAATGCCTGAGTTAGCAGTGAAAACCCCGGTCCGATAGGGATGCCGACCTGTGAGACAGCTGGCTCGTGTAGGACTGCACACAGGCGCGGCCGCGTAAAAGCGGTTGAAGGTGATGCCTTCTCGTGACATCTGATCAAGATGCGGTGTCTTGATGATGGGGTTGCCATTGTAGCCAGTGTCACCCCAACCGAGGTCATCGGCCATCACCAGGATGACATTGGGAGGACCAGGTTTTTCATCCGGGCCGCAGCTGTAGAAAATGCAGACAAGCGCAAAAAGTAGTAGAAGTCTCATCGAGCGTAAATTATGAATCCGCATCAGCTACTCGCTCCACCTCCACCGAAAACGGAAATATGCGCCTTCCCTTGAAAGCGTAGAAGGGTATCAAGTCACAATCAATCGCCGGCAACCGGACATTCTTCATTTCGATCACATCCGTGGCCTCCTCGTTCGCTTGCTGATGGATGATCTGACCGGCTTCGAGGTACATTCTGCCGCCACCTTCAATGGGCTTCATGAACCTGATCTTGACATTGTATGTGCCTTCCGCAATCGCCACCCTCCAAAGACCATGGACCTCCTCAGCATTCCAGACGCCCCGCTCTCCTCCAGCATCATTTCGATTGAGAATGGTCGGATTCTCGCAGGGGGAACCGATCGCGATTCTCGGCGCGTCCACCAAATTCGGGGAATTCACCAACTCGGTGTACAGTCGATCCAGTTCGCCTTTCAACTCTGTCGCAAGACCTGGATTCTGAGATACGATGTTCTCGGACTCGGAAGGGTCGTCATTGACATTGTACAACTCAAAGGCCTCAAGCGGTGCGTCGTAATCCGCAAAGCCCACGAGCTTATAGCCAGCCCTCTGCACGGCGATGTTGTTGTAGCGTTCAGGGTATCGCCGGGTCCAGTAAAAGAACAGGGAGCGATCCGACCAATCGGCGTCGCCCTCCAAAAGCGGCACCAGACTCCTGCCATCGACGTTAAGATCAGCAGGTAAGCTTGCCCCACACAGCTGCGACAGCGTCGGTAGTACATCCAAGTGAGCAGTTGTTGCATCGATTTGCCGTGGCTCTGAGTATTTCGACGGATATCTGAAAAAGAAAGGTACCCGCGTGCCACCGCGATAGACACTGCCCTTGCGGCCATTCATGTAGTCGTTGTACCGTCGTTGTTGAGGGCCATTGTCGGTCATGAAGATAATGATGGTATTGTCAGCAATGCCCAGCTCGTCCACCTTGTCCAGCAGCTTGCCAAAGTTCCAATCGATGTTGGAGACCATGCCGTACACTTTTCGGGCATCCTCTTTGTCATTGTCAGTCATCGTATGTCGAATGGGCTGGTCAGTCGCCGTCGTAGGGTCCACATCCGCGTACATGTCATAATATTCCTGGGGCAACTGCAGGGGTGTATGAGGCGCATTGTAGGCCACATAGCAGAAGAACGGATTGCCGCTATTCTGTTCGATAAATTGGAGGGCATTGTCAGTAAAAACGTCGGAGCAATAGCCCGAGTACTGCTCAGTCTCGCCATTGTGCCACAAGACGGGATCGAAATAGCTGCTGTCCCTGCCCGCAAAGAAGTTGGTCACATCACCGGGCTGGCCCATACCCCCGGCAAGATGAATCACGGATTCGTCAAAACCCTGATCCATGGGTCTGGAAGGATAGTTGTCCCCGAGGTGCCATTTCCCAAAAATGCCAGTCGTGTAGTCGGCTTGCTTCAGCACCTCTGCCAGCGTCACTTCACCGGGAGCCATGATCGCTCCTCCGTTGTAGGTATCACGAACACCCGTCCTCAGTGAATAGCGCCCAGTGAGAAGGCTGGATCTCGTCGGTGCACAGACGGGAGACACATGGAAGTTGTCAAACCGCCAACTTTCTTCAGCAAAAGCATCAATCCTTGGCGTTTGAATCAAGCTATTGCCATGGAATCCGAGATCGCCATATCCCTGATCATCAGTGATCACCAGGATGACATTGGGGCGGTCGGAATCTACTTTTGTCTCCGGTGTTGACGTGCAAGCTGTCAGCAGTACCAAGCTGCAAGTGAGTGTTCTTATCATCATTTGTCGCTTAGTAGATTTAGCGAAGTGCATTGCTTTCCAGTGTTCCTATTTCACGATTGTCGGTACCCTTTTCGATCTCCACATTGAGATCTCCCAGTTCCGCCCGGGCCTGCTCCACCACTTCCATTATTTCGGCCACCTTATCCGGATGATAATCGATGACATTGTATTGTTCGCCTGGATCCCGCATCATGTTGTATAGTTCAGGCTCCTCTACTGTTGTGCGAATTCTCCGACCGCTACGACCGTCCATACCAGGCTCGGTATCATAAGAGCCATAGGTGTGCGGCAGTACCAATTTCCAATTGCCTTTCCGCACAGCGTTCAGATTGTTTCGCCCATAGTAATAGAGAACTGTTTCTCTGGGGTCAGAAGAAAAGTCTCCTTTCAAAAGTCCGCTGATATCAACGCCATCGATTTTGTTATCAGAGAGTTGACCGCCGGTGATCGAGGCCAGTGTCGGCATGAGATCTATGGCACAGGCCAGCTTGCTACAAACGGTTCCCGACGGGATCTCTCCAGGCCATTGCACAATGAAAGGTACCCGTTGTCCCCCGTCCCAACTGGTCGTTTTTCCCTCCCGGAGTCCTCCTGCCGAACCAGCATGATTCCCGAAGTTGAGCCAGGGTCCATTGTCGGTGGTGAAGATGAAGATGGTATTGTCGGCGATGCCATTTTGTTCAAGGGCCTTCATCATCTCACCGACTGACCAGTCGATCTCCATCATTACATCACCATAAAATCCCTGTTCACTCTTCCCGCGAAACTTATCAGAAACACCCAAAGGGATATGCGCCATGGTGTGCGGTACATAGAGAAAAAAGGATTGATCAGCATTGCGATGAATGAAGTCCACCGCCTTTTCCGTGTAAAGCGTGGTGAGCTTATCCTGCCCGGCCATATCCGTGATCCTTTCCGCTACCGTATCGCCGACGATCAGGGGCAGTTCCGGGTAGGTAGTCCGCCGACTTTCGCCTGTGATCAACGAGCCATCGACATCGCTACGAGGCCACATATCATTGGAATAGGGAACCCCTACGTACTCATCGAACCCGTGTTGCCTCGGAAGGAATTCCTTCTGCCAACCCAAATGCCATTTACCGAAGCAAGCTGTGGCATAGCCCTGATCCTTGAACATTTCCGCCATTGTATATTCATTGGAATGGATGCCTATATCATGAAAGGGAAATAGCGCACCAGAGATACCGATTCTATTAGGATAGCAACCTGTGAGCAGTCCAGCCCTCGAGGCTGAGCAAACGGGTTGAGCTGAGTAAAAATTGGTGAATCGCATGCCCTTATTCGCCATTTTGTCGAGATGGGGCGTCTCAAAGCCCGTGGCACCGTACACGCCTACGTCACCGTATCCCTCATCATCAATGAAGACCAGTACAACATTGGGCTTTCGCGGTACTTCCTCCGATGGTGCCGGGGCACAATTTTGCAAGAGAATCGCTGCCAGAACAGCATAGGCAAGCTTTTTCATTGTGAGTAGGTTTTGGGTTTTTGCATATCAGAGAGGCCAGACCTCATTGGGTAATTTGTGGAATTTTATCTACTTCGTTCTCCCATTCGATCAGGCGCAGGAGGTACTCCTGTTTCATTGATGGGTGTTCTGCACTCAAATCCTTAGACTCGGACAAATCAGCCGCGAGGTTGAAAAAGACGGTGTCCTCTGCTGTCACAACCAACTTGTAATCTCCCATCCTCATCGCCTTGCGATCCCGGTATCGCCAGAACAAGGGCCTTTCGGGCAGCGTCTGTCGCTCGAACAGCACAGGCGAAAGATCCACTCCATCCGACACCAGACCCGAACGCTCAATGCCGCAAATGGAAAGTATCGTCGGAAACACGTCCATGGTGATCGCCGTTGCATTGGTCTCACCACTTTGAATCTTCCCGGGGAAGTAGCCTATGGCGGGAACACGATGGCCTCCCTCCCACACTTGCCCCTTGCTGCCCCGCAATGGCCCATTGTTCGCCAGTCGCTCACCACCATTGTCAGAGACGAAGAAGACGAGCGTGTTCTCATCGAGGTTCAGGTCCTGGAGCGTCTTCATCACCCGGCCTATTCCTTCGTCCATGATCTCGGTCATTTCCATGATTTTGCCATGAACGTCGCCATCACGCCCAATATTGGAAGGGTCTCGTCCCGGCAGGCGATAGGCAGGATCAGACCTACCCTGAAAGGGATAGTGAGGGGCTTCATGGGCGACGTAAAGGAAGAAGGGTTGGTCTTTATGTCTTCGAATGAAATCAATCGAATGCTCGGTGATCAGGTCCGTTGAATAGCCCTCCTCATACAGGGAATCTTCCTTGTCCCACCAGTCATAGATCCCAACACCGTCATAATGTGAGTGATAGTCGACATTCCCACTGACATATCCCACAAACTCATCGAAACCCTGTCGCACGGGGTTGAACTCCGTTCGGTAGCCCAGGTGCCACTTGCCCATGATACCAGTTGCATATCCCCCCTCCTTCATGGCGTCGGCGATGGTGACTGCCTCGAGATTCAGCCCTCTATCACGGGCTTCGCCAAAGGCGTACACCACGCCTTCGATGCCGGTCTTTTGTTGATAGAGTCCCGTCATCAGTGCAGCCCTCGTAGGGGAACACACAGTGCCATTGCTATGGAAATCGGTGAACCGAAGACCATTCGCCGCGAGCCAGTCAAGATGAGGGGTCGCAATGCTGTCATTGCCGTAGCAACCCAGTTCACCATAGCCCAGATCATCGGCCAGAATCAACACGACATTGGGCTTTTTGGGAGGTGCGCCCGGCTGACATGCCGCAAGCACGAAGCATAGGCACCATGCCACTGTCAGATTCCACCGAGGGAGCGTATTCAAGGTCGCGTGTAGTGAGCTCACCTAACCCATCACATCCATCACACCCCGGGCATATCCCACACATTCCGCCAGTCCCGGTATCACATCGTCAGCATCCTTTTCAAACTCAAGCGCCATCACCCCTTGATAATTGATCTCTCTCAACGCCTGAAGGACAGCGGGCATATCGATTACGCCCCTACCGAACTCCACGGATCGACCCGCCGCGGCCGATTGGTCCACATCTTTCAGGTGCAGATCATACAACCGATCGGCATATTTCTTAAGGTTCTCAACCGGGTCCAGTTTCAGTCTCTGGACATGGCCGATGTCAATGCATAACCCGACGCGCGCATCCAGCGACTTGACCTTTTCGTAGGTGACTTCCGGCGTCGGGTAGACATCATCACCGGGTCCGTGATTATGTATCGCTACCTTGATATTCGTTTCCTTCACATTGCGCTCCACAAGCGGCAGCAGCTCGTGATTAGGCACGCCAATGATCGTTTGTATCCCGGCCGCTTTTGCGTAGCGAAAGGCATTGTTCACTTCGTCTTCTGATTTCATGTAAATGACGCCAGCCCCGTACAGGGTCAGCCCGGCCTTCGTCACTTTGTCGGCGGCAGCTTTTATATCGGCATCGCTACTCTCGAGCGGCAGGTGCATGCTCTTCAAGCACAACATTTTCATCCCCAGACGCTTGGTCATCTCTATGGTCTCATCGAGCGAATAGCTCCTGGTCGTATACGATGCTAGACCCAGTTCCAAATTGGCAGCCTGGGGTCGAGTGGCAGAATAGTTTCGGGTTGATGCACCCATTGCGGGAGTCGCTGCTGCGAGGCCACCCAGGCCCAATAGTTTCAGGAATGACTTTCGTGAGTATTTCATGGTTAGGTCAGTAAGTGCGTAGGTGTAAAATACACAATACGGAGTTATGAATTTGGATCTTGGTTCTTGCACCTTGGTTGATTGATTTGGGCGGCCCCCTGAAGTGAGAGAAAGTCCACCCAGTCACATTTTGGCGTGCTGTGTATCTCTACTTCAGGGACCGGGCTCTCCCTTTTATCACGGCCGCGCGACCCATCCCGCCAGCCGCGCCGGATATCAGCTCGATCCCTGCCGCAGTTCGGCCATTGTTGTTCGTTCCTGGTTCTTTGTCCATCAACCCGCCATCCATCAACTTCCTTCCCCCTTCTGATAAACGCGCACGTAGTCAATCTCATACCTGGTCGGAAAACTGGTTTTGGAAGGGTCGCCACCTTGCGTCCCACCGATAGCAAGATTCAATAGGATGTAGTGGGAAGTTTCCCTCAAGGGGTTATTTACCTCCCCGCGCTGATTGACTGTTTCGTCCAGATCGATGGTATTGAGCAAGAGGCTGTCCAGAAAAATATCAATCGAGGTGGCGTCCCACTCCATTCTCCACACGTGGAACTTCTTCCAAAATCCGGGATCCCCGATCTGCTCCACGGGGATCTTCGCATCATCCCACGGCGCCTGATAACGCTTCTCTCCAGCCCATGCGGCATTCGCGAGAATACCACCATCGTAGTATTCCATGATGTCAATCTCCCCTCCTGTTGGCCATTCGTGACCAGAACCCAGCGTCCAGATAGCGGGCCACAGTCCCTCCTCCGGGACGATTCGAGCGCTCACCTCGAAGATGCCATATTGCCAATCATGTAGGCCTCTGGTGGTTACACTGGCAGAAGTGTACTGGACATCCGGCCTCTCCGTTCTCCAATCATCAGAGCCCTCCACGTAGTTGGGATTGGGCATAGTCTCGCGCCTTCCTTCGATCACCAGCAGGCCATCCTCACAAAAAGCGTTGTTAGCTTGGTACCACTGCAGTTCTCGGTTCCGAACAAACCCGCTCTCGAACGTCCATTTTGCCGGGTCTGGGACTCCATTGTAGTCAAATTCATCAGACCAGACCAATTCGTAATTACTGAGATCCTCCATGGGTTGATATCCAAGGGGATGATCTTGACGACCATTACCGCACGCGATACAGACGGCACAGAGAATCAAGGCCCATTGACGTATCGAGCAGATGCTCCCCGGCACTACGGATGCAGGAGCTAGGAGGTGCTCCATTCCTCAAACGTCTGGGACAGGTCCAGTTCGTCATCCATATCCGCTTGTAGCTTTTGCAGTTCGCTGAACATAGTTCTAATCCTGTCAGCGTTGCCGGGATCGCTGGCGACGTCATTGACCTCCTCGGGATCCGCTGCCAGGTTGTACAGTCGTACCGTACTGGCCCGTGGATACAGGATCAGCTTCCATCGGTCTTTGATGATCATGCGCTGCAGGTCAACGTAGCAGCCGTAGACGGGCTCATAGTTGTGTGCCTTCGTCTCGCTCTTCGCCAGGGGCATAAGCGTTTTGAATTCCATCGACGAGGGTTGCTCGGCGTTCGCCAATTCGAGGGCCGTGGCCATCACATCCTGCAGGTACACCTGCTGCTCGCGGACCTCGCCTTTAGGAATACCCGGGCCCATCATCATCAAGGGCACCTTCATGCTGTGCTCATACATGTTCTGCTTACCCAGAAAACCGTGCCTGCCCACTGATAACCCATGGTCGGCAGTAAAAAAGATGTACGTGTTCTCCATCTTACCCGCAGCCTCCAGCGCCTCCAGGATCCTGCCGATTTGGTCGTCCATATGTGTGATCAGCGCGTAGTATTCCTGTTTGTGCACCTTCACGGCATATTCCGTTCTCGGGAACGGCGCCAAAGCTTCGTCACGTAATCCCGGGCCGTTGCCAATTTCATACCGGTACGGATAGACTGGTGCCCAACTGGGCTCCAACGAGATATCCTCCAGCTGATACTTGTCGACAAACTCCTGTGGCGCCTGACGTGGGTCATGGGCCGCGTTGAAAGCCAGGTACATGAAGAAGGGGTTCTCCTTTTCGGAAGCCATTTGAATGAAGTCCAGGGCATCATTTCGCAAGACCTCACTCCAGTGCGTACCTCCCTCCCAAAAGCCGCTGAATCGTTTGTCCGATGGTGACCATGAATCATCATCTGGTCCCTTCGGTCGGTTATAACCCACCGGCATGGCATCATCTAAATCAATGGACGGGTCATTGTAGTCCACCCTTTTGCGATCTCGCCAAAAATCTGGTGGCATACCTGGTCGTACGTGCCTCACTGCCTGGAACACGCTGTCAGCAGGAGCCTGCACATGCCACTTCCCGCTCATGTAGGTATCGTAACCCACGGCTTGCATTCGTTGCCCCCAGGTTTGATTGAGGTCCTGACCTTCACGCCATCGATCTGATTGCTCACGGGCCCGCCATACTGAAAGCCCGGAGATGATCATCGCCCGGCTGGCCACACAGATCGCCCCATTCCAGCCTCCCATGTTATAGGCATTGGTGAAGGAGGTGCCCGACTGCACCAGTCGATCAAGGTTGGGCGTATGGATTTCGTCGTTGCCCAAAGCCCGGATCGCGGAGTACGTGAGATCATCGGCGAAAATGAAAAGGATGTTCGGTTTACCTTCTTCTTTATCAGCGATTTGGGAGCAACCGTGAAATGTCAGCAGTAGCATCGTGAGGAGACCTCCGATAACCAGTCGGTGGGAAAGTAGCAGTAGCTTGTTCATCTTGGTGAATTTAACCCTCTCCATCCAAATTCCACTGCTTTGGCTCGAAGTGTATCTTACAAGCACGTCGCATGTAACCTCGACTGGAAAAAGTGGACGAAATAATGGAAATTACGACAGACTGCTTTCTTGTTGAAAAAACTTCGCAACATCTCATTGACCCCACACTTGAAGTCTCCGACCCTTGCGCTCCTCCTTGGACTTCTGGTAGCCTGCACCTCACCCTTGCCTGACGATGTCGCTGAAGCGTACCAGCTGCTGCCGGACCAGCTGGATTTCAATGTCGATGTCAAGCCGATTATTTCCGATAAATGCTTTGCCTGTCATGGGCCTGACCAGGCACAAATCAAGGGCGGGCTGCAGCTCCACGAAGCCGCCGCAGCATTTGCGCCACTGCCCAATAGCCCCGGCAAGGTCGCACTATCCCCGGGCCGCCTGGCAAAGAGCGAGGTGTACCACCGCATTATCTCCACAGACCCCGAGTATTTGATGCCCACGCCAGCATCCAACCTGGCGTTGACAGCTCGCGAGAAGGCCGTATTGATCAAGTGGATCGAGCAAGGCGCAGAGTACAAGCCCCATTGGGCCTTTCAAAAACCCGAGCGCCAGGATCCACCCGAGGCCGCCTGGCCCGTGGCCAATGACATTGACCATTTTGTTTTCAGCAAGCTCGCCGGAAAGGGGATGGAACCCTCAGAGGAAGCGGACAGGGAGTTGCTTTTGAGGCGTGTAAGTCTGGACCTCACCGGCCTGCCGCCGACGGTCGAGGAGATCGATGCTTTCCTTGCCGACCCCTCCCCTGACGCCTTCGAGAAGCAGGTGGACCGACTTCTTGACTCTCCACATTTCGGTGAGAAAATGACCACGGACTGGATGGACCTCGCCCGCTTTGCCGATACCCATGGCTACACGGTGGATCGCTATCGGGACATGAGCCCCTGGCGTGATTGGGTTATCGACGCATTCAATGAGAACATGGGCTATGATGACTTCATCACCTGGCAATTGGCGGGAGATCTACTACCAAATCCCACGAAAGAACAAATCCTCGCCACGGGGTTCAATCGCCTGCACCCCCAAAACCAGGAAGGCGGCATTGTCGATGAGGAATTTCGCGTGGAGTATGTTGCTGATCGGACTGCGCTTTTCGGACAGGGTTTCATGGGTCTGACGTTGTCATGCGCGCGTTGCCATGACCATAAGTTCGACCCGGTATCACAAAAGGAGTTTTACGAACTATTCAGCTTTTTCAACAACGTCAATGAAACTGGCCAGATCTCGTGGGACAACGCCACACCGGTTCCCACGCTGATGTTGCCAACGGAAGAGCAGCAGTCAATCATGGCCTATCTCGAACAAGCGGTTGAAAAGGAGGAAAAAGACCTCGACCGCGTCAAAGCCGGGGAACAAAAGGCAGCAGACCGCTGGATTAACGAGGGGCACTACCAGAAACTAACTGCCACGAGGCCATCCAAGGGACTTGTGGGCGATTTCCCATTGAATGGTGATCTCGACAATCGCGCGGCGAAAAGCTCCGGCCACATGGAGCGGACGTTCTCCAGCAGTGAATCGCCCAACTTCCAGAAGGGCAAAGAAGGGCAAGGCCTGTTACTGGATGGTGACGCCTGGCTGGACCTGGAGCACGTCGGGGTCTTCAAACGCAACAACGCCTTCAGCGTTGCTTTGTGGGTGAAGCTGCCCAAAGAGTTGGATGAAGGCGTGATCTTTCATAAGAATGACGGTTCCCGCCTCTACAGCTTCAAAGGTTACTCGTTGTATTTGATCGACGACAGGCTGGAATTGATGCTGGCCCACACCTGGCCAGACAATGCGATCATTCGCAGGACACAGGCACCCGTTCCCCGAAATGAATGGATCCACCTCTTGGCGACCTACGATGGATCCAGTACCGTAGAGGGGCTCAAGCTCTACATGAATGGACAGCCAGCTGCTACAGAAGTCCTCAACGACAACCTTTATAAGGACATTGTTTTCGGCTACACGGAGGACATGGCCCAACCCGGGAAACATGAGCCCGGCCTTCAAATTGGGGCCCGGTGGCGAGGCAAGGGGATTGGTGGAGCTTTCGTCGATGACATCCTTGTTTATGACCGGGAGTTGTCCGCCATAGAGGTAATGCAAATCGTCGACCCTGATGCGCTTAGGTCCATCGCCAGTAAATCCTCATACGCCTTGAGTGCCGATGACCGAGAGCAACTGACCCATCACTTCCTGTCCAACCATTCGTCCGCCTACCAAACGCAACTCGCTCAGCTGGCTCGCGCGCGACGACCCCTGGTGGATAGCATGGAGCAGGTGAAGGAGATCATGGTCATGAAAGAAATGCCCAAACCACGACAGGCATATGTTCTCGAACGGGGAGGCTATGAAAACTACGGCGAGGAGGTATTCCCGAACACACCCGAAAGTATTCTGCCTTGGAATGAACACCTTCCCAAAAACCGACTGGGGCTCGCCCAATGGCTGCTCGACCCAGAGCATCCGCTTACAGCACGCGTCGCCGTAAATCGGTTTTGGCAGAGCTACTTCGGGCAAGGGCTGGTAAAGACCACCGAAGACTTTGGCAACCAGGGGGCTCTACCGAGCCATCCCCGACTACTTGACTGGTTAGCGACAGAATTCATCAACTCCGGTTGGGACGTCAAGCACCTTCAGAAGCTCATCGTCACGTCCAGCACATACCGGCAAAGCTCCGTGGGGACTCCCGAGCTGCGAGAACAGGATCCAGACAATGTATGGTTGGCACGAGGCCCGAGCATGAGACTATCCAGTGAGATGGTACGCGACAACGCTCTGGCGGCCAGCGGCTTGATCAACACTACCATTGGAGGCCGAAGCGTGCGTCCCTATCAGCCGGATGGACTGTGGAACATGAATGGTGGCAGGTACGTCCAGGACAGCGGCGAAGACCTGTACCGCAGGAGCCTTTACGTATTCTGGAAGCGCACGGTCCCTCACCCCACATTGCAGACATTCGACCAGCCAGAGCGTACCGAGTGCACCGTGCGAAGACAAAAGACCAACACACCACTGCAAGCACTGGCGCTCCTGAATGACCCAACCTACGTGGAAGCGTCCAAAGCTGTCGGCCAGCAAATCTCCGAAAAGGAAGATGTCACCACGGGCATTAGTGAGGCGTTCCGGCGCCTGACAGGTAGAAAGCCTGCAAATGACGAATTGGCCTTGCTAGTGCAATTGCAGGAGGAAGAATACGGGAAGTTTAAGTCCGACCCCGCCAAAGGCGAAGGGTGGCTGGAAGTTGGGGAGTATGCTGTTGATCCCGAGCTGGACCGGGCGGAGCTCGCTGCGAATGCGGTAGTCGCCAACGTGATCCTCAACTCTGATGCCTGCATAACAAAAAGATAAAAAGATGTGCCACCACGAACCTGTTAGAAGTAATCATCCCGACCTCCGAGCGGCAGAGTCCCGCATGGACAGACGACAGTTCCTTACAAAGACGTCGTTGGGTCTAGGGTCGATTGCATTGGGCTCACTGCTTGGCACCAACCGACTACTCGCGAACTCAGCTCCGACCATGGATCCATTACTCCAGGCGCTACCTCATTTCGCGCCAAAGGCCAAGCGTGTTGTCTATCTATTTCAGAGCGGCGGACCTTCACAGTTCGAGACCTACGATTACAAGCCGCGGCTCAAGGAGATGTTTGGCGACCAACTCCCGGATTCTGTGCGTCAGGGTCAGCGGCTCACGGGCATGAGCGCTCAGCAAACGTCGTTGCCCATCGCACCTTCGATCTATGACTTCCAACAATACGGCGAGAGTCGCGCCTGGGTCAGCGAGTTGATGCCGCATACGGCCAAGATCGTGGACGATCTATGCTTCGTCAAGTCCCTCTACACCGAGCAGATCAATCACGATCCTGCGATCACCTTCTTTCAAACGGGCCATCAGTTGGCGGGAAGGCCCTCCATAGGTTCGTGGGTCAGCTACGGCCTTGGTTCGGACAACGACAACCTACCTACCTTCATCGTGCTCGTCTCCAAAAAAGGCGGAGGACAGCCGTTGTACGCCCGGCTTTGGGGCAATGGGTTTCTGCCTACCGAATACCAGGGTGTGCAGTTCCGTTCAGGAAAGGACCCGGTGCTTTACCTCAACAATCCAGAGCACTACGATGGCGAAGACCGGGCCCGAATGCTCGACTATCTGAAGCAGCTGAACGAGGTACAACAAGGCACCTACGGTGACCCCGAAATCAATGCGCGCATCTCCCAGTATGAAATGGCCTACCGGATGCAATCATCGGTGCCGGAGGTGACGGACCTCTCTGATGAACCGGACTACATCTTCGACATGTATGGGGAAGACAGCCGTGATCCAGGGACCTATGGCGCCAATTGCTTGCTGGCGAGAAAACTCCTGGAAAAGGGGGTCAAGTTTGTGCAGCTCTACCAGCGCGGTTGGGACCAGCACTCCTACCTGCCCGGGGGCATCAAAAACCAGTGCCAAATGACAGATCAGCCGACGGCAGCCCTGGTACAGGATCTGAAGCAGCGAGGACTGTTGGAAGATACATTGGTGATCTGGGGTGGCGAATTTGGTCGCACTGTTTACTCCCAAGGCAAGCTCACCAATGACAACTATGGCCGCGACCATCACCCAAGGTGCTTCACGATGTGGATGGCCGGCGCCGGTGTGAAGCCCGGATTTACCTATGGCGCCACGGACGACTTCAGTTACAATATCACAGAGAATCCCGTCCACGTTCATGACTTCCATGCCACCCTGCTCCATATCCTCGGCATCGATCATGAACGATTGACGTTCAAAACTCAGGGAAGGCGTTTCCGACTCACTGACGTGCATGGCCACGTAGTCAAAGACATTCTGAGCTGATGGATCGGCAGAGAGGCCATATCGACAAGAGCTACTTATGGCTTCTTTTGATGACCGTACTGGGGGTTTTCATTCTCAGTTGCAGTGGCACAAAACCCGAACGGATTGCTGCCTTCGATGACGCCCTTCCTGACAAGGTCGATTATAACTTTCACGTACGGCCCATCCTCTCGGACAATTGCTTTCTGTGCCACGGACCGGACGTGGGTAATCGGAAGGCCGGTCTGCGCCTCGATACACGAGACGGAGCTATCAAAGCATTGGAGAGTGGTGCTGGTCAAGCCATTGTCCCACGCGCTTTGGCGCGCAGCGAGGCTTTTGCCAGAATGATCTCAGGGGATCCCGAGCAAGTGATGCCGCCGCCAGAATCACACCTTCAACTCTCCGACAAAGAAGTCGCCATCCTCGCCAGATGGATTGAGCAAGGAGCCGAATACAAGCCCCACTGGGCTTTTACACCGCCAGAGGAAAGGGAGCCGCCATCTGTTGACGACGAGTCCTGGGTGAGGCAGCCAATCGATCAGTTTGTATTGAGCAGACTGGAAAGAGAAGGCCTCGCGCCCTCGCTGCCAGCATCCAAAGAGACACTCATCAGACGCCTCAGTTTCGATCTAACAGGGCTGCCACCCGGCCTGGGAGAAATCGATCAGTTTGTTGCTGATAATGCTCCCGATGCCTATGAGCGACTGGTCGATCGCCTATTGTCCTCACCATCGTATGGCGAGCGTATGGCGGCGACGTGGATGGATGTGGCGCGATACGCTGACAGTGATGGCTATCTGGATGATAAGCATCGCGAATTCTCGCCGTGGCGCAATTGGGTCATCGGTGCTTTCAATGACAACATGCCCTACGATCAGTTCATCACGTGGCAACTCGCTGGCGACCAGATCCCTGACGCCTCCAAGGAAAGCACACTGGCTACGGCCTTCAACAGGCTGCACAAAAAGAATGGCGAGGCCGGGATTGTCTTTGAGGAGTATCGGGTGGAGTATGTGGCGGACCGAACCAACACCTTGGGCACGGGGATCATGGGTCTGTCGCTGGAATGTGCCAGGTGTCATGATCACAAGTACGACCCCATTTCGCAGAAGAACTACTACGAGCTGTTCGCGTTTTTCAACAGCACTTTTGAGCTAGGAACAGCTGTCTATGGACCCGGGCAGGTTCCAGGACCGGCACTACTGCTTAGCAGTGAGGTAGAAGATGAGGAGATAGAAAAGCTGCAAGCCATGATCTCCCGGTATGAAAAGGAGGTCAGTGAGACCTACCAACAGGAAGCACCCTTTGATAATTGGTTGACTTCGGCACAGGCGAGCGATCTACAGACAACACTTTCGAAAATTATGACCGCCTACTACCCACTTGACGCAGTAAAGCCCACTGATCGCGAGAAGACATTTACAAGCGCGGAAGCCACTGGCACAGGGGCAAACGCCACGTTGAGGCAGCCAGTAATGGGCGAGGGAGTCAGAGGGAAGGCATTCTACGTCAGGGACTACAACAAACTGAAGTTGGGAGAAAAGATTGGCTGGTACGACCGTACCGATCCGTTCTCCTTCCAACTGGCCATACGACCGGACACCCTCTATCCCGAGGCGGGCGTTTTCTGGCACTCCGAATCCATCAGGCTGGGACTGAAGGGCTACTCACTCCACCTTCAAGACAATCACCTGCAGTTTATCATCTCCAGAAGCTGGCCTCAAAACGCGCTGCAAGTGACGACGAAGGACCCCATTGCTATCGGAAAATGGAGTCAGATCACAGTCACCTACGATGGCTCCAGCAAAGCCTCGGGGATATCGCTCTTCGTTGATGGGAAGAAACAACCGGTGACGATCGACTACGATCATCTTTACAAGAGCATTTTGTGGGAGCCTGACATACATACCTATGGTTTTGAGGGAATCACGCTCGGCGCTCGCGACAAATTCATTCCCTTCAAAAACGGCGGTATTGACGAGATCAAGATCTTCGATCGCGATTTGTCCGAGTTGGAAGTACTGTATTTGAATGATCGGGAGCAGATCGAATCGACCTACGCCAACAAGGATCAAGACCGCGACTTGCTCAAAGACCACTACTTCACTGTGCTCGATCCAACTGCTCGCATGAAACGAGAGCAACTGAAAGAAGTACGAGATAAAGAGAATCAATTCATAAGCGACATCGCCGAGATCATGGTGATGGGCGATCTACCTGAACCGAGGCCAACATTCATCCTCGACCGCGGCGTCTACAGTCAGCCGACAACACCTGTCCACCCCAATACGCCAGAAAGTGTCTTGCCCTTTGGGGATGAGTATCCCAGAAATCGGCTTGGACTCACTCAATGGTTGTTTGACGAAAAAAATCCGCTCACCGCTCGCGTGTATGTCAATCGCATCTGGCAAATGTATTTTGGCAAGGGGATCGTCGAGACTGCTGAAGATTTCGGCGCACAAGGTAGCCTTCCCAGCCACCCCGAGTTGCTCGATTGGCTGGCGCTGCAATTCATGGAGAGTGGTTGGGATATCAAGGCACTGCACAAGATGATCGTGATGTCGGCAACCTATCGCCAAAGCTCCGAAGTCACGCCAGAGCTTTTGAGCAAAGACCCGGAAAATACATTGCTCGCCCGCGGCACCAGGTACAGACTCCCTGCTGAGATGATTCGTGACAATGCACTGGCAATCAGTGGGCTGCTCGTAAACGAGCGCGGAGGAGAAAGTGT
Source organism: Cyclobacteriaceae bacterium (assembly GCA_965267435.1). Taxonomy (GTDB): domain Bacteria; phylum Bacteroidota; class Bacteroidia; order Cytophagales; family Cyclobacteriaceae; genus JAWPMT01. The sequence goes on from OZ253960.1 coordinate 2,090,267, forward strand.
CTACCCCTACCAACCAGAGGGATTGTGGACCGAGCTCACAACCAAGCATTGGGCCTACCGGTACCTGCAGGAGCCCGGTGACGGACTCTACCGACGTAGTCTCTACACGATATGGAAGCGGCAGTCCCCTCCTCCGGCGATGCAGATATTCGACGTGGCGGACCGGGGGGCATGTGCAGTGCGTCGTAAGATTAGCAACACCCCACTGCAAGCACTGGCATTGCTCAATGACCCCCAGTATGTAGAGGCTTCGAGGGTGCTGGCGGAAGAACTCATCACTTCGGAAGCAGATACCTCGAAAAGATTGCAAAAGGCATTTCGACTCCTGACCGGACGAGCGCCGGGCATTGAGGAGCAGCAGGTGCTCGATGAATTTTACAACGAAGAACTGGAGAACTTCGTCAAGGACCAGTCCAAAGCACTGGCCTTCCTGAGTTCAGGCGAGCAGCCCTGGAATGACGACCTGAATCCGTCAGAAATTGCTGCCCTGGGCGTTGTAGTGAGCTCGATCATGAACACCACTGAAGCCTTCACCAAAAAGTAGCCGCGACCATGGATCCTCAAGAACTATTTCATCAACAATCCCGACGAGACTTCATCAAGAAGACGGGATTGGGCATAGGATCCCTTGCGCTCTCGCAGCTGCTGGGTGGGAAGGCCTTTGCGGCAAACACGGGCAATGGCGGTGGCGGTATACTGGGGACAGGGCACTTTCCAGCCAAGGCGAAACGCGTGATTTACCTATTCCAGAGTGGTGGGCCCTCCCAAATAGAGACATTCGACTACAAACCGCTGCTGGACAAATGGCACGGGCAGGAGATACCCGACTCCATTCGGGGGACCCAGCGCAATTCGGGGATGGTCGCCAGCCAGTCGACATTTCCGTTGGTCAGATCGATCTACGACTTCCAGCAATATGGTCAGTCCGGCGCGTGGGTGAGCGAGCTCTTCCCCCACACGGCGAAGATTGTCGATGACCTGTGCATCGTCAAATCTGTCTTCACAGAAGCGATCAATCATGAACCTGCTGTCATGTTTGTCCAAACCGGTTCGCAGATCAGTGGGCGCCCTTCTATTGGATCGTGGTTGAGCTATGGCCTCGGCTCTGCCAATGAGAACCTACCCAATTTCGTCGTCATGGTCTCCCACGGCGGCGGGGGGCAGCCACTGAATTCCCTGTCGTGGAGTAACGGCTTCCTTCCCTCCCATCACCAGGGCGTCCAATTCCGCTCTGGAAAAGACCCTGTACTCTATCTCAACAACCCTCATGGCATAGAGCAAGAGGACCGCCGTAGGGCGCTCGATCGGATCAAACAACTCAACGAACTGCAGATGGACCGTTGGGGTGATCCAGAGATCAACTCGAAGATCAATCAGTACGAGATGGCGTTTCGCATGCAGACATCGGTTCCAGATGCCGTTGACATCTCAGGAGAGCCCGACTATGTCTATGAGATGTACGGCGAAGACGTCAAAAAGCCCGGCTCCTATGCCGCCAATTGTCTACTAGCTCGCAAATTGGCAGAGCGTGATGTGAAGTTCATCCAGCTCTATCACACAGGATGGGACCAGCACGGCAACTTACCGAGAGGTATTCAGAAGCAGGCAAAAGATACCGACCAGCCGACGGCGGCATTGATTCAAGACCTAAAACAAAGAGGCCTATTGGAAGATACTTTGGTTATTTGGGGTGGAGAATTTGGGCGCACCAGTTTCTCGCAGGGACAGCTGACTGCCACCAATTACGGTCGCGATCACCACCCCGGGTGCTTTACGATGTGGATGGCGGGAGCCGGCGTCAAACCTGGAATGGTGTACGGAGCCACAGATGACTTCAGCTACAATGTCGTCGAAAAGCCGGTGCATGTACACGATTTTCAGGCCACGCTGATGCACCTCATGGGCGTCGACCACGAGCGACTTACTTTCAAATACCAGGGACGGCGATTCCGCCTGACAGACGTTCACGGCCATGTAGTCAAAGACCTCTTGAGTTAAGCGTCAGAAGTGGACCATCGCCTTAATGACACCGTTTTCCGGCTTCACCCAATCGTCAAAGTTGGCGATCATGTCTGTGTAGCCCACCTCGTGTGTGATGAATGACGAGGACGGAAAAGCGCCGCTACCCAGGACCTCTATTACATGTCGAAAGTCCTCCATTGTGGCGTTGCGGCTGCACATGATCGTTGTCTCCTTAGAATGAATGGAGGGATGATGGAAAGACAGCTCGCCATTGTACAGGCCGACAAGGATATAGCGGCCGCCATGGGCCATGTACCTGGGACCGGATTCAAGCGCCGCAGGGTGACCCGTGGCGTCAAAAACGGCGGTTGCCAGATCGCCGCCAGTCAGTTCAAGGATCGTGTCCAGGGCATCATCGTTCACATTCACGACGTAGTCCACCCCTAAGACATCTTTGGCATAAGCCAGTCGCTGATCATTCATGTCCAGTGCGATCACATTGGCACCCTGCACCTGTGCCATTTTCATGAGGCCCAGTCCAATGGGTCCACACCCGATCACGACGACGAACTCATCCTCCTCCAGCGCAGCTCGCCGGACAGCATGAGCCCCAATTCCTAAAGGCTCGACGATGGCCATCTGCTCGAGAGATAAACCCGGCGCCGGTATCAATAGCCGTTCATCGACTGCAATGTGCTGCTGCATGCCTCCGTCTGTATGAACGCCCAACACTTTCAATGCCTGGCAGCAGTTCGTCTTGCCCTTTCGGCAGGCGATACAGGTTCCACAATTCACATAGGGCATAACCACGACCTGCTCACCGGTGGCCAGAGATGATCTTTCCGCTACTTCGACCACACTCGCCGCCAACTCGTGACCGAGAATCCGGGGATAGGTGAAAAACGCCTGATTGCCCGCATAGGCATGCAAATCCGTCCCACAAACACCAACTCGCTCAATCTTGACAAGGGCCTGGCCACTGTCAGGCCTTGGTGTATCTTTTTGCTTAAGGAGAAACTGTCCTGGCCGTTCACAAACGATGTAATCCATGGGTTCAATTTAGCGAGATACTCATATTCCAAGGGGCCAGATACCACAAAAAAGGTTGAATCTGCAGTTGTGCCGCCGTTGGTGTTTTCACCAACGGCTTTGATCTCAATCATCTCATCAGACTTGTTCGTGAAAACACCACAGAGGCTAAAAATCTCCCCCTCGAGGGCCGTCCCCAAACGCGGGAAAGGGGGGTGACTTGTCGCCAAATTGATTTCCTCACCCTCCTAACCTCCCTCCAAGGGAGGGACTTATTACCTGCAACCGACGCCGTGCCCACTTCTTTTGGTTCAATTCGCACTAAGTTGACGGCCATGGTGAGAACACCAACAGTGGCTAGACAGTGACAAAAGGTCAAAAGTGGTAAGGAATTGGCTCATCTGCCGGTAACAACAAATAACATAGCATCCCGTTGTACCTAACATGAAGCCGCTCACTAGCTCCCTCTCAATCCTCCTTACATTCTCCTTATTTTTCGTCGGCTGCTCAAGCTCCGATGATGACGATGATCTGACGCCTGGAGATGGCGATTGGTCACTAGGCACCTACCAATTTTATTCATTGAGCCCGGTAGTCTTCGGACTGACCGAAGAAGGCACTGATCTCAGGCTAGACCTGACACAAAACGCTATCTGGTTTCAAGGCGATCAGGCTGGTCTGCTCTACACCGAAATCACAGGCGACTTCTCCATGAGTGCCACCGTCAGGGCCCAGCGATCCTCAGACAACACACAAGCACCTGACTGCAATGTCTGCCTTGGTGGACTCATGGCACGAAATCCTGACGATGCCAGCGGCGAGAACTATGTCCACATTGTGGTCGGGAGAAACCCTGCCGGTGTGGGTGTGGAAACGAAAACCACCCTGAACAGCGTCTCGACCTTCACTCCTTACGACGACAATCTATCCGAGGCAGAGTTGCGGATGACCCGGGATGGTGACTCCTTCACCCTTTATCGCAGGGATGTGGGAAGTACACGCCCCTGGACTGCCGTTGAGACTTACGAGCGTCCTGACCTCCCGGAGACCCTGCAGGTGGGATTCAATATCTATACCTCCGTTACTAGATCGACGGTGGCGGATTTGAGTGTCGCATTTGAGGGTATCGACCTTACCAACCAGTAGCCAGGCTCTTCGTGAAAACACCAACAGTGGCAGAGTCAGGTGGTTGGTGAAAACACCAACTGCGGCAGAGAACGGTATTCGGATTTTGAAGACGAAAATGGTCATCCTCAAGGGAAGTAGGAATGAAGCTACTCCAACGAGCTCATGATCTTGTCGTAGATCGGGAAATTGTCGGGGATCATCACGAGTTCTCCATTGCGCACTTCTCCTTTGTAGTTAGTGCCATCCGTCACTTTCTTGATCACACCGTCTGAGTTGACGAAGAAGTTCTTGGGGTAGCCATTGATCCCTAATTGGTCGTACAGTTCCTCGGCATTACTGATGATCGTGTACTCAAGCGGGAACCTGCTGAGGATCCTCTCGACCTTCTTTTTAGACTCGGGCGCAAAAGCGATGAAGACGGTCTGCCCGTCATCGTACTTCTCCTTCAGCTCGTTCAACTCAGGAAACTCCTCGATGCAAGGCTTACAAGTGACACTCCAAAAGTTAATATGGACTTTCTTACCTGCCAGCGCACTACTGTTGATGGTGGTGCCTGAGAGGTCGGCATACTCAAAATCCGGAAGGTTTTGACCAGTGTACTTTTTGATAAAGGCGACATCACCAGTCGGCTCGGGCTCTTCACCCTCTTTGAGATTTTCAATTTTGACGACGAAGCCCTTTGCTTCAAGTGTAGTCTTTTGTTTGATGACTGTGCTGTCACTGGGATCTCCATTGATCGTCACTTCTATTTGGGCGTGTGCCCATCCCGACACCATGACCAATAGGATAAGTACAAGTTTTTTCATGTTTTGTGTATTTCCAGATTTTGGAACTGCAAAACTAAAAACAAGGTTTGAAAACGGAGTACAAGGACGGCCCCGGCAGTTGAGGTAACGTCGCGTGTAGTACTGAGTAAAGTCATTTCGGGATTTCAGTGATCCTCGTATCTTGAATGAAAATCCAAAGTCATGATGCGAATCACATACCTGGGGCACTCGTGTTTTTCAATAGACCTGGGCTCCAATTCCATTCTCATAGATCCTTTCATACGCGAAAACCCCCTTGCGGAGCACATCAACACCGATTCGCTCAAACCCTCTCATATATTCCTCACCCATGGACATTCCGATCACGTGGCAGATGCCGAGTACATCGCCAGGAATGCGGCCTGTCCAATCATAGCCTCATTTGAGATTGCCAATTGGTTTGAAGCCCGCGGTATCCACAGTATACCAATGAATATCGGTGGTGAGATGGATCTGGACTTTGCGAAGGTGAAGATGGTCAAAGCGATGCACTCAAGCAGTCTACCTGACGGATCCTATGGAGGCGAGGCAGCGGGCTTCCTCATTGAGACATCCGACGGGCTGATTTACCACGCCGGTGATACAGCCGTCACCCAGGACATGACATTTCTAAAGCACTTCTACGGACCCATCGACGGGGCTATACTCCCGATTGGGGATGTCTTCACCATGGGCGTGAAAGATGCTACTCTCGCAGCTGAACTGATCGAATGCGAGAACGTCATTGGTTGTCATTACGATACTTTCCCACAGATCAAAATTGACAAAGAGGCCGCCAAGAAATTGTTTGAGGATAGTGGCAGAAAGCTGCTACTACCCGCAATTGGTGAGTCTGTAGAATTGCCGTCAGTATTGGTCTGAAAGCGCGGTAAACTAGTGTCTTCCTGTCGTCCTAAAGGTCAGGTTGAATCGGGGCGGAACATCCTCTTCGCTAGGCAAAAGGGCATGCTGATACCGCTCCTGAAATCCCGCGCCCATGAGGACCATGCTGCCAGAAGGTAGGTCCAGCAATCTTGGAGTTTCCCTGTCATCCCTTCGGAAACCAAAAACCCGTGTCCCGCCAAGGCTCAACGAGGGAATGGAGCTTGTATCTCCAAACGCCGCAAGGTCAGCATGCCAATCGACATGGGCTATCCCATCAGCGTAGTAAATGCATACGCAAACTTCGTAGGTCTTTCCGGTATGCCGCTCAATCTGCTGTCGAAGAGGTGTCATCCACTGCGGCCAGGGTATTGTCTTACCGTGTAGTGACATATCGCTCGTGATACCGTGATCCGCAAATATCAACTTGGGAGTCAGCATGGGAATGACTTGGCCATCGGCGAGCAAGATGTCTTGCTCAAATTCATAGAGCAATCCTTCCAGTTCACCGAATAACTCTTCAGACTGCTGAGAAGACAAAAACTGCTCGTAGTAGAAGACCTCTGCATCACCTACCAGGCTCTTTGTCGCGTCAGAATCACCGTTGTTCATAAGCCCTGCATTTTGAGAACTGTAACTCCCAAGATACCGCATCCCATCCTGATCGTAACGGTGAAGACGAGAGATCTCATGCCAACAGCACTCAAAAGTCGCCAAACAATTGGGAGACGCGCTGGCGCTGTGTCCTGCTGACAGGAACCTCATCTCCATTGGTAAGAACGAGGAAGCCTCCATCCTTTTTGACATATCGTTCGAGTTTATGCTTGTTGACCAGATGGGACTGATGGACCCTCACAAAGTCGTGGTCCTTCAGGAGGTCATAGTAATATCCCAAATTCTTCGATGTCATAATCTCTTCTCCCGAGCTAAGGTGAAATCTGCAGTAGTTGCTGTCCGCCTGCAGGCGAAGAACCTGGTGCAACGGCACCAGACGAATTTCATCTGTAAGGCTCAGGGCAATCTTCTTCTCATCTTGATTGAGAAAGGCACCGAGGTTCTTGAATCGCTCCTCCTGGCGTTCGCTGGTGATCTCCAGCCGAGTGACAGCCTCTTTCAACTCCTCGCGATCAATGGGCTTTAGTAGGTAATCCAGGGCGCTGAATTTGATGGCCTTCAGGGCGTACGCATCATAGGCTGTAACGAATATGACTTTGAAAGGCACCTGACCTGCGTCCAGCAATGTGAAGCCATTGCCCCCCGGCATTTCAATATCCAAAAAGACGACCTCCGGAGAGGCAGTCTTGATCAAATGCTGGGCTTCACTGACATTGGCCGCCTCCCCCAGTACATTTATCTGAGGGCAGTACTTCGCCAACATCGTGATCAGATTCTCGCGATTGTTGTGTTCGTCGTCGACAACGATGGCCGTAAACTGTCTCATCTACAGATCAAGAGGTAATCGAATCTCAACAATAAATCCCTGGTCGCTGGTAGCCCGGGCCTTCACGTCCGCATCCGCACCGCCAGCTTGCTTGCGAATAATGTCCAGTCTGCTTCTTCCCAAGGCCATGCCTTTCCCCTCTTCAAATTGTGGTGAGGAAGGTTTGCCATTGTCGGCCACCTTGAGAATCAATTGATCATTGCGCTGGCCCACGTTTATCGTGATCTCATTGGCGCCATGCTTATGGATCCCGTGAATAACTGCATTTTCCAGGTAAGGCTGGAGGATCATATTGGGTACCAGGCTATTCATGTCCACCGAATTATCGAGCTCAATTTGGAAAGTAAAAGGGCTACGCATGTTTTCCAACTCCAGATAAAGTCTTGACAGGTTTATCTCGTCCTCCAATGAATGCAGGGCCTCATCGGATTGCGCCAAAACCGTTCGCAGCAGCTTGGAAAGCTTGACAATGTAGTCATTGGCTTTCTCGATTTCGCTACGGTTGAAAAGATTTTGAATGGCGTTGAGGGCATTGAAGAGGAAATGCGGATTGAGCTGAGCTCGTACCGCCTTCAATTCCGCATCGGCGAGCTGCTTTAGAAGCTCTGCGCTTTCGAGCTTCCTCCGGGCATTGACACGATAGAAAAGGAAGGCACCAAGGACCACGCCAAAGCCCCCAAGCATGTAGTACCCTCCCTGCTTCCAAAATGAGTATTGAATGGTGTAGGTATACGTCAGCTGATTCAACCCATACTTCTTGCCACCGTGTCCAATAGTGATGGTGTAAGTGCCGGGCTTGTTCGTACCCAAATAATAGCTGGTCTGGTCATTGAAGCTCCTTTCTGTTCGAAGGAAGTCAACGGACTCTCCGTTTCTGACGACCTCCACACTCGGTGCATTGGACACAAATGAGAGCATACCAACGTCTTGAGGCAGGACCGGGTTCAGCGGTCTGCCACCATCGTCCAGTCGGCGGGCAAAACCCTGTTCAAGCCAATAGTCGTAGGACTTTTGCTCTTTGTCATCACTACCAAAGAGATTGGCCATGGCTTCATTGGTATAGATCTCGCGCTCATCAATCTCATCATTTTCCAGGAAAAGGTGCAGAGATATCGGCTCATGGTCCACGCGCCATTGAAATTCGAGCGTAGCAGGGGGTATGTCGTCGCCATAATTATCGTCCCGAACGACCGTCAATCGATCAAATGCGCCTCCAGCGTATGAAATACTACCTACGTACCCCACTGTTCTACCCTGGTAGGAATAGTTGAAGTTTTCAATATCTCTGGGAGAAGAATTTCCCCTCATCATCATGAAGTCATCCGCATTCGTCGTGTTGACGGACGGCAGAAAGAGTATGATTTGCGATCGATAGGGTAACACGAGGTTGATAGGGAGTCCATCGGAATCGAAGCCATCACATATGGTCGCAATATCCACGGGTCTATCATTGGCATAGTCTTGGACCTTGATGCCCAAAGGAATGGGCCCGCTGGAAACAACTTCGGTTTGTGCCAGGACGGAGGCACAAACCAAAGTAAGAAGGAAGCTAATTGAACTTCGCATGTTTTTGAGTTTTTGATTTGATGCGAAGTAAGGGGTCATCTCGGTCAATTTTTGGAGCGATGAGGATTCGGTAGTGTTGAATGAGGATTCGGTAATGAGTCGTTGACGAACTTAGGTCAACTAGCTGTTTCTCGCAACTCTGGGTGGTGCCGTCAATGTTGGGGGCGGCATAAGCGGACGCTTGTGCCAGGTTAAGAATATATCCTTGCCGTGCTCTTGCGTACCTCTTCGATGTCGAGGGTCATTGTCCGCCGCTCTTGTCTGGCAAACATCTCCATTTGATCATCAGAGTGAGAAAATGGCCGTAAGCATAAGCCGAAGACGAACGTAGCCCAGCTCGGCTTGCGGGAGTGAAGGCTGAGGCATGCACGAGGCGGCCTGTGTGGTTGACCGGCGGGATAGCCTGGAGGGCCTTCTAAATCTTCACCTATTACTTCGGAGAGTATATCCTCGCTGCGCTCTTGCGTACTTCGTCGATATCGAGGGTCATTGTTCGTCGCTCTTGCCTGGCAAACATCTCCATTTGGTCATCATAGTGGGGGCTGCCGGGCTTGTTGGAGGCGCCATAGACATTGGTCGCTTCGATGATGGGTAATCCCTCCTCAGGATAGCGCACCAGCATGATGTAGGAATCTCCGGCCATCACTCTTACCCTGCCATCGCCGATATCTGCGGCATGCATAGCGGCAAGCACATCGGACATACCTGACACTGCCAGTCGTTTGTGGCCCCTGACGATTTTCTGGTATTCGCCCAGTGTGACATCCACCTTCCCAAAATATTGGAGGAGATAGCCTTTGACTTGCTGGAGTGCCGCCACGTACTGTTCGGTCGATCTGGAGTGCCAATCGCCAGTCGCGGACATCTTGCGAAGGAATTTGTACATCAACAGCAAGTGCGCAGGGCCCAATCGATCTGCGTAGGCACTCCTATCCCATCGCTGAAGGATCTCCAAAACGTCGGAAGCGTCACCGGCATCCTGCGGATCCAACCGAAATATTGGATTGAGATCAATGTTGTAGACGAGGGAATCAGGTAGCGTCACATCATACTTCAGATCGACAAAGTCTTGCCAACTCAGCCGATCAAACTGGTCCATCAACTCCATGAACCTATGGCTGCGATTGTTTTCATGTTCTCGATAACCCATCGTCGCATCGTAGTTCTCAATCCGGATATTGTCCTCCGGTGCCGTGGCGTTGAATGGCGTATTGTTGGTATTGAAGACATAGCCCGAAGGTGGATTGGACACCTGTGGTAAGTCCTCGAACGGATGGTAACCCTCAGACAAAGTCTCGGAAGTATTGCCTGGCAAAGTGCCCCTCCAGTCGTACTTCGGATTGCGAAAAGGGACATGTCCATTTCCCACATAGAAGATGTTGTTCTCCCGGTCGGCATAGACGATGTTGAAGCTGGGGATGGCCGTCATCGCTAGCGCTTCCTTGAACTCCTCGAAGTTGGAAGCTTTGTTCATCTTGTACCACTGCTCGATGGCTCGAATCTCGTCAAACACGGCCATGTGGAAGGCGAAATACCCTTTGTCGTTCTTGACCACTGGCCCATACACCGAGTGGTAAGCGTCTCGCTTCACCCCTATTTTGAGCCCCAGGAAGATCTTGACTTTCAACTTGATCCGTCTCTTCTCTAGTGCCAACCACTCGTCATCGAACCGGTAGGTATTCTCCTGTTGCGGATGCATTTCAAGCTGGAACACGTCGCGCTTATCAAAGTGATTGACGGTATGGGCCCAACCGAGGTTCTCGTTCGTGCCGTGGAAGATCACTGGGCCTCCAGGGAAGGTCCCGCCCATCATGTTCCACCCTTCGTCGCTGACGAGGTGGGCCTCGTACCAGGCGCCTGGCCCCTCGTAGGGTTGATGGGCATTGACTGCCAGGAAAACATGTTGGTCATCGGTCTTCTGTCGGGTCATCGCGAATGCGTTGGAGCCTGTGACTCCAGTATCGAGTGTATCCACCTTGCCGTCAAATAGTCGCCGAATGAGGTCGTCAGCTCCATCCTGAACGGCCAGCTGCAGCACGTAGGCCTTGAAGATGTCATTTGGTGTGACTGGAAATGCTTTTTTGAGCAGGATTTCCTTTTTATGATGACGTGCATAGGCATTGGCGCCAGCGGCATAGCCCTCAACGAGCTTCATAAAGGCGGGGTCTATTGTATCCCAGTGCTCCTTTACGATATCCTCACACCGCAACAGTCCCACGACATAATCGATGGGTGCGCCCTCCTTGCCCTGGTATCGTCCCAACATCTGCTTGGCGGCGATCAACACTTGCTGGATCGTCTCGAAGTTGTCTTCGGCATGCGCCCAAGCCATTCCGTAGGCTACTTGAGCGTCAGTCGGGGCATAGATATGGGGCACACCCCACTCATCCCGGATGATCTCGATTTCTTCGGGGTTGAATTGGGCTTGGGTGGTGAGTGGGAGGAGTAAGGCTAGGGTGAAGGCTAAGGAGGAAGGAAAGATTGAGGCTAAGGGGAAGAGGAAAGTAAAAGGGAGTCGTCGCATCGTGCGGCTAAAATAGAGGAAATAGCCATTCGAAAAGCCTACCAGTCTGCGTCGATGTAAACTAAAAAACCGCAGCGTACCAACACACCACGGTTCCGATTAGTCCCGTGTCTCAGGTCAGCCAGGAATTCTGGTATGCACTGATCTTTGAGTCAAGGGTTTCAACCTTGAATATCAAGCTATCGAGTTTTTATCCGATGATCAATAGCAGTATGGCAATCCACAAAAACACCCAAAGCAGTGTTTTCAAAAAGGATGTGTGATGCAACGTCATCATATCGCCACCCCTCCTATGGCGCATTCGCGATGGCTTGCGAAGCCAAACGCGAGTTGGCAGGATTTGTAAAACACAATTGAGCATACGGGACCTGCTTCCCCGCTTGCCAGAGGAAAGATAAGGATTGCCCCACAACTGTGGAATGACGAATGTCAGTAGGTGATTAGCACAAGGAGGAGGACGGAGGCGTCAGTCATTTTATCCCAATTATTCCGTATCTTCCGATCATGGAACACTCACAACGCCTCCAGCATCCCAAGCAGCGGAATAATGATAATGCTGCGAAATCCTCAAGCGCCAAATCCATCCAAAACAAGCGAGATGAATCAGCTGATCAAGCTCAGCTGATGCAGGACATTGAGAATAGTCCCATCCAGGAGAAACAAAAGGAGATGGCTTCCAATATGGAAGGAGGCGAAAAGCCTGCGCAGCTGGAGGCCATAGAAGAGGAAGAACCAGTCCAGGGGAAATTCATCGCCCAAATGCAACCCGAAGAAGAGGAGCTGCTCCAGGGAAAATTTACAGCCCAAAGACAAGCTGACGAAGAAGAGGAACCGATGCAGGGCAAATTCGACGCTACGACCAACCAGTCAGCACCTGTTCAAAGGAAGGGTGGGCTGCCTGATAACCTAAAGAGTGGAGTGGAACAGCTATCAGGAACGGACATGTCCGATGTGAAGGTTCATTACAATTCTGAAAGGCCTGCGCAGTTGAATGCCCTGGCCTATGCACAGGGAAATGATATCCATGTTGGTCCTGGTCAGGAGCAACATCTGCCGCACGAAGCCTGGCACGTGGCGCAACAAAGACAAGGAAGGGTATCTCCTACTAAAACGGTGAATGGACAGCCCGTCAATGACAACAATTCACTGGAAAAAGAAGCGGACGTGATGGGAGCTAAGGCAAACCGTCTTCCATAATATTGCGGCGGCCCTGCACCCTACCAATGGCGCTGCGGACTTGATAGAGTGCAGTGTGCACGCAGAAAGGCCATTTCAATACCTCTATCGTGCCTTCGGCATTGGAAACGGAAATGATCGAGTGCCTATCAAATCGCTCCAGAAATTGCACTGGCTTCTGGTGATCCCGAAATGCCACACTCCTCTCGATATAATGGCCTGCAGTGTCTCTTGATGCGAGAAATTCAAAATTGTCGTCGAGGTACCAGGCGACGACGTTGTCATCCTGGGCAGGAACAACGAGATAGCTATACCTCGAACATGCCTCTGCATCGCGCGGAACAAATTCCATGTCCGTGATCTTTTCAAACCCTTCCCGCCAGTTCTCTGAACCCAGCATCGTATTCGTCTTGATGTTCCACACCTCGGCATACGAAGCGCTGTCTTGCGGCGACCATAACCAAGAGCCCACTCCGATGATTGTGTCGTTGAAGACCTCCAGGGCCGCAATCTCTCGGTACCTGCGTCTGTCAGGTTTAGGCGGCGCGCAGAAAAACTCCTTGGACTGATCGCCCAACAGATCCAAAGCATAGAAGAGGCTATCTGACGCTGTGACCAGCAGATTGCCACTAGGCGAGATCTCCATGTGCTTCATGTAAACCACTCCCACATTGAGGAGCTTGTCTACGGCATCCGCTCGCCACAAATAGATTTCAAGGCTATCCCTGTTGGACTTCTGATAACATATCTGCAACGGATTCCTACCTCCTACGGTGAGGTTCACGACATTCTCCAAGCCCTCGTCCAGTAGCCGCGTACTCCCATCCTGCAAAGAATGCTGATAGATCCTCCCGGATTCCGTCAGCGCTGCCACCTCGTTCCTGTTGAGAAAGTAGGCTTTCTTGAAGCGCTCCGTTCTTCTACCAATCCTATTGGTCATCAGTGAAATCGTGCGGTCCACAGTAGCATGCCGGATCGAGTCGCGCGTGGTGATCAGCACCGACTGCGACGGAACATTCGTATCCATGTGCAGCAGCCTGGACCTACTGACCACTCGACGATCGACCGTTTTGTGATCTCTGTCTTGCTGCTGGAAGTATTTGAGTGCTGACACAAATCGGCTGTGGAAGCCCTGACGGTAGATATCATCCTCGGTGATCGTCGCGAAACCCAGCCATCGCTCCCATTTGCTTTGGTTGCGCATCTGCTCCATGAGGTCCAGCATGTCCACAAACTCCTCCTTCTCCTTACAAGGGCTCTCTCCCTCAGGGCAGTCGATGGTGAAGTCGGACATCTCAAAATAGGCGATGAGATCCGCTCTCCGCCGGAAGTGGACCTCCTTCGCAATGAAATAGGCAATGCCCGTGACAACGAACACAAGGAGGATCAGTGTCCTGATAATGGTCCGCCGTCTCAAACGACGTCCCTGTGAGGCAATGACACGCTTGTTTCTTTCCACCGCCTCTTCGGCGATCCTACTTTGATCGATGAGTGCGAGAGCGTCGCCATAGCTCCCATGATGGACATCATTGATCTCCCCGGGTCGCTCGCGACGCCACCATTTTAAGACGTACTCCCCATTACCGATCCAGTCTCTGAACGTCTGCAAGAGACTCCCATGCAAGAGCACGCTGTCCTTTTGGACGTGCAGCATATTGCCAATCAGCTCGTATAGTGACCGGCTTCTTATCTCCTCCGTGGCGAACAGCTCAAAGGGATTGGCCGGTTCGTACCTGCCTTCCAGGGCAGCACTGAACACCAATGGATCTACCAGCCTCACAATTTGATCACCAAGCACCTCATCGCCAAAGTGATCCGGCACCAAAATCCGCATGGCCCGAAGCTTGGCCACCAGGCCTAGTGTCACCTCCGCAGGTACACCCAACAGATCAGACAAATCGCTCACATAGGCATATCGCGGCCGCCAGCGCCCCTTGTCCTGACAGACAATCAATCGTCGGAAAAATACCTCCGTAAGTTGCACGACCATTCTTCTATGGTAGAATTGGTGCAATGCATCGATAGGTGGCATGATATCCAAATCTGCCTGAAAGCGCCTCACGTGCACAGGTAGCAGCCAGGAGTTGGCCATCGTTTTCTCCGGAATGTCTCGCAGGACCTTCAAGAGAATATCCTTGAACCTTGTTGTGATCTTCTTTTTGCGACCCAGAAGATTTTCCAGTGTTCTATTGAGCAGCAACCATTCCGCGCCTGTCTTTCCCGATACTCGTAGCAGGAGGTTCCGCAGGTTATCGTCCGTTCCCGGAAAGGTCGTAGAGGCGGACAATGTCGCGAAGTGCTCGAACGTATGTCGCAAGACTTCCTCCCTTGTCAAAACTGACAGGGAGGTCGACGAAGGATTGTTTCTGAATATCTGAACGGTTTCAGCACTCATCATATAGTCCCGACTCCAATATTCCCGGAGGTAGAAATTCAGATGTTGTGACTCGGGATCTGTAAACCAGGATAGTGGTTCTCCATACAGCGTCTGTATCTCTTCACTACTTGGGCCGAGGCGCGTTTCGCGGAATTTCTGACGTCGCCGTTCGATCTGCTGCATCGAAAGGCAGGGCATGTTTCTTAACCGCCCCTCGACGTCATCAGCCATCCCCTCTCTCAATCCTAAAATGACAAACAGCCTCTGACAGTTCTCCGTCACACCTGTGAGCATCCGGAGAAAATCCATGGGTTTGAAATCGGAGGCTCGGGATGCTTGCGACCTTTCGCGAAGGGGTTGCAGAAGACTGAGGTCCTCAATGTGGTCAATGACGATGAGGATATTCTTTTCGGCGCCTATTCCAAGGCCTTGTTGGATGACAGTCTCGAGATTGTCGGAAGGATCGAAATGTGCCAACTGCTCCGCCAACTTCTCAGAAGCATTGGGATCCTTCTTCGCACCCTTGGCGCTATTACGGACGATACTCTTCGCCAGGTTGTGCCAGGGATCCATACCAGGGGTAAGGAGCTGCAATGTCACCCACTCAGTGATATTTCCCGGGGAGAAGTGGCGCCGAAGATATGGGAGCATCGCATGCTGCAGGTACGTGGACTTCCCTGACCCTGTCGGGCCCATGATCGTGAGAAAGTGCTGGCCCGCAAACCGATTGTCCTCCTCATCCTTGGCATTCCAATACCTCTCGATCAGGAGCGACCGACGCTCACTCCGATCCGCCTCTTTAGTGGGGTTTGTTGTCGGTGGCTGCTCCTCAATCCTCATCTTTCGCCTTCAATAGATTGACCAAACCCGCGGGGCTTCCCTTCCCTCCTTTCCAGGAAAAATAACTACGCTCAAACTTCCTCATCATCTGGATGTTGAACTTCTTGACCTGCACGTGAATGTGCGCTGGTATGGTTTCGTGGACGAGTTTGTTGACCATCTGATCAAATGCCTTGGTCTGAAACCTCGATACCCAGTTGGGGAAGATCAGCGTCATTCGGTTGTTGCACCAATTGGGTGTGGTGCCATCCCGGAGCACGAAGAAATAGTCCTTTAAATCTCCGATGGTTGGCAGTATGTTAGCAAACGCATTGATGATCTCGCTCTGTACGCTCTCTGCTTC
The DNA here is from genome assembly GCA_965267435.1 of Cyclobacteriaceae bacterium. Taxonomy (GTDB): domain Bacteria; phylum Bacteroidota; class Bacteroidia; order Cytophagales; family Cyclobacteriaceae; genus JAWPMT01. The sequence continues at coordinate 2,106,320 of OZ253960.1, forward strand.
CTTCTTTGTGATAAATGACCTGGATGTCTTGAAAATCGGATCCATCTTCGTCGGGCCGATCTGGATGAGGTATTCTCCCCTCGCCTTCTCTATAAAGATGTTTGATTTATCGCTGGCGAGTTCCAGTAACTTCTGGATCTGTTCACTTTGTCCCGAATGATGGAAATACTTGATGCTTTCTACTTTGAGGTCGTCCATCTTGAAGACAATCTTGATGTCCGTGGAATCCTTCTTCTGCAGCAGGATGTGCTCGACGAAAAAGAAGCCCTCGCTGCGTTTCGAAACGCGTCTAAGGTGATGGACCAATCGCGTCATCCCATCAATCGCCTCCTTATGTGAATTGGCCTCCATCACCTTCACCGGCATAGGCCCTTCTGTCGGCCGATACAGCACGATGAACGTACCGTTCTCCATATCGACCACCTCATAATTCCTAAAGAAAACGCCCAGTGTGTAGAAGTTGCGGATCGCAGCGCCATCCTTCAGCGGAAAGGTGAATTCGCCTTCAGTTCCAGCGGGACTATCATCCGCCAGAGCCACATACTTTTCGCCACTTGGCAATTCCAATTCAAGCCATCTCTTGCGCGCCTGTTTACCGCGAGGTTGCTCCGCTTCATTGGGGTCCTCCAGATGCTTGACAAGGGAGATATCATGATACTCCTCGATCCCAAGCATGGTCGCAAAACGTTTCTTCAGATGTGCTACGTTCGCCTCTAGCTCATGGGGCTTCTGGAGGTCGAAGCCGCTGTACCTCCATTTGCTGAAATTAGCGTACTCCTTCAGAAAGGCGGCCTTGGCCTTCAACCGGGATTGGAGTAGTGCATACTTTTCTGTCGACCCCTCCGTCGATAGACTTTGGATGGACCGCAGGTTTTGACTGTCGAATTCGAACTTGTCTCCGAGCCTGGCCAATGCATGCTCAATAACACGCGATTTGCGGTCCAAGTCACGTCTGTTCAGATCCTGCAGCAGCGGCTCGTAAGGAACCGATTCCTCCCCCGGAGCAGCGGGAATATCCATTTCCTCGGGGTCTGCCAGTCGATAGGTAGGCTCGACCTGGTTGGCATCGAAGAGAACATCCGCCTCCACCAGTTGCTTGATCTGGCTGGCGAGAAACACGTCAAAAAGGAGCAAAAAGCTCCTTAGTCGCTTAGCATTCTCTTTTTCCCGTCGACTGGCATCGGGCATCGGGCCATATTTACCGACATTGAAAATGCCTGGCAATCCATACTGCACCGATTGATATTTTGGCGCCTGATCGCGATCCTTTGGTTGCTTGTTCTTCTTCGATTCCCGGGTCGGATCCTGCTTCGCCTGCGCCGTTTTGAAGCGGATCACCTCACGTACACGCTCGAATCCAAAGCTATAGGCCACGCCGTCTTTGGTGATCCGTAGCGGGGGCAGTTGGTCGATATCGCCGTAGAAATACTGCCCGAAAGTGGGGTAATTCGCCTCATCGATGGTCACAGCATCGTCGCTATTGGAATGACCGTCAAACAGCAATCTGAAAGAGTCCTTCAATGTGCGAACACCGGGGATCTGCAGGATGAGTTCCTTTACCTTTGGTCCCGCTACAGCCGTGCGACGCGGCGTCAGGTGGCGGTCGTCGATGTGAAGATTGTCCCGCATGGGGTTGTTGTGCGCCATTGTGGGGTCTTCATCAACGATCTTCGTGATAGGTACTGCAGGGTTGACGTAGTCTTCCAGGGCCAAAAGGATATCGGCCACCACCTGCTCTCCTTCATAGTTCGGCTCGATCTCAATGTCCGCGTAGAAGGTGAGGAACAAGGGCTCAAGTATCTGTATGTCCTGCTTATCGAGGTTCTCGCACAGATTGCGATTAGCATGATAATGCCCCAGGACCTGCCGCCGCATGTACTCCAACTCAAAGGCCACATCCTCAGCCTCAAAGCCCAACACTTCTTCCTGCGCCTCATGGGTCAGAATGATCCTGCATTCGTACAGGCCCTTGTAGCCATTCTTGTCGGATGCGCGCGGAAACCAGCAGTTCCTTACCCTCTTGAAAAGGTGCCCGAGAATAAATTTCCGGTAGTCCTTCTGAGTAAGAGGTGCAAAGCTCAAGATCTCCGTCGGCTGGAAGACGCCCATATCATGCAAGCGATCAATCACTCCCCTTTCCGGGTGCTCAAAAGCAAGCGCCAGATCATCTTGTGTGCGGAATCCCAGATCGGTCAATACAAAGCAAAACTGCTCCAGCAGGGTAATGCCTGGGTCGTGGGTATTGAAGTCTGTCCACAAATCACCACTGAGCTTGGAAATATAACTGATGCCCTCTTTGAGCATGTGCTCAAAGTCTTCACTGGGGCGAAGCTTATTTTCGTACGCTATGTGGCGAGAATCGCTCATCTGACAGGACTAGCTTACCAGGTTAAGGTTCCAAAGTTTTGTGACATAAAAGGTAATAGTGGAGTAACCCTCCTCCTTCTGCCCATAATCACTCTTCGTTTTGATGAGTAATTCGTACTTGCCATTTTTTCCCGCTGCCCACTTCATCTTCAGCTTGTTGCGCCACCCGCCCGAACTGATGGATTGTGTCATCCGTACCGTGCCTTTGGAATGGGCATGAGCTTTCACTGCTATGGCATGAGCGATGGCGTATTTACCATATTTTTCTTTTGCGGAGGCATAGGCCATCACTTCGAAAGCGCTGATACCCGTGAGATCGCCAATGACCACTTGCCACATGCCATTGGCAGAGACGACCCCCTTGAAAGTGCCTATTCGCTCCTGCATGGCTACGCGGCCTTTCACATGCAGCCGGTGACGAGGATTCGTTTCTCCCACACCCACAGCACCAGATTCGTCGAAGTACATGATAGGCTCTTCGCGGCTATTGCGAAAGATGAGCCCGCGATCGCTGTCTTGGGTCCCCAGAGACAGCTGGAAGTTAGGGTCGTGCGCCGCGTACTCCTGGCAAAATGACATTACCACTTTGCTCTTCTTGCCAGCTGGAAAGAGCTTGAGTCCGTTCTCATCGTCAAATGAGATACCGTCTTCCTGCCTGTTGACACACGAATCAATCAAACTCTCGAAGTGTTTCTGGTCGGGCACGTTGCCTTTGGCAAAGAAGTTTTTGAGTGTCTTTCGATTATTTACTCCCATATCGCTACTCCTCGGTTTTGATATTGAATATCAGGTATTGATTGTGGCTGCCGCCATCCCCGGCTGATTTCGAAGGCTCCTCCTCCTCGGTAATCACAAAATCCTCGCCGATTGCCAGGGTCTCAATTCTACTCACCCTCGGCGCCACGTAACTCTCCTCATCGGTGACTTCTATCTCATGCTCCTGGGCAGGAAAGAGCACTGACCATTCAGAAACAGCTTCGCAAATCTTCTCATGGCTCATCTCAGCAGAGTCAAGCAATCGGGAGAATCCATGATCATCCGTATGCAAAATGGTGAACGATAGTCTTGTGACAAATTCCACAAAATCCAGGCCTAGGAGCGCATCTTTCAAGTCCTCAAACTCGAACACCTTGCCCAACGGGAATGGACGGTGTGACTCATAAAACCATGGGCACAGGAAGCGGTTGATGGCCCTATTCAGTTCATGGACATAGTCCTCAGACTCCCCTACGAACTTCACCTTGCACCGGATCTTGGTGATCGGATACGCGGGATTGACCACACGGAAACTGGCATAGGCAGTACTGTGGTCTTCGAGGAAAGTCTGAATGTCATTGAGTCGCCGGTAGTTCAATGTAGGTCGGTACAGCTGTCCGTGACTGTCAAATTTCTTCACAACCACGACGGTTGGGGCGGTTGCTTCCCGCCCAAACTCCTTCTGTGCCCTTATAGCCTTCACCTGGTAGAGGTCATCGAACTGCTCCAGCAGCAAGTGCTCAATGTCCCATCCATTGCTGATGCGGCCTTTGTGCCGTAAGTGTTCACTGACCCGCGCTCGCATGTCCAGGTCCCGCTCCTTCCTTGTGCCACCAAAAGACCGAAATGGTTGCAAAACTCCGTTGATTGCCGTGTTGGATGAAATGAGCGAGCTGATGGTCCTTGCCGGAACATGATCGTGCCATTCGCCACCCTCCGTGTTGGCCATCCATCGGTACTTCGCGACATTGGCATACACACCCCTCACCTTCGAAAGCAACGAGACATCCCCGGTGGCAAAAGCGCCAATCCAGAAGCTGCCACCCGGTAGCAGTGTATTGCCTGTGGAGATCGCGTCTGGCAGCCTGAGGTTGATAATGCCGGTGGAAGTGAAGTGATACGTATGATCGTGGACGTTTTTTGGGTCGAATGGCATCCACGCATCGTGGTGGAGGTAGTACCATTGGATCTCAGGAAGAGGGTCCACGGCAGCGCCCTGGATGCTTTCCTGCAGTTCAAAGAACAAGGTTAGCGATTGGGCCGCGACCACATCCTTCAACTCCAAAAACAAATGGCCGTCATGGTCATAATGTGGAAGCAGGTAATCGGAGTGGCAATTCTCACCGTCGAATACTTTCCTCACCCCAAAAGGATGGATATGATAGATCCTGTGCCCGGCGGCTGGGTCATTCTCTCGTAGCCGTGACTTATCCAGCACCATAGATCCCGTCGATTGGTAGTCCAGGACGATGTCCCGAATGGTCGGTGAAAATGGTTCATTGGGAATCGTCGTATCGTCTCCTTTTTTCGACTGCTGGATCAGCGCTTGGGCAAATACCTTGGGATAGGTCTTGAAACCGAACCCAAAAGTTGGACCCACGAGCTCCATTCGTAGAAACCCGGTTTTCGTTTTGTTGTCAAAAGAGAGTTTGGAGGGCAGGGCATAGTCGGGCTTCAAACCCAGTTTTTCCAGATCAATATCTGTCAACTGCGTCTGGCTTGTCAAGGTCCCGCTTTCTTCTTGAAATAGTGCTTTCTTCTCGCGGGTGTCCGCGTCCGGCTCAAACTTATAGTTGCGAAGACCAGCCACCGACACCTGAAAGCTGTCATTGTCGATCTCCTCTCCGTATCCTTCGTAGTACGCTTTGAGTCCTCCCTCTGTCTCAGGCAGGTTCTGCCAATCGATAGTGAGAGACATGGATTTGAGCTGGCGCAGGAACAGCTCCCGATGGCCTATCAGTAGCGAATTGCCCTTCTGGGGTGTCGGTCCGAAAGGGAGAAACGGTCCTCCCGCATCGATCTGACCAATGTCGTTGTAAAGAACAAGGTCTTTCACACCTGATACTTCCGCGTCGACTCTGACTTCTCGCAAGCGAATATCCTTTAGCAGGGAATAGGCATAGACGTTTCGACGCCGGATGAGCGTGACCCTGGCAACCGGCCACTTCGGGGCGAAGGGCAGCCTATCATCAGCGACAACACCCAATGCGGGTTGTGATCGATCCAGTTCAAAATAGATCTTGATTTCCCCATTCATCCAGCTAGTCGGCGGAAGCACTTCGTAGTTGGGAACCGGCAACCAACCCTGTTCTGTCGAGAGTTCAATTTGCAGTGTATCCCGAAATATCTTCAGGAACCGGGTATTGATGTCGTCGAGTTGGTCGTCTCCTTTCTTTTCAGCTCCCTGCGAACTACTCTCCCCCGGTGACAGAATCTCCAAAAGGGGTTGCAACGAATCCAGGTCACAAACCAACACCAGGGAGACCTGTCGGTGGCCCTCTTCCAGTACAAGGTAGGGGGACTCGAGGTAAAAGCCCACTTCAGAGAAGGTATCCATCTGCTCTCCAGTGGATGAGATAGCCCCCGGCTCCCCAAATCCTGCCACTGGCTCTTTACCGAAATTCAACCCAAACCCATCGGAGTATTGATTGCCAAATGCCTGCTTGAATAGCCCTGAAACAAACAGAAATTTCGACCCTTCGAACACTTCAATATTGCGGTCCCTAAGGAGCAACAAGGACTTGAATGCCACGACTTTGGCGTGGGATAGTACGACCTCCTGATCATTGGTGTAGAGAATGTCTCTGCCTGCGCTGTCCAATCCCGCACTCACGTGACTCCCCGGCATCAATGAATATTGGCGTTTGTGAGTGCCGAGTTGGAACGACAAGTACAATTCATCCCCCTTGTCGGTATCGTTGGATTGCCCCAACATCTTCCGATAGAAGTGATTGAGAAAATCATCCGTGAAGCGATTGATGTCCTCCTGCACCAGTTGGTAGAGTTTCAGGAAAGATGTTGTAAGCGCTACATGCGGCTCATGAAATGGCTGCTTTTGTGATTCCTCATGCAACGTCTTACAGCGAGCCTGCAGGCGCTGGAAGCAATCGACGATCTTATAAAACGGCCGATCCAGGTATTGTGCAGGAGACCCCTTTTCGTCCATCTCTGTGCGCTCAGAATACCCCCTCTCTTCCAATCCCCAGACGCGGGTGATTTCCTCATCGTCCTCACCTACGACGTTGCAGAAGGCCTGGTACAGTTCGGCGAACTGCTCCTGATAAGACTCAAGTACCGCCGCCACATTGTCAAAATGAAAGAGGGATTGCTCGAAGCGACTTAGTCTCAACCATCGGTCCAGCCGGTGGAAGAAGACCATCACGAAATCAATCAAGTCGCCTTTCGCAGACTCCCACTCTTCACCATCGCCATAGGCGTAGTCCAGACGTCGCAGCAAGACTCTGTATTCGATGACGATTTCATTGATGTCGTACGCAATGATCTCTGACAACAAGAAGAGCGGATCATGCTCAAAGAAGTTGCGCCAGGTGGTTTCCTCGCTGAAGGGCACTTGCTCGGCGATGCGTAAAAACGTTGCCATCAGGTCTGGCAGCTCACGTTCATCCAGCTGGATGTGCTCGGGAGAGAGCTCCGGCCTTACTCTATCGAAATAGGTGGTACCAACACGTGAGAGTCCCTCCTGCATATTAGAAACCAGTAATGTTAGTGCCTTCCTTTATGTAGAAAGGAAATACCTTGTTGGTCCTTACATTGATCTTGCGAATGGTGTAATCGATGAGGATCTTCAGTTCACCATCCTCATAAATATTGGAGTCGTCGATCTCGACCAGGTTGAGCGTGACACGCGGCTCGTACTCCAGAATTGCCTTTTCTATGGCGTCCTGTATTTTGTTGAGCGTGATGCTGTTGACCGGGCTGAACACCTCATAGTGAATACCACAGCCGAAGTCGGGTCGCATGATCCTCTCGCCAGGCGCGGTGAAAATGATGATACGAAGGCTTTCGGCGATATCTTCTTCCTCGCTGACCATACGAAGGGTCTTCGATGACTCGTCGAACTCTGGTGGGAAACCCCATCCTCGACCTAAAAAGCTTTTTTCTCCTGCCATAGCTACCCTCCTATCATTACGGTTGGCAAACCCAATACTATTGACCCACCGTGTGCTGTACTATCTCCCATGCGGACCGCTGGCTTGCCTCCAATCATTACTGTCGCCGAACCCTGAACACAAGAATCCGGTGGACCGACGCATACAATGCTGTCACCAACTACTGAAGCCGGCATAGAGCCAATCAGCACGGTAGGCACTCCGGGCCCTACGATCGGACCGCCAACATGGGGTATCGGCGGGGTTCCGGGTGTCTGTTGTGGACACTGATGCATATCACCGACTCTTGCTGCTGGAGGCATCTCTCAATTGATTTGTACAATGGAACCTTGAACTACTACCTGCCCTGTCGACTTGAGCGTCGATGAGGCAGAACCTTGCGCCTGAAAACTCACGTTCGCATTGGCATTGACATTGGTACCCGTCAACTCGACGTCACCCCCCGAAGACTGAATGGATATCCCACTCATCGCCTTCAACTCGATCCCGGACTTGGCGTTGAGGACGATGTCGCTCGCACTGTCCAGGGTGATCCCGCTGCTATCCAGTGTCACCGAATTACTATTGAGATCCGAGATCTTGATGGCCTTGCTATCGTCATCGATCACGATGCTATTGCCCCCCGGCGTCAGCAGTGAAATGACTTTTTTCTCATCATCAAACTTGATCTCCAGCTCGGCTTTCGTGTAAATCGACTTCGTGTAATTGTCTGAATCGGGCGTGTATTTCGGTTTTCTCGCTTTGCTGTAAAGCGACCCTAAAATGACCGGAAACCGAGGATCCTCGTTGAGAAACCCAAGTACGACTTCATCATCTATCTCCGGAAAGAAGTAGTGGCCGCACCCGTCGCTCGAATACGGACTGGTCAGTCTTGCCCAGATGCCATCGCCACCTTCATCGATAATGGGAACGTCTACTCTGACCCTGAAGTCGCCATCCGGGTCCTCGTCTATTTGCTTGACCTTGCCGATCATGAGCCCGTCTGTCGCGGGCAAAAGTCCTTTTGCGGGTGCCGGCTGTACCGGTGCTTTGTCATAAAACCACTCGGGATCCCAGCCGAGGCGGTAAGTGCTCCGCCAACCCCCAGCAGCCATGTGGTGTTTGACGCCAGCTACGAGTGCCACACCATTGAAGCGGCTACCAAAGCCCTCCAACTTGATGTATCCTCCCGTAGTCACCATGGTATTCCCGGGACAAGAAACAGTTCCCCGGATGCGCGAAGCGCGTGATTTCAATAGTGCCGCCGATGCCCAATTCTTCAGCGAGGAACTGTCCTCTGCACTATTGGTGCTGATCGTGGTCGCTGCTGGGTGGGCCACAGGTGACAACTTCTTGCCGTCCAGGTCGCCGGGACCGGATCCCGAAGGCTCTTGAGATTGGCCGTCGACCATTTCCTGCTTGAGGTAATCCCAAGAGCTGCATGATACCGACTGCAGCTGCGTGCGCGCATCCATCTGGCCATCAAACTCAAAGATGTCTGTTCCATAATTGAGGACCAGCCCCTCGGATCCTGATAGCTCGATCTTCTTCACATTGACCTTGCCGTCCTCACAGAAGACACCCATGCCATTGACTTCCGCGCGCATGACCAAAAAGTCCCAGTCCGTGCAGTCGTACTGCACCACCTTCTTATTGGTGACCGTGGTAGAGTCTACACTTTTGTCGACGCTGTAGTCCCCTAATATCTTGTTGAGTATGTCCTGATCGGTCATATCCGTAAACAGCCGGCTCTTGCGGACCGTGGTCATGGATACGGCCTTATCATGGCAGTGGATCTCCAGCACTGACCGAATGGAACCTCCCCGGGACTTTACGCTTAAGTTGTGGGAAGTAATGATCCCTTCAAATGCCTGTGTCTCTTTCAGATGGTAACCGAGTTTGATCGTAACCGTATTGCCCGGAACAAAATCTGTCGTCTCGCTGATTTCGAAAGTGGACTCTTCCGGGGACCCATCGACGAGGACGACTCTTGCAAAGGGAACCTTGTTGACGCGCCGGTCAATCTCCACAGTCTCTACCTCATAAAACTCCTTGATCTCGGAGCCATCGACCAAAATGGTAAATGAAGGTAAGTCGATCTCATCGTGGAGGGGTCCCTGAGCCATGTCCTACTTGTTGAAAGGTGGAAAAACTAATTGCATACCGGGCGATAGATCACGAACAGACCGAAGGCCATTAACTCGGGCCACCTGGACATAATAACGGGGGTCACCGTAGACTGCGGAGCACAACTTGGGGAGATCGTCTCCCAAAACGACGGTCTTCACGTGCGTCAGGTCCGGCGAGTTGGTGTTGGCTCGCATGGCTTTGGTCTCAGGATCGACGTAGCCCTCGAAGTCTGCATTGACCTTTACCCGCAGTGGCGTGCCATCCGCCTTGAACATTTCATAGCTAAAGGATATCGTATCGAGAATGCACTCAAAATAGAAGTACTTGCCCCACCGTACTTTCAAATAATTGGGCTTGTGGATATTGCCGTTGGTCTTGAGGCAAAGTGTCTTTAGGTCTTCGACGGTTTTGGATACGTCATCGACCTTGGCTTTGGGCTCGGTGACTGGCACAACACCGGTGCCATCGAGGTAAAACTCCAGCGACAACTTCCTGCCCTCCTCGGCATTATTGACCGGTGCAGGTATATCACCATTTGCCAGCACATTGTCATTCTCTACTGTGCTCGCGAAGACCTCTTTATAGTTTTGTGGATTTATTTGGCAATAAAACTCCTGAATGGGCTTGCCATTGTACTTGGGATCGTCGTAGGCCTCTATTTGTAATTTTTCAAACTGCGTACGGGCCATTATCTATCCGATTCGCGTCGAAGCATCTCCCGGACAGCATCTAAACACTCCTGGATGATCTCCTTTTTCAACGATCTCATTCCTTTCCTATCCGGGGCCGATATGGGCTCTTCCTCCTTGATGTCAGCCTGGATGACAAATTCGTTCACTTTAATGCTCATTGGACTTTAGGGGTCAAATCTTTCAAAATAGGTATAGGCAAAAGAGATGGTCTCTATTACGATTGCGCTGTTACCCGTGGCCTGGGCATTGAGGCTACTCAATTCCAGCTTCTTGGGGTACGCGTTCCAAAACTTCCAGATGATCAGCGGCCGGCCATCCTCGTTTTTGAGCTTGAGGATGATGTGCTGAAGTTTGATAGGTTGCTGGTAGTAGTTGTTGTTGATCACATCATTGCACCACTTTGCGATCGACGAGGTTTTTGGCATTACACCTCGCTTGAGTACCAGGTCCGAATAGCTAGTATTCTTGGGAAGCTTTAATTGATAACGGTTTTCACCCCCCTCAGGGACTTGCTGTGTCTCGAGTTGGGCGGACATGCCGCCGACCTCAGAGAACTTAGAGTCCAGCTCATCTTTCTTGCCGTCAAATTCGACGGAGAAATAGAGTCCGAGAGGGGGGTAATAACCAGCTTCACCAAAAGCACCTACATTACTACCACTAGCCATGGTCCCAGCTTACTTGCCACAGCTTATGGTGTGGAGATCTCCAACCCTTCGTGAGCGAGCACCAACGTTTCGATGGCGGCATCGCTGCTCTGAGAGTTGAGGTCTGTTCCTTGAACTTGCTTCGGAAAGGCATTGGTGAGCGTCCAGATGATCTCGGGATCGCCCTTCTCGTTGAGGAGCTTGATGATCACCGTGCGTCGCTCAATAGTATTGAGCTTGAGCTCGCTGAACCATGTGAAGAACTCCACATCGCCAGTAAATGTACCCTTCTTCAGTGTGACGTCGCTAGACTTCTTAAGTCCAGGCATTTTAATGGTCGAAAACACCGGGCTATCGCCATGGCGGTATTCAACCACGTCAGTCTCAATATCTAGGCCCGAGACTTCCTGGAAGGATGCTTCCAGGCCCCCATCTACTGTCACCTGGAAGTAGAATTTGGGTAAGGGCCATATATTATTCTGTTCTGTTCCGTCTGCCATAACTTAATATGCTTTCAGTGTTTGTTATGATTTTTGCATTTGTTGTTGGATCGTAATCTCGATGAATTCGGCAGGACGTGTGACTGCCACTTTCACAGTGACCTTCATCAATCCCTCGAGCACATCGATGCTTGTCATCGTCACGCCCAATCCGATGTCAACGCTGAAGGCGTCATCAGGAGTGGTACCGGCGAGGGCACCTTGCTGCCACTGATCCTTCAGGAAGTTGTACATCATGCCCTTAACATTCACCCAGGTATTGGCATTGTTGGGCTCAAAGACATAGCCCTCACAAGCAATTTTCAGAGACTGCTCGAGCATAATGACTGTACGTCTCACACTCAGATATCTCCAATCCAGGCTGTTACCATCCAATGTACGTGCACCCCATACCAATACCCCCCTACCGGGGAATGATCTGATCGCATTGATGGACTTGCCATCCGTCGGGGCATTCAAATCTCTTTGTTCTTTATTGTCTAGTTCGATGGTCAAGTCATTGACCATGGCCAGAGAAACATTCGCAGGAGACTGCCACACACCACGTGTGTTATCTACCATGCTGATCACACCAGCAGCTGCACCACTAGGTGGCAACAAGTTTTTGGCCTCTGCCACCAGCCTCAACATGCGCTTGTAGCTAGGGAATAGTTCGCGGCAGTTTTGGTGGATCAGAAAATCATTGAACGGATCCTCACCTTTGATTGCAGCCAACTTGTCCAACAGGGCCGTTTGTTCTTCTTCTAACTCGCCAGACTCCTTGGCGACGGCATCCTTTACTTTGGCGATGTCTGAAAAGACATTGGCATCTAAGTCAGGAAGGTCGTTGACGCTGGAATTCACCCATGGGTAGTAAGCTGTTCCCCACATCAGGTTGTTTTCACCCACTCCTTCACGGAACTTCGTCACCTCTGCCGCATTCTCATTCCAACCCAGGTGCTTGTCGGCGCCCTTGACATCGAGAATGGCCACGCGATTCTGCATCTCCAGATCCGCACAATGGTTTAGCATAGCTACCTGGACATCCTTAGGGTCCTCCAGCAACATCGCGTCAGGTGCTACCAACATGGTCGGTTCTCTCTTTCGCTCCAGCTGGAAGATGCCTTCGATGAAATCATCCTTTTTGGGCTCAACCGCTACGGGCTTGAGCTCATCATCAGCATACTGTCCAATGGATACAATGTAGCAATCACTACCTCCGTTGGCGAAGAATAGCTTCATGCTATCGTACAGATAAAAAAGATTGGCGGTCGGCTTGGCCAACTCTACACCATCCTCTTCGACTATTTCGAACTTAGTATCAGGTCCGAAACCAAACGCTTCATGATAGTCTGCCAGGGAAGAGATCTTCCAAGGCATCATATGAAGCTTCGATGTACCGGTCTTCGCTTTTTGGGTATACCCAATAAACGCAGGCACCGCCGTAGGTACTGCCACGGCAGTAGTCGGAAACGAACTTTCCTCCTTAATGTAAACGCCGGGGGTTCTATAAGCCATAATTATTAATAGTAAATGTAGGTTTCTGATTTTGTGACATAAGCTTCGCCTTCTTCATAGATTTGGATGGTATCTATATCGGGATAAGTCAGCCGCTTTTGTATCACAGCCTTCTTATTCGTATCGAGGTCAAGCAGCTCAAGCTGAGCAGTCAGGGGATCATCCTCTCGCTGCTGTAGCGCGTAGGGTTCCTCTGACTCTACTACTATGGCCCGCTTGCCGCGCAACTCCTCGGCTTCTTCTATCTCCGAGAAGGGCAAAGTCTTTCTTCCTTTTTGGATGGTAATCGCCGTACACTCACGGTTAGTAGGCCCCACAAACTTGTAAACCCAGGTCACAGGTCGGCTCCTAAATGAAAGTGAATAGTTCGGCTCCCCTTCCAGAGGGACTCCATCAGGTGATAAATAAATATTGATAATGGCTGGCGATCGAAGTGTCGACTCTACATCTGTACAGAAGTATTGCACGGCAGGCTTGTCATCTGCCTCCACCTTCAGTGCAAGTCCTTCCCAGACGCCTGGTGCTAATTCGTGAAGTTCGACGCCTTCGCCCTCGAAGAGCACATCGTCGAAATCATCGCGAATTTTCACGTGGTCGGCCTTCTGATATCTCGCCAACAGTTTTACCATCGAGCAAATTTTGTACTGGTAACTATTATCAATTTCGTCCTTCTCGTTTAGGTGATAGACATAGGAATCACCCAAAACGGCAGAACTTGTTCTCAAATTGTTAAAAACTAATTTCTCTTCCAACTTTAATTGCATAATATTAGTGAAATTCAGGAAGTAAGGGGTATCTACTTGAAGAAATAATGAAATCATAGCCCCTTTCTCGAACCTGTGTGCGTTCACCCGATCTTTCATCAAAACGACTACTCCGCTGCCCATCTTCTTGATGTTCAAGCCGTAATCTTCACAAAAAGCCAGCGACTTCTCTGTCGGCTCCAACGACACGTCGGTGGGCCTCCCATCCTGATAGTATTGATGGTAGAGTGAGATAGAAAAAAGTTTTCGATAGCTGGCCTTCATCCCCTACTCTTCATTTACATCAAACCCAGTAACCTCCGGAATTTCCTTGACGATACGATCAAGATCCATCGTCAACATTCGCATTTTATATATCACTGAGGGCATGTATTTCAAGCCCATCATGGAAAAGATATTGTTTAGCTCTGCATATGGCAGCGTCTCCAGTTCAAACACCACGCGCTCATCTGGGAAGTCACTGCCGAAAAAATCCCGGGCCTCGAAAGCACTCTTCTGCTGGAAGAAGTAAACGACACCGGAGATGAACTTCAACGCCTCCAGATAGTTAGAAGGATTGAAGTAAGCTGTGAACAGGATTTTCAGATTCAACTTCACTGAACCCGCCGAACTGAAAAAACCTGCATTGCTGCGATTGAGCTGGGATGACGCTTTCGTTATGCGCTCCTCCTCAATGTTGATCAATGTGGCAATCACCTGATTACTCCCTTCGACGACAATGCTGCCGTCATGATCGACGATGTTGGAGAGACGTACCTTGTCGGCAGTCGCTCCATATTCGGTCTGGAAGAACGTGTTCAACTCGTTGATGATGATGGGGAGTACTTTCTGGATCATGCCTCTACAATTGAAAGTTGAACCAAACCCCAGTGAATCAGCCGGATGAGATACACGCCAAGGATACCCAACACGACACCAATGCCATACAGATAAATCTGAAGGTTGCGCTCCTGCTGAGTGAGATCGGGCCCCGCTGGCTCAAACTGGATCATGTACAGAAACAGAAACCCCGTGGGGATCCCAACGATCACCGCCCCTATAAACCACAATATTTCTCTCGCCACGATCTTCATCAGGGTAACTCTCGTCTATATACCACAAATGATTTCAATATCCAGTAGGCCAGATAACCTCCCGCCAAGCTCACGATCGCCCACAGCATCCAGTTCACCGGTATCTCAAATTGCTTGATGAAAATCAAGATGACCACCTGGGAGACTATGAGCCCCACAACAAGGAACACCGCTCTGAAGTACTGATTCTCAAACAGCGATCGTCGCACCCGAAAATCAAACAGCGACAAGAAGAGTCCGGCGATCATGAACACGATCAGTATGATGAGGCCCGCTCCGACCTGGTATCGGGCGTCGTCCACTTTCTTCACGAACCCATATAGCTGACCTCTATCCACTTCAACCTGCGCCTGATCGATCGCCACCAGGGAGTCCGATAAGTTCGTCTCGAGAGCATTCCACACCTCACCAAAACTAGAGGCAAAACCCAGCGACCACACCCCAACTCCAGCGGCCTGGTTGCTCTTCGCCCATCGGAATTTGGCATCGAGGCTCATTTCATTTTCAAACCAATAGGTAGTTTGTCTATTCTCTGAGAACTTGCACGAAGTAGACAAAGGATCATAAATTATCCGACCGACGTCTCCCGAGGCCCGTACCTGGCTGGCGAGGTTGTAGATAGCATCGGGAAAAACAAAATCCGTAAATGAATACCGTCCTCCTGCGTAGCGCCACTTGGTCCCAAGTAAGGGGAAGGACACAATGAGTTTTCTCCAATCGATACTGTTCTCCGTATATCGCCAAAAAGAGTCGTCAATGGATGCCTGACCATCGTAGGCATAAAGCGGCGCCGGGGCCGTCTGGCGGCTGATGTGTCGGCCGATGAGTTCTCGCCCCCCTAGTACAAAGTAGTCCACATACGGATGAAAGGCTTCAAAGTCCAGAGGCGTCCTATTCACTCGTGCCGGCGGGATGCTGACCGTGAGGAACGGGCTCTTCTCCCTGTCAAAGTCGTCGACGGCTTTGTGCAACTCCTGAATGAAAACCTGAAAACGGCCCAGATTGCTACCATTGATGCCGTCAAACTGCACGTCGACACCATCGAGAGGGAACTTCCGATTGAACTCCTTGAGCACGTCAAAGACCCGCTGCTGCACCACTGGCCTTGAGAGGATCTGCTCGGTACGATCTGCATCTTTGCTCGCGATGGTGAGTAGCACCCGGGGCTTTAATACCAGCGAATCGCTGCGCACCGCCGCAAAAAAGTCTTTAACGGCCACAGAATCATCGAAGAAAGTCCAGTCGCGAGGGTCGCCGGTGTTCTCCTCTACATCGTAGCTGTAGTAAGAAATGATGGAAACCATGTCGAGCTGGTAGCTTGGGAGGTTGAGGTTGTTCCAGTAGGGATGCCAGGCAATCACTTCCATCGTGCCGTCCAGTACCGGGCGGCCATAGTTGACGTAATAGCGGCCGTAACCATCTGTGAAATAGCTCTTCGCTTTCTTGTTCTCAGGGAAAGTGACAATCTCCTGCGGGTGCATGAGCTTGTAGAGCTCACGGAACTGACCGAGGGTACCTCCTCGGGGCACGTACGTCGGAATGGCAATGGTCTCCTTCAGGTTCTCCTCGTTCTTCTTCGTCTCCAATCTCTCCAGTCGCTTATGAAAGCGATTGAAGCGATTGTATTTGGTCCGAAGATCCCTCAGTTGAGCCTGTGGGAAGGCGGTCGTTGCGATCGTTAAGTACGTCAGTATTAAGCAAATTAACTGGCTCCGCTTCATCAATACCTCTAAGTCCGGTTGAATCTACGAAAAAATCTTGAAATGGAAACTACGGAGAGAGTGTTGACTTGATGAATGCCTTGATTCTTATGACTGACTGGGAAATTTGCTCCTGATTCCGGACATAGAAGTATTGCCAGTTTCGCGGTGACGTATCGATTGTACGCCTCATATTCCGCCACTCATCCCATGCAATATTAGGGCGATCAGTCGCTTTTAGATTGGTGACTGTTGCATACTTCACGCTTTGGCAGTCCTGCACGTCTCCAGTGAATAAACTCAACCGATCTCTCAAGAAGACCTCCGACCCCTGGAGAACTGTGACCTCTTCCAAATAGGTAGTGTCGATCTTGTTACCATAGGGCAGACATTCAAATTGAAAAATCAATCGTGCCGTGGGGTCTTTGATCAGCGTGTCCAATTCGAGCTCCAAAAGCGGAAGCTGAATCTGCCGAACAGATGGGCGCACATAGTCTTCCGCGGGGGCCAGGACGATTTGCTGATCATAGAAGAACACCAATTGATAAACCGGCGGTGGTGGTGGCGGGATGATGATCGGCTCGAAGTTATTGGGAAGGTAGGTGGGCCTCACATCCCGGGATACGGTCACTTCGAGATCGATGGGGAACTTGCTAAGCTTGTCTGCCGTCCAGGTCATGGCACCACTCTCTCCAGCTGTCGAACTGTGTGTGATGACTTTCTTCTTATTCTTCTTGCGAAAGCCTAGGAAACCAAACCCTTCCAAGGCCTTACTCTCGTCTTGTGTTTGGTCCTTTTCGGCCTTGCTTACGTTTGGATGGCGTTTCGTGAACGACTGATGCAGGTCCTCATTGAGGCGTATTTCCATCGCGGCCTTCTTCTTCAGTTTCTTGAGAGAGTAAATAGTCGTGGTGATCTTGTCGCCGATCAAGACATCAACAGAAGCAGTCGCTCCCTCCTCTCCCGTAATTCTCAATGTCTTGGAGAACTGGTACTTGCCGTGAGTGATGTTTTGCCCACCCGATAGCGTCCCCACCTCCAACTTACCGACAACTGGATTCGTGGAATGGTTATCAATCCTGAACTCGTAAACTCCCGGTGTGGCCGTAAGCTCTTCGAAACCTGCCACAACCAGTGAATCTTTGGCTAACGTATCGCCGGCGGCCATTCGGATGTACACCACTTTTCTGCTGACCTCGGCCGGTGCTGAAATGCTCAACTTCGCAGCCATGCCTTCGAGCAGCTCCCACGATAAGCGAAGCTGATTGTCTGCAGGGATTGTGAATCCGCCACCGTTATCGAGCTTTATCTGTTCACGTTGCAGAAGGCGATCTTCCTCCTGCGCCGCTACCGCTATCACCAAAAAACCAAAAGCCACAAAGAGGAAGTATCTCACAGATCTGTCTTTTGCCTTTCTTTTTCGACCCACTCGTCCAGCTGCTCCTTGACCAGTTGCAAATGGGCATTCCGTACAAGCTCCATCACCTCGCGATTGTTATCCATCTCCTGCTCCACCTGTTCCTTTTGGAGCCCTGCCAGCATCGTCAGCCGACTGTTCAGGGCGTAGTTTCTGGCGTTGATGGCGTTGACTTCCTCTATCTCGTACTCGTACTCGACGGTACGCAGCTTATGGTCGTAAGGGCCGTAGGGAGATAAAAGTTTTGTGAGGATTGGGGCCGTTTCGATGGCAATCAACAACAGAATGATCATCCATGAGGGACCAGATGGCAGATTGTGAAGGGCCGTTAATCTGGCCAGCATGCCATCTGCCACGACTTGCTTCTCACTCGTCAAGAGATCTATCTCCTCCCGGATCACTACGATCTCGGCGCTATCCAACGTTTTTGCTTCCAGGTATTCCTTCTCGATCTTTTCAAATTGCTCCTTCGCTCGGAGGCACTCCCGGCCCTCCCCTCTCTGGCCTGTGCCGCATGTACCCGCACACTCGCATTGATAGAGCTGGTAGTATTTGGCGCGGAGATCGAACAAGTCCTTGGTAGTCGTGCGGTTTCGGATCTGAGTGATCTGATTTCGCTTGGATTCGACATTCAGGGCATACTGAAGATCGGACTGCTCCTGCTTTTCGATTCGCTGATCGTTGAGGTACTCGTTGATCTCTTCCTGGAAAATACGCATCTCCAAAGGCTTGGAAATGATCACGGCCATAAAGATCGCGAGGATCGCACGCGGCACCATCTGCCGCCATTCGCCGCCAAACTTCTTGCTTTTTTTGATCGTCGAGACAATGAATCGATCAAGATTGAAAATGATGGCACCCCAGACAAAGCCCAATGCCACAGCCACCCAAAGGCTATCAAAAACAGTGTAGAGCGCATAACCTCCGGATACACCCGCCAGCACTCCCGTGGTCATGATGGTCGCCCCGACGCCTGCATACTTGTGATGCTCAGAGCGGGGACAATCCCTGAGGATGTCCGTATTTGCGGCCGAACAAAAGATGAAAAACCGCATGATCGGGCCCATCCAATCCGTTCCTGCTGCCAGGTCTGGTGATCGTTTACTCTGCTCCATGTCCCGGATTTTGATTTGCTTTTTCCCTATCCAAATACGCATCCACATCTGGAGGTGGCTCGCTGGCCAACTGCGTCATTAATCGCTCGTACTGCTCCGCCAACTGCTGTCGCAGTTCTCTGATGTCGGCCTTTTGCACTACCTCGATAGGGTCTTTCACTCGTGCCAATGAAGACACCCGCTCGAGGAGCTTGTCGCGCTCCAATTCCACGGGAAAGGCTTTGAAGAAAAAAGTGAACTTGCTGGTCACCCCTTCCGCGCCAATCTGAACGTTCACCTCCATGTCCTTCTCCAAGTGGAAGTCGTGCTGCCCTGACAGTTGCTCTATACCGAATGGTTCCACCCGGCAAAAGGTGGCATTGCTTCCCTGCCACTCCAACCGCACCAAACTCTCCCGTTGAAAACCGTAAAGATTCTGGTACTTCGGATGAGAGTCAATCGCTGTAAATTCTTTGGTCCACTCGTTAAAAACCTTGACGCGAAAATCCAGCAGCACATCCCGCGTCAGCTGGACAAAGACCGTTTTGTACTTCTCGAAACCACGGTCATTAGTCGCCTTAAAAGTCACATACGTGGACTTGTGGACAGGCAACTCAGCCAAACCCCGAAGCGGCACTTCCTCGTGATCGATGATCTCCAGATGCGTGGCATTCTCCGACGACCAGGTCAGTTCCACGACTTCCCCCCTGTCAACCAGCGGTAGCGAAAAAGACGCTTGTAATTGGATGTCGGAAGGTTCGGCGAATAGTGCTTGTGCGTCGTCTGGGATAGCATAGTTAGCCTTGAAGTTCGCCAGCGATGTGGTAGACCAATCGCCGTCTTCCATGACCAACACTTCCCGGAAGTCTCGTATGCAATACTGCAGTGTATCGGTGGCGGCAAAAAACTCCGCCCCTCTGGCACGGAATTGCAGCAACTTTTTCAATTGCAGGGGATCCTTTTCAATTAGGTGCCTTTCTTCCTCATCGAGGTGAAAGCGGATGCTAAGGGGGTGCTCATCGGCCGACAAAATGCGTTGACTGAAGTACAGGTCAGTGATCCAGCCTGAAGAGAATACGAGGTCGTATTGCGCATCTCGGAAAAACTCCGCCACCTCTCTCTTTGTACTCTCTTTCATTATCATCTTGTGGTTGAACGAGCGAAAATTACCCAAACATCAAATGTAACGCAAGCAGCCATCTCCCCATCAAATCGTTACTCCCTCCTTTGAAAGCTCTTTTGTAATGGCAGCGATCAGGTCCGAACTCTGCAAGACCTTAACTTTTCGCCTGCTCAATTCCAGGGCACATTGCCTGAGAATATTGGCAATGTTTGCCCCCGTTAGATCGAATCGCTCAGCCATGGCCATGAAGTCCACCTCACCGGTATCGAAGCTTGAGAAGTAATTCTCAAACAGCTGGATCTTCTGCTCTACTGTCGGCTTCGGAAAGTGGATCATCGTCTCAAATCGTCGAATGAAGGCCTGATCCATATTGTCCTTCAAATTGGTCGCAAGGATCACAGGACCCGCATAGTTTTCAATCCGCTGCAGCAGGTACGCCAGCTGCTGATTGGCATGCTGATCGTTGCTGGAACTTACCTTCGTCCTTTTCCCAAACAATGCATCCGCTTCGTCAAAAAAGAGGATCCATGGCTTGTTTTCGGCAATATCAAAGACATGCGCCAGGTTCTTTTCTGTCTCGCCAATGTACTTAGAAACCATGGACGACAGATCGATCCGATACACATCGTAGCCGATGGACTTGCCAACAAGCGTAGCCGTCAATGTCTTACCAGTGCCCGGCGGACCGTGGAACAGCACCCGAAAGCCCGCCTTCATGAACCGACTGATCCCGTAATCGTCGACGATGTTCATCCCATTCTTCATCCATTGGATGACGTCATCGAGTTCTTGCTTCAACTGCAATGGAATGACCAGATCGTCCCACTCGAGAGGCGTCTGAAGTAACCTCGCCGGAAACTGTATATTGAAATCCGGCTTGTAAGGTCTGCTCAGCAAGAAATACGTCAGGTATTCCTTTGATAGTTTGATGGCGCCATTCAAAAGGGGCTCATCATTGGCGACATTGTCCAGAAAAAGGATATTGAGCTGGCGGAAGGGGTGATCTTTTGAGAAATACTCGAAAAGGTGGAAACGTCGAGCGAGGTCATTGCCTGCGATCAGAAATGACAGCGTCTCCCCTGTCGGAATAAAGCCCGAGTGTTGATGGCCCGTGAGCCCACCAAACTCCGTAAAAGTCTTATCAAAGTTCTTGTTCTTCGCAAAGAAGATATCGAAGATCTTGGGCTTCACGTGGATGGCCACCGCGGTCGCCAATACAATGCGCTCTTCGATGCCCAGCTCTAGTGACCGAATGGTCTCCGTGTAGAAGGACTCCCCCTCCAACTCTGGTGGAGCAATTGGGATGTCTTTCTCCTCATCGCCCTGCGCTTTGAAGTACACCTCGATGCGCCAATTGATGACTTCCGTCAGCCACCTCAGCTCCCGATCGATCGACTCAGCGCTCGGCTTTATAGACTCGTTTTCCATTCTACTGTCACTCTTTTCTCCATCCACGGATACTTTACCAATCGGAAGTTCCACGGAATATTGTCCATCAAGATGTCTTGTGTTTTGCGGTCCACTGTCAATTCCCAACGGTCATCCATTTCCCGCAGGACGCCGGGCCGTTGCAAAAACGTTTCCCGAATGGCCTCGGGTGAGGAACTCTTCAATTTAGGCCAGTTCTGTATGAATCCCTGCCATAGGCTTTCGGTGACTTCCTTCTCCTGCTCGGTCAGCTCAATACTCTGGGGTACAGGTGTTGTCACGGGCAACCCGCAGAGTATCTTATTGAAGACTAGCAAATACTCTTCCGCAGAGGACTCTCCTGTCGCCAAATAATGCAGCAAGAGCACACCACGTTTAGCGGTTTCCTCACTCTTAAAGTCATTTCCCTCCACCAGTTCCAGCATCTCGAAGTACTTCATCAGGTAGGGGTTAAACAGCACCAGTCCAGAATAAGGGCATTGGTATCCTTCCGTCGATCCCGGCAACGCCTGTTCTTCTTCATCAGCCTTCTCAAAGCGCGCCATCGCCGTGGCTATTGCCTCCCTGATCTCTCCCTGACCTTTCCACTCCTCAATGATCCACTGGCGACTGCGAATGAGTTTAAATATAAATGCGGGATCTACCCTCAGACGGATGTTTCGGAAAAGCGTATCGACAAATCGATCAATACTACGTACCCGGGTCTGGATGACCAATTCAAATAGGGACAGGTAGATGAGCATACGGATCCGTTCCATTGTCAGCTCTGGGAACACATATCGTATGACGTCTTGAATAGGCAACCAAGCTTCCAGGACCTCGGGTGTGATACCGAGGGCCTCCAGCACTTTCCTCACCATTTTCTCATCTTCCCTACGCAGGAATTGCTCCACATGCCTCCTATCACTGAACACGCGGCGCATGATGTCTGCTAATTCATTGGGGTGGTCCCGAAGGAAAGCCTCGAAATGTTCCATCAGCTGGGCTCTGGTGCTGATATCCGATGCCGGTGGCAGCGAGCCATAATAAAAGAAGTGTGAGAGCACCTCTCCCACTCCCATTTCTGCAGGTACTTGCAGCGAAACCGGCCCCATGCCAGGTAACTCCGGAGAGAGGTTGTCCAAAATATCCAACAGCACGTTGAATCGTGGCTGCCCTTTCTGAACACGCTCCGAACTGATCTCCTTCAGGTCTTTGATCAAGTCCTCAGTGGTGTAGCTCGAATGGTCCGCCATGGTCGCGAGGAATATTTGCAGGAGGCCTCCAGCATCACTTGGTCGCATACGTTGCAACAAGAAATAGATCCTTGCCAGTGTCCTAGGCTCGAAGGTGTACCCGACCTTTTCGGCCCATATCCCCAACGCGGCCGTGACGGTCACCAAAAACCCACCAAGGGATGACTGTACTGGCATCGCCCACCTTTGAAAATTCGCCATCGGTGATGGCTCCAAAAGGAAGAGCAGGAGTCTTTCGCCTGCTTTGGTATCATTGAGCTGAGAGGCCACCAATTCCGCTGGCATCTCCAGGATCTCCCGCCGAAGTTGCTCCTGGTATTCAGAAGCAGACGATGGTTTTTTCCCGTCAGGGAATGTGACCCACCAGGGAATCCGTTGTTCCTTCAGGGCATACGCCAATGCGTCGAGTAGTCCGGTGAGACCCTGCTCCATGGGCACTTGAAATTCCTCCACCATTTCCGGTGTGCTTTGAAGCTCCAACCTCGTCGGGGCCAAGGGCTCCACCGAATAGTTATCCAGCACCTCGAACAAATGACTTTGCAACTCTGGACTCGCGAAAGTTTCCTTTTCCTGTACCAAACGGGCCCAAATTCTTGGTGCCAATCCACTGCGCTCCAAAAGCCTCGAAGCCAAGCGCTCAGCGGCCACCTTCTTGTCTGTGACATCCCGAACCAGCAATTGCACCATCACAACCTGAAACTGGTAGTCCATTCGCAATCGCTCCGAAGCCATCAGTGCGGAAGACTCCATGAGCTCGTCCAGGTCCTTCCCCATCGACTTCAGGTACACCATCGAGTCGACCGAGCCTATCAGTTGATCGAATTGCGCAGGCCCCACCATTTCCACCAACCGAAGGATCGCCACCTCTTTTTCTGACAGTGTGCGAAGTACCTTTCTCAGGGATGCGGGATCTTCCTGCAAGAGAATTTCGACCACATCGATTGGGGCGATTTCCTTCCAGACATCGCCTTCTAGTTTTTTTCCTGTCTGCAAGAAATAGCTCAGATACTCGGATGTGTGGTATCCACCCAGCAAATCATCACTGGCAATCATTCTGCGAACAATGACATTGGGCAAGACCGTAGCGATGGATAGCTGATCCTCCAGTTTTGCAACCAAAGGAAAGGCTTCCTGAAAAGCCTCCCTGGATTGGTCACCTCTCAAGAGATCGGCAATCTGTAAGGGTACCAGGCCTGTTGCTCTCACGAAAGTCCGGGCAAGTTTTTGAATGACTGCTGATTCCTCAGACGAGGGCCTCTCACGCATTTGCCAGAGATCAATATTGGATTCCTGCACAAGTCTTTGTCTGATCGTAGAGTGAAATTTCGATTGCTCAAGGGCGACCAACAACTCTTCGCGCAACGCCTTCCACTGTGCATGTAGGATTTCCGAGCGAGACATGAAATGCTCCCGCCGATCTGCACTGAGTGTTGAGAACAAACGCCGAACAGCCGTCTCCTCTCTCCTGTCCCTCATGAGGTCTTCTAATTCATCGGGATGTTGGTCCAGCAGCCAGCTTGTCACCTCACTGATGGTCCTGGCCCCGAAGGTTTCTTCCAAACGCCATGCTCCATCATCAAGAAAATCATGCAAAGACTCACGCACCACTTGCACATCGGGCATTGGTTCGGTAGACCGTGGACCTTCCAACTCAATCGTGAAGGCGATGATTATCCTGTCAATTAAAGACCATGAAATCGGATATGCTTCTCGACCCTGATACAATGTGGATAGCAACTCCCCATACAATGGAGTGCGCAAGTCGGTCGATTGGTAGCTGGGCTTGCTCTCTTGAAAGAATAGGATTTCAAATACCGATTGTTGTACAGCGACCCTCTGTGTGGTGAAATTTGAACCTATAAGGACTAAAGCTGCTTCTATTAGGGCCTCTCTAGCAGCCTCATCCCATTGAGAAGAAGGGATCTTCACTTCTTGATTCGCGTCCTGCAATTCCGCCAGCAAATCCCGAACACCCTCATACTGGAATGGGGCGGCAGCTCGGATGAAACTCAGGATTTCGTCACCGTCCAATGTATTCAGCACCAGGCGCCAGGCGTCTGTCTTTAGCTGTTGGCGAAGGACAAAAGCAGCATCCAACACCCCCTGATCAATGGCGGCGAGCACCGTTTTGGCAACATCTTCCTCCTCTTCGAGTCCCCTCGATTCGCGAGTGCCTTCGAAATCCGCCAGCAACTCCTTGATGACACCTTCGACCGTCGAAATGACTTCAGGGTGCCATTTCCTCAGAACTGAGATGGCCGTTCCCGTGTCATCCACCCGCTGTATTTCTGACAGTCGAGCATAGCCCTGTTGATCGGCATAGGTCTGGAGGAAGGATTCGAGAAAGACTTGTCTCTCGATGGCGGAGGCGGCTGAAATGATCATCTCGCCTAACGCCAATAACATGGGATGATCGATTCCCTTCGTCAGCTGCCAGTGACTACTAAATTCCTTTCTAAGCTCTTTGAAATGCTCAATGGCCACGCGATCGGGGAATACCATACTGAGCATGGACAAAACGTCTTCCGCGGGCAATAGACCCACTAATCTTGTTCGGAAAGCGGCCTGCTCAAATCCTTCTGACACAAAGTTCAAAGCCAGGGGTTGCTTCTCCTGCAGCCACTTCTCCATCACCTCCGAAGGACTAATTGGCAGTTGCCAAACACCCGTGGAGAGATAGGCCTGCAACGCCTGAAAATGATCCTCACCTATCTCCGCAGGTGTGAGGCCCGGGTCCTTTGGCGCGGAAGTGGCAGCAAGATCCAAACTAGTGCTAGGTGGCTGAGCTTTGAGCCAATCCTTGAATTGGCCCTTGACCGTATCACTCCGAAAGTCTGGCTGCTGGTCCCATGCTTGTAACCAACTCGCCGAAGACACCGGCCACGACCGAAAGACCTCCGCCATGGCATCTTTCATGATCGTCGGACCACTCTTCCCAGTTGCCAGCAACGCCTTCACAATGTCTATTTCCACGTCATTCTGCATGAGTCTCGCTCGCGCAGGCCCTAACGGAGTAGATCGAACCATCTCTCGGAAATCCGCAAGAAAATCCTGCATCTCCTGAAATCTCTTGCCGGGTCCTGGAAACAACTGCCGATAGCGGAGAACATCGACTAGTGAGAGAAGTCTATGCAGTGGCCCTGGTTGATCTCGCAATGCCAACAGCAACGATGTAACGCTTTCCCGTGCTCGTTGTACGAGATCATGCCATTCCGCAGCCAGCGTATGGCGATGGACGATGGGCGCTGGCAACAGCCCCGTCTGTAAATAGGATTGTAATGCATGGAGTCTGGCAGCCACTGCTTTGGTGCTCTCCTCCTCTACTGTTGTGTCCAAAGTCGGTCTTAGCTCCGCTAAAGTATCATATGCCGCCAGGTCTGCGTCCAATTCAGTAGCTGTCGGAAAAACCGGCCTTTCGATACTGACCTCCGATTTCGGCGGTGACTCTATGCCCTCCTCACTGCCCTTCTTTACCACAGTGAGGCGTCCTGCCTGATCACGGTGAATATACTGGGCCAGCAATGGGAAGTCAACAGGGTAGCTGTCGGCGGCCATGGCCTTGAACCAACGATCACCCATGGGGCGTGAATAGAAGTCGTCACTGGAGTAATACGACTGTACTTTTTCAAAGAAGAACTGTGAAACGGCCACCCTGAACAATGACTCCGACCGAACGGAAAAACGAGTCCCCAACAACTCATGAATGGCTGCGAGTACCGCAGTGCGTTTGCGTGCCTCTCGATGTGTAGCGGAATCCTGCAAGACAGCATTGGCTTGATCCAATTCCCTAACCAGCGCATCAAGTGGACGCGCCAGTAATGGACTGATGGCATTTATAACCACCATCAATTCCTGCGATGACAACGGCTGCAAAACCCTGTCCCATGTAGAGCGATTGTAAGGGATCGATGACACCGCACTTCGCGTCAACCGACCTTGCCGCACCATCCTCACTACCAGCTCACGAATCGATTGATCCGTCATAGAAAAAGCTTCGTGTGTCGGCAGTGCAAGGAGGAGGTTTCTCAGCGTTTCTTCGTCTGCAGGTGCCTGAAGTCGGCTTTTCTCCAGGATGTCCCGTTGATCGGTAATCTTCTCTTCCCCAAGGAACCCCATAATAACCAACTCCAGTACAGTGTCTACATGCGCGCGAAACCGCGACTGTACCAGCAAATGGACGGCCTGACCCAATGCTTGTCTTATACGCTCGTCCTTCTGGCTCTCTGACCATCCAAGGTCTGCCCCCAACATATCCAACTGGGACATCACAGCCGTCAACGGCACAGCAATCGCCGGACTCAACGCCGATATCACGTCGAGCATCTGATCCGAGCCTATTGGATCAAGCAATCGATCGAGCGATCTGGACGAATAAGGAACGTCGACAAATAGCGTACTCCTGAGACTGCCCTGCTTCGTCATCCTCGTGATGAGCGTCCTAATGAATTGGGATGTGACAATGTGCTCCTCGATACCCGGGAGGTCCAGTAGCAAGCTCTTGAGCAATTCTTCATCGGTGGACAGCATTGCCAACCCACTGATTTCCCGAAGATCCTCTGCTGCGATCAAGTGTTCGTCCGCCAGAAATGAGGTGACAATGGTTTCGAACAGCCGGTCTTTACTGACAGTGAACCGGCTTCGCACTACCAGGTGAATAGCTGCTGCCAGCGCTTCCTTTTTTCTTGTGGTTCTAAAACCAGTGGACCACTGTTGGACAGCGCCCATTTTCTCAAGACGACCAAAGAGAGATGTCAATGGGCCCTTGAGTGATGGGCTTAGTGCATTGAGCATACCTGACAGCTGGTCGTCAGAGAGCGGCCCTAGCAATCTTCGCCACGAACCTTCAGTGTAGACTACTCCCGATACTAATGATCGGGAAAAGCTACCTTCCCGCATCATACGAGATACTATAGACCTGATGGCCTCAGATGTTGCAAGCCGCCGATCGCTCGTTGGTGATTGGAGAAAGGACTTGAGCATCTCCGGGTCGGTCACTTCCTCCAGGCGCTCCAACTCTTTGAGTCCAAGGCCAGCTACCGGGCCTTTGTCCGCCAGATATTCTTCAGCAATCGACTCTAGGAGCTCCTCGGAGCTTACGGAAAACCTCGTTCGTACCAAATGGTGAACGGCGGCGCTTAATGAGACTTGTCGACGTGCGGCTTTGACATCTTCAGACCACTGCAACTGTGTTGTCGCCTTTTCCAGCCGCTGCACGAGTGATGCCACAGAATCCGCAACAGCGGGCTCCAGCGCCTTGATGATCTGCATCACCTGATCGGGAGATTGTGTTTCAAGCAGGCGACCCCACGATTTTTCCTTGTAGGGCAAAGTGGCCACAAGAGCTCTCGTCAGCCTCCCCCCTTTGATCATGCGGGCTACGAGCGAACGAATGGCCTGCCTCGTGTTGGGATAATTCTTGCTCGTCGGTAAGTCTAGCAGAAGCGCCCTCAGCGCGGCCTCATCCGAAGCCACCTCTATACTTCCGACATCCCTGAATCCCAGTCTTGCGATCAATTGCTCGTCGCCGAGGAATTCACGGATCATCAACTCCATCAATTCGGCTTGTGTGGCCCGAAATCCGGATTGCAAAAGCAAACGAATAGCTGCGACCAAAGCCGCTTTCTTTCGTTGCGATTTCTGGTTGACCGACCAGCCCAAGCTCGCTGCTACCTCATCCAGCCTTGAAAGAAGCGCTGCAGCCGCAACACCCATGGAGGGGAAAAGCGCCGCCAGTAAGTCCAGACATTGATCACCTGTCAAGGCCTCCAATATGCGGTCCCATGCTCTCTGGGAATAGGGAAAAGAGGAAATGAAGGCCCGGGTCAGGACACCTCGTCTCGTCATCCTAGATATGAGGGATCTAATGAACTGAGGTGTTGCGGGATATTCCGACCCACCTGGCCTTTCCTCTAGAAGGAGACGCAGCAACTCCTCATCGCTCAAAATGCCAAAACGACTCAGTTCCTGCAGATCCTCTTGAGCGATCAATTTCTCATCCCCCAGGAACTCCTTCACGATAGAGTCGAGCAGCCTCTCTGTACTGATCGAGAACCGAGATTGCACAAGCAAGTGAATGGCTCTTTGCAATGCGGCATCCTTTCGGCTCGCCTTCAACTGAGCCGTCCAATGCATCCCGGTACTCATCCTATCCAGTTGGAATAGTAGTGACGTCAAAGGGCCAGCCAAGGAGGGACTGAGAGCCGTGATCATATCGATCAGACCATCTGTGCCCATTGGTGCCAATACACGACCCCAGGAAGCCTCTCGATAAGAGAGGCCCAGGACATAAGACTTAGTGAGCGTGCCTCTACCCAGCACCCGATCCAGCAAGGAAGCGATCGATCGTGTGTCGTAAGCAGTCGCCTCTTCAGGTAGACTTGTCAGTAAAACAGTTAGGGCATGTTCATCCGAGATGGCCAACCCCCTGTCTTCTGGTTCCCCCAGGTAATGATCGGGAGGTCGATGATCCCCGAAGAACACGAGCACCATCAATTCTATCAGGGCATCTGGGGCCGCCGTGAATCGCGTACGGATCAAACGAAGAATAACAGTCCGTAACCCAGCCTCAATCTGCGCGGCCAAATGTCTTGCGCTCCACTGCATACCGGCTACTGCCTCCTCCAATAATGGGAGGAGTCCTCGCAATCGTGCTGCTACTATTGGGTTGAGCGCAGCCAGCAAACTGAGCAATTGCTTTTGAGACAGTGCCTGAAGTAGGAGTCTCCACGAAGATTCCCGAAAAGGCAAGCCCATTAGGAAGTCCGGATCTATTGTGCCTGTCTCAAGCAATCGTGTGATAAGATCCCTGACAGCCTTCTTATCTGATAGCTGCGATTGTCCTTGCGTGAGCATCGCCACGAGCTGCTGCCTGTCCTCTGACATCTCAAGCAAAGCCCTCTGCTGAAACAGCCAGCGCTGAGAAGGAGAAAGGACCTCGAGAGGTGACACCCCGCCTAAAGTCCTTCTTTCGAGGTATCCTCTGATGTGATCCTGGAGGACTGCAATAACATCTGGTTCCTCGATTGAACTCAATTGCAGAAGCACTCGCTTGAGGTCATTTGCTGACCACCCCTCTATCAAGATAGTGAGTGCCTCTTCGAATATCTCAAATCGTTGTAATGCTGGTTGAAGTCGATCACTCAATGCGAACAATACTTTCAAATCGCTCAGCGACAGCGTACTCCCAAGACGTCGGCGGAACTCGTCATCCCCTAGGGCGTCGATCAGTTGTTCCATCACGCCAGCCAACTTTGGCTTCGATAACTTCCTCAGCTGCCGCAATGTGGAAGACCACGATGATGATATGCCTGCTAGCAGTTCCATGGCACTGAGGACAGCTAAGTCTGTGGCATCTGCAGTACCTTTCGACAACTCCACCAACTGTGCCCATGTAGGTTCCGTTACCTGTTCCTCCAAACGGACCTTCAATTTTTCTTTTTGGATTGCGCGGGATATCAGCTGACGCGCCCTGGCAGGCTCACGGGCAATGATCCTCGCCATGACCTGATCAAAACGCAGCCCCCGCTCAACGAAATAGTCTGAGTATCCAGTCTCAAGAAAGATCAATATATGGTCCCATTCATCATAGATGTAATCTCCTGTGGGCTTGGTTCTGATGCCGTCCCAGCCTTTTGGTAGTGTGACCAAATTTGTGGCCAGGTAGTCTTCCAATTGACGCTTGACACTCGTATCAAACTCCTGCAAACTCAACGATCCCAAATTCAGCTCGATACGATCGAAGACAACATCTTCCATCTCCTCAGAGTACAAATCGAAGACCTTATTGATCATCTCCAGCAATTCGTCCAGGTGCGCATTCAATGCCTCCTTCACAGCGGGAGTGGCCCGACGGTTGACCAATGAAATCTTTAACCTATCTATCGTGTGGCTGGTGATCATTCCTCGTGAGCCTGAACTAGTAGATCAATGACATAACGCTCTAATTTACAGGAAATATAATCGGTTATGCTTAAATTTTTTGTTTAGCAATAGTAGAGTGGCAAAAGACCTGTTAAAAAAGCTTATGAAACGGTTATCAGTCAGGCGGTAAGTCACTCTAATCCGACATACCATACCGTTATTAATAATAATAGCTCCATGGCAAAGCTTTTATCATTTCGGCGCTTACACTGAACGTTTTGTCTTGGATTTTTACTAAATTCGATTTAGAAACTACTTGTTTTCAACCAAGACAACCCAAACTAATGCGCCTGATACTGACGTTCATGATGCTATTCGTGGCTGTCATGGCCTGGCCTCAAGACAGGAATATTTCTATCAAGAAATTGAACAAGAGGCTGGTGAAAATAGTCAACGAACCTGACCAACCGATCCTCTGGGACATGAAGAGGAAGTACCTCATGCCCATTGTCGAAAACCCTTGGGAATCCGCTTCCTGTATACAACCCATAATGGATCGATTGGCCTCATCTACTAATACTGGCATTACCGAGCTGGTTGTGCTGCCTGTACCCATACCCAACGCTATAGCCGTGAAAAAGAACGGCCTGATGGTGACGACCGGCCTCCTCGACCGTGCCAAAAGTCCTGACCAACTGGCATTTGCCGTTGCGCACGAATTGGCTCATCACGAGCTTGGACACGCACAGACCACACCTCGGCCACTGCTTTGGACACTCGTCCTCGCTGGACGCAAAAAAATTGATCTGGAGACTATCAAGGCACTCAAGAGTGATATCTATTTTGAAAGATCGACGCTCCGAAAGCAGGAAACTGAAGCAGATGTTCGCGCCGTGCAAATGATGATCGACGCAGGGTTTAGCCCTCGGGTTATAGGGACGGGACTGGACCTTTTTGATACCAGCAGTGAATGCATGATCGACGAAGACGCGCTGGTCGAGACCTTCTCATCCAAAGGCCATCCATTCTATTCCTATTGGCTCAAAGATCGGATCCCTCTTTACATGAAAGAGCCAAGGTCGCTTTTCAATATGGAGATCGACTCTCTCGAAACACACCCTCCCCTGTCTAAACGTAAGGCACACATCAGCTACTTGCTCACTGAGCAAGAGGTCCCTGAAAAGGTGTTGCCCTCCCATCCGCCATCACAGCTTCACAACATGGAAAACATCATGGGCACGTATGCGATAGGCTTGTATGACTGGAGCTTCATGCTGGCGCTCAGGGCACATCTGGAAGACCCCGGAAACGCGGAGGTCACGTCTTTTCTGACGTCACTATTGTTGGAGGTTTACAATGTCAAAAATCTGGGCATCGCAGATGAATTCATCCCCAGAGAAGTCTATGACTATGAACCCGATCTGAGGCTTGCCAATACCTTCCTCACCAATCTGAGAAAATCCCAGATCCACCAACTCGCCTATAACTTTCTGACTTCCCCCCAGCGATTTGACCCGGAAAGTGAAGAGCATATCTACCTGTATTGGAAGCTTAGTACACTGCTGGATCACAAGGAAGCGGCAGCCTGCATTAGGTTGAGCTATCTACAGCGGTTTGAAGACGGGATCTATCGACGAAGCATGTCCAGGGCGTTTTGATGTGAATTTCTACAATGACCATCGGCCATGAAAGCTGAGGTTCACTCCAGGAATGGCACCTTCGCCTCCTGATACCTGGGCTTTTGTACGAACTCCCGCATACTCTCCATGGCAGCCAGTGGATCCTCCACGATGAACATATTGATCAGCCAGCCAGGAATGCTCCCTCCCGGGTCCGCAAAGAATTGATACTGCACTTCGACCTCGTCGTCTGAGACTGGGGTCAATAGCCAATAGCCCTCGATGTTGTTGATTCGGATCATTTTATCGTCCTCTGGCCGATAGTCCGGCAGGCTTGTGACTTCCATTCGGACGATCCCAGTCTCGGGGTCCTTTGCGTACGAAAAGCGTGAAATCATGTCCCGATCAGTAAAGGGCCAGGGAAATGCCAATGCGGTGTAAGCCACGTGAGAGGAGTTGTCCCGTTGCCCCAGCAACTCTCCCGCCTTGACATGATTGTACCAATCTGGCGCTGCCTCTGCGTCGATGAGTAAGGCCACAATGCTCGACATGGATGATTGGACGTTGCCTACTGCTCGGAACTCTTTGATAGGAGAATCGTCCCGGTCTCGCAGATAAACCTTGACTCCATCTTTTTCCTTCGCCAGTTCCCAACCTTCTTCGTCCTGGGAAAAAGACACGGCCGGTAGCATCATGGAAATAAGAATGACAACAAGAAAATGAGAATACTTCTTTGGCATAAGGGAATTCAACAACCAAGGATCAATTCAACCCGATCTATGCAATAACCTTCTGACTGCGCAGCCAAATGACTTCAAAATCAAACGGTCCGCCGCTGCGGCACTTAACACAGGTTGGCTCGTCACCATAATGGTTAATTATGCCTGGCCGGCCGCGCCTCCTCACCTAAGTCCTTGATTTTCTTGCCTTTTAACTGCTCGTACCAAAATCCTATTGCATAGATCGGGTTCAATGTTAACCGAATCAAATACGTTTTGATTGCTATGCTGCAAAAATAATGGGCACTTCTCAGTCAATTACTTCCAAAATGCCCTCTCCCGTGAGCCAGTAGTGCTGATTTGGTGCGATGGAGGATATCTCGGTGAGCTCCTTCGAAGGCCATTCCACCTTCACTGATGTGATCCTATTGAATCTTCCCAACCCAAAGTGCACCGCATAGTCATTTTGGCTACCATAACCTGTGACGGGGTATACCCAACGATACATGGTCCTAGACTCCTGACCATCGGAAACTTCAAGCGTGACCCTTGCCCCGATTGCAAACGGATTCACTCCCTGCTGCTTGAGTCGGAACGTGACCCAGCCCTCCCTATTCGTCTGATTTACATACAGCTTATTGATTTCCTCGTCTCCGCCCCAATTGGCGACGAAAAGATCCAAATCGCCGTCCCGATCGAAGTCGCCTTGGGTCACACCCGCCGAGGTGTCAGCATCAGCCATCAAAACATCGTCTAGTATTCGTTGAAACTGACCTGCCCCCTCATTGAGGAACAGGAAGTTTTGCATATCTGGTCCATAGGTACCATTGCCGATGTACAGGTCGAGATCGCCATCCAGGTCGTAGTCTCCCCAGGCGTGTCCTTTGGAAGCGCCGCCTATCTGAGCTGCCAGTGGGCTGTCCAGGACAGGTGCCAGCGCTCCGTTCCCATCGTTGATGTACAGATGGTTTTCCTTGTCAAAATTGGCAACGAACAGGTCCAGGTCGCCGTCATCATCTACGTCGGCCCATGAGATCCCATACGAATAGCCAATGTCGTCCGTCACATGGCCGCCATTGATCTTCCCAAACTCCCAGCCACCCAGGTTTTTGTAGTAAACATTAGGTTGACGAGCATTGGCGATGTAGACCTCGGGTAGCCCATCACCATCGGCATCAGCACAGCCGCAAGCTCGCGCGCGTCCTTCCCCTCCGGTGAGCATCACATCATCTCGTCGGATAAAAGCTCCACCCCCCTGATTCTCATAGGCCCGGTCCCCGTTGTGCCGATAGCCGGCCATGAAAACATCGAGGTCACCGTCTCCATCAAAATCCACCCAGCAGCTCATCGATGCGCTGACGGTATCTTCGACCAGTGGCCCTTCCAAGATTCGCTCAAATCCTTGACCTTCCTCGTTGCGGAAAAGGAAGTTGGGCTCGAGGCCACGACTCACCACATACAAGTCCAACCATCCATCATCGTCGACATCAACCCAATTGACGCCCTGTGAATCTCCGCCATATTTCACGGTTTCAGCCATCGTACCTCCTCCTACCTCTGTTACCTTTCTGAGTTGTCCGTCACCCTGATTTTCGTAAAAGAAGTTCTGCTGGCCTCCCGCATTGGCGACATAGAGATCGGGATCTCCATCATTGTCAAAATCGCCCCAGGCAGTGCCGCGCGACACACCAGCGTCTTCCGCGATCTGCTGACCTTCGAGTGGTTCGAAAAAGGGTGGCGACTGGGCTAATGTGGGACTGGAGATGAGGAAAAAAAGTAGAGACGCAAGAAAAAGTGAACGAAACATCCAAGGAAGATACATAGATAGTGAAGGTCCGCCAAGTGCTCGGGACGGACAGCTACTCGCTACTAACGAGCCGCTTATCCCAGTTACCTGAACACCCCCTTGGCACTTACGTTCAGCTACTTATGCCGCTCACCTTTCGTCACGCGCTCCCCTCTGACCGACCTACCCTCGAACTGTGGGACGAGCAACCTCAGAATATCGCAGCGACGGGAACAGACGATGACTGGCAGTGGGAGACTGAGCTTCCGCGACGTCCTGAGTGGCGCGAATTCCTCATTTTCGAATTGGAGGGGCGGCCATTGGGATTTGTACAGATCATCGATCCCGCAGAAGAGGAGACACACTACTGGGGGAATATTGAGCCGAACCTGCGGGCCATTGACATCTGGATTGGGATGGCCGATGACCTGGGCAAAGGATACGGTACACAAATGATGTCCCAAAGCCTGGACCGCTGCTTTGCCACACCTCAGGTAACGGCTGTTGTCATCGATCCGCTGGTGACCAACAGAAGGGCCATCGCTTTCTACGAAAAAATGGGTTTCGAATTCGTCGAGGCAAGGGTCTTCGACGCTGATAATTGTCTCGTATTCAAGATGACCAGGACGCGTTGGGAGCTCCGGTAAAATAAGTTCCAACTACTTGAGCTTAGTTTACCAGCCTGGATGCAAACATCTGTTGCGCTTACTGGAGATTGTTTGTCCTAGTCAGGCCTGCGTGAATGCTCAAGTATACGGCTCAGTGCTGGCGCCGGCAACTTAATAGGCGGGAGATGTGCGGAAACGTTGCTAAACAATAACTAGCTTTCAACCTCCAAAATCAATCGCACCAAACCGATGGGGAAGAACCTCACCAGAAACATATTCATAGGCCTCTTTGCAGGTATTTTCGTGGGCCTTTTCCTTGGGGAATATGCCGCACCACTGGGCTTCCTGGGGGACGCATTCATCGGTCTGATGCAAATGACGGTGATGCCTTATATCATCGTGTCCCTGATTGCGAACCTGGGGAAGATGGAATTGACAAAGCAGCGAAAACTGCTCACAGGTGCGAGCTTTCTACTGGTAGGACTTTTGTTGATCGGCATCGTTTCCCTCGCCGTGTTGCCCTTCTTCTTTCCCCAGTGGCAATCGTCGACCTTCTTCAGTACCTCTTTCATCACCACACCGCCACCCATTGATTTCATTGAGATCTACATTCCTTCTAATCTCTTCTTTTCGTTGACGGAAAACATCGTCCCGGCCGTAGTGATCTTCTGCATCTTCCTGGGCATCTCACTCAACTCCATTCCGAAGAGAGAGTCGCTGATCCACGCATTTGAAGTCCTCGCTGCGGCTTTGAACAAAGCAAACAAGTACATCATCCGTCTCACCCCCATCGGTTTGTTTGGCATCGCGGCCAATACGGTGGCTACGCTATCCCTATCTGAACTCAGCCTTTTGCAGGTATATGTGGTTATCTACACAATCGCCGTGGTGGTGTTGGGGTTCCTGTTACTCCCGTTGCTGGTATCGGCCGTTACCCCATTTGGATACAAAGACATATTGGGCATTCCTAAGAACTCGCTGATCACGATTTTTGCTACCGGCAAGATCATCATTCTCCTGCCCCAGTTGATCGAGAATGTCCAGCAGCTATTCAACAAATATGGACATGGTGACGAGGAGACACAGGAGAGCGCAGAGTTGCTATTACCTCTCGCCTATCCATTTCCCAATCTGGGGACACTCGTCATCATGATTTTCGTGCCCTTCGCAGCGTGGTTTGCCGGCAAGGAACTCGGCTTTCAAGATCAGTTGACCTTTCTGGGATCCGTCCTGATGAGCAGTTTTGTGGCACCAGTGACCGGCATCCCATTCCTGCTAGACACGCTGAAGATCCCTGCGGATTTGTTCCAGCTTTTTATTGTCAGCACCGCACTTACCGACCGGGTGCGTGTCGTATTGGGAGCTATCCACCTCCTGGCCTTAGCCATCATGGCCATCGCCTACTCAAAGGGCCTGTTCAAAGTAAATTACCCACGACTCATCAAAGCCTTGGGTGTGAGCATAGCCGCAGCCCTGGTGACTCTCATTCCTTACCGGAGCCTAATCGGTGATAGCTTCCAGGACGCTTTCGACAAATACACTTCCTTCGTCCAGATGGATCTGACACACGATCGGGTGCCCGAAAAATTCGGCTCCGACGTAGAGCCCTTCGTACCATTGGGCATTGCGCCCATTCAGGAGCGGGGAACGGTCAGAGTCGGCTATAGTCGCGATATGCTGCCCTACGTCTACAGAAATCAGGACGGAGAATTGGTCGGTTACGATGTAGAGCTGATGGAAATCTTTGCCGCCGAACTTGAGCTGAACATTGAGTGGATTGAAGTGCCCAGGGATAAGGTAGTGGCATTCATAACGGGCGGTCTGGTCGACATCTATGTCAGCGGTATCCCCGTGTTGGCCGATCGCATGACGCTCGTGGACTACACTGTGCCCTACGCCGAGATTAATCTGGCCTTGCTGGTAAAAGATCATGACCGGAAAAGATTTCGCACCATTGAGCACTTGAGGGATGCCACCAATGCCCGCTTTGCCACGAACCAGACAGGTTATTTGCGACGTCGCATCGAAGAGGAGGTTCCCGGGATTTCATTTGTGCAAGTGGAGAGTGCAAGGGACTTCCTGCTCGAAGAGGTAGAGGCAGACGCCATGTTCTTTAGTGCTGAAGCGGGCTCCGCCTGGACGCTGGTGTACCCTGACTATAGTGTCGTCAAACCGGACGGGCTCGACATCCGTCTCCCCGTGTCAATGGTGTTGGCGAAGAACAGTGGTGACCTGGAGGAATACCTCAACGAATGGATCCGCCTAAAGGAGTACGATGGTACCCTCAACAGCCTGCATCGCCACTGGATCCTCGGAGAGGGTTCTGTTCAGAAAACGAGACAATGGTCGATCCTTAGAGATGTTCTCGGTTGGGTCGAGTGATCACCGCGAGGGGTCGATGACCGTAATATGTATATAGTGCCTAAAACCCCAGTTACACCACCAGATTTTCACCAACCCAGGGTCTCCTTTAGACTTGTCAGGTCACTCTTGTTCGTAATGATGGATGGAAAGAATTCCTGGTAGAAGGCTTCAATATTCTTCCGCGTTAGCGAATATTTCTTCACCAACTCGTTGTCCACATCAAACTCGTTGTCCAGCAGTTCCTCGTATAGATGGATCATAGGCAGATGCAGAAACTGTAGTTCCAGACTATCGAATAACTCAGGGTGTGTGAACTTAAAGTAGTAGGACTCATGCTTATACGGATTTCTCTCCACCTCCTCAGGTTCGTACCATCCATCTCCATCATCGTCAGTCCAATCCAAGGCATAGTTGTCATATCCGGAGTAGTCCTGATCGTAGTAGTAGCTACTTGATTCTTGGGTGGAGTCAATCCAATAGATGCTAATGGATTCTTTGCCACTTTCTTCGCCGTCGTTCCCACCCCAAAAGAGGTCAGTTATATAGCGATTCAAGCCCTCCGGAGTCGAAGTGTCCCAAGAAGCATCGACCAGGTCATCCATTAACTTCTTCTGCTCTAGTTCCGCAATCACGGATTCATCTACGCCATCCTCTCTGAGCGACTGGAGGTATTCTTCCCACGTCGGTTGTTGTTCCTGACGTTGTCTGATAGCCGCAAGTTTCTCAAGGTCCTTTGTCTGAGCATCGTCATCGCTCAATATCAGTCTCACCCGCATCGTATGAAACCCCGAATATCCTGCGTATAAAGTACTGACTAAGTCCTCTTCGTCCTGCCCTAGGATCTTCTCGTAATAACCCAGGATTTGATTTAGCTGACTTTGCTGTTTTGACGTAAGCTGAACATCCTGCACGATAGCATCGTCAGCCAAGGCAATGCCACTATAGAAAGCGGCACTATCAAAAGCACGCAGCTGGAAAAAGCCGTATGCCAAATAGTAAGCTTTATAAACTGAGGGCTGCTCCTGCCATGCTTTCCGAGCATAGTCGACTCCCAAGCCTGAACGCCCCTTCACCAATGCGTCTTTTGCTAGCTTGAGATAGTCCTGTCCAGATGCTGAAAGTGCGATATTGAAAATGTATATAAAGCACAGAATACTGCGCATATTCCACCCAGTCAAGGCTTAGTCATGGTTGTGTCGATGCTTCCCAGGTTTGGAATCCCATGGCCATTGTTTTCATTGGCCTCTCGACGCTTTGCTTCTGTCCTATCCATTGTTGCTGGAGAATCACTGAAGGTGTCACTTACATCTACTCCTTTTTTAAGAAAGATGGCGTAGCCAATGAGGACAGTGCCAAGAAGGACAAACAGCAGTCCAGGAGAACTGCTTTGAAGTGCGCCGTTGATACCCTTCGCATCAGCTGAAAACTTAAAAGAACCCTTGACACCATCACGAATGAGCGCGAAACCCATTTTGACGATATAAAAACCCAGGATAAAAACCACAATCTTCAGAACGAAGGCCATGATCAGTGTCACCAATACTATCTCCTTGTCTATAAACTCTAATTGCATATCAGTAGTGAGCTCATTGGTCGTTTCAAATCAGGCGACAAGTTATGTGCTTACTGAACCTTGGACAAAAATCCAATTAGTTATTGGGTGACCTTTCCGGCGACAATACGGTTATCCCCGGATTTTGGAATTGATCCATCACGACAAGTTCCTGGATCCCGGCCTCCATACCAATCACCCGATCCACCATCTTCTCGGGGTCGATTCGGCCGGATCGGATCATATCAAATACGGCATCGTACCGGAATGCCTGCATGCCATGGCTCCCTATCAACTCCAGCTCATTGGCGATGACCAGATGCATGGGAACAGGTGGCATGGCGTCCTCACCCGCCATCAAGCCCACCTGAATGTGCTTGCCACGCTTACGTAGGGAGGCTACTGAGTTTTGGAGCGTCACCACACTACCCAAGGCGTCTACTGAAACGTGCGCCCCTCCTTTCGTGATCTCTCCGATGGCCTCGACGACATTTTCATCTTGCGCATTGACCGTCATCGACGCTCCGAATTCGCTCGCGAGCTTGAGATTCTCTCCATTGATGTCAACAGCGATCACCTGAGCTCCCAAGGCCGCGCCGATCATGACTGCGGATAATCCCACGCCCCCGCATCCGTGCACAGACAGCCATTGCCCTCCCTGCAATTTGCCTTGGTCGACAACTGCCCGGAATGATGTCACAAACCGACAACCCAAGCTAACTGCGGACAGACTCGAAACATAATCCGGCAGAGACACAACGTTCAGGTCAGCATACCGCAAAGCCACCAACTCGGCAAATGACCCCCAGGCTGTGAATCCCGGCTGAAACTGATGATCACAGACCTGTTGGTTGCCGGAGTGGCACCATTCGCAATGCCCGCAACCCGAGACGAAAGGCACAGTCACTCGCTCACCTCCTTTGAAGTTCCTCACGCTTGCCCCCACTTCTAGCACCTCACCGACCAACTCATGTCCTGGCACATGTGGCAGCACGATGTCCGAATCATGGCCCATCCAGCCGTGCCAGTCGCTGCGACAGAGGCCTGTGTGCTCGACCCGGACGATCACACCATCGTTGGGACACTGGGGGTCTGCGACGGTGGTAAGCTCCGGCTGCTCTCCAAATTGCTCGAAGTAGATGGCTTTCATGAAGGGAATTTATCAATTCTTCCGTGTTCCGAGTTCAAAGTTCCGGGTTCCTTGTGCTCAAAACCTCCAAACAACCCCCACGCCATTGGAGGCGAATGTTACGGTCTCCATCAGCTGATACAGCAATTTGGAATTGGACTGGTGGATGAAAAACATCGTGAAGTCGAACAGCATCAGAAAGCCACCCTGGACCAACAGTGCATTGCCAAACCCCCGAAGCCGGTTGTAGTTCTCCTGACCCGTCTCAAAGCGACGGGAGCGCTCCTTCAGATACAGGCCTGTCACCATATACGCAGCATCCAGTCCGGCATTGAATAGCAGAAACTGATTGATGAATTGCTGCTCAGAAAGCGTCTCCGCCAGTGTGAATGACGCCGGATCCACTAAAGCAGACTTGTAGGAGAAGCCTGCTATGATGGTATTCACCGCGCCCCAGCCAGCATTCATGCCCCAGAAGTATTTGGACTCACCACTTGAGGTGGCTGCGCCTATTCCTCCGGCAATTACATTGCTCAATCCCCAGACGCCCAAAACAAGCATTCCGCGCTTGTTGATGGTGAGGCGGTCGGTATTGAAGTCGGTAAGGGCCGTGGACTGGGCGGTAGCAACAATAGTGATACAGAACGTGACAATGGCGAAGAAGATCAGGCGTCTCATGCCTTTCAAACACCGCGTGTCAAAGAAAGTTTCAACCGGCGAAAGCCATACTTTTACGAACTTTCCGTTCTATGATCATGAAACATCGCCTTGCAACATTCAAAACCTTTGCCATCCTCACCGCAGGTTTTTGCGGCAGCGTAGTCCATTCCCAGGATGCCCGCTTTGAGTTCGTCGATAATGCTGATAGTGCGACGCTGGAGATCGCGATCGGAGATCTCACCCATCAGCTAGACCTCTCCGACTACCTTCGTAACCCCTCGTATGTCCTGGACGAGTTCACCTTTTCCCACCAAGAAAAGACGTACGCTATCCTCAGTGTCGGCTTTCCCTCACGTGGTGAATACACGGCCACAGGCATGTGTGCGAGCGGATCAGAGGAGTTCATCGTCTACCTGGCATTTGATCAGGAACTGAAGGAAGTCAAGCAGCAAGTCTTCGCCGGTGCCTCGTGTCTCCGCGGCATCTACCCCGATATTCTATCCGATGATGAGGGTGTGTCTTCCCTCGCGGATCTAGACCTCAACTTCAAGACTATCAAAATAGCATTCGAAACGGAGGAAGAAAGCTGGCAACATTCGCTAACTCGCGACGACCTTTCGGCTTTCGTCAGGGCCCCTGAGGACTGACCACCTCGGCTCCGGCAGTGGCCAATCGATGGTTTCTGGCAACGTCTATCGTCTCCAGGATCGAGTCGATTATTAACTCTCTTGCGGTCCACGTCAGATCATGGCCCCGGCCCTCCACCATCTCCACCTTGACCTTGGCAGCATTGGTGAGCTTCTCGACGGCAAAAAGGGCATTCTCTGGAAAGACAAGACCATCTTCCTCCCCGTGTAAGATCGTCACGGTCGCTTTCACCCTATCCCAAAACGGCAGCATCTTCTCTAATTCCTCCTTATGCGAGAGCTTCTCTTCATTGGCATTCTTAAACACGGTGGGTATCATCCACTTCAACGGCCATGTACTCGTCGGGTAGGTCAGCCAGTAGGTTGTCTCTGCTCCTGGTTTCAGCGAGGACGACTGGAACACAACACCGTCTACCAGTTCCGGATAGTCCATTGCGAGTCGAGCGCAAACCGTACCCCCGTAGGAGGATCCCAGCAAGACAATCGTCTCGTGCTCTTTCCGCTTCTCGCGGAGGATGGGGGCAATCGCAGCGGCCTGGCCCTCTACTGATGTCTCCATGTCGCCAAACCCCGAATAGCCGTATCCCGGCCGATCCACGGCACCCATTTTCGCATGTTGCAATAGCAAGCTATCACTTAGGAAAGAAATCCAGAAAGTGGAAGAACTGGGTGAGCCATGAATAAACAGCACATACGGTAGCTCGTCATCTCCCACCTCCACATACCTCATGTCCCGGTCCCCGAAGTCATAGTGATTGACTTGCGCCTCATAACCCATCTTGTTCTGCAGTTCCTGGACAAACGTGCCATCTGACGTCCGCAGCTCCAGGAAGTCGTAAGCGAAAACCATGAAGCCGGCAAAAGCAACAAAGACGTAAAAGCGCTTCTTCTTAAATACCTTGGGGATGTTGGCCATACTGCCTATTGGATGCGATGCTTTTGATTGTCAACTGAAATCAAAAAAAATGGTTTCAGCCATTCGTTGAATCGCCTGATTGAATAGCTGAATAGGTCTTGGAGGTGATAGCAACTACTGAGCTCTGGCTTCGGCTAATTCTGAGACCTTCTCTTGAATGATCTCGAGCAAAAGGTCAATTTCGGCAAGATGCGTACGAAACAACACGATGGCCACCCGGATCCAGAACACATTATCGATGGTCGTGGAAGAGAGGAATATGCGCCCGTCTTTTTGGATGGCGGTGATAAGCGCTTTGTTGAATTCATTGGCGTCGCCATCTCTCCCAACATAGCGGAACAAGGCGATGGACAACTCCGGCTCAGGCCCTCTCTCGAAACCATCCCGCCGTGCTATTTCCTGATGAAAGTACCGCGCCAGGTTTAGCTTTTCCTCCAATGCAGCACGAAAAGGTCTCAAACCAAATAGCTTGAGGGGCATCCACATTCTCATGCCTCGAAAATGCTTGGTCAATTCGGGTGATACGTCTGCGGGAGATATTTCCTCATCGTGGTCGACGATATCTTGTAAGTAGTCCGCCAGGTACCGATGAGCGTTGACCACTTTTTGCTTCTCCCTGATGAGCACTGCTCCTGTCCCAAAAGGCAGGAATAGCGTCTTGTGCGGATCCAGAGTAATGGAATCCGCCTGCTCCATCCCCTCGAATTTTTCCCGTATTTCATCCACAAGCTTGAAGAACCCGCCATACGCCGCATCCACGTGAAACCACAAGTCATGCTTCTTCGCAATCTTCGCAATAGCGGCCATAGGGTCCACAGCTCCAGTATTCGTCGTACCAAACGAGGCGTTGATAAAAAACGGTATAAGGCCGCGCTTCCGGTCCTCTTCAATGGCCTCCTCTAACACGTGAGGAGATAGTCTGAGCCCCTCGTCCAATGGAATGTAGCGCGCCTGGGCCTCGGACAAACCTGCGATCCGAAGGGCCTTCTTGATGGAGTGATGCGCCTGCTGTGAAAGGTAGATGACACACTTTTCTACATCTCTGGACTTAATACCGTGCGCCTCCCGGGCCGTGACAATCGCTACCAGATTGGCGATCGAGCCACCGGATGTAAGGTTGCCGATAGCAGTCTCGGGGAAGCCCATGAGTCGACACATCCAGCGAATGAGCATATTCTCCAACCGTATCGCTCCAGGCGAAGCGAAGAAGACACCCGCGTAAGCGTTGGAGACAGCCGCAATGTAATCGCCAAGCGCTGATGGATAGAGACCACCACCAGGTACATAGCCCAGGTGGCCGCCGGATGCGGCATTGATGCCCACACTCTGGATGTTGACCGTTGTGCCCTCGAGCAGCGCAGTCAAAGGAGTACGCTCCTCTGTGATGTCAAGACCTTCCCAGTTACCCTCATGCCCCTCGGGATCATAATAGGCCTTGCCCTCATCGATGTTCATCAGAACTTCATCGGCGTACCGTAGTACCTCCTTGTTCCAAACATCTCTCTGGGACCCTGATGGGTCCAGGTGTCGTGAGACCTCCTCTAACGCTTTGATCTTCTCAATCATTGGTGGGCTGACTTTGCAAGTGCGGGCCAAACTTAATGACTTATGCACTCATAGGAAGAACCCAGCAAAATCCTCCAAAAAAAATAAAAGGGAGACCGTCAGATATATCCTCTGACAATGCCTCCCCTTCAATCCCATGCGAGCAATTCCTAACGATAGTGACTATTCATCACTCGAAATGTAGCCTCTGCAGGCACTATGACGCTACCTCTGGCCGCCACTTCCAGGAAGTCCAAATGATGGCGCCAATAGCCATAAATTCTATCACCTTGAAGAACAAGTCGTCCATGTCACTTGGTGGCTCGGCCATAAGTACGCCGATAGTCAATACCGCCGCAATCAGGTTAAGTGGACGACTCCATTTTCTCTTGAGCAATACAGAAAACAAAAACATGGCAATAGGAATCTCCACCAGGAACCCTCCCAATAGCATAAGTTCCTCGGTCACCTCTGTCCCGTTGTACACCCCAGTCAGGAGCATTTCCAGGTGCGACTTCATCGTGAACTGATGAATGTCTCTGAAAATGATGTTGAGCAATATGAACAGCCAAAAGGCTGCGAGTTTAAAGTTGATCTTGATCTGTTCCATTGTTGTGCCATTTACTTGTTTTTGACTATGCAAAACTTCAGTGAAATGACTGGAGACGCTTGCACCACAAGTCCGATTTATTGACTCATAGGTCGGGCTGGGTATGACAAACTAGATGAAAAAAGGGAAGCCCGACGGCCTCCCTTTCTCTCAGATTCTACTATCCGGGAATGCGGGGTGCGTCATCCACCATTCCCGCAGATCTGGCGCTGAGTGGCCAGGGCACTGTCCTTGCCCCAATTGGGTGCAAAAGGTGACGCGGGCTTCTCTTCCTCAAACAGCTCCAATGCCCGGGCAATACTCGCACAGGCCTCGTCACTGC
Organism: Cyclobacteriaceae bacterium; assembly: GCA_965267435.1. Classification (GTDB taxonomy): domain Bacteria; phylum Bacteroidota; class Bacteroidia; order Cytophagales; family Cyclobacteriaceae; genus JAWPMT01. Next base: position 2,151,186 of record OZ253960.1, read on the forward strand.
TGGTTCCCATGAATTGCGCAGTGCCATGCTGCATATTTGCGAGCAGGAAGTGCGCCCGGGGGTTGTTCGGGTTCAAGGCAATAGCCTTTTGAAAAGCACCAAAAATCAATGGGCTGTAGTTCGGGCCCCTTGTAGCGGGATCTACCGTCAGCTTGATCATTTGCAGGTAGCCACGCAAAGTTTCCAGCTCCGAGTCATCGGGCAATATCTCTGCGCCTTTGTCCACTGCGGCCAATCCCAGGTCCAGGTACTTGTCTTTCTCCTCTGGTAATTCCTGCATGGTACTCATCCGCAAGTAGCCAAACGCCGCGTAGTAGTGTGGTTCCCATCGTCCAGTTTCCACCTCGCCAATACGATTCATTTGGTTGATGGCTGACAGCAGGGCCTCCGGGCTTTCTGCTGAAAAAATCGCTGGGATGCTCTCCCCCATGGCCTTCTCGAAAGGTCCGTTGGCCAGCGTCCATGTGGCAGCCAATAGACCGATCAATAGTGATACATGCTTTCTCATAATTTGTGTGATTTATTGTTGTGAATCTTGGTTTACAAATTGGGTAGCTGGTTAGCTCCTTTGTTCTTCGAGAAGGTGATAAACACCCCGACGAAGATGAATCGCTTGGCTGCGGGTGTGATCGCCCGACCCGCGTATATTCCATTGGCATCGGGCGTGGCCGCATACTCATAGCCGAAAATGTTATTTGTACCCAGCACATTATTGACCATCGCATGAAAGATGACTTGTGTGCTGTAGAGGTAGCTGATGTTGAAGCTCAGATCATGATAAGCCGGCGTGCGTCCACTCATGAACTGATCGGTGTTGGGATCATGATAAGCTCGTGGGCTTGCCATCGAATAAGTGAATCCTATTTGACTCTTGATGTCAGTGATGAACCGCTTCATCACGATGGAGAGATTGTGTGCCGACGCAAAGGCAGGTGCGAAAGCCCCCGGAAAATCCTGGTATTGCCGCTCTGTGTCGAGGAAGGAATAGCTCACCCAGTAATCCGTATTCTTGAAGGTCTGCGCATCTCGCCAAAAGACATCAATACCTCTTGCATACCCCTCCCCGTCAAAGGCATAAGTCCGTGGATCATATAGGTGGGCATAGCGGACGAGATCCTCATATCGCTTCTCGTAGGCCTCCACCCTAAACGTCAGACGCTCCTTGGTCCATTGGTAATTGGCGAGGAAGTGGTGGGCACGCTCCGGTGCAGCGGAAGGTTGCGATAGTACGATCTGCGTCGGTGGGGCTTGGTAGAATTGACCGTATGCCACGGATATTTGGCTGTGCTCACCGGTCTTGTAAGCGGAAGACAACCTCGGACTCACAACGGCCCGCTGTTGTAGGTTGCTATATTCTGCCCTGACGCCCACTTTGAACGCCAGTGATGATGAGGCAAACCACTCGGCCTCGCCAAAGGATGCCCCCAGCCGCTCATGAAAAGACTGCTCAAACGTACTCTCCCCGTGTAGCGCCTGATCCAACCTCGTGCCTATCAGTTCGCCACCAAACGTGATCGCCAGTCGGTCGGAGTGCTGGTAGTCCAGACCCACCTTTGAGTGGTATCCCAGCAAATCCTGTCGCCTGCTGGCGCTGTCTTTGGAGGCGAAATCGTCGCTGCTAGTAAAGGCAATTCCGGTCTTTATGCCCCACTTCTCACTCAGCATTTCACGGTACGAGGTGTTGACATGCGCATAGTCATTGGAAACAGAGACAGGCACCTGCACCTCTGGCTGTGCGATGTCCGCTTCGTACAACGCCAGGTCCGACTTGCTGAGATTGGTGTAGACCTTCAACATGCCGGTCTTGCTGGTTTTCCAGCGGTAAGCGAGGTTGGCATTCATTTCTTCGGGGGCTTTGTCCCAATCCAGGCGCTGGCTCATCAAGGCGAAGTAGGGCGTCAGATTGGTGTATTGGACCTTTCCTGCGACGGATCCGGATTTCAGTGATTTGGTCGCCGAGGCATCCAGGCCCACGGACATCAGGGAGAGGTCGGCACGGTCGTTGTCAGCCACATCTTTGGAGGTGAGAATGAGTGCAGAAGACAGCGCCTGGCCATACTCGGCAGAATATCCACCCGTCGAGAAGCTGGTCCCTTTGAACATGAATGGGGAGAACCGACTGCGACTGGGCGTGTTGGGCGCTGAGGGACTGTACTCATTATGCACGAGCATCCCGTCGATAAAGGTCTTCGTCTCGCGGCCATCGCCGCCTCTCACAAACAGCCGGCCAGATTCACCCACCGCTTGGGTCCCCGGCATCGTATTCAATGCTCCAGGGATATCGGCAGTGGCACCGGCCGTTGTGACGATATCCAGGGGTTTAAGCACTTCACGCTGCCCCTCCTCAGAGGCGTTGAAAGTTCCCGCCGTGATGGCGACAGCATTGAGGCGATTGATGGCTTCCTTTAACTCCACCCGCAGTTCCTCTGTGTTAGCGTCCAGCGCTATTTCGGACTGGTGATAGCCAATGGAGGAGGCGATCAACGTCAGGCTGTCAGTCGCGGAAGTCTCGAAAGAGAAGCGACCTTCCAGGTCCGTGGTAGCGCCATCGTACGTCCCCTTGACATACACATTGACGCCCAGGAGGGCCTCGCCCTTTTTATCTGTGACCACACCTGATATGGGGGTCTGCCCCCAAGTGTAGAAAGCAAGCAGGGCGAGAAGGAGAAGTAAGATGGCTTTCATGTTTTTGACCTTTGGATATTGACCTGGTCAAAAGTCTCTTGCACCTTGCTCCTTTTCTAATTGGCCTTACCGAACTGTAGGATTGCCACGACGAATTGTAGGGTCAACACGACCTGCAATGGCCTTTGCAGCAATTGCGAACCTGTATTGAACTTAGAACGATTCGAACCCAAGGCCCCCTGTTACTCCTACCTTTTGAAGTCTCATTACACTATAGCACCTGATCTTCCCTGTATTTGGCCAGCACCTGATCATTGAAGGATTTGCGGGTTTCGTTGCTGTCCTCTTTCGCCGCTATTGCTCGCAGTGCATCGATATATGCCGAGTCAAATGCATTCTCAACGGCTCCGTAGATCACATAATCCAAATACCACTGATAGGGTGCGCCTTCCATCAGGTACTTGCCTTCATGTGCGATATAAAAATGGGCCTCCTGCTGTCCCATAGGCCCTTCAAAGTTCAAGTACCCATACTCATAGCCGTAGCCCAGGGCCTCGTACTCGTCGAGGACCTCCTTGTGCTCCCAGGGCATCTGGTGAATGACGCCCAGCACGCTCTTTCCCGGGCATGCACGCACATTCGCTTTGGTGGAACCATCAATGCTGCTCTTATTGAAAACCAGTTCGAAATCCTCTAAAACATGATTCTTGACTTTCTCAACTGAAAAAACCCGGCGCTGAATACGCTCCATGAGCAGGTTTGACCCATAGGAGAAAACGTAGAACATGATCAGAATTTAGGTGATAACGTGAAATTGGTAAATAGAGTGCCAATCAAAAGATTGGAGTAGTATCAGGTGTTTCCACCTGACGCCCATCGAATACAAACACTTTGAATGAGACCTCGATCCCTCGAGATAAGCTTTTCCGACCAGCCTTCTACGAAGTCATTTTTCCATCCTAAATTTCCACCCCAAACAAACCAATTATGCCTAAACGTATCCTCTCCCTATGCCTGGTCTTCGTCACCTTCCTTGGCTTTGCCCAAATCGATACCAAAGGACTAGCCGACGCAGCAAAAGGCCTCAAGCTTCGCAGCATTGGTCCGGCTCTTATGGGTGGTCGCATCGCTGATATCGCTGTCAGTCCTCACGATGGTAGCACGTGGTACCTGGCAGTGGGTTCCGGCGGACTGTGGAAGACCACCAACAGAGGCATCTCATGGAAGCCTGTCTTTGATGACCAGCCCTCCTATTCCATTGGCACGGTCACCGTGGACCCAAGTATTCCAGGAACCGTATGGGTGGGGACAGGCGAGAACGTCAGCGGCCGCCATGTGGGCTGGGGCTCTGGCGTATATAAGAGCCTGGATGGTGGAACCACCTGGCAGAATATGGGGCTCCCCAACTCCGAGCACATCGGCAAGATCCTCGTTGATCCAAGAAATAGCAATGTCGTTTATGTAGCAGCTGAAGGTCCTCTGTGGTCTTCTGGTGGGGACAGGGGCTTGTATAAGACCTCAGATGGAGGAGCGACCTGGCAGCAGGTCTTGTCGATTGATGAAAACACTGGGGTGACAGATATTGAGTTTCACCCCTCCAACCCCAATGTGCTCTATGCCGCTGCTTATCAACGACGACGACATACGTGGTCACTGCTTGGTGGAGGCCCCAACTCGGGCATCTACAAATCCACTGACAATGGCGCCACCTGGCGCAAGGTGAAAACGGGCCTTCCCTCAGGGGACGTCGGCAAGATTGGACTGGCTGTGACACCTGCCAGCCCTAACCTGGTCTACGCGACTGTTGAGGCCAACGAAAAAGAAAGAGGGTTCTATCGCTCCCAGGATGAGGGCGAAAGCTGGGAAAAGCGAAATGGCTATATATCCGGCGGAACGGGCCCTCATTACTACCAGGAAATAGAGGCTTCACCAGTCGATCCGGATTTAGTCTATCAAATGGACGTGTTCATCCATGTCACCCGTGACGGTGGCAAATCCTTTGATTACCTCGGTAACGGGCGTGAAAAGCACAGTGACAATCACGCACTCTGGATCGACCCCGCGGACGGCAGGCATCTAATCGCTGGCACCGACGCGGGCCTTTATGAAAGCTTCGATGAAGGGTCCACGTGGCGCCATTTTCCCAACCTGCCGATATCGCAGTTCTACAAGCTGGCACTGGACAATACTTCGCCTTTCTACAACATCTCCGGCGGCGCCCAGGACCTCGGCACATTGATAGGTCCAGTTCGGACCATGAATACTGAAGGCATTCGCAACAAGGACTGGTATGTCCCGTTGGGAGCTGACGGCTACGACACGCAATTTGATCCTACAGATCCCAATATTGTCTACATGGAGATCCAGCAGGGCGAATTGGTCAGGCTCGATCGTAATAGTGAAGAGGTGCTCCACATCAAGCCGCAGCCCTCACCAGAGGATCCCCCTGAAAGGTGGAACTGGGACAGCCCTGTGCTCGTGAGCCCTCACAATTCACAGCGACTCTATTTTGGTTCGCAACGCGTCTGGCGCAGTGACGACCGGGGCAACAGCTGGACACCCATCAGTGGCGACCTCACCAGCAACACCAACCGGTATGAGCTCGAGCTCATGGGTCGAGTTTGGAGTGCAGATGCACTGTATGACAATGGGGCGATGTCCAAATATGCGACCCTCACCAACATGTCGGAATCACCCCTTGTAGAGGGACTCATCTACACAGGTTCTGATGATGGGCTTATCAACGTGACCGAAGATGGCGGCGCGAATTGGCGCAAAAGTGGGAGCATGAAAGTGCCAGACCGCTCCTTCATCAATGATGTGGAGGCATCGCAACATGCCGCGGATCGAGTTTTTGCAGTAGTCGATGCGCATAAGTTCGGGGACTATCGACCCCTAATCTACATGAGCAATGATCGGGGAAAGAGCTGGCAGTCTATCAGTGGCGACCTCCCTGCAACGACCATTGTATGGATTCTGAAAGAGGATCACGTAGACCCCAACCTGCTGTTCATTGGCACCGAATATGGCATTTATTTCTCACCGAACCGCGGAACGAACTGGATCAAGCTCGGAGGGGGTGTGCCTACCATTTCCTTCAGGGATCTGGAGCTCCACCCGCGTGACAATGACCTCGTCGGTGCTACATTTGGGCGCGGTTTCTACGTCCTGGACGACTACTCACCTTTGAGGGAAATGAGTTCAGCTGTCAGCGACAAAGCCAATACGCTCTTCTCCGTACGGGACGCCTGGTGGTACATCCCCAACGAACCCATGCAGGCCAAAGGTGCTCCTACTCTGGGGACCACGAGCTACGTCGCCGAAAACCCACCGTATGGTGCGGTCTTCACCTATTACCTGGCAGACGTTCCCAAAACCTCCAAGGCGCAGCGCCAGGAGCGGGAAAAGGAATTGAAAAAGGACAATGCGAGCGTGCCATTTCCAGGCTGGGAGGCACTGGAAGAGGAAGGTATGGAGCAGGAGCCCCGAACACTTCTTCTCATCGCAGATGGTGCCGGCAACCCCGTCAGATGGCTCAAGGGTGCCACCAGCAAGGGACTGCATCGCACAAGTTGGGACTTGCGTTATGCCCCTCCCTACCCCATTAACTTGAGTACTCCCGGCTTCCGTCCTCCATGGGCTGGCGACCCAGAGGGACCGCTTGCTGCTCCAGGCACTTATAGTGCCCAGCTTTTCCTGTACCATGAAGGCAACATGCAGGCCCAGGGTGAGCCTCAGGAATTTGCCGTGAACGCTGTTCCCAATTTGCCGCCAGGCACGGATCCTCAGGCCGTCGCTGCCTTTCAGCAGTCTACAGCCGAGATCTCCCGCCAAATCTCCGTGGCAGGAAGACAACTGTACGAAGCCAGCGAGCGCCTGCGATTCCTAAAAGCCGCCCTTGCCGAAACGCCCAAAGCCACGCCGGAACTCTTCGCCCAGGGCGATGCCCTGTTTACCCAAAGGGCTCAACTCGACCGAAGGCTCTATGGTGAGCGGGCACGAGGGCAACTAAACGAGTCCTCCTCCCCATCCATCGCTGCTCGCGTGGGTGTAGTGACCTACGGGCACTGGAGTACACGGCAGATGCCCACCGAGACCCAAAAGCGAAACGTCGAGATTGCCCGGGGGCAGTTTGACGAGTTCAAGGGAGCATTGAGTTCCTTCCTGAGTGAATTATCGGCATATGAGGACGCGCTGGAGGCAGTTGGAGCACCTTATACGAGGGGGAGAAGGTGACGAAGAAACATGACAACCCGCCGGGGTGGGATTGCGAGTTCGTCTAGCCCGGCGAAGCTAATCCGGATGAAATGTGGGTTCGTACTCGCTAATAAGGAAGAAAATGAGTTCTACGGCACGACTGATCAGAGGCACGTCCAGGCTTTCTTTCTCGATCAACATAATATGCCGATAGTGGAGGCGATAGACGTCCTCGCTCAGCTCAAGGCCAAAACCAATCAATGGTAGCTGGGCGTTGATCTCCAACACCTTCTTGTTGACTTCAGGCAGGTGATCTTCAATAATTGGAACATGTAACTGGGCGTAGAACTGCAGGTAGTCAAAAGCTCCGAAATCCGCCTCTTTCTCCTGATGTAGATGATAATAAGCGGAAGAAGCCAGCGACAACTTCAACGTCGTACGCGTCGCTTCTGACGTCCCTTGACTGCTGACCAGCAGGCAATCAATATCCCCCGGCTGATAAACAGACAGGAATCGCGTGTCTGCCTTTAGCTCATGATACAGGTCCTCTATCGTCTTTGCTCCTCTTCCCACGCTCTATTCCGGTTCTTCGTCAGCCTCAGAAGCATCCTCCTCAGGGGCATTTTTTGGGACAAGCTTCATCTTCTGAAGTATCAGCTGCTGAGCCTGTTCCTTCGCGGCCTCGTCACCCGTCATGGAGGCCACGATCTTGTCTGGGTCAAGTCCCAACTTAGTCAGTAGCTCACCCGTGGCTTCTCTGAAAGTCTTTTCGAGGCCATTGCCTACATCCACCTTGTCATTTCCCTGATCGGTTGTCAGTGCCGCAAGCACTCCCGCATAAACCTTTTGCCCTGCATCCTCGGTATCATACTTCGCCAGATAAGCGTTGAGCTCATCGAGTCGTTCCGATAAGGTCATCTTTCCGCTCTTTTTCTTGTTGAACACCGCACTGGTTAGCCTGTTGAACCAACCCTTCTTTTCCTCGGTTGGGAAATTGTCGCGATACCATATCGTGGAAGGATGAGTGCCCTGCGAAATGGCCTGATTGATCAACTCCCGCTCTTCCCTCATTCTAAGGACGTTGCTACCACGTATTTGACGCTTGACATGCTTGCCTGTCTGCCAAATCAAGAGCCCTACGGCAGCGGCTCCTGCCAAGCCCCAGCCAATGGGTGTTGCCGCTGCTGCTACTCCCCCAATTGTCGCTGCCAAGAGTGCCGCGCCTCCTGCAGCTCCTGTTAAATTCATCGCCGCTGTGGCGGCCTTGTCCTTGTATCCCAGCTTCCTGCCCGCCACATTCAGACCACTGATCATCTCGGTGACCACCGGCATCTTGGCTTCGAGCGCCTGGATCTTTCCTCGTTCCCCTACGAGGTATTCCTGATGATCGCGCACCACGAGTACATGTATATCATAGGCCTTGTCACCGGGGTCGGGATCGGGATGCTGTCTCAGGTACTGATGAGAAAGAGCATACTGCTTTTGCGAACCCATTATCCCCTGTTGGATGCCTTCGATGGTCCCCAGGTATTGTGCCAACAGGGCATTGCAGAAATCCGTCAACTGACCGACGCTCTCCTGTCGCATCCTGCGTTTATGCGCGTTGAGCGAATCACGGACGCCGTTGATAGTTCCCACCAGAGCATTTAAGCCCGCACCAATGCCGAAAGTCACGGCACTCACGGCTGCAGTCGCCGTATTGGCCACACTGGCGACGCTGTTGAGCAATGTGGTAATGCCATTGATGACACCGTTGATACTGGCCCCCAACTGCTCTATGTTTTCCAGGTCGCTGGTGACTGCTTTATCTTTTTCTTTCTCGAGCACTTGAACGGCGGCATAAAGCTGCTGATTGCCACCCTCCAACAGGGCGTTCTTCGCGTTGTAGTCGGCTGTCTTCTCGGACCGCTTGCTGGTCAGTAGGCCATGGGCCGCCTTCGCACCAGTTGCTATGTTCACTGCCGCTGCCAGTCCACCCCCAGCACCTGTCACTCCAGGTGCAGTACCCCCGCCACTACCGAGGTCTCCGGTGTGGGGCTCGGGCAGTGTGGAATTTGTCGCATTGGCGTAAGAGGGTCCCGTCAAGCCCGTACCCAGATACGCCGCCGTATTGTCGGCTGAAGCAAGGACCTCGTCACTTAAGCTCGAGTCGTCCTTAATATTGGAGCCAACACCGACCCTTTGTATGGTGTCGTTGGTGGAATGGAATCCCTCCGCCATACGAAATAGCATGCCAGCATCGGGTGCTTTGGGGATCCCTTGCACTGTCGGAGTATTGGGCATCGGCCCGGCCGGAGTTTCCGCACCAGCGATCGTATCGAGCATTTTTCTCTGTATCAGCGACTCAGGTCGCTGATCACCCAATTCCAGTGTCGCTTCTGCAGCGGCAGGCTGGGGCGTGGTGTCTCGCGCGGCTCTCTGCCTGCTATTTTCGCTAGTCTTGTCAGAATGCCCTCTCACGAATTTTGATGGTGTGCTGATCCTCTCATATTACTGTGACGGTCATCGGCATATAGCCGTTAACCTTCAAGAAACCTGAATCTAGGGCATTTTCGATGAATGGGCAAGTCTGAGGCGGATCGAGATCAACGAAGGGCCCAGCTGCAAATAAGTGGTGTGGACCCAATTAATCCAGGAGCACGATCAAGAACGTAAGTCCTCATAAGCTGCCGCTTCCCGGAAAGTACTGATCGACCTGAACCGTTTCGAAGACTTCCTCCTCGACATCACATTGACTTGATTGTCCATTGGATTGTACGATGAGCACAAATTGCTCAGGGTGGTTCACCTCCTTCTTCATGGGAGCGTCCAGATAAACAGAATACCAGTCGATCTCCTCTCTATGGGAGGGCACATGCACCTTGTCAATGACGACGCCCCCCTCACACGCGCAAGGTTTCGCAAAAAGGTAGATGGTCACACCTGTGACCATCATCAACCCTTTGATTATTAAAAGAACCTTCATGCCTGAGCGGCTTTTGGCTGACGAACCAGCGCTCTCACAGCGTACAAATGAAGGGCAAGCGCCACGGGTGCCGTAATCCCTAATACCAGCATCATCGGGAATGAGCCCGCCAATGCGGTCGAAGGGTTGGCATCGCTCCAGATCGGGTAGTTCGCGAGCAGAATCCTCGATACATTTAGCAGATCCAACAACCCTATGCCGGTAAACAGCCAAGCAGCATTCGCGCCATATTGATTGCGTTGATAAAGCAATATCGATGCTGTAATCGCCAAGATGCCTGTGGCGACGTCTCCATATCCGGAGCTGACAAAATCCTGAGGTCCCATGCCGGATCTCGCAATGAGCAAGAATACGGCGCCAAAGACCCTGAAAAACTGCGCTCCAACGGTGACATGCAAAGGGATCGCATTCAGCACCTCCTGGAAGGAGGACCTGAAATATATGATGAGTAAAATACCCACCGGCAATACGAGGCCCAGCAAGAACCGCGGAATGATATCTCCTTCCCTGTATTCGAAGACACCAGCGAATGTGAGTGCAAACAGGAGCGCCGTCCAGCCAATGATGCCGAACAAAGCCTGCCTCCAGAATGCCCTTTTCTGTTGTTGATTCCAAGTAACTGCCCGTACGCCTTGGGCAAGCACGTACAACAGAGCCACCGGCGAGATAATGCCCAGCAATATGCCGGCGGCTTGGATTATTTGAGTTTCCATCAGTATATGATTATTGGTAAAAAGTCTATTGAAATGGGCCCTATCGGACCGTGTTTTTTAGCAGATACTCACCGGTGAATAGCTGCTGGTCCTTCTCTGCCAGGGGATGGTACTGGGCAGCCTGAACATCGCGGAAGAGGATCTCCAAACCCGTCTTTTTGTAATAGGCCTTCCCTCCGATGGTTTCCATGGCCTTACTCACCACCTCGATACTTGCTTTGGCGACATTGGTTTTTCGAGTGAGCATCTCCACTGCCAGCAGATCATCAAAATCGCCGTCCAATCCCCCCGCCAGCCGGACCATGTCGGTATGTATCACAGTCGCCTTATTCAGCAGGTTGTACAGCTCGCCTAGTTGATAAGTCGCATGGGGTTTCAGTCGCGATTGCTGCTGTAGTTGGGTTTGCGTGATGGCAAATGCCTTCTTCGCGATACCCACATAGGCCGCCATGATAAGCGGCATCGCCACACCGAGGACCACATTCCAGAATGGATGGAACTCCCCTTGCGGGCGCTCCAAAGTAATGGCTGCCTCAGGGATGAAGACATCTTTGAAAGCGATGGTTTGTGATCCTGTACCGCGCATACCGAGGGTATCCCAGTCGTTGAGCAAGGAAACACCCTCCACGATCATGGGCACCGCGAAGTGCAAGACGAGGTCTCCCTCCGTCGGATGCCGAAAGGGTGCGCTAGTCACCGCAACGTCCCCGAAGGCGGACTGGCTGGCAAAGTGCTTGTAGCCACTGAAGAGATATCCGCCTTTGGTTCTCTTCAACTCACCATTGGACTCCAACCAGTCCCTTGCTCCGGTGCTAATGAGCACCACATTGTCTTGGGCAACCTTTGCCAGCATTTCCTCCCCTCCCTTTCCCCGGCGATATCGCCAAACGGCGGCCGCCACCAAATGCTGGTGCATGGCCATGGCTAGTGCTGTCGAGGCGCTGTAACTCCCCAGGACTTCCACAATCTCACACATCTCTGCGTGGGACACGCCCCCACCCCCTAACTCAGTCGGGATCTGCGCCTTGAAAAAGCCATGTTCCTTAAGGAGGTGATAGTTATCCTCAACAAAAAGTGCTTCTCTGTCGGTCTTATCTGCATGTTTCTCAAGCTCTGGGCCAAGATCATGCAAGCACTCAATCAAGTCTATGGTCTCTAGTGTGTTCATGTGTAACAGATTTTCTCTCGTGATATCTGCTACAAATGAACGTCGCCGGCGAAGGCCTGTCTATGCTCACAAGCCCAAGCTATTGACTGAGAAGCTCAAGAAATGGAAACGAATAAAAAACCCCAATTAGGGAGCACTGAGGCACTCGTTGCGATAGGTCAGCGGTGTCTTATTGAAGCGTTCCTTAAAGGTTCTGCTGAAGTGAGAGGTGTCCTCAAAGCCGCTTTCATAGGCCACCTGTGAAATATTCAAAGCGTCATTATGCAACAACACCGCGGCGTGTTCAAGACGCTTCGTGAGCAGCCATTTGCCGGGTGAAATCTCGTAGTGGTTTTGGAAGTCCCTTTTGAATGAAGACAGCGACCGGTGGCACAGCTTGGCAAAATCCTCCATCGACAGGTTGTAGCAATAGTTTTGCTCCATGATCCTTGGAAGGGAGGGCAGATTTCCCTGGGTAAAAGACTTGAAGTAGTTAGCTAAACCCTGATAGTCCTTACTTGTCAGGATACTTACAAGTAGCTCCTTGAACTTTAATTCCAGAAGGGTATCAGCAGGCTTCACATCGCTACTAAAGTGAGGCAACATGCCTTGAAAAAAGCCAGTGAGAAGTGGGGTAGCTGGCACGCGCAAAATGGCATCATCCAGTGATTCCAACTGTGGGGTCAATGACACTTTGCCTTTGAGTTCCTCCAGTGTGTCACGAATGAATTCGTCGGTGATGAAAAATACCAGCATGCAGAAGTCATCATCGAAGAATTGCCTCGCAATAGCCGCTCCCTTCTTTACATAAGCGGTATCTCCAGACTCAACTTCGACCGTACCTTGAATTGTGCGCCAGGATTTCCGGCCGCTCAACACGTGCAGGATGTAGTCCGTTTGCGTCCAAATGCCAATCTCTTCATCTGGAAAAGGACAACTATACTCCACACACAACAGGCCATCGAGCTTGAACTTGTTGTAATGTAAACCGTCCCTTACGTTCTCAAAGAAATTCTGCATCCGCCAAAGAATAACCTGGGGTTAGTTTTAATACTGAAAGATAACGTTTGGGGTTTCAAAGACCTGGACCTGGAGTACCAAAACTTGGGAAGCGGTACTTGAGAGGATTTACTAGTGTGAAATACGAATACCTGTCAAATGCCTGCGAGCTCCGCATACAATAGTCAGTTTGATATTCCCTGCAGTTGAAGTACTTTGGTGGCGTCAGGAGGAGGCACACCGGATCATTGTCAATGGTCAAGCCCTATCGATCAATGGTTATGAAAAAGATTCTGGACACACTTAGAGCTAAATGGGCGGAATACCTTCTGGAAATCGTCGTAATTGTAATTGGTATATTGGGGGCCTTTGCCCTGAATAATTGGAATGAGCAAAGAAAACAGGATAATCAGGCGCGTACCTATATGGCAGCACTGCACCTGGATTTTCTGCAAAATGAGGCATTCATACAAGAGACGCTGAATCAATTGGAGGGTACCAAAAGAGCTGCAAAGAGCCTTTCTGTTTTCATTGAAAAGGGTTTTGTGCCAGACACAACCCCTGGACCGGTGGTGGACAGCGGCTTTGTTGCCAATTGGTCTAAATACGTCAACACCTACATTCCTATCAGAGATACGGCAAGCCTTCTGCATAATTTGAACAGGTCCACGTGGCTGACCAACTATGACCTGCTAATCCCTACCTGGAACGAAATCATAGGTGCCGGTCAAATGGATCTAATCGATTCAGACACAATCAAAAAGTCCATTGTCAACCTCCATTTCGCCGCCTCTGAAGCTGAGGAGTTGGAAACAAAAGTCATGACACCTATTGTGCGGGACTACAAGGCTTATCAAGCGCAGTACTTCAACGTAAGTCGCTCACAGCCAATTCCCGAAGTGAGCGTGAGCTACGGGCTTTTCACTGATGAGGCAGTAATAGACATTAGCGGGCTTAGAAACAGCGAGGATTTCAAGTATCATCTGCAACGTGTGTATCGAGCGGCGAACGAATCACAGAGTCTCATTGGAGGAATGGTTCGACAGCCGAGCCAGCAGGTGCTGATGCTTCTGGAACTAGAGACTGAGAAATACTGACATTGGCAGAATTTTGAGAAGTCGATAAAGCGCTACCCCTGCACCAAGAGAAGCTAGAGCCTCTTATCGAGCTTCAGTAGGGTATTCAGCAAGACATTGGCGCCATTGGTGATGTCCTCGGGCCTGGAATACTCCTTCGGAGAATGACTAATCCCACCAACGCTTGGAACGAATATCATACCCATGGAAGTGATCTGGGCAATCTCCTGGGCGTCGTGGCCAGCTCCACTTGGCATTACCTGATACGACAACTCCAACTCTTCCGTGCTCTCGATGATGGCCTGCTGAATGCGTTTATCCGCCAGCGCGGGGGTTCCTGTGATGTCCATCAATGAAAATGAGATGTCTGTCCCACTGTCTTCCGCGATCTGCGCTGCCCGCTGTTCGATTTCCCTGAACAACCTCCAAATCTTATCTGTGGAGAGATCGCGCATTTCCAACGTGAAGGTTACCTTCCCCGGTATGACATTTGGTGCGCCGGGCTCTGCATTAATAATACCGACCGTGCCAACTTGTGCCCCTTCTTCCGAAGTGACAACCTCATTGATAACGGTGATTAAGCGAGACGCCGCGAGTAAAGCATCTTTGCGTAGGTTCATTGGCGTAGTGCCGGCATGATTGGCAAAGCCCTCAACGGTCACCTCCCAGACCTCAATCCCGACGATACCCTCCACGACGCCAATCTCCAGGCCAGCAGCGTCGAGCAGTGCTCCCTGCTCAATATGCAGCTCCAGGTATACCGCCATATCTCCCTCACCTCTCACTGCCTCTTTGATTCGCTCGGCATCACCACCAATTTTCTTGGTGCCCTCCCTGACTGTCAACGCACTTCTATTTACCAATTCCAGCCCCCGGTCTTTGAGCACGCCCGTCATGGCACGGCTTCCCACTACACCGCCTTCCTCGTTAGCGAAGATGATTACCTCCAAAGGATGTCTGGTTTGGATACCCAGATCGGCCATCGTCTTCACAACCTCGATGGCGCTCATCGACCCTACACACCCGTCATAATCGCCACCATTGGGGACGGTATCGATGTGCGAGCCAAAGGCAATAGGTTTCTTTGAGGGGTCCGTCCCTGCCCTGGTGCCGATGATATTGCCGGCAAAATCTATGGTCACCTCCAGACCCGCAGCACGCATGAGCCCCATTGCGAAGTCACGACCCTGCAGATCAGCATCGGTATATGCTACCCGACTCGTACCTCCTGAAGAGTCTTTGCCAAATGATGCCAGTTGCTGAAGGGTGCTATTCAGCCTCTTCCCATTGACAACAGGTATGTCTTGTGCAACCGCAGGGCTACTAATCATCCACTGGCCCAGCAGTGTGAGGGAAACAGCTATCAGTATAAGCCGCCGGTCGTTTGTGAATAGGAAGGATCTTGAATCGTTGTTCACAGGCCTGAGCATTAGAGGTTGTCAGGGCCAAGGTAGTCAATCACACGATTACGGAGGTCTGCTGCTAACGTGTGGACATCACTCCATCAAAGCCACCACGCGTGCCGGCGCTGCCGAGGCACCCACGATCTTCAAGGGGAACACAGCCACCTTAAAGCCGGTGAGTGGCAGGGCATCCAGGTTTACCAGCTGCTCCATGTGCCAGTATTCCTTTTCTCGACCGACCAGATGCGCCTCCCAAAAATACTCGGTGTCGCCTGTCTCTTTCGCCTTTTCCATCATATGGGGCAGCGGCAGGTCCCACCCCCATTGGTCGATTCCCATGACCTTGATGCCTTGATCAATTAACCACTCCGTCGCCGGAGCGCTCATGCCCGTACCTACTTTGTGGAAGTCCTTTGTCCCATTGAATTGGTCTCTGCCTGTTTTGATCAAGACGATCATTCCGGGTTGGATCCGCAGGTTATTCTCTTTCAGAAATTCTTCTATATCCTCGACGGTAATGGGGTCGAAATCCGCTTTGTGCTTCATATCGATTACCAATCCTTCGGCATGGCACCATTCCAGGGGTATTTGGTCTATGGTCTTAGACGGTTCACCGTTGGTCGTCGGCGAATAGTGCCATGGCGCGTCGATATGGGTAGTGGCGTGAACGCCCATCTTTTGGATGGTATCGTCTGCCCAGCCCTCAAAGCCTTTTGGGAACAGTTTGAAAGGTAAACCCAAAAACCGGAGGAGCCATCGCGCTTTCTTATGTGGCTTATGCTTGATTTTCACCTTCATGAACCACGGGTCCGATGCGTTGTATTGAATGGGTTTGGACAGGTCTATTATCTTCATTGTGTAGGAGCGTAATACTTATGCTTTGTTCATCGCCCGAATCTTCATTGTTCGTGAATCTTTCTGTACTCCGTTGGTGATTGATCAAACAACTCGCTGAAGGAAGAGCTGAAGTACGTCTGGCTGCTAAACCCCACTCGGTATGCAATCTCGGAGACGGTATCCTCGCTATCCACAAGCAGTTCAGCCGCCCGGTGGAGCCGATAGCTCTTCACATACGTTGTCGCGGACTTGTTAGTCAGCGCTTTGAGTTTACGATGAATCTGCGACCGGCTCATCCCGACCTCCCTCGCGAGGTCGTCCACACCAAAGAGGTTGTTGTCCAAATTGGTCTCAGTGATCTCCTTTACGTGGTTCAGAAACTGATCATTGATGTCTTGCTTCTTTTCCATCACCGGCCGAGACCAAATTGTATCCTGGTAGTGCTCCTGCAGCTTCCTGCGCATGTCTATCAGATTATTGATCCGTGCGATGAGCTCCTCTCTTTCAAAAGGCTTGACCAGGTAATCATCGGCACCTTGGTGCAACCCTTCGATTTTGTGCTCCTTCGATGCCTTCGCTGTCAACAAGACCACGGGCACGTGTGCAGTCTTTTGATGGTTCTTTATTTCGGCACACAATTGCAAGCCATCCATCTTGGGCATCATGACATCGCTGATGATGAGGTCTGGCACGTGTTCAGTAGCCCTCTCTAAGCCCTCAAGTCCATCGCTTGCCTCCATGATGCGATAGTCGTCTTCCAGGATAGATCGAATGAGTTTTCGCAAGTCCGCGTTGTCCTCTACGATCAACACCAACAATTCATTGGCCTCAAGGTCTTCCGGTTGAGCTACCTCCTCCTGATGGAGGATATGCTCAGGCTTGGCCGGCTCGGAGGGCTGATGATCCTCCGTCAATGCCATGTGCTCATCCTCATAGAACAAGGGCAATTCGACGGTAAACGTTGTCTTCCCGTGTGCGCTGACCACCGAAACGGTGCCCTGGTGGACCTCCACCAGTTCCTTGACCAGAGCCAGGCCTATCCCTGTACCTTCGTGCTCTCGGGTGCTTTCGGAGTTCACCTGGTAGAATCTATCAAAAAGATGAGATAGCGCCCCAGCATCAATTTCGACCCCGGTATTGGATACCTCAATGCTGAGGTTTTCACCACGGTTAATGGCTACGTCAATGATCCCCTCTGCGGGTGTAAACTTCACCGCATTGGACAGCAAGTTGGAAAGCACCTTTTGTAGCTTCTCGTGGTCAAAGTAGGCAGTGATCGGCGCGTCCGTCGTGCTACTCGAAAACTTCTTACCATTGAACAGCAGCAGTTGCTTTCGCGAAAGCGCCAAGGACTCAAAGATGGCATAGTTGCGTTTGACATAGGTGACGATGTCATCTTCCCGTAGCTGAAGCCTCTCCTCTCCTGATTCCAACTTGGCAATGTCCAACAACTGATTGATCAGTTCAAGGAGTCGGTTCGCATTATTCTTAATCGTACGATTGTCCTCGCGTACTTTTTGGTCTTTGGTCTTGTCGATATGTTTATTGGCCAGGCCAAGAATAATGGTCAGTGGTGTACGGAACTCGTGGGAGATATTCGCGAAAAAACGTGTCTTCAACACGTCCATTTCCTTGAGTTTCTCGTTTTGGGTCTCAATCGCTGCTTTGAGCTCTGTTTGCCGGTTGACGTACACGTACTGAACGGCAAAAATTAGTCCTGACACGCCGGCGATATTGAGAATGAAAATACCATTGATGAAATCCTCTGAGACCGACGTGCTGAAATACTGATTGAAGTAGTCATTGAACAGCCAGGCCACTACGAGCAACATGAAATAGGCCACAAACCATTTCACACTGTTCTTGGTCTTGAAAAACACCAGCGCCCCTACCGGAGACACCAACGCCCAAATGATGACTGCGCTGCTGCCTATGAAGCCCCCAAGGCTTGCTTGCAACAGAAGTGGCAGTATAAGGATTAGAAACAGCTGACTATTCCGGAAAAAATAGTACCGCTTCGTGATCCCAAAATGCAAGAGCGTCAGGAACGAAAGGATACTATAAGAGAAAGGTATAGCTCCTGACAGGTACAGCCCATTGTAGAAGTATAGACTCGACCATAGCAGGCCGAGCGCGGCAAACGGTACGGCGAGAACCGTGAGGCTTGCCTTCATGATTTTCTCCTCTTCACTATCGCTGTCCTTGATACCGACCTTACCTAGCGCAGCTTTCCATTGACTGAGATTCATCATCAACACTTAGTTCGACCCAAATATTCAAAATTTCCTTAAAAGCACGGTGAATTAGTTGTGTGGGAATCGTGGTTTCCAAATCCCGCCGAATCCTCCAATCTGACCTATGGTACCCTCTTTTCCTTGATCATTAATTGTCGTTGCACGTCAAGGTGCAACATGGCTTAATCAATTCCTGCGGTGCCTTAATGCTTTTGAAACGGTGGTTAATCCCTGCGACCGGTGCCGACGTCAGCTTTGCATTATTGAAAATGACGAAGAGTAATCACCTACTCGATCATCTTCAGAACACTCAAAAAAATATCATTATGAAAAAGTCACGAACATTAAGTAGCACCCGTATCTATCGCATCAGAGAGCAGGGATACTTCTCCCTGGCGGATACAGAAATCACAGCCCTGGCCATTGGCAATCGCATGGCTTATCAGATTTGCCTATTGGTGATGATCATAGGCGTTGTCTTGCAGAATCCCTACGTCATAGGCGCCCTGGCAGTCACTGCCTTCTTGTCGGTTGTGCTTCCCAATCATCCCTTCGACCTGGTGTACAACCAATTGGTCTCAAGGATCACAAAGCGCCCTGCCGTTCCCCCGCGGTCCGTACAGTTGAAGTTTGCCTGCGGAATCGCCGCAGTATGGCTCAGCACGGTAAGCCTACTTCTCTTCAAGGAGCAGGCAATTGCCGCAAACATCATGGCCGCGGCCTTGATCGGGCTCGCGTCGCTTGTGAGCTTGCTGGACCTGTGCATCCCATCGCGGATCTACAATACCCTATTTGGCATTAAAAAGTAATCACATATAAACCGAAGTATAATGACTGTAATAACTGAAATCGAGCAAAAAGTAGATCGCTATGATCTTGAGGCTAAGGTCAAGCAGATGTACAAGGATGTCGCAGAGCATCCTGATAAGGAGTATCACTTTGAAATGGGCCGCGACCTGGCCGAGCGTCTCGGCTACGACCCCCAAATCCTGGACCGCATTCCTGCCTCGGCCATCGATTCCTTCGCTGGCGTTGGATACCATTTCGACTTGGCCAACATCCAACATGGCGAGCATATCGCCGACCTTGGAAGTGGATCAGGGATGGACGTGTTTTACGCCAACCAACTGACCGGCAACGCCGGAGAGGTGATCGGCATTGACATGACGGAGGCCCAGCTGCGCAAGGCCGAGGCCCTGAAGGCCACGCTGAAGGACGCAAACATCACCTTTGCGCCGGGCTATATCGAGCAGGTGCCCATCGCACCGCGATCTATTGATGTGGTCATCAGCAATGGCGTCATCAATCTGTCCAGCGAAAAGAGCAAGGTATTCCACGAGGCGGCCAGGATCTTGAAACCAGGCGGTCGGCTCGCCCTGTCGGACATTGTGTCGGAAAGAGCACTACCGACCAGCATCACCTGCAATAGCACCTATTGGGCTGCTTGTATTGGTGGAGCGATGCAGATCAACGAGTACCTGGACCTGATCGCTGAGGCGCAGTTCGAAGTGATCGACGTCACGGTCAATCCGTATGGCTTCATCTCCGCAGGTGCTATGGGCGCCACACAGGACTATGGTATCAAGAGCATCTCGGTCCTGGCGATCAAAAAGTAAAAAATCAAATCGAACAAATACTGATAATCATGAGCAAGCAAAAGTTGGTAATCGTCCTTACAAAAGGGACAAACAATGACGTCTCCAGTGTGGCCTTCACCATAGCGAATGCCGCCTTGGGAAAGGGAATGGATGTAGGCATCTTTCTAACTTCGGACGGAGTGGACTTGAGTAGAGAAAATGGCAGCGAATACACCCACGTAGCCCCTTTCAAAACCCTCAAGGAGCTGATCAGCCATTTCCTTGACAATGGTGGCACCTTGTGGGCTTGTGCTCCCTGCTTCAACCACCACGGCCTCAACCCGGAGGAGACCTATGACCGCTCTGACGTGGTCGGTGCCGGTCCTATGCTCGAGTGGATAGCCGACGGGGCACAGACCCTGTCCTTTTAATGAGGTAACTAGAATGAGTCCGACGATGAAGGAAGTTTATCTGGATGCGCATGCCAGTACGGCAGTGGATCCCCTAGTGCTCGAAACGATGATACCTTTTTTCACACAATACTTTGGAAATGGGAATCATAAGAATGGATGGAAAGCGGCCAAAGCGCTTGAAGCCGCCAGAATGAATGTGGCAACCGTACTTGGCGCTTATCCGCAGGAGGTGTATTTCACCAGTGGCGCGACGGAAGCGATCAACACCGGAATCCTCGGACTCGCTCAACTATATCCGCGCAAAAAACATCTGGTGACGCAAGTCACCGAACACTCCGCCGTGCTACAGACAGTACGGCACCTGGAGACCCAGGGATACAGCGTCACTTACCTGCCTGTAGATGCTGCTGGCCATATTGACGTTCTTGAGCTGGAAGCATCCATTAGAGAGGATACACTCCTGGTCGCCATCATGTTGGTCAACAATGAGATAGGCACTATTCACCCGATTCAATCCATAGGCGACCTCTGCCAAAAGAAAGGAACACTCTTTTTCTGTGACGCCACCCAGGGTGTTGGCTACCATCCTCTGGACGTCCACGCCAGCCACATCGACGTTGCCAGCATTTCCGCCCATAAGATCCATGGCCCAAAGGGCATTGGCGCTCTTTATAGCCGCATTTCGTTACCTCCCCTGATCTTTGGTGGAGGCCAGGAAAGGGGACTTCGCGCAGGAACGGTCAACGTACCAGGTGCGATTGGGCTGGGCAAGGCATGTTCCCTGCTCCACGAAAACCGCGAGCAATACCTGACGCATGTTACCAGTTTAAGAGATCGCCTGTTGCATGCCTTGCTCGAGCATATCGAGGATGTACACATCAACGGCGACCAAAACCATCGACACCCGGGAAATATCAATATCCGAATAGACGGCCTGCCCAATGAGCTGCTGATGGCACGGTTGCCTGACATCTTGCTCTCGAGTTCTTCGGCGTGTGGTGCAAATACGAAGACATCCCATGTTTTGTCAGCCATTGGCCTGAGTCCCGAGGAGATCCAGCAATGCTTGCGGATGGGGATTAGCAGGACCTCCAGCGTCGAAGAAATCGATTATGCTGCTCAGGCTATTATAGGCGCCGCACGACGTCTGAGAAGGGCGCAGCCATTAACCACTGGGTGAACCGGGACGACTCAGTTTGGGGGATGGAGATCGTAGCGAAGTGAGCGATCTCCTTACTCCGGCGACAGATATTGCACGTCCAACCCTACCCATGTTCGGGGCTTGAAGCCTTTCCACTCGACCTGCTCCTCACTCTCCGGCGCGGATAAGTAAGACGAATAATCGCTCTGTCCCTGCAGGTGCATTCCAAGAAATGCGGTGATGAAATGCTGATTCACATTATTGATACGGCGCTGATCCCAGACGGAGTCCGCATAGCGCAGGTACTCGTCGATGTGCAATCCCGGCTGCGTCACCTCGGGTGGTGGCGGGTTGGGTGCGATGTTGTGCCTCGCTCCTTCATACGTCAATAAGTACCTATCGGTATTTACGGCCCCTTCAAAAATGGCCTTGACCCCATTCTCATGACCTGAGATGTCATCTTCGGAGCCCGAAACAAAAAACGTGGGCACACTCAGTCCCGCCAGTCCGTCCGCATCCCAAACACCTCGGGCCATTCCCCACGGTGCCATGGCGACGACGGCTTTTACCCTTTCGTCCATCGACTCCAGATAGGCAGGATTGCCAGATTGGCGCTGCTCGAGTGCGCGACTGCCCCCTGAGGCAGCTTGAAAAAACTGGCCAGCACCAGCACTGTAGCCTGCTCCCGCGACGTTGATGACACCATATCCACCCATGGAATAACCAACGATACCTGTATTGTTAGCATCGACCAGCCCCGCCAGGAAAGAGTCGCTTCCGGTCGCGCCCAACCTGGCCATTTCGTTCAACACGAAGAGCACATCCAAAGATCGATTCAGGAGTGTGCTCGTGAATTTATTGGCATCACGAAAGGTGGACTCCGTGTGGTCGATAGCTGCCACCACATAACCTTTGGAGGCAAGATTTTCTGTTAGGTAGGTCATCAAAAAACGCGAGCCAGTATATCCATGGGACACGATCACCAATGGGTAAGGGGCGATTCCTGGATCAGGCGAGGCATCCCTCACAGATCTACCCAAAAATGTGAATGGAACGAGAGGGCGATCAGGGGCACCCGCATTACCCATGACTTCTTCGTAAGTAATCATTTGCTCCTGACCATCGCCGAGCTGCGCGGGGTACCACACTTCCAAAGTCAATGGACGGTCGTACAATGAGTCTGCGCTTTCCTTGTTGTAGTTGAGGATATCCAATTGGTCCTTGTTGACCAATTCTATGGTCCTGACACCTACGGCATAATTACCACGGGCGGAGAGCTCTGGTGCGTCGGGCAGAGGGTCACCGTAGACGAAGGGCTCATTGTTGGATTGCCCCAGCAACAGCTGGAGGCCTATAAGTGAGCAGCCTAGAAAAGCTGCGAGGGTCTTCTTGTTCATTGGTAAGGATTAATGTGGGCAGAAATTAAAGAATAAAAGGGAATGGCCTGCAACATCTATCGGGAAGTGGTCCCAGCAGTATGCAAAACTTGCTAGCAATGCCCAACTGACACGAGCCATCTTTTCATTTCTTGTTTTAACACAACAACCAACACAGCACATATACCCAAAACAGGGTATTGTGAAAGTCTCAAAGAATTGGTTATTTACTCTTTTTTGATCCCAAACCCATAACGGAGGAGTTCCGTCGAAGTCGGTTCACTCCCTGCTGGATTTTCGATCATCCATGAATTGCACGCGCACATGGCTTTAAGATCTATTTTCCGTCAAACCCAGAACCTGCCAGACGGTGAGCAACTGACCAAGCACCTCCGGGACTACTTCAACAAGGGTAGCGAGCACAAGCTCAACCCTCGGGTTCGTGGCCTCATCTATGGGTTGTTGCTCCTGACCATTGTCGGATCCTTCTACTACTTCGTCTACATGGGTCAGAATGAGGTAGCATTCATTCAGAAGCGCTACCGCAGCCTCGCAGAGCTAGGCAACAGCCTCGTGGGCCGTTATGACGAGATGCGATCGATACCCGCCAATGAACCTGGCAAGGTGGCCTTCAAAAACAACAATGGCGGATCCATCTTAAGTGTTCCAGTCGGCGACTCGGTGTTGTCATGGGGCTTGCCCATCCGTAAGTCAGATGAAAACTACGACGTCCTGGAATATGGCAGTCTCCTGGGGCCAGTGATACCCTCGGCGCTTTTCGATCACGTCATCCTGTTCAAAGGAAGCGAAGTGGTCTATCACAATCTTCCCAATGGCTTTCGGAGTGACAGCCTGCCGCACATATTGAATCACCTGAAGAATCCCAACAACGGCACGCTGCACATCTCTGAGGTAGCCTTTCACCCCTTTCTTCACAATTTTGACTTCTCCAGGGCCCTAAGACCGCCAGCGATCGGTTCCCCGCCGGACGACAAGGGTATAGAAGAAGAAGTCCGGAAGCAGGTCGGCGGCCAATGGTCGCTAGTGGGACTGGTTTCATTGGAAAACGCCGGTCGAGAGATATCACGAGTCAATATCTGGTTCATCGTGATCCTCGCCACTATCATCTTTTTCATATTGGCATGTCTGCCAGTACTCAAGCTCTTACTGCAAGGGGAGGTCGAGCTCATCCGGGTACGCGACGCCACACTGAGCACCCTCTCACTGGTCACCGGCACGCCACTGGTGTTTGTGATCCTGCTCGGCTTATTCGAGTACCTCGACTTTCATCACAACGAATCGAAAAGAGACCTCAAGCACCTGGGCCAGATGATCAACGAATCATTCCTTGAAGAAGCGGACCAGATGATCCATGTGATGGACCTATTCGACGAAAACAAGGGTAAGGAAGCCCCCCAACTGAAGAGTATTTACCAATCATCGGTGTATCCGGGATTCAACGAAACCGCACGAATCTCACTTAATAAAAATGGTGAGGAAGACACAGCTACCTACTCTCCCCTCGCGTCGGCAACAATGGGCAATATCCGGAAGCGCGATTACTTCCGGCGAGTGGCCAACGGTGATCTGTGGCGATTCAAACTCAAAAATGACTCCAGTCGAGACATCTACGTGCAGTCTGTGGTCTCCTGGATTTCTGGTTATCAGGAAGCTGTGATAAGCGCAAAATCCCTTCATAGCGATACGTCAGTCGTAATGATCAGTTCGGCCATGCACAGTGTCATCAATACGGTGCTACCACCACCTTACAGATTTGCCATCATTGATGACGCAGGAAAAGTATTATTTCACTCGAATGCCTCTCGCAATGGCAACGAGAACTTTTTGGACGAACTCGATAGTGATGACAAGCGGCACTTGCTGACCCACATGCGCATCCAGCGATCAAGCTTTTTCACCTCCCGATACTGGGGCAACCGAATTCATGGGTACGTCCGGCCGTTGGACCAACTGCCGCTCCATGTGGTGACCTTCTATGAAATGGCCTCGACGAGACTATATATAAGTGAAGTGATGACGTCCACATTGGTCTTCCACATCATGAGTGTCGTTGCCCTTCTGCTTGTCTGTGCCTGTACCATCATTTTGCATCGGCGATCTAGTCGTTTCCTCCGAATAAGGCATTACGCCCATGACTGGCTCCGCCCGAAGAAGGAAAAGACGGCGCTGTACCTCACATTCTCGATAGTGTTTCTGCTGTTCTCCCTATGGAGCTCCTTCCACCTGTTGAAGGGATCACAGCATTATCCTCAGTACTACACTTTCGATATTATGATCCCTGCGATCTCGTTTTTTCTGGTCTACTTCGTCCTCAGTGATCACCCCTCCTGGAGGAAGGCATGCCAACTTGTAGTATTGACGCTGTTGAGCTACCTGCTCTACCACTACCTCGATTCACTACAACTGTCCAAAGGGCCGCGCCTGTTGATATGGAGCCCTTCGATCATTTACGTGACGCTGCTCCTACTCCGGCCCTACCTTGAGGATATATTCACCTGGCAACCCTCGCTCCCCAAATGGGCAACCTTTGTGCTACGACCCCTCAAGTGGGCTGGTGGACTTCTTCTCGTAGTCATGTTTCTGGCATTGGCATTTGTTGGGTTTATCCTATACGCCTTCCACTGGTGGGTCGAACAAAGAGCCATGCCATGGCTCGAGCGTCTATTCAAATGTGGACCTTTCGAATTCAAGGTCGGCGTCTACAAGACTTTTATTTTCCTCTGGATCGTGTCCTGCATGCTGCTCCCCATTATCAATCTCTTCATCAAAGCCAACGTTGAAGAACAATATCTGTGGGAGCGCTATGCGCAATTACACGTCGCGAAGGATTTTCATCAGAAGGTGGAAAAACTCTCCGACTACTATTACGTCAGCACTCAAGAACGCCGGGACACTCCTCTGGAGCTAAATCCATTTTTAGAACAGAAGATCTTTGCTGGCAACTACTTCGAATCTGCCTATCCATCTTGGAAACATCTTACCGAAGAAAAGACCCAGTCGGTTCACGAATGTCTCAGGGAACAGCAGATGAACACAACCTCCCGCCTGCGATTCCGAAGAGCGCTCCGACCACTTTACGGCGAACTCTCACATTACCTCTCTGCTATTCTGGAGACTGAAGGACTTGTCGACGATGAGTACCAGGACTATCTGTGGGCAAAACACAAAGGTTCTGACCGGGTGCATTTCCTCGCCAGAGACCTAGACGCACCTATCGCTTCGGTAGTGGGCCTGCATTTTGAAAAAGCTGTCGGGGAGCGTTTCCTGGAGTCCAAGGCCGAGCGAATATTTTTGGGCATCGTCTGCGTATTGTTCCTGCTCTTCTTCCTGTTCCTGTTGCATATCGTGGTCAATGCGCTCTTCGCCTTCAAGTTTAGAAAGGTGTGGAACAGAATCGTCGATAAAGGCACGCACAAGGATGCCGAGAAAGACCGAATCTGCTTCTGCATCCTGACGCCCGGGTGTAAGTTTAAGCTTCCCAAAGGAGCATATATAATCGACCTTAACCTGGGATTGAGCGGCCCGGAAATTACCGCTTTGCTAAAAGCTATTGGCGACGCTCGAAAAAACTATAAACAAGTGTTCTTGGTGTCTCATTACTACCCGATCACGCTCATGGAGGACTATATGGAAACATTACGATCCGGCGACGATGAAGCAGAGGTGGAGCGTTTCATCACCTTGTTTGCCGGTTTACCGCAGTATTTCATCGGCTGTGAACGCCATGATCGGGAACCGGAATTGAATGAAGTGGCACGGGAGCTGAGACTGCTTGAGTGGCAGGCGGTGGACTACTCCAGGTATGCCCAGATTTGGCATACGCTGCCCAACAGGGAAAAGTATGTTTTGTACGACCTGGCTGTAGATGGATTTCTAAATATCAAGGGGGTCCGACCGATCACCAACCTGATGTACAAAGGCCTGATCAAATGGCGGGATGATACCGACAAAACGGAATGGCGAACGGAGGGCCTCAACTTGTTTGACCCGGCCTTCCGGGATTTCATTTTACGATTTGTGGCCAAGGACTACGGCAAGCAGCTGCAAACAGAAATTGGGCAACGAAGTACCTGGGGCTCACTGAGCATGGTGATCTATATCCTCATGGCTGCTGCGGTGGTATTTGTCGCTTTGAGCGAACCAGATTTCTTTCACGACTTCAGCTCCTTCTGGGCATTGTTCGCAGGAGCCGCCACCTTAGTTCCCGGCATCAGTGCACTATTTTCCTCCGGTAAGGGCGATACCGGCGCTTGAATTCCAAGCCGCTGCGATTTTTCACTCCACCTTCTCAAACCACTGATTCCTGGACCTGCCACTTGATGCATGGAAGCCGGTCACATTCCCACTTCGATCTCTTTGGAAAACGACGGAGGACATCCACCAATGTTCCCCTCGAAAGTCATCCGTCCACGCCGGGATCAAAGCAATGTCACCATAGTCATAGTGCCACATCTTCAGTTCATCGTCCTTTATAACCATCGACAGATGAGTATTCAGTTCCGGGCTGTAATACTTGCCAGCATAGTCGGAGGCAGTTTCAGGGTCGTACTCAAAGGGATTAGTCATCTTCGGTCGCTCCGCACCCATGTAAACCAAGTGAGTCACTCTTCCAGCACCATCACGATGAAAGGACATCTCCCGATTGCCATAGGCTGGCACCTTGAATACCGAATCCGACAGCGCCTCCATTGGGAACTTGTCTTCATCCGTCGCCTCCGTCCAAAGTTGGCCATCTTCCATCGTGATGTGCACATACCATCCATCTCCCAGTTTATAGGTTCCGACATAGGGCTCCAGCACATCCGCTGTCAGAGATACGATCGCTGGCTCTTCCTCCGATTCCCCGGATTCCGGTGGCGATGGGACGAATAAGGCAGCTATCTCTTGTGCTGTCGGTCTACCGTGCTTCGGGAAATTGTTCAATACCACGATCGACAGATCGTAGTCGGGTAAAAACGCGATGTAGGTCTGAAAAGAGGCCCAACTGCCGGAGTGGCTGATCCATCGTGTGCCGTTGAATTCACTGACGCTCACCCCAAATGCGTAATCGATCTCCTCCCCACTGTTCAACACACCTTGGGTCAGCATGCGGAGAACCACCGGATCCCCTTCGTCAATTCCCTCTTGCAGAAAATTGGCCCATTTCACCATGTCGCTGGTCGTCGAGTACATCGAGCTCGAGCCCAGGGCTGTTAGCGTATTAGGAGATGCCTGATAACCGTTACCCCTCCAATAATATCCGGTCACCCGTTGAGGTATCGTTTCATTGTGATTGTCCAGGAACAAGCTACTCTCCATGTTCAATGGCTCAAATATGTTCTCCTGCGTCCAGACCCGAAAGCTCTTGCCTGTGACGCGCTCGACCAGTTCCGCCAGTAGGTTATAGCCCGTATTCGTATAGGAGTATTCCTCCCCAGGAGCAAAGTTGAGGGCCCGCTGTTGGAATGCCATCCGTAGGATCTGATCGCAGGAAATCACGTCTTCAAACGATCTCCCGGCCAGTGGCATGGAACTCGCCCAGTCCCGAATGCCACTTGTATGGTGGAGGAGGTGATCGATGGTGATGGTCTGATCAAAATCGTGTAGCTCCGGGATGTACTCCCTGATATCATCAGTGAGAGCAATCTTTCCATCCTCAATCAGTTTCGAGATAGCGTATCCCGCAAACTGCTTCGACACCGACGCCAAATCAAAACGCGAGTCTGTCGTAATTGGAATCTCATAATCCAGGTTGGCATATCCATATCCTTTGTTGATCAGGACCTGTCCGTCCTTCACCACAGCGATGGCCGTTCCTGGAGTGAGTCCCTCGGATGATGGCTGGCAGAGTTCATCCACCAGTTCATCGAGCCCATCAGGCACGTCGGCTACTTGCTGGGAGTGACAGGCTGCACTAAGCAACAACGCACAAAGGATCGGAAAGAGGGATTGGATGTCTTTCATAATTTGAGTTTTTGGGATGGCAAAAGATAGAGCATCGAGCAAGAAACCTGGTCTTTCAGTGCCTTATTATTTGGAGAGAGCGACCGTGCTTCTGCGCCGAGGGCTGTCCCGCTCTTCACTCTCACCACGGCCGCGGGGCCTAACCCGCAATCCACGCCTTGTGACCGCTACGATCGGGTCTAGGTGGCCAAGGGCTGTGGTTTCGAGCACTTCCCCGTTCTAATGCCGTTAAGTCAGGCAAATCCCGTGCTGCCGCCCCTAAAGAGTACGGTCATCTTGACGTAGGAAAGATCTATTGATGTCGGTTGCAATCACGTACTTCAAGCCAATAGATCCCTCCTTCGTCGGGATGACCTTTAGCAGGGTGCTCTTTAGGGCGGTATTTAATTGATTTCGAACCTTAACTAAACAGCATTATTCCCCGTTCTACTCATGATCATACTTCATTTGCATCCTATGCACCATCCCCTTCACCCGATCCCTGAATGCAGAAGGCCCCAATACTTCGACCTCGTCCTTAAACGAGAATATCAGGTTCTCCACCTCGAAGTTGGGGATGACCTCGATCTGAATGACCGTCGATCCATCCTCCTCCTTGGACAGCACCTTCTGGGAGCCATGGAGCGGCTTCGTATCAATGTAGCTCGACATGAGCTTGGAGAACTTTAGCTGTATCTGTACCGCCTCCTGTTCCTCCTCTTTGCGAATGCCCACCACATCCTCAAAGTAGTCGGCAAAATCCCATCTCTTATTTTCGATGTAATCGATTTCCGTTAATACTTTCACACCACCGATCCGGTCCACACTTAATGTCATCAGTACATCCCGCTTCGGGTAGTATCCCATGATGTACCACCGACTATCGTACTCCTTTAAGTGGTAAGGATGAATCAGATGCGTTTTCGATGATTCAGCGTCAAATGTCTGATACTCTACCTCCACAGGCGTCTTGTCCACGATGGCCCGAAAGAGCGGACCGATGTACTCTTTGCCCTTCAGAAATTCATTCGATTCGAAAGCAATGACGTGGGGATCCGCTACCTGCTCAAACGTGCCCAGTTCCATCTTGGACACCACCTCGTCAATCCACTCGAATCCCGGCAATCCCGAGAAGCGGCTAAGGATCATTGCGGCGTCTTTGATATTGTCGACCTCCCCTTGATTCAGCGGCTGATTCGCAAAGCGATAATGTGGATCCTCGTAGCGATAGTACTTCCTCCTCCCTTCCCAGTACGTATCGATAGGCGCCTGAAACTCGACCTGCATGTCCTTGATATCCTGGTAGAACGTGGTCCGCCCGATGGTCTCAAACCCGCGGTACACCAACTCCTTGTTGATCTCTTCCAGCAAGTCTTCAAAGGCATACTGGCGCCCCGGATTCAGCAAGCACCGGTCGATGACCTGGTACCGGATGAGAGGTTTTTTGCTTTCAGGCATCGTTCTCGCCCTCAGGCCGGGCTTCTAGTTTTATTCAGAGGTCCGCACTTGCGGCGATGAAAAAGTAGACAAAAATTTCGATGATCACGCCATCACTATAGCAACTTCACTGCCAGCTATGAACTAACGTGTTTTGCGTCATTCAGAGGCACCATCCCAATCAAAATCAACGAAGCTGCTCCTACACTCGTGCCGAAGAATCTCTTAACGCGACTACCCTATTCCTCCGTCACAGACTCTTAGCGACCGAGGAAAGCCGATGACCGACCCACACGCCGAAAACAAACTCTTGCCATATGAAAACACTCACCAAAAGTGACCAAAAATCTACTTGTCCGGCAAAACCGGACAAGTCCCCAATATCCTTGTATCATCAAGCTCAACGACCTGTCTCTGGGTGTTTCGCACAAGATGATCCCATCCAGGTCCGCGACAGATGAAGCAAACAATTGCAAAACTGAAATAGGCAAAAAACTGTAATCGCTCATGGAAATCTGGATCACGACCCTCATCGCCATCACCTTACTCGCCGCAACCATCATCTTTTTCCAACGCAAGCTGGGGCAGACGCTCTCGCTGCTGGAAGTCGAATGCGAGTATGTCCGGAAGGACCTCTACACTGAGCAGCGGCGCAGGTGCGAAGAACAGGAGTGTGCCATCAATGAGCTGGTGACTCAAAAGGCGATACTGGAAGAACGCGTGACCAACGAAATGGCCAAACTCCAGGAAGCCAAGGCGCGGTACGAGCAGATGGACAAGAACCTCCTACCCCAGCTTGAAGCCATGGCAGGGCGCATTACACGGATGAACACCGAGAACTTCAAAAAAGACTCCTCCCAGCAACTAGATCAGGTCCTGCGGCCGTTCGAGAAAACGATACAGCGCATCGAGCAGCAGATCAAGGAGACGAACGAAAGCCGCATCAAGGATAGTACCGAGCTTCGCAGCGAGCTGCAGAAGCTCGGTACGCTTAACCATGAGCTCCAAATGGAGGCCACGAACCTCACCAACGCCCTCAAGCTCAACCCGAAGCAGCAAGGCAACTGGGGCGAACAGATCCTCGAGACCTTGCTGGAAAAAGCCGGACTCGTAAAGGGCATCCACTACCGACGGGAGGTCACTGATCACACCGATGAGCGCAAAGTGCGGGCGGACGTCATCATCGACCTGCCAGAGGAGCGCCACCTTGTGATCGACTCCAAGGTGTCCCTCAATGCTTACAGTGACTATTGTGGTGCAGACCCCGAGGAAGCTGAAGTCTTCCTCGAGCAGCATCGCCGAAGTGTCAAGAACCACATCGACATCCTGGCCAAAAAGCGCTACCAGGACATCCACCAGATCAACACGCCCGACATGGTGTTTATGTTCATGCCCATAGAAGGGAGCCTCATTGCCGCCTTGCAAGATGACCAGGGTCTATTTCAGTACGCGATCGAACGAGGTGTGATGCTGACCACCGCGTCCACCCTGTTTGTATCGCTGCGAATCGTCGCGGAGTTGTGGCTCCGCAACAAGCAATTCGAAAACGCGGAAAAAATTGCCGAGGAAGCCGGTAAGCTCCACGCCCAGGTACTAAGGTTTCTGCAAGAGATGGACAACATCGAGAAAGGGCTGGCCACGGCAAGGGATGCCTACGACACCGCCAGAAAGCGGCTCACTTCCGGTAACAACAACGTGCTGAAGCTGACCACTCGTATCGAGGACCTCGGCGCCAAAGTGAAGCCTGAATCCAAGGGACTGGTGAAGAAAATGGCGAGTTGATTTCGTGTTCAACTCTAATGGACATAGACTCCTCACCGATTAGAAGAAGAACATAACCCAGATAAAGAATCCAATAATCAATAGGTTGCCAAGTATTCCTATCGCATTCCACGAATTGAAACGATGTTTCCGGCCTTCCCAAGCACCCCACACAGAGAGGCCGAGGGACATGTAAGCTGTGAGCCCCACGAAAAATCCGTTAAAATCCATCAGCGTCATCACGACCGCCAACAAACTGCAAGAAGAGGCTTCCCAAAAAAGTAAGAAACGACCTCATTGGCAAACTACCAAGGTCAATGTGTCTGAGTCTGTTTACAGCCATTTCAGTTCAAGGCAACGAGTGGTCAAGAAAACATTAAGATAGATGATACCGGTGTAACTCCTCCAATGTGCGGGTCTCCACAAACCTGTAATGGAGTAGAAAGAACCTTCAGCCAATAGAACTGAGATAAATGCAGGCGATTTTCTCCGGATCGTCCTCCAAAGTCCCCTAGACCCTCACAAACTCCCTCCCCAACTTCACCACGGCCGCCAGCGCCACTGAAGCGATCACAACCAGGCAGATATTTGCGTAGAGAACGTCGCCCGACGGCACACTCATTTGCTTACCATAGAGGCCGTAGACGCCCCAGGCTATGGTGAGCGCCGCGACCACATATCCGCGCCAGATGGCCAGTCCGATGGCCAGCACTCCGGCAATGATGACCAGCGTGATGCCCCACTGCCACCCTTCGAGACCCCATCCACTCCATCCCCGGTAGGTGAGGTACACAGCGATATTAGCAATGGTCGCCACACAAATCCAGCCCAGGTACACCTGCAGGGGAAATCTCACCACGGACGAAAAGCCCTCGGTGCGCACATTGGCCATGACGAGCGTCACGAGGATTACCAGTATCAGTAGCAGCGTCCAAAAGAAGTGTCCATAGTGCCAGGCGAAGATCCAGCCCATATTGGCCATAAAATTGAAAACCAGCGAGTAGCCAAGAGACGCATCGAGGGATGTGCCTTTGTTGGACGTTCTGCTCATTAGCTGAAAGAGCACAAAGAGCAACAGCGTCGTGTAGATCAGGCCCCAGATGGTGAACGTGAAGCCTGCAGGGGTAAAATAGTTTTCGTACATGGCCGATACATCCCCCGTCGTCTTGCCATTGATGGGCAGGATATTGGCCAGGGCGTTCACGGCGATGACACCGAGAAACGTGAGCAGGTTAAGCAGTCGATTAGCCTTCATTTAGGGCATGACTTAGGTTCAGCGTAGTCAAATGTAATAAGGACGTGCAAATCGCGGATCGTGAAAAACGCCCTTTTGATGGTGGAAAACCTCCCCGGACCGACAATTATCCGGCAGGTTTCATGTTGCGGATCGCCGATATCTTCCAGATTCCCTGGTCTTTCACCGCCACGAAGGTGCTCCACATTTTCCGCACCGAGCCATCTGCATTTTCAATCTCGTAGCGTGCGTCGACGATGGCCGTTGTTGGGTTGAGTAGCCGAATGTGATCGACGGTCAGCGTTCGCTTCCCGGGATTGCGCGACGAGCTTCGGAGCATACCTGCCATGGCTGTGTCCTTGCCCCGGCGCCAGGTACCCGAGGAGACCAGCTGGTCGATGTCCGCAACCAGTAACTGGTCGAGTAACACTGTGTCCCGCTCCCCCCTCGCCTGACTGTATTGGTCGATCAGGCGGCGGAGGGCGGCCTCATCGTCAGATTGAGCCCCCGAGACCAAAGGGACAGCGCACAAAAACAAACACAGGTAGAGGTATCTCATGAGTCGGGCCAGGAGGATGAGGGAAATGTAGTCAAAATCAACCGGTACGACACCGACCGGCTGAAGGTCATTGTGATATGGAGAGAAAAGAGGCTACTACGCTATGCCTTCCTAATTGTCCGGAATTGCACCAAGGGCCAGAGCACCGACGCAGAGCATCTAGATTTTGGAAATCTCCTAAGAGGGGGAATACTCGGACAGCTGGCGCCAATCGTTTTGGAATTGCAGGGCCGCTTCCTTGTCTACAGACAATCCTACGACCTTCTGCTCATGCACGCCCGTTTCGATGCTGACGTATTTCAACCGCTTTTGCAGTAGCATCTCAAATAGGTCGCCGTTCCGGTACATGTGCACTTTGGCCATCCGCTCAGGATTGGTCGGCTGATGGCTGCTGACAGTTAGTTCGGTATTATCAGTGAAGACAAAATGCACGAGTGTCCCCTCCCTGATCGTTTTGTATCCGCCTTCCACATACAGGTCGAGGATGTACTTGCGGCCCTTGCGGTAGGGCAGCACATTGATGAGCTGGTTGTCGGTCTTCGCAAGGCGGGTATCACAACCCTGGACTTCCAGCCGACCGTGGCTGCCATAGGACATCATGTCGCACTGTCTCGTCGTCAACTCTTGTCGTTGTGGCGTGGTGCTGGCAGTCGTCACCTGCACCTTTTGTTTTGGCTGAGGGGGCAAGCCCACACCAAGTATCACTATACCGACCAGGACAATTACTGTAACACCCGCTATGATCTCTCTCATGATGTGCTCCTCGTAGTTGGAATGATTGAATATCCTAACAACCAGCGGCGCGTCCAAACGGAGCGACGTCAGCAAGGAGAAAAGTATCGTGAAGTGGCGGGATCTTTTTGGAAAAGTGCTGGTCGTTACTTGCGACTACCTGTTTTGGTGCTTATTGGTCTGAACGGGGGAAGGACCGA
Organism: Cyclobacteriaceae bacterium; assembly: GCA_965267435.1. Taxonomy (GTDB): domain Bacteria; phylum Bacteroidota; class Bacteroidia; order Cytophagales; family Cyclobacteriaceae; genus JAWPMT01. The sequence continues at coordinate 2,185,755 of OZ253960.1, forward strand.
CACGCTTCATTCTCATGGTCCCCGAAACTCCAATGCTATCAAGTTAAGGATTCTTCGAGGCTTAAAATTGATGTCACACTGAGCCTGCCTGTCGGCAGACAGGCCTGCCTGACGGTAGGCAGGGTTCTCGAAGTGCAGACATCATTCCTTTGCCTCCTTCGAGGGCCTCCAGATGACAGACAAAAAATATCACCATTCCCGGACCTGTTCCGGGATCTCCCTATTTTGAATGATTAACCCTTTTATTGGAGGGGACCCCGGAATAAATCCGGCGATTACCCGAATGATATTTTTGATCTGTCAACCTCCTTTCAATGCGTTTGACACCAAGTGTCTATCCTCCGGATGACAAAGGAAACAGAATCAAGCCTTAGCTTAATAGCATTGCCCGAAACCCTAGGGAGTCACCAACGCCGCATTGACTTCACGAGCTTCCGGTGGAACCGGCGTCAACACCAATTCACCCAACTCCGTCGCCGAGCCATCAAAGTCCTGATGCAGCTCCTGATCAATCGTGGTGGCGTACACTTCAAAAGACCGGCCTTTGGGGAATTGGAAAGTAAACTGCCCATCTCTTGCCACCTGAGTAAGGTGAATTCTCTCCTTGCGAGAAATCAGGTGCACCCGGGCCAGCTCCGGACTCGATCCTCCTTCATAGGCCAGTGAGCCTTTGTAGATAGCCATTTCTTCCTCCCAGTACTTGTCCATATTGTACCATCCCAGCTGGGGTAGCGAATACTCAAAAGCCGTTCTTTGCTGACGCAGCTCTTCCTCTTTCTTTTGCTTGTAAGCCTTCCACGCTCTGATCTCCGGGTGGTTGAGATACTTCTCATAGGCAGTGCGGAAAGCCTCTTCTTGCTGCTCATAAACCACCATCTTGTGCTTGTGATATTCATATGAGGCCTTCAGATCGTTGATGTAGCCTACCGACCACCTCATCCGTTTATCGGGGTCCGTTTTGTGGAGGTACTCACTTCCCACACGTTCAAAGTTGGCATCAATGTCCGCCAGCAGTGCTTTGGCGGACTCAAGCTGGCGCTTGCCTTCAAAATCGGTTAAATTCTTCGGTTCCTCTATCGTCGGCTTGGGAACCGGTGTTTCAGCTACGCCCACTGGCACCCAGTTGATGTCGCCATCCTCCGTGGGCTCTCCCTGGAACAGCTCGATGTCCGGGTCTTCGTCCACGGCTGGAAAGGCCACACTCAAACCCACCTCCGGGTTAACGCGGAGCTGTTCCCCCTCCGATGTAGCATTGAGGTAGTAAGTGCCAGCAGTCGACAGCAGCCGGTCGCCAGCCAGCGTAGATACGCGGGTACCTTTGAAGTCATCCATGGCCTGGATCTCTTTTAGCTCCAGTTGGATGTTGGTATTGACAGGGTTGCCTTTGGCATCGAGTAGTGCATCCTTCTGCACGTAGATCAGCGTGCCCCGGTCTCCAATGACATAGGGATCCTTTTCGACATCTTCGACGGTGATTATCTGTGATGGAACGTAGTCGATGCCCGGAGCTTCGAGGGCGGCCATCGTTTCTGAGTCCATTTGCGGACCAGAGTTAGTAGAACAAGCGCCGAGCATCAAAAGTGTGACTATTCCTGTGCTCAAGCTGAAGAAGCGGAGTTTGCGTCGCATGGTGTTGGCGGTTTTGTTTAATAAACAATCAACGCGCAAATCCTTCGGATATTTTTGGATGCATGGACGTCGGGTCGGGAATCTGGAGGAACGGCAGAAGTAAAACGCACGCGTTGCAAACGCGCGCGAGCAAGGTCGATAATTGAAATGGAGGCTACTCCCTCCTCTCCACTACCAGCAAATAGTCGACCTTGGCCGTGGCGCCCATGAGTTGGAAGGTAGGTCGGACATTCGGTACGATGGAAATCACCTCGCCATGGAGGCCATTCAGGAAGCGCTCCAGTGTCTCTTGCATGTCCTTGCTCTTGACGTCTAGTCGATGTACGCGATATCTCATGGTTCCAGGTGCACTCCAAATGAGAAGTACACTTTAGTTAAGAACATGGCATAATTGGCAGTAGTTCTTCGGTGAGCACTGGCGTTTATCTTCCGTTGAAATTCGCACTCGCTGCAAACGGCGAGCTCCAGGGGCGATCAGCCTTTGTCTGGTGTTTTCAATGACCAAGAAAGAATTCACTAAATTCCTGCAAACGGAAAAACCAATGACAGCCCCCAACAGCGAAACTGCAAAACTAACTTTTGACGCACTTGTAGCCTATTACAAGGCTGAGGGCCAGGAAGAGCTGGCCTACCTCACCATTCTCTTTACCGTGATCATCGGGATCATTGGCTATCTCGGCTCTGCCGAACAGGTAGCAAGAAGTGCCCGACTCCTCATCCTCGGGTTCTACATGGGCCTTCATTTCACAATGGTCCTCTCTTTCATGAAATCAATCGAAGTCCACAGTGCCATTCACGAAGAAATTGCAGCTTATGCTAAGGCCAACAAAGACAAATTCTACGGCGGCGAGGAGAGCCACCTATACAAGCGTCTGATCAAGCTACACGCACACCCAACATTGTGGATGCAGGTTGGTGGTGCCGGCTTGCTCGTATTCGCTATCCTTGCGATCCTTAGTGTAGGCAACAATCGCTTCCTCCACTGGCAGTGGTTGGAAAAGACATTGCATACTGAGCCCGCCGAGAACCCGACGAAATCGGGACCCTGACACACCGAAACGTGCCGGGGCAATAATCCTCCCCCTCTGTGCGAGTGCGCGTCTGTGACGCGTGCCACCCTCCTCCGTCATTCCCAGCAGACAATGGGAATTGAGCACTTTCTCTCTTCGGCCTGTCTGCGTCGGGAATCTGGAGGAAGGTAAGGATTCGTTCGAAGGCGGTACATAAACGTGTACGAGCAAAGTCCCGCAACCACCATTGTCTGAACTGCGATGGCCGGGATAGCGGAGATAATTGGGATGGGGTAATAACCCATCTCCTCTCATTACCGTCTGTTTTGCTCGCTCGTCACGATGAAATCGAATAGGGCATGCAACAAAGTAATTCGACTCCCCTCCTCGGAGGGGTCGGGGGTGGGTTCAAAAGAAACTCAGCTCGTCTACAGCTGCTGGCGCCCGCCTATGAGGCGTGCCAACCTTCCCCTCATTTCCAGCAGACTAGCCGGATTGGATTGTCTTCGAGCAATGGTATGTCTGCGTCGGGAATCTGGAGGAGGGGGTCAGAATTAATATGCACGCGTTGAAAACGCGCGCAAGCAAGGTGCAAGGGTTTCCCAATGCTGGCCCACTCTACCTCCAACCGGATTGCCGGACCACCCTAAAGGGGCGAGCCAACGCTCCCCTAGATATATAAATTGGAGCTCACAGCCCATTCTCAAACTAAACAACCCGTCACCCAGAGCGGAGAGCAGCGTAGCGAAGAGTCTATATTATCATGAATCGCCTTCGGCGGCACATTGTCTGAACTGGGATGGCTGAGATGATCGAGATAGAAGGATCGGTAAATACCACACAAGAGCGAGACGCCCTGTGCGAGCAACCGTCAGTTACCAAACCGCTTGTTGAAGTACTCGAGGTGTTCCCGAACATGTTGCGGCAGTTGCCACTGCTTGGTCCGGTGGGCTATCTCTATCAACACCAGGTCATGCAGACTTGCCAATGTGGAATCAACCGAGATCGAGTGCACAGCCCAACGCGCTAGTTCTTGAATTTCGCTACGATACTGATCCTTATGTTCCATCTGATTCCCTGGTTAGTATTGGTTGGAGATGTCGACAGCCAAGTGGTGGCAGCCGTCATCCCGCTTCTTTCTGAAGGTACGTAGCCCACTGATACTTCCATGACTGTCCGCGATGAAAGAGGTAATTTCCAGCTGAGTGCGGGTCTGAGCGCGTCACTTGGTCCTTCCCTCCTCCGTCATTCCCAGCATACTGAGCTGAATGAACCTTAAATAGGTGTAACATGGAAGCTTCACCAGAAACAAATCCCCCTTTTCCAAAGGGGGCGCAGGGGCGCCACGCTGTCGCTGAAGCTTCAGCGTAAGAGACCGGCCAGGGGGATTGTAGCATGTCTGCAGCGCCACATCTGAAGGACGCAGCAATGACAATTGCGCCAATTCTCAATCTCGGACGGCGAACCATTTCTCCCTCAAATGATTTGTACTGGTTGAATCCAATCAAAACATGAGCAATACCCTTTTCGAGCCTTATGAACTAGGCACCCTTTCCTTGAAGAACAAGATCGTGATGGCCCCCATGACCCGGTGCCGAGCTACTGCTGACCACGTCCCAACACCCGAGTTGATGAGTGAATACTACGGCCAACGCGCCAGTGCCGGCCTCATCATCACCGAAGGCACGGCCCCCTCACCCAATGGTGCGGGATACGCTCGCATCCCCGGCCTGTACAACCAGGACCAGGTAGAAGCATGGAAGCAGGTGACAGACCGTGTTCATGCTCAGGGTGGCAAGATATTCCTGCAAATCATGCATACAGGCCGTGTCAGTCACCCATTGAATATGCCCGACGGTGCTGAGGTCCTGGGGCCCTCGGCGATCGCCGCCGGCAATACAAAAATGTACACGGACCAGGAGGGCAACCACCCGGTGCCAGTACCACGTGAGATGAACCAGCAAGACATCAACCAGACCGTCCAGGAGTACGTAGCTGCCGCCAGGAATGCGATCGCCGCCGGCTTTGACGGCGTGGAACTGCACTCTGCCAATGGCTACCTACTCGAGCAATTCCTCAATCCCCACGCCAACCAACGCACAGATGACTACGGCGGCACCAAGGAAAACAGGGCGCGCTTCGTGCTCGAAGTGGCCAAGCAGGTGACAGAGGCCATCGGTGCTGACAGAACAGGCATCCGACTCAGTCCGGGAGGCGCGTTCAACGATGTCACGCCTTTCGACGATCAGCACGCGTCATTCGTGTACCTCGCCGAGCGGCTCAAGATCCTGGGGCTTGTGTACATCCACCTGGTAGATCACAGCGCCATGGGTGCACCCCAAGTCAGCCTCGAAATGAAGAAGGACATCAGAGATGCCTTCGGCGGGACGATCATCCTGTCCGGCGGTTATGACAAGGAGCGCGCGGCTACAGACCTCGCTGCAGGAATGGGACACCTGGTCGCTTACGGTCGACCGTTTATTTCCAATCCTGACCTGGTGACGCGGATGCAAGAAGACAAGGAACTAGCAGCACCCAATTTTGATCTGTTTTATACACCCGGGGAGATGGGGTATACAGATTACCCGACAGCTGAATAGCGCGCTCCGAAGGCATAGAAGGAAGCCACTTTCTCTTCGGGAGGAGTGGCTTTCTTTTTGGACTCATCAGTAGGTTGCTATGTGGTGACCATTGTCTGAACTGGGATGGCGAGGATGACCGAGATGATTGGGGGCGTAATGCCCCATCGCTGGCGGGAGTATCCGCCGCCTACGCAATACCACCCTCAGTAGAGCATCCAACTACGCTGAACCATTAGTCGGCCTCGCGGCTCGCAGAGAAACCACCAATTAGAGACCGGCGTGATAGTCAGTCGTAGGTGCATTCTACACCTGAGCCAGGCCTTTTAATTTCCCAATTATCATTGCCGAATTGACTCTATTACCAATTCGCCGTAGTTTCGGACTCAACTATAGTTGCGATGCGAAAATTCATTCCTCTCTTGTTTTTCCTGATTACCTCCATGCATCAAGGCGTAGCCCAATTCAATGTGGAAGGAATGGACTGGTTCCGGGTCATTGGGCAATGCTTTACCAATCAGGAAATAAGGGATGTTGCTAGAGACCCAAACTTCATCGTCCAGGATCCGAACAAATATCAAAATGTTGGATTCATCTGGAACTTCACCGAAGGATTCGCGCTCAAGTTTGAAAGCTGGAGCGATTGTAAAAGACTCGCCACAGTTTCACTTCTTCACAAAGAATTATGGCCTGATAACCTCAAAGAATTAGCCGCCGGTTCGAACAAGCCGATTCAGACTTATTCAAAGAAAATTCCTTTTGGTCTAGAACTGGACAATCCGAGTAGTGCGCACATTACGAATGTGCTGGGAAGTATCATCATCTCAAGAGATCGGCAATCTGTAGCGGGAATCATCGAGGTGAAGCCAATTGATATTCCCTGGTTAACCATTGACATGAGTCGGGGACTCAATATTGGAGGTTTCGAGCGATTCTCGATTAATTGGAATTACGACGAATGGAGGCGCTATAAAGATAAGGAAGTACCATTCTATACCGACTTGACTGCATACGATTGGAATTCATTTGATCTAAAGGAGCATGTGAAAACTGATCTCATCGATCAAAAATTCATGAGCGCTTATTCGCTAAGGAAGTTCACTGACCTCGCCATGGAGTACAATTCGAACAAGCGAGGCTCCGACAAATACGAATTCTTCTTTTTTGAAAAACTGTCGGAAAAAATCGATCTGGATAGGCGAAGAGATGCCTCCTTTTATCAACGAGTATGGAGGGCTGATACAATTGTGATCAAACGGAATGTGAATTTCATTGAAGAAGTATCCATCATTAAGAACATAGAACATTACCAATACAAGGAACACCTCGTGGCTGAATATAAAGAGCATTTCATGGAGGTGATGGGAAAGAAAAACAAAGAGTTTAGTCATTGGAGCGCTACCGAAAAAGATCCGAGAGAACGCTACTGGAGCGAGGACTATACGGAAGTTCCAATATCAGATCGTGAAACACGCTATTTACCTTACGATGAACAAAGCACTTTTGAATCGCTTCAGAACTCGCTGTTCTTCAGAGTATATGTGACCGAAACCAATCTTGTGATTTCAGCGGTAATGGAAAACTACCAAGCACTTGATGGTAACGTTGGCACTAATTGGCTCAACTTACTTGGCGGGAAATTGAACAAAAATGGAGTTGACAGCAATATCAATTCATTGACCAAAGCGCATAATGGAAGCATAAAGGTGAATGGAGATGTTAAGAACATTTACCTTCATGACATAGGCGTAGAAATGAGTGCTTATCGAAATGAGATTGTCTCCATAACCTTTTTTAGAACAGAGGAAGAAGCACCTACATCCCATAAGAAATACATGGGCATTTATCCATTTGGATTTGACAATGCCTATGATGCTGAAGGGTATGGAAGAGACAAATTGAGATGGGCACTTAGTAACTATCAAGAGAAAATAGGCGCCGTAAAATTTGAACTGGATAGTGAGAAACTTCGATTTTCTCTTTCGGGAGATCCGGCTTCTATCAACAAATGGAAAAGATTAAGGAAAAAAAGAATGAGTATGAGCTATTACTCACCTCCTGAACAAGAGATTTTCCAACAACTCGATATGTTCGGTGACAGATAAATAGTGCGGGCCTCTTCGGGCCTTACCGCTTCCCTCATTCCCAGCATACTGACCTGACCGAACCTTTCATCAGGTGTGACATGGCTTCTCCCCACTGGCGCGGAAGTTACTTCCGTGCCTTGACTTCAGCCGGATCTCGCCCCCGCCGAAGCTCTCAGGAAGATCCGATCTAGTGAGGGCTTCCCTCCTCCGTCATTCCCAGCAGACAAGGCAAAATTGACTTCATTTCGTGCATTGGCGTGTCTGCGTCGGGAACCTGGAGGAGGGGGTCAGAAGTGCGCACGCGTTGCAAACGCGCGCAAGCGAGGTGTGACTCGGAATGTTCACCAGAAACAAATCCCCCTTTTCAAAGGGGGTGCAGGGGGATTCCATCGTTAATTGAAATGTCTACGAGCTCCCCACTGGCGCGGAAGTTACTTCCGTGCCTCGACACCGGATCATACCCATGCCATTGATGGGCAGGAAGGTCCGATCTAGAGAGGGCCTCCCTCCTCCGTCATTCCCAGCAGACTGGGCAAAATGGGATTCATGTCGTGTATTGGCATGTCTGCGTTGGGAATCTGGAGGAGGGGGTCAGAAGTAAACGCACGCGAGCAGGGGAAGGCGACGCTCCACGAAATTCCAATCCCACCCGCAGCCCAATAGCTCCGACAATGGAGTAGATGCAGCGTACAGAAAAAGGCTATCTACTCCCCTCCTCGGAGGGGTCAATGCTATTAAGTTAAGGTAGGGACAAGCCTTCCTGAAAAGCAATCCTTCTAAAAGTCATCCCGACGAAGGAGGGATCTATTGACATAAATAGCCGATTTGCCTAGCATCATCAATAGATTTTTCCTGACGTCAAAATGACTTTGCTTTTCTGGAAGGCAGCTTAATTCTCTTAGCTTAATAGCATAGCGGGAGGGGTCGGGGGTGGGTTCCGAGAAGGGACTCACCGCACCACATCACGTAGTCGTTCTCGCTGGCACGTGTTTCAACACTCGAGCCCCCCATTCCTACCTCAGCGCAGTATCAAGCACAATCCCACGTACTTTCCTCCGAATTGATTAAGATTAACTACTAATTTTAGAAACATGAACCTAACCGGAAATACAATCCTCATAACAGGCGGCTCAAGGGGCATAGGCCTCGGCATGGCAAAAGAATTCCTCGCGGCCAACAACAAGGTCATCATCACCGGCCGCAATATGGACAAACTACAGAAAGCCAAGGACGAACTCAGTGACCTGACCATCATCCAAAGTGACGTGAGCGACCCAGATTCAGTGCAAAAGCTGTACGACCAGGTGTCAAAAGACTTTCCAGACCTAAATGTGCTGATCAACAACGCCGGCGTCATGGCCACGATCGATCTACAAAACCACGCCCTATCCAGCGACGAACTGACCAGGGAACTCGATATCAATGTGAAGGGCACCATCTGGATGAATGACGCCTTTTTGCCCTTGTTAAAGAAGAACAAAAACTCCGCTACCGTCACCGTCTCGTCCGGCCTGGGCTTTGTGCCCTTACCCATCTCTCCCATTTACTGCGCCACCAAGGCCGCCTTGCATTCTTATACCTTATCCCTAAGAGCGCAGCTGAGCAATACCGATGTCAAGGTGTTTGAACTGGCCCCTCCCGCTACTGAGACCGACATACTCGATAGTTTCGAGGCAGAAGATATGGAAGGCGTCTCCATGATGACAGTAGAGGCGATGGTCAGCGATTTCCTCAAGGGCTTCGCCAAAGACAAGCTGGAAATCTGCCCCGGCCAGGCCAGCCAACTGAAATTCATGAGCCGTTTCTTCCCCGGCTTCATCCTAAAGCAGCTAAGCAAGACCGTCAACAGGATGCACGCATCTTAGGGAGAAAACGAAGGTATTCGGAGAGAGCAGGCGTGGTTTCACCCCTTGCTGTTGGTCCCGCTATCCACTCCTATCTCGGCCCCGCTTCCGGCCCTGTGCCGGGACCTCCAGGTGAAGAGCACATAACATGAGCGTGTAAGTCGACACAGGTCCCGGGCCCTGACGAGAGAGTCGGCGATCAGTATTTTGGGGGTTCGTCTCCTTTCTCTCTGTCAGGGCAGGCCTCGCCGGATATCCGCTACTATCGGGTCTAGGTGGCTGGGGTGGTGGCTTCGGGCCGTTATTTAAACCTTCGTCATTCAGACTGGATCCCGATGTCCCGTTAGCTATCGGGATCGGGAGGAAGGAAGAATCTCTGACGAAGGTTACCGCGGGCTTCCTATGAGTTCACCCCCCCTCGCTGGCGCGTCTGCGACGCGTGCCTTTAATATCACCCTCCTCCGTCATTCCCAGCAGACAAGGTGGATGGTGTCTCCAAAACCTCTCAAAGACCCACAAGTTGCCGGACCTTGTTCCGGCACCCCCAGCAAAGTAGGTAGTCACTTGATCTATGGATGTAAACCGGGGATTGTCAATCGAGGAGGCACTCCCTGGACATTTCTACCGTGCCAAATCGTAGCACCCCTCCTGCGTCATTCCCAGCTGACATAGCACGTTGAGGTTCTTTAGTGCAGGTTCAATTGTCCGTGTTGGGAATCCGCGAAAATGACCATCAGAATATATTGCGTATACCTCTTGTTGTATCAATAGGGAATTTGTGGTATTTTGCTATATGACCAATTCAACAAATTTTATCTACTTAGTCGTACTAGGGCTCATCTTTGGCTGCCAAGGTGATAAAAACTCATTATGTGCCGAGCAGCTCCAAAAAGTCGACAGTCTTCAGTCTGTCATCGCCAATCAACAAGTACAGATAGCTGAATTAGAAGCACTTGTGAATCAAACGCGAAGGCAGGCTGAGCGATTATCTGAGGAGTTATATCTAACCAAGACCAAATCAAAATAGATACTATGAAACCCAAACAACTAATTACCGGCATTTTCCTCGTAGTCCTCAGCTGCGAACAGCCTGATCCAATACCTCTGACGTTCTATGAAGAGATGACACAGCATTTCGAATCCTACGGTTTTGAGGTCGTAGATCAGGGAGATTATCGCGAGGTAACTATCGATGGTATTGAGCGACACAATCAAATTTTGAGCGATTTACAGTCCCTTTTTAAGAAAAAATACAATATCTCCATTGATTTTGATCACTGGAAAAATACCCTTGTCAACTCGAATGGCCGAGTCAAACATTGCCGAAAAACAACCTACACTTTCAGCTATCGTCGCAATGGGACGCTATGCTCTTGGGTGACGAAAACCGAGTGTGATTCGGTTGACGAAGTTGCGACTAAGCTTCTTTGGTGCGAAAAAGTTGATCATCCCCATGTCGATGCCGATAAGTAAACGAACCCGTATACAAATCCGTTAGCACGTCCGCAGTGTGGCCGCGAATCCCTACATGGCGCAAAAATTCCTTCCGAGACCATAAAATAGTGTAGGAATCACCACCCTAGTATTAAAAATCCACTGCGAATGCACTGTCTGCGTCGGGAATCTGCAGGAGCTGGAGCAACGGCAACCATTGCCTCTTTACACAAAACGAACATCAACCCGGCGGATGTCCTCTTCAACCCTATAGGCCCTCACTGTCGTCTTCTTGCCTGATGATCTCTTCAAAATTAGGTCCCGTCAGCGCGCTGCCGAGACCTGTTAACAAGGCGACCACAAACAAGAAGAGTATTGCGTTGCCTTTCAACTCAATCCCGGACAGGTAGAACGTGATCATACCTCCGATCAGGAAGATCAGAAAGACGGCAACAAACCAGGTGAGGCGAGATTTGGTTTTGGAATTGAGGTTCATGACACTGTAGAATCCACCTTCTCAAAACAAACCTCCGGCAACAGGATCCTAACATCTTTATCGAAATTTTCAGGGCGCCAGTAAAGAACGAAATTCACCTTCGCGCTTTTCAAGTGATAGCCTTTATCCTTCCAGGTTGCAATCTGTTGCTGGAATTGCTTTGAGAACTTCAAAACAGGTTGCCTATGTTCATTTAGGCATCGATCGTCCCCCAACGTCAACGCATCTCCACTTCGACATTTGGTTAGCGCATGCTGTTTGTTGATGAAGTAATCCAACCACACATCTTTGAGGGTCAAGTGCATCACCATCTCGACTGAGGCCGAATAATTGTTGCTGTCTTCTACCCGTTCCAGGTTCGTTGCAGTCAAATCATTTAAATAGTTGCCATTCAAGTGAATGGTCAAGTTCTGCTTCGCCCTCGTCATGGCAACATAGAGCTGTCTTTTTGCGGCATCGGTTGAGGGGTCAAAATCTTCGAGCAACAGAAAGACGTTGTCGAATTCCCGGCCCTTGGCTTTGTGGATCGTCGAAACAAAAATGGTCTCACCCCTTTCATTGAAGAAGTCTTCCAATTTGGATTCGCGAATGAACACCTGCAAGTCTGACTTGTACTTCTTCTCAGGATGAGTTGCTTCAAAGTCCCTGATGATATTTAGACAGATCTCCACGGTTGAGCTCTGCTGAAAACTATCCTTCAACTCACGTTTCGCCTTTTCCCATAGATCCTCATTGATCAGCGCGACACGCTCACTCGAATTCAAGTGGCTGAGAAAGAACCGCACTTCCAGCAGGTCACATAGATTGAAGCCATCGTTGGTCTGGATCAACTTGGCCGGTACTCTATTTCTCAGAAGAAGCCCGGTGACTTGTAAGGCTTCGTCATTGGTCTTTGTGAGCACACAGGTGGTTCCAGTGAGGTCCGTCGTGACGATGTCCTGCACCACTGGCGTTATGAGATTCTTGCTCCGGTAACGAACGAGTTTGATCCTGCCGTCATCCTCTTGTTTAGCGGCGATTGGTTCGTGCTTCAATCGATGCTGGATCTTCTTCACAAATTCATTGGTGAATTCCACAAGGTTCTTTTTGCTCCGGTAGTTTTCCACCAGTTCATGCTTCACTGCACTTTCTACCAGCATGATCTTCTCGAGGTATTCAGAGCTAGCTCCCCGGAATTCGTAAATGTTCTGGTCATCATCCCCAACGGCAATCACACGCATTTCTTCATTCTGACTCATCATCGTCCTAATCAGATTGAACTCATCCTGGTCCATGTCTTGCGCCTCATCAATGACCATCACAGCTTTCGCAATGCGGCTCGCTTCTACTTCCCTTTTCTGAATCTTCTCAATGGTCTTCTTTAAGATCTCAGCAGATTTGTCTAGCGTGCCTACCCTTCCCAACAAATCAAAACAGTACGAGTGGAAGGTTTTGATCTCAACGAAATTGGCGGCATTTCCTATCAGCTTGAGCAACCTCTTCTTGAACTCCGTGGCTGCCGCTCGCGAAAAAGTGACCATCAGCAACTGCTCATGCTTGACGTCCTCCATCAACAGCAGGGAGGCCAATTTATGGACCAATACTTTCGTCTTCCCGCTCCCTGGGCCGGCGGCCACTACCATGTACTGTGCCTTATCGTTGATGATTTTCAACTGCCTCGGCGACAATTCTCCAAAGAGCTGTTTGAACTTCCCGGGAGTCATCTTCAGCTTGAGCTCATTGGCCTTGCTACCGGGAAAATACTTTCGAAGGAAAGAACTGTAGGTCAGCTGAAAATAGTCCTCCACAAATTGCAGCGCCTCCCGGTAGTCATCCAGCATTCTCTTGGCATACTCGCCCACAATGTGGATTTGCTGCACCTTGTTGTCATAAAACCGCTCTAGTTTGCTGTAGTCGTCTTTCGTGTATCGCTTCTTGTTGTCCTCTTCAGTCCTTTCGATGGTCAGCCGATTGTAAACCACCAGAAAGCCCCCTTCAATTTTAATCGCGTCGATTCGGGAAAGGTAGAATAGGGCATCCTCTATGTCTTGGATGGACGCCTTCTGCCCAAAACTCGAAATCGCATTCTCGAACGCCGCTTTCAGCTCATGGACTGAAAACTCGACCAAGTCCGTTTCTTTGCCTCCTTGAGTTGGAGCATTCGCTCTCTCATACAGCAATTCCACAATGAACTGAGCCAGTTCATGCCTCTTAGTCAATTTTTCCTTCAGATCCCCCTGGGGAAGGCGCCCCAGGACTACCACATGATTCTTTGAATAATCGGCACTCCGTTGATTGATCCAGTATTTGATGGTCCAAAAGTTGAGGACGGTTTTGATCCGGGCGGGTGTGACATCTTCACAACCCTGCTCCTCAGCTTGCTCATTCAGCTCTTTGATGTGAAACGTCTGCTCTTCTTGCGTGATAAGGGGTAGCAGAAAATGCTCGATACTGCTATATGTCTTGAGAATACTGAGCGAGCGATTATGATTCTCCCCCTTATTGATGAAAGCCGTCAGATCTTTGGCATCCGCCAGGATCTTTTCTTCGCGTAGCAGGTTCACCGTGTTGATGACCTCTTCTTTGACAATTCCCAGATGGTCACTGATGTAGTCAATTCTTGATTCTGCGACCTCGTTATCGGACTGCTTCCTACTCTTACTGGAAAAAAGCGACTTGATGATCCTGATGCCGTTGGTTTTTTGATTTTCTTCAAACCTTTCGGAAGCATTGATCTTGTCAATGGCCTCCTGGGCATTTCTCGTCTGGATGCTGTCCGCGTATACCCTCGGCACATTTTGTCCCCTCTTCAGGTAGCCAGCCTCTTCCAGCGCGGCGATGGCCGTCTTCACCCGGGTCTCAATCTGATAGACACTTTCGTCCCAGCCCGCTTTGCGTGCGATTTCCAGTGCCGAGTTAGAGACCTTCGAACGAAACTTCGTAATCCCCTTGATAGCCTTCCACACCTGCTGGATCTCTTTGATGGAGAGCTTGGTCTGATTCAATAGAAGAAAGTGCTTGCCCAAATCCTCTTCGTTGAACAGCACGTAGCAGTCTGCCCTGATGCTTTCATCGCGTCCTGCCCTCCCGGCTTCCTGCACGTAGTTTTCCAGGGAGTCGGAAATCTCATAGTGGATCACCATTCCGACATCCTTCTTGTCCACCCCCATCCCAAAAGCGGAGGTGGCCACCATGATGGAAGTCTCTCCAGATATGAAGGCATCCTGATTGGCTGTTTTTATCGCAACCTCCATCTGGCCATGGTAAGACCTGGCGCTGAAGCCATCATCAGTCAATCGCTTAGCCAGCATGTCTGCTTTCCCCGTCCTTGAAACATAGATGATGGTCGGGCAGTCCTTTTCCTCCAAAAGGAGTCGCAATGCCTGATACTTCTCCTCCTCATCTTTCCGTGCGACCACTTTGTATTGAAGGTTCGTCCTCGAGGCTTTGGACGTAAACAACTCCAATTCCAACCCAAGCTTGTCCCGGAAGTAGTCCTTTATGTCCGCAATGACTTGCTGCTTCGCCGTGGCGGTAAAGCACGATACCGGGATGCCATCCTGGAGGTTCTTCTTCTCTTGGATGGACTTGATGAAATCGCCGATGTACAAATAGTCGACCCGGAAGTCTTGTCCCCATGAAGAAAAGCAGTGGGCTTCGTCGATCACAAAGCGCACAACGTTTCTCCCCACGATCAGCCGCTCAATGGTCTTAGACCTCAATGACTCAGGGGACAAGTAGAGTATGGAGGCAGAACCATCCTCCACCCGTTCAAATGACTTCGCTCTTTCTATGGGGTCGAGCAAGCCATTGATGGTCACCGCTTCCGTAATGCCAGATTTCTCAAGGTTATCCACCTGGTCCTTCATCAGGGATTGCAGCGGGGAAATGATCACGGTCAATCCCTTGGCGTTTTCACCACTCATCAACGCGGGCACCTGAAAAGTGATGGACTTCCCCCCTCCCGTGGGGAAAATGGCCAGTAATGATTTGTTATCTACCGCTGCTCTCACTGCCTGCTCTTGCAACGGCTCGCCGCCGTAAGTCCTGTAGGAATCAAAACCAAAGAACCGTTTCAGTCCTATGTAAATATTGAAATGCTCATCGCAATAGGCACAACCGCGCAGGCAAGGTTTGTTTCGCAAGAGATACATGATCCGCTGTACCTCGGGGTAGTTTTTTAACACCCAGGGCGGTGTGATGGAATAACGATGGTTGGCATGAATTAGGGCCAGGCAATAGGACAGTTCGATCGCGTGATCTGCAATCAATCGGGCAAGGTCCGCACTTTCACATATTTGGCTTTCAAATGCTTCTCGAATGAGCACTTCAGCATCAGGATGCGTGCTTGAGTACCCAATAAAACGGAAGAAAGCTTGAAACTCTTTTTTATCATGAAGGAGCAGATAGAGAATTTGCTTGACTAACTCATCCAATTGATCAAAAGCCGCTGCTTCATCATGAAACAGATCCCTTGCCTTGATGGAGTCGTTGAGTGGGTTGTTTGCCTCCTCTGTCTGCAGTTTGTCGTCTTTGACAAGTGCGTGATACGGCCGGGTCGGAAAAAGCAATGGCGAAAGATATAGCGTGTCGACGATGTTGGCGGGATGGATGTTTGCATCTCGCAGAGCCTGGCCAATGTACTTGACATCGTGGTTGAGGATGTTATGCCCACAGATGTATTCCGTTCCCCGCAGGAAATCGGTAAGCGCCGCCACGGAGTTTTCATGAAACGAGGCTCCAGCGTACTTGATACTCCCGATGTCCAGGATCCTTCCCTTTGTCGGATCGACTTCCGTATCCACGAATGCAATTGATCTCATCTATACGAGCATATCTGGCTGGGCATACTCCATCAGCACATGATTTGGGGTAAGGAAAGGCATGGGCACAAAGAAGTGCCACATCCCGTTCATCAGAGGAAAAGTAGTGATTCCGGGCGTAATGCACAATGATAACGGTCTGGTGACGCCTTAGTAAGTGTGTTAGGCTGTGCTGATAGCCTTAGAGGCTTTTTGGAGAGAACGGGCGTGCTTCCACCTCTTGCTGTTGGTCCCGCTCTTTGGCTGTACCGGCGTCCCGCAAGCTCCCGCACTGGCCCTGACGAGAGAGCCGGTGATTCGTATGTTGGGTGTTATTCCCTCTCCTCTCTGTCAGGGCAGGCCAAACTTGGTGCCGCCGCCGATCGGGTCTAGATGGCGGAGGGTGGTGGCTTCGGGCTAAGGGGAGAGAGTTTGAACCAGGTGTCTGGCAAACTGTACGCTAAATCACCACTTGGCTAAACAGAAGTCCATTGGATTCCTAATCGCCTGAATTCTACGCCGACCACGTATTGCAAACCCCAGTTAGCCAGACTAATTTACTTCAATGGATTATAAAGCTAAGCTCAACCAAATGGACGCCAGTGAGCTCAAAGCTGGAATCACGAAATGCCGTGAAAATGCAGAGGATTTGGTAAAAGCAGCAAAGCAGATTGTGAAAAAAAGGAAATACGGTCCCGCTTGCTCCTTGTTGGTTTTGTCCTGCGAAGAATCAGTAAAAGCTTGCGCGCTCGTCTCAATCTATCTGGGCACTGAATCCCAATTTCCGATAGAGAAGTACTTTCGGGTCCACCAGAAAAAACACATCACAGGCAAAGAGATTGAAGGATTGATTCGCCCTTTTGATGGACTGGAGCAATTTCTGGCTATTTGCAAAGGAGGTTTGCCAGCAGCACTTAAATTCGTTCTGAATTTTTTTGTTACCAAGCCACCCTCGAAATGGTGGAAAGGGGCTGATGACTTGAAGAAGCAAGGGTTATATGTGGACCTTGTGAGCGAAGGGTGGAGGACACCTAGCGAAGTATCACCAGAGACCTACCGGGATTCCCTGCATCAGGCCGAGTTCCTGATAAAATGGGTTGGCAAAGCAGAGAACATTCTGAACCCCGAAAACCATCAGCTGGCTAAGAAAATCGAGAAATCACACTTTGAGCAGCCCGACTAATAGAGGTGGGATTAGCCGCAAAGACAATCTAAATCAGTTCTTCCCCTTCTGATACTTCTTGAGCTGGGAGAGCGGTATTCGACGAGTACCATAGATGCTACCATATTTAGCTTCGTGATTATCACGCTCCTTAACCAGGCACCACCCAGAATGATCAACTCTGAAGTAGTCTTGATGCTTATCAAGGTCAACATACTTCCCCTCCAACTCATCCTTCCACTTGATAGCAGCAAAAGCATTGAACAATACCTCATCATCCTTCTTCGAAATGTCATCCATGTACTGCTCAAAGTGGACATCCGTGAGCCCAAACCGCTCAAAAAGGTTGAAAGCCAATAGCTCGAGATCGACTTTCATAAACGATTCCATACTCAATGAATCTAACAGGTATGAATAGAGTAAGGAATAGTAGATCGTCTTGGATTTGTAGTCTGCAAGCTTCGTCCGTGCATACTGATCAGTGTCATCACCTGCCTCCACCAGATGCTGACGAACCAACAGTTTGTTAAAGTGCGTGACAATATCCTTCATCTCATGCTTGAAGGTCTCTTGAAGTTTTGGCCGCCAATCTGAATCTGTGTACTCCTCTTTACCCTTCTTTCGGAATGCCTCCCCATCATTGAAGTAGGTCAGGGCCGTCACGATGTGAGAAACCAAAAGGAACTGCACAAAGTCGATGACGTCAATCCTATGACCGTCCATGTTGGTAACGCGGGTTAACGAAGCTTTGTACTTTTTGACAAGACGCTGCACTTGCCCAACCAACTGCTCTACTGTAAGGTCTCTAGCAGGAGGAGGTGGTGGCGGGTCGTTCTTTCGCACGTTGCTCTGTCCCGTGCTGCCATCTTCCTCCTCGTCCTCCAGGTCATCACTCCTTCGCTGAATCTCCACAAGTAGCAACCTGGTGATCGATTCCCATAGGCGAAATGAGTTATGCGTCCTGATAATCTTTTGGCGCTGCTCGGGATCTTTGGAGGCCTGGACGGCTTGATCATATGTCATCTCGATAGTACCAACGTCGCCATCCTTCTCCTCTCTTGCACCTACCCTGAGTCGGTGTGAGTGCTGTACCTCGTGTACTTGATTGGCATCATTCAGATAGGCCAGGACTTCAAATTCATTAATGGAGCCCGTCTCGAGTCCACTAATCACTTGATTGATGGTCCTATTCGCCTTCGAGGGATCTGTTTGAAAGAGCTTATCAAGCTGATTGATCAGCTGTTTATTTGAAACGTGGTTACCCTCCGCATCCAGCATCTGTGCATAGGAAAGGTCTTTCCCCATTACTGCTTTGGGCAGACTTGTCTGAAACTCCTCTGTGCTGTTTCGCATCGACAGTCTATGAACCTCCTCACCTAGCGAATTATAAATAACCAGTACAACCTCTGGCTCCAATCGCTTTGAGTTCAAATAGACCGTTAACGTTTCGCCCTGTAGATCGACGGCCTTGATGAACATTCTGGGCCCGGCTCCCGCCTTTCTACCCTCATCCCCTGACACCGAGGAGGACCTTTTCAATTCACTTGTTACAAGTTTCTTGCCCTTGATACCGAGCCTAGATAGCAAATTGCTCGTGGGCGATTTATACAATGCACAAAATTCATCATTGGCGCCTCTATGTTCTCGGGTACCGAATCCGGCCCTGGTCGCATTGGCGCTTCCAAGCAACAGGTACTCATACTCCCCCGCCTCAAAATGGAAGATTTTGCTATGCAGTTTTCTGGCGTAGGTGCTATCTCCTCCAATACCTGTCTTACCTCTACTGGTTTTCTCCCAAATATAGAAATTGATCCGCTCGAGGTCCTCCATGTTGACTGGGTCCAACCCAAAATCTGACGGCAGGTACAGGTCCAATGGGGCTTTGTAAAAGTGCTGCTTCAGAGCCAGTACTGTCGCTCCATCTTGATCATAGTAGGGACAAATAATGCTAATTCGATTGACTGTCTCGGAAGGAACCAGGTCTACTAATTGCGAAAAAATGGAAGTTGATTCATTGTAGAGCAATGCCACTTCCATCCCATCGTCCAGCGTATGAAACGCATGCTTCTGTACACTCGCGGTTCCCAGCAGGGAATTATTGGCCGTAATCTGTCTGGTCATTCGCTCCTTGTTATAACCCGCGACATCGCTCGTCAACCCTTGAAGGAAGTCCCACGCCTCCTGGAGAATAGGAAGTTGAGCGGAATCCAGAGCATCTGCATAGAAGGACGTAAACAGCTCATGGTTCTTCCCATGGCCGCCAGGGGTAATGTTTCCTGAGCCAAAAAATAACAGCAACTTGTTGTCACCGACAAGAAAGTTCATCTTCGGGTGAAAAGCGCCCATTGACCGAACCCCGTTGACCGAATAAGTTTGGCTCAAATGCTGGAGGCTGCCCGAGGCAAGGCCAATGCTACCGTCAAGCATGTGCTGGTCCACCAGCACGGAGACATTGGTGATCCACTTTCGGCGCAAAGTTCGGAGGACCTGGTACTCGAAATGATGAAAGTTGAAGGAGTAGCTCGTCAACAGAGCCGAATGGAAATCACTTCTCCTACCCGGAACTTCCTGAAAGAGTTTCCTTTCTTTCATGTCAGGTCGTTAATTCCAGCAAAAGTTCCGTTCCCGCGTCGCTCAATTGCGTGTCATCCTTGAAATGTAGATCTGTCAAGAAATTGTCAAGCGTCCGCAAACGTGGTGAGGTAAACCTGGGTGTCATCGTCTGGACATGAGTGATGAAATTGTCCTCGATCACGAATTTCAAGAGATTGCTCTCACCGCTTCCCATCTTTCGGTAGGCCGTGCTTATGTGGTCATTTATCAGCCCCTTTATGCAAGCGTAGATAAAGTCCCGGTACGACAATTCCTTGTTTCGTAGAATGTAAGTGTCGGCAACTTCAGATACCCGTCCTTTCTTGTCTGTTAGGTAGTTTTTCTGCTCGTACTTCTTGATGGCGTCCATCCTGGGCTGATTCTCCGTATAAATGGCGAGCATTTGCTTTAGCGCCAGTGCCATGGCCTTCTTGTGCGATTTGCTTCTGACAAGGCCCTCCAAATGCGCTTGCCACTCCTCGAGGTCCGTTGGCAATCCCTCGATTAGTACCTCCTGAATCGTGATCTTTTCATCTCGCAAAAAATCTTGAAGGGAATGGTGCAGGCATGCTGCAGTCATTACCTCCATGAACTCATGGATATCGAAGACCTGACCATCCAATTCCATTAGCAACCCCCAAAAAATGGTCTCCAATGAATAATGTAGCATCTCATTGACCCGGTAGTAGAACCAACCAAATGAAGCATCATCAGATAAACTTTCGGTATTCAGCTGGTATTGCGCCCGATCGAAGGACCGCTGCTCTTCCGAGCGACCGGCATGATCCAAGTACTCCAGATAATACTTGATCGTTTCACGTCGCTGGTACTGAAGGTGGCCCTGGGAACTGTAGATACCATCATCCGCAAGGATCATATCCTTGTAAAACTGCCATTCCGGCGATCCCTCCCTAATTCCACTAACGGAGAAGTCGGCCAGGGCATCCATCTGAGCACGCGACATGCGTCCTGAACGAATCGCATCAATCATCGTGCGCTTGCTTTCCTCGGATATACCTTCAGCAAAGGCCTTTGCGAGCCTCCTGCCTTTTTCCATAAGCACAAAGAACCGATGGTTCATCTCGATCAAATTCAAACTGATAAAGGATCCGGCGAAATACTGCCCCAGTGCACCCGAACGGTAATCCCAGTAGACAGAGTACTTCTCGGTATCCTTGACCTTATCGGCCCCACTCGCCAAATCGTAATAACCCAACTCTTCGATCGTATGCAGGTGATTGTTGGCATAATCACTACCGACAATACTTACTTCATCTGGAAATTTATTAGCCATCAAGTAGGCAATCGCCAGCTCCGCCCGACGGATGAAGTTGTAGTGGAAGGTCAAGCTCTGTTCTTCTCTCGTCTTCTCCATCTCATCGTACATCTGCAATAGCCACATGTGAAAGCCGTAGTAACGGAGTCGCAGGGTGACGTTGGTCATGCCTGGCAATAGACGGCTGTATGTGGCGATGGAGCTATTCTGAACGCCCAAAGGATCCCTACCGGTCATGAAGCCCTGGTTCTCTGCCCAAAATGGCTCTTTGTACGAGTCCGCCTTATACATGCGTGCTATTCGTTAGTATGAAACCGATAGCTCTGCTTGATTAGGCTCATCAGATAGTCCAAATCCGTATCAGGCAGTACCACAGCTTCATAGTCTCCAACTCCAAAAGTCCCAATGTTAGACACATCCCGGAAGAGACCCTTCGGGTCATCCAGGTTTCCTTTCTTCAAGTTTATGCGCAGCCGTATCTGCTTTTTCTGAACTTCGAAGTCTGCGACGAGCTTCTTCTCGACCTTGAAGCCTAGGTATTGCTTCACAGGATTGATTTCCACTTGATCCAATTCAAGTATTCGGTCTCTCAAACCGATAGCTAATTCCTTAATCTCAGGTTTGGCTTTCTTGTAATGATCCTCTTCCGTGTAGACAACAATCTCCTTGTTCACCTGTTTCGTGCGATCATCCTTCGACTCTATCGATTTCACACTCTGCTGACTACTCGACTTGTGCTGATTCAGGACGATCGTGTCGTTGGAGTAGCGGCGAATCTCCCACAGCTCGAAGGGCAGGTCTTTGAACTCGATGCTCTGCCGCTGATAAGTTGTGAACTGCGGAGAAATGAAAATCACGCGGGACTGGCTCCAATCTACGTCGTCTTTCTTGAGACTCTTACCAGTACGCTCGAAGTACTCAAGGATAAAGTCCGCTTTGTTATTGAGCAGGAGGGAAAGGTAGGAATAACCCTGATCGATGACCGAGTAGCTCTTCCCCTTTTTGTATTCGATGACGACAAAGGACTTGCTCTGCTCATCGAACGCCAGCGTATCGATCCGGAGGTTATTTAGGGGGAACTCCGTCTGAACGAACTCCAGACCGAAGAGCACCGACAGATTGCCCTCGACCAAGGCCTGTATGTCCTTCTCCAGTTTGAAGGGGACGTTCTTAACTTCTTCGAGTCGGGTCTTATTGAGTTTGTAGAGGTCCATAGGGGAATATCAATTAAAAAATACTGCATACAAGGCGATTATCATTGAAACAACCGAAACGATTATGCCGAAGACACCTATCTGAGTAGCTCGCTTAGACTTTCTAATTCCCTCCATAGTCATGCAACGAAGAGACCAAAAATCTCAATGCGTCCTGAATTCATTGTAATACAAGGTCTCAAGCCTCATCGCTACAAAGACTTCAAACAAGTAAAGCTCAAGTTCATTCTCCACAGGAAAGACTGCAAAGTTGCATTTCATTAGCTCACTCTTCCCGGGTTCAGCATACTCTTCGAAATTTAGTCCTTCACGTCCCCCATCATGAGGTTCACCATGCCTTCTCAGATATTCATCAGCACCTAGTTTATAGCTCAAGGATGATGAGAAGTGATTCGTTCCTTTGACGTGTTGAATCAACCGCTCCACAACATGCTTTGATATCCCAGCGTAGAACGGGCGTCCTTTCTTCAAGAACAAATAGATCCCTCTGAAGTCGCTTTCAGTATCGAGGATTCCCTCTGCGAAAAGCTTTTGCACGCTTCTTTTAAGGCCTAACCCTTCTCCAAAGTAATCCGCAACCGGATGGTTATCAGCCAGCGGGGACCAATCAACCAGCCACTTCTCAAATGATTCCAGTAGTTCTCCAAAAGTCGCTGGATGCGCAACGGATTTCAGTTTAATCATGCTGCTTTTCATTAACCAGTTTGGACATAATGAACTCAAACACTGGTCTAAAGACTTCGAATTTTGCTTTCTCTAATGTTGGAACCACCTCTTTGGCAAATTTCATTTTAGCCTTCGGTCGTACTTCCAGAATCTCACCACCACCTGCAGTGGTTACCTTCCGAAAATATTTCTTCGTCTCATCGCAATAGAACAGGTGCTCAATCTCCATTTGAGATTCGCCTTCAAACGTTGTTTTATCGGCTTTATTTCGAATTACTTGACCTTCTATTACGGGTATGTCCGGTACTGGAATTAGCACTGCATAGCTATTCCTTCCTTTAATCTTCTTGATAAGTCCGCAAAAGGGATCAGGTTGTATCAAATCCTCTTCATCGGAAGGAATTGAATTCCATTCGTTGTAAGCACCGTCAAAATCAAAAAGCCCGAAAATAGGATTCGGATCCATTTCTTGGAGTATTTTATCGTCTTGCAGCAAGAATCGTAGGTACTGACACCCAAAGCCAAAGTAGACATCAAATGGTATTTCCTCCTCATATAGCTGATTCCACGCCTCATAAACAATCAAAGGATCAGAATGACCTTCAGTAAAAAGTATAGAACGCTCGCGATCGACAGAATGTATCACACTTAGGATCTGCTTATCTGCATTCAGTTTCATGAGCTTAGAAGCAAGGTTTCTAACGGCATATTCCTTCGCGACCGAAATGCCTTTGATTCCGCCTTCATGAAAATCGAGCAACCAAACCTTTCGATGAGTATTATTGAGTAAAGTTACTGCGCTGTGGCTCGTCATGAGGACGTGATTACTCTTGCTGGATTCTGTACTAATATCATTGACATGCTTCAAGAAATCGAACTGCCACTCCGGATGCAAAAAAGAGTCCGGCTCATCCAAGAGTACAATGCAGTTTTCATCCTTAAACAGCTCCGTGATCGTGTAGATATAAATAGACTGAAATTGACCGTCACTGAATTGGTCCAAGTCAATTTCGTTGCCATCATCTAGCTCAATCTCTATTGAGACCTCATCAAGCATCCCAATGGTCCTCAGGTTATCGAAACCACGGAATAATGCTAAGGGCACAGACGATTCGAACTTCTTTCGTACACTCGAGATATCTCGATATAAGTAATATCTATCCTCATCAGCGAAGAAGCCTTCCTTTCGCAGCGGGGCATCGGATAGTTTACTCGCTTCCCAAAGAAGGTTTAGAAAATCCCGTGTAATTCCTTCAGCTCCCCAGAAACGTCTTTGGTGATCTACCTCATCGAAGTCATACTCATTGGAAGTTGCGTAATCCGGACGCCTAAATACTATTTTGAGCTCCCCACCGATTGCCTTGACACCCAGTTTCTCAATAATGAAGCCCCTGGCTTTACTCTTCTCAGGTTGCAAAAGCAAGACTGCAAGCAAAATGGATTTGTATTCATTGTTAATTCCGATGAACCGTCGGGTGGTAGCAGCAGTGAGACTTTTAGACTTTCGGTTCCTATTTAGAGTGCTTTTGAAATCAATCTCGTACGTTCGAATGAGATCCGCAACCTTACCATTGTGTCCTGAGTAATAGATCAGAATATTATGCGGAAGGTCCCCGGTGCTTGCTCCATCAGCCCTCTGTCCATCCTCGTTCAGCCACCGATTGCCATCCCATTGTATATATACCTGACGTTCTTCAATCTCATATTTCAACTGATAATTGAAGGAGATTTGATAATCTCTTTCATACAGGTGTCTGAATATCTCAAGAACCGCCTCGAAAAGGTTAGATTTCCCAGTCCCGTTTCGGCCAACAAGCACCTCTATGAAGTTATCCCCTTCGAAATCCAAGCTGAATTCCTTCAGGTTTTTATACTCACTTATGTAAACATGCTTTAGTCTCACTTCTATTGGAATTATCTGATGTCGTAGGCATTTCGATAATCACTGGCCGGGTCATTCCTTCAAAAGTTGAATAGTTAATTTTATTGGACAATCGCCCCCTCCACCACAGCCTCAGCCATCAAATTCTTAATCTCCTGGGCGTGGGTGATGCGGGATTTGAGCTGATCGCAAAGGGCAAATAACTCGTCGACCTTAACAACAATGCGGTGTTGTTCTTTCAAGGGAGGTAGCCCAATCACAAGCGTTTGTATTTGTTTCCTTGAAACGTTCTTCATAGAACTACTTGTACCTCCAGCAACGCGAGCATAGTAGTTACGCGACCATTTTGAATTATTCACAAGGTTTATGTAAAGTGGAAAGATCCTATCGCTGAATGAAAACCTAATTATTTTGTCACTCATCATTAGTTTTTTCCCTGAGTCATCTTGAACAATGACTGATTTTGCAACTAATTCCGCCGTGTTAGCTCTTGATATTAGGAAATTGTTTTTTTGTACTTCAAACTCAGGTCTTGGCTCAAGATGAGAAGGCAACTGCTTGTTTTCATCAGGTCTAAATTCATCCCAGGTAACTGCACTGACCTTTAGAACTCCCCATTTGCCTAGCTCTCTAGAAGTCTCCTCACACTTAGGGCTCCATCCCGCTTCGGAGTGTAATGTGATATTCTCCATTCTACACCACTCCCACCCCTCCGGCAATTCAAACGGCTTTTCCTCCTCTGTGATCTCAGGCAGCGGTTTTTGCTTTTTGATCTTACCTTCCTTGATCAACTTTGCCTTCTCAGCAGATATCTTTTCGAGCAGCTTGTTGGCAGATTCATCCGCTGGATTCTGTGGAACCAGCTTACCCATCACGGCCAGCTGCAGGATGGTTTGCTTCAGCTGGTCGATGCTTTCTTCGGTGGTGAATAGGTCTTCGAAGTGCCGCGCCATGCGGTGCCATGCTGCCCGCAATTCCTCCGAATCTGCTGCCCGGGTGAGCGTGCCGAGCAGGGTTTCGACCAGCAAAGCATGAGACTTCAGGTGATCCATCTCCCGATGCTCTAACTGATCACATAAGGCCATCAACTCATCCACCTTGGCTACAATGCGTTGTTGTTCGGGTAGTGGCGGTAAAGGGAACGTTAAATTTTCCCACTTACCTTTATTGAGTATAGCAATCGTCGTGCTTGAGGATCTATCCCAAAGAAGATTTTGGAAATATTTTGATCTTAATGCGATCAATAAATACTCAGATATATGCGTATAAGGTGTAATGGAATTGATTTGCTGATTGAATGCGCAGGTACGATCTATCAAATTACATTTTCCAATGGTACCAATGCAAACCATCAATATAGATTGCGCGGGTGCAATTCTCCCTAATGCCTCAGCGCCTTTGTCTGATAAGCCTTCATTTGAGTAGTCAACTTGAGAAGAATAGATATGCCCAGGTTTAATGAAAGGTATATCATGACCAAAGTAACTTTTGTTGTTTTTGCTTGGCGTTCCTCCAGTTTGAGTGTACCCGACTTCTCCAAGTCTTTGCCAGATCCAGCTTTGTGGCAATTTAAAATAAATTTCATCAGTGGAAATCTTTGAAAATGGCTTCTGCTTTTTGATTTTCCCTTCCTTGACCAGCTTTGCTTTCTCTTTAGCAATCTTGTCTATAAGCTCACTTGCTGGTTCATCATTAGGATCTTGCGGCACCAGCTTACCCCGCACCGCCAACTCCAATATCAATTCGCGTAAGCGGGCTATCCCCTCCAGGCTAATGTTGTCAATGCCCTTTACCCGTCCTTTTGATTTCTGGCCCTGGGCGGTCGTCCAGGTGTAAAAGCTGTTGATGATACTATCCATTCCCAACGCTCCCTCCTTTCGTCAATGCCTCGGCCAGGATGCATTTCAGCTGTTCGCGCAAGTCGGTGATCTTTTCCTGCTCCTGTTGGTAGGCCGCCAGCAGCTCATCGGGATCGTGGCTTACCTGCTCTTCCACATGCGGATTCTCAATGTCCAGGTTGTAGTTCCGCGCCTCGATCTCCTCCAGCGTTACCTTCCAGGCATATTCATGTTCCTCCCTGCCGGCAAAGCCATCGGCCTCATTGCCCCACCAGGCCTGCTCCGGAGCAAACTCCTCGAAGCGCATCGGCTTGCCCTTGTTATAGTTTTTTACGCCATCCGGGTAGGGATGCTCGTAGTACCACACCGTTTTCGTGGGCGTACCCTTGGTAAAGAACAACAGGTTGGTCTTGATGCCCGTATAGGGATTGAACACGCCATTGGGCAGGCGCACGATCGTATGCAGGTTACACTCAGTGAGCAGCTTTTCCTTGATGCGCGTTTTGATGCCTTCGCCAAATAGGAATCCGTCGGGCAATACCACCGCAGCACGCCCTTCATGCTTCAGCAAATGGATGATCAGCGTCAGGAACAGGTCGGCCGTCTCCCGCGTGCGGAATGCCGCCGGAAAATTGTTTTCAATACCGTCCTCTTCCATGCCTCCGAATGGCGGGTTGGTCACGATCACATCCACACGGTCTTTCTGGGCATAGTCGCGCAGGGGCCTGCTCAGTGTATTGTCGTGCCGGATGTTGACGGGCGTATCGATGCCGTGCAGGATCATATTGGTGGTGCAGAGCATGTGGGGCAGGGTCTTCTTTTCTACCCCGAGAATGCTGTCGTGCAGCAATTCCTCATCAGCGGCGGATTTCACGAAGTGCTCCCGCTTGTATTCGATCACATTGCTCAAAAAGCCGCCCGTGCCACAGGCGGGATCCAGCACCTTCTCATTCAGCCCGGGCTGCACGCGGTCCACGATAAAGGTGGTTACCGCACGGGGCGTATAGAACTCACCGGCATTGCCTGCGCTTTGCAGGTCCTTCAGGATCTGCTCGTAGATGTTGCCAAAGGTGTGCCGGTCGCTCTTCGTATTGAAATCGATCTCGCAGATCTTGTTGATCACCTGGCGCATCAGCGTGCCCGACTTCATGTAGTTGTAGGCATCTTCAAACACATTTTGAATCACCTGCGCACGCCTGCCCTGGGGTCCATGCAGTTGAAGCTTGCCTTTCAACGTTGGAAATAGCTCCAGGTTCACAAATTCAGATAACTCATCGCCTGTGATCCCCTCGTCATCATTGGCCCAATTACGCCAACGCAAGTACTTTGGTATCGGCGATTGATAGTTATCTTCCAGCATTTCCAGCTCTTTTTCCCGATCGTCGTAGATCTTCAGGAAAAACATCCATACCAGCTGACTGATCCTCTGTGCATCACCATCCACACCTACATCTTTGCGCATAATGTCCTGAATGGACTTGATGACACCTGATACGTTGCTCATGCTGTTTTCTCTCCGTCAAATAGTTCTTGTTCCAATTCTTGAATGGCTTTCTCGTAGTTTTTCTTCCCTCCAAATACGTCCATAATTATCTCCATCGGAGTGCCAATATCGCTAAACGGCCTTAATTTCAATACTTTAGCGTTTTCAATACCGGTGACGCCCTTGTCCGCATAAAGGTCCAATAGGCCGCTAAGCACGGCGCGAGCCTGATCCCCATACTTTGTGAAATAGTTACGCTTCTTGACGTTGTTGGCTCGTTCTTTTCGAGTCAGTGGTGGCTGATCGAAAGCTACATGACAAATCAAGTCAAAATCGCTATACTCCTTTCCTACAGTCTCCGCCAAGTTCGCCAGTATTACTCCATGTTCTTCTAGCAGGTCAATTATCGCCTGCTTCTTCTCAGCAGCATTCCATTTTGTGAGAAAATCGTCCAAAGAAGAAAACTCCTCGTGAATCTGTTTCCTTGAAAAGTCCCTGTACGATTCAGTCACCAACTGACCATCGTTACCAACAAATTCAACTCGCTCCGAAATTATCCGCACCTCAACATTCCGAAGAAAGAATTTCCTTACTCCAGTGTCCCCATCATCGTCTCCCCCATCGTCGCCATCATCTGGCTCCGGGTCCGGCGGGGTAGGCGGGTCGTCATCCTTAGGTTCATAGATTTCCACTGGCTCTCCATCAAACGTCGGATCCCTAAAGAGCTCGGTTGCCTTTTTGAAGTCCATAATTGTAAAGAAGAACTTGTTGAAGTCCTCCTCTATCCTGGTCCCACGTCCGATAATTTGCTTAAACGTGGTCATTGAATTGATGGTCTTGTCGATGACGATTAACCTGCAAGTTTTCGCGTCGACGCCAGTGGTCATTAGTTCCGAGGTAGTCGCGATTACAGGGTACTTACTTTCGGGATCGATGAAGTTGTCCAGTTCCTCCTTCCCTTCCCTACTGTCCCCGGTGATACGCATGACATATTTGTGATTCTCAATTGCCAGTTGGCCGGCTGCGTTTACTATCGCCTTTCGCATCCTTTCTGCGTGATCGATATCCTCACAAAAGATGATTGTTTTAGAATACGGATCTGTTGCCCTCAGAAATTCCATTACCCTTTTTGCCACAAGCTTGGTTCTCCGATTTAAAACAAGAATGCGATCCATGTCAGCCTGATTGTATGTTCTATCTTCTATCTTGTTACCCAAATCGTCGACCATGCCCGGCTCTGGTGTCCATCCGTAGAGGTCTTTGTCAATATCGATTCGGATCACTTTGTATGGGGCTAGAAATCCATCTTCTATACCCTGCCGTAAGCTGTAAGAGTACACAGCCTGACCGAAGTAATTGATATTGGAGACGTACTTAGTTTCTTTGGGCGTGGCCGTCATTCCTATCTGGACAGCAGTAGAGAAATACTCTAAGATCTCTCTCCAAGAGGCGTCATCGGCGGCACTCCCTCGATGACACTCGTCTATGATGATTAAGTCAAAAAAGTCTGGAGAAACATTTCTGAAAATTTTGTCCTCTTCATATGGACCTGTGATAGCCTGATACAACGCCAAATGAATCTCGTATGCCGGATCAATCTTCCTCTTCTTTACCTTGGTCATTACCGAACCGAAGGGTTTAAAGTCGTTCACCAGTGTTTGATCAGCCAGAATGTTCCGGTCCACTAGAAAAAGTATTCGCTTGGCTTTCCTAGCTTTCCAGAGTCGCCATATAATTTGGAATGTGGTATAGGTCTTTCCTGTTCCCGTAGCCATCACCAAGAGAATTCGATTTTGCCCTTTTGCCACCGCCTCGACTGTCCTGTTTATGGCATCCAGCTGGTAATATCGTGGTTCCTTTCCAGACCCGTCATCGTGATAAGGCTCAAGAACTAGGTCTTCCTCTACGATACCATGTTTCTTCTTGTATCTCTCCCAGATGACATGAGGTGGAGGGAACTCCGAAAGGGGAAACTCATCTTCAATATCTTCCCCTTCTTCGGGAACCGTATTGTGGGAGGCAAATGCATCGCCATTTGAGCTAAACGCGCTTGGGACCTCCAATATGGCAGCGTAGCCGATGGCCTGTTGCATACCTGCCCCCACAGTGTGCTTGTTATCCTTGGCTTCTACGACCGCTATGGGTACGCCTTTTTCCTTTTGAAGAACGTAGTCTGCGAACTTCTTTCTCTTCTTGTCTCTCGACGACATTTGACCTCTTACTACGATAGGTCCAGGCGCAAGAGTGACCTCTCTTCGGATTTGAGTGAACTGATCCCATCCAGCATCTTTAATTGCCGGAGTGATAAATAGATCACATATATCTATTTCGCTGAGCTTCTTCTTTTCGCTGTCTTCCAAATTGCTGGAAAGTTATTTTGCCTTTCAATATAGTGGCAATTACTTGTATGTGAAAGCCAGAATTGAACACGCTGTAAGGCGGAGGTTCAGGCCGGCAATGAAAATTGTGGCTTATGAAGTGTATCTATCGTTATAGAGTTCTGGAGAGTCCTCTTCATTTCAATTAGATATTATCTAAAAGAGATATTTGCTCCTGTAAGTTTAATGGCTCTTCTGGTCTTGCTGAAAGATACTCTTCCATGACCTCGAAGCACGTCTTCGTATTCGCTAAGTGACTATCGGAAAAAGTTATAGTAGTAATTCCGAATTCACTTAAGTAATCATTCCTCTTACTCATTTCATTGTCCCATTTTCGACTTAACTCCAAATTCACATCCTTTTGCTTCTTACCGCTGATTCCCGTAACGGCCATGTGCGTGGAATGCGGACTAAACTCGAATCCAATCATTTCCATCGTGTGTGAATTGAGAATAGTAAAATCCAGTCGATACTTATGTTTCACACTAAGCCCGGCGTATCTGAACTCTGGAATGAGAAAGGGTTCCTCTGATGGGTTATTTGATTTCTTTAGGTAATCGGCATAAAAGTCAAAGGTCTGTTTCTCATAAAGGGAGTTGGATATTCTCTTGAGAACATGTCTATAGAAAGATATCAGCTCATCCACCGATCCAAATCGAATAAGCTCGTTGTTCTCCGGATCAATTATACCCGTTTCAAGTACATGTCCGACAGTCCAATACATGTAATTGGCTCTTCTTATCTCACTTACGTCGTTAGTCCAACTTTCTCCACGAATAACTGGTGCTATCAATAGCCCCCAAACCAATTTGCCACTTCCAAACCATATGGCCCATAGATTTTCATTCGGCTTGGCTCTGGTCCTTTCTCGCAAATTCCTATAAAAATTTCTCTCTAGGAATTTCAAAGTGTAATCGCGAAATACACTATCCTTCAATAGGTTCTTAAGTGGTGAATATATTCCGGTACCCACATATTGGATAAAACCCTTTAACCAGCGAGCCTTAAAGTCAGCAGGGTCACTGAATTGTGTTCGAATACTGTCAACGAAGGTGTTATTTTTTCCTCCTATGAGTCCGTGAAGAGCATGAATAGAAACAGTTTGACCTCTTTCCTCCGAGTACTTTTGAATCACCGCGTTTCTAGTGGCCTCAAGCTCTGAAGTAAGACTCTGATCTATTGCACTTAAGGCAGCAAGTTCCTCGTTACTGTAAGAAACAGACATGATCTAATGGTATTTTGAAATAGATAGCTAAGTAACAAGGTAACAGCAATATTCTATGTCTCCCAAAGTGATGAAACCTGTCCAAAGCTTTAATGAGCTCATAACACAACACTCCACATAAAGACGTGAAGCGAAAGAAGAGAGTGCCCCTCTTCCCTCGTCGTGCTCGGGAGGGGGCGGTAGACCCGCATAGCGCCGGTCTGCCAAGACGATAAGCCCTGTGGATGGATTCGGACGACTTGTAGTACCGCAGGCTGGCTTCCACAGGGCGGGTGCGGTGGGGCGTCCCAAATATTTATTCCTTTGATTTAGCTGTGCTTCCTTTATTTGGGCCGGCTTTCGGGATCCTCCGTGCCTACGCTGCTGGCAAGCTCGCCATACCTGCACAGGGCGTTGGCCCATCGCATTTGGTCGATGCTGTGGCAGTCGGGTTCGAGGAGCTGGGGTGAGGCGACGAGGATACACAGGCACTGGGCGCGGCTGGTGGCGACGTTGAGGCGGTTGGGGGAATAGAGGAAGCCCATGCCTCGGGGGGCGTCTTCGGGTGAGGAGGACGTCATCGAGTAGATCACGATGGGCGCTTCCTGGCCCTGGAACTTGTCGACGGTGCCGATGCGCTGGTGGGGCAGTCGGTCTTTGAGGGCGTTGACCTGGCTGTTGTAGGGGGCGACGATGAGGATGTCTGTTGGGCCGATGAGCTTGGTGTTCCCTTCGCGGTCTTGCCACCGTAGGTTGGCGGCGAGGATGTCGGACACTAGGGTGGCGATGGCTTCGACCTCTTCGGGGGACTGGTTTTGGTTGCCATCATGGGCGACGGGCAGGAATCGCAGGCCGCTCCCGGCCCAGGGGCCGTCTCCGAGGATTTGCTGTTGGGAGAGGTCGGGATGGGCCTCAAGCCGGTTTTCGTAGAAGATCTCGCTGGTGTAGCGGGTGATGTCCGGCGGCAGGCGCCAGGTGGTGTCGAGAAAGAGCCCTTTGTCAGGCGCTATGGTGGGATGCCCGTCCTCGAGCAGGTGACTGAGTGCGGAAACGTCCGCACCCTCGGGATGTGCTCCTTGCTGGGGTTGCTCGAGCTGCTGGGGATCGCCAAGCAGGATGATGTTCTTCGCACAGCCGCTGAGGGCGAGTACGTAGCTGAGGGCCATCTGGCCGGCTTCGTCCACGAACAGGTAGTCCAGCACGCCCTGGGCTTCTTCCCTGGCCCACACGAAGGCGGTGGCACCGACGACCTTGCCCTGATCTGCGGCCTCCAGGGCGGTCTCATTGCTGTCCAGCTCTTCGATCTGGTCCTGTTTGTCTTTGGGGACTTCGCCCTTGTGCGCACAGGGCGGTTCGAGCTGTGCCTTCTCTCCCTCGTCTTTGACTTTGAGGAGCAGGTTTTGGATGGCTTTGTGGGAAACGGCCGTCACGCCGATCTTTTGGTTTTGCTGCCACAGGTGCAGGATCATGTGGGCGCCTGTGTAGGTCTTGCCGGTGCCGGGAGGACCCTGTATGGGCAGGATGGCGTTTTGCAGCAGCGGCGCGATGCGGACGGCGGCGTCTTTGGGGGTTTCGTCGTCGCGTCGGAGGACGGTGGGCGTCGTGAGGTGGGGCGGCTGGCGGAGCAGCAAATCTTTGCCGGCGTCGTAGTGGCCGTTGCGGGTGAAGCCGTTTTGGATGATTTCTTCAGTGAATCGGTAAAGGGCTGATTGCAACAGTTTATTATCGAAGATATCTCTGACGTGAACGGCGGCAGGATGGATATCCTTAGAAACCTTTCGCTTCTTGATGCGCACCCACCCCTGTTGTGTGGAAATGTCGACGACTGTGCCGATACGCTCTCCCATTGGCTCCACCACCTCATCCCCCTCTCCGATGGCCACTTCCTGCTCTGGAAAGGAGTAATGATCTATCGGCAGCTTGTTCCCGTCCTGTTCCCGCGATTGAAAAGTCAGGTAGGCTATGCCATCGCGATCGTCCAGCAGTTCGTCTGCCTCGAGCTCATGAAGTCGGAAATACTCCCACCACTGGTTTTTGTTCTCACGTCGCCAGTACTCGATCATGTGCGCGAGCAGCCAGCGGGCTTTTTGTTCGGCCGATCGGTCTTTCGGCTCCTCAGGAATTTCGGCAGTCAGCGCGTCGAACAGCTTTCGGGCCTCCTCCCCCATCTCGTCGACCTTGTCGCTGGCGTCGCCGGTGAGGTTTTCGGGGCGAGTTAGCTCGTGCCCATCAGCCACCGCCTCCTGATAAATGCCTTCGATCCACTGGTGCAGGTACAGCGTTGCCCAGCAGTCGTCTTCGTTGTAGTCGGCGATGAGGTCGTAATCCTCTTGAGGGACCTGGTCCATGGCATCGAGCTCGAGTGCCGTACCGAATCTTCTGCGTGCAGCCGCGGATTCTTGGAGTGGCGCTTTGCGTTCGTAATCCGTAAACCGCTCCATGTCCTTCAGGGAGTAGCTCTCGACACTCGCCTGCAGGGACTCCCGGATCACCCGGTATAGGTCGATGAACCGCTCCGCGCGCAATAGCTTGTCGACTTCCTCCTCCCGCGTGGCATGACGCATGGCCAGCCGCTTCATGGCGCCGGGTTCGTAGGGCGCGTAATGGTAGATATACATATCCGGGTACTCCGCCCACCGGGCCATGATCGTGTCGATAAACTGCTGGAAGGTGGCTTTCTCTTCCTTGCGGTTGCGTGCCCACAGTGGTGTGTACCTGTAGGCGCTTCCCTCCTTCGCCACCCACCCAAGTAGGTACTCCATGCCGCCGTCTTCGTAGAAGTGGTCCCCTTCGATGTCGAAGTAGATGTCGCCTTCGCTCGGCGCGGGCAGGCGGTGCAGTCCTCGCTGTTCTTCGAAGTTCAGGAGTTCGTACAAGAGCCGCTTCTCCCTTCTCCCCTTGAGCTGTATCTGCGCCTGGCCATGGATCTTGTGGTAGGTCAGCGGGTTGCCCTTCGCAGGCTTCTCGCGGTACGGTGCATTAAACGAGGCATACGCCTCCAGCGTGTCGAAGGATTGTGCTTCGAGTTCCTTCAGCTGTCCACTGCGAATACCCGCAATCAGCGACAGGTGGTCTTCGTCGTGCCATTGGCGGTCGCAGTGCTTCCACCAAGCACACTCGCCGCACTTGGCCACAGGGAGGGGTTCGGTCTTCTGCGGATCGGCTACTGAAGCATGTAGCTTCGCTTTCACCAGGTTGTAGTAGGCTCTGAACTCCGCAAACTGATAGGCTTCCGTCGGGAAGTCCGCTCCTGGCTTCACCACGTAGAGCTTCTCCGGATCGCGGCCCTGGAGCTTGCCGAGGATCTCAGAATAGAGGCAAAGCTGCAGGATGGTCGTTGCCCGCGTGTTCTGTGCCAGCTTCGTGTCCTGCACTTCGTAGTGGTAATCGCCGAGGTTGCTCTTTCCCTCTTTGCGAATGAGAAAGTCAGCGCGACCAAACCAAACGCCCTCCCGAAAAGTGGGCTGGGTGATGACATCCGCGCCTCGCCGCAAAGCCTTATGCAGCTCATCATAGGGTTTGCTTTGTAGTTCATCGACCGTCTTGCCCATGGCCTTCAGGTGCGCCAGATAAGCGTCTTCGTGTTCTTGTCCCTTTTGTTGCAGTAGTGCGGTATGAGGATCGGTCCAGTCGGGCTTGTCGATCTCGCCCAACGCACTCCTCCTATTGAGGTTCGTCAGGTGCTTGCAACCCAGATGGTTAGTAATATCAGAAGGGGAAAGCTGGAATGAATGGTCCTTGTGCTTCACTCAAAAAATCGTCAATAGCTGCGTACAACGAAATATAAGAAGAATTGGATGTATTTGAAGGTATTCGTCATCGTATTTGCACGAGAGGGGGATTTTGTAGAGTGAGCGAGTAGTGGATTCACCCTATGAACCCACTACTCAGCTATATGCCATCCAATCCAACAACGACGATGATAGCATCAGCAAATGGTCTCGATCAGGCCGTCGATCTTTTCCTCCGAAGTAACAGTAATAGGATGAGGTAGCTCGAGGTAGCTTTATCTCATACCGCTATATAACAAGATAAAATACCCAATACTGGGTATTTGAATTACGACAATCATCACCCATTTTCGCTCATACCTCAACCGGAGGAACAAAACCTAAACCTATAGACGCATGTCATTTCGCTCTGATATTCAGAAGTTCATTATTTCCTTTCTCATTGGCCTGGCCCCTAGCATACTGACAACCGGATTCCTGGTGGATAGACTCGGGACCATTTTCAGCTGGCAGTCGGAACAAGCCTTCAACGTTTTCATGTCGCTGTATTTCACGGTGCCTTTCGGCATTATGGCAGCTTCTCTGATCATGCTGCCCTGGAAAACGACCCTCATAATTTTCCAGGCGCTATTCCTTGGTGTCAGTGCCCTCCTGGTCGTGCTTTCCACACAGGTTCTGGGGGTTTCCTTTTCAGACTTTCAGGCGATCGTTATTGTCTTTTATGTCACCAACCTACTCGTCGTCGCTATCGCCATCTATATACAGTTTCGCCAAGGACAGCTGCAGTGGTTAAATGAATATAAACCAGTGATTTTCGAGTTTGCGGTTTTGTCATTGGTGCTGATACTTATCGGCTCCCAGTTTCTTCGGACTCCCGATAAGGAATCCGCCATCGAATATCGTACGAAGTCGTTTTCCCAGCTCGTCTCTGCGAAAGCTGATAATAAGACCGTCACCGTCTTCGAACAGCGAGATAGGTACTTGAAGAAGGAAAAGATAGCTGCCACCGACAAGCCCAAGGTAGAGGCTTTGAAAAAGCAATGGACCCAAACTGTCAACTTCGCCATCTTTCGAGGTATCACCCTCTTGATGCTGGGATTGGGGGTCCTCCTCACCTACTGGTTCGCCTTCCGACTCCACAATATCCGTTCACGGCTCTCCGAAGAGCATCAAAATCCCGCGAGACTGGTGCAGAATGAAGAGGGCTACAAGGTGATTCCTATTACCGTCTACGAGGATATCCCGGTGCTGAAGCATACACGGGACATGATCCTGCTATTTACGGTGATGGTCACACCCATCTTCTATACGGCCAATAGCAAGAAGAACATTGAAAAGCGGCCTTTTGTGAATATGACAGTGACAACGGCGAGTGAAGAAGCGAAAGTCCATGAAGATGGCTCATCCGGGTCTTCTGAAACCGTGAAGTCCGACACTTCTATGGTCATCAACATCACCAAGAATGAGTTGATCAAGATGCTGCAATCTCATGATGACGGTGATTCAACGCTTCGCTATTTGCACGCCATTTGGGAAGACCAGCGGTATTATCAGTCTAGGTTTACACGAGGCACTTCCGCAAATGCACTCATCCGGAAAGAAGATGACTCAGATCTACCCACCAAACCGAAATTGCAAGATGAACCTTTGGAAAGGAGCTTCAGACGATGAATAGCAGGTTTTACGCTCTCAGTTGGTTCTTATTTATCGGAGTTTACTCGGCACAAGCCCAAGTGACATCGCCTTTGTCCAAAATGGACAAATTGACATCAAGGGAGGACCTGATGATATCTACTTATTACAAAGCGGAGGAACTTCACTTACTACTTCGGATAGGCAGCTTGGACCAGCGACACCCGATGATAGATAAAGTCTATTTCGAAGTGATGAACATCAAAAACTCCATGGACAATTCTGTTTCACTAATTGACCCCGTTGAATCGAATTTTCATGACCTTCTAAACGCTTTGGACGGGTTTCAATCGAGAGATTTTGGGACTCCGTTCAACTTTGATTTATTCTCTCAGGAACTTATCAAAGTACTTGCGATCAACGATCGCCTGCATGCTAGAATCATGGAACAAAGACGGGCTAAGCTTTTGACAGATACTCGGGAAGGTATCGAAGAGATGCTCAAGGATGTGCAAGCAAAAATTGATTCACTTGACACTTTGCTAGACGCTAAGCTTGACCCAATGAAAGATAGCCTTCAAGAAATAAATGAACAGACCTACTCCATTGATACGCTGTCATTGAGGATATCTTCGGTCACTGAAAACACATTGGATCACACAGACTCAATTTTGAAGATCCTCAATAAACCGGCAAAGTTATTTGTTGGAGCTGGAGCCAGTTTTAACGAATTAAAACTCAGCATAATGAATGTGAAGTTACTACTTAACGACCTTGCAATAGCCAATAGGTTCTATCCCTCAATTACTGTAGGATCAATCTATTACATAGATTCCCCAGAGGAGTTTGGGCTTCTATTATCAGGGGGTATGAACTACAAACGAAAGTATGGCTTTGAGGGTGGAGTGACTAAAGCCAATAACTCAAGCTGGTCCTATCACATTGAAGCATATTTCATCGTCTCAAGAAGGTGGTTGATTGGCGTAAATCACGGGCAAGACAGTAATCTTGGCTTTACCCTTAGTTATGGCTTTTGAGTAGGGACGTTCCGAATTTTTAATTAAAAAAGTAGCCCCACAAGACTAAAGGTCTTTATTTCTAAGATTCCTCTCAGCCCAACATTGAAAGCGAGGTCCCTGGTTATGATGATTTCACAATGACTTATCCGTTTAGGCTTGCCTTCCCTTCTCAATCCATTTGAGGCTGTGCTTGATGGGGCCTTTGATTCCGCGCATGGGATCATCTGGTCGGTCATTTACTACCCTAGGGTGGGTATCAAGAACCGCCAAGGCGGCTTCGGCTTTGTCCATCAGTTCCGCACTGGGAAAAGGTGGGACGCCGTCTCTTATTGCAGTGATCAGTATTCGGTGAACGGCACTGGTCAACGTCCAGATGATATTCAACCTGAAGCCTCCCAGTTTCTTATGGTGCGCCAGCTCGTCGAGGAGATTTATCAAATCGGGCAGTAGAACTACCGGTCGCTTCTCTCGAATGCTCACAGCTGCGGTGAACAATTCTTCCGACGAGGCCCCTATTTTGAGGTACTTTCTAAAAACCTCAATCTCCGAGGTGTTGTTCGCTTGCGACTTGATGGCCTGGCGCACTTTGGCCAGCTCCTCCAGGGGCGCATTGGCATCGAAGCTATCCAGCAGTTCATCGAACCGGCGTCGCTCTACCTCTAATTCTGACTCCAGCTCCACAATTTTCTCGCTCCCCTTTTTCACCTCGTCCTTCAGGGCCTTGAGCTCCACCTCAAACTCGCCGACTTTCAAGCGGGTAATCCTCTTCCAGATATCCGGTCGAAACAACAGGTACAACAGCGCCAGGAAAGCCATCACTTCCCAGAGGGAAGTATTTTCAAGGATCTTGAGTAGGACGTCTGTGAGGATTTTCATTGGTATAGGTTAAGATGTTTTGGTTATGGGCAAATCAAATTTAACCGTCTGCTTGGATTAAGCAAGGAATGATGTGCTTTGGCGAGTTATTTGCCTCCTTCGGAAAACGACTTTGTAACAGCTTCTAAAGATTCCTCCGTCGCAGGTCCGTCAAGCTTTAAATGGTTCGCTAACCGAAGGCTCCTCCGAATGACGCTGCGGAAAAATTTCTTTACACCCCACTGCCGGATGCCCCTGGCCAGTCAACCCCCTGCCCCCGTTTTTAAGTGGGAATTGGGAGCTGATTTCAAACAAGCTCCGCGATCAGCCCATCAATTTTTTCGTCCGCAGTGACGGCGATGGGATTCGACAGCTGAATATCATACCGCTGCGTTTTGTTGTCGTTTGGGTAGAAAACCTGAAGCTCGGGGTGATTTCGTCGATAGTTCCAGGCAATACATCCTTCCAAGTGCTTGCGCACTCTATCACTAAGGTCGGTGGGGGCTACATAAATATTAATCAATGAGATGTACTCCCACAATTTGTCTTTGACCCCATCGTAAGCCTCTAGGACTCTTGCCATATTTTGGTTTGACTTATCCTTCCACATTCCTGTCCAGATCATCTCACAAATGCCCTCTCTCGCACGGTCCGGATCATAAATCCTATAGTCCAACCCAAGGATTTTGGTGAGGTGTTGGCCCTGTCGATGGACTACGCCGGTGGCTTCGCCGTCGTATCGAGGCCTTGATCCTTTCGCCTCACCGATATAGTGGATGTAGTTGATGTCGTTCACTTCATCTTTGATGGTCCAGATGTAAATCCCCTCGTGATTA
This sequence comes from Cyclobacteriaceae bacterium, assembly GCA_965267435.1. Lineage (GTDB taxonomy): Bacteria > Bacteroidota > Bacteroidia > Cytophagales > Cyclobacteriaceae > JAWPMT01. The sequence continues at coordinate 2,225,383 of OZ253960.1, forward strand.
GCAATGTCCTGATCACCGACGTACTGGGGACCTTGAATGAATTTGAAGGGGCCATGAAAGTGGAGGCTGTCCATAATTTCAGAAAGCTTGTGTTCTAGCGAGCGTCAACAGATCTCGTAGCTTTCAAAGGCCTTGGGCACTACAATGGTACAGAATTTTGGGGATAATGGTTCTGTTGCGTGGGCTGCTGCCGAAACACTAAACGAGATCGGTCTGTGTGAGGCCCGCACGGTAGAGACTGGCGTGAGGGGGCAGTCCCCTCAATTGGGGGAAGGTCCCAGTGCCAGGCGAGACCAATGCCCTCCTCAGTCCTATTTCCATCAAAATCCATTAGCTTTAGAACTGAACAAAACAACGATAGCGTGAAAACCAATCTATTCCTTTTGGGGCTCTTCAGCGCCGTGATACTTGTGGCGCAAGACTCCGCATCAGATCTGGTACTGCAGGATTCGATGACCGTGTTCATCGGGCAGTTCGGTGTCCAAGTAGATCAGGACGAGGCGATCTGGCGACGGGAAGCAACGCGCCTCCAGGACGATCGCTACGTTGTGAAAGACTACAGCACGAAGGGCGACTACCTCCACCGGGAGGGAACGGTGACTTACAACCTGGCTCAAACGATGTTTACGCTGGATGGAGCCTTTACCTACTACCATCCGAATGGCGCTAAGCTGATGGTGGGTACATATGACGACGGGAAAGAGGTGGGTGAGTTTAGCCGATGGTATCCTGACGGACAGCTGCAAGAGAAGATCCTCTATGTGGATGAGGAGTTTGACCATGATTACCTGGTAGTAGAATACTGCGACAGTCTGGGTCAACAGCTCGTGGCCAATGGACAGGGAACTTATCACGAGACCGACGACCAAGGCCATGAGGACTACAAGGCACGCGGACCCGTCCTCAAAGGACTCAAAACAGGCACCTGGCAAGGCTCATTCAACCATGCGTCAGGACTGATCACCTTCACAGAAAACTACAAGAAGGGTAAACTGACCTCCGGCGTAAGCTCAAACGAGGAGGGTCAATCTGCGCAGTACAAGAAGGTGATGCTAAACCCTGAATACCAGGGAGGTATAAATGCCTATTACAAGTTCGTCGCCAAGAACATGGTGTATCCTAAGTATGCTCGTCGTCGCGGTATACAGGGAACGGTTTATGTACAATTCGTAGTTGACCGAGACGGCAGCGTAATTGATGTCTGGGTACCCAAAGGCATAGGCGAGCATTGCGATGCCGAAGCGATGAGGGTCGTGGGCATGGCAAGAAAGTTTCAACCAGGTAAGTACCGTGGTCAGAGTGCGAAAGTCCGAATGGTCATGCCCATCATATTCAAATTGAACTGATGGATTGGCAAGTTGGCAGTCGACGGCTGTGGATGTCATGGATGGTCGTGATGTTGCTCACCTTCATTCCACGCTGTTCAGAGAAAGTAGCTGAACGCCCCGCTATAACCGCTTCCCAACAACAGCAGATTGAGGTCTTCGCGGAGAAACTCGCTGAGAGCATCAATAACTACGATCTCCAGATGATTACCCGCTCGTGGGACGATGAAGCCTTCAAGTCTCGGGTGCGTGATCTCACCAAGACGCAGCAAAGTGTATTTGATCACTACTTTGAAAAGGACATTCGCAAGACCATTAAGTTTGGAAATCTCGCTATTGTCCATGAGGTCAATGACCAGAATGGCCAGGTCAAACTTTTGAAGGTGGAGCACTTCACTCACTATTCTGAGGTAATCCTATTTCTGACTTTTGAAGGGCGGTTTAACTTCTTCAAGTACCGAGTAGAGATCACCGGAGGACAGCCAGCGCTCACAGATTTCTATGAGTACATGAGCAACTCCTGGTACAGTGAGAAGATCATCGAGTTGCTTCGTCTGAATTCGAAATTCGATGCCTTTTCGGATGAGCGCCAGCAGGCAAACATGGGCATTCTTTCCTCGGATCAGCTCCTGAGAGCAGGCGATACGTTGAATGCGTTGTATGCGCTCTATGAAGTCCCCGAGACCCACGAAGTGGGCAATTCACTAAGCTTGAGACGACTTGACCTGGCTAGTGCCTTGCCGGATTCTATCTATGCAACAGTCCTTGTCACGGAATACGAAACCAACCCAAGCCTCTACATGAAGTACCTGTACAGTTTCCATTTCGGAGACTCTGCGAAACTAGATGCGGTTTATGAGGTCTTGTCCAAGGAATTGGGAGAGTCGGTTGTATTGGACTCCTTAATACAGAATGGTAGTTTGTGGTATTGAAAAGCTGCTGGTCGTCACCCTCTTGCCTCCGTGGATGGCCGTAAAAAGGGCGGTATAGATTCCGGTATTCGCATGACATTCCTCGACAGGGCCTGATAACAAGCGAAACCGGAATGGCGCATCAGCTCGACGACACAACCAGGGGGGTTGTCACCCTGCCTTGCCGTCGGCAAGCCTTTGGGCTCCTACGCTAAAGCTTCGGCGACAGCGTGCGACCGATGGAGGCCCTCGAAGGGCAGACAATCCGTGAGACTCCCAACACCCCGCCAACCCCCACCCTATTTGATTTCTGCTCCAATGATGCTTACTTTCCCCTGCGGAGCGAAAGCGTAACACGCCGAACCTGCAGAGAAAACAAACCACCTACCAACCAATGACCCAACTAATGAGACCTTTTGCCAACCTGCTAGTTTTCCTGATCGGCATCCTGCCAATGATGGCCCAGCCCTCCATGGATGCGCTGATGAGCTATCCCTTCCCCTCCAGCTTGACGGCTGCCAAAAACACGAACCGCATTGCCTGGCTCTTCAATGAGCGGGGCCAGCGTAATGTGTACGTTGCCGAGGGTCCGGACTTCGAAGCGCGCCAGGTAACAAACTACACAACGGATGACGGGCAGGAGATCTCCAGCCTATCCATCTCTGATGATGGCGCCTGGCTCGTGTACCTGCGGGGTGGCGAACATGGATCGAACTGGGACGACGAGGTGACCATGAATCCCCTATCGATGCCCTTCCCGGATACCGTGCAGATTTGGAGTGTGCCTTTTGAGGGAGGAGATCCCCTACTGATCGGAAAAGGCGCCTCTCCGGTGATCTCTCCCACAGGTGCAGAAGTGGCCTTTGTGCGCGGCGACCAGATCTGGACGGTACCCATCGATACGAGTGAAGCGGCCAAGCAGATCATGTCTTTGCGTGGAAGCAACGGCAGCCCCACCTACTCCCCCGATGGATCGAAAATGGCGTTTGTTTCACGACGGGGGGATCATTCCTACATTGGCATCTATGAAGGTCCGGAAAAGCGCATCAAGTGGCTGGATCCGGGTTATGACCGCGACTACTCTCCGCGATGGTCTCCGGACGGTACGAAAATCGCCTTTATCCGTCGGCCTGGCAGCGGCGGTGCGCCCGAGACGATTTTGGAAAACCACCACAGTCCCTGGTCCATCGTAGTTTATGATCTCGCCACCGATGCGACAAACGTCCTCTGGACGGCGCCGGAGACGCTGCGAGGTTCAGTGCCGCGAACGCACGGGGGGACGAACTTGAACTGGGCGGCAGGCGACCGACTGATCTTCATCTCCTACCACGATGGCTGGCCTCACCTCTACTCTCTTCCTGCGACTGGTGGCGATCCGCTGTTGCTGACACCGGGGGACTTCATGTGTGAGTACATCTCGGTGAGCGCGGATGGAGAGTCGGTGGTATTCTCCGGCAATTCCGGCCTGGATGCGCTTGATATCGACCGCCGACACATTGGGAAAGTTTCAGTGGATCGGGCCGATATGGAGTTCATCACTCCAGGCAGCGGCAATGAATGGGCACCGAAGGTCCTGAATGATGGCACAGTAGTCATGATATCGGCGACTGCCCAGCGCCCTCCCTTACCTGCCTATATGAAGGGTAGTGATATCCAGCTAATCGGTGCGAACTTGTTAGCCGAATATCCTTCGAGTGAGCTGGTAACACCTCGTCAAGTTGTCTTTGACGCGCCGGATGGTTTAGCGATCCATGCGACGCTGTTCGAAAAGGAGGGCGGTCCAGCTAAGAAACCGGCCATCATCTACATTCACGGTGGTCCACCCCGGCAGATGCTGCTGGGCTGGCATTACTCGAGCTACTACTCCAATGCCTATGCCACCAACCAATACTTGGCCAACCAGGGCTTCATCGTGATCTCTGTGAACTATCGGCTGGGCATCGGCTATGGCTATGAGTTTCACTACCCACCTAATGCCGGGTGGCGCGGTGCTTCCGAATATCAGGACATCAAAGCGGCCGGAGAATGGCTCGCACAGCAGCCCAACGTGGATCCTGAACGCATAGGTGTCTATGGAGGCTCCTACGGCGGCTACCTTACCGCGATGGCGTTGGCGAAGGATTCCGACTTATTTGCTGCTGGAGTTGACATCCATGGCGTGCACGACCGGACCGTGAACCGCGTGCGGAACATCACCAATCCGAATGCCTACGAAAAGGTGCCCGATGCCGACATCGCCCCGGAGGTGATGTGGAAGTCCTCGCCAGTAGCGTATGTCGACCAATGGACCTCGCCGGTGCTGATCATTCACGGCGATGATGACAGGAATGTGCCCTTCAGCCAAAGTGTGGACCTCGTGCAGCGCCTGCGAAAGCAGGGCGTCGAGATGGAGACGCTGGTGATCGTTGACGATAGCCATCACTTCATGGTTTTTGACAATCAGAAAACCGTGAATGAGGCGGCGGTGGAGTTTTTGATTCGGAAGTTGGGGGGTGGGTAAAGAGCGTTGGCCAGCCAACGCCATGAGAATTCCCGGTCGTGTCACCTAACCGATGACAGACAAAAAATACAAATGCCGCAATCCCCGGATTTATTCCGGGGTCCCATTGTAAGAAGTCTGAACTCCCAACTAGGAGATCCCGGAACAGGTGCGACCGGCAAGGTCCGGGAATAACCCGTATTTTTTGTCTGTCATCACCTTTTGCCTGCGCTTGCCCGTCAATTTCTCCCAATGGGGAAAGAAGAGATTCCGGTATTCGCAGCACTAATCTTGAAAGTGCAAGATGATATCAGCGAAACCGGAATGACGGGGTTGAGCGGGGGCTCCCCTTTAGGGGTTGGGGGTAGCGATAGAGGAGAGATTCCGGTATTCGCATGGTGTTGAGGGAAAAAAGGCTGGAATTGCCTAAGCGAAACCGGAATGACAATATGACGTGCGATGGCTCGCCCCTTTCCTCGGTCGCCGAAGGCACGAAGGCGACAGGGGCTGGGGGCGCCCAGCCAGGGGTGCGATGGGTCATTGTATGTTGAAGATATTTCGTTTGCGGGTACCTGAGCCAGTGAATAAACCCACCCCTTACCCCTCCCAGGAGGGGATTCGTAACTCCTGGCAATTGATATTGAGCCCTTGACCATTCTCGAAAGGGCCAGCTGCAAATAAGTGAAACCGGAATGACCCACCTAGGAGCGTGATGGCTCGCCCCTTTAGGGTGGTCCGGCAATCCGGTTGGGGGTGCGGTGGCCCAAAGAATGCTCGGTCGTGTCACCTAACCGATGACAGACAAAAAATACAATTGCCGCAATCCCCGGATTTATTCCGGGGTCCCGTTGTAAGAAGTCTGAAATCCTATCTAGGAGATCCCGGAACAGGTGCAACCGGCAAGGTCAGGGAATAACCAGTATTTTTTGTCTTTTATCACCTTTTCGTGCGCTTGCCAGTCAATTTCTTGCAATGCGGAAAGAAGAGATTCCGGTATTCGCATGACGCTACTAGAAAAAGGCTGGAATTGTCTGAGCGAAACCGGAATGACGGATTTGGCGATGGGTCATTGTATGTTGAACATATTTTGTTGGCCAAGGCTTGACCAGCGACAAACCCACCCCTTGCCCCTCCCAGGAGGGGATTCGGAACTCCTGGTAATTGATATTGAGCCCTTGGCCATTCACGAAAGGGCCTGATGACAAAAACCTAAAAACTCATCAACTCAAAAACCTAATCCCCCTGACCCCCTTTGAGAAGGGGGAATTAGGAACTGCTTGAGAAGCGGCTAGCCTATTCACTCTCCACTTTCAACTCTCAAACTCTAAACTCGCTCAACTCAACCCATTCAAAAACGGAACCAGATCAGTATCCTTGGCGAGACCGAGTTTCTTCTTCAGGCGGTACTTGGACTTGAGGATGCTGTCAGGCAGGACATTGAGCAGGGCGGCGATCTCTTTGGTGGTCAGGTTCATGCGGAGGAAGGCGGCGAGGCGCATCTCGCTCTCGGAGATGTCGCCCATCTCCCGGAGCTTCTTGTCGAAGTCGTTGTGGACGTCGACGAAAAAGGATTTGAAGATCTCCCAGTTCTTGTCGGAGGCATTCTCCTTCTTGAGGAGGGTGACGATGCGGCGAAACTCTACCTTGAACTTCTCGGGGGACTCCCGCAGCTGCTCGAGGTTGTCCTTGAGCTCCTGGATGAAGACGTTCTTCTGCACCAGGTGCAGGGTCTGGCTGGCGAGCTCCTTCTTCTTGTGCTCGAGCTCCTTGTGGTAAAGGGCCTCGCGCTTTTCGCGCTCGATGCGGTTCTTCTTCATGCGCTGGCGGAAGCCAAAGAACATGAGGCCTGAGATTGCGAAAAAGGCCACCATGCCGCCTCCGTAGAGGCGCTTGGTCTGTTGGTCGGCACGCGCCTGGGCGTTGAGGCTCCTGATCTCCTCGTCCTGCAGTGCCAAGGCTGCTTCGTTCTGCTCGGTCTCATGGATCACCCTGAGCTCTTCGATCGTCTTGACTTTCTCTTTGTTGAGGATGGTGTCGCTGAGGGTCTTGTACTCGCGAAATAGCTCCAGGGCACTTGCCGTCTGTCCCAGCATCTCCAACGCCCGGCTACCATGCTTGAGGGCCAGGCTATGGATGGAGAGGCTCGTCGTAGCTTCAGCGTAATCGATGACCTGCCGAGACAGCGACAATGCCTGCTGCGGATTGTTTAGGGCCAGGTAGACCTCTGCCAATTGGTTTCGGGCGATCGCAATACGCCGCTGGGCATTGATGGATTCCGACATCTGTATCGACTGCCGCAGAAATTCGATGGCCTTTACGGGATCGTCTAGTTTTAGGTGGACACCACCGATATTGCTCAACGCCGCGGCTTCGATCGCGCTGACCTGGGCCACCTGGGCCTGATGGATGCTCCGCTCAAAAAAGTCAAGCGCCTCCTCGAACAGTCCAAGCGACTTGTAACCTACTCCGATGTCGTTGAGGGCCTGGGCCTGGTAGTAGTGGTCTTCATACACCTCGTAGATCCTCAGTGCCCGCTGGTTGTAGGCGATCGACTGGTCGAAGTTCTCGAAGTTGTACTCCAGTGTCGCCAGGTGATTGAGGGCATCGGCGATGCGGATAGAGTCGCCAATCAACTCAAACAGCCGCAGCCCTTCCAACACGTGGGTCAAGGCGATGGCATAATAACCGCGGTTTTGGTTGATGGTCCCTTTGAAATCACGGGCCAAGGCCATGCCCATCGTATCCTGCTGTGCGGTGCAGTGAGCAAGGTCCAGAGAGTTGATACTGTCGGTCTCGTCGAGGTTGCCCTGGCTGAACTCAAGAATAGCCAGACCCCGGTAGGCCTGGGAAATGAAAATGGCATTGTCGACCTCCTTCCCCAGCTCGAGGCTGAGAACGTAGTGATGCCGGGCACTGTCCAACTGGTCGAGGTTATAGTGGCTGTGGGCTACCTGGTAGTGGGCGAGTGCCGTCGCCGTCGGGTCGCCCAAACTATCCGAGCGCTGCAACTGCAGATAGGCAAAGGATTGCGCCTGCTCGATGTCGCGGTACATGTAATAGTTCACGATGTGATTGATCGTGCGTAGCTGGGTGGTGTCGGTCTGGGTGGGGTACAGCGTGAGGAGGCTGTCGATGTCCAACAGGTTTTGTGTGACGCCGACGTGGGCCATCGTACAGAACGTCGTAATCCACAAAAACCGCCTGAGGCTGGCGGTCCTGTCGCAGCGTTTCATCGATTGAAGGGTGGGTTTGCACATACCTCATAATTACATAATTAATCCATGAATCAAAAAGCCCCTGTCCATGGCTGCCAACAGTGGAATTCGGTTATCAAACAACCCCATACCATCTTATATACCTAACAATCAATACATTAACTACCCATTAATCACAGATAATTTTCCTCCTGTCCATGTCCTTTCCTCGAGCTTGTCCATGTTTTGTCCATGCCAAAAAATAGGTTGCCCCTACCTGATCGCCGTATGTTTGACTCACAAATCAATGACCATTATCTGTCTATGAACACTATGCTATTACATACCCAAGTCCCCATCATTTGCTGCCTGTTTCTCCTCCTTTCTTGTAGCGACGGAGACGTCGCCGGACCGCTGATCTCACCGGAAGAAGCACAAGAGTTTAACACCATGGTGGACGACCTCGAGACCTTCTCCCAGCCGGAGGAGAAAAGCGAACCCGAAGAGGTGGATACCTCCAATCCAGCACGCGACGACGTGGACGAATCTCTCGAATGCACCACCATCACTTACCAAGCTGCGCCGGGGTTTGACCAGATGCTCGCCATTGACCCTACCACCGACGTAATCTATCCGGGAGCACTGCTGCAAGGCACCTCGATTCCCACCGGAGAATACATTCCTATTGTATCGGATCGTGCGCCCATCACATTATCGGCATCCCTCACCAATATATCCGGAAGCCCGGTCGTCACGGTGGAGGATCCCAAACTCTCTACCGTGCGCGAGGGCGTGAAATCCATCCTCGATCAGGAGATCACCGGCGCCACACCCGCGGAGATCAACTTTGAGGTAAGCCAGGTGTATTCTGAGGAGCACCTGTCGCTGGCACTCGGTGCCAACTATGAAGGCGCGACGAAGCAGGTCTCCGCCTCCTTCAATTTTGCGCAGTCGACCTACAGCAACAAGTTCGTGATCAAGTACCTCCAGGTCTACTATACGATCGATGTCGATGCACCCGACGAGCCGAGTGACTTCTTCAGGACCCTACCGGCGCTGGCGAATCTCGGCGGTACCTTGCCTGTGTACATCGCCTCGGTGGCCTATGGACGCATGGTGATCTACACCGTGGAGAGTAATTATCAGTTTACCGATATCGATGCGGCCTTCCGAGCGTCTTTTGCCTCTGGCGATGGCTCGATCGACGCAAGCTACAGCGAGATCATCAGCAGCTCCAGCATCAAAGCGCTCGTGATCGGCGGCTCCGGTGCCGACGCGGCGCAGGCCATCAATGGGCCACAGGAGGTATACAACTACATCACCAATGGCGGCGACTACTCGAAAGACTCCCCCGGGGCTCCCCTCTCCTACAAATTGCGGTTTCTTACGCCCGGAACGCCCGTCGCACGTGTAGTGCTATCTACCGAATACAACGTGCGGCAATGTGATCTGGCCTATCCGGTCTTCAGGATCCTGTTGAACAATATCAAACTGGAGGACTCCAACGATGGTGATGGCAACACGGACCTGTTCGGCTATGTGGGTGGGCGCCTCTCCTACAATGGCAGCTGGGTGCGGCGCAACGACGACGTGATGGACGTTTACTGGGGTCGTTCCGAGAGCTCGGCATTGAACTTCCGCGGTACCCATACCGTCAATGACCGCATAGACATTGAAGTCTATCGCCCAGACTACGATGAGGACTATATCCAGCTGTATGGCCGATTGACGGACAAGGATGTGTTCGAGGATGACTTCCTCGGCAGTCGAACCTTTGAGGTAAAACTCAGCGACCTCCAGATCAATGTGCCGTACCTCGTGAGCGGCGACGAGCCTCGACTGATTTTCGATGAGCAGACGGGGCAGCGGGTCGTGGCGAATTTCTCGATTGTAAGGACGAGGTAGGACCTCCTCGCTGTACCGTTGGGGGATCGTTGAAATAATCTCTAAATCCCCCTGGCCGGGCGCCCCTGCACCCCCTTTAAAAAGGGGGAATAGATTCTCTTACCTGGCGCGGGAGTTACTTCCGTGTCGGGGTTCTGGGGCTAGCATAGGCGATTGCGGAGGCCTCGATTCCTGGGTGGCTTTCAATGGCGGAGGGATTCCGGTATTCGCATAGCAATTCCCATAAGGGCGAGATCACAATAAGCGAAACCGGAATGACGTTCCTAGGCGCGTGATGGCTCGCCCCTTTAGGGTGGTCCGGCAATCCGGACGGGGGTGCGGGTGGCAGAAAGATTCCGGTATTCGCAGGACTTGCTTGGACGGGACTCAATTCTGCAAGCGATACCGGAATGACGGGATTTGAGCGATGGCTCGCCCCTTTAGGGGCTGGGGGTGTGATGGCCAAGAGATTCCGGTATTCGCGTGACTTTTACTCGAAGGGGGCCCGGGACACCAGCGAAACCGGAATGACGTACAAGGCGCAAGAGTTCCCCAAGTAGCCGCGCTGTCTTATTCTTCGAGTGCCTCAGAATGACAGCGCTTGTAGAGACGGCGAAGGCAGACCAACCGATCAACCCATCAACTCAAAAACCTATCAACCTATCAACTCAAAAACCTAAAAACCAAGAAAGGCCGAAAGGCCAGGCCGGTAAGCCAGTATGGCCCTGCGGGTGGCTAGTGAGACTGAGGATACCGGCGGCCGCGAGGTGGCTACCGTGAAGTAGAGAGTTGGGAAACTCAAGTTTCACTGTAGCGCGTCGTTGACTCTCTTACTTCACGGGTGCGCTGGCCTCGCGCGTTGGCCTGTGCGCCTCATCCTCCCATGATTCCGACTCCTACGCTGACCGCTGAAAGCAAAATTGTAATCCCATGCCTCCTCCTATTTCATTTCTGGCTAATTTGATCGGATAATCAATGTGTAAACCGATGAAGAAACTAAGCACGCTAATCGCGGCGGCCCTGCTGCTGGTTAGTTATGGGGCTTGGTCCCAGGAAACCGTCACACCAAATGACGTGAAAGACCAAAGGTCCAAGGCCTATGCATTTACGAATGCTACCATTTGGGCGGACTATCAAACCAAGATCGACAATGCCACAATGCTCATTAGGGAGGGCAAGGTGGTGCAGGTGGGTGCCAATATCGCCGTGCCTGCGGGCTATACCACGGTCGATCTGAATGGCAAGTACATCTATCCGTCGCTCATAGACCTGCATACCAACTATGGCCTGCCCGAAGTGAAGCGAACATCCGGTCGCGGGTTTGGCGGTCCGGAGCAGATGCTGAGCAAAACCAAGGGTGCCTACAATGCCAACGAAGCCATCAAGGCCCACTACAACGCGGGCGAAGAATTTACGGGCGACAGCAAAGCAGCCGGGGAGCTCAGGAAAGCGGGATTCGGCGCGGTGATGACCTTCCGCCCTGACGGCCTTGCCCGTGGAAGTGCTGCGTTCGTCACCTTGGGTGACAACGACAATGAAGATGTTTTGTCCGAGAAGGCGTCGGCTACTTACTCCTTCAGCAAGGGTACGTCGCAACAGCATTACCCCGCTTCGAAGATGGGATATATCTCCCTGCTGCGGCAGACGTATCTCGATGCGGAATGGTACGGCCAGTTTAATCCACGGCCCTTCAAAGATCAGACGCTGGAGGCCTGGATAGCATCCCAAAACCTGCCACAGGTGTTTGATGCGGGGGACTGGATCGACGTGCTCCGTGCGGATAATATCGGGGATGAATTTGGTGTGCAGTACATCATCAAGAGCTCCGGCAACTCGTACCAAAGGATCAACGAGGTAAAAGCCACGGGGGCTGCGCTGATCGTCCCGGTCAACTATCCTGATGCCTATGATGTGGATGACCCCATCGACGCGGAGGGCGTGTCGCTGGCGGACATGAAGCACTGGGAGCTCGCTCCCACGAACCTTGGCCGGTTGGAAGCTGCGGGCATCACGTTTGCCATCACCACGGCGGGTCTCGAGAAGAAAGGTGACTTGATGGGGAATGTCAGATCGGCCATCGACAATGGATTGTCGGAAACCGCTGCACTGAGGGCACTCACCAGCACACCGGCTGCTCTGATGAGAATGGGCGACCAGGTAGGTAGTCTGAAGTCGGGTATGCTTGCCAATTTCATCATCACATCAGGGGGTCTGTTTGACGACAAGACGATCATTCATGAAAACTGGGTACAGGGAAATCCCTACCGCTACAAGGCGCTGGACACGCAGGACAACGCTGGGGCCTATGACCTCGTCGTCGGTGGCACGACCTACAAAATGGAGATCAGCGGCGAGCCTGGATCGCAAAAGGCCAAGATCGTAGTCAACGACTCTACCTCCATCGACATCAAAGGGAACTTTGGGAAAAACCTGGCCTCCATGGCTTTTCCCGAAGAAGCGAAGGGAGAGGAAGATATCAGACTGTCCGGATGGACTACGGACAATGGCTGGAAGGGAACTGGCCAGCTGGTCGACGGTACCTGGATCGACTGGACCGCAACGAGGACAGGAGACCTGGAAATAGAAGACAAAGAGAAAAAGAAAGACAATGATGGCGATGCCGCCACAGTTGGAGACGTGATCTTCCCATTCGTAGCCTATGGCAATGCTGAGATTCCCTCCCAGGAAACGATCCTCATTAAGAACGCCACGGTGTGGACCAACGAAGCAGAGGGCATCCTGGAGGGTACCGATGTTTTGCTGAAGGACGGCAAAATTGCCATGGTCGGCAAGGACCTGAGCGATGCCTCGGCAACGGTCGTTGACGGAACGGGCAAACACCTCACCAGCGGCATCATCGACGAGCACACGCACATTGGCGGCGGTGGCAACGATCTGGCGACCAATTCCTCGATGGTCCGAATCAGGGACCAGCTCAACTCTGAGGACATCAATTTGTATCGCTCCCTCGCTGGCGGCGTCACGGCTGCGCAGGTGCTACACGGGTCTGCCAATCCAGTTGGTGGCCAATCTGCACTGATCAAACTACGCTGGGGTGTGGCTCCCGAGAAGATGAGAATTGAAGGTGCAGATGAGTACATCAAGTTTGCCTTGGGTGAGAATGTGAAGCGGTCCCGAAGTTCGAGTTCCGTACGCTTTCCCCAAACACGAATGGGCGTGGCTGAGGTCTTTGTCGACGGTTTTACGAATGCGTTGGAATACGAAAAAGAGTGGGCAGCGTACAACAGCCTATCCAAGAAAGCCAAGCCCTCCGCTATCAAGCCCCGTCGGGACCTGGTGGATGAGGCGATGCTGGAGATCATCAACCAAGAGCGCTTCATCACCTGCCACTCTTACGTACAGTCAGAGATCAATATGCTGATGAAGGTGGCCGATCAGTTTGACTTCACCGTCAACACCTTCACACACATCCTGGAAGGCTACAAGGTGGCGGACAGAATGAGGGAGCATGGTGCTGGCGCCTCAACCTTCTCCGACTGGTGGAACTACAAGTGGGAAGTGCGGTATGCCATCCCCTACAATGCGGCCATCATGCACAATGAAGGGGTAGTCACAGCGATTAACTCCGACGATGCCAACAGCGGAAGGCGCCTCAATCAGGAGGCTGCCAAGTCAGTCAAGTATGGCGGCATGTCGGAGGAAGACGCCTGGAAAATGGTATCACTCAACCCCGCTAAACTCCTCCACCTGGATGACAGAATGGGCAGCATAAAAGTGGGCAAGGATGCGGATGTGGTATTGTGGACCGATCACCCGCTGTCGATGTATGCCAATGTGGAAAAGACCATCGTGGATGGTGTAGTCTACTTCGATATCGAAAAGGATGCGCAGGCGAGAGCGGCCCTACTGGCAGAGCGCGCGCGACTCATCCAGAAAATGAAAGGCGTCAAGAAAAATGGCGGCAGAACACAGAAAGGTGGCTCCAGGATCTTTCTGGAATTCCATTGCGATGAAGACCGGTCACATTATGAAGTTGACGCCCTAAACAGATAAGAGACATGAAAAAGCTTATAAACTCAATCCTATTCAGTGCGTTGGCTTTGACCACCGCACTAGCGCAAGTACCGGTCCCAGTCGCGGATCAGGAGGGCCCTATCCTACTCGTCGGCGGCGTGGCGCACCTTGGCAATGGACAGGTCATCGAAAACGCCGCTATTGGGTTCGATCAAGGGAAGATCACCATGGTAGAGGCCGCCAGTGCCAATTTGAATACTGACGGATACGAAGTGATCCAGCTCGATGGCAAGCATGTCTATCCGGGATTCATTTTGCCCAATTCACAAGTTGGTCTTCAGGAAGTTGGCGCTGTCCGCGCGATGAGCGACATGTCCGAGCAGGGCGATTTCAATCCGAATGTCCGCTCAATTATCTCCTATAACACGGATTCTGAGATCATCGCCACTTTCCGATTTAATGGGGTGCTGCTGGCGGAGACGACGCCTACTGGCGGATGGATTTCGGGTACGTCTTCCGTGATGGAGATGGAAGGCTGGAATTGGGAAGACGCTGCTCACACGGTGGACATAGGCATGCACATGAATTGGCCTTCCAGGATGAACCGACGGTTTGACTTCGCCACGTTTACTGTAAAAACGGAACCCAACAAAAAGTACGATGAGCAGGTAGCCACGCTCAATTCGCACTTTAAGGAGGCCAAAGCTTATGGGTCGGCTTCGGATAATGTCACGAACATCAAGCTCGCGGCCATGCAGCGATTGTTCGACGGTACACAGACGCTGTTTTTGCATGCTGGCGATGCCAAGGGCATTGTGGAGTCGGTGATGTTCGCCAAGGACAATGGCGTGCAGAAGATCGTCGTCATCGCCGGCAGCTCGGCATTGATGGTGGCAGATTTCCTCAAAGACAATGACATCGGCATCATCATCCCGCCGACGCACCGTTTACCTGAACGGCCTGATGCGGATGTTTATGGGCCCTATAAGTTACCGAAGCAACTGGTCGATGCAGGACTGACCGTCTCCATGACCCATAGTGGCATGTTGAGCCACGGGCGGAACCTGCCTTTCTTTGTCGGCACGGCAGTCGCCCATGGCCTGGACAAGGAAGAGGCCCTGAAGATGATCACTTCGAATACCGCAAAACTGCTCGGCATCGATGATCGCGTAGGGACTTTGGAAACAGGGAAAGATGCCACGCTGTTCGTTTCAGAAGGCGATGCACTGGACATACGGACCAACATCCTCACGCACGCGTTTATCAGCGGCAAGATGGTGACGCTGGACAACAAGCAGCAGGAGCTGTATGAAAGGTTTGCCCGGAAATATGGTCATATTGATTGACCGTCACATTGATTGATAGTGCCCCTCTTCGGAGGGGCTTTCTACTCCCAAAGGGGGAATTGAGTAAATGGAATAGGGTTAGGCACGCGTTGCAAACGCGCGCCAGTGTGGAAGATACTTCTGAGGTGCTTGGGCACGGAAGTAACTTCCGCGCCATTGAGGGGGCGCGCCCGCGTGGTAGCGGCAGAGATTCCGGTATTCGCAATACAATCCAGAGAACGTGCGCCAAATCAGCTAGCGAAACCGGAATGACGCGCAGATGTGCGTGGCTCGTTGGAGAAGGGATGGTACTCACAAGGACTGAAGGCACAAACTCCTCAACTTCTCCACTCCTCAACTTTTCAACTCACACCCATACACTCAAAAACTCTCCACACTAAACTCTCCACCCTCCACAGCCTGGTGCCGTCAAAGATGCCACGCTCCACTACGTTGCGCTCTGCATGACGGCCAACTTATCAACCCATCAACTCATCAACCCACCGCCTCCGCCATTGTCCACAGGGCGAAGGAGGATCAACTCATACACCTAAACACTCATACACTCAAAAACTCTCCACACTAAACTTTCCACCTTCCACAGCCTGGTGACCGCCGTCGAAGATTGCCGCGTCGCTATCGCTCCTCCTTCGGTCGCCATCCGCGTGCCGCCGAAGCTTCAGCGGAGGAGCAAGGCTTGCCGCAGGCGAAGCGCAAAGACGGCGCAAATCCCTTGCCTCCTACGCCTTTTGTATGGACTTTTGCCGGGCGGCGGGAATCGCCCAAATCGTTCAAGAAAAACTGCTTATAACCACATACCCTTTATGGCTAGCTCTATCTATGTCACCACCGCCGAAGCGCGAAGTGGCAAGTCGCTCATCTGCATGGGCATCATGGATTACGTCCTACGGAAAACACGGCGCGTGGCAATATTCCGTCCAGTGATCACCTCAGATGGGACTGGCATGCGGGATAAGAACATCGACCTGATCCTCTCCCACTTCGACCTCGACCTCGATTACAATGAGACGTATGCCTTCACATCCCAGGAAGCGCAAGACCTGATCTCAAAAGGCCAGATGGACAAAGTGCTGGACAGGATTATCGAGAAATACAAGGCACTAGAGGAAAAGAGCGACTTTATCCTCCTTGAAGGCAGCGACTACATCACGGAGAGCAGCACCTTTGAGTTTGGCTTCAACGTGCAGATAGCAAAAAACCTGTCGAGCCCGGTTCTGATCATCGGCAAGGGCGACGGGGACCGATCGATCGAGGAGGTGTTGCGACCCCTGCAGTTGGCGATCGAGAACTTCGTGGAAAACGACTGTGAAGTCATCGGCGCCATTGTCAACCGCGGGAGAGCGGATGACGCGCACGAGGTGCTGACTACCATGCAGCGGGAGCTGCCCATCAAAAACCTATTCCTATCCGTCATACCCGAAAATCGGTTGCTGAAGAGTCCGACGGTAAGAGAAGTCAAGGACCATCTGAATGCCAAGGTTCTCTATGGCGAAGACCAGCTGGACAATCTGGTGTATTACTACTCGATCGGGGCTATGCAGCTGCACAACTATCTGAACAAAATCAAAGACAACAGCATGGTCCTTACACCGGGTGACCGTGGCGAGATCATCCTGGGCAACATCACTGCCCACCTTTCGGACAACTATCCGCAGATTGCTGCGATCCTGCTGACAACGGGCCTCATGCCAGAGAAGTCTATCTTGAAGCTACTCGAAGGTGTTGCGGGAATCCCCCCCATCCTACTGGTCGATACCAACACCTACGAGTCGGCCATGCGCCTCAACACGCTCCACTCCTACGTAATGCCCGGCAACGATCTGAAGATACATGAGAGTCTCCGGATCTTCGAGAAGTATGTGGATACCGAGGGCTTGGAGGACCGCATCAGCAAAGTAGAAGTGCGGGGCATGACACCACGGATGTTCCAATACCTGCTGACGCAGAAAGCACGACAGGCACAGAAGCACATCGTACTGGCCGAAGGCGAGGACGAGCGCATCCTCAAGGCCGCGGAATTCCTGGTGGAACATGGTATCGTGAAGATCATCTTGCTAGGTGACCAGGAAAAGATCAATCAGCTGATCTCCAAGCTCGGGCTGAACCTGTCGGAAGACAATGTAACCATCCTGACGCCTCACGAAGCACCCGAATACGAAAACTACGTCAATACACTCTATGAACTGCGCAAACACAAAGGGATCAACATTGACGTGGCGCATGACCTGATGAACGACGTCTCCTATTTTGGGACGATGATGGTGCACATGGGCCACGCCGACGGGATGGTGTCGGGGGCCGTGCATACAACGCAACACACCATCCGACCAGCACTGCAGATCATCAAGACGAAACCCGGGTTCTCGATCGTCTCCTCGGTGTTTTTCATGTGTCTCGATGACCGAGTGTTGGTGTACGGAGACTGTGCGATCAATCCCAATCCGAACGCGGAGCAACTGGCAGAAATCGCCATGTCATCGGCCCACACGGCGGAGGCCTTTGGCATCGAGGCGAAGGTCGCCATGCTTTCGTACTCTTCGGGGCAGTCCGGTAAGGGTGCTGACGTCGAGGCAGTGAAAGAAGCGACGGTCATCGTAAAAGAGAAAGATCCTGGAATGATGGTCGAGGGACCCATCCAATATGACGCTGCCGTAGACTATGAGGTGGGTACCAAGAAGGTCCCCGGGTCCAAAGTGGCGGGACAAGCCTCAGTGCTCATCTTTCCTGATTTGAATACTGGAAACAATACCTACAAGGCCGTGCAACGTGAAACGGGGGCGATCGCCATCGGTCCTGTCCTGCAGGGTCTCAACAAACCGGTGAATGACCTTAGCCGCGGCTGTACGGTTCCAGATATCATCAATACGGCGATCATCACGGCCATCCAGGCGCAAATGGACTGATACTTATGAAAATACTTGTACTGAATGCCGGGAGTTCGTCTGTAAAGTTTCAGCTCTTTGACACTGATCGAAAGGCCGTGATGGCTGGCGGTCTGGTGGAGAAAATCGGAGAGGAACAAGGGGCAATCACCTATAGAAGATACAAGGACGGTCGCGAGGAGCAAACAACCAGGGAGGACCTTCCCATTGCGGACCATCAAGCGGGTCTCAACCGGATCTCGCAGCTGCTCCTCGATGCGGATCAGGGTGCCCTCTCGAATGCTTCGGAGCTGCAAGCGGTAGGGCACCGGGTCGTTCATGGTGCCGAGCTCTTCAGTGAACCCGTAGTAGTGACCGACCAGGTGATGAAGGACCTGGAAGAGATCTCCTTTCTCGCGCCACTCCACAACCCCGCAAACCTGAAGGGCATCGAGGTGGCCCGGAAGGTTTTCCCTGACGCCGTCCAGGTGGCTGTTTTTGATACGGCCTTCCATCAGACACTGCCAGACTACGCCTATCGCTTTCCAATACCAGGTAAGTATTACACCGAGCACGGCCTCCGGGTGTACGGCTTTCACGGCACCTCCCATGCCTTCGTATCGCGGGCAGCTGCAGAGTTTCTGGGCACGCCACTCAATGACTTCAATGCGATCACCGTTCACCTCGGCAATGGTTGCAGCATGGCCGCCATTCGCGGTGGACAAAGCGTGGACGTGTCGATGGGCCTGACGCCTCTCGGAGGGCTGATCATGGGCACACGCAGCGGAGATGTGGACCCCTCCCTACCCCTCTTTATGTCGGATCATCTGGGCATGGCCTCAAAGGACATCGACCGCACACTGAACAAGGAAAGCGGCATGAAGGGGCTCACCGGTGACAACGACCTCCGAAGCATTACTGAACGGTACGAGCTGGGTGACGAGGATGCTCGCCTGGGCATCGATATGTACGTCTACCGCATCAAGAAGTACATCGGCTCGTATATGGCCGCGCTGGGTCGGGTAGACGCGCTGATCTTCACGGCCGGTGTTGGTGAAAACAGCGCCC
The DNA here is from genome assembly GCA_965267435.1 of Cyclobacteriaceae bacterium. Classification (GTDB taxonomy): domain Bacteria; phylum Bacteroidota; class Bacteroidia; order Cytophagales; family Cyclobacteriaceae; genus JAWPMT01. The sequence continues at coordinate 2,244,426 of OZ253960.1, forward strand.
TGATCCGGAGACTGGCTTGTGCTGACTTGCAGCTAATGGGCATCAAGTTGGACGAAGAGCTGAACGGTGCACGTTCTCGTGAAACCCGATTGATCAGCTCGGCAACAAGCGTCGTGAAGGTACTGGTAGTGCCCACAAATGAAGAGCTGGAAATTGCGACGCAGACGAGGAGGTTGTTGAGGTAACGCGTAAGAGAGACGTGTAGTCAATGAACGCCCGCGTTGATGTCGTCTGTCAAGGTGGATTACAAATCCACAGTCATTCAGAGTTCGACATGCCCTTCAGAACATGTCGAACAGCGAGGGGATTTTCCCTACTTGCCAAAGGCAAGGAGGTTGTTAGAGCAACTGGGTGCGAATAGTGGTCGATTGGTTGGTAGCTTGAAAAACTTCTCAACCTATCAACTTCTCAACCTATCAACTCATCAACTCAAAAAAACTCATCAACCCATCAACAAGACCTATTCCTGAAGTACAAACCTCATGACCACGCCTTCCGCGCTATTGGTCAGTTCCAGTAGGTTGTCCTCAATCTCATACTGCAACTCGGCACTGGTAAGCAAATCGAAGTATTGCTCTTCAAAATCCATCTCATGGGCTGGCCCCGCAGCCTCGGTCTGCAGCAGCGACGAAATGACGACAGCTCCGTCCCTGACATCGATATCCGCACTGAATCTATTGATGACCCCGAAGCCATTCACCCCATAGATGGGTGTCGTATCCTCATTCTCGACAGTGAACTGGATAGCTGCTGCCGCATCACACGGAGGATGAGAGATGGGTAGCCCCTGACTATCAAAGAAACCGATCAGCTCCCACGAATTGAACAAATCCACGTCGGCCGCTTCTCGCTGATAATCGACCTCGCAAAACAGGGAGGTGATGGGCAAATTGAAGACGCCATCAGAAATATCTATAAATAAGTTGCTGGTCCGGTCATTGACCGTCCCATGAAAATAGCCAGATACGAAGCCATTGATCGTATCCAGGGTCTCGATTTTGACGAACCCGCAATCAACAAATCCCCGGTAGTCGGAGACGTCGTCGAAGTACTGCAGCATCAAGGCGTTGCCGGTACCCAAACTGACATTGTTGTAATCCACCACGGGGTTGGCAATGTCAATATCGATGATGTACTTGTTGCCAATTTGTGTCAGGTCGTCTCCACCATTGATGCTCAGGACACCATTGTAAAACGAGGCAGAGGGCTCGTTGTCGGGAACCCAGGAGCGTTCCTCGATTTCAGCTCCTAATGGTGTGGTAGTATCGGTAATCTCGGCATTGCTTGTACATGGATTTTCAAATCCCGGTTCGGGATCACTCTTGGAGCAGGAAAAACTGATGGCAAGAAGGGTCGCCCATACAAAGTGAAGACGTACTGCTGTCATTGGCAAAAACTGTTGTTCGAAGGATCAAATTTCGTCTAATCCGGGGATATTTCCATTGCTTAACGGCACCTTGTCTGAGTACATTGGAAAAACGGCGTACTGATCCATCGACTGAACCGCGATGATTAGCAGCTAATGAATTACTCGGTGGAGATTGCCCACAGACGAGAAGATTGTTGGAGTGGAGCAGAGAGACACGCTTTGCAAACGTGCGCCAGCCGGGGTTTGCAATCCGGGGAATCAAGAGCATGAATAAATGCACACCACCTAGTCTATACTATAGGTATTTTGCACGGCCCACCTCCAAGCAAGAAACAGCAAAATGGCGAGCACGATGGCTCCGGCGACCTTGCCTCGATCTCGATCGATGACCCGGATGTCTTCAATATAGCTCGCCGGTATATAGGTATAGCCTGGCGTCAGCACAAAGGCTGAGTCCAGGTAGATATGGACCTCGTTGATAATAGACTTCTCAGAAGGGACATACTCTTTGATTCTCTCCTCATTGTAATAATAGGGTTGCTCGATCGGCTTGATCTCGCCGTATAATTGCTCCGGTGACACGATCAGACTATCCAGCGCAAAGACCGACGCCCCCGAGTGGACGATAAAAGTCTGAGGCTCGGTGCTCTCTTGTATGCTCGTTTCTAAGGTGGGGATTGATCCCTGGGTGACCCGGTAAAGGCCACATGAAAAACTGTGAGTAGTTGTCAGGAAAATGAAAAACCATGCGATAACACGATGACCCGTTAGTCCGCTACGGAAATTGCCTGTAAGCGAACCAGATAGATGCGTACTGATGATCTTCCAGCCATTGGCTAACGATAAGTGAAACGATGATATGATACACACACTCCAAAGCATGGCACTTGCATTTCCTCTCAACGCCCACCTGTCTTGGGAGGTATCGGAGACATGTCGATGCCATCGTCCGTCAACATCCCCAGTACAACCCATGTCATCAGCACGGCGAAGATTATTACAGCAACTTTGCCGTGATCCCGATCGATGATCCGAATCTCCTGAATAGCGCGTTCAGGCACATACGTATTACCTGCCTCGATCTCAAAGGCTGGATCCACGTAGATATGCACCTCATTGATGATGGATTTTTCAGTGGCATTGTACCACTTGCGCCTCGCCTCATTGTAATAAAAGGGTTGCTCCACTGTCTTGATTTCCCCGTAGATGGCCTCATGAGAGGCTAGCAGATTGTCCATTTGATAGACATCTTCACCTGAGTGGATAATGAATGTTTGAGGCACCTCCCTTGTTTGCATGCTTGCCCGTAGTCCCGGGATCGCTCCTTGGGAGACACGGTAATAGGAACATGCGGAGATTTGGCAGCTCATCACCACGATAAAAAACCAGGCGATGGCACGACGGCCCCGTGAAGTGTATTTGTGACGACGCTTCGGCGCTGGCACTGGATTGGCGGCCATGACATTCGGGACCTCCTATTCCCTACATATTTCGGGGAACGTAAGCAATATCTGTCAAATTTAGAAGGCGCAAATTCAGGTGGTAGTGTGTTTGATATCATTGTCTTGACGGCGGCCGGGAGGTAAATTGCGGGGTTTGAACGACGGCGAAAACGGCGCTGAAAAAGTTGGGGGGTTGCGACAAGGGCCGAGAGGTTGTCCGAGTAGCACTGCTGTGACACATGTTGTCACCCCCCAACCCCCTCAAGGGGGAGAAGAGTTATCCTTCGCCAGGTGCGATTTCCCTGCCTGCCGTCGAATGTAGGGATGCCGGCGGCCGCGAAGGGGCTACCCTAAAGAGTAGGGCAATTAAGGTGGTGCCTAGGCGGCTGAGCTTCTGTTATTGCAGCGGTAGTGCGATGGCCCTGCGCGGGAGCCCTTGCGACCCTAAGCCTTATTCAAACTTCGGGCCTTCTTTCCCATCAGCCATTTCATGACCAATCCAAAAAGGAGCCCTCCCACCAGACACACTGGTGCGGTGACGACAACAAAGCTGAGCTCATAAGGCACACCAATCACTGGTGGCAAGACGAGTGTCATCGCCACGAACATGAGGCCGCCCCAGATCATTCCGATCTTCACCCAATTAATCTTCTTGAACTGAACTGCCTCCAGATCGATATTGGCATATCTCTCTGGTTGCTGACGGAGCCAACTTTCCTTCCATCGTCCGACCCACCAAAACCACAGCGGGTAGGTGATAGCCATGAGTAGCGCTGCCGTCCAATTGCGCACGCAAGGGATGATCGCCCCGCAATTGGGACAATAAAGACCAAACCAATTTTTGAAACCGGTACCGTTTTGGTAGGACCACGTGCGACCATCATGATAGGTATTGCAGTGCGGACAGGGAATATAGCTACGCTCGACGAGCGGCTTGTCGGACGTCTTGTCGATGAGCATCAGTTTCGGTATGCGCTGCCCGAGTACCAGCTCGTTGAATGCCAATCCGGGATTGACCATAATATGTATGATGCTCCAGTGGCGCTGGTCCCAGACTTTGTATTTGTTTCGGTCGATGTCCATGGATAGATAAGATAGGAAAAGCTACAAGTTCAGTCGTCCCGACAGAACCTGTCATGTCTTCTATAGTTGTATGTTCTCCTGATCATCTCCCCGGATCACTTCCTGTAGTAGCCCGACCCGGACTTCACCCTTGAATTCTCGTAGAAAGTCACCCTGGGCATCGAACAGGAAAATATTCGGAAAGCTGACCTCGGTAAATACCTCCAGTAAGGACCCCAATTCGACCTGTCCGAAAATCACATTTTCGTTGGCGTACAATGGATAGGTCTGGGCGAAAGCTTGTATCACCTCCCTGGGCTCCGTCGAAAGAAATATCAGTTGGCTATCTGCCAGCAGCCCGATGTTCTTAGAAATTTCGGCTATTTCGTACTGGCAAAATCCACATTCTGAGTTAAACAGAACGAGCACGAGAGGTTCAAATATGGCAACTTCGTCAAGCGTTGTCGATGCACCCTTCAAGTCAGAAAATGGTAGCGCCGGAATAGTAGCAAACCGCTTGGCTCTGAGGGCTTCCTGGGTTTTTCTTTCCTTATACCCGGCAACTGACGAGAATGCCATCCATGCAATACCGGTGAAGGTCGTAAGTAACAACAGGCCGGCCAATAATTTCTTGTTCATGGCTACGCAGAAAAGTTAACACCTACAAAAATGATAAGCACTTGCATGGCGAGCCACCCCGATCCGTAGGAGGCCGCGACAAGACCGAAACTTGCTGAGAAGCTGCGATCGTAGATTCTCTTGACACCAACAGCTAACAGGGTCCAGTAAGCCAGTTCGAAAATACTTATGGATTGCAGCACGGGAGATAGCCATTGCTCCGATGGACTAATGACATTGCGCAACGACAACGCTGAGAACTGCGCCAGCTCTGTGATCGTGTATTCACGCTGGACAGCACCAAACCAAATTAACTTGATGACGGAGGGTATAAGCAGAACAAATTCCGCCTCCAGAGCGACACGAAAGGCATCTTGAAAGCGGGCCTTTACATCTACCAGGAAGAATCCCACGAGAAGCAAACCTGCTACAAAACAAAATTTCAGCAGGTAGGCGATTGGTATCAAAGGATACTGAAGCCACGACCATTGCTTTTGGAAGGCGATAAGATCGACGATATGCTCATAGGACATCTGCTCCCCGTAGAACTCGAAGAACAGATTGTCATCAATAAGAGTGAAGGAGAGGATCCAGCTGAGCGCCATGGCGATCGCCAGAAAGGTCACCAAAATGCCTCGAGTTTTTAACTCCTTGTCAAACATTGCACTAAGCGATTATTTTATGATTATAGAACTTACACTTTTCACCGTACAGGCAGTATTACCCCTGCTGCTAAGGACGACTCAAGAAGGTCAGAATTAGCCGCACTTTTGGCAATGATTACTTCTCTTTGAATCAATCGCTGATCCTGCAGACCGTTGAATTAAGAGTGTCTCTGGAATCAATTGACTTCACGGCGAAGTCTGGAAATCATCACCAGAGACAATCCCAAGCCCAATCCCATGCCCAGCCACGTGCTTTCACCATTATTCACATCATGGCTTAGCACCCCAATTGCGGCAACCGACACCAGCAATATCCCCACGGCTAGCATAACTTTCATGATCGTTGCTCGCCGGATGGACTTAGCAAGAAAGTAACAGGTTGCAGACAACCCTCCCAACAAGAGAACAGATCCTGTGATAGCCGTAAGAAACTCCTCATCTCCTCCGACGAGAGACATGGAAATAAAGGTCATCACAGCTATTTGAAGCGTTACCAGAATAACAATCGGCATCTGAGAAAATTCTAGGGTGAGAAAGGCATCCTCAGAAATTGCTATCAATATTTTTCCGCTTCTTCCATTTCAACTGAATGTAGAAGAGACAAACCCCGGCCACGACAAAACAAAGCCCCATCAGGTATTTGTTGACACTTGCATTGAAGAAATTGATCATGATCACGACAATACAAGCGGCAAAGAGAGTGACAATAAAGTACTTCATGATTGGAAAAATAACAATATCATAAGGTATTGCGAGAATACCTTATGATACCAGTAAATACTAAGAAAGAACGGCGTATAGGGCACATGCAGCATCTACTGCAATAAATCCACCACTCACCCAGCCAACTGGATTCCACCAGTTAGTCAGCAGACCCAAGCCATAAATCGCCGAGCCCATAGCGACTCCAGCACATAACCCGGTAACTATATCACCGCCTTGGATCTCAACTAATTCCTCAATCTCTAGTGTTCTCATAATTCATCTTGATTAGGTAAAACAAATTGGTTTCTCTTTTGATCAGGTCATCGCACAATAAATGCTGCCCCAGGCGGTACCATAGAGCGCCAGTCCTCCTATTACAAGAAGTCCTACCCCTCCTGTGGCCACTCCTACAGCGGCACCTGCGATGATAGCGGATACGCCCAACCCGAGACCAAATCCGATCGAGGTCGCACAATCTCGGCCCCCATAAAGGACTTCCATTTTCTCTAGACTTAATTCTCTCATAATGTTCATTTTTTAGTTGAAAAATCTTTAGGCCTAACTTACCGGAGGCCTACTGAAATTTCCTTTCAGTGTCTGCCATTTTCTTTCCGAAAATGTAGCTCCGGGCATCCGAACAATAGGTGATATGGGTATCCACGGAAAGGCGTAGTGATTCTATAATGTTATATACCGTGCGCTCTGTAACATCCAACTTCCTCGCCAGTTCTGCAGGTGAACCGGTCTTTTCTCGTTCGATAAGCTCCAGTAGGTACCGTGTCCTTTGATAGTACTTCAGACCAGACATCTTTCTATCATTTTAGTTTAGTAATCCTTCATTCACTGAGATCCCCGTCAGGTGCTCGTAAGCTTCTTGATAGGCGTTGTTTCCTCTAATCAGTTCATCATGGGTGCCACATTGATTGATGCAACCGTCGCTAAGAAGAAATATGTGATCCGACTGCCTAGCGAGACTCAGTCGATGAGTGATGATCAGCACGCCAATTTTCTTCTGCTTGGCAAAATGCCTCAGAAACGAAACGACCGTGTGCTCGGTCTTCTGGTCCATCGCCGAGGTACTCTCATCCAAGATGAGATACGAAGGTTGTTTGTACAGGGCTCGGGCAATGGCTATGAGCTGCTTCTGTCCCCCTGACAGGTTCTTGCCGTCTTCTCCACAAAGCGTCAAATATCCCTGCGGCAATCCTTCGAAGAAGCTGCCCAGAGCCCCGTCACTAATGAAGGAAATACAGCGTTCCACTTCATTTGGGTCGTTGCTCAAACAAATATTGTCGATGACTGAGCTATTAAAAATCTTCTCCCTTTGCGCCACGACACTTATTTGAGCCCGCCAATCTTGTATGGAAAGCTTAGCAGTGGAGGAGCCATCGAGTGTCAGTTGCCCTCGTTCGATGGGATAGTATCGCTGTATCAAGTCTACCAGGGTGCTCTTGCCAGAACCTATTTCCCCAAATAGCGCCACGGTCTTTCCCCGTGGTATAGAAAGGTTTAGAGCGTGTAAAAGAGGTCTTCTTCCTGGAAAGCGAAACGTCAAGTCCTTGACCGCCAGCACTTCTTCCGATCCTGCCGACGACTCGGAAACATTCGCTTCGTCCAAGTTTTCGGTTTCCAGGTTGGCCAACTCATGCATTCGGTTGAAAGCCGTACGGGCCTCCTGAACCTGTATATTCGCAATCATCAGACCTGCCAAGGATGGGATCATCGACCCTCCTATTGTGGTCATAGCTACCATTTCCCCCAACTGCATCGACCCATCGAGCACCTTCCAGACACCCAGGGCAAAGATGCCCGTGATGTATATACTCACTGTCAGCTGAGTCACAAAATCGAATCTATTTCCGACCAACCCTAGCTCGTAACCCTTGTTTTGATACAAGCCATATACCATGTTGATGCGATCTTCGAATGCGTCTTCCTTGCCATAGGATTTTACGGTACCTATACCACCCAGCACATCGATGTACTGTGTTTCATTGGCGCTGTGGGCCGCCATGATCTCCTTTTGTTTGAGTCTGATAGCCGGATGGTATTTCCAGGCAATGACCAAGAAGATCACGATGCTTGAGAGCGATAAAGCACCTACCAGCCCGGAGATGAAAAAGAGATAGATACAAGAAATGAAAACTACCAGGACATTGATCACCACATTTCCTGTAATGAGGGCGATACTATTTCTGATTCTCAGTGAATCATTCATACGTGCAATCAGGTCACCAGAACTATAGCCATTGAAGAATGCTATGGGCAACCTGATAACCTTTTGTAGGAAGGCTTTGATAATTCGGACATTGAGGTCCCTACCCTGTCGGACCATCAGAATCCCGCGAATCAAGCCCAGCAATGATCTTCCTATGAGCAGAAACAGCAAAGCACCAAACCCTATGAATATCTTATCCATATCCTTGTTCGGCAAAAAGTCATCGATGAGTTTTTGGGAGAAAATGGCCGTTGTCAAGCCGAGAGCGGCCATAACAATACCAATGACCCCGGCGACCGTCAAAATACTCATATCCTCCTTCAACAAGGACTTCAGCCAATCCCATCGATTGCGACGATCTCCCTGTTTTGTCACAAACTTCTCTCCCGGCTGCACGCTCAGTAGGGCCTTGGATCTCCAAATAGCGGCAAGCTCCGCCTCTGACATGGGCGTGATGCCCCAGGCCGGATCACCAATGATGAACATGTCATCCTCCACGCCATAGCACACCACGAAATGCTCCTGCTTCCCATCGATCACGACATGCAAGATCACCGGGTGGTCCAATTCCCGGAGGCTATTAAGATTGGCCTCAAAAGCCCCGGCATCCAAGCCAATTTCTTTGGCGGCCTCGTACAGCCCAAGCAGTGACGTACCGTTCAAAGTGGTACCACTAACATTCCGTAATTTTTCTTGTGACACGTCGCCGCCATGGTATCGGGCAACGGCACTTAAGCACGCCAAACCACAGGCAAATTCACCCAGTTGCTTTACGTGAATCTCATTGAGCTTTTCTCTCGAGTATTTCATAAGGTTTATCGTCTATGTTATAGATAAGATGTTCCATGAATTCTTGCCTGTCTTCTCTTGCCTCATGCACCAGGAGTTTTCGGAATTGACGGATATTCTTCTGGAGCAGTGGTAGCTCGCTATTGGCTTCCCGAATATGTCCTACCAACTCTTTGCCCGTTGCTCGCCTCAGGTCATGTACGAACCCCATACCGTGATAGGCCACACGAGCACCATTACCCGGCTGATCCCACTTCTTGGTCAATGGGTAGAGCAACATAGCCGTGTCTGATTGAAGGCACTCCACCACGCTATTCAAGCCCCCATGCGTGATCATGATATCGACGTGCGAGAGGAGTTCTTTTTGAGGCACATGTTTGAAAAGCGCGACATTCGATGGAACCTGCCCCAACCGGCCGAGGTCATAATCAGCACCCAGGGAAAAGATGAACTGGATATCCGATAGGGACTGAGCTGCTTGCAGTAGCTTGTTGAAGAAAAGAGCAGTCCGTTTGGTAAACTCGCTAGTAACTGTCCCAAGCGAGCAATAAACTATACGACGCCCCAAGGCGCGCTCCAAAAAACCTTGGAGTCGAGGATCGACGAGTTCAGCAGTCGGAGGTGGCGACTCATAAAAGTAGTATAGCTTACGTTCAGCTGATCGGGGAAAATCGAATACCCTTGGTCGCAATACCACCATTGGTAGCTCTTGGATTCCCAGAGCAAAGCATCGCCCATTTTCAAAGGTGAAATCGGCGTTGGGGAAGTTTTGCCGGAAGAAAGCCACATTAGTGAGACCGCAGGTCACCAACTGCTCTATCACGGTAGATAGCCTTCTTCGTAGCCCGATAAGGAACCATAGACCGGCTATAATCTTTCTGGACTTCCAGGAGCCATTGGGCACATGGCTTGATTGAAATGGCGGAACATCCTTATCTCGAAAGGGATTGACCATGGTGAACAGCCTCATCATTGGTCGTCTAAAGCGATCATAGAACAACGCCTTCGTGCTGTAGTGATCGTCTAAGAGGATGAGATTAGGTTGGACTTCTGTGATCATCCTCTCATAGCGATCCTGATTTTCTCTAAGCTCATCCGTGAGGACATTTCTTCTCCTGCCAGAGACACATTCAAATAGGTAGATAATCCAGCCTCTTTCCTTCCTCCGAGATTGCTCGTGTTTTAGGACAAAAGGATCGACTATATAGTACTCATGCGCAGTAGGCCTGACCAACTCCTGAAATTGTGGCGCGCCGATAAATACGCAACGAAATCCTCTCCTAAGGAGAAAATCAGCCACTTGGATAAAGGCATTCACATGCCCTGTCGCCGGAAAGGGATCTAGAAGGATCGTCTTCTTTTCTTGTTGTTCGCTCATACTGAGATAGGCTTCTAGGTGATTATCAGATCACTCAACCTTTCAGTAACAGGCACAGAAAAAGGTAAACACCTTACCTGCCTGTCCCATAGCCTCAGAAGAGGCACTTCCCGACCCTTTGTTTACCTTTTGCACAAAATCTTACATGGTATTAAACAATGGTGTCAGAGGGCACCGGAGATGCTGAAAGTCAGCCACTTTGAATGGAAAAATGTTCTTAGAAAACTTTAAATTAACTGTGTTAGCAACTACTTGGTGAAGATGGATTGGGGGCAACTAATTGATGATCTGAAAAAGGGGAACAATGCAGTATTGCGCATCTGCTATGTAGAACATGCCGGTTACTGCACGAAGCGGCTGGCGCGAGAAAATCGCTGTTCGGACGAGGATGCTGAGGACATTTTTACCGAGGCCGTTATGGTCCTCAGGGAAAAATTGCTGTCCGGCCAAGTAGAGCGGCTTACCAACGTCCGCGCCTATCTCTACAAAACCTGCCACAACATGCTGCTGGTGAAGCTGGCGAGAGAAGCACGATTTCAACGCAAGATGACGGACATAGAACACTTCTACTACGGCACAGTGGACCAGGAGGAAGAACTTCCTCCTTTCAATCCGCAACTTTTAGAAATCACCCGCGAGGCCATCGCTTTCTTGACAGAAAAGTGTCAGAAGATCATTCAGCTATTCTACGTCGACAACCTTCGGATGGAGGCCATTGCCGAAGTGATGGGGTTTTCCAGTGCCAACGTAGCCAAGACAAGCAAATCCCGATGCTACAAGCGAATGATGAAAAAAGCCCAGGAACTCAAATCAACAACCCTTAACACCGTAGATCAATGACACTGAGTGACAACGATATCGATCTCATTGAGAAGCAACTCACAGGTGAATTGTCTGTCGAGGAGCAGGAACAGTTCGACGCCCGAAAGAAAGACTCCGAGGTGTTCGCGGAGGCCTGGCAACACCAGCGGCAGATACTCAGCACTTTCAAGGCCGACCAGCAGAAAGCGCTGAAGGACGAACTGAAGCATCTGTTCGATGACGTCGAAAGACCAGGCACTCGGCATTTATCAAGGAACTGGCTTTGGACAGCTGCCTCTTTCCTGGCCTTTGTTGGCGTGTGGGCAGCGCTGAACTGGACGAGTCCGAGTTCTACCCTTTTGGACAAGTACTATCAGCCCTACCCTGCCAGAGAGATCGTCCGAGGCCACACGGACCCAGGCGCAAGCGCGGAGATCATGCGCTGGTACAGTAAGGGAGATTATGCAAGGGTGGTAGAGGTACTTGAAGGACCTCCCTTCGATGCCGAGCCTATCGAGGGACAGGACCTCTACTTGGGAAACGCCTACTTGTCAATGGGAGAAGGTGAAAAAGCCATCGAAGTACTGGCCTTGATAGCGCCCGGCGACCAATACTACCAGGATGCCCTTTGGTATATGGCCCTGGCCTACTTGTCTCTGGAGGATAAGACCAAGGCCCTCGAAGTGCTGGCGCGCATGAACCAACAGCATCCTTTTTATCGGAAGTCCATTGCTTCGCTGCGGAGCGAGCTGGAGTAGCAATCTACACCTTCTTTTTCTCCGATTGAGCCGGCCAGATCTCCTGAAATAGGTAGATCCCTGCGACTGCCGCTGCTGCGTAGTTCCCAGCCAGGTACATCTGGTAGATCAACCACACCGTGACGAAGGGTGCCAAGAAATTGAGGACCCTGAAGGTCCTATCGAGGGCATACTTCAGGCTCTCTGGCACCATCGAGCTTAACCACACGGATAAAATCGCCAAAACGAATTGGAGGCCAATTATCAGGGCGACGACCGCCGAAACCACCAATAATGCAATCAGGGACTGGCGCTCAGGGCTACTCGTCCGAATGACCTCAATCAAGAAATTGATCGCAAAAACCAGCAATAGTCCGAGTATCGCGGGCCTCAGGTACCGCTTCCAGATAGTCTGTAGAAATTCCTTTCTAGTCATACTACTTCCAATTATTACTGACAGAAAGACTCCCTCCGATTGTTATTACCCTCCCCCCTTCGCCGCCATGAAAGACAAAACCTCTCGTCAAAGACGTTGCTATACCAGACCTGAATAACCATATTTTCGAAGTCCTGCGACTCTCTATTACTTAGTGGTACGGTATCCGCCTTGGTCAACAGCCAAACATCTCGATCGGGGGTCACCGAGTGTCCGGGATACAAAAAACTGAAGTACCACTGAATGGAATCGCGGTGAGCAAACCGTATCCCTCTGGGATTGCCAGCCTCGTCAACGGTAAAGGTAGTCCAGTCATACGCCTTAGACTCTAGCTGGCAGGTGTCCGGATAATAGCTGATCTTCATGGAATCAATAATGGCCAACCCCGTGCCCTCATTCCGCAACCTCATCCCCGTCTTGGCTTTTTCATCATTGAAGACATTGATGATCTCCAGGTAAGGAAATTGCTCCGCCTTGGTCACCTTATTGTTCTCCCTGCTTTGGAGAATGAAGAAAGTCACAGAGATGATCACACCCAGCGCCGCGGAGACTGAGGAAATCGCATTCCAATTAATTTTCATCGATAGCTTGTGAATTCGTTTTGTGAAAATTTCAGCTCGAAGATAACCCCCGGGCCATGTATTCGGACGCCTCGATGAACTAACTTGACCGCTCAATAGCACACATGGCACAGCAATACCCCGATTTCGACGAGCTCCAGCGATCCTTCCAGGAGAAGCTGGCTAACCTCAAAGCCGAGCAAGAGTCACTCGCAAGGAGGGCAACGGACCTGAAACCACGGTTTGATGCACTATGGCAGCGTTTCCTCGTTTTGGGCTATGCCGAAAACGAAAGCCCTGAAGATTCGGGGCCGATGACGCGCGAGGCATACCGGGATCACTTGCAGGAAGATATACGCAAGATGGATGGACTCCTGAGTGAAATCGCCGAGGGCAACGAGGACCAGGCGGAGCCTTGCCAGAGGCACATCGCTACAATGTTTGACAAGCTCGATCGCAGATGGGCTACCATCCTCGAGTCGCAGGGAGCGGCGAAGAATGACTTCGTCCAGATCGCCGAAAAGAAGCAGGAGTACGTGACACAGTTCACCACGAACACAGAGCTCAGCGGGCTCGAAGAGCAAGAGAGGCAGGAGCTATTGATGCGATTCCTGATGCTATTTGAAGAGGAAGACCGAATCATGAAGCAGACGGAATTCTACCTCGTGGAGCTCAATCATCTACTGGAAGTAAAGGAGCGATTACTGGCCGTGTCGACCGATCTTCTTCGGGAGTGAACGGCGAGAAACCTAAAAACCCAAACACTCTTCCACACTCACACTTACACTCACACACTCACACTTTCCACTCTCACTCTCACACTCACACTCACACCCACACTTATAGCGGCACCACCTCCGCCATGCACCGAAAACCAACAGCATCTCCCCTCTTCGTGGCGACATCCGGGGACTCGAAGCCCTCGCCGTAAGCGATGACACCATCGTCGGCCAGAGCCAATTCCCGATTCAGGAATCCAGCACCAAATTCCACGTCACTTTCCCTCATCTCCTCCACGGTCGGTAGACGGAACCGGTATCGGTGACCATCGCCCTTCTGATTCCAGACCTGGCTGCGCCATTGGCAGTACGCCAACGCCTGCTCAGCATTGATACCACGGACCGGCTTTTCGAGATTGTGCGGATCATTCAAATAGAAGCGCGCCTCACTATCTGCGGGCACCAGCATCTTCTTACTGTCTGTTGATTGATAGTATAGAAACTCCCTGTACTCTATCACACGGATGGGGTATTCGTCCATCATCAGCATGCCATGTAAGGTCATCGCTGTCATTTGGGGGGCCTTGGTCACAGAGCAAGCACACAATACGACCACCAGCATCAGGGGCATCGGCGAGTAGTTCTTCATAACACCTATTTTGCCTACCTAACGTCCGTCACCTCCGTTTTCGTCCATTGCATCACGATTTTTCCGAAATAGCACATCACCGGAGATCAGCATTCCACCTAGATAGCAATCTATTCGTCTACTTATTAACTCCTCAACTATCACTCCTCAACCTACTCAACTATTCAACTCCTCAACTCATCCACCTAAAAACCCCTCAACTCCTCAACCCATCAACTTATCAACTCATCAACCCCACCATCAAACTTGGAACCCCAAAGACCGATGCGTATATTGGCCGCTGTCAGGATTGAGAAGAAGCATGGAAAAAGCCGAATTCAGAGAAAAGCTCCGTGAGGAGATTGCAAAAACCGAGAAGACCATTGCGGACTATCAGGACATGTCGCAGCCGGTCTCACCAGACAATGCCATCGGCCGCATCTCACGGATGGATGCCATCAACAACAAGAGCATCACCGAGTCGGCACTCCGAAATGCGCAGCAGAAACTAAGCAAACTGCAGGAAGCATTGGACAATGTGGACAAACCAGACTTTGGTCTTTGTAGAAAGTGCAAGCGGCCTATTCCTGAAGGAAGGATCCTGCTGAAGCCTGAGAGTCCCTTCTGCGTCAATTGCGCACGATAGTGACTGATCAAAGGTCTATTACTGGGCGGCCCCCTGACAGAGAGTTATCCATTGCCCCAGAACCCACATGCACTGCCTCTCTCGTCAGGGGCCGGGCTCTGCACTATATCTTGGCTCCCCACTGTCATCGCGCTACCCCCGCCGATACCGTTTCGATCCCTGCCGCAAGACCCCTTCCGTCTCCGGAAGCTCTTCAGATGGCTACTACCTACTATAATGCTGGCTCAGGGCATTCCTGAGAATTGCCTGATTCTGGGGAGTGATGTCAAACTCCACGTAACCATCACTCGTGATGACCCTGAGCGTTTCCAGGTCGCTCTTCATCATCATATCTGCAGTAGCTTTTGAGAAGGCATACTTGACATCCAGTCCCAAGACATTGCGATAGGACACGACCTTGTACGAGCCACAACCGCGGCAGGCCGATGTTGACTCTGCGGCACTCAATTTGATGACGTCAGTAGCAGTCTTCAGGTACAGCAGCTGACCCTTTTCGACGCTCGTATTTTCACCATTCACTACCTTTAGATTGAGAACACCAACACCACCTTCTTCCAGTACCCGGAAGTAGAGGGCCCTTTGCCCCTCCTCTTTTAGTATTTTCCAGTTCGGTTCGACAGCACCTGCTGTGTTGGCATTATTGGCATTATTGGCGCCCATTACCACGCCGGATAGGGCGATCAGACTGACTATTAGTACCTGTTTCATGCTATTTATTTGTTTTGGGTGGTACTCGACACATCAAGCGTCAAGCAGACGTTAAGGTCGTCAATCCACCGGATTGGGTTGGGGTCCGCTATCTCAAGCAGGGATATTTATCGTACGAAACGGAATGGTTAGTGGGATATTTTGAGCGAAGTATCAAAAAATTAAGGGCATCCGTCGCCGAATGCCCTTCCACTTGCTGGTTTCCAAGATAACTTGGCGGTGAGTGAGCTAACTACTCTTAGGTCTCAATGCCGGTTCCTTATTGACATCTTCTATGCAAAGGAACGACTGGATGTTTTCACGTGTTGGCAGGACTAGATTATCAGTAGGTATTTATCGATTATTGGCATGTATTGGCCGAAATACCTACAAATAGGTGCCGATAACGCAAGTAACAAAGTCTAAGGATGATAATGAAAGAGTTACCCCTTCCACGAGAAGATCGTGATTTATTAAAAATCGGTCTAAGGTGAAGCCGAGGACGATGAATGCCAGTGTGAGAGGACCGCGGGTCGATGACCAACGCGCCCGGCCTTGCCACCGCGGCTACTTGCAGACGGACAGAAAACTCGTGAATGCGCTCGCCCTGAAGTGAGAGAAGGCAATTGCATTCGACGACGTACATACACCCTACTTCAGGGCGAGGAAGCTACCGTGACGCAGATAATGGCACATCCTGTGTTTTTGAGAATTTGTCACTCCTACTTCGCGGGAGTAGGATGGGATGTGGGCTGGAAGTGCGGCACCCGCCTATTTTCCAAGGATCACGAAGGCTGAGGCACCACTGGTACTTCCAGGCCTTTCAGGTCTTTGTGTGAAATCGCCGGGATGTCATCTCCCTTGCGTAGATTTTTCAAGGCCTTCTGTCCTTCATCTCCATTCAGAAATTGGATGAGGTCGCCTTGACGAATGGCCGCCGATGGGCGAATGATCGTGAAAATGTCAATGGCCACGGCCTCTCCCAACTGATCGGGAAATGGTATGGCGCGGTTCACAGGGCCTTTGCACTGCAACAGAATGTCTCCATCCTGGAGCAAAAATTTCTTGGTTTCCTCTGTGACAGCTATGTGCAATTCCACATTATTTACGAATTCGCCGGACTTGTTGAAGTCCTTCGGTCTGAGACAAGGTACTTTGCCCTCTTCCTTCAGGCGATGAGGGAAACCTTTCAATACCTCTGCTACGTCTTCTAGTCTTTTCTCCATAGTCTTTTTTATAGCTAGCAACGCTGGAATTTACCAATATTTCCAGTGAGAGCACACACGGAACCGTTAGGCATTGTCTTGACTGTGGAGTAATGGTGTGTGAGTGGGAACGACCTTGGAATTTGTGGCAGAATCAAGGAAGATTCTCCGATCTCAGTGCGTCAGCATGTCCACTGATCTAACGTCGGAATATACGATCTCGCTCACAGCCCTCGTTAGGTAGCTGTGTTTACCAATGTCAAACAGATAAATATGAAAAGATCCCTAATGACCGCCCTCGGGTTACTCACGGCCGCCGTCAGCCTTCTGGCTTCTGCCCGCCCTGAAATCCACTTTGAGAAACTGTCTTTCGAGGAAGCCCTCGAAATGGCTCGAAAACAAGACAAGTACCTCTTTATCGACATCATGGCGACCTGGTGTGGCCCCTGCAAGATGATGGAGCGCGACGTATTCACAGATGAACAGGTGGCCCAGTACATGAACGCCAACTATATCGCTATCCAGATCGATGTGGACGATACAGAAGATGGTCCGCTGCTGCAGGAGTTGCGCGTCGAATCCATACCCACCCTGGCGTTTTACAGCCCCGATGGCGTACTGGCCGTGAAGGAAGAAGGCAGTATCGGTGCATCTGCATTTCTCCGATTGGCCAAAGATGCAAAAGACTGGGAAGCGCCTACGGAGCCCGTCACCGACCTGTCAAACGTCCCGAAGAAACGTCGGTACCTTCAGATGCTGTCGGCAAAGGATGCCGCCAAAGCCCACAGCCTAGCGACAGCCTACGTGCAGGCACAAATACAGCAAGATGCGCTCCTCCGCGGAGCCACAGCTGAGGACTGGGGTATCATCACCGACTACATAGGAAAGGACATCAGTGAAGTGGACGTCGCCGTCACCCCCATCGCCGATGACATTGACCGTCACCTCATGGACAACATCGAGTTGATACTGGACCTGCATTACGCTAACGCCTATGCTTATTTTGATAAGGCTTTCGACTATATGCTATTCTACATGATGGAGACAAAAGACCCCAGTCACATGGACTTCTACAACAAGGCCAATGGCGTCTTTCAGTGGATCAACAATGAGAAGACCCTCCCGCAGAAGGCTTTTCACGAATTCAACTGGATGATCTATCACTACTTAACAGATAACCATGACTACTTCGCAGCAAACTGTGGCAAGTGGTTGCATGACTACTTCGAGGAGTCGGCAGATCAGCACCTCAGGTTTGTCGGCATGCTGCTCAATGATTGCAATGACGCCACGTGCGCATCCACGGCGAAGCAGGTCCTTGCAACAGCGGTAGCTATAGGGTTGGAAGGCGATGAACAGCAAGAGATGGCCTCAGCCTACTCGGAGTACCTCGATTCGCTGGAGTAACGCTTTCTTAGATCATAGATCTTGGTTTGATTGTTCTTCGATCTACGTTCTTGGATCTTGGTTCTGGGATAGACAAGGAACAGAGAACAGAGAACAAGGATCAAAGAACCAAAATCCAAGATTCACGATCCCTACAACCGTACCTTCAGATCTTCGAGATTCTTTGTGGGGATCGTCCGGATGTTCTCACCCTCAGTCAAGCCATCGAGCTGCTTTTGGACATTATCTGAGTTGAGGATTTCTACCAACTTATCTGCCGACAAGCGGTCTGTCTTAAGATTGAGGATATTGAAGAAGTGATTGGGCACGAAAGTGCCCTCTTCTTCAGAGAACTTCATAGCGAAGAAGCGGGGTGCCATGATGGACATCAGAATGTCACCAGACTTCAGGACGTATTTTTCATCTGGCTGTTCAGTAATGTAGCGCTCATTACCAGGCTGCATCTGTCCCTTTTCATCAAAATCAGCCAAACGCAGATAACGTACCTCACCCTTCTCCTCCCCCCGGGCGACGAGACCTCTCTTCACTCTCACAATCTCTTTCAGTTTCATTATCAGCGCGTTACAATTCGCGATTTGCACCAAAACTTAGGTATAACGCCGTTTTATCACCAATAGTCGCAATTAAACCGGTATTAGACAAGATGGACAAGCAATATCACGTGTTAGAACAACAGTATTTTCTGGACATTTTCTTCCCAAAACTGCACATTAATTGGAATACAGCGGAAACTCCTGACTCACATAATTGCGAACATACAGATCATACAAGATGGTGTCAAGAAGCAATAGCTCGCAGGAGCTATCCTCGATGATGAACGTCTCCTCACCCGCCTGCATCAGGTACAGTGTCGGCGTATCACAGCCCTCGCTACCATGGAAGAGGTCCACTTTGCGCAGGAAGTCCTCTAGTTGGAACGTCTCCAAAGGGGAAAGCATCTCCAGCGCCCCCACTTTCGCCGCAGGATCGTCGACATGTACGACTACTGCGCCTTGTATGTGCTCGAAAGTAAGAACTCGCTCCCAATAGTGACCATTGGACTCCGTGCGTTCGGCAATTGTAAGATTGCCATGCGTCTGAAAGGCCTCCCAGACAGGATAGTTCGTCCGCGGCTGGAAGTCACCGGCATCCATCGTCAGGACAGTATCAGATTGAATATCAATGGGTAGAATGACCTCCTGCCGCCAATTGTTGACAAAATGTACTTCGTAGCTACCAGGTTTGAGACGTAGTCCGAACTCGAAATTACTGTTGAGCTTAAGATCCTTGCAATCCCCATCATGGCAGATCTCTGCTGAGAGCCAGGCGTTGTCATGATCGGTATGTTGGAACTGGCCGCTTATGGCATACTTGGGACCTCCCCCAATGAGCCACAAGGCACAGAGTAAGTAGTGCATAGTTGTTGGTTTGGGATAATAATCAACGGAGCTAACAAGCGCCGTTGGATAAAGATAAGGAAAAATCCTACTTGTGTGCGCCTACGACTTGATTTTGTCCAAATGGTCAAGCAGTTTGACGAGGTCTTCCAATTTGTTCCATTGCAGGCCTCGCACTTCAGCATACTTCACAAGGTTAGGGTAGTCTTGGCGGGCGACACTCCAGATGGCTTTCATGTCCACCTTTCTGAGTCGCCTGGGCTCGACATGTCCGAGAAGGTAGTCCCCGTCATTAGGATACCACTGCAGGCGTCGCTCTTCATCATAAGTGACGAAGCCGTATCTCATCAGACCATTGGGGCCCAGCATATAGAGCGTCCATCTCACCCCATGCAGGACAAAGCGCGTTTGAAACATAAGCTCCCACCTGACATTGTACCTTGCCAGTAGCAAGTAATGGTCGCCATGATGAATGACGTTGAAAAAAGAAACGCCCTTGTCTTTCTTAGTGAGCTCTCCCACCGCTGAGACGAATTCAAAGCGCAAACCCGTTGCCGAGTCCTTCAAATGAAACCATTCCACATCGTTGGGGAAGTACTGTCCTTCACCGGTCTTGTAATACTCCCTCGTTGTCAAGGCGTCTGCCAGGAAGTTGAAGTTGATATCTTCTTGCAGACGGCGTCCGTCCTTTAGCATGACACTACCCTCGTGCCAATCGTACAGCTGCTCAAACAAGCTATCGATTGCCCAAGGCGTAACTGGCGACTCCCGTGATTCACCTTCCTGGCCCTTTCCTGCATGACCAATGATCAACATCATACTCAGTAAAGCCAGTCGGATGTTCATATTTGGAGTTTTGTGTGTAGATACCAATACACAAATAAACGCAATTGTTAGCGTCTCCAGACCGGATGGCTCCACCTCTAGTAGATGAATTCTTGGTATCTTGATCACACTGAATATGATCACCTATGAAGAAAGCACTCCTTATCCCGCTGCCCATACTGGTACTGTCCCTTGGAGGATATGTTTTCCATATGTTCAATTCCACCGGTTATTTCAGGGATATTGACGGCACCTTCGAAGGGTCGATTCATCAAAGCATCTCATTGCCTGGCGTGGAAGACTTGCAGATTGATCGTGAAGCAGGGTTTGCCATTCTCTCCTCCGATGATCGCGCAGCCAGAAGGGATGGCCACAACCGGCAGGGACACCTTTACTACCTGGACCTTAATGACAGTACCCTCACGCCGCGGCCGCTCACAGCGCACTTAGCGCGGCCCTTCTTCCCCCATGGGATCAGCATGATACGACTGGACTCAGGACTGCATAAGATCTATGCAGTCAATCACGTCGCAGGGGAGCATTCCATCGAAGCCTTTCACCTCTATGGTGACAGTCTGGTCTTCGTCGAGACGCTGCAAGATGCCTCGATGGTGGACCCCAATGATATTGTCGCCCTGGATGAGACACGCTTCTACTTCACCAATGACCACGGCTATGCCAAGGGCCTGAGGCGCACTGCCGAGGAATATCTGGGCCTCTCCGTATCCAATGTGATCTACTTCGATGGAGTGAATTACCGACAGGTGGCCGATGGCATTGCCTATGCCAATGGGATCAACATCGACGCCCATCGCAAGTTGCTGTTCGTCGCATCTCCCAGGGCATTTCTCGTGAAAGTCTATTCCATGGAAACTTCTGGCGATCTCACTTTTCTCGAAGACATTGACTGTGGCACAGGCGTCGACAATATTGACATGGACGAGGACGGGAAACTATGGATAGGCTGTCACCCCAGCCTCCTCCATTACTCAGCCTACGCGGCGAACAAAAGAAATATCTCGCCATCGGAGATCATCACGATTGACTACCGGGGTGAGGGCGACTACTCCGTAGAAAGTGTCTTTACAGATGACGGCAACCGCATGACTTCATGCACCGTGGCTGCTACCTACAAGGACTTGATCCTCACGGGCAATGTCATGGACGACCACTTCCTGGTGCTGCGCAAGAATTGAGTCGTGAGCAGTATCACAGCCGGTTTCCTGCCATAATCTGCCCATACATCGCGATTTCCTGGCCTTTCATCAGACAGTTGCGCGATGTTAAAGGCTAATGATTAGTTTTATGCGATATAAAGTCTTTACGCCTTCATGTCCACCTTCCAGTATGAAATCCACACGCCGGATCTGAGTGAAATGAGCAAGATCGCCGAGGAAGATCTCATCAATAGTTATATGAGATTAGACAAGCCCATGCGAGTGGTCATCGGCAGTTTGTGTGCGAAGGGCGTCGTCAAGATCGAAAGTCCCGACATCTCTCAGCGTCGTAAAATATTGGCGTGGCTCAGCCAAAATCCCCTGATGATGAAAAACGCTGATGCGGCTATTGCCACACCGATCTTCTACTCATACCACGAAACCGCCAACCATATCACTGTCAATGCGGAGATCAGCGGCTTCATGGAGCAGATGGACAAGGTGATCAAGAAGCACGAGCTCCCCCCTATTCATCTGAAGCGAAAACGCACCGCATCACTGATCGCGGAACTGGTAATGGAAAAGAAGCAACGGAAGAGCTTCACAGTCGAAGAGCTGCGAAAGATCCTGTCTGTGGCCGATGCAGACTTTGCTACCTACAATGACATGATTGGGGTCCTTGAGCCCATTCAGAGGGAAATTACCTCTGCCGGAGGCTCCTTCAAGTACTATCCTGACGATGATGAGAACGTCAGCAAGATCACCATCGACGTTATCTATCCGAAGGAGAAGTGATCCTCACATTCCGAGTTTCAGCTTTAGTGTTCCGTCTTTGACTCAAACCTGGAACTGTGAACCGGAAACATTGAACCTAAGTCCTACCCAACGCCAGCCGCAGGCACAAGACCATCATCGCCGCCGTCACGATACTAAAGAACTTCTCGAAGAGCGACGCGGCCAGCAGGTTGCCAAATGTATTGAGGGCAAATAGCAGCACCAGCGCCCACATCAGAATATTGACCACACCCATAAGGCGGGCGGCATCCAGGATACGGGCTTTCAGCAAAACCACCAGGAAGCATACCGCCATGATCCCCAGCGAAAGAATTTCAAACTGCAACAGTTCCTGCTCCGTCTGCAGGCGGCCTCCCCATAGGTACTCTACGGGAGCATAATCAAATAGAACAATGCCAAGAACAACCGCCAGGTGAAAGACTAGGAAAAACCCGAAAAGCCCTAGACTCCATCGGGTAGCGGCTCGAAAGCTGAATATGTGTTTCATGGTCAGGGTCAGAGAATGGTCCTATTCAAAGAACACCAACCACCTCGAAATAATCAAATTACGACAGCATTTGTCTTCGTAATAGCCGTCATAGGTTTTCCCGCAAATATTGACACAATACCGCGACCCCACCGTCAACGTATTTTTGAGACAGCTTAGCTACCAGGAGTGGTCTGTAATGCCGGTGACGGGTTTGATACCAAAGGGTAGGTCATCTTCGCCAGCGATCACTGGACCTCAGCTTTTCGATGTCGATGGAGCGAAAATCATCCACGAAAGCCAGCACATTGGGCAGATGGGCAAACTCCTCTTCCTTGTGCGTGGTGGTCACCACTACCAGCGGACTACCCGCCCGACGCGCTGACTCGGCGCCGACCGGGCTATCCTCAAAAATCAGTATATCCTCCGTCTGCAAGCCCATTTCATCGGCTACCTTGTGATAGATCTCCGGATCAGGTTTGCCCTTCTCCACATCTCTGGAGTGCTTGACCGCACGGAAATAGTGCCGTATCTGCAGGTTGTCCATCACAAAATCTACGTTCTCAGGCGGAGCAGCAGAACCCACACCCATAGGCACTCCCTGCTTGCGTAAGTCCTCCAGTAGCTCGGGCAGCCCGTCAATCAGGCGCAGTTCAGGCTTGAAGATCTGTCGGTAGGCCTCCTCCTTTTCTAAAGACAGCTTTCTCCTTTCCTCCGGCGTAAAGCGATCGCCAAATAGCCGTGCAAGGATCTCCTCGTTGATGCCGTGTACCTTCTCCATCACCTCCTCGAGCGTCATTGGCATTCCCCAGTCAGCAAGCTTCTGCTGCCACGCACGATGATGCACCATCATGTTGTCCACCATCGTACCGTCCATGTCAAATATGATTCCTTTCATCGCTATCTATCCAAGCTATTTTTCGCGCTGGCAATATAGGATTTTTTGGTGGCCATTTCCGGCTATCCGCTACTATCTACCGCCGCGCTGCCCCCTCCACATCCATGCGGGATATCCGCTACTATCCGGGGCCGGGGTAAGTGCCTTCAAAAGACTGTCTGGATGCAAGATCAGTAAACCAGTCCGCTATTTGTGATTATGAAACGTTCCTCGCTCTCTCAACTCCTCAACTCCTAAACTCCTTAACTTCTCAACCCCTCAACTCAAAAACTCATCAACCCATCAACCCATCAACCCAACCGCCGTCGGAGATGCCACGCTCCACTGCGTTGCGCTCTGCATGACGGCGAAAAACCCAAACACCTATCACCCCCTCAACTCCTCAAACCCATCAACTCCTCAACTCCTCAACCCTTCAACTCCTCAACCCATCAACTTATCAACTCATCAACTCCCACTCCTACCAGAAATACACATAAAACAACAGCGTAATCCCAACGATGATGGCCGTATGGATCACATCCCATTTATTCCAGCTATTCCTGGTCTCCGCCACCTCCTCATCCGTAGCATTGCCAAAGGTGAGACTCTTCAGTTGATGCGCACCTGCCTTCTCTGTGAACATACTGATGACCACAATCAGCGCTATACTGAAGAAGAACAGGAAAATCGTATAGTGCAACCAGTTGGTCGCCACGAAATTTTGATACAGCCAGCCCGCAGTGTCAAGGCCATCTTTGAAGATGTTGACAAACAACCGGAACATTCCCAGCACAAAACCGACGATCAAGCCCCACATCCCCGCCTTCGGTGTAGCACGCTTGTAGAAGACCCCCATAAAGAAGACTGCAGCGATGCCCGGTGCCAACAATCCCTGTACCTGTTGAAGGTATTCGTACAGCACATTGCCCAGACTCTGCATCACGGGTATCCAGAAGATCCCCAAAACGACAATGGCGACCGTGGCCATCCTTCCTACACGGACAAGCTCTTTCTCCGGTGCTTCGGGCTTGTATTTTTTATAGAAGTCCACGGTAAACAACATCGCCGAAGAGTTGAAAAGCGACGCCAGCGAGCTCATCAGCGCCGCCAGCAGTCCTCCCACGACCACACCCTTTAGACCGGCCGGTAGCAGCTCCGCTACCAGCGTGGGGAAGGCCGCATCACTCGAAGACAGATCGATCATACCTTTTTGGTTCAAGGCATAGGCGATCATACCCGGGATCAGGAAAATAAAAACCGGCGTGAGCTTCAGATAGGCCCCGAAGATCGTTCCTCGACGTGCCTGCGTCTGATCACGACCCGACAGCACCCGCTGCACGATGTATTGATCGGTACACCAATACCAAAAGCCAATGATGGCCGACCCGAGCAGAACACCCGTCCACGGGAACTCCGGATCACTCGAAGAGCGGATCAGATTGGTCATCATATCCGTGTCGCTAGCGTACGTGACATTGCCCTCCCCGTCAGTATACTGGACATTGATATTGCCCATGATCTCCATCAGTTCACCCCAGCCACCGATCTTCACCAGGCCGATCACAAGAATCGTGATGGAGCCGATGAGCAATACAGGGGTCTGGAGGATAGACGTATAGAGCACCGACTTCATTCCTCCGATGACAGTGTAGATACCTGTGATCACGACAAGGCCTATGGCACCGATCCAGAAGAAATCAATGCCCCACACACTTTCTATACCAAGCACTTCTTTGAAGACGATCCCTCCCGCGTAGACGGTGACAGCCACCTTGGTCAGCACATAGCTGATCAGTGATATGATCGAAAGAATGGAGCGTGAGGCGGCGTTGTAACGCCGCTCCAAAAACTCGGGCATCGTAAAGACACCACTTCGGGAATAGAACGGAACGAACAGCCAACCAAGCAGTAAGATGATCCACCCATGCATCTCCCAGTGGGCCATGGCCATGCCGCTCGAGGCGCCGGCACCAGCAAGCCCTACGAGGTGCTCCGATCCTATATTGGAAGCAAAGATGGAAGCGCCAATGGCTACCCATGTGGCATCACGCCCCGCAAGGAAATAGTCCGAGGAGGTGTCTTCCTTCATGCGGCTGACCCATACAATAATTCCGATGAGCGCGGCCACAAAAAGTCCCAGTACTATCCAGTCAAGCAATGCGAATTCAGTCATGGTCAGGGATTACTTAGTTGAAAACTTGGTGATGGTGGTCGTTCTATACTCTTCCCCGGGACTGAGTGCCGTCGTAGGGAAATCGGGCCGATTGGGTGAATCAGGATAGTGCTCTGTCTCAAGACACAATGCACTCCTGTAGGCATAAGTTTTGTTGTTCCCACCAGTAATGGATCCATCGAGGAAGTTGCCGGAGTAAAATTGAATGCCCGGTTCAGTCGTGAAGATCTCCATGAGGCGACCCGTTCCGGCGTGGTAGAGGGAGGCGGCTTTCGTCAAGGCTTCGCCCCCTTTGTCCAGCACCCAGCAGTGGTCATAACCCAGGCCATTCTTGATTTGAGGGTGGTCCTGTCCGATGTCGTTCCCAATGGCCTTGGGCTGCGTGAAGTCAAAAGGCGTTCCTTCTACCGACGTTAGCTCCGTCGGTATCAAAGTGCTGTCAACCGGGAGGTACTGGCTGGCATACAGCGTCAACTCATGACCCAAAATATCCTCCTCCATTGAGGATAGATTGTAGTAGGCATGATTCGTTAGGTTGACGACGGTTTTCTTGTCTGTGGTAGCGTAGTAGTCAAAAGTCAACTGATCCTCGTTGTCAAGTGTGTAGATCACCTCCACACTCAAAGTTCCTGGGTAACCCTCTTCCCCATCCACGCTCTGGTAGGCAAACTTGACGGCGACGCCATTTTCCGCAGCGATTTCCTCAGCCTCCCAGACCACTTTATCAAAACCAACCAATCCGCCATGGAGGTGATTGCCAATGTTGTTGGCAGCCAATTGGTAGTCATTACCATCGAGGGTAAACTGTCCTTTGGCGATGCGATTGCCATACCGGCCGATAATGGCACCAAAATAGGGCGTCGCTTCTAGATACCCTTCCAGGTTGTCATAGCCGAGGGTGATGTCAGCCATGTTGCCCTCCCGGTCGGGTACGAGCAATTCCGTGATGATGCCTCCATAAGTGATGCAACTGACGGAGAGGCCATTGGTATTGGTCAACGTATATTGGTTGATGACAGTGCCATCAGGCATCGTCCCAAATTCGGACCGCACGATGGACGCAGGGGACGTGTTACTGCCTGCCGAATTGGATGATGTGCCGGGGCCGCACGCAGCAAGGCTCATAAGTAGGATGGTTAGGGTCAAAAAAGTCTGCTTCATACAGCCATTAAATTACATATGATGTTGGAAAAGGTGGTAGTAGACTTCATTCCACTTGAGTTTGTCTTTGAATTCCCTTTCGGTTGTATTCTTGTCGATGATGACCAGCTCCATGCCCGCCATGTCGGCAAAATCTTCAATGAATTCGGTAGTGATGGCCTTGCTAAACACGGTATGATGTGCACCTCCTGCAAGTATCCACGTTTGTGCTGCGACGTGCATATTGGGGTGGGGATCCCACAGTACACGTGCTACTGGTAGGTTCGGCAGGTCATGCTCCGGCCGTACGGTATCCACCTCGTTGACCAGAAGCCTGAAGCGATTGCCCATATCGATGACTGAGACGTTGATGGCGGGTCCCGAGTCCACATCAAAGACCAATCGGGCAGGATCTTCCTTGCCACCGATACCCAGGGGGTGAACCTCACAGCGAGGTTTCCCATTGGCGATAGATGGGCAAATCTCCAACATATGAGCTCCAAGTACCCTGGAGTGCCCATTTTTGAAGTCGTAGGTGTAGTCCTCCATAAAAGAAGTGCCACCATCCAACCCCGCGGCCATTACTTTGATCACGTGTACGAGCGCCGCGGTTTTCCAGTCTCCCTCGGCACCAAAGCCGTAGCCTGTGGCCATCAGACGCTGCGCGGAAATGCCCGGTAGCTGTCGAAGGCCGTGAAGGTTCTCGAACGTGTCGGTGAAGGCCTGAAAATCACCATGCTCAAGAAAACTCTTCAATCCCAGTTCAATCCGTGCCGCTTCCTTCAACGCATTACTCGCCCGGACTTCACTGGTCATATCGTAGGCATCATGATACTCGGCAAGAAGTGTATCGAGATCACCGTCGGTCACCGCATTGACATGTTCCACCACATCCCCCACTCCATAGCCGTTCACCGAGAGACCCCACTGGATTTGCGCCTCCACCTTGTCACCCTCGGTGACTGCCACCTCTCGCATGTTGTCACCGATCCGCGCGACGCGCGCAGTCTGCAAAGACCGCCAGGCTGCCGCTACCCGCGTCCAGTTCCCGACTTTCTTCTGCGTTTCTGTCTCTTGCCAATGACCGACAATGACCTTGCGCCGGCGGCGCATCCGGCTATTGATAAACCCGAACTCCCTATCCCCATGAGCTGACTGATTCTCATTCATGAAATCCATATCGATCTCACTCCAGGGGATCTCCGTGTTGTATTGCGTGTGCAAATGCACGAATGGCTTATTGAGCACCTGCAATCCATTGATCCACATCTTTGCTGGGGAAAATGTATGCATCCACAGCACGAGCCCGATGCACGCTTCCTCGTTATTGGCCTTTCGGCAAATGCTCAAGATCTCATCCGGTGTAGTCACCACCGTTTGGAACTTCACCATGACCGGCACCATGGGACTGCCGTTCAATGAAAGGGCAATCTCCTCGGAATGCGTGGCCACATTCCTTAGGACCTCAGGGCCGTATAAGTGCTGACTGCCGGTAACAAACCATACTTCGTACTGATTGAGGTCGCTCATGTCATTCAATTTTGTCCATAGTAGGCGTTCTTCCCGTGCTTTCGCTGGTAGTGCTTGTTGATCAGGGCGTCCTTCAGGCGAGGCGCCTCCGGATTGATAGACAGTGTATACAAGGCCATTTTCGCCAGTTCTTCCAGCAGCCTCGAATTGAAGACCGCCGTGGAGGCATCCTTCCCCCACGTGAATGGCCCATGATTGCCAATCAACACCATTTCCACTTCCTTGTAATCGAGTTGCCTGGTTTTGAAGCAGTCGATGATCTGCTGGCCCGTATTGTGTTCGTAGTCACCGGAGATCAGGTCGTCGCTCATCGGCGGCGCACAGGGAATATCCACCGTCAAGTAATCGGCGTGCGTCGTACCCATGATGGGTATGTCTCGTTGTGCTTGTGCCCAGGATACCGAGTAGGTCGAATGGGTATGGCAAATCCCCCCTACTTCGGGCCAAACACGGTAAAGGAAAGAGTGCGTCCTCGTATCGGAAGATGGGCGCATGTTGCCTTCCACAATGTTATTATCCATATCGACAATGACGATATCTTCTGCCTTTAGTGCCTCATAAGGAACACCACTCGGCTTGATGGCGAATACTCCCCGATCCCGATCGACGGCGCTCACATTCCCAAAGGTGTACAACACCAGCCCCAGCTTGGGCAATTCCATATTTGCTTCGTAGCACTCCTCTTTTAGCTGCTGAAATGGTGACATGCCTATTAGGTTAGTTCTTGTTCAACAAAAGCCCCGTACTTACTGTATTTCTCATACAGCTGTTCGTAGGTCTGCACATACTCCTCATTGGGATGATAGGTCTTTTCAAAACCGTTCCCCATGTGTTGGATGGCCGTGTGAACGTCGGGATAAATACCCGCCGCCGTAGCCGCATACATGGCCGCGCCCAGAGCCGGTGCCTGATCAGAATTAGCGATCTTAATGGGCATGTTCAATACATCCGCCAGGGTTTGCATGACAAATTCGGATTTTTTGGCAACGCCGCCGATACCTACGACAGTCTTGATCTCGACACCCTGCTCCTGAAACCGCTCTACGATCTTCTTCGACCCGAAGCAAATGGCCTCCACCAGCGACCGAAACATCTCGGGCGCTTTCGTCCCGAGGTTCAATCCGGCAAAGGCGCCCTTCAGCATTTGATTGGCGTCGGGGGTTCGGCGCCCATTGACCCAGTCCAGTGCAATCGGAGCCGATACTGAGGGCGGTGTTTGCCCAGCTTGCGCCGTCAGCTTCCTGATGATGTCCTCCTTCATGGCTTCACGCTCGGCGGCTGGCACGCCATCCATCAAGTTGTCAATGGGCCAGCAGAGCACATCCCTGAACCAGGCTAGCACATCTCCAAAAGCAGATTGGCCCGCCTCCAGCCCAATCATCTGTGGGATCACTGAGCCATCCACCTGGCCACAGATACCCTCAACCGCCTGCTTCTCCAATGAAGGGCTTTTGGATACTATGATGTCACAAGTAGACGTGCCCATAACACGCACCAGCGTGTGTTCTTCCACCTCCGCCCCTACCGCCCCGGCATGGGCATCAAATGTGCCGACCGCCACGACAGTATCAGTGCTTAGTCCCAGTTTCTCCGCCCACTCAGGTGAGAGTGTCCCGGCCACTTCGTCAGAGGTATAGGTTTGGTCATAAAGGTGACCCTTCAGCTCCACGAGTGCCGGATCGAGCTTTGCCAGGAACTCATCTGCCGGTAAGCCTCCCCAGCTATCGTGCCACATGGCTTTGTGACCTGCAGCACACCGGCTCCTCTTAAAGGTCGATAGATCGGTAACTCCCGTCAAAATGTACGTCATCAGATCGCAGTGCTCGACCCAGGAATGTGCCGCCGCTTTCACTGACTGGTCATTCCGGATGACGTGCAAGATCTTGGCCCAAAACCACTCTGAAGAATAGATGCCACCCTCAAATTGTGTGTAGTCAATGCCTCCCCAGGTCCTCGCTAGCTGATTGATCTCCTCGGCCTCGGCGATAGATGTATGGTCCTTCCATAGTACCATCATCGCATTGGGATTGTCCTCATACCCGGGAGTAAGACACAGGGCCGTTCCTGCTCGATCGACTGGTATTGGCGACGATCCCGTGGTGTCAATACATATGCCTTTGACCGCGCTGGCGTCAACACCGGACCCTTGTACTACGCTGACGATGGTCGCCTCCATTCCTTCAATGTGGTCAAGTACATGCTGACGGAACTGGGAGCGCGCGGCGTCGCAATATTTACCTTCCTTCCACCGCTCATACATGTGGACATGTGTGCTCAGCGTGGTACCATCAGACGCGTCAACCAGCACCGCTCTCACTGAGTCGGTGCCATAGTCCAGTCCGATCACATATTGTTTTTCCATGGTTTGCATCTATTTCATACCTGTACAAGGGCGCTGATCAGAGAAGACCCCTGATTGTGAAGATAGTAAAGTACATATCTTCCCTACTATTCCTTTTCTAGTGGTCATGGTTTGGCCTTTTCATGTGACGGAAGTCTGGAAACATTGGAGGTCATCGACCATATTGGTAAAAACCCGTTCACGCTGGAAGTCAGTCCAGCTTGAGCACCACGACGGAAGATGCCGGCAGGTTAACCGACACCGTGCTGCGGCTTCTTTTGAAATCGTTGAACTCCTGAGGAACCACATGGTCTGGTTCGTCGAAGCTATTGTAGTCCTGCATTCGTTCGGAGTCCAAAATGGTCCCGGTGACCTTCCCAACGTCGAAGCCACGGATGTCGAAGTCCACCGAGTGACTGGCGCCATAGTCAATATTCGTCAGCGAGATGTGTACGATACCCTCTGCATTTT
This sequence comes from Cyclobacteriaceae bacterium, assembly GCA_965267435.1. Taxonomy (GTDB): domain Bacteria; phylum Bacteroidota; class Bacteroidia; order Cytophagales; family Cyclobacteriaceae; genus JAWPMT01. The sequence continues at coordinate 2,275,652 of OZ253960.1, forward strand.
TCGAAGCAGAGATGGATATTGCCGGCAGCGACTTGCCGTCGTAGGTATAGTCCACATTCTGGAAGTGAATCGGCAACAGTGTCGCATCCTGGTGCACATTGTACATTTTCATGACATGGTACGTGGGCGTCAGAATCATCTTCTCCTCGTCGGTAAGGATGACAGCCTGTAATACATTGATGGTCTGAGCAATATTGGCCATCTTCACACGCTCGGCGTGATTGTTGAAGATGTTGAGTGTGGCGCCGGCGATCATGGCGTCGCGCATGGTATTCTGCTGGTATAGGAATCCGGGATTAGTACCCGGTTCGACGTCGTACCACCCTCCCCACTCGTCGACGAACAAGTCGACCCGCTTGTTGGGGTCATACTTGTCCATGATGGTGACGTGCCTTCTAATGAGCTCATCCATCTCTAGCGCCCGCTCCATTGTAATGAAGTATTGGCCCTCATCAAAATCTGTCGCAGAGCCTTTGTCTCCCCAGTCGATAACAGAATAGTGATGGAGGGCAACCGCATCAAGAAGATTGCGGCGGATATCTCTCATCAGCACCTCCGTCCAGTTATAATTCCCATCACTGGCTCCGGACGCTACACGCACGAGGCCCGCGCTATTACCCCAGTCGGACATAAATGTGGCGTATTGGTTGTAGATGTTGGAATAGTACTCGGGATTCATGTGGCCACCACACCCCCACATTTCGTTACCTACGCCCCAGTATTTGACACCCCAGGGCTCCTCGCGCCCATTTTCTCGTCGCAACCTGGCCATGGGACTATCGCCGTCATGGTTGACATACTGGATCCAATCTGCGAACTCCTGCACAGTGCCGCTACCTACATTGGCAGCAAGGTAAGGTTCAGTATCGAGTGCCTCACACATATTGAGAAAGTCGTGCGTACCGAAGCTGTTGTCTTCTATGACACCTCCCCACCATCTGTTGACCAAAGTGGGGCGCTCGGACTTAGGTCCGATGCCGTCCTTCCAATGGTAGGTATCCGCGAAGCATCCACCTGGCCATCGAAGATTGGGAATCTTCATTTCCTTCAAAGCCTCTATCACGTCCGTCCGTACACCTCCCAAATTGGGAATAACCTCATTGTCCTCTCCCACATAAAAGCCACCGTAGATGCAACGACCAAGGTGCTCAGCGAAATGACCGTAAATGTGTCGACTGATCTGGTGCTGCCCCTGATCGGCGTTGACGATGACACTGACACTACCGTTCTGGGCGGAAAGGAATGAGGGGGCTAAGCCCAGAAATAGCAAGGCAGGACGAATAAAGAGGTATTTCATGTTAGGTAAGGGTTTAAAAAATCGAAAGCCGGACACAAGCAATATAGCAAGTAATCACCTCTTAAATGTATCCCATACATTTATCGATGATTCGATGATCAAAAAGCCTTTATTGCTAATAGTGTGCTTTTTACATTCATTTTCATCAGGAATTTCGATATTTTGCGAGAAGTGTCGACCAGATAAAGCAAGCGGTGTCACCGAAACGTATGATTGTAGCTGCCAGCTAACAACATTTTTGTCTATGATCCACAAATACAAAAACGAGGATAAAGTACTGGTCGCAGTGGACTGTATAATATTTGGGTTCGACCAAAATCAGGAGGAACTGAAGCTTCTCCTTGTCAGACGGGCCATTGAACCCAAAAAGGGCAAATGGGCATTGATGGGTGGCATGATGCGCCTGGAGGAGACCCTAAAGGAGGCCGCTACTCGCGTGCTCCATACGTTGACCGGTCTCAAGAATGTCTACCTCGAGCAGTTGAGGGCCTTTAGCATTGTCGACCGCGACCCGGTAGAACGGACGATATCAGTGGCTTACTACGCATTGATCAATATCGCGGAACACGACGAAGAGCTCATCAAGCAATACTCGGCACAGTGGTTCAACGTCACGCAAAAGCCCAAGTTGATCTTTGATCACAACGAGATGGTGGAGCAGGCCATTCATCGCCTTCGGTACCGGACGTCGACGGAGCCCATCGGTTTTGAACTCTTGCCAGAGAAGTTCACCATGAGGCAGTTGCAAAAGCTCTATGAGGAGATCCTGGATGAAGAACTCGATAAGAGAAACTTCATCAAGAAGATCAACTCGCTGGACATATTGGAAAAACTCGACGAAAAAGACAAGCTCTCCTCTCGTCGCGGCTCCTTCCTCTACAAGTTCAACCAGGAAAAGTACCTGCAAAAGAGCAGGAACGGGTTCGAGTTCAAAGTCTAAGCCAACTTCTCGATCTCTCAGAGCTGAGATCGTACTTGTCGGTCAGGACAGGACCGTTTGCCAGTCCATGCAAAAGGGTTAATTTTCAGTTGCTCCAAACTTTTCCTACTGAAGACATGCCTCGACTACTTCTCCTACTTCTCTGCGCCACGTTTGTGCTTCTCCAGTGCTCCCCACCCTCAGAGGGCGATCCCACGGCAGAAACTACGGCAGTCAATCCCTCATTTTCCTTTCGACCCAATGTTCTTTGGCTTGTCGCCGAGGATCTGAGCCCTTACATCCCGGCATTTGGCGACAGTACGATCGTGACGCCAAACCTGGATCGTCTGGCGAACGAGGGGGTCTGCTATGACTACTTCTTCACTCCGCATCCAGTCTGCGCCCCCGCCCGCGCATCGATCATTACAGGAATGTACGCGAATCATATTGCTGCGAGCCACATGCGCACCGGGGGAGCCAATGCCAGTCCCGAAGCTCGAGCTCAATACACCACCCGGATGCCTCCGGGTGTGGAAGCCTATGAAGCAATGCCACCAACTGGGGTGAAGATGTTTCCCGAATACCTGCGCGCCGCCGGCTACTACTGTACCAATAATAGCAAGCAGGACTACCAGTTTGTGCGGACGGTCACGTGCTGGGATGAAAGTAGCAGAGAGGCCCACTGGCGAAACCGTAAGGAAGGCCAGCCATTTTTTGCAGTTTTCAACTTCAATGTGACGCATGAGTCAAGGATCTGGGCCAAGGCGAAGGACTCGCTCTGGGTGGCGGAGGATCTCGCGGTGGATGTCCCCCCCTATCTCCCTCAAAACGAGATCGGCAAAACGGACATGCGACGCATGTACTCCAACGTGCTGGAAATGGATGCCCAGGTGGGCGAGGTACTTCGGCAGCTAGAGGAAGACGGATTGATGGACAGCACGGTGATCTTTTGGTACGGTGATCATGGTGGGCCCCTGGCCCGACAAAAGCGTCTCGTCTACGAGTCAGGCACGAAGGTGCCATTGATCATACGATTCCCCGAAGCCGTAGGAAGTGGCTCACGAGATGATCGAATGACGAGCTTCATCGATCTGGGGCCTACGGTGCTGTCATTGACCAGCACACCGCTCCCAGGAAACATGGAAGGAACAGCCTTTCTTGGTACCTCTCTACGAACAGAGGAGCCGCAGTATGCCTTCGCAGCCGGAGACCGGTTTGACGAGATGCCTGACAAGATCCGGGCCGTGAGAGACAAGCGGTTTCGCTACATAAAATATTATGAACCGGAAAAGCCCATGTATCTGGATGTGCCCTATCGTCGCCAGATGGCGGTCATGGCCGAGCTTCTCCGAATGAGAGAAGCGGGCGAACTGAATGAAGTACAGGCCTTGTGGTTTAGGGAGACCAAACCCACCGAAGAGCTTTTTGATGTGGCAGCGGACCCACATGAGGTCAACAACCTCGCCGAGGACCCGGCTTACGCCGACAAACTCCAGGAATTGCGGGGTGTTCTCGACGACTGGGTCGCCCGATCCAACGACACAGGCATGATGCCCGAACCACAGCTTATCGATTCGCTATGGGGACCGGACAGGAATCAGCCAGCTGTGGATGCCCCAACCGTCTCTATAGAAAACGGTACAGCCACTATTACCTGTACCACGCCTGGCGCCAGCCTGGGGTACCGTGTAGGTGACCAACCTGAAGGGGCCTGGAAGGTATATACGGGACCTTTCGACGTCCAAGAGGGACAGACGATCGTTGCTGTCGCGGACAGGATTGGATGGGTGAAGAGTGAGGAGGTGAGTTTGGAGTTGTGAGTTTCTGGTTCGAGTTGACGGCGTGAACCCGGTGGACTTGGGCACCGAGATATTTAGTGCCTGTATGTTCCATCTGGCAGATAGGTAGGCATCAAAAAGACAGGATCTGTCAGGAGAGCAAAAATTGCTGTATCCCGACTTTCCACTAAGTCTCTTGTGTTCAACTTCCATTCATGCCTGATTTCGTCCAGCCGGCTTTCCTGAGCTCCCAACATCGAGGTCAGCGCCCAGTACAAATACTCTATAGTCTGGCAATCGGCATATTCACAGGTCTCATCATCGTAGCTATACCAAGCTTCTGCGGGATAGGGATCTGGGACAGCCATAAATTTTCCACCTCTTGCCAGGTCCATGGCTTCAGCTAAGTCCGAGCCAGCATGTAGACCGAAAGCATCCGGATAGGCACGGGCATGTCCTGCCACATTGATGATATGCAGAATCTCTTCCAGGGCGGCATCAAAGGGCCCCGTCTTACCGCCAGACACAAATGAAGGATGGGTCTCCTCACTTCCAAGATCCTGACCATCACCCAATGCGGCAAAATCCTCCTCATCGCCAAAGGCCTGCATTAGCTCTTCGGGATCATTGTGCCACATGGCGACAAAAGCCCCTCTCTGCAGCATTTTATCCAGCACAAGCTGGTTGTCTACGGTTCCATCTTCGTTATTGTCCAGGTACTGGGCCATGACATTTGCAGCGTGCAGCAGTTTGGAATCTTCCACCTTCGGCAGCGCATAGATAGGAATACCAAATACCTCCACCTTGCGGTTGAAACCAGAAAAGCCCTCATCGGCATGCGGCACGATCACAAAATGTGGGTCGTTGCCCGGCTCGATAACTGAGGTGCTGGTCCGCCCAGGATGGCCACACCCTGCACTTGTCAGAACCATGCCCAATATCGCGACCTTTAATCTATGCGCATTCATAGGTTTCATCCGTGGCACGGAGCAACGCGCTCAGTATTTGTGATACACGCCCAATCCCTCTTCGACGATCCAGTCGTTGATATTGATCATGGTGGCACCATCTGGCAGGTGGATTGTCGCGAGGTATCGGCCGTATTTCCCCTTCCTGTCCTTTTTCGTTTCGATGAATACTTCCTTGTCCAGGATCTTGCGGCGCACAGCGTCGCGGCTCCGCAGTCCTTCCTCGCGCTCAGCGCCCCGAACTTCGGGCGTATTGATGTCTAGCAGGCGAAATTTTTCAGTGAGCCGCACATTGAACCCCAGATCCACCTGAGCGGTGATGGTGTCACCATCGTACACGTCAATCACAAGGGCTTTGTAGTGAAAAAGTTTGTCTTCCATTTTTGGGTATGTTGTTTCAAGTAGCTATTGGCAAGATAGGAAAGTCCGATGATCAAAGAAGGGGTGTTTTTCCCAAGGGTTTCACCTTGGATGTTCCTGGGTCGCCCTCGAATGACGAATGGCTAAGGGATAGAGGCAGCTGTCTGAACCGCCGGCAGCCATGTGGGTGTGGCAAGTGAGGCCGGACGGTGAGTGCCGAAAGCCCGACCGTGAAGTGTGCGACACAGACTCGAAAACCTTTGATGGCGCGCATCGTGCGCACACTTTCACGGGAAGCCCCTAATGGCAACAAAACCGCATCGCTGCCGTCTCGCTGGATCATTGGCTCCTTATGTCAAGTCAGTGAAGGGGTGAAAGAAGGACGATTGGGCACGGGCGTACTAGTGTGATACGATGACATTGCTTACTTTGCTAGCTGACAATGGAAAAACTCACTAAAGAATGGATAAGATAAAAACAGGTGCCCTGGCCGTGGGACTGGTTGTCGTGATTGTGTTGTCGATCCTGGTATTCCGCACAGAATCGCATCGTCGCGAGTTGAAGGCCGATTTCGTGGAGTTGTCAAAAGTGAAATATGGGCTTTTCAATGTGGATGAATGGAAGAGCGTGCTGGCAGATGTCGTCACAAGCAAGATCGAGGAGTTTAACCTCGACGACACCAACCGCGAAGACATGCGTGAGAAGGTGCAGGAATTCCTGACCACAACGATCGACAAAATGGCGGCCGTCGAAAGTGAGAAGAACAAGAATGCCGGTTTTGCCGGGATATTTAATAGCATGGGGATCACCATCTGTCTTCGGGAGATCAAAAATAGAATCCCGCAGATCACAGAGGACGTCCTGGATTTTCTGAGTGACCCAACTAACCGACAAGACCTAAAAGCGTACATCGTGCGCAAGCTGGATGAATACCAACAGCAAACTTTCAACGAAGTCGACTACACCCTGCACGACGCCATCGTCGCCAAGTATGAATCTGAGAATCGCGAAGAGGCGCTGGCCACGATCTCCGCGGCGATGACCGACTGGACAACCGAAAATCGCTCCATGCAGTATGCCCTCTACCTCGTGGTTGTAGGCGTGGGCGCCTTTCTGATGCTTGCCAGCAAGTTGAGAAAGTTTGATATGACCATCTTCGTAGGCCTTTGTCTGACGGTACTGGCAATGGGGCTACTCTTCCCGATGATAGACATCGATGCCCGTATCTCGCGAATGTCATTTACCCTGTTGGGTGAGTCCGTCGTCTTTAAGGACCAGGTACTGTACTACAAGAGTAAGAGCATCCTGGAGGTCGTCCAGTTGATGTTCTCCCAGGGGAAGTTTAACCTACTGGCGGTGGGCTTCCTGGTGCTACTGTTTAGTGTCCTCTTCCCTCTTTCGAAGATCCTCTGCTCCCTGGCTCTGATCTTCTGGCAGGACCTGCGCCGTGCTCCACTCATCCACTTCATGGTCTTCAAAACTGGCAAGTGGTCGATGGCTGATGTGATGGTGGTAGCCATCTTCATGGCCTACATCGGTTTTTCGGGGATTCTGTCCGAGCAGCTAAAGCAACTGCAGGGTGTAGCTGACAATATCGACGTGCTCACCACAAACGAGAGCACCCTACAGATGGGCTTCTTTATGTTCACAGCATTCGTTGTTCTCAGCTTGTTTCTTTCCCACCAGATGGGCAAGACCCAGCTTCCTGAGCGCTGAGAACGAGACCGTGCCAAGCCCGTGATGTTGGCATGGCTACAAGTCTTCCTCCGGTAGTCGCTCGAAGTCCTCTTTGACCACAGGGGTGCCGTTGAGCTGATCGGCGTCCCAATCCTGTGAGATCTTCCATTGGCCTTCTACGCGCCGAAGGGCCACGTGGAATCGCGCGTAATGATTCTTTACAGTTTCATCTGAAGTTTTGTTCATAATGCGATAGTAGCCGATTTCGTAGCCAATATCTCCGGAGTACTTCCGCAACTCGAATCTGAAATCGATCACCTGCTGCACACCCGAGGAGCTGCTGTACGATTCCTTGATCCTCGTCTTGTACTCCTCCCCCACTCTGATGCCCCAGCTATTGACGCGCACCACATCATCTGTGTGCAGACTGTTAAAAAGCTGCCAGTCCCTGGTCTCAAAGGCGCGCTTGAAGGGCTGCCAAAGGTCACCATTGACCGCTGCCTCGATTTGCCTCTCCTCCTCCGAGTTAGACTGAGCTCTGGAAGGAGCGGAGACGAAAAGAAATATGACGAATAGACAACCGAGAACTTTCATGACCTTTGGAGGGTTGGGATTAAGAATTTGCCGACCGATGCGAAACATGAAGGTAACCAATTGCGGGCGCTTATGAGATGCCAATCCTGGACTTCATGGAGGACGTATGGGATTATGACATGCATTTGCGCGTGCATGAATCGTTGAAGGATGAGAAGACATGTTGCTCTACAACCCCTTTCGAGATTTCACCGGAGCATTTTGTTCCTGTCGCTGCTGGCTAAGCGCAATGGACCGGAGCTTAAAGGCTACCCGACGGCCCATGAGGAAAAAGTGGACTATGCGATATCTTTTTATCACGAGTGCTTGCTGCCTCACTTCCAAGTGGAAGAGCGTCTTCTCTACCCTGTCGTTGAGCATGTTGACCCGGAAATCGATCAAATGCTGGCTATAATTAGTAACGAGCGAGCTGAGCTTGAGAAACTCTTTGATTTGTTGGCCGAAGAGCGCTCAGAGCAGGTGTTGAACGAAATAGGCGATCTCCTCGAAAAGCATGTACGAAGGGAGGAACGTCAGCTATTTGAGAGCATCCAGGAAAAGTGTGATGAGCGGCTGATCAGTAGTTTGCGACTTTAGGAAATCTCCAACCCCCTCAAATCACTCTTGAGCTTGTCTCGATCCGCTGTGACCGTGGGATCGGCGTATACCTTCTTTGACAGTACTTGAACGGCATTTTTCTGAAACCCGAGTTTTTGTGCTATTTCCTGGCAGAACTTGATCTCACTGAGGAAGATCTTGTAGTCTGCTTTCATCAATTGCACAAGGCTGTAGAGGTACTCAAACCGCTGATCAAAGGTCAGCGCCTGAAATTCGATCTGCGCTGGAGAATACTCCTCTGAGAATTCCTCTTTGACGATGTCGTCAATACGCTCTTTGGGCATGGCATTCGCATCGCCTATGCGATAGACGAAATTGCGCTCAACCTCAGCAAAATCCTTGTCTTTGAGGGCCAACCTCACGAGCGCTCTAATGTGTGACTCTACGTTGTCCATGGGGGCGGAGTTGGGAAACATCCTAATTTAGGTATTTTGCGACTCCGATTCCACCTTTTGCTACAAATACCCAGGTGTATATAGCTAGTTCGAGATACCAATCAAGAAAAATAAACTGTTGGCTGGGCGATCAACCACGCCAATCTCCGAATATCCAATTACCCCTTGCGTCAGCGTCATCGGATGTCATAAAGGTCTCGAAGGCGTAGACTAACTCATTGCGAGCGAGGCGTTCGTCTTTATTGATGTCAATACTGGTGAAAGCTTTGCCAGAATGCTTTATATCGATGTTGTACACAAGAAACATGTCGGCGTACTCCTCTGCTGATAGATAACCATCGTTGTTTTCATCAAACAGATCGAAAAGAAAGCCTATGATGAAGTCGGTGAACTCATCCAGTGCTTCGTGCTCCGGATTGTGAACGAAAGTGGTGTCCATATAATTGAGCCACTCTTCTAGACTGATCACCTGATAGCCCTCATGCTCAATGTTGGTCAGTAGGCGGTGAAAGAAATTAACACATCGATCAACCAGAAATTTATGCTCATCGCTGGCATGATGATACCCAAACTCCTGGCTCAACCGCTCGGCTATGTCCGAAAAATCATCGAGCTGCAAAATGTCATTGTTGTCTAGATCCAGAAGACGGAAGAAATGAGTAAGTTTTTTTCTCTGTAAATCTGATAGCATATATGGAGGTGCTTTTACTCGTAAGTCAAAAATATCCCTTTATTCGAGACAATCCACTTCCCGAGACCCAGTAAAATTACCTACGACGCTTCTAAGCAGCGCTTGAACGTAGGAGAAAGAATCATTCGCCTCTTCCAGATCAGGTCAGCTTTCGATGCCCTTTCGATCTCTTTCTCGCACGTACGGTCTTCGTTCCGACGGACTTTCTTCTCGAGCGATCATTCCAGACGCGTTGATTCTTCGCCTTGGGACCTTTCAAAATTGTCCCTCGGACCTTGAATTGCACGCCTGCTCGCTGCTTGGTTGGTTTTACTGGCAAGTCGGATCTGTCAGTATCCGACATAGCATGAGACATAGGAGCCATGAGCATAAGGCTCATAGCCAAAAGCAACACTTTTTTCATGGGGTGTGTGTTGAGTTAACGTTGTCAGGTTAAATATATGCAAACGTTTGCTTATACAATAAACATCCAAACACCCAAATGTTCACAAGCCCATGACGTGAACGGGAAAAACTAGAGATAGCCCCGATGGGGAGTCGTGCTATCAGTTATTCATTCGTTCGGGACCATCTATCCATGACACGAGCGCATAGACCCCGACGAACGCGACCAGGAACAAGGTAAAGCCAATCATCTTTCTTTGGTTTATATTTAGGCAATACAAAGGTAACATTCAGGTAAAGTAAATGCCAGTGAATCGGGAGGAGATACACCGATTATTAACGTGTTGAAGATGATCATTAACATGGTCTTCCTGCACAGTATCTGACTACCAAATACGGAGCTCTGATGGGCGTCAGCTCTGATTTTTATAGGTGCAACACGTATTTTTGGAAATTGGTGTTTTTCTCAAATAAATAAGTACCCAGAAGCTTAGCTTTGCCGCCACATAAAGGTCATAATCTCTACAAAACTCCAGCATCATGTACGATATCGCGTTTAAGAAGACTCTGAACCCAGGGAAACTCGCCCCTCGCAGTATTGACGCGTCCATATTGCACTCCCTTCAGGGTCAGGAAAACGAATGCCTCGTCGGCCCTTCCGCGTGCTTCGCATTTAACTACACGACTTTCCAATTTGAGCATGTCAGTTGTGGCATTGAAAGTGTCACAGGCTACACAGCCGAGGAATTCATGGCCCTCCCCGACAACTTCATGGCCCTCATCTACGAGGAGGACCGTCCAGTCTACCTGAAGCAGCTGGCTCCCAAGCTTCGCATGGTCCGAAGACAGCACCCTCGCCAAATCAAGAACCTGGTCTACCAGACCTACAATCGCCTGCAGAAGAAGGATGGGTCCATCACTTATGTCCTTATCAATTTCCAGTTGCTGGAATGGACACAGGATCTGCATCCAATCGTCTGCAAGGGCTGGATCACTGAGATCAATTTCCTGGGAGGGTTTCACGGCGTAGCCTTGTCCATCTTTCTAAAGGAGCAAGGTTCCTCCAAATTAGTCTACCAGAACACTTTCCCCTATGAAAATAGTAATGTCAGCAAGCGAGAGCTCGAGGTTTTGCAGCATATCGTGGACGGCAAAACCAGCAAGGAGATCGCCAAAGCACTGCATATCAGCGACAAGACAGTCAACAATCACCGACAGAATCTGCTTCGAAAACTCAACGTACGATCAACATCTGAGATGGTGAAGTACGCCCTCAGGCAGCAGTTGATCTAGGCACTACAAGCTCTTCCTGGTTTTCCTCTGGCCATTCACCTCGGGGTAAGTGGCTATGCCTGGCACCTACCAGTATCATTCACCATTTGCCGTTCAAAAAAACGAAAGACGGTTAGGTGCGTACTCGTCATGCAAGTGGTAGCCTTTTTGTTGTATTTTTCGGTTCTTTAGTGAATCCGAAGCCCAACCACCATGAAGAACCTATTACTACTACTTGTTTGCCTGTCACCTCTCTTCACCTTTAGCCAAGGCCAGAAAATACTTGGACCAGACGACTACGATGTCTGGAAAGAGATCGATCAGTCAGCAATCAGCCCTGACGGGGAATGGATCACCCACACGCTGCAACCCTACGGGAATGGTAATCCCTCTCTGCACCTCTCCAAAAACCCCGATGAAGACACTTTCTCCTACACGAGGGGCCGAGATGGGCTTTTCACCTACGACTCAAAATTTCTCGTCTTCACTATCGAGCCGGACTTCGATGAATGGCAAAACCTGCGCCGCATCAAAACCAAAGACGAGATGCTACCCCGCGATACGTTGGCCATCTACGACCTCAATAGCGCCAATCTGACAAAATATGCCGGGGTCAAGTCACTGAAGGTTCCAGAAAAATGGAGCGGCTACATCGCCTATCAACTGCATCCCCCCGCGGATACTACGGATGGGAAGAAACCAAAGAAATGGAAAAAGGATGGAGGATATCCCCTTGTGATACGATCCACAACCAGCGATGAGTCCTGGGAATTTCCTTTTGTCACGGACTACGTTCTTTCCGAAAAAGGAGGCAAAGTGGCCTTCATCACCAAGGGCGACTCTACCCTCGAAGCTGGGGCCTATGCCTTTGATACCGACAGTCGAACATCTGTCCCACTCGTGGAGAGCAAAGGCAAGTTCTACAATCTCTCATGGGATGAGTCGGGAGAACAATTGGCGTTCGTACTCGATGGCGATACCACTGAGGCGTTGCAACGGCAACCTGATCTGATCTACTGGCAGGAAGAACTCGACACGGTAAAGGTTTTGACGGCAGCTCTGGACCTTGCCGATGATCACCTGGTGAGCGTGCACTTCAAGAACTACTTCTCCAAAGACCGTCAGCGCCTATTCTTTGGCTGGGCAGAACAGCCCGCCATGCAGGATACTTCCCTCCTTGCCGAAGAGATCGTCAATGTAGAAGTGTGGACACACCATGACCAACGGTTGCACACACAGCAGCAGGCCGAGAAGGGCGATGACGCTAAGTCCTCCTATCTGGCAGCGATAGACCCGGGTTCGGGGCAAGTCGTCAAAATTGCTGATCCAGAGACGCCAGAAGCGAACCTCGCACCCGAGGGAAACGGATCCTTTGCAGTGGTCGGTCACCTCGACTCCTACCTGAAGTACCTCAGCTGGGAAGGCTTTCCACTGTACCAGGACGTCTACTCAGTCAACCTTGACAATGGGGAGCGGCGACTCATCAAGAAGAAGCTCCGGGCTAGTGAGCCCCGGATATCGCCTGGAGGGAAATACGCTTTTTGGTACAGCGCCCCTGACTCCGCCTGGTTTAGTTATTCATTTGAGAAGCAGCAAATCTTCCAACTGACAACGAACGAGACAGTACCCTTTTATCGCGAGATACACGATACGCCCTCTCTACCTTCCTCCTATGGCATCATGTCGTGGACAGAAGATGATCAGCGGGTTCTCATTTATGACAGATATGATATTTGGGAGATACATCCTGAAAATGGGGCCAGTCCCGTGAACTTGACAGAAAATGGTCGCACCGGTCGAATTCGGTATCGATACCAGCGAGCAGATCGTGAGGAGCGATTTATTCGAAGAAACCAACCGCTGATAATTGCCGGCTTCAATGAGGCTGACAAGAGCGAGGCACTGTACGCATGGGCATACGGTAAAAAAGGCCTCAAAAAAATGATGGAAGGGCCTTATGACTACTCCAGTTTCATAAAAGCCCTGGAATCGGACGATGTTTACTTCGAACGAGAGAACTTTAGAGACTTCCCCAACCTGCATCGATCCACGCTATCACTGCGTGGCAGTCAACAGGTGACCGATGCCAACCCTCAGCAAGCGGACTACCGCTGGGGCAATGCCGAAATCTACCGATGGACCTCCCTCGATGGCAGAGCGTTAGAGGGCATGCTGATCAAGCCCGATGACTTCGACCCATCCAAGAAGTATCCGATGATTGTCAATTTCTACGAAAAGAGTTCCGACGGACTCCATCGTCATCGTCCCCCATCACCAGGCAGGTCTTCGGTTTCCTACAGCATGTATGTGAGTAAGGGTTATGTCATCTTCAACCCCGATGTATACTACCGGGAAGGTTATCCAGGGGAAAGCGCCTACAACTGCGTGGTCCCTGGTGTGACATCTCTCATTGAGGAAGGCTTCATCGACCCGGAGCGGATTGGTGCACAGGGACATAGCTGGGGAGGCTACCAAATATCCTACCTGATCACGAAGACAGACCTCTTCGCCTGCGTGGAAGCTGGAGCGCCCGTAGTTAATATGACGAGCGCTTACGGCGGCATACGATGGGGATCGGGACTGAGTAGAATGTTTCAGTATGAGAGAACACAAAGCCGTATCGGAGGCACCCTTTGGGAGTACCCATTGCGCTACATCGAAAACTCACCATTGTTCTTTGCAGACAAGGTCAACACCCCCATTATGTACATGCACAACGATGCCGACACAGCCGTTCCCTGGTACCAGGGGATCGAATTCTTCGTGGCGCTACGCCGACTCAATAAGCCTGTGTGGATGCTCAACTATCAAGGAGAGCCTCACGGGATAGTGAAGAAACAAAACAGGATAGACTTCCAGACGAGGATGTCGCAGTTCTTCGACTATTACCTCTTGGATCAACCTATGCCCGCGTGGATGGCCGAGGGGATACCGGCTCGGGAAGTCGGCATCGACTTACGCCTGGGCCCCGCTGAAGATCAGGACAGATAACTGAAGGTTATCGAAGTTTTCGTTCCCAGAAGTTGGCCTCCCGCTCACGGTCCAATGTACCCTGGGATTGGGCCTTCTCAAGATCCGGATGGGACGGCCCCTTGGACGTAAAGTGCCAGGCACCGCAGTGGTCACACTCGTAGACGTTGATGGGGCCCTGACCTGGAGCGTGGAATTGTCTTGCCTGATGGCTGAAAAGTGCTTCTTCAGCTAGTACCTTGGAGTCGTACGAAGTTTTACGCGTGACTGGGCAATGCATCAATCATTAAAGTGATACAGCAGCACCAAGGTTCCTGTAAAGGCAGGTTTTCTTTGACCGACAACCTCCATCACCGCATCAACCTCAGCCTTGATCACTCCCCGAAGGTTGCTTAGTGCGCGGAGGTGCGCCTTTAGGATAAGCTCACTGTCAACAGGCACATGCTGTGCAAATCGTAGCTTCTCGATGCCATAGTTGACCATCATTTTGAGGTTGTTCACCTCCAGGATCTGATTCCACAGGTAGGGAATCATTGAGAGTGACAGGTACCCATGAGCGATGGGTGTGCCAAAAGGTCCCTGACTTGCTCGCTCGGGATCGGTATGGATCCACTGATGGTCGACTGTGGCATCCGCAAATAAGTTAATTTGCTCCTGTGTGATTTTGTGAGGGGCGGACTCCCCCAAGTCTTTACCCAGGTAGGTCTGAAACTCCTCGAAGCTATTGATGATAATCTTACTCATTGGTTAGTCGGGCTTGCCTCGGCGAATTTAGAAAAAACCGCTGATAGTGAATAGGATCGATCACCCTTAAAGAAGAAATCCCATCCCGGCGCAATCTTATGCCGGATTAGTGATTGAGCCCCATATTTCGTGAGGATGTCTGGAACACTGGGTAAAGCCTCAGAGGTCGGGCCATTTGTTGCAATACACATACTATTGAAAGCACACCAAAAACGGTTTATGCAACTCCTAGGATAACATGCGACAAAAGGCACTTATTCGTCCAATAAATCCGTTATCAACCAATAAGGCGCCTCCCCGATCCGTTATATTGGCACGTTATTTGCAAAACAACTACCGCTTGTTTTGGTAACCCATCGCGCATGCGCTTTCTGTTGCACAGGGAATAATGCCGCTCCAACCGCCGAAATCGCCTACTGAACGAAAGAAACACATTAAACGAAGCCTGATATTATATATTTATTATTACGTTGATAACCAGATAGACAAACGAGAAGAAGCTCGACACAAAACATGAACAAGGTAGTAACTTTTATAACAATCATGGCATTGGCTTCCACAGTTATGAGCCAGTCCATTACGACGACCATAGACGACATCACCCTCCGGTGGGATGAGGAGGCAGCACTTCTTTCCACTTACGACGGGTTGAGGTATTTCTGCGCAAATGAGGAATACCGGTTTTCGACCATTCAGGTCCTCCGGGATATTCATCACTACGACTCAGTGCTCTACGAGAAACTGGTAGATGCGCAACGGCAAGGCAAGAGCAACCATGAAGTCGCCAAAACCCTCAAGGAAATTGAGGAGTTTGAGAAGGAGTACACGACTAAAGCCTTCATAGACTTTCTATACAATGACTGCCAGGCAAGTAAAAACCTTGAGCGCAGAGCTAAAGACCTGAGAAAAGACAGTGGTGAAGGGTCTTACGACAACCAGACGTATGTGCTGGAAGTCGAGCTTGGAAGGTATGTACATCATATCACCAAGCGCGTGGATCAGATCCGCCAGCACGTACACCACATCTACAACTAGTAGACAAGAGCTTATACATCTGGGCGACTACTGCACCTCCGGTTCAAGGGAGACTGCGGTAGTCGCCTTCGTATTTTCCGACTTTCGGCGAGCAAAGGAGGCAGCACCCAATACTGCCAGATTTCTACCTTCTGTCTCAGAAACCCTCAAAACAATCTTGCCCCTGTAGACATCCATCAACGATGCCTCAAAAGCCCTCCTCACGGGCTCCAATAGCACGTCGCCGGCTTTGGCCACTCCACCCGAAAAGACGATGGCCTCAGGATCGAATATAGCCGCAAGGTTTGCCAGAGCGGCCCCCAACTTCTTACCTGTAAACTCAAACGCCTTCTTAGCCAGGGGATCACCCTGATACGCAGCCTTAGCGATGGCATCGCTGCTCTCATACATGTCGCCGTTCTTGTCCTCATTCTCCTTCCAAACGAGGATCTCTCGCATGGTTCTGACAATGCCTGTCGCCGAAGCGTACGTCTCCAGGCAGCCGTGTCGACCACAAATACACAATCGGCCTTCAGGCTCGACGATGACGTGACCCACCTCGCTGCCCGCCCCATGCGCTCCCACGAGCAATTCGCCATTCACATAGATGCCGGCACCGAGTCCGGTGCCCAATGTCAGGAGGATGAAGTTGTCAAAGCTGGAAGCCACGCCAAAGTACTTCTCCCCATAGGCTGCCGCATCTCCGTCATTTAGCAGATAGGCTGGCGCCTTGAAGCGTTCACTCATCAGCTGGGCAATGGGCACCTGGTCACCCCAGTTCATGAGATTGTACGCTTCTTCAATATTGCCTGTATTCTGATTGCCCTTCGGGGCGCCGATACCCACAGCTCCGATCCTCAATCCAGATCCGCGTAGGCCTGCTTTGATCTCCTTGTACAACGTACCGAGGTATTCCTCCAGGGAGGAATAGCCCTTGGTGGGGATGCTATCCACAAATAGCATCTCATTGTGGCTATCAATGGCGCCGAACTTCGTGGACGTACCTCCGATGTCAACCCCTATTATCGCTCTTTTCATGTTTGGTGCTGCTTAGAACTGGTAGCGGACAAATGCCTCGATGGCTTCGTACTCAGTCAACCCGAGCTTGTCGTACAACATGGCCGTCTCCTTGTTCCTGTCTTCGGCCCGTTGCCAAAATTCTCTCTTGTCACTACCGGGGAATACAGGTGTGTCCTTTTGCGATTGGTGTTTGAAGATGGCTTTGCGCTTAAGCATCAGATCCGATGGACTGATAGGTATGGCCATCTCGATCTCATGAATCGGCCACTCCTGCCATGCACCGCGATAGAGCCATAGGTAGCAGTCGTCCAGCCAACTCTCACCCTTGAGCTTCTTCAACGTCATGATGATAGCATCCAGGCACGTCTTGTGCGTGCCATGTGGATCTCTCAGGTCCCCGGCAGCAAAGATCTGATGTGGTTGCACCTTTTGCAGGAGATCAGCGATGATATCTACGTCAGCATCACTTAGATTGCCCTTCTCTACATGACCAGTTTCGTAGAATGGCATGTTGAGGAAGTGCATATGTTCTTCATCCAACCCACAGAACCTGGCTGCACTGGCTGCTTCACCCTTTCTGATCAACCCCTTAATTGTGCGAACGAGTTCGATGTCTACCTCTCCCTGATTTTTCTTGCCAGCAATTGAGGCTTTCACTTCTTCCCGTAGGTCAATAGCCTTCTTCTCATCCAATCCGATCGCTGAGGCGAAATCCATGGCAAAGTCGGCAAACCTCAAGGCGTCGTCATCAAAGACCGCAATGTTTCCAGAAGTCTGATAGGCAACGTGTACCTCATGACCTTGCTCGACGAGGCGGAGAAATGTTCCTCCCATCGAGATCACATCGTCGTCCGGGTGTGGGCTGAAGATGATTGAGCGCTTCTGTGCAGGTAGTGCCCGCTCAGGTCGGTTGGTGTCGTCAGCACCCGGCTTCCCTCCTGGCCAACCGGTGATGGTATGCTGCAGGGAATTAAAGATTTTGACATTGAGGTCATGTGAGTTGCCATAGTAGACGATCAGGTCTCCCAGATCATTCAACTTGTAGTCGTCTTCCGTGAGCTTCAAGATGGGCTTGCCCAGTTTTTGGCTCAGCCAGATCACGGCTTTTTTGGCCATCTTATCGTCCCAGTCGCAAAGCGCTACCACCCAAGGCGTCTTGATTCTTGTCAACTCTACCGCCGCATTCTCATCAACCAGAACTTCGACATCGTCATGGTTTTGTAGAAACGATGCCGGAATTTCTTTGGATACAGGTCCCTCTACCGCCTGTCTCACGATCGGCGCCTTCTTCTCACCCCAAGCCATTAGGAAGATTCGCTTCGCTTTGAAAATGCTGCGTATACCCATGGTAATCGCCCGACGAGGCACTAATTCTTCGCGAACAAATTCACGCGTCGCATCCGCAATCGTCAGTGGATCCAGCTTCACCAATCGTGTCTGTGAGTCCGCGTGCGAGGGAGGTTCATTGAATCCTACGTGACCCGTACGTCCGATACCCAGGATCTGAATATCAATCCCTCCAAAGCTGTCAATGCGTTTCTCATACTCACGGCAGAATGGGCCTACCTGCTCCAGAGGAATGGTACCATCCGGAATGTGCACATTTTCAGGCTTGATGTCGATGTGATTGAAGAGATGATAGTGCATGAAGTAGTAGTAGCTGAGCTTGGACTCCTTGCTCATAGGGTAGTACTCATCCAGGTTGAAGGTCGCTACGTTTTCGAAACTCAGCCCCTCTTCCCGGTGCATCCGCACCAACTCTCGATAAACATGTATAGGTGAGGCACCAGTTGCCAGTCCAAGCACGGCCATTTGGCCTGAGCTCTGCTTGTCTCGGATAAGTTGGGCAACTTCCTGTGCTACGCGCACACAGGCAACTTTCTCACTTGAATAGATGGTGACGGGTAGTCTTTCCAGGGTCTTTGAGGAATCGTCCAGTATTGGGGTCATGGGCACAATAATTTCATGCAAAAGAAATGAGTCAAAAACTGAAAAACAAGAAATTCAACATAAAGTGTGTTCGAACACACTAGAAATTTGTTCGTACACACGACACTTGGGACGAATAGCAATTCTGTCTATATTGCAGCTGGATTTTTGCGTATGGCGGAGAAGAAAATGACGATCAAGGACATCGCCAGGTTGGCGGATGTCTCCCCAGGGACAGTTGACAGGGTCCTGCACAACCGCGGCAAGGTCTCTGCCGACAAGAAGGCCCGCATCGACCGGGTGTTGGAGGAAATCAACTACCAACCGAACCTCATTGCCAAGACACTCAAAAACAATAAAATCTATCGCATCGGTGTGCTGCTACCTGTGGCCTCCTATGACCAATATTGGGACCGTGCCCGTCAGGGACTGGAAAAGGGCCTGGAGGAATTTGGCAGTTTCGGTATTGCTATTGATGTATTCACCTTCGACCCCGAGGACGCTGCGAGCTTCGACGCCGCAGCAAAGGATGTACTCGCCGGAGCAATTGACGGACTGCTCATGGTACCGATGTTTGTCGATCGCGCCCCAAGGCTCTTCGATGAGTTGCATAAAGCGCAGGTACCTGTCGTGACATTCAATACTTACCACGATAGCGAAGTCCCCCAGACATTCATCGGTCAGGATCTGGAGCAAAGTGGCCGGGTGGCAGGCAATCTAATTTTACTTTCAAAAAAGAAGGAAGGCACGATTCTACTGTTGCACATGGACGAGGTGCCCGAAAATGCTCCGCATATCGCCGACAAAGAGCAAGGGATCCTCTCCTACTTTGCCGAGCAAGGGGTGGATCCATCTTCTATTCAAAAGATCTCTATCTATCATCAGCCTGGCAAGACGATGGAAGCGACCCTAGCGGAGACGCAAATAGTCACAAAAGATGTCGCGGCAGTCTATGTGAGTCGGTCACGTGCTTATGAGGTGGCTGACTTCATCAAGCAACAGGCTCCGGAAGCAGTGGTGGTCGGCTATGACCTGATCCCTGAAAACGCCCGGCTACTCAAGGAGGGCAAGATCACCTACCTACTGGATCAACACCCCTATCAGCAGGCCTATTTCGGGGTATCATTGTTCTGTGATCACCTGATTTTTGGCAAGCCGCTACCGGAGCAGCGACTGCTGCCACTCCACGTAGTATTCCGGGAAAATGTCGACTCTGTACTCGATAGCAGGGCCTATCTTATTTGATCTTCTCACGGCATCATTTGAGGCCCGAAAGTTTGGTTAACATTTCGATAATATTATTTGCAAGTAAGCACTGATGTATTACTTTTGCCCTCCCATATCGCGGGATGGAGCAGTTGGTAGCTCGTCGGGCTCATAACCCGAAGGTCGGAGGTTCGAGTCCTCCTCCCGCTACAAGATCAGAAACCTCGGCATTGCGTCGAGGTTTTTTTGTGTCTAAGAAAAGGTGGTTGTGGTGGGGACGGTCGGAGTTTCGACAGCTCCACTGCGGGTACCTCCTCCCGCTACAAGATCAGAAACCTCGGCATCGCGTCGAGGTTTTTTTGTGTCTAAGAAAAGGTGGTTGAGGTGGGGAAGGTCGGAGTTTCGACAGCTCCACTGCGGGTACCTCCTCCCGCTACAAGATCAGAGACCTCGGCATCGCGTCAAGGTTTTTTTGTGTCTAAGAAAAGGTGGTTGAGGTGGGGAAGGTCGGAGTTTCGACAGCTCCACTGCGGGTACCTCCTCCCGCTACAAGATCAGAAACCTCGGCATTGCGTCGAGGTTTTTTTGTGTCTAAGAAAAGGTGGTTGAGGTGGGGAAGATCAGGGGCTCCCCAATTCCATCGCAACTTTCTAATGGCCAATTCGTGCGAAGAAAAGGCCGTTCATTCACCAGATACCCATGCAATTCCAACTCACCCCCATCCTCGATCAAATGGAATGGCCTTTGAAGATCTGAACCTCAAAACCTTCGGTATGCCGGCGCTAGCAGGCTTCCACTATGCTTGAGCGATTGCCAAATAGAACTGGCAATCCAATTGTGGTAACTTGGCACCTGATGCTAAAGCGCCTATGATGAGTACTGATCTTCTGTATGCCAACATCAGTAAGCACATCCATCTGACGGAGGATGAAAAGGCGCATCTCGCCTCCGTGATGCATGAAATACAAGTCGCCCGCCAGGAGCTACTGGTACAGCAAGGTTCCTCGTGCAACTACATCTACTTCGTTAATGACGGCATCTTGAGGGCCTATCATTTGAGCCCCAATGGCAAGGATTCGACGATGATGTTTGCGTTGTCAGACTGGTGGATCACGGACATGTACTGCTTCCTCAACGATCAATCCTCCATGGTCAATATTCAGGCTGTCGAACCGTGCACGGTCCTGCGATTGTCAAAAAACGACTTTGATGAACTCTTCAATGCTGTTCCATCATTCGACACTTACTTCCGGATCCTCATCCAGAATGCCTACTGCCGGGAACAGCTAAGGACCATCGAGAACCTATCGCTGCCTGCCAAAGAACGATATGATCGCTTCCTTACCAAGTACCCACAAATTGCTCAGAAGGTCACACTGAAGCAGGTGGCTTCCTACCTTGGTATCACGCCGGAATTTCTCAGTGCCATTCGCGCTCAGAAGTCGGACTGACGGTCGTCTTTTCTTAAGGTATCTTATTTTTCACCACGCAGAACCTGCCTTCCTTTACGAAAAAAAGAAGATGCTCATCCTTATAGCAGGCCCCTATCGCGGTGGCACCAACGACGACCCCGTCCTCATCCAAAAGAACCTAGAAAACCTTGAGGCAATGGCTTTGCCCATCTTTAGAAAAGGACATGTGCCCTTGATTGGTGAATGGGTGGCGCTGCCACTCATGAAGGCAGCAGGGTATCAGAAAATTGGCGACGAGATCTGGGACGAAATCCAATACCCTGTAGCTCACCGATTATTGGCGAAATGCGACGCCGTGCTACGCATCCCCGGGGAAAGCAAGGGTGCTGACCAAGACGTCCGGATTGCCAAGGAAAAAGGGATCCCGGTCTTCTACGACATTAGCGACATTCCCCAGGGGTAAGATCCATGGGACGTTCTTTTCCGTATATTCCCAATGCACACCCGAACTAAAAACTACTTACATGGAAACACCACGTATTGGAAAAGTGGCGTTGGAAATCACTATTGATGCCAGTATTGAAAAGACATGGAACTCCCTGATCAATGACATTGGCGCCTGGTGGAGCAAAGACTTCTACACAAGCCCTAAAACCAAGAGATTCATACTCGAAGCACGACCCGGTGGTCGAATGTATGAGGACTATGGCAACGACGAAGGGCTTGTGTGGGCAGAAGTGATCATCATTGACTCCCCTTCTGTGTTGGAATTGAAAAGCCATCTCTCACCGGCCTTCGGTGGCCCGGTCTTTTCATTTTTGAGGATATCGCTAGAGGCCAATGGTGCACAGACACTCCTGAACGTGACAGATCACGGCATCGGCACCCTCACTGACGCCTCCATGGCCCAGCTCTCTGAAGGATGGACAATGATCTTTGAGCGCCTGAAAAGCTATGTAGAATCTACCCCCTGACAGGCAGCTCCGGAGGACATAATCAAAGCAAAAGTCCGATGGGCCATCATCATCAAATCGAATGAGCCAGGTGCAATAATTTACCTGCAAATTGGCCCGAAATCAGATCATTCAACTAGGTTTGCGTTGGCTACTGGAGGTTTTGAGAAGATGAGATACCAATTCATCGCGTTTCTACTTGCCATTGCTCCTATTGCTGCGCAGGGGTACGACAGTGGGAAGGCGGGTTTCAGCATAGATATCAACGGGGAGATCAACCCCTATTCCATTTATTCAACATTTGTTTTGCCAAGTGAAGTGGTGCTCATTCGCAGCACGACCTCGTTGGCCGTGTGGTCGGCCGACCTCGAAGTCCGGGAAAGCGAGCTGGGATGGCAATTGATCGCCCCCTCTACACCTGGAGTTGCCCGGGTATTCATCGACGACGGGGCGCAAAACAACATGACGATAAACATTTTGGTACTCACCCTGCTGAAAGAGAAAAAGGGAGAGTACCTCAACGGGTATCGCATAGGCAATTACCCCAGTGTACCGCTGCGTGGAAATCCTATCTATAACGAACCCAAAGGCCTCTTTGAGGTCACAAAAGAGAACGAAGACCTGCAACTGATGCCTCATTTCACGATGAAGCAATTCCTCTGCAAGCAAGCAGGGGCTTTTCCCAAATACGTGATCCTCCGAGAGCGGCTGCTGCTGAAGCTGGAATACCTCCTGGAAATCGTCAACCAAAAAGGCTACGAGACTGAGACTTTTGGTTTTATCAGTGGCTACCGGACACCCTACTACAATGCCTCCATCAAGAATGTCGCTTATAGTCGTCATGTGTATGGCGGAGCTGCAGATATCATGATTGACAGGGATGGCAACGGCAGCCTCGACGATCTGAATGGTGATGGCAGGATCGACGAGAAGGATGTACAGGTCTTTTACGACCTGGTGGAAGGGGAGATCGATAAATCCACCTACAACGTATTTGAGGGAGGCTTGGGCTTCTACAAACGCAATGGCCGTCACAATGGCTTCATCCATGTCGACGTGAGAGGCTGGAAGGCCAGATGGTAGTGACGCCCAACCCATCTGTGTAACGTACATAACCTATCTCGTCCCGTTCGCGGCATTTTGTGCCGCATTGCTCAATTACCGTGGGTTATCCTCTAAATTCCACGGATGAAGTACCCAAAATCTCTATCGCGTAGACACCTGCTACGCACATCGCTTATCGGCGCGGCAGGCGTTCCCTTCCTTTCATTCGGTTCACCAAAGCCACCAACGGAAGAGGCCGTCGTTCACACCAATTACCCATCAATCGAGCCCGAGATTGTCTCGGAGGTGGTTGGAAAATCTCATTTTGACCTGGACCGGGTAAAGGAGCTGGTGGATGCCAGACCTGAGCTCGCTCGCGCAACCTGGGACTGGGGATTTGGTGACTTCGAAACTGCTGTAGGTGCGGCAGCCCATGTGGGCCGACGCGATATTGTGCAATACCTGCACGGCAAAGGAGCCCGTCCGAATATTTTCTCTTACACGGTCCTGGGAGCCCATGATGTAGTCAAGGCGATGATCGAATTCACGCCGGGCATCCAGCAAACATTCGGCCCACATGGTATTAGTTTGTTGAGCCACGCAAAAGCGGGACTACGCCAGAAGGATCAGATGAGTACCAACGAGATCGATGACTGTAATCGACTCATAGGCTACCTCGAATCTCTGGGTGATGCTGACGGTGAGCAATATGAGGAGGTGCCCGAAGAAGAAAAGCCCAGGTATGTAGGAGATTACAAATACGGAGACCAAGACCACGAAGGCTTTTCCGTCAGACTTAATATGCGCAAGATGCTTTCCCTTGGAAAGATTGGGGCTTTCGGAGGCGCGCTGTGGAAAGTGGGCGAGAACCAGTTTTACTATAATGGCGCACCCTCCACCGAGGTATCCTTTCAATTTGAAGGAGATACTGTCACATCCCTGACCGTCAAGGAACCAGACAGCGAACTGGTGGCGAAGAAGGTGTGAAAATCCCACGAGCAATACGTTTTTGAGTGTTCGGAAAGAACGCCTGCCTTGCTACCAACGACTTTCCGAAACACATCACTACCTAACGAGCTGTATACCCCATATCAGAGCCATGGAAACCGCCATGAGAACGCCTCCGCCTTTCTGAAAAAATTCCGGTAAGCACTCTCAATCTCTAATCGTTGAACAGTTGCACTTTTCATATTTACATACACATAAGCCACCGTTATAAGTAGCCCGATATTATTGCATTATAAAAAGTTCATCTATAGTATATAGCAGTGCCGTTATATTCAAGCTCACACATCATGGACCGGTGTTTTCCAAGATTTATTCTTAAGTATTTCAAAGCATAATAGCTTTAAAGCTGTCATTTTACCTACATTTCAGCAAATTAAATCCTCGAAATTGAGCATCTCCTCAGGAAATATACTAGCCTTGGACAATGGTCATATAAATGGAAGCATGATCAGGGCGAATTGATTGCATTATTTGGTGATTTGGCGACCCTGCGAACTGCTCCCATGACCCCAGTTATGTGAAATGTCGCCGTCTTTGGATGCTTAGACCTTCTGTTTGTCATCTGTTCATCATGCTATGCTTGATCGTAGCAATATCTGCTGCCGGTCAACAAACACACACCTCAGTCAATAGTGGCAACTGGGATACCAATACCAATTGGAGCCCTCCGGGTGTCCCGGATGCCAATGACGAAGTCATTATCAATGGGCATACCATCAACACCAATGGCGACCGGGCAGTAAACATCCTAAGGGTTCAAAACAACGGCACCCTCAATATTGACGGTGCTGATGATCTGACTTTTCAAAACAGCGGAGCTGGTGTGGAAGTCCAGAGCGGCTCTGTGATAGAGGGCAACTCCAACAATACCGATTGGCTCTTCGGAGAGAATATCGACTACTTTATCACTGTCGAAGGCTCGATTCAGAACATTCGTCGCATGAGCTTTCAGCACAATGGATTTACGACGACCATCAGCGGGGGTGGCTCGATTTCGATGAATGACGGCATCCGCATTACCAACGACAACGTCACCATTGATAACAACATGACCGGGAGCATCACGCTTACCGTGGATTTCGACATTACTGGCGGCGACAACAACTTTGTGCTAACCAATGACGGCACCATCACTACTGGAGATTGGATCTTCAATGCCGACAACGCCTCTATCACCAATGATGGGACCATCACCATTACTAATTCACTGACGGTCAATGGCAATGGTGATGACAACAATTCCATTACGAACAACAGTGGCGCAACGCTCAACCTCAACGCTGTCAATCTCGCGGACGCAGATTTCTTCGTCTACAATAGAGGTACTGTGGATCTGGACGGCGCCGTTACTAACGTCATCGCCACCTCCGAGTTCTACAACAACGCTAACGGCACCTTCCTGGTCGGAACGAACACCATAGATACAGATTGGCGCTTCTTCTTCTCCTTTGCCAATAACACGGTCAACTATGACCTGGCAGGGAACCAGGATATATTGGTACCCGAAGACAACTACTTTAATATCAGCTTCACCGGATCGGGCACCAAGACCGCCGTCACCTCAAATCTCGATGCCGATGGGACCATCACGATTGCCAACAATGTCACCTTCAACCCGGCCACCTTCGATATCAACGTAGGGGGCGACTGGCTCAACAATAACACCGCGGCATCGGCCGGCTTCACGGAGGGCAATGTTACCGTCACCTTTGATGGCACGGACACACAGGAGATCACTCATGCCGCAGGAACGGAAACCTTCTATAACGTCACCGTAAACAAGGCTTTCGGTGCGCTCCAGGCCAATGACAACATCCAGATAGACAACGCCTTTACGCTCACGTCAGGCAACGTGGATGCAGGATCTTCCGTGGTGACCGTGGGAATGGGAGTTGGTAGCATCGGATCTGTTTCCCGTACCAGCGGAGCAGTCATAGGTCAACTGCAACGATGGCTAAATGCCACTGCCACCGACTATGAATTCCCGGTCGGAACCAGCTCCAACTACAACGGCTTCCTCCTCAATTTTGCTAACCTCACCAGCGGGACATTGACCGTTCAGTTTGTTGACTCCGACCCGGGGGCCACGGGGCTTCCCCTATCGGAAAACAGTCTGAATATTACTCCCCAGTTTACTGAGGGCTACTGGCAGATAGTGGCCGCCAATAGCCTCGCCAGCACCGACTATGACCTTGAACTCACCGCAGAGGGCTTTGTCAGCAATGGCCTTAATTCGGCCACCCGAGTCATCAAACGGACCAACGGAGGATCATGGTCCCTGGATGGCACGCATGACGACCTGGTTGCTTCAGTGGCCAATAGGGACAACCTCAATGGCATTTCTACGATTAGTACGGAGCTTGGGCTGGCGGACACGGACTGCGCCGACTTCACTACATCATCGATTACAGGAGCTACCGATGTGTGTACCAGTGCCACTAGTGAAGCTTACTCCGTAACTGATAACGGCAATACCTACACCTGGGCCTTATCTCCACCAGCAGCGGGTACGATCAACAACAATGGCAACGCCGCCATCACAATCGACTGGTCCGCAACGGCCAGTGAAGGTGTGGTCTTATCGGTGACCGAAAGCAGCAGTTGCCAAACGAATGACGCCGTCACGACAACAATTAATATCAACACACTGGCTACGTCAGTAATATCAGGAGCTGCATCTGTTCCAGAAAATACGACGGGCTACACCTATTCTGTGGACAATCGGTCTGGCTACACCTACACCTGGTCCATTCCTGCTGGTAATGGCACCATTCAATCCGGACAAGGCACGAATGAAGTTACTGTTGACTGGAACGCAGCAAGTGCTGCCACACTCAGAGTATCGGGCCAATACATGACCTGCGTAGCAGCAGCCGATGAGGATCTGGCCGTCGATGTATTCACCGCATTTGTGTCTGTCACGTCGGGAGACTGGGACGACGGCGCCACGTGGGGCAACACGTCACCCGGGACCGAAGGAGTTGACTGGCCTGGCACAACAGACAACGCCCGCATTGCCAACAGCCACACGGTGACACAAACGGGCAACGAAACAATCAACAACCTCGTGATCGATGCCGGAGGCACGTTGAGTGGTGTGAGCAATAGACTGACCGTCAATGGCAGCTACTTCAATGACGGCACGCATGACACAGGTGGAGACAGAATCAGTCTGGACGCTCAGACTACCGGCCTTATTGTCAGCGGTACAGGCACGATCGACAACCTGACGCAGCTCAGGTTTGAAACCAATGACCGCACGATTGTCAGTGGCACGGACTTGACGATCACAGCTGGCGAAATCCACATTCGGGATGATGGTCTCACCATTACCAATCAGGGCAGCATATCGATAGATGGCAATTTGGAGGACCAAAGCCCATCGGGTAATGGCGTTTGGATCAACGATACGAACAGCAGCCTCGAAGTCTCCAATAACATTCTGCAAACAAACGGAGGGCTTGATGGTGTGCTCACAGCTACGGCGACAGGAAATACGGTTGTTTACTCTGGTCTTGTGGACCAGGACATCAAAACAACCACGTCCAGCCAGTATTACAATCTTATTTTGTCCGGGGCCAATGACAAGGAAGTGGAGGAAGTGGTCACCGTTGTCGGAGACCTGGCCATCAATCAGCAGGCTGTCCTGGACCTCAACCGTCGGAATTTCGATTTCATATTGCAGGGGGACATGACAGTAACTAGTACCGCTCTCAATCCCATCGATGCTGGCGTACAGAATTTCTCACTCACTGGCAGTGCCCAGCAGACCATTTCGCTGGACACCGACATCACGCTTTATGATCTTACGATGAACAACTCGACAGGGGCCGACGTCAGCGGCGCCAATGTCATCGTCTCTAACAATCTTACCATGACTGATGGGAATATCGATATGGGATCCAGTCGGATCACGATCGGCACCTCCACCGCCGATATTGGTTCTCTGACGCGGACTTCTGGAACGGTAATCGGCGAAATGGAACGGTGGATGAATACGGAAGGTAACCCGATCCTCTTTCCTATTGGCACAAACTCCAATTATTTGCCAGCGCAGGTCACTCCGACTAATCTCACTGACGGCACGCTCGTTGCCACCTTCGTCTCCGAGGCGCCCGGTAACAGTGGACTCCCATTGGACGAGGGTGGATACACCTTTTACAACACTTTCGTCGACGGGTACTGGGATATCTCCGCTGAAAATTCCCTGGCCTCCACAGATTACGATCTCGAACTGACTGTAGCAGGATTTACCGGGTTTACCGTCCGGGACGTTACGCGGGTGATCAAGCGGAATACGACACCCGATGACTGGGGGCTCGACGGGAGCCATGGTGTGACGGTGGGCAACACCGCCCAGCGCCTTTCGCTAAGCGGATTTGGCCATTTCGCACTGGCAGACACTACCAACTGTACCGGACCTACCACGTCAGCCATCACGGGAAATACCACCGTTTGCGCGAGCGATGCAGACGAAGTCTATTCGGTCACGAACACCATTGGCAACACCTACGCATGGACCGTGACCGGGGGCACAATCGATACGGGACAAGGCACCAACAGCATTACCGTCGACTGGGGAGCAACGGGCATGGTAGGCAGTGTGGAAGTGCAGGAAACGAATTCATGTACTTCCGGAGCTGCGGTTTCCCTTTCGGTCAACATAGATGCCCTCCCAACATCGTCGATCAGCGGCAGGACCATATTGGCCGAAAACACCCAGGATGAGGCCTATTCCGTCACGAATACTACAGGTTATACTTATACCTGGACCATTACAGGAGGCACGCAAGACCAGGGGGGTACGACCAACAGCATCACAGTCGATTGGGGAAGTACCGGCACTGGGACAGTCGAAGTCTCCGCGCAGGCAGGTTGCGGAGCAACTGCAGCCACAGTTTCATTGAACGTTACGAAATTCAAAGTCTTTACCAGCGTACAAGATGGAGATTTTGATACGGGTACCACCTGGGCCGGTGGACAGCCGCCAACAGCCACTGACAATGTCCGCATCAGTGACGGTGACTCCGTCTGGATCGGAGGCAACCAAACGATCAACAACTTCATCATCGATGTGGACAATGGTGCAGGTGGAGGCGTCTTCAACAATGATGCCGGCAACCGGCTCACCGTGAATGGCATTTACGAAAACAATGGCACTCACTACCTGGGTAGTGATCGACTGGACCTCATAGCCACAAGCGCCGGGACCACCATCGAGGGTGTCGGTACGATACAGGATGGCACACAAGTACGAATAGAGAGCATTGCAAGGACCATCCTCTCCACAACCAATCTCACCATCACACTGACAGATGCCGTGCGCGTTGATGATGACATTACTGTCACCAATAATGGAGCAGTAATCATCACCGGAGAACTTGAAGACCGTACCGGTGGTGTACAGTGGATCAATGCGGATAGTTCCGCACTTTCTGTAAGCGGCCCGCTGTTTCAACAGAACGGCGGAGGCACGTTAAGCGCTTCGGGAGCAGGCAATACAGTGACTTATACAGGAGATGCCGCCCAGACGATCAAAGCGCCGGCTTCCAGTTACCACAACCTCTCATTCTCGGGAACGGGAACCAAAACCATGGAGAGTGCACTGGATATTGACAATGACCTCACCATTGCAGGAGGCACCGTGGACGTCTCTGGGACAAATTTTGCAATCAATATTCAGGGCGATTGGACGAACTCGGGCGGCACTTTCAACGAGCAAGCCGGCACAGTTACATTTGATGGAACTGCAACGCAGGGCATTACAGGTGCAGAAACATTCTACAATCTCGTCATCAACAATACGGCCTCCGGCGATGCCATCACAATGAATAATATTGCGTCAGTAACTAACCAGCTGACGCTGACAGATGGACTGGTCCTCACCACGGCCACCAATTTGATGTCGCTTGCGAGCGCTGCCTCTGTCACAGGATACAGCGACGCTTCTTTCATCAATGGGCCCATGCGCTACGAAACGATTGGCACTACGAGTGGCACGCCCATTGAATTTCCAGTTGGGGGAAACAGCGAATTGCACCGACTGGACCTGGACGTGGACAATACTCCCAGTAACTACAACTACACCGTGCAGTGGACGGCTGGTGATGCCGCAGCCTTGGGCTACACCCTACCCAACGCTCCCAATGACAAAGTCTCCGAAAATGGCTACTGGAATGTCGGCAACGGCGGGAATACTGTCACCAGCGCAACAGTCACCTTACACTATGTCGGTTCCGATGGGGTCACAGCACCCTCGGACTTGAGGATCTACAAGGAAAACGCAGCTGGAACAGCCTGGGTGGACCTGGGTGGCGTGGGTAGCGCCCCCACCACAGGAACCATCACCTCCACAAATGCTATCACTGAGTTTAGCGACCTATCCTTGGCCTCCTCCACAGGCCTCAACCCGCTGCCAGTGGAACTTGTCTTCTTTAGAGGTTCCGTGCAAGACGAGGCCGTGCTGCTGGAATGGTCCACCGCATCTGAGACCAATAACGATCACTTCGAGGTCCAATGGTCAAATAACGGCAAAGACTTTGAAGGGATTGGCACTTTGACTGGACAGGGAACAACAACAGAGGCATCTCATTATCGGTTTGTGCACAAAGTACCGGAAGGTGGCCTTAACTACTACCGACTAAAGCAAGTCGATTTCGATGGTCAATCTACACACCATAAGACCATACAAATCGACTTCCAGCTCTTGCAGGAGATCCAGCAGAGAGACCCGGGGTTTGTTTTGTTTCCGAACCTCACGACCTCCAGAGACATCACACTAAGAACCAGCAACATCAGCGACTCGCATCCCATTGAAATTGCCATGGTCGATGGAAATGGTCAGTTGGTATTTGAGGCGAGCCTGGAGGCCAACAACGGCGACCATCCCCTGTCAATGGAAGGCACTCAGGCGGGCATGTATTTTGTCATCGTTCGACAAAATCAAGCCATGGAGATCCTGCGACTGATACTCCAATAACACCTGCGGTCTTTTCTATCTACTGGTAACCCTCCGGCATCTTCCTCAGCCCGGTAGCCTGCTCGAAAGCGTATCCCCACAGCAAAAGCCGCTCCTCCTCGAAAGGTTTGGCAATGAAAGTGATACCTCTTGGACGTCCGTTCTCACGATACCCCATCGGTACCGTGAGACAAGGGTATTTGGCCGCAGCGGCATACCCGGCACTGCTGTTATTCATGGAAAGAACGCCATCCAGATTTTCCGCATCCATGTAGCGATCAAAATAAAACCGCGCAGTGTCTTGCAATCGCTGTCTAAGATCTATCAATTCATCGGCAGTTAGTGTGGCCTCTGGCACCGCACTGATTCGTCCCTGCCCGTAGGGCATGCTGCGCGTTGAATCCTGTTGATTGAAATCCAGAACAGCAGCCACTGAGGATATATTGATATTCTCGGAAGTGTAATCCTTGAAATAGGCCGCCAGATCCAGCTTCATGTCCGTTCTCAGCAGCTCCCAAAAATCCCGAAGTGGCAGTCTGTCAGCCTCGCATTCGACCAAAACGGCTCCAAGCTCACTAATTCGTTGGACGGTCACACGATACAGCGAATCCTCAAGAAAAGGCTTAAGGACACCGAAGCGTACGCCTTCCAGCGAGGCCTCGTTGGGATCAAACAGAAAGTCGGGAGTGTCTGGACCTGTTGATGTGATGGGATCCCTCGGATCCTTGCCAGTCAAGGCATCCAGCAAAATCGCGTTATCGATGACATTGCGCGTCATGGGCCCGGGTGTGTCGAGCGTACTGGAGATGGGAACTATCCCTCCCCTGCTCAACAGACCAATAGTCGGCTTCAGTCCTACCAGGGAACCCGAACTCGAAGGGGACAAAATCGAGCCCGAAGTCTCTGTTCCCACGGCTGCGGCCGCGTAATTGGCTGCCATCGCGGCACCACTACCAGAGCTTGAACCCCCTGTATCGTGCACTCCACGACCGTAAGGGTTGAGTGTTTGCCCCCCTACTGCGCTCCAACCGTTGGGACAGCCCTGGCACATGAAGTTGGCCCATTCGCTGAGGCTCGTCTTGCCGAGAATGATACCACCGCGCTCTTTGATACGCGCGGTGATAAAGGCATCTTCGGGGGTATTCTCCAAGAGGATGTGGGCCCCGGCCGTAGTCGGCATACCCGCCGCGTTGACATTGTCCTTCAACAACACAGGCATCCCGAAGATAGGATGATAAACCTCCGGCTTATTCGCATCCAACCTTCGCGCCTCAGACACGGCATTCGGGTTGAGTGAGATAATACAGTTGAGGGTCCTTGAGCTATCATTCTCAAACTGAACGATCCGGTAGAGATACCACTTGGTCAGCAGTTCATAGGTCAGTCTCCCTGTCTCCACGTGCCCCTGGATAGTGGGTATATCCTGCTCCAGTATCATGGACTTCAGCGCCTCATAGTCATCCGCTCCAAAATCGCTGATTTGCTCGCCGACTTGTTTCCAAATATCGTTTCTATCCCGAACGGGTGACTGGATGATTTTGAAGCGCATCCGTTCGGATTCATGATCAGCATTGGCACCGATTATGGGGGATTCATCAAACGGCACCCAAGGAGCAATGATCGTCTTTGGCGCTCGTTCGCAGGACAACACCAAAAGAAGGCAACCAACCACTAGATAT
Organism: Cyclobacteriaceae bacterium; assembly: GCA_965267435.1. Classification (GTDB taxonomy): domain Bacteria; phylum Bacteroidota; class Bacteroidia; order Cytophagales; family Cyclobacteriaceae; genus JAWPMT01. The sequence continues at coordinate 2,308,521 of OZ253960.1, forward strand.
TTCATAGACTCATTTAGGTTATTGGATAACGCGCGACTACCTCACCTGCAGCAACGGACGGTAGTGATCCTTGTATCTGAAGGCGAGGAATAGGTTGGCGCCCATCACGAATATTGCTATTGGCATGCCTTCAGGTGCCACGAACAGGTGTGTCAACAAGATGTTCAGACTCACTGGGAAGATCACGACCGTAGCCAGGGGCACAAATCGACCAACGAGAAAGGCAATCCCGCAAACCAGTTCGGTCACCTTCACGAGCGTCAAGAGATAGCCTGAGGCCTTCATCCCTTCGAAGAATGTGCCCAGATCACCTTCGGGGGTCGGTTCCGGTCCCAGTTTGAATAGGACGAGGACGGAGAAGAAAACGAACATTCCGCCAAGGAGAAGACGTACGACGATAGTGGCAATTTTCATTGGGGCTAGGTTTTGATATAGGACAAATGTAGCAGACTATAGCCAACAAGGTGACAAGGGCGCCAGTACCTGTAGTCTCAATTCCTGGACCCTTCTCGAGCCCATTGAACAGCGGGCTCTACCCATTGCGGAAATGGTTTGAAAAGGAAAGCGTGATCGATACCCAAATTGAGCGCAATTTCCTCAAAAACCGTTTCGTTTGGAGCCTGATCAAATATCGCGGCACACGATCCTTTAGCGTCTGATTTTTCATAAATCGATAGGAAGCGCCCGTTTAATCCGGCAGCCCGCTTTTTATACAAGCCTACGGCATAGTCACTGCAAAGCCCGAGAAGGATGTACTTCATCTGTGGCCGTTTTGCGATCAAAGCCAGCTCCATGGCGATGTAAGCACCGAGCGAGGCACCCAGGACTGTGACTTGCTCAAGAGGCACGCCAGCCTCAAGCAGGGAATCGATTTGGGCCATGACCTTTCGAGCGTACAGGCGCTCTTCGGACGCCTTCGGTCGTACCTCGCTGATCACATGGAAGCCTTGAAGCGCAAGGGAATCCAGTATCGCGTGGTACTCATATTTGCCGTAGTAAGGGCTCACAGCCTCCGCTCCCTGGGCCTGGACGACACCCCCATGCAGATAAAACAGGTACGATGCTTGAGGATTCAACGGAGATGGCACATGGGTCGAAACATCCTGCGCATTGATGGGTCCAGAAAACAAGTGCAAAATCATGAGGCAAATTCCTGACCTCAGGCGTACGATACATGGCTTGAAAATTAGGCGACACATCCGTCAATGAATATCGTCAATTCCAGATGAAAACGACGTTTTCGGTCTGTGGAAGTAGCCGTCAATCAAAAGATCCTTGTGCAAGGAGAAAAGAATTCTCAATTTGCTGTAAGAAATTCAGGTCAAATAGACACTCATACCAAAAATAACAACGTAATGAAAAAACTAGTAACCTTCACTTTTGCTTGTTTCGCGCTATTGAGCTTCACGGCGACAGCTCAGGATGTCTCTGTCGATGAGATCATCGCAAACTACCTCGAGAACACGGGTGGTAAGGACAATTGGGCCAAACTCGAAGGCGTCAAAATCACGGCTAAAGTCAACCAAGGCGGAATAGAGATTCCGGTGGAAGCCGTTCAACTATCCGACGGACGACAGTACACAAAGATTAGCTTCCAAGGCAATGAATTCTTCCAGGACGTTTACGATGGCAAAAACTTGTGGGGTATCAACTTCCAGAGCCTAAAGGCAGAGAAGTCCGATGCGGAAACCACCGCCAACTTCAAGCTTGACATTAATGACTTTCCTGATTCTTTCCTCAACTACAAAGACAAGGGGTATACAGCCGAACTCGTGGGAACTGAGAATGTGGACGGAGCTGAGACTTACAAAGTGAAGCTGACGAAAGAACCTCGAACCATCGATGGGAAAGAGGTCGCGGACGTTTCGTTCTATTACTTTGATATGGATGCCTTCGTACCCATAGCACAAGAATCTGAGATAAAAAGCGGCCCTGCGGCCGGTTCCATGGGATGGTCGACAATGAGCGATTACGACGAAGTCGATGGCTTTTACTTCCCCTTCTCAATGACCCAAGGGATCAAAGGTGGTCAGTCACAGCCACTTGCAATTGATGCGATTGAAGTCAATCCAGCGGTGGATGCAGCTGTATTTGCCTTCCCCGGAGAGGAATAACCCACGCTATCGCATTCTAACAGACTTATGAAATCATTATTTTATGTATTGGCCGCGGTCCTGATTGCCGGGACGGTCAACGCGCAAGACAATACCATCGTCCTGAAGGGCAAGGAGCTCTTCGGAGATATGCGTGCAAGGCACATCGGACCCGCCGTCATGAGCGGCCGCATCATAGATCTCGAGCAGCACCCTACCAATGATCGCGTTATCTATGTCGGAGCCGCTGGGGGTGGCGTATGGAAATCTGCTAATGGTGGAGCCTCCTTCTCCCCTATCTTCGAAGAGTATCCGCAATCCATTGGAAAAGTAAAACTAGACCCAAAGGACCCCGACAATGTGATCTGGGTCGGTACCGGTGAGATCTGGACGCGTAACAGCGTTTCAGTCGGAGACGGGCTTTACAAGTCAAGCGATGGAGGCGCCTCCTGGACGAAAGTCGGTTTTGAGAATTCGGAGCGCATATCCTCCATTGAGATCCATCCTGAAAATACCAACATCATGTATGTCGGCGTACTCGGAGCGCTCTGGAGTGACAGCGAAGAACGAGGTGTATACAAGTCTGAGGATGGGGGTCAAACATGGAGCAAGGTGCTCTATATCGACGCCACCACGGGCTGTGGTGATGTAATCATGGACCCGCGAGATCCGAACGTGCTCTACGCCTCCATGTGGGAGTTTCGTCGCACGGCCTGGTCTTTCAACTCCGGCGGTAACAACAGCGCCCTCTACAAATCCACAGATGGTGGCGCCACATGGAACAAGATCCACAACGGCTTCCCTGAAGGCAAACTTGGACGCATCGCAGTGGCGATCGCTCCCTCCGATAACAATATCCTGTACAGTGTGCTGGAAACAGAAGATGAAAACAAAAGAGGACTGTACAAATCTGCAGATGCCGGGGCCAGTTGGGAACATCTCAATAGCGACTTCGGTCTGGTCGTCCGGCCCTTCTACTTCTCAAGAATTGCGATCGACCCTCGGGACCCCAATGTGGTCGTAAAGGCTGGTCTGTTCGGATCGATCAGTCGAGATGGCGGCGAGACTTTCAAGGACCTCGGCAACATGCACCCGGACATTCATGATATCCTCTTTGACATCAAGAACTCTGACCGGATGTATGTGGCGACAGATGGAGGCCTCTACAGATCATGGGACGGCGGCACGACGATGGAGATTGTGGCCAACCTTCCTCTCTCGCAGTTTTACCACATCAGTGTTGACAATGAGGAACCGTACAACGTCTACGGTGGACTGCAGGACAATGGCTCGTGGTATGGGCCCTCCTCCTCCCCTGGTGGTGTGGAAGCGCGCGACTGGAATGTCGTGGGCTTTGGTGACGGATTCCGAGTGGTGGCCCACCCAACGAAAAGAATCCTCTACTCGGAAATGCAAGGAGCACAAAATGTGTGGCGCTACGATATGGACAAGCAGCTGACCAAAACGATTCAGCCTCTGGAAGTGAAGGGATACGACAAGCTCAGGTTCAACTGGAATGCGCCGATGGCTCTTAGTGAGCACCAGCCAGATCGATTCTATATGGCTAGTCAGTACCTGCACAAATCAGAGGATATGGGGGACAACTGGGAGATCATCTCACCGGATCTCACGACCAATGACAAAGCCAAGCAGAATCAGGAAGCCAGTGGTGGCATATCTACCGATAATTCAGGTGCGGAGAACCACTGTACCATCTTCACCATCGCCGAGTCCCCCCTCAATGAAAATGTGATTTGGGTTGGTACCGATGATGGGAATATCCAGGTAACGAAAGATGGTGGCCAAACATGGGACAATACGACCGTCAATATACAGGGCGTCCCGGCCAATACCTGGGTGTACCATATTGAGGCGAGCAATCACGGCGAAGGAACAGCTTACGCAGTACTTGATGGACATACGGCAGGAGACATGAACCCTTATGTGCTGAAGACCACTGACTACGGTGCAACATGGACGTCGATCGTCACGGATGACATCAACGGCTATTCCCGAAATATCCAGGAAGACTACGAGAATGAGGACCTTCTCTTCCTCGGAACCGAATTTGGCCTCTACGTCACGATCGATGGGGGCGCCAATTGGAGCAAGTTCACCAACAACATGCCTGCGACAGCCGTCCACTTCATTGCCCTGCAGAAGAACACGAATGACCTGGTACTGGGCACACATGGTCGCGGTGTGATCATTATCGACGATATCAGTCCTTTGCGGCACTTGACGCAGGAGGTGCTGGCGAAGAATATGCACTTCTTCCCTCGAGAGCCGTCGATCATTAAGGAGACGAGTCCGTTTGGTGGTACAGCCACTGAACGTGAGTTTGTCGGCGAGAATAGCTCCAACGATGCCAAGATTGTCTACTACCTGAAGAAGAAACACATCTTCGGTAAAATGACGATGGAAATCCAGGACACTGATGGAACGAAGCTGACGGAGATCACGCCTGGCAAATCGAAAGGCATCAATGTCGTCACCTGGAATGGCCGGATCAAGCAGCCAAAAATGGCCAAGGGCAAAAGCATCGCCTTTGGAGGATTCACGGCACCAAGGGTGCCTGCCGGAACGTACAAGGTACTGGTCAACAAAGGACGTGAGAGCTACGAGTCGACACTGACGCTTGTAGACGATCCCAACTCTGATGTCACCCCTACTGAAAGGGAACTGCTGCATGCCACCACCAAAAAGCTGTACGACATGTCGCAAGAACTGGCGTACCTCGTCTACGAAATCGATGAGATTCTGGCAAAGGCCGATGAAGTCGCTAATAGCGGAGGTACGAAGTCCGCGTCTCCGGTGATTGAGGAACTCAATACCTTGAAGGAAACGCTTGTCATCACCACCGGCGACAACTACGTCAACTCTGCAGAGCCTCAACTGCGCTCGAAGATCGCGGATCTCTTCAGCAAAATCGCGTCGGGCTACCAGGCGCCAAGCCAATCGGAGCTGGACAATATGGCGCTACTCGAAGAGCGACTCGAGAAGGCGAAGACGGACCTTAGCTTCATCAAGTCCAAGCGCGTCGCCAGGATGGACAAGGACATGGAGCGTAAAGGCATCACGCAGTTGGAAATCCAGTCGTTCGAGGAGTTTATCAACGACTAAAATCAACTTGAGGTACTCAGGTGGAAACACCTGACTGCACATCAAAAAAGGAAATGGCGGTTGGTGACAACACCAACCGCGGCACATAGGCGAAGAAACGGAGCCCGTCACGGAAGTGGCGGGCTTTTTGGATTGTCTGCCCTTCGAGAGCCTCAGGGTGACAATCCTTTGCCACTCTCAAAACCAACCTCCTGAAGGTCAGCTGACTAAGGAAGCATCTATTCATATCGCAAGGACAATCCATCGAGATCAGCTAATGATTCTTCGTGCCTCAGAATGACATTGTCATAGACTGGTTTGTGTGCCACAAACCAGGGAGAAGAATCCCATCCCGCCGTCATTCCTGTGAGCTTCAAAAAATGAGAACTGCTACGTGAAAACGAAAGACGATACAGGAATCTGGCGGGATATGTAGGTCAATTCAGATTCCTGCATCACAGTTCAACTCCTTAAGGATCCTATTTCCACGAGTTCGCAGGAATGACGAATTGAATTGGTGCGAAGAAAGGAAATGGCGGTTGGTGACCACACTAACCGCGGCAGCCCGTCACAGAAGTGGCGGGCCTTTTTGGTAAATCTCCCGGGGCTAGGAACCCCCTCCCGCCGTCATTCCTGTAAGCTTCAATGAATGACAACTGCTAAGTGAAATCGAAGGGCGATACAGGAATCTGGCGGGCGCTGTAGGTCAATTCAGATTCCTGCATCACAATTCAATTCCCAGAGGATCCTATTTCCACGAGTTCGCAGGAATGACGAATTGACTTAGTGCAGGCGGTTGGTGACAACACCAACCGCGGCAGTGAACCGAAACTCTGCTCGAAGTGATGCCATCAGCAAAATAGACCGGGGCGAAATGGCAGCCTGCATGGCCTCGTGGGCTGCTAGCGGGGCAGCGCTATAATAGAGCACCGGACTACCCTTCGCCAAGAAAGACACCCGTTCTCTCCGCAAATTTCACCAACATACTTTGATTTTCTATGTACATAGACTATCTATGTATATAGATTAGTAAGGCATTATGAGTTATTCGAAGTCATTGGTAGCTGCTTCATCGAAGCCCTTGATACTAGGCATCCTGCAACAGGGCCCAACGTATGGGTATGACATCATTCAGCAAATCAAGGAGCTCTCAGGAGGGCGTCTGGAGTGGGCGGATGGCATGTTGTATCCGGTACTACACCGACTGGAGAAAGAGGGACTTGTCACGTCGCACTGGAATCAGTCGGAGAATGGGCGACACCGGAAGTACTACTCCATCACAGACGATGGCAAAAAAGCCATCCACGAAGAACAGGAACAATGGCTGAGCATACATGAGGTCTTGCTAAGACTATGGTCAAAAAACTCAAAAACTTCAAATGGATAGACAACCCGAAATCGAGCGCCTGATAGGTCAGTGGCGCCAACAGATCAGGAAGCAGGACTTCCTCGAAGACGGTGTGATCGCCGAGCTGGAAGATCACCTACGACAAAGTATTGACAAGCAGATGGGCAGCGGAGCATCGGTCCAGGAGGCCTTTGATAAGGCCATTGAAGACCTGGGCTCACCCTACGACATCAACCAGGAAGAACGCGCTGTGCAGTTTAGGTACAGCCAATCGCCCTGGCCGCTGGTGGAAAGTTATATCCGTATCGCTCTCCGCAATATTCGTAGAAAGAAGTTTATCTCCTCGATCAATGTGGTCGGCCTCTCCCTGGGAGTGGCCATCAGCCTATTGTTGGGCGTCTATGCGTGGGACATCATCACCTACGATCAATTTCATGAGAATACGGAAGACATCTACTTTCTCTATCGAACTCGACTGACGCCTGAAGGTGGCAATCTCGATGTAAGCGACACCTACGCACCCCTGGCAGACGAGGTGAAGAAGGCATTTCCCCAGGTGAAGCATGTGACCCGGTTCGCTTTCTTCGGTCGGGGGCTGATGCGAGTTGGGGACCAGGAGTTTCGTGAAGAGATCACGTACAGTGATCAGGGCATGTTTGACATGTTCTCCTTCCCCCTTGCCAAAGGCGTAGCCAGTGAGGTCTTCAAGAACCCCAACTCTATCGTCATCAGTGAAGAGGTGGCTCAGCGGATGTTTGGCGATGAGGACCCGATTGGCCAGACGGTCCAAATGGACCTTAACGAGACGCTGACCTACGAGGTAACAGGCGTGTTGGGTAAGGTGCCGTTCAACTCCAGCTTCCAATTTGATGTCATCATCAACGTCGAGTCACGCAAAGCCTTCTGGACCGAGCGCGGCTTTTGGGGTTGGAATGCGTCGTTTATGTGGAGCTTTGTGCAGCTGGAGAAAGGTCAGGATCCGGAGGAATTGGTGGCACAGTTTCCGGCCATCGCAGAAAAATTTATCTCGGAATCGGAACGGGGCACTTTAGAGTTGTTACCCCTGGCTGAGTACTTCGACTACAATACCAATCAGCAGACGTACGGTTATCTCCTGGGGTACATTGCCATCGGCTTGCTACTGATCGCCTTCTTCAACTTTGCCAACCTCAACGCCGCACAATCGCTCGTGCGCTTTAAGGAAGTGGCCGTGAGGAAAGTCTTCGGCGCAGGGCGCGGTGACCTCGTACAGCAATTCATTGGTGAAACGGCATTGCTCTTCACTTTGTCGGCTGTTTTGGGTGTGGGTCTTGGATTCTTACTCCTGCCCTATTTCATCGGTCTGTTCGAACAGCAAATGAGCCTTTCGTTCCTGCTGGAGCCACTGTCTATCGTGATCTTACTGGTCAGTATAGTGGGTCTGGGTGCCCTGGCAGGGCTCTACCCCACCCTCCGACTTAGCAAACTTCGCTCCGGCGATGCCATGCATGGCTCCTGGTCCAAAGGCAAGCGTGGCTTTGACCCGAAGAATATCCTGGTTAGCCTGCAATTCGCCATTGCCATCATGCTCATCAGTGCTGTAGTGATCATGTACCGACAGATCAGCTTTATGAAAACGGCCGACATGAATTTCGATCCCGACAACGTCATGATCATTGAGGCGAGTGGTGGTCGTGAAGAAGAAGGTCAGCAAAGACTTACGGCTTTTCGCAATGCACTGGAATCGCTTGCCGGCGTGGAGAAAGTCAGTTCCACCAGCTCCGTTCCCGGACGGTACAGGGGCAGCTATGTGCTCGTCCAATCTGACGATGCCAGGGACAAACCTCCGCTCGATTGGCGCTTCGTGGATGTAGACCATGAGTACTTCAAGTCACTGGACATAGAATTTGTGGACGGGCGAGATTTCGACATCGACATGTCTTCCGACGAGCGCAAGTCAGTGATCAATGAGGCCGCGATGGAGCAGCTCGGATGGAGCTCTGTGGAGGGTCGGAAGCTGATGTTCCCGGAAGAGGATGAGGGCTTTGATGTGATCGGCGTTGTGAAGGATTTCAATTACCAGTCTCTGGTCAATCGAGTGGAGCCGGTGATCCACGTTTTTCGAGGACGAACCAGCGGGCGTTATGAAATGCTTGCGGTTCGATTGACGGGTGGAGACATCAGCGAAACCATTGGCCAGATCGAAGCGGCGTGGAACGACTTTGATTCATCGCGGCCGATGGAATACTCCTTTTTGGACGAGAACTTCAAAACACTCTACGAGAACGAAGAGCGGATAGGAGAAATGACACTCTATGCTACCGTCATGGCCATATTCGTAGCAGTGCTGGGGATCCTCGGCCTGGCAAGCTTCAACGTAATAGAGCGGATGAAGGAAATGGCCATTCGCAAGGTTCTTGGTGCCTCTGTAAGGCAACTGCTGCTATTGCTCCTAAAGCACACGACCATTCTGTTGACGATCGGGCTCGTCATAGCCATACCGATCAACTTCATGGTCATGAGCGACTGGCTGGAAGACTTTGCCTTCCGAATTAGTTTGGATGCATGGACGTATCTCTTAGCGACTCTCATTGTGCTGGTAACTGCCTGGGTCGTCCTGGGAGCCTATTCCCTGAGGGCTGTCAAAGCAAATCCTGCAGGGACCTTGAGAAACGAGTAACAGACAAAGCAATCACAACAAAGGGTTGGTACTGCACGGTGCCGACCCTTTTGTGTTTCTGGTGGAATCCGCACATCAACGACCTTGTTGCATGCATCTCATCGCACTCCTGGCCGTGTTTAGGGGAGAATTGAAATACAAATTACCCTATGAAGCTCAACAAGCACTACGCTTTCCTCATCTACCTACTCGCCGTCGCATGTGCAACACCTCCTCAGTCACCTGCAATAGAAGAACTCATGGTCTTCAACTACTGGGACTATGAACCGTCATGGTCGCCAAATGGTGAGCGCATTGTCTTCTGTAGCACGAGGGCGAGCCACCCTACGCTCAACATCTTCTCCATGCAACGTGATGGCACGGACATCCAACAACTGACTTTCACGTCTGAGGGTTATGGCAATAGCTTTCCGGCATATTCACCGGATGGAAAGGAGATCGCCTTCATTGGAGAAAGAGAGGGACAACGTGATCTTTTCATTATGAACAGCGATGGGACCGAAATCCGCAATCTGACCGATGACGCCGTACGGGATGGGGATTACCTCTGTTTCTCTTCAGATGGCCGTAAGATCTTCACCAATCGCAACGTTGATGGCAATCGAGACATCTACACGGTGGAAGTAGCATCGGGTGCGATAGAGCGGATCACGAAGGATCCCGGGAGTGATCGGGCACCCTACCTCTCCCCCGATGGTCGCCACATGGCTTTTGAGACCAGTCGATTTGCGGGCAATTCTGATATAGCGATCATGGATCTGAAGACCCGCGAAATCACACAGCTGACGGAAAGCTGGGCCGATGACGGGGGGTGTTCATTCGGGCCCGATGCGAAGGAGGTATTCTTTTACAGCAACAGAGACGACAGCAAATATGAGGTCTACGCGGTATCTGTCGAAACGAAAAATGTACGGAGAGTAACCGACTCCCACAATTGGGATCTGGATGCCCGTGTAGCTCCAGACGGGAGTATAGCCTTCCAGTCCAGTCGTATCGGTCGATGGGGCATCGTGGTAATAGATGGAAGTACCGGGAAACGGCTACGACTCACGAACAACACGACCACCCCCTTCATGAGCATGGTCGAACAAGAAGACCTCACTTATGCACTGACTGCCTACGAGGATAGCCTCCTGGACTCTCTGAGACAGCAGTACTACTTCGAAGAGGAGCTCATTGCCCTCAGTTACGACCTATGGTACGCGGGCAGAAGAGAGGACGCGAAAGAAGTGATCGACTTTGCCTCTCAGAATGACAGGTGGCAGCAAATTGGTTCCGTACGAGCCTCCTTGTATGCCGATATGGGACTGGGCGCACCCCTGGATCAACCAGCATTCTTCTCTATGACTGAACGTGAGGGTGTATCGGTGGCTTCTACCTATTTCGATGAAATGAAAAAGAAGTATCCCAACTGGCAGTACCTGGCAGAATGGGAACTGAACATGTTTGCCTATTACCATCATGCTACAGGCCGATACGAAGACGCTGTGCGGCTCTTTCAAATCAGCCTCGATCTGTACCCCAACTCGATCATGGCTCACCACGATATCGCCAATAGCTACAAGCAACTAGGTGATCTGGAAGCTGCAGTGCTCTATCACCAAAAGGCGGTGGCCATCGATAGCGCAGATTGGTATGGAAAGGACTCAATGAAGGAGCTCGCGCTGATGGCTGCGGAATAGTACACCGGCGTCCGGGAGGGCTGGGAGGCAAAAGACCGTTCCTCGTCAATGTGTCAGGATTTGGCTATATTCATAGTCCCAATTTTTTCGCCTGACCATGCTCAACTTCTATCAGATCGTCAAAGACAACCTCAGTTTCAATCGATTTGAATATGAGGATACCGTCTGTTTGGAATATACATGTCCCATCGAAGCGGAGCAAATCGGCATCTTTTCGAAAAACGACTACATCGTTTACGTGCTCAGTGGCAAAAAAACCTACCAGACGATCAATGGTGAATGGACGGTCGGCCCGGGGCAATCGCTCTACCTGAAAAAAGGTGCCGAGGTGATTCGGCAGTATTTCGACGATGAATATTGCATGCTGGGTTTTTTCCTGACCGATGATCTGATCAAGCAAACGGTGCAAGAGCACAGGGCTCAATTAACCATAGAGAGATCCAGGGACTTCCAGGAATTTACGGCGCTAGAGGTCCGATCAACCGCCTGGTTAGATAGCTATTTTCATTCGATGCTGGCCTATTTTCAAGGCATCAATCGACCGCCTGACAACATTCTCGTCCTGAAGCTCAAGGAGTTGCTGATCACTATCATGAACAGCGATCCAAAATTGGCGGCCTACTTTTGCCACCTGGCAGATTCACAGGGCCCAAGCCTGGAGCAGATCATGGAGAAAAACTATTGTTTCAACCTGAAGCTCGAAGACTACGCGGAACTGACCCACCGAAGTGTCTCCACCTTCAAGCGGGATTTCCAGCGGGTGTTCGACGAATCTCCTGGGCGGTGGATTACGAAAAGGCGAGTAAAACACGCAGCCAATCTCATGGCCAGCAGTGAGTTGCCCGTTTCGCAGATTGCCTTTCAATCCGGGTTTGAAGACCTCTCCCATTTTAGTCGGGTATTCAAGAGTGAGATGGGCCATAGCCCGACAGATTACAAGAAATCCATTATCACAACCTGAGAAAGTTGACTTTGAGCTCATCAGTCAAGTCGATGAACTTCTGAGCAAAATGATTCGTGCCCAGACTCCTGTCCTTTGTCATCACAAACGGATAAGGAATCATGAACACGAACATTGCCTTTCAAGCACCCAGCACCAAATACCAGGGTTACCCCCTACAGCCAGTCGACACACCAGCCATCGCAGTCCACCGGCAGTTGCCAGGATTCAACGAATTGTCTGCGAGGCTCTCGGCTGTAGCCACCTCTGGCCGCGCTCATCTCACGGCCTTGGATTTCATGCCCATTTTCAACGACTTCACAGCACCTTCCGATGCCCTAATCAATGAGCTCCTTACAGCTCAAGCATCTCGCCACATCTTAGTTGATAACGAGTGGTTGAAGGTGATCGTCATTCGCTGGACACCAGGAGAGATCAGCGCGATCCACCCTCACCCTAAAGGGGGCGGCATCTACAGGGTCTTATTGGGTAGTGTTGAGGAATTGCGGTACTCCTTTGGTGACCAGCCAGAGCTCCTGGCCAAGAACCAACTGTATCATGGCAGTACCCTGTATATCGACGATCGATTTGGGCAGCATGCCGTGGGTAATCCATTCCCATCACCCGCCATCAGCCTGCATGCTTACCTCAAGGGCAGCTAAACAGAAGACATCATTTAGACACACATTTTTCAAGAATAACAAACACTTACTATCATGAATGACAGCAGAAAACTCGTAGTGATCATCTCCCAGGGACTTGATAACGAAAGGGCCTCCGTAGCCTGGAGCCTCGCCAATGGCGGTATCAACTCGGGCCTGGATGTATCTGTATTTCTCGTTAGTGCCGGCGTCGACTGGGCACGCAAAGGGGCAGCCGAGAAGGCCCATCCCAACCCAATGGATCCCACGATCAAAGACATGGTCCAAAATGTAATCGACCACGGATGCCACGTAGGCGCTTGCCCTCCTTGCTCAGCCGTTCGAGGCTATGAAGCTTCAGATTTTTTGGAAGGCATCGAAATCGTAGGAGCAGCAGCAGTGACCGATCCAGTCAAAGCCGGCGCAGCAGTAATCAGCCTCTAGTAGCTAACTGCGAACATAACTTCAGAGCAGGGCCAGGTAAGGGTCCTGCTTTTTTTGGCTTCACCCAAACCTTACCGACTAATCTAAACTTCCGATTCACTGCAATCGGTCTGGTTAATTGCGACTTTTTTCTTAACTTAGATAATATTCAATTAATTTTTAGTTAACTTTTAGTTAACATTGCATTCGCTTCTAGCATTACCGATGCGCCCCCCGGCGCTCATAAGCTGAGCACTAAACCAGACTATAGCCATGCAGATCTATCTCAAGAATCTAGACAATGGCCCATCCAATTTGGCAAAAGACTACCTGAAAAAGGACCGTGGCATGTTTCTGTTTTTCCGGCACAAGTGCCTTCGGATGCAGAAGCATTTTAGAAAGCTGTTTGACCATTCCAAATTGCCGACGGTCTTCGTCCATGGCAATCCTCACACAGAGAACTATGTGATCACCGACACCGGAGCCGGCATGTCCGACTTCGACAGATCGCGAATGGGCCCTTATGCCTGGGATATCGTTCGATTTCTTTGCTCCCTTTCCCTGAAGAGGGAAGAGAAGAAGGCGCTCTTTCTACCAAATACCGTGATGGAGTATTTCCTGGAGGGCTACATGCGTAGCTTCCAGGCACCCGACATTCCCTTCAAGGCGGTATCGAAGACGGCCGACAAAGCGGAATATCGTGCCTGGTTTGATAGTGTCCACGACTACCTTAAGTCCAATGGAAAATGGGCAAAGCAAATGCGAAAATCGCCAGTAGATCCGGACAACAAGACAGTCCTGAGCATATTCGAGGCCTACATCAAAAGCCGCGGCGACGAGGAACTTCTCAAAAAATACAGAATTACCGAAGCGGGCAAAGGGACCGGGACATTTGGCAACCATCGATTCCTGGTGGCACTGGAACCCCGAAAGTCCCACGAAGAAGAGGACAAGCTTCTGATCGAGCTCAAAAAGGTGTATCAGGATGCAGACAACAAGTACTATTACAATCCCTACCATCACCATGGGCTGAGGATGATAGAAGCATCCAACCTTTATGCCCCGGAACTCGAAGAACGCCTGGGCTACGCTACCCACGAAGGGGAGGAGTATTGGGGTCGCGCCATTCCCCATAAGAATGCCAAGATCAAGGACCTCCTCACAGAGTTTGAGCAGGTAGACATCGCCTATTCGGTTGCGACGCAGCTAGGACGGGCTCACCGCCAATCACTCGATGAGCGTGTCAATCCCGACTATGTCATGAAGCATCTCTCCGAACATTATGACGATTTTGTCGCGGCCGGCATGGAAATGAATGCGGAGTTTCTCAAGGCCTACGAGCATTTCAGCAAGCAACTGAAGGCCAGACAAAGCGCTTAGGAGAAGACCCAACGACATCTGTATGAGTTTCTGGCTACTGGCATTTCTGATCGCATCTACGGTCCTTGGTGCATTGATTTCATCGATGTTTGGGCTGGCAGGAGGAACCGTTTTGTTCTTTCTGTTGACCTTGGCCCTCGATGCCAAGCTGGCGATACCACTGCATGCCGGTGTCCAGCTGATCGCCAACGGCGCCCGGCTTGGCGCCTACTTCAAATCCATCGAATGGCGAGTCGTAGGTTGGTTTTCGATACTGCTTTTGCCAGGAGCCTTGCTGGGCGGCCAGTTGTACATGCATTTCGAGCCAGCTGTGCTGGAATGGTTGATCGGGATCTTTATTCTCATCAGCATCTTCGCGCCCCGGATCACAGCCCGGAAAACATCCAATGGCACCATCGTCGCTCTGGGATTTATTTCGGGATTCCTGGGAATGATCGTGGCCGTCACGGGGCCTTTGATCGCTTCTTTTTTCAACATGAACAACCTGACTCGGGAGCGCCTGGTCGCAACCAAATCATTTTGTCAGGGCGTCGCCCAACTCGCTAAGATGATTGTCTTCTCAACCGCTGTCGGATTTGACTTTGGGAATTATCAAAGTCTGATCATCGTCCTCGGAGTGGCTGCAGTGGTAGGCACATTTACCGGCAAGTTCCTGCTCAAATACATGAGTGATCAGAAATATCAGCGCGTCAATACGGCGCTATTCATCATGATCGCCGCGGTGATGCTGTTGAAGCCCGTTTATTCGATGATCGCCGAGGGTTGGCCTCAGTAAATCATTCCTCAGCTAACCGCAACAAGACATTCCCCGTCTTCTTCCCGGCACAGACGTATTCGTAAGTTTCTTTGATTTCATCCATAGAGACCACTCGATCAACAACGGGCTGATATGTCCCATCTGCCAACCGATCCAGAATGAAATTCAGACTCAGCTGAACATCCGCAGGCATAGGAAACTTGACTTTCTTCCCACTTTGAAAGGCACCCATCATTGCCCGAAAAGGATTCTCACCGCGAGGACCCAGCTCAGAGGAAATATAGACGCCTTTGGGAGTCAAAAGGTGCTTGCACCACCCAAAGGCACTTTTGCCCACGGAGTCGAAAAAGAAGTCGTATCGTTCTCCATCATCCTTGAGATAATCCTCCGTTTCCCAGTCGATGACACGGTCTGCGCCCAGTGCCTTGATCTTCTGCGCGTTCTTCGTCGTAGAGGTGGCTGTCACATGAAGTCCCATGTGCTTCAAAAACTGAAGACCTGCGGATCCAATACCTCCGGTCGCTCCATGGAGAAAGACCTTGTTCCCTAGCTGCATGTCCACTTTATTAATGAAGTTGTAGGCGTAGTGACCTCCCTCTACACTCGCAGCGGCAAGATCATACGGCACGCCGTCTGGAATCCTGGCAAACGCAATGCCTGGTCTGATAATCGTGTACTGAGCATGGGACGCCAGCTCGCCGTTGTCATTGAAGGCGATGATCCGATCACCCACCTGCAGACCTTCGAAGGCCTCACCTACCTCGACGACTTCCCCGGACAGATCGGTTCCCGGAGAGATCTTTTTTGGCTTCGGGTAGCCAACAAATAGCCGGTAGATCCACGGCTTTCCCCAAAGTGCTCCGCAATCCGTTCGATTGACTGTAGCATAATGGACCTTAATAAGGGCCTCTTTGGGACCGGGCTTCGGCGTATCAATATCCTGGATGGTGAGGCACTCCGGTCCTCCGTATTGCGTTCTGGTGACGGCTTTCATACAATCCGATCTTCGTTGGGTGCCGATAAAGGTAGAAAATGCTAGGAACTAGTCTGCAGACTGTCCCGCCGGCGTATGAGGAATAATGCCACAAAAAATCCTCCGACAACTATGGACATCAAAAAGCTAATGTATGCGGTATTGGAATCCTGGTCAAAGGGTTCTTCCAGGACAACGAGCTTTTGGTTCGCCGCCACATCTGTCAGCACCTGCGTATGATCCACAGGCCATCGCACGATGAGAGAATCGACAACTTCGGCATCGCCCAATCCAAAATGAACGATCGGTGAGTTCTGCGACATGTGGCTAGAGCCACCGCCATCCACTTCTCTCAAGAGTCTACGACCTCCTATGACAGCCACTACACGAGCTCCCAGCCCCCGGTTGTCGGACGTTGTGCCTTCCAGCTTCACTTGCAGCCAATTTCCAGAGGTGCTGTCATTCCGATAAAGTATGGTTCGGGAAGCGACCGGATAATTGTCATAGACGGGCTTCTGATTGACCACGAGCAAATCCAGATCGCCATCGCTCTCTATATCAAACGTGACCGTGCCCCGCGCCATCCCATAGTCATTGATCCCTTTGGCTCTGCCTAATTCAGTAAACTGTCCCTCATTATTCTCAAAGTAGAAATTAGCCATCGGCACGCAGTTGGGGTTGAGGTCCCCATTGCCCACAAAAAGATCCACGTCTCCATCCTGATCGAAATCGGCAAAATTCGCTCCCCAGCTGATGGTCACAACATTCATATTCTGAGACTTCAGGATATCTGCATACGGTACAGATGGTTCCTCGTGCACCATGAACTTATTGAATCGGATGTTGGTGAAGAAATAGTCCAGGAGGCCGTCTTCATTGAAGTCACCAACGGCAGTACCCATGGAGTTGATCTTCAGATCCATGTCCAGGTCCTTGGCCGTATTGGTAAAGCGCTTCCTCGGGTAGTCGTTTCGCAGTAGGTAATTGGGGACAGCTTTATAGCCGAAATCATTGTTCACCAGTATGTCAATATCACCGTCATTGTCATAGTCTGAGAAGACGCCCCCAAATCCGAATCCGCGGTGATCCAATTCGTAATCCTCATAAGCATCTTCAAAGTACCGACCCTCCACGTTGATAAGCAGATAGTCCTTCGATGTTTGGTTGGCACCTACAATCGTGGCGTCGTTGATGACACTGAGTTTGCCTTCGTATGCCAGGAAGTAGTTGCCGATATAGAGATCCACATAACCATCCTGATTGACGTCACCGAATGCCGCGGCGGTACTGAACGAGTTGTAGTTGGACAAGCGGAATTCGCGCGTAGCATTGCGAAACGTGCCATCTCCCTTGTTGAGAAAAAACAGGTTGATTTCCCTCGGAATGGTTTTAACGGAGTCCTTGGATGTGATCGTCGTAATAAACAAGTCCACCCATCCGTCCTTATTCACATCGGCCGATGCTATACCTTGTGTTACGTAGTGCCGCGTCTCTTCGAGCCCCGAACCCTCATAAACATCCGTGAATGTTCCATCCCCGTTGTTGCGATACAATTGGTCTTGTTGCATCCCACTGGTCAGGAAAAGATCCTCGAAGCCGTCGTTGTCGAAATCAAAGACACAGGCGCCACCTCCAAACATCCCCTCGAACACCTCAAACTGGTGATCGATTCCTGCATCGGCCGTCACATCGGTCCACACCGTCTGCGACAGCCCCAGCGTGGGGAGCAGGCACATGAGCAACAGGAGTCGACTACTCTGTCTCATCACGCCTCCATTTGAGCTGACTTACATGTGTCGCTATTCTCCTTCCTTCTTCCAGTCCAATATCATTGTCCTGCGGCGTATGAATGCCTCCGTAAAACCTGGAATCCGCGGTCTCACTTGCGATGTCCCAAAACTCGTCAAACTCCTGTACGACGAAGTCCGTATCCCTCAATTCATCGCGTTCGCGACCATGGTGCGCGCTGTCGGTGAATGAAAGTTTCTCTCCGTATAAGTCGATCATGACCGTCGCCATCGCAGAGGCCTGAATAGCGTGTCCTGATGGAAAAGCCGGGAATGGTGGATCTGGCCAAAAGGAGACCCATTCCTGGTCAATAAATTTGGGAATGAAGGTGTTGGGCCGCTCGGAGAAGAAGTGGTACTTCCACTTCCAGCAATTGATGAAGGCGTCTGCTACGGCCAACCCTACGCGAGCGTAGGTTTCTGCGACTTCCATGAAGTTGGGATCGAGCAGTTTCATCGCGGTTGTGGCCAGGTAGAATGAATGCCCCGGAGGCGTGAACGTCACATCCGGGTCATCTCCCCACCATATCGCCTGCTCCTTCTCGTCACGGGTGAGCTCAAGGTCTTTCTCGTATACAGCGAGGAACTGGTTGTAGTAATCGGACCCTTCCGTACTGTCGTAGGGGATCATATAGGGCAACTCCAGATCGCCATTTACTTTCAGAAAAGTCCGATTCTCGCCCCAATAGGGGTGCAGTGGGTGGTGACTGATGGCCTGGGCATATAGCGGAGGTTGCCACGAACCCGGGAAGGAAGGGTGCACCATGTCCTTGTCAAAGTTGCGCAGGTACCCCCTGTGGCCACCGTCGGTCTTGGACCATTCAAAAATGGCTTGAGCCACAGACGTGCCATAGGCTGCAGATCGCTCCACCACGGGACGCTCATAATCAGCTCCAAACATCTTGATGATCGCGTTCTCCAGAGAATCGATCTTCAATTTGTTTTCGTCAGACGTCTGATTGTAAATAGAGCGAAGGATCTCAGCGGAAGCGGCATTGAAGCTCAGCACCCACGCGTAGTCCATGTTCTCCTCTGGCAGCGGGACACTTGTAAGATCATTGAGTTGGCCCTGCAGTGAATTGTGCGAATCATACCCGTGCACAATGCTTTCGTACATGGCCAATCCGATGTATCCTACTCCCCGAGAGGCATAAGTAGGCGAGTTCGCCGGAGTGAACTGTGTGATGTGGAGGGTCATATCCGCCCAGTTGTAGGCGACCTCTTGCAGGGACAGTCGGGCTACCTCTCGTGTAGAACAACCAAAGAAGAAGACCCCACCCATAAGGAGGGCAGCGAGAAGTTTGCTCTTACCACTCATATGCTTTCAACGAAGAACCAGTCATACCGAAAATCAATTGTTTGTCACCCCAGGGAACTACAGCCCTGACGTCCCCTTTGAGCTGCAATCCAGACAGGGACTGTGGGATATAAGCAAACTGGCCCAGCCCCAGCCCCTTGAATAACTGCCCGTAGTTCGCATCAAACCGACCCAACCGAAGGCTGCTGTAGCTGTTGTTGCCAGCAAGGAGGAGATCTTCCACTCCATCGCTGTCAAAATCGCGGATGACCACCTGGTGAACCGGGGCGTACTGTGCCTGGATCGGTAGCTTTCCTTTCGTATATGTCCCCTCCCCCGTCGATAGAAACAGCGAGGTCTCAAAGTGGTCGGCCATCAGTTTGCTCGCCGCCTGTCGCTGGCGACGATCCAGTACATCTTCCAGCGTGGCCTCAGCATAGCTCTCATAGGATGTGAATTTGGACTGCAGGGACACCAGTTGCTTCAATAGCTCTTTCCGCCCTGGGTAGGGATAACTCTTCCCTTCCACATAATAGCACAAGATCGGATCGACAGCACCATTTTCGTCAAAATCGGCATAATAGAGCTCGGCAGGCTCTTCGGCGCTCACCTGGATTTGACAATTCAAACCATTGTTGCCCGCGACGATATCTTTCACTCCGTCTCCATTCAGGTCGTACACTTCAACAGAGTTCCACCAGCCGTTAAATGCGCCACCCAGCACTTCTGCAGTGCGGTCCGTGAATTGCTCGCCCGTCCATGTCCAAACGGACAGGGGCATCCATTCCCCTGCCAGGATCAAATCTGGCTGGCCGTCACCTTCGAGATCTGTCCATTGTGCATCGTTCACATGACCAATGTTTGTGAAATCATCGAAAATGGATGAAAACCGGCCACGACCATCGTTGATTAGCACCGCACCGCCAGGTACCTCTGGGAATCGGCCAGGGATCACGCGACCACCGACAAAAAGGTCCTGGTCGCCATCATCATCGAAATCAAGCACTGCCACCGCGCCGGTACTCACCCGCCATTCGGGTAGTGCTCGTATATTCTTATAGAAATCCCCCAAGCCGTCATTGATATACAGTCGATCCTGAAGGCGTGGGTCATCAGGTTCGTAATCATGGTACCCGCCGCTAGCTACATAGATGTCCATGAGACCGTCACCGTTGGCGTCGAGGAACACCGCGTCCGTGTCATGACTATCTTGATCCACAACAAAAGAGCGGACATTCACGAGTTGCAACCCCTCTGTGCTTCCCAGGTAGAGTTTGGCGCTCTCGCCCTTAGCGCCCCCAATCAATAGATCATCGAGCCCGTCACCATTGACGTCACCCGTCGTCATACAGGGACCCGTGTACGATAATTGGTTGATGAGCAGTGGCTGCCTATTGTAGTCTCGAACACCGGACGCAGGATCGGTGAAATCAACAACTGGTTGAGATTCTCTAAACACGGCTACTGCCCCTTTTTCTGCCGTAGAGGCCATGCTCGCGTCCGTGACCTTCAATGTCAGTGTCTGATTCACTGGCACATCCACCAACGATTGTGAGCGCCCGTCGGGCCAAGTCACCACCAAAGAATTGATTGTTTCCTTATCTCCCAGTCCGAAATGCAACACGGGCGAGACCGCAGACAAGTATCCCCGGTAAGGGTGCTGCGATTGTTGTTGCTTTTGGTCTCCCGCTGTCAATGTGACTGTGGCGCCTATTCCCATTGGATTGGATTGGTCGCCAGTAAGCCGGATCATCAGGTAGTTTCCATCACCTCGCTCTATGCTTGTATTCTGATATAGAAATGCTCCTTTGTTGATGTTGTTGACTACCATATCCAGGTCACCATCGTTGTCGAGATCGGCGTAAGCCGCGCCGTTGCTGTTGGAGGACTCGTGGACGCCCCAATTGATGTTTTCGTTGGTGAAGCCCTGACCCTGCTGATTCTGAAATACGTAGTTGGTCACATTTGATGATGGCATCTCAGCGAGGAGATTCATCACATCCTCGCGTTGGAGTCGTCCCGCTGATTGGACGTAGTTGTCCATGTAGTCGATGAAGTCGAGGTTCGTGTAATCGCGTTGATAGCCATTCGTCACATACAAGTCCTTCCAGCCATCGTTGTCATAGTCGGCGAAAAGGGCTGCCCAGCTCCAATCTGTATTGGAAACTCCACTCAACTGTCCAATCTCGCTGTATGTACCATCGCCATTGGCCACTTGCAGCATATTGCGCATGTACTGGTGGTGAAATCCCTTCTCCAGTATCTGGTCAAACTCATTGTAGTTGTCTGGGGCCAGCAGCAGCTTCTGGCGTTTGTTGTCCTCCGGCAACATGTCCAATGTGAAGATGTCTACATGGCCATCATTGTTGATGTCTGACAGGTTGTTACCCATCGAGAATTTACTGACATGCTCCACACGGTCGCGCAACTCGTCAGTGAACGTGCCATCGCCATTGTTGATGTAGAGATAGTCGGGAATTTCGTAATCGTTGGATACGTAGAAATCCGGGTAGTTGTCCTGATTGACATCGGCTATCCCCAGCCCAAGGCCATAAGATAAAGCGGACCCGTTGATTCCGGCAGCAGTTGTGATATCCACGAACCTGTTCTCGCGGTTTTCAAACAGCCTCAACCCACGCTCAGGGTCGTCCTGCGCCAGCATCCGTTGTGTATTCGACGGGGTCAGGACCGGGATGGATTTGGGGTTGTGGTTGAGCAGCAACATGTCCAGGTCGCCATCGAGGTCATGATCAAAAAAGAAACCCTGATTGCTAAAGGCCGTGCTGGCCAGGCCATATTCCTCGGCCTGTTCCACGAAACTCGGGACCCCGGCTTCGTTGTTACCCTGGTTCACAAACATTTCGTTTTTTCGCTTATCTGGAGGCAGCGCTCCCGAATAGCAGAGGTAGATGTCCATCAACCCATCCGAGTTGATGTCTACGTAACTAACGCCCGTTTTCCACGGCCCTGCTCTGCCAGTCACGGCTGCCTCAGAGGCCACCTCCTCAAATTGCCAGTCTCCCTTATTCAAGTACAGCTGATTAGTCCCCATATTGGAGACAAAGTAGATATCTATGAGCTCGTCGCCGTTGAAGTCGGCAGTGGCAACGCCTCCCCCATTGTAGAAGTACTCATACACCAAGACATTGGTGTTCAGGCCCTCTACCAGTTCATTAGAGAATGTGACTCCTGTTGTCAGGGAATCGACTAGTTCAAAAAGTGTTTCGTCCGGATAAATCAGCGCTTCTGCCTCGTTCGTTCGTTCGTTGGTCTGGCAGGAAGAAATCAAAAAAATGGCGCTGACTACCCCCAGTATCTTCCTCATATCTCCTTCCATCTGAGGGGTGAAAATAAAAAAATCCATCCCCATTTGAGGATGGATTTCTTTGATATTTCTAAAAGGATTAACCTCCAGTATGACCAGGATTTTGCTCCAGGAGCTCGTTCCTGTTCATTTCATCTCTTGGAATCACACGATAGTACATGTTATTGTTCCACACGCGCGTTTCATTGTCCGTATTAGGAACTACTGTGTAGGTATAGTCGTACACAGCAGGATCATATCGATACGGCACGTGAGCGGTCTGACCTGTACGCACCGTAGCGGTGATGTTCAGGATCTCAATTCCTCGACCTACGGTCGTTTCAGGGATCATCCATCGACGTGCATCGTGGTATCTGTGCTCCTCATACTGCAACTCGATACGTCGCTCATTCCGATACAGATCTACCAAAGCGTCACCAGTTGCCGCGGTAGCTGGCATGCCTGCTCTGAATCGGATCTGATTCAGCCAATTGCGTGCGGTGGTCTCATCACCTGTCTCGATAAGTGCCTCCACATAGTTGAGAACGACCTCTGTATACCTAATAAATGGCCAGGGAACGACTTGCGTATTTGACTGGTTATCAGGTAATGCCGGGTTCGGATCGATGAACTTCCGCGTGTAGTAGTGTGTTCTACTTCCGTTCCAGTCTTCGATCGGACCGTCTCTTGTATCGAGGCCAGGAATGGTTCCTCCGTTACCATCATCATAAGAACCTGTCTGGATCTGATCATTGGGATCCAATCCAGCAGCAGATGCTGGTCTTGGCTTCCAGTCAGAACCATCATGCAGAATCGTAGCGTAGAATCTGGGATCTCTGTTATCGAACGGATTTGCTGCGTGCACAGGATTGTTCCAGTCAAACTGTGAACCATCCATCATCTCATAGTCATCTACCAACTGCTGAATAGGCGTATTACCTGCCCAGTTGTTGTAGCCATTAGGCCCATTGTTGATACCATAGTGCAAGCCGCCCAATGGCCAGTTACTCTCAACAGTATAGTCAGATGTGGCAGAGCGCATAAAGATGAGGTCATCACGTCCGGCAGGGTCGGCCACCGCACTACCTCCGCCCATCGCCATGGCATTGTAATTGGCAGCACCTTCCTCCGCGCTAACGGGAGCAGTGAGACCAAGCATGTAACCAGAACCAGCATTCAACGCGGCCTCAGCAGCAGTCAATGCTGTCTGCCATCTGGCATCCTGGCTGCCACCACCGTACTTATGGAGTTCTGTGCCGATAGGGCTGCTGGCGTCGTGCAAGTCACTTGCAGCATATAGCAGCACACGAGATTTCAAGGCCAGCGCCGCCAATCGAGTGGCACGACCATCTGTCTCCTCCTTACCGTCGAGCAAGGAAGCGGCATTGTCCAAATCGCTCACGATGAAGTTCACATTTTCCTCGTACGTGTTTCTGGCTACAGAGAAATCTGAATCCAAACCATACACTTCCGTGATCAATGGCACACCGCCATAGAATCTCAAAAGTTGCTGATAGTAATAAGCACGTAGGAAATAAGCTTCGCCCGTCAAGCGCTCTTGCAGCTCAGCATCGTCCCAGGACACCTCTACGAGTTCTTCCAGGGCAATATTTGCTGCTCGAATCGCCTGATACATCTGCCCCCAGGCATAGGTGCTACTTACCCAAGCCACATTGGAAGGACTCTCGGTACCTTCCGTGAACGTATTGATGTTACGTCCAGCGTGGGTGAACATGGCTTCGTCCGTGTAAGAGGCCAGTGCTTGCTCTTCAAATCCACCGTACCCCAGGTAGGAGTAGATGCCGAAGATAAAGGCTTCAGACAACACGGGATCAGCCCAGGTCGCCTCTGATGAAACGCGATCCTGAGGCTGGGTATTCAGGAAGTCCGTATCGCACGACATAAAAAATGCCGATGAAGCGATTACGACCGTCAGTATTGAAATAGTCTTCTTCATTTTCATTTAATAATTCGTGGATCTAAAATGTTAAGGAAAAACCGGTATTTATTACCCTTTGTTGAGGATAATATACTCCATTGTCCGCATTGGACTCAGGATCGAACGGATTCTCAGAGTTTTGAATGGTAAACAAGTTGAGTCCATTCACATAAATTCTGGCAGACTGCATCCACGAAACTTCAAATGGCAAGGTATAACCGACCTCGAAATTTTTCAGTCGGATGTAATCCTTGCTCTGCAACCAGAATGTGTTGTTACCAAAGTTTCCTCCGGTGTATGGTGTATCTCCTCTACTGGCAGGTCGTGGGAACTCGCTGCTTGGGTTATCGAGGCTCCATCGGCGGTCAAAATGATCCTCCAGGAAGTTTCCTATGTCACCAGACTCCGTTTGGATTCTGATCAAAGCACCCGTTGCGCCCTGGAACAGCATAGACACATCGAAGTTCTTCCACTGCAGGTCAAACGTGGCTCCGAAGTTGAAAGTAGGTGTTCGGTTCTTGTCCAAACGCACCTGATCGTCCGCGTTGATCACACCGTCGCCGTTGACATCCTGAAACTTCATGTCACCCGGCTGGATGGTTCCGTATACACTTGAGTAATCCAATGTATTGGCATCAATATCTGCCTGATCGCGGAATGCTCCATCAGATCGATAGACCAACCATGCCTGATAAGGCTTCCCTTGCTGCCACTGGTATTCGGGCAAGCTCTCTCGGGTTTCATTGATGGCGACAACTTCGTTCTTCGCGTAACCGCCATTGACTCCTACTCTCCAATAACCATCGGTATTGTTGATATTGCCACCGTAGCCCAGAGCAAACTCAATACCTGAGTTGTCCAACTGTCCTGTATTCTCAGGAGGAAGCTGTCGGATACCGGAACTTAGAGGGATGATACCATCATTCGGCAAAAGGATCTGATCACGCTGATTATTGAAATACTCGAAAGTCAGATCCAACTCACCAAGAATCGTCGCATCGAAACCGATGTTAAAGTTTCGCGAACGCTCCCAAGTAAAGTTCGGGTTAGGTACAGCTCCTTCTCGCAAGGTACTCGCGACCGCGCTGTTGATAGGGAAATTGCCAAAATCGTAGGTAGCCAGGAATCGATACTCCTGTAGTGCACCATTTGGTGAGAATCGCACATCATCATTACCTGTCTCACCGTACGAAACTCTGAGCTTCAGATAATCCACAAGAGGCACGTTGAAGAAGTCTTCGTTGGTGACGTTCCACCCTGCCAATACTCCTGGGAAGAATCCAAATCGATCATCCTCAGGGAAGATGTAGGAGCCATCATATCTCCAAATGAATTCCAACAGGTAGGTTTCCTGGTAATTATATGTCAAACGTCCATAGGTACCTAAACGTGCTCGCTCATAGGCGCTTCCGTTGATTTGCTGCTGCTCCAATCCTCCTACAAAGAGTTGATCGAGTGCGGTTGAGAGGAAGTTTCTACGATAAGCGCTAAAGAACTCTCCGTCGAAATCTTCGCGCGTTACACCAATCATACCTCCCACGGTGTGGGCACCGAATGAGCGAGAATAGTTCAGAATAGCCGTCATGTTGGTATTCAGCACCGTCTCTGAGCTTTGCTGGAGTCTGGGATCAGTAAATGTCGATCGGATAGACCCTTCCAAAAGTGGAGTCCTTCCATCTGGCTGATAGGAGATCCTATCCCAGAAGTATAGCTCCCAGGGTGTCTGCCAGCGTTTTCTCAGGCCGTGCTTGTAATCGACCGCACCACTCAAGGTAAGGGAAAGACCCTCCACCCAAGGCTGAGAAAGTGTGATGGACGCATTGGTCTGAACATAATCCGTAGGCTGTCGGTCATAACCTGTTGCATTAGTAGTGATCACTACAGGGTTTTGGCCATTTTCGATATCAGGACCTGGCTCACCTGTAGGCCAGATAGCAGGCTCATTAGGACGACCACGCATCAACATTCTGAAAATCGCACCTGCAGACTCTGTAGGATAGTTACGATCTTCTCGTCTTAAAACAACCCCAACATTGGCAGAGATGTAGTCGTTCACCTCCCAATCAAGGTTTGTACGGAAGTTGTACTGCTTATAAAAGGTCGCGGAGTTTTCGTAGATCGCATCCTGATCCACGTAACCGAGAGAAACCAAATATCTTAACTTGTCTGTACCACCGTCAAACTGCAGATTGTAACGGCTTTGAGGTGACCAGTTTTTGAAAGTATCACCAAACCAATCTGTATCAGGATATTCCCATGGATCTCCCCCTGCAGCGTGAGCAGCAAAGAAGTCCGGAGGGAAAACCGCGTTCACCGTACGATCATCAGAGGTTGTGTAAGTACCGCTGCTTTCCAGCGCGCTCCATGCTGCACCCCATTCGCTCGCATCCGTAACGCCATTGTAGACATTCAGCTCATTTCTGATAGTGGCGTACTGCACGGCATCAGACATCTCAGGCACCTTCGTGGGTTGCGCCCAACCTTGATTAAAATCAAATCGAATATTGGCCTGTCCACTCGCTCCTCGCTTGGTGGTGATGATGATCGCACCGTTCGCAGCACGTGCACCATATATGGCCGCAGATGCATCCTTCAAAACGGAGATGGACTCGATGTCTTGAGGGCTCAAACGTCCCAAACCTCCTTCACGTTCCGGCACACCATCGATTACGATGAGCGGATCACTGTTTCCAAAGGTATTGGTACCTCGAATGTTGATAGCCGCACCGTCATTTCCTGGCTCACCACTTGTTTGGATGACTACCAATCCCGGCAGACGTCCAGCCAATGAGTTAGTGAGTTCCACAGCCGGTGATTTTACCAACTCCTTACCCTGTACCTGGGCAACGGCTCCTGTTACGGTCACCTTCTTCTGCTCGCCGTAACCTACCACCACGAGTTCTTCCAAACTCTGGATGGATGGATTCAATGTGGCATCTATAGAAGTCCGGTTGTTGATCGCCGCTTCCTGCGCATCGTACCCTACAAATGAAAACACCAGTGTGCCATCACCTGGTGCAGAAATTGCGTAGTCACCATTTACGTCGGTCACTACACCATTGTTTGTCCCCTTCACCAGGACTGTCGCTCCCGGTAACCCGGCGCCGGTCTCATCAGAGACCTTTCCACTTATTCGAACGTCTTGTGCAAAAACAGAAAAATTGACCAGAAACATCGCCAACAAAACAAGTGTCGACGACCTTGACCAATTAATCATACTAGGTAAAAAATTCAACTTCATACATATATTGGTTAGGGTTTAGTGTTACTTGTACACTCTTAACAAATTGTAATATAGCAATAAACTCCTGATAACCTCAAAGCCAATTAAAATCTTTTCAATTCTGTAAAAACTTCCATAGAATGAATTAAACAGAATTCTGAATTCGTACTATTCTATTGCCATATCTCTATTAAGACGGCCATCCGGTGTCCAGAAGTGAACTATTTCAAGACGACTAATTTTCGCCAAGAAAATGGAGGCATTGCGTGAGGCAATTATTCGGCTCGTCTCCATCTGAAATTCAATGGCTTATGGCAAGTCATTCACTTGTCAGCTCTGCGACCTGCGCGTCATTCTCCGTGGCAAAGGACATCAGCAACTCATGCAATTCATTGGTTATGGCGGTCTCTTCCTGAGATCGGTTGTGCATTTCATATGGATCTGCCTCCAGATGGAAGAGCTGCCTTCCATCACTACTGGTCAACCTGTATTTCCAAGGTCCCCTACGCACGGCTTCCAATCTCTCATTGCGGGCATAATAGAATAGCGTGGGTTCATCCCAGTCTCCTCCTTCCAGTATTGGGGTGATATCCCTTCCATCGATGGGGCGATCTGCTGGCAGATCACCACCCCCTATTGTTACCAGTGTGGTGAAAAGGTCCATGGTATTGACGACCTCATGCGACAACTGCCCTCCTTCGATCCTTCCGGGCCACCTGATAATCGCGGGCACCCGATACCCACCTTCATACGTGCTCTGCTTCGCCCCCCGAAAAGGGCCCGTACTTCCTGCATGCCAGCGCTCCACACCTTGTTGTACCATCCGTTCGGGCAGGTTGTGCCATGGGCCGTTGTCACTGGTGAATATGACGATCGTGTTTTCATCAATACCCAGGGACTGTAGTTTGGCCATGATCTCCCCGGTACTCCAATCGATCGTCTCGACAACGTCCCCATAAAGTCCACCTTTTGATTTTCCGATGAATTCCTCCGACGTGCTTATAGGTAGGTGCGGCATACTATGGGCGAGGTACAGAAAGAAGGGTTGCTCTTGGTTTGCTTCTATGAAGTTCAACGCCTGCTCCGTGTATCTCTTGGTCAGGTCACCCTGCTCATAGCCAATCTCTTGCACCGGTTGGTCGTGCTCATAGAGAAAGAGCCTGTCTTCATCGGTCAACCAGGGGCACCAGGGAAGGATCATGTCATTGCTGTAGGGCAACCCAAAGAAGGAATCGAAGCCTCGCGCCGTAGGCAGGTAATCCGGTTTATGGCCCAGATGCCACTTACCGACGGCCATGGTCTTGTAGCCCTGGTCACCAAGGATATCGGCGATCGTGATTTCTTCCAGGGGCATACCGTTTTCTGACTCCGGTCCAAAATTCCGCGGGGTATGCCTTATGGGATACCGACCTGTAAGGAGTGCCGCACGGGATGGCGTGCAAACAGAGGCCGCCACATAGAAGGACGTAAACCGAATGCCCTCCGCCGCCATCTGATCCAAATGTCTGGTCCTGATCAGCGGATGACCATAGCTGCTCAAATCTCCGTAACCCAGGTCGTCCGCGAATAGAATAATGATATTCGGCGGCCCTGAAGAAGTCTTCTTGTTTTGGTCCCCACACGCAAAAGAACAAAGAGCGAGACTCACAATAAGCAGGGCGCTGGGTCTATTCATGGATAAGAAGGTTTTGAAAGCCGTCATTTACGATAGGTTATCTACCACGAACGTTGCGGTTGAATCGGCCCAGTTGTCGGTCGAAGGAGCGCTCCGCAAAAGCCCGGCGAGATGTGAAGGCGTCGTGAAATCCCCGAGTCTTCCAAGCACATAGGCGGCGTACCAGCCGGACCATTGTTCATCCCTTACGCCATGGAGCGCCACTGTCTCGTAGTCATGATGCGCGGCGCCGGCATCTGTCAAAGCGGTTGTAATCTCTTCTTTGGTTGGCTTCATTGTTCTCGAATGGTATAGAGTGCCAATATATATAATGTGGACTGAGAGCCAAGATCACTGTTGATCGCAAAACCCTATCTTAGCTCAAAACCGATCAACATGCGCACCTATATCGTACTCACCGCCCTCCTGCTTTCGATCTATTCCTGCGGTCCCGCTGATAAAAAATACGACCTCTTGTTGACCAACTGCACCATTTACGATGGTGTCTCCCCCAACGCAAGCCAGGGAATGATCGGGATAAAAGGTGACAAAATCGTGGAGATAGGCGAGCTGCAGTCGACGGATGCGGCAACAACCTTGGACATGGCAGGAATGGCCGTAGCACCTGGCTTCATCAATATGCTGTCCTGGGCCAATGAGGCCCTCATCGAAGATGGAAGATCTCAAAGCGACATCCGCCAGGGAGTGACGCTGGAAGTTATGGGTGAGGGACGTTCGATGGGCCCTCTCTCAGAGGACATGAAGCAGGAGATGCTGGAGGATCAGAGCGACATCAAGTATAGCATAGAGTGGACCACACTTGGAGAGTACCTGACCTATCTCGAAAACAAAGGTGTATCCACGAACATCACCTCGTTCGTCGGCAATGGCACGCTCAGAAGGCACGTGATCGGCTACGAAAATCGCCCAGCCACCGAAGAAGAGATCGCCCAAATGCAAGAGCTCGCTGCGCAAGCCATGGCAGAGGGTGCAGTAGGCATTTCTTCCTCGCTTTTGTACGCACCAAGCATGTATGCTGATACCGAGGAATTGATCGCTCTATCATCGGCCGTGAGTCCGTATGGCGGCATGTACATCTCCCACATCAGGGACGAGGGTGAGTATCTGCTGGAATCCATCGATGAGCTGATTCGAATCAGTGCTGAAGCCAATCTTCCAGCTGAGGTGTATCACCTAAAAGCATCAGGCACCGGCAACTGGCTCAAAATGGACGCTGCCATTGCCAAAATCGACTCGGCCCGATCGGCCGGACTAGACATCACCGCCGACATCTATACCTACAACGCCAGCTCCACGGGCCTACACGTACAACTACCCGACTGGGCAAGAGAGGGTGGTGTCGATGCGACCATCGAGCGGCTGACCGACCCGGAGGTCCGAGCCAGGGCGGTCGCAGAAACGGATTTCTCCAACCCTCCCGAGACCATCCTCTTCGTTGGCTTCCGCAATGAGGAACTAAGGGCCAGGTACACGGGCAAGTTCCTCCCGGAGGTGGCTGCCGACCTGGGCGTGTCCCCGGCTCAGGCCGTTGCTGACCTCATCGTGGCCGACGATAGCCGGATACAGGTGGTCTACTTTTCCATGTCCGAGGACAACATAACCAAGAAAGTGAAGGTGCCCTGGGTGAGCTTCTGCTCCGATGCCGGATCCTATACGAATGAGGGCGTCTTCATCCAGCGAAGCACACATCCTCGCGCCTACGGTTCATTTATACGTGTCATTGGCAAGTTTGCCCGAGACGAAAACGCAATCACACTCTCCGAGGGTATCAGGAAGCTGACCTCCCTCCCAGCCCAGAACCTGAAGCTCAAGAATCGGGGGCAGCTTGCGCCAGGATACTTTGCCGATATCGTGGTGTTCGACCCGGATCTGGTGGGAGACAAGGCTACGTTCGAAGATCCCCACCAATACGCCGAAGGCGTGCAGCACGTATTTGTGAATGGCGTGCAGGTACTGAAGGATGGAGAACATACGGGTGCCACTCCAGGGAGGTTTGTGAAGGGTCCCGGGTATGGGAGTTGATGAGTGGTTAGTTTTTAGTGGGAGGCGCACTACCCACCCATAATGCCAGCCCACTAACCCGCCTCGCGCCGGAGATAGCCTGCAGGCCCTGTGGCAATTACCCTCAAATCACCCCTGGTCTATCTCATCGGCTTACGGCCTCTTGACCGAAAATTGAGAATGGAGAATTGAAAATTGAGAATGAAAAATAGCTAACAACTCATACTCCTACTTGATCTTGAAGGGGAATACCATCATCGCAATGCTACGTTCCGTTGAATCGGGCCAGGAACGAAACCCGAAAAGCTCTTCAACTCCTCAACGCATAAAACCTACTCCTCAAAAATCTGAACACGATTCCCATCCGGGTCCCTGAGGATGACCATTCGCTTGCCGCTTTGAGGGTCGGCGACAACATCCCCATGAAATTCCACGGCTTTCGCTTCAAACCATTCAAGCCATTCCGAAAAGTCCGTGACGGTGAATCCGATCTTGAAGAGTCCCTGGAACCGCGTTTTCTCATCCACTTCCTCCGACAGTGTACTTGGGTCTACCGCCGAAGCCAGTGCCAGGATCTCGAGGTCCGCCCCTTCTCTTTGGAGGTTCGCCTGGAAGATACCGCGCTCCGGAAGCGCTCTCCGATTAACGACTTCGAAACCGAGCACTTGCTGGTACCACTCCAGGGAGGCATCGAAGTCCGAGACGATCACAGCAGCAAAGCTGGATCGCATGGTTGTCTCGGGAGGTCCCTGCGCATGGGCGACGCTTACCAGTAAAGCAAGCGCCACCAGATGGATCGCCTTCAAGCTACGACCCCGTTTGTTCCTGCTTCTTCGTGATAATATGTGGGACGTTCTTGTCCTTAAATGCCTCGTTCAGCTCTTGCATCTTACCCTGCAGCACCTCATCTCTGTCTCTGCGGAACTCTTCCCACTCTGAAAGGAGGTCCTCCAATCGGTCTTTCTCACCATCGGTCGGCATAGGGTCGTGACTATCAATGCGACCCTGCAAATTCAGGAGTTCAGCGTTCAGTTGGTTAGGGAAATTGATGACATCCTGGAAGGTCTTCTGCTTCTCCTGTATCAGATTCGACTCCCACTCGCTGATCATCTCCATCGTGGACTTGCCGGAATCGATCAAGTCCTCCATACCTTCAAGGCTCTCAAGCAGTTGCTGGTAGGTTTGGATCTGCTTCTTGGCAGAACGCATATCATTCACCGACTCATGAAGATCGATCACCGTCTCACGGATCTGACGCAGCAGCGCCTGCTGCTCATTATAAGCGGCCTCGGATCGGTTCAGTCTCGGATCAGGCACAATGTTCACTTTCGTCTCAACCGAGTCTGTCGTCAACACGAGTCGAAGCGTGTACTCACCCGGAGCCACCATGTGTCCCCTATAGTCTCCAAAAACAAAAACATCATCAACGTGCGGGATGTAGTCCCTTCTGAAGTCCCAGGCGAATCGATTGACGCCTTTCTCAACAGGCAACACCGCGGGTGGTGGTGGTCCTCCGGGCCAGGAACGCTGCTTCTTACTCTTGTCACTGGTTATTGTACGGATCACCTCTCCATCGCCATCCAGCACCTTTAGTGTCAGGGTCGTCGAGTCCAGTTTTTGACTCAGGTAATAGTCGATCAGCACACCACTCGCAGGGTTCTGCCCCATATTGGTCGGCGCACCGAAGCCTCCTCCCACAAACCGGTAGGTATCCTTAGGCTGATAAATAGTGACTGTATCACTGGTGAAGCTGCCTTTTGATTGTTGGAGCGCTCCCATGTCATCCAGGATCCAAAAGCTTCTGCCTGCCGTTGCGGCTATGAGGTCATTGTCCCGGAATGTGAGGTCGTTGATAGCGACAACTGGGAGATTCGCCTGAAATGGTTGCCAGGAGGCGCCGTCGTTGAATGAGACATACAAACCACGCTCTGTACCAGCGTACAGCAACCCTCTCGTTTGGGGATCTTCGCGCACCACTCGCACAAATGATTCCTCCTGAATGCCGCTATTGATTCTGCTCCAGTTTTCGCCATAGTCCGACGTCTTGTAGATCATCGGCCCAAAGTCATTGAACTTATAGCCTGTCACGGCGATGTAGGCTGAGGCCGGATCGTGGGGCGATACCTCGATGCTATTGATCATCGTCTCCGACAGGCCCGCTGGCGTCACGTTGGACCAGTTTTGACCGCCATCCCTCGTGATGTGTACGAGGCCATCATCCGACCCCACCCAGATCGTACCTTGCTCGTGTGTGGACTCAACGGCATACAAGATGGTATTGTAGTTTTCTCCTCCAGCACCTTCATTGGTGAAGGGTCCGCCGCCAGCGCCGTGTCTGGTGGTATCGTTCTT
This sequence comes from Cyclobacteriaceae bacterium, assembly GCA_965267435.1. Classification (GTDB taxonomy): domain Bacteria; phylum Bacteroidota; class Bacteroidia; order Cytophagales; family Cyclobacteriaceae; genus JAWPMT01. The sequence goes on from OZ253960.1 coordinate 2,342,097, forward strand.
GGTCAGATCAGGACTCACCTCCTCCCAGGTGTAGCCTTCGTTGGTGGACTTGAGCAGTTTGTTACCACCATGGTAGACGACATTACGGTCGTGCGGTGAGGTGAAAATGGGCGCATTCCAATTGAAGCGGTATTTCTGATCTTCCGGGTAGCTACCCAGGCCGATCTCGGGATAGGCATTGACGGTCTTGCCCGTATTCGTGGCCTTGTCCCAGACTTCTATGATGCCCTGATAGCAGCCTCCTATCACTCGATCGGGGTTCTTTGGGTCAAATGCCAGGTAGGCACTCTCGCATCCCGCTACCGAATACCAATCCTTCCAGCCAATGCCTCCGCTGGCCGTGCGGCTCGCTATCGCGATGGCGGAGTTGTCCTGCTGGCCACCGTACACATAGTAAGGGAATTGCTCATCTGCAATGACTCGATAAAACTGCGCCGTGGGTTGGTTGCGCTGGCTTGACCAGCTCTTGCCGTAATTGAAGGAAACATTGCTGCCACCATCGTTGGCATTGATCATGTTCTGGTTATTGTTGGGATTGATCCACAGGTCGTGATTGTCTCCGTGCGGAACCGGGATTGGTGTAAACGAATGCCCTCCGTCAATGGATCGCAAAACCGGGGCATTGAGCACATACACCGTCTGTGGATTCTGAGGGTCCGCAAAGATCTCCATGTAGTACCAGGACCGCGCGATGGTCACGCGGTTCTTACTGGTCTGTGTCCATTTCTTGCCACCGTCATCAGAACGGTAGACGCCACCTTGGTCTCCCTCAGCCTCGATGACGGCAAACACGCGCTCTGGCATTGCCCGGGAAACGGAAACGCCAGATTTGCCCATAACCTCTGGCAAGCCCTCGGTCTGCTTCTCCCAGGTCTCACCGGCATCGGTGGATTTGTAGATCCCGGAACCTGGCCCACCACTCTCCACAGTCCAGGGGTAGCGGATATGTTGCCACATACTGGCATAGAGGATACGGGGATTGGTCATATCCATCGTCAGGCTGGACGCGCCTGTCTTGTCGTCGACATACAAAACCCTGGTCCAGGTGCTGCCGCCGTCTGTCGATTTGTAAATGCCCCTGTCGGTCGTACGACCGTGCACGGCGCCCTGAGCAGACACGTAGACGATGTCAGGATTATTGGGATGAACAATGACATCTGAGATATGGCGGGTCCTCTCCAGTCCCATGTGCTTCCATGTCTTCCCTGCATCTGTCGATTTGTACACACCGTCGCCAGCGGAGGTCATGACACCACGAACAGCGTGCTCACCCATCCCGACATAAATGACGTTGGGGTCAGACTCGCAGATGCCTATGGCACCCACAGAACCTGTCTTGAACTGACCGTCGGAGATGTTCTTCCAGCTGATGCCGGCGTCCTCGGTCTTCCACATGCCTCCACCAGTCGTACCCATGTAGTAGGTCTGGGGATTCTGGACGACTCCGGCCACGGCCACAGATCGGCCACCCCGGAAGGGGCCAATATTGCGCCACTTGAGGCCTTGATAAAGACTGTCAAGTGAAGGTTTTTCTACAGGAGTCTCTGATTTCTTTTTGCGCTGTGCGGTAGAAGGAAGGACTGCCACGAGGATGAGGCAAGCAACTAAGTAGCGTATCATAAGTGGGTTAGTTTCGGTATGGCGACTAATATAGTTCGGGAAGTTGAAAAGTAGAGTGTGGAATGTGGAGAGCGGGTTGTGGAGGTTTGGGGTGGAGTGGAGAAGTGGAGAGTTTAGGGGGGCGAAGTGGAGTGCGGGTTGTTGAGGTTTAGGGTGGAGAGTTGAGAAGTGGAGAGTGGAGAAGTGGAGTGTTTAGGTTTGGAATAGTTTACCGAAGTTCTCAATTCTCCATTTTCAATTTTCAATTGAAAGAAAGGCGACCATGAGCGTCAGCCAGAGGCGATGGGCCGTGCGCCCACAACTCAATCACTTGACCAAAGGCAGCACGCGATCATAAAACCATCTGATGGGTTGTAACTCTTCGGCATAGGATGCTGAGCGATCATTCGTTACCGCCACGACCATATCGAGGGCCGGAATTACAAATATGAACTGTCCCCAGTGCCCATAAGCCATCAAGATATCGGGATCATCTCCGCGAGGGTCCATGGGCAGAAGCCACCACATATAGCTATATCCGGCATCGGCCTTACTAGCCAGGCGTTCGGCGAAAGGCACGCTCTTCTCCAGCGACTCCTCAATCCATGACGACGGCAGGATCTGCTGGTCGCCCCATCTCCCAGCCTGAAGATAGAGGTAGCCGATGCGAACCATGGCGTCGGGAGTGAGGAAGAGCCCACCACCTGTATGAGGAATACCCCGATGACCCCAGCTCCAGTAAGCGTCGGAAATACCCAGGGGTTCGAAGAGGTTCGCCTGAGCGAAGTCCTCTACATTTTGACGGGTAGCATTTTGCAGCAAGCCACCCATGAGAATGGCAATCCCACTATTGTAGTACCACTTTTGCCCTGGGGCGCCCTCCATTTCGTAGTCCAGGACATACTTCATTTTGTCGCCACTGAAGCGGTTGAGTGCACCAAGATGTCGCTCACCAGTCCAGGCTTGCCCGGTGCGCATGGTCAGGCAATGCCTAAGATTCATCGCTCGCTTGTGATTATCCAGATGTTTGATGCGATCGTACTCGGGGAAGAAATCCAGGACTTTCTGATCGAGGCTTTCGATATGTCCCTGCTGTAGGGCGATCCCTACCAAAGTACTTGTGATACTTTTCGTGACTGACTGCATGGTATGCGCGGTCTCGCCGTCGTAGCTTCCAAAAGTCTCCTTGACCACCATGTATCCATTTTTGACGATGGTAAAGGAGGAAATGGGTCGCTGTAGCTTGCCGGATCGCAAGTCATCGACCAGGCGCTGCAATTGCTCACCGTCCAAACCCTGGCCTTCAGGTGGGCTGCTCCGCCAGGTCCTCCCAGGGAAGTACGGATCAGTTTCTGTGGTTGGCTGCTGAGCAGGGGATTCACAGAAAGTAAGGAGCACAGGTAGGATAAAAAGGAGTCTGGACAATCGCATAAGAATAATTCCCTTGGCCAGATTGTACGCATCTGAATGAAAAAGGTCGGTGATGGCCTCATGCAATTCTGTACAAATGGAAGCAGTCACACTTCAGAGCATAAAAAAAGGCGGCCGTCCCTACGAACGCCCGCCTAATTCAACCTTCGTTAAAAAAAGGTCGCTATTGCTTCATCAATCGATGGGTCATCGTGCCTTGATGGTGCGTACTCACTTTGAGAAGTACCGTACCTACGGAGACATTGAGCTCCACAAGATCCAACTCCACCTCATTGGTGCCTCTCCTCAGCTCAAGAGCTTGCTTGTGCAGTACCTTGCCCGATAGGTCTATTACTGCAACCTCAGCACCATCTTCCATCGGGCTCAGAATACTCAAAGACACCTTGTCAACAACAGGGTTTGGATATACCACGGACTGAATAGCATCAACCTGCAACTCTGCAAGCTCCTCGCTGTCCAGCTCCTCTCGCGTAGATGTACTCTGCACCACCTCGAAGGTGATCGTCAGCGCAGTACCTGCCACGCCTTCGCCCTTCTTCTGAGAATAAGGGACGGCCGTCAGCGTATGCTCACCCAGAATGCAACTGATGTCGTACTTGTCACCCTTGTGCTTCGCAGCATCCTTCTTGCTGTCCTTGCACTTCAGCTTCTCGAAGACATCCGTCAGGTAAGGGGCCTTGTAGTCCGTGTCTACCTCTTCACCATCAAGGTAGAAGACCACACTACCCACTTCATCAGGATTCGTGAAAGCCTGGATCGCACGGTACTTCGAACGCAAATCGTCGATGTCTACGATATCACCATCCTCCAGTGGAATCAGTACCTCATCATCGTCTTTCTTCTTCTTCTCGTCCACGATCGCAAACGATGTGACGGCTTCGCTGTTCACAATGGTGAAGGTGATCGTCGCAGAAGTACCACTCGTACCGCACATGTCCTCATCCTCAAAAGGAATGGCCGTCAGCGTGTAGTCGCCAGCCGTCCAATCAAATGGCTTCGCTTTCTCTCGCTTGTCATCCTTGTCCTTGTGCTTACCATAGTCATCATCCTTGCCCTTCTTGGGATTCTCCAGCAGGTAGATGTTGTCGTTGTCAATCGACACCTTCTCACCATTCAGCAGGAACAGTACACTGCCTACCTCTGCAGGATCAGTCACCGCCTCAATCGTGAACTCGTAACCTCCGGCCACGTCGATCACCTGACCATCCGTCATTGGAAGTGTCTGGCCATACTTATCCGTCTCGAACAAGTTGAAAGACGTCACAGCGGAAGTATTGATCACTGTGAAGGTGATCGTCAGAGGAATGCCCTCGTCGCCTTCGCCATCCTTCTTCGAATAAGGGATCGCCGTCAACGTGTGAGTGCCCAGTGTAGGATTGAACTCAAAGATGTCCTTCTTATTTCCGGTGATCGAGTACTCCTTGTAGTTGTCGATGCGTACCAGCTCACCGTCAAGATAGAACGCCACGCTGCCAGCCTTGCGACTCACATTCGCCACAATGCTGATCGATGACGTCGCTGGATCAGCCGCATCGATGATGTCTCCATCCCTCAGTGGTCGAATCACATTGCCATCGCACTTATTGTACTTGTCGTACTTATCATCCTTGTCCTTGTGCTTGCCATAGTCACCCTTGTCCTCATTGGCGTACTTGTCCTTCTTATCGGCGCAGACCAAATCGAAGTTCACAATACCCAGATCCGTAGTGATCGTCACAACAAACGACGTCGTACTCACATTGCCATTGATATCGGTGACTTCATACACCTCCGTCGTAGTACCGATCGGGAAGAAGCCGCCACTACCAATACCGGAGATCAGTACCGGAGGACCCGCCAGATCACAGTTGTCTGTTGCTGTTGGCAGATCGTATTCTACAATCCTACCATCGCTCTTATCAAACGTAGGCATCAACAAATCAGACACAGGGTCAAACACCGGTGGTATATCATCTTCCACCTCGACGGTGTAGGTAACACTTGCCGTATTGCCGCTACGATCCGCCACGTTGAACGTGATGTCATTGACACCGTAAGGCAGATCCAGCTCTCCCAAGGGATATCGAACGATCTGATCTCCTCCCGTATTGGAAGCATATAGGTGGCCATCAGGGCCAAACGTCAATCCGTCAGGGAAAAACAACCCTATGCCCGTAGCAGTAATATCCTGAAGGAATGCACCTGTAGATCCATCATACTTGAACAGCTGACCGGTCGAGAAGCTCGTTACGTAGAGATCCCCATCGGGGCCAAACTCCACATCTTCCGGACCTTGCAGTCCGCCGCTGCCCGATGGCACGAATTGATCAATGAATGCGCCAGTCGTTCCGTCAAATCTATGAACAGCATTGGTGAAGAAACTAGCAACATAGAGATTACCATCAGGACCGAAGGTGAGGCCGATTGGGAAGACCATGCCTCCAGCTCCAGGGGCCACAAAGTCGCCAAGGTACGCTCCCGTAGTAGCATCATACTTGCGCACCACCGAGCCTACACGATCCACTACATACAAGTCACCGTCAGGACCAAATACAAGTCCAGTAGGCGCAGCAAGCCCACCTGTTCCCGCAGGTATGAAGACATCGATCAATACACCCGTATTCGGGTCAAACCTTAGTACCTCACTAGAGCTGGAGCTGGATACATACAGGTTGCCATCAGGACCAAAATCCAATCCTCGAGGATACGCCAGACTTGTGGATCCACTAGGACCTCCTATTTCCAGCAGCGTAGTGCCCGTCGTGCCATCGAATTTCATGATTCTGCCTTCCTGACCATTGGGACCAAATGTGAGGTCACCAACATACAAGTTGCCATCAGGTCCAAAGATCAGCTGACGAGGCTGCTGCAGCGTTCCGGCCGGCACGAACGTGTAATCAAACAATGTCTCGCCGTTCGCCAACAGCTCTGCTGAAGATAATCCGCAAGACTCGATGACCTCTGGTGTAGGTAATATCAATGAGGCTCCGCAATCAAGACCACTGCCCGTCAGTACCAGAGGGTCCGGAGCGATTAGCTCAGGTGCCGTGATGTCCTCCACCGTCACGAGTGCCGTGCAACTACTGCTATTACCATGAATATCTGTCAGCGTCAGCGTCACCTGGTTTTGGCCCACGTTGTTGCAGCCGAAGGCATCCCGGTCCAGTTCGATGAAGTCGATACCGCAAGCATCACTGGAGCCATTGTTGATGTCATCAGGCGTGATAAACGCATTGCCCGAAGCATCCAGCTGGATAGTGATATCCTGACAGACCGCCACCGGAGGTGTCTTATCCACAATCGTGACCGTAGCGTCGCAAGACGTTGCATTGCCATTGACATCTGTCACGGTGAGCGTTACGATATTGTCCCCCGCATGACTGCAGTCAAACTCCATTTGAGTGGACTCGATCGTAGCAATCGTGCAGTTGTCATAAGGAGGGAGTCTTAGCCGCATGCCCTGCACAACTGCCTCTCCCAGGGAGGCCTCGTCCTCATTCGCTCCTGAGGGACCCTGTACTGTAAATCCGTATTGAATGATCCATGCATCTGGCTCAGAATTGTCATAAGCCACGGAGAAGTCCGTTCCTGAAGTCAATGGTGACGAAATCTCTCCCAAGAATCCCCAGTTGGCGTCAAACAGTCGAATGAAAGCAAATCCATTGTACTGAGGTGCCAAGGTATTGCTCGCCACATGACCTGTGAATTCGAACGATTTCCCCGCCAGGTCTCCGAAAGTCTCAATGTACGTACTTCCCTGGAGCTCCGGATTGTCGAAATTCTCAGGATAGGAAGGATCAAAATTGGGTTGGAGCGTAATGATATCGTTCTCCGCATCAATGTTGGATTTGATGTCCTCTATGGCTACAACATCACCGCCTGAGAAATTGCCATTGAGGATGATCCCTATGAAGCCAAGCCAATTGTCCGAAGTCAAATTGGTGCGTGCCGTCAGGTCCTCGGCAGGGACAAACGCCGTACCATTCTCACCCAGAACAACTGTGATGTCCTGACACTCCACAACAGGAGGCAAGTCATCGATCACATCGATGGTGTAGTTGGCGCTAGAGCCGTTGCCGCTATTGTCGGTAGCATTGATCGTGATGTCGTTGGTTCCGAAAGGAATATGGATCGGCCCCAGTGGATAGCGTACAATTTGCTGTCTTCCCAGGTTGGAAACATACAAGTGCCCATCCGGACCAAACGTAAGTCCCTCTGCATTGGGAAGGTCGATACCGGTCGCGGAGATGTCCTCCAGGAATGCCCCGGACTGCCCATCATACTTGGAAACCAGCCCATTGAAACTAGAGACATACAGATTACCATCAGGACCAAACTCCAGGTCTTCAGGAAGGTCTAGCCCCTGACTTCCGGACGGAACAAACTCATCGATGAATGCACCGGATCCACCATCATATCGGTTGATAGAGTTGCTCGCCAAACTTGTACTGTAGAAGTTGCCGTCCGGTCCAAAGGTGATCCCAATTGGGAATGCCAAACCACCGGATCCGCCGGTGACAAACTCGCCCTGAGATGCGCCTGTGTTGCCGTCAAACTTCCGGACGGACGCTGAGGTACGATCTGCCACGTACAGGTGTCCGTCAGGGCCAAATACAATCCCCGTGGGCTGGCCCAGGCCTCCAGTGCCGGCTGGCACAAAGATGTCTATGAGACCTCCCGTATTCGGATCAAGTCTCAGGACTTCTCCAGAGTTCTGACTGGCTACATAAAGATTGCCATCAGGACCGAAATCAATGCCTCGTGGGAACGCGATGCTGGTAGACCCGCTTGGGCCGCCGATCTCCATGATGAAGTCGCCGGTCACACCGTCATACTTCAGGACCTGCCCTTCAAAGTCTCCAGGGCCAACAACCACCAGGTTGCTGACATAAAGGTGGCCATCAGGCCCAAAGATCACCTGTCGAGGCTGCTCTATATTGCCATCTTGTGGCACGAATACATAGTCGAAAGCCTCGTTGCCATTGACGTACACACTGAGCTCAGTGACAGCACAATTCTCGACAATATCAGGATTGGGCAACACGATATTCAGGCCGCAATCAGGGCCACTGCCTGTCTCGGTAAAGGATCCTGGAGGGAAGATTTCAGGTGCCTGATCGTCGGTGTTAAGAATCACGAAATTCAGCAATCCGGTACCACAACCATTGGCATCGTTGGCTCCAATTGCGTAATTGCCAGGACCAAGGTTGGTAAAGGTTGGATCTCCCTGAGTGAATTCATTGCCGTTCTCATCGAACAGGAAGTAGCTCCATCCTGTCGGAAAATCGTCATTACCGACATGAGGTGTTCCTCCCGATTGTCCTGAGTAGGTTGCAGATCCATCAAATGAGTTTGCGCAACTCGCGTTGACAACCTCCACTGTTCCCGGAACTACGAGTTCAGGATTGGTCAGTTCATAGGCGATCGCTCCGGATGAGCATCCATTGGCATCCACTGCTTCAATGGTCACCGTATTCGTTGCAGTGTTGAAGCCGCTGAAGAGGAACACATTGGGATCCGCATTGGATGGTGTACCTCCTGTTGCCGTCACAGTGTAAGGGGCTGTTCCACCATTCGGAATGATGGTAAGCTGGTAATCATAACCAAAGCAATCCAGCCCATAAGGAGTGACATCCACGGTGATGAGTGGGCAGGTGATTTCTGCCGCCAGATCCAGATTGATAGTAGGTCTGTCGCAATCATTACTCAGAAGGGTCAACGATGCGCTGTAGGTATCAGTGTTGGGCGCATTGAAAACAATGTCCAGATCGACTGATCCTCCTGCAGGCACATCGAACTCCTGGACCAAACCGGGTGTGAAATACTGGGCGTCAGGGCCGCTGATCAGGATGTCTGATACAAACAGGGCATTGGCGCCAGTATTGGTAATGGTCAGTGTCTTCGTGTTGTCAGAGTTGGGGAATACATCGCCATAATCAAGCAAATCCCCGTCGTTGACGTTGTTGCCACCTTCGGTCAGTCCGAGGATCGGTGGATCCGACGTGACAAATACCGTGGGGGAAACCGCGGAGCAACCGAACAAGTCAATGACCTCCACAGAGTAGTCGCCTGGAGTGGTGGCCTCGTAGACTTGCTGCGTCGCATTTGGAATGGGCGCACCATCCTTGTACCACTGATACAAAGCAGATTGGTTGGCCGTCAGTGTCGCCGATCCATTGGGGCAGATGTATGCAGTGCCTTTGGGGAAGATATCAACCGTAGGATTGTCATTGACGGTCAGATCCACTGGTAGCGAAGTACCGGAGCATCCGCCTCCGTTGGTGACGTCTACAGTGTAAGATCCCGTCTCAGATGCCACGTAAGTTTGGCTGTTGGCTCCAGGGATCGGTTGACCATCTTTGAACCACTGATACGAGTCGCCGTCGTTGGCTTCAAGAGGGATCGTCTCCCCTTCACAGACTGTCGTCTGCCCTGTTACAATGATGGCTGCTGGCTGCACATTGACAGTTGCGGTACAGGTAGTGGTATTGCCCGCGTTGTCCGTTACTGTCAAGGTCACAGTGTTGGCGCCAATATCGTTACAGGTGAAGTCCAATTGAGACAATGTGATATTGTCAATACCGCAGGCGTCAGAAGATCCATTGTCCACCATTTCCGGAGTGATCGACACATTTCCTGTCGGGTCAAGTGCCACGGTAATATCCTGACAAACGGCCCTTGGCGGGTCCAGGTCTTGCTGAGAGCTGGTGTTTCGATGGAATAAGATCCTATTGCTGCTGATACCCGATGTAGCAATATCTGGCACAAAGTCACCATCCAGGTCACCGATCACGATACCAGAAACCTCTGCCTGAAATGGTGCATTGGTATAGTCGATACGGGGCTCAAATGTGATGTTCCCTGGCGATGTCGTTGAGTTCCGATATACGGCAAATACTTTGACCCCAAGGGACTTCGTAACAATATCTGGATAGCCGTCACCGTCAACGTCTCCTACCTGGATCCTGTAGTTAGAACCGGGTGCGGGCAAGTTGACCGTCGTGGCAAACGAGATATCACCAACTGTTGAGGTATTTCTCCAAATCGCAGTATTCGTAGCGCCGCTGAAGTTGCAGGAAGTAAAATCAATCTTACCATCCTTATCAAAGTCAGCTACTTGAGAGCGATAGGGAAATGATCCGTTGGAAGCCCAATACTCAGCCGGTTCCATAGAGACCGTCATGCTCCCATTGGGCGTCGTATTTCTCAATGTCACGGCCCTATTCGCTCCCCCTTGGGAGGCAATAAAGTCCGTTTTCCCATCACCATCAATATCGGCTACCTGGATGCCTGTGCATCGGCTGCCAATAAAGCCAGCATCTTGTCTCGGAGTGAAGCTGAAATTACCGGGGCCGGTACTCGTGTTGAAGGCTACCCATGCTCTATTGCCATTTTCACCGATGATATCAATTTTACCATCGTTGTTGAAATCGCCAGCCGCAATCTGATAACTGGAAACTCCCTGTGAGTTTGTTACGACATTCAAGCTAAAGTTTCCCGGGCCAGTACTCGTATTCTGAATAACCGCTTGAGGAGTAACAATGTCCTTGAGGCCATCACCATCAAAATCTGCGATGTAAATGGATGTGCTGAATCCTCCGGGATTGAAATTGTATGCGGAGAAATTCAAGTTGCCCGGCGTACTGTTGTTGATAGCCACTGAGATCTGTCTACCTGCGGAAATCACTTCTGGCTTCCCATCAAGGTCCATGTCCTGAGAAAGCATATTGTACGCCCCTGCTACCCCGGTCAGGTCAAAGGCCCTGTTGTCGTAGGTCTGAGCGTCCAATGGCGTCGGACAGAATATCCCGTTGAATGGAACACGCGAATAGGCAGTCAAATCACATTGGTTGGTCACAGAAATCGGTGCGGTAGAGGCACCAATCGGAACGATAACCTCCAACTTGCCAAAGGTGGCGCTGATCACTTGTGCTTTCGTCGCCCCAAAGTACACGACATTATTGTTGACGTTGTTGGGATCAAAATTGGCTCCGAATATCTCTACGACCGAACCGATGAATCCAGTATTGGGCGCAAACGAGTTGATCACAGGCACATCCGTACACTGAGCGGTGGCTCGACTGCCTACTCCCAGGCAAACAAGCATCGTAAGGGCTATCAGTATCTTCCTCATAATCCCTTCTGGTAAGTGATCTCAATAGAAAGAGATGTCGCGTCCATGCCGTCCGGGACATCAAACTTCAGGTGACCGTTTTCACTGGAATCACAGCCAGCAATCTGCATTTCCGCGAATGCGATGTCAAACGTTGGCACCTCAATTACGCTCTCGTTGCCATTGGCATCAGTCAATTCAAGCACTAAGCCAATGCTGGAAACATTACCCCCCTCATTGAATGCATTGAGCAAAATAACAGGAGAAGCGTCAGACGAGCACTTGACGACCGCATAAGTGACGTCAAAGTAGAAATCCGCCTCTTCCAGTGCGGTCCACCCCTGGATGTACTCTGGATCCTGGGCATGACCATATGAAAATGAAAGGCTAAATACCATACACGTCAGTGCAATGTATCTCACCAGCTTTGGGGGCCTTTTTCGGGCCCTTTGTCGTTCACTCGGAGTTAATCCCCGGGTTCTTTGCGCTCCCGACGACGGAGGCAGGGGTAAATGATTCTTCATATAAACTTATTGTAGGTTAGAGTTGAACAAAAGCTCGACGGGTGGGAGCAACCAACGCTGTGGTTAAGCTCTTCGGGTAGGAAGAAAGAGAACGGCCGAGTCAATGGTCTCCGTACCAGGCAGTTGGTTAGAGGTATAGCTATAGCTAATATGCCTACAGTCCCCTGTAAACACGGCAACCAGGCCCTTTTTGGAAAGAATTTTAGCGGCTCTCTCATTGGTTAGGCTCTAAGTCACAGACACGAACATCAATTACCGTAGGCAGAACTTCCCTATTGGCCTCAAATCACTTCGAGACAACCTCAGAAATCATCAGTTAATGGAAACTACCCAGCAGAAATTGATTTTCGTAAACTACACTACAGTTGTTCAGGTTCGTGTGTATGACATTGGTTGAAGGTACCAAAAAATATTCTGATAAGTCAAGCACTCGAAAGGAAAAAGTTATAAAAAACTCCCTCCGTTGCCCCTTAAACCAAATAAATATAAATATTCTCCAAATTTATTGCACTTTCATAACCAACTGTAAAGAGGCCGATTCACAACGTCTTCCGCTTTGCGCGAGCTGCTATTCTAAGAATTTGAAATCGACGTATAACGGTGGTAGTATGTTCCAGGGCATGGATGCCTTTTGCGCCACCTCTGCTATTATGTGAGTTCAGAAGTTTGCAACTCGTAATCACAGAGATATTGGTGTTACGGTCCCGTCACATTATATGGCAAAAAAAGAGGTGGCCATACATGACCACCTCCTATTATCTATTACGCGATGTGAACGCCTATCGCTTCATCAATCGATGGATCATCGTGCCTTGTTGGTGTGTACTCACTTTGAGAAGTACCGTACCTACAGAGACATTGAGCTCCACAAGATCCAACTCCACCTCATTGTTGCCTCTCCTCAGTTCAAGAGATTGCTTGTGAAGTACCTTGCCCGATAGGTCGATCACTGCCAACTCAGCGCCATCTTCCATCGGGCTAAGAATGCTCAAAGACACCTTGTCAACTACCGGGTTAGGATATACCACGGACTGAATAGCATCAACCTGCAACTCGGCAAGCTCCTCGCTGTCCAGCTCCTCTCGCGTAGAAGTACTCTGCACCACCTCGAAGGTGATCGTCAGCGCAGTACCTGCCACACCTTCGCCCTTCTTCTGAGAATAAGGGACGGCTGTCAGCGTATGCTCACCCAGAATGCAACTGATGTCATACTTGTCGCCCTTGTGCTTCGCAGCATCCTTCTTGCTGTCCTTGCACTTCAACTTCTCGAAGACATCCGTCAGGTAAGGCGCCTTGTAGTCCGTGTCTACCTCTTCACCATCAAGGTAGAAGACCACACTGCCCACTTCATCAGGATTCGTGAAGGCCTGGATCGCACGGTACTTCGAACGCAAATCGTCGATGTCCACGATATCGCCATCCTCCAGTGGGATCAGCACCTCATCCTCGTCCTTCTTCTTCTTTTTCTCGTCCACGATCGCAAACGATGTGACTGCCTCGCTGTTCACAATGGTGAAGGTGATCGTGGCAGAAGTACCACTCGTACCACACATGTCCTCATCCTCAAAAGGAATGGCCGTCAGCGTGTAGTCGCCTGCCGCCCAATCAAACGGCTTCGCTTTCTCTCGCTTGTCATCCTTGTCCTTGTGCTTACCATAGTCATCGTCATCATCATCCTTGCCCTTCTTCTTCTTCGGATTCTCCAGCAAGTAGATGTTGTCGTTGTCAATGGACACTTTCTCACCATTCAGCAGGAACAGCACACTGCCCACCTCTGCAGGATCAGTCACCGCCTCAATCGTGAACTCGTAACCGCCGGCCACGTCGATCACCTGACCATCCGTCATTGGAAGTGTCTGGCCATACTTATCCGTCTCGAACAAGTTGAAAGACGTCACAGCGGAAGTATTGATCACTGTGAAGGTGATCGTCAGAGGAATGCCCTCGTCGCCTTCGCCATCCTTCTTCGAATAAGGGATCGCCGTCAACGTGTGAGTGCCCAGTGTAGGATTGAACTCAAAGATGTCCTTCTTATTTCCGGTGATCGAGTACTCCTTGTAGTTGTCGATGCGTACCAGCTCACCGTCAAGATAGAACGCCACGCTGCCAGCCTTGCGACTCACATTCGCCACAATGCTGATCGATGACGTCGCTGGATCAGCCGCATCGATGATGTCTCCATCCCTCAGTGGTCGAATCACATTGCCATCGCACTTATTGTACTTGTCGTACTTATCATCCTTGTCCTTGTGCTTGCCATAGTCACCCTTGTCCTCATTGGCGTACTTGTCCTTCTTATCGGCGCAGACCAAATCGAAGTTCACAATACCCAGATCCGTAGTGACCGTCACAACAAACGACGTCGTACTCACATTGCCATTGATATCGGTGACTTCATACACCTCCGTGGTAGTACCGATCGGGAAGAAGCCGCCACTGCCAATACCGGAGATCAGTACCGGAGGACCCGCCAGATCGCAGTTGTCGGTTGCTGTCGGCAGATCGTATTCTACAATCCTGCCATCGCTCTTATCAAACGTAGGCATCAACAGATCAGACACAGGGTCAAACACCGGTGGTATATCATCTTCCACCTCGACGGTGTAGGTAACACTTGCCGTATTGCCGCTGCGATCAGCTACGTTGAACGTGATGTCATTGACACCGTAAGGCAGATCCAGCTCGCCCAATGGATAACGTACAATCTGATCTCCTCCCGTATTGGAAGCATATAGGTGACCATCAGGGCCAAACGTCAATCCGTCAGGGAAAAACAACCCTATGCCCGTAGCAGTAATATCCTGAAGGAATGCACCTGTAGATCCATCATACTTGAACAGCTGACCGGTCGAGAAGCTCGTCACGTAGAGATCCCCATCGGGGCCAAACTCCACATCTTCCGGTCCTTGCAGTCCGCCGCTGCCCGATGGCACGAATTGATCAATGAATGCGCCAGTCGTTCCGTCAAATCTATGAACAGCATTGGTGAAGAAACTAGCAACATAGAGATTACCATCAGGACCGAAGGTGAGGCCGATTGGGAAGACCATGCCTCCAGCTCCAGGGGCCACAAAGTCGCCAAGGTACGCTCCCGTAGTAGCATCATACTTGCGCACCACCGAGCCTACACGATCAACCACATACAAGTCACCGTCAGGACCAAATACAAGTCCAGTAGGCGCAGCAAGCCCACCTGTTCCCGCTGGAACAAAGGCATCGATCAATGTACCCGTATTCGGGTCAAACCTTAGTACCTCACTAGAGCTGGAGCTGGAGACATACAGGTTGCCATCAGGACCAAAATCCAATCCTCGAGGATACGCCAGACTTGTGGATCCACTAGGACCTCCGATTTCCAGCAGCGTAGCACCCGTCGTACCATCGAATTTCATGATTCTGCCTTCCTGACCATTGGGACCAAATGTGAGGTCACCAACATACAAGTTGCCATCAGGTCCAAAGATCAGCTGACGAGGCTGCTGCAGCGTTCCGGCCGGCACGAACGTGTAATCAAACAATGTCTCGCCGTTCGCCAACAGCTCTGCTGAAGATAATCCGCAAGACTCGATGACCTCTGGTGTAGGTAATATCAATGAGGCTCCGCAATCAAGACCACTGCCCGTCAGTACCAGAGGGTCCGGAGCGATTAGCTCAGGTGCCGTGATGTCCTCCACCGTCACGAGTGCCGTGCAACTACTGCTATTACCATGAATATCTGTCAGCGTCAGCGTCACCTGGTTTTGGCCCACGTTGTTGCAGCCGAAGGCATCCCGGTCCAGTTCGATGAAGTCGATACCGCAAGCATCACTGGAGCCATTGTTGATGTCATCAGGCGTGATAAACGCATTGCCCGAAGCATCCAGCTGGATAGTGATATCCTGACAGACCGCCACCGGAGGTGTCTTATCCACAATCGTGACCGTAGCGTCGCAAGACGTTGCATTGCCATTGACATCTGTCACGGTGAGCGTTACGATATTGTCCCCCGCATGACTGCAGTCAAACTCCATTTGAGTGGACTCGATCGTAGCAATCGTGCAGTTGTCATAAGGAGGGAGTCTTAGCCGCATGCCCTGCACAACTGCCTCTCCCAGGGAGGCCTCGTCCTCATTCGCTCCTGAGGGACCCTGTACTGTAAATCCGTATTGAATGATCCATGCATCTGGCTCAGAATTGTCATAAGCCACGGAGAAGTCCGTTCCTGAAGTCAATGGTGACGAAATCTCTCCCAAGAATCCCCAGTTGGCGTCAAACAGTCGAATGAAAGCAAATCCATTGTACTGAGGTGCCAAGGTATTGCTCGCCACATGACCTGTGAATTCGAACGATTTCCCCGCCAGGTCTCCGAAAGTCTCAATGTACGTACTTCCCTGGAGCTCCGGATTGTCGAAATTCTCAGGATAGGAAGGATCAAAATTGGGTTGGAGCGTAATGATATCGTTCTCCGCATCAATGTTGGATTTGATGTCCTCTATGGCTACAACATCACCGCCTGAGAAATTGCCATTGAGGATGATCCCTATGAAGCCAAGCCAATTGTCCGAAGTCAAATTGGTGCGTGCCGTCAGGTCCTCGGCAGGGACAAACGCCGTACCATTCTCACCCAGAACAACTGTGATGTCCTGACACTCCACAACAGGAGCCGTATTGTCTTCGACCGTCACTGTTGAGGTACATGAACTTGAATTACCGTAAATATCCACGACCGTCAACGTTACGAGGTTTGCTCCCACATCGGCACAGCCGAAGTCTGTCTTGTCCACAGAGATACTGGCGATACCACAGTTGTCCGTAGAACCTCCATCGACATCCTGTAGAGTGATGCTCGCACTGCCTGCCTCATCCAACTGGATCGTCAGGTCCTGACAAACAGCTGTCGGCGCCTCAGAGTCAAATACCGTCACTGTGAAGCTGTCGGTTGTCACGTTGCCATTGAAATCCGTCGCGGTGATGGTCACCGTTGTTGTGCCAACATCGAATACTGTACCGCTAGCTGGTGAGATGTCCAGGCTCGCAATACCGCAATTGTCATCGGCCGTAACTATGAAATCTACCGTCGCGCCGCAAACACCGGGATCTGATACAGGTACCAACTGGTCCAGCGGCTTGGTGATCGTTGGTGCGATCAGGTCCACTACTGTAACCGTCGCAGTGCATGTACTGCTGTTGCCATGGATATCCGTGACTGTCAATGTCACCAGGTTGGCTCCTGCATCGGCACAGGTGAAGTCCGTGTTGTCCAACGAGATACTCCCGATACCGCAGTTGTCAGTAGAACCGGCGTCTACATCCTGAGGGGTGATGCTTGCACTGCCTGCCGCATCCAACTCGATCGTCAGGTCCTGACATACGGCTGTCGGCGCCTCAGAATCAAATACCGTCACTGTGAAGCTGTCGGTTGTCAGGTTGCCATTGACATCCGTCGCGGTGATAGTCACTGTCGTCGTACCTACATCGAATACAGTACCGCTGGCCGGTGAGATATCCAGACTCGCTATACCACAATTGTCATCGGCCGTAACTATGAAATCCACAGTCGCACCGCAAACACCAGGATCCGATACAGGTACCAATTGGTCCAGCGGCTTGTTGATCGTCGGAGCGATCATGTCCTCTACTGTTACCGTCGCAGTGCATGTACTGCTGTTGCCATGGATATCCGTGACTGTCAAGGTCACCAGGTTGGCTCCTACATCGGCGCAGGTGAAGCCCGTGTTGTCCAACGAGATACTCGCGATGCCACAGTTGTCTGTAGAGCCATTGTCAACATCCTGAGGGGTGATGCTCGCGCTGCCTGCCGCATCCAACTGGATCGTCAGGTCCTGACAAACGGCTGTCGGCGCCTCAGAATCAAATACCGTCACTGTGAAGCTGTCGGTTGTCACATTGCCGTTGGCATCGGTCGCTGTGATGGTCACTGTCGTCGTTCCAACATCGAATACAGTTCCACTGGCCGGTGAGATATCCAGACTCGCTATACCACAATTGTCATCGGCCGTAACACTGAAATCCACAGTCGCACCGCAAACACCAGGATCCGATACAGGTACCAATTGGTCTAGTGGCTTGTTGATCGTTGGTGCGATCAGGTCCTTTACTGTTACCGTCGCAGTGCATGTACTGCTGTTGCCATGGATATCCGTGACTGTCAAGGTCACCAGGTTGGCTCCTACATCGGCACAGGTGAAGTCCGTGTTGTCCAACGAAATAATCGCGATACCACAATTGTCGGTGGAACCTGCGTCTACATCCTGAGGGGTGATACTCGCGTTGCCTGCCGCATCCAACTGGATCGTCAGGTCCTGACAAACAGCCATCGGCGCCTCAGAATCAAATACCGTCACTGTGAAGCTGTCTGTGGTCACGTTGCCATTGGCATCCGTCGCGGTGATGGTCACTGTCGTCGTTCCAACATCGAATACAGTTCCACTGGCCGGTGAGATATCCAGACTCGCTATACCACAATTGTCATCGGCCGTAACACTGAAATCCACAGTCGCACCGCAAACACCAGGATCCGATACAGGTACCAATTGGTCTAGCGGCTTGGTGATCGTGGGAGCGATCATGTCCTCTACTGTTACCGTCGCAGTGCATGTACTGCTGTTGCCATGGATATCCGTGACTGTCAAGGTCACCAGGTTGGCTCCTACATCGGCACAGGTGAAGCCCGTGTTGTCCAAAGAGATACTCGCGATACCACAATTGTCCGTAGAACCTGCGTCTACATCCTGAGGGGTGATACTCGCGCTGCCTGCTGGATCCAACTGGATCGTCAGGTCCTGACATACGGCTGTCGGTGACTCATTGTCCTCTACCGTGATGACCTGACTTACGAACTGTCCTGAGCCAGCACCCTCAAATCGCAGGTTGTCGAGTCCAAAATTACCGTTGACTGTCTCTGTCACATCCAAAATCAGCTCATCAAATGGCTGCGAACTCTCCAGGCCTACAAACTGGAAATTGCGGTTTGTGTTGAAGAACTGGCTCCCTATTACCTGGCCATTGGCCTTTATAATAATATTGACGTCGTCACCAGGATTGGTGTTGACGTCAAAACCTACTCGGTTGACACCTTCTGGGAAAGTCATTACCAGGTCATCGATAGCACTGTTGGCTAATATTCTGCTGTCAGGAGGTCCAGACAAATCCCTCACAACAATGGCCCGTGCCCCGTTGACCAGTTCCAACTCGACGCCCTGAGCAGCAAAATGAGCCGGGTCCAAACCTCCAATGGGTAGTCCTTGAAAATCAATCAGTGTTTCATTTCCGCTGAACTGTCCTGTATTGGAAATCACCTGATCCATGAAGGTAATGCTCTCTCCAGCAGATGCATTTCCATTGACATCTGTAGCACTCCAATCAATAGTCGTTTCCCCTACCGGGAAGGGGTCATTCAATCCAAGACCATCGCTTCTGACACCCGTAATGGTAGCCACGCCGCAGTCGTCCGTCACAATTGGCTCCAGTGCAGTCGTGAAAGTGTGGCCACACTCGCCTGCATCAGTCAGAACAGTAATATCATCCGGCTCGACAATCACCGGTGGCTCATTGTCCTCTACGGTCACCGTTGCTGAGCAGGTGCTCACGTTACCATTCTGGTCTGTGACAATCAGAACCACTACGTTAACTCCGACGTTGGCACAGGTGAAAGAACTATTGTCCAATGAGAGGTTGCCAATACCACAGGCATCACTCGAGCCACCGTCGAGATCCTGGGGCTGAATATTGGCCGTGCCATCTTGTAACTGGATAGTGATGTCCTGACATACCGCAACGGGAGCCACATTATCCTCTACAGTAACATTCGCCTGACAAGAGCTTGTGAGTCCTGCGGCATCGGTGGCAGTCAGAGTCACCGCATGAACTCCTACGTCTGCACAGGTGAAAGCCGTCTTATCCAATGAGAGGCTTGTAATACCGCAGTTATCATTGGAACCATCATCAATATCTGCAGCCGTAATGCTGGCATTTCCAGCGGCATCCAGCTGAATGGTGATGTCCTGGCAAATGGCCTGAGGCGCTGAATCGTCCTCGACCGTGACATCGACCGTGCAAGTAGCTGTATTTCCTGCCTCATCCGTCGCAGTCAAGGTGACAATGGTAGTACCTACCCCGATGACGGTGCCCACAGCAGGGGATTGCGTGACTGTTATGTCCGCTTCGACAGAGCAGTTGTCTGACACCGTCGCTCCTATTGTCAAATCGGGCAGGGTACTTTCACAATTAGCATCAGCACTCACTGCCAGATCGGCTGGGCAGGTAATCGTTGGAGGGACCGTCTCTCCGGCACATCCCGAACCATCCAACTGCACCACCCAGTAATCCCAATTACCGCGACCAGTTTCATTTTTATTGCCACTACCAATACTACTGGTCAAAGACATCCCGTGAACGACATATCCTCCTCCGTGAGCAGGAACGACGCCTCTTGCATAATCAGCGCTCGTGGCACCGAGGGTCTTGTCCCAATTGATGTTGGCATTACCGTCTATGTTGACCACCCAATAATCCCAACCTCCAAAATTGATGTCTGTCTTGTCTTGATTTTGAGAGGATTGGGACAATCCGGAGATGATAAACTCATTGGATGCCACACGATCCAACCGGGGTCTGCGCTCGGCTCCGTTTCCACCAATGGATTTATCCCATAACAGGGCGCCAGCGGCATTGATCTTGATCATCCAAAAGTCCCAACCCCCTTTCACATTTGTTTTACTACCGCCGATCCCAGATGGGGAATCACCTACGATCAGGTATCCACCATCGCTAGTCACAGCCACGTCAGGGTATTGTTCCACCGATGTGCCGCCGTAGGTGCGATCCCACTGCTTCGCACCTGTGGAAGATATCTTTACCAACCAATAGTCATCGCTTCCGAAGCCGTTCTGCGACTTGTCTTGTCCCGCCGGAGAAGATGAATGTCCCGATATCAGGTAGCCCCCGTCGGGAGACTGTACCGCCACGGGCCACCAATCCTGGCTGGTGCCTCCAAAAGTTCGATCCCACTGGATCATACCCGCTGCTGTGATTTTCACAACCCAATAATCCCAACCACCCCGGCTGACTTCCGACTTGGAGCCTCCAATACCGGAAGCTGACGAACCGGTTAACAAATAGCCACCGTCATTGGTAGCAATCACATTCACATGTTGCTCACTGCTGGTTCCTCCAATCGTGCGATCCCATTCTTTGTTGCCATTATCATCGATCTTGACAATCCAATAATCAGCACCGCCGAAGGAGTTTTGAGACTTATCTCCACTGGTCGAAGAGAATGAATAACCCGCTAGTAGAAAACCTCCACCCGGAGACTCGGTCATAGAGGTCATTACATCACTGTTATTCCCTCCGTAGGTTCTGTCCCAGACTTTGTTACCTGCGCCATTCAGTTTGACTACCCAGTAATCATTAGCGCCTTTGTTGGGAGCTGTCTTGTCCCCGTTGACTCCCGAGCTGGAGTAGCCACCCACGAGATACCCTCCATCACTGGTCCGTCGAATCACCTTTGACTCGCTTCCTACGCCTGGAAAGTCGGAAGAGGTGCCGCCCAGTACCCTCTGCCAAATGATAGGTGGGGCCTGACCGTTCGATTGTTGCGGGAAAAGAAGGGCACTTATTGCAATAAGAATGCCCAATAAATAGGTTTTGGTGTAGTATGATTTTTTCACGGCTAATTTTTTAAGATCTCGACATTACTGAAGGTGATACCCACAGCGGCTCCTGAACTGACGGGCATGGGCAATAGCTCCGCTGCGCCTCCATCACAATCGCCCGACTGTGATTCCTCCGCTTGCAAGAAGAGTAGCACACCGCCTATCGAGAGTTCATTTCCGGCGTCAGAGATCAAGGCATCAAAACCGAGACTTACTTCATAATCATTCGTGTTCTCCACTTTGAGAAGCACCATGTCCACATCCTGGCACCGATCGACCCGGTAGTAGAAATTGATACCGTTTTGTGAAGAGGATAGGGTCCAACCGTCGTCCTGTGCATAGACAGTGGACATGCTGAGCAGTGCGAAGACTGCCACTATAGCTGTTTTCATTGAGTTAGGTTTAGAGTGGTTTCAGTATTGGTTTTCTAAAATAACGTAAAAGCGCCTGCGTGTCAATAGCCATAGAGCGCATAAACGGCATTTTCGGGATTTTCTTAGCAAAAACCTCGAAAAAAACGGAGAGAGGTAGACGTAAATTATACCGCATGTAACGCTTTGTGTATGCTGTGGGAAGTTGTTTAGGTGTTTGAGTTATTAGGTGTTTAGGTTTTTGGGTTTTTGAAGTTGAATGTGGAGAAGTTGAGGGGTTGAGGAGTTGAGCCGCCTTCGCTACGCTGCGGCGAACAAAAAAGGTGGAAAGTAGAAAGTGGAGCGTTTAGGCTTTTTGGGGGGTTCGGTCTTGAGATGGGTGTTGACAATGGAGCGTCCACCCAACTCTTTAGGCGATGTCACCCTGAGGCTTTCGAAGAGGACAGCGACGAGCTAATTCCATGACGGGAGGGTTGTGTTTGAGTTTTTGAGTTTTAGGTTTTTGGGAGCTGTTGTGTCTGGCCGAAAGGCGGAGAGCGAGACAAGGCTTGGCTTGCGCGTTGGGTCGAGGGGCTGAAGGCCTGCCCACCGGCAAAGGCATGCTCGCTCCGCCGCGAGGGGGATCAGTGCGTCGGCCTTAGCATGGGCCTGTGCGGCCCAACCTCTGCGGCCCAACCTGTGCGGCACATCAGCAAAAAAAGCCCCGCTGTATAAACAGCGAGGCTCCAAGTAGTAAAAATCTAAAGCCTTCTCACTTTACCACTACCCGAGGAGTTGCTTTGTACCCGATCGGGATCGCCGCCGTAGTAAATGCTGCCGCTGCCGGAAATGCGGCCTTCGATCTCTTCTGTAACCGTCATATAGATACTCCCTGATCCACTGATGGACGCCTCAAGCACCCTTACCTCGAGGTCACGTGCCTTGATCCTGCCCGAACCACTGATGCGTGCCTCCGCGGCAGAGCCACTACCCTGAAGCTGTATACTGCCAGAACCTGACACTTTTATCTCCAGGTCATCGCTCTCTATCTCGAGGTCCATACTGCCTGAGCCGCTGCAGGACAATTCGAGATCATCGGTCTTGAAAACATTCTCACCGACGACGGCTCCTGAACCACTGGCGCCAATGGCCTCTATCTCTCGCATGGTGACGTAGATCCTTATACTCGACCTACCGCCTTTCCAGCCCCAACTGTTCCTTTTGTTGCGGATCGTCAGTCGACCACCGCGGTTCTCGATCTCGATATCGTCGAAAACATCGTCTGGGGCGTCCACGACGACTTTGTCCTCCGAGCCCTGCTCCAGGTAGAGCGTCCCAGAGATCCCATAGCTCACTTCAGTGAATGAACCTGTATCGACTTCTCGCTTTTGCGCGAGCATCATGATTGGAAGCGCCATCGCGGTGGCTAATAGCAAAGTTTTCATTTGACTGCAGTTTTTTTAATACAAGAGACATGGTTCCGGCCAAAGGGTTGCGTGAATGGCAGGAATTTTCGTGAAATTCGCTGGCCAATCTGATGAAACTCATGATGAGCACAAAAGCAGGGCTGATAGTAATCGTCGCAGTGGGCTTGTGTCTGCTCCTTTCAAATATCTGGGGCTATAGCCTCTACATGCTCGATGAAGTAAAAAACGCAGGCTGCGCACGGGAAATGTATGAACGTGCCGACCTGGTGACGCCCACTTTCAACCAGGAACTACGTACTGATAAGCCGCCACTCCACTATTTCTTCATGATGGCGAGCTATACGCTTTTTGGACCCTCCTCCTTTTCCGCCCGGTTGTTTTCCGGACTTTTCGGCCTCGCCACCGTATTGCTGACCTGGTTCTTCGCAAGGAAGTATTTTGGCGAACGGACGGCGAACCTGACTTCCCTGGTCCTGCTTTCGTCCATTGGCTTTCATTTTCAGTTTCACCTCGCTGTACCGGATCCTTATCTGATCTTCTTCGTCACGCTGGCTGTCCTCTCCTTTTTCGAGTATTGGATGGAGGGCAAATGGCCATGGCTGGTTTCTTTCTATGTCAGCCTGGGGCTGAGTGTCCTGACCAAAGGACCTATTGGTCTCCTATTACCTGGATTGATCGCCCTTCTCTTCCTCATCCAGCAAAAGGCACTAAAATGGCCGTCGATTGTGCGATTGCGCCCGATTATCGGGTTGCTCATTTTCGCTGCCGTGACGCTTCCATGGTATTGGGCCGTGCATGTAGCGACTGACGGTGCATGGACCTACGGATTCTTTGTCGGGCACAATGTTGAGAGGTTTCAAGAGCCGAAGGAAGGGCATGGCGGACCCTTCATCCTGATCGCCGCATTTTACATTGCCACCGCGCTACCACTGTCGCTGTATATCATTCAAGCGATCGTCAAGGCCGTGAAAGACCGCGCCCAGCCGCTACTGGCGATCTCAGTGCTCATGATACTGGTTTTTGTCGCCTTCTTTTCGCTGGCGAGCACAAAGCTGCCCAGTTATACTTCTCCGACTTTCGCATTCACGGCCATCGTCCTTGGATATTATCTGGGGACCCTCAGAAAAGAGGATGTCCACCGATGGCCCATTGTCTTAGCCGAAATACTGTTCTTAGTCGTTTGTCTTGCGGCACCCATTGCCTTTGTCGTGGTCCTGTCGCAAGAGGCGTCCCTGGCTGGCATGCGCTGGACCTCCTACCTGCTGGCTGTTTTGCCGGTCGGTGCATCGATATCCGCTTACTTCCTCTATCGCAAAGAGCTTATCAAAGCTGCCTACGCCAAGGGCATAGCCTGTGCTTTCACCGGCCTGATTGTCTTTTATGGCATCATGCCAGCTCTCGATGCAGCGAATCCAGCCTTCCATGCCATCAAGGAATTGAAGGACTCTGAGCGCATAGTGGCCTACCGTAGGTTGAACCCAGCGTATGTATATCACCTGGAAAGACCCATACCGCTCTTCAAGTCCGTTGACTCCCTAGGGGAAGCTACGCAGCCAGGTACCATCCTTATCACCAGAAAGAAGTACCTGGACGATCTGGCACCTATCGATATGGAGATACTGTCCACGCCCTCCGATATCTTCGACGGAACCACCACGGTGGTGGCTCGCATAAAATAGCGCTACCTGGCGTCGGGACGGAAAAAGCTCGCCGGCACTCCCCTCACGCCAACCTCAGCAGCAAACAAACTACCCGCCTCAGGATACAGGGCAGCCTTCTCCGGCGGAGTATCGATGCTCGCAGTAGTGATGAAGAGCGTCGACAGGTCGTTGCCACCAAATGCGCAAGATGTGACATTGAGTGCCGGTACTTCCACTTTCTCCACGAGCTGGCCGTTATTGGGATCCCACCGACCAACAGCAGCACCTCCCCATAGCGCGACCCACAGCAAGCCTTCTGAATCGATGGTCATGCCATCTGGGGTCCCCGTGTCATGTGGGACTTCGATGATGGTGCGGCCATTGGCAATATCGCCTGACAACGGATCAAAATCATAAGCCCTGACACCGTGCGTAGGAGAGTCAATGTAGTACATGGTCTTGTGATCCTCCGACCAGCAAATCCCATTGGAAATGGAGACGTCCGATAGCTGCTTTACCAAACCCCGGCTATCGAACCGATACAATGCTCCTTGGTCTGCCAACCCATCAACGTGCATGGACCCTACCCATAATCGGCCCTGGGGGTCACACTTGCCATCATTAAATCGTATGTCAGAGACGCTGGGCCCGTGGGGAGCCAATTGGGTCATCTTGCGTGTATCCAAATCCAACTCGTAGAGGCCATCCTGTAGGGCCACGACGGCTGTGCCGTTCACTGATGGTACCACTGTGCCAATCCTCTGCCCCATATCTATTTCCTGCCCTACACCCGTTTCGGGATCGGTGATAAAAAGCTTGCACCCTTCGATGTCTACCCACCAAAGGCGCCCAGTTGAGGGATGCCATATGCTCCCCTCCCCCAACAATGCCGGTACTTTTTTTACAATATGCGCTTTCCTGGTCAAGCTCGTCATTTGATTAGTCCGATTTCGGGTAAGTTAATGGGTGATGCCCGATTGGACTACCATTTGCGACGTGCAAATAGGAGCCCTCACCTATGTTACAGAAAGAGGAGGACCGTTGCGATGAGCGTAGCCAACAATATCGTCGTGACCCAAAAGAAGAGGCGGTTCTGGGTCTTGAGACTCTCGACAACCAGGCGCAGTTCTTCGATTTCCTTCTTCTGATCCAGCAGATCGCTGAGTGCTGCTTTGAGCTCCTCATCGTCGATCTTCGCCTTTTTAAGGCCCTGCACTAGTTCCTTGCTGCCGTCGAGCAACGCCGGAAGTGACAGGAGAGCAGCACGGATCAGATCAATTTTTGAAGCCATAGGATGAATGAATTATCTACTAGTTTTCGAAAGGATATACGTTCCCCTGCTCGTCTGTGTAGTTGAAATGTATGACTGAAGGCCATCGCGGCTCGATCATCTCATCATCCCACGACTGGTAGGCACTGATCAACTGTCTCGCCACCTCACTTTGGGCACTCCACATACTCTGACCCTCAAAAGGGTCGATGGTCAGATCAAACAGGAGCGTATCTCTCATGGTCCAGGAGTTCCATGTCATCTTGTGAGAAAGGTCCCTGATCCCGTGGTTGTAGCCTTTTCTGAAATAGATATATCTGTGCGCAGGATTGCCGGTGGACACCGCCTGTACCAGGTCAGCGCCATCATACACTCTATCCGCAGGTAACTCAATATCTGTCATCCTCAATGTGGTTACCAGAAGGTCTGTCGCACTCACCGGGAGCTCATAAGAGGCGGCGGCGGGCATTCCTTTGCCAGCAACAATCATTGGCACCTTCACTCCTCCTTCGAAGTTTGTGATCTTCCCTCCTTTCAACTGCTGATTGTCCGTAGCAAACGTGTACTCCGCTCCACCGTTGTCACTCAGAAAACCGATGACTGTATTCTGCATTTTGCCCGTCTCCTCCAGGTAGTCCAGCAGTCTACCAATCTCGTCATCGAGGCACTTGATCATCGCATAGTACACCTGCTTCACCAGCTCCGGTTCGTCCGCAAACATCTCCATGTAGGACGCTGGCGCCTGGAAAGGCGTGTGTGGCGCGTTGTACGCTGCAAAGAGGAAAAACGGCTTCCCATCGGGCACCTGCTCCAGAAAGTCAATCGACTCCTCCGTGATGGCGGTGGTCAGGTACCTTGATTCTTTTATTTCCGTCCCATTGCGCTGAATGGCCTGTCGCCCCTCTCGTTGCCCGCTCCATATGTAGTCATCTGTCCAGTCTTTGTCATTGTGCACATCGGTGATACCCTCGGTTCCCTCGGGGCTGTAGAGCGAGTGGGAGGAGTAGAAGCCATAAAACTCATCAAAGCCGAAATTCATCGGTGAATTGACCTCACTTTTACTCAGGTGCCATTTGCCCATCAGTGCCGTTTGGTAGTTATACTTTTTCAAGATCTCTGCCATGGTGATCTCCGACGTGGGCAGGCTCATGTTGCTCATGAAGTCACTCTTTGGCACTTTATTCTTGAACTGCGGCACCCAGGGATCACTGTCAATGACGTAGCGGAAGCCATAGTACTCCAGTCGGTTGCGCAGGTATCGGTCGTGGAGCTGGTGTTCGAACCCAAACCGCTGATTGTACCTTCCGGTGATCACTGAAGCTCGCGAGGGGCTGCACAATGGCGAAGTCACGTAGGCATTGGTGAACTTCACGCCCATTTCCGCTATCCTACGCAGATTGGGAGTTTGCACATACCCCTCATCACTATACAGGTCTGTGTCAAAATAGCCCAAATCATCCGCCATGATCCACAGCACATTGGGTCTGGTCACCGTGTCATCCATCACCTTCGTCCGCAAATAGGCAGTTTTGCTATTCAATAGCTTTTCGTTTTCGACTATCTTGAAGCCCTCAGATTGGAGCGGATAAAGCAGATAGCCAAAAATGGGCAGCAACAAAACCAATACAGGCAGCAATATTCTCATAAGTGCTTCTGGTTACGATTTCTCCGTTTCAATTATCGATTTGTGAAAATAACGAACTGTAGCAATCCTCGGGAAATCATTGCATGGAAGTAACGGAAAAAGAACGTGAAGTTCACCACACCTTTTGCAGAATCTGCGAAGCACTGTGTGGACTCAAAGTAACGACAGAAGGGAATCGGGTAGTGGCCATCGAGCCCGATAAAGCACACGTAGCTACAGATGGATTTAGCTGTGTCAAAGGCCTGAGACAGCACGAAATGTATCAGTCGCCCGACCGCCTGAAGTACCCCCTCAAGCGCATGGAGGATGGCAACTATGAGCGCATCACCTGGGATCAAGCCATCAGCGAGATTGGTCAAAAGGTGAAGAAGATCCGGGGGGAGGATGGCCCGGACAGCATTGCCATGTATGTGGGCACCGCCGCCGGTTTCAGCGTGTTGCACCCTGTCTTTGCGCAAGGATTCATGACGGGCATAGGGTCCAAATCCATGTACAGCTCCTCCACCCAGGACTGCGCCAACAAATTTGCTGTCAGCCGCTACCTGTACGGCTTTCCCTTCACCCTCCCTTTCCCCGACCTGGATCACACGCAGTGCCTGATCATCGTGGGAGCCAACCCAGTCATCTCGAAATGGTCGTTTCTGCAGGTGCCCAATCCTCAAAAGAAATTGAAGACATTGGTGGATCGGGGTGCCAAGCTGATCATCGTTGATCCGCGCAAGACAGAGACAGCCATGACGGGAGGAGAACATATCTTCATCCGACCAGGTACTGACGTCTTTTTTTATCTCTCCTTTCTCCATGAAGTTGCCCGGCAAAATGGGATAGCCCCGGATATGTCTGAGCACCTCGAAGGCCTCGACGAGGTCCTGGCGTTGGCCGCACAATGGCCCGCCAGTGAGACGGCGGAGGTCACGGGCATCACTGAAGAAGTACTGCAAGACATGGTTTCCACCTACCTCAAGTCCGATGGCGCCTCTATCTACTGCTCTACGGGTGTCAACATGGGTGGCAACGGCGCACTAGCCTACTGGATCCAGGAAGTGATCAACGCTGTCACCGGCAATCTGGACAGGCAAGGAGGCACACTCGTGGGGAAGGGTGTCATGGACTTCATCAAATTTGGCGTGAAAAACGGATTGCTCATCAGGGATGATCGCTCCCGAATAGGCGACTTTGGATCTGTGAACGACGGCTTCCCGGGAGGCCTGCTCGCCGACGAGATCCTCACCCCCGGCAAAGGGCAGGTAAAGGCGCTCTTCGTGACAGGAGGTAATCCTCTCATCACCATGCCCAACTCCCAGAAGCTGAGAGAGGCCTTCCAAAAACTGGACCTCCTCGTCACGTTGGATATCTATCAAAACGAAACAGGATCGGAGGCCGATTATCTCCTGCCGTGTACTGATCCCCTTCAGCGGCCAGACCTGCCATTCATCTTCCCGCTCATGTTGGGTCTTCAACAGAAGCCCTATCTGCAGGCTACCAAAGCACTCGTAGATCCCGAGGGCGAGCAGCGAGACGAGGCCTCCATCTATTTGTCACTAGCCAGGGCATCTGGCATTAGTCTGTTTGATTCCAAAGCAGGTCAGCGCTTCTTTGAGGGTATCCAGCGGTATCATTCATGGCGCAGAAAAAAGACGTTCCCAACGCTACCACAAGAGGGCATCCTCAATGGGCTCTTGCGATTGACACGGCAAAGGTCCTTTCGAAAATTGCTGAAATACGAGCATGGCATCTTGCGGGAAGGCCACCAACCGGGTAGCTTCCTGGGAAAAAGGGTGCTGACGCCCAGTAGTAAAGTACAGCTTGCCGCGCCGGAACTCATTGCTCATGCCAGCAAGCTACGGGACGATTTCGAGGAGGAGCGGAAGATAAAAGACCAATTCAAACTGATCACCAAACGCGCGGTGACCACACACAATAGCTGGACCCACAACATCGACCGAATGACATCCCATGGGCGCCATACCAACTATGCCTATCTCCATCCTGATGACATGCAGGAAGTGGGCGTACAGGAGCTGGACTTGATCGACATACAATCCGATACAGCGTCCATTCGCATCCGCGTAAAGCCCCTGGACACACTCATGCGCAAGACCATCGCCGTGCCTCATGGTTGGGGTCACCAGCACGCAAAGGGGCTCACCCACGCCAACAAGACGGAGGGTGTGAATGTGAACATCCTGGCCGCCGATGGAGAAGAAAAGATTGACAGAATCTCTGGAATGGCCCATTTGACCGGGTTTGTGGTCAGTATTCAACCGGCGACCGAGGCGCTACAGCCTACGTGGTCCGGGCAATAGATCGCAGGATATGGCACATGGCAGATTTGATAATCCGGTAGTTGCGGCGCTGGCCGGGGTGAAGGACTTCTTCAGAAAGCAAGACCTGGCCGATCGCCTGGGAGATGACGAGCGTATGGATGGCAAGACGGTCGTCATCACAGGAGCCAATTCCGGATTGGGTTTTGGTTTATCTATCGACATGGCCAGACGCGGTGCTCATGTGATCATGGCCTGTCGGCGGCAGATACCCGAAGCAGGAGACCAGGTCAAGGAACAGTCCGGCGCTGACAGTGTGGAGATGCGACATCTGGACCTCAGCAAAATCGAGTCAATACACGCATTTTGTGAGGGACTTGCAAAGGACGAGGTCTCTGTGGATATCCTGGTGCTCAATGCTGGTGTGGCGCTGCCCACCTCTCGCAAGACAGATTCCGGGCTGGAGGAAATGTTCCTTGTCAACTATCTGGCCAATGTCATCCTCACCTCTCGCCTGCTCAAGCAAGGCACCATCCCCAACAACACCTATGCAGGCAATGCCACTGGTTCCGTTCCGAGGATCATCTTTGTATCTTCCGATTCACACCAGGGCTCCTCTTACGTCGACCATGAGCAGTTTGGCACGTTTGAGCAGTACGGCGTGACGAAAGGCATGAACTATTACAGCTACTATAAGCTGGTCCTCAACACCTATGCCACAGAACTCTCCAGAAAGCTGGGCAATGGCCCGATCGATGTCGCCAATCACGTGATATGCCCCGGCCCCGTCAATAGCAACATCATCAAAGAAGCGCCGTGGATCCTGAGGGTCATTCTCAAAGGGATCTTTTCCCTCGTCTTCAAGTCGCCGCTTGAGGCCGCCAAGCCCGTTACCTACCTGAGCATCTCGGCGGACTACGACGGCAAGACCAATGAGTACCTGCACATGTTCAACCGTAAGCGGATGGACGAAAAGGTGTACGAACCCGAGGAAGGTACTAAACTCTGGGAGCATTCTATTGAAGTCTGGAAACGACACGACCCGCTCGCTGACAAGTATGTCCTGAAATAGTCCACTGGCATCCATTCAGATGGCTTCAAGTCCCCTCCCCGATGTCAGCGATGAATAAAGACGCCCCATCACCGTTACCCAGTGAGGGCGTTAGTTCCCATTGGGCGCAAACCTCCCGAACATGTTGCTTTGATGACATCAACCCAGAGGCACCACGCACTGGGCAAGCCTCTTACCAGACCGGCGCTGGCGGGTCTGGCGCCAGCGTCCGTGGCGAGTTATCTCGGAAACTAAAAGACCCGACATCGCAGCACGGAACACCTATCCGCATGACATCTATTGCACCTTATCAAAGTACCATTTCACCTGTGGATATTTATCCAGGAAGATCCTGAGGTCATGCCATGAGTAAAACTCATTTTCACGCTGTGCCTGCTGGAAGTCCACCCAAAATATCTTGATCACACCCTCCTTGGGCAGGTTGTCAAGGATCTCCAGCACCTCATGCACGCTTTTACCTTTGTGGTACAGGTCATTGATTTTCGTGGGGATGTCCTTGGCCAATGTGAACGCTTTGATGGTATTGATCCAATAATGATGCGACGAATTGCCCTTTTTTATCTCCCGAAAATTCATGATAGCTAATTTATTTAGTAAAATTACTAATTATAATAGTATTTTGAATGTAGCGGATGATGATTTTATTTTAACTAACCAACAGGAACAATTGCGATATGTGCTACGATGTTGCTTTCATGACACGCCAATCCGAGCAGTATGCCAGAAGGTACGGTGCTGCCGACGATTGGGAAGAGGTCAAGAAGATCCTCCCCCCTACTTATCATGCCTCGGGGTTTGACGAACCCGATCTACCGGTCGTCACCAATGAATCGCCGGACAAGGTGCAGGCCATGCAGTGGGGGTTTGTGCCTATGGTCTATGCGCCCAGGAAGGGAGGAAGACCCCTCAACACGCTCAATGCCCGAAACGACAATATCTACAACCCTCGAAGCATCTACCGAAAGTCTGCAGAATCAAAGCACTGTCTCGTCATGCTCGATGGATGGTTTGACCACCACAAGAAAGATGGCATTGCCTACCCGTACTACGTGCAGTTAAAGACAAAAGAGCCATTTATGATTGCAGGGCTTTGGCAGACCTACGTGAGCGAGAAGGACGAAATAGAAGTCAATACCGTCACGCTCATTACGGGTCCGGCAAACAAAGAAATCGCCTGGGTCCACAATGAACCGGCATACAGCCCAGAGTCGCGGATGGTGTACGTGGTATCTCCTGAAGATGATGAGCGGTGGCTCTTCAGTGATGAAGAGGTTTCCATGGAGCTTATCAGGCCGCTACCCGATGACACCCTGGACTATTACCCCTGTGAGCCGATCAAATCCAACAAAAAACTTGGCCGGGTCTATCTGGGAAATGTCCCCGCGATACAAGACAAAAGACGATACCCGGAACTAGAAGAGAGCCAGGGTAGCCTCTTCTAATTCCAGGATCGTATCGTTATCGCCGCAGTACCATCAACTTCTTAAGCTCCCAGGTATTGGCGTTGTTGTGGAGCCTCAACAGGTAAACGCCGTTGGCCAGGTTCTCGATATTGACCACCGTTTCATTTATTCCTCGCTTCATCTGGCCAGATAGTACTTCCTTGCCTGAGTAATCGGCGATCGACCAATTGGTATCTTCAGTCATGACCTGATCCATTCGAATGGTGAACTGTCGGTCACCTGGATTCGGATAGACGCTGTAGGTATCCGCGCTGATCACACCAGGGAGGATACCCGTCACTGTTTCAGGCAAAGTCACGGTGACTTGCGCCGAAGC
Source organism: Cyclobacteriaceae bacterium (assembly GCA_965267435.1). Lineage (GTDB taxonomy): Bacteria > Bacteroidota > Bacteroidia > Cytophagales > Cyclobacteriaceae > JAWPMT01. Next base: position 2,374,846 of record OZ253960.1, read on the forward strand.
AGCCTGGTAGACCCCTTTGCTGATCTCATCTTGCACAAATACCAGCACGGTCAGATCTATTTCTGTATTCGCAGCTCCGAGTAGATTTCTTACTTCCCACTCCAGCGTCTGATTGAAGATCTCTTGCCCATCCTCAATCTCGCCGACGATCACTTCGCCCACTGAGGACGGCAGGATCTCCACCAGACGGTTGCGGAAGGTATACTCCTGAGATACATTCTCCACAAACTCGGAGCTTACTTCGTTTTGCAAAATCATCACTCGCACAGATGTCTCGGAATCTAAATCGGTACCGTTGTCCGGCTTGGCCGTGGCCGTGGCCGTGATCTCAACTAAGTCCGCGCTGACTACATTCGCAGTGAGCTCAACATCAAAGAGTGGCACTACGAGGCTCGTTCTTCCAAGATCATTCTCATTGAAGCCCAGGTCTCCAATCGAAGTTTCGTCGGGCTCCTGCACCTGTACCTCGCCACTTAGTGCGGCTGTCGGCACCTTCGAAATGCCATAAAAGGCGAGCCTGGCTTCCGGATCAGCCCGATTGATGGCGTTGATCTCATCACGGGCATTCAGGTCATTTGCCAGGTCTGTGAAGTAGTTCACCCAGATGATTTCCTCATTGCCATCAATGCTACTGTAAACCTCCTCATTGGATGTCAAACTAGATTCATCCAAAGTAGATGAGAAGGTCTCTAGAATCGTGATTCGGTCTCGACCAAAAATTCGGAAGTTGTCAAAGGCAAACCCTTCAGACTTATCCGACTCAGAACCTGGTCTTACACCCAAGGCAAATCTGAATCTTATATTCTCTCGATCTCCCTGCGGAATTACTCCCAGTGAATGGACCGCTTCTTTCCATTGCAGGGAATCGGTATCTGCCCAGCCGACCTGATTTGGGTTCTCTTCAAAGACGCCAGGATTACCAGAAATGCCAGCTCGGTCAAACCACAATAACCCTGAGGTGCCGTTCTGATCGTCGAAACTTCCTAACGGTTGCCAGCTTCTTCCGTCATCACCAGACCACTGGAATACTACTCCGTCTGAAGCGTTGACCAGGTTCTTGAAGTAATCGAAAGTCACCGCTGGCCGTACGACCTCTGAGAAGTCGTAGGAAGGAGAATAAACGAAGGACTGATCTGAGTTTTCAGAATAGTTACCGTCTGCGTTGGTGACCCACACAGGTGTGCCCCTGCCATCAGGGTCATCATCAATATTCTCCCCTGCAGGCTCAGCTACTTCCCAACCCTGGTTGCGGTCCGCAAATCCATTTTGCGTCTCAACCCTCCAACCATCAGCATCGACAAGGTTGAAGTCAAATACACGACTATTCTCGGCAGATATCTTCAAACTCTGAAGGATATCAAAAGGCCGTTCCTTGGATGCCTCACATCCGTTGACCGACCGCAGTGTGAGTACTCCAGAATAGGCTCCAGCATTCAGTCCGCTAGTCTCCAGCGTATCCAGTATGTCAACACCGGGCTCTTGAATTCTTTCAAAGATGTTGAGCGTAGCAGAACCTTGTCTCAATTCGAAGGTCAATCTCTCGATCTCGTTATTGTCTGTAATCTCGAAGTCATCGAATACGTAGGAGGTATTGTTGTTCTCTGTGATATTGAACAGACTGAATTGAGGATCGGGTGTATTTCCGATACCTACGTTTCTGACAGCCGTTGACTGACAGCCATTCTTCGTATCCTCTACCACGACTATTACCGGCAGAGTCAGATCCTGGATCGTTTCCTCCATGGTAATAGAATAGGTCTGTGCTCCCCCACTTATCGGCGATGAGGTCGAAATCTCGGTCTCCTCGGTCCGTAACTCGCTACTCACCGTCCATTGGAAATCGAAATCCTCAAAAACATCTTCACCCAGGTTTGTCACCTGCACTTCCAGTAGTCTCACGTCATTGCAAGCTCGAGGATCGTTGATCAGTCCATTGCCCCCGCCAAAGTCTCCGAGTCTTGGCGCCGCATATATCGGTATTGGCGTTAGTTCGCTTTCACACCCATCAAAATCAGGATCCAGGTCTGTCGCTACGATCTGGGACATGTAGATGATGGTATCCATACCTTCCTCGTAGCCTAGCAATTCGAAGCTGAACTGCTCAGCATTACCACCCAGCGTATCCCTTCGCAAGCTTCGCTCCTGCACATCTGTAGGGTAGATATAGAAGGAGTTGGCAAGTTGGTCTCCAGAAAACTGGATATCCACAAGCTGCCCATCCGAACAGGCCAGTGACGTAGTGATTGTAACCGGATCCGGGTTTGCCCGGACAAGCACACGTATCTGAGTCGCTTCGCTTGTACAGCCTACGAACGCCTCACTTTCCGGAGGGATGGCACTACCCGCCGTTTCATCCATTCTCTGGACAACGTTGATTGTGTACGTAGAATCGGCTGGAGGATTTTGCCCGATACCCAGATCGGCCATCGTGGCAACGGCTATGCCAGTACCATCACCCTCGTAAGAAGCCTGATTTGAGAATGTTGCGGCACTGCCCTCCACGCTCCAGGTGACGAAGGCATTGGCCTCCGTGGCAACGGAAAGATCATCGATTACGTCTCCCTCACAATAGTAGTAAATGGGCTCGTCCACTACCGGAGCATCTGGTTCGCGGAAGATGGTAAATTGGATAACCACACCCGGAGCCTCGCATCCAGAATAGATCCTATCACCATTGGCGTCAGTCACAATATTGGTGACTTGTTCCAGATAGATGTAAACCGTATCATCCACAGAGGTGATCAATCCCAAATCTACAGCCGTGGCGGTTGCACCCGTGAATCGCTGAGTTTGCTGTGCGCCTTCGGCATTGGAGTTGTACCAGTTGAATTCAGAAATAACATTCGCTGCCATAGTATCCGCTGCAACAATGGATGCATTGGTAGAGAAGGCGGCGTCGGCAAAACCATTCAATGCCGCTTCAAAGGTTACGGATACATCCAGGTCAGAAGCGCAGAAGAAATACTCATAGTCCACATCATTTGAGTTGTTGGGCGATACCATTTTGCCGTCGATTGTAGCTTCCAACGCATCAGGGAAGACGGTGATCGAGACCAACGTCGGCTCGCTCTGACATCCGGGGAAATCGGAATCTTCGCTTTGCTGTACGGCCTCTGTCACCCACACATAGTAGGTGCCAGGTACGTTGATGTCAAACTCGGCAGTCGTCATGGCTCCTCCTGACGGATCTTGATAGGTCGTAGTGAAACCCTCCAGGTCACCAGTAGTGAGAGATGGTGATTCTTGCAAGAACTCATCGCCACCCGCTCCAAATACGAAAGGTGTACCGGCAAATGTGAGATCACCGTCATCCAAATACCAGAAGAATAGGGTATCGTTCTTGACACCCGCCGGATCAAGGACCTCAGGGGCGTCGATAGGAGCAAAGTCATCCCCCTCGCAGGTGAAGTACTCAGTAAAGAACAAGTCTTTACCCTGAGAGGTCACCATATCCAGAATACTGACAGGCACTTCATGCACTCTCAATTCGATCTTCGAGGTATCAGAAGTACTTCCTGGGAAAGCTGTATTGCCGCCACCGGCAAATATGGAATCCTCCGTGACCGTTGCGATGAAGATGATGGTGTCTCTCGGTGTCTCATTGCCAAAAATATGTTGCGACCAGTTCAGCGTCACAAAGGCGGAATCCAACACTCTATTCAAGTTGGCATCATAGACAGTGAAGTGCGCCCGGCTGTCGCTAACGTCATTGTCAAAGGTCATATCCGCAATGACGTCATCCTCGCAATACTCAAAGAGGAATGAATTTTGCGTCGCAGTGCTCACATCCTCTTCATTCACATTGTCCGCTATTAACACAACAGGTGCGTCAGGTATTGGATAGATCTCGATGTCAACCAAGACATTGTCAGAAGGACATCCATCAAAGTCAACGGTAGGGACACCTGCATTGTCGATCAGATTATTGTCAAAAAATTGAATGGTCCTACTGGTCCTGATAGTCGGATCAATACCGAAAACATCGTCCCGCACATCGATCGTATTACCCGAACTGATCTCTTGGTCTATTTGATCCAACCAGGTGACAGACGCTCCAGAAGAAGTCAGGGTGCCCAGATCCTGACCTACGGAATACTCGAGCAAGTATCCTATGGCATCAAAACCACCAATACTATCGAGATTGGAAACGATAATGGGTTCTGCGGCGTGCCCGAGGACCTGGAAGTCAAAAGTAGTCGTACTAGTAGTAGAGGCAGCTGTTTGTGGGTCCGTGGTATATTCGATCCTATAGAACCCTATGTCGTTGCCACCGGTGATAGCTGCAACTTGCGACGGATCGAATGTATTGACAATTGCCGAACCGGTTGCTGTGGAGTCTGCAATTTGCACATACGGGTCGGCACTAGCTTGCTTGTATAGCAACTTGTAGCCGTTCGAGATGGCGACGTCGTTCAAATCTACTCCACCATCCCCGTCGTACGTAAAGAGGTCGATTAGAATTGGGAATTCGTCATCACTGTTACAGTAGTAGTCGTCTACTCCTTGTATTTCAACATCAGGATTCGGGTATAGACGGATATTAGCGAATGCATTCTCCACCAACGTGGCACCATCATCGGAGGATACAACATAAATGAACAAGAGCGTATCTACCTCCTGGGCTCCCGAGACTCCCAGCGCTGTAAATGCTGAAGGATCAAACTCCCACTCATCCTCCGTGAAGGTAGGTACACCCGCAGTAATCGGGGGCCTGTTGTTGTCGGAATCATAGGCAAGCAGCAGATTCGTAAGATTACCGTCAGGTCTCAGCGCACCTGGAGCATCTCCTGGTATATCTGTTTTCACCGCACCGTTCTCGATGTAGTACACTTCAAGAGAATAGAAATCAGGATCCGAACCATCTGAAAGATCTTCACCAACGTCGATGGCGTCTGGTGAACTGTTGACATTCAGGAATTGATTGCCTTCAGACTTGCCAAGGTTGGTGGCCTGACCGACAAAAACTTCCGTTGTAGCGTTTACAGTGAAATTAACCACAGAAGTGAACCCTGCCTCAACGCCAGTTGCGTCGTTCTCCCAGATCACATCGATGCTGGTGGTCCCAACACCAGCCGCAATTGGAACGAATCGCGCGCTGGAGGTACTGCCGGGATTGATGTCAAAATCCGTCAAGCCGTCACCACTAAAGGTGAGGTTCTGGCCTGTAGCAGGATGATCATCCAAGGACAATTCCGTTCCCGAAGAATTCTCACCGGAGAAGACCAGCTCACTCGGAGATAGGCTGATATCATCCAGGAAGGCAATGGAATATTCTACTTCTGGACCCTCACTACTGCTTCCGTTGACTGCAGTTTCTGTGATATAGAACGTATATACACCATGGTCAGCAGTGCCATCTCCAAAGTCAATTCCGACAAGATCTGCAACAGTGGGTGACACATTGGTCGTCACATTGTTGTACGTCTGCACCGCGCTCGTGAGCCCCTCGTCTTCATAAATAGTGATGGTACTACCAGAGATACTCGGTGTAATGGTAACAGGAGTCAAAGGCCCTGGATCATTGCCGGCACTCGTCCGGTACATAGCCAAATCATCTCCATTTGTATCGCCACTAGCAACGTCGGTAGCGTCCTCGGAAAGGGATACAATGCCCGTCATGACCCGGTCGATCGTTACAGGACCTGATGTCGCTGCACTGACTCCCGCGAGGTCATAGATCTCGCCAGAATTGTCGGTGTAGCTCACCAGCAAATCACCAATTACTCCTGATAGATCAGCTACGGTCAGTACAATTTCCGCATCATCGGCCGTACCATCAGCCTGTGCTGATACCACATAATTGACAGAAGGCGTGTTGGCATCGGTAACGGTGAAGTCCGTGGGATTTGTGCCATTGGTCCCAACTACTTCGTTGAAAGTGACTGTGATCTGAGTATCGGAATCTTGAACGGCGCTCTGGAGTGTCGCGGGCGTAAAATCCACCTCCACTTCAGTACCATCCGTGACACTCGTCACCGTCGTCGCAGAGTTACCCGCATCATCATCAAAGTCTATCGTGAACGTAACTGCACCCTCACCATCCAGATCCGTGCCGACAATAGTACCATCTCCATCTACCGTGTACGTGGCCGTGTATGTCGGTGCTGATGCGTTGTTGATCGTCACTGAACCCTGCACTGCAGTACCTCCACTACTGAACGTCACCGTCGGATCTGCCAACAGATCGTCATCTACCGTGAAGGTCAACGTCACTACATCGAGATCCGTAGCATGCTGATCGTCCGTGCCATTGTCTGTGTCGATACTCGCACTCAATACCGTCGGTGCTGTATTGTCTACCTCTACCGTAGAGGCTGCACCTCCATCCAGGTCCGTATTGTCAGCAGTAGCACCTGCATTGCCCGCATCATCCGTGAAGTCCAATGTGAAATCTATGTCACCGTCCGTATCCAAGGCCGATACCGTGAATGACGCCGTCCAGATGTCGTTAGCAGCATCCGTCTCAGTGACCGTCACAGTGCCATTGATCGCCGCACTGCCACTCGTGAAGTCAACCGTAGGTGCCTCCGATAAATCGTCGTCGAAGTCCATCGTCAACGTCACCACCTCTCCCGTCATCGCATGATCCGTCGGAGCTACACCCGAAGCAATCGTCATCGACTGCAGCGTAGGTGCTGTATGATCAATCTCTATCGACGAGCCATTCGTGATCTCTGCCTCCGTGATCGCCGTGCCTGCGTTGCCTGCATCATCCGTAAAGGCGATCGAAAAGGTTACCGCACCCTCGGTATCACCGCCATCAACGACATAAGTGATCTCCCAGACCTCATTTACAGCATCCGTCTCCGTGACCGTCGGACTACCATCATTGATAGCCACACCGCCACTCAATATCGTCGGCACCGGATCCGCAGATAAATCATCATCAAAATCTATCGTGATCGTAACTACATCCGTGTCCACTCCATGCTGGTCGTCAGTAGCATTGTCACTGATGATCTCCAGCGTCTCGCGCGTCGGCGCCACATAGTCGACCTCCACCTCGGTGCCATCGGTAACACTCATCACCGTCGTCGCAGAGTTGCCCGCATCATCATCGAAGTCTATCGTGAACGTAACTGCACCCTCACCATCCAGATCCGTGCCCACAATAGTGCCATTTCCATCTACCGTGTACGTGGCCGTGTATGTCGGTGCTGATGCATTGTTGATCGTCACTGAACCCTGCACTGCAGTACCTCCACTACTGAACGTCACCGTCGGATCTGCCAACAGATCGTCATCTACCGTGAAGGTCAACGTCACGACATCAAGATCCGTAGCATACTGATCATCCGTGCCATTGTCTGTGTCGATACTCGCACTCAATACCGTCGGTGCTGTATTGTCTACCTCTACCGTAGAGGCTGCACCTCCATCCAGGTCCGTGTTGTCAGCAGTAGCACCTGCATTGCCCGCATCATCCGTGAAGTCCAATGTGAAATCTATGTCACCGTCAGTATCCAATGCCGATACCGTGAATGACGCCGTCCAAATGTCGTTAGCAGCATCCGTCTCCAAAACCGTCACAGTGCCATTGATCGCTGCACTACCACTCGTGAAGTCAACCGTAGGTGCCTCCGATAAATCGTCATCAAAGTCCATCGTCAACGTCACCAACTCTCCCGTCGTCGCATGATCCGTCGGAGCCACACCCGAGGCAATCGTCATCGACTCCAGCGTAGGTGCTGTATGATCAATCTCTATCGACGAGCCATTCGTGATCTCTGCCTCCGTGATCGCCGTGCCTGTATTGCCCGCATCATCTGTAAAGGCGATCGAAAAGGTTACCGCTCCCTCTGAATCACCACCGTCAACAACATAAGTGATCTCCCAGACCTCATTCACAGCATCCGTCTCCGTGACCGTCGGACTACCATCATTGATCCCGGAACCACCACTCGATATCGTCGGCACCGGATCCGCAGATAAATCATCATCAAAGTCTATCGTGATCGTGACTACATCCGTGGCTACGCCATGCTGGTCGTCAGTAGCATTGTCACTAATGATCTCAAGCGTCTCGCGCGTCGGCGCTACATAGTCGACCTCCACCTCGGTGCCATCCGTGACACTCGTCACCGTCGTCGCAGAGTTACCCGCGTCATCATCAAAGTCTATCGTGAATGTAACTGCACCCTCACCATCCAGATCCGTGCCTACAGTAGTGCCATCACCATCTACCGTATACGTGGCCGTGTATGTCGGTGCTGATGCATTGTCGATCGTCACTGTCCCCTGGACTGCCGTGCCTCCACTACTGAACGTCACCGTCGGATCCGCCAACAGATCGTCATCTACCGTGAAGGTCAACGTCACTACATCAAGATCCGTAGCATGCTGATCGTCCGTGCCATTGTCTGTATCGATACTCGCACTCAATACCGTCGGCGCTGTATTGTCTACCTCGACCGTAGAGGCTGCACCTCCATCCAGGTCCGTGTTGTCAGCAGTAGTACCTGCATTGCCCGCATCATCCGTGAAGTCCAATGTGAAATCTATGTCACCGTCAGTATCCAATGCCGATACCGTGAATGACGCCGTCCAAATGTCGTTAGCAGCATCCGTCTCCGTGACCGTAACAGTGCCATTGATCGCTGCACTACCACTCGTGAAGTCAACCGTAGGTGCCTCCGATAAATCGTCATCAAAGTCCATCGTCAACGTCACCAACTCTCCCGTCGTCGCATGATCCGTCGGAGCCACACCCGAGGCAATCGTCATCGACTCCAGCGTAGGTGCTGTATGATCAATCTCTATCGACGAGCCATTCGTGATCTCTGCCTCCGTGATCGCCGTGCCTGTATTGCCCGCATCATCTGTAAAGGCGATCGAAAAGGTTACCGCTCCCTCTGAATCACCACCGTCAACAACATAAGTGATCTCCCAGACCTCATTCACAGCATCCGTCTCCGTGACCGTCGGACTACCATCATTGATCCCGGAACCACCACTCGATATCGTCGGCACCGGATCCGCAGATAAATCATCATCAAAGTCTATCGTGATCGTGACTACATCCGTGGCTACGCCATGCTGGTCGTCAGTAGCATTGTCACTAATGATCTCAAGCGTCTCGCGCGTCGGCGCTACATAGTCGACCTCCACCTCGGTGCCATCGGTAACACTCGTCACCGTCGTCGCAGAGTTACCCGCGTCATCATCAAAGTCTATCGTGAATGTAACTACACCCTCACCATCCAGATCCGTGCCTACAGTAGTGCCATCACCATCTACCGTATACGTGGCCGTGTATGTCGGTGCTGATGCATTGTCGATCGTCACTGTCCCCTGGACTGCCGTGCCTCCACTACTGAACGTCACCGTCGGATCCGCCAACAGATCGTCATCTACCGTGAAGGTCAACGTCACTACATCAAGATCCGTAGCATGCTGATCGTCCGTACCATTGTCTGTATCGATACTCGCACTCAATACCGTCGGCGCTGTATTGTCTACCTCGACCGTAGAGGCTGCACCTCCATCCAGGTCCGTGTTGTCAGCAGTAGTACCTGCATTGCCCGCATCATCCGTGAAGTCCAATGTAAAATCTATGTCACCGTCCGTATCCAATGCCGATACCGTAAATGACGCCGTCCAAATGTCGTTAGCAGCATCCGTCTCCGTGACCGTCACAGTGCCATTGATCGCTGCACTACCACTCGTGAAGTCAACCGTAGGTGCCTCCGATAAATCGTCATCAAAATCCATCGTCAACGTCACCACCTCTCCCGTCGTCGCATGATCCGTCGGAGCTGTACCAGAAACAATCGTCATCGACTGCAGCGTAGGTGCTGTATGATCAATCTCTATCGACGAGCCATTCGTGATCTCTGCCTCCGTGATCGCCGTGCCTGCGTTGCCTGCATCATCCGTAAAGGCGATCGAAAAGGTTACCGCACCCTCGGTATCACCGCCATCAACGACATAAGTGATCTCCCAGACCTCATTCACAGCATCCGTCTCCGTGACCGTCGGACTACCATCATTGATAGCCACACCACCACTCAATATCGTCGGCACCGGATCCGCAGATAAATCATCATCAAAGTCTATCGTGATCGTAACTACATCCGTGTCCACTCCATGCTGGTCGTCAGTAGCATTGTCACTGATGATCTCAAGCGTCTCGCGCGTCGGCGCTACATAGTCGACCTCCACCTCGGTGCCATCAGTAACACTCGTCACCGTCGTCGCAGAGTTGCCCGCATCATCATCGAAGTCTATCGTGAACGTAACTGCACCCTCACCATCCAGATCCGTGCCCACAATAGTGCCATTTCCATCTACCGTGTACGTGGCCGTGTATGTCGGTGCTGATGCATTGTTGATCGTCACTGAACCCTGCACTGCAGTACCTCCACTACTGAACGTCACCGTCGGATCTGCCAACAGATCGTCATCTACCGTGAAGGTCAACGTCACGACATCAAGATCCGTAGCATACTGATCATCCGTGCCATTGTCTGTGTCGATACTCGCACTCAATACCGTCGGTGCTGTATTGTCTACCTCTACCGTAGAGGCTGCACCTCCATCCAGGTCCGTGTTGTCAGCAGTAGCACCTGCATTGCCCGCATCATCCGTGAAGTCCAATGTGAAATCTATGTCGCCGTCAGTATCCAAGGCCGATACCGTGAATGACGCCGTCCAGATGTCGTTCACCGCATCCGTCTCCAAAACCGTCACAGTGCCATTGATCGCCGCACTGCCACTCGTGAAGTCAACCGTAGGTGCCTCCGATAAATCGTCATTAAAGTCCATCGTCAACGTCACCAACTCTCCAGTCGTCGCATGATCCGTCGGAGCTGTACCCGATGATATCGTCATCGACTCCAATGTGGGAGCAGATTGATCGATGGTGAAAGCATCAGAAGGTCCTTCTGCTCCCCCCATGGCGTTTCCGTTCTCATCGTCTATGCTGGGACCTACACTGATGGAGATGGTTCCGTCAGCGCTGCCCTCCAGACCTACACTGCCGATGGTCAAGGTGTAATTCTGATCGTCGCCATCATTTGTCAAAGTGATCACGCCACCATAGGCGGCATTATCAGCGGTCAGATCCGCGGCGGATCCATTAACTGTAACTCCGGTAGTATTGATGGTGACATCGTCGAGCCCGACAGTACCGTCATCCATGGGCTCACTGAATGCCAGGTCGAACGAGACCGTAGCGTCGGATGTATTATCGAAGGAGCCATTGGTCACAGCATTCCTCGTTATGGTTAAGGTTGGCGCATCGTTGTCCGCACCTGTCGTGAACTCCCACCCATTGTCAGTCAGATATCCGGCAAAGTTCAGAGCGCCGGCATCTACAGCATCGGTATTATTGGGGCTGTCATCAAACGCATCGGCGTCAATCAGCACATAATAGTCTCTTGCGCTACCTCGCAAAGGTTCGGGAAGAGTCATCGTCACGGTACTACCACTGATAGAAACCTCTGAGACATTGTCCACATCCAACTCGAATACATCTGGTGGGACATGGTCGCTCACTACCGTGACATGACCACCAGCGACGGCCGCTACATCCTCGCTAAAGACGATTTCCAGCTCATCAGTCAATGGGACCCCTGTGGCGTCATCGGCCGGGTCCCTGGAGGTGACAGTAGGTGCCGTCTGATCGTAAACATCTATCGCAGAGGAAGCATCCCCTGTACCGATCGCCGTCGTTCCAGTACGGCTTCCTGCAGTTCCATCGTTGTCTGCAAATGAAAGGACCACATCCTCTTCCTCACTGAAGATGGTGAATAAAGGCGAAGCAATGCCATTATCCAGGTCAAAAATTTCTGTAGTGGCCCCGGTTCCATCAAAATCTGTTGGACCAGTAACCGCTATATCGGACTCTTCATCAAGGTCTACGTTGTCATTGTCGTCTTGTGCTTGAATCACAGGAGAGATACCGCCAGTAGTACGCTCGTAAGGTGAGCTCGAGAGTAGGGAGGCGTCATTGGTAAGGACCAGTTTTGTAGCGACGACGTCGATCATGTTGTCCCCTCCGGTAAGGTTGTTGGTACCGGCTTGAACACCATCAAGTGCCCCGCCAAACGGTATTGCTAAATCGCCTGTAAACTTGGACTTTCCACCGCCCTCTTCCGCGTCTACTAAAAGGAGACTGATCACTTCCTGATCATCGACATCCTTCACGAAAGAAACACGGACCTCTATTATTGCACTTGAGTTATCCGGAACATCAAAATCGTCACTGAAAGGCCCTCCGGCGCTGGTCTTTCTGAAGTCGAAGTCAAATGTGTCTCCACCATCGGCCTCGACGTCGTATTCGGCGACCTCAAAGCCACTTCCAAGGCCGTTCACATCAGTGACAGTGTATACCGCCATCCGGTGTATATAGGCTTCCGACCCACCTTGAAATTGGAGGTCGATCTCATGGAATCGGGTGACCTTATCGTCATCGTCGCCAAATTCACCGCCATCACGAATGTCAAACCTTGCAATAACCAACTCGTCGGTACCGCCGCCATCCAGGTCATCATCATCGTACTGATCGTAGTCTATGAACTCGGGATAACTCGAGATGAACGCCTGATTTTCGATAATGTCCGACACATCGTCCAGTGCCTCAATCGTGCCTGTTTCAGCTTCGTTACCCGAATTATTGGTGTAGGAAGCCGACACTCCTCGGAAGACATAGTCTCCACCTTTATTGACTTGAAGGTTATTAAAGGTTGCCACACCATTGACCAACTGTCCATTGACCGTAGTGGCCGTTACAGACCCCGCGGAAGCAGACAAATTCCCGCCTCCAGGACCATCCTCCACTTCTATGGTTAGATCCTCAGTAAAATCAGCGTCAGTATTGTCATTGTCGTCCTGCGCCTCGGCCACTAGCACAAAATCTGTCTCGACCCCAATTTCCACGGGTTCCGTGGTGAAGGCCAGGTGGGTGGCATTGACTGAAATCTCATTGTCCGGAGAGGTCAACGTCGTAGAGGCCGTGAACGATGAAGACGTAAATCCTGAACCCAATGCACTGGCAGTGACATCTGCCTCTGTAATCGATAGGCTGATGGCATCATCTTCCGTCACCGTGGTCTGAAAACTTACGTGCACACGGAAGTTCTCCGTACCGTCGTCAGCAGCACTGATACTCAAGCCACTAAATATCGCATCTCCGCTGCCATCAGGACTGACCTCAGTGATGTAGGTGCCCGAATTGTCGAACAAAGCTACCCGATCGATGTTCGCAAAATTGCCCACCGCAATCGTCAAATCTGTCAAGGTCGTCGACTGGACATCACTATCCGTACCAGTCCCTCCATCCCGAATCGTGAACTCTCCTATCTGGATAGAATTCGCCTGATTCGACGAAATGTCACTTGTGATATACGAAGTATAATCAATGTCCTCAGGATAAGTGAAGCTCGCCTCCACGATGTCTGAATCTGTGTCCGGTGATTCAATCGTAATGGTACCACTCACCGCATCGATCAATGCACCACCATCATCGGCCGACAAGGTGAAATCAGCCGCTTCATCCAGCGTCAAATTACTGTAGGTTCGAACGCCACCAGATAATGCGCCTGAAGTGGTCCCGCCCAAGGTTGGCGAGCTACCACCACTTTGGATGCCCAAAGTCACTGTCGACCCATCATCTACGTCCAGGTTGTTATTCACATCTGTTGCCGACACAGTCACACTAAAAGTCGCATTCACTGCCACCGCACTGCCAGGAATAGAAGTGAAAGCCAGGCGGTCCGCAGTAACTGAAATCTCATTGTCCGGAGAGGTCAACGTCGTAGCAGCCGTAAACGAGGATGATGTGAAACCAGAACCCAGCACATTCGCAGAAACATCTGCCTCGGTGATCGTCAGGCTGATGGCATCATCTTCCGTCACGGTCGTCTGAAAACTCACATGCACACGAAAGTTCTCCGTACCGTCATCAGCAGCACTAATGCTCAAACCACTGAATATCGCATCTCCACCACCAGGGCTCACCTCTGCAATGTAGGTGCCCGAATTGTCGAACAATGCTACCCGATCGATGTTCGCAAAATTGCTGACTGCAATCGTCAGGTCTGTCAAGGTGGTTGATTGGGCATCACCATCCGTACCAGCGCCTCCATCTCGAATTGTGAACTCTCCTATCTGTATGGAATTCGCCTGATTTGAAGAAATATCACTCGTGATATAGGAAGTATAGGCAATGTCCTCAGGATACGTGAAGCTCGCCTCCACGATGTCTGAATCTGTGTCCGGTGATTCAATCGTAATGGTACCACTCACCGCATCGATCAATGCACCACCATCATCTGCCGATAAGGTGAAATCAGCCGCTTCATCAAGCGTCAAATTACCATAGGTACGGACACCACCGGACAACGCTCCCGAAGTTGTGCCACCTAGGGTTGGCGAGCTACCACCACTTTGGATGCCCAAAGTCACTGTCGACCCATCATCTACGTCCAGGTTGTTATTCACATCTGTTGCCGACACGGTCACACTAAAAGTTGCATTCAAGGCCACTGGACTGCCAGGAATAGAAGTGAAAGCCAGGCGGTCCGCAGTAACCGAGATCTCGTTATCCGGCGAGGTCAACGTCGTAGAGGCCGTGAACGATGAAGACGTAAATCCTGAACCCAATGCACTGGCAGTGACATCTGCCTCTGTTATCGATAGGCTGATGGCATCATCTTCCGTCACCGTGGTCTGAAAACTTACGTGCACACGAAAGTTCTCCGTACCGTCATCCGTAGCACTGATACTCAAGCCACTAAATATCGCATCTCCGCTACCATCAGGACTGACCTCAGTGATGTAGGTGCCCGAATTGTCGAACAAAGCTACCCGATCGATGTTCGCAAAATTGCCCACCGCAATCGTCAAATCTGTCAAGGTCGTCGACTGGACATCACTATCCGTACCAGTCCCTCCATCCCGAATCGTGAACTCTCCTATCTGGATAGAATTCGCCTGATTCGACGAAATGTCACTTGTGATATACGAAGTATAATCAATGTCCTCAGGATAAGTGAAGCTCGCCTCCACGATGTCTGAATCTGTGTCCGGTGATTCAATCGTAATGGTACCACTCACCGCATCGATCAATGCACCACCATCATCGGCCGACAAGGTGAAATCATCTGCCTCATCCAGCGTCAAATTACTGTAGGTTCGAACGCCACCAGATAATGCGCCTGAAGTGGTCCCGCCCAAGGTTGGCGAGCTACCACCACTTTGGATGCCCAAAGTCACTGTCGACCCATCATCTACGTCCAGGTTGTTATTCACATCTGTTGCCGACACAGTCACACTAAAAGTCGCATTCACTGCCACCGCACTGCCAGGAATAGAAGTGAAAGCCAGGCGGTCCGCAGTAACTGAAATCTCATTGTCCGGAGAGGTCAACGTCGTAGAGGCCGTGAACGATGAAGACGTAAATCCTGAACCCAATGCATTGGCAGTCACATCTGCCTCGGTGATCGTCAGGCTGATTACATCATCTTCTGTCACAGTCGTCTGAAAACTCACATGCACACGAAAGTTCTCCGTACCGTCATCAGCAGCACTAATGCTCAAACCACTGAATATCGCATCTCCACCACCAGGGCTCACCTCTGCAATGTAGGTGCCCGAATTGTCGAACAATGCCACACGATCGATGTTCGCAAAATTGCCAACAGCAATCGTCAGGTCTGTCAAGGTGGTTGATTGGGCATCACCATCCGTACCAGCGCCTCCATCACGAATGGTGAACTCTCCTATCTGGATGGAATTCGCCTGATTCGACGAAATATCACTCGTGATATAGGAAGTATAGGCAATGTCCTCAGGATACGTGAAGCTCGCCTCCACGATGTCCGAATCTGAGTCCGGTGATTCAACTGTAATGGTGCCACTGACGGCATCTGTCAATGCGCCCCCATCATCGGCCGACAAGGTGAAACCAGCCACCTCATCAAGCGTCAAATTACTGTAGGTCCGAACGCCGCTTGTTAACGCCCCCGAAGTAGTCCCTCCCAAGGTTGGCGAGGTACCACCGCTTTGGATGCCCAAAGTCACGGTAGAGCCGTCATCAAGGTCCACACTACCATTCCCATCTGTCGCCGACACGGTCACACTAAAAGTTGCATTCAAGGCCACTGGACTGCCAGGAATAGAAGTGAAAGCCAGGCGGTCCGCAGTAACCGAGATCTCGTTATCCGGCGAGGTCAACGTCGTAGAGGCCGTGAACGATGAAGACGTAAATCCTGAACCCGATGCACTGGCAGTGACATCTGCCTCTGTAATCGATAGGCTGATGGCATCATCTTCCGTCACCGTGGTCTGAAAACTCACATGCACACGAAAGTTCTCCGTACCGTCATCCGTAGCACTGATACTCAAGCCACTAAATATCGCATCTCCGCTACCATCAGGACTGACCTCAGTGATGTAGGTGCCCGAATTGTCGAACAAAGCTACCCGATCGATGTTCGCAAAATTGCCCACCGCAATCGTCAAATCTGTCAAGGTCGTCGACTGGACATCACTATCCGTACCAGTCCCTCCATCCCGAATCGTGAACTCTCCTATCTGGATCGAATTCGCCTGATTCGATGATATGTCACTTGTGATATACGAAGTATAATCAATGTCCTCAGGATAAGTGAAGCTGGCCTCCACGATGTCTGAATCTGTGTCCGGTGATTCAATCGTAATGGTACCACTCACCGCATCGATCAATGCACCCCCATCATCGGCCGACAAGGTGAAATCAGCCGCTTCATCCAGCGTCAAATTACTGTAGGTTCGAACGCCACCAGATAATGCTCCAGAAGTGGTCCCGCCCAAGGTGGGTGTCGAACCCCCACTATTAATGGCCAATGTCACCGTGGAGCCGTCATCAACATCCAAATTGTTATTAATATCCGTAGCCGATACGGTGACGCTAAACGTAGCGTCCAGCTCTACCGCGCTACCCGGGATAGACGTGAAAGCCAAACGGTCCGTAGTAACGTCAATGCGATTCTCATCACTGGAGTTCGTATCCGTAAGGTTTGCACCCGACGTAAATCCTGAGGCAAAACCAGATCCGCTTAGGTATGCCAATTCGCTCACATCAATAGTCACATCAACGGCTTCACCATCAACAACACTACCATCGGTGACAAATGTCACGTAAACATTCAATGTAGCTGTGCCCTCATCTGCAGCTGTCAATGAGAGACCCGTGAATTCGACCACACCAGCAGTCAGCGTACCTTCTGCCAACTCACTGCCCCCTGAGTACAAAGCAATCTTATTGATGTTGTCGGGATTACTGACCACAAAAGTGATCTCGCTCAATACAGTCGCAGCACCATCAGAATCAGTGTTATCATCACCGCCATCCTGTAGAGTGAATCGAGCGACTTCTAACTCATCTCCTGCTGTGCCCAGGTCAATATCTGTGGCCGTGTAGTCAGTGGGATCAAAATTGCTCTGCTTTGACAAGCCCGCGTCCACGATGATGTTCGATTCATCATTCGCAGCAGTGATGCCAATATTGATCGCCTCAGGAGCCTCCTCTTCTGGCGTCCCGCCGTCATTCAGCACCACGTTTAGTGTCAAATTGGTCACCGGAGAAATACTGCTATTCGAGTATTCCACCAATTCTAACACCCTCTCAACGTCGGTTTTTGTTGGAGTGTTGCTGGTGAAAGCAATAGTTACCGTACCTGAACTATTCGTAAACGAACCTATCGTAGTGACGCCCCTTTGCAAGACTGTCCCTGTGACTGAGTAAGTCGCATCACTCGCCAAGCTAAAAACGTCAACTGAGTTGGCTGGCCCCCTCTCTATAGTTATCTCCGCGCCACTGTAATTGCCCAATGCATCGAGCTCCGGGTCTGAAATAGTAACGTCCGGATCTATAATAATGGGATCTTGACCTTCAAGAAAAGGACTATTGGGCGATACGAGATTCAAATCCGCAATTTCAGGAGCATCGTTGACGGCAGTGATATTCACCGTAATCGTCTTGGTGTCTACTCCACCAGCTCCGTCGTTCAACACGACATCCAGATCCACATCATCTGGGGGGGTGTCACTACTATTGCTATATCTCACCAGTCTCAGGACCGAATATGCGTCAGCCGTAGTAGGTGTATTACCTGTGAATGTGATGATCACTGTCCCTGGAGTATCGTCATCAAACGATGCGATAACACCTGCCGGAGCAGCTCTGCTTATGTCCGGATCGGAAAAAGGATACGAGCCACTGACACCAAATGAAAAAGAATCATCGCTATTGGCACCGCCATTCCTTGAAATCGTGATGGTCGCTCCTGTGTAATCTCCACTACCACCATTAAGCGCATCTAATTCCGTATCTGACACCGTTACATCAGCGTCAAGCTGAATGGCAGTTCCTGGATCTTCTATAAAAGTATTGGCAGAAGTGGCGTCAAGGTTGGTGATTACAGGGGCGGCATTCGTCCCTTCACCTTCAATGTTAAAAACATAGGGATTCTCATTACTGTCATTATTGTTGATGCTTATTTGCGCAGTCCTGGTGCCTGTCCCAGTAGGATTAAACGTAATGTCGAAAGTAGTAGATGACGAAACGGCAATAGGAGAAGACGGGCTCGCAGTCACCGAAAACTCATCATCGTTTGGCAGAACATTCACGGCGGTAATTGCCAAAGTGGCCGGACCAACTAGGTTTGCAATCGTAAAAGTTCGGACCACCGTACCACCAGAAACCGCGGCAGCTCCAAAATCGGTGTCATCGGTGACTTGCGGAGTGTTCGAGCCATCACCAGGAATTGTATTCCCACTCCCCGTGACATTAATCTCCTGCGCATAAGCGAAACCCACGAAAATAAAAGAGGCAAGGAGAAACGACAGCACTCTCCCAAGGGGCAGACCGAATAGGCCCTTGTGGCAAAAGCCCAAACTTACTCCCTCCTTATGCGCCACCTCTTCGAAGGAGTTGGTGCCTTTTGAAAAATTGCCCAAATCGCCCTTGCCCGGAAGGAAAAGTGGCGAAGTGTCCGCAGAATTCGCGGAACTCCTTAAGCTAGATGAGATTGGTCGTTTCATTGGTCTGTCTTTAGTCTAGTTTGGTTGCGTTGTGGGTGCTGCTGTCACCTATTTCGATTTCGGATACACGAAAAGTCACTGCTTGTAGGTCAGCACCCCTTGGGGTGGACCAGCGTCTGGGAAGTATCTTGTCACGTATCACCATTGGTTACTTCTTTAATTCCCCGTCTGTATTCAATTTCATTAGGCCGAGCAAGGTCTCACTCCCCCCAAAGTCTACCGTGGAAAGTACGAGTAAGCTTCCGTCCTGGGCGACAACAATATCGTTGCCTGCATCATCACCAGACGTAAGGCCATAACTTCGCTCTAAGCCCAACAGCCCCTCCCCAGCCTGGTCTGTCTGTTGTATAAGGATTTCTCGTGCCTTGCTACCAGTCTCCACGGACCCTACAATAAAGTAATTGCCATTGGGGCCCAATGTGACCCCCAGACCTCGCCCCTGCCCTTGCTCATGGGCTTGTACTTGCAATGTATCCGCAGCATCTACTGTGATCGATCCCGACACTGCATAGCTGACGTTGATAAAGAAAGGAAACTCCGTGGAACCAAGGCTCGAAGTACCCGTAATCACATAACCGTTTCTCCTCTTATAAACATCGAATGGACGGTCATTGAAGCCTGTCTCAGAACCTACTACAATGGGTGCCTGCTCACTCACGCGTGGAATCAAAATGTCATTCAGCGCCATGATGAGCACATTAGAACCCTGGGTTGCAACATTTTGCTGCGTGCTACCAATGATGATAAAGTTGTCCTCCTCAAACTTATCTGCGTAGAGGATCTCGTCGGTACCAGCAAATCCCCGCGTCCGCTTGACCAGTATGGAATCCGGATCTGAAGGGTTGACACGAGCAAGGTAGATCTGCTGCTCCTGGGCACCATTGGTCACAATAGGATCACCCTCCTGAATCACATTTGACTCACCAATAATCACCAATTCTCCATCATCCCACACAATGGCCTTCCCCTTTACGTAGCCATCTGGCTCTTCGATCCAACCTTCCTGGACGACATTGAAATCCAAATCCAAAACAGCCCAAGCCAATACTTGACGATCTGGATTGGTCGATGTACCGACGTACAAAAGCAAAGACCCCTCCAAAGAAACAGACCCGATTTCATCGCTGTGAAGGTCTGCGACCGAAGAGACATAGGCAGGGTTTGTAAAATCCCGGGAAACTGACAGTACTTCATTGCCATTCTGATCCACCTTTAGCATGAAAACATCTGAATGCGTGCCCTCGTCCTTGGTCTGTTCTCCAAATAGGATGGTCTCACCAGTTGCCTCCAGATAGATCATGCCTGCTCCTTCCTGGGAGCCTTTTTCGCCGTAATACTTGAGGAAGGTATCACCAGGATCTGGCAATTCGGGATCCTGACATGCCCCAATGAGCAAAAGAATTAGAAAAATATGATGCCGAAATTTGATCATAAGCCGGGCCAATTAGTTCTCTAGGCGTTTTGGGTTGTAGATCGACAAGGTGTATCCGATGTTCACTGACAAAAAATCGAGTGTCAGGTCATCTTCAATATGCCCCAGGTCAAAACTTAGCCGTTGGTCAGCATGTCGGTTGTCTGGGTCGATGTAGTTGATGAAGCTCTTGTCGTACCTGACCTCCGCGGTAAAGAAATTCGTGCCTATGGCAAAACGCACACCTGCACCGACTATGAGAGAGACATTGTGCCGATTGATCTGATCCAGATCCAACGGGTTGATGGTCCCATCAAGCGTAAAAGGTGTACCTCCGCGACGACTGGCATTCTTGTAGGTGGCAGATAACAGGAAATCGTAACTGCCTCCCACGAAGACATACGGCTGCAGGCCATTTCTGCGATCGTAGTTCCACGTATACCTACCCATGATCGGAATACGGGCATAGAGCTGACTATTAGTGATATTATTGTTGAAAGTGGAATCGTTGAAGAAATTGTCGACATCATAGCTGCTCGCACGTACTTGCAGGCCTCCTACCGCTTCCAGCCCCTTGCTAAAGTACCTTTCGTACGTGACCTCTCCCTGGAAGCCAATTCGTCTGGACCCCTGAGACGTCTGAGTACCTACCTGACCGCTTCCATTGTAGAACTTGTTGTCGACATTCGCATCTGAGGCCGTGTGCCTTTCCTGTACCTGTGGGAAAGTCGTATTTACGCCGGCCCGAAACCCTAATCTGAAAATGGGCTTTGTTTGAAACCTGTCGTAGAGCAATCTGAGCTCCGCCGGGTCAACTCTTGGGTCCAACTGATGCTCCTTATCCACCTTGAGAAGATTGATGAGCGATCGCTCGGCCTCCGGCTCATTGTCCGTGAATATATGAACGAGCGTCAACAGGCGATAGGCACGGATCTTCTCTTCTTTGGAGAAGTCCCCCTCCTGATTGCCGAAACAGGCACCAATATTATCAGGAATGCCTGCAAGACGCCCGGCTTCGTAGTCGCGCTCCGCTTGTACCAGACGTTGCGTACAAGTCTGTGCGGTGGCAACAAGGGTGGTCAGGGTCAAAAAGACCCAAAGTAGTTTTCGCTTCATATCGTCACTGGTCAGATTTCGTGGTCCGCTAAGTCAAATCCTCTGACTTAGCCTCCCGCCTCTCCTACTGCTTTCGGTTTGCCTTCACAAGTGAAATTGTATTCGATCTCATTTTCATCCCCCACATACTGCCTCCACTCGGTGTCAGACATATTTTCATTGATATAGTCACAAAGTCTTGAAGCCATCTCATCGGGCAACAATGGGTATACTCTTAACAAACCATCGGCACTGGCAGAGATGATGGATTCACCGGATGGATGGAAGTCAATGTCCCATACCCATCCATCGTGATCCGTGAATTGAGTGGGCAGGTCAAAAATGTTTTCCCGATCCCAGAACCTCACCGTCCTGTCCTGACTTGCCCCGGCAATGAGGCGGCCATTAGGGCTGAATTCAACATCCGTCACCGGAGAGCCAAATCCTAACAGCTCGGGGCCTTCCTGCTGCTTGTTTTCGATGTTCCACATCTGGATATAGCCTCCATTGTCCACGGGGTTGTACCCTCCAATGGCCAGCAAGGCGCCATCACCACTGAAGGCCAAGGAAGTGATTGGCTTCTTATGACGAGCATCCCGGTAGATCGTAGTCTGAACGATCGGATTCGCTGATAGATCCCACTTGATAAGCTCCCCTGATTCTGTTCCTCCGATGAGTATGTTGCCATCTGGGGACAGCGCCAATGACTTGACGTTTAGGTCAAGGAATGCAATAACTTCGGTGTTCGTGAAATCGCTTCGAATGATCCGACTATCAGCACCTGTGGAGACAAAGCCAGAGTTATCGGGAAGGAATATCAGATCAAACACTGCGCCCTGGTGACCAGGGATACGCCTGGGTTCACCGCGTTGTGACAGGTTATATAGCAAGATTTCGTCTCGGTTAGTGCCGAGAGCCAGCCAGTTTTCATCGTCACTGATGTTCACCACACGGTTTACCTTCTGACTGGAGAAGACCTGAACGGTGTCGCGTGTATCAGCATCCCAACGAAGTAGTTTACCGTCTCCTCCAGCTGAGTAAATACTTCTACCTCCATTGGCGAACGCCACGGAACGTACTGCCACCACCTGGGGTTCACCATCTACATAGGCGGCGTGCCCGTGATATTGATTGAGAATACTGTCCCCAACATTCTCTGATTGCGCAATCAAGGAATCCGGCCTGGTGTCTACCACACCCTGCAGTGCTGAATAAACCCCAGCGTATATATCCGCATTGTAAGGCTTGGTCTTATCACCATATTCCTCATGGTACAGGAATGCCTGCTTGGCAATCAATGCCTTTAGCTGGCGCTCCCGGTTGCTAAGGTCCTTGGCCTTGATGGACATGGACAGTGCAAGGGCCTGATATCTAAGTTCATTCGCCCGATCAGTCGCAGCTTCCGCTTCTGCCTGCCGTTCAGCGGCAAGCCTTGATTGCTCGTTGGCAAGATCCGCATTCTTCTGCGCTAGCTCCTGGGCTGCTTCAGCCTCTCGCTGGCGCTCCTGAGCAAGTTGCTGCGCTGCAACGGCCTGGGCCTGAGCATCCAGGGCATTTTGCTTCTCAGCATCCGCCAGGTTCCTGGCCCTGATAGCATCTGCGGCATTCTCTTGCGCAAGCTTCGTTTGCTGTTCAGCGGTCGCGGCGTTATCAAGGGCTATTCTTTCTTGCTCTTGTGCTCGATCGGCCGCCTCCTTGGCATATCCTGCCTGGATCTGGGCAAGCACAACAAAGAATATGGAAACCAAGGCCGCCAGACCCAATACAAGGGCTGTTACCCTCATCCTACGCACCTGGCGCTTCTGGAGTATCTCTTTGTTTCGCTGCTCCGTAAGGTAGGCCTTCTCAGAGGTCTCGAGAAAGACCATCGTGCGCTCAAACGCAGGATTGTAGCGCTGACCCCAGACGAGCGTTGGGCGATTCTCTTCTCTCCAGTTGAGGGCGAGCTGAAGATCAGGCATCTGCCACAGACTGGCTTTTCCCTCCTGGAAACGTTCGGCTGCCTCTGACAGCTTCACATACATCTCTGACGCCTTGCTCTCTTCGTCCAGCCACTGCTTCAGGCGATCCCAGATACGCATGAGACTCTCATGCGAGATGTCGATGACCGTATGGGATTCCAATCGGACGCCATAGGGAGGCATAAGGAGAGACCTGCCAGGCTCCCTGAAGCGATCGACAACGCGCTCTACCTCATCCTCAGAAACACCAGCAATGGCTGCTATCGTACTGAGTTTCGTAGGCCGACGAATTCCTGAGTTTTCTACTCCACGTTCCGTGAGTGCCTTGAACATGACCTCCGCGATCTGCTTCTCCCGTTTGTTGAGGGAGTCATAGGCTTCATTCGCGTGCTGCGATAGGGCCTCCCGTAGCGTACCAATGGCATTGTAGTGACGTAGGTCCATCGGTTCGCCAGGCTTGCGATCATCCACCCAATACGCCCAGGTCCTCATCAGTGCATGCTGCAGGATCGGGAGCTGATCAGGGTTGTCTCCCACATCATTCAACAACTGCTGGGTTAGGCGGGGTGCGATCATGCCGCCTCCCACAGCCACAGGCCCTTCAACAGCCATCCGCTTCTGATCTCGCGTCATTTGAGGGATCAGGTAGTGCGAATCGTTGATGACCTGCGTCAGATCGGGGTATTTCGCACACTCCCCGATGAAATCGGAACGCATCGTCAAAGCCACATAAATGGGCTCATCGTACTGATGGACGGCTTCCAAAAGTAAATTGACAAAGGCTGAGGACTCATCGCGATCGGAGGAGTTGGACTCAAGCTTGCTAAATCTGAATAATTCCTCAAACTGGTCGATCAACACCAGGACATTTTGAGAAGAATCCTGCTTCAATTGCTTGATCACCTCGATCAGTCCGAGGGAGCTACTACGCAGAACAGTACTGATAATGGTCTTCCTGATCAGCTTGTCTTCCTCAGAAAGGGCATTGTATTCCTGGTCTTTGATAAGCAGAGCCTCGGCGAGGTTGTCAATCGGACCTCCGCCGGGGCGGGCAACAATGACTCGCCAGTTGGAACCGGCATCGGTCATAAAACCGCCGTGCAGGGTGGGTATCAACCCGCAGTACACAAAAGATGACTTTCCACTTCCCGAAGCTCCAAGAATCGCCGCGAAGCGGTTTTCGGACAATTTGATGAGTGCTTCATCACTTTGTCCCTCCCGTCCAAAAAACAGGTGACTTTCTTCAACCCCAAAGGGCCTCAATCCGGGAAACGGATTGATCAGTTCGGTAATGTCGACAATACCACTATTGTGATCGACATTGATGTCCTCATTTTTGTCCATTGCTTCTAGGTTAGGACGTAGGCTGCGGGACTGTTTTTCATTGGTCTGGGTCCCTCAGTTGACGTCGTTCTAATTTCTCAGTCGCTCCAAAAATGGGCTTAGGTGCTCCGGTCGGAAGCCACCATTGTTCCCCAAAATCAAAGCGTTGTTCTTTTTATAAGTACCTAAATCCACTTTCTTCTTCCCATCAAAATAAACCGCCTTCGCCATCAACGGCTTGCTCCTTCCAAAGCCTGGGGCCTTCAATAGGTCCTTGAGCTTGGTCTTGATCCACTCCTCGGTAGCCTCGCCAAAGTAAATGATGGAGGCATCGCAACGCCGGAGGTTCTCCTGATGGATGTATCGAATGTCGATAAGGTCACCTTCGTAGCTTGGCGACACAACCCGGAACCCACGGTTTGTCAGGTATTCCCTGAGAGGCTTGGAATGCTTCAGGTCATCCTTGTCGGATATTAGGTAAATCACCGGTGAGGTTTCGGCCTCATCGGCAGGCTGATAGCCGCTCACCTCGCGCTGAGTGTTGAATCGGCCACCGGTAACAAGTTCTTCTCGGACAATGCCCTTGAGCTCCTGCAGGGTGATCTGCAGCACCTCTGCCTCTTCCAGGGCGGCAGCGTCACTCTTCAGGTCTTCAATGAAGATCTTCTGTCGTTCTGATACATTGTTCAAATCAGGAGACACCCAAATGAGGCGACTAAATGGCTCTTTCTCGCTATGGCTTTCATTCCACTCTGCCATTTGATAGGTATGCTTGCTTGCCACCCTGTTTTGTATATCGACCACAGAAAGATCGGACCCTTTCGGCTTATAGCCGTAGTCTTCTCCCACCAGGTGAATGGATAGACGACATTTTGAGAGGTCTTCTTTCACGCGGTGCTCCAGGAGCTTGACTTCCTTGGGCAAGGTATGATTCGGAAGCACCCTGTAGCCATGTCTGATCAGCTCTCGCCGGATAACGTCCCGCTGAATGACCATATCTACACCAGTGCTGGCCAGATAGACCGTCTTATCTCTTTCCGAGTGCTCTCCTACTGCACTGGACTTTCGTTGGCTCTCAGCACGGCGTATGGTATTGAGAATATGGTTGATATCATAAGCCATATCCACCAACTTCATCCAGTAGCTTCTCTCTGCATCGGCTCCGAAGAATCTGCGAAATTCAATGGACTCCCCTGTCATGGGGTCGACCATGAAGAAGTCGTAGGGTAGAAACTCCTGAAATGCAGGCAAGAACTGATCGTCGTCAAACGGCGCCTTGTGGACCTTGAAAAGTCGGCAGATGCCATCGATGACCAGCTCGTCCTTTTTCTTCGCTCGCTCTCCAAAAGCATTGATTGTTTTGATAAGCGAGGTGTTCTCAGTTAGATTTTGTGACATGATTGCCACAATCGCAGCGGTATTTTCGAGATCTTCGGGCGCAAACTCCCGATCACTCGTCAATCGCAGTGAAGGATGTCCTTTAGTGATTTGAGACAGGAGTGTATCCATGAACTTATAAAAGCTGGATACCCATCCGCTCAGTCCCCCCTCAATCGGCTGATTGTCCGCTTCTGAGTAAAGTACAATTATATCTCGATTAAAATCCATTACGGGGTGGATGAGCTATTATAAATCAAATAACCGAAAATTTTCTGAAAATAAAAAAGTCGATCGTGTCTCATGGTCTACGCTTTAGGTTAGTTATCAACTACAATATATCCATCTGCAACTCCTCTTCCTTCTGCTTCGCTTTCTGATCTTCTTCAGCACTCAACAACTTCAAGTACGCCTCAACGATTTCGACGTGTTTGGCCATCATGTCAGTAAGCTCTTCCTTTCGGATGAGTAGCAAACAAGTATTTTTTTCCGTCACAGCTCTAAAATCGAAATTCTCCGACTCCAGTAGCAGTTTTTCCCCGAACATCTCTCCTTTTCCAAGTATGAGCGTCTCTTCGCCTTCCTCTTCGATACGAACGCTACCGAAACGAACGATGTACATCGGTGAATTCCCCTTATCACCTGGGGCGATGAGTTCTGTGCCTTTCTTCACCCTAATCTCATCGACAGTCTCTGCAATCTGTGTGAGCAGTTCACCCGGAACATCACCAAAAACAGCTTGTCGCTTGAGGTGGAGTGTTTTTTCGATGAGGAGTAAGTTGGGTGTGTACTTCTCACCGGGTTGCAAGTACACGGGTGGCAAAATCGCCCGGTCCAGTTCCTTTTTGATAGAAGGTCGCAGCCTGGCGGTATTAGCCGCGTAAAGTTTCCTATTGAGCTGAAAAATCGTGTGCGCAGCCGTCTGCAGCATCATCTTGTCCTTATTGAAGAGATTGGCTATCAGGTCATAAGTGACGGCAGCCTTCTTCATCTTACTGATGCGATAGAGCGCCAAGGCCTTGGTATATCTGCTAATGCGATTGTAATCCCTATTGATTATTTGGAGCAGAAGATCCTCGTATGAACGGAAGCTCTCAGGAGGATAGTGATTTTGCAATTTCGCAAGCCGTTCCTCGTCTTTCAAGTCATCCAATACAGGGAAGATCTTTGGTTTCAGCTCATCCTCACAGAACAGATCCAACATCTCCACCCCAAAGGTGATGGACTCTGTGGTACCCGCGTCAATGTTCTCTTTGATCAACATAACATCTTCAGGATCGTAGATCATGCTCAGCAGCATGAAGATGTTGTGGTGGTTCTGTTCGTTTTCCTTCACGATGGCATCCCTGATATACCCATCCAGGGGTGTATCGCCGGGGATGTCTTGCAGTGTCTTAATGTTCCAGGCAATATCACCAATCAATGAATCGAGAACAATCTTGATTCTGGCAGCCTGAAAATCCCTCGCTTTGAAGCCTATATAACTCAGCGACTTCAGAATTTCAGACACGATCTTCTTATCAGGAAAATCGATCTTTTTCCAAAGAAGTTCGGTAGCCTGACGTCCCCCTACCCGCCCAAAGGTCTGGACGATCCTCAGCATGGTGGAGACATACTGGCCGGTCTTATAAAATGCGCTGTCTACATTGTGGAAAGCTGCCTCACCTGTGTGTACAAGCGCCGACGCTGCCACATTGCCATAAGTGGCCAAATGGAGGTTTTCTATGAGGAATGGCCAAAGCTCCGGACGCTTGATTTTGCCAGCGGTAATCATGGCTGCTCCTCGCACTTCAGGATTGATGTCGCGTAGAAGTTCCAGTACGTACACCAGGTGCTTATCATCCGTCATTTTCGACAGCAGCAGCGCCCCGCGTCTTCGTTCGCGATGGTCGGTGGACCTGACCAGCCGCCGTATCGTTACATCGGTGAGTTCATAGGCCGCAGCTTCGCCGAGGGCAGCTATGGTATTTCCTGCCATTTTCTTCGCCAGCTCGTCCCCTTCGGTTTTTGCCTCACTTCTGATGATCCCTAATCCGCCGTAGCATAGGTACTCCTGCAGCTTCTGATAGGCCATTCGCCTTACTGTGGCATGCTTGGAGCTCAGTTGATCAAGTAGTGCAAACTCAAACTCGATAGGATCCACTTTCTCCATGACTTTCAGCGCATTGAGCACTTTCGTGGCACTTCGGCTACGGAGCTGCTCCCTGAGGGTGTCCATGGCAATATGCTCGCTCCGCTTGATCTGATCACGAAGCTCTTCCTTCTGACGCGTAAGCGTCTTTTTGAGGGTGATTTTGTACTGACCAAAAAGCTTATGGGCCAACCAACCAATCATGGCAGCCAGAGCAATGATGAAATACGAGAAATGGATCAGTTTGAAGAAAGCCAAGAGACCCAGTCCGATTTGAGCAGCACCAGCCGCCAACGTCGCAAATTCGGTCACCACGCCCTCAATTCGGGTCTGAATATCGAACCTCAATTTCACATCGATCGGCAGGAAAAAGAGCTTAAAAGCGGGGCTCTCCAATGCGTCTTTCAGGGAGGCAGTAAACGCCTTCGCCGATACCGTAAACATGAAAAAGAGTAGGAACTCCTCTGTTTTTATCTCATAGCCATAGATATGCCCTGAGATAATCGCACCGATCGTGAATAGAACAAGAATGGCGGGCATGGTCATCAAGGCCACCTTCAGTCCAAATCGACCAATAATGATATCGTTGACGAAACTCTGGATCAGGAAACTCATGATCATCACCGTTCCGCTGAAAAAGGATAAGAAATCTGACAACTGCTGCTCCTCTGGGAAGAAAGTCTCCGTAACGGTGTAAAAAGTGTAGTCTACGAATACACTTGCTCCCATCGAAAACACAATGAAAAAGGATAGCAACCGCAGGTAAGGGTCTTTAATGAGATTTGAAAACTTTACCTTCTCGACCTCCTGACCCTCTTTGGCCTTGGTGATGTGATCAAGTCGGTAGGATCGGACTATCCAGATGGTGAAGAAGAGAATGCCAAAACTTGCCAACGCCGAAACAAACAGCAAGTCATACGTATCGTTGAAAAAAGGCAGTCTCGTGATGATCGGAATCGAGAAAAAGGCAATGATAGTAGCTGTCAATTGGCCCGTATCGATGCCTCCAATAATCCGTTTCGACTGACGGGCATCAAACATACGCCCAAAAACTCCCCAAAACCCAAGTAACGTAATGGTTGTGATCGGCCCGATCATTACAAAAAGCACAAACGGTAGTATCGAGAACTCGCCTTCGGCCGTCTGATATGAAATAAACTCGAAGGCTACACGAAGCGCACCGATGAACAGAAAGATCAGGAAAGTGTTGGTAACAACCAGGCTGGAAAAGGATATCCTTTTCTGCAGCGATACAAAGATGAGCGCCGACACGATACCGAGAAATCCGGCCATGAAAAAGGCCTTGTCGAGATATTCCTGACCAAGTACCTGCAAAAAGAGGGTCTCTGCTCCGATCTGGTACGTGGCGATGAATATGCCCATGAAGAAGCCCTTCCCGAGCAGTAGCCACATACGTTTTTCCTCTCCCGGCTCACCTCCGAGGAACTTAAGAAATGCCTGGAACACTTGGTTTGGTTTTGTTTGTTCATATAAAAATATGAAAAAAACCGCATTCGGCGCCAGTATAATTTTCAACCTGGGGCCATTTCCTTTTGGAAACGTTAGCTTGAATTATTCAAAAATCTGCCGTGCCAGGCGAAAGGTATTGGCATGTGCTTCCACGATCACAGCCAATGTCGGAGAGTACCCTCCACCCATGCTGGCGACCACCGGACAGCCGTGCCGATGGCAATAAGAAAGCACAAGTCGATCACGTTCGAGGCAGCCCTGAGGACTTACGCTGAGCCGCCCCAGGCGGTCACTTTCCAAAATATCGACACCACACTGATAGAAGACAAAATCAGGCCTGAGGCGCTGGAAAAGGCGTTCCAGGGCCTCCTCCAATTGCTGTAGGTACTCCGCATCAGCCGTACCATCGGGCAGACCAATATCCCAGTCCGATGTCTCTTTTTGCAAGGGGTAGTTATGGGCACCATGCATGCTGAAGGTAAAGACGGCAGGTTCATCCTTGAAGATCTCAGCAGTACCATTGCCCTGATGGACATCCAGATCAATGATCAGTATCGAATTGACCTCATGATCCCTCAGCAGATAATTGGCGGCTATCGCCTGGTCATTGAGCAAACAAAAGCCCTCGCCACGTGCCGTGAAGGCGTGGTGAGTGCCACCGGCGATATTCATCGCAATTCCATCGTCCAGTGCATGACGCGTGGCCTCCAAGGTCCCTCCCATGATGTTCACCTCACGACGCACCAACTGCTCACTGTAAGGGAACCCGGTCTTTCGTATCTCGGAAGCCGTCAGGCCACCCTCCTTCAATCTCGACCAATAATCATCCGTATGGGTCAAAAGAATGTACTCATCTGCCACGTCCTGTGGCTGGAAGAAGTCCGATTTGCTTAAGGTACCCTCATGAAGCAGCTGCTGGGGAAGCAACTCATACTTACTCATGGGAAAACGATGATTTCTAGGTAAGGGGTGGCAATACACCTCCGACCAGGCAACTCTCATACCGGAAGTTTACCTCTAATACTCGTTTGGAGCCAGGAATGTTTACTTCTTTTTCTTGTTGCTCAAGCTGTTGGTACTGCGACCCTTTCGTCGCAATTGAGCATTGTATTCAAACATGTAACCCACTGATATTGAGAGTGTATTGTGGCGGTACTCAAAATTTTCGTAGTAGGTTTCGAAGTCAAAATCAGGTGAGCCGTTGAAGCCCATATTGGAGTGGCCAAAGTTGTACCTTATGTCCAGCATTATTCTAGCGTCATTGCGCATGTCGAAGTAGGCACCACCTCCAAAAAGCAAGCTGTATTGGAGCCGGTTGGGACGCTCCAAATGCAATTTGTCAAAGTCTGCATTGGATGAAAAAACAAGCGTATAATCCAGGATCGGATCCTCTGCTTCTTCGCGACCGGCGGCGTCAATTTGACCGTTGCCATAGAGCCAATAGCTCAATTTCGTACCCCCATTCACATAAAAGAGGAAAGGAGCCCTACCGAAATTGAATCGCATCACCAGGGGAACGGTTAAAAACCCATAATTTAGCCTCGTACGCGCATAATTGATGGTATCGAAGCTGCGCAGTTTCTTTCCGTAGCGCTCAAAATTTAATTCCGTGTGTACCGAAAAACGGTCTGATGCATCATAAGTGAGGACGGCACCCACCTGAAAATTGTAATCCAGAGCTACTTTGAACGAGTCGGCCTCGTACGTTTTACTCTGATAAGTATGATCAGTCAACAAAAAACCTGCTTTTGGCCCAAACCAATATTGAGCCTGTACTTGCGTTGTAATAAAGAGCAGTACAACTGAAAGGAAAAATGGCCTATTCATCTATAACCGAGTCTGATCTGTAATAATACGAAAATTAAACGGCTTGTCAAGTCGTTTATCTTGAAATATTTAAAAGAAATATAGACATAGTCTAAAAAAATATTTTTTATATAAGTCGCAAAATATTAGAATAATACAAATTGCCTCTTATATTTACGTTTTTTAAAATGCTGAGAAGAACCGTCGGTCAGAGATTCATTTTCGCTCCTCCAAGAAAAGCCCTCTTCATTTTGGGTATGGCTTCTATACTCTCTTCTTCTCAGGTCTCAGCACAGATCAACGTCGTCTACAACCAATTTTTTGTCAACCCCTATGTCTACAATCCAGCGTACGCAGGCGTCGAGGGTCACTCTGTATTTTTCGCATCATATCGCCAGCAATGGCTCAATATTCAAGATGCCCCGGCCATTTCCAATGTCAATTTTCACACGCCTCTGCAAGGTGGTGTCGGCCTGGGTATTATGGCCTTCAACGAATCCGTTGGCCCGCTGAATACGACTTGGGGAAAAGTATCGACCAGTTACCTATTAACGTTGGATCGCACGCATTATTTGAGATTTGGCATGTCTCTTGGTGGCGGAACCAATTCTGTTGACCTGGGAGAAATCGACTCACCAACTGATCCGGCTTTCCTGAACATAGCCCCCAACAACAGCTTCCTTATTGGTGACTTTGGGATGACCTATCATACGGGTCATTTTAACTTTGGCGTCTCCATTCCGAACCTGATGACCTATCAGACATTCTCAACGGAGTCAATGGGTCCTGTCGAAATCAAGCCTCTCGACAACATATTGTTTAAAGTCAATTACCGGGGGCACCTTGGAGACGACA
Source organism: Cyclobacteriaceae bacterium (assembly GCA_965267435.1). Taxonomy (GTDB): domain Bacteria; phylum Bacteroidota; class Bacteroidia; order Cytophagales; family Cyclobacteriaceae; genus JAWPMT01. The sequence goes on from OZ253960.1 coordinate 2,407,301, forward strand.
TTGCCATAGAGCCGCACGTCATATACAGGTACAGTGATGTCGGCCCCGATCTATATGAAGGAACCGTCATATTCCATATTAAGCACGTGCTTTGGGCTGGCGCCACTTACAGACAGGACAATAACATCATTGGTCTCATTGGGTTTAAAATTGCCGAAAGTTTCGCCCTGGGCTACTCCTATGAAGTAGGAAACTCGGATATCACGAATATTACGGACTTCACGGGGTCCAATTCCCTATTGGGACCGACGCATGAGGTAGTTGTCGGTTGGCACTTGGGGAAACGTAAGAAACACGCACAGCACGCTTCGTCCTTTATCAAGAGTCATCGGCTGAGTGCCGAAGAACGGGCCAAAAAGGCCGAATTGGAGCGGGAGAAAAAACTCGCAGCCCTCAGGGACTCCCGACCGGAAGGAGTGGATGGTGACGAAGACGCCCTATCCATCATTCCTGTAGGCGTGACGGTCGACCAGCCTGATGTAGTGCGGGTCAACGATTACGGCGAAAGGGAAAAACCGCTGATTGCCAGCGTAGCACTGAGCGATGGACCCCGCGATGTCGTCACATGGGTACCAGCAGATACTCCCAATGAGGTATGGAGCCTCTCGGCTACTGGTCAGTATCGGGAACGCACGGCCATGGATGGTAGCAAAGAAGTGGCCCTCATGCTGACGCGCACTGTCAATGGCGAGGCACAAGAGGTGGTAAAGTGGCAAATAATCGACTATGACCAGGTAATACCTGAACCTGGGGAAGAGCCTGTGACGCCGGTGGTAGCAGAAGTGACACCTCCCGCGCAAGACCCACCTACTCAAGTCGAGGAACCAGAAACCGAATATGCCACGCGCGGACGTCCACAAATCGAGGAACTCGAGGATGAACAGCGCGTCGTTCCTGCAGGTACCAACCTATTGGAATTGGCTTCCGGCAGCTACGTGATCGCGGGATCGTTCCAGGTGTTTGAGAATGCCGAGCGTTTCAGTGATCAACTCTTCGAACGGGGATTCCGTGATGCCAAAGTAGGGTTCGTAGCCTCTCGGGGGTATTACTATGTGATCATGTTCGAATTCGAAGACGCACAGGCCGCCCAAAGAGCGAGGAACAGGGTCAGGCAGCGGCCAGGATTTGAACAGGTTTGGGTGCTAAATGTGAACAACTAGCTATGAGATTCGGAATAGCCATCCTTTTGACGCTCTTCGGCAAACTGCTCATCGCACAGCCGTTTATCAATAGCGTGGACCCCATTGTGGCGGGCGTCGGAGAGACTGTCACGCTCGTGGGCTCAGGCTTTTCCACTACCATCGCAGATAATCAGGTCTACCTGGGCGCTGGAAAGGCCACAATCACCAGTGCTACCGACAATACCCTCACAGTACAGGTACCAGCCAACGCCACGCACGGACCAGTGATCTACACCAACCTCAGTACTGATCAGAGTGCGAGCCACAGTCAATTTTTTGGGTACTCATTTGGCACCACATCTTTTTCTGCGTCCAACCTGGCGGCTCCAATAGATACGCCAACGGACGAATTGGAGACATATGACGTCTGCTCTTGCGACTTTGACGGGGATGGAGACAATGATGTGGTGGTAACTAATAACGAATTCCCTGCGAGTGCTGTGGAAGACGCTGTCCTACTCCTTTATGAGAACACCAGTACACCCGGTGCTGTTTCCTTCAGCGGCCCCACAAGACTGGGAAACCTACCGACCATCAAAGTCACTTGCCTGGACTTATCAGCAGATGGATTCCCCGACATTGTCGCCACTGAGGGCGCCAATAACAATGATGAAGTCTTTGTCTTTGAAAATACTGGCAGCGGCTCCATCAGTACCAGTTTCAACGCGACGCCTACTGTGATCCTCATCCTACCGAGGGATGATGACAACCAGGTACGAGGTCCGGAAGTCGTGCAGTCCGCAGATATGGACGGAGATGGATTACTAGATCTCGTCATTGGGAATAGAAGCGAGAACTCCCGTGAAATAGATATTTTTCTAAATAATACCAGCAGTGGAAGCCTCAGCTTCGCTACTACGCCTTTTCAATTACAAGGCCCATCCGGAACGGCCTCTTTGCGAGGGATTGCTTTAGGGGACCTCAATGGTGACAACACGCCAGAGCTTGTCATTACAGAAAAGCAATCGAATGACATCTATGTATACCGCAATGAAAGCCTTAGTGGAAACCTCCGATTTGGCGGCCCAACGACCATCAGTCCTTCAGGGAGCAACCTGCAAAATGTAGTGCTAGCGGATTTCAATACAGATGGTCTACTGGACATTGCCGCCTCAGACGTTCAACTGAGTCAGGACAATGGCAATCTGATCCTCGTCGAAAACACTACCTCCACCTCCGGTGCTCAGCCCACGTTCGAAGCGCCCCAGATTGTATCGACACTGGCACAGAGCTGGGGGATTGCCGCAGGTGACATTGATGGCGACGGTGATGCGGATGTCGTGATAGCTTCGGAAGATCCAACTGCCAATGCGCTGAATGTCATCATCAACAACACCACAAGCGGGGCAAGCTTGGCAGCAAGTGACTTTACCGTCAGCACCATATCTCTGAACTTCAACAGTAGAAATATAGTGATCACCGATATAAATGGTGATGCCAAATCAGACCTCCTGTTTACCAGCAACAGTAGAAGTGGACAGGACGGTTTCATGTCCGTGATCGTCAACAATAACTGTGTGATACCCAGCATCACCCCTGATTCAGATGTCTTCTGCAATGGCACGACGTTCGAGATCGAGGCCGTTAGCTCTTCGGCTGCCTCTTACTCCTGGGAGGTAGATGAAGGTGCTGGGTTCAATGTAGACCCCGCCAGTACTACGAACACTTTCGATATTTCCACTTATAGTACTGATATTTCTGTTCGAGTGACACTAGAGACCACGGATCTCACCTGCTCCGAGACTTCTGCTATCGCGAGTTTCACCTCTCGTGCTATAGCGACCTCCACCCCCACCATCACCAGTGCTACTTCCATATGTACCGACGAGGATCTCGTGCTCACTACGTCGTCCACGGCCACCAGATATCACTGGAGTGGTCCCAATGGTTTCGAAGCAATTGGCAGCACTTCAGGTAGCTCTGTGCTCATCGCCGACGCTCAACCCATCAATGCCGGTACTTACCAACTACAAACTGAAGATGATGGCAATTGCAAAAGTCAAATCGCAAGCATTACAATCGCTGTACTACCGGTCCCGGTTTTGACAGTGGTCAATGACGGTGCTGATGTTTTCTGCGAAGGGGAAAGTACCACCCTTGAGGTAAGGAATCTGAGTGGAGTTACGTACCAATGGCAGAGAGATCAAACTGACATTTCAGGCGCTACAAGTAACACGGTTACCGCAGATGCCACCGGTGACTATCGCGTTGTAGTAACACAAGGCTCCTGTGACCGTCCCTCGGTGGCTGCTTCAATCACAGAAGTCGCTCCGCCCTCATCGGTCATCACTTCTGCTGACGAAATCTGTGTAGATGTGGCTTTGACGGTACAATCATCCTCCACTGGCGATTCGGCCTTCACGCTGGGCGAGCAATGGGAGTTTTTTGATGGGTCCGGATCCTCAGTCGGAACGGCAACAGGTTCTACTGCCAGTTTTGCTTACACGTCTGCAGGGAACTCCTCTGCGAGACTCACTGTAGAGTACGTAGAGCTAACAGGATGCCAGGATCAGACTTCTAAGACGATCATCGTTTCTGACACTCCAAGTATCCCCATCCAAACACCAGATGGTAATCAGAAATGCCCAAGCGACAGTCTTGCCTTACGGGTAGACTCCACCCACCTGTCCTACGACTGGGTGGACATCAGCAGTGGCTCACCAGACACACTTTTTCAGTACACCGACCGAGCCACCGCCTACCTCAACACGACCGGAGGGCGCAGTACAGCTACCGTCGAGTTGACGGTGCTGACATCCATAGGTTGCCTGGCCAAAGACACAACCACTATTGAAGACTTTGCCAATTCTGGCATCTCCATCTTGAGTGACGAAGACATAGTCAACGGTGTCATTACCATAGAGATGACTAACGGTGTCGAACTTAGAGCCTCCAGTGGGTCAGGCTTTTTGTGGGAACCTCGCGAGATATTTACCGACAGCACCGGTTCTCAAACGAAGGCCTTTCCGAGAACCGCGACCACCGACGTGACCCTGCGGGCCACAGACGTCAACGGGTGCCTGGAGACTGCCGGAGTGACACTATCTATACCCGAAATACTACCGCGAACAGGATTCTCACCCAACCAGGACGGCTTAGGCTATGAGTGCTGGGAGATCCTCAACAGCTCGACGATCTCAGGATGCAAGGTGTTCATATTCGATACTCGAGGAAGAAATATCGTAGAAAAAGAGTCACCATTTATGGACGACTGTGTGTGGGATGGAACTGCAAATGGAGCAGCTTCTCCCGAAGGAGTGTATTATTTTGTCCTTCAATGCGAGAGTGATTCGCTGAGCACCAGTGGGAGCATATTATTGGCCCGATAATTCCCACTTAACGGGTATATCACCCGTTCACTGACCTTGGATTATTACAATTCTATATTCTAATAATACAGAGTTCGGAAATAGGCTAACTTTAGTCGTTTTTAGTCACGATATTTCTTAAAAAGAAAACTTGACCAATTGCACAGTATTCTAAGCCACAAAACACGCAAAAAGGGGCACGAAGGTTACTATTATGGTACTTATCGTATAAATAATAGTATTTTATTGCCAGTACACACCATGGAAACAATCAGAAAGACCATTACAACCCTTCTACTTTCAGCTATTTTTTGCCTACCAGCTCTTGCGCAAGAAACCAACTGCGATGACGGCATAGACAACGACGGTAACGGCTTTGTCGACTGTTTCGATTCCAATTGCTCGGGAGGCTCCAGCTGTACCGACTTTTTCTTTGGCAATTCGGTAGAGTGTCAGGACGAACCAACGGAGGATCCCACCTTCTCCATTCGTGTACAGTGGGGTTCGGCGGATCGAACGGCCAACAGCCACGCTACCCCTACAGTAGGTGACATCGATCAGGATGGCACACCAGAGATCGTGGTGAGTAACAAGCACGCGCAGACTGTGGCGGTCCTGGATGGTGTGACAGGCAGTACAGAATTCACCATTCCCCTCTCATTCCAACCTGAGAATGGCATCGCCATTGGCAATATCGATTCCAGTGACGATGAGTGTGCGTGGATCTTTGTTGGTGAGGACCGTGGTAATGGAGATCTGGCAGCTTTCGATTGTACTGGTGCAGAGATGTGGACTGCTACTGTAGGTGACAAAGTGGGTATGCTGGGGCTTGCAGATTTCAACGGTGATGGCCAAGCGGAACTGTACTACGGCGATGAAATCCGGAATGCCCTGACTGGAGCTGTGATTGTGGCTGAGTCCGGAAACCTGGAGGTTGATTTTACCCATGGATCCATAGCAGTTGATGCCCTGGATGCCAGCGTGTGTGCCACCTGCGACGGTCTTGAACTGATCACAGGTAATGAAATATGGGCTATTGATATATCAACAGGCTCAAAGACACTGGTCAAAGACATGAACGACGTCCTGGCAGCTCAGGGTGAAACAGGGACATACCATCCCAAGTACTATCCCAACTGGGGAGGTGAAAACTGGACGAATGTCTCAGTCGCTGACTTCAACCTGGACGGAAATGTGGATGTGCTCATGCCTGGAGCACTGGGCAGTGACTACAATGGTACGACGACGATCTTCTTTTGGGACGTTGCCAATGAAAGCGTACGCATGTACTCAGACCTAACCAACAATCACTCGCGTGGTACCGGTCGGATCAACATTGCAGATGTAGATGGTGACGGAGCATTGAACGCCAACTTCGTGTCGGATCAGAAGTTGTATTCGCTCGACACCATGATGAATCCGATCTGGATCAAGGGTATCAAAGAGGGTTCTTCCGGTTTTACAGGCTGTACCCTCTTCGACTTTGATGGCGACGATGCAGCAGAAACTATTTATAGGAGTGAAAGCCAGCTTTTGATCATTGATGGTACAGATGGCAGTACCCGGACCACTGCACCATGTATTTCCAGGACGCAGGAGGAGTACCCCATCGTTGCAGATGTCGATGGCGATGGCGCGAGCGAGATTTGCGTAACCTGCTACACAAGCGACGCAATGAGCTTCAGCCCCTACAGCAACTCTGAGTTTGGTCACGTGCGGATCTTTGAATCCGACGGAGAAGTATGGCAGCCCTCCAGAACCGTCTGGAACCAACATGGATATTACAATGTCAACGTGGATGACGATCTTACGATCCCAGCACAGCAGCAGGATCATACCGCCGTTTTCGGACAAGATTGTGACACGGGCATAGGTGATAATCGACCACTTAACACGTTCCTCACACAATCCACTATCCTGGAGTCAAATGGCTGTCCGTCTTTTGTGTCTCCTGATATTAACCTAATAGCGATTGATGATGCCACGGCCTCCCTCTGTCCCGAGACCGAATTTGACGTTACATTCACTCTCCGCAATGACGGAGATACCGACCTTTCAGGGACACTGCCGCTGGCTTTTTACAAGGGCGACCCCCGAACGGCCGACGCCGAGTTGATCTTTGTTGACAGTTATCCCCTGGACAATTTCCTTGTGGATTCGTCACTGACTATTACGCGAACCGTCGAGGGCTCTGGAGGAGATTTTGACCTTTATCTCTTAATCAACGATGCCGGCAGTCAGCCGCCAGTGACCATAGGAACAGCTAGTATTCCGGAATGTGAAACGGGCAACAACCTGGCATCCCGAGCTGTCACTTCCGCACCCTTTGAATTGACGGCTTTGAAAGTAAGTGACAATGAGAAGTGCGATGATAGCGCTTCCGACAACGGAGAGGCCATTGCCTATTATCAAGGAACAATCGGAGGGGGAACCGAGACCCTCTACTTTGAAAACTTTGAAGACCTAGCTGACGGCACAACGGAGGATACCGGAGCCACTGGCTGGACTCGGACAAAAGCAAACAAAACCGATTTGGCGGCTGTCAGCTCAAGGTTAGGAACAAAGGCCTTCGAGGCCAACGACACCGACGGCATCGTGGAGTGGACCTCCGATGAACTGGATATCAGCAGCTATGAAGATGTCTCTATATCAGTCGATCTCACTGCCTCCACTAGAATGGAGAACGCCGACTATATGGAAGTATATTTCAATGTCGACGGTGTCACCGATCCTAATCCTGATACGTTTAACGGCAGCTTTGGCTTCCAAAGCGTGTCGCAAACAGGTGTCAATGGAAGCACTCTGCAAATAGTGGTGATAGCAAGAAATTCCGCCAACAATGAGCGCTACTACCTGGACAATGTCATAGTCACCGGAACTCTCGGAGAGCAGACCGGTCAGTTTACAGAAGCAAACGGATTCACCTTCTCATGGTATGATGAAAATATGTTGACGGTACTTTATGAGGGCTCATCAATTACGGGAATGCCAGAAGGTACTTATCAGGTCCAGGGCTATTTCGCCGAAGGCGACTGCTACTCAGATGTCCAAACTGTAGTCATCGACCTCGTAGAGCCTGCGCCTTTCACTGTGATCGGAACAGAGGTGGCGCCCCTAACCGACTGCGTCACACCTGATGGAGAAGCCTCAGTGGTCATAGAAGAAGCAGATCTGACAATTACCACCACAGGTTATACTTTCACATGGTTCAATAGTGATGACCTTAGTACACCCCTCGTCACAGGCACAAGCCTGACTGGTGCCAATGCAGGTACTTATATCATTTTGGCCGAGCACATTGCCACTGGATGTACGGAACAGGGAAGTGTGGAGATTACATCAACTCAGACACCGACGGGAACACCACAGTTAGTGAGTAAAGACGACGTAAGCAGTTGTGTTGATCCCACGAATGGTTCTATCACAGTGGACGTTGATGGTCAAGTTGGTGGATTGCAATTCGATTGGTACGAAGGAACCGTTGCCGTGGGGGATCCCATCCATTCAGCGACAGGAAACCTCGGCGCAACCTTAGACAATATTGGCGTCGGCGACTATACCGTTACAGCTACTGGCACGTCAGGATGTATTTCAGCACCACTGACAATTACCGTTGGTTCTACGGTTGTTTTCCCGGATCCTACTGTGACCACCACCGACAATACATCTTGTAATATCGCTAACGGATCTGCATCAGCCGATGGCGATGGAGCTGGGACAGTCGCTGGATACGATTTTGATTGGTTTGCAGGCAATAACACTTTGGCTGAGAATCAGCTACCTACCGCCATAGCAGGAACAGTTCTTTCTAACAATGACTCCGAAGTCACGGGCATGCCTGGAGGTACCTATACCTTGGTAGTCACCGACCAGGCAAGCGGGTGTGCGACAACGACAACACTGGAAATCACTGATGCCTACACAGACCCTCTATTTGAGGATACTTACTCGCTTGTGGACACCGATCAGGCGCTCGAAGTCGAGGGACAGGCGCATGTCGAAACGGCTCAGATCATTGCCGGTATGCAAGCAGTCACCATCAGTTACTGGGTCAATCTCAGTGCAGACAACTACACAAACGATGCTCGAATCTTCTCTTCCGGAGGAACCGGCGAGAATCAAGTGCTGCTTTGGAGCGATAATCATGATGGACTGGCCTTCGTGATGAAAACAGAAAATGACGGCGGAAGAGGACGTATCAACACCGCCTTCAAGCCAACGGGTTGGACTCAAGTAGTTGGGACGTGGGATGGAACCACCGGCGACATGGCCATTTATGCAAATGGCGTTCTGCTGGGAACGACGAACTACGTGGGCACAGGGCTTGGAATTATCGATACGGGTAATCCGATGTTCCTCGCTAGAGATGGCAACCTTGGAGCAAAGAAATTTGAAGGCCAGGTTGATGAATTCAGGATATACAATAAAGCCTTGAGCCAGGCTGAGATCCTCGCACAAATGTGTACTGCATTGACTGGATCGGAGGATGGTCTTGTATTGTACTATGACTTCGACGAACTCACGCTCTCCTCCACAACAATACAGGATAAATCGACCGACCCGGTATCTACGACGGGATCTTTGATGAGGACCAGCGCACCGCTAGGGTCGTTTGCCCTCCCTGCTGCAGAAATTGAGTGCGCCAACGTAGATGTAGACCCCAACAGTACTTGCGACGCTGCCAATCCGAACGGTCAAATCGACATTTCCGGATTCATCATGCCAGCGACTGACACGTATACGTTCTCATTGTACGACGGCTTTGACACCAGTGGGTCACTTTTGGCTTCGAACACAACCGGAGTTTTCACGGATTTGGCCGGTGGTTTCTATACCATCATTGCGACGAGCCTGACCTCCGAATGTGTTACACCGCCAGTGACGATCACAGTTCCGGACCTGCAAGACCGACCATCTATAGTTGGGACGCCCAGTGACAATACCAACTGTGTAGCTCCATTTAGTGGTCAGATTTCAATCACAGCTAGCTCTTCCTTCTCGGAGCCTACGTCGTACACCTACAACGTTTACGACGGGCCGAATACCACGAGCCTTCTACAGACATTCACCGTCGCGGATGGCAGCGTAGCGACAGTTGCAACTGGATTAGATGATGGTACTTACCGCGTCGAAGTCATCAACGATGATATCCTTTGCAGCAACTTTATCGACGTAGTTGTAGGGGAAACTACGACAGATCCGACGTTTGTTGCCAGCGCAAATGACAATGTGAGTTGTGGCGCAGCCACCGGCTCGGTAAGTATCACTTCCGTAAGTGGTACAAATATCCTCAGTGTCACCGATCACTCCTACACATGGTACTCTGGTCAGGTGGTCGATGCCGGCAGTCTCTTGGGTGAGACCAGCAGCTCCCTCAGCGGAGTTGGCCAAGGTTACTACACGGTAGTGGTCTCGAATGACAACACCGGTTGCGAGTCAGACCCGCAGACGTTCTATGTGGATGATGTGCCCTACGATCCTATTATTACCGTAGGTCAGATTGAGGACACCTCCTGCGCAACCTTCCCAGCAGATGGTACTGGTCAGTTGGGAGCCTACGCCACCCAGACTGATCAGCCGGGCTCCATATTTGGTGATGAAGACGGGTATACCTTCGAATGGTACGAAGGAAACGGAACCGGAGGTACGTTGATCAGTTCAAGCGATACGACTGCTGCTACCATTGCAGCAGGCACATATACGCTGGTTGTGACGGGTGGGGCATCCTGCTCGGCGACCACAGTCGTAGTGCTCAACAATAACCCGATTACGCCAGTTGTGACAGGCGGAACCGTGAATGACAACGACATTTGCGATGCTTCCTTCCTCAATGGATCGAATGGTGGAGACATCACCGTAGATGTGACATTTGACGGTGCCGCCGTGACAGATTTCACTGGCTACACGTTCACCTGGTACGAGGGTAATGGCACTGGAGGAACGCAAATCGTAGGCGATGCAACCCCAAGCCCCAATGGTTCGGAACCTGTCATCACAGATAATAACATCTCCGGTCTCCTTGCAGATCAATACACTGTGGTAGTCACTTCCCCAAATAGTTGTGAGAGTGCTTCTGCCGTATTCGAGGTGAATGACGCTGTCACGTTGCCGTCCATCAGCACGACGGTGGACGCAAACCTCTCTAGCTGCGATGCGTTGGCACCCAATGGGGCGGCTTCAGCCAACGTGGGTGGTAACACTGCTGACTACGACTTTGAGTGGTTCGTTGGAAATGGAACGACTACATCGATCAGTGCGCCAGCTGCTGCCGGAGGCACTAACAATAGTGAAGCAACTGGGTTAGCCGCTGGTACTTACACCGTGCGCGCAACAGATCAAGCGACGGGTTGCCAGAGCACACAGACGGTAAGCATCGGCACTGCCCTCGCAACAGTATCAATTACCAGCTCTGCTACAACCGATGACGATCAGTGTACTGGTGGCAACGGCGCCATCACGATCTCAGAAGTGCAGGTAGTAGACAATGGAGTGACTTCCACGTACTCCACAGATGCGGACATCAACGCCAACGTGACACTTGAGCTATACGCCAGTGATGGTACAACTCTGCTGGGATCATTCACTGCTCCGGATACCACAGGTTTGCCTGATGGCTCATACGTGGTCATCGTGACCGACAACACTTCGACTTGTACGTCAGCCAATGTTCCATTTGTCATAGATGACATCCAGGTGAACCCTGCCCTGACTGCAACAGAAGCTGCCCCTTCCACGGTGTGCGTCGGAGGCACGAACCCTGATGGCTCTGCTAACGTCGTGGTAGACAATGCCGGAGGCAGCGTCAACTACACCTACCTATGGCATACAGGCAATGACACGTCATCGCCTATCAATACGACAACTAACCCCTCTGCGGCTACTGCAACTCTATCAGGAGTAGAACCTGGTTTCTACACCGTTCTGGTAACAGATACCGATGGAACGGGTAACGGCTGTTCAAACACTGCGACTGTAGAAATTACGCTTGATGCCACAACCATTGCCATTGGAGGCTCAACAACTACTGATGCTTCCAACTGCGACGGCCTGGACAATGGCGAGTTCAGCATCACACAAGTGACCGAAGATGGCGCACCTGTGGGTGGAGCTACCTACAACTACGAATTCTTTGATGATGGCGGTGGATCGCTACAGAGTGGAGCGACAGCCAGCATCTCCTCACTGACACCCGGTGACTACTCAGTGGTGATCACCAATACTTCCACCAACTGTGAGTCAGCATCCATTCCTTTCACCATCGACGATGTTTCCGTAACTCCTGATCTATCACTGTCGATTACTGACAACTCAGATTGCGGAACAGCTGGAGACAATGGTAGCATCACAGTGAACATTGCCAGTGCTTCAGGTACCTACTCTTACGAGTGGTTCAACGGCAGTGACGTCAATGATGAAGGCAGTCCTTTCGCCGGAACAGGTGCGGGCACAGCCACTATCTCTGGTCTCGCGGCCGGTGATTACTGGGTGAAGGTGACGGATACTGCTGATCCTTCAAGTGGTTGCGAAGCCAAGATTGCAGGAACTGTTGCAGATGATCCCACCGAGATGACGATCACCGCTGCGACTCCTGTTGATTCTGATCAGTGTACACCAGAGAATGGATCCATCACCGTAACTACTGTAGACATCAATACTGTGGCTACCGATGCTGAGACCATGACTGGATATACCTTCCAGATCTATGACAATGCGGCCACACCTGCTTATGTCAAAGACTTCGAAAACCAGGCAGATGGTATCAGCGATCCATCAGCGACAGATCTTGCAAGTGGTACCTATCATGTAGTGATCGTGGAGAATGCTAGCGGATGTACTTCCAACTTGTACCAGTTCGCTATCGGCAACAATGCCGTATCTCCGACACTCACGGTTGCTGAAGATCAGGCCTCCACAGTTTGTGCAGGTGGTAGCAACCCTGATGGCGAGGCTTCTGTGACCATCACCAATGACGATACGGATGCTTACACCTACCTATGGCACACGGGCAACGATACCTCCTCTCCTATCAACACGACGACCAACCCTTCTGCTGCCACCGCCACGTTGACTGGCGTCGAAGCAGGCTTCTACACGGTCCTCGTGACAGATACTGAAACAGGTGGATTGGGTTGCTTCAACACTGCTACTGTGGAGATCACGCTCGATCCCACGACCATTGCCATTGGCGCCTCTACAACTACTGATGCCTCCAACTGCGACGGTCTGGACAATGGCGAGTTCAGCATCACACAAGTGACCGAGGATGGCGCACCTGTGGGTGGAGCTACGTACAACTATGAATTCTTTGACAATGGTGGTGGCTCGCTGCAGAGTGGAGCGACAGCCAGCATCTCCTCACTGACACCCGGTGACTACTCAGTGGTAATCACAAATACTTCCACTAACTGTGAGTCAGCATCCATTCCTTTCACCATCGACGATGTTTCCGTAACTCCTGATCTATCACTGTCGATTACTGACAACTCAGATTGCGGAACTGCTGGAGACAATGGTAGCATCACAGCAAACATTGCCAGTGCTTCAGGTACTTACACCTACGAGTGGTTCAACGGCAGTGACGTCAATGATGAAGGCAGTCCTTTCGCCGGAACAGGTGCGGGCACAGCCACTATCTCTGGTCTCGCGGCCGGTGATTACTGGGTGAAGGTGACGGATACTGCTGATCCTTCAAGTGGTTGCGAAGCCAAGATTGCAGGAACTGTTGCAGATGATCCCACCGAGATGACGATCACCGCTGCGACTCCTGTTGATTCTGATCAGTGTACACCAGAGAATGGATCCATCACCGTAACTACTGTAGACATCAATACTGTGGCTACCGATGCTGAGACCATGACTGGATATACCTTCCAGATCTATGACAATGCGGCCACACCTGCCTATGTCAAAGACTTCGAAAACCAGGCCGATGGCGTTTCCGATCCATCAGCGACAGATCTTGCAAGTGGTACCTATCATGTAGTGATCGTGGAGAATGCTAGCGGATGTACTTCCAACTTGTACCAGTTCGCTATCGGCAACAATGCCGTATCTCCGACACTCACTGTTGCTGAAGATCAGCCTTCTACAGTTTGTGCAGGTGGTAGCAACCCTGATGGCGAGGCTTCTGTGACCATCACCAATGACGATACGGATGCTTACACCTACCTATGGCACACGGGCAACGATACCTCCTCTCCTATCAACACGACGACCAACCCTTCTGCTGCCACCGCCACGTTGACTGGCGTCGAAGCAGGCTTCTACACGGTCCTCGTGACAGATACTGAAACAGGTGGATTGGGTTGCTTCAACACTGCTACTGTGGAGATCACGCTCGATCCCACGACCATTGCCATTGGCGCCTCTACAACTACTGATGCCTCCAACTGCGACGGCCTGGACAATGGCGAGTTCAGCATCACACAAGTGACCGAGGATGGCGCACCTGTTGGTGGAGCTACGTACAACTATGAATTCTTTGATAATGGTGGTGGCTCGCTGCAGAATGGAACGACAGCCAGCATCTCCTCACTGACACCTGGTAACTACTCTGTGGTGATCACAAATACTTCCACTAATTGTGAGTCGGCATCAATTCCTTTCACCATTGACGATGTCTCTGTAGTTCCAGATCTATCGCTGTCGATCATGGACAACACGGATTGCGGTACAGCTGGAGACAATGGCAGTATTACGGTCAACATTGCCGGAGCATCTGGAACTTACACGTACGAGTGGTTCAACGGCAGTGACATCAATGATGAAGGTAGTCCTTTCGCCGGAACAGGTGCTGGTACAGCCACGATATCCGGACTTGGTGCCGGAGACTACTGGGTGAAAGTAACTGACACCGCGGACCCTTCAAGTGCTTGTGAAGGAAAGATCACGGGTGAGGTCATCGACGATCCTGCAGAGATCGCCGTAACCGCCGCCACCATTGTGGGCTCCGATCAGTGTGTTCCTGAGAATGGATCCATCACCGTAACTACTGTAGACATCAATACCGTGTCTACCAATGCAGAGACAATGACTGGGTACACCTTCAAGGTGTATGACAATGCAGCCACACCTGCTTTTGTTAAGAACTTTGAGAATCAGGCAGATGGCACGAATGACCCATCAGCGACTGACCTTTCTCCTGGTACGTATCACGTGGTTGTGGAGGAGAATGTGAGCGGTTGTGAATCCAATCTCTATCAGTTCGTCATCGACGACAACGCTCCAGTACCTACCACCAATACCATTAGCGGGAATGACAACACGGCATGTGCTGGCACACCCAATGGTTCAGTGAGCATTTCATTCGTCTGGACAGGTGGAGCAGTGGATTACCAGTGGTACTACGGTACCATCGCATCCGGTACCGCGGTTGCACTGGCGACTGGTGCCGATCCTGGCAACGGTTCATTCCCTAGTGATCCTACGGCCACAACTGTTACAGGCCTTGCGGGCGGAACGTACTACGTGGAAATCACCGACAACGATGGAGGAGCAGGAACGGGCTGCGTATTCCAGCAGGAAGTAACAATACTCAATGATGCTTCAATTGTGGTGATCGCGTCTGGAGCGAAGGATCAAGACAATACCGGATGTATAGCGGCTAATCATGATGGTAGCTATACTGTCACATCAGTCACCACTGATGGTGCAGGAGCCGGGTTCCCTGGTGATTACAATTTTGAATGGTACACCTCTACTGGTACGCTGATCGAAACTACCGATGGAGGCTCTGGAGGAGCTACTAAAGCAGACTTCGGTGCAGGTTCATACTATGTGATCGCAGTAGACAAGGCTACAAGCTGTTCTTCAGCCAGTGAAGCGTTTACCATCGCCGATAACTTGACAATCCCTGCTATCACAGCGTCTACCATCACAAATGTTGAAAGGTGCGATGATACTATTGACAATGGAGTCATCGACATCGACGTGGATGGCATAGCAGATCCCGGTGCTGCTTACAGCATTCAGTGGTACTCCGGCGGGGTTAGCACCATCGGTGCGGGAACTCTCCTTGCTGGACAAACAGATGACGTTATCTCAACTTTGGACATCGGCACGTACAGTGTGCGAGTGACCATCGCTGCAACAGGCTGTTCATTGGATCAAGCTTTTGTCGTCGGATCAGATGTGCCTAAGAAGCCTTCATTCACAATAGCCGTGACCACAGAGCCGGACGTTTGTAATCCTGGCAATGGTGTCCTGACTGCTTCTGGTTTTGCTGGGGCGGCCACCGACTACACATGGACGTGGTTGTTGGACGACCGAACGACAGATATTTCAACCACAGGAGCAGTTGTGGCCAACGAGGTGGTGACAAGCGTATCAGAAGGTGATTATTATGCCGTCATTGAGGACATCAGCACAGGCTGCGTATCCGACACCGTGCCTGTCACGATTGACCGCGACGCATCAGCAGTCTTTACAATTGTCGAGACGATCACTCAGGCTCCTGGTGACTGCGATGGTGCGGTCGGATCATTTACCATTGATATTAGTGACGGCTCGGGTACGACAACGGTAGACGTTTCGATCACGGACGACTTCGGCAATACCATTACGGCCAATGGCGTCACCATCAATGGAGGTGCCCCGGAAATCACCGTGGCTGACATCGATCCGGGAGACGGGTCAACGTTCATACGCAACGTGGCTGCAACCAACGGTGTGCTTGACTTCATCAATGGTGGATATTATGTGGAGGTGACAAATTCAAACATCACAACATGTGATGGCGATCTGGAATTCTTCCTGCCGTTCGACGAGGCTCCTCGCCTGGACCTTGCCACGCCTGTGGTAACCAGTCATAGCTATAACTGCAATCCTTATGGAGGATCAGCCATATCAGCCGGCGACAATACCGATGGCGTGACCGGCGGACAAGGTGGCGCGACTGGGGAAGTCTCTGTGACCCTCACACTCATCGATGGAGCTGATCCGGCAATCGATGATAATCACGACAATTATCAGATCTTCCTATATCAGGGTACAGATCCCCTTCCAAGTCCAAATACCGACATCGAGGTTACTCTGGATAATGCGAGCGCGCTTTCAGTGATGGATTTTGTAACAGTCGGTGGCGGTGCCTCAACGGCGCAAGTGACGGCAATCAGTGGGAATGATGTCACGCTCGAATTTGAAGATGGAGACATTACCGATTTCACTACCTCTGGAAACTTCCTTGATGGCGGTGAGCAAATCACAGCTGTACTGAAAGATGGTCTATGGTCTGTTTCAACCGGCCGGGCCACAGATATTCAGGTGGCAGAAGGTATCTTGGTAGCCGTCGCCACTGATGAGGGAGTTGGCTCATCCGGGTTCAACGGCGGTGTCAACGATTATCAGCGCACATATACCTTTAGCGGACTGACTGCGGGTGAGTACACAATCCTGGCAGCCCAGGAAGGTAAGGCTTTCTGTCTATCACCTTCCGTGACCTTCGAGGTCGAAGATCGATTTGACGAGTTCTATATCGACGCTGCAAGCGCAGTTTATGTGGATATTGACGACAATGACGACTGTAGTGGCGTAGATGCCAATGCTACGGGAGCCATCGATCTATTGAGAATCGACAGAATTCTGCAAGATGTATCTGGTGCTGACTCGACTGCGACTGGTACGAATGTCTCCGACTTCACCTTCGCATGGTACCAGGGTACTGTAGTGGATACCAATGCAGAGATCCCAGCTGATGTGCTGACGACAGCAGTTCTAAGCAATGGCAACGCGACATTGACCGGTGTACCTGCCGGATCATATACAGTTCAGATCACAGGTGACCACGGCGACGGCGTCAGTGGCAACTTGTGTGTGAATACGTACACGTTCGTGGTCGATGACAATCCTGATGACATCAGCATCGACCTGGGTGGCACCACTCCTACGGCCTCGGCCAACACGAACTGTGATGCGCCGTTTGACGGTAGCATCGATATGAACAATGTCGATATCGAGATCACCGACAGGGATGGTAATACCACCACTCAGCAGTGGCCGATTACCGATTGGGAGGCCTATCTCTATGAGAGTGGCACCGGCCTGCTGGCATTCAACGGTACGGACAATACGCAAGCTTCAGACATCAATTACCTGGATGATGGCACCACCACAGGTACGGACTTCACCCAGTTAGAAGATGGCGACTACATCATTGTCCTCTTTGATGACAGCGGCTGTGAAGCTACGGCTTACTCTATCACCGTCGGAGATGGCAAGACAAATCCTGCGTTGACCGATGGCACTGCGGACACCAACAATACAAATTGTATCAGCAACCCTAACGGTCAGATCACCGTCGAACTGGCGGGAGATCCTGCGGACTACGACATTCAATGGTTCATCGGTGGCATTGCTAGCACGACTGCATTCGTCGACGGAACTGATGGTACTGTGGCCACAGCTGGTGTTTCGCCTGCCACGCTCAGCATCACCAATATCATTGGCGGAACGTACACCGTAAGAGTTGAAGACCTTACTAACTCCGTGGGTTGTGTCAGCTTCTACACGACGTCTATTAGTGATGATGTGGATGCCATTATCGACTTCGAAATCGCTACGACTGACGATACGAATTGCTCGCCTGATAACGGCACAGTTCGATTGACAGATATCGATCTCTTCAATACAAGTACTAATACGGCGACTGGCCTGACGGCGGGCGATGAGACCGCAATGGATGTGTACACCATCACCGTTTATCAAACAGATGGTACTACTGTCGTGGACACTGACGCAGAAGATGCAGGAGATAACCTGACTATATCAGGCCTCTCATCTGGTGACTACCTGATTGCAATCTCGCATCCTACTAATTCTTGTGAGTCAGCTCAGAAGGCATTCACCATCGACGATACTGCGGTCACTCCTACAATTGTGATCACCCAGGATCAGGCCAATACCGTTTGTGATCCTGCATTCGGTGGTGGCATCACGCCTACAGGTCAGCTGACTGCCACGATCCAAAGCGGTGCTGGTGTCGACATGGACGGAGACTACACCTTCGAGTGGTTCATCGGATCTACTGGTGACACATCCGAGCCTGTGACGGGTGGAGCTGAGCCCAATGGCTCTGACGCAACCATCACCAATGACCTCGTCTCTGACCCTCATACTTCAGAGCTCTCAGGTCTGGTAGCAGATACCTACTGGGTACGAGTGACGGATACTTCCGATCCTAACAACACTTGTATTTCGACAACAGAATTTACGTTGACGAATGACTTCGCAGATATTGATGTGGATGTAGACACGGATGTCGTCATCACAGATGCTTCCGATTGCTCGGGTGCTAATCTTACTGGACAGATCGTCATCAATGATGTCGACGTGGACGGAGCTAGTGTTATCGGAGCGGACGGAGACCTCGCCAACTACGAGTTCGAACTCTTCAACTCTGCCAACGCTTCACAGGGTGTGCAGAACCCTGCAGCGGCTGTCACTTCTGTGACTTACAGCAACCTGGCACCTGACACGTACAGACTCATCGTAAGATCTGAAGTCACCGGTTGTGTCTCTGCACTACAGCAGATCGTGGTCGGTCAGGATGATGACGTACCTGTCATCGCTGCGCCTGTCATCACGGCTGACACCTACTGTACTGGTGGTAACGGAACTGTCACACTCGATGTGACTGCTCCTGACGCTGACGAGGCCGATTACGACTTTGACTGGTACGAAGGTGCTGGCACCACTACGCCGCTGGCAGCGCTCTCCGGTGTGGGTAACAACTCTGCAGCCAATCTGGATGCCGGTACTTACACAATCGTAGTAACAGCTGAAAACACTGCTGACGCTGGCATAGGATGTTCTAGCCAGGTGATCGTCGTTGTCGATGATGATCCTGATGTAGTGGACGTCCTTACTGCTGACATCACTCCGACACATGTAGACAACTGCTCGACAGGCAACGGAGAAATCGATGTCGCTGACGTGCAGCTTAACGGAGGTTCTGACGGCACAGGCGGCTATACACTCCACCTTTATCAGTCAGACAACGCGACAGAAATCGGTGGCGCCTTCACAGGCACCAATGCTGCCAACCTTGACGCAGGTACCTACTACGTCAGAGCGCGAAGCACTTCTGGTTCCCTTTGTGAGTCCGCCGGTACTTTGGTGGTCATCGAAGACAATGCGGTCACTCCTACGATTACCATCGTACAGGATGCAGCCAACACAGTTTGTGATCCTGCATTTGGTGGTGGCATCACGCCTACAGGTCAGCTGACAGCCACGATCCAAAGTGGTGCTGGTGTCGACATGGACGGAGACTACACCTTCGAGTGGTTCATCGGATCTACTGGTGACACATCCGAGCCTGTGACGGGTGGAGCTGAGCCCAATGGCTCTGACGCAACCATCACCAACGACCTCGTCTCTGACCCTCATACTTCAGAGCTCTCAGGTTTGGTAGAGGACACTTATTGGGTAAGAGTGACTGACTTCACCGATCCTAACAACACTTGTGTTGCCACGGCGGAATTCACATTGACAAATGATCTCGAGGATATCGACGTGGATGTTGACACCGATGTTGTCGTGACTGACGCGTCCGATTGTTCGGGTGCTAATCTTACTGGACAGATCGTCATCAATGATGTCGACGTGGACGGAGCTAGTGTTATCGGAGCGGACGGAGACCTCGCCAACTACGAGTTCGAACTCTTCAACTCTGCCAACGCTTCACAGGGTGTGCAGAACCCTGCAGCGGCTGTCACTTCTGTGACTTACAGCAACCTGGCACCTGACACGTACAGACTCATCGTAAGATCTGAAGTCACCGGTTGTGTCTCTGCACTACAGCAGATCGTGGTCGGTCAGGATGATGACGTACCTGTCATCGCTGCGCCTGTCATCACGGCTGACACCTACTGTACTGGTGGTAACGGAACTGTCACACTCGATGTGACTGCTCCTGACGCTGACGAGGCCGATTACGACTTTGACTGGTACGAAGGTGCTGGCACCACTACGCCGCTGGCAGCGCTCTCCGGTGTGGGTAACAACTCTGCAGCCAATCTGGATGCCGGTACTTACACAATCGTAGTAACAGCTGAAAACACTGCTGACGCTGGCATAGGATGTTCTAGCCAGGTGATCGTCGTTGTCGATGATGATCCTGATGTAGTGGACGTCCTTACTGCTGACATCACTCCGACACATGTAGACAACTGCTCGACAGGCAACGGAGAAATCGATGTCGCTGACGTGCAGCTTAACGGAGGTTCTGACGGCACAGGCGGCTATACACTCCACCTTTATCAGTCAGACAACGCTACAGAAATCGGTGGCGCCTTCACAGGCACCAATGCTGCCAACCTTGACGCAGGTACCTACTACGTCAGAGCGCGAAGCACTTCTGGTTCCCTTTGTGAGTCCGCCGGTACTTTGGTGGTCATCGAAGACAATGCGGTCACTCCTACGATTACCATCGTACAGGATGCAGCCAACACAGTTTGTGATCCTGCATTTGGTGGTGGCATCACGCCTACAGGTCAGCTGACAGCCACGATCCAAAGTGGTGCTGGTGTCGACATGGACGGAGACTACACCTTCGAGTGGTTCATCGGATCTACTGGTGACACATCCGAGCCTGTGACGGGTGGAGCTGAGCCCAATGGCTCTGACGCAACCATCACCAACGACCTCGTCTCTGACCCTCATACTTCAGAGCTCTCAGGTTTGGTAGAGGACACTTATTGGGTAAGAGTGACTGACTTCACCGATCCTAACAACACTTGTGTTGCCACGGCGGAATTCACATTGACAAATGATCTCGAGGATATCGACGTGGATGTTGACACCGATGTTGTCGTGACTGACGCGTCCGATTGTTCGGGTGCTAATCTTACTGGACAGATCGTCATCAATGATGTCGACGTGGACGGAGCTAGTGTTATCGGAGCGGACGGAGACCTCGCCAACTACGAGTTCGAACTCTTCAACTCTGCCAACGCTTCACAGGGTGTGCAGAACCCTGCAGCGGCTGTCACTTCTGTGACTTACAGCAACCTGGCACCTGACACGTACAGACTCATCGTAAGATCTGAAGTCACCGGTTGTGTCTCTGCACTACAGCAGATCGTGGTCGGTCAGGATGATGACGTACCTGTCATCGCTGCGCCTGTCATCACGGCTGACACCTACTGTACTGGTGGTAACGGAACTGTCACACTCGATGTGACTGCTCCTGACGCTGACGAGGCCGATTACGACTTTGACTGGTACGAAGGTGCTGGCACCACTACGCCGCTGGCAGCGCTCTCCGGTGTGGGTAACAACTCTGCAGCCAATCTGGATGCCGGTACTTACACAATTGTAGTGACAGCTGAAAACACTGCTGATGCTGGCATAGGATGTTCTAGCCAGGTGATCGTCGTTGTCGATGATGATCCTGATGTAGTGGACGTCCTTACTGCTGACATCACTCCTACGCATGTAACAGATTGTGCTGCCGGCAACGGAGAAATCGATGTAGCTGATGTGCAGCTTAATGGAGGTTCTGACGGCACAGGTGGCTATACGCTACACCTTTATCAGTCGGACAACGCGACCGAAATCGGTGGCGCATTCACAGGCACCAATGCTGCCAACCTTGACGCCGGCACCTACTTCGTCAGAGCGCGAAGCACTTCCGGTTCACTTTGTGAGTCCGCGGGCACACAGGTGGTCATTATGGACAACTCAGCCGATCCAGTAGTTGTCATCACGGAGGTTCAAGCAAACACCTACTGCAGCGGTGCAGCCGCTGCCGATGGCCAGCTACAAGCGCAAGTTGATGAAGGAGGTCCTCTAGTCACTGCCGGATATAGCTTCCAGTGGTATAAGGGTAGCCTGGGTGATATGAGTGATCCAAGAGATGCGACGGCAATGACTGCTGCTGATCTTGAAGATGGTAACTACTGGGTGCGCGTTACTGACACCGATGGTGCAGACGATAACCTAGGTTGTTCTACGGATGCGACCTTTATACTGTCACACGATCCAACTGAGACTACTGTTGTAACGGCGAGCGCAACCAACGACACGCGATGTGATAGTGATAATGGAACAATCACGGTGTCGGAGGTGTCATTCACCAGACTTGGTGCCACAACTACCGCCAGTACAGCAGTCGCGATTGATACCGACTTCACGTTGGCGTACTACGATGAGTCACTTAACTTCATTAACAACTTCACAGCAGCTGCAGGTGTGACTGGCCTTTCGGCAGGGACGTATTATATCACAGCTACTCATGACACCTACGAGTGTGTGTCAGCTACCTTCGAGGTTGAAGTACTTGAAGATGTGGCCTTCCCTGATCTTGTGGGAACACCGACGATCGTTAACAACACAAGTTGCGACATAGCAGCCGCGAATGGCAGTATCACATTCGAAGTGGAGACTGCTGGTGCTCACAGTGGTGCCTACACTTTCACCTGGTCTGGTGCGTTGGTAGGGTCAGGCGCTGGAACCAATGCTGATCCTCATACGGTGACGGGACTGGATAATGGAACTTACACAGTACTTGTCGAGGACAATGCGAACGGTTGTAGTAGTGAGTTCGAGTTCCAGGTTCTTGATGAGCAAATTTTCCCGAGCATCAGCCTTGATGACAACAGTGTCACGGATGTGACGACCTGTTTGGCAGCCAATGGCTCCATTACGATTGATGTCTCAGATATCTCAGGATCCTCCGCAGATATCAATGACTACACACTTTCGGTTACTGGTGCCATTTCTGGAGCTATTCCTAATCCGGCCCCGGTTGGAAGCACCATGACATACTCAAATCTGGGGGTAGATGTCTACACCATTTCAGTCACGGATAATACGAATACTTGTCAGTCCGGTACGATTGAAGTGTCAATCGTAGATGCGAGTGTGGATCCAGTCCTTTCCGTAGCTAGCATGACACCTAATGACGAGTGTACCGTTGACCGGGAGACGGGCGCCATCACGATCGCCATCGACGGCGATCCGACAGGTGCGAATCATACCATCCAGTGGTACGATGATGCCACCACAACTACACCAGCCGGTACCACTTATGGAGTGACAGATGACCAATCGCTGACACTGGACAATGTCCCTGATGGACAGTACGCAGTGACTGTGTCGAACAATACGGATGGCTGTTCTACGACGCAGATCTTCACGATCACGAATGATCCGGTCAGTCCGATCATCACAAGCTTCGAGGCCAACAACAATCTTGATTGTGTGTCTCCTAGTGGATCAGGATCGCTCGTGGCCGCCACACTCGATGGCACAGTATTGGATTCGGCCACGCTGGCCGCAGAATACACGATCGGGTGGTACAGTAACGCTGCGCTTACTGCCACGGTAACTGACCCTGATCCTCTCGTGAGCCCTCTGGAGCTCAATGGTCTTGCTGCCGGTACATATTACGCGGTTATTACAAGGGATTTGACAGGATGTTCATCAACGGCGTATCAATTCACAATTGTAGACAACCCATCACTTCCTGAGATAGAAATTGAGGTTGTACAGGCTGACTCCACATGCTCAGCAACTGTAGGTACAGGTATCCTTGTCGCTAAGGCTGACGGACAAACGGACGCCAATACGAATTACACATTCAATTGGTACGATGACTCCAGTAACCTGCTGGCTACGAATGATACGCTGTCTGATTTGCTGGCCGGTACATATACAATTGAAGTGACGCATGTCAACACAGGATGTGTAGACACTGAGTCCATAACTCTTGGTAATGCTCCACAGGAGCCTGAGATCTTGACGGTTTCCGTTACTGACCCGACAAACTGTGAGCCTGGTAACGGAGTGATTGAGGTGACCGGCGTGTCTATCGCAACGACTGATAGGTATACGTTCGCCTTCTTCGATGACAACCCGCTGTCCGGCGCGACGGCCTTCCAGGACGGATCATCGACGTCCTTTAGTGCGGGTCTGCCTGACATGACCTACTACATTGTAGGCACAGACACATTAACGGGATGTACAACAGGAGTGTATCAGGTACAGTTGAGCGCTGACGATATCGTCTATCCAGAAATTCAGCTTGTATCTGCTCTGAGTAACAGACAGTGTGATCCGGCGCTGGCTGATGGGGAGATGACGTTGGCGATCTATACAACAATTGATGACGTACGTAGTCAGGTCGACCCTGCAGACTATACGATCACATGGTCAGATAGCAACGGAAACGCCATCAGTACTACGGTGGACGCTGCTCAGATGACTATTTCCGCTGAAGACCTGGAAGCTGGCAGCTACACGATTGTGGCTACGAACAATGCAACCGGCTGTACAACGGTGGATATTGTACGTCTCGCTGACGATAGACCTCCATTTGTACTTCTGCCTTCTTCGGCTCCGAATCTGAATTGCGACAATCCAAATGGATCAGTGAATGTGAGAGTGCAGCAGGTGGGTACGTTTGTCCGGGACGCAGAGTTCTTCTGGTTCATCGGTGATGTCGAGAATCCGGACATCAGCAACCCTGACTACACAGGCGTTGATCCTGATGGTCTGGAGCAGGGCATCTACACAGTGATCGCCCGAGGAACAGAAGACCCATCGTGTATCTCAGAACGAGCTACCGTTGAAGTCGAAGACGGTACAGTGCCACCTGACTACACGATCGTGGTTGACAACCACGTGACGATCTGCTACGAAGATCAGCCGAACGGACTGGCAAGAATTGACACGGCAGCTTCTGATGTCTCTGCTTACGAGTTCATGTGGTACGAAGGTGCAGATACTACGGGTGCACAGATCCAGACAGGACTTTCCGCGGATTCACTATCCATAGGAACCTATACTGTACTGGCACGCGACAGGAATACAGGTTGTGTGGCGTTGCAGAACGTTGAGATCATAGATGATACTCCTGCCATCGCTGATCCGACAATAGTGGTCGTAAGTGGACGTACCAACTGTCTCTTCCCTAATGGTGTAGCTGTCGCTAACACAGGTGGCCTCACGAACGGGTTCAGATTCGAATGGTACGCGGCTGATAATCCTGACTCACTGCTATTCGTTGGCAATGAGATACAGACACTGGACGCGGACACTTACGAAGTACTGGCCATTGACATTGCCTCGGGTTGCGTCTCGGGCAGGTCTACGACGACGATCCCTTACGCGGTCGAAGATCCTGAGTTCTCAATCGTCACCACCGGATCACTCTGTTTGAGAACGGAGGATGGCTCTGCCAACCAGTTCTCAGGTCAGGCCTTCGTGGCGATCGAGACACTTGGCGTATATGTGGACTCTGTGACTTACTTCGATAATGCAGGTGACATCGTACTCGCAGCGAGAGGTGCAGAAACACTGATCGATGCGACACCTGGAGCTTACACGGTCAACTTCCGAGCGTCAAATGGTTGTGATTACTCTTCTACGTTCGTGATAGAATCTGAGATCAGGATCTACAATGGTGTTTCGGCCAACGATGATGGAATGAACGACTTCTTCCTCATCGACTGTCTGGACTTCTTCGAGAACAACAACGTCCAGATATTCACACGAGATGGTATCAGGATCTATGAAATCGACGGTTACGACAACGTCACCAATCGCTTCAATGGAACCTCCAATGTGGGAGCAACTCAGGATCTCCCGGCTGGAACATACTTCTACGTTATCGATAAGGGTGATGGAAGCGACCTCATCCAAGGCTTTTTGGAATTAGTTAGATAAATTGAGCGCAGCAATGCATAGTTGGAAGAACACAGTTATAATCGGGATAATCACTCTGGTGGCCATCACTGCGGCCACCGCGCAGCAGCGGGCCATTACGTCTACCTATATGTTCAATGGCGCAGTGATCAACCCAGCGTATGCAGGTAGCTTGAACCTATTGTCAGTGACAGCAGTGCACCGTGACCAATGGGTCAATATCGATGGCGCTCCGAAGTTCCAGGTATTATCAGCGCATACATCGCTCATGTCCAATCGAATTGGCGTGGGCCTTGTGGCGTCGAAGGACCAGGTGGGTGTCCACGAGGATGTCGGATTGTACGGGCAATATGCCTACAAGATCCGGACAGATTTGGGCATCCTTTCCATGGGACTTCAGGGAGGCTTCAATAGCAGAACATCTAACTTTTCGGTACTGACATTGCTAGATAATGCAGATCCGGCCCTGATTGGCCAACAAACAAATTTCAGCCCCAACTTCGGTGTGGGGTTGTACTTTGCCAATCAGGATTGGTTCATGGGAGTGAGTGTACCCTATCTCCTGGAAAACAAGCTGCACACAGATGTGCCGGATGTACAAGATGTGGTCGTGGATATCCGCGATGCCTCCTTCATCCAGTCCAGAGAAAGTCGCTACTATTATGCGACCGCCGGAGGCGTCATCCACCTTAATGAGAAGATCAAGCTCAACCCATCAGTACTCGTGCGGTATCAAGAGCAGGCACCCATTTCCTTTGATATCAATGCCAACGTGATCTTCGACGAGATAGCCTATGCGGGCCTGAACGTCCGGAGGGGAGGCGATATCACCTTCATTGCTCAGCTGATCTTGAATGAGAACTTCAGAGTAGGGTATGCTTACGATGCGATCACCAACGATCTCAACGACTACTCCGCCGGTAGCCACGAGATCTTACTCAACTATCGCATCAAGCTGAGGAACTACAAGAAGGACCCTCAGTGTCCTGTCTACTTCTAGGATTTGCTGAGCTCCTCTAACAGGGAGTTGGCAATGGACAGTACGATACTGAAAAGAAGGGCCCACCAGAATCCATCTACGTAGAATACGTTGCCCATCAACGCGTCCGCTATCAGGATGATTAATGCGTTGATGACCAGGAGGAAGATCCCAAGCGTAACGATCGTCAACGGAATCGTCAGCACGATCAATATGGGCTTGACAATGGCATTGAGAATAGATAGGACGAAAGCCAGGATCAGGGCCGTAAAGAACGAACTAACATGTACGCCCGGCAATACGTACGACGCGATCATTACGGCGACGGTTGACAGTATCAGTTTTAGGAAGAAATTCATAAATCATTTATTTCATTAGTTGGACCATCCAAGAACTTCGGATTTGACCTCTTTGATTCGTGATTGGAAACCTGCTGGCGAATAGTCCTCCATTTTGAGGGCCACTCTGTCCAGGTACGCCATGACTTCAGGGGGATGATTGATGCCCTTGCCACCAAACTCCACAAAACGCAAGGTAGTCCAGAGGATATTTTTGAGATGTTTACGATGCTGATCCGTCATGAAGTACTCCACGACGACGGAATTCTCATTGAACCAAATGATCCTGGAGAAGATGGTGACCCACTCCCCCATCCCTGCGGACTTCAGGTAGGCAATCTGATGATTGTATACGACCCATATCGCCCCAAAGGCCTGGAATAGCTCCGACATTCGAAGGTTGTACAGCTTGGCGACCTGGTCATCACGGGCGTTGTAGTAGTAGTCGAAGTATTTGGCATTGTTGAGGTGCTGAAGGGGATCACAATCCTGGAAGCGGATGACCACCAGCGACTCGGTCAGTTTCGGGTATTCTCTGCTGTCGTCTAATTCGATCATCTTTCCTCTCTAAACCATCCGGCGTATTTGATATAATTGGATGCGATTCGTTGCTGCATTTCCAGGTGTTTTTCTCCTATGTCCTTCACCTTCCGAGCCGGTGCACCCACATACACACTGCCGGGCTCCAAAATGGAATTCTCCAGTACCACCGCTCCCGCGGCAACAAGACTGCCTTCCCCCACTACGGCATGATCCATCACGATAGCGCCCATACCGATCAGGACGTTGTCCTCTAGTGTGCAGCCGTGAACGATAGCATTGTGACCAATCGACACATTGTTGCCGATCGTTGTCGAAGCTTTTTCGTACGTTGCGTGTATCGTCGCGTTGTCTTGAATATTAGTATTGGAACCGATCCGAATAGTATTGACATCCCCCCTGACCACTGCGCTGAACCACACCGTGCAATCTGGGCCCATCACGACGTCACCGATGATGACTGCATTCTCAGCAAACCAACAGGATTCATCATATTTCGGACTGAAGCCCCTTACCGACTGGATGATGGCCATATGAGGTACTTTTCTTTAAACATAGTTTAATATTGCAGCTTTTTGAGCAACGCAAAACGAAAATACATGTTATTCCGCCGATTTCATTTCTTGAAGGTTGTTGTCATCTCAGGACTCATAGGGTGCACCCCTTCGGTCACCACAGTGGAGGAAGCGCCCCCGGAGGAGCCCCTGCAAACGCTCGAGCTGAACTATGAGCGTTCATTGATCACCTGGATTGGTCAGGGAGACGAATTACTCAACGGCGCGGTAAAAGTAGATACAGGTTCTATCGTAATGAAGGGACAGGAAGAGACGGCAGTCGTGGGGTTGATCACAGGTGACTTGTCTTTTGGAAACTCGGATACAGTAGATCATTTTCTCCAAATAGAATTGACGGACATCGTTACTTATGACACGACTTTACTGACTTCCGCGGTATTGAACGACGAGTTCAAAATCAACCAGCCAACTCATCTGGGCCAAATCACCCTTCACCTTCGGGACAGCATTGGGCCGCTAATGATCCCAATACGAATCTCCCACACCAATAGTGGCATTGAATTGGAGGGGAAAGTCAGTATCGACAGTAAAGTGATCGATAATCAAAACCCATGGGAATTATTCCATGTAGGTTTCTTACTGCATACTGACAAAATTGAATAATACTGACAATCTGTCACTCTTTTCTGGGTGACACTTTTATCTTTGCCACGGCAAAACAGAATTCATGGAGCATTTGATTGAGGATATCTCCATTCTCGACGGAAGGGATCGGAATGAGGAAGTAAAAATCACGGAAAATTCAATGGAGAGAGGCCGCCGACAGCTCTATATCGAGAGTTACGGCTGCCAGATGAATTTCTCAGACAGTGAGATCGTATCCTCTATCATGGCCAAGGAGGGATACGGCACCACCAGCAATCTGGAAGAGGCAGACCTGGTGTTGATCAACACTTGCTCTATCCGAGACAAGGCCGAGCAAACCGTCCGCAAGCGACTGGGCCAGTTCAACAAAATCAAGGAACAGAAGCCAGAATTGAAGATCGGTGTCCTGGGCTGCATGGCAGAGAGGCTCAAAGCCAAGCTTCTGGAGGAAGAGAAAATCGTCGATCTTGTTGTCGGCCCCGATGCGTATCGCGATCTCCCCAAGTTGGTCATAGACGCTGAAGAAGGTCACCGGGGAGTGAATACGTTCCTCTCTCGGGAGGAGACATACGGCGACATCGCCCCTGTTCGCCTCAATAGCAATGGAGTGACAGCCTTCATCAGCATCATGCGAGGGTGTGACAACATGTGCTCTTTTTGCGTCGTCCCCTTCACGAGGGGGAGAGAAAGGAGTAGAGATCCGCAGTCGATCGTGAAGGAAGCAACCGACCTTTTCGAGCAAGGATATCGGGAAGTGACCCTCCTGGGGCAGAATGTGGACTCTTACAAATGGTCACCAGAAGAAAACAATAAAGCGCGCCTGGACAAAACCGAGGCCTCGGAGGTCATCAATTTCGCCGGCCTGCTAAAGAGGGTGGCCAATGTGCATCCTGAGCTGCGCGTCAGGTTTTCGACTTCACATCCCAAGGACATCACCAATGAGGTCCTGCACACGATGAAGGAATACGACAACATCTGTAAATACATCCACCTGCCGGCGCAAAGCGGCAATTCCAGGGTTTTGGATCTCATGAACAGGACCTACTCTCGTGAGTGGTACATGGAACGAGTGGATGCGATCCGAAGCATTCTTGGAGAAGACTGCGGCATCAGCTCTGACATGATCTGCGGTTTTTGCACAGAGACCGAAGAGGAGCACCAGGACACACTGAGCCTGATGGATTATGTCCATTACGATTTCTCGTACATGTTCTTCTATTCGGAAAGGCCGGGAACATTGGCAGCTAAGAAATACGAAGATGACATTCCCCTGGAAGTGAAGAAGAGAAGACTGCAGGAGGTGATCCAAAGACAGCAGGAACATTCCCTGGCCCGCAACCAAAGGGACATAGGCAAGACATTTGAAGTATTGATCGAAGGCACGAGCAAGCGTTCTGAGAAGCAGCTGCAGGGGCGAAATTCAGCCAACAAAGTGGTTATTTTCCCCGCAGGCGAGTTGAAGAAGGGGCAGTATGTCAAAGTGAAAGTGCACGATTGTACGGCCGCGACGCTGTTCGGAGAAGTAGTAGAATAAGAAACCCAGTCTATGGATTATAAAATAGACGCAGAGATACAAACCATCAAGCAGCGATTTGAGATCGTGGGGCTCGCCCCGCAGCTCAATAACGCCATCCGGGTCGCTATGCAGGTAGCCCCTACGGACATGAGTGTCCTCATCCAGGGCGAAAGTGGTGCAGGTAAAGAGTCGTTTTCCAAAATCATTCACAGCCTTTCGCATCGCAAGCACGGCCAGTTCATCGCCATCAACTGTGGCGCCATTCCCGAGGGCACGATTGACTCCGAGCTCTTTGGGCATGAAAAGGGCTCCTTCACGGGAGCGACCGACATGCGCAAGGGCTACTTCGAAGTCACCAATGGCGGCACCATCTTCCTGGACGAGATTGGCGAGATGCCCCTCAGCACGCAAGCCCGGTTACTTCGGGTACTGGAAAATGGAGAGTTCATCAAAGTAGGCTCCTCCAAGGTGCAAAAGACCGATGTGCGCGTGATCGCTGCGACCAACGTAGAACTGCATGACGCCATCAATCAGGGGAAGTTTCGAGAGGACCTCTACTACCGGCTCAGCACCGTGCCTATCAAGGTGCCGGCGCTTCGAGAGCGTGGAAATGATGTCCTCCTGTTGTTCAAGAAGTTCGCGACCGACTTTTCTGAGAACTACAAGACCAAGCCTGTATTTCTGAATGCGGAGGCCGAGAATGTAATCAAGCGCTATCGGTTTCCCGGCAACATTCGGCAACTAAAAAATATCGTAGAGCAAATCAGTGTGCTGGAGCTGGACAGAGAAGTCACTCCCGAAACCCTCCTAAAATATCTACCGCAGCAAAGCACCAACCTGCCGGCCCTTATCGACAAAAAGGAAAATGGCGAAAGCTACACAGAGCGTGACTTGCTCTACAAGGTGCTCTTCGACATGAAGGAGGACATGACGGAGATGAAAAAGCTCATATTGCAGCTGCTAACGGAGAACCCCTCTCGAAAGGAGATCCTACAGCAACATAGCGGTCT
This sequence comes from Cyclobacteriaceae bacterium, assembly GCA_965267435.1. Lineage (GTDB taxonomy): Bacteria > Bacteroidota > Bacteroidia > Cytophagales > Cyclobacteriaceae > JAWPMT01. Next base: position 2,438,978 of record OZ253960.1, read on the forward strand.
ATTCAGTGAGGTGCAACCAACGAACCACAGAGACAATGATCAAGACCTCCCCACAGCTCCGATACTGATAGAAGGACATGTCGACGACAATGTGTATGAAGAGGTAATTGAAGACATCGTAACTGAAGCACCAGAAGAAGACTCCCTTTCCATCGAGAAGAAAGAAAAGGAATTGATCATACGGGCGTTGAAGAAGAATAACAATAAAAGGAAATATGCAGCACAAGACCTGGGCATCTCTGAGAGAACGCTTTACCGCAAGATCAAGCAATATGAGTTGGAGGATTAATCCCCTTTGCCTCCTTTTGTTGGCCACCATGGGCTGCGGTGTCTATGGATTCACCGGCGCCTCCATTTCTCCTGATGTTGAGACCATCTCCATCCAACAATTCTACAACAATGCGGTGCTGGGCCCCTCCGACATGAGCAACGTCTTCACTGAAAAGATCAAAGATTATTTCCAGCAGAATACAAGCCTGGCACTGGTCGACCAAAGCGGTGATCTGCAACTCGATGGCTATGTTGCCGACTACCGAATCTCTCCTGTCGCAGCTAATGCTTCCAGATCCCAGGATGGTCAGGACGTTTCGCAATTGTCGCGGATTACCATCAGCGTCTTCGCCACCTACATCAACACCCAGGACCCGACCTTCGACTTTGAGCGCAGGTTCAGTTTTTTCCTTGATTATGACCAGAATACCGATTTGACCACTGTAGAAGATGAGCTGGTAGGGGAAATATTTGACCAGATCATCCTTGATATCTTCAATGCATCAGTAGCGAATTGGTAATTTATTTTTATCTTTAGTTGTTTTAAGAATATTGACTCTACTGAGTGAATAAACAGAAGTTCATAGAATGCCTTAGAAACCCCGCCGTTTTAAGGGATAATGATCTAGACGAACTCAATCAGCTTGTAAAGGATTATCCATATTTCCAGGTGGCCAGGGCGCTAGTAGCCAAAGTTGCCAAAGACCGGAATAGTAAGGATGCTCAGCGGACTATCGCGTCCGCAGCGGTGTATGCCACCGACCGACCACTGCTGAAGAGATTCATCAACGATCATCTATTTTTCCTTGATTCGAAGCATCCGCAGGAGACCGATATCAAACTCAATGCGAAGTTTGAGAGGGAGCGCATTATGGCTGCGCGTAAGCGGAAAGAATTAGCAGCGGCACAGGGGTCGGCTCCGGCAGATCGAGACAGGAAGTCACGAGCGCAAGGATCACAGGGTCAGATGCGTCGCAAAGTCGTGCGCGAGGAGGACAATGACATCCTCGAGCCGATGCGATCCGAAACCGACATCGACAAATTGATCGCCGAGATCTACCAGGACATGGAGAATCTTCGGAGGTCGCGGGCACGTTTTCGCGAGATCGAAAAGAAAATTGAGGAGGAAGATGCCATCGATGCGGCTTTGGCCAAAGCGGCAGTCCCGGAGCGCAAAACAAAGAAAACAGAACCTCCCGCACCTAAGCCGCACATTTTGCGCGATCAGGTAGCACAGGAAGACGTCATAGAGCCCCTCACTGAAGAGGAGCAGCGCGCGGAAGAAGACAAAGCGCCAAAACCGGAGAAGAGCATTGACAAGATCCGCAAGCTGAAGGCGCAAAAACCATCCCCCGCACCAGCCAAAGAGGCCACAGAAAACGGTCATGTTGACGCTAACAAAGAGAACAAGGAGAAGATCATCGACGACTTCATCCACAACAATCCTTCCATCAGCCCCGCTAAGCGCAAAGAGAGTGGAGATAAGAAGGAGGACCTGTCGGCCAACAGCACCAAGTTTAAGGCAGACAGTGGTACGGAGTACCTCGCGCAGATCTACGTAGAGCAAGGCAAGGTGGAAAGAGCCATCTCCATCTACGAAGAACTGGGCTTGAAATTCCCGGAAAAAAAGTCTTACTTTGCGTCCCGAATAGAGGAACTCAAGTCAGAGTAAAGCAGAAAAAGGTATTATGTACGGAGTAATCGTAGGGCTCATCATCGTTGTGGCCATTGTTTTGGTACTGATTGTTTTGGCACAAAATCCCAAGGGTGGCGGATTATCCAGCCAATTTGGTGGTAGCGGTGCCGCACAGGTGATGGGTGTCAAGAAGACAGGAGACTTTTTGGAAAAGGCTACGTGGGGTGCGATCGCCGCGATACTGCTGCTTTCTCTCTCGACGAACTTCTTTATCGACAATACGACACAAACTGGGCCATCGAGTCCGAATCTGGACAATGCTCCGGCAGCAACTACTCCCGCTTTGGATCTCGGAAATCAGGAGGCTCTGCCCGTTGAAGACCTCACTGCTGGAGATTCTGCCTCCAATTAATTAAGCCACATTTATACTCCTTATCAGTAGCCTCTTCGCGACTGGTAGTATCGTATGCTCTTCAGGGAACTGGAGCTTGCTGACGACTGCATAAGTGGCAGGATTGGGCATCGACCGATCGTGCTTGGCAAGATCGATCTTCACCTGTTCAAACGTACGGCTGAAATCGGTAAAGTCCCTGGCTACAAACTCGGTATTGATCCCTCTGTAGCGCTCAGTAGAGCTCTCGAATACGGTGATCTGATAGCGGTAGATGCTTAGATCGCGCCTCTTGTCTTCATTGATCAGGAGATAGCCCGCATCCTGATACATCGGGACGATACCCACAGGTTGCAGTTCCAGGTTCTCCTCTACGAATTCATAAATCTCCTTCCCCTCCTCTATTGCCATCTGAAATTTTGGCATGGCATAAGTGATGATATCCTCTAATTCCTTCATCAGGTCATCATTCTCCACGGCCATTTTGTAGGTTATCTTCAGTTTTTCAAAGTCTGCCTTGGAAATCGTCTTCGGAAATTTGTCATAGATCAGGTCCTTGTTCTCCTGCACCTTGACCAGATTGGTGTAGTGAAAGACCAATTCTGCGAGGGAAGGATACAAGTTGATATGCTCGAATTCCTTCTTGATGTCCTTCAAGTAGGCTAGCAATACGTACTTCTTGTACTCAAAATCAATCAAACCATTTGTAAGCCAGTCACTTGGTAATTTCTGCATAGCAAACTTCAATTTTGGCTAGTTTTAATATAGCCAATTCCCTTCAAGATTCCCCTTCTCAACGTGTGAACTGACATTTTCAAGGTTGAGCCTGAAATATTGTCAGGTCAGGACTGACAAACCTGACAGAATTCGTGATTGGCACAGCTTGTGTTCATAGCCGGAGAGTCATATTGAATGATTTACAAGCAAAAAATAAGTAAACAGACATGTCAAAAGTGAATTTCAAACCACTTGCCGATAGGGTTCTAGTGGAACCTGCGGCAGCAGAAGAGAAAACTGCTTCAGGACTTTACATTCCTGATACAGCAAAGGAAAAACCTCAGCGCGGCACTATCGTCGCCATCGGTACTGGTAAGCCGGATGAGCCTATCACTGTCAAAGAAGGCGACACTGTGCTTTATGGCAAGTACTCAGGCACTGAGATCACTATCGATGGAGCAGAGTACCTCATCATGAAAGAATCAGACATCTACGGGATCGTCTAACTAAAACTTAGGACCTGAAAATCTTAAGACTACTTAACTAATACAAAATCAAAGAATAATGGCGAAAGATATATTTTTCGATACGGTAGCCCGAGAGAAACTCAAGAAGGGCGTAGATACATTGGCTGACGCAGTGAAAGTAACACTCGGACCAAGAGGCCGAAATGTCATCCTTGACAAGAAGTTTGGTGCTCCCTCAGTGACAAAAGACGGCGTGTCTGTAGCCAAGGAAATTGAGCTGGAGGAAGCGATCGAAAACATGGGCGCGCAGCTTTTGAAGGAAGTTGCTTCTAAGACTGCAGATGATGCTGGTGACGGTACTACTACTGCCACAGTATTGGCACAGTCCATCTTTGCTCACGGTATCAAAAACGTAGCAGCCGGTGCTAACCCAATGGACCTGCGAAGAGGCATCGACAAGGCAGTTGCTTCTGTCGTTGCAAGCCTCCAGTCACAGTCCAAAGAAATCTCTACTGGTGACGAGATCTCTCAGGTAGCCACAGTGTCTGCTAACAACGATCAGGAAGTGGGCAAGATGATTGCCACTGCCATGGACAAAGTTGGCAAGGACGGTGTCATCACTGTTGAAGAAGCAAAAGGTACTGAGACCGAGGTGAAGACTGTAGAAGGTATGCAGTTTGACCGAGGATACCTCTCTCCTTACTTCGTGACCAACACTGATAAGATGGAAGCTGAGCTTGAGAGTCCTTACATCTTGATCTACGACAAGAAGATCTCCAACATGAAGGAGCTTCTCCCAGTATTGGAAGCTACTGCTCAGACTGGCAAGCCTCTGTTGATCATCGCTGAAGACGTAGAAGGCGAAGCCCTTGCTACACTCGTTGTCAACAAGATCCGTGGCGCGCTGAAAATCGCTGCTGTGAAGGCTCCCGGCTTCGGTGACCGACGCAAGGCTATGCTTGAAGACATCGCTATCCTTACTGGTGGTACTGTCATCAGCGAAGAGCGAGGCTACAAGCTGGAGAATGCCACTATCGATTACCTCGGTACTGCTGAGAAAATCAACATCGACAAAGACAACACTACGATTGTCAACGGTGCTGGCAAAGGTGAGGATATCGAAGGCCGAATCAACCAGATCAAGCAGCAAATCGAAAACACAACTTCTGACTACGACAAGGAGAAGTTGCAAGAGCGATTGGCTAAGCTTTCTGGTGGCGTAGCTATCCTTTACATCGGTGCTGCTACTGAAGTAGAGATGAAGGAGAAGAAAGACCTCGTGGACGATGCATTGCACGCAACACGAGCTGCTGTACAGGAAGGAATCGTAGCTGGTGGTGGTGTTGCCCTCATCAGAGCGAGCGACTCACTGGATAGCCTCGATCTGGAGAATGCTGACCAGAACACGGGTATAGCTATCGTCAGAGCTGCTATCGAAGCTCCTCTTCGCACGATCGTCGAGAACGCTGGTGGTGAGGCCTCTGTGGTTGTCAACGCCATCAAAGGTGGTAAGGACGACTACGGGTTCAACGCCGGTAGCAACGAATACGTCAACATGTTCGCTGCGGGCATCATCGACCCTACGAAAGTGACTCGATTGGCACTGGAGAATGCTGCTTCTATCGCTGGTCTGTTGTTGACCACTGAGGCAGTTGTTGCCGATCAGCCTGAGCCTGAAATGCCAGCGGCACCTGCTGGTGGCGGCATGCCAGGCGGCATGGGCGGGATGATGTAATATCAGAACACGTACAATAATCAATATATAAAAGTCGCTCCGTTGGGGCGGCTTTTTTTATTTGGAGCAGCTGAGGATAGTGGTTCTTTTCTGATTCAGCGCCGGCTATACGCTAAAGCTCGGCCCCGCGGGCAGCCACAATCCCCCGAAGGGTTCGAAACCCTTCGGAGGATGGCCCGCCGGCTACCGCTACTATCCGGGCTAAAAGAAAATGTCCTCCGCTACGATCCAGAACGTGTAAATCAGATCGTTGAGAGTAATATTCGGGAGAGAGTCAAAAAGGTAAGAGAAGTCTCGAACCCAGTAACTGGACATGGATATCCATAGGTACGCTACAGAGCTCTCGTGAAGCTTACGGCGTCTCCATTTTCCTTGCCATCTTCTACGATACGAAGTGTACGATCACTGAACTCAACTATCTTCCAGCCATCATCATTCAGGTCCTCCAGTTCCGATCGTGTGGGGAAAGTCCGAAGGTTGTCAGGAGTCAAGATAATGTTCATGAGGGTTCCGGTACCATTCACCAACCAGCTCGCGGTTGTCATTTCCTGACCATCTGAAATAGTGAGATCACCATTGGCAGCAAATGTGAAGGTAAGACCATCAAACTCCTCTGTACCCTCCTGTCCATCATCCTGGAAAGAAGTGACTCTCCAATCACCACTCAAAGAGGCACCAGTGACCGGCAGGTTCATGTCAGCGTTTGCTTCAGGGTCCTCCAAAACCTCACAAGACAGGATCGTCACAGACAGTATCAAGAGTGTAAAGCGCCTCAAGTCATTGATCATAGCAATTCGTTTAATGATGTATTTATCTATCTAATTGTTCGAGGTTTTGGTTATGGCTTCCATAAAATATTCCCGAGAGGGGGATAGTCGTGTTCAGGGAATGGGTACCGCTCAAAAACCTAAAAACTAACAAATGGCCGGAAGGCCAGTCCGGTAAACCAGTATGGCCGGGCGAAGTGGACTGCGCGACTGAGGATACCGGCGGCCGCGAGGCGGCTTGGTGGGTGAGCCTTGCGCGATGGCCAGTGCGACTCACACCTACCTTTCTGCCGCGAGACGGTCCGGAGATCATCCACTTCTCAACTCATCAACTCATCAACTCATCAACTAAAAATACTATCTTCGGGGTTGAGCAAAACCTAACCCAATGATCTACCTAGTTGTCACAGGCCTGTATATCCTCACCCTGACAGGCATCATTATCTACAAGAGTCGGGCCGTCAAAAGTGAAGAAGACTTCGTGGTGGCAGGTCGCAATGTCCCTGTCTACCTGCTGGTAGGGACGCTGGTGACCACCTGGATTGGGTCGGGCAGCCTATTTGGTACGGCGGGATTGACATTCAGGACGGGATTTTCGGAGTTGTGGTTTTCGGCCGGTGCATGGCTGGGGATATTGATCGTCTACTTCATCGCCGCTCGGGTACGTAAGATCTCGCAGTACACACTCACAGATCTCCTGGAAAAGCGGTACTCGCCTGTTGCAAGACTATTGGGTACGATCACGATCATCATCGCCTATCTCATCATTGCTGGGTACCAGTTCAAGGGTGGTGGGCGTCTTATCGCCATCTTGACCGAAGGTGCTATCAGCCCTGATATGGGCACGATCATCACCTGTGTAGTTGTCATTGGCTTTACTGCCACAGCAGGGATGGTCTCCATTGTCTCGATCGACATCTTCAACGGCATCATCATGATTCTGGCAATCTTCATTGCCATACCATACGCTCTGAATGCACACGGAGGATGGGGAGAGGTGACCAACACAATCAATGCGGTAAGCCCAGATCACCTTAACGTCGTGGGTGGCCACGAACCACTGTGGTACCTGGGCATCCTCCTACCCACCCTGTTGCTGTTGCTTAGCGAGAGCAGCGTTTATCAGAAGTTCTCCTCCGCCAAGGACGCCAAGAGCGCCAAGCAGGCGGTTTTTGGGATGTTTGTAGGAGTTGTGATCGTCGAGTTCCTCATGTGTGCATTGGCGGTGATCGGCTTCGCTATCTACGCTGACGATCCACGCTTCTTTATGGCCGATGGGTCCATCAACAATGCCATGTCAGAAGAAATCATTTTACGCATTGGCTTCGAGCAACTGCCGGCGGCGGTCGGCTCCATCTTGTTTGCTGGTGGAGTGGCTATCATCTTGTCGACAGGAAACACCTTCCTCATGGTGACCTCCACCAATACCACGCGGGACCTTGTGGAGAAGTACTTCATGAAAAACCTGGAACCCCAGCGGAAAGTATTCATTCAGCGCATTGCTGTGGTGGTATTAGGAGTGCTGGCCTATCTGATGGTGACACAGTTTACGACGATCCTGGAGATGGCCTTCCTGTCCTATACGATGATTGGGGCATCCCTGGCACCTCCCCTTTTGGCGGCCTTCTTCTGGAAACGTGTGACACGCCAGGGGGGTGTGGCGTCCATTGCTGGCGGTATGCTCACCGTTTTGATCATTGGCACTTTAAACAAGGTGTACGCAGGCTCCGGCCTGGATCTCGGGATCATGAAGTTTCCATTTGACACGGATTTCATCGCCATCCCTGCGATATTGGTATCATTGACGACGCTGATCGTGGTGAGCCTGCTGACCCCGAGGACAGAGGAAGAGGTGGTAAATGAGTTTTTTGATTAGGGTACGTCTGGCACAGAACAAGGCAGGCTTATCACCGGTCAATACTCTTGAACCAAAACATCGTACGGCAGTCCAAGCTTAGGGCCTATAGCTCTAATCAGCGGTAGGGTCAATGGGCGCCTTCTATTCAGCAGATTGGAAATTGTCCCACGACTCTTAAGGCCAATCAAAGTCATTAGATCCTTTTGGGTGAGATCCATTTCCTGCATACGGATCTTGATGGCCTCAATAGGATCTGGGGCTTCGATTGGATAATTCATCGATTCGTACTTTTCTATGAGTGTCACCAAGATCTCGGCCTGATCGTTTTCTGGAGAGCCCGCAGGCGCATCAAAAACAGATTCAAGCTGTTGAAGTGCCTCCTGATAATCATCTTCGGTCCTTATTGGCTTTAGCTTCTTATGCATCGTTCAAATGGTTGTTGCGTCTATTGCATCATACTGGACATGAGTACCAATAAATCGGACCCAGCACCACTGCATTTCATAATTGAACTTCACTATCAAGCGATACTTATTTCCGCAGATGTTGAAAACAACTCGATTGTCCCCAATTATGCTGGCGCTGGCATATTGTGACTTGAGCTCATTGCTACTTTTCCACTCGGCTTTCATAACTACGCTGTACCACGTCTTCAACGTCTGCTCGCTATCCGGGTGTATTTCCCAAAACTTACGAAGACGCTTTTTAGATACAATATTTTTCATGCACCAATACGTGAAGATAAAGAGAAATGTTTTCAATTTGAAAACATTTGTGTCAAAGTACAAAATGCAACCGGGTTGAGCAGTAGTCAGCAGCAAGCTTGCCACCATCACAGACTCACCAATTTAAGTGCGCGGCACCGAGCTAGGAAGCGCCACTACCCGCTCTTGCAGGTAGCGGCTGTTTTCCAGGCCGTCTGTCTCACAGTCCTTGTACATGGGCAGATCAGACATGAGCTTCCAAAGGGGGCGACATTCGATGTTTTGGTCGCGCGCGGATTGAAGGAAGGCATCTCGTTCGGCCTTGTCTGATAGGATGATGGCATTGAGCCAATGATTGGCTCTTGCGCCGTCAATTTCCTGGACGAAGTCCAGACCTTGCTTCTTGAACAACTCCTGATATTCATTGGCGAGGTTTCTCTTGGCTGTGAGTATGTCATCCAACTTTTCTAACTGCGCCAATGCTAATGCTGCATTTAAGTTGGGCATCCGTGTATTGTAGCCGACATGATCGTGATCCGATTCCCAGGAATCGGCGACCTTGGCCTGTGTTGATAGGTGTCTGGCCATAGTGGCCAGTGCTTCGCGATCAGTAACAATGGCTCCCCCTCCCCCACTGGTAATGGTCTTATTGCCGTTAAAGCTATAAGCTCCCAGGAGTCCGAATGTCCCCAGGTGCCTGCCATTATACGACGATCCGATCGCTTCTGCGGCATCTTCAATCAGTGGGATATTGTACTCCTCACAGATTGCAGAGATCTCCTCTATTCGGCAGGGATAGCCGAAGGTATGCATCGGCATACAGGCAGCTATGCGTCGCCCTGTTCGTTTGTTTCTAAGTCCTTCTCCCCTCCCGATATCCCGATAGCTATCGGGAGTCGGGACCTCACAAAACTCCTCCACGAACATTCTCAGGGCAACGGGAGAGAGCCCCATTGTATCGCGATCCACATCAACAAAGACAGGGACACCCCCCTCATAAGTGATGGGATTGACCGTGGCCACATAGGTGAGGGCCTGGGTGATAACTTCATCTCCTGGTGTAACTCCTGCAAGCTTTAGCGCGAGATGCAGTGCTGAGGTTCCTGAAGACAGTGCAATGGTATGTTGAACGTCCACCGCTTTCGCCAAATCCTCTTCAAATTTCGAGACAAGTGATCCGACTGTGGAGACTACCTTCGAATCCAGCGTTTCCTTGAGGTATGCAAGCTCTCTACCCGCAAATAACGGTTCGTGCAAGTATACCTGGTTTTTGGAGGGGTATTTGGAGTGGATGAACGTGAAGAGGGGTTTGTATTCAGCCATATAACTGGGTTCCGTTAAGTGACAAAATACGAAAAAGAAAAGATTGTACGGTTCAACCCCGACTAATATGCCTTCTCACTCCCTTTTATCAAGGAGACTACTGTCAGAATGATGATCTTGATGTCCATGACAATGGACCAGTTACGGACGTAGAATTTGTCCAGTTTGATTCGGCCGTTCAATTCCTCGAAGGTCTTCGTTTCTCCCCTGAAGCCTTTGGCCTGAGCAAGGCCTGTAATGCCAGGTTTCACGGCATGTCTTTGCATGAAGCGATCAATCTTGGGACGGAACTCTTCATTGTGCTTGATCGCATGCGGACGTGGCCCAACAACGGACATATCGCCCATCCACACGTTGAAGAATTGTGGCAATTCATCCAGGCTCGTTGCCCGCAGGAATTTACCGATTGGCGTAATGCGGTTATCGTCCTTTGTGGCTTGCCTGACGTGGGTGCCATCATGTACACGCATCGACCGTAGCTTAATGATCTTAAATGGTTTGTTCTCACGACCGTGCCTGTCCTGGACAAAAAAGACGGGTCCACGCGAGGTTACTTTAATCAGGATCGCCAAGATCGGCAGGAGCCACGACAAAAGGCCCACTATCACGACGGAAGAAAAAAGCAAGTCGAAACTGCGTTTCATAAACCTATTGACCAGCTTATCCAACGGTAGTGATGTGACGTTCAATGTGGATATTGGCCCATAGTGGTCGACTGATATATTAGTTCGACCCTGTAAGTTCATTTCACTTACTAGCTTAACCTTGATGAGGTTGTTTTCGGCGAAATTGATAATCCGTGGTATGATACCCTCACCCATGGCAGGTGCATAGCAGAAAATCAACGACACACCCTGATCAAGCATATATCGCTCAAACGTGTCAAAATCCTTGTCTGCCACATCATGGTAGAATCCTAAAAATCGGTAGCCCCAGGTCTTCCTGGTTTTCAGATGATGGGCAAGCCGGTCTGTCGTGCCACTCTGGCCAACTATGATAACATTCCGGTAGTTATACCCTCTGGCCCGGTACCAGCGAATGGCGTAGTACCAGACCACTCTCCATGCAAGACCCAGCGTAAGAAAGGAAATGGTGAAGGCTATGGCTACCTGTAGAGGTATCCCTGTTGCCAACCCAAGTACGTATGCGAAGCTGATACCGACAAACACGATCTGAGGTACGAGGAATTTCCGAAGATGGCCTCGGAGATTTAATTCTCGTGTCCCTTCTTGAAGTTTATGGACAAAGAATAGGGCAAACCAGCAAGTTGTAGAAAAGAAGTAATAGAGGAGAAGATTGGGAACTGCCACTGGAATCCCCACATATAATTGGGTGATAAACGCCGCCAGTATCAACCCCAACGCGTCCGCTACGACGAAGATGAATGGGATATATATGGAAAACCGGCGGTTGGGCATTGGCTGCTATTTCAGTTGTATGAAGGTAATAAGATAAGTTGAGAAAGAGTCTCTGAACTACACTGGCAATTCTGTATCTAAAAATAATTCTCCCATGCAACTAGTTCTACCCAAAAGTATTTATCAAACTCATCTTCATCCAAGTGATTGTGGGGGTCCAAAGATATCCTGCCAGACCCGAGCTTCTAAACTTGGTTGAGAATCTTCTTTTCCAGAGTTGGGAGTGGATTCCAAAAGGTCCCAAACCCAATGATTGCAGACTATTGCAATCACTACTTGAGAATTACTTATTTCTATCCAACCTGTTATCCTGTAGTATGTCTAAGAAATAGCACTTATATGCTTCAATGATCTTCTCCCAATCATAGTCATTCTTAACTTTCGCGAGATTCTTTGCCTTTCTATCTCTGATAGTAGCATCAGCCAGATCCTTTGAAAGGATATCCGCCACATCTGAAGAGTTCTTGAAGTATTCAGCATCCTCACCAAGGATGTGTCTATTGAAAGGATTGTCGTGAGCAATTAGGTTTGTACTGCTACCCATTGCCTCCAACAGGGAAGGATTGGTCCCACCTACAGAGTGTCCATGAAAGTAGTATTTCGCGAAATACCGAAGGTTGTTGAGTAGTTCAATATCATAAATACCTCCAAGGAATCTTACGATTTGATGTGCGCGGTACTTATTCTGAAGATTTCGTCCATGTTTGGTCTGCAGACTACCAATAACTAATAATGGTTCCTTTACTCTTGATGCGAGGTAACCATCAATTACTGGCTCTATGTTGTTCTCCGGCTCTAGCCTCGCCATGACCATCGAAAACCTATTCTGTCTCAAAGAATAAGTGTCTAACCTCGATGGATTGGGATTAGTAAAGACACTGGCACCGTATGGGAGAAATTCAGAAGCTACCATATATGACTCGTGGAGATACTCCTTGATGCCATGAGAGTCAGAAATAAGGTAATCACTTGAGCTAACAGCTAATGATTCCGCATATCGCAAAAACTTTTGTATCGGTCGACTATATTTCGTGCGCCTCCATTCCAACCCGTCCATATTAGTCACAATGACTGCCTTTTTGGGGAGCAACCACCACCATACCGAGTTGCTAGTGTAGCCCAACTGGTAAATAAGATCATAGTCTTGCTTTCTTGCATGAAGAATACAAAAAAGATCGTAAACGAATTGTCCAAAAGTCCCAAGGACCGGTTCCGGATCAAACTTCAAAACCCGCCTGACTCCCATAAAGTCTACACTTTTATTTGGATGCGTAGAGCTGCAATAGACTCTGACATCAAACCCTCTCTTCGTGAGACCTATAGACAGATATTCTGCAAACTGTTCAAATCCGCCGTATAAATTCGGTATTCCTCGAGAACCAAGGATAGCTATTTTCAATTTTTGCTTAATTCATTTCCAAAAATGCAAAGAAAAGATAATTGCTTCGTATTTGGAAAGGTCGTCCTCAACCTTTGCAAGAACGCTCACGCCGGGAATCTCAAAAGAAGCTCAACTGCCACTCTGTTTATTAGTCTTAGAGATAGAGGGTTTGTGATGATTGAATATAGAGAAATGGCGCTATTTTCGTCCCTTAATAATGACTCAACCGTGTTTTACTTTTTACTCAGCAATGTTGCCCGGATTCTCCTTACAAAACTTAGGAAATTTCATGCCGATGACCCCCAGCTAGCCGTCTTTTCCAGGGATTACATTGGTGAAGAAATCTTCGCCGCAGGTGTCTATGAACGAAATGAGATCACTGCTATAATCGATTCCTTCCAATTCGAAACGAGGGATCACGTGTGTTTGGACATTGGCGCGAATATTGGCAACCACTCAGTACAGTTCGCATCAAGGTTCAAGGAAGTTTTATCATTCGAACCCAACAAAAAAGTGTATGAACTTTTGACGATCAACACGAGATCTTTTGATAACGTCACGATATATAACTTTGGACTATCGGACAAAACCGAGGAATCATATTTTGTGCAGAAAGAAGGTAATTTGGGTGGGAGCTTTATAGAAAGTACAAATAAAAGGGGTGATGGAAAGAAAATTGAACTCCGACGCTATGACGATCACTTTTCAAAAGAAGTGAGTTTCATCAAACTAGACGTTGAAGGTTTTGAAATTCCGGTCCTTAAGGGGATGGGTCAGAGCATCGCTAAATATGGGCCAGTAATCGCCTTTGAACTCAACAACCATGAGGGACAGAAATCCGACTTGATAGAGACAATTAAGGGCTTTGGATACGATAAATTCTACATTCCAAAAAAACGGAACAGCTATCGTGACTATTCCAATAAGGCAATTAGATTGATCATACTCTTACGGAACGCACTTGAGAGTGAACATGGGGTCAAAGGATTGAAAAAAGTAGAGCGGTTTGATAAAAGAACTTACAATTTGGTGATCGCCTGTAGGACGGACTCCCCTTTCCAAGTCAGTTAAATCCGGCTTCCACCAGGGCCTTGTAATCTTCCCCGATTTGTCGCCAGCTATACTCCCTCTCAATTAGGTCCATGGCATTTTTTTTAACTAAACTCAAAACACTTTCATTCATTCCCACTTTCGTTATCACCCTTGCAAGGTCTTTAGCACTCTCGGACTTAAAGATGTAACCAGTCTCTCCATGCTCAATTATTTCCTTGTTCGGCTCTAGATCTGAAACTATGGCGGGAATTCCCTTGCTCATGGCGAGAAGAAGCACCCCGCTTTGATATATTTTCCGATACGGCAGTACCACAGCATGACATTGCCTCATTAGGTATTCGCGCTCCCCGTCAGTGATGAACCGGAGTAATAAAGTACACCTCAGGCTTAGGTTATGTTTCTCGATGATTTTCTGATAAAAATCAAAATCATCTTTCCACGGTCTTCCTGCCACCACGAGGTGGATCTCCTTTGGAGTAGAGGCCATTGCTTCAAGCAGAATATCGAGACCTTTGACTCTTTTGATTTGACCAAAAAAAAGGATGTTGATCTTGCTTCTATCCAAATCAATAAGCCGTGAGTCCTCCTCAAACTGAAATTCCATAAAGCCACCATGCTTGATAACTGCAATCTTTGCAGCACTTTCGACCCCAACTATCTCTGCAAGTCTCTTCCGTGAAAACTCATTGTGGACGACCAGTTTTTCGGAGACCGCAAAAACGTATTTTTGAATCCAATTGACTCCCGCTGTAGTACTAAGGCTGCTGATGTCATGGACTATGGAAATGGGCCGACCACCAAATATTTTGACGATAGTGTAAAGTACTAATTCCTTAATGTGAGCTGCAAAGAAATGATTTACAACAAATCGCACTCCGTTAAATCGACAGTGTAACATGGCCTTGATATGTCCATGAAAAAAGTTGAAATAGCGAAATATGCCACCATCTTTTTCTTCGAAGAAGTAAGGTTTTGAGACCACATTTAGGAAATCCAACTTGAAGTTGGAATATAGATAGACTTCCAAGCCATTCTGAGTCATACCGGTCGCCAGACCTTTGTCATAGTTATCCATTCCGGCTTGACCACCAATAGGGTCAATAATTGCTATCTTTCTACTTGTACCACTCATTCAAATCCACATCCAGTAAGGTTTCCAGTTTCTTTATATCAGATTTGTAGAAATCAGTCAAGTGCGATGATAACTGATCATCTATTTTCGGCTTTTCGTTTGTTTTATTGAGGGCCATTTTCAATCGTCGAACAGCCGCCTCTGGTAAAACCCGTCGCATGAGTTTTCTCATATTGGATAGAACATAAATTCTCTGTATCAGACCCTCACCCCAAAAAACCTGTTGGTTGTGAATATCCTCAGCGTCCAACGCGACATCAGAATTCACACCAAGAAAATCCAGAACCTCTCGGACCGTGGATTCTGTTTTCGTTACAAACTCCTCAAAATAGATAATCATCACTTGGCCCGGAAATCTATTCATGTACCTTTCTACTTGATCAGTATACAAACCGAGCAAAAGATATTGGTGATAATACGCCTTCAAGTTGTCGTCGTCATTGCCCTGATCAAATATCTGCCTTAAGGTGATCTTTTTGTCAACGTACCCCAGACGCCGATCCATGGAGTAATGCGAAAATGCCCTATCAACCGGGTTACGCAACATGATAATAATCTTTGCCTCTTGATTGTATTCGTATATGGAGTGCGGCACTTCCGAGTAAAAGAGATAAGAAACGCTAGCCTCGCCGATCACCTCTTGCCCATCCACATTTGCAAAAAGCTGTTCGTATTTGCGTTGACTGTCAATGGGCTTTTGTGGATAAAACAGTTTGTGCTTTTTTATCGGAGTGGCAGAAAAGAAATTAGGTTCCTTAACGGGGCACATGAAAACGTTTGGGTGTTGATCCAAATAGTGCAAAAGAGATGTCGTACCGCATTTTGGAGCACCTACAATAAATAGATTTGGCTTGGGAATTGTTAGCGACATTCTTTAGATTGGATAGGTTTGCGAATTGGTATCTAGATGTCCGGGTTCAGCTTCCCAACGAATCCGCAAGAGAAGATGCGCACCGAAGATAATAAGTAGACAAATTACTGGATATATTTCTGAAAGGAGTCCGCCCCTAATCGCGAAAAGCAAATAGGACATCCAAAAGGAATAAGCGACTAACCCTGTAGCTGTTTTTCGATGACACACAACACGGTAGAAAATACCGGAGAACATACCCAATAAGAACATTCCCATTATTGTCCCAAGGAAACCAAAGTCAATATACAATCCTCCTAAAATGGATGGTGCAAAACCACCTCCTTCGAAGTTAAGGCCCAGTCTCTCCTTCAATAGAAGCCCCATTGAGACCTGTTCTCCTGGAAGAAGTGTTAGAAAGGCATTCAACAGATATCTACCGTGAAATTGTGGATTGTCTTCGATTACTCTTATGGTGTTGAAAGCCGGCAGATATGACTCCAATGCAAGGTTCCCAAACAGACTGAAGGCAGTCACATCTCTTTGAATTCGGAGAGCCCCATATCCAACCAAGAATAGTACGCTCAGTGTGAACAGAACGATCAAAGACCTCAACTTAATCCGTTGTATCGCCATGTTATATAGGATCACAGTGGATAGGACGAGTATTAATACGTTGATCCGATAACCAGTGAAACTAGCAGCGATTGCTGACACAAAAAACATCACTATTGCTATTGGCCGCATAGTCCTCCCTAACCCGTACATTCTACCCAGCTCGTTTAGAAATATAAAACAGAGAAGAAAGAAGATTGCGTTAGTTCGGAATAAGTATAGCAAGGGGGCACCTACTCTCTGGATGATGAGTGTCCTTGATTCATTAAAATCACGATTTCCGAGAACTAGATCTGTATTTGTCAGAAGAATATAAGCACCGATCAGCAAAGTCAGAAAGTACCCCACGAATATGAGTAGCATTGCTGCCGGTGCTACTCGATAGGTCAATACGAAAGAACGTCGAAACCTCAATTCCTTTGATAACATCACTCCAACAACAAAAGAGACGAGGCCCAGCGAAACCAGCCATAAAAGCCGCTGTTCCAAGGGTTGAGGAAAGTCTTGATAACCGATAACTAAGACTCCGGGACCATAGAAAAGACTGTAGATTAGTGGAAAACACCAAAGCGGAGAAAAGAAGTCGATATCCTTCACGTAAAGGGGCTATAAATTGAAGTTTCGCCATGGACTGTCGTCCAAATCTAATAGCGTGAAAAGTCGTTGGACATCCTGTTCATAGTAAGCCTTCAAGTAAGCATGAAATTCCTTACTCAAGACAATGGGTTCGGCAGAGGTAGAGAAGAACGCATTCTTGACTTTGCTCTTATACTTGTAAGGAACTAGTCCATAGAGCCTCTTCTTCAGCCCAGTTTGAGAAATGAAGTAGTTTAGAGCAACACTTCTTGGCGATCTACGCACATTGTGTCTGGCCTCCGTCGAAAGGGCACAATCGTCAACACCCAAGAAATGAAAGACGTCAGACATAACTTTCTGGGGGTCTCTCTTAAGCTCTTCACTGATCAAAACTTTTAGTTGGGACTTAGGAAAGAGTTCAAAAAACTTGCTAATCTGTTGGTGATACAAACCCAACTCTAGATAAAGCTCGGAAATGTACCATCCTTTTTGGGGTGCCTCTGCATCTCGCTGTATTTCCGCTTCCAAAGGAAGTTTGGTAATGCCGTCTCGAATAGCCGCCATATAGTGTGATACTAGTCTATCAATTGGATCGCGCAAGACGAAGAGGATCCGACTATTGGGAAGTAACTCATACATATTTCTAAAGGCGACACTCGAATATAAATACGAGTTGCTGACCTCTCCCGCAATTTGGCCTTCTGTTTGAAGTCGAAACAGTTTACGATACTGCTCCAGTTCTCTGATACCGAAAGTTCCCCAAAGTTCCTCCTCAAAGTTCGAATCGAGGTATGCATCGATACTATTGTAGTTGATCCTCGACATTTTTTGTTGCTCAAGAAGCTTACGATGATTATTGAACTCTAAAGGGTCAATATCCGATGAGAAGTAGTTAGTCTCCTTAATGGGAGACATGAATATATCTGGATGTTGATTGAGATAATGATAGAGCGAAGTTGTCCCGCATTTGCCAGCACCCGCCACGATAAAAGTAGGTAAGCTCATCTTACTTCTTATTAGTAGTAGATAGGATAAAAACCAAGTTTACGTTTCACCGCATATATGGAAAGGGTATTCCACAATACAATTGACAATGCGTAGCTCGCCGCTAGTCCAAAGACACCCAGAATTTGGACGAGGATCAACCCTAATATCAAGTTAGCTAAAGTCGAAATAGTCATGATCCGACCCACGAGTCGATGATGATCCGTCATCTGTAAAACAAAGGCAACAGGGCCTGCATACGCATTGAAAAGTTGAGCCAACAAAACTAACCTGAGGATCAATGTGCCATTCTCGCTGAATCCCGTCCCAAAAAAAGCTAACAACTGCTCAGCAATAATAAGCCCCACCACACAAAGCGACCCTGAGATGAGCAATGAAGTTTTGGAGGAGTTTTTCGCCAGAAGCTCAAGTCTGGAATGATCGCCTCTTGAAAACGTATTCGACAATTGAGGGGCTACTACTGAATTTATTGCAACCAGTGGTAGCAGCGTAAGATTGCCAACCCTCATCGAAATATCAAAATAACCAACCATTGCAACACTTCCAAAAAAGCCAACCATCAAAATGGTGAATTGCTTCGACACGATATCAAGTGAACCACCAGATACATTGGCAAAGAATAATTCAATATCTCCCTGAATGTCGTCATCTTCCATGATCGAATTCCCCCGATAATGCTCAAACCTTGATAGCGTAACAATAGATACCCGGCTATTGAAGCTATAGTTATGGATATCCCAATGTTCATAATAATATTCTCCTTATTCATTGGCAGGGCCAGAAGGAGCGCGAGGAGTGACACACTAGGAATCGTTGAAAACACCAATTCGGAGAGCAAGGGCCTCATCTTTGCCTTGAGAAGTTGACTGAAAATCGAAACAGAAACAAAAGGAAATAAAAAAAGACCCAACAAACGCATGTAGTGGTCTCCATTGACATGATCAAACAAAAGATCTCCAGCCCAATCGGCAATAAGCCATACGGTTCCGAGACAGGTGGCGCATGTAGCGCAACTGAGGACCAAGACCTTCACTGCATAGCTACTTTGTAAAGGCCCATTCTGACTATCATAGTGGTATGATACTAATTTCAACAGTCCGGCATCCATGCCCAACTTAGCGACAACCCGAGTGATTTGTAGAATCATCATCCCTATCGAGTATACGCCTACCCCTTCTGGTCCAGCCACCCGCGCCAGCCAGGATAGCGTACCGAACGTCACGATAAGAGAGATCATCCTCATCAGCAGTGAACCAGCAGCTTTGTGATAGAAACCCTTATTGGACATTGGAGCTCAAACCGGTTCTTAGTCGTTGTCCCGCAGATTTCGAAGGCCGGCGATACGGGGTTTAACCAAAATGAATACGAATGATAGACAAAACCCAATAAAAGACATCCCAAAAACTATCAAAATTCTTCTTGGTTGACTCTTATCTAGTGGAATCCGAACAGGCTCAATAGGCGTAAAGACCGGCCTATCCTCTTCGATCCTGATCTTGGCCTGCTCAAGTTGTTCTGCAAGCCCTCTATAAACACCAAATGCGAGCTCCATTTCATTTTCTGCAATTTGAAGTCCGATCTGACTCATTGATGATGACAAATGAAGATTACGATCCATGATCTCGGCAAGGCTTTCCTGTTTCTTTTCATATTCTTCGAATGCGTACTCGTATCGCTCTTGAATGAAATCAAGATTATTCCTGGCTTTATTGAGTCTATACTGACTTATCTCGGCAGTCAGGGCATTCATAAATCGATCGGCAAGTTCAGCTGCAGCAATTGGATCTGGCATTAATGAGGATAGGACTATCACTTGACCTTCAGAATCTATGGAAATGGAAACTCGCTCCCGGAACCCCTCCAAGAGATCCAAATCCTCTCGAGATAAGTAGACTATTGAGGTATCGCTCACCGAACCAGCTTCTTCCGAGACAAGTAAACTGCGGATTGTGAGGAGAAAACTGGTTATACCATCGGTCGACCGCTCCCATACGGTTCGATGAATCACGTCGGTTAGGTAGTCCCGACTTGTAATCCGACCATGCCTTGAAGTTTCAATCTCTGAATCCAGTAGCGACGTAAGGAAAGGTGTGCTGTGAATTATCTCAGGAAATAATTCTGTACTGAAGCTTGAAGAACTCAATGACTCCAAATTTACCCCAGCAAGACTAGCCAATCCACCCAGGCTACCAAGGTTCATATCAGAATCATCAGTCTGCTCATACAATAACTTGCAACTAGCACTATATTCTACTCTCAACGTGAATGCTATCAAGATACCTAACACACCAGATACAATAGCCCCATAAACCAGCGTTTTGTAATTCCGGGCCAAGAAGGTCAACAAAGCTGACAGGCTTAAGTTCTCGAAGTAAAGCATCTTTGGCTCCTGGCCGTCCATCACCTTGTCAAATTATCAATTAAAACCGCCATACTTGTAAGGCTGGTAGCAATCACGAGTATCTCCTGAGGACTTATCTTCCGTCTCTCAGGCTTCTTCGGTACTACCAACTCCGCGCCCGGCTCCACTTTGGGATAGGTCTTCCACCAAAGAAAAGAGCCCGTTTTCTTTGCCCCCCCATTCGCATAAATGACATAAGACTTCTTCTTACGAGCATTATCCGAGAACCCACCGGCTTGTGAAATGTACTCCTTGAATCCAAAAGTCGGATCATAACGCATATTGCTTGGGTACAAGACCTCACCACGAGCCCTGACGGTTTCCAGCCTTTTTGGAATGCTGATCACATCACCGGCCTTCAAGGCCAAATCATACTTGGAACCTGGATTAGACATGATCTTATCCAATTCAATCCCAATAAGCTCCTGCGTCTTGATACGTTCCTGGTCCTCTGTCACGAGCGTATCCCGATCCAACAGCTCCGCCAATCCCTCTCTTCTCAGTCTAGACCTTGTGTCACCGGACTCTTCGTCTGTTTCGTAATATTCAGTCCGACGGATAAGCGTAGCACCGGAGGCATATGCATAGCCCGTCAGCCCACCCGCACGCTGAATCACATCGGAAATACGATCATCGCTGGCCGCAATCGCATAAAGCCCCGGATAAACAACTTCACCTTCCAGCTCAACTAACTCCTGTTGCTCGTAATAGGGATTTTCACGCACGACGACAATGTCGTACGGACTCAGTACGAAGTTTCGGTCCTGAGGGGAAATTTCCAGGTTTTCACCCACGCCTATTTTGAACAACTGAGAGACCACACCGGGTACGTCCTGGTCCATTCGTCGGGCCACCTCAATCGTCGAGCTGGACGCACTTTCGGTAAGACCACCCGCAAGGAATATCAGATCTCCAACCGTCTGGCTGTCAACAAAGGGATAGGCACCTGGTTTCTGCACGGCTCCCTGTATCGTTACCTTGTAGTCCTCACGTAGATCAAAGATGGACTGAATGGCTATGAGATCATTGTTAGACAGTGTGATATCAGATCTTCCTTCTACTACTGACCGTATGTCCACAGTGAGACTAGTCAAACTCAAATCTTCCTTTTGCCGAATGATCACAGCCCGTTCGAGGAAGGCGTCAGGCCTGATGCCTTCAGCCAAGTCAAGCAAGTCAGATAATGTGAGCCCCTCCGTCAATTCGTAATTGCCCGGTTGATTAACGGCACCCTCCAGGACCACACGGTTTGTAAAAAGATTGGAAATCCTCCTCACACCCACCTTGTCCCCATTTTGCAGAGCTGAGGTGGGGAAGCTATCTGCAGGTACTGTCACAACTGATCGAAAATTGCCAGCATTGCGCTCAATACTCAAATTACTGCGATAGGCTGCCTCACTGAACCCTCCGGCAATCCCAAGCAGATCTGCCACGGTCTCCCCGTCCAGCATTTCGTAAATTCCGGGTCGTTTCACTTCACCTACAAGCTCGACCCTATTGATATATGGCTGAACTGAGACCACATCTCTGTTCTGGAGAATGATGCCGTCTCCCTGCCCGCTGATGAGGTAATCATATGCATCAAGCATAGCAATTTGCTTGCCTCCTCGAAATACGCGAATATCCCTAAGGGAGCCACTCTCTCTCGGGCCTCCGGCCAAATAGAGCGAGTTGAAAGCTGTCGCGAAGGAAGAAACGACGTAGGTACCAGGTGCGGTGACCTCACCTACCACATTGACACGAATAGTACGGGTTCGTCCCAAGCTGACCTCAGCAAACGTATTGCTACCAAGCGTACTATATATCGCCCTCAAACGCGATTTGATCCTGGAAGACGCCCTTTCCACCGTTAAACCGTTCAAATAGATTGGACCCAAATCAGGAATTCGGATCGAGCCCTCAGGGGATACTTCTTCGATATACGTTTGCTCAGAAGCACCCCAGATATCTATGATCACTTCATCTCCTGGGCCCAGTTCGTAATCTTTCGGTGTTGGAACATTCAGACTCGGCTCAAAGGTCAGGCGCTCGTTGCGGAAGAACGACATACCAAAGATTCGCGATTCTGGAGGAGCTTCCGCCGGTACCTCGGACAGCCCTTCGAAAGGGTCAAAAGCGGTTTCCTGCTGGCCGTATTGTAACTCTTCGCGTAGGCGGGAAGATTGACGCACGGCACCGGAGGGTTCGGCCGTTGACAGTTGTTGAATGCGGCTGCGCAACTTTTGAATCTGCAGAGAAGAGACACCCCTTGCCCTGGCCAACGTTTCTAGTTGGTTGATGGAATAGCCAGACGCCTCCGCTCTATCCACAAACTGCTGGATTTGCTCATCTGACAAAGCGTCAATGTCAACACTCGACAAGTCACCTAGGTCTGTAGAAAGGTTGCCTAAGTCCTGAGAAATCACAGAAGAGGTCAGGATAACAAAGGCGAATAAGAAATGAAAAAGTCTATTCATTGTCTTGGATTCGCCGGCAAATCTATGAATATATATAATAGGAGAAGCACACCTCATGGAATTTCAGCTCCCTGTTCATGCCATTTAATGCGGTGATTCAATCGACCCCTGGAACAAACGGGCCTCTTTCCAGAGTTTCCGTGGTCAATCAGACCATCAACACCCCCGCAATTGTCCCGGTCATCATCGTGGCAATAGTGGCAGCCAGCAGTGCCCGCATTCCCAGCTTGGAGATATTGCCCTGCTGAGAAGGGGCCATTCCCCCAATCCCACCAATCTGAATGGCAATCGAACTGAAGTTCGCAAAGCCGCACAATGCATACGTGCTGACAACAATCGATTTTTCATTGAGTACGCCTTGCGCCATCATCTCTGACAGGCCAAGGTAAGCTACAAACTCGTTCACCGTTACCTTCTGCCCTAACAAACTTCCAACCTGGAGCGACTGAGACCAGTCCACTCCCATGGCAAAAGCAAAGACCCGGAAGATCTGCCCCAGCAAGTATTCCATGGACAGCCCCTCGAAGGTACCATTGGTGGCCGACGCAATGACCGCATTCAAACCGAACAGATCTCCGACAAACATCAGGAACGCATTGATCGCAGCAATCACAGCTATGAACGCCAACAGCATCGCACCGATGTTTAGCGCCAGCTTTAGCCCCTCTGCCGCACCAATAGCCAATGCATCAATGAGGTTAGCCCCCATCGACGATGAGGAAACAGTTAGGTCTTTATTGATCTTGTCGTGGTAGATCTCTGGTACCATGATCTTGGACATGACGATAGCCACCGGGGCATTCATGATAGATGCACTGATCAAATACACGGCGAAGCGCTCCTGCTCAGCTGGATCTGAGCCACCAAGGAATGTGACATAGCCCGCCAATACGCCGCCGGCAATCGTGGCCATACCTCCAGTCATCAGACACATCAATTCGGACTTAGTCATCTTTGGCACGAAAGGCCTTACCAGTAGCGGCGCTTCAGTCTGACCCAGAAAAATATTCCCCGCCGCTGAAAGTGCCTCCGCTCCAGACAATCGCATTGTCCGTGCCATTATCCAGGCAATGCCTTTGACAATCCACTGCAGTACCCCTAAATAGTAAAGACCAGTGGTAATCGTCGAAAAGAAAATAACTGTAGGGAGTACCTGCAGAGCGAAAAGGAAACCAGACTTCTCCTGATCCACCAGATCACCAAACAAGAAAGCAGCACCATCGGCAGAGAATCCGAGAAATACGACAAACTTGGAACTGATCCAATTGAAGGCGGTCTCCACAAAGCCAACCTGAGTAATTAGAATTCCAAAAGTAATCTGGAGTAGAATACCGGTACCGACCAGGCGCCAGTCCACATGCTTCCGATCACTCGAAAACAGGTACGCGATGCCTACGAGAAAGGCTATACCAAAAAGGGCTCTTAACAGATCCAATAGGTATGACTGAAAAGGCCCAGGGTAATCATTATCAGTTTCGGCGGTTCAGTTCGTCGCGAAGCTTGGCAGCTTGCTCGTAGTCTTCATTGTTGAGTGCATCGTCCAACAACTCCCTCAACCGGTCGGACGACATATCACTGAGCTTCGTTGGATTCTCTTCGGCAGCTTTCAATTCCTCTATTTCACTGGCGATCTCCGCATCCCCCTCATCCGTGAGGACAATGCCAGCCTCCTCCATGATCTCTTCATTGGTGTAGATCGACACCCCAAACCTCAGCCCAATAGCGATGGCGTCTGATGGCCTGGAATCAATCTCGACACGCCCATTCATACCTTCACAAACAATCTTGGCAAAGAACACACCTTCCTTCAGATCGGATATGTAGATCTCTTTGATCTCGTAGTTGAAGTTCATGGCAAAAGAGCGAAACAGGTCATGCGTCATCGGCCTATTGGGAGCGATCTTCTCTATCTCGATCGCAATGGCCTGCGCCTCGAACATCCCAATGATGATGGGAAGGCGTCGATTGCCACCTGTCTCTCCCAGCACCAACGCGAAAGACCCCGATTGGGACTGACTGGAAGACAGCCCTAGTATTTCTAGTTTTATTCGATCAGCCATTCGCTACTTGCTCGCTTTTATCGCCTCGGTCAACTTCGGAAGCACATCAAAAGCATCTCCAATAATACCGTAATCGGCAGCTTTGAAAAACGGTGCCTCTCCGTCTTTGTTGATGACAAGGATATACTTGGAGGAGTTCACCCCAGCCAAATGCTGGATAGCTCCCGAAATACCAACAGCTACGTAAAGGGACGGAGCCACTTTGACACCCGTCTGGCCCACATGTTCGTGGTGAGGGCGCCAATCCATGTCTGATACCGGCTTACTACAACCAGTGGCCGCACCAAGTTCCTTGGCGAGGTCCTCAATCATGCCCCAATTCTCTGGACCTTTCAGCCCTCGGCCTCCGGAAACGACGATATCCGCCTCCGGCAACAACACTTCGCCTGTGGCCTTTTCCTGCTTTGTGATTGTGACAGTAAAATCCCCGTCGTCGAGAGCAGGGGAAAAAGGAACAACCTCGGCATCACCCTGGTCTTCCTTGATCACTGAAGCATTCTTTTTCAGCGTCAATATTTTGTTATCTCCTTTCACCTCGGTCATGGCAAAAGCCTTACCCGTGTAAATGCTGCGCTTCACGACGAAGCCATTAGATGTGTCGGGAAGCTCTGCGACATTGGACACAAGGGCGGCGTCCGTCTTGATAGCAATCCTGGCAGAAATGGGATCCCCAAATGAGGATTTTGCCATTACCAAAAGGTTGGCTCCCTCCTGCCCCATCGCCTCAGCCACTGCCCGAGAGTAGGCCATAATATTAGGCTGTGCCAACTTCTCATCGGACACCTGTAAAATCTTTGATGCACCAGCCGCACCTACCGACTTCAAATCCTCATCACCCACCTGACCAAAGATGATCGCAGTCACTTCGGCCTCTACGTCTGAGGCATAGCTAACAGCTTCCAGCGAAGACTTCTTTACATGCCCCTCATCCAACTCGACAAATACCAATGCGCTCATCCTTAAATAACTTTAGCTTCGTTCTTCAATAGATCTACCAATTCCTGCACATTGTCAGGGTCTATCATTTTCACATCGCCCTTTGCAGGGGGTAGTTCATAATTGTTGACCTCTGTCCTCGTTTCGTCGCTGTCGGGATCGATGACGTTCAAGGGCTTGCTTCTCGCAGACATAATCCCTCGCATGTTCGGGATCTTCCACTCAGCAATGGGCTCCTGACAACCTGCCACAAAAGGCAGTGACAGCTCCATGTATTCCTTGCCCCCTTCGATCTCGCGAGAAATCTTGGCCTTGTCACCTTCGATGTCGAGGGTCATGACTGGTGATACCGATGGCATCCCAAGCAACTCCCCAACCATACCATGTACCTGACCGCCATTGAAGTCGATCGACTCACGCCCCATAAGGATCAAGTCATAACCACCGTCTTTTGCGGCATTGGCAATTTGACGAGCTACGAAAAAGGCATCTGAGGGAATTGCATTGACCCGAATCGCATCATCGGCACCAATGGCCAACGCTTTGCGAATGGTCGGCTCCGTTTCGGCCTCA
Source organism: Cyclobacteriaceae bacterium (assembly GCA_965267435.1). Lineage (GTDB taxonomy): Bacteria > Bacteroidota > Bacteroidia > Cytophagales > Cyclobacteriaceae > JAWPMT01. Next base: position 2,465,302 of record OZ253960.1, read on the forward strand.
CCGACATTGAGAACTGTGATCGTCCCACCTAACTGCTCCTTCAATTCAACTGCCCGCGCCAGTGCGTAGTCGTCATAAGGTCCGATGATATATTGCACACCGTTCGAATCGAATTTGGTGTTGTTATCAGTAAAGGCAATTTTCGAAGTAGTGTCCGGTACGTGCGTGATACAGACCAGTATTTTCATATATGCAGGAAGTGGTTTTTTTGATTTATTTGAGGCGTGAAGTTAGTCAATAATGGCATATAATAAAATCAAGAACAATTGAAGGATCAACGCATCAATCAACTCGAAAAATACCTTCAGGAGGACCCGGAAGACACATTTTCCCTTTATGCGCTGGCACTCGAACTTCAGGAATTAGACCCTTCCCGAACGCGTCAGCTGTTCGATCATTTGCTTGTCAAACATCCCGACTATGAAGGCACTTACTACCATGCTGCAGCCTTCTTCACAGAACAAGGTGAAACTGATAGAGCACGGGAAATTTATGAGAAGGGAATCACCGTATTGACCAAAAAGAAAAGCATGAAGGCCTTGCATGAATTGCAAAACGCATATCAGAACTTCCTCTTTGAGGAGCACTAGTCGATTGTCAGTACAATCTTGCCAAAATGGTCCTTTTCCTTGAACCTGTCAAAGGCTGCCTCACAGTCATCGAGGGAATACACTTTGTCAATGACGGGCCGTATTTCTTTTTCGCTGAAAAGTGCCAGCATCCGATCGAATTCCTCTGGTGAACCCATTGTGGAGCCATGTATGGACACTTGCGACCAGAAGAGTCTGCGAACATCCAGATCTCTGGGCTTACCAGCAGTCGCACCATAGATAACAATGCGTCCCCCGGGTGCCATCAGCTTTAAGTAAAGGCCAAGTCCGTCTCCTCCGGAACCATCTATCACCACATCAAATGGTCCTCCGTTATTGAGCGCTTCTTTCTCCCAACCATCTGACCTATAGTTGAAACCGCCGCTGGCTCCTAGTTCCATAGATCGCTCGATCTTAGTCGGGCTACTGCTCGTGACATATACTGTAGCTCCTAATGCTTTGGCAATGGCAAGCGCATACTGGGACACACCTCCTCCAGCACCAGTCACTAAAACCCTGCTCCCCGCCGTGATTTGACCTTTTGTAGTACAAGCCCTGTAGGCCGTGAGAGCCGCCAATGGAATCGCAGCCGCCTCTACCGTAGAGAGATGGTCAGGCTTCAAATGTATCTGGGAAAGATCAGCCACCAGGTACTCCGCCAATGTCCCGTCTACCGGCAAACCCAAAATGGAATAATCGGGCCCTTGGGCTAAAGGGCTGTCACCCCAATTCAAGCTGGGATTGATGATCACCTCCTTGCTGACCCATTCCTCTGGACCTTCCTCCACGATACCACACCCATCAGAACCCAAGGTCACCCCAGCCACAATTCCCGGGTACAGACTCTCTCGCACCCACTGATCGCGACGGTTCAAGGCGGCGGCATGCATCTTTATGAGGCACTGGTTGGGTCCAGGTGTGGGTCGACTCTTTTCAGTGAGATGGACGGCGCCTGTCTCGTCTTTTGTACAAACAGCCTTCACGACTTAAAAGGGGATTTCGTCGTCATCTTTCTCATTCTTGTCATTGGCCTTGCTGGGCAGGGTGATAGTGTAATCTGTATTTCCCCCAGTTGTTGGGAAACTTGTACCATACGAATCAGCACCGCCGATATCCTCCAGATCCGTAAACTTGGTGAATTTGCCAATAAACTTGAGCTGCACATTTTCGAGGCGGCCGTTCCTATGTTTCGCAATGATCACCTCACCCGTACCCGCGAGAGGGGTACCATCTTCGCCTTCAGTAATTCCGTAGTACTCAGGTCGGTAGAGGAACATCACCATATCGGCATCCTGCTCAATGGAACCTGATTCACGAAGGTCAGAGAGCTGTGGTTTCTTGTCTCCGCCGCGTGTCTCCACGGCACGACTCAACTGCGATAGTGCGAGCACTGGCACATTGAGTTCCTTGGCGATGCCTTTCAGTGCCCGGGATATGGAGGCAATTTCCTGTTCCCTGTTGCCACCCGCATTCTTGGATGCGTCGCCTGTCATCAGCTGCAGGTAGTCAATGATGATCAGCTTCACACCGTGTTGAGCGACTAGTCTCCGCGACTTTGCTCGTAGTTCCAGGATACTTAATCCCGGTGTATCGTCGATGAAGATGGGCGCCTCCGACAGCTTCGAGGTTTTGTGAAGCAACTGCTCCCACTCGTAATCCTTGAGGTCACCCCTCTTGATTTTTTCACTTTCCAATTCAGCTTCTGCTGAAATCAATCTGTTGACAAGCTGCACCGAAGACATCTCCAGTGAAAAGATCGCCACCGCACTGCCAAAGTCCAGTGCCGCATTCCTTAGCGCAGAAAGTACAAAGGCCGTCTTACCCATACCAGGTCGGGCAGCAATGATAACCAGGTCTGACGCCTGCCACCCCGAAGTCACACGATCCAGTGCAGTGAATCCACTAGGTACTCCCGTCAAGCCATCTTCCCTGTTCTTGCGCTCCTCGATCTCCTGGATAGCCATGTTCAGGAGCGTACTCATCTTGTCGTAGTTTTTTCGAATATGAGACTCTGACACATCGAAGAGGGATTGCTCCGCCCTATCCAAAAGTCTGAAAACGTCTATCGTATCCTCGTATGCGTCGTGTTGGATCTCTGTGGATATCCGGATCAACTCTCTCTTGATCGACTGCTCAGCAATGATCCGGGCATGGTATTCGATGTTGGCAGCTGAGTTGACCTTGGTTGTAAGTTCAGCAATGTAGTACGCTCCCCCTACTCCCTCGAGCTTGCCATTCTTCCGCAGTTGATGCACAACTGTCTTAATATCAACAGGTTCGCTGTTATTAAACAGCTGAACAATGGCCTCGTAGATGTACCTGTGTGCGTCTCTGTAGAAACTCTCTGCTTTCAGAATATCTATGACAGTGGAGAGCGCATCTCGCTCCAACATCAGGGCTCCAAGGACGGCTTCTTCGATATCCACCGCTTGTGGTGGCATTTTGCCGAGTTGGCTCGAAAGCTCGGCAACTTCTAATCTTCTGGTTTTCTGCCTGACCCTTACAGCTTCTGATTGTTTGCTCTCCATCTTGACGTAGTTTCTGCTTGGTTTTCTTTGAACGGGAGGACAAACCTAGCACAAAGGCGACGCCCAGTCGTTCCCCAAACTCATTAAAAGTTACCCTTTTTTATTCAACGAAAGAACTACCATAATTCACATGAATTAGTGGAAAAGCAACGCACTTATCAACAGGCCAAATTTGGTACGCTTTCAATTTGTCTTATTTTAGCACGGCGCAAAAAAAACGTGCGTACAGCACAAGGATCACGTAGCTGCGAACAAACAAGTGTTGCGGATGCGTTACTAAAAATAGTCAACATCAATACGGAGATGTTCGGCCAAGGAATGACCACCCTACAACTACAAAATTTTGAAACTCAATCTTCGAAGTCCTCTCGTCGTTTTCGACCTGGAAACGACAGGCACCAGTATTGTTAACGACCGTATTATTGAAATTGCCATGGTCAAAATCCTTCCCTCTGGGGAAGAAACTGAAAAGACCCGGCGACTCAATCCGACCATTAAAATCCCCAAAGAAACAAGCCTGATCCATGGTATCTACGACGAGGATGTCAAGGACGAGCCGACCTTCAAGCAAGTAGCCAGATCCATGGCCCAATTCCTCGAGGGCTGCGATCTCGCGGGATTCAACATCTTGAAGTTTGATGTACCCATGTTGGTAGAAGAGTTTCTTCGAGCCAACGTGGATTTTGAGGTAGACAACCGCAGGTTGCTGGATGCACAGAAGATCTTCCACCTAATGGAGAAGCGTAACCTCGCGGCAGCACTCAAGTTTTACACAGGCCAGGAACTCGTCAACGCTCACAATGCCCTTGCCGATACGCAAGCAACCGTTGCCGTCTTCAAGGCACAAATCGAAAGATATGAGGGCATGGAAGTACAAGACCTGCTAGGCAAGAAAATAGGTCACATCGAGAATGATATGGACGTGCTTCACAACCTTACGAACAAAAGAATGATCGACCTTGCGGGCCGGATGATTGTGGACGACCAGGGGGTTGAGCGGTTCAACTTTGGCAAACATCGGGGCAAGCCAGTGCTGCAGGTGCTCAAGGACGAGCCCAGCTTCTACGATTGGATGATGAAAGGTGAGTTCCCACTTGATACTAAGAGAAAATTGACCCAACTTCGATTGAAAGGATTCGGCAAGCAACGGTGACTTGTGCTTTGGGAGACCCCACCATACCTCGTCAAAAAGTTGCTACCTTTCCCTGAGCTGATTGCCACTATACCTCAAACCAAAAAAGAGCCATGCCAAAGACCATCATTGTTTCCAATCGTCTCCCCATCAAGATCAGGCAGGAGAAGAACAACCTGGTATACGCGACAAGCGAAGGGGGGCTCGCGACTGGTCTCGGGTCCATATATAAGGAAGGGGACAACGTCTGGCTGGGATGGCCGGGACTACCGATCACGAAGAACTCAGTAAAGACTGAGATCACGCAGCACCTCAAAAAGGAAAGCATGCGACCTGTATTCCTCAGCGCCCAGGAGATAGAAGATTTCTACGAGGGGTTCAGCAATGAGACACTGTGGCCCAACTTCCATTACTTCAATCAGTTCACGGTCTACGACGAATCAATGTGGAAGGCCTACCAAAAGGTGAACAGAAAGTTTGCGAAGGAAATGGAGCCAATCATCGAGCCCGGTGACACTGTTTGGATCCACGACTACCAGCTCCTGCTACTACCGAACATGATCCGGGAGATCATGCCAAATTCTACCATCGGATTCTTCCTACATATCCCTTTCCCCTCTTATGAGTCCTTTCGACTCCTACCCTGGCGACGGGAACTGCTGACTGGCATGTTGGGCGCAGACCTCCTCGGTTTCCATACCTATGATGACATGAGGCACTTTTTGTCTTCTGTCAACCGACTGGCAGGGTTGGGCAATTCCAATGGGCAAATCAACGTGGGCAATCGGCAAGTCCTGGCCGATGCCCTCCCCATGGGTATCGACTATGATAAGTATGCTTCGGTAGCAGCATCACCTGACACACTTGAGCGTGAAGTTCGTTACCGCATGTCAACGGGGGATCACAAGATTATGCTGTCTATCGATCGCCTCGACTATTCCAAGGGCATACCCCAGCGCCTGAGGGCATTTGAGTGCCTATTGGAGGAAAACAGCCAATATCGGGGGAAGGTATCGCTGCTTATGATCGTTGTGCCCTCCAGAGATACGGTACCGAAATACGCGCAGCTACGTTCGGAAATCGATCTGCTGGTGGGACGCATCAATGCGAAGTATGGAAGGATGAATTGGACGCCAATCCACTATTTCTATCGCAGTTTTCCTCTCCCTGCGCTTTCCGCCTTTTACCGGATGGCTCATGTGGCACTCGTGACGCCCATGCGTGATGGGATGAATCTGGTTTGCAAAGAATACATCGCCAGTAGGCTGGACAAAAAAGGCGTCCTGATCTTAAGTGAAATGGCTGGGGCATCCAAGGAGCTTTCTGATGCCATCCTCATCAACCCGAACAACCAACAGCAGTTCGTCGAAGCGCTCAAGGAGGCACTGTCCATGCCCGAAAAGGAGCAGACTCAGCGCATGGAGATCATGCAGAAGTCCCTGCAGCGGTACAACATCCATCAATGGGTGAAGCTCTTCATGGACCGACTGTCATTTATCAAGAAACAACAAGAAGGGCTTCAGACCCGGCCTTTGACCGAATCTATCCGGGAAGATATCCTCAATAGCTACAAGTCAGCGAAACAGCGGATCCTGTTTCTGGATTATGACGGTACCCTCGTTGGGTTTCACCCGAACCCCCAGGAGGCAAAACCGGACAAAGAACTAAAAAGGATCCTTAGCACCCTGACGAAGGACACGAAGAACAAAGTGGTGATCATAAGTGGTCGCGATAAGACAACCCTTGAGGGGTGGATGGAAGAGTACCCTGTGGACATCATCGCGGAGCATGGGGTGTGGCACAAAGGAACAAAAGGTGACTGGGCCATGATCTCCAACCTCACCGATGTGTGGAAGGATGAGATACTGACTGTGCTCAATAGCTATGTCGATCGTACCCCTGGCTCATTTGTGGAGCAAAAGGATTACTCGCTGGTATGGCATTATAGAAAGGTCGAAACTGGGCTTGGTGAAATCAGAACGCGTGAATTGACAAGCCATCTGAAGTACATCACCAACGACAAGGACCTGCAAGTGCTCGAAGGAGATATGGTCGTGGAGATCAAAAATTCCCAGGTGAATAAGGGGAAAGCCGCACAGAAATGGCTACTCAGCAATAAGGGAGACTTTATTATGGCTTGTGGCGATGACTGGACTGACGAAGACACCTTCAAGAGCATGCCGCCGGAATCGCACACCATCAAAGTAGGAGGTCTTTCCAGTGCTGCAAAATATCGCGTCCAGAGCTACAAGGAAATCCGCGTTCTGCTTCAAAGTTTAGGCGCTTAGGCCGATCAGTTGACGGCGTATCACATCGGTATCTGCAAACGTCACGATGGCCGGTTAGTGAGCCACCAAGCAGTCGTACGAAAAATACAATCCCTCCAGCCTGAAGGCCTTGTGTGTCAACAACACATTTGGTGTCATGATTTGTGAGTATCATACAAACACCTCAGGATTTTGCAGAATTTCAGACCTATCGGTCTATTTGAATAATACAAATTGACCATTGAGTCATCTCGCTGTTTGCAAAACCGGCGATTTCCTTATATTTGGCATAAGCCGTCTAGTCTATGTTTAGAAAGTTTTTCAAAAATCCCCAGATCGGGATTTTATTTGATATCGTCGTTGGCGTAGTAGTATACGTGGTTTTGCTGGTACTACTCGTCAAAGTAGAGCGGATCAGTGACCAGTCGGCCCTCACCACATATGCCAATGCCTTCTGGTATTCGATTGTTACGCTGACTACCGTGGGATACGGCGATCTCTTCCCCGCAACAGTCTACGGGCGGATTATCAGTTCAGTATTCGTATTGTTGAGTTTGAGCGTTCACATCGTGCTCATTGGCACTTTTGTGAATCTTATGACGACTATTAAAGAGAACAGAAAAATGGGATTAAACGGGACCAAAATGGCGGAACACGCCGTCATCATCGGATGGGATGGCTTTGGTAAAATGGTAGCGGACCAGCTGCTCGGCGTAGGAAAAAAGGTCGCTATCGTATCCAACAACAAGGAGGATATTGAGTTCATCCATGAGCAATACAGCGATCGGAACATCTTCACGCTCTACAGCGATTTCAAGAATCTTGAGAATCTCAAGAGGGTGAATATATCACAGAGCTCGATTGTGTTTGTGAATTTTGCAGATGACACCGAAAAGCTCGTCTTCATCATCAACGTCAAAAAAGTTTATCCCGAACTGGAATTTGTGGTGACTCTTGAAAACGGGGACTTGAAAAATACCTTCATTGCCGCGGGGGTTAGAAATACAATCTCCAAATACGAAATCTCATCCAAGCTACTCGCCAGTTACATGTTTGAGCCTGATGTGGCATTCTACAGCGAGTCCATCATGTCCTTCCCACAATCGGACAGCGACTACGACATCAAGCAGTTTTTGGTGACTCCCAGCAATCCATTTGTAGGACGTGCCTACTCTGAGGCGTTCTTCGAAATGAAAAAGAAATACAACTCCGTTTTGATAGGTATCACCAAACGCGACAAATACGGAGCAAAAAAACTGATCAAGAACCCACTAGGGGACCTAAAAATTGGCCCTGGTGATTACCTGATAGTGATCCTGAATGGAAAGGCCTTCAAACTACTCAAGAAGGTCTTCAACGTCGAAGAGGGTATTTATAAAGACAAAGCGAAGCGCTCATGAGCCGGCCCCATTACTATCTCTATCTGGCGGTACTCGTGGCAGTCTTTGGCTGTAAGAATCGCCCGATCAATGAGGGAGAAGATTTCCGCCCCAAGGAGATACACGAAAACATCGACTACCACTTCGACAAGATCCGTGTTGACGGCGTGGAATACCTGATATTATCTCGGGACAACAACAACCCGCACGAAGGTTTTGGCTTTATGGCATTCCGCGCCAATCAGTTGATACAGAAGCAGGATTCGGCCATGGCCTATCTGCAAACGATGGCGCAGTTGCAAAAGGAGATGTACGCCCAGCAATTCAACATACCCATGGAGCAAGTAGATCAATACACCAATGGGCTCTTCCAGAAGTATCTGCACACAGCTCCTTCATTAGACGCCATGACTGGCGAAAGCTACCGCAGTGACCCACGGCCACAGCGGCTGACAGATTAAAATCTGCCAGGCGATACGGTTCCGAAAGTGATTACAGGGAGTCGAAGTACTTCCGCAGATCCTTCAACACTTGGGAAGTCTCTGGATTGACGACGATAGAATCCACCACATCCTTCGCGACTTTCTCCGCATCGATTAGTTCATCCTTATCCTGGAATACCTCCTCAAGAATCCCGCAGTCATACACCAGGGACATCAGGATTACGAAGGAAGGAGTAGGCTTTGCATTCTTGAAAACCATTGCACGCAGGATGTTCCTGATTTCCTTTTCGTAGGCATAGTTGGCGTTGCCCATGCGCTCGGAGAGTGGGATCCACAATAGCTTGGTCGCCTCCTTCTTCAGGATGCCCCGCTTGGTTAGAAGCTGATCGAGGTCCTCCTTAATGTGGTTGAAGTGGCCCACCATGGATTTCACTTCCTGGATGATCTCGTGGCCAGTTTGCAGGCGACCCAGGACACTGTCCAGAATCCCGTTGCCGGTGCTCGATGTGTCTTTTACCTCAATCACCCCATCCTTCAAATTAATCTTCTCTGTGAGGTACAACTCAAGAATGGCGGCGCTCAAAACACCAGGGACATAACGCCTTTCGGCGGCAGCTAAAAGACGTCCTTCTTCGTCGTCTAGCGCTATCAGGTAAAGTCCTTCTGCAATACTAAGTTTCATGTTGTCAATTTTGTGCTATAACTGTCCGAAGTACTTGAGCGAAAGCCTTTCTGACCGATAGATTTTAGCGCCAAGACACTTCTTGCGCCCACAAAACGAAGGGAGTTCATAGCTTCTTCATTTGGATCGACGAGTCCGAGCAGGCGAAAGGTTGGTGTCACTTCCAGGTACCCTTTGCTGTGCATGCTCGAGCACTTTAAACTCTTAAAGGCCATCGCTTTGGGCAGCGCAAATTTATGAGAAAAAATCCTACTTTTTCAAGAGCATAGGGATAGTTAAACCCTGTACCAAGATGGAGAATACTACACAACAATAAGTTGTAAAGAGTATCACCTGCTTTGCTTCAGCTGGTATCGACTCTATCCCTGAGAGCGAAAGCGCCAAAGCAACCGAAATACCTCCTCGTAATCCACCCCATGTGAGTATCTGTATCGTCTGAGGCTCAAACTTCCTCCATATCCTCATCAAACCTACAGGCAGCGATACCCCAATCAGTCGGGCCAAAAGCACAATCAAAATCCCTACAACTCCTACAACAATCAAGTCATTTGTAAAGGTCTTGGCTATCACAATCATCTCGAGGCCAATCAAAATGAACAGGATCGCATTCAAAGCCTCATCCAGCAAGTGCCAGAACTTGAAGACATACTCTCCCGTGGCATTGGCCAGGTTTTCATCCCGACCTTCATTTCCTATGAATAGCCCCATTACCACCATGGCCAAGGGACCAGAAAGGTGAAGCAACTCTGCAATACGCCCACCTACCATTACCAGCGTCAAAGTGACCAGAACCTCTAGTTCCACATGATCATTGTCTATGAAATCCAACAGTTTGAATCCCAGGAACCCGAAAAGCGCTCCCATCAACAGTCCTCCAAAGACTTCCAACCCAAACAACTTCACAACATCAAATGCACTGAAGCCTGCCTGTGCCGCAGCATGGGCTCCTTCTGCCGCTTCGTGACCACCTCCATGTGCCGCCTCCGGGGCTGCAATGCCGAGAATCGTCAGGAAAACAACGACGCCCACGCCATCATTGAACAATGACTCACCGGCGATCTTGATCTCAAGATTCGGAGAGATACCAAATCTCTTAACCAGAGCAAGTACCGCTATTGGGTCTGTCGGTGAGATCAACGCGCCAAAAAGCAGGCAATAAATCCAATCGATCTCGTAACCCAGCCATGGGAAGATCTTCCAAATAAGGAAACCTACAATGAACGTCGACAATAAGGTACCGACCGTTGCCAGCACTAAAACGGGCCATTTCTCTTCCAGAAGTTTCTTTAAGTTGATACTCAAGGCTCCAGCGAAAAGGAGAAAGTTGAGCATCACATTGAGCAGTACTTCTTTGAAATCAAACTCCTCGACAATGGTGACCGCTATGCCACCCACAGCTGGAAAAAGCCATCCAAGCAAAAGGATCACGATTGACATCCCCAAGGCTATCGCCATCAACCCGATGGTAGAGGGCAGCTTAAGGACAGAGATATTGATAAGTGTAAAAATCGCCGCCAGAAAAATTAGCAGCGTAATAAGATCAAGAATACTCATGAAGCAGTTGGCAACTCAGACCTAGTTAAAGCGATTTCGAAAATAAGGATAAATATGGCATAATAAAAATGCTTTACGGCGCAGGCGACTCACACCTATCCTCGCATGCGAGCGCCCTGCCATCAAGGCGAATAACAAACCTAAATATCGGCAATCATCCACTCACCTGCTGAATAAATGCAGGAAGTTGGGAAAAATCACCACGTCTCGGGGTATTTTAGACGCGAATTTCCCAGGTCCCATACAATGATCAAAGACGACCATAACCGTCACCTACCCTACTACGTCAGTGTTGTTCTCCTGGTCTTCATTTTCAGCAGCTGCGCGACGGTGAAGCACGTGGCTGTCACCAAGGACCTGAAACGCATGGTCAATCAATCGGTGGTCCTACAGAACCAGCACATTGGGTACTACATTTATGATCCCGAAAACGACCGCACGCTCATAGGCATCAATGAAGACAAATACTTCACTCCTGCCAGCAATACAAAGCTGTTTACACTCTACGCATCACTATTGAGCCTGCCTGATTCGGTACCAACTTTTGCTTATGAAAAGCGAGGTGATGTCCTGATTGTGGAGCCGTTGGGCGACCCAACGTTCCTGCATCCCGATTTCTACAGTCAAAACACCATCCAGAAGATTTCTGAAATGGCGGTAGACACCCTCATCGTTGCATGGTCAGCACCGGACCCATCGCGGTATGGTCCGGGATGGTCATGGGACGACTACTCCTATGGCTACCAGGTGGAACGCACAGCACTGCCCATGTTTGGCAATGTGCTCAACGTCACGCAAATAGATAGCAGCGTTATATCTCCGGCGTTCTTTCAGGATTTTGTGGACTTCCAGAAGGACCCGGCAGTTTACAGAGATCGCTACCAAAATATTTTCCACATTCCTGAGGACACTTTGGCCGGAGACACTACTACTTATCGCGTTCCTATCCAGAATAATAGAGAGTTGACAGAACTGCTGCTGGCGGACACTACCAATTTGGTTGTCCGTAGCGCCGATCGTCAGTACTATCTCAACGACACCTTGTACAATGGCCCGACGCTACCGTTACTTGCTCTCATGACTCAACGTAGCGACAATTTCCTGGCAGAGCAACTATTATATATGTCTTCGCAACTGAATAGACAAGAGGGAGTGGAACAGTACATCGATACACTGGCGCGAAACGAGTTGTCATTTTTACCGGACCCGCTCATATGGGTAGATGGCAGTGGGTTGAGTCGATACAACATGATCACCCCCCGGAACCTCGTGGGCCTGCTTGGCAGCATGCTCGAAACCTACGAATGGAAAGAACTAGAGACCATTCTGCCTGTCGGTGGAATTAATGGAACCCTCAGGAACTGGTATGGAGCGGATGTGCCTTATGTATTTGCTAAAACCGGAACCCTACGACACAATCACTGCCTAAGCGGGTATATGATCACGAAATCAGGAAAGACACTGATATTCAGCTTCATGAATAATCACTTCACTACACCCAGTAGTACGGTGAAATTGGAAATGCAGCGCATTCTGGAAGCGCTGCGAGACAGCTACTAGACCCCTTGCGGAAATTAGAAGCTCTGCATCAAACCGCCAGTCAACCTAAGCAACTGGACCTGCGACTCCAATAGATTGTACGTCGACTGAAGCTTGACGATGGCCGCCGACAGCTGATTGTTCTGCACTGTCCGATAGTCAAACGAGTTGATCGTGCCATTTCGGAATTTCTCCTCAGAGATACGTAGGTTCTGCTCCGCCGCCTGAAAGCGTCGTTCATTGATGTCATAGATCTGCTTTCTGACTTTGTATTGATCCAAAGCCTGCACCAGATCCCTACTCAATGAAGCCTTCAGTTGCTCCGTGCGGATATTCCCAATGTCTTCGCGGATGATCGCTTCTTTGATCGCCCTATTGACACGCCCCCCATCAAATAGATTGAATGACACGAGAAAATTCAAACCGAAGTTTGCATTCTCGTTGTTACCCGATGCCACAAATGGAGTGAAGCCCCCATCCTGATTTAGGCGTTGGCCATCGATCTCCTGGTTGTTGCGAGTGAGTGAGTAGCTGCCGCCCAAAGACAACGTAGGGTATCTGTCCAGCTTCCGCAAGCGCGTAGTATAACCCAAAACGGACTGCGTCAAATACTGCTTCTTTAGATCGACATTTTGCTGCTCCATTTGCTGGACCAGGTCTTCGTAGGACAGGTCGTTGTATTCGAACTCCAGGTCGTCGGTGAAATTGTATTGCTTCGCAGGATCCGGCTCCGCCAGCAGGAAGTTGAGATTGGATATGGCGTTTTGATAGATGAGCAATTGGTTGACGTAGTTGCCACTATCCGTCAAATAGTTGCCCTCTTCAAGTAATACATCTGTTGTTACAGCACTACCGATCTCCTGCTTGATCTTCTGCAATTCGTACTTGTCCCGGCTGAGATTGAGTTGCCTTTGAAACTCATCCAAACGTCTTTCCTGTAAGACCGCGGTGTAATAACCCAGGATGATCGCCTGGAGGGCATTTGCGACAACAATATCCGCATTCCCCTGTGACTCTGCTTCCAGCGTCTCCAACTGCCGCTTGCCGATACTAATATTGGCGATACTCAACAGATCCCAATTGACATTGACCGTTGGTTGTATCTGGTTGGTGGTGATCTCTCCAAGGAGCGAGAAGGGGTTGAGGTTTTCCCGGTTGTCAAAAACCGTGCGACTACCTCGGATATCAGCCGTCAATCGAGGAAATGCCAAACTCCAATTGTTGTTCATCTCGGCAATGGCCACATTCTGCTGCTCAATGCGGATGTCATAATGACGCTCCAAGCCCGTACTAATTGCCTGGCTCAGGGACAGATCATCCTGCGCACGAGCCTGCAAAAAGAGGATTGATAATACCGATAAGGAAAGTATGTATTTGAAATTCATTATGCTTTCAGGTCTGCTATTGAACCAGGTAATCGCGCAAATGTTTTAATGTCAGGTGAAGCCGTAGGCCACCGTCCGTACTCATTAGAGTGATGGGCTCTCGGTCGTCGTCTCTGGCCAGAACGAGTTTCGTCCTTCCATCCCGGCTGGCCACCCGAAGCGATGACTTCGTGGCCACATCAAGGGAGTAAGTGTCTGAGCCCTTTTTGATAAACAGAGAGTCGTTCGTTTTAAGTATCTCAAACCTCCAGAAGTCAAAGATGCGCTCGAGACTCCTCAGGAAAAGTAATATGCCGTAGATAACGACAGCTATACACACAATAAAGCCGATGACCTGCCCCGCTCCAGTGAGTCCATTTTCCATAAAGTCTATAATAATGGTCGTCAGTGGCACCCCCGAAAACATCATAACGACAGCGAAAAAAGCGCTGAACAGGTCTACCCTTCTGGCTCCACCAAGGCGCTTAATAACCGTCTCACCATCACTTTTGATACTGAACCCGAGAAATGGCAGGTATTGGAAGTCGCGGATCTTCGATTGCTCGATATCAATAAGCTGATTGAGCTCGCGCAACGCCTGGGCATCTACCTCCAGCGATCGCTTTTCGATCTCATGCAACAAACAGCGCTGAGCCTCGAAATTGAGCACTTTACGGTTGCTGAGCAGCTCCAATAGCTGCTCGTCTTCTTTTTCTTTGAAGTGAACTGAGTAATTCATTACAATCCTCTATTTAAGCCGCATCATCAAATTCATCCAAACGCTCCTGGTCGAGAACGACGCGCTCAACCCTTTCCCGGACAGACCTCTCACCGCTCCACATTCGCCGCCACATCCGTCGGGCGTCATTGGCAATCAATATGAAAACCGGGAAGAACAACAGGATCAGGAAAGTACCGAACAGCACCCCGTAAGCTACCGAGATCGCCATTGGTATCAGGAACTGGGCCTGGAAGCTCGTTTCCTTGATCAAAGGATACAACCCCGCGACGGTTGTCAATGATGTCAACATGATGGCCCGGAATCGCGCTATCCCTGCATTGTAGGCAGCTTCATAGACACTCATTCCCTCTTGCTTTACCAGCGAATTAAACTTCGCCAGGAACACGACGGCGTCATTGATGATCACTCCCGACAACGCGAACATTCCCCACGCGGATAATATAGAGACCGGATAGTCACCGTCCACCTTCATCCAGGACTCGATCCCATGACCAAGCGTGGCACAGAAGAACCCGAGTGGCACCATCATCAGGATCAAAAAGGCCTGGTAGAAGGACCTGAAAGTGATCATCAGGATGAATAGGATCACAACAAAAGCGGATCCAAAGTAAAGCCCGATTTCTTGTCCGGCCCGGGCACTCTCTTCCGCCTGACCGCCAAAGTCGATGGTCACCGATGGAAAGCTTGCCTGCAGCTCCGGTACGATATTCTCTCTTACGTTTTCCAGCACCGGCGGCACCTCTCCAAAAGGATCGACCATTTCGGCCTCAACGGTCACTGCCCTGCTCGTATTGAAATGGCGGATACCTGCGATGCCTCGTTCTACCTCGTAGTCAGCCAATTGGGTGACAGGGAACTCCTGCCCCGCCGTGGTTTTGATCTTGATATTCTCTAGTTGCCCCACGCTTTCACGTCCAGTATTGGGATATCTCACCCAGACGCGCAGTTCATCATTGCCTTTCATAAAGCGCTGGACCTCCTCGCCGAAGAAGCCCTGCCGGATCTGTCTGGTGATCGCGTTATGATCAAGTCCGAGGAAATAAGCTTCCGGCTGCAAGTCGAATAACATCTCACGCTTACCTTCCGCGACATTGTCCTCGATCTCCTTGAGCTCGGCCACTTCCCCCAATTTTTCCTTTAGGAAGGCTGTCGCCTCTTGCAACTCATCATAGTTCTTGCCCATCAGCCGAACGGACACCGGCTTACCAAAACGGTTATTGCCGCCCACACTGTACTTCTCGGCGCCCAATACTGGGCCTATTTCCTTCCGTATCCGCTGAATCAAGTCAAATTGATTCATACCGTAGGCATCAAGCTCGGCGTAGAAAACCGTGACTGAGCCGGCATGCGAGCCCGACTCTCCCTGTGCGAAGCCTACATTGGCGAAGGTGTTTTCGATGATCTGCTTGTCCGTATCGAACTCCTCTTTCATTTGCTCATTCACCCTCCAGATCGCCTCAGTAAAACGGACGAGATGTCGCTCTACTTTGTCCTCACGCTCCCCTGGCTTAAAGGCAATGTTCACATTGAAGGCATTGAAGGGGATCGGTGGGAAGAAAGTCGCTTTGATGAAGCCACCCTGCATCAGACCACCAATGAGGATCACAAAAGCCAGGACCATCGCCACAGAGATGGTTCGATACTTCATCGTCCAAGCAAGGGCCCGGCCATATACCCTGAATCGCATCCAGTCGATCACCTGATTGATCTTGGCGCGAATCTGGAAAGAACGGGTATCCTGGGCTTTCACACGTAGGACGTGTTTGCTGGCAAGGTGAGCCGGCAAAACAAAGAAGGCCTCCAACAGTGAAAAGCCAAGGCTAAAGATCACCACAAAAGCCATGTCCTTCAGGAACTCAAAGCCGCCGGTGAGCAAAAGCAGTGGAGTAAAGGCCACAATCGTAGTAGTAACGGATGTGACAACTGCAGGCATCACCTCCAACGTTCCATTTATGGCTGCTTTTATCGGATTCTTGGTCTTTTCAAAATGCGTGTAGATATTCTCCGCAATCACAATGCCATCATCCACCAAAATCCCGATGACAAGGATCATCCCAAACAAGGAAATCATGTTGATCGTCAGCCCCACAAAAGACCCAATCACAAACATGCCCAGGAAGGAAGAAGGAATACCCCATGCCACCCAGAAAGACAATCTCAGATTAAGGAATAGACCCAGAGAAACCAATACGAGTATCAGCCCTACTACCCCATTGGTCGTCAACAGATCGAGGCGTTGATTGAGGATCTTCATGAAATTCCAGGCGATCTCGAGCTCGACTGCCGCGTTCTTTTCATTGAACTTAGGTACGTACTCCTCCACGGCATCTGAGATGACCTTCAAGTCCTCACTCTCCAGCTTTCGCACCTCCAGGAAGACCGCTCTACGGCCATTGTGAAAGCCTTTGAAAGCCTGGTCCGCGAAATCCTCCTTGACAACAGCAATGTCTCTTAGGAGCAGATTTTTACCATCTGTGTTACTCCGAACGACGATATCGCCGATCCTTTCGGCATCCGTCTCTTTCGCTTTGGATCTAATCAGGATCTCCTCTTTAGAACCCTTTATCGATCCTGCGGATATGTCTCTATTGTTGAGCCTAACAGCATTAGCGACATCATCGAAGCTCAGATTGTACCGTCGGAGTGTTTCCTCTGACACCTCGATAGAGATTTCCAAGGGAGGAAATCCACTGACTGCCACCTGACTGATCTTACCAGTTGCCAACAGGTCATCTTCCACCTGCTCTGCATAGTACTTCAACGTCTTGAGGTCGACGTCGCCCGTCATGGAGAGCCACTGTGCGGTGGATCGCTGCCGCTGCTTAAAGATGATGGGCTTCTCCGCCCCCGCCGGAAATGAATTGATGCCGTCGACAGCATTCTTCACGTCAGTATACACTTCATCGATATTGTAGCTCTCTACGATTTCGACAGAAACTGAGGCTGAATTCTCCGCAGATGTTGAGGTGACCTCATCGATGCCCGCGATCGACTTCAGGCTCTCCTCAATTTTGAGGGTCACACCCTCTTCCATTTCTTCCGGCGAAGCACCTGGGTAGGCTACCGTGATGTTGATCATGGTATCCCGCCGTGTAGGGAAAAAAGACTTCTTGGTATTGACCAATGCGACTACACCACCCAAAAGAGTAAGCGCAATGACGATATTGGCAAGTATTGGATACTTGACAAAATGCTCGACTAAGTTCTTCATGTCTGGGTTGGTTTAGTTGCCGGCCTTACTTGAAGCTGTCACAAGGGGCTGGTCCGCCTGGTTCTTCCTTTCGAGGTCTATGTCCTTCTCTTCCAGTTTGAAAGCGACCATGTTGTTGTGAGCGTTGACCAGAGGTTCCACTACCAGGTCTGTACCTGCCTCGAGACCTCGGAAAATCGCAGATTCCTCTTGCAACTTCACCACCTCTATTTGCTTCACTTTCAAAAGCGTGTCCTCCAGCACGAAGACTTCGTTGCGGTTGTAAATGGCACTACGAGGTATGATCATGCCATCCTTGATTACACGCGCGGGAATCGCCGCTTGCATAAACTGGCCATCATAGATCCGCTGATTGGTAGGCTCAATGGCAATGAAAACATCGACAGACTGTGTGCTCTGATTGACAAAGTCACTGATCCTAAGAATCTTACCTCCCCATGTCTGCCCGGTTTCATCACTGTAGATGTCGACCTCGGAGCCCACCTGTATCCACGGTATGTCTCGTGTCTCCACGCTGACTTGCAGTTCATGCACACCAGCTCTAATAATCTTACCAATTCTGTTGCCAGGATTCACAAAAGCCCCTGACTCCTGCGCCACTTCGGAAATGCTCCCACTGAAAGGTGCATAATACCTGTGCTTCTTCAGGCGCACTTCTGCACTCTTGATATTGAAAAATGTGGAGTAGATACCCTTGGTAGCGAGATAAGTCTTCTCCTTTTCAGATCGGATCTCAGGGAGAGAAGGAAGATCCCCTTCCAGACGCACACTATTGAAGTATTCATTCCAGGCTCCGTAGCTCTCTGGATAATCCAGCTTCAAATCCGGCAAGATGCTCGCCACGTCTCTCATGAAATTGCTTTTCTGCGATTTCAGCGATAGCGCCGCTTCCGTATCGTCGATGTAGAACAGCAAGGTGCCCTTTCGGAAGCTCTGTCCTTCTTTCAGACGAATGTTGCCTTCGTACATACGACCTCCTACTTCGGACAATAGATCCAGCGACTGAGCTGTCTCTACACGTCCATAGGCGACGACACTGGTTTCAATATCATCGTACTTCACCTCTTCTGTCTGCACATATCGGCGGACTTCAAACTGCTTCTTCGGTTCCGGTGGTTCCTTGAGTGTTCCAAGAAAGGCGGAGATGCCAAGGGCGCTTACGATAATGAGCACAGAAACGCCGTAGATAAAAAGTTGACGTGTTTTCATTTTGAGTAGTATAAAGACCTTTTCGGAGGGCCAGCAGAGTCAAACAACACACTGATTGCTAACCTTACTGACTCCTTCTAACCGAATTTTGTTACAAATTTCAATAGGAAAAGTGTACTGAAACGTCATAAAGTTCCGGAACGGACCATTTGCCGCACTGAACTGTCAAATAAGAAGGACAAACGGATGTTAGGGCTACGGAATAATGACGGTGAATTTGGTACCTACCGGCTCATTATCCTCGGCGGTGATCGTGCCACCCAAAGCCTGCGTGCATTTCCAGGCCTGGTACAGTCCGAGACCTGCGGCGATCTCTCCGCCCGTGGGCTTGGCACTGAGCTTCGCAAACTTCTTGAATATAAGGCTCTTTTCTTCCGGCTTGAAGCCCGGGCCCTCATCGGCGACGACTAGCCTTGCCGCACCCTCAGACGTCGCATCGAGCGTGACCCAAACAGATGAGCCTGCTTTCGAGAACTTACCAGCATTGGAAAGGAGATTGATAACAATCAGGTTCCAGTATTCATTGTCAACCGGAGCCTTCAATGAAGGGTCGGACACCGTGAGCTCATAGTCAATTTCTTTCTCAATGTACTCTTGAACGAAATAGGCGACCTTATCCCTGACAGGCTGCACGACATCCTGCAACTCAATAGTGGGCTCCTCCTCCTCGGACTCAAACTCTTCCACCTCCATGATTCGCGCAATCAGCTTGTTCAGGTGCCAGCCTGCAGCCTCGATATTCTCAGCAAAGAACCGAAGCTCCTCATTGTTCTCGAGATCTTTCTTGAGCAAATCAGCAAATCCGATGATGCGGCTTATGGGAGAACGCAGGTCGTGGGAGACCACACGAAAGAATCCACCTTTCTCAATCTTCAGGTCTGAGATCTGCTTTTCCTTCTCCACAATGATTGCCTCGAGTTCCTCAATAGTCCTTTTCAAACCGGAAGATTTTAATGGCCGATTCCACAGTATTCGGGTGGGAAGATATGTTCTGCATCCGAATTTTCCTAAATAACTACTTGGCATTTAACAACCGCCAAATCCTCTGTTGATCAACTATAATTTCCGCTCAAGTGGTTTTCATTTCCAATTTCTACCCTTAATTGCGAGGTTGAGACGCTGTGTTTATCAAGAGAGAAACTATTATGAAGAAACTACAACTCGTACTATGCCTGACATTGGTTTTGGCGATGACGCTACCCAGTCAGGCCCAAAGAAGAGGCAAACGCACCCCACCCCCGGTAGGTATTGATACCTCCCTTTATCAGGGCTTACAGTGGCGTGAGGTTGGGCCCTTCCGCGGTGGAAGGTCCGCCGCAGTTACTGGTGTACCCGGCAAACCCAATCTATTCTATTTTGGCGCCACTGGAGGCGGCATCTGGCGAACTACCGATGCCGGTAATTCCTGGGAGAATATTTCTGATGGCTACTTTGGCGGCTCCATAGGAGCAGTCGCAGTGAGCGAGTGGGACAACAACGTCATCTACGTCGGTGGAGGTGAAGTCACCGTAAGGGGCAACGTATCCTCAGGTAATGGCATGTGGAAGTCCGTGGATGCTGGCAAGACATGGACCGCCGCCGGATTGCCCAATAGTCGGCATATCCCAAGAATTCGCATTCACCCCAAAAACCCTGATATCGTATATGCTGCCGTCATGGGCGACTTGTACAAGTCAACTTCTGATCGAGGCATCTACAAGAGTACGGACGGCGGCGCTAGCTGGCGACGAGTACTCTTCGCCAATGAAGATGCCGGGGCCGTGGATTTAGTAATGGACCCGAACAACCCTCGGATCCTATATGCCTCTACATGGAGGATCCGTCGGACACCCTACAGCCTGGAAAGTGGCGGACCGGGTTCTGCACTATGGAAATCAACCGATGGTGGCGAGACGTGGAACAACATCAGTTCCAATGAGGGCTTACCATCCGGCACCTGGGGGATCTCCGGTGTGACGGTCTCGCCCGTAAACTCCAATCGTGTGTGGGCGATCATCGAAAATAAAGATGGTGGTGTATACCGCTCAGATGATGCTGGCAAGAGCTGGCGGCTAATCAATAAGGAGCGCAAACTAAGGCAACGCGCCTGGTACTACACCAGGATCTATGCCGACACGCAGGATGAGGATCGCGTATATGTGCTCAATGTGCGGTACCACCGGTCAAAAGACGGAGGTAAGACTTATGAGACATATAACGCTCCCCACGGGGACCATCACGATCTGTGGATAGACCCTATGGACAACCAACGCATGGTGATTGGTGATGATGGCGGTGCTCAGGTCTCCTTTGATGGAGGCGAAAACTGGTCCACCTATCACAATCAGCCAACGGCGCAGTTTTATCGGGTAACGACGGACAATTCCTTTCCATATAAGATCTACGGTGCCCAGCAAGACAACTCTACAGTTCGCATTGCCCATCGCACCGATGGAAGATTCATAGGTGAAAGGGATTGGGAGCCTACAGCGGGTGGTGAAAGTGCTCACATCGCCATATCTCCGGAGGACAATGACATTGTCTATGGCGGTAGCTATGACGGCTTCCTTACTCGTGTGAACCACACGACGAATGAGGTCCGCGCCGTCAATGTATGGCCCGACAACCCAATGGGACATGGCGCCGAAGACTTCAAGTACAGGTTCCAGTGGAATTTCCCCATCTTCTTCTCGCCCCACGATCCCAAGAAGCTCTATACAGCTTCCAACCACCTGCATGTATCCACCAACGAGGGACAATCCTGGGAACTGATCAGTCCAGACCTGACCAGAAACGACCCTACGAAGCTGGGCTCTTCTGGTGGTCCTATTACGAAGGACAATACGAGCGTGGAATACTACTGTACCATTTTTGCGGCAGTGGAATCGCCACATGAGGAAGGTGTGATCTGGGCAGGGTCAGACGACGGACTGCTACATATCACGAAGGACGGTGGTGAAAACTGGCAGAACGTCACACCGGGAATGATGCCAGAGTGGTCGATGATCAACAGCGTGGAAGTCGATCCCTTCAATGAAGGAGGACTATACGTGGCAGCTACGCGATACAAGCTGGGAGACTACGCACCCTACCTATACAAAACAAAAGACTACGGCCAAACCTGGGAAGCTATCAACACTGGTATCGGTAGTGAGCATTTCACTCGAGTCCTGAGAGCAGACCCCAGCAAGGAGGGATTGCTCTACGCAGGAACGGAGTCAGGGATGTATGTGTCCTTTAACGATGGCGCCAGCTGGCAACCGCTACAAATGAATCTGCCAATTGTGCCAATTACGGACCTGGCTGTGAAGAATGATAACCTCATTGCCGCAACGCAAGGTCGCAGTTTTTGGATGATCGATGATCTGACCGTCCTTCACCAGGCAGACAACCAACTGGCAAATAAGAAGGCGCACCTTTTCCAGCCGATGACCACCTACCGCATGGGTGGCGGTAACGGCGCTACTTCAAAAACTGCCGGCACCAATCATCCGGGAGGAGCACTCGTACACTTCTTTGTCAAGGACACTGCTGACGTAGACACGGTGGAATTGTCCTTTCACACGATGTCCGACGAGTTGGTGATGACCTTCTCTACGAACCCCGACAAGGAAGCCAAAGAAGGAAAGCTGTCATTCGGCAAAGGCTTGAATACCTTCAACTGGAACATGCGTTATCCGGGGGCAACGACCTTTCCGGGGATGATAATGTGGGCAGCTACTACCAGCGGTCCACGAGTTGTTCCTGGCACCTACAAGGTCACACTCACAGTGGATGGAGAGGCTCAGTCACAAACGTTTGAGATCGTGAAAGATCCACGATCCAGCGCCACACAGGCGGACTTGGAGGCCCAGTTGGACTTTCTTCTTTCCGTCCGAGACAAGCTGTCTGAGACTAACGATGCAGTGATCACAATCCGGAAAGTGCGTACGCAAATCAAAGGCGTAATGGACAAAACGGATGATGAGCGCATCGCAGAACTGGGCAAGGCGATCCTCGATGACATAAAGGCCGTAGAGGAGGCGTTGTACCAAACAAAGAACGAGAGTGGTCAGGATCCTCTGAATTTCCCTATTCGTCTCAATAACAAACTGGGACACTTGGGTTCTTTGGAAGGTTTCGGCGACTCCAGACCCACACAACAAGCTGTGGATTTCAAAGAGGAAGTAACAGGTCTGATCGATGAGCAACTCAATCAACTGTCTCAAATCCTTGAGAACAGAATCGATGAGTTCAATAAGGCAGTGTACGACAGCAAAATCGATGCGGTGCAACTGCAAGACTGAAACAATTTTTATACGATATCTGCAAAGGCGATGGGTTTTACCTATCGCTTTTTTTATTCTTGTGCTGCAAACGGGTGGCTGTCATATATGTATAGTGTCATAGTTATCGGTGGAGGCATAGTTGGTCTGGCCTCTGCGCTGAAGTTAAAAGAGGCCAATCCGCGCCTCAAAATAGCGATCCTCGAAAAGGAGCCGCAGATTTGTATGCATCAGACCGGGCACAACAGCGGCGTTATACACTCGGGCTTGTACTATCCGCCTGGCAGCTACAAAGCCAAAAACTGTGTCGACGGTTATAACCAACTGCTAAGCTTTTGTGATCAGGAGGAGATCCCTTATCAAGTCTGTGGCAAAATCGTCGTAGCTACTTCCAAAGATCAGATACCCGCCCTCAGGACCTTGGCTCAGCGAGGTCAGCAAAACGGCCTCAAAGGTCTCAAGCCCCTGAAGTCCAAGGAACAGCTCCAGGAATATGAACCTCACGTGAATGGTGTCGCCGGGATCTATGTTCCGCAGACAGGGATCATTGACTATGGCCAGGTAGCTCATAAATACGCCGAAAAGTTCCGCCACTTTGGGGGAGAGATCTTCACCAACAATAAGGTGTTGAAAGTGCGCAGGAAGTCTGACAAACTGATGGAAGTAAAGACCAACCATCAAAAGTTCATCACGCATTTCGTCGTCAACTGTGCGGGGCTTTGGTCAGACAAAGTCGCCCGAAAAAGCAAAATGAAGGTGCCTTACAAAATCATTCCCTTCCGAGGCGAGTATTACAAACTCCGGCCGGAACGTGAGCATCTTGTCAAAAACCTCATTTATCCAGTACCCGATCCAAAGTTCCCTTTTCTCGGCGTTCACTTCACTCGAATGATCAATGGTGGTGTGGAAGCCGGCCCCAATGCCGTACTCGCTTTCAAGCGGGAAGGATACAAAAAGTCCGACATACACATCGGCCAATTACTAGAGTCGCTGACCTATCGCGGGTTTCAAAAGGTCGCTTGGAAGTACTGGCAAACTGGATTTGGCGAACTCTATCGTTCGTACTCCAAAAGGGCCTTCACCAAAGCCCTACAGAAGCTCGTCCCTGAAATTCAGAGAAAGGACCTGATTTCTGGAGGAGCGGGTGTCCGAGCGCAGGCCTGCGACCGTAACGGGGGCCTGGTGGATGATTTTCTTATTCTGGAGAAGGATAAGATCTTAAATGTCGGCAACGCACCCTCTCCCGCCGCTACTTCCAGCCTTTCCATTGGACAACGTGTAGCCGAGATGGCCTTGGAAAGAATGGCTTAGCAGGCGCCTCTTCTGTACAATGGTAGACAAACCGGGGATTGTCCTGAGAATTTTTCAACACGGAACGATTTTGTGGCGTTTTAGTATGGATAATCCAAGTTTTTTATGAAACTTTCCAAGATGATTATTAGAGTTTTCACCAGCTGTCTAACGATCGCTATTATCGTTAGTTGTCAGGCCCAGGAATCAAGTGAAGCGCCAAATGTAAGCCAGCTGCCAGACTATGATAAGTGGCAGTTGAATGAGGATGAATGGAAAGAGAAGCTGAGCGATTTTGAATTTTATGTGCTCAGAGAGAAAGGTACCGAACGTGCCTTCAGTGGCAAGCTTTGGAACAACAAGAAACAAGGAACTTATAGCTGCAAGGCATGTGCGTTGCCACTATTCAGTTCAAAAACCAAATACCGCTCCGGTACCGGATGGCCAAGCTTTTACCAACCGCTATCAGAGGATCGCGTCAAAGAGGAAAGCGACTTCCTGCTCGGGTATGAACGTACAGAAGTGATGTGTGGACGATGCAACGGTCACCTGGGGCATGTATTCCCCGATGGACCGCGACCAACAGGCTTGAGATATTGCCTTAACTCGGTATCCCTGGACTTTGCTCCAGAAGAGGAAGCGAAACAACCTCAGAAATAAACCCCCAGGCCCGGTATTCCATCCAGCTGTATGGGTCACCGGGCATTGTGAATCCGACATGCCCTCCTTTCGCAGGTATCTCCAGAAATACGCTGCGGGACGAGGCTAGCAACTCTTGTGGATAACATCGCTCACCAAGCATAGGATCATTCCACGCATTGACAATCAATGCCGGCTTCTCTACCCCCGGCAAATAGCGGTCGCATGTCGCCTCACCATAAAACTCCTGCAAAGAAGAAAAACCATGCAGAGGCACGGTATAGCGCTCATGAAAGGCTTCGAAATCTTTCAGCTCTTCAAGACCCTCAATGTCCAGTTCCGGGTGGATCTCGGCTTTCAGGGCAAGCTTGTCTTTGAGTTTCTTCAAGAAACGCTTTTCGTAAAACTTGTTACTTCGTAGTTCTAGCTGGTCGGCACTGTCCTTGAGATTACATGGTACCGAGAAGGTCACCGCCCCCAGGACCTCGTCATGCCGTGATGGGTCCTCACCTAGGTATTTCAAGGTCATGCTACCACCCATGGACGAACCGAGCAGCACAATCTCCCGAAAACCCTGTGCAACGGCGTGATCGATCACGCTAACCAGGTCCTGCGTATCGCCATGATGGTAGAACCTAGGCAGCCGGTTCATCTCCCCACTGCAACTCCGACAGTTCCAGGCAAGCACCGACCAGCCCTTTCCGGAGAAGTACTTGGCAGGCCTCTGGACATAGTGGCGTTCGGAGTTGCCCTCCAGCCCGTGAGTAATCACCAGTAGACGCTTTGTGCTATTGCGGATCCAGTCTATATCGATAAAATCCCCATCAGGGAGTTCCAGGCGTTCGCGATCATAGGTCAGGCCCTTCACCTTGTAAAAGGCAGAAGGAATGATGGTCTCAAAGTGGCCATTTACAAAATACCAAGGCGTACTGTTGTAGCTACTTTCTGCTATGAGCGGCATGAGGACAGTTGAGGCATATTTTGAATCAAGAAATACGACATGGGGCCCTCTCGGTTTTTGACCAAGCAAGCACATAGCTAGCGCTGCATGGTGAGTGATCATTATTTATTGAATGATCGGTCAAACTTGGCAGCATTTTTGCGCCACCAATAACCAACCAGATGCTCCAGGCAATTCGCAAATTGCGCATACTTTTGCGGTTAGATCAAATATGAAATCAATATTTGTACGTTTTTCTGTTTCTCTTTCGGTTTTGATACTCTTTTCTATCTCCGATCTCCAAGGGCAACAGGTGCAGGTAGTAGATGCTGCCACGCAACTTCCTCTCGCGGACGTTTTCATCTTCCACTCAGACCAGGATATTGCTCGCTTTACCGATAAGACTGGAAGAGCCGATCTGACAGATTTTCCTACCGAAGGCAAGATCCTGTTTCAACATCCCTCCTTCAAAACGGCAGAAACAGACAAAAAGCAACTGACAGAAAATGGATTTACTATCGCCTTGACGGAGAACATACTGGAGTTTGCTGAAATCACCATCTCTGCAAGCAAGTGGCGGCAGAGTGCATCAGAGGTCCCCATGGATATTCTATCCATCGAATCAAAAGCGATCACCTTCAACAACCCCCAGACCTCTGCAGACCTGCTTAGCAACAGCGGCGAGGTGTTCGTCCAAAAAAGCCAGTTGGGAGGTGGTAGTCCTACGCTTCGTGGATTCGCAGCCAATGCGGTACTCTTGGTGGTCGACGGTGTCCGCATGAACAATGCTATCTATCGTAGCGGCAATCTGCAAAATGTGATCAACATCGACCCCTTCATTGTGGATCAAACGGAAGTGGTCTTCGGGCCAGGATCGGTAATTTATGGCAGTGACGCCCTGGGCGGTGTGATGGAGTTCCGTACCAAAGTGCCGAGGTGGTCTGACACCGGCAAGACCAAGTTCGCAGGGAACGCGGCGTTGAGGTATGGAACGGCGGCCAATGAATTCACTAGTCACTTTGATGTCACGATAGCCAATAAAGACATCGCCTATTTTGGCTCCATCTCTTATACCACTCTCAATGATCTCAGAGCTGGCGCTCGCCGTACCGGAGGGTTCGAAGGACACTTCGAACGAAACTTCTATGCGCAGCGGGTCAATAACGAGGATGTGCTGGTGCCAAATAGCGACCCCAACCTACAGCGATTCTCAGGCTACAATCTCATCAACGCGCTGCAAAAGGTACGATGGAGAACATCAGATAAAACTTCCCTCACTTACAGTTACTTCCTCAGTACGACATCCGACATACCGAGGTATGACCGCCTCACCCTCCCGCTCTACCCTGGCTCAGACTCACTCGCCAACGCCGAATGGTACTACGGGCCACAGAGCTGGCAGATGCACAGCCTGAAGTTCCAGACCTTTAGCCCTACGCGTTTTTATGATCACATGCAGACTACGTTATCCTTTCAGTTCTACGAAGAAAGTCGGCATGATCGCGCCTTCGGTAATGATCTGCTCCGAAGTCGCAAGGAAGAAGTAGACATTTTCACCTTCAACAATGACTTCGAAAAATATCTGAAGAAGGGAACCCTATACTATGGCGTTGATGGATTTTGGAATGGTGTGCAATCGCGAGCGCAAAGAAAGAACCTGATCACTGAGGAAACGAGTCGCGCAACTACAAGATATCCCGATGATGGCAGCACGTACTACAGCATCGCCCTCTACGGCAATTACAAGTGGACGATGGGTCAGCGATGGGTCGCCACCGCCGGAGGCAGATACAGCCTTGTGCGCCTAAAAGCTCACACCGACAATACCGATGCGTTGGCGTTGGCCGAGGACAACAGATCTGTGGATGTCAATGACACGCAGTTCTTCAGAAATCTCAGCCTCACCAATCAAGCAGTTACCGGTAGTTTGGGGTTGGTCTTCAACCCCTCCTCCAACACGAAGGTCAGCAGTGTGATCTCGTCGGGGTTTCGGGCACCGAATATCGACGACGTGGGCAAAATTTTCGAAGTGGATGACCGAACCATTGTAATCCCTAACGACGATCTCAAACCCGAATACTCCTACAACCAGGAGGTGAGTTTAGAGCACGGACTGAGTGAAAGTCTCAGGTTCAAGGTAGTCGCATTCCACAGCTTGTTGGTCAATGCCATTGTTCGTGGGCCTGTGGACTACGGTGGGGAACAAACGCTATCGTTTCAAGGCCGACAGATAGAACTGCGCTCACAGGTAAATGCTGACAGAGCCCGCATATATGGTGGTTCTGCTCGGGTCGATTGGGCTCCAAGTCCACATTGGACCATGTCATCATCCCTCAATGTAAACGAGGGCAGGGAACTGGATAATGACGAACCACTAAGGCATTCTACCCCCGTTTTTGGAAGGACTTCGGTCCAGTACCAAAAGAAAGCCTGGACTTGTGAGGTATTCTCCGACTACAATGCCACGAAGAGTGCCGACAATATCCCGGATGCGGAAATCATTGATAAGCCTCACTTGTATACAGATACCGGATCACCGGGTTGGTACACCCTGAACCTACGTCTGGGCTACGCCCCACTGCCTTACTTGACCGTACAGGGTGGCGTCGAAAACATCATGGACAAACACTATCGACCTTATTCATCAGGCATCAGTGCCTCCGGCCGCAATATCTATCTGACCTTGAGGTCCAGCTTCTAGACTACTCCCCTTTTCTCAAGTTGAACACGCGCGAGACATTGAAACCGAAATGGATGTCTCCGCTGAAAAAATCCCCAGTTGTTTCTGCAATGAAGCCCTTCTCGATCATTTGCTGGGCATTGGTAAAATGTAACTGGAAGACATGACCGCCGGTCTCGATATCAAATCCAATCGCAAGGGCATCGGTAAATTGCTCGGCATGATCCGTGGTCTGGAGGTAATACTCTGCATTCAATGCAATACGGTTAGTCAACTTCACCCTACCGCCGAATCCTATGGCAAAAACGTCGTTGTTATCCTCCTCGGAGAATACAAGATTGCGATGCACCCAAGAGGGCATGACTTGTAGAGAAACGTTGGTATTGACTTTGTGTGCGATGAGCAACTGCGTCGTGTAGGCCCAGCGATGGACCGGCAAGTATTCCTGTCCATCGTCAGGAAAATCCGCCGTTCGTGAAGTTGCAGACGCAAAGGCCGTCACCGAAAGCGGCATGGTCGTCGACTGTCGCAAGGCTTTGTATTTGATAAATCCGTCATACACCTTGTCGAATGAGGACCTGCCCACGCCAATGTTCAACTGGTCTGTGACCCCGTACTCTAGGCCAAATCGAATATTGGCATTGTCCAGACCAAAGAACTCATCAATCCCGGTATTGATCCGACCAAATCGATGGCTGATAACAAACTCAAGAATACCTGCGGTGCGCGTCTCAATTGAATGTCCATTGATGAGTCTGGTACTCTTGAATGTTGCCGTTGTGTACTTCTTCGTTTCCTCAGAGGTACTCTGTAGCAGGTCCATGAGTTCATCTTGCGAGAGGGCTGGGAAAGCGACAAAAAATGCAATCCCAAGGATCCAGTTATTTGGTTTCATAAGGCTTATAGGAGAATTTGACGGTCACCTCTACCTCCTCTGCAATGTTATAAAATACCGCCTTTGGAATTTTGATTTTGTAATCTTTCAATTGGACAGGGAAAACTGCCTCGATATCTACGCCATCCGATGTGAAGGAAATCTCTCCTTCCACGGTCACGTCTCTAGTCACGCCATGTATGGTGAGTTCTCCGTCCACAGCCACTTGCTGCTTGCCAGTCGCACCATCCCAATTTTGAATAGTCGCTGAAAATGTCGCCTCCGGGTACTTCTCCGATTCCAGATAGTTCTCGTTGAAGTGCTCTTGCATCAGTGACTTCTCAAACTGGAACTGATCAATCGGTATTGTGAATGCAAATCGTCCGGTCTCAGCATCGAAAACGCTACGCCCGGCTGTGTTATCCGCCTCTATGTCTTCCAGAGGAGCGTCCGAAAAGAAGTGGACGAAACTCTCTTCACTTAAGTATTTCTGAGCCGTAAGAGGCAAATGCAGCATGGACATGACTGCCACGAGCAGTCCGACGGCAATCCACCGCCATTGGTATCCTCCGTTAGTTATCTTGAGCGCCATTTTCTACCCAGCAGTTGATTTGTGAAACTAAAGATCCGGACAACGCTCCGGAAGGCGGCATGGTCCCAGCAGTTGTTCGCGCTTGAATCCTTGCGGCATGTTGGATGATAGCATCACTCGTATTGAGTAGCGGTGATTGTCGGTCAAGGTGACAACCGCTCCTCGCGCATCTCGATTCGATGATGGGAACGATATCACTGGACAACGACACCTCGGTATCGGCACACTCATCGTCAGGGAATGGCTCTATGGTGTCCGATGCACAGGAAGAAATGAACAAGACGGCCATTAGTAATAGCGGTGATTTATTCATGGATGGAGTGGTTTGTTGAATTGATAACCTCTATACTACTCTTCGGCATCATCGGTTGCCTCGATGATCTCCCAGGTGTGGTCTGATAGCAACCTCACCTTAGCCAGATACTTTTCATAAGGAAATGATCTCCCCCATTCGTCGACAGATATCATCGAGAGGACATCCTCCCCAGACTTTCGCTGATAGAGATGGTATTCCTTCCCTATCACCGGTTGGAAGTTCATCGTGGACAGGTAGATACGCTCGGACATCTCCACGCGCTTCTTGAGATAGTTGGCCTGCTGCACGAGTGTCTGCATTTGCTCAAAGAGCTGCTGAAACTGCCTGTCCGTCTGATCGTGCATCGCCGAAATGGCATTTCCCTTGATTCTTCCCTTGTCGGTCGGTTTCACAATAGCACTACCGACAGTGTGAGCGTAGGCAATCAGACCGGGATAATCGGCAATTTTATCCTTCTCCTTTTCGAGATCGATTTGAGAGATATCGATTTTATTTTTCTTCATTTCCAGCCTGGTCGTTGATACGTTCTTTGAGGTTTTTCTTGGCCCCCGGCCATGTCGTCCTTCGGCTAATGTCCATGCCGATGATAATAATGATCAACAAGAAGAGCGCTGCCAGCACAAAAAATATTTTCTTGGATCGCTTCATATTCGTCTATTGGAACTACAAATTTGAGTAATAGTTCAACGAAGGCCTAAACCATGAATATCAAAGGAAGACTATTAGAAAAATACGATACACAAAACGTGACCGATACCTTTCGGAAGAGGGAGTTCATCGTGGAGTATGCTGAAAACCCACAATATCCTGAGTTTCTGAAGTTTGAGCTCATTCAGAGCAATTGTGACCAACTGGACGACATCGCCGAAGGCTCGGAGATTTCCGTTACTTTCAACCTAAAAGGTCGAAAATGGACCGACAAGCAAGGCAAAGTCGTCTATTTCAACAGCCTTCAAGCATGGCGTGTGGAAACAGCCACTCCGGGCATGCCCGATGAAGATTCAGACGACCAGCGCTGGATCGACCAGAGCATGCCTACAGATGACGATCTACCCTTTTGAGAGAGTTCGCTTCTTGCGGAAAGTAATGGGAATATAATCGTCTGTCGGAATGCCTATGTGGGCAAGCTCCCATGCAGAATTGTAATCTTTGACGAGGTTTTTGATACACTCGACACGATCTTCGGTTGGATAAGGGCACTCCTCCCAGTAGAAAATCTCTACGCGGTAGTTATATTGCTTTTTAATGCCATTGATCCTAACCTCAACCTCAATGTCCTGTTCTTCGTTAAGTCGGGGGATTTCGATTCCTATTACGCTCATAGTTAAACTCAGTTATCAATTTGGTGTGCACAAAAAACGTACCTAACGATTCAAGTATTTGATAACCAGCAAATTAACAATTGTTTGTAAACTTAAGAGTGACCGGTTTCTGAACATATCATGTACGCAATTAGATCAAGATCATTCTTTTTAACATCGCCAATCACCACCCTACTGGGTGTCTTCATCGCTTTGACTTTTGTAGCGTGCGAGTCAGGAGACAAGTCGAACCGCCCGTCTCCCCCGGCATCTGACACTACGATAGTGCAAACGGCAGTAGTCGTAATTGACTATAGTAGCCCGGCCGTCAAGAAGAGAAAATTATTGGATGGCCTGATCCCCTACAACAAGGTGTGGCGAACAGGGGCTAATGAAGCCACAAAATTCGCTACGGATAAGGACCTGCTTGTAATGGGTGAGCGATTGCCAAAAGGCAAGTATGCCTACTTCACACGAGCCTCTGAGGGTACGTGGACGATCCTATTCAACCGGGAATGGGACCAATGGGGCGCATATGGTTACGATAAAGACCAGGATGCATTGCGGATCGAAGTGACCCCAAGGAGTGTGGAGGACTTCAAAGAGCGGATGACGCTGTATTTTGAGAACGATGAACTGGTCTTTCATTGGGGCCACCTGCAGTACAGCCTCGAGCTGCAACAAGCACCCTAGTGGCTTTTTATCGTGTTGTTGACCACTTTGAGGACATGACGTGATAGCCGCTCGATAGGCTCCTCACATTCCAGAATCAAAAACCTCTTCTTCATGAAGTAGGGATCCATAAACCCCATGTAGACGTCGCCGTTTTCCCGCCAGATGACGATCTTTTGCGGCAGATCCAACACAGCAGTAGGCTCACAGGCAAGAATCTCTGCGGTCACCCGTGGGTCTTCGAAAGACACTACCACCACGGAGTCCACAGGGGCTCCCTCCGAATCCGTCATATTGAATGTAGAAGATGTCTCCAGCAAACTCAATTGTTGCTCATGGATGTTCCTTTGGACACGATCGGTGGTCTGCAACACACTCCACTCGCTACGGAAGACAGTGAGATTTTGCCCGTGACACACGGCACCAAAAGCAAACATGATAAAAAGAATGATCTGTCCCCTGCGCATATTTCAATCCTACTAACGTGAAAATACCCGACTCAGCCAAAAAAAGTAAGCTTGTCAACAAATATCGGGATATTTTTACCATCACAACATAACCGTTATTAAAGAAAGCCTTGGAGTCTCCACCTCCCAAGGAATCAAACGCCAGTAGGAATGAATATCTACACCAAACTCACCTTATTGTGCATCATCCTTGTACTTGTCAGCAGTTCGGCCCTTATCTTCTTCTCGGGCCGTCAGTTTGAAAAGCAGTTCCGGGCAGAGCTCCTCACCACGATCAAGCAAGAATCGAAAATCACTATCGACAACATCGAGCGGTTTTTGCAGTCACGTATCAACGATATTCAACTTACCGCTCGGAACTCCACCCTGCAGAACCCAGACGCAACCCCTGAGCAGCTTACCAATACGCTGCAAGAGCTGGAAGGGCTCAATGTATATCATAGCTACTCCTTCTTCAATCTCGATCGGGAAAGGATCGCAGATAGCAAAGGCCTGGCTGTGGGCGAGGTGCATAGCAACACGCTCTACTGGCGAAAGATTGGTGCCGAAAAACCTGTAGTTGTGGATGTATCCAAATCAGAGACTATCGGGAAGGTTGTTTTGCACTTTGCTTCTATAGTAAAAGGACGCGATGATGGCGAAATAATCGGTGTGGTCGTTGGCAGAGTCCTCATTGATGAACTGTACGACTTCTTGCAAAGCATTGCTCAGAGCGAAGACCCTAATCGGCAACTGGAGGTCAATTTGGTCAGAGAGGATGGTACTATCCTCTACTCCAACCAGCAACGCAATAACACGCTCACTGAGACTTACGAGAACTTCTACAAGTTCACCTCTCTGCCTGGCGATAGTGTCAGCTTCATAGAGGATTCCGATATTTTCTACTTTGTGTCACGCGACGATCACTTCAGGGACTACACGGGCGACGCCTGGATGTTGATCGCCAGCATTCCGGTGGAGCGCGCCTTCGCGTCCCTCAGTGATATACAGCGCCAGCTCATCATCGTTTCCCTGGTGGTACTGGTCATCTCCATTGGATTGTCTCTTGTGGCTGCCAATATCTTCGTAAGACCTATCATCAAGCTCAGCAAAGCAGCTGCAGAAATTGGTAAAGGGAATTTACAGACACCTGTAGACATCAAGTCCAATGATGAAATCGGCAAGCTGGCAAAGCAGCTCCAAAAGACAGCCATGAACCTTCGCAGTCAGATGGACGAAGAGCAAGAACTAAGCGACCAGCTACAAGATCAGCAGGGCGCACTAGTGAAGCAAAAGACGGAACTGGAAGAGGCACATAAGCAAATAACATCCAGTATCGATTATGCCAAGCGTATTCAGCGATCGATGCTCCCGACTTCCGCTGACCTCCGCAGGATCGTGAAGGACTCATTCATCTTATATCGGCCCAAGGACGTCGTGAGTGGTGACTTTTACTGGTTTGAAAAGGTACACCGTGGAAGGCACGAATTTCTGATCCTTGTGTGTGCCGACTGCACCGGCCATGGCGTACCCGGTGCGATCATGTCGATGATGGGTGGCAATCAGTTGACCAACATCATTTACTACCAGAACTACATCGAGCCTGTGAAGATCCTTGCCCGCCTCGATAAGGCCATCAAACTGGAACTATACCGGGATGAGGAGCAGTCACTAAAGCAGGACGGTATGGAAATCATGATCTGTGTGATCGATCTCGATACACTGGAGATGAAATTCGCAGGTGCTGGAATGCCGCTCATCCACCTGGGCAAAGATGGTCTTGTCGTGCACAAGAGTCCCAAGTTGATGATCGGGGGTGTGGAAGGTGAAGATGAAAAGGCCGTAGAGGATCAGTTTGATTTGAACACGATGAAACTTGAAGCCGGAGACAAGATCTTTTTATTCTCCGATGGATTCCAAGACCAATTTGGAGGCCCTGAGGATAAGAGGCTGATGGCCAGAAACTTCCGTGGACTGCTCGAAAAGACACAAAGTGACAAAATGAGAGAGCAGGGAGAAAAGCTGGAAGAGGAGTTTGACAACTGGCGCGGCTTCCAACAGCAAACCGATGACATCGTCGTAATCGGTGTCGAATTCGATTGATTTTGATGGGAAATGGAGGCGAAAGCCTTTGAAACAGAGTAAGGGGAAAGTGGAAGCCTAAGCTAGAGAGCCGTCTTCTATCTGGACCTGGTAGAGTTCATTGAGCCACTTATTCAAGACGGCTACCGCATCCTCATTGATCGTCACGCTATCATCAGGATCCTGAAGACCTTTCGTATCTACTCCTAAGTCTCTCAACTCCGGGACGGCTCGAAGAACCACCCGAGGCCAAGACTGAGGAGTGATGTGCTCACTGCACCAATTTTTGAAACTTATCGCTTTCACCATTCGTGATCAACTAGTCATCATTTAGCATGAAGCCCATGACGGTGATATCATCATCCAATCCTGACTCACCGGTCCAGTCATCGATGGTCTGCTCAATCAACTTACCTTGCTCTTCCATTGGCTGACCATGCACAGACTTCAGCAACTCCTCAAATTTATCATATCCAAATTTGATTTCGTCGATGTTGTTCTGATTGTAGTAGCCAGATGTGTACATGTAAAAGGTACTGTTGGGCTTTAGCTCTATTTTTTTGTCGTTCAGGCTGTCAAGCTTTGACACATCGTCTCCCTTGAGAACAATCATATCGCTGCCCCCATTGAAAACGATCATATCATGATCGACGCCACTAAATTGCAATGTCTGCTTGTAATTGTCAATAACCAACACTGAGGCTTTCAGCTCACATGTGAGCTCACTGCTCCCAGCTGCATCGACCTCTTCCTTCAGGTACTTCACAATGTCTCCAGAATGGAAAATCTTGCGATCATGTACCAATTCGTTCATTATCGAGTCTGAAATGAGTGTTTTTAGGGCGCCGACGATGCCCTTCCCATCAAACTCCAAACACCCAATTATAGTGTAGTCTTCCTTCCGAAAGTTGAAACTACTGGCCCAGTAAAAGTCGTCGCTAAATAGGTATTTTGTCTTGTAGATAACGAAGTGCTCCTTAAAAAGGCGCCTAAGACTTCGATCTCCGGGAAGCATGGAGCGCTGCAACTCACCGGCATAGCGGATACTGCTGATCAGTCGCTCATTGATTTTGTTTAACTCTTCGGTACGTTCAGCCACTTTTCTTTCTAATTCTTCATTCGAGACCTCCAATGTCTTGATGTGCTCCTCTGTCTGCACAACTGACTGATAAGACTCCATCGCTCTTTCGAGGACGGCCTTCATCTCTTCGAAGTTCCATGGCTTGGTAATGTACTTGTAGATACCACACCGGTTGATACCGTCTTTGATCGCTTCGATATCGGTAAATCCAGTGAGTATGATCTTTATGACATCTGGGTGGTCTGGAAGGATCTTTTCCAGAAATTCAGTCCCCGACATCTCCGGCATTCGCTGATCTGTGATGACCAGTTGAATATCTTCTTGCTTGAGGATATCTATTGCCTCAATGGGATTGGCGCTGGTGTGAACCTTATAATATCTCCTAAAATTGGACTTGAAAACCCTGAGGTTGGTCTCCTCATCGTCCACGTACAATATGGAGTATTTCTTCTGTTTTTTTTCGCGTTCTTTACCCTGTTCTACGACATCTGCGGCTTCCATCTTCAAATTTTACGGTTCAACTCAAATCGTGGTCAGGCCCGTCAAAAACGGCCTTTTTACTTGTTCGACGAAGTTACAACTTCCCCACCACTAACAGTATCAGCCTGGAATTTTTTGGGCAGATAGATGGCAAATTCAGTGCCTTTGCCTTCTTCAGTTTGGAGCTCGATTTTGCCCTTGTGTTTTTCGATAATGCCATAGGTAATCGACATACCGAGACCGGTACCGACACCTACTGCCTTGGTGGTGAAAAACGGCTCCCAAATTCTGTTCTTTATCTTTTCCGGGATACCAGTACCATTATCTGCCAACCTGATGACGATGTTGTCTTCCAACTCCTCAGTATACAATCGTATCTCTCCATCTTTCCTATCAGCAGGAATGGCCTGAATGCCGTTGTTGAGAATGTTCATGAACACCTGATTGAGCTGCCCTGGATAGCAATCAATCTCGCTCATATTCTCATCGTAATATTTTGAAACCTTTACACGGTTCTTTGTCTTGTTGCGAAGTAGTACCAGTGTGGCGTCGAGGTTCTCGTTGATGTTGGCCTTTTTGACCTCCTCCTCATCGAGTCTCGAGAATACTCGAAGACCTTTCACGATCTCAATCGTACGCGTCACTCCATAGTTAATGTCCTTCATAAGGTCATCCAACTCTTCCATGAGTTCTTCATACTCGTGGTCTTCTTTCAACTCCTTGACATTTTCGAGTACCTCTTTCGGATCATCGCCCTCGTCCATTCGCGAATACTCCTCGACGATCTCAATCAACGATTCGATGGACATCTTCAGTGAGCTCATACCACTCGAAATAAAGTTGACCGGGTTATTGATCTCGTGGGCAATACCGGCTGTCAACTGACCAAGGGAGGCCATCTTCTCAGAATGTACCAGCTGAGATTGTGCTTCCTTGAGGTGATCGAGCGCGCCATTGAGGTCCTCTTTCGCTTTCTTTTCCTCCTCGAGCAACTGCTTCATCTTCTTTTCTGCGAGGAACAGCTTCTCGTTATCCTCCAATTGCTTGTCGGCGAGTTCTCTGATCTCAGACTCCGAATCTTTCAGTTTTTGGAAGGCACTATTTAGCTGCTCCTGCGCCTGGATCAACTGCTCGTTGATGGCGATTTGCTCCTCAGTACTCTTCAGCAACTTGGCCTCAGATTCCTGCAGCTTGGAGTTCTTCTGCTCCAGCTCTTTTCGGGAGATGAGTAGTTGCTTGTTGATATGCTTTTGCTTGGCGTAGCTTACTCTTACTTTCTTCTCTGATTCCTTCAGTTCCTGGAATGCCTTATTTGCAGACAGGAAGTTCTGACCGGCGAGCTTCACGAGTGGTCGTGTAATGAAAAGACCCTGGAGCACGATTAGACCAAAGAATACACCCAGGATAATCTTTTCGATAAGACTGAAACCTTCTTTGCTGGACTTGGAATGATTTGTTAACCAGTCAGTTATCTTCTCTTCTGCAGTTTGATATCTCCTTACTGTGTTGAGAATAGACTCGATAGAGCTTCGCAATTTGATCCGCTCTGGATCATCTCTTTGTAAAGTGTATTGGACATCAATGAGATTCTCGGCGGCGGTATTCATCTCACTATAGAAAAACTTGAGTTCGTCCTGGAGCGTTTTATACGCCGGGTTGGATGGTGGACTGATGATACCGAGCTCCTGGTCGCCCGTGATCAACGCCTGGTTGTTTCGCTGCCAGTCCGGCACGACACGTGCTAGCTCCGCCTGGAAGATTTGGAAGTTCCGCTCGCTGACGGAATAGCCCATTCCTAACGCCGACTTCGCAATACGCTGACCGTACATTTCCTGTCGGGCAGACATCTTGATAAGCTCAGAGTTATCATTAAAAAGTGCAATGACATCTTTCTGGACGAAGAACACATAGTAAAATACCGCTCCTGCAATTGCCAATGCCGTAACGACGTACGCAATCGCATATAGATCTTTCTTCATAATTCAGTCTAATCTTTTCGCCTATTGTAAGCTCTTTCAAAAATATAAATATTGCAAATTCTAGCTCTTACAATGCCCGTTGAACTTCGTTTATTGTGGGTTGAACGGGAAAAATCCACAATAGACTTCTACAGTCAAATCAATCGTGTGTATTTCCTTGGAATTCAACAATTTTCAGCAACTTTGCAGGCTAGTAAACGTGCGGTGAACACCACACCGATTGCAGTGTCTGCAATAAATGAAATAATCATAACAACAAGAATTTCAGAGTATTAAAGAAACATTCGAAGCATTACTTTAAGTACAGGGGTGCAAGATATTTAATTATAATCATTTAATAAGATTTGTTTTTGTGCCTATTTAGTCATTACTTTTCGAAGCCAAATACTCGAAGTTAGACAAATGGATTATCTAAGAAGTTATAAGAACATCTATGATCAGAACATCATTCTGATGTACAAGGGAGAATTAACCTTCGATCTGGTCACTGCAATGATCGCGACCTTGGAAGAGCGCCTCGAGGAATTGGAGGAAAACAGAAAGGTCAAGAAAAAGTTCTATAACGTCGCTACCGAGTGTATTCAGAACCTATATTATCACCTGGACGAAGTCCACGCGGACGAACTGAATATAAGCACATACGATTCAAGATCAGCTTTGATTCTAATTGCAGCGCGGAAAAGATTTTATAGCTTGCAGACTGGAAATTATGTACCTCTGGCGAAGGTCGGCGACATTCAGAATCGACTGGATGACATCAACAGTGTAGCCCCTGAAGAGCTTAGAGCGCTATATAAGAAAGTATTGAACGAGCAGGAGTTTTCGGATAAAGGGACTGGCGGTCTCGGTTTCATCGACATCGCCCGTAAAACCGGAGGCCAAAAATTAGGATATAAGTTTCAACCAGTTACTGATGAGGTGTCATACTTCACCTTTCAGGTGAGACTACCCAGACTACTTGATCAGTAAAGCACGATAGGGTACTAAGATGGAAAAGATTTTTATAGAACCAACTAGAGTCACTCCACTCATAAATTTTGACCCGGACGAGGGCATACTGGAGATCAAAGGTCGGTCCAGCCCTGAGAATTCCATTCAGTTCTATCAAACGCTGATGGATGCACTAGACGCTTATGCCACACAGGGGCAAAACGCATTGACAGCCAACATCGCCTTCGAATATTTCAACACGAGTTCTTCGAAATGCCTCTTTGATGTATTCAAGAAACTTTCCCGAATCAGTGACAACGGAAAGGACTTGACCATCAACTGGTTCTACGAAGAGGATGACGAAGACATGATGGAGGCGGGAGAAGATTATAGCGACTTATTAGATTTGCAGTTTAACTTCCTCGAGATTGAAGATTAAACTGTATGGAGTATGGCGGAGAAATCCCGGGAGCTGTATCATGATGAGATAAACAATCTGAAAGCCTTCCGTCAGAAGATCGACACCAAAGCGATCTTCAAAGAGGATTTAGACGATTTCTCCAACTATTACGAAGAACTCATCGCTCAGGCGAAGGTCATCACCCGTGTGAGTGACCGGCTGCAAAAGAAGCTTGACAACGCCAACATCCAAATCCAGGATCAAAACGTCGAAATCAAGGACAAGAACGTCGAACTAGCCACCACCCTCGATCAATTAGCCAAAGCCAAGGTTGGAAAAAGGGCATCCACAATCATGTTCTCCGTGGCCATTGGGCTCTTTATTCTCGAGCAACTCTTCATCGAACCCATCATTGAACAGCGAGTATCCATCCCCTATCTCGACCTGGCGATACTGGCAGTTTTATTCCTTATCGTCAAGTTCCTTGAGTCAGGATTGGAAGGGTACTTTATGAAAAGAGAAAAGAAGCGGATCCTGGAGAGGGAGAAAGGCTTCACCGACGACACGGAACCTGCCTTCGGCTAACAGCCCGTGTGAGCTATCTGTATTAATTTTAGCTCATGATGACCACGCTTTCTCTTTCACCCGCTCAGGAACGAATCGTACAACAAGTCGCTGGACCCAGGTTTCCCTTATACCTCATCAACAACCTCCCCATGGGATGGCTAGCTGGATTGCGGGTAAGGGAGTTGTCACCAGAGCAATGTGTGACATCTGTACCCTTCAAGTGGCTCAATAAAAATCCTTTTCGGTCGATCTATTTCGCTGTACAAAGTATGGCTGCAGAGTTGTCCACCGCAGCCAACTGCATGCTGGCCACAACAGGACATGACCCTTCGGTAGCTTTTATCATCGTCGATCTGGAAGCGCAGTTTTCAAAGAAAGCGACCGATCGTGTCTTCTTCACATGTAATGACGGCTTTAAGGCCTATGAGGCTGTACAACGATGCATAGAGACCGGTGAGCCTCAGGCGGCGACATTCGAAACGATTGGAAGAATGGCGGACGGGACGGAGGTTTCCAGATTCAAATTTACCTGGAGTTTCAAGCAACGACGATCGAAGTAAGGTAAGCCATTTACAGTTGCTTGATCAGACGGTTGGCGGGAGCATTCTTCATACTCGTCTCAAATTCCACCATGAGATCCTCAATTCGCCGAAAGATCTCGTCGTCATCCGACTTCAGCTTATCAAAGCCCTTCCCGTTTACTTTGGACATGACTGTGTAGAGATCCAGATGCGCGATGTCCATGGCAGGCTGAAACGCCTCCGTCTCATCTTCTGTCGCGACCTGGTTCAGCACTCCCGCGTCGGTCAACTCCTGACAGACGTCCCTCACAAACCGGTAAGGAATATGCACCTTGGCAGACAGCTCGCTGATGCTTAGCGCGTTGTTGCCCGTCTCGAAGTTTTTGATGATATAGCGTAATACCAGCAATGTCACCTCCCATCGATGCCTGTTGCTGAGCTTCATCGACTGAAGGTCATGACGCCACAAGTTGGCGTTTTGGGTGGCATACGCATATTCTGCCCCAAATAATACGATCGTCCAACTCAACTGCAGCCATATCAGGAAGAGTGGTAGGACAGCAAACGTACCGTAGATGGTGTTGTACTTGGTAAGGAATACCTGCGCCTGGATCCAACCAATCTGCACAATCTCGTATGCCGTACCAGCCAATACCCCAGCGATCAATGCTGGCAGGATTTTGACCTTCGTGTTAGGGAATATGAGGTACAGCAGCGTGAGTGAAATCCAAATGAGTATGTATCGCAGAAAGAACAGTAGTGGCCTGAAGTAGGCCAGTAACTCAAAATCACGAGACAGCTGATTGAATTGTGTGGCTACCAATGCCGTGGCACTGCCAGACACGATGATGAAGATCGGTCCGATGATGATGATCGCCAGGTAGTCTGACAACTTTCGCTGCCATGTTCGGCTCCGCGTCTGCCAAATCTGGTTGAAGGCGACCTCGATGTTGTTGAGAAGGCGCAATACCGCATAGATCAGGAAGATAAAGCTGATACCTGTGATCACTCCCCCATTGGCATCGGCGAGCATTCTCTGCGCAAATTCCTGCGCTTGTATCATCACCTCTCCCTGGCTTTCACCAAAGAATAGATTCAACTGCGCGGTCAAATACTTCTCCAACCCAAACCCCTGTGCGATGCCGAATGCCATAGCCAATACGGGGACGATGGATAGTATGGAGAAATACGTCAGTGCTGATGCCGTCTCTGATACTCGGTCTTTGGTAAACTCCGAGACCGAGATAATAGTCACCCTGAGTTGCTGAAAGGCGATGCCGCGCCACTTCGGCATTGTGGAAATCTTGACATTCCATAGGTCCACCTCCAGGAAATGGCGGACGGCCTTGATCCTCTGGCTAAGTGTCATAGGCGGAAATTAGCACAAAAACCTAGTCGAACAAAGTTCCGGGAGCCGAACGGGAAGAAAGAAAAATGGGGCCGGAGCCCCCTTTTTACCTAATTATCTGTCGTAATTCGCTCAGAAGTCAACAGTTGAATCATCATTACAACAATCCCTGTCACTAAACCCTTATCGTCAAGCTTGTCGCTTCAGCTCCAATATTGTGATCTCGGGCAGTATTCCTACCCTGCCTGGGTAACCAATGAAGCCAAAGCCACGGTTCACGTATAGGTATTGATCGCCTTGCTGGTAAAGGTCCGCCCATTGCTTGTAAGCATACTGAGACGGGCTCCACCTGAAGTTGCCGATCTCTACGCCGAATTGCATCCCATGCGTATGGCCTGATAGTGTGAGGTCAATATCTGGAAATTCCGGACGTATCTCGGCATCCCAGTGACTCGGGTCGTGTGACATCAGGATCTTGAAGGGCAGCTCTTCAGTGCCCTGATAGGTTCTGGCCAGATCCCCGTACTTACTGAACCGCCCCTTGCCCCAATTTTCCACGCCCAAAAGCCCAATCTTCTCGCCACCCACTTCGATGGCTTTGTTCTCATTCAGCATGATCTGCCATCCCATGTGGCGGTGCATGTCATGGAGGTTTTGGATATCTCTCACTTTAGCCTCCTGCGAAGACCAGCCACGGTAGTCACCATAATCATGATTACCCATCACCGAATGGACACCTAATGGCGCGTTCAAGTGCTTGAAAATATCGAGATAGTCCTCTGCTTCCTTGCTTTCATCATTGACAAGATCTCCGGTGAAAAGGATCAGGTCGGGCTTCTCAGCCATCAGCATGTCCACGCCGCCTTTCACCGCTGTCTTGTTGAAAAAGCTACCTGTATGTATGTCAGAAAGCTGAGCAATGCGGATACCATCAAAATTCTTCGGCAGGTTTTTGAAGGTCAGCTCCCTTCTTCGTACGCGATAGTCGTGAGCTCCGGAAATGATCCCAAATGTGAAAACACCCACCGGCACTGCGCCAGCGATCAGGGCTGACTTCGCCATAAAATCTGACCGGGAAGTGGAAAAAGGCGTTTCTTTCACGGGAAAGAGATTGACTAACCACAACATCCCACGCCGGAGATCATCGACGAGTAGAAATGCCACCGCAAAAACCTTCGAAACGACGTTCACAAAGAACATCGACATGAGTACAATACGCAGGCTTCTGAATTGGTCAGGATCGAGTCGGGCGTAGAGGAAAATCCCAGACCAGGAAACTATTGTGATAAGCCAATAGGCCCCATAATACCACCACTTGCGCCCGGTGGGAGAATCTTCAGATAATTGACGAACGACCTGAAAAACGTAACCATCGATCGCGAGATATACCAGGAAAATCAGGGCAAATACAAAGAGACGATTCATGTAAATCCTTTGAAAAAGAAAGACCCCACAACCGCGGGGTCTAAATCAGTAACCTAATTAATTGTCTATTTAGCTGATACCTAACCTGCGATTGATCCTCGCAAAGAACAGGTACATCACTGGTACAATTACCAACGTCAGAAACGTAGCAAAAGTTAACCCAAATATAATGGTCCACGACATAGGACTCCAAAAGATCACATTGTCGCCGCCCATGTAGAAGTCGGCGTTGTATGAATTGAAAAGTCCTATAAAATCAATGTTGATACCAATGGCCAGCGGAATTAAGCCCAGAATCGTCGTGATCGCTGTCAACAATACCGGTCTGAGTCGCGTCTTTCCAGCTTCTATGATGGATTCTATCACCTGATCAAAAGGCAGCTTATCTCCTCCTAACTCCTCTCGTCTTCGCTTCCTGCTAAGCTCAATGAAGTCGATCAGTACGATGGAGTTATTCACCACGATCCCCGCCAGGGAGATAATCCCTATCATCGTCATAATCACGACAAAGTCCATTTTAAAAATAATCAGCCCCAGGAATACGCCGATCGTACTGAAGACCA
This sequence comes from Cyclobacteriaceae bacterium, assembly GCA_965267435.1. Lineage (GTDB taxonomy): Bacteria > Bacteroidota > Bacteroidia > Cytophagales > Cyclobacteriaceae > JAWPMT01. Next base: position 2,509,312 of record OZ253960.1, read on the forward strand.
CCGAAGTCATGATGATAAACGGTGTCGTGATCTTGTTGAATTGTGATACGATGATGAGGAAAATAAGGAATACCGCCAGTACCAAAGCACCACTGAGGAACGACATCTCTTCGGCTTGCTTCTCCTGCTCACCTCCAAATCGGAAGGTATATCCCACCGGCATTTCAAATTCCGTGAGCACTGCCTTGATTTGATCGTTGATCTCCGTAGGGTTGTAAGCACCCAATACGTTGGACGACAACGTCACCATCCTATCCAGATCTTTCCGCTTCACAGAACCATAGGTCGAGCTGAGTTCAGCCGTGGCTACGGCACTAATTGGCACCTGATGGATCTTTCCGGAGCTCTCATTTCGGAACGTCACGTTTTTATTCATCAACGCATCGACATCGTATCGGTACTCATCCTGCAGCCGCAACTGGATTTCGTAGTCGTCCTCTCCCAACTTGAACTTGGAGATCTCCTTACCAAACAAGGAGGTTCTCACTTCATAAGCTACTTGTTGCGTTGACAATCCGAATCGGCGAGCCTTTTCCCTGTCGATGTCGACAATCAGTTCGGGCTTACCCGTCTCCAAATCGGACTTGAGCTTTTCGATGCCTTCAATCCCCGCTTCGTTGATAAAGGTCTTCATGCGCTCAGTCACATCAACCAATGTCGTGAAATCGGGACCAGATATTTCAATGGCGATCGGCTTGCCAACTGGAGGCCCAGCTGCATCCTTGTCCACCGTAATGGCAACGCCCGGGTATCCTCCGACTGTCTCCCTTATCTCCTCCATGATGTCACTCGTGTAGGTATAGTCCGATTTACCAGGCGCCACCCTGTACTTGAACTCCACAAAGTTGACCGTGATACGTGCTTTATTAGGTGTCGAACTCTGACCAACGGAGCTGGGATCATTGGGGTCTGCTGTGTCCTCTCCGACTTTTGTGATAATGGACTCTACCATGAAGTCGTATGGCTCCACGACGTCAATCACCTTGTCCTCAATTAATTGTGTGAACTCGTTGGTCCTCGCGATATCAGTTCCTACGGGAAGCTCGATGAAGACATTCACATATTTTGGCTGGTTGACAGGAAAGAAGATCACCTTCGGTGGGAAAACACCCATCAATCCGAAAGACAGAAAGAGCGTCAGTACCGTGCCACCAAAGAAGATGTAAGGCATAGGCCCACGTAGCGCAAACTTCAAAGACCTAGAGTAAATGTTCTCCAGAAACGGCAGCACTATGGACTGGAATCTTCTTGCCAATGGATCTAGCACATATACATTCAACACAATCAGTAATCCCAACAATAAGATCAAATTACCCAACCACAGTACTTGCATGGCTATGAAGGCCACGCCGAGCACCAAACAAATGATAACGTTGCGCCATACTTTGCGTTTATCGACAACAACCTGGCCATTTTGCACCTTCATAAAGGTGGAAATGAGCACGGGATTGATGACCAGCGCCACAAAGAGCGACGATGTCAATGTGATGATCAGACCAATCGGCAAATAGCGCATGAACTGCCCCATCAATCCTGGCCACAAAGCCAATGGCAGGAAGGCTGCCAATGTTGTAGCAGTCGATGAAATGATCGGAAGCGCGACCTCCCCTACTCCTTTTCGAGTGGCAGCCATGGCGCTGTAGCCTTCCTCCATCAATCGGTAAACGTTCTCCACCACGACAATACCATTGTCCACGAGCATACCCAATGCCATGATCAACGAGAAGAGGACCATCATATTGATAGTGATACCGAATGCCCCCAGCACGTTGAATGCCATGAACATGGACAGCGGTATCGCGATCCCTACGAAGAGTGCGTTTCTGGTACCGAGGAAGAACAGGAGAACGAGCACCACGAGGATCACCCCTGAGATGATGTTGTTCTCCAGGCTGCTGACCATTTCCTTCACAAACTGAGATTGGTCGTTGGTACGTGATATCTGTAAATCATCTGGAAGGTACTTCTGGACCTTCTCAAGTGCCACATCGATCTTTTCCGTGGCGATGAGCATGTTCTCTCCCCCCCTCTTGATCACATCGACAGAGACCACCGGATTACGCTTCAGGCGGGCGTAGCTCTCTTTCTCCTTGTAGTCGAAGTTGATCTGTGCGACATCCCTGAGGTATACGACATTGTCATTTTCGTTCTTGATGACCACATCATACATCTGGTAGGGATCATCAAACTCCCCTAACACCCTGATCGATCTGCGGAGACCATCATCGAGGATGTTGCCACCTGATAGGGTAACGTTTTCCTCCGAAACGGCCATTTCGATATCACGGAAACTAACATTTCGCGCTTCCATCTCGTAGGGGTTGACCATGATCTGCACTTCCTTCTCCTCTATGCCAGTGATCTCCACCTTCGAGATCTCTGAGATTTTCTCGATCTCATCTTCCAGCATCTCTGCATACTCCTGTAATTCGCTAACCGTATAGTCACCGGAGAGATTGAGGTTCATGATCGGGAACTCCGAGAAATTGAGCTCGAAGACATTGGGGTCAGCCGGGAGATCCTGTGGAAGTCCAGGCTTTGCCCTGTCAACGGCATCTTTTGTCTTCTGCAATGCGTCATCTATATCCGTCTCTGCCGTAAACTCCACGATAATGGTGGAGTAGTCCTGGACAGACGTCGACTTGATCTCCTCAACCTCAGATATCGTGTTCAGCTCCTTCTCGATGGGACGAGTAACGAGGTTCTCCATATCCAGCGGCGAGTTACCCGGATTGGATGTACCTATGTAGACAATTGGCTGCTCGATCTCTGGATAACTATCCTTCGGCAGCGACCGGTAGGTCTGCATGCCGAGAATAATGATCAGGACCGTCAGGAAATAGACTGTGTTCTTATTCTTCAGTGAGAGTGTGGTGAGCGCAAACTCTTTATCCACTCCTTTCTTTACCTGCTTTTCTTCTGCCATTAGTGTGAGAATTTTTAGATAGATGCGGTCGCAAGCGTCACCTGCACACCGTCATTGACATCACGGTAGCCTTTGTCAATCAATTCGTCACCTACCTCCAAGCCTTCAGTGATTTCAGTTTTGCTATTGAAGGAAAGTCCTGTTTCTACCCGGGCTTTCTTGGCTAGTTTCTTTCCTTCATTTTCATTGACGACATACACAAACTTGCCCTGATCATCGGCTTGAATCAGCCGTGTAGGGATAGTCAGTGCATCTTCGCGCATATAGTCAGTGACTTTCAGTACGGTGACCTGATTAGGCTGGAAAGCGTAGTCAGGTGTTTCGGGGAGTGCAATTTGCACCTCAAAAGTCCTGTTCTCCTGATTGATCACCCGGCCCACAGCAGACACGGTAGATTCAAATGAGACGTCCTGAATTGGGAAGTAGACCTCCACCTTATCTCCAGCCTTCACTTTGCCCAGGTAGGCTTCAGAGATATCCGCCGCGATGTACATATCACGCTGGTTGACTATTCTCGCCAGGGGTACACCCGGCTGAGCCATCTCTCCCACTCGTGCCGGAATATCGTCGACGGTCCCTGAGAAAGGTGCCCTAACGCGGTACTGCTTCAGCTGGCTCTCCATCGTCGCTAAGCGTCGCTCGAGGGCTTCCTTGTTGTTCTTTGCTTGTAGATATTGAATCTCAGTGCCAATCTTCTTTTCCCAGAGGTTGGCCTGGCGATTATAAATGGCCTCAGCCAATTCGAGGTTGGTTCGTACTTCGGAAATATTGTTTCGGAGTATGTCGGCATCAAGTTCTACTAGCAAGGCACCTGCCCGAACAAATTGCCCCTCCTCCACGAACACTTTCTCGACACGACCCATGGTCTCTGCGCTGATGAGCACGTTTTTCTTGGACTCCACTGATCCTCGCACTTCAAACTGGTGGATGAATCGCTCCTGGCTGGCAGGTAATGTGGCTACTAGGATTTCGCTCACCTGAGAGGCCCCAAAAGTTGGATCCACTTCCCTTATTTCTTCCTCGAGCGCGGCGATTTCAGACTTCTTATCGTCCAACTCTGACTTCAATTCCTCGAGCTTGGCCTTCTTCTGCTCGAGCTCGTCACCTCCGGCGCAAGCGAGGAGAAAAGTGGCTGTGAGCAATACGATGATGAAAGATTTTAAAGATTGCATGAGTTCCCGTTCTTATTTAATTCGTCCTAAAGCTTTTCTAAGTTCTATCTGCGCAATTACCGCGTCAAACAGTGCATTGTAGTAATTGGTCTGGGCTTCTACGAGTGAGGCGTCGGCATCCACAACTTCCAAATTGGAACCTACCCCCTCCTGAAATTTGATCTTCGTAATGTCGTAGATGTCTGAAGCGAGCTCCATATTGTCACGACTCACATCCAGTGTCTCAATATTGGCCTCTAATGCGATGACGGCCTGTTGGATCTCGATGTCGATATTCTGCTTCAAATAGGACATCTGGTGATCGAGCTGAGAGATCTTGATCTTATTGCGCTGGATCTTGTATGACTTGTACAGCCCGTCGAAAACAGGCACATTGAGACTCAACCCAACAGCCCCGTAGCTCAGCCACCTATCGGTTTGGAACCAATCGCTGGATTCTGTTGCCCCGGTATTGAATCCGTAGTTGAAGTTGGCGTAAAGCTTTGGTAGGTACTGCACTCTGTTGTTCCTCATATCCAGCTGTGCGAGGCTTTGATTGGTCTGGATCAAAGAGTACTCGATCCGATTGTTGTATTCAAAGGTCTCTTCCATCTCGGGCACTTCGAGAGGTACATCCTCCAAATCACCAGATAGCGTGATCTCTTCTCTTAGGTCCATTCCCATGTTGAACTTGAGGAGATTCATCCCGACTTCGTTGAGACGCCTCGCCCGCTTTCGGTCGACCCGGACGTTGTTGAAATTCACTCGAATTCTATCCACGTCTATCTTCTCAGCAAAACCGTTTTCGTACATCTGCTGGGTCTCGAAAAGCAAGGTGTCCAGCCTTGAGTAGTTTCTGTCCAGCAATTCGAGCCTCTCAGTATTGATAAGCACTCCGTAATACGCCTTTGCCACGGCCTCGATGACGTCTATCTTCGTCTGAATATTCTCCTTGGAGGCCAACTCCCTGAATGTCTTTGCAGCAGACAACCCGACGAAATAGGACCCGTCAAACAGCAGTTGATCGACTCCCATCATCAAGTTTCCATCATATGGTAATCCGAATGCAATTTCCACCTCAGTCCCCTCCGGAACATTCGGATTGAAATTGCTCGCATCAACGATAGAGCGTTGCACTTTGTAGTTGTAATTGATGCCACCGTCGACATTTACCTGTGGGAGGCCTGCGGACATCACCTCGCCTACCTGTGCTTCGGCATCTTCTTTACCGAGTTCAGTGATCATTAGCTGTTGGTTATTGGCCAAAGCATAATCAATGCAGTCTTCCAGGCTCATTCCAGGGCTTTGGTCCTGTGACGATGCCTGGAATACTACGAAAAACGCAATTAGCAGACTGTACTGTCTCATGAAATTGTGGTTTTTGCTTCCTTCTTATTATAGTCGTTGAAAAGTTGTCGTCCCTTGTGCGTGAGCAGCCCGCATACGAAGTGATGATAGAGCTGCATCTGAACCTCCAGGAAGTTGTATTCCTCAGCGGAAAATATCCGCGGATCAAAAATCATCTGCACCTGCTCCACGCGAAACTTTGACAGGATCCGCACATCGATGTCATCGCGGTAGTAGCCTTCCTTGATTCCTCGTTTGAGATTGTCCTCGATATTCCCACGAATAAATTCGTCCTTGAAGTCAAGAAATGTGTCCCATGCCTCGCGGTGAAACTTCTGCAAATCGAAAAGCAGTGAAGGATTCATATCACTCATATCCTTCCTCATACAGTCGGCAATCTGCCGGAGCTCATCGATCGCATTCTCCGCGGTACCGGCGATTTGAGCGTACTCCCGCTTCTCCATATCAATATGAGACTTCGCCGCTGCCGTGACCAACCCGTCCTTATTCGTGAAGTACTGATAGAGAGTTTTCTTGGACATTGACACCTCCCTGGCCACATCATCCATCGTCACACTCCTAACTCCGTACTGGTTGAAGAGCCGCATCGCACCCTCGATAATCCTTTGCCTAACTTCCAAATCCAATTTTCTCTATTTAATGATACCCGGGAAACTATGAAAGCTCCCAAAGTTTCCACAGTGTCAACGCAGTCGGGACCAAAGAGTTCGGTTTCGCATGTTATTTTTCGGTAGAATTTTCATGCAAACGATTGAAGAAACGCGATTTGTAACATCTGAGGACCATGAATTGCACTATCGGGTATTTGGTAGTGGCAAGGAGCCTTTCCTCTATTTCCATGGGTTTGGCCAATCAAAAGAAGAGTTTTCTCCCCCGGAAGAATGGTATGATCGCTTTCGGTTCTACTCATTCGACCTCTTCTACCATGGAAACAGCACTGGGGACCATCTACCACTGACGGGTAAAAAATGGCGAGAGATATTCCTTGCCTTCGTTAGGGCGGAAGGGCTGGTTCCGGGCACTTTGACAATCGCCGGATATAGCATGGGTGGCAGATTCGTCCTGTCAATCGCTGCCTTCCTCCCGGAATACATTCGGCGGGTTATCCTAGTCGCGCCTGATGGCATCTATCGATCGCCGTTCTACCGATTGGCCAATTTTGCACGTCCGATCTTCCGGGAACTCATGACCCATCCAAGGCGCTTCGATCGCCTCGTAGATCTGGCAGAAAAGTCGTCTATTGTGAGTCCCTCGCTGGTCAAGTTTAGCCGCAGAGAACTCGGTCCCCTAGACAATCGAATGAGGGTTTATTATTGTTGGACGTTGTTTAGAACTCTCGGAATTCCTCGATCCACAGTCATAAAGAAGCTTCACAGCCAAGGGATCCAGGGGAGTCTGTACCTCGGTAAAAAAGACTATGTAATACCCGTATCGAAAGTACTCCCGACCTTTGAAAATCTCCCGATGATAAAGACCCATGTCATGCCATTGAGACACCATGAGCTGGTAGACGCCGCGTGGCGTCACTTAGATGGTGAGGGGGAACTCTAGTTCGCCTTCTTTACTCTATTTTTGCGGCTTAATTCTGGTCCCTCCATTGCAATGATCTACTTCTTTCAGAAATCCGACGATGAAGTCTTTGCCCTCAGTTCCAAACAGGCCCTGTCAGCGTCAGAAACCCGCCGACTGACCTGGCTGTTTTCTGGTGCTAAGCCTTTGGAAATCAACACAATACAAGGCCCATTTATCGGACCCCGGAAAGAAATGATCACCCCATGGAGCACAAATGCGGTGGAAATTGCTGCGAATTCGGGAGTCACTGGCATTGACCGAATAGAGCGCTTTCAACGACACCACGGACAATCTCATGACCCGATGCTGCAGCGGCTCTATGACAGCCTCGATCAACAGCTTTTTGACTTACCGATCGAACCAGAGCAAACGGTACATGTTACCGACTTGGCAGCTTACAACGATGCCGAAGGTCTGGCACTCTCCATCGACGAGATCCAGTTCCTCGAAGGTGTCTCCAAAGAAATTGGCCGGCCCCTGACAGACTCTGAGGTGTTTGGCTTCTCACAGATCAACTCCGAGCACTGCCGCCACAAGATTTTCAATGGCACATTTGTGATCGACGGAGAAGAACAGCAAATGACCTTGTTTCAGTGGATCAAAAAAACCTCGAAGGACCACCCCAACTTCATCGTTTCAGCATACAAGGACAACGTGGCCTTTATTTCGGGCCCGATGGCGGAGCAATTCGCACCAACACGGCAAGACGAACCCGCAGATTTTGCTACCTCCGACTTCGAGTCTGTGATCTCACTCAAAGCCGAAACACACAACTTCCCCACCACCGTGGAGCCCTTCAACGGCGCCGCCACTGGCTCTGGCGGTGAGATCCGGGATCGAATGGCTGGAGGTCAGGGGAGTATTCCATTGGCAGGAACGGCCGTTTACATGACTTCCTATCCACGGACTATCCAGCGGCCCTGGGAAGAGAAGGTCAAGGAGCGCCCATGGCTCTATCAAACCCCTAAAGAAATATTGATCAAGGCGTCAAACGGCGCCAGCGACTACGGCAATAAATTCGGTCAACCACTAATAGCCGGAAGCCTCCTGACATTTGAGCATGAAGAAGGGGATGAGACTTTTGGTTTTGACAAGGTCATCATGCTCGCTGGAGGGATTGGCTTTGCCAAACGGAAGGACAGCAAGAAACAGGCTGTCGAAGCGGACGAACAAATCATCGTATTGGGAGGTGATAACTATCGCATAGGAATGGGTGGTGGCGCAGTATCGTCTGTTGCAACGGGTGAGTTCACCAATGCTCTCGAACTGAACGCCGTCCAGCGATCAAACCCGGAGATGCAAAAACGTGTGGCCAATGCCATCCGTGCCATGACTGAGCTCGACGAAAACCCGATCATTTCCATCCACGACCATGGCGCTGGTGGTCACCTCAACTGCCTCTCAGAGCTCGTCGAAGAGACCGGGGGAAAAATCGATATTGCCAAACTGCCGATCGGCGACCCCACCCTCTCCGATAAGGAGATCATGAGCAATGAGTCCCAGGAGCGCATGGGTATGGTGATGAAGAAAGAGCACCTCGACTACCTGAAGCGGGTGGCGGATCGTGAGCGTGCACCGCACTACGAAGTAGGCGAGACTTCAGCGGACCAGGAATTGATCTTTGAGAACAACGCGGGAGAGACACCCTTCAATCTCAAGCTGCAGCATCTTTTTGGTTCATCTCCTAAGACCGTCCTGGAGGACGCAAGCCAACACCGCACCTTCGGAGGTATCAATTATGACGTCGATCGCCTCGGAGAATACATAGGCAGGGTACTGCAATTGGAAGCTGTAGCTTGCAAGGACTGGCTGACAAACAAAGTCGATCGCTCGGTGACAGGCAAGGTAGCCCTACAACAGACGGTTGGTGAAATACAGTTGCCGTTGAACAACGTGGGGATCATGGCCCTTGACTACAAGAGCCTGAAAGGGATAGCCACAAGCATTGGGCACGCGCCCGTAGCAGGAATGATTGATCCTGGTGCTGGGTCTAAACTGTCCGTAGCAGAAGCCCTCAGCAACATGGTATTTGCACCCCTGACCCATGGTCTCCAAGGGGTGTCTCTGAGTGCCAATTGGATGTGGCCGGCGAAGAATGAGGGGGAGAACTTCCGCTTATATGAAGCAGTGAAGCAGCTTAGTGAGTTCGTCAGTGAGCTGGGCATCAACATCCCTACTGGAAAGGACTCCCTATCGATGACGCAGAAATATCCTGATGGTCAGCGGGTGATGGCACCTGGCACTGTGATCATCAGCGCTGGCGCCGAAGTCTCTGATTGCCGCAAAGCGGTAGTACCAGCCCTCAACCTCCAAGCAAAAGACACTGTGCTGGTCTACCTTCCATTTGGCTCAGCTAATTTCGAGCTGGGAGGAAGCTCTCTCGCGCAAACGCTGGGAGTACTCGGCGACGAGGTTCCAGCCATCGATGCCTTAGCGCTGAAGAACGCATTCATGGCAGTGCAGAAAATGATCAGCGACAATCAAATTCTGGCGGGCCACGACATTGGGTCAGGTGGGCTGATTACGACACTGCTGGAGATGAACTTCCCCAATACCCGGGGCGGCCTGTCAATAAATCTCGCTCCATTTGCAGAAAGAGATCCTGTACAGCTCTTGTTCTCAGAGGCTCCAGCGGTCGTGCTGCAACTACCGGAGTCAGTTTTGGAACTTCTAGCAAATCGGGGCATCGACCATTGCGTCCTGGGCCGTGTCACCGAAGCGAGATCGTTGAGCATAACGAAAGGAGACTGGGCGATCGAACTAGACATCGACGATTGCAGGCAAACATGGATGAAGAGTTCTCACCTGCTGGACCGAGAACAGTCGGTTGCCGAAATCGCTGATTTGCGTGCCACCAACTACACACGCCAGCCCTTGAAGTACGAGTTTCCAAAAGGCTTCGACGGGCAATTCAATACTTACAGCATTGATCTGGATCGCAAAGAACGAAACGGCGTGCAGGCAGCTATCATCCGGGAAAAAGGTGTGAACGGTGACCGCGAGATGGCCTATTCGCTGTATATGGCTGGTTTTGATGTGAGGGATGTGCACATGACCGATCTTATTGAGGGCCGCGAAGACCTCTCCGATGTGCAGTTCATCGTCTTCGTAGGTGGTTTCTCCAACTCGGATGTGCTCGGGTCTGCCAAGGGGTGGGCGGGATCTTTCCTCTTCAATGAAAAGGCGAAGAGCGCGCTTGACAACTTCTACGCCCGACCCGATACGCTCAGTCTTGGCGTATGCAATGGATGCCAGGCAATGATGGAGCTGGAGGTAGTGTACCCCGAGATGAGCGAGCATCCTAAAATGCATCACAACATCTCTGGCAAATTTGAAAGCGCCTTTGTGAACGTGGATATCCTGGACAACAACACTGTGTTGTTCGGCAATATGGCTGGCTCGAGGCTAGGTATATGGCTTGCACATGGAGAGGGGCGATTTGTGCTCCCTGCAGATGAGAGCCAGTACGCTATACCCGTCAAGTTCAGCTACGAGGCCTTCCCTGGCAACCCCAATGGCAGTGACTTCGCCACCGCAGCATTGGCGTCAAAGGATGGCAGGCACGTGGCCATCATGCCGCACCTGGAGCGATCCATTTTCCCATGGAACTGGGCACACTACGAAGATAAATTAGCTCACGAAGTGAGCCCGTGGATCATACCTTTTGTGAATGCTCGAAAGTGGCTTTCGAGGAATTGAAAATTGAGAAATGGAAAATTAGGCTCGTTCCATAATTCTCAACTCCCACTTTTTTATTGTCAATCGCCACCTGGAAATAGTTGCTCTGGTGACATCACTGGCAATTGACTTCTCTTGAAGTCTTTGATATTCCGTGTGATTATTGCGTCAATTTTTCCATGACTCAATGCGGCGGCATGCTGAACACCATCCTCATAGTCTTTGAAATCCACTGATAAGGCGCCTAGCAAGTCCGCTTTGGTTATTGGTTGTATCTCAATGTGGCGAAGCAACAGGCCAATCTTTTCTTTGGCAAATACACTCCCCGCTTCCTTTTCGATTATGTAGTAAACGGTGGTTATTACATTATCGGACGTCCACAAGTGACACGATCCTTCGAGCGCAAGTTTGAATAGAGCCAGGGCATATTTGCTGAATGGCTTGCGATCGGCGATGAAATCCAAAATCACGTTGGTGTCCAAAAAATAAGACTTCATCCGTGCTTCTTGGTCATAATCTCCCTGATCTTCGCTTTCTCATCAAAATCATCAGGTAACTGAACTGCACCGAATAAGTCACTAAATTCATCAGGAACGTCCGACGAGGAGCCTGAGACCCTTGTCAGGTTTCTCAAATAAGCCTCAATTAAATCCGACAGACTCCTACCTGAACCTTTGGCATAGGCCTTAGCCTTTTCTATGACGGACTTCTCAATGGTCAATGTTAGTTTCGTATTCATAATACGTGTCTCCAAAATAAATATACGCATAAATGATTACATTCGTTGAGGAGAGGAAAATTGAAAAGGTTAATTATCCATTTTCAATTTTCAATTCACACTAGAGTGTCCCTTTTGTAGACGGCAAGGAGCCCATCTCTTCGGCATTGCGCGCGACGGCCATCTTGATTGCCTTCGCAAACCCTTTGAAGATGGCCTCGATCTTGTGATGTTCGTTGTCGCCCTCCGCCTTGACATTCAAATTGCACTTAGACGTATCTGAGAAGGACTTGAAGAAATGCATGAACATTTCGGTCGGCATCTCCCCTACCTTTTCCCGCTTGAAGTCCGCCTCCCATACCAACCAAGGGCGGCCTCCGAAATCAATCGCCACTTGTGCCAATACATCATCCATCGGCAATAGAAAGCCATACCGCTGAATGCCCTTCTTGTGACCCAATGCATCCAAAAATGCCTGACCTAAGGCAAGGGCTGTATCTTCAATGGTATGGTGCTCATCGATGTGAAGGTCGCCCTGCACCTTCACGGTCAGGTCTATCCCACCGTGCTTCCCCAGCTGATCCAACATGTGATCAAAAAAACCAATGCCTGTTTCACAGCTGGTTTGCCCGCTACCATCGAGATTGACCTCGATATCAATCGTTGTTTCTTTCGTTGTCCGGGATACACTCGCCTTTCTCGGGGAGAGCACCAGGTATTCATAGATAGTTCTCCAGGACTCCGTTGTCAGTTCGGCATCAGTAGTGGACTCGGGGGCAATATGTATGGCTTTGCTACTGAGATTCCTCGCCAGCTGCACGTCCGTGACTCGATCCCCAATAACGTGTGAATTGGCAATATCGAACTGCCCATTGAGGTAGCCCGTGAGCATACCAATGCCCGGCTTACGGTTTGGGTGATTGTCCGCTTCCCAATGTTCGTCGATGTGAATCGCGTCAAAATGAATGCCCTGCGATTCGAGGGTGCGCATGATGAAATCATGCACTGGCCAGAACTCACTTTCCGGAAAATCAGGAGTCCCAAGACCATCCTGGTTCGTCACCATCACCAACAGAAAATCACTCTCCATCTGGATCTTTCGGAGGTAATACAGACAGTCAGGCAAGAAATTGAGTTTCTCAACCTTGTCAACTTTCTCATCATCAGTTTCGGACACGATGGTGCCGTCACGATCGATAAATAGGATGGGTCTCATGGCTCGCGAAGGTAGGTGAAATTCGGTTTTTGGTGGTACTCCTAAAATGCCCTGAGGGCCCGGAGCAATTGATCATTTTCTTCTCGTGTCCCAATAGTCAACCGCAGGCAATCCTCACAGAGTGGGTGACTCCGACGGTCCCTAACGATAATGCCCTTTCCGGTGAGGGTATTGAATACGTTTTCGGCTCCATCAAATTCCACAAGAAAAAAATTGGCATCACTGGGATGGACCTTCCTCACGACTCCCAAGTCATTGAGTGCATGTGCGAGACGCTCGCGCTCGGTCAGCACATTGGCAATCCATTCGTCCACCTGACCCTTGCCGTTTTGGATGGATGACTGTGCGAGTTGCTGGATCGGTCCCGGAATGTTGTAGGGAGGTTTGATCTTGTTGAGATAGCGAATGATTTCCGTATTGGCGAAAGCCATTCCCACCCGCAATGCCGCCATACCCCACGCCTTGCTAAAGGTCTGCAGCACGATGAGGTTGGGGAATTCCCTAATTCTGGCGACTAAACTCTCGCGCGCACTAAAGTCGATATACGCCTCATCCACAACCACCAAACCAGGAGCAGCCTTCAGCACTTGCTCCATATCTGACAAAGTCAGGTCATTCCCGGAAGGATTGTTCGGCGAGCACAGACACGTGAGCTTGTGGGCCCTGTCCATTCCCGAGCGGATGGCAGGAAGATCCAGCTGAAAGTCTCGGGTAAGTAAGACCTTGTCGATGGGCACGTCATGGATCGCCGCCGAGACATTGTACATGCCATAAGTCGGGGGAAAGCTCATGATCCTGTCTCTGCCAGGTTCGCAGAACGCGCGAATCAGGAGGTCAATGGGTTCGTCGCTGCCATTGCCCAGAAAAATATTCTCCGCAGGCACCCCCTTGAGGTTAGCAATCAATTCCTTTAGCGCTTCCTGATGCGGGTCGGGGTATCTATTCCACTCGTCACCAGCCGCAGAGCCATGAGGATTCTCATTGGCATCCAAAAAGACATTTGCAACCCCATCAAATTCATCCCGTGCAGATGAATAGGGTTTCAGGTTCCTAAGATGAGGTCGTACGAGTGAGGAGATGTCCATCGCTTTATTGCTTCAACGACTTGAGGCGCAATGTCACAGCATTTTTGTGAGCTTGTAGATGTTCAGCCTCTGCCATTTTCTCAATCGAGGGGCCCAGCTTCGAGAGTCCCTTTGCAGTAATTTCCTGATAGGTGATCTTCTTGATAAAACTGTCCAGGGAAACGCCAGAATAGGACTTTGCCCATCCATTGGTCGGGAGGGTGTGGTTGGTCCCTGAAGCGTAGTCCCCGGCGGACTCAGGCGTGTACGGACCGATGAACACAGAACCCGCGTTGACCACCCGCTCCACGATTTTCTCTGGTTTGGCCACATTGATTATGAGATGCTCAGGACCGTATTCGTTGATGATATCAACAATCGTCGTTTGGTCCTTCGTGACAATGATGGCGCTATTGCTTAGGGATTCTGCTGCGATCTCTTTGCGATCCAACTCCTGCAATTGCTTCTCCACCTCTGATTTGACTTCTGCAGCTTTCTCTTCTGATTCGGTCACAAGGATCACCTGACTGTCCACTCCGTGCTCAGCCTGTGACAGCAAATCGGAGGCCGCGAAGGCGGCGTTGGCCTCTTCATCCACTACGACCATTACTTCGGATGGTCCGGCAGGCATATCAATAGCGACACTGTCCCGCGCTACCAATTGCTTGGCCGCGGTCACATATTGGTTACCGGGCCCAAAGATCTTATCCACTTTGGGAACTGATTCCGTCCCGTAGGCCATCCCGGCAATTGCCTGAGCCCCACCGAGCTTGAGCACTTTGGTCACGCCCGTCAACTGAGCGGTGTACAGGATGACAGGATCCAGTTGCCCCATTCGATTGGACGGAGACGCCAGAATGATCTCTTTACAACCAGCAATTCTGGCAGGAATTGCCAGCATGAGTACGGTCGAGAACAAGGGTGCTGTCCCTCCGGGCACATACAGCCCCACCTTTTGAATGGGTACTGATCGACGAGAACATACGACACCAGGCATAACCTTCATCGCGAGTTCTTCTTGCTTCTGTGCCCGATGAAACTTCTCGATGTTTGCCTTTGCGACGTGGATCGCCTCCTTCAAATCTTGATCGACTATTTTCACTGCGGCTGCAAATTCCTCCGGAGTCACCCACAAGGAGTCCAACTCCACGTGGTCGTATTCCAACGCGAACTTGCGCAAGGCATGATCACCACCACGCTGGACTTTTTCCAGAATGGGCCTGACGATCTTCTCAATCTGCTCATAATCCTTCACTGGCCTCTTGAGGATCGTCTGTAGTTGCGAGGGAGTTGGAGCAATATGAATGTTCATGGCTTACCGAATCATTTTCTCAATGGGGACTACCAATATGCCCTCGGCACCTGCCGCTCGCAGTCGCTCGATGCTCTCCCAAAATGCGTCTTCATTGATAACCGAATGAATGCTACTCCAACCTTCAGTAGCTAATGGCAGCACTGTCGGACTCCGCATGCCCGGCAGAATATCGATGATCTCCGCGACGTTTTCGTTCGGGGCATTGAGGAG
Organism: Cyclobacteriaceae bacterium; assembly: GCA_965267435.1. Lineage (GTDB taxonomy): Bacteria > Bacteroidota > Bacteroidia > Cytophagales > Cyclobacteriaceae > JAWPMT01. The sequence continues at coordinate 2,524,530 of OZ253960.1, forward strand.
CACGTACTTGTTGTTTTTGCCCTCCAGTACGGCCTCAATCCGAAAGATCAAATCGTTGAGTAGCTTCTTCTTCCCATCGCTCAAGCCCCGATGGGCCACCATCGTCGCCTCAGACTTCATGACCACTTCCACTTCCTTCAGTCCATTGCTCAGCAGCGTGCTACCTGAGCTGACGATATCGAGGATACCATCTGCGAGTCCAATGCCTGGTGCGATTTCGACTGAGCCACTGATCTCCTGGATCTCCGCTTTGATACCCTTTTTATCGAGGTAGGATCGGAGTATCGTGGGGTAGCTAGTGGCGATGCTCTTGCCGGCGAAATCCTCGACACCATCGTATTGCGCCTCGCGTGGTATCGCCAATGAAAGCCGACAGCGTGAAAAGCCCAATGGCTTTACTTCTTCGACATCTCTGGCCTCCTCCATATGCACGTTTTGCCCGACAACCCCCAAGTCGGCAATACCGTCCTCGACGTAGCCTGGAATGTCATCGTCTCTCAGGAACAGAAACTCCACCGGAAAGTTGGTGGACTTCGCCTTCAGTTTCTTGATACCGTTGTTGAATTTGATACCACACTCTTTGAAGAGCTTGAGTGTGTCTTCGCTCAGTCTGCCCGATTTTTGGACAGCTATTTTCAGTTCAGACATGGTTGGATGGGACGTTGATCCCGTTGAAAAGGACTTGGTAAAGGGTTGTCAATAATAGCAATAGATCGAGAGCATGCACCCTCGATCTATAGCAGTTCTAATGTTCAATAACTTGTAAGTGCTGCTTTAGTTTTCCAAACTGAAAGTCCAGACAGGTCGCTTGGCATGATTGACCACATCCTCAGCAATACTGCCCAGCAGGAAATGTCCGACGCCGGTGCGCTGGTGTGTGCCAAGGGCGACCATATCCGCATCAATGTCTTCCGCAAAAGCGACAATACCATCTTCCTCGTTTGTATAGTTGTAGATACTGGTAGAGCAATTCTGGATATCAAATCGCTTCACAAAATCTTCCATCAGCTCCTGGTCATGGCGTGTGGTAGTGAAGTTGGCGGGAGTGTTGATTTTGACAATCTTTAACTCAGCGTCAAATGCCTTCTGCAACTTCAGCACATGGTCAACGAAGTTAGGGGTCACTTCATGAAAGTTGCTGGCAAAGACAATATCGTTGATCTCAGCAACATCAGCAGGCTCCCTCAAAGTGATGACGGGACATTCCGCGCCTCTTACAACGCGCTCAGCATTTGACCCCACAAACATTTCATCGGTGCCAGAAGCGCCTTCGGTACCCATCACTACCAACTCCGCATTCTCCTCGTTGATCTCCTTGGTGATTTCATGATAGGGATTACCCAACTTCAGTTTGTAGAATGCCTTGATTCCCTTGTAAGGCTCCTGCGTCAACAAGTCCTCCAACTTGGCTTCGACAGAATCGATCAGCCGCTTGATAAACAGGTTTTCCATCGGATCGTAACCTTGCACTCCCATACTCTGAAAAGCGGAATGGGAAGGGTGCTCGATCACATTGAGAACTACAAGCTCACAAGACTCGTTTTGCTTTGTCAACTGTACCGCAAAGTTCAACGCGTTCATTGCCACGTCAGAAAAGTCGAAAGGCACGAGAATTTTGTTCATCGAAGGCTATTTTTTTATTCTAATTTAACGCTTTGATTGGAAAATCAATTCATGGGTAAAGTAACACACCTGCCCCAAATAATAAAACAAACAGAAGTGAGGATATGGCAAGTTGTTTTAAGTAGGGATCAAGGTCCGCTCCCTCCTTCCTAAAGACCACAATAACGTTGCGTACGAATAAGGGAAAAACCAGCCAATAGATCCAGTGCAATAGGTGGCTACTTTGCCCAAGTGAGTATGCCAGCACAAGCAACCAGCCAGTCAGTATGAGCACAAGATGATAAACACTAGCCCGTCGCTTACCAAGTCTCACAGGAATGGATCTTTTACCGGCCTCGCGGTCCGATTCTATGTCGCGAATGTTGTTGACATTCAGAACCCCCACAGCAAATAGTCCGCAACTCATCGCTGGCAACATCACCCACCAGTCGAATTGCCGAACGTATAGAAAATAGCTACCGACCACGCCGACCAATCCGAAAAAGAGCAATACAAACAAGTCTCCTAGTCCCTGGTAACCGTACGGAGATTTCCCCACAGTGTACTTCACGGCAGCGGCAATTGCTGCAACGCCAAGCAAGAAGAATACCCACAAATAGGTGCTCTGTCCCCAAAAAGCATAGAGGATTAAACCCAGTCCGCTCACAAGTGCCAAGGCCCCACATACGTACAATGCCCGGCGCATGGATTCTGAGGAAATCTTGCCCGACTGCACCATTCGCCTTGGGCCTTCTCTTTGATCCCCATCTACGCCTGACACGCTATCGCCAAAGTCGTTGGCAAGATTGGACAGGACCTGGAGAAACAATGTGGTCAGCAGCGACAAACCCAGAATGACCCAGTCGAACAACCCGGCAGCCACCGCTAAAAAAGACCCCATCAAAATGCTGGAAAATGCCAATGGCAGGGTCCTTAGACGGAATGCCTCTACCCATGCTTTCGTGTCGCTCATAATCACATTCTTTCAGGTACTTCTACTCCCAATAATCCCATGGCCAATCGAATTGTTTTCGATGTCGCTACCGACAGTATCACACGAAACGCCATCTGATCGGGATTGTCGTCATCAAAGATCTTGAGCTCCTGATAAAAGCTATTGTAGGCCTTGGCGAGATCGTAGGCGTACTGAGCTACCATCGAAGGCGCGTACTCCCTGGCAGCATTCTCGATCGTGGTCGGAAACTGTACCAACAATGCGATCAGTTCGAGCTCCTTGGAATGGAGGGTCAACTTTTGTGTATCGAAGGAATCCCCGACCCCAAGGTCCCTCGCCCTCCGGGCGATCGCGGAGATCCTTGCATGAGAATATTGAATGAAAGGACCGGTATTCCCATGAAAATCGATGGACTCCTCTGGATTGAAAAGCATCCGTTTTCTTGGATCCACTTTCAAAAGGAAATATTTGAGGGCCCCAAGACCCAGGACTTTATAGAGACTTTTGGCTTCGCCCTCACTGAGCCCCTCAATCTTCCCCAACTCACGAGTTTGTTGCTCTGCAGTCTCAAACATGCTTTGCATTAAGTCATCCGCATCCACGACCGTGCCCTCTCTGGACTTCATTTTCCCCGTAGGAAGGTCCACCATGCCATAACTGAGGTGGTACAGCCCATCAGCGTAGTGCCGGCCGAGCTTACCCATGATCTTGAATAGCACATTGAAATGGTAGTCCTGCTCATTGCCTACTACATACACCGATTGGTCAAAAGGGAAATCATCATGCTTGAAATCGCATGTGCCCATATCCTGCGTCATGTACACCGCGGTGCCGTCACTTCGAAGGACAAGCTTTTCGTCGAGGCCGTCATCGCTAAGGTCCACCCATACCGAGCCATCTTCCTTTTTGAAAAAGACCCTCTTGTCAAGTCCCTCCTCGACGATGTTTTTGCCAAGGAGATAGGTTTCTGACTCTTTGTAAATCTTGTTGAAGCTGATGCCCATGGTAGCATAGGTCTCCTCAAAGCCGTCATAGACCCAGCCATTCATACGCTGCCAGAGTCCTACAGCGTGGGGCTCGTGGTTTTCCCACTGCTTCAGCAATTCCTGCGCCTCCTGAAGAAGTGGCGCCTCCTTTTTGGCGCGTTCTTCCTCGATTCCTTGTCCGATGAGCTCTGAGATCTCTCGCTTGTACTCCTGGTCGAACCGGACGTAGTACTTGCCAATGAGATGATCTCCTTTAATCCCTGAAGACTCCGGCGTTTCACCCTCACCAAACTTCTCATAGGCAATCATCGATTTGCAGATATGTATGCCGCGGTCATTGACAAGATTGACCTTCATCACTTCGTAGCCGGCCATTTCCAGTATTCGCGAGACGCTGTCACCCAGGAAATTGTTGCGCAAATGACCCAGATGCAGTGGTTTGTTCGTATTGGGTGAAGAAAACTCCACCATCACCTTCTTGCCATTGTTCCCCAATCGGCCAAACGACTCATTTTGGTGGATTTGGCGAAGGCTCTCGATCCACTGCGATTGGTCCAGCGATAGGTTGAGGAAACCCTTGACCACATTGAAATCGGCGACTGCCTCTACGCGGTCCCTCAGGAATTCACCCACCTCGTTGGCCGTGTCTTCTGGCTTCTTTCGCGATACTTTCAAATAGGGAAACACGACAAAAGTGTGCGTGCCCTCAAATTCCTTCTTTGTTGGTTGGATCTGCACCTCCCCGGCTGGCAAGTCATGGCCATACAATTCCGAGAAAGCATCAGAGATACCCTTCTTGATGAATTCTTGCAGATTGATCATTGTGTCTTAGGTTCAATTAGCGGTTTGAATATTTCAGCCATCATGCAACGGACCCCTCCGCCACCAAGCGTCTCGATGGTGGGAATCGGACTGTGAAGTAACTGTCCGTGCGCGGAAAGCCTTTCCTTTTGCTCCAGGCTCAAAATCTCATGGGCGGCCGAGGACATCACAATAAAGCGCTTTCCGTGCTTATTCCTCACTTGCAGGATGTTGCCGGCAAATGACCGCACCTGAGCCTCAGATATCTCAATGATCTCTTTCCCCGTTACTTCAAGCCTATCCACCAACTCCTGTCGTTCTCGTTTGTCATCGATACTGCCAAGGCAGACGACGGCAAAGTCCTCTCCCACTTCCATCATCACGTTGGTGTGATAGATTGGCAAACGACCATCGTCCACAGTTTGCATGGCGTGAAATGCGAGGTACTGGTATCCGGTTTTGTCAGCAAAGACCTTCAGACCTTCTTCCGTAGTCCTTTCAGAGTAAGCCGCATAAGCAATTTTGTTCTGGCGATCCAGGATCATGCTGCCAGTACCCTCAAGGATACGCCCGTCATTCTCCAGGTAGGAGAAATCATGGACTTCCATGAACCCGAAATCGGCAACCAATTGATTGATAATATCAGGTCTTCGTTCCTTTCGTCGATTCTCCGCAAACGCCGGGTACAAGTACATCATCCCATTCTCATGCGTCGTGAACCAATTGTTGGGAAAAATCGAGTCTGGTGTGTCCACACTCTTCGTATCGGAAAAGATGACAACCTGGATATCATTCTGCTGTAGCTCATGCGCAAAAGTGTCAAACTCCTCCAACGCTCGCCGTTGCACTTCGTGCTCCGTGAAGTGCACCTCGTGCTGGAAGTAATTGTTCACTGCCGTCTCTTCGTTCATATGAAAAGCGACCGGCCTCACAAGCATGATCGTATCCGTGACCTGACTAGTCATATCTTCTACGAAGGGGTAAGGTGGAACATCGGAGCAGCCCCTCCATCTTTGAGATTTCGTGGTAGGGAATCTCCTCTACGGTCAAGCCCCAGTCTCGCAATTGTGCGTTGAGGCGATGAAAGCTCTTCTCCGAGACGACGATCTCCGGTGAAATGGAAAAGACGTTAGAAAACATCTCATACATTTCGTCCTTGGTGATGGTGAAAATATTTTCAGGCCCAAAGAAATCCCGAAGAAACGCTACGTCATCCTCATGCTTGAAGCCTTCCGGATGCAGAATAGCCTTATCATGACCCACCGGCTGGAAGCAGCAGTCCAGGTGCAGTGCATTTTCACGTGCATCGATATCTGACTTCCGCAATTCAAAGGCCTTTACCTCCAGATGAGGGAAGGTCTCCCTAAGAAATGCGACACCTCGTTCGTTGGTACGCGCAACTTTGTATTTCTCAAAATCCGCTGGCTTCGAATACCCCACGAATAGGTGCCCCTTCCAGGGCATGACATCGCCGCCCTCCATCCGGATGCTCTCGTGAGGGCGAAGCACGTGATCCGCCTCGACCTTCTCAATGATGGGCTCTATCCCTTGCACTTCTTCGCGTCTGTCAATGAAAATGTGCGGCACAATGAGGGTCTCATCTATGACAATGCCCACATCCCTGGCGAATACCTGATTCAAGTCTGGCAGATTCTGAGGGCGATATACTTCGACGCCATATCGTTGGAAAACCTCCAGGAAGGCCTCCATCTCTCGAATGGCATCTTCCTCCTTTGTGAAAGTTCCGTCGAGGACATGCTCCCGGGATTTTGGGTCATAAGTATGGTCAATGTCAGGGACACCGCCCATGTCCTTCGCTACGCCTAGTATGACTGCCTCCAGCGGTGCAGTCTCATCGTATATCTTGATCGGTATCATCTTCGGGGTTGTGGCAAAATGAGGCCAAAATTAAGCATTTGGGACTATTTGCAGACAGCAATTGAGCAGGGTTTCTCAAGAGAAAAAAGTATGCTTCGTTTTCGATTATTTCTCGCATAATTGCACGGAATTGCGAACTAACGAATATGCAGACGTATGCCGATCTGATAGAACAGACCTTCTACTACCCTACGGAGGAGTTCAAAACCAGGAACAACCAGTTGCTATTTCATGACGTGGACCTGATGGCCATCATCCGTCAGTATGGTACGCCATTGAAGATCAGCTACCTTCCCAAGATTGGCGCCAACATCGACAAGGCTCGACACCTATTCTCAGAGGCCTTCAAAAAGCACAACTATCAGGGTGACTATGTGTATTGCTACTGCACCAAGTCATCCCACTTCCAGTTTGTGCTGACGGAGGCGACAAGTCACGGCGCTCATATAGAAACGTCTTCGGCGTTTGACATCCCTATCGTCAGGAAGATGTTTGAAAGAGGAGAGATCGCCAAGGACACGTTCGTCATTTGCAATGGATTCAAGCGGCCCGCCTACCTCGAAAATGTGACCAACCTGTTGAAAGATGGATTTCGCAACTGCATGCCAATCCTCGACAATCTGAATGAACTCGATCATTACTTGTCGGGTTTTCAGGATCCATTTCAAGTTGGTATTCGTGTAGCGGCGGATGAGGAGCCCAATTTTGCATTCTACACGAGTAGGCTAGGTGTCCGATACAATGACATCATTCCCTTCTACGAGCAAAAAATAAAGGAGTCCAATGCCCAGCTCAAAATGCTCCACTACTTCATCAATACTGGCATCAAAGACACCGCTTATTACTGGAGTGAACTGAGTCGTTTCATCTACAAGTATTGCGAACTCAAGAAGGTATGCCCGGAGTTGGACTCTGTCGATATTGGCGGGGGCTTTCCAATCAAGAACTCAATACACTTCGAGTACGATTATGCTTATATGATTGATCAAATCGTACAAAACATTCAATGGATCTGCCACAAGAACCATGTCCCGACCCCGAATATATTCACAGAGTTTGGCAGCTACACCGTCGGAGAGAGCGGCGCTACGATCTATTCAGTGCTGGATCAGAAGCTACAAAATGACAAAGAGCTGTGGTATATGATGGACGGGTCGTTCATTACGCACATGCCTGATGTCTGGGGGATGAATGACAAGTTCATTTTACTGCCTGTCAACCACTGGGACCAGGTTCACCATCGCGTGAATATCGGTGGCCTGACGTGTGACAGTATGGACTATTATGACTCTGAAGCACACATAGCAGAAGTGTTCCTACCACAAATACCATCAGGAGAGACACTCTTTTTTGGGTTCTTCCATACCGGAGCCTACCAGGAATCACTGGGCGGCTACGGCGGGATACAGCACTGTCTCATTCCCGCTCCGAAACACGTGCTTCTACGCGAAGATGATCAGGGCCAAATCAGCTCGGAGCTATTCGCCGAAGAGCAGTCGCACGAATCGATGTTGAAAATATTGGGTTACTGATTACACTTATTTTGAAGGTAATGGTCCGCTTGTGACATCCCGCGCACCTTCGCTTCCTCGAGGTAGTTGCAGGCACTACGGAGGTCCTGCAATTCAAAGTATGCCATCGCTGCATTGTACCAGATCTGCGCGTTACTTCTGTCCCTGAGGAGGAATTGCTCATAAAATGCCACAGCCTCTTCAAAGGCTTTCCCCCGAAAAAATGCGTTGCCCATCAGGTAATACGTTTCAAGTCTCGTCTCGTCCAGTAGCAGCGCTTCTTGAAATTTGCTTTTTGCCTCCTCCAGGTTTCCATTCTTAATATCAAGACGGCCGGCGTTGAGCAGCAAAGTTGGGTCTTTCGGGTTAAGCCTGAGCGCTTGCTTGAACAACGCTTCGGCCTCTGAGTAGTTCTCTTCTTCAAATGCCTCTACGGCGCGATAAGCTACCATAGGCCCAAAGTCCGCACTCTCCATCAATGCCGCGGGTAGTTCTACCTCACTGTCCAGGATGACCAGGTTGAACCACGCTACCTCATTACGCGGGTCGATTTTTACAGCCAGCTGCAGTTGTTCAAGGGACTTATCAGTCTCCCCCATCTCTTTGTAGAGAAGCGCGCGATTGACGACATTCTGCGATGACGAATCCAGCGATATGGCGCGATTGAGATCTTTCAGGGCCTGATCATAACGACCGATCGCCTGATAGGTCAACCCTCGCAATCCGTGGATAGAGCCCTTCATTTGTACCATTGAAGATACGCGTACCTGCTCTTGCCCCAGGGGATCAACTCTGAAGAAGATCGCCTGCGTGTTCTCCGGGTCCTGAATGCTCAAGAGGTGGTCAAAGTCCTTCAGGGCGCTTTCATAAACACCATTTTTGTAGAAGAGCTCCCCCCTTTTGAAGTAGGCCTCCCTGAAGCCTTCGCTAAGAGTGATACAAGAGGTATAGTCGTCAAGTGCCCGCATCTGCTCACCGGCAATCTCATACAGCGTACCTCTCAGAAAATAGGCATCGGAAGTTCCGCGGGCGACGATGGAGCGATTTAGATAATGCAGGGCCGAGTCATAATTCTCGTCTGTGACCTGTTCCAGGGCAAGGTTGTAATATTGTGTGGCTCGTCCCTGACCAAATAGAGGGATTATCGCACCCGCAAGCAAAAGACAAACCAAGGCAAGTAGTCTGGGCATGCTACTACAACGCAGGATTGGTCCTGAGGGATACCTGGAAGTCTCAGATTCTTAGTTCCGCGGGGGTGACGTTAAAAGGATCAAACTTGGCTAACCGAAAGATCTGGGCATAATTTCTCTCAGAAAACTGGCGAAAGAAATTGCGAGTAGATACCGCTTGCACAATACCGGAAGTGAGCACGGTGGGCTTCGGCAATCCAAGAAAGGATCGCACTGGCTCGCCCATCAAATAGGCCATTAATTCCTCAGGCTTAGCTACCGGATAGGTCCAAAAGTTGGCAAAATGATCCAGCAACCCTTTTGTCAATGTTACTCCGGCCTCATTTCGACGGAATTGGCGACGGCGGATTGTGGACTCCAGCAAACTGGCGTATTTGAGGTCCTCCGGCAGGAAGTAGGGATCCACCCCCAAAAGCTCTCCAACACAGCGCCACAGGTACAGGTAGGCTTCAGCCTCAGTCTGCGACAGCTGTATCCCCAGCTTCTTTAGTCCCCTGATCACGATGAGCGAAAAGGCCAGATTGGTTCCAACCATGTCCTCCTGATTGACTGGTACTTCATGGCGCACCTGAGCCGACGCATATTTGCGAACGTAGCTGTGAATCAGTCTAACCTTAGAAATGGCAACCAATGCCTTTCCGTCGCTGGCAAAAGCATCGGAAGCGCCCATCTCAATGACGAATTCTGCTGTCTCTTTCAGACGCTTTTCGGGATCTTCGGTCAGGTATTTTGAAAGTATCAACACCTTGGAGCCCTCCTCTGCCGCATAGCAATATGGAAGAGAATAAAGTCCCAGCAGGGGCATGATGTCTGCCGCGTAATGTCTGAAAACGCGCTGGCCAGCTTCTAGGCGATGTGAATCAAAGGTCTTAAATTTCAAGACCATATCGTCTACCATGTCAGTCAACGGCGCCAAATCCGTTTGTTCGCGCAGTGCTCGGTTATTGACAATAGACTTTAAGGAGGCTGCAAATTGAGGGTCTTTTCCGTACTGTGCGATCACTGCATCGGCCAGACGATCACCAATGTGCCGGCCCTCTTCGAGCTTTTCGGCTAGTCCCTGGATGGAAGTGCTTGATCCCATGGTGAAGGAACAAGCTACAGATGCGAAAGGTTAATACACCTGGTGTATTTGCATACCGCTGTCCTTCGCTAAGTGGTGAAAATGCCCACCAGAGTACTCGTAGAAACTGACCGCCATGATAAGGAATAGGCCAGTATTCGGCGAGAGTTGCTTCACGTTCTTTACAGATATCTGTGATGTCATGGGCTCAATCGCCATCTTCAGCATCGGCAGCATGTTACTTTCGAAAGAACCATAATTGCCATGACACAATTGATCCAGCGGGACGTAGTTACCGGCTGATGTGTCAAACCTGTAATCAGATATCGCGACAAGACGGGCGAAAATCTTGAAGTTGGTCGCCTCTTTAGGCTTTTGAAATGTCTTGTCCGGGACGAAAGCAGGAAAATGCAAGATGACCTGCCCTCGTCTTGAACCGGGCCTCACGAAATACTTCGCCCCAAAGATCTCCTGATAGGGTGAGGTAGTATTGAATTCGAAGCCATTCAATAAATGTCCATGTCTGCTCGGATAGAGCGGTCGCTGGCCAGTTTGTCCTTCCTCTTGTTTAGCAAGGTTTCGAAATTGAGCAGTAAGTCTCCCGGAGACATAAGTTTCACAGATTTCTGACATCCCCGGTGAAAGAGAGCCCCGAAGCGCCTTGGCCATCATAGACGCGATGCCGAATTCCTTTTGATGTTCTCTGAGTTCTGAATAGGCGGCATCGGTCTTTACTTGCTGGGTGGAGGGCCCTCCTTTTCGCGCTACAATCGTATGGTCAACTCCTTTGATCTTATACGCACGGTAACCCTTGGGCACATTGGTATCCTGCACCAGCACTTCAGGTTTTTTCATGGGTGGGTAGTCAGTTTAGGTTAGGTTAGGGACAGATACGGAAATATAAAAAAACGCATAAACCTTACCAAGGTAACTTTCATTAATTTCTTGATAATCCAAGTAATTTTTCACTGATTATTAGTCAGTTAGGAAAGATACTTTTTGCACCAAAACAATATTCCGTTTGGTACTATTAAAAGCTTATTGCACTTAATAAATAATAAATATAACGAATTAGTGATGGGTATGCAAGGGTAGGAACAACACGATATGCCATGATCTGACAAAATGGACTAAATTGCCGCCGTATGATAAGTTATAGCAAGAACCTCAGATACGATATACCAGCTGCCATAGTAGTTTTCCTTGTCGCCCTTCCTCTTTGTCTTGGAATCGCATTAGCCTCCGGCGCCCCCCTTTTTTCAGGGCTCATCGCCGGGATCTGCGGCGGAATCATCATCGGATTCCTTAGTGGGAGCCACCTCAGTGTGAGTGGACCAGCAGCGGGACTCACGGTCATCGTTCTCACTGCGATCGAGACCCTAGAGGCCTACGAGACATTTCTCCTGGCTGTTGCCTTGGGTGGTGTCTTCCAATTTATTTTGGGCTCTATCAGAGCAGGTATCATCGGGCACTTTTTTCCGTCCTCTGTGATCAAGGGGATGCTGTCCGCCATCGGGTTGATTCTCATTCTAAAGCAGATCCCTCACGCACTGGGAGACGATAGGGATTATGAGGGTGATGATGCCTTCTTCCAGCCTGATGGTGAAAACACTTTCACGGAGATCATATTGGCTCTCCAAAACATCGACCCTGGAGCGCTGCTCATCGCCTTGATGTGCATAGTGGTACTTATTTCGATGGATCGATTCAAACTCAACAAGATCGTTCCAGGACCCCTTGTTGCCGTAGTATTGGCCGTGGGGATCAACGAAGTGTTTTATGGCGTGCTGAATCCAGGCATGTACTTGTCCGGAGATCACCTGGTCAACCTACCTGTGGCCGAGGATTACAATGAATTTATCAGCTTCTTCACCCTGCCCGACTTCACCCAGATCACCAATCCGCAGGTCTATGTAACGGCGGCGACTATCGCCCTTATTGCCAGCTTGGAAACGCTCCTGAGTCTGGATGCGGTAGATAAACTAGACCCCTACAAACGCATAGCGCCGACCAACCGGGAGTTGAAGGCGCAAGGTGTCGGCAACTTCGTGTCAGGAATGATTGGCGGCTTGCCAATTACGGCTGTAATCGTTCGGAGTACTGCCAATGTAAGTTCCGGAGGGCGAACGAAGGTTTCGGCGATCGTTCACGGCTTCCTGTTGCTTTTTGCCGTAGCGTTTATTCCCAACATCATCAATAAGATACCTTTGGCGGCGCTGGCGGCTATTCTCTTGCAAGTCGGGTTCAAACTCACCAAGCCCTCACTCTATCGTCAGCTCTATGCAAAAGGGTGGGATCAGTTTGCCCCTTTTATCATCACAATTCTTGCGATCCTCTTTACGGACTTGTTAAAAGGTATTTCCATAGGTATTGTAGTGGGGATCATTTTTGTGATGAAGGCAAATTTGCACCAGGCGATCACTGTGAAAGAGGAAGGCAAAAAGTTCCTTATCAAATTGGAGAAGGACGTCTCATTCCTTAACAAGGCTTTTCTGCGTCGCACGCTAAAGAGCATTCCGGATGACTCGCATGTAGTATTCGATGTCAGTAAAGCCGTGTGGGTGGACGATGACATCCTCGAAACCATCGATGACTTCAAGGCTACTGCGGAGTCAGAAAACGTAACGATCGAGATGATCAAACCCACGGAGAAACAAGAAGAGGACTCGGACGAAGAGGAAGTAATTACTGAAGGCTAGAATACTCCGTAAGGTTATTCGTTAATCATTCGTGCAACACCGCCACCGTCCAGGAATACGTCCATCCGGGCTGAGGATCCTCTTCCTCGCCATCCTCCTAGTAATCGTAGGGCCGGGCACAAGTAGTTGTTCGCGAGGACATACCGTCAAGGTCGTCAAACGCAAGAAGCACTATGGCTGGTTCGACGGCAAAAAGGATCGCGGTAAAAAGCGCACGAAGACAGTGAAGTACAAACGGAAGCGCTAACGACACTATCCCTCCTCGTTTTTCACCTGTAAGCATTGGACAAGCGGTTTATTTTAACCAACCTTGCGTTCCTTTGTTATACTCTAAAAACACCCAAACTAATGGCACAAATTACTCTGGGCGGCAATCCCGTCAACACTTCTGGTGACCTCCCCGCAATCGGCAGCAAAGCACCTGGATTCCAGCTTGTCAAGCAGGATCTGTCTGATGTATCGCTTTCCGATTTCGCCGGGAAGAGAGTGATCCTGAATATTTTCCCAAGTGTAGACACCTCGGTTTGCGCTGCTTCGATTCGTAAATTCAACGAAGAAGCTGCTGCCCTTGACAACACTGTCGTTTTGTGTATTTCCGCTGACCTGCCCTTTGCTCAAGCCAGGTTTTGTGGCGCCGAAAACATTGAGAACGTAGTCACCCTCTCATCCTTCCGTGATGGAGGCGCATTTAGCAATGCTTATGGCGTAGCATTCAGTGATGGCGGGTTCAAAGGCCTGAATGCTCGCGCAGTGGTGATTTTAGACGAGTCCGGCACTGTCAAATACACGGAACTTGTGCCTGAGGTAGGACAAGAGCCTAACTACACCTCAGCGCTCGGAGCGCTGTAATTTCCAGTACGGTCTATTTCTCGACGATCGTGAATTCGACTCGCCGATTGAGTCTGCGCGTCTCTTCTTGCTCGTTGGACGCTATCGGCGAGTTGCCTCCGTATCCACGGCTGTCAACACGGCCCGCAGCGATGCCGCTTTCCACAATGTAGTCTCGTACCCGGCGAGCCCGGCGTTTCGATAGCTCCAGGTTCTTCGTGGGATCACCCACATTATCGGTATGCCCTTTTACCAGAATGCGCAACGAGGGATTGGTCTGCATCATCTCCACGACCCTGTCTAGTTCCTGCTCGGACCCTCCGATGAACTCAGTGGTCCCCCTTTGAAAAAGCACATTCTCCAACTGGACCGTAGCACCTACGGCCAGCGGCGCGATCTCAAGACGAAACAGGTTGGTACTTTGCAGTTCCGTCGCAGTCAGGAATCGCTCGAGCGTCAGATAACCCACTGCCTCCACTTCTAAGGACAGGTCGGCCAGCTCACTCCTGGGAAGGATCACCGACGAGACACCAGAAAAAGTCGTGTCTAACTCAAGACCTTGAAACCAGAAATCGCCGCTTACCTTCTCCCCTGTCTCCGAATCATATAGATGAAATTCTCGGGACAGGATATCTACCTCCGACTGTGGCAAGATGACGGAGTCCAACTCTGGTGGCTCCACCGGATCAAGAAGCTTGATGCGTCTGATGTCCCCGTAGCCATCGCTGTTTTGAGTGGAAACGAAGTAAGCATAATCACCCGCTAACTGGAAGGATGTTTCAGCCCCGCTGGAATTGATGGTATCGCCCAGATTCTTGGGGGCAGTCCAGTTTTGCCAGGTATCGTCGAGACGATCGCTTGAATAGACGTCGAAGCTGCCTTGGCCGTCGCGCCCATTGGATGACCAGTAGATCGTTTTCTTATCTGCTGAAAGGAAAGGCGTGAACTCCTGAAATGCCGTGTTGATCGTATATCCCAGATTCTTGGGGAAACTCCAGGCACCACTCGACTTCCTCAGTGACACGTATATATCTTCCACGCCATAGGAATTTCGCCCCTCCATTGACATCAGGAGCACATTACCATCTGGTGTGATATAGCCAGAGAAAAATTCGCTCTTATTATCGAAATAGGGAATGTTGATGTCTGCGACCGCGGAGTCTGCATCCAAAGGGGCTACCAGGATTTCTGACGTGTGGGTATTGAAATAAGGCGTCACCTCCCCAAACACAAGGTTGCCCCCCACGATGCCGAAGGGAATGCTCAACGAAGCCGAGTCAGCAAAAGTCAATTCGACGTCTCCTGCCCATTCGTCACTTGCGGTTGCAAGCCAAAGGCTACCTGGATTTAGATTACCTCCCCGATTACCAGGGTACTTGAGCTTGGTGTACACCATCTGGGAGCCATCGTAGCTCAGAGCAACGTAGTTTTCGTCGTAGGGGGAATTGAGCGAATCCATAGACTGAGGGCCACTCTCGAATGCCAACTGGGCGCAAATAGGCGTCGAAAGCAAGCTCAGAGCTAAGATTATATTGCACTTATTTGTGATAAAATTTAACTTTTTTAACATAATTACTTTGAAATATAATCTTATCAATATATAATTGAATTATATTTATCCACTAGATCTTTTTAATTCAGCTTATTGTAGAGCATTTAAGGTGTATCGAATGAAATTAAGTCCCGGTCGTTTCGATCGGGATTTTTTAGTACCCCTTCTTCCTATCAATCAAATTTAGTAGTTCCTCTCCCGCCTCGAGTCGCCGATAATTATCGACGATTTGTGGCACTGCTGCCTCTATCTTCGTGACCACAGCAATGTGTGGGGTTATGAAGACCTTTGGGTGTGTCCACAGGGGACTTCCTTCCGGCAATGGTTCCGTAGGGAAAACATCAAGAAACGCGCCATTTAGCTTGCCTCCGTCTAGGGCCTCGATAATATCTTCATCCACCTGCTGTCTTCCTCTACCAACGTTGATGAGATACGATCCCTTGTTCATCTGATCAAACAGGCGCTTGGAAAGAATGCCATCAGTTGCACTGGTAGCGGGTAGCATACATATCAACAGGTTGATCCGCCCCAGAAAAGAGGCCATTTCATCACCACCGTAAGTAGTAATGCCCGGGACATCCTTCTTCGCCCGGCTCAGCCCATGCACGTCAAAACCCAGGTAGTGAAGTTTAGTAGCCAGGTCAGTTCCCAGTTCACCCAAGCCTAGAATGCCGATCGTCACCTTGACTTCAGGGTCAAACTGCTGATCCCAGACCTTTGCCTCCTTATCGTGGGCGTACTTGTCAAATTGCCGTTGGAAATAGATCACTGCACCGATGCAGAAATTGGACATCGGATCACTTAGGTGAGGGCTGACGACTTTCGAAACCTTCATGTCGGCAGGAAGCAGTGGGTCAGACAAAATGTGATCGACGCCTGCCCCCAACGACGCAACAAGCTCTAAGTTGGGTAGTTTTTCGAAGATCCCTCGCCGGTGATTCCACAGCACGGCCATCCGGACCTGCTGAGGGTCCTTCAACTCCTGCCAAGGGACAACCTGGTCTTCTCCGAGCTCATCTCTCAACGCCTTGATCCACGGACCCAGGTCCTTGGACACGGAATCTACTAGTAGCATCTTTCTGTTTGGGTTTGCTGATCCATTTACTGTCTCTTACAAAAAATCGCCAAGGCAGTAGTGCATCTTCTTCTGCATAATCTACTCCTACTCTCCTATCCACTTCAATCTCCATCGCTGACGGCGCACCTGTCGCTTCGCAGATCCAAATTTCGTCACTCTTGACGAATGATGACCCCAGATGTGTTCGATCAATTGCCAGGGCTTTCGTCACATTGCCCGGCCCTGACGTCAGTTTGAATCCCTTCGAACCACCCCGCCTTTCTTCCATCACATCTCTCCCTGTCAGGGGCTCTATCGCGCGCACGAGGATCGCATCCGCCAAACCCTCCCGATTAGTGACGATATTGAGCATTTCGTGGATACCGTAGCAAAGGTATATATAGGCGGTGCCTCCAGGTCCATACATCACCTCGGTTCGTTTGGTTCGCCTCAAAAATGCATGGCAGGCTCTGTCATTGCGGCCATTGTAGGCCTCTGTCTCGGTAATTCGTCCACCTGTAACCTGACCAGCGACAGTGGTAAACACGAGCTTGCCAATGAGATCCCTGGCGATCTGCACGACATCGTCTCGCTCATAAAAATCTATTGGAAGTCGTCGGTACGCTTCTTTGACATTGGTCACGAGTTAGCAGCCGGTTTATTTGACTGCAGCACCTGGATCATAAAACCGAATATCACGGTCATCAGGCAACCGACCACATTGTACATCAGGTAGCTAAATGTCAGCACTCCCGCCACTGTCAGGAAGTGACAGCTCAGGACTACACCTTGCGCAAGCAAGGCTGCGTAAAATACCGCCGTCCCCTTTACATATTTGAAGAAAAAAGCGACGATAAAAATACCAAGTATAGTACCATAGAAAATTGACCCCATAATATTGACAGCCTCTATGAGATTTTCGGAGCTCTTGGCAATAAATGCGAATAGTATGGCCAAGGCGCCCCAAAGAAGTGTAATACCCTTCGAAGCCATCAAATAGTGCCTTTCGCTCGCCTCTGATTTAAAAAATCGCTTGTAAAAATCAACCGCAGTAGTTGATGCAAGTGCACTTATTTCCGAGGACGTGCTGGACATGGCCGCCGATAGAATGACTGCTATCAGAAGGCCTATCAAACCATGCGGCAAGTAATTGAGTATGAAGGTCAGAAAAACATAATCGGAGTCCTTGGTCATGATTTCCTCATCGACTTCGGAGATCAGCGCTTTGGTGGCATCTCTGACTTTTCTCGACTCCTCATCCAGTCTCACAAGCTCTTCGCTGTTGCCAGACTCCACAAAGTCCAGGGCAGCTTGCTTTCGTTGCTCGATAAGCCCTTCGTAACTGTCCTGGAGCATAGCCAACTCAGTGGCCTTACCGTTCGACTCGAGAATTCGCAAAGACTGCTCTTTGAAGTGAACCGGTGGGGCATAGAATATGTAGAACACGTAAACCATGACCCCCGTAAAGAGGATGAAGAACATCATGGGCACTTTCAGCACGGCGTTAAACATAAGGCCCATCTTGCTTGCCCTGACATCCTTACCACCCAAGTATCGTTGTACCTGTGATTGATCGGTTCCGAAGTAAGACAATGCCAGGAACAGGCCCCCAGTCATTCCAGACCAAAATGTGTAACGCTTCTCAAAATTGATGTCGAAATCCACCGCTTGCGTCTTGTTCAGCGCTCCAGCGATGCTAAAAGCATCAGTAAAAGACACGTGATCGCCGATGTAAGATATGAGCATGAAAAACGCAAAAAACATGCCTCCCATAATCACCGCCATTTGCTGCTTTTGGGTAATACTCACTGCTTTGGTTCCACCTGATACTGTGTAAATGGTGACCAGTAAGCCCGTGACCAGGATGGTGAAATCCAGGTTCCAATTGAGTATAGAAGAAAGGACAATCGCTGGAGCATAGATCGTGATACCCGCCTGAAGCCCCCTTTGGATCAGGAAGATCATCGCCCCGAGCGCCCGTGATTTCGCATCGAAGCGCGTTTCCAAGTATTCGTACGCTGTATAAACCTTGAGCTTGTAATAAATGGGGATAAAAACGGTCATCACGATGATCATCGCTATGGGCTGTCCAAAGTAGTTTTGCACGAATCCCATGCCACTCTCGTATCCTTGACCCGGGGTAGAAATAAAAGTGATAGCACTCGCTTGTGTTGCCATGACTGAAAGGCCGATCGTACTCCACTTCATAGAGCTGCCCCTCAGGTAGCTATCCATGTCCTTCTGCCCTCTCGTCTTCCACACCCCATAGGCAACGATGAAGAGAAGTGTACCAAACAGTACAATAAAATCAAGATAATCCATGCGGGATGCTTAGTTGGAAGGAGAAGTGCTGCTTAGGGACAATAGGTTCGCCAGTATCCTGTAAGGTCCTGGTATCCCTGCCGGCAATTCCCGAAACCAGGAGTAACCCGAATACACATAGTAGCCATTGCCATACTTGGCAATGAGCAGGCCTCCATTCTTGGGATCTTCACCTGGATCGTTGGAGCTTAGAATCGGCTGAAACTCCTCCCCCCATTCACCTGCAAAGTACAGGCCCCTCTCCTGTACCCAACCTTCAAAGTCCTGGCCGGTAATCTTGTTGGGCGCATTCATGGCCGGATGATCCTTCGCAAGGATCCGCACATCAGCATCCTCCACTGTGACACGATCCCTCGAGAGTGTGAGGGAAAATGGCGCAATCCGATCCGTTACCAGGCGACGAGAGGTATTGTACTGGACGACTACTGTACCTCCCTGCTCCGCATATTGAAATAGTTCCTCGTTTTTGTAAGTGAGCCAATCCACCGTATTGAACGCCCGAACTCCAAGAAGGACGGCATCGTATTGACGCAAGTTTTCGGCCACCACCTCATCTTTCGACAATGTCTCCACCTGATAGCCGATCTGCGTAAGATTAGTAGGTAGTGCGTCACCTGCACCTTCGATGTACGCTATTCTTTGTCCCTGTTTTTTCACATCGACCCTCACCAACTTGACCTCCGAATCGGAGAATAAAGTTTGCAGCGGAAAGTGATCGTACTCTATCACCTGCATGCCTTTACCATAGACATCGCCTGATGAGAGCTCCGCCTCGAACTGTGCAAAAGCAGTTTCTTGTCCCCTTGAAGGAGTGATGGAGAAGCCAAACGTCTGCTCTTCACCTTTCATCGTCAGATCGAAGGTCACCTCATTCGGAGAAATACTCCAGCCCTGCGGCACTTTGGGGCGCAAGACACCAGATACCTGCTCTTTACCAGCTTTTAATTGCACGGAAATACCTTTGCTATTGTCATCGCCGAAGACGAGCACCTCGCTTTCTACGTTGACCATGATCGGCGGAGTGACGGCGATATTTCTATACACTTCGCCATGTACAGGATCATTCCTTTTGAATGAAATGGGTATATCATATTCCAGCAACTGGTCCCCGTACTTCACAAGCAATTGCGCGGACATGGGTTTCCCATTTTCAGGTTTCCCGATCAAAGCGGGGTCACTAACGGAGTACATCCCCAAGGAGGCCTCTTCTCTCAGCCAATACGGTTGGCTCAAGGGGACATCTGCCGGCAGAACCATGCTAAACGTGTGACTCTGGCGCTCGTTGCGCGGTAGGTCCAGGTTGAACTCAAAGGGCTTACCCCAAGGATGCAGCCGCACCTCAGTCAACTGAAAACCATCTCCATCTCGTGCGATGGCCTCCAACTCCAATTGCACGGAGTCACCTGGCACATAGCTATCGGCATTGGTTGTAATCTCAAAATACATCCCCGTGATCGCCCGAAATGCCTCATCGATTTCTTTCAGCTTCACTTCCTTCCAAAATTGATCAGGTAAGCGGGCCAGTTCCCGACGAGCAAACAGCAAAGCCTGCAAAGTTTCTTCTGGAGCCTCGGGATCATAGTTTTGCTCTGCCATAGTGAGGTACTCGGCGACTTTTTCACTGCCTGCCACTCGTCCCCACGAAGTATCAATGCCGCCCATGGCATCTTCCGTATCCTCTCCTTCCCATTGCTGCAGGCGCTCAATGTAACTGCCCCTTCGTCCCGTAGATCCGAAGCCCTGGCTTTTGTGCATGCTTCGACTAAGCGCCGAGATCTCTGAATAAGAGGTGCCCAGTAGCGGATTGTACGCACCGACATCTACCCGCTTCAATCCGGTGGTATCAACGTTGGCCCGTCGCCAGGTATAGGTGTTCCAAAAGATCTTCGATGGTTGCCAAGGCTCTAATGTCTCCAGTTGCTCGGGGAACTTCGTTGGGTCTCCACTGATGGCAAATGCTTCCCTGGCCAATATCGCTGACGCTGTGTGATGCCCGTGGTTAGGAGGATTGGTGTTGAATCGCGTAATGATGATGTCCGGCCGAAACTTGCGAAATACTCTCACAAAGTCTGATAGCACCTGCTCCCGATCCCAGATCGTAAAGGTTTCTTCCGGATTCTTAGAATAGCCAAAATCATTGGCACGCGAGAAGAACTGCCGACCGCCATCTGTTCTGCGTGCCGCCAGTAACTCCTGGGTCCTGATCACCCCCAATTCCTCCC
Source organism: Cyclobacteriaceae bacterium (assembly GCA_965267435.1). Lineage (GTDB taxonomy): Bacteria > Bacteroidota > Bacteroidia > Cytophagales > Cyclobacteriaceae > JAWPMT01. Next base: position 2,545,196 of record OZ253960.1, read on the forward strand.
TGATCTCCGGGCCTATCAGGTTCTGGCCACCATCGCCACGTGTAGCCGAGAGATAGGCCGTTCGATAGAGTCGCTCATTGGCAAAGTATGAAATCATGGACGTATTCTCATCGTCGGGGTGAGCCGCCACATACAAGACAGTGCCCAAAACATTGAGCTTCTTCAGCAGCTGCTTTACTTCACCGGCGGTGTAGGCATCTGGTTTCTGCGCTGCCAGCAAATGAGTACAAGCAAATAATAGGAAGAAAAGAATCCTTTTGAAGTGGGTCATGGTGCTGTTAATCAACGGGGTTCAGGGTCGTGTTCGTCGCGGCCCAAAGTTATCCGAAATCCACAAATGAAATTTTTTTTTAGATGCGGCGCAGGAATTTTTGATGAATGGCATCTAATCAATTGAGTGTTCTCGGAGAGAAGTATCGGAATCTTGACCTCCGGGGATCGAAATTGTTTAAAACTTAAAATGTAAAGTGATGAAAAAGATGATCTGGTTGGTGATGCTCGCCGCCACAACAACAATCGCCGTTGCACAGCACGGACATGGTAGAGAACGAGACAGGGACAGAGATCACCGTGGGCCTCATGGAGACCGACGGGAGATGATGGTACGTGCCCTCGAATTGACTGACGAACAGCAAGAAGCGATCGAAGACTTGCGTGTGGCGCATGCCAAAGCGGTAAAAGCTGACCAGGACGCGCTTCGTTTGAAGATGGTGCAGCTACAAAGTGAAACCACTGAGGAGTCACCAAACAAGTCCGACATCGATCAGTTGACGGATGAGATTGGTGCATTACAGACCAACCTGCTCAAAGCCAGAGTCAGTCACAAAATGGAGGTGCGCGCTGTTTTGGACGATGAACAAAAGATCAAGTTTGATCAGATGCATAGGAAAAGACAGCATCGAGGTGGAAGAGATTGGTAGAAGCTGATAACTTTCCTGAGTCAAGTCAGACCTGTGCCTGTCCATTCGTCCCACACAATCCCCCGTGAGCCTTTCGAGAATATAGTCAAAGACTATCGAGATCACGTGTACAATATCTGTCTGGGGATGGTGAAGAATGAGGAAGACGCAGAAGACCTGGCTCAGGAAGTGTTTGTATCCGCCTACAGGCACTATGGAGCATTCAAGGGTGAATCGACGGCATTGACCTGGCTCTATAGAATAGCAGTAAACAAGTGCCTGGAAGCCAATAGAAGGGCCGATCGACAAAAGCGAAAAGTAGCAACTACATCCTTGGAGATGGTGGAAGACAGAGGATCCTCCCAATTCTACCACCCTGGCGTGGAATTAGAAAAGCGAGAACGCAGTGCTATTTTGTTTGACGCTATGGATAAACTGCCGGAAAGTCAAAAGGTGGCTTTCTTATTGCAGCAAATGGAAGGAATGAGTCAAACCCAAATCAGTAGTATCATGGAGAAATCGGAATCTTCCGTAGAATCCCTCCTGCACCGGGCAAAGGCGAATTTGAGAAACCTACTCAGAAAGTACTATGAAGAACATCGACGATGAAATTGAGAAAACCCTGACGAGTTTGCAGGGGGCCCGGCGGGCCACACCAAGTGACTCGTTTGAGGACAACTTACAACGTAGGCTCTCCTTTTTGCCAGCAGAGAATGGATGGCTCCAATGGTTGCGCTATGGTGTTGCGGCGATGATCATTCTTGGTTTAGTGAACCTCTTCGCACTAACTCGTTTGTCACAGACCAACGCCTCCGAAGACTTCACCAGTGAAATCGCAACAGAGTTTTTTGACTCGCCAGATTATTTCTTTGAATCAATTGAATGAGCCATGGTAAAAAAACTAACTGTCATAAGCATCGCCCTAATTGTACTCAATCTCGTGCTTCTTGGGTTCATCTTCAGTAGGAGGAATGGTCCACCGTCGTTCGACAGGGAGTCGCGACCACCCAGGGAAGACTTTGACAGTAGGTTGGGTCGGCGTCTGGACTTTACAGATAGCCAGTTGCAGGAGTTTCAGGCTCGAACAAGATCACACCGCCATAGACATCGGGACCTGAGTATGGCCCTCCTGGATGTGCGTGGAAAAATGCACAGGGCAATCAGTAATGAGGACAGCGCCGCCGTGGAGTCGCTACTCGATCAAATGGACAGTCTTAGCTCCCAGCGAGAGCGAGAGGCCGTCCGATACGCTCAGTCGATTATTGCGATCTGTGACGACACTCAAAAGAAGCAATTTATGAGGCTCCTTGAGTCTTCAGTCGAGGGACGAAGAAATGTCCATAGTGGCAGAGGTCGCGGTCATTAGGAGATCAGTCTTCAAGCAGTTTCAGCAGTAGGCGATTGTGCTCGACCAGGGCTTGCTCCAGCCAGCGCATGTCTTGCATCACTGACACCGGATCGCCTTCTCCGGTATATAGCAAATTCAATGCTTTCTCAGACGTGGCCCGGTAATCGGCCGAGAGCACCTGTATCTGACTCATTTTGCGAATAATGTCGTAATCCATGTTGACAAGGGCCCCTGTAGCGGACGCCATTTCCCATGTATGGGTCTGCAACGATGCTGACTTCAGACGTATGCTAAAATCGCCATAAAGAAAAAGAGTGTCCCGTTCGACTTGGAGGCGACCTACTCGAGACCCAAGTCGCAAATAACGCCGATCACCGGACTCTATCACCTCCACCTCCGACTCGTAGTTGCCATCTGCAAGTAGTGCAGAACGAATGCCTGCCGCCACCTGTGCATTGTCAGAAGGATCAAAGTTCAAAGCTGCCAAAGGAATCTGATTCACGATATGACGACCGGAGGCTATATTTTTCAACAGCTGCTTCCTGTACTCTAGCGCCTTCTCGGCCTGTTGGAGGTTCAATTTGACCTCGTCAGTGAGCGTGATGAGTATTCGTTCCACGAGCTTGTCATCCCTTCTATTCTGTCGCCATTCATTCACCAATAGCGCAAGTGTGACAGCAAAGACAATCGATACAAACTCGGGGAAGATCTTGCGGATCATACTTCTCTAAAAGTTCGGCTCAAACAAATCAATATCCCAATGCGCCTTCGGATCAAAAGCCAACTCACCTGCTTTGATATTAAGAGGCCCGTCGAAATTGTTGTGGTACAACTGGCCCGTACCGAGTCCCTGCGGCATCAGGTTTTGAAATCTCGCTACGTACTGAGCTATGGCATTGAGACCGATATTGGACTCGAGAGCAGAGGTGATCCACCAGCCTATCTCCATTTCCTCTGCCAGCCCTATCCATTCGGAGGTTTCCACAAATCCCCCCAATAGAGAAGGCTTCAAAACAATGTACTGGGGCTTCAGAAACTCCAATAGTTGACGCTTTTCTTGCAATGGCCCTATCCCGATCAACTCTTCGTCCAACGCGACGGGGATAGCACCTTTCTTGCATAGCAATTGCATGGCTTCGGGTTGCTTCGGGATAATAGGCTGCTCAATCGAGTGTACACCAAACTCCGACAATCGGATCAGTCGTTTCAACGCCTCATTGTTCGGAAAAGCACCATTGGCATCTACCCGGATCTCAACGTCCTGCGCCTTGCGTCGTAGACTGGAGATGATAGCCAGTTCCTTCTCAAAATCCAGCGCCCCGACCTTCATCTTGATGCAATCATAATCCTCCACCAACTTCCGGTCAATTTGCTGCTGCATGAATGCTTCATCTCCCATCCATATAAGGCCATTGATTGGCAAGGGGCGACCACCGAGCACCCAGTCTGTCTTATAAATGATCCTCGCACCTCCGTGGAGCAAGTCCAATAGGCCCATTTCCAACCCAAAACGAATACTGGCAAAACCTTCCGGGGTCACCAGTTTGGCGGTCTCCAGTGCGATGCTCTCAGATTGCGGTGTGGTCTGTTTGCGAATTTCTTTCTCAATCTGCTGCAACGCGGCAGGGATCAGCTGCGGATCCTCATTACTGAGCCGAGACAATGGTGCGACCTCTCCTATTCCAAAGACCTCAGGTATGCGATCATCATAAATTTTCAGAAACCACACGTCGCGTGTTTTCATTATACCTCGTGACGTGCCTGCATCAAATTTAAAATTCAGCGTGTACGGTCTATATTCGAGCTTCAGCATACTTTCCTGGCTAGATGAAGGTAATTCCGCAAATCAATTTGGATGACTATCAATATGAGTTACCGGCCGAAAAAATAGCGAACTATCCACTAAAAGAACGGTCGGCCTCTAAATTATTGATCAGCAAAAATGGCAAGATCATACACGAAAAATTCAATCGTGTATCAGAATATCTAAATCCGGATACGCTACTGGTTTTTAACGACACAAAGGTCATCCCGGCCCGGATCTTTCTCTACAAAGAGACCGGTGCCCGGATAGAAGTATTCCTTCTCGAGCCTATCGAACCAGCTAGCCAGGAACAAGCAATGAACGCCGGAGGCGAGTGTATCTGGCACTGTATGGTGGGCAACTCAAAGAGGTGGAATGTGGGCACCGAATTGAATTGGACACTCGGCGATCTACAAGTCTCTGTAACGAGGCTCACAGGTAGTAAGGTCCGGTTTGTGTGGTCAGGAGATCATACCTTCTCCTCCATCCTGCAAGAGCTGGGGAAGATACCGTTGCCCCCCTATATCAAACGGGAAGCGGAGGAGGACGACCTGCAGCGCTATCAGACAATCTACTCCAAGCTGGAAGGTGCAGTAGCGGCCCCCACAGCGGGTTTGCACTTCACCGACGAAGTGATGCACAGGCTTACGGAGAAAGGCATCCAGACCGATTTCGTCACGTTACACGTGTCCGCGGGCACGTTCCAACCCATCAAGGAGCAAAATGCAGTGGATCACGCTATGCATCGGGAAAAGGTCCTGATTCAGCGGTCAGTTGTCGAGCGACTGAAAGACGCTCCACGCATCGCAGCGGTCGGCACCACCAGCCTGCGAACGCTGGAGTCCCTTTACTGGTATGGGGCCATGCTTGAGGTCGACGAGCAGGCGCCATTCCGCATCAAAAAGCTATACCCGTACGAACACGACAGCCAGCTGTCCCGGGCCGCCGCTCTTCAAAACATTATTGACAAGATGGATAGAGAGGGCATTGAAACGCTCGTTGGAAACACCGAGATCTTCATATTCCCAGGTTATCAATTCCGAATGATCTCAGGCCTGATCACGAACTTTCACCTGCCGGGCTCCACATTGATCCTACTCATTGCGGCGTTTTTGGGCGAGGATCGATGGCGACAAATTTATCAGGCGGCGCTTGACAATGAGTACCGGTTTCTTAGCTATGGAGATAGCAGTCTGTTGTTACCCGGGTAAGACTGAATTGGTGGGCTTTATTTCTTAGGGTTTCTGGTAGGCCCAAATCTGTAGGCAAGGCCTACGCCAAACACACTCTTGAACTGCGCCTTAGGGCTGGCATCTATAAGTTCACCATTGGCGTCAAACTCCTCAATCAGTATATCTTCGTCCCAAATGAGCTGCGTTTGCCAGTTGACAGTGAGCCAGTCGTTGACTTTCATAAGAACGGCATTTTGCCAGTTGACATCTATTGCACCAAAATTCTCAATGTAGTTCGCAAAGAGCTCCAGGCGGCTTTCGAAGCCCACATTCTCTACGATCTCTTTTGAAAAAAGAACTTTCAAGAATGACCCAAGCTCAGCCCGTGATTTCTTCCCGGGCACCAATATTGCACCGGTATCTTCATCTATCACCGCGCCAGTAACTCCAAATGCACCCGCATTTGCCAAATCTTCGTCTAGAACAAAAGTGAACTTGCCAGAAACCGGCGAATAATTCACAGTGAAGTACTCTTCAGGTTTCCATTGCAAACCAGTCGCTATCACCAGGTAGGCTGGAGCAAAGAAGTCTGAGATCCGGTTGTCGTCTTTGTCCAATCCCTCTTCAAACTGTGTGCGAAAATCCAGTAGCGAGGACCAGGATACTTCCTTGGACAAGTTGTAGCCAAATTCAGTGACCAGGTTGATCCGGTCATCCGTTTTGCGAAATGATCCCGCTTCGCCTTGTTTGATGAGGCCATAGCCCATTTCCATGGTATTCTTCCAGGTCACCTTTGCCCGTTTGTAGTCTGCCCACATGCGAACAAAACCATTGAATGACACCGAGTTATCACCACCAGCTGCCCAATTGGTCAGAGACACTTGTGAAAACGTAAGGGACCCCACTCCTCCTCGACGCCAGTAGGTGGTGTCGGCTTCTTGCGCAAGTACGCCATGCATCGTCATCAGGACGAGAACCAGTGTACACAACTTTCTCATGAATGCTTTTTGCCTTTTGATCTTCGAATAGCGAAGTAAACGGATTTCGGACAATTATTGCATCCCTAGGGTCAAACGATAACGATTAACGGATTTGCAGCCCAGTACCGCAGTTCATCACCACCTACTATGCATAGGAGTTGTCCTTCGCATCTTTCTCCTTGATAAGTCGTCGTAAAATCTTGCCCACATTGGACTTAGGCAGTTCATCGGTAAATGCCACGTGCTTGGGGCATTTGTAAGCCGTCAGCCTTTCTCGACAATACTCCTTTAGTTCTTCTTCCGTCAGCGAATCATCATCCTTTACGACATACACCTTCACTGCTTCAGTGGATTTCTTGTCGGGAACACCGATGGCTCCTACTTCCAACACCTTGTCGTGGGAAGCGATGACGTCCTCGATCTCATTAGGATAAACATTGAATCCAGATACAAGAATCATCTCCTTCTTACGATCGACAATCTTGAAAAAACCAGTCTCTTCCATAATTGCTATATCGCCTGTCTTGAGCCAGCCCTCATGGAAGACATCTGCAGTTTCCTTGGGTCGATTCCAGTACCCTTTCATTACCTGCGGCCCTTTAGCACAAAGCTCACCAGGCTCGCCTTGCTTCACTTCCTTGCCTTCATCATCGAGCAGGACGATGTCTGTACCGGGCACGGGCAACCCTATGCAGCCTATTCTACCCGTGTCATTAAGGGGATTGGAAGTCAGTACGGGAGATGCTTCCGTAAGACCGTATCCCTCCGATAATGGAGATCCCGTCACTTCCAGCCATTTCTCTGCGACGAAGCGCTGTACGGCCATTCCTCCACCAAACCCAAACTTGAGCTTGGAGAAATCCAGCTGCTTAAAAGATTCTTGATTCAGCAGACCATTGAACAATGTATTCACACCAGTGATGATCGTGAACTGGTGCTTGCCGAGTTCCTTGATAAAGCCATCCATGTCCCTGGGGTTTGTGATCAGCACATTCGCCGACCCTATGTTGACAGACATCAGGGCATTACAAGTCAGTGCGAAGATGTGATACAAAGGCAGAGCAGTAATGAATATCTCGTGCCCCTCGGAGACGCCTCCATGACGCATCCATGCCTTCACTTGCAGCAGATTGGCCACCATGTTACGATGGGTAAGCATCGCTCCTTTTGATACTCCGGTTGTTCCTCCAGTATACTGCAAAAAGGCCAGATCCTCTGATTCGATGGTCGGCTTAGTGAAGGGTTGCTTCTTGCCTGCTGCCATTGCGCTCTTGAGAGAAATCGCTGTGGGCAGATTATAAGAAGGCACCAATTTCTTGACATTCTTCACCACGAAGTTGACGATGGACCCCTTCAGTCCGCCAAGGAAATCTCCCATCTTGGTGACGATGACGGTCTCTATCTGCGTCTCATCGAGTATCTGCTCCAAATTGTGAGCAAAGTTCGCCAGCACGACGATGGCCTTGGCCCCGGAATCGTTGAACTGGTGCTTCATCTCAGACGGCGTGTAGAGCGGATTGGTATTGACAACTGTCAATCCGGCCCTAAGAGCTCCAAACAATACCACAGGATACTGCAATAGGTTCGGCATCTGGATGGCAATCTTATCTCCTTGCTTTAGACCTGCAACGTTGGTGATGTAAGACGCGAAAATCGCCGAAAGATGATCTAATTCCGTGAAGGAAATGGACTTGCCCATGTTCTCAAAAGCAGGGTTGCCTTTGTAGTCGGCGAATGCCTCCTCAAATAATTCGGGTAAGGACTTGTACTTATCTGCATCTATTTCGTGAGGGGCTCCTTCAGGGTATTGGTCAAGCCAGGGTTTGCTGCTCATCTTTTGCGCACTTGTTTAATGAATAATCCCTTTAAATTAAGAATACTGAAAAAATAATAAGGACATTCCCGGAAAACTTCCACCAGAAGTGCCCTGTGTCCCACATGACACCCTCCATTCTGATCCCGTAAATTACCTACTTCACCAGTGGCCGAATTTCCGCATCAATATAGACGCCGTCTTCCATGGTCACCTCATCCGGCTCCGTGATCGCTTTGTCACACTCATCCTCCATCACGATCCATCCTTGAAAATCAGTATCGATGAGGTATTGGGTGATGCCATGAAAATCAATGACCCCTTTGCCGGTAGGCGCCCATTGGCCATCTGCGTACATATCCTTGTAATGGACCATATTGACCAGCGATCTGTATTCGCGTATGATCGACAAGGGATCCATGTCCACCCGGGCGATGTGTCCCACATCTGGTGTATATCCGATCCAGTCAGGGTTGAGGCCATCCAATAGGATGTGGTAATCCTCCCTCGTTCGGTAAATCGAGCCCTCCGGGGAATTGGGATGATAGGAGCACTCGATACCGCGACCCTTCGCTCGCTCCGCGATAGCGTTGACGCAAGACAAAAGATTCTGCTGACGTTCTTGCAAATGAGCCCGATCCGAACCAGGCATTTGCACCAACAAATAAATGGTATCCGGGAAATGACTCAGAAAGTCCATCCATTGCTCAGCATTTGCCCGCTCCTCTTCAGTTTCTTTTGGGTTCCGCCAGTCCTCCACATGGCAAAGCGCGGTGAGCTCGAGATTATGCTTGTCAAGCGTTTCCTTCATCTTCAAAGGATCGGACAGATCACCAAAGAAACTGGTCTCCGGTTCGATCCCAGTGAATCCAGCGCGCTGCGCTACCCCCATGATATGATCCAGCTGGCCTTTGTATGATTCTCCCGGCATTTGCCAGGTGTAGGTCTCGCAGGCGATCTTGATTTTGCTCATCGTCAGTGCTTTAAGAAGAATTCCGTGGTGACGCGGTTAAATCTCTCCAGGTCCTCCCAATGATGTACGTGTCCACCAGTGGGGAACGATACATATTGCGAATCCCGGATACCATCGTGCAGTACCTGCGAAAATGCCGGGGGCGTAAAGATGTCCATGTCGCCAATCGTGATCAGTGTGGGCACCTCGATTTGCCCCAACCTCGAGACCGTGTCATGATTGATGCACGCATCCAGTTGCCCATCAAATCCATCCTGGGTTTGGGGCTTAGGATTCTGAGCTGCGCTTCGCTGGCCTTCCTTCAGTCCAGCCAACCCATCGTCATAGAAGGGAGGTGCGAAGATCCAAAGCTGCAGCAACTCCATGAAGTCCTCGGGCTTGCTGGTCCTTCGCAGTTTCTTCAAGTTCTCGTAGACCGTCTTCGCATAGTTATTGAATCTGGGCCAGGTACTGATCAACGCCATACTCTGGACCATCTCAGGATAGTTCAGCGCCAGCTCCTGCGTGATGGCACCTCCCATTGAAATTCCGGCAATCCGAGCCTTCTGCACACCTGCATCCTTCATCACGGCCACTGTATCTGCGGCCATCATTTGGGTGGAATAGGGCCCTTTCGGCTGGTCGGATTTACCGACACCCCTATTGTCCAATACAATGCAGGTGAAATGCTTTTCATATTCCGCGGCATGTTGCTCCCATAGGCTACCATCCGCGCCAAAGCCCATGATCAGGACGAGCGGATCTCCTGCTCCTCTGACATGGTAGTGGATCCTGGTGCCGTTTGAGTCGGCTACAAATTCCTTCATGGTATTTGCTGGATTACATTTTCAACGAATGGAATGGCCTTTTTGCCATCCTCCTCGGTCGTAGGGCAAAAACAGAAGTCGAAGCACCACCATTCGAGAGGCTCCACCTCTTCCCTGATGGCCTGGATCACCTCGACGAAGTCAATGCTGCCCGTCCCAAAGGGGGCATGCGTGGAGGTCTCCTCATCATGCAGCGTGCCATCACTGTCGATCAGATGAAAATGACCGATGTGACCTTTAAGCATTTCAGCAAACTCCACAATCCCACCTGCGAGAGTTTCTCGCTCTCCGGCCTGCCGGGCACCAACGACCGCGCACATGTAGGCATGACTGGTATCAAAGAGCACCTTGAAATTGTCATGATGGACCTCCTGAACGATGGATAGTACCTCACTGGGTTTGTTGAGCCAAAAGCCGGGTTCGAATTCCCAAACAAGCTTTACTCCCGCATTTTGACAAACGCGTGCCGCTTCATTCCAGGTTTTCGCCAGCCGGCCAAATCGCTGTTGGTATTCAGAGGGATCCAGCGGTCCTGGAGGACTGATCGTGTCGACTCTCAGCGTATCGATGTCCATGTGATTGCAAAAAGCCAGGGCCTTTTCAATCGCCTCCATGTGATCCGCCATAGGTACTTCAGCGGCTGGCACATGACGAAAGTCTGGTGCATATCCCGATATACCCAAGCCCAGCCCATTGATTTCCTTCTTCAGCTCGGCGCACTTCTCCGCCGTATCGTACACATCCGGATGGGGATGAGGATGAAAGCCATTGATCTCTATCCCATCGTACCCCGCATCCACACAGTATTTCATGAAGCCCTCAAAGGACCAGGGATTGTCCTCAAACGGGCCAAAGGAAAACGCCCAACTACCAAGGGAAAATTTCGGTCGTTTCATGCGCCTTGCCACTTTTCTTTGATGAGCGCTATGCCCTCACGATACACCTCCTCTGAAGAAGAGAAGTCCCGCCAAACATTGATGGCGTTGGCAAACTCGGGAATCACCCTACTAAAGGCCTCGATGGTTAACCATCCATCATAGCCCACCTCCTTGAGGGCACGAAATACTTCATCCCAGTCCACCTGACCTTTTCCCGGGGTCCCCCTGTCGTTTTCGCTGAGGTGGACATGTTTCAAGTGTGGGCTAATCGTTTTGATCCCCTGCGCCTGGCTCTTTTCCTCAATATTGGCATGATGCGTATCGAAAATGGCTCCGACATTCGGATGATCTACCTGATCCAGGAGGTCCCGTAAGTCGGCCATTGTATTCACGAGATAGCACTCAAACCGATTCAATGCCTCCGGCGCCAGGGTGATGTTCGCCTCCTGTGCATAGTCACCAGCTCTGCGGAGCATTTCGACACTCCATTTTTTCTCGTCCACCGTCGGGGGGTTCCCCGTGAAATAGGCAAAAGCAGAATGGATAGGACCACAGATAACGTCAGCTCCCAAAGCCTGAGCCATGTCCATCGCCCACTTCAATCGATCCAATCCGGCTTCTCTGACACTGGCGTCTGTGCTTGCAATGTTGGTCTCCTCTAACAATGATGTGACCGCAGTAACGCCTAGCCCCATTTCAGAAAAATGCCTGCCCAGGCGACCATAGTGTGCTTCGTCACCCTGCCCGAGAGGCACTTCTATACCCTCGTAGCCGGCGGCCTTTATCTTGTCAATGATCGGATAATGTTGCTCTGTGACATGATCAGCCCAGAGCAACATATTCATGCCAATTCTCATCTATTCGGCTTGATTGGTACTGAAACCTGCGACACTAAGCTGCCGTCCCCTGGCTCTTGATTCTTCGCACCCAGAACCACAGAAAGATGAACAATACGATCAAGATCGCGGGAAAAGCGATCATCGTTCGAAGCGTTTCCTGTCCAGCTGCCAACTCAAGCGCATCTCCGGTCAACCCGGTTTCTTCGGCTCTAACTCGTGCCTGGTCAATCCAGTTACCAATGATTGGTTGCCAAATGGAGGTTGAGAACATACCAAATCCGCCGACGATAGACATCCCGATGGCTCCGCTCAAAGGAATTTTCTCAGCAGTGAAACCGATCATATTGGGCCAGAAGTAGCATATGCCAATCGCAAAAATGGCTGCTGCCACATAAGCCATACCCCCTGTCGAAATGCTCAGAAGAAAGAGACCTATTGTTGCCAGGACTGCAGAGCCGAGGAGTACGCCCGTCTGATCAAACTTATGTACAAAGTCTCCTCCAAAATACCGACCAACGGCCATAAGTCCTGTAATGAGCGCCAAAATCACCATGGGCTCTGCGCCGCTCTTAGCAAGCACCAGCTGCGCCCACTGGGTAGGCCCAAATTCAGAAATCGCCGTGAGCGTCATAGCAGCACAGATGAAGAGAAAGAGCGGGGTGAGCATTGCCTTCACATTGCTGGCCAATGATCCAATCTCCGCTGTTCTGGGCTTTGGAAAAGTCTGGCCCCAAAACAGGTAGGCGTATATGATTGTCGGAATAAGGATCACCCAAATCTGCGCCTGCCAGCCCATGTTCATTTCGGTCATCGCAAAGGAGATCAAACTACCCAGGACGATGCCGCCGGGGAACCACATATGGAATCGGTTCAGCAGGGTATTCATCGTTTTCCCCTCGTAGCTATCGGCGATCATAGGATTACAGGCCGCTTCTGTGCAGCCGTTACCAATCCCAATAAACAAGGTAGAAATTAACAATCCTGTATAGCCTCCCGAATAAATCGTCAGCAGAATGCCAATGGTATGGGAAAAGAAAGCAAACTGCATGATGAGCCTGGGACCCAGAGAGCTATAAAAAATACCCCCAAGGACCATGGAGATCGGAAAGCCCAAAAACCACATTTGATTGATAAAGCCGAGCTGCTTTGCAGTCAGGTCAAATTCCGCTCCGAGCTGGGGTAAAATGCCTGCACGAATACTGAAGGAAAAGGCAGTTGTGATCAACGCAAAGCAACTACCGTAGAATAGACGATTATGATTGTGGTCACTCATTAGGGTTTAGGTTTGGTTTAAAGACTTTAAAATAGAGCAAGCCAGGCAATTTTTCATTGATTTGTGAAAAATGGGCCTGCAGTTTGAACCCACACCCCTCCTTCCTGACCGCTACCAAGGGCACGTACAGGCTTTGAGATCTTACTGTGGCTTCGAGGTAATATCGAGGGGCATCAGACACGAAAACTGTTGATCGCGTGCCTTACCAGTTGATGGAATCAATCTACCCAGCGAAGGGATCTGGGTATCAACAGGGCGATGAAGAAGTAGAGCAAAGCAGATGCAGCTTATGCTGATAGTAGATTAGAAAGGGCTATAAAATGAAAAAGGCCCTCTCACCCCTAAGAAGACCTAATTCAAATAAACAACATTAACCCAAAAATGATGGCTGTAGGGGGAGGAGTCGAACCTCCACGAAGCGGTTAGTCCCGATAGATCATGGATACATAAAGTACCCGTGATCCATCAGGCTTTATCCCTTATCTTCACCCCCGAGACAGGAGGGCATGTCTGCCAATTTCATCACCCTACAGTGTTCAACGAAACGTCTTTTCGTTGTTTTTGTTGAGACAAACATAAGGAGTTGATATTTTCTTTAAAAATTTTCCAATAATTTTGGTGAAAGTTTTCATTTCATATAATTTCGCTATACCAAAATTATCTATCTCATAAAGAGACCTATCCAGAATGAGCAAGAATTACGAAATTGACAATGTAGACCTCAAAATCCTCAATATTTTGATGCAGGACGCCAAAATACCCTACACTGAGGTCGCCAAAAAGGTCTTTGTGTCTGGGGGCACAGTGCATGTCAGAATGAAGAAACTGGAGGAGATGGGTGTGGTGCATGGTACCACACTGAAGATGGACTATTCTAAACTGGGCTTTGACGTCACCTGCTTCATGGGCATTTTCCTGCAGAAGAGCTCCCTGTACGACGAAGTGGTCGCCAAGCTCAAGGACATTCCTGAAATCGTCAAGATCCACTACACCACCGGCAACTACAACATATTTATAAAAATACACTGCCGCGATACCCGACACCTGAAGGATGTCCTTCACGATAAAATTCAGACAGTGGAAGGCATCGAGCGGACTGAAACCTTCATTTCTTTGGAAGAGAGCCTAAATAGACATCTGAGTTTCTAAAAAAAACGCCCATTCCAAAAACCTTTTGGCTGCTAATTAGATTCTTATTTAGAATTGATCCAAATAAGAGTTTACTTTGAAGTCTCTTTCAAAGGAGAGGACTTTTAAAGCAGTCGTGAATGAGCAAAGATGATCAAATACTCGAGGAATTTACCTCGAAGGAATATGAACACGGTTGGTCCGTAGATTTTGAGGCTGATGAAGCCCCAAAGGGTCTCAATGAAGACATCATCCGGTTTATCTCCAAGAAAAAGGAAGAGCCCCAGTGGTTGCTCGATTGGAGGTTAAAGGCGTATCGCCAATGGATAGAAATGAAAGAGCCTACGTGGCCCAATGTCACCTATCCAGCGGTAGACTATCAGGAGATTAAATACTACTCTGCGCCTAAACAGGACAAAAAGCCGAAAAGCCTTGATGAAGTGGATCCAGAGGTCCTCAAAACCTTTGAGCGTCTGGGTATTTCTTTGCAAGAGCAAAAGCGCCTGACTGGCGTTGCCGTCGATGCCGTGATTGATTCGGTATCGGTCGCTACTACTTTCAAGGATAAGCTATCAGAACTGGGCATTATCTTCTGCTCCTTTAGCGAGGCTGTTCAGGAACATCCGGAATTGGTGAAAAAGTACCTTGGATCGGTCGTACCCGCCAATGACAACTATTTCGCGGCACTGAATAGCGCGGTATTCTCCGACGGCTCATTCTGCTACATACCTAAAGGCGTGCGATGCCCCATGGAGCTTTCCACGTACTTCCGCATCAATGCGGCGAATACCGGTCAGTTTGAGCGAACGCTGATCGTGGCGGAGGATGACTCCTATGTAAGCTACCTCGAGGGTTGTACGGCTCCCATGCGAGATGAGAATCAGCTGCACGCTGCAGTTGTAGAAATCTATGCAGCCACTAATGCCGAAGTAAAATATTCGACGGTACAGAACTGGTACCCCGGTGATAAGAATGGAAAAGGAGGCATCTACAACTTCGTGACAAAACGAGGTATCTGTGCCGGCAACCATTCGAAGATTTCATGGACGCAAGTAGAAACTGGTTCTGCGGTCACGTGGAAATATCCCTCGTGCATCCTCAAGGGGGACTACTCCGTTGGTGAATTTTATTCCGTTGCTGTTACCAATAACTATCAGCAGGCCGATACCGGTACGAAAATGATTCACATTGGCAAGAACACCCGAAGTCGTATCGTCTCTAAGGGAATCTCTGCCGGCAAATCACAAAATAGTTATCGGGGCCAGGTCCATGTGATGAAGAGGGCCGAAAATGCCCGGAACTTCTCCCAGTGCGATTCTCTGCTGATGGGCGATCAGTGTGGGGCACATACATTCCCCTACATCGATGCTGAAAACAAAAACGCTCAGATCGAGCACGAAGCCACGACTTCCAAAATAGGTGAAGACCAGATCTTCTATTGCTTACAGAGAGGATTGGACGAAGAAAGCGCTGTGGCGCTTATCGTCAATGGCTTTGCCAAAGAAGTCATGAACAAACTACCTATGGAATTCGCGGTGGAGGCGCAAAAGCTGCTGGCTCTTACGCTCGAAGGTAGTGTCGGATAGTGAAGTCAGATAGACTCAAAACATTATAAAGACCTTATATAGAATCAAATCCATGCTGAAGATCAATAATTTGAAGGCCTCGGTTGAGGAGAAGCAAATACTAAATGGTATCAATCTCGAGGTAAAGGCCGGCGAAGTGCATGCCATCATGGGACCCAATGGATCTGGCAAGAGTACTTTGGCATCTGTACTGGCAGGTCGGGAGGATTATGAAATTGAATCCGGGACCATCGAGTACATGGGACAGGAGATCTCGGAGCTCGCCCCCGAAGAGCGCGCCCGCGAAGGCATATTCCTTGCTTTTCAGTATCCTATTGAGATCCCCGGCGTAAGCACGACCAATTTCCTCAAGACAGCCATCAATCAGATCCGAGAGCACCGTGGTCAGAAGCCTCTCGATGCGGTCTCTTTCCTCAAACTGATGAAAGAGAAGATGAAGCTTGTCGACATCGATCAGTCGCTCCTGAGTAGATCACTGAATGAGGGATTCTCCGGTGGTGAGAAAAAAAGAAACGAAATCTTCCAGATGGCGATGCTCGAACCAAAGCTGGCGATCCTGGACGAAACAGACTCCGGCCTCGACATAGATGCACTGAAGATTGTGGCCAATGGCGTCAATTCACTCAAGTCCGAGGACAATGCCACCATCGTCGTGACACACTACCAAAGGCTACTTGACTACATCGTTCCTGACTTTGTACATGTGTTGTACAATGGCCGGATCGTGAAGTCCGGAGACAAAAACCTGGCGCTGGAACTGGAAGAGAAAGGATACGACTGGATCAAAGCGGAGGTGAGCCCTGAAGTAGTATAAAATGATGGAGAGTACCGTACAATTTCAGGATGCATTGCAGGCCAGTTATGAAGCCATGCAACTGGCAACTGGCAATGAGCTCATGAAAGCATTCCGGGCCAAAGCCTTCGATCACTTCCTGGCTCAGGGGATCCCCACAAGAAAGACCGAGGAGTACAAGTTCACTCCCATCGACCGACTACTAAAAGGCAAGATCGATTTCCTCAAGATCAATGAGACATCAAAGATCGAGAAAGCACAGGTGCAATCTCAGTTCTACGAGCTTCCAGGATCTCATCTGGTATTCATAAATGGACAGTTCGAAGAGAGTTGGTCACAACTGGATGGACACATCCAGCTAAAAGTGATCGCAGAGGATTTCTTGAGCACTGACGATCAGGTGCTGGGTAAGATCGCTGACTACGAGAGAGATCCTTTCGCAGCACTCAATCACGCCTGCTTCACAAGCGGCATTTCGGTGAAGGCCAATGATCCCAAAGAAAAGGCAAGTGTCTTCATCTATCAGGTGATAGACACTCAGCAGGGACAGGTCGTATCGCAGCCCAAGGTGTGCGTCGAAGCCTTTGCCCAGACAGAGGTGGCCATCGTCGAAAAGCACATACTCCTGGGAGAGCACAATGCCTTCCACAATCCGTTGACAGAAGTCCTCGTGCACGAAAATGCCAGTGTCAACCTGACAAAGGTTCAATCGTACAGCGCGGGTCATTTCGTCATCGATGGGCTCAATGTTCACCAGAAGCGAGACAGCAACTTTACTGCAAACACTATCTCGTTCTCAGGCAAGGTGGTCCGCAACAATTTGAACATTGCCCAGCTAGATCAAAACTGCGAAAGCCATATGAATGGTCTCTATCTGCTGGATGGCACATCACACGTGGACAACCACACAGCCATTGATCACAAGCAGCCACATTCCTACAGCAACGAGATGTACAAGGGTATCGTGAGTGAGAAGGCTACCGGTGTTTTCAACGGCAAGATATTCGTACGCCCAGGCGCACAGCAGACCAACGCTTTCCAATCCAACAATAATATCAGTCTCTCAGATAACGCTACAATTCATACCAAACCACAGCTGGAAATCTGGGCCGATGACGTGAAATGCTCTCATGGATGCACGATTGGACAGTTAGATGAGGAAGCTCTTTTTTATCTTCGTGCCAGAGGACTGAATGAAACCACCGCTAAAGCAATCATGCTCAATGCCTTTGCACAGGATGCATTGACAGGTGTGCCTTTCGAAATGGTGGCCCAGGAAGTCGTCGATGAAATTGCGAAAAGACTTTCTCGATGAATATTGACAATATTAGAAAAGAATTTCCAATACTAGATCAGGATGTCAATGGCAAGAAACTGATCTATTTCGACAACGCAGCCACCTCCCAAAAACCCGAAAGGGTCATCGATGCGTTGACACGTTACTACTACCGCGACAATGCCAACATCCATCGCGGAGTACATGCCCTCGCGGCCAGAGCCACAGAAGAGTACGAAGGTACCAGAGAAGCGGTCAGGGACTTCATAAATGCCCGCGAGAAGGAAGAGATCGTATTCACAAGTGGCACCACCGAATCCATCAACCTTGTCGCGCAGGCATACGGCCGTAAGTTTCTGAAGGAAGGAGACGAGATCCTCATCACCGCCATGGAGCACCACTCCAACATCGTGCCGTGGCAGATGCTGGCAAAGCAAACTGGAGCCGTATTGAAGGTCGTGAATATCGATGACGAAGGGGAATTGATGCAGGGAGGTTTTGAGCACCTGCTTTCCGGCAAGACCAAAATCGTTTCGTTCGTCTACATCTCCAACAGTCTCGGCACCATCAATCCTGCTAAAAAGATTGTGGAGAAGAGTCAGGCTGTAGGTGCCAAGGTGATGATCGATGCAGCCCAGGCGGCACCTCATGAAAAGATAGATGTCCAGGATCTCGGCTGCGACTTCCTGGCATTCTCCTCGCACAAGATGTATGGCCCCACAGGCACTGGCGTCCTCTATGGCAAGCGCGAGCTGCTCGAAAGCATGGATCCGTACCAGGGTGGGGGCGAGATGATCAAGGAGGTAACCTTCAAAGAGACGACCTACAACGACATACCCCACAAGTTCGAAGCGGGTACACCCAATATCGCAGATGTAGTCGCTTTGAAAGAAGCCATCGGTTTCATCAGCGACCTTGGGCACGAAGCCATAAAAAAACACGAAACCCAATTGCTGGAATTTGCTACAGAAAGAATGAGCAAGGTCCAGGGTTTTAAGGCTGTCGGTACGGCGAAGGAGAAGGCGCCGGTACTATCCTTTACATTGGAGGATGTCCACCCGTATGACCTGGGAATGTTCCTGGATGCCAAGGGCATTGCGGTCAGAACGGGCCACCATTGCACACAACCCATAATGGATCGGTACAAGCTGGATGGAACTGTCAGAGCGTCATTCGCTGTTTACAACACCATAGCTGAGATAGAAACCTTCGCATTGGCGGTGGAAGAGATCATCAAGAGATTTGAAAGACTATGAGTGGTATCGTTGATCGGGAGTCGGAAATAGTAGAGGAGTTCGCGTTGCTAGATGGCGATTTCGAGATGACGATCAACTATATCATGGAGTTGGGCGAGCAGATGGACCCATTCCCGGAAGGGGATCGTACGGAGGAACATATTGTGAAAGGCTGCCAATCAAAAGTTTGGCTGACTGCCTCTCTAGAGGATGGTGGAGTAAACTTCCGAGGAGACTCCAATACGGCGATTACCAAAGGACTGGTGAGCTTGCTGATCAGGGTGTTGTCGGGACTGAAGCCAGAAGAGATCCTCAATGCGGATATTTCTTTTCCTCAAAAAATCGGCATGAATCGATTCATCGGCACTCAGCGATCTAACGGTTTTGCATCGATGATCAAGCAGATGAAGATCTACGCCCTCGCATTTAGTTCAACCACAAAAGAGCAGACACCATGAGCCAACCATTGTCGGAAGAACAAACACTGGAGTTGAAAGAGAAGATCGTAGAAGCCATCAAGATGGTTTACGATCCCGAGATACCCGTGGACGTATATGAATTGGGACTGATCTATGAGATCAATATCTACCCCATCAACAATGTCCACATACTGATGACATTGACCTCGCCGGCGTGCCCCTCAGCTGAGGCCATCCCGGATGAGATCAAGATGCAGGTCGAGACTGTACCCGAGGTAAACGAAGTGCAGGTGGAGGTCACTTTCGATCCTCCTTACGCCACAGACATGATGTCTGAAGCAGCACGCCTGGAATTGGGCTTTATGTAACGAGTATCAAGAACTAAAACTAAGAACGCAAGTAATAATGTATCCTGAAGAATTAGTAGCACCGATGCGGTCAGAGTTGACCGGCATTGGTTTCAAAGAATTGAAATCAGCGGGAGAAGTCGAGAATCACCTGGAGAATGATAAGGGCACCTCATTGGTCGTTATCAACTCTGTGTGCGGTTGCGCCGCTGGAGCAGCGCGTCCTGGGGTAGCCATGGCCCTCAATCACAGCGAGAAGAAGCCTGACCACCTGGCGACAGTTTTCGCCGGTGTGGACATGGATGCTACCGCGAAGGCTCGTGAGTACACGCTTCCTTACCCTCCCTCCTCTCCGTCCATCGCCTTGTTCAGAGACGGCGAGTTGATTCACTTTGTCGAGCGTCATCATATCGAGGGCCGACCTGCTGACATGATTGCCAACCATCTGTTGGAGGTCTTCAAAGAGTACTGCTAAGCAATCTCGCAGCGAAAACGAATAGAAGGTCTGTGTTTCTCAATACAGACCTTTTTCTTTGTCCCAGTTTTTGGCTGCTATATGTAATTTCGCAAGTCATGGCTAGACCAGAGTTTGACGATATCTTCATGCAATTGGCAGTTAACCTTGCCAGCAGATCCCACTGCATCAAGCGGCATGTGGGCGCGGTGCTCACCAAAGACACGCGCATCATTTCCATCGGCTACAACGGACCTCCCGCAGGCACCCACAATTGTGACGACGAATGGCCAGAGGTCGGCTGCCCTAGGGACTCGAAGGGTGGCTGCTCGCTGGCGATCCACGCAGAGCAAAATGCCATCCTATATGCGGTCAAGAATCAAGTATCCGTCGATGGCTGCACGCTGTACGTCACGCTCTCTCCATGCCTGGCATGCGCCCGTATCATCTACACCTCTGGTATCAAGAAAGTGATCTACCTCAAGTCATACGCCGAATACAAAGGCATCGATAGCGATGAAGGCATCGACTTCCTCGACAAGTTCGGCGTCAAAACTGAAAAGTTTCACGGCGACCTGATCAATGATACAGCGATGATTTAGGAGAGAACGTGAATGATTGCACATCCACTGCCTGTCCTGCTCTCCAATATAGCTCAGCCCCGCCACCTGCCCTGGTGGGTGTAAAAAGCATCCGGTTAAACTTGTATCTAGAGGCCGTCGAAATATCATACTAAAGCTTTTTTGAGGGCTTCGAGGGCCTCAGCCTGACATCCATTCATAGCTTTTTACACCCCCCCCGTGCTGGCTGCCGTTTCGATCAGGTCTATCTCGCCCGGATCGGTGGCTTCGAGCGCTTTAACACCTTCACTGCTCCACTTAGCTGTCGGGGTCCGTGAGTCAAAGGGGGATCAACTCAAAAATCAAAACTCCACTCACTCCTCCGAAACGAAATTGATCTCCACCCTACGATTCTTCGCGCGGTTCTCTTCTGTATCATTGTCCATCAGAGGATCCATCTCTCCCCTTCCGAAGTACGTCATCCGCTCTTCCGAGACGCCCATATCAAGCAGGATGTCATAGAGCGCTCTAGCGCGCTCCTCAGAAAGCCCCTGATTGTAGCCGCGGCTTCCCACGTTGTCCGTATGTCCTACTATCTCTGCGTTCAGGGTCGAATCAGATGCCAGCTTGTCGATGACCTGCTGGAGGACCGCATCATCGATCTGTGGAACAGCACTGCCAAATTCAAATTCAAACTCGACAATGATCACCTCAATAGAGTCCAGGTTAATAGGCTCACCCTCTGAAAGGCTATCTACAGGCACTGATTCCTCTACAGCCACACTGTCGGGTGGTGGATCACCCAAGATCGTGAGTCTGTCGTCCTCGTCTGCGGGTCTGCGTGTCGGACGTACAGGGCGTCTTACGGGCGTTCGCTTGTTGCGTTTTGATTTGGCCCTTACGGCTTTCTTTAGCTGAAGGGCAACTTCGAAGGCGCCCTGGTGGGCTACGGTACCAAACGCCGGGATGTCGTAATTCGCAGCCATCGCAAAGTAGGGAGTATCCCAAACCACACCTGCAGCAAAGCCACGATTATGCAAGTACCTGGCCTTGTAGCCGATAGTTTGTCCCTTCAACTGTGAATTGAATCGGGAGAGATCCAGCGTGGCGGTAGCCCCGGCAATGACGAACGACTTGGCCTGCTCCAGCCTGTAGTTGACCTCTGCGTCAATACTCCACTGCTTCCCCTGATGGATTCTTTGAGCACCCTCCACGATGACTATGGGAAAGAGCTCCGTGCCAGTGTCTGTAATAAATGCCTCCCTGGGGAAATTGGCGTTGTATGCCGCGATTCCCAGATGACTGCGGGGATTGGATTTCTTGTCCACCTTCTGCCATAGAAGCCCCAGTCCAACGGATATGACATCGGCCCTAAACTGGTCTGTACCCTCTCCGTTGTCTGCCGATGGGTCAAAACCTATCCCCGGCATAAATTGGCTGCCTGTGAACAGGCTCTCCGTGTTGATCCTACGCCCAAAGTAATTGGCATTGACGCCGAGGCTGATACTGTTGAGAAGATTGACTGGGATGTGATAACCATAGGCACCACCGAACATAGTCGTCTCCAGGATGCCTTCGAGCCCCTCCGTATCACGGCCCATTTCGACACCGACGGCATGCCATGGGCTCTTGCGTCGCAAGAATGGGTACCTGGCGGACAGGTACGTAGACGTTTGTTTTACGCCCGGCGTACTTTGCTGATTCCTGTAAAGGGCATTGAGTGTCGCATGCTTGCCAGTGGCATAGTACGCGGGATTCACTCGTGATTCCGCGAAGCGGTACAGAGAGTAGTGCGTGTACTGGCCGTGACCGAGATGAGCGATCGATACAGCCACAAAAAGGAGATAGGTGCTGTATTTGTTCATCGTATCAGGTGTATAACGCCAGAATTTTCTCCATTCAGGGTGACCGGCCTACCATCCTCGTAAGTACCCTGGATCTCCCAGAAGTAGGTACCAGCAGGTTGTGCAGTACCTCCCGAATTTCCATCCCAGCCGGAGCTCGTCAGGCGGACTTCGTCATCCGCAGCAAACACTTGCCCCCCCTGACGATTGAAGATGCGAAACGATAATTCACTCACCTCGACCAGGTCATAGACGAGTAGCCTGTCGTTGGCACCGTCATCATTTGGCGTGAATAGATTGGGGATGTAGGCCGTGGTTTCGACCCAGACCTGAATACTGACCTCCGCCACACACCCATTCTCATCGGTTATCTCTACAGTATAGAGGGTATTCTCCTCAGGTGAAGCAGTCGGTGAGGAAGACGAGGGGTCGTCCAGCCCATCGACAGGCGACCACTCATAGGTGTAGCCCTCTTCTTGCGATACCACCAGGCGAGTACTGCCGCCCTCAACGATCCGATATACCGTATCTGGCACTGACACCTCTTCCAGTGGGTTGGTGATCATCACCTCGATCCGACCTGTACTTTCTAGGGAGTCGTGGAAGAATGTCACCTCGATAAGATCATCCTCAGTAGCGACGTATTCCACAGAATTGGAAGTCCCCAACAGGCCATGGATTTCTGACTCCCAAGACAAGGAGTCCCAACACCAAATGGGCCCGAAGATCTCCTCGCTGTCCAATACGAACTCATCCCCCTCACAGACACCAAGATCGAACTCTCGGTTCACCTCGATCGAAAAGGAGGACACATTGTTGCTGTAGGTCAATTCTGAATAGCCTGACGGTGGAAATTCGGTCTGCGTACTTAGCCGGTTTTGATCTCCTGGTGGAAAAACGAGCGGCAGATCGACAGTGCCTGTGTCGTTGAAGACGATGAATATCTCCGACAGGGTGACAGCCCTGGTGGGCAACGACGTAGTGAAGTTTTCCTGTTCAAATCCGTAGACAATGCGAGGAAGCTCCACAACACCTAATAAGTCGGCCTCCGCGGAACTTGTCGGATCCGCATCATAAAACGCAACGGGAGTGCCGACGTTGATCGTGTCGTATCCGAAGTTGGAAATCCGGAAGGCAACTGACAGCTGTTCACCGCCACATTCTACCTCCGTGATCTGCGGCGACCCGTCAATGGTAGGGTCGATGACTTCCAAAGTGAAGGTATTGCTTTCGTCCGTGCAGGATCCGTCGCTGGCCGTGAGTGTGATCTCGTAATTTCCTGGCTCCCGAAAGTAGTAAGTCAAATCCTCCGCAGTGGACGTATCCTCCTCCAGGCTTGGGTTTTCTGAGTCGAAATTCTCATGAGTGACGCTCCACTCAAAGGAGATGCCGTCATGTGAGCGATTGGTAAAGGTCACAGAGTCTGTCAGCAGCGCATGAGGCTGCTTAGATGCTATCAACCGCTTGTCGGGGTAGAAACGTGCATCCACGCCACAGGTCACTATGACATTGGCAGCGAAGGAGGCATAACAATCATCAGTCGACGAATTGCGGACGTGCAACGTCACACGATACACGCCCTCTGTCGGGAAGGCATACGACAAATCCTCCGTGGTAGCCACCAGGTCGGTGGTATCCACTCCTGTCCACATCTCAACGGCTTCATTATGTACATACCATCGAAAATCGAAGACACTGTCCTCGGAAGTTACGGTGCTGCTGAACTGGGTGTTCTCCCCAGGAACCGGATATTCGTTGCCGATCTCAAAGGACACCAGGATGTCATCTGTGCAAGGTGCTTCGCATACCTCGGCCTCGGTGCCCGTAGATGCCAGGTTTGGGAAAGACTCGTCAAGGGTGAAGTGCATCCTTTCGGCTTGTCCAAAGGTGAAGTCTTCAGGGCAAGGGGTATAGTCCATGATGTTGGTACTCATGTCGAGGGTATCCTCAAGGAAGTATCCGTTGCTGAAATTGGACAGGGTATCTGTCTGGCAGGAATTACCACCACAGGGAGCCGAGAGTGTCTGATCGGGAGGCGTATCACAGACCATGTCTCCATCTACGAGACAATCGTCGTTTCTGCAGTCCTGCCCTTCAAACGTATGAAGAAGGCCGAAGTAATGCCCGCATTCATGGGCCAGCAACTCCCCGGACAGCGAGGTCACCGCTATGCCCCAACTCGTGGCATAACCGCCAACACCCGCTCGCTCCCACCAGGTGCGGCCTTCATAGGTCGCCGAGGACTCCCCATCTACCTGGTCGACGACGTAGATGTTTAGATAGCTCTCTGTATCCCAGTGCGTTCGTCGATACACTTCGCTGGTCTCAAGGTCGACATCATGATTGGTATATTCTGACGGCACGTGGTTGACACCTGTCGTACGCCCACCATCGGGCGTGGTCTGTGCCAGACAGAAGCGTATTTTCGTATCTATGCCCGCTTCAGTCTCAAAGCTTCCCTCATTGGAAAAGATATTATTGAGTGTGGCTACGGCACTTTGATACTCTGAAAGGGTCGGTGAACCGGCCGAAAGCACGTGAAACACAACCGGCACGTAGCGGACTTCTCTCTCCACAGAATCTGCCAGTCGCTGCTGCTTCCACGCCAAAAACTGCTTTGACAATTCAATCCGTTCAGCTTTTGTCTTTTTATGGCGCGTAGTGCAGTCAAAAGCACTTCTGACCTCCTGGGCGGTGGCGGTGCTCACCGCTACTAGTAGTAGCAAAAGAACAATCAGTTGCCTACAAAATGAGACCTGATTGAGATGTGGTTGCCTGCTTCGAGGGCGATTCGAAATGACAGAAATAGAGGTAGTGACCCCTAATTGTCTCGGGTTCTCCATGACAAAAAGATTTGGTTCTTTACAACTGGAGCGCTTGCTGAAATCGCCGGACGTTGGGAAGAACGTAGATAATTACCTCTTTATTACAGGCTTCCCTAAAATCCCACTCCGGAAAATAGGAGAATATTTTTAAAAATGTCTGACTTTTTGGTGGGAGGTCGCTCTGTAGGCATCGTATCTCCTAAAGAGTTGGGCATGCGACGGGCCTTGCCACTCTCTGCCTCGCCTGTGTCCTCACCATAGCCGTCAACTTAAGGAGATGCCTTGCCACTTACCATACAATTGGTGTTTTTTGGACCGTTAAATCTCCCCCTCGAGGGCCGTCCGCGGAAGCGGGAAAAGGGGGTGACTTGTCGCCAAATTGATTTCCTCACCCTCCTAACCTCCCTCCCAGGGAGGGACTTATTCCCTGCAACCGACGCCATGCTAACCATTTTGTAGGTTCAATTCCCACTAAGTTGACGGCTATGCTCCCAGTAGGGGATTTTAGCACACGGTATTTGGCAAGTCTTCGTGACAGAATCAAGTTGGTGAATTTCACTGCCCCGCCGGTGTCCTCACCGGCACCCTAGTCAAATGTCCGAACATCCGACGATGAGAAAATGATGCGCTAGACGATAAA
This sequence comes from Cyclobacteriaceae bacterium, assembly GCA_965267435.1. GTDB lineage: Bacteria > Bacteroidota > Bacteroidia > Cytophagales > Cyclobacteriaceae > JAWPMT01. The sequence continues at coordinate 2,571,088 of OZ253960.1, forward strand.
CGTGCCACGGAGGTGGCGGGAGGCACGCTTAGTGCCGGCCTCCCGCAAGGACAGTGCGGTGGGGCGTCCAAAAAGGTCATAAAAAAAGGCGATACCTATCGGCACCGCCCTTTCACTCATAAGTCAAAAACTCAAATCCTAAAAGCCTTCGCCTCCGAAGTCTCCGTCTCCACCTCGACTTCCGCGACTGCGCTGTTTCTTTTGGTTGAGGCGGTAGGTGAAGGTCATGGTGACCGTCGGCCCACGTCGCCACTGGAACTCGCCCTCCTCGTAAAAATTGTCAAGCTCTGTGATGTACCGATACTTCCTCTGATTGAACAGGTCACGAACGCTCAGGGAGAGGGTACCATTCTTGTTCAACAGATCCCTGGACAAGCCCACGTCGACAACGGTAATAGCTAGCCTGCGCCCCTGCGTCGTATTTTGTGGCCCACGGTAGTTGATGTTCACCTGCGCATCGAACAGCTTGGGTACCTTGAAGTTATTGCTCAGCCGCCCTGTCAAAGTGGTAGCCGTAGCGGCAAGGCTAATACTATCGCCCACCGTGCCGCTGATCTCGCGGCGATAGAAGTTGAAGTTTCCATTGATCCTGTACCAATCGTTGAAGTCATGAGAGCCATTGACCTCTATACCGATCGCATCGGCTGCCCCAATGTTCTCTGGTATTACGACACGCAACCCGTCTTCCTGAGGGGGCAACGTGACTCGCTGGATCAGCTGGGTAGTATGACGATAATAGATGCCGTAGTAGAAGGAGCTATTCTTGAGACTTTGGGTCATGCCCAGTTCGTAAGAGTCCGTGAACTCTGGTTGAAGGTTGGGATTGCCAATACGGAAGTTACGATTGTCTGAGAAGGAACTAAATGGATTGAGTTCACGAAACCGGGGACGATTGATCCTTCGGCTGTAGCTGGCCTGCAATTGGTTGATCTTGCTGATCTTATAGGTCAGAAAAGCACTGGGGAATAAATTGGTATAGTCCCAATCGTACCTCTCCCCCGTCTCTTGGAATTGTGTATTGATATCGGTGGTCTCCGACCGTAAGCCTGCCTGCCAGGAGAGCTTGTCATGCTCATTGCTGACGATGGCATAGACGGCGTGCACGTTTTCGTCGTAAGCGAAATCTGTGGAGAATGTATCCAGTGGCTGGTAGATGCCATCTTCATCCTGCTGATCTACGCGGAAAATGTTTTTGATATCGCGAAGCGTACTGCGGTAACCCGCTTCAAACTTTGCCTTCTTTGCAAAAGGCTGGATGTAGTCTGCCTGCAGCATCCATCGGCGCTCGCCCTCCTGGTTGTCAACGCGCTGTCTCAGCACTGGCAGCAGCTCGGAGCCGTTAGGACCTTCACTCTGGAGGATATCTGACATTTCTGTCTCGTTGTTGTCCTGGTACTGTACATCTGCTGTGAACTTATGCCCCTCGCGCTCGAAGTTGTACGTGTAGTTGACTGCGTATTCGAGGTTTTCATCTCCCTCTATTTCAAAATCTTCCCGAAGGGTATAGTTGAGCAGGTCGCCATTTTCATCAAAATCCTCAAATACCAGCTTACTGTCGTTCTCTTCATCAGAATAGCGGTAGAGGAAGGAGGTAGTCAGGGTCTGGTTGTCACTGAGATAAAAGTCCGCTCCGAAGCGAACGTTGTTGGACAGTCCATCTCTCGTACGGCTGCGATCAATGTTGGTGAAATAGGTCGTATCTGGGAAGGTGAATACCTGCGAGCCCTGTCCTCCTCCGGGTGATTGTCGATAGTTGATGCCATAGTTCACAAAGAGATTGACCCAATCCCGTCGGAAGTTGAGGTTGGCCGACCCTCCATGATTATGGGGCGCACCCGTGTTCACCTGGAAGCTACCGTTGACGCCCTTTTTCTTTCCTTTCTTCAATACAATGTTGATGATACCTGCCATACCGGCCGCATCGTAACGTGCTGACGGGTTCGTGATCACCTCGACTCGGTCGATCAGATTGCCCTGTAATTGACGAAGGGCATCCTGGCTGGACAGTCCCACCAAGCCAGACGGTTTGCCGTCAATCAGGATTTGGAGGTTGGAACTGCCCCGCAGTTGGACGTTGCCCTCCACATCGACGGTGACTGAGGGTAGGTTGTCCAGTATATCTGCAGCAGATCCCCCGAGATTGCTGAGGTCTTTGCCTACTGAGTAAATCCTTTTGTCCAGTGTCAACTGCACTTGCGTGCGCTCGCCCTCGACAACTACCTCGTCGAGCTTGAGGTCAGCTGGTGCGAGGAGAATATCACCCAAAACCAATTTCTCTCCTCTTGCGATCTCCACCTCGCGAGACAGGGTCTCGTAGGTAAGGAATTTGACCTGGAAGACATAGTCGCCAGGAGGTACTTTCATATCAAACTTTCCATCCATGTCTGTGACTTTGCCACTTACTATGGAAGAGTCGGTAGGGTTCAGGAACGCGACTGTCGCGAAACTCAAAGCCTCTCTTGTTACCTGGTCATAAACCACACCACTCACATTGGCTCCCGCAGCGTCATCGCCGGGAGCATTGGGCCCATTCTGACCCTGTACTGTCATCGCCACACAGAGTATACTACACGTGATCAACCACTTCATTTGTCTAACTATGTTCATCCTTTAAATTCTGAGTTCTATCTCTTCGCCAATTTGATTGGCAAGTAGAACAGCAAAATTTGTTGAATGTTTTGAGTCAAAATTGAAACAAAACTGAAGGAATTCTGAAGATTTGAAATAATCTCAGTTTTTGGCAAAAAGAATTGTAATGCGGTGTGTATGATCAGCCGTCTGGTAGCTGATCTGCCAATTATAATAGTCGCATATTTTTTTGACGATCGCCATTCCTAAGCCCAGAGAATCGCTACCATTACCCTTTTTGAAACGCTGGAAAATGTCAGCAACGGGAATAACATCTTCTTTACCGGAATTCTCAATAGTCAGTTTTTCGTCTACCAGCCTGACGTCGATGAACCCATCTTTGACATTGTGTCTAATGGCATTACTCACAAGGTTTGTAAATAATATCTCCATAAGCACTTCATTGCACAGTGCCTGGACGCTATTTCCAAGGTCAACGGACAGACGTAAGTTTTTCAGTTCCGCAAGATCCTGCATGGTACTGAGTACCTCTCGCAGCTTCTCTCCGATATCTATCGGCTTTTCGTCAATGAACTCTTTGTTGTCGAGTTTGGTGAGGAGTGCCAGTGCTTTGCCCAGCCTTTTGAGATGATGCAGTGAGCTCTGAGCGGATGTGACGAGCATCATTTGATCTTCGCTTAGATCAGGATCTTGGATCAGCAAATCCAGCTTCCCTTGTGCCACGGCAATGGGTGTCTGAATCTCGTGGGACGCATTTTCAGAAAATTCCTTCAGTGAACGGTAGTCCGATCGCACCTTGTCTGTCATCTCCGTCAGGAATTCATTGAGCTGCCGAAACTCCAGCACGCGGCTACGTGGAAAATTCAACTGCTCAGGACTGTCGAGAGAAAACCCACGAATCAAACTGAGTGTGGCCTTAAAGGGCTTCAAGAGAAAGTAGGAGGAACTGAATGCCAGTATAAGTACGCTGCCAAATAGGATCAGGTACATAGTGATCAGTGACTCAACTACGCCATCCACAATGTCATCGGACTCCACAATGACATCATAGATCTCGAACCTGTACCAGCCTTCGCCCACTTGCTTGTCTGTCACCAATTTCAGATGAGGCTCGATACGATCCAGGTTGGAATGATTCACAAGTGTGTCGGAGAATGTCTGTCGCTGTTCAGTAGAGTCAATTGGCTCGATCGTCAGCTTGTTCCAGAAGATCTTGCGATTGGGTTGATTTCTTTCTACAAATCGGGTAGCATATTGCTCCCGTTCTTGTAAGAAGAGACGCTGCTCTATATCGACCTCCCTCTGCATGACCTGATAAGTGATCACTCCTCCCACAATAAAGACGACTAGGGAAATGACGATGAAAGTAATTGCCAGTCTGTAAATGACACTCATTCGACTTTCATTTTATATCCGGCCCCATAGACGGTCTGCACATAGTCCTTTCCTCCCGCCTGCATGATCTTCTTGCGCAGATTTTTGATGTGCTGATAGACGAAATCAAACGAGTCCGCAGCGTCCATATAATCTCCCCATAAGTGCTCTGCAATCGACTGCTTGGTCAGTAGACGGTTTTTATTGACAATAAAGTACTGCAGCAACTCATACTCTTTGCGTGTAAGCTCGAGCTGATGGTCGTGCACAAAAGCTTCATGGGATTGCATGTCCAGCGTGATCTCCTCAAATGCCAACTTATCCTCACCATGCTGATGTCTCCGCCGATAGATCGCCTTGAGGCGCGCGTTCAACTCTGCCAGGTGAAAGGGCTTCGACAAGTAATCGTCGGCTCCGAGTTCCAGTCCTGCGAGTTTATCGTCCAAAGCATTTTTTGCACTGATGATCAGGACGCCATAATCCGGCCACTTTTGCTTGATCGCACTGAGAATGTCCAATCCATTGCCATCAGGGAGCATGAGATCCAGGACGATAATATCATAGGAGTAGCCGTAGAGCTTGCTCATGGCCTCACTGTGATCTGAGGCCCACTCACAGACGTAGCCTTCTCCTCCCAGGTATCGCAGGATATTCTCTGCTAACTCGCGGTTATCTTCGACGACAAGTAGTTTCATCCAGCCGAAAAACTACGTGCTTTTTTTGAAGAAATTCTGAATTACGCCTTATAAGACATTGACTTCCCGCTGTAGGTCGATACCAAATGTCTTTGATACGGACTGCTGTATGTCGCGGGAGAGTCGAACCAGTTCCTTCCCGGTGCCTCCGCCATAGTTAACAAGTACAAGCGGCTGATTCACGTGTACCCCCACATCGCCACGTCGCGTCCCTTTCCAGCCACATTGATCAATCAGCCATGCGGCGGGAATCTTGCTGTAGCCGTCATCGACAGGATACGTCGGAAGGGATGGATACAATTCTTTCAGGGCTTCGATGAGAGGCTTCTCGACGACAGGATTTTTGAAGAAGCTGCCAGCATTGCCAATCTCCGCAGGATCCGGCAGCTTCGACTGACGGATGTGAATGACGGCGCGGCTGATGTCCTCGAGTGTCATCGTCGAAACCTTCATCTCCTCAAGCGTTTGGCCAATGGCCCCATAAGAGGTGTGAAACTGATGGTTTTTCTTTGTGAGCCGAAAGCGCACGCGGGTGACAATATACTTGCCCTTCAGCTTGCCTTTGAAGACGCTATCCCGATAGCCAAACTGGCAATCGTCTCGGGTGAATTCTCTTCTCTCTCCGGTCCTGCCCTCAAAGGCATCTAAGGAGTCAAATACACTTTCCAGTTCGACCCCATAAGCGCCGATGTTTTGAATCGGGGCCGCGCCCACCGTCCCGGGGATCAAAGAAAGATTTTCGATACCCCCAAGGTTCCGCTCCACGCACCACAGGACCAATTGATGCCAGACAATACCAGCGCCAGCCTCGATGATAGCCTCATCCTCATCCTCTTCCACAATTCGGATGCCGTCAATTTCCATCTTCATGAATACCCTGCGCTGATTGCCGGTGAAGAGGATGTTGGATCCACCCCCCAGGACGACCTTGGGCAGCGGCACAAAACGGCGAGTATCGTACACTTCTTCAAGATCCTCCTCCTGCCGGATCATGGCCACGTATTGCGCATTGACATCGAGGCCAAAAGTATTGTAGGGTTTGAGCGATATGTTGTGATGCAGCACCAACGAAAAAAATGGTTATTGGTCGGTCGTCATCGTCTATTTCGAGGCATCGTAAACTACCTCACCTCCGACGATGGTCATCAATACCTGAGCCTCCAGGATCTCGTCCTCAGCAATTGTCATGATATCTCGATCGAGGATGGTAAAATCAGCTAGCTTTCCCTGCTCAATGGAACCGGTGACTTCTTCCTGAAAAGCACCATATGCCGCATCGATGGTGTAGGAACGCAACGCCTGGTCCCGTGTCATCTTCTGCTCGGGCTCATATCCTCCGGCCGGGTTGCCCTCTAGTGTGCGCCGAGATACTGAAGCGTAGAATGACGCCAACGGATCGATCGGCTCCACAGGCGCATCTGTGCCATTGACGATGCGAGCACCAGATTCTAACAGCGTCTGCCAAACATAGGCTCCCTCTTCAATACGCTCTCGCCCCAGGCGATTGATAGCCCATGGTCTGTCCGAAGACATGTGGATTGCCTGCATGGCAGGGATCACCCCAAGCTCCGCAAATCGAGGAATATCGTCCCCATTGATATGTTGGGCATGCTCAATACGGAATCGGTGATCAGTTGTCTGCTCTGGGAATGCCTCAAATGCCTTTTGATAGATATCAAGCACCTCCCTATTCCCCCGATCTCCGATAGCATGAGTACATACCTGGAAGCCTGCCTCTGCTGCTCTCATAGTTACATCTTCTATTTCTTCCATGGGCGTCACATTGTGACCGAATACCCCCGGCGCATCACTATATTCTTCCAGCAGCCAAGCACCGCGCGAACCCAATGCCCCATCGCTGTAGAGCTTCACAGCTCGGATGTTTAGCAATTGATCAGATGTGTCAACGACGGGCCCGCTGGAGAAAAACTCCTGAAGAAGCGGCTCATCACGTCCACTTAACATGACATGGAGTCGAAGAGACAGTTGATCTGCTGCCTTGAATTGACGGAATAGCGCTACGTCTTCGGTACCGGACCCGGCCTGATGAAAGCCCGTAAGGCCATGCTCACGACAGGACTCGAGCGCCATAGCAAGTACTCTTTCCCGGCGTTCCTGGGACTCGGCGGGTATCACCCTTACGATCGAACCTTGGGCGGTCTCATTGAAAATACCTGTGGGTTGGCCTGTGAGCCCTTTGAATATTTCGCCCCCATCGGGATTGGCTGTCGCTGCATCGACGCCCGCCTTTTCCATTGCTCGTGCATTGGCCAACCCCGCATGGCCACTTGCATGCTTCAACCATACGGGATGATTGGGCACGGCTTCACTGAGCAAGTCATGTGTGGGAAAGCCTTTGATCACGTCTTCCGGAGAGTTCGTCCACTTGTCCTGGTGCCAACCCCGACCCACGATCCACTCGCCTTCCGGCGTCTCAGCTGCGCGCTCCGCTACGGCATCCACCAGTTCGCTGTAGCTTTTTACCTCTCGCAGATCGACGTTGATGAGGTTTTGGCCCACTCCCATGATGTGCGCATGGCCCTCAATGAACCCAGGGTATACATACTTCCCTTCCAGATCCAATTGCTGCGTCTCTTCTCCGATATAACCGGACACTTCGCTATTGCTGCCCACGGCCAGGATTTTACCATCCCTGATGGCCACGGCTTCTGCCCGATGATTATTGGCATCCACAGTGTAGATTCGAGTATTCAGAATGACCACATCTGCGGGATCCTGGGTGGTACAACTTTGATAAAAAACGGCAACTAATAGTAGTAGAATAGAGCTTCTCATTGAAGGCGCATTTAGTTCGAAAGCCTAAAACTACAGCCTCTCTATTATCCTTTGGAAAAAAATGGTTTATATATTCATTTATTCCTATTTCACTTAACTTTGCGCCTCGGTTCAAAAGGACCGCCCTAAAAGGGGATTGTAAAACCAAATCCAATTGGCTGGATCTCGACCAATTGGCGTATCGAAGGGATCACACAAAAAACATTATGGCAAAAGAAAAGAAAGAAGAACTCAAGGACGCCGCAGAAGAGACAACACAGGTGGAAGAAACTGTAGAAGCCCAGGCAGAAGAGAGTTCGACAGAGGCGGAGGCAAAAACTGAAGAGGAAACATCTACAGAAGAAGTAGAGGCCAAAGCCGAAGAAGCAAAGGAAGAGGTCGAGGAACCTCAGCCTGAAGCTGAGCCAGAAAAGAAAGAAGAAGTCGCCGAAGTAGCTGAGGCACCAGCCGAAGAAGCACCTAAAGCTGAGGACAAGCCGGAGGCCGAAGAGCCAGCGGCAGAAGAAAAAGCAGAGCCGGTAGCCAAAGAGAAGAAAGCACCTGCTGCTAAGGAAGAGAAGAAGCCGGCGAAAAAGGAAAAAGCACCAAAGAAAGAAGAGGGACCCGCTATCGAGGACTGGTCTTTGCCTGAAGATGAAGGTTTTGGTGACACCTACAGCGACGACGAGCGCAAGAAAATGGAGGAGTTGTACACTTCAACCCTCACAGAAATCAATGAAAAGGAAGTCATCACAGGCCGTGTAGTAGGCGTGACGGACAGGGACGTAATCGTGAACATCGGCTTTAAGTCTGATGGACTCGTCTCCCTATCGGAATTCCGTGACATCGAAGACCTGAAAGCCGGTGATGAAGTAGAGGTATATATAGAGGAGCAGGAAAATGCCAATGGGCAGCTGATCCTATCGCGTAGAAAGGCAAAGATTGTCAAGGCCTGGGAAAACATCCAGAAGGCGCTTGATTTCGATGAGGTGATCGACGGTATGGTCAAGCGACGCACCAAAGGTGGATTGATCGTCGACATTTACGGTGTCGAGGCGTTCTTGCCAGGATCTCAGATCGATGTGAAGCCCATCAGGGACTTTGACATATTCGTCGGTAAGAAGATGGAGGTGAAGGTCGTGAAGATCAACTACAACAACGACAACGTAGTAGTATCTCACAAAGTACTCATCGAGAAGGACCTCGAGCAGCAGAAGGCCGAGATCCTCAACAACCTGGAGAAAGGTCAGGTACTCGAAGGTGTGATCAAGAACATGACCAACTTCGGTGTCTTCATCGATTTGGGAGGTGTGGATGGTCTACTCCACATTACGGATATCTCCTGGGGTCGTATCAACCACCCGGAAGAGGTCCTCGCACTCGACGAGAAGGTCAATATCGTGGTACTCGACTTCGACGACGACAAAAAGAGAATCTCTCTCGGCATGAAGCAGCTGACTGCCCATCCTTGGGATTCACTGGATGCCAAGATCGACATAGGATCGAAGGTCAAAGGAAAGATCGTGAATGTCGCAGACTATGGCGCATTCCTGGAGATCATACCAGGTGTCGAAGGTCTTATCCACGTTTCGGAAATGTCCTGGTCTCAGCACCTGCGAAATCCTCAGGATTTCATGGGCGTCGGAGACGAGATGGAGGCGGTCGTGCTGACGATTGATCGCGACGAGCGCAAAATGTCCCTGGGCATCAAGCAGCTCACGGAAGATCCCTGGACGAAGCAGGATCTCCTCACAAAATATGCACTGGGCACCAAGCACAGTGGTATCGTGCGCAACTTGACCAACTTCGGACTCTTCATCGAGTTGGAAGAAGGAATCGACGGTCTTGTTCACGTCTCAGACTTGTCCTGGACGAAGAAGATCAAGCACCCATCCGAGTTTGTAAAGGTCGGTGATGAACTAGAAGTTGTCGTGATGGAGCTCGACACTGAAAATCGTCGCCTGGCCCTGAGCCACAAGCACCTCGAAGAAAACCCTTGGGATACTTTCGAGACAGTATTTACCAGAGGTTCAGTGCACAAGTGTACCATCGTTGGCCGTACAGAGAAAGGCGCTCTACTCGAGCTTCCTTACGGACTGGAGGGCCACTGCAACAACAAGAACTTGTTGAAAGAAGATGGCACGAATGCATCTGAGGGTGAGACTTTGGACTTCAAAGTGCTTGAATTCTCCAAGGACGACAAGCGAATCATCTTGTCACATACTGGCATGTGGAAGAAGATGGATGAAACCAAGCGCAAGTCCACTCCTAGTGGTGGCGGCGGAGGCCAGCGTGGTAAGACCCTGGAGAAGATCAACCAGGGAACTGAGAAGTCTACGTTGGGTGATATCGCCGCTCTGTCCGCTCTAAAACAGCAGATGGAAGGAGGCGACAAGCCAGCGGAGAAAGAGGAGAAAGAAGAGAAGCCTAAGGCTACCAAAGCGAAGAAGTAAGCTCTTTCCGTTACAGGAAATACCGCTTCAGCCGATGGATGTGGTTTTGATTCGAAAGAGTCAAAACCACTCCATTATAAATTATTAGCTTTACGAAGCTTACGGTTCCGTGGCCGAGTGGCTAGGCAGAGGTCTGCAAAACCTTTTACAGCGGTTCGAATCCGCTCGGAACCTCAAGGAAGAAGCCCGCAATGCGCGGGCTTTTTTTATTGTCTCAATTTCGCCAGTAGATGAGCAAGGAAAAACACCGTGCTACGGATGAAACAGTCTATTGCCCAATTGAGCAAGAAATGCTCAGGATGTTGAAATAAATGGCCCTTCGCGCTGTTACATAAATTGTGAGATCACCTAATTTTCCCACTATGAAGCGGAGCATCGCCTTGGTTTTGTGGCTCGCTGCCCTGTCTGTCCATGGCCAAAACTTCTTTTCGTGGCAATACAACGATCGGTACTTTTCTGTAGCAGCCGGGACAGGAATGACCCAATATTTTGGTGAGCTCAAGGATGACTGGAAGATTCGCCAACGATTATCCCATGCATCGTTGGGTTTCGAAGCCCGGCTCTTAAGCCAGGTGGGTGCCAGAGCGGAATTCATTTACTATAACCTTAAAGGAGATGACCGCCAGGCCGCCGACAGCAGCTTCCAAAGACAGCGCAATCTCAGATTCACTTCCCGCAATTTTGAATTCAACCTACAGGGGATACTCTATCTCAAAAAATACAGAGGCAATTATCATAAACGTGCAGCTTTTGACCCGTACCTGGGACTCGGCGTGGCAGTCACCAGCTTCAACCCTAAGACTGACCTGGACAGTGTGATCTACACTTTGAGGGATGTGAAGACAGAAGGCAAATCCTATAGCAAGTTCGCCGTAGCTCTCCCTCTGTCGCTCGGTGTCAAGCTACGTCTTAACGAATTCATCAACTTTAACCTGGAGCTCAGCTACCGATACGCATTTACGGACTACCTGGACGATGTCTCTACCACCTTCCTCGAAGAGGATGGTTCCATACCCGCGAGACTCTCCAACAGAAAGCGAGAAGCCAAAATCGACGGTGAATTCGCAATTATCAATCAGGAGCATTTCGACGCCATGGTTTTCGGCGCTCCCCGTGGCAATGACAAAACAAGGGACAGTTACCTGTTTGTGATGTTCAAATTGGAGGTGTTCTTACCAGGCGGATCCGGACCGATGTTTAAGAAACCATCGGCCTACTAGCCCAGAATCTCCGACTATTCATATCCCTCAAATGGGCCCAGATCCTGCTCGTGAAAGTCCGCCTTGTGAAACTGGAATAGCACGACGACAGTACGGATCAGGATCAATAGGTCCAGTCGCCAATTCACTCTTTTGGCATAATCCACATCATAATCAAATCGCTCTGGCCAGGAAAGCGTATTCCTTCCATTCACCTGAGCCCAACCGGTGATACCCGGACGCACATCGTGACGGTGGCGATGGTACTCGGTATAGAGTGGCAGATACTTCTCAAATAGGGGACGAGGACCTATCAGGCTCATGTCTCCGCGGAAGACATTCCAGAGCTGCGGCAACTCGTCCAGGGAAGTCCTCCTAAGGAAACTTCCTCCAAAAACCGGCGTGAAGCCGTCACTCTGAAGCGTACGGAACTTCACAAGGACAAAAGGTATCTCACGCATACCCACTCGCTCCTGGCGAAACATCGCCTGACCTCCATTAGTCAGCGCGAGGAACACATAGATCCCGAACATCAATGGAGTGGTCAGCATTAGCATCAAGACTGACATCAAAAGGTCAAGCGCTCTCTTGAAGTATTGGGTGTACAGAGACTGGGGTATATGGCTCATGTCCTCAGTCAAATCCTTGCAGGGGATAAATCAAATAAGTCATTAGATTTGGAGCAATTTAAAATAATAGCGAGAGTCTCATTCCATCCAGTTCTCATATCGGTACAAAATGAAAGTAATTCGGTTTGTATTTTTCCTCATCATCACGCTCTCTTTTCTCGTCTTTCTCAACTCCCCATACAATGGTATCCCACCACTCGGAAAGCTGCTGAGCCCCCATCAGGGATTCTGGCAGAATGCCGAGGCAGATGCCATAAACACGCCTCCGACGATCAAGCTCGAAGGACTCAGTGACGAAGTAGTTATCCGATTTGATGAGCAGCTGATCCCTCACATCATTGCCAAGAGTGACGAGGATGCATTTTTCGCCCAAGGGTATGTGACGGCGATGCATCGGTTGTGGCAAATGGAGTTTACCCTGCACAATACAGCTGGCAGATTATCCGAAATACTGGGAGAACGGTTCCTGGAACGCGATCGTACCCAGCGCCGCAAAGGACTTACTTACGGCGCGGAGAGAAGCATGGAACGAACAGCTCAAGACCCAGCGGTTTATAACATGGTCAGCGCCTATACCCGTGGAGTGAATGCTTACATCGACCAGCTGGATTACGCAGACCTGCCTTTGGAATACAAACTACTGGACTACGAGCCCGAACCCTGGACGGAATTCAAATGCTTCCTGCTCTTTAGTGAAATGGCTGACCAGCTTTCCCGCGGTGAAGTAGACCTGCAAAACACCAATGCGCTACAGATATGGGGTCGAGAGACCTTCGACATCCTGTTTCCGGATATGTTACCTGGTGTTGACCCCGTGATTCCTCGAGGAACGCCATTTGATTTCGAGCCCATTCGCGTCGAAAAGCCTGATGTCACATTCCCTCAACCCTTGACAAACGTACGGATCGAACAGCCAGATCCTCGTAATGGCAGTAATAACTTCGCCGTTTCGGGAACTAAGACCGCTGATGGCTCCGTGCTATTTGCCAACGAACCCGACCTGGGACTCAACCAGCCCAGTATCTGGTACATCTGCCACCTGAGCACACCCACTTACAACGTGATGGGTGCCACGCTACCGGGTGCCCCGTACGTGGCCATCGGCTTCAACGACTCCATTGCCTGGGGAATGACCAACGCCAAAAGAGACCTTGTGGATTGGTACCTCATTGAGTTCCGTGATAACACGCGAGAGGAATACAAGTACGACGACAAATGGCTAAAAACACAAAAGATCGTAGAGCGGTTTGAGGTGAAGGGAGGCGCTACTGTATACGATACGATCATCTACACGCATTACGGGCCGGTAGTTTATGATCGCAACTTTGATGTCAACAGCGACAAGCTCAACCTTGCCATGCGATGGACAGCGCACGACGCCGGTGATCTGGGCTTTTTTGCCGACCTGAACAAGGCTCGCAACTATGAGGAATACACTGCCGCGCTTACCCGTTTTGTGGGCCCACCACAAAACATTGCTTTTGGTAGTTCAGGTGGCGATGTCGCACTGAGGATCAGCGGCAAGTTTCCGGTCAAGTGGGAGGAACAAGGGAAGTTCCTAATGGACGGACGCGATTCACGGCAGGAATGGAAGGCTTACATACCATTTGAGCAAGGGTACAATGTACTCAACCCACAGCGGGGCTTTGTGAGCTCCGCCAATCAGCACCCTGGTGACGAGACCTACCCTTACTATGACTACGATCACAACTTCGAACACTATCGGAATCGCCGCATCAATGATCGGCTGAATGTGATGAGTGACATCACTGTAGATGACATGAAGCAACTACAAAACGACAACTTCAACTATATCGCTTCGGAGTTGCTACCAATGATGCTTGACAGTCTGCAATTCGATTCCGCCCACCTCAATACACCGACCGGTCAAATCTATTCGGACTTACGCGCATGGGACTATTTCAACGCGCCAGACCTGAAGGCCCCTACGGTCTTCGAGCTGTGGCAGGATTCTCTTTTCAATCTCGTCTGGGACGAGTTTCGTGACCAGGAGGTCACTCTCAGGCGGCCTGGTCGAGCCAATACGATTCATTTACTGGCCAACATGCCCGAATTCGAGTTTTTCGATGTTCAGGCCACAAGTCGGGTAGAAACGACCGGTGACTTATTTCGCATGTCATTTGACCGGGCACTTGAGGGACTGGAACAATGGATTGGAGAAAATGATGACGACTATGTGTGGTACAGGTTCAAGAATACCACCATCCGCCACATCCTTGGCATCGGCCCGTTTTCGAGGTCCGGTGTACGCATTGGCGGCAATCACAACATTGTGAACGCGGCCTCAGGTACGCACGGTCCCTCATGGCGAATGGTGGTCCAGTTGGACAGTACAGGCACCCGCGCCTGGGGCGTATATCCAGGGAGCCAATCAGGAAACCCCGGAAACCCGACCTACGGCCACCTGATAGATGCCTGGGCCGCTGGGGAATACTACCCTTTATTGTTCTCCCGGGACATCGCTTCCGATCAGGAGCAGATCATACACAACCTCACATTAACTCCCTGACAAAGACATGAAATTGCTATTACGCCTGATCCTGATTGGCCTGATGGCCTACTTTCTATTGAATTATATACCGTGGTGGTCATTGGCCATTATGGCCGCCTTTGCCGGGCTGATCATCCCAAGCTCAGGGTTGAACTCCTTTATCTCTGGCTTTTTGGGTGGGGGTCTGGTATGGCTCTACCTCAGCTGGAAAATCGACAAAGACACTAGCTCTGTCCTCACAGACAAGATGGTCCAGCTCTTCCCCATCGATGATACCAATCTATTGATTTTGGGCGCTGGCATTCTTGGCGGATTGATCGCTGGCTTCGGCGCTTTGACAGGCACCAGCTTTCGACAGATATTCATGAAAAAGAAGAAGAGGAGTCTTTACACATAATCGGCTCCTTTTGTCCTGAGGACGGGTGCATCCTGAGTATTCAGGTATCCCTACTCATTCACCCCTGTAACCCATTCACTACCAGAAAATACCAGCTCACCCGGCAGCTGCTTTCACCAGTATCTGTTACTTTGAATTATGCCATTTTTGGATTAACATCGTGCAGAGAAAGGCACTAGCGACAGTGCGATTTAAACAACATTGCACATCCCGCTAGTGGACGATTAAGAACCATGTAAATCGGTCGTGTACTCTCTTATCTGGCCTACCTGTGATGTCAAGAGGAGAGGCGTGTATCTTGAGCAAACCTATAAAGGTACACGAAAAAGCCACACAAAAGCCAAAAGTGGATATTTTGTGCACAAGGACCTTTATATCTAATTTTTCCTGTTCATAAGTACCTGATTTTAAGATCATTTCCTGTTAGGATAATGTAGATTTCTTTTATCCACTTTCAGGTATTCTGCCCCCAGCAGCCTTATATCTTAGCTCTGAAATCAATCGCTAATAACGACTAATCATTCCGAGCTATGAAAAGACTTAAACTAGCCACCATTGCCCTCTCTTTCATGTTTGTTGTTGGACTTTCTTCTTGCGGAGAAGACACTGTCATGGAAGAAATTATTGATAATGCTGAATTGAACAGCCCCTCATTTGAAACTGGGCAGCGTCCTGGCACTCAAAAACCTCCAGGAAGCTAAAGAGATCTGCACGATCTTATAGACCATTTATCGAGCATTATTGTCGTTTTGGCAAAAAACGTTGCTTAAAATATATTAGGCGAGCGAGAGCTCGCTTTTTTTATATATATTCGATGCCATAGTTATGGGCATCCGAATCAAGATATTAAACATACTTGCACTCCTCCTGTTTAGCATGCCATCAGCACATGCGAATTCAGACCTCGATGAGCGACGCAAAGAGGCATACTCCATTATCGACACTGACCCTGTGAAGGGGAATGAGCTCTACAAAGAACTGATAGAAGACGCCTTGAAGGATGACAACTGGAAAATTGTTGTTCAATCCTATTATATAAGAGGATGGAGCCAAGAAAAACAAATTGACAACCTTGCTCAGGCTGTCCTTCTCTATTTGGAGGGCGTTCGCTACGCCGAAAACTTCGAATATGAGGGATCGAAGAAAGATCTAATTCAAGGTCTCAAGTACACCGGTCAAATATTTAGCCGATATGGCGACTTTGAAAACTCGCTCAAGTACTACTCCCGAGCCATGGACTTGGCTGAAGAACATAAGTTTTTCGGACTTTACTGCAACTTATTGGTATCAACAGCACAGATTCACTTTGATATGGATGATCATGAAACTGCCCTAACGCTGCTAGACGCTTGTTTCGATTACTTCCATGAGCTTGACAATCGAACAATTGCCACAATATATAATGAGCAGGGATTGATCTACAGTGAATTGGGAAGGATTCCAGAAGCGCTCAGTACTTTCACAACACTCCAAAAATTTGTCAAGAATCATGAGGATTTGGAGACAGAGTTCATGGAGTTGAGCCTTCACAACATAGGTGACGCCTACATGCAAAGTGGCGAATGGGCCAACGCTGTTCAAAGCTTCAAAGAAGCCCTTGCCTATAAGAAAGGAAATGGAGCCAACGATAATTCCATCTTCTTTACCCTTTCAGACTTAGGTGAATGCCTCCTCGAATCGGGTCATCTAACAGAGGCCCGTGCCTATTTCCAGGAAGCAGAAAGCCTCCTGGGTGATGGAATCCACAAACCTGGCATATACAAATTGTACAAACTAATGAGCAGGATGAACTTGCTGGAAGATAATATGGTGGCTTACATGAGTTATCAGGATTTGTACGGGGCTACGCTAGAAGCTTATTTATCAGAACAACAGCAAACTGAAGCTGCAGACAAAAAGTACAATTTGGAACTAATAACCACACGGTACTTCGAGCACGTCGCTGAACAAGAGCGCTCACGTCAAATAAGACAATTTGCGCAAATGGGAGGCTTAGCCATGATCTTCTTGATCATCTCCATCCTCGGCTACTACCAATACTCCAGGTACCGACTACGGAGAGATCTGGAAACCGCTCTACGACCCTACGCTGAGACGGTGTACATCGAATGAGATAGTTGCCATATCCAGTCAAGGGCTTCTGCTGCCCGATCCTTTCACGCTTCTTACGTATTATAACGAACCAATGGGTCTATAGAATGGATACGGGTATATGATGCTTGACAAGATCACGCAAAGGTCTTAATTCACCTCACGGCCGCATCAATGCCACGACCTACAGGGTTACCCATAGATCTCTCAATCAAGGAAAAGACCTACATAGGGGTGCTTCCAGAGCAACTGCCTGTCATATGACTGAAGAGGCCTGGTAAGAAAGAGTTTGGGGAAGGCGGGTAATGTAGCCGGTGTAAGTAGAGAACACTGGCGTCAAGGTAGGTAGTACGGATTAGATATCGATATCCAGCTTCTTACGAAGAACATCCACCATACCGGCGTTCTTCTCGTAGAGGTCGAGAATCTTGAGCTTTTGCTCTTCGTTCTCTTTGATGAGGTGCGTTACCAATTCACTGAGCTCCTCTACCTCCGTCTCAGCATTCGCGCTGAGCCTCATCACGTCGATGATCTCATATACACGTCTTTCGACACTGACTTTAAGGTTCTTTACAGCACCTCTCTTACCCTTTTGCTCTTTGGCATTCTGGGTCTTTTTAGTGTAATCAATGATCTCTCCAGAACCTCTGAGCAACCACTCAGAATTCACTTCATCAAAGCGAAAGAGAATTTTGTTGAGAACATCAAAACTAGGCTTATTTCGGCGGCCCCGGATAATGTTGTAGACAACGGCCGCTTTAACCCCTATAAGCTCCGCGAAGGAGTTGGGGTTCTGATCCAATACCTGGATTAGCTGATTTATGCGATCATTTATCATCATAATACTCACGTCAGGTTTATAGTAACCTTCGAAAAATGAGAAAAGAAGGGTTACAAGAGCAACCCTTCCTCATTAAGAACCAGCTATGGAAAATAGATACTCACTATTTAATACAAGTATAATAGCATTTGATGAAAATACAAACTCCTGATCCAAAAATGTTATCATTTGCTATAGCCCTTCCGTTATCCAGAAGACTCTTTGAAATAGTGGTGGAGTAGTAGGCGAACAGACTAGAAAAGACCGTTATTTGACACTGATAAAAAAGGGCTCAACTGATGAGCCCTGAAGGGTGAGTACCATCCCATAGCTGAAACAAAACAAGAATTCTTTGCTCTCTTTTGGAAAGGTACAGATAATATTATTGCTGACCAAATAAAATTTGTTGCCCGAGTACTATCTCCCAATAATATTATCAATTGCTAGCGATTCGCAACTGACAGAACCTATGTGGGTACGTAGGCGAAGGTGGAAAAGTCAGTGGTCAAACCAGGGAGCTTCGCCATATCATGGATCCCGATCCTTGAGATTGAGGGCGAGTCCCTTTGCCTCAACCCGTGAGCCAAAAATTGGACATAAAAAAGAGGACTCCAAGATTTGAAGTCCTCCCAAAACAACTAAAGGTCCCTAGCTGGCTTAACCATGTGACTTTTCAAATATAGGTATATTTCAGTTAATCACAAATAAACGCAGAATTTTATTTCTTTTTTTCGAATAAAACCGAATATTATTATCATATGCTATAACGTGCTGTGCGATTATATCATTTGCTATAGTCGCACTATAACTTTCCCAGTACTCGCCCTTGACTCTATCCATTTATGGGCCTCAGGCATCTCATCAAAATTGAAGACACGACCGACATGCGGCTTGATATCTTGGCGAAGCAAAAACTCCGAGAGCTCTTTCCAGGACTCCCTGGCTACTTTCTTGTTACCAGTCAGATAGCCAATGTGCGATGCTGAAATCCCATAGCTACCTCGAGCCATTTTCAATACGTCTACTTTCGGCGCCTCCTTCCAGGTCTTCCACCATGTGATGGGGTTCCACTTCTTGAAAGGAATGCTGGCAAAGCCAATTACCACCAACCTACCAAAAGGATTGAGCAGCTTCACGCTCTTGCGGAAAACATCGCCACCGACGACCTCAAGTACCGTGTCGACGCCACCCCTCTCCTTTTTGATGATCTCGAAGAAATCGTCGCTGGCATAGTTGATGGCGTGATCAGCGCCGAGCTCTTTGATCAGCTTCAGCTTATCGGGCTTACTGGCTGTACCCCATACTTCGCAGCCCAGAGCCTTCGCCAACTGGACCGCCGCTGTTCCCACACCTCCGGCAGCTGCCTGAATGAGGACCACCTCTCCTGGGGAAACACGAGCTTGCTTCACGAGTGCCACCCAAGCCGTCATGAAATTGACGAGGAGCGCACCATGCTCCTCCGCCGACAATCCGCTGACTGCCGGAAAAGTCAGGTGTTCCGGAACGCAGGTGTACTCTGCGTAGGCACCATATTGCTTGCCGAGGATCACTTTGGCCCCGACTGCGACTTCTTTGACATCATCTCCCACGGCCACTACCTCACCAAAAGCCTCCATCCCGGGTATGTAAGGTTTCTTAGGTGCCCACGAATACTGACCTCTCCGTGAAAGAATCTCAGCATAGTTTAACCCAATGGTCTCAATCTTGATCTTTACTTCATTGGCTTCAGGAACAGGCTCCGGAACGTCGTGGATCTTTAGCACTTCCGGCTTTCCGGCTTTGGTCAGTAAGTAGGCTTTCATAGTTACGTGTTTGAAGTACGAATTTAAGCCAACACACTAGATCTGGTACCGACTCCGAACCTCTTCTCGAGTGGGAATGGACGGCTGCGCCCCCAACCTTGTGACGGAAATTGCTGCAGCTGCCTGTGCCAAATCAATGGCTTGCCGCAAATCGCCGAGCTGCAGAAATCCAGCTGCCAGGGCACCATTGAATACGTCACCCGCAGCCGTGGTATCCACAGCGGTCGTCTCATGGCCTTTGATCAGGCCTTTGAAATCCACGGTAGAACAATAGACACCTTCGGCTCCCAAGGTGATAATCACCCCCTGACAACCTTTACTATGTAAGTTGGCGCATGCCTGCTGTGCATCAGTGACCGAAGACACTTGCACGCCGGTGTAGAATTCCGTCTCAGTTTCATTGGGTGTGAAGAGGAAAACCTTCGTCAGGTCCAGATCATCAAGTGCTACGGCCGGTGCTGGATTCAAGATAACCGGGATATGCAACTTTGATGCCTTGTCAATAGCACGCAACACCGTCGCGGTCGGGATCTCGAGTTGAAGCAGGACCAGTTCCACCCTATCGAACAAGTCATCTGTTACATGCTCTGCTGTCATTTCGCCATTGGCCCCGGGATTGATCGAAATGCAATTTTCTCCCTTTGCGTCAATGTGTATCAAAGCAGTACCCGTTGGCTTGTCCACGCGCCTAATGAAGCCCGTATCTATGCCCTCTCGCTGATAACCCTCCAATGCGGTATCCCCAAAGCCGTCCGTTCCCAGTGAGCAGAGAAACCTTGTATCGGCACCCATCCGTGCGGCCGCGACCGCTTGATTGGCTCCCTTGCCTCCTTGTACCACTTGCATATGTGAACCTGTTACCGTCTCGCCTGGCCTGGGCAGATGTGGCACCTGCATCACGATATCCGTATTGGCACTACCTATCACCAAAACACGTCCCATATCAGTAGTTTCTTGAAATGATGATCAAAACCAAACCCGCCACGAAACTGAGAAACATGAGAGTGATGAGTCGATTGGTCCGAGGTGGTGCCCCCTTGAATTCCTTCCAAACGAAAACACCCCAAAGGGCCGCCACCATCGTCGCCCCTTGACCGAGCCCGTACGAGATGGCAAAACCCGCCTTCTCGGAGGCGATGAGACTGAAGGTCATCCCCAGGACCCAGATAAACCCTCCTAGCAATCCCATCGTATGGCTGCGCAGGCCTCCACGGACGTATTCCCGATAAGTCACTTTCTCTCCGTAGAGGGGCGAGTACATAAAAAAGCTGTTGAACAGGAAATTGGATAAGAACACACCTACCGAGAACACGAATACCGCAGCATATGGCGTCATCAAGCCTGGCTCAGGAGAAGTGAAGTTGGTCGTCATCGAAGCAGCGACGAATCGAAAAAAGAATCCCATGAGGGTACCTCCCGCCAAGGCGATGACAATGCCTTTGGTAGAGACACCCCCACTTGAAATACTGCGATACGCTAGCGCATCGAGCACAATGGCCACAATCACCAATGCCACACCGCTGAAAAGTACGAAGGCATCTCCAACGGGCGTAGCCAGGTAGTTGACCACCACGCCCAATACCAAGGCCAAGCCAATCCCTACCGGGAATGCCGTGGCCATTCCGGCGATAGCGATGGCCGCAACGATCAACAAATTGGCAATATTGAACACCACCCCACCCAGAAACGCACTCCACATGGAAGAAGACGACGCCTGGGAGAGACTGTCCATGAATGACTGTCCCTGTGAACCCGAGCTTCCAATGGTTAGTCCGAAAATAAGCGTGAAGACCACGAGCCCGATGACATAGTCCCAATAGAACAACTGGAAAGACCAGTCTTTTGAAGCGAGCTTTTGTGTATTGGCCCACGACCCCCAGCAAAGCATGGTGATCACACACAGGAAGACGGCAAGGGTATAGGATTGTACTATCAACATAAACGGACGTATTATTTTATCTCAACTATTGGCTGTAGTCCTCAATGACCAGGCAAGCCCAAAAAACGAGGATCACAGAAATTGTGAGAAGTCGCATTGGTCAGGGGTTCGTACAGCTCTTCAATGAAAATTATCATAAGATATATCAATTTGAGTGTATGGGGTCGCCGGCCTATCCGGAACTTCTGCTCACACCAAACAATACCTCTGAGAGCCGGAAGCTTGCGTTCCTAAGATGTTCGGTGCACATTTGATCGTATGGAGAAGAACGTCAATTGGCTAGATCATATCTTGAACTTCCTCGGTGTCATTCTTGGCGTATCTCTTGCCTTTTATATCAGCACCTGGAATGACTACCGAAAGCAAAGTGCAGAACAACTACATATCCTTTCCTCACTCAGTACTGAATTGGGATCTGATATAGAAGTATACACCAACTATCAAATTGAAGCCAACCAGCAACATGCACAGAGAATCGAAAGGGTGCTATCTCGGCTGAATGCAGGTAATATGGATAGCCTGGAACACTACCTGGATGGATGCTTCACCTACACCAACTTTGCCTCTCCAAGAGTTACCTTCCGGTCGATCTCCTCCTCGGGCAAAATCGAACTCATTGATGATTTCGACCTCCGCATGGAGTTGGCAGACTTCTATGAGATCAATGTTTCTGAAGCACACCACAAAGGTCAGGTTCAGATCGACTTCTACAATTCGCACCTCATGCCCTGGATCATAGCGAACATGGATTTGTCCACCCGAACCGTCAAAGTGAAGGACAGGCAAGTGCTGATTAACCTATTACACTTGTACCGCTACCAAATCCAAAGTAAGATCAGCGAATACAAGAAAGTACTGGAAAGAGCGACGTATTTGAAGTCAAAGCTGGAGGAGCATATTCGAAGTGTCAGATAACCAACCGTCAGGGTCCTGAAACCGGAAAATTCCGAAAGCGAAAACTCGCCATTTCATGGCGCCTTTTTTCGTTTCTAGCACCTCGCTGCAGCAAGCTGCGCTCAGTCAGAAACGAAAAAAGCTCGAGCTTATCGCTCGAGCTTTCACTTTCTTGTCGGGGCGGCAGGATTCGAACCTGCGACCCCCTGCTCCCAAAGCAGGTGCGCTAACCGGACTGCGCCACGCCCCGAACAGTTTTTTGCTTTAGAACAAAGAGGATTGCCCCAAAAGCGGACGCAAATGTAATTATTTTTCTTACATCCCTTTTATCATCTGGGAGGTTTTTCGACACGACATTCAAATCACATTCCCGAGTGGATATCCGAAAGATTCGCTACGTGTTCCTATCTTCCGAAGCCAAATAATACTCAGATGAAAATAGGAATCATAGGGGCAGGCAATGTCGGGTCCGCCCTTGCCGCGAATTGGGCTGCAAAAGGCCATGAAGTCCACCTTGGCGTGAGAAACCCCGAAGATGGTAAATGGCAGTCCTCCAATGCATCAAGCGTGACGACTCCTCGAAGTGCCGCCGCCCTGGCCGAAGTACTTTTGATTTCTCTACCGGTCAAAGCCATCGTCGCTGTGGCCCAATCTGTCGGTGATCTGTCGGGCAAAGTGGTGATTGACGCCACCAACTCGGTCTTCCAAAAGCCAGCACCCTATGAAAATGGCTTGGAAGCTTTCAAGGCATTGACTGGAGCCGACGTCGTCAAGGGTTTTAATACGACGGGTTTCGAGAACATGGTAGATCCCATTTATGATGGGCAGGGCATTGACATGTTTACTGCTGGCAGTAGCACGCATGGCAAATCGATCGTCGATCAACTCGCAAAGGACGCTGGCTTCGGAGCATGCTATGACTTTGGTGGTGACGACAAAGTACCCCTGATAGAGCAGTTTGCCCTTGCATGGATCAATCTTGCCATCATGCAGGGACAGGGCAGAGACGTCGCCTTCAAAGTCCTTCGCAGATGAATGTCTAAAGGAAGTCGACAGCCCCGGAACCGAGGTTATAATAGGCAGGTACAATCTTCACTTTACCATCTCGCACGGCACTTCCAATGATGGCGGACCTGTCGGATAGTTCCTGTGCGTTAAGTTCGGCGTTCTTCTTGACCACAGTATTTGTATCGGCTCCCGCCCCGGATTCAGCAATTGCAGGAGCAATGTGCGCGAGTAGTTGATTGAGGTTGTGTCCGTTGTTTCCACCTGCTAGGGCAGCTCCCACCGCTCCACAACTTTCATGGCCCAAAACGACAATGACCTGCGTGCCCAGGTGGGCCACGGCGTACTCGATACTAGCAATACTTTCTGTATTGGCAACATTTCCCGCCACACGCACAACGAATATCTCTCCCAATCCTGTGTCGAATGCGAGCTCCGGTACCACGCGACTATCAGCACAGCTCAAGACAATGGCGAACGGCGCCTGGCCTCCGGTAAGTGCGGATCTTCTAGCCGAATCCAGCGAGGCATGTTGCAATTGATCCTGCGTGAACCTTTTGTTTCCTTCTTTGAGGCGCTCTATTACTTCTTCGATAGTCATATCCGATTGGGGTTTAGGTGTAAGCGAAAATAAGTTGAAGGCCGGTAAAGCCCAAACGCCTGCCCATGTTGCCATAAAAAAGAATGGGCGACAACTTGCGCTGCCGCCCTATTCACTGATGATTGTTGTTGTAGAAAACTCCCTGGCTCAGGGTAATCGGGCGAGTACCCTTGAGCCCATATCGTTTAGTGGCTTTTGCTTTTGCTAGTCAATGTCAATTGCCTCCAGTGCAACTGGTAGCTTCTGGATGGACATCTCTTCATATTTACTCAGTCCACGGACAAATGCATCGTGATAACCTTTTTGCCACAGCTCTCCAAGGATTTCCTGTGCTTCCTCCTCACTACCATACACTCCCACGGTATATCTCCATATGCCGTCCTTTCCTTCGAAATACTTCACATCCTTCAGGCCGCGGAAATATTGGGCCGTAACCTCCTGTGGCTCGGACGAAGCCAAAATCTGAACTGTGAAGCCCGCATTGCGTTCGAATGGCAGGATCTCGTCTGCCACGACGCTTTGGGCAATCGCCATCTCCGCGGCGATGTCGGTCATCTCTGACTCGGAAGGAATTGACGGTTCAGCTTTTGCCATCTGTACCTGAGGACTAGGCTCTGTATCGAAGAGTGGCTCCGGCTTGATATCTACATTGATCGCCACGCGATAGATGTCCTCCTTGCCGAGCCCTCCGGGCCTGGTAGATGAAAAGTATCCTTCTTCACCAGATGGATCGAGGATCAATCCGAAGTCATCCATACTGGAGTTGAGTGGGTAACCCATGTTCGTAATTGCTATTCCGCGAAGGTCATCCACCTGTACCATATAAATATCCAGACCTCCGAGACCTTCATGGCCATTGGATGAGAAATACAATTGATCGTCTTGATGAATGAAAGGGTACACTTCGTCCGCCGCAGTATTCACTACAGGGCCCATATTGACTGGTCTGCCCCACTTGCCCTCTCTCATATCACACCGATAAATATCCATTCCTCCGTACCCATTGGGTTTGTCCGACGTGAAATACAATATCTTACCATCTGACGTCAGCGTCGGGTGGGCTACAGAATAACCGCCATTGTTGACAGACAGGGACTGAGGCTTAGACCACTCGCCATCCGTATTTTTTGTCATCGAGTACAGCTCGAGTCGGGTACTTGCTTCAGCGCCATGCCCCTCTTCGGCCACATTTGTGAATATGGCAACCGTCTGTTCAGCATTGAATGCTACAGGACCCGCGGTGTATTTCCCACCCAAAGACTTGAGGAACTTCTCAGGAGGGCCAGGGTCGCCATCAGTATCAAAGTGTGAAAAGCGAAAATCCAGATTAGTATTCGCCTTGCGGTCCAGGAGGTACTCATTAGAGTGATCTCGGCTCGATAGAAAAACGAAACCATCTCCAAAGAAGGACGGTGAAACGTCGGATGCTGTGGAATTCATAGGTAGCTCCTGCACATCGTATCGTTCTCGCAATAGGAAAAAGTCTACGAAATGATTGAGACTATTGATTCTCTTTCTGGCGATCTCATCGTCTCTGTGATTCTGATAGTAAGCTCTATAATGATTTCGCGCGGCAACATACTCTTCAGCACCCAGGAGGGCCTCAGCATAATTGAAGTGATCCTGATCTGTAAAGCTGGCACCGGTATTCTCCGCGAATTGATAGTGATAAAATGCACTATCTATATTCCCCAGAGCAAGATAGATCTCCCCAAGCCCCTTATGTGCTTCACCATTTCTGGGAAACTCAGAAATCACTCTGCGATAGGACTTGATGGCGTGTGTCACATCATTCGCCTGGTAAAAATCAAGTGCTATCTTGTTGAGTTTACGCGTCTTGCGATTGCTAACGTCCTGTGAAAAAGTGACCAGACATGAGGTCACCATCAGGATAAAAAGAATAGTAAGTCTAACTGCTGGCATGATGGTTCTTGTTAATTCGTTCTTATTTCATCTCATGTTTGAGTTATAAGTAGTCAAAGGGATGAATTGGCGGATATTACTGCCAATTCATCCAGGTCACGTGTTACCGTCACCTTATTGGTTTTAGGTTGCAATAATTCCCAATACAAGTGGTATCCCTCGGCAGTGCGGTCTGCTGCACCAAACCATGATGCAGCAGTGCTCTCAAACTGGTTGTAGCCCAAATAGGTATTTCCTACCTGGAAGTCTTCAACAGTAATCAATTGCGCGAATTGAACGTCGTCAAAGCGCAGTCTTAGAAAGTTTGCAGATCCGTGTCGGGAGATTGCGTCCTCTTGAGAATGACGAAGAAGGTGCTCGCGTAATGTAAAAAAACGTGCGCACGTATAGATGTCACTGCTCAAGTGACTACACTTGATATGGTCTTTAATGATTCCCAATAGCTGGCCCTTTATAAGGAGGGCATATCAAATATAACAAATCACATTCGGAATTGAACTATTTTACGATGATATAATTATATGAAACGGTTTTATTCCTAACTGAACGAGAATTAGAGTCAAGCAAACGATAAATACAATTCTTCGGGTATTTCCACCCCCTAACCGCGTAGACTGTGCTTCCGATGCTAATGACGCGCAATTGCAGGGCAACAGGCTCCAGAAAAATGGACAATTCACTTAAGCAATAAGACGAATTGAAGAAAGCGCTTACTTGAGTCGTGATAATCCGAAAAGATCCTTGTGCGGCAGCGGTAATCCCCCTATTTTGAACCTGTGATTTAACAAGATCACCCAATCTATAGACCACTCAATAAGATCTACTAATCGCGATGAAAAGTCGAACTCAAAGTAGCCGACTGTTCGCGAGAAGATGCCAAGGAAGGTGTATGACAAACAAAACGGGGCTCATGGCCCCGTTTTTCGTTTATCTATGAATTGATTGTCTTTACCTCAATGGAAAGTGGACTTCGGTCACGAGTTCTTTGTCGGCAGTATCTGCCGGATCTGAAACATAGACTTCGAAGGGATGCTGTTTCTTGCTACTCTTGAACTTCTTGTTCTGTTGCATATTCATGCCCGTGCTCCAAGCGTTACCTAGGTGCTTATAGGCTCCCTTATGCGCAATGCAAAATGTTCTTAATTCGGGCATTTCGCCGGACTCAAACTGTCCTGCAAGGTCTGTCGGTACCTCTTTCACTGGGATAGCCGAAGTATAAGTCACCTTCTTCTTCACTACATCCCATTTGTGGTAGACTGTAAAAGGTGTACCGGCAATCTCCGCATGTTCTCCCGTCCATGTAGCCAGGGAGGTCAGGTCCTTCTCCATTTGGGGGCCCATTTCGTCCATACTCGTTGTGGTCGTCACACCCACCCATTTGAATGCCGGGGTTTTACTCTCTCCTTTGATGTCGATATGTGTGTCGACCTCACCATTCTCCATAAGGTCCTTGAACATGGAAAGGCCTCGATCATAGTCCATTCCCACAAATCCCTCCATCATCTTCTTCATCCAGAAAATGAAAAAAGGTAGCGAGCTATCCATGTACCAGGTGATCTTTACCTCCTCGCCTTGCTCTTCGAACTCAAACCACACTTTGGCGTGTGACTTCCATGGCTTCAAAAAATTGAGGTCATAGTCGATTCGTTTATTTTCTTCCTTCCCGGTGATGGACATGTTGCCACTGCCAATACGGTCTCCCTGCCACTCGTAGGAATTACCATCCTCAGAAACGGTCACTTTGGCCTCACGCTCCTGGATAAGCCATGGCGACCATACTTGCCACTCATTGAAGTCGGTGAGTGACGAAAAAATTTTGTCGACGGGCGCCTTTACCTGGACCGACTTCTCGACGTGCATTTTGGGCATTGATTATATATGGTTTGGTGGAGGAATGAAATTAGCGATTTCATAGCTTTATAGGTGCATGCAACAGGATGAATTCACTATAAGGGAAGTCCGATTGACAGATTCGGTGCAATTGACGATTCTGGCGAGAGACACATTTCTAGCCGCCTTTGGTCCCTACAATTCCGCTGAGGACATGGAAGCCTACCTGGCTTCGAGCCTCAGCGAGGAACAGCTTCAATCAGAGTTGTCCAACCCTGAGTCATTTTTCTTCTTCCTCGTGAAAGAAGCGGAGCCCATAGGTTACTTAAAGCTCAATGTGGGTTCCGCCCAGAACGAGACCCTCGGCCCCAATGCCATGGAACTCGAACGCATCTATATCGCTTCTGATTATCAAGGCCGAGGTCTGGGAAGCCAATTGATGGAATTCACATTGGCAGAGGCCAAACGGCTGGGTAAGAAGATCGTATGGCTTGGCGTATGGGATCAAAACAAAGCGGCCATGCGACTCTATGAAGGCTATGGTTTTGAAACCTTTGGATCTCACAACTTCATGCTGGGAAATGACTTGCAAACTGATATTTTGATGAAACTGTCGCTAAACACTTAGCAAGATGATTACCATTTTCGCCGAGCACTTTTTGAATGAGGAGGGTCGGGACTATTTCCCCGACTGGATCGCTGAAATGGAAGCAGAACTGCGCTTTTTTGATGGATTTAAGTCCATCGAGCACATGCGAGACCTGAAAAGCAGCGAGAGGAATCTGTATTTTCTTCAGTTCGACGCGGTAGAACATATGAGAGAATGGGCGAAGAGTCGCATTAGGGCAGGATTCCTCAAAAAAATCGAGGAACATGAGACGAGCTCCCCCGAATCCCAGGTGCTTTGCAGTGCAAGTGCCGATGATTTTGTAGGCTTCTGATGAATCAGTCCGCAAGAATTTCTCAGAAAACCTGTCACACCTGGCCAAGGTGGACGTCAAAGGTCTAAAAGGAACACTATGAATAACAATCCATTTGCAACGGATTACGAAACTGACCTCGACGATCTCTCGCTGATCGAGGGAGCGATTAAAGGCGACAAGGCAGCATTAGAAGATCTTCTAAGAAAGCATCAGCCGTATATCTACAACATCGCCTGGAAGATGGTCCAGAACCCAACAGACGCTGAAGACCTGGCACAGGAAGTGATGATCAAGGTGATTACCCATCTTGCCAAGTTTGAAGGCAAATCTCAATTCCGAACCTGGTTATACAGGATTGTAGTCAATCACTTCCTACAAATGCAGAAGCAATCACGGGAACTAGTCACTAACGAGGATTTTGATGCCTTTGCGGACAGATTGGTCAGCTTCCGGGACGTCGAACTGACGGATCTCGAGCAGGAAGAGTTAAAGGACGAAATCAAGGAGATGAACCTTGCTTGTATGTCGGCGATGCTCCTGTGCCTCACGCGTGAGCAGCGGATTGTGTATATCATCGGTGACCTCTTTAATGCGGATCACACGGTAGGCGCCGAAATCATGGGTATCAGCAAGGCCAACTTTCGCACAAGACTGTCCCGAGCACGCAAGGAGCTATTCAACTTTATGAATAACAAGTGTGGCCTCGTCAACAAGGCGAATCCCTGTCGATGCTACAAAAAAGTTACTGCTGTCATGGAATGCGGCAACATCGACAGCAAAAACCTCCTCTTTAATCGAAAGGAGTACCGCAAATTCCAGCAATACATCTCAAAGGACGCTGATGAGATGCTCGATCTAGTCGAGGAAAAATATCACGAGATGCACTATGAACTGCCCTACAGAGAAGTTTTTGATAAAAAGACGCTCATTGACGATTTTATCAAGGATAAGCGTGTTGTGGAGTTGCTCAATCTGAATTGATCCAGCTATTTCACCCGTTTTACGAAGCAAAGTCGCCATTATCCCGCAATCTCTGTCAAAAAACCAGTGAGCTGACCCAGTTGTCGAATTAGGGGGCAGCCGGTGGAGCTTCTGAGATACTTTCGTTCACGAAATAGGCCGACAAGCTGTAGACTTTGAATCACCAACACTGACTTGAAAAGAAGAGGCATCTATCATTGAGATGACAGCTCTCTTAAGTCCAGATAGTTATTAATAGACGAGTTTTCGAGGAGGATAGCCCTCATCGAGAAGTCCGACAAACAACTGTAACTGATGAATTCAAAGCACAAAGTGAACAATTACGGGCTGAAAGCCCCCAACTGGGAATCGGCCATTCGGGCCCTAGGTCAAGTCATTGGCACCAAGGAAGCCCATGCCCTCTGGAGCGATGTATGCGCCAACTTCGCCATTGACGAGAAAACCGAAAGGACAAGCGACCTCACCACGATCATGCAGACCATTTCTCTGAAAGAGGGAGCCGCGGCCGTCGTTGCGCGATCGCTCCTCATTCGCATGAAGACCTATCAACTTCTCATGGAAAACATGCCGATAGATTCTGAAACAGAAGAGAGGGCCGTTCCCTCGCACGCCAACGCATAATACTATGAAGAAGAAAAAAACGAATTCCGATCCAATACTGGACCGAAAGAGGCTGGAAGAAATTGCTAGTCTTGGCCTTCACGAATTTGTGGAAGATCAGACACTCAATGGCCTGGCAGCGGAAGCCGCGAGGGAATTTGGATTGCCAGCGGCCGCCATAGCCATCATGCTCAATGACGCGCAAATCTTCGCCGCCTCCCATGGCTTAGGAGGATGGTTGTCTGAAATCAACGGTGCACCGGCGGAATGGTCCGTCTGCATGGATATTGTTCGCGATGGCAAGGCTCGATTCATTGACAATGCGAGCAACGAAAAAAGCTTGAAGAACAACCCAATGGTCACCGTGCATGGTGTGCAAACGTACGTAGGCGCCCCACTTACCACGTCAAATGGCTATTGCGTAGGTACATTTTACCTCATTGGAGGAGAGACACGACACTTCAGCCAATACGAAAGGCAGCGTCTTAGCGACTATGCTCAGAGAGCTGTCGCACAACTCGAACAGCGCAGTGGGGAGCAGAAAGCTTCAGCAGCTGCATAACCAAAAAGAGACATCCTCCCTGCTTAACGAAAGCAAAACCTTGTAATACGCTCATCTCATGAGCGTATTTTTTTTGTCAGCCTCACGACCTTCCCAAAAGCTGTATGTCCCACTCTTGCCACACCTGGCACGTTGCCCTATCCAAGGGGTATGATTTCAAAAACAGACAGAATGAGACGTAAACTAAATTTCTTAATCATGGCAATCGCAACAGCTGCAAGCATCAATGTCCAGGCACAGAAGAAGGTAAAAAAACTGACACTCAGCAAAGTGATCCCCGTCGAGGCGCAAGATGTCTGGCGAGTCGTAGGCGAAGACTATGGGGCCATTGCCCATTCACATCCCAAGATTATATCATCCGACTATATTGATGGGTCATTGAAAGGCGGGGAAGGTGTCGAGCGGGTGTGCTACTTCAACGAACAGGAGACCCAATACCTGAAAGAGAAGATGGTGGATTTCAAACCGGAGGAAATGACCTTTACGAATCAGGTTTTTCAGGCTGGAAAATTTCCGGTAGACCCTGAGATGACCAAGGCGGTCTATACGGTCGAAGACCTGGGTGATGGGACCTCGAAGCTGACCTTCGACATGCAGTTTCGCACGATACCGGCCTTTATGGGTGGGCTCATGAAGGGACAATTCAAAAAGCTGATCGAAGACTACTTCGTCGCCATAGAGCACCATGTAAAAACAGGCGAGAATGTGACGAAGGACAATTTCAAAACGATCAAAAAGCAATACAAAAAGACGCGGCCCAATGAAGCAATTGGGACTGAGCAGATTGTGGCTGCTGGCGAAGAGTGAAGCAGGACGTGTTTTGACCTCTGGGCCTCACCTCTCAATGCCATTAAGTTAAGGCTTGATTCTGTTTCCTTTGTCATTCCTGCCTCGCCGTCGGCTAGCCTTTGGCGGCCGATGAAGGCCCTCGAAGGAGGCAAAGGAATGATGTCTGCACTTCGAGAACCTCAGTGTGACATCAATTTCAAGCCCCAAAGAATTCTTAACTTAATGGCATGGCCTCACCTCTTCCGGGGGTGGGGCTTTCTATTTTCTCAGAGGTCGATCGCGGCGGTGATCTCCTCTTTGAGTTTCGGTGCCCTCGACCACCAGGAGATGGACACAAACAGCGTGATGGAGATGAGCAAGGCAAATGCGCCGATGTCGATATTATAGGGTAATCGGATGCCAAGCAATTTGAAACCAAAATTGATGGCAAGGCTTGAAACGATGGCCACGTTTGCGGCAAAAGGTGTCGCCTTCTTCCAGTTGAAGCCCAGGCCCACGGTTGGTACTATGGCCGCTGCGAATGTCCCCCATCCGAAAGCTCCCAAAAGGGCCACCAACTCGCCTGTGAATAATGCAAATACGCCCGCCACGACAGTCAGTCCGACAGTGGTAATTCGTGCCCAAAGCAGTTGATTCTTGACTTCCCGTCCAAGTGCACTTGGTATATCGTACATCACCGCCGCTGTTCCGATATTCAAGAAGGCATCCGCGGTAGACATAATGGCCGCAAACAACCCTGCGAAGACAATGCCTGCCAATATGGGATGGGCATAGTGCTGAAGGAACTGAGGTGCTGCCGCATCCGGAGTAGACAGCTCCGGAAAAGATTGACTTAACACCAACGCGCGCATGACCAGTCCAATACTCACCCAAAGCAATGCAGTGAATGCGTAACCCACGAGCGAAACCGGTAGGATATAGCGGGCATCGCTGACTTTCTTGTTCATCATCATTTTGGTAATGACATGCGGCTGACCTGCCGCCCCCAGACCAAAAACCAGGAACCACGAGAGGCATCCCATGATCCCGATGGTCCCCCACGGTCCAATGGCTTCCGGATCATCGTTATAGATGATCGTGCTGACCTCGCCGATACCTCCATCGAAAACAGTAATTGCCGTAATGAAAATCAAGAGTGCGGCCACGATCATGATAGCTCCCTGAATCAAATCGGTATAGACCGACGCAATGATGCCACCGGTGACGCTATAGAATACCAGGATAGAGCCTGAGAAGATCATACAGGCCTCCAGGCTTATCGCCGGGAGGAAATCAGTCTGTTGGAGCAAATCCCGTAGCACCACCGACATGGCGAGAATCTGAGTTGCCATATAGCCAATGACACCTAGGACAATCGCTATAGCGACCAGCAGGCGTGTTTGTTGGTTTTGATAGCGATAGCCGATTACCTCCGGCAGCGATAAGAAATTGCCCAACTCGGCAAAGATCCTCAAGCGCTTAGCTAGCAGATAAAAGCCAATGTTGAAGCCTATCACAGATGAAAAGGTGATCCAAACCGAGCTCATGCCCATGTTGTACACCAGGCCTGGGCCGCCGACAAACCCAAAGCCACTCATGGTACTGGAGAACACAGCAAAAGCCGTAACAAGAATGCCAAGGTTACGGCCAGCCATAAAAAAATCGGAAGACGACCGGGTCCTGGAGAGCGCCCATATACCAATAGCAATACATAGCAGCATATAGATGCCAATGGAGCTAAGGACGATGGTGTCTCTAAAGGTTTCCAAGTGCTATTGGGGTAGGCGAAAGACTCGTTCGAAATAACCTGACAACTCTTCCACTACCTCCTCTTTGTTACCCACCTCTTCGATACCGGCCAGTACTTGTGCCAATCGCTTTTTGTAGGCCAGCTGCATATTGCGCTGGATCATAATGCGCTGCGCTTGCGGCGAGCCCGCTCCATGCATGCTTTCGGTGAGATAGCCCACGGCATTGCGGCCAAGGGTCATATTTTCGATCAGACGCAAAATGCGCATCCGGTCTTCCGTATCTACGTCCTCCCGACCTTTTAGATACTTCAAAAGCAGCTTGCCGATACCCTGGTGATCGAGCTCCTTCTCGCTAGGCATGGTCACCATTAGACCTCCGGCAAGGTCTTGGGCCAACCTGCCAATCTCGTAGGTCATTTTCGTGACATGGTGCTTGCAGACATTGGACAACATCTCATCGCAGATATAGGCGCCGCTCTTCGTCGCATAACCCTGGTAGGAGGAGGCAATACCTGTGCCGTAGATAGTCTCGTTCAGATGCGTCATTTCCACGATCTTGTCTTTCACGTGTGAGGCTTTGGCCACGCCATTATAGTCGGCAATCGTCGCAGCAGCGCCAATGAGGACGTCACCGACCCCGGACTTGCAGACGTAGCTCCTACGGTGATAGCTAGTGAACCGCTCGACCAGCATGGCAGCGAAGTCATATTCACCATCCATGAAAATGTATTCTGCAGGAATGAAGACTTCTTCGAAGACAATCATCGCTTCCTGCCCGGAGAAGTGATGGTTGCCGGTATCTATGGTGCCACCTTCCATGCTGCGGGTGTCGCATGACTGCCGTCCATAGATGTAGGTAATGCCGGGGGCGTCCACTGGCAAAGCACCTACAATGGCATAGTCCGTATCCTCCGGACCTAATCTCGTCGTGGGCATCACCATCAACCAGTGAGAATTGAGGCAGCCCGTCTGGTGGGCTTTGGCGCCTGTAATCCATACGCCTTCTTCGCTGCGCTTCACGACGTGCACGTACATATCCGGGTCCTTCTGCTGGTGGGGTGTAAGGCTACGGTCGCCTTTCACATCGGTCATGGCACCCCCGAGGACGTAGTTGAATCGGTGAATAAACGTGAGGAACTCCTTTAACTTCTGGTGATAAGCCGTGCCATGGGCCTCATCCAATTCATAGGTCACTGAGTACAACGAATTGATCGCATCCATGCCCACGCAACGCTGAAAGCAGGTACCCGTCAACTGGCCCAGTTTACGCTGCATCTTGTTTTGCAGCACGAGGTCATTGACATCGGTGCAGACGTGCAAAAAACGGCTCACAGGCTCACCCGTAAATGGGGACGTCACTGTGGCCAACTCCGGCTCTCTCACAGCCAGGTCATAAGTCTCCGCCACGGCATTGACTGAAGGCTTGATGATCGGGTGATTGGGAGGATCCTCGACCTTCTCCCCCAACAGGTAGACATTCAAGTCACGGTTTTGAAGACTCCGTCGATAGTCGTCTCCCGAATTGATCTTTTCTGCATTTACACCAGAATGTCTAGACTTCGTCTTCATGTTTTTCATCGTTTATAGACTGCAGATGAGCCCGAAACTCCTTTAGCTCCTCGGGAGATACTACCCACTGATTAAAAAAGAGCACGTATGCCGCTGCACAGACCAATGGGAATAACCAAATGCCATACACCATCAAAACTGTGGGCTTTGGGAATCCATGGATCAGAACAAGTTGTGACTGTCCGATGAATCCGTCGTAGGTACTGAAGATGGCCAACAAAATCGCCAAATAGGCAACACTGAAGACTAACAGGACCCATCGACCTCTTCCTTTAAGCCGTGAGCCGACACCCACGAAAAGCATCAGACAAAGCAATACGAAGCATCCCACACCAAACACCAATGCCAGTGGCGACTGATTGATCGCCCTATTTCCCGAGGCGCCTTGTGATAAAGTAGGAAACTCGTCATGCCTCTGTCCCACGCTTCCGGAGGAGTCCATCACCAAGATGACCATAATGGCCATTAAGCAAATGACAGCAGCGAAAAACAAAATCCGGAATAGTCTCATGCGATCTTCTATCTGGTCATTCCCCCGTCAATTGCCAGGCAGGTGCCATTCACATATGCTGCATCGTCCGACGCCAAAAAGAGGTATCCCCGGGCAATCTCCTCCGGATGACCAATTCTTCCCGCGGGTACTTGCGCCAGTATTAGGTGCTTGACTTCATCGGGAATCGCATCCGTCATGTCCGTTTGGATGTAGCCAGGAGCAATGCAATTCACGGTGATATTGTACCTGGCCAGTTCCGTCGCCCATGCCTTGGTCATCCCGATCACCGCGGCTTTGCTCGCGGCATAATTTCCCTGTCCGAATCCACCACGGAGGCCAACCACCGAGGATGCACTGATGATCCGACCATAGTTAGCCTCCTTCATGCGCGGGGCTACCGCCTTCGTACAATTGAAGACTCCTGTCTGATTGATGGCCAGGACCTGCTCCCACTCCTGGGTGCTCATCTTCAGCAGCGTCCTATCGCGGGTAATCCCTGCATTATTGACAAGTATATCGATCTTGCCTGTGTCATGAAGTATTGACTCTACAGCCGATAAGACAGCCGTAGCATCTGAAACGTCAACGCGCTGCTGGGTAATGGAGTCATCATCTTCCCCGTCGATCACGTCCCATGAGAAGACACGGGCTCCCTCTTCTGCAAATAGTTTAGCGGTCGCAAGGCCAATGCCACGAGCACCTCCCGTGATGATGGCTACTTTGTTGGCAAGTTTCATAGTAGCGTAATATCATCATTCTTTGAGAGCTCTCAAACCTCCGGCCCGGTCATCCGCCAACGGTCACTCCAGCGTCACCTTTTCTTTCTTCGGAAATTTGACGTCATAAGCAAGCTGGAGCTCCATTTGCTCCTGCGCCTCCATGTTCAGTTCCCAGACCACTTGCCCTGTCTTTTCATCATGTCTACCTCCAGAAAGCTCAGACGGTGAGATGCTGATATCACTGATGGCTGCGACCGGTAGCTGGTCGAAGAGCATCAGCTTAATGGGCTGCTCCTTTTTGTTTCTAACCAGGATCTTGAAACCCCGACTGTCCACCTGATTGCTACCTACGGTTCTGCGCTTTGTATAAGTATCGACCTTCGTACGTCCGATGACAATGTTGCGGTCGTGGCCCAATGAAATATCAAGTGTATCGACCAGAGCGCGAGCATCCAGCACAGAGCGACCGACAAATGCGTCTTCAAAGTAGAGGTTGGCTTCTCCCTCAAGGAGGTTGTACTGGTCCCATTCCGCTATTCTCGCAATCAAAAAGGCATCGGTTTCGAGCTTGGGTACAGCATGGTATTCATATAGGGCTTCAATCTCATAACTCTGAAGGTTGACAGATAGCTTCGCGCCGTTGGACTTAATGGAATAGGGCTTGTCCACCTCGAATTCGACGGTAGTTTGATTTTGAACGACGGTCGTCGTAATTACATCCGCTTCTTTATCCCAGCTGCTATACCCCCAGGCTTGAACACCGGCGGCCCTTCCTTGAAGTCCGTATCCAGCCACTACGACTTCCTCCAATTGGGTCACATCCGCCTGCATCCGAGGGCTGATCGTCGATGATGCAATGACCACCTCCTGTGTGTTCATACCGATGTATGAAAACACCAAATAGGTAGCACCATTTGGTAGCGTCAAATTGTATTTGCCATTGAGGTCAGTGGTAGTACCAACTGTGGTGCCTTTCACAATCACGTTAACACCAGGCAACGCGTCGCCATATTCATCGGTCACCCTGCCTGATACTGAACGCACAGAACCGGAAATGATCGAAGCGCCATAGAGCGGCCGGTCGAAAATGGTGTTGCGCGTGAAGTTGAGGTACCAGGTCTGCAGTTCCGGGGCTACACCACTTTGATTGGGGTTGCCATTGGACAAGCTCAGCTTCACTTGCTCCCAATCGACGCCGGTATTTTGGTAGACATCCGCCTTGTACTGCAGTTCCAGCGGCTTGTCGATGCTGGCCACTCTTACATCATACTTGGGGTACCAGCCTGCATTGGCGACGATATAGGTAAGCGCGAAGTTTCCTTTTGTCGATTGCTGAGCCTCCACTCGGATTTTGATCTCTCCTACAGGCAGCTCCTCCCTGCCTCTCACTTCAGAGATCTGCTGTTCGATTTTTACTTCTTGCTCCTGTAGTTCATCTATCTCCATTCGCACATTGATCATTTCTGATTTGATGGTGGTGAGCTCCCTGTCATAGAAGTCAATGGCTTGCTTGAGCTCTGAGAGACTCACCCCGGTCGTCTCTCCGCCAAGGTTTTTGTTTTCGTCAAGCAAGCTTTGCTTCTCGCCCAATACCTGGAGGCGTGAGTTTTTTCGGGTGATCTGTTGCTCCAACCCTTCGAGCTGTTCGGTGAGTTGGTCGATCTCCTCGTCCTTTTTCAATTCTTCCAGATAATTGAGGCCATGGTTGACGGCGAGGATAGTGAAAGCACCTTCAGCCTGCACTTGTATGCTCTTCTCATCAATGTAGGGTGAGAGACCTGAGATCATCACCTCGGAGGTACCCTGTGGTATTTGCACATTTCCATTCCTCGTGATCTGTGCACCTTGGAGGAATACTGTGACTGAATTGAGGGTGGTCGGTAACTCGACCTCTTGAAAGGGCTGACCGGTGCTTTGGAGTGCCGCAAGCACCAGGCATAGCATCAATGTGGTGGACGTTTTCATAGTCGTTTTTCTTTTAAGATGTGGAGAGTACCGAGATTCCATAAAAACGATCCGGAAATATTTTGAACACAAAACGTGCCAGAGGTGCCACAAATTATAGGCGGGCACAACAATCCCCGTGGCCGGGCACCCCCTGCCTCCAATTGTGAATGGGGAGTCCCCCTACCTGACGCTGAAGTTAATTCCGTGCCTCGGCTCCTGGGCGGGATTATGCTTGGCACGGAACCACCGCCATAAGATTGCTTCGTCCTGCCTCCTCCTTCGGCCGCCGCAGGCGCAGCGCAATGACGGTGGCAGGGAGATTCCGGTATTCCCGTATTTTACTCGAAAGGGACCAAAGTTCCGCTGGCGAAACCGGAATGACGTACTGGTGAGACTGCTACGTTCAACTTCATGCACCGTCTCTCGACTCGCTGGGGCTATTTCCAGAGCCTGCGGCTGCGGAATTGTCATACAATCCCCCACGCCCCCTTTGATAAAGGGGGATTCATCCAGATTGAGTAAGGCCATCTCCTCTGCTAACGCTCTACTTTTTCAACCTACCGGTCGCTGTAGCCTCAGCGAAGGCGGATCAACTTCTTAACTCATCAACTTCTCA
Source organism: Cyclobacteriaceae bacterium (assembly GCA_965267435.1). GTDB lineage: Bacteria > Bacteroidota > Bacteroidia > Cytophagales > Cyclobacteriaceae > JAWPMT01. The sequence continues at coordinate 2,609,545 of OZ253960.1, forward strand.
ACTCAGAAAGGCTAAGGGATAGAGGCAAATGTCTGAGCCACCGGCAGCCTGGTGGGTGGATAGCGGGGCCGGTGGGCGAGTGCCGATAGCCCGCCCTGAAGTAAGTGATGGACCTTACGAGAGTACTCGAGGGATCTCCTGCTCACTACTTCAGGGGCCCAGAAAATAGATAAATAAAATGCATCCATTAGGGGCGGGTCTCCGATGACCACTTTGGGGCAGGCCCAAAAAAAACCCATGCTTTTTCACAAAATCAGAAAAAAATAGATCTTGATGTCCAATATTGAATTGGCGGCTCGTCCTAAGGGCAAATTTCAAGTTAACGAATCTAATACCATGCAAGAGTTCATGCTACTATTCAGAAACCTCGCCCCTGCTGAGGCATATAGTTCTACCCCGGAAGAAATGGAGAAGACCATCCCACAATGGCAAAGCTGGATCAAAGGCATCGCCGAGGAAGGCCGATTTGTGTCCACCGCACCTCTGGAGCGCGACGGTTTGTTCCTGACCAACACCAATCAGACGGATGGTCCCTACGCTGAAGTAAAGGAATTTGTACTGGGGTATCTCGTCTTCAAAGCCAAAGACATGGACGAAGCCATCGCCACGGCGAAGGGTTGCCCCATCATCGATGACGATCGCGGCTCCGTGGAAATCCGTAAAGTGGCGCACTTCTCCACTGAATGACGGTTGGCCAGGACATCGACCATCTTTTCCGGCACGAATCGGGAAAGATGGTGGCGGTCTTGACGAAACTCTTCGGCTTCGACCAACTGGAAGTCGCGGAAGACATCGTGCAGGATACGTTTGTCCAGGCCCATGAATCCTGGAAGCTCCGAGGCTCTCCGGATAAGCCTGTTTCCTGGCTATATGCTGTCGCGAAAAACAAAGCGACCGATTACCTACGGCGTCAGCAGACCAAACGAAAAGTAGATAGCCACCTGCAGAGCGCCATCCCCGTGGAGTACTCCATCGCGGCGCATCTGGAGCAGGCATTTTACGAGATACAGGACAACCAACTCCGCATGCTCTTTGCCGTGTGCCACCCGGCCATACCGCAGGAAGCACAGATCGCCCTGGCACTTAAAACGCTTGGCGGGTTTGGTATTCAAGAAATTGCACGGGCTTTCCTGACGTCGAAGGATGTGATCAACAAACGGCTGTTTCGTGCGAAAGATAAAATCCGACGAGAACAGATCGCGCTGGAAGTGCCCCGTGGCGAGTCGCTGGAGTCGCGGATGGAAAGCGTGCTCGCAACGATCTACCTGCTCTACAATGAGGGCTACCACTCCGCCAGTGAGGAAATGGTGATGCGAAGGGATCTTTGCCTGGAAGCCATCCGCCTGGCACTGCTGCTGTACGAGTCACACTATGAAAAGCATCAGGAGGTGTGCGCGCTCCTAGCATTGATGTGCTTCCACACGTCGAGGTTTGAAAGCCGGATGAACGAACTGGGGGAGTTGATCCCTCTGGGCCAGCAGGACCGGACGAAGTGGAATCAGGAGCTGATATCGCAGGGCACCTACTTCATGCGCTCCATGGACTTCAATGAGCTATCCACTGCCTATGAACTGGAAGCTGCCATTGCCTACCTGCATACCCTGCCTGATAGCGACGATAAGTGGAGCGGTATGCTGGCGCTGCATGATCGCCTGCTCCGCGTAAAGAATACGACCAACATCCATCTCAACATGGGACTGGTTATTAGCAAGGTCCATGGAGACAAGGAGGCACTGCAATACCTCGAACGGTTGAATGATGTGGAGGACAATTATCTCTATTACGCGCTGCGAGGTGAACTGCATAGAGGTACGTCACCAGAACAGGCGAAAAGCGATCTTGCCAAAGCGATATCCCTGGCGCCTCTTGCTGCGGAGCGCAAGCTACTACTCTCAAAACTGGAAGCGATCAGCCCTGGGGGGCCGGCTCCGAAAGGGTGAGGTACTGATAGTCCTCTCCGAGGTAGATGAACCGACCGGGAAAATCCTTCTTCAGCTGCTCATAGTCGGGATAGATGACCCGAGCGATCTTCTTAACAATGCCGCGGGCATTCTTCTCTTCATCATGGGTATGAACGACCTTCTGTGGATCGAGCATCTCTACCAATTGGCGAGCCCTGTCCATGCCGGGATTGACGTCGCCTCCCATCCAGCCGGGTAGACGAAATAGGGAAAACGAGGTGATGAGCAAAACGATGTTGTAGTCTGTCAATTGCTGGCGCTGCTCGGCTGTGGGTTCGAATCCATGGGGTGTGTAAAGGATCACGTCCTCTCCTTGTCGAATGGCGATCCCATAATAAACGGGATCCAATTTCCGCCCGGGATCAAGAAATGCCACGTGAACGTCGCCCATTTGCAGCCACTCGCCGTCTGCCAGGTCGGGTAACAAATGCAGTCGATCTGCTACGGACTTGCGGAGTCTTTTGAAAGCTTTTGGCGTGCCATAGATGGGTGCTTCTGGCATCAGATCCAGTGTCTCCTCGTGGCAGTGGTCGGAATACGATTGGGAGACGATGATACCGTCATAGTGACCTATATCCTCGATAGACATGGGCGGTGTAGCATGCCACTGCTCGTTGAACCAAGGCCATCCTTCCACTTCGGTACCAAGCAACCAGGGATCGATGATCAGGCTCGTCTGGTCCCACTGCACTTGCCAGGTGCTGTCCATGTTCAGTCTGCGGATCTTTAACATCTTGTCATTGTTGATTTCGCCTCTCCTTGATCGCCTGGGCCAGCTGGTGAACTACCAGGGCGTAGAGCTGGCTGCGATTGTATCGGGTGATTACGTAGAAGTTGTGTAGTCCGTACCAGTACTCATAGCCTCCATCTTCCAGCTCGTACTGGAGCAACGACACAGGTGTCTCGGGAGTGACGGACTCGACAGGTATGAAGCCCAGGTTTTCGTAGTAGGACATCGTGTTCTTAGGTTTCGTGGAGGTGCTTTGCCGGTCAGCAGCGGCTGGCGACTTGAGAATACCACTGGCCACCAACCTTCCCCTTTTCCAATTGTGCACCTTGAGGTAGTTGGCTGCGCTCGCCATGCCGTCCTCTGGAGAGTTGAGCAGGTCGCGTGTGCCGCCTTTGTCGTAGCTCACGGCATAGGCCCGGTAGCTACTTGGCATGAACTGGCCATAGCCCATGGCTCCGGCATAGCTTCCTAATAGCTCGTCATAAGGTAGCTGCTCCTCTCGCGTCAGGACCAGGTACTCCTCCAGCTCCCTCTGAAAAAACCGCGCCCTCTTCGGATAGCCGAAGGCGAGGGTGTAGAGGGCATCCAATACCTTGTGCGTGCCTTTTCGCTGACCGAAGAAGGTTTCCACACCTAAAATGCCCAGGATATACTCAGGAGCGACGCCAGTCTCTTCACTGATGGAATTTAATGTGGCCTGATGCTCGTCCCAGAACTCCACACCCGCATTGATCCGCTCGTCGGTCATGAAGATCTTGCGGTATCGATACCAGGGCATACCCTCGGCCGGCTTGTTCATTCGCTCGATGATCTTGGGTTGGTAGGTCGCCTGCCCCAGTTGCTCACGGACCTTTGCTTCGGTCACATCGTAGTCCCTGACAAATCGCTGAACGAACGCGTCAATGGCACTTTCATCTACCTGGCTGCGCACAGTGGTTGAGGCCAACATCAATCCCAGGGTGCTTAAGAGGACAATTTTCGATAATTCCATGCTAGACTGTCTTGACGGATACAGGATTCGTGTAAATGATTTTGCCAGCTAAATTTTCATAGCCCATTTCTTTGAGAACCTCCATGTATTGGCTGACTTGTCTCTCGTCTTCGGGCTTCGCCTTGCCAGTTTTAAAATCAATCACGTGCCAAATATCGTCCTTCCTGACTAACCGGTCAATGCGATAATACTTTCCTCCCGGTAAAAGGATGGGAACTTCCCTCATCACCTCCTGCGTCGCTTCGAAGAAATAGCGCACTTCGGGATGGGTGATGATCGCTATAATATCGTCGCCACTTGTTCCATGCGATTCGATGTCTGCGACTTCAGCGAGCTGGGCATGGAGCATTGTGCCACGCTGCTGAGACTCCCAATCCTGGTCGCTAAGCGCCTCACTGCCCTTCATCTGCAGACTCACCTTTCCGCGCCAACTTTCGGACGTGTACCTGCTGAGCCCGTACTCCATGGAATCTGTGGCCTTCGACTTTCCTGGCGGCAGACTACCACTCTCAAAGAGGTGCTCCTCACTTTCCCAACCCTGCAACTGACGCAGGCGGTAGTGACAGAACATTCCGACATCCGACATTTTCCTACCCGCTGGTTGATACTTCCCAAAAACATGTAGTGCGGAGGAAGCGCGAGTCAGAGCCACATACAACAGATTGATATTGTCAATCAGGGCACTGGCTCGCTCATGTATGTAGTCTTCTGCCCAAAATGTGCCCTTCAACTTGCCAGAGTACTTCAAGGGCACGACGGGTAGTCGCTTGACGGCAGGATGGTCCGCTGGAGGCAGCCATAAGATTTCCTCTTGAAGCGTGTCGTGATCCAGTCTCCAGTCCAGGAAAGGGATGATGACGATGGGAAACTCCAGCCCCTTTGCCTTGTGGATAGTCATCACCTTGACGGCATCGTTTTCATCAGCAATCTGGATCGCCCGCTTCTTCCTTACATTTTCCCACCAGTTGAGAAAGACCGGGATATCTCCACGCTGAGTCTTGGAGAAGTCGAGTATTGCGTCCTGAAACCCCTGGAGGTAGGTGTATTCACTCTTGATCTTGTCAAGGCCGAAGATTCTAATTAAGACCTCTACCAATTCGTAGATCGGCAATGTCTTGAGGTACTCTTTGCGTCGTAGGAAAGTGGAAGGTACCCATTGCTTCCAATCATCAATGGCCGCAAAAAGCTGCCCATCGGAGATTGGCTCGTTTCTTACAAACCGCCGATACTCATACAACCATTCGGCCAGGGCAATGCTATTCTTCTCATGGTTAAGCCAGGTCAGGAGGCTTATAAGCATTTTAACGGCATGACTACTGTACAGGTAGAGTGCCTCGGAACTGACCACGTCATATTTACAATCGGCCTTCGCCGCCGGGGACTGTTTGTGGGCCATAAAGCCATCGGCAATGCGTTTGCCTTGTCCCTGGGTACGGGTAAGGATCGCTATATCTCGCAAGTGATAGCCATTTTCCTGGGCCTTCTCGACCAAGGCTATGGTTCTAGCAAGGGCCAGCTGCTCCCAATTCTCGTCCGTTTCGAGGAACTCAAAGCGCACGTGTCCCTGACCATCCTTCTTCGCTGGTTTCTGTTCAACGGCCTGGTACAGCTGCAATACACTCCGGATCTGTGACTCGAAGGTGGGTGCCTCCTCTCCAAAGTACTGCTCAATGGCGTCTTTCATATCGCGAAAGAACCCATTATTGAATTGGACGATGGCCTCGCTGCTGCGCCAGTTGGTATCCAATTGTCTGCTTTCGGTCCGTGACTCTCCGGCGACCTCCCCTATCTCCTTTTCCAGGAGGTGCCAGTCACCACCTCTCCATCTGTAGATCGACTGCTTAGAATCGCCAACGACAAGGTTGCGTTTGTCGGCATCGGCAGCATCCTTCACAAGGGGTCGGAAATTCGTCCACTGAAAGGCGGAAGTATCCTGGAACTCATCGATCAGGTAGTGGTCAAAAAAGGACCCGACTTTCTCGTATATGTATGGGGTGTCGCTTTCATCGATTATCAGCCGCAGGAAGTCCGGCAGATCGGCAATCAGCATCACATCGTTGTCCTGCCGATACTGCTGAAGCTTTTTGTTGATCTCAGATAAGATGCCAAAGGTGTAGAAGTACCGCTGTACCTCTTTCAGGGACTGGTACATGATCAAATCCTTATCTATGTGCTCGATCATCGCTTGATAAATGGGCATGACCTCCTCTCGAACATGATGGGAAAAGCCCGCATCCTTCTCTTGCGCTTTTGTCAGCCAACTAGTGGGGTCGGTGGCCGCCTCCCTGCGGCGGTCTGTGACCTCGTACGACCCTCCTAATACTTTCTTGAATAAACCCGCTGGTCCATTGCCTTTGGATTTGTACCCGTCGACCCCACCATAGGGCTGCATCAGGTCCAGGGCCTGCAGGCAAAACTTTCGACACTTGTTTTCAAATGACTGCTGCGACAAACGAAGGCGGTCGAGGAAAGATGTGAAGAAATCCTTCTCCGCGCTGAGCTTGAGTACTTCTTCCGATTGCAACTTGTAGACATCCTTCAGGGTCTGTGCTGCGAGGGACGTAATGTCTGCTCTGAAGTCCCAGGACTTGCCATCCTCCACCCTTTCCTCGGCAAACTGCGTGAGCCATTGGCGTATGGTCTGCTGGTCTTCCAGCCCGACATCCGCGAGCATCTGGTCAATCACTTCCTGAAGGACCCGGTCGACATCCAGGTCAATGGTGAAGGTACCCTGCAACCCCATCTCTCGTGCGAACGAGCGAATTACCTGATGAAAGAAACTGTCAATCGTAACGATAGAGAAGCGGCCATAGTGATGCAGTATCTCCCCCAAGACTCCTTTTGCTCTTTGTTGCAGCTCTGACTCATCTAGTCGTAGTGCGGTCATCAGGGCATTGGTCATCTCCGTGCGCTCACCTGCTGCAAGACGCCTCAGTATGTCCAGGATCCGCCCCTTCATTTCGTCCGTCGCTTTGTTCGTAAAGGTGACGGCCAAAATCCGTTGGTAGGCTTGCGGGGATGCCATCGCCAATTTGAGGTATTCCTGCGTTAACGTAAAAGTCTTGCCCGATCCAGCGGAAGAACGGTAGATAACAACAGGCTTACCACTCATTTCTTCCTGTTCACCTATCGCCATTGGCTTATCATCCTTTCTCTTCTTAGATTAATCTTCACTTAACTTTTAGATAACATAACTTTTTAAGCACCAGCCATGCCAAGTTCTAGATCCGCAGCGGTCTCGCTGATCATGATCTTTCTCGTGATCGGCGTATGCCCCACACGAACCTACGCCAGCGAACCGACAAAACCATACATCAAAAATCTGCATGACGTCATCAATTCCAAACATTATCCCAAGAAACTCAAGGAAAATCCCATTGAGGGAAAAGTGATCGTCAGTATCTGGTTAGACGATAATGGAGAGATCCTCAAGTACACCATCGATGAGGCCAATAACAAGGCGCTCGAGGAATTTATAAGAGGCAGAGTCCCCCTATTGCAGTTTGAACCGGCTCGGGATAACTTCGGCGTTCGCATTTTCAGCAAGGTAAAGTTGCCTTTTGAGTTCAAAAAGGAGGAATAAGGACCTCACAAGACTGTCAGTTAATTATATGTTAATCCATTGTTATAGTAAGTAACATTTAGTTAACTTTGGCGTAATACGTTGATAAATAAGTAGCGCCATGCGGATAGTATATACCCTCCTAGTTATGTTGTTGTTCAGCTTTAGTTCTTTGGCGAGCGACACGTTGAGAATTCACACAGACAAAGCATCTCTGGGCTGCAAGCCGAAAGTGACAAATTTCTCGGACGTTATGGATGCAGGTGTCTACCCGGTTTCATTGCGCAAGCAAGGCGTAGAGGGAGAGGTTCTGGTCGATCTGTGGATCGACGACAAAGGTGAACTCACCCGATATAAGGTAGCAGAGTCGACGAATGATCTCCTGCGCGAAATTGTGGAAGGAAGAATCAGTTTGCTGGAATTTGAGCCGGCGAGGGACGCCCTGGGTAAGAATATCAGCAGCAGAACAAGGCTACCGTTTCAATTCACATTAGATATAGACTAACACTTGACAGTGCGCGAAAATACAGGGTTCTTCGGGACCCTTTTTTATTGTGTCAACTCTTCGAAGTAGGTAAAGGCGTTCATGAAACTCTGCTTGATGCGATCCGTACCAGGATCACCTATACTCCCCAGGTGTGTATGTTTGACGCTCATTGAGGCTTTATAGTCTCCATCCTGGATCTTCTGGGCCACCTCGCGATAAGCATCTCGAAATGGCACTCCCTCCAGCACCAATTCATTCACCACCTCCACCGTGAACAACAAGTCATAGCGTGGGTCCTCCAGTATCCCCTCAGTCACCGCAAGGCCACCAATCATCAGGGAGGCAATGTCAAGACAATCTTTCAGTTCATCAAATGCCGGAATGAAACGTTCTTTCAACTGTTGCAGATCACGATGATACCCAGACGGCAGGTTGTTTGTGATCAACGTCATCTCATAAGGTAGCGACTGCAGCTGATTGGCTTTACCTCGTAACAACTCAAAGCCGTCAGGATTGTGCTTGTGGGGCATTATGCTTGAACCTGTAGTGAACTTGACTGGAAGCTTGAAGAAGTCAAAGTTCTGTCCGCTGAACATACATACGTCCATCGCCATCTTGGCCAGCGTGGCCGCTACAGCACTCACGGCCATGGCCACAGCCCGCTCCATCTTACCTCGGGTCATCTGAGCATAGACCACGTTGAAGTTCGGTTCTGCAAACTTGAGGTCCTCGGTAGTTGCATCCCGGTCTATTGGGAATGAAGAACCATAACCGGCCGCCGAGCCCAGTGGGTTTTTATTAGTGATCTCGTGCGCCGCACGAAGCAAAAGGAGATCATCTGTAAGGCTCTCCGCATACGCTCCGAACCATAGCCCAAAAGACGATGGCATGGCTATCTGCATGTGCGTATAGCCAGGCATCAGCACATGTTTGTACGCTTCGCTCTTCGTCAGGAGTTGATCAAAGAGGTACAGCGTCTTATCAGCCACTTGGCGCAGTTCCTCACGAGCAAATAATTTCAGTGCCGTCAGCACCTGGTCGTTGCGGGATCGGCCGGTATGGACCTTTTTGCCCAAATCCCCCAGATCCCTTATCAGCATCAGCTCGATTTGGGAGTGAACGTCCTCGACGCCATCTTCTATGACAAAGTCTCCTTGCTCGATGATCTGACCTATCTGATCCAACCCTTCCACCAACCGCTGTGATTCATCGCTTGTGAGCAACCCGACTTTCCCCAACATCCTTGCGTGGGCCTGGGATCCAACCACGTCGTACCTGGCGAGGTAGAGGTCAAGCTCGCGGTCCTTGCCGACGGTGAACTTCTCAAAGAATTGATCGATATCCTCGCCTTTCTGCCAAAGTTTCATAGGTAATATGGGTTGGTTCTGATGATTAGATGAATTGCTTGAGCTCCTTCAATAGTCGGATGTATCCAGCTATGCCCGCCTGGATTTCATCAACAAAGATATACTCGTCTGGGGTATGTGATCGCTCAGATCTCCCCGGCCCCATTTTCACCGTAGGAATGGGGATCACCGCCTGGTCAGAGGTTGTTGGCGATCCAAAAAACTCCACACCCATCACTTCACCGGCTTTGCGGATAGGACTACCTTCAGGCATGGATGAAGGTCGCAGCCTGGTCGATCGAGGCTCAACAGACGCCTTCACATGGTTTCGGATGATTTCAACGACTTCCTCATTGGTGTAGGCGTCGGTGGTGCGTATATCCACAACGAACTCGCATTTGTCAGGTACGACATTGTGCTGATAGCCGGCATTGATCTGAGTAACTGACATCTTGATAGGTCCGAGGTAGCCGGATTCCCGGTCGTACTTGAAAGTCTGAAACCACTGAATGTCTGGTATAGCTTCGTAGATGGCATTGACTCCTACATCTCTCGCTGCATGGCCGGCTTTGCCCCTTGCGACGCAATCCAGCACCATCAGGCCTTTTTCAGCGACCGCCATGTTCATCTCCGTCGGCTCGCCGATAATGCCATAATCCAGATGACCCATGTCGGCCAAAATCGACTCCACTCCCCCTGCTCCTGAATTCTCCTCTTCTGCCGTCGCCGCTACAACTAAGTTGTAGGGAAGCTCCTCATGATAGAAGTGTCGAAATGCACTGATCAGACTCACCAGACAGCCACCGGCATCGTTACTGCCCAACCCATACAATTTCCCGTCTTCGATCAAGGGCTCGAATGGATCACGGGTATATCCCTTGTTGGGCTTCACCGTATCGTGGTGGGAGTTGAGTAAGATCGAGGGCTTACTGGTATCGAACTTTTCGTTGCGCGCCCAGATGTTATTCCCCTTTCGTTCGTAGGCCATCTCCGCCTGCGTGAAATACTCCTCTATCCTCTGAGCGGTCTTGTCCTCCTCCCTGCTAAGACTAGGAATCCGAATGAGATCCTGGAGCAACTGGAAGGCACCGTCAAACAAAGCCTCTGCGCTCATGCCGTATTGATCAAGGTATAATCGTGGAAGTCCCCACCCAGGATGTCTTTCAATCGATCAAATCGACCGATGCGTACACTTTTGACCCCTTTACTCAAGGCATTGAATGCATTGTCAAGCTTGGGGATCATGCCGCTATGGATCTTGTTGTCAGATTTCAATTTTTGGTACGAGCGCGCGTCCAGGTACCTAATGATTGACTCATCGTCTCGCAAGTCCTTCATCACACCTGGCTGCTCGAAGAGGTAGATCAGATGGACCTCCCTCTCCTGGCTCAAGGCAATCGCCACCTCATTGGCAATGGTGTCAGCGTTTGTATTGAGTAATTGGCCAAGACGGTCGTGAGTGATGGAAGCAACAACGGGAACCAACCCTATATCAACCAAGGATAAGAGCAAATCACCATTGACCCGGTCGATATCCCCGGCCCATCCGTAGTCAATCCCAGCCCTGATCGGTCGCTTATGGGCCTCCAACAGATTGCCATCGGCCCCTGTTAAGCCCATCGCGTTGCATCCGTGCCCTTGCAGATCGGCAACAAGTCTCTTATTTAGCAGGCCGGCATAGACCATGACCGCCACCTCCAACATGTCGTCATCGGTAATCCGCCGTCCTTCTACCAACGGCGCACGAATCCCGAGATCATCGGCCAGCGCCGTTGCCCTCTTGCCCCCACCATGGACCAACACCTTGTCACCACGGGCATCAGCAAAGCTTTGAACAAAAGCAGAGAGGTCGGCCTTCTTCTCGAGGACGGCGCCACCTATCTTGACTACATACATTTTGCCATCATTCATAGTTGCTGTAGTATGGATTGCAAAACTGCCTGAGCGGCCCAGGCTCTGTTATCCGCTTGCTTCAGATGGAGTGTTCTTGGACCATCCATGACCGCATCGGTCACCACCACATTTCTTCGGACAGGCAAGCAATGCATGAATGAGGCATCGTTTGTCAACGCCATCTTTGCTTCATCGATGATCCAATCGGGGAAATCCCCAACGCGCCCGTAATCCTGATAAGAGGACCAATTCTTGGTGTAAACGAAATCAGCATCTTCCAATGCTTTTCTTTGATCAGAGGTCTGCTGCACGTCTCCTGCAAATTGCTCAGATAGCTGAAAGCCTTCGGGGGCCGCAATAACAAATTCATAGTCTGTCTTCCGGATCCACTGAGCAAACGAATTAGATACTGCCTGAGGCAAGGCCCTTATATGTGGAGCCCATGTGAGTACGACTTTGGGTTTGTCGGACTTTTTGTGTTCCTCTATGGTGATCACATCAGCGAGTGACTGGAGGGGATGCAACGTCGACGACTCCATATTGACTATCGGTCGACCAGAATATTTAACGAAAGCGTGCAGGACCTTGTCCTCATAGTCCACATCACGATCCTGCAAGCCCGGGAAGGACCGCACAGCAATAACGTCGCAATACTGACCGACAACTGCAGCCGCTTCTTTGACATGCTCGGCCTTACCACCATCCATGATGGCACCTTCCTCCGTCTCCAATTGCCACGAGTCTTGAGAAACGTTCATCACTAAAACCTGCATTCCGAGCTGCTGCGCAGCTTTCACGGTGCTCAACCTTGTCCGTAGACTGGGATTGAAGAATAGCAGGCCTAGTGTCTTTCTGTGGCCAAGGCTCGCCCACTGCCATGGGTCCTTTTTGGCTTCCCGGGCCTTGGATACCAGGTACATTACATCAGGAGCGTCATTTACTGACAAAAAATGCTTCATGCCTCGATCGATTGTTTTTCAGATTCCAGTTTCGTAAGCGCTGCCTTCAAACCACTGATGAATCGCTGGATGTCTTCCGACCCAATGGTCAATGGTGGAAGCAATCTCAGAACATTTGGCTGAGAGGAAGAGCCGGTGAATATGTGCTGATCGAAAACCAGTGACTTGCGTAGGTCGGCGACCGGGAAGTCAAAAACCAGTCCCAACATCAATCCGTGGCCACGCACTTCGGAGATTTGGTCTACGTTGAGCAGCTCTTTGCGGAGCTCTTGCTCCCGAGCAAGGGCGTTGTCCAGTAGTGCTTCCCGCTCCATGACCTCCAGCACAGCCAGACCAGCGGCGCATGCCAGGTGGTTGCCACCGAATGTACTGCCCAACATGCCTTTCCAGGCTTGCAGCTTAGGATGGACCAGCACACCACCAATGGGAAATCCGTTGCCCATGCCCTTCGCCGTAGCAATTACATCTGGGCGAACCTCGGACCACTGATGTGCGAAAAACCTGCCACTTCGTCCATATCCGGATTGCACTTCGTCCAGAATCATGATGGCTTTGTGTTCGTCGCACAATTGGCGGATGGTTGCCAGGAACTCCGGCGTCGGTACCTGGATCCCACCAATTCCCAGGATGCCCTCTACGATGACCGCACAGACGTTCTCATCGAAAGTCTCCTGTAATAATGTTAGGTCATTCAGGGGTATCCGTGTAATCTGCGTGACGTTGTCAAACTGCGTCCTGATCCGATCATTGTCAGTGCAGCTGACCGCCATGGAGGTCCTACCGTGGAAGCCCTGGTCGAATACAATTATTCGCTTGCCGGGTGAATTAAATGCGGCGACCTTAATGGCATTTTCCATGGCCTCAGCGCCTGAGTTACACAGGAAGAGGTGATAATCCTCATAGCCCGACATCGCTCCCAATTTCTCTGCGTACTCCTCCTGAATGGGCATTTTCACGGAGTTTGAGTAGAAACCAATGTTCTGTAGCTGATCGGAGATACGCTGCACATAATGCGGGTGCGTATGGCCGATGGAGATGACCGCGTGGCCTCCATAGAAGTCCAGGTATTGGTTGCCATGTGCATCCCACACGTAGGCCCCTTCTCCCCGAACAGGCTCTATATCGTAGACCGGGTAAACGTCGATAGGTTTCATGAGCTGATGTTGTTGATTTTTTCGAAGGATGTGAGCAGTCCTTTAATCAAAGCGGAGCTCAGGCCCTGGTGCTCCATCTCATTGAGGCCGGCTATCGTACAACCCTGCGGTGTCGTGACCTTGTCAATCTCCACCTCCGGATGGTGGTTGTGCTCAAGAATCAGGCGAGCGGCCCCTTTGGCCGTTTGTACAGCGATCTTTTGTGCCTCCTCTGGATGGAAGCCCATTTCTATTCCCCCCTGTGTCGCGGCACGCAGATAACGCATAAAAAATGCAATGCCACTGGCACCAAGTACTGTAGCGGCCTTCATAAGGCGCTCCTCGATGATGAGCACTTGACCTAGGGACTCAAATATCTGCTGCACCTCCGAGAGAATCTCGTCGGAGATGCCTCCGCCGCAAATACATGTCATCGATTCACCAATTGCAATGGCCGTATTGGGCATGGCCCGAATGACCGGATAGTTGCGAGGGATCTCCTCATAGATCTTGTCGGTCGAAATACCTGTGATCACGGACACAAGCACCTGGTCCCTCGACAAATGAGGTCTGAGTTCTGCCAGTACGCCTGACAGCTGCTTGGGCTGCACACACAAAAACACATACCCGGCATCTTGCGTAGCTTCCAGGTTGTCCGATGTGATCCGAAAGCCCTGAGCCTCAAAATCACTCAATAACGACACTTTCCGACGGGTCAATATGATTTCCTCAGGCTTGCGTAGCCCTTCCTGGACTATTCCCTCAGCAATGGATTGCCCTAAGTTGCCAGCTCCAATTATTGCAATGTTCTTCTTCATCAGAAAACCGTTGATTTCAATCTTAGGCCTGTCGTCTCCTCCAGACCCAACATCAGATTCATATTTTGTACTGCCTGACCCGAGGCTCCTTTCAGCAAATTGTCAATCACGCTTATCACCATCAACTGATCGCCATGCTTGTCAAGGTATACGAGCGCCTTGTTTGTATTCACAACTTGCTTCACGTCGGGATTCTTTTCTACTACATGTACAAAAGGATGGTCGGCGTAGAAATCTTCATAGTATGAACGCACAATTTCCAGCGTGGCGTCGCAAGGAAAATAAGATGTCGTAATGATACCCCTCGTGAAATTCCCGCGATAGGGAATGAAAAATATCTGTTCGTCGAACTGCGGATCTGCCTGCCGGAGGCTTTCGCCGATCTCCGCGAGATGCTGATGATTAAAAGCCTTGTAGACGCTCATGTTGTTGTTGCGCCACGAGAAGTGCGTAGTGGGCGACAGCGCCTGTCCGGCACCGGTACTGCCTGTGATCCCTGAAATATTGATGGCTCCATCGATCAACTGATGACTCGCTGCTGGGAGTAGACCCAACTGGATACAAGTCGCAAAGCAACCGGGATTGGCCACCCTTCTCGACCCCGCGATCACGTCCTTATTGATCTCGGGAAGGCCATAAACAAATCCGGCCTCATTGGCTCTGGTCCGAAAATCATGGCTCAGGTCGATCAGCGCTAGCTCGTCCAACTGATCTCGATGACCTGAGACAAATCCAGTGGATTCACCGTGACCTTTGCACAAAAAGAGAACGTCCAGCTCTCCTAATTCCAGGTCAGACTGGAATTCAATATCAAGCTCACCCACGAGATCTGTATGCACTTCATCGATCCCCAGCCCTGCCTGGCTTTCGCTTTGCAATAAGGCAAGCTGCACACCGGGATGATTGACCAGCAGACGTACCAACTCACCAGCCGTGTATCCGGCGGCACCGTAGATGCCGACCTTGATTTTTTCGCTCATCAGTTGTTACCTCCTTTGCCGTCGCCGTGGACTTTGTAGTAAATCATCGTTTGGTTGCCAAAGATCTTCGAGAAGCCCTTGACGTCCTCACCAGACCAACCAGTGTTCATTTCCCCGTACTTGCCAAATTCGGATTGCATCAGATCATAAGGAGAGGATATGCCCAATACCATGAATCGATAGGGAGCAAACTGCAACCTCACTTCGCCGGTCACCTTCTGCTGAGTACTGCTCAGAAACGCCTCGATGTCGCGCATCACCGGATCCAGGAACAAGCCCTCATGCAGGTAGTTTCCATAGAGGTTGGACCACTGATCTTTGAGTAGCAACTGATTTTTTGTGAGCACGTGCTTTTCCAATGCATGATGTGCCTTGATGATCACCAATGGTGCTGCGGCCTCGAAACCGACCCTGCCTTTGATGCCAATAACTGTATCGCCCACGTGAATGTCCCTTCCGAGCGCATATTGACTGGCGAGCTTATCGAGTTCCTTGATGCAGCTCACGGGATCCAATCGTTTACCATTGAGTGAAACTGGCTCCCCCGATTCAAATCCCAGGGTGACCTCCACGGCATCTTGCTTTTGGAGCGGCGATGGGAAGGCATCATCAGGCAAATATTGGTCAGATGTCAATGTTTCCTTGCCGCCTACGGACGTTCCCCAAAGGCCCTCATTGATCGAGTAAAGGGCTTTCGTCCAGTCCCCCGCCACTCCATGATCTTTAAGGAATTCGATTTCTTCCTCCCGGGAAAGCTGCTGATCTCGGATAGGTGTGATGATCTCTGCCTCAGGATAGAGCGTATTGAAAACCATATCGAAGCGCACCTGATCGTTTCCTGCTCCTGTACTGCCATGGGCGATCGCATCGGCTCCAATATTCCGAGCGCAGTTGGCAATGGCCGTGGCCTGGAAAACGCGCTCAGCCGAGACGGACAGCGGATACGTGTTGTTTTTGAGTACGTTGCCCGCGATGAGGTAGCGAATGCACTCATCGTAATACGCCTGCTCGACATTGAGCATGACGTGCTGCTGGGCGCCAAGTTCCTTGGCCTTCCGGGCCAGAGCTCCGACCTGCTCTCTATCAAACCCTCCGGTGTTGACCGAAACTGTGATGACCTCGTACCCTTGCTGTTGCAACCAAATGGCACAGTAGGTCGTGTCTAGACCTCCGCTAAATGCCAGGACTACCTTCTTCATATTTTTGATTTTTTAAAGGTGGGCTTCACCCATGATTTCACCTTCGCCCGTATCTGCTTGCGCTTCTTCTCCCAGCTCTTCTTTTTCTCCTCAGGGTCGTAAAGCATCCCGGTGCAAAGGCAATTCTTGAATTCTTTACTCTCGAGGATCGCGTAATTCACGCAGCTTTGACAGCCTTTCCAGAAGTTCTCATCGTCTGTAAGCTCGGAGAATGTTACCGGACGATAGCCCAGGTTGGAGTTAATCTTCATTACCGCCAGGCTCGTCGTCAACCCAAAGAGCTTGGAATCCGGAAACTTCTTCCTGGACAATTTGAAAGCCTGGGCTTTGATCCGGTTGGCCAGGCCCATATTCCGAAACTTCTCCGAAACGATCAAACCGGAATTGGCCACGTACTTGTGATGTCCCCATGACTCGATGTAACAGAAACCGGCCAACTCCCCAGACGAGGACAGTGCAATGACGGCGCGACCGGACTCTATCTTGGACTGAATGTATGCGGGCGTTCGTTTCGCGATGCCCGTTCCTCGCTTCTTTGCGCTATCAGCAATCAGGTCCGCGATATCCTGGGAGTATTTGACGTGGTCGGACGAAGCGGTCACAACAACCAACTGATCCATTAGTATTGAGTATTAAGTTTTGTCGAAAAGATGTAAGTGAAGTAAGGGGGCGAGGCACAACCGCCGCGTAGGCAGTATAAGAAAAATATGAAGGCTACCGCCTCGGAAAAGAAGGGCACCTGAGCGCAGGGCTCAGAACGAAGAATGATATGTTAGCTATGTGCTCCACTTGGATCGCTAGTTACACAAATTTTAGGCAAGTTTTCTTCACTCCCAAGCTTTTGGTGAATAAATGTGAATTTCATTTTTCTAAACTGGGTATTTTATGAATGTGTCAATGAGTGGAGGGGCGTTTTGAGTTGAGAAGTTGAGGTGGTGTTGAGAAGTGGAGAAGTGGAGAGTGGAAAAGTGGGGTGTGAAGAGTTGAGGAGTGGAGTGTTTTGAGTTGAGGAGTTGAGATGAGGTTGAAAAGTTGAGGAGTGGAGATGGGTTGAGTAGTGGAGAAGTTTAGAAGGATCGTGCTACGGAGGAGGCGCGAGACCCGCTCAGCGCCGGTCTCGCGCAAGGCCTTGCCCTGAAGTAAGCGAGTGCCGCGTTCGTACAATCTGCAATCGTATCGCTACTTCAGGGCAACGGCGATGGGGCGCCTTCGCCAAAGGCCACGGTACCCATTGAGCGACCTTCGCCAGGGGCTACGGTGCCCGAAGAACGACCTTCGCCAAAGGCTTCGGCGACCAAAGAGCGGCCTGAAACAAAAAAAGCCTCCCATTGTTGAGAGGCTTCGCAACTAATGTCTTTCGCAGATACTACAGAGCAATGCCGATGAACGACTTGAATGCGATACCCATGAGTCCAGTGATCAGCATCGTGAGTCCGAGACCTCGGAGCCCCTTAGGCACATTGGAGTACTTGAGCTTCTCACGGATGGCTGCCAAAGCGACGATCGCCATCAGGAATCCGACTCCTGAACCAAAACCGAAAGCTGTAGCCTCTACGATGGTATAATCTCTCTGAACCATAAATAGTGATGAACCAAGTATAGAGCAGTTCACTGCAATCAATGGGAGAAATATACCAAGCGATCCGTACAATGCGGGTGAAGCCTTCTCGATCACCATCTCAACCAGCTGCACCATCGCTGCGATGACCGCAATGAAGATGATAAACTGCAGGAAGGTAAGGTCCGTAGTAGCAAACTGGGGAGCTATCCACGCAAGGGCTCCTTCCTTCAGGACAAACTCCTGGAGAAGCCAGTTCAGGGGAACGGTGATGGTCAATACGAAAACGACCGCCGCGCCCAGGCCTATGGCTGTTGTTACTTTCTTTGAAACGGCGAGAAACGAACACATGCCTAAGAAGTAGGCAAAGATCATGTTCTCAATAAAGATCGCTTTGAGCGCTATATTAAATACGTCCATAAATCTTAGTGTTCTTCTACGTAACCAGTTCTACTTCTTTGGATCCAGATGAGCACACCCAGGATGATGAAAGCTCCAATGGAGTCGACCATCAACCCATTCGTAGGGAAGCTTTCCCAACCGATGGCCGCAAATACCTTAAAGTCCCAAATGGAACCAGAGCCAAGTAGTTCTCGGAAGAAAGCCACTGCCAGGATGATCCACGCGTAGCCAAAACCACTACCAAAGCCATCCAGAATGCTATCATATGGTTTGTTGCCCATGGCAAATGCCTCGAGACGGCCCATCACTATACAGTTGGTGATGATCAGCCCGACGTAAGCTCCTAATATCTTGTACATATCGTAGGAGTAGGCTTTGAGGAACTCACTCACCAAGGTCACCAAGGTGGCGATCACTGCCAGCTGCACGATGATCCGTACCCTGTTGGGGATGAGGTTTCGCATCAGTGACACGGTCAGGTTTGAGAACACAATCACAAAAACCACAGCGACAGCCATCACGAAAGTGGGCTGCATCTTCACCGTGACGGCCAGTGCCGAACAGATGCCCAAAACCTGCACGGTAATGGGGTTGTCTTCATTGAGGGGATCTGTAACGAACTTCTTGCGCCGCTTCGACAATAACGGCTCCGCCGGCTCCTTGACCTTTATTTCCTTTTCGACTTCTAACGTCTCTGTGCTCATAGTTGCGTTTTTAGTGCTGTGATTAATTGGCTAAGGCAACTTTGCCTTCGGACTTGGTTTTTTCAATGAAGGCCATGTAGCAGCCAAAGTAGTGCTCAAGCATTTGATTGACTCCCTTGGCTGTCATCGTGGCACCAGACATCCCATCCACCTGATGGTTGCTGAGGCCAGAATTTCCTTCTCCTTTGACCATCGTAACGGATACGAGCTGGCCATTTTCAAAAATCTTGGTCCCTTTGTACCGATCCTGGACACCTGCTTCGGTAATCCGCGCACCCAAACCGGGAGTCTCTTGCTTGTGGTCAAAGGCTATTCCTTTGATGGTATTGAGGTCTCGCTCCAGCGCCACGTAGCTAGAGATCCAATCCCAAAGGCCGGCACCGAAGGTGGGGAAGACATATGCGTCAATATCACCATTGTCATTCTTAAACATGAACACCGGGTACATGCGCTCCTCGACATCTAGTTTGTAGTTCTTCTGGATGTTGACTGTCTCTGCAACGACCGAGTCACCCTTCGCATTGACGACCACCTCGTTGCCCTGGTAATCCACTACCATCGAGCTGATGCGCTCGCCGTAGATGCGCAATATCTCTCCCGGCTCCTTTATGGCTGAAACGTCCATAACGGCTCCAAGAATCTTCTTTTTTGTATCCAACTCGACCTGACGGTCTTGCTGAGGTTTCAACACCACTGAAGTGGTTGAAAGCAATCCGCCAAGAATAATTGTCAATATGGCGGAAAAGACGAGAACGTAAGTATTAGACTGCTGCACGTTGTAATCTTCTTTTTTTGTTGGCTTCTACTACAAAGTAATCAATCAATGGGGCAAAAACGTTCATGAACAAAATGGCAAGCATAATGCCCTCCGGATACGCCGGGTTCACTACCCTAATGATGACTGTAAGTACTCCAATCAGGAATCCATATATCCACTTTCCTCTTTCCGTCTGCGCGGCAGAGACCGGGTCGGTCGCCATAAACACTGCGCCAAATGCCAGTCCTCCGATCACCAAATGATAGTGCGCAGGCATGGCCATGAACGAGTTGACAGCAAGGGCCTCAAACAACAACCCCATGGCGTACGCTCCTGCGAAAGTGGAAACGATGATCTTCCAACTACCAACGCCTGTGCCGACCAAAATCAAAGCACCAACGAGGCAGAGCAATGTGGATGTCTCCCCGATACTACCGGGAATCGCTCCCATGAACATGTTCCAAAAATCGAACATCCCTGCCGACCAGTGACCTGCTATCAAATCTCCCATCTCCGTCTTATTCGCAGCGGCCTCGGCCCCATATGCCAAAACTGTGGCACCGGAGAAACCGTCTACCGCAGGCTTGTCGCCAAAATAGGTCCATACGTCCCCTGAGATCTGCGAAGGATAGGCGAAGTACAGAAATGCTCGGGCCGTCAAGGCCACATTGAGAATGTTCATGCCCGTACCGCCGAATACCTCTTTACCAATAATGACGGCAAAAACAGTCGCCAACGCCACTTGCCACAAGGGAATGGTGGCGGGCATCACCAGCGGAATGAGCATCCCTGTGACGAGGAATCCCTCCTCTACAGGGTGATTTCTTATTACACAGAATGTGAACTCGACTGACAATCCTACGGCGTAAGAGACGATCACTATCGGAATCACCTTCCATGCACCGACGATGAATTTATCGAGCAATGTCGCCTCCGGCATCCCTGTAGCGAGGTAATGCTGATGGCCTACATTCCACATACCAAAGATCAGGCAAGGAATCATGGCGATGATGACCGTCATCATCATTCGCTTAAGGTCGCCAGCATCCCGGATTTGCACGCCCGTTTTGTTGGTCACAATGTCCGGACGGAAGAAAATCGTTCGGTGACCTTCATAGAGCGTGTAATATTTTTCCCACTTTCCACCTTTCTCGAAATGTGGTTTTACGCTATCAAATGCTTTCTGCAAAAACTTCATACTAGCTATTTCTGATTAGTTCGATCCCGTCTCTCAAAATGCTTTGCAGGTCATTCTTTGACACATCTATGAACTCACAAAGCGCCACATCTTCCTCGATCAATTCGTAAATACCGAGAGCTTCCATTTCGTCGTAATCATTTGCAAGGATCGCCTTGAACAGGTAAGTGGGCAGTACGTCCATGGGGGTCACCTCCTCAAAAGCACCCGTCATCACAAATCCCCGCTGCTCACCATGTGTATTTGTATCTACCTCGTATTCTTTTCGGCCATTGAGGAAAGACAACAGTCCAAAAGAGCGGTGAAAGCTCAGTTTTTTCGTTGATGGCAATATCCATCCGAGAAATTCCTCTTCATCACCCTCAGGAAGAACAGTGATCTGATTGTCAAAGAAACCGAGGTATCCGTCTTTCCCAATCGATTCTCCTGTGAGCACATTGCCAGAGACTACCCGAAGGTTGTCTCCGTTGGTATTGTTATCGATCAGCTTACCCACCTGGGCGCCGACGTAGGTCTTCACATATCCTGTTTCCTTTAGGGATGATCCAGTCACCGCCACCGTTTTGGAAGCGTCGTACTTGCCTTCGAGGAACAGCGTTCCGATCTGCACGATGCCATATGGACTCACGGTCCACGCTATTTCTCCTTTGTTGATCGGATCGAGGTGGTGGATCTGCACTCCGACGTTGCCAGCAGGGTGCGGGCCTTTGAACTTGTTGATCTGAACACCTTCCACCGAAGTGAAGAGCTTGGACACTTCTGCGTCCAAATTCACATTGAAGTGGATGACGCCGTTGGTCAGCTTGCGTAGTATTTGGATGCCTGCCTGGAAAGCGGATTGCTTGCCATCTAGCATGTAATCATAATCAGGCGCCAACGGGTTGGAATCGAAGGCTGATACAAAGATCGCCTTAGGCTCCGTCGCTGGGTCGGCCATTACGCCATATGGGCGTTGCACGATATTGGCCCATACGCCGCTTTTGCACATCATGTCGACGACATCCTCCTTGTTGAGGTTGGCTATGTCGGAGATCGAGTAGCTGTCGTACTTCTCGTATTCGATCTGCTTGTCCGCCAGGATACGGATTTCCATGACCTTTCGCTTGGCACCTCTTACGATCTCCACAACCTCACCACTCACGGGTGACGTAAGCATGACGCTTTCCAGCATCTTGTCGTAGGCAACAGGAGTTCCGGCCTTGACATTGTCCCCTACGTTGGGGATGACTTTGGCTCGTCCTAATCCGTGAAAATCTGTTGGTTTAATAGCGAACGTTTCCGGCTGCTCGATGTCCAGGATCCTTTTACCTGCGCCACCGGCTAATCTTATGTCAAAGCCTTTCTTCAGCTTAATGGTTTGAGACATGTGTTCAAGTTGGTGTGCTCGTCTTTTTAACGGAAGCAAAAATACATAAAAATTGTTCAAAAGAGACGTCTGGAAGATTTATCAAAAAACCAGTCTGAATGCCTCAGAACGCTTATTTTCTATGCTAATTCCGCCTTTTGAATCTTTTGCTGGATATGGTTCGCCACTTGCTCCATTAGCCACCTGGGAGTGGACGTGGCACCACAGATCCCGATGCTGCCGGCATCGTTCAACCAGGAGAAATCTATGTCCTGCTCACTTTCAATGAAATAGCTGCGTGAATTGAACTGCTGGCACACCCCAAAGAGGGCTTTGCCGTTGGAGCTTTTCTTGCCAGCAACGAACAGAATCAGGTCGTGTTTCTTGGCGAAACGCTCCATCTGTGGCTCTCGATTAGATACCTGCCGACAGATACTGTCATTGGCCAGAAAATCTCCTTCGACCAATTCTCCCTTCGCACTCTTTATCCTTTCCTCGATGAGACTCTTGAGATGATAAAATCCTTTGGTACTCTTAGTTGTCTGACTGAATAGTATGATCGGGCGGTTGAAGTCGATTTTATCGAGATCCTCCTCATGAAAAACGATGATCGCCTCATCGGCTGTCTGACCTGTGAGACCAATCACTTCAGCGTGACCTGGTTTCCCATAAATGACGATCTGCCCATCTCTCTCGCTGACGTTGTCGTAGGCGTGCTTCACCCGATTTTGGAGCTTGAGCACAACCGGACACGAAGCATCTATCAGCTCCAGATTGTTCTCGAGCGCTATTCGGTAGGTCTCGGGGGGCTCACCATGGGCACGAATAAGCACTTTGGCATCCTCAATATCATCAAGGTCTTCCCTGGTGATGACATGAAGGCCTTTCTTATGTAGCCGCTCCACCTCCATCCTATTGTGCACTATGTCACCGAGACAATACAATTTCTTGCCTCCTGCCATTTCGTCTTCGGCCATCTGTATGGCAAATTCGACTCCAAAGCAGTATCCTGAGTTATTGTCTATTTCAACATTCATCCTATCGCGGCCTCCGCCAAATTTACAATTCTCTCTACCTGATCCTCAAATGTAATATGCGACGTATCAATTTCAATCGCATCTTCGGCTTTCGTCAGCGGGCTTACCTCCCGCGTGGTGTCGATTCGATCTCGTTCCTTGAAATTGTCGATAATCTCGTCTAAAGACACCTCCATCCCACTCGCCATCAGCTGCTTCTGCCTTCTCGCTGCACGTATAGCGATGTCTGCGGTCAGAAACAGCTTCAATTCCGCATTGGGAAAAACTACCGTACCGATATCTCTTCCATCCATCACAATTCCTCGCTGTGCCCCGAACTTCTGCTGCTGCGCGACAAGCTTTTCGCGGACAGCCGCAATCGCACTCACCTTACTAACACTTCGGTTCACCTCCATTGTTCTGAGAAAAGGCTCGAGATCGAGTTCTTTTTCATGGAGGTGGCTATTACCATCTGCAGCGATATGAAAATCCAACTCTATGGGAGCAATGGTCTCGGCCACCCGATCGTGGTCATCGAGGTCCACCCCAGACTCTAATAGGAGATGAGTGATCCCCCTATACATAGCACCACTGTCGATGTATTTGTAACCAAACCGACGAGCAAGTGCTTTGGCGGTAGAACTCTTACCGCATCCCGAATACCCATCGATGGCAATGATGACCTTCTTCATCAGCAGTCCTTCACCGGACAAGGGATCGGCTTCCCCTTTTTGATTTTGCCCTGATAGGTCTTGGACGGCCCTTTGCGACAACCAGACAGTGGGGCAGCGAGTATCATCGCTGAAAAAACCATAAGGAACAGACGTCTTAGAAAATTGTGCATTTAGAAACTTCTCACTTCCATGGATCGATCAATCTTTTTGACCAGGCCTTGCAACACTTTTCCGGGACCTGATTCCACAAACTCAGTGGCACCGTCAGTGATCATCTGCTGGACACTTTGCGTCCAACGCACCGGTGCTGTCAGTTGTGTAACGAGATTTTGCCTTATTTCTGATGGATCATCATGGCCGATTGCATCCACATTTTGGTAAACCTTGCACCTGGGGTTCTCGAAGTGGGTAGCCTCAATAGCGGCTGCCAACTCCTCGCGCGCGGGCTCCATCAGTGGAGAGTGAAAAGCACCACCCACAGGCAACATCAGGGCACGCTTGGCACCAGCCTCCTTTAGCTTCTCACATGCCTCCTCTACCGCAGGTACTTCTCCGGAGATCACCAGCTGTCCGGGGCAATTGTAGTTGGCGGGGACTACGATCCCCTCTATTGCGGCACATACTTCCTCCACAACCTCATCAGCCAAACCCAATACTGCAGCCATCGTCGAGGGCTTGATTTCGCAGGCGCGCTGCATGGCCATGGCCCTCTTTGAAACAAGTGACAATCCGTCAGCAAAAGACAAGGCTCCTGCAGCTACCAACGCCGAAAACTCACCAAGGGAATGGCCGGCGGTCATTTCCGGCTCGAAACCATCCTTGACCAGTGCATTGATCACACTGTGAAGGAAAATGGCTGGCTGAGTGACTTTCGTTTGCTTCAATTCCTCATCGGTGCCCTCAAACATGATCTTGACTATATCAAAACCCAGCACCTCATTGGCCTGTGAGAACATCTCTCTTGCCTGGGCACTTGACTCATGCAGGTCCTTCCCCATACCTGGGAATTGGGCTCCCTGACCCGGAAATACAAATACTTTCATCAATTAGTGGATTGTAGAATTTTCAGTCGGCAAAGCTAGGCAAACATGGCCCTCAAAATCAAACGGTTGCCCATCAATCCCAAATGGCTGCGAGGAACTCAAGGTGATAGAAAGCGGTCCTGTAAGTGAGGCTCCGGCATACGACAAGCGTCCTGGTGGCCAAACCACTTGTACCTATTGGTGGCGATGAAGTCGTATACCCAATTGCGAATGAATGGCGGAATGACGATGAAGATGTACAGCAACGGCCATAGGCCACCAAGTCTCCGCGCCACCCGCAGGGCGGCAGTACTTCGTTTGTAGACCTTGCCATGATCGATCAGCATGATCGTGGATAGCTGGCCAGCTTCGGATGCATAGGGTTTCAGAACATCAATATCCGGTACATCCTGTAGCGACGCGAACTTGAAATGCACATGTGGGTCCCTATCGATCACAAAATTCACAGACGTGTTGCACAGATTGCAGACGCCGTCGAAAAGAAGAACTGATGACGTAGAGAGGTCTATCGCAGTAGTTGTACCCATCCGCTCAATTCCTGCTTGCTATCAGAGGAAGACAGGACGTCGAACTCCACATTTGCCAGATAGTAGTAAGTGCCGGCCGGGAGATCCCTTCCATTCTCTGTTTTCCCATTCCAGTTGATGAGTATACCTGACTCGGAGTCCTGGGAGTTGTAGCTAAATACGTTTTTACCGCTGCGATCAAATACCGTTAACTCCACGCCTCTTACGAATCTTGGACAGTTGGCATTGTCAAAGTCATTGATCGGATCAGCGGGATTGCTATACAAAGGTGTGAACAGGTCATTGATCCCATC
The DNA here is from genome assembly GCA_965267435.1 of Cyclobacteriaceae bacterium. Lineage (GTDB taxonomy): Bacteria > Bacteroidota > Bacteroidia > Cytophagales > Cyclobacteriaceae > JAWPMT01. Next base: position 2,635,121 of record OZ253960.1, read on the forward strand.
ATTATTGGGCGTGAATACATTGGGCAATTGGTAGCTGGGGCAGTTATCTGCACAAACAGCCTCAGTGAGCTCACTTTCATTGCCTGACCTGTCAACGGCCGAAACCTTGTAACAGCCTTTGTATCCACTGAGTCCTTCGTGTGTGTAGAATTTATCAACTGTATTGGCAATCAGCTCGTAGTCCTCATCTTCGCCAGTGATGGAAAAGTAAACATTGAAGCTCTCGATGTCCTCATCACAATTAGTACTGGGGTCTACCTCCCAGGCGATACTATTTTCATAATTGTCGAACTCACACGTCCGCTGGGCAAGGTCTTCTTCACAATCAAAATCCGCCAGACTTAGCTCCAATGGTGTGCACGGCGGCACAACATCCCTGGGCTGCGCACACAAGATCTCGGACCTATTGATAAGCGGCTCCGGGATCAGAGGACTATTATCGTAGGCCCCTACCGCTGTCACATAGTAGCAATATTCTGTGTTCTCATCAAGCGGTTCATCATTGAAGGCACCATCATCAAAGTAGAAGAAACCTTCCTGCGCGACCTGCACTGAATCAATCAACACCAACTCCGTTTCGTCACTTGTCACATTGTCCCTGTAGATGTAGTGATAGGGATAGCGCTGGATATTGTTGGACCAGGGCACGACTGCCCGCCAGTGAAGACCGATGCCACTCACCTGAGGGTCTATTTCCATCCGAACAGAACTTGCTTCGGCACTGCTATCAACGAAGAACCCTCCATTGTCAAACAACTCTACCCTGTAGCTAAATCCTCGTTGCAGCGTATTGATCCCAGTATCGACAAAAACTGTGTCTGATATACCCGTCGCGATCTCCGTCCCCGGCTCCTGAAAAATCAAATCATTGGAACGGTACAGGTTATAGGTGTAAGGCGGAGGGAATTGCGCAGGATTGGTTTCATAAGGTGGAGTCCACCGGACCTCTATTTCTCCTTCCGTGCCGGTTTCTCTAATGTCTACATTGGTGATGACCGGGCTATCCGCCTGCAACGTGAGACACACTTCGTCGGATGCATAGCTGATACCGCCTCCTGGCGCTGGAAATATGGCCACAAGTCGATAGCAGTAGTTGGCACCGGCGGCCAGCCCTCTTCCGCGATCGTCATCGAGGTACTCCGTCGTGTCTATGCCGATCGTTTTCACCAGCTGATAGCCAGAATTCGGAGGTATACCTACCATGCACTCGTCTGGTTCGAACATAAACTCACCGACTCGCCGCCACACCTGCATTTGAAAGGCATTGTTGCACGAGTAACCACTCCAATCCAAATTGATCGCTCGCCCATTTCCAGCGCTCGCAGTGAGTCCCTCCGGTTGAGGGCCGACGACGGTGATCTCCCAAGTCTCAAAATCCACCAACGTAGGCCCTACACGCTGGCCCTGTTCGATGGGATTGTCCGAAACTTTGAACTGCACCTGATAAGGATTGACTCTTACGTGACCACAAACGGTCTCCCAGTTGAATTGCAAAGAAGCCGGGGGTGGTTCAAACCGCGGTGGGTCGGGAGTGACCGTGGCGCTGGAAACCACCTCAAAAGGACCTCCAAAAGCTTCGAGTTTCACATCATGACCATCGGGATCGGTACCGACGACGGTCTCGTTCACTATCGTACCTGCTTCCACGCATATGGGATCCGGCACTTCCAGTTGGGGCTTCTCATTGTCCCCATCAGTGATGATGATCTGCATGTCTCGTGTCACCCGTCCTAGTAAGGTGGGTCTGCCAAAGACATTTCTCCACTCTTCGACGACGAAAGCAACATTATACTCCGCGCAATTCTCTGCACCAGATGGACAGTCCTGCCCTGACAAATTCAGAAAATCTCCGGGCGCATCCCAGCTCAGGTTACCCGTTATTGGATCAATTTCGAAAGTCGGAAAGTTCTCCTGGGCCTCATCTCCCTGGGCGGGATTGCTATAAAAGAAAGGGTCATTGGGGAATTTGTAATCAGTGACGTTGACATCGCGGGCCTGCTGAGGCTTCACCAGTCGGAACGCCAGGCTGTCATCGTCGGGATCGAAAGCACCACCATTGTGGATGAAACTTACGCCTACAAGACCATCGTCGATTGGAGGTACTGTCAAAACAGGCGTACTGTTGACCCCAAGTATGGGATCGATAACGATCTCTGTCTGCACGTAGAAGGCAGTGTTCACAGAATTGGCCATGTTGGCAATGCCGCGGTTTCTAAATTCTTCCCTGTAACTCACGGTATAGGTCGCGGATGCGGCATAGGTATGAATAACCGTGAATTCGGCTCTTACGACATTGGGTGTGATTTCTTCTTCGCTGATGATAAAATCTCCCGTGACCATATTGCCATCGCCGAAATCGAACGTACCGCTACCAAACTGAATGCCCGAATCCGTGTCCCGGTACCCTACGAAGGTGAATTCGTAAGTAAGAGAAAGAAAGTCAATGCGCTTAGCGACGATTTCGCCAGCACGGATGTGAGTCGCCTGCGAGTTATGTACAAAGGTCAACATGAGTAAGCATGCGATCAGCGTACTCTTCCATGTAATCAATACCTGTCGTCGATAATCGGCTCTACCTGGTTTTCCCCTCATAATAATACTGTGGTCATTATTATAATCCTTTTCCTATACTAAAGTTCTCACCCACCACATTTTTTCCGCAAAATACTTCAGTCCGCGGAATGGATAAACCCTTCAGTAAAGGTAACAACGAATTAAGAGCCTAACCCCACACATATCTTGCCAATGTTTTCAAACAATTGGCCTCCCTTGCGACAAATGACCGGTCCTGAGCGCGTTATTCACCCATCTTCCAGAATATATAATAAAAAGAACCATGACTTCGCCCTATCCCTTGATAGCGCCTGACTACATAGAATTGGGCTTTAGTAAATCGCTCTGAACATTCCAAAAACACAACCTGTTGGCCTCACGACGGCTAATTGAAAACGAAATGCAGGGTCCTTACAGACGCAAATTCAAAAACAGATTTTTGGATTGTTTAGCAATAGTTCGGACCCTACCTTTGGGCGAAATGCTCCTAGACCTAAAAATTGTATGAGTTGGACGAAACGATTCTTTTCAAGTTCGATCGGCAGGAAGTTTGCCATGGCACTTTCGGCACTGTTCCTGATGATTTTCTTGCTGCAACACTTTGCCATCAACTTCACTTCGGTATTCAGCGAAGATGTCTTCAATGAGTTATCCCATTTCATGGGCACGAACCCGCTGGTACAGTTTGCGCTGCAGCCCATATTAATGCTCGGTGTAGTGTACCACTTTGTAGCGGGGTTTGTATTAGAGTTTAAAAACCGGCGCGCCAGAGAAGTGAAGTACGCCATGAACAAGGGTGAAGCGAATTCCTCATGGATGTCGCGAAACATGATCTACAGCGGACTGTTCATTTTGTTCTTCCTTGGCTTTCACTTCTATGACTTTTGGATTCCAGAGATGGTTTACAAGTACGTGGAGTTCACGCCAGCCGATCCTGATCGCTACTATGCGGAGGTGCTGCACATGTTTGAAAATCCTACCAGGGTCCTGATTTATTCACTCTCCTTCATATTTCTGAGCTTACACCTCTTGCACGGCTTCCAGTCTGCTTTTCAGACCATCGGTGCTCGGCACCCTAAGTACTCCCCTGGCATCCAGAAGTTGGGCAAGATCTACGCGATAGCCGTACCTGTAGGATTCATATTTATTGCTGTTTTTCACTTCGTTAACTCGCTCTAGAAAAAAGTACGCATGTCAAAGCTAGATTCTAAAATTCCTGACGGCTCTATCGCCGAAAAATGGACCAAGCATAAAAACAACATCCGGTTGGTCAATCCGGCCAACAAGCGTGGTATCGATGTGATCGTAGTCGGTACAGGTCTTGCCGGCGGATCGGCTTCCGCCTCATTGGCCGAATTGGGCTACAACGTAAAGGCTTTTTGCTACCAGGACTCACCTCGGCGGGCGCATTCCATTGCCGCTCAGGGGGGTATCAATGCCGCGAAGAACTATCAGGGCGACGGTGATTCGACCTTCAGACTATTTTATGATACGGTAAAGGGTGGAGACTATCGCTCTCGCGAGGCCAACGTGTATCGTTTGGCCGAGGTCTCTGGAAATATCATCGACCAATGCGTGGCCCAAGGCGTACCCTTCGCCAGGGACTACGGTGGATTATTGGACAACCGCTCTTTTGGTGGCGTGCAGGTGTCACGGACTTTCTACGCGAAAGGCCAGACAGGCCAGCAACTACTACTCGGATGCTACTCTGCCATGTCGCGACAGATAGGGAAGGGAAAGATCCAAATGTACAACCGGCATGAGATGATGGAATTGGTCATCGTAGACGGTAAAGCTCGCGGTATCATCGCCCGCAATCTGGTGACGGGTGAACTAGAGCGTCACTCTGCGCACGCAGTCGTCATAGCTTCAGGAGGGTATGGAAACGTATTTTTCCTCTCGACCAATGCTATGGGCTCCAACGTTTCTGCAGGCTGGAAGATCCACAAAAAGGGAGCCTACTTCGCCAACCCTTGTTTCACACAGATCCACCCGACTTGTATACCTCAGCATGGTGATCAGCAGTCGAAATTGACGCTGATGTCCGAGTCGCTTCGAAACGATGGCCGGATCTGGGTACCCGCCAAAAAAGAAGACGCGGAAGCCGTAAGGGCCGGCAAGCTAAAACCCAAAGACATCAAAGAGGAAGATCGCGACTACTACCTGGAGCGACGGTATCCTTCTTTCGGAAACTTGACGCCGAGAGATGTGGCATCAAGAGCTGCAAAAGAACGGTGCGATGCAGGATTCGGCGTAGGAACTAATGATACCGGCGAAGCCGTATTCCTCGACTTTTCTGCCGCCATAAAGCGATATGGTCAGGAGCAGGCCAACATCCATGGCCATCATGATGCCACCGATGAGCAGATCCAGGAAATGGGTAAGCAGGTCGTCGAGGCCAAGTATGGCAACCTGTTCCAGATGTATGAAAAGATCACCGCTGACAACCCCTATGAAACCCCGATGAAGATCTATCCGGCGGTGCACTACACCATGGGTGGCGTCTGGGTGGACTACAACCTGATGACCACCATCCCAGGTTGCTATTGCATTGGGGAGGCCAATTTCTCAGATCACGGTGCCAACCGCCTGGGGGCATCGGCCCTCATGCAAGGATTGGCGGATGGCTACTTTGTACTTCCATACACTATCGGAGATTACCTGGCGGATGATATCCGTACCGGAGCCATATCAACCGATTCTGCAGAATTTATGGAGGCCGAGCAAGCCGTACAGAAGCAAATCGATTTCTTCCTGAATAACAATGGCTCGCATTCTGTCGACTATTTCCACAAGCGATTGGGCAAGATCATGTGGAACCAGGTGGGGATGAGCCGTAACAAGGAAGGTCTGCAGGATGCTATCAACAGCATCCGTGAGCTTCGAAAAGAATTCTGGAAAGATGTGAAAGTTCCGGGAACGGGTGACATGAATCTGGAGCTTGAAAAGGCTGGACGCGTAGCTGATTTTCTGGAGTTGGGAGAGCTGTTTGCGCGCGATGCCCTGGAGAGAGAAGAATCTTGTGGTGGACACTTCCGCGAAGAGCATCAAACAGAAGAAGGTGAGGCTGTGCGTGACGATGCCAATTTCACCTACGTATCGGCTTGGGAATACAAGGGCGAGCCCTCCGAGGCTACCGTCCACAAAGAAGAATTGAATTATGAAAACATAGAGCTGAAAGTACGCTCTTACAAATAATCGAAAGCATATGTCAGCGAACAAAGGATTAGATCTAACACTCAAAGTTTGGAGACAGAAAGGCGTCAATGATCAGGGCCAAATGGAAACCTATGAGGTGAAGGACATTTCTCCTGATAGCTCCTTTCTGGAGATGATGGATATCCTCAACGAACAGTTGATCGATGAAGGCAATGAGCCTGTGGCATTTGACCACGACTGCAGGGAGGGTATATGTGGCATGTGTTCACTGTATATCAATGGCGAGGCCCATGGCCCCGGTCGTGAGATCACGACTTGCCAACTCCATATGAGGGAGTTCAACGATGGTGACACGATCTACATTGAGCCATGGAGAGCGAAGGCTTTCCCCGTCATCAAAGACCTGGTCGTCGACCGTAGTGCTTTTGACCGGATCATGGCCGCCGGGGGTTTCATCAGTGTGAATACATCTGGAAACACCCAGGATGCCAACGCCCTCCCTATCCCAAAAGTGGACGCCGACAAATCGTTTGACGCGGCGACGTGCATTGGCTGCGGAGCGTGTGTTGCTTCCTGCAAAAATGCCTCGGCCATGTTGTTTGTCTCTGCCAAGGTCTCGCAGTTTGCCCTCCTCCCTCAGGGAAAGGTGGAAGCCGCGGAAAGAGTGCAGAATATGGTACAGCAAATGGACGACGAGGGATTTGGCAACTGCACAAATACAGGCGCCTGCGAGGTGGAGTGTCCGAAGGGTATCTCTCTGGAAAACATCGCACGAATGAATCGAGAATATATCAAGAGCGGCTTTGGCCAGTAAAGGTCCCGCTCCGATCACAAAAAACCCTGGCCGCCAATTGGTCAGGGTTTTATATTTTTCAGTCATTATACTTTTTTGAATCTCGTAGAGTTCTCTGAGTACGAAAGGCCAATAACACTACTTTGCGACCCCTTTTAATCATCACTGCTGTCATCCTCCTTCTGGGAGCGGGCTATTTCACGTATGATCGCTGGGCCCTGAACAAGGACCTCAGTCCATGGAATTTTGTTCCCTCCTCGGCGGCTTTGGTCTATGAGTCGCAGACCACCTACCAGGCCATCGAACAACTCCGAAGCGCACCGCTCTGGGCTACACTTATCCAGCTCGAAGGGTTTTCCAATCTGGAAGAATCGGTAACACAATTGTCCGACATCACCTCCAACAGAATGGCAGCTCTGTTGGACGGAAACAGCCTGCTCGTATCAATGCACCCGACCTCCCGAAACAATATGGACATGCTGTATGTCCTTGAGATCGGATCCATCGAATCCCTCAACGAGCTGCGTGTCATTCAGGAGCACTTTGAGAGTATTTACAGCCAAAAGAAAGTCAGAAACTACCTCGACTTCAAGATCACCGAGATCTCCGACGGCCAGGAGACCTTTACATTCATATTTCACAAGAATTTCCTCATCGGAAGTTTCAGTGCTTTCCTGGTGGAGGACGCCATAAGGACCTACGACCAGTCATCAGTAACGTCCTTCAGACAGAGCTTTCAGGAACTTACCACTATGACCAAGCTGGCAAGGGATCAGGGCAACCTGTACATCAACTACGCTGGCTTGTTTAACCTTCTAGGCAATTTCGCCGATGGTACGAAGGTGAATGTCGGCAAGTCCGCTTTTCTGGATGTCACCATAGAAGACCGGGCGATCGAAATGAGCGGGTTTACGGTGGTGGACGAATCACAGAACTCCTTCCTTCAGCCGCACCTCAATGTGAGACCAGGTGGCTTTGATATGGGAGCGGTGATCCCACTTCAGACCGCTTATGTACTGCATTATTCATTTGGAGACGCTAACCAGTGGGGCAGGCAATATCAGGCTTATCTGCAGCAACATGACAAGGAAGCCGTGGCCACATCAGAAAGACTCCGAGAGGAGGCGGATTTTGATATCCCCTATCTCTATGAGCTTCTGGACGAAGAAATCGCACTACTACACTTTGAAGGGATTGCCAATACTTACAAAGCCCTCGTACTGGAGGCTAGCGACCCCAAAGTAGCACTGGAGCACTTTGACAATATCGCGCAGCAGTTCGCCCGGTCCAATGGCGACACCCTTTACACCGAGTATTTTGAGAGTACCACGATCAAACTGTTGCAAGCTGAAGAGTTTCCACAAGCACTCTTGGGTAGTGTAGGTGAGGGCTTCCGATCGTGCTATTACTTCAGCTACGATAAGTTCATCGTCTTCGCCAACTCCCTGACTCTTCTGAAAGAGATCATCTCATCCATTCGCGAGGAGAATACCTGGTTCAAGTCCCTGCGTAAGAATGCTTTTCTCGAGCGCGTGACCGATGCGTCTAACCTCTCCATTTACGTCAATACACCAGACTTCTGGCCGAGGATTCTCAAGCAGATACGCCCCTACTGGCAAGAATACTTTCAGGAGAACTCCAAATTGCTCCGTAGCGTGGACAATGTGGGCATTCAATTCAGCCAGGTAGACGGGCGATTCTTCACCAATGTGGTCGTCGCCCAAAGCGAAGTCCCCTCCTTTGCGTCCAGTTCCCCGCTGCCGTCAAAATCCGTTGTTTTTGGTCAGCCGATCATTACCAAACCCTTCATCCTGCGCAACAAGGCGCGGCAGCCAGAAATTCTGCTGCAGGACAAGTCCAATATGCTGTATCATCTGGACCGGGATTTCAACAGGAACTGGAACGTGCCGCTCACTGGCCCCATCGATGGCGACATCGTCCAGCTGGACTATTACAGAAATGGGGGTACTCAGTATGCTTTTGTGGCAGACAACCAGCTACATATCATGGAAAGCGACGGCAAGCTGCTCGGAGGATTTCCAAAGAAAGTCGCTGGACTGGATTCGCTCACAAACTTTGGCCTCATCGACTATGATGGTAGCAAGCGGTACCGGATGACATTTACCAATGGCAACGGCACACTATACCTCACCGACAAAGATGGAGAACCGCTACCAGGGTGGAATCCGAAGAAGTTTTCCAAGCCCCTGACGGCGCCACTTTATCACGTCAGGATCGGTAAGAGGGATGTGATGATCGTCACCACGACCTCTGGCGACATTCACCTTTTCAATCGCAGGGGGCAGGAAATGAAAGGATTCCCCATCCTCCTCCGATCTCCTGTAGCGAGCGGCTATCACCTGTCGGCTTCCAGCAATTTCACCAACACGCGGCTGACCTCAGTCACGGAAGAAGGGGAGATTTGCACACTCAACTTCAATGGCCGTGTCTTACGGCGTGATCAACTGTACAAGGAAGCCGCCAATGTCCAGTTCTCAACATTGAGTGACGTCACTGGCAATCATCTGCTGGTCACCTCGTGGAATGACAACAATTGGATCGTCATGGATCCCAATGGCCAGACGCTCTTCCAAAAGAGCTACCTGACCGACAACAATATCCTGCAGCAGTTTTATCGCATCTCCTCGGGTAAGGAGCTCGTCGTTCTCCTTGACAAGAGCAACAAAAACCTCTACCCTTTTGACCTGGAAGGCGAGATGCTCACAGGAGCACCGATCCGTGCTACTCAACCTATCAGCATGTGGTACAGCTCGCGCCAGGACATTTTCACGCTGTACGTCGCTTTTGACAATGAGCTGAGGCTCCATGAAATCAACGCGCGTTGATGAATTGTGAGGGGGCCTGGACCGCCTACCCTGGTTTTTCTATTGACTAATGGCCCTGGCCTCGGCGCTCCACCGGGCTTTCGGCTATAGCTACCACCCCGCCAGCCAACTCTGTTGTCGGTGAGACACCGACAAGGCCATGTGGGCTACCGCCTCTATCCCTGGCCCGCAACTGACTTCGCCTAAGAACAAAAAAAGCACCAGCTGAATTCAACTGATGCTCCATTGCATGCTACTGCTTGAGTTAGTGAAAAGTCTTCATGATCCTCAGTAGTTTATTCCCTTTTACAATTAAACTAGACCTGAACGGTCTTCCATCTACCTCTACGGAAGATCAAAATCGCTACCACAGCATGCAGCGAGTGCGCTACTGCAATTGAAATGAAAACACCCGTCTCCTGCCACCCCAGAGGAATTGCCAGGAAATAAGCAAACGGTATCTGAAAGAGCCAGAAGACCCCAACATTGATGAACATCGGTGTTTTTGTATCACCCGCACCATTGAACGCCTGGGTCATCACCATCCCATAGGCGAAGAACAGGTAGCCGAGGCAAATGATCTTCAAAGAATCAATAGCAATCGCATTGACGACCTCTTCCTGCTTGAACAACCCAATGATAGGGTCTGCGAAAACAAAGAATATCGCTGAGACAATGCCGAGGAACACCATGCAGTAGAAGGCGGTCTTCCACACAGACCTCTCTGCGCGCTCGGGCTGATTCGCCCCAAGGTTCTGGCCCACGAGGGTCGCTGCCGCGTTGGACATTCCCCAGGCGGGCAAGATCGTAAACACGATAACGCGAAACGAAATTTGGTAACCGGCTACGGCCTCTGTGCCAAATACAGATATGAGGCGAACGAGGAAAATCCAACTTGCCGACTCGATCAGGAACTGCCAGACACCTCCAAACGACACCTTGAGGATCTCCATGATCGTCTTTGCGCGCAGCACAAGGTTGTGAACAGTGAGTTTGATCAACGAAGATCCATTCACCAAATGGTAGATCTGGAACAACACACCAATGCTTCGTCCTGTGGTCGTCGCGATAGCGGCTCCCGTCACACCATAGGCTGGTATAGGTCCGAGGCCAAAAATCAAGATCGGATCAAGCACGATGTTCAGACTATTGGCTAAAATCAATGAGCGCATGGCAATGGAGGCGTCCCCTGCCCCGCGGAAGATCGCATTGATCACGAAGAGCAGCATGACGCTCACATTTCCGGCAAATATGATCCTCGTATAGCCCGCACCTTCGGCAATGAGGTCGGGCTCGCCGCCCATGAGTCGCAAAATATGCTCGGCACCCAGAAACCCGGCAATACCAAGAACAATCGCCATAGTAGCGGTCACCACGATCCCCTGAAAAGCGGCGCTGGCCGCTCTCTCGGGGTCCTTCTCACCAATCCTTCGTGATACTATCGCCGTCAGGGCCATACTAAGCCCTACAGCCACGGAATAGATGATGAAGAGAACCGACTCTGTCAGTCCGACAGTGGCTACGGCATTGACACTGACCCGGGCCACGAAAAACACATCAACGATCGCGAAAATCGACTCCATGATCATTTCAGCGATCATCGGTACGCTTAGCAGAAATATCGCCTTGTTGATACTGCCACTCGTAAACTCCTTCTCAGAGCCACGAAGTGCCATCATTAAATAGGAAAAAAACTGTTTAATACTACTGAGACCAGTACGCATGATAAGTAGAAGTAAGTAAGTTGAGAAAATCGGGAAAAATGCCTGCTAGAAAGGAACCTTAGCAGGTGACAAACACGGACGGTATGTCAATTATCAGTAGCATGATGAGCAATGTTACGTAATTCCCTTGGGTCGAGGTTTCGAAAACCTGAAAAAAGTTTTCAACACGCAGACGAATGGCATTGGAGGCCTCTCATTACACTAACGCCGGTGAACCCCACAAGGGAGCGATTCACTACTTCATTTCACAGAGCAACTGCGCAATTCTTCCACCTCAACAGGTAATAAGTCTATCCGCTATACCCCGCTTTTATTTGACGCGTTAACACTCTATAATAGTGGGTGAGCTCTGCGAAAAATCCGTTCCTATCTACATTTTTCTTTTATTGCAATGTCAGATACTGGAAGATTCGCACTGGAGTCATCCTGGAACATGTAATTAGATACCCATGAATGAAGTACAGTCTCAGAATGGAGGATCGGTCCTCGCCGATCTTGACTGGTGTACCAGTAAACAGCTGAACCTGCTTGTCGAAGAGCCATTCGGCAAAGGAAGTCCGCTCAGGCTTAAGGAGTTGACACCAGCACAATATCAGGCGATCCCCCTGCTCAACCAAGTACAGTTTCTGATGAATGTACTCAGCACCAATGCTGTGCGCCTGACGGACAATGGCCAGCTCCCCCAGGAGCTTGTTGATGAGATATACGATGAGCGATTCATGGCCGAAGTCCTGTTGGAAGATGATTTTGACCCCACAGAGGATGGCAAAGACCTGATGTCTGTAAAGATTGCTCAGCAGATCCTGGTACATGCTGGAATATCCCAGGTGAAGAGTAGCAAGCTGACCCTGACGAAATCAGGCGCGAAGCTACTGGAGCAGCATTCCACACTACTAGAAACCGTACTCACCACCTACTGCTCACTTCTGCCGTGGTCGCAATTCGATGGCTTTGGCGACAATGAGATCGGTCAGTACGGATATGGGTTCTCGTTGCTGCTGATGAGTAACTATGGGCAGGAACTGAGACCTCAGAAGTTCTACTCCGAAAAGTATTTTGCAGCTTTCCCACAGCTCCTGACAGATGGTGCAGAGTCCAGATTTGGCTCCATGGAAAATATCTACGGGTGTTATCACACACGTACCTTCGATAGGTTCCTCGACGATTTTGGCCTTGTGGAGTTCCACACCGAAAAGCAGTGGAAAGTGGAGAAAGAGGTGGCCAAGACTCCTCTCTTTGACGAACTGATCAAGTGCAAGCCTGCCTATCGATAGATAGGCCTACCTATTGTTTTTTTCAGCAGACCCTGAAAGATCAACCTACGTTGCCCAGCAGGATGTAGATCAATACTGTGATCGCTATCAATATCCACCCAAATACGTTGGCATATCGCCAGGGTATAATTTCCACGGCGCCTTCATCTTTGACCTTGAAGTCATCGGTACGAGGATAGAAGTGTGACACCAGATGCATCACTGCTATATTCAGGGCAAACTCCGTTCCCCACAAATGCACAAAGTGTACATCCACCTCCAGGACGTAGTACATAGTAATGTAGAAAGCGAGACCGAAGACGAGTCCTGAAATGGCTCCCTTGGCAGAGACTTTTGGGAAGATGAAGCCTGCAATGATCACGCTTGCCATGGGTATAAAGAAGATACCGTTGAGTTGTTGCAGTAGCTGGTAGAGTCCTGATGGGGCCTTGGCCACGTAAGGCGCCAGGAAAATGGAGAAAACTGCCAGCCCAATTGAAACTGCTTTGCCTATTCTGACAGCTCTATGTTCATCGGCATTCCTATTGATATATCGCTTGTAAATACCCAAGCTGAAGATGGTCGCAGCACTGTTCAACGCACTATTGAATGTACTGAGAATGGCTCCCATGATGACGGCCACAAAGAAGCCTGTCAACCACAATGGAAGTACCTTCTTCACCACCATGGGGTAGACGTCATCTTGCCTGTCGAATAGTGAATCCCCGAAATAATAGAACCCGATGATCCCGGGGAGCACGACGATCAGCGGAACGAGTATCTTCAATACACCGGTAAATAAAAGTCCTTTCTGTGCCTCCTTCAGACTAACGGCCCCCAATGCTCTCTGTATGATGGACTGGTGCATCGTCCAGAAGTACAGCTGGTTGATGACCAGACCAGTGAATAGGACACTAAAAGGCAGAATGGCCTCACGAGACCCCGGGCCAACGGACGGTTCATTGCTCACGACGTTGAACTTCCAAGGGCTGTTTTCGAAAACCCTGGCGAGTCCGGTCAGGACATTGCCGTCCCCGATATCGATCAGTGCCAGTGTGGGCACCAACAAACCCGCCAGGAGCAGTCCAAAGCCGTTGATAGTATCAGACAGGGCCACCATCTTCAAGCCTCCGAAGATGGCATAGATGGAGCCGACTGTCCCTACCACGACGACAGTGATCCATATCCCGGTATCCCGACTGACATCCAACAGGCCGGAGATCTCAAAGATGGCCTCAATGTTGATCGCTCCAGTGTAGAGTACAATGGGCAATAGCGTGACAACAAAGGAGATGATCAGCATCAATGCGAGTAGCGTGCGAGTGATTGGACTGAAACGACGTTCGACGAATTCCGGAATGGTTGTCAGCCCCATTTTGAGGTATTGTGGCACGAAGTAGAGCGCACCGACCACTAAGGCGATCGCTGAGGTCACCTCCCAGGCCATGATGATTGCGCCGTTTTTGTAGGAAGACCCATTCATCCCAATTAGATGTTCGGTGGAAATGTTGGTCAGCAACATGGACCCCGCTATCACCACTCCCGTCAGGCTCCTGCCCCCGAGGTAGTAACCGTCCTGTGTATTGAGGTTCTCCTTTCGCAGCTTCCAAAACGAGTAGAAGATGACAAAGCCAGTGAAGAGAAGGAAGCCAAGGAGTGTAGCCATTGGGAGTTGGGGTCAGGTTTGACCAGAAAGATAATGAATGGTGGAGTTTTGGGGATTTTGAGTTTAGGAGTTGGGGAATTCTGAGTTTAGGAATTTTGAGATGGGAAAATTGGAGGGTTGAAAATTGGCAGAAGCCATTCTCATAAGCAACCCTTCTAAGATCCTACTGACAAAGGAAGCATCTATTCACATAGATCAACGATCGTCCAACCACTGTCAATAGATTTCACTGGCCGTGCGCGTCCTAACGTCAAAATGACATTGCTTTCGAGAATGGCTTTCGGGGTTTCCTTGACTCAAGAGCATTCACTTACGAAAACCAGATGAGAACGGAGCAAAGCCGCTCCATGAAATGTCCATGCTTCGTCAAATTGACTAGATTGGAATTGAGAAATTACTCTTGATCCAATGAAACCACTCACACGACTCTTCGTCACCTGCCTCGCCACCGCCATTTTCGCCAGTTGCGGTACATCTCCGACTACAGAGCCAACGCAGACACCCGTACGCTTTCAGCAATCTTACAAGCCTCCAAAATTCGAAACTGACGATCGTCAACAGAAAATTGAAGGTATCCAGTCAGAGTTGGAGGAGTTAATCACCGGTCACATGGAGGAACGCCATATACCAGGAATGACCTATGGCATCGTAGTTGATGGGGAACTTGTCATATCCGGCGCCCTAGGCCAAAGCAATGTTGCTGAGAACATTGCGGCATCGACATCTACAAAATTTCGCATTGCTTCGATGACCAAAAGCTTTACGGCTATGGCGATCGTCAAGCTGCGTGATGAGGGCAAACTATCACTCGAAGACCTGGCCGAAGACTATTTACCAGAGATGCGCAGCCTTACCTACCTTACCAGAGATGCGCCTCCCATCAGAATTAAAAATCTACTGACCATGACTGCAGGATTCCCGGAAGATAACCCATGGGGGGACCGGCAATTGGACGAGCCAGAGGAGATGTTGATGGGCCTGATGTCTTCCGGTCCGTCCTTCTCTAATGTCCCTGCATACGGCTACGAATACAGCAATACGGGATATGCATTGCTGGGGAGTATCGTATCGAAGGTTTCCGGGATGCCTTACCAGCAATACATCCGGGAAAACATCTTTGAGCCGTTGGGTATGTTGGACACGTATTGGGAGTATGACAGTGTCCCGGCGAAAGAACTCGCCATTGGCTACCGATGGGAGGACGAGGAATGGAAGCTGGAACCCATGCTGCACGATGGGTCATATGGCGCCATGGGCGGTCTCATTACTTCTATTGAGGACTTCAGCAAATATGTAAGCTTTCACTTGTCGGCCTGGCCTCCCCGAAATGACCCGGACGATGGCCCCATCAAAAGAGCCTCCTTAAGAGAGATGCACACACCCCAATATCCACGGCTCTATGCTGACAGTGAAGACCACAAAGGTGAGTCGTGTCCTGCGATGGCCGGATATGGGTACGGTCTGGGAATAACCACCGACTGCAAGGGGCGGGTCAGAGTCTCTCACGGTGGAGCGCTGCCTGGGTTTGGTAGCAACTACTACTTCTTCCCCAAGTATGGCATTGGCATCATGGCCTTTTGCAATCTGACTTATACCAGTCCATGGCCATCCGGCAAGGTCCTGGGGGACCTGTTGCTAGAGAGCGTGGATCCCGAAGAGAGGGGCCTCCCGACGTCGGACATCTTGATGGCAAGAAAGGATCAAGTACTTGAGTTGACGCGCACCTGGGCCGAGGATTTGCAGGCTGAAATACTAGCCGAAAACTACTTCCTCGACAACCCCAAAGAGCAGCACATCCAAGAGGCAAAGGCACGTTGGGAGGAAGCGGGGGAGATTCTGTCCGTAGGTGAATTCGAAGCGTACAATCAGCTCCGTGGTGGGTTCAATGTAGAGACAGAAAATGGTACTGTCGAGATATTCTTCACACTGTCGCCGGAATCTGACCCCAAAGTTCAGCGGATCTACTTTGGGTTTTATGAGGCGGGCGATTAGTGAGTCAGGTGGAAACACCTGACAACACATCACACATGTATTTCATGCCGCAGGGGTAATGGATACTTACAAAAGGCGTCATTCCTGCGAGCCACATGATTTCTTAGTGCTGTAGAAGTTGCGTTATGCGATGCAGGAATCTGGCTTTTTTTAATCGCCGTCAGAGATCCCGGTATTCGGCACGAGTCTCCCTTGTAGGCAGAATTACTTGACGAAACTGGGATGACGTCGTTGATCACCCCCTTAGTCCCCCACAAGGGGGAGATAAGTAGTGCGGATCGAAGGGATTACCCTAGCCTAATAGACCGGATCGGAATGGCACGAGGAAGGGGAGTGCCGGGAGTCCTAGCTTCTCGTTGAAAGAGTACGTAACCATTGGGGTCCCGGGACTGAGGGCGGGACAGGCGGGGCCGAAGTACAATGGAGAGCCGGAATATCAGCAGCACCAGGGAAGCCATCGTTCTCTCCAAATGGCGTCTCACTTTTTTGGCATGTGCAGACTGAACGTTCACTGGCAGAAGGAGAATGTTTACCTTAGGACCTCAATGTGTAAACCTTTAAAGAGAAACTGATGCGCACTATTTCGATATTGTTGACCGCCCCAATGCTGTTTTTTTTGAGTTGCTCCGGACTGCAGGAAACCACTCAAACGACGAAGTATACGATCGAACAGTTCTACAAAAACACGAACATCGGCGGCGGGAGCTTCTCCCCTGATGAATCCAAGCTCCTTGTGTCAAGCAACGAAACGGGCATCTACAATGTCTACGAGATTGAGTTGGCGACGGGTAATCGCAAGGCCCTGACCAACTCAACAGAAGAATCCTTCCTTGCCAGGTCTTATCTGCCAAATGATGACAGGTTCATTTTCACTTTTGATGAAGGCGGCAATGAACAGTATCAAATTCACCTATCTGGTGGAGAAGGTACTTCGCGCAATTTGACACCTGGTGATAGCATCAGAAATCAATTCTGGGGATGGAGCCGTGATGAGGAAAGTATGTTTTACAGCTCCAATCGTCGGGATCCACGCTTCATGGACATCTATGAGCTGGCCATCTCCCAGTTTGATGAAGAAAACCCTATCGGTGAGATCATCTATCAAAACAATGATGGTATCGATGTTTCGGAAATATCGCCGGACAAAAACTACTTCGTTTTCGTGCAGGCAATCACGACGTCAGCCAACAAAATGTATCTGTACAACCGCGCGACTGGGGAAAGAACCGATATCAGTGGAGAGGGTGCATCCTACAATCCCCAGTTCTTCAGCCTCGACAATCAGTACCTCTATTACACTACCGATGAAAACGCCAACTTCAGTTACCTCGCTCGTCGGGAACTGGCGTCTGGCAACGTCGAAAAAGTGCATGAAGCCGACTGGGATGTCATGTATGCCTATGACTCATGGAATGAAAAGTATCGCGTGATCGGGATCAATGAAGATGCCAAAACCAAGGTTCGGGTCTACGATTTGGAGACGGGTGATGAGGTTCAGATGCCCGACATGGGCAGTGCGAGCGTATCGTCGGTAGGCATCTCAAAAAGCGAGCAACTGGCACGACTCACCGTGAGTAGTTCGGCCTCCCCGACCAATATGTACCTGTACAACTTCGAAACCGGCGATCTTAAGCAACTGACAAACACACTCAATGAAGAGATCAATGGCGATGACCTGGTCGAGGGACGAGTGGTCCGATTCGAATCATTTGATGGGGTAGAAATCCCCGCCATCTACTACGAGCCAAAGGGTGCCTCCACTGAAAACCCTGTACCTGCCCTTGTGCGCGTGCATGGTGGTCCCGGAGGCCAATCACGACTCAGCTACAACGCTCTCAATCAGTACCTCTTGAATCATGGCTACGCCATCCTCGCCGTGAACAACCGAGGTAGTAGTGGATATGGCAAAGAGTTCTACGAAATGGATGACCTCAACCACGGCGATAAGGACCTGAAGGACTGTATTGCTGGTAAGGACTTTCTGGCCTCCACTGGTGTGATAGATATGGACAAAGTAGGCATCCTGGGAGGATCCTACGGTGGCTATATGGTGATGGCAGCCCTGGCATTTGAGCCGGAGGCCTTCGATGTGGGTGTGAACATCTTTGGGGTGACCAACTGGATCAGGACATTGCGCTCAATCCCTCCTCACTGGGAAAGCTTCAAGGATGCCCTGTTCAAAGAGCTGGGCGACCCCTACAGTGCGGACTCAGCAAGGTTGTACAATATCTCTCCTCTATTCCATGCGCAAAATGTCACCAAGCCACTCATGGTCCTGCAGGGTGCGAACGACATTCGGGTATTGCAGGTAGAATCTGATGAAATCGTGGAGGGCGTCCGTGCCAACGGCGTGCCCGTAGAATATGTAATCTTCGATGATGAGGGTCACGGATTTCGAAAGAAGGAAAATGAGATCAACGGCTACGGACAGATCAAGGACTTCCTCGATAAGCACCTAAAAGGCGGAGGAGAACTAGCGGCCAGTCTATAGCGTTGAAAACATAAAACAAACGCAGTCGGTGAGCCCATGTCTTATACCCAGGAGGAAATCGACGTTTTCGTCAGCAAGCTGCTGGCGATCGAAAGGCGGCAAGCCTCGACGAATCTGAGCCGGGAGGACCGCAAGGAATTGGCGCTTAGCATCGGGGTCTCCGAAGAAGTTTGGCTCGCCTTTGAAAACGACTTTGAAGGGTACCTGCAGCGAGGTCACAGCTTCCGCGAAGGCGGCAATGATGATGACGCTATTGCGGAGTACATGGCGGCGTTTCTGATAGACCCCTATCACGAAGGTTTGCTCTTTGGTCTAGCCAGGGCCCACAAGCGACGCTTTCACGATCAGGGCGACGCAAAGGACAAAGCTGCCGCAGAGAAGTACGCACGCAGGCTGCTGGAAATCAATCCCAGGAATCGCAAAGCAGTGTCCATCATCAATGACCTGAAGGCCTCCCCCAGAGATCCTACATTGATAATCAGCCTATCGGTCCTGATTGGGGCGGGATTAGGGATCGTGTTGGGCTTCGCCATGCGAAGGGTGAGTCTCGGTATAGTCGTAGGCGTGGGCGTGGGTCTTGCGATTGGGATGGCCATCAGTCAAATTGTGAATCGTCGGCGCAGATAGTTGCCGGCCGTTTTGATTAACTTTCCTTTATAGACCTGCAAGCCATGAAAGGAATAAAGAATGTCATCAGGTACCTCCTATTAAGTATCCTGATCCTTTCCGTCCTCCTCGTCGTCCCGAACCTTAAAAGGGACATCCCCGTCGAGGAACTCATCGCCAAATACACCAATGGTCAGTCACAGTTCATCGACATTGATGGGCTGAAAGTCCACTACCGCGATGAGGGTGCAGGTACGCCTCTGGTCCTGATCCATGGCACGGCTGCCTCCCTTCACACCTGGGATGACTGGACCGAGCAGCTAAAATCACAGTACCGCGTCATCCGAATGGACCTGCCGGGATTCGGGTTGACGGGACCTGATCCGGGAGCGGACTACACGATCCCCTACTATCATCAGTTCCTATTGAAATTTCTCGAAGCCCTGGAGATCGATAGCCTGATTCTAGGTGGCAATTCCCTAGGCGGTGAGATCTCGTGGTACTTCGCGGGAAACGAGGGCGAGCGGCTCAAATCGCTCATTCTTGTGGATCCGGCAGGATCTCCCACAGATCAGTCGGTACCGATGGTCCTGAAAATGGCGCGCATGCCGATCCTTAGCAGTATCCTCCGACATGCCACTCCCAGGGCCTTCATCCGGAAAAACATGAAGGAAGTGTACCATGATGATACCAAGGTGACGGATGAATTGGTAGAGAGGTACTACCTGATGGCTTTGCGCGAAGGCAACAGAGATGCTTTCATCGCCCGCGCCCAATCCATCGGTGACAAAGATCATTCGCCCATGCTAGCATCCATCACTGCCAAGACACTCCTGCTCTGGGGTGAGGAGGACTTGTGGACGCCAGTAGCCTACTCCGGGCCTTTTGTAGAGCAGATACCTGATGCGCAGCTTCAGATACTCCCGAGCGCGGGACATGTACCTATGGAGGAAATACCGATGCGAAGTGTAGCCATAGTCAAGGCCTTCCTTAACGAAGCAGACGGCTGGACCAGTCTGTGGAATGGGAAGGATCTTGCTGGTTGGCAGAAGTTCTTGAATACCCCTTATCAGCGGCGTGAAGATGAGGGAGGCAATCCCCTCGAGCCCTATGGCATCGACAACGATCCGGATAGTGTAATGAGTGTGGTACAACTGGATGATGGCTCTGCAATTCGCATTTCCGGAGTCACCTGGGGCACATTGCACACCTTGAATAGCTATGGCAACTATCGACTAAAACTTCGCGCTAAATGGGGAGATGCGATGCATCCTCCTCGTGAGAAAGGACCGAGAGACAGCGGGCTCCTTTACCATTGTTTTGGAGAACCCGGGGGGTTCAATCCCTGGATGGCTTCCCAGGAGCTCCAGGTTCAGCAAGGGGATATAGGAGACTATTGGCCAACCGGGCCAGTGGAGATCGACATACCTTCGGTTCCTCTTGACGACCAATACTATCGATACGAGGAAGGCGCTCCTCTCCGCACCTATGTGTTTGCCGACATAGATGGGGACAATCCCGACGAGGGCCTTTCCAAACGCCGCGTGATCAAGTCTCCGGATGCTGAGAAGCCCCATGGTGAGTGGAATGATATTGAACTCATCACTTACGGCGACTCAAGCATCCACATCGTAAATGGTCAAGTCGTGATGCGTCTCTACAACTCGAGAGTAGCAAGTACTCAGGAGCCGCTTACTGAGGGAAGAATCGCCTTGCAATCCGAGGGTGCCGAGGTCTTCTATAAAGACATTTACCTACGACCCATCAGCGAGATCCCCGAAGCCTTCCGCCAACCGATGTGAAAAAGAAAAAGATCATTCGTGCCCTGTTGATCATTCTGTTCTGGATGCTGGGTGTCAACTTCCTCACGCTCTTCTCCATCTACTCCATCAAGGGCTATCTGTACTTTGCCGGCATCGAACCGGGGGATATTCAACACAAGATGGCGGGTTATTGGTTGGGGCCCAGTCAGTTCCTGGAAGCATTTCTCTTTGGTTCATTCTTTGGCCTACTCTTCGTTGGCATCAATGGTCTTTCCGATCGCTTTCATTGGGACAGATGGTCTTTTATGAGAGTGATCATTGTGAAAAGTGCCTTGTATGTGCTAGGCTTTTTGAGCACGTTCTTCGTGATCTTCCACCTGATCAACGCCATGGGATTCTATCCGCCAGACATTCTTACAGTAGTATCTGCACAGGGCTGGGCACCCATGTTCGCGTTGATTGGTATCTTCCTGCTCTTCAATATCGTCCTGCTCAATTACGTGATACAGACCAACAAGAAGATCGGTGAATTCAGCCTCATCAGCTTTCTCACTGGTAAGTATAGGGAGCCCGTCGTCGAAAACCGTATCTTCATGTTTGTAGACCTGAAATCCTCCACGACGATCGCCGAGCAACTGGGGAGTGTTCGATACAGCAGCCTAATCCGCGACTGCTTCCGAGACCTGAACCTCATCGTGCGCAAATACCCCGTGGAGATCTACCAATATGTCGGAGACGAAGCAGTGCTCACGTGCGAGTGGAAGGCTGACTCCGTTGGCCAAATGATTGCTCTCTTCTTCCAATTCCGAAAGCGATTGGAACGACGGAAGGTCCACTACGACTCCAAATACGACTGCGTTCCTTCGTTCAAAGCTGGCGTCCACGGAGGCGAGGTGACCACCACGGAAGTAGGTACTCTTCGCCGACATATTGCTTTTCATGGCGATGTGCTCAATACCACCTCTCGGATCCAACACAAATGCAACGAGCTGGGTGAATTGTTCCTGGTATCTGAGCAACTTTTCGACAGCGCATCATCAACGAATGGCTACGAAGGAAGAACAATGGGAGAATTCGAACTGACCGGAAAAAAAGAGCGTGTGTCACTGGTTGCAGTCCAGGAAGGCAACACGTGATTGCTTCTCAACATCTCAACGCACAGTTCCGCTAGTCAAAAACAACTATCTGTCTACCAGTAATCTATTGGCTATCTTTGCCCTCAACCTAGGAACTGAGCGGTGTGGCATGAGTAAAGACTTTGAACCATTTCTGAAAAAGCTACAGGAAAGGCGCTTCGATGAGCTACGCAAGCAATTATACCTTTCGGATGCGTTTTTGAAGTGCGACTACGAGGCGAGCATGAAATATGTGTTGGAATGCATGCAGCCTATCCCCCCTTTGTACAACGAGCACCTGTACCACACATGCCAGCGGGTAGCTGATAAGCTACAACGCGATCTTGCTGAAGAAGGTATATTCCCAGACTTTCGGTACCAGGGGTCTCGTCAAACTGATTCGGCGGTCACTCTTTATGGTGATATCGAAATGATGCTCGTGCTGGCACCTCAACCGGAGGCGGACGCGAAAGCAGCGGTCCGACAGTTGAGTGGTCTCGTCCGGCAATTTTGCGAGAACAGCAGCATGTTCAGGACGGTAGACCATGGGTGCGATGCAGCCATCCGCGTGAGAACCATGAAAAAACCCTTTGTCAGTCTTTCGATCCTACCCTGCATTTGGGTAGACACTGACAAGTACAAGACGGGAGGCAAAGAAATATCCAGAGGCATAGCCGAATATGATTTCAAGCGGGGCGTCCGAAAAAGCTATCTTCCATTTCGGAATATTGCACGGATCAATCAGAAAGACGACAAGGTCAGGGGCAACCTTAAGCGACTTTCCCGGATGCTGCGCTGCCTGCAACTGGATGCTCCGGAGCGCATCAACCTCACGCAGTATGAGTTAACCTGTGCTCTGTACAACATGTCCGAGAGGCATCTGCAAATCGAACCGCGATACATCGTGAGTCTGCTACCGGCCGTCAGCGACTACTTGGATCAATTGGCCAGGTATGGCATGTTCCGAAAAGTCATGTCACCGAGTAAGAAAGAGCTGGTCTTCGGCCATGATGAAAATAAGGGCAAAGAACTGCAAAAACTCAAGAACGTGGTGGACGATGTCATCATTGACCTGCAGGACGAGCTGCGTCCGCTCAACAAGGACCTGACGAACGGCTTCCCTTACGAGTAACGACACCTTTATTTTTGTGCGGATCGTGGCCTAGCTGGAGGAATGTCCAGTGAGTGCCACAGGATGTCCTATCAGTGAAAGCCGATGACCTGGTGATCGGTGAAGATTGTAGTGAACGAAAATCAACACTCATGAAAACGATAAGAATCATTTTCCTCACTACGATCATGTCATTAACTGACCTTGGCCTCGGAGAGGCTTCGGATAGGAATGACTACTTCCTTGTGGACAGCGA
This sequence comes from Cyclobacteriaceae bacterium, assembly GCA_965267435.1. Classification (GTDB taxonomy): domain Bacteria; phylum Bacteroidota; class Bacteroidia; order Cytophagales; family Cyclobacteriaceae; genus JAWPMT01. Next base: position 2,658,428 of record OZ253960.1, read on the forward strand.
CGAGCAATGCCTGGATTTGTCCTTAGCTTATTCCTTGAATTCGTACGGCACAAGCCTCTCGGCTGGAGGATGGGTATACCAAGCCTCCCAATGGATCGCATGGCCGTGGTGGTATAGGGTTTACTACTTGGAAGGATACTGTGATGTGAAAAATGGAAAGGTAACTTGCTACCCTTACGGTGGTGGCTGGTAACGATCACTCAAGGAAGCCCTGCACTGCCTTGCCCACCGCCAATGGCTGCTCAAATGGCAGCAGATGTCCTCCTTTTCTGATCTCCGCAAATTGGGCATCCCGCTGCCAGCGCTGCCACTTCTCCCAGGACCGCGGAGAGATGACATCCGATCCTTCGCCGCGAATCGCAAGGGTCGGATGCGTCATTTTACCCAGCGCATTCCAGGGACTCTGAAGAGAGGCATAGACATGTGACTCCCAGTCCTTGGGATAACGAAGTTTGATCGTGCCATCCTCGATTTTGCTGTGGGTATGCCGCACGTAGTCCCACAGCACCTCATCCGGGATATCGGCAAAAACACGCTTCGGGCGGATATATTCGAAGAAGGCCTGATCACTGGGCCATCGGTCGGTCCGCTTGTTTGCGACCCGCGCCGGTGGTACGATCCTCCTCTTAAGGTCAATAGGTAAAATGGAAGTGATGTTGAAAATCCACTTGGGGATCAGCGGTGGCTCCACCAGCACCACACGGCTGAACAAATCCGGCCGCTTGAGAGAGGCGAAGACGATCTTCGCAGCTCCCAGGGAGTGCCCGATGGCAACGATCTCCTTCCAGCCATTCTGGTCAAGAAAAGCAATGAGGTCGTCAGCCATCTCTTCCCAACTGCTCACAGCTTTCTTCGATGCCCCTGGCCACAAGGGTCGCGACTCCATCCCTACGACATGAAAATGCGGAAGCAGGGGCTCCACCATCTTCCGGTACATCTGTGGAGGAAAGCTATTGGCATGACCGACGTGCAAAATGGGACCATCTCCCCCGAAGTCGTGAAAGGGTATCTGCATGTAGCAAAGATGCCCATCAATTGGTCGCGGATCGCATTTCATTCGCAAAGGTTTTGTGGTCATTGGCAAACAAAATATCAGCAACCAGAAAATGGTCTTTATAGGCGAAAACCAGGCATCCTATACTGCGTTCGAATTACCTAACACTGATTTTTTGCACCGCTAAAGACTTCGCTATATGACACCGCCCTTGCCAAATAGCTTGTTGAATAAAGAAGTACTATCATGAAGATCCAAAACATGATAGCGACCGATGTGGCGATCCCTTTCAAGACCGGGATAGGGCATCACCTCAAGCAGCGTACGGAAACCGAGGCTTTTGTTGTCATCGCTGAGACGGAGGACGGAGTTTTTGGGTTTGGCGAAGGAGCTCCTCGTGACTACGTCACAGCCGAAACACTCCCTCAGATCAATCAGCGATTTATCAGTGAAGTGATGATGGCCATGCCACTGAGCATCCGCAATGTCCACGACATCAAACGCACGGTCGGACCGCTCAATATGGACGGCAGCACCCCCGCACTGAAAGCAGCCGTCGAAATGGCGCTTCTTGACGCCATGGCTCGGTCACACCACGGGTCGATCGCCCACTTTTTCGACCTGGAAGGGCGATATGAACCGCAGTACTCGGGTGTACTCCCCTACATGAGCACGGAAAAATTTGAACGCTGGCTGCATGTGATTGCCAAGCTGGATATGCCCCATGTGAAAATAAAGGTGGGAAACCGTCTCGATATTACCCACCTCAACATGGCACGCGATATTCTCGGGGACGACAGAGACATCCGCGTGGATGCCAATCGAGCGTGGTCATTTGCAGAGGCATGTATCCGTATCGAGGAACTGGCCCAGTTTGGCATCAGCTGTGTAGAGGAGCCCTTGCGGGGAGAGGATATCCACAAATTGCCACTGCTGGCCAGGGTCAGCCCCCTACCCATCGTGCTCGATGAGTCCGTATTCAACATGGCACATGCCCGCTACTATGCCCAGACCGTTTCCGCCGATAAGCTGATCTACAACCTGAAGCTGTCGAAGTGTGGCGGAATACTGACCACGCACGAGATACACACCTTCGCCCGCAGCGAAGGGATTAGGTGCCAGCTTGGCTGCAACGTGGGTGAAACCGCTATCCTTAGTGCCGCAGGACGGTTGTTTGCCCAGTATCACAACCTCACCTACCTGGAAGGGTCATACGCTTCCTTTTTCATGGAAGACGACATCTCGTCAATGCCCATGACCTTCGGCGAAAGGGGCCTTAGCGATCAGTTGACGGGACCAGGGCTTGGCATCCCCATCGACATCAGCAAAGTGCAACAGTACAGCAGCAAGACACAACCCAGGAATTTAACCAAGACTGTTTCTCAAACCTGACCAAACTACCATGACTCACCTCCGCCAAACCACAGCCGGTACGACTCCGGCTTCGATGCCCTACTACTCTTTCAACAATGAAACCGTTGTAAGCCTTTTTCAGAAATATGAGGAAATTGGCTTCATCTATCCAGCCAAGAAACGAATGCTGGCACCCTACATGGAGGTCATCACTCAACACTGGGAAAGATTACTGCACAGTGAGGAAGAGTTGCTCTGGCTGTTCACCAACCAACCCAGCAGCAACAACGATTTCGCATCGGTCTGTGCATGGCGACAGAGCAATCACGGCATGATTGCACAGCACCTTGTGTCCAACGGCAACCCCTTCAATTCCCTTCGACTGATGCTTGCAGCACAACTAAGAGCATCGACGGACCCCGGACTCCAGTCAGGCCAAAACTGGTTCAGGCCCGACAACCGATACGCCTACAGGATCTTCGCCTCCATGTATGATAAACTGGGAGATCAGCAAGCCTCTGTATTGCCCTTCCACTACCTGCATCTACCTACCAGCAGGATCGACCAGGCGCCGACGGGTCAGCTAACGGCCACCGAGGTCACCGGGATTGATCTGCCTGCTATTGACTTTGTGGCCAGGCAATATGGGGAAGTCTTCGTTCGCGCCGAGGAGCTGGACACAGACGACATTACACTCCGCCATCTCCATACCGTATATGCACGGAATGGTCTATTCAGAGGCCGGAGAGTGATGAAAATCACCGACGACAACGACAAGATCCATGGCGTGGTGGTCGCCAATCGGGCACCGCTGGGACTTAACTTCAGCTTCCTGGAAAATCGATGCTACTACATCATGAATAGGTCGCTGACTTCAGAAGAACAGTTGTTGACCTTGCAGACAATGAATGCCGCGACCCAGAACTATTACCAGCAAATGCCTTTGAAGGCGATCCCTATTGTCACTGACTCCAACACCGCCAGACATCTCGTATCACAAGGGGCTGAGTTTATCCGTGAATACATGCAGAGTATCTGGTTGCGAGAAGGGTTTCCGTTGTGGTTTGACCACATAGATTCGTTCCTCCGCAAAATAGAGCGAAGGTTCCCAGTCCAGTGACGAGCGCGGGGCTCCCGAATTCTATTCGAGGAGTCCTGCTCTTTTCAGTAGTGCCTCGGGTGTGGGCTCCTGCCCCCGAAATCTTTTGTACAAGTCCATCGGGTGCTCCGTGCCACCGCGACTGAGGATGTTTTCCTTGAATGACTCCGCGGTTTTCTTATCGAAAATACCACGTTCCAAAAAGAGCGAAAAAGCATCCGCATCCAGTACCTCAGCCCACTTGTAGCTGTAGTACCCAGCGGCATAGCCCCCGGCGAATATGTGGCTGAATTGCACACTCATCACAGCGCCAGAGACTGGCGGGAAGAGCTCTGTGCCGCCCATGACCTTCTTTTCGAAGGACTCCACATCTCCGATCGTACCCAGCTCCTCAGGTGATCGGTGATGGAAAGCCATATCCAACAGACCGAAGCTCACCTGGCGAACCGTCGCGTACGCCTCATGATAGGTGGACGCCGCTTTGATCTTTTCGATGAACTCCGTAGGGATGAGCTCGCCGGTCTCGAAATGGTGAGCAAACAGATCCAGGCATTCCTTTTCGAAGCACCAGTTTTCGAAGATCTGCGAAGGCAGTTCTACAAAGTCCCAAAAGACACTGGTACCGCTAAGGCTCGCGTAGATCGTATCTGCCAGCATGCCGTGGAGCGCATGACCGAATTCGTGAAAGAGGGTCTTCACCTCATCAAACTTCAGCAAGGACGGGTGGTCGGGGCTGGAAGGCGTGAAGTTGCACACAATGCTGACAATCGGTAGCACCTTGCGCTCATCAGTCCGTCGCTCATCGCGGTATGACGTCATCCACGCACCGGGGCGTTTCCCCTTTCGTGGAAAGAAGTCCGCCAGAAAAACCGCCTTTACCTCATTGCCTTCCCACACCTCGTATGCCTGGACGTCTGGGTGATAGACGGGTATGTCGGCGTTGGCCTGGAAGGTAATGTCATAGAGCTTCTCAGCGGTTTGAAATACCCCGTCGATTACGTTCTCCAATTTGAAGTACGGCTTCAGTTGCTCGTCGTCAAAGGCGTACTTTTTCTGTTTTAGTTTTTCTGAGTAATACGCCCAATCCCATCGCTCGAGCTCGAAATCCTCACCTGACTCGCGGATAAACGCCTGCAGCTCTTCTACTTCCTCTTTTGCCTTTGTCACGGACTTGTCCAGCAGCTCGTCAAGAAAACTGAGCACCTCACCTGGTTTCTTTGCCATTCGCTCCTCCAGCACATATTCGGCATAAGTGCCATAACCAAACAGGCCGGCGAGTTCTGCCCGCAACTGAGCGATCCTCGTTACCAGCTGTGTGTTGTTACGCACATTATCCTTCGAACCTTTACTCATAAACGCCCGGAACATGCGCTCGCGCAACGCCCGGTTATCGGCGTACTCCATGAACGGGGTGTAGCTTGGCGCCTGTAAGGTGAACACCCACTTGCCGCCATGACCCGCCTCCTCGGCGGTAGTAGCTGCGCGGCCGACCACATCTTTCGGCAGTCCCTTGAGATCAGCTTCGTTATCGATCACCAGTTGGAAGTCGTTGGTCTCTGCAAGTACATTCTCGCCAAACGTCAACGTCAGCTTAGAGAGCTCCATGGAGATCTCCTTGAAGCGTTTTTTGCCCTCATCATCAAGTGCAGCACCATTGCGCACAAAGCCTTTGTACGTCTTTTCCAGCAGCATCCGTTGCTCCTGCGTGAGTTCTAGCGTATCGATTTGATCATGCACAGCCGCGATACGCTCAAAGAGCTGCGTATTCTGCTTGATTTCATTGCTGAAGGCCGTCAGCTTTTCAGACGCGCCTTGAGTAATCTTCTGCAACTCGTCCGTTGTCTCCGCTGCATTGAGATTGAAAAGAACGGCAGAGATCGTGTCCAGTGATTCCCCTGATGCCTCTAGGGCCTCTATCGTGTTCGCGAAAGTTGGCTCCTCAGGACTCTCAGCGATCAGTCGGATCTCTTCACGATTAGATTCGATCGCAGCCTCGATGGCAGGCAAATAATGTTCATCATTAATATCAGAAAAAGGAGGCACGCTGAAGGGCGTGTCAAAGGTCCCTAGTAACGGATTGTCTGCGCTCATATGTGTGATTGATGGCGGTCTTAATCTGGTTTCGAAATGAAGTTCCAAAATTAGTGGGCTTGCGGGGGAAAACAAGAGAACTACAAAGGGATTGCGTGCGATGGATCGGATTTATACATTTCTGTATCAAAATCGAACGTGCCACTGTCCAGTTAAGGAGTGATTTCATCAGATAGCGCAGACTTTCCCAGCTCAACTATTTCAAAATCAATCATTTAGTAGATTAGGCCATGAATTTGCATAGATCCTGCCAAACAGACGACTCATGATCCTCCATCAACTCAAAATTGCCTTTCGCCAAATACGACGACAGCGGTTTTTCACGCTCCTCAACCTCACGGGGCTTGCCGCAGGATCTGCCGCCTTTCTCATGATCCACGTCTATGTAGTGGATGAGCTCAGCTATGACAAATTTCACGAAAAGGCCGACCGGATCTACCGGGTCAATATGACCAACATCTGGGTGGAGAGCAATGACATGTTTGGCTCCACGAGCCCCGGCGCCGCTGAAGCCATCAAGTCAGACATTCCTGAGGCCGAAGAAGTAGTCCGTGTCATGCAACCCTACTACGGCCAAGGACAGATCCTGAGCGTGACGGATGCCATTGGCAACCTTCGGTCTTTCGAGGAATGGTCGATATTCTCGTCCGAGCCAGCATTTCTTGATGTTTTTTCTTTCGAGATGGTACAGGGCAACCCAGAGACAGCATTGTCGGAGCCCAATGCCATGATCCTGACGGAATCAATGGCGAACAAGTTCTTTCCTGACAGATCGGCCTTCGGCGAGACAGTGCGCATTGGCCTCAATGAAGACCAGAAGTCTTTCGAGGTGACTGGTATCTTGAAGGACCTTCCCACCAACTCTCACTTTCACTTCGACGTCCTGTTGTCGAACTCCTCCTTTCCTCGCCACACTAGCCGCCTCAACTCGTGGATCTGGACTGTTTTCGTTACTTACGTGCTGCTGGAAGAAAATTCGGACATCCAACGCGTGAATTCAGCGCTCGCTTCTCTTCCCGCTAAGTATGTTGGAGAAGAAAAAGCTGAAGAAAAGGATTGGATACTCGCACTCCAAAATATTCAGGATATCAGACTGTACTCAGGAAATATTCCCAATCGATTTGGGTCCCTGGGTAGCATCGACAATGTCATCATTTTTAGTTCGGTAGCTGTCCTGATATTGCTATTAAGCATCGTGAATTTCATGAATCTCGCAACCGCCCAATTTGCGCGTCGTGCGAAAGAGGTGGGCATCCAAAAGGTACTTGGGTCCTTACAGGGCCACATTCGCCGCCAGTTCCTCCTGGAAGGAATGATCTACAGTTCCGTAGCAGTTGTGCTGGGACTAGGTCTGGCAGAGATCGCCCGCCCATTTTTCAACCAACTCTCCGGGAAAGAGTTGACCCTTAGCGTCGTACACCGTCCAGAGTTGCTGTTAGTAATAGGTATCCTCGCTGCGATCACCGGGATACTTGCTTCAGCCTACCCTTCATGGTTCATGACAAGGTTCCGCACTGTTGACGTGATAAAAGGCAAGATCCTCCAAAATCCCAAACGATTCAACTTCCGAAATAGCCTCGTTATCTTCCAGTTCTCCATCGCCATCGGACTGATGGTCTCCACCATGTTGATCAAAGACCAATTGCAGTATTTGAGAAATCAGGAATTGGGCTTCGACGACGAGAACGTGCTGGTGGTTCCGCACCTCGAGTGGATGGAAGACCGCGGGAAACTATTTGCTGCCACTCTCGAGAATGAAGGAATTTTAAACGAAGTCGCCCTGAGCAGTTCCGTACCTCCCAACACGTGGAACCAGGAAAATCTCACTCCTTTAAATTCCAGCAAGACCACGGACCTCCCGGTGACAATGATCATAGCCGATGACAAGTTCCTACCTAACCTGGGTGTACCTCTGGCAGCTGGTAGACATTTTTTTGAATATGGCGAGGGTGATGCCAACAAAATCATCATCAACGAGGAATGCGCGGTCCAAATGCAGTGGATGTCTCGTGGTGACGACCCGGAAACCGTTCTTGGTCGACAGCTATCTTATTATGGATCGGCCACCTTTGAAGTGATTGGGATCATGAGAGATTTCAACTTCTGGTCACTCGAAAACCCTATAGAACCCTTTGCCGTGCTGCACCCAAAAGCCAATGTCTTCCAGGGCAATCAGCGATACCTCACGGCCAAATTGCCCCCCTCCTCTGCAGAGCAATATGACCGCACCATTCGCGACATAGAAAAGGTATGGAAAGGACTAACCAACAACCTCCCCTTTGACTATGAATTCATGGATGAGTCCTTTGACAGCGCTTTTGTCAGCCAGCGGCAGTTTTCAAGAGTGATCAACGTCTTCACCTACCTGGCCATTGGTATAGCAGTACTTGGACTCATAGGTCTGATCAGCTTCACCACGGAGCAGCGTACGAAGGAGTTTGGCATTAGAAAGGTACTGGGAGCCACGCTGACTTCACTGATCACATTGATATCAATGGACTTTGTGAGGTTGTCTGGTATCGCGCTGCTGACTGGTGGGGCGTTATCCTGGTACTTTGGTAATCAGTGGCTGAACGGCTTTGTCTACCGCACGCAGATATCACCGTGGCTCTTTGTCGGAGCGGGCATTATCGTGTTGGCGTTGATTGCGGCGATATCATGGACAGTGATCAGTTACAACGCCCGCAAAAACCCTGCGACTGTACTCAGAGATGAATGATTGGTATTGACTACGGAGACTAGTGCCCTGTGCAGATGGCGATGCCGTCGAAGATAGAGAAGTCCGTTGCGTTGGCACCGATATTACCTGAGGACACAGCTATGTTCTTATAAAAGCTGTCGTTGAGGTGGATTTTGACGCTCCCATTCATACTCTCCAGCAAGTCAAATGTGAGCGTGTCACCGTTGGCGAGAACAACATTGTCTAGCACTGTGAGACTCTCGCCAGTGGATCCATCCACATCATTGAGGCGAAATGCCAGCTCACCGGTCTCACCTACGTTTCCGAAATGAAGGTGAGCAGGAAAGGGCAATCCCTCTGAGGTATTTTCAACATCGATGAATGCCTGGATCTTGCCTGGTTCAAGCTCAGTGAAAGTCACCGTACCACTGATGGGCGCGACTCCGATTCTATAGAGCAAATATTGAGATTCCCTTGCTTCATTCTCAGGCTCCGTGTTGCACGCTAGCAACACCATTCCTGCAAACACTACCAACAATAAACTCCTGATCCCTTTCATCCTATCCAATGTTCTGTTATTCCTATGACTAAGCTTCGTAAGCAAATATCTCTCCAGACTTTTTGATAACGTCCTCATCCCCTTCGATTGTTCCACGCTCCGAGAAAAAGATAGCTACATTTCTCGTATTTGGAAAGTGTGCCATGATGATCACGAGTACTGAAACGATGGGCACGGATAATATCATTCCCACTATTCCCCAGATGGCACCCCAAAACGCCAAAGCGATGATAACAATAAGTGGACTGAGGTTCAGTGTCTTACCCATTACCTTCGGCTCCACGTAATTGCCCACAAACAGCTGAACAGCCTCGATACTCAATAGCACCCACAAAAACGGCCAGAACGAAGCGAATTGAAATATCGCAAATAGCGCTGGTAGCAACGTAGCAACAAGCGACCCCACATAAGGAATGTAATTGAAGACGAATATCAGGAAGGCCCACAGGACAGCGAAATCAACGCCAAAGACAAGCAGGAGCAGATAGCTCAAAAAGCCTGTAAGCAAACTGATAGAGGTCTTGACAAAAAAGTACTTGTTGATAGATCGCCCAATGTGATCGAGAATGAGGCGCACAATGCTCTGGCGATCTGGATCGCGGAAGATCTTCTCGATCTTCAATGGCATGAAATTTTCCTCGATCAGCATGAATATCACGTAGATAACAATCAATGCGAAGTTGCCCACTATCGAGCTGAGGGAGTTGATCACTGTACCGATGTAACTCCGAAGGTCAAGCCGACCCAGGTTGTCGAGGATGAACTTATCTACGTCGTCGATTCCGGGCAATTGCTCCAGGTATGGAACAGACCCCAGCGCGTTGACCATACCACGTATGTTTTCCGTGTAATCCGGCGTCTTCTGAATGATGAGGTTCACATTGAAGGAAATGATCTGGAAGATCCCCCACAATATGGAGAATGTCATAAGGATAGCGAGTGAAGAGGCCAGCCATCCCGGAAAGCGCCTTCCTCGGATGCTGATTCTGCCAATGGCCCTACGGGTTGCGCTGATCAGATACCAGATAAAAAGAGATAGCACGAAGGGCTCTATGAGGCTCCTAAAATAGACCAGGCAGACTACCAGCAAGGATAGAATGATAAACCAGCTAGCAGCTCTATTGATTTTGAATGACTGATCCATCATAGATGCGAGTGTTTTTTAATTGGCAACCTCCGGCAAAGCTATGAGAAAGCCAGAGTAATTCAAGTGCCGAGCTTCCTGATCGACCAACGTGGCATGAGATAAGCCTTTTTGAAGATTAGTCTTGCCCAATCCGCTCCAGCTCACATCGGGTCCAATCGTCCGTATCAGAGAAGTCAACACCCTCGCAACGAACAAGTAAACGCCCCTATTGTTGCAGGCCACCAGGGATAAACAATTGTCTCACTGCCAATGTTGCTCTGACAAATCATTGAAAATGACAAAGAAGTATTTAGTTGTCGGGGGCACCTCCGGCATTGGAAGGGCACTGACTGAGCAGCTCACAAAGCGTGGCGACGAGGTCATGGTTGCTTCCAGAAATACCCCGGAGCCAAACGACCTTGTTGATGCAAAGCACCTCTCATTTGATGCACGATCGTCAGATGCCCTCGATATCGACTGGGACACCCTCGACGGATTGGCTTACTGTCCCGGATCTATCAACCTGAAGCCTTTTCACCGGCTCAAGCCCGAAGACTTTCAATCTGACTGGGACATCAATTTGATGGGCGCCGTGAGGGTCATTCAGCAAATGCTCCCCAAACTCAAGAAATCTGCAAGCGCCTCCATTGTGCTCTTCAGTACGGTGGCTGTACAGCAGGGTATGTCATTTCATGCAAGTATCGCCGCATCCAAAGGAGCCATCGAAGGCCTGACACGATCGCTCGCCGCGGAGCTATCACCTGCCATACGCGTCAATTGCATCGCTCCGTCTATCGTCAACACCTCATTAGCAGGACGACTCCTCTCCTCGGAAGAGAAGATCGAGGCCTCTGCCAAAAAACACCCATTGCATCGTGTAGGACAGGCCGATGACATCGCCTATACCGCAGCGCACTTGCTGTCAGATCACTCAGGATGGATGACCGGCCAAATTCTGGCAGTGGATGGCGGCATGTCTTCCGTCAAAATGCTCTGAGATGGCGAAGGTTTCGATATTCTGGTTTCGCCGAGACCTTAGACTGGAAGACAACGCAGCACTCTACCACGCGCTGAAAGGTGACCACCCTGTTCAGCCTATATTCATTTTTGACCGCCACATCCTCGACGATCTTCAGGACCCTGCGGACGCAAGGGTGCACTTTATCCATCAGGAACTCGAACGGCTGGCCGACGAGATCGAGCAAAGAGGCGGCAATCTCGATGTCCGATACGGTACCCCCGCTGAGGTCTGGCAGCAAGTGCTGAAGGACTACGACGTGGCGGAGCTGTATGCCAACCGGGACTACGAACCCTATGCACGCACGAGGGACAAGGAAATCTACGAGATGCTGGAAGCCGAGGGTATTCCGTTCATTTCAAAGAAGGACCATGTCATCTATGAGAAGAACGAAGTCCTTAAAGACAACGGTGACCCATACATCGTATATACACCCTATAGCCGTCGATGGAAAGCACGCTACCAGCAGGAAGGCATCCCTAACTTTGAGTCCGACAGCATTAACAATTGGCATCCCGGGGTATCACATCGGATGTCCCTGGAAGACATGGGGTTCCGGCCTTCGCACATCACGTTTCCCGGACGGGAAGTGGATCTCGGCGTCGTAAAAAATTACCACAATACGCGGAATACCCCGTCAAAACCGGGAACCACAAGACTCAGTGTTCACCTGAGGTTTGGTACCATCAGTATCAGGAGCCTGGTAAGAGCGACCGCTGATGTGAATGGGAAGTATTTGAACGAGTTGATTTGGCGCGATTTCTACAGTGCGATCTTGTGGCACTTTCCACATGTGGCTGCTGGCAATTTCAATAAGAAATATGATGGCGTGCAGTGGAGAAACAACGAGCAGGAATTTGAGAAATGGTGTCGCGGAGAGACGGGCTACCCCATCGTGGACGCAGGAATGCGCGAACTGAATGCCACAGGCTACATGCACAACCGCGTCAGAATGATCGTTGCCAGCTTCCTGACCAAGCATTTACTGATCGATTGGCGCTGGGGCGAAGCTTACTTCGCGGAGAAGCTCCTGGATTTTGATCTCGCGTCCAACAATGGCGGTTGGCAGTGGGCGGCAGGCACAGGCGTTGACGCAGCCCCATATTTCCGCATCTTCAATCCCTATACACAGACCGATAAGTTTGACCCCCATAAGCTCTACATCAAAAAATGGGTGCCAGAATTCGGTACCGACAAGTATCCGGCCCCGATCGTTGACCACAAAGTGGCAAGGGAGCGAGCACTCGAAACATACAAAGCAGGCCTCAATTAATTCACTAACTATTTAACGCAACAAAAAAATGTCCACATTGGTACAACCGTGCCCGCAAGGCTTCAGCAAACATGAGTTCACCAGGGAATTCCGCACAAGCCATAGTCGCGCAGACGTCTGGCGATGGTTGAACTCGCCGGAAACCTTCACGGACACTCAGGTCCCCCCATTCAAAGTGGAGTTCTACTCTCCCGACCCGTCGACGATACCCAATGGATTTCACGAAGGCGTACTCAATATTCACCATGGTCCATTGATGAATTTCGCCGGTGTGCTGACCACGATAGACAATGATCGGTACCGCGACCTGCAGTACTACTTTGGGAGCTACGCGTTCTCACTACGATGGCTGCGCCCCTACCGTCTTGAGTTCTGGCTAGAGGATGCGGCAGATGCCACAGTGGTGAAAATGAAGTTGTCCACGTGGGTCAAGCCATGGATAGCCAAGACGTGGACTGCATTGCAGTCTCTTTTTTGGTCGCGATTCGGAAGTTGGATGAACAAAGCCGTCCCCAAGCAGATGTAGATTCAGGTGTCGCGCCGCCTCTTCCCCCAAATCCACTTCCTGGGGATAGATACATGTAGGTCCTCCTCTACCACGATCTGGCAGCTCAACCTGGGGTAGGCAAAAGCGCGAGCCAGCTTGTCGTGCCAGTGTCTCGCCGGTTTGTTTCCTCGCACGTGCACACCACAAGTAGCGCAAAGTCCCCGTCCACCACAATTGACCGATTTCGTAGGTCGTGTGTAAGGGGAGATACCCTGCTCCAGCATCGTCTGACGAAGATTGCTGCCCGACCTACAGGTGACAGTGTAAGTCTCTGACTCGCGCTCATCTAGAATGTACAAAGTGTGATTGCCGTCTTCCATACCCAAAAAATTCAACCACTGGTGACGTTGAAAGTTCTAGGTCGATGTATGAAATGTTAGATGGCTCCCTCAGTAATTGCCATTTTTCACCCCTGATCACAAAGTTTAAAACCCAATTACGTCAGTTTTTGCCGGTTTGGTGAGATTCAGCAAGGACTTGCAGTGATTATTGACTACATTTATTGCCTATAACGACTTCATAAAGTAACCAGTATCGAAATGAAGAAGCCAGCTAATTACGGAGGGGTCCCGTCCGGACACCGCACGTACCCACAATTCATCAGATTTTCGTTTGCTATTCTGGGTCTGCTACTCAGTTCGACTACGAGCAATTTCGCTCAGGAGGCTGTGCAGCCGATGTTGACTACAGAGATCCAGAATACACTTAATCAAGTCATTGTTCGATGGGAGACGAACGCATCGACTGCCGTCGAAAGCTATGTGCTCTATCGAAAGACGCAGGACTCCAATACCTGGGAAGAGGTGCTCTCATGCGAGCATTACGATGAGATGACCTACTACGCCTACAGAGATACGGAAGTAGGCAAGCAGGACGAAATTCAATATCGCCTGGAAACAACTGGGCCAGCAGGACTGACAACGGAGCATCCTCCGGTGGTAGCCAGAATGACTCCTTACTCCCAGCGCCTCTCTTATCGCGTGGACATTGAGGCACAGACCATCAGCTTCTTTGGAGGATTTGTAGAAGACAACTCGACAGTCATTCTCATGGACTTGCAAGGGGCTCGCTTCGAGTTTCTTTCTGCCTACGTAGATGATGAGCTTACGATGGACGCCATCGAACTACCTGACGGAAAATACACTTATACCGTAGCCTCAGGCAATCAGCGCCGGTCGGGCAACGTCCAGTACAGCCGACAGCTGCTGGAGGAAGTACCCGGTGCATTTGCATTCGAGGGTGTCAAAGACGAATAGTATACGATAGCATCACGCATAAAAAAAGAGGAAGTCCGCTGGCAAATGGCCGTGCGAGTCTTCCTCTTCCTTTTTTGAATGTTTCCTAAATGGATGGACTTGGATGATCAGTCGTCAGACATGCATCCACTCCTTCTTCGCCGTCAACTCTTCCTCGGTCTCTACATAGTCCGGATCATCCACGCAGCAATCAACAGGGCAAACAGCCGCGCACTGCGGCTCCTCATGAAAGCCCGTGCACTCTGTGCACTTTCCAGAAACGATGTAATAGAATTCGTCAGAAACCGGCTCCTGCACCTCGTTGGCGTCAATGACTTTACCATCCTCCAACTCTACTTCCTTGAGGTCAGTGCCATCTGACCACTTCCATTCGACACCTCCTTCGTAGATCGCCGTATTTGGACACTCCGGCTCACAGGCACCACAATTGATGCACTCGTCAGTGATCATTATAGCCATGATAATCTTATTTTATGGGTTGATTCCTTTGCTTTTCAAATTGATCTTCGAAATTAATAAACCAATTTTCGAGGAAAAAGGATTGCCTTGTTTATTGATCCAACAGCCGCCGGCAGCAAATGTTTACAGCCTATTTTTGCCTTTTACCCAAATCATGAATCTCGACCAAAGGATTGCTGCTTTCACCTCCCTACGGAGCAAAATGTTGGAAATCGATGATCAGGACAAAGAAAGCCTGTTTCGCCGGGCGCAGGTAAACAACCCATGGTTTACTGCTTCCAATCTCGATCTGGCCTGGAAGGGTGTGATCCGTCTATTGGAACCCGAAAATCTGTCGCAATGGATTTCAAAATATGATCTGACCAGTGGAGAACCCGCGACAGTCGGTATAGTCATGGCTGGGAACATCCCGATGGTTGGCTTTCACGACATGCTCTGCGTCCTCATTGCAGGACACCGCGCCGCCATCAAAATGAGCTCTCAGGACGAAGTACTCATAGGACAGCTGCTGACATGGCTTGCGGAAGTCGAGCCTCACATGAGCTCGATGATCGAGCGAAGAGAAATGCTCAAAGACATCAACGCAGTAATAGCCACCGGCAGTGATAATTCCGCCAGGTACTTTCACTACTACTTCAGCAAAATGCCCCACATCATTCGCAAAAACCGAACGTCGGTGGCGGTTCTTGGGGGAGAGGAGGACGAGGAAGAACTGACGGCCCTGGGGAAAGATATCTACAGCTACTTTGGGCTGGGATGTCGCAACGTATCGAAGATCTATGTGCCACAGGGATATGACATCAGGGCCCTTTTCCCTTTGTGGGAATCCTATGTTTCACTGACGGACCATCACAAATACAAAAACAACTACGACTACAACAAGTCGATCTACCTTGTAAATAAGGAGCCCCACCTCGACACAGGATTCAGTCTCTGGCTGGAAAGTGAGCAGTTGGTGTCACCAATTGCAGTTACTTACTGGCAGTCCTATGAGAGCACCAACCACCTACAAAGCCAATTGCAGACCCAGGAAGATAAACTGCAATGTGTGGTTGCCAGCGAGCTCGAAGGAGCTATCCCTTTTGGTACCACGCAAATGCCCGATGTCTGGGATTACGCAGACAACGTGGACACTCTCGCCTTTTTGGCGGAATTGTAACCGCCTGACACCCATCAAAATTCCTGTGAATATTACCTTTGGCGATCATAACAAGAACTGCCGGTAGGTGTTTTGTATTCACAGTCCATGACACTGCAGCTCGCAAGCAAAAACATTGCATGCATTTGAGGGCTAATCCAGGGTTTTTGAGTCGAATGAACATTGAAGCATTTTAATATGAGCACATACAAAAACTACCTCCAGGAAATTGAAGAAAGAAAAGGACAGGGTCTACACCCCAAGCCAATCGATGACGCTGTACTCTTAAGCGAGATAATTGCTCAGATTAAAGACGCAAATAGTTCTGACCGCGAGGATTCTCTCAAGTTCTTCATCTACAATACTCTGCCCGGCACGACCAGCGCCGCAGGTGTCAAAGCGCAATTCCTCAAGGAAATCATCCTTGGCGAAGTGACTGTTGACGAGATAACGCCAACCTTCGCTTTCGAGCTCTTGTCGCACATGAAGGGAGGCCCCTCAGTCCAAGTCCTTCTGGACCTGGCATTGGGCGACGATGACACTATCGCGCAACAGGCCGCCGACGTCCTCAAGACGCAGGTTTTTCTCTACGAAGCAGACACACAACGTCTGGAAGAAGCGTACAAGGGTGGCAGCGCTATTGCCAAGGATATTCTCAATAGCTACGCGCAAGCGGAGTTTTTCACTCAGCTACCGGAAGTAGAGGAGGAAATCAAGGTTGTGACGTATATCGCAGGGGAAGGGGACATTTCCACCGACTTACTGTCGCCCGGCAACCAGGCCCATTCGCGCTCAGACCGTGAGCTTCATGGAAAATCTCTAATCTCGCCAAAAGCACAGGAGGAGATCACCGCATTGAAGGCGGCGCATCCAGACAAGAGGGTAATGCTCATAGCTGAAAAAGGTACGATGGGTGTGGGTTCCTCCAGAATGTCGGGCGTGAACAATGTAGCGCTATGGACAGGTAAGCAAGCCAGTCCGTACGTCCCGTTCATCAACATTGCCCCGATTGTCGCAGGTACCAACGGCATCTCTCCCATTTTTCTCACCACCGTCGGTGTCACCGGAGGTATCGGCATTGACCTCAAAAACTGGGTCAAGAAGAAGGATGCAGAAGGCAACACGATCGTCGACGCAGACGGAGAGCCTGTCCTGGAGCAAACCTATTCCGTGGAAACAGGCAAGGTGCTTACCATCAACACGAAAGAGAAGAAATTATACGACGGAGACAAGGAACTCATAGACATCTCCAGTTCGCTGACTCCACAGAAGATGGAGTTCATCAGGGCTGCGGGATCCTACGCAGTCGTTTTTGGAAAGAAGCTGCAGACTTTTGCGGCTCAGACACTGGGCATGGACCTGCCTCCAGTATTTGCTCCCTCTAAGGAGATCTCCCACGAGGGTCAGGGGCTCACTGCGGTGGAAAAGATCTTCAACAAGAACGCCGTGGGTACGACGCCAGGTAAAATACTGCACGCGGGTTCGGACGTACGCGTCGAAGTAAATATCGTCGGGTCTCAGGATACGACCGGTCTCATGACTTCCCAGGAGTTGGAGTCCATGGCAGCTACGGTCATCTCTCCGATTGTGGACGGCGCCTACCAGTCGGGCTGTCATACCGCCTCAGTTTGGGACAAGAAGGCGCAGGCAAATATCCCGCGGCTGATGAAGTTTATGAACGACTTCGGGCTCATCACAGGGAGGGACCCCAAAGGGGAGTACCATGCGATGACAGACGTGATCCACAAAGTCCTCAACGATATCACCGTGGACGACTGGGCGATCATCATCGGTGGAGATTCGCACACGAGAATGTCAAAGGGCGTTGCTTTTGGTGCTGATTCCGGGACAGTCGCCCTGGCCCTTGCTACGGGCGAGGCGAGTATGCCCATTCCCGAATCGGTAAAAGTGACTTTCAAGGGCACCATGCAGGATCACATGGATTTTCGTGATGTGGTCCACGCGACACAGGCCCAGATGCTTCAGGAGTTTGGAGGAGAGAATGTCTTTCAGGGCAGGATCATCGAAGTGCACATAGGGACGCTTCCTTCGGACCAGGCGTTTACGTTCACAGACTGGACCGCAGAAATGAAGGCCAAGGCCTCCATATGTATTTCCCAGGATGATACTTTGATCGAGTCGCTGGAGATCGCAAAAAGCCGAATTCAGACCATGATAGACAAAGGCATGGACAATGAAAAGCAAGTCCTCCAGGGTCTGGTCGATCGGGCCAATAAGAGAATTGACGAAATCAAGTCGGGCGCAAAGCCGGCGCTGGTTCCAGACACAAACGCCAAGTACTATGCCGAGTTCGTTGTAGACCTGGATGTCATCGCCGAGCCGATGATCGCAGATCCAGACGTGCACAATGATGATGTGTCCAAGCGATATACGCACGACACCATCCGGGCGCTCTCCTATTATGGAGGAGAGAAGCACGTTGATCTGGGCTTTGTAGGATCATGCATGGTGCACAAGGGTGACCTGAAGATCGTTTCGAAGATGCTTCGAAACCTCGAGGAACAGCAGGGCACCGTAAAGTTCAATGCGCCACTAGTCGTGGCAGCCCCGACCTACAATATCATCGATGAGTTGAAAGAAGAAGGAGATTGGAATGTACTGCAGAAGTATTCGGGTTTCGAGTTTGACGATGCAGCGCCAAAGGCCACCGCACGCACCGAGTACGACAATATGATGTATCTGGAGCGTCCGGGATGTAATCTCTGTATGGGTAACCAGGAGAAGGCAGCGAAAGGAGACACGGTCATGGCCACCTCCACGCGGTTGTTCCAGGGTCGTGTCGTGGCGGATTCAGAGCGCAAGAAGGGAGAATCTCTTTTGGCATCCACACCCGTCGTGGTCCTTTCGGCCATCCTCGGTAGGACACCCACGCTTGAGGAGTACAAGTCGGCAGTGACAGGCATTGAGCTGACCAAATTTGCACCTCCTCTCAAGCAACTGAGCACAGATCGGCCTGCGCACATACTGTCCTTCTAGTCCCTTGCCTGCCTCCTGCGGCAAGTGCGAGTAGTCATCCCTACAGGGTGACCATCGATTGTTGAAAAGCTTGTAAAAGCCAGACTACCAAAACTATTTGGCCCGTCTGGCTTTTTCTATTTGGGGAACGGTGCGGAACGAAAAATAACAATGGCACTGTTCCAATCACGGGCCTCGAATTGAAATTGCGCAAAACCGAAATCAATTAACTTAGGAGCCCTTTTATTGGCAATCTTCAACACTAAATCAATTTTCAAAATGTCTCAAGATTTCTTTGGAATAGAAAAACAGCTGGATGCCGGCATGGGTGGTCACAAATACTACAGCCTTTTCGAGCTGGCAAATAAGAAACCCGTCGTTAACACCCTGCCCTATTCCATCCGCATTCTCCTGGAAAATGCCATCCGCAACTACGATGGCTTTGCCGTGACGGAGGAGCACCTTGAGACGCTACTCAATTGGAAGGACACCGCCGGCCAAAAAGATATCCCCTATTCTCCGGCAAGAGTGTTGATGCAAGACTTCACCGGTGTTCCAGCCGTAGTCGACATCGCCTCCATCCGCGCCGAAGTGGGGAGGAAAGGGAAAGACACCAGCAAGACGAATCCGGTCGTCCCTGCAGACATGGTCATCGACCACTCGGTGATGGTAGAATACTTCGGTACACAAAATAGCTACCGACAGAATGTCGACCTCGAGTACCAGAGAAATGAAGAAAGATATAAGCTACTGAAGTGGGCCCAGCAAGGCTTCTCTAATTTCAGTGTAGTGCCTCCTGGCATGGGTATCTGCCACCAGGTGAACCTGGAGTACCTGGCAAAAGGCGTCATCGAGCGTGATGGCTACCTCTTCCCTGATACCTTGGTGGGTACAGACTCTCACACCCCTATGGTCAACGGTATCGGCGTTCTTGGTTGGGGTGTCGGCGGAATTGAAGCAGAAGCGGCAATGCTGGGTCAACCCATCTACATGATCCTGCCGCAAGTAATCGGCCTGGAGCTCACGGGAGAGCTACGGGAAGGTGCCACATCTACAGACCTCGTACTCACAATCGTGAAGCTACTGAGAGACTATGGTGTCGTAGGCAAGTTCGTCGAAGTAGTCGGAGAAGGGCTCGACAATCTGACGGTCGCCGACAGGGCGACCATCTCTAACATGTCTCCTGAGTTTGGCTGCACGGACACGCACTGGCCAATTGATGAGCAGACATTGGCGTACATGCGGAAGACCGCTCGCTCCGAAGACCATATTGATAGGGTCGAAGCGTATGCCAAGGCCAATCTATTGTGGCGCAACCCCGCCGACAACATAGAATACACCGATCTGCTAAAGCTTGATCTCGGCACGGTCGAACCCACCATCTCTGGTCCCAAGCGACCGCAGGACAAGATCCTCCTGCGAGAAGCCAAAGAGTCTGTAAAGGGATTGCTGAGCAAAACGTATACAAGAGAGTACGTGCCGGTAGAGGACAGAGACACCCTGGTAGAAACAGCCGTCGAAGGTAAGATCAAGTCCGTCCCGATGAAGAAAGGGGACATCAAGTTCAACCTCTCGGATGGTGCGGTAGTGATTGCTGCTATCACCTCCTGTACCAATACATCCAACCCTTCGGTCATGATCGGTGCAGGCCTTGTGGCCAAAAACGCTGTGGAGATGGGCCTCAACATCAAGCCCTGGGTCAAAACTTCATTGGCACCTGGTTCAAGAGTAGTGACAGAGTATCTGGAGAAATCCAATCTCCTCCCCTACCTCGAAGCACTCAAGTTTCATGTGGTAGGATATGGTTGCACAACTTGCATTGGGAACTCCGGGGATATGATGGCCGATGTCCAGAAAGCTGTGATCGAAAATGATATGGTTGTTTGCTCCGCACTCTCAGGCAACAGAAACTTCGAGGCGAGGATCCACCCCAATATAAAAATGAACTTCCTGGCGTCTCCGATGCTCGTAGTGGCCTACGCATTGGCGGGAAGGATGGACTTCGATATGGACAAAGAGCCGCTGGGACAGGATCCCAACGGCATTGACGTCTTCCTAAAAGATATCTGGCCTACACAGGCACAGATCAATGAGATGATGGACAAGGTGGTCACACCTGAGGACTTCAAGAAGTCTTATGCCACCGTTTTTGACGGTGATGAGGCGTGGCAGAATCTGGACGCTCCAACAGGTCAGACCTACCAGTGGGACGCCAACTCTACCTACATCCAGGAGGCACCATTCTTTAAGGACATCTCAACGGACGTTCTGGAACCCGAGGACATCAAAGGAGCTAAAGTCCTACTACAAATGGGCGACAGCGTGACCACAGACCATATCTCACCTGCGGGTAAGTTCCAGCCTGAACACCCCGCTGGTAAATACCTGACAGAAAAGGGTGTGCAGCAGCGAGACTTTAACTCATATGGTTCCCGTCGAGGAAATCATGAGGTAATGATGCGGGGAACGTTTGCCAACGTGCGTATCAAAAACAAACTGGCCTCAAGAGAGGGTGGTTACACCACTTATCACCCTTCAGGAGAGGAAATGTCCGTGTACGACGCAGCGATGAAATACCAGGAAAGCGACACTCCATTGGTTGTGATTGGTGGCAAGGAATACGGCTCGGGATCCTCCAGGGACTGGGCCGCAAAAGGCACTGTACTCCTGGGCGTCAAGGCTGTGATCACTGAAAGCTTTGAGCGAATTCACCGGTCCAACCTGGTGGGCATGGGCGTGCTTCCCATGGTGTTCATGGACGGTGAAAATCAGGAAACACTAGGGCTGACGGGTGATGAATCTTACGACATCGATGGGATCTCCTCGGACCTGACTCCCGGAAAAATTGTGGATGTGACGGCAACTAAGCCCGACGGCACCACGATCAAGTTCAAGTCAAAATTGCGACTGGACTCAGGCGTGGATGTACAGTACTACAAGCACGGCGGTATACTGCATTACGTACTACGAAAATTCCTGGAAGATTAAGAGGAGTAATCAAGAAAGCAAAAGGCCGGAAAAATCGGCCTTTTTTGATCATTCAATCTTCTAGCAGAAAGTAATTCGCATGTTTAGCGCTCGGTTTACTCTTTATCTCGGATGTGAGCCTTCCCTGCAAGACTTGCATGATGTGTTTCACGACCGTGTCCCTTTCGAGGTATCCGCTATGATCAATTACACGCTCCATGATATCCTCATGAGCCTTCGTGGCAGTAGTATCAATGACAAAAGTCTCATCATTGAGATTTTTCCCTGACCGGGGGCCATTAAGGCCAAGTCTCTTGTTCCAATTCTTCGTGAACCGGGAAATCCTCAGCGCATCATCACTTCGATGAATATACATGTGCGTCCGCTCTGCAAGATGCTCCAGCTTGGTAAAAGGCCTTCCCGGCTCGAAGACATCATCCTCTACATCAGAGTTGAACAACAATACCTCACCGAAAAGTGGAAACAGTCGCTGGGAAGGCAGCGCATCCAGCATCTCACGCAGTACGGTGTTGCCCATCGAGTGCGCAGCCAAATGCACCTTGTGCGGGCAGCGACCCAACTCCAGCTGCTCAAACATCGTGACGAAAAAACGACGCAGCTTATCAAAAACACGGCCGAGCATCTGGCCAGTCGCTATCGCATCAGCCTGGTCATCCTTGTATGTACCGACCTTACCCCCAACCGTCGGCCAGCAAACGTAGATCAGGTGCTTGATGGGAGAGTTTGCTGGTTCGATGTATGTGCGATGCAGCTCCCGGATATGCTTCAGGTTCTCTTCCAATTTGTACGCAAAGCCATGAATGAAGAAAAGCACGTCTCCTTTACGCGTGGTGTTGTTGACCATGTCTTCATACAGTTCATAGAAGGTGGCGGCGGTGCCCTTCAACTGAGCTGTGCGCAAGTCACCAGACCGCACGCCGCTTTCCAAAAAATCGTACCTGGTATCGGTCATGTCAGGCAAGATGTCATAGCTGACGGTGGTCTCTTCCACCTTGCACCTGGCTATTCGGAAAGTCGGTAGGGCCTCCTGGTCAGCACCTCCTACAAATGTCTGCCCATCTTCAGATACAGACCGGTTACTTATTATGAAAATCTTTTCGTCACTCATCAGCTAGGGTATTTTGGGATTTTACGCTTTGAACATGATGGCTAGTGCCGTCAGTTGGAATTTAAGCTATCTGCCCCTTTATAGGCTACTTGTCTAACAATTTTCGTCAAGACTTCGTCCCATAAGCCAACCCTCTTCATCAAATTTCGTATTTGTATAAATCGAAACAATTCCTACATTTACGAAAATTGAATAAATGAAAGGGACAAACCTTGGTGAATTCGAAGAACTGCTGATGCTCGTGGTGGCATCGTTGTACCCACAAGCCTACGGCCTATCGATTAGGGAAGAGATAAAGAACAAAGCTGGCCGGAGTGTCGCCATGGGAGCCGTACATGCTGCGCTCAACCGACTAGAGGACAAAGGGTTTCTCTCATCAACGCTTGATAGCGCTACGCACAAACGTGGAGGGAGGCGAAAGCGACTCTTCGCCTTGACAACGGCCGGCAAAGTAGCACTGGAGCAGGCCAGGGAAATACGCAGCAATCTGTGGAACAACATCGACCAACTGTCTTGGGATCAAATGCAGTACCGCCATGGCTAGCCATGATGAACATCCACCGGCACTGGCGCTGCGGCTTGTTCGCTGGCTCTGCGACGAGCGATGGCTCGAAGAGATCGAAGGTGACCTGCTAGAGTACTACGACCTGTATCGCCTCCACAATCCCCGGTGGAAGACACGGGTCTTCTTCTGGTTTCACCTCGTCAGCTTCCTCCGCCCTTACACCTTGAAAAAACGTCAAAACTCAAATTTTTGGATCATGTTCACGACTTACCTCTCTTTTGCCTGGCGATATCTCCGCAAGCATCCCTCCCAGACTTTCACCAATCTCTTGAGTCTTTCCGTGGGGATCAGCAGCTTTCTATTGCTATTCATTTACCTCCAGGGAGAGTTCAGCTTCGACAAATTTCATGACGGTGCCGATCGGATCTATCGCGTGCCCGTCGACTTTGTTGTGGAAGGCGAGCGCATACGCGACGCAACTGTCCCTCCTGCCCTCAACAAAGCCTTGAAGGACAATTTGCCCCAGGTAGAATCCGCCACACGCATCTTCCCGGGTTGGGGTGGCAAGTTCGCAGTGAGGGTCGATGAGAGCACCGCTTTCATCGAAACCGACATACTAAGGGTCGATGAAACATTCCTTCAAGTCTTTGACTTCCCGGTGCTCGCGCAATCCAGTTCCCAACCACTATCGGACCCTACCGGCGTGATACTGACAAAAAGCACTGCCCACAAATACTTTGGAGATGAAGACGCCCTGGGCCGTGAACTCGTATTCGAAGGCATGCAGCCCGAGCGCCGTACGGTGACTGCGATCGTCGAAGACGTCCCTTACAACGCTCACTTCACGTTTGACATTCTTCTCAAACTGCACTTCCCCAACTACAACCTCGACGAAATGTGGGGCTGGTACAACTACTACCAATACATCAAAGTCAAGGATGGGTCTGATGTCTCACAATTGGATGAGCAAATGCAGGCCATCTTCAACAGCTTCAACACCGACGACCAAGACGATGGGGAGCCCAATATTATCTATGCCCAACCGCTGACTGATATCCACTTAAAGTCCAACCTGAAATGGGAATTGGGCACCAACAGCAGCATGACGACCATTAAAATCGTGGCACTGCTGGGCGTATTCATTTTGCTTATTTCCCTCATCAACTACGTCAACCTTACCAGTGGGCAATTGCTTTCAAGGCTCAAGGAAGTAGGTATCAGGAAAACCTTTGGAGCCGGGAGTGGATCGCTGGTTACCCAGTTTCTGGTAGAATCTCTATTACTATCCATTTTGGCCCTGATTATTGGTGCTGTACTTGCGCAAATTGGTTTTCAACTCTTGCCGGACCTCTTCGGACGGACGATCGAGTTGTGGGATCATGTTGACGCGTTGGCGGCGCTCAGCTTGGTCATTCTGACTGTTGGTACTTTAGTGGGCCTTGGCCCAGCTTTGAAGTATTCAGCATTGGGCAAAAAGCCAAGGGTGACTGGTCGCAAGCTCTTGACAGGGCGAAATATGCTCCTGATAGTTCAATTTTCTGCATCCTCGATGATCATCGTCGGTACGATCGTGGTCCTCAGCCAGCTGGACTATTTCTTGAGTGCCGACAAAGGCTTCAACAGCCAGGTGTTGGTCATAGAAAATGCCCGATCTGTGAAACAGCAAGACGCGCTGGCCAACGAGCTCAGTGCCATGACATCCATACAATCAGCAGGCTATACGAGCGGCTTGCCTGGGGTACTGAACTGGACGACAATGATGGGCTATCCCGAAGCCTTCCAAATGAGCTACGCCCTAGTCACTCCCGCGTACATCGAGGCTGCAGGCTTCGAACTCATAGCTGGCCGCAACTTCCGCGAAGGCAACGAAGCAGATATGTCGGAAATGCACATCATCGTCAATGAGGCCGCTGCTTCCGCCCTGGCATTTGATCCATCGGACCTGGAGGCCTCTATCCCCTTGAATGTCGAAGACGATACGATCCAATATGGTAAAGTGATCGGCATCGTCAAAGACTTTCACTTCACCGATTTCAAGACGGCTATCAAACCTTTTGCATTCATCTATCGCCCCGGAAATCGCCAAAACCTCGTCATCAACGTGCAGTCGCAAGACCTGCGAACGACACTTGCGGACATTGAGGCCGTGTGGAATCGGTTCTCCAACAATTTGCCGATGACGAGCTATTTCCTCGACGAGAAGTTTGACAGTCTGCATGCGCAGGAAAATCGACTGTCGCGGATACTATTGATCCTGTGCTTTTTGTCACTTTTCTTATCCCTGACGGGCATGCTCGGTATCGTCAACTTCCTCGTAAAAAAGAGACTCAAGGAAATAGCATTGCGAAAAGTACTCGGGGCCTCAGGCGCACAGCTGATATATACTTTGACTGGCAGTTTCCTTTTGCTGGTATTGTTGGCCAATGCCATTGGCTTGCCTGTGGCCTTCGTAGCTATGCAGGACTGGCTCAGCAACTTCAATTACAGAGTCCAACTGGCGCCACAGCATTTCCTTGCAGCCCTTGGGAGCACAACGATCATAGCAGGTGTGCTCGTAGGAATGCGGTCAGCCTTGACGGCCAGCTCAAACCTCATCGAGAGACTGAGGGATGAATAGATATAAACGAACAGGGAAAAACAGCCTTAAAATATCCGGCCGGTGAGGTAGAGAGCAAGGGGTGGATACTCATTCATTTTCCACTCCGCGAAACTGCTCCCGCGGCTATAGCTACCGCCAGATTCGTAGCCCTGGCCATGGGAGAAGCCGATTTCGATGTTAGGATCTTCTGACCATACGTGGATGACCTCCAGCGCGGCAATGACCGGCTCGTCAATGATCAGGTTGGCCTCTGACAGGTCACCAGTAACCCATTTGTCTCGTTTGTAGCTCTTCACGTAGATAGGATCCCGTAAGACCGATTCTCCCGGCATATCGCCGTGCATTTCGTAAAGGTTGAGTCGGAACAACGCGCTGTCGGCGGTATTCATTTTGAGGTGGAAGTTGATGTCCTGCAGCAGGTACCTTTCACCCTCTGTGTCGATCTTCAAACCCCACTCTTGCCCCTGGCCCAGACCCGCATCCCGTTCATAGACGGTCGTGGCCTGCGCAGGCTTCAGGCGTCCGAGACGTTGTTTCTCACGCATCCTCAGCCCTCCAAGGTCCACTTCGCGGATGAAGTAGTGGGTAGAATAGAGCTGAATGGCGATGCGGCCATTCCGTAGATCCTTGACAGGGATCATTTCCAGGTCGTATCCCACGCTGGTGATTTGTAAAGTATCGTGCAGTGAAGCTGCAGACAGGTCAATCTCGAATAGTCCTGCCTCATTGGAAAGTACTCCCAGGTCCTTGCCATTGATGCCCACATTCACGTAAGGAAGCGGATCACCCGATTGTGCGTCGACAATGACGCCGTAAAATGTCTGGGAATAAACGCCCAGGGCAAAGAAGAAGAGATATGTTGTTACTAAGAGACGCACTCAGTACACCCGGTAGGATTGACTGGCGTCAAAGTAAAACCATTATGTCTCATTCTTCAAAGGTAACGGAAGGATTCGCGTATAAGCCTAGAATATTCAGAGTGAACAAAAATCACCGGGTGCTTCTTTTACCCACAGTGCGGCCTTTCATTATCCACAATGTGCCATCAGCGCTCCTTACCATCGATTCTGTGTGACGTGAAGCCTATGTCAACGGGATCAATTCAGGCTTTATTGCCTTAGGTTGGTGAAAACGAGAAATAAAAAAGCCGATATCTTCGTCAAATCACCTTTTTACGTTACATTTAATGAGTTGGAATTAACGTACCAACTCACGCAAAAGCATAACAACCTGACCTAACGAGCGGCCTTTAACAAAGGCCGCTTTTTTTTGTTGCTAGTCTAATGGCCTCGGAGTATTCTCCGGGGAATTCATATTTTTGAGCGAACCAAAAACAATCCTGTTATTATGAAATTAAAGAACCTGGCAATCAATACATCATTGATGTGTCTACTCACGGTGATTTTCGTGGCGTGCGGACCCACTCAAACACAGTCCGAGCAGACCGCCGACAGTGCTCCTGCGGAAAAGGAAATAACGCTGACCAAAGCTCCTGCGTCCCCCGCCTACGAAGACGCCTCACTGGATCTCGGTGAGATGGAAGTAACTAAAGGTGAGGATGGTAGCTTCGCTGCCAATTTCAATTTCGAGGTCGGAAACTACGAATTGGGTGTCCAAACCGAAGATGCTGCCACCCGAGGTATTGCCAACTCTGGCAAGGGCCAGCACATACACTTCATAGTGAACAATGGCCCCTATTCTGCTCACTACGAGCCTACCTTCAGCAAAGACATGGAAGAAGGCACACACGTGCTACTGGCATTCTTGTCGCGCTCTTACCACGAAAGTGTCAAGAATCCGGATGCTTTCTGGGTCGACGCAGTGACAGTGGGTGAGCCCACCGAGCCCGTGGATGTGGACCTTACTGCGCCGCACATGTTTTACAGCCGACCAAAAGGCACCTACGCCGGAGCAGACACCGAGAAGCTCATGCTGGACTTCTACCTTGTCAACACCTCCATCTCCGCTGATGGCAACAAAGTACGAGCCACGATCAATGGCAACGAATTCATGATCGACGAGTGGGCCCCCTATTATATCGAAGGGTTGCCCAAAGGTCAGGTGACGGTGAAGTTGGAGCTCCTGGATGCCGAAGGCAATGCCATACCCGGCCCCTTCAACACCGTCGAGCGAACGGTGACACTCGAAGAGTAAGCGCCCTTCTTGAAGAAAATAGAAATAGGAAGTCCCGCTCACGTGGGACTTTTTTGTTTTTAGGAGAGAGCGTGGAGTATTTCACATCTGTTGGCGTTCCCGCTCTCCCCTCTATCTCTGCCCCTCTACCCACCCAGGCTGCCAGCAGCGCTATGCAGGATACCGGCTCCATCGGGTCTATTTTGCCGGTGTCGGTGGCTTCGAGCCGAGTAAGGGCCAAAGCCCTATTTCCTTTTACGTCATCCGGCGGGAAGGGCGTTTGGACTGCAAACATCTAATGGACTATGACAGATTGAAAAATGTAAATCAGTAATCCCCGGATTTATTCCGGGGTCTCCGGAATACTGGTAGTTCACGATCGAAGAAAAAGGAACAGGAGCGAACTTTCAAAAAATGCTTAATCACACAGCCCTGCCAGGCGGGCCTTCATTTTTGAAGGATCAAAAACGAACCGCGGCGGCGGACCGCCAAAAAATCCTTAGCCCAATCATGATCCCATCGCTCCGTCCTACACGCACCTCGCGATTGGGCTGGGCCAGCCCTCCTACACCTCATAGGATGGTGCTACTTTCGCGAGGACCTGAGCCCAGAATACTCGTAGTTGTTAGTACCGTCGACCAAACACGATGCCGTCATTCCTGTGAGCCTCGACAATTGATGACGCTTGGTACATGACGAAATGCGATACAGGAATCTGCTACGACACCCCTGGTCAATTCAGATTCCTGCATCACAATGCCAATTTCACGATGGAATCAAGGTTCCTCCCGGTTCGCAGGAATGACGAATCGACCGATTCCATCTCCTTAGTCACTCTCTTCGACTTCAGGTCCATGGACTGGAGGATTTTGTGGAGGACTCTGAGGTCACAAAGAGCTGGCAGTGACTATACTCAGCGTCCGCTCCGAATTCTAAGCAAACTCACCCCACCAAGTTGGAAACTTGGACAATGATTAGCACAAGTTGCGCTTCTCTAAACTTGCGGCAGTTGAGGAATCCTTGGCCTGTGGTTGCCAGCCAGTGTCAGACCTTGCACGACTCTTAGTGCTTCATCTTCTTTCGTTGTCGCTCGAGCCGCGAGGGCTCTTCCTTTTTCCATCGATGAAAAAGGAAGCAAAAAATCTAGACCCAATCAAGCTCCCATCTCCTCAGGCTACCGCTCACCTCGCGATTGGGTCGGGCCTGCCCTCCACGGTCTGGCTTCAGTTTGTAATCAGGGCTTACAAGTGGACGTGAACTTCCTTCCCTTTACGTCATCCAGAGGAAGGGCGCCAGCCCGACCGAAGGATCTATTCCCACGCTAGCTACAGTTTTGGGTCCCATACCGCTACAGCTTAGTACCGTCGACCAAACACAATGCCGTCATTCCTGTGAGCCTCGACAATTGATGACGCTTGGTACAGAACGAAATGCGATACAGGAATCTGCTACGACACCCCTGGTCAATTCAGATTCCTGCATCACAATGCCAATTTCACGATGGAATCAAGGTTCCTCCCGGTTCGCAGGAATGACGAATTGAACGATCAACGCCTTCACCATCCCGGGATTACCATACCATATTTAAATCCTAGTTCCCCGTCACGCCCGCAGGAATCGGCGGTGGTCCCGGAGGCAGGATCGCCTTGTACTCATAGTCTCCTTTGCGCTCATTGAATTCGTCTTTCATCTCCTCCAGCAAATCTTCATCCTGGAAGATATCCACCATGGTCATCGTCAGGGCCTTCGCTGCATACATCATCCCCTTGTGACCAATCGACATGCCACCACAAGCCACCACTGCCCATGAGTGCCAGGGCGTGTCCTTCGGCGCAGTAGTAACCGATAGCCGCACTTCAGGTACGAGCCAGCTGACGTCACCCACATCGGTGGACCCGCCACCAGGATGCTCCAGCGTCTCCTCCAGCGGTCGGATGATAGCATCCATTCCTACTTGCTTTTTATCAGTGGATGCCTGGATTCCCTTGGCAAATTCAATCTCCTCCTCCGTGTATTCGATGTCACCGAGGTATTCCAGGTTCTTCTGCAGTGCCGTGCCCCCTGCCCGATTCACCAGTACTTCGTGCACACCTGATACGAGCGAGATCTTGTAGTCGACATTGGCCATCATAGCGGCCCCCTCGGCAATGCGTTCCACCTGCTTCCAAACGGTCTCCATGCCCTCGCGCCGTGTATCACGGACACGCGTCCAGATCTTGGTGTAGTCGGGCACCACATTGACGACGTCCCCACCATCCATGATGTGGTAATGAATGCGGACGGTCGGTTGAATGTGTTCCCGCAGATAGTTGATACCCGTGGTGTACAGTTCCAGGCCATCACTGGCACTTCGCCCATTCCAAGGGTCCGCCGAAGCGTGTGCTGCCTGACCATAGAATTCGACGATGAAGTCGACGAGCGCCAGTGTGCTTTGCACGTTGGACTTGGTCTGGGCACTCGGATGCCAATCCAGGCAGGCATCGAGGTCGTCGAAGAGCCCCTCCCGGGCCATCCATAGTTTCCCGAAGAACTTCTCTTCTGCAGGTGTCCCGTAAAATCTTACAGTCCCTTCCAGCTTACCCTCTGCGATTAGTTCCTTGATAGCGACCGCCGCACCAAGACTCGCCACGCCGAATAGGTTGTGGCCACATCCATGACCCGCACCGCCTTCATTGAGGGGTGCCTTCTCAGGGACAGTTTGCTGCGACAGCCCAGGCAGCGCATCAAACTCCCCGAGGATCCCGATGATGGGCTCGCCTGATCCGTACGTAGCGGTGAATGCCGTTGGTATGTCAGCGACCCCACGCTCAACCGTGAACCCCTGGGCCTCAGCGAAGTCAGCGAGAAGCTTGGCCGACTGCGTCTCTTCAAACGCTACTTCTTCATAAGACCAGATCTTATCGCTCATCTCAATGTATTCGGCCCCATGCGCCTCCACGGATGCAATCGCCGCTTGTTTTTCTTTATTGATCTTTGGCTTCTTCTGGGCATAAGAAGCCGTCACCATGGTAATGGTGCAGAGTAGACATAAGTAGTAAAATCTCATAAGTAAGGATTGGTTTGTATCCGAATATAGAAAATGCTCAGATGATCATGGGCCTCATTGGCCCACGAAGAATAGGGCATTGTCAAAAAGTAACTTTCCATTTTGCCAGAAGGCACGGAAGAGCGGGTCGTCCACAAGGAAGACCATGACGCCTCGTCCGCTGCGCTCCACACCCAACACCAGCGAGTTGGGCGACTGCTCCTTCACATATTGACCGGCAAAGCCTCCCATATGGTCATTGGCACTTTCGATGTACCCGACATTCCAGGCACCATCGAGTAGACCATACCGGGCACTGCCTGTTTTGAGTGTATAGTAGTGATTGCCATATCCGTACGCCAGCGGGTGCGAATTGTCGAGCGTCACTTTGAAAATGGCTCCGGGAACTTCACCCTTTATGCCTTCGCGGCTTCTCTGTGCATACTGCATCTTTCTGCGCTTTTTCTTTCGCTCCTTGTCGGCTTTCTCGAAAGAGGCTTTTTCATCATC
This sequence comes from Cyclobacteriaceae bacterium, assembly GCA_965267435.1. GTDB lineage: Bacteria > Bacteroidota > Bacteroidia > Cytophagales > Cyclobacteriaceae > JAWPMT01. Next base: position 2,689,865 of record OZ253960.1, read on the forward strand.
ATCCGCATACTCTGACAACCCCGAGAAATCCGAGTCCCTGAACTTCCTCAACGCACCTTTGATGGCAATGAGTTTGCCTCCGGCCCGCACCCAGGCAGAGATATCTTCCATATCGTTATCCCGCAAATCACTGTACCAGCCATCAGGCATCACAAGCACATCGTACTGAGATAGGTCGACGCTACCAAAGTAACGGGTATCTAATACGGTCACAGGATACTTCAATTCTTGCTCGAAGTGATACCAGGTGGCTCCGAATGAAAGTGAGGATGTACTTTCTCCGGAAAGTAGACCCACCTTAGGTGCCTTCAGGAAATGGATGTCGTTGGATCCTATATCCGGGCCCTGATCCACGAATCCTGACTGAATAGGATGGATCTCCTGCTGCCAGTCATTTGCCCAGCTGACCATCTTATCCGCGAACCCTGCAATGTGAGGATTGTCACGCTCCGATACAACCACTGAGCCCCTGTCAAGGGTCAGCCCTCCAACAGTAATAGGTCTTGTCGAAAACCGGGGCTTCACTCCTTCCTTCATCAAAAAGCCTAAAAAGGCCGCATCAGATACGCCCTTCCATCCAAAAGCGTAGGCATAGACATCGCCCTCTGCCGACTGTTGTTCGAATGCCGTGGTGGTCGCTTCTGTAGGATTGACCCGATCCGTCAATGCATAGCCTTGTACTCCATAAGCGTACGGGACGGCCCAGGCGGTGATGTCGTAAGTCAGCGAGTCCACAAGAAAAGTCTTGGGTTCGAAGAGGACATGTGTCAACACGGATTTCGGCTGGTAGCTGCTGACGACCAAGTCTCCCTCCTGCAAAGTAAAAGAGCGCTGTGTCTTTGTGTGATAGTCATACCCCCGTAAGTTGCGAGAACCTTCCGCTCCGCCATATTGTACACCGAGCTTATCCAACCATTGCTGAATCGCAGCGATCTTCTCGGGTTGATCGCCCTTGATCACAAATGTCTTGTACTTACCTGGAGGGCTCGAGATACCTTTTTCATAGTACCCTTGAAATTCCGTCAGCATCTTCTCCCGCTGTTTATAGGCTTCCTCCACCGTGGACAGTCCCGTGGTGTAATGGTGCGCGATACGATCCCCTAATGTCAGCGTATCTCCCTCCTCCTTCAGGACGCCCAGGCCTGCCCTACCAGAGCCACCTTGCTCATAGGTCATACCGATCGCACCATTGTACATGGGATAGGTATCACCATAGCTGGGGTAGAGCAGGTCGAAGTATTGCTTTGTGAAGTAGAACCAATCATTTTCATCGAAATAGCGCGCATGATTGCGTCCGATATCGACTTGAAATTGTCGCTGCCAGTCGGTGATCAGCTCATGATACGGTTGCGCTGCGGGCGCGAAGTAGTAGGGACTATTGACCCCTTGCTCATGAAAGTCCACGTGTACGTGGGGTAGCCATTGATTGTACACCTTGAGCCGGGCCTGGCTCTCTACCTGCGACTGCCACGCCCAGTCCCTGTTCAAGTCGAACAGATAATGATTTGCGCGGCCTCGAGGCCATGGTTCATTGTGCTCCAATGAATTGGGATCTGGATTGTAGGGGCGGTTACCGTATTGCCAATAGTGGTTGACATATCGCTCGCGTCCGTCCGGGTTGATACAGGGATCGATGATCACAATCATATCGTCGAGCCATTCCTGCTTCTCGGTAAGTATTGTATGGATCGTCGCCATCGAGGCCTCTGTAGAAACCGACTCATTGCCGTGGACATTGTAGCTAAGCCAGACGATGCCTTTATCAGTCCCTGGCGCTCCATCCTCCATCTGAGCGCGACGCAAGTTGTCCAGCCGGATGCCATCCAGATTCTGCAGGTTGTCACTGCTGGACACGAATGCGAGGAGCAGTGGACGGTCCTCATAAGTCCTGCCATACTCTATCAATTGCACCTGGTCTGAGGCTTCATCGACTGCCTGGTAGTAGTCTACGACCTGATGATGTCGTGTGAATTTCGTGCCCAATTCATACCCCAGAAATTCCGCAGGGCTGGGGATCTGGGCGCGGAGGGAGAAGGTGCCTGCCATCAGGCAGAGTATCAAGAAGGTATTGCGTCTGTTCATTGGATCAGGTGAAATGGGACTTCTACGAAAAGGCCGAAAGATACTACAAACCCCTAAGTCCCTGCATGTGCCGAGTAAAGAATGAGGCATCTTCCCTAAATCAATGTGGACCCTGCGAACTTCATCCGGCCGGGGAACATGCACCCAAGAGACCCCGAATTTCCAACGCTTTCTTACAGAATCAAGCCTTTTGAGGTGGAAACGTGTAACCTCCTGGATGGCTACCACGAACACCTACTACGTCCGAAAGAGAACACCCACAAGCGGTTCGTCAATTTATAAATTTCTCATAACCAGATATTTGCCTGATCGGCATGTCGCTTGTTTTCGGGGTATAGGTCAAAAACTTCAATGGACATGGGACAGCATGCCATCAAATACTTCTTCGTTGGAGCTCTTTGGTGCCTCCAATTTCCATCGGGGGCATCTGACCCTCCGATGACCCAACCAATGCTGATCCTGCCTGAGGCCAGACCATCGTCAAACCTTGAAGAAGAGATCCTGTTTTATGCGCTCAGTTGCAGTTGGATTCAACCGTAATCATCCGTGTCATCCATTCTCTGGAAATGGATGATGACAAAGCGGGTTTAATACAATACCAAAACAGTGGGATTGGTCCTCGCCCCCATCAAGTGCTGATCTATCTGAATAAACGGAGCACTATCACTGAGCAGTCCATCACTATTGCCCACGAAATGGTGCACGCGTCCCAGTACATCCGGGGCGACCTTGTGAGGATCTCGGACCGAAGTTTTATGTGGAAAGGAAGAGTCATCGACAACATTCACAGGCTCCGGTACGAATCCCGGCCATGGGAAATCGAGGCAATGACCCTGGGCGAGCATCTAAGGAAGTACTATCTACAAAGGAATTCTCTCCACCTCTCAACTCAGACAGACTCGCTCAAAAGCGATGACGTCGCCGCTTATGTTCAGCAGCAAAAGATACATAGTCCCCCATGGTGTCTCATGGCGGTGATCCATGAACTGAAAGCGCCTCTATAATCAGCAACCAGGTCGCTACGGATCTGATGGTCTTGTGGGCGTCTTTGACTATTGGGGCTATGTTTACGTCATGGATGAACTCAGCCCAAAAGGCATTGGCTACCTACTCGAGCGCACCAGCCGCATGGTGAAGTTGGCCTACTCACAGGCCTTCAATAAGGCGGGATATGATGTAACACCCGAGCAGTGGGTAGTACTTGAAAGCCTCTTTCTGCAGGACGGCCAAACTCAAAACGACCTTGCCACGGACAGCTTCAAGGACGCCCCGACCATTTCTCGTATCCTGAACCTTCTTGAAAAAAAAGGCTATCTCTACCGGAGGAGCAGGAGCCATGACAAGCGGATTCGTTTCATCTTTCTATCTGACTCCGGCAGGGAACTCGTTCTAACAATGCAGCCCGAAGTACAAGATCTACGAAGTCGAGGGTGGGCCGGGCTCACCTCAGGGGATTATGAGGACTTTGTCCGTATCACCAACCAGATTTTTGCCAACTACGAACAATAAGACAGCCCGAAATAATATATATTTGTCATAACAAGTATCTTTAAACTATTCGACCTATGCACCCCGAAAGCCCCACTCTCGAAAAGCTTTATTCTGATGCTCAGGACTTCATGCCCATCAATGGCACGGACTACGTCGAGTTCTACGTCTCCAACGCTAAGCAGGCAGCTCATTTCTACAAATCTGCTTTTGGTTTCCAATCCCTTGCCTACGCTGGATTGGAGACCGGCCTGAAGGACCGGGAATCGTACGTTGTCGTACAAGATAAGATCCGACTGGTACTCACCTCTCCCCTCAAGTCCGGAACTGCAATTGGCGCACACATCGAGCAACACGGCGATGGGGTGAAAACAGTAGCACTATGGGTGGACGACGCCACCTACGCTTTCGAAGAGGCCGTCAAGCGAGGAGCAAAACCTTACCTCCAACCGGAAACCCTCAAGGATGACACCGGACACATTGTCAGATCAGGCATCCATACCTACGGCGATACGGTGCACGTATTCATGGAGCGCAGCGCCTATGACGGTGTTTTCATGCCAGGATTCAAAAAATGGGAAACCACCTACAATCCTGTGGACATCGGCCTGCGGTACATCGACCACATGGTCGGCAACGTAGAGTTGGGTAAGATGAACCACTGGGTCAACTTTTACAAAGACGTTCTGGGGTTTGCGCAGATCATCTCCTTTGATGATAAAGACATCAGCACGGAATACACCGCACTGATGAGCAAGGTAATGAGCAACGGCAACGGGCGTATCAAATTCCCCATCAACGAGCCTGCTGACGGTAAGAGAAAATCTCAAATAGAGGAGTATCTTGATTTCTACGAGGGACCCGGTGTGCAACACATCGCCGTCGCCACCAACAACATCATCCATACGGTGACCGAACTCATAGATCGAGGTGTGGAATTCCTGCGTGTACCCACTACCTATTACGATACGCTCACCGATCGTGTCGGTGAAATAGACGAAGAAGTCGACGCCCTAAAAGACCTGGGCATCCTGGTAGACCGGGATGATGAAGGCTATCTCCTACAAATTTTCACACGCCCTGTCGAACCTCGTCCTACCGTGTTCTTTGAGATCATCCAAAGAAAGGGGGCTACGTCGTTTGGCAAAGGCAACTTCAAAGCCCTGTTCGAGGCCATTGAGCGAGAGCAAGAGCTGCGAGGTACGTTGTAGCACAGACGTCCCACAGCTCTGTATTCTTCGGATGAAGATCTAAAACTATAATTGCTTGTGTGATCCGTCGCACATGCCCGGATTGGAGGTGTGCTTGCAAAGACACAGGTAATACGTCTTCGTCGCATCGGCGGTAAATACCGTCGGCGAGAACTCCGACCCTTTGTGTGATCCATCGCAAAAAGGCTGATTCGTAGACTCTCCGCACGAACACCATGCATAGGTTTTTCCGGCTTCCAGTTCAACCGGCGTTGGTTGTTTGTCGACAATTTTTGGTTCCATATCGAGTAGGTACTTAGATGAATTCTCTATCGGTGTATTTCAATTTCATAACCAGTGGGAGGCCAGGTTGTTCCTCGACTCTCACGGTACCTCCACTGCCAATGCCGCTGCCCCCAAAATGGCGCTCTCGGCCATATCGCTCACCTCGACCGTCAACCCCTCCAAAACATTGCGGTAGGGGAATGCTGCGATCGTATCCATCATCGACGCCTTGAAGAAATCATACCCCGCAACTACCGACCCTCCCAGAATGAAGGCTTGCGGGTCGATCGCGAACATGAGGATCTTTAACGCTTCCCCCAGGTGATGCCCCAACTCGCGATAATACGTCAATGCCTGGGGGTCGCCATCATGGGCGAGTTGATAGACATCAAAACCTGAGACGCCATGGACATTCGCGAAGAATGAGCCGCTGGCGTAGTACTCCAGTACGTGGTCCCTGTAGGGGATCATGCCAAACTCCCCAGCACCAACGTGGGCGCCATCATAGAGCTGTCCATTGATGATGATTCCCGTTCCCAACCCTGTTCCGATGGTGACCCCAGCGAAATTGTCATAGGAGCGCCCTTTGCCAAAGTGTCTTTCGCCTAGCGCGAAACAGTTCGAATCATTGTTGATATGGACAGGCAAATCATAGCGTTCCTCGAGCAGTGATTTCAGGGGCACCTCTTTCCATGAGGGAATGTTTTGAATGTCGAAGATGACTCCGGACGCATCGACCGTCCCCGGGACACCTACGCCAATGCCTCTAACAGATGAAACATCATACTTGTCAAGTACACCGTAGATATCCTGCAGCACTTCCTGCTCGTTTCCTTTTGAGCGGATGGGCACCTTTTGCACCTCCGTCGCCTCCCCTTCCGAAACAAGTCCGGCGGCCACTTTGGTACCTCCTAAATCGACTCCCAGCACGTACTGCATTTCGTAGATCGTGATCGCTGAGGTTTAGGTGATCAGGTTGCCGTCCTCATCCCATTGGGCCATCTCCCCACGGGTGCTCTGGTCCACGCACTTGGACAAGATATCTTCATCGTAGGCAAGGCCGTGTTTCTTCAGTACTTCGTCGGGCACACCATCCCATACATTGGGGGTATTCCCCTTGTATCCGAGCTCATCAATTCCTGGCTTGGAAGTGTAAAAGCCAGTGAGCGTCAGATCCCGAACAAGAGAGAAGAAGCGGATACCTGGCTGAAGCGTGGGCTCCTCATTATCCGGATAGGCGATCTGATCGCAAATCTCTATGTGTTGGCTGTCTTCCAGTTTTTTGAACTCCTTGTTGAATAACTGATTGCTGAAATTGTCCAACCACATGATTCCTCCACGGATGGGTAGCTGATGTGAAGGAATGTCCTTCACAATGAACTCCATAAAAGCAGGAACTTCTGCCTGTGTGGCAGAAACATAACCATCTGTTGGCGGTAGGATGATATCGCAAAGCGTGGCGAGTGTTTCCATTTCATGAGGTGTGAAAAACGTTTCCTCTCGCAGCTTCAAATCCCTGGCCACTTCTTTGGGTGTTCTGCCGTATCCTTCCGTTTCGGCTGGTGTGCCTGGAAGCTGATCCTCCGTCTCCGGTGTCGTCTCGCATCCTGAGATGGCCATACCGCCAGCCAATGAACCGACGAACAATGTTTTGAGGCTTTCCCTTCTATCCATGGTCTAAATATTTTGCTGTTTCAACTGTTCAATAATATAGTCGGACGTCCTCCACGCCAGGGCGAGGATGGTCCAAGTTGGGTTTTTATCTGCTTGCGACACAAATGGACCGCCATCGCAGACAAAGACATTCTTTACGTCATGCAATTGCTGATACTTGTTGGTCACTGAGCGCTTCGGATCGTTGCCCATGCGGGTTGTCCCAACTTCGTGGATGATCCTCCCCGGAGCCAGCAGGCCGTAGTCATCATCAGCGCCTGGCGCATCCCACAATATTTCTCCCCCCATCGCTTCAAAGATCTGCTCGAAAGTCTGGTGCATGTGCTTGGCCTGCTGTCTCTCATGTTCTGACCAGGTGTAGTTGAATCGCAACACCGGAATACCCCACTCATCAACAGCATTGGGATCAATCTCACAATAGTTGTCCTCCCGTGCAATGCATTCGCCGCGGCCAGACATCCCAATAAAGGATCCGTAGAATCGACGTACATCTTTACGCAGGCTGTTGCCATAGCCACCCACACGTTCACCCAGGTACTTGGCGAAGTTGTTCGCTCCAAAGCCAAAACCATACGCCGGCATGCTCATCCCGCCCCAGACCTCGATGTGATAACCCCGAGGAAAGTCAAGCTTAGCATCGTTGAGCCACCATGGCGTGTAGACGTGCATCCCTCCTACTCCATCTTCATTGTAAATCTCCCGATCCATTAGTTGGGGAACAAAGGCCATTCGATCCGTGCCTGTGGAATCATGCAAGTACTTACCGACAACATCACTGGAGTTGCCAAGGCCATTTTCATGAGCGCTACTCTTCGAATTGAGCATGATCCGGGCTGTGCTGCAGGCCGAAGCCGCCAGCACCACAACCTTCCCCTTCAATTCGTATTCCTTTCGATCCTCCTTGTTGATGTACGACACGCCTGTAGCCTTGCCCTCATTATCGGTGAGCACTTCACGGACCATCGCGTTGGTATAGAGGTCGACCTGTCCATTCTTCTGGGCAGGAAAGATGAGGCAGGTACCCGCTGAAAAGTCCGCGTAAGCCATGCAAGCTCTGTTGCACTGCCGGCAATAAAAGCAAACGCCCCGATCGGGGTTGATGGGCTTGGTCAGTATCGAAAGTCGAGAAGGAATGGCTGGTATGCCCGCTTTCTTCGCAGCGTTCATGTAGTACAGCTCATGTAGCCTGGGCTTTGGAGGCGGTAAGAAAAAACCGTCGGGTTCATTGGGTATGTTCTCTTTGGAACCAAATACGCCTATAAGCTTATCTACTTTGTCGTAGTAGGGCTTCACATCATCATAGGAGATGGGCCAATTGTCACCCAAACCATCGAGGTCCCTACGCTTGAAATCCAAGGGACCAAACCTCAGGGATATGCGACCCCAGTGGTTGGTGCGTCCGCCGAGCATACGCGATCGAAACCAGTCGAATTCCGTGCCTGAGGCCCTCGTGTAGGGCTCTCCGTCGATCTCCCAGCCACCATAGGCGCTATCGAAATCGCCAAATGGCCGAGCGGATCCAGCGCCTCTTCGGGGCGACTCCCAGGGCCATCGCAGTTGGGTGCGCTGTTCAGGGTCAGCGGGGTCAAAGTACGGGCCAGCTTCTACCACGGCTACCTTGAGGCCGGCATTCGCCAGGTTATAGGTGGCCATGCCGCCGCCTGCGCCGGAGCCCACGATAATGACATCATAGTTTTTCGACTGCTCTATTATTTGCATGCTTGGGTTTCTATAGGAAGTGAAGACATTCGATCGTCAATATCGTGCAATTTTCACAATCTACCAGACGTCTCCGGAGGCTAATTGGCAGATCTCATTCGCCTACCACCCAAAATACCATCGCCTACCCACAAAGTGTCGTTCAGATCCTGAGCGCTCCAGTCCATTTACATACCTCAAGGCACAGCTAGGCCATCTGCACCCATACCCGGATCTAAATCACAATTACCAAAAACCCATAAATTGGTAAAACAGCCATAATGGTTAATAATCATCATAATACCTATTTCAGATATCTTCATACCTAGCTGATATGCCTGATAATTGGTCAAATGATGGCCGAAATGTTTTGTGAAAAACAATAGTTTTGCCTGTGCACAGCGAGATGAAAATGCGAAAGACTTGAAGAAAGCCAACTGGCTCAGGTGAGTGAAGTTGCAGAATTGGACTGTACCAACTTGAACTATTTTCAACGAAATCTTAAGTACTTACGCGCTCAGCACGGAATGTCGCAAGAACAATTTGGGAGGCTATTTCATCTAAGTAAGTCCAATGTCAACTCTTACGAAGGTGGTGTTCTTCCGAAGCTTGAAAAGTACCTGGAGATCATGGACTATTTCAAGCTGGATCCAAGCAAGTTCATGCGACTCGATATGTCGAAGCATTCTGTGTTCCGCAAGGAGGATTCCAAGTCCTCACAACACACAGAGGAAGAAAGAAGCAAACAGATTGACTCGTGGGTGGACGAGGGAGTCGCTGAGCACATCAGGTACCAATACCTGGATGAGCTAAGCAAGGAAGAGATGCGCAGAATGTTTATCCAGCAAAAGCAAGTAAATCAAGACCTCTTACGGGAAAACCTGGAACTGAAGGATAAGTACATCGGTCTGCTGGAAAAAAACGGGAAGAAGGAAGAGTAACTGATCGGCACCAACATCTGGCGTCCTCTATCACATGAGCTTGTCCTCACTGTGCATCTCACGCATCATCGAGGGTACATCCAAATTGTATCGGTAGCTAATGTAATAGAGCAGTTGGTCGCGCTGTTTCAGATGCTCAATGACAGAATCATCCAGTCGCTGCCGCTTCTTTAGAATCCAATAAACCAACGCCCCTATCACCGTGATCAGAGCGAGCACCGTGGCAATCAGCGATATGCGCAGCTGAGCGATCGTCAGTGACTCCCGTAGCTCAAATGCTTCAATTTCCGTTCGGATTTTCTCTGCAAGGTAGCGTGCATGTAGCTCTTCAAATGTCTCTTGTAGTTCGACCAGTGGGAGCATGATCTCATTAAGCCTTTGACTGTAGATCAAAGCCGCCTCATGATCCTGGAGTTCTTGGCTGATCCTGATCACATCCTGAATATTGGCGATCTGCACGGACACATCCACTCTTCGGGGATCCAACTCGGCGCTTTTCATCCAGAATTCCCGGGCCTTCTTTACATCCCCTTCAGCCTCCGCCAATACTCCCAAATTATTGTAATTATCCAATAACAAGGCCTCGTCTCCCGCACTAAGCATTAGAGGTAGTGACTCTGTCAGGTAAGAACGGGCACTGTCAAGGCTCTCCCCATTCATATAGATAGCACCTAAGCTAATCAAGGCCTTCGCCTTCAGCCTCTGATCATCGGCCTGCTCGGCAACATCATGAAGATGGTGATAAGTTCTTGCCGCCGCGGTCCAGTCCTTTTTTCCATAGTAGTTCGATCCCAACTCTAATTGACAGGAAATAATGAAGCCTTCCATGTCGCCCATTTGTTGAAATGAGGGAATAAGACGATTCTGAATTGCAATTGCCGAATCATATTGCTCGGCTAGGCGCAAGGTTTTACCCAGATTGTACAAAGTCAGCAACCGCGACTTTTCGCTAGGCAAATCCAATAACAGCGCCTCGGCGTAATAACCTTGGGCATATTCGAAGTGATTGAGGGCCTTGTATGAAAGCCCCAGATAGGTTAGGATATCATTTTGACGCTGTACATTGTCCGTTTGCCTGGAATGACGAAGCGCCTGGTAAAAGCTCAGAATGGCATCTCCTCTCTCCAATAGCTCCAGATAATAAACTTTCCCCCTTTGATAGTGGATCTCCGTAAGTTCCTCATCCGTTAAGCTCTCTTTTTGCAACAATGAATCCATAAGAGCTAACGCGCGAACGGGATCGTCCCGCATAACCTCCTTGCTCCGCTCGATAGTAGCGGAAGTATTGGGATCCACGCTTGATCTCGCGTCGAGGGTCGCAAAAAGCAAGACATAAATCAGGCAACAAGCAAGAATGTGCCGAAATTTCACAAGGGCATCAATTATGATTCGATAACTAGCGCTCAAACTGAGCAAGACATTAACTCAACCCACCTGATCGAGTCAATATCCCAAAATCTCTTCTATATCTATTTGGACATTCCTCAAATTCAATTGAGGAAGACCATCATTTTTTCGCAAAATCCCCAAGGCACTTTTATACTTCTCCCCACGTAGGAGTCGACTCTGCCTCATCAGATTCAACCGAAGCCTCAGCGTCTCCAGGTTCTGCTGCATCTGTATCTGTACCGGTACCGGACGTCTCTGAACTGTCTACGGGCTCTGCACCATCGCCGGAAGATGGCCAAAGTTCTGTCGTCCCATTAGAATCATTATCCGAATCAGATTCAGCCACTTCACCATCAGCATCGGCGGACTCAGTATCATTCGTGTCAGAATCGGAGCCATCAGTTGCTGGATCAGTTTCGAAACCTGAGTCCAGGTCAGTGCCACTTTGAGGATTATGGTCATCGCCACCGACTGTCGTACCGGTGCTTGATGTCCTTCGGAAGTTCGTCTCTATTTCTCCTAGTTCATCGTAGGCGCAACCCACGACGACGAAAAGGGCAATAAGAAATATGACGACATTCGTAGTTTTTTCTTTCATGTCACATAGAATTTGGCGAGTTGAACTGTGAAGATAACATTTCTCGGTGGTGATCTGAAATGTTTCGTTCGGAAAACTACGGGGGAATAGGTGCCGAAAAAGCACAAAAAAAGGCCAATAGTAATGCTATTGACCCTTTTCCTTCGCTAATTATCGGCCCTGGAAATAGAAATCACTAATCTATAACCAGCTGCTAATATAATAATGAATAATAAAATTGCTCTAGAGTAACGATTTTATTCTTACATTTACGATACTTTCGAACGAAGGTAAATTATTCATTGATTCACTGATGTTAAATTTGAGGTGATACTGCAATCCTGGGCACAGGAAGGCAGTATTACCTTTCTTTTTTTAGGGCATCCAATCCAGTAAAAGGCGCAATGTGTTGGCTCAGGAACAACAATATTGTTCAGCGCCCTCCGAGACCATCCTCGGGCAACACTTTTTGATTCGAGGGATCAAATGAAACCGTGACTATCCGTCCGGATATTCCTGTCAGCATGGGGGAAAGGAGGCTATGAGCACTTTCTTTGGTCTGCTCCAAAATGCCAGCTTCCATGGCACCATTGCGGATTTCCTCTTCCGCGACCTGGTACAGCTCTTGAATGAAGGCTTTCTGCTCTTCTTCACTCATATAGCTGATCTGGAGATCGTAGATCCGGGATTTCTCAAGGTCCACTTTGAAGTAGCATAGCTCCGGCTCCGGCAGCCTGATGTGTATACTGTCATTGAAAATCTGAACATCAGTCGCCGTGACTTTTGCCAGGTCAATGCAACCTACGGCCGAGCCCTGACTGATCAACACTGCCTTGGCATCTGGCAGGGGCTTGTATTTGAATAGGCGCAAGTCAATGTAATCACTGATTTTCTTGAGCTCGGTGACCTCCTGAAAGTTGAATTGGACAAGCTCTACCTTGCCCATCTGTTCTACTTTGGTGAGGACGAGACTCTGATACGTTTCTTTCGATCCCTCCACCCACAGCGAGGAGGTCTTGTCGGTAATAAAAACCCAAGCCAACACGGCCAGCAGCAAAAGCCATGGCAATAGTCGGAGGATCGCTCTGAGGAGTCCTATCAAATGGAAGTGTTTTGCGCCTAATTTACTGCATCGAAGGAATAGCGGTGCAATAAGTCGCCCTGAGCATTCAAAACCTTTACAATTAGCGAAGGGCTTTCTTGCACAACCGCTTGTTCGACCAGAACAAACCCTCCGGTGGGCTCCATCTGAATGAACGGCTGCTGCACCAACGCCTCCGGATCCGTGGACTTCGGATCACCGGGTTCCCGGCCGTAGCGAGCATTTTGACGGACCAGAGCCCCAGTACCGAATTCGTGAATACCGTAGGGTCCAATCGAATGATACTGCCAATGCCGGTCGCCATTGATGATGATGAAATTCTCAGTCAGGTTGTTCTCGTCCAACCAATCGAAAAACGCATCTCGCTCATAACGAAAGCCTTTTGTATTGACGTGGTTGTCCCTTTTGTAAGCATCATCCGGCCCGACTAGGGGTGTTGGGGAAATGAGAATTTTGAAAGGCGCGTCGCTCATGGCAAGGGTACTCTGCAACCACTCTCTTTGCGCCGTCCCCCACAGCGACTTTTCCGGTCCATCGGGCATGGAATTGGGGCTACGAAAATCTCTGCCCTCCACCAGCCAAACCTGCAAATAGTCGTTGACCTGGACGGTTTTATACGGCTCACCCACAGGGACCTGTTCACGAAAAGTAGCCATCCCCAACTGATGAGAAGGCTCCGACTGTTTCTCATTGGTCGTATCGGCGTCATTGAAGCGATAGTCGTGATCGTCCTTCTCCCAAAAAAATGGTACTTGCTCCAGCACCTCCTGTACAATGGGCAACGAAAACTGACGGTGCCATTTGGCTCGAAGTCCTTCTTGACTGACTGCCGGCAGGTGGTCGTAGTACACATTGTCCCCGGTGGCCGCGACAAACAATGGCTGAAGGTCCTTGATGGTGCGAAATGCCGGAAACCCATTGGCTCGCTCCCAATCCGACAATGGCGCTACGGTAAACTTGCCGTCCCCTCCTCCACTGGACTTTTCCAACCCGAAGAATCTCTCAAAATGCATGCAACTCATGATGACGAAAGAGGCTGGCTCGGCAGATCCGTCGCCGGGCAGCGTACGGAAGGTACAGACCTTCCCCGGCGACAATGTAAGCTCGTCCGCGCCACGCCAAAGGCGGTAGTAGTAGGTAGTATTTGGCTGTAACCGAGGAAAAGATGCCTTTAATATGAAGTCTGTCTCACTATTGACCGCCTTCACCGCGCTGGAGACCGATTTGTCGAAAGAAGCATCCGATGCCACTTCAAAATAGGCATAGCCCGGCACGCCGGCCACATCATGCTCATCCTGCAACACGAGGGTGTCGGCGGCGACAAGACGCGACTGTAATAAGGCAGAGGTGCTCGTAACCTCGCCAGACATATTGAGGTGGAGGATTTCATTAGCTGGTTTCTTCTCTGTCTGGCAGGCGGAGAGCAAAATGAGTCCGACTATGCCGAGGCTAAGTCGGACGAGTGTGAGTCTGGGCAGGAAGAATGGAGTGCGCATGGTGTCAATCTAATGAATGCCCTCAACGATAGCATCATCAGGCAACGCGATTGCACCATTTTCAACGGACGCTCAACCAATGGCGGATGGCATTTCGATCGCGATTAGTCCTCGCTTCGCACAATCGCTCGGGCCAGGGATCGCAGTGATACCAGGCATGGGCAAAGCGTGGGTAGCGCGGCCGTGAGCCTGCCTACGGCAAAGGCGGGTAAAACGGAGAGCCCGTCGCGTTCGCCGTAGCCTCTGCGAAGGCGACGCGGGCCCCCAGAAAAAGACCAGCACTTAAGCCTGACTAAGCGGCATGGACCGCCTCCTCTCCCCGGTCAATCGATAGATGGCATTAGCGACTGCCGCACCAATCGGGCCTAAAGGTGGCTCGCCCACAGCTCCGGGGCTCTCATCACCCTGCAATAGCACGACATCAATCTCTTTCGGCGCGTGTGTGAGTCTCGCCATCTCATAAGGACCGTAGATAATGGGCCTCAGCTGGCCATTTTCGATATACATGCGCTCATACATCGCACCACTCATGCCCATGACAATACAGCCCTCACACTGGGCCCGTACCTGATCAGGATTGACGGACAATCCCGGATCCATGGCGCAGGTGACCTTATGCACTTTGATCCTTTCCCCCTCCATCGACACCTCCGCGACCATGGCAACAGGGGTGGCTGCATCGGTGGAAGCGGCAAAGCCCATAGCGACGCCGTCTTGCGGAGTATCTCTGTAACCGGCCTTATCGGCTGCCGCCTGAATTACGCTCTTGAGGCGTTGGCCGGCTTTATCATCCTGGATGTGTTCGAGTCGGAACTGGACAGGATCCTTACCGGCTTGCTCGGCCAGTTCGTCCATGAAACTCTCGATGGCAAAAGTATTGGCCAGCAGCCCAAGGCTACGCCACCAGCTCGTAGCAAAAGGCAAAGTCACCTTCCATGATACTGCCTGATAGTCGGGTATGGCCCCGTACTGAATCATGCCCCCTCGCCAGGCTCCGAGGTCAGCGCCTAGTACCGTTTCCAGGAAACTCGGCAGCATCGGAGAACCCCAGGCAACAGCGCCGCTGGAGACATTGTGTTCCATCGCCAGTATTTTGCCTTCTTGCAGCTTTGCTTTCAACACGTGATGCGTCGGAGGCCGAAATGTGTCATTCTGAAATTCTTCCTGTCGCTCGTAGAAACACTTCACCGGCTTGCCGACAGCTTTGGAGAGTACCGCAGCATAGGTGGCAATCGGCGTATCGAGGCGACCTCCAAATCCTCCGCCCAGGTAAGCCGGAATGATGTTGACATTCTCCTTGTCCAGGCCAAGGCGATCTGCTACTTGATCTCTGGTGATGCGCACCACCTGGGTCGACATTTTCACGGTTGCTGTATCTCCCTCAACATGCGCAACGGCTACATGAGGCTCAATCTGGGCGTGTGCACCTATGGGGCTTTTATATTCGCTGGAGATGACTTCACCAGACTTAAGCACCTTCTCGGCTTTTCCGTTTTTTTGGATGACGTAAGGATCCCCTTTCCCCACTTCGATCATGGACTCAATGTCCTGGAGGGTCCACTCCTTGTCCACCTGCCAGTCGACCGCTACCTGTCGCTTGGCGTTGATGGCTTCAACATAGGAGGTGGCAATCACAGCGGCGAAATCTTCCTCGACTACGACTTTGACCACACCCGGCATACTCTCCGCTTTGCTGGTATCCGCACCTTTGAACTTTGCCGCCACCTGTGTCGGTCGGATGATCGCACCATAGAGCATATCCGGCATCTGGGCATCCATACCAAATATTGGCTCACCGAATACCTTATCCTGCAGGTCTATCCTCGGGACGGGCTGCCCTACTAGCTTGTAGTCTGACAAGTCCTTCAAGGGGGGAGCATCAGGGACGTTCCATTCCGTTACGCCCTGCACAATATCCCCGAAACTCATCGTCTTGGATCCGTCAGTAACGGCTCCGTTCGTGACCTTCAACGTGGAGGGATCGGCTGACATCTTTTTTGCCGCCTCATTTTTAAGCATCTCGCGCATCGTCGCGCTCAGTTCCCTCAACGGCTGCCAAAGGCCCCTGATCGTCGTGCTACCGCCAGTAGCAAACTGATCGACATTGCCGGAGGCCGTCTCTGCATGGGCAACTTTGATGGAACTCATGTCCATGTTGAGTTCGTCGGCTGCGATTTGTGCCAAGCTTGTGAAGCTGCCCTGGCCCATTTCCACCTTAGGTGAGAACAGGGTGATCTCATTGTCGTCTGTCACCTCGAACCAGATCATCGGATCGCTGACATTGCCCTGGTAGGGACTCTCTCCCGAATCGATGAATTCATTGATCTGTCGGCGCAGGGGATTGCGAGCGATGTAGCCAGTGACTCCCACACCTACGATCAATCCACCGCCTCCGGCGAGCGTGCGGACCAGGAACTTCCTTCTTGAAAACTTCTTCTTGCCTGCCATGACCTTAGGAATTTACAGCGTTACCATTCTGAATCTCCGCGGCCTTCTTGATGGCCTTGCGCATGCGGTAATAGGTGCCACACCGACAAATGTTGATGATGTGACTATCGATGTCTGCGTCCGTTGGCTCCGGAACTTTGGCGATCAATGCGGCACTGGCCATCATAAAACCCGGCTGGCAATAACCACACTGTGGGACGATCTCCTCCATCCACGCCTGCTGCACGGGGTGTGGGGCTTCGGGGGTCCCGAGCCCTTCAATGGTGGTAACATCGGCGCCCTGAGCATACTTCACGGGAAACGAGCAGGAACGCACGGCCTCTCCGTTGATATGTAGCGTGCACGCGCCGCAGGCCGCCTTTCCACAGCCAAACTTGGTGCCTTTCAGGTCCAATACGTCCCTGACTACCCACAGCAGAGGACTGTCTCCATCTACGTCGACAGTCTGCGGCTTTCCATTGATATTGAATGATATGGTCATGTATGTAAGTTTCTTAAGATTCAGTTGACAGATTCTTCTGGAATGATCGCGCCGGCCTCGATCCAGGCTTTCACGGCGGCAATGTATTCGTCTTTTGGCACGGGAGGTAGCTCCCTCGGCTTGCCCTCAGCATCCACTCCCGGCTCCCATGCCCACAGTACCAGTTCATGCTCAGTCAAGTGGTGCATGATGTCTTCTGCCGAACGATTACCATTGGTCGCCGGATTCATCATCGATTTAGCAATTTCTACTCTCGACAGGCCCTCCCACCTCATGACATGGGGAGCTAGGGCCCAGTCTGGTGCCCCGGGTACGCCTGAGAAGTTGTTGTTGGACGCCTGGTGGCAGGTATTGCAATTGGTAGCCCCTGATGAATTTATCCTCGAAATATCAAAACGGTGTGCTCGTCTGGCTTCTGTCTGCTTAGGCACATTGTCAGAGGGGTGGCAATTGACACAGCGCTGATGCGTGAGCACATCCATCATCTTGTTGAAAGCAATTTCACTGTCTGAAGGATCTTGCTCGGCCTCAACCTCCGACAGCCTCATATTCGCTTCTACGAGCAATGCATCATCACGATGGGAAAACAAGGGTACGACGGCGAAAAGCACCAGAAAGGCGGAGAGTAAGGGCAGGTATCGTTTCATAGTTTTAGTGTGTAGTAAGTACTCACTTACTATTTATAACTCACTCTAAAACTATCGCAACTTGTGCTCTTATCCCAGAATACCTCCAGATTTTATGGACAAGACCTGGCGCGTCTGTTTCAATCAGCCTTCAGCTCTGAAGCTGTCCACATGGCGGTACGATCCTGCGTACGACCCCTCACTTCTGTCACTTCTTCGGGTGTCACAGTGGTGAGATCATTGCCCCATGAAGATCGAATGTATGTTGCGATGGCTGCCACCTCATTGTCATTGAGAAACTCTCGCCACGGTGGCATGGAGCCATTGTACTCCACATCATTGACAGTGAGAGGGCCCATCAGGCCACCCAATATGACACTGAGTAGAAGCTCCTTGTCCTCTACCCATTGCGATGCTGTCAAGGGAGGATAATCGCTCCCATGTCCCTGACCATTGAACTGGTGACAGGAAGCACATCGGGAAATGTACAACTGCGCCCCTGCCATTACCTCTGCCGAGCTGTCGGCAGATTCCGCTTCGGGTGACACCTGGTTCCCATCTGGCAACGCAAAGGCCAGGTAGCTATCGCCGGGCTTGGTTCCTGGCTTTCCTCCTCCTCCTGCAGCAATGACCACATACTGCTTGCCGTCAACGGCGTAGACGGCGGGGGTCGCATAGCCTCCTGCTGGCAATTGGGTCTCCCAAAGCACCTCCCCTGTCTCCTTGTCAAAAGCTCTGAATTTCTCATCCATGGATCCTCCCAGAAACACAACTCCTCCTGCAGTGACTACGGGTCCTCCCATATTGAAAGTACCCGTCGGGAAATCAAACCCCTCGATATCGGGATAACCTCCGAACGGTACTTGCCAAACGATCAATCCCCGATGGAGATCTATGGCGCTCAAGGTACCCCAAGGCGGTGTGCTGATCGGATAGCCATCGTTGTCTTTCACGGGTTGGTGGCCAGTGACCCGATACGGAAAATCGGCTCCTTCCACAGCATCTACGACCCGCATCAACTCGGGTTCGCTACTCGACGGTACATACAGCCAACCTGTCTCGACATCGACGGCGGCTCCCCCCCAATCTGTGCCGCCGTTGAATTGCGGATGGACGATGTCTCCCTCGAAACTGGGCGGATCATAGATCCGGGCGTCTCCATATTTGTCGTACATGTTGATCTTCACAAATTCATAGGCTTCCGGCGTACGATTGGTAATGTCCTGCGACGTAAAGCCCTGCCGCGCATAGGGACGTGGACGCACAGGAAAGGGCTGTGTCGGGGATGTCTGCTCTCCAGGCAGAGTTGTTTGGGGCACTGGACGTTCCTCGATGTCGAACAATGGCTCTCCCGTTTCCCTGTCGAACAGGAAGAGCATTCCCATC
Source organism: Cyclobacteriaceae bacterium (assembly GCA_965267435.1). GTDB lineage: Bacteria > Bacteroidota > Bacteroidia > Cytophagales > Cyclobacteriaceae > JAWPMT01. The sequence continues at coordinate 2,708,728 of OZ253960.1, forward strand.
TTCGTGACCTGGGCGACAGCGTCGACGGATTTGCCGCTGCGATTGACTGTCACAAGGTTGGGCGGTGTCGGGATATCGTAGTCCCACAAGTCGTGATGTACCAGCTGGTAATGCCATATCCGCTGGCCAGTCTCCGCATCCAGTGCCACGACACTATTGGCAAAGAGGTTATCCCCAAGCCTATTGGCCCCAAAATGGTCATGGGAGGCGGATCCTGTCCCAAAGTAGACGATCCCACGCTCCTCGTCCAGCGAAAATCCGCCCCAGGCGTTGGCCCCACCAAAGGTCTGCCAGGAGTCTGTCGACCAGGTCTCGTAGCCATACTCACCCGGATGCGGGATCGTATGAAAAATCCATTTCCTCTCCCCAGTATGCAAGTCGAATGCCCTCACATGACCAGGCGCTACCTCTCCGCCGTGCTCCGAAAGCATGGCGCCCACTATCAGCAGCCCTTTGTGCACTATCGGAGGCGACGTGGCCGAAATGGTAAGCCCCTCCATCTCCCGATCGAGTCCCTGTAGCAGGTCGATCCTTCCTCCTTCACCAAAAGTGTCAATCAAAGTGCCCGTCTCTGCGTCGAGGCAATAGAGAAAAGGACCCGCCCCAAAATAGATGTATTTGGCCGCTTGGTCTTCCCAGTAGGTGACCCCACGATTGACAATGGGTGCCAGCCGCATACGTGGATTCTCATTCTCATAGGCAAACGGGTCGAATTTCCACAGTTCTTCGCCGGTGGCGGCATTCAATGCAAATGCCTTCAAAAGAGGAGTCGTGGCGTAAAGGACATTATCAATCACAACAGGCGTACATTCAATCGTGTACCCTTCTTCGTCTGCACTGTACTGCCAGGCCAAGGTCAGCTGAGATACGTTCTCTCGATTGATCTGATCAAGCGAGGAGTATTTGGTGTTGGCTTTTGAGCCATTGGCGATGGGCCATTCAACATCGATAAGGGGCTCAATGGAGGTTGAGCAAGCCGTGAGAAGTACGACGCACGATAAAACACCTAGATAAGTTGCGGGGGTTTTCATAGGAAAAAATTACAACAAAATATAGTCGCCATGACCCGTCAATTGAGGATTGTGCGGGGCAGTTGCGTACTTTGCTCCCTGTAGAAAGTGCCTTACCCTATAACCGGGTCAGCTGAACACGTTACAACAGGATGAAACTTCAAGGCCGGATCACATGGGAAGTCGTGCAGGGCATTCGTATTCGTGTTACGGATTATAGCAACCTGGAAGGCGAGGATTTGATCGCACTCATGAAGCTCTCCCAAAGCCTCATCACGAGCGAACCACCGAAGAGTGTGCTTTTGTTGGAGAAGGCGCCAAGAATCAAGATGGACGAACAGAGCCTCCGCTATCTAGGTGACTACATCAAAGCCACGAAGCCTTTTGTCAAGAAAATCGCTGTGATCGGTGGGCCCACAGGCGTGTTAGCTGAGAGGTTCACCAGCAAGGAGTATCCCATTCAAAACTTTGATTCGACCGAGGAAGCTGTTCAATACCTGCTGGAGTGAATCACAGCCTTGCGGCCTCTACAACCAGGTACAAAAAAACCCGGCGATTGCCGGGTCTCCATTCTTTCATTGTTACCTGTGGGCTTATTTCACAGAATAACCTTTGGCCTCGAGGCACACAGAAAATGCCTTTTTGAAGTTGTCTTCCAACGCCTGTGACTGCTGCTCAGCAGTTGCATTCGCTTGTTGCTGCTGCTGAGCCTGCCCGGCTGCCCGTGCTCTTCGGCCTCTCAGTCCACCGGCCACGGCACCAATCGCAGCACCCTTGCCCGCATCACCTGCAATAGCACCGATTGCTGCACCAGCAGCGGCTCCTCCTGCGGCACCACGAATTGCTGAGCCATCCGGGCCCGTCTCTACTTGCTCCGCCTCTACCTGAGTAGGATTCATTGGGTCATATCCTGTCTCTGACATGGCCCACTTGTAACATTCGTACTCATCCGTGCTTTGCTGCTCCGACGTCTGGTCTTGGCCGGGGAACACAAACATGTTGAGGGACTGAGCCAGGGATTTCTCCTGTGCTTGAACAGTGATACCACCCAGCATTAGTACGGCGATAAGTAATATATTGTGCTTTCTCATCTTTCTGCTCAATTGGGGTCTTCGTAAAGGTCATTCAAATCAATGAATACGTAACCCAGCTGTCGCAGGGCATCCGCTTCATTGTAAAAAGTAAAGCTTGTGGTGATCTGACCATCTTCAATGCGGTACACTGAATTAGCCCATATGCGGATTGGGTCTCGTCCATCCTTGTAAGAGATGCTCAACTCAGCCCAGTTGGTGACCCATTCTCCTGGGAAATCACCATCGGGAATCGTCACCGCCACATTCCTTGATCGCTCATATTTGATCTGATCATACAGCTCGGTGGCGTTCTTTTCCCAGGTCGCGACAGCCTTCTCTTTGTTGGTCGTGTCGGCAATACTAGGTCCGTAGCCCACATAATCCTCCGCCAGCAGGTCCTTCATCGTTTGGGTATCCTTGTTCTCAACAGCCGCCACATATTTTTCGATCAGTTCGACGTTGGCTTGGTGTTGGTTCGGTGAACACTGGACAAACAAGACAGCTATCAGCACCATCATGAGAGTCCATTGGGTAAATCTCGAGTTCAACATAATTGTCCGATTCTAGGTATTCAATTGATTTGCTGTTTAATATCTCATCCAGGCAAATCCGATGTTGATGCCAAGATAAGATGTATCATCGAGGTCACCGCCACCAAATCCCAGATTATATCGAACACCAATGTTCACTGCTGTGCTGCCGATCGGCAGCAGGAATCCTACCGTCGGCGCCAAGGCAAATTGCCAACCGTTGTCCGAAACGGTGAACAGCCCCATGCGTGTTTCCTGCTCCTTGTACATTGTACCGATTCCCAAGCCCACATAGGGTGCACGGGCATTACCGGGCTCAACATGATAGCGGGACTCCAGTAGTATCGGAAGCGTGTTCACATAGCGCTGTTGAGTACCGGAAGCGGTCCTGGTGCCTGACGTGAACTCTCCCTCGAGCTTCTGATAAAAAACGTTCCAGCCGGCGAAAAAGCCAACCGTCACATTTTCGTTGATGAATTGGTTGTACTCCATGCTGGCTCCTCTCCAACTATAGTTGTCGATGTAGTCTCGCGTGTCTGACAATGTCAGAGATGTATTGTATGAAATACCGGTGTAAGCTTGTTGCGCTGCCGCGAGGAACGGCATCAACAATATGAATAATAGTATGTTATTGCGTTTCATTTCTGTCGTTAGTTTGGGGATGCTCAAGGCTGTAAATAAGGTGACTGGTCAAAAGCCTGATCAATCGTCTCGCGGACAAATGTCTGGTTGCCTGACGTGTTACTCCTTACGAGCCCATTGATCCCCGCTCTCCAGACGATGTCAAAATCCTGATCTATACTGGTAGCTGGTGCAATCATGTCCATTGTAAGGGTGCCACTAGTATAGGAATAAAAGTAGGCAGGGTAGCAATTACCGGGTCCCCAACCCCATCCTGGATACCAAGGGTACCAGCCCCACCAAGGCCACCATGGAATACATCCACCGCCAGTGACGTCGTTCACCAAGGTATTGACAGTAACCACCACGTCGGGCAGGTTATTGTCATCTACCGTTTCGATTCTTTGGTAGTTGAGGTCGCTGAAATTAGATGCTACCTGCGCGAGGATAAAATCCATCTCTGCTCTGGTGAGCTCATAATCGTTGGCATCACCATCGCCAATCACACCCACAGTGTCAGGCATGAAATACGTTCGGGGTGAGTTACGATTGAAGTATTCGTCGTCGTAATTGGTGGCAACAATATCCAGGTCAGAGACTACGAGGTCATCTCCCGGATAGCAGGCCGTGGTGAGTACCAAAGCCAGGGTCGCGACTTTAGCTAGCGAAAATGCTTTATTCATTGGTCAAACTATTTTCAACAAAGTTTCTCCGAAATGACCAACTTTCAAAAGTTACAGATGGTAAGTTACCGTAACGAGCAGTCGGAGACTCCCTGCAGCAGTGTCTCCACCAGCCAAGCAGTCTCCATTATTGCATCACTTTTCCTTCCCGGCCAGGCTCCAATCAGCAAGATCCATAATGGCACTAACGGACTCGAGAATTTCGGCTACAATTGGTTCAAACTTGATCATAGCACGCACAAACGCTTCGGGACGCTCGAAGAAATCGGGCTTCACCTCAGTGAGTTTCTCCAGATGTTGTAGCGCCTTATCGGTCAACGATAGTTTCTCACAGGTCACAAGCTGCATGAGCCAGTCCCAATAGAGGTCAGGGCTTTGGATCTTCTCGGCCTCCAGAAGGGCTTTGTGATATTCTTTCCGGCCCAGGTAATACACGGAGGTACCGATATGGAACCATCGAGGATGTTGATAGTCCAACTCCATACTCTTCTTTACAAGGGGATGTCCAGCTTGCATATCACCTTTTATCAAATGAGCCCAGCCAATGGCTCCCGGGTAGTACAAAGAATGTGGATTCAACTGCAGAGCAATTTGAAAATGCTTATCTGCTTCCTGCTGATGGCCACCAAGCTGGAGTGCCCATGCATAATACACCTGGCATACTTGATTATTGGGTTGTAAGTCAATCGCCTTTTTGCCAAACTGTAGCGCAAGATCGAGGTGCTCGCCATCCAACCCAAACATGTACGCATCAGCATACAGATTCGTCAGCACGGCCCATCCCGCAGCGAAATCGGGGCGCTTCTCCACCAGCTGATGTACCTTCTCCAGTAGGCTGTTGGCGTTTTGCTCCGTTGGATTTTTGTTGTAGACGTAGAAGTGCATGTACGTCGCATAGAACTCCTGATCGTGAGTGCCTTCCCACTTGGAATCTGCAAACATCTTTTCAGATATCACCCCACTCAAACCAGCAATCTGCTGAGCTACGGCCGTGGCCACCTCCTCCTGCACCTGGATGAGGTCTACTTCACCTTCATTGAACTTCTCTTGATAGGACCACAGAACCTGCATGTTCCTATTGTCTGTCACTCCCAGAGAGATCTTGATTACATCATTACCGAATCGGATGGACCCATCCAAGGAGAATCTCGCCATGGATAATTGCGTGACATCGTGCTCTTCTTCCTTCACACGTATCACCATGAAGTCCTTAGAGTGAGATAGCTCCATGAGGAGCTCTTGCGTGAATCCATCTACAATGTGCTGATTGTCTGCGGTAGAACTCAGGTTTCTAATGGGTACCACCGCCAATGAAATCAGCCCATTATTTTCAGATTCAGAAATCGCAGGAGGCAATACACCGGCACTTGGCTCGGCGGAGGAGAAAGATGGCCTATACGTTCCTTTAGGCAAGGATATCCGAATCCGATCACGGGCGCCTTCCTCCCGATAGTATAGATCCAGATTGCGACGCAGACGACCGGCCTGAATCCTCACGATGGGGTCTGTGGTGGGATCAAAATCCTCACTTCTATCAAAGGCATGCACGGCAATACTGTACTGCTTCAACTCTATCCCATCGTCTTTCAGCTCCTCTTGCACAATAAAAGACAGGAAGTTGCGCAGCATGTCAGAATTCCGAAAAACCTGGCTTCGAAGGACCCTTGAAAGCTCATCAAGGATCGCCGAATTGTTGATAGCGCCTGTCACGTGTGCCACTTGGATGTTACGGTAAATTACTTTCTGTTACTTCAAAGAGAATTAACTAATGGGAATCTTTGAGTGTTTTTAATTCCTTACAATTGGACAGCAAAGAAAAGCAATCTGACCTCCTTCTTCTTAGTCTCCAGCTATTTCCCGAGTATAACCAGTTGATCCAAGGATTGATCCATCAGGAAGTGTTTCTGGAAATGCTTCAGGAATATCAAGACTGTCAACAGATGATATCCACGAGGACGGAATCTTTGAAGGATGTTTCAATTGACTGTGAGATGCTGAAAGAGCTAAAACAAGAAATCTCAACATACATCATTAATCAAATAGACCTATGAAACATATCAACTTAATGGCAAGGCTGGCATGTACGCTCTCTCTCCTGCTTTTTTGCGTGACAGGTTACACACAAGTAAAGACCACTTATGACTATGATCAGACAGTGGATTTCAGTCAATACAAAACTTTCCGCTTTACGGAGGATGCGAAAACCTATGCAATACAGGAACTGAACCGGAATAGAATGCTGGAAGCGATACGCACCCAATTGCAAGCGAAAGGACTGTCAGAGTCTGAAGAAGCTGACCTTGATGTCAACTGGTATATCCGGGCAAGCGAGCAGGAGCGAGCCACTTCAAATACGACCTACTATGGCGCCGGAGGCAGATATGGTTACCGATGGGGAGGCGGCTTCTCAACTAGTACCATTGATGTGGAGTCCTACATTGTTGGCACCATCTTCGTCGACCTGGTAGATACCGAAAGCAACAGTCTGGTATGGCAAGGCCGTGGAGAGGGCACCTATCAAGAAAGTATTTCACCAGAGAAGAGATCCAAGCGTATCAATAAAGGCGTCGCCAAGATCTTCAAGAAATACCCGCCACAAGCCAAATAACCCATGAAAAGATTCAAATTCATCCTTCTCCTGGCAGCAATAGTAGGCTGCCAGCAAAATGCCGAAAAACCGGACTCTACCGATCGCACGGCCCAATCTGCAACACCTCCTACGATGGAAATGACCACGGATGTCCCAGAAGGAATTGAGACTCCGAATGTTTTGAATTCATCGACACTTGGAGACCTGCAATTTTACGACGGGATCCCTTTTCCTGGCACGGCGGAGGCGGTCTATGACTACGTCGACCTGCACAATGCAGTACATGCTTACACCACGGGAATTCAAATCGCCTCAATGGAGGCCATGAAGCAGGGAATCCTACGATTCGGCCCCGCCAACCAAACGGCGCTACTTTTCGAAGATCTTATGGACTCAAGAGCATTGTTCTTGACGGCTAATACGACCTCCGTGTATATGATGTCCTGGCTGGAGTTGGGAGAAGAGCCGATGGTTATCGAAACGCCTCCTGACGTCCTGGGCATTATCGATGATCACTGGTTCAAGTATGTGGCTGACTTTGGGCGACTGGGGCCGGACCGGGGACAAGGCGGCAAGTTTCTCATACTGCCTCCCGGATACGAAGGTGCAGTACCCGATGGATACTATACCTACAAGGCCAATACCTACGGACACTGGGTGATATGGCGCGGCTTCCAGGTGGATGGAGATCCTCAGCCCGCTGTGCAAGCCACCAAGGCCGCTGTTAAGATCTACCCTCTATCCCAAAGGAGCAATCCTCCTGCGATGAATTTTGTCAATGTCTCGGGTAAGGAGTTCAACACCATTCACAGAATGGACGAGGGCATATTTGAAGAGATCAACGCCGTCGTGCAGTCGGAGCCGGCTTTCGGGGAGAATCCCGAGATTCTCGGCGTGTTAGCGGCTATAGGTATCAAAAAGGGACAAGAGTTCGCACCAGATGCCCGGATGCAAAAGATCCTGGCTGAAGCGGCAAAGATCGGCGCGGCCATCGTTCGAACGCAGATGGCCAAGCCAAGATCCGAATACCTGTACAAATTTCCCGGGACACAGTGGCTCAACCCGCTTGCTTACAAGAGTTACCTCTTTGAACAGGAAGGTGCCAGACTGCTCGATGCCCGGGGGGCGTTTCACTTCTATGCTACGGGCATAACACCTGCCATGTCCATGAAGATCGTGGGTAAAGGCTCCCAGTATGCCATCGCCTACTCCGATGTAGACGGCAATACCTTCGATGGCAGCAAAACCTACAAGTTCCACGTGCCTGCAAACCCTCCGATGAATGATTTCTGGTCCTTTACCATTTACGACAACCAGACCCGTTCGATGCTGCAGACCGACCAGCCATTCCCCGGAATCGACAACAATAAAGAGGGGCTAGTGCAAAATGAAGACGGTAGCTGGGATGTGTACATTGGACCAGAGCCTCCGTCCGGGTTTGAAAACAACTGGATCCAAACGATCCCCGGCAAAGGATGGAACACAATTTTCAGGCTATATGGACCTTTGGACCCCTGGTTTGAAGGCGAATGGTATCCATCGGACGCTGAGCTAGTAAGTAAATAACGGGAAGTGATTTGGTCTATCGCCATTGGCGAAATAGCAGAAAATGCAGTACAGTAGCCATGGCGATTTCAAATTGCTTTACTTTTCCAAAAAATTAAAATCGAATAAAACTGACGCCCAAGACTATATAGAAATGAAAAGTAGAACCCTCACATTGGTGATCCTTTCACAATTACTCGTGGTCTCCTTATTTGCTCAGAAAGTTGACTCCACGATTGTAGGCACCGAGTACCCCTGGAAATTGCCGTTACTTGGAAAAAAAGCGTGGGAAAGAGGTTATCGACTTCCCGCTCCTCATGGCTTAGGGATCGGTACTATTTTCAACCGACAGAACATTGTTTTGGACAATTTTGAAATGGCACTGAGTGAGCCTGATGGATCTTTTGGCGAATATATCGACCTGGACGGCATCCTGGATTTTGGACCATCACAAGGGCGGATCAATACGATCAATGGAAGGTTCGATACGTGGATCTTCCCCTTCCTTGGAGTGGGGGCCTATGCAGGCAAGGTCTGGGGAGAGCAAACGATCTCTTTCTCTGTGGTCGGCAGCGACTTCTTCGAGAGTGTGACCGACATCAATGGCAACTACTACGGGTTCAATTTGATTGGTGTCGTGCCCTTGGGATTCATCAACCTCTCAGGTGATTACTCCTGGTCGTGGACAACGAACGACCGGCTCGATAAACCGGTGAAGGTGAACGTAGCCGGCATCCGTGCCATCAAGACATTCCCATTGAAGCGGCCGGATCAGTTCTGGGGTGTCTGGATAGGCACGCAATATCAGCGACTGGAAGGGCAGACTTCCGGAAGTATCGGCATAGACGAAGGGCTGGGGATTACTGAAGAGGACAAGGCTGCGATTGATGCCAGGTGGCAGTCCTTTGTGAATAATGAGATCCCAGACCGAAATGGTAATTATTGGGATGATCTCACCGTCCTGCAACGACGTGTCTACCAAGGGGCGTACGATTGGTTATTTGGACTAGTAGAAACCGACATCGCCTATCGTTTTACCAAGGCCCTGGAAGCCAACTGGAACTTACTGATCGGTGGTACTTACCAACACAGTTCGCATTGGGCTCTGCGTACGGAATACGGATTTGTGCAGTCCAAGCAACAGCTGATGTTCATCCTGGAATACCGATTTGGTATTTGACATATAGACCTGATATCAAAACCTCTCACCTATGAAAAAGTGCATCTTCACGCTATTGCTGGTGTGTAGTGGTTATCTGTCTCACTCGCAGGTACTGATCACCCTTATCTTCGGAGACAAACTCAACAGTGACGGACTTGAATTTGGCTTAGAGGGAGGCTTCAACTGGTCCCAAATCGCCGAGATGGAAACTGACAAGACCTTGGGGACATTGAACCTCGGCTTCTACTTCGACATTCGACTGAAAGACCCCTTGTACCTGTATACCGGTGTGATGGTCAAGTCGAGTTTTGGTGTCGACGAGTTGACCACTAACGACCTCACCTTTCTTGACGCGGATGTTTATGTGGAAGAGGGGGATTATCGCCAGACCTTGAGCTATTTCAATATTCCCATCTTCGCCCGATATAAGATCAAACGCCGCTTCTACCTGGAGGCTGGACCGCAAGTCGGATGGCTGCGAAATGCGTGGGTGGAATTCCGCTCTGATGTGGAGGGAAAAGAGGCCAAGGTCAAGGAGTTCAACAAAGACATGGTCAACCGCATCGACTTCGGTCTCGCCGGAGGCCTCGGCTACAGGCTTGCCCCGGGAAGAGCGGGAATGACGCTAGGCCTCAAGTACTATTACGGCTTGGTGGACGTGTACAAGGACAGATCAGGCACAAACAACAGTGCTCTTTCTCTGAAGCTGAACGTACCAATCGGAGCAAAGGCGAAGGAGGAGGTTGAGAGTGGGGGGTGAGTAGGCTATCTACCAGCAGGTAGTTTCAGATACCGTCGCGCTATGTGGTGTGCTACCACCGGCTAGCTACCGCCAATCTAGAGCCACCTTGGCTAGCAACAGAGGCAAGTGGAACCACTACTCTTTGTAGTTATTTATCGAAATGGCACTCCTTCGGCTCCAGGGTAACCCTACGCCACGGATGTATGGTCGTACTCCACGCCAACGGTAAGGAGCAGTTTAGCACATGCCATATAGCCGTTGTTGTACATTGTCCTTTGCCAAGCCACTGATTTTATATAGTTGCCACACTGTTTCTCAACACTTCTAGCAAGCGTCCTATTCCCCACTGCTCAGGCCGCAGTGGCCCTTCATTTTTGAAGGATCAAAAACGAAGCAAAAAATCCTTGGCCCAATCAGCTCCAACCCGCGGGCCTGCCCCAGCCCCCCGATTGTGCCGGGCCACCGCTCCTGGTCGCAGACGTTACCATCGTTCGTTTCCCTTAATTGAGTATTCGTATGTCAGTGGAGTATATAGACTTGAGGGCTCACACAGCAATGATACTGTGGAATAGGTCATTACCATCCTACCCAGGAAAAGAAAGGCTCTCAGGGAAAACAGATCGGCACCCTACCTGCTACGGTGGTAATTTTAAAGAGCAAAAAAAAGAGAGTTACCAAAGGGTAACTCTCTCTACTTTATGGAGCCTCCTACCGGACTCGAACCAGTGACCGGCTGATTACAAATCAGCTGCTCTACCAACTGAGCTAAGGAGGCTTATCTCTTTCCTGCGGTGACCTGCTGTCAGACCGCTTATCCCTAATCAGCTGCTCTATCGGATCGCCGAACCGCAACTGAGCTAAGGAGGCTTATCTCTTTCCTGCGGTGACCTGCTGTCAACCGCTTTTTTAAAGCGACTGCAAATATAGATGGACGTCAGATATTTGCAACCGCAGATGACTGTTTTTTCTTTTTAATCGTTGAGCAGGCGCAATTCCTTTCTGAGTGTTTTTAGTTCTTCCTGCGCCTTTTCGATTTTCACTTCGAAATCCTTCTTCAATTGGTCTGCCGCTTTTGAAGAAGCGAAGAACTCCATGTTCGTTTTCCAGGTGTTGATGTCGTTCTGGAGGTTGTCGATCTTGCGCTTCAGGGAATTCTCCTTTCGGAACAACTTCCTGTTCGCGTGTGGGCCACCCTTGAGACGACTGACCTCGATATTCATACGAAGCTCTTCGCGCTCACTGTCCTCGAGCGATTTGGAGTTGATCACTTGCGCGGTCACTTGGTTGAACCTCTCCTGGATCTTCCGCATGACATTGCGAGGAACGAAACCGATGGAATTGTACTCGTCTATCAGGTCGTAGAGCAAGTCCAGGTCTGGCTGCTCAGTCTTGGCCAGTTCAGCGATCGAATTACAAACGACCTGCTTCTTCTGATAGTTTTCCTCGTACTCCTGATTTTGCTCTTTGTTCTGCTCTCTTCGACGATTGAAGAAATGGTCGCAGGCAGCTTTGAACTCCTCGTAGATACTATTTCTGAACTTCTCAGGTACGGGACCGATCTCCTTCCACTCCATCTGGAGCTTCTTATACTGTTCTGTAGTCCCCTGCCAGTCGTCACTTTCTTTCAGTTCTTCCGCACGCTGAACGAGTTCCTGCTTCTTCTTTAGGTTGTCGTCGCGCTGCGCTTCGAACCGCTTGAAGAAGGCGCTCTTGTTAGCAAAGAAATGCTTGAACCCTCCCCAAAACTTTTTATTGACTTGCTTGGCTTTGTCTCGTGGAACTCCTCCTACCTGCTCCCAGCGGCGCTGCAGGTCTTGTATCTCTTTTGTTTTTTTGTTCCACTCACTGATGCGGTCGGAATCAAAAGATGAGAACTTGTCTGTCTCGTCAGCGAGGGCGATTTTCTTTTCAAGGTTCTCGTGAAGGGACTTTTTCAGTTCCTCGACAAACCCCTTGCGTTTGACGTAGATCTTGTCTGACGCCGCTTTGAACCGCTGCCAGATGTTCTCTTGCTCGTCGCGGGGAATAGGCCCGACGTGCTTAAACTCCTCATGGAGTTCATTTAGCTGCACAACGGCATCCTTGATGTTCTCCATCTTATCCAGGGCCTCCGCCCTCTCACAGATGTCGAGCTTCAAGTTCAAATTCTTTTTGCGATCAAGGTCTTTGAGCTCGAAGTAAATGCTGCGAGCATCATAGAAACGATCGAGCAGGGCGTTGTAGTTCGCCCATAGGGTCTTGTTGTGCTGCCCAGGAACGGGACCTATGCTCCTCCACTCCTCTTGCAGTTCCTTCACGCCCTTGATGCTGATATCGGACTCCTCTCCGTCGATCAGCTCCCTGATCTTCTCCAGGACTTCCTCTTTTCTTTTGAGATTTTCCTCTTTCTGCTTTTCACGATCGGAGTAGAACTTATGGCGTTTGTCCCGAAGCAACTCCAGGTAGGCATGTATCTTTTGTGACTGGTCATCCTCGCGGTACTCGAAGTCGTCCTCTTCAAAGCCTTCCTCCAGAAATTTATCGAGGGCCTCTTTGCGCTGTAGCTGAAACAGCTCGTCAAATCGGGCTTTGATGGGCTTTAAGTGTCGGTCGATCCCCCGAATGTCATCTTCTCTCGACAATTTGGCGAGATGCTCCTCGATTTGATCCTTGTCGAGATGATCGTAGTCTATCTGCTCTTCGTGGTAGTCATCGTGATGGTGATCATCGTCATGGTGATGGTGATGGTCATGCTCGTGATCTCTACTACCAGCAGGTGCGTCACTCTCCTTTTTGGCCTCCGGCTGTGCAGGTGCTTGTTCGGCCTGCTCTGTTGTCGTGCTTGTCTCCCCTGCTTCTTCCTTCACCTCCTCGACGGGTGGTTTCTCTTCCTCCGCAGAAGCCGCTTCCTCAGATGCGGGCGTAACACTATCAGCGACATTTTCCTCTTCTGCGCTTACTTCCTCTACCGCCGGAGCTTCTGGATCTTCTGCAGCCGGTTCCTCCGAGGATGTGTCTTGTAGTTCGGTCTGGTCCTCAGCGGGTGCTGGCTCTTCCTGGACGTCCGTCGGCGCAGACTCTTCTGCTACTGGCGTCTCTTCAGTTGCAGTTGATGCCTCTGCAGCATCATCTTCTGCCACTTTGGGCTCCTCGACCTCGTGGGTCGTCGTCTCTTCAACTGCGGTGTCTGCTTCCAAGGATTCGGGGGCTGCCTCAACTGTGGACGAAGAGGCTTCTGTTACTGCTTCACTGTCATCTTCCGCAGTGCCAGTAATGTCCTTGTCATCTTCCTGGGATGCTGTAGGTTCTGCCTCTACTTCGTCGGATGGCTTCGACACCTCCTCCTGGGCAGCGGTTGGTTCCCCATTGTCCGATGTACTCTCGGAAGACTTGGCTTCCTCAGTTACACCTGTGTCTGGAGAGTTACCGGCAACGACAGTAGTTTCTTCGTTTTGGCCGGGTTTGTTATTATTTAGTTTTTCAGCTTCTTGCTGAACGTTTTCCGCATGATCGCTTCCCTTGGGAAGGGTTTCTTGCGGCTTATCCTTGTGCGCTTCCATTCGACTTGTAATTCAAGTGCCGTCAATTCCACAATAAAATTAACAAATTGACGGAGGGCGCGAAACTAATTCATCCTCGGATCAATAGGATAATCAGCAATCATTTTAAACTTTCCTCCCATTCTGCGCAGTACAGTACGCCACATATTCTCAGGAGGCACATCAAATATGATCGACTGGTCCACCCCTTTACAGACAATCCAGGACTTCTGTTCCAACTCATCCATCAACTGCCCGGAGGACCATCCGGAGTAGCCCAGGAAGAACTTCACGTCGCTACTGGGAACCTGGCCCGTATCTATTTTGAGGATCACGTCATCAAAATCTCCCGCCCAATAAACATCCTTCAGAATCTCGCGATTCTCTTCTGAAGCACTCTGGACCCGATGAATAAAATGTAGGCTGTCTTTTTGAACAGGCCCACCGACGTAAACCTCTGTATCAAAGGTGGCTACCTCTTTTACGACTTCTGAGAGGGTGAAGCCGGATTTCTTGTTGAGCACGTATCCAAACGTACCATTGTCGTCGTGCTCACAAATCAACACGACCGTGCGCTCGAAATTGGGGTCTGGCAAATAAGGTTCAGAGATTAACAGATCCCCCCTGCCTGGTTCGATTATTTTGTCTGAAGTAAAATAGTCCATTGTACTAATGCAAAGCCGGTTTTAAAGGGAGGTCATTCAGAACCTGCCCCTCGATGACAGTCATCTCCTGCAATCTCTTATACACATCCTTCTCATCAAAATAGTTCAATGTCATTTTAACAAAAATCTCGCCATGTCGAGCTTCAGAGGCCCACAACCTTTGATAAAACTTCTTCAAATCAGGATCCGTAAGTGCCTCGTATACAAGGCGAAAGCGCTCAGCTCCCCTGGTCTCCACCAAGGACGCCAACAGCAATCGATCCATAAATCGCTCCTCACGGCCCGATCTACAGGCGTCGAGCAATTGCTTCACATAAACGTCTTGTCCTATCTCACTGGGCAATTGGATATTGCGAGCCTTCATGATCTCGTACACATCACGAAAATGCTCGAGCTCCTCGATACCAGTATCTATTAGTTCAGGCAAGATCTCAACCCTATCTGGGTATTTAGCCACGAAACTCATGGCCATGGCTGACGCCTTGCGCTCACAATTTGCATGATCCTGAAGGAAGGCATCGAAGTCTGCCATGACCGCCTCGACCCACTCCTTGCTACTGGGCACATCTAGCTCAATTCTATACTGCATCTCCTATCTTTGACAAGCCAAACTTATAGGATTTCCCCGGCATAAAGAACGACTATGAAAGTAGACATCGCAGCGCTAAGAAAGGAATACAGCCAGTCAGAACTCGACTTGTCCACCGTCGATTCCTCACCTTTCAAGCAGTTTCAAAAATGGTTTGATGAAGCCGTCAAGAGCGAAATACTGGAGCCCAATGCCATGGTGCTAGGCACAGCTGGAGACCTTGGCCCTACACAGCGAACGGTTCTCATGAAGGCCTTTGACGATCGGGGTGTTGTATTCTTCACCAACTACGAGTCCAGGAAAGCGCAAGAGATAGCTATCAACAATCAAGTCAGCGTGCTATTTCCCTGGTATGCACTGGAGCGGCAAGTGGCAATCACCGGAAGAGTGGAAAAGATATCCAAAACAGACTCGCTGGCCTACTTCGTCTCCAGACCCTTTGGAAGTCAATTAGGCGCATGGGTGTCGCAGCAAAGCCAGGTCATTTCTTCGAGAAGCATCCTGGAGACGAAGTTGGCGGAGATGAAACGGAAATTTCAGGAAGGCAAGGTTCCTTTACCAGATTTTTGGGGCGGCATGAGGATTGTGCCAGATACATTCGAGTTTTGGCAGGGCCGCAAAAGCAGACTTCATGATCGTTTGCTCTACTCAAAGGATGGCGCAAACTGGCAGATTGAACGGCTTTCTCCCTGATGGCCCTACGACCAAGCGTCTACTTCGAACGATACGCCTATCCCGACGTACTATTCCCGGATTTCGAGCCACCTGATGACCTGCAAATGGTGGTGGTCATTCCGAGTTTCCAGGAAGAGGAAACGCATCTGGCAGTTCAGAGTCTGCTTGAATGCCACGCTCCCACAGGGCATGTCATAATTCTTGTCGTGGTCAACGAAGCGGAGACTGTACCCGCGGACGTTTCCAGTACGAACCATGAAACAATTGGATCTCTCGAAAAGCTGAACACACCCAGCTGGGCGACGCTGAAGGTATGCCACTTGAGGTTCCCTCCCAAAAAGGCTGGCGTAGGCCTCGCCCGTAAGGCGGGAATGGATGAGGCGGCCCGATGGTTTGATCAGACGCAGGAGGATGGGTTGATTGTTTGCTTCGACGCAGACTGCCAATGCTCCAGCGACTATTTCACGGCCATTGAGAGGTTCTTTCACGATACTAAGCAGAAAGCAGGCATTGTCTTCTTCGAGCACCCTCTGGATCACGAAGAAATCATCCAATACGAACTGTTTCTCCGCTACTACATCGATGCGCTGCGCCTTGCGGGGTTCCCTCACGCCTACCAGACGCTGGGATCATGCATCGCTGTACGATCGTCGCGCTATCAACAGGTGGGCGGCATGAGCCCCAGGCAGGCGGGAGAAGACTTTTACTTCCTGCACAAAGCGATTCCATTGGGAGGATTTGGCGAGATCAATGATGCGACGGTCTATCCGTCCCCAAGAACCTCAGATCGCGTGCCGTTCGGTACGGGCCATGCCGTGCAAAAGATCCAGAGGGAAGATGAGTACCTCGTCTACAATCCCGAGTCTTTTCTTCTCGTGAGGGAGGTCTTCGCGACTTGCGACCACTTCCGCGAGAATCCTGAGCTATCGGTTCACCCGATTGTGGATGAGTTTCACGAAGCCCATCAATTCACAGAAGGAATAGCAAAAGCCATCGCCCACTCTAAGGATCTCCCTGGTTTCCACAAGAAGTTTCTTGAATGGTGGGATGCGTTTAGGGTGTTGAAGTTTATGCATTACTGCCGCGATCATCACCTTCCCTCTGTGCCATTGAAAGAAGGGCTGCAATGGCTGAATGAAAGCTATTGGCATCTGCCAGTGGATGGAGGCATGGCCGGCAGCCAACAGCTGCAAAGAATCCGTGATTGGGACCGCAAATACGGCGGATAAGGCTCGAATGACGGCACGCAAAAAGATGTCGATAAAGCGTACTACGATGAGAGCGGCAGACCCGCCAGCGCCGGTCTGCCAAGAGGCCTTGCCCTGAAGTAGAGATATACAACATGTACGACAAAAAGTCAGATGTGCTTCTCTCACTTCAGGGCAACAGGGAGGGGCGCCTTCGTCAAGGACTTCGGCGCCCAAGGGATCCTTCACCAAGGTTATGACGCCCAAGAGCGCCCCAAAAAAGTCACTTCCACGCCGTGAGAATGGCTCCCATGATCATGAAAGTGACCACGAAATAGAAGGAGTCAATGAACCAAAGTCGTAGCGAGTAGCGGGAGAACAGCGCATTGACGCCCATCGCGAGTGCTATCCAGCCAAAACCCGCCAGAAAACCCGCAGCTATGCCCCAAACGATGTCTGACGAATCGGCAAGGAACATGGCCAGGTTGAGCGCCATGATGAACTCAAGCACAAAAGAAATCCCGAAGATCTTGCCCATATTGGCAGACTTGAGCTCCTCCTCAGTGAAGCCGTGCTCCGCCACCCAGGCTTTGCCGAAAAGTGGACCATACCATAGGGAGCCAATCAAAAAAGTGGAGACGGTGGCGACGATGACAGCGAGCCAGTTGATAGCAGAAATATCCATGATCTAAGAATCAAAAGTTGAAAAACAATTTTCGTCGAATTTGATACTTTTAATCTACTGATATTTTCCTCATTTACCGAAGAGACCGAATTGAGCGACCCAAGCGGAACAAAACCAAGCCGAAACGTCCGGGCGCCTTTTGACATTCAGGATCGAAAGGTGCGCGCTATTGGTATCACCTTCTTCGGTCTGGTGATCCCCAATGCTTCAGGGTTGATTGATAATGGCGAGTTTCTCTGGTGGCAGCTGATACCCGCGTACCTCTATTTCATGTTTGTGGCCTTTTGCATTTGGCAAGGCAACAGGTCGCTGCTCTTCTACATTGAGCGACGCTACAATTGGTTTGTCTTTCCTGTTCAAAAAATCGCGCTATTGCTAGCTGCAAACGTCTTGTACACAGCCTTAATCGTCTCGGCACTGCTGAGCGCCTGGTACATCGTAATCGGTCGTGCGATGGAATGGCCTGTGATCTACATCACTATCGCCATTTGTGTGCTATGCGTCATATTCATCACGCATGTGTACGAGACTATTTTCCTCATCAAGCAACGGGAGATCGATATCCTAGAAAATGAGCAACTGGAGCGCGCTCGAATGGCGGCACAGTTGGAGGCGTTGAAGAATCAGATCGACCCACATTTTATGTTCAACTCACTGAACACACTTACCCACCTCATCGATAAGGATGCGGACCTCGCCAAGGGGTTCACGGAGAGCCTAGCCGACATCTATCGCTACATCCTGAAGAGCAAGGATCAAAAACTCGTATGGCTGCAGGAAGAGGTATCATTCTTTGACAAGTACCTGTCGCTCTTAAAAATCCGGTTTGAAGACACCCTGATCGTCAGTAAGACACTGGAAGGAGACGCTGACTACCTGATCCCTCCCATATCCATCTTCTTTGCCTTGGAGAATGTCGTGAAGCACAATGAAATCTCCCGCGAACATCCAATGACCGTGGAGGTGGTACAGGGTAACGAAGAGCTGACCATCACGAACAGAATACGCCCAAAGAAGATGCTGCAGGCCTCCTCTAAGATTGGCCTCAAGAACCTCAATGAGCGCTTCGAACTACTGACCGGGAATGGCATCCGAAGCAGCTCGGACGATATGAATTTTGAACTGACCTTGCCGCTATTGAAAGTAGGATGATATGAAGCGGATATTGATCGTGGAAGATGAGCGCATGGCGTCAGAGAAGCTCTCCTGGCTGCTGGAAGATATCCTGCCACGACCAACGCTAATGACAGTTCAGACGGCGAGGGAGGCTATTTCCCTACTGACTCATGATCAGCAATTCGACCTTGGTTTTTTCGATGTGCAGCTCGCTGACGATAGCTCATTTGAGATCTTCAAAGAGGTCGAAATCAAATTTCCGATCATCTTCCTGACCGCTTTCGACAATTATGTGATGCAGGCGCTTGAGGGACACGCCATCGACTATCTGTTGAAGCCCATCCAGAGGGATCGCCTGATAAAGGCCGTCTCAAAGGTCCAGAAGCTCGAGAAGCACTTTCACGATAGCCATCCCTATGATAGTCTCCCCCATGCCACTGATATCGTCTCGAGGCAGCGGTTCCTCGTGAAAAAAGGGGTAGAATACAAATCCGTTCCATTGGATGAAGTCGCTTATTTCTTCACGGAGCACAAGCTGGTATTTCTGGTGGATCGCCAGGGAGAAAAGTACATCATTGACCAGACGATCACGGAACTGGACATCATGCTGCCTCGTGAGACCTTTTATCGTCTCAACAGGAAGTACATCGCTCGGATCGACGCCATCGATCGCTTTCGCTCCGTAAGCGGCAAAATTATGGTCCAGCTTGAGCCTGCGGCCTCCGAGGAGATCTTCGTGAGCAAGGAAAATGCCGGGACTTTCCGCGATTGGATCTCGCGCTAGTCGGAATCAGACGAGTTGGAAGAGATCTCGCACGCCAAGGTATTGGCTGTGCATCAATCCCTCTCCGTACTTCACGCCGATTCGGTGGCCGAACTCAATGGCCCGGGCTTCGATCATGTTGAGAAACTCCGGCTTAGAGATGTAGGTCTCAGGTTCGCTGCTATTGGGATCGAAAAATTGTGACTTGTAGGCCTTGATCGCCTCGATCTTTTGCTCGTGACTATCAGAAATGTCCACGATGAAGTCTGGCGTCAGCGACACACTTTGGATCATGTGATAGAGTTTCTTCGGGCGCCAGGGTTGCTGCTCTCCCTCCTCGTCCACCGTAGGTACTTTCGCCAGACCGGACTTGAAGAACGCCTCTTCCACCAGTCGGGAGGCGCGTCCATGATCGGGATGGCGATCATATGGGGCATTGGTGATGACAATATCGGGCCGATACTTACGAATGGCTCTCATGACCGTCAATTGGCTCTCCTGATCGTTGGCAAAGAACGCATCCGGAAGTTCGAGGTTCTCACGAGCGGAGAGCCCCATGACTTCTGCTGCGGCCTTGGCTTCCGCTTCACGCTGTTCGGCAGAACCCCTTGTGCCCATCTCTCCTCTGGTGAGGTCCACAATGCCGGCCTTTCGCCCTTGCTTGATGTGAGATATGAGTATACCGGCGCAAGACAGCTCCACATCATCCGGATGGGCGGCTATGGCTAGAATATCAAGTTTCGTCAATTGATTGGATGGTTGGTAAAAGAAAAAGCCCGCCAGGTAGCGGGCTCATCTTGAATGATATTTGCAATCAGGCTGTAGCCTGCTGAACTTCCAACTCCTTCTCTGCCAAGAACTTCTCGGCATCCAGAGCGCCCATACAACCACTACCCGCAGCCGTTACGGCCTGTCGGTAGATCTTGTCCTGCGCATCGCCTGTCGCGAATACACCGGGCACATTGGTGCGCGACGAATCTGGCTGCGTAACGATATAGCCGCTTTCGTCCATATCTAACCAGCCCTTGAAGATATCGGTATTCGGTTGATGGCCGATGGCAACAAAGAATCCCTGTACCTCCAAATCACTGATAGCACCGGTCTGATTGTTTCGGACTTTAACTGTTGCGACCTCATCATCGCCCAGGATGTCCTCCACTTCAGTATTCCATAGCACCTCAATATTCGGGGCGCTCTTAACTCGCTGCTGCATGATCTGAGATGCTCGCATCTCGTCTCTGCGGACGAGCATATAGACTTTATTGGCCAACTTGGACAGATAAGTCGCTTCTTCAGCGGCGGTATCACCACCACCAACAACGACCACATCCTGCCCCTTGAAGAAGAAGCCATCGCATACTGCGCATGCCGACACTCCCTTGCCATTGAACTTCTCTTCACCTTCCAGTCCTAGCCATTTGGCCGACGCACCGGTGGAAATGATCACAGACTCTGCCTCTATCTCATGCTTCTCATCAACCGTGGCCTTCAATGGCCATCCGGAGAAGTCCACACTTGTAACCATTCCATATCGGATGTCAGAGCCGAATCTTTCTGCTTGCGCTTGAAATTCGACCATCATCTGCGGTCCAGCAACACCATCAGGGTAACCGGGGTAATTCTCTACATCAGTGGTGATAGTCAGCTGTCCTCCCGGTTGGCCTCCCTGATACAGCACTGGACGCAGACCGGCCCTGGCTGCATAAATGGCCGCAGTATAACCTGCAGGGCCTGACCCTATGATCAGAACTTGAACTTTTTCACTCATGTATTTCAGAATTTACAGATACAACGATCTTGGTCGCAAATGGATTTGCGAAAATAAGTGAAATCTCAAATATGTCAGTTGGGTTACCCTAGGTAAGTCTTCAGCGCCTTGCAACGCGAAGTCTGACGTAGCCGGCGTATGGCCTTTTCCTTGATCTGTCGCACCCTTTCCCTGGTGAGATCGAACTTCTCACCGATCTCTTCAAGTGTCAATGGTGAAACTCCATTAAGACCAAAGTAGTAAGTCACAACGTCGTTTTCCCTGGGCGTAAGCGTTGCCAGGACTCGCTCCACTTCATGGCTGAGCGACTCGGACAACAAGTCTCCGTCAGGTGTGAGGTCGTCGTCTGACTCCATCACATCCAGGAGGCTGTGCTCCTCCCCTTGCTGAAAGGGCGCATCCATTGAGACGTGTCGGCCTGAGATTTTGAGGGTGTCAACCACTTCTTTCTCCTCCACACCGATCTGCTCGGAGATCTCGTAGGGAGAAGGTTCACGTTCAAACTTCTGCTCAAGTTCCGAGAAGGCCCTGGCCATTTTATTGAGAGAACCTACCCTATTGAGTGGCAGGCGGACAATTCGTGATTGCTCCGCTAGCGCTTGCAGGATAGATTGTCTGATCCACCAGACCGCATAGGAAATGAATTTGAAACCACGAGTTTCATCGAAGCGCTGAGCGGCTTTGATCAAACCCAAGTTGCCCTCGTTGATGAGGTCACCCAAAGTCAGTCCTTGATTCTGGTATTGTTTGGCTACTGACACGACAAAGCGCAAATTGGCTTTTGTCAGTTTTTCTAGAGCGACGGTGTCGCCAGCTTTGATCTTTCTGGCGAGTTCTACTTCGTCGTCGATAGTCAGCAGGTCTACCCTGCCGATTTCTTGCAAATACTTATCGAGAGATGCGCTCTCCCGATTAGTAATTTGCTTACTAATTTTCAGCTGTCTCATTTTGGCGGCGATAATATATAGAGCCGCCCGGTGTTCTTTGGTTTAAATTAAGCGGCTCTTCACCGCCTAATTTAATGAGCTTTCTCTTTTCTTTCGGGTCTTGGAAGCAAAACTTTTCGTGATAATCGATATTTTCCTGTTTTTTTATCGACTTCGATCAGCTTAATCTTCACCTCTTCTCCTACTTCGAGTACACCATCCATTTTTTCGAGGCGCTCCCACTTGATCTCAGAGATGTGGAGGAGACCTTCTTTTCCGGGTAAGAATTCGATGAATGCTCCGAATGGCATGATGGACTTCACCTTGCCATCATAGACCTCTCCCTCTTCGGGAACGGCGACGATATTCTTCACCCAGTTGTGGGCGCTGTCGAGCTGCTCCTTGCCTGAGGCAAAGATATTGACCAGACCGCCTTCTTTCGTCTCTTCGATGACAACCGTAGCACCAGTCTCGCGCTGAATTTCCTGCACAACCTTACCACCAGGCCCGATCACTGCACCGATCATATCTCGCTCAATCTTGATAGAGATTAGTCGTGGCGCATTTGGTTTCAGTTCAGGTCTAGGTTCGGCGATGGTCTCGGTCAATTTGCCAAGTATGTGAAGACGACCAGCCTTAGCTTGCATGAGTGCCTCCTTCAGGATATCGTAAGACAGGCCATCCACCTTGATGTCCATCTGACAAGCGGTGATACCATCAGCAGTACCCGTCACTTTGAAATCCATATCTCCCAGGTGATCCTCATCACCGAGGATATCGGAAAGGATGGCATAGCGACCAGTCTCTGCATCTGAGATCATACCCATGGCAATACCTGAAACGGGCTTCTTGAGCTGAATACCAGCATCCAAAATCGCCATCGTTCCAGCACATACTGTAGCCATGGAGGAGGAACCATTCGATTCCAAAATATCAGAGACAACACGAATGGTGTAGGGATTGTCATCTACAGAAGGTAGCATAGGCTTCAGGGCCCGCATGGCTAGATTGCCATGTCCTACCTCACGTCGACCAGGGCCTCTGTTGGGCCTCACTTCTCCGGTGGAGAACCCAGGGAAGTTGTAGTGCAAAATGAATTTGTTGTAACCAGAGATCATGGCGCCATCGATCATCTGCTCATCGAGCTTCGACCCAAGTGTGACGGTCGTCAAAGACTGCGTTTCACCTCGGGTAAAGACGGCAGAACCATGTGCGCCTGGCAGATAGTCAACCTCGCACCATATAGGTCGGATCTCGTCTGTCTTTCGACCGTCGAGACGAATTTTAGTATCAAGGACTGCGTTTCTCACGGCTTCTTTTTCCACATCGTGGAAGTACTTACCGATCAGAAACTGATCATACTCATGATCCTCAGGAAGGTTTTCAACAAAATCGTCGAGAATAGCCCTGAAGTTCGCTCCTCGTTGCTTCTTATTGGCAATTCCTTGCTTGGCAATCTCATATACGCGATCGTAGCTGTGCTCTTGAATCAACTTCTTCAGGTCTTCGTCGTGGTTTTCGTGATCATATTCACGCAACTCGACACCACCAATGGCCTCCACTAGCTCGCTCTGCGCCTGACACTGCACCTTGACAGCCTCGTGGGCTACTTTGAGTGCTTCAAGCATCTCATCTTCCTGAGCCTCCTTCGCTTCGCCTTCCACCATAAGGATGTTTTTCGCATCAGCTGCGACGATCAAAGCCAAGGTCGCCTCTTCTATCTCCGCAGGCGTGGGATTGATTTTGTAATCATCACCATGTTTGATGACGCGCACTTCCGAGATGGGTCCATTGAAAGGGATATCGGATACCGCCAATGCTGACGATGCAGCAAACGCAGCAAGGGCATCAGGCATTACATTTTCATCGGCAGAGATCAGTGAAATCATCACCTGCGTATCTGCGTGGTAATCAGATGGGAACATGGGGCGTAGTGCCCTGTCTACGAGTCGGCAGATGAGGACCTCATGGTCCGAGAGCCTTCCTTCTCTTTTGAGGAAACCGCCGGGAATCTTACCGGCAGATGCAAATTTTTCTTGATAATCAACGGAGAGAGGTAGGAAGTCTACATTCTCTCCAGCTTCTTCTTTTGATACAACCGTGGCCAATAGCATGGCATTTCCCATGCGAACAACTACAGATCCGTTGGCCTGCTTCGCTAGCTTGCCGGTTTCTATCGTAATCTCCCTTCCATCGGGGAGATTGAATTTCTTTTCCTTGAAATTAGGTAACATTTAAAAAGGATTTTAATAAATCAAAGTGCCAGGGTCTGGCATAGATGGGCACAAAAAAGGGATTCATGCGGAATCCCTTGTCAGATGTTGAATTTTCTTACTTTCGAATATTAAGCTTTGCAATGATGCTTCGATATCTCTCGATATCAGTCTTATAGAGGTGATCCAGTAACCTCCGTCTCTTACCCACCAACTTCAACAAGCCCAATCTAGATCCGTGATCTTTTTTGTTGGTCTTCAGATGCTGAGTAAGGTGATTGATGCGGAAAGTGAACAGCGCAATTTGAGACTCAGCTGATCCTGTGTCTTGCCCGTTACTTCCAAATTGAGTGAAAAGCTCCTCCTTCTTCTCTTTTGTTAAGTACATTATCTCGTTATCTCTCGTTCTTCTGTCCTGTATTAGAAACCGCAAAGTTAGATGTACCACCGGTACTTTGCAAACTTTGTGCGTTTTGCTTTCGCTTCTGCCACCTTGCTTTCAATTTGTCAAGGACCACATTGTAGAAGTCGCCATCAAATAGTCTCGCATCTACTCTCGCCTGGCGCAAAAAGAAGAGTCCGATTGGCAATAGAATAAAGTCCGCCGTCCAGACCGACAACATAGGGTCTGTTAGCCCCGCTTTTGCCCATTTTTCAGAGGTGATGGTGAAGACGTAATAAAGGATGAAAAAGAAGATGGACACGATCACCGGGACCCCCAGACCGCCTTTTTTGATGATGGCACCAAGCGGCGCTCCAATCAGGAACATGACAATGCAGGCAAATGCCTGGCTGTATTTTTTCCATTTCTCGACAGAATACTTGTTGACATTCACTTCCACCAGGTTCAGCCTGGACGTGATACCAACTATCTGGGACTTCACCGTTCTGGCCTCACTCAGCGCATTGTCGTATACCGACCGCACTTCGTAGGATTTTTGGAAACTTGCGTCCAGGTCCTCCCACGTCAATGTGCTGATCACTCGGTCCTTGAATGGGATCTTCTTTTTCACGCGAGGAGCAGACAGGCTATCTCCAAAAATCGCCGCGTTTCGCTCATCGACCGATAGCACCTCCCTGCCGACCTTGGGCTGCGCGATCCGCAGCACAGCAGAATCCCCCTCTTTGACCAGTAATCGCCGAGACTGCTTCTTCAGCTTTTGTTTTAAATCCTGCCAATCAATATCAAAATCAAGCAGGAAAAATCCCGCCTGCTGCTCCTCCGCAGACAGCGAGTCTGGATTCACCGGCACAATCAATATGTCTTCCACCTCGATTCGGTCAGACAAGTGATGCCTGAGCACGTTTTTAGTTGCTCGGGCAAAATCATCTTTGACTACTTGCCGCTGGTTTACAAGGGAATCGAGATCCGCGGTCAGTTGGGCGATGTTTTTCATCTGACGGTTGTTGCGAAAGAGCTTGTCGTCGGTGTTTATCAGACCAAAGGAAGATAAGTCGAAAACGATCTCCATCTGATCAAATTTGGTGCGGTAGAAGTAATCGACAGGACTAGCGTTCTTTCGTTCCTCTCGGATCGCACTTCCATCAAACAGCTCAAGCTTCAGATAACGGTCATTGGCAAAGGTGTACATGCGGCTTGAGTCGGCCATGATCAGCGCCTTGTTGCCCAACTTCTGGGTGTGGTCGTAGATGAAAACTTCTTTTAGTGTAGTGTTATCAGGTAACTTTTCTTTGACCTTGATGCTGTAATCCGGGATACCATTATAGAAGACCCCAGGCTTAATATCTAAAGCCGGCTTGGTGTGTTTGATATCGTACAGAAGACTGTAGGCCTGCAAATTGGCTGCAGGCACAATATGGTTGTTAAATTGAAAAGCCCCATAAGCAATGAATATGACAAAGATGAAAATGGGACGCAGTGCGCGAAGCAATGATATACCTGCTCCTTTGATAGCTGTGAGTTCAAAATGCTCCCCCAAATTACCGAAGGTCATCAGCGAAGAAACGAGAATCCCCAATGGCAGGGAAACAGACAGCATGTTGAGACTAAAATAGAAAAGGAGCTCCGCGAAAACAGAAAAACCCAAGTCCTTGCCGACAAAATCATCGAAGTACTTGAGCATGTACTGAATCAGCAAGATAAACGTCGCCACCGCAGTGGTGAGCACAAAGGGCGCCAGGAAAGATTTGAGAATCAAGCGATCCAGTCTACGCATACCTATCACGAACGTTACCTTACTCTTTGGAAACGGGCAAAGCTAATGGTTGTTATGCCCTATCCGCCAACAATTTCTTTCAAATCATGGATGAGTCCTTCCCACAACTCCTCTGTTTCTTCCACATCCATGTCCGAATAGTCCGTGACTCGCACAAAGAGTTCTTGAGTCAATTCATTGACTTCCAGTCGCATCTCCACGAAATTCGGCTCGTCGTCGTCTTCAGTTTCCGTATCTAAGAACTCGAATTTCACATGGTGATTTGATCGGCTTGAAACCATCTTGGCCTTGTTCTCTTCCCCATCCCAAATGATCGTATAGACTTTATCCTCATTATTCACATTGACATCATCCGCAAACCACTGGGAAAGACCCGAAGCCGTGGAGATATAAGGGTAAAGCATCTTTTTTGAGGCCCTAAACCCATATTCTCCTATGAATTTGTTCTTAGCCATGCACTAAAAAGTTTCGAACAAGGTATAAAAAAATTTTTAACCACCAATCTCAAAAAGCAAAAGTCCTTAACTTTGCACCTCTTTTCAAGAAAAGGCATTTTTGGCGAGGTAGCTCAGCTGGTTAGAGCGTCGGATTCATAACCCGGAGGCCGGGGGTTCAAGTCCCCCTCTCGCTACTTTTTTCTCCCCTCCTTTCTGACTGCAAAATGACGATAGCGAATGCTCGAAAATTTTCATTTGCCAAAATCTCTTACAACCAAGGTTCCCGCCACATTAGCCTTGGGGCAACTGTTGGAAGATACAGGATTTTCACTGAATAAAAAATGATTTGAACCGCCTCCTTTGAGCATGGTTCGTCATGGACGTTTCTCAAAGAGTGTGCTACTCCACGAGCCCCAAAAACCTGTGGAAAAACGTCGTCTCCGGTAACAGGTCCAAGGATAGGCAAATGACCTCCAGTCTGCCCTTCCCAAGGTCGAAAAAGGAACGCGTATACACATCGTTGCCTCCGTTATCCACACCTTCACAAAAACTATGCATATGACGGCTTGTGAGAATTATCCCGAAGCGGTTGACCACACTCATGGCTCACGCAACTAACTGTCTGTCAATCAGTAATGATTTTTTGAATGAACGATCAAATAATAATGTCAAAAAAACACTAGTAGCGGTCTTTGAAATAATTCCGGAATCTTCTACATTTGATCCACTGCAGTTTCTGTGGCTGCAGACTTTAGTTGTTTTGGGAGCGATTGGGCCTGACCTGATCGCTCTTTTTTTGTGACTAAAAAATTACTTATCCACAAAAAAGGTTTTCCTCTACTCAGATTTTGCTTTTTTGATGAATGTCCATCAAATTGTACAACAGTCAAGGAAACATTGACTGGCAAAATACGTTGTAGGGAAGAACCATCCAGCTGCTTATTTTGTCTTATTTGCCAAGAGATCCCAAACGTTATGAACACCGCGTTGAAGGTTTACCCAAACACCAATTTCGAATTCTTTATTAGTCAACAGCCCTATTCCATTATATGGGAAGCAGACAGTGATCAAATCCTGGTTAAGCGAGCCAAGCGCGAAAGTTTCAGGAGACCAAAGGCCGCCAATGGCCCAAGAAAACTGGACTTTGTCGCCAATCCCGAGGAGAGAAGGGCCAATGCCACCTATAGTGTGAGCATAGAGAACAATCGACTTCGACTGAAATACATGGACGGCCATCGTTTTCAGTCTGTGATAGTGCAGTAGATCTGCATTGTTGGGTGATTTCCTACCCCCTATTTTGAGTTACTCTTGTCTCAATTTCCTAATTTGAAGGAAAATTTGGGCGAGTATGCAATCAGTAGGAATTATCAGGTATGTAATTGCATTATTGGTTATCGTATCACTCTGGCGTTGTGGTGTCGATGATGATAAGGTCCAGAAATCGCTCATAGGACAATGGACTTTGGAACAGTTGGACACCTATGTCTGCGATGACCCCACCGACAATAGTTCGCAGACTTTTCCGTGCACAACGGACTTTTGCGCCCGCTACATATTCACCGATTCCCTTATTTACTTCCTGGAAACGACCATTGATGGCCTTACAACTTCTGAGGATGGTACTTTCGTCAATGATGGGGCTGTTCTCTCATTGTGCACGGCTGCAGACGAGGACGGGCCATCCACTTGCCAGGAATTCTCCATGATTTTGGATGGTGACGAGTTGATATTGCAGTCACAAGTCAAAGTTGAGGGATGTTTCACAAGAGCCAGCTACAGTCGTGACTAGCGACGCGGACCAGATTCACAACGAGCAAAGAATCCATCGGATCCATCCGTTTCTTCAAAAATTCCAGAACTACCTTGGTGAGTTTGTATATGGTGGTATAGATGGAAGCATCACGACATTTGCAGTAGTATCAGGTGCCGCAGGTGCTCACCTCGACAGTGCCATTGTTATCATCCTTGGTTTTGCCAATCTCATTGCAGATGGATTTTCGATGTCCGTCGGGAGCTACCTCTCGGCCAAATCCGAACTGCAGCAGTATCATCGACACAAAGCCATAGAATACTGGGAAGTCGACAATCTCCCAGAGGCAGAAGTGGAGGAAATCCGTGAAATCTATCGCAGCAAAGGGTTTGATGGTGACCTTTTGGAGCAGATAGTCAAGAAAATCACCGAGGATCGCGAAAGATGGGTTGATGTGATGATGAAAGAGGAACTAGAAATGCAGGAGCCCACCAAGACGCCCTTCGCGATGGGGCTAGTGACCTTTCTCTCATTTATCATTATGGGTTTTGTGCCACTGTTTAGCTACGTACTGAATTATGCCTCCGTCATTGAAGTAAATATGTTCGAGGTATCCATCATTCTGACAGGCTTGTGCTTCGTGGGAATTGGGTACCTAAAAAGCATTGTTACTAATTCCTCCAGAATTCGCAGTATGCTGGAGACGCTCTTGCTGGGGGCTGCAGCAGCGATTTTGTCCTACTTCGTAGGCAGCGCGCTTGATTCCCTGCTTCGTTAGGCGAAATGGACCCTGCACTGCACATCAGGTTTCTCGACCCTCAAATAGGGCGTCCTTACCTTCTCCATGATGTTATTACATGTTTGTCCAACGCAGGTTGAGAAATCTTGCTAATATTAACGGATGATTTACAGTGCCCAATTGAAAGCTACACTTCATGGCTCGCTCGCTGTTGCACGGCGGGCATGACATCTGCATTCAATTTGGCAAGTAACGAAAGCACTAAACCATCTACTTATGTCACTAGCCTTTCTCGATTGGTTCATTATTGGTCTCTTCTTTTTGATCTCCCTGGCCATCGGAGTCTCCGTGTCCAAGAAAGCGGGAGCAAGCTCCTCTGATTTCTTCCTCTCCGGTCGCAATATGCCCTGGTGGCTACTGGGCATCTCAATGGTGGCCACGACCTTTTCCGCGGACACCCCCAATCTTGTGACCAACCTGGTGCGAGATCAGGGCGTGGCCGGCAACTGGGGTTGGTGGGCTTTTCTCCTCACAGGGATGCTGACGGTCTTCGTCTATGCAAAGCTCTGGCGTCGTTCTGAAGTCATGACCGATATTGAGTTTTACGAATTAAGGTACAGCGGTAAAGCGGCTGCTTTCCTCCGCGGGTTTCGGGCACTCTATCTAGGCCTCGTCTTCAACGTCCTGGTAATGGGTAGTGTCTCCCTGGCGGCTATTAAGTTTGGTCAGGTGATCCTAGGTCTGGAAGGTTGGCAAACGCTTTTGATTGCAGGATCTATCACATTGGTTTATAGCGCCTTAGGTGGACTTAAGGCCGTTATCATCACCGACCTTGTTCAATTCGCGATGGCTATGATCGGTTCTATTTGGGCCGCCATCTACCTTGTCAATCTCCCGGATGTCGGTGGTTTGTCGACGCTGTTTGCCA
Source organism: Cyclobacteriaceae bacterium (assembly GCA_965267435.1). GTDB lineage: Bacteria > Bacteroidota > Bacteroidia > Cytophagales > Cyclobacteriaceae > JAWPMT01. The sequence continues at coordinate 2,738,820 of OZ253960.1, forward strand.
ACGAGGCCGTGATGTCTAAAACGTCCATTCTTCCGAGCTTTTCGGACCCGAATATGTGGGTGCCAATCTTATTGGTGCCACTGGCCGTGCAATGGTGGGCGTCCTACTACCCAGGCTCTGAGCCCGGAGGAGGCGGATACATCGCCCAGCGAATGCTCTCAGCGAAAGATGAGAGAAATGCCATGGGTGCCACCCTCCTTTATAATGCCGCGCACTTTGCACTACGGCCCTGGCCATGGATACTGATTGCCCTGGCGTCCATCGTGATTTTCCCGGAATTGTCCGATCTGCAAGCGGCCTTCCCTGACCTTCCGGCAGATAAGCTGGGAAATGATGTGGCGTATCCGGCGATGCTCACCCTCCTGCCCACTGGATTGCTAGGTCTCGTGGCAGCAGCACTCATTGCTGCCTACATGTCTACGATGTCAACACAACTCAATTTAGGGGCTTCCTATCTGGTCAATGATTTCTACAAGAGATTTATCAAACCGGACGCTAATGAGAAAGAACTAGTATGGGCCGGTCGTATCTCGACCATAGCGTCGATGATCCTGGGAACATGGTTGGGGCTCATCCTAACCGACGCGAGCCAAGCCTTCAACCTTCTCTTACTGCTTGGAGCTGGCACCGGTCTCATCTACATCCTGCGTTGGTTCTGGTGGCGCATCAACGCTTTCACTGAAATAGTGGCCATGGTCTCATCTTTGATCATTGCGAGCTACCTCACCTTCCTGCATGACGATCTCGGATGGCTCCCACTAGCGCCCTGGATGAAGACGATTGCAGGCGCGGCGCTTACAACCCTGATATGGGTGCTGTCTACCTACCTCACCCCACAGACAGACGAATCGGTATTGACCAAATTCTATTCGAAGATAAAACCCGCTGGAGCAGGTTGGAAAAAGTTCGCTGGAGAACATCCTCAATCCAGTGATAACTTGCCTCTGGAAATCCTCGGAATGGTCGTAGGAACGATTGCGATCTTCAGTACTTTGTTCGCTACCGGGCAATGGATCTATGGAAATTATGGCTCAGCGACGGGTCTGACGGTGCTTTCAGCCGTCGGAATCTTCGCACTTTTCAAAATCTGGGAAAGAATAAAAACGATTGCATAGCCGTTTAGTGCGATTCCAGGCACTTTGTTGTCATCACAAACAACGGCTAAATAGCCCTCGGCGCATACCCTAAAAGTGGGTACGAACGCGTAGAAATCCCCCTTCTTGTCGGAAAAATGGCGTTTCCGCAGTGAACGGGAAGATATTCCGCTGAATCGGAATATTCAATACCTGACTGGGTACGGACCATAGGGCGCACCATCCCCGGCGCTTACACGGTTGTTAATATTATGCTTATTTTACAAGCTGGATTTTAGGATCCGCTAAAACAACCACCATAGCATAGACCGTGATGACTAAATTCAAGCACAGAATTAAAGTCGTAGCAGCTTTTTGCGTCACCATAGTATTCGCAACTGCTGCTATCCTTCAAACGAACCTGTTTGACCCACCCGACGAAAAGCCAGTGGGAGACCAGGTTGTTCCCAACGTCGAACCCAAAGTCGACGTGGTAGAACTGCCTGATCAACCATCAGCCGTCGGTGCTGTCAGTACTACCGACAGCTCGAGGTTGCCAAACAACAAACAGGCTCTCCTTGACAACCCATTCAAATCCGAGCCGGACCTGGATTACGCCCGGCTCAACGAACTCCCGAAACATGACAGGCCTGACCTGGCCATGCGGCAGTACATGGAGATGACCGCTGATCCCAGTGATCAGCAGATCCATCCTGAACGAGCTGTTGCTGCATTTCGTGAGGCGAAGCGTATCATGTCAACTGATGCGTATGCCAGGAATGTAGATCTCACGGAGACCGTTTGGACGGAAAGAGGCCCGACTAACGTAGGTGGTCGTACTCGGGCTTTGGCGTTCGACCCTAATGATCCTTCACTGAAGAAAGTCTGGGCTGGTGGTGTCTCAGGCGGACTTTGGTTCACAGAGAATATCTATGACGGTAATGCTCCCTGGGAGAATGTAGACGATTTCTGGGCCAATTTGGCCATCACTGGTATTGCATTTGATCCAAGTAATCCGCAGACTATATATATAAGTACGGGCGAAGGATACCAAACCCTCAATGCGGTCAGAGGTGAAGGTATTTGGAAAAGTACTGATGGGGGTGGCAGCTGGCAACAACTCGCCAGCACCTACAATCAACCAGAGTTCCACATTATCCACGATATCGTCGTATTGGATAACGGTGCTGTACTAGCAGCCACCTTGAATGATGGTATCATGAGATCATTGGACGGTGGGTCGACCTGGACCAACGTCCTTTCCGAAGGTGCTACAACCAGGGCCTCAGACCTCGAAGTAGCATCGAACGGACACGTCTATGCTACTACTGGTATCCACTCTACAGGAAACATTTGGAAATCCACAGACGGAGGTACCACATGGACCGATATTCTCCCTGCAGAGCACAGTGATGTGCAGCGAATCGAGGTAGTAGTGGCCCAGTCAAATCCTGACATTATCTACGCGATCATGCAGGAGAAACTGTTTTGGTCTGTACGCAACGATCTTGGTGGTGGTATCATCAAATCCACTGATGGCGGAGCTAACTGGCAGTGGTTGCCTAACCCTGTTGACCAAGATGTGTTTATGGTTGATTCCCTGGACTTTACGAATGGGCAGGGATGGTACAACCTGATCGCACAGGTCGACCCTAATGACCCTAATCATGTGATTGTTGGTGGCATCGACCTCTTCCAATCTTTCGATGGTGGAAACACCTGGTCACAGATTAGTAAGCAGAACAACGCAGCTGCTATCTCTCACCTTGATCTACCGGTGGTTCACGCGGATCAGCATGCCATTGTTTTTAAGCCTGGATCCAGTGAAGAGGCCATCTTTGGAAATGACGGTGGAGTGTACCTTGGAACAGACTTATTGGCTGGCCAGGCCGAAAATCAGTCTGAAGATATCGATGGTGATGGTCGCCTTAATGCTGAAGATCTTGACCCTAACAACCGATTCATTTGCGGTGACACCGATGGCGATGGTTGTGATGATTGTTCCACGGGAGTGTTCAACGCGCTTGATGACGGTATCGACACTGACGGAGATGGCATTTGTAATGATGGCGATGACGATGATGACAATGATGGCATCCTCGACACCAACGACCCCAACCCGCTGAATGAATTAATATGTGGCGATAGTGATGGTGACGGTTGTGATGATTGTTCCAACGGTTCTTTCAACCCTGACAATGACGGTGCCGACAATGACAACGACGGTATTTGTGACAATGGTGACGATGATGATGATAACGACGGTGTTCTCGACATCAACGACCTTGATCCCCTCAACGCCTTTATATGCGGCGACAGCGACGGAGACGGTTGTGACGACTGTTCCAGCGGATCATTTGATGTAAATAATGACGGCATCGACACAGATGCTGATGGCATTTGTAATACAGGTGACGACGATGATGACAATGACGGTGTACTTGATGTCAATGACATTAACCCTCTTAACCCGCTGATCTGCGGAGATAGCGACGGCGATACTTGCGACGACTGCGCCAATGGCTCATTTGATGTTAACAACGATGGTCCCGACAACGACGGTGATGGTATTTGTGACGCGGCGATGAGGATGACGACAATGATGGCGTCTTTGACCATGCTGACAGCGATCCTTTTAACGCATTCGTATGTACAGACAGTGACGGCGATGGTTGTGATGACTGCGCCAATGGTTCTTTTGATGTCAACAACGACGGTGGTGACAATGACGGTGACGGCATCTGCGACAGTGGCGATAGCGATGACGATAATGACGGTGTAGAGGACACCAATGATATCGCACCTCTCAATGGGTTGATTTGCGGCGACAGCGACGGTGATGGCTGTGACGATTGTGCCAACGGAAGTTTTGATGTAGCCAACGATGGAGCGGACAATGACGGAGATGGAATCTGTGACAGCGGAGATACTGATGATGACAATGATGGAGTACTCGACACCAACGATAGCGATCCATTCAACGCCTTTATATGCGGTGACAGTGATGGCGATGGCTGCGACGACTGCGCGAATGGCTCATTCGATGTAAATAATGACGGTGACGACAATGACGCTGATGGCATTTGCGATAGTGGAGACACCGACGATGACAATGATGGCGTCCTGGACGTCAATGATATTCAACCATTGGACTCCAACGTCTGCGGAGATAGCGACGGCGATGGCTGTGACGATTGCATCAACGGATCATTTGATACCGACAATGATGGCACTGACAACGACGGTGACGGTCTTTGCGATAGTGGGGACGCTGACGATGACAACGATGGCGTCATAGATACGAATGACCTCGATCCTCTCAATGCTTTTGTTTGTGGTGACAGTGACGGGGACGGCTGTGACGATTGCGCCAATGGTTCATTCGACGTAGCCAATGACGGTGCAGACAACGACGCTGATGGCATTTGCGATAGCGGCGATACCGACGATGATAACGATGGTGTTCTCGATACTAACGACAGCGATCCCCTCAACGCCAACATCTGCGGTGATAGCGATGGCGATGGGTGCGATGATTGCGCCAATGGATCCTTCGATGTCAACAATGACGGTGCAGACAATGATGCGGATGGTATTTGCGATGCTGGAGATACTGACGACGACAACGACGGTGTACTAGACACCAACGACATTGATCCTTTCAATGCATTTGTTTGCGGTGACAGTGATGGTGACGGTTGTGACGACTGCGCCAATGGCTCGTTTGATGTGGCCAATGATGGATCTGATTTCGATGCTGACGGACTTTGCGACAGCGGGGATACGGACGATGACAACGATGGCGTCCTCGACACCAATGATGTTGCTCCTTTCAATGCCAACATTTGTGGCGATAGTGATGGAGATGGCTGCGATGACTGTACTAATGGGTCATTTGATGTAAATAATGACGGCACCGACAATGACGCCGATGGCATCTGCGACAGCGGAGATAGCGATGATGACAACGACGGTGTTCTCGACACCAATGATATCGATCCTTTCAATGCCTTTGTCTGCGGTGACAGCGATGGCGATGGCTGCGATGACTGCTCAAATGGCTCTGTTGATGCTGCTAACGATGGTGCGGACAATGATGGTGATGGCCTTTGCGACAGCGGGGACAGCGACGATGACAATGATGGCATTCTCGATGCCAACGACAGCGACCCTTTCAACGCATTTGTATGCGGCGACAGTGATGGCGATGGCTGTGATGATTGTGCCAGTGGCACTTTCGATGCTGAAAACGACGGTGCCGACAATGATGGTGACGGACTGTGCGATAGTGGCGACGACGATGACGACAACGACGGTGTCCTGGACACGAACGACAGCGATCCTCTCAATGCTTTTATATGTGGGGATTCTGATGGTGATGGCTGCGATGACTGTGCAAATGGCTCATTTGATGTTAAAAACGACGGTACAGACACCGATGCTGATGGTATTTGTGACACGGGTGATGCAGATGACGACAATGATGGTGTCCTTGACACAAATGATACAGATCCACTCAATGCGTATGTCTGTGGGGACAGCGATGGTGATGGTTGTGATGACTGTGCTAATGGCTCCTTCGACGTAGCTAATGATGGCGCTGATAATGACGGCGACGGCATCTGCGATAGTGGAGATAGCGATGATGACAACGACGGTGTCCTCGACACCAATGACATCGATCCTTTCAACCCGCTTGTCTGCGGTGATAGCGATGGCGATACCTGCGATGACTGCGCCAATGGCTCATTTGATGTTAACAACGACGGTACAGACACCGATGCTGATGGTATCTGCGACAGTGGCGACACCGACGATGATAATGATGGGGTCTTTGACACTAATGACAGTGATCCTCTCAACGCATTTATTTGTGGTGATAGTGATGGTGACGGTTGCGACGACTGCGCCAGCGGCACTTTTGATGTAAATAATGACGGCGTCGATACAGACGCTGATGGCGTTTGTGACAGTGGTGACACTGACGATGACAATGATGGCGTCCTCGACACCAACGATTCGGACCCTCTCAATGCCTTCGTGTGCGGCGATAGCGATGGTGACGGCTGCGACGATTGCGCCAATGGCTCTTTCGACGTAGCAAATGACGGCACAGATACTGACGCAGATGGCATTTGTGACACGGGTGATACCGATGACGATAACGACGGTGTGCTTGACACCAATGATAGTGATCCCCTCGACGCATTTGTTTGCGGTGACAGCGATGGCGATGGCTGTGATGATTGTGCCAATGGTTCATTTGATATAGCCAATGACGGCACCGACACCGACGCTGATGGTATCTGCGATAGCGGAGATACTGACGACGACAACGACGGTGTCCTCGATACCAACGATCTAGATCCTTTGAATGCCCTTGTTTGTGGTGATAGCGATGGCGATGGCTGTGACGATTGCGCCAATGGTTCCTTCGATGCCGCCAATGATGGCCCGGACAACGACGGTGACGGTCTTTGTGATTCAGGAGATACGGACGATGACAACGACGGTGTCATCGATACGAACGATACCGATCCCCTCAACGCTTTCGTTTGTGGAGACAGTGACGGCGATGGTTGTGATGACTGCTCAACAGGCTCATTTGATGTAGCCAATGATGGCACCGACAATGACGGCGATGGGCTGTGTGATGCCGGAGATACTGATGATGACAATGACGGCATCGCCGATGTCAATGATATCGATCCTTTCAATGCCTTCGTTTGCGGCGATAGCGATGGTGACGGCTGCGACGACTGCTCAAACGGCACATTCAATACGAGCAATGATGGCGCTGACAACGACGCCGACGGGATCTGCGATACTGGAGATACCGATGATGATAATGATGGTGTTCTCGACACCAACGACACCGATCCTTTCAATGCCTTTATTTGCGGAGATAGCGATGGCGACGGTTGCGATGATTGCGCTAACGGATCTTTCGACGTAGCGAATGATGGCACTGATACCGACGCTGATGGCATTTGCGATTCCGGTGATACTGACGATGACAACGATGGTGTCCTTGACACCAATGACAGCGATCCTCTTAATGCTTTCATCTGTGGTGATAGCGATGGCGACGGCTGCGATGATTGTGCCAACGGCTCTTTCGACGTAGCAAATGACGGCACAGATACTGACGCAGATGGCATTTGTGACACGGGCGATACTGATGACGACAACGACGGTGTCCTGGACACCAATGACTCCGATCCGCTCAACGCATTTGCTTGTGGTGATGGCGATGGAGACGGTTGCGACGATTGTGCTAACGGTTCTTTCGATGTAGCCAATGATGGTGCCGACAACGATGGTGATGGCATCTGCGATAGCGGCGATACCGATGATGACAATGACGGAGTACTCGACACTAATGACTCCGATCCGCTCAATGCATTTGTATGCGGTGACAGCGATGGCGATGGCTGCGACGACTGTAGCAGCGGATCGTTCAATACAGACAACGACGGAGCCGACAATGATGCTGACGGCATCTGCGATGCTGGCGACAACGATGATGACAATGATGGCATTGTCGATGTCAATGATCCTGAGCCATTCAATGCCTTTGTCTGCGGTGATAGCGACGGAGATACGTGCGACGACTGCGCCAACGGCACTTTCGACGTGGCGAATGACGGCATTGACACGGACGGCGACGGACTCTGCGACAGTGGAGATACCGACGACGACAACGATGGTGTCCTCGATACAAACGACATTGACCCTCTGAACGCATTCGTGTGTGGGGATAGCGACGGAGATACTTGTGACGATTGCGCTAATGGCGCCTTCGATGTAGCAAACGATGGAACCGATACTGATGAAGATGGAATCTGCGACAGCGGAGACACCGACGATGACAACGATGGTATCCTCGATACGAATGACATTGATCCACTCAATGCCTTCGTCTGCGGTGATAGCGATGGCGATGGCTGCGATGATTGCTCAAATGGTTCTTTCGATACCGCCAATGATGGTGCCGACAACGACGGCGACGGCATTTGTGATGCCGGCGATACTGATGATGATAATGACGGTATTGTTGACGTCAACGACATCGAGCCTTTCAATGCCTTTGTCTGCGGCGACAGCGATGGGGATACTTGCGATGACTGTGCCAGCGGCTCATTCGACACAGCAAATGATGGAACTGATACAGATGGCGATGGCCTGTGCGACGCCGGTGACACCGACGATGACAATGATGGCGTCCTTGACACCAATGACCTCGACCCTCTCAATGCCTTCGTTTGTGGTGACAGCGATGGAGATACTTGCGATGATTGCGTAAGCGGTACAAGCGATCCTGCGAATGACGGTGCCGACAATGATGGCGACGGCTTGTGCGACGCTGGAGATACCGATGATGACAATGATGGTGTCCTCGACACTAACGATGCCGAACCATTCAATGCTTTCGTCTGTGGCGACAGCGATGGAGATACTTGTGACGATTGCTCTTCAGGATCCTTCGACACCGCCAATGATGGTGCTGACAACGACAGCGATGGTCTTTGTGACAGTGGCGATGAAGATGATGATAACGACGGAGTACTTGATATCAATGATATTGAGCCTTTCAATGCCTTCGTATGTGGGGACAGCGATGGCGACGGCTGTGATGATTGTACAAGCGGTTCATTCGACGTCAACAATGACGGTACAGACACCGATGGTGATGGCATCTGCGATAGCGGGGACAGCGATGATGACAATGATGGCATCCTCGATGGAGATGACATTGCGCCTCTCAACGCTTTTGTCTGCGGCGACAGCGACGGTGACACCTGCGACGACTGTTCAAACGGTTCGTTCGATGTTGCGAATGATGGAACAGATACCGATGGTGATGGCATTTGCGACAGTGGTGATACCGACGACGACAATGATGGCGTCCTTGATGTAGGGGATATTGACCCTACGAATCAGTTTGTCTGTGGCGATAGCGATGGAGACACTTGTGATGATTGCGCCAGTGGTTCTTTCGACGTAGTGAATGACGGAAATGACAACGATGGTGACGGACTTTGCGACACCGGCGATAATGACGATGATAATGACGGTGTCTACGATGCCAGCGATAGCGATCCATTCAACGCTTTCATCTGCGGTGACAATGATGGCGACGGTTGTGACGATTGCTCCAGTGGCTCTTACGATGTTGTCAACGACGGCGCAGATAATGATGGAGACGGTATTTGCGACGGTGGGGACAATGATGATGACAATGACGGTGTCCTCGACACCGAAGATGTAGATCCATTCAATGCATTTGTTTGTGGCGACAGCGATGGCGACGGTTGCGATGATTGTTCCAGTGGGTCACTAAACACGGCCAACGACGGCGCTGACAATGACGGCGACGGCCTTTGCGATTCTGGAGATACCGATGATGACAATGACGGGGTAATCGATACAAACGACTCGGACCCTCTCAATGCGTTCGTCTGTGGTGACAGCGATGGTGATGGCTGCGATGACTGCTCAAATGGATCCTTCGACGTTGCAAATGATGGAACAGACACCGATGCCGATGGTATCTGCGATAGCGGAGACACTGATGATGATAATGACGGTGTTCTAGACACAGAAGACCTTGATCCGACGAATGCGTTCGTTTGTGGAGATAGCGACGGCGATACTTGTGATGACTGCGCTAACGGCTCATTCGATCCTGCAAACGATGGATCTGACGCAGATGGCGATGGTATCTGCGATGCCGGAGATACTGATGATGACAACGACGGCGTCCTGGACGTAGCTGATATCGATCCCACCAACGCCTTCGTATGTGGCGATAGCGACAATGATTCTTGTGACGATTGCGTCAATGGCTCATACGATGTAGCCAACGATGGCACCGACACTGATGCTGATGGTATCTGCGATGCCGGTGACAATGACGACGACAACGATGGCGTGAACGACAGCCAGGACAGCGATCCACTCAACAGCTTCATCTGCGGTGATAGCGACGGCGACGGATGTGACGATTGCTCCAGTGGTTCTTTCGATGCCAACAACGATGGCCCAGACAACGACGGAGATGGATTGTGCGACACGGGAGATACAGATGACGATAACGACGGCGTACTCGACGTCAACGATTCAGATCCTTTCAACGCTAACGTCTGTGGCGATAGTGATGGTGATGGTTGCGATGACTGCGCTAGCGGATCATTCGATGTAGCGAACGACGGAACCGACACGGACGCCGATGGCATTTGCGACAGCGGTGATACCGATGATGATAATGACGGTGTCCTTGACACCAACGACCTCGCTCCTACCAATGCCTTTGTTTGCGGAGATAGCGATGGCGACGGTTGTGACGATTGCGCTAGCGGATCATTCGATGTCAACAACGACGGCGCTGACAACGACGGTGACGGCATCTGTGACAGTGGTGACACCGATGATGACAACGATGGTGTCATCGACACAGAAGACACTAACCCGCTGAATGCTTTCGTATGCGGCGACAGCGATAATGATGGTTGCGACGATTGCGCGTCTGGAACCCTCGATGCCAGTAACGACGGAACAGACACCGACGCTGATGGCTTGTGTGATACAGGTGACAGCGATGATGACAATGATGGTGTACTCGACATCAACGACAGCGAGCCTCTCAATGCCCTAGTTTGTGGCGATAGCGATGGTGACGGCTGCGATGATTGCTCAAATGGTTCATTCGACGCTGCGAACGATGGCGCTGACAACGATGGTGATGGTATCTGCGATAGCGGCGACGATGATGACGACAACGACGGAGTGCTTGATGTCAATGACATTGCTCCTCTCAACGCATCAATCTGCGGTGACAGTGACGGTGATACTTGCGACGATTGCGCTAACGGCACTTTCAACGTGAACAATGACGGTACTGACACCGACGCTGACGGATTGTGTGATGCTGGCGATACTGATGACGATAATGATGGTGTCCTGGATACCAACGATACCGATCCTTTGAATGCTTTCGTATGCGGTGACAGTGATGGCGATGGCTGCGACGATTGCGCCAATGGCTCACTCGATGCGGCCAACGATGGAGTTGACACGGATGCCGATGGCCTCTGTGATTCCGGAGACACCGATGATGACAACGACGGTGTGCTGGACACTAACGACACTGATCCTTTGAACGCTTTCGTTTGCGGTGACAGTGACGGCGACGGTTGCGATGACTGCTCGACTGGTACTTTCGATGTAGCCAACGATGGTACTGACACCGATGCCGATGGTATCTGCGATAGCGGTGACACCGATGACGACAATGACGGTGTACTCGATACAGAAGATATTGATCCGCTGAATGCGCTCGTTTGTGGCGACAGCGACGGAGACACTTGTGATGATTGTGCCAATGGCACACTGGACACAGCAAACGACGGAGCTGACAACGATGGCGACGGACTCTGCGACAGCGGTGACAATGACGATGACAACGACGGGGTCCTCGACAGCAACGACTCTGATCCTTTCAACGCGTTTGTTTGTGGCGACAGCGACGGAGACGGTTGTGACGATTGTGTCAGCGGTTCATTCGATCCTCAAAATGATGGAGCTGACAATGACAATGACGGCCTCTGTGATTCAGGCGACACGGATGATGACAACGACAGCGTCCTCGACGTCAACGATTTAGATCCTACCAATGCCTTTGTTTGCGGCGATAGCGACGGCGACGGCTGCGACGATTGCATCAGCGGTGCTTTCGATACCAGCAACGACGGAACTGACACCGATGGTGATGGCCTGTGTGACAGCGGCGACACTGATGACGACAATGACGGTGTACTAGATGTCAACGATACTGATCCTCTCAATGCCTTCGTCTGCGGCGATAGCGACGGAGACACTTGTGATGATTGTATCAGTGGATCATTCGACACTGCTAATGATGGTGCTGACAACGACGGCGACGGGCTGTGCGATGCCGGCGATGCGGATGATGACAACGATGGAGTCATTGACACCGAAGACCTTGATCCTAAGAACGCATTCGTCTGCGGCGATGGCGATGGAGATACGTGCGATGATTGCTCCAGCGGTTCGTTCGATCCTAATAATGATGGTCCTGACGCTGACGGCGATGGCATCTGTGATACAGGTGATACTGATGATGTTAACGAAGGACTCCTCACAGTAGGCACAAATGACGCTGACTTTGATGGCGTAGCTGATTCACTGGATATCGCGCCTGCCAATGGGCTGATTTGTGGCGACGTCGATGGTGATGGATGCGACGATTGTGCCAACGGTCCTTTCGATCCTAAGAATGACGGAACCGATACTGACGGTGATGGCCTCTGCGACAGCGGCGACACCGATGACGACAACGACGGCGTCCTGGATACAAATGACAGCGATCCGCTCAACGCATTTGTTTGTGGTGACAGCGATGGAGACGGATGCGACGATTGCGCCAATGGAAGGTTCGACGTCAACAACGACGGTACAGACACGGACGCCGATGGTATCTGCGACGCTGGAGATGACGATGATGACAATGACGGCGTACTCGATGTCAATGACATTGATCCTCTAAACGCGTTCGTCTGCGGTGACAGCGATGGCGATTCATGTGACGATTGTGCCAACGGTTCATTTGATGTCAACAACGATGGTATTGATACCGATGGTGACGGCATCTGCAACACTACCGACACTGACGATGACAACGATGGTGTACTGGATGTCAATGACATCAATCCTACCAACGCCCTGGTCTGCGGTGATAGCGACGGAGACACATGCGATGATTGTGCTAATGGCTCATTCGATCCTAGCAACGACGGGACGGACTTCGATGCGGATGGTATCTGCGATGCCGGCGATACGGATGATGACAATGACGGGGTCCTTGACGTAAACGACATCGCACCTCAGAATGCCTCAGTTTGTGGCGATACGGATGGTGACGGATGCGACGATTGTATCAACGGCTCGTTCGATCCGGCAAATGACGGTACAGATACAGATGCCGACGGCCTGTGCGACAGCGGTGACCTTGATGATGATAACGATGGTGTCCTGGATACCAACGACACTGATCCTCTCAATGCCTTCGTGTGCGGTGACAGTGACGGTGACAGCTGTGATGACTGTGCCAACGGTTCATTCGATCCTAACAACGACGGAACTGACAGCGATGGCGACGGTATCTGCGACAGTGGAGATACAGACAATGATAATGACGGCGTACTCGATGTCAACGACACCGATCCGCTGAACGCCTTCATATGTGGTGACAGCGATGGTGACGGATGCGATGACTGCACAAGTGGTGCTTTCGACACCAGCAATGATGGTACGGACACTGATGGCGATGGTATCTGCGACAATGGAGATACTGATGACGATAATGATGGTGTACTAGATATCAATGACATTAGCCCTTTGAATGCCTTCGTTTGTGGCGATTCAGATGGAGATGCTTGCGATGATTGCACCAGCGGCACATTTGACACTGCCAACGACGGCATCGACACCGATGGCGATGGCATGGGTGATGCCGGCGATACTGATGACGACAACGATGGTGTCCTGGATGGCAGCGACATGGCTCCTCTCAATGCTTTCGTATGTGGCGATAGCGATGGTGATGGATGCGATGATTGTGCCAGCGGATCCTTCGACCCTAGCAACGACGGTACAGATACTGATGGTGATGGCATCTGCGATAGTGGCGATAGCGATGATGACAATGATGGCGTATTCGATATCAATGACAGCGATCCTTTGAATGCCACCATCTGCGGAGATAGCGACGGAGATACTTGCGACGATTGCGCCAGCGGATCATTCGATCCTTCGAATGATGGTACGGACACTGACGGTGACGGCCTGTGCGACAGTGGTGACACAGACGACGATAATGACGGTGTCCTGGATACCAATGACATAGATCCTCTCAATGCATTTGTCTGTGGCGACAGCGACGGAGATACTTGCGACGATTGCGCTAATGGGTCATTTGATGTCAACAATGACGGAACAGACACCGATGGTGACGGCATCTGCGATGCGGGTGACACTGATGATGACAATGACGGTGTTCCTGATGCCACTGACATCGATCCTCTGAACGCACTTGTCGGCGGTGATGCGGATGGTGACACGTGTGATGATTGTGCCCGTGGTCCATTCGATCCTAGCAATGACGGCCCTGATGCCGATGGCGATGGCCTCTGCGATGCTGGTGATGAGGACGATGACAACGATGGTGTCCTGGACGTGAATGATCCCGCTCCTTTCAACGCTTTCGTCTGCGGCGACAGCGATGGTGATTCCTGTGACGATTGTGCGAGTGGATCATTTGATCCGAGCAACGATGGAACTGATACCGACGGCGATGGTCTCTGCGACGCAGGTGACAATGATGACGATAATGATGGCGTGATTGACATCAACGATGTTGATCCTTTGAATGCCTTCGTCTGTGGCAACAGCGACGGCGATTCATGCGACGATTGTGCCAATGGTTCTTACGATCCTAACAACGATGGTACTGACACCGACGGAGATGGTATCTGCGACGAAAGCGACGCTGATGATGATAATGATGGTGTCCTTGACACGAACGACATCAGTCCATTGAGTGCTCTGGCCTGTGGCGATAGCGACGGGGACGGCTGCGATGATTGTACCAACGGATCATTCGATCCTGCGAATGATGGTACTGACACCGACGGCGATGGTCTGTGTGACAGCGGCGACACCGATGATGACAATGATGGTGTCCTCGATACGAATGACATCGACCCTCTGAATGCCTTTGTTTGTGGTGACAGCGATGGTGATGGCTGTGATGATTGCGCGAACGGATCATTCGACACTGCTAACGACGGAATCGACACAGATGGTGACGGTATCTGCGATAGCGGTGACACCGACGATGACAACGACGGTGTACTCGATACCAATGACACCGATCCTCTCAACGCACTGGTTTGTGGTGATAGCGACGGCGACACTTGCGATGACTGCGCCGGTGGAACGGTAGACCCTAACAATGATGGCATCGATACCGACGGAGATGGCCTCTGCGACAGTGGCGATACCGATGACGATAATGACGGTGTGCTCGATACTGAAGATCTGCAGCCTCTGAATGCCTTCGTTTGCGGTGACAGCGATGGTGACACTTGCGATGACTGCGCAACTGGATCGTTTGATGTTAACAACGACGGTACCGATACAGACGGCGACGGCATCTGCGACTCAGGTGACAATGACGATGATAACGACGGTGTCCTGGATATCAACGACACCGAGCCTCTCAACGCACTTGTCTGCGGCAATAGCGATGGCGATGCTTGCGATGATTGTATCAATGGAACATTCGATCCCAACAATGATGGTCCAGACAATGATGGCGATGGTATCTGTGACAGCACCGATCCCGATGACGACAATGATGGCGTCCTCGATATCCACGACAGCGAGCCACTCAACGCTTTCGCGTGTATGGATAGCGACGGAGACACGTGTGACGATTGCTCGAGTGGATCATTCAACGTCAACAACGACGGTACTGACACTGATGCTGATGGTATCTGTAACACTATTGACGAGGACGATGACAATGATGGCATCCTGGATGTCAATGATATAGACCCTACTAACGCACTTGTTTGCGGTGACAGCGACGGCGATACCTGCGATGATTGTGCTTCTGGTACATTCGATCCTACGAATGACGGAGCCGACAACGATGGTGACGGCATCTGCGACAGTGGCGACACAGACGATGACAACGACGGCGTACTTGACGTCAACGATACTGAGCCATTCAACGCGTTCGCTTGCGGCGACAGCGATGGTGATACATGTGATGACTGTGCCAGTGGCACCTTCGATCCTGCTAACGATGGCGCCGACAATGATGGCGACGGCATCTGTGACAGTGGTGACACCGATGATGACAACGACGGCATTCTGGACATCAACGACAGCGCGCCATTCGACAACTTCGTATGCGGCGACAGCGACGGTGACACTTGTGACGATTGCTCAAGCGGAACTTTCGATACTGCTAACGACGGTGTTGATACAGATGCTGATGGGCTATGTGACGCCGGCGATACTGATGATGACAATGACGGTGTACTCGATGTCAACGACACGGAGCCTCTCAATGCCTTCGTCTGTGGTGATAGTGACGGAGATACATGTGACGACTGTGCCAGCGGTACATTCAACACTGACAATGATGGCACCGACACGGACGCTGACGGCATCTGCGACAGTGGCGATACGGATGATGACAATGATGGCATCATCGATGTCAACGACACCGATCCCCTGAATGCATTTGTCTGTGGAGACAGCGATGGCGATGGCTGTGACGATTGTGCCAACGGCTCATTCGATACTGCCAATGACGGAGCCGACAATGATGCCGACGGCATCTGCGACAGTGGTGATACCGATGATGACAATGACGGTATCCTGGATACCAATGATCTTGAGCCATTCAATGCCTTCGTCTGCGGAGATAGTGACGGTGATGGTTGCGATGACTGCTCAAATGGATCAGTAGACCCTGCAAATGACGGTGCTGACAACGACGGTGATGGCATCTGCGATAGCGGCGACACCGACGATGACAACGACGGAGTACTTGATACCAACGATACAGAGCCCTTCAATGCCTTCATCTGCGGCGACAGCGATGCTGATGGTTGTGACGACTGCTCAAGTGGATCAGTAGACCCTGCAAATGACGGTGCGGACAACGACGGCGATGGTATTTGTGACGCAGGAGATACTGACGACGACAACGACGGAGTCCTGGATGTCAATGACACAGATCCTTTCAACGCATTCGTATGCGGTGACAGTGATGGTGATACTTGCGATGATTGCGCTAGCGGCACATTCAATACGGATGCCGATGGAACTGACAATGATGGTGATGGTCTCTGCGACGCAGGAGATACTGATGACGACAATGACGGAGTACTAGACATCAATGACAGCGAGCCTTTCAACGCGTTCATCTGCGGTGACACTGATGGAGATACTTGCGACGATTGCTCAAGTGGTGCATTCGCTGCCAACAACGACGGTATCGACACTGATGCCGATGGCCTGTGCGACAGCGGTGACACTGACGACGACAACGACGGCATCCTCGATATGAATGACACAGATCCTCTCAATGCATTTGTGTGTGGAGATAGCGATGCGGATGGCTGTGACGACTGTGCAAGTGGTACATTCAATACTGATAATGACGGAACCGACACCGATGGCGATGGCATCTGTGATAGCGGCGACACTGACGACGATAATGATGGCATCCTTGATGTCAATGACAGCGAGCCTCTGAATGCTCTTGCCTGTGGCGATAGCGATGCTGATGGTTGCGACGATTGCTCAAGTGGTGCATTCGACACCGACAACGACGGTGCTGACAACGATGCTGACGGCATCTGTGATAGTGGTGATACCGACGATGACAATGATGGTGTACTTGATGTCAACGATGCTGATCCGTTCAATGCCTTCGTCTGCGGCGACAGTGATGGTGATACTTGCGATGATTGTGCAAGCGGCACGTTCGATCCAGACAACGACGGTGCTGACAACGACGCTGATGGAATCTGCGATAGCGGTGATACTGATGACGATAACGATGGTGTCCTCGACGCCACTGACACCGATCCTATGAATGCTTTCGTCTGTGGCGATAGCGATGGAGACGGTTGCGATGATTGCTCAAGCGGTACATTCAATGCTGACAATGACGGAACCGACACTGATGGTGATGGTCTGTGTGACAGCGGTGACACAGATGACGACAACGACGGTGTTCTGGATGTGAATGATACAGATCCTCTCAATGCTTTCGTCTGTGGCGATGCTGATGGAGATACCTGCGATGATTGCTCAAGCGGTACGTTTGCGGCCAATGATGATGGTATCGACACAGATGCAGATGGGCTGTGTGACAGTGGTGACTCGGACGATGACAACGACGGTGTGCTCGATGTCAATGACACAGATCCACTGAATGCATTTGTCTGCGGTGACAGCGATGCAGATGGCTGTGATGACTGTGCCAATGGCTCATTCGATACGGCCAATGATGGAACTGACACCGATGCTGATGGTATCTGCGATAGCGGTGACACCGATGATGACAACGATGGTATCCTAGATGTGAACGATAGCGAGCCGCTCAACGCTCTTGCCTGTGGCGACAGTGATGGAGATGGCTGTGATGACTGTGCCAGCGGTACGTTCGACACTGACAACGACGGTGCTGACAACGATGCTGACGGCATCTGCGATAGCGGCGACACGGACGACGATAACGATGGTGTCCTGGATGTCAACGACAGCGATCCATTCAATGCCTTCGTCTGCGGAGACTCCGATGGTGATGGCTGTGATGACTGCTCATCAGGAACATTCGATGTGGCCAATGATGGAACAGACACAGACAATGATGGACTGTGTGACTCCGGTGACACGGATGATGACAACGATGGCGTCCTTGACGTGAACGACGCTGATCCTACCAACGCATTTGTCTGTGGTGACTTCGATAACGACAGTTGCGACGATTGCAGCAGTGGCACGTATGATGCCGCAAACGATGGCGTCGACACTGACGGCGATGGATACTGCGATACTGGAGATCTGGACATTGATAATGATCTGATCCTGAATGAGTATGATCTCGACCCGATGAACAACTACATCTGTGGCGATAAGGATGGTGACGGATGCGATGATTGTGCCGTGTTAGGCTTCTCATTCCCTTCCAATGACGGTGTAGATACCGACGGAGACGGACTGTGCGACACAGGTGATACTGACGATGACAACGACGGTGTCCTCGATACGAACGATACCGATCCACTCAATGCGTTTGTCTGCGGTGACAGTGATGCTGACGGTTGCGATGATTGCGCCAGTGGCTCATTCGACACGGACAATGACGGAACCGATACGGATGGTGATGGCATCTGCGATAGCGGTGACGCTGACGATGACAACGATGGCGTCCTTGACACCAATGACATCGATCCTCTCAATGCCCTGGCCTGCGGCGATAGCGACGCTGATGGTTGTGACGATTGCTCAAGCGGGGCGTTCGACACGGACAACGACGGTGCCGACAATGACGCCGATGGTATCTGCGATAGCGGTGATACGGACGATGACAATGACGGCGTACTAGACGTAAATGACAGTGATCCTCTCAATGCATTCGTCTGCGGCGATAGCGATGCGGATGGTTGCGATGATTGCGCAAGCGGGTCCTTCGATACCGACAACGATGGTGCTGACAATGACGGTGATGGCATCTGTGATAGCGGCGACACCGATGATGATAATGACGGCGTCCTTGACGTGAATGATACCGATCCGTTCAATGCCCTTGTCTGTGGTGATAGTGATGGAGATACCTGTGATGACTGTGCCAGTGGTCCGGTTGATGCGAGCAACGACGGCATCGATACAGACGCTGACGGCCTTTGTGATAGCGGCGATACTGACGACGACAACGATGGTGTCCTGGATGTAAATGACGCAGATCCTCTCAACGCTTTTGTCTGTGGAGATAGCGACGGTGACGGTTGCGACGATTGCTCAAGTGGTGTATTCGCTGCCAGCAACGATGGTATCGATACAGACGGCGATGGTCTCTGCGACTCAGGTGACACTGATGACGACAACGACGGCGTGCTGGATGTGAATGACATCGACCCTCTCAATGCCTTCGTATGTGGCGACAGCGATGGTGATTCCTGCGACGACTGCGCTAGCGGATCCTTCAACACAAGTACCGACGGAACTGACACCGATGGTGATGGTATCTGCGACAGTGGTGACACGGATGATGACAACGATGGTGTGCTTGATGTGAATGACATTGCACCTCTCAATGCCTTCGTCTGCGGCAACGCCGATGGAGATAACTGCGATGACTGTAGCAGCGGTTCATTTGACATGAACAACGACGGGACTGATACAGACGGCGATGGCGTCTGCGACAGCAGCGATACCGACGATGACAATGATGGCGTCCTCGATGTCAATGACACCGAGCCTCTCAATGCAATGGCTTGCGGTGACAGCGATGGAGATACCTGCGACGATTGTACCAATGGTCCGGTGGATGCTAGCAATGACGGTATCGACACGGATGCCGATGGTATCTGCGACAGCGGTGACATCGACGATGATAATGATGGTGTCCTCGACGTGAATGACACTGATCCTCTCAATGCGTTCGTCTGCGGCGATAGCGATTCGGATGGCTGCGATGATTGCTCAAGTGGTGCATTCGACGTCAACAACGATGGAACCGACACGGATGCTGATGGCATCTGCGATTCAGCAGACACCGACGATGATAACGATGGCGTCCTTGATGTCAACGATAGTGAGCCACTCAATGCCCTGGCATGCGGTGACACCGACAGCGATACATGTGATGATTGTGCCAGTGGTACGGTGGACGCCAGCAACGATGGTATCGACACCGATGCGGATGGACTGTGCGACAGCGGCGATACCGACGATGATAATGATGGTGTCCTCGATGTCAACGACAGCGCTCCACTCAATGCGTTCGTCTGCGGTGATAGCGATGCCGATGGCTGCGACGATTGCTCAAGTGGTACATTCGACGTCAACAATGACGGAACGGATACCGATGGCGATGGTCTGTGCGATACGGGTGACACCGACGACGATAACGACGGCGTACTGGATGTCAATGACACCGATCCTCTTAATGCCTTCGTCTGCGGTGACAATGATTCAGACACATGTGACGATTGCTCAAGTGGCACCTACAGCATGAGTGCGGATGGCTCAGACAATGATGGAGATGGCCTCTGCGACTCAGGTGATGATGACGACGACAACGATGGTGTCCTCGATGTGAATGACATCGCGCCGTTTGATGCCTTCGTGTGTGGCGATAGCGACGGAGATACGTGCGACGATTGTGCCAATGGCCTATTCAATGTCAACAATGATGGAACCGATACTGACGCGGATGGTATCTGCGACAGCGGTGACGACGACGACGACAACGATGGTGTCCTGGATATCAATGACGTTGATCCACTGAATGCGTTCATCTGCGGTGACAGCGACGGTGACACTTGTGACGACTGCTCTACAGGTACATTCAATGTCAGCAATGACGGTTCGGACTTCGATGGCGATGGACTGTGTGATGCTGGTGATACAGATGATGACAATGACGGTATTCCTGATACGGAAGACTTGCAGCCACTCAACCCTGCGGGCAACGTGGTAGTATGTCATGACGGGTCTGATCTCATCATCAATGAGGCCAACCTAGCCACTCACCTGGCGCACGGAGACCAGCAAGGCTCTTGTACTGCATCACGTACCATGACAAGCTCGGGTACCGAATCAGAAGGAGTCAACGCCGGGAACTATAAGAGTGCAGGCTCCAGCCAGTCATCGTCTACCGCGACGATCGAAGACTACAGCAGTGGCATGAGCTTCGCTTCCTATATGAACACTAAGAAGTCACAGCTGGGCGGCTACCTGGCCGGAGTTACTGCGGGAGAGTTCTCTTCAATCGGCTCCGAGCCTGCAACAAGTAGATTGGATCTACTTACCAATGCGGCTATCAGGCAGTCATGGACGCAGGCCTCAGCCAATAGTGTTGGCAACAACTCAGCCATGTGGAAGACAGCGCGCCTACACGGAGATTGGTTAACAGGCACTAGCAATAGAGCTGATCAACTGATGCTCTCCGGTGGTCCTAAGTCCAGTTTCCTTGATCGATTCAGAAAGAAGATCGCTGCGGCACAAACCGCTGGTCAACTCGGTCTGTCGATAAGCGATACTTATGGTCTGCGCATCCACCACGATGGTCTGGTCAACACTGCTGGAGACAAAAGCAGCACGATTGATGCAGCAAGGGAAAATGTGCCTGATATCGAGGCTCGCAACCACAACTACAACGTGACCCAGTTCTACTCCGTAACGGGTATCAATCAGGAGAACAGTAACTACCTACTGGCCGGTGCTCAGGATAATGGTACTCAGCGCTTCACTGCTAATGGCAAAGCGCCGACCACAATGGTCACGGGTGGTGACGGTACATTCGCACACATTGACCAGAATGAGCCGGATATTCAGATCACTGGTCACGTGTTTAGCTACTTCTTCATATCAACAGATGGCGGACAGTTCCAGCCTCTCATGAGGGACTATACGCGAGGTAAGTTCATTAACTCCACGGATTATGACGATGAGCAAAACATCTTCTACGCCGCAGGTGAGCCTGATTCAATAACGCGTGTCTCGAATATCCGACGAGGAGAACTAGACTATGTCATCGAGTACATCGGTATAGATATCAATGGCGAGCAGATTTCCAATATCAAGGTGAGCCCACACACAAGCAACCGAATCTTTGTCGGAACTGCTGAGGGTGGTGTTTATGTCCTGGATAATGCCCACGCTACTCCTCAAGTGCTAAGCATCGGAGGCTCGATAGACGGTGTTGGTTACGTATCCAGTATCGAAGTGGGAGCTGACGATTCACAGTTGATTGTGACGTTCTCTAACTACGGTGTCACTTCGGTATTCGAAACATTGGATCAGGGTACCAACTGGGTAAACAAGGAAGGCAACCTGCCTGACATCCCTGTACGATGGAGCTTGTACAACCCGGCTGACAGAAGCCAGGTAATGCTAGCGACGGAGGTCGGTGTTTGGGTAACCAACGAGTTCGACACTCCCCTACCTCAGTGGATCCCTGCGAGCGAAGGTCTGGCCAATGTCAGAACTGACATGATCTACTATCGTGAAACCGACGGACTGGTGGCTGTGGCGACCTACGGACGTGGTATGTTCACCTCGGATATCTTCCGACTTCCCGAGCACGAAAATCAACCATACGGTCTGATAGCCACCAATAGAGGTAAGAGCCGTGTAGACCTGACTTGGGAAGATAACAGCCTTGTAGAAACAGGTTACCTGGTGCAGCGGTCATTGCTCCCTGAAGGCGGTTTTGCAACCATCGGAACTGTCGGTACGGATATCACACAGTACAATGACCTGACAGTCAATCCTATGACTACTTACTACTATCGAGTCGCTGCGGCCCTCGCACCAGGGCAATCAGAATACTCAGAGGTAGCTACGGTAGCTACGGACGAATGCGTGAACGAGATCCCTACTGGTGGGTCTTGGACTGCATCTCTCCCACCGTCGATGGCGGCACCTGTCAATACGCCTGTGTACATCAGCAAGGTGGCAGACGACACCTACTTTATCACCGATATTACAGGGGGTGCCTACCATTTCTTCTGGGGTTACAACCTCAATCAGCCTGCGGAGCTGCGCATTGACTGTGGAGAATTGTTTATCCAGAACTCTCTGGAGTCAGGAAGCCAGTTCTACCTGGTCCCTGATGCCCAGCCTGGTGTGTACGATGACTCTACACAAACTATCACATTGCCTTGGTTTGATGCGGGTAACAACTTCGGTATGCTGACCAACTTCACAAGAAACGGTGATGGTGAGCCAGAGATTTCGTCAGCGAACATCACGTTCAGCAATGTGACGGACGTGTCCATGGACATCGATGTAGTTGCGGGTAATGGCGCTGGAAGATTGGTTGTAATGAAAGAGGTCGACGCCTTTACCCAGGCTTACGCACCACTGGATGGTACTGACTATGTGGCATCAGCGACATTCGGACAGGGAGATATGCTCGGAACAGGTTACGTAGTAGCTGACGCCGACACCACTTCGTTCTCAGTATCGAATCTGGAGCCTGGTAAGTTGTACCATGTGGCTGTATATGAATACAATAGCTACAATGGAGTGAAGGATTACCAGACAAGCGACTTCGCCACGAATAGTGTTGTCACGGAAGTATACATTGTTCTGAATGAATTCCTGGCAGATCCGCCTAATGGTAATGGCAGCGGCGATGCCAACAATGACGGCATTGTCGACGCTCTGGATGACGAATTCGTAGAGATCGTGAATGTGTCAGGCATGGACCTCGACATCTCGAATTGGATCCTCTCCGACGGATTTGGTGCAAGGCATGTAATTCCAGATAGCACAGTACTTGACTCTGCTACGGCGCTCGTAGTGTTCGGCGGAGGATTGCCTCAGGGAATATTTGGTAACAGTACCGTGCAGACGGCATCAACGGGAACGCTCTCGCTGGATGACACAGGTGATCAAATCACCTTTACCGATCAGCAAGGCAACGTACGCATCAGTCACACATACACGGATACTGATGTACTGAACAACGAGTCTACAACGAGACACCCTGACCTGACCGGCGACTTCTACCCTCACAAGTTTGCCTCTGGCAACGGTAGTAAGAAGTACTCACCGGGCACAAGGGTAGATGGCACATGGTTTATCCCGCCTCCATGCTCTGAGATCACGGTAAATCCTTTCGACCTCATCATCACGGCATCTACTTCGTGCGAATTGGCCAATGGTTCGGCTCAGGTGTTGAGTGTCGAGGAAGACGGACAGACACGAAGTACGAAAGACTACAGCTTCGAATGGCTGGATGAAGCCATGAACCCTGTGACCCTTGGCGGAACAATGGTAACGGGACTGGCTCCGGGCGCTTATTATCTGCGAGTGACCAACGATGACACCATGTGTGCTTCAGACTTGATCGCTATCGACTTGGGCTACGATCCGATCCTGGGACTACCTCCGACAATCACAGATATCACAGACAGTAGCGCTGTGGTGAATTGGACGGAGACACTTGGGCAAGAGTACGCCATTGAGTACCGAGCTGGAGTGAGACTCGACTGGACGCGAGAAGACAGTGTGGCTTCACCGTTCTCAATGACCGGTCTGGCCTCAGGTACGTCCTACCAGGTGAAAGTATTCCCGGTATGTGGATCAACACTCGCTGAAGACGGCGCTCTTGCCGAATTCGTGACAGACGGAGTGATCACTTGTGATATGCCGATAGCTGCGGTGGATACTGTGACTGAGACCACTGCCGAGATCAGCTGGACCGGAAGCGGTAGTTACTACAATATCTGGTACCGATCTGGAAGAGGATCCGACTGGATGAAGCAGGATACGGTACAGTCACCATACACCATGACAGCTCTGGCCAGTGGCACTGACTACGAAGTAAGGGTGTACTCTGTCTGCGATAGCGTGGCCTCCTTCCCTGCCCTGGTTGATTTCACTACGCCGGGAACGCGAACCTGCTCAATGCCGGAAGTGCAGATCACAAATGTTACTGACTCTACGGCGCAGATCTCATGGCTGGGTAACAACGACGGATACAACCTGTGGTACAGAGGTGGTACCGGAACTACATGGACCAAGTTGTATGATGTGCAAGCCCCTATGTCTTTAGAGGGTCTGGGCTCGGGCACATCCTATGAAACTCGGGTCTATGGAGTCTGTAACGAGATTGTCGGCTCACCCACGGTGACAGACTTCTTCACGACAGGTCCGGCGGCTTGCCAGACTCCTGAGGTAACTGTGGGTAACATCACTAATACGACGGCGCAAGTGAGCTGGCAAGGCAACAGTGATCACTACAATGTCTGGTACCGTACCGGCGCTGGAGCATCGTGGACGAAGTTGCTGGATGACTTGCATTCACCTGTGGACCTGACAGGATTGCTGGAAGGAACAGGTTATGAAGTACGCGTATACGGATATTGTGGCAACTTTGGATCATTGGCAGGTGAAGCGATCTTCGCCACGGATGGTGCCGTGGGATGCCAGGTTCCGTCTGTCACGATCTCCAATATTACGGATGACGAAGCCCTCGTCAGCTGGACTGGCAATGGTGATGAGTACAACCTCTGGTACCGAGCAGGTCGTGGAGCCTCCTGGACTAAGTTCTGGGGCATCCAGGGACCTCGACAGCTAACGGGGCTTGCTTCGGGTACAGCCTATGAGCTACGCGTCTACTCTGTATGTGGAGAGACGGTGACAGACTTTGCTTTCAGGGCTTTCGAAACGACCGGAACCCCTTACTGTCCGACACCTGTAGTTTCCCTCGACTCCCTAGCTGACGGTAACGCCTACATTAGCTGGATGGGTGGCAACGCCTCCAAGCATGTGGTGTACCACAAGATCAGGGGTCATAGCTGGACGAAGAACAAGAATGCTCCGAAGCCTTACGAGATCTTGAATCTTTCAGATGGGGTGACTTACGACGTACAGGTTTGGGATGTCTGTGACAATGTAACTTCCCACGTGGGTGCATTGTCATTCGATACGCCATTCACGAGTAGTGTGATCACATTCCACCCTGATGGCACGATGTCGGTGCCTTGGGTACAGACGTTCGCGGAACGCGGCATGATGGTCCCTGCCACCGCGCAGGAGATGATCGCAGAGGTCGAGCAGTCCCTGGAGATCTTCCCGAACCCTGGACCGGGTGTATTCCGACTGTCGGCAACCAATGTGGACCTGTCTACGATGTCGATCAAGCTGTATTCAGTGAGTGGTCAGGAAGTGCCGCTGCGAGGACGTCAGATCTCTCCTAGCATCTATGAGATCTCGACCAATGCAGAAAATGGGGTCTATACCTTGAAAATAAGTCAGGGTGACTCCGATGTGATCAGAAAGCTCATCATCAAATATTAACGCCCAGACAAAAAGAAACCAGTTGGGGAGCCGCTCTCGTTATCGAGAGCGGCTTTCTTCTTATATTACCGCGAGAATGGACACCCTGCCAATGGAATAGCTTGCGCCTGAGCTTACGCTACCCATTGTTGAAGAATTAACACCGTGAGAGTGTCCAAATTATACATCGCCTTGCTAACGCTGGTTTGCGCCAGCTCTTGTATCCCCAACAAGAAGGTCGTCTATTTCCAGGCGAATGAAAACGCCCTGAATTACGACTCGCTCATTACGCTTGACTATCCGAACTATCACGTCCAGGCCAATGACAACCTTGATATTTCGATTACGTCAATGCTCGATGTTGCCATCAATTCAATCGAAGGGCCTGAGCAAGAATTATTCTCCCGTGAATCCGACTATCGATATCAAATCAATCAGTTAGCGCGGTCTGCCTCGGACCTCTTCTACCTGGACGGCTATCCTGTGGACCAGAACGGAAACATCGAACTCCCACTCTTGGGACATCTCAATGTAGAGGGGAAAACGCTTGAGGAAGTCAAAGAACTCCTTACCACGGAAGTCAAAGCCTATATCAAAGAGCCCTATGTCACCGTTCGACTGGGCGGCATCCGATACACTGCCCTGGGGGAGTTTCGCCGACCTGGCAGATACTCCATCCTTCAAAACTATGTCACCATCTACGAGGCCATCGCCAACGCTGGGGACCTGACGATAACGGCCAACCGCATGGAGGTTTTGCTCATCAGACAGTATCCGAGTGGCCAGAAGATGCACCAATTGGACCTGACGGATGAAAGCATTGTAAACTCAGAATACTACTTCATCCACCCCAATGATCAGATCTATGTGAAACCATTGAAGGTCCGGGAGTTGGGTACTGAACCGTCAAGTATCCAGACGGTAACAAGCCTCCTATCGATCATTACTGCTGTTGCTTTGGTACTGAGTCTGGCCAATGTCTTTTGAAAAACTTCTCACTACAAGGAATATGAGTACCAGAATTTTTCAAAGCGTCTTTTATTAATGAATAAAGCGATGGAACCACGTACAAATGGTAAAGACCCAGATGCCTTTGAAGGGATTGAGGTAAGGAGACTCCTATCCAAGTTCAAAGACAGATGGAAGCTCTATGCCCTTGCGACCCTTGCGGCACTGACCATCACGTTTCTTTATAACACCTACTCCACACAGAGGTACAAGGTGATGAGTACCCTTCTGAATGGCACCGAGCATGTTTCCACAGCTCTTGGAGAGATCCAGGATCAGCAAGACCCCAATATGCTGAATGAGTTGGAAATACTCAGATCCACAGAGCTCATGCAGCGGGCGATCGAACAGGGGGACCTGTTCTACAAGATCTATGAGCCGACATTGTTTGACGAGCGGGCATTTGAAGAAGTACAACCTCTCTTTCTGGATATGGATATCCTCGATCCAGCGGCTCGGTTCGACTTGTCGGTGGATTTCACATTCAACGACGATGGATCGATCTTTATCGATGCGAGCAACACCGAGCTGATAGAGGCTGGATATACATACTCCCTTCCCTTCAAAGCTTCCTCAGAGACGCTGACGGCTTGCATTTCCGCCAACGAAGACCTGAATCCGGAACCTGGCAGCTCCTTCACCCTCAAGATCGTCGACCCCTTGTCTGTGGCCCTGGAACTCAAAGAAGCAATGAAGGTGGAGCTGACAAATTCAGCCGCAACCGTTATCCGCATAGAAATGGAGTCCTCTGACCCCCAATGGGCGGTAAAATTGGTAGACCGACTGATCAACGACTACAGGAACCTGAAGATCGAACATAAGAACGAATCGATCGTCAACTCACTCCATTTCATCAATGGCCAGGTAGACCTCATTAAAAAGAGACTCAACAGGATTGAATATGACTTGGTGAGATTTCGCGAGCTCAATAAGACCATTGATATCGATGCTGAAGGATCAGCGGTCCTTTCAACCTTATTGGATCTGGAAAATGAGCTGGCTGCCAAGCGATTACAAATGAATTACTACACGCAACTGATGGATCAGATGAATTCTTCGGACTCCAACCAGGTATTTGTCAATCCCTCAGCGGTCGGTATTAAGGACCAGGTATTTAATAATGCTGTCACTTCATTGAACCTGATGATCCTGGACCTCAATCAACTGCGGAGTAGCTCTACAGAAATCAACCCCAGGTTCAAGTCGCTGGAACTGAGTATCGGTCATCAGATCGATCTTCTCAAGAGCAGTATCAATGACTACAAGGCCTCCACTGCTTTGTCCATTGATCAACTGCAGCAACGGATCAGAGGCGAGGAAAGGGAAATGAAACGACTCCCAACGACCAGAAAGAACCTGATGAGCCTTCAAAGAGAGTTTGACATCAATGAAACGATGTACTTATTCCTGGAAGAGCGCCGAACAGAAGCGGAGATACTGAAAGCTTCTAATATCTCTCAAGTGCAGGTCATAGATAGTCCATACGTTCACAGCAAAGTTTTTCCCAGGGATGCGCTCAATTATCTAATTGCACTAGTCATAGCCTCACTGCTCGTCTATTTCGCCACCACAGCCTATGACCTCAATGTCCAGCGGATCGAGACGCCAGACGATCTCACCACAAAGACTCAGTTACCGTTGATTGGCACCATACCTGACACCCGGAATGTCGGACTCCGACCCGGTAAAGAATCGTTGTCTTCAGAGGTCATGCAGAGCTTTCGGCGGATGACTACACATTTTCGAAATGGACACAGTGACCGCAAGATCCTCCAGGTCTTTTCAGCATCGAATAAAGAAGGACGAACATTCGTGGCGGTCAACCTCGCGGTGATGCTTGCCAAATACCAACATAAGGTCGTGCTAGTGGATGCCAACCTGAGATCCCCCACCGTATCCAAAATCATGAGTTTGAAGACTTCCTCATCATTGAAGGACCACCTCAATGACAAGAAACATCTCAAGGACATTATCACCTCTACAAAGATCGAAAATCTCGATTTGATCGGAGGCACGCTTTCCAAAGATGGTGAGGAGTTGTTCGATACACTCAAGCTGTCGAGAGTACTGAAATCACTCAAGAAACAGTACGACTACGTAATTGTGGATACTGCCCCCCTACTCCCTTACCCGGATGCCCTCGATGTGCAGGAGTTCGCTGACTACAAGCTTTTTGTAGTCAGTAAGTCATATACTCCAATCTCCGCATTGGACGTCTTGAGAGACATAGGTGGCCAAGATCCGAGTGACAAGCTTGGCCTCGTCTTTAATCAACAACGGCACGAGCTGAACTAACGGGCATGTCTAGGCACAGTACTTACGATGGCCTGCCGCATTTCCTGGTAATAGGTGCTGAAAAGTCAGGAACTACATGGCTCTACAACGCCCTGAGACGGCATCCAGATGTTTACGTCCCAGAGACAAAAGAAGTCCATTTCTTCAATGCCTACAATTCCCTACTGCAACCTGTAAAGCACTACGAATTAGGCATAGAGTGGTATCGGCGTTTTTTCAGAAAAGCTCAGCCTGATCAAATCATCGGGGAGGTAACTCCGATGTACCTATGTGACCCGCTCGCCATTAAGCGCATCCGAGACACACTGCCTCAGGCACGCCTCATCTACATTTTACGGGAACCGGGATCAAGGGCCTACTCCCATTACTGGATGGCCAAAAGAAAACGACTGCTATCGAAAGACTTTAGCGAGTTAGTAGCTGCGCAAGATGCAAGGTTCATTGGTAGAGGCTTCTATGCAGAGCAAGTTCAACGCCTCTACGAGTTGTTTGCCCCGGAACAGCTGCTTGGGTTGAGCTTTGAAGAGCTTTTTGAGGATAGACATCGTGGGCTCTCGAAGGTCCTTGATTTCCTGAAGGTGAGTTCTGACAGTTCGATGGTGGACGCAGTTCTCGACAGATCGGCCAAGAATGCCGGAGCCGCTGCCAAACCCAGAAGTGTGCTGCTGTATAAGCTCACCTCGCGCATTGTGCAGTTTCTAAGGAATTCTCACAGGGGCAGTGAGATTATGGATTTTGTGAAGGGAACCAGATTATCCCAATGGTTGAAGTCTGCCAATCTACGGCGCATACCTTATGAGCCCATGACTGTCAAGGATTGTCGGGCATTGCACGAGATCTATGAAAGTGATATCATGAGGCTCGCGGAACTGGTAGAATTCTCCGTAGAGCATTGGTTAGAGAAGCAGCTATGCACGGATCAGGCAAGAAATTCATAAGAGACGTCTTTTATAGTCTCATTCCTGTTTCGGTCAACAAGTTGAGCTCGCTGCTGTATTTGCCGTTGATCTTCAAATATGCTGGCGCTGTGGCTTACGGCATATGGCAGCAATTCGGCTTGTCATCGCAGGTGATCCTCCATGTTGCCACCTTGAACGTCGGTGTTGGTATCAAAAAATACCTCGCACAAACCGACGACCGACTTGAAGTTTCCCGATCGTTTTATTCGTCGCTGGCCTGGGTCTTCGTCTTGAGCATCGGATGTTCCGCCATCCTATTAGCAGGACGACAGCCAATAGGCAGTCTGCTGTTTACCCGGGGGTACAATGAATCCCTCATCGTGCTGTTGAGCTTGTATATTCCTTTGGAAGCCATCCTTTTCGAAGTGGGGAACGTACTTAGGGCCATCCGGGAGGTACGGTTCCTTGCCATCATGGGGCCGGTAAGGGTCATTGCGAAACTCCTGACCGTCACCGTGGCCCTCACCTACTTCGACGCCGCCATCCAGCAGGCCATTTCCTACTTCATTGTGAGCGAATTGGTAATGCTACTCATTTACCTATTTGTACTTTGGGCACATGTCGGTCTGAGATCCATCCTCCTGGACCTTAGCAGGGGTTACAAATTCGTCAGCTATGGTCTGCCCTTCGTTCTGGCAGGGATTAGCACCTGGAGCAGCGCGTTTTCTGACAGATTTGTTCTCCTGCATTTTCACGGGATAGATGTTGTGGGCGTCTACTCAGCAGCCTACGTATTGGCAAGTATTCCGCTGTTACTGGTCAATCCCGTGAGTCAGATACTGCTTCCCGACCTGAGCGCTTTACTAGGACGTGGAAAGCGACAAAGAGCCATTGTGCGCGCCGAACGAGTCATGCTCTTCTACAGCTTGATCACCGGAGCGTTTGCATTGTTGGTGACCATCGCCGGACCAGCAGCTATGAAGTGGCTTGACCACGAGTCTTCCGATACGGGCCGATTAATGATGCTACTTGCACTGGCTATGGGAGCATATGGTCTTCTGACGCTCCAATCCAACGTATTGACCGCATTTCTAAAAAGGGCATATTTCAATGTGGTTTGGGTGGTAATCGCATTGGGGAATATCGGCATGAACCTGCTATTCATACCGGAATGGGGAATGACGGGGGCGGCAGTCGCGTCCTTGGCAACTTATGGCATGGGCTCAATAGCCATGGGCATCTTGCTACGAGGAAAAATTGGTTGGCGGTATTTGGTGTGGGTCTCCGGAATGATCGGTTTTGGAGTGGCTTTGGGCGCGCTGCTCAACAATCACTGGCTGATCCAGGACCTGATTTCGTGGGAGGTAATTGGCGCCCTCAGTATGGGGCTTGGAGCCTATGCAGTACTGACCCTTGCTCTTTTTGGAAGAAGACTAATAACCATTGCAAAAGCTAATGAAGAGTAGATCATTGTATATTAGTAGGATTGTATTCGTACATAATGGTTTGATATTCAGCATAGCAAAAAATCATAACCATGGCTATTAGACAAATAATCCGACTACTGGGTCTTACGTTCTTGCTGTATTTCTCTGGGATACACTTCAAGATTTCGGGGGTCGTTGTGCGTCCAGCAGACTTCCTCTTGCTGTTT
This sequence comes from Cyclobacteriaceae bacterium, assembly GCA_965267435.1. Taxonomy (GTDB): domain Bacteria; phylum Bacteroidota; class Bacteroidia; order Cytophagales; family Cyclobacteriaceae; genus JAWPMT01. The sequence continues at coordinate 2,771,375 of OZ253960.1, forward strand.
ATCCTGGGTTTGGTGGTTCACGCTTGGCTGTCTTCCGGCGACTTTTTGAGTGCACGGATCAAAGGTAGCCGCATTATTGCGCTACTATTGGTCTTTGTCCTTTACAGCTTCCTCAACGGTCTTTTTCAGGGAGTAGCGCGAGTTGCATTTAAAGAGCTGGCCCAGGCACTCATGTTGGTATCCTTTACTTACCTGATTGCCACGACGTGCACTACCTACGAAAAACGGGAGCTGTTCATCGATACCATTAGGGTGATGTTCATAGCCGCCGCATTGCTTCTATTTGCTTACTTCAGTACTTCTGGCCTTTCCACAGGCTTCAAGACATTCGGGCCATTCAAGCACATTTATGCTTTGGCGGGATTTTTAGCATTGCATCGTTTTCTCACGCGGCCCTCAAAGGTCTATCTCATACTGCTGCTGGCAATGATTACCATCATGTTGTTCTCTGGAGAGAAAAAAGGGTGGATTGCCTTCCTTGCAGCGGCGATTTATCTCGTTCCGAGATATAGCCGTATTTCAGGATATACGTTCAAACCTCTGCTCGTAGCTTCTACACTCGTGCTTTTCGTTTCTACGACGATCATCATACTCAATTATCGTCCGGCAGAGTACTACGTCCAGAAACAGCTCAAGTCACTGACCGGAGTAAGCAACCTGCTCGCTGAACGCCTGCTGATCCCCGGCGGAGGAAGCGAGATTGAATCCTGGGATTCATCTGTCTTTACTCGCAGCAACTACAGTAGGTTTCGAATTTTGAAGCTTTCACTTGCTCAAATAGAAGAGACGCCCATCTTCGGGACGGGCCCGGGAGCGCTCAAGAAGCTCGCAAGCCAAAATGCCAGGTATCAGTGGGTCGACCACGGTACGCACAACCACTATTTACAAACTCTCGTGGAGTATGGCATTATTGGCCTAGTGCTGTTGCTGTTGTTGATATTTTGGCTCTTCCGTTACAGCAACTACCTTATTAGAAGTTGCCAAAGCAAAGCTGAAATAAAGCAGATGATGTTCATCAAGGCATTCCTCATATTTGGCACTTGTATCAATGCCCTGTTTGGTGGAAGTGACGCCTTGAACCTACTGTACATCCTGGTCCCTACCGGATTTCTTTTTTCCCTAAAATTCTCAACTCATGACACCCCTCGAGAAGTTGAAGTCGTACATACCTAGGGATTTGAAGGTCATATTCCGCAGTCTTCTACCGGTCCTAAGAAAATTGACGACCGGCAAAGGACCAACACCCACTCTACTCATCGTAGGTGTTCAAAAAGCAGCTACAACCACCGTGTCGCAAATCCTCAAAAGCCATGCGCTTATTTGTGGTTCCCTGGTGAAGGAAGTACACTACTTTGACCTCAATTACTCCAAGGGCCCGAATTGGTACTGCCGGTTTTTCCGGAATAGCAAGTTTTGCAAAATATCATTTGAAGCAACACCCTATTATTTCTACCACCCCCTGGTCCCCGGGCGGGTACATGACACCAACCCCGACATGAAGTTGATCGTCATACTCCGCGATCCTGTTGATCGGGCTTACTCGCACTATCAGATGGAAAGACGGCGAAAGCGCGAACCTCTTCCAAAATTCGAGCAGGCGATCGCTGCCGAGTCATCGCGGATCGACGGGGATACTCAGTTGTTGGCGGATGGATCCATCAACACTTCAAAAGCACATCAGATGTACTCCTACCTGGCTAGGGGGGAATATGAAGCTCAATTTCAGCGATGGTTCGAGTACTTTCCGAGAGACCGCTTCTTGGTCCTGGAAGATACATCGTTGGTCAATCGCCCTGAAGAAGTATGCCAGCAGATCGCCGACTTCCTTGGGGTTGATAACAGCTTTGTCGTACCTAGAAGGAAGTACATGGAGGGCGACTATGAGCCGATGTCGCCGGATTTGAGGGCACGCTTGCGAGAATATTTCCAGAGGAAGAACCCAAATCTCTCAAAAATGATTGGGACTGAATTTGAATGGATCGGACAAGAATGAGAGTACTTTACCTGGTAGCAGCGGACGTACCAACGTCAATCCCCATCGAGCTCTTTGCCCATATGGAGCGGGAAGACACGGACTTTGACATTCGGCTCGTCGCATTCTATGATTTCCCCAACAAACCCAAGAACGGCTTCACGCAGATTCATGATTGTGTCAAATTCCGCAAACGAAATCCCCTTCCCGGGTTGATGAGGCTCTATAAAATCATAAAAACCTATCGCCCCCAGGTCCTGCACGTTCACCACGGGCTCTCGGCCTGTTGCGCCACGGTCTTTGCGAAAATCTGTCGTGTGCCAGTCATCATCAAAACAGAGCATAGAAATCACGATATCAACAGGCTTTTTGCGCAGTTGCTCACGCTGATCACTTTTCTGTTCTGCGATAAAATCATATGCAATAGCCTGTCAACCATGCAGTCCTTCACCTTGCTGGAACGGTGGATTGGACTCAAGAAATCTATCATTGTGTACAATGGCATAGATCCCAACCTCATCGATAAGCAATTGGACAAAGCGGGAGCCAACAAATCGGAGGCAAATAGTTTCCGTCTGGTGGCCACAACCAGGCTCATCCCACTGAAGAACATGGATCGATTGCTCGAAGCCTTTGCCCAAGTATTCCAGAAACATCCTGAAATAAGCCTGATCATCATGGGCGAAGGGTATCTCCGTGCTGATCTCGAAGCCAGAGTTCGCGAACTGAAGGCCGAAGAAGCGGTGCATTTTCTCGGACTTGTCACACGGGATGAGGTCTTTCGTCAGCTGGGAAAGGCCGACCTGTTCTGCATGGTGCCTTTGTCCGAAGGATTCTGCAACGCTCTGATTGAAGCGATGGTAGCATCCTGCCCCGTGGTAGCATCCAACATTGACGCCCTGCGAGAAGTGACAGGACTAAGCGACAATCTTCTGGTGGACCCAAAAAATGTGAATGAAATCGCAGAGGGAATCGAGCAATTTGTAACCATGGGCAGGGACAAGTCTGCCGCAATCGGCAAGAAAAATCGGGCATTTGCCATCGACAGATATTCATTGCAATTGGCCGCTTCCAAACACATCAAAATGTATCATGATTTCCTCCACTCCTAAGGTCATATATATCGCCGGCTATGGCAGGAGTGGCTCGACCATCCTTGACATATTGCTAAGTCAGGAGCAGCATGTCTTCGGTGCGGGAGAGCTCTTTTTCCTCTTCCAGGACTGGAATGAACCCAATCGCCACTGTAGCTGTGGCGAAAGGTACCCTGACTGCCCCTTCTGGGGAGAGTTGAGTGATCTCATGGACATCGAAATGTCCGCCAAAATCATGAAGGCCACCGAACAGGCCAGTCAACAGAAAGACATTGTCGAAGGCCTGCTGCCACATGGGCAACGCCGGAAATACGAGGAAATACAACATCAACTCTTCTCCTATATCCAGCTAAAGGCGTCCTGCGAATTCATCGTGGACTCTAGCAAGACCAAACCAGAGATGGCTGCGCGTCCACTCGCCATCAGCCGACTGACACAGATCCCTTTGAGTGTGGTTCATTTAGTGAGAGACGGCCGTACGACGGTACAAACAGTCCTAAAAAAGGGCAGCAATTGGGCGGCGGAAGGACATATAAGACGCAAACGATTCCCTGTAATCCGGACAGCCTACGGCTGGAAGACCGCAAACCAATATGCCTTGGACCATCAGCAGTGGTTGCAGGAAAATGAGTATAAAAGGATGAAGTACGAGGAGCTGCTCGAAACACCTGAACTGCTTCTCGACCAATTGGAAGAAGGATTTAATACAACATTTAAACAGGCCCGGACGAGCATTGAAAGTGCACAGCCGTTGAAAGTCGGCCATCGCGTAGGGGGTAATAGGATACGCTTCCAACAAGACCTTTTCTTCAAAAAAGGAATCCCGGACTTACCAACACTCAATTGGTCTCAGAAGGTAATTTTTAACTCAATATCGGGCAGTTTATCGAGATATTTCCGTTATTCGTAATACATGGACAAGAGACGCATCGCCATAGTCACCAATCTTGCCTGGCCTCTATACAATTTTCGGAGAACGCTAGCCGAAGAACTGACTTCCAGGGGTCATGAAGTCATTGCCATTGCTGCACCAGATGGCACCGAGCATAAACTGAAGGAAGCCAACATCCGGTTCATTCCTTTGAACAACTTCCACAGTACCGGGCAGAATCCCTTACAAGACCTCAGGCTATTCAATGAATTCCGGACGATCTTCAAAGACGAGCGGATCGACTTTGCTTACCTGTACAATGCCAAGCCCATGATCTACGGTGGTCTGGCAGCAACGATCAAAGGCATCCCATACGTCTCGACTGTAGCGGGACTTGGCAATCCCTTCACAGGGTCGAGCAACATCACCCGTGTGATTATGCTGGGAATGTTCAAAGTTGCCATGTGGAGAGCATACCGCGTATTTTTTCATAATCGCGAGCATCGCAAGCTATTCACGAAGTTGGGTATCTCGTCAGCCAGGAAATCTGCCGCGGTTGCCGGCTCTGGAGTCGACATGGATCGCTTCCCGTGCGCGATCCGTCAGAAATCGGACGAGCCGTTTACCTTTCTCATGTTCAGCCGCCTTCTTATTTCCAAAGGTGCACCCTTGTATGTCGAGGCTGCTCGACTACTGAAAAAGCAATTTCCACAGGTTCGCTTTTGGCTTTTAGGTCCACTCGATGGGAACAAGTACTCCGTTTCACAAGCGCAACTCGACAATTGGGTGCAAAAAGGATGGGTAGAATATCTGGGAGAAACGACCGAGGTTCAGCAATACATTCGGCAAGCCCATGTCATAGTATACCCCTCCTACTACGCTGAGGGGACACCAAGAGCACTCCTGGAGGGTGCTTCTATGTGTAAGCCCCTAATAACTGCGGATAACGTTGGTTGTCACGACGTGGTCGAGAATGGGAAGAACGGGTATCTGGTGGAGATGAATGACTTGAGCTCACTGGTTTCTGCAATGACCAAAATGATCAAGATCGACGACAAAACATACGATTCGATGGCGGTTGCAGGGAGGCAGCTTATTGAGAAATATTACGATAAACGGTATGTAATTGAGCAGTATGTTTCAGCACTGGAGAGTCTCTATGAATTGGATAAGACCTTTTTCTAATAGAGAAACAACTTCGAGGTTTATTCAAAGATTCTCTTATTTTTGTTTTTCAAGAAAGGCTAACCACCTATCAAGATAGAGCACAAAACACGAAACTACTTTTAATTAGTTCAATTCAAATCGTTGAAAACGTATGTCGCCAGGATCGCCTAGCAGATCTGCAGAAGACAGCAGACTCTATCGAAATTTTTTAGTAGTCGAACCCAAAACAGACGAAAGGTTTTTATCTTATCCGACTGTCAGAAATCCTCTCTCTGCGCCGGAAAAAGCCTTCGTAAAGCGAATATTTGATATTCTCTTCTCTGCTACTGTCATCATTTTCTTTCTATCATGGATGATTCCCATTCTCGCGCTGATCATCAGGTTAGATTCCAAAGGACCAATCTTCTTTGTCCAGAAGAGGCATGGCCGTGATCGTCGGCTTTTTGATTGTCTCAAACTTCGAACGATGGTCCCAAACCTTGCCCAAGATGAACTTCAAGCGCGCGAAGGAGATCCTCGAATTACCGCTGTGGGACGCGTACTCAGAAAATATAATCTGGACGAACTACCTCAGTTTTGGAATGTCTTCCGTGGAGATATGAGTGTCGTAGGACCAAGGCCGCATATGGTATTTCAAACGGAACTATACGAGAAAGAGGATTGCAACTATGGAGCGCGATTGCTGGTGAAGCCGGGGATTACAGGTTTTGCACAGGTAAACGGAAGTCAAGGGCCTACACCCACAGTTTGGCACATGAAAAAACGTGTCAAGTACGACTTGATGTACATCAAGAACTGGACATTTTGGTTGGATGTCCGCCTAGTCCTCCGTACAATCTATTGCACGATCTGGAGGAGCGTTCACAAGTAGGGTACCCTACCGCCGGAAACCAAATAACCTTTTCTTCCTCTTCACAGGAAATTCATGTTGGGAGATCATTTGGTAAACTTCGCCCCAACCAGGAAATCCGCCAACATTACGGTCATCAACGAAGATATCTACATTGAGTTTGCGGCTGCTATTGCCTAGCTCTTCTCCGTCGAAGTTTTGGTTGACAGCGTAGAACTCAACACCGTTTTTACGGCAAAACTCCACCGCCTCCACGAGGCGCGAGCCCTTTCGCACAGTCCAGAGAATAAGTCGGTGTCCGTCGCCCTGCAAAAGGCGCAATGTGTCAAAAGCAAAAGGTACCTCACGACCGATTTCGGGAAAAGCGTCGTGCACGATAGTACCATCAAAGTCGATTGCGATCAACTTAGATTGAATAAGCATAGTAGGGCCGTTTCCTTTATTGCGAAGATATAAAAGCTGTTGGGGGACTTGTAGTCTCAATCATAGAATTTGTAGCCAAAACTCCATGTGTCACTCACCTATTGTCAGAAATGACGTAATTGCACTGTGCCACCTTTGACAAAGTGCAAGCGTACATTTGCTGGTAACTTTGAGTATCAGATCCGACCCATGAGCAACAAGCTATTCATCCCTCTCCTCTTCCTTGCGATTCTCTCTTTTGAGAGTAAGACCGAAAACACTCTGGACGAAACTCGCTCGAGCAACTACTCCATTGACCTTACCAGAAACATGGATACGCTCTTCGTCCGTGTTGAGGTCTCAGGGCAACTGGACAAGTCTGAGGGACTATTTCAGTTCCCCGTGACTGCACCGGGGACTTACCAGACGATGAATATCGGGCGGTTTGTCTCAGGATTTCAAGCGTATGACAAAAAAGGTCGCAGCCTGGAAGTAAACTACCTGGCACCCAATCAATACCTGATCGCAAAGCCCCAGAAACTGGCCTATGTGGAATACGCCATCGCAGAAACATTCGATACGCCGGTAAAAGAATGGCCCATCTATCTCATGTGCGGTTCTTCACTGGAGGCCGATCATGCATTGATCAATGCCCACGCCGTCATGGGGTACTTCGTGGCATTGCAGGCCCAGCCCATGCAGGTGCGTTTTGAGCGACCAGACTTCTGGAAGGTCGGTACGGCGCTGAAATTGGACAACGGTTGGTACAGGGCACAGAGCTACGACCACCTTGTAGACAGCCCCCTGCTAATGGGCGACCTCAGCTATGAAGACACAACCGTGGCGGGTACCGACATAAGAATATTTACTTACTCTGCTTCTGAGCGTGTGTTTGCTAGAGAACTCATGAAAGATATGTCCGATATGCTGGATGCATCGCGTAAGTTTCTCATTGAGCTGCCGGTAGATCGATACACTTTCCTTTTCCTATTCGCTCCTGATCTCAAAGGCATCACCGGTGCCTGGGAACATTCCTACAGTTCGGAATACGTCTTGAATGAAGGTAATCCCACGCCCGAGTTTCTCAGCAATGTGACAGACATCGCTTCCCACGAATTCTTCCATATCGTCACTCCTCTCAACATACACAGCGAAATCATCGAGCGTTTCAACTTTGAAGTTCCTACACCGTCAAAACATCTATGGCTATATGAGGGCGTTACCGAGTGGGCCTCCAATATCCTACTTCTTCGTGCCGAATTGATTGACCTGGACACCTACCTGAAGCAGTCCGTTGCCCAGAAAATCCAGGTAGATCAGCTGTATTTCAATAAATCATGGAGTCTCGAAAAGATCGCCATGGAGTCCTACACAGAGGCTGGAGCTCGACAGTACGGCAACATCTATCATAGGGGATCCTTGGTAGCGGGGTTACTTGACATACGGCTATTGGACCTCTCAGAAGGTCAATATGGCCTTCGCGAGCTGGTCCTGGATCTGGCAGCAGAATACGGTCCTGGGAATCCTGTTTCCGAAGATGGCTTCACTGAAAAGATAGTAGAGATGACCTACCCCGAGATTGGTGATTTCTTCAATCAGTATGTCTGGCAAAGCAATCCCCTTCCCTATGACGAGTATTTCAATAAGATTGGCCTTGAATACGGCAAGAACGGGAAGTTTGTCACGCTGAAAAAAAGCCGCGAACTGTCCGATAGACAAAAGATGCTCTTTGACGCCTGGAGCCGCAACCTCGACAGGGACGGACCTTGATCAAGACCGCAACTGCGCAATAATATCCAGCGTGCCTGAAATCCTGTCGACCAGTTCCTGATGACTGTCAGGTGAGATGAGGTCTTTTGTAAATAGTTGAGAACCCATCCCCACACAGTGGACTCCTGCATCAAACCATTCCTTTAGGTTTTCATGAGTAGGTTTCACGCCGCCAGTCGGCATGATACTGGTCCAGGGACAAGGGCCTTTTACAGCTTTCACGAAGCCGGGACCTCCGACGGAAGAGCCTGGAAATATCTTAACAACCTCCGCTCCCAACTCCTCGGCATAAGAGATCTCTGACAGAGATCCGCATCCAGGAGACCAAAGGACTTTTCGACGGTTGCACACCTTGGCCATTTCGGCGTTGATCACCGGTGATACGACAAAGTCCGTTCCTAGTTGAATATAAAGGGAGGCTGTCCCAGGATCTACCACGGACCCTACCCCCAACATCAACCCGTGCAATTCGTCTCGGACGTACTTGCTGAGCTCACTGAACAATTCATGGGCAAAATCACCACGGTTGGTGAACTCAAAGGCCTTTACACCCCCTGCATGACAAGCTTTCAGCACATTCTTGCAGATGTCCACATCAGGATGGTAAAACACAGGGACCATGCCTGTTTCTTTCATGGCCAAAGCCACTTCTATTCGTGAATGTCTCATCTCAATCGTTAATTATCTTGATACTCGGCCAGAGGCATCGCCACTCATCAGCTTCTCCACCTCATCGACAGTCACCTGATTGGCATCACCGATGATCGTATGCTTGAGACAAGAAGCGGCGACAGCAAAGTCTAGTGCCTTTTGGTCATCATTTTCGTAGGTCAGTAACCCATAGATCAAGCCACCCATAAAACTATCTCCACCGCCCACTCGATCTACGATGTGTGTGATTTGATAGGTCCTCGCCTCATGAGTCTCAGAACCATTGTAGAGTACACCAGACCATGAATTGTGCGAGGCACTTATGGATCCTCGCAGGGTGGTGATCACCTTCTTAGCCTTTGGGAACTTCTCCATCATCTGCTTGCAAACAGATTCGAATGCCGCAGCACTCACAGAATCCCCTTTAGTGACGTCCACGCCCTCAGGGTGAATACCAAAGTGCTTCTCCGCATCCTCCTCATTGCCCAATATGATATCGCAGTGCTCCACCAGCGGAGTCATCACTTTCTCCGATTCGACCCCATACTTCCAAAGCTTCTTTCGGTAGTTGAGATCAGTAGATATGGTCACACCCATTTTGGCGGCGACTTCTACGGCCTCAAGGCAAGCATCCGCAGCCCCCTGAGAAATCGCAGGCGTGATCCCTGTCCAATGGAACCAGCCAGCATCTTCAAATACCTTCTCCCAATCGATCATACCAGGTTTCATGTCGGCAATGGAAGAGTGCGCTCGGTCATAGATCACTTTACTACCACGCGCAACCGCTCCAAACTCCAGGAAGTAGATCCCGAGGCGCTCCCCTCCCCACGCAATGTTAGAGACATCGACCCCACGCTTACGCATTTCCATCATAGCGCAATGGCCAATGTCATTGTCAGGAAGGCGAGTGACAAAATCCACAGGAATACCGTAATTGGCGAGCGACACAGCGACATTAGACTCGCCACCGCCATAGACGACGTCGAAGGAATTGGCTTGTGAGAATCTCAAAAATCCCGGAGGGCTAAGTCGGAGCATGATCTCACCGAAGGTTACTACTTTTTTCATTGCGATTTCTGTTATTGGTTAGGTCCCATGTAGGTGATCAGTGATTTAAAAAATTGGCCATCAGAAATGGAAAAATTCTTTGGCATTGTGGTAGCAAATATTTTTGATCAGGTTTCCCAAAAGGTCCATGTCATTTGGGAGTTCTCCATTCTCTACATCCTGACCAACGAGGTTGCACAATACTCGTCGGAAGTACTCATGACGGGGGAAAGAGAGAAAGCTTCTCGAATCCGTGAGCATGCCTACAAACCTGCTCAGCAGACCCATATTGGAAAGCATGTTCATTTGTTCCTCCATCCCTAGTTTCTGATCGAGGAACCACCACCCCGAACCAAATTGGATCTTGCCGGGGATGGAGCCGTCGTTGAAATTGCCAATCATCGTAGCAAATACGGCATTGTCCGTAGGGTTCAAATTGTATAGGATGGTCTTGGCAAGTTGGTCCGTGCCGTCCAGACCATCGAGAAATTTCGAAAGGGCCTGTGCCTGAGAAAAATCCCCCATCGAATCGAAGCCTGTGTCAGGCCCGAGCTTCCCCAGCATTCGCTTGTTGTTGTTTCTAAGCGCCCCCAGGTGAAACTGCTGAGTCCAACCCTTCTCATGGTTCATTCTTCCTACCGCCAGCAATACCGCCGACCGGAATTTGTCAGCATCAAGTGCACTCACAGGGTTACCGGCTCGCAGTTGCTGGAATGTGCTAGCAACCTCAGACTCCGTGAAGTCCTCCGCATACAATCGCTCCAGTCCAGCATCGGACAGCCGACATCCCTGCTCTGCAAAGAAATCATGTCGGTTTTGGAGGGCATCAATGACATCCTGAAATGTACTGATGTCAATATTCGCCGCAGCCGCAAGCTTATCAACGTACTCGTTCCATTTGCTAACGTCAGAAGTAAAAAGCACCTTGTCCGGCCGGAAGGTGGGTAAGAGTTTCAGCGAGCCGGCATCGCTGTCCCAAGCCTGATGGTACTCCAGGGAGTCAGTGGGATCATCAGTCGTGCAAACCACCTCCACTTTCATCATGCTCAGCAGTTTCTGTGTGCTCAGTTGTTGAAGAGCCGCTGTGCTCGTGTCGTAGATTTCATCCGAGGTCTGCTCATTGAGGAGTTGGCTGACGCCAAAATATCTCTTCAACTCCAGATGCGTCCAGTGGTAAAGAGGGTTGCGAACTGTGTAGGGAACAGTCTTTGCCCATTCTCTAAATTTTTCACGATCTGGAGCATCTCCGGTGCAGTATTTTTCAGCAACACCATTGGTGCGCATCGCCCTCCACTTGTAATGATCGCCTTCCAGCCACGCCTCCGTGATCGTATTGAAAACGCGGTTCTCTACAATATCCTTTGGCGATAGGTGACAGTGGTAATCAATGATCGGCTGATCCTTCGCAAAATCGTGATAGAGCCTCGAGGCCGTATCAGATTGTAATAGGAAGTCGTCGTCGAGAAATGCTTTCATTATCGCCCCCTCCTTATTCCCAATTCCAAACCACGTAACTCCGCCAGTCCGCGCAGTCTGCCAATTGCGGAGTATCCGGGATTGGTCTTCTTCTTAAGGTCATCGAGCATCTGGTGACCATGATCCGGCCGCATGGGTAAGCGATGATCTTCCCTGCCTGCCTGCTTGCGTTTCTCTTGCTCCTCTACAAGCGCCTGCATCACTGCATACATATCTACATCACCGTCAAGGTGATCGGCCTCAAAGAAGTTGCCCTCGTCGTCTCTTCTTGTGCTTCTCAGATGAATGAAATTGATCCGGTGGCCCAGGCGCTGGATCATACCGACAAGGTCATTGTCAGGGCGTGCACCATAGGAACCAGTGCAGAAACAAAGCCCATTGGCGTTGCTATCGACCGCATCCAACAACGCCTTCGCCTGCCGCTCGGTACTTACCACCCTGGGCAATCCCAGAATTGGGAATGGCGGGTCATCAGGATGGATCGTCATATTCACTCCGGCCTCCTCGGCCGTGGGGATGATGTCCCTAAGAAAGGCAAACAAATGTGCACTCAGCTCCTCCTCGCCAATGCCATCATAGGCATCCAATACCTTTTGGAACTCCGCCAAGGTATAGCCCTCCTCAGCTCCTGGCAAGCCGGCAATAATGCTGCGTACGAGTGTCTCCTTCTGCTCATCAGTCATCGTTTCATGCAGTACCCGAGCCTTCGTCTGCTGCTCGTCGGTATACTCGCTCTCCGCTCCACGACGCTTTAGGATGAACAATTCGAACGCCGCAAACTGGTTCACATCAAACCTCAGGGCCGTCGATCCGTCAGGAAGTTGATAGTACAGTTCAGTGCGCGTCCAATCGAGTACCGGCATGAAGTTGTAGCACACGGTGTCAATGCCGCAAGCACCGAGATTGCGAATGCTCTGCTTGTAATTGTCAATGTACTGCACATAGTTACCCGTCCGCTTTTTGATGTCTTCGTGCACAGGAATACTCTCGACGACCGACCATGTCAGTCCGGCCCCCTCCACCTCTTGCTTTCTCTTCTGGATCTCTTCTACGGACCACACCTCACCATTGGGCACATGATGGAGGGCTGTCACTACACCGGTGGCACCAGCCATCCGAATATCTGGGAGAGATACCGGATCATTGGGACCGTACCACCGCCAAGTTTGTTCTAGACCTGTCATTGGATAAATAGGGGCTTTATATGACGTTCGAAAATGTTTTGCTTCACGTTTTTACCGACTACCTCGTGATGTTTGCTGAGTTCATTGAGGAAGGAATCGCCGCGTTCCGCAGCAATCTTGTAGGCAGTATGCATCAACTGGCGCATACTGGCGTTGTACCTGGGATTAGACTGATCGTGTCTTAGCGCGGATTGAAAGTCTTCTTCATTCCAGCCGTCAGTCGTGTCGGCAGAGGGTAACTGATCCGGATCGACATCCAGCACAGTGGCATAGGGAACTGTCAATTCATCATACCTCGTCAATGCCTCCCTGTAGATGGATTTCACCATCTCCAATCCGGAGCCGCCCGCTTCGGTCAGTCCAATCAATTCTTCCAACCAGGTGGTACCGGCCGTCTTGAGATGGAGCCCAGTCCCGTGTTGTTGTATGGCTCGGCGGATGATCGGATACAGCGAGAATTTATCCGAACCCGTATGCACGCTCAGTTTCAAAGACTTGGGAAGACCAAACTCCGCCACTGCATGTCGAATCACATATAGGTCCTCGACAAACTCCTTTTCGAACTGCTGCAAATCACCCACGTAGTCGACTCCCTTATTGAACCGCCCAGTGAATTTCGGCGCGATGGTATTGACGGGCACCTCTTCCAGTGAGAGCATCTTAAGAATAACCAATAGCTCAGCAGGTGTTTGCGGATTTTCGACCTCATCCATCGACACTTCGATGGCCACGTCCTGCTTCTGGGAAGCGATATGACGATAGATTCTCCCTGTCTCGAGGGCGGCGTTGAGAAACTTATTGACACAGGCGGCAAGAAACTCTTCGTCTATCGACAGCGATATGTCCCCCATGGTCAGTTCGCCGATCAAATCAGCAGCCTTGGCTTTGAAAGCACTGATTTGCTCTGGACTGGCCGTGACGCCGATTTGATCGGCCACGTCAATGGTGAAAAAGTCTGAATGTGGAATGTATCCATCCACGATGCCATAATTGATATGGTCCGCGTCTACGAGATAGTTGCCTGTCCATCCGAGCTGCTTGACCGCCTCATCCGCCTCCGCCCGTACGGTATCGGGAGTCGATCCCACGGATTTGTGTTCTCGATTGGATTTGTTCCAAACGGGAGTGATGTCCACCCCTGCTTTGGCTGCTTCCGAGAACGCATCCAATTGATAAGCACCCTGCCTGGCAAACCTGTCGCCAATACCAAAAGAGTATTTCCCGAGTCGATTACTCATTGTCTGATGTTTCTTTTAAACGCCGCTGTAAGCACTAAACCCTCCATCGATTGGTACGATCACGCCGGTCACAAAGCTGGAACGCGGGTCGCAAAGCCACAGCAGTGTACTGATCAGGTCTTCGGGCTCACCATAGCGCCCAAGAGGTGTATGGTCAATAATTTGCTTTCCCCGTGGTGTGGCGCTCCCGTCGCTGTTGGTGAGCAACGTGCGATTTTGCTCTGTGAGGAAAAAACCTGGCGCCAAGGCGTTGACCCGAATTCCCACTTTTGAAAAATGGACGGCCAACCATCTGGTGAAGTTGCTCACGGCTGCTTTGGCCCCGCTATAGGCTGGGATCTTTGTCAGCGGCGTAAACGAATTCATGGATGAAACATTGATGATATTCGCATCCTCTTTGCCGATCATATCGGCGGCAAACACCTGACTAGGGAGCAGCGATCCCAAAAAGTTGAGGTTGAAAACAAACTCGATCCCTGCGGCCTCCAGGTCGAAAAAGGTCTTGATGTCGTCTTTGTCCAGGTCGGCAGGATCCAGGTACGGATTGGACGTGGTCCCCTTCGGATGATTGCCACCAGCGCCGTTGACAAGGATGTCGCACGTGCCAAGATCAGCGTGAATACGCTCCCGAACGGCTTCCAGCTCCTCCTTCTTGAGCACGTTGCAAGCGTAGGGAGCTGCCGTTCCTCCGGAGGCATTGATTTTCGAAGCCACCTCACTGGCAGCCTCTTCTTTTAGGTCCAGTACGGCCACTTTGGCACCTTCAGCTGCCATCGCCTGAGCCATGGCACTACATAGGACTCCACCACCGCCGGTGATGACTACTACCTTGTCCTTCATAAGTGTTTCTTCATTCTTGGGTCTTGGAAAAATCCCAACCAGAGGGATTTCCCTAACTCGAGTTTAGCAAAACAAACCTACAAATGGGTTGATTTTCAGGCCTTTTTTGATTGAATACGTTGCCGGAAACGATTGCGATTTTTGGAGATTGCAATCGTTTGAAAAATGGTAAGCGATTTTCTAAAGAATCAAGCGTAGTAGGACCACTGACACGAGTGTCACAAGACCTTGGAAAAGTGTAATAATCGTAAACGACCGGTAGGCACCCCGGACGGTCAAACCGCCGAACTGATTGACCACCCAGAAGTAGCTATCATTGGCATGTGATACGGTCATGGCACCTCCCCCAATGGCCAACACCAATAACGCAATCGACACAGGGTCATCCACTCCCATCACGAATAGCACTGGACTCAACATCGAAGAAGTGATCACAATTGCGGAGGTCGATGAACCTTGCGACGTTTTAAGTACTGCGGCCAGGACAAACCCAACAAGGAGCAGAAGCATATCGCCACCTTCGAACGCTCCCATAGCCTGCTGCAGGTAATAGGCCATATCAGAGGATTTCAACACCCCGCCAAAAGCACCTCCCGCACCAGTAATTATGAGTACGGGGCCGGCAGCTTTGACGGCGGCTGTGGACATCTCCCCGAATGCCTTCAAAGACTTGATTTGAAGGATCGGGTAAGACACAATTACTGCCACAAGCAACGCCACCACGGGATTCCCTAAGAAATTGAACAGTTGTGCAGTTGGTCCGGAAGCCCCCGTCAATCTCACAGTGGTACCAATACCAATGAGCGCTATCGGCAACAGGATGGGAACGACAGACCTGCCAGCACTAAGCCCACTTGCAACTGTTTCGTAATTGGCGATCTCCATGGGCTCACCTGCGGCCACCGTCATCTTCGATAGTGCCCAGTTGGTTAGCATTACGACTGGTATAGCGACAGCAGTCCCCAATATAATCACAAGACCAAGGTAGTCACTGGCCCCTAATGTGCCCGCAGCAGCGACGGGCCCGGGAGTTGGAGGAATCAGCGTGTGTGAGGTGTAGAGCCCTGCCGCGAGCCCCACAGCTAGCTGCTGAGGCGAGAGTCCTTTTGCACGAGCAATCGATGCAGACAATCTCGAAAGGATGATGAATCCAGTATCACAAAACACCGGTATACCCACGATAGCACCCAGTAAATTCAGCGCCAGTAAGGGGCGCTTCTTGCCAAAAGTCTGGAGAATCAATTGTGCGATAGCCTCTGCGCCTCCAGACTTCTCCAGCATCTCTCCTAGTATGCTACCCAATACAATCACCAAGCCGATATAGGCGAGGATATTGCCGAAGCCCTCGCTTACGATTCGCACAAACTCTGATAGCTCCAACCCCATGGCCAGACCCACGCCTAATGAGGTAATGAGCAAGCTGAGAAATGGATGTATTTTAAGAATGGAAGTGCTAAGAATGATGAAGGCAATGGCTGCCAACAAGATAAGCAGGAGAATGAGCATGTGCTACCAGTCGGTTAAGGCTTGATCGTGAAGTTAGTTTGAAATAACGAAGCGTCAGGAATCGTCAGGTGACATCATAGAGGACTCCTCCACAGGAATCCCGGGATGCACCAGTCACAGACGCAAAGCAATTCACCTGGCCGCGAACCTTAAGTGCTCCCATTAGAGCAAAGGCGATGGCTTCCTTAAAATCGACCGTCTGATTATCCGGGACGATCACCTCAATACCCGCCGCAGTGTAGTGTTTGATCAACTCCACCATGAAGTCATTGCGGGCACCACCCCCTGTCACAAGCATGGTGCCATGGTCCCGGATAGCATTGATGGACTCACCTATCTGGAAAGCAACGTGGTGCACAACAGTGCTGAGCGTGTCTTCAAATGAACAATGGCCAAACCTCTCAGCCACGGGCAACACTTCATCGACGAACCACTCATATCCGGTGGACTTCGGCCCTTTGATCTGGAAATAAGGGAGCGAATTGAGTGCCTCAAAGAAATCGTCTATCCTCACCCCGGAGCGGGCTAGCTCCCCACCCTTATCATACTCGAGGCCGTGCGCCTGAGTAAGGTGATTGAGTAGCATATTGGACAAACCAATGTCGAACGCCAAACGCCGGCCTTCCTGTTGATAGGATACATTGGCAATGCCGCCAAGGTTGAGGCAGAAATCGTACTTTGAGAAAAGATGTTCGTCGGCAATCGGCACCAAAGGAGCACCCTCCCCTCCCAACGCTACATCCATCGACCTGAAGTCATTGATCACTTGACAACCCGAGGCCAGGCTCAGGTGGTACCCGGAACCCAATTGATACGTCAATTCTTTGTCGATCTGATGTTGGACGGTATGTCCATGACTGGCGATGAAATCGACGTCCGTCAGTTTTTGTTGACTGATGAATCTTTTGGCCAGTTCCCCCAGCCATTGTCCATACTTGTTGTTGAGCACTAGCAAATCCACCGCTGACAAATGGATGGCATTTTGCAGTTCGTGCCTCCATTGGGCGTCATACCCCACGGTCTCAGCAGCCTCCACATGATATCCCCACTGACCATTCTCCTCTGTCAACTGCACAAAAGCCAGATCCACACCATCCAGGGATGTGCCCGACATCATTCCTATGACTCGAAATGCGTTCATCTATCAGCCTGTGACCATGATGAGCCCAATTGATAGACCTCGGTGCGAAGCTTCCGTGCAAGGTCTGGGCGCCGCATAAGGGATCTTGCACTGAAAAAAACGTGTCCCTGGATCTTTGAGAGCGCCCTCCCAAATAACACTTGACTGGCTATCTCACGGCCCTCATCAAATCGTGGGTCATCTTTCTCCAAATCATAGACTGCGTTGCCCAGGTAGACCGGTATATCCTCCGCCGCATCGTTCCACCAGCTCGCGACCTTTTCAAAATAGTCCTTGCTGTGGGTAGTGCGCCAGTACACCTGAGGTACCAGGTAGTCCACCCAGCCCTCTCGCATCCACGTCAATGGGTCCGCATACAGGTGGTCGTAGGTGCTGATCGTCCGTTCTATCTCCGGCGCCCGTTGATCGTTGCTCTTATTTCGCCAGATACCAAAAGGGCTCACGCCAAACTTCAGGCTAGCATCTTTTTCGTCGATTATTTCGTGGATATCGTGCATCAGACTGTCAATATTAGCGCGACGCCAGTCTTCTCTTTCCTGAAAATCGCCGAGCCCATGAGCTAAAAATGACATCCGATCATCGAACTCCGACCCCTTTATAGGATAGGGATAGAAGTAGTCATCAAAGTGGATACCGTCCACTTCATATTTATTAATGATCTCGTCCACGACATCCACGACATGGGCTCGCACCTCGGGTTTGCCTGGATCCAGGTAGTAGGATCTGCCATACTGCACACACCACTCTGGGTGCTCCTTGTAAATATGGCCATCTGCCAGAAGAGCCGGATTACCACCCAGTGTCGCCCTGAATGGATTGAGCCAGGCATGAAATTCCATACCCCTCGCCTTCGTTGCTTCGATCATGAAAGCCATGGGATCCTCGTCCCAGTCTCCCTTGTCACCCTCGACCCCAGACAGGTACTCGGACCAGGGAGCGTACTCCGATTCATAGAAGGCATCCGCACCCGTTCGCACTTGAACAAATACCGCCGTAAAATTGAGTGATCGATAGAAATCCAGGATCTCGATAAAATCTTCCTTCTGCTGACTTGAAGTCATCCTGCCCTGCTTCGGCCAGTCGATCTGGTAGGCCGTTGCCACCCAAACACCCCTGAACTCACGGGATGAATTCTCCTGAGAAAAAGCTGATGAGCAGAAAATCACCAGCATCGAACAGCAACGCATGAGATGGCGAATGAAGATCACCATGCAACAGTAACGATCATTCCCCTAAACTACGGCTTTCAACCAATCATCGCTACCTTCGCGGCATGGAAAAATCTTCCAAAGTCACCGAACAAGCGTCCCTTTACAACCAACTTGAAAACATGTCAGTCGCGGAACTGCTGACTAACATCAACCGCGAAGATCAAAAGGTGGCATTGGCAGTGGAGCAGGCGCTTCCAACCGTGACACAGCTCGTGGAGGCCATTGTTCCAAGATTTCAGGAAGGTGGAAGGTTGTTCTATATGGGCGCGGGTACCAGCGGCAGATTGGGGATACTAGATGCCTCCGAGATCCCTCCCACTTACGGGATGCCGCACGACCGGGTCATCGGTCTCATGGCTGGTGGCGATAAAGCTATCCGAAAAGCTGTAGAGTTTGCCGAGGACAGCATGGAATTGGCGGCCTCAGACTTGAAAGCACACGACCTCAATGCCAAAGATACGGTCGTAGGTATTGCCGCATCGGGTACCACCCCCTATGTGATCGGAGCTTTGGACTATGCCCGCCAACTGGGAGCGCTGACTGGCGCTATCGTCAACAACCCCGGCTCACCGGTAGCAGAGGCAGCAGAGATCCCCATTGTCGTCGTCGTAGGCCCCGAATTTGTCACTGGCAGTACGCGAATGAAGTCCGGGACATCGCAGAAATTGGTACTCAACATGATCTCCACCGCGCTAATGATCCGCATCGGTCGCGTAGAAGGGAACAAGATGGTCCACATGCAACTCAACAATACGAAGCTTGTCGATCGCGGGGTGCGCTTCCTTGTAGAGGAGCTACAAATCAGCTATGATGAGGCCAAGCAGCTACTTGAAACCCACGGTTCTGTCAAGTCAGCGATCATGAGCCAACGTTGATTTTCCCTTTTCTAAGCTTTTCGGTAGCTTGGAGACCAACAATCCCTTGTTGCTATGGAGCCATTTGAGTACGTCGTTGTACTGACCTCCCTGATCCTCGGACTCGGCATCGCACAGATCTTGACCAGCGTCGCTGATGTTCTTTCACACCTTAAAAATGTCAAGCTCAGTGTGCCGCACACCCTCATGACCGCTGTGATATTTTTCCTCCACATTCAGGAATGGTGGATTAATTATCAGAATGCTCATGTCGTGGGGAGTTGGACATTAGGTGTGGTATTGTCCGTGCTCACCTATCCAATACTATTGTTCACTTTGGCAAGGATGATGTTTCCGACGGGTATACGTGGACATGAGACAGACCTGGACGCATACTTTCGAGACCAATGGCGTTGGCTCTACAGCATAATTTTGGCCACTATTGTGATCAGCATCTGGCAGAACCTCTACATCCACCATATCCCTTTGATGGAGTCATGGCCGCAAATGCTCTATGCCGTGGTCTACCTGGTATTCATCCTTTGGAAAGAACCCTCTCAAAAGGCACACATCGTGCTTCAAGTCCTGGCTGTTATTACGATGGTGGTTTACATCGTCGTCAATGACACAACACTGGGAATGTAGCCGCGCAAAATTCTGAATGTTCTACCAGCACATCGAGCTAGCTAGAGTAACGAAAC
This sequence comes from Cyclobacteriaceae bacterium, assembly GCA_965267435.1. GTDB lineage: Bacteria > Bacteroidota > Bacteroidia > Cytophagales > Cyclobacteriaceae > JAWPMT01. The sequence goes on from OZ253960.1 coordinate 2,791,350, forward strand.
TTTGAACTCGAAACCGTCCAACTCGGAACCGGTAATCACCCCCTGCCCCTACTATGCCTCACCGCCTCGACCGTAGCCGTCGCAAGAATGATCACTCCACCAACAATAGAGCGCATGGCCGGCGTCTCTGCTAAAAAAATCATGCCCAAAAGAATGCCGTAGATCGGCTGGACAGTGCTCAATATGCTCAGTGTCGTCATGGAAAAATTCTTCATGGAAATGACGAACATCGTATGGCCCATAGCGGTTGTTATAACCCCCAAGGCAAGGATGGCAGGCCACATCGTGCTTACAGGGCGAAGATCGTAGAAGTACAATGCCGGCAATAGCAGCACAGAGCTCATCACCATCTGATAAAACATGAGCGTCATCCCGGAATATCGAGACACCTGTTTTTTCATCAGCACATTGCGGAATGCATATATCAAGGCCGCAAAGACACCCAACAAGACGCCCTGAAAGATGTTGTCATCTAGTGAAAAAGAAGGCGTCAGCAGCGAAATGCCTATCAATCCCATCAACGCGAACAGAAGGTGAATAGGCTGAAACTTGGTCTTCAGCAGCAAGGGCTCCAGGAAGGCAATAAAAATCGGATACGTGAAATGTGAGAGCATAGCCACCGCCACATTCGATTTCTGAAGGGACATAAAGTAGGTGATCCAACTGCCAGACATGAGTGTGGCCAGAAACCAAAAAGACAGCAAGTCCCTGGACTTGACCTTCAAACGCACACCGCGCGCCTGGCATATCAATCCCAAAAAAATGGCGCCAAAAATGCATCGAAGACATATCGTGGCGGGTGGAGCCAATGTAATATACCTGCCTAGCACACCTGAGGTAGACATCAAAATCATGGCGACATTGAACTCCGCTACATGATAGAGAGATGAATTATGAGAAGAACGGCCAGGCACAGTTGTTCACGGTCAAAAAATTTAAGGCACGGGGTCATAACCACTCCCACCCCAGGGGTGACATCTGGAAATTCGCTTGAATCCCATCCAGATGCCTTTGAAGCCATGCTTGAGAATGGCTTGCTTCATGTATTCCGAGCATGTCGGCGAGTAGCGACAAGAGCTTGGGAAGAGGGGTGATATACTATACTGATAGATGACCACCGGGATCGTCAAAATCTTTCGTAAGACCTTCACACTCACAAATGTATCGGACTATTTGGAGCTACCAGCAAAATTTCTGTTGTTTGCACCGAACAAAGCAGGTTTTTCATAAGGGATGGATTGGAGCCGCGGAGCGATTTTGATGATGCTGAGCCTAGTGTTTGTTTCTTTTTCTCAAGCAACCAGCTGGGGTGAAGACACGACGCATCGTGAGGGCCTTTTTGCCATCAAGGAGGTATTTCTTCTTGGTAACAAAAAGACCAAGCCCAACATCATTACACGTGAAATGAGCCTAAAGAAGGGCTTATTCGTCACGGACAGTACGCTTTCGGCATTGATGGAGGAAGATCGAATGAAGATCTACAACACCAACCTCTTCAATGAAGTGACCATCCAAAAACTCTTCACGGAGAATCGCAGTGTCATTCTGCTGGTCAAAGTCACCGAGAGGTGGTACATCTACCCCTCTTTCATCTTTCAGTTGGCCGACCGTAACTTCAACGACTGGTGGGTCAATCAAAATCACGATCTCAGCCGGGTAAATCTTGGTATTCGCTACGAGCAATACAACTTTCGTGGGCGGCGGGAAGTCCTCAATCTCATCTTCCAGCTTGGTTTTGAACGAAGATTCCTCGCCAATTGGCGCATTCCGTACATCGAAAAGAAACAAAAACACGGAATGGAGTTCACCTACTCATTCCTGGAGAGTAGAAACGTAGGCTACCAGACCGTCGACCATGTCAAGCAATTCGTCAATGAAGAACGAATATTGCGCAGAACGCAGCGTGGCGGCGTCTCTTATACTTTCAGAAATTCCTTCTACAACCGACACAAGTGGAGGGTCACTTTTGACCACCGAAGCATCGACGATACTGTCGCCATTCTCAATCCCAACTACTTTGCCAATGGGCGCACCTTGCAGCGGCACTTCGATATCATCTATACCTTCACGCGAGACAAGCGCAACAACAACAACTACGCCACCAGCGGATCCTACTTCGTATTGCGTGCAGAAAAGACAGGTCTTGGTATTTTCAATGAAGTCGACATCTTCGACATCTATCTCAACTACAGCAAGTTCTTTGACTTCGGCAATCACTTCTCCTACGCGACGTCGGCTACCATTTTCTCATCCTGGCCTTCCAACCAACCCTATGAACGGTACTATGGCCTGGGAGAGGACCTCAACCTGGTGCGCGGTTTTGAGCAGGATCTGATCGAAGGCCAACGCTATGTACTGTACAAGAACAGCTTCCGCAAACGGTTATTCAAGCACGTGCAGGACATCAGCCCCATCATGCCCATCAAGCAGTTTCACAAAATACCCTTTGCATTCTATGGCAAAGTCATCTTTGACGCGGGCTACGTTGAAAACTATCCCCAATATGAAATCAGTGATCGCCTGGCCAACAATTTTCTCTATGGTATCGGTCTGGGGTTGGACATTGTGACCATTCACGACCTGGTGATCAGGTTCGAGTACACCTACAATTCCGAGGGTCAGTTCCGCTTCGCACTGAGCTCACTTGCCGGGATCTGACCCAAAGTTCTTCCAGTTTTTCTGTTTGCCTTTTTTGAATCGGTACCACTGTCCTACACGCTGACCTGCAGAATAATTGCCCTGGTAACTCAGCTCACCACTATCATAGAACTTCCACTTACCAGACTCCATGCCAGCGGTATACTCCCCCTCCTGGAGAAGGGTGCCATCTTCCAGGTAAAAAGTCCACGGCCCATTAGGCAAACCTTCCTTATAAAACCCCCGACGCTTCAGTTGACCGTTTGGGTAAAAGAAGAGCCATTCGCCGGAGTACAGGCCCTCAATAAGTATTCCCTTCTTTTCAACGCGCTCATTGTCGAAGTAATAGATCGCCGAGTCATTCATCAGGCCATCGACCCAGTGCTCTCTGGACATCAGATGGCCACTTTGGTAGAAGTACTCCTGCTTGCCTTCCAGAAGTCCATCAGCGTAATTGAGGCTGGCACTCACGACTCCATTGGGATAGAAGAAGGTCCACGGCCCTGACTGATTTCCATTCACCTCCTGACCTATACTTCGGGGCTTGCCAACGGCATAAAAGGTGGTATCATTCCCTTGTGAAAACCCAGAAATGGCAAAGAAGACGCATGTACAAATTATCAGTACCCTCACAAAACCAAAGTTAAAACCATCCAACTGGGCCGTTGCATGGCTTCCTGATTATTCTTGGTTTCATAACGCTGAACACTTGACTGCATTGAGCTGATACAGCTATTTTAGAGGTTATGCGCCCTGCATTGTACCCAACCATTCTACTTCTGGCGTGCCATATTTCATGGGCGCAAGACGGTGATTTTAGATTGGGCGCAAGGACCGCCGGACTGGGAGGTGTCTCGGCGACACTTGAAGATGGCTGGGCCCTCAACAACAATATCGCCGGAATTGGGCGTCTGGATCACTCCATGGCCATGCTCTCCTACCAAAACCGATTTAACGTATCCAGCTTCCAGGTCATCGGTGGTGGCTATGTACAGCGAATGGGCTTTGGCAATGCGGGAGTGAGCTTTTACAAATTTGGCGACGACCTGTATAGCCAGCAGAAAATGACCATAGGGTATGCGAACCATATCGATATGGTTTCTCTAGGGATCGCCGCGAGTATTGTACAAGTCTCCATTGAGGGATTGGGTACAGAAAGCGCCTTCGTTATCGAGTTCGGCGGTATGGCCGATATCACGAAGCAGCTGAAGTTTGGAGTACATGTCTTCAATCTCAATCAAGCTGACCTCGCTGAAGACATTCCTGTTTCCACGGTAATCAAAGCAGGAATCGCCTACCTGCCCATCGAGCAATTGTCCCTGAGCCTTGAAGTCCAGAAGGACCTCGAATTTGATGAGATCGTAAGAATAGGCCTCGAATATGAGGTCATCAAAAACGTGTGGCTGCGCACCGGAATCAGTACAAATCCCTTCAAATCCGCATTCGGTGCAGGTTTCATGTGGAGGAGTTTCACGCTGGACTATGCCTTCAACGACCAAAGTGACCTGGGAGTAATTCACGAATTTTCCCTCGGCTACCTCATTGGCAAGAAAAACTGATGCGGGTCCTAACCACGATATGGCTGCTTGTTTTCGTTAGCACCCAATCGTATGGGCAGCAGGCGCCAGCAGTACAGGAGATCGATCTCGAGCGATTCATCGAACGCCTATTTCAAATCCAGGCAGACGATATCGACTACGACGACCTGTACGAGTCACTGCTTCAGCTTTACACCAACCCACTCAACATCAACCAGGCATCTCGCGAGCAACTCCTCTCACTGTACCTCCTCACTCCACGCCAGGCAAGCGACATCCTCTCTCATATTGAGCAAAATGGAAAGCTCATAAGCATCTACGAGCTACAATCCATCCCTTCGCTAGACATGAACACAATCGAGGCGATGCTGCCTTTCATTACGGTAGAGGAGACCACCGACGGTCGGAGTCTTCTGAAGCGCATTGCGACTGAGCCCAACAAGTACCTCTTTCTAAGGGGGAGCCGAACACTACAATCAGAAAGAGGATTTCGCGAAAACAGCTACATCGGAGACCAAAACCTCTTCTACGGGCGGTTTCGAATCAGCCGTAAGGGCGACTTCAGCCTGGGGATGACCTTTGAAAAAGACCGCGGCGAGCAAGTTGTTTTCGACGAAAATCAGAAAGGGTTTGACTTCTACTCCGCCCATGTCATGCTGGAAAATATCGGACCTGTGCGCAAGGTTATCGTGGGGGATTTCCAGGCCCAATATGGCCAGGGACTGGTGTATGGAGCGGGGTTTGGCGTGGGAAAAGGAGCGGAGACCATTACCACCGTGCGACGAACAACGACGGGCTTCAGGCCTTACACTTCCGCACTGGAAAGCGGTTTCTTCCGGGGCGTGGGTGTGACCACCTCCCTCGGTCGGTTTGAGACGGCCCTCTACTACTCCCACCTGAAGCAGGATGCGAATATCATCTCGGACAGCACTTACTCCGATTTCGATGAATTCGTCAACTCGATCCAGTCAAGCGGATTGCACAGGACCCTGTCAGAGCGATCCGCCAGGGATCGGATCAGCGAGACCTCCATGGGTGGGGCAGTACATTACCACATCAGCAGGGACTGGAATGTGGGCGTCACGTCCATCTACTCATCCTTTAGCAGGCCATTGCAGCGGCGCCCCAACAACTACAACCAGTACGAATTCCAGGGAGATGAGAATTATGTAGGCAGCGTCTACTTCAGTGGCACCTGGCAAAACTTCAACCTCTTCGGCGAGGGAGCGGTGTCCAAGTCCGGAGGTACAGCGTTGGTAACGGGGCTGATTGCTTCACTGACACCACAGATCGATTTCAGCTACCTACATCGCAACTATGCCCGCGACTTTCACACCTTCTATGGCAATGGCTTCGGCGAGGGGTCACGTGTCATCAATGAAATCGGCAACTATTGGGGGATACGCATTCGGCCGTGGCCAAAACATGAACTGAGTTTCTACTACGATCGGTTTAAGTTTCCCTGGCTGCGTTTTCAAGTGGAAGCCCCATCCGACGGCATCGAATACCTCGGCAGGTGGACTTACCGACCCTCCCGATCCATCACGCTCTTCGCGCAGTTCCGTCAGGAGAACAAGGAGCTAACCGTCCAGCCCGAGGGCTCAAACCTCAACATCCTGTCAACGGGCCGCAAGCGCAACTACCTCGCCAATCTCGACTACAAGGTCAATAAGGATCTGAGCCTCAAGACGAGGGTCCAGTTCTCAGACTTTCTGCTCAACGACGAAAAAACGAGGGGATTCCTGATCCTGCAGGACATCAACTACAGCTTCTGGAAATTCAAACTGAGTGGCCGCATTGCATTGGTGGACACGGACGACTTTGCAAATGCCCAGTATGTCTTTGAAAAAAATGTGCTGTACGCATTCAGCGTAAGGGGTCTCTCGGGGGTCGGCACCCGGCGCTATCTGTTGGTGCAATTCAAACCGAACAGGAGACTTACCTTCTGGGCAAGAATTGCCGAGTCCAGGTTTCGGGATGCCGAGACACTCACCACCGGAAGGTCCGGATCAGGTCTCAATGAAGTGATTGGCGATACTCTCACGGAAGTCGTCCTTCAAGGGAGACTTAAGTTTTAGGGGAAATGACTGACAGACCTGTCCTAGATACGGCTCGTCAATCGTCACATAAACAAAACAGAAAATGGAGGAAGAAGTGTTTTTAGCCATTCGCGATGAATTCATCGCCAACCACAGCGATGTGAGGAAAGGGAACATGATGCGCTCCCCAGCGATCTCCGTGGACGACAAGGTGTTTGCGTTCTTTTCACGGAGTAAGAAGATGGTCTTCAAGCTGGGTGATGATTATCAGCCAGAAAGTGGCGGTATCCGCCCCTTCAATCCATTCAAAAACAAGGGGCCGCTGAGAGGGTGGTTCGAAGTCGACTACGAAGAGCACACAAAATGGAGAGCGCTCTCGGAACAAGCCCTCAAAGAAGTAATGCAATGAAGAAATTCACCCCCTTCCTGATCCTGATCTTTACGGGAGTCGCTTGCACTGCTCCCACGAACGATGCCACCGAAGAGCTATCTCAATCGCTCAAAATATTCAATGAGGCCTTTGCAGCAGCCGACACCGCGACCCTGGCATCTATGATCACAGAGGAATATAGCCATATGAACGGGACATCGGGGCCCTATTCTCGCGACGAATGGCTGGGCTATGTAGCAGGCCAACGTCAAAAACTAATTGACGGGCAGTTAACTATCGAAGCGTATGAAATGGATGATATCTCCATCACTTTCTATGAACGCTCCGCTGTAGTCACTGGTCAGGTTTCCACTACCGGGGCGGAAGGTGGCTCTCGATTTGACAAACGCTTCATGGTTACCCATTTATGGGTATTGGAAGACGGTAGGTGGAAAAGAGCGGGATTTCATGATGGCCGAATTCAATAAATAATCAACAAATGATCACACAGGACTATATCGACTTTTTCAAGGAGCTGGCAGACAACAACCATAAGGAATGGTTTCACGCAAATAAAGGCAGGTATGAAAAGTCTGTCAAGAAGGCCTTCCTCGAAATCGTAGAGGGACTAATCCCCACAATGCTGGACCTCGATACAGAGATCCCTGAGGACCCAAAGGGCATCATCATGCGAATCAACAAAGACATCAGGTTCTCCAAGGACAAGACGCCCTACAACTTGATGATGAAGGCCAACTTCACGCCTGGTGGACGAAAGTCCCCCAATCCAGGGTTCTATCTCGGAATAGGCGCAGACAATATCCATGTAGGAGGAGGGCTTTATCATGCGACACCACAAACTTTGAAAGGCATCCGAAGGCATTTGATACAGGAACAAACGCAATTAAGTACCATCCTGGAAGACACAAAATTCAAGAAATACTTCGATGGTAAGGTGCACGGTGAAAAGGCGAAAAGGCTTGATGTCGAATTTGTAGATATTGCGAAAAGCTTGCCGATTCTATACAACAAACAGTTCTTCTATATGGCGCAATTTCCCACCGCAGATTACATAGATCGAGATGTGGTAAAGGAGTTATCCCCGCTGTTAGGGAGCTGCGGGGCCATACATCATCTTCTCAAGGCCGGAGTCTCGTAGCGTCAGTCACTGGGTATCACAACTTGCCAATGAGCAAGAGGATAGAACATACTACACCGACTAGTGTCAGCAATACAAGGACTATTACATCAATGCTTTTTCTCAGGAATTTCATAGCGTGGTCGGCCAGCTGGTTAAGTGATTACCGTTGTCAGTAAATATCGACAAAATTTCCGAGAACACCATATTGCTAGTACAGCACTCCTGACGACGGTCAAACAACTATTTTTCTAAAAATTATGTATTCCATGCAACCTTGCATTGCATAATACCATATAATACATAAGAATGAAAGAAAAGGTCACAAGGTGCAACCTATCGACGAGTAGATGCATCAAATACTCAAAGGTCAAACTCAAAATAAAGTAGATCATGATCCAGAACTACCTGACCACTGCTTTTCGCAACCTTAGAAAGCATGTGTTTTACTCCCTCATCAACATCGTAGGCCTCTCGATAGGCCTGGCTTGCTTCATTCTCATTTCACTTTATGTGACAGATGAACTGAGCTATGATAAGTTCCACACCGATCTGGAACGCATCCACAGAATGGACTTCAAAGGGAACCTCAACGGCAGCGAATTCGATCTGTCGCTTTCAAGCGTCCCAGCTGCCCAGACCCTGGTCAATGAGTTTCCTGAGGTGGAGAGTGCCGTACGCCTACGACAAGTGGGACAGCGCCTCATCAAAAGAACGGACCGGGACCAAACTTTCAAGGAGGATCTCTGCGTCTTTGCTGATTCCAACTTCTTTCAGTTCTTCAATTTTGAGCTGATCCAGGGGAATGTTGAGGAAGTACTCAAGCGTCCCAACACTATGGCAATCAGTCAAACAGTCGCCAAGAAGCTGTTTGGCAATGAAGATCCGGTGGGTCAAGAAGTAGTGATTGGTAATAATACGGACTACGAAGTCACGGGTGTTTTTGAAGACATGCCCAGCCGTTCGCACATGCACTTTGACCTAATCTTCGCCATGGAAGGGCTCGATGAAGCCAAGAATAAAATCTGGATGAGTTTCAACTTCACTACTTACCTCAAGTTGCAAGAGGGGGTAAGTCCGGAAGATCTCAATGCACAATTCCCCGCCCTCGTTGAGAAGTACATTGGACCGGAAGTAGAGCAGTTTATGGGAGCAAGTATGGAGGAATTTGCGGAAGCGGGCAATGCCGCGGGATTCAGCCTATTCCCTATGAAAGACATCCACCTCCACTCCGCAAAGCTTGGTGAACTTGAGCCGAACGGTGACGTGAGCTATGTCTACATTTTCTCAGCAATCGCCGGATTTATTCTACTTCTTGCCTGTATCAACTTCATGAATTTGGCGACCGCAAGATCCGCCAGCCGTGCCAAGGAGGTAGGTGTCCGGAAGACCATGGGTGCCTATCGATCGCAGCTCGTCAACCAGTTTCTCGCTGAAGCTTTGATGATTTGTCTGGTTGCCTTCGCTCTGGCCATTGGTCTTGCAGCTGCTTCGCTCCCCTACTTCGAAAACCTATCCGACAAAACACTCGAATACAGCAGTCTTTTCTCAGGAACATTCCTGGGCACCTTGCTTGCAGTAATTATTGTCGTCGGTTTCCTCGCTGGTAGCTATCCGGCCTTCTACCTGTCAAAGTTTCGGCCTGTAGAGGTGCTGAAAGGCAAGCTGAACCTGGGCATGAAAAGCGGTGGGATCAGGAGCACATTGGTCGTTCTGCAGTTCAGCGTTTCGATCATCATGATCGTCGGCACCGCCATTATTTTTGACCAGCTGTCCTATATCCAAAACAAAAAGCTGGGCTTCAACAAAGACCAGGTCATCATGGTGCACGATGCCTGGCTGATGGGTGACAAGATAGACGCCTACAAGACGGAAGCTCTGCGAGATACCCGCGTTCTGTCTGGGACTGTTGCAAGCTTTTTGCCCGTTCAAACGACCAATAATAACAACCTATGGTTTACCGGACAGAACGCCGGTACCGGTAATAGTCACGTCTTCCACAACTATCGAATCGATCACGACTACATGGAGACACTGGGACTGGAAATGGCCGACGGTCGCAACTTCTCCCGAGACTTCCCCAACGACACGGCCAACGCCATCCTCAACGAATCTGCAGTCCAGCAATTTGGATTTGAAGAGCCCATCGGAGAATATATCAGCACCTTCGGAGGTTCACAGCAAAATCCCGTATCTGTGACCTACAAAGTGGTAGGTATCGTTCAGAACTTCCATTTCACTTCGCTGCGCGATAAGATCGAGCCTCTTGTGTTCACACTTGGGGAACGAAGAGGCTACATCTCCTTCAAGACCGAAGCACAAAACATCGACGCGACGATCGATTTCCTGAGAAATAAATGGGACGAGTTCGCTCCGGGCCAGCCATTTGAATACAGCTTCCTCGACGAGCGGTTCGACGACCTCTATACGAGTGAGCAACGGATTGGTGACATAGCTACTTTCTTCGCGGTACTATCCATCTTCATAGCCTGTCTGGGTCTCTATGGTCTGGCATCGTTCACTGCGGAGCAGCGGACGAAGGAGATTGGGATCAGAAAAGTGCTGGGCGCAAGTATCACCAGCATCATTGGCCTCCTGTCCAAGGAGTTCCTCAAACTGGTGGGCATCGCGTTTGTAGTGGCGGCGCCGCTCTCATATTACTTCATGAATGAGTGGCTCTCGGATTTCGAGTACCGCACCCAGTTGAAGTTGTCGACTTTCGCAATTGCCGGACTGGTTTCATTCGCAATTGCCTGGTTGACGATGAGTTCCCAGTCCTATCTCGCAGCGCGGATCAACCCTGCGAGATCGCTGAAAGACGAATAAACCGAAAGCCTTAGCCGGGCCGTCGATGGCGGCCTGGCATCCCATATTCACGTCAAAAGCTAATGATCAAAAATTACCTCCTTGTTGCGGTTCGCAGCCTCAGCAAGCATAAATTCTATTCGCTGGTTAACATCCTGGGGTTCTCAATAGGCCTCACCAGCTTCCTGCTCATCTCCTTGTATGTCATCGACGAACTGAGTTTCGATCAGTTCCATGAAGATGCAGACCGCATCCATCGCATACACTTTTTCGCGACCCTCAATGGCACCGATCATACATCCGCAAAAGTTGGCTTCCCCACAGGATCGGCAATCGCCAGCGACTACCCAGAGGTAGAGGACTTCACGAAAATTCGACGCAGCGGCACCTGGTTTGTGAAGCGCAAGAACCAGACCGAGACCTTCAAAGAGGACCAGGTCCTGCTCGCAGACTCGAATTTCTTCGAATTCTTCACAGTGAAGCTGAAGTATGGCGATGCAAAAACAGCCCTGGATCGGCCGAACGTCATAGCTCTCGACGAAACGACCGCAATCAAGATCTTTGGGGATATCGATCCCGTCGGGGAGGTCCTGGTATTGGACAATACAACCGACTACGAGGTGACCGCCGTGTATGAGGATCTTCCGGCCTCCTCTCACTTTCGCCAAAATATGATCCTATCAATGGAATCCATGGAATGGGCGCGGAGTGGCCACTGGCTGAGCACCAATTTCAATACATACATCAAACTGCGAGAGGGGAAATCCGCCGCTCAATTGGAGGCAAAGTTTCCAGAAATGACTGATAAGTATTGTGCTCCCTTGATTCAGCAATTCCTCAACATGAACATGGAGGAGTTCCACGAGAGTGGAAATGCCTTGAGTTTCTCGTTGATGCCTTTGACCGACATCCATCTTCATTCACAACAGGACGGCGAGTTGGGCGCAAACGGCGACATCAAATACATCTACATTTTTGGGGCAATAGGCGTATTCATTTTGCTGCTCGCCTGCATCAACTTCATGAACCTGGCGACAGCAAGGTCTGCCAACCGGGCCAAAGAAGTGGGTGTCAGGAAAGCAATGGGTGCCCTCAAAGGCCAATTGGTGAATCAGTTTTTGGCTGAGGCTTTTGTGATCAGCAGCATTTCCTTCATCCTGGCCTACCTGCTGACCTTCCTATTGCTTCCCGCAGTCAATGATCTCGCTCTGAAGGAGCTGAATTATTCCGCCTTATTCGAGGGGCGTTTTCTGGTACCTATGCTGATGGTCCTTGTCATGGCCTCGTTGCTTGCCGGCAGCTATCCAGCCTTTTACCTTTCAGCATTCAAGCCCGTAGAGGTGCTCAAAGGCAAAGCCCGGCAAGGTATGAGATCCGGTGCCATCAGGAGTACATTAGTGGTCTTTCAGTTTGGCATTTCCATCATCATGATCATCGGAACAGGCATCGTCTCTGATCAATTGGCCTACATTCAGAGTAAGGACCTCGGCTTCAACAAAGATCAAGTCTTACAGGTAGAAGACACCTGGCTACTTCGGGATAAGGCGTATTCATTCCGAACTGAGTCTGCACGCCACTCAGGCATCATCTCCAACACGCTGACCAACTTCGCCCCCACAGGGCATGGCAACAATAGTGACCTCTATTTCCGCACACCGGAAGCGTCGTCGGACCAGAGCCTGGTCATTGACGAAGCCCACGTGGGAGACGACTTCTTCGAAACGCTCGAGATCGAGTTGGCAGAGGGCCGCTTTTTCTCAAAAGAAATGGGCAGTGACAGCACTGCGGTCATTCTCAATGAGGCTGCGATAGAGCAATTTGGCTATGACAACCCTTTGGGTGATAAGATCTACACCTATGGTGGCAACAGTGACGCGCCAGAAGTAACGGGCTACCGCATTATTGGGGTGGTTAAGAACTTCCATTACCGAAGTATGAAGCACGCGATCAGTCCGCTGGTATTCCATTACCACAAGGGTGTTCGTAGCACAGCTCTGTACAAGGTCAAAACTGAAGACCTGAACCAGACCATCGATTTTCTAGAGCAGACGTGGGAGGAGTTTGCCCCAGGGCAGCCCTTTGCCTACAAGTTCCTTGACGACCAATTCAATGCCCTCTATGAAAACGAACAGCGCATCGGCCAAATCTTCCAGGTATTTGCATTCCTGTCAGTATTTATTGCCTGCCTGGGATTGTTTGGACTCGCATCATTTACCGCTGAGCAGAGGACCAAGGAAATTGGCGTTCGCAAGGTGCTTGGAGCCAGCATTCCCAGCATCATTGGCCTCTTATCCAGAGATTTTATGAAGCTCATTGGTATCGCAGTGCTAATTGCTGCCCCAATTGCGTACTACTTCATGAATGTCTGGTTAACAGACTTTGAGTACCGCACTGCCCTTAAGCCTCTGACCTTCGTCCTCGCGGGAGCAATATCGTTCGTCGTAGCCTGGCTGGCGATGGGCTCCCAATCCTACAGGGCTGCAAGGGCGAATCCAGCCAAATCACTGAAAGACGAATAGCCGCGACTACAATCGCGTATTCTGCAATTCTTTGCTGAAGGCCGCGGGCATTTGAACAGACTCCTTTGTATATTCCGAGTCTCACTCATACACCTATGAAAAGACTCGGAATACTCATCATCAGAGGCTCGGGAATGAGCGGCTTCGATGCGCAGGAAAAGTTTCTGGGCAGGCTTTGGAAATGCCTCGAAAAGGATGGCGTCGACAGCTCACAAATCGCCTATCACTTTGTAGACTGGTACTCGGTGCTGGACACGGGCCAGGTAGAGCTTCTCAGGAGACTTGAGGAGCAAGAGGAACTAAAGGTGAAATCGTGGCCTCTTAGGAGATTTCTTATCACCAATATCACAGACCTGATCAACTACGGAGGCAGACCCAACCAGCCTTCCGATGTATACGATAAGATCCACGCTCAGGTCCACCGAGACATACAGACGCTCCAGGGTCAGCTCCTGGAAAACAGCCCACTTATTATTCTCTCTTCTTCCATGGGCACTGAAATCATCAACAACCATATATGGGACAGGCAACAATGGGCAACGAAAAATCCAGGCACGGACGATCCTCTCGGCGGGACTCCATTCGAAAGAATGGAAACGCTCCTGGCGCTGTATGCGTATGGCAACAATATCCCAATCTTCGCTACCAGCCGGCCTCTGGACAGTCTACAACCCATTGCATTCCCCGGCTCGGCCATAAGCCCCGACTTGCAGCCTCACAGCAAATGGGAAAATATCTATGACAAGAATGACCCAATGGGTTATCCTATCAAGTTCCTCAACGCGAACTACCAGAATGCACCTGTCGTTGATAAGCAGATCAACGTGGGGGATGTGTTGACCTTTTGGAATCTCGCCTCACACTTAAAGTATTGGAATTCCAAGCGGCTGGTCCGACGACTGAACGACTATATCGTGGCGATATGGCCCAAGATAGAGCCGGCAATAGCCTAGCCAGATATCCACACTACCGTACTCAGGCAATCAGTGGAAAACTACGTCCGAAGAAGTCGTGAGCTCGCCTCGATTTTCTTTATTTTGCTCTTTATTTCCCAGAGTAAAATGGAGTGAGTTGATGCGAATCGAGAAGGCGGTTCCCTCGGCTCGATAAGAAGGAGAAGCCCGCCCATGTACTTGATATTTGACACGGAGACAACTGGTCTCCCCCACAATAAAACGGCACCCTTAGAAGACCTGGACAACTGGCCCCGGTTGGTGCAGATCGCCTGGCAGCTACACAACCCCCAGGGCAAGCTGCTTTCGACGGGCAACCACATCGTGAAGCCTGAGGGATTCACCATTCCTTTCAACGCCGAAAAAGTCCATGGCATCTCCACAGCCAGAGCGCTGGAGGTCGGTGAAGACCTGAAGCAAGTCCTGGAGAAGTTCACCGAGGATGTAGCCAAAGCGCAGGTACTGATCGGTCACAATATCGAGTTTGACAACAAGATCATCGGTGCGGAATACCTACGTACCCAACAGGACAACGTGCTTGCTGACATGCCGAACATTGACACGTCCGTAGAGACGGTCGAATACTGCCAGCTGGCGGGAGGTCTCGGTGGCAGGCTGAAGCAGCCGCGTCTCATTGAGCTCTATGAGAAACTCTTCGGTGAAGGTTTTGGTGATGCTCACGATGCTGCTTACGATGTCGACGCCACGGCCAAGGCCTTTTTTGAGCTACTGAAGCGGGAAGTCGTCAGGCCCTATGACACCACCGCACCGGCGGACATCGAGTATGAAGCACCAGATCTTGACGCAGCCAACTTCGCATGGATCCGCGAGAAATCAAAGGGCATGCTCAGCGAGACGGTGGTGGAGGCCAAGGACATTGTCAGCCCCTTTTGCCACCTTCATGTCCATTCGCAGTTTTCGGTACTGCAGGCGACACCAGATGTCACAGAGATCATAGCCAAGGCCAAAGAGTATGAGATGCCCGCAGTGGCCATGACCGACCTTGGCAACATGTTTGGCGCCTTCAAATTCGTCAAAGCGGCGCTTGACAATGGTATTACCCCGATCGTGGGTTGTGAGTTTTTCGTGGCCGAAGAGCGCACTAAAACCAAGTTTACCAAGGACAACCCCGACCGCCGTTTCCAGCAGGTGCTGCTCGCCAAAAACAAGACAGGCTACCACAACCTGGCCAAGCTCAGTTCTTTGGGATACTCCGAAGGGCTATACGGACTCTACCCTCGAATCGATAAGGACCTCATCAAGGAATACAGCGAAGGCCTCATTGCACTGAGTGGTGGACTGCGAGGGGAGGTCCCGCACCTGATCCTCAATGTCGGTGAGACCCAGGCAGAAGAAGCCCTCCTATGGTGGAAGGATGTCTTTGGGGACGACTTCTATTTGGAGGTCCAGCGCCACGGCCTGGAGGAGGAAGACCACCTCAACGAAGTGCTTGTCCAAATGGGCCGAAAGCACGACCTGAAGTTCATCGCAACCAACGAACTTTTCTACCTGGATCAGGAAGACTCCAAGGCCCACGATGTGCTGATATGCATCAAAGAGAACGAAAAGCAGAGCACACCCATCGGGCGTGGTCGCGGTTTCAGACCGGGTCTTCCTAACAGCAATTTCTTCTTCAAGACGCAGGAAGAGATGAAGGAGACCTTCACCGATCTTCCTGAGGCCATAGAAAACATCAGCGAAATTCTGGGCAAAATAGAAGAATACAAGCTCGAAAGAGATGTGCTCCTACCCGCTTTCGATATCCCGGAAGAATTCAAGGACCCTGAGGATGAAAAGGACGGAGGAAAACGTGGTGAAAACGCATACCTAAAACACCTCACGTACGAAGGCGCCAAAAAGAGGTACCCCGAGTTGACAGATGAGATCAGAGAGCGAATCGATTTCGAGCTCGCTACTATAGAGAATACCGGGTACCCCGGCTACTTCCTGATCGTACAGGACTTCACTTCGAAGGCGCGGGAAATGGATGTCTCTGTAGGCCCGGGGCGAGGCTCAGCTGCTGGCTCCGTGGTGGCCTACTGCATCGGAATTACCAATGTGGACCCCATCGCCTACGACTTACTATTTGAGCGATTCCTCAATCCCGACAGGGTGTCACTGCCGGATATTGATATCGACTTCGACAACGAAGGCCGTGAAAAGGTCATAGAATATGTCGTCAACAAATACGGTTTCAACCAGGTGGCCCAGATCGTCACCTACGGCACCATGGCTCCGAAGTCGGCCATCCGCGATGCGGGCCGTGTGATGGAGCTACCACTACCAGACACCGATGCGATCGCCAAACTGGTACCAGAACGTCCCGGCACCAAATTCTCCAAGGTCTTCGAAGAAGTGCCGGAACTGGAGGAGATGAAGACCCAAACCGATCTTCCTGGGCAGGTCCTCAACCAGGCGGTAGTGCTGGAAGGGTCGCTGCGCAACACCGGCATCCACGCCTGTGGTGTCATCATCACTCCGGATGACATGACCAAGTTCATCCCCATGGCAAAGGCCAAGGATTCCGAGCTGATGGTTACCCAGTTTGACAATAGCGTGGTGGAGTCCGCCGGTATGCTGAAGATGGACTTCCTGGGCCTGAAAACCCTCTCCATCATCAAGACAGCTGTGGAGAATGTGGAGAAGCGCCACGGTATCAAGATAGATGTCGACGCCGTCCCACTCGACGATCAAAAGACTTACGAACTCTATCAACGCGGGGAGACAAATGGTACCTTCCAGTTTGAGTCTCCGGGCATGCAAAAACACCTGCGCTCACTGAAGCCGGACAAGTTTGAGGACCTCATCGCCATGAACGCCCTGTACAGACCCGGGCCGATGGAGTACATCCCCGACTTCATCAAGAGAAAGCACGGGCAGCAGGCCATCGACTACGACCTCGACGCGATGGAGGAGTTTTTGGCGGAGACCTACGGTATCACCGTCTATCAGGAGCAGGTGATGCTCCTGTCACAGAAGCTGGCCAGTTTCACCAAGGGCGAAGCCGACGTCCTGCGAAAAGCCATGGGTAAGAAAAAGCGGGCGGTGCTGGATGAGATGAAGCCCAAGTTCATCAACCAGGCGATCGACAATGGTCATCCCGAGGAGAAGCTCGAGAAGATCTGGAAAGACTGGGAGGCTTTTGCTGCGTACGCCTTCAACAAATCCCACAGTACCTGCTACTCCGTGGTCGCCTATCACACGGGATACCTCAAGGCCAACTATCCGGCGGAGTACATGGCCTCCGTACTCACACACAACCAGAGCAATATTGAGAAGGTGAGCTTCTTCATGGAAGAATGCCGCAACCAGGGCATCAAAGTCCTTGGCCCAAACGTGAATGAATCCGACCAGCACTTCATCGTCAATGAAGTCGGCGAGATACGCTTCGGTCTGGGGGCGATCAAGGGCACTGGCGAGAGTGCAGTTCAAGCCATCATCGAAGAGCGCGACGCCAACGGCCCGTTCAAAGATATCTTCGACTTTTCCTGCCGGGTCAATCTGCGGGCCGTCAATAAGAAATCCTTCGAAAGTCTCGCCAAGGCCGGAGGCTTTGATTGCTTCGAGAGCTACCATCGTCGGCAGTACGTGGAGACAGATGATGACGGCTCCTCACTCATCGAGAAAGCCATCCGTTATGCCAACAAGATGGCGCTCGAGGCGGAAAGTCAGCAGGCATCTCTCTTTGGTGGACCCGGCAATGACGACGCACCCGCACTGAAGCCTAAGGCCGGCCACATCGAACCCTACGGCAAGATCGAGGAGCTGAATATCGAAAAGGAAATGGTGGGTCTATATATCACCGGCCATCCACTGGACGAGTACTCTTTCGAGATGAAATTCTTTACCAACTCAAGCCTAGGGGACTTAAAGGATCTGCCGAAGCTGCAGGGGAAAGAAGCCCGGTTTGGCGGAGTGGTGAGTAGCGTGCAGCATCGGACGACCAAGACGGGCAAACCCTTTGGCCAGATGGTCCTCGAGGACTACAATGACAGCCACCAGTTCTTCCTGTTCTCAGACACCTACTTGAAGTTCAAGAGCTTTCTGGAGACAGGATGGTTCCTGTATGTAACCGGCCACGTTGGCAGTCGATGGAATACTGAGGAGCTAGAGTTCAAGATCCGTAACATCGAGTTTCTAGGTGATGTACGTGAGCGTGCCAAGGGTCTCGAGCTCCGTGTACGCGCTGAGGACGTCAACGACATCCTCGTCAACGAGCTGGAAGAGATCATGCAAAAGCACCCGGGCAAGGGACTTATTCGTCTCAATGTGGCATCTCAATTTGAGGATCAAAACATCCTGCTGGAGATGACCAGTCGGAAGAATACCGTCGAGCCCAACGGAGAACTCATCAAGGAGTTGGAGCAACTCGAGCAGGTGAGGTACAAGGTGTTGACTTAAACTGGGGCGCACGGGCCAATACTTTGGCCAACGCACAAGCCCCCCTCGCGGCGGCCTCATAGAGCCTCCCCTCTATCATCGCGCATTGCTGAGGCACTATTCAGCTTCGCCTTTGAAGCCAATAAGCAATCGCTCGACTCCAAGCGTGGCAACCAGGCCGAGTAGCCTACACAGTCAAGTCACCTACTTCAGTCTAGTCTAGGCAAGAGGTGACATGATTTTCTTCTAAATTGGGTGTCGACCTCTAGTTATAAAAAGCCCAACCATGAAAAAGCTACTTCCCAGCCTCTCTCTTCTAGTGCTTCTGGCCTGTGCTCCTTGCACATCTGATTTATCCGGACCTTTGATTGAGGCTAGCCCTGAAACTGCAGGGATGTCATCTGCTCGACTGGCACACCTGGACCGAATGGCCACCGAAGCCATTGAGCAAGGTCATATCCCCGGAGCTGTGGTGTTGGCAGCCAGAAATGGCAAGATCGTCTATCACAAAGCTTTCGGCGCAAGAAATGCGGCTGGCGATCCACTGGTAAAAGACGATATCTTTCGCATCGCCTCCCAAACAAAGGCCATCACCTCCACGGGCGTCATGATTTTGTGGGAAGAAGGCAGATTCAGACTAGACGACCCAATTTCAAAGTACATCCCGGAGTTTGAGAACATGTCCATCCTGGAGACTTTCGATGAGACGGACAGTTCGTATACGTCGACTCCGACGGAGACAGCCATTACCATCAGGCACTTGTTGACCCACACCTCTGGCCTTGGGTATGGTGTCATCGACGGCGACCCGAGAATGAAGAAGATCTACGCAAAAGCAGGCGTGACTGATTTGTTTACGACTGAGAATATCACCATCGAGGAGAGCGTGAAAATACTTGCCAAGCTTCCCCTGCACCATGAACCCGGAGAGAAGTTTACCTACAGTGAAGGACTGGATGTATTGGGATACTTCATAGAGGTGATATCGGGTCAGCCGTTCGATGACTTTCTCAGGGAGCGACTCTTCGACCCACTGGGGATGGATGACACGTGGTTTTACTTACCCGAATCCAAACATGATAGACTGGTAAATATTCAGACTAAAGAAGAGGAGGCGTGGGTCGATTTTCCCGTGACCTTCTATGACCCCGATTATCCAAAAAAAGGAGCGATGGCCTTTTTCTCAGGTGGAGCCGGCTTGAGCAGTACAGCACGAGACTACGCTACCTTCCTGCAGATGTACCTCAATAACGGCGAATTGAACGGGGTCCGCATCTTGAGCCGCACCACTATTCAGTCGATCATGTCCAATCAAATCGGTGATCTGTGGGGAGACGGCGGAGCCTATTATGGTCTCGCCTTTGGTGTATTGGACGAAAAGGGACAGGGCGAAGGTGGCAGAGGCAGCGTTGGTACGTTTTCCTGGGGAGGATACTTTAATACGCAATACTTCGCTAATCCTGAGGAACAGATTGTGGGAATCTTAATGAAACAAACACAAGGCTACTACGGCGACCAGACCGGATGGCAGTATCGACAACTGATAGGGCAAGCCGTGGATGATTGATCGCCCATCATCCAAAAGGCCGAAAGCATAAGGCTTGGATGAGGCAAGACTGCGCGGGGCCAGAGGGGCCGAAAGCCAAGTCATGCACCTGCCTGCCGGCAAAGGCAGGCGAGGAAGCCAGCGTGATGGGATCTAGCGCTGGCCAGTGCGCCCCAAAACCACTGCATCCACCCTTAGGCAAGAGAAATACCCACCCATCGCCCGAGGTACAGTAAAGTCGCGTGTAAGCGTTATCATTGTCTTCTGGGTTACTCTTTGAGATACCCTATATACCGCCGAGTACCGTTTATGAGAATGATGAGGCATCTCTTGGTTATTCTTCTTTTGTTATGGGCTTCTGCTCAGGCAATGAGCCAGCCTCTTGCTGAAATTCGCAAGAGTTTTCACAAGGCGCTGCTGGACCCAACGCATGCAGAGGAAAATTATGAATACATTTCTGTCTCAGAAAACAACGACCCCACTGCCATCGCCTATAAAGCTGCGGGGGAAGCACTTATGGCACAGGCGCACTGGAATCCGATCTCAAAGCTCTCGTATATCAGGAGATATGGACAACTCATGAAAGAAGCGATCGCTGGCGACCCCGAAAATCTGGAAATCAGGTTTTTGCGATTTGCCGTCGAGTACCAATTGCCCAGGTTTCTGATGATGAGCGACCACGTGATGGAAGATCGGGACTTCATCGTTAATCATATGGAAGATGTACACCGCCTGTCCGTCGATCCAGTCTTCGTTCGGTACATCTCGTGGTTTATGAATAGCACGGGGCTGCTGGAACCTGAGCAGCTCACGATGATGGAAAAAAACCTCGCATCATTGGGCGAAGAGGGCCGATAACGAAATTTTTACCTATATTTCAGGTTCGCAATGAGGAAAAGCTGCGGTCAGCAGCTGGATTCGGCGCGATTACAAAACCGACTCATAGCCCTAGGAATACTACTTTTTAGGGGAGTGAGGGCCATGACAAAACGAGGGCCCAACAGCTTCACAAAAGCGTAATTTTTAAAAAACTACCATGCCCTTCCATCAAATAGGATTGTGGCATAGGATTGCATTAAAGACAGCGACATGGAAAAATTTGAACGAGATTTTTTAGACTCAGACAGCCTCGAAATTGATGATGTGCTTGATAGGACATTTTTCAGCTCCCAGCCAGACGACATGCCCGATTTGGAAGATGATGACGTGATATTCACTGATGACTAAAGACGGCTTTCGCCAGATCCACGAACTTTAGTTTTAACCCGATCTATGCAATAACCTTCTGACTGCGCAGCCAAATGACTTCAAAATCAAGCACTTAACACCGGTTGGCTCGTCACCATAATGGTTAATTATGCCTCCTCACCTAAGTCCTTGATTTTCTTGCCTTTTAACCGCTCGTACCAAAATCCTATTGCACAGTTCGGGTTTAATCTTCTTTCATATATAAATATTGCCTTAACTTTGCGCCTCGGCAAACGGATACGACTAGCTCCCGCTGAATCCCCCAGGTCTGGAAGGAAGCAAGGGTAGGCGGTTGTAGCGGTGCGATATACCGTTTGCCTTTTTTCCCCTTACCTTTAAGATCATCAATCAAAAAAACTGCTTATATGAAATTCTTCATCGATACCGCCAACCTTGATGATATCCGAGAGGCCTATGACCTGGGAGTATTGGATGGTGTGACTACCAATCCGTCACTCATGGCCAAAGAAGGCATCACAGGTGAAGAAAATATCCGAAGTCACTACAAGACCATCTGCAGTATCGTCGATGACAATGTAAGCGCTGAGGTGATCTCTACAGAATTTGACAAAATCATGGTGGAGGGTCGCGAACTCGCCAAGATCGACGATAAGATCGTGGTAAAAGTGCCAATGATCCGTGATGGTGTCAAGGCATTGAAGGCCTTCACGGCCGAAGGTATCCGTACCAATTGCACGCTCGTGTTTAGTGCGGGCCAGGCGATCCTCGCTGCCAAGGCTGGAGCGAGCTACGTTTCTCCTTTTATCGGCAGGCTTGACGACATCAGCACCGAAGGTTTGGCGCTGATAGAGCAGATCGTGCATATCTACGACAACTATGGTTATGAGACCGAAGTACTAGCGGCTTCGATACGTCATACCATGCACTTGATCCAGTGCGCGGAAGCAGGATCAGACGTAGTGACCTGCCCTCTGAATGTGATCACCAGCCTTCTGAAGCACCCATTGACAGATATCGGGCTGGAGAAATTCCTCGCGGACTACAAGAAAGGTAACCAATAGCCGGCCTTGGTAGTTGATGTAGAGACGAATGCTCTACGATCTACTATGTATATCATCAAAGTGAAGGGCAAAGCCAAGATCCCCGATTACATACAGTTGCGGGATGACAGTTTTGTGCTTATTGCTTACTTTAGGGCTGATCGACCCCTGAAGAAGCTAGAGAAGTATGGACTGGAAGGCAAAGAGGAGCAGCTTCGGGCAATCATTACCGATCTACCCTTTGGGAAGTTGAAGAAACTCGAGATTTGAGCCTATAATGTCATTTTCTCTGGAACCGGTCTTGGAAGTGCTGGACGCTGTCATCTATCAGGAGGACCAGGTAGTGCTAAAAAGCGTCAACTTCACGGTAGGGAAAGGCGAATTTGTCTATCTCGTAGGACGCACGGGCAGCGGCAAGAGCTCGCTTCTAAAAACGCTCTACGCCGACCTACCGGCCAGTGAAGGGAGTGTCTCCGTCGCCGGCTTCAACCTCAAAGAAATCACCAACAAAGAAGTACCTTTTCTGCGGCGAAAAATCGGCATCATCTTTCAGGATTTTGAACTCTTTTACGATCGGACTGTGTCGGAAAACCTGGAGTTCGTCATGAGGGCCACAGGCTGGAAGGAGAAGAGCAAGATCAAAACCCGAATGGCTGAGGTACTCATGCGTGTCGGGCTGGGAGCTGTGACTTCCAAGATGCCCCACCAACTATCTGGCGGCGAGCAGCAGCGCGTGGTGATCGCGAGGGCCCTTATCAATGAGCCCCAGATCCTATTTGCTGATGAGCCCACGGGAAACCTCGACCCGGAAGTGGCGGAGGGTATCTTCCTGCTTTTTCAGGAAATCAACCGATCGGGTACTGCCATCCTGATGGCTACTCACAATCACCACTTTATCGAGAAGTTCCCCGCCAGGGTCCTCAAGTGCGAAGAAGGCACTATCAGGGATTCGCAAGCAGAAAACTTCTCTTTGTCTAATCCCTATTGAGTGAGGCGAACGTCGCCGTGCGTCGAGTAGATGCGTATGATGCGATTGGGATCTCCCTTACCGATACGAGCCTTGTATTCGCTATCGTTCTTCTCCGTGATCTTTCGAGAAAAATCCATATCCACGCCATAGGATCGCAGTTCAGCAAATTGGAACTTCGCCTCGAACTCCGCAGCGAGGTCGTCATCCAGATCAATCTCATAGGACCCAAAATTGCCGTCAATGTCTATCAGCGTGAAGCTCGCCAGCACATTGTCGATAGTGAAATTGGAAGTGTGTTTACAGTCTAGTTTCAAGGCTCCTGATAGTGTCTCGAGACTGAATCCGGTGAACTGCAGGTCCCCCTCAATCACATCTGCCTGGCCGATGGCGATCTCGCCGAACCGGCCTCTAAGATCCAACTCCTGCACCTCCTCTATCTCTATTTCCGAGTACTCCTGGTCCAATTCCAAAGTGGTGGCATTTTGTAGTGAGAATCGCTCCGAGTATCTAAGGATGATACGTCCATCCCGCAGAGAAGTGATTTGGCCATTGCCAAAGGCAATACGAACCTCCCCACCACCCGAAAGCTGCGCCGCCTTCAGGTCTCCATAAGAAAGGTCAATGTCCACCACCTCACGACGACTATCCAATACAATATCGCCGAAAGAATTGCCGATCTTGAGTCGGTTCGCATCCGGTACTTTCACCTCATAATTGACCTCGAATTTCTCGTCGCCTTTGGTATTGATATCGATATTGGTTTTCATCAACAGTCGGTAGCTACTCTCACTGAAATTGACATCAATGCGATCGAGCATATCCTTCGCACGACTCTCTCGTTTGCTAAAGGTCCTCACCTCAATCTTCACTGCTACCGTGGGTTCGTCCCACGAGGTCACACGCACCTCGCCAAAGCTGTTGACTATCTCCACGCGAGCATCACCAGGCACCTCGAAGCGCTTTTCGATCGTCTTCGTGACGGCAGGTTGCATCGCTGCCAGCAAAGAAGAAGCCGCAAAAGCCAGTATTGTACTAGATAAGATCAGTCTCCTCATCTCCATATTCGTTATCGTTAATTCTCTCCAGGATCTCGATCTGACGGGAAAGGATGTCCAGTCTGATCTTTAGGTTCATGATCATCGCGTCACGAACTTTTTGATCCATGATGTCATTTTCAAATTGGTCTTTGAGTTCCTTGTACAAATCATCCAGCTGATGCAGGTCATTCTCGAAGCTTTCTTCCAGCGCTGCTGATTCGTACATCGCCAGTTGTTGCCTCTTGTCCTCTATCAATTCGGTATAGTAGCGCTCAACCTGCTCCAACTCAGACAGCTCGGCCACGGACTGTGGCTTGTCACCACCCGTTTTATCCACCAGCAGGGCCACAGTGGAGACCAGAAATAGGATCGCCGCATACTTCCACAGACCATACTTCCATCGTGGTCGATGCTCCTTTTCGAGCCCTTCATTGATAGCCGACCAAACACCATCCGATGGCGACTCGCTATCAAACGTGGACCGATGGTCTCTGACAAGTTTTTCTAAGTAATCACCCATAGTTCACCTTCCTTTCCACAATATCTCTCAGTTTCTTTTTGGCGCGATTGTACTGTGATTTCGACGTAGATACGGAGACACCGAGTATTTCGGAGATCTCCACATGATCATACCCCTCCAACAGGTACAAACTCAAAACAGTCCTGAAACCCGGGGGCAATTGATTGATCCCCTCCTTGATGAATTCCACTTCCACGGTGCTATTGCCCTCGTCGGGCCATTCATAGTGATCTGCCACTTCGGTGTCGTCCATGGTCTGCAAGAGCACCTGCTTCTTCTGCTTGTTGATACTCTTGTTGATCACAATCCGCTTGAGCCATGCACCAAATGACGCCTCACCTCGATAGGACGGCAGCATGCGGAATGCCGACAGAAATGATTCCTGCAAGACATCTTCCGCCTCCTCCTGGGTTCCTACTATTCGAAGTGCCGTGTTGTACATAGCTTTATTGTATAACTTATATAACTCATATTGCGCTACACGATCATTCGATCTGCACCGATCAATCAGTTCCTGATGAATATTTACAGTAGCTTTGTTCAATTCTCTGAGTCAGATTCGTGCTAAAGACCAGACAAATATCTCACAGTTGCATGGACGGCGGAAATATCTTCGAAAGGGCTGATGGAAACAGCTTTTTGAATTGTCTCATCTCTATGAGGAAGTGCCTGCTCATCCTGCTACTTTGCGCCCATTTTCCGCTACTGGCTCAAACGGTAGACGAGGACTCAATCGAGGTGACTGAGGCTGAAAGTAAGAAGCTCCGATACCAGAAGCGCGCCATTTTTCTCGGCGCCGGCGTCGATCAGAGTACCGTTTTCGGATCGTTGGAGAACGCTTTGTTTTTGCGCGGAGGCGTCCAGTACCGCCAATTCATTGCCGGCGGTTTTTATTCTCATTTCGATCAAATGATTCAGCAGCAGATCATCTTTCCAAACTATTTTGACTTACGATTCAGACATGCCGGGGGCTTCCTTGGCTACCAGATTTGGGAGCACAAACAACTAAGTGCAAACTTCCTGGTGCAATATTCGATGGGTGACGCTGTGTGGACGTCGGCGACTACGCTGGAAGACACCTTCCGTGACGAAATTAGCTTTCTGGGTCTGATTGGGGAGGTAGAGTATCGGCCCATCCGTTATGTGTGGCTGTATGTAGACATGGGTTATCGCCAGGTATTGGGACTGGACCTCGCCTCCACGAAACCTAGCGATTTGTCTGGGTTCAATTTCAACTTTGGAATAAAAATTGGTGTCTTCTGGGAACAGACGCCGGTAATCATAACCGACGATAAAGGACAGTAAGATGAAAGCAGTAAGATTTTTCCTTGTTCTTCCCATCTTGATGGCCGCCTGCTATACGGGAGATGAAGTGCCCCCAGATCAAGAAGTATGGGACTATGCCTTCCCGTCGGACGTGGGCATGAGCGAGAATGGCTTGCTGGAAATTAATAGTGGCGTCACCTCCGGCTCTTTCCAGAGTGTGCGGTCCATGATCATCATCAAGGATGATAAGCTGGTTTTTGAGAACTATTACCTTGGAGACCAAAGATCGTCGGTTCGCTCAATTGGTCGTAGCTCCCCTATCGTAACGGTCCTGGCCCTCGGCATTGCGATAGAAGAGGGCTTCCTGGGCGGGGTGACTACACCCATCAACGACGTATTACCCATTCAGTACGACGACATCTTCGCCTCGAACCCCACGAAACGACAGATCACCATCGAGCACTTGCTCCTGAATAGAAGTGGCTTGTCATGGAACGAAGGTGTGCGAAACCTCGGCGATCCACGAAATGACATCAACGCGGTCCAGGGCACTGCGGACTGGGTCCGGTATGTTCTCGAGCAACCAATGGAGGCGCAACCCGATACGCGTTTCAATCTCAACTCCATGGGCGGTATGGTGATCGCCAAAGCGATCGAAACGGCAGTTGATCAACCATTTGAGGACTTTGTTCAGGAAAGGTTGTTTGATCCTCTGGGAATCGAAGAATTTCGGTGGGCGGAAGATCCAGCAGGCAATATCAACGCCGGAACCGGTTTCAGCACCACAACTTTAGAACTGACCAAACTGGGTTATCTCTATCTGAAAGAAGGGCTTTGGCAGGGGGATCGGATTGTCTCCGAGGCATGGATTGAAGATGCAGTGACCGTCCGTTTACAGATCACCAATACGATCAACTACGGCTATGGATGGCACCTATTTGCCGACGAATTGAACTTCCCGAAGCTGACGCCAAACGACACCTACTTTTTTCCCCAACATATCTTCATCAATCCCTCAAAAAACATGGTCATTGCTTTCAGCACTGACAACCTCTTTCTCCCCACATTCAGTCCTCCCCTATTTTTGTACACTGAGGTAATCACGCCGTTTATCCAGTAGAATGCCTGAAAATATCGACGACTTCCCAAGTATCCGACAAGGTGACCTGAAGGCTTACGAGCGATTCTTCAAGGGCCACTATGCGGACATCGTGCGGTTCACCAATCGCTTTGTCCGCAGTCAACAGATCGCTGAGGAGATCGCTCAGGAGGTGTTTATGTATATCTGGGAGAAGCGCGAGACCATTGAAATTCAAAGTTCGCTTCGCAGCTATTTGTATTCGGCGGCAAAGAACCGGTCCATCAATTACCTAAAGCTCGAACTACCCAAGGCCCAGGCACAAATGGATATCTCAGAGCATGAAGTAGGTTTTGAGACACCTACGAAAGATGAAGGTCAGGCAAGGTATGTATCACAAATGGTGAAACAGGCTGTCGACGCCTTACCGAAAAAATGTCGCGAAATATTTATACTCAGTCGAAATGCGGGGCTGACCTACGATGAGATCGCAGAGGAGCTCGATCTGTCGAAAAAAACCGTAGAAAACCAGATGGGAATCGCCCTCAAAAAGCTCAGAGAGGCACTCCGCCCGCTATTGAAAACATTAAACGAGTGAGAACGGAAAAAAAAAGAAAAAGTTTAGGGGTGCTCGTGATTTTATTTGACCTACCTACGTATGGACCACCAATTACTTGAGGGATACAACCAGATGCACTATGGCGGTAATAAAGATACCGTCGTGGATAAGGAGCTAAAGGTCCTATACGAGCTCACTGGAGAAGAGACGGAGCTCTCCATCGACTCTTCTGCAGCGTGGGAAAACTTCCAATCTCAGATCGAACCCCAGACCGTTCATCGCTCCCTAAATTTCAACTTCTTAAAAGTCGCCGCGGTCATCCTCATCACCTGTGGCCTTGGGCTCGCCGGCTACTTCTTTGTCGGCCAATCACAGAATGGTCCCGAGATGATCGCATTTGAGAACTCCGGTGCCAGCACCGAAAGCTTGTTGCTACCTGATGGCTCTCAAGTTTGGCTCCGCCAAGGTGCGATGATTACGTACGCCGAGGGTTTTGAAAATCGTGAAGTATCGTTCGACGGTGAGGGCTACTTCGACATCACCAAAGGACAAGGCACATTCACCATTGCAACGGGTGACGGTCTGTCCATCACGGTGCTAGGGACTGAGTTTGGCGTGAATACAACGAATGCCAATACAGTTGTTCAGGTCACTGAGGGTCGGGTAGCACTAAGTGCCGGGGCGAACTCGCTTGAAATAACAGCCGGCGAAACCGGTGTGTATCGACGATCAAAGGAACAAATCCTCAAATCCTCAAAAGATGCTACCAATGCGCTTGCATGGAAGACGGGTCATTTCAAATTTGATGATCTGCCATTGTCTGAGGCCATCGAATTGCTCCAGTCTTTTTATCCTGACGAGATCGTCCTTCAAGACTCCGCACTGGGCACATGTCGTGTGACCGGAGAGTTCAAAGATCAGTCGCTGAGCGACATTCTGGAAGATATTTGCTTTGTCCTTTCCCTGAAGGTGGAAAAGAGCGACAATTCCTATCTCCTATCTGGAGAAGGTTGCTGAAACATGGCTTAATTTTACCCGTTCCTTCGTGAAACGGGGCCAATGATTCGACGTCTTCCTGTAGCACTACTTGCGATTTTCTTTTTCACCGCTCAATTCTCCTTTGGACAGAAGACGACCATTCGACTCCGCAAAGGAGACATCCAATTGCGCGTGCTCATCGAAGAAATCAAATCCCAATCCGACGTCAATCTGATCTACAGTCCTACTCGGATCCCTGACCGCACCGTGACTCTTGAAAAAGAGACTTACAACCTCGAGCAAATCCTCGGTGTACTGGAGAATGCCGGCATCAGCGTAAAGAAAGAGCGCGATCGATACCTCCTGGTTCCCGGACCACCAACGCTCAGTATCAGCAACTTCACACTCAAGGGGTATGTGCGGGACAGTCATACAGGTGAGGCACTCATCGGAGCCAATGTCTTCATCTCCGATACAGATATCGGCGTGAGTACCAATAGCTATGGCTTCTACTCCCTCACACTACCTCGGGGAACGTATGACATTGGGACTTCATTCGTCGGATACGAAGATCAGACCACGACCCTGGACCTTTCCAGTAACAAGCCCCTGAACCTTACGCTTGAACCAAGAACGCAGCAGTTGGGATCAGTGACCATCTCCTCACGGCCAGCCTACTACAACGTGCAAAGTATGGTGCCCGGCATCAATACGCTGGATTTCAACACCGACAACCATATCCCCTATTTCATGGGAGAGGTAGATGTATTTCAGGGGTCCCTGCTACTACCCGGCATTCGCAACCTCGGTGAGCAGGCCAGTGGCATCAATGTCCGTGGAGGAGGCATCGATGAAAACCTGATCCTATTTGACGAAGCACCGATCTACAATCCCAGTCACTACTTTGGCTTGATATCGATCTTTAATCCAGAGTCAGTCAATGACATCCAGTTCTATAAGGGCTTTTTCCCTCCGGCCTATGGCGGCAGGGCCTCGTCTGTCGTCGAGGTCCACCAAAAGGATGGAAATGATCAAGAACACCATGTGGAAGGTGGCTTGGGCTTGCTATCTGCCCGCCTAATGGCAGAGGGACCCATCTCAAAGGGCAAAAGTTCTTTCCTCGTTTCCTTTCGCCAATCGCTTCTGGACCCCAACCAGTTGGTGCCTGCTCAAAACGAGATCGACACGCGGGCTTTATTCACAGACGTTAACCTGAAAATGAATTGGAAAATCAATGAACGGAACACGCTCTTCGTTTCGGGCTATTTCGGTAATGACCGCAGCTCGACGGGCTTTGGCACTGACCTCCGGTGGGGCAACCGAACGTTCACCACACGCTGGAACCGACAATATGGGCGTCGGCTCTTCAGTCATTTTTCGCTGGTGGTAAGTGAGTATAATTACCGCATTCGCGAGCCTCGCGAGGCAGGCTCCTTCATCGGCAAGTTTAGGGTGATCGACTACAGCCTCAAGGCCGATCAATCGTTCTATGTTTCGCCAAAATCACTCATCTCTTTTGGGGCCATCGCCACACTCCACCGATTGAAACCCGGTGAGCGATTGCCTTTTGATCCCGATGACACGTCCACAAACCCACTGGAATTGGATTCTGAGCACGGATTGGAAACAGGGGTCTATGCTTCTCATGAATGGACGATCAGTCCCAAGCTCAAAATACTTTACGGTTTTCGCCTTTCCAGCCTGCTCAATTTTGGCCCTGCACAGAAACGCATCTATGCTCCGGGCGAACCCCGGACCGACGACGCCCTCGTGGGCATTGATTCCATTCCGTCGGGGAAGATCTTTGACCCTTTTCTGAATATCGAACCGCGCATCTCCCTCAACTGGAACTGGCAACGTAACTCAGCCATCAAGGCATCCTATAATCGCAACTACCAGTACATCCATCTCATATCGAACACCGTAACGCCCAACCCTACGGATATCTGGAAACTGAGCGATAGATACCTGCCCCCCACACGAACGGATCATGTATCACTAGGCTTGTATCAAAACTTCCAGGACGATCAATGGGAAGGTTATGTCGAGGCCTTCTACAAAAACGTGGACAATGCCATTGAGTATCGCGACGGAGCCGACCTGGTCTTCAATCCGGCAATCGAAACGGAGCTCCTCACGGCCCGGGGTCGCGCGTACGGCCTCGAATTTTACATCAAGAAAAACTCTGGAAAGAATAAAGGTTGGATTAGCTACACGCTATCAAGGGTGGAGAGGAAGATCATCAGCGACTTCGAAGAGGATCTGGTAAACGATGGCGCCTACTATCCCGATGACAACGACCGGCCGCATGATCTATCGGTTGTCTACATTAGACAACTTACTCCACGTCTTGGGCTCTCATCTAGCTTCAACTACAGCACGGGGCGGCCCATCACTTTGCCGGTGGCCAAATACACTTTCGAAGGTAATCCAATCCCTCACTTCATTGGGCGAAACCAAAGTCGTATCACTGACTATCATCGATTGGACTTCTCATTAAGGCTGGAAGGTAAACGCGTGAAAAAGAATGGTCAAATGAGAAAGTATGAGGACTATTGGACATTCACCGTCTACAATGCCTATGCGCGCAAGAATGCGTTTAGCTACTTTTTCAGGGAATCTGAAGAAATGCCCGGTGAAACCGAAATAGTCCGGTACAGTGTGTTCTACACGGCCGTTCCGGCATTAACCTACAATTTCAGATTTTGAGTAGGACGCTAAACATATGGAGCCTATTGATCATTGTGACGATCCTCTCTTGCGAGGAACCAATTACAATTGAATTGCCCTCCGCAGATAATTTGGTCGTGGTCGAAGGCTTCATTACCAACGAAGTCAAGACACAGGAGGTAATTCTCTCCCGCACTCAGGGCTTCAATGAATCCTCCCGGGATCTGTCTATTCCCGACGCCCAGGTCAGCGTTTTTGACCTTTCTGGCAACATCTTCCCATTTCACTTCGAAGAAGGCATTTATCGATCTGACTCAATCTTCGCCGGCGAGATAGGCCGACAGTATGCGTTGCTGGCAGTGCTCCCAGAGGGCGATACCATCACCTCGCCCTTTGTGTTGATGCCCGATGTAGTACCTATCGACCTATTGATCTTCGACTCTTTTGAGGAGCCATCGCCGGAAGATCCGAGTATCATCCTCGACATCTATTTCCCGGTAGTCTGGGCTACAGACCCCGCCAATCGCCGGAACTATTATCGGTATGTTTTCTCTCGTAATGATACGATTTTCAATGAGCCCCAGGACATCGAGCTTCTCGAAGACATAGCCATCAATGGTAATTCCTTTCCTAATGAATTTCGCTCGTTTCGCTTCGAAGCCGGTGATGTGGCCACATGCGAGCTGCGTTCTATCAACAAGGACGCCTATAACTTCTTCCGTCTACTCAGAAATCAGACCACTTCGCTCGGCACAGCGGCCGGTACCTCGCCAGCAAGCATAGATGGCAACTTGAAGAACGAAACTAATCCGGATAATGTCGTTCTGGGATTCTTTGGTTGCTATTCACTGTCCAGGGCCTCGGCGGTATTGGAGCCGTGATCCTGTAAGCAGGTTAATTGAATAGCTCAGCGGGCTTCAGGCCATACTTTCTCTCGTACTGGCGATTGAAGGTAGTGACGTTTCTCTGGCCCACGCTTCTCGCAGCCTCAGAGGCGTTCTTCACCATGTTATTTCGAATCAAATAATCGACATATTTCATTCGCACCTCGGTGATGTACTCGTGAGGTGTGAGGCCCGTAATTTTCTTCACCAGTCGATAGACCTGGCGCTCACTCGCGGCCATCGCATCAGCCAGATGCAACACAGAAAGCCGGGGGTCGTCGATGCTCTCTTTCACAGCCTTTTCCAGGCGATTCAGAATACCTTTCTCAATGGTATCGAGATTTTCACTGTCGGTAAGTGCATCGTAGAGCTCGCCGGAGGACCCATATTTGGCCCTTTGGGAAAGGAGGTTTTCTATCCTCAGACGTAACTCGTTCTTTTGAAAAGGTTTCTGCAAATACTCATTGACACCGAGGTTCAGCACTTTTTCCTTCGTGTCCTCAGAAATCCGAGCAGAGACCACCAGCAAGGGTATTTTCTTGAGCTCCTCATTCTCGTTGAGTGCTGCTATCAGCTCAAACCCATCCATCCACGGCATCATAAGATCAGTGACGATGAGGTCGATGGACTTATTCTTCAACAGATCGATAGCCTCCAGCCCATGGGAGGCCTCCATTACCAGAAAATCATGCTCTAGTACCTGACGGATATAATAGCGGATTTCTGGATGGTCGTCCACGATCAGGACAGTATGCTTCTGGGTTTTGTCTGCAATTGGGAGGTTAGGCTTCGCCTTCGTATCCACTTCCAGATCTTTGAAAAGACTGCTCTGCTGCTCAAGATAGGAGCCCATGCTGCTCGTAGCCTCCAGGGCGACACCAGCTTTCTCCTGGTTGTGAAATCGAATCGTGAAAGTAGTACCCTTCTTAAGTTCACTCTCTACGCTGATGGAGCCATCGTGGAGATCCACCAATTCTTTCACCAATGCCAGACCTATCCCCAAGCCTTCACGACTCTTGTACTGCTTATCTTTCGATTGGTAAAATCGGTCAAAAACGTACGGCAGACTCTTCTCAGGGATACCCTCTCCGGTGTCAGCAAAGCAAAGGACAACGTCAGCGCCTTCCCTCCTCGCACCAATCACAATGCTTTCTCCCTCACGCGTGTGCCGGATGGCGTTCGACACGAGGTTATAGAAGATTTTCTCAAATTGGCGAGGGTCAATGGCCAAGGTCGCACTATCGGCCACCTCACTTTCGAAGTCGAGATGTACACCCTTGTAGTCGGCCGTGGCACGAAACATATCGCAAAGCAGACGCAAGTAGGAATTGATCTTTACCTTCTCAAGGTTCAGCTGAATTTTACCTTCTTCCAACCTGGTGATATCATTGATCTCATCGGTCAGGTGCAAAAGCCTCTTACTGTTTTTGAAGCCCACTTCGAGGTTCTTCTTGGATTGGGGGGAGAGCGCATTTTGTTCGTCCTCCGCGATCATCTCGAGATTACCCATGATAAGGCTTAGCGGACTGCGAAGGTCGTGGCTTACATTGGCAAAGAAGCGCGACTTGGCCTCATCAAGCTCGCGGAGTTTCCGCGACTGTTGTTCGATGACCCCCTTGTCTTTCTGGATTCTGTTCTTTTGCCTCTCAATCTTATTCGAAAGTCGTGATCGAATGATATATGCCCTGTAGCTGATACCAGCAAGAATCACAAATAGCACTATGCCGGCTATAGTGAAAATAATCGTGACCCGCTGCCGCTCGATGATCTCCTGGCTAAGTTGAAAATCGGCCTCCTGCTGTTGCATCCTTCGCTGATTTCTTAACTGCTCGATCCTCCTGATGCTCTCCTCACTAAACAACCGTTGATTTAGCTCCGCGTAATCGACATGGCTTGCAAGGGCCTTCTCATACAAGCCCATCGCCCGGTAGATATCGCTGAGGGTCAATAGTATCTCTTTCTCATCATAGGGGGAGTCATGTTCACGGGCCAGGGTCAATGCTTCCAGGGCGTGAGATTCACCTTTCATGGGATCCCCTTTGTCCAGATATATCCTGGCGATTGTGTTGTTCAAGACCAGCAGTGTGCGTGCGTCAGGTACAGACTGCATACCTTTCGCCACCTCCAGACTGTAGCTTAGGGCCTCGTCCAAATCTCCCCTTCTGCGATAGAGGTCTGCGAGGTCGATCTGCACGGCTTTGATCCCATGGTCGTCACCAAGTTCGTGCCTGGTATCCAGCGCCTTCTTGAAGAAGTCCTCCGAGAGCGTGAATTCAGTCATCGCCAGATAAGCCCTTCCGAGATTCACATAGCAGTAGCCCCGCATTCTCTCATTGCCGAGATCCTCGGCCTGCTTGAGGGCTCGTTCGAAAAAAGAAACCGCCTCCTTATAATTCGTCTGAAACCAATGGAGGTTGCCAATATTGATCAGTGAGTAGCCAATCTGTTCTCCGTCATCATGTTCCTGGGCTCGGCGCAACGCTTCGAGGTAAAACTCAAATGCCTCAGAATAATTGCTGAGATTCCGGTGAGCGACCCCCATATAATTCGTACCCTCTATGGCCTCGTGCACAAACCCCAACTCGTCTGCCATGCGGACGGCATTAATGGCATGATACAGCGACGAGTCCGGCCTAATATCCCTCAGATCCCAGGCAAGCGCATTGTGTGTCCTGACCTGCTGCAGCGGATCCGTCGTCCGTTGTAGAGCCCGTCGGAGACTGTCAATTTGTGAAAAACAGCAAACCGGTAGCAGAGCGACGCTGACAACCAAGAGAGTTCTTATCGTCGAAGAGGACATTTTCAAGCTGATTAAAAATTGTTTCGACCTCATAAAAAAAACGTACGATGGGCTCAGGTATTGATACCTCTCAATTTTCCTAACCTATAGTGACATCTCTGGTATATCACCATCCACCACCAGCCGGCCGGCTGTGGCGGCTCTGATATCATCTACCGAGACACCCGGCGCACGCTGTATCAATTTAAAACCGCCATCGGTAATATCCATAACGGCCATATTGGTAACTACCTTCTTCACGCACTTCACCCCAGTGATGGGAAGGGTACATTTTGGCAGTAGCTTTGATTCTCCTTTCTTATTGGTATGCATCATCGCGACGATGATGTTTTCTGCAGATGCCACCAAATCCATGGCGCCGCCCATTCCCTTGACCATCCTACCGGGAATCTTCCAGTTGGCAATATCACCATTATCTGCCACCTCCATCGCGCCCAAAACCGTTAATTGCACATGCTGGCCCCTAATCATCGCAAAGGACGTCGCTGAATCAAAGATACACGCCCCCGGTAGTAGCGTAACTGTCTGTTTGCCAGCGTTGATTAGATCTGCATCTACATCTTCTTCGTAGGGGAAGGGGCCCATACCCAGAACACCGTTCTCCGATTGTAATTCTATGCTGATACCTGGAGGTACGTAGTTCGCTACTAATGTGGGTATCCCAATGCCTAAATTGACATACCAACCGTCTCGGAGCTCCTGTGCTATTCTTTTGGCGATTCCTTCTTTGTCCAGCATGAGCTTATGGTCTTTGGCTTACTGTCCTTTGTTCAATCCTCTTCTCGTAGTGATCTCCCTGGAAAATCCTCTGAACGAAGATGCCGGGCGTGTGGATCGTATTCGGGTCCAGGCTACCAGGCTCCACAAGTTCCTCCACTTCAGCAATGGTTATCTTCCCAGCCATCGCCATCACAGGATTGAAGTTTCGAGCCGTGTATTTGTAAACGAGATTGCCCCGGGTATCCCCTTTCCACGCTTTTACAATGGCATAATCCGCAGTCAGGGCACTCTCCAGGATATGAGGCTTACCATTGAAGACCCTCACCTCCTTGCCTTCCGCGACCTCCGTGCCATAACCCGCCGGAGTAAAAAATGCCGGAATTCCAGCCCCTCCAGCCCTACATCTCTCAGCCAATGACCCCTGTGGGATCAGATCCACCTCTAACTCCCCACTAAGCATCTGGCGCTCAAACTCATCATTCTCCCCCACATACGAGGATACCATCTTTTTTATCTGACGCTTCTGGAGCAGGAGGCCCAACCCAAAATCATCCACACCGGCATTGTTAGATATACATGTTAGCCCCTGTACACCCGTTTCAACAAGCGCCTGGATACATCGCTCGGGGATTCCGCATAGACCAAAACCACCAAGCATGAGCGTCATATTGTCCTCAATACCCTTTATGGCCTCAGTAGCATTTTCTACCACCTTATTCATACGCCTCTGAAGTTAAGCAATCAAGCATTCAAAAGTGTCTCACCAAATGGATGATAACTGAAAAATATTTCCCTCGATAAGCACCGGTTTACCCCCTGTCTCAAATGTCAACCAATTGTAAGGCTCATTCGGAAAAAACAGCTCTGTCATGACCACAGTACCATTATCCGCAAAAACCTCTATACCCGACCGGTCCAGCCAAATGCTCAGAAAGATCTGGCGCTCCTCAGAAATTCGGTCTGCATAGTGCATGCCAGCAAAGTCTTCAGAAAAATCCTGCCTTCCTGACTCGGTTCGATCAATGTAGTAGCGTTTCGTGTCAGCATCAAAACCAATAGCGATGTACTCCTCAAGGTCATTTTCAAACATCAGCTCCCAGCCAAACCCCTGTCCGGTGACATCTGAGAGCACCAACTCCAGGTTTAGGAGTGAACTATCAGATGGGAATCCCTGATTCCAGGAGCCCCCCTCCGCCAGAAGTGTTCTATCCACCTGAAGACTGTCGACGCGAAGATTTGATGTTTCTGCCACGGGTCTCAAGGCCACCTTGAATCCTTCTCTGGTCCTGTAGAGGGCCAGGATCCTCGGAAGCGTCATCGCACTCCTCCACTTCTCTGTTGGCACCTGGTTGGCATACTGCCAGTTGCTCATCCAGCCCAGAAAGATCCTTCGACCATCATCTGCGTCAACGTCAGACCAGGTAACTCCTGCATAGTTGTCCTTGCCGTGGTCTAGCCACATCACTCTATCAGGTTCGTTGTCGTTGACAAACTCACTACCATCAAATTGTCCTACGAAGTACTGCGTAGCCGATCCCATCGGCCCTCCAGGACCTATCGACACCAGCATCACCCATCGCCGATTGCCTCCAATATCTGTCAGTGGAAACAGGTCAGGGCATTCCCACACGCCAAGATGACTGCCTTCTCCAGCTCCAAACTTGCTCAGCGCCTCCCAGTTCTTCAGATCAGGCGACCCATACAGCCCCACCTGTGAACCTTCAGCCAGGATCATGATCCATTGGCTGCTCTCGTCATGCCAGAAAACCTTAGGATCACGGAAGTCCGGAATCCCGGGATTGGGCAGGACGGGGTTGCCCTCATATTTTGTCCATGTCCTTCCTCTGTCAGTGCTGAAAGCAATCGCTTGTGTTTGAAGGGTCGTCTCAGGGTGGTGATAAGTGAAAATGGCAACAAGCGCCGTGGAATCAGTAGTCCCAAAACCAGAAGTATTATTCCAATCTACGACAGCGCTTCCGGAAAAGATGTAGCCGAGACTATCGGGATATAAAGCGATAGGCAGGTGCTCCCAATTGACCAAATCGGTACTTACTGCATGTCCCCAGTGCATGGGCCCCCAAACCGTGCTGTGCGGATGATACTGGTAAAAGAGATGGTACTCACCATCGAAATAGACCATGCCATTCGGGTCGTTCATCCACTGGCTTGCTGGTGAAAAGTGGTATTGCGGGCGATGCGCATCAGCGTAGACAGAATCTTGTGGCAGGTACGCTGGGCGATCAAGGTCCGTGGTCGTTGCCTCGCCTCCAGTAGTACAGGAATACAACAGCCAGGCCATGACCAAGGTCGCTGGGAAATAGCTCGTTCTCTTCATACGCAAAAAACCATGGGTAAAATAATCAAATTCACGGTGAAAGCTTCTTAGGCATAATTTCGATCTGTATATTCCTGTTGCTTTCAACAACATTGACTTACCATGCTTAACCTATCCGTTATCCTGGAAGATAGCGCCTTTCGCTACCCAACAAGCCCCGCCTTCACCTTCATGGACACTACCTTGAACTATGCGCAAATCAATGGCGCAGCCAACCAGGTAGCTAACGGCCTTGTGGCAGCCGGGATTCAACAAGGAGATAAAGTGGCGCTTAGCTGCCTAAATCTTCCCTATTTCCCGATCATCTACTTCGGGATCCTCAAAGCTGGTGCCACGGTCGTTCCACTGAGCGTCTTACTGAAGGAAGATGAGATCGCCTATCACCTGCAGGATAGCGAAGCGAAGGCCTATTTCTGTTTTGTCGGTACGGACGAGCTTCCCATGGGCCGAATGGGGCACGCCGGCTTTGAGGCATCCGCGGGCTGCGAACACTTCTACATGATCATGCCCAAACCGGAAATGCCCTCCCCCATAGATGGGACAGCTACCCTTGGCTCCCTTATGCAAGGGCAGTCGCACTTTTTTGATTCAGTCATGACGAGCGCCGACGATACGGCACTCATTATCTACACCTCAGGAACCACCGGCCGCCCAAAAGGGGCAGAGCTTTCGCACTCCAACATCCTTTTTAACAGTATTCTTTCACGGGATTTGCTGAGCTCCACCAAAGACGACACGCAGCTGATTGTACTCCCACTCTTCCACATCTTTGCTGCTACCGTGCAGCTGACCGCTGGTGTATACGAAGGTCTGCATAGCGTCCTACTGCCACGTTTCGATGCAGAGGCGGTCTTCGGATTGATGCAAAAGCACAAAGTGACGGTGTTTGCCGGGGTTCCCACCATGTACTGGGGGTTATTGAATTATACTGAAGATAAGTTTGACTATGAGGCCATCGCCGCTAATCTGAAGTCCGCAGTATCCGGAGGAGCCTCACTGCCGGTACAGATTCTCGAGGATTTCGAAAAGCGCTTCAATGTGCCAATCATCGAAGGCTATGGCATGTCTGAAGGGTCCCCTGTGGTCACTTTCAATCAACTGGATGTAGGGAGAAAACCCGGGTCGATTGGCACACCAGTTTGGGGCGTACAAGTGAAGGTTGTCACAGAAAATGGCGAAGAAGCGGCTGTCGGAGAGAAAGGTGAGTTGCTGTACAAAGGACACAACGTGATGAAGGGCTACTACAACAATCCACAAGCGACGGCCGAAACGATCAAAAATGGGTGGCTCCACTCTGGAGATGTGGCGATCAAAGACGAGGACGGGTTTTTCTTCATTGTGGATCGGACCAAGGACATGATCATCAGAGGTGGACTCAATGTCTACCCACGAGAAGTGGAGGAAGTGATGGCCACGCACGAGGCGGTATCGCTCGTGGCTGTGATCGGCATCCCCGACGAGCAATACGGCGAGGAAATAAAAGCATGTGTGGTATTGAAAGAAGGAAAGCAGGCTACAGCCGATGAAATCCGTGACTTTACCAAGTCCAAGCTCGCTGACTACAAATACCCACGGGTAATTGAATTCATGTCGGCTTTGCCAATGACTGCAACAGGTAAGATCTTAAAAAAGGAACTTCGAGTCCAGGCTTAATGAAAGTCCTTCGATGAACGATACCCTCTTCGACATCAATGGACTGAGTTATCAATATCGGAAGGGGGTACTGGCTCTGACCAACGTTGATTTCACCATTAGCCGAGGTGAGGTTTTGGGCATTTTGGGGCACAATGGTAGCGGTAAGTCTACACTTCTGAAGCTGCTAAGTGGTATTTTCCCCTCGGCGGACAGTATCCATTTTGAGGGCAAGCTCATTCATTCTTACCCAGCTTCGCACCTTTACAGGCGCATAGGAGCGCTGATCGAGCGACCTGGTTTTTATCCCCATTTGAGCCTTGAGCGAAACCTGAAATTACTGGCTGGTTATCGGCAATTGGGGCCGACAGCCGTGGCAGACATTGTCGACCGGCTATCATTGGGGCCACTCCTCAGAAAAAGGATGTCAGGCTTTTCCACCGGCATGCGACAAAGGAGCGGTATCGCCATGGCACTGCTTGGTAACCCTGAGGTGGTCATCCTGGACGAACCGATCAACGGGCTGGACATCGGCGGTATTCTGGAAATACGCCACCTGATCAAGCAACTGACAAGGGATGGCAAGACCGTCATTGTGACCAGCCACATCCTGCAGGAAATGGAAAAGATCAGCGACACAATGTTGGTGCTCAGCGAGGGGAAAGTCATCTTCCATGGACCAAAAGAGCAACTGCTGGAAGACTTGACGGGCCATTACACACTGGTGACCAACGACTGGGAAGCCACGGAATCGGTACTCACTGCAATGCAAGTCCCCTTTGAAATGGAGGAGGCACGCATTGACCTCCGGATCCCCAAAGATGGTGTCCCGGAGCTCTCGAGAAATTTAGTGGCAGCAGGAATAGGCATCTACGAACTGACGCCCACAAAACCTACGCTCGAATCGGTGTACTGGAAAATGATGCAACATGCGGGTGATTAGGCTCATTCGATTGGAACTCATCAAAATCCGCTGGACCGGGCTATTCTGGCTGCTGACAGGTGGTACGGTGGCAGTGAATATCAGCTTCGCCGTATTGGCTCACCTCTTGCCTCAGGATTTGGGAGTATCCAGTCCCACCTCAGACTGGACCTCATGGATCAGCTTTCATTATCAGGGTATCCTGGGGTTGCTGTTGCCTATGTTTTTGGTCATCATTTGTGCGCTATCCAATCTCTTAGAAGAGCGCAACGAAACCTGGAAGCTCCTGCACACATTACCTGTATCAAAGTCCGATTTGTACCTTTCGAAAGTTCTCGCCCTGATCCTCAGCTTCGTTAGCGCTCACATGGCCTTCTTGGTCCTGATGGTACTGCTTCCCATTTTGACAGCACTTCCTTTTTCACTGATTGAGCTTCCCGTGGCGATGGTCGGACGGCTATTTATCATAACAGTAGCGACTTCCCTTCCTATCATCGGACTGATGTTTCTTGTCAGTTACATCTCACGGCTCTTCATCGTACCACTGCTGGTAGGGATCATGGGGTTTGTTCTGGCCCAATTCCTCTATGATTTTGAATTGACCCACTCCTACTTCCCATTCGCGTTCCCAATTTTTGGACTTGGATACTTTGATGAGTATGGGACGGTCCCTGTGGCCATGATCACCATCAGCCTCCTCTATTTTGGATCATTTTTGACGGCGGGCCTGGTCTTGGCGGGGAAATGGGTGAAGGTCAAGTAAATGCCTTAGCCCTCCGACTGGGGAATAGTTGGTAGCCTCTTGCCTGCCTCTGACAACAACTGATCTATCCGTTGGCCCATTACCTCCGCGGTAGCATAGCCATTGCACACCAGATATAACTTACCATCGACTTGCAATACTACCGTGGGATATCCCCGGACACCCCACTGGCGATTAAGCTCAAACTCGGACCGCGTTCGCTGTCTGGTTTCTATTGTATCAAAACTCGCCTCAAAGTCCTTGAATGCAATACCAAGCTCTGTGCAAATGCTCTCGTAATAGGTCACCTCCTTCGGATCCTCATTGTCGACGTAGAATTTGCGCTGAACGGCCTCAAAGAATCGCAATACGCCCTCCTGATCCATAAACTGCTTGGCCGTTACCACAGCGCGACACGCCGGCTCGGTGTCGTAATGGAATTCCTCGCGATCGAATAGTTGATACCCAAAAGGTTGCCCACTACGAGCGTTGACCTCCTTCCAGTGGTGCATGAGGAAGCGTTTCATATCATCATCCCAGGGATCGCCGCCCCCAGGACGCAATCCACCAACAATTATTTCAAATCCTATCGATTGCTCCTTGTATTGCTTCCTAATCTCCGCCAGATGATTGGAGATACCCCAACACCACGAACACATGGGGTCGCCTATGTAGATGATCCTGATGTCATCTCTTAGTGGTTGCGCAGGTTGCTCCTGATCAAGCTCCTTAGGAGCACACAGGCCATTGTCATCGCAGTTCATTTCCATCTCCTGACTATTGTCGATTCATTATAGGATACATCTGGAGGAAAAGCTTTGTTCCCTCACACTGCCTTCACACCGTCCTGATAGTATTCAGCAAAGACCTTTTGTAGTCTGAGCGACCAAGGTCCAGGTCGTCCGTCGGCTATGACATGCTCGTCAATGTGACTCACTGGCATTATGTCCTTTGTAGTGGAGGTGATGAAGACCTCATCGGCTGCCACCAGGTCTTCTAATGACATGTCCCCCTCCTTCACCGGCAGGAGTTGCTCGGCACTGCGCATGACATGCATACGGGTGATGCCACGAAGGATATTGTCTTTCGGGGTCCACAGCTCACCACCGCGAATCGCAAACACGTTGCACCTGGAAGCTTCACTGACAACTCCGTCTTTGTGAAAAAGCACTTCCGCAGCTCCTGCAGCCGCCTTTTTGCGGGTAAGCGAAAAAGATGTGAAGTAATTGAGCGACTTGATCTCAGGAAAATCCCTAACGTATTCGTGAGAAATTAGCTTCACACTTTCGGGGCGCTCTGTGGACAGAGGGAAGTTCATCACCATGAACAATGGATCATAAACATCCGCGCCATCGGGACCGTCCCCCAGTAAAATGAGCTTAAAGCTGGAGTGATCAAAGCCGTTTCGTTGCTGAAGTTCCGTGATTGCCTCCATGACTTCTGCGTCCTCCACTTGTCGAGACAAACCAAGAAACGTTTGTGATTTGGCGAACCGGGCCAGGTAATCCTCAAGGAATCGAGGCTGTGAATGGACGGTACGGAAGAAGTCAAAGACTCCATACGACCGTGCTATACCCGTCTGCTCCACGGGGATCTTTGCGTCTCCCCTCTCCACAAATTGTCCATCCAGATAAAACCAATGCATATCGTCGCTATTTGTAACCGATTTCTTCTGTAAGATCGATATTGCTCTTCATAAAATGGCCAGTACCAAATCCTATTTCTCGACCTTTTTCATTGGTGAGGGAAGCATCGGCCACGAATAAACTCCGTGACTGAAACCTCAAAGTGCCCCGAGCTGTGAGCTTCCCGCGGCTCTCTGGCCTAAGCAGATTGAGGCTGAAATTAGAAGTTAGAACAAATTTATCAGTTACAACGGAATTGACCGCAAAAAAAGCCGCGTCATCCAGGAGTTTGAAGTAGATCGAACCGTGGATCGCACCCAGGGCGTGGTGGTACTTCTCCTGGATATCCAGGGTAATCTCAGCCGTCTTGCTTCCAATTGTTATTTGAGTGGTCTCGTAAATCTCCTCTGTGATCTTTGACTGGAGGTACATCCGCTCCAGCTTTCTGAAATGTTCCTCGATTCCCATCAGACACTCCTCT
Source organism: Cyclobacteriaceae bacterium (assembly GCA_965267435.1). Lineage (GTDB taxonomy): Bacteria > Bacteroidota > Bacteroidia > Cytophagales > Cyclobacteriaceae > JAWPMT01. The sequence goes on from OZ253960.1 coordinate 2,834,743, forward strand.
GAAATCAGGCCTGGCTTATTTCAAACTTCTCAGCCGCGGCCCCTTTGAAAGCCTCACGCGGCTTGAGGTTCAGGGTCTGAAACATCTCCTTGTCCTGATCTACGTCAGGGTTTGGTGTTGTTAGCAACTCCTCGCCTGCAAAGATGGAGTTGGCGCCAGCCATGAAGCACAGCGCTTGCTCTTCTATGCTCATCCGGACCCTACCAGCTGATAGACGTACCTGAGCCCTTGGCATGATGACTCGGGCTGTCGCGATCATCCGCACCATGTCCCATACGGACACACGCTCCTGATCCTCCAATGGTGTGCCAGGCACGGGTACCAATGCATTCACCGGGACCGACTCTGGATGCTCGGGCAGGTTAGAAAGTGTATGTAGCATCCCTATTCGGTCTTCTACTGTCTCTCCCATACCAATGATCCCACCGGAGCAGACGGAAATATTGGCATTACGCACGTTCTCCAGGGTATCGAGTCGGTCATCAAACGTACGAGTCGTAATGATTTCTTCGTAGTGTTCCTCGCTGGTATCCAAATTGTGATTGTAGGCATAGAGACCGGCCTCTTTCAGTCGATTGGCCTGCTCCTCCGTCAGCATTCCCAGGGTGCAACAAACCTCCATTCCCAGGCTATTGACCCCTTTGACCATATCGATGACCTTATCGAAGTCCCTATTGTCACGCACCTCGCGCCAAGCGGCACCCATGCAAAATCTCGTGGAGCCGTTCTCCTTCGCGACACTGGCTTTGTGCAGTACTGCATCCACATCTAGCAGCTTGTGGACGTTGACATCCGTGTGATAACGTGCTGCCTGAGGGCAGTAGGCGCAGTCCTCAGGGCACCCTCCCGTCTTTATGGATAGCAGGGTGCATACCTGCACCTCACTGGGGTCGTTGAATTCGCGGTGGATCGTGGCGGCCTCATAGATCAAATCAAGTACAGGGCGATTATGAATTTCGAGGATCTCTTCTTTGGTCCAGTCGTTTCTTATCTGCATCGGTCGTGGGTCTCGTCTAGTTCAAAATATGTCAGCGCCTAATTTATTTCAATTTCACCAAGCATTCTTGCCTGGGTTCCTCTCATCTTGGCAATTTCTTTCAGTTCCTTCAAATGAGGGACATCGATGTCGGGTTGGAAAATTTTTGTCGCTTCACCTGTGAGGGAAGTCAACACCTGCTCTATAAAAGGCTTCGGCTGGGGGTAATACCCCACTCGGTAATCATCCTCCACTCCTGCGGCCTCGGCAGCCAACTGAATGGCATCCTCGAAGCTTCCAAGCACGTCTACGAGTCCGTTGCGCTTGGCCTCCGCGCCGGACCATACCCTTCCTCCTGCCAACTTCACCAGGGCGTCCTGCGACATGTCCCTTCCCTCCGCAGCCTTGCTGATAAAGGAGTTGTATCCCTTCTCGACCGACCTTTGGATGATTGCTCTTTCCTGATCGGTTAGTGGTCTTGTCACCGTGATATAGTCCGAAAATTCACCGGTGGTCACCACATCATTTGTGATGCCTAGCTTATTCTCGAGAAACTCACCAAAATTGAAGAGCATACTAAAAATACCGATGGACCCAGTGATCGTGTTGGGTTGGGCGACGATGGTATCTGCTGCCATGGCTATGTAGTAGCCCCCCGAGGCCGCATAGTCAGACATAGAAGCGATGATGGGCTTCACGCCACGGGTGAGTTCCACCTCTCGCCAAATCATATCTGAGGCAGTAATACTCCCACCAGGAGAATTGACGCGCAAGACGATGGCTTTCGTAGAGCTACTCTCCCGGGCCTTGCGAATTTCGTTGGCGATCTGCTCACCGATGATCTCCTGGTTGGCTTCCCCATTCATCACAATGGCACCCTCCGCCATGATGACCGCTATTCGATTAGATGAATACTCTCCGGCACTCAATGACATGCGGTACTTTTTGGCGGAAATAAAGTTGACATCATCGATGTCCTCCTCTCCCATCTGATCCATGATCAACTGTTTGATCTCGTCCTCGTATCCCACCTTCGTCACCAGCTTCAGCTCCTCAAACTCCTTGGGCAACTGGGCCTCCATTTTCTGCTGGATCTCTTTCAGTCGCTCATCATCGATCTGCAACGATTCCGCTACCTCATCAATGTAGGTTTGGTTAACGTCATTGAGCAACGTACTCAGTTGTAGTTCATTTTCAGGACTTAGGTCTTTTCTGATAAAAGGCTCTACCGCGCCTTTGAACTCTCCGACCCGGAAGATCTCAGGCTCTATTTCAAGTTTATCAAAAAGTCCTTTATAGAAGGTGATCGTGGCTGTGAGGCCATTGAATTCGAGGCTACCCTCCGGGTGCAGATAGATCTCATCAGCAACCGAGGCGAGGAAGTAATCCGCCTCACTGATAAAAGCCCCATACGAATAGAGGAATTTTCCGGACTTCTTGAAGTCCAAAAGCGCGTCCCTGATCTCAAGGAGACTGGAGAATCCCGCGGCCAGGAACATATGTTCCATATATATGCCCTTAATATTGGGGTCTTCTTTGGCTTCGTCGATGACCCTTAATATGTCCATCAGACTTGTTGTTTTCGGGCCATTCACAAAAATCTCCTCAAAAGGATCTTCGATGGAGCGATCCCTGATGATCCCACTCAACTTCAGATGTAAAACGGAGTTCTCACTGACAACTGGCGTCTCCTCTGCGGAAATAGCCGCGAAGAAACCGATCGTGATGATGAACAAGAAGAAAAAGAAAATGACCAGGGCCAGGAATGAAGCCAGAAAATTGCGGAGAAAAGCCATGAATGTTTTGAGTATGTTCAGGGGCGTCGCGCCCTCAAGAATTTTCTTTGAACTTATTTTCAACAAAACTAATGATGTAATCAGTTTAGGACATTTAGTTTTAAACCAATTGTTATGAGCGGGATCTTTCTATTGTTGGGGAGCAACATCGATGACAGGCTTGAGCACCTGCAAAGGGCTTGCAACTTGCTCTCCGGTGAGAAGCTACATATTGTTCGATCATCTTCCATCTACGAGACAGCACCGTGGGGCAAGACCGATCAGCAGTGGTTTCTCAATGTTGCTTTACAAATAGAGACGGATATCTCTGCGCAGGAATTGCTCCTTCTTTGTCAGCAAGTCGAGTCGGCAATAGGCCGTGTTCGCCATGAAAAATGGGCAGAGAGAAGCATCGACGTTGATATTCTCTACTATCACCATGAGATCCTTAGCAGTGAGACCCTGCAAATACCGCATCCCGGAATACCTGGGAGGCGTTTCACGCTCATGCCTCTGGTCGAAATTGCCTCGGAGTTCTTTCACCCAGGACTAGGCAAAACCCAAAAACAGTTGTTGGATGTGGTCGAGGATCCGTTGGAAGTCACTCGCACCGAATACGCAATTTCACTTTGAGTCCGGAGGAATTCGTCCTTTTGATCGGTGCCGGACTATTCGCCGGCTTCATCAACACCATCGCCGGGGGAGGATCGTTGATCTCCTTGCCCCTCCTGATCTTCATGGGCCTACCGAGCGTAGACGCCAACGCGTCTAATCGCGTTGCCATATTCCTCCAAAATATCTTTGCAGTCCAGGGATTTCGCAGCAAGGGCGTGTTCCTCTTTCCCTTCTCCCTTTGGCTAGGGATTTCCGCATCGCTGGGGGCTATTGTCGGTGCCATGATCGCGGTGGACATCAGCGGTGCACTCTTCAATCGCATCCTGGCAGTAGTGATGCTCATAGTGATGGGACTCACGATTTTGAAACCCTACCTCATCAGCAAAGTGGCCGACGAACATTTCTCACGCCAGAGGAATACATGGAGCATTATCGCCTTTTTTGGCATTGGGATCTACGGTGGCTTTATTCAGGCGGGTGTAGGCTTTCTGGTCATCGCCCTACTCACCAATATTCACGGCTTGGGAATGGCCAAGACCAACAGTGTAAAGGTGATGGTGATCCTGATGTACAGCGTCTTTGCGTTGGTCGTATTTTTTATAGGAGACAAAATCCAATGGGATTATGGACTTACCCTTGCCATTGGCAATGCCTCGGGCGGGTGGATCGCCAGTAGGTGGTCCGTCAATAAAGACGACAAATGGATCCGACTGATTCTGATTGTCACCGTGACGGCCCTGGCAATTAAGCTGTGGTTTTTTACCTAATTGAATTTCTGAAACTTTTCAAATAACCATCTGATGACATGGAGTGAAGCCAGGAGTCTATTCCCAATTCTTAAGAACTATACCTACTTCAACACGGCTCGGTTTTGTGCTCTGCCACAACCTGTGGTTGACCTGCAATCAAGATATGTTGGCAGCCTTTCCGAGCATGGTTCCTGGGAATTTGGAGAATGGATAGAAAAGTACGAACAGGCCCGGGCACTGGCTGCAGAGCTCATGAGTTGCCCAGTGGACGCGACATTCTTTCTGCCGAATGTATCCACAGGCATCAATCTGGCCAGTCTCTACCTCCCCAACCGCCCCGTGGTCTTGATGGAGACGGACTTCCCTTCAGTATTGCTACCCTGGCAGACCAATCGCCATCCGATTGAGATGGTCCCAAATGACGAAGACTTTTATTCGCGGTTGGAACCTCTACTGGCGGAAGGCCACAAGATCCTCTCCATCAGTTGGGTTCAGTCGGCCGATGGATTCGAAATTGATCTACCAAGGATCTTCGACTGGTGCAAGCAATACGACTGCACGATCATTCTGGACGGCACCCAGGGGCTGGGAGCCATTCCCTTTGAAGTAGACCCTGATGTGTCGATGGTCTTCCTTAGCAGTTCCTTTAAGTGGCTGCTTGCAGGATATGGCGTGGCAATTGGCTACGTATCTCAAGACCTACTGCCGACCTTCAAAGCCTTCCAGGGATGGAATAGTATTGATTTTGGCAGTGGTATGGCCAAAACCGGAGCAGCCTCCCTCGAGGTAGGCAATGCACTATTCTTCAATGTGCTGGGGCTGCACGAGGGCTTGCAGCTAATCACAAAGCTGGGAATCGACGCCATCACCGAAAAAAACATCCATTACCGCGACCAATTGATCGAAGCCCTGACTTCAGCCAATTTTGACGTGAAGCAACATCCCAGTTCCAGGTCCACTATCTTTCAGTTGATGACGGAAGATGGAGACTATGAACTCATGGTAAAGGAAGGTATCCAAACCTCCAAGCAGCCCGGGAAAGTGCGCCTGTCTCCTCACTTCTACAATGATGAGAACGACATCGACAGATTACTATCGGTACTGAAATCCAACTGATATCGGGGATGGAGCCACTTATTGAATGAGTCAGTCAATCAAACAAGGATTTTGGGCCACGATCACGGTCTATAGCGGTGTTGCCATTGGGTACATCAACACCATTATATTCTTTCCCAAGTTCTTCACTTTGGAAGAGCTGGGCTTGTATCGACTGATCGTCTCCAATGCGATGATACTTGCTCCATTTGCGATGATGGGATTTGGACCTGTGATCGTCAAATTTTTTCCCTATTTCGCAGACGATCGGAAGCGGAAGACCGGCCTTTACACCTTCGCTTTTGCGGTCCCTACGGTGGCTTTCCTGTTATTGACTGGCATATTGTATGTCTTCTACCCAGTGATCCGCGACTTTTTTGGAGAGAATGGAGAGAAATACCTGGAATACTTCCATGTGACCGTTATTCTCACTTTTCTCATCGTGATCTTTAGCCTCCTGGATAGGGTCTCGCGCATACATCTCAACATCGTACTTCCCAACTTCCTACGCGAGATATTCATGCGCATCTTTTCCTTTATCATGGCGCTACTCGTGGGAGTGGGTGTTCTGGAGTTTTCTGTGGCGATCTATATCGTCCTATTTCATTACTCCATTGCTATCATCGTTCTTACCACATTCCTTGTCCGTCAGCATGATTTTCGCATTAAGCTATCACTCATCAAGATCAGGAAAATATGGAGAAAGAGAATTCTGGAGTTTGCGGGCTTCTCTATGCTGATGGGCCTTAGCTCTGTTATCCTCTTGAACATTGACCAGATCTTTATCACCAAATACCTGGGCCTCGCTGCCAATGGCATCTACACGCTCGTATTCTACATCGCCGTCATCATCGAGATACCCCGACGAGTAGTGGCAGAGATCATTGGCCCCAAATTGAGCATCTACTTTCGTGAAAAAAAGATGGACGACGTCAGAAGGATGTATAAGTCCGTGGCGATCGATCAGACGTTGGTGGCAGTGGTCCTTCTGCTAGGTATTACGATGTCCCTGGAGGATCTTTTTCTGCTGATCCCGAAAGGGGACGAATTGCGGACCGGTTTCACAGTAGTCATCATCATAGCCTTCGCCAAGCTGACGGATATGACTTTCAGCGTCAATGCGGCCATCATTTCTTTCTCGAGGTTATTTCGATACAACGTGCCTCTCATAGGCATGTTCATGGTACTCAACATCGTATTGAACTGGCTCCTGATCCCAAAGTATGGATTGAATGGAGCGGCATTGGCTTCTCTGATCAGCACCTTCCTATTCAACCTTGTGAAAATGATCTTCATCTGGTACCAATTTGGGATCCAACCCTTCAGCCTCAAAATACTTGTGACCTACATCGTTGGTGCTTTGGTTTTCCTGATTGTGAATCAACTACCATTTCAATCTGGCACTATTATCGCAATTGCGCTGCGGTCTTTGGTCATTACGGTCCTCTATTTCCTGCCTTTATATTGGCTCCATGTATCCCCCAACCTCAATTACGTGGTGAATCACTTCCTTGGCATTGCAAAGAATAAAATAAACAAGGGATCGTAATGAACAACGTTTGCATAAGTGGTGTCGACTGGCAATAGTGAAACATTCACCTGAAATATCGAAGTGAAATTTCTTTGGCCATCTTTTTTCATTAATATTGGCGCCGATTTAGGAGAGGCTGATATCAAAACGGACCCAACGAATCAATCGTAGTAACCTAGAGAGACTCATTGAGATTCCACGCGAATAAACGACGTCCCACCCAACTATTATTCAGCATATGAAGAGTATCGGAGTTTTCACATCGGGAGGAGATGCACCGGGGATGAATGCATGCCTGCGATCCGTCGTTCGCAGCGCCCTGTATTTTGGCATCGACGTCTACGGCATCAAGTATGGCTACAATGGAATGATTGAAGGCGACATCTACAAGATGAAGTCGTATTCCGTGAGCAACATCCTCCAAAAGGGAGGAACAATCCTAAAGTCTGCGCGTAGCAAGGAATTCATGACCCAGGAAGGTCGTGAGCGGGCACACAAGCAACTCACCAAGAGAGGTATTGAGGGCTTGGTAGCGATCGGCGGCGACGGTACTTTCACTGGAGCCAACATCTTCTTCGAGGAGTACGGTATTCCCGTCGTAGGAGCACCGGGTACGATCGACAATGACCTCTATGGCTCCGACTACACCATTGGTTTTGACACAGCCGTCAACACTGCCCTGGACGCGGTGGACAAGATTCGAGACACTGCCAACTCCCATGATCGTGTCTTCTTCGTAGAGGTGATGGGTCGCCACTCAGGATATATTGCGATCCACTGTGCTATTGGTGGCGGTGCTGAGTTTGCCATGGTACCTGAGACCTCCACAACGATCAATGACGTGATCAAAACACTGAAGGAGGGTCGGGATCGACAAAAAACTTCGTCCATTGTAGTTGTCGCCGAAGGTGGCGAGCAGGGCAGCGCCATTGAAGTGGCGTCAAAAGTGTCTGCTGAGTTGCCGGATCTTGATATCCGCGTGTCTACACTTGGACACCTGCAAAGAGGTGGACCTCCGACTTCGTTTGATCGTATCTTGGCGTCAAGATTGGGTGTAGCGGCTGTGGAAGGGCTCCTCAATGGTAAGTCGAATGTGATGGCTGGCATCATCGATAAAAAGGTGCACTACACGAGCTTCAAGCTGGCGATCTCAAAGACCAAGCCCATCAACGAAGACCTGATGCGTCTAGTTGAGATCTTGAGTATCTAGCTCCAGCTTTTCATAAATGTAACTCTTGATGGCGTCGCTGTCGGTCGGCGCAAACCACCGAATATCCGGGTCGCGCTTGAACCAGGTGAATTGCCGCTTGGCATACCTCCGGGAGTTGCGTTTGAGCAGGCGAACGGCCTCTTCGTAGTCATACTCCCCTTCGAAGTATTTGAAGATCTCTGAGTAACCCACCGTTTGAAGGGCATTGAGGTGTTTGTATGCGTGCAAAGACTGCGCTTCCTTGAAAAGACCGTCCCTGATCATTTTGTCCATGCGCTGGTCGATCCTCCTGTAGAGCTCGTCCCTAGGCAGCTCCAGCCCTATCTTCACCGATGTGAATTCTCTCGGCGTTTTCTCCCGCTGCTGACGATAAGAGGAAAAGGGATTGCCCGTGGACCGAAAAACCTCCAGCGCCCGGATAATTCTCTGTGGATTATTGAGGTCTACCTCTTCAAAATAGACGGGATCAGTCTTCCTCAGCTCCATCCTCAGCTTCGATAGCCCATGCTCCACGAGCTCCTCCCTCAGACCTTTTCGAACAATTGGGTCGATGGCAGGAAACTTATCAAACCCCTCCCATACCGCTTTGCAATACAAGCCAGATCCTCCCACCATTACAACGTGCTGATAGGAGTTGAAGAGGTCCGAAAGGGTCTCGATGACATCTTGCTCAAATTCTCCGACATTGTATTCATCGTTTACACTGTGAGAGTCAATGAAGTGATGCGGCACCATCTCCAGTTCATCGGTAATTGGCTTAGCGGTGCCTATGTTCATTTCACGGTAAAACTGCCGAGAGTCTGCAGAGATGATCTCCGTCGACAGCAACTGAGCCAGCTCGATCGCCAGGTCCGTTTTCCCCACGGCGGTAGGCCCTACTATAGAGATCAGGAATGGGTCTGTACGGACAGTCATGGGAACTAAAACTAGGAATATTTCCGTAATTTTAGTCCATGGGTGATATGATCGATGCATCAATTGAGAGTCTGCAAAGGCAAGTGATCGGATTGCAGAAAAAGCTCACCATCATTCAAAAAGAGCATTCCCGAACACTCGAACGCACCAATCACCACTTCAAAGAACTTTTCAACAGCTCCAGTGACCTGATCCAAGTGTTTGAACCTCGGGGAGAGATCATCTTCGTCAATGAGGCCTGGAAAAACAAGCTCGGCTATCAGGAGGAGGAAATCAAAGATCTTAAGTTCGTCGACACGATCCACCCCGAGCACCGCCGGCAAACCCTCGAGAAGCTCCTGAAAATTACGGCGGGCATAAAGAGTGAGAAGTTGGACACAGTGCTCACCACGAAATATGGTAAAAACATTTTCGTGAAAGGGCTACTCACGTGTGTCTTCGAGGATGACCAGGCGGTTGAGTACCAGTGCATCTTCTATGACATCACAGAACGAATCAGGGCGGAGAAGGCACAGAGTCTTTATTATAAGATCGCCTCACTCACCATCCACCACAAGAAACTCGACGAATTCTACGACAAAGTATTTGAGGAGCTAAGGCAGTTTCTGAAGGTCAAGAATTTCGCCATCATCAACAAAAAGTCCGTCTTTGACGGCTTTCAGTTCATCTACAAGATCGATGAATTGCCGCAGGAAGAATCGATGTCCAACGAGATAAACAAGGAGCTGGCAGCCTACACCTACGAATATGGAAAGGGCCTCATTATGTACAAGGAGGGCATCGAAAAGATCTGTCGACAAAAAGGCATCCGAGGAAAGACACAAATTCCCAATATCTGGCTGGGAGTACTCATGAAGGCCTCTAATCGCCCAATTGGGGTGATGTCCATCTATTCCTACGGGCACGAAGCAGCTTACAACCACAAGGATCTCGAGCTGCTGGACTTCATCGCGGGTCAGGTGAGCCTCGCCCTGCAGAGAAAGATCGACGAGAGCAAGATAGAGGACCAGGCAGCTCGTCTTAGTGCAATCTTCGAGAGCAGTACCCACCAGATCTGGAGTGTCGATCGCAAGTACAACTTCACGTCTTTCAACCAAAACTTTGCCGATTCATTTCTCGAGTATTATGGCTTTGAGCCTGAGATCGGCATGGGGCTACTCGGCCCGTACAAGAGCCTATTCAATAAGCAAGACAGCGAGCTCTGGGTACAGATGTACCAGGAGGCCTTCAACGGTAAGATCAAGAATTTCCAGAACTGCATCGTAGACGATCGGGGCAACAAGGTGTGGAGGGATATCTTTCTCAACCCCATCTTCTTGCCGGACGGGTCCATTCGGGAGGTATCGGTCATCGCCAACGACATCACCGAGAAGAAGCAGAATGAAAAATCGCTGCAAGAGAGCGAAGAGAAGTTTAGAAACATCTTCGAGTCCTTCCAGGATATCTACTTTCGTTGTACGCTGCCCGGTTTGATCACGATGGTCAGCCCCTCCGTTCAGGAAGTGTTGGGCTTCACATCACGGGAGCTGCTTGGCAAAAATATTGGCGACTTCTTCCTGTCCAGGGAGAGCCTGCGTGCCTTGGTGAAGGTACTCCTGGAGCAAAAGCGCGTACGTAACTTCGAAGGGCAATCGCGTACAAAGTCTGGCGAGGAACTGCAGTTCCTTTGTAACGTGCGAATTGTCAATCATCAGGGAGAGGAAGTAGAGATCGAAGGTGTCGCCCGCGATATCACCCCACTGAAGAAGACCAACGAAGAATTGCGGGAAGCCAAAGAACTGGCAGAGCACTCGCTACAGATCAAAGAGCGCTTCCTGGCCAATATGAGCCACGAGATCCGTACGCCCATGAACGGCATCATTGGCATGATTGACCTACTCGGATCGACCAACCTCGACGAGGAACAATCGGAATATGTCAGAACGGTTCGAAAGTCCTCCGATACGCTACTCCACATCCTCAATGACATCCTCGACCTCTCCAAGATAGAGGCCGGCAAGATGGAACTGCGAAAGCGGCCCGTGCGACTCGTAGAGACATTTGAAAAGATCTACGAGCTCTTTTCGCAGCAAGCACACCTCAACAACACGCACCTATACTATCACCTGGATGATAAGCTGCCCGAATATGTGATGGCTGATGAGACCCGGCTCGTACAAGTGATCTCCAATCTCACTAGCAACGCCATTAAGTTTTCCCATACCAAGGGCAATATCAACATCAGCATCCGGGTACGTGAAGAGCGAGAGAACGACATGATGTTTCAGGTATCGGTGAAGGACTCCGGCATTGGCATCTCCGAGGAAGATCAGGAGTTGCTATTTCAGAGCTTCAGCCAGCTGGACAATTCCAGTTCCAAGAGCTACGGTGGCACAGGCCTTGGGCTTGTCATTTCGAAGGAGTTGGTACGGTCCATGGGGGGTGAAATCGGTGTCGTATCTACTCCGGGATTGGGAAGTACCTTCTGGTTCACCTTCCCGGCTGAGAGAGTGGAGACTCCCGATGTCTCTGAGGAATTGGCGCCCCCTGAAGCCAAGATCGTCCGGGAATTCACCAACACGAAACCAAGGGTATTGCTGGTCGATGACAACAACATCAATCGCAAGGTCGCAAGTGAGATACTCAGAAAATCCGGCTGCGACGTCGCCGAGGCCGAGGATGGCTTCACAGCCATTGACATGGTGCGTAAGGAAGAATTTGACCTGATCTTCATGGACATACAAATGCCCAAGATGGACGGCGTGCAAGCCACGAAGGAGATAAAGAAACTCAATGTCGAGAACCTTCCCCCTATCGTTGCAATGACCGCTTACAGCATGGAGGAAGATAAGGCTAAGTTCCTCAGTGAAGGCCTTGACGACTACCTGCCCAAACCGATCAAAGCCGTTGCACTCATAGAAAAGGTGAAGAGTTGGGTCAACTTCGCTCCGAAGAACGTCACGGGAGAAGTGTTTGTAGAAAACACCGAAGACCTCGTCATCAATCAAAACACACTCAACCAGTTACACAAGTACGGCGGTAAGGATCTCATTCAGTCCGTGTTGGACGATTTTGACAAGGAGGCGCGCGAATTAATTACCGACTCCAAGAAGTGGCTTCGCAAAAAGAACATGGAGGAACTGCAACGTGCCATGCACACCCTGAAAGGTAACGCTGGGACCTTTGGAATAGAAAAACTTTCTAAGAATGCCGAATACATTGAAAAGAAAATAAAAGCCAATAACTTTAAAGCACTAAAGGAAGACCTGGAAGAACTAGAAAAGACCTTCATGGAGTTCCAGGAGGGCTACCATAATCTTTTCAACAATTGACCCAAGTCATACATTATGGCCAAGAAAATACTAATTGCTGAAGACAGCTCAGTGATCCAGAATCTTACCAGAAGGATTCTTACGATTCAGCAATATGACATTACATCAGTGAAAAACGGAGCCCAGGTGCTCAACGAATTGTCAAAGGAGAAATTCGACCTCGTATTGCTGGACATTCACATGCCTGTCATGGACGGTATGACCTGCGCCCGTGAGATACGAGACACCAACCCTGGAGACAACAAGGACATCCCGATCATCGCCATCACAGGCAATGCAAAAAACTATTCTATGGAAGACTTCAAGGCTGCCGGCATCGACGACTTTCTGCCTAAGCCACTCAACTATGACAACATGGTTGAGAAGGTGAAGTCCTTCATCGAAAACTGATGTGAAGATGGAGATACGCTTCACGAATCATTTTCTTCATAAGCTCGAAGATCTCTTCTCAGAAACTGATTATATCCTGCGATACGAAAAAGGTCGGTTCCAGTCCGGCTATTGCATTCTCAAAGACACGAAAGTGGCAGTGGTCAACAAGTACTTCTCCCTCGAGGGGAAGATCAATAGCCTGGTCGAAATTCTGCGCACCATTGCGGTCGATACAACCAATCTCAGCGACAAAAACAAGAAGCTCTACAAAGAGGTTACACAAAAAAGCCTCCAATCTTGACTGTCACCTTCCTTGGAACCGGTACCTCCCAGGGCGTACCCGTGATTACCTGCGATTGCGAGGTATGTCGCTCTCTGGACTTTCGTGACAAAAGGCTCCGGAGTTCCATACACATCGAGGTTGACGGCAAAAGCCTTGCCGTCGACGCGGGGCCGGATTTCCGGCAGCAAATGATCCGTGAAAGAATCAGGCGGCTGGATGCCATCCTTTTTACCCATGAGCACAAAGACCACACTGCCGGACTCGATGACGTCCGTAGCTTCAACTTCGCTCAGCGGAAAGACATGCCCATATACGGTCGCCAGCGAGTCATCAATCAGATCAAAAAAGAGTTCTCCTACGCCTTCGCAGAAGTGAAATATCCAGGAGTTCCGATGATCGCGACGATAGAGATCGACAACGAACCTTTCCAAGCCGAAGGTGTGGACGTACTGCCTGTAGAGGTGATGCACCACCAGCTACCTGTGTTGGGTTTTCGTATTGGAGACTTCACATACATCACCGACGCCAACTACATCTCCGATGAGGAGATCGAAAAGATCAAGGGAAGCAAGGTCTTGGTACTCAACGCCCTGCAGATCAAAGAACACATCAGCCACTTTACGCTACAGGAAGCGGTGGAAATGGCCCAGCGCATTGGGGCAGAGCAGACCTATTTCACCCATATCAGCCACAAACTGGGAATGCATGGAGATGTTTGCAATGACCTACCAGAAGGCATCACTCTTGCGTATGATGGCCTAAAGGTTCATCTTTAGCCCCGTGCTGCACAACTTTTTTTTTATCCAAAAGCTCTCGAAGACGCTGAATGAGCGATTGAGCGGCTGGGAGATCGCAGCCAGCTTCAGTCAAAGTAAAAATGAGTTAGTACTGGGTTTCATGAAGGGGCAGTCGCAGTGCTACATGCGGTGCAATCTGGACCCCAATGTCAACCTGATCACTTTCGCGGAAGAGTTTCATCGCGCACGTAAAAACAGTGTCGATCTCTATCCCGAGATTGTTGGCAAGACCATTGAGAAGGTAGTGCAGGTGCCCTTTGACAGAAGCTTCTATTTTGTAGTGGCCAACGCCGGAATGCTCATCTTCAAACTCCACGGCCGCCGGAGCAACATTATCTATCTGCCCGTCGAAGGAGAAGCGGATCTCTTCCGTACCAAGCTCTCCACCGATAGCAATGTCACCCCAGAGTCTTTGGCCAAAGACATCAATGCAGATCATCCTGGCCCGGAGGACATAGCAACCCTGAGACAACTGATCGGCAAGCAGTATCTATCGGCTGATGCCTCTGACGACCAGGTGCGCCAGACAGTCAATCGCCTCAATGCTGCTGCCGAGTTTCTGATCCTCCAACCCCCCGGCAAGCCACCAGCGATAAGTCTGGTAACTGCAGAAGATACCGTCGGTCGAACTACCGATCCCATGGATGCTTGCACTTTGCTCTTTCGAAGTCACATGCAGGGCTATCTGTTTGCAGGAGAGAAAGCACTGATAGCCAAAGAGCTAGAGAAGCGTGTACAGCGATCGCAGCACTACATTCAGCGCAACGAAAAGGAACTTGATTCTCTACGGACAAAAAGGAGCTACGAGGAAGTGGCAAATATCATCATGGCCAACCTCCATCAGTTGCCCGAGTCCGGAGGAGAGGTCGAGCTACACGACTTTTACAGCGACAGCCCTCTGAAAGTGAAGATCAAGCAAGGCGTGAAGCCACAAAAACACGCCGAAAATCTGTACCGTAAGGCTAAGAACCAGAAGATCCAACTTCGCAAGCTCCAGGAGAATATCGATATCAAGATGGAGCAGATGCTCAAGTTGGAGGAACTCCAGAATGAATTGGCGGAGATTGATGATTTCAAGTCACTTCGTAGCTTCCAAAAGAGGCACGAGCTGGAAAAGAAAGGCTCACAAGAGGATGAGGTCGTACTGCCCTACAAAGAGCGTGTCATTGAAGGGTACCAGGTCCTCATCGGCAAAAATGCCCGCGCCAACGACGAGCTTACGCTGAGGCACGCCAGGAAGGACGACTTGTGGCTCCATGCCCGGGATGTACCCGGGTCCCATGTCGTTATCCGAAAGATGGGCAAGTCCAAAGTACCTGGTAGTGTGATTGAGAAAGCTGCCGCTATCGCCGCCTACTATTCGAAGAGAAAGACAGATTCTCTTTGTCCCGTGATTGTGACGCCCAGAAAGTTTGTCCGCAAGAGAAAAGGAGCCGCTCCCGGTGAAGTAATTGTCGACCGGGAAGAGGTAGTCATAGTGGAACCATCCGCGGAATAAGGACGATACCCCTCGCCCCTTTTCACTCAGGCATTTTGCCCATTCATTCCCAGCAATTTTCGTAGCCTTCAAATACTGGGCATTATCGCGGTGGTTAAACCACCAAAACACGCCAAGACTCATGAGGTTCCTATTAGCTACTACGCTAGCCGTGCTGACACTTTTTGTACAGGCTCAAGACGAAGTGTTGGATCAAAACAAAGCCATAGAATATTACCAAAGAGGTTCGGAGCAGTTGCAGCTGAAGAACTATAAGCAGGCCATCGCCCTGATCAATAGTGCCATCGCTTTCAACCGCACCAACGCCGACTATTACTATGCCCGAGGCCTTGCTTACTACCGCATGGAAGATTTTGAAGCTTCCCGTGCTGATTTTGAGAAGGCGGTAGACATGGACCCCGATCAATCCAACTATTACTATTATCTCGGATCGATCTTCCAGAAGCTGGGTGACCTTGGCAAGTCGACAGT
The DNA here is from genome assembly GCA_965267435.1 of Cyclobacteriaceae bacterium. Classification (GTDB taxonomy): domain Bacteria; phylum Bacteroidota; class Bacteroidia; order Cytophagales; family Cyclobacteriaceae; genus JAWPMT01. The sequence continues at coordinate 2,850,341 of OZ253960.1, forward strand.
GTACTTCCAGTTGGCCATTGATCACAACAATGAGTCCTTCATGAAGATTGATGAGAACAACGCCCTCTCGCACATGGGCATCAACCACATCAGGCAAAAAGACTTCCACAGCGCGATCAACATATTTGACGAGCTGATAGAGAAGGATCCAACAAACAAGGCCGCCTATCTCAATCGAGGCATCGCCGAAGGATCACTCCAGCGGGTCGACGCAGCATGCAGAGACTTCGCCAAGGCCACCGAGTTGGGCAGCACCACAGCGTCGTCCTACTCGCAAAAGTATTGTTCTGGCACACCCATCACCCTGGGAGGTTCCGAATAGACACGTAATCAACAGTAAAATTCTTCTTCATACTATTTACTTCTGCTCCCCCTCACCCGAGGATGGGAGCATGAAGTATTTTATGGCAGGCTAGACCTTTTTGGAGCAGCCAGTTCAGTGCTCCTGGCCACTCACCTGCCGGCTGTCACCTCTATCACGGCCCCGCCACCTGCCGCCCCGGCCTTGCCGGATGCCGGCTCCATCCGGGCTAAGCAGTACAGTCACTGCTATCGTTAGCCTAGAAAATAGACTCCGGGTGCCCCTGGCGTCTTCACCACCTCGGCATATGCCTACATCCCGCAGCGATATTTTTTCTTCTCTTTTCTCAATCCCAAGCAACCATTCTGCCGTTTAAGCATCATTGAAATAGAACATCAGAAACTCAAAGTCATGACTAGATTTTTATGCACTCTTTTCGCCGTTTTGATCACGGCGTTTGTCGCATCTGCTCAACATTCCGAGACCCGAAGTCTCTCTTCTTTTGATGCCATCGACCTCGATGGTCACGCCAGGATCTACCTGGAAGAGGGTGACAGCCCCTCCGTCAGAATCTCAGTGAAAAAAGAACACCTCCTCGATGAGTACCGCTCCGAAGTACGCAATGGCACACTGTACCTCAACTTCAGACGGGAGAAGGACAATGACAATCGTGTCAAACTGTACATCACCCATACAGGCCTGGAGAAGATGGATGTCGATGGATTGGTGCGTGTGTACACCGACAACCCCATCGTTGGGACTTCATTCGATTTCAAAGGAGATGGCTTCATCAAAGGTGATATCGAGGTGGACGTGGACGATCTCCGCGTCGATACCGATGGATTTATCGGGCTGGATGTGAGAGGAAGAGCCTACACCGCCGACCTGCAAATCGACGGCTTTGGGAGCATCGGCGCCCACGACCTGGAAGTGGACCGGCCTCGCAAAAGCGCGGATGGTTTTGCGAGGGTGAGCTATTGAGCACGGTCGGGATCTGAGATCTTCTTCGGCAGCTACTCGCTCATCTCATCGTCTGACAAGTCGCTCCAGAGATGAATGGTGAATAGTTAGCAGGTTTCAGAGATGACCTGCGAGCACCCATCCCCTACTCCACTTCGTGGACCTTCACCATATTGGTGTGGCCTTGCCAGTGTGTGGGCATGGCAGCGGTACTGATGAAGACATCGCCCTTCTCAAGGTAGCCACCATCTACGAGCACCTTTTCGATCGATGTAAGGGTATCGTGGATACTGCGCTGCTCATCGTAGTAAAAAGCCCGGACTCCCCAGATCAAGCTTGCTTGCCGTTGGAGGTGATCATTACTGGTGAACAGGAAGACATCCGCCTTCGTGCGATGCATAGCTATCTTAAAGCCCGTGTATCCGGTCTTGGTCAACCCCACGATGGCTTTCGCATTCACTGAGTCACTCAACCGGCAAGCGGCGCGCACAAGCAGATCATTGAGCCTCGTGGTACTACTTTCCCCTTCCTTTTCAAAGTACTTGTGATAGATACTGCTCATCGACCTCTCCACCTCAGCGATGGTCTTGGACATGCTCTGGACTGCCTGGACAGGGAACCGTCCCGAGGCCGATTCCGCAGATAGCATCAATGCGTCAGCACCGTCCATCACAGCGTTGGCAACATCATTCGTCTCAGCACGCGTAGGTCGTGGGTTCTCGATCATGCTTTCCATCATCTGCGTGGCGATGATTACCGGCTTTCCTAGTCGGTTGCACTTCTTCACCATGCGCTTCTGCTCAAGCGGCACGCGCTCCATGGGTATCTCCACGCCAAGATCTCCTCGTGCCACCATGATTGCGTCTGTGGCCTCGATGATCTCATCCATGTTTTTGATGGCCTCAGGCTTCTCCATCTTAGCTACGATCTTGCTACGCTTGCCTTGCGCTTCCAATCGGCGTCGCAGGTCGTGAATATCTTCAGCAGTACGGACGAAGGACAGCGCCACCCATTCGAGGTCGTACTGCATCCCAAACTCCAGATCCTCAATGTCTTTTTCTGTCAGAGAAGGAGCTGAGACGTTGGCATCAGGCAGATTGATCCCTTTGCGGGATTTCAGTACGCCGCCATGGACCACGGTGGTATGCACATCCTCACCCTCCACCCTGTCTACTTTCAGCTCGAGATTGCCATCATCGATCAATACCGTGCTCCCAGGTACGAGGTCACTTGTTATTCCTTTATAAACCGTGCTCACCTTTTCTGACGTGCCCATCATGTCGTTGGTAGTGATGATGAGCTTGCCTCCAGGCTCAATGTCCACACCGCCATTCTCTACCTGTCCCACTCTAATTTTAGGACCCTGCAGGTCCTGAAGGAGCGCTACACTTGTCCCAAGTTCCGCGTTGACCTCTTTGACCATATTGATCACCTGCAGGTGATCTTCGTGGGTGCCATGTGAGAAGTTCATTCGAAACACATTGGCGCCCGCCTTGACAAGCTCAGTCAAGGTTTCCTTGTTGCGGCTGGCAGGGCCGACGGTTGCGACGATCTTAGATCTCTTTTTGAATACTTCCATGAGATAGTTTAGGTCAGAAGAGTAGGTTTTCTTTGTTTTTTATTTTGTCGACGTCCAGTGTGATGGCGTAATGGACCACAGAAATGGACTTGGCAATTTCTAGAAGCTGGCTAGCGGAGGGTTCGTCGATTTCCGACTTGAGTTGGACTAAATAATCGAATTGTTGTAGTTCTGGAATGAGATATTTATTCATTTGGGGGTTTCCGGACAACAATTTATTCCGCAGCAAAAGAACACGGACGAACTCAGATTCAAAAACAAAATTGGAAATTAATATTTTGCTGTTGTCGCGAAACTCTATCTCTATATCCTCTGCTTTCACGAAGTGAAGAAAGGAAACATCATTGAAGTGCCATGCCAGTACATAATCCTTTGCTGGCGACACAAGTCCAATGAGTTGGAAATCATAAAGATATTGGGTCTCTAATTTTGATTTGAGCTTCATAAGGGTTCAATTGCACGAAATTAAAAAACTTGTCATAAGGCCCTTATGACCAGTGAATAAGCGCTTAAAAAAGCAGATTTGATTTTCGAATCGAATGTTATTTCTTTGCACAGAATTTTAACCAAATCAATAAGATAATGTCAGAAATTGCACAAAAGGTAACGTCAATCATCGTTGATAAGTTAGGTGTTGAGGAGTCCGAAGTGACAGCCGAAGCAAGTTTCACCAACGACTTGGGAGCTGACTCACTAGATACAGTTGAGTTGATCATGGAATTCGAAAAGGAATTCAACATTTCCATTCCTGACGATCAAGCGGAGAACATCGGTACCGTAGGCGACGCTATCAAATATTTGGAGGAGAACGTCAAGTAAATCCACAGATAAAAGCATTTTAGGGGCATACTTAGGGAGTTTATGGAGTTGAAACGAGTGGTCATCACTGGCATTGGGGCGCTGACCCCCATTGGCAATACGAAGGAGGAGTACATGGCTGGCCTTGAGAAAGGCGTGAGCGGTGCTGCGCCCATCACACGCTTCGACCCTGAGAAGTTCCGAACCAAGTTTGCCTGCGAGGTTAAAAACTTCAACCCCACAGACCACCTCGATCGAAAGGAGGCCCGAAAAATGGATCCGGGTACCCAATTCGCCATGGTGGCCAGTGAAGAAGCTATAGTTGATTCCGGGATGGACCTGGAATCGGTCGACAAGGAACGTGTGGGAGTCATTTGGGGATCCGGCATTGGCGGTCTGCAAACCTTCCATGATGAAATTTCCAATTTTGCAAAAGGGGATGGAACACCTCGATTCAATCCCTTTTTCATTCCTAAAATGATCGCGGACATTACCCCTGGTATGCTCTCGATCAAGTACGGGTTTCGAGGGCCTAACTTTGCAACCGTCTCAGCGTGTGCTTCTTCGAATCATGCGCTCAATGATGCCTTTACGTATATCCGCCTTGGCAAAGCCAATGTGATTCTCGCTGGAGGCTCTGAAGCCGCCATCGTACAATCAGGTGTGGCTGGATTCAATGCCATGAAGGCGCTGTCTGAAAGGAACGATTCGCCAGAGACAGCCTCACGGCCGTATGATGCGGAGCGAGATGGATTTGTTCTGGGCGAAGGCTCGGGAGCGCTGGTACTCGAAGAACTGGAGCATGCCAAGGCTCGAGGAGCAAAGATCTATGCCGAGGTGCTCGGCGGTGGTATGTCAGGCGATGCCTACCATATCACGGCGCCCCACCCTGAAGGCATCGGTATCGTCGCAGTGATGAAAGAAGCCCTGCGGGATGCCAACATTAAAGCTGAAGATGTTCAGTACGTGAATACACATGGCACCAGTACGCCCCTGGGCGATAGCGGTGAGATCAAAGCGATCCAAACCGTCTTTGGAGACCATGCGCTCAACCTGAATATCAGCTCTACCAAATCGATGACAGGCCACTTACTAGGAGCTGCAGGTGCAGTAGAGTGTATCGCCTGCCTCATGGCCCTGGAAAAGGGCATTATTCCGCCCACGATCAATCACTTCAACGACGATCCTACGATCGACGAGCGATTGAATCTGACATTCAACGAGGCGCAGAAACGAGAAGTAACGATCGCCATGAGCAATACATTTGGTTTTGGTGGACACAATACTTCAGTGGTATTCGGTAAATACAATAGCTAATTAGTGACTTCCTTCAGGCGAGCTGTCTATCTCTTCCACAGACCCACCAATGAAGAAGACAAGCGCCTATACAAAGCCATAAAGGCCATTACTGGCCGCAGGCCTTATAATCTGTCGCTGTACAAATTGGCGATGCGCCACAGCAGCATCGCCTCAGTCAATAACTACGGACTGCGCGAGTCCAACGAACGGCTGGAGTATCTCGGAGATGCCATCCTGGGTATGATCGTCGCGGAGTTCCTCTTCATGCGCTACCCTTTCAAAGAAGAAGGGTTCCTCACAGAAGTACGCTCCAAGATCGTGAACCGCGAGCGGCTCAATGAGCTCTCGAGAAAAATTGGCCTCAAAAACATCATCCAGTTCAACCAGCCCAGGTCCTCACTTTCCCCCAAGTCAATTTACGGTGACTCGCTGGAAGCACTCATCGGTGCCATATATCTCGATAAAGGCTTTAAATTTTGTCGTCGCTTCATCGTGCACAAGCTGATCATCCCGCACTTCGACCTCGACGACCTGATTGTAACGATCACCAACCACAAGAGCAGGATCATCGAGTGGTCCCAAAAGTCCAACCGCAAGCTGTCCTTCGAAATCGTCGATGAAAGCCAAAAGAACAAACATGGCCAATTCATCGCCCAGGTATTCATCGATGGCGAGGCCTTCGAAAAAGGCTATGGCTTCAGCAAGAAAAAAGCAGAACAAGACGCCGCCCGCAAAACAATAGAGAAGCTCGAGGAGATAAAACTACTATGAGCAGAAAGCTACTGGTAGGGGGCGCATGTCTCAATCAGATCCCGATGGACTGGGATCACAACATCGGTAATATTCTCGCAGCCATTGACGAGGCGAAGCGTCGAAAGGTGGACCTACTTTGCCTGCCGGAGCTTTGCATCACAGGGTACGGCTGTGAGGACATGTTCCTCAGCGAGTGGCTCCCAGAAAAGTCCCTTGCAAAAGTCCGTGAAATACTGCCACACACTGAAGGCATCGCTGTCGTGGTCGGTCTGCCGGTCATCTTCAACGAAAGACACTACAATGTAGCAGGCTTTCTCTACAATGGAGAGGTCCTCGGGTTCTATGCCAAGCACCACCTCGCAAAGAGCGGCGTGCACTATGAGCCCCGGTGGTTCGAAAGCTGGCCCTATCAGACAGTCGACACGATCGACTTTTTTGGCCAGTCCGTGCCTTTTGGGGCTATCGAGTTGGATTGGCGCGGTATCTCGGTGGGGTTTGAGATCTGTGAAGACGCCTGGTTCGATGATCGCCCAGCCTGCTACCTCCAGCATGGTCGGGTAGACCTGATGCTCAATCCAAGTGCAAGTCACTTCGCTTTTCGCAAAGGTGCCTTTCGCGAGCAGCTGGTAATGTCTAGCTCGGAGCGCTTCGACACCACTTACGTCTATACCAACCTTCTGGGCAACGAAGCCGGCCGGATGATCTACGATGGGGATATCCTCGTGGCGCAGCGAGGCAAACTCCTGGCACGTAACCGGCGACTGTCCTTCGAAGACTGGAACCTCCTCACCTGTGAAGTCTCTTTTGACGATGATAGTAGCGTCCCCAATATCCTCGAAGATTGGGAAACGCGTCTGGAGGAGGTGTCGAGAGTCATTCCCCTGGCTTTATTTGATTACTTGCGAAAAAGCAGAAGCAAGGGTTTCGTGCTTTCCCTCTCCGGAGGGGCAGACAGTAGCTCCATAGCTACGATGGTCGCACACATGGTGCATGTGGCCTTCGCAGAACTCGGGCATGAGAAGTTTCAGCGAAAGTTAGGCTTCGAAATCCCCAACAAGGAAAAAGCTACTGTGCATCAAATTCTCAAAACGGCCTACCAGGGCACCCGTAATTCCTCAGAGAAGACATTGGCCTCGGCCAAAGGGCTCGCCGAGAGTATTGGCGCCACCTTCCATCATTGGCTCATTGACGACGAGGTAGCCTCCTACCGTGCGAAAATCGAGGAAGCTGTCGGACGCTCACTGAACTGGGAGCAAGACGACATCACCCTGCAAAATATTCAAGCCCGTGCCAGGTCACCAATTATCTGGATGCTCGCCAACCTGGACCGCTACCTGCTACTGTCCACATCCAACCGTAGCGAGGGAGATGTAGGCTATGCCACGATGGACGGTGACACCAGCGGCAGCATCTCTCCTGTGGCCGCTATCGATAAAGCACTGATCCTGGAGTGGCTCCAATATGCCCAGGAGACGCTCGGCTACGAAGGCCTGCAATATGTCAATGATCTTACCCCCACTGCGGAACTCCGTCCCCTGGAACAAGCGCAAACGGACGAGGACGACCTCATGCCCTACAGCGTCCTGGTACAGATCGAAGAGTGGGGTATCAGAGAACGAAAGTCTCCGCTGCAGGTCTTCGAGATCATGCGCAAGGACTATCCTGAGGAGCAGCTCAAGCAATGGATCACTAAGTTCTTCCGCCTATGGTCCATCAATCAATGGAAGCGCGAGCGCATCGCCCCGAGCTTTCACGTTGACGACTTCAACGTCGACCCCAGGACATGGTGTCGGTTTCCAATACTGTCCAGTGGATTCACGGAAGAGCTTGAGGAGTTGAATAAGGCTTGAGTGCTATTGCGGTCCTCACCTTGGAGTGCCCATAATGCAATCGCGAGTGGCCAATTTCTATGCCTTAAACCTTTGACTCCTCTGCTTGTCTAAGATCAAAATTCTCTGAAGGATGAAGAAAACTGCAATTACGATCCTGGGGATACTCGTGGCATTGTCTGTCATCGCCGCTATCCCGCTCTAGCCCTAACACCCTAATTGTTCACGAAAGCCCATCGTCAGCAACGTCTGCCAAGCAGCCCGAAGCGACACCCTTGCAAAATAGACCGGGGCGAGACGGTACCAGGCAGGGTTTGCAGCGCGGGGTAGCGCGGCCGCCCGTAAAGTCGAGCACCGGACTACCTCTCGCCATGAAAGTATGACCTTTCTCTTCAAATTCCCTCACTCCTCTTTTGGCCGGATCTATTCAGAACTTTGGGATAACGACTATTTTTACGGCCATGAGCACGCGCATCATTCTCGTTGCGGTAATGGCCCTACATCTGACCGCGGGCACATGTCAGGACCAGGGAAACCCTCTGCTGTCCTCTCCCTATCGAAGTATCCGTACCCACCTCGAGAACCTGCAACCTGAGAGCTACAACGACTCTCTTGCGGCTCTACCCTTTCTTACTAACGCTGGGGACCTGGAAAGGGCCCAGGAGGCAGCCATCAAACTAAAGCAAATCCTGGACGGCCAGGGGATCTATATCGATGTGTCGCTTGTGCCGCGTCAGGCCAACTACTATGACAGCCTCAATGAAGGCCATATTTATCAGTTGGCGGATCAATACCCCGAGATCCGGCTCACGCGCCGCGGAGTGGACTGGGTTTTTTCCAAAAATGCCATACAGGCCATCGATGATCGGTACAACGAGGTCTTCCGGTACGGTACGGATCGGTTGCTTGAGTTGATGCCAAGAATGGGTACGAAGAAATACCTGGGTCTGTATTTGTATCAGTACCTGGGTATACTCCTGCTGGCCCTGTTGAGCACCATCATACACAAGGTGCTAAGCTCCCTGGTGGGTAAGTTCCTGCTCTCCACACTGAAGAAGACTGGATATGGCTCCTTCGCGAACAGAGTATTGCGGCCCGTAGCACAGCCACTGAGCCTGCTGGTCGTCCTGTTCTTATTGAGTGTATTCCTGCCGGTGCTGCAGCTCCCACCGTCGATGACAAGGTATCTGGTACTAGGATTGAAAGCCCTCCTACCGCTCTTTGGCACGATCGTCTTCTACAGATTGGTGAACGTACTGGTCATTTACATGGAGCGGCTGGCTTCCAAGACTGAAAGCACGCTGGATGATCAGCTCATCCCACTGCTCCGCAAGACGCTGAAGACTTTTGTCATTTTGGTGGGCACGTTGTTTGTCCTCGATGGGCTCGAGATCAATATCATCCCACTACTCACTGGCTTGTCAATAGGTGGACTTGCCTTCGCCCTGGCAGCACAAGACACGATCAAAAACTTCTTCGGATCGCTCATGATCTTCATCGACAAGCCGTTCCAGATTGGGGATTGGATTACCAGTGGGAATATCGACGGCAATGTGGAAGAAGTCGGCTTCCGGTCCTCGCGCATTCGGACGTTTCGCAACTCCCTCATGTATGTGCCCAATGGCAAATTGGCGGACAGCATGATCGACAATCATGGTGCGCGGGTATATCGCAGGTTTTATACGCAGATCGCAGTCCAGTATGATACGCCGGCTTCCCTGATCGAGGTGTTCGTGGAGGGCCTGAAGAAGATCGTGGATGAGCATCCCAACACCCGAAAGGACTACTACAACATCTACCTCAACGACATGGCTGCCTCCTCGCTGAACATTATGTTCTACATCTTCTTCAAGGTACCTGACTGGCCTGGAGAGTTGAGGGCACGACACGAAGTGCTACTAGAGGTCGTCAAGCTCGCCGAGCATCTGGGTGTAAACTTTGCCTTCCCCACGCAGACACTCCATGTGGAGACGCTACCTGGTCAGCTACCCTTGTCGGCCACGTACATGGATCGCAACGCAGCTAAGCTGAAACTGGACGAGTACTTCGATAGCTCGAAATAGGCAGTAGATCGGGCGCTACCCACTCCTTGCGGGCCTTGACGCTCATCAGCAGCTCCTTGGTATAGTAATCGAATGGAAAGGCCGATCGCATAAATGGCTCGTCCATCATCGCCTTTAAGATTTGATCAAAGTCTGCGTCTGTCCCATGGAGGAACCGATCCAAGATCTTGATGTAGAAAATGGTAATCGTCTCGTGGTAGCCCTCCGTATCTGAATTGACGCCTCCCTGGCTCAAATTGTAGTGCTTGACACCTTCCCTGATCTTGGTAGTCGCTTCTGCCGTCGAAAAGTGATAGAGGTACCACAACCCCATCACAATATGCGATTCGTGCGTCCAATCAGAGGCCGGATAGCTTCCAGCCTCGAACTGCTCCACCAGTTGCTTTGCTTCTTTCTTATTCATCTTCTATGGGTCTATTGAGTTTCTCCTTGTAGGTACCAAGGACCATGGTCGTACTCGTACGGCTGATGCCTTTGATCACCTTCAGCTTATTCACCAGAAAGTCCTCCAGCTCCTTTGTTCCTGCTACCAGCACCTTCAACAGGAGGTCGTAGTCCCCCGCTATATGATGGCACTCCAACACTTCGTCCAGCAGCTCCACATCAATAATGACATCGTGGGACTGTGTATGATCGATCCAGACTTTGATAAATGCCCGTGTGTCCCAACCAAAAGGCTCGTTGGCAAGGTGTATGGTGAATTTTGATATAAGGCCCGATTCGCTCAATTTCCGAAGGCGCTCCGTCACCGCTGGTAGGGATAGATGGATGCGTCGGGCAATGTCTGCGCCAGGCATTCGGGCATTTTCTTGCAGCAATTTCAATATCGAGACGTCAACCTTGTCCATATCTTATTTTCTTAGTTCAAAACTACTTTTGGCGGAATGAATGTCACACCCCTCCCTCCAATATACATATGATATTAAGTCTATAGGTCCCATCTATTAAGTATGTCAATTAAATATCTCAAAATAGGTGCGGCAGACGAATATTATTCAGCGCCCGAAATTTCCCTTTTAACTAAATTTTTAGTTTTAACATTTGCATTCTTAAACTAAATAATTAGTTTTGAAACTAAATTCATAGTTTATGAAGGAATTGACCAAGGCAGAAGAAGAAATCATGCAAGTCCTCTGGAAGCTTGAGAAGGCTTTCGTCAAAGACGTCATAGAAGAGCTGCCTGAGCCTAAACCAGCCTACAATACCGTCTCCACGATCGTGAGGATACTGGAAAGCAAGGAGTTTGTCGGACATGAGGCCTTTGGCAAGAGTCACCGGTATTTCCCGTTGATTACTAAGGACGAATACAGCAAGAAGTTCATGCGCGGATTCGTTTCCAAGTACTTCAGCGGCTCCTACCAGCAGCTGGTCTCCTTCTTCGCCAAGGAGAATGATATGAGCCTCGGCGAATTAGAGGAAGTATTAAAACAACTTAAAGCAGACGACAAATGAATTTTGCATATATCATAGAAGCCGGGCTAGTACATCTGGTGCTGTACCTGGGCTACCTCGTCTTTCTGAGAAAACAAACTGATTACAAGTTCCTCCGGTCGTATTTGATCGGAGCGATAGCGCTCGCTCTGGTGGTGCCTCTTTTTGAGCTACCAATTCTACCAGCCACCGGCACCCTATCACGCGCCCAGGAAATTTTGCTGGAGCCTGTTTTTGTTACTGGTACATCAGAAGCCGAGACCGCCTCCGGAGCCATTGGACAGGGACTGGATTGGACACTGCTGCCTGCATTAGTATCCATCGCGTTCCTTATTTCATTGACCATAGCTCTTGGTCAAATCATCAAAGCCTTTACCCGCAGTCGGAGCGACGATGCATTTGGCATATCCGTTCGGGTGCTGGACGGCGAAAACAAGAGCTTCACCTTTCTCCGCTACATCTTCAGCCCAGAAGAGCCGGTAGAGTCAGTGATAAGACATGAAAAGGGACACGCCGACCTCCTTCACTCCGTCGACGTCCTACTACTGAACGTCTTCAAGATCTTCTTCTGGTGGACGCCATCCTGCTGGTGGACCATGAGGGAGCTGCGCCTGATCCACGAGTTCCAGGCAGACGAAAAAGCATTGCAAGAAACCTCGTACGAGGACTACAAAAAGATACTGATCAGTCGTACTCTGTCATCGATGAATTTGAACTTGGCCAGTTCATTTCATCATGGCGCATTACTCAAAAGGCTAAATGCCATGCAAGCAAAGAGAGAATCTATAAACAAGTGGAGACTGGGGGTACTAGGTATCCTCGTTGCCACGACCGTCATCGTATTTTCGTGCGCTGATAGTGAAATCCAGGAAATCGCAGCAAACGCCAACATGTCCACGACCTATCCTGCGTCAGTGGAAGAAATGCTCGGTGACCTCAAAACACAATTCCCTGACAAGGATTTCAGCGTGATAGAAGTCCTTCACGAGGACGGCGTAGCTGCCGATCTAGGTACAGGAGACGACGTAAAGTTCAAGTTCAATACTAAGATCAAAGAGGAGCTGCATGAGCTCGTCACCGAACATAAGACAGTACACTACGCAGAGAACTCTACATCTGGTGAGCTGATGTATGTCATCGTCGAGAATTCCAATGAATTCGTCCAGATGAGCGAGGCCGTCAAGTCAGAAGATGGCATCTACACACTCGTGGAGGAGCAGCCCTCTTTCGACGGAGGCATAAACAAATTCTACGAATACGTCGGTTCCAACATGAGTTACCCGGATCAAGCTCGTAAGCTCGGTATCGAGGGCACCGTGTACGTACAGATGGTCGTGAATGAGGATGGCTCCGTGTCTGATGTCGAGGTAGCAAAAGGTATCGGCGCCGGCTGTGACTTAGAAGCGGCTCGTGTCATCGCCAACTCGCCCAAGTGGAATGCCGGCAAGATGGATGGCAAGGACGTCAAGGTGAAAATGATGATCCCGATCGTGTACAAACTCAACACACACGAGGTCAAAGAGGTACCGCCTCCACCACCACCATTAGAGCAGCCTCCTTCGAACTAATCAAAAAAGGTCAAGAGCTCACAAAAGCTGACCAGTCTGAGGGTCCCAGGCAGCAAGTCCCGAGGTTGCCGACCCGATGATCTTGGTCAGCTTTTGCTTTTGGCGTCAAGTCTAATTGCCTGCCTGTCAGGCGGTATATGTATCCTCCCTGACAGTCCCTCAAAAGTCTCCACACGCCAGGAAACTTTTTACCTCCTCAAATGGATTATGCTCGTGGAGGTAAGCGTATGAACCCAATAGAATTGCAAAACATCATCCGCCAAAGCCTGGCAGATAGTTCTTCATACGATGAGTATGTAGCGCAGGTAGAGGCACTCGTAGAGGAGCAAAAGACCTCAGGACCCAAGCAGACCAAAGATCTGGTATACTATACCAAGCTGAATGCCCAGCGGTCAAAAAGGATCAACAAAACAGTGAGTTTACCACCAGAGCTACACAACCTGGTGATGGAGATAGACACTCCCCAGACGTGGCTGGTGCTCACTGAAAGTTGGTGCGGGGACGCCGCGCAAATACTGCCCTTGCTGTCCAAAATAGCCGACGTCAATGATTTGGTGAACTTCAGGATCGTATTCCGCGATGAACACCTGGCGCTCATGGACGAGTTCCTCACGAATGGTGGGCGCTCAATTCCCAAGTTGATCATCCTCGACGAAGAGTTGGAGGTATTGCGCACCTGGGGCCCACGCCCAAAGCCCGCACAGACGTTATATGATGCCTGGAGAAATGATCCCGACAAGCCTCCGTACAAGGAGTTTCAGGTCGAGCTGCAGAAGTGGTATCTCACAGATCGGGGCCAGAGCACATTCCTGGAATTATCGGAACTACTCGACGAAATCATCGAAGACACCGTGGAGATCTGAGAAAAGGAAGAAGCCCCCACTCGTTCCGGGCAGGGGCTGTCTCTTTCCACTCTGTCAGGCCTTGAGCCTGCTATCGGTGACTGACCGCAATGTGAGCCATGAGATGTAAGCGATCACGAAAATGACGATCCCGTAGATCGTAGTGATCGACGAAACGCGGATACCTGCCGCCAGAATATCAGGTTTGATGCCACCCGCCTGAGCGATGAACTCAAAGGCCGAATAGAGCCCGACAATCTGCCCAAGGATCCCCAGCGTCATCGCCAGTACGCCCAGGTACCTTACATAGTCGAGACTCGCCATGGCCGACGCCCGGCCTTCAAACTTGCCGTCTCGCAGGCGCAAAAAATACCTCACCGCCAGGACCAGGATCAATAGCAACAAGAGGGTCAATGGAGTGGTGAATATTGGTCCACCTTCATATAAAAACTTAAACATTCTTGAAATAAATTTTAGTCATTAAACAATACTTAATGCCGCGACAACATTGACCCAAAAGTACAGCGACATCCCCCTGATTTGTATTGTCGAAACCTGACCAAAACCCGGCATTTACCGCGAAAGCAGCTTTTCAGAGGGTTTTTGGGCCCCCGGGCAGGCTCTCCGCTTGTAGCTGGCTCCCCGCTGACAACCCCAAAGGCCACCACCGCTACCCGCTGCGATCCTTGGGCCGGGTTACTACACATAAGGGACGATGCTACTATATTCGCTCGTGCACCCATCATTTGTAAATCGGCTTGAGCCAAAATCAGGAACATAAGGAAACCAGCCGCTCGTCGTTCGACTGGCGACAGATCTCACGACATACGGCATTTTGGATCATAGCCAGTCTGCTGTTGCTCTTCATCGTAAAGGCAGGTCAGGGCAGCCTTTCATTTTCCATCATCTTCACCCTCCTGCTACTACCAGTAGTGGTGGCCACATCGTATGGCTATATCTATTGGCTATTTCCGAAATATCTCTACCAGGGTCGAATGTTGGCATTTGCCATCTACGGTTTGTTCCTGTTCGTGGCTTCCATCTACCTGGAGAGCCTGGTCATTCTTCTCTCGCTTGTGCAGTTGGGCAACTATCGGTTTGCCAACATGACGCCCATCAGTACCAATATCGCCCAGCTTGGGATCGCCCTTTACTTCATCGTGTTTGTCATCACCATCGCCCACCTGATACGGCACCGGGTACTGAAGACCGACCCAGAGGATGGCGAACGCTACCTGCAGGTACGATCCGAAAGGCAAAACCGCCAGATTCCAGTCAGCGGGATCCTATATATCGAGAGCCTCGACGATTACGTCACGATCCACCTGGCAGACGAAGATGTCTCCACCAGACAGCGGATCAATAAATTGGCCAGTGAGCTTTCCGACGACTTCATCCGGATCCATCGCTCCTTCCTGGTCAACGTGAAGCACATCAAAGCCTTCACCCGGGAGAAGGTCACAGTTGGAAAAGTTGAATTGCCAATAAGCCGGACCTATAAGAAGCCAGCGCTAGAGCGCCTCGGGAAATAACTTTTGCCCAATCTTCATTCTGATAGACTACTTCGTTCCAAGGCTAGATACCAGAATACGGCGGGTAGGCCTGGCACAATCTAGTGGTGCGCGGGACTTGTGTGATGGGAGCATGCTATGAAGGTTCAACCCATCGTCATGGATTTCACCTCTTGTCTTGCGTCCATTGGACCATCGTCCTGCGAATACCGGAATCTCATTGGCGAGTACCCCTCGTATTTGGATTCTCATAGCGAGCAACATGCGAATCGAACACTGTACTGTATACGTCTAGGAGCGCCGGCCCGACCCAATCGCGGGGTTGGCGCTGGCTTGCGCGAGGAAGCATGATTGGCGGTCCACCGAAGTGGTTAAGGATTTTTTGGCGGTCCGCCGCCGCGGTTCGTTTTTGATCCGTCAAAATGAAGGCGTCGCCGACCAGGCCCCCGCGGGCACTTAAAGAGATACTAGAGTGTACCTAAGAGCATAGTACTCTCCTTGTGATTCCAGTTCATTAGCAAATATTCAACTGCAACTAGAGAATGATGAAGCGGCAAATAAGACTATACCAACCGTACTTCATCCCGTCCTATCTCCACCTTACCCTCTTCCACCAGCACTCTGAGCGCCGTTTGCAGTGCCTCTTGCTTCCAGTCTACTTTCAGCGCTATGATCCTGTCTATCGAGATAGGAGCATGCTCCTCCAGCAAGGCGTGCAGCTCCGTGGCACTTATGACTGCACCTGCCTTCTTACGACGGACACAGTAGTCGCAGACGCCACAGTCCTCGTCCGACTGCTCGTCGAAGTACGCCTGCAGCATGCGCGTCCGGCACTTATCCTCCTGCTGAGCATACCCGATCATGGACTCAGCTTTTTCACTGGCAATCCGCGCACGAGACTTGAGTTGCTCCTCGTCTATGGGCAGGTCATTGGGATCCATCCTGGGCAGGATAAAGCTCAGCTGCGTACCACCGATTTGCTTCACGTAGTCGATCACCTCAAACTGTACCAGCAGATCGAGCCACTGGATGATTTGAGAGCGGGAGACATTCAGGATCTTACCCAGCTCCCCTTCCTTGATAGACACAAACTCCTCAAATAGCCTACCGCCATACAGGCGTAGCAGCGCCTTGATCAATCGGTCCAGCCGTGGGTGAGCAACCTGGAAACGGTACAGGTCCTCCTTTCGCTGCAACAGGATCACCTGCGATGAGTGATGAAAAGACTCACTAAGCGCCACCACCCCTTTGTCTTCCAGCTTCTTTAGGCTGTTGAAAGCCTCGAGTACCGGGATCTCATACGTTCGCGCAAACTGCTCCACTTCGAGCGGCATACTTTTGTCTGGCAGACTCCCCACGGCCAGCTTGTAATAGTTGGCCAGTGCCTGGTACACGCGACGAATCGTCTTCAGCGACACGTGTGCTTTTGCAACCTGATCACGCAGCCGCTGGACGTCGGCGGCGGTATAGAGGAGTACCGCGTACGCCTTCCGCTCATCGCGACCCGCGCGACCCGCCTCCTGGTAGTACGCTTCCAGTGAATCCGGCAGATCCAAATGCACCACCGACCGCACATCAGGCTTATCGATGCCCATGCCAAAGGCGTTCGTAGCCACAATCACCCGCAGGCTTCCTGTGATCCATAGGGTCTGACGTTTCTCTCTCTCCTCCCCAGAAAGTCCCGCATGGTAGAAATCTGCAACCAACCCATGACCACGCAAAGTCCGAGCTACCAACTCGGTCATTTTTCTGCTTCGTACATAGACCACCGCACTGCCCGGCACCTTCGTAAGGATCTCCACGAGCTTCTCCTCCTTGCTTTCAGTATTGAAAACCGAGTAGGACAAGTTGGGACGCGCAAAGCTCTTGGCGAATACGTGGGCGTTCGTCAGCTGCAGCTTTTCAACGATGTCGTTTTTCACTTCCTTCGTCGCCGTAGCCGTGAGTGCGATGACTTTTTCGATGCCCCTCCGCTCCACAAAATCATGAATCTCCAGGTAAGGTGGACGAAAATCGTAGCCCCATTGGGAGATACAGTGCGCCTCGTCGATTGCGATCATAGAGATCTTCATGCGCTCGGCACGCGCCAAAAACAAGGGCGTCTTCAAGCGCTCGGGGGAGACGTACAGAAACTTCACCTCACCATAGACACAATTGTCCAGGGCGATGTCGATCTCCCGCTTGCCCATCCCGGAATAGATGGCGATGGCCTTGATCTGTCTACGGTGGAGCTGGTCCACCTGATCACGCATCAGCGCAATGAGTGGAGAAATCACGAGGCAAACGCCCTCCAGCATCAGGGCCGGTACCTGGAAGCACACGGACTTACCACCACCCGTGGGCAATAGCGCCACCGTGTGGCGACCATCCACCACGGATTGGATGATGTCCTCTTGCAGGGGCCGAAAAGCGTCATAACCCCAGTAGTGTTTCAATACCTCTTTGGCTGTCAAGGGCTTGGGTTTTGCTCTGTTAAATCTAGCTGCCAGTAGCCGTCTTCCCGAACAAAGTGCCCCGAAATGTTGTCGTCCGCAAGCCGGGATTGCACACGATTGACATACCAGTAGTCATTTGTGCCATCGAAGACCAAGTGCTGAAAGGACAACCACCCCCACTGTGCAGGGCTGACTCTGGCATTGTTGGAGATGACCAGTACATCTGTAAAAAGAGTGTCTTTGATTTCAAAAGCGGTAAGGTCTGAGTGAATCCGAATGACTCTCTGACCCTCCCAGATGGTTGTGCACACGAGGCTATCACAGGTCATGGACGAATCGGCCGAGGAGTGGTCTACACCCACACGGGGATAACCCCAGTGATACCTTGCCGGATCCACACGACTCTCAATGACCGTGGAGGATATGGAATCACTCACCAGTTGCGCCTGACCATGGCTGACAAAGTCCATGACCAGCGCATCGCGGACGTCATAGATCACAATCCGCTGGTCCTGCCCGCTGGAAATGGTCCGCGCATAACTATCATACATGAGGCCCACCATACAGATGGAGGCAAGAAGAAAGGGAGTGAATCGCCGAAACTGCATCGACCACAGAAACATGGCCAGACTGCCATACAACCACAAGACCTGAGACATGGTGATAGCGATGCCTGTAACCGAGCTTCCAGGAAGACTTTCAACACCTCGGATCAGTGTGTTGAGGAGCATAATAAGCACTTCCAACGGAAACGCCAGAAAAAGCGCCACCTCGGGCAGGACTGTCCCAATCACGATCATGGGCAATCCTATCAACAGCACCGCAAATGCGAAGACCACCACAACGAGATTGGTCAGTACGAAGTACGTAGGGAACTGGTGGAAGTAATAAATCGAAAGCGGCGCTACTGCTATCTGCGCCGAAATGGAAACACACGTAGCACTCCAGGCGTACTTCAGCACCCGGTGACTTGGATGCCATAGACGATGGATCTTCGGAAAGAAGTAAACAATACCAAAGACTGCGAGATAGGAGAACTGGAAGCCCAGGTCGAACAAATACGTGGGGTGGTACAAGAGCAGAATAAAGGCAGCAATCCCGAGCGTATTGTAGATGTTCCGATCATTGCCAGAAAGCTCCCCAAGAGCTAGTATGGTAAACATCGTGGCGGACCGAAATACCGATGCCGACATTCCCGTGATCATCGCATACAGCCAGATACAGGCGATCACGCATCCCACAAAAATGAACTTGCCGAATTTGTACTTCCGTAGCCCACCGAAAAGTCGTAGCAACAGGAGGTAAACAATGCCCACATGAAGACCAGAAACCGCCAGAACATGGGTAGCACCTGCTGCGGCATAGGCTGCTCGTAGATCGTCGCTCATGTCCTTCTTCACCCCCAAGAGCAAAGCCTGCGCGATTTGTAGGGCCGCATCATCATTGAAGTACGCCCGCATGTCCGCGATGAGTTGCTCCCGGATTGTCAAGGCAAGCATACCCATCGATAGTCCCGACTCCCGGTCTACCCACTTCACGGCTGTGCTGTCCAGAAAGACCTGACCAAACACTTGCTGTCTGGCCATATATTCGCTATAGTTAAACTGACCTGGATTACCCGGTTCAGGGATGGCGGCAATGTCACCCTGTGCGTATAGGTAATCACCAATTTCAGGCGCTTGGGCCCATCCCCGCACAAAGACCTGGGCTTTCCCCGAGACTCCATGAACACTGTCGCCACTGATGATCTCAAGCACATCCACGGTAAAGCGATAGCCTGAACGTGTCTCATTGATATCACCCGTGACCTGTCCTGAAAAGGCCTGGACAGATGGATACTTCGTGTAGTGCGAAGACCAAAACCGATCTGCATCCAGCTTATAGATCACTCCACCCAGATACATGAGCACAACAAACCCCAAGAGTCCAGTGGCTAACTTTCCACGAAAGACGGCCCTACGGACACCTTCATTCAATGCGAGTAGGAAAAAGAAAAACAGCAAGTAGACTGCGGCAAAACTTCTTTCCCAGATAGCGGGAAAGTGGTGTGAGAGGAGGATTCCCAATGCCAGTGCCAGGCTAAACCGAAGAAACGGAAAAGCGGTCCATTTGAACATTGGGGGCCAGGGACGTTGTTTCGATCTTTATAAAGATACTCCGAAATGGGAAACTGCCTATGCGCCCGACGACATTCTCAATACCAAAGCCAGAAAGTTGGGGCCCTGCGCCAAGTAAACCGGGTAACATAATAAAAGGCGACATGCCTGATGCGCGTCGTTGCCGTTGATTAAGGACATGGTGAAGAAACCAGAAAACCGACACCCTTGACTCCTCGTAGCGCCACACCTGCAATAGATTTGGGCACTAGTGGAAATACCCTCTATTTTTCACTACCTTATCTCGCCAATCCAATTGAGAAATTATGTTCCAGCACATTCCCCTAACAAGACTCACAATCTTCAGCATTGCCATCGGACTCGTCGTGGCCTGTGGACCCACAGCGTCGTACGAAGTGAGGACAGGATCAGATGGCGATTATTCGTACGAATACGTCACTGGCGATGCGATGAATACCCGTATCTATACGCTTGATAATGGCCTCAAGGTCTATCTGAGCGACTATGAAAATGCCCCCAGGATGCACGTGTTCATCCCTGTGAAAGCGGGCGGTAAGAATGACCCCGCAGAGAACACTGGACTAGCACATTACCTCGAGCACATGATGTTTAAGGGCAACGACAAGTTTGGTACCCAGAATTTCGAAGAGGAGAAGGTCATGCTGGATAGCATAGAGGAGATGTTCAATCACTATGCGACACTCACCGACGCCGACGAAAGGAAAGACTATTACCGCGAGATTGATCAGTACTCGAACAAAACCGCCGAACTCGCGATAGCCAACGAATATGACAAAATGATAGCGTTGCTAGGTGGTAAAGGCCTCAATGCTTATACCACTGAGGATCGGACGGTGTACACCGTAGACATTCCATCCAATGAGCTTCCAAGGTTCCTGGAACTGGAAGGGTCCAGGTTCCGACAAATTGTCAACCGTCTGTTTCACACAGAACTTGAGGCAGTTTATGAAGAAAAGAACAGATCGCTTGATAACGACTACTGGAAGTCTTATGAAACACTTTACAGTGGAGTTTTCGAGCAACACCCTTATGGTACTCAGACCGTAATCGGTACGATCGACCACCTAAAGAATCCTTCAATCACTGAGATCAAAAAATACTTCAACACGTATTATAGGCCCAATAATGTGGCAATTTGCATTAGCGGAGATATTGAGTATGCCCAGACCATCAAGCTGATAGACCAGTACTTTGGTGACTGGGAGCCCAATGACGACCTGCCTGAGTGGACAAAAATAGAAGAGCAACCGATAGCTTCGTCCAAAGAGTATGAGGTCTGGGGCCCTGATGCTGAATTTCTGTTCATGGGCTACAGATTCGACGGGACCTCTTCCGAGGACTACACAAAAATACGACTGGTGGATATGCTCTTGAACAATGCAGAAGCCGGCCTGATCGACCTGAACCTGAAGCAGAAGCAGGAAGTATTGAATGCCGGATCATTCGTCAACAATATGAATGATTACTCCATCCATATGTTTTACGGCTATGCCAAGCAAAATCAATCACTGGAGGAAATCAAGAACCTACTGACGCAGCAAATTGAGCTGCTGAAAAACGGGGAATTTGAAGATTGGCTGGTGGATGCAGTTATTTCCGACTTCAAGTCGTCAGAGATGAAGTCTTTGGAGAGTAACTGGTCCCGCGCCAATAAGATGGTGATGGCTTTCACCAATGGCATGGAGTGGAGCGATTATATCCAGCAGATCGACAAAATGGAGGCCATCACAAGAGAAGAAATCATCCAGTTTGTCAAGGAAAACTACAATGACAACAATGTTATCGTTTATAAGCGCAATGGCGAAGACCCCAACAAACAACAGGTCGAAAAGCCCGCGATCACGAAAGTGCCCTTGAACAGAGACAGCAAGTCTGATTTTCACGTGGCCTTAGCAGCCAGAGAGATTGACAAACTCCAGCCAAGGTTCATCAACTACAACGAGGACATCACAACCCTCAAGGTCAACAATGTGGAGGTGCTGGCCTTACAAAATACAGAGAACGAACTGTTCGAATTGAGGTACTTGCTGGACTTCGGAAAAAATGCTGATAAGAAGCTGGCAATCGCTGTGCAGTACCTTGAGTTCCTCGGCACTAATGACTACTCAGCGGAGGAGTTGAAAAAAGAATTCTACAAGCTCGGCTGTAGCTATAGTGTCTTTGCCTCCACAGAGAGAACTTATGTCACTCTCACGGGTTTGGATGAAAACATGGAGAAGGCTGCGACGCTGTTTGAGTCATTGCTGGCCAATCCCGTTCCCGACGAAGAGGCATTGGCGAAGATGGTTGACAGGACCATGAAGGCACGGTCTGACGCCAAAAAACAGAAAGGGACAATCCTGTGGGAAGGCCTTTATAACTACGGGAAATACGGCGCCAAGAACCCCTTCAACGATGTGCTCAAAAATTATGAATTGGAGGAGCTGAGTGCGGCGGAGTTGACGGATATCATCAAGGGAATCACTAAGCTACCCCACCGGATCCTATATTATGGGCCAAGAAACTCAAATGAGTTGGCAGCATTTCTAAATGAATACCATCCCACGCCAAGTGAGTTCAATGCGATGCCGGCAGTTGTAAACTATGAGGAATTGGACATTGACCAGCAAAAGGTATACTGGGCGGACTACGACATGGTCCAGGCGGAAATTATCTTCCTTGCCAAGGGGGAAAAGTATGATCCAGCCATGGCTCCAGAAGCGAGGATGTTCAATCAGTATTTTGGTGGTGGAATGAACAGCATTGTGTTCCAGGAAATTAGAGAAGCACAGGGACTGGCCTATGCAGTATTTTCCGGGTTCCGCGAACCATCCAGGAAAGACGACTCGAATTATATAATGGCATACGTGGGCACACAAGCAGACAAACAAGAAGATGCCATGGGTGCCATGATGGACCTGCTCAACGACTTACCGGAATCTGAGGAGTCCTTTAAAATTGCCAAGGAGGCAATCCTCAACAAGATCGAGAGTGAGCGAATCACGAGAACTGGAGTGCTATGGAACTACGTCAACGCGCAGGACAAAGGGCTGGACCATGACATCCGAGAAACGATCTACAGAGACGTGCAAAATCTGGAATTCGAAAATATAAAGGCGTTCCATGAAAAGTATATCAAGGACAACAAGTATGTAACCGTGCTGGTGGGATCCAATGAGCAATTAGACTTCGAAGCACTGAAAGAATATGGCGAAGTGACCGAACTCTCTCTAGAAGAACTGTTTGGCTACGAAGACTCGGAAGTGATTTCCTCCCTTGAGTAAGCTGTTGAGCTAAGGAATGATGAAAAAGCGGGGAGTCAGGCTTTTATCATTTGCCTCGAAGACTTCCCGCTCATTTTTTGAGGCCAAATGTCACCGTGTATTTAGCAGTGAAAGTCTCAAGTCAATTATCCCTTTCGAGACTATGCTGCTCCGCTCTTCTGCCTGGAGTACCTTGAAAACAACCTGGAAATAGTACCTGTTGCCAGCAACCAAAGTAGCAGAATAATTGTGTTTTCAGCCTTGAATATGCTCTCCGAGAACAAGTCGGATGCAGCCAAGATCAACAGTGTAGTCATGATGAGCCATAGAACGCCGAAAATATACAGGGTCTTCCTCGTCGGATTTTCGTACCAAGTGATCGATTTTTTCATGGGTATTGGATAGTTGTGTTTGTGTTCGACTTGATAAATGAGTAGTCAAAATAACCAAAAAAGGCGCGAATTCCTGAACTCAAAACCTTGAACTCCAAAAATCAGCCACACTCCATCTCGGAGGACCAGATATAGCACTCGTGGAACTGGGGGCCAGTCACTCCCCGCCAATAAGCGATTCAAACAACTCCTCGTAGCCATTGATCGTCTTCTCAATAGAAAAATCCTCCCATGCGGTCTTTTTGCCTGCAGAAGCTAATCTTTCACGGCGATTGTCATCGGTCAGCAGATTGCTTATGGCTCCGGAGAGTGCGGGAATATCTCCGTCATTGAACAGTAAGCCATTGACACCTGGCTGAATCAGGTCGGTATTACCGCCAGCCGCCGAGGCAATAACCGGCACTCCCATGGCCATGGCTTCCAGTAGAGATTGAGAAAGACCCTCCATGGTCGACGCCAGCACTTTCAGGTCAAACAGCGGGTAGTGGTAAAGAGCCTCTGTCGGATCAATGTGACCAGTGAAGTGTATAGCATGCGGGACCGGCCATTGGTCAATGATGTCTTGCCAGCCATCCTGCCGCTCAATCCCCACAAAAATCACGTGCACAGGCCTGTCTATTGTGCCAAGTGCCTCAAGAATTTGCCTTTGGTTCTTAAGGCGGCTGACACAGCCTATGACAAAATCACCCTCTTTGATACCGTATCGACTTTTAAGGCCTTCCAATCGATCAGGGTGGTCATCTAATTCATATTTAGAGGTCGGTGTGCCGTTTCTGATGACAGGCACCATCGACGATGGAAGCCCCTGCCGTTTCTGAATAGCCTCTTTGACCGGCCAACTAACGGCAACGACTTTGGCTACCGTGGAGCGGATAAACCAATTCACCAGCCAAATACCGTTGTTTTTGGGCATCTGCCGTCGAACGTGCACGATCTTCGCCGGAAGCCGATACAACGATTTGGCAAAACTCGCAGTGTACCTATCCAGCGTTGATTGGGGCGAAATGATATCAATTGAGCATGATTTCACCACTTGAGCAATGTGCTTGATATTGGACCAATCGGCCTTGCCCCGGAAAGTCATGGGGATCACTTCGACTGCCGAGCCTTGGACCAACTGAGCTATCTGTGAATCTTGTGGACACCCAATCCAGACTTTATGACCTATCGATGCCAACCCTTCTGAGAGATAGCGAAGACTTTGACTACTGCCAGCCAGCCCTTTTGCATAGGTAAGAAACAGGATATTCACGCTGACAAAGAGAAGTGGTTTGATGAACAATCAGAACGTATCAACCGAAAGATTCTATGGAAATCTGTTCCGGTTTGTGCTCGGAAAAGCCGTCAATTAAGCTTGCTCAGCATCGCTGGAACGGGACTAAGGTTACTTTGACCTCACAACTGAAACTTGAAACTCAGAACTCCCTCAACTTCCAAACTCACCCCCTTTCCATCTCATAGTGCCAGATGTCGCATTCGAGGAATTGATCACCCTTCTTCTTGAAGTCGAACTTCTCGTAGAGCGGAACAGCCGTCAATTGGGCGTGTAGATAGACGCGCTGGTCATTCCCTACCGCTTTTTCCACGTCGTCGACCACCGCCGCTACCAATGCGGACCCTACCCCCTTGCCACGCCAGTCCATCTTCACGGCAAAGCGCTCCAGTTTGATGCCCTCCGGCGTCCTCCGCCAGCGGGCGACCCCGATTGCATCTCCTTTATCATCAGTGGCCAGGAAGTGATAAGATTCATTCTCGAATTCGTCGAACTCCTCTTCCCGGGCGACCTTTTGCTCGTCGATAAAGACTTCTTCACGCAGGGCAAAGACCTTCGTCAGGGCGACGGGGTCATTCTCAACCTTCCGAACTATTATTTCCTTGTCCATCACCGTAACGTTTGTAGGCACTGATAATCCTCTTGACCAGCTTGTGGCGCACAACATCCCTACCATCAAGCTCCACGACGGCAATACCTTCAGTACCGTGCAATATCTGCAGCGCCTCGATCAATCCGGACCGCTGATTGCGGGGAAGGTCGATTTGCGAGCGGTCCCCAGTAATGATGGCCTTCGAGTCTGGCCCCATCCTGGTCAGGAACATCTTCATCTGCATAGGCGTCGTATTCTGAGCTTCGTCGAGCAGGATAAATGCATTGTTGAGCGTCCTGCCCCGCATGTACGCCAGGGGAGCAATTTCGATGATCCCATTCTCCCGATAGTACTTGAGCTTCTCACTCGGGATGAGGTCATTCAGGGCGTCGTAGACCGGGCGCAGGTAGGGATCGATCTTTTCTTCCAGATCCCCAGGCAGGAAACCGAGGTTCTCACCTGCCTCCACCGCTGGCCGGGTGATGATGATCTTTCGGACGTCCTTATTCTTCAGTGCGCGAACGGCCATGGCGACCGATATATAGGTCTTACCAGTACCTGCCGGACCAACGGCAAATACGAGGTCATTCTCATCTACCGAACGTACCAGTGTACGCTGATTCTCTGTCTTGGGACTTATTTTAAATCCCTTGGTACCAAAGACCAGGATCTCGTCCTTTTCTACTTTTGGTGGGTTTTTGTGGTCATCGGCGATTGTATTGATGACATTTTCGTGGGTGACGCTACCGTACTTTTCATAGTGGTGTAGCAGCGAACCAAGGATCTCATTGATTCTGACGATTTGCGGTCCTGACCCCTGAATTCTGATCTCGTTGCCGCGCGAAATGATTTTACTATCGGGAAAAGCCGACGCGATTTCTTTAATGTTCTGGTTTTCAACCCCTAGGAAATCTACAAGGGAGACGTTTTCAAGCGTGATAACTTTCTCTAGCAAACGTGTTTTTCTATTTTGTTGATGGTTAATGGGTGCTGCATTTACTTTGCAGTCTCTTAAACAAAATAAATCAAAAATCCGCTCGCTCACATGGCCATTGTCACATTTATGTCCGATTACGGTTGGCAGGACCATTATGTGGCAGCGGTAAAGGCAGCCGTACTTCAAGAGGGCACTGATATCAATATCGTCGACATCAGCCACGACATCAACTGCTTCGATATCAGCCATGGAGCCTATGTCCTTAGCAACTCATTCCGGTCTTTTCCTAAAGGGACGGTACACCTGGTTTGTATCGACCCCGTACCTCGTGAAGGTTTGCGCAGCATCGCGATCGAGCTGGAAGGGCACTATTTCGTGGGTGACGATTCCGGTCTGTTTTCGCTGATCTCCACAGCGCAACCGTCCACGGCGATCGAGATCACCGGCGATAACGAAACGACCTTTGTTGGCAAAGACCTCTTCGCCCCCATAGCCGCCAGACTGGCCAAAGGTGAGGCCATCCAATCACTAGGTAATCCCATTCAGTCGATCGAAACACGCATCGCCCGTCAGTTGAAGGCCTCCAAAAGAGAAATTGTCGGCCATATCATCAGAGTGGATCGCTATGGCAACCTAATTACAAACATCGCCCAAAAGGACTTTGAAGCCATCCTGCAACTCAACGGCCAGCAGGATTATGAAATACATGTCGGCAGGGAAGTGTTTCGCGGTGTCCACAAAGCCTATCACGAAGTGGATTCCGGCAATTGTTTTATTATCTTCAACTCCCTGGGGCTCTTGCAGATCGGCATCAACAAGGGCAACGCCTCTGAGCTCTTTGGGCTCAAGCTGGATACGCCGATCGTGATCGAATTCAAATAAAACAAGACCTATGCTCATTAGAATCGTCCGAATGGAATTCCAACCAGACAAGGTTGAAGAATTTCTTCACTTTTTTAATGCCAAAAAACCGTTAATTTCCAACTTTGAAGGATGTCTCCATCTAGAGCTATGTAGGGATAATTCGCTCCCGCATGTATACTATACAATGAGCCACTGGACCAGCGAAAAAGCGCTCAATGCCTATCGCTCGTCCGATTTCTTCGAAGAAACATGGAAACATACCAAAAAACTGTTTGCAAAAAAGGCGCTGGCATACTCGCTGATCAGGAATTAAATTATTCTAAGATAGAATATTGCTTAGACGATAAATCTTTTCGTACCTTCACTCATAAACCAGAAGACGGACGATGCCATTGAACCAGTTATCAGGTGCGCTCGGACGAAAGCGTGCGGCGCATCTATTAAGGAGGGCCTGTTTTGGTGCCTCAATCTCACAAATTGACGAATTCGCTAATCTAACAGCGCAGCAGGCTGTAGAGCGTCTGTTTGATAGCGATCTACCCACTCCACCCCTTCCCATCGACCCCGCTACGGGCGCCGAATGGATCACCACAGGAGTATCTCTCGAAGACAGTGAAACGAACTTTGACGCCCTGCTCAACAGGTGGATGGTCGGTCAGATGTTGGCGGTCGATGTCGATGCCAGCAAGCAGCTAGCCTACTCCCTGCGAGAAAGGATTGTCTTTTTCATGCACACGCACTTCACCACCAAAGTATCGGTGGTGCGCAACTCTCGGGCGATCTATTATCAAAATGCACTGTTCCGCACATTCGCCTTTGATCAGGATGATGTGGTCATCCCAAGCGAAGTGGAAGAGGAGCCTGACACGGTCTACGAGCGGAGTTTTAAGAAATTGACAGAAAAGCTGTCCGTCGAAAACGCCATGCTGGTGTTCCTCGATGGGCGATTGAATGTACGAGGGCGACCCAACGAAAACTATGCACGGGAGCTTCTTGAGCTGTATAGTATCGGAAGAGGATTGGAAGGGGCGAATCCCGAGCCAGAGTTTGAGGGCGACTATTTCCACTTCTCCGAGCAGGATGTGCAAGAAGGTGCGCGCGTTCTCAGCGGCTTCGACGTGGATGGCTCTTTCTCAAACATCGATGAGGAAACAGGGCTACCTCGAGGAGTGATCAAGGGAAACACTGTCGCAGAGCAACACGACAACGGTGTGAAGACTTTCAGTACGCGATTCGGCGGCGAATCTATCAGCCCTGACTTCGACCTTCTCGTCAACGGCAATCCCGGTGAGGAAAGTCTGCTGGATGAAGTCGCGCAGTTCCTTGACCTCATTTACCGCCAGCCCGAGACGGCCCTTCACATTTGCCGCAAGATCTATCGCTTCTTCGTCTATCACGATATCAGCGAGGAACTCCAAAGTGACATCATCCAGGAAATGGCGGATGTTTTCACTAACAACAATTTCAAACTGCAACCAGTCCTGGAAACGCTGTTTACCAGTCAGCACTTCTACGACGCCGATGGCGGAGCAACAGACAACAACTTCGGAAGCATCATTAAGTCCCCTCTCGATCTGACGCTGGGCTTTGTGAAGAACTTCGAAATCCCCGTACCGTCTTTTGTGACCGAACTAGATGCTTTCTACGAGTTCACAGGCCGCCTGCTCGATGAGTCCTCCTCCATGGGCATGGACTACTACGAGCCGTTTGAAGTGGCAGGGTACGGCGCCTATCACCAGTTCCCCATCTACAATCGTAGCTGGATCACAACGAACTATCTGACGCGGAGGTACAATTTCATTCGCGATAGCCTCTCGATGGAAACTCCAGAGATGGGACAGGTCAATATTTATGACTTCATCAAGGGCAATATCGCTGACAGCACGGCCGGTGACACCAGAGCCCTGGTGATAGCACTCGCTGAATATTTTCTGCCTGTTTCCGAGGACCTGTCCTACACTGAATCAGACAGCGAACTGACCGCCGAGAGGCTCAACTGGTTTAGAAGTAAGATCCTCTTCGATGGAAGCACCGAACCCGAACAATACTGGACAGACCGATGGGTCACTGTCCCCGATCTGGGTGATATCACCCAGCAACTTTCTGACCTGATCAATGCGATGCTACAATCACCTGAATATCAACTGATGTAAAATGAGAAGGAGGAAGTTTTTAGAAAAGATAGGATTTGCAGCAGGTGCGCCGCTGGCATTTCAAGGGATCCCTCTGAAGGTAATGGCCGCATCCAAGCCCCTTCAGCGGATGGCAATGCAGAGTGTAAATGACCGCGTTGTCGTGATTGTACAACTTCATGGGGGGAATGACGGCCTGAACACGTTCATTCCTTTGGCTGAGTACGACCAGTATTTCACAAGGAGAGCCAATATCGC
Organism: Cyclobacteriaceae bacterium; assembly: GCA_965267435.1. Classification (GTDB taxonomy): domain Bacteria; phylum Bacteroidota; class Bacteroidia; order Cytophagales; family Cyclobacteriaceae; genus JAWPMT01. Next base: position 2,879,538 of record OZ253960.1, read on the forward strand.
CATTCCATACAAGGTGGGTAACAGAACCGCCATACCCCTGGACAGCACTGTTCCACTGGCCGATCAGGTAGGTCTGCACCCGGATATGAACGACTTCAAGTACCTGTATGACACAGGAAAGGCCGCCATCTTCCAGGGTGTCTCCTATGAGAACAACAATGGCTCACACTTCCGCGGACGAGACATCTGGTTCATGGGAGGTGATGCGGACGAATATTTCTCTTCGGGATGGATTGGCCGCTACTTGCAGCAGCAATATGCGCCGCTCACCTATCCTGAGGAATTTCCCACAGAGGAGATGCCAGACCCCTTGGCGCTCGAGATGGGCAATGACCTTTCATTGATCTTTCACCAGGAGGGAAATATACCGACCTCCCTTTCTTTGGGGAGTTCACCAGACGCACTTGCGGAGGCCATTGCCAACCTAGAAGGTTTTTCTGAGGGTGAAATAGACCCCCGTGGCATACCGCCGGAGTTTTTGAATGGATCTCCGTACGGCAGAGAAATGGACTGGATCCTCGGGCTTGAGGACAAGTCGGAGACGTACATCGAGCGACTTGCAGAGATCTATGAGAACTCTGCCGAGACCAGAGTGGACTACCCGGAAAGGTATCCATTTACGGCGTCCAATGCCGGTCGCAATCCTCTTAGTGGGCAGCTGCAGCTCGTAGCTCGCTTGATCGGTGGAGGTGCGAAGACGAAAGTCTTCCTCGTGAGAATGGGGGGCTTTGATACACACGCCAATCAGACCGTGGACTACGATCCCACAATGGGCGGTCATGCGGCACTCCTCTACCATATTTCTTCGGCAATGCGGGCATTCCAAAATGATCTCGTCAGCCGCGGCATAGCAGACAGAGTGCTGACATTGACCATGTCAGAATTTGGACGGCGAATAGGCTCCAATGGTAGCTATGGCACCGACCATGGCACTGGCGGTCCCATCATGATGTTTGGAGCGGGAGTGAATCCGGGAATTTTTGGAACAAACCCCGATCTCTCACAGAATAATGTGGGCATGCAGTTTGACTACCGCCAGATCTACGCTAATGTGTTGCGAGATTGGATGGAGGTAGATCAGGATGTCATTGCCAACGACATATTTTTCCGTGACTTTGTCAGTGGGCCTAATCCCCAGGGTGGCAACTTCGAACCCCTGGATTTCACCCGCGATATTGTCCTCGAATCGGAGCATTTTTTACAGCAGAAATATAAGATCGACAATCTGCATCCAAATCCCGCCAGCGACTATTCCAACGTGGACCTGTTGGTCAACGATCGACAGGAGGTAGCACTGGAAGTGTTTGATGTAGACGGCCGCAGGGTGCTCAACAAGGCGTTGAAGCTCAACCCCGGCAAGCATACGGAGCGCTTAAGCGTCTCATCTCTTAAACCAGGCATCTATTTCATCAAAGCGACATCCGAGAAATTAAATGATACTAAAAAACTTATTGTCAGGCGCTAAGGTACTTACGCTTCTGGCAGCAATTCTCCTAACCGCTCCCGCCGACGCGCAACGAAAATTGGACGCGCGGGGTGGTATCGAATCCTTCCTGGACACACAGTGGTGGCTGGGCTTGAAGTTTGGCACAAACGTCACACAGCCGTATGCCAACGAGACCTACGCGGTCACGAGCCAGATCAACGCCGCCTCGGAAATGGAAGAAGGCAAGCAATACGACGAGTTCAACATGCTGGGCGTGCAGGTAGGCCTTGACGCCACCTACTATATCAGGGGCTTCTCCATCGGGGTGCAGCCGCTCTACAAGCGCATGAGGTACTCGTACTCCAACAGTTTTTCGTGGGACAACAGCATCCAAAACGAGGCTTTCATCACCGAGTATGATGTGGTGCAAGCACTCGACCTCGTGGAAGTACCCCTGACACTCAAGTATGACATCATCAAGGCTGGGTCTTTCCGACCCTTCGTAATGGTGGGTGTGAGTTATTCATTCATCGTGGGAGCCAATAAAAACCTCGACATACGCCATACTGATGTGGTGCTCGACTCGCGGGTTGTCGGTGGTGAGGTAAGCCTCAATGTCCCCGATGAGTTCAAACACTTCGCCTCAGCACTGGGTGGTGTCGGTGTAAGTTATGACGTGGGCAACATCCGATTGTACCTGGACTTTGCCTATCACTATGGGTTCACGAGCGCAGTGGACAAGGAGGAAATCTTCGAAGAGAATGCCTTCTTCGCTGTCGGCGAAATCAATGATGACATATTCCTCAGAAACATCAGTGGTTCTTTTGGAGTCGTCTTCCCGCTGAAGTTCATCGACAACACATTCCAATCCAGCCGATAAAACGTAAGCCGAATTTTTATTCCAGCACTAAAAGATATTTACGTCATGAACGCATTCCTGCGAAACATTCTTTTCCTGACCCTCGTGTCCCCTTTGTTTGTCTCATGCGAGGATGAGCTCGATCTCGAGAGCGATTCCTTCTTTAGGATCTACTCCAACCGCGACGCTGATGTCGACTACAAACCGATCGACCTGGTAGAGACCAGCACCGGTTACGTGATCCTTGCCGCTACTGAATTGGTCGATACCGATTTTGAAGGTATACAGATCATCACGGTGGATGACAGCGGCAACTTCCTCCGGGAGCGATCCCTGGACTCAGACCTGGTAGTGCCGATCCGTCAAATGTTCCGACTGGACAGTACGTTCTACTTTTTTGCGATGAACAGGACGACCCTTAGGGCTCAGCTGGTTTCTACGGATGAGAACTTCCGAAATCTGGCCATCTCACCGATCAACAATTTGCTATACCCACTCAGCGCAGCAGAGACCTCCAGTGGTACCTTCTTGCTGCAGAGCTATGATCCATCCAGTCTGACTACCGTCATTTCTGAGATTCGTCAGGACGCCACCATTCTCAACAGTGCGGGGTACACTATCGGCGCCGGTCAGGACGTTGAGCCAACTATTCTGGCGCATTACCTCGAGCCTGACGGGGAGCAACCCTTCTTCTGCGGAGAGGTGAGTCCAGGTAACTACTATTTCAACGGATTTTACAACTTCAGCCTGTCGATGGTCTTCACCGACTTCAGCCAGGCGCCCAGTGGAGCAGTTCAAGGGCAGTCTGACAACGGTGGCATCCGCGCAGCCTACCCCCTCCAGGGTAACCTATTTGCGGTGGTAGGATTTCAGTTTGACGAGAACTATGTAGAGCCATCTATCCAACTCACAACGGGCTCTACCAGCACAAGCGTGGACCTATTTACGAGTGACCAGGCAGAGTTGAAAACCGGAACACCGGCCGCCATCATCCCCTATCGTGACAACCACGTGGTGATAGCCGCTGAGACCGAAAGCCGCGAGGTGTCTCTCTATTTCTATAACCTGACGACCCAGGAAGTGAGTGGTATCGAAACTGTGGGTTTCATCAACCCATTTACCCTGAGCACGATACGGACGGACGAAGACGAGAACTTACTTGTACTCGGCACAACCTTCATGTCCGGGAGGTTTGAGCGAGTTTTTCTTCGCAAGCTGGCAGCAAAGGATGTCGGAAGCTTCCTGAACTAAGCTAGAGTAGATCGGCAATGGCCACTTCCATAGCATAGAGCTCCTTTACCTCTTCAGCGGTCAGAGGCTTGCTATATACTGACAGCTCATCAAAGAGGCCGATGTAGTTCAGTCCCAGGTACATATTCGCCCGATCCAGGTCCCATGTGAATGGATCTGTCATAGGCGAGATCCTCCCCTGCTCTGATCCGTCGACGTACAGTATTGCCAGACCTTGTCCACCCAGGTCCTCGTAGGATATGGCGATGTGTGTCCACGATTGCCTCGAGAAAGGTGGCTGATCCACGACAGCTAGTCGCTTGTCGTACTCTGGGTTGTCATTGTAGCCGACACCGTTAGGATCCCAATGTATCAGGTCTCCGAGAACACCAAGTCGAAACTTGCGGGGATTTGCGTCTGTAAAGTCCACCCAGATGGCCGCATCATTGAAGTTGACATCGGTGATCTGAATGGGATCGCAGTACCCCGGCTCCAGATCGGTGCTGGGATCCAGCTTCAGCCAAAAGGATACAGTTCCATGCCAAGAAGAGTCGTTGTAGATCAAATTATCCGTACACTTGAAGAATACGGCATTACGCGTCTTTGCTCCAAAATTCAAGCCGCTACCGAACCTGCCCGAGTCGGCAAGGATCGATACATCCGGAGCGTATGCCAACCCTGCGGTTGCACTATCAAGCGCAAGCAAATTGCGGGATGTAGTGCTGTAAAGCGCGCCATCTCCAGGCGCAAATTCAGCAGTTTCACTACCGAAGCCCGAGTAGAAAGTGAGAGACTCCCAAAACTGGGGTTTTTCTGGTGACGTTTTCTCTGAGTTGTTATTTGATTTCTGTGAGGAGTCACAGGCCAGCTGGGTAACTAAGGCCACAACGGCAATCAGCTTGAAAACGGTCTTCATTGATGTGTGGAAGTTGATGAAGTCCAATCTTAGGCAATTTGTAGCACAAACCGCCTTGCGGTCGCTCCAAAAATCTTACTGAATCGCTAGCAGTCTTCGTTGCACTGCGAACTCTCACAGCCATCTGCCGTCACTTCACTGCAATATCGACGAAAGAGCTCCTTGAGCATGGACCGCCCTCGCTGCACTCTTGACTTCACTCCGGACTCACTCAAACCATAGCGGCCAACAAGCTCCTTTTGGGGAATTCCTTTGATCTCATAGTCGTGCAAAGGGCCACGGTACTTCTCGGGCAACAACCCAATCATCGCGTGAACGCACGATTCCACGTCGACCTTTTCCGATAGGTTCTCATCCTCCTCTACCTGCTGTGCCAGGCTCGAAGCATCCTCGTACTTCCCCTTTGATCTGAAATAATCGGCGACCGTGTTCCTGGCAATACTCAGCAACCATGCCTCCGGATTTCTCACTTCGTCCAGGCGCTCGCATTGATCATAGATCTTGAGCATGACCTCGCTCAAAAGGTCATCCCGTGAGTCGGGATCGTCGACCTTGCTTTGGATGTACCGGACCAGGTTGTCACGGTACTGAAGGAAGATCGGCGCTACCGGCTCACAGGACGGACTGATAGTGCTACTGGCAGCATGCATCATCACAGCATTTTGTGCTGTCAACCGTATTGACTTCTGATTCACCGTAGGTGTGGAATGCCTCCCATTCTACACCCTGCGGATCTTTTACCCAAGATTTTTCTGACTGAGAATAGCAGCATACCGTATGGCCTTCCTCCAGAACATCAGCGTGCGTCTTTTCTATGTTCTGATAGACCTCCTGCAACTCCGCATCACTCTCTACTTGTATTCCAAGATGCTGCAGACCAGCAGTGTTGGAAGATTTATTGATGGCGAAGTTGACCAATGGATCATCGAGCATCCACTTGGCGTAGTCCTCCTTGATCACCGTTGGCTCGGCATTGAACAAATTCCTGTAAAACCTAACCGATTCGTCAAGGTCTTTCACTGCCAGACTTACATGTAATCGCTTCATAATTTTCTCTTTTTTACCCCGTAGTCGGAGCTCCTTACCAAAAGACGCAAAATCAGCGAAAATAATTTTCAAAACTCCAGAAATAATCCTATCCTATTCGGTGACAATACTTTTGCTTAACGGTTTTATTCCACCGTTAATTGATCATTGCCGTTTTCTGCACGAGGGCACCGGACAAACCAGACAGGGGGTAGGTATTCGGCCCAATCGGTCGATAGCAGCAAATTCTACCAGTTGTAGGGAGCCCAAAATTCACTGGTGAAAAACCGCCAAAAACAAAAAATGGACCTTATACGAGCCGCGATTCTTTGGGTTAGCCATGCCATTACCCTTTCGCTCGGTAAAAATTCCAATTCGGGTGCATCCGGTGGAATGCAGTAAAGAGGAAAGCTAAGTTTGTTACGAGTAAAGAACTAGACTTTGAGTCGAGCGCGGACATCGCTGAGTTGAGAATGCCAAAATCAACCGACACCAACATAGACTGAAAAGAAAGTATCGCTCCCATTTTTGATGGAACCGACAATAGCACAATAATCTGGAAAACAAAATGATCCAGTTCATAAAGAATCTTAAGATCGGAAGGAAAATCGTTGCTGGTTTCCTCTTTTTGATCGCTGCCATTGGTCTCAATGGTATTTATACCTACGTCATCCTCAACAACAGCACGGACATGTTGGTAAGGGTCGAGTCAGAAATCGAACCCTCACGCCAGGCACTCAACGAGCTGAAAGGACTGATCAAGGACTCAAAGACCTACTCGACGAATTGGGTGTACGTAAAGAGTTATGAGGTGGACAAGCGTAAGCTCGAGAATATTCACAACGAGCTATACCCGAATTACAAAGCACGATTGGACTCTTTGGTGTTTTCTGAGGAAGACTCTGCCGAGGTAGCTGGAATTGTCAACGAGTTTGAGTCGATCATGTTGGACCATCAAACGATCATGACCACCCTCAACGCGCCTCTGGACTATGAAGATCCCGTCGCAGTATTCATTTGCGAGGACCTCATTGAAGGCTCCGTAGTGCCTACCACAGAACAGTTGGTACAGCGTCTTGACGTGATATTATCCACATATGATAGTCAGTCCGAAGAAATCACCGCCACCATGTTGTCATCCTTCGAAAGAATGAATGGCACGATCATCCTCCTAGGCTTTTTGGCAACATTCTGCGCGATAGTCATCTCCACCCTGCTCACGCGGGGCATTACTCACCCTATCAGCCGATTGCAGGACATAATTTCTAATGTCGCTGAGGGCAAGATTGTTGACGAAACGGAAGTCAATAGCAAGGACGAAATTGGTATCATGAGCCATGGCATCAACCGCGTAATAGGCGCGTTCAAGCGATATGCGGTATTCGCCCAGGAAATAGGGCTAGGAAATCTGGAGGCCAATTTTGAGGCGTCTGGGGATAAGGACGTTCTGGGACAGGCACTACTGTCTATGAGGGCCAATCTAACGGATGTGATTTCGGAAACCAACGAAGTCGTGCGCAGCTCTGGTGAGAATGGTGACCTGAGCGCTCGTATTGATACCGAGAACAAAGAAGGTGCCTGGAAGTCACTTGCGGAGACCATCAACAACCTGCTGGGTTCTATTGCTGAACCAGTCCTTTCTGTCAGCACCATTGTTGACCGCATGGCACAGGGCGACCTCACAGCGAGATTTACAGATGTCGCACACGGTGACATATTGAAATTGGTCTCCAACCTGAACAAGGCCTGCGAGAACCTCAATGTCTTCCTGCAGGATATCAGCGAAAACGCCGTCGTAGTCGACGAATCATCGACGGAGATGCTTACAGGCAGCTCAGAAATGCATGCCAATACTTCGGAGATCGCTTCTTCCATCGGTGAGATGAGCCAGGGCGCTCGTAACCAGGTACAGAAAGTGGACGAAGCTTCTAATCTCGTAGAGGGCATTCTGAAATCATCTGTCGACATGGGCCATAAGGCTGAAACGATCAACAAAGCCGCGAGAAGCGGTGTGGACGGTAGTGAGCAGGGGCAGAGTATCGTCAACAAGGTGGTGAAGAACATGGAAGAGATCGAAGTATCTTCCGACCAGACCTACCAGTCCATTCAGGTACTTACGCAGCGGTCTAAAGAAATCGTGCGGGTCCTTAACGTCATCACCGACATCGCGAATCAGACCAACCTACTGGCACTCAATGCGGCCATCGAAGCGGCGCAAGCCGGAGAGGCAGGGCGTGGCTTTGCGGTGGTAGCTGAAGAAATACGAAAACTAGCCGAGGACTCCAGAAAATCGGCCAAAGAAATTGAGACGCTTGTCGGCGACGTGCACAAGGATACGCAAAGCGCTTCCTCCGCAATCGATACGATGAAGTCCAGTGTAAAGAATGGCAGTGAAGCCTCCGTACAGGTAGTGTCAGTCTTCCAGGAGATCTCCGAAAGTACCAACGAGACCTTGCGACTCTCAGAGGACATCGTGGCAGCCACGAAGCAACAGAAGAGCGATATCGGCAAGGTGGTATCGATCACAGAATCCGTGGTAGTGATCGCCGAAGAAAGTGCTGTGGGTGCCGAGCAAATTGCCAGCTCAGCGACGGAATTGTCCTCGGGTATGCAGAATTATGTAAATAAATCGGAGCAATTGGCAGGTGTTGCATCCTCGCTTAAAGACGGTGTAGGCCGTTTTACCTTGACAGAACACGCTGGCATGGAAATGGTAACAACCTAAGCGCTAAAGACAAGTAAGACATAAATAATCGACCATGGATAAGAGATCAATTCTAGGCGTTTGCTTTCTCTTGACTGGACTTCTCCTGAGCTTCAGCAGCTCAGCGCAGGAGAGTAAGTTTAAGGCACTTTTTCTTTACAAATTCTCTGAATATATAGAGTGGCCAAGCGGAGAGAAGAGCATCGTAGTAGGTGTAATCGGTAAATCCGATGTATACGACGAACTAGTAACATTTGCAGCGTCTCGTGACAACCTCAGTGTGATAAAGATCAATGGGGTATCGGAGCTCAATAAATGCGATATCCTATTCGTTCCCACAGGACAAGAAAAGGTCATCGGCCAAATAGGTTCGGCTGCCAACGAGAACAGTGTCCTCATCGTTTCCGACAGCGACAAACAAGTGGGCAGCGGCTCGGACATTGGCTTCTACCTGGAGGCCAACAAGCTGCGATTTCTAATCAGCAAGGGCAGCATCGAATCCAAAAAAATGACACCTAGCACGAAGCTACTGGCGCTCGGCAAGGTGATATAAATCGCTCCCAAAAGTAACAGAAGGTACCTTCGGGTACAATCGACATAACCAGGGTCCACTTACGTGGGCCCTTTCTTTTTTACAAGTAGGGATGGGACGTGCAGATTGGCAAGTGATTTGCTTTCCTTATAACTGGCCATAAAATTTACAAATAATGAGACAGCTAGTTTTTATCCTCTGTGTCGGATTATTGCTCGCCTGCAACGACCAAAAAGACGATCCCAAAATAGACTGCCCGGAATGTACTGGGGATATTCTCTGTACTGAAGAATTCCGCACTTTGACCTTTACTGTGACCTACAGCTCCGGTGCGCCGGTCACCCTGGATGATTTTGAAGTGACCATCGTCGAGACTGGAGAAGTTCTGGAGCATGGAGAGTGGCTGGGTCTGCTTGCGCCGGGGGGCTATATCATCGCACAGGACAGTGACTTTGACAAGGTAGACTGCGAGGGTACTGAGTTCCGATTTGAAGGCTATCTCAACGAGTCAAAAGTAGTTGACGAAATCTTCGTCATCGGGCGTGACTGCTGTCACATCTTGCTCGTAGACGGGCCTGACAACATCCAGATTCCTTAAGAAACTACTAAGGTGGCCGGTTCCGCCTCGAGGGACCGGTCATACCAATACCACCTACAGACTCCCTCTCTTTCCCACCCCCAAGAAGAAGGCACGGACAAGTCCCTTTTTGCCCCCACAATCTCATAACTACAACTGATCAATTAGTCTAGCATCGTTTAAAGTTAACCGCACGAGGTTGGTCGTATGACCGGCTTAGGATTGAACTTAAGACTGTAGGTATTTAAGGGTCTCCTCTCAATAAGGGTGAATTCTCACAAACCGAAGTGGGCCAGAATTGTAGCTGCTGGGTAATCCTCAGTCACTCCATGAAAATCCGGATTCAGCTAGCTTTTGAGGCGAGACCCAGAATTAGGTCATATTTTCAAACACGCTTAGAACAGTTATTTATCACTAAAGGGATCACTGCCAGCTAAGCGCAACACACTAACCGCTATAGAAAACCGAGTAATAGACACATGCACACGAAGAAGAACATTATCGTTTGGGTATTGAGTTGTTGGATTGTTCCATTCGCCATGGGTCAGCAGGATGAGATCCTCGACCTGAGCCTTGAGGAGCTCATGGGTATGGAAGTGACTTCCGTCTCCAAAAAGGCACAACGTCTCCAGGACGTACCCTCCTCCATACAAGTAATCACCACCGAAGATATCGTACACTCTGGCGCAACGAACCTGGTAGAATTGCTACGCGAGATGGTTCCCGGATACTGGGCTGCCACGATCGACTTCTACAAATACGAAGCTTTTCTGAGGAATTCGTATTACGCCTCGTTCCTGGTACTCCTGGATGGCACGCCGATGAACGATATGATCACCTCCAGCATGATCTGGGAAAACTTTGAACTGCCGCTGACCGCGATCGACCGCATCGAGGTAGTCCGCGGGTCGGGAGGTGTGATCTACGGTGCTAACTCAGCATCCGGTGTCATCAGCATCTTCACCAAGGCGGCCGAAGACCAGCCTCTTTTCAGCGTGACTACGGACATCGCGTACCCACTCCACAGTGGGACTAACCTGGCATTCAACAAGAAGCTCAATGAGAAGATCTCCCTGGGACTCTACGGCCGCTACCGGTATTTCTCAGGATACGAGCAAATGCCATCGATCGAAAACGAAACGGCACTTGTACCAGCCTCCTCCTACGAAGGTGATACACTGATCACGAACAGATTCACAGGAGATGATAAAACCGTGCACATGTACGCCGCAGGCCTCAATTTCCGCTGGGAGATCTCCGATAAGCTTAGGGTTTCTTCCAACATGCACTTCAACGGATCCAACCAGCGCATCTACACACAGAACTATCCCCCAGAGCAGTCACGTCTTTACCTGACAGAAACAGGAGGCATCGCCGTAGAGGGAACCGATATAATCCAGCTGGTAGACCACAACAAGCAACGCATTACTGGCAATGTTCGGGCGGACTATGAGATATCAGCGGACCACCAGCTATTCCTTCGTGTCTCTACCAACGCCGAGAATTATCATCAGATATTATTCGGAGGAGTCAACTACAACAACTCCATCTACGATTTTGAGATACAGGACAACCTCACACTCGGATTCAACAACCTGTCATTCGGAGCCAACTATCGACTGCTGAACTATGACATCCCAGAGATTGCCTTCGAGGGATCGCTCAATTACATTGATCGACAGAATACGGAAACGCTAACGGGCTTTTTCGTGCAGGACAACATTGAGTTGCTCGATGACAAACTCAATTTCTATCTGGGAGCGAAGGCTGAGAATTTCTCATTGATCAACGATCAGTACTACTTCTCACCGATGGCCAAGATAACAGCGGCTCTCGGTGAAAAGCTGACATTATGGGGCGGCTATACCAAGTCTTACACCACTCCTGGTTACCAGCAAACGAACATTGCTGTCAATTTCCTCCGGGTCCCGAGTCCCGAAGGCTTCGCTGAGATCATCCCAGCTATCGCCACTCAGACGGTCATTGACCAGGCGGGCATCCCGGAAAGTGATATACCAGCCTTCCTGGCGACTCAGGCAGCTCAAGACGCCATCGCAGCGACAATTCCCGGTCTTACGACAATCATCGGGATCACCTGGCCGGATTACTTCAATACGGGGATCACCAATGGCGACGATACCGAACCTACGTCTTTCGCCAACTTCGAGGTTGGTCTGCGCTGGCAAGTGACGGACGCCGTCTATGTGGAATCCAATTTCTACCACACCATCGTCACGGACGATATCACGAATTCGCCCATTGTACTCGATACGATCCAATCACCGACCAATCCGCGGGAGCGGATGGAAACGGCCTATTATGGCAACTACATCGATGGAACAAACACCGGCATGGAGACCATCATTAAGTACCAGGTCACTGATGGCCTATTCCTGGAGCTTTCGCATGCACTGTTTACCAGTGAGCGCGAGTACAAAGCCAACGATGACTTCGATGTCACTCTCGACACTATTCAGAACTCACCGTTGACCAATGAGCAGTACCCACGTGTACCGCAGAACATTTTCAGAGGACGGTTGAAGTATGCGGCACCTGCCGGCATTCACGTGTCGATATCAGCTTTATACGCTACGGCGTTTTACAACAAGTTCGGAACGGTGGATCCCATCTATCAGTACGAGCACCAGCGCTGGTGGCCCCTGTTCGGAGATACCGGACGCGCATTCCAGGTGGGTCGAAATGACGACCGTACGATCCTCAACTTCAAGGTAGCCAAAACATTCTCCGACAACCTCTCAGTCTACGCGTTCGGCAATGATGTGCTTAGTAAGGCCTTCGTCGAATCCACGAGTGTGCTGAGCCTTGTCTATCCACGACAGACGGGTCGTATGATAGGCATGGGCATCACCTTCCAGTTGTAGAAAGACCTTGCTTGTTATGAAGGGGCTGGCTCAAGGGCTGGCCCTTTTCATTTAGTAGCGATGAGTTGTAGGACATACTCCATCACAGCGTCTCGCTCCTCAACGAAGTGCCAGGTCGTAGGAAGCAATTCAACGTCAGGAATGACTCCTCTACCCATTGGATGCGTCGAGGCCAGCGCGGTCGTGTATTTCCACAATGGAATATGAATGGTGATCTCAGAATGAGGAAGAACGACACTTCGCCGATTACCGCTGGTATTGCCCCTGGCACCTCCACCTGTCTCCTCACCGAGTATAAGCTGACGGCCATTGGCTTTCAGCACAGACGCGACATCTGCGCAAGTGGAGAAACTGCCACCATCCACCAGGACGTATAGGTCACCATCGTAATGGTGTTTGGCTGGCTCCCACCTTGACAGGCCTCTGTGATTGGTCACAAAACGCTCACCGCCCCGGTCCTCAATGCCACCATATCCGCTATACTCATCAGTCACGACAATCCGTTCGAAGTACCCATAGGGCTTATCCAGAAGATAGGACACCAGTTCTGCGCCATAATTGTCACTGCCTCCACCATTGCCTCGCAAATCCAGAACTAACTGCTGAACACCTCTCCTACTCAAATCGCTAAATGCCTCACGCAGAAAACGGCTATAGTTTTGATCGGCCCCCTGGATGGCTCCAGAGGAAAAAGTGGCAATACGCAGTACGCTGTAACCCGGCTCATGCGTGATGTTCAATGGCTGAAGGTCATTCGAGACAGGCTGAAGTGAACTGAGCTGTTCCCAAGGTTTACCTTCCAGCACAACCCGTAATTCCTCACCACGGCGCCTCACGGTCAATTCGTAGGTTGTGGCATAGGGATCAACAAATAGCTGATAGTAAAGACGGAAGTATCTGGCCATGGATAGTTGTCTTCCCGAGCCCACAAAGCCATCGCCCGATTGAAACCTGATGATCTTGTCGACAATGTCTTCGATGTCATTGCCACTGACAGACAGTATCTGATCCCCTCTCTCCAGCGGTGAACCCTCCAACATCCCTGCAACAACAACGGTATCTCCAATCATGGTCACTGAGAGTGGCATAAAATTCCATTCCGAGAAGACCTCCTCTTCCAATGAGGCGGGAACCCCTGTGTGCGTGTGTCCACATCTGATTTCAGCAATAAGACCTCGAACGATTCGGTAGAACTCCAGATGGTCAATTGCACCATCTTTGACCCTGTCGATGGCCACATCGTAAAGACTGTCCATCGCTCGGGCAGAGGTGTACCAGTTGAACCCGGGATGGTAGTCAACCAGCTCCTTTTTGAGGAACTCTAAGTCCCCAACCCAGGGATTTTCTTGCTCCTGCGCTTCGGAGCATCCCACAAACAGGAAAATGCCGAATAGCTGCCAATAGACTCGTCTGACCATATGCTTTATGCGAAGAATGGCCTATCAGCTGAAAGAAAATAGGAAATACGCCTGCCGGCTATCAATAGATGCATCGGCTATTGTCAGCCTTTACATAATAGGACTTGTAGTTCTTCGCCTCCTTGTCCATACAACCGCACAGGTCGAGCACCTCGATCTTTTTGAAGTCAATGGGGGCCGTCTCCGCCTGGATACTAATGAAGCCCTCTCCCAGCGCCTCACCCTCATTGTACTGCCCCTCCTTCAAACCTGATACTGCACCCCCTCCGACAGTGGCATCGGTATACTGCAGGACAAGCTGACCCTCTATGAAATGCTGGAACAACGAATCCCCATAAACGAGCACTTCGGCTTCCACCCATTGATCACCGTGATAGGTCTCGGAAGAAGAATTGATACAGTGGTCAGTGGTAAACACACCATCCAGAACCACGTTGGTCCCTGGTGTGCAGAGATTGCCTGTCGTTCGTGGATTGGTACCATCCCCACCCAGGAGCTGCATCTCCAGGCTGATCGGAAAGTCCTGATCGAAACCAATGTCCCTCGGATCCTGACAATGCAGCATGAGGCCATTATTGCGCACGGCCCACCCAGGCCCATCGGTCATCTGTTCCCCAACGAAACGATAAGTGGCTCGCAATCGGTAGTGCGAAAACTTCTGGTCATAGTAGAGGTGACCAAAATCGCCCTTGAAGGTATCTTCCGGGGCATACCTCACGCTTAAGAGGCTGTCCTCGACAAGCCACCGATCCTTGTAATTGACGCCCATTTCATACCCCCGCACTTTAGGGATCCAATTGTCCATATTGGAGCCGTCAAAAAGGACCATCCATTCTTCGGCATCGGGATCGTTTTCACTGGCCTTTTGTGAAGGTTGACAGGCGAATACGAAAGGTACGAGAAGCAATAGAAATAGGTTATAATTGGTGATTTGCTTGATCATGAGAACTGGATTTGTGGCGGAATTTAATCCAAAATTTTCGGAGGAGTACAAACGAAGCAAGTAGCCTATCTTTATCAAAAGACCTACCACAACCATGAAACTCTCTCCGCTGCATTTACTTCTGGTCATTCTCTCGAGCCACGCGATACACTGCCAGAATCCCCCAAACATTGTCCTCTTCATCGCGGACGATGTAAGTTGGGACGACCTGGGTGCGTACGGCAATCAACAGGTGCAGACGCCCAATATCGATCGTCTGGCCTCTGCAGGTGTGCGATTCGACAACTTCTACCTCACAGCCAGTTCCTGCAGTCCCAGCCGCAACAGCATCCTTACCGGCAGGTATCCACACAATACGGGAGCGGCAGAGCTCCACACCCGACCACCGGAGACGATGCAGTCCTTTCCTGAACTACTCAGGGCCAATGGCTACTACACGGCCCATTCCGGGAAGTTTCACTCGGGGCCGTACGCCAGGCGCGGATTTGACCGAATGATCAATAACCGCAAGGAAGTCGGTGATGGAGGTGAGGAAGCCTGGGTGCAAATAGTGAAGGAGCGACCACAGGACCAACCTTTCTTCTTTTGGTTTGCGGCATTCGATGCACATAGACGGTGGGGCCCCAACACCTTTTCTGGCAAGCATGAAGCCACGGAAATCACGCCTCCCTTCTATCTGGCCAACGGCGATTCCACAAAGCTTGATCTGGCCAGATACTACGACGAGATCTTTCGATTTGACCATTATATAGGGCAGGTCGTCACCGAACTGCAGAAGCAACGTGCGTTGGACAACACACTCATTTTGGTCATGGCCGACAATGGGCGGCCCTTTCCTCACAGCAAGACACGGGTAAACGACCGGGGGATGAAAACGCCCTTCATTGCCTTCTGGCCACGACGGATCGGAGAGCCGCGCGTGTGTGAGTCACTGGTCAGCGTCATTGATATCGCGCCAACGATTCTGGGACTGGCCACCGAGGAAATGTCCAGGCAGTTTCAGGGAAGAAGCTTCGAATCATTGCTTTCCAACCCGGATCAACCATTCCGAAATTACGTATTCGCCGAGCACAATTGGCATGACTACGAGGCCTACGAACGGATGGTCCGGAGTGAGTCATTGATGTACATCCTCAACGCACGTCCGCAATTCCCGCAAATGGGGCCAGCAGACGCAGTGGGCAGTCCTTCACATGCCGACCTGCTCCTATTGAAAGAGGCTGGAACAATCACGCAGGAGCAAACGGATATCTTCACTGTCCCCCGACCGGCCGAAGAACTCTATGACCTGCAGAACGATGCCGAACAATGGAATAACGTCGCCGGCGACGAGCGCTACCAGGACGATTTACAAGATCTCAAGTCCATTCTTAACCAATGGATGACCGTTACTGGGGACGATATCCCCTCGGAGCTGACAAGGGATTGGTACGAGCGGCTGCCAGGCTATGTAAAAACGGATCAGCACAGCATTCGAGGCAAAATGCCGGGTGCTGGCAGGCAGGCCCACAAAATCAATGAGGGCGGACCATTTTGATCTTCCGGGCATCTATCTCGACCGCCGATCAAAGTTATCGCTGATTCTCCCTGAAGTCCGCCGTACATCTTAACTTAGAGATCAATTAAACCTCAAAAAGATCACAATGAAGAATCTACTATCGACACTTGCTATTGTAGCAGTTGTTAGTTGCTCACAACCTACCAAGGAGCAAGGCGCCAACGCCGAGCCTGAAACAACTCAGGCCGCGGCACCAGCTCTCAACACGCTCACTGATGCGGAGAAAGCCGATGGATGGAAGTTGCTTTTCGACGGAAGTACCTCCACAGGCTGGAGAGGTTATGGCAAAGAAGCATTTCCAAAGGCATGGAAAGTGGAAGACGGCGCCTTTTACCTCCCTAGCAAGGCGAAGAGGTCCGAGGAAGAATCAGCTGATGCCGGTGATATCATCTACGATCAGGAATTCGAAAACTTTCACTTTAAGCTAGAATGGAAAATCGGCGAAGCTGGCAATTCAGGGATCTTCTACCTCGGACAGGAGCGACCTGATTTTGGACCGATCTACAAAACTGCTCCGGAAATGCAGGTCCTGGACAATGCCGGACATCCGGATTCTGACCGAGGCAAGGACGGTAATCGCAAGGCTAGCTCTCTATATGATCTGATTCCGGCTGTACCGCAAAATGCGAATCCTGCCGGTGAATGGAATGCCGTGGAGGTAATCAAGCAAGGAAAGAAAATACAGCACGTGATGAATGGTGAAGTGGTCGTTAGCTACGAATACGGCACCGAAGAATGGAACGAACTGGTGGCTGGCAGCAAGTTTCCCGGACTCAATGAAGACTGGGCCAATCTCTCAGACAAAGGCCTCATCGGGCTGCAGGATCATAGCGACGATGTGTGGTTCCGCAACATCAAAATCAAGGAATTTTAGGGTTTCGCAGACTCAAGAAATAGTAACTCTACTGCAATGAAGAAAGCAAAAACCAACAAAGAATCAGGCAGAAGGGACTTTGTGAAGAAAGCCGGGCTGGGCGCGGCGGCATTCACCATTGTCCCCCGTTATGTACTTGGTGGAGCGGGCTACCGCGCCCCCAGTGACAAACTCAACATCGCGGCCATTGGCGCCGGCGGCAAGGGAAGATCCGATATCCGCAATGCCTTCAACGACGGCATGGAAAATGTCGTGGCCTTATGCGATATCGACCCGCAACGAGCGGGGGACTCCATCAATGCCTGGCCCGATGCCAAGGTCTTCACGGATTTCCGCGTCATGCTGGAGGAAGTAAAAGAGATCGACGCCGTGACCATATCCACTCCTGACCACACCCACGCTGTGGCGGCCATGACCGCCATGGACCTGGGGAAACACGTCTATGTGCAGAAGCCTCTCACCCATAATATCAGAGAGGCTCGAATGCTCACCGAAAAGGCTGCGGCGAATAAGATCGTGACCCAAATGGGCAACCAGGGCGCATCCAACAGGGAGCAGGTGCAGATGCAAAAATGGTTTGACGACGGCGTGATCGGCAACGTCACAGACGTACAGGTCTGGACCAACCGCCCAGTGTGGCCACAAGGTATTCCCGTGCCTACGGAAACGCCTGCACTGCCAGATCAGATCAGCAAGGAAGCCTGGGATCTGTTCATAGGCCCAGCGGACTTTGTTGATTACCACCCCCTCTACCATCCATTTAAGTGGCGAGGTTGGTGGAACTTTGGTACTGGCGCTTTGGGTGATATCGGATGCCATATCATCGACACACCTTTCCGTGTTTTGGGTCTGGGATATCCGACTGCCGTGGAGTGCAGCGTAGGCCAGATCTTCCTACAAGACTGGACACCTGAATATATACCTGCCGGATGCCCACCTTCTTCTCACGTGCAGTTGAAGTTCTCAGCCACGGAGAAAAACAAATCGGATTTGAAACTCACATGGCTCGACGGTGGGTTGCGTCCCATGCATCCAGACCTGATTCCAGCAGATGACTTCCTCGGAAGTCCGGGTTCCGCCAACGGAGCCATCATGACTGGGGAAAAGGGCATCATGACCTGTGGCATCTATGGACGAACGCCTCAGGTCTACCTTAACAACGGCGACAAGATGACCATGCCTGAGGACTTCGACGATGGCAATCCGTACAACAAGGGTGACTTCCCTGAAAGTGGCCACCAGAAGTCCTGGACAGAAGCAGTAAAAGCGGGTTATGGCAGCAAAGAGCACAAGGCGCTGACCTCTTCTTTTGACTACTCAGGACCTATGACCGAAACCGTGATCATGGGGAACCTCGCCATTCGCAGCTATCAGCAAGGTACCTCCAAAGACAGCAGAGGCCGTTGGCAGTTTGAGGGAAGAAAGCAATTGCTCTGGGATGGTGAGAACATGAAAATCACCAACTATGATGCCGCCAATGAGTTTGTCGGCAGGGACTACCGCTCAGGCTGGGAGATCTCCTAAACTCGAGCAGACGATAAAAGACAAAGCCGACCCTGGATGGGCCGGCTTTTTTTATTTCAGAATATTGTTTGTGAAGCTAGCGAATGACATTGCCAGACCCCAAATCGTCAATGACGGTAGCCCCCAGATTTCGAACGATACGATTATTGTCACTTCCGGGCTCAAGCGTTATGTGGGCACGACCCGGAGTAGCCCCCTTGAGGTTATTGAAGAAGACGCCGCTGTTTGTCGTCTCTATCAGATGAATGCCATTCTCTGGCGTTCCTTTTATCGTGTTGGCGAACACTTTGGCTTTATCCTGTCCGGGAAATAATCCGATGCCTGCTTGGTTTGGGAATACAGAAAAAGGATCGGGCCCAGTCTCAATATGATTCCGTGCTATGTACAGAGAGAAGTTAGGTGCTGTCCCAATCTCAATGGACATATAGCCATTGGTCTTGATACGGTTATTAGTAATGACGACCCGTGTGCGATTTTGGCCTACTGGCTGGAATTCCTGCGTTACGACGATGCCTCCGAATGAGTGGTTCTCCATTTCATTTCTCGCGATGTAGACGAATCCACCGTCGAGGTATCGGGTGTTATACTGCTTCACATTGACAAACGTGTTGTCAGTGGTCTTGATGTAGGCATTGCGGAAGGACTGGATCACGAGTGCCTGGATACTCGACTTGTCGAAGAGGCATCTGCGTACCTCATGCCTTCCACCGCTGGTCACTTGCGGGAACGTATCACCATTTCCCCAGACGTTCATCGCCACCGTGGGTTGGAAGTTGGCAAAAGGATTGTTAGGGTCGTTGACCACACCGATGAGGCACAACTCCTCAAATGATGTGTCGACATCTTCGGTACGAATCTGGACTGTCAAAAACGATGTGAGGGTCGTACCACCGAAGGCATCAGGCTCCGTCTGGAATCCCTCATCAATTGTGAAAGTGAGGTTACGAACGGACAGGTAGCCTTCAGGGGCATCGAGGTAAAGAAGCACACTTCTCAAAATTGCGGGCTGGCCGGGCTGTTCGTTGACAGCAGTAAGACCAAATGGCGCATCAGGTGTGCCCACACCCTTGATCGTCGTCTTTTTCTTGCCAACTCCAGCTAGCGTACCATTGAAGCCTGCGGATACGATGGGACGATTGACATAAAAAGTACCAGCGCCAAGCCTGACAGTGGCACCACTTCCCGCATCGTTCAAGGCTGCTTCAATGGCGTCGGCATCTGTGGCACCGGACTGATCTCCACTAGGTCGGATGGGGCGAGAGCCCCTGCGGGCATTTTCATCACTATCCAATAATTCAGAACCCTCTTTGTCCAGCGTCTTCTGGAGATCGGGGTCCTCCTGCATACATGAGAAAATGAGGCATACGAGAGCGATGGCCCAAAGAGGCCGAAATAGGCGGTGTAATAGTTTCATTAGAGTTTGGTTTTATTGTTTCGAAATGAAGATATGAAAAAATCTCCCACGATGCAGAATAATAATTAAAACATTGATAATCAATCTCTTACAATCCATTATCACTCCCTCCCGGTATTTGGAGTTTCAATAGACTCAATGATTCACTCCACCCAACTGTAACCTTCCAAGAATATAGCAGTAGGACATATGCAACCCCACCCAAGTGGAATTGTCCTTTTCTTAACAAGGTTCAGAACTCATGCTCAAAAACTTTCTTCTTGCCACTTTGCGCAACCTGCGTAAAAATCCTGTCTATTCATTTATCAATATCTCGGGCCTCGCTATAGGCATCGCTTGTAGTATACTCATCCTACTATGGGTATACGATGAGACATCATACGATACCTTCATCCCAAAGAGCCAGCGACTCTATCAGGTCTGGGTAAATTCTGAGTACAACAACACTACCAACTCCTGGCGCTCTGTGCCGCTTCCCACGTATGAAGCCATGAAAACAGCCCACAGCGCGGTAACGAACAGTACAGTCGCTGGCTGGGGAGGGGATAGGTTATTAACCGTGGGCGAGACGAGACTCACACCACGTGGCTACTATGTAGGCGAGGAATTTCTCGACATGTTTGAATACAAGGTTGCTGCCGGTAATGCAGATATTGCCCTCGACGACCCGTTATCTATCGTCATCACAGAAAGTCTGGCGAAGAAACTCTTTGGTGATGAAGACCCTATGGGAAAAATCGTCCGTGTTTCAGATGAGAGCAACCTTCAGGTTACCTGTGTATTAGAGGATGTTCCCGGCAACTCCTCCTTTGAATTCGAATTCCTTATCCCCTGGAAGCAGCGAGAAATGGTCAATGAATGGGTGGTGGAAAACAAAGACAATTGGGGCAATTACTCCTTCCAGGTCTTCGTCGAATTGACTGATGCCGGTAAAGAACTGGAGGTTGAGCAAGGCATTGGAAGTATGTTAGAGGATCATGGCGAAACCGATTTCCCCACCTGGCTGTGGCTCCACCCAATGGAAAGATGGCGTCTGCATTCGGATTTTGAAGACGGCGTAGAGGCTGGCGGTCGAATTGAATATGTTCAGCTGTTCACAATCATCGCCATCTTCATCCTGGCCATCGCTTGTATCAATTTCATGAACCTCGCCACCGCTCGATCTGAGAAGCGAGCGCGGGAGGTAGGCATTCGCAAGAGCCTGGGATCCACACGTGCGGGACTCATCGCTCAATTTATTGGTGAGTCAGTGATTATTTCACTGATTGCTTTTGCCTTGGCCTTGATCGCTGCGGAAGTGTGCCTGCCGTTCTACAACGATCTGGTGGACAAGCAACTAGTGATTGATTATCAGTCACCGCTTTTCTGGGCTTTTGCGGCGGTCATGATCCTGGGCACGGGCATCGTCTCAGGTAGCTACCCCGCCTTTTATCTCTCGGCATTTGATCCGGTCCGTACCCTCAAAGGAACGGTCGGGGTTGGTAGGGGCGCCTCCCTTCCCCGCAAAGTACTGGTCGTACTCCAGTTTGGTTTTTCCATCCTGCTCATGGTTGGCACCTTTATTATCTATCAGCAGATCAGCCTTGTACAAAAGCGCGACCTCGGCTATGACCAGGAGCATTTGATCAGCGTCGAGCAAACCGAGGAGATCGGTGAGAAGTACGATGTAATCAAAACTGCGTTACTGCAGTCCGGAGCCGTCGAGGCAGTGACAAAAGCCAACGGCCAGATCACAAGTATCAACTCCAACAATTTTATAGGGTGGCCGGGAAAACCCGAAGACCTAAGAGTGATCTTCACGACCGTAGTCACTGACTACGACTATGCGGAAACGATGGGCATTGAGATGCTGATGGGCAGAGATTTCTCCAAAGACATCGTCTCTGACTCCTCCGGTATCCTCGTCAACAAAACTGCACTCGAACTCATGGGGCTGGAAGAGCCAGTGATCGGTACCAATTTAGATCTTTGGGGTGACAAGCGCCAATTGATTGGCGTGGTGGACGATGTCATCATGGGCTCGCCGTACAGGGAGGTGAAGCCCCTGTTTATGATCATGGGCGATTGGGGAGGCTATGTCACACTGCGGCTGAAGCGCGGCATGGATTTGCCACGTGCCCTTGCCACAGTGGAGTCTGTTTTCAATGAACATAATCCGGCTTACCCGTTCGAATACGAATTTATGGATGTGGCCTTCCAGCGGAAGTTCACCGAAATAGAACTCACCAAGAAGTTGGCAGTCTTGTTCTCATTGCTGGCCATCTTTATCACGGGGCTGGGTCTATTTGGTCTTGCGTCATTTATGGCCGAACAACGAACCAAAGAGATTGGCATTCGCAAGGTATTGGGCGCGTCCATTTCCAGTCTTATCGCCCTGATCTCCAAGGATTTTTCCAAGCTCGTGGTGATCTCATTTGCGATCGTAGCACCACTGTCGTGGTGGTTGCTGGATCAGTACCTCGAGCGGTACGAGATTCGCGTCAGCATACAGTGGTGGATCTTCCCCATTGTTGGTCTTGTAGCTTTGACGTTCGCACTGATCATTGTCTCCAATCAAGCAGGAAGAGCTGCCAGGGCTAATCCAGTGAAGAGTTTACGGCAAGAGTAAATAGTCCCTTGCTCGGCCGATATTTCGGCAGAGATCAGGACAAATGTTGTAAACGGGAGCGAAGGTCAGGATGGTTGCGCACAAGCAACCCTACACGGACGAACCTCCGTTGAGCCGGAAGTCAGTGCTGCGCAGTCACTTCAAAAGGAATGGGGGAGCCGAGAAAGGGACGATCGAAGGTAAGAAAAATATTCCGTTACCTACAACAACTACGAACAATACCTTCGACCATGGCAACAGGTCCAAACGGAGGAGTGAGGTACTAAATTTTTTGTAGAGAGAAGTAGTCAGAACACAGTAGGCACTCTGACTCCTCCTATTCCCCTGCATTAAGCAGCCAACTGGTTCCTGGCCAATTCCTCGAGTTTCTGTGACGAAGCGGTATAGATGCCGCTGACCGTCTTGGCAAACTCGGTCTCCAGTTCTTCGTTCGAAATGTCAAACTCAAGATCCCAATACATCCTGGTCCGGCCACCGTCAGGTTCCAACCGGATCATACCTACAGGTTTGTCTACTGGAAAAGAGACCTGCTTATCAATGGAATACATGAAGATCCGCGACGCATCAGACTTCAGGATGGTTTCTTCGAGGGGTGCTCCGTCTTTCATGGTACAAACCCTACGATTGGTCCCGTCCAACCTGGAGTTGCCAATTACCGGAATCCATTGCTCGACACCATCACCACGTTGTATGATCTCCCATACTGCATCTACTGGCGCATCAATTGCATGAACGGTCTTAATTGTCTTTCTCATTTCAGCGTTTTAATTGATTCAATGACCTTTAGATTGGAAGACGTAAAAAGTGTTACATGTCTTCAGTTCAAATCAAGAAAAAAAGGTTGAAGAAGGCAGCCCCACTTCAGAAGGAGCCTATCGCAATTCCGGATTGCGCGAAACCAAGGGCTGTTTGTGTTGAGTAAGATGTGAGGATTGCTGTGATGCCACCTGATCTGCCTGTCGTCCACTCCCGCTGA
Organism: Cyclobacteriaceae bacterium; assembly: GCA_965267435.1. Lineage (GTDB taxonomy): Bacteria > Bacteroidota > Bacteroidia > Cytophagales > Cyclobacteriaceae > JAWPMT01. Next base: position 2,903,005 of record OZ253960.1, read on the forward strand.
CAAACACAGTCTTCATAAACTCCCGTGGTGTTTTGCCAGTGTGCTTGCGAAAGATCCGATAAAATGAAGATGGACTCTTGAAACCATGTTCCGCAGCGATCGCCGCCAGGGTGTAGTTAGCGTACCGCTCATCCGAAATATGTAGCTTCAGCCCCTCCACGCGCTGATCATTGACCACATCAAAAAAGGTCTTTCGGAGTGTGATATTGATCGCTTGCGAAATGTGATGGCTTGGGATGTTCAAAGCCTCCGCGACGTGCCGAAGACGCAATTCGGGATTTCTGTAGACGTCAAAATGTGCGACATACTGCACCACTCTATTGACAATCGACTCCAGTTCCTCAGGAGTCAGTGTACTGGATTGGTATTTCTCCTGTACAGAAGTCATTCGCACGCGATCAGCCTCATCCGGAGCCATTTGTCGCAACACCGCATAGTAAAATGTCACATGGATCAACGCCGAAAGCCCGAGATAAAAAGGCTCGTAATAGTCAATGGCCCAGGAGTAGAATAGGTCTGTAAACAGATAAAACCCGAAGGCCAGAATAAAGAAGAGGAGATAGTACTTCAACATCCTCCCCGCCAACCTGTCGAAGACCAGGGTCGATAAGGCATTCTCCTGCCTTTGCGAAAGACTGTTCTTTTGAAATATGAAATAGGAATACGCCAGATATATCAAGATGTGGGTAGAGAAAAGGTAGTGATTGAAATCACCGCTGAAGGTCTCTACTGCAAAGACACCTTTGAACACCTCCACCTTGTCACCGCCTGACTGGAAAAGAAATGGCCACAGATAGGCAACGAAGCACATGGCTGGTAGAAAATGTAGGAGGATCTCTCCCAGCCCGGTAGACTTATCAAATAATCGCCTGACAAAGAGAAGGAACAGCGGCCCTATGAGGTACCACACCGGAGCATCCAGAAATATGTAATGTGGATACTCCTCGAACCACTCAAAACGGTAGTACAGGTGGACCCATATCAATGTAGACACCGATATAAGAAGCATCCCAAGGAACGACCGTTTGAACTTGATCAAGGCATAAATCCCAAGGATGTAGCCTTGAACGAAGCTATAGGTAAGAAGTATGGTCCAGAGGTTTTGCTCCATGTGCCGGTACCAGAACTGGTAAGTCGGTGCCAAATATACAGGGACGATCTTACACGACACCCATTGCCCTCTCTCATCGCCACATGAGGTTCATCATTTCGACCACCACCAGGCTTTTTGAGTTGATGAGCTTTCTGTTTTCAAGCAATTTCCGTGAGTACTTGCTTATCTCGTTTTGAAAGTCGTTTACAATTCGTATCGCTTAGCAATGGCACCGGCCGCTTGCTGAAGGTCAAATGACTCTGAGAGAAAATAACGTGTCGCCATTCCATCCATTAACAAAAGGAGAAAAAGCGCTTCGCCTCCAGGATTCTCAAAACCCAACTTTTCAAAGGCATTGGTCAAGGCCAACTGCAGGGGCTCCATTTTATGCTCGCCGTACTGCTCCAGTTCCCACTTAATCTTGTACTGCAACTTCCAAAAATCCGCTGCGGCAGGATCCTTGATCATCTGTGGACCCAAATCCAGTGTTTTTCTAAGGACCTCCTTCGGGTCTGTTTCCAGGACGATGTCGGCAAACAATGATTTGGCTCTTTCTTCCCCTTCCGCGATGATCGCGTGCAAGAGCCCTTCTTTGTTTTCGAAGTGCCGGAATATAAGGCCCTCAGAGACACCGGCCAGCTTCGCCACCTTACTGGTGGACGTGCTCCTATAACCCTCCTTTGAAAACAGCTCCAAAGCTGACTGCAATATCCGCTCTTGCTTCTCGGTCATGAGTGCGTGAGTATTTACTTTTTAAGTATAGTCACGAAATGAAAGGGAAAAGGTGTATTACTCTACAATTTTTTCCGACCGCAGTTGATGAGCAACGCTGTAACTTATGTTACTCAAAGGCAATTGGTAGTGCTGTACTTTTGGGCAAAAAATTAAGAAATGGGAATCTTCAAAACGCTGTTTGGTGGGGGTGATAGCTCCCTATCGCAATATTTGGAAAATGGTGCTGTAGTCATTGACGTGCGATCCCCCCAGGAGTTTGCCGGCGGTCATGTGGCGGGGTCCAAGAATATTCCTCTACAACAGATCGCATCCAGCGTCAAGCAAATTCAGAAAACCAACAAGCCTGTGATCCTTTGTTGCGCATCCGGGATGAGGAGCGGTCAGGCTGCTTCTATGCTTAAGAAGGCGGGAATAGACTGCATCAATGGTGGTGGCTGGATGAAAGTAAATAGGGCAGTAGCGGCAGCATAAACTTTTTGCCGCCGATCATCATGGATGCTGTGGTAATGGATGTTAGATTCACAAAAACATCAGAACACTCCACACTAGGCTGCAACCATGGATGTCGAAATCCTCTCCCGTATTCAGTTCGCCCTCACCGTATCCTTCCACTACATCTATCCCCCGCTAAGCATTGGCCTGGGGCTAATCATGGTGATACTGGAAGGCCTCTACCTGAGGACAGGGGACCGCAGCTACCATATCCTCGCTAGGTTTTGGACGAAGATATTTGCCATCACATTTGGTATCGGTGTTGCAACCGGCATCGTGATGGAATTTGAGTTTGGTACCAATTGGGCTACCTACTCACGGTACGTCGGAGATATATTTGGAAGTGCCCTCGCTGCGGAGGGCATTTTCGCTTTTGCATTGGAGAGCGGCTTTCTTGGGGTGCTTCTCTTTGGCTGGAATCGAGTGAGTGCAAGAGTCCACTTTATCTCTACATTGGGAGTCTGGCTGGGTTCAATGTTCTCAGCTATTTGGATCGTGGTAGCCAACTCCTGGCAACAGACTCCTGCTGGCTATCATATTGTGGGTGAAGGCATCGATGCGCGCGCTGAAATCACAGACTTCTGGGCCATGGTCTTCAACCCCTCCTCGGTGGATCGTCTGTCCCATGTATGGATTGGAGCGTTCCTGGCTGGCGCATTTTTGGTGATGAGTGTCCACGCCTGGTACCTGCTGCACGACCGTCACATCGAACTCTCAAAAAAGGCCTTCAAGATTGCATTGATCGTGGCTACAGTCAGTTCCCTCTCACAGCTGTTTACAGGGCACCGATCTGCTGACGGCGTAGCCCATAATCAACCTGCGAAGCTAGCTGCAATGGAAGGTCATTTCAGAGAGTCAGATGCCGCGGACATGTACCTATTTGGTTGGGTGGACAAAGAGCAGGAAAAGGTCTGGGGTGTAAAACTCCCGGGAGGCCTTTCCTTCTTAATTCACCAGGATTTTGATAAGCCGGTTGAAGGATTGAAATCATTCCCGGAAGATGAGCGACCGACAGCTATCAACGCTATCTTTCAGTTTTACCACCTGATGGTTGCCATCGGTATTTTCTTGATCGCGCTTTCCCTGTATGGTGCGTTCCTCCTTTGGAAAGGTGTGCTTTTCGAACGTCGATGGTTGCTATGGATATTTGTGATCGCTGTTTTATTCCCACAGATAGCAAACCAGGTAGGTTGGTTTGCCGCAGAAATGGGAAGGCAGCCGTGGGTCGTCTATGGGCTGCTTAGAACGTCTGACGCATTGTCTAAAGTCGTCACTGCCAATCAGGTGATGTTTTCTATTGTAATGTTCTCAATCGTCTACGCCTTTCTATTTGCGTTGTTTGTCTACATGATGAACAAGAAGATCCAAAAAGGCCCGGACGAGTCTGAACTGCTGGAGCAACGCCCAACACAAGAGGGAATGGCTCAAGTTTTTCAACCTTCATCGGACTAATATGGACACATTCCTAGGTATAGATTTGGCAACGTGGTGGTTTCTGGTTTTGGGGGGCGTTTTCACAGGTTATGCCATCCTCGATGGGTTTGACCTTGGAGCGGGAGCATGGCACTTGCTATTTAAGACGGATGAAGAGCGACGCATCGCTTTGAATGCAGTAGGTCCAGTATGGGATGGCAATGAAGTATGGCTCGTAATTGGTGGAGGAGCATTATTTGCCGGCTTTCCTGATGTCTACGCTACGCTTTTCTCGGCGATGTACATCCCATTTATGCTATTCCTGGTATTCCTCATTTTCAGGGCAGTATCCATAGAGTTTCGGAGCAAAGAGCCAATGGCGTGGTGGCGTCGAAGTTGGGACATCTCTTACAGTATGGCAAGTATTCTCCTGGCACTACTGCTGGGAGTCGTCTTGGGTAATGTGCTTCAGGGCATGGACATCGGTCCGGATAAGGAATACGCCGGCAGTTGGCTGGACTTCATCAATCCCTACGCGATCTTGGTGGCTGTAACGACACTATCGCTGTTTATGATGCATGGGGCTATCTACCTGATCATGAAGACCCAAGGAAAGCAGTTTGCCCAAATGGCCCATAATGTGAAGGTGGCGATCGGTTTTTTCATCGCCAGTTTTGCCGCCACGACCATTTATACCCTGGCCTACATCCCACACCTGTCTGACCGCTTCAGAGCGGAACCCATCTTTTTTTCACTGGCCTTGCTGGCCTTTCTTGGCATTGCCAATATTCCCAGACTGATCAGTAAACAGAAATATGGTCATGCCTTTTTCTTTTCAGGATTGACCGTCTCGCTGATGCTGATCATTGTGGCAGTGGAACTCTATCCGACCATCATACTATCGACGATGGACCAGGCCTACTCTCTGACTGTACACAATGCCGCAGCCTCTGAGAAGTCCCTGAGGCTATTGCTGACGATCGCCGCTATCGGCACACCGCTTGTGGCATCTTATACATTTTTTGTGTTTTGGACATTCCGTGGAAAAGTGAAGATGGACGAAACGAGTTATTGAGATCAGTTGGAGTCGAAAGCCCACAGTTTGCGATCAAACCTCAAAGAGTCATTGCCTATTGGACACCCAGGTTATCAAAAAAACTCTTTGGTCATGTTGACGTAGGAGACATAAATTACCAACTACCTCCATATTAATCGACCGCCGGTTCGTCTCCATCCACTGGAAATCACTTGATTTGCACATAATTCTGACGAGCCACAATAAGAGTGGATTTACGCGAAGAAAAATCATTGATCTAGTAAATGAGATGCTATGAAAGTTGTGATACTTGCAGGCGGTTTTGGGACGAGACTAAGTGAAGAGACCTCCCTGCGACCAAAGCCCATGGTCGAAATTGGCGGGAAGCCGATTCTGTGGCATATCATGAAGCTTTATTCCCATCACGGTTTCAACGAATTCATCATCTGCCTAGGGTACAAAGGGTACATGATCAAGGAATACTTTTCTAATTACCTTCGGCATGAATCCGATTTGACCATTGATTTTGCTAACAATAAAACACATGTGCACTCCAGCAACGTCGAGCCTTGGAAAGTAACCTTAATTCACACAGGAGTGGATACAATGACCGGAGGAAGGATAAAGCGAATTCGGGAGTATACGGAAGGATCCACTTTTATGCTGACATACGGTGACGGTTTGTCCAATGTGGATATTCAGAAGCTACTCGAATTTCACCATGAAAGCAAAAAATCAATAACGGTCACTGCTGTCCAACCGGTTGGAAGATTTGGCGCACTGAGTATGAGCACTGACAACACCGTTTCCTCATTTGTCGAAAAGCCTCAAGGTGACGGTATGTGGATCAACGGTGGTTTTTTCGTCTGTGAGCAGGAAGTGTTTGATTACATCGAGGGGGATCCCACAATTTTCGAAAAGAACCCCTTGGAGAATTTGGCAGCAGATCAAAAAATGATAGCGTACAAGCACCAGGGATTTTGGAAACCGATGGACACTTTGAGAGATAAAACCGAATTAGAAAAGTTATGGCAGTCTGGCAGCCCGCCATGGAAAACCTGGTGAAATGAAACAAGAAAGTCTCACACTTATTAAAAATGCCTATGCAGGCAAAAAGGTATTCTTGACTGGCCACACCGGATTCAAAGGGTCTTGGATGACCATCTGGCTTGAGCTCCTGGGGGCTCGGGTCATGGGCTACGCTTTGGAGTCCGAAGGGGAAATTCCTCTTTACTTTTCTATTAGCGGTGATAAACACTGTCATTCGGTAATTGGAGACATTCGCGATAAGGGGAACCTTGAAAAACAACTCTTGAAGTTCCAACCTGATTTTGTTTTTCACCTGGCAGCCCAACCACTCGTAAGAAAGTCTTACACGTCGCCCTTGGAAACCTACGAGACTAACGTCATGGGAACTGCCAATTTGTTGGATGCTGTCAGAGGCCTTAATCATCCGTGCACGGTCGTGATCATTACTACCGATAAAGTGTATTTAAACAACGAGTGGATATACCCATATCGAGAAAATGAGCCCTTGGGGGGATACGACCCTTACAGTGCGAGCAAAGCGGCTTGCGAACTAGTGGTGTCCTCTTATCGAGATAGCTTCTTTAACCGCAATGAAGTTGACAAACACGGCATTGGTCTGGCTTCTGCTCGGTCAGGTAATGTGATTGGAGGTGGCGATTGGTCTGAAGATCGAATTGTCCCGGACATCATACGATCATTTCAAGGTGGCAAAGAACTTGTGATCAGGAATCCAGAAGCCACTCGACCATGGCAGTATGTGTTGGATCCTCTGGCCGGATACTTAATCCTTGCTGCCAATCTTGAGAATGATCCGCATCGCTATGGGGGTCCGTGGAATTTTGGACCCAGAGTGGAAGATGGTTTGACTGTAAGGGAGTTGGTGGAAGTGGCCAGACAGCATTTTCCAGAAGGAAGAGTTCAGTATATGAAGAGCCATAAGGAACCACATGAGGCAAAACTCCTGATGCTCGATTCAAGTAAATCCTTCTCCGAACTTGGTTGGCGATCAATTTATTCAAGCCAGATGGCTATGGCTCACACGGTCAAATGGTACGAAGAATGCAATACTGCCAATGCGTATGAACTTTGTAAGAGGGAGATTGAAAAATTCCAGACTTGGAAAGCATCTTAGTAACAGGGGCAACTGGATTTGTCGGTAGCCATCTGGTCCGACGATTAATCCACCAAGGGTACGATACGAGTATTACGGTGAGGGAGTCGAGTGATTTGTGGCGGCTAGAGAAGGTCCATCAACACCTCCACTTAGTCAGCATCCATGATCTCGAGCGTGAGTTTTCGAAAAGGAAATTTCAATGTATCATTCACTGTGCCACAAATTACGGTGGCAAGGAAGCGGAGACCTCAAGCGTTTTTAATGACAATCTGGTTTGGCCCCTGGAGCTAATCGGTCTGGGAAGCAGATTTGGTCTAGAGCTTTTTATCAATACCGATACTTTTTATAGCAAGAATGGCGAGATATATGAACATCTGCCCAATTACACCCTTTCCAAGAAGTTTCTGGACCAGGTCCTCCGGGTCCATCGAATGAAGACCTTATCACTGCGGTTAGAACACGTCTATGGCCCCATGGATGCCTCCGGTAAATTTGTAGGTTCAATGATTTCAAAACTTCGAGAAGGAGTGCCTGAAATCGAACTTACTGATGGTCAACAGAAGAGGGATTTTGTTTATGTGGAAGACGTAGCTGAAGCATACATAAAAGTATTGTCCCAATCCTCTTCGCTTGGAAACTATGAGGAAATTGAAGTTGGCACTGGGAAAAGCTCGAGTATTCGACAACTAGTAGAGTCGATAAAGGCACTCTTGAGGAATGAACATACCCGCCTGACTTGGGGAGCTTTACCAAGAAGACAAAACGAATTCGAGGAATCTCGTGCCGACATTAATAAATTGGCAGCGCTGGGTTGGGAAGCCAAAACAAGTCTGAAAGAGGGTTTGCAAAAGACAATTAATTGGAGCTATGTTTGAAAATTTTGACAAAAGCCTGCAGTCCGATCTTGAAAGGATTGCAGCGTCTAAGTTAAAGAGGAAGATCATCCCAGGAGTAGACTACATTCCGGTCACCGGCAAGGTAGTTACCAAAGAGGATCTACTCTATGGGATTGACGCGGTGTTGGATGGGTGGTTAACGGCTGGCAGATATTCTAAAAGATTTGAAGAGCGACTCGCCGAATATATGGGATGCCGGTCGGCGTTGCTCGTGAACTCTGGCTCCTCTGCCAACCTGACTGCGTTCTATGCGCTTACTTCCCCCAAACTGAAAGAGCGAAGGATTATGCCTGGTGACGAGGTAATTACTGTCGCCGCGGGTTTCCCCACAACCGTCAATCCAATCATCCAGGCTGGGGCGATACCTGTGGTCCTAGACATCGATATCCCCACCTACAATATCGACTCATCGCGAATAGAGGAGGCTATCACTGAAAAGACCAAGGCCATCATGATTGCCCATACCCTGGGAAATCCATTTGACCTCGAAAGTATCTCAGGGCTTGCCAAGAAACACAATCTTTGGTTAATTGAGGACAATTGCGATGCATTGGGTGCAGAATATGCTGGACGGAAAACTGGAACTTTCGGAGACCTAGCAACATTGTCGTTCTACCCGGCACACCATATCACCATGGGTGAAGGAGGAGCTGTCCTGATCAACAATGCCAAACTGAAGAAGATCGCCGAGAGCTTTCGGGATTGGGGCAGAGATTGCTATTGTGAGCCTGGCGTGGACAATACCTGTCAAAGGAGATTCGAATGGCAGCTCGGCCAGTTACCTAGGGGCTATGACCACAAGTACACCTACTCGCACATTGGATTCAATCTCAAAGTGACAGATACTCAAGCCGCCATAGGGCTGAGTCAACTGGAGAAAGCAGATGAGTTTATCAAGATAAGGCGCCAGAATCACGAGCGTTTTCTCGAACTCATGCAGCCTCTCGAAGAGTATTTTATCCTGCCTCAGGCAACTGCCAACTCCTACCCCAGCTGGTTCGGCTTCATGCTGACCGTCAGAAAAGAAACCGGTAGAGACAGAAATGAGCTTGTGCGCTATCTGGAAGATAAAAAGATAGGAACAAGACTACTGTTCGCCGGTAACCTTACAAAACAGCCAGCGTATTCAGAGACGCCATTCAAAATTATCGGCGATTTGGAAAATACTGATCTTGTTATGAACGATTCCTTCTGGTTGGGTGTCTGGCCCGGACTAGATGAGGCGCACTTGGAATATATGGTGGAGCAGCTGGGTAAGTACTTTGACAAATAATGACTATGAGCCAAGAACTTTCACTTACTATCGGCATACCGACCTACAAGCGGAAAGAGCAGATCCTCAGCAGGGTACAGGAACACCTGGACTCCCCCTATTGCAACAAAATCCAACTTCTGGTGATAGATAACCACTCCCCAGATGGAACTTACGAAGAACTTGTTGAGAGATTTGAAGAAAAGTCGGTGAAGCTATACAAACAACGAGAGAACGTCGGGTTTGCATTGAACTTGATTTCACTTTTTGAGAAGTGTCCAACGAAGTATTTGCTCATCCTATCAGACGAGGACAAGGTTGATTATTCACCTATGGATGAGTTTCTTTGCTTTTTGAACGATCATAAGCCTTACGTAGTGTCGCCAATTGCCCTTATAGATGGTAAGGATTATCGTGGTGTTAGAGAAGATCGACTCATTAGACCTGAAGAATTCAGGTTAGTGAGTAACTATATGTCAGGGGTCACCTACAATGTACCAGCCCTAAAAGATGCTATCCCCTCACTCAAGAAATGGGTACATGAAAAAAGTCAGGCTGCGATGCTTTACCCTCAAGTATTGCTTTCGACATACCTGATGACTATGGGTCCATGCTACTGGTATGGAAAGGGGTTGACGATGAAAACCGCCCAACTCGAAAGTCACATGAACAGGGACAATGGGACATACTATTTTCTCAATGCAAGATGGGAAGAGTTCAAAGCATTCCTCCATTTTTTTGATAATTTCAAGTTTCAGGGACAATCTGCAGAAGCCATTGTTGACGAAATGAGATCGTCACATTTGAAGTCCCTGAAAAAGATGCTCACAAGAAGCATTATATCCGAGTGCACTGATTACAAACCCGTTCTTAAAGCTGAGTTTAGCAATTGGTTGGACCTCAATACACTCAGCCCCGTGAAGAAAAGACTCATAAACTACATCCGTCGTCCGCCTAACCCTGTTAGAGCCCTAATGAACAAGTTTAGGGGTTAGAAGCTGGAACCAGTCAATAGCTCGGTAATTGGAGGTGGAGATGTAGCTTTTTGATATGACGGATCGGCTTGCCTTTTTGGTATTTCAACGTAGTTTGTGGTACACTATTGGTGATCCTGGGTATTGCAACCGCCGTCCTCACCATCACAGGATTTATCAACTTCTGTCCCCTCTATGCGGCCCTGGGTATTAAGACCAGAACGTGAAATAATCACGAAAAAACGGGAAAAATACGGTAAGTCATCCTCGAGTAGTCGGGGGTGACTTTTTTACTTTTAGGCATTAGGGTGAGATCCATTCACAGATGATTTTTACCCATTTATCGAATACCTCGTCGAAAAGCACCGTTCGTCACAAACCTTCGCCATGCCACACCGTATTCCGCCAATTATAGGGAAAATGTTATCTTTAAATAATCCCAAAGAATACCCAAAAAGTTCTAACCACTCACTTGCCATGAAAAGTTATCTGCAATCAATACTCATACTGGGGTGCTACTTATTCTTCACCCCAATCGCCACTGCAGAATTCAATATCGACTCGGAAGTCAAAGCAACTACATCAAAAAGGCTCCTGATCGCTCCTCCTGTCTTTGTTAATGGACCCACGGCAACCCCAGTAGGGCCTCTCTCGATAGAGATCAGCGTCGAGTTGGATGAGCCGGGCACCGTGTACATAGTGGCTGTCCCTGCCGAAGCGCCAGCCCCCACCTCCGCGGAAGTGAAGGCTGGCACAGGCAGTGGAGGTACTGGTGAACAGGGGGCAGGTTTCTTCGTAGTAACAGCAGCCAACACAGAAACAGTGGGTATTCTGACCGGGCTATCTCCTCAATCGGATTTTGACATCTATGTAGTTGCCGAAGATGACCAGGCTACACCAGTCATACAATCAGCTCCCACTTTGGTGATGGCTAGTACGCTAACATCTCAACTGGTCTTCTCTCCACAGGTAAATGTTGCCTCGGCTTCGCCTGCAACCACTCTGAGTGTGACACCACAAGACGCCAATCTGAAGGGAGTGACTTTCAGTCCCGATGGCGGATTGATGTTCGTAACCGGAGATGCCGGAGATAAGATCTATAAGTATCGATTGAGCAAGCCTTTCGACGTTTCTTCGGCAACATACACGGGTACATCCGCAGGCGTAGGCACGGAGGACCCCAATCCTATAAGCTTGGCTTTTGAGAATGCGGGGAATAGCCTCTTCGTTCTAGGGGGCTCTAACGCGACCATCTACGAGTACATCTCTGACACACCTTATATGGGTAGTGCCCTGGGATATACCGAGGTCTCATTGAATGTGAGTACACAGGAAGCAACGCCTAATGACCTTGAGTTCAGCAATGACGGCTTCAAACTTTTTGTCACAGGACCCACGACAGACAGGGTCTATGAGTACACGATGTCAGTCGCCTTTGACTTGAGTACCGCTAGCTTCTCGGGCAATACACTCAGCCTAACAACATGGGGCATCAACCCGATAGGTCTCGCCTTCAACATGGCGGGAACGCAACTCCTCATCGCCGACAACGCTGTTGACCGTGTATTCACATTCGAGCTTTCTACCGCATATGATTTGACCTCCGCTTCTTACACGGGTGTTACTTACGATATCAGCACCCAGGTGACCACTCCCAGTGATTTCTTCCTCAGTCCCGATGGGCGGACAATGGTGCTGGCTGATGCCTCTTCCAATAGCCTCAAGAGCTTCCGCCTGGATAACAACGCCTACGTAGAAACTGCAGCCAATGATGGCACGCTCGAGGGTGAGATGTACATTCGGATATTTGGGGACACTTTTACGAACGTCGGCTCGACGCTTACCGGTGGCACAGACTACACCTTTGACAATCTCGTCTCGGGATTAACCCCCAGCATTCAAATCTCCGCCAACGGCCTGGTTGCGACAGTTAAGGTCACCGGGACCCCAGAGTCCCACGAGGACATCGACGATGTCGAAGACCTGCAAATCACGTTCGCATCATCTGCCTTCACTGGGAACAATGTCTCCCAGGTAAGCAATGCCAATCCCGGTAAGAGCGGATTGCGCATGAACTTCTTCGACAATCCCAGTGAAATCCGCTATTCGCAGTCCCTCCCAATTACTGCAGCCCATTCACCGTCAGCGGTTTTTGACCACGCCGGAACTGATACTAATCCTGTGGGCATGGTTTACAATTTGAAAGGGGACAGGATGTATACCGTTGGTATCACCAATGACCGCATCTACGAATTCACGCTGAGCACCCTATTTGACCCGAGTTCTGCCTCGCTTACAGCGTCCCTGGATATCTCCGGTCAGGATGCCAATATGATGGACATCGCCATCGACCAGGCGGGTGGCAGGCTATTGCTGATCGGCCAAAGTAGCGATAAAATATACGAGTACGTGATGGCTATTGCCTCCGATCTCAGCACGGCAACATTTAGCGGCAAGACCCTCGACATATCCAGCGAGGACACGGCACCTACAGGGCTCACTTTCGACCATACAGGGTCAAAACTTTTCATTCTGGGAATCACGGGAGACCGCGTCTTCGAGTATGATCTCTCCACGCCATTTGATCTGGCAACAGCCACCTACTCCGGGAATAGCCTTAACGTGGGCGTGCAGGACGGAAATGGTGAAGGCATTATCTTCAACGGGGACGGTACCAAACTATTCCTGGCGGGAGCTGCATCAGACAGGATCTACCAATACGCCTTGAGTACCCCATATGACCTGACAACGGCTGTCTACGCCAACCTGAGTTTGAATGTTGCCACAGAAGAAACAACGGTACGCGGTATGGCATTCAATGACGAGGGCACGGCTATCAATATCATTGGAAGTTCATCAGACCGGATTTTCGAATACGTCTTTTCTCCTCTCCCTTTCGTCGAGAGCCCCGAAAATGACGGAGCTGCACAAGGGAACATGATCCTCAACATTTTCGGCGACACCTTCACTAGTCCCGGTGGAACGTTGACCATTAGCACTGATTACACCATCACTGGTGTTCCCACAGGCCTTACGCCGACAATCGCCGTGTCCACAGATGGTACTGTTGCACAGCTATCCTTTAATGGCAATGCCACCAGCAATGAGGATATCGACGATGTGTCCTCGCTCACTTTTGACTTTACCAATAGCGCCCTCACTGGCGGTGACGCGACTACCGTCAATCGCGCGCAGTCCGCATCCATTTTCCTTGGCATCAATTTCTTTGACAAGACAAAAATCATCGGGTATTCGAGCCCCATTCACATCAGCACTGGAACAGCCGACGGCCCCACCTTAGATGTAAGCGGTAACGACGGCATCATGACGGGGATGACATTTAGCAAGGACGGTAGCAAATTATTTCTGGTCGGTGTTTCCAATGATCGGGTCTACGAATACGGTCTCAGCACCCCTTTCGATCCCTCTACCGCCAGCTTCAACACAAGCTTTTCAATATTTGCCCAGGAAAGTAACATGCAAAGCATAGCTTTTGACCCCTCCGGTAGTCGGATGTTTCTCGTTGGGTTTGACACGGATAGAATATATGAATACCTACTCGAAGTTCCCTATGACCTGACTACCGCTGCATTTACCGGAAAGTCTCTGAGCGTCAGCGGACAAGAAACCAGTCCCAGGGCACTTCAATTCGACCCGGCAGGGGATCGACTATTTGTTCTTGGACTCAATTCAGATCAGGTGCATCAGTACAATATGTCCTCTCCTTTCGACCTGCTGTCTGCGACCTACTCCGGCACGTCCTTTAGCGTAACAGCGCAATCCGGTAACCCGGAAGGCCTACTATTCAACAGCGATGGCTCAAAATTCTTCGTAGCCGATGATGGGAACGATAACATCTTTCAGTATGAGATGTCAACACCATTTGATATCTCCTCTGCTTCGTACTCCGGTGTATTACTGCTCGTCAGTGGCTTGGAAACCTCTCCTCGTGCGCTGGCCTTCAACGATAACAGCACAGAGCTATTTGTGATAGGCATCGCCAATGACAATGTCTACAGGTATTTCCTCTCCCAAGACCCTTTTGTTGAAATAGCTGCCAACGACGGCGCTGTCGAGGGTGAAATCATTGTCGATCTGTGTGGGGATACTTTCACCAATGCTGGCGGCACGTTGACAGAGACGACGGACTACACCCTCACCGGCATCCCCGCAGGGCTGACACCCAACATGAGCGTTGCGCCCGACGGCAAATCCGCAGTCTTGACACTCACTGGGCAGGCAACAAGCAATGAAGACACCGATGACGTTTTGGATATCATCTTCACCTTCAACAACTCCGCCTTCGTGGGAGGCGACGCCAGCGCCATCACCGGGTCAACCGCAGTCAGTAGTAACCTCGGCATCAATTTTTTCGACGAGACAAAAGTCATCGGGCATTCGAGCCCCATCCACATCAGCACGGGAACAGCCGATGGGCCCACATTAGATGTAAGCGGCAACGACGGTATCATGAATGGCATGACCTTTAGCAAGGATGGAAGCAAATTATTTTTGGTTGGTGCATCCAATGACCAGGTTTACGAATACAACCTAAGCACCGCCTTCGATCCAACCACCGCTAGTTTCACCGCCAGCTTTTCTGTCATCGCACAAGAAAGTAACATGCAAGGCATCGCCTTTGATCCCTCAGGAAGCCGAATGTTTCTGGTAGGACTGGATACCGATAGGGTCTACGAGTATCTGCTCGAGGTTCCATACGATCTGACTACTGCGGCCTTCACAGGAAAGACGCTCGATATCAGCGGTCAGGAAACGAGCCCAAGGACAATTACATTCGACCCGGGAGGAGATCGAATGTTCATTCTTGGTGTCAACACCGATCAGGTCTATCTGTACGATCTATCAACTCCTTTTGATCTGGCCACTGCTGTGTACTCCGGCACCTCATTTAGCGTCACCGCACAAGCGACAAGCCCTGAAGGCCTGGTATTCAATAGTGATGGCTCTAAGTTCTTTGTCATCGATGATGGCAGCGATAGAATTTTCCAATATCAGATGTCAGCACCTTTTGATATCTCCACTGCCTCCTACACAGGTGTCTCGCTACTTGTTAGCGGACTTGAAGCCAATCCCCGGACGCTGGCTTTCAACGATAACAGCACCGAGCTATTTGTGCTCGGAATTTCTAATGACAATGTCTACAGGTATTTCCTCTCCCAAGACCCTTTTGTTGAAATAGCAGCCAATGATGGCGCTGTCGAGGGTGAAATCATTGTCGATCTGTGTGGCGATGCCTTCACCAATGCTGGCGGCACGTTGACAGAGACGACGGACTACACCCTCACCGGAATCCCCGCGGGCCTAACACCCACCATCAATGTTGCGACCGACGGCAAATCCGCAGTGTTGACACTCACGGGGCAGGCAACAAGCAATGAAGACGCCGATGACGTTTTGGATATCATCTTCACTTTCAACAACTCCGCATTCGTGGGAGGCGACGCCAGCGCCATCTCCGGATCTACTGCGGCCAGTAGCAACCTGGGCATCAACTTCTTCGATCAGGCAAAGGTCCTGGGGTACTCAAGTCCGGTCCACCTCAGCACAAGCATGGCCGACGGCCCCACCTTAGCTGTAGGCGGCAACGACGGAGTCATGACCGGCATGGAATTTAGTAAAGACGGCAGCAAATTATTTCTGATGGGCTCATTCAATGACCAGGTTTACGAATACAACCTCAGTACAGCTTTCGACCCAACCACCGCTAGTTTCACTACCAGCTTTTCTGTCATCGCACAAGAAAGTAACATGCAAGGCATCGCCTTTGATCCCTCAGGAAGCCGAATGTTTCTGGTAGGACTGGATACCGATAGGGTCTACGAGTATCTGCTCGAGGTTCCGTACGATCTGACTACTGCGGCCTTCACAGGAAAGGCGCTCGATATCAGCGGTCAGGAAACGAGCCCAAGGACAATTACATTCGACCCGGGAGGAGATCGAATGTTCATTCTTGGTGTCAACACCGATCAGGTCTATCAGTACGATCTATCAACTCCCTTTGACCTGGCAACTGCCGCCTACTCTGGCACGTCATTCAGTGTCACTGCACAAGCGACAAGCCCTGAAGGCCTGGTATTCAATAGTGATGGCTCTAAGTTCTTTGTCATCGATGATGGCAGCGATAGAATTTTCCAATATCAGATGTCAGCACCTTTTGATATCTCCACTGCCTCCTACACAGGTGTCTCGCTACTCGTTAGCGGACTTGAAGCCGATCCCCGGACGCTGGCTTTCAACGATAACAGCACCGAGCTATTTGTGCTCGGAATTTCTAATGACAATGTCTACAGGTATTTCCTCTCCCAAGACCCTTTTGTTGAAATAGCTGCCAACGACGGCGCTGTCGAGGGTGAAATCATTGTCGATCTGTGTGGAGATACTTTCACCAATGCCGGAGGCACGTTGACAGAGACGACGGACTACACCCTCACTGGTATCCCCGCGGGCCTAACACCCACAATGAATGTGGCAACCGATGGTAAATCTGCTGTCCTGACACTCACGGGGCAGGCAACAAGCAATGAAGACGCCGATGACGTACTGGATATCATTTTCACCTTCAACAACTCCGCTTTTGTGGGAGGCGACGCGAGCGCCATCACCGGATCTACTGCGGCCAGTAGCAACCTGGGCATCAACTTCTTCGATGGGGCGAAACGCCTCTCCTATTCCTCCCCCATTGATATCACAACCGCATCTTTTAACAATTCCTTCGATATCTCAACCCAAGACGGATCGCCCACAGGAGTTGCTTTCTCACCAGATGGTTTGACATTTTATCTCGCTGGAAACCTATCGGATGATATTTTCGAATTCTCTCTGACCACCCCTTATGACCTCTCGACTGGGGTCACCTTTAGTACAAATCTTGACTTGACAAATATTGAAACGGGCGTGTCAGACCTGGTATTTGATGCAACGGGAACACGACTGTTCGTCATTGGTGAAAGCGGTGACAGGGTTTATGAATTCATACTTGGCAATCAGTTTGACTTGTCGACTGCAGCCTATTCGGGCAAAACGCTCAACGTATCAGGACAAGACACGTCACCTCAGGATATCCTCTTCACACCAGATGGATCGGTATTGTTTATGCTTGGTGCAACCAATGACCGTATCTACGAATACACTTTGGGCGTTCCTTTCGACATCACCACAGCCTCGGCCGGAAACTCCTTCAGTGTGGGAGCGCAAGAAACCTCGCCCAACGGAGCCGCCTTCAATAATAACGGCAGTGAACTATATGTCCTTGGTCATGCAACAGATCTCGTACATGCCTATACGCTGACTACGCCTTTTGACATTACAACAGCAAGCTATACGGGAAACTCTTTCAACGTGTCCGCACAGGAGATCACCCCGCACGATCTTGTGTTCAATGAGCAACTTGACCAACTTTTTATTGTTGGAAATGGCAGCGATGTGGTGGTTACCTACGATCTGACAAAGACCGGCTTCAATGAGGCTGCTGCTAATGACGGGACAGTCGAAGGGTCCATGACAATTGCCTTGATTGGTGACACGTTTACCAATGCCGGATCAACCCTCACCCAAGATACAGACTTCAGTGTTTCCAATCTGCCCTCTGGCATGGGTGTCGACTTTCAGGTAGCTGGCGACGGCACCTATGCTTCTGTCAGTCTTACCGGAGTGGCTTTCCCCAGCAATGATACTGAAGATGTGTCCGGCCTAATCTTCTCCTTTGTGAACTCTGCCTTTGTTGGTGGGGACGCTGCAAGCGTAGCCAATAGCAGCTCGACAGATAGTGGGGTCGGCATCGACTTCCTCCAAGATGTGACACCGCCGACAATAGCCATTGACGCTATTGTCGATATCAACGTTTCTGCGACGGAAGCGACCGCGGTGACCGTATCAGGAACCACCGATGCTGAGGATACACAAAGTGTGACTTTGATCTTCTCTGACGGCTCTGATACCGTGATAGAGACCCCTGGAGTCAGCGGCGGAACATGGAGCGCAACCTCCGATATAAGCGCGCTTGCAGAGGGCAACATCGACATCACCGCTGATGTGGACGACAATGCCGGCAATGCAGCAACGCAAGCCATGACATCACTGACGCTGGACAAAACCAACCCGGCCATTGCCATCACGACACCCATCGCCACAGACGACATCGTCGATTCGGATGAAGCACCGACACTTCTCGTAAGCGGCGCCACCGATGCGCCCGATGGCCAGACGGTATCTCTTCTTTACGACGACGGTTCTGCGACGGTGCCTGCAGCGGCAACGGTGACAAGTGGCACATGGAGTGCGACAGCAGATGTATCTACCCTCGCCAATGGCTCGGTTACGTTGACAGTTGACGTCAATGACGAAGCTGGAAACAACGGTGTGGCAAGCCACAGCTTCACACTAAGCCTCGACAGCGACCCTCCCGTAGTATCAGCGGATGCCGTAGCAACATTCGACCTAAGCCCGGAATTGACAGGCCCGGTAGACGATCCGACCGCGACCATATCTGTTACCGTCGACGGTCAAACAGTCTCGGCCACCAATAATGGAGATGGTACCTGGACATTAAGCGCCGGAACCCTCACTGACCTGAATGTAGGCACGTACGATGTACAAGTAACCGGGACCGATGACGCCATGAATGACTCGACCGTGACGGTGCCAGAGGCGCTCGTCATCCTTCCCGCAGCACCTACGGCACAAGCTGGTTCGGGCATCTCGGTCGCCGGGTTTACTGCAAATTGGGATGCTCAGCCTGGCGGAATTGAGGCCTACCTGGTGGATGTGAGTGCGGCTCCTGACTTCTCGACGTTTGTCAACAGTCTGGAGAATTTCAGCACGACAGAAGTGGCACTCGCGGTAGCATCACTCGATTATGGCACGGACTATTACTATCGACTTCGAGCGAAATATCAGTCATCAGATACTTCGGATTACTCCAATACGATCGTGGTCAGAACCGCCACAGACCCCGCTACTTCCGCCGACTCCCTGGCGCTTGTGGCTCTCTATCAAAACACCAACGGTGACGGGTGGACTGACAATACCAACTGGCTGAATGCAAGGTTGCCCGAGTGGTTCGGTGTGACCATGACTAACGCGCGTGTGACTGCCTTACAGCTGCCTGACAATGAATTGAAGGGGACAATCCCCGCCATCAATGATGCGCTCGGGGAATTGACGACCCTGGACCTTTCTGGAAATGAAATTACTTCCATCGGCAACGTCGACGGTCTCATATCGCTCAACCTGGCCGATGTATCTGAAAATGAACTGCAGTTTGGTTCGCTTGAGCAAATCGTCAGTCTCGCGCAGACTACTGCCGTCTACAGTCCGCAGGGCCAGGTGCTCGACTCCATTCGAACGCTGCAGGAAATAGGAACGACCTATACCGTAGACCGAACGGTGACTGGAAGCTCCAACACGTATTCGTGGTTCAAAGACGGAGTGGCTTTCGAGAACGCCGGCGGCACTTTCGACCTGGACATCCAGGCCTTCGAAGATCGGGGTATCTTCCGTGTGCAAGTGACCAATAGCCTGTTGCCTGATCTTACCCTAACTACACGAGTCGTGGCCGTCGGAGTCAGTTCTCTGGAGCAAGATCAGGAAGCACTGTTGCTACTGTACGAAGCTACAGGAGGAGATCAATGGACCAACGGGGCCAACTGGCCCAACCAAGCTGATATTAATGACTGGGAAGGCGTCGCCGTGTCCGGAAATCGCGTAACGGGGCTAAACCTCTCGGGAAGTAACCTAACTGGATCTGTTCCCGGCGAGTTGGGTGACATCGTCGGTCTCGTGAACTTAAACTTGTCCGGAAATCTCATTGAAGAACTGCCGGACCTCTCGTCGCTCGTCAACCTGACGTCGATGAATGTGGCGGGGAACTTCCTCGACTTTGGAGACCTGCAACCCAACAAGGACATTGAAGGATTGACCTATAGTCCTCAGCGCAATTTTGGAGAGGAGGGCTTTGAGGAGCGCATACCGAAAGACACAGACTATTCACTGTCGTTCAATGTAGGTGGCTCAGCCAACTCCTACCAGTGGAGTCTCCAAGGGCGTACGTTCGAAGGGGACATCGCTGGTGCGACGGCCTCATTCTTCGATATTTCAGCCATAGACTACAACAAAATGGGAAGGTATACGCTGACTGTTACCAATGACACATTCCCAGACCTGACGCTGACGAGCCACCCACAAACAGTGCTGGCAACCACGACCGTGACCTTCAATCCCTTTTACCTGGACATTGATAATGAGTTGACACCGTTGGATGAGGGTGAGGCGAGATTGATGGAGATCACAGGGACGAGAAGGAGATTTGATAGTGCGTTCTCTGCAACCGTGGTGAATGAACAACTTGTGTTCGAAGATGTGGTGCTTGGCAATTTCCTTATGGGAATCAGAACGGACACGCTGCTCCTGAGGGACAAAGATGGTAGAACAGACTCTGTCCAATTGCTCCCCACGTACTACGGTGGAACTTTCCTCTGGGAGGAGGCTGATACGCTGTACTTGCGTGACGCATTCACGGATGACATTCAGATGCAACAAAGGCCCCGCAATGTAGACCTGGGCGATGGGGTGATCGATCTACTGGTAGAAAGTGATTTCGACGAAGAAGGAGGTAAGGACGCTGGCAAGCAACTCACCCGTCGCAAAGTGAAGCGAGCGGGCTGTTCGCTAAGAAGACGCCGTCGCGCTACGGGGGGACGTCCTCAAAACGATGACGAATTTGAACTTATCGCCTATAAAGAGACAGATGACAACGGCCAGGTGACCTTCGACAATTTGCCTGATGGCGAATACCGACTGAACATCGAATATCCTGGAATACCTATGGATACGACATCCTATATCTCTTTCATAATTGGAGGTGAGGGGGGCCTTGAACAGACGAGCATAACCCTGGAGGCGACGGTGGACGAGGAAGGTATCGCGGTCGACCTCGTAGAGCAATTGGGGATTTTACGATCCTTCTTCAAGGACCTGAATGTGTATCCCAATCCAGCTGACGAAACCATGACGATCGCCTATAAGAAACTGATCGTCGGGGACATCAAAGTGCAACTGCTGAATCTGTCCGGTGGCATGGTACTGGAACAAGACATACGAAAGGGCAACAATCAGCAGCTCGATATCAATGTGACTGCCATCCCAGATGGCATTTATCTGCTGCGGTTCATCCGCGACTCGGCGAGGGATCAAGGGGTGATTACTTATAAAGTGGTGATTGCGCATTAAGTCCGATCTTCGTTCGGGAATGTTGGATGTTGAATGATTGGATGTTGATGGTCTCTCCTCAGAATCAACTGAACGGAACTCTGAGGAGCTGCGAATACCGGCAAGTATCAATGACCTTTGCTCCGGGGGAGAGCGCTACACCCGCCAGCGCAGGTGTAAGCGCAAGGCCTGCCCTGAAGTGAGAGAGGCCAAGAAAGCAAACAGTAGGCAAAGCGTAGTCTCTTACTTCAGGGCAAGTGGGGCGGGGCGACTCCGCTAAAGCTTCGTCGACCAAGGGCGCTCAACTAAAACTTTGCTACTGAAAGGCACCCCAAAGTCCCACGACAATCTTAGTGGCAGGCTTTGTTGAACTTCTTGAGCTTGTAGTAATTGTAAGGCAGGGGTGTCAGGAAACCGACGACCAATGCGGGCACAAGGGCTAGCCAATACATGGGATCGCTGAAGGCTGCCTTACCACCTGTGATCATGAAGTCCGTACCGGTCATGGCTATTTCCATGGCCACCATGGAGATGAATGACATGCCAAATGCGGTCTTCAGCGCGAGCATCCATGAAAACTTCTCTCGGACCCTCAGGATCGTGGTCTCCAGCATGATGGACGTACAGAGGCCTGCGATGACTGCCAACGTCATCTGCCAAATCATGGGCGTGCTGGGGTAGTACGCTTGCAGGAAGAATACCATACCGAAGTCTCCAATGGAGCAGCCAATGAGGCAGTTGAGGGTGTTGAAGGATGCGCGGTTCCATAGTTTAAGGTCACCCCAAAATGGCGCATTGATAGATGCATCTGTGTCTGGCACACCTGTGGACTCTACCACTTTGTACCCGGCCTGCTGCAGCAGTTGGTTGACATAGCCCGAAGACAAATCAGCACCTTCGACGGTGAGGGTCTTTACCGCCGGTTCAAGGTCCACCTTCCAGTTCGCAATGGACTGGTCTCCATCCAAATAGGGCTTGATACTATTAACGCACCCCTCACAATGCAAATCGGTCTTGACAGTAAGCGTATCCATACAATTACTTTTCTGAATGCTTCAACAAAATTAATGAAGGAATGATCCCACGCGCACTGGGTTTGCATCAGGTTTGGTAAAAACAAAAATCAGGGACTGGCGCTGTCTTCTTCTTTCCTGTCAAGCAATGAAGCTCCTACTACAACGTCAACATCAGGCCTCTGCGCAGTCAGTCGGTCGACTCCGGCATCTGTGATTTGGGTCTGCCATACCATCACCGTTTGTAGCGCCGGGAGTTTGGTCATGGCCTCTACTGCCTCGTCTGAGATACTCGTTGCGTATATGTTCAGGTATTCCAAGTGCTCAAGGCTGGTCAAGGTGGCCAATCCGGCATCAGTAATATTGGTCTGGTCCAATCTCAGTCGAATGAGGTTGGGGAGGCTCGCAATGATATTAATGTCGTCCTCCGTGAGATTCATTCCTGACAAGGATAGCCATATCACGCTTTCACCCATCGCCTGGAGGGCACTGAGATCAGCCTCAACCTGATCAGGTGCTACAGTGATATCCAGCAAACCGGTCTCGGCTATGATTGGTCGTACGGCGAATCCCGCTCTTCTTAATGCCTGGACTTGACTCTCTGGGAGTTCGCGGAAATCCAAAGTAGCAATGAATGCTTGTCTGGCCCCTATTCCCACTTCTGTCAGGTACCGGCTGATGGCCTCAGACCTTTCGAATGTAGCAAGACGGGTTTGAAAAGGAGCCCCGATATCAATCCACCAAGCCAACAAGGAAACTTCGGCCTTGGTCAGTGGTGTCCGCCCCTCTGCCGGCATAAAATCGTCGTGATTGGAATCCAGTGTCACTCTTTTGTAGAGCTCACTTTCCTCAGACCGACCTGCGACGAAAACAGGTCCGTTCTCTCCTCCTCTCTTCAGGGCCTCGGCACTTACCATGACCAATTCCCCCTTTGTTTTTTCCAAATTGTGGCAAGCGGTGCATTTATCATTGAAGATGTATTGGATCACATCTTCGTACACCAACGCCTCCTCCAGGGTGGTGAGTCGCTCCCTGGCTGGCTCCATGCCCGCCATTTGCTGCAATGGCGACGGAGCATATTCCAACAAGTAAGTAGACCCATGTGTGAGCGTACCGCCATAGTGACCGGCACCGGAAAGGAGTACGATGAGGCCAACCATGGAAGCTCGGTAGATTTGCGCACTCATCGCCCGATGCTTCAGGAAATAGGCCATGAACGACAGGGCTGCCGTCGCGATACCCAGCCACCGATGCCATGCCAAGGCGGTGGCCTGATACCCACCATCCGCAGCTAGCAACCATCCCAGCACGCAGGCAATCGCGGCACTCAAAGCCCCGAGCAAGAGTGCAAAACGAATAGCAGCCTGTAGATCCAGTTTTTGCTTCCACGCGATGAGCTCGAGCGCCCCGGCAAATAATAGAAATCCAATCGGCAGGTGAACGACCAGCGGATGAAATCGCCCGAAGAAAAGGCCAATGTCCAGTAGCAGCATATTACGCGATGACCTCCTTCACCACGTGTCCGTGGACATCTGTCAGTCGGAAATCTCTTCCCTGAAAATGATAGGTGAATTTTTCGTGGTCTATACCCAATTGGTGGAGTATGGTGGCCTGCAGGTCATGTACATGCACGCGGTCCTTCACTCCATAATATCCTATTTCGTCTGTCTCTCCATGGGAATATCCCCTTCGCATGCCTCCACCAGCCATCAAAACCGTGAATGACTCGGTATGGTGGTCCCTGCCCATATACGGCATCACCACTCCTCCTCTATTTTCTTTCATCGGGGTCCTGCCAAACTCTCCTCCCCAGATGACCAGGGTATCGTCCAGCAAGCCTCTTTGCTTCAGGTCCTGCAGCAGCGCTGCGACAGGTCGGTCGATCTGCCGGCACTTTTCCGTTAGCCCCTTGTCGACAGACGTGTCGAGCCCCGTACCATGCATGTCCCAGCCCCAGTCGTAGAGTTGAACGAACCGTACGCCCTTTTCGACAAGGCGTCGCGCCAGGAGGCAGTTATTGGCGAAAGACGATCCACCCGGCTCGGCGCCATACATTTCCTGAATATACTCCGGCTCATCACCAATGTCCATCACCTCGGGGACCGAGATCTGCATCTTGAAGGCCATCTCGTATTGAGCGATGCGGCTCAGGGTTTCAGGATCATTGAATTCCTCATGTTGCAGTTGATTGATTCTGGCAATCGCATCAATGGACTTTTGGCGGATGTCGCGGCTCATGCCATCGGGATTGGATACGTAGAGGATGGGATCTCCTGAGTTGCGGCACTGCACACCCTGGTACTCAGAGGGGAGGAAGCCACTGCCCCAGGCATTCTTGCCGGCACTGGGATTCTTTCCGCCAGACACCAGTACCATATAGCCTGGCAGGTTTTCGTTCTCAGAACCTAAACCATAGGTCACCCATGCACCCATACTGGGTCGGCCGGTACGCGGGCTACCAGTCTGTAGGAAAAGTTGGGCCGGCGCGTGGTTGAACTCATCGGTGTGCATCGACTTGATGAATGTAAGTTCATCGGCCATTTGCTGCAGGTAGGGCATAGCATCAGAAATGTAAGCCCCAGACTCGCCATTTTGTCGGAATTGCTGCTTTGGTCCCAACATCTGCGGCGTCCCCTGAATAAAGGCAAATCTCTTCCCTGCCAATAATGATTCGGGGCAGTCCTTGCCATCGAGCTTCTCGAGAGTTGGCTTGTAGTCAAAGAGTTCCAGCTGTGACGGGCCACCAGCCATGTGGAGATAGATAACGCGCTTGGCCTTCGGAAGAAAATGGGGGACTGTGGGTGAAAGGACGGACTTGCCGGCACTCCCCGCAAAGAGTTCATGTGGGGTCATCAGAGATGTCAGCGCGATACCCCCAAGACCGGTACTGCATCTCTTGAGAAAGTGCCGTCGAGTAGTAAACTCCAATTGTCTCTTTCGGGCGTCGTTGAAAAGATCCATGTCTAATTCTTTACCAAAAATTCATCAAGGTTCATCGCTGTATTAACCATTACCGTTAGGCTTGCCAACTCTGCGTCCGCGGTCCCCACCAAGGCTTCTGCCTCGTCCTCATGCGACTGATAGTACGCCTCTGTTTCGGCCAGAAGCTCGGCCATAACTTGCGCTTTCTCTTCCGAGCAAGGTTTGGCCATCACCCGATGATAGGCCTGCCTGGCACGGGACAATTTGTCTTCCGGCAACTCGGCCAGACTTTTGGCCAGGGCAATGGACGCTTCCACGTACACGGTGTCGTTCATCGTGACGAGGGCCTGTAGCGGCGTGTTGGTATTGATGCGCCTTGATACGCAGACCTCCCTTTCTGAGGCATCGAACGTGACAAAAGATGGATAAGGGCTCGACCTCCTCAAATAGGTATACAACCCCCGCCGATAGGCGTCTTCCCCTTCGCTTGTTTGCCACTTGAGGTTGCTGTAGACCACAGACCATACGCCCTCTGGCTGCGGAGGCATGACGCTGGGCCCGTACATCTTTTCACTCAACAATCCCGAAACTGCCAACGCCTGATCTCTGACCTGTTCAGCGGACAATCGTGTCTTAGGTCCTCGTGCCAACCACTTGTTGCCAGGGTCCTTCGCGAGCTTTTCGTCGGAAATACGGGTGCTTTGCTGATAGGTAGCAGACAGGACGATCTCCTTGATCAAGCGCTTAAAGCTCCAGTCATATTCCTCCATGAGTTCCAGTGCCAGCCAATCCAGCAACTCAGCATGGGTAGGGGCCTCTCCCAGCGTCCCAAAATCTTCGACCGTGGAGACGATCCCCTGACCAAACAACTTCGACCAAATCCTATTGACCATGACCCTGGCGGTCAGAGGGTTGTCTGAACTGACCAGCCACTCGGCAAGATCCAGGCGGCTACTCCATCTCTCACCATCGCCAAACAATTCCGGCAGCGCAGGCTCGACCGTATCTCCCAGCACGAGCCAGTTACCTCTGATGAATACATTCGTAACCCGCTCCCGGTCTTTCTCCATCATGATGGGAGTGGCCACTTTTGGCCGGGCAGAGATCAGGTCGTCCACCTGCGAGTAGGTGCTGTGATAGCCCTGGTCTTTTTCCCCTGGCAACACTGGGCTCATGAGAAAGCCATCGATGGACATAACATACGCGTCCGCACTGCTGTTGAATTCAATCCAGAGATCCGTAACGCCATTTTGGCCCGTGATTGGTATGGCTACGTTTCGCAGGCCGCCCCAACCTGTTCTCTCTTTGAATGTCTCGCCCCCGATGATCGCCCCATCCTTGCTTCCGACCCGAATCGCCATTCGGGCTACATGCTCGTTTCTCTTGTTGTAACTGAGGTAGATCCGGTCAACATCGGTCAAATCCACATCGTTGACCCTGATGAGACTTCCGTCCCGAACATTCATGAAATTCTGATCTCCACGGTTGTAGTACTCGACATCTATCGCCTCGGCAAAATCTTCTGGTCTGATCTTGGGTTCAGCAATCCTTAGAAACTGCTCCCAGCGTTCAGCCTGCTGCTCATCGCTCCGATCGGCGATCCACTGCTTGACTTTTTGAAGTTTCAAACTATCCTCCGTCTCAAACTCCCTAAGCACGGGATGATCATTGGGCGAATCCCAATCGACGGTATTGTTGAAAAACGCAAAAGACTCGTAGTACTCCTTCTGCGTGATCGGATCATAGGGATGACTGTGGCACTGCGCACAGCCCATGGTGGTCGATTGCCACACCTCCCAGGTGGTGTTGACGCGATCGATCACCGCCGCGATGCGATATTCTTCATTGTCTGTACCTCCCTCGTCATTGGTCAATGTGTTCCGATGAAAACCGGTGGCAATCAATTGGTCGTTTGTGGGATTGGGTAGAAGATCTCCTGCCAATTGCTCAATGGTGAATTGATCGAAAGGCATGTCTTCGTTGAAGGCGTTGATCACCCAATCGCGGTATCTCCAGATCTGCCGGCCTCCGTCTTTCTCGTAGCCCCTTGAATCCGCAAAACGTGCCAGATCCAACCACATGCTCGCCCAATGCTCGCCGTAGCTGGGCGACTCCAGCAGGCTTTCCACAAGCTTGACGTATTTGTCTGGCTCTTCGCTGCTAACGAACACCTCAGCTTGTGAGGGAGTCGGAGGAAGACCAATGATATCCAAATACACACGCCGAACCAGGTCGTAGGGATCGGCCGCCTCAGATGGCTTCAGACCCTTCTCTTCCATTTTACTTAGCGTGAAATGATCAATGCCATTTTGCGGCCATGAAGACCGAGACTCTGGTACTTCGGGGCGCTCCGGCTTCTGGTAGGCCCAGTGGTCCTCCCATTCAGCACCTTGCTCAATCCATCGGGTGAGTACGCCGATCTCCTCTTTCGAGAGGGGCTCCTTGTCCAAGGGCATCCGCATCTCTGGGTCGTGGTGGTTGACGCGCGAAATCATCTCACTGGCATCGGGGTCTCCCGGAACGATCCCAAACTTCTCGTTCTTCGTCTTTGCCAACGCATTTTCCCGGAAAACCAAGCCAAATCCTCCGGACTGCTTTACTCCACCATGGCAGGCGATACAGTTCTTATTGAGAATTGGCCTAACGTCCGCGTTGAAGTCGACCTTCCCGGGACCACAGGAGGCCATCCACACGCTGACGAGGATGAGCAGAATACGAGTTTGATTTGAGTTCCAGATCATTCCCAAAAACCTGAGACGATTTGAATCTTGAAAATAATCAGATTTTGGGTCTTAGATCAGGAGGGAGTAGATGATTTGATCAAAAGCGGGTGATCCATCAAAAACCTACCTTCTCCACAGTAATTACTATGTCTTGATTTCGTCCGCGATCGTCGGAGCATGAAATCTTCACGCGCCCTTCCGGGGGATTGAGATAGAGCTGCTCATCCTTGCCAACGGCCTTAAAAAACACGTCGTTTACGTACCAGTAAAACTTCGTGCTATTGGATGGAGCCAACGCTTTCAGGAGCATGGGTTCGGCATCTTGCTTGTCCAGGTAGTAGTGGACCTTATCGGTGGGAGAAACAATTTCCAGACCCTGGTCAGGATAAACGCGCTCGCAAAAGCGATAGTGATCTGGTACCTCCAAATAAGCGATTTTCTCCTTGCGATAGTAATCAACAATTTCCGATGGCATATTGGGGTACCAGGCTTCCACATACTCCTCCTGATCTTTCAGGCAGGTTTGGCAATAGCTCTCAGAAGAGTCTGTGGCGATCAATACAGGCTGCATGTGGTCGCAGAGTTGGTAGGTGGTCACATCGCGGATCGCATAGTCCGTGACAAAATTTGAGCAGAAGGTGTTAGGCGTCATGCCGGAAGCATCGCATACACTACGAAGCGCCACACTCCTGGGGCGTTGATACCAGTCGTCTTTCGAGACTGACGAGATCATATTAAAAACATTGAAGAGCAGCGGGGCCGCCACTTCGGTCCCAGACAGGTCTGGAGCACCCTCACCGGAAAAATTACCAACCCAAACACCAACTGTATAGTCCTGATTGTAACCGATGCTCCACGCATCTCTCCTACCAAAAGACGTCCCTGTCTTCCACGCGATCTGAGGTCGATTGGGGTTGTCCTTCCAGCTATCGGGCAGATCGGGTCTCACAACTTCCGTCAAAAGGTCCGTGAGAATAAATGCAGCAGCTTCGGAAAGAATCGACTGCGTACCTGTCTGGGTTGTATCCGCTCGAGCGTATTGTAGCTTCCCCCAATGGCCGGCATTGGCAAACGCACTATAAAGATGGACCAGTTCTTCCAGGGTTGTCCCACACCCACCAAGCGCTAGCGACAACCCCAGGTTGTCAGCAGTGGCAGCAATTGTCTGAAACTTTGCTTCTTCCAATGCTTCGATGAATGTTTCTACCCCCAGTTCATTGAGGAGCTTGACGGCGGGTATGTTGAGGGATTGTTGCAATGCTTCGGCAGCGGTCACCCAACCGTGAATTTCATTGTCGTAGTTGACCGGGCGATAGCCTCGGAAATCTGTGTATACATCCGCCAACCGGGCTCTGGGCGTCAACTCGCCCCTATCAAATAGCAGCGCATATAAATAGGGCTTCAGTGTGCTCCCTGGTGAACGTACTGCCTGCGTGCCATCTACCTGCCCTCCATCTCTGGAATCATTGAAGTCCGCCGAGCCGATGTAGCTGGTAACCTGACGGTGCTCATTGTCCACGACCAACACCACGGCATTCTGGATGTTCATCTGTCTGACGCGATTTACCTGCGCCCGTGTTAGCTCCTCGATGCGCTTTTGCTGTTCGTGATTGATAAAGGTGCGGATGATGTGCTGATCTCGGTGTCGTTTTCGTAAGCGAATGGCCAGATGTGGGACATCTCTTCGAAGTGGACGCCTCTTTGGTTCCAGATCTTCCGCGCGCGCTATGTCCAACCGATCATCGTCAAATAATCCCGCGTCCCCAAAACGATCAAGCCATTCATTCTTCGCTTCATTAATGGCCACGTGGTACAGATCGATGGCGAGAGAACTGGGCCGATTTGGTATCACCACCAATCCAGCGATCTCCGAGAGGCTGAGTAGCTCTGGTGCCTTACCAAAGTAGATGTTGGAGGCGGATTTGACCCCTTCGATATTGCCCCCGTATGGTAGGAGGTTGAGGTAGAGCCGCAGGATCTCGTCCTTACCCAAATGCAGCTCCAGTTGCATGGCGTTGAACATCTCGATCAACTTATTGCCATACGTTCGGGGCTTCGGATGGAGAAGACGGGCCACCTGCATCGTGATCGTCGACGCGCCGGATTTGCGTTGGCCGCTGGTCGCATTTTGAAAAAGGGCCCGGACTACCGACACAGGATTCACACCTGGATGGTAGTAGAAATACTGATCTTCTTTGAAGAGAATGGCCCGCTTGAAGTCCTCCGTAATTTCCACAGGCTCCAGGTACAGTCGCCACTTGTCATCCTCCGAAAGGAAGGCATGCAAGATCTCTCCATCGCGGTCCATTACCAGGGTCGAATACGGTACGCGAGTGGAGAAGGGAAATATCCAGTCAGCAATAATGAAAACGAGAAAGGAGCCACCAAGAACCCAACTGATTATCAGTACGATCTTGCGAGTGGCGAGCCATCTGGCCAGTGCTATTCCTTTAAGGTCCCTGAAGATCACAATTGGAGGTGCTCTCTGTCAAAAATATTCCTAAGTTTACTGAAACAGCGATTAAAGTCACTTTTTCATGAAAAGAACCGGCACCTACCTAATTCTTGTACTTCTATTATTTGCAGCTTGTGATTCCGGAAAGCTCGTCAACATCACACACAGAGACTTTGGCGACGAGGTCACTACCACGCAAAACCTCACATTCGAATTCAACAAGAGTCTCGCTGATGAATCAATGCTCAATCGCTGGGACAGCACCCCCTACATAAGGTTCGAGCCGGAGATCCCCGGAGCATTCAATTGGGAGTCGCCCAACAGGCTGGTTTTCTCACCAACGCAAATGCTTCCCCCCGCGACATCCGTCAGTGGTACTGTCACCGACAAGGTGCTCGCCAAAACGACAGGACTTTCACTGGGTAGTGATATCTCCTTCAGCTTCGCCACCACTCCACTGAATATCTTTCGTGTCGCGGCTTATTGGTCGATGGTGGATGAGACTAGTACTGCACCGACCCCATTCATGGAGCTGGAGTTCAATTTCCCCGTTCCTGTCAAAAGCCTCGAAAACAAGCTGTCAGTGGAAATCGGAGATCAGCCCGTGGCAATAGCCATAGATACAGAGGAGGAATATTCGAAAACGGTCAAACTACATGCCGAGAAGTACGAGCCGCAGGATGAAGTAGTCCCAGTCAGGTTCATGGTCCAATCCGGTCTAACGCCTTTGGGTGGAAGTTCCGGTACAACGGATGAAAAGATGGTCACCGCCAATCTCAACAGCCTGTACCAATTCAAGGTCAAGGAAGTCGCTGCCAATTTCGATGGATCGAAAGGTATCCTCACCGTGACTACTTCACAAGCGCCTCAGGAGGAGGGTTTCGAGAAATTCATCGAAATCAGCCCAAAAGTGGACTACGACATCGAGCGACGAGAGAATGGTTTCCAAATAAGCAGTGAATCCTTCCAGGTATCTGAGAAGTACGAGATCATCGTTCGGGAAGGAATGGAAGGGGCTGTCGGCGGAAAAATGAAGGGGGACTACCGCGCGGACTTCTCCTTTGGCAAGGTCCAGCCAACGATCAAGTTTGCCAGTACCAAGACTCGCTTCCTCAGCAAGAAGGGCTACAAGAACATCAAAGTACAGATACTGAATGTGCCGGAGGTGGAAGTAGTGGTCTCCAAGCTCTACGAAAACAACGCCTTGAGATTCCTGTCTTCCAGGGACTATCAGTACGACTACAACACAGGTGACTACACCTATGGGTTTGACTTCAATCGCACAGAAGATTTTGACCGTATTTGGAGCAAGGAGATCTCATCGGGAGACTTACAGCGAGAGGGTAACTTCAGTATTCTCAATCTCGACTTCGAGGACATTCTCCCTCAGTTCGAAGGTGTATACGTCGTGCAGGTGATGTCTACCGAGGACCGCTGGCTGAAGGATTCCAAACTCATCTCCATATCGGACCTTGGTCTCATCGCGAAGCAAGGCAACAAGCAGGTCCATGTGTTTGTCAACTCCCTGGCTTCTGCCACTCCTATCGCAGGTGCGGAAGTTGGTATCATTGGCAGCAACAATCAGAAGCTCCAAACGACCCTCACCAACGGGCAAGGCGTTGCCGTATTTGAGCTGGACAAAGGCTTACCCGGTGGGTTCTCTCCGCGCATGATCACCGTAAGCCATCAGGGGGACTACAATCTACTGGACTTTGGAAGCACCGCCGTACAAACCTCGCGATACGAAGTAGGCGGTAAATTCCTCAACGACCGCAACTACGAAGGCTTCATCTTTATGGAAAGGGACCTGTACCGCCCTGGTGAGCAGGCAAACCTGGCCGTGATTGTGCGAGACCGGCAGTGGGGGCTACCCGGAGAGATCCCCGTTCGGATCAATGTCCGCACGCCAGACGGTAAGGAGTTTATCAATGTCCGGAAGGTGCTCGATGAGCAGGGATCAACACAGACTTCCTTTTCACTTCCGGCTTCCAGCCTTACAGGCAACTACAATGTCACTGTCTATACGTCCAATAACCAGTACCTGACCAGTGGGACGCTGAAGGTCGAGGAGTTTTTGCCAGACAGGATCAAGGTCACGGCCAAGTTGGACAAAGAAGAGTATCAACCCATTGACCGACGGATCTCTCTTGATATTTCTGCTGTCAATTTTTTCGGCCCGCCTGCAGCAAATAAAAACTACCAGGTGCGCATGCAATGGTCGCGTGCAGGTTTCTATCCCAAGGATTTCAGTGACTACAATTTCAACTACTACAAAACCAACTCCACCCTATACGACGCCACGTCGGAAGGTGTGACCGATGCGGAAGGAAAGGCGCAGGCTGTTATCGACATTCCGTCGAATTCTCAGAATACCGGCATCATCAATGTGAATGCCTTCACCACCGTATTCGACGAAACCGGTCGACCGGTTAGCGTACAAAATCGCGCCAGGATCTACACACAGGAAGTGTTTTACGGATTGAAAAGTGATGATTATTGGGTAAAGACTGGAGACCTCGTGACCACCAATTTGATAGCCGTCAACAAGGATGGCGAAGTAATGGATGGCCAAAAGGCCATTGTCAGAGTCGTCAAACATGAATACAAGACCGTGCTCGCCAGGTCCGGCAGCTATTATCGCTACCGCTCAGAAAGGTATGAACGTGTAGTGGAGGACAAGGAAATGGAATTCAACGGTAAGAATACGACGATCTCCTTCATTCCAGACCTTTCAGGCAGATATGAGGTGCGCATCTTCCCTCCAGGCGTTGACAATTACATTTCTACCAGCTTCTATGCCTACGGCTGGGGATCGACGACCGTCAATTCCTTCGAGGTCGACACCGAAGGGGAAGTGGACATCGTCTTCGACAAGGAAACGTATGCACCTGGTGAGAACGCCCAGGTCATATTAAAAGCGCCTTTCTCGGGTACGGCATTGATCACAGTAGAGGCGGATGACGTGAAGGACTACCTGTACGTCCGTACTGACAACCGATCCGCGCAATTCAGTTTGCCGATCAAAGACTCGTACCGACCCAACGTATTCATTTCAGCCACGCTTATCAAACCCCAAGAGCTATCGGATATACCGCTCACTGTGGCGCATGGCTATGCCCCCATCAAGGTGGACAAACCTGAGAACAAGCTCGAAATTGAGATAGAAGCGGTAGAAAAGTCACGATCCAACCAAACGCAAACGTTGACCTTCCGAACTGCTCCTAATGCGAAGTTGGGAGTGGCGGTAGTTGACGAGGGTATCCTGCAAGTGTCCAAATACAGAACACCCGATCCTTATGCCTTTTTCTATGGCAAGCGGGGACTGGAAGTGAGTTCATACGATATCTACCCCTATCTATTCCCTGAAGTCAGCGGAGGATTGCCCGGCGGAGGGGCAGGGCTGGCCTCAGAGCTGGCATCCAGAGTCAACCCGCTGAATAATGAAAGGGTGAAACTCGTGAGCTACTGGAAGGGAATCATCGAAACAGATGGTCGTGGCCGCGCTGAGCACACGATAGAGATACCGCAATTTTCCGGAGACTTGCGCATCATGGCGATCGCTTTCAAAGATGATGCCTTCGGTAATGCCCAATCCAATATGCAAGTGGCGGATCCGGTGGTGATAAGCCCGGGCATCCCTCGCTTCCTCAGCCCCCAAGACACTTTGATCATGCCTGTGGCTGTCTCCAATACAGAGGACAGAGACCTCCGTGCCGATGTCTCAGTAGCTACCACTGGACTGCTGGATGTGGCAGGAGATAGCGAGCAAAGGGCCCAACTGCCCAAAGGTCAGGAGACCATGCTGTCCTATTCTATAAGTACGGCGAACGATATTGGCCCCAGTGCGATTGACATCGAGGTAAAAGCGGACGGGGATACTTACACTCATCACACGGACATCACCGTGCGACCTAACTCCCCGCTGCTAAAACTCACCGGCTCTGGTGTAATCAAGGGAGCGCAGATCCAGTCCGTAGAAATGGAGGAGTTGAATTTCATTCCAAGCACCATCCGCCGCAAGTTGGTCGTAAGCAAGTCGCCGATGACGGAGTTTACCAAGGACTTCAGCTATCTGCTACGGTATCCTTATGGCTGCATCGAGCAAACTACTTCCCAGGGATTCCCGCTGCTGTACTTCTCGGACCTCTCCGAAGAAACTATGGACTCGGATAACCAGAACCTCAACGCCAACTATGTCGTCAACGAAGTGATCAAGCGCATCTACTTGATGCAATTGTACAGCGGGGGATTCACCTATTGGCCAGGATCTTCCTATGGGCGAAGCCGCGAGACCTACTGGGGCTCTGTCTACGCCACCCATTTTCTGGTAGAAGCTCAGCGAGCTGGTTATGAAGTAGATCGAACGGTACTACGAAAGGCGCTCGAGTATCTTCGAAAGAAAGCAAATGAGAAAGAAGTCATCGACTACTACTATACATACAGCGAGAAGCGCCCCATCTATCCACGGGCAAGTTTATACGCGCTATACGTCTTGGCTCTGGGAGGTCAACCTCAGATGTCGACAATGAACTTCTATCTGTCCAAGCAGGAATTCCTGACTACTGACAGCAAGTACCTACTCACGGCGGCCTACGTACTGGCGGGTGACCCCTCGAAGAGAAGCAGCCTGATTCGGACGAATTTCACGCCAGAAAGCAAAATCCGCTCGACAGGTGGCAGCTTCTACTCGCCCTTGCGGGATGAAGCGATTGCATTGACCGCTTTGCTGGATGTAGACCCTACCAACCCCGAAATCCCAGTAATGGCCAAACATGTGTCCGACGCGCTCAAGGGACGGTCCTGGTACAGCACGCAGGAAAGGGCCTTTGCACTGATTGCCTTAGGCCGTATCGCGCGCGAAGCCGCAAATACTACGGTCACTGCGGAAGTGAAAGCTGGAGGAGATGGCGTTGGCAACTACAACAATTCGAGGGAACCGCTAACACTTGCTGACCCCGAACTCGAAGGCCCTATCAGCATTGAAACGGAAGGTCAGGGCACGCTGTACTATTTCTGGGAGACGCAGGGCATTAGCAAGGATGGCTCATTCGTCGAGGAAGACAACTATATACGGGCAAGGAGGACCTTCTACAGAGAAGATGGGTCTGTAGCCAACCTACGGGATGTGCAGCAAAATGATAGGCTTATCGTGAAGCTCTCGGTCTCTAATATCTTCAGCTCGAATATTGAGAACGTTGTAGTGACGGACATGCTGCCAGCATGCTTCGAGATCGAGAATCCACGTTTTGGAGAACTGCCCAATTATCGTTGGGTTAGGGATGCCAGCACACCTGACTATTCAGATTTTCGCGATGACCGCGTGCATCTGTTTGTAGATCTATATAGGGGATTCACAACTCATTATTATTATGTGGTGCGCGCCGTGTCCAAAGGCACCTACAACCTCGGACCTGTAGCGGCCGATGCCATGTACAACAACGAGTACCACAGCTATAGTGGAGGAGGAAAGGTTGTGGTCAGGTAGCCGTAATTGGTGATTCGTGATTAGTCGGAACGGACACCAAAACGTTATTAATCACTAATCACCAGTCACGAGTCAATCGCTCCTCACCACAAGATCCAGCAACTCCTGGCTTTCAGAGAGGGCCTTGTTTTGGGGGCTTGCAATCGCTTCCTTGATTTCGGGTGTCTCAGCTTCCAGTGCAACGTAGACCGTCTTGGGCACTTCGATGAATCGATCCACAAACACCGTATCGATCGTGGCTATTTCCACCGTATCGCGCTTCACCACCTCTACCAATCTCTCCACGGGCTGGACCTCCACCGGTTGATCGAAAATCCACCAGGCGATCAGGAAAGTGACGGAAGCGGCTACCAAATTGCTGTAAGCCGGCAGCTTCCACGATAGTATCGATCTCACGGGTGTACCCTGTTGACGGAAGTCCTCCATCAATTCCTGTTTCACGCTCCGATCCACGGGCCGACGTTCCTCTTTGACTTCGGTCATTGTTTGTTGATACAATGCTGGGTCCTCACCCAAATGCTGGGAAAGGAACTCCTTCTCCTCAATGGACCACTCATTGGGTTTTTTCTCCCGGAGCAGCCGTTCAATCCTTTCAAATTCTTCCATCTCTCCTATCTATCAATGATTTCTTAATCTTCTCTCTGGTGTAAAAAAGTTTGGACTTCACCGTGCCTTCTGAAATAGCCATCATCTCAGCTATTTCCTTGATTGATAAGTCCTGCTGGTACCTCAACAAGAAAATTGTCCTGCGATCTTCGTCCATTTTGTCAAGCATCAGGTGGATCTGGTTGGTCATTGCCAGTGTGTCCATCGAACCAATATCCAGTTTAGCATGGGATGGTCCAATTTTCTGCTGCTCCTCTCGATGGGCCTGCTCAAATGCCGCCTTCCGATAGGCATTCTTGCACATGTTGCTGGCGATGCGAAAAACCCACGGCTCAAAATCGTACGCGGCATCGAAGAGCTCCGGCTTGTGGATCAGCTTCGTGAAGAGCTCCTGTACGTAGTCTCGCGCCATTTCCGAATCCGACCACAGCATGCGAAAGAAGAATGCATTGAGCCGTGAGGAATACCGGTCATAGAGCTCGGAAAAAGCACGATGATCCTTGCGTTGCACAAGGACCATCAATTCATTGTCTGTCTTGCTATCGTATTTTCTGAAGAACATCTATTCTTCAATCACCTCCATGAAAGGCCTGGCTCCTACCCTCACGTCCGAGCCTTCGTATTCTAAAATACTATGCAGAGTACATTCTTCTGCCGGCTGCCGCCAACTTCCGCCCATGGCCTTACCCTCGTCGTCAATCATCTCAGCTACGTTCCCGATCACATCAAACAGTCCCATGTCATTGGGGAAATACGTGCCCACAGGTGAGGTCAGTGTGAAACCATCACCCTTGATACCAGCCGGGCAAGTGATCTCCTCCGGTGCGCCGATGTTAGCCAGGTAGCAATTGTGATGATTGGTGATGCTCGTACGCTTGCTCCAATCTCGCAAAGCCCATGGGTAGTCTACTTCGTGCTCCATCAAATCATAAGACGCCGCAGCCTTCTTATTGAATTGCTGGTGGGCGATGACCGTGTTCTGGTCAAAGGTCCATGACTGGAAGTCTTTGTATCCAAGCGCCGCCATCTTCCACTCTTCTTCAGTAGGAAGTCGAAAAACTACCTTCTTATATTTTCTTCCTTCCTGCGCGTTGTACTGCACGGTCAGCCACTCACAATAGGCCTTCGCGCCTTCATAAGGAATGTCGATTGCAGGGTATTTGAGCACGCCTTGTTTTTGGTGCTTCTGCTGAAACTGGAGGTTCTCGGGCGTATAGTAGAAGTTGCTCAGCAAGTTGGCTGTCAGGTCATCGTATGGAGAGAGGTCCTGACGGGCAACCTCGAATAGGTCTTCGTACCCATTCGCACGTAGGTAGTCGAGAAAAGACCAGTAATCGCTCACTGTGATTTCGGCGTCCGCAGCGTAAAGGTTGTCCTTGACCTGCTTCATTTTCTTTTCCCACTTTTTGGTATCGAGCTCGGTGACTTTGAAGTTCCGAGGCTCTGCTTTGTCAGCATTCAGCAGCAACTGAACTCTGGCCTTCATTTGAGAGTCATTGGCCAGCCTCAAAATTGTCTCCTTCACCTCAGAGGATCGCTCGTCATTGTTTACCTCATCATAAAACTCTTTCAAGAGCAGCATGGGGACAATGTAGTTGGAAGAAAGCACCTTACCAGTAGCAGTTTTCGGTTCGCCGTTGAAGTCAATGGAGAGATAGTCCAAAAGGAATTTCTCTTCGATGTTTTCTCGCAAATGATCAAAGTGCTGGAAATCTTCCGACCCTTGGGTGGATGCAAGGCCTACCACGTACAAGCGGTTCTCTATTTGCTGTAGTGTCTCCCTTGGCAGGGTGATCGCGTAGTAAATGCCCGGTACTTTATCGTGGGTGAACAGTTCCTCGGGACTTTGGAACTGGGCCTGGATGGCCTTTACCTTGCCATCAAAATAGACCCCGTTTTCCCGGATCAACTGCAGATTGAGGACCGAAACATCCTTCCTGACATTCATGACATCTTGCAGGACCCATAGGGGGATCGAAGAGTGTAACGCGTCCGTGACCAATATGCCGTCATCCTCCACTGACATGAGTAGGTTGTAGTTATAATTGAGAGTGCTGGGATGGATGAGGCCTCTGTCGAAAACTTGTTGGGCCAATTTCTGGCGATCATTTCTACTACTTACCTCAGCATGGATCAGGCGATCTTCCAATGTAAGCTCCTCGGGATGCGTAAATGTCAGCGCTTTTTCCAGTGAGGCCATCCCGCTGTCTGTCCAACCCTCCATTTTGAATTTGAAATAGTTATCGAGAAATGACCCTGGGTTCAACTGCTTGACCTGATGGTACACGTTGATTAACTCATCCTGGTGGCCAGCGTAGTCAAGCGAACGAAAGTATTGCATCCATCCAGTGACGTCCTGCTCGTTTTCGCTGAGATACGTTTGCCATGCCATGGATAAGTTGCTGTACCAGCTTTTGGCTCTGAGCTCGGTGATCTTCGAGGGCACCTCCTCCGGGCGATTCACTGCTTGGGTGGTGAATACATGCAAGAGCAAAATGGCGATTGTGATATGTTTCATAATAGTTGCTGTCGTTGTGAATTTGACAAGCCTTACACGCGAAGAGGGAGGAGGTTCAAAACTCCCTCAATTTTTTTGCGCCCCGTCAGGCGCCCTGCATCTGTAGCTGCTTGGGTAGGATACCATATTGCTTCTTGAAGGCCTTGGAGAAGTGGCTCATATTGCCATAGCCCAATTGGACACCAACGTCAGCAATACGGATGTCGGATTCAGATATCAACTGATAGGCCTCGTTTAGGCGTTTGTCGTTGAAAAATTGGTAAGGGGTCTTGCCGTACACTTGCTTAAAGAGTTCATTGGTCGCCATGGTGTTCAGGCCCACGAACTTGCTCAGTGTCTCCAGAGATGGCGGATTCCGGTAGTCGTTGAATAGCGTACTGGCCTTTAGCATACGTTGATAGGAGAGATCATCGGTGTTGGGCACGAGGTGTACATGACCATTCAGGCGACGCCAAAATTTCTGCAAGTTCAACAGAAACAGAAACTCCATGCAGTTTTCAAGCAATCGACGACCAAATTCATCACCAAAATCCATTGCGATACATTGCTGCAGCGCCGACCTTGACGTCCTGTCCACCAATTCATACATCGCAAGCGGTTGCTTCTCTGCGACAATCGCCTTCAATTCCTCATCGGCCTCTCGCAGAAAGGGTTCCAGGAGCGTTGAGTCAAAAATGAAGGCGCAAGAAGTCATCCTTCCCCCTCCGGAGAGCACGAACTCCTCGTCTTTCTTGAGGTTGTGAAACTCAATCGTGGACAATGACCCACCCTTCCCAAACTTGACATCTCCGCTGCGGTTCTCAAGTTGAGCCGTGCCTAGAATAATCGTCATAATCCAGGTGTCATCCTGATTGCCCTTGCGAAACAAAGTCATGTCCTTCAGGACATCCAGTTCCCAAATCCGGACTTCACAGCCACTACCAAAGGATCGCTGCGTACACTTGCCTACGATCGTATCGGATTGGATTTGGTGCCATTGCCCATCGAAGCTTATTGACGCCCCCTGATCATGGAGGCTTTCGAGCATATCTACAAAATCGGCACTGGCTTGGAGGATCATGACATTTTAAGAATTGATCATTTCTAGCATCCAAAATCGTCATTTTTTCTGTGAACCATGGCGTTTGAACTCCTAGAATTCAAGAGAAAATCATAACGCGCAATCAGCACACCGAGTAAGAATTCTTCCAAAGCTTGTGCTTTGGCGGTGAGTAGTGAAGTGGGGACCCCTTGGGTCCCTATTTCCATTTTAGCCTATCCCAACCTGTAAAATCCATATTTAGAAATGCGTCATTTTTTCCAACCGTTCCCGTCATTTTCCTCCATACAAGGGCCGTTCGACTCAATAGAAATCAAAAGGAGGTAATCATGAAAAAGAATGGAAACTGGCTGATCGCCCTCGACCTTACCCAAGCTGATCAAAGTATCATTGAGTATGTGAGGTTTCTGGAAGAAAAGATGGAGCCTGCTACCCTCACTTTCGTGCATGTAAGTCGAGAACCTAGAAGGCAAAGGCTGGTTACGGACGACTCTCTGGACTACAATCATGTTGTGAATGAAGAGTTACGCCTGCTAGTTAAGGCCAGTCTCCGGCCAAAATTTGACCTCAGTGATGAACGGATAAGTGTTCTCGCTCGAACGGGCAATCCCCTGGATGAAATCCTGCAGCTGACCACTTACCTAGACATCGATACTGTCTTCCTTGGCAAAAAGAAGCAATCAAGAGGGTCCGGCGTCGTCTCCGATAGACTTCTCGGCACCTTCCAATCCGATGTTCTACTCGTGCCGGAGGGGTTCGAACCTCGCCTGCAGCATATCCTGCTTTCCACCGATTTCTCCGAGCATGCCACAAAGGCTCTGGAAAGGGCAATGGAAATAAAAAGAGGCATAAAAGACCTGGAGGTCACTGCCTTCAACAGCTTCAACGTCCCAACTGGCTATTCAAAAACTGGTAAGCAATATGAAGAGGTAGAAGCCATCATGAGAAAGCACAGCGCTATGGATATGTCAAGCTGGCTGGATCAGCATGACGGTGAAGCTAACTCGGTACTATCTCACCATGAGAGGATAACACCCATGCAGCAGCTGCTTCAATACATCAGCGAACATCCTGTCGATCTGCTGGTACTTGGATCCCGTGGACATACCGAACTGTCCAGACTGATCCTCGGCAGCAATGCGTGGAGACTCATCCTGGGGAACCAGGAGACCCCATTGCTAATCGTCAAGAAAGACGCAGAGCCCGTCGGGCTCCGAAGAATTGCAGAATACCTGTGAAAAAAACCAAAACCCCCACAGCCATGATCAAGATGCTGAGTTTAAGTGGAGTGGATAATTATCAAATTATTTACAGAGGCAGACTCGAGGTCCAAAACGTTCGATACCTGAGGGACACCTTGGAAGAAATTCGAGACGATGATCGGAGCGTTCGACTCATCACGCGGATCGACCACATCCCCAGCTTCAGGGATATCCGGTCCTTCATAGAAATGCTAAAAATGAAGCGATCGGCATTGCGGGTAATCAAGAAGTACGCCATCCTCACGCCTAAGAATTGGATAAAGAAACTTGTGCCGCTATTGGACTGGATCGTCCCGACGATTGATATCAGAGTCTTCAGACCAGAAGCGGCACCTCGAGCCATTGCCTGGCTCAATGAAAGAGAAGCATAATGTAGTTTGTGTGAGTGGTTAGGTTTGTTGTGAATAGGGGCTCCTCAGATGGGGGCCCTTATCTTTTTTGCTTGGTGCATCATGGTTCCGGGATCTTGCATCTAGGACACTCCCGAACAACGATCAAGGAACAAGGAACAAAAAAAGTGCTTTGCTGTCCCGGTACGCTCTGAGAACTAGTCTCCAGCACCTTTTTTAAGAATTCATCATTTTTTAAAAGGTTTTTGATCATTTTTTCCCATTGTGAGCTCGTTTTCATAGTAACAGTTAAAGAGAACAATTTCATATAGTTAGGTGAGTTAGGTTAGGTGAGATAGGGGCTTCAATTTTTGGAGCCCCTATTTTTTTGCCTTGTGGAGCATGGGTTCCTGGATCATGGATCATCAAAGAACCAAGATCAAAGAATCAAGAACATCGAGCCAGAAACAAAAAGGCTCCATCAGCTCACCCCAATGAAACTGAACCCTCCCACCCAAAGGCTTTTTAGGAATTCATCATTTTTCGAAGGGTTTTTGATCATTTTTTCCCACTGCGAACTCGTTTTCAGAGTAACAGTTAAAGAGAACAATTTCATATAGTTAGGTGAGTTAGGTTAGGTGAGATAGGTTAGGTGAGATAGGGGCTCCATTTTTGGAGCCCTTATTTTTTTGCCCTGGAGGATCATAGTTCTTCGTTCATGGATCATCGAAGAACCAAGATCAAAGAACCAGGAACATAGAACCAGAAACAAAAAAGCTCCATCAGCTCACCCCAATAAAACTGGGCCCTCCCACCCAAGAGCTTTTTTAGGAACTCATCATTTTTTATAGGTTTTTGATCATTTTCCCGAAACACGAGGTCGTTTTAAAACTATCAGTTAAAGAACAAGTTCATATTGTTAGGTGAGTTAGGTTAGGTGAGATAGGGGCTCCATTTTTGGAGCCCTTATTTTTTTGCCCTGGAGGATCATAGTTCTTCGTTCATGGATCATCGAAGAACCAAGATCAAAGAACCAATAACTAAAAAGGTGCTTTTGCCTACCTCCAAGCCTTATTTGCTCTCCTGCACCTTTTTAGAAAACCATCATTTTATCCTTCTTTTCTCGTCATTTTCCACTCCTGGAGGGGCGTTCATATTACCAGAAGGCAAGCAATTGCCGAGACTTCAATAAACGATAAGACGATGATAAAAATGCTCAAGCTCCATGACTCCGATAATTACCAGGTAATCTATCAGGGTCCACTTGGAAAAAGATATCTCCAGAAGTTGCGACAACAACTCAATGATCTCAGGGCAAACAACCAAAAAATAGGCATGATCACAGAAGTAGATGAGATCCCGAGAATCTCAGGGTGGAAATCCCTCCTGGAGTTGGTAAGAATGAAGATGGCTGCACTTAGGGTGATCAAGAGATATGCGATCGTCACCAAGAAGTCGTGGATGAGTAAATGGGCTGCGGTTGCTGACTGGTTCACTCCGGGAATAAGAGTGAAGGCGTTCGAAGATGGTGATAAGCAACTTGCCTTGCTGTGGTTGAATAGCGAAAAATAAGATTTGTTCAAGTAGTAGTTTGATGTGAGTTAGGTTGGTTTTACAGGGGCCCGTTTTGGGCCCCTGTTTTTTGAACTATCCGTCGATTAGTATTTCAGAAGAGCCGGTTTCATCCATCGCCATCGCCGTCCGAACATCATCCCAGACCCTGACACATGTCATAAGGGGTCCTGCACCCAGGAGATAGTTTAGCCATGACTAATTAGGCACATGAAACCTTCACGAAGAGACTTTATCAAGATTTCCGGTCTCGGCCTCGGTGCAGCTGCCGCCACAGCATCATTCGATTGGACTACCGGCAGTATACTGCAAGGCGAGGCACCCAGATACACAGCACCGGAGCGAACGCCAACTTATTGTGAAATATGCTTCTGGAAGTGCGCCGGTTGGGTAACAAAAAATGCCAATGGCGAAATCTGGAAGCTAGAGGGGCACAAGGATGACCCCCATTGTAATGGTCGCTTATGTCC
The DNA here is from genome assembly GCA_965267435.1 of Cyclobacteriaceae bacterium. GTDB lineage: Bacteria > Bacteroidota > Bacteroidia > Cytophagales > Cyclobacteriaceae > JAWPMT01. The sequence continues at coordinate 2,946,659 of OZ253960.1, forward strand.
TCGAGGCACTGGCGGTGTGGGCATGTACTACGACGAAGATCGCCTGAAGCACCCGTTGATTCGGGCGGAAGAAAACGGCAAGCAAGTCTTCAAACAAGCCACATGGCCCCAAGCCTTCAAAGTCATTGGCGACAAGATGAAGGCTCTCGCCAAAGAGCACGGCCCGGAGAGCATCGCCCTATTCTCCCATGGCTCTGGAGGCTCGTACTTCAGCAGAATGCTAAAGGCCTTCGGATCTCCAAATATTTCTGCCCCGTCCTTTGCCCAATGCCGTGGTCCCCGGGAGGTAGCCTTCTATGGCACTTTCGGAGAAGGCGTACTTTCTCCAGAACGTACGGACATTCGGGATACGCGATGTCTCGTACTCATTGGTTCACACATCGGCGAGAACATGCACAATGGACAAGTGCAGGAAATGTCCGATGCCATCGACAATGGTGCCACGATCATCACAGTCGATCCACGTTTCTCAACAGCAGCTAGCAAATCCAAACACTGGCTACCGATCAAACCGGCCACCGACATCGCGCTGATGCTCGCATGGATGAACGTAATCATCAATGAGGAGTGGTACGATAAGGAATATGTGGAGCGACACACTTTTGGTTTCGACCAGCTCAAAGCGCACGTTCAATCTTACACACCGGAATGGGCATATGGCATCACCACCATCACCCCCGATGTTATTCGCGAGACCGCAAGGGAAATGGCCAACGCCTCACCCGCAGTCATCATCCACCCTGGACGTCACGTCACGTGGTACGGCGACGATAGCCAGCGCTTGCGAGCAGTGGCCATCCTCAACGCATTGTTGGGATCCTGGGGTCGAAGAGGTGGATTCTACAATCCCGATATCATCAGCATTCCCCAGTTCCCACATCCTGCCTTCCCTACACCGAAATGGACTTGGCGAGATCTCTTCCCTGACAAATACAACCTAGCCACAGAAGTAGTCTCCAATGCCCTGTGTGAAGCGTCCATTTCCACCCCGGAAGCCGACAGTCGGATCAAGGGTTGGATCGTCAACGGCACCAACCTGCCTCAAACGCTTCCCGATCAGAAAAACACTATGAAGGCCATCGATAGCCTCGAAATGCTGGTCGTAGTGGACACTATGCCGATGGAAATCACAGGCTACGCGGACGTGATCCTGCCGGAATGCACTTACCTCGAGCGCTACGATAACATTCGCACATCACCACATCGGAAGCCGGTCATTTCGCTTCGTATGCCCGCAACCAAACCGAAGTACAATTCGAAGCCAGCGTGGTGGATGGCACAACAACTGGCCTTCGAGCTCGGTCTTGACGAGTATTTCGCATTCAAAGACATCGAAGAGATGCTCGATTGGCAGCTAAAAAAGGTAGGCAGCTCACTGGAAGAAATGCAGCGACTGGGCGTAAAAACCTATGATCGTGAGTACCAGGATCTGTACATGCTGGACGGTATAGACTACGAGTTCAATACCAACACCGGCAAGATCGAACTGTACAGCACGGAGTTTGCCAATGCCGGGTACGCTCCCCTGCCTTCGTACACCGCGCACCCCGAACCTCCAAGCGGCTTCTACCGGCTCAATTATGGGCGGTCTCCAAACCACACTTTTAGCCGAACAGCCAACAACCCCAATCTGGCTGCTCTCATGTCTGAAAACGAGCTGTGGGTCAACCCCAAAGTAGCAAAGCTGTGGGATCTCCAAAATGGCCAGTACGTGTGGCTCAAGAACCAGGATGACATCGTGAGCACCTTCTCGATCAAGGTGCGTATTACTGAGCGGATCAGATGGGACTCAGTTTACATGGTCCATGGATTTGGACACAACCGTAAGCAGCTGTCGAGGGCCTATGGCAAGGGCGCCTCAGACACTGAATTGATTTCCAACGTGATGACTGATCCCGTCATGGGAGGTACGGGCATGCGCGGAAATTTCGTGACGATCTTGACTGAAGAACCCCAACCTGCAGAAGCATGAGATACGCAATGGCCATCGATACCAAAAAATGCGTTGGGTGCAGCGACTGCGTCGTCGCCTGCCAGTTGGAAAACAACGTACCCATCGGATACTGCAGGGAATGGATCGTAGAGACAACCGTCGGCACCTATCCCAACCTGGAGATGGAGCTGCGGTCCGAGCGCTGTCACCACTGCGCCAACGCGCCATGTGTGCGTTGCTGCCCTACAGGTGCCAGCCACATTGAAGAAGGAGGCGTGGTACTGGTCACACCTGACAAGTGTATTGGCTGCGGTGCTTGCATTGCCTCCTGTCCTTACGATGCCCGATACACACACCCGGACGGGTATGTCGACAAATGCACTTTCTGCATTCACAAAGTGCGCAAGGGAGAGCAACCTGCCTGTGTGGAGGTCTGCCCGACCAATTGCCTGTACTTCGGCGATCTGGATGATCCGAATAGCGAAGTCTCCCGAAAGATTGCCGAGCGCAAATACAAGCGACTGAAGACCGAAGCAGGCACTGATCCTCAGTTGTACTTCTTGATCTAATAGTTATGGAAGAGGAAATTATCATTAGTGGCAGAATGAATCCAAGGATCGATCCGACCCTGAATATTTGGCACTGGGAGATCCCTGTCGACCTTTTTGCGGGGGGCATTGCTGCTGGCCTGCTATTCTTCGCCGGTTTCTATTACTTGCAGAACAAGGAGAATACGTACCCTACAGCCGTGAAGCGTGCACCACTATTGGCGCCCATCTTTATTATCATTTGTCTGATCGCATTGTGGCTGGACCTGACCCACAAACCCTACTTCTGGAGATTGTATACCACCCTGCGCATTCAGTCTCCCATGTCCTGGGGATCGTGGACATTCCTCGTGATCACACCACTGGCCTTCATTTGGGCGGGACTATATATCCGCGAGGCCTTCCCCAACTGGAAATGGCCCTTCAAATGGCTGGACACATTGGCAGAATTCCTCGGCAACTATAAAAAGTTGTTGGCCTGGTTGATGGTGATCTTCTCAATACTACTGGGAATCTACGCCGGTATTCTTTTGAGTGCCTTCAATGCAAGACCTCTTTGGAACACATCGATCCTCGGCCCTCTCTTCCTGACCTCGGCCTTGCTCACAGGAGCAGCTGTCATCTATGGCCTGTCGAAAGAGGATGCAGAGCGTAAGCTGTTTGGCACCCTGGTCGTTGCCCTGGTTATCGGGGAGCTTTTCTTCATCATCCATATGTTCATGGGTTTCCTCGCAAGTACGGAGGTACAGATCGAGGCGGTTCAGCTATTCCTCGGCGGTTCTTACACGGTGCCATTCTGGATCTTCGTGGTCTTCGTCGGCCTGATTGTCCCCGGCGTATTGGCGTACCTGGGACTCAGAGGTCAGCGGATCCCAGTGATGATACCTATGGTATTGATACTATTTGGCAACATCATGTTGCGATTTCTCATTGTGTACGCTGGTCAGGCCAGCAGATACTTATACTAAAAAATTACGGACATGTCAGAGCAACATAACTATATCACAGGCTCTACGAAGTACATGAACCCCTACCTCGCCGGAGTCATCCTCGGGTTGGTGCTATTGCTTTCCTTTTACCTAACAGGTAGAGGCCTCGGAGCCAGCGGTGCCATGAAAAGCGTGGTGGTCAGTACGGTGGACACCGTGGCGCCAGCCAAAGCTGAAGCCTCACCCTATTATGGTAAATACGTCGCCAATGGCGCCAATCCCATGAGTAGCTGGCTGGTTTTTGAAGTACTCGGTGTACTTGTCGGTGGCTTCCTCTCTGGGGCTTTCGCTGGCCGGTTGAATCTAAAAATCGAAAAGGCACCACAGATCACCAATCGCAGGAGGCTGGTACTCGCAGGCATTGGAGGACTGCTCTTTGGCTTCGGTTCACAGTTTGGCCGCGGCTGTACCAGTGGCGCGGCGTTGACGGGGATGGCGACACTATCCCTCGCCGGCTTTGTCACAATGATGGCCATCTTCGGCACCGCCTTCTTGTTTGCTTATTTCTTCAGAAAAAATTGGATTTAACATGGGACCTGTAGTACCAATTTTCGAAATATCCACAGAGCTCAATTTCCTGATCGCCTTCATCATCGGCCTTGGTTTTGGCTTTGCACTCGAGCAAGCAGGCTTCTCTTCCAGCCGAAAGCTGGCGGGTATGTTTTATGGTTATGATGCCACCGTATTGAAGGTGTTTTTCACTGCCGCAATCGTTGCGATGCTAGGGTTGCTATTCTTCAACTACTTCGAGGTGATCGACATGAGCATCGTCTACATCAACGAGTACTTCATCAATTCCGCCATCCTCGGAGGTATCGTCATGGGGCTAGGCTTCATTATTGGTGGCTTTTGTCCCGGCACAAGCGTGGTCGCCGCCGCCATTGGCAAGATCGATGCTTTTGTTTTCATTGGCGGGTCGCTGATCGGTATCCTCCTATTTGGAGAGACTTACACATGGTGGGAAAGCATTCATTTGAAAAATTATCTCGGTGCGGTGAAAATATCCAATACACTTGGTCTTACAGACGGACTGATGGCATTGCTGGTCATCATCGCCGCGGCCGCCATGTTCTTTGTAGCTGAGTGGGCCGAGAAGAAGTTTAGCAGACCAGATATCACAAAAGAGATTTAGTCATGAATATCAGAGTCATCTTATCTATCACGATCATCGCTTTGGGCTCCATTGCAGCGGTGCTGCCACAAAAGCAGAACGACTCCATTCAGCTGAATGAGCGCCAACTGCTCCAGGAGATGTTGCTGGAGTCTAATTATATCTCGGTCGACGAGCTCGCGCATCGCCTGATTGATGGCGATCCATCCATAAGGCTGATTGACGTTCGGCCAGCCGCAGAATTCAAAGATCCGCTGCCGCGCGCTATCAACGTCCCGATAGACAGTATCTTCAGTGACAACTATGCCTATCTCTTTGATCAGGATGCCATGCAAAACATCATCTACAGTGATGGCGATCAGCGGGCCACGCAGGTTTGGATGATCACCAAACAGCTGGGGTATGCGAATAACTACTTACTCAAAGGGGGGATGGAGGCTTGGAAAGAAGATATTTTGGATCCGACCTATCCACCGACGACCGCATCAGCTGCCGAGTTTGCCTTGTATGACCGACGAGTGGCCGCCAGAGCATTTTTCACAGGCGAGAAAGCCCTACCAAAGGTCGACTTCACTCCCATAGCACCGATAAAGAGTCGCAAAAAGAAAAGAGTACAGGGAGGGTGCAGCTAATATGAAAACTTCAGCGATACCATTGGCGATAGTTACCGTGTCCATTCTGGGCTTCCTGTTGATCGTGACCTTCTTCTCTGAGAGAAGTTACCTGCAACTCAATGGCGAAGAAATGCTCAGCAAGGCGACAACGACGGACTATGTTATCCAGGGAGACTATCTCATAAAAGGCGAGCGCTTTGGCCCATCGAGCGAATACACACTTATCGACATACGCGATAGCTACGCATTTGAGATAGAACACCGGGCTGACGCCATCAACATCCCACTAGCCAATCTCCTCGACAAACAAAACAAGGCGCTTTTCGCTAGTGCGGAGCCCAAGATCATCATGGGCCATGATGCGATGAAGGCGCACGAGGCGTGGATGCTGTTGATACAGCTGGGCTACCAGGAGGTGTATGTTTTAGAACTTTAAGGATTCTGCGCGCTAGCCCGTCGGGAAAACATTTGTTAGGTACCGATTGCGAATGTCTCGATAGACATAGAAATCACTGTCGATGCTGGCGATCTCGTGAACGTTCATCATCTCCGATGCAACGATCAGTGACGCATCCGCGAGATCCATTGGCACGTCCTGAAACTTCTTTGTAAGGGTGATGATCCGGTTAATCTTCTCAGCGTCGATATCGACGATTTCCAAACCTCCCCGGCGCACCCACTCTAGTAAATTGATCTGGGCCTGGGTGCTGAAATCGAGCATATGAGACGCCTCTGTTAAAACAGGCCACGTACTCAATAGCCTGCCATTGTAGCTCTTCACGAAGTTGACCGCCAGCATATGGTACTGATCCCTGCGATTGAAGAGGGCGATCAAAGGGCCGGCATCAATGAGAGTGTTTCTCACGGAGCTTGCCCTTTAGTTTCGCTTTGTATTGAGAAGAACCGGCGCTCTCACCTCCACTCTCCTGGCCGAAGAGATCCTCTCCCAGCTCAAAAGGCGACTTGGTTGGGGATTTGGCAGTCAAGTACATGGTCAACGCCTCCTTCACCACTTCAGACTTGGTACGATTCGCTCGTTCACAATAATCAGCCAGCTCCTTCTCCTGGTCATCGTTCAATCTGACATTTAACATCACTATCTCCTTTTGCTCCTTTGTAATACAAATGTAATACGTTTTTAGGAAAATTTTGGTTCCGAGTATTTCCACAAAAGTTGAACAAATAGAAATTGACTCCGTATATTTGTTCTACAAAAGCTGTAAAAATGTCGAAAAATCTCGGGACACTAGAAGAAACGATCCTCCTCATGGTGGCGGTCATGCAGGGTGAGGCCTACGGCTATTCCCTTTCAGACGAGTACCAAAAAACGTTTGGGAATGAAATCACCATTAGTGCCGTGCACACGGTCCTAAAACGCCTGGAAAAGAAGGGCTTTATTCAGTCTGAGATGGGTGGAGCCACCAGCGAGCGCGGAGGTCGTCGCAAGCGGATCTTCAAGGTCACTTCCATGGGGATGAACACACTGCAGACGTTGCAGGAAAACCGGATGAAGCTCTGGAATATGATGCCCAATGTAAAACTGTCGTAATGTCCCAAAAGCAAAAAGATCAGGGCCCGGCACGGTGGATTGACAGATTCCTCGAATGGTACTGCGCGGACAACCTCGTAGAAGAGATCCAGGGTGACCTGCACGAGGCCTATTACCACCGCAGCCAGCGACAAGGTTCGAAAAAGGCCAACTTCCGCTTCTTCCTCGATGTAGTCACTTTCTTCCGCCCGTCCTCTTTCAAAAAAGTAGAAAAACCGACTGACCCCTCTCCTATGTATCGCAATTACATCAAAGCCGCATTTCGCAACTTCTCTCGCAACAAAGTATATGGATCCATCAACCTGCTTGGTCTCGTCATTGGCGTCGCCAGTTGTCTGTTTATAGCACTTCATGTATTGGAGGAATTGTCCTATGACAGCTTTCACCCGCGTGTGAAAAACAAGTACCGTGTAGTGATGGACATGATCAACAACGGGCAACTATCCACCAAAAGCGCAGTGGTCTTTCCCGCCGTCGGTCTAGGCCTGGAAGCGGAGATACCTGAAGTAACTGACATGTGCCGGATTCTTCCCTTTGGTGGCGGGGTATACAGCGTGACCCAGGCGGACGGAACATTGATCCGCTTCAACGAAGATCGCGGCGTGTACGCCGATGAGAACTTTTTTCGCATGTTTGGCTTCCAATTGCTCGAAGGCAATATTGACGAGGTGCTTACAAAGTCCAACCAGACAGTGCTCTCAGAATCTACGGCCGCTCGGTACTTCGGAGAGGAAAATCCAATCGGCAAGAGTTTACGATACCGCGGTGAGGACTACATCGTCGCGGGGATCATGGCGGATTTCCCAGAAAACTCCCACATGCAGTTTGATATTGTGTCCTCTCTCCGAACCTGGAGCAGCTTTGATGAGTGGAATGGTAACTGGGGTTGGTATGATTTCTACACCTTCATCGAAGTTGCCGAAGGTGCGGACATGACGGCCTTTACCGAGAAGGTCAATGGTTACCTCAAAACGAAGAAGGGGGAAGCCTTCGAGGCGGACAATAGCCTGGAAGTACTCCACCTACAGCCACTTGCGGACATCCACCTGAAATCGAAGGGTTATAGCTGGGACATGGGCGACAATGGCGGCGAGCAGGGCGTCTACTTCCTTAGCATCATAGCGGTGCTGGTCCTGATCATTGCCTGGGTCAACTTTATCAACCTGTCTACGGCAAGGGCTGTGAAGCGAGCCCATGAAGTAGGCATCCGAAAAGTGATCGGGGCCAAGCGGCGGCAATTGGTCTCTCAATTCTTGTTTGAGTCTGCCATTCTCAACCTGTTGGCGATACTACTCGCAGTACTCATCGTCGTTGCACTCACACCCGTACTCGATAGCGCCCTCGCCATCACTTTGGAGCGATCGCTGCTATCAACGCCCCTGCTATTGCGAGGCCTGGCACTCTTATGGATTTTCGGATCCCTCATATCGGGACTTTATCCGGCCATGGTGCTGTCCTCCTTCCACCCTTTGCGTGTACTAAAAGGCAACTTCTATCGAAGACGAAATAAGCTTGGCTTCCGCCAAATACTCGTCACGATCCAGTTTTCCATTTCCATCATTTTAATTCTCGGGACGATGGTGGTCGTGCGGCAACTGCAGTTCATGCAGTCCCGAGATCTGGGTGTCGAGATCGACCAGACCCTGGTCATCAAAGGGCCCACTGCCTCCCGAGGTGAAGGCGACCTGTCACAGCGCAAGAGCGTTTTCCGCGATCAGCTAGAGCAGTTATCATCTGTAAACGGTATCACGCTTTCCAACACGGTGCCTGGGGAAGAGAACTTCAGCATTTCCGATTTTACAACACAGCAGGCACCGGACGTCTCCCATCAGTGCTATATCGTCAGTGCAGATGAGCCCTATTTCGAAAACTTCGGCATCAAGGTGATCGTCGGCAGAGACTTCAGAGAGGGCTTCAGATCCGATTCTAATTCGGTGGTCATCAATCGCACAGCCGCCAAGATGTTTGGTTTTGAGCTGGAAGATGCCATCGGTCAACGCCTCAACCCCAACTCCCGATGGGAACGCAAGGTGGTTGGTGTCGTCGAGGACTACCATCACTCATCATTGAAGGAGGCGCTGGACCCTATCCTCTTCATCTACCACACGGGCAATGACAACTACTTCTCGGTGAAGCTGGCCACGAACGATATCTTTCAGTCGGTCTCTGATATAGAGTCGGTCTGGGATCAGGTCTATCCGGACAATCCCTTCGACTTCTTCTTCCTGGATGAGTTCTTTGATCGACAGTACAAGTCCGATGCGCAGTTCAATAAGGTCTTTTCTGGCTTTGCGATATTGGCCATTATTGTCGCCTGTATGGGCCTGTTTGGTCTGGTATCATTTACCATCGAACAGTCCCGCAAGGAAATCGGCATCCGCAAGGTGCTCGGAGCTCCTGTTGCACGGCTGATCACGCTCTTCATCAAAGACTATGCGTGGATGATCGTTGTCTCGATGGTGATCGCATTCCCTGTGGCTCACTACCTCATGACGCGCTGGCTGCAAGACTTCGCCTACCAGATATCGCTTAGTCCATTGTACTTTGTCATCAGTGCCCTGTTCATCATCCTAATCGCGATCACCACAGTCGGCTTCAAATCCTTCCAGGCGGCCCATTCGAATCCGGTGGACTCGTTGAGGGAAGAGTAGGGTGAGTTGAGAGGTTGAGGAGTTGAGAAGTGGAGGAGTTTTTAGGTTTTCCTTCGCCGTCACTGCGGGATAAACATTTGGCCTGCAAACGGATAAAAAGGTCATGACATCATGATAGTAAAGCGCAAATCGTCCTTCCTCCGTCATTCAGACCAGAGCGTAGCGGCGGGAAGAATCTTCGACGGAGGATATGAAAATTGCGTCAAAAAGATTCCTCGCCCCATTGCATTCCGCTCTGAATGACGCGAAAAGTATTTGGTTTACAATGAGTTATGAATACATATCATCGGCAGGAGCGCAACGACGTCGATACTCCAACTCCTCAACTCATCAACCTGCCAACTAGAAGGCCAAAAGGCGAAGAGCGAGACAAGGCTCGGCTTTGGGCGTGGGGCGGAGGGGCTGAAGGCTCGATCCGCCGCGAGGGGGCTCCAGTGTGTCGGCCAATGCGGTGAAAGTGCGCCCTTCGAAAAAAAATCCTCATTACTTAAACATTTATTAATGATATTCGTGTCTATATCTTAAACAAAAATTAATCAAATGGAAGCCATTGGTTCCCTGGAAGAAATTGTGCTGATGATCTTACTCAATAATGAGAAGAGCAACAGTGTGGATATCGCCAAAGCTTATGAAGGGGCATTGGGTAAAGGAATTTCCATTCCCGCCATACACGTCGTCCTCAAACGAATGGAGGCCAAGGGCTGGGTGAAGTCAGAATTTGGTGAGCCAACAGCTGAGCGAGGTGGCCGCCGAAAGCGGGTCTATTGGGCAACGCCATCGGCCTACCAGCTGGTGAGCGAGCTCAACGCTGTCAAAAACAAACTCTGGAGCGGAGCTACCAAACCTTCCCTGCAGTATGTCCATATCTAATCCCCCACGCTGGGCCGACTGGCTCGTGGAACGGCTATGTGCCAATCACCTGGTCGAGGAATTTCAGGGCGATCTGCACGAGGCCTTTCACTGGCGAGTAGAAGAGAAAGGACTCACTAGAGCCCGATGGCTATTCGTCTTCGAAGTGCTCCGAACCATTCGCATCTCTCATCTCAAACCGACTCACTACCTCAAACAATACACGACCATGTATCAAAATTATCTCAAGACGGGCTGGAGATTTATCAAGAAACACAAGCTCTACTCCTCCCTCAACATCTTTGGTCTTGCGCTTGGCATCTCTTTCTGCTGGCTGGCCTATCTCTATGCAAATGATGAAACCAGCTTTGATCGTCACCTCCCTGATCACGATCGGCTGTACCGAATCACTATCGACCTGCAGGAAGGCGACAACATGCACTACATCGGTGGCAGTTCTCATGCTATGAGTGTTGTCTTCGCTGACAACGTGCCGGAAATCGAAGACGTCGCGCGCTTCAAGTCTGGTTTTGGGCTCATCCAGAAGGGCGAGGATGTGCTGGAGCAGTCGCTCATCAGGGCCGACCGGTCGATGATAGATTTTCTCGACCTTGACTTCGTCGAAGGTGCTCCGGGTGATTTTGACCAACCCAATGACGTGATCATATCGTCCTCACTTGCCGGCAAGCTGGACATACGCGGAGATGCTGTGGGCACACTGCTGACACTCATATCCGGTGAGGAATCTTACGACTTCCTGGTGCGCGGAGTCTACCGGGATATTCCTGAAAACACCTCGGTCCGCCGGGACATGATTGTCTCCTACGCTCACTACATCACGATTGCCCCTGAGCGGCGCCTAGGTACGTGGCTGGACATCAACATGAATACGCTGGTGAAGCTGAATGAGCACGCCGATCCAAAGACGGTCATCCAAAAAATGAATGAGATCCATATGGAAAAGGACGAACCCGAAGAAGGCATAGAGTTTCGAATGAATCTTCAGCCCATCTCCGAGATCCACCTGAATGAGGCGTACGGACACTACAATGGCATCTCCCGTGGGGGCAATCCGGAACTTATCAGGCTCTTTGCGATCATTGGTCTCTTCTGTTTGATCATCTCCATGATCAACTACTCCAATTTCACGGTGTCACTTTATGTTGGCCGGGCAAGAGAGGTAGCGCTAAGAAAGGTCATAGGTGCCGAAAGGAGAGGAATCTTTAGCCAACTCATTACAGAGTCATTCCTGTCGTCTATGCTCTCTGGCATACTGGCGCTCATCCTGCTTGTGGTGTTGCTGCCCGTCTTTTCCAGCTTCGTGCAGAAGGAGTATGACCTGACCTATCTGATCAATGGCGACTTTCTACTTGGCGCCCTGGCTTTGCTGATCGGCACAGCCCTTGTAAGTGGTCTTTACCCGGCACTGGTGTTGTCCAGGTTCTCGATCATCAAGAGCCTCCGCGGGGAGCAAAGAATTCGTGCGGGAAAGTGGATCACGCAAACCCTACTCGCCCTACAATTTGTCATCGCCACTGTGCTTGTGGCAGGAGCCCTGACCATGAATCGTCAAATCCAGTATCTATCGGCTTTCGACACGAAGATTGACTACAGTGATGTGATCTTCTTCGACTTCCTGCCGAAAGGAGAAGAGGTGATCAAGCCTTTTGTGGAGGCGCTGTCCAACATGCCGGAGGTCGCTAGTGCCGCCGCCGTATCAAATTATAATGGCACCCGTCTCACGGGAGAACACTCTCTACAGCAGGTCAGGCACTTGCGGATAGACCGTGACTTGATGGGATTGCTGGACATCGACGTCATCGCCGGGCGAAATCTCGACCCCAACAGGACCTCTGACAAGACCAATGCCGTACTCATCAACAATGTCCTGGCCAAAGCCCTCAACCTGGAAAATCCTATCGGCGAGATCCTTCCCTTTGAGTATGGTGATCTGGAGAACCCCACCATTGTTGGTGTCGTGGAGGATTATCACTTCGAATCAGCAAAGAGCACCGTCGATCCATTGGTGATCTACATGGCCCCGGTATACCGGCTCCACTCCGTATACATCAAACTTCATGGGTCATCAAACTTCGACCTGAACCGACTCGAAGCGCTCTGGGACGAGCATTTCAGCCCTTTCCCATTTGAATTCAGTTTTCTCGAGCAGACCTACCAGCAGGAGTATGCTGAGGAGCAGCGAATGATGAAACTGGTAGCCATAGGATGCTTCGTTTCCATCTTCCTCGCCGCCATGGGACTGTTGGGTATCGTGGGATTGCAGCTCAATCAACGTCTGAAGGAGATCAGTATTCGCAAGGTGCTGGGTGCCAGCTTCGCCAGTTTATACGGTGTCTTTAGCCGCCGCTTTGTCCTCTTAATACTGGTCGGGTTGGCGCCGGGTTTGTTTATTAGTTACAGGGTGATCAGGGACTGGCTCAGCAGTTATCCCTTCCATGTCGATTTTGGCATTGGGGTCGCGGCACTCACCGCTACCATAACCCTAACTATAGCTTTGGCCACAATCACCTCACAGGTTTTGAAGGTAGCGAAGAGTGATCCGGTAAAATATTTGAAGGATGAGTAAATAAGAAGTCTTTTGGCGCATGCATAAGCAGTTATCGAAAAATAGGTGACGATCGTCGAAAACCACCTCGTTGTTCCCGTTCATTGGCTTTTATTCGTGATCACGGCCAGAAAATCCACCCTTGGTCTGAAGATGATTAGCCATGCCTTTGACTCAGAACAACGAGAAATACACTCTTTCTCACTCTTCTGCCCATCCGATCAACGCCTACTCGCCAGGCAACTCGCGCATTGCTTTCATTGAAAAGGGCCTGCAGACTCTCCTGAGGGGCATAAATCCCAAAGGCCCATCTTCTCTTCACAAATTCATCATTGGTACATTTCTCCTAATTCTTCCAATATTCCTGATAGCGCAGACAGGACCTGGGGGCGTTCAGGATACGGGAGGTTCATCAAGTCTCGTCCTTTGGCTGGATGCCAATACGATTTCATTGGCGGACGGCGCCGATATTGCTAACTGGTCGGATCAGTCCGGCTACGGCAATGATGCTGTCGGTAATTTACTCAATGACGGATCCTCACCGGAGTATCATGAAAATGCCATCAACGGCTACTCCCAAGTCGAATTCATTGCCGCTAATGATGACTACTTTGGCGTTCCTCACCATGTGAGCCTCATGCCTACGACCATATCGATGTTTGTAGTGGGCAATGTCACAAATGCCGGACAGACATGGGGTGGGTTTGCCAACAAAAATGGTGGCGCCTGGGACGATGGGTATGGTATTGGGCGTGGTGATCAATCTTCCGGAAATGATCAGGTCGTGATCGGATACGTTGGGGACTACACGAGCTCCTACGTTGAGGATGTGATGTCATACAGCGTCCAATCCATCTATTCCATGGTCTACGACAAGTCACAAATCAGACTCTACAGGAATGAAGGCACGCCAGCAACTTTCGCTCATACCGCAGATATCACCTCGAACACAGATCCAATTTACATTGGCTGGACAGGTGGATACATGGACGGGGATATTGCAGAGATGATCATCCTCAACCGAGCAGCGACGGCAGCTGAGCGCATCATCATCCACAACTACCTGGCAGCAAAATACGGGCTCACGCTATCCAGTAATGACCTGTATACGGGCGACAACACCGGATATGGCCATGATGTGGCGGGCATCGGTCAAGCTTCGGACGGGTCCAACCAAACCGATGCCATAGGCACGGGTACCGTACGAATCTCTGACGCCGATGGTCTCGGCAACGGCGAGTTCCTCTTTTGGGGCCACGATAATGGAACCCTAAATATGACAGCTTCCGATATTGACCCAGACTATGAATTTCGCCTCGAGAGAGAATGGCGCGCATCGGTCACCGGCACGCCAGGGAGCGTCACCGTCAAAATGATCTACTCCGGCAATGATGGAGATCCATCGCACTACGCGCTTCTCTTGGATAACGATGGCACCTTCGCCTCGGGGGCAACTGACCATGCAGCTTCGAGCATCAGCGGAGACACAGTGATTTTCAACAACATCACGTTTACCAATGGAGACTACTTCACCCTTGCTGAGGCGATTGCGTCGCCGGGAGGTGTAGGTGACGATCTCACCGTGTGGTTCAAGGCGAATGCCGGTGTAACGGGCTCACCCGTCACCTCCTGGGCCGACCAGTCCCCAAAAGGCAACGATGCTACGCAGGCAGGTACTGGCGACTATGCCACACTGGCCACCAACATCCACAACGGTAATCCGGCGATCTATTTCACCAATGGCGACAATGGCTATTTTGAAGCAAATCTCGATGCCATCAAAGGCGATGATTACAACCTGATTGCTATCGTGGAAAGAGATAATTCGAATTCAGATAGCTATCTAGTCGGCACTAGCTGCTCGGGTTGCGGTGCCAATCAGGGGTTGCACTTCGGGTATCGCAATGATACGGAGGCCAGGCTCTCTCACTACGGCAACAACCTGGACGTGACAGTAAACGCGTTTGACAGTCCTACTCAATCCTTATCTCTTCTCAGGGGCCAGCTCGACACTTCCACAGGAAAAACAATATACGAGCTTCGTGACGGAACCGCAGTAAGCAATAACGATGCAAACACCGCTACGGTAGCTGGTGGACAAGGGGTCATTGGCAAGGGTTATGGTGGAAGCAGAGGCTTCGAGGGATATGTATCAGAGGTGATCGCTTACTCTGCAACACTGAGCGATACGGAACTGCGAAAGATCTATTCCTACCTGGCTATTAAGTACGGGTTTGCCCTCGACAACTCCGGAGGAGGCGAGGCTGGAGACTACGAGGCGTCGGACGGTACCCTCCTGTGGGACGCATCAACCAATGCCGACTATCATAATGACATTGCGGGTATCGGTCGCGACGACATGTCGGAATTGAATCAGTTGGCTTCGACCTCTGAAGTCGTCGGCGCCATGCTAACGATCACACGACTAGGATCCTTCTCCGACGACCTGAGCTTCCTGTTATGGGGAAACAACGGAGATGATGCGGGCACGAGAATCACCGCTGACGTTGACGGAAGCACGATCGAGTCTCGCAACAGCAGGGTTTGGAAAATCAGCGAACCTTCGAACGTCGGGACGGTGGATATTGCCATCGACCTCACCAATGTACCTGGAGGGATCACTGGTTCCGATTTGAGGCTGTTGATAGACCGGGACGGAGATGGCTTTGAGGATCTGGATGTAACACCCATCTCAGGTTCCTACGGTAGCAATGTATTCACCATTACGGGTGTGGACCTGCAGGACGGTGATATCCTGACTGTAGGTAGTATCAACAAGACACAGACCCCACTAGGACTAAACAGTCCCGGTGGAGTAATTGGCAATCTCGTGGCGTGGTTCAAGGGCAATGAGGGTGTGACAGGCACTTCCCCGGTCAGTGGATGGAAAGACTGGTCTGTCACCGGTAATGATGCATGGGCCTCTGGAACTCCAGAGTTAACTGAAAACAGTTTGAACTACAATGCCGGAATTGACTTCGTCGAATCTGAGACCGACTTTTTCGCACTAGCAGATCCTTCTGCTTTGCCCACCGGTAGTGACGCTCGTACATACCTTGTGGTAGCGTCACCGGGAGCAAGTGGTGTCCAACCCACTTTTGGACATGGAACTGACAATACCGCCGAGCGAGTGGATTTGTCGCACTCTACAGATGAAGTGGCCGTACGCAACAATGGACCCTCGGATGTCATGACACACACAGTCAACACGCCCTATTTGGCCATTCACAATTATGGTACCGGCGAGTTCATTGATCCAGGACTTGAAACTAAACAAAATGGTCTGGCGCTGACTCACAACTACGACCCTTCCGCATCTTCAACAGCATTGAACACTGGTACGACGACAGCCAGGATTGGCCGAAGCGTCAACGGAAGTCAGGAGTATACAGGAAAGATCCTGGAGATAATCGTCTACGATCGCGACCTCACAGAAACTGCGGGGGATGCGGAAAAAGCTCAGTCCTACCTCGCCTTGAAATATGGCATCACACTGGATGCTGATATTGGCAACTACCTCGCTTCAGACGGCACTGTTGTCTGGGATGCCACGGCGAATGCAAGCTACCACAACGATCTCTTTGGCATTGGTCGGGATGATCCCTCGAGCCTGGATCAGAGAAAGTCTGTCAGTACCAATGACGATGCCATGGTCATTATCGATAAAGGCACGAGCTTCAAAAGTGATGCATCGTTTCTTATCGTTGGCAATGACGACGCCCCTACAGCAACAACTTCAACCGGTACTGATCCGCTCTTCCAGGAGCGACTCGAACGCACATGGAAGGTCGCCCTCACAGGTGCTCCGGGTTCGGTGACTGTCCAGATAGTCCATGCAAATACCGGTTCATCAAGGGACTATGGCCTGCACGTAGACACTGATGGCGACTTCACTACGGATGCCACCACTTACAATGCTGCCTCTATCAGTGGGGACACGATCACTTTTAATAATGTCAGCTTTTCAAACGGCGATTTCTTCACGCTCGGCTCAGGCCGAGTGGCTCCTGGAGGCGTCTCCAATGAAATAAGACTATGGTTGCGCGCTGATATGGGGGTAACCGGATCAGGGACTGCCACCGAGTGGTCGGATCTTTCAGGGTATGGCTATGATACATACGCCACCGGCAACCCTCAGATCCAGGCTTCGTCTATCAACTTCAACACGGCCATCGACTTTGATGGCAGCGACTACTTCACGACCACAGCGTCAGATATATTGGCCGTTTCATCTTCCGGGCAGGTCTACACCGCCTTTGTCATCCTTGAATCTGACGATCCTGGTGTCGAGCGAGCAATCGTTGGAAATACAGGTGGTGTTGGTCATGGACTCTCCCTCTACCACAATACCTCGAGCAAGTTAGCGGTGGACCATGTGTTTGGGCTGGGAACTGCATTTGGTGGCGGGAAATCCCTGACCGCCGGTATTCCCTCCGTCGCCACCATCAGGTATCAAATGAGTGATTCGGAGAATCGCGCCCGACTCGATGGTACGCAATTCGACGAACCTACCAATACGGCCGTCAATCATGGTTGGGGAGAGCAGATGCAGATTGGTAGGGATCAGTGGATCAGTGCCTTCGATGGGAGGATTGCGGAGGTTATCTTATATGAGACGAAGCTCTCAGATACAGACATTGACCAGGTAGAGTCTTACCTCGCAATAAGGACCGGTGCTACACTGGACTACGCCGGCGGAACTGGTGGCGATATCACTGCGTCAGATGGAATGACCGTATTCTGGGATGCCTCCGACTACAGTACGTACCACAACGATGTAGCGGGGATCGGCCGGGATGACGGGTCGAGCCTTAGCCAACAAAAATCGATCAGCGCCAATTCGGATGCCATGATCATCATGGACCACGGTCAGGGTTTCACAAGTGATCTGGATTTTATTTTCTGGGGAAACAACGATGCTCCTACCTCACTCACAACAGTGGATAAGGACCCAGCCTATGACAGCCGAATGGAGCGCGAGTGGCGGGTAAAAATCAATGGCAATCCTGGACCTGTCACTCTTCAAATGCTCTATGCTGGCAACAATGGCGCAGTCATCCGATATGGACTACATGTTGACAGCGATGGTACATTTGCCTCCGGCGCCACGAGCTATATCGCCTCCGACCTTTTGGGAGATACGATCACTTTCGAAAATGTGGTGTTGAGCGATGGTGACTACATCACCCTTGGAGTCATTGGAAAAGGTCCTGGCGGAGTATTGACTGATCTGAACCTCTGGTTGCGAGCCGACAGGGGCACCAATACGACCACAAATGGGGAGGGCATTACGTCATGGCTTGACCAAAGTGGCGAGGCCAATCACGGCACTGGCACGGGAGCAGCTGCCTATGCGGAAAATTTCGCCAGCTACAACCCGGGGGTGAACTTCACTGATGATGTCCAACCCATCTCCGGAACCATTGAAAGAACGAATGGCACGGCTTCGACCATCTTCATAGTAGGTGAAATTCCCGTTGTGAATGACAAGGCCTTGTTTGAAATTGGAGATGGCCCTTCACCGACTACCGGCCGCCAATACTTCCTTGATGAACGCTACGCGGCAAGTGGCAGTGTCTACGCGCTACAAACCAACCTGACTTCTGTATGGACCGTCAGCGATCCTGGCGGAGCAACAGCCGCCGCCATATTCGAAAACGGCTACAATAGCTTTTCATCAAAAGATTTCGATACAGATTGGACGACTGGTGGCGGCTACATCCTGGGCGATGATGAGACCGGTGCCAATCGATTGATTGGAGAGATAGCTGAAGTCATTTACTTCGACCGGCAACTGTCGGCTTCAGAGCAACAGAGGGCCGAATCGTACATTGCGCTGAAGTACGGCATCACGTTGTCCACGGACAACGACGGCAATACCACCGCTCTCGAAGCTCCCAATGCAAATGGTGTGAATGAAGGAGACTACTTAGCAAGTGATGGGACTATGATTTGGGATGCTTCCGCGAACTCCACCTATCATAATGATGTCACTGGCATAGGGCGGGACGACCTCTCCGCACTCGATCAGCCGACCTCTATCAGTAGCAGCTCCGACGCCATGGTAATCATGGACAAAGGCGAGAGCTTTAGTAGTGATCTCGACTTCATCATGTGGGGCAACGACAATGGTACCACAGGCCTTACTCTGAGCGACTCACCTCCAAACTATGATCTACGCCTCATTCGCAAATGGCAGGCGAGCGTATCAGGTACACCGGGAACTGTGACAGTTAGATTCCTCTACTCCTCGAACTCAGGCGTCGTTGGTGATTACGTGCTACATGTCGATGACGACGGCACCTTCGCCACAGGGAGTGTTAATTACCCGGCAAGCGAGATCAATGGGGACACAATTACAATACCAGATGTGAGCTTCAACGACGGTGATCTCTTCACGCTGGGAATTGCCTCGCGTGGACCGGGAGGTATTGACAATAACCTGACATTGTGGTTAAAATCAAACGATGGCTTCAAAAATGGAGGCACTCCAGTAACCAGTGGAGCTGTCGATGAGTGGAGCGAAGCTAGCGGCAATGGTTCCTTTGGAAGCCTTCTGGTCGATACTGGCTCGCCTACGCTGATTTCCAATCATACAAACTACAATCCCAGCATCTACTTCGACGGTGTGGACGACAAATTTGAAAAGACCAATTTCGACGCCGATGTACTGTTTGATGACCGGGATAACACCCTGTTCCTCGTCATGGAGACCACCTCCCTCAACGACACCGATGTGATTGGCGGATGGGAATCCGATGCATCCGGGGATCGGGCTGGCTATTATGAATTGACGGGGTCCGACGCTCTGAGGTCAGATGTCTTCGGCGATGGTAACAGAGCATTGACCTCGGGCTCGAGCTTCACGAGCAGCCGGGTGCTAGTACGCACCTATTCCGATGCCTCAGGTCGCAATCTACATATCAATGGTACACTGGAAGCGTCTACGACGGCCGGCAGCATGACAGCGACCGGCAACAATGGGGATTTCGCTCTTGGAAACCAACCTGGTAATACCGACATCCACTACGCGGAGGCCTATATATCAGAATATGTGTGCTACAACACAGCCCTGTCCGATGCCGACATTCAAAAAGTAGAATCATACTTCGCCGTGAAATACGGGATTACCATGAGTAACAGCGGTGGTGGAACAATTGGCGACTATGTCGCAAGTGATGGAACGCTCGTGTGGGATGCCTCGGACAATGCCTCCTATCATAACGACATCATAGCGCTGGGTCGGGATGATTATTCGGCCCTGTACCAGAAGCAATCAAAGTCACAGGATGATTCGCTCATTGTTTGGGTGGGAGATCTGTCTGCAAGCAATCAGGTAAACACCGCACCCATCTCCAATGAGATATCCTACCTGGTCATCGGACACAATGGAGAGGCGCTGAGAGCGCTGGATCCACAGGAGGCACCCGTGGGCATCAGGACCCGATTCAACAGAGAGTGGAAGGTCACGACGACCAACTTCACAGATGAGTTCAGTTTGGAAATTGAATGGGATAGCATTGGCAACTTCGACATAGAAGACATCCGCCTGCTGGTCGATGACGATGGCGATTTCAGTGACGCTTCGATTTATGGCCCTGCCGACGGGCTGACCTTCTCTGTTGGGTCGATCGTAATAGAAGGAATCAATAACTCCCATATCCCCGCTAATGGCACAAGCTATATAACCCTGGGATCCACCACCCTCGGGACAACCTTGCCCATTGAATTGATCGAGTTTGAAGCCACCTTGAAAGAAGAACAGCAAGTAGTGGAACTGCGATGGCAAACGGCCTCTGAGATCAATAATGATTTCTTCACCGTCGAAAAGTCGGCGAACGGGTCCGACTGGGAGATCCTCACAACCATCGAAGGGGCTGGCAACTCGGTGAACCGACGTAATTACGCAACTATTGATGACGAACCGTATTATGGGCCAAACTATTACCGCCTAAAGCAGACTGACTTCGACGGAGGATTCTCCTACTCCGAAGTCCGGATTGTCAGTGTGAGTGACTTCGAGAAAGCCGTGAACATTTACCCCAATCCGGTAACGACGGAGCTGTTCATTAATGGAGATCCCGGTGAGCTGGCAGAATTGCGTGTGATGAATATAATGGGCCAGGATATAACGGCCAGGTTGCGACGTACGCAAATTGATCCCAATCAATTGTTACTCGACACATCACAATTGCCTCCAGGTTTGTATACCCTCCTGACAGGCAAACGGTCCATCAAATTTGTAAAACGGCAGTAAGGGAAGTGTTCTAAGCCCAGGACATTTTGATTTACAGAAACTGGTCATGAAGACGAAGGTTTGGTTAGCTTGCAAACTGTCTATATAAGTGGCCAATGAAAGTATATCGAACGCAGGCTGGCGTTGTCATAGAGGACAACAATGAGCACTACCTGTCCACTAAACTCGATTGGGATTCGCTATTCAAAGCAGATCAATTACATGAGCATCTAAGCAATGTGAAGATGAGAGCCACTCCTATCGACACTGTCGACTGGGAGCGGCAACCACCTCTAAAGCCCATCGTGAGTCAGGAAGTATGGGCCTCGGGTGTCACCTACCTGCGGAGCAGGGATGCGCGTATGGAGGAGTCCGAGGACGGCGGTGACGTCTATGATAGAGTCTATGACGCAGAGCGTCCGGAGCTGTTCTTCAAAGCTACACCGGCCAGAACCGTAGGTCCGGGAGAGGTGCTGCACATCCGTCGCGATTCGACGTGGGATGTGCCCGAACCCGAGCTCACACTGATGATCAATAACTTCGGCCAAATACAGGGGTACACTATCGGCAATGACATGAGCTCGCGCAGTATCGAGGGGCAAAACCCATTGTACCTGCCGCAAGCCAAGACCTACGAAAAGTGTGCAGCACTGGGACCGTGCATTTTAGTCCAGGAAGAACCCTTGTCACCCGATACGCAAATCTCTCTGCAGATCGAACGAAGTAGCGCGGTCGCTTTTTCCGGGCAGATCACCATCAGTCAAATCAAGCGATCGTTTGAAGAGTTGGTGAGCTTTCTCTTTGCGGAATGTGAATTCCCCAATGGATGCTTCCTGATGACCGGAACGGGCATTGTGCCGGCCGATGACTTCACATTGGAAGCAGGTGATAAGGTGCGGATCACAATCGACGGCATCGGCACACTTGAAAATATTATCGACCAAAAGAACTGACCCATGGAAATTACTGGCGCCCACTTCATCGGCGACTCGCGCTCAAAAGAAGGTACGGACTTCTTTCAATCCCTGTCCCCAACCGACAATTCGACCAACGGAGATACCGAATTTGCTGACGCTACTATTAGGGAAATCAACGAGGCCGTAACACTTGCTGAAGAGGCCTCGGGCCCCTACCGGCAATCAAGCAAGGAAGAAAGGGCAGAATTTCTTGCCGCCATTGCCTCAAATATTGAGGGGCTTGGAGAGCAATTGATCCATGAGTGTATGGCAGAGACCGCTCTTCCGGAAGCGAGACTCATTGGAGAGCGCGGAAGGACGACCAATCAATTGCGGCTCTTCGCACAGGTGGTAAGGGATGGGACCTGGGTGGATGCTCGCATTGATACTGCCAATCCGAACAGGACGCCGATCCCCAAGCCTGATGTTCGATCGATGTCAGTACCCCTTGGCCCCGTAGCGGTATTTGGAGCAAGCAACTTCCCTCTGGCCTTCTCCGTGGCCGGAGGCGATACCGCCTCAGCTTTAGCCAGCGGATGCCCCGTCATTTTCAAAGCGCACCCTGCCCATCCACGAGCTTGTGAAATGGTGGCACACGCCATTGTCAAAGCAGCGCAAACAACTGGTATGCCAGCAGGGGTCTTTTCGATGGTGCATGGCAGATCAAATGAAGTGGGTAGCGCACTGGTAAAGCACTCCCTTGTGAAGGCCGTGGCTTTCACCGGATCGCAAAAAGGAGGGGTGGCCCTGTTTCAAATTGCCAATTCGCGCACGGAGCCTATACCAGTCTATGCAGAAATGGGTAGTACCAACCCCATTTTCGTACTGCCAGAGGCATTGGCTACACAGTGGGAAAAACTTGCGATCGGGCTTGCAGGGTCCGTCAACCTTGGCGTCGGCCAGTTCTGCACCAATCCCGGATTAGTTTTTGCATCGAAGCAAACTGATCCTGCACCCTTCCTCCAAAAGCTTGCATCAACTATTTCCGAACACCATGGTGGGACCATGTTGACCGCCGGTATCGCGGATAGTTATCGCGATGGCGCTGCTGCGACCAGAGGCGTCAATGGCGTCGACGAAAAAGCCGTAGGGCATGGCTCAGGCAATGCCAACGACGTCGACTCCTACCTCTTCCAAACAGACGCCACGACCTTCCTCGAATCAGGTAAGCTGAAGGAAGAGCTCTTCGGCCCATCAACTGTACTTGTGACCGCCGATAGCCGCAGTCAACTGCTGGAAGCGGCTCAGCAATTGGAGGGACAGCTCACCGCCACGATTTATGGCACGGAGGCAGAACTGGAAGATTACAAGGACCTGATTGCCATTTTAGAGCAGAAAGTCGGGCGCCTACTCATCAATGGCTTCCCCACTGGAGTGGAAGTTTGTCACTCAATGGTTCATGGAGGTCCCTTCCCTGCAACAACGGCACCAGCGACTACCTCTGTTGGCACTGCTGCCATCAAGCGATTTGTGCGGCCCATCGCCTATCAGGATTTCCCACAGGGGCTGCTCCCTGAAGCCCTGAGGGATGAAAATCCATGGGGGATTTTTCGACTGGTGAACGGGGAGATGACGAAGGACTCCGTCAATTAGCCTGTGTGCTCCCCTCCTTTTTGCTCTGCCTTCAGTCAAAAATTAAATTAAATACTACATTTAGGAAATTCGTGAAACTTTCGTACGTTTGTTTCCGAATACTACATTTAGGAGATTCAGCCGTATGAAAAAATATCAACTCGGAGAATTTGAAGAGATCGTGCTACTCACAGTCGGCGTGCTTTATGATGAGGCCTACGGAGTCACCATCAAGCGCGAAATTGAGCAGCGACTCAAAAGATCGGTAAGCGTTGGTGCTTTGCAGTCCGCACTTCGCCGAATGGAGAAAAAAGGCTACCTCAAAAGCAGAGAGGGAGACGCCAACGTAAAAAGAGCGGGCAAACCCAAACGATTCTTTGTGATGACTGCTTACGGTAGAGACGCCCTCAAGTACTCCCAGGACGTTCGCATGCAGCTCTGGCAGTCTATCCCCGAAGCAGCCATGGAATTCAAGTTCACCGCCAACTCATGATCAAGCAACTTGCAGATCGGATTTTCAAAGCCTTCTGTCACCCGGAATACTACAGTGATATCAAAGGGGATCTGGAAGAGCTCTATGCTGATCGACTGGAGGAAAAGCGCCGATGGTCACAATGGTACTACGCCTCCCAGGTTTTGTTGCTCTTCAGACCATCTCTCATAAGACCGATTGCTCAAAACTCAATAATAAAAGATACAGGTATGCTCTCTAATTACTTAAAAATTAGCTTCAGGAACCTTGGCCGTCAAAAGATGTTCACGGCCATCAATGTCCTGGGCCTGGCGATTGGTCTCGCCAGCTTCTTACTCATCAACGAGTACACCACATTCGAACGCAGCTACGACGGCTACTTCGCAGATAGCGATCAGCTCTACCGTGTCGGTACCGTGCAAGTGATCGAAGGGCAGGATGGCGTAAATGACGCCATGGCTTCTTATCTGGTGGGCGAAGTGCTCCAGGCCGAGATACCAGAAATCATGCAGCATACCGTCACCAAGAAACTAGAGCCGGTGACCTTCCGATATGAGGACAAGACGCTGATCGAAGACTACGTTGTTTCAGCGGATTCCAACTTCCTGTCACTGTTTGATTATAAGGTACTACAGGGCTCGCCGGAGACCATGCTCAGCCAGCCTCTATCGGTAGTGCTGACGGAAAAGCGGGCAAAGGCCTTCTTTGGTGATGAGAACCCCATCGGCAAGATCATTCATGCCATCACTCCCTATCATGCGCCTTTGACCGTAACCGGGGTGGTCGAAAACACACCCGAAAACACGCATTATCGGTTCCAGATGCTCGTCTCCGACAAGACGCTGCAAGAGGAAGAAGACTACAAGTCCTGGAACTACAACAACTATTACGTTTATCTGAAGCTGCAGAATGACTCAGACCTTCTCGCGATACACGCCAAGGCAGACGAGGTGATCAAGAACTACGAAGAGGAAACGCGATGGGACATCCACCCCGTCAAGGGGATCTATCTCAACTCTGACTTCTCATTTGAGCCGCAGGTTCTTGGCAACAAACAAGGTGTAGATTTTCTCATCATCGTATCGGTCCTGATCCTGATCATCGCCTGGGTCAACTATGTCAATCTTTCTACAGCCAGAGCCTTGGATCGGGCCAAGGAAGTTGGACTCCGAAAGGTGATTGGGGCTTTCCGCCGCCAGTTGATCAAACAGTTCATGTTGGAGGCGCTGGTCATCAATTTCATCGGCGCCCTGCTGGCGTTGATCCTGGCAGAGCTACTGCTTCCCCTATTCAACAACCTCGTCGGCAAGGAAATCGTCGAGCACGTGTGGAACCACCCACCGTTCCTCATGACGATGGGACTGTTCTGGGCCTTGGGCTCCTTTGCTTCAGGGTTTTATCCGGCACTGGTATTGAGCAGTTTCAAACCTATCATGGTCCTCAAAGGAAAGTTTCGCAACTCCAAAAGAGGCATCCTCCTCCGACAGGGGCTTGTTGTGGTACAGTTCACCGCTTCGCTAGTGCTCATTGCCGCTACCTTTATCATCTACCAGCAAGTGACCTACATGAAGGGCCGGGACCTGGGGATGTCCATCGACAAAGTGATCAGCGCCGAGATCCCTACTTCCAATGCGGAGACGAGGGAGGAGTATGACGGATACCTGGAGAAGCTCAAGCTCTTCAAAGCGCAGCTCGAAAACCACAATGCCATCGAAACCGTCGGGGCGACGGGCAACCTACCCGGCGGTGACAATGGCGACATCAACTCCACTACGAGCAAGATCTCAATTGTCGGATTGCCCGACCCTGGGTCTGGTACGACCTACGCCCAATGGAACGACGACAAGTTTTTCCATGCCCTGGATATGGAATTTGTCGCCGGTCGCAATTTCAACCTGGAGGCGGCAACGGACTCCAATGCCGTCATCATCAACGAGGCCTTTCTCAATCGCTTCGTAGTGGAGGACCCCACGCAGGTGATCGATGCCACGCTCAACCTGTGGGGAGAGCGGTACGACATCGTCGGCATTATCAAAAACTACAATCGCACGTCCCTCCGACAAGAGGTGGAGCCTACGCTCTACTTTCCATCCAAGGGAAGGCGAGAGTTGGTGATCGAGCTTGCGGATCAAAACTACACGTCGGGCATTGCCCACCTCGAAGACCTTTGGGAAGAATTCTTTCCAGATACACCCATGGATTTGATCTTCCTCGATGCCCGCTTCAATGCGCTGTACGATCAGGATCGAAGATTCGGGGACTTGTTCATCGTATTCGCCTCGCTCGCCATCTTCATCGCCATATTGGGTCTCTATGGACTGGCCTCCTTCCTCTCCCTCCAGCGATCGAAGGAAGTCGGCGTTCGCAAGGTCCTCGGAGCCAATCAGCGCGAGATCATCTTCCTGTTCTACAAGGGATTTTTGCACCTGATCGGCATCTCGGCGATCATCGGTTTTCCCCTCTCCTACTTCTTCATGAATGGCTGGCTCGACAACTACGCCTACCGCATCTCCTTCCCATGGTCCGCGGTCGTCATGGCACTCCTGGTTGTGGTCGTGCTCGCCTTCCTCACCGTCCTGCACCAGACGCAGAAAGTTGCCTCCTCCAACCCCGCCCAGACACTGAAGTACGAATAGCAAGACACAACTCACGGCAGTTCTTCTTCTTATGACTTGGAGAGAGCTGCCGTGCCTCTTTTCCACTGTTGCTCCCGCTATCACCTTTAGCACGGCCCCGCTGCCTGGCCCTCTAGCCTCGCCGGCTACCGGCTCTATCGGGTCTATTTTGCTGGGGATTCTCTCCAGTCCTCGAAGCATGAATTTAACGGGAGGCCATTCAGGGGCATTTGCACTTCGTAGGCTATTCCGTTCTCAGGCTTTTCGTGGGATTGTTCGTCGCCGCCAAAAATGATTGGTAACTGATGGTAGCAAGGGTGATGAGCAGCAACAATATAATCGGCACAAGGAACAGGTCGGCAGTAATGCTGATCCGGTTGGCATAGCCCTCGAGCCAATTCTGCAGGGCGAAGTACACCAATGGCAGACCAATCACCGTAGCAATGAGCACAAGCTTCACATAGTCCTTGTAGATCATCATCACTATCGAATTGACAGTGGCACCCAAAACCTTTCGCACACCGATCTCCTTGACTCTGAGCTTCAAGGTGAAAGAGGCCAACCCAAACAATCCGAGACACGCGATCACCACTGCAATGATCGAAAAGCTGGTGAAGATCTTCCCAAACTGCTTGTCGGCCTTGTATTGGCGATCGAAATATTCATCCATGAAGTAGTAGTCAAAAGGGTTTCCCGGAAAATAGGATTCATAAAGTGATTCTATTTCGGGCATGGTTTCACCAATATTACCGGATAGCAAGACAGAGACATTGCTCCCACCCTCACCGTAGTTCAGGAGCACGGACAGGCTTTCCTGCTTGAGCGAATACCAACTGAAATCCTTCAGCACTCCGATAATCGTAAACAAATTATCTTCTCCAGCGCGCAACTTCTTTCCGATGGCAGCTTCTGCGGATTCAAAGCCGAACTTCCTCACCACGGTTTCATTCGCTACCACCTGGGCCTCTTCCCCTCTCAAATCCTTGGAGTGGAATCGACCGGCTACCAATTCCATACCATAGACATTATGGAAATTGTCGTCTACCCATGCCATCATGATTCGTTGGGTTTCTGCTTCTGCCTGATCATGCCGACGCATGGGGGTGCCCCAGTTGCCAGAACCCCCCGGTATGGCAGCGGAAATCGCGGCGTGTTTCGTCGCGACCAGATTCGTCACCTCTTCCTTAAAGGATTTTAACTTCTGATTCTTTTTGTCTCGGTCCTCAAACACACGGGGACCTCTAACTGATACTACGCGTTCCACATCCATACCCAGGTTGCTATTGCGCATGTACTGCAGTTGGCGGAAGGCCGTGAGCGTTCCGGAGATAAGTAGCACGCCGATGATCAGTTGTCCAATCACGAGGACCTGCCTCAGACCAAATCGTCGGCGACCACCGTGGACAGAGCCCTTTACAATTACAGCAGGGTTAAATCCTGAAAGAACAAAGGCAGGATAGATACCACTCAAGAAAGTGCCGAGTAGAAACAACAGCCCAAAATACAGCCAGTACATTGCCGGGATCCCCACACCGAAGTTCAACTCAGTATCAATTACGCCACTGAGTATCGGCAGGCACAAAAACGCCAGACCCAGGGCAATCAGTAACGAAACAAGATTGATGACGAAGGCCTCCATGAGAAATTGGGCCACGAGTTGTTGCTTGATCGCACCAACCACCTTTCTAATCGCCACCTCTTTCGCACGCTTCATGGCCTGCGCCGTCGCCAGGTTGATATAGTTAAGCCAGGCAATGCAAATGATGAAAACGGCAATTAAGAGGAAAAAGAAAAGCGTCTCACTCGTAATACCACCGGAATCCTTCGTTTGGTCGTTGAGGCGGATATCGGTCAAGGAAGTCAGGAGTACATCCCTACGAAAATTCGCAGCTTCCCACTCTTCTGCATTTTTCTCATTGTAATAGTCCTTGATCTGATCACCCACACTTGATGCACCAGCATTTTCGGCAATCATCACATAAGTGTGAAAATTGGTCCAGCTCCATCCATCGTCATTCGTATACTGCCTGTTCTTTAAGAGGTCTTCGATGGACATTAGAAAATTAAACGAAAACATGGTATTCCCAGGCAGGTCGTCCAGCACCCCCGTGATCTTATAAGTGCCCGGATACCACCCTCCATCCACATTGAGGAACTTCCCAATGGGAAATTCCACGCCAGGCATGTACTTCTCAAGCATCGACTTCGTAATGACGATAGACATGGGCTCTGACAGCAGAGTTCGCCTGTCCCCTTGCAGGAGTTTGTATTCGAACATGTCAAAGAAGGCCTGGTCCACGTAGTACATTTGCTCATCCTCCTCGAAAAACTGTCTTTCTTCCTCAGGGCTCTCTCCATTGTAGGTGACCACTGCACCATAATATTGCTTATGAAGCCTGCAGTAGGCGTCGATACCGGAGTAGGTGGATTGCAGCGTCTCTCCCAGCTTGTAAGGCGTACTAGGGTTTCTTCCTCGTTCTTCCCCTTGCCGCACGGGATTATTGTCCAACCGAAAAACTCGGTCTTTCGTCGAGTGAAACTCGTCAAAGCTGGATTCAAATGAAACATACTGCAGGATGAGTATGCACGACGCAATGCCAATGGCTAATCCAAGTATGTTGAGGACGGAAAAAACCTTGTTCTTCCTAATGCTCCTAAGCGTGGTAAGGAAATAGTTTCGTAGCATGGGTTCCGCATTGAGTTTTGATAGGGTTAGGTGGAGTTGCACTTAGGTAAGCGAAAACTCTTCAGTATAAGAAAGATAGTGATTTTTCTGTAAACATCTATTTGTCAGCACTTTAAAAGTATCACCAACCCGGATACGTACCCAGCGCGGCCAGAGCGAATAATCTCATGAAATCCTTTAACTTGTCTTCAACCCAACGAGTCTCAATATGAGCAAGAAAGAACTGCGAAGCCGCGGCTGGTACGGACGATCTGGCAAGGATGGCATCATCTATCGGGCATGGATGAAAAACCAGGGCATCCCGAAGCATGAATTTGATGGGAGGCCGGTGATCGGCATCTGCAATACCTGGTCCGAATTGACCCCTTGCAATGCCCACTTTCGGGAGCTGGCGCAGTCCATCAAAAATGGCGTCTACGAGGCGGGCGGTTTTCCGCTGGAATTCCCAGCGATGTCGCTCGGCGAGAACACGCTCAAGCCCACCGCCATGCTTTTCCGAAATCTGGCGAGCATGGATGTAGAGGAGTCATTGAGAGCCAGTCCCCTGGATGGCGTTGTGCTCATGTGCGGCTGCGACAAGACGACTCCATCGCTGGTCATGGGCGCCTGTAGCGTAGACCTCCCCACTATCGTAGTTTCAGGTGGACCGATGCTCACAGGAAAATATGAGGGCAAGGACATTGCCACCAGCGACGTCTGGCGATTCATAGATGCTATGCGAGGTGGGAAGATGACACAGGAAGAACTGGAGGTCGCCGAAGAGGGCTTGTGCCGCAGTCCGGGGCACTGTGCAGTGATGGGTACGGCCTCCACGATGGCGTCGATGATCGAATCACTGGGACTGTCGCTACCACACAATGCAGCCATACCCGCGGCTGACTCCCGCCGTAAGATGCTCGCACACTACTCAGGGATGCGCATCGTCGACATGGTTCGGGAAGACATGACCATCTCAAAGGTCCTCACCAAGGAGGCATTTGAAAATGCCATCATCACCAATGCGGCGATCGGCGGGTCCACCAACTTCATCATCCACCTCCTCGCTATCGCGGGAAGGATCGGCGTGGACTTAGAACTGGCGGACTTTGACAGGCTCTCCCGAGACATCCCTCTTGTCGCGAATCTTCAGCCGTCGGGAAAGCACTTCATGGAAGACCTGTATTACGCTGGCGGCCTCCCTGCTGTCATGAAGGAACTGGAGAAATGGCTGCACCTCGATACGATTACCGTCAATGGGCAAACAGTGGGATCCAACGTGGGCGAGGCTCCATGCTTCAATAGAGACGTAGTCGCTACCGCAGAGCAGCCCTTTCAGCCACTCTCCGGTGTTGCCATTCTTCGAGGCAACCTGTGTGAAAATGGCGCCGTGATCAAGCCGACCGCCGCAAGCAAACACCTCATGCAGCACACGGGTCCTGCAGTGGTCTTCGAAGGCATCGATGACTACAAAGAACGCATTGATGACCCCGATCTGGAGGTGGATGAAAATAGCGTGATGGTGTTGAAATATGTGGGGCCTAAGGGCTACCCTGGCATGCCCGAGGTTGGGAATATGGGCTTGCCTGCCAAGTTGCTCGAGAAAGGAGTAACGGACATGGTCAGGATCTCCGATGGTCGGATGAGTGGTACTGGGTTTGGCACTGTGGTGCTCCATGTGTCGCCAGAGGCGGCACTCGGTGGCAGCCTGGCCATCATCGAGGATGGAGATATGATCTCTCTCGACGTACCCAATCGCACCTTGACACTGGACCTATCCGAGGAGCAAATAGAAGAACGCAAGCGCCAATGGCAGAGCAAAGTCGAAATTGCTGACCGCGGCTACGTACGGCTGTACCAAAACCATGTGGAGCAAGCGCATCTTGGGGCTGACCTTGACTTCCTGAAGGGCGGTTCCGGTAGCGAAGTGACCAAAGATTCACACTAATCACCCGATGAAATGAGCCTAAGAGACCAATCAGTAATCGTAACCGGCGCCGGCAAGGGCATAGGCCGCGCAATGTGTGAGAAGCTAGTCCAAGCTGGAGCAAAGGTCATCTTGAATGATATCGACGCCGACGTCGCCGAAGAAGCAGCTAGCGCCATTAGTGTCGACGGGCCTTGCATTGCTGTTCCAGGAGATTCAGGAGACCCCACGATCGTACAGGCCCTGGTGGCACGGGCCGTTGCGGAATTCGGCCAACTCAATGCCGCCATCGCCAATTGTGGCATCACGGTATTCGGTGATTTTTTGTCTTATCCTAAGACGGACCTGGAGCGGGTGCTACAGGTGAATGTCGGTGGGACCTTTTTGTTGGCGCAGGCTGCGGCCAATCAATTCAAGAAGCAGGCATCAACCGGATCTTTGCTATTCACATCCTCAGTCGTTGGACACCAGGCACATAAAAACCTCGCAGCCTACGGCATGAGCAAAGCAGCCATAGAAATGCTCGCCAAGCATCTCGTCGTAGAGCTTGCCCCCTTGGGAATAACAGTGAATACTGTTGCTCCCGGAGCCACGCTTACCGAACGAACCCTCCTCGAGGAAGAAGATTACGAAAAGACCTGGTCTCGATTGACTCCCATGGGGCGACCCGCCTCTGTCGATGACATTGCCAGTGCAGCGCTGTTTCTAATATCCGATGAAGCGCGTCACATCACCGGCCAGACAATAATCGTCGATGGAGGATGGACATCAACCAGTCCTTCGCCTTACCAAAGCGATTAGTCGACCTGAGCTACGTGCTGTACCTCGGGCTGAATGGGTTGACCCAGATAAACTACAAACGAGTAGGAATTCTTACGATCGGGATCTACCACGAAGAGATGCTGCCTGCCGCCAAGATAGCCTTCTGAGATGACCTCAAGTACCGCAGCCCGCCGGCTATCATCTCCGACGGAAGGCCGAGCTGATTTTACAAGGGTGATATTACCTTCGATGGGGTTGTCCGTAGCGATGTCCCTCAGTTCCACTTCCAAAGAAGCCCATCCGACATTCACTACCTGCGCCTTCATTCCCTTCGTCGTTGAGACTTGCGCGTGTTGAGCGTCCGCACCCACCAGGCAGAACAATCCTAGTGCTACAGACATGAGAGATTTTCCAAGTATTGAGTTCATAAATGCATAACGTTTTTTCCGGCGGGTGTCGTATATCAAAACACTCCAAAGAGTGTTCCTCCTTATGAAATTGATGGCTATTACCTACAAAAGTCTGAATACCTGTTTATTGTTCAGCCAATGCCCAATAGGCCATCATCAAGATAGCGCCTGCCGTACCGTCCATGGTCGGCTCGTTGGTGGAGTAGTCACCGATGTCGTCATGGTAGACGACGAACTCATTTTGGAGGTGAGCAAATTCATCGGGATTGTGCAGCACGAGCCCCTTCAATCGGGAGTAAATCGTATTCCATATAGGCCCGTCCACCAGCCCTCCTGGGACCTCTTGCTGTGTTAGCGCCCATACGCTCGTATGCACGTCAATCGGATACTCACCGCTCGAAGGTATGCCTGTAAACATCGACGTACCCCAAGGATTGCGACCTAGCAACCAGTCCCGATGTCTTATGAGAAACTCGCGGTATTGGGAGTCTCCCGTCATTCGTTCATATAAAATCAGTTGCGCAATCAGGCTTGTGAGCAAGTTGTTGGAGCACCAGATAAAAGGGATGCCAATACCATAGGGATTATGACCTGCTTGTTCAAATGTGTATTGAATACCATCGAGATAGTATCCGGCAAGCGTGTCTTGAAATGCCTCATCCACCTGATCGTACAGCGCAAAATGCCCCGGATTGATAAATGGATAATATTGGTAGTGTGCAGCGGAATCCAGATTCATCCATGAGACGGTGTTGGCCAGCTTCGCATAGTCGCGCGCTTCCGTACGATACTTGTCGATGCCTGTCGTTCGCAAGAGTTCGGCGGCCCCCCACTCCATATCATCGGCCCAGGTCTCCTCATTGTACCGATAGGGAGCGCCGTAAGAGTTGCCTTGCTGATAGCCCTCGTTTTGCCTACCGAGTTCATAGACACTAATAGCGGCCTGCAAACATTTCTCCGCAAAACCAACATCGCCCAACACATCCCGCCAAATGCGTGCTCCCAGCGCCAATGCCGCGGCGGACCTCCCGGCAAGGTTGGCAAAGCCTGTCGCCTGACTTTTGTATTCGCGCAACCCTTGCGGCTTGCCAGTGGCGAAGTACACCACACGATAGCTGTTGACACCCCATCCGTATTCCGAGATGTCCTGATCGGGCATTTTCCATCCACGGTGATCTCGATCATCTGCCACCTGATGAATCAATTGGTCCGGTGCAGGATGCATCTTCAGTAGCCAGTCTAGGCCCCACTTTGCTTCGTCCAGTACATCGGGAATACCATTAGCCCCAGGTTGACCCAATGCATTCACTTTGTCACCAAATGCCTGCGGATACAGCTCGTAAGCCATGAGCATATGACCAGTGGCATAGCTGCCTGTGATAAGGTACTTCAGCTGATCGCCGGCATCATGCCATCCACCCGACACATCGACAAATGTCGAATCGGGCATGGGACCGTACATCGATCGCCCGTCGCGCTGATGGCAGACCATGTCCAAAAACGGATTATACCCACAGCGCTGTTGCCTCATAAACTCGAGCAACCGATCCGGCAAGCCCTCATAGCTATTATTAGAGACAGAAAATGGTTGTGAAGTCACCTGGCTTTTTCGCCCCCTCACTACATACCTCCCCTCCTCTGCCACGTCTGTGAAGTCAATAGTGGCATGATGCTCAAGTGTTCCCCATTCTGCCGGCTGGGCTAGGGAAGCTTTGAGGGTCCTCACCACCTGGCCATCCGCAAGACGCACGATATCGAATCGCTCCCTCACAGCAGACTCAGCAAAGACTACGGCCTCTTTGTACTCAGCAGGAAGATACCCGACCTGATTGATTCGAATATGAATATCGCTCGATTGGCCTGTAGATGGCTGCGCAGAGGCCAGCAATGTGATGAGCAAAGTAATTCTCGTAATCATTTTCATGAATTCAGAAGCTCGTCGATTCTCTTGAAGCTGTACCCTCGGGCTTTTAGCTCTCCGATCAGTGCCTCGAGCCTTAAATAAAACTTGTCGGTTCTCTGCGGTGCCACGCCGATGTGAGACAGCAAAATGAATCCATTTAAACCGTCCGGCGCATCCTGCTCATAGCTGAAAATACTCTTAAGGATGTCATCGCTGCTTCTGTAATTGGACATGTCGGGCGTGGTGTAGTCAGCATGGCTGATGGTGCCGGGGCTGTAGTTGATGAGCTGCACACCAAATTCATTCGTCCATTGACTGACGGCCTCATTGTACCACTCGTAGGGCGGTAGAAAAAATGGCGCATCTTCCTGCTTCACACCGAACCGCTCCATCTCCCGGTAGTTGGCGCGCAGATCTGCCTGAAACTCCTCCTTGGTCACTAACAGACTGTCGCGATGGCTCCAGTCACAATACAAGAGATGTCGATCCGAATGAGCTCCCAGATAATGACCACTGGTTACGAGCTGTCGTATTCCCTCATCGAAAGCGGGATTCCTGTAGAAGTTGCCGGTGAAAAAGAAACCGCCCTTTATGTCAAACCGCTGGAGTGTACTTTGAATCGTGGCCATACCATCTGCAAACTCATCGCCTGTGAAGACCAGCGCTATCTGCTTGCTGCTTGTGACACCTCGGGTAATGGCACCTTGATCGCAATCCAACTGATTGCAATATTCAACTACTTGCGTCTCCGGTACCGAACAAGACAAAATAAGCAGTAGTGACATAAGCCACAGAATTCCCTGACAGCAATGAGGTTTGGACTGCTCAGACATGAGCCACGATACGCAGAAGCCCCGACTGGCCACCATCCTTTGAATGAATGACGAAATCGCCAACTGCCGCGGGCACCATAAAGGTCTCTGCATAGTGGACCACAAAAGGCTGGAAATCTTCGGTAGGGCTAATTACGTGTATCTCCTCTCCCTCGATGAGGTTGAAGACTTGAAAGACATTGGTAGAGTCAAGCTTTACCTCATTCTCAAACCAAATTCTGGAAATCTGTACCTGGGAATTCTCCTCCGGCGCCAATGTCTCCTCCTGGTGATCTTGATGCTGAGCAACCGTGAAGTTGTTTTTTGATATTCTGCAATAGGGTGCCGCGCAGATCCGCTCAATGAGCGTCTCTCTATGGCTTCCAGCTATACTCGCGCGCTCATCAAAGACCATGGCTTTGAAGATGGCAGGTGCCGTGCTGATGTGCAACATCATCGCATCATACCCTTGACTGTGAATGATCTCCTGAGGGATCGCCAGATGGTCATGTTTGCTCAGGCGCAAATGGCTAAGAAGCGGCTCAATGTCCGTCTTCTTTCCTGAAGCAGCTCGCTCCTGGAAGTAGTCTATGGAAATATCTTCCTGCAGGCCTACATACATGTGCGCCTTCTTCTGCACATTCATGATGTAATAGTTCTCTACCTGCTGATAGTGAATGCCGTAGTTGTCCATGAGGAAATCTGCACCTGGATACATCCCCAAAGACAAATGCGTTCCCGCCTCGGTCCCATCCATGAAGTTGAGCTTCACGGGCACCTCCGAGCCGTACTTTCGAAAAACCGACTCCCCCAGGAGCCGCACAGGATCATAGTATAATAGGTTGATGGCGGGGAATTCAAGGAGGCTCAACCCGATCCTCAGAAGGATACTGTCTTCTTCGATATCACAGTTGAAGCCCCAGGCAAATTCTTCGGCCTGCTTCACTTCTGGCGGCTTCTCATCCCAAAGCTCAGGATCAAAGAAAGGGGCCATAAATATCGGTTGCTTCAAAGCCTGCTCGAATCCGCGACGCACGACCTCACCCGACGCCAGCTTCGGCTTCTGCCAATTGTTGGACTCGAGGAAGTAGTCGCAGCGCTTCAATATCTGCTTCTTGATCCTATCACATATACGCCAATCGATGAAGTAGCTCCACGCATGCTGCAGGTCGTAATTGTCCAGCTGATTGTTGACTCCAATATTCGAAATATCATTTCGCCGAAAGCGCTGCAAAATCTCATGCCTGGACATGTCCGAATAGATGAGTATATCGGGCTCTCCGATCTTGTGCGCACCGATGCCATAGATAAGCACCACGCCTTCGTCAAGGAAGTCGATGTTGCTCTGTAGCGCCATCAGCTTGTCCTCATCGAAGTAGTCATCGATTGTATTGGTAGACACTTTCGCTGTGCGTGTCTGGGGGTTGAGATCCTTACGAACCAGCTGCCGTATCTCGCTCTCACTCTTATAAATATCCTCCGTCTGACAAGTGGCATTGGGTGCAAGGACTTCCTTCAATGCTGTCAGGTTGATTTCGTTGTAGGTACCCTGAAAACACTCAACCGCAATGACGACTTTGCGCTTCTCTTTCGCAGCAATGGCCGACTTGATCTCCTCGCCTATCGCCTGCCATTCCTCCCAACAGGCCCCATTGGAGTCTGCAATTTCGATAAATGGTTCCTTGTTGATCATACTAACAGTTCGAGTTCATACTTTCATTACCTGATGCTCCAACTATCTGGACTTCTCACTCACTAACTCAAATGTGAGTGTCCCACCTCCAGTCAGTTGATCGTGAGAGATGAAGTAGTCGGACAACTTCTTGCCATTCCAGCGCATCGCAGAGATGTACTTCGCTTCTGGAGAGGTCCTCTTCGTTTCTATCACCAGGCTTTCTCCCTCATAATACGTAGGATCCAGGGTGATGGTGACACGATCCAGAGATGGCGTAAATAGAGTATAATCCATATCGCCGGGACAAACAGGATACATTCCCATCATGGCATATAACAGCCATGTCGACAGCGCACCGGTATCGTCATTTCCCGGAATGCCTCCGGGCTCGTTCGTGTAGTGCTCAGCAATCAACTCCAGTACCCTTTCCTGCGATCGCCATTCCTCACCGGGAAGGTAGTTGTACAGGAAGGGATAAGTGATGTCGGGTTCGTTGGCCATATCAAAATGGTCAAGCTCAAAAGTCTGCTCAAGCTGCTCCAGGAAGTCCTTTGGCCCGCCATTCAGCTTGATCAGCCCCTTCATATCATGGGGCACATAAAACCTGTAGTTCCATGCCGAGCCCTCTACGTAGCCGATGGAGGGCTCGAAGTTTTTCCCCAGCTCAGGATCATAAGGCTCGTACCAATCGCCGGATTCATGCTTGGGTCGCAGCATGCCGGTAGAAGGATCAAAGAGCTTACGATAACCCATGGACTGCTGAAAATATCGGTCATAGTCCTCTTTCTCTCCGAGCTCCCTGGCCAGGGCTGCCAGGCCCCAGTCAGCAATGTAGTACTCAAGGGAGGTCGACACCGATCCACCCCATTTGTCCTCACTGTCCACGGGCACATAGCCCAGCTCCCAATACTGATCGTTTTCGGGCCTCAGTGGATTCCCAGTGCGCGTATCGGCGGACTTTTTCATGGCCTCGTAGGCGACATCAATGTCAAAATCCCTGATCCCCCGAAGGTATGTATCAGCTATCACGGGGTTGGCGGGATCGCCTACCATTACGCCTGTTTCCATTCCCAGCAGCTCCCACTTCGGTAGCCAGCCGCTTTCTCGGTAGATGTCGACCATGCTGCTGACCATGTCCGATTGAATGTCAGGGTAAGCGAGGCTCAGGAAGGGGTGGACATTGCGGTTCGTATCCCACAAGGAAAATACAGTATACCTATTCCCCGACGTATTGCCCATTTCTCTACTTCCCATTTTTGGATAGTCTCCATTCGTATCCTGGAGAATGTTGGGGTGTATCAGCGTGTGGTACAGTGCCGTGTAAAAAAGGGTCTTGCTCTCATCGTCTCCTTCTACCTTTATGCGTCCCAGGAGTGCATCCCATTGGTCCGCAGACTTCCGTGCGACATCGTCAAAGTCAAACGATGCTATTTCTGCCTCCAAATTGGCTCTTGCATTGGCTATGCTGACATAAGATATACCCACCTTCACAGTGATCTGCTCTCCCGGCTGGGTATCGAAAGTGAAGTACGAACCGATGTTGTCACCCGCTATTTCCTGCGTGTAGCCTTCGTAGGGTTTGTAGGCGTCATTGTAGCCCACCCAATCCTTCTCGACCGCCTGATACGCTGGCATTTTCTTCCAGGCACCAAAAGATTTCGCGGGCTTGCTCACTCGTGCTACGAAATATACCGGCCGCACATCCTCCGGATGATAACAAAACGTGCCAATCATACGAAAGCCCTCCACCTCCTGATCCGACACTACTCTGAGCATCCCTCCTGTTTCGTTGGTCAGGGCCAGTCCCAGATTGACCAAAATATTGGCTGGGCCCCCTTCCTTGAAAGTGTATCTGCTGATGCCCGACCTCAGAGAGCTGCTGAGTTCGACCCGGACATTGTGCGCGTCCAAATCGTGGGAGTAATAGCCAGGCCGTGCCTCTTCATTTGAATAAGTGGTTATATATTCTTCCGGATCCAGCTGCAGTTCTCCCGTTGTTGGCATGGTGAGTATCGTTCCCAATTCAGGACATCCCACACCGCTAAGGTTCACGTGACTATATCCTGTGAGGTGCTGGTTCTCATGGATGTAGACCCTGGAGTTCCACTCCAAATCCTTCTCATGAACATTGCCTTCCCCCTTCTTGAAAGCTACATTGAAGGGTGCGACGGAAGCCAGCGCATGGGGGTATTGAGCACCGGGATGAGTCGCCCCGTAATTGGACGTACCGATAAAGGGATTAACATAATCCGTTGGGTTCTGCCCAAACGTGGTCAAAATGCAAGAGGCCAACAGGGCCACAAGCGTCCCCTTCATTGTATCAAACTTATCCGACATCTACTCCTTTGGATTTGAACTTGTCCAGCGACGAATGCGACGGGTCCAGTTCCGTCAGTAATCTTCCTACGGCATCCAGGGTTTCCACCTTAAATGGCTGTACACCGCCTATGTCTTTTGACAAACAATAGGACACGAGGTTGGAAGCCGCCTTGATCATGGCCTTCTTGGTCACGGCATACTCCCGGTCGGAATCGGTAATCCCGATGTCAGCGTGGATTGCCCTCAACTCCATAAAGCACACGTCCGCATGGATTTCAGACAGTGTATGTATGACGTCCATACCTTTTGTGCTCCTGTTCTTGCCGGACAAGTGACCGCCAAGGATAAAGGTGTCGACATTATGAAATTGGAGCAATTGATTCGCGATGGGCAGTGAATTTGTGAATATGGTGAGTTCAAGGTCCTGCGGAATGTGCTGCGCCAGCAGGATACTTGTCTCCTCCCCTTCCATGATGAGAACAGCATTGTTCTTAATCAGTGGCAGGCACTTCCTTATAATTTCAAGTCGCTCACTGCGATTGGTGACATGCTCACTTCTGACTTTCGGGGGTGAAACGGGATTGGCCATGGCACCTCCATGGACTTTCTTCACATACCCTTCCTCTGCCAACTCCTTCAGGTCCCGGCGAATGGTGTCCTCAGAGACGTTAAGTTTCGTACTGAGATCAGCTGAATGCACCTTATTGTGGGCAGTCACTTCGGCCAGAATCAGGCTTTGTCGCTCTTGTTTCAGCATGGTATAATTGCCAGGTGGAAAAATGGACCCTTCTAAGTTAAGAGATTACCACAATCTATGCAGAAAATGCCGGACGCAAAATGGCACAAACCCGCAGGAGAACTCCCCATTGCAATAAGCTCCAATCCCTAATCCGCTAGCTATCAAATATTTCTTCGATGGACAGCAAACTCTCAAAACCCGCAATTACCTGCACGAATCAATAACAAATTGCAGAATTGCTGCCGGTATTCGCCAAAATCTGCGTGATTTTTGGTATCATTACCGTACGAATGCACCCCTGGCTTAACAAATGAAATCTACTGCTGATTCGTATTTTTTCAACTGCAGCCTTTGCGGCTTTTCCTCTCTAACCCGATGAGAATTCTGTTCGCACGACGCAACCTCATCATTGCCTCGCTATTGTACTTTCTCAGTGCCTGTACTGGCCTGGATTCGGGCCCCGCAATCTCCGACAGCAATTTGCGAGCGCACGTAGACCCTTTCATCGGGACCGGAGCACATGGCCACACATTCCCAGGAGCAACACTACCCTTTGGGATGGTCCAGGTGAGCCCCGACAACGGTGTCTCTGGCTGGGATTGGTGCTCGGGCTATCACTACTCAGACAGCATTGTAGTAGGCTTTGGCCATATGCATCTCAGTGGAACGGGAATTGGAGACTTGACGGATATCCGACTCATGCCCACTACGAGACCAGTGAACTTATCGCGACCGACTCCCTCAAGAATGGACTTTGACTACCGGGGCCGGTATTCGCACGATCAGGAAGAAGCATCGCCAGGCTACTACTCTGTGAGACTCTTGGAACAAGGGATCGACGTAGCCCTTACGGCCACAAGACGCAGTGGCGTACAGCAATACGTATTCCCGGCCTCCACGGAGAAATCGGTGGTACTGGATCTCGCTCACAACACCAACTGGGATCGGCCAACGGCCGCCAGCATCGAAGTCACCAACGACACACTGATAACGGGCTACCGGCACTCCACAGGATGGGCCACCGATCAGCGTGTGTATTTTGCCATTAGCTTTTCATCTCCCATGGTGAATCATGCAGTAGCAGATACTACAAGTGTCCTCCCCTCAGGTCCTTTTGAGGGAACAAGTCTCCGAGCTGTGTTTGGTTTCGCACCTGCAACCCAGGAACTGGTCGTCAAGACAGGCATCTCCAGCGCCAGTGTGGAGGGAGCATTAATGAGTTTGGCAGAATCTGCTGGATTGAGTTTTGACGAAGTTCGGCAGCAAGCGGAAAACACCTGGGAAGATGAACTGAATAAAATACGCATCACCACGGACGACGAGGCGCTCAAGCGAACTTTTTATACCGCACTCTATCATGCCAGCCTCAGTCCCATCACGCATTCTGATCCTGCCAACCAGTACAAGGGACCTGGGCATGAGATTAATACCGCTGACGGATACACGCGCTACGACATCTTCTCCCTATGGGATACATTTAGAGCTTCTCACCCCCTCTTCACCATCATCCAGCCAGACAAGGTCAACCATATGGTGAAGTCACTGCTAGCACATTATGACGAGTATGGACTGCTGCCCGTTTGGGCCCTCGCAGGCAACGAGACCAATACAATGACCGGCTATCATGCCATACCAGTCATCACGGATGCGTACTTCAAAGGCTACCGGGATTTCGATATCGAGAAAGCCTACGAAGCCATGAAAACCAGCGCCATGCAGGATATTCGGGGTGTTCGCTTCTACAAGGAATACGGATACATACCTTCGGACCTCGAGGTGGAGTCCGTAACCAAAAACCTGGAATACGCCTTCGATGACTGGTGCATTGCCCAGCTAGCCCGGGATCTTGGCAAGAACGAGGACTACGACTACTTCATGGAGCGAGCTCGAAGCTATCGCCATCTTTTCGACCCTACTGTTGGTTTTATGCGAGGAAAATTGAGCGACGGCAACTGGCGTGAGCCGTTTGACCCGAAACGCTCGGAGCACAGGGTCAACACAGACTATACCGAAGGAAACGCCTGGCAACATACTTGGTTCGTCCCTCACGATGTCACAGGTCTGATCTCATTGATGGGGGGCAATGATGCCTTTGTCAAAAAGCTGGATACGCTCTTCTCGCTTGATTCAGAGATTACTGGCGACAACGTCTCAGTGGATATCTCCGGCCTGATTGGCCAGTATGCACACGGCAACGAACCGAGCCATCACGTGGCCTATTTGTACAATTACGCAGGTATGCCCTGGAAAACGCAATCCCGCATTCGCGAAATCATGTCCACCCAATATACGGATCAACCTGACGGGCTATGTGGCAACGATGACTGCGGGCAAATGTCGGCATGGTACCTCTTCAGCGCATTGGGATTCTACCCGGTAAACCCTGCTCAGGGCACTTACGATATTGGCAGCCCCCTATTTGAGCGGGCGGCAGTGCAAGTCGGGGGAGGAAAAGTTTTCGAGGTACTGGCCGAAGGGGCATCAGACACGAACAAATACATTCAGCGTGCAACATTGAATGGCGAAGACCTGCGACGGACTTTCATCCAGCATACGGAAGTCATCAATGGTGGTACCCTGAAATTTGTGATGGGCCCTGAGCCCAATGAAGACTGGTTTGAAGATTTTGATGTGAGGCCGCAGTAAAGAGCCTACAGAATTGAATAATTGATCGGAGCTACAAACAAAGATCTGGCTCCGGCATTTTTTTTGAAAATAGGAGGCATTAGGAATGCTAGAAAACACCCAGCCGGAACAAGCACTGGACCAAACGGCCGTAAGCCGATTGTACGAGGAAAAGCCGTTGTCGACAGGCTGGTCCTTCCGCCGTCAAGGCACTGAGGAATGGCACTCAGCCACAGTACCGGGTTGCAACTTCACAGACCTGCTGCAAAATAACCTGATCGAGGATCCATTTCGGCGATGTAATGAAAATGAGCTCCAGTGGGTCGAAAAGGAAAACTGGGAGTATCGTACGACCTTCCAGCTGTCTTCTGAGGATCTGGAGTATGCGCATGCCGAGCTGCAATTTGACGGTTTGGATACTTTCGCAGACATCCAACTCAACGGCACGCCCATCCTGCAGACGAATAACATGTTTCGCTCCTGGAATCG
Organism: Cyclobacteriaceae bacterium; assembly: GCA_965267435.1. Classification (GTDB taxonomy): domain Bacteria; phylum Bacteroidota; class Bacteroidia; order Cytophagales; family Cyclobacteriaceae; genus JAWPMT01. Next base: position 2,989,643 of record OZ253960.1, read on the forward strand.
GGAGGTCAAAGATCTACTGCGAGAGGGGGTCAATGAATTGCACATCCTTTTCCTCTCCCCACTCAAGTACGCTGTAAAAAACGAAGAGATTGCTCCTTTCCTCTACCCTGCAGGAAACGATCACTCTGAGGAAAACCTCAGTGTCTATATCCGCAAGGCACCCTACCACTTTGGATGGGATTGGGGCCCACGCTTTGTAACATCCGGAATCTGGAGACCGGTCTCGCTACTTCTCTACGAGCAAGCTCAAATTACAGAGACCCAGATCCTGTCGACACTCTCAGAAGATAAAGCCACCGTGGAGTTGAAGGTTGACGTCACATGTCATCAGGCACTTGAAGGACAGCTACTCGTCCGTTGCCTCAACGAAGGCCTGCGACTCGAACCGCAGTCCGTCAGACTAGAAAAAGGTGCCAACAGTGTCTCGTACCAATTCCAGATTGAAGACTGTAAAAAATGGTGGCCCCGCGGCCTTGGAGATCCGTTCCTCTACCAGCTGAGGATTCAATTGCAAATAGGTGATCAAACGGTCTCCTCCTGCGAAGAGCAATTCGGTCTTCGCACTATCGAAGTAGTCAATGAGCCCGATAAATGGGGAGAGTCCTTCTACTTCAAGGTGAATGGCTTTCCGCTTTTCATGAAAGGCGCGAATTACATTCCTCAAGACAGCTTTTTGGATCGCGCTAAAGAGGATCGCTACCGCCAGGTATTTGAGGATGCTGCTAATGCCAACTTCAATATGTTGCGCATATGGGGAGGAGGCATCTACGAAGAAGACCGATTCTATGAACTCGCCGATGAGTACGGCATACTGATTTGGCAGGACTTCATGTTTGCCTGCACCATGTACCCCAGCTATGACTCGTTTGTCGACAATGTCCGCGAGGAGGCGATCCAAAACGTGAAGAGACTCAGGAACCACCCCTCTATCGCTATATGGTGTGGCAACAACGAGATCCATATGGGCTGGCATCACTGGGGTTGGCAGGAAGAGTTTAAATACGACGATAAGACGCAGGAAACACTTTGGAAGGGCTACTTGCACGTATTCGAGGAGCTACTAGCGTCAGTTGTCCAAGCACACGACCCCCAGCGTTTTTATCTGCCATCAAGTCCTATCAGCAATTGGGAGCAAGATGTTGACTTCACCATCGGAGATAATCATTACTGGGGGGTGTGGCACGGGGAAGCGCCATTCGGCGAATACAAAAAGCGGATCCCTCGTTTCATGAGTGAGTTTGGGTTTCAATCTTTCCCACTGTTCCAATCGGTTCAGCGCTACACGAATCCACCCGATTGGTACCTCACCTCAGAGGTGATGATGCTCCACCAAAAACATCCGCGGGGCAATGAACTGATCCGCAAGTACCTCCTCCAGGAATACAAAAAGCCCAAGGATTTTGAGTCGTTTTTGTATGCAAGCCAGGTTTTGCAGTCAGCAGGTATCAGCATGGCCATCGAGGCACATCGACGAAATAAGCCCTACTGCATGGGCACACTCTACTGGCAGCTCAACGATTGCTGGCCAGTAGCCTCCTGGTCCTCCATCGACTACTACGGTCAATGGAAGGCGCTACACTATTCGGTCAAGAAGCTGTACAGCGACTTACTGATCTCCTGTGATGTGAGCACAAAGGATATTGACATGTATCTGATCAACGATTTGCCGGAAGAGCATGAGGTTTCCTACAGCCTTGCCCTGCTTGACTTTCAGGGACAAAGACTGAATGGCTACGAAGGTCAGGTGGTTCTCAAAAGCAATGAAAGTCGGCCGACATTGAAGGTCCCAATTCTGGAACTGCTCAGCGCCCATGACAAGGACAAAGTGGTGGTTGAAGCGACCCTGATAAAGAATGGTGAGACGGTCAGCCGTCACCACTATCTACTGGCCCCTCCTAAAGACTTGAAGCTGCTTATACCGACGTTCGAGACGGAAGTAATTGTGCAGAATGACCATTTGGAAGTGAGCATCACTACCAATACGTTTGCCATGGGCGTCTACCTGGAGTTTGAGCAGCTGCGAGGCAACTTCTCCGACAACTTCTTCGACCTGTTACCCGGAGAAAAGAAAGTCGTCACGTTTCCTCGCCCAACAGGAGGTACGGATGAGCCCAAACTCATTGTAAAATCACTACGAGACACTTACCTATGAACCTTCAAGCCCTCGATCTTCTCATCATCGCTGCTTATCTGGGTGTGACGGTTTTCATAGGTGTCTTCATCTCTAAGAAAGCTTCCAAAAACATCGACGGTTACTTCCTGGGTGGAAAGACGATTCCCTGGTGGATCCTGGGCATCTCGAATGCCTCTGGGATGTTTGATATCACAGGCACTATGTGGCTGGTATCTATGTGCTTCGTCTATGGGTTGAAAAGCGCCTGGCTACCCTGGATTTGGCCCACGTTCAACCAGATCTTTCTCATGATCTACTTGTCCGCATGGCTGCGTCGTAGCAATGTGATGACGGGAGCGGAGTGGCTCAAAACCAGATTTGGTACGGGGCGGGGAGCAGAGCTGTCCCACCTGATCGTTGTCATTTTCGCCATTGTCAGCGCAGTTGGGTTTATCTCCTATGCTTTCAAGGGCATCGGCAAGTTCGCCGTGACTTTCTTCCCCTGGGACCTTGCCCCAGACACCTACGCACTGATCATTCTGGGGGTGACAACACTCTACGTCATCAAGGGAGGCATGTACAGCGTCGTCTCCACAGAGGTGCTGCAGTTCATCATCATGACCATCGCCTCCATTGCCGTGGGCATCATCGCGATCTATGCAGTTTCCCCAGAAGCGCTCAATCAGGCGATCCCCGCCGGATGGAAGGAATTGTTCTTCGGATGGAAATTGGACCTCGACTGGAAAGGCGTGATCGATGGGGTCAATACCAAGATAAGTCAGGACGGCTTCGAGCTGTTCGGCTTCTTCTTCATGATGATGCTCTTCAAGGGCATATTTCAGAGTATGGCTGGCCCCGTACCCAACTACGATATGCAGCGTATTCTCGCGACGCGTAGCCCAAGTGAAGCCGCAAAGATGAGCGGGATTGTGTCGCTCGTCATGTTCATTCCAAGATACATGCTGGTCGCAGGCCTGACCATCCTAGCACTCGTATTCTTAGGACCTGAGTTGCAGACATCGTCAGATGTCTTTGACTTTGAGCTGGTCCTGCCCTATGCGATCAACAATTTCATTCCAACGGGTCTGGTGGGGATACTCATCGCGGGGTTGCTGGCAGCCTTCATGAGCACATATGCTGCTACTGTCAATGCTGCCCCTGCCTACTTCGTCAATGACATTTACAAGAAGTACATCAACCCTAATGCTGCAGACAAGACCTACGTGAAAATGAGCTATCTGTCCACGTTCGTCATTGTGACCATCGGCATCGCCTTTGGGTTTGTCGTCGATACGATCAACGACATCATGCAGTGGCTCTTTGGTGCTCTCTTCGGGGGATACACCGCTGCCAACTTCCTGAAGTGGCACTGGTGGCGATTCAATAGCTATGGCTTCTTCTGGGGAATGATGGCAGGGTTGCTGGCCTCACTGGTTTTCCCGGTGGCTTTCCCTGATCTACAGCCGCTGTACGCATTCCCATATATCCTGCTTGTTTCGACCATCGGATCATTCGCTGGTACCTTACTGACATCGCCGGATGACGAAGAGACCCTCATGTCGTTTTACGAGCGGGTGCGACCATGGGGAGTCTGGGGACCGATCGCCCAGAAGGTCCAGGCAGCCAACCCCGGGTTTGCCGCAAACAAGGATTTTGGCCGCGATATGTTCAATGTCGTGATAGGCACCATCTGGCAACTGACCTTGGTGGTGATCCCAATTTACCTTGTGATCAGGGAGTTCACCCCCATGACCATTGCTATCGCTATCCTGGCGTTGACATCGCTCGTTCTCAAGAAAAACTGGCTCGATAAGCTGGAAGACTGACCTAAAAACCTCAACTGATGAAAGACTATATGCGCGTTCTACAATACCGGATGCTCTGCGCCACCACGATCATGCTCCTGCTGTTTGTCGCCGGTTGCCAACCTACATCGAGTCCCGAAGGCCAATCAAACCTCGTCTCCAGCAACCTCGTCCAATACGTCAATACCCTGATGGGTACCGACTCGGAGTTCAGCCTGTCGAATGGCAATACCTATCCCGCTCTCGCCACACCCTGGGGCATGAATTTCTGGACGGCGATGACCAGCAAGATGGGAGACGGATGGACCTACAAATACGATGAGACAAAAATCCGCGGCATCAAGCAAACGCACCAGCCCAGCCCATGGATCAACGACTACGCTGCCTTCTCGATGATGGCCGTAACAGGCGACTTGAAGTATAAGGAAGAAGAGCGAGGCTCATGGTTCTCTCACAAGGCAGAAGTTGCACAACCGCACTACTACAGTGTCTACCTCGCGGATTATGACACAAAAGTGGAAGTCTCGCCCACGGATCGTGCTGCGCACTTTCGCTTCACGTTTCCCCAGCGCGACCAGGCATTCATCATCGTCGATGCCTTCAACAAAGGATCAATGGTGAAGATCATTCCGGAGGAGCGCAAGATCATCGGCTACTGCCGAAATAACAGCGGCGGTGTCCCCGATAACTTCCACAATTATTTCGTCGTCCAGTTCGATACCGATTTTGAGGTTAATCATACCTGGGCAGATGGATGGGCGCTACGAGAAAATACTACCGAACAGAGCGGAGATCATGTAGGCGCGATCATCGGTTTCAAAAGCACCACAGGCCAGCAGGTGCATGCCAAAGTAGCCTCTTCCTTCATCAGCGCTGAACAAGCCGAGCGCAACCTCTCACAGGAGATTGGCAGCGACAGCTTCGAGCAAACCAAAAACAAGGCGCAGCAAGCCTGGAACAAGGAACTGAGTCGGATACGAGTCGAAGACGACAACCATGACAACGTCAAGACTTTCTATTCCTGCCTCTATCGATTGCTGCTCTTCCCGCGTAAGTTTTATGAGATCGACGAATCCGGGGAAGTCGTACATTACAGTCCCTACAGCGGAGAAGTATTGCCCGGGTACATGTACACTGACAATGGCTTCTGGGATACGTTCCGTGCCGTATTCCCCTTCTTCACGCTGATGTATCCCGAGCTCAATGCCCAGATCATGCAGGGGCTCGTCAACACCTACGAGGAATCGGGATGGCTACCAGAGTGGGCTAGTCCAGGCCATAGAGATTGCATGATCGGCTCCAACTCGGCCTCACTGATCGCGGACTCCTACATCAAAGGGATCCGAGGCTACGATGCCGAGACACTGTATGAGGCTGTTACCAAAAACGCCACGGTCAACGACGGCCGCCCGGTCAGATCTGTAGGTCGGGAAGGAGTGGATTTTTACAACGAACTCGGCTATGTGCCCTACGACGTGGGTATCAACGAAAACACAGCGCGAACGCTCGAATATGCCTACGCAGACTTCGCCGTCGCGCAGTTTGCCAATGCCCTCGGTAAGCCCGAGGACGCTGTCGCCTATATGCGCAAGGCCAAGAACTATGAAAATGTATTCGACCCTTCCACCGGCTGGATGAGAGGTAAAAATCAGGATGGCACGTTCCAGTCACCATTCAATCCCCTGAAATGGGGTGACGCCTTCACAGAAGGCAACAGCCTCCACTATACCTGGTCCGTCTTTCAGGATGTGCAGGGGCTCATCAATCTCATGGGTGGCGACGACGCTTTCATCACCAAACTCGACAGCGTGTTCACGATGCCACCAGACTTCGACGACTCTTACTATGGCTTCACCATCCACGAAATCCGGGAGATGCAGATCGTCAATATGGGCAACTACGCCCATGGCAATCAGCCCATCCAGCACATGATCTACCTGTACAATTACGCCGGCCAGCCCTTCAAGACGCAAATGCGTGTCCGCGACGTCATGGATAAGTTGTATTCAGCGACACCTGATGGCTATTGCGGCGATGAAGACAATGGCCAGACCTCCGCATGGTACGTATTCAGTGCACTCGGCTTCTACCCGGTCACACCTGGCACTACCCAGTACGTCATCGGCAGTCCCCTCTTCGACAAAGTCACGCTGACAATGGAGGACGGTGCACAGTTTACCATCGACGCCTCCAATAATGGTCGCGACAATGTCTACATCAAGTCCACAGAGCTCAACGGTTTGCCTCACACGAGGACATGGGTGGATCACAACGAAATCCAGAAAGGCGGTACGATGTCTTTTGTCATGAGCGATCGACCCAATGAGAAATGGGGCACGGGTGAGGATGCCAAACCATTTTCGCTGTCTTCCGGTGGAGAGTAAATATTTCAAGGATTTTCACAGACAGTTTTTAATAAATTACATCCCATGGGTGAGCAATTAAGTAACCGCGTCAACGCGGTGGATGCGCTTCGTGGCTGGACGGTCGCGGGGATGATTTTGGTCAATGTGCCAGGCGTTTGGGGTGAGCAATACGCGGTCCTCGAGCATGCCGAATGGAACGGCGTGACGCTTGCCGATCTCATTTTTCCGTTCTTTCTGTTCGTGGTGGGTGTCTCCGTGGTATTGGCTTATACCAAAGCCAAAGCAGCAGGTACGCCGACTAATCAGATCATGAAAAAGTTGGTCTTTCGCACGCTGCGCCTATTTGCTCTCGGCATCATCCTTCACATATTGATGACACTCGTCATTCGCGGAAACCTGGACAATGGCATTCGCATCGTGGGTGTATTGCAACGCATCGCCCTGGTCTTTTTTGGCTGTGTCATCATTTTCCTCAAAACCACACCAAAACAACAGCTGTACATTGGTGGCGGACTGCTCCTCTTGTATTGGTTGACCATGGCATTTGTACCTGTACCTGGTATTGGGATTGGGGTCCTGGAGCCAGGTCAGAATTTTGCTGCCTGGATTGACCAGTTCGTAGTGCCAGGAAGGATGTATCAAGGAACCTGGGATCCCGAAGGGTTCTATAGCACCTTGCCGGCTTTGGCCTCAGGCATATCAGGCATGCTTATAGGTCACCTCGTAATATCTGACAAGACCGTGGACAGCAAACTGGTGCGAATCTTCTTCGCAGGCTTTGGCATGCTCGTTGTCGGGGCATTCTGGGACCTCTTCTTCCCAGCGAACAAGCACATCTGGACGAGTTCCTTTGTGCTGATCACTAGTGGCCTGGCGTCCCTGACGCTCGCGTCCTTATGGTGGCTAATCGATGTGCTGGGCTACAAGAAATGGAGCTTCAGCGGTCTCGTATTCGGCAAGAATGCCATTTTCGCCTATGCGCTACATTCTTTGATGCTGATCCCACTGAACTTCACGCCTTTGGTAGACGGACAGTCCTTCAACAACCTTGTGATGAATGGATTGAAAAGCACGGGCATGAGTCCTGCCTTCGCTTCCCTCCTGTGGTCCCTATTCTATATCTGGCTGTGCTACCTGGCAGTGTACTTCCTATACAAGAAGGGTAAGTTCATCAAGATTTAAGTGTACCCGATGGAGCGAGGTATCTATCGATTACCTCCGCCCGGTATCACCTCCCTTTTGGCGGCTAAAGCACTTGAAAGCAAGTAATAAGTCACAGTGAGGGTACAGACCGACAAATAGACCATCATGATGTACCTCCCATTGAAGGCGGCCTCTGGCTGTACATCCTGCAGCCTCATCCCTACAGCCCCGAGGAAGTAGCTAACCGGAATGATCGCAAGGACATAAGGAACCAAATGTCGAGCCTTCCAAAGGATAAGGACAAATAGAAAGGAGGTTAGAAAATTGGAGATACCAAATGCTCCCAGCAGAAAAAGGCTATCGGGCAATGGCTCAATTTCCGCTCCATTGGCCGCAGCAAACCGAACTCGAAAAGTATGAGCGATCCCACGGAGAAAATCCATAATGGCCGCAGCACCGAGTACGATAGCGCTGACATTTAAGGCAGTTTCTTTCTTGAACATGACACGATTGTTTGTATGATCTAAGTGTGCTCACGTCATCTCATTGTGGCCAGCACACAAAAGATGTCGTGGCCGTCCAATGGATGGTTCAAGCTGCCTATTACCGACTGAAGTTCAGGAGCAGGCTACTGGGTAATCACGTCTATTTCAGCGACAATAGGCTCTTCACCGACGATCACTAGTTGCTTGGCCTTGAAGCGAATGTACCTCGCCACGTGTGGTTCTTTGAACCGTACCTCCTGACGCACAGGATTGTTGGCCATATTTGGAAACTCCCCCACAGCTACTGGACGCCACCGACGGCTTTCGACATTCGTCACATTATCCGGCCCTTTGACCTCAAACACGTAATTGGTAATCACGCCATGCGCATAGCGACTTTGATCTGGCGTATACGAAAACCCATAAAGGACCAACTCCTCCCCAAGATCAATGGTCATGTTGTTTTGCTTCATGACGGCATTGGAACCGCTGTTTTCATCAATAGCCTCTGGTAGGTCACTCGTCCACTTCCTGTGGCTGACGTCAAATCGCTCGGTTCGCACGGCACTGAGCCGCTGCGTGCTGGGATCATAGGTCACTGCTTTGATGACCGTTGGCTCGTTTACAGGGATCGGGGTGGTGTACGATCGGTCCTGTAGGTCGGGCTCAGATCCGTCGAGCGTGTAATAGACCTGCACCTCCTCATCGGGAGCTTCGATAGACACCTCTCCCGACTTGCTACGGGTGATCTCCGGTAAATCCACCACTGCTGCAGCGTCGTACAGTTCTATGTTTGAGATCAATGGACCGGATCTGGCATCCAAAATATTGAGCCGAACGCGGGTGGCCGTAACGTCCTCTAACCGTAGGATACGCTTGTAGCCAATCGTAGTCTGTTCATCTATGACCTGCCACTCCCCGTCCACCTCAGCTTCAAGGCTGAAGGCCTTTACGCGCTGCCCTAGTGGGATGTACTCCTGCACCAAGAATCGATTGAAGGTTGTGGGTTGCCCTAAATCAATGGTAATTGATGCGCTCAAAACATCATCATCGGTCGCCCAGTAGGTCTCGGGATCGCCATCGGTCACATTGCCGGGGCCATATGCACTGTCCCCTCCTCTGATCTTACCCGATTTGGCGGGTCGCCCAGCTGCCAGATCTTCGGCGAAGTCCAGCTTCAACTGTGCAGCCAGCTTCTGCACTTGTCGAACATCATTCTCATGCACAATTCCGCGATGGTCGACTGAAAAGTTGAGAAGCAGGGTCGTATTGCGTCCGACAGACTCGTAGTAGATATCCAGTAGCTCCTCCAGCGACTTGACTTTGTCGTCTTCGTTGGGATGGTAATACCAGCCTGGCCGGATGGAGACGTCGGTTTCTGCCGGCACCCAGTGCGTGCCGTTGGGCTGTCCCTTCGCATACACCCGGGCGTACTCTATCATACCGGGGTACACTTCGTCTCTCAATAGCGGTGACCACGTGGTCTCGGCCGCGCGGCCATTTTCATTGCCCACCCATCGGCAATCAGGGCCCGCATCACTGAAAACTATTGCTTTTGGCTGCAGCTCCCTTACCAGCTCAATCGTTCGTGGCCAATCGTAGTAGGATTGCTTGTCCACCTTGCGGGTCTCATTCGCACCTCCGTAGTAGCCATCGCCACCATTGGCGCCGTCAAACCATACCTCGAAGATCTCGCCATAGTTTGTCAGAAGCTCGCGGAGCTGGTTGCGGAAGTAGGTGATGTACTCAGGCTTGCCGTACAGTGGATGGTTCCGATCCCAGGGGGATAGGTAGACACCCATCTTCAGGCCATACTCATCGCATGCCGCCCTCAAATCTCGGAGCACGTCCCCCTTACCTCTCTGCCAGGCAGCGTTCTTCACCGAGTAGTCAGTGTACTCCGATGGCCAGAGACAAAAACCATCGTGGTGCTTGGCTGTCAGGATAATACCAGTCATCCCCGCTTCCTTCGCTACTCGCGCCCACTGTCTGGTATCCAGTTGTGTCGGATTGAAAGTCGACGCGGGCTCATCACCGTAGCTCCACTCCTCATTGGTGAAGGTGTTCATATTGAAATGGACGAACATGTAAAACTCCATCTGCTGCCAATCCAGCTGCTGTGGGGAGGGGATCGGCTCTACCGGTGATGGTGGTGAGCTTTGAGCATAAGTATTGAAATGGACCGCGAGCAAGAGCATGACTGCCACAAGTACAGAACAACGAGTCAGTGTGTGAAAAGGAGCTACTGGTTCAGGCTTTCTCATAAGGGCCAATATAAGGTATATGTTGATGACTATGACTGCTAACAAATGGACCGTCTCCGTTCGTTACGACCAAGGACGAAATTGACTGCTATTCCTTTGAGCTTTTAGATATGCGGGCTGCGATTACCTCAAAAAAATTGGAGGTTTTTAATGCCTGGGTAGTATCTCGGGCCAGGGATCGTAGCGAGCATCTGCGGGGGATTCTGAGTTGTACGAATTTTAGAATTCTGAGCTTTGAGGGGGGATTCCCAACTCGCACATGACAAATTCCACACTCCAAATTCAGAACTCAGAATGAGGGCCGGGAGCGCGGAGCAAGATAAAGCGAAGAGCCCGATGCTGACACGTCGGGGCACTGCTTGAATTCCTTCCGAACAACTTTATCGACGTCGTCAGTAGGCCCCCAACCTCTAAAAAGCCAGCTCGTCCGGCAGAAACTTGCTTGCCAGGTCTTCGTAGTAAGGCCTTAGCTCCTCGACATTGGGCTTAACCGGGGACTTCGTGTACAGGTCGTAGGGATTGAACTTGTCGACCCACTGAAACATGTCGTGGTCGTGCTTGCTCATCAAGTGATCGTAGGCATGCTCTCGGTGCTGGGCATAGAAGCTGTGGTACCTCAGCATGCACAGTCCCTCCTCTGGAATGTAGTCCTTCACAATATTGTAAATGTATTCGTCGTGTCCCCAGGACATGTGCACATTGTCGAGGCCACAGTGCTCCTCATAAACGCCCAACTTCGTATTGAAGCGCGCATCCGTCGAGTCCGGATTGGCTTCGAAGAACTCGGGATAGACGATCTTGTCAGAAAACTGGCAACCCACCGGGAAGGTATCACCCACGACAGCCCACTGCGGCTCGCCAAATAGGCACAGGACCTTGCCCAAATCATGGAGGAAACCGGTCAGTACAAACCAGTCTGGGTGGCCATCCGCGCGAATGGCTTCGGAGGTCTGAAGTAAATGCTGTGTCTGATCGAGATCAATATCAGGATCTGAGTCATCCACGAGGGTATTGAGGAATTCGACCGCTTCCCACAGCGTCATCTTCTGCTTCTGGAGGGTCAGGTACTCGCCTTCCTTCTGCTTCACAAAATCGTAGGTCTGGTACTGATGATTGAGACGGTAGAACTCTCGGACTGTGTCGCGAGCAGGGTCATCATAATTGCGGAACTCGCTCTTGTCTTTTTGGCCCTCCTCGGGGTACCGCTCCAGCACATCATCCTCCCACATCTCCATGAGATCGTGGGCTTCCTTTTTTTTGTCTTTTGATAGCTCCTCCATACTATAAATTTACAAATAATTGCCTGAACGATAGGTGGGTTACGTCGCAAACGATTGCGTTGCTATTGGACCTGGAAGGTCAATTCTCCTCCTTGCATCAGCTCACTATGGCGTAGGGTCATGAGCCCAATTTCGCTGCCATTGAAGGTGACGCTCTCGATGTAGTCACCTGCCCCATCCTTACGAATGGAGAGGGTATTGCCGCTGGGTAGTGTCAGGTGGACTTGACCAAAGAGCGGCGTCGTCAATTCATAGATCGGGTCTTCCTCTGTACCTCCTGTCATTTGGAACAACCCTAGCTTCAACAGCACTGCAAGGCTGCCCATGAGGCCCTGGTCCTCGTCTCCATTGTAGCCGGTATAGGGGGAAACGCCGCTGAATGCTTGCGCCAATACCGCCTTCACCCATTTCTGGGTTAAGTCCGGTCTGCCGAGGTGATTGAAGATGAATGCCGTCTGGATGGAAGGTTGGTTGCCATAGTTGATGGGGATGCGGGCGCGATCTGGGTCCTCTCCCCGGTCATGTGAAGTGCCCGCCGTGAAGTTGTTATTCGCCGCCGTTTCAAATTGTTCGTTGAGCTTGGCTACAGCGGCTTCGTCACCCCCCATGAGCTCGGCCAGTCCTGTCAGGTCCTGGGGCACAAACCAGGTAGATTGCGCTCCATTGGACTCATTGAAACCGGCGTTGTATTCGTAAGGATCGTAAGGCTCTTTCCAGTTGCCATCCGCCTCTCGGGGACGCATCCAGTTGGAGTTGGCGTCGAAAGTATTGCGGTATCGCCGCGATCGATCCATGAAGTAGTCGTAGTCTGCCTCATTGCCCAGCGCTTTGGCCAATTGTGCCAGCGTCCAATCCTGGTAGGCATACTCCATCGTAAGGCTGGGGCCATCCTGGTGGAAGCCAAAGCGTTGCCCATTCGGATTGGGATAGGGCACATAGCCCTGATCAATGTAATACTCCAGGCCGCCGCCAATGGTAGTGCCATGTTCGTAACCCGCGCGACCCATGGTACCTCCGGGCATATGGTTTTTCTTCAACCCTTCATAGGCCATCTCAGTATTGTACCCTCGGATACCCTTTTGGTAGGCACTGACGATGAAAGGTGTGGAAGATGCTCCTGTCATCACGTGTGTGTAGTTGCCGCCCGATGGCCCTCTTGGGATGTATCCACCATCCTGATAATACACCAACAGAGAGTGGACAAAATCCTCGTAGACCTCGGGATAGAGCAGCCCCCAAAGGGTCGTAAGGGTCCACTGTGCACCCCAGAAGGAGTCTGAGTTGTAATGGTTGAAAAGTGGCTTCCCTTCTGAGTCGAGGGGCAGCTGCCCCACTCGAAAGTCCTCTCCGGTATTGTCGGGATACGCACCACTCACGTCGCTGATCATACGCCTTCCTAGCAGCGAGTGCCATAGATCTGTATAAAATCTTCTGGTGGCCACACTATCGCCATCCTCCACACGGACTCTGCTCAGCAGGACATTCCACTCATCCTTTGAGTCTGCTACTACTCTGTCGAAATCCCAATGAGGTAATTCCGCTTCCATGTTTTGTGCGGCATTCTCCGTGGATGTGTAAGAGATCGCCACCTTCATCTGTAGCTCATCGAGGTCATCGGCAAATGTCACGACGACCATACCCGCCTCATCTCTGGTCAATTGCCGTATGGGTTGATCGAATGTTGCCTGAAAGAAGACGGTAAAATTCTTCGGCCTTCGTCTTGTAGGAGCATTGGTCGTTTGCCCTTGGAGGGTAAATTCATCCACTTGCTCGACGGCGCCATTGATCATTCGTGAGGGCCCAAGGTTGCCCTCCAGAGAGAACAGCACTGCGGGAGTTACCTCTGCCGCATACTGGTACCGGTGAAGCCCCACACGCCGCGTGCTCGTGAGTTCAGCGTTGACATCCCAGCGATCCAGTTTCACTGAATGATAGCCGACCTGCACCTCTTCATTTGCATGGTCGAAGGGGGAATCAAAGTCACCGTCACCCTGATACTTGTCAGGATCTATTGGTAAGACAGAGACACCTGCCATTTGCCAGCCATGGACATGACTGAAGCCTCTGATGGTATCGGTATCGTAGACATATCCACTACCCCATGCGCCCTCCACTTCAGTATCAGGGCTGAGGTTAACCATACCAAATGGACGGCAGGCGGAAGCAAAGTAGATCCAACGGGAGTGGGCTGCATCCAGCAGGGGATACACTTGATCTACAGGGCGCTGATCTGCTTGTTGGGTCTCTGGAGGCTGGCAGGAATTAAGACCTAGTAGGGTAGCAAAAAAAATACTCGGAAGGAGATTGGATGTCTTCAAGGTTCAGGGATTTTCTTGTCTTCTAAAATACCCCAAAACATCCAATCCAAAGCAATGAAGCTGGTAGGACGAAAGTTCGTACTGGTCCTAAAAACACAAATCGGACGGGCCTTCCGGCCCCGTCCGATTTTGTGAAGTATGAAGATTAATAAAAGAAATTCGTATTAATTCACATCCCACCAGATGCGGGTCATGAAGTCATCGGCACCTTGGTTGTCGATGGCTTGTGCATAATTAATGGGATTGGCAACGGCCTCGCCCTGATTGTACTCAAGTCGTCGAGGAATCTGACCATTGGTCACATTTCCCTCGTAATTGACCGGAGTCAACGCAGGGAAACCTGTACGTCGCCAGTTGGCCCATGATTCGTAGTGGTTGAAGTAGGTAGCGGCCCAAACCTGCTCGCCAATCATTTCCTCCTGATTGCCTGCAGCGCCGAAACCAAGACCGTCAACGTATGCCTGAACATCCGCAGCATCCACTGCCAGGGAACCGTCATAGCTCGCCCAGTTTTCAACGGCAGCAGCAACGCCCGCTTCAAAGTGATCAGTAGCGGAACCTGAGACACTCCAGCCTTTCAATGCAGCCTCTGCCAATAGCAGGCGCACCTCTGCGTAAGTCTGGAAGAACATAGGATCTTCGAACTGATAGAGTACAGGGTTCACGAATGTGTACAAGTTGATGCTGAACTCTTCAGGTGCCGAGATCAACCCAGCGTCGATAGCCGCCTGGACGATTGTATTGGTATCATTGCCATTGGGCATACCTACCTGAGCGCCAGGGTCTGTATTCCAGGTACTCGCATCTGTTGGATTTCCAGTTCCACCACCAATCAGTGATAGACGAGGATCATTATTGGCCTGCATCCATGTGACGAAAGTTTCACTCAGACGAACGGAGGGCACCTCACCGCCTGTAAGGAATACTTCAGAAACACCGTTTCTATTGAGTCCTTGTCCGTCTACGTGAATAATCATGGCATTGTCAGCATTGGACTCCATGACACCTCCGGCGTTGTTGGCCGCTTCCTCGAAAACGCTCTGCGCTGTTCCGTTATCCACATTGGACATTCTCATCGCAATACGCATCAACAGAGAGTTGGCAAACTTTCTCCACTTGCTCACGTCGCCACCGTACATCACATCATTGGCACCTACGTCAAACCCGCCATCTGACAGTTCGTCTCTCGCGGCTCTGATATCAGTTACCAACATGGAATATACATCTTGCTGACGATCGTAAGCGGGGAACCAGTTTTCCTCGCCCAAGATTCCTCGACCAGCCTGAGAATACGGAATATCTCCGTAAACATCCGTCAGTCGATGTAGTCCAAAGGATCTTGCCAGGGAGGCCATCGCGTGCAAGTTGCCCATGCCTTCCATCTCAGCTGTCTCATCTACCACGTGCGTAAGCACCTTCAAGGTACTTGGGTAGTAGCGATCCCAAAGTGCTGAGCTATATCCAGCATTTCGGAGGTATTTGTCACCGGACCAGTACCCCCCCAGATGCGCATTATGCTGAATCATCGTAGAGCTGTAGATCAAGTTACCTCGCCAGTTCTCATAGCGCTCACCAGACAACCTCAATTGGCCTTCTGTCAACAAGAAGCGCATGTCTATACTCTCAGAAGCATTCGGGTTCTGATTGAGATCCAACAGTACCTCATTGTCACAAGCTGTTGTGAACATCAAAAATGCCGCTGCAAAAGCTATATATATTTTCTTATTCATTTTCTTAAACCAGATTAGGCGTTTAGAAAGTCAAACCAAGATTAAACCCGAAAGATCTAGCAGGAGGAAGCGAGAACCACTCAAATCCAGTGGAGTTACCCTGGTTGTTATAAGTGGATTCGGGATCGATGTTAGGCACGTTGTCCCAAAGCAAGAAGAGGTTTCTAGCTACGAACGACACGTTGACTGCCTTCACAGGCATGTTACCCAGAATCGATCTCGGCAGTGAATAAGTCAAGGTCATTTGACGCAATCGGCCGAAGCTAGCGTCATAAGTGACGTAGTCGTCGATGGCTCCAATCCTTCCGTAGTACTCGTTGAGGCCTTCAGGAGCGATCTCCACAGTTCTAGGGTTACCATCTTCGTCAACGCCAGAGACAGTTATTCCAGACTCTCTGCCCACCAATGTCTCCTGGTGCAATCCTCTTGAGTAGAAGGCACTGTTTGTACCAGAGTAGATTGAAGCACCAGATCTGATATCAATCAGTACATCCAACTCCACTCCTTTGTAGTTAAATGTGTTTCTGAGACCGCCACTGAAAGGATGTCGGCTCTGACCGAGCAATTGACCACCCTCGAACACTGGAAGTCCGTTGGCATCATAGACCAACTGACCATTGATTTGCTGATGAACTCTACCGACAATCATACCAGCAGGCTCACCTACTCGGTTGACAATGCTTGTAGTTCTACTTCTTGCAGAACCCAGCCCTACTTGCTCGATAGGCTCGCCTTCGGCGTTGGTACCAAGATTGATCACCTCGCTTACATTGTTGGCCATGTTGAAGGAGATATCCCAAGAGAAATCAGAGGTTTGGACAGGACGTGCGGTGACCAAGAGCTCAACACCCTTGTTCTCCAGCTCTCCGATGTTGATTGTCGTGCTACCAAAACCAGAAGTTGCCGAAATCTGAGTATTCAGGATATCCTCGGTCGTCGTTCTGTTGTAGTACGCAAAGTCAACGCCAATACGATTGTCGAGGAATCGCAAGTCAGCTCCAAATTCGATCTCTGTAGAGAGGTACGGTCCCAAGTTTTCGTTAGGGATAGACCCGTTAGAAATAAAGCCAATTGACGCACCATTATGTGAGTAAGGTCGTAGGCTGTAAGTAAGGTTGAGTCCGTAAGGATTAGGAGCTCCACCGCCCACTTGTGCCCAAGAACCACGAACCTTTGCAAAGGTGATTACTGAAGGCAATTGTAAGGCATCAGATAAGACAAAGCTCAAACCAACAGATGGATAAGTCACTTTGTTATCCTCACGAGAGAGGGTCGAAAATGCATCCTGTCGAGCCGTGACATTCAAGAACAAATAGTTCTGATAAGAAAGGTTCAGGGATCCAAAAATAGAGTTGATTCCGAGCTCACTCAGACCGTACCCGTAGTTTCTGGCAGAACCTCTTACGTTATTGGCTGAATGGAAGAATGGAATATCCAACTGACCTCCACCTCCACTGATTCTTTCATTGGAACGCTTCATTCGGTTTCCTCCCAAAAGGACATCAGCAGAAAAAGCGCCGAAAGAACGATTGATGCCGACCAATAGATCTGCATTGTTTTCTCGGATCGTTCTTGAAGTCACGTTGAATGATCCATCGGGATCGTATGCTGTGCCATAAGGTGTCATGCTCTCGCTGTTGACCGAGACGAAATCAGTACCAATTCGACCTTGGACATACAACCAATCAAACAGGTCATATCGCATCAAAGCAGAACCTATCACACGATCTTTGACATCTCGACGATAGAATTGATGAGCAGCCCAGAAAGGGTTGGTCTCATAGATGTTCCCCTGATGCCTAAGCTCGAAACCATCATCTTGAGCTCCCAGCTTCTCCGTTGGGCCTTTGTAGCTCTCAAAAGAGTGGTTGGGTGGCTTCATCAATACGGTTGTGTTCGCATTGCCTGGTGAATCCGACAGTCTAGGTCTGTTCAGTGCATTCTCATTAGAGTACTGAATGCTCACGCGAGTACTCAACTTGTTGTGGTTGGTACCAATATTGGCAGAATACACATTTCGGTCGAAGCCAGAATTCGGAACTACATCTCTGTTGTCCAGATCAGAAACAGAGAATCTGAAGTTGAAGGCCTCGGAACCGCCAGAGAGTGCGATTGTGTTGGTGAATGTCTGACCTGTGCGATAGAAATCATTGAGGCTCTCACCTGTATCGGAATAGGGTCGTGACACACCATCAAATTGGATCACATTGGACCCATCCAATAGAGCACCCCATGCCCATGCTCCAGTTTGCTGAGCATCAGCCTGGTTGACTGGTTTGGCACCGTTCAGGCCAGTACCATATCTATTTTGTGGATCTGTACGATCGACAACCTGCTCGAACGTGAAGTTAGAGTTGAAATCCACTGTCACTCCTTGCTGAGCTGATCCCTGCTTTGTTGTAATAAGGATAACGCCATTTGCAGCTCTTGCTCCATACAATGCCGCCGCAGTATTTCCTTTCAGTACTGACATGCTTTCGATGTCATCAGGGTTTAGAGAGGTCAATCCATCTCCTCCGTCGTTTCCACCCCACATACCGGCACTACCCAACGTACTGTTGTCGATAGGCACACCATTGATTACGTATAGGGGCTGATCCGTACCAGATAGCGACGATCCACCTCGGATTACCACTCGGCTGGATCCTGCCGCACCAGTTGCCGGCGTGGATACATTCACACCCGCCACTTTTCCAGCAAGTGCTGTACCGAGATTCAGCGCTCTGGCTTGGGTGAAATCTTCACCATCCACCTGAGTGACAGAATATCCCAGCGCTTTCTTCTCCTTCTCAATACCAAAGGCCGTTACAACCACCTCGTTCAGTGCCTGGACATCCACATCCAACGCCACGTTGACTGAGGACTGGTTGCCAACCGTTACTTCCTGTGTTGAGAATCCAATGAAGCTAAAAACAAGTGTAGCTCCATCGCTCACTGTGATTCGATAGTTACCATCGATATCTGTGATGGCTCCATTGCTAGTTCCTTTTTCAAGGATATTGGCTCCCGGAACTGCAGAACCGTCCTCCGAACTGGTGATCTTACCAGTCACTGTCTTTTGAGCCCACAGCAGAGAAGTGAACGCAAGCGACATCATTACCATTAATAAAAGTCTCTTCATAATTGGTCAATTAGGCGTCATAAAAAAACATATCGAGCTAATCTCAGCAAAAACTTCCGAAGATCAAATTAAATCATGCAAATATCCGCAAATAGATGCATGTATTTGTTCTATTTGAATATGTAATTGAACTATTAAGGGAAAATAGTACAATCAGATACTTGTTCAATTTTTTCTCGCAAACGTTATCATAGCTGAAAAACCTAAAGTATTTCAAATTATGGGGCATAATAAATGGGTCAAATTCCTATTTTTATAAAAGAATACTTGTTTCTGCAGGTTTTTGCAGGTTATTGGTATTAATTGAACGATTCGTAATTCTTTTTGCTGATATTTCGGCAAAACTTGTTTGACCCAGGCCTTTTGTTGCCATGCTAAAGGAGGAGCGACACCATATTATCCTAACTGAGATCAAGGCACATCAACGTGTGTACTCGACGCAGTTGAGTAAGCTCTTGAGTGTGTCGGAGGATACTGTCAGGCGCGACCTTCACGAACTAGCGAAGTCAGGTCATGTGCGAAAAGTGCATGGCGGAGCCATGGCCAATGAGTCCAGCAGTACACTTCCACTGGACCTGCCATCCAATGGTTCTCCCGAGCTGGCGCGGATAGCTGAGAAAGCCGGCGATTTGATTACTTCTGATTCCGTCGTCATACTAGATGGTGCTCAAATCAACCTGGCCATCATTGACTACCTCGCCCGGGATCTTTCTTCGACGATTTTCACGAACTCCCTGCAAGTGGCGTCGCGACTCTTCGAATTCCCACACATGGAGACCATCCTCCTGGGTGGCCGCCTGTCGAGCAAGCACCGTGTGACAACAGGTATGGATGTCATTCATTCACTGTCCGACATACACGCCGATATTTGTTTGATGGAGATCCCCAGCATCCATGAAGATGTGGGCCTATCAGAGGCAGATAAGGAGATTGCCAATATCAAAAAGGCCATGATCCAGTCGTCCTCTAAAGTGGCCGCATTGTGTCTTGCCAGTGGGATAGGAACGATGGAGCCCTTCAAGGTCTGTCCTTTGAATACCGTGGACATCGTCATAACAGACGCTGATCCATCGCACTCGGGATTGCGGGCCATTAGCAAAAAAGGAGTTCAAGTCATATGATTTGTCGAGCAAAAGCTCAAATCTTGCTGAGATACTGGCATTGATTCCGTTTGTGCGCATCGTTCAAAAAGCCAATAACGAAACCTGCATTTTTTTAAAGGACCCGATGAGAACTACTTCGCGCTACTCATTCCAGACAATACCTCTCCTTGCCCTGATGCTTGGCCTCAGCATGCCGTCCCGGGGACAGCAGCATGATCTGTATGCCTACGGGCCTGCCAGCTACGTTTGCCAGCGGACAACCACCGCATTGACCATTGACGGGCAGCTCGATGATACAGATTGGCAGCGCGCTTCGTGGACCGCGCCATTCCAGGACATCATGGGAGACTATGGCGATCAGCCCTACTTCCAAACCAGAGTAAAGATGTTGTGGGATGACAATTTCTTCTACATAGCGGCGGAATTGGAAGAGGAGCATCTCTGGGCCACGTACGACGAACGGGATATGGTCATATTCCACGAGAACGACTTCGAAGTGTTCATCGACGCAAACGGCGACACCCACAACTACTACGAACTAGAAATCAATGCACTGGGTACTACCTGGGATCTATTGCTCACGAAGCCGTATCGCGATGGGGGTCGCGCCATTGATGCCTGGGATATTCGCGATCTCAAAAAAGGCGTCGCACTGCAGGGGACACTGAATGATGCGTCGGATATGGATACGAAATGGACCATTGAGCTGGCTTTCCCCTGGACGGTCTTGCAGGAAGCTGCACCAAAGAAATTGCCCGAAGATGGGGATATCTGGCGCGTTAACTTCTCTCGGGTACAATGGCGATTGAACACCGCCACCACTCCTTATACAAAACAAGTCAATGCCGAAACGGGGGAGCACTTACCGGAACAAAACTGGGTATGGTCGCCGCAGGGGGCAGTGGCCATGCACCAACCAGAGACATGGGGCTTCGTTCAATTCTCGAACAAAGCGGCAGGCAGTAATGTACGCTTTGTCCCTGACAATAATGACCCTACCAAGTGGCTTCTCCGGCAGGTCTACTACAAGCAAAAGACTTATTTTGAAGACAACGCTAGCTATGCGTCTTCTACGCTTGAACTGAAGCTTCCCGATGAGTTGTACGAAAGGGCCCGGATTGCCCTGACTCCTAGCGATTACGAGGTATCTTTAGACGGATGGAGCATCCGATCTGATGGCTTGATATTCAGGACTGGAAGCTCAAAAAAGTAATTTGTCTACACCTACGAAAACCTAACCATGATACGAAGACAATTCCTCGAAAAATCCGCCCTCTCGATCGCCGGCTTCGGCATGGGTCTCAACGCCTTCAGTAGAATGAAGGAATTCCAGGACCAGATAATAGGCCACAACTCACACCAATACAAAGTCGACCTGAACTGGGGTGCACTGAACTCGCAGTTCTATCCGGTGAAAGACTGCCACGAAATGGTGCAGGATAGCCAGGGGCGTATTGTGTTGCTCACTAACCACACGAAAAACAATGTGATCATCTATGATAAATCCGGAAGACTGATTGAGGTGTGGGGCACCGAGTTCCCAGGAGCGCATGGATTGACCCTCAATGTCGAAGGTGGCGAGGACTTCCTGTACATCTCCGACAACAGCCGGCACGAAGTGATCAAAACCACGATCGACGGAAAGGTCGTGCAGGTATTCCCCTACCCCGCGGACTCTGGCAAATACGAAAAGCCTGAGCAATACGTCCCGACAGAAACGGCCATTGCCGAGAATGGAGACGTGTACGTCGCAGATGGGTACGGACAGCAATACATCATGCATTACAATGCCAAAGGTGAGTTGCTCAATACCTTTGGTGGCAAGGGTGAAGGGCCGGAAAACTTTGACAATGCCCATGGTATCTGTATCGACACCCGTCAGTCGGAGCCTATCCTGCTGATCACAGCCAGAGCTCAGAACAAATTGAAGCGCTTCACGATGGATGGCACGCACATCAGCACCATCGACCTACCCGGAGCTTTCATCTGTCGGCCAGTCGTGAATAAGAAAAACGTCTACCTCGCAACGATCTGGTCCGCAGACAAAGCGGAAGGGTCTGGCTTCGTGTCAATCCTGGATGAAAACAACCAGCTGGTCTCCGCTCCCGGAGGTTGCGAGCCCAAGTATAACGACGGTCAGTTGCGGTCCATGTACCAGACACTCAAGATCTTCATACACCCCCATGACGTGTGTGTAGATGATGATGACAACCTCTACGTCGCTCAGTGGAACTCAGGACAGACCTACCCCATCAAGCTCAACCGCGTATGAGGATACTCCCCGGTGTTCTATTGCTGATGCTGGTGGCCTGTCAAACACCACAGCCCACAGACAGCGCTTCTCCTATCCGATTTCAGTTAGCTGCTCCGCAAGTCCAGGTTGACTCTATGCTCTTTACGGAATCGGCGAGTTTGTCCCTTGAACTAGATCAACCCGGAGTAGAGATCTATTTCGCTATCGATCAGGAGGAAGTGAGCAGGGAAGACACCCGATATGAAGGCCAGGTAGAGCTCACCAAGTCCAGCTATGTCTCAGTTCGAGCTTTTCATCCGGATTTTGAGGAAAGCGACATTCGAAAGGTAGAAGTGCGAAAATTGAGGGATTTCAGCGATGCCCGGGTTACCCTAAGCGAGCAGCCTGTCGATCGCTACAGTGGCTCCGGACCCCAGGGATTGGTGGATATGATCAAGGGTGGGGCCAACTTTGGATCTGATGCGTGGATGGGATTCCAAACAGAAGCCCTTCGGATCAAGCTCAGTTGGGACCAAAGTCAGGAGATACGGTCTGTGACCATCAGTACCCTGGACAACCATGGCAGTTGGATCTTCAGTCCGGTGGAATTCGAAGCGCGGGTTCCTGGAAAGGCCAGCGTACACCAGGAGTTTGACGGGCCCTCCTCTCCCGCGGCTGCAAGCATGGACTTCGTGGCAATCGATTTTCCAGTGCCTGTTGAAACCAATACGCTTGAATTGGACATCTTTCCACTACAGGCCATCCCCGAGTGGCATGACGGGAGAGGCACCACGCCGTGGTTATTTATCGATGAAATCATCATCAACTGAGCCATGAACCGAATCGTCACCACCCTGAAACCAACCCTCATCGCTGTCTTAGCCCTTTTGATCAGTTGCGAGGCCCCACGGTTGGAAATTGTGAAAGAAGGCGTATCCGACCATGAGATTGTCCTGGTCCCCAACGCTACCGCCAATGAGAAAAGGGCCGCCTCGGAGTTGCAGAAGTACATTGAGCAAATCTCGGGAGTCAGTCTACCAATCGTAAGTGAACCCTCCAGCCAACCTTACATCCGGGTAGGAAGCGAAACCCTGGATCTCAAGCCTCATGAGATCGCTCATGTTGCCGACGGCCTCAACTTGATAATTGCTGGCGGGGAGCCACAATCCACGCTTTATGCAGTTTATACTTTTCTAGAGGACCAACTTGGCTGCCGGTTTTATGCGCCGGACTATGAATCCACCCCCGCCGCGGCTAGTATCAGTGTACCAGGGGACCTTGATTTCAGATACAAACCTGACATCACCGTTCGAACCGTTCATTCCCGGCTCTTCTACGCAGACACAGTTTTCGCCGACAAACGTGGCGTGACCTATGAGGCCTTTCCCAAATATGCCCCAGAAGCTCGGGTGCATACTTTTCATCGGTTCATGCCAGCAGAGAAGCACCTGAACAACCATCCAGAGTACTATGCATTGAGAAACGGCCGACGGATCCCCACGCAGCTGTGCCTAACCAATGAAACAGTCTTCGAGATCGTGCGAGACACCGTGGCCTCACTGCTGGCACGATCTCCCGAAGCCGAGGTAGTCTCTGTCAGTCAGGACGACAATCAGCAGTATTGCCAGTGTGACAACTGCGCAGCCATAGACACCAAAGAGGAATCCCCGGCGGGTTCGATGATCACTTTCGTCAATCGGATTGCCGAACAATTCCCCGACAAGATGATCTCCACCCTGGCCTATCAATACACGCGAAAGGCACCGAAGACCGTGAAGCCCCGCGAAAACGTGCTCATCACCCTTTGCTCCATTGAATGTGACCGGAGTGCTCCCATAGCTAAAAAATGTGAGGACTTCTATGAAGATCTGGTAGCATGGGGCAAGATCTCCGACAATGTCCGCATTTGGGATTACACGACACAGTTTACGAATTTCCTTGCACCGTTTCCTAACCTGCGCACACTTCAGCCCAATGTCCAGCTATTTCGCAACAACAGTGCCCGGTGGGTTTTCGAGCAGCATAGCCACAACCCAAGCGAGCTATTCGAACTACGATCGTACCTGACCGCCAAGCTGCTGTGGGATCCTGACCTCGACGTGCAAGCAGTAACCCAGGATTTCCTTAATGGATATTATCAAGAAGCGGCGCCGTTTATCGAACAGTACATCGAGCGCATCCATGACGAAATCGAAGCAGATAGTGACTTCTTCCTCTTCCTTTATGGTGACCCCTCCCAGGGGTTTGACTCTTTCCTGAGTGCCGAGCTACTGACTCAATACAACACGTGGTTTGACGAAGCGGAAAGGGCTGTGGCAGCCCGGCCCGAAGTCTTGGAAAGAGTCAGACGTGCGCGGCTCAGTGTAGACTACGCCTCACTGGAAGCTGCCCGTAAAAACCTTTCGACAGACTTTGCCTTGACCCACGTCGATGATAACGGCAACAAATTCACTCCCGCTCCCTTATTGACCAGATTGGACCGCTTTGAACTGACTTGCGGCGCAGGCAATATCACAGCCATGAACGAAATGAGATTCACAGTCGAAGAATACCTGGCGGGTTATCAGAATACCCTCACACGATCCGTGCAGAGAAACATTGCTTCGAATAAACCCGTGGTGCTAGAGACGAATCCAAAGAAATACGCGGATGAGGATCCACAGACGCTCACCGATGGTGCTCTTGGCGGTGCCAACTTCTACGCCAACTGGTTGGGTTTTGAGGGCAATGATCTGGTCGCGGTGATTGACCTGGAGCAGCAGGAAGACTTCAGCAATATCTCGACCACCTTTCTTCAGGTCGTCAACCACATCGTGTTCTTCCCCGAGGCCGTGGAGTTTCACTACAGCAAAGACGGACAGACGTTTCAATCCCTTGGAAGGACAGCCAACCAACGTCCGCTATCACCAGAAAGCAAGATCAATGATACCCAGAGTTTTGACCTGGAATTCCCCACTGTGACAGGCAGATACATCAAGGTAGTGGGCAAGAACCTGAGTACTGCTCCCATCTGGCATCACGGCGCAGGACTACCCAGTTGGATATTCGTGGATGAAATTATGGTGCTTTGACCTACAGCCTTCAAAACTGAGCCAATGAACCTTACTCTCAAACCTTTGAATAGAGCGCTATTTATTGCCTTTTTGGGGCTGGCGTTCTCATGTCAGCAGTCAACCTCCAGAACAGAGATCAAAACTGATGTATTGGTCATAGGTGGTGGAGCCAGCGGGGTCATGGCAGGTATTCAGTCTGCAAGAATGGGCGCTTCCACACTCATCGTAGAAGAGACAGTGTGGCTGGGCGGCATGCTCACCGCAGCTGGCGTGAGCGCGATTGACGGCAACTATCAATTGCCTTCGGGGCTTTGGGAAGAATTTAGGCAACGGCTGTATGCGCACTATGGCGGGGCAGATAGCGTCAAAACGGGCTGGGTGAGTAACGTACTGTTTGAACCCGAAGTGGGTGCTGAAATACTCTCAGATATGGTCTCGCAAGAACAGACATTACAAGTACGGCGCGGGTCGCTACTTCAAGAGCTGAAGGCAACAGACCAGGGGTGGTCAGCCCTCTTCGACGGCGACGACGGCCTATTCGTGGTAGGCGCCAGGATCGTGATAGATGCTACGGAGTTGGGTGATGCAGCCCGAATGGCTGGTATCCCTTACGATGTAGGCATGGACGGCCGCGATATCACAGGCGAAGACATCGCCCCCGAAAAGGCAAACGATATCGTCCAGGACATGACCTATGTGGCCGTACTGGAAGAATTCCCCGAAGGGACTGACAAAACGATCGCGCGGCCTGTAGACTACGATCCAACTCCCTTCCAATGTACCTGTGCAGGGAAATGTGCCCAAGACACGATCCCCCGCACCTTGTGGGAGTGTGACCAAATGATGCGCTATGGCAAGCTCCCCAACAACAAATACATGATCAATTGGCCCATCTATGGCAACGACTACTACGCCAACGTCATTGACCTGGATCGTGCGAGTCGATTGGAGGCATTTGAAAGGGCCAAGTCCTTTACCAAGAACTATATCTACTACCTCCAGACAGAGTTGGGCTATAGCCATTTTGGGATTGCAGAGAATCTCTTCCCCACCGAGGATGGTTTTCCCATGATCCCTTACCATCGCGAGTCCCGCAGGATCCATGGCATCGTGCAGTTCAATATCAACGACCTGGCCCGGCCCTTTGAGCAGGAGGACACCAAATACCGTACAGGAATAGCCGTTGGTGACTATCCGGTAGACCATCATCATGCCGCCTATCCAGACCACAAGAATCTCCCCGATTTACATTTCTACCCGGTGCCCTCCTACTCCATTCCGCTAGGATCGCTGATCCCGCAATCGACTTCCAACTTCATCGTGGCAGAGAAGTCTATTTCTGTGACCAACCTAGTGAATGGCACCACGCGCCTGCAGCCTGTTTGTCTGTTGATCGGGCAAGCTGCTGGCACAGTAGCTGCATTGTCCGTGCATCAAAGTCTTGATCCCCGCGAAGTGTCGGTCCGTCAAGTACAGCAACAACTTTTGGCCAGCGGAGCCATGATCCTCCCCTACGCCGACGTAGACATTTCAGACCCAACTTTCGGCGCTATTCAGCGGATAGGTGCCACAGGCATTCTCAAGGGAGAAGGCGTGAACATCGGTTGGGAAAATAAGACGCTGTTTTATCCGGACTCTGTTACGGATTGGCCCGCGCTGCGAACCGACCTGGCCGAGTTCTACGACTTTCAGGTCTCTTCGGAAGCTAAAACCATCCACTTCGAGCTTTTGCGGGAAATCGCGGCGCAACAAACCGGATTGACCACTGACGCCATTGATCAACGCACCGAGGAGATCAACCGCGAGTACCAACTCAATCTGAACAGCATCAAGAATGCGCTGACACGCCGACAGGTAGCCGTACTGCTCGACGAGCTGCTGTCTCCCTTCGAAATACCTGTGGACCACCGGGGCAACATTCTACAACAACCTTAACCTTCTCTGATGAGCTTATCAGCACTCGATATATCCATCATTCTAGCCTACTTGCTGATTTCGGTCGCCTTTGGGTTTTACATCTCCAAAAGGGCCTCCAAAAACCTTCAGTCGTATTTCCTGGGCGGCAATAAGATCCCATGGTATGTCCTTGGTGTTTCCAATGCCTCTGGTATGTTCGACATCTCCGGAGTGATGTGGACCGTAGCGATCTGTTTTGTCTATGGGCTGAAGAGTGCCTGGATCCCGTGGCTGTGGCCTGTGTGGAACCAGGTATTCGTCATGATCTTCCTCGCCATCTGGCTTCGGAGATCGGGTGCGATGACCGGCGCAGAATGGCTATCGACCCGCTTCGGTGAAAACCGTGGTAAGGAACTGTCCCACATAGTGGTCGTCACGTTTGCGTTGATCAGTGTCATCGGATTCATCGGCTATGCCTTTGAGGGTATCGGGAAATTTGCTGTGACCTTCTTCCCTTATGACTTGTCCTTCAACCTGCTTGGATTGACGATCCCACCTGAAAAAGCCTACGCCTTGATCATCATAGGCGTGACGACTATTTACGTCGTAAAAGGAGGAATGTACAGCGTCGTGGGCACCGAGGTTCTGCAATTTCTGATCATGACCGTGTCGTGCTTTGTCATTGGCTACGTGGTCCTCGACAAAGTCAGCGCTGCGGACCTGGAAGGTGCCCTGCCCGACGGCTGGCGCAGTATTTGGCCCGAGTGGCGCCTGGACCTCGACTGGTCAGAGATCCTGCCGGCGGTGAACAATTACATCGCCAAAGACGACTTCAACTTCTTCGGCATCGTACTCATGCTAATGATCTTCAAGGGCATCCTCGCCTCTTTGGCAGGGCCCGTTCCGAGCTACGACATGCAACGAATACTTGCCACCAAATCACCACAGGAAGCCGCTAAGATGAGTGCCTTTACCATTTTGGTCCTGTACATCCCAAGGTACCTGATGATCGCAGGACTGGCCGTTTTGGGAGTAGTCTACTTCCGCCCTCAGCTGATAGAAATGGGTGATAATATAGACTTCGAACTCATTCTTCCCTACGTCATCAATAACTTCCTACCAGTCGGCGTGACAGGGCTGATTCTGGCAGGCTTGGTGGCGGCTTTCATGTCCACCTTCGCAGCCTTCGTCAATGCCGCACCTGCTTACCTCGTCAATGACATTTACAAGCGATACATCAACCCCAACGCCAGCGACAGAAAATATGTGCGACTGAGCTATCTGTCGTCCGTGGCGATCGTCTTCCTGGGGGTGTTCGTGGGTTTCTTTATTGACTCGATCGACTCCCTCACCAAGTGGATAGTAGCCTCGCTGTATGGCGGCTATACCGCCGCCAATGTGCTCAAGTGGATCTGGTGGCGCTTCAATGGGCATGGGTATTTCTGGGGTATGCTGGGAGGCCTTGTTGGCTCCATGACGCTACCGAAGCTGATGCCAGAGACCTTTGACTTGTATATTTTCCCATTGATACTACTCTTGGCGCTGGCGGGATGCCTGCTTGGTACGCTACTCACCCCACCAGAGGATGAAGGAGTACTTAAAAACTTTTACCGGAAGGTCCGACCCTGGGGATTCTGGAAACCCATCCACGACAAACTCATTCAAGAAGATCCGACCTTCAAGGGCAACCAACAATTTAGGCGTGACGCTTTCAATGTCCTGGTGGGAATCATTTGGCAGATGAGCATGGTGGTGATCCCCATGTATCTCGTTATTCGGGAGTATATCCCGCTGGCGTGGTCGGTCGCGATCCTCCTCCTGACCTCATGGCTCCTGAAGAAATACTGGTGGGATAAACTGGAGCGAGAATAGATGGATAAGATAACACCCATTACTGGCACTTTTCTCGACGAGATCAGTCACGACATCAACCATCAGAACTGGGGAGAAAAGGAGTGGGATACGGATTTTGCGAGCATGAAGACCGCTGGAATCGACACGGTGATCCTCATCAGGTCTGGCTATCAGCAGTGGCTGACATACCCCTCTGCCTACCTGATAAATGAGCACAGCTGCTACGAACCCTATGAGGATCTCGTGGCTATGTTTCTCCGGCTGAGTGAGAAGCACGACATGAAGTTCTATTTTGGTCTGTACGACTCCGGCCGATACTGGACCAACAAGGACTACGAAACAGAAACTACCATCAACCTGCGGGTGATTGACGAAGTGTATGAGCGATATGGAGACTCCAGCGCCTTCGCGGGTTGGTACTTCTCCCATGAGATCAATCGCAATGAAATGGGGGTCGTAGAGGAGTATGTCAAACTCGGCGAGCACTGCAAAGCCATCAAGGAGCTACCTGTCCTGATATCCCCGTACATCGACGGCAAAAAAGCCGTCATGGCCAGCGAGGGTCGGCTGTCGAAGGATGATCCCATCACACTGGAGATGCACCGGCAGGAATGGGACCATGTCTTGAGCAGTGTAAAGGATGTAGTCGATATCGTTGCCTTTCAGGACGGCCATGTGGGCTTTGACGAACTCGAGGGCTTCATGCGTGTGAACAAGGAGCTCAGTGATTTGTATGGCCTCCACTGCTGGACGAACTGCGAATCATTCGACCGCGATATGCCCATCAAATTCCTGCCCATCAAGTGGGAAAAAATGTGGCTAAAGCTCAAAACGGCACACAAAGTAGGCATCGAAAATGCCATCACTTTCGAATTCTCCCACTTTATGAGCCCCAATTCCAGCTACGAACAAGCGAGAAATCTGTATAATCGCTATCTGGAATGTTTGAACCGCCAACTTTAAGGCTGCTATGAAGGAATACGCGGAGCAATATTGGAAGTCGCTCTACGAGGATGTATTACCCTTTTGGGGGAAGCACTCCATTGACAAAAAGTACGGAGGGTATTTTACGTGCCTCGATGCGGACGGCAACGTCTACGATACCGACAAATTTGTCTGGCTCCAGGCTCGGCAAACGTGGACGTATTCGATGCTTTACCATCAGCTCGATCAAAGAAAAGAGTGGCTGGAGATTGCACGGATCGGTGCCGAATTCCTTATCAAACATGGCTCGGATGATAAAGGGAATTACTACTTCTCGCTGAACCGCGAAGGGCAACCGCTGATCGCTCCGTACAATATCTTCTCTGACTGCTTCGCTGCCATGGCTTTGGGTGTCTACGGTAAGGCTGCCGGCGATCAGACCTATCTCGATGAGGCCCGGCGCATTTACACGAACATCCTCAAGCGTCGAAAGAACCCCAAAGGCAAGTACAATAAGGCGATTGCCGAGACGAGGCCGTTAAAGAATTTTGCGCTGCCGATGATCATGAGCAACCTGGCGCTGGAGCTGGATCACATCCTGACAGAGAAGGAGCTGACAGCCATCACGACTGAGTGCGAGGAGTTGATACTGGGCTCCTTTTGGAATGAAGAAAAAGGTGTGCTCATGGAAAATGTGGCTCCCGATGGGAGCCTGTCGGACTCCTTTGATGGGCGACTCACGAATCCGGGCCATGGCCTCGAGGCCTGCTGGTTTCTGATGGACATTGCCGAACGCCGTGGCGACATGGCACTGGTAGAGCGCTTGACAGACATGGCCCTTCGGATCTTGGACTTCGGTTGGGATGAGCAGCACGAGGGCATCTTCTACTTCCTTGATATCCAGGGACGTCCTCCGCAGCAACTCGAATGGGATCAGAAGCTCTGGTGGGTCCACTTTGAGGCGATGATCGCTATGATCAAAGGCTACCGAATGACCAAAAACCCCCGATGCGCCAGCTGGTTTCAGCGCCTACAGGCCTACACGTGGGATCGATTTCACGACCACCGCGGCGGCCTCGAGTGGTACGGCTACCTCAACAGACAAGGCCAGGTGCTCCTCCCCCTCAAAGGCGGTAAGTGGAAGGGCTGCTTCCACATCCCCAGGGCCCTCTTCCTGCTGGCAAGGGAGTTAGAGAGTATTTGAGGTCTTTAGGTGGCATTCGGAGTTCGATGCTGCTTCCCGTATCTTGTGAGAGCAATGAAAAAACTACCCTTGCTCCTACTGCTTATGGCCTCCATCAGCCTATTCGCCCAATCCCCCGACAAGCCGAATGTATTGATCATCACCACTGGCGGCACCATTGCGAGCAGGACTGACGCCCCTCTGGTAGAGGGACCCCAACTCGTACAGGCTGTGCCGGAGATTGCCGAGCTGGCCAATATCTCCGTCGAAGAGTTTGTGCGCGTCGGTTCGTCGAAGATGACGCCAACACTGTGGCTCCAGCTCGTAAATCTTATCAATGAGCGCATCACCGGACAGCCCGACCTGCAGGGTATTGTCATCACCCACGGCACAGACACCATGGAAGAAACCGCCTTCTTTCTTAACTGCACACACCGCCACGACATACCCATCGTACTGGTTGGGTCGATGCGATCGTCGAATATGATCTCAGCGGATGGGCCTGGCAACCTGCTTAGTGCCGTGCGTGTGGCCTCTACCCCCAAATCCAAAGGCCATGGGGTGCTCGTGGTCATGAATGACAACATCAGTGCCGCCCGCGATCTTCGCAAGAGTCACAATACCCGAGTAGATGCGTTTGTCGCTACGGACAAAGGCTACCTCGGCGCGATCGACGGCGGCGTGGTGACCTTCTTCCGCAGTCCGTTGAAAGCCCACACAGTCAAAAGTAGCTTTGCTGTATATGATTTGGAGGCGCTACCCCACGTGGACATCGTACAGGACTATGCAGGTTTTGATGCGTCGATACTCGACCACTTCCTGGTTCGCGAAAACCAAGGTCTGGTTGTCAGCTCATTTGCCGGTGGGCGCATGAGCCACGGCATGGATGCACTCTTCAGCCTCCCTCCCGACGGCAAACCTGTGGTCATTGCCTCGAGTGTCCGCGGTGGTACTATTACGAGGAGACCTGGAAATGAAAGTTCCCTCATAATCGCCAACGACCTGCCAGCCAACAAAGCGCGGATCCTGCTGATGTTAGCACTTACTCAAACGAACGATCCTGAAAAGATCCAGGGATTCTTCGACGAGTACTGAAAAGGGCTGAAGCAGGAGCGACAGACGAGGCTGGCCGGAAATTAGATACGCTTAACCACCCCCAACCCCTCCTAAATCAGGAGGGGAGCTGATAGACCTGAACATTTGAATGCAGCCTCGGGCTTTCTTAACAGTTGTTCGAAGTTCATTGAAGCGTGCAGTATATTAGTAAACGCAAGACCTGAACAACTGAAGCCCACTGGTAACAACTAATGAAGACCTCACCTTTTAACAAACCCCATCTCAAAGAGCTCAGGAAAAACCTTAGGAACGATGGTACGGCTGCCGAAGCGGTTCTATGGACACTGCTAAAGAACAGGCAGCTAGATGGCTGGAAATTCAGAAGGCAATACAGCGTCGATAATTATGTGCTGGATTTCTATTGTCCGATGGCCAGGCTGGGGATTGAACTAGATGGTCAACACCACTACACCGCGGCTGGTTTTGAGTACGACGAGGAGAGAACAGGACATATCGCTCAATACAATATTCAAATAATTCGATTCGAGAACAGGGATGTATTCGAGCAGCCTGAGGTGGTGCTGCAGGAAATTAGAGACCATTTACCACCCCCAACCCCTCCTAAATCAGGAGGGGAGCTGAGATCCTGCTGATGTTGGCGCTGACTCAGACGAATGATCCGGAAAAGATCCAGGGGTTCTTCGACGAGTACTGAAAAGGGCCTAAAGCTGGAGCGGCAGACAAGGCAAGACATGCGCGTAGTCAGCGCGGCCGCGGGCTGTCGCCAGCGCGAGGTAGCCCCGATAGCTATCGGGGAGTGCGATGGGCACTCAGGGCTGGCCCGTGCGCCTCATCCAACTACTCCGAATAATCCTTGTAGATCGCCTTTGCGAACTCCTCCCAATGTGCATCGGTCATGCGGGTCGGGGTAAATAGACAAATCCCGTGGGCGCCGTTGACCATGGACTGGCGAATGGCCTCCCCTAGTTCGTCAGGAACAAGGCCGTGGTACTCAGGATCTGGCTCGTCCGTCTTCTCCTCCGGCTTGGGGCAGATGAACAAGCCACTGATCACCGGGGCTTTGCCTTCCAGCGACGTAACCGCTTCCTTCGTCACAGCCCCGACCCAGTCAGTTCCTTCGAGGTAGAAATCATTGTAGTTCATCGGAAAGAAGGCGTCGAGGTTCCACTGATCCCACTCTTGTCGAACGAGCTGCTTGGCTACGGAATGCGGTCCCGGAAAAACCGCGGCATTAATTTTCTTTCCTTTTGCATGAACCGCCTCCGTAAGTCGATTGACGATACTAGTGATCAGGTCGTAGCGGTATTGCTTCCACTCCTCGACCTGTGATGGATCTTCCACTGCCTTGATGTCGATACCGGTCTTCGCCAGAAAATCTTGCGTGCATTCGTCGCTATAGCTGTAGTCGTATTGCGGGTATTCCCTGTCCATCACTAAGCCATATTTGTCCCAAAGACCCCGCGCCAGGATCACATCTGGGAAGCGGATATAATCGAGATGAATCGCGTCCACCTCGGGCACTTCCGCCACAGCTGTGTACATACTTTCGAGCCAGTCGTAAACCCCAGGTTTGCAAGGACATAGAAACTTGTAATAATCCACATAGGCTGGCTTATCCAAAGCGGACTCGCCGAGACCATTGACGGCATACCAAGAATTATCAATTCCTTCTTTAGGAGCCTGGACCATCGTAGGGATCCATGTATGGAAGCCCAACCCGGCTGCCTTCGCAATCTTACCGACCCGGCTATAGGTAGCCGGATCCTGACCACCATTGTACATGAGTACGTCGATGCCTTTGGCTTTATAGTCTTCAAACTGCGCTTTGAGCTCGGCATCGGAGGACTCTCCGGGCCCACCCAGCCAGGCGTATACGGGGATCTTTGTAGACGCTTCCTCCTTGCCCTCACCGGAGGATTCCTGAGTCGAGGTGCAGGACATGAATACTATGCTTATGAGAGTAAAAAATGTGATGGGGAGAATGACTCTTTTCATCGTGGCTAGCTCTTTGATTTGTGCAAAGATGTATCGTTTTTTGAGAAGCCAAAACCGGCCAAAAAAGATCTCAAACCAATGAGCAAAAAACTCAAAAACTGCACGGGGCTGTACATGGAAGGCATTCGCGATGGGAATGCCAAAGAGGCCGTTCACAAGTACACCGGTATCCGATACACCCAACACAGCACGGGCGTGAAGGACGGGAAGGAGGGCTTTGTCGAATTCTTCGAGCCCTTCATCGCGAGGAATCCCCAGCGCGATATTGAGGTCGTCCGGTACATCATCGATGAAGAGGAGAACAAAGTCTTTCTGCATGTCTACCAAAACATCAACAATGGCGAGGCGGAGTGGGTAACAACGGATTTCTTCGATTTCGACGACGAGGAGCGCGTGGTGGAGCACTGGGACGTCATTGCGCCGTATAACGCGGCCAATTCCTCTGGACACTCGTCCATCGATGGCCCAACTGAGGTCACAGATCTGGATAAGACCCGAGAGAACAAAGAGTTGGTCCGAAACCTTATCAAAGACGCACTGATGCAGGGGGGCCACCCTGAGAATTTGGATCGATACATCTCGAAGGATCAGTACATTCAGCACAACAAAGACGTGCCCGATGGGCTCGAGCACTTTCAGCAATTGGCGCAATCTCCCAACCGCCCCCTCAACTACAAAAGAATCGTGCTGCTCGTCGGCCAGGGGAATTTCGTGGCGACGCTGTCAGAAGCCAACTGGAACGACGGCCAGGTCGATCAGGACTATGCCCAGGTAGATATCTTCCGAGTCGAGAATGACAAGGTGGTCGAGCACTGGGACAATGTCGAGTCTGTCCCGGAGCACGATGTCAACAGCGGGAAATTTTAAGGTTCCAGCGGTATCAGCGAATCCTTGCTATCTCCGCTGCCAACTCCTTGAAACACTCAGAGTCATACAGCTTCTCAGGATCCAGGTCTGTGGCGTAGTAATTCCGAAGAAAATTCTCAGCACTCGTCCAAACTGTCTGCATGACACCCAAGAATCGCTCACTCATGGCTGAAGTGGTATTCTTCCGCATATCTAACGTTTGCTGCACCTGCTCCACAGCCACTGAGCCAGTGCGCCAAGGGCAACTTACCACCCGAAATCCCTTGGAAGCGAAAAGCACAGCCGTCGGGTCAGCCCGAACGTAGTGCCAGTCATTTATCACGATGTCCTTTGGTATCATGTCAATGGCGCGGTGGGTATTGTTCATGCTGGCTTCCCACATGCCAATGCCTGTCGCCTTCCCATCAATCAGACGATCACCCCACATCCAGAGTGTGGCACCCTTGGTTGCCAGGTGATTGCGGATGGTCGTGACCTCCATGGCAAAGATCTCCGCCGGATCCCTCCCTGAGCAGCGGGGGCACTGCTCATCGCTGATGTAGAACACTTCGTCCAGACCAGCGTGAAAGGCGTCGGTCTCAAAGACCTCCAGTAGCTCATCTACCAGGTCGAAAACGACATCATGCACCTTGGGATGTAGTGGACAGTAGCTTTTGCAGTAAAGGCCATCATTGTTAGGCCAGACGTATTCTCCTTCGGGCGGAAGGTCAATATGAGGCGTCTCATCAAACTCCGGATATTCGGTAAGAAGTAGTCCGAGCTCAGAGTGCCAGGACTGATGACCAAACAGATTGAACTGCGGGATGATTTGCATACCATGCCCTTGGCATTTCTGAACCAGCTGCTTCACCTCTTCGGTACTGAGGGCATTGTCACCCACCAGCTCTGGGTGGCTTTGATACTGATAACGATAGTCTACTCTTAAAATCAGGGTGTTGATTCGCTTTGGGGCCAGTTCGTCGTCGATAAAGGTCAGAAAATCACTCAAACCATCAGGCGATGGTGCTGCGATACAAAACCCTCGAACTGGCATCAGACTATCTAATTTCGCTTGTCCAATACATGCAATGGGGAGTATACCCAGGAATAGGTAGACAATTATCAACAACTTCTTCATGCAATAAATATAGCCGTGGCAGATGAACTAACTAAACCCGGTAACACCCATTATCAAAACGAATCACCTCAGCGAACACCTTGGGCTTAACGGGCTCATGCGTTGGTCGCTCAGCTGAATTCCAGGGTATGCTGAAACGGTGTGTAACCTGTGAGATAGACGCTTGACCCTCTTTGTTTGGCGGTCATCCCCCGAATCTCTGCCCATTTATGTAAGGTCAAGCCCGGTCCAAACCTGATGGTATCGGAACCAGATTGATAAGTACCATAGCCCTCTTCCAGAAAAAATGCATCATCGAGGGATTCATGGGCTACCGCACCGGTGATATCACCACCTTCGCGAAAATTTAACTCCATAGAAACCGGGACATCTGGGGTGCCCTCAATCTTGATGCTCACTGTCACCTTTTGATTGCGCTCAATGATCTCCACCTGGTAGTCCAGGGTTTGTAGCTCACTCATCTCTCTATTGGCACGAGGCATACTTTCCCAATCACCATCTCCAGGAATCTGATCTTTGGGATATGGCTGGTAATATCCATGGGTGTCCGACGCACGCAAAGTGATCTTCTCTCCATCGACCTCGGTCTTGCTGGCCAGAAACTGTCCGCGACTTCCAAAATGGGCCGCAGCCAAACGCATGGACTGCAACACGGCAGATCCTTTCATGAAACTAAAGAACGTTGGATTCTTTTCGATCACCGATGCATCCATCTCTCCTCTTCTTATCCGTATCACGCCGGAATGTGAAAACACTTTGAAGTATTGATCCGACAAGGCAGTCGAGGTCGGCAGTGGTTGCTCAAAGATTTCGTCTTCTAACAATTTCGGTACATACCAACTGATCTTTTCCGGGAAGTTGTCTTCTATCAACTGACATACGGCGGCATACTGTGGATTATTATCCTTAATCGCGAAATAGCGATAGGCATAGTAATACCGATCAACATATCCGATCGTTCCGCTATCCTGACGGCCCGATGCATCCGTAAGCACCTCTCCGCCGGGTTGGATATAATAGAGCGTCATGTCGAGGTTTTTGCGCGCAACATCCAATAGCTCTTTTCGCTGCAATAAGCGCCCCATCGTGATGAACATAGTGTCACATGTGGGAGAATATATACTCACACTTTGTTCAGTAAACTGGCCGTCAGGATCCTGATCGATGCCTTCACCAAGCCACTCATCAATCCGGTCCACGAAGCGTTCATCAGGAAAAAATGAATGAACCCTGGCCAGCGCGGAGCATACAACCCATCGATGATTGGGTGTATGAATGCCTCCTACCAGAAAACACTTGGCAGCCCTTCTCAGAAACGACGCCGCATCTGCCAAAAAGACTGCCAATCCCGCAGGATTCATTCTCTTGATCAGGACATAAACCGGGCTTAGGTAATTGACCAGGAATGCTGTATCTGGCGTAGAGTGAAAATTTGTACTATAAAGGTCGATGGTCCCATCCTCATGCTGCACGTGGAGCATGCACTTCATCGCTTGCTGTAGGGGTGCCTCAAGCTGCTGGGATTGGTAATATTTTGAAAACTCGCTGGCATATGCACTGCCAGCTCGCACAACAAAGGAATTGGTACTATGAACATTCGGGATTTCATACGCATTGGCAAAACCACCATCCCAGCGATCCCCAGGATTGATGATCTGCCGAGTCAGCCACTCCTCGACAACATCATCATTTAATTTGGACAGCTTTTGTAGGACATCATCAGCTCCTCCCCGAGCTCTTGTGCCATATAGACTGGCATGCGCTGCAGGGGCGGCGGCAACTCCCCCCCCCAGGAGGATCGAATCTCGTAGGAATTTTCGTCGGTCGGTTTTCATAGTTTTCCAGATCACTGTTCTCCCCAAGGAGGCCATCGCGTCGTTTCCACCTGTCCACGATCACATTAGAGGAAGGCACGAGCCGAGCGCCAAAAGCTGGCACGACTGCTGACACTGGTGATGCAGCAAACTAAGAAAAATCGGGGATTGACGGACTAGTTTTTATGAAATCGCCCAGTAGTGGCAGAAGCGAGACTTCCCTTAGAGGAGCGACCCATTCGATTTCTGAGAAGTTTCGCATTGAATCGGGCCCTCTCATACGTCTCATGGGAACTCATGCGTTGGACAATGAAGACATTGCTTTCGTAGGGATGAACGAGTATGAGACTTATGTGCCATCTCCCTTCGCTAAACCGGATGTGATCGATGACTATGGCTTCTTCAAGCCAGTCCGTATGGGACAGGAAGCCAACGTCTATGTGATCACCGATTAGTTCCTCAACACTGGGCTTTGCCCAATAATCTACGAACTGCTCATATGCCGACTTACCGATCTCCATGATGGTATTGATTTGGAATAACAACGCACGAAATGACGAATTGTTTGCTTGTCGCTACT
Source organism: Cyclobacteriaceae bacterium (assembly GCA_965267435.1). GTDB lineage: Bacteria > Bacteroidota > Bacteroidia > Cytophagales > Cyclobacteriaceae > JAWPMT01. The sequence continues at coordinate 3,027,964 of OZ253960.1, forward strand.
CAATCAGGTGTTTGTGACCTTTAGTGCTACTAACCTAGCCAAAACCCATAATCAGGTATACAAGCTATCAAGCTTTATTGAGCCCATTCCGGGGATGGAAAATAGCGCATCCGGCTGTACCGGGGATAGGTATCAAATATTTCACGGCTGGGACCGACCACACGGGGATCCCCTGTCTCACTTAGCTCGGTCATGAGCGCGTCGGACATCTCATGAATGATGTCGTTGTAGTCTGGGTCGTTGATCAGGTTTTTGAGACAAAAGGGGTCCTCCACAATGTCATAAAACTCGAACTCCGGCCGGTAGCCAACGGCCCATTGGAAATAGTCACTATGCGCGTCGTTAGCGAGGTTTTCAATCATGAAAGTCTTGGTCGGGCAGTCATCAATATCATGATAGGCGGTGCCTGGAAGATATCTGCCCTCTTGTAACCCATGCATTGGGTTTGGCTCTCGTGATTCCGGGTCCAGCATGACGGCCACGCCCGCTGGCGCTCGCTCCGGTTTCAGATTCCAAATGAGCAAATGACGGTCGCTGCGTATGGCCCGCTGAGGGTATCCCAGGTTGTTCCACCTGGAAGAAGAGTGACGCTCTCTTCCGGAGAAGGTATATTTTCTGGATTCGTCGACACGGCCGGATTGGTCATCGGTCAAGATTGGCAGTAGTGAGCTACCAGTAATGGGGAGCATGTTGTGCTCTCTGATATCCGCAAGGTCCAACAACGTAGGTGCAATATCTATGAACCCAACAGGGTCGTCCACCTTTCTTCCCTGAGGAAATGCCGCCGGGTAACTTACGGTCAGAGGTACGTGGATGCCAAACTCATAGGCATTGGCTTTGGCCCTTGGGAAGGCCATGCCGTTATCGGAGGTCACAATGACTATGGTATTGTCCAGCTCGCCCAGAGAATCCAGCACATCAAGCATACGTGCCAGGTGACTGTCAAACCATTCGATTTCCACGGCGTAGTCCAGCAGGTCTTCACGCACGGTGTCGACATCAGGGAGGAATTCCGGTACTGTCACGTCATCGATGTTTTTGCCAAGGCGACTGCCCGACTGGAACTCAAAACGACGATGTGGCTCCGATGCTCCAAACCAGAAATAAAAGGGTGCCCCCTCCTCTCGCTGACTGATGAACTCTTCGAAATTCCTCGCATAGTCAGTTGCCCTGATACCATTGGCTGGTCTTGGATCGTTCGACTCGTCATAGCCATGTGTGTTGAAGGATGGCCCCGCGGCATTTCCGGTCCGCAGTAAGGAATCGCTCTCATCTTGGGCATACCTGAAGGGCCCCACACCCTTTCCGGTCATTCCCACGTGGTAGCCATGGTCATGCAGCACATCCACTACGGGCACGTACTTTTTGAACCAACCGGCGGCGTGCTGACCACTTTGTTCATTTTGCCAATGATGTCGTCCTGTGATCAGTGCGCTTCGAGACGGCGCGCAGCCAGGCGATCCAGCGGTACAATTGGTGAAGTATACACCGCCGGCCGCCACCCTGTCAAAAGCCGGAGTCCGCACAAATTGGGAACCAGCAAAACTGGTATGAAGAAATGATTGATCGTCACTAATGGCGATCAGTATGTTGGGCCGCCGTGGGGGATCAGAAGGTGCATCGCAGGAAATTATCGACACAAGTAGCCCCAAGAAAGCGAGATAGGTGTGTTTCATGGCATTGGGTGAAAGCAAGCTTGGAAACAATATTAATGAGTGCCACCCGGAAGGTCCAACTACGGCCGGGCGGATTGTGTGGGGAAATCCGCGTGGCTCTTGATCCCACGGATCTGCGATAGGTGCCTCTGGGTATGGGCAATGCTGATCAGCATCAATTGATGTAAATCGCGATAGCTGGTCGGACCCCGACCACTGGTGGTGTAATAGGCCCTTAGGTCCCGGTCTGTGCTACTCACCAAATCAGTCATTGCACGCCGAGCACGTTGATAGCCAGCCATGGCGTCTTCCTTGGTACACCAGCGGCCAAGAGGCTCGAGATATGTTGGACTTCGGCCTGTATTCTCCTGGGTGACCATCCGATAGCTAAGGATAGCTTCATCCGAGGCAAACTGATCGGCAGCAACCGATGACATCTCTGGTAATGCGAGAAGGACCCGCATTTCACGATAAAAGAGCTCTTCGTGAACTACCAGATGTTCTACGACCAGCGAAATCGACCATTTGGAGGAGTCCTCCTGCCACTCCCATTGAGTTGGGGCCAGATCCGCCACCTCGTCCATGACAGCATCGAAGGAAAACTGCAAGTGATCAACCAGAAACTGACGATCCTCTCCTGACCAACCAGCACGTGTGTCGGAAATCGATGGAGTTTGACAAGCAAGAAGGAATGCCAATAGCAGAAAGTACACGCTGCGGTCCATTCACCATTTTTAAGGGAAGATAGTGAATGTCCACTGGATGGCTGTTCAGGACAGCCAAGAGTAGTACCTAGTCCTAGTTACTAGGACAGTCAAAACGTTTGGTCAGCCTCGAAATCGCTCGATACGGCTCCATCAAGGCCTGCCGTCGGTGAATCCTTGCATTGTAGCGGGCCCTCTCATAAGTGCCATGCTGGCTCATCTCCCGGATGTAGAAAGTGTTTGGATCACTTAGGTGAATGTACACGAGGCTTACATGCCAGGCGCCATTGTCATATTTGATTTGATCAGTGATGGCCGCTTCCTGAAGCCACTTGGGCGTATCGAGGGCCAGGACATCCTTCACTCTGCCGCTGATGTCTCGTTGGCACGGATGGGTCCAATAATATAGGAATTGATCGTAGGTAGTTTTTTCAATTTTCATCAGTCCACGCGGTTTTGAGCATCTCGTAGGTCAGCAAGACGCCCGGGTTGTTTAGGTTTTACTATCGTTCCAAATATACGCCATTTATATGAATTTGCACAGGTCTGGCTATTCCATCTACCTAAATTGCTATCTGTTTTTGTACAATTCTTAGATGGAATTGCATTGAACCAAACAACCACGTATGATCTGCAGCGGGAAGAAGCCACTTCCACGCCCCTCCGAACATGACAACGAAGGGGGCCGGACGTCGACGCTACCTCAACTCTTCAGGGTTGTAGTAGCCTTTTTTGTCCTGGATATCCGCCCGAACCAGGGCCACTTCTGCGGCGGTCACGGCCTCTGCTTTGTTACCAAAAGAGTTGCGTACGTATGTCAGCACGGCAGCCAATTCTTCGTCGTTTAGTAGCTTTTCGAAGGCCGTCATTGGTACCTGACCGGGATACTCTACTGCTTTCACCGTGATGGGACCCAACAATCCCTTTAAGGTAAGTTTGATCAAGCGCTCTTTATCCAGAATCCATTCAGATTCCGCCAGTGGGGGGAATCCCGCTCCAGGCAAGCCTTTTCCATCGTATTGGTGACACGTGCCACAGTAACCATCCTGTTCATAGATCTTCTTGCCCTGATCCCAAACGGCCGCCAATTCGCCGGTGAGTGGATTTTCACTCGCCTTTTCACCCAGGTCGAGCTTTTTGCCGTTCAAATGCGCCTGAGCTGTCATAAAGGGCATCGAACTCCATTGGTCAAGGGGTGATTTTGCCGCCACTTCGAGGATCTCGAGGCCACTTGTAGGCTCTAACCACGACGCCGCGACCATAGCTTCCATACGGACCCTCCCATGATCATCTGCGGCAGCTGCTGCAAAGAGCTCCTCCGCATTGGGAATCTGATGCTGGCTGTACCTCAGCACACGGACAGCCGCGGCCCTCGCTCGGTAGTCATCTGCCGTCATTAGTCGCTCAAACAGTTCCTTATCCACGGCGTTGAGGCCCCAGGTGACCCACAGTGCCTCCACCAAGTGATGCTCATACTCAGAGTCATCGGTATCCAACTGGCTTACCCAGGTTTTCATAGCTTCCAACACCTCGTCCTTGTCTCTTCCTCGCAGCTCACGGCGACTGCGGTAGCGCGTGCGATATTCCGGTAGCTTTAGGTTGTCAAGCAACTGAGGTATGCTGGCACCAGCTACCTGGGCGGGCTCTACCAATGGACGGGAAGGATACGTAATCCGATAAATACGACCATGCTGATGATCACGCAAAGGGTCCCTGGCGTTGTGCTGCATGTGGCCAATCAACAAATTGTGCCAATCCACAACATATAGTGAGCCGTCTGGCGCAAACTCCATATCTACTGGTCGGAAGTTCCGGTCATCTGAGGAGATCAGGTCATGACGAAACTTTAGTCGATAGCCGCTCTCATCATCAATCACGGCATGTTGGCGCGCGCCAAGAAAGCCAATGGCATTGTTGAGTAGGATATCCCCCTGAACATCGTCCGGGAAGTGACGACTGGATATAAACTCCAATCCAGAAGTGGGTCGAACGAGGAATTCTTCCTCTATAAGGTTCGCAGGCCGGGGTGTGGCCACGCCGTACCTTGGCTTGACACTACCGGGCAACATCCAGCGAAGGGCTGGTCCGGACGTATCAAGGAAAAAGTTTTGACCCCAGCGATCAAAAGCGATACCCCACGGATTGGGAATGGGGAGCTGTGCCGTGCGCTCCAGATGCCGACGCTGAGGGCTGTAGCGGTAAAACCCGCCGTTGGTCGCTCGTACAGGACCATACGCTGTCTCCACATTGGTATGCAGAAATACACCCTCTGCCATGTAGATCGCTCCGGAGGGGTCTGCACAAAATGCGCTTATCCCATGGTGGGTATCATGATCATCGAAGCCACTCAAAATAACTTCCTTGCGGTCAGCGCGATCGTCACCATCCTCATCTACCAGCAACACCAGATGTGTACCTTGCGAGATATACACTCCCTCAGGCGCAAACTCAAAGCCGGTCGTGAGGTGCAATCCATCTGCAAAGGTCGTTTGCTTGTCCGCTTTATTGTCGCCATCCGTGTCCTCGAGGATGATCAACTTGTCATCCGGCTTTGAATCTCCCGGGCGGTAGTGAGGATAGGAGGGCATCACGCCCACCCAAAGCCGGCCCTTGTTGTCAAAAGACAACTGTACAGGATTGGCCAAGTCCACAAAATCCTGTTCGGAGGCAAACATTTCCACTTTATACCCTGGCGGCAGCGTAAGCGACGAGAGGGCCTCTTCTCCATAAAGGTATCGCTCCTCCCCTCTTCCGTAATCACCCTGGACATAGTTCGTCTCTACCTCGGGCAACTTAGAGGTTCGGCTGTCCGCGGCGGCGAGGTCCATTGTTTCCCCCTTCAATGCCATCCAAATGGCCGTATCTCGGATAGCTGTCATCTCTCTTATCTTCTGCAATTCGTAAGGGTAGTTGTCAGGGCCAAACGGATCGAATCTTCTACCAAATACGTGGACCCCGTTGGGGATCTTGAAGTCGTTGTGCCAGAACCAGTTCTTTTCGAGGACAGCCTCTTTCACCGTCTCATAATTGCCCCCTTCCGAGATTTCCTTGTGAAATATCTGGTCGATGAGGTAATGACTAAATCTTTTGGAGCCATCATCATTCAGCTGAAAGCCATCTTGCGTCAAGGGTTCGCCGCTAGACATCCAATCTCTACTGGGGCCAAATACATCGACAAATGTCACTCCGTTGGCTTCGCAGACCTCCTCCATGGCCTCCGTGTACATTCGTAGGTTGGCGTTCTCCTGCCGACCATCGGGAAGGTCGAACTGGTCCGACAGGTCTTCAAATGCGATGGGCGAAACAATCGTCAACGAAGGTGTTGAGGCCCCATCATATTGCTGTGCCTTTGTGTGCTCAATAAATGCTGCCAGCTCTCCTTTGAAATCTTCGAGGCCCTCTTCCCCCTCGAACGACTCATTATAACCGAAAAATGCGATGATCTGATTGATCTTATGCCTGGTAAGCCACTGATCAGGATACTCCAGGTGACCTACGCTACCAGATGGTTCCGCGAGATCAGTTTGAAAGGCCTCCGCCCCCTCGAAAGCCCAGGGTGTTGGTCGGCCGGAATGGGGCCGAAAACCCGGGGTATTCCCGCCATCTGAGAAATTTCGGATATAGAGCTCCTTGTCAGGATAAGCAAGCTGCAGGCCCGTTTCAAAATGACCATAAAGCATCACCCTCGCCCCAAGGTTGTTTCCGATCAACGCTATTCGTTGCCCTTGCGGTAGTTCTACTGGCGGAGGACTGCATTGGATCAGGGTGAAGGTGAGACAGCAGAAAAAAAGTGACTGGTAAAAAGTGCGAAATTTCATCGTGTGGCTAAATAAAAGTACCGCTTGTAATATATAGCAAAACAGGAAGACTATACCGGGAGAGCCGGACAGGCTTTATAAGGATCGAGGTTCGACCACTTTTTGTAGCAAACGCTCATCGGTATGAATAATTTGCAATAGATTGGAGCAGATAGATTATCCTGATTTTTCCCAAATTCTGCACCATGAGAACACTTTCCTTTGCCCTGCTTACTTCGATCCTTGTCTTTGCCTGCACCCCACCGTCAAGCAAGAATAGTGAAGAGATCGAGACCAACAACCGGCCAGAACAGGTCTTGAAACTCGATGGTGATGCTGCGAAGCCACTTGTTGTTTTTCTGACCGGCGATGAGGAGTACCGGTCGGAGGAGGGTATGACGCAAATGGCCAAAATCCTCAACCAACATCACGGCATGAATTGTCTTGTGCTCTATGCACAAGACCCAGCTAATCCAGGAATGGTCGACGCTAACTACCTTCATAACATTCCAGGTCTGGATGCCCTCGACGAGGCAGACCTTATGGTCATATTCACTCGGTTTCGTGCGCTTCCCGATGATCAGATGCAGCTCATCGATACCTACCTAAAAAAAGGAAAACCAGTCCTTGGTATACGGACTGCTACGCACGCATTTCGCTTTACAGAAAATGATTCTACCTCTTTCAGACACTATGGCAATTACTATAATGAGGAAGGCCCGTGGCAGGGAGGTTTTGGAAGACTCGTACTCGGTGAAAAGTGGATACGCCACCATGGCAACCATGGCAACCAGAGCACACGAGGGATGAAACCCGCTGAGGCTGCGGATCACCCCATTTGGAACGGGATCGATGAAGGAAGTATCTGGGGCCCCACAGATGTCTATGGCGTACGGCTGCCTCTTCCGGGTGATGCACTTCCTATCGTGTTGGGCCAGACTGTCGACCGTACCGAGCCAAGGGACGACAGTGACCCGCTTCTTGGTATGCGTCCGACTGATGATCAGTTGCCTGACATGGTCGAAGCCAATGGTGAAATGATCAATCAAAATGATCCGATGATGCCAGTCGCATGGACCAAATCCTACCAGCTCCCTGAAGGTGACCCTGGCAAGTCATTTACATCGACCATTGGTTCTTCGACAGACCTGTTAGCGACCGGCACACGTCGTCTGCTAGTCAATGCCGCCTTTTGGCTGCTTGACATGGAAGTGCCTGCACAGGCCAATGTTGACGTAGTGGGGGACTATCAGCCTACAGCATTTGGCTTCAAGGATGATGCCTATTGGGACGACCGCAATATCCAGATTGGCGCCCTGAAGTAATCATCTGCAGACAAGCCATTCCGGCAAGCGCAGATCCCCCTGCTTGGAAGGCCTTGCGGCCCATTGTTGAATCAACTTGCTTGACCTATTGAAAAGTAGTGGCACGGGAACTTCCGCTCCCAACCGAAGGAGTGGCATAAGTGACTTTCGTATATTACTCTCAGCCGGCCTTTTTTTGACCTAACCTGACCAAAAATGAAACAAACGACTGCCGCCCCCAACCGCTACTTATCCGTGGACTTCTTCCGGGGTATCACGATGTTTCTCCTTGTTGGCGAATTCAGCGGACTCTTTGAGCATCTAGTGGATCCTCCCTTCGAGGGTACCGTCGTCTGGTGGGTCGCTCAACAGTTTCACCATCACCCATGGCATGGCTTACGATTTTGGGATCTGGTCCAACCTTTCTTCATGTTCATCGTCGGCGTATCGCTCGCATTTTCAGTAACCAAACGTCTTGATCGTGGCGACAGCCAAAAATCTGTAACGCGCCACGTTGTACAACGCTCCATCACCTTGCTACTCCTTGGCTGGGGTTTGTACTGTATCGATGATGGGGAGATCACCTGGCGCTTCCAAAATGTACTGGCCCAAATGTCGGTCACCTATTTGGTCGCCTATCTCATCATGAACAGGTCGTTTTGGTGGCAGGTGGTGTTTTCTGTTATCCTGCTGGTAGTGGCAGACGCGATGTACCGCTTGTTCCCTCTGGAGGGCTTCAATCAACCCTTCACGCCCAATCACAACCTCGGTGAGTGGATTGAACTGCAGTTGAACGGCAAACTGCCCGGAGGGCACTGGGTCTCCATCAATGCCTTGTCAACCACGGCGCACACCATCTGGGGCGTATTGGCTGGAAAGCTACTCTTGAGTGAATTGGAGCAGAAAGCCAAACTAAAGCAACTGTTGGTCGCAGGTGCCTTGTTGCTGGCAGCAGGTTATGCATTTGACCTATTGACACCCATTGTAAAACGCATAGCTACTAGCACATTCGTCCTCGCAAGTGGCGGCTGGACATTAGTTGCCCTGGCCTTCTCCTATTGGCTGATCGATATTAAAAAGAAAGACCGCGTGGTACTGTTCTTCGCCATCGTAGGGATGAATCCTCTTTTCATCTATCTGTTTGCCCATGTAGGCGGCGCGGGAATGATCGAAAGGATCCTGCATCCCTTCACCTACGCCCTGTTTGGCTGGGCCGGCGAAGTATCTGCCACAGTCCTTACGAGCGTCGCAGTGTGGGCGAGCCTTTGGTACATATGCTTTTGGCTGTATCAAAAAAGGATATTCCTTCGGATCTAATGCCAGCGATTCACTCGGGTTTAGCGGCAACCAACTGGCGAATGAGGTCATTCCGATAGGAACCCCGCTCAGTCAGGGATTGTGACAATGCGCTGTCTAGTCGACTGCTCATCAATGGGGCATCCAGTTTCTTCAAAAGAGCGACTTGAGCGTAGTAATTGAGTTCGCCGAAATGACGACTGAAAAAGTCTTGAACATTGCTATCCGCAAACAGGGACCGGGGCATTTTGTCCAGGGCATTCTTGGCGTAATACCCGCGGCTATCCGGTATCGTCCCCAACATCTGGTGTAGGGACAACTTCCACTGATCTTCTGTCAGGCTAGCGATGAGAAAATAGTTGACCGCTTGATCATGGGCACCCGTCAGTTTTGTGACAAGTTCTGGATTCCAGTCCCTACTCGTCGCAAGCTTGAGGCTGTCTTTCACCGATCCATGCGCGATGTGCCACAGCGTGTGACAGGAGTATACCGCCCCCTCAATGACGCTCTGCTTGATCTCCCGAATCGTCGCCCCAGTCACCCCATCTATTTCAGAAAGGCGCGTGTCTCGCACGAGCTCATCTTTTTCGTAACGTGCCAGGGGTGAGTTCGGATCTTCCAGGATCTCAGCAAGTTTGGTATAATCCATTGCCTCGAAAGGGATATGGTCGAGTTTGGTGAGTGGCAACCCCGTTAAGGTGTCGAATCGCAGGAAACGGCCAATGACGTCCCAATAGAATTCGATGGTGACCTCGTAGCACTTGTCGATCTCACAGATAGGTGTGAATATTCTGGCTTTGTAGCCATCCAGTAGTCCAGCGGAGTCGTACAGCGCGTCCACGGATGTGCTGATGGAATCGGCCGTCAAGAATGAAGTGACACCACCCTGATCCCTTGGCTGATCCCGAATGAATAAAGCCAACACTACCAGGCCCGAAAGGAGAAACTTCATCAATGACCTTTATCGAGTTCCATCAACGTGCCGCCGAGGTTATAATCCTGTGTCTTGGGTAGTGACGGATTGCCCACTCCTTCTTGCATCAACTTCTCCAGGTCCGCGAAGTACTCCTTGTAAATCGCTCGTGGCAGCACGCCTCTTTGTTTGCAAACTGAGGCAGCCATGCCCAGCACCTCTCCCATCATGCCACCTGTTCGCATCAGCCTGACGGTGCCCAGTGCGACATGTGACACACTGATATCGCGCCCTCCCATCATCAGGTTATCAATATTCCTGGAATAGAGGCAGCGAAACGGAATAGGATATGGGTAGATCTTGATATGCTTGGCAATGGACCGGAAGGCCTCACCATCAAACATCTCTTCATTTTTCTTGTCGGGGTAGTGCAGATCAATTGTCCAGGTGGTTGGGGCCGTACCATCCGGCAGAAAGTTCTGACCCGTTAGATCGTTTTCCGTCAGAACGTAGTCGCCCACGAGCCTTCGCGATTCCCGCTTACCTCCAATGTAGGCCACCCATCGAAGGCGTTCGTTGGCAAACTTCTCCTTTTTGGAGTAGCGATTCTTGAGGAAAGACCAATTGGAGAAGACGACTAGCAAGCCGTAATCTCTGATGGACTCGGTCTCCCTGATCATGTCCTTGCCCATCCCGGTCTCCCAGTCCCAGTCTCCCCTGGTGATGGCAAAGGCTTTTTCTTCATTCCATGGCAAGCCCCATTCGATGTCAGGGAAACTGATAGGCTCATCCGCTGTCTCAGAGAACCATTGCACAGAAATGCCCATCGTCAGGTTGTCGGCCTGTTCCGGAGCTGTGGGCTCATTGAAGGTTGCTCTACTTTCTCTACCCGACATGTACTCAGCCCCCGCCAGGTAGCCGATCGTACCATCACCCGTACAGTCGGCAAATAGAGGAGCTATGAAGGCCCGCTTTTCGGCAGTCTCCAGGTTCTGGGCTATCACTCTGGTAATTCTGCCATTCTCAACCGTTACCTCATTCGCGTGATGACTAAGGAAGAGCGAAATGTTCTCTTCAGCCAAGACGGCTTTCAGCTTCTTATCGTCTTCATAGTAGTCCTTCGGTTGCGCATTGCCCCCCTGATCAGGACCTATCTCGTTCACCAGGTTACCCAGGGCCGGGTACGGCTCCAGGTTGATTCTGGCCCCCAGGTGCACTCGAACTTCCGAGCTGTTGTTGCCTCCAAGCACTGGCCGGTTTTGTATTAAGGCTACCTTCACTCCCAATCGAGCTGCCGAGATGGCCGCGCAGGTTCCTGCCATGCCTCCGCCAACTATGACAAAGTCATATTCTTCTTCCGGAACTTCGGTTGCAATTCCCAACATCTCGTTCCTCCATTCTTGGAGAGCCTCTTGCTCATTCGGCGGAACATCGCCCTCCTCCTTAGCGAAGTAAATCGCATCGACCCGGCCATTGAATCCCGTGAGATCGATCAGAGCCAAGCCTACCTCTTTCTTTTTGATCTTGATTGTCCCAGCTTCCACCCAGGACCACTCCTGGGTGCCATTTCCGAAGACTTTCTTTAACCGCTTGCCATCAATTGATAGTTGAAATTCACCAGCAGCAACCTCAGACCAGGGCGCTGTCCAATTCCTTGTCCTTACGAAAACAGAGTAAGTGCCCTGATTCGGGAATGTGATCGTAGTCTGTGCCTCCTTGACCGGAGTCCCCATCCCATGTGCCAAGAGGTACGGGGACCCGATCACATCCATGGACTGCTGATCGATCACCCAGCCCCCTTTGTCACGAAAGCTTTCGGCTTCTACCAGAAGACCATCTCCGCCCTGACCAAAAAGACTTAGAGTGGTGGCAAGAAGACTTAATACAAGAGAAGCGTTTTTCATAGTCTGAAATTCCAAATCTAAAGCTACGCAAAAGCCGACTTCCAGCGAATGTTGACTCCCGGTATACGGTAAAGTAGCACGTTATACGGTGGTTCAAGTAACCTGGGCAAATAGCATAATGATGCCGCGATAGGCAGTGACTTTGGCCCTGACAACTCTATATCGACAAGAACTGACAAAAGTCATGATTTCGGCAGTTCCTAGCTCAGTTAGCATTCCCCATAACGGATCGAAGCCTACAAATGCGTTATTAGACCCCATTACAAGCGTTAAAGGCCCTTTTTAATCCAGAATATCAGATACTTACGAATTCCCAAGCCTTTCATCATACTTCGTTAAGATTCACAATTCAATGATTTCGTGAGCGCTGGTTTATTCGGCGTATGGTTATCCGTGATTTTTTCAGGAAATCCGCTACCTTCATCGAGGTATTCGCTAACCCAAACCCTGGAAAGCCATGAAGAGCACTAACTCGCCCTCGAGGGGGAGATGGTATCGCATTCCCTATGCTTTTTCCATCAAGTCACCCTTCATTCACAAATTCAATTTTTTCATATCACAATTTTTTAATGGCGTGCCCCGCCAATCACATAAGGCAGGGCTCTCCACTTCCGTTCTGCAACTTTTTATGTTGGCGTCGCTGCTGACAGTTCCGCTGCACGACACCTGGTCACAAAGGGGTGGCACGCAACCTGCTGCCAATCTCGATCAGATCAGAAACGGAAGCGCCGATGACCCCTGGAATCCCGCCAGATGGGTCAATGGCAACTCCGGTGAACAGAATTCCCACTGGGTGGAAGGATTCTCGATCGGTTATCGAACGGTAATGACAAATATGCCCATCGGGCAGGAGGTTACACTTACCCTTGGGTATGACGTTAAACATTCTGGGAGGCATGCCCTGGATTATCTAACGCACTACGATCGGATCGAACCACATGATCCCTTCGAACACCTGGCAAATGGCTTTGGCTTCGAAAAGGAAACAATTGATCCCACGATTGGGGTTGACGGTATAGTAGAGGGTGCCCCTCGCTCAGATGCCGCTACCATACCCGTACCTCCATTTGCAACTTCCCCGGTAGGTACGCAGCCCTCGGACAGTTATTTCAAACTCTTGAACGCTACGCCATCGGATCTGGAGATGTCCATCTGGAACGGCAATTTTGCGATAGCTGCCGGCCAAAGTAGCTCCATATTCTACGGTCCTGAGGGCAATCTCCAGGAAAGTAATCAGACGCAACTTATAAATGTGACATTTATCCCCACCGCCGAGACCGTGATACTGGCATGGGGAGGCCACATAGCCGATCGTAGAGATTGGGGAGTTGATGCTGACGGTGTGCCCCTATCTGCAGGTGGTATCAACGGATCCCCTTACCACATGCGGCTGATAGACTGGAACCTGAACAATCTTGGCAATCAGGATCGTTCTTTGAAGGCGTCAGCCGTTGACTTCATTCCGACATGTCCCGAGTTTGACACTGAAAACGCTTGTGTCGGCAGTACACTTTTCTTTGATGCCACAGTTGAAAACGAGGACCCTCAGACATTAGAGTACTTCTGGGAAATCGTCAACAACAATACCGGTGCCTTCATCTCGAGCGCCACCAACACGGACGTGACAGTGGAGGTCAATGCTGGAACCTCCGCAGGAATATTTACCCTCAGAGTGACCATTGATGATAAATTCACCGATGGCCAGGAAATATGTGATTACCTGATCACAGTGGAAGATGTGAATTTGGTCTTGCAAAATGCCACCATCTGTCGTGGTTCATCGATCGACTTACTCAATAAGCTTGCGTTTAACTCCAGCGGAGGCACCGTAACCGCGCATAACAATCAGGCTGATGCAATCGCAGGGCAAAATGCTCTCATGGGGAATGATCTGACACCTACACTTACTGAGTCTGCCTCATACTGGTTTAGGATTACAAGTTCGGGTGGCTGTTTTGATGTGGGCAGTGCTATGGTGACTGTCCTCAACCCGGAAATCTTATCTGTCGCTGTGACCGATGTATCGTGCTTTGGCGAAGCTGATGGAACGATCGTGGTATCGGCAACCGAAGGCGCTACAATAACCGTCAATGGTGCGCCATATAATGAGAATGCAACCTATGGACCCGGATCATATGCCATCGTGGTGTCGGCCGAGGCCGATGATGAAACCTGCAAGGACGAGCTTTCTGTCACCATCAATGAGCCACCGGTGCTAACGGCTTCTATACAAGGCACTGATCTACTCTGTAAAGGTGACAATAGTGGTGCTGCGGACCTCACAGCCGCGGGAGGTACAGCGCCTTACTCCTATCTATGGAGCAATGGTGCAATTACCGAAGACATCAGTGGACTTGCTGCTGGTAACTACGGCGTCACGGTCACCGATGGCAACGGATGTACTACAACAGCTTCCGTCACCATTAACGAGCCTCCGCTGCTGACAGCTTCTATACAAGGAACTGACTTACTCTGCAACGGTGATGGCTCCGGAGCCGCAGACCTGACAGTTGGGGGTGGTACAGCACCTTATTCCTTTCTATGGAGCAATGGAGCCACGACTGAAGACATCAGTGGAATTGCCGCCGGCAACTATTCAGTGACTGTCACCGATGATAATGGATGCACAGCATCAGCTTCCGTCACCATTAACGAGCCCCCATTGCTTATCGCCAGTGCAATTGCAACCGACGCCTCATGCTTCGGATTTAGCGATGGTACCGCTACCGTGGTACCTGCGGGAGGTACACCAGCATACTCCTATCAATGGAGTGATGGACAGGCAACCCAGACAGCTACAGGTTTAGCAGCAGGGACTTACTCTGTCACAGTAACCGATGCTAACGGATGTACTGCAAACGCCTCTGCAACCGTGGGCCAGCCAACACTGCTCACAGCTTCTATACAAGGTACTGACCTGCTCTGCAACGGCGATAATTCCGGGACCGCTGACCTCACAGCCGCGGGAGGTACAGCGCCTTACTCCTACCTATGGAGCAATGGCGCATCTACCGAAGACATCAGTGGACTTGCTGCTGGTAACTATTCTGCCACCGTCACTGATGCCAATGGTTGCACTGCATCAGCTTCTGTCATCATCAATGAGCCCCCATTGCTTATCGCCAGTGCAATTGCAACCGACGCCTCATGCTTCGGATTTAGCGATGGTACCGCTACCGTGGTACCTGCGGGAGGTACACCAGCATACTCCTATCAATGGAGCGATGGACAGGCAACCCAGACAGCTACAGGTTTAGCAGCAGGGACTTACTCTGTCACAGTAACCGATGCTAACGGATGTACTGCAAACGCCTCTGCAACCGTGGGCCAGCCAACACTGCTCACAGCTTCTATACAGGGTACTGATCTGGCCTGCAATGGTGACAATAGTGGTGCTGCAGACCTCACAGCCGCGGGAGGTACAGCGCCTTACTCCTATCTATGGAGCAATGGTGCAACTACCGAAGACATCGGTGGACTTGCTGCTGGTAACTACGGCGTCACGGTTACTGATGGCAACGGATGTACTACAACAGCTTCCGTCACCATTAACGAGCCCCCATTGCTTATCGCCAGTGCAATTGCAACCGACGCCTCATGCTTCGGATTTAGCGATGGTACCGCTACCGTGGTACCTGCGGGAGGTACACCAGCATACTCCTATCAATGGAGCGATGGACAGGCAACCCAGACAGCTACAGGTTTAGCAGCAGGGACTTACTCTGTCACAGTAACCGATGCTAACGGATGTACTGCAAACGCCTCTGCAACCGTGGGCCAGCCAACACTGCTCACAGCTTCTATACAGGGTACTGATCTGGCCTGCAATGGTGACAATAGTGGTGCTGCAGACCTCACAGCCGCGGGAGGTACAGCGCCTTACTCCTATCTATGGAGCAATGGTGCAATTACCGAAGACATCAGTGGACTTGCTGCTGGTAACTATTCTGCCACCGTCACTGATGCCAACGGATGTACTACAACAGCTTCCGTCACCATTAACGAGCCCCCATTGCTTATCGCCAGTGCAATTGCAACCGACGCCTCATGCTTCGGGTTTAGCGATGGTACCGCTACCGTGGTACCTGCGGGAGGTACACCAGCATACTCCTATCAATGGAGCGATGGACAGGCAACCCAGACAGCTACAGGTTTAGCAGCAGGGACTTACTCTGTCACAGTAACCGATGCTAATGGATGTACTGCAAACGCCTCTGCAACCGTGGGCCAGCCAACACTGCTCACAGCTTCTATACAGGGTACTGATCTGGCCTGCAATGGTGACAATAGTGGTGCTGCAGACCTCACAGCCGCGGGAGGTACAGCGCCTTACTCCTACCTATGGAGCAATGGCGCAACTACCGAAGACATCAGTGGACTTGCTGCTGGTAACTATTCTGCCACCGTCACTGATGCCAACGGATGTACTACAACAGCTTCCGTCACCATTAACGAGCCCCCATTGCTTATCGCCAGTGCAATTGCAACCGACGCCTCATGCTTCGGGTTTAGCGATGGTACCGCTACCGTGGTACCTGCGGGAGGTACACCAGCATACTCCTATCAATGGAGCGATGGACAGGCAACCCAGACAGCTACAGGTTTAGCAGCAGGGACTTACTCTGTCACAGTAACCGATGCTAACGGATGTACTGCAAACGCCTCTGCAACCGTGGGCCAGCCAACACTGCTCACAGCTTCTATACAGGGTACTGATCTGGCCTGCAATGGTGACAATAGTGGTGCTGCAGACCTCACAGCCGCGGGAGGTACAGCGCCTTACTCCTACCTATGGAGCAATGGCGCAACTACCGAAGACATCAGTGGACTTGCTGCTGGTAACTATTCTGCCACCGTCACTGATGCCAACGGATGTACTACAACAGCTTCCGTCACCATTAACGAGCCCCCATTGCTTATCGCCAGTGCAATTGCAACCGACGCCTCATGCTTCGGATTTAGCGATGGTACCGCTACCGTGGTACCTGCGGGAGGTACACCAGCATACTCCTATCAATGGAGCGATGGACAGGCAACCCAGACAGCTACAGGTTTAGCAGCAGGGACTTACTCTGTCACAGTAACCGATGCTAACGGATGTACTGCAAACGCCTCTGCAACCGTGGGCCAGCCAACACTGCTCACAGCTTCTATACAAGGTACTGACCTGCTCTGCAACGGCGATAATTCCGGGGCCGCTGACCTCACTGTTGGCGGAGGAACTGCGCCTTACTCCTACCTATGGAGCAATGGCGCAACTACCGAAGACATCAGTGGACTTGCTGCTGGTAACTACGGCGTCACGGTTACTGATGCCAATGGTTGCACTGCATCAGCTTCTGTCATCATCAATGAGCCCCCATTGCTTATCGCCAGTGCAATTGCAACCGACGCCTCATGCTTCGGATTTAGCGATGGTACCGCTACCGTGGTACCTGCGGGAGGTACACCAGCATACTCCTATCAATGGAGCGATGGACAGGTAACCCAGACAGCTACAGGTTTAGCAGCAGGGACTTACTCTGTCACAGTAACCGATGCTAATGGATGTACTGCAAACGCCTCTGCAACCGTGGGCCAGCCAACACTGCTCACAGCTTCTATACAGGGTACTGATCTGGCCTGCAATGGTGACAATAGTGGTGCTGCAGACCTCACAGCCGCGGGAGGAACTGCGCCTTACTCCTATCTATGGAGCAATGGTGCAATTACCGAAGACATCAGTGGACTTGCTGCTGGTAACTACGGCGTCACGGTCACTGATGGCAACGGATGTACTACAACAGCTTCCGTCACCATTAACGAGCCCCCATTGCTGACGTCAGCCATCATCAAAACAGACGTCTTGTGTAATGGCGATGACACGGGCACAGCTGAGGCGATTGGCAATGGAGGCACCACTCCTTATGGTTACCTCTGGAGTACCGGTGCTACCACCAAGACCATCTCTGGCCTGGTAGCGGGCTTCTACAGCGTCACGATAGCAGATGCTAATGGATGTATCTCCACAGCTTCGACGACGATCACCGAGCCCCCGGCTCTATCAGTGACCGTGATCGGCACAGATCCCGTTTGCAATGGGGAGGCGACAGGGACAGCCGAGGCCACACCTGCGGGGGGAACACCTCCTTATTCCTATGCATGGAGCAACGGAGCAACAACTTCAAGCATCACCGGACTAGCAGCAGGCGAATATACCGTCACCGTTACAGATGCAAATGGATGTACGGCGACGAATGTGATCACACTCATAGATCCCCCACTACCACCTTGCGATATCGAAGGACCCAACAATGTATGCCCGGGCGCCATCCTTCTTTATAATGGTATCGGCAGTTCGGAAGATTATGACTACTTATGGTCCATTGAAGGTGAAGCCGCCGGTTTCGTGCCTGGAAGTTCGATCACCGAAAAGACCGTCAGTGTTCAGACTAATGCCGAGTGTGGAGACTTCTATAAGTTGACGCTGCAAGTAACCGACAAGAACACTGGCTGTACAGAAACCTGTTCAGAGACTTTCACGGTATTGGAGGATACAGAACCTCCTATCATTACCTGTCCGGAGAATGTCACAATCACCTGTGATGAAGATCCTGGTGTACCTACGGTTGAAGGCGAGGACTGCGGTTACGACCTCAGCTTTGTAGATATGATCCTGACACCTCCGCCAAGCAATGGTAGCTGTCAGTGCGAGGGTGGCATGACAAGCCTGACAGTACAGTACAATGGCGACGGGGGCTTCCTGCAAGTCTACTACGACAAAGATCAGGTGGCAGCGGAACTCCTTTTTGAAGGCAATGTAACCGACGGTCAGGAGATTGTTATTTATGCGGATGATCCCAACACGCCAGAAGTAGAATATGAAAAGCTCAAGGCTAACACTTATTTCTACATAGGCGGGGAAGAGTACACCATACATACTTCGTGCTCCAAGTACATCCTTGGATTAGTCACTGGTCCTTTGACCGTCAAAGGTTGGACCGACGGAACAGGATCTACCTGTGATGAGACTGTACCTCCAGTCGAGAGTTGTGCTTGTGACGGCGGCATGATCGAACTGAGTGTGGAATACACTGGTGCCTCCGGTAAAGACGTAATCGCCTACGACAAATCTGGCGGTGTTCTCGCCACTTTCCTCAGTGTTGAAGGGAACACCACGCTGTCTGTCATCGCGTGGTCCGTCGGGAAGACCAAGCTGGATAGTGAGACTACTTTTGAGATCGTTGGAGGCAGTTCAGTCACCTTCCACACATCATGTTCACAGGACATAACTAACGAAACACGAGGAGACTTCACTGTCGTCGGCTGGCTTGACGGTGATGGTCAGGTGTGCGGTTTCAGCAATGTGATACCTGATGTCCCTGCGGAAGTAAAGCGTACATGGACGGCAACAGATGCCTGTGGCAATACCAGCAGTTGCGATCAGTTCATCACCATCGAAGGAGACGAGGAACCTCCGGTCATCACTTGCCCTCCGGATGTTACCTTCGATTGCAATGATGAGAACTGGGAAGACATGCTTGAACCTCCCATTGCTACAGACAATTGCTTCGTAGATCCCATTATCACTTTTGAAGACAACGCCGGTGATTGCAGTTGCCAGGATGGCATGCTTACCCTAACCGTCCAATACAATGGTGACCCAGCTGATTTGGACGGCGAGCTCGTGGAAGTCTATTATGACAAGGACAAACAAGCGAATGAACTATTGTTCTCAGGTGTAGTATTTGACGGTGATTTCATTACGGTGGATGTGGCAGATCTCAATGACCCAAGCATTGTGAAACTGAAAGCTGACACACGGTTCTATATCGGCGACGGCCCAGAGCTGAAGATCCACACCTCTTGCTCGAAATATATAATCGGCCGTACTGTTGGCGAGGAAACTGCAGGATTTACTGTCAAGGCCTGGACAGACGGCGCTGGCAACACGTGTAATGAAAGTGTTCCGCTCGTCGAAAGTTGCGAGTGCCGCGACATGATCGAATTGAGCGTTACCTACGATGGCCCGATCCCAGCCACAATCACAACGGATTTTGGTGGAAAGGATCCGGAATCCCTGGGAACCTTCAATGTTACCACGGAAGAGGAGCGATTGATTACTGTCATTTCCTGGACCATCGATCAGAATAAGTTGAAGAATGATACCTACTTCTATGTCGATGGTCAGGAAACGAAAATTCATACTTCCTGTTCTGAGCCAATTGTTGGAGAATCATTCAATGACTTCACTGTAGTCGGTTGGCTTGGCGAAGATGGGCAGGTATGTGGCTACTCCAGATTGGCAACAGAGCG
Source organism: Cyclobacteriaceae bacterium (assembly GCA_965267435.1). Taxonomy (GTDB): domain Bacteria; phylum Bacteroidota; class Bacteroidia; order Cytophagales; family Cyclobacteriaceae; genus JAWPMT01. The sequence goes on from OZ253960.1 coordinate 3,047,832, forward strand.
CGAAGAAGGTTGTAATACCATCTATCGCACCTGGACTGCCACGGACGCATCTGGCAATACCGCGACATGTGAGCAAGTCATCAGCTTTACAGATGGTAGCGAAAGCGCCAGGATGGCGAGTGAACCTGTGACACGTGAGATTGAAGTCTCAACCAGGGCACAAGAGCAGATCAAACTCGTGGCTTACCCTAACCCATTTGTCCACACCGTGAAAGTAGACTTCGTCATCCCTGAAAGCACGCGGGTTCGACTCGAAGTCTATAATATGGCCGGCAAGAGGGTACAAATACTATTTGACGGGGAAGTTGAAAGTAACGTGCCTTATTCAGGCATCTTTGATGCAACCGGGTTGCCAAGTGGCACTTACATCTACAGGCTAATTACTGAAAGCAAAACCAAGACAGGATTCCTGGTTCCATTGAGGTAAACCTGTATCAACAACTGAAACGAAGGGGCCGTCATAATGACGGCCCTTTTCTTTTGAGGCTGGCAGGTCAGGTTTCCAATGCAGAATTACCTCCCATCAAGTGCCAATCTACACCTTATATATAGGGACATTCCGGGGGGAGTATAAATAAAGCGTTAGTTACCATTGTGTTAAGAAAGAATTGAGGGTCATAGCATCACTATGACGCCGGTAGATGCGACGCACCAGCGGCACTTGTAACTTCTCTTCAAATACAACTTGTGAAATAGTGATTATAAAACGTTGTAAAAAACCAATAATTGAGCAAAACCGTCTCCTACTATCGTCAATGGCTGATTACACGGTTATCTGCGACAGCTAGATCAATTTTATGTATAGAAACATGAATTTTCTCACCGTTTTTTGACTGCGGCACATATAAGTACGTGACAATTTCCACAAAGTGTGTATCTTGTGATTCGAAATCACTATCTCAAACCACCTAAAAGCCATGAAAAGCGCTTACTCGCCTAACAGGGCGAACGGGAGTAACAACACCCGTTCCATCTTTGCTATATTCTCTATTCTTCACAATTTCATTTCAGGTAACCTTCTTTCACGAGGAGCCCAAGCGACCTTTCGATCGCTTTTTCTCGTGATGATGTTTCTGGGATTGAGTTCCGTCGCTAACGGTCCCGATAAAACCGACAACGGAGAAAAGAGCGAAGAATTGGCATCGGCAAACTCAGATGCCTCCTTTTTCGCAGGAGGGGACTATACGATAAATTTCGCAGCGGCCGATCCCTCAATTTACATCCCGCCGATTCCTCTTCCTAGTGGATTAACTGCTCCCACAGGACGAGGCGATGGCGACCCTTTGATCCCTCTCGCGGAGTTCAATGATGGATTTTCTGATGTCAGGGTGGAGAGTCTGGCTCCTCAAGATATGGCCCTGGGGCAAATTGTCCCGTTCGAGATCAAGATCACTGTTAATGGGGACACGCAGCCCGAAGGAGGGGTCATTACCACGCTTTTCGGATGGAATACGCTAACTACTAATGGTGATGATTTTGGTTATGACGCCCGTCCCGATGACATAGGATATGGTGTGTACGGGGGGTTTATAGATATTGGTGATGGAGCTCATGTTGATCCGGGAGGCGACGCCACCGTTAACAGCTTTTCTTGGGCTTTGATCAATGATGAGATAGTAGGTGTGTTCACCATCAGTGGTTTGGATGATGGTGATGTGGTAGTTCTGGAAGTTTGGATGATTCTGGACGATACGATACCCGATGGCGTAGGGGGTAACGTCCAGTCCCGATTGATCGACGCAGCCACAGGTGATGACCAATCATATACCGTGGCTAATAGTGGTAAGATCTCATTGGACAATGGTGACGCGATTTCCACTGGTAACCAAACAGTGCCACTGCTGAAGCCTGCGGATTTCTTCAATGCCGATGTTGATCTATCGATCGAGAAGTCAGACGACATTGATCCTATTATTCAGGGGGGGACGCTAACCTACACTGTTGTTGCAAGCAATGCAGGACCTTCCGTAGCAAACAGTATAGTGATTTATGATGAGCTGGATCCGAATGTGACATTCGTATCAGCTTCTGACGGAGGTTTTATTAATACCGATCCCCTCGATGATGTTCCCGATGGAGCCGTCCAGTGGAATGTTGGTTCCCTGGCAGTAGGCGAATCGGTCACATACACTGTTACAGTGACGGTCAACCTGGATGCCCCCACAACGAATACCTCCAACGATGAGGACCCTTGTGGTTCCAGTGATTTACAAAACACTGTGACAATCACGACGATCTCCGATGACATAGACGATACCAACAATTCCGATTGCGAGCCTACGGACGTTTTCTGTTTTACTACTGCGCCCATTCTGACCAGTACAAATATTTCATGCTTTGGAGAAGTTGATGGTACAGTCACGGTGACCAATTACGATCCAGGGCTTACCTACGTTCTCTGGAAGGATGGAGCCAGCACAACGGAGACCATCGATGGATCAGGGGTTTTCAGTCCCCTGAGCGCAGGCACCTATTTTGTGGTTGTGTCGCTAGATGGCACACCTAACGATCCTTGTGAGAAGCAAAGTAATTTGGTGGATATTGTAGATGGTGGCGAAATCCTCCTTAAAGTCAATGATGTTGAAGTGTGCGTTGATGACACACAGACGTATGACTTGAATGGGCTAGTGGAAGATGATGCTGGTGGTACCATTGCATTTTTCCTCGATGGAACGGATCCAGCAATCGTAGAGAACTTGAGTAATACGGGTATCTCTCCTGCAGCGAATATCAGCTCTCCCGGATCACAGACATATTTAATCAGGAGTAATATAGGTGACTGTTTTGAGGTCCTACCCGCCACGCTAACCATCAACGCGTTGCCTGTCTGTAGTATTACGCGCGTAGATGACGACGTCTTATGCCCGGGAGGACTATTGACCTTAACTGGACCTGACGGCTTGCAATATGACTGGAGTAATACGGAGGGAGTGCAAGGCGCAACAGATCAACAAACCGTAACAATCTTGATTCCTGCAGCTTGCTCATCTACGGTCGAGGCGAAATTGATTGTCACAGATCCACTGACAGACTGTAGCAAGGAGTGCACAGAATCCTTCACGATTCAAGATGATACAGCCCCGGTGCTCGCTGGCGTACCTGCTGATGTAACAGTGGAATGCGATGCAGTGCCCGATCCCGCCAATGTAACAGCGACAGATGTTTGTGATCAAGAGCCCACAGTAGAATTGAGTGAGAGCAGCACAAAAACGAACGATGGCAGCTGCACCGACTTTAACTACACAATTACTCGTACATGGACGGCAACTGATGCTTGTGACAACACCACCAGCCAAACGCAGGTGATCACAGTGCAGGATACGCAGGCGCCGACTTTCGATAGCGAGCCTGCAGACATCGCCGATATCAGCTGCAATGACCAGTTGCCAGCTCTTGAGAAGATTACCGCTTCAGATAATTGCGGATCCGCAATAGTTGTCGCGTCTATTGACCCTTACACTCCTGATCAATGTAATGGTTACCAACTCACCTATCGATGGGTTGCTACTGACGACTGCGGCAATAGTGATGTGCGAACTGTCACATTCAATGTTTTGCCGGATGAAGAGGCGCCAGTTCCTCCAATGGCACCTGCTGATGTAACTATAGAGTGTGACGAGGATGTGCCTGGTCAAGTAGATCTTACTGCCTCTGATGTTTGCCAGGGAGACATTACTGTTAGTCCGAGTGATGCCATTGTGCCAGGTAACTGCCCTAACAACTATGAAATAATTAGAACCTGGACATTTACTGATGACTGTGGCAATACAAGTAGTGTCAGCCAGACGATCACCATCATTGACACTACTCCTCCAGTGGTCTCTGCACCAGCAGCCCTGGAAATAGAATGTACCGACGGTGACTACCAGGCACAGATCGATGCATGGCTCGCCATGGCTTCTGCCAATGACGGTTGTGATGGTGCCCTCGATGTAACCGATGACTTCAACGGTATCGGGCTCTCTTGCAACAACACGGTGACGGTGACCTTCTCCGCAACAGATGCGTGCGGTAACCCTGCCAGTGCTACGTCTACCATCACCATCATTGACACTACTCCTCCAGTGGTCTCTGCACCAGCAGCCCTGGAAATAGAATGTACCGACGGTGACTACCAGGCACAGATCGATGCATGGCTCGCCATGGCTTCTGCCAATGACGGTTGTGATGGTGCCCTCGATGTAACCGATGACTTCAACGGTATCGGGCTCTCTTGCAACAACACGGTGACGGTTACCTTCTCCGCAACAGATGCGTGCGGTAACCCTGCCAGTGCTACGTCTACCATCACCATCATTGATACTACTCCTCCAGTGGTCTCTGCACCAGCAGCCCTGGAAATAGAATGTACCGACGGTGACTACCAGGCACAGATCGATGCATGGCTCGCCATGGCTTCTGCCAATGACGGTTGTGATGGTGCCCTCGATGTAACCGATGACTTCAACGGTATCGGGCTCTCTTGCAACAACACGGTGACGGTTACCTTCTCCGCAACAGATGCGTGCGGTAACCCTGCCAGTGCTACGTCTACCATCACCATCATTGACACTACTCCTCCAGTGGTCTCTGCACCAGCAGCCCTGGAAATAGAATGTACCGACGGTGACTACCAGGCACAGATCGATGCATGGCTCGCCATGGCTTCTGCCAATGACGGTTGTGATGGTGCCCTCGATGTAACCGATGACTTCAACGGTATCGGGCTCTCTTGCAACAACACGGTGACGGTTACCTTCTCCGCAACAGATGCGTGCGGTAACCCTGCCAGTGCTACGTCTACCATCACCATCATTGACACTACTCCTCCAGTGGTCTCTGCACCAGCAGCCCTGGAAATAGAATGTACCGACGGTGACTACCAGGCACAGATCGATGCATGGCTCGCCATGGCTTCTGCCAATGACGGTTGTGATGGTGCCCTCGATGTAACCGATGACTTCAACGGTATCGGGCTCTCTTGCAACAACACGGTGACGGTTACCTTCTCCGCAACAGATGCGTGCGGTAACCCTGCCAGTGCTACGTCTACCATCACCATCATTGACACTACTCCTCCAGTGGTCTCTGCACCAGCAGCCCTGGAAATAGAATGTACCGACGGTGACTACCAGGCACAGATCGATGCATGGCTCGCCATGGCTTCTGCCAATGACGGTTGTGATGGTGCCCTCGATGTAACCGATGACTTCAACGGTATCGGGCTCTCTTGCAACAACACGGTGACGGTGACCTTCTCCGCAACAGATGCGTGCGGTAACCCTGCCAGTGCTACGTCTACCATCACCATCATTGACACTACTCCTCCAGTGGTCTCTGCACCAGCAGCCCTGGAAATAGAATGTACCGACGGTGACTACCAGGCACAGATCGATGCATGGCTCGCCATGGCTTCTGCCAATGACGGTTGTGATGGTGCCCTCGATGTAACCGATGACTTCAACGGTATCGGGCTCTCTTGCAACAACACGGTGACGGTGACCTTCTCCGCAACAGATGCGTGCGGTAACCCTGCCAGTGCTACGTCTACCATCACCATCATTGACACTACTCCTCCAGTGGTCTCTGCACCAGCAGCCCTGGAAATAGAATGTACCGACGGTGACTACCAGGCACAGATCGATGCATGGCTCGCCATGGCTTCTGCCAATGACGGTTGTGATGGTGCCCTCGATGTAACCGATGACTTCAACGGTATCGGGCTCTCTTGCAACAACACGGTGACGGTTACCTTCTCCGCAACAGATGCGTGCGGTAACCCTGCCAGTGCTACGTCTACCATCACCATCATTGACACTACTCCTCCAGTGGTCTCTGCACCAGCAGCCCTGGAAATAGAATGTACCGACGGTGACTACCAGGCACAGATCGATGCATGGCTCGCCATGGCTTCTGCCAATGACGGTTGTGATGGTGCCCTCGATGTAACCGATGACTTCAACGGTATCGGGCTCTCTTGCAACAACACGGTGACGGTGACCTTCTCCGCAACAGATGCGTGCGGTAACCCTGCCAGTGCTACGTCTACCATCACCATCATTGACACTACTCCTCCAGTGGTCTCTGCACCAGCAGCCCTGGAAATAGAATGTACCGACGGTGACTACCAGGCACAGATCGATGCATGGCTCGCCATGGCTTCTGCCAATGACGGTTGTGATGGTGCCCTCGATGTAACCGATGACTTCAACGGTATCGGGCTCTCTTGCAACAACACGGTGACGGTGACCTTCTCCGCAACAGATGCGTGCGGTAACCCTGCCAGTGCTACGTCTACCATCACCATCATTGACACTACTCCTCCAGTGGTCTCTGCACCAGCAGCCCTGGAAATAGAATGTACCGACGGTGACTACCAGGCACAGATCGATGCATGGCTCGCCATGGCTTCTGCCAATGACGGTTGTGATGGTGCCCTCGATGTAACCGATGACTTCAACGGTATCGGGCTCTCTTGCAACAACACGGTGACGGTTACCTTCTCCGCAACAGATGCGTGCGGTAACCCTGCCAGTGCTACGTCTACCATCACCATCATTGACACTACTCCTCCAGTGGTCTCTGCACCAGCAGCCCTGGAAATAGAATGTACCGACGGTGACTACCAGGCACAGATCGATGCATGGCTCGCCATGGCTTCTGCCAATGACGGTTGTGATGGTGCCCTCGATGTAACCGATGACTTCAACGGTATCGGGCTCTCTTGCAACAACACGGTGACGGTGACCTTCTCCGCAACAGATGCGTGCGGTAACCCTGCCAGTGCTACGTCTACCATCACCATCATTGACACTACTCCTCCAGTGGTCTCTGCACCAGCAGCCCTGGAAATAGAATGTACCGACGGTGACTACCAGGCACAGATCGATGCATGGCTCGCCATGGCTTCTGCCAATGACGGTTGTGATGGTGCCCTCGATGTAACCGATGACTTCAACGGTATCGGGCTCTCTTGCAACAACACGGTGACGGTTACCTTCTCCGCAACAGATGCGTGCGGTAACCCTGCCAGTGCTACGTCTACCATCACCATCATTGATACTACTCCTCCAGTGGTCTCTGCACCAGCAGCCCTGGAAATAGAATGTACCGACGGTGACTACCAGGCACAGATCGATGCATGGCTCGCCATGGCTTCTGCCAATGACGGTTGTGATGGTGCCCTCGATGTAACCGATGACTTCAACGGTATCGGGCTCTCTTGCAACAACACGGTGACGGTTACCTTCTCCGCAACAGATGCGTGCGGTAACCCTGCCAGTGCTACGTCTACCATCACCATCATTGATACTACTCCTCCAGTGGTCTCTGCACCAGCAGCCCTGGAAATAGAATGTACCGACGGTGACTACCAGGCACAGATCGATGCATGGCTCGCCATGGCTTCTGCCAATGACGGTTGTGATGGTGCCCTCGATGTAACCGATGACTTCAACGGTATCGGGCTCTCTTGCAACAACACGGTGACGGTGACCTTCTCCGCAACAGATGCGTGCGGTAACCCTGCCAGTGCTACGTCTACCATCACCATCATTGACACTACTCCTCCAGTGGTCTCTGCACCAGCAGCCCTGGAAATAGAATGTACCGACGGTGACTACCAGGCACAGATCGATGCATGGCTCGCCATGGCTTCTGCCAATGACGGTTGTGATGGTGCCCTCGATGTAACCGATGACTTCAACGGTATCGGGCTCTCTTGCAACAACACGGTGACGGTGACCTTCTCCGCAACAGATGCGTGCGGTAACCCTGCCAGTGCTACGTCTACCATCACCATCATTGACACTACTCCTCCAGTGGTCTCTGCACCAGCAGCCCTGGAAATAGAATGTACCGACGGTGACTACCAGGCACAGATCGATGCATGGCTCGCCATGGCTTCTGCCAATGACGGTTGTGATGGTGCCCTCGATGTAACCGATGACTTCAACGGTATCGGGCTCTCTTGCAACAACACGGTGACGGTTACCTTCTCCGCAACAGATGCGTGCGGTAACCCTGCCAGTGCTACGTCTACCATCACCATCATTGATACTACTCCTCCAGTGGTCTCTGCACCAGCAGCCCTGGAAATAGAATGTACCGACGGTGACTACCAGGCACAGATCGATGCATGGCTCGCCATGGCTTCTGCCAATGACGGTTGTGATGGTGCCCTCGATGTAACCGATGACTTCAACGGTATCGGGCTCTCTTGCAACAACACGGTGACGGTGACCTTCTCCGCAACAGATGCGTGCGGTAACCCTGCCAGTGCTACGTCTACCATCACCATCATTGACACTACTCCTCCAGTGGTCTCTGCACCAGCAGCCCTGGAAATAGAATGTACCGACGGTGACTACCAGGCACAGATCGATGCATGGCTCGCCATGGCTTCTGCCAATGACGGTTGTGATGGTGCCCTCGATGTAACCGATGACTTCAACGGTATCGGGCTCTCTTGCAACAACACGGTGACGGTGACCTTCTCCGCAACAGATGCGTGCGGTAACCCTGCCAGTGCTACGTCTACCATCACCATCATTGACACTACTCCTCCAGTGGTCTCTGCACCAGCAGCCCTGGAAATAGAATGTACCGACGGTGACTACCAGGCACAGATCGATGCATGGCTCGCCATGGCTTCTGCCAATGACGGTTGTGATGGTGCCCTCGATGTAACCGATGACTTCAACGGTATCGGGCTCTCTTGCAACAACACGGTGACGGTGACCTTCTCCGCAACAGATGCGTGCGGTAACCCTGCCAGTGCTACGTCTACCATCACCATCATTGATACTACTCCTCCAGTGGTCTCTGCACCAGCAGCCCTGGAAATAGAATGTACCGACGGTGACTACCAGGCACAGATCGATGCATGGCTCGCCATGGCTTCTGCCAATGACGGTTGTGATGGTGCCCTCGATGTAACCGATGACTTCAACGGTATCGGGCTCTCTTGCAACAACACGGTGACGGTTACCTTCTCCGCAACAGATGCGTGCGGTAACCCTGCCAGTGCTACGTCTACCATCACCATCATTGACACTACTCCTCCAGTGGTCTCTGCACCAGCAGCCCTGGAAATAGAATGTACCGACGGTGACTACCAGGCACAGATCGATGCATGGCTCGCCATGGCTTCTGCCAATGACGGTTGTGATGGTGCCCTCGATGTAACCGATGACTTCAACGGTATCGGGCTCTCTTGCAACAACACGGTGACGGTGACCTTCTCCGCAACAGATGCGTGCGGTAACCCTGCCAGTGCTACGTCTACCATCACCATCATTGACACTACTCCTCCAGTGGTCTCTGCACCAGCAGCCCTGGAAATAGAATGTACCGACGGTGACTACCAGGCACAGATCGATGCATGGCTCGCCATGGCTTCTGCCAATGACGGTTGTGATGGTGCCCTCGATGTAACCGATGACTTCAACGGTATCGGGCTCTCTTGCAACAACACGGTGACGGTGACCTTCTCCGCAACAGATGCGTGCGGTAACCCTGCCAGTGCTACGTCTACCATCACCATCATTGACACTACTCCTCCAGTGGTCTCTGCACCAGCAGCCCTGGAAATAGAATGTACCGACGGTGACTACCAGGCACAGATCGATGCATGGCTCGCCATGGCTTCTGCCAATGACGGTTGTGATGGTGCCCTCGATGTAACCGATGACTTCAACGGTATCGGGCTCTCTTGCAACAACACGGTGACGGTTACCTTCTCCGCAACAGATGCGTGCGGTAACCCTGCCAGTGCTACGTCTACCATCACCATCATTGATACTACTCCTCCAGTGGTCTCTGCACCAGCAGCCCTGGAAATAGAATGTACCGACGGTGACTACCAGGCACAGATCGATGCATGGCTCGCCATGGCTTCTGCCAATGACGGTTGTGATGGTGCCCTCGATGTAACCGATGACTTCAACGGTATCGGGCTCTCTTGCAACAACACGGTGACGGTTACCTTCTCCGCAACAGATGCGTGCGGTAACCCTGCCAGTGCTACGTCTACCATCACCATCATTGATACTACTCCTCCAGTGGTCTCTGCACCAGCAGCCCTGGAAATAGAATGTACCGACGGTGACTACCAGGCACAGATCGATGCATGGCTCGCCATGGCTTCTGCCAATGACGGTTGTGATGGTGCCCTCGATGTAACCGATGACTTCAACGGTATCGGGCTCTCTTGCAACAACACGGTGACGGTGACCTTCTCCGCAACAGATGCGTGCGGTAACCCTGCCAGTGCTACGTCTACCATCACCATCATTGACACTACTCCTCCAGTGGTCTCTGCACCAGCAGCCCTGGAAATAGAATGTACCGACGGTGACTACCAGGCACAGATCGATGCATGGCTCGCCATGGCTTCTGCCAATGACGGTTGTGATGGTGCCCTCGATGTAACCGATGACTTCAACGGTATCGGGCTCTCTTGCAACAACACGGTGACGGTGACCTTCTCCGCAACAGATGCGTGCGGTAACCCTGCCAGTGCTACGTCTACCATCACCATCATTGACACTACTCCTCCAGTGGTCTCTGCACCAGCAGCCCTGGAAATAGAATGTACCGACGGTGACTACCAGGCACAGATCGATGCATGGCTCGCCATGGCTTCTGCCAATGACGGTTGTGATGGTGCCCTCGATGTAACCGATGACTTCAACGGTATCGGGCTCTCTTGCAACAACACGGTGACGGTGACCTTCTCCGCAACAGATGCGTGCGGTAACCCTGCCAGTGCTACGTCTACCATCACCATCATTGATACTACTCCTCCAGTGGTCTCTGCACCAGCAGCCCTGGAAATAGAATGTACCGACGGTGACTACCAGGCACAGATCGATGCATGGCTCGCCATGGCTTCTGCCAATGACGGTTGTGATGGTGCCCTCGATGTAACCGATGACTTCAACGGTATCGGGCTCTCTTGCAACAACACGGTGACGGTGACCTTCTCCGCAACAGATGCGTGCGGTAACCCTGCCAGTGCTACGTCTACCATCACCATCATTGATACTACTCCTCCAGTGGTCTCTGCACCAGCAGCCCTGGAAATAGAATGTACCGACGGTGACTACCAGGCACAGATCGATGCATGGCTCGCCATGGCTTCTGCCAATGACGGTTGTGATGGTGCCCTCGATGTAACCGATGACTTCAACGGTATCGGGCTCTCTTGCAACAACACGGTGACGGTTACCTTCTCCGCAACAGATGCGTGCGGTAACCCTGCCAGTGCTACGTCTACCATCACCATCATTGACACTACTCCTCCAGTGGTCTCTGCACCAGCAGCCCTGGAAATAGAATGTACCGACGGTGACTACCAGGCACAGATCGATGCATGGCTCGCCATGGCTTCTGCCAATGACGGTTGTGATGGTGCCCTCGATGTAACCGATGACTTCAACGGTATCGGGCTCTCTTGCAACAACACGGTGACGGTGACCTTCTCCGCAACAGATGCGTGCGGTAACCCTGCCAGTGCTACGTCTACCATCACCATCATTGATACTACTCCTCCAGTGGTCTCTGCACCAGCAGCCCTGGAAATAGAATGTACCGACGGTGACTACCAGGCACAGATCGATGCATGGCTCGCCATGGCTTCTGCCAATGACGGTTGTGATGGTGCCCTCGATGTAACCGATGACTTCAACGGTATCGGGCTCTCTTGCAACAACACGGTGACGGTTACCTTCTCCGCAACAGATGCGTGCGGTAACCCTGCCAGTGCTACGTCTACCATCACCATCATTGATACTACTCCTCCAGTGGTCTCTGCACCAGCAGCCCTGGAAATAGAATGTACCGACGGTGACTACCAGGCACAGATCGATGCATGGCTCGCCATGGCTTCTGCCAATGACGGTTGTGATGGTGCCCTCGATGTAACCGATGACTTCAACGGTATCGGGCTCTCTTGCAACAACACGGTGACGGTGACCTTCTCCGCAACAGATGCGTGCGGTAACCCTGCCAGTGCTACGTCTACCATCACCATCATTGATACTACTCCTCCAGTGGTCTCTGCACCAGCAGCCCTGGAAATAGAATGTACCGACGGTGACTACCAGGCACAGATCGATGCATGGCTCGCCATGGCTTCTGCCAATGACGGTTGTGATGGTGCCCTCGATGTAACCGATGACTTCAACGGTATCGGGCTCTCTTGCAACAACACGGTGACGGTTACCTTCTCCGCAACAGATGCGTGCGGTAACCCTGCCAGTGCTACGTCTACCATCACCATCATTGACACTACTCCTCCAGTGGTCTCTGCACCAGCAGCCCTGGAAATAGAATGTACCGACGGTGACTACCAGGCACAGATCGATGCATGGCTCGCCATGGCTTCTGCCAATGACGGTTGTGATGGTGCCCTCGATGTAACCGATGACTTCAACGGTATCGGGCTCTCTTGCAACAACACGGTGACGGTTACCTTCTCCGCAACAGATGCGTGCGGTAACCCTGCCAGTGCTACGTCTACCATCACCATCATTGATACTACTCCTCCAGTGGTCTCTGCACCAGCAGCCCTGGAAATAGAATGTACCGACGGTGACTACCAGGCACAGATCGATGCATGGCTCGCCATGGCTTCTGCCAATGACGGTTGTGATGGTGCCCTCGATGTAACCGATGACTTCAACGGTATCGGGCTCTCTTGCAACAACACGGTGACGGTGACCTTCTCCGCAACAGATGCGTGCGGTAACCCTGCCAGTGCTACGTCTACCATCACCATCATTGATACTACTCCTCCAGTGGTCTCTGCACCAGCAGCCCTGGAAATAGAATGTACCGACGGTGACTACCAGGCACAGATCGATGCATGGCTCGCCATGGCTTCTGCCAATGACGGTTGTGATGGTGCCCTCGATGTAACCGATGACTTCAACGGTATCGGGCTCTCTTGCAACAACACGGTGACGGTTACCTTCTCCGCAACAGATGCGTGCGGTAACCCTGCCAGTGCTACGTCTACCATCACCATCATTGATACTACTCCTCCAGTGGTCTCTGCACCAGCAGCCCTGGAAATAGAATGTACCGACGGTGACTACCAGGCACAGATCGATGCATGGCTCGCCATGGCTTCTGCCAATGACGGTTGTGATGGTGCCCTCGATGTAACCGATGACTTCAACGGTATCGGGCTCTCTTGCAACAACACGGTGACGGTGACCTTCTCCGCAACAGATGCGTGCGGTAACCCTGCCAGTGCTACGTCTACCATCACCATCATTGATACTACTCCTCCAGTGGTCTCTGCACCAGCAGCCCTGGAAATAGAATGTACCGACGGTGACTACCAGGCACAGATCGATGCATGGCTCGCCATGGCTTCTGCCAATGACGGTTGTGATGGTGCCCTCGATGTAGCCGATGACTTCAACGGTATCGGGCTCTCTTGCAACAACACGGTGACGGTTACCTTCTCCGCAACAGATGCGTGCGGTAACCCTGCCAGTGCTACGTCTACCATCACCATCATTGATACTACTCCTCCAGTGGTCTCTGCACCAGCAGCCCTGGAAATAGAATGTACCGACGGTGACTACCAGGCACAGATCGATGCATGGCTCGCCATGGCTTCTGCCAATGACGGTTGTGATGGTGCCCTCGATGTAACCGATGACTTCAACGGTATCGGGCTCTCTTGCAACAACACGGTGACGGTGACCTTCTCCGCAACAGATGCGTGCGGTAACCCTGCCAGTGCTACGTCTACCATCACCATCATTGACACTACTCCTCCAGTGGTCTCTGCACCAGCAGCCCTGGAAATAGAATGTACCGACGGTGACTACCAGGCACAGATCGATGCATGGCTCGCCATGGCTTCTGCCAATGACGGTTGTGATGGTGCCCTCGATGTAACCGATGACTTCAACGGTATCGGGCTCTCTTGCAACAACACGGTGACGGTGACCTTCTCCGCAACAGATGCGTGCGGTAACCCTGCCAGTGCTACGTCTACCATCACCATCATTGATACTACTCCTCCAGTGGTCTCTGCACCAGCAGCCCTGGAAATAGAATGTACCGACGGTGACTACCAGGCACAGATCGATGCATGGCTCGCCATGGCTTCTGCCAATGACGGTTGTGATGGTGCCCTCGATGTAACCGATGACTTCAACGGTATCGGGCTCTCTTGCAACAACACGGTGACGGTGACCTTCTCCGCAACAGATGCGTGCGGTAACCCTGCCAGTGCTACGTCTACCATCACCATCATTGATACTACTCCTCCAGTGGTCTCTGCACCAGCAGCCCTGGAAATAGAATGTACCGACGGTGACTACCAGGCACAGATCGATGCATGGCTCGCCATGGCTTCTGCCAATGACGGTTGTGATGGTGCCCTCGATGTAGCCGATGACTTCAACGGTATCGGGCTCTCTTGCAACAACACGGTGACGGTTACCTTCTCCGCAACAGATGCGTGCGGTAACCCTGCCAGTGCTACGTCTACCATCACCATCATTGATACTACTCCTCCAGTGGTCGATCCTCTTGATCCTATTAATGTCGAGTGTGTAGGAGATATACCTGCAGCAGATATTTCTATAGTGGTGGCAAGCGACTGTGATCCCGAACTCACCATAACTCATGTCGGCGATGTCTCTGACGGCAATAGCTGTCCTGAGGTCATCACCAGGAAATACCGAGTGACTGATGCCTGTGGCAACTTCACGGACGTAGAGCAAACTATTACGGTAGACAGTCAAGTGCCTCCCACCATTTCTTGCCCAGCAAATGCAGTCGTTGATTGTAATCAATCCCTCGATCCTTCGTTCCTGGGAGTGGCAACAGCAACTGCCAATTGTGGCGGATTCGTAGGTATTACCTATGTTGATGACCAGGAACCAGACTTCTGCGTCGGCGGTACCATTACTCGTACCTGGACAGCCATAGATGAGTGTCTCAATAAGGTCACCTGTGAGCAATATATCACGGTGATTCCTGATGAAGTACCTCCAGTATTAACAGGTGTGCCTGATGATGTCACAGTTGAATGCGATGTCATTCCAGATCCTGCCAATCCTGGTGCTACCGACAATTGCGATCCGAATCCTACGATTACGTTCTCAGAGACGACCAATACGGTCAACAATGAAACTACTGAACACATAGCCATAGCTAATCATAGTTTCGAATATCCACTGCTCGACAACGACAAGTGGATCAACGGTGCGCCAGATTGGACCATCGGCCACTATGATGGTAATAGCACAACCTGGAATACAGATCCTTCTGGATTCTATGTGGGGGCTTACAATCCTTCCTCAGCCTACGGCTACGGTGGCGCGGCCAAGCAGGGACGTAACATCATGTGGGCAGCAACATCCACAGGCTCACAAGTAGGACTGTCGCAAGTACTCTCAACGACGCTTCTGGCGGATGCCAATTACGAACTAAGTGTCTATGTTGGCAATCCTTCATCTTACAATGATGGCCTGAACCCTGGGTACCGCATCGATCTTGTCGTGGACAATGTGATCGTAGCGACCACCTCAGGAACGCCACCGGATGATGTCTGGACGTTGGTGACGCTGAACTACAACTCAGCTGATAACCCTGAGTTGGTAGGACAGCCTATTGAAATCCGTCTTATGGTCCAGGACTTCAACTACAATGACTATGAAGCGGACTTCGACGAGGTGAAGCTAGCTGTCACAACGGGTGAGAATACTACTACTATCACTCGTACGTGGACCGCGACAGACGACTGCGAGAATACTGCGACTGAAACTCAGGTGATCACTGTATTGGAGGACGAAACTCCTCCGACCATCATCTGTCCGCCTGATATCACGCTGGATTGTGGCGATACCGACATCCATCCAGACAATACCGGATGGGCCACCGCAGAGGAAGACCTGTGTGGCGATGTGGTCATTGATTACATGGATATCGAAATACCGCCGTCCACAGGCCCAGGATTTAGCTGCCAGTGCGACGGTGGCATGACAAGCCTGACGGTACTCTACAATGGCTCCACAGCACAGCGAATCCAGGTCTACTATGATGGTACTGCCGGCTTGCTGTTTGATGAGGTTGTTCAGCCAAATACCGAGTTCACCGTGTTCTCAAGTACTGTGAACCAGGACAAGCTAAAGGCCAATACCAATTTCGTCTTGCAGGATGGGTCTTCTTTCGAGATCCACACCTCTTGCTCCAAGTACATTCTCGGCCGAGTGGCTGGACCAAACAAGGAGGTAACCGTCACAGGTTGGACGGACCTGAACGGTAACAATGGTGCAGGTGCAACTTGCGATATGACCGTACCTCCAGTCGAGAACTGTTCCTGTGATGGCGGTATGATTGAATTGAGCCTCAGATATATCGGTGATGAAGCGACGACCATCGAAGCGTTCTACGATAACGGCATTAGCCTCGGAGCATTTGCTGTCACGCCAGGATCCATTTTCTCGGTGATTTCCTGGACGGTCGATGAGAACAAACTCAAGACTGAAACGGACTTTGTGATCGATGGACAGGGAACGGTGACCTATCATACATCATGCTCTGACGATATCATTGGCCAAATCCAAGGAAATCTAGAGGTAATCGGATGGCTCGATGGGGATGGTCAGTTCTGCGGATATACTGAAGCTGGCGACCATGATCCAGAGTCCAATGTTATCATCCGTAAGTGGATAGCGACTGACGAGAGTGGCAACATGGCGATGTGCGAACAGATCATCACGCTGGAGGACGACAATACTCCTCCTGTCATCTCCTGCCCTCCAGATATCACGCTGGAGTGCGGTGAGGACCCGAACGACCTGACACTCACGCTCGAGGCTACAGCAACTGATGATTGCGGGCTGATCGGCGATCCGACGTACACCGATGAATTTGGTCCTCCACCATCTGACGGCATTGGAAACTGCACTTGCCAGGATGGTATGACAAGTCTCACCATCCAGTATACTGGCAATACCTCGCAGGTACTCAAAGTCTACTATGATGGTACGACTGGGGAACTGTTCAATGCGCAGGTTGACCCTGGTGAGTTTATCACCGTGTTCTCGTCAACTGTTAATGAGGTGAAACTCAAGGCCAATACCAACTTCGTGCTGGAGAACGGTGACTCATTTGAGATCCACACTTCATGTTCGAAGTACATCTTAGGTAGAGTAGCTGGTCCTGGCGGCGAGGTAACAGTTCGAGGCTGGACAGATGGCTCAGGAAGCTTCTGTGACGAATCCGTGCCACCTGTTGAGAGCTGTGCTTGCGACGGAGGCATGATCGAACTTAGCCTTAAATACCTTGGAACGAGCTCCACTACTATTCAGGCGTACTATGACGCCGGTGTACCACTTGGAGATCCCATCAGCGTCAACCCTGGTGATGTATTCTCAGTGATTTCCTGGGATGCCGACCAAAACAAGCTCAAGGCTGATACTGACTTTGAGTTGAACGGTCAGACAGTGACCTTCCACACGTCTTGCTCACAAGACATCACTGGTCAGGTCCAGGGTGACTTAGAGGTAGTCGGATGGCTCGATGGAGATGGACAATTCTGTGGATACACCGAGGCTGGTAATCCAAGCGGTGGGTCCAGCAATATCATAGTCCGCACCTGGAGAGCAGAGGATATCTATGGCAACGTGAGTACGTGTCAGCAGATCATCACCCTTCCTGAGGACAATGAAGCTCCTATCCTTACTTGCCCTCCTGATATCACGTTGGAATGTGGTGAGGATCCGAATGATCTGACCATCACGCTCGAGGCGACTGCGACAGATGATTGTGAACTTGATGGAGTACCTACATATACTGATTCCTTTGGTCCTCCACCATCTGATGGTATAGGAAACTGTACTTGTCAGGATGGTATGACGAGTCTCACCATCGAGTATACTGGCAATACCTCGCAGGTACTCAAAGTCTACTATGATGGTACGACTGGGGAACTGTTCAATGCGCAGGTTGACCCTGGTGAGTTCATCACCGTGTTCTCGTCAACTGTTAATGAGGTGAAACTCAAGGCCAATACCAACTTCGTGCTGGAAAACGGTGACTCATTTGAGATCCATACTTCATGTTCGAAGTACATCTTGGGTAGAGTAGCTGGTCCGGGCGGCGAGGTAACAGTTCGAGGATGGACAGATGGCTCAGGAAGCTTCTGTGACGAATCCGTGCCACCTGTTGAGAGCTGCGCTTGCGATGGAGGCATGATCGAACTTAGCCTTAAATACCTTGGAACGAGCTCCACTACTATTCAGGCGTACTATGACGCCGGTGTACCACTTGGAGATCCCATCAGCGTAAACCCTGGGGATATATTCTCAGTGATTTCATGGGACGCGGATCAGAACAAGCTCAAGGCTGATACTGACTTTGAATTGAACGGTCAGACAGTGACCTTCCACACATCTTGCTCACAAGACATCACTGGTCAGGTCCAGGGTGACTTAGAGGTAGTCGGCTGGCTTGATGGCGATGGACAGTTCTGTGGATACACCGAGGCTGGTAATCCAAGCGGAGGCTCCAGCAATATCATCATCCGTACGTGGACCGTCAGTGATGTCAGTGGCAATACAAGCAGTTGTCAGCAGATCATTACTCTACCTGAGGATGACACGCCACCAGTGATCTCATGCCCTGCCGATGTGACCATTGCCTGCGGCGATGACGACACACCAGCAAGTACTGGTATGGCATCAGCAATCGATGACTGCAGCGATCCCGTGATCACTTTCAACGATGAAGTACCGACAGGCGATCCTTTAGGGTGTAGCTGTGATGGAGGTATGACGAGCTTGACTGTCAAGTACAATGGACCTGCTGGCAAGACCGTGAAAGTGTACTGGGATTCAGGTCGAGATCCTAATGAGCTGCTGGCTACATTCACCAATGCTCAGCCTGACCAGGAGTTGACAGTTTACTCCAATGTTATTGGGGAACCTAAGCTCAAGGCAGATACGAGGTTCTATGTGGACAGTGATGGATCTTCCGAAGATGGCGCTGAAGTCAAGATCCATACATCATGCTCGAAGTATATCCTCGGCAGAACTGTCGGTGACTTTACCGTCCTCAGTTGGACCGATGAAGGCGGCAACACGTGCGATGAGACCGTTCCTCCGATCGAGAGCTGCAACTGTAGCGACATGATTGAACTGACGCTCGACTATGTTGGTCCTGACGGAGGTTACGTCACAGCATACTTCGATGGCGTAGGAACTGAAGTACTTGGAACCTTCGGTCCTTTGGCGACTGGTACCAGGTTCTCAGTCATCTCATGGGATGTTGGCCAGAACAAACTCAAGAACGACACGGATTTCGTTGTCAATGGATCGGCAACCTCGATACATACCTCGTGCTCAGAGGACATTACAGGTGTGACATTCGACAATGTATTGACAGTCGTTGGATGGCTAGGTGAAGATGGGCAAGTCTGCGGCGTTAGCCCGGCTCGCGACGAAGTGTTCGAAGATGCGGAATGCAGAACGATCACACGTACGTGGATTGCGACAGATGCAAATGGCAATACAAGCACCTGCATCCAAACGATCAGCTTCTCCGATTCCGATCCAATGGCACGTGAGGAGAGTTCATCAACTGACCTGAACAATCTGGCACGCATCATGGAGAGCGAATCCACCAATGTGGTGGCTTATCCGAACCCTTTCCAGAGTTTGATCAATCTCGACTTCGTAGTCCCTGAGACCATGAAGGTGAGGCTGGAGATTTACAATATGAGTGGGAGGCTGGTAGAGGTACTCTTCGATGGAGAGGCACAAAGTGATGTTGTCTACGGCACAGTGTTCGATGCGACAAACGTCCCGCAAGGCACTTATCTCTACAAGCTTGTAACTGGCGACGAGATCAAAACAGGTTACCTGGTGCCAGTGAAATAAAATTGCTCTCATCCAATCAATTAGGAAGGGGCTGCCATCACAAGCAGCCCCTTTTCTTTTGCTTTTACAGTAGACTGCTCGATCACGAGCATCTAGTAAGAACCAAGTCAGCAACAGCAGGGCATTGCGCCAAACCGAGGCAGGTATTCAGTGGTACGATTTCCACCGCCAACGAGAAGAAAATTATCAATTGGGCCTCTACAGTATGGAAGCGACCTATTCCTCATAAACACAGAGCTCTGCATATACCTACTCTCTTCTTCCTGATCGGATTCAGCAACCAATCAGTACAGATAAGCAGCCGACATCTGCGTCCAAAAACCCGAATTGATGCCACCGTTTTTTATGACGCAACCAAGAAATTCTAAGAATATATTTAGGAAATTCCTATCTTAGGATATTGAAGGGAGGATTTGAACGAAAGGCGCATCTGTAAGACGTTATTAGGGATTCTGCCTATCCAGTGGCCTTAACTAAGAAAAAACGATGAATAGTGGATCAAAAAGGGGATTGTTCCTGCCCAAGGACAGTTATTTCCGGCTGGGAGTGCTTTTGGTGATTCACTCCATGCTACTACAGTACTCCGCCGCCCAATCGGTGGGTTTTAACAATGCCTTCCCTGATGCTTCTTCAATCATTGATGCTGCCGCTACTGATCGAGGCGTCTTGATTCCACGTATGACAACAGCCCAGCGAAATGCAATATCTTCACCGGCGAATGGCCTGCTTGTTTACGACACAGATTTCGAGCTTTTCTACTTCAACTCAGGGACGTCTGGCTCCCCCGTCTGGGTACCCATCAACAGTGGCTTTCATGCTAGCAAAACCCGAATCAAGATTCTGCCCAATGACTTCATGGCCACCGCTGACGAGAAAGGTGGCAGCCCGGATATAAAAGGCCCAGCTGTCTACGATACCATATCCAGCTCAAATTTCGGCGTAATCACACCTGACGATAGTACCCCACTTGTTGCTTTTGTGGTCATCCCTACGGGCTATCAGGCAACGCACGCCAGGATCTATGGAAATGATACAGGTGTAACCTTCGACGTGTTCGTAAGCGATATAGAAACTGGCATCTTAACGTCAATCGGCAGTGCCAATGTCGGATCGGAAGCCGATATCACAGATACTCAAAGTACGACGACAAATTTCCTGGTGATTATTATCAATTTCGATACTAAAGAGTCGGATAAAGCTTACGGCGGGTACGTCACTATCGCTCCATTCTGATGAACCAACACCCAGCCATCGGAGAAACCAAGATATCCCCATGGTTGATCTATTCCATTGCGGCAGTAGAGGGAGGCGTCGTGATGATGGTTGAGTTGGGAGGAGTAAATCTCATGGCTCCGTTTTACGGAACGACGCTATACGTTTGGGCGGCAGTTCTGTCCGTTACATTAGGGGGGTTGGCCTTGGGCTATTTCCTCGGAGGAAAAGTAGCCCGTCGCTATTCGGGGCTTCTCTCGGTTCCCTGGATACTATTGATCGGCGCCATGCTGGTAGCGATGATGCCCGTAAGCGGCAAATTGATCATGCCTGTTACATTCGGCACAGGCATTAGACTCGGCTCACTGCTATCGGCATTGACCGTCATTGCACCCCCCCTCGTACTCATGGGGATGATTTCACCTGTCATCATCCAACTGAGGGTTCAAGACGTAAACGGAGCTGGCAAGGAAGCTGGAACTATCTACGCCATCTCAACAGTGGGAGGTATAATCATGACCCTGGCCTTGGGATTCTACCTTTTACCGGAATTGGGCATAATGCTCTCGATAACAATAGTAACGGGTCTTTTGTGCCTTGCAGCTATTACATTCTTGTTGCTACGAAAAAACTATAGACCGATAGGGGCGATAATCCTCGTCTTCGCCCCGCTGCTGTCTTTAACACCCACGAGTATCGAAGAGCACATACAGTTGCTGTATCAGGATGATAGCGTCATGGGCCAATTGACTGTCTATGACTTTATTGACGAGAGTGGTAGCGACGCACGATGTTTATTGGTCAATGGGGTCCCTCAAAACCTCATGGTGAAAAAATACGAACCCTTCTCAGCCTGGTCCTATCCACATCGCATCGCCACGATTGCCAGTATCAAACCTGCTGGCTCAAGAGCGTTGCTAGTAGGCCTCGGTGCTGGCCATCTCGCCATGGAATTGAAAGGGCTCGATTTCAAAGTCGACGCCGTCGAAATTGATGCAAGAATGCAAGAAATCGGTCAACGATTTTTTGGCTTTGACCAAGAGGGGGTCAATGTGATAATAGATGATGGCCGTCACTTCATAGCCCAAACAAACCAAAAATATGATATCGTCATTTTAGATGTTATCAAGGGCGAATCTCCTGCACATTACATGTTGACAATAGAGGCTTTGGGTGACGTAAGGTCCATCCTCAATAATGATGGAATTCTCCTACTGAATTTTCAAGGATACCTCGATGGGGATCGTGGACTTGCTGCGCGTTCGGTTTACCTAACCTTGGAACACTCGGGATTTCATGTCAAGCACCACCGAGCACTGGATGCCGACTCTGATATTCTATTCATCGCCTCAAAGCAAAAACTATCCGTCGAACAAATTGATGAGAGTCGACTAAACCTCTGCTGTCAAATACTCGCTTTCGAACCCTATGAGCTTGTCTCCGAAGATGAAATCGATAAGAGTGACGCGATAGTCTTCGTGGATGACAAACCCGTTTTCAACAAGATCAATCTCCCGTGGACAGAAGAATGGCGTCGACGGAGAGTGGAGCAATTTGCACTTTCGCAACATTCATTTTCGCCAAAACCAATATCAAAGTGATAATGGGCATCAGGGAGATATCTATAGCAATCCTGTTCGCATTGAGCTATGCTTCCTTAGCCCAAATCACGAATAATGGCGTGGCGTTGACGATCGAATCCGGTCTGACCATGACCGTGGAAGGTGACTTCAGCCATGAAACCAACTTTCTGAACTGGCCCACGATCGTCTCCGCTACTATCGACAATGATGGCACGATCGACTTAAAGGGAAGTTGGAATAACAATACCTGGGGTGACCCGGTCTTTATCAACACCAACGGTATCGGGGAAGTGCAGTTCACAGGAACCGATATACAGTACATTGGTCTGTCCGGTATAACGGATTTCGAGAACCTTACAATTAATAATAGTTCGGCGTCGGGCATCCAGTTAGATATCTTGATTAATGTGCTTACACATTTGGAACTAACCGATGGCATTGTCAACGGTACATTCAGCAATGTCGTGATCATAGCAGATGGCGCCACGAGTAGCCCTGGATCTCCTGACAGTTTCGTCGACGGGCCTGTAAGAAAAATAGGCAATGACAAATTCGTCTTCCCAATAGGTGATGGGACAGTTTGGGCCAGGTTGGCTATCGACAATACGGCTTCGTCAAACAATAACACAGAATTCACTGCGGAGTACTGGCATGAGCCTTTCTTCGATCAGAGTTTCGATGGATCATTGACAGGCGTTAGTTCCGAGGAGTATTGGACAGTAAGTCGCGTTCTAAATGACGACGACGTACCCATCACATTGTATTGGGAGGACGCCACCCGAAGCGACATTGAGCCGGGACCATCACTGGTAGTTGCAAGATATGACGGCACAGACTGGACGAGTGAAGGCCAATCTGATATTGACAACGGTGACCCTGGCAATGTGACCAGCGACGTCGTCACCGATTTCACTAACCTGACCTTCACTTTCGGCACAAGAGATGCGCCCCTACCTGTAGAGTTGCTCTTCCTAACAGCGAGCGTTCAGAGCACAGGGATCTTGGTAGAGTGGGCAACAATCACAGAAGTCAATAATGATTTTTTCACCGTTGAAAGATCACCGGATGGCTTTCATTGGGAAGAAATAGCACAAGTGCCTGGAGCAGGTAATTCAAGTTCTCGGATTGACTATTCAATTAACGATCAAACAAGCTTTTCTGGCAACCTGACATACTACCGGTTGAAGCAAACGGATTTTGATGGTACGTTTTCATTCTCCGAAATCGTTGCATTACAGGACCCTTTTGGACAGACGAGTTTGGTCAAAGTTTACCCGAACCCCACAAGCGATGTGCTCTTTTTGAAAACAGACCTGCCTCTTGTTGAAAATATACGCATTGTCAACACATCAGGACAGGATGTGACTGATTTGATCTTAAGTTCTTACGACGAGCATCTTCGAAGGTGGAAAGTAGATGTCTCAGCATTGCCTTATGGCGTGTACGCGATACGTATGCAAAACGCTACCTGGCGATTTATCAAAAACTGACGTTACCGACTGTTATAAAGAGGGCCTTCAGAGCGCTCAAATGAGTTATTCACGAATTTCCGTGCGAAAAAATAGGGTTTTTCAAATGTTATATTATTGAAAAAATCCCGTTCGCTTAACAACACCGTTATATCCGTTGAGGCCATTTTACGGGTATTCTCTGAATCAGTAAAATGCGCACTGAGTGCGAAAAATTGTCGTACTCCCTCTAATTGAGTTCCAAAATCATGGGAAAAGGCCCTTTTTTCACTAAATGGGGGCGATTTGCAAGAAAATTATCGAGCAAAGTCGTACCTTATCCTTTGAATCACCAACTCAACCACTGACAAAAGCCATGAGAAGTGCCTACTCGCCACAATGCGAGAGGGTAAGTAATACTGTACTTACTACACCCCTCCGTCTACTTAATTTCTTCTGTCAAAGATCACTTTTTCCAGCCTCACCATCCCGTCAACTGCGACCATGTCTTGTGTTTTCGACTATACCGAAAAAGGCAGATTTCAAACTGTTGAAAATAGTGGGCTTTGTGCTTCTTTCACTGGTCATACTTGACACCGCCCAAGCTGAGAAATCAGAAGATAAGGCCAACTCAAGAGTTAGTTTCGCATTGACGCTGGATTTAGACGCTCAAGACGCGACAGTGGAATGCGATGAAGACAGCGAAGATGCATTCGATGAGTGGGTTGACAATAACGGAGGGGCCATTATCAGTGGGGCCTGTGGTACTGTCAACTGGGACTGGGAACTCGTCGACCAGGGTGATGTCTCCTTTTGTGGCAATACCGAAATCTTCATCGTCACTTTTACTGCCACTGATGATTGTGATGGTGCATCCGTTTCTACCACAGCGACATTTACCATACAGGATACTACACCACCTACACCTCCGGCAGCGCCTGCCGATCTGACACTCGACTGTACAGATAATATACCCGCCCCACCTACTCTCTTGGCATACGACGAATGCGATGGCGTTGACATTAATGGCGTCTTCTCCGAAACTGATAACGGGGGCTCCGGCTGCGTCATCATCACACGTACTTGGACGTTCACCGATGATTGCAACAACACGAGCAGTACCTCGCAAACCATTACCGTCATCGACAACACCGCACCCATCATCTTCCCCCAGGCTCAGGACCAAACCATAGAATGCGATGAGAATAGTGAAGACGCCTTCGATGAATGGATCGACAACAATGGTGGCGCTGTAGCCATCGACAATTGTGGTAATGTCAACTGGGACTGGGAACTCGTCGACCAGGGAGATGTCTCCTTCTGTGGCAATACCGAAACCTTCATCGTCACCTTCACCGCCTCCGATGATTGTGGCAACGAAGTCTCTACTACTGCGACATTCACCATACAGGATACTACACCGCCTACTCCTCCCGCACCCCCTGCCAATGTCACCGTCGCATGCATCGATGATGTCGCTATGCCCGTCGATCTGCTCGCTCCCGACGAGTGCTCCGATGAGGATATACTCGGTGTAGTCTCCGAAACGAACAATGGCGGCGCCGGATGTGTCGGTGATCCACTCATCATCACACGTACTTGGACGTTCACCGATGATTGCAACAACACGAGCAGTACCTCGCAAACCATTACCGTCATCGACAACACCGCACCCATCATCTTCCCCCAGGCTCAGGACCAAACCATAGAATGCGATGAGAATAGTGAAGACGCCTTCGACGAATGGATCGACAACAATGGTGGCGCTGTAGCCATCGACAATTGTGGTAATATCAACTGGGACTGGGAACTCGTCGACCAGGGAGATGTCTCCTTCTGTGGCAATACCGAAACATTCATCGTCATTTTCACCGCTTCTGATGATTGTGGCAACTCCGCCTCTACTACTGCGACATTCACCATACAGGATACTACACCGCCTACTCCTCCCGCACCCCCTGCCAATGTCACCCTCGCTTGCATCGATGATGTCGCTATGCCTGCCGACCTCTTCGCTCCCGACGAGTGCTCCGATGAGGATATCCTCGGTGTAGTCTCCGAAACCAACAACGGTGGAACAGGATGTGCCGGTGATCCGCTCATCATCACACGTACATGGACGTTCACCGACGAGTGTGGAAACGCAAGCACTTCCTCCCAGACCATCACCATCATCGATGATGTCAATCCCGTCATCACTGCCCCTGCAGATATCACCATCGCCTGTAATGAGTCGGACCTACCTACAAACACCGGACAGGCCTCCGCTACCGACAACTGCGATGACGATGTCGCCGTCACCTACGCCGATACCGTCACGCCTGGAGTCTGTGACAATGAAAGCAACATCACCCGTACATGGACAGCAACAGATGACTGTGGAAATACCGCTACCGCTGTACAGATCATCTCCATCATTGACAATACGGCTCCTGTACTCCTTGCTCCAGCACAGGACATCACCGTAGAATGTGATGAAGACAGCGAAGACGCTTTCGATAACTGGATTGACCTCAACGGACTCGCTGCGGCGACTGACCTCTGTGGTCCCGTCACATGGACATTCGACATTACCGATCCCGGAGATGTCGAATTCTGTGGAAACACACAAGTACTCGAAGTGACATTCACCGCCACCGATGCATGTAACAACGCCATCTCCACAACTGCGACATTCACCATACAGGATACTACACCGCCTACTCCTCCCGCACCCCCTGCCAATGTCACCCTCGCTTGCATCGATGATGTCGCTATGCCTGCCGACCTCTTCGCTCCCGACGAGTGCTCCGATGATGATATCCTCGGTGTAGTCTCCGAAACCAACAATGGCGGCGCCGGATGTGCCGGTGATCCGCTCATCATCACACGTACATGGACATTCACCGACGAGTGTGGAAACGCAAGCACTTCCTCCCAGACCATTACCATCATCGATGATGTCAATCCCGTCATCACTGCCCCTGCCAATATCACCATCGCCTGTAATGAGTCGGACCTACCTACAAACACCGGGCAGGCCTCCGCTACCGACAACTGCGATGACGATGTCGCCGTCACCTACGCCGATACCGTCACGCCTGGTGTCTGTGACAATGAAAGCAACATCACACGTACATGGACAGCAACAGATGACTGTGGAAATACCGCTACCGCTGTACAGATCATCTCCATCATTGACAATACGGCTCCTGTACTCCTTGCTCCAGCACAGGACATCACCGTAGAATGTGATGAAGACAGCGAAGACGCTTTCGATAACTGGATTGACCTCAACGGACTCGCAGCGGCGACTGACCTCTGCGGTCCCGTCACATGGACATTCGACATTACCGATCCCGGAGATGTCGAATTCTGTGGAAACACACAAGTACTCGAAGTGACATTCACCGCCACCGATGCATGTAACAACGCCATCTCCACAACTGCGACATTCACCATACAGGATACTACACCGCCTACTCCTCCCGCACCTCCTGCCAATGTCACCCTCGCTTGCATCGATGATGTCGCTATGCCTGCCGACCTCTTCGCTCCCGACGAGTGCTCCGATGAGGATATCCTCGGTGTAGTCTCCGAAACCAACAACGGTGGAACAGGATGTGCCGGTGATCCGCTCATCATCACACGTACATGGACGTTCACCGACGAGTGTGGAAACGCAAGCACTTCCTCCCAGACCATCACCATCATCGATGATGTCAATCCCGTCATCACTGCCCCTGCAGATATCACCATCGCCTGTAATGAGTCGGACCTACCTACAAACACCGGGCAGGCCTCCGCTACCGACAACTGCGATGACGATGTCGCCGTCACCTACGCCGATACCGTCACGCCAGGAGTCTGTGACAATGAAAGCAACATCACACGTACATGGACAGCAACAGATGACTGTGGAAATACCGCTACAGCTGTACAGATCATCTCCATCATTGACAATACGGCTCCTGTACTCCTTGCTCCAGCACAGGACATCACCGTAGAATGTGATGAAGACAGCGAAGACGCTTTCGATAACTGGATTGACCTCAACGGACTCGCAGCGGCGACTGACCTCTGTGGTCCCGTCACATGGACATTCGACATTACCGATCCCGGAGATGTCGAATTCTGTGGAAACACACAAGTACTCGAAGTGACATTCACCGCCACCGATGCATGTAACAACGCCATCTCCACAACTGCGACATTCACCATACAGGATACTACACCGCCTACTCCTCCCGCACCCCCTGCCAATGTCACCCTCGCTTGCATCGATGATGTCGCTATGCCTGCCGACCTCTTCGCTCCCGACGAGTGCTCCGATGAGGATATCCTCGGTGTAGTCTCCGAAACCAACAATGGCGGCGCCGGATGTGCCGGTGATCCGCTCATCATCACACGTACATGGACATTCACCGACGAGTGTGGAAACGCAAGCACTTCCTCCCAGACCATCACCGTCATCGATGATGTCAATCCCGTCATCACTGCCCCTGCAGATATCACCATCGCCTGTAATGAGTCGGACCTACCTACAAACACCGGGCAGGCCTCCGCTACCGACAACTGTGATGACGATGTCGCCGTCACCTACGCCGATACCATCACTCCAGGAGTCTGTGACAATGAAAGCAACATCACACGTACATGGACAGCAACAGATGACTGTGGAAATACCGCTACCGCTGTACAGATCATCTCCATCATTGACAATACGGCTCCTGTACTCCTTGCTCCAGCACAGGACATCACCGTAGAATGTGATGAAGACAGCGAAGACGCTTTCGATAACTGGATTGACCTCAACGGACTCGCAGCGGCGACTGACCTCTGCGGTCCCGTCACATGGACATTCGACATTACCGATCCCGGAGATGTCGAATTCTGTGGAAACACACAAGTACTCGAAGTGACATTCACCGCCACCGATGCATGTAACAACGCCATCTCCACAACTGCGACATTCACCATACAGGATACTACACCGCCTACTCCTCCCGCACCTCCTGCCAATGTCACCCTCGCTTGCATCGATGATGTCGCTATGCCTGCCGACCTCTTCGCTCCCGACGAGTGCTCCGATGAGGATATCCTCGGTGTAGTCTCCGAAACCAACAACGGTGGAACAGGATGTGCCGGTGATCCGCTCATCATCACACGTACATGGACGTTCACCGACGAGTGTGGAAACGCAAGCACTTCCTCCCAGACCATCACCATCATCGATGATGTCAATCCCGTCATCACTGCCCCTGCAGATATCACCATCGCCTGTAATGAGTCGGACCTACCTACAAACACCGGACAGGCCTCCGCTACCGACAACTGCGATGACGATGTCGCCGTCACCTACGCCGATACCGTCACGCCTGGAGTCTGTGACAATGAAAGCAACATCACACGTACATGGACAGCAACAGATGACTGTGGAAATACCGCTACCGCTGTACAGATCATCTCCATCATTGACAATACGGCTCCTGTACTCCTTGCTCCAGCACAGGACATCACCGTAGAATGTGATGAAGACAGCGAAGACGCTTTCGATAACTGGATTGACCTCAACGGACTCGCTGCGGCGACTGACCTCTGTGGTCCCGTCACATGGACATTCGACATTACCGATCCCGGAGATGTCGAATTCTGTGGAAACACACAAGTACTCGAAGTGACATTCACCGCCACCGATGCATGTAACAACGCCATCTCCACAACTGCGACATTCACCATACAGGATACTACACCGCCTACTCCTCCCGCACCCCCTGCCAATGTCACCCTCGCTTGCATCGATGATGTCGCTATGCCTGCCGACCTCTTCGCTCCCGACGAGTGCTCCGATGATGATATCCTCGGTGTAGTCTCCGAAACCAACAATGGCGGCGCCGGATGTGCCGGTGATCCGCTCATCATCACACGTACATGGACATTCACCGACGAGTGTGGAAACGCAAGCACTTCCTCCCAGACCATTACCATCATCGATGATGTCAATCCCGTCATCACTGCCCCTGCCAATATCACCATCGCCTGTAATGAGTCGGACCTACCTACAAACACCGGGCAGGCCTCCGCTACCGACAACTGCGATGACGATGTCGCCGTCACCTACGCCGATACCGTCACGCCTGGTGTCTGTGACAATGAAAGCAACATCACACGTACATGGACAGCAACAGATGACTGTGGAAATACCGCTACAGCTGTACAGATCATCTCCATCATTGACAATACGGCTCCTGTACTCCTTGCTCCAGCACAGGACATCACCGTAGAATGTGATGAAGACAGCGAAGACGCTTTCGATAACTGGATTGACCTCAATGGACTCGCAGCGGCGACTGACCTCTGCGGTCCCGTCACATGGACATTCGACATTACCGATCCCGGAGATGTCGAATTCTGTGGAAACACACAAGTACTCGAAGTGACATTCACCGCCACCGATGCATGTAACAACGCCATCTCCACAACTGCGACATTCACCATACAGGATACTACACCGCCTACTCCTCCCGCACCCCCTGCCAATGTCACCCTCGCTTGCATCGATGATGTCGCTATGCCTGCCGACCTCTTCGCTCCCGACGAGTGCTCCGATGATGATATCCTCGGTGTAGTCTCCGAAACCAACAATGGCGGCGCCGGATGTGCCGGTGATCCGCTCATCATCACACGTACATGGACATTCACCGACGAGTGTGGAAACGCAAGCACTTCCTCCCAGACCATTACCATCATCGATGATGTCAATCCCGTCATCACTGCCCCTGCCAATATCACCATCGCCTGTAATGAGTCGGACCTACCTACAAACACCGGGCAGGCCTCCGCTACCGACAACTGCGATGACGATGTCGCCGTCACCTACGCCGATACCGTCAC
Organism: Cyclobacteriaceae bacterium; assembly: GCA_965267435.1. Lineage (GTDB taxonomy): Bacteria > Bacteroidota > Bacteroidia > Cytophagales > Cyclobacteriaceae > JAWPMT01. Next base: position 3,078,840 of record OZ253960.1, read on the forward strand.
GCCTGGTGTCTGTGACAATGAAAGCAACATCACACGTACATGGACAGCAACAGATGACTGTGGAAATACCGCTACAGCTGTACAGATCATCTCCATCATTGACAATACGGCTCCTGTACTCCTTGCTCCAGCACAGGACATCACCGTAGAATGTGATGAAGACAGCGAAGACGCTTTCGATAACTGGATTGACCTCAATGGACTCGCAGCGGCGACTGACCTCTGCGGTCCCGTCACATGGACATTCGACATTACCGATCCCGGAGATGTCGAATTCTGTGGAAACACACAAGTACTCGAAGTGACATTCACCGCCACCGATGCATGTAACAACGCCATCTCCACAACTGCGACATTCACCATACAGGATACTACACCGCCTACTCCTCCCGCACCCCCTGCCAATGTCACCCTCGCTTGCATCGATGATGTCGCTATGCCTGCCGACCTCTTCGCTCCCGACGAGTGCTCCGATGATGATATCCTCGGTGTAGTCTCCGAAACCAACAACGGTGGAACAGGATGTGCCGGTGATCCGCTCATCATCACACGTACATGGACATTCACCGACGAGTGTGGAAACGCAAGCACTTCCACACAGACCATCACCATCATCGATGATGTCAATCCCGTCATCACTGCCCCTGCAGATATCACCATCGCCTGTAATGAGTCGGACCTACCTACAAACACCGGGCAGGCCTCCGCTACCGACAACTGCGATGACGATGTCGCCGTCACCTACGCCGATACCGTCACGCCTGGTGTCTGTGACAATGAAAGCAACATCACACGTACATGGACAGCAACAGATGACTGTGGAAATACCGCTACCGCTGTACAGATCATCTCCATCATTGACAATACGGCTCCTGTACTCCTTGCTCCAGCACAGGACATCACCGTAGAATGTGATGAAGACAGCGAAGACGCTTTCGATAACTGGATAGACCTCAATGGACTCGCAGCGGCGACTGACCTCTGTGGTCCCGTCACATGGACATTCGACATTACCGATCCCGGAGATGTCGAATTCTGTGGAAACACACAAGTACTCGAAGTGACATTCACCGCCACCGATGCCTGTAACAACGCCATCTCCACAACTGCGACATTCACCATACAAGATACTACACCGCCTACTCCTCCCGCACCCCCTGCCAATGTCACCCTAGCTTGCATCGATGATGTCGCTATGCCTGCCGACCTCTTCGCTCCCGACGAGTGCTCCGATGATGATATCCTCGGTGTAGTCTCCGAAACCAACAACGGTGGAACAGGATGTGCCGGTGATCCGCTCATCATCACACGTACATGGACGTTCACCGACGAGTGTGGAAACGCAAGCACTTCCACACAGACCATTACCATCATCGATGATGTCAATCCCGTCATCACTGCCCCTGCAGATATCACCATCGCCTGTAATGAGTCGGACCTACCTACAAACACCGGGCAGGCCTCCGCTACCGACAACTGCGATGACGATGTCGCCGTCACCTACGCCGATACCGTCACGCCTGGTGTCTGTGACAATGAAAGCAACATCACACGTACATGGACAGCAACAGATGACTGTGGAAATACCGCTACCGCTGTACAGATCATCTCCATCATTGACAATACGGCTCCTGTACTCCTTGCTCCAGCACAGGACATCACCGTAGAATGTGATGAAGACAGCGAAGACGCTTTCGATAACTGGATAGACCTCAATGGACTCGCAGCGGCAACTGACCTCTGTGGTCCCGTCACATGGACATTCGACATTACCGATCCCGGAGATGTCGAATTCTGTGGAAACACACAAGTACTCGAAGTGACATTCACCGCCACCGATGCATGTAACAACGCCATCTCCACAACTGCGACATTCACCATACAGGATACTACACCGCCTACTCCTCCCGCACCCCCTGCCAATGTCACCCTCGCTTGCATCGATGATGTCGCTATGCCTGCCGACCTCTTCGCTCCCGACGAGTGCTCCGATGATGATATCCTCGGTGTAGTCTCCGAAACCAACAATGGTGGAACAGGGTGTGCCGGTGATCCACTCATCATCACACGTACATGGACGTTCACCGACGAGTGTGGAAACGCAAGCACTTCCTCCCAGACCATCACCGTCATCGATGATGTCAATCCCGTCATCACTGCCCCTGCAGATATCACCATCGCCTGTAATGAGTCGGACCTACCTACAAACACCGGGCAGGCCTCCGCTACCGACAACTGTGATGACGATGTCGCCGTCACCTACGCCGATACCATCACTCCAGGAGTCTGTGACAATGAAAGCAACATCACACGTACATGGACAGCAACAGATGACTGTGGAAATACCGCTACCGCTGTACAGATCATCTCCATCATTGACAATACGGCTCCTGTACTCCTTGCTCCAGCACAGGACATCACCGTAGAATGTGATGAAGACAGCGAAGACGCTTTCGATAACTGGATTGACCTCAACGGACTCGCAGCGGCGACTGACCTCTGCGGTCCCGTCACATGGACATTCGACATTACCGATCCCGGAGATGTCGAATTCTGTGGAAACACACAAGTACTCGAAGTGACATTCACCGCCACCGATGCATGTAACAACGCCATCTCCACAACTGCGACATTCACCATACAGGATACTACACCGCCTACTCCTCCCGCACCTCCTGCCAATGTCACCCTCGCTTGCATCGATGATGTCGCTATGCCTGCCGACCTCTTCGCTCCCGACGAGTGCTCCGATGAGGATATCCTCGGTGTAGTCTCCGAAACCAACAATGGCGGCGCCGGATGTGCCGGTGATCCGCTCATCATCACACGTACATGGACATTCACCGACGAGTGTGGAAACGCAAGCACTTCCTCCCAGACCATCACCGTCATCGATGATGTCAATCCCGTCATCACTGCCCCTGCAGATATCACCATCGCCTGTAATGAGTCGGACCTACCTACAAACACCGGGCAGGCCTCCGCTACCGACAACTGTGATGACGATGTCGCCGTCACCTACGCCGATACCATCACTCCAGGAGTCTGTGACAATGAAAGCAACATCACACGTACATGGACAGCAACAGATGACTGTGGAAATACCGCTACCGCTGTACAGATCATCTCCATCATTGACAATACGGCTCCTGTACTCCTTGCTCCAGCACAGGACATCACCGTAGAATGTGATGAAGACAGCGAAGACGCTTTCGATAACTGGATTGACCTCAACGGACTCGCAGCGGCGACTGACCTCTGCGGTCCCGTCACATGGACATTCGACATTACCGATCCCGGAGATGTCGAATTCTGTGGAAACACACAAGTACTCGAAGTGACATTCACCGCCACCGATGCATGTAACAACGCCATCTCCACAACTGCGACATTCACCATACAGGATACTACACCGCCTACTCCTCCCGCACCTCCTGCCAATGTCACCCTCGCTTGCATCGATGATGTCGCTATGCCTGCCGACCTCTTCGCTCCCGACGAGTGCTCCGATGAGGATATCCTCGGTGTAGTCTCCGAAACCAACAACGGTGGAACAGGATGTGCCGGTGATCCGCTCATCATCACACGTACATGGACGTTCACCGACGAGTGTGGAAACGCAAGCACTTCCTCCCAGACCATCACCATCATCGATGATGTCAATCCCGTCATCACTGCCCCTGCAGATATCACCATCGCCTGTAATGAGTCGGACCTACCTACAAACACCGGGCAGGCCTCCGCTACCGACAACTGCGATGACGATGTCGCCGTCACCTACGCCGATACCGTCACGCCAGGAGTCTGTGACAATGAAAGCAACATCACACGTACATGGACAGCAACAGATGACTGTGGAAATACCGCTACAGCTGTACAGATCATCTCCATCATTGACAATACGGCTCCTGTACTCCTTGCTCCAGCACAGGACATCACCGTAGAATGTGATGAAGACAGCGAAGACGCTTTCGATAACTGGATTGACCTCAACGGACTCGCAGCGGCGACTGACCTCTGTGGTCCCGTCACATGGACATTCGACATTACCGATCCCGGAGATGTCGAATTCTGTGGAAACACACAAGTACTCGAAGTGACATTCACCGCCACCGATGCATGTAACAACGCCATCTCCACAACTGCGACATTCACCATACAGGATACTACACCGCCTACTCCTCCCGCACCCCCTGCCAATGTCACCCTCGCTTGCATCGATGATGTCGCTATGCCTGCCGACCTCTTCGCTCCCGACGAGTGCTCCGATGAGGATATCCTCGGTGTAGTCTCCGAAACCAACAATGGCGGCGCCGGATGTGCCGGTGATCCGCTCATCATCACACGTACATGGACATTCACCGACGAGTGTGGAAACGCAAGCACTTCCTCCCAGACCATCACCGTCATCGATGATGTCAATCCCGTCATCACTGCCCCTGCAGATATCACCATCGCCTGTAATGAGTCGGACCTACCTACAAACACCGGGCAGGCCTCCGCTACCGACAACTGTGATGACGATGTCGCCGTCACCTACGCCGATACCATCACTCCAGGAGTCTGTGACAATGAAAGCAACATCACACGTACATGGACAGCAACAGATGACTGTGGAAATACCGCTACCGCTGTACAGATCATCTCCATCATTGACAATACGGCTCCTGTACTCCTTGCTCCAGCACAGGACATCACCGTAGAATGTGATGAAGACAGCGAAGACGCTTTCGATAACTGGATTGACCTCAACGGACTCGCAGCGGCGACTGACCTCTGCGGTCCCGTCACATGGACATTCGACATTACCGATCCCGGAGATGTCGAATTCTGTGGAAACACACAAGTACTCGAAGTGACATTCACCGCCACCGATGCATGTAACAACGCCATCTCCACAACTGCGACATTCACCATACAGGATACTACACCGCCTACTCCTCCCGCACCTCCTGCCAATGTCACCCTCGCTTGCATCGATGATGTCGCTATGCCTGCCGACCTCTTCGCTCCCGACGAGTGCTCCGATGAGGATATCCTCGGTGTAGTCTCCGAAACCAACAACGGTGGAACAGGATGTGCCGGTGATCCGCTCATCATCACACGTACATGGACGTTCACCGACGAGTGTGGAAACGCAAGCACTTCCTCCCAGACCATCACCATCATCGATGATGTCAATCCCGTCATCACTGCCCCTGCAGATATCACCATCGCCTGTAATGAGTCGGACCTACCTACAAACACCGGGCAGGCCTCCGCTACCGACAACTGCGATGACGATGTCGCCGTCACCTACGCCGATACCGTCACGCCAGGAGTCTGTGACAATGAAAGCAACATCACACGTACATGGACAGCAACAGATGACTGTGGAAATACCGCTACAGCTGTACAGATCATCTCCATCATTGACAATACGGCTCCTGTACTCCTTGCTCCAGCACAGGACATCACCGTAGAATGTGATGAAGACAGCGAAGACGCTTTCGATAACTGGATTGACCTCAACGGACTCGCAGCGGCGACTGACCTCTGTGGTCCCGTCACATGGACATTCGACATTACCGATCCCGGAGATGTCGAATTCTGTGGAAACACACAAGTACTCGAAGTGACATTCACCGCCACCGATGCATGTAACAACGCCATCTCCACAACTGCGACATTCACCATACAGGATACTACACCGCCTACTCCTCCCGCACCCCCTGCCAATGTCACCCTCGCTTGCATCGATGATGTCGCTATGCCTGCCGACCTCTTCGCTCCCGACGAGTGCTCCGATGAGGATATCCTCGGTGTAGTCTCCGAAACCAACAACGGTGGAACAGGATGTGCCGGTGATCCGCTCATCATCACACGTACATGGACGTTCACCGACGAGTGTGGAAACGCAAGCACTTCCACACAGACCATCACTATCATCGATGATGTTGCGCCTACTGTGGATCCTGTTGGCGACGTCTTTGTTGATTGTAGCGAAAATGTACCTGCGGTGGACCTCTCCATCGTATCAGCAATTGATAATTGCACTACTGTTCTTACCGTGACGCATGTAGGTGATGTCTCAGATGGCAATGAGTCTCCTGAAACCATTACCAGAACCTACAGAGTGGCTGATGATTGTGGCAACTTCACAGATGTCATACAAACCATTGTCGTAAACGACACGGAAGACCCAACCATCACCTGCCCTGCCGATATCAGCATCAATAACGATCCTGGCATTTGCGGTGCGGTCGTCACATACCCCGAACCTGTTGGTAGCGATAATTGCGTCGGTGTAACAACCACTCAAACCGCCGGACTACCTTCAGGATCAACATTCCCTGTAGGTACTACCACCAATACCTTCGTCGTCACGGATGCCGCAGGTAATACAGCTACCTGTTCCTTTGAGGTCACGGTCTCCGACAATGAAGCACCAACCATCGCTTGTGCTGCCGACGTCAATGTCAACAACGATCCGGGAGTATGTGGTGCTGTCGTCACTTACTCAGACCCTGCGACCTCTGACAACTGCCCTGGACAAACATGGGTGCAGACAGCTGGACTCAGCTCTGGTTCAACATTCCCTGTAGGTACCACCACCAACACCTTCGTCGTCACGGATGCAGCGGGTAATACAGCCACCTGCTCCTTCGACGTCACTGTCACTGACAATGAAGCACCAACCATCGCTTGTGCTGCTGACGTCAGTGTCAACAACGATCCGGGCGTATGTGGTGCTGTCGTCACCTACGACGATCCAATGACTACCGACAACTGCCCTGGACAAACATGGGTGCAGACAGCAGGCCTCAGCTCTGGCTCAACATTCCCTGTAGGTACCACCACCAACACCTTCGTCGTCACGGATGCCGCAGGTAATACAGCCACCTGCTCCTTCGACGTCATTGTCACTGACAATGAAGCACCAACCATCGCTTGTGCTGCTGACGTCAGTGTCAACAACGATCCGGGCGTATGTGGTGCTGTCGTCACCTACGACGATCCAATGACTACCGACAACTGCCCTGGACAAACATGGGTGCAGACAGCTGGCCTCAGCTCTGGCTCAACATTCCCTGTAGGTACCACCACCAACACCTTCGTCGTCACGGATGCCGCAGGTAATACAGCCACCTGCTCCTTCGAGGTCACGGTCTCCGACAACGAAGCACCAACCATCGCGTGTGCTGCTGACGTCAATGTCAACAACGATCCGGGAGTATGTGGTGCAGTCGTCACCTACGACGATCCTGCGACCTCTGACAATTGCCCTGGACAAACATGGGTACAGACTGCAGGCCTCAGCTCTGGTTCAACATTCCCTGTAGGTACTACCACCAACACCTTCGTCGTCACGGATGCCGCAGGTAATACAGCCACCTGTTCCTTCGATGTCACTGTCACTGACAATGAAGCACCAACCATCGCTTGTGCTGCCGATGTCAATATCAACAACGATCCGGGAGTATGTGGTGCAGTCGTCACCTACGACGATCCTGCGACCTCGGACAACTGCCCTGGTGAAACATGGGTGCAGACAGCTGGACTCAGCTCTGGATCAACATTCCCTGTAGGTACCACCACAAACACCTTCGTCATCACTGATGCCGCAGGCAATACAGCCACCTGTTCCTTCGATGTCACTGTCACTGACAATGAAGCACCGACCATCGCTTGTGCTGCTGACGTCAGCGTCAACAACGATCCGGGAGTATGTGGTGCAGTCGTCACCTACGACGATCCAATGACTACCGACAACTGCCCTGGACAAACATGGGTGCAGACAGCTGGACTCAGCTCTGGTTCAACATTCCCTGTAGGTACTACTACCAACACCTTCGTCGTCACGGATGCAGCGGGTAATACAGCCACCTGCTCCTTCGATGTCACGGTCTCCGACAACGAAGCACCAACCATCGCTTGTGCTGCTGACGTCAATGTCAACAACGATCCGGGAGTATGTGGTGCGATCGTCACCTACGACGATCCTGCGACCTCGGACAACTGCCCTGGTGAAACATGGGTGCAGACAGCAGGACTCAGCTCTGGCTCAACATTCCCTGTAGGTACTACCACCAACACCTTCGTCGTCACTGATGCCGCAGGTAACACAGCCTCCTGTTCCTTCGAGGTCACGGTCACCGACAATGAAGCACCAACCATCGCTTGTGCCGCTGACGTCAATGTCAACAACGATCCGGGAGTATGTGGTGCAGTCGTGACTTACTCAGACCCTGCGACCTCTGACAATTGCCCTGGCGAAACATGGGTGCAGACTGCAGGACTCAGCTCTGGCTCAACATTCCCTGTAGGTACCACCACCAATACCTTCGTCGTCACAGATGCGGCAGGTAATACAGCCTCCTGCTCCTTCGAGGTCACGGTCTCCGACAATGAAGCACCAACCATCGCTTGTGCTGCCGATGTCAATATCAACAACGATCCGGGAGTATGTGGTGCAGTCGTCACCTACGACGATCCTGCGACCTCGGACAACTGCCCTGGTGAAACATGGGTGCAGACAGCTGGACTCAGCTCTGGATCAACATTCCCTGTAGGTACCACCACAAACACCTTCGTCATCACTGATGCCGCAGGCAATACAGCCACCTGTTCCTTCGATGTCACTGTCACTGACAATGAAGCACCGACCATCGCTTGTGCTGCTGACGTCAGCGTCAACAACGATCCGGGAGTATGTGGTGCAGTCGTCACCTACGACGATCCCGCTCCCTCGACGTGTCACTGACAACTGCAACCTGGTCGTCACCAAACATGGGTGCAGACAGCAGGCCTCAGCTCGTCACGGATGCCGCAGGTAATACAGCCACCTGCTCCTTCGACGTCACTGTTGACAACGAAGCACCAACCATGTGTGCTGCTGACGTCAATGTCAACAACGATCCGGGAGTATGTGGTGCAGTCGTCACCTACGACATCCTGCGACCTCTGACAATTGCCCTGGACTTCGTCGTCACGGATGCCGCAGGTAATACAGCCACCTGCTCCTTCGACGTCACTGTCACTGACAATGAAGCACCAACCATCGCTTGTGCTGCTGACGTCAGTGTCAACAACGATCCGGGCGTATGTGGTGCTGTCGTCACCTACGACGATCCAATGACTACCGACAACTGCCCTGGACAAACATGGGTGCAGACAGCAGGCCTCAGCTCTGGCTCAACATTCCCTGTAGGTACCACCACCAACACCTTCGTCGTCACGGATGCCGCAGGTAATACAGCCACCTGCTCCTTCGACGTCACTGTCACTGACAACGAAGCACCAACCATCGCGTGTGCTGCTGACGTCAATGTCAACAACGATCCGGGAGTATGTGGTGCAGTCGTCACCTACGACGATCCTGCGACCTCTGACAACTGCCCTGGACAAACATGGGTGCAGACAGCAGGCCTCAGCTCTGGTTCAACATTCCCTGTAGGTACTACCACCAACACCTTCGTCGTCACGGATGCCGCAGGTAATACAGCCACCTGCTCCTTCGAGGTCACGGTCACCGACAATGAAGCACCAACCATCGCTTGTGCTGCTGACGTCAATGTCAACAACGATCCGGGAGTATGTGGTGACGTCGTCATTCCCTGTAGGTACTGTCACTGATGCCGCAGGTAATACAGCCTCCTGCTCCTTCGAGGTACGACGATCCAACCATCGCTTGTGCTGCGGACGTCAGTGTCAACAACGATCCGGGAATATGTGGTGCGGTGCTCAGACCCTCAACTACCGACAACTGCCCTGGACAAACATGGGTGCAGACAGCTGGACTCAGCTCAGGCTCAACATTCCCTGTAGGTACAACCACCAATACATTCGTCGTCACTGAGGCGGGTAATCAACACGTCAATGTCAACAACGATCCGGGAGTATGGTGCGGTCGTCACCTACGACGATCCTGCAACCTCTGACACTGCCCTGGAATGGGTGCAGACAGAAGGCCTCGCGTCAGGAGCAACATTCCCTGTAGGAACAACCACCAATACCTTCGTCGTCACAGATGCGGCAGGTAATACAGCCACCTGATCCGGGAGTATGCTGGTGCAGTCGTCACCTACGACGATCCTGCGACCTCGACAACTGCCCTGGACAAACATGGGTGCAGACCACCACCTTCATATTCCCTGTCGGAACTACCACCAATACATTCGTCGTAACAGATGCCGCAGGTAATACAGCCACCTGTTCCTTCGATGTCACGGTCACTGACAATGAAGCACCAACCATCGCTTGTGCTGCCGATGTCAATATCAACAACGATCCGGGAGTATGTGGTGCAGTCGTCACCTACGACGATCCTGCGACCTCGGACAACTGCCCTGGTGAAACATGGGTGCAGACAGCTGGACTCAGCTCTGGATCAACATTCCCTGTAGGTACCACCACAAACACCTTCGTCATCACTGATGCCGCAGGCAATACAGCCACCTGTTCCTTCGATGTCACTGTCACTGACAATGAAGCACCGACCATCGCTTGTGCTGCTGACGTCAATATCAACAACGATCCGGGAGTATGTGGTGCAGTCGTCACTTATGACGATCCAATGACCTCGGACAATTGCCCTGGCCAAACATGGGTACAGACTGCAGGACTCAGCTCTGGCTCAACATTCCCTGTAGGTACCACCACCAACACCTTCGTCGTCACGGATGCAGCGGGTAATACAGCCACCTGCTCCTTCGAGGTCACGGTCTCCGACAATGAAGCACCTACCATCGCTTGTGCTGCTGACGTCAGCGTCAACAACGATCCGGGAGTATGTGGTGCGGTCGTCACGTACGACGATCCAATGACTACCGACAACTGCCCTGGACAAACATGGGTGCAGACAGCAGGCCTCGCGTCAGGATCAACATTCCCTGTAGGTACTACCATCAACACCTTCGTCGTCACGGATGCAGCGGGTAACACAGCCACCTGCTCCTTCGACGTCACTGTCACCGACAATGAAGCACCAACCATCGCTTGTGCTGCTGACGTCAATGTCAACAACGATCCGGGAGTATGTGGTGCAGTCGTGACTTACTCAGACCCTGCGACCTCTGACAATTGCCCTGGCGAAACATGGGTGCAGACTGCAGGACTCAGCTCTGGCTCAACATTCCCTGTAGGTACCACCACCAATACCTTCGTCGTCACAGATGCGGCAGGTAATACAGCCTCCTGCTCCTTCGAGGTCACGGTCTCCGACAATGAAGCACCAACCATCGCTTGTGCTGCCGATGTCAATATCAACAACGATCCGGGAGTATGTGGTGCAGTCGTCACCTACGACGATCCTGCAACCTCGGACAACTGCCCTGGACAAACATGGGTGCAGACAGCTGGACTCAGCTCTGGTTCAACATTCCCTGTAGGTACTACCACCAACACCTTCGTCGTCACTGATGCCGCAGGTAATACAGCCACCTGTTCCTTCGATGTCACTGTCACTGACAATGAAGCACCGACCATCGCTTGTGCTGCTGACGTCAGCGTCAACAACGATCCGGGAGTATGTGGTGCAGTCGTCACCTACGACGATCCCGCGACCTCTGACAACTGCCCTGGACAAACATGGGTGCAGACAGCAGGCCTCAGCTCTGGCTCAACATTCCCTGTAGGTACCACCACCAACACCTTCGTCGTCACGGATGCCGCAGGTAATACAGCCACCTGCTCCTTCGACGTCACTGTCACTGACAATGAAGCACCAACCATCGCTTGTGCTGCCGATGTCAATGTCAACAACGATCCGGGAGTATGTGGTGCAGTCGTGACTTACTCAGACCCTGCGACCTCTGACAATTGCCCTGGCGAAACATGGGTGCAGACTGCAGGACTCGCGTCAGGAGCAACATTCCCTGTAGGTACCACCACCAACACCTTCGTCGTAACAGATGCCGCAGGTAACACAGCCACCTGCTCCTTCGAGGTCACGGTCACCGACAACGAAGCACCAACCATCGCTTGTGCTGCTGACGTCAGCGTCAACAACGATCCGGGAGTATGTGGTGCAGTCGTCACATACGACGATCCAATGACCTCTGACAACTGCCCTGGTCAAACATGGGTGCAGACAGCTGGACTCAGCTCTGGATCAACATTCCCTGTAGGTACTACCACCAACACCTTCGTCGTAACAGATGCAGCGGGTAATACAGCCTCCTGCTCCTTTGAGGTCACTGTCACCGACAATGAAGCACCAACCATCGCTTGTGCTGCGGACGTCAATGTCAACAACGATCCGGGAGTATGCGGAGCAGTCGTCACTTATGACGATCCTGCAACCTCTGACAACTGCCCTGGTGAAACATGGGTGCAGACAGCAGGCCTCGCGTCAGGATCTACCTTCCCTGTAGGTACTACCACCAACACCTTCGTCGTAACAGATGCAGCGGGTAATACAGCCTCCTGCTCCTTCGAGGTCACGGTCACCGACAATGAAGCACCAACCATCGCTTGTGCTGCTGACGTCAGTGTCAACAACGATCCGGGAGTATGCGGTGCAGTCGTCACCTACGACGATCCTGCGACCTCTGACAACTGCCCTGGACAAACATGGGTGCAGACAGCAGGCCTCGCGTCAGGATCAATATTCCCTGTAGGTACTACCACCAATACCTTCGTCGTAACAGATGCAGCGGGTAATACAGCCTCCTGCTCCTTCGAGGTCACGGTCACCGACAATGAAGCACCAACCATCGCTTGTGCTGCTGACGTCAATGTCAACAACGATCCGGGAGTATGCGGAGCAGTCGTCACTTATGACGATCCTGCGACCTCTGACAACTGCCCTGGACAAACATGGGTGCAGACTGCAGGACTCGCGTCAGGAGCAACATTCCCTGTAGGTACTACCACCAACACCTTCGTCGTCACTGATGCCGCAGGTAATACAGCCTCCTGCTCCTTCGAGGTCACGGTCACCGACAATGAAGCACCAACCATCGCTTGTGCTGCGGACGTCAGTGTCAACAACGATCCGGGAGTATGTGGTGCAGTCGTCACTTACGACGATCCTGCGACCTCTGACAACTGCCCTGGACAAACATGGGTGCAGACAGCAGGCCTCGCGTCAGGATCAATATTCCCTGTAGGTACTACCATCAACACCTTCGTCGTCACTGATGCAGCGGGTAATACAGCCTCCTGCTCCTTCGAGGTCACGGTCACCGACAATGAAGCACCAACCATCGCTTGTGCTGCTGACGTCAATGTCAACAACGATCCGGGAGTATGCGGAGCAGTCGTCACTTATGACGATCCTGCAACCTCTGACAACTGCCCTGGTGAAACATGGGTGCAGACAGCAGGCCTCGCGTCAGGATCTACCTTCCCTGTAGGTACTACCACCAACACCTTCGTCGTCACTGATGCCGCAGGTAATACGGCCTCCTGCTCCTTCGAGGTCACGGTCACTGACAATGAAGCACCAACCATCGCGTGTGCTGCTGACGTCAATGTCAACAACGATCCGGGAGTATGTGGTGCAGTCGTCACCTACGACGATCCTGCGACCTCTGACAACTGCCCTGGACAAACATGGGTGCAGACAGCAGGACTCGCGTCAGGAGCAACCTTCCCTGTAGGTACTACCACCAATACCTTCGTCGTCACTGATGCCGCAGGTAATACAGCCACCTGCTCCTTCGAGGTCACGGTCACTGACAATGAAGCACCAACCATCGCTTGTGCTGCTGACGTCAATGTCAACAACGATCCGGGAGTATGTGGTGCAGTCGTCACCTACGACGATCCTGCGACCTCTGACAACTGCCCTGGACAAACATGGGTGCAGACAGCAGGACTCGCGTCAGGAGCAACATTCCCTGTAGGTACTACCACCAACACCTTCGTCGTCACTGATGCCGCAGGTAATACAGCCTCCTGCTCCTGCGGACGTCAGTGTCAACAACGATCCGGGAGTATGTGGTGCAGTCGTCACTTACGACGATCCTGCGACCTCTGACAACTGCCCTGGACAAACATGGGTGCAGACAGCAGGCCTCGCGTCAGGATCAATATTCCCTGTAGGTACTACCATCAACCTTCGTCGTCACTGATGCCGCAGGTAATACAGCCACCTGCTCCTTCGAGGTCACGGTCACCGACAATGAAGCACCAACCATCGCTTGTGCTGCTGACGTCAATGTCAACAACGATCCGGGAGTATGCGGAGCAGTCGACCACTTATGACGATCCTCAACCTCTGACAACTCCGGGAGTATGTGGTGCAGTCGTCACCTACGACGATCCTGCAACCTCTGACAACTGCCCTGGACAAACATGGGTGCAGACAGAAGGACTCGCGTCAGGATCCTGCGACCTCTGACAACTGCCCTGGACAAACATGGGTGCAACAGCAGGACTCGCGTTCAACCTTCCCTGTAGGTACCACCACCAACACCTTCGCTCGTCACTGATGCCGCAGGTAATACAGCCACCTGCAACCTTTGAGGTCACGGTCTCCGACAACGAAGCACCAACCATCGCTTGTGCTGCTACAGCGTCCTTTGAGGTCACGTCTCCGACAACGAAGCACCAACCATCGCTTGTGCTGCTGACGTCAGCGTCAACAACGATCCGGGAGTATGTGGTGCAGTCGTCACATACGACGATCCAATGACCTCTGACAACTGCCCTGGTCAAACATGGGTGCAGACAGCTGGACTCAGCTCTGGATCAACATTCCCTGTAGGTACTACCACCAACACCTTCGTCGTAACAGATGCAGCGGGTAATACAGCCTCCTGCTCCTTTGAGGTCACTGTCACCGACAATGAAGCACCAACCATCGCTTGTGCTGCGGACGTCAATGTCAACAACGATCCGGGAGTATGCGGAGCAGTCGTCACTTATGACGATCCTGCAACCTCTGACAACTGCCCTGGTGAAACATGGGTGCAGACAGCAGGCCTCGCGTCAGGATCTACCTTCCCTGTAGGTACTACCACCAACACCTTCGTCGTAACAGATGCAGCGGGTAATACAGCCTCCTGCTCCTTCGAGGTCACGGTCACCGACAATGAAGCACCAACCATCGCTTGTGCTGCTGACGTCAGTGTCAACAACGATCCGGGAGTATGCGGTGCAGTCGTCACCTACGACGATCCTGCGACCTCTGACAACTGCCCTGGACAAACATGGGTGCAGACAGCAGGCCTCGCGTCAGGATCAATATTCCCTGTAGGTACTACCACCAATACCTTCGTCGTAACAGATGCAGCGGGTAATACAGCCTCCTGCTCCTTCGAGGTCACGGTCACCGACAATGAAGCACCAACCATCGCTTGTGCTGCTGACGTCAATGTCAACAACGATCCGGGAGTATGCGGAGCAGTCGTCACTTATGACGATCCTGCGACCTCTGACAACTGCCCTGGACAAACATGGGTGCAGACTGCAGGACTCGCGTCAGGAGCAACATTCCCTGTAGGTACTACCACCAACACCTTCGTCGTCACTGATGCCGCAGGTAATACAGCCTCCTGCTCCTTCGAGGTCACGGTCACCGACAATGAAGCACCAACCATCGCTTGTGCTGCGGACGTCAGTGTCAACAACGATCCGGGAGTATGTGGTGCAGTCGTCACTTACGACGATCCTGCGACCTCTGACAACTGCCCTGGACAAACATGGGTGCAGACAGCAGGCCTCGCGTCAGGATCAATATTCCCTGTAGGTACTACCATCAACACCTTCGTCGTCACTGATGCAGCGGGTAATACAGCCTCCTGCTCCTTCGAGGTCACGGTCACCGACAATGAAGCACCAACCATCGCTTGTGCTGCTGACGTCAATGTCAACAACGATCCGGGAGTATGCGGAGCAGTCGTCACTTATGACGATCCTGCAACCTCTGACAACTGCCCTGGTGAAACATGGGTGCAGACAGCAGGCCTCGCGTCAGGATCTACCTTCCCTGTAGGTACTACCACCAACACCTTCGTCGTCACTGATGCCGCAGGTAATACGGCCTCCTGCTCCTTCGAGGTCACGGTCACTGACAATGAAGCACCAACCATCGCGTGTGCTGCTGACGTCAATGTCAACAACGATCCGGGAGTATGTGGTGCAGTCGTCACCTACGACGATCCTGCGACCTCTGACAACTGCCCTGGACAAACATGGGTGCAGACAGCAGGACTCGCGTCAGGAGCAACCTTCCCTGTAGGTACTACCACCAATACCTTCGTCGTCACTGATGCCGCAGGTAATACAGCCACCTGCTCCTTCGAGGTCACTGTCACTGACAATGAAGCACCGACCATCGCTTGTGCTGCTGACGTCAATGTCAACAACGATCCGGGAGTATGTGGTGCAGTCGTCACCTACGACGATCCTGCAACCTCTGACAACTGCCCTGGACAAACATGGGTGCAGACAGAAGGACTCGCGTCAGGATCAACATTCCCTGTAGGTACCACCACCAACACCTTCGTCGTCACTGATGCCGCAGGTAATACAGCCACCTGCTCCTTTGAGGTCACGGTCTCCGACAATGAAGCACCAACCATCGCGTGTGCTGCGGACGTCAATGTCAACAACGATCCGGGAGTATGCGGAGCAGTCGTCACTTATGACGATCCTGCAACCTCTGACAACTGCCCTGGACAAACATGGGTGCAGACAGAAGGACTCAGCTCTGGCTCAACCTTCCCTGTAGGTACTACCACCAATACCTTCGTCGTCACTGATGCCGCAGGTAATACAGCCACCTGCTCCTTCGAGGTCACTGTCACTGACAATGAAGCACCGACCATCGCTTGTGCTGCTGACGTCAATGTCAACAACGATCCGGGAGTATGTGGTGCAGTCGTCACCTACGACGATCCTGCAACCTCTGACAACTGCCCTGGACAAACATGGGTGCAGACAGAAGGACTCGCGTCAGGAGCAACATTCCCTGTAGGTACTACCACCAACACCTTCGTCGTCACGGATGCCGCGGGTAATACAGCCTCCTGCTCCTTCGACGTCACTGTCACCGACAACGAAGCACCAACCATCGCTTGTGCTGCTGACGTCAATGTCAACAACGATCCGGGAGTATGTGGTGCAGTCGTCACCTACGACGATCCTGCAACCTCTGACAATTGCCCTGGACAAACATGGGTGCAGACAGCAGGACTCAGCTCTGGCTCAACATTCCCTGTAGGTACTACCATCAACACCTTCGTCGTAACAGATGCAGCGGGTAACACGGCCACCTGCTCCTTCAAGGTCACTGTCACCGACAATGAAGCACCGACCATCGCTTGTGCTGCGGACGTCAATGTCAACAACGATCCGGGAGTATGCGGTGCAGTCGTCACCTACGACGATCCTGCAACCTCTGACAACTGCCCTGGACAAACATGGGTGCAGACTGCAGGCCTCGCGTCAGGAGCAACATTCCCTGTAGGTACTACCACCAACACCTTCGTCGTCACGGATGCCGCAGGTAATACAGCCTCCTGCTCCTTTGAGGTCACTATCACCGACAACGAAGCACCGACCATCGCGTGTGCTGCTGACGTCAATGTCAACAACGATCCGGGAGTATGCGGAGCAGTCGTCACCTACGACGATCCTGCGACCTCTGACAATTGCCCTGGACAAACATGGGTGCAGACAGCAGGCCTCGCGTCAGGATCAACATTCCCTGTAGGTACTACCACCAACACCTTCGTCGTCACTGATGCCGCAGGTAATACAGCCTCCTGCTCCTTCGAGGTCACGGTCACCGACAATGAAGCACCAATGATTGTCAATCCTGCCTCGGACCTTACTGTAGAATGTGATGGTTCAGGCAATAGCACTGATCTGCAAGCGTGGTTGGATAGTCAGGGAGGAGCAGAAGCCACTGATAACTGCGAAATAATCGATTGGAGTGATGACTTCACCGGACTCACTGACGATTGCGGATTGACAGGAAGTGCCGTCGTTACATTCACGGTAATTGACGACTTTGGTAATGCGTCTACGACGACGGCTACGTTTGCGATCGTCGATACGACTCCACCAGTTGTGGCTCCTCTGGCCACATTGACAGTCGAATGTCCTGAAGATGTCCCTGCAGCAGATATCTCCATCGTGGACGCGACCGACATCTGTTCGGCCCTAACCGTCACGTATATTGGTGATGTCTCAGACGGTGAATCCTGTGCTGAAACCCTTACCAGGACTTATAGGGTGACTGACGCCTGCGGCAACTTCACAGAAGTCGATCAAATCATTATCACCGATGATACAACGCCCCCAGTACTCAAGGATGGAGCCGATATCCCTTCAGGAGAAATGAATATCGTGGCTTGTTATTCAGAAATTCCATCTGGACCAACAGTGTCGGAAATTGCGGATCTCTATGAAGACAACTGTGGCGCGGTGCACGTCGAGAAGAGTGGAACTCCTTCAGGCGATGACTGCAGCTGGAATGTGACTTATACCTATTCAATCTTCGATGATTGTGACAATTTCGCGGATCAGGTAGAGATATCATACAGCGGCGGCGATACCGAAAGTCCGACTTTGGTCATTCCTGATGACGTCACGGTCATTGGATGTGATATTGACAACGCCAATGTGGGTACTGCGACCGCAACTGACAATTGCGCAACTCAGCCGATCATAACTTATGTGGATGATGAGGATGGATTGAATGATTGCCCCGGCGTAATTCTGCGCACATGGACGGCAGAAGACGCCTGTGGCAATAAGACCAGTGCCATCCAGACGATTACGACCATTGATGAAGAAGCACCAGTGCTGGTCGGTGTCCCCGACGATGTGACGTTGGACTGTGGTGAAGCTCCACCAATTCCGAACGTAACGGCATATGACACTTGTGATCCTAATGTTGAAGTGACTTTCAGCGAAAGCTCCGAAAATACGATGGAAGATGTCTATGTCAAGAACCACAGCTTCGAACATCCCTCTCTGCACGATTGCGAGTGGACTTCGGATATATCCGGTTGGAAGAATGGCTACTACAAGACAAAGTATCCTGGTCAATGGAAGCTCTCAAATAGCTCGTTTGCCGGAGCATACAACAACCCGGCCAGCTATGGGTACGGGGGTGTGGCTCCTGACGGAGACAATATCATGTATGCCATCTCCAAGTGGGGCTACGTGAGAGGACTGAGTCAAGTGTTGTCTGAGACCCTGGCACCAGACAAGAACTACACACTCACGGTATTGGTTGGTAATCCTTCTCCTTACAACGAAGGCGCCGGCCCCGACTACCGTATTGAGCTCGTTGCGGGAGGAGTCGTCGTTGCCACCATATCCGGAGCATCACCTGCGAACGATTCGTATTGGCTACCAATCGGGCTGCAATACAATTCCAACGACAACCCCGAGTTGCATGGTGAAAAACTGGAAATCAGGCTGCTTGCCGAGGAATTCCACAAAGGCTGGGAGTTGAATTTCGATCGCGTGAAGTTGAAGACCAGTGGTGAATCTGAAATTCTGACAAGGACATGGACGGCCGTTGATGCATGTGGAAACACAACAACGGAGAGCCAGGTAATACAAGTACAGGAAGATACTGAGCCTCCAATGCTGACCTGCCCTCCTGACGTTTCGTTGTCTTGCGACGATACGGATATCGATCCTTCCAATACGGGAATGGCCACCGCAGAAGACAACTGTGGCATTGCAGAAATCACCTACACGGACGTCTTTAAACCTAACACTCCTGAAGAAGGATTCAGCTGCGCCTGTGAGGGAGGAATGGTCACGCTGACTGTTCAATACGATGGACCGGCGAATGCCACTGTAGAAGCATTCTACGATTCAGGCGAGCCTCTCGCGACCTTCAACAACGTGCAGCCAGGTGACTGGCTGACAGTGGATGCCACATCTATCGGTGAGGATAAACTGAAGTCCAACACCTCATTCTACGTGAATGGCGGGCCTGAACTTGAGATCCACACGTCATGCTCGAAGTATATTTTAGGTAGAGTTGTTGGTGAATTAACTGTGATCGGTTGGACCGACCGTTACGGAAGCACATGTGATCAGTCTGTAGCTCCGATTGAGGATTGCGATTGTGATGGTGGCATGATAGAATTGAGCGTTCGTTATGATGGGCCCGCAGGCGCCACCGTCAATGCGTTCTACTACCGCGATGAATTGCTTGGCACGTTCACCAATGTGCAGCCTGGCGACACCCTCACAGTGATCTCTTGGACCGTCGGTGAAAACAAACTGAAGAGCAAAACAGTCTTCACTGTCAACGGAGGTCCGGAAAGGGAATTCCACACCTCTTGTTCCGAAGACATCGCAGGCCAGACGATTGGTGAATTCACTGTTGTAGGTTGGCTAGATGGCGATGGCCAGTTCTGTGGGTATACGGCAGTAGCTGGTGACAACGGCAGTTCATCCACCATCATTAGGACATGGACGGCAACGGATATCAACGGCAATGAGAGTACCTGCAAGCAGATCATCGAGATTGAGGGAGATCAAACACCTCCAGAAATCGAGTGCCCTGCGGACGTGACATTGGCTTGTGGCGATGACAATATCGATCCACACTATACAGGAATGGCTACTGCCACTGATAATTGTGATCAGAACTTACTGATACGGTATTCCGATGCTCCACTGAATACGACCGAGCCAGGTGGTTGTGATTGCAAAGGAGGAATGGTGACCCTGACTGTTCAATACAATGGCCCGGCTGGAGGAAAAGTGACGGTGTACTATGATTACAAGAAGAAGCTGGCGACCTTCCACAACGTCCAGCCCGGCGAGTATTTGACGGTGGATGCCAGACACATTGGCAAGGACAAACTCAAGTCGTACACATCATTCTACGTCAACCACGGAAGGGAAAGGAAAATACACACGTCATGCTCCAGGTACATCCTCGGACAAATTGTCGGCGAATTTACCGTCAAAGGCTGGACAGATCGCTATGGTAACACCTGTGACAGTTCTCAACCACCTGTGGAAAACTGCGAGTGTGATAAGGGCATGATCGAACTCAATGTGAGGTATGATGGTCCCGCGGGTGCGATGGTGAAGGTCTTCTACAAGAGTCGTCGTACCTTGGCCACCTTCACCGATGTCCAACCTGGAGATACATTGAGTGTCAACGCATGGGCCGTGGGTATGGATAAACTGAAGTCCCGGACGACTTTCGAAGTGAATAGAAAGCACAAGCGCGAAATCCATACGTCTTGTTCACAGGATATTCAAGGTTTGACGGTGGGAGAGTTTACAGTCATCGGATGGCTCGACGGCAAGGGTCAAGTATGTGGGTATTCCACTGTTGTAAACGACGAATTGGAGGATTGCCAGGACATTGCCAGAACCTGGACCGCTACCGACTTACAAGGCAACTCAAGTAGCTGCGTACAAGTGATCCATTTCGAGCAGCCTGCAAGTAGGATTATGACTCCCGGAAGTATTGAAGGTGAGGAATTGGCGAAGGGTCAGGTTGAGGTGGAAACACTGAGTGTGAAGGCCTATCCGAATCCATTTGTATCCAATGTGTACATTGATTTCGTGGTGCCACAGACTACGAGAGTCAAGCTGGAAGTCTACAATATGACCGGAAAACTCGTAGCGACACTCTTCGACGATGTAGCCGATCCGAATGTCGTCTATAACAATCTGTTTGACGTGACGAATCTTTCGAAAGGCACTTACCTGTACAAGCTCACAGCCGGGGATAAGACCAAAACTGCTTTCCTTATCCCAGTAAAATAATGGCCAACTTTTGGCGAGCAGGACCGGAATCCTGCTCGCCAAATCACCCTTTTTATTGCCCCATTTGGCAGTAACAGCTTACTACCGTCGTTAGTCAAATTTCAGAGATTGATCAATACAACAACTCTTACCAGCAGATTGGCCATCTAATTACAACCTGTGATTAGGCCCAAGTAGAGATTGGGAACAAGTTCCCGAATAACTCGTAACTCTCTCATTTAAAACGCGGAAGCTATCTAACCTCTTGAGGTAGGCGTCATACAAAAAAGACGACTTCAGTGGCATTGCGAAGGCTGAATTGCAACACCATGCAATCACGATCGATCCCTATTTCTTCTCCTTCAGCGAAAAGGCAAAGATGGCGCACACCTCTATAGATAGATTTACCTAGGTATTGCTGTTTACATCTGCTGTTGGATGCTCTAGCACCGACAAGATCCGCACATGAGCAATCAAATGGATGGCAGCACCGGCTTAGACACATGAGAGAAAGAAGTATCTTCTTGCCAATTTCGGTTGCTAACCGCTTCAAGGCCATTGCTGGTCTGTTTCCTGGAGTCAGGGTTCTCGTAGTAGCAGCCTTACTATACCTTTTTAGCAGCCAACAGGCACAAGCGCAATTAGCGGGCTACAGTTTCAGAAAAGCCGTGACCATCGATTATACCCAAGTTTCTGGTAGTGGTAACTTGAGCAACTTTCCGCTACTTATTAACCTTACCGACAACGACTTACGAACAACTACCAACGGCGGTAATGTCCAGAGCGCCAATGGATACGATATCGCATTTACGGCAGCAGACGGCGTTACGCAGCTAGATCATGAAATCGAAAAATATGTGCCCACGACCGGTGAATACGTGGTTTGGGTGCGAATCCCGACGTTATCCGGTACAGTTGACACCGATATCTACGTCTATTATGGCAATAGCGCCATTTCCTCGGATCCCTCGGCTACCTCCACGTGGAATTCAAACTACGAAGGCGTGTGGCACCTGGACGAGGAAGTGGGAGGAACCGGAACCGCCGACCTCTATCAAGACGGAACCGGCAATGGCAATCATGGAGATGATGGTGTCTCGGCTACTGGTAACAGCGGGGTCATTGAGCTAGGACAGCAATTCGATGGATCAGATGACATCATCAACTGTGGAAGTGGTGCTACTCTTAATATGTCAGCAGCGGTCACTCTTGAGGCTTGGGTCCACATGAATGGTACGCAACCTGCTGAAGCTGATTGGTACAACGTTTTGGGGAAGGATCATTTTTATCTCTATCTACATCGGCCATTCGATCTTTTCGGTTCTCCACCCACCTACATAGGAGCCCAATTTGTTATCAATGGCACCACTCATGATTTGGATGTAGAAGCCGGGTCAATTCCAACAAACTCCTGGACACATGTGGCTGTAACATTCGATGGCACCGACGTCAGGGCTTTCATAAATGGTTCACAGGACTGGTCACGCAACCATCCTGGTACAATTGATGACTCCTCCGGTGAAACCTTTTACATTGGTGAGTTTCCAGGTGAGTCCATGTTTATGAACGGATTCCTCGATGAACTACGTGTATCCTCTGTTGCCCGATCGGCTGACTGGATCAAAACAGGAGTTGACAACCAAAACAACCCCTCTTCTTTCTACACAGTCGGTTCACAGGAAGTTGTAATTGCTCCCGGAGGAATAGCCAGCAACCTGAGTCTCTGGTTAAAGGCTAATCAGGGGGTAACAGGCACGACCAGCGTGACACAGTGGGACGACTTCAGCGGCGACACTCAACATGCTACGGCCACCGCAGGACCTGACTATACGGTCAATGACTTGAACTTTCACCCCACCTTGACCTTCAATGGTACCGACGAATTCATGCGCACGCCCAATTCCATGCCGGCCATCACCAACCAGTTTTCCGGATTTGTCGTGATTCAAAAATCCTCGACAGCCACCGCAAAAAATGTGATTGCCTACCAAAATAGCAGCTGGGGGCAATTGTGGTCCTATGGCGAGACAGCCGGCTCCGACAATTTTACGATCTACTCCTCCTCCCCCGCCACATGGAACTGGAACTACGACGGCACATACGGCATAGACACTGACCCTCATGTGCTTTCGGCAGATTGGATCACAAGTGGCAACTTAACTTATAACGTGGACGGCGCGGCAAGTGGCTCCTATTCCGAATCTAGTAGCAATACAGATCTTCCTGTCAACTCCAGAATGATCATTGGCGCCAGAGGCGTTACGGGTTCTGAGGCGTCATTCAATGAATTCTTCGATGGGGAAATTGCTGAGGTCGTCTACTACGATGCCTCATTGAGTGCCGCCAATCAGGAAAAAGTCCGTTCGTACCTGGGAGTAAAATACGGTCTTACGATGCAACATAATTATGTGGCTTCTAATGGTAGTGAGATTTGGAACTCGACTACCAATACCACTTATCACTACGATGTCGCGGGAATCGGCCGGGATGATGACTCAGGTCTGGATCAGCAGAAGTCCATGAGTTCGAACTCCGACGCAATGGTCATCATGGACAAAGGCGGCAGCTTTAGTAATGACCTGGACTTTATTCTCTGGGGAAATGATAATGGCTCAGTATCCCTCAATGGTGTGGGATCCTCCCAAGAGTACCACAATATCCTTCAACGAACCTGGAAAGCAGCCGTCGCCGGCTCTCCCGGTGCAGTCACCGTGCGAATGATCTATGGTAATTCGGGAGTGCTTGAGGACTACGCCCTCCATGTAGACGGAGACGGTGATTTCTCGGATGACAACTCCACCAACTACGTTCCGTCCAGTGTCAGCGGCGACACCTTGACATTCGAAAACGTCACGATTGCCGACGGCAATTTCTTCAGTTTGGGCGTCAATCGAGCGACAAGCCCGGGATATATCGTAGAAGGTCTTTCCGTCTGGTTGAAATCAGATGCCGGCACTGGATCCATTGCCACCTCCTGGGAAGATCAGAGTGCGTATGGACGTGATTATGCTACCATAGCAGGTCCAACATTGGTCAGTAATAGCGACAACTTCTACCCCATGGTAGAAATACTTTCCGGTGGATTCGACGCCCCTGCGGGCTCCGAGCTGGGCACAGATTGGAGCTTGTTCTTCGTATCCAGACAACTGGCCTCGGATACCGATGGGAGAGTATTTGAGGGTCATAGTGGCAACTATTTGTGGGGTTACTGGGGTGGTTTCCGAAACAGCATATACATCGAGGGTAGTCCTTCGAACTACAACAGCGGCATTGCCGTGACCACAGAAAAGGAGGACCTCCATTTGTTTTCCTACACAAGAGATTCAGGGAGTGGAGCAATAGACGCCCACGCAGATGGTCTGCATTTGAGCACCTTCGCCGGAACCAACAGTGCCAGCGGCACCCGTATTGACATCATGCAGGGAACGTATACCTCCGGCGGTGAGCACTCTGATGCTCGAATCGGTGAAATGGTCATCTACAACAGAGCATTATCGGAGTCTGATCGGCAGAAAGTCGAGTCGTACCTCGCATTGAAGTATGGACTCGTGCTCGACAGTGACACCGACGGCAACACCACATCCTTCCAGGCACCTAATGCGGATGGCATCAATGAGGGAGACTATGTTGCCAGTGACGGAACGGTATTATGGGACGCATCGGCACACTCGGCTTACCACAACGATGTAGCAGGTATCGGGCAGGATGACGACTCCGGCCTCTACCAGCAAAAATCCATCAGTAGCAGCGACGATGCGATGGTGATCATGGACAATGGTGGAAGCTTTGGAGAGTTTGATTTCATCCTCTGGGGTAATGATAATGGCGCCACAACCCTTACCACAACAGACAGGCATCCCTCCTATCACCGACGCCTCGTTCGTGAGTGGAAAGTGGACGCCAATGGATCGCCAGGACCTGTGGATGTAAAGGTCATATTCGCCAACCCTTTGGATGGAATTTTGGAGCAGGTACTTCATGTTGATGGTGATGGCACATTTGCTGCCGGAACCACCGACTATGCCGTGTCTAGCATCAGTGGGGATACGCTCACTTTCGAAAACGTGACTTTCTCGGATGGGGATTATTTCACCCTCGGATTCAATATAGAAGGACCGGGAGGCGTGGCTAATGACCTAGCACTATGGTTGAAGGCAGATGTCGGAACAACAGGAACCACACCTGTAAGTGGATGGCAGGACCAATCAGGCAGCGGTAATCATACTAATGCATTTGGAGTTCCAGCTCTTATAAATGAGGGAATTAACTATAATCCTGTTATAGATTTTAATGGCACAAGTGATTATTTCCAGACAACAGCAACTTCAATAATTGGTGCCGATAATCCATATACTAAATTTGCTGTAGCCAATCTCAGCGCAACTGGAACGGCTGGAGTTTTAATAGGCACAGGTTCTGGTGGCGGAGGTTCCAGCCATAGCCTTCGTCGAACTGCTGGTGGAAATCTTAGGAATTTTCACGGGGGGACCGTATTTGTCAACGGACCGGCTTTTGCTGTAGGTGAAACCGTAATTGCCGGATTCAGGTACGGACCTACATTGAATAACGTCTACCGCTTTAGTGGTCTTGAGCAAATTGATAATACAACCCTTGCCTTTACTGACGCGGGCACCATTGAGATCGGTGGGAGAAATAGCGGAAATTTGCTTATTGACGGACAGATTGGAGAAGCCATTATATATTCTGCAGAAGTTAGCGATGCCGACATCGTTAAAATTGAGTCCTACCTGGCCATCAAATATGGTGTCACATTGGACAATACAGGCGCCGGTGCCAACGGCGACTACCAGGCTTCAGACGGTAGTCTGCTATGGGATGCAGATGTCAATGCAACATACCACAATGATATAGCGGGCATTGGTAGAGATGATGATTCCGGTCTCGACCAGCAAAAGTCACTTAGCATCAATTCCGACGCCATGGTCATCATGGACAAAGGGGGCAGCTTCGGCAGTGACCTAAGCTTCATCGTATGGGGCAATGACAATGGCGCAACGACTACCACAACGAGCGGCACACACCCCAACTTCCTCAACATCCTTCAACGCAAATGGAAAGCGGCAGTCACTGGTACCCCCGGCAATGTGACAGTCCGAGTGATTTACTCGAATACCGGCGTCGTCGAGGATTATGCCTTGCACGTCGATGCCGACGGCGACTTCACGAGTGGCGCTTCAAATTATGCGGTCAGCAGTATTAGTGGCGACACATTGACCTTTTCGAACGTGAGCCTGTCGGATGGGGATCACTTTACGATTGGAGAGGAGCTAGTGTGTCCCGGGGGTGTGATATCGAACATTCGCCTTTGGCTAAAGGCGGATGTAGGCATCACCGGTACGCCTACCGTCACAGCCTGGAAAGACCAGACTGCTCATGAATGGAATTTCAATGCTTTCGGCAATCCTCAGATTGGGGTCAACATCAACGGCAACACAGCCATTGATTTTGATGCCTCTGGAGACTATTTGCAGGCGGCCTCGGCAAGTGTCATGTCCGGACAAATACACACCATCTTTGTCATCGCCGAGCCAGATGATCTTGCCTCGAAAAGAGCCCTTATTGGGGAAATGAGCGGCTTTATTGGCAACGTATTGTACCATAGCACGACGGGAGTACTGATGGCGCATCATTCCTTCAACGATCTATTTGGGGGTGGTGTGACAATGACAGAAGGAGTGCCGTCCATCAATGCCTTCCGCTACGGATCGGGAGGTATTGACAATATATCAATGGTGAATGGCCAAAGTTTCATCGACAATACTGCCGCGGGCCCTAATCACGGCCTCCAACCCATCAATATTGGTGCAGATCCCTTCTCGACCAATGGTATCTCACTGTTCGACGGAAGGATAGCTGAAGTGGTCATGTACGAGACGGAGTTGACAGATGCACAAATCAACCTGGTTCAAAGCTATCTGGCGCTCCGGTACGGAATAACACTGGATAATGGTGGAGGAGGAACTTCGGGTGACTACCTGGCCAGCGACGGCACGACAATCTGGGATGCCGATAATGGTGCAACCTACCACAACGACGTTATTGTAATAGGAAAAGACAATAACTCCGGACTTCATCAAAAGCAGTCACATACCCTTGACGACTCCTTGCAGGTGTACATAGATGCCCTTGCTGCCGACAATGCCAGCAATACAGGGACCATCACCAACGATCGGTCATTTATCGCCATCGGCCACAACGGCGACCGCCAGATGGGCAGAACAGACGATGTGCCTACCGGCATCTATTCACGATTCAGGAGGGTATGGAAGGTAACAAATACCAACTTCAGCGACGACTTTAGCATGGAGTTCGAATGGGAGGAACTCGGACCTTTCGATATCAGTGATATTCGATTCCTCGTGGACGATGACGGCACTTTCTCCAATGCGACCGTCTACGCTCACGGAGATGCTGGACTCTCCATCACGTCAGGATCCATCGTTGTTGGCGGCATCAGCACCACACATATT
This sequence comes from Cyclobacteriaceae bacterium, assembly GCA_965267435.1. Taxonomy (GTDB): domain Bacteria; phylum Bacteroidota; class Bacteroidia; order Cytophagales; family Cyclobacteriaceae; genus JAWPMT01. The sequence goes on from OZ253960.1 coordinate 3,107,003, forward strand.
CCTGCGAACCAGACCAGGTATGTAACTATTGCCTCCACCTCTGCCAGTACGACGCTACCCGTGGAGTTGATCGACTTCTCAGCGACTGCTAACAGAGTGGAACGAACAGTCGAACTTTCATGGTCCACAGCCAGCGAAGCCAACAACGATTTCTTCACCGTAGAAAAATCCCTGAACACCGATGAATGGACTCCAGCTTTAACAATACCTGGTGCAGGCAACTCCCAAAAGAGCATCGATTATGACGTCGTAGATGCCAATCCTTTCCCGGGCGTCTCGTACTACAGGCTCAAGCAAACGGACTTCGATGGTACGTACACGTACTCAAACATATTGTCTGTAATGCTTGGAGATTCTCACGAACCACTGACGCTGTACCCCAATCCAGCCCAGGACCTGATTGTCCTCCAGGGGAACCCTGAAGAATTCCACTCAATACGGTTGAAAAATGCGCTTGGGCAGGATGTTACCACCAACCTGAAACAGATCAAAAGAGGTCATAACAGTATATCCCTTGATATCTCCTCGCTCCCAGACGGCTTGTACGTTATCCAAACAGCTAAGACAACCTTGAAGTTGATCAAGGAATAGAATATCTCTTCTACGTATCAAAAGACCCATATTTACCCATTTTTCCAGCATAATACTGCGTGATAGCTACCACTTTGGCTTAGGTTTCTGATAAGAAAACCAGCTCACATACAGGTATTTACTATCCTTCTTTAGACTACTGGGGCTTGAGTGTTTTTCCGTAGACTATCCTCATTCGACGTTGATTATACCCATCCATCTCAAACACCATCAAGAAATCACACAATTTCCTTTCCTTCACTGTTACTAACGTTAGCTAATACCACATTCATGCCAAAACACCGCCAGTATGGTTATGGGTCAATATATGGGTAATGAGGATGAGAGTACTCCGACATGGCCATATATATCGCAAGTTTCTGCGTAATAGCGCGCGCAGGCGCCGCAAACTTCAGTACCCTGTAGTCTTGCGTGCTACGCCTTTGCTTTTGCTAATCCTACTCCTTTTCAGTAACGAAGCGTTATCCCAAATAGCTGGTTACAGCTTCCGCAAGAAGATCACAATAAACAATTCTCTCGTCTCAGGTACTGGCGACCTCACCGACTTCCCGTTACTTTTTAGCATTACGGATACAGATCTGAGAACTACCGGCAACGGTGGCGACGTGACCGATGCGAACGGTTATGACATTGTATTTGCCAGCGCAGATGGCATTTCTAAGCTCGACCATCAACTCGAGAAGTACACCGCCACATCTGGTGAATTTGTTGCATGGGTCCGAATACCTACGCTGGACTTTGACGACGATACGGAAATCTACATCTACTATGGTAATAGCTCTGTAACAACCGATCAATCCGCAAATACAACCTGGAGCGGGGACTACGAGGGAGTTTGGCACCTCTCGGAATCAAGTACCGGAGGAACGGACGACTTCAAGGACGAATCTGGCAATGCCCGGCACCTTACAGGATGGTTGGGAGTGGCCTCCCAGACGCCCACACAGAGCACCTCCGGCAAAATCGGCAATGCACAAAGCTTTGATGGAGGCGATGGGATTATCGCCACCAGCTACCAAGGGATCGCTGGCACAGGCAGTCGGACGGTATCAGGCTGGGTTCAATGGACTTCGTTGCCAAATGTCGTTGGCGTCATCGCCGGCTATGGCAATTCAGCCTTGGGAGAAGAGTTCAAAGTGAATGCTGCTCAGAGTGATGCTCGAATCGGCGCAGTCGTCGGAGGCAGCTCATCTAAAGAAGGTACATCTACCGGCCTGAATGACGGTAACTGGCATTATGTGGCAGTCACACTAAATGACGATGGGTCTCCGTCTACTGATGAGATGATCATCTATGTGGATGGAGCAGACAACGGGTTTTCTACGACTGACACCGACGCCATCAATACGGTCTTGAATGCGAATTTCAGAATCGGTATCAACTTGAATACTGGCGGTAGATGGAATGGCCTGATCGATGAAGTCCGTCTCTCTAGCGTTGCCAAAAGCGCCGACTGGATCGCCACGGAATACAACAACCAAAATGACCCATCAAGCTTCTACACTGTGGGCTCAGAAGAGGATCCTCCAGCCCCTGCGGGACTCAGCGACGACCTTGTTTTGTGGTTGGCCGCTGATGCAGGGACAAACTCCACGGTTAACGGAGGCAGCATTACCTCCTGGTTTGACAAGTCCATGGAAGGACATGACGCCACGGGCACGGGCAACGCTGTCTACCAATCTTCATTTTCCAATTTCAATCCGGCGATTAGCTTCACGGATGATGACCGGGCGATTTCCGGCGCTATTTCCAGGGCCACCGGTACGGCTTCGACGATCATCGTCGTCGGTAATATCTCGACGGTCGCAGACAAAGGACTAATCGAAGTTGGGACTGCCACCAACAGGGGCTTTTTCCTCGATCAGCGCTACGCTGGCAATACAAGCTACTCACTGCAAACTAACACCCCATCTGTGTGGAGGGTCGATGACCCCGGAGGAACGACCGACGCGGTCATTTATGAGAATGCGGAGACTATTGATACGCAGATAAAGACCTTCAACACCGATTGGACCACAGGCAATTTCTACCTGGGCGATGACCGGTCAGGCGGCAACCGATTGACGGGCTCCATTGCCGAGGTGATCGTCTACGACAGGACACTGACGACAGCAGAGAAATTGAGAGTGGAAGGCTATCTCGCACTGAAGTATGGCATCACCCTGAGCAATGCAGATGGAGGACTTGCAGGTACTTACAGGGCTTCGAACTTATTCAACATTTGGAATGGCGACCCGTCCTATCATAATGACGTCGCAGGAATAGGCCGGGATGATGCCTCTGACCTCGAACAGCAAAAATCAATCAGCATCAATTCCGACGCCATTGTACTCATGGACAAAGGGGGGAGCTTCGACTCGGATCTCGCCTTCATTGTCTGGGGAAATGACGACGGGGCTATTTCCCTCACTACAACTGATGCGCATCCTGACTATGACAGCCGACTGGAAAGGGAATGGCTCGCGGATGTCTGGGGAAGCCCCGGCGCTGTGTCAGTCAAAATCATATACCCTGCCAATACCGGGCTCTTCGAGAACTATGTCTTGCACGTGGATAACGATGGCGTATTTGCGTCCGGCGCGACCAACTACCCGGCGACTAGTATCTCCGGCGACACGGTGATTTTCGACAACGTCACTTTCAGCGCTGACTCCTACTTTACGATGGGCCAGATCATCCAGGGACCAGGTGGCGTGGATACCAATCTCACCCTATGGCTAAAAGCTGACAACAGGGTTAAAAACTCATCAGCAGTGATCAGCAGCGGCTCCGTAGATGAATGGGAAAATAGCATCAGCAACACCAGTTTCTCGGAAGTCACGTTGGCGGATGGTGACCCAACACTCACGGTCGATGAGATCAACTACAACCCGACCGTCTATCTTGATGGGGTGGACGACCGCCTGTCCAATGAGAATTTCGATGCAGATGTCCTTTTAAGTGACCAGGACAATACCTCCTTTGTAGCGCTCATCCCAAAGAATCTTGATGCCACGACCGATGTGTATCTTGGCTGGCAATCCAATGGCTCCGGCAATCGGATGATCTATTTCGAACGTAATGGGGCCAATTCCTTACGTACAGACCAGTTTGGTACCAACATCGGTGGCACCATCACAGTCATCGACGACGTCACCATTGGAACTGCCTATTCCGATAGTGGAGGGAAGGAATTATCCATCAACGGAGAACAGAATGGCACCGCCGCTGCGGCTTCGTTCACAGCAAGTGGGGATATAGGAGATTTCAACGTTGGGACAGGTATCAACGGAGGCTTCGATGCCGAATCTTACCTGGGTGAGGTGATTCATTACGAGAGCGCCCTGACGCCTGCTGAGCGGCAGAGAGTAGAGTCTTATCTCGCCATAAAGTACGGTGTGACCCTTAGTACCGACAATGACGGCAACTCAACTGCCCTCGAGGCTCCTAACGGAAATGGCATCAACGAAGGAGATTACATCGCATCCAACAGCACCGTACTCTGGGATGCCAGCGCCAATACCACGTACTACAACGATGTCGCGGGAATAGGAAGGGACGACGCATCAGGACTGAGTCAAACCAAGTCCAAGAGTGTGAACAGCGATGCAGTGGTCATCATGGACAAGGGCGGAGTATTTAGCAACAACCGAGACTTCATCCTCTGGGGAAATGATAACGCAGCCATCACGTTCTCGGCCACGGACGCACACCCTGATTACAATACCCGCTTGGAGCGTGTCTGGAAGGTTGCGTTAAATGGCTCGCCAGGCACGGTGACTGTCCGGGTCGTCCTCACTGGAAATACGGGAGTGGCCATCAACTATGCACTGCACGTGGATGATGACGGCGTCTTTAGTGCGGGGAGCACGGATTACGTCGCCGCCGATATCACCGGAGACACCCTCACTTTCGAAAACATCCCATTGGTGGATGGACAGTTTTTCACTGTCGGTCAAATAGCCAACGGCCCTGGGGGAGTTGCCGGCAACCTTCAGCTATGGTTGAGGGCTGACAATGGCCCCACCGGCACACCACTAGCTAGTTGGGAAGACCAGTCCGGAACAGGAAATGACGGTACCGCCTTTGGTACGCCAGAGCTAACGGACAATGCCGCCAACTTCAATTCCGCCATTGACTTTGTGGAAGCTGAAACGGACTTCTTCCAACTCGCGGATCCGACACTCCTTCCCACTGGAAATGATGCCCGGTCCTACTTCATCGTCTCAAAAGCGACAGTGGCAGGCACTGAGCTGACTACGTTTGCGCACGGAACTGACGGAGCCTATCAGCGCGTCGACCTCGCCAACTCTACAGACGAAATTGCCGCTCGCTTCAATGCGACCAACGACATCATGTCCCACTCCATCACTACAGCCAATATTGCCATGCATACCTATGGTGCCGCCGAGAATATCAATCCCGGATTTGATACGCGGCAAAACGGATTTGCGGTCACGCACAACTATCTGGATCCAGCGGCAAGCAGTAATGACCTGAATACGGGAACAGGTGTGGCGTATGTGGGTCGCAACGTGAATGGAAACCAGGAGTTCACAGGGCAAATCATGGAGGTCATTGCTTATGACCGCGATTTGACGGAGACGGCAGGCGATGCCGAGAAAGTACAGAGCTATCTGGCACTCAAATACGGCATCACGCTGGATGATACCGGGGGTGGCACTGCTGGAGACTACACCGCATCCAATGGAGATGTGCTCTGGGACGCCGACGTCAACACGGATTATCACCATGACATCGCCGGAATTGGCTGGGACGTCATTTCTGTACTCGATCAGCGAAAGTCCATGAGCATCAACAGTGACGCCCTCGTTGTGATCGAGAGAAACAGCGCCTTCGAAAACAACCGGGATTTCATCCTGTGGGGAAACAACGACGCAGCCACAACACTTACGACAACAGATAAACATCCTGAGTACGACAACCGATTGGCCAGGGAGTGGAAGGTAGCTGTCAATGGCACACCCGGGGCGGTGACGGTGAAGATCATTTATGCAAGCAACACAGGCGTCATTACCAACTATGCTCTTCATATCGATGACGATGGCACATTCGGGTCGGGAACAACCGACTATGAGCCAACGAGTATCAGTGGGGATACCTTGATATTCGAGAATATCGAATTCAGTGATGGAGACTATTTCACCATGGGTGAGATCGTGCAGGCACCAGGCGGTATTGGCACCAACCTGAGACTTTGGTTGCGCGCAGATGCAGGCGTCACGGGCACTTCTCTGGTAAGTGCGTGGGAAGATCAATCCGGGAACGGGCACAATACCTCCAGATGGGGCGGAGATCCTCAACTTGTGTCAGAATCAATCAATTACAACGCCGCCATCGATTTCGACGGAAACGACTCTTTTGTCACGGCTGCATCGAATATCATGGATGAGGCAACGGGACAAAAGTACACAGTGTTCGCCATCGTGGAATCTGACGATGTAACCACTCAAAGGGCTTGGCTGGGTAACGTAAATGGTTTCAGTTGGGGGCTCAAGTGGTACCATAATACAAGCGGGCAGCTGGCTGCGAGCCACTCCTTTAGTTCCAACGCCTACCAGGGCGGCAATTCTATGGTCTCAGGCAAAGCATCCGTAGCCACACTCAGTTATGAAATAAGCGGCACCAGCAACTTGTCCAGACTGGATGGCTTTGAGTATGCCGTTGCCACCAATACCGCCGTGAATTACGGCTGGGGAGAGCGTATACAGATCGGGGGTGATCCTTCGTTCACCGGGTTCGATGGCAGATTGGTGGAGGTCATCATGTATGAAGAGAAGCTTCCCGACAGCGACATTGCACGGATCGAATCGTATTTAGCGATCAAGGGGGGCGTGACCCTCGACAATACCGGTGGTGGAACCAACGGAGACTACACGGCATCTGATGGCACCACGATCCTGTGGGATGCAGACGCCAATGCCACCTATCATAATGATGTCGCCGGCATTGGAAAAGACCTGACAAGCACGCTAGAGCAGCAAAGATCTATCAGCGCCAATAGCGACGCCATGGTCATCATGGACAATCGCGAACCTTTCGCCTCTAATCACGACTTCGTCATGTGGGGTAACGACAACGGCGGCACGACGATTACCGCAACAGACGCCCACCCCAATTACCTGGGCAGGCTCGAACGGGAGTGGAAGGTCGCCGTCAATGGCAGCCCAGATACCGTAATGATCCGGATGATCTTCGCCGGGAACAATGGCATTTTTGGTGACTACGTCTTACATGTCGATGGCGATGGCACTTTTGCCGCCGGAGCTGTCAACTATCCAGCAACGGCGCTCGACGGTGATACACTGACCTTCCCCAACGTGATCCTGAGCGATGGGGATTACTTCACGATTGGAGAGACGCCAAGGGCTCCTGGTGGCATTTCTGCAGATCTGACACTGTGGACGAAGGCCAACGATGGCGCCCGATACCTTACACTTCCCACCACTACGGGTCCATTGGATCAATGGGACAATGCCGAAGACAACCTCTCACTTACTTCGCTTACTTTAGCAGATGGAGCTCCTACGGTATCGTCCAGTCAGATCAACTACAATCCAGCCATCTATTTCGATGGAGTGGATGACCAACTGGCGGTGGAAAATGTAGATGGTGACGTGCTATTCAGCAATCGTGACAATACGATCTTCTCGGTGATGATACCCAAAAACCGTGACGGTAGTACCGACGTCTATCTGGGGTGGCAATCTGACGCAGGTAGCGGTAGCGGACGTATGGCCTACTTCCAACGCACCGGCACCGGACTGCGAACGGATTTGCTTACTTCCATTACAAGCAGTGGATCCATCGATGTCATGGACCAGGCCATCGTGGCTACGGCGCACTCAGACGTAGGAGGCATATCTCTGTCGGTAAATGGAGAAATTGTCAGTACCGGCGCCACTTCCGCCTTCACCGCTGGAGGCAACCAAGGCGATTTGCGACTGGGGACAGGAGCCGCCGGGTCGTTCGATGCCGAGGGCTACCTGGCTGAACTGGTCATCTATGAAAACGACCTCTCAGCCACGAATGTCAGCAAAGTGGAGTCCTATTTCGCTATCAAATACGGAATAACTCTGGGCAACGACAACGACGGCGATGGTAACACGTACGAAGCTCCCAATGAAGATGGCATTCACGAAGGTGACTACCTCTCTGGCGATGGGACAACTATCTGGGACGCTGATGCCGACACGGACTATAACAATGATGTGATTGCCATTGCTCGCGATGATCAGCAGGCACTCTACCAGCGCCAGTCTCGTACGACAGACGACTCACTTCGAATCTTCGTAGGTGATTTAGCCAGTGACAATGCCAGCAATGTGGGCTTCATCGCTCCCGAGTCGGGTTTCGTAGTCATCGGTCACAATGGAGGTACCCTGTCTGCTGCCAACGAGGAAATGCCTGTCGGGATCACGTCACGATTTGGGCGTGAGTGGAAAGTCACCAATAGTGACTTTACTGACGAATTTGGCCTATACATCAAATGGGATAGTGCCGGCACCTTTGATATCAATGACATCCGCTTGTTGGTCGATGACAATGGCGACTTCGCAGATGCGGCGATTTACGCCAATGGGGACAACGGTATATCCATTTCTTTGGGATCAATCGTGGTAGAAGGCATAAGCAATACCATTATTCCCGCCAACTCCACCCGTTATATCACAATAGGATCAGCCTCCCTCGGCACTACGCTGCCAATTGAACTGATCGACTTTCAGGCAGTAGCCGATCAGGACAAACGTCTCGTACGCCTACAATGGACGACCGCCACTGAGACCAATAATGAAGTCTTTACAATCGAAAAATCCGTGGATTCCCAGGATTGGGAAGAAGCGCTGAGTGTCCCCGGAGCAGGCAACTCGACACAAAGGATTGACTACCAGGCGATTGACGAAAAACCGTACCCTGGTTTGTCATATTACAGATTGAAGCAGACCGATTTCGATGGGGAACACACCTACTCTAACCCCTTACACGTCGCGTTAGGTGATTTTAGCGATGGTTTGATACTCTATCCCAATCCCGCAGAGACGACTTTGGTAATCACGGGCGATCCTCAGGAGCTGCTACAAGTACGTATTATAAATTCTCTCGGACAGGAAGTTTCCAACAAGGTTCGCGTCGTGGAGCGACAAAACGGCAGGTTGACGTTGGATATATCATTGCTACCCCCAGGAATCTTTATAGTGAAATCCGCCGACCATAGTGTAACGCTCGTAAAATCTCAGAAATAGCGCTGGATCCAGCTGAAAGCACATTGATCATTAATGGGCATCCAGCCAGTCCGACCTAAAGATCCTGGACATTTCACGGCTGCTCAAAGGACTATACACGATTTGGATAGCCACATCCTCATTGCAGATCCTGAAGGACTGGCATGAAGTAGAAAACCCAACGTATAGAGGGGAGTCAATTGTCTGAATTTCTACCTGATGATACCCCAAATACCCGGGTTGGGTGCCTATGATTTCCCCTCAAATGGCCATTTATCTATTTTCACGCCACCGTCAGATGAGGAATTCTATTCACACTAAGAACGTCCTTTATCGTTCAATCCAAGCCAATGAATTGGCTAAGCGTATGGGCTTGCAGTCCACCGTGGCGACCGCCATTAAAGGCGTTACCCTTCTCATTATCTTCTTGTGTTTCATTTTCAGTGCGAATGCCCAGTTATCCGGATACAGCTTTCGGAAGAAACTGACGATCGATTACACGAAGATCTCTGGCTCCTCGGATCTATCCGATTTCCCTCTCCTCATCAGCGTAACCGATACGGATCTGATGACCATCCTTAACGGTGGAGATGTCACTAGCGACAATGGCTATGATGTGGCCTTCACAGCGGTAGACGGCACCACGCAACTCGATCACGACCTACAATCCTTCAATGCGGCCACGGGCGCCTATCAGGCTTTTGTGCGCATTCCCACATTCAGTGCCAGCGTGAATACGGAGATCTACATGTACTATGGAAATGCCGATGTCACCAGCGACCCATCGAGTACTGGCACCTGGGATTCCAACTACGTAGGCGTCTGGCACATGGAAGAGAATGGTAGTGGTACATCAGACGAATATGCGGACATGAGTGGCAACAACAATCATGGACAAGGCGGTGCCGGAACAGCCGCACGCGTACCTACCCAAACAACCGGACAAATCGGCAACGCACAATCTTTTGACGGCTCTGATGACCTTATTAACTGCGGTAGTGGTGCTTCACTCGATAACAATAACACCTTCACATTTTCCGCATGGGTTAATATCCCCGACATCCTTGTGACAGGCAGACTCTTCGAAAAACGAGCAACTTCGGCAGAGGCGAAGAACTTCTATATACAGAACAATGAGCAGCTCAGGTTTGTACATAACTCAGATGCCGGCCAATTGGCAGAACGAAGTAGTGCGGTCACCATTGGGGGTTGGCAACATGTCACCATGACATGGAGTGGTACGATGCTGCGGACAAGTGTCGACATCTACATCAATGGGGTACTGTCCAACGTCAACGGTGTCGATGGTTCGGGAACACCTCTGGACGACTCAGGTGGAGACTTCTGGATTGGCAATCGACATGATGCTGGAAGGCCTTTCCTTGGTCTAGTTGATGAAGTTCATTTCTCTGACGTTGTTAGATCCCAGGACTGGATTATCACCGAGTACGACAACCAAAACGACCCCGGATCATTTCTGGTGTCAAGTGGTTCCGAGGAGCCTACCTCCTTCCCAGGTAATGTCTCTGCGGGACTGATGATTTGGCTCCGTGCTAACTCTGGTGTGTTGAATGCCCCTGACGTCACCGCCTGGGCAGATCAGACGGGTGTTTCTAACGCCGTCGCCGTTGCAGCGGGAGACCCACAACTCGTCGAAGACGCCATCAACTTCAACCCCGCCATGGACCTGAATGGCACAACCGATTACTTTGAAACGATCACCAATTCCATCATTGGCGGTAGTAATCCATATACCAAGTTCGCCGTGGCTGTTTCAGACAACACCAGTGCCAACTCACAACTCATATCCTCCGACGGAGCCGGGGACCTTGAAATGCGTCACGACGCCTCGGGTAATCTACTAGCCACACATGCTGCAACGGACCTGTTCAGTGGAGGGGGTTCATTTACGCAGGGGACGCCTAGTATTGCGGTCATTCGCTACGGTTCGGGCGGATTGGATAACATAGGGCGCCTTGACGGCGTGTCCCTGGTAGACAACACCACCGCGGCATTTTCAGATGCGGGAGCCTTCCAGATCGGCGCCTTCAATGGCAGTGGATTTTGGAATGGGCGAATTGCAGAAGCCATCCTGGTTGATTCTGAGCTAAGTGATGCCGACATCACCAAAATCGAGTCTTACCTCGCTGTAAAATATGGCATTACCCTGGCCAGTTCTGCAGGAAATTACATCGCCTCGGACGGAAGTACAATCATCTGGAACCCCACCACCTACAGCGCCCATCACTATGATGTGGCAGGTATTGGGCGAGATGATGCCTCGCTATTGGACCAACAAAAGTCCATGAGTTCCAATGCGGACGCTATGGTGATCATGGACAAAGGCGGGAGCTTCACCACAGACCTCGACTTCCTCCTATGGGGTAATGACGACCAACCCCTTGCGCTGACCACGACAGACAAGCATCCCTCTTACGACCGTCGACTGGAAAGAGAATGGCGCGTGGCCATCAACGGCAGCCCCGGTACTGTGGACGTGAGGATCGTCTATCCCGGGGTGGCAGACGCCGTATCCGGCTACGCCCTGCATGTTGATGCCGATGGAACGTTCGCGAGTGGAACGACGGATTACACGCCGACCAGCATCAGCGGAGACACCTTAACTTTCGAGAACGTCACATTTGCCAATGGTAACTACTTCACGTTGAGTATCAACCACAAGGCTCCTGGAGATATCAAAGAGAACCTTGCCCTGTGGCTCAAAGTCGACGTGGGGACCAGTGGATCCCCTGTTACGGATTGGCAGGATCAATCCGGTAATGGAAACGATGGCACTGGTGTAGGCACACCCGTATTGACGGCAAATAGTTTGAATTACAACCCTGGAATTGATTTTGTGGAAGGAGACGTCGATCATTTTACGCTCTCCAGCCCTGCCATTCTGCCAACAGGCAGCGAAGCACGCTCGTATTTCGTTGTTTCAAAAGCTGGTGCGAGTGGTACTACGCAGCCGACCCTGAGTCATGGCACAAATGCCGTCTTTCGAAGGGTAGAATTATCACATTCCACGACAGAAATTGCCGTACGATTCAACAACGCCAATGACATTATTGCCAGTACGATCACAACTCAGATTGCCATGCATACCTATGGAAGTGGAGAGAATATCGACCCAGGTTTTGACACACATCAAAATGGCTTGGCGCTTTCACACGGGTATGGTGGGACGCCGCTGAATCCGCTCAATACCGGAGATAACCTCGCATACATTGGACGTAATGTGGCGGGAGCGCAGTCCCTGACAGGCACAATTTTGGAAGTCATTGCCTATGACAGGGATCTAACTGAAACTGCCAACCATGCTGAAAGGGTCCAATCCTATTTGGCTTTGAAGTATGGGATCACGCTAGACAACTCACATGGTGATTACCTGGCTTCGGACGGGACCCAACTTTGGGATGCTACGGGCTACGCCACCCACCACAATGGCATCGCAGGAATTGGCCGGGATGATGCTTCGACCCTTGATCAGCAAAAATCCATGAGCACCAACGCCGATGCCATGGTTATCATGGACAAAGGGGGGGCATTCTCCAGTGATCTGGATTTCATCGTCTGGGGTAACAACAACTCAGCCATAGCGCTGACGACAACGGACAAACACCCCTCCTATGACCGGCGACTGGAGCGAGTGTGGCGCGTCGCGGTAAACGGAACGCCCGGTACGGTAGATTTACGAATGGTCTTCACAGGAGTATCCAACGCCGTGTCAGATTATGTACTTCATGTAGATGGCGACGGCACTTTTGCCAGTGGGAGTACTGACTACGCATCTCCTGCAATTAGTGGGGACACGCTGACATTCACCAATGTGTCCTTCAGTGATGGTGACTACTTTACATTAAGCGTCAATCACAAAGCCCCAGGTAATTTGAAATCAAACCTGGTGCTTTGGCTAAAAGGAGATGTCGGTACCTCGACGACCACCGACAATACTTCTCTATCAGACTGGCAGGACCAAAGTGGAAACGGCAATGATGTGAGCCAGGGTACTGGCGCATCTCAGCCAACCTTCAAGAACAATGCGACGAACAATATCAACTACAACCCCGTGGTGGACTTTGACGGCACTGATGATTTCATCTCTACAACAAGTACCGATCTACTGCTCAATCCCGATGGGCATTACACAAAGTTTGGAGTCGTTGTGACCCAGACGCTAGGTGCGTCAGATCAAACGATCATCGCAGGCAGTGACGCCTTGGCTCATATCTTTAGGATCAACACTGTTGCGAAATTGGCCATCATGCACAACAATTCGCAGGTAAGGGTCAACAATACAATAATCGAAGCAGATACACCCATTCTCGCAGTCGGGCGATACAGCCCAACAGGCACGCATGCGGTGCGGCTTAGTGGAAATGGGGCTGAAGGTGGTACCGACAATACATTGAATGACGGTGCTCTGGACATCGGAGGATTCCGAAATGGCAATGCCACCGCAGAGCAATTCCTGGATGGATACATCGCCGAAGTAATTACCTACAATACCCCGCTGACGACAGCTGAGATCCGTAGAGTCGAATCCTACCTGGGTATAAAATACGGTATCACCCTCGACAATTCTGCAGGAGGAGCTAACGGCGACTACCTGGCGAGCGACGCTAGCACCATTTGGGACGCCGATGTGAACTCGGCCTTTCACAACGATGTCATCCTGATCGGTCGCGACGATAATTCCGACTTGTTACAAAAGCAGTCACAGAGTAAAGATGATTCCCTGACTGTCTACATAGATGCTTTGGCAGCAGACAATGCCAGCAATACAGGCACCATCACCAACAATGAATCATTCCTCGTCATCGGGCACAATGGCGAGCGACTCATGGCACATGCTCCCCAGGAATCGCCTTCGGGAATCATCAGCCGCTTCAATCGGGAATGGAAGATCACCAACACTAATTTCACTGATACCTACAGCTTGGTCATGGAATGGGAAGAAGAGGGTGCCTTTGATATCAATGACATTCGGCTTCTGGTAGACGATGACGGGAACTTCTCTGACGCGACGACGCTCAAGCACGGTGATTTGGGGCTGTCAATCACGGAAGGCTCGATTATCATCGGCGGGATCAGCACTTCCGTCATTCCTGCCAACAGCACGCGCTATATCACGATCGGCTCGACGACCTTCAGTACGTCACTCCCGATGGAGCTCATCGGCTTCGAAGCCATACCGAATGATGAGCAACATAATGTGACTCTGAATTGGTCCACCGCTTCAGAGAAAAACAACGATTTTTTCACTGTCGAAAAGTCCGCCAATGTCGATGACTGGGAGGCTGTGTCACAAATCTCCGGAGCAGGCAATTCTGAAGAACGGCTCGACTATGAGGTAATAGACAGCCGACCCTACCCGGGACTCTCCTACTACCGTTTGAAGCAAACCGACTTTGACGGGCAATTCTCCTACTCACCTATCAAGCCGGTGACGCTGGGCAACGGTCCCTCCAAAAAACTGTCACTATATCCCAACCCAGCCCAGGATCAAATTGTCATAGTTGGCAGTCACTTAGATGTCTCGCCTATGCATGTCTATAACGTACAGGGACAAGACGTCTCCAATTTGACGCGTTGGCAAGAAGGCCCGGCGCCGCAGACGATCCTGCTGGATATCTCGAGACTTGATCACGGCATATACACGATAAGTGGCACTGACACCTCTTTGAAATTCGTCAAAGAGAAGTAGTGTCCTTCCCAACTAGTTGAATTATTGTATCACACAACGGCTATTCAGCGACGGATAACCGCCATTCAACGACAATTCTCCCCATAATGGAGCCTCCTGGTCTATTTTAGACGAGACCAATTGTGCTTAGACCACTGCATCGGTTGCGAGAAAGCGCTTCTCAACACCATGATGCCGACCGACATAGACAAATGACAGTGATAACTTTCACACCGCTACTTCATGTAGCCGGTCTGTCCCGACGATCGTATCGCGTCGTTAGGACGATTGCGCTATTCTCAACACTATTGCTTGCTTCCTTCGCCCATGGACAGCTGGCTGGCTACAGCTATCAGCAGGACATTTCCATTGATCACACCCGTGTTTCTGGTACCTCCGACTTAACGAACTTCCCCCTACTTGTCAATATCACAGAGACCTATCTCAGGTCTACCGCTAACGGTGGAGATGTCACAAGCGCCAATGGATATGATATCGCCTTCACCGTAGATGGGACGACACAACTAGATCATGACGTGGAGTCCTATGATCCCGCCACCGGTAACTATGTCGCGTGGGTGCGAATCCCCACCTTGTATCACGACCGGTACACGACCCTCTTGATGAGCTATGGGAATTCATCAGTAACAACTGACCCCTCGTCCACAGGTACATGGTCCGGAGACTACACCGGAGTGTGGCACCTGGATGAAAATGTCACCGACGAAGCCTCGGGGGGCACGCACAATGACGCGACCATCAATGGAAACAATGGCACACAAAATGGTAATGTAGAAGCGTCCGGTCAATACAATGATGGCCAGGACTTCGATGGAGTGAACAACGCTACTGGCGACTACATCAATGCCGGTACATCTCCTGGCGGTTCAAATAACCTGACAGTCAGCTTCTGGATGAAGACCGATGTTGACAACAACTACCAGCGAGTGCTGGGCAAATTAGCACTGGATGCTCCAACAGATCCAGAGACGGATCACGGGTGGAGCTTTATGCTGCGACCTGCCGGTGAAGTAGGATACAACCGGGGTATGATCTTTAGAATCGGCGACGGTACCGACTACGGCGGATGGGGCAGTGAGGTCTCTGCCGAGAATGTCTATACTGCGGGCACATGGGTCCATGTAACGGGAACATTTGTCTACAATGGCTCCAATGGAGGGACCGGAACACTATACATCAATGGGTCTTCAGTGGCTTCAAGAGCCAACACCGACGGTCGCACGGCCGCCAATACTGCTGACCCTGTTTACTTCGGATGGGATGGCGAAGCCCAGGGTTACGGATGCAACTGTGAGTTCTTTGACGGTATCCTGGACGAAGTAAGGATCTCCAACGTCGCAAAATCAGCGGATTGGATCGCTACGGAGTACAACAACCAAAGTGATCCCTCCACCTTCTACACGGTCGGCGGAAGGCCTACGGGACCCGGAGGGGTAGGAACTACCGATGGCGAAGGGGATCTGACCATGTGGCTGGATGCCAATAACATCGTTGGTCTCGATGACGGTGACAACCTAACAGGTTGGTCCGATGTATCTGGATACGGCAACAACGCCTCTGTAGGCACAGCCCCCAATTACACCACCTCATGGGGGGGCAATGGCTTCCCGGCAGTACACTTTGATGACAACAACAATGAGTATTTGACGGTGACGGGCAACACACAGGTGAAACCTTCCGGGGCCCTGTCGGTATTCATCGCAGGTAATTATGATAGCAACAGTGATGAATTCGGTAGCTTAATCAACACGGCGTCTAATGATAACTGGGATGATGGCTGGGGCATAGGCTCCGAATTTGACCCTGCTCTCATGCTGTACTACTTCACGGATTGGGCGGGCACTGGCTGGGGTTCCTATTCGACCTCTATTGACAATCAACGCCACATTTACGGACTCATCAACTCTGGAAGCTCCAACACCCTATTTGAAGATGACAATACGGCCACTTTCACTGGAGGCATTTCATACACCGACCCAGGCGACCCCTTACTCCTGGGGGCAGGGCCCAACAATACCGGTGCAGCGTACTTCATGACAGGTGAGATCGCAGAAGTAGCATTGTTCGATACCAACGTCAACTCCGCCCAACGGATCATTATCAACAACTACCTGGCAGCCAAGTACAATATCACATTGCCTGCCACTAGCGACGCATATGACGAAGACGACCTGGGATTCGATTACGACGTGGCCGGTATTGGCCGTGTCAACGCATCTAACATTCACAACGATGCGCAGGGAACAGGTATCGTGAGGATCCTCAACGCCTCCGACCTGCAAAACAACGAATTCATGATGTGGGGACATGACAACGGCCCCATGAGTATTGAGACCAGCGACCTGCCTGCGGGTATTGCCGCCAAGCTAGAGCGAACGTGGGCGGTGAGTGAAATAAGAGTGACCACGGGTGCCACAAGAGACGTGGGAACCGTACAGGTACGATTTGATCTCACGGACATGGGGTCAGTAACAGCTTCCGACCTCCGTCTGGTAGTGGATACGGATGGAGACGGCGTATTTGCCGATGATGCCACTACCGTTGGCGGCGCCATTTATGTAAGCGGCAATGTCTACGAATTCAGCGGCGTCACGCAATTAAGTAACAATTCCAGGTTCACAATTGCCACGACGGACTATAGCACCACCCCGCTCGAGACAAGCCCTGGCAATGCACCATTGGGCCTGACGCTCTGGCTGAAAGCCGATGAAGGCCTGAAACTCAACGGCGTCGAAGTTAACTCTGGCGCTTTCGACACCTGGGAAAACTCCACGGACAATTCCGCCCTCACAGAAATCAGCGTCGGTACCGGGGCACCCATCCTCGACGCGGATGGCCTCAGCTACAACCCAGCGATCTACTTCGATGGTGTAGACGACAAAGTCCAGAAAAACAACGTAACAGGAGGTGACCTTTTTAGCGATCAGGACAATACCATCATCGCCGTATTCCAGCGCAAAGCGCCGAATGGAACCGATGTATATGGCGGCTGGAGATCCACTGGCAACACCAGACGCATGGGCTACATCGAAGGCAATGCCAATGGAACCTTGAGAGCAGACGTCTGGACCGACGACTTTTCCGGAACCACCGATCATACGGATCAAAACGTCCTAATGACAATTCAGAGCAATGCCACCGAGACAAGAATGATCATCAACGGAGCCGAGGAGAATTCCATTACCCCCACGATGGACGCCATCACCGGACTCAATGGCGACCTTGCCCTTGGATGTAATGGAGAAGTAGTCCCCTACGTGGAAACGCTATTCGGTGAATATATCGTCTACTCCTCCTCTCTCAGTGACACTGAACTTAATCGCATCCAATCGTCACTGGCGTTGAAATACAGCATCACGCTGGACCCAGGGAATGGCGACTACTATGCCAGCGATGGTACGAAGATCTGGGACGCGACGGTAGGCGCTTCCTATCAAAATCAGATTGTGGCCATCGGCCGTGACGACAATACCGAATTGTACCTCAAGCAATCGAGAAACGAAGATGACTCCCTTATAGTCTACGTAGATGCCCTGGCCGCCAGCAATGAATCGAACGCCGGCAGCATCAACACGGACCGCTCTTTCATCATCATCGGTCACAACACCGAGCGGCTGCAGGCAACAGGTGCCGCAACGGACATGCCGTCTGGCATCACATCCCGTTTCGACCGAGAGTGGAAGGTCACCAATCACAATTTCTCAGACACCTATTCTATCGAGTTTGAATGGGAAGAAAATGGACCATTTGATATCAATGACGTGCGACTGCTGGTCGACGATGATGGCGACTTTTCTAACGCCACCGTGCTAGGGCCCGGCGACGGCCTTACGTTCACCGTTGGATCGATCGTCGTTGGGGGCATTACCCCGTCGCATATCCCCGAGGATCAGACCTCCTATATCACATTGGGCTCAGTTTCGCTCGGTACCACTTTACCGATCGAATTGATAGAGTTTCGCGCTGAAGCACAGGAATCTGATCATACGGTCAAATTGAGTTGGTCTACAGAGGCAGAAATCGACAACGATTACTTCACTATAGAAAAATCTGAGGACGCCGATGAGTGGATTGAGGTATTACAAGTAGCAGGAGCCGGGAATTCCTCGGAGGCGATCGAATATAATGCCATGGACACCAACCCTTTTTATGGACTCTCCTACTATCGCCTCAAGCAAACAGACTTCGATGGTTCCTATAGTTACTCCTACACTGTGCCCGTCACTTTAGGGAAAATGGACGATAATCAACCCTACCTCTATCCAAATCCTGCCAAGGACGTAATCCTTGTCAACGGAGTTTTTCTTGATGTGCAAAAGACCCATGTTTACAATATCCTGGGACAGGACGTATCGAGTAAAATCAAGATCAAAAGAGGCGACGTTCCCAACGAGTACAAGTTGGACATCTCCCGCCTTGCTCCTGGGGTCTATTCGATCATTACTGGCCAGCACAGCCTGAAATTCATGAAGAGGCAATAGTGTTTCGCGGAGGCTCGCATGAATCGTTAGAAGTCTATTTTCTATTTAACGGTTTTATTCAATTCCAGCTAAGGATATTCCTGCTCAAACCGACGAATTCGGCCGACGAGAGCTTCAGGGGTTATTTTGTAGGTTGTAGAGGCCAGAAAGATAATACCACAACACGCCGACTACCGGCCAAGCATCCAGCAAATTATCACTCAGCTTCCCCGTCGTCTCGTGGTTGAGGTGTTCCTATTCAACCGCTACCGCCAAATCAGACATCAGAGATGAAATTTTGGAAGATCGAGATCTGCTACTGCAGGATTCTAAGACAGCGACGTTTAGGGATATTCATCGCATCGCTACTCCTGTGTACTCAGGCTATGGCCCAGCTGGCCGGCTATCACTTCCGAAAGCCCATCGCCATTGATAATTCCATAGTGTCGGGCTCCTCCGACCTGACCAATTTTCCTATCCTGATTCATATCTCAGCCGATACAGATCTGCGTACAACGGCCAATGGTGGCGACGTGGCAAACGCCAATGGCTACGACATCGCCTTCTCCGCCGCGGACGGTACCACCCGATTAGATCATGACCTGGAATACTATGACCCCACCACCGGCGAATATATTGCCTGGGTTAGAATACCGACTTTAGAATGGGATGTGGATACAGATATCTACGTCTACTATGGCGATTACACAAAAACGACTGATCAGTCAACTACAGGAACCTGGTCCAGTGGCTATGCGGGTGTCTGGCATTTGGGTGAAGAGGTAACAGGAACTGGTACTGCGGATCTTTACGAAGACGCAACTGCCAATGGCTACCATGGCGATGATGGGGTCAGCGCCACTGGAACTGACGGCGTCATTGGGAATGGGCAGCAGTTTGATGGCTCAAATGATTACATCGGGATGGGTAACGTGCTGGACTATGGGAAGAATGATCCCATGACCTACTCAGCATGGGTCAAAACCACCGGTACTGGTATGCAGATCGCTGGCAAAGCAGATAATGGAGGAACTGAAACTGGGATATGGTTCTTTATGGAAGGTTCCAATTTGAGCTTGTGGATTTGTGACGCAACAGATTGTAAGTACAGGTGGTCGAATGAGACATTTAACGACGGCGGATGGCACCATCTGGTAGCCACCTACGACGGCAGCAATGATGTTAGTGGTATCCAACTTTATGGCGACGGTGCTCTTCTGACCACTTTCGACTCCGGGAACCCCGCCATTGGCACAGTTACCAACAGCTTTCCTTTTAGCATTGGGTCGGCCAACAATAGTGGCCAATTCTTTGTAGGATACATGGACGAAGTGCGTATATCTGAGGCAGCCCACAGTGCCGACTGGATTGCCACGGAGTATGCCAACCAAAACAACCCGACCGCTTCTATCACAGTCGGTGCACCCGACGAGCTGGTGATCGCCCCTGGGGGAGTAAAGACCGACCTCGAGCTCTGGCTTGCTGCTGACAAAGGGCCCAATACTTCGACAAACGGCGGCGCCGTGACGTTGTGGTCAGACATCAGTATCAACAAGTTTCATGCGACAGGAACGGGCACGGCCACTTACCAGGAGTCATTTGCCAACTACCATGGTTCGGTCGATTTTCCAGGCGCTGTAGAATCTTTCAGCGATCGCGCCATGACACGGACCAACGGCACCTCGCAGACCATTTTCGTCGTCGGCGAGATCGCATCCGTAGCTAACAAAACTTTCGTGGAATTTGGCGATGGTACCAACAGGGCTTATTTCAAGGACGAGCGATACAAGAAGGCCGGAGGCCTGGGAGACTACTCCTTTCAATCCAATCAGCCCTCTATCTGGACCGCCAGCGACCCCGGGAGCACGACACCCGGAGAGGTATTTGAAGATGGTCACTATCTGGCATCTTCGGGTACCCGTGACGCCGATTGGACTACGGGTAAGTACTTGCTTGGTTATGATGACACAGGCGGCGACGAGTTAGATGGAGAAATGGCGGAGGTGATCTTTTATGACCGCCAACTTACTGCTGCCGAGCAACAAAAAGTGGAGTCCTACCTCGCGATCAGGTATGGCATCACGCTGACTTCTGACAATGACGGCAATACGACCACCTTCGAGGCACCCAATGGAGATGGCATCAATGAAGGGGATTATATCGCTTCAGATGGCACAGTGTTGTGGGACGCATCGGATAACTCTTCCTACCACAATGACGTGACAGCGGTAGGCCGGGATGATGACACTGACATCGATCAGCCCAAATCCATCAGTGCCAATAGTGATGCCATGGTGATAATGGACAAAGACGGAGAATTTTCCAATGACCTCGATTACATCTTCTGGGGCAATGACAACGCCTCGACGGTCCTCACCACTGTCGACAAACACCCGAGTTACGACTACAGACTGACCCGCGAATGGCGCGTGGCCGTGAATGGAACACCGGGGACGGTGGACGTCCAGATCCTATTCGCTGGCAATAACGGATCGGCAGCAAGCTACTCGCTGCACGTTGATGATGATGGCACCTTTGCTGCCGGAACTACGGATTACGTGGGCGGCAGCATCATTGGTGATACCATCACTTTTCGCGACGTTACTTTTTCAGATGGCAACTACTTCACCATGGGCACCAGGGCGCTTACCATCACTGAGGGACCCAGAGGCCCAGGGGGTATTGGGGATACCGACGGCACAACGGATCTTGTCTTGTGGCTGGATGCCAACACCATCGACCAGGCCAGTGGCACCGAAGTTATCTCCTGGGCAGACCAATCGGGGTATGGAAATGACGCCAATTCGAACGCTGGTCGTGGGCCTGAGCTACAAGCGAACCAGTTGAATTCGGAATTCCCGCTGCTAGATTGGGACATCGCCGCTTTTGATTATATGCGAGTGGATGACGACGCTAGCCTGAATCCCGATCAGATTTCAGTTTTCACAGTCGCCAGTTATACAGCAAGTACCGGCAGCTGGGCCGCCATTCTCCAGAAAACCAATAACCAGGGAGGAGGTACCGAAGAAGGTGGCGGATGGGGAATTGCCAAACGCAGCACCAACCAGGAAATTCGCGGTTTTGTCAATAATCGCAACGCCAACTCACCAGGGGGAGGCGTGAATGGTGCGTTGACGTATGGCGCGCAGACGATTATCTCGATGGTATATGACCAGACCCAAAATGAGATGTTCTTCAACGAGACGTCCCAGGGCACCATGGCGTATACTTCCGCCATCACCGACGTTGCCACGTTTTTGTACCTGGGGTATGACGAGGAAAATGGTCAATACCTCGATGGCACTATAGCGGAAACGATCATCATCGATCGTCCGGTAAATGACGCCGAACAGATCATCATCAGCAACTACCTCTCGGCCAAGTACAACCTGGCCCTCGCTGCAGCAAGTGAGGCGTATGTCGAGGATGACAACGGTTACGACTTCGATGTGGCGGGTATTGGTCAAGCGAGCGACGACAGTCAGCACGCCGACGCCCAGGGGACCGGTATTCTCAGGATATTCAATCCTACCGATCTTGGGACCAATGAATTTTTGATTTGGGGCCACGACAATGGGCCCTTCGATGCCTCCGAAACGACGGATGTGCCTTCGGGAGTTGAAGCACGCCTGACGAGGAAATGGAACGTAAGTGAAAGAACCGCCGCCGGAGCCACCGGACCCGAAGTCGGTGATGTCGACGTCGTTTTCGACCTCGATGGACTGGGTACGGTAGTGGCAGCAGACTTACGTCTGATCATTGACACCGACGACGACGGAGTTTTCACAGATGAAACGGCAATATCTGATGCCAGCTCTGTGGGAGGTAGCCGATACGCCTTCCTCGGAGTAGATCTCGACGACTCCAGGGCATTCACCATAGGTACAGCCGACCAGTCAAGCACACCCCTCATTTCTGGCGCCGGCCCCCGGGGTCCAGGTGGTGTGGGGCATACCGACGGCACTTCGAATTTGGTCGTGTGGTTAGACGCCAACACCATCTCGCAATCCGACAATACGGAGGTCACCCAATGGATCGATCAATCGGGTTTTGGAAATACCGCCTCTGCACCAGGCGGAACAGGGCCACAGTATCGTACAGGCCAGATCAATGGCTATCCGGAACTGCAATTCGATGTGGCCAATACCGAATATCTGGGCATTCTTGATGACCCAACTATCGAGCCATCCAGAATGTCTTTGTTCGTTGTCGGAAATATGACTGCCTCCACCGAAACGTGGGGGGGATTCGTGCTCAAGAACGATGGCAGCTGGACCGACGGGTATGGCCTGGCGAGGGGTGATCAGGCGTCAGGTAACGACCAGCAGCTGCTGGGCTACATCTCAGACTATAATACCAACTGGGTAGATGGCTCCCTCACCTATGGAGCGAATGCCATCAACACCCTCATTTACGATCAAAACAACATCTCCTTCCACAGGAACGAAAACACACCGGTGACGGACAACTACAACGGAAGTATCACCACCAATACCGAGGCGCTCTACATTGGATGGACGAGTGGCTACCTGGATGGTGATATCGCTGAGATAGTGATGATGGATGAGGCTGTCAACGATGCTCAGCGGATCATTATCCACAACTACCTCGCGGCCAAGTATGGATTGACCCTGACATCCAGCGACTTCTACACGATGGACAACGGGGCCAATGGCGACTACGACCACGACGTGGCCGGGATTGGACAGGCGACGGGTGGCGACAACCATACTGATGCTCAGGGGACCGGAGTCATTCGGATCCTAAGTCCTACCGCGTTGGACGATGGAGATTTCCTCCTCTGGGGACATAACAATGGAGCCATGACAGCAACGGAAACGGTGGATATCCCTTCGACCACGGACATGCGTCTGGAGCGAGTTTGGAGGGTGAGCGAGACCGCCGACGTTGGTAACATCCAGATGGTGTGGGACCTCTCTGCATTGGGAGTGACAGACCCCACGCTTGTCAGGCTCCTGGTTGATACCAACGACAACAACGACTTTACAGATGACACCGCGATCTCCGGAGCTACGCTCTTGACCGACAATTCCTTCATGTTCTCCAATGTGAGCGCTCTGCAAGATGGCTATCGCTTCACCATTGGATTGATTCAGGCTGCCCCTGGCAACATCACCACCAACCTGGAGGTGTGGCTAAAGTCCGACCTTGGCACCGAAGGGGACGTCACGATCACTGGTTGGGAGGACCAAAGTGTCAATGCCAACAACGCCAACGCTTCAGGAGATCCGCAGTACGTGTCAGCGGCAATCAACTACAATCCGGCCATCGACTTCGATGGCGCTGATGATTACCTGTCCACCACCGGCACGGCCCTTATCGGCGACAATGGCACATATACAAAATATGCTGTTATTATTTCCGACAATACATCTGTAGGCCAGGTCATCATTGGCAGCGGATCTGGCAGTAGCCATGATATACGCCAAGGTAGTGGCGCGCGCCTAAGGGGACAGCATGGAATGAATCACTGGGCGACGAGTACCGGCACAGTCACCCAGGGCCAGCCCCATATCGTAGGCGCAAGATATGGCACCGGCGGCTCTGACAACATGACATCTCTGGATGGTGTGCAAACAGTAGACAATTCGGCATACACATTTACTGATGCTGGAACGATCGAGATCGCCACAATAAACTCAGGCACGTTACCATTTGATGGATACATTGCAGAAGCCATTGTTTACAACAGCGAAAAGACCGACACAGAAGTCACGCAAATCGAGTCGTACCTTGCAGTAAAATACGGAATTACACTTGACAATAGCGGCGGGGGTACAGATGGGGATTATGTGGCATCGGATGGTACGACCATCTGGGATGCAGACCTCAATGCATCCTATCACAACGATGTGATCGCGATTGGTCGAGACGACAATTCTGCACTGTACCAGCGGCAATCCCGTACACAGGACGATAGCCTTCGTATATACATCCACAACCTGGCCAGCGACAACGCTTCCAATACCGGTGCCATTGGCAGTGACGTCTCCTACCTGGTCATAGGACACAATGGAGGTATGCTCAAATCAGATGGTGCCATCGATACGGAAGTACCGTCGGGAATAGCCTCCAGATTTGTCAGGGAGTGGAAGATCACCAACACCAACTTCACAGAAGAATTTACCCTGCATTTCGAATGGGAGGAACTAGGTACAATGAACATTGCTGATGTACGATTGCTTGTGGACAATGATGGTAATTTCTCAGATGCTTCAGTCTACGGCCCCTCAGATGGGCTGACTTTCACTGAGGGTTCGATCATTGTGAGTGGCATCAATACCTCGCATGTCCCCGCGGATGGCACGAGTTACGTAACCCTGGCCTCTGCCAGCGAGGCCACGACATTACCCATCGAGCTTTTGAGTTTTGAAGCTGAAGTAGTCGACGAAGGACGCGCAGTAAAGCTGGCATGGTCCACCGCCTCAGAAACCAATAACGATTTCTTTACTGTGGAGCGGTCTCAGGATAGCAACGAGTGGAATAGCATACTCATGGTACCAGGGGCCGGCAATTCCTCCTCGAGATTGGACTACACAGCTCTCGATGAGCGACCATTGTACGGCCTGAGCTACTACCGATTGAAGCAGACAGACTTCGACGGCGCCTTTAGCTACTCCAACACTGTTTTTGTTACGCTCGGGGAATTTGATGATCGACTGACAATATACCCCAACCCAACACATGATCGCATTCATATTCAGGGGGCTCCCGAAGAATTGCGAGTCATCAGAATCTTTGATGTCCAAGGTCGCGAGGTGACCTCTGAAATTCGATTTTCAGCAAATAGCGCAGGTGCTGTGGTGATCGACGTCTCCAGACTGCCCATCGGGATCTATAATATTCTGACAGCATCGAAAAGCATCAGGATGTTGAAGTCTCCTTAACCATAGTGGTTCATCGCATGAACGAAACGTTATAATTCTCTCACTAAGAAAAGGACCGCGACGAAAAAGCTGAATGCGGCCATCAGTGCACTCCAAATACCTTATATGACCGTATTTTAAGATATTGGATTTGACTTCGACTAACTCATCTTCAAACGGACTATTCCCGCATTCGCTCCCATCTATTTTGTGAATAAGACAGAATTCATAACTTTTTGTATAGTCAATACAAAATAGCTTAGAAAGTTCAAGGGCCACTAGGATGCGTGCTTTACCCTATAGGCCTGATCAACCGCATAGATCCATGAAAAAGGCGACAATTATGTCGATGGTCATTGCCTGGAATAAGGGATGCGCAATGAAGAGATGGGACCTATCCCCTGGGATAGCCGTTCTGCTCTTGGCCATGCTGTGCACGAACATTACGCACGCACAGCTCGCAGGCTATAGCCACGTCGAGGACATCTACGTAAATCACGACAGGGTCGCAGGATCATCGAATCTGACGGACTTCCCCCTGTTGGTCAG
Source organism: Cyclobacteriaceae bacterium (assembly GCA_965267435.1). Lineage (GTDB taxonomy): Bacteria > Bacteroidota > Bacteroidia > Cytophagales > Cyclobacteriaceae > JAWPMT01. Next base: position 3,133,422 of record OZ253960.1, read on the forward strand.
CATCACAGAGGACTATCTCAGGACCACTGGCAATGGTGGAGATGTGACCAACGCCAATGGTTACGACATCGCTTTTTCGGTGGACGGCACCACCCAGCTAGCCCATGAAATCGAGTACTATGATGGCACCACGGGTGAATATATTGCCTGGGTCAATATTCCAACATTATACTACAATCAATACACCATAGTCTACTTGAGCTATGGCAACGCGTCAATTACTGTTGACCCCTCATCCACTTCTACATGGAATAGTGGTTATGTCGGCGTTTGGCACCTGCATGAGGAAGTCGGGGGAACAGGCACTGTGGATCTTTATCAGGACGCGACCGGGAATGGCCATCACGGTGACGACCAGGTGTCTGCCACAGGCACCGAAGGAGTAATTGGCCAAGGTCAGCAGTTCGATGGGGCGAATGACTATGTGGATATGGGCAATGTACTCGATTATGGAGAAAGTGATCCGATGACCTATTCCGCCTGGATCAGGACGACAGGAGGCTGGACGCAGATTGCCGGTAAAGCATTTCAGAATCCTCCCTATCAAGGCATTTGGTTCTATATAGAAAATGACGGTGGATTGGCATTCTATGTGTACGACGACAACGGCGATTTAATTGGGCGTTGGTCTGACCCGGTATATAATGACGATGAATGGCACTATGTGACGACCACTTATGATGGCAGCGGGACGCTAGGTGGCATAAAGCTCTATGAAGCCGGCAATGAAATCACGACTTTCCAGGGTACTTACGCAGATCCATTGACGGGAACTGTAGAGAATGGATTTTCCTTCAATATTGGTGCGGTCAATGACGGCGCTGGCGATCAATTCGATGGGTTTATCGATGAGGTACGGCTCTCCACAGTGGTGCGCTCTGACGATTGGATTGCCACCGAATACAACAACCAAAGCGATCCCGCAAGTTTCTTAAGCCTGGGAGGTCCCCCCGTTCCAGATGGACCAGGAGGTATCGGAAGTACCAATGGTGCGACAAGCCTCGTCCTGTGGCTGGACGCCGCTTCGATAAGTGGAGGACCCGTGAGCACTTGGAATGATGAATCGGGTTATGGCAACGATGCGCCCTCCGGGGTAGCAGCACCCGGCTATTCGGCGACAGGTGGAGGCAATAGTCAGCCAACGGTGACATTCAACGCAGGCAGTACACAAAATTTCGTAATAGACGGCCCTACCCACCCAGAGGTGATCCCTTCTGATGCTTTCTCCATTTTTGTCGCGGGCAACTTCTCTTCGACAAACGTCTTTGGGGGTTTAGTGACGACCAGTTCGCTCACTTCATGGGCTGACGGATGGGGATTCAACGACGATAACGATAACGTACTCTACTATTATACAGACTGGAGTGCAGCCGACGGCGTGGGCTGGCGGGATTTCGGCGCAGTGGACGACAACGATCACATCTATGGAATGGTGCGCAATAGTGGAGGTTCCGCCAACGCGTACGAGGACGAAAGTTCATCCAGCTTCACATCGGCATCATTGACCTACAATGGTGGCAACGACCTGCAGATAGGCAGCTCACCTGGCCCCTATTACCTGACCGGTGAAATCAGCGAGATCATCCAGTTTGACGATGCACTCAATAGCGCCGAGCGTATTGTCCTGGCCAACTATCTATCGGCGAAGTATAACATTGCGCTAAGTAGCAACAATGCTTACGCACAGGATGGCAATGCGGAAGGCGACTATGACTTCGATGTGGCGGGAATTGGGCGTGTAGATGCCTCCAATATCCTGGACGACGCGCAGGGAACAGGAGTTGTCCGGATATTGAATGCCGATAATCTCAACAATGATGAATTCCTGATATGGGGACATGACGGAGGGACATGGGGCGCATCCGAAACCGGTGATGTGCCTGGGGGTATGTTGAGCCGGCTTGTAAGGGTTTGGCGAGTGAGCGAAGCCAATGCCTCCGGAGCAAGTGTGGATGTCGGGGCAGTGGACATTCGCTTTGACTTGAGGGGTTTGGAACCGTACCAGACCTCAGACCTGAGACTTCTCGTCGACACTGACCTTGACGGTGCATTCGCCGATGAAACACCCATCAGCGGCGCGACAGCGCTTGGAGGGGGGATTTACGAATTTGCCGGTATCAGTGATCTCGCCGATGACAGGCGCTTCACAGTCGGGACGATAGATATCGCCCTGCCGATCGAACTGTTGCGCTTCAAAGCAGAAGTCCTGAAGGATGGTCGTGCAGTAGGATTGGAATGGTCAACCGGGTCGGAAACCAACAATGATTTCTTTACCGTGGAACGATCCCGGGACAGCAAAGAATGGAGTGGGATTCTCCACATACCCGGAGCGGGCAACTCCTCCTCGAGATTGGATTATGCTACCACGGACAATCATCCATTGCATGGCTTGAGCTATTACCGGTTGAAACAGACGGACTTCAATGGCGCCATTAGCTATTCCCCCGTAGTCACTGTGAGTATTGGCCAGATAAACTCTACCCAACCCTATCTTTTTCCAAACCCCGCAACAGATGTACTCACTGTCAATGGAATAGTGATGGACCTTCGAAAAACTCGCATACACAACGTCCTGGGGCAGGATGTTTCGGATCAAGTGGCCATCCGAATCGGTGATGATACCGACGAGTATCGTCTAGATGTCTCACTCCTACCGCCCGGCTGGTATTCACTAAAAACAGATCTCTTTAGCTTGAAATTTATGAAGAGGCGCTAAGGATCGCTCACTCAGCGTGTTACACCTATGCGTTATATATAAAATTACCCGATATAGTAGGGAATTCAACTGTATATCTTCTGGTTCACGTCGGTGTATTCGTCTACTTAGCCACTAAGAAATTACTTTGTGTACAGATATAGGCTAATACCACAACAAGCCGAAGAACGTCCTAGCAAACAGCAACTTAATCGCTCAGCTTAGCGCCTGTCTATTGTTGTCGTATTTTCTATTGACGGTTATAGACAATTAAAGCTTAGATGAATCTTTGGTCTTCGAAGATAGTTGCGTGCGCAATAAAAAGACGATTCTTCATCGTTCTTGCCCTGGCAATATTTTGCTATGGCCGGGCCTCCGCGCAGCTAGCGGGCTACAGCTTTCGCAAGCAACTGACCATCGACGACAGCAAGGTTTCTGGCACTGCTGACCTTATTGATTTCCCCGCACTGATCAGCATCACGGATACCGACCTGCGGACCATTCTCAACGGCGGAGACGTGACCAGTGACAACGGCTATGACATAGCGTTCACAGCTGCGGATGGTGTCACGGAGTTGGATCATGACCTCGAGTCTTTTGACGGAACCACGGGGACTTACCTCGCCTGGGTCAAAATTCCCACACTCAGCTACAACACCGGAACGAACATCTACATCTATTACGGAAATGCCTCCGTTACCACAGATCCCTCCAGTACGGGTACATGGGATAGCAACTACCTGGGGGTATGGCATCTTGACGAAATCGGCGCTGGAGTAGCGGGAGAATACCTGGACGCCAGCGGTAACGGCAATCATGGTAAAGGAGGAGACGGCGCAGCGCTCCAAATACCCACTCAAGCTACGTCCAAGATATCCGATGGCCAGGATTTCGACGGAACAGACGATTGGATAAAAATTGCTGAGCCTACGCTTGGCAATGCCGTTACAGTCTCAGCATGGGTCAAACACTCCAGTCTGGGGGCTGTGCGCCGTAGATACCTCAACCTTGGAAACGATGTGCAGATCCGCCATGACGGTGCCAACGGCCCTGATCAACTGCATTTCGGGATAAGGGACGACCTGGGTACCACTCACGCCCTGCGGGTAAATAACCATCTGAATACTACTGATTGGTTCTATATCGTGGGAACCTGGGATGGTACCACGCAAAGGCTATATAGCAATGGATCCGAACTCACCTCATCCACTCCAGGCATCACACTGGGTGCCATCGCCGGTAATACCACAATAAGTCAGGGGTCGGAGGTGATGGCCGGTCTTATTGATGAAGCGCGTGTCTCGGACATTGCCCGCTCCGCGGATTGGATTGCCACAGAATATACTAACCAGAATGATCCTGCCAACTTCCTGCTGGCGGCCGGCACCGGTCCCGAAGAACCTACTTCCACACCTGGAAACGTTTCTTCTAACCTGATCATTTGGCTGAAGGCTGACGCTGGTGTACTTAATCCCCCAGGTGTCAGCGCCTGGGCAGACCAAACAGGCCTTTCCAATGCAGTGGCCGTCGCATCGGGAGATCCCCAACTCCTCACCGAGAGCCTCAATTTCAACCCCACAATAGAACTGGATGGTACAGGCGACTACTTTGAGACCATTACCAATTCCATCATTGGCGACAATAATCCCTACACGAAATATGCGGTCATCATCTCTGATGATATCACCACCCAACGGCAGATCATTTCGTCTGATGGCAGTGGTAATCTGGAAATGTCGCACGGCGGCACCGGAAATATCCAGGCAGAACACAATGCCAATGCCCTTTTCAGTGGTAGCTCTACCCTTACCCAGGGTAGCGCAAGCATAGTAGGCATTCGATATGGCGTGGGAGGACTTGACAATTTCGCTCGACTAGATGGTGTAGCTACCATTGACAATACCACCCAGAATTTCACCGATGCAGGAGCCATCCAAATAGGGGCCTACAACGGCTCAGCCCCAGAATTGATGGACGGCCAAATTGCAGAGGTCGTGATAACCGATGATGAGTTGAGCGATGCCGATGTTACAAAATTGGAATCGTACCTTGCCATCAAATATGGTATCACGCTGAACAATACTGCTGGCAACTACATAGCTTCTGATGGTTCTACCATACTATGGAATGCCACCTCGAACAGCACGTATCACAACGACATTGCCGGCATCGGCCGTGATGACGATACGGGACTCGATCAACAAAAATCCATCAGCTCCAGTAGTGATGCCATCGTCATCATGGACAAGGGTGCCAGCTTCAGCAACGACCTGGATTACATCCTTTGGGGTAACAACGACGGGTCACCAACCATGAGCACCAGCGGAGCAACTGGAACATTTACCAATATCCTCGGCCGAAGATGGAGAGCGGCATTGACCGGCTCACCCGGAACTGTAACAGTTCTGCTCATCTTTTCCAATTCCGGAACCGCCTCAGATTATGGATTGCATGTAGACAGTGATGGTGATTTCACTTCGGGATCAACCAACTACACCGGCGCATCCATCAGTGGTGATACCATCACCTTTGAAAACGTCAGTATCGCGGACGGCAACTACTTCACCTTTGGCTACGACCGTCAGGAGGGAGCCGGACTACGCGGTCCGGGCGGGATTGGTGACACTGATGGTACAAGTAGCCTCACCCTATGGCTGGATGCCAGTAAAATCACGGGGATAGCAGACGGAGCGGACATCACCGGCTGGTCGGACCTGTCTGGCTACGGTAATAATGCGGCCGTGGGTACTGCCCCTAACTACACCACCTCCTGGGGTGGCAATGGCCAACCGGCAGTAGCATTCAACGCAGGCTCCAGCGAATATCTTTCGGTTGCGGCCAATTCCGACATAAAGCCCACTAGTGAACTCTCAGTCTTCATTGCAGGCAATTTCGATAGCGGTAGCCCCAACTACGGAAGCTTAATCAATACGGCCTCATTGAGTACTTGGAGCGACGGATGGGGCATTGCGAAAGAAACAACTGGCGCGCTTCAATACTTCACGCATTGGAATGACCCATATGGGGATACTCGCTTGTCCCTGAATGCCGGTATTGACGACCAAAAACATATCTATGGACTAGAGCATTCGGGGACAATCAGTACTGCCTATGAAGACGGTACTTCGGCTACCTTCTCACCAGGGACGCTGACCTATCAAAACCCGAATGATGAGTTGCTGATCGGCGCCGGACCAGATAATACCAGCGCTGCCTACTTCATGACGGGTGAGATTGCGGAAGTGATCCTCTATGATGCAGATCTCAACCTGGCCCAACAGATCATTCTCAACAACTACCTGGCGGCGAAGTATGAAATCTCGATCGCCAATGATGTGTACCAGCAAGACAACAATGGCTTCGACTTTGATGTTGCCGGTATTGGACAGGCCAGTGATGATTCCAATCACACAGACGCACAGGGAACGGGGATCGTCAGGATGCTAAATCCCACCGACCTTGGAACCGATGAGTTCCTCATGTGGGGCCATGACAATGGCAGAATGGAAGCCTATGAAACTACCGATGTGCCCTCAGGTGTTGCGGCCCGTCTGACCGGACAATGGCGTGTCAGCGAGCTGAACACTTCTCTCACCTCTGTCGACGTGGGCAGTGTAGACATCGTCTTCGACCTCAGTGGTCTAGGGGAAATTAACGCATCAGATCTCGTCCTTCTTGTCGATACGAACAATGATGGCTTTGCCGATGAGACCGCCATCACGGGGGCGAGTTATCAAATGGAGGACTACTATATGTTCGCAGGTGTAACGGCACTCGCAGATGGCTACCAGTTCACCATTGGAACGGCGGACCGGTCTCAGACTCCTCTCATTTCAGGCGCCTACGGTTCTGATGGGCCGGGTGGTGTTGGATCCACTGACGGCACCTCGGAATTGGTCGTTTGGTTAGATGCCGGATCTTTGAGCGCGGGACCCGTCACCACCTGGAGCGATCAGTCTGGTTATGGCAACGATGCCCTGGTAGACAGTTATGGAACGCCCGGTTACGCTGCTACGGGAATGAGCAACAGTCAGCCGGCGGTAACCTTTACTGCGGCAAATAGCGACAACCTCTATATTCCCGGCAATTCACAGATATTACCCACCGATGCATTATCCGTTTTCGTGGCGGGCAACTACGTCGATGGTTCCAGTGAAACCAACGCAGGTTTTTTGTGCGCCTTCGATGATGGCGGTCGCGATGATGGATGGGCGATCATGCAAGACGCAGGTAATCTCAATATGCAATTCTGGCTCGATGACCGGGCCACTAACGTCTGTACCAAGGCCTTTACTTCTGGTGCCAATGAGATTTGGGGCCTGATGTTCGACGGCTCCACAGGTTCGGGCTACATGAGTGAAGACTCGTGCGGCTATTCCTTTGCAGGTCCTATCTCCTACCTCACCGCCAAGAATAACGATCTCCTCATCGGTGCTACTATGTGGAACAGTGGTCCTTCTTACTTCATGGAGGGGGATATCGGCGAAATCATCGAATTCAATACAGCGGTGAATGATGCCCAGCGCATCATCATCTCCAACTACCTCTCCGCCAAGTACGCCATCGCCCTTTCCGCCTATGATGTCTATAATGAAGACGACCTGGGTTACGATTTTGAAGTGGCAGGCATCGGACAATCAGCAGGTGGGGATACGCACACCGATGCGCAGGGATCAGGCATCATTCGTATGCTCAACCCGTCATCGTTATCCAATGGCGCCTTCCTCATGTGGGGACATGACAATGGAGCACTGACAGATACGGAAACGGCAGACGTACCAGGAACGGTCCATCGCAGACTTGAGCGAATATGGGCCGTGAGCGAAACGATAGACGTAGGCGCTGTCGACCTCATGGTAGATCTCTCATCGCTGGGCGTGGAAGATGCCAGCCTCGTGCGCTTGCTCGTGGATACGAACGGCGGGGGATTCTCAGATGCTACAGTGATCTCCGGAGCCACGGCACTGTCAAACAATGTCTTCCTATTCGGTGGTACCACGGACCTTGCCGATAATGCCAGGTTCACCATTGCCTTGTTGCGACCGGGTCCCGGCTCCGTAACGACAGACCTCCAGGTATGGCTCAAGTCAGATGAAGGTACAGTCGGTGGCGCCACTATCACCGGTTGGTCGGACCAGAGTGGCAATGGCAATGATGCCGACAACGCGACCGGCAATCCGGAATACCTCGAAAATATCATCAACTACAACCCTGCAATTGACTTTGATGGTGTATCGGACTACCTATCGACCACGGCCACGGCCATTATTGGCAACGATGGAGACTATACGAAATATGCAGTAATCGTTCCCCATGATATCAGCACTGACCAATCAATTATCGGTAGTGACGGAAGTGGCAATCACCGATTACGCCTTACCAATGGCGGCTGGGTGACGCCTCAACATGCTTCAATACAAATGAATAATATGAGTGGCTTTGTCGTTGACCAGGCGCATCTGGCAGGCTTTAGGTACGATGGAGCAGCAAATGTCACCTGTATTGATGGTCGATCGACTACTACGGTCGGAGTGGCGACTTTCACGGATGCCGGCGCTGTAGAAATAGGCGGATATGCGTCAGGCAGCGACTTGATCGACGGGTATGTCGCGGAGGTTATTGTCTACAACGCGAAAAAGGACGACAATGAAGCTGCGCAAATCGAGTCCTATCTTGCGATGAAATACGGAATAACGCTCGACGATACGTACGGCGGCACCGCAGGCGACTACGTGGCCAGCAATGCCGCGACTGTTTGGGACGCTGATCTCAATGCAGCTTATCACAACGATGTAATCGCCATAGGTCGAGACGATAATTCCGCCCTATACCAGCGCCAATCCCGAACGCAAGATGATTCGCTCCGGGTCTATATTGGCACCTTATCGGGAGACAATGCGTCGAACGGCGCATCGATCAGCAATGATGTCTCGTACCTACTGATTGGACACAATGGTGGTGTCCTTAAATCGGACGGGGCCATCGATACTGAAGCCCCAACTGGCATCACATCCCGAATGGTCCGAGAATGGAAAATCACTAATACCAACTTCATCGACGAATATGCCCTCGAGTTTGAATGGGAAGAAGTGGGTCCATTCAATATTGCAGATATCCGCTTGCTGGTCGATGCCGATGGCGATTTCTCTAATGCCACCATTTATGGCCCGGCAGATGGGCTTACCTTCACTGAAGGATCAATCATCGTTAGCGGGATTAACACAACACATATTGCAGCAGATGGCACAAGTTACATCACACTAGCCTCTGTCAATACGGGGACAACGCTGCCCATCGAACTGGTATCTTTTGAGGCCGAGGTCGTTGAAAATGGCAAAGCAGTACAATTGGATTGGTCCACGGCTTCCGAGATCAACAATGACTTTTTCACGATCGAGCGGTCGCAGGATACTGATGATTGGGATAGCATCATGCTGATACCTGGAGCTGGTAACTCTTCTTCCCGACTGGACTACACCGTTTTTGACGAACGTCCACTCTATGGTCTCAGCTATTACCGATTGAAGCAGACAGATTTCGACGGCACCTATAGCTACTCCAATACTGTTTTCGTAACCCTCGGTGAATTTGACGATCGTCTGACGATATACCCCAATCCCGCACAGGATCGCATTCATGTGCAGGGATCCCCCGAGGAATTGCGAGCCATCAAAGTTTTCGATAGCCAGGGTCGCGATGTCACTTCTCAGGTCCGATTTGCAGAAAGGGACACCGACTCCGCAGTGATCGATGTCTCGAAGCTACCCATTGGGATCTACAATATTTTGACCGCTACGAAGAGCATCAAAATGGTGAAATCTCCTTGATTTTCACAGCAGATTTCAAGAAAGCTTACCCGAAACGTTAGCCTCTCATAAGAGGCTACTGGGGCTGTTTCAAACGCAATTTTCTCTCACTTTCTAGCCAATTTTATGGCCCCATCAATAGGTAAAGTCCACCTATCGGTCAACCAACGACGTACCGATGCCCTAATTTCCTTGTCAGGAAGTTGTCGTTTATATTTGTTAGATCCTTAGAGACTCAGCTCCGAACCATTTGACTACCTAAAACTGCTTTGACCATGTGCCTCGCTTCACGCGCTGCTCTCGTCTCAGGACTGTGTCTGCTGTACTTCAACGGCGCCTTTTCGCAGGCGGCTCCCGTAGCTATGACTAACGATTTCCATTTGCGACCAAAGGCCAAGACAGGCGTGATGGACTTGCCTGCCACCGGCTGGACTGATCCATCAGAAAATGGCTATTCTCTCGCCGCCGACGCTGAGGGATTCAACCCTGCCATGTACTTTGGTGACGGTGACTTTCAAAATATGAGTATCATCAACGAAGACTTCTTCGGAAATGGCCAAAATTCGCGCCCGCTGCCGGATGGGCTGGTTCACTTCACTCCCACCTATCGGGATCATGACCATAGCGTATTGGTGCAGTGGGCGACCACGACCGAAACGAACAGCGACTTCTTTACTATTGAGCGGTCAAAGGATGGTAGAGAATGGGAACCATTGGGGCATGTGCCCGGCGCAGGCACCTCCACCGTGCCAATAAGCTATTCCATGGTAGACAGAAAGCCGATTTATGGTGGGTCGTACTACCGCCTGAAGCAAACCGACTTTGATGGGGTCTATGCTCACTCCAAAGTGAAGGTTATCGACGTTGGATCCAATGGTGAAACTCTCCTATACCCTAGCCTGACCGGGAATTCCTTCACCGTTCAGGGTCCTGCAGTCAATGGAGAACATTTGACCGTTTACAATGTATTAGGTCAAGACGTAACCGGGATGGTACAGTTTACATCAAGGCTGGAATACAACATTATATCATTGAATACCAGTGAGTTATATCCCGGCGTATACATTCTTCAGGTGGCGGAACAAGGCCTCAAATTCACCTGGAATCCGTAGGCAGAACAGCTTCAAAGCCGGTAACAATATAGAAAAATAACGTATATCACATGCGCCAATATTGCTGACTTAGCGGCTTATTTGCCGTTTCGCCTCGTTACTTTTCATCACTCGCAGCGACTTACCGTATTTTTCGGTCAGAAACTTGAAGTTGAGCTAACTGCATTCGCCTGGAAACACTACTTCCCACCTTTAGGGGAGTCTCAGTGTTGGCGATGATGACCGCATAGACAATGAAAAGGGTAAATGCCACCATATTGCTCCAATCACAGCAAGTGCCACACTTCCTTGCAAGGACATGGATCATTGCCATTATCCTGCTGCTTTTCTCGTTCACAATTCCTTTTAGCAGCTACTCTCAAGATGGACCTGGAGGTGTCGGAACCACCGGCGTTTCTGGCAATGTTTCACTTTGGCTCGATGCCGGGACAATTACCGGACTCAACGAAGGAGACGACTTCACCGGAACATGGGCCGATCAATCAGGAAATGGCTATAACGCCCAGATCCTCAACGCGAGACCTCCAAGCTACTCATCGACCGGTGGTGGAAATGGACGCCCTGCCCTGTATTTCGACGACAACAACGATGAAGCCCTCTATGTTACCGGCAATAGCGAGATCATGCCCACGAGCGAGGTTTCAGTTTTTGTAGCCAGTACATACGATTTAGCCAGCGAAAGCTGGGCGGGTATCATCAGCGCCAGCTCGTTCGATGCGTGGAATGACGGCTGGGCCATAGCCGAGGACAACAATACTACGAACATGCTGTATTATGTCGATGACTATAATACTGCCGGCTATTTCTGCAGCCAAGCAATCAACGATGACGTCAATCAGATTTATGGATTGATCTACAATACAACAAGCAACACAGGATACGGCTACGAAAGTGAAGCGTCTTGTAGTTTTTCCTCGTTCACTGGATCGCTGAGCTATACAGCAGGTGGCTGGGACGATCTACTTATAGGTGCCGCGCCTGATGATGGGGGGCTCGCTTACTATATGACCGGCTACATAGAAGAAGTCATCATTTTCGACTACGCCCTCAACGACGCAGAGCGCATCATCCTCAACAACTACCTATCAGCGAAATATGACATAGCCCTGGCAGGCAATGACATTTATAACAAAGACAATGCCGCCCAAGGCGACTTTGACTACCACGTAGCAGGAATTGGACAGGTCAATGGCTCCAACATCCATGACGATGCACAGGGTACCGGAATAGTACGGGTCTCAAATCCAACCAATCTCAACGATGGTGAATTCTTCATTTGGGGCTTCGACAACGGGGACTTAGCGGCCAATAATCTCTCCGACGTCCCTGCGGGTGTCGAGGCGCGATTTGTGGGACAATGGAGAGTGAGTGAGCGCAATACTTCGTTGACTGCCGTCAATGTGGGAAGCGTGCATATGAGCTTTGATCTGGATGGCATGGGCGACATAGATGCAGATGATCTCGTCCTCCTTGTGGATACGGACAACGACGGTACCTACGCAGATGAAACTGCCATTACAGGAGCGACCTTGGTGTCAGGTAGCACCTATCAGTTTGCGGGGGTTTCCGACATCACTAACAACGATCGCTTCACACTCGGAACTGCAGATCGAGCTGCAACCCCACTCCTGGACCTATCAGGGGCGGCACCCAATGGACCCGGTGGCGTGGGAAGTACTGATGGAAGTTCCAACCTCTCCCTGTGGCTGGATGCCGAGGCCATCACGGGTGTCTCGAATACTGCGGAATTGAATACTTGGACAGACCAGTCAGGCAACGGCAACAATGCAACAGCCACAAGCTCATTGGCAGATCCAAATACTGCTCCTCACTACTATTCTACAGCCGGAGGAAATAGTCGCGCAACTGTGCGATTCGATGGTGTCAATAATGATGGCGATGCCATGGAAGTAGCAGGCAACTCCGAGATCCTACCAACCGAAGAAATATCGGTCTTCTGGGCGGGGCACTATGACGACGGTGGCACTTGGGCCTCCGTACTGTTTGCAGCCGATGACGACAACTGGGATGACGGATGGGGATTTGGGCGAGACAATGGCAATGCCAACGCGTATTTCTGGGTGGAAAACTACAATAATCCCGGAGTCACGCTGCCACTGACAACCTACGGTACCAACCAGATCTGGAACCTGATCTTCAATACCACGGACGACGAGATATCTGCCTACAAGAGTGAGGCGGCACCGTCCACTTCAGTCTTCGCAGGACCTATCAACTATGACACCGGTGGAGCGGGCAAGAACGACAACCTTCTAATCGGACGATCCTATGACCGCGGTGAGCACTTCCAGGGGGACATTAGCGAGATCATCGAATACGATGTCGCAGTGAATGACGCCCAGCGCATTATCATCGCCAACTATTTATCCGCGAAGTATGCAATCAACCTTTCTGGGAACAACGTGTACAACGAGGACAACGCCGGCGCCGGCGATTACGACTATGAAGTAGCCGGTATCGGACAAGCCGCAGATGGTAGTAATCACACGGATGCGCAAGGCGGCATCATCCGTATGCTCAACCCGACAGATCTGGGCAATAGCGAATTCATGATGTGGGGACACAACAATGGGGCCATGACGGCCACCGAGACCTCAGATGTGCCATCGGGTGTTGATAGCCGTTTGGTCCGAACGTGGCGGGTTAGTGAGCATTCGGGTTCCGGCGCGATTGACGTAGGTGCTGTCGATATATGGTGCGATCTGTCGGAGGTGGGAACAACCGACACTACCTTACTCCGATTACTGGTCGATACTGACAACGACGGTGTGTTTTCTGACGAAACACCCATTCGGGGCGCTTACCTGGTGAGTGGCAATACGTTCCGGTTTCTTGGGGTTGATGCAATAACCAACAATGACAGGTTTACCTTCGGCTTCATTGACGCGGCTCCGGGTCATATCACCGCCAACCTTGAGGTCTGGCTGAAATCCAACGACGGTCTCCTGGGAGGAGCTACCGTTACTGGATGGGAGGATAGAAGCGCACAAGGAAATGACGCCACCGCCACAGGTGGGCCCACCTACGTAGCCAATGGCATCAACTATAATCCTGTCGTAGACTTCAATGGAACTACCGACTACCTCTCTACAACAGCCACGTCGATAATAGGAGACAATAACGCGTATACCAAGTACGCTGTTGTTGTATCAGACAACATCACAGCTGGCAAGTCCATCATAAGTAGTGACCTAAGTGGAGACCATGACATGCGACATACCAATACCGGCGATCTCCGAATTAGACACGGGTCATCGAATTGGGGAGTAGTCCCAGGATTTGTGCAGGGTCAGGCCCATATAGTCGGGATAAGATACGGTGTCGGGGGCCCTGACAACATGAGTGCCCTGGATGGAGCTGCCTATACAAATACCCTCACCTACAACTTCACGGATGGCGGAGCGATAGAGTTGGGAACAAGAAACTCAGGTGTCGGCCTATTTGATGGATACATCGCTGAGGCCATCGTCTACAATTCAGAGAAAGACGATACCGAAGTCTCCAAGATCGAAACTTACCTGGCAGTCAAGTACAGCATCACCCTGGACAACAGTGGCGGTGGAACAGATGGCGATTATATGGCAAGCGATGGCACTACCGTCTGGGACGCTGATAACAATGCCGGCTACCATAACAGCATTATAGCCTTGGGAAGGGACGACAATTCCAAGCTCGATCAGCGCCAATCACGTTCGATTGATGATTCGTTGCGCGTCTATCTAGGCAGTCTGGCAGCAGACAATGCCTCGAACACTGGCTCCATTTCCAATGACATCTCATATCTGGTCATAGGCCATAATGGAGAGCGACTCAGCAGCGCCTGGGATGAAACGGAGATGCCTGCGACGGTCACAGCGAGATTCCAGAGAGAATGGAAGATCACCAATGTCAACTTCGCAGATACGTGGGGCTTAGAGATCGAATGGGAAGAATTGGGACCCTTCGATATCAATGACATCAGACTGCTGGTTGATACTGATGGGGATTTCAGTAATGCCACGATATTAGGGCCTGCAGATGGGCTGACATTCACACAGGGTTCGATCATCGTTGACGGACTGAATTCCACTCACGTCCCAACCAATACTACTTCCTACGTGACAGTGGCATCTGTGGGAAGTACGCCATTGCCTATCGAACTCGTCAGTTTCGAAGCGACTGCCATCGAGGATGGACGTGCTGTCCAGCTAGACTGGGTCACCGCCTCCGAAAAAGACAACGACTTCTTTACCGTCGAGAGATCGTACAACAATATCGATTGGAAGCCAGTCTTGATTCTTCCAGGTGCAGGAACGTCCAACGAGGTGTTGGAGTATACCGCCTACGATGATGACCCGCTCTATGGCCTCTCCTATTACCGATTGAAGCAGACTGATTTCGACGGGCAATTTACCCACTCCGAACTGCGTGAGGTAACCATTGGGGAGTTTGCGAAGGAGATGACGGTTTATCCTAATCCGACACAGGGTGAACTCTATGTGAAAGGTGACCCTGAGGAATTGGCAACCATCGAGATCGTCTTTCTTTCGGGACAGCGTGTGCAGGAAGGGCTAATGATAAAAAGAGTGAGTCCCACCGAGACGAGACTGGATGTATCGTCTTTACCCACGGGCATCTACACCCTACGCACGCGCTCCAGATCCTGGAAGTTCATCAAGAGGTAAAGCAATCGGCACCATGCGACCTCTCAGTTGGGATAAAGGCGCATACTTATAACGTTACCCAATCAATCGAACGCCTCGTTTCACCGCCCTTTTCTTCCCGTTCGGCAATAACATATCGTTGTTTGCAATATATCCCTTTAGCTTACAAGTTGGAACACTCCGTTGACATGAGAGTCTCTTACACTATGAGCTTCTCTGTCGTAGGGAGTCCGGTTAGATAGACAAAAGAATGACAACTTCTCCGCCAGGAAGCAGTAACCTTCATGCTGTTAGGTGCGAATCTCCTAATGGTCATTTGAAAAAATTCATTGTCGTTGCCCAGGTAGCGTTCCTACTGACCAACTTGCTCTGCCATTCGGCCTTTGCGCAACTGGCAGGCTATAGCTTCCGCAAACAGATTACCATAGACAACACCAAAGTTTCCGGAACAGCCGACCTCACAGATTTTCCGATTCTATTTAGCGTGACTGACGCGGCCCTAGCCTCTGTACCCAATGATGGCAATGTACAGAGTGCCAATGGTTACGACATTGCCTTCACTGCCTCGGATGGCACAACGGTCCTGGACCACGAAATTGATTCCTACGACCCGGCTACTGGTACATTGATTGCTTGGATACGGATTCCAACACTTAGTTATAATGTCGATACGGACATCTATATGTACTATGGCGCTTTAGTATCTGCCGATCCTTCTGCAACTGGTACCTGGGATAGTAACTTCAAGGGCGTATGGCATTTGGATGAGGACATGACTGATGAGGCGACGACTGGCCAGCATGATGATGCCACCTCATATGGGTTTGATGGAGACCAACGCGGGAATGTTGAAATTGCCGCCAAGATTGGCAATGGCCAGGACTTTGATGGTGATGACTACATAGGGATTGGCAATCCTCTTGACGGAGCTGCCACGGGAACGATTTCCGCATGGATCAGGCACGATGCCCTGACGGCGGTTAGGGAACGCTATGTTTCACTCGGCAGTGCAATGTTCATTCGCCATAATGGTACTAGCAGCATCGGCCAGTTGCAATTTGGCGTCAGGATCGGGGGAACGTACCAAAGTCTCAATATGAATGGTGTCTTGTCTGCCAGTACCTGGCACTATGTGACCGGAACATGGGATGGCACAACACAACGCGTGTACTTGGACGGAGTGGAGATCGGCAGTCAAACGCCAGCAGGCACCATGGACGCCTCTACCGGCTCGAGCATCACAAGCGGCGGTGACCCCATAGACGGAATCATTGATGAAGCACGTGTATCCAATATCGCTCGTTCCGCTGACTGGATCGCTACCGAATATGCCAACCAAAATGATCCGTCCTCCTTCCATACTACAGGTAGTGAAGAGCTAGCACAAGCGCCTGGAAACATCTCAAGCAACCTCGCAGTATGGCTTAAGGCGGACCACGGTGCCTTCAATGGGAATTCACGTGCCTCAGATGGTACAGATCTCAACACATGGCAGGATCTGTCCCTGGTAAGAAGTAACCACGCCACCGATCAGGACTTTTTCTACGGCCCTCCGACCTTTAGAAACAATAGTAGCGACAACATCAATTTTAATCCTGTTGTCGATTTCAACGGGTCCAATGATGGATTGGACTACTTTGGAGATTACGTCTATTCTTCCGGCACCGGTATGACCTGGTTTGCTATCGTAGAACCTGATGATGCCGTCTCGACAAAGACCAGACAGTTCGTCTTCGACTTTGGAACATTTGGTGATGAGGGATACGGGTTCTTTTATGGGGATGAGGAATTCGGTCAATACACACCCGGACTTCATGGCGGAGCCACACATAATACTACGCACACTCGGGGTACAGAATCCACCATGGCGTCTATTGTTATCGATTTTGGCAACCAGCAAGACGTGTATTTGGATGGCGCCGCAACGGCCACACTTTCGACAGCAATTACCACATCTCAACTGACCCTTGCCGAGATCGATGTTTGGCCTACCACATCCTCCTTTGGTGGACCCTTTGCACTGGGAGTGCAATCCTGGTACACCAATCGATCGAACGACAACGGAAGATTTCTTGATGGCAGCATTGCCGAGGTGATCGGATACGCGGGCGTACTCACTGCTACAGAAAGGAAACAAGTGGAAAGCTACCTGGGCATCAAGTACGGCCTGACGCTAGACAACACGGGCGGAGGCACCAATGGTGACTACATTGCTTCGGATGGAACGACCACTCTGTGGGACGCCTCAGCCAATAGCGCTTATCACAACGACGTTGCGGGCATCGGTCGTGACGACGCTGCGGGACTTGATCAGCAGAAATCGCTTGGCGCCAACTCAGATGCCATGATCATCATGGACAAGGGTGCGAGCTTCAGCAATGACAGGGACTACATCTTATGGGGCAACAACGACGGCGCACTCACCACCTCTACCAGCGGCGCATCGCCTGACTTTGTCAATATCCTCCAGAGAACGTGGAAGGCCGCTGTGACTGGCTCGCCTGGGACTGTGACATTGCGGGTTATCTATACCAATAGCGGCACTGCCACGGACTATGGCCTCCACCTTGACAGCGATGGGGACTTCACTTCTGGTGCAACCACCTACACAGGCTCTTCTGTCAGCGGCGACACCATCACATTCGAGAACGTGACCATTAGCGATGGTGACTACTTCACGATGGGCTACGTGGCCCTACAGGGACCTGGGCCAAGAGGTCCTGGTGGTGTGGGGGACACAGATGGTACCACCAACTTGACCCTGTGGTTGGATGCCGGCTCATTGGGTTCCGGGTCGGTTGCGACATGGGAGGATCTGTCGGGCTATGGTAACAACGCCGTACAAGTTGGCAATGCTCCCACCTATACTTCTTCCTGGGGCGGCAATGGACTACCGGCGGTCGCCTTTGACGACACCAACAATGAGTACCTTTCTGTGACAGGCAATTCCGAAGTAAAGCCCACTGGCGCCCTTTCGGTTTTCATTGCCGGCAACTTCGACAGTAGCAGCGACACGTATGGAAGTTTGATCAATACCGCCTCCAATAACCTCTGGGAAGATGGATGGGGAATTGGCCTTGAGTCCACCACTGCTCTGCAGTACTTTACTGATTGGAATGATCCGTACGGTCAGACGCGTCTCTCTCTCAATGCCGGGGTCGACGATCAAAAACACATCTATGGACTGGTCCATGCTAGCGGTACAAGTACAGCGTACGAGGATGAGTCCTCAGGCACTTTCTCTCCCAGCACGCTGACATACCAGAATCCAAACGATGAGATCCTGATCGGTGCAGGTCCCGACAATGCGGGAGCGGCCTATTTCATGACGGGAGAGATCGGCGAAATGATCCTGTACGATGTAGACCTTAACGTTCCTCAACGGATCATTCTCAACAATTATCTCTCGGCGAAATATGACATCGCGCTATCTGCCAACGACCTGTATTCCCAAGATGACAATGTCAATGGTGATTTTGATTTCCATGTGGCCGGTATTGGGCGAGTAGATCCAAACTCCCATGATGACTCGCAAGGCAGTGGAATTGTGCGGATCTTCAACCCCACCAATCTCGACAACAACGAATTCCTGCTTTGGGGTTATGACAATGGTACGGTGGAAGCCACAGAGACAGCTGATGTCCCAGCCGGTGTCGATTCGCGGCTCGTAGCTCAATGGCGTGTGAGTGAAGTGAACACCTCCGCAGCGGCCGTGGACGTAGGGAGTGTGGACATGGTGTTTGACCTGGACGGCCTGGGCAGCATAACGGCCTCGGACCTGGTATTGCTCGTAGATACGGACAATGACGGAACGTTTGCCGATGAAACAACCATCACCGGCGCCAGCCATCAGGGTCAAACTTACTATTTGTTTACCGGTGTTTCGGCCCTCGCCGATGGGTATCGATTCACTGTCGGCACCAGCGACAGGACGCAAACACCCCTCATTTCGGCTGCAAGTGGTTCTGATGGTCCGGGCGGTGTTGGATCCACCGATGGCATTTCCGAGCTCAAGCTGTGGCTCGACGCCAGCACGATTACGGGTATTGCAGATGGCCTTGACATAACCGGTTGGTTAGATCTCTCTGGTTACGGCCATGACGTAACCCTGGGAACGGCGCCAAACTATTCAGCCACTGGAGGGGGCAACTCCCAACCTGCTGTTACTTTTGATGGAAGCAACAACGAATCTCTGTCCGTGGCTGGTAACGCCGATATATTGCCAACCGACGAACTGTCCGTGTTTGTCGCCGGCAATTACGAGCCCGGCACCAGCGACAGTTGGGCAGGCCTCGTTTCCACCGCTGATGACGCTGGTCGCAATGATGGCTGGGGTATTTCAGAAGACAATGCCACTGGCAATATGGCCTTTTGGCTCGACGATGTCGCCACAACCAGGACGACACAGGCGATCACTTCAGGTACTGATGAAGTGTGGAGCGTTATATTCAACACCACCGACAATCTCGGTTACGGCTACAAGAGCGAAAGCGGTGGCAGCTTTGCTTTCGCTGGTCCCCTATCCTACGATGCAGGTCGCAACGATGATCTGCTTATAGGTAGCCTTCCCAATAACTCCGGAAGTCCGTTCTACTACATGTCAGGAGACATCTCGGAGATCATTGAATTTAATGTCGCCATCAATGATGCGCAAAGAATAATTATCAGCAACTATTTGGCTGCCAAGTATGGGGTGACGTTATCGGCCAATGATGTCTATGACGAAGATGCTGGCGGTTATGATTTCGAGGTAGCCGGTATTGGGCAAGCAACAGGTGGCGACAATCATACCGACGCTAAGGGCACTGGGATCATCCGCATATTAGCTCCGGCTGCCCTCGATGACGGCGATTTCCTGATGTGGGGACATGACAATGGCGCCCTCACTGCCACCGAGACGACGGACATCCCTACGGGGATTGACGCCAGGTTAGCACGAGTATGGAGAGCCAGCGAGACCGCTGACGTTGGAGCCATTGACATGGTCTGGGACCTTACCGACATCGGGGCAGACGATGCCCTGAATGTGAGGTTGTTGGTAGACACGGACAATGATGGTTTCTTCAACGATGAAACACCCATTTCAGGGGCCAGCCTACTCAGTGGTAATTCATTCATCTTCCCCGGCGTCACTGCCATCGAAGACAATGTACGGTTCACAATCGGCGTCATTCAACTGGCGCCCGGCAACGTATTGGCGGACCTGGAGGTGTGGTTGCGGTCAGACCAAGGAACACAGGGTGGCGCGACGCTCACTGGATGGCAAGACCAGAGTGCCAACACCAATGATGCCACAGCCTCCGGCGACTTGCAATATATGGGAGCGGCCATCAACTACAATCCGGCTATAGACTTTGATGGGACGGGCGACTACTTGTCTACGACGACGACTTCCATCATTGGCAACGACGGAAATTACACGAAATATGCAGTGATTGTACCGCACGATCTCAGTACCACGAGGTCCATAGTAGCCAGTGATGCAAGTGGTAACCACGACCTTCGACAAACGAGTGCGGGTTTATTGCAACCTCGGCACAATTCCATAGGGATAAATAACATAGGCGGCATGGTTGAAAACCAGGTGCACATTGTCGGAGTGCGCTATTCCGGGACGAACAACTATACAATTGTCGATGGACGGTCCGTGCTAACTACAGGTACCGTGTCCTTCACCGATGGTGGATCTATCGAAATAGGGGGTAGGAATTCCGGCACAGGTCTGTTTGACGGATACATCGCAGAGACCGTGGTTTACAATGCTGCAAAGAGTGATGGCGCTGCTGACCAAATCGAGTCCTACCTGGCAATGAAATACGGAATCACCCTCGACAACAGTGGTGGCGGTACGGAAGGGGATTACCTGGCAAGTAATGGCACCACCATATGGGATGCTGATTTGAATGCCGCTTATCACAATG
The DNA here is from genome assembly GCA_965267435.1 of Cyclobacteriaceae bacterium. Taxonomy (GTDB): domain Bacteria; phylum Bacteroidota; class Bacteroidia; order Cytophagales; family Cyclobacteriaceae; genus JAWPMT01. The sequence goes on from OZ253960.1 coordinate 3,154,620, forward strand.
ATGTCATCGCCATTGGGAGAGATGACAATTCCGCACTCTACCAGCGCCAATCACGCACCCAGGACGATTCGCTACGAGTGTATATAGATGCGCTCGCTGGCGACAATTCAACCAATTCCGGATCGATAAGTAACGACGTCTCGTTCCTGGTGATCGGGCACAATGGAGGCCTCCTGATGTCCGATGGGAGCGTAGACAGCGAGGCTCCTGCTGGGATCACATCCCGGATGGTCAGGGAGTGGAAGATCACCAATACCAACTTCACCGATCAATTCAGCCTCGAATTCGAATGGAAAGAGGTGGGCACCTTCAATATTGCTGATGTACGACTCCTGGTGGATGCTGATGGCGATTTTTCCAATGCTACCATTTACGGTCCGGCCGATGGCTTGACCTTCACCGAAGGTTCGATTATCGTAGGTGGGCTTACTTCCACGCACATTCCCGGGGGCACAAGCTATGTGACGCTAGCCTCTACGAGCGCAGGGACACCTCTGCCCATCGACCTTATGTCCTTTGATGCACAGGTAGTAGATGATGAACGTGCTGTGAAGCTGGACTGGTCCACAGCGTCGGAAACGGACAACGACTTCTTCGCTGTGGAAAGGTCTTACAACAATGTCGACTGGAAACCAATTTTGATCCTCCCGGGAGCTGGCACATCCAGTGAAATGATCGAATACCAGGCGTTTGATGAAGATCCTCTCTTCGGCCTCTCCTACTATCGACTGAAGCAGACAGACTTCGACGGAAAGTACACCTATTCAGATCTCCGACAGATCACGATCGGAGAGTTTGAGAAGCAGATGACCGTCTACCCCAACCCTACAGAGGGCGAGCTCTTCGTGAAGGGTGACCCTGAAGAACTGGCAACGATCGAGGTTGTCTTCCTCTCCGGACAACGTGTCCAGGAAGGGCTGGTGATCAGAAGAGTAAGTCCCACAGAGATGAGGCTGGATGTATCGTCTTTGCCAACTGGCATTTACACACTACGCACGCGCTCCAGATCCTGGAGGTTTATCAAGAGGTAAAGGACCCAAAAGCAGCTTGATTTACTTGGCGCATACATAAAAGGTTAATAAACGATCCGGAGCCGCTGTTCATCGACCTTTTCTTCCCGTTCGGCTAGAGTTTGTCATTATACGCAATATATCTATCTAGCTTACTCTTTGGAACGCTCCGTTGACATGAGGGTCTCTTCACCATAGGCTTCTCGTGACAATGTCGTTGGAGTCCGGTTAGCTAGACAAAAATGAAAACTTCGCCGCCAGGAACGAACGTACGAAACTCCTTTGCCCAAGCTGGGAGTCGTGCCTCTACGCGACCCATCATCCGCACCGCATTCCTCCTATTCTTGCTGATAGCTGTCTCAGGGCACTCAGTCCATGCACAGTTAGCGGGTTATAGCTTTCGCAAGCAGATCACGATACTCAATGGCCAGGTCTCTGGCGCTGCAGATCATGCCAATTTCCCAGTTCTGATAAGCCATACGGATACTGACCTGCGTACCTTCCCCAACGGTGGTAACGTGCTGAACAGCAATGGCTATGACATCGCCTTTACGGCTGCCGATGGCGTCACACCTCTTGACTACCAACTAGAAAAATATACGGCCTCCACGGGCGCAATAGTCGTATGGGTGCGTGTCCCGCTGCTGGACTTCAACGACGACACGAACATCTACATGTATTACGGTAATGCCGACATCTCCACTGATCAGTCGTCTACAAGCACTTGGGACAGCAACTACACTGGGGTTTGGCATATGTCTGATGATCCAAGTGGAACAGCACCTCAGATCCCCGATGCAACCACTACAACGAACGACGGCACCGCCAATAACATGGAAGCGGGCGACCTGGTGACGGGTCAGCTCGGGGGTGCCTTGTCCTTCGATGGCGTCAACGAGTACGTAGACGTGGGCACATTGGGCAATTTCGGCTCCAGTCTCAGCGAGGGCACATTTCAATTCTGGATCAATACGACGCAAACAACCATCTTCTCGGCGATGGGAATTCTCAATGCAGCGAATGCCACCGCTATATTATGTGAGTTAAACAGCGTGCGACCATTCGGATCGGAATCCGTCGGCGATACGCGATTCTATGTTAGAGATAGTTCCAGTCCCTCGATACAGCAAAGGAGCGGATCAGATATTACCGGCTTCAACGATGGAGGCTGGCATCAAATTACCTACGTCAAAAGAACGGGTAATGGCGCCATTGATATCTACTTCGACGGTGTGGCCACCTCGGTCAGTGCTGATAACAAAGACCCCAATACCTTCAGTGATTTACAATACAGCATGGTACTAGGTGCACGCAACAACCGAAATACCATCGATCACTTCGGCAATTGCAGCCTGGATGAAGTAAGAATCTCCGACATCGCTCGATCGGGAGACTGGCTAACTACCGAATACAACAATCAAAACAGTCCTGGCACCTTCTACAGCCTGGGTGCCACCGAGACCATGATCGGTCCTGGAAGTATCACAGCCAACCTCGCGCTGTGGTTGAAGGCCGATCAAGCGGTAGATGGCTCACCGATTACGACATGGGGGGACTTCTCAGGAAATGCCTATCATGCCACACAGGCTGGAAGCGCCGACTACGCCACGCTGTCTAGTGACGTGCACAACTTCAATCCGGCGGTGTACTTCACCAATGGTGACAATGGTTATTTCGAAACGAATCTCGATGACATTAAGGCCTCCTCGTACAACCTAATTGCGGTGGTAGAAAGGGACAATTCCAATTCTGACAACTACCTTTTGGGTACCTACTGTACTGGATGCACCGCCAATCAGGGACTGCATTTTGGCTATCAGACCAATACTGCTGCGAGGCTGTCTCACTATGGTAACAACTTGAATGTCACTGTTAACGCATTTGACTCTCCTGAGACATCAGTGGCACTCATTCGCGGCGAGCTCAACACCGCCAGCGGCAAGACGATCTACGAACTTCGAGACGGAACAGCTCTCAGCAATACCGACGCCAACACCGCGACTGTAGCAGGTGGCACAGGGCATGTAGGCAAAGGTTTCGCAGGCTCAAGAGGATTCGAAGGTTATGCTTCGGAAATCCTGGCCTTCAGCTCGACACTGTCTGCCACAGAACTATCAAAGATCTATAGCTATCTGGCCATCAAGTACGGTTTCACCCTTGCGAGTGGCGAGAACTATGTCGCCTCAGACGGCACAGTCCTATGGAATGCGACGACGAACTCCAGCTATCACAGAGACGTAGCTGCCATAGGTCGTGACGACGCGTCCGCCCTATCGCAAGTGAAGTCCTTGAGCACCAGCAGTGATGCTATGATTATCATGGACAAGGGAAGCACGTTCACCAATGACCTCGACTTCATCCTCTGGGGTAATGACAATGGCACGGCCATTTTCAGCACGACCAACCCCCACCCTGACTACAACAGTATACTTGGTAGGAACTGGAAAGTAGCCGTAAACGGCACACCGGGAAATGTCACGCTTCGGGTAATTCTCCCCAACAATGGCAACGCCTCCGAGCACGCGCTTCACGTGGATACGAATACAGACTTCACAAGTGGTGCTACCACGTACGTGGCCTCAAGTGTCAGTGGGGATACGCTCACTTTCGACAACGTGTCACTTAGCCACAACAACTATTTCACCCTGGGCAAAGACTCTGGGTATCCCGGGGGCGTAAGCACCAACCTGACACTCTGGTTGCGAGCTGACTATGGGCTAAAAAATGGAGGCGTCGAAGTAAGCTCAGGGGCGATCGATGAATGGGAAAACTATGCTGTCAATCCCAGCTTCAGCGAAGTTACCGTCAACAACGACAACCCGACCCTCGTGGCAAATGACATGAGCTATCAACCAGTGGTCTATTTCGACGGTGTTGATGACAACCTGATGAAGGCCAATGTGGATGCCGACGCCCTGTTTAGCGACCAAAACAATACCGTTTTTTACGTCGTACGCCGCTTACCGAAGGTCGCCACCGAAGTGCTGGCCGGATGGGAAAATGTCGGTGCAGCCCAACGAATGGGCTACTATGAAAACAGATCAGCGGGTACGATGCGTACGGATGTAGTAAGCACGAGCCTGGGAGGCACTACCGTCATCGAAAATGAGAATGCACTGATCGTCACTTACAATGACGCAACCACCGTCGACATTTACATCAATGGTGTCATCGAGGGCACAGCAGGCGGTGTCACCATGACCGCGGCAGGCAATACCGGGGATTTTACTTTGGGCTGCCGACCGGTGTTGAACGCCTATACCCAGAACTACACCTCCGAGTACATTGTCTTCAATACTTCCTTGAGCGCCACGGAGATTGCGCGCGTGCAGTCCTACCTGGCGATGAAGTATTCTATCACAATGAATGACTCTGGAGGAGGTACCGCTGGCGATTACCTGGCTTCTGATGGCACCACCATCTGGGATGCATCGGTGAGTCCTACATACAACAATCAAGTCGTGGCCCTCGGGAGAGACGACATCTCATCGCTGTATATCAAGCAGTCCAAGAATGAGAGCGACTCATTAATCGCATGGGTTGATAACCTGGCCGCTGATAACAACGCCAACACGGGGACCATCACGAATGATATTTCTTACATCGTGATGGGTCATGATGGTGGGCTCAAGCTCGCAACGGGTAGCAGCACCGAAATGCCTACCGGCATAAAGAGTCGCTTCGATCGGGAGTGGAAAATTACAAACACCAATTTCACAGACGCTTTCAACCTCGAGTTTGAGTGGGACAGCGCAGGCAACTTTGATATCAACGATGTCCGATTGCTCGTGGACAGCGACGGCGACTTCAGCGATGCCGAAGTCTACAGCTCAGCGGATGGCTTGACCTTCTCCGTAGGCTCCATCGTCGTCGAAGGCATAACCAATTCACAAGTACCTATCAATTCCACCAGCTACGTGACACTGGGTTCGGTCTCGCTTGGAACGACACTTCCTATCGAACTCGTAGGTTTTGAGGCCGATGTAGTCGAGGAAGGTCGCTCGGTGAAGCTGGAATGGTCAACGGCATCTGAAGACGACAACGACTACTTCACGATCGAGCGATCACCGGACAATGTGCAATGGGACCCCATCCTTATGTTACCTGGAGCGGGTGACTCCGATGAGCTTCTCGAATACCAGGCATATGATGATGACCCTCTCTATGGCCTCTCCTACTATCGACTGCGACAGACTGACTTCGATGGCCAGTACAGCCACTCAGATATCCGCCAGGTGACCATCGGTAACTTCGATGAAGCACTGACCGTCTACCCGAATCCGACTGGGGGTGTGCTCTACATTCGAGGTAACCCCGAAGATCTTGCCGCCATGCAGATTCTGAACATCGCAGGCCAGGTCGTGCAAGATCATGTATCTGCGGCTCTGCAGTCGGCCACAATATTGGAGGTTGACGTCTCAGCCCTCGAAGCAGGTATCTACACGCTTCGCACCGCTTCCGGCGCGGTCAATTTCATCAAGCGATAAAGCCATATCGGCACTGGCAAATTCTTGATTCGGTGCTAGCTTTGAGGCCGATCCAAGCCTCTCATGCGTCAACTTGCTGCCATCCTTTTTACTGATATAGCGGGCTACACGGCCATGATGCAAAACGACGAGCAACGAGCCCTCGACGTTCGACATGCCCATCGTGATATTTTTGAGCAGGCCCACAAGGACCACGATGGCAAAATCATACAATATTATGGTGATGGCACGCTCAGCGTTTTCAATAGCGCCATCCACGCCGTGGCCTGCGCGCTGGACATGCAAAGAGAGCTGAAGACAAAGGACATCCCCGTACGAATGGGACTACACGTCGGGGACATTATTCACAATGACACTGAAGTCTATGGTGATGGTGTGAATGTGGCCTCCCGTATCGAAAGCCTTAGCGTACCGGGCGCGGTGCTTTTGTCCGAAAGGGTCCAGCAAGAACTGAGCAACCAGAGGCAATTCCTAACCCAGACCTTAGGGAGGTTTGAGTTCAAGAATGTCGCCCAACCCATAGAGGTCTATGCACTGTCCAACGATCCACTTGTCGTTCCCGCCACGGAGCAGGTCAAGGGCAAGGGTCAGCCCGTCAGATCGATTGCGGTCCTTCCCTTTGTCAATATGAGTGCCAGCGAAGAGAATGAGTTCTTCAGTGATGGCATCACCGAGGAAATCATCAATGCCCTGACCAAAGTACCTGAACTCAAAGTCACCTCACGGACGTCCTCTTTTCACTTCAAGAAATCAGAGTTGCGACTTCAGGACATTGGGCGGCAATTGAATGTTGCCAACGTCCTGGAGGGAAGCGTTCGTCTCGCTGGCAGGCAGGTGCGCATCACGGCACAACTTGTAGACGTGCAAGAGGACGCTCACTTTTGGTCCGAGACCTTCGACCGACAACTGGACGACATATTTGCGGTCCAGGACGAAATCAGCCTGCTGATCGCGGATAAGCTTCGAGAGCACGTGGGTCACATCACAATCGAGCAGCACCTGGTAAAGGACCCCAATATACCTGCGGATGCCTATTCAGAATACCTGAGGAGTAAGTACCTACTGTTGAGGATGCACCGGGAAGATATTGATCGGGCCATCGCCATTCTCCTGGACCTTGTCAAGAGGCAGCCGGACTACGCCTACGCGTATCTCGGGCTGCACCAGGCCTACACGATAAAAGGAGTCGTTGGCTTTATGTCCTCCGCCGAAGGCTTCGCTGAAGGACACAAGTACCTGAGCAAAGCGATCGAGCTGGACGATACACTGCCAGAGTGTCAACTCCAACTGGCATGGATGGCCTACTTGCAGGACTGGGATGCTGCCAAGGCCTACGAACATCTCGCTCAAGTGGAAGACGGGCTGCCATTGGTCGACTATTATCAAACCATGGTCAGTGTTTTAGTCGCCGAAAAGAAGTTCAAAACGGCTAACAGATTCCTGCAAACTGCCATGCAGTTGGATCCGTTTTCAGAAATCAACTACCATCTTCAGGGCTTCATTTATTACCTGCAGGAAGACTTCGAGGAAGCCATCGCCTCTTATCAGAAAAGCATGGAACTAAAACCCTCGGGGGCAGTATCCAACCTGGAGATCGGTCTCAGTTACATCCTTGTAGGTAAGTACCAGGAGGCTCTAGACCATTTCCAGAACCTCTCGGACTCTTCTGATGACATTTTGAGAGATGGCGGACAGGCCATGGTGCATTGCGCGATGGGTAATTCCGACAAAGCCCAGCCCTTGATAGAGCAACTCGTGGGTGCACGAGGTACGGACCACATCGAGCATGCACTCCATATGCTGATCTTTTGTGAAACACTGCTGGGAAATCACGAACAAGCCATCGAGTACCTCGCTGAAGCCTTCGAATATCGTTTCCCGCTATTGGTCTATATCAAAGTCGATCCTATCCTCAAGCCGTTACGTCAGTATCCCCGCTTCCGCAAGTTGATGGAGCAAGTGCTTGCGTCCAGTTCACCGACCGCCGATCAACCGTCGAGGTACAAAAAGTCGCTGCTCGATCCGCAATTGCTGTCTGAGCAACGTCAGGCACTCGTCGCGCTGATGCAAGAAAGTCAGCCCTACCTGGACCCCTACCTCTCTTTGAGGGATCTGGCAGAAAAGCTGGGGATACCTGCCAATCAGCTATCGCAATTGCTCAACGAGGGTTTCGATCAGAATTTCTCAGAGTTTGTCAATGGCTATCGACTCACGACATTCAAGGAGAAGGTCAGCGATCCCGCCAATCAGAACTTTACCATCCTGGCGCTCGCCTACGAGAGTGGCTTCAACTCCAAGACCGTTTTCAATACCTACTTCAAGAAGGCGACAGGTATGACACCCAAGGCGTATTGGAAATCCGTATATTCCTGAACCAAGGAATACAATCGAATCGAGCCTGGCGAGTTTTTGCTATTTCGAAGGACGCCTTCCCCTTTAGCAAAACTTAAGCCCGACTGCCATTATGCCTTGCCAGGCGGGCCTAGCCGGCGGCGCCTTCATTTTTGAAAGAGCGCAGCGGCGCACCGCCAAAAACGAACCGCGGTGGCGGACCACCAAAAAATCTTTCCTCCATACAAGGTCTTCCGAGAAGATTATTCTCTTCGGGCAAGCTAGTGGCACCAGGGACTAGAGAAAAGGTCACTTACAAATTTCCAGGAAGTGGCACGACTGTGTATGAAGGAATAGTCACGAATAGAAATTATCCACAAGCTGTAAGTTCAATATCGCTGGCTCGTTTTCAACTTCTAGCATAGCTATGAGAGCGGCTTCAACTCCAAGACCGTTTTCAATACCTAGTTCAAGAAGGCCACTGGGATGACACCTAATGCGTATTGGAACTCCATTCACAAGTAGGAAAAGAAATAATTTGCACATTCTACAAGTGTTGAACAAATAAAGCCTACATTGCATCTACAAATGTTGAACAAATGTCACAGTTAGGTTATCTCGAGGAAACGGCGTTGCTACTGATTCTTGTCATGAGAGAAGATGCTTACGGTTTTACAGTCAGTCAGGCATATAGAGAGCATACAGGTAAGTCCATTTCAATCAGCGCGATACATACCGTACTCTCCAGGCTCGAAAAGAAGGGATTCATTAGATCGAAGATGCAGGGAGCGACTGAAGAAAGGGGTGGTCGTCGAAAGCGCGTCTTCATCGCTACAGACGCCGGGAAGCAAGTGATCAATGACATCAAAACTTCGCGTCAACAACTTTGGAACCAAATACCGGACCTGACATGAGGCAAACGCACCGACCACCGAGGTTGGCAGATCGGTTCCTGAAATGGTACTGCTGCGAGGACCTGCTGGAGGAAATCCAAGGGGATCTTCACGAGGCGTTCCACCATAGGCGCAAAGAGCAAGGACTCCTTATGGCAAGGGCAGCCTTTTATCTTGATGTGATCCGGTTCTGTCGTCCATACTCCTTCGAAAAGCATTCTGGCTCGAAGCAATTTCTTCCGATGTACAAAAACTATATCAAGATCTCCCTTCGCAATCTATTGAAGCGCAAGATCTTTTCCGCCCTCAACATTATGGGCCTTTCGCTGGGAATCGCGGCCCTCCTGCTAATTGGCGTATACGTCTATCATGAATACACGTATGACCGGTTTTTCCCAGAGGCTGAAAGAACATATCGCCTCGTCAACAAATACCGCGACCAGACCTACACCTGCATGAACTTCGAGAACTACTTCCAATCCGACACCCAGAGTCAGCAGAAGTTGATGACGTTTTTGGAGGATTATTCCGAAGTAGTATCGGCTTGCCAATTCGTCCCTAACCTATCGGCCATTGGTCCCAACCAGAAATTCTATGTTTTTGCCAATAACAAGCGGTTAATCCTCGACAACTTCTTATTTACTAATACCGGAAGGGCTTTTCATGACATCTTTCCTTTCCCCTATTTGCAGGGATCTCCGGAAAATGCTTTTTCTCTGTTTCAAACTACCGTGCTGACCCGCTCGCTGGCTACGAGGATATTCGGCAATGAATGGCAGGCGCAAGGCATTATCGGTCGGAAAATCCAAATTCAGGAAGAGACCTTCACTATTGGCGGAGTGATCGATGATGTGCCGGGCAATGTTCATTTTGACTTTGAGGCTATCATTCATCAGGATCGTATCCCAAGTTGGGCTGGCTATACCTACGTCAAACTACATCAGCCGGATCAGATATCAAGGCTCATCGCTCGGTTCAATAAGGACCAGGACCTGATGTATCCCGGACGGTCAGAGGACGAATTGCAGAAGGGCGTCTCTTCCGTGCCGCTACTTGACATACACCACACAGGTGATATGCTCTATGAACTCAAACCTATAGCCAATCAAGCCTATCTCTCAACATTCCTGGTGGTGGGCGTCATCTTACTATTCATCATCTGGACCAATTATACGAATCTGTCCATTGCGGCGTACGCCAATCGCCAACAAGAGCTGGCCTTGCGCAAGGCAATAGGCGCCCAATCAAGAGACATCACTCTTCAGATTCTATTCGAGGGTGTGCTACTAACGATAGTATGTCTGCCGCTCGCGTGGGGCCTCGTTTACCTCGCGTTGCCCTCATTCAATGAACTCCTGGAAATCAAATTTCCTATCAGCATGTTGGGGCACCCTGTTGTTATCTCTGCACTTTTAGCCATATTGGTGATTACAGGCGTCATAAGTGCCCTCTATCCTGCGCTGGCTTTCAGTAGTAAGTCGATGGCCAACTTATTCGCCGGAAAACTTACGCAAGGTGCGAGCAAGAGTCCCTTGAGTGTAAGAAACTCGCTATTGATTGTCCAGTTTTTCCTAATCATCGTGGCCATCAGCATTACGCTTGTCATCCAACAGCAAATGCACTACATCCAATCGCGGGAGCTCGGATTTACAGAACACGGTGTACTATTCTTTGATGTAGATGGTCTGGAGAAGTATGAGCTGATCCGGGAAGAACTCCGCAAGTTGCCCGAGGTTGAGGCCATAGGAACGGGAATGATACCTGGACAGGACATGTACAATCAGCTCACCTACAAGATGAAAGATTCTGGTGAAACCCTAACGGATGGCACACATATCTACACTTCCATGGGCTCCCTGGAGGTGTTGGGTATCCAATCCGAGGCACTCAGAGAACTGGCCTGGCAAGACAGCGTAATGATTGTCAATCGGACCGCTGCTGCCAAGTTGGCTCGAATCAAAGGCGTGGCGGTGGTGGATCTTGTGGGTGAAACACTAGTGATGGAGCCGGAGTGGGAAAACGATGAATATGGCTACGGCTTGCACTACTCCATAGCAGGCATAATTGATGATTTCAACTACTTCAATCTCCACCATCCTTCGCAGCCACTGCTGATAGAGGTGCACCGCGATCCCGGCTATGCCTACAATGCCCTGGTGCGCGCCAACAGCAACGACTGGATCACCACGATCGGCAGAATCCAGGCCACTTACGAGCAAATAGAGACAGATCGGCCTTTCGACTTCACGTTTCTCGACAACCACTTGGATCAATTATACCAAAAGGAAAAGAATGCGGGCATCCTAACTTCCCTGTTAACAGGTGTGGCGGTACTATTGGCTGTTATGGGGCTGGTTGGCGTAGTAGGATTCATCACCCTAGCCCGGCAGAAAGAGATCGGGATACGCAAAGTCTTCGGAGCCTCCTCCTCTGCAATACTCCTGAACCTTAACAAACACTATGTTGTATTGATGAGTATTGCCACATTGATCGCAGCCCCTGTCGCTATCTACCTTGGCAACTTATGGCTGGAGAGCTTTGCCTTCAGGATACACACCGACCTGTCAACCATCGTGATTCCAGCGATGGTGGCCCTGTTGCTAGTACTGTTAGTAGTGAGCTTACAATCTTTGAGCGTAGCACGCAGTAACCCAACTGACGTATTGCGGAATGAGTAATTGATCCCCAGCTAGCAATGTGAGAATCAGAACTATAATAGAAAGTTCGGATTCCTAATCCGGAACGAAATCCGTTCGTGGCGGCTCTAGCTTCGAATCATCAATAACACAAAAACTATCGAAGCTATGCAGACGTCACAAATGAACGCCATCATCACTACCCGGTACGGAGCGCCGGAGGTTTTGAAATTGGACCAGGTTCCGGTGCCCACACCTAAGGGCAATGAGATCATCGTCAAGATTCACGCGACATCTGTGACCGCAGCGCAGATGGCCATGAGAACGGGCAAGCCGTACATCGGACGATTGTTCATTGGCCTTAGAAAGCCCAACAACCCCATCGGTGGAACGGACTTCGCGGGGGAGGTAGTTAGCATCGGGAAAGATATAACCAAGTACAAGGTGGGTGATGCCGTCTTCGGCGCCACTGACGCCGACGGGGGAACTTATGCAGAATATGTAGCAGTCTCTGAAGATGGTGTCGTCCTGTCCATGCCACAAAACACGTCCTTTGAAGAGGCTTCGGCCATCATAGAGGGTTTTATGACGGCGTATGCTTTCCTAAAGGGTGCCATTGACCTGGAGGCCAGACAGAAAATACTCATCAATGGTGCCTCAGGTAGCATAGGCACCGCCGCCGTGCAGATTGCCAAGTATATCGGGGCTGAAGTGACGGGCGTCAGCAGTGCCACGAATACCGGCATGGTTTCGGGTCTGGGAGCAGATCACGTCATCGATTACATGCAGGAAGACTTCACCCAAAATGGTGTGCAGTATGACGTAATATTTGACACCGTGGGGAAGTCATCCTTCAAAGCATCAAAGAACTCACTCACGGAAAAAGGGCGCTATCTCTCACCAGTCTTACGACTTGCTGACCTCTCGGGGATGATGATGACCTCTCGATCCAAGGGAAAACGATTGATCTTTTCAGCGACGGGCCTTCGTGACAACGAAGAAAAGAAAGTCGACTTTGGGGTTCTCAAGAAGCTACTTGAAGAGGGAAAAATAAAGGCTGTCATCGATCGCACTTACCAACTACCACAGGCGGTCGAAGCTCATCGGTACGTGGAGAAAGGGCATAAGAAGGGGAATGTGGTTTTGGTAATGGAGAATTGAAAATTGAAAATGGAAAATTGAACTCGCCGTCATCCAGAGCTTGCCGGCCGACAGGTAGGCGCAGCGAAGGATCTCTTTGACGGCGGTTCAGTGGTTGGGAGTAGTCGAGGATTTGAAAATTGAAAATGGAGAATTGAAAATTTGGGGATGCAGATTGGGGAATTGATTTGAAATTGGAAATTGAGAATTGAGAATTGAAAATGCAGAATTGGGATTGTTGATTTATGATTGGGGACAATGCTAATCAAAAATCTTAAATCCGAAATCTACAAACCCTCCCCAAGGCACAGGCCTCTCCAGCTAGCCCGGATAGTAGCGGGTACCAAGCATGGAGAGCCCCTGCCTCATAGGAATGAGTTTTGACCTTTGGGTATCGATTATCTATTGCTAGCGCCGGTCCCGGTGACTTGTATAGGGCTCGGCGCGGGGTAGACCGGCGAAGGTACGAGCGGATAGCCGGCAGTCTATGAGCTCGAAGCTCGATCCCCGGCTGCTCCAATTGTACCCTCGCCCGTTGTTGACTAGTTAGTATCTAGTGGCAAAGTACTGTGGTCGACCTCTAGTGCCGCGCGCGTCAACTTCATAGTCTCATAGCCTACGAAGCTCACGACCAACTCCTCGGCATCCTCGGCCTTCAGGCGAAACTTGCCATCGAGACCTGAGACCGTGCCCCTGGTGGTCCCCGGCACGACGATGTTGGTGCCCGGCAGCTTCTCACCTGCGGGATCATAGATGGTCCCAAACCACTCACCATTGTCGTAGCCGTACTCTACCATGAACTTGTCCTTCTTCATGAATATCTCCTCCAGGATGACCATGCCGGAAGGAGAATTGTCAGGGTTCTGGGCCTCGTCGTTGATCTTGAAAATAACGGGCAGAATCATGCGCGTTCTGACCGCACGGCCCCGCTGCTTCGCGGGCTTGAATGAGCCAACTGTTTCCAGGACCCGAACGACCTCCTGATCACAACCGGCGCCGATTCCCTTCAGCGCTTGAACGTCCGTGACTGACCCATCTCGCTGTACGACAAACTGGACAAAGACCTTGCCTTGTGTCCCTGACTGTCGGGCCTCCTTGGGATATCGGACCTCACCCATGATATGCTTGTAAAATGCGTCCATTCCGGCCGCGTATTGTGGCTGCTCCTCGACGATGGTAAATACCTCATCATCGGCACCCAACTGCTGCACCGGCTCTTCGGTACAGGCAAAGGCGATAAATAGTGTGGCACCTAGTGCCGCTAATGTCCCGACCTTCCAGGGACTGACGTTTTTGACTTTTCGTTTCATTGCTTGCAATCGCTTGAAAATTAAACCATCATGAAACGAGCTGGCCAGGCTCAATCCATTTGACTTCAAAATAGAACTGATCAGTATCGACGAATACTGGTCGACGTCGTAAGACCTGAGGGCCAACGCGTCCGCCTGGTATTCGTGGATTTTTTTAATTTCTTGATGTGTGAACCATGCAGTCGGCAGCCACCAAAAGCAGACCTTGAAGAGCTCCAGGAAGAGCAGATCGTAGGTGTGGCCCAGTGTGGCATGTGCTGACTCGTGGTTGAGAATGGCATCGAACTCAGGATGGCCCCTATCAATCTCTTCCCCGAGGAATATCCAATGGAAGAAGGTGAAGCTGCCCTTGAGTCCGGGCACGCGCCGAATGTGGCGGCCCTGGTATTTTTCGAAAGTGCTGCCTCGCTCAAGCCGGATCATGAATAGGAAATTGCGGGCGAACTTGAACATAAAGAAAGCGGTGATGGCGATGTAGATGGCCACCAGTAACTCAAGGCCCCAGTTGGACGCCTGTGCGACGGTAGCTATAGGTGCACTATCGATAGCTATCTGCCCCGAGGCGGCAAGTTCCACGCGCTCTGAAGTGCTGGGAAAGAGCTTTGGGAGCTTCAGAAGCGGCACGACTACGGATATGAGCGTGGCTCCGATCAAGTAGGACCTCATCTGGGCGTACTGCACTTCCTTCCTTAGCAGCAGCCAATAAGCGACAATCAATGCGGCATGTATGGCAGCGAGTTCAATAAAATAGTTACTCATGATTGTCGTGATTTAAGTTCTTGCAGGAGTTGTTCCAACTCATTGACACTTAGATTGTTTTCGTCGGTGAAAAACGACACCATGTCCCGGTATGAACCGTCGAAGTACTTGGACACAAATCCCTTCATGAAGGAGTTGGTGTAGTCTTCCTTGGTGATGAGCGGATGGTACTTATGTGACTGCCCGTGGGACTCGTGTCCCACAAAACCTTTCTGCTGCAGGATGCGGACGATGGTGGAGACGGTGCTGTAAGCTGGTCTCGGCTCGGGCATTTCGGAGATGATGTCTTTCACAAATGCGGAGTCGAGCTCCCAGAGCACTTGCATGATCTCCTCCTCTGCCTTGGTCAATTCTTTCGTTGAATTTTTGTTATCCATAGGTACCCAACTAAATAATTAGTTCGAAACTAAAAGTTTAGTTCGGTAATTCCAAAGATCCTGACTAAAAATTTAGTTGGGATGGCAGGATCATGCCTATACGGTCTTTAAAGGTTGATTATTTTTTGGCGGCTGATCGGGCTATCCGCTTTAGTTCGGCCGCGCTCCCGGCCTTGTGCCGGGACCCCTAGAAAGATGGGTATATCCTTTGGATAAACAACAGCTCTTTCGGTCCCGACAGGCCACGCCGACTGCCGCTCCTATCCCGGCCGGGACACGGGTCAATGGCACTCCACTTAGTCCAAATCGGCTACATCGTAGCCTTCGGGAATCACCAGGCTCACATATACATCGGGTACGGGCTCGGTCGTGACACTCATAGCGGTTACCGTAGCATGGACGCCATTGTCCACAGTGCTGTACTCGAGGGGTAGGCCATTGAGGTCTCCAAAGATTCGCGTGTTGTTTCTCAGCTCAATCGTATAGTAAACCGTAGCATTGATCACGGTGCCATCTATTAGCTGACACTTGACCTGGGCCTTTTGGCAGTGATAGCCACAGATCATTTTGTACTCGTCAAAATAGGTAATGTCAGTGTCCTGGGAATTTTGACCTCCATCGCCGACGCCAGCGTTGAGAAACGGCACGGCCGTCTTGCTCCCAAGCATGTCCATCAGCATCAGGGCTACCTCTGTGTCAGCATTGTAGATCATCGTCTGTGTGCCTCCCATGGGCATGACTATCTCTGATCTGGAGCTCCGACTCTTTAAATAGGTGGTGGTCTCGATGGGAAGCAGGGATTCGTACCCTTCCATTTCGACAGGTATGGTCGTGTAGTTGATCTGGTAGGTGACTCTTCCTTCAAAGTCGATTTGGCCAAAGGCATGGCCTCCAGTGATGGCCAGAATCACCGCAAGCAGGACTCTCAAGCCAGTAGCTGTTTGTCTTTTCATTGTCTAGGTTTTAAGCCGATCACACGCATCAGTCCGGCAGTGCTTATTCTGCAAAAACTAACGTTCCGTGTAAATCAAATTTAAAGAATTCTGTCGATGTCTAGAAATTCTTTATGATTTGTCCGGAGGATAGTGGGCAAAGCGTCGACTATTTGACCATAAATCCCGTCTTCAGACGAGCAATTGAGCTCAAAACCATCCGGTATCGACTTATCAGACCGCATCCTTCAGCTTTAACAACCACCTGCAGACTGACGACTCTCATTATGGCATGGGCGTAACCTCCAGCATCACATCGTCCAGATACATCTCTACGTCTGAAGGCGAACTATTGGCCGTTGCCCCGATCTGGAATCGCTCGTAAAAAATGGGCTGCTGCAATTCGAACTCAATATCATGCCGCTGAAATTCCTCCCGAAACACGTCGGCATTGGGCATGTTCATGGCGGTCTCCGTAATGACCTCCGAGCCATTGATGAAGAGGCGGTTCAGGCCATCTTCGCCTGCCGACAATTCCATCTCCCAGCGGACGTTGACCCATTCTCCTCTGGGAAATGGTTGGGACGATTGTACTATGGACGATTGCACGATCTTGCCCCGCTCGATGGAGAGATAGTCTCCGCCCTTCATCATCAACCGCACTCCGGGGCACTGGTTGTCTGGCACTGTCGGATCCCAGCAAGAGCAGCACTCGAGGTCGACGAGCACCAGGTTCTCTATATCCCCTTCAGTGCTGATGAAGAAGTTGCCTTCTATGGCAATCGAGGAACCTTCCTCGGCCCGAAAGCCACCCTTTTCAATATCCACCTTCGATAAGATGGCATCCCCTTTCTTTGAAAAGAAACGAAGGGAGCTCGCCCCGTCCAGCACGACCTCACTATTTAGCTCAAGTACATTGGTCCCTCCTTCCGGATGAACCAACTGAATATTGGTCCATCGACTCTGGTCCTGAGGAAACAATTCATTGAGGTCGTTGGCTGATGTCTCGAAGCCATCTTCGAAGTAGAATCCGTCCACATTCATCCCTTCACTCCCATCGTCAGAGGAGCAGGCCGCTAATGCAATCGAGAGGCCCCAAATGATATGAATGTAAATATTTCGCATGACATGATTTTGTTGGTTCTCGTCTAATGTCTACAGCTAAGCTAGCTGATCCCCTCATCAGTTATGGGTAAAATACCCGACCTCCCCAACGAGTGATCGAGCTCTTATCAGGGGCTTCGAGGATGATCATAGTCATAGACACGCACTATTTCCGCGCGATGTCTTCGCATTCTTACAAAAAACTTTGAAATTGTTTTATGGGCCTGAAAAAGCTGCGTACCGAGAAACCACTTCTTCGCTACCGGGCTATTCTTGGCGGGGTTTTGGGTGCGATCTATTCCTGTGTGGAGTACTTATCACGTCGAAATACGGAAAGCGCTGTTGACTTTTTGCCGCTGGTCATCAAAGCTATCGTCGTGGGTGCGTGTGTTTCGCTCTCGGTGACCGTCTTCAACCTGCTACTTCAGGAGCAGTTCGCCAAGAAAGCATTTCTGTACCATCTCGGTGTCAAGTCGCTCTTCTATACCGCTATTACGACCTTCTGGCTTCTGCTCCTCAACGGCATCTGGTACGCCATCAATGGGGGGATACCCCTCCGGGAAGAGTTGACCCTATACATCGTGAATGACATGTATGTCATCAATCTACTCACGGTGTTTTTCATCGTCACTATCATCGTCACTTTGGCGCAGATCAATAGCCTGCACAGAAAGCGTGAGCTGTGGAACTTCATATTGGGCAATTACAATACTCCCCAGGAGGTGGAACGGATTTTCTGTTTCATTGACCTGAAAGGATCTACGACCATTGCCGAAAAGCTGGGCCACTTCCAGTTCGCCCATTTTCTCAAGGACTACTATTCTGACATTACGGACGCCTTCCGCAAAACCAATGCCCGTATCTACCAATATGTCGGAGACGAGGTCATTGTCAGCTGGTCCTATGCCAGAGGGTACGACAACAACAACTTCCTGAATTGCTTCTTCCAAATGAAGGATATTTTCCTTCGTCTGCGACCGAAATACGAAGCAGAGTATGGGGTATGTCCGGACTTCAAAGCTGGAGTGCACGGCGGGAAGGTGATTGTCACCTGGGTGGGTGAGCTGAAAAAAGAGATCGTCTATGTGGGCGATGTGGTGAACACCGCAGCACGAATACAGGAGCAATGCAAAATAACGGGACACGATCTGCTGGTCTCTGAGGAACTATTGCAAGCTGCACAGCTACCGGAAGAAATCAGCACTGAATTTGTCGAAGAGATTGCCCTTCGCGGCAAGGAGAAAAGCATCCGACTTTACAGCGTGGAGCACGCTTGATGCCATTAATCCGTAAGCTCACCATATTCATTAAATATAATTTATCTAAAGCATTAAAAACATAAATCAAATTTTATGTTCTTGATGTGGTCCTTTTCCGTTCTTAGCATCATGGGAGTTTAACTGAACGAGCAGAAGACCATGAATAGAAGAGCCTCGAAAATACGGGATGGGTTGTACCATAAATGGTTTTTGATTCTACACTTAGTCACGGCAACGATTTCTTTCGCCGCCATAAAGTGGTTGCTATGAGTCAACTGGAGTATAGCAAACTCATCCTGGAAAAAGTCAGCTTTGATAAGCGTCTCTTCAGGAAAGAATACAAGAAATTTTGCCGGATGCTGCGGACATCAGCTGAGGATCTTGCAGAGTTGAGAAAGTGGGTCCGGCATCAATATTACACAGATAGAAAGTAGCTCAATTGCGAGCGGGGAGGTCAGCCCTTGTTAGTCGTTTCCGTGGGAAGACCTCCCCTTTTTCAAAGCCAATAATCAATTCATGAGTATGGAAGCATGCATCGACCAAACTGACTTCGTCAAAGCACTAGAGCAACAAGTAACGCCACTCCGTAAGTATGCGATCTGGCTCACGAAAGACCCGGAGGACGCCAATGACCTCACCCAGGAGACGTTTATCGCCGCCTATCAAAATCACCACCGGTATGTCTTCAACGGCTCCCTGAGCGCCTGGCTGCGACGTATTCTCTTCAACAAATACGTCAACCATTTCAAACGATCCAAGCGGCTTGTCAGTTTGGATACTGTGGATCAACAATCTGCGGCATATACGAGGAAGGAAATGGATCCTTTGGGTACGCTCATCGGTGATGAGATACTGGAGACAATACAAGGTCTTGACGAACGATACCGTGATGCCATCTCCCTCCGTATACGAGGATTTAAATATCATGAGATAGCCGAAAGATTGGACGTGCCCGAGGGAACAGTGAAGAATAGGATATTCCACGCCCGACAGCAACTGCAGAATCGTCTACCAACATGACCAAAAAACCTCCCAAAGCCCCAAGACGTCGGTACCTAAAAAATGTGCGTGAACTGCTCTTCATTGTTTCAGGTATTGCCCTGGGCGCATTGGGACTGAATGGCTTCCTGCTACCGAGCCGTTTTATCGATGGCGGTGCAACCGGACTGGCCCTTTTATTCGCTGAGACGACTACAGTAGACCTCTCTTATGCAATCATCGTGGCGAATGTCCCATTCGTAGTCCTGGGTTATTTCCAAATGTCAACGAGGTTTATTATCAAGACCGCCCTGGCCATCATAGCCCTGTCACTGTTGCTACTGGCACCATTTCCTGTGGTCACTACAGATCCCGTGCTCGCTGCCGTATTTGGTGGTTTTTTCCTGGGAGCAGGAATCGGAATGAGCGTCCGCGGAGGTTGTGTCATTGACGGCACAGAAATACTCGCCCTCTATCTCACACGCCGCTTCAACGTATCAATTGGCGATGTCACAATCATTGTCAACGCACTGATCTTCGCGCTTGCTGCATTATTGCTGGGAGTGGAGACTGCCTTGTATTCGATGTTGACCTATTTCTTCGCAGCGAAGACCATGGACTTTGTCCTGCAGGGTATCGAGGAATATCTGGGGATCACTGTGATGTCCGAACATAATGATGTAATCAAACAGCGTATCGTTGATGAGATGGGTACAGGTGTAACCATCCTTACGAGCGAGGGCGGCTATGGCAACAAAGGCGTAAGCCCTCAAAAGAAAGGAGTGCTGTACGCCGTCATCACCCGACTGGAATATCTGCGAATCCGCAAGATCATCGAAGACTGCGATCCTACGGCCTTCTCTGTCATACAAGGCGTCAAGGATGTCCGTGGCGGTATGCTCCGTAAGCGGGTCT
Organism: Cyclobacteriaceae bacterium; assembly: GCA_965267435.1. Lineage (GTDB taxonomy): Bacteria > Bacteroidota > Bacteroidia > Cytophagales > Cyclobacteriaceae > JAWPMT01. Next base: position 3,174,751 of record OZ253960.1, read on the forward strand.
TACCGAGCTAAACCTGATCTATTGATTGGCTTGGGCCGCCGCTTATAAGAAATCACGGTGATCTTGAGATACAAAGCGCACAGCCGGCGAGATCTATTTATGTGGCTCCGTGTCACGTTCTTGAGCCTAAGGATCACTCCTTTGTGGCATTGCTTACTTAGCAAGTGTCTCTGCTCCGGTTCTTTGATGATTCGTCGATGTGTTTCCAGATGTATGAAGTTATTTACATTTTCCGCCGCTGAAGCCGCGGGGGCTCCTCATTTTTGAAGGATCGCAGCGGCGAACCGTCAAAAACGAGCCGCGGCGGCGGTCCGCCAAAAAATCCTTGGCCGCTGCGGCGGACCGCCAATCAAGCTCCCATCACCCTTGGGCCAACGCGCACCTCGCGATTGTGCCGGGCCACCGCGCCTCTCCGCAGTTCATCTTTCCTGAGTAAACGCCAATTCATTTCTCGAAAAGAGCGTCAACTCCATTCCATTTGTACCGAGAATCCTGTTGGGTAAACGGTTTTGAAACTGGAAAAAAGCAACCCTCTACTAAGTCCTTCGTATATCCTTTCATATATTTGTTTTACAATATATAAGCATATATATGTCTAAAGATAATATCGGCGAGTTCGAGGAGGTTGTATTGACACTTGTGTGTGCTATGCGCGAAGGAGCCTACGGGGCTGCTATCGCAGATGAATGTAGTACACGCCTCAACAGAAGTATTAGCCTCAGTGCGGTTCATGTCACACTGTATCGACTAGAGGACAAGGGACTCGTCAGTTCTGAGATGAGTGCCGCCACCAACAAAAGAGGGGGGCGTCGTAAGCGCGTATACACCATCTCCAAGTCAGGCCTGGCGATGCTTAAACAAATGCAAGATGTTCGCATGGACCTTTGGCAGCTTGTGCCGGAATTGAGACTGAAGTAGCCATGCGACAGGACCTCCCCCAACTACCGCTACAGCTTCTGAAATGGTTTTGCCCCGCACATCTTCACGAGGCCATCGAAGGTGATCTCCTGGAATGGTGGGAACGTGACTACGAGGAACTGGGTGCAGCCAAAGCGCGTCGGCGTTTGTACTGGAACGCTATCCGCTTCTTCCGACCAGGGATTGTAGCCAGAAGAAAAATTTCCCAAAAAACAAGAATGTTCATGACGCCTCTCCCAATGATTCGCACCTCCTTTCGCAACCTCAAAGCGCACCGATCGACTGCCCTCATCAATGCCATAGGACTCGCTATCGGTATCTCCTCAACGCTCATCATACTCAGTATCCTCAAGTTTGAAATGAGTTTCGATCAATTCCACAGCGATACTGAGCGCATCTACCGGGTAGTCCGCGTCAGCCAGGTGGAAGGTCAGGAGGAATACCGTACTGGGACGGTTTACCCCTTAGCTCCGGCCATTGAAGCAGATATGGCTACTGTAGAGTTGCACACTTCCATGCTCTACTGGGACTGGGAAGATCTGAAGGTGGCGGTTCATGCGGATGATGCCACTCGTCGCAAGCTATTTAGTGAGTCAACCGGAGTCGCTATGGTCGAGCCGTCGTTCTTCGAAATGTTTGATTTCAAGGGTACCGACTTCCAATGGTTGGCAGGCAATCCCACCACCGCACTCAAAGAACCATTCGCCGTAGTCCTCACGGAGTCAATTGCCCGAAAGTACTTTGGGGATGCCGACCCTATGGGGGAAATAATCTCTATCAACAACGACTCAGAATACAAAGTGACGGGGGTCATCACAGATCTACCACCCAATACGGATTTTCCGTTCAAGGTGCTGCTGTCTTATGCCACACTCGTACACTATACGCAAGACCGCCGCCACGAGTGGTGGCCTGTGGGTGACAACCAACTGTACATCAAGACGATGGCCAGCGCAACCATCCCGGAACTCAACGCACAACTCCATCAGGTCCACGCCGCCCGCACACCTGAGTCGCTTCATTCCTTTAGGCGCTACAAAGTCCAACCACTAAATGAGGTGCACAGCGATGTGCGGTTTGGCAACTACAATCACCGAATCGTCTCGACCCAAAAAGTCTGGACACTCGCAGCTGTGGGTCTGTTTCTGCTCATTGCCGTATGCATTAATTATATCAATCTTGCCACGGCGAGAGCCTCTCTGAGAGGCCGGGAAATTGGCGTGCGCAAGGTACTGGGGAGCAGTCGTCGTGAACTCATCGCACAGTTCATGACTGAGTCCTTCCTATTGACATTGATATCGGGAGTAATGGGACTGATCGTCGCTGAGTTGGTCTCCAATCAGTTCCAACAGTTGCTTAGTGTTCCCTCCACCACCTGGCTGATGGCGGACCCGTTCCTATGGTTGGGGTTGGGGGCTATCCTCCTCATCGTCACGTTTTTCGCAGGCTTCTATCCCGCACTAATCATCTCCGGTTTTCACCCTTTGAAGGCATTGAAAGGAATCACCGACCAGCGAGGTCATCTCCACATTCGACGGACATTGGTGATTGTCCAGTTTGGCCTGACGATCGCCTTCACCTTGGGGACACTCACCGTACTTCGGCAGGTTTCGTATTTCCAAAAGGTGGACCTTGGATTTCAACGAGAGGCCATCGTCAATCTCGACGTTCCCGACAATGGCGGAGCGTTGGATGTCTTTGCCAGTGAACTGAAGTCACATCCCGCCATTCATCAGGTGAGCTTCACCTCCAGCATCCCCTCTGGTTTGTATCGACCTACCAACTTCTGGGACATCAAACGCAGTCAGGTACAGGGGGAAGGACTGGTGACCGAATTGCAGCAAATCGACTCAGTGTACTTCTCGGTTTACGACATTGACATCGTCGCTGGCCGAAATTTCCGTCCCTCCGATGAGAAAAGGAGTGTCATCATCAATGAAACCCTTGCCAAAAAGCTGGATTTCGAAACCGCGGAAGAAGCAATAGGTCAAGAAGTGCACATTGGTGGCAGTGACCTCAACGTCGTAGGGGTAGTCAACGATTTTCACAGTAAATCACTGAAGGATGAAATTGACAAAATCACCTTCCTGTATCATTGTGAAGAGCCCAACGTGGTGAGTATCGGTTTTGCTTCTCCAGAAGGGGGGATCACACCGGAGATCACTCGCAAGGCCTTGAAACACATCGAAGCATCGTGGGCTACGGTTTTTCCCGACGATGCCATGAACTATCGCTTTTTCGATGACAACATCAATGGCTTCTATGCGGAAGAGGTCAGGTTTTCCAGCCTACTGCAGGTATTCACGGTGGTGTTGATTGCCATTGGGTGCCTAGGGCTGTACGGGTTGATCTCCTTCGTAGTCCATCGTCGCATGAAGGAAGTCGCCATACGCAAAACATTCGGCGCTTCTTTTGGACGGATCCTGCAACTGCTGACATCGGACTTTTTGAAGCTCGTCGTCATTGCATTTGCTGTCGCCACGCCACTTGCCTACTTCCTGATGCAGCAATGGCTTACGAATTTCGTTTACCACATCACCGTCACCTGGTGGATGTTGGCAATACCTCTGCTTGTGGTCGTTGCCATAGCACTGACCATCGTCACAACGCAAAGCATGAAGGCCGCTCGGGTGAATCCTGCTAAGATTTTGAGGGATGAATAGGCACGAGCGGATGCTTGCGCCGGTAAGAGAACCATCGTTGCTATGAAGCTAATTAAAAGGATCAGGAGACGATTCAAGAAAGCAAAGAACAGAAGGAGGCAGCAATCACGTCACAAATCCCAAGCGCTTACTATAGAGCAAAGGGATTTAACGAGACTGAAACCGGAGGAATTTGAATTCATTTTGCGACGCAAACATTTGGATGAAGGTGAAGATCCAGATGATTTCTATTTAGTTCAAGAACAATGGACAAGCGTATTAACCCCAGCTTCCAAAGATTGGACCCTCCATTCTGACAAGCAAGGCTTTGCGATAAAAATCGACGATTATACCTATGGCATAAATGAGGAATTTGCCGGGCTTCAAATCGGATTTGAGGGAAATGTAACCTTCTCCATTGCCAACTCCATCGTTGAGGAGTTGAAAGAACAACTTGAAAGCCATTCAGGTCTGGAAGCAGAAGTGGTTGTCTCTTGGAGGTAAGCTGACAGAGTTGGCGCAAGGCGGAAGTTCGGCAAGCTCACGCGAGAGAGATACATCCATTGAGACCTGCTGGCATGAATTGAGACCTATGAAGGGTGGGAGAGGCTCTAAACTTGACCTAAACGAAGGTCATGAGAACTCAAACGTCACCCGCTATTCGCGCTCTCCTCCTGTTTGTTGCAGTACTATCTGGTTGTCAACAGCCGGGTGAAGTCCCTGAATATCCCATCATGGGCAGCCTGCAAACAGGGGAATATGCGGTGGGCTATCGGACGCTTTTCACCCACGACCAGACCCGTGATGGATGGAGTGACGACATGCCTGGAAGGCCGCACCAAATCAATACCTGGTATCCGGCAAAAGCGGAGACTGGTCGCAAGATGATCTTCGCGGACTACCTCGAATTACTTGATTTGCAACAGTCCTTCGAGAGAGACACTGGGACCGCCAGGCGGGCACGGCAGTTGTACATCGAGGCCACTCGAAATCTGGGAGGCGATTCCTTCGGCGAGGAGCAGCTGGATCTTCTTTCCCAGTTAGCAGTCACAGCCTTTGAAGATGCTGACGCCGAGCCAGGAAAATTTCCGGTGTTACTCATGGCTTATGGCACGGGGCCCTCAGCGATGAGCATCACGGCTGAGTACCTGGCGAGTCACGGATTCGTGGTCGTAGGATTCGTGTCGAAAGGACCGGATGGGCCGGAATTTGAAGTTTCGACCAAAGGACTCGAGGCGGCAGCCGACGATTTGGAATTTGCACTCTCCCAAGCCGCTCGACTGCCCAACACTGACATGACCAATGTTTGCCTTTTGGCCAATGCCATCCATTCATCGGTATGCGCAGTGGCAGCCTCTCGCAATTCCCGCATCAGGGCGCTCATTAGTCTCGAGGGTGGCCTGCCAAGTCGGTTTGAGCAGATGCTTCTTCAAAGCACGTCAAGGTATGAGCCTCACAGCATGCAACTCCCTATGCTCTTCATTTATGCTCCTCACTCCAGCATCGATCCGGAGCACACCGAACACCTCAGGTATTCGAAACGCTACTACGCTCATTTCCCGGAGATGTCGGAGTTCCTGATGCTCAACTATGGTATGTTCAACTCTTTCGTGCCCAATATCATTGGTGAGTACGAAGGGGACATTCAGCGGGGTTTTGAAGTAGCCAACGAACTTATGCTGCGCTTCCTGCGAGAACAGACAATGGGTCAGGGTCCAGCTTTTGAAGAAGCCTTCCTGGTGTCCGCCGAAAACGTCATTGACACAACATTCATTTGGGAGGCAGCAGTTGCACCACCCACGATGTCAGAGATGAAGCAACTGTACCTTGACCGGGGATTTGCGGCACTAGACAGTACCTATCATTACCTGAAGTCCGGAGGGAATGTCCAACCCTTTTCATTGAGTACCTACAAACCCCTTGGTTGGTGGATCGGATGGAGCCACGACGAGGACTTCGAGGACCGGCTGGCACTCTATCGACTGGCTTACGATAGTTATCCGAAGTCGGTCCTGGTCAACTACTACCTGGCCTACTTCCTAAGACAGCGGGGTATGGATGAAGAGGCGAGGAAACACTATCGCCGTGTACTCGATCTACTACCTGGGAACAACGATCCCCACATGGGTGAGATCGAGATAGAGAGGATTCAAGGGAGGGCGATGGAGGCAATTGGGGAATTATAAGATTCTAAAGTCAGCTCAATTGATTCTCAAAATTGTTGACGCCAACATAATTTGATGAACAGATAGCCCGCCTGCTCGTAATAGATAGCTATGAACGAAACGGGACTACTCGGGCTTTTCTGTGGTGCTGCCTCTCTGTCTGGTTTGGCACTGTCGATCAACTTCTTCTTGAATAAGCGGCAAAAGAGCCTATCGCACGTTTTCCTTGGCGTCCTGTTTCTAGCGGTTTCGGTGAGACTGAGTAAGTCCATTTGGTATTTCATTCTTTACGATGTCGCCGAATGGGGTTTGATCGCCGGCTTCCTGGCACTGAGCATTATGGGGCCCGCCCTATTGCTTTACATCAAGCAAAGTCAAAACCGGGGATTGACCGTCGTGGACCTGCTACATCTTTTGATCCCGGTAGCAGGGCTAGTGCTGAAAGTGACCGATGATACCATGAGCTATCGAATACTATATATGTCTGCAACAGGCATCATCGGATTGTACATGGCCTACGCCGCCTTTAAGCACTTTGCTCATGCTTATGAGTCCGCAACACTCAGGAAGTACAATGGATTAATACTACTTAGCACCACATTGATTTGGCTGGCATTTGTGTCGCAGCACTACACCGGCACCATGCTCAGCTACGCCTATGGGAGTGCCTTCGCATCCTTGGTGATCTATGGTCTATCGATCAACAAAATGACCAAGTCTCTGGCGCTGCAGGACGCAATTAAATCAGGCTTTATCCTTCCTGAAGACACCCTCAACACGATCAAAGCGGCCTTCGAAGAGAAGAAGGTCTACCTGAGAAGCGGCGTCACACTGAACCAATTCTCAGAAGAATTTGGTATCCCGACCTACCTGGTCACCAAGAGCGTGAACAGGATCTATGGGAAGAGCTTCCCGGAAACGGTCAATTCATTTCGCATCAAAGAAGTGAAAGAGCACCTGGAGAATAATCGCAACAAACTGTACAAAATTGAAGGGATTGCTTTTGAGGCTGGGTTTTCGACACCTTCCAGCTTTTATGCGGCCTTCAAAAAGGAGACTGGCATGACGCCCACCTCCTATCAGAAACAATTCAACCTCGATCGCACAAAAGTTGCATGACCTCGTAGACCGGGTTGATCCCATCGCCTAGTTGAAGCCGTACCTGGGTGGGGTGATGCCATTCATTCTCAAATACAAAACCATCTTAGCGCGGTGATTTGTGATGTGGTCTCGCATGACGAGAAATGATTGCCATTTGGTTAGCGCAAAATTGCCATGAGACTTACCCTCGGCCTGCAAATCCTCATCGGACATTGACCTCAATGAAGTGATCACCTGATCAAAAGAATCCTCCAGGTCTCCGATGATATCCGCTTTCGATGATTTGGCCGAGACACCGTTCCCTTTGCCTGCATAAGACTGTTTCAAGATAAATCTTGTATTCATGGACAGCATGCTATTCGATATATGGTGAGTCTGCTCCGCAAACGTCATCACACCTTCCGTTGGCCGGTAATTGTACTTATCTTCCGGCATCGCTTCAGCTACCACAATTGTTCGTCGTTTCGCTAGCTCCCATACTTTCACCTGGTTCGCCGAGAAATCGAAGGTCACCTGGCTGTAGCCACTAATCACCAGACTGGTAATGAGTAATATTATCAGGAAGAATTTGTTCATCATGCGATCGTCCTAGATTTCGAAAGTTCCGTCCTGCACTTTGGCCAGCAGCCCCTGTACTCTTGTCGTATAGGAGTCTGGAGCCATTCCCGCCGCTGCTTCCACATACTTCGCCGCCTTTTTCTGGTCGTCATTTGCGTAGTAGGCGATTCCCAGGTTGAGCTTGACAAACCATATATCCGAGTACCGCTCGTCCGCCTTTTTTGCGAGGCTAAGCGCCATATCCATGTCCTCCTCATCCAGGAAGTAAGAAATCAATCGATTGGACTGCCCTGCGGTGAAGTCCAACTCCAGCATTTCTTCCAGCGTTTCCTGGTACCCATCCACCAGTCCCAGTTTCTTTTGCAGCTTGGCTTTTGTCAGCGTGTTCATCGCATTCCTGTTGTGCGCGAATCCACCATACCCGCCATCGATAGATCGTTGGGCCCACTCCAGGGCTTCATCTAGATTGACATTGTTGTCGTAGCACCAGTTGGCCGCGTCGTTCCACGCCTCCCAACGGTACGTATTGATACCCCTAAGCTCATCGCGCAGGCTGGCCACCACCGTTTCATTAAGGTCGACATTGATCTCGAAGGGTATTCGCTTCTCGGCCCACTCAATACCCATTACCATCGAACTGCCGGATTCGTGAATGAACTCGAAGTCGAGTTTTTCAGAAAAGGTGCACTCCTCCGCAGGAACGGTTACTCTCAAGGCCACATCTTTCTCCTCATCAAGGTAGTAGCTCCCCCAGAGGTTGTTATTGTGAGCAAAGAGAACCTCAAACTCCTCGCCCCTTGGTATCATGTGCAAACCGTACTTTCCGGCAGGGAGCGCTTGACCCTCAACCTGCACATCTGTGGAAAAGGAGATCGTCGTATTCATGTTTGCGCCAACCCGCCATGGAATGGGGTCACCGTTTTGAGGCACAATGTCAGCATCGTTCCATACGTCTCTTTCTCTGACTCGTGGGCTATGATACTCGACGGCAATCTCGGTGACGCCGAGGACCTGCTTTTCGTAGACATAATTGCTCCCCTTCGGCAGGGACAGCGTATGAAATTGTGCTATGGCCGTAGTGCTACAGAGCAAGGCCATCAGGATACTTTGAATTTTTGACTTCATCATAAATTTTGGTTTGACCGGTAAATTCATGGAAAGGCATTGGTCTTCTCTTCTGATTTCGGGAATGGAGAGAAGAAATGTTGAAATATTGAGAGCTTTCAATCGATAGCTTTTTCCTAATTTGTCCCGAGACACAATTGATAAATGTGGCGATACCGACTTCTCCGAAACGCACTGATTTCATTGTTCATCGCGAACGTGCTCATCCTCATCGGCAAGGACAACTGGCTGCAGCTGTACCAGATGCCACTCCACTACCTGGACATGCTGGTCACATTCATCAGTGTCCTTATTGTTTTCGAGTATGTCGACTGGGTCAATCGATACCTCAATCGGCAACTACAAATTACTGGCAACTGGCCCCGACGCTTGTCGCTTCAAGTGCTATTGGGTGTTGTGACTCCGGCCCTCATGGCCATCCTCCTCACCTTCATGATGTGGGAGTTCCTATGGCACAAAGGACTGATTGAAGGCAACTACTTCAAGTACGAATTCCTGCCACAGCTTCTGATGATCCTGATCGTCAATCTCTTTTTTGTGGTTGTTGATCTATTTAGAAGGGCCACAAAACCCGAGGAAGATCAAGAAGAAGTCATTACCCTGCTCGCTCAAAGCGGGCCAAAGAAAGTGCCGGTTTCACCTGAGTCGGTCTCATTCATCCATCTCAAGAATGGCCTGGTCTACCTGGTCCTGCTGGATGGCGAACAGCTCCTGCTACCAAGTAATCTTGACGCTTTCGAAAAAATGCTTCCACCCGACGAGTTCTTCCGTGCCAACCGCCAGGTCATCTTGAACAGGAAGGCGTGTAAGGCTTACAAATCTGTGGGCAACGGCAAAATTGAGGTCGAACTGCAATCCTCTGCTGACCCCGTCGTCGTCAGTCAGAAGAGGGCAGCCAGCTTCAGGTCCTGGATGAACCTATAATTCGCATCGACTTCGGACCAAGTTTTATCGACTTCGAGCGATTTGGGCACGTCAATTGCAACAGCACCGCATATTCCTTCGAATACATTAGTGAACGGTCAAAAACAAACTTCAAAATGATGCAATCAACAATCCTTAACAAGTTCCGATCAACTATCCAGCTGAGTACCATAGCTGTACTCTCCATCGGACTGCTTTCCTCATGTTCAGACGACGACGTAGATGGCATGGGCCCGGTAGTAACGGAAGAAATAGTACTCGAAGATTTTCGAAGCGTTGACTTTCAAATCGCAGGGGAGGTCATCATCACCCAGGGCGCAGAGCAAGAAGTGCTTGTCACGAGCCAGGCGAATATCATTGAACACATCAATCGCACAGTCTCTAATGGGACCTGGGACATCGGTCTTGGTGACGGCAACTACAAGTACAATACCATGCGAATTGAGATCACAGTGCCCAATATCGAGGGGGTGGAATTGAGTGGATCCGGCGGAGTGGCAGTGGAAGAATTTGCGGAGCAGGGTAACATGAACGTCGCCCTCACCGGATCAGGCAGCTTATCGCTGATGAACATCGACGGCCCCGATATGATGAGTGTCGTGATTAGTGGCAGCGGCTCGATCGATGCAGTTGGCACATTCTCCGAGTTGAATGAATTGGATGTCACCATCAGCGGTTCTGGGAGCTACCACGGTTTCGCTATACCGTGCAGAAGCTGTGATGTACTCATATCCGGTAGTGGCAGTTCTGAAGTTACTGTGAGTGACGTGCTCAATGTCACAATACCTGGCAGTGGCAACGTCCGCTATAAAGGCCAGCCAGACATCACATCCAATATTTCTGGATCCGGAACAGTGATCAACGCTAATTAGATACTCTACTTACAATAACACGCCAAAGAGTTCGAAAAGGAGCAAGCATGCGGTTTGCTCCTTTTTTGGTTTGCCACTTCCTACCCAAGGCAACATTCCGCGGCTAGTCCCTGCGTTAAATTCGGCTTTTTGATTCTTTAGTGAATTCCCACTACTCTTCACGGTTCTTTCATGAACCCAGGAATAGAGAGAATAAAACGATGAAATTTTTAGCAACAATCCGGATTGGCGTATGTTTGAAGCTTCAAAACCCGACAGGATGAACCTAAAACTACAATTGTTGATTGCTTTGACGCTTTTGGTAGCAGGCTTTTCATGCAGCCAGAAGAGCAACAGCAATGGGCAGATTGAAGAAAGTAAAAAGAAGGAAGTGACAGCAAAAGATATTTTAGGCAACCCCGAATACCTGGCCATTTCATATGGTGGGTATCGTCAAAATACACGGGATATACAGCCCACTCTACCCCAACTGAAGGACGACATGAAGATCCTTGCAGCCATGGGTGTGGGCATCCTACGCACGTACAACGTGCACCTGCAGCAGGCAGCCAACCTGCTAAAGGCCATCAGCGAACTAAAGCAAGAAGACCCCAGCTTTGAAATGTATGTAATGCTCGGGGCATGGATCGATTGCAAGAACGCGTGGACTGGCGAGGCCCCCGATCACAATGCGGAAAGTGAGAGAAACGAAAGGGAGATAGCGGAGGCTGTGCGACTGGCCAGCCAATATCCCGATATCGTGAAGGTCGTGGCCGTGGGCAATGAAGCCATGGTCCGATGGGCTGAGAGCTATTATGTGCAGCCCTCTGTGATCCTCAAATGGGTCAATCACCTCCAGCAATTGAAGCAGGACGGGCAGCTACCCAAAGATCTTTGGATCACGAGCTCTGATGACTTCTTGTCGTGGGGTGGTGGCGATAGTTCTTACCATACCGAAGACCTGGAGAAGTTGGTGCATGCCGTGGATTACGTCTCCATGCACACCTACCCCTATCACAACTCCCACTACAATCCTCAATTTTGGTGGGTCCCAGAAGAAGAGTTTGGCTTGTCTACTGTCGAAAAAGTAGATGCAGCCATGATCCGCGCTCTGGAATTTGCACAAGCACAATACGATTCTGTAGCGGCATATGTGAAGAGCCTTGGTGTCGATAAACCCGTGCATATCGGCGAGACTGGCTGGGCAACACAGGCCACAGGGCACTATGGGGTCAATGGATCCCGGGCCACAGATGAATACAAGCAGGCTCTGTACTATCGACACCTACGTGAATGGACCAATGCGGCAGGCATCTCGTGCTTTTATTTCGAAGGCTTCGATGAGCCTTGGAAAGATGCTGAGCACCCAAAAGGCTCTGAGAATCATTTTGGGCTTATCACGGTCGATGGACAAGCGAAATATCCGGTGTGGGATCTGGTAGATCAAGGCGTATTTGAAGGCCTTACTCGCGATGGCAACACCATTACAAAAACATTCGGCGGCAATAAAGATTCGCTGATGATCCATGTGCTACCCCCACCTGTACCCGGAGAAGCGGTTCCGAACTGACGCTCATCAATGCCTGCACTCAAACCTAAACTCACTGGCCTCCTGGCAATGCTTATCTTGAACGCTTGTAGTCCCGAAAGCAAAAAGCTGGATATGGAAGTCTACGAAACGAGCGCAACTGGGAACAAGCTGAAGCTAGTAACTGCTTTTGGCGACATCTCCGATGCTTCAGATCTCAGGATACTACCTGACGATAAGTACCAAACCATCAACGGCTTTGGAGGGTCCTTCACAGAATCTACGGCGTACCTTCTGAACAGAATGGGCGCAGAGAATCGAGGGAAGATCATTGAAGCCTATTTCGGCGAAAGCGGCGCAAAGTATTCGATGGCTCGCACCCATATGAATTCTTGCGATTTTTCTCTCAGTCAATATTCCTACGCGCCCGTCGCTGGTGACATGGAGCTGGAGAATTTCTCCATAGACGAGGATCGCCAGGACATCATCCCCATCATCAAAGACGCCATGGCCCAGTCTACTGAGGGCTTCAAGATCATCGCCTCCCCGTGGACGGCTCCTCCCTGGATGAAAGACAACAAGGACTGGGTGGGTGGAAAACTCCTACCGGAATACTACGATACATGGGCGCTTTTCTTCTCCAAGTACCTCGATGCTTACAAAGCCGAGGGCATCGACATCTGGGGATTCACGGTAGAAAATGAGCCCCTTGGCAATGGCAACAACTGGGAGAGTATGCACTTCACTCCCGAGGAAATGACGGCATTTGTACAAAACCACCTCGGCCCCAGACTCGAAGCCGACGGCAAGAGGGCGGTGAAGATCCTGGGATACGACCAAAACCGCGAGCACCTAAAGGAATGGGTCGATGAGATGTACAGAGACGAAGACAGTAGGAGGTATTTCGATGGAACGGCCATTCACTGGTATGCCAGCACCTATGAGGTCTTTCCCGATGAGTTGCAGTACGCACACCAAAAGGCACCCGATAAGCACTTGATACAGTCGGAAGCTTGCGTGGATGCCGAGGTACCCAAATGGCAGGATGATACGTGGTATTGGTCGAAGGAAGCGACAGATTGGGGATGGGACTGGGCGCCTGAAGATCAAAAACCTTTGCACCCGAAGTATGTACCGGTCTATCGCTATGCACGCGACATCATCGGATGCCTCAACAACTGGGTAGACGGATGGGTGGATTGGAACATGGTACTGGATCGTCAAGGTGGCCCTAATTGGTTCAAAAACTGGTGTGTAGCTCCCGTTATTGTGGATCCTGAGAAGGATGAAGTATACTTCACGCCCTTGTACTATACGCTCAGCCATTTTAGCCGACATATCCGACCGGGTGCAACGAAGATCGGCCTGGAATTCTCAGACAAAGAACTATTAGCCACCGCCGCTCAAAACCCTGATGGGTCTATTGCGGTTGTGCTTTTGAATATGACCAACTCCCCGAAGAGTGTAGCTGTACAACTCGGGGAGCATTCAGCACCGATCTCGATTGCCCAACAAGCCATCCAGACGATTGTCATACCCTAACCTAATGAAAAAACCGAATGAGCAATGCAACAGTAACCCACAAGAAGGTCCCATTTAGACATAAAGTAGCTTTTGGTGTTGGCATGTTGGCCAATCAGATGTTCCCTGCGGCATTAGGAATCTTCATGGCAGTTTTGGTTCAAAACCTGGGATTCCCTGGATGGATGTATGCCATCGTTTATTTTCTACCCCGCCTTTCGGATGCCCTGACGGATCCTATCATGGGTTTCATTTCAGATAACACGAAATCCAGATGGGGTCGTAGGAGGCAGTATGTGATCATAGGAGCTATAGTTATGGGAGCCGCCTTTGCCATTATGTGGCAGCTCTCAGCATCCAATTCCTTGTATGAAAACTTCTGGTACTTCTTTGGGTGGTCCTTTGCATTTTATCTTGGCCTCACGATTTTTAGCGTGCCCTACGTGGCCATGGGCTATGAAATGAGCGACGATTTTCATGAGCGGACAAACATCATGGCAACCGCTCAACTTATAGGTCAACTGGCATGGGTGTTGGCACCATGGATTTGGGTGATCATTTACGATCCCAACCTCTTCCCACCAATAATGGAAGGAGGCGAGGTAGCAGTGCCAACCTTCGAGATAGGCACGCACCAGCTTTCCATTGGTATTGCGATATTCTTTACTTTTTGCGCCATGGTACCTGGCCTGTTTATTCCTAGCAGATCCACCTTGAATGATGACCTCGAGCCCCTGAGTTTTAGTGGCATTGGTGACAGCTTAAACAAAATTAGAATTGGGTTTGTGCAAGCCTTCCAGTCAAAACCATTTCGTCAATTGTGCTTCTCGACCTTTCTGGTGTACAATGCCTTTATGACGATATCAGGTTTCTCGTTCTTCATTATCGTATGGTTCCTATTTGGTGGGATCACCGGACCTGAAGGATCGGACATCTGGCCTACATTATTTGGATCAATCGGTGCGGCCATCACCACCCTTTTTATCATTCCTGTCGTTGCTTGGATGTCGAAAAAGCTAGGCAAGAAAAAGGCGTTCATGGTTTCGCAATCCATTTCCATCTTTGGATACCTCAGTTTCCTCTTTTTGTTTGTTCCCGGAAAGCCCTGGCTCTTCCTGTTTGCTCTGCCTTTTCACTCCTTCGGAATTGGTGGCTTGTTCACGCTGATGATGAGCATGACAGCAGATGTGATTGACTTGGATGAACTTAATCATGGCGTGCGAAGAGAAGGGGTTTTTGGTGCGATTTATTGGTACATGGTGAAGTTTGGATTCGCGATTGCAGGCGGTCTGAGTGGCGTAATTCTAGTTGTCGTAGGATTTGACGGTGAGCTTTCTGTTCAGCCTCCGGGCGCAATCGATGGTTTGCGTTATTTCTTTACCGGTTTGCCTATCCTGGGTACGGCCGGGGCCCTGTTAATTATGCGCAATTACGATATCGACGAGAAGCGAGCCAATGAGATCCGAGCGGAGTTGCTAAGAATTAAGGCCACCAAGCAGCATACGGCGCCATTCATGCGCAACAAGCTTCAAACGCTTGACAAGGACTTCAAGGGTACTCCTCTCACTGACCTTTCCAATCTTGGCGATAGCGAACTGAGGGCACTGGTCTCCGCAAAGATCAATCAGGGGATCCATGGCATTTGCTTCAGTCCCTATGAAGAGGGACAACAGCCCGGCGATGTCCTGACGAAGGATCAAATCGGCAAGCGAATGGATATTCTCGCCCCTGGTACGAAATGGGTCCGATCCTTTTCATGTACGGAGGGTAATGAGCTGATCCCTGAGGTCGCCAAAGAAAAAGGCCTGAAGACGATGGTTGGTGCATGGATCAGCCGTGACAAAGACAGAAATCAGCAAGAAATCGAGAAGTTGGTAGAGTTGGCCAAGCAAGGGCATGTCGATATCGCCGTGGTAGGAAACGAAGCATTGCTGAGAGAAGAACTGACGGAAAACGAGGTGATCAACTACCTACTGAAGGTTAAGGAGGCCCTACCCAACGATATCCCGGTTAGTTATGTCGATGCATATCACCAGTTCATTGACCGTCCGGCACTCATGGACGCCTGCGATGTGGTGTTGGCCAATTGTTATCCCTTTTGGGAGGGAATTGACAGTGACACTGCGGCCTCTGCCGTGCAACGGATGTATGAACTGACCAAGGAGAAAGCCAACGGCAAAAAAGTAGTCATCACAGAAACCGGATGGCCAAGTAAAGGAGACAATGTAGGTGAGGCAACCCCTTCCGAAGAAAACGCCATGAAATTCTTCGTCAGCATCGAAAAATGGTCGAAAGAAGCAGGTGTTGATCTGTTCTATTTCTCCTCTTTCGACGAACCCTGGAAAGTTGATTATGAAGGAGAAGTAGGCACGTCGTGGGGCCTGTGGGACAAAAACAAAAATCTTAAATATAGCTAAATAATGGGCGGAAGAGCTGAAAAACTAATGGCCTTAGCTGGCCAGGATTTCAAGGGAAAATCCAAAGAGGAATTGGCGGACTTATTCAGAAAAGCGCTCGACGCAGGGATGCATGGACTATGCTCCAGCCCCTACGTGGAGGGGCAAAACCCCGGTGACCAGCTGACCGAAGAGCAAATCCGGCGCAGGTTGGAAATAATGAAGCCCTACACGAAATGGGTTCGCTCATTTTCATGCACCGAAGGCAATGAACTCATTCCCAAAATCGCCAAGGAATACGGGCTCAAAACACTTGTTGGTGCCTGGTTGGGGGACGATCCCGATATCAACAAACAAGAGATCGAGGGACTGATCCAGGCGACAAAAGACGGATATGTCGACATCGCCGCAGTTGGTAACGAGGTGATGTACCGCAAAGAGTTGACCGAGGATGAGCTGCTGGAGTTTATCAATCAGGTGAAAGAGGCGATTCCAGGTACGCCCGTTGGGTACGTAGATGCCTACTACGAGTTTGCCGCTCGACCAAGAATTACCGAAGCTTGTGATGTCATCCTCGCCAACTGCTATCCCTATTGGGAAGGTTGCCATATCGACTATTCACTCGTGTACATGAAGGACATGTACAACCAGGCGAAGCGGGCTGGCAATGGCAAGGAAGTCATCATCACGGAAACCGGGTGGCCCAGTGAAGGGACACCTTTGGAAGGCGCACAGCCGTCCGCAGAGAACTTCATGAAGTACTTCATCAACGCGCAGTTGTGGTCCGAGGAAGATGGCATCCCGATGTTCTACTTCTCGTCATTCGACGAAGCGTGGAAAGTAGGATCGGAAGGAGACGTTGGCGCCTACTGGGGCATCTGGACGAAAGATGAGGAATTGAAATATTGACGAAAAAGAAGCCGGTGCTGCCCGCTTAGGGTCGGCTTCATTCCACCTACTTGAGCGCTGGTTGGTGTCATTTGGCTTCGACCAGCGTCCAGGTTTCAAGAGCTCTTTTCTCTGCTCCGTCTTCGTTGATGATGCCTGTGCTGAGCCACACCTTCCCCAAATCGCGGACTTCAGCGGGGAACGTTTCCCACAGCTCGTTATAGTCCCGGTGCGTCCACCAAATGACGTATTCATAGTCCTCCTCCCGTGCATTGGTCAATAGCGCCTCCAGGTAGTCATTTTGCTCCTCAGGATTTCCCGGAATGAAAAGATTGGTGGACTCGATGGTCAGATCCTCCGACAAATGACCGGTTTCGGCAAAAGCAATGGGGTTGGTGATCTGTCCATGAAGAAAGTCGAAAGCCTCTTGAAAATCCTCTTTGGTGGATAGCCCCTTGAAATAGGGGTAGAAACTAATTGCAACGAAATCGAGCGAATTGGCATAATCGACGACGTCTTCAATGAAAGCATCGGGGTCTGACACTTCCGGTCGAAACAAGTTGTGCAATGTGATTGACTCCGATATTTGGACAGCAGGAAACCGCGCCGCAATCCTGGGACGTAGGTTGTCCATCAACTGTTTGTAACCATCCCACAAATCCCGCGCATTGATCAAGAGCTCATTGACCTCGATCGCCATGATGAGGTAATCAGGGTCCAATTGCTCAGTGATGTACTCGAGGTGTTTGAAATAGGCATCCTCGATTGCTTCATCAACGAATGATGAATAGGACGGCACGCTACCATCATAATCGAAAGCCAAATCATCTCTGGATATATTCAAAAGGCTGACGGATACGGTCAATTGCACACCTTCAATTCTTCGCTGTGCTCTACCCAGAATATCATTGGTGAATGCGTCAGGTAATGGCTCGTCATTCATCCACGCCCGCCAGGGAATGTTTGAATCGATGTGTTCAGAATAGATATCCCCATTTTGCCCGACAAATTCGTAAGTAGCATCTACGGCCGCCAGAGAGGGTGCGTAGGGCCAGGTGGTAAATCCCATCTGAAAACTGCGGGAGTCATACTCGCTAAAAAAATCATTTTCCGGATTGGGATCATCGTCTGGTCCGCAACTCAGTATGCTAAGGATCATTCCCAAAATGATCACTGCTGTCTTGGGAGCTTCCATATATCTTTTCGTCTATCTCTTGGTATACAGCTTTATCCTCAATCCCCCCCTTAATCTGAGAAAATCGACTCACGCATCCTTTTCATTTTTCACACAACGTGATGGCGAGTTTTTCCAAGATAGTAAGCCTCCACAAATTCTTGCAAACCTTGTCAGAAGAGCAAGCAACTTCCGCAACCAACGGGTGGTAAAGCAAAATCGTTGGAGTCATTCTGTTGCAGAACCTAGCGACCGCTCATCATCTACAGACACCAATTTGTCCTGTGGTGTGATCCAATCAATCTCACCTGCCGTACTCAACAGAGATGAAAAAACAGATCTCCATTCTCCTTTCGGTCGTGCTTGCAAGTACCTTGAAGACAACGGCACAGGATCACCCTTTCATGGGACAAGTATTTGAAACCCCCACGGTATTCTACCCAGGTCAAGTGTCCACGGAAATTGACAAGTTCAATACTTCGATGAGCCCTCACGGATTGACCATTTACTACACGGCAACAAGCCAGAAGCTAGGCATCACCAGCATCGCCTATCAGCGCTATCAGGACGGCAGTTACAGCGCCCCTTCCTTTGTGCCCTTTGCCAACGACCTACCCATGGCAGATGTGCAGATTTCACCTGACGGCCAGACCATGTTCTTCACAACTTTTATGGATTATGAGGGAAAACCGGAAGGCTTCAATTTCAATATTTGGACCTCGGCCCTCGTCAATGGCGTGTGGCAATCACCTGAGCCACTGGGTAGTCCGGTAGCCTCCAAGGGCAACGAGTTTTATCCCATTACCACGGACTTGGGCACGTTGTACTTCAACTCCGACATGTCCGGTAATTCTGACCTGTATTACAGCCAATACCAAGATGGCAGATACCTGGATCCGGTGGCCCTCCCACCCAATATCAATACATCTGAGAGGGAGGCCGATGCCTTCATCGCCAGAGACGAAAGCTACCTGATTTTTGTGCGTGTAGACCAGGAGGACGGTTTCGGCAACAGTGACTTGTACATCAGCTTCCGAACTGGTGACAATACCTGGACAGACCCAGTCAACATGGGTGAGGATGTGAACAGCAATGAGATTGACGGCAGCCCTTATGTGACACCCGATGGTGGTTACCTCATTTTCACTTCAGGGAGAAAGTTTGACAACGCAAAAAAGGAAGTGATCGGCGACTACGAGGCATTTCGGCGGCTGTCTTCCTCTTACCAGAACGGCACCTTGAACTTCTTCATCATGAGCTTTGATGCTGAGGAGTACCGAGGATAAAAAAGGGATTCATTTGCCAAAAGCTTAGTCGCTGATCTCGAATTTTCCCTCTCCGGATTCCGCTAATCAGCATGTGCAAGGATGAAAGCCATCATATTTTGGTGGCAAATTCCTTTACGATGACAGACCTCCGAATTGCCTTTCGAAACCTCCTGAAATATCGCCGTTATACAATCCCTAATATATTAGGCCTTAGTGTCGCGATTGGAGCATTGATTGTGATCCTGCAGTTTCTATCGTTCGAACTCAGCTTTGACGGTTTTTACGAAAACAGGCTCTGCCGGCTGGTCAACACAAGGTACCAGGAAGGTGATCAGGTACAGAGGAGCACCGTCAGCTACTCGGCGGTGGGACCGGCGTTGGTTCAGGATCTTCCTGAAGTTATCAATCAAAGCCGACTATTCCCTTTTGGCAACGCAATCGTCAGGGCTGGCGGCAACCAAGATGCAGCCACGATCCGTCGGTGCGTGGCGGTGGAGCCCAGCTTTCTCGACATGTTTGGATATGAGCTGCTGGCGGGGGACAAGCAAACGGCACTGACCAAGCCCAACCAATTGGTGCTTACCGAAACAACCGCCATCAGCATCTTCGGCACATCATCATGGAGCGAATTGATTGGCGCTGTGGTGAAGCTCGACAACGATCCTGATAGTTATGAAATTGTAGGGATCATCAAGGACTTACCCGAGAACACACACCTCTCTTACAACCTTTTCCTTTCCTATGAGACGATCATTCACACCTGGGGCTTGAGCCAGGCTCGGTTCGACTGGAATATGCTCGATTTTCGACACTATGTGCAAGTACGTGAAGATGTCAGCGTCGATCAGCTCAATGCCAAGATGCAGGCTTTCAGCGACCAGTATTTCGATAACAATGACTCGAACACCGAAGTCTTTGAACTGCAACCAATCGAAGACATCTACCTCAGCAATGACGCCATCGAATACGACATTGCAGTCCAGGGCGATCCACAATTGGTCACCACACTTCTGAGCCTGGCCATCATCCTCTTCGTCATCAGCTGGATCAATTTTATCAACCTGAACGGCGCTCTATTACTAAGGAGAAGGCAGTCGATGGGCATACGAAAGGTGTTGGGGATCTCGAGCCAGCAAGTTTGGCGTGGTCATGCCCTTGAAATTTGTATGGTGGTCTTGCTCACGGTCATCACGGGATTTATACTTGCTCTCGAGGCCACCTCCTTGCTGCAATCCAACGGCTTTCATCTGAAGAACCTAGCTGAGCTGCTGCATGGTGGTTACTTGCATTATCCCCTCATGAGCGGGCTGTTGGCACTACTCGGAGCCTGCACGATGGCCACCATCGCGCTGAGCGTTCGATTCAATCTACGTCTGCGACCGTCGAAGGCACCTGGTGGAGCTGGTGATTCAGCGGGTTTGGGGTTTCCGCTGTATCAACGCGCTCTTCTCGTCTTTCAGTTTGTACTCTCCATCATGGCTTTCTCCACAGGGTCAGTCATCTATCTTCAACAGCAGCACGTCCTGTCATCCCCACTGGGGCTGGAGCTTAACAACCGCTGGGTACTGCAACAACCCAAACTAACGCCCAGCGATAGCACCTTTAGCCTCAAACTGGCATCCTTCAAGCAGAGCATGTCTTCCATTCCGGGAATACATGATGTCGCCACCAATCAAAGGACCCCTGGCCAGCAATTACAAGCAGACTATGACGCCAGCATAGATGGGCAGAGGCAAACTCTGAGCTATCTGGTCGTGGATGAAGACTATCTGACTTTTTACGGTATCCCTCTCCTCGCTGGAAGAGCCTTTCGTGCTTCAGATGTGAAAAGAAATTTGATAGATACAAGGTTCGTGATCATCAACGAAAGGGTATTGCAGTCATTTGGCATTGAAGATCCAGGGGATGCCATTGGTAAGCGGTTGACTATTCAAGGGTCTACCAAAGAAATCATAGGTGTGGTTGCCGACTTCAGACAGCAGTCCCTTCAGTACAGCATACAACCCACCGTCCTGATGCCCTCGATTCACGCTAACCATCAAATCGTTATTCGTTCCCAAGCGTCACCGACGCAATGGTTGAGCCAAGCGAAAGAGGCATACCTAGCGGCATTTCCCGGAAACTCCCTTGAGTACCGAAACCTTGAGGACGAGTACATCGAGCACTACCAGTCGATTGCGGATGCTAACCGAGCCTTCGGGCTCTTTACACTGCTTTCCATGTTGGTGGCTATCTTTGGTATGATGGCATTGGCATCTTTGAACCTGATAGCGAGGCTCAAAGAAATCAGTATTCGAAAAATCCTCGGTGCCTCGGAAGGCCGTCTATTTGCGCATATGCTAAGAAAATATGCGGTTGATATGGGCATGGCAGCATGCATTGGGGCGCCATTTGCCTTCCACTACTCCGCTCTATGGTTGGACCAGTATCAATCACATATCCCATGGTCCCCTCTCCATATTATCGTACCTGTGGTATCAATGGCGGCGACCGCCTTCGCCATATTGTTCCTAGTAGCATACCGTAGTCTCCGCCGGAATCCGACTGAAGTGCTCAGGATGGAGTAGCGACGACCGGCCATGCACACCAATGCCCGAGCACCGAGTAATCGGAACGTGGGAACGGACAGGATCAGATCATATATTTCTCCGAATCGGGGAACATGCCCCACTTTGTGGCTAGATTTAGCTGACTATCTAGCTATACCATGAGCAAGATGCAACCCAGACTATCTGTCCTACTGATACTGCTGATGTCTTGTACCTACAACCCGGAGAACAAACCCTCGGCGAATGGGTCCAACGCTGACCGGGGCGTTCCCGAAAGGTTCTCGCTGGTTCCCAACGAATCCGAACAGAAAGTAGACGTGCTCCTCGACGGTCAACTATTCACATCATACATCTACCCCTCTACCATCAAAAAACCTGTTCTATGGCCAGTGATGACTGCTGGGGGCAATGAGGTCACCCGCCAATTTCCTCTGAAGACGAAGGCTGGCGAGCGCGTGGATCACCCCCACCATGTGGGCGTCTGGCTGAACTATGGAGATGTGAATGGCCTGGATTTTTGGAACTACTCAGACGCCATTCCGGCTGAGAAAGCATCTCAATATGGCACCATCGTTCATCAAAGCGTCGAAAAGGTCCAAAGTGGCGAAGAGGGAGTGCTGGTCACAACGAGTGATTGGAACGACCATGAGGGTAATACGCTGCTATCCGAAGTGACAACCTTCGTCTTCAAGGCGGAGGGCACCACTCGCATCATTGATCGGGAAACGACACTAACCGCCGTTGGTCAGGAGGTCACTTTCACCGATACCAAAGAGGGCATGTTTGCCATCCGCGTGACCAGCGAATTGGAGCTCCCGCGTACGGGGAAAGCGCGACTAATGGATGCGCAAGGAAATTCATCAGAGGTGGAGACTCCTGACAATTCCACGATCACAGGCAATTACTACAGTAGCGAGGGACTAACAGGATCGGACGTGTGGGGCACTCGCGCTCCATACATGCGATTGACTGGGCAGATGAACGGAGAGGAGCTTTCTATCGTGATTTTCGACCA
Organism: Cyclobacteriaceae bacterium; assembly: GCA_965267435.1. Taxonomy (GTDB): domain Bacteria; phylum Bacteroidota; class Bacteroidia; order Cytophagales; family Cyclobacteriaceae; genus JAWPMT01. Next base: position 3,197,374 of record OZ253960.1, read on the forward strand.
CCCTGATAATGTGGGCTACCCGACGTACTGGCATGCACGGCCCTATGGTCTTTTTTCCGCGAATACACTTGGACAAAAGGCCTATAGCAAGGGGGAGAACGAACTCAATTTTTCATTGGCCATGGGAGCGTCCACGACCTTTCGCTATAGATTGGCGATCATCTCAGGGCCCACAAACGGGGATAACCTCGACAAGATCGCCATGGCTTTCAACTCAACGGAATAAACATCAGACATATACCTTCTCTACCAAATAATTTAAAGCAATGAACGACCGACGTAATTTCATCAAGAAGACAGCTGCCGGTACCGCTGGTGTCGCCCTGAGTTCGAGTTTCTTATCCGCCAAGTCGTATGGCAATGTATTGGGTGCCAATGATCGGGTCAATCTAGCGGTTGTAGGTATCCGCAGTCGAGGTCAGCAATTGATGAATAGCTTCTCGAAAATGTACGGTGACAATGTGAGAATAATGACCCTCTGCGATGCCGACTCCGCGCTCTTCGATGAAAGGGTCCAAGTGGTCGCTGATAACCAGGAAGGACGTGCACCAGATACTGAAGTTGATATGCGGAAGGTATTCGATGACAAAAAAATTGATGCGGTCGTGATCGCTACACCCAACCACTGGCACGCCTTGGCTACGATTTGGGCCTGCCAGGCTGGAAAACACGTCTATGTGGAAAAACCCAGTTCGCACAATGTCTGGGAAGGTAGAAAGATGGTCGATGCTGCGCGCAAGTACAATCGTGTAGTCCAGGTGGGCTTCCAAAACCGATCCATCGCAAATGTCATGCAAGCTATGGATTTCCTGCACAGTGGCGGTATCGGGGACGTTTATATGGCGCGGGGCAATTGCTTTAAACCCCGGGACTCTTTTGGCATTGCTCAGGACAGCGAACCACCGACATCCCTCAACTATGATTTTTGGCTCGGGCCCGCGACATACAGGCCTTATAATGAAAAGAAAGGCCATTACAACTGGCATTGGCACTGGGATACCGGCAATGGCGATACCGGTAACCAGGGGCCGCACCAATTTGATATTGCCCGGTGGGGACTCAACAAGCGCGAGCATCCAATCAAAGTCCAGTCGATGGGAGGTGTATTCGGCATTGACAGCAGCGAGTGCTCACAAGAGACACCCAACACCCAATCCTCCACATTCGAGTATGACGACGGCAAGATCCTGCAATTTGAAACGCGTGGGCGGTACACAGGTGCCGAAGCAAACGTGGGAGTGAGGATAGGCAACACCTTCTACGGCACGGAAGGATGGATGGAACTGAATGGATCAACCTGGAAAGCCTACAAGGGGCGGGAAAATGAACCTTTCGCCGGCTCCGGTATGGCAGAAAGCGCCGCAGTGGAGGGGGATCAGAGTTTCAGAAAAGCCCCCGATAGCAAAGGACATTACGCGAACTTCATCGCTGCGGTTCGCTCCGGTGACCGCAACGACCTGAACTGCGAGGTGGCTGAAGGTCACATGTCCACGGTTTTGCCGCTGATTGCCAACGTGGCCTACCGCGTGGGAGAGACACTCAGGTTCAATGGCGAATTTGAGCGATTCATCGACAATGACGCTGCAGAGATGATGTTGAGCAGAAGGTATCGGTATCCGTACGTGGTGCCACAGGAAGTCTAGGGAACTGGCAATGGAATGGGGTGGGTGGAAGTCGGGGCAAACTTTTGAACTGCCCCGGCTAAATAAAGCTAGGTCGATTATTGGCGTTTCGTGGCCACATCCTGGAAGACCTGTTGCCACGCTTTGTCTTGGTCCCACTTACTGCGCCAGCCTTGCCAGGTAATCTGATTGGGCTGAGCGTAGGAAACGGTGCCTCGAAAGAACCGGTCACCAATAACATTTTTAGGTGAGATGGCTTGCAGCAGCTTTTCCTCTTTGTTCAGATACCACTTCTGTTGACCATGAAGTGGGAAGTCGTGAGCGAGATTAGTTGCCCAATAGCAATTTTGCTTTTCGTCATAGTTGAAGAAGTAAGCATAGTACCTCTTCCGACCACTAGTGCTGATGGTCGTTTCGGATTCACACTTGATGAACTGGTCACCGAGATAATAGCTGCAAGTTCGCACACCTTGCTCCTGGTATTCTCGGTCAGTTCCTGGAAAGATGGTTTCGGTAATGTCCCAGGAGCCAATCATAAAATCGAGATCCCGGATACTTTGCGCATGCACGGCATGGAGCGCCACAGCGAGCGCGGCACTTAAGACTATTCTTTTCATTTTTTATTTTGAGTTTTGCTGGAAAAGTAGTCTCAGTGTGCATAGGCTGAAGTCTCACTGGACGTATTGAGGTCTCAAGAGACGGAACGTGTCCGAGCGAAGCTCCCTCTCAGGCAACGATTTACCAAACCAAGCCATCCAGCCTAGATTGGCACACTGTCCCGGTCAACCCCAAGGAAGATTGGTTAACAACCGCCCCATGCCGACGGCTGCGAACCTTACTCAGCCCACGCTGATGATCCACTCGGATGGCGCGGTGCTGCCACACTACACGAAGCAATATTTCGAGCGCATTGCTGCCGAGGACAAGCAACTGCACTGGATGGAGACGGAGTTGGAATCACCCTACCACCAGTTCAGCTATTACGATCAGGATGCCGAGGTCAACGAGTCTGTGGCAGAAGCCGCGAAGTGGTTCGGGGCGAAGCTTTGAAGACTCAGTATCACTGTCAAACGAAGAAAAAGTGCCTCTTGCGGTAGCAAGGGGCATTTTCATTTTTATCATCAAAACTCTCCAGAACAAAAATCAGTATTGGAAGCATCTTGACCCATTGCTCGCCCGGTTCTGGCTTGCTATTTTGATGATGTGATCACGCACGAATACAAGCCATGCCGATTAGCAGGAATAGTCGAATCCATCCAGGAAAGAAGGATGAATGAATCAGAGCAATTCACCTTCCTCCCAAGCTGGGAAAGCGAAATTCTCTTCATGCTTGATGGCTCCGAGGGTCTTGTGATCAGCAGCAACCTACTGAATATATCCAGCCTTCAATTCTCAAAACGATTCTGCTGGATATCCGGACTTACCACCGGTCCAGTAGTCGTCCAGTTCAAAAGGCTTCACACGATTAGTATTGTGCTGACCCCAATCGCCATCAAGGCGCTTTTCAATATTCCGGCCTTCGCACTTAATAACAAAGCCGTAGAAGCCCTTGACATTGGCTCCGATCTGGGTGTGGATGAAACCGCCCTCAACAGCTTTCCTGATTTCTTATCAAGGGCTCGCTATCTGGAAAACAAAATCCTCCACGCAGTCAATGAGTCGAATGAACTGTGGAAGGCCCTTAGTATCGCATCTCTGGTCACCAAGCTGGCGAAAAGCAATTACACCTCCTCATCAGCAGACATCGAAACGCTACTTGGCTATTCCAGAACACAAAGCTTCCGGCTGTTCAATGACTGGTTTGGACTATCGATCAACAGGTTTCAAAAGCTTATGAGATTCAGGGAAACAATTGATGCGCTCCATGCCCGTCATCGGCCGTTGACTCAACTCAGTTACGAGCTGGGGTATTTCGATCAATCTCACTTTATCAGAAGCTTCAAGTCTTATACTGGGATAAGCCCTAAACAATACTTACGGCTCAAACCTGAGCTTCCAGGGATCCTCTCCATGGAACAACCATACAATTATTAGAGGAGATCCTATCTCAGATTTATGCTTTCAAATTCAACTCTTAAAGGAAGGAGTGTATGGATCAGATATTCCCGTATGCCAATGTCATTGTGGGCGCCCTGGTCTTCATCGTAGGCTTTGTCTTTCACTGGGTGGGCCAATTCATCTCCATTCTCAACTGGGAGTTTGCCATCAAGATCGGACTACAAGAAAAAGGCCCAAGGGAATTTCAGGTCTATGAAAATGCAATCGCCAAAGCTGATGTGTTGCTGGGTTGGATTTATGGCATTGCCGGCATCGGTTTGATTGTGGACGCATCCTGGAGCTGTGAGCTCTTATGGTTCCCAGGGGTCGTACTCATTTACCATAGTCTCAGTTACTGGCACTGGACAACCAATCAGCACAAAATGGGGCATCGGTTGCATAGCAATACGTTCAAAATGGTGTGGACCCTATCCAATCTGATCACCGGCCTGCTTGCCGTAATTGTCGCTTCGCAAGCTGGCTGATCAAAAACTCGAGCCATGCATCAACCAACGATTCTAACATGGGTACTGATCATATTTGGGCTGGTCACGTGTCTACCACTCTTATTGGCGCAACTGGTCATCCTGTGGAATCCTAAAGGCAGGAAAGCGCAAGACATTCTCATCGGAAAGGGCGAGGAATGGCGGGATCGGTCTCATTTCAAGACCGCTTATGGTATGGCGGCCGCGGATTGGTTGCTGTTCTTTCCGGTACTAGCTGGGGGAATTGTTGGAATGATCTTGGCCGAGTCATGGGGATACGCGCTCTTCGCAATGGCGGGAGTGATCTCCGTGTACATCAATGTCGTCCTCTGGTTCGCGGAAAAGGAGTACGTCTTTCCATCCAAAGGGCCGCTACAATACTACACTTACTACTGGGGCAACTTCATCTACTGGGGCCTGGCTGCTTTGTTTTATGGTGCGTACGTGGTCATCTAAACCATCAGTAAATGCCGTGAAAAAGCCCAACACACCATGACCTAGGTCATTCCAAAAAAGCACAGCGCGGCGTTAATTTATAGGACAGGAATTCATCGAGAATTCGATGGAGATCCACCCAAAAATTCTGCAGTTATGAAACTCGTCGCTGTACTGTTGATGTCATTGCTCAGCATCGCCTGCCAGGACTACTCGAGCTATTATACCTATCATCCCCCGCAACCCACTAATGACGGCATCAATGTGGGCACACTAGCAGAGGTCGGAATGGACTCACTCGCCCTTGCCAGGGCCGTTGGGGGCATCTGGGGAAATAAATACGATCAGATACACTCAGTGTTGATCTACAAAAATGGATTACTGGTTTTTGAAGAATACTTCGAAGGCAACAAGTATGACTACTTTGGCCAGTACCACTATGGCGAAAGGATCCAATGGCACCGCGATAGCCTGCATGTGCTGATGTCATGTACTAAAAGTGTGGTGTCCGCCATCGCGGGAATTGCAGTAGACAAAGGACACCTGGACATCCAACACTCGATCTTTGACTACCTGCCGGATCATCAGCAGTATCGCACACCGGCCAAAGAAAAGATCACTGTCGAGCACCTGCTGAGTATGAGTTCCGGGTTTGAGTTTGACGAATGGAGTCGAGCGCATGGATCCAGAGCCAATGACATTGACCGACTACATTGGGATTGCCAGCAGGACCCGATAGCCTGTGTGCTGGAAAGACCTTTGATCCACACCCCTGGAGAGCGCTTCAACTACAACAGTGGTTGCACCATTGTCCTGGGTGAAATCATAAAAAATGCTACCGGTCGGGACCTGGCTGACTTCGGCAATGAATTCCTTTTTGAGCCGCTTGGCATCAAAACGGCATTATGGAGGCGTTTTGAGAATGGCGTTATCAGAGGTGGTGGAGGCCTGGAGATGACAAGCCGTGATATGCTCAAAATAGGCATTTGTTTTCTCAACGATGGCCTTTGGAATGATCGGCGGATCATCCCCTCAAGATGGGTTCAACTGAGCAGAGAGAACTTCGGGAACAACAATGCCATCAAGGTGCCTGGTAGTGACTTGGGCCGCCAGGGCTACTCCTACTCCTGGTGGACGAAGGAGGTAAGGTCCCCCCGGGGAGATGTGAAAACGTACGCCGCCTCCGGATGGGGTGGCCAGAAAATAATCGTCATCGACGAGCTGGACATGGTGGTCGTCTTCACCGGTGGCAACTATGTTGTTAAAACGCATTATCGAAAAATTCTGGAGAGGTTTATCCTTCCTTCCATCACACAAGGCACCTAGGACCCATGGATGAACAAGTTGTCCTGGTTGCAGGTGCGACAGGTTCCATCGGTGGAGCCGCCGGTCTGGCATTGGCCAAGCGAGGTGCAAGGGTCGTATTGCTGGGTCGCAACCAGGATAAGCTTGATGTAAAAGCCGCCCAGATCAAGCGCCAGTTGTCAGGATCAACCTCTGCGCCAGCTAACCCTTTGATCGATACTTTGGTCATCGACTTCTCTAATTTGGAAGGGGTAAAAGAAGTGGTTGCTGATGCAAAAAAGCGGTACGTCCATATCAACGCAATCGTCTACTCCGTGGGGATCCTCAGGCAGGATGGACCCAATATCCTGCCCGATGGGCATGAGTTCATGTTTGCCACCAATGTAATCGGACCTTTCCTCTTTACACGGCTGCTAATGGACAGGCTTGAAGATTCCAAAAGCATGGTCCTCCATGTCATCGCCCCATTCTACAAAGCCATGGATTGGGACAATGTGGAAAGCATCAAGAACCACAAGGCCATGGTGGCATTCGATCGTTCCAAAACCTGCAACAGAATATTTGCAGGCGAACTGGCCCGGAGGTTCGCTGGGAAGGTCACCTCTGTGGCATTTGACCCCACCTATGTCATCGACAAAACCGATCCTGATCTATCCGCAAAGTGGCCATCAGGAATGACCGGCCTCTTTTGGAAAATGATGACCTTGTTGTTTGCCAAGCACCCTTCCATTGCTGGAGAGCCCATTGCCCGATTGATCCTTGAAAACAAGGATCGTGACTCCCTGAATGGATCGCTCTTTAAGCTGGACAAACAGATCAAAAAAGCTGATAAAGCCATGACCGATGAAGTCGAAGGCAGAAAGCTCTGGGAGGCGCTCGCCAAAATGACGGATGATTTGTGACTTCACAGCTTCAGGCGCTTAAGTGGTGCTTTCGTTTGAACATCCACTGGGGAACGTGCAAGTCGCGAGCCACGGCTGGTGTTTTCACCAGCGGCTCGTGCATGATCATTGGCTTGTTGGTGACAACACCAACAAGGGCAAAAGCTACGTGATGGAGGCATCACACCCTTTCCAGCTTCACCGGGTACGTCTTGCCGGACATCCACTGCGGCACGTACAGATTCAGGTCATTGTCCACACAGACGTCATGCGGAGACAGGAAGGTGTTTCTATCATATTCGGCTTTGGTCGGCGAGCCGCTCGAATCGAACTCCACATTCGCTCCCGGTGCCGATTTTAGCTGATGGTTCTTGTCGAATACGGCCACGAACCCGTCGTAGTCCCACCAGGAGTTGGTGACGATGATGGCGAAGTAAAGATCGTCCCCCTTGATCACCGGTCGGCATGGCCACATGCCCGAGATGTCGATGGATTCGATGAAGTCTCCTTGTAGTGAAAATCTCTTGAACTTTTGAGCGGTGCGGGATGTGATCAGGAGGCTGTCCAGTTGGTCCTGCCGGGTATCGAGTGTAATGCCGTGAGCACAATCAAAGTGCTCGTCACCGTCCCCCTTGCCGCCAAAGTAGGACTTGAATTGTCCTTTGCTGTCAAATACAGAGATGTAATCCTTCCCGTAACCATCGGCAATGTAGATGTCGCCGTTCGGGGCAATAGTGGTCTCCGTAGGAATAAACTCCTCGCTTTTTTCATACACGCCCGACTCCATCGGGCAATCGATCGTGAGCAGGATCTCGCCATCCAATGTGGACTTATACACCTGGTGCTTGACCGTGTCAGTGATGTACAGAAACTCCTCGCCTCCCTCTTCCGAAAGGGTTAGACCGTGTGCTCCCGGGAAGTCGTTGCCCCAGGTCTTCAGTACCTTGCCCGAGCGGTCATAAAAGATGACATTGTTGCGTGTCTCATCAGTGAGCAGAATGAGCCTGCCCTGCTTGTCCTGGACCATCTCATGGCAGTTCTTCACAGGGACCTTTGAGAAGTCCTGCACGCCCCACTCCTTATCGACCCGGTACTTGAAATCACCCTGCCCGACAACAGGCCCCTTCGCCTTCTTTCGAGAGATGATATTAAAGGAAAAGTGAGGTACGGCAGCCGCACCTGCAAGAACGGCGCTCGACTTGAGGAAATTTCTTCTTTCGGTAGTTGGTCGTAGTTTCTTTTTCATTGCATTTATGATCGTGTGTTCTATTCAAAATCTTAGTCAGTCTTAACTTTCTGTGGAACGGATTTGCGGCAGGGATCGAGCGCTTGTTTGACCATGAAGTGAGAGATGCAATCCGTAATTTGGTTGGTGTTTCATCTTTCTCTACTTCATGGGAGAAGCGAGAGCCCGCCCGGCCGCCCCCCCTCTTCGCGTCCCTACGCCAGAATATCCTTCACCACATGGCCGTGTACGTCCGTCAATCGGTACCTCCTGCCCTGGTGCTTGAAAGTCAGCCGCTCGTGGTCGACGCCAAGTAGGTGTAGCAATGTAGCCTGGAAGTCGTGAACGTGGACGCCATTCTCAGCGATGTTGTAGCTGAAGTCGTCGGTTTTTCCATAGGTGGTGCCTGGCCTAATACCTCCACCGGCCATCCACATGGTAAAGCACCTCGGATGGTGATCGCGCCCGTAGTTGTCGCTGGTCAGGGTGCCCTGGGAGAAACTGGTCCGGCCAAATTCCCCGCCCCAAATCACGAGTGTATCCTCCAGCAAACCCCGCTGCTTCAAATCCTTTACCAGAGCAGCTGACGCCTGATCCGAGGACTTGGCCATCACCTTGATGTCATTGGGGAGATTGCCGTGCTGGTCCCATCCCGCATGATACAACTGGATAAACGGAACATCCCGCTCGGCCAGTCGGCGCGCCAGCAGACAGTTGGCAGCGTAAGTCCCGGGGATCCGCGACTCGGGCCCATACATATCAAAAATATAGTCCGGCTCATCCGAGAGATCGGCGACATCGGGCACGGAAGTCTGCATGCGATAGGCCATCTCGTACTGGCTCAGCTTAGAGTCGATCTCGGGGTCTCCCCACGCAGCCTTCTGCTGCGCTTCCAATTGCTCCAGATAGTCGAGTTCCCTTCTTCGGCTCTCCTTGTCAATACCGGCAGGATTGGACAGGTACAGCACTGGATCAGCGCCCGACCTGAACCGCACGCCCTGATGGTGCGAAGGCAAGAATCCATTGTTCCACGCCTGCATGTTGAGATTTTGAGTGTCCGGCTTGCCTTTGGACAGGAGCACGATGAAGGACGGCAAATTCTTATTGGGGCTGCCCAGTCCGTAGCTCATCCATGATCCTATGGAAGGTCTTCCTACCTGCTGCGAACCTGTCTGCATGAAAATGATGGCCGGCTCGTGATTGATGGCCTCCGTGTACATGGAGTTGACGACGCAAATGTCCTGCGCGATGGAACCGATGTGGGGTACGAGCTCACTGAAGTACCCACCCGTCTGCGGGTTTTGATGGAAAGAGAAATGGGGGTTGACCAGTGGGAAGCTGGACTGCGCAGCGAGCATCCCTGTGATGCGCTGATCCCCTCGTACGCTGTCGGGTATCTCTTGCCCGTGCCACTTCTTCAGCTCTGGCTTGTAGTCAAACAATTCCATCTGGCTAGGGCCACCGCTTTGGAAAAGGTAGATGACGCGCTTGGCTTTGGCGGCGTGATGTAGGGCGCCGAGGATCCCCCCGTTACCAGGGTTGGTTGCTACGTTAGATGCAGCCTTGAGCGCGTCTGGGAATAATAACGAGCCCATGGCCATGGCGCCGAGTCCCTTGGTTGTGGTCCCCAGAAATTCTCTTCTCGTTTGCTTGTACAGCGCTTTGCTTAAATCGGAATCGTGTCTTGCCATGCGCTCTAGTTTTTGTAATAAGCTTCCGTGGTATTCATGACGGTGTTGGTAACTCGCGACAACGCCGCCAGACCAGGCCGGTCCTCGATGCCGTCAATCTTTTTGTGCCCTGTGGATAGGAAGGCCATGGCTCTATCAGGGTAGGTTTCGAAGTAACTCTTCTCCGCGGAGAACTGCTTCAATAGAATCGCCGTCTCATTAGCCGATGGCTTCCTGCTTGTAAGCGTCCTAAACACGGTGACGAGCGCGTCTTCCACATCTCCCTCGGCGTCTTTGAGGGCGTTTGCCGCGAGTACCCGGCACCCTTCAATGAATTGTGGGTCGTTCATCAGTACCAATGCCTGCAGCGGTGTACTGCTTTGTTGCCTCCGCACCTGGCACTCTGCCCGGCTCGAAGCATCGAAGATCAGCATGTTGGGTGGCGGCATGTTCCGCTTCCAGAAGGTGTATATGCTTCTTCGGTACAGTCCCTTGTCATAGTCTACTTCGTACTCCGGCCAGAAGGTGTGTGTCATGACTTCCCTCCACAATCCAGGTGGCTGATAGGGATACACCGAGATACCGCCCTGCTGCTCCTCCAGCAGGCCGCTGGCCGCCAGGATGTTGTCACGTACCATCTCCGCGGGGTATCTGTACCGCGGTCCTCGGGCCAACAGTACATTACCCGGATCGATCTCTTGCAACTCTGGTCGAATTTGCGATGACTGCCGGTAGGTGGCCGACGATACCATCTGCTTGACAAGTCGCTTCACGTCCCAACCATTCTCCTGAAAGTCGACGGCCAACCAATCCAGCAATTCTGGATGTGACGGCAAGGCTCCCTGGTTACCAAAGTCCTCGACGGTCTCCACGATCCCCTTGCCAAACATGAGGTACCACATCTGATTGACCGCCACCCGCGACGTAAGCGGATGATCCGGGTGAATCAGCCATTGGCCTAAGCCCAATCTGTTCTTTGGCAAGTCTTCCGGCATGGCCAGAATGGCCTCAGGCACATCACTGCTCACTTCCTCACCGTGGGCATCGTAAACGCCCCGGTCAAGAATGTACGCCTGGCGCTTCTCCTCGTAGTCACCCATGACCATCACTTCCTGGGCCGTGTCGACCAAGGCGACTTCCTTCAACCTTATCGCCCTTAGTTCATCTCTTTGCTGAGCCAGTGCATCATCGATATGCAAATCGAAGAACGTCTTTAATTCGGATCCTTTGTCAGCTAAGGCCTCATCAAAAGCCTCCAACCCCGCCTTCTGATCAAAAAGATACCTGGCTGTGTACTCATCGACCTCGGTACCCAGGACCCGGACCTCATCGACCATGCCTCCGGTGAAGTCTTTGTCATAATGTCGATTGCCAATGATCAAACCCGCATAAGGCATGTAAACCGTCGGCGCTTTCGTCCTGTAGGGCATCGTAGAGCGATAGATATAGTCTCGCACCACATCGAATGATACCTTCTCGCCATTGCGATACAATGCCATCCCCTCTGATTCGCTGGAGCCGTCATACGTCCATACATAATGCACCCACTCCCCGATCGGAAGTTTCTCAGGATCACGGATGTCGATGCTTTGATAGGGATGGGCGTGGTTGATCCTGAAATGCAGCTGGTCCTTCTTGATGACTGCATCCCATCCACGGTAACCTTGGATGCGGTTATTGCCATTGTACATCACATGGGCGTTTTCGTAGCTCTTGTTAGAATTGACCCAGAAGCTGATGGTGAAAGGATCCACGCGCTCGAATAGCGCGGGTTTGCCGTCGGCAATGAACTGGCCATTGGCGGCGCTGACGACCGCTTTTCCTTTGACGCCCTCAGCGCTGGAAATGCCACCCCAGTAGATTGCCGGTCCGTTTCCTGCCACCCGATCGGAGGCTTTGCCGTCCTTCAGGTCGTCAAATGTCAGATGGATCAGGGAGTGCTCCTTTACCACCTCCTCAGGGCCAGTGGTCGAAGGGCCTGCAAGCCACTCCTCGAAATCCGACTGATTGGCTATTCGTCGCTCATCCATCTCAGCTTCACCCTCGTCAATATTGGTCAATAGATAGTCCCTGATCTCTTCAGCCTCCTCTTCCAGGAGGGGAACGACCGGACCGGAGCTCATGGAGAACTTATTGGGAATCATCTGCCCATTCTCGATGGCATTGTTGCTGAAAATGCCATCCCCACGCTCTATGGTAGAATTGAAAAAGCTAAAAAGTTGATAGTAGTCCTTTTGACTGACGGGGTCGTACTTATGGTCATGACAACGCGCGCATCCCAATGTCAGTGCCATGAAAGCCGAACCCACGGTATTGGTGCGATCGGCCACATACTCTACGCGGAACTCTTCGGGGATAACACCACCTTCGGAGTTTTGCTTGTGGTTCCTATTGAAGGCCGTGGCCAGTATCTGCTCCGTCGTCGCATTGGGAAGCTGGTCCCCACCGATCTGCCAGAGGATGAACTTGTCGTAAGAAAGATTTTCGTTGTAAGCATCGATGACCCAATCTCTGTACGGCCAAAATGTATGATGGAAATCGTCGAGGTAGCCTTCGGAGTCAGCGAAGCGAGCCACATCCAGCCAATAGCCAGCCATTCTCTCCCCATAAGCAGGCTGGGCTAACAGGTGCTCCACGAGATCCTCGTAGTAGCTCCCCTCATCGTAAGCCAACCAATAGTCCAAATCCTGAATCGTCGGAGGCAATCCTGTGATGTCGAAATACAACCTGCGAATGAGATGTTCGCGGGATGCCTCCGGGGAGGGGTCGAGATCATTTGCTTCCAATTTGTCCAAAACGAATCGATCGATCTCATTGACGGCCCATTCGGAGTCTGTTTGCGGGATCTTCGTTTTCTCCGGCTTCATGAACGCCCAATGTGGCTTGTACTCCGCTCCCTGGTCAATCCACTTGATGAGCGTGGCTTTTTCCTGGGCAGTCAAAGCAAGGTTGGACTCCTCAGGAGGCATCATAAATTCCGGATCCTCGCTTAGGACTCTATCCACCGCCAGGCTCTTACCGATACTCCCTGGTACAATGGCATGCCCATTCCCGCTTGCAAGGGCCTGATAAGCGACCTCCTCAACGTCCAGTCGTAGTTCTGCCTTTTGGTTTTGGGCGTCGGGACCGTGGCAGGCAAAGCATTTGTCGGATAGAATAGGCTTGACGTGAAAGTTGTAATCGATCACCTGCGGCAAGTCATCATAGACCACCTGCACCTCTTCCGGCAATGAAGGACCACAACTTACGGTCACAAGTACCATTGCCGCTACAGCTACTATCAGCAAGGGACGGTCGTATCGTATTTTCAGTGCCTTGGTCTTCATTTCAAGAAAAATTAGCCCTAAGAAGTGAGGATTACTTCCTTCTCAATTTAAATCAAATCTGTCTGTCGGGAAAACACTCATCGGGGCAGTGAGGTATCATTCGCCTCCGCAATGAGTACCCGAGTTTGCCTCCGCAAAATAATGCCGGGTATGGTGGGAATCAGTCTGGACTATGCTGGTCCCGGGCTCGATTTCTCAAAAGGCGCTTTCCTCAAGGTCGATCGGGCTCAGGCTTGATGTGAAATACCGGAGGAACTTGATCAATGGCTAAACCAGACCTACAGACCAAAACATGGTCAAAAGGGGTTTCTAAAACTCACTCGTCTTCGATCAGAACCTCCTTCACCCGCCTTGCCAGGGGTAGACTAATAGTAAAGGTTGTTCCTTTCCCCTCCTCACTTTCCACTTCCACCTTCCCTTTGTTCAACTGTGTGAATTCATTGACCAGCTGTAGACCAAGACCAATGCCCTTTTCACCAGATGTACCGTAAGTGCTCTTTTGGTCTTTCAGTTTGAACAGGTCATCCAACTTTTCCTGATTCATGCCGACGCCACTGTCCTTTACCTTAATCAGTGCAAAGCGATCCGCTTCAGAGGCTTCGATAGATACACTTCCACCCTCGGGCGTAAACTTTAGGGCATTGCTGGTAAGGTTTCGCAGGATCGTCACCGCGCTATTTCGATCTGCCCATACCGACAAAGTTTCTGGTATATCGGCACTGAGTTGAATGTTCTTAGCATCGGCAGTGGCCTTGAATGTTTGAAATATATTACCAACCATTTCATTGACCTGTATCCGCTCGGGATTATAGGGTAGATGGCCCTGCTGTTGCGCGGCCCAATTCAAGAGGTTGTCCAGTAAGGATGCAATGGAGGCTACAGAGTCATCAATATCATGTGTCATACTCTCCAGGTCTTGGAATCGCTCCTTGATGATATACATCCTGATCATCCGACTGATACCATTGAAAGCACTGATCGGCCCTCTCAAGTCGTGGGAAATAATGGAGAAGAACTTGTCTTTGGTTTGATTTAGTTGCTCCAGTTCATTACTGAGCCTGTTCTTACGCTGATAGTTGCGGTAAACCATAACCAAAAAACCTACGGCCATCAACAAGATAATAATGAGCCCGGCTCCAATGATCTGCTGGTTTCTCTTCTGTTCGTTTAGCAGGTCCACTTCCAGCTGTTTCTGGGAGACTTCAAATTCACGCCTTACATCTGCCATTTCTTGCAGAACAGACTCTCTGTTTAGGCTGTCGCGGTAGATCAGATGTGTCTTTAGAAAGTCATAAGCGCTCTCCTCTTGACCCATCCCCTGATATATTTGAGACAATGAATACGTTGCATCCTTTATCAATTCACGGTAATTGTGTTCTAGGGCAACATCCAATGAGGATCTGGCATAGTTAAGCGCCTGTTCCAATTGGCCATTGTCGACATACACCCTGGCCATTTCGTGTTGGAAAGCAGATATTCCATAGTAGTTTTCAAGACTCGTACAAAGGGCCATGGCTTCCCTTAGATTAGCTTCCGCCAACTCCATTTTACCTTGCTTGGCATATACAAGGCCAATGTTCCCCAGGTTGTAAGCCCGCCCCAAAACATAATTCAGTTGATTAAATATCAGGGATGATTCGAGAAAGTAGTTCAATGCCTGATCCAGCTCGTTGGATTTCAAGTATTCATCTCCGGCATTGTACAAAGTCGAACCAAGCTTAATGGAATCACCTCCAATACGGAATTTGGCTATAGCGAGATTGTAATGTTTCAAGGATTCATCCGAATTCCCAATTTCAGAGTAGGTATCAGCTATTCCCATCAGCACAGTACTGATCCCTTCCTCATATGATATGGTTTCGGCTATCTCAAGTGCATTGAAGTAATTGTCAAACGCTTCATCAAAATCTCCGCGAAGCCTGTAAGCTGTACCCTTCTGAAAATACCCTTTCTCTTTCCAGATCAGGTACTCCCTAACCGCATCATTATTGATGCTCGATATAAGGATATCGGCATACTTTATTCGATCATTCGTGTTGGATTCGTTGTAGGCGAGGTCATTTAACAGCTCGAACTTTGCCGAATCTGGTAAACCCGCATAATCTTCCGAACCCAATATGGTCTTTAGGCTATCTGCGACGGCCTGATTTTGGGCGTTGCCACAAACAACCACCAAACACCATAAGGGCAGAAGAACTATTCGAGACAAGAACTCCCGAATAAAATCTTGCATTTTGTCAGTGTCTGATTAGTTAACCTGAAGTTTTGGATCTATTGTGTATTTGTCATTCCCCACCTGTATTTCAATATTGTAATCTTGAATGTCACCTGTGCTCACCTCGCTGGATTCCTTTATGGTACCGACTAACCTGTTAGATTTCCCATTGATATTTGCTCGTTTCAAGAGTTGCTTCGGGCTACCGCTTTTACTGGTAATTTTCTTAATACGTAGCTGGCCATCGTAATCGACATTATAGGGGACTATTATCCAGTTGATGGTTGACTCCGGATCAACAGGGATCGTAAACTTAGAGTGATCATCTCCAAATGGACTTTTTCCCACTCCGACTAACAATAACTCTACGTTCTCGTCTACCTTTCCATCAGCAATTGTCTCGGTCTTAACTGTAATTATCATTAAGTGATCACTAGCTCTAAGTGCAGTTCCAGTGCTTTCTAGCTGCGACGTGCAGCCGTGTATTATCAAAATCAGGAGCAAAAATGAAGGTAAGTATTTCACAATGGTATCGGGATTTAGTGTTATTGAAAAGTACTTTATCCATGTAAAGAATACAATGAACGCATTCCATGTATCAATATATTATTGATTTATCTTTAAATAGTTCAATATTAAACCACACTGGCTATCTTCATCCTGCTTTTCGGTATCCAGCAGGAAAGCCTTGTTCCGGTTGGGTTGGGTCTCACTACTTGTACAAATGGTCGTTCTATTTCGATTCTTTAGGCCGCAGGTGATCAGTTTATCACGGACAATCGAGAGCAAGTCCCAGCCTGAATTCGAAGCCACTGCCCTCGCCGCCTAGACCCGATCGAAGTGGCATCCCACGGCGCCAAGTCGGTGTGTCCACACCGGCAAGCGTGGGCCAGCGGGAGTGAGGGTGAGAGCGAAGAGCAGGACTACAGCAAGAGGTGGAAGTAGCGCCTGTCTCTCCACCATCATAAAAAAGAAGTGTCAACGGCAAACACCGACAGAAGGTGTCGTGTTCCTATGTTGCTCTCGCTAAAGATGATTCGGCCATGAACAGTGATTTTAAGGAAGCATTTCAGCGCTTCAAATTTCTGAAGCTCCAGGACTTGCTTGCCCTTTTTAGCATCTGCTCTCTAAAGTCATATAAGAAGGGTGAACTGCTGGCAAAGAAGGGGGAGTATTGCAGGCATGCCTTTTTGGTTCGAAAAGGCCTGGTCAGAACGTATGTGACTACGGCAGACGGCGCCGAAAAAACGATTCGACTGGCTCAAGAATCTGAATTTACCTCTGCGGGCATGAGCTTCTTAAAAGGTGAACCTTCCACCGAATTCCTGGATGCCCTGGAGGATTGCAAGGTGGTGGCCATCAACACAGAAAAGCTCAATGAGCTGGGGAAAACCAATATCAACATCCTGAGGCTGACACACGAGGGCATACTCGAAGCCTTTGTTGATGCCATACAACGTGTGGAGTTCTTCACAATTTTTACGCCAGAGGAGCGCTACAAAAGCCTGCTGGAGGAGTCCCCTGAGTTGTTGCAAAGAGTCCCTCAAAAGTACCTGGCGTCATATCTGGGCATCACCACGGTCTCACTTTCGCGTATCAGAAACCGGAAGTAGCGGCATTAATTAACATATGTTATTTCGAGGGCTAACTGGCGGCTCTATCCTTGCAGCAAGCAACGGAATAGAGAATATATGAAGACGGTAATCATAGATGTAAGGACTGAAAAAGAATACTTGGAAGGCAGCTATCCAGGCGCAGTGAATCGGCCGCATGGCAGTTTTGATGTACAGCGATTTGAGAACTTCCGGGACAATCATATTGCACTGCTATGCTTCAGTGGCAATCGGGCCCAAAAGGTGAAGACGCTTCTCGAATTGGAGGGCTTTGAACATGTTTCCTTACTTCAAAACCAGATGGTGCATATTGCTGAAGCATCCAATGCCAACAGCTCCATCTGGACAGTTGATAGGCAATTCCGAATGGCATTGGGCATCCTGCTGGGTATTGCCTTGTCAAGTCACTATCTCTTCCAGTCAAGTGTGTCGCTATTCTTGCTTCTAGGTCTTTTTGCCGGCTTGTTATATTCCGTTATTACTGACAATTGCTATCTTAAGTCGCTCATAGCTGTGCTGCCATGGAATAAGGCAAACAGTATGAACGCATCGATCACTAATCAACAAATTTTAACTACCTAATATCCAATATGGGAGACTGTCAACCATTCGCCATCATGCGCCTGACGCATGAGTCCATCAGAGCCGGACTCAATGAAACTGAGGAACTGCTAACCAGTGAAGGATCAAGTTTTGAGGATTTGAAAGCCAAGTACCAGGAAGTGAAACGGGTCATCCAACTGCATGCAAAGCAGGAGGAAGATGTCTTCTACGTGGAGCTGGGCAAAAAGATGGAAGGCGTGACTACCTCCTTTTCTGAAGAACACCACGAGGAATTTGCCACATTTGATAAGCTGGACAGACTAGCCGAGTCACCGGACGAAGAAGGACGGTCTGACTTCAAACAACTGGTTGGCGATTGGATTGCCGATCACCGGGAACATTTGGTCCACGAGGAAAAGGGGCTGATGAAATTGCTACCGGAGGCGTTCACTTATGTGGAATCCGTCGGGGTCGTCCGATCGATCATCGCCCATGACCTTCCCGAATTTGAGGACTTCCAACTGCCGTGGGTATACGCGAGGCTCAATCCAAAACAGCGAGAGGCCTATAAGGGAATGTTGAAGTTTTGCAGCCCCGAAGGGAAGTTTGATGACTTCCAAAAGGTGTTACCCAACTAGATCGGATGCTTCGTCTCGGCAAAACCTGCTGGTGAATTCATTAGCCAAAGGACAAACACCAGAGATCAAGTGTACATAGCGGGTTTCGGATGAAGGTCATGAGACTTCCGAAGTCTTGGAAACTTCGGAAGTCTTCTATACTGTTAACTTCAGGTCTGAAATGGTCAATCCATGAAGTCATTTGTCCTACTGTTTGCAATTGGGATGATATGTGGCTGCAGCGGCCTTTCGCCACTACCGCTGATCATCGACGCCGATACGGCCAATGAAGTGGATGACCTCTATGCTTTGGTAAGGGCACTGAAGGCTCCCGAGCTTGATGTGGTTGGTATTACCAGTTCCCAATTCCATACTTCCCCGCTGGCCTCAGATACATCGGCGCTAGAGAGTCAGCACCTCAATGAGGCCATCGTCTCACTCATGGGTCGTCAGGACGTAGTGGTAGCTCCCGGTGCAAACGAACCGATCGCCGAAGGCGCCCCTCGGCCCTCTGCGGCGACGGCATTGATCATCGAGGAGGCTCGTCGATATTCCGCAGAAAACCCTCTTCATGTGGTGATCCTTGGCTCCTGTACGAACGTCGCCTCTGCCATTCTTCTGGAACCGACCATCGTTCCCAACCTGCATGTCCATTACCTGGGTTTCTGGCATGATCCCCGCACCAATACTTATGACAAGAAGGAATTCAACTCCGGTAATGACACCCTGGCCGTGGAAGTGCTCCTCAATACGCCGAACCTGATGATGGATGTGATGACGGCCACAACGTCGCAACACCTTGTTTTCACGAAAGAGACGGTAGATAGCTACCTGGGCGCCAAAGAGGGAATCGCCCAACTGCTCGTGGAGCGCTGGGAAACCTTTGACCGATGGTGGACCGACGAGGATCCCGAAAAGCGCGAGTGGATCATGTGGGACGTCGCCATTATCGAAGCGCTCATCGATCCTCAAAATGCTACGCTACAGCAGATGAGCACACCACCCGAAAACACCTCCCGGTCGATTGGAATCTACACGGCCATCGATGTGCCTGCGATGAAGGCCTCCTTTTGGGGCGCTGTGGCAGAGGATTGATCGAGGCTAAGAAACATTGAGTGGTAATGAGACTTCCCGTGCGACTAGACTTCGCTGACAATTACTTACCTGGACAATTCCAACGTTACTAGGTAAGCGCAGTGGTCCGAGGCATAGCTGTCGCAAATGACTTGGCGATCAATTACTCTCCAGCTACTGGCCGGCTTGTACATCACATAGTCGATTTTGGCCTGTGGGTCGTCGGAAGGGATGGTAGGTTGGGGGTCGTCCCGGTCATAAGTCGATGTCCATATTTCCTCAAATAAGTTGATGGTCTTGCTTTCCGGCCGCGCGTTGAGGTCGCCAGCAAGGATGGTGGGGTACTTATTTGCAGCAAATACACGGTTGATCTCGGCAGCTTGCATTTCCCGACCCTCAGGCCCTTCATGAGCCAGGTGCGTGCCGATAAACGAGATCGTGTCTCCCGAAGGTAGCTCTACCGTCACTTCCAACGCCGCCCGGGGCTCCTGTCCTTCCACGCAGGGCAGCGGGACATTTCTACTGGCGATAAACGAATAGCGAGAGAGTATGCCCTCACCATACTCTCCCCCGTCGTAGTACATGGCCCGGCCAAACAGAGACGCCATCTTCGTTCGGTACCCTAGTTCAGTAGCAAGGTCCACTTTGTGCGACCGGTTGACCTTATAGTCGACTTCTTGAAGGGCAACAAGATCAGGGTCCAGGTCTTGAATGACTTTGGCCACGGCGTCAATATTGAAATCGCCTTTTGTGGTTCTGCCACCCAGGACGTTGAAGGATAGCACCTTGATGGTGGGCGCTTCGGTAGATTGGGCCTTACCGCCGAGAGGACCCATAAATAGGGCGGCTAGAAGAACGTGCAGAATAGCTTTCATATGGGAGGGTGATAGTTGAGTTCGCAAGGTCTAAGACTCCCGGTGAATTTGCAATAGATAGATGTTATTCTGTTTGGACTCCCGAAGTTCTGGAAACTTCGGAAGTCTTACAGCCCTTTCTATGTCATCTATCCTACTTCGTCTAACTTAAAGCCTCCTACTTGTCTTTTGAATCACACGCAAACAATGAAAAAATACAAATACGAACCACTCCTGGAATTGGTCGATCTGGTATGCAGGAAGGCTGGTTTTCCTGAAGATCGCGCAAGGATCAATGCAGAGACCCTGATTGAGGCGGATCTCATGGGGCATACAACGCATGGGCTTGGACTACTTGACCCATATCTCAAAGACGCCGAAAAGGGTGGCATGAAAATGAGTGGAGATCCCATCGTGGTCAAGGACAGTGGAGCAAGCGTTACATGGGATGGCCAATATATGTCTGGAACGTGGCTCGTGCGGGAAGCTATGGAATTGGCTTTCGACCGGGTGAAAGAACAACCAGTGGTTTCGGTAGCGATCAGTAGGAGTCATCACATTGCCTGCCTGGCGGCCTATCCGGAGATTGCCACTGACAAGGGGCTGATGATGTTGCTCTCCTGCTCGGATCCTATGAATGCGACCGTCGCCCCCTTTGGAGGTAAAACGGGAGTGTACAGCCCCAATCCCCTAGCCGTTGGCATCCCCACCGAATCATCACCCATCATTATGGACATCAGTATGTCTTCGACAGCGAATGGTTTGGTCAATAAAAAGAAAGCAGAGGGTGCCCGATTGCCGCAGAAGTGGTTACTCGGTTCAGACGGCGTGCCTACCGATGACCCTAATACCTTTTTTGAGTCTCCGCCATCCACCATATTACCCCTTGGAGGATTGGAGACAGGCTACAAAGGTTTCGCCTTGGGCTTACTGATCGATATTCTTACTTCCGGGCTCGCTGGTCACGGAAGAGCTGATCACCCAACTAGCTGGGGGGCGAGTGTGTTCTTGCAGATCATCGACCCGGAGGGATTTGGAGGCCTCGCTAATTTTCAGAAGCAGTCACAGCACCTTGTAGATGCCTGTCTCGCCAATGAACCTCACGATAAAGAGAGGCCAGTGAGAATTCCCGGTAGCCGGGCTTTGCAGTTGAAGGACAAGCATAAGAAGGAAGGTCTCCCTCTAGGTGACGGCATTGTGGATGCACTCATCAAATGGTCTGATACGTATGGGATTGACTCCGGTAAGTATTTATTGGAAGGATAAGACCAGCTAATAAAGAAACCCTGTGGCACATAGGCCACAAAACAGAACTCTCTCGTTTGGTGCCGTGTAAAAAGCCAACATCGGACGTCATCCAGAGCCTGCCTGCCGGAAGGCAGGCGAAACGAAGGATCTTTATATTCTGATTATCAGCACATAACATCGTTTGAGATTCTTCCCTTCGGTCTGAATGACTGGCTTTTTACACAGCCCCTAGAAGATGATGACTCCTGCCGATCGAGGTCTTACTGGTTGAGCTCCCGAATTTTCATGTTGCGGAAGGCCACACGTCCGCCCCAATCCTGTAGGGCAATACGGCCTGTCCGTGCCTTACCGAAGTCTGGCCCCCCATGGCCTTTATCGGCGATGAGTGCCTGCCATTCCGGCCCATTCACGGGGAAGCGTAGCACCTCCACATCATTGAAGCGGAGGAAGCCGACATTGTTGGCATGATCCACATGGAGGAAATAGTGGTTCCACTCGTTGGCGGGTTTGCTCACGATGGATGAGGGGGCCATAAGGTTATACAGCGATCCGGCGCGGTTGATGTCTCCCCGTTGTTCAATGTATTCTGTGTAGCCATCATCGAGGATCTGTATTTCTGCTCCTCTGTTATCGTTGAACTCAAGTTCCTCGTTTCCCTGCACGGCCCAGAAGAGTCCGGAGTTGCCATGTTCTGAAATCATCCATTCCATCGAAAGTTCAAAGCTTGTGTACTCTTTGTCTGTTACGAGGTTCGAGTTGCGCGCTACTGTACGCTGGCCTGGATCAAAGGCGATCACTCCCTGATCGACGTACCATCCATTGTAGCCCTCTTCGATGCCGTAGGCATGCCAGCCGTCCAGGTTCTCACCATTAAAGAGGTCCTGCCAGCCGTCGTCAGAACAACCAGCGAATAGGAGCGCGGCACAAATGGGCAGTAGTTTCTTCATCTCAAAAAATTTGGATGGGTAATATAACGATTCACATTGCAGTCAGGCCATTCGACCTGACTGATTTGCCTCTGAGGTGCAGTGACGGGAAGCTGGCTTCATCACAATTGTGCAGAACCGGCGTCGAGCAGATCCCGGTATTCGATGCCAGGCGCCCAAATCTTAATGGATTACCGATCGAAACCGGGATGACGCCCAGGGATTTGCCCAATGCCCGTGGGGAGTGAAGGCTCAACAACCCTCTTCGGCACCTCCCTATCCTTGGCCCTTCCTGCCATTGGTTCTCCTTCCAAATTGAGTGTCCTGATCCACCCCTCAGTGGGATAGCAAGCCAACGCCATTCGGTCCTCACTTGTTCCTGGCGCGTGCCAAGAAGGTATTGGTCAGAACTAGCATCTTCAGGAGAATTATTATACTAAGGGGGAAATAAGGCCCGTACGGTTCCTCCAAACTCAGTCGTGCCACTATTCAGATCAAAGCCAGTATCTTTCTCAAGTCCTTAGAGCCACTGACCCATAGCAAGTGGTGTCTTTTCTCGGAAGACCTTGTTTGGAGGTAGATTTTTTGGTGGTCCGCCACCGCGGCTACTTTTTCATCGATGGAAAAAACGGTCCGCCGCCGCGGTAGGAGCCCCCGTGGCTTGAGCGGTGGAAAATGATCCATTATCAACCTCATGGACCAAGAGCAAAATACGCTCGGGAAGCCGGAGTCCTATGTCATATCTCATATTTCAAAGTCAATAGGAAGTACCTCGGCAACACGAAATAGGCGTAGTCGCTGACGAGGCTGTCGCTGAAGCCATTGCGGCGGATGGCCTTGGTATCGGTCAGGTTCGTACCGCTCAGTAGCCACTGCCAGGGGCTGTCTTTCTTCTGAAATGCCAGGGTGGCGTCCAGCAGTTCGTAGGTGTTGACAGCATCGAGGTTGCGGTCGACGTAGCGGTTGCGGTTGTACTCCACGTCCAATCGAAGTGAAGGTAGGATTTTGATGCCCACCTCAGCATTGGGGTTGCTGTTGACGAACGTATTGCTCGTGAAGTCACTCTGGTAGTCACTGTACTCGTGGATGTATCCGATGTCCAGCGTGAGGACCTTGAAGAGCTTCGTCTCCACAGAGCCACTGTAGCGCTGTGTCCAGGTGTTGTTGCGGTTTTGCTCCCCGCTGATGACGTTGCCAATGGAGTTGTACATCAAGGTGGCACCGGCGGTCGCCCTCCACGTCTCGAATGTCTTGGTGAACTGTCCCGTCATGTTGAAGAACTCGTTCGCACCCTGCAGGTTGAGGGGCGTCGTGAGTCGCTGCAATCCCTCGTACGCCAACTCCTGACTCAGGTCGCGGATGCGTCGCTGGTAGTTGGCAAACGCAAAGAGGTTGATGTGGCTGAACATGCTGAAGTTGGTATAGCTCAAGTCGATGTTGTGACTCAGGCTGTTCTCGAGGCCCGATGCACCGCGGATCAGGTTATTGTAGTTGAGGACGCGCAATCCTAGCGCCGCCTGCTCCACGTCGAAGAAATTGACCTGCTGTCGGTACTGGAATCGGATGGTCTGAGCGCTGTTGAGGTCGTAACTCGCCGTGACCATCGGCAACGCCTGGAAGAATCCCGTATTCTCGGTCAGGCCTCTCTGCTCCTCCCGGACATCGAAGCGATGCAGGTTCACCCCCGGCTCGATCTCAAAGTCCCCCAGCTTGGACCGAAAGCTGATGCCGCCGTAGGTGTCGAGCAGGCGGAAGCCCATGTCGTTGGTGTAAGCCGCATCATCGAGGTCTGTGTTGCCTTCCTGGAGGATGGCGCTGTTCATCCGTTGGTGGGCAAAGCTGTTGCCTGCCGAGAAATTGATATGGTTGGTCTTGTTGAGGATGTAGTACCAGTTGAAGACCGACTCCTGCTGGTGGCTCTTCACTCGCTCCGATTGACCGAAGGTCAGGATCTCGGCAGGTACCAGTGGTAGCAATCCCGAAAACAGATCTGCATCCGAGGCGATGGACAGCAGCGGGTCCTGATCGCTGTACTGGTAGGAAGTCTCCAGCGACAGCACGTTGCGCTCGCCAAGGGAGTAATAAGCCCTCAAGTCCTGGGAGAGTTGCAAGGGGGTCTGATCGCTCAGAGAGTTGATGCGGTTGACCTCACCAAAGAGATTGGACAGCCGACGACTATCAGCTTCCAGCATCGAGCCTTTGGCGAAGGATTGCGCACTCAGGAAAAGCGCATCACTGGGATTGTAGACGGCCTTGAACTTCGCAATACCCGACAGGTTGAGCTGGTCCTCCTGATTGGCCACGGATTCCTGGTTCTCTTCTTCCGTATTGATGTAGGTCCTTTCACTTCGGGTGACGATGCGGTTGTCGTTGCGATTGCCGATGAGAAACCCCGAGAGCCGCCATTTGTTAGAAGGGTGGTGGTCAAAATTGAAGGCACCCACAGCGGTATTGAGTCTGCTGGCATTATTGGCTTGCATGCCGAGCGAACCAAACTGATCCGACGACACATTGAAGCTCGCCCCGGATCGCGTGCCCAGTCCGCCAAACCCGCCATTGAAGCGGAACATGTCTCGGGCGGTGAAGGCTTGCCTGCCCACGTTGTTGGCATCGCCGATGAAGTTGAGCGTGGTCTTCGGGTTGAAGTAAAAGAGGTTGGCATGCCCGAAGTACCGATCCTCAGGACCTGCGCCCCCTTCCACGTCACCAAACAGGAGGTTCTTCTTGTCATCCTCCAGCTGGATGTTCAGCGCCAGGCGATCCTCATTATCGCCGATGCCCGCCATAGGCGAGATCTCGTTGAAGTTGCGCAGCAGCTGCACCTTGTTTACGGCATCGGCGGGGATGTTCTGCGTGGCCATCTTGGTATCTCCCTCGAAAAACTCCTTGCCCTCGACGAGCACCTTCTCCACGCGTTTACCCTGCACGCGCACCTCACCGTTTTCATCCACCTCAAAGCCTGGTATCGCTTCGAGCACATCCTCCAGCTTGCGTTCATCGCCTTTGGTGAAGGCATCGGCCTTGTAGCTGATCGTATCGCCCGAGATGGTCACTGGAAACTCCTCCACGACCTCTATCGCGCCCAGTTGGGTGGTGGACGTCCTCATCGATACGGGGAAGGGGTCGTCGATATTCTCCACCGCCTCGATCGTCTGCTCATAGGGCTCAAACCCCATAAACGACACCTTGAGCTGGTAGGTCTTGCCCTCTTCCAGCTTGAGGATAAATCGGCCCAGGTGATCCGTCACGCCAAAGGACGCCACGTCTCCCGTCTCCGGCGCGATGGCATACGCATTGGCCAGCTCCACCGGCGCCTCGAGACTGTCGGACACGATGCCCATGAAACGGATGGTTTGGGAAGTAGCGGGGAGACAAGCCCCCCACATGATTCCCAGGATGAAAACAAGTCTGAATTTCATGTTTTGATTGTTAGTTGGCAGGTTAGCCGATGTCTATTTTGAGATGTTTTGGGGCGCCCCTCCCGCGAGCCGTTGCGCCATACCGGCGCGGGCGGGTATGGCGTGGCCGACCAGGCGCCTCGCCCAGGAGCTAGATTTTAATTTGTCCCGAATTCATTACTAGCGAGCAACATGTTGTGGGACCACCCTCAAAAGCAAATTCATTTTGACGAAGGAAAAATCTATTGATGTTGCTAGTCGAATCGCTGATCTAAGTCAATAGATCCCTCCTACGTCGGGATGACATTTAGGTGAATTGCTTTTGAGAGTGGACAGGGGTATGGCAGGCCACTTAGTACGTCACCCCCCGATGCGAATCATCGTTCGCTGACCCTCACCCTGGTACTGATTCATCATTTCCTGGAGCTTCTCTTCTCGAAGGGCCTCGAAGTCAGCTTGTGATATCTTCTTACCCTTCTTCGGAATCTCGATCTCCCCGATCTCGTCGGAGTTCATGACCACTTTCGTGCATAGGATCTTGAAGTTGCCGTTTTGCACTTCGAGGATCAAACCTGGCAATCCCCAGTACTGATCAGGACCATGGCTCACGGCAAGGCTGGGCGCAAACCAGGCCACAACTTCCACGGTGTCTACCTCTTCGACCAATTCCTCGTCTTCACCATCCTCCGAATTCATCGTCATGCGCCGCTGAGTACTCTGGAAGGTTGCTTTCTGGCATTCGTACTGACCAATCTGTTTGAACTCATTGACGATCTTCCATTCCCTACGCTCCGGCTCATCCACGACCAGGAATTCCTTACCAAAGAGATCCTCAAACTCCCGAAACTCGTTGGTTTTGGTATTCCTGTAGAGCGTGCCATCGCCGCCTGTCATCCGTATTTGGACGCCCCCTGAAGAGACCGCACCATTCTTGTCCAGTTCCTCTACTCTCTTATAAGAGGACTCGTGGGCGTTGAAGGTCAAGGTGTATTCTCGCTGCATCTGCTGGGAGATTTGCTTTTGAATAGCCTCTACATCTACGCCAGGCATATTATCGTCAATATCGACAGTCATGGAGGCGGCAGTTTTGTAGGTCGCCTGCCCTTTGAATTGTGCCTGTGCATGCGTAACAGCCAAAGCAATGAGTAATGTAATCGTCGTTCTTGTTAAGTTCATGTTTCTAAAAGTTAGAGGTCTTCTGTTATTTGTGTTTGACCTATTTTGAGTTTTAAAACCCAGATCAAGTATTAGCCCTCCGGGCTCGATTGAAATCGTTTCAAGGACGAAATGCTAATGCTTCGTCTGGGTTTGACCTTTGGGTTATCGTAAACCACTGATGCAAATGAACGCGACCGACTCCGGCTAGTAGGTTATCGAGTGTTAACGAGTGTTAACCTCCTCATTTTGAATGAAGTACAGCCGTATATTTGAGTATGCAAAAGGCAAAGTTCAAGCGGATATCGACGGTGATAGTGGTCAGCATCCTGATCACATTGGTGACGCAGGGGTACTGGAACTACCGCAATTTTGAGCTGAACAAGCAGCGCTTTCTCAATGACATGCAGGCAGCGCTAGACGACGGTGTAGAGGGCTATTACGCCAACCTCGCAAAGTTTCAGATGGTGAATGTCGCGGCGATTGCCCCCGACACACTGACCGATGCCTACACGGTCAAAATGTCTTTTGATGACGAGGACACTTTGATGATTGATTATCAAAGCTTCACCCACGATAGCGCCACCGGCACCCATGTCTTTTCCTCGATAATGACTGCGGACGCCGGAAGTGTGGTACATCGCAGCTCAGGCGTCTCCTCAGTCAAGAAGATCATCACCATCGACTCGGCTTTCGACATCAGCAGTGGCAGCGGATTCTCGGACCTGGCATCTAAGATCGTGATCGCCCTGACCAACGACACGGTCAACACACGAGAAGTAGCCTCCTATATAGAAGAGGAACTGACGAAGCGAAACCTCCCGAGCGAGTTTAAACTGCTGCTTCAACCTTTCATTGATCGAGAGCTAAAACCGATAGTTGCTCCCAATGTGCTCGCGGCAAACGAGGCCTACCTACCACCGGGGATGTCGCTACGGATGGGCTTCGCCAACCATACCTGGAAGATCCTGCAGATGGGATTCATGAGCCTGCTGTTGTCTGTACTCATGGCCGCAGCAATCATCTGGGGTCTCTTGTATCTGTATCGTGTGATCCAGAATCAGCGGCAGCTATCGGAGCTTAAGAACGACCTGATCAATAACCTCACGCACGAGTTCAAAACCCCGATCGCTACTATCTCTACGGCGCTAGAGGGTATTGACAAATTCAACGAGACGAACGATCTGGAGAAGACGCACAAGTACATCGGCATCGGACAAGACCAGCTGCGTAAGCTTGACCTCATGGTTGAAAAGCTCCTCGAGACAGCCACCCTCGAGAAGGATGAAATTGTACTAAATAAGGAGAGTATCGACCTTTCCGACATGCTCACCCAAATTGTCGAAAAATTCAGGATGACGACCGAGAAGACCATCGATTCCTCCATTCAGCCAGGGATCGTGACACGCATCGATCCCGTGCATATCGACAATGCCTTGACCAATCTGATTGACAACGCCATCAAGTACGGCGGAGATCAAATAAGTGTGGCTCTCACTGCCAGCGAAAAGCTGGTGATACAAGTACAGGACAATGGCCCCGGCATCCCCCGTCGGCACGTAGACAAGCTATTTGAGAAATTTTACCGTGTACCCCAGGGGGATCAGCACGACGTGAAGGGATACGGCATAGGCTTGTACTACACGGAGAAGATCATCCAAAAACACGGCGGGCAGATCACCCTGACTTCCAGGCCCGGAGCTACTACATTTACGATCACATTGCCATGAAAACGAAGATATTGCTCGCTGAAGACGAGTCGGCACTCGGCATGATCGTGAAGGAAAGCCTGGAGTCTCGTGGCTTCACGGTCCAGTGGTGCGAGGACGGCGCCGCAGCATGGAAGGCCTACGAGGACAATCCACCACATGTGCTCGTCCTCGACGTAATGATGCCTGAGAGGGATGGCTTCTCGCTGGCACGAATGATCCGAAAAAAAGACAAGAAAACGCCCATCCTATTCCTGACCGCCAAGTCGCAAACGCAGGACGTGGTGGAGGGCTTTGACCTTGGGGGGAACGACTATCTGAAGAAGCCCTTCAGCATGGAAGAACTCATCGTGCGAATCAAGGAACTGGCTCAGCGCGCCGATCGCCGTATGTCTTTCGAGACGTTGGAGATCGGAGCGTACACCTTCAACCATCCCAAGCAGACCCTAACTCTGAACGGCGAAGAACAGACGCTGACACATCGGGAGGCCGAAGTACTCCAGCGCCTGGCCAGCAAGCCCAATGAGCTGTTCGATCGGGTTGTCATGCTGGAGGAAGTCTGGGGCTCCGAAGATTTCTTCAATGCCCGCAGCATGGACGTTTTCATTACCAAGCTCCGCAAGAAGCTCGCCGACGACCCCAACGTGCAAATCATCAATGTGCGGGGCTATGGCTATAAGCTGATTTGTTAAGCGGTAGCCTCTTCAATCCGCTGAAGCCACTCGTTTAATGCCGAACTTATTGATCTTGGAGGTCAGGGTGGTTCGTGCGAGTCCCAGCATTTTGGCAGCTCCATTATCCCCTGCTATTCGCCATCCTGTTTTGTTCAATGCCCTGATGATATTTTCCTTCTCCAGCTGCTCGATTTGACTCATTGTGAGTATGCCCTGCCCCTCTGTAGACATTGGTTGCGCAATAACCGTCTCCACAGAACCGTCGAGATTGAAATGACCATTTTGGGCAGTGATGATCCCGCGCTCGATTACATTCTGTAATTCCCGGACATTGCCAGGCCAGGAGTAGTTAATCATGTTGTTGTAATCCTCAGCCGAGGGGGGATGAATGTCCAAACCTCGCTGCTTAGTGAACTTTCGAAAGAAAGCCTCCGCTATCAGCTTGATATCCTGGCCACGCTCTCGAAGGGGGGGTATCCGAAATGGAAATACGTTTAGGCGATAAAACAAGTCTTCCCTGAACTTTCCTTCCTTCACCAGTTGACCCAAATCCTGGTGTGTAGCAGCGATTATTCTGACATCCACACTGACGGTCTCTGAACTCCCCAATCTTTCAAAAGTACCCTCCTGAATTACACGTAAGAGTTTCGCTTGCAAGGCCAATGGGAGTTCTGCGATCTCATCAAGAAATAGCGTCCCTCCGTCTGCGATCAAAAACCTTCCCTCCCTTGCGCTATCAGCACCGGTATAGGCTCCTTTGACGTGACCGAACAATTCGCTTTCTATTAGTTCGGAAGGTAGGGCTGCGCAGTTCAGCATGACCATCTTTTCACTTTTCCGATCGCTGCTATCATGTATCGCTTTCGCAAATAGCTCCTTCCCCGTTCCGGTCTCTCCGACGATGAGAACATTGGCATCAGTCGGCCCGACTTGGTGGACCTTTTCAATGCACTCCTGAATGCAATCACTTTCTCCAATGATGAATTGAAAATTAGTGGTACCAAGCTGTTCCTTCAGCAGCGCCGTCTCGGTTGACAATGCTTTGATCTTTCTGGCATCAGCGCTCTCTCTGGATATGTCCTTTAGATGAAATAGTCCATACCATTTCGAATCTGAAACATAGCCGCTCCAGTTGCAAACGACTTGAAACGGCTCGCCGTGACGTTTCAGGCATCCGAGCTCTCTCGTCCCTTCGAATTTCGCCTGAGATTCGTTTCCCACCAATGAGCGCCGGAGGTCATTCATTACCTTCCTTGATTTCGCGTCAAACAGCTCTTCAAATGGTAGGCTATCCAGGGCTTCTTTCTCATAGTCAAAAACAGTCAGTGCCGTTTGATTACACTGACAGATCCGCCACTCACTGTCTATCTCAATGATGGCATCCGATGTGCCGTTAAACAAACGGTTCAGTTTCGCCTCTCTTTCTATGATCTTGCGCACAGCATTTTCCCTGCGCAATTCTGACGCCGCCCTCGATGCAAAAATTTTGAAGATGGCAAAAACCTCGGGGATTTCTGGCATTGGCTCATTGTCCAGCAGTGCCAGATGGCCCAATACGGTCCCATCGTGGTCGCGCAGCGCCATGCCCATGTAGCTTACAGCGCCCAGGGGCTTGAGGTCAGGGTCCCTGGGGAAAAGATCGATCACCCTGCTTGGAATATGGCAAAGGTCTTCGCTGACCAAAACAGGCTCGCAGGGCGTATCTGCCACATCGTAGATGTACTCTGGCACTTTTTCGCCATCCAGGTAAAAAGCCAGTGCATTGAGCTTGTTCTGCTCTGGCCAGAATTCCGTGACCCATACGCCGTGCACATTCAGAATACGGGCAAGGTTTGACACCAGCGATTCAAAGAACTGCTGTCCTGTGTAGAAGGACGTTTCTTCGATGATTTCCTTTAGCGCCAGCAGACCGGGGTACTTAGTTCTTTCCTTCATGACAACAGCAAATGACGAAAACAAGATACCCAAAAAGCTGAAAATGCCGAAATTTCGTCACAACTGACAATATCAGAAAATACTAAACATCTGATTATCTATCACTTAACCAATTGGCATCGGAAATGCCTTAGCAGGTTCCAAAATCAATATCATCGAAATGAAAACAGACACAACACACGTAAACGGTTTCAAAAGCCAGGATATTTTGGACACCGTAGGAGCCATCCAGCAAAACCCTGATATCGCCAAGTTTAATTTCCGGGTACGGAATAAGTGGATATCGGGCGGCCACAATCAGAGTGCCATCAAGGACTTTTATGGTGGATGTGTAGAGGATGAAAGCCGACAAGAGCCTTTCGTCTACGACAACAGCGAGCCGCCTATTTTGCTAGGCAACAACGAAGGAGCCAACCCGGTAGAATACATTCTCCATGGTCTGGCTGGATGCATGACTACCACGATGATGCTTCATGCCGCCGCCAACGGCATCCATGTAGATCATGTGGAGTCCCACCTTGAAGGAGACATTGACGTACAGGGCTTCCTTGGCCTCAATGACTCAGTGAGGAATGGCTATCAGAACATCCGAGTCAATTTCAGAATTCTCGGTGACTTGACTGAAGAAGAGAAGCAGAAGGTCAAGTCCTTCGCTCTCAAGTCCCCTGTATTTGACATCGTGTCAAACAAAGTCCCTGTTTCACTGATAATCGAGGCCTAAAATGGATACCGAAGCACTCACACTCCAACAATCGATTGACAAGAAAGACCTGGAAAGGCAAGTCAAGTCGATGTACACTGAGGTGGCCAACAACCCTGAAGGGTCGTACCACTTTGAAACCGGACACGGACTAGCTCAAAACCTGGGCTATTCGCCCATCGTCCTGGACATCATTCCCCCAGCAGCAGTTGAGTCATTTGCCGGGGTCGGATACCATTTTGACGTGGCCAATCTGCAACCGGGAGAAAAGGTCCTGGATCTTGGCAGTGGATCGGGAACAGATGTCTTCTACGCCTCTGAGCAGGTAGGCGGTCGTGGCTACGTCTATGGGCTTGAAATGACCGAGGCGCAGATCCAAAAGTCCGTGGTGCTAAAAAGGGAAGGGCATTACAAAAGCGTTCAATTCCTCGAAGGGTACATTGAAGAAATTCCGTTGGCAGATGCGACCGTGGATGCCATCATATCCAATGGAGTTATCAATCTCTCGAGTGAGAAGGAGAAGGTATTCTCAGAAGCTTTTCGAGTCCTGACCAGGGGCGGTCGTTTGGCCATTTCTGATATCGTCGGAAGCAGGGAGTTTCCACCTGAGATCAAGTGCAACGCGACCCTCTGGGCAGCGTGCGTCGCGGGGGCTATGCCTCAACAGGAATACCTTGACTTGATCGAGTCAGTCGGTTTTCGAATCGAGGCAGTGAAGTCCAACGACTACAGCTTCGTTTCCAACCGAGCACTGAGCGCCACCAAAAACTATGGCATTAGTAGCATCTCTGTACTGGCCAGGAAACTGTAGCAATTGAAAGTGATCGACCCGTCTGCTGATGTAGGCGGGTCATTTTCTTCAGAGCCATCCGCCACTGACCGGTAAGCGTGCAGGAGTACTCCCTTCGGGACTGTACAAAACATCAGTCCCAGGTTTGGAATGGCCAAAAAAAGAAAAAGCCCGAGCATCGAATTTGATACTCAGGCTTTTTGCAGTCCCTAGGAGGACCGAGCGTTAAGGATTGATCCGGTGGATCAATCTAGTGAGGGGCCAGTATGTAGCGGCGCTCCCCTAGGGACGAAACAAAAAAAGGCTTGCAATTTCTTGCAAGCCCTTTAAAGTGCAGTCCCTAGGGGAATCGAACCCCTGTTTCCAGGATGAAAACCTGGCGTCCTAACCCCTAGACGAAGGGACCGGGAATAAATTCCAATTTCTTTTCAACAGTCACTTCCTGACTGTTCCAATTTTTCGGAGGGCAAATATAGGAAGCTGCTACTCTTTTACAAAAGAGTTCTGAGGAAAAAAGAAGAAGATGCCGTACCATATGCTGAGGCTATTAGTTCCGCTCCCTCACGGCAAACACGCTGTCCGACCACTCCCCTGAAGTAATCGCTCAATTTGCCAAATCCCTAGGAGAACTATTCCTCCACAATCCCTAATATTATGCGTCATGAAGAAATCCACTTTTTTGATCGCTAGTCTCCTGAGCTATTTCTTCCTGACGCTTTTCCCCGGCTGTGGCAATCACACAGAATCCCCAACCAACCTCCTCAGTTCTCTTGAGTCTCCCATCATTTTCAAAGGCGATGACAGCACCGCCTACCGCGACCCGGCCATCTTGTATCACGAGGATGTGTTCTACCTGTTTTTCACACTCGTGAAAACGCAAAACGGCAGGATCTATTCCTATACCGCTGAAAGCCATTCGAGGGATTTAAAAAATTGGAGCCCCGAGAGGATCCTCACCCCTCAGGACCAAACCCTGAATTTCTCCAGCCCCGGCAACATCATCAGGCACAACAATGAATGGGTTTTATGCCTGCAGACGTACCCTCGTCCTGACCACACAGTAGATCAGGGCGTGCGGTATGGTTCCCGAGATGCCAGATTGTACACGCTGCGGAGCAAAGACCTCAACAATTGGGGTGAGCCCGAGATCATGAAAGTAAAAGGCCCGGAAGTGGATGTTGCAGATATGGGGAGGATGATCGATCCCTACCTGCTAGAGGACAAAAACGAAAAAGGAAAATGGTGGTGCTTTTACAAGCAGAATGGCGTAAGCATGTCTTACAGCTACGACTTGGAGAACTGGACCTTTTACGGGCACACCGAATCCGGTGAAAATGTGTGCGTACTCAATGAGAATGATGAGTACATCTTGTTTCATTCACCACCCAATGGAATCGCCATTAAGCGTTCATCCAACTTAACAGATTGGAGCGACTGGGGTATCCTGATTACTTTGGGACAAAAGGAATGGAACTGGGCAAGAGGAAGGATCACAGCTGGTACCGTGATCAACCTGAAAGACAAAGAAGGTTTAGGTAAGTATGTGATGTTCTTTCACGGCTCAGGGCCCAAATCCGAGAAGGAGGGTGATTTTGACAAGAATGCATCGATTGGGATCTCATGGAGTGATGACCTCCTCACCTGGAACTGGCCCAGGAAAAAATGACCATGAACCATTCACGTTTTACCTCAACAGATCCGTCCCCAGCAACGTCATGTCCAGGTCGTACCAGATTCTCTTGGTAGGCATCACAATGCCGTTGACGGTTTTTGCTCCTTCGTTGAAGACGATCTCACCACCACTATCGTCCTTCTTGACAAACTTGAAACCTTCGAGATAGTAGGAATCTCTATTAATGTAGAAATCCCAGTCTTCCTTTTCGTAAGCGATGTGGATTACGTAAACAGGTTTTTCATTGATGACCTCCTCCTCAAAGGCTTCCTGCACCTGCACACCGGGGTCAAAAAACTTGGAAGGCAGCCCCCAGATATACGGATAGAACCTGGAGGCCCATTCGTAATTTTCGCAACTCGAGCTGTCGTTGTGGGCTACGCATGTCCCAGCGCTATATTCCAGGTGCACGCCGCGGAATAGATTGTTGTATTCGAACTCATCGGACCGATTGTCCATCCTGAGCTGGATGATCTCCGTATTGTTATCGCTGAAGACGCTTTGGCTTTCCAATTCGAATTCCAACTCCTTATCATACCATTGACCCTCCGCTTCATGGTATGCCTGGCACCTTTTGGCAATTTCTTCACTCGTTAAGCTGTCACTGCATGAAAAAAGACATACGACCAGCGAACAAATGACGAAGGATTTCATAAAGGTGGTTTCGAACTGACCGAAACGAACTAGTCTACTACTAACTGACCCTGGTGACATCATGGACTCACCCCTTGCATCATGTAGCCACAGAGCAGCGCACCGTAAGTACCGACGGCATATCCAAGTACCGCGAGTAGCACCCCCACTGGAGCTAGAGAAGGATGGAAATAACTGGCCACAACAGGGGCCGATGCCGCGCCACCCACATTGGCTTGGCTGCCGACTGCAGCGAAAAAGAAAGGTGCTTTGATAAGTTTGGCCACTAAGATCAAGCAACCTGCATGAATACAGATCCAAACGAACCCAACCAGAAATAGGCCGGGATTATCGAAGATGGCCGTTATATCCATCTGCATACCGATGGTAGCTACGAGAATAAAGATGAAGACCGTCCCAACTTTGGAAGCGCCTGCGCCCTCCAGGTTACGCGCTTTGGTAAAAGAGAGGGCGACTCCCAATGTGGTGCTGATTACGACAATCCAAAAGAAGTTGGAGTCGAGGCTATAGTCCTTCAGGACGGGATAATTCTCACCGATGAACGGAGCAATGATGTCAGCCATCCAGTGCCCCAGGGCCGTACAAACGAAGCCGACACCGAGCAACCTAAAAAGATCTGCCGAAGAGGGGATCCTTTTAATACCTTCTTCAAAGTCAATCATCTTCGTCTTCAACACCTCTATGGCAGTATTGTCAGCCTTTAGTTTTCGGTCGATGAGCTTCTCTCTTCCCACCCCGAACAATAAGATCGCGAGCCACACATTGGCAACGATGATATCGACAGCTACCACCTTGGAGAAGATGCTGTCGCTTACATCAAAGACCTCTTTCATGGCGGCTTGATTGGCGCCACCGCCGATCCAGCTTCCTGCGACGGTGGTCAGTCCTCGCCACACCTCATTGGGTGGAGGCGCATTGATTACGTCCGGCGCCAGCCAGGAGAAAAGCAAAATAGCCAAAGGACCACCCAGC
Organism: Cyclobacteriaceae bacterium; assembly: GCA_965267435.1. Taxonomy (GTDB): domain Bacteria; phylum Bacteroidota; class Bacteroidia; order Cytophagales; family Cyclobacteriaceae; genus JAWPMT01. The sequence continues at coordinate 3,233,109 of OZ253960.1, forward strand.
ATGATACCCAGTGTCCCCGTCAGAAACATAATAAGGGCCTTTGGTCCAAGTTTCAGGATCTCTTTCAGGTCTACGCTAATCGTCAATAAGACCAAACAGGCCGGTAACAAGTACCGACTAGCAACAAAGTACAGACGGGACTTTTCTGGGTCAATGACCCCAAATGCAGTGAATATGGAAGGGGCGAAATAGCAAACCAGCACCGTGGGGACATAGGTGTAGAACTTTTTCCAAAATCCATGTTCAATACTGGAGGTATGGAATACAAATGCCAGAATCAGCATCAGGAGTCCAAATACTACCGCATCATTGGTGATCAAAGCTTCCTCATTCATAAGCAATTCTTCAATTAGAGCAGGGTGTCAACGTTAATACGCGTCGGCTAAAAGTAAGGTAAACTAGCATTTGTCAAGGTCAAAGTAGCCGTGAAAGGTACAACCCCTCGCATATTTGCCACATATTAGTGAGCCCTAACAAGTTTTCCTCGCCAATGCGTTCGGCACGCTTGGAAAACACAAACCGATGAATAATGAGAGTAGAAAAGCTGCTTATTGGGTTAATAATGGCCGTTGGATTCGCCTCCTGTGACAGCACAACCATCAAGGAAATGCCTATCACGTTTGATGAGGAGCGTGTGCAACTCACTTTGGAATATTTATCCACTCGGTACAGAATAGAGCAGAGCACGCCTACCATCGATCCGAAAATGGTCGTCGTCCACTATACGGTCATACCTACTTTACAAAAGACATTCGAAGCTTTCAATGATGCCAAGCTCCCCAACTGGCGAGATAAAATCGCTGGCGCCAGTGCGCTGAATGTCTCCTCGCAGTTTGTCGTTGATCAGGATGGCACGATCTATCGTCTGATGCCCGAAAACTACATGGCGCGACATGTCATCGGATTGAATCACTGTGCCATTGGGATTGAAAACGTCGGAGGCACGGAAGAGGTGCCATTGACAGAGGCGCAACTGCAATCCAATATCTGGCTGATCAAATACTTGAAAAAGAAGTACGACATACAATACGTCATCGGACATTCCGAATACACCCTCTTCGACGGGCACGATTTGTGGAAAGAAGTAGACGAGGGCTACCGAACGCAAAAGTCCGATCCTGGTGATGAGTTCATAAAAGGCATACGGGATGCCACTGATGATCTCGGTTTCCTTCCGCTACCCCAAAAACCCGCTCCACAAGAGACCTCTGACAATGACTAAGACTATGAAAAGACTTTTCCTCCCACTGATTTTTATTGGCCATCTAGCCACAGCTCAAGACTTCACAGATCAGTTGTTTGCTGACTTCGACAAAGTGCGAGAGCCTAGCCTCAATGTTCAGCGTATCAAGCATGCTCAATTGGTTCCTTTGATCGAGAAGCTGGCGGCCAACCCAGATTTTACGGTCAGGGAAGTTGGCCAATCCATTGAGGGGCGCTCCCTTTCCCTGATCTCGATCGGCACGGGAGAGACGGATGTGTTTTTGTGGTCGCAGATGCACGGGAATGAGCCCACGGCAACGATGGCGGTGTTTGACATGCTCAATATGCTGGCGGACCCGGACATGTACAAGGAGGAGAAAACGTCCATGTTGGAAAATGTAACGCTGCACTTCCTACCTATGCTCAATCCCGATGGCGCTGAGCGCTTCACCCGCCGCAACTTGCTGGGGGTAGATATCAATAGAGATGCCCAAAGACTTCAAACGCCTGAAGGGCGAACACTGAAGTATGTAAGGGATAGCCTGGATGCGGAATTCGGGTTCAACCTCCACGATCAAAGTAGGTACTACAACGCCAACCGGACTGACAAGCCAGCGACCATTTCCTATTTGGCACCCGCCTACAACTACGAAAAAGAAATCAACGACGTGAGGGGCAATGCCATGAAGGTGATTGTCATGATGAATGATATTTTGCAGCGCTACGTCCCCGGTCAGGTAGGTCGCTACAATGACGCCTTTGAGCCCCGCGCCTTTGGCGACAACATTCAAAAATGGGGAACCAGCGCCATCCTCATCGAGTCCGGGGGGCACTACGATGATCCCGAGAAGCAGTTCATCCGCAAGCTCAACTACATGTCCATCGCTTCGGCCATTTTCTCCATTGCCGATGGCAGGTATGCAGACGTCGACATTTCCCGGTACGAGGAGATCCCCAACAACGACCGGAAGCTTTTCGACCTCAAAATCGAAGGGGCGACCTATGAACTGAAAGGCAAAGATTATGTGCTGGACATCGGCATTCATCGCTTCGAAGTAGACGATGAAACCAATTCGACGTATCACTATGTCGGAAGGGTCACGGAGTTGGGGGACCTTTCCACCTATTACGGGTATCAAACGATCGACGCGGCTGGCCTCCAGGTCGAAGCGGCTGCAACCGCAGCGCTCGATCAAGTGCCGACAAATTTTAGGGAGCTACTTGAAAAAGGAACCGCTTATGTCACTGGAATTGATTCGGATGCCAAACCATTTAGCCCGCACCCATTGCACCTGGCAAGTAGTGACCAGGGTGATGAGTATGATCTCAGTCTCGGAGCAAATGCCACTTTTCTGCTCAAGGACGGTGAGGAAATCAAATACGTGATCATCAATGGGTTCCTGTTTGATCCCAGCAAGGACAACTACGGCATTCCCAATACGACAATCATGAAGTGATGGCATGACGCTGTCTGCAGCACTCTCAATCACATGTTCATATGTCCACAACTCTGAAACTACGCACGTTCGATTTAGAGCTAAAACATCGTTTCAAGATCGCTCACGACTCGCGCGACGTGCAGCGAACACTGATCGTAGAGATAGAGCAGGGTGGAATCTCCGGCTTCGGGGAAGCGACGGAAAGCAAGTATTACAACAAACCGCTGAATGGTATCAAGCAGGCCCTTGAAGACAATCGAGAGCTGATCGAATCGTACGGCGACCAGGACCCGGCCGAGTTTTGGGAATCGCTCAATGAGCACTTAGGTCACAACTCCTTCGCCCTGTCGGCCGTGGACGCTGCCATCAACGATCTGTACGCCAAAAAGAGAAAGACTTCTCTTTCTCAACTCTGGGACGACGGGACAAGTAACAAAATGCCGTTGTCCAACTATACAATTGGCATTGATTCGATAGATGTGATGGTCAGCAAACTCCGTGAGTTTCCCTGGCCCAACTACAAAATCAAATTGGGCACGGATGAGGATGTGGCGATAATTCAGGCCCTCCGAAAGGAAACGGATGCTTCCTTCAGAATAGACGCCAATTGCGGCTGGACTGCCGAGGAGACGCTCGGAAATGCTGCAATCATGAAAGACCTGGGAGTCGAATTCATCGAGCAACCCCTGCCGGATGACGACTGGGAAGGGATGAAGCAAGTCTATGAGAAATCGCCCCTGAAAGTGATTGCGGATGAAAGCATCAAATCGGAATCAGACGTGGAACGCTGTGCTGGCCACTTTCACGGCATCAATATCAAATTGATGAAGTGTGGGGGGCTCACCCCGGCTCGCAGAATGATCAAAAAGGCACGCTCGCTGGGAATGAAGGTGATGGTAGGCTGCATGACCGAGTCTTCCGTGGGTGTCTCAGCCGTCGCTCAACTGCTTCCTTTCCTTGACTATGTCGATATGGATGGCCCGCTATTGATCAAAAATGACCTGGCCAATGGACCGACATTTGAAAATGGAGAAGTGCACCTTCCACGAGGACCTGGCATTGGCATAGATAAGCTGCTGGTCGATTAAGCGGAAGGCTTCACCAAACTCGCCCCATGCCCGGGAGCTCGACACCCATATCGAAGACGTCCAACTCCGTGCTCAACCCCAGAATGTTGACCTCCAAACCTTCTTCTACCCCGACAGTAACACCCAGGAGACCATATAGAGAAGCTTGCACACCTGTCCCGCTGGGAGACGTACCAAACGTATCCGAGATAGGTCGCCAATCCTTGCCGATGGCAGTAGCAGGCAGGTCTAGCTTAAGCTCGGGCACCTGCAGACCGATCCAAGCAAGGAAGGTATTGCTATTGGGGCCGGGCCATGCAGTGTATTCGTTTTTCCATGGATACTCGGCGATGGCACTATCCACTTTGTCTATCAACAACTCGGCATCCTGCCCTCTGATATCGAGCAAGAGTGTTGGCGCATTTCGGGCCCACGACCTGTCCGGCACTCTGGGGCCCCGGTTCAACGCAGTGCCACGACTACGGAGGCGCCACCCAAATATTTGCGAAACAATGTAATCATCAGCGCCCCTTCTTTTTGTAGCAATCCATGTGTGTACAGCGACCGCTTTTTTCGGCCCCCTGGTCCTCGCAGCATATACCTGGATGATGGCATCACTATAGTCACTCGGATGTGGAGCATATCCATAGCTTCTCTCAGCCCACTCCTGGTCAGTGGTATTGGTCGGCTGACGTTGTACAGGATCCCCCAAGGCTCTGGTGATCGAGCCGGCTATGACGCAGCCAAATAGAAAAAGGAAAACATAGCCGATCCACCGAAATCTGTTTCTCTTCTTCTCGACTGTCCTTGCTTTATCCATAGTGCTCCAGATTCAACGCAATGTACGGACCGATGTTCGAGACTCCCTCCAAAAAAAGAAGCCCTCAAGCGGATCACCTGAGGGCTTCAAAAGTTTTGCATTCCTTTTTAGATCACAAGGCCTCTACGGCGTTGCCATACTTGTCTACCAAGACCGGATCCCCGACACCCACGACCCGCAATCTATCATATTGCGTCGCTTTGTCACCGACAATGACGTAGGTGAATTTGTTCAAGTCGAAATACTCCGCCGCCGTTGCTTTCACACTCTCCACCGTGGCATCGAGTACCACCTGCTGCTGTTTGTCAACAAAATCCAATGGCAAGTCATAGGTAGAGATGCTATGCAAAATGCCCAATAGATTCCCAAGCGTCTCAAAAGCGCGTGCATTTCCTTTGATGATCTTGCGCTTCGACCCCTGAAGATCATCGTCAGAGTAATTTTGACCATAGTTGCCAATGATTTCCTTGAACGTCTCCAACGCCTCGGCAGTCACATTAGACTTCACGCTGGAGGAGGCTGTCAAAGAGCTGGGAACGGTCGATCGTCGTAGCAAATTGCTACCTGCCCCGTAAGTGTACTGTTTCTCCTCTCTGAGTATTTGAAAAAGTAGTCCGGAAGGGCCATCTCCCAATCGATCATTGGCGACAAAGATCTCGTCGTAATCCGCATGATCGGCTTCGACAGTCAACCTTGAAATATTGATGACGGACTGCTTCGCATTGGGTATATCTACAAAGTACACTTTCGGACTTTCTGGTACCGGCTTCGGCTCGTAGGATGGCATGGTGACCTCTTTCGCAGCCCATTCTTTTTCCAGGCGAGCCAGGGCCGCTTTCACCTCTACTTCAGTGACAGACCCAGCCACGTGAAAATTCGACACCGTGGGTGAATAATTGCGATCATAGAAGGCCTTCAGGTCGTCTATGGTTATCTCCGAAACCATATCACTGTAACCGATCACAGGATGTCCCAAGATGTGATCCTCCCCATAAATCACCTTATCCAGGACAGTCCCGGCCACACTATTGGGGTTCGCCTCTCTTTGAGTGATGGTTGTGAGTGTCTGCTGCTTCAACCGATCAAATTCTTTCTCATCCCATCGAGGCTCCAGGAGCATCTCAGAAACCAGATCCATTGCTCCCGCAAAGTTTCGGGACAAACAATTGCCATAGATCTGAATAAACTCGTCTGAGGTGAACATCCCAATGTTAGCCCCCAATTGACCAATGGCATCCTCCAATTCCTCCGGGGTTTTGGTGGCGGTACCCTCTTGCATGATGTCAGTCATCAGGTTGGCTACGCCTATCTTATTGATATCGTCCAGAAGATGTCCTCCTTTGATACGAATAGAAAAATTAACAAGAGGCAGTTCATTCGCCTCCACACCATACACCCCCATCCCGTTGCTCAGCTGATCCGTCCAGATAGTTGGTGGCGTCACAAGGGGCTCTTCACCGAAGTCAGGCTCCACTGATCGGTCAAAGGATGCCGGTGTCTTCTCGTAGGCAAGGTCGTCTTCATCGCCAATTACCTCCCGAGGCTGATACGGCGTGATAGCCTCCTCTTCAATACCCGCTGGCGTGGCCTCAGTGAGCGCCAGATCTCCGCCACCTTGAGGAACGAAAGCAGTCACAACTCGTGGTTGATTGAGCACATACTTTCTGAAAACACGCATCACATCCTCCTGGGTCACCATCTTGATGTTCGTGACGTCCTGCACGATGAAGGCAGGATCGCCGGCAAACTCATTGTAGGCGGCCAGTTGAAAAGCTTTGCCAAACACACTGCTGATGCCGTTGTAGAAATTGGTCTCCAGTCCCGCTTTTATGCGATCAAGGTCTTTCACATCAAATCCCTCGGTATCAAATGTCAACAGCGTCTCGTCCACCACGGCGAGCACAGAGTCGAGGTCCACACCGGCATTGGCACGAACCCTAATAGTGAATGTACCCGCTAACTCATTGGCGCTGTGATAGGAGCTAACGCCAGGTGCCAGCTTGGATTCCTCGACAATCGACTTGTAGAGGGGTGCCCGCTTACCGTCAGAGAGTATCTCCCCCAAGGCATCCAGGGCCCATTGGTCAGCATGATAGCTTTCGACGGAAGGATAGGTAATACGCAATTCCGGCAACTGAGCAAAATTGTCTTCGTAGTAGATCTTCTTGGATTCTGACAGTGTCACGGGTTGCGGCTCCATAGGCGTGTCAATTCCCCTTGGTTGGATCTCACCAAAGTACTTTTGCACCAACTGCTTGGTCTCCTCCGGACTGATATCACCGGCGACTACGAGCGTGGCATTGTTGGGACCATACCAGTTCTCGTAAAACTCCTTCACATCCTCAAGGGTAGCATTTTGCAAGTCCTCCAATTCACCAATCACTGTCCAATTGTACGGATGACCTTCAGGATACAACGCCTTTAGGATCACGCTTTGTGTGTGACCATAGGGTTGGTTGTCCACACGCTGCCGCTTTTCGTTTTGTACCACAGGCTTCTCACCCTCCAGGTCCTCAAGCGTTACAGCATTGATGAAATATCCCATACGATCGGATTCCATCCAGAGCACTTTTTCCAGGGCGTCTTTGGGAACCGTCTCGAAGTAAACCGTACCATCTTCCCAGGTGCCTCCGTTAAATTGGCCGCCCCATTTCTCGATTTCCGTAAGGAAGAAACCCTCGGGAAGATTTTCAGTACGCTGGAAGAGCATGTGCTCGAAGAAATGAGCAAAACCGGTCCGCCCTGGTTTCTCGCGATTGGAACCCACATGCATTACAATGGCCACCGCCACGATGGGGTCAGAGTGGTCCTCATGCAGTACTACGTCCAGGCCGTTGGCCAGCTGATACTTCTCGAAGTCAATCTTAAGGTCGGCTTGACCACCATTTTGACTACCGCAAGACCACAGCAGCGCTGAAGCCAGAAATAAGAAGGCGATGCTCGCCCGCATAATGTTCTTCATGGATCAATATTCATTTAAATGATCCCATAAAGTTACAGGGCACTAGCCGCGCAAACGCAAGTGTTTATTATAAATGGTGTTAAAGACCTCCTTTTAGCACACCTGTCCCCCGTCGGGATCGAGGTAGCAGCTGTCGGAAGAGATGGAGCGGCTCCAGTTGAGCTCCTTTTCCAGTGTTTCCAAAAACTTCTGGATCGCCTCTTTGCCTTTGATGACGTTGCCAGTCTCCAATAAATAGGGAAGTGAGTTCGCAGCGTTGTGAATGACTTCGTACGCCGCCACCATGTTCTTTAGTTGGTGCTCGATGTCGTCAGCGAGCTTGCTGTTGAGGGGTCGGATTAATGTTAACACGGGTGGTTTATCTTCTGTGGTTGATTATAACGTCTATACAAAGATGATTGTTTTTCGAGAACAAACGTTTTCGTTGAAACAAATTAACAATGCCATGAAAGGGCGAATTTGTTTAGCTGGATTCTAGTTATACATTTGCACACTTATTTCATCACGGTTTAAACTATATGGCTATGTCAAAAACGAAAGTTGCTATCAATGGATTCGGTAGAATTGGCCGGATAACTTTCAGAGCACTACTCGATAAGGGCAATGTGGAAGTGGTAGCGATCAACGATCTCACTGACACAAAGACCCTGGCACATCTCTTGAAATATGACTCCGCTCAGGGCAAGTTTCCCGGCACTGTTGAGGCGGATGATTCCAACCTGATCATCAATGGCACTGCCATTAGGGTATATGCTGAGCGCGACCCTGCCAACCTTCCGTGGTCTGACCATGGCGTAGAAGTTGTGCTGGAGTCAACAGGTATCTTCACCAATCCTGAGGGTGCTGGCAAGCACATCTCAGCCGGTGCTAAGAAGGTAGTGATCTCCGCTCCCGCAAAGGGCGACATTCCTTTCGTAGTTCTCGGAGTAAATGATGGCGACCTCACAGGTGACGAGCCTATCCTTTCCAATGCGTCTTGTACTACCAACTGCCTTGCACCGATGGTCAAAGTATTGGAAGACAACTGGGGCATCGAGTCTGGCTACATGACAACAGTACACGCCTACACGGCTGATCAGCGATTGCAAGACTCCCCTCACAGAGACTTGCGACGAGCGAGAGCAGCGGCGGTATCTATCGTACCTACTTCTACTGGCGCTGCCGGTGCGGTTGGTAAGGTAATCCCTTCTGTTAAGGGCAAGCTGGATGGATTCGCCATGCGAGTGCCTACGCTGACAGGTTCTATCACTGACTTCACTGCTACATTGAACAAGCCTGCGACTGCAGAGGAAATCAATGCTGCCATGAAGGCTGCGGCCAACGCTGGACTAAAAGGTGTGATGGAGTTCTGCGAAGACCCTATCGTCTCTGTGGACATCATCGGCAATCCTCACTCTTGCATCTTTGACTCTGCTCTCACAAAGGCTACTGGCACGTTGGTGAAAGTTGTAGGATGGTATGACAACGAAGCAGGCTACTCACACAGAGCCGCTGATCTCATCGAGCGCCTCGCTGGCTAATCATAGAATAAAAGATCTATCAATAAATAGAAGGCTGCCCCAATGGGGTGGCCTTTTTTTGTTGGTATCGCACGGGCCACCGCGAAAGCCATCGCACGCCTGACGTGAGAGAGGCCAATGACAGCTAAGGAAGGGCAAAACCTCTCAGCTCTCTACTTCAGGGCTCCCTCGCGCATGGCCGAGCTTCGGACCCCGCTGGCAACCCTCATGTCTTGTCCAATCTCGGCCTTATGCTTTAGGCCTTAGTGTCTCTTTAAAGAAAATTAAATTCCCCTCCTCGGAGGGGTTACAATGCTATTAAGCAAGGAACCTCGAAAGCCATTCTCAGAAGCAAAGTCATTTTGACCTAGGAAGCGCACGGCCAGTGAAATCTATTGACGATGCTAGGTCACTCGTCGATCTAATGCCAATAGATGCTTCCTGCGTCAGCATGACCTTAGAAAGTTTGCTTTTGAGAATGGCCAGAATGCCGCTTAACTTATTAATAGCATTGGGAGAAGATAGGGGCGCCCGGCTAGGGGTGGGTCCTCAATCATTCAACGCCCTGATGTACTTCTTCCACGGACCCACATGTGGCAGGTACTGCTTCGCCATCACCCGCGATAGCTGGTACAGATGCCCAAAGTCATGCGAGGCCCAAGTCGCCAGTAGCTGCCGCAGCGTCACCTTCCCAAACTCCGGGTGAATGCCCGTCTTAGACAGGTTCTCCTCGCTCAGGTCCAGCAACGTCAATTCATCAAGGTTGTGCTCTCGCAAAGAAGCAAACTCGCCGAGCAGGTCATCCAGCGATTTCCCGACGCTCTCTTGCTCCTGAGCAAACCGATCAAAAGGCTCAAAGCGCTTATCCTCAGCAAACAGAATGATCTTAGCTCGCGGGATCCAGTCGGTCTTCTCCCCATGGATCAGATGACCCAGGATGTCATAAGGCCCCCAAGTGCCCTCTCCTTCATTGGAGAGCCGCAGATCATCAGGCAGACCCTTCAGTAGGTGACTAAGTGTGCCCGGCGTCTGGTGCAGGGTGGCCGTGATGGCCTCGACGTTAAATTCCATGAAACGAAGCTAGGTGATTCTTGTCGGCTCAGTGCGCAAATTCATGTACCAATGAGAGCGCTGACTGTGATTATACTCACGGATCACTAATCACCAGTCACCAACTCACGAAGCTTACGCGATGTTGGTGTACACCGCTTGTACATCTTCGTCGTCCTCCATTTTGTCGAGCATTTTCTCGATCTCGTCGAGTTGCTCCTCATTGAATTCTACTGGTGTGGTCGCGTACCTCTTCAGGCCCGATTTATTGATTTCGACGCCTTTGTCTTCCAACAGCTTGGACAAGCTCCCGTAGTCGGTGTAGTCTGCGTAGCAGTAGACAGTCCCATCATTCTCCTCGATTTCCTCGAGGCCACCGTCTATGAGCTCCAACTCCAACTCCTCCAGGTCCATACCCTCCGCCTTTTCAAACTCGAAAACGGCCTTACGGTTGAACATAAACTCGAGTGAGCCCGAAGGCACAAAACCACCTCCTGCTTTACTGAAATAAGATTTGACGTTCGCCACCGTCCGGTTATTGTTGTCAGTCATGCACTCGACAAATACCAAAACACCATGAGGGCCCTTGCCCTCAAAGTTTACTTCCTCCATCGTCGTCGCATCCTTGCCGGTTGCGCGTTTGATGGCATTCTCGATATTGTCCTTAGGCATGTTCTCCGCCTTGGCATTCTGAATTGCCGAGCGGAGTTTGGCGTTCATTTCGGGGTCTGGCCCACCCTCCCGGGCAGCTACCTGAATGGCTTTGGCCAGTTTCGGAAAAATCTTTGACATTTTGTCCCACCGCTTCTCCTTCGCGGCGCGACGGTACTCAAATGCTCTTCCCATGAAGTATTAATCGCTTTAAACGTTAGTCCTGGTTTTTCGCCTCTAATTTGAGGAGTCTTTTGTCCAGTTCTAAGGAAAGGCGATTAATTTTTTCAAAGAAGTTATCGGTGTTGGCGGGTACATTGAGCGATACACTCATAGCTGTGAAGCTCTCAATCCCCATGCCCCATTTGGACAAATCCTCGTCCAGCAGGTCGGTTCCATTTCTCTTCATAGTGGCTCTTTGTTAAAACAAATGTATGGGTTTGAATGAGAATACCAAAGATTCAATGGTTTATTTTCAAACACACCCCTCTCAGAGCCTGTTTCGGAGCCCGCATTTTTCAAGAGTCAAATAATCTATGGTTAAGCCAAGATCTAACGTTGCATACGGACTTTGTACAATTTCAAGCAGTCGGAATGAGTAGCCTACAATGGTTTGACCGAACGCTTAAATAGGACGTTGCCCATGACACCCGCAATAACCAGAAACATGCCCAGATACGTGAGCCAATTGAAGGTCTCACCGAAGAATAAGAACCCAAATGCGAGCGCGTAAATCAGCCCCACGTAGTTGAGAATGGAGACCTTCGACAGCTCCTCTGATTGATAGGATTTCGTCATGAAAAACTGTGCTATCTGCGTCAGAATGCCCACAGCAACGAGAAATAGCCAATCTGTCCCAATTGGTGGCACCCACACGAAATAGGACCACACAGCCCCGATGGGCAGCAAGACAAGCGGGAAGTACAAGATGATCACCAGGGGATGCTCAGTGGTATTGAGCTTCCGGACAAAGTTGTAGGCTAGTCCCATAAAGAAGGAAGTGGCAAGGCCAATACCAAGGTGCAAGTACGATATGCGGACATCAAAGCCTTGCACAACCATCACGCCAGCAAAACTGATCGCAAAGAATAACCACTGCCAGGGTCGCACCTTCTCATTAACAATGAATATGCCCAGAATAGTCGTGAAAATGGGCGCCAGGTATTGTAGGGTGGCAGCTGTCGCGAGCGGTATTTGATGCAGCAGGTAGAAGTATAAAATCAGCGCAATCGCCCCAGTCACACCCCGTGCTATCAATATGGGCTTGTTGACTCCCCAGAAGCTGACCCGCTGTCGACGAAGCAGATACATACTGATGCCCAGAGAAATGATCGCCCTAAAGAAGATGATCTCTATTGCCGGGATGTGGGAAATGGCTTTCACGCAAACCTTCATCAGCGCAAAAAACAGCGTAGCCAATAGCATGTAGCGTACTCCCGGCGTCAGGAATTGCTTCATAGGACGACCTCGTCCCGAATGAGGCCATCGACGATCTCGATCTTTCGATCGGCCATGTTGGCCAACTCCTGGTTGTGGGTGACAATGACGAATGTTTGCTTCAGGCGGTCTCGCAGCTCGAAAAAGAGGTCATGCAGCTCCTTCGCATTCTTCGAGTCCAGGTTGCCTGTGGGCTCGTCGGCGAAGACGATCGATGGGCTATTGATCAGTGCTCGCGCCACGGATACCCGCTGCTGCTCCCCACCGGACAACTCGGAGGGCTTGTGATCCATTCGCTCCTCCAACCCAAGTAGCTTGAGCAGCTCCTCTCCCCTGCTGGTCACCTCTGATTCCTTGCGTTTCCCGATGAAACCAGGTATGCACACGTTCTCCAGTGCCGTAAACTCCGGCAGCAGGTTGTGAAACTGGAAGATGAAGCCAATATTTTCGTTGCGAAAGGAGGCCAGTTTTTTCTGGGGTAGACTAGTGGCCAATTGTGACTTGATGCGCACTTCCCCTCGATCAGGACTATCCAGCGTACCTAGTATATGCAGTAGTGTGCTCTTTCCCGCGCCAGAAGCACCCACGATACTGACGACCTCGTTGTCACCAATCTCGAGATTGATGCCTTTCAGCACTTTCAGGCTCCCATACGCCTTGTGAATATCTTTCGCCACGAGCATGCCGCAAACATAAAGACAATGAGCTAGGATCGATGAGGTCAGATTTCAGATTTTGGGAAGCACAGAGAAATCTGCCATCAGAAATCACAAATTACCAGCATTAATGCCCTCTCACTCATACGCAATTCTCCATGGCCCCTTTTCAATTCACAATTCCGCCAATCGGCGCGAGTTTTGGTCAAACTAACATTTGCATCTACATTGCCGATGCAAGACATCAAGTAGCAAACCTCCAGGAATTATGAAACTTCACCTCTTTGCCCTACTAGTGACATGCCTGTCGAGTACCCTCGTCGTCGGCCAGAAAAGATTGGAACTCAACCTGCAGAAGGGTCAGACCTACACGCAAGTGACCAACTCCAATGCCACCATCGTTCAGGACCTGATGGGTCAGCAACTGGAAATTCTGATTGGATTGGAAAGTACGATGCTCTTTGAAGTACTGCAGGCCAACAGCGACAGCTACGATATGTCGGTTACCTTCGGACGCTTGCAAATGTCCATGGGGTCCCAGCAAGGCAGCACCACCTTCGACTCCAACAATCCGGCTGAGGACGATGCTTACTCACAAGTGCTCAGCAATATCATCGGACAGTCGTTTAACCTGGTGATGTCAAAGAATGGCAAAGTCCAGCAAATCGAAAACCTCGATAGGGTGTGGGAAGCAGCCCTGGAAGACAGAGACGTCACCGCCTCAGAGAGGCAACAGATTCTGAACCAACTCAATCAAACGTACGGGGCAAAGGCGTTGAAGGGAAATATTGAAATGGTGACAGCCATATTCCCGGATGGACCAGTAAATCCAGGGGACACCTGGAAGACAGAAGCGGATCTCAATGCAGGTATGGAAGGAAAAATCACCACCCAATACTCCTTCGACGGCCAGGAAGCAGATCATTACCTACTCACCGGCCGTGGCAACATAGAAACGGTCAACAAAGACCAATACATCAATACCAATGGGCTCGACCTCAAATTTGATATGTCCGGAACCGTGGACTCGCAAGTGAAGGTGGATCGCAATTCGGGCTGGATCTCTACAGCCACCATAGTACAGTCCATCGAAGGCAAAGCTGACATGAAGGCCAACGACCAGATGCCCAACGGACTTACGATCCCGATGAAGATCAAAAGTGAACTGAACATCACCGATCGCTAAGGGCAGAGCAGCTCAAACCCTGTAAAGTTTAGGTTCCGCGGTTGTTTGCACACAAACTGCATTGGCGGAAATACCGGCCTACGGGTAGTGTATTCGTCAACAAACACAAGTACATTACCCAAAACCATCAAGGAGCAATGAACCAACGAACCCTATCTCCCAATCTGGACGTCTCAGCACTTGGCTTGGGTTGCATGGGACTCAGCTTCGCTTACGGCCAGCCAGTCGAAAACCAGGAAGGCATCAAGATGCTCCGTGGCGCTTTCGAGAGAGGTACCACCTTCTTTGACACAGCTGAAGCCTATGGTCCTTTCACCAATGAGGAGCTACTGGGAGAGGCGCTCGCTCCCATCCGCGACGAAGTCATCATTGCCACCAAGTTTGGATTCAAAGGAGGTATCCCACAAGATGGCCTCGACAGTACACCAGAGAATATTCGCAACGTAACTGAGGCCTCACTGAAGAGGCTGAAGACAGACCGTATTGACCTCTTGTACCAACACCGAGTGGATCCAAAAGTCCGCATGGAAGATGTCGCTGGGACAGTAAAGGAACTCATCGCAGAAGGCAAGGTCTTACACTTCGGCATGTCCGAAGCAGGTGCCGACGCGATCAGGGCGGCTCACGCTGTATTGCCGGTGGCAGCTCTTCAGAGCGAGTACTCGATGTGGTGGCGACAGCCAGAAAAGGAAATCTTGCCTTTGATAGAGGAACTCGGTATCGGCTTCGTCCCCTTCAGTCCATTGGGCCGCGGATTCCTCACTGGGAAGATGGACACGACCACGGCATTTGAAAGCACAGACTTCCGTGCCAAGTTGCCACGATTTGCCGTAGAGGCTCGTAAAGCCAACCAGGCATTGGTGGACCTGATCACCCGCATTGCTGGGCAAAAGGAAGCTACCCAGGCCCAAATTGCCCTGGCGTGGCTGCTTGTACAGAAACCTTGGATCGTACCAATCCCGGGTACTACCAAACTGCATCGGTTAGAGGAAAACATCGGTGCAACAGATGTGGACCTATCGAGAGATGAACTCCAGGAAATCGATCAGGCGCTGTCCAACATCGAAATCGTCGGCGATCGCTACTCAAAGGACTTGCAGAAGATGGTCAATAAGTAGTGTTAAACGCTCAATGATAATCCCCTGATGCCGAAGTCATGATACAAAATACAACATGAAAAATCCATCATTCAGGACAGCCCAACTAACAGAAAATTAATGTACCATGCATGCCGCAGCTCTTTGTTCATCGTAATATTGCGACGTAGTTTGGGAGGCTAGAAAATCCAATGAAACTATCTATGATGATCACCTTGTGATCGCAACTGTATTCCACCCATGAACACAGAGACCAAAGCATTCAACAAGGACATCCAGGCCTACATCGACGAAGCGATAAGAGGCTTCGATGCCATACCCTCAAAAAGAAAAGAGCTCTTAAACGACATCGCGACGTATGTCGAGTCAAGGGTCAACGCTGAAAAAACCGCCCAGCTGATCTACATCTGCACCCATAACAGTCGACGAAGCCACCTAAGTCAATTGTGGGCCAAAGTCGCTGCGGACTACTACGGTATCGGGGATGTGGAGACCTATTCCGGAGGTACAGAAGGCACCGCTTTCAATCCCCGGGCGGTCGCCGCGATGCAAAGGGCAGGTTTCGACATAACCAAGGCCAAGGATGGCGACAACCCGATCTATGAGGTCCGCTATGCCGACGACGCTCCTATCCAGAAAGCCTGGTCGAAAAAATATAGCGACGAAGCCAATCCTCAGAATGATTTTGCAGCCATCATGACTTGCTCGGATGCCGACGAGGCCTGCCCGATCGTCTTTGGCGCGAGCGCCCGTATTGCCATTCCCTATGAGGATCCCAAGGTCGCCGATGGCACCGCCGCAGAAGCCGTCAGGTACGATGAGCGCTGCCGGCAGATAGCCACGGAGATGCTCTACTGCTTTTCGCTGGTGAAGGGTTAAGTTTGCTATCTACCCTAGTCCCAAACCAACAATGACTGCCATGATGACGCAACGTAGCACCGCTTACCTTTTCCTGACGACCTTGTGGCTCCTATCTAGTGTACCATTACACGGACAAGAGACGTCTGACGTCTCTGAAGAAAAGGCATTAAAGAAAGAGCAGAGAGACGCCAAAAAAGAGGAAAAGCAATCAAAAAAGAGAAAGAGCTTCAAATTGTATGGAGGTATCACTGGTAGCACCATTGCCTTCAAGGAAAGCCGATTTGAATCTGCACTAGCCGCGGGATATGACCTGGGGGTCTCTTATCGCAAAGGAAGATTTACCTCCTGGGAAGTGGGGCTGCGCTACATGGGCTCTGCCGCCGTTCTGGAGGAACCCGATAACCCCAATCCGATTACGGATAAGACATTCGGCATACACCAGCTAGAGTTGCCCATAGCGGTTGGCATCAATTTGCTTGCTCCGGTACAGCGGATCATAGGAATCCGAGCTTTCGGTGGGATCTCTCCTGGGGTGATCGTCAATGTCGCTGACAATCCGCTGGATATCTCCGAGGATGATGTCAATACCTTTCAACTGGGAGGGAATATCGGAGTTGGTGTGGATGTCCTCTTTCTATTCCTCGAAGCTGGTTACAATCGAGGATTCACTGACATCTTCAAGGAAGGTAAATCGAAACTATCACAGGTATATCTGAATCTCGGAGTTCGATTTTAGCACTGACTCCCAGATGCTCTATTCCTTCTCGCTGGCAAGGGGTTGAGTTTTTTCGTACCTTACTCGTATGGCTATAAGGAACCACAAGACTTGGGTGCGAACGGTCAGAGCTATTATGGTCGCGACAGTACTCTTGGTCCTGATTGTTGAATGGTGGCCTTCGGATGGCCATACGGATGTCTACTTTTCTGTGACCAGCACTTTTTGCGACCCTTGTGACCTGATTATCAATAACGAAGTGATCGGATCCGTAGCAAGCCCTGAGGTGGGCACCTACCACTTCGGTTGGCAGCTCGAGAACGCGGGGTTCCTTCATAAACGACTTGCCGCCGGGCACTATGAAATATTGATCGTCCGCGGGGCTGACACCCTTTTCGGCACAACGTGGGAGCCGATATTTCCGGAACTCGGTGGTAGCATGGGTGGAGATATCGCTCCGCAATCTCCAAGGCACCATGAAACTGCCCTTGACATAGCGGGTGGAGAGGGGTCATTTCATGTAGTGCATTTCGCCTCCTATGCCAATGAAGAATTGGTCACAGCACTTAAGAGCGCTGATACATCAGAATACATTCTAAACTTCCTCAATGTCGGTGGCGAGTACATCCAACTAGATGACAAAGTGGCTTCAGCCATCGATCCAAGCTGCATTTATGAAATCAGTGTATTCGACAGGATACAAGGCCCAGACGGGTATGAACTCTTACCACAGGGAAGTAGGGCCGTGATCATCGACCTGGAGTACAATTGCCGGGAGAGGTACAAGGGCCAGTCGGATAGTGCAGAGAGCTGAGGGTTTCGGTTCGTCCCATAGCACGCATAGGATCGATCTTTACTTTCTCCCTATCTTTCGAGCACATTAAAACAAACATAGATGAGATTTCACCACCTGGCTATCATAGTAGCTGTAGCTGCCTGCTCCACCCCCAAGCAACAAGAACCAGAGTCATCCGAACCACCTCCCGCCACGGTCGCTTTCGAAACGACCAAAGGGAAAATCGTCCTGCAACTCTCTGACAAAACGCCACAACACCGAGACAATTTCCTCAAGCTGGTTGAAGAGACGGCATTTGACAGTCTGCTCTTTCACCGGGTGATCAACGAATTCATGATCCAGGGCGGTGATCCCAGCAGCAAGAACGCTGACGGCGAAGCCTCGCTGGGTGAGGGAGATCGTGACTACAAAGTACCTGCGGAATTTGATCCGACACTCTTTCATAAGCGAGGTGCACTTGGAGCTGCCCGGGACGGCAATGCCGAAAGGGCCTCGTCTGCCATGCAGTTCTACATCGTACAACGTGGCCCCCGCCCCGATAGCATGATCGACGTAGATGAGGGAAGGATCAACGGGTGGCTAGCTGAAAATTATGCACTGAACGCCCCGGAGAACAGCGGCTTGAAAGCAGCGAGACAGGAAGCGCAGGAGAACGCCAACTGGGAGCTGTTCGGACAACTCAGTGATTCCCTAAAGGCGATCGCCGAGTCGCTGGAGTTGGAGCCATATATGATCCCTGAAGCACATCGAGAAGTGTATCGAACGCTGGGAGGCACGCCTCACCTCGACCAGAACTACACTGTCTTCGGAGAGGTGATTGAGGGCATGGCCGTGGTCGATGCAATCGCTACTACACCGACGAATGATCAGGACCGACCCATCGAAGACGTGCGGATCCTATCAGCGAGGGTCATTGAATAAAGTCTTTGGCAGACAAGAACTCAACTCATCAACTAAAAAGGCCGCAAGCCGAAGCGGTAGACAAGGCATGACTCATGGGCTGGCAGCGCGGCCGAAGGCTACAGCCGGCCTGCCTTTGCCGCAACGGCTACGTGCAGGCAGGCACGAGGAAGCCCTGAAGTAGAGAGCTGAAGAATTGCGCTTCCTTTGTGGTCTTCTGCCTCTCTCACTTCAGGGGTGCGATGGCCCCAAGCGAGGGCATGTGCGCCCTACGCTGCAATTCTCCATTTTCCATTCTCAATTCTCCATTGTATCCAGTAGATTCGCAGCAAAATAGTACGGCATGAATATCCACGAATACCAGGCGAAGGAAATACTCAAGAGTTACGGCGTCACGATCCAAAATGGTATCGTCGCAGATACCCCTCAAAAAGCAGTCGAAGCGGCAAAAGAGCTCAATGCGCAGACAGGGACCAGTTGGTACGTGATCAAGGCCCAAATTCATGCTGGTGGTCGAGGCAAAGGAAAAATCAACGAGACCGGTTCGAACGGAGTGGTGCTAGCCAAGAGCCTGGAAGAAGTGGAGCCAAAGTCAGAAGCGATCCTGGGCGGGACGCTAGTGACACATCAGACGGGCGCTGCTGGAAAAAAGGTGAACAAGATTCTGATAGCCGAGGATGTGTACTACCCTGGCGATTCTGAGCCCAAAGAATATTATCTCTCGATCCTTCTTGATCGAGGAACAGGACAAAATATCATCATGGCCTCCACCGAAGGGGGCATGGACATCGAGACCGTGGCGGAGGAAACTCCCGACAAGATCGTGAAGGAGTGGGTCAACCCGGCAGTCGGCCTACAGGGTTTCCAGGCGCGCAAAGTAGCTTTTGCGCTGGGACTGACCGGCGATGCATTCAAGGGGATGGTGAAATTCATCTTCGCCCTCTACAAAGCATACGAAGCAACTGACGCCTCGCAGTTTGAGATCAACCCCGTACTGAAGACTTCGGACAATAAGATCCTGGCGGTCGACGCCAAGGTCAATCTGGACGACAATGCCCTCTATCGACACAAAGACCTCGCTGAACTGCGCGACCTGACTGAAGAAGATCCTTTGGAAGTGGAAGCCGGGCAGAGTGGCCTTAACTATGTGAAGCTGGAAGGCAACGTCGGCTGTATGGTGAATGGCGCAGGCCTGGCCATGGCCACGATGGACATCATCAAGCTATCCGGTGGTGAGCCCGCCAACTTCCTCGACGTCGGAGGAGGTGCGAATGCCAAGACGGTGGAAGCAGGTTTCCGAATCATCCTGCGTGATCCTAATGTGAAGGCGATCCTCATCAACATCTTCGGCGGTATCGTGAGGGGAGACAGGGTCGCAAGTGGCGTCGTGGAAGCTTACAAGAATATTGGTGACATCAGCGTGCCGATCATTGTCCGATTGCAGGGAACGAACGCCGAAGAGGGTGCAAAAATCATCGAAGAGTCTGGGTTGAAGGTGACTTCAGCGATCCTGCTCAAGGACGCCGCGGATAAGGTACGCGAAGTACTGGCTTAAGCTAGTCAGTTCATAAGACGTAATTAAGTCGCTAAGGAAGAGAATTGTCCCCGCGAACACAGTGCTGGACAAATCCCCAAGGAGCGCGTCCGTGACGATTCCTTCATACACAGTCGTGCCACTTCACTTGATCCGAGGGCGGTACATCTCGCTAGTCCTTGGCGCCACTACAATAATTCTCTGCAATGCCGGCTCTCGGAAGACCTTGTAGGAAGGAAGGATTTTTTGCCTCGTTTTTCATCCCTGAAAAATGAGGAGCCCCGCGGCTTGAGCGGTAAGGAAATGAGAATTCTTGGATACTGTATTGGATACTGTAACTGACAGAAAATTGCAAATTCTTCAAAAGCCCGCCCTCCGGTGGGCTTTTTTTATAGCCACCCACCAGATATCCAATTTCTTCTTGCAACGAAATAAATAATGAAAAAATCGTTTAAATAGATTTTCTATTGCAAGTGTATATTTTACTTTTGAAGGAAATTATGAAATTAATAACTGTAGATATCGTGGTCATTACCGTGATTATTCGAGTCGTACGACTGGCGAATAAGGGATGGTGACAATGTATCTACGAGAAAATACTAGGACGCCATCCCGACAGGATGGCGTTTTTTTATACGTGCGACCATGTATTACAACGACAACACGATCGTATTCCATAATGGCAACTGGATAAAGGCCAAAGACGCTAAAACAAGCCTCTTTGACCAGACATTGCACTATGGTACTGGCGCTCTGGAGGGCATCCGATCGTATAGGAGCGGCGGCAGCTATAAGATCTTCAAGGCATTGGATCACTTCAAACGCCTGCACAAGTCCGCTGAAATGATGCACCTCAATCTCCCCTACTCTGCGGAGGAGCTTACACACATCGCACACGAACTCCTGGAAAAAAATCACCTGACAGACGCCTATATCCGGCCCCTCGTCTACGCCGGTCAGGACATGATGCTACGCCCAACAAAGGACTCTAACATCTTCATGGCTGCCTGGAAGTGGAAAAAGTACAATGGCCTGAAGCCCCTGGATGTGATGGTCTCGCAGTACCGCAAGCCAAGCGCCCAGGCGATTCCCATCGAAGCAAAGGTCGTGGGCAACTACTCCTCAGCTACCATCGTGTCAGCTCAGGCGCGCAACCTAGGATATGACGAAGCGCTGCTACTCGACGCCAACGATCATGTGGCGGAGGGCCCCGCGAGCAACTTCTTTTATGAGAAGGACAATGTCCTCTACACACCCAAGAAGGGCAACATCCTCCCTGGCATCACACGTGCGTCCATCTTCCACATGGCGAAGGAACTGGGTGTGACCATCGTCGAAAAAGATATTGTCGTAGAAGAATTGTATGACGCCGATCAGGCGTTCTTCTGCGGTACGGCTTCAGAGATCAGCCAAATCCAATCTATCAACGGCGAGCAGATGAAAGGGGTCTGGGAAGACTCCGCTTCGTACAGCTTGCACTTCATCTATCAACAAAAGGTCCGCTTCGACGAGTTCGAGGACTTGACCATCGTATAAGCGAGCTCCAATCCATGCCACTGAACAAATACAGCAGAACGGTCACACAAGACCCTAGCCAACCTGCCTCGCAGGCGCAACTCTATGCCACAGGCCTCAAAGAAGAGGATTTCGACAAGGCGCAGGTCGGTATCGTCAGCACCGGCTTTGAGGGCAACCCCTGTAACATGCACTTGAACATCCTGGCACATCGCGTCAAGAAGGGCGTACAGGAGGCCGATCTCGTAGGCCTGATCTTCCACACGATCGGCGTGAGCGACGGGATTTCCAATGGCACCACAGGGATGAAGTATTCGCTGGTATCACGAGATATCATCGCCGACTCTATTGAGACCGTGTGCGGGGGCCAGTTCTATGACGCCGTGATCCCAGTTGTGGGTTGTGACAAAAACATGCCTGGCGCCCTGATCGCCATGGGCCGCCTCAACAGGCCCGGCATCATGGTCTACGGTGGCACCGTGCGACCAGGTAAGTGGAAAGGTGAGGACCTCAACATCATCTCTGCCTTCGAAGCCTATGGGCAGAAGCTAGCGGGCAATATCAGCGACGAAGACTACAAAGGCATTATTCAAAACTCCATCCCTGGACCCGGTGCCTGCGGCGGCATGTACACCGCCAATACCATGTCTTCGGCGATCGAGGCCTTGGGCATGAGCTTGCCCTTCAGCTCGTCTAACCCCGCAGAGAGCAACAACAAGCAACAAGAGACGCTGGATATCGGCAAGGCCATTCGCCACCTCCTGGAAGAAGACATCAAGCCTCGCGACATCATGACGAAGGCCGCCTTCGAAAATGGCATCAAGGTGGTCATGGCCCTCGGTGGTAGCACCAATGCCGTACTGCACCTGCTGGCCATGGCAAGAGCGGTCGAAGTGGATCTGACCCTGGAGGACTTCCAGCGGATCAGTGATGCGACGCCTTTCATCGCGGACCTCAAGCCAAGCGGAAAATACCTCATGGAAGACCTCCACAACATCGGGGGTACTCCTGCTGTCATGAAGCTGATGCTCAAGGAAGGGTTCCTCGACGGGTCGTGTCTGACAGTGACCGGCAAGACATTGGCCGAGAACCTCGAGGAAGCGCCCGGGCTAGCTGATGGCCAGAAGATCATCCGATCGTTCTCCGATCCCATCAAGCCATCAGGTCACTTGCAAATCCTGTATGGCAACCTGGCACCGGAAGGCGCAGTCGCCAAGATCACAGGAAAGGAAGGCGAGTACTTCGAAGGCCCCGCACGTGTCTACGATGACGAGTTCGCCGCCATCGAAGGAATTGGCAAGGAAGTGCAGAAGGGCGAAGTCATTGTGATCCGATACTCAGGCCCAAAAGGAGGCCCCGGAATGTCGGAGATGCTGAAGCCGACGAGCGCGGTCATGGGCGCCGGCCTCGGCAAGGACGTGGCCCTCATTACTGACGGGCGATTCTCTGGTGGTTCTCACGGGTTCGTGGTTGGGCATATCACACCAGAAGCCCAGGAAGGCGGACCTATTGGCCTCATCCAAAATGGCGATATCATCGCCATCGACGCGGTCAACAACCGCATGGACATCAAGATAAGCGACGAAGAATTAGAAGCACGCCGCCAGGCCTGGCAACAACCACCCTATAAGGCCGAAAAAGGTGTGCTTAGAAAATACATTAACTCAGTGTCGACAGCCTCGAAGGGTTGTGTCACAGATGAATAGATTGATTATGAATACCTCATCACTCACCTTGACGGAAACGAAGAAGAAGGCGACCAAGCGAGTGTCTGGTTCTGAAGGTTTGCTCCTTTCCCTACTGGAAGAGGGCGTTGAAACCATATTTGGTTATCCCGGAGGAGCGATCATGCCCGTCTATGATGAACTGTACAAGTACCAGGATCAGCTGGAGCACATCCTCACACGCCACGAGCAAGGGGCTGCACATGCAGCGCAGGGCTTCGCGCGTGTGTCTGGAAAAACCGGCGTCTGTTTTGCAACGTCAGGACCTGGAGCTACCAACCTTATCACTGGTATCGCCGATGCGCAGATCGACTCCACCCCGATCGTCTGCATCACCGGCCAGGTGCCTTCGCACCTGTTAGGTACCGACGCATTTCAAGAAACTGACGTGGTGGGTATCTCTATGCCCGTGACCAAGTGGAACTATCAGGTGACAAAAGCTGAGGAGATCCCCTATGCCATTGCCCGCGCATTTTACATTGCCAATTCTGGCAGACCCGGTCCAGTATTGATCGATATCACCAAAGATGCGCAGTTCGAGGAGTTCGACTTCTCTTATCAGAAGTGTGAAAAAATCAGGAGCTACCATCCCTACCCCATCCTTGACGAGGCAAAGATCGATGAGGCCGTAGCGATGATCGATAAGGCCGAAAGGCCCTATGTGCTGGTGGGGCAAGGCATTATTCTGTCTGAAGCGCAGGAGGAGCTCAAGGCATTCCTCAAAAAAACGGGCATCCCGGCAGCTTCCACATTGATGGGGCTTTCTGCACTGCCAGTGGACCATCCTAACTACGTTGGGTACCTGGGCATGCATGGCAACTATGGGCCTAACATCAATACCAACAAATGCGATGTCCTCATTGCCATCGGTATGCGGTTCGATGACCGCGTGACGGGAGACTTGACCAAATACGCCCGACAGGCCAAAGTCATTCATATCGAGATCGACCCGGCAGAGATTGACAAAAACGTCAAGACGACCGTAGCCATCAATGCGGACGCAAAGCAAGCACTGCATCAACTCGTTGGTAAGGTGGCTGCAAATTCACACGAAGAGTGGATGGCCTCCTTCCGCGAAATGGACAAAATCGAGGAGGACCAGGTTGTCACGAGTGAACTGTACCCTACAGGTGATCAGGTGCGAATGGGCGAGGTGATCCGCCTCCTATCAGAAAAGACCAACGGCGAGGCCGTGATCGTCACAGATGTAGGGCAGCACCAAATGGTAGCCAGTCGTTACTACCGGTTTGCCGATACTCGGTCCAATATCACATCCGGGGGATTAGGAACCATGGGATTTGCCTTGCCTGCAGCCATGGGTGCCAAGAGAGGCGCACCTGAGAGAGAGGTCGTCGCTATTATCGGTGACGGAGGCTTTCAAATGACCATCCAGGAGCTGGCAACCATCTTCCAATACAACCTGGGAGTGAAAATCCTTATACTCAACAACAACTTCCTGGGCATGGTACGCCAGTGGCAGCAGCTGTTTTTCGAGAAACGCTACTCGTTCACAGAACTGGTCAATCCTGATTTCCAGCTGATCTCCCAAGGCTATGGCATTCCGTGTAACAAAGTAATTCAGCGCAATGATCTCGATGGTGCGCTCAAAAGCTTCCTGGATCACGAAGGACCCTACTTGCTAGAGGTGGTAGTTGAGAAAGAAGAAAATGTATTCCCAATGGTGCCATCGGGTGCCTCAGTCTCAGATATCCGTCTGTCATAAATCAAGAAATCATGAGCGCCAATATCTATAGCGAAGACCACTCTGATCATACCATGAAGGACTACACCCTCTCTGTGCTCACAGAGGATAAGTCCGGGTTGCTCAATCACATTACCATCATCTTCACACGAAGGAAGATCAATATCGTAAGCCTCAACGTATCCGCCACAGAGGTGCCTGGCTTGAGCCGGTTCTCGATTGTGATCACTGCCACTCGCGACCAGGCAGAAAAGGTCGTAAAGCAGATCCGCAAACTGATCGATGTACTAGGTGCCTTCGTCTACGAAGAAGACGAGATCTATTATCAGGAGATCGCTCTGTACAAAGTACCTACGAAAGTATTCCTCAATGGCAATTCGATCGAGACATTGGTGCGAAACAATGGCGCGCGGATACTGGTGATTGAGCAGGACCACATCGTCATCGAAAAGACTGGACACAAGAGAGAGACACACGATCTCTACCAAAAATTAGAGCCTTACGGCCTGCTTGAGTTTGCCCGTTCGGGCAGGGTAGCGATCTCCAAAAGCAAGCGTAAAACGGAGACGTTCATCAAGCAATTAGAAGAAACACAGTCAAACCAACTGAGCATAAAAGATTACTGATTTTTAACTATTCTAAACACAATGGCAAAAATTGATTTCGGAGGCACCGTCGAAGAGGTAGTGACCCGAGAAGAGTTCCCACTTGACAAAGCAAGGGACATCCTAAAAGATGAAACCATCGCCATCCTCGGCTATGGTGTCCAGGGTCCTGGACAGGCGCTCAACCTAAAAGACAACGGCTTCAATGTCATCGTCGGTCAGCGCAAAGAATCCAAAACCTGGGACAAAGCTATCGCCGATGGATGGGTTCCTGGCGAAACGCTTTTCTCTATCGAAGAGGCGGCTGAGAAAGGAACGATCCTTCAGTTTCTCCTCTCTGATGCTGGCCAAATCGCACTGTGGCCCACGATCAAAGAGCGCCTTACCCCTGGCAAAGCGCTTTACTTCTCCCATGGCTTTGGCGTGACCTACAACGACCAAACAGGTATCATCCCTCCTAGCGATGTGGATGTGATCCTGGTCGCACCTAAGGGCTCTGGTACATCCCTTCGTCGACTCTTTGTTGCAGGCAAGGGCCTCAACTCCAGCTTCGCCATCCACCAGGATGCGACTGGTAAGGCGCGTGAAAGAGTGATCGCTCTGGGTATCGGTGTTGGGTCAGGCTACCTGTTTGAGACCGATTTCAAAAAAGAAGTCTTCAGTGACCTCACTGGTGAGCGTGGTAGCCTGATGGGCGCCATCCAGGGGCTCTTCGCAGCGCAGTATGACCTACTTCGCAAGCGTGGCCACTCTCCTTCTGAGGCCTTCAACGAAACTGTAGAAGAGGCCACTCAGTCACTGTATCCGCTCGTGGCAGAAAATGGCATGGACTGGATGTACGCCAACTGCTCTACTACTGCTCAGCGTGGTGCGCTCGACTGGTGGAAGAAGTTCAGAGATGCCGTCTCTCCCGTCTTCGAAGAGTTGTATGACAGCGTAGCCACTGGCAACGAGGCCAAGATCACGATCGAAGCCAACCAGAAGTCAGACTACCGCGAGAAGCTCGAGGAAGAGCTCAAGGAGCTACAAGATTCTGAGATGTGGCAGGCTGGCGCTGCTGTGCGTCAACTGCGCCCTGAGAATAAATAATTATAAGGGGCTCCTCGTGAAGTAGAGAGAAGCCAGTCGATCCTACCGGTCAAAATCTGTTTTCTCTCACTTCACGGCGGGCTGTTCAGGGCTACGCTTACCGCTCCGGTCCTACGGACCAAGCCCTTACCATCCCTGAGCCGGAGTCACTACTTCGCAGGTCAACACTCAAACACTAGCAACAACATGACTTCCGAAACACTGGATACGGACGTGTACTTTCCATCAATAGAAGACATCAAGTCGGCAGCACACAAGCTGAAGGGCGTGATCCATTCCACGCCGTTGCAGCTGAGCTACAATCTCAGCGAGCAGTACGAGTGTGATATCTATCTCAAGAGAGAAGACACGCAGATCGTACGGTCATACAAGATTCGTGGTGCCTACAATAAGATCACGTCCCTGTCTCCCGAGAAGTTAGCCGCAGGGATCGTTTGCGCCAGTGCGGGAAATCACGCCCAAGGAGTCGCCCTGTCATGTCAGCTGCTGAAGGTTCACGGCAAGATCTTTATGCCGTCGCCTACACCCAAGCAAAAGGTGGAGCAAGTGAAGATGTTTGGCAAAGACCAGGTGGAAGTCATCCTCGTCGGTGACACCTTCGACGACGCCTATGCCGAAGCCAAGCACGACTGCGATGAAAACGGAAGTACGTTCATTCACCCGTTCAACGACGAGAAAGTCATCGAAGGGCAAGGGACTGTAGGGCTCGAGATCTGGGAAGAGAGCTCCTTTCCTATTGACTACTTATTTATTCCCATAGGTGGTGGCGGACTCGCCTCTGGGGTTTCGACGGTCATCAAGGGACTTAGCTCCAAAACCAAGATCATCGGTGTCGAGCCCAAAGGGGCACCGGCCATGTACGAGTCCGTGAAGCAGGGGAAACTGGTGACGCTCGACCATATCGACAAGTTTGTTGACGGGGCTGCTGTAAAGCGGGTCGGAGACAAGACCCTCCCTATCTGCAGCGAGCATGTCGATCAGGTGCACCTCGTGGATGAAGGAAAGATCTGCTCTACACTCATCAAAATGTACAACGAAAAAGGCATCGTACTCGAACCAGCCGGATGCCTGTCCGTCGCAGCTTTAGACGACTTCAAAAAAGAAATTAAGGGCAAGAATGTCGTGTGCCTCCTGTCTGGTAGCAACAACGACATCACGCGTACAGAGGAAATCCGGGAGCGGGCCCTGTTGCATGAAAACCTGATGCACTACTTCATCATCCGCTTCCCGCAACGCGCGGGGGCGCTGAAGGAATTTGTAGCAGAGGTACTGGGCCCAACAGATGATATCGTGCATTTCGAATACACCAAGAAGACAAGTCGCGAGAAAGGTCCTGCACTCATTGGCATCGAACTGAAGGATAGCGCCGACTTCGAACCGCTCCTTGAGCGCATGAAGGCCCGAAACTTTTTCCATGAATACCTCAATAACCGGCCAGACCTGTTGAGCTACATGGTCTGACATCCACCTTTAGCTATTCCTAATCTGATATACCGCGAAGCATGAAAGTACTGAAATTTGGTGGCACCTCTGTGGGCTCGGTCGAAGCGATCAAGCAAGTCGCCTCCATCATCAAGCAAGGTGCTGAGAAGGACCAGCTGCTGGTTGTTGTTTCGGCATTCAGCGGCGTCACCAATCAGCTGGTGGAACTGGGCACCCTGGCGTCCGCTGGAGATCCTAGCTACGGCGAAGTGCTGGACCTGCTTGCCGAAAAACACTACCGCGTTTTTGAGGCCCTGGTGCCGGGTGCCAAGAAGGCTTTCCTCGACGAGAACATCTCGCTGCTCAAAGATGTATGCCACGGCATCTTCCTTTTGAAAGAACAGACCTCCAAAAGCGAGGCGTATGTGATGAGCTTCGGAGAGCGGATGTCTTCCTACATCATCGCAGAGTACTTCAATACACTCGTAGAGACGAAACGCTATGACAGCAGGGACTACCTGATCGTCAACCCCGAAGTGGGAGTCACCGCTGTAGATTATCAGCTCTCTGGCGAACGAATGAAGGCCATCGACGACTTCGCCAAAGTCAACGTATTTCCAGGCTTCATTGCATCGACCACCGAAGGCATCACGGCGACACTGGGACGAGGCGGCAGCGACTACTCTGCGGCGCTATTTGCCAATCTATTGGATGCAGACGAACTCGAGATCTGGACAGACGTAAGTGGCCTGCTTTCAGCCGATCCCAACCTGGTCCGGCAAGCCAAAGTCATCGAACATCTTTCCTATGAAGAGGCGATGGAACTCTCCCACTTTGGCGCCAAAGTGATCTATCCGCCATCGATCCAGCCGGCGCTCTCTAAGGGCATTCCGATTCTCATCAAGAACACGTTCCAGCCAGAGGATGCAGGTACCCTTGTTACGAAGGAATGGGACGAAGACAAGCAGCTGATCCGAGGTATTTCCAGCATCAAAAACGTCGTCCTCCTCAACCTGACAGGCGCAGGCATGGTGGGTATTCCGGCCTTCTCCCATCGGTTCTTCAAAGCATTGGCCGATCGGAAGATCAACGTCATACTGATCACCCAGGCCTCCTCCGAGCACTCGATCTGTGCAGCGATCGCCGAGTCTGAAGTAAAGGCCGCGGTCAAAACAGTCGAAAAGGAGTTTTCCCAGGAACTGAAGAGCAACAAGATCAGCAGTATCGAGGTCGAAAAGGACCTGTCGATACTCGCATTGGTGGGCTCCAACATGCGCAACCAGGTGGGCGTCAGCGGTCAAATGTTCCATGTACTGGGTCGAAATGGTGTGAGCATCAAGGCCATCGCGCAGGGTTCCTCCGAGCGCAACATATCAGCGGTCATCCCACAAAAACACCTTCGCAAGGCGTTGAATGTCCTTCATGAAAGTTTCTTCCTCTCCACGATGAAGCGGATCAACCTCTTCATCGTCGGCGCAGGTAATGTCGGCAAAGCATTCCTCGCGCAATTGGAGCAGCAGTTCGAATTTCTTCAGGAGCACCATCACACACGCTTTGTCCTGGTAGGCATAGCCAACTCCCGTACGATGCATTTTGAAGAGGAGGGGATCTCCTATTCGGACTGGTCAGACAAGTTGGCCAAGGGCGAAACTTTTGACCCGCAGCAGTATGTGCAGAAAATGAGGGACCTGAATCTGCGCAACAGTATCTTCATCGACATCACGGCGTCTGACAAAATCGCTGGACTTTATCAGGAGATATTGTCACAGAGCATATCGGTCGTCACACCCAACAAACTCGCTGCCACAAGTGAATTCGGGTCCTACGAAAAGCTGCTGCGAACTGCCCGCATGTCCAATGTGCATTTTCTGTTTGAGACCAACGTTTGTGCAGGACTACCCGTCATCTCAACGCTGAACGACCTCGTCAGGAGCGGCGACGAGATTCAGAAAATTCAGGCGGTGCTCTCAGGTACCCTTAACTACCTGTTCAATACCTACGATGGTACTACGCCATTCGTCGACATCATCAAGAAAGCCAAAGAACTCGGGCTCACGGAGCCGGATCCCAGGCTGGACCTTTTCGGTTCGGACGTCATGCGAAAGATCCTGATTCTCGCTCGCCAGAGTGGACAGCAGTTGGAGCTCTCAGATGTGGCGCTGGAATCTTTCCTGCCTGAAAGCTGTCACAAAGCCAAGAGCATCGACGATTTCTACGATGCCGTGGCGAAGGAAGAAAGTCACTTCCAGACACTTGTGCAGCAGGCCTCATCAGCGAACAAGAAACTGAGGGTCGTTGCATCGTTCGACGAGAGCGGGGCCAAGGTGGCCCTGGAAGGTGTGACAGAAGAGCATCCTTTCTATCATCTAGAAGGAATGGACAACATCGTCCTATTCTATACGCAGCGATACCCGGAGCAGCCGCTGGTAGTCAAAGGTGCCGGTGCCGGTGCAGCGGTCACAGCCTCCGGCATATTTGCAGACATTCTCAAAGTAAGCCTCAACTAATGGATAGCATAAAAGTATTTTCCCCGGCCTCAGTCGCCAACGTCGGTTGTGGCTACGACATCTTCGGATTTGCCCTGGATACCATCGGTGATGAGATCATTCTGCGCAAGCGGAAAGACGATAAGCTGGTGATCAGCCACATCGAAGGGGCCAAACTGCCTTTCAGTCCAGAGAAGAATGTTGCAACGGTAGCCATCTCCAGCCTGCTCAACATGCTGGACAGTGCACAAGGATTTGACATCGAGATCAAGAAGAATGTCAATCCTGGTAGTGGATTAGGCTCCAGCGCCTCGAGTGCGGCAGGGGCGGCCTTCGCCGCCAATGAACTGCTTGGTAGCCCCTTCAACAAAAAGGAGCTCGTGCTGTACGCCATGGAAGGAGAGATTGTGGCCTCACAAAAGGCCCATGCCGACAACGTCACACCGGCGATGCTGGGAGGGTTTACTGTGGTGCGTAGCTGCGAACCGGATGTAGATGTCTTCCAACTCCCCTACCCCAAAGACCTGAAGGCGCTGATCATCTTCCCGAAGATCCAGATCAAGACATCAGAGGCAAAGAAGATGTTGGGAGATACGGTCCGATTGGACAAAGCCCGAGAGCAGTGGGGCAACGTGGCAGGACTTGTCGCGGGATTAGTAAATGAAGATTGGGATTTGATCAGTCGGTCGTTGGTGGACGTGGTGGCAGAACCTATTCGGAAGACGCTCATTCCGCATTACGACAAAGTGAAAGAGATAGCCATGAGTCATGGGGCATTGGGCTTCAACATTTCTGGCTCCGGCCCTTCTATGTTCGGCCTTTATCGTGACGAGAAGAAAGCTTTGGAGGCGATGCCTGAAATCAAAGCGATTTACGATAGACTGAGTATCGACTCTTTCTTCCACATATCATCCATCAATCCACACGGCACGCACGCTATCAATTGATGAAGTTCTATAGCACCAATAGGAAGTCCGCACCGGTACCTTTCAGGGAAGGAGTCATCAAGAGCCTGCCCAGGGACAATGGTCTCTACTACCCTGAGATTATACCGGATATCTCCAGGTACTACAGCACCTCATCCCCCTCGCTGGGAGAGCTGGGGTACGAAATCATGGCACCCTTCGTCGGAAATGATATTCCAAACGGACGCCTTCAGCAGATCGTGGAAGAGACACTGGCATTTGATCTGCCACTGGTAGATGTAGCTGACAGGATCCAAAGCCTTGAGCTATTTCATGGACCCACCTATGCATTCAAAGACGTCGGGGCCCGATTCCTGGCCAGATGTCTCGGGTATTTCAATGAACAAGCCGATCAGGAAGTGACGATCCTCGTGGCCACCTCTGGCGATACAGGCGGCGCGGTTGCCTCAGGATTCTATCAAGTGGAGGGCGTGCGAGTGATCATCCTCTATCCTTCGGGAAAAGTCAGCGACCTGCAGGAGAAGCAATTGACAACACTCGGTCACAACATCGAGGCCTTTGAGGTAGATGGTGATTTCGACGACTGCCAGCAGTTGGTCAAGCAGGCTTTCCTGGATAGCGACCTCAACAGTCAGTTGCGGCTATCCTCAGCCAATTCCATCAATATTGCCCGGTGGATCCCGCAGTCCATCTACTACGGGTGGGCCTACCTGCAATCTCAAAATCGCGACTCATTGGTATTTTCAGTGCCAAGCGGCAATTACGGCAACGTAGCAGCTGGAATGCTCGCCAAAAGAATGGGAGCGCCCATCAAGAGGTTCATCGCCGCCAGCAACGCCAACGACGTTGTCCCAAGATATCTGGAGTCTGGCAACTACGAGCCCAAAGCGACCATTGCGACCTATTCCAATGCGATGGACGTCGGCAAACCCAGCAACTTCCCGCGCATCCAGGAGCTGTACGATGGAAGCTATGAGGCCATTCTTGGGGACGTGAGTGGATTTCGCCTGACGGACGACGAGACGCTCGCATCCATGTCCAAATGCCTTGAGGAGAACGCTTACCAGTTGGACCCGCATGGTGCTATTGGCTACGCCGCCCTGCAAGAGCATCTAAATACTGGCGAGCAAGGCATCTTCCTTGAGACTGCGCACCCCTGCAAATTTGTAGACACTGTACTGAAGGTCAACTCCGCTTATGAGTTGCCATCCTTCACTCAGGAGCTGATGCAAAAAGAAAAGTCTTCAACGGCCATAAAAGCAGACTTCAACGTATTCAAAGAGCTGCTGGTGAAATTGTAGGAACCGGTTTTGGGGGTGTGTGCGCTGTTTATTGACTTATAGCAAACACACGTCCAAGCATGAGGATATACAGAGCGATCATATTGCTGTGCACCATCTTCTTTCTTCTATTGATGGTTTCTTGTATCGAGGCAGATGAAGCAGCCCCCACACGGGAAGAGCTTCTTGCTGGTTCGGACACCCAGGGTCGGTCTTATTACATCAGTGCAGTAGAATTAGCCCAGGAGGACTTCTCGGGCGAGCTTATCCTCAATGAGTGCGTTACGGACAACACATTCGTCTACTATCCCAACGGCAGGTATGAGGAAAATGAAGGTCGTACAAAGTGTGATCCGAGTGATCCCCCGGGAGTAGTAGGCACATGGATCATCTCCGACAATGGCCGCGAACTACACGTGACCATCGACAGAGAAACTACCACCTGGGAAATCCTGAGCATCACGGATGATGGCCACGAAATCGTGCGCCCAAGCGCAAATGGCGAGGTGATCTTCTATCTCGAGCGCTTCCTGTAAGCCATCCAAGCCGTTAGACAAAAAACGTCCTCCAGGTACCGCAGAGCCCCTCCTTATCCCCAGATGAGGGTACATTCAGGGCTGAAATACCCAGTTTTAGGGATTCCCAAAGGGGTGAAAATACCCCTAAAACGGTATTGTCAGCCTCTAGGTGTGCACCTACCTTCGTAATGTATTCAACTCATTAAACGAACGAAATCATGGAAACAGAAGTAGTTGCAGCGTTCACCGGAAATCAAGCCGTTACACTGGCTGGGGGAGTTTTTCTACTCTTCTTGTTCTACTGTGCCGAAAGGTATGTTTACCGATTTAAATAGATCCTAATACCGCCAAATATTAGGTGACATTAATAAGTACCCTCTAATAATCATCTTCATACAGCAGAGTGTAAAAAGGCTACCCCAAGGGTAGCCTTTTTCATTGCCCAGGGGTCAGAAAAGGAACATCAGCAAAAGGATAATTGCCATCACAATGGCAATCCACATGTAGCTTTTGGGCTGAGAGGTAAACTCGTACTGACAAATGGGGCAGATCTTTTCGTCGGCATCCACTTCCATCGCACAGGAGGGACATTCCTTCTTTTTCATGCTTGTTCTGGTGTATGCTCTAAAAGTAGCCAAAATATGACCGGACGACTGACAAAAAATCTATATTTGCACTCCTTTTTGAGGTATGCACCCGTAGCTCAACTGGCCGGGCAGACGTTCTGTAGAGCGCTGCTGAAGTTCGCCAGGAAAGATATGGGGTGTAAAATTCGAAGAATGCACCCGTAGCTCAACTGGATAGAGCGCTGGATTTCGGCTCCAGAGGTTGAGGGTTCGACTCCTTCCGGGTGTACAAAGGCTGTTCCGTCAGGACAGCCTTTTTCATTTCACAACTCTTGCATCTCTTATGTCAACAACCCCGTAGCTCAACTGGCCGGGCAGACGTTCTGTAGAGCGCTGTCCCGATAGCCATCGGGATTCGGTGCGGCCGGCAAGGTGCGGCCGGCTAGGCTCCAGAGGTTGAGGTCCGTGCGCGGAAGCGTCGGTTCGCCGCTGCGGTCGTCCGCGACCCCGGTCGACTACTTCCGTGTGTACGAGGGCTGCCATTGGTAGCCTTTTTTAATTTGCAGAGGATTTCATCTCGTTGGTTGACTTGGCCGTTAACATACTAAACCTCAGAATCCAAGCGTTTGCCATTTGAAACCTCAGTGTGTGTTATGCCTTACCGTCTTCAGCTACTCGCGGCACTGTTAGTGTCATTTTCTATCATTTCACCACAAGCAATCGCCGACCCTATCGACTTTCAATCAGTGTCGGTAGAAGAGGCCAAGGCACTGGCCCGATCTGAAGGGCGATTTGTCTTCGTCGATCTATACGCCGAATGGTGTGGACCCTGCAAGTGGATGGAAAGCAGCGTCTTCGCCAATGACAGCGTGGGCGCCTACATGAACCAACACTTCATTTCGCTGCGCATCGACGCTGAGAAGGAGCAAGAGGCCTTTATCTCTTCTATTGATGTCAAAGCTTACCCAACCCTATTGGTTTATGATCCCAAAGGCCGTTTGGTGTATCGTCAGGAGGGCGCACTTGACTCGGACAACTTCCTCGAATTGGCAGGTAGCATGGTCAACCTTCAAGCCTATTATGATGATTTTCAGCAGCGTCCCAAAGATCTCGAGGTCATTTCAAGATACGTTCATGCACTGAAATGGATCAATCCAAAGAAAGCTCGCTCCATTGCGCTGAAACACATCAGCGAGGAGAAGGACAAGCGACTCGTTGACTCCCTGAATTGGGCCATGATAGCGGCTTTTGTCCCCGCCTCCAATAGAACTTTATTCCAAAGGATTCTGGAGAATCAGGAACTGGCACAAACCTATGCCGGCCAATATCGGACCTACATCAACCAAGCCATGAATGACTACCTAATCGATGGCAAGGCGCGAGGAAACGATGCCTACCTCAGGCACTTCCTCAACTACGTGCGAAAATATCCCCAGTACTTTGACAACCCGGATAGCGTCGCCATGAGGGGGCAACTTGTCTTCGGAGATGATGAGCAAGATGAAAAATGGTGTCAACTCTACATCCGATACATGGGGAAATATGGACCAAAAGATGCATCGGGCAAGGCACAGTTGGCTCTTACAATTTCTAACAAGTTCTATCAGGAAACTTTGTTACAATACTCGCTCCAACTTGCCGACTCCAGCATGGCCACCGAACGTACTGCTGAGCCCTTCCTGGCCAAGTCTCAGGCTTATGATCGCCTGGGAAATTTCCAGAGCGCCTACGCCAACCTGCTACTCGCCTACGAATTCGTGGATGAAGATAAAAGAGAGGACCTGGAGCATCTGCGCAATCAGCTCAAAGACAAGTCGGAATTGGCCTTCAAGGACGGTGTCAATATTGGTAATCAGCAGCTGGGTGATGATGGCAGGTTTACGCTAGGAGTGGGAGGCAAAAGACTAATGTTTGGGTACCCATTGCCTCAGTCCACCTCACACTTCATCATCAACGTAGACGGGAAGCTGGCCAGCAATGCTCCACATCTGCCAGGAGTGACTTCCATAAAGGGCCTTCAAATATACAGTGGAGCGGGGGCGACGCCTCAGGTGACTACCAGCTACGAATTCAATGGTCTGCAGGTGACACAGGAATTAACACCTGTTGATGCTGCCGGCCAGGTTATTCACTCAGGCTTTGCTCAGTACTACCGGATACGTTACGAGTTTATCAATAAGGGTGCAAAAAGCAGAACCATCGGCTTGGGTCTACTTATCGATACGATGGTAGGTGATAATGACCACTGCGCCATATCTGCCGATGATATGCTATTGACAAGTGAGTATGGATTCCGCGGCAGTAGCATGCCAAGTAGGCTGAGCTTCTACCGAACAAAGCTTGATTCGGCCGACCTGATGGGGGCCGCCATTCTCAAAGGGCTGGAAGCGACGCCTCCCGACAAAATGGTGGTAGGAAGGTGGCCTGTCCTGCATAGAGTGACTTGGAAACTCAACCCACAAAGAGTGCGCTATGGGGATAGCGGCTACTTCCTTAAGTGGGAAAACAAGACCCTACCTGCCAGGACGTCCAGGAAGTTTGTCACGTACTTTGGTCTGCCGGATCACAAGAAGCCGAGACTGCGCATGATCATGCGCAATGAAAATACACCCACAAAGAATCTCACAGTCTACTTCAATCATGGGAGCTCGAAACTGGACCTAAATGCGAAAGTGCATCTGGCGGACCTGATCTACAATGAGGACATCAAGATCATCGGGGTGCTCCTAAAGGGATATACCGACATCACTGGAGAAGTGGACTTCAACTTCGAACTAAGCAAGCGACGCATCAAGGCCGTAGGAGAGATATTTGAAGCCCACCAGATCCCCTATGTTCCCAAACCTTATGGCATGGAGAAAGCCACCTCCTCCCCGTACAACAATCAGTTTGGCAACCTTGAGGACCGCAAGGTAGAGGTCGAGATCTACTACGCCCCTGCTACAGAAGGCGCCCCACTAGCGGCCGCGGCACAGGCATCTACAGATTCGCAATAAGTGACGAATATCCGGAATCCGCACAATAAGCCCGCAATAATGGGACGGTGACGTGCCTCTTGCTTTTGAATGTTGGCCTAGATTTGCAGCTCGACTATGGGTTTCAAATCGTGCTTCTTGTGGCTTTTTCTGCTGATTTCCGGACAAGTGGCCTTTGCCCAGTTGGACCAGGAATTCTGGTTTGCCGCACCAGACATCAGCAACCAGCACCAGGGAGATGATCGTCCGGTTCGGTTCCGGATGTCGACGCTTGATGAGCCGGCCACAATCAGGCTTTCTATGCCGGCAAACCCATCATTCCAAACGCGCATCGTGGAACTTGCAGCCAACAGTACAGCTACGATCCAGTTAGATAATCCACTGGAATATGAAAACACCCCTCCCAACCAGATTTCAAACAAGGGCTTTCGCGTGACATCGACTACCTCCATCTCGTGCTTTTATGAGGTGGGGGAGCTCTGGAATGTAGACATCTTTGCCTTGAAGGGTCGCAATGCCCTGGGGCAGGAGTTCATCATGCCCAATCAAACCTTCTGGGGCATCTCCGGCACGCTTTCGGACGCCCATTCGTCGTTGACGGTCGTCGCCGTTGAGGACCGAACGGTTGTTACCATCATCCCGACACAGCCTGTGGTTGGATATCCAGCCAATGACACGATCACTGTCATTCTCAATCGAGGGCAAACGTTCTCTACCCACTCGCTCAATCACTTCCCCGGCTCCTCTCTCAATGGCACCGTCATTACCGCCAACAAGCCTATAGCTGTGACCCTTTCTGACGATAGCCTCTTCGCTTCATCGGGAGGCTGCTTTGACCTGGCGGGTGACCAAATCGTACCAGTTGGAGTGCTTGGAGAAGAGCATGTCATAGCCAAAGGCGCACTTAACCAGGACGAGCGACTTTTCATTACGGCGGTCAAAGATTCTACGGTCCTCTTCATCAACAACGTCGGTGCCCCAGTCGACACGCTCAATCGCGGCGAAACCTATACCCACCTTGTGTCAGCCATCACCTACGTGAAGACCTCTGCACCCGTTTATGTCATGCACTACACAGGCATTGGTTGTGAAATTGGGGCGGCATTGATCCCATCTATCAACTGCAAGGGCTCCAATCAAGTGGGCTTCACCCGATCTTCTGAAGAGGAGTTTTACATGACCGTACTCGTAAGACGAGGGGGCCAACATTCGTTCTCCCTCAATGGCGGATCCCAGGGCATTCCCTCCGGATCATTTACTCCTGTTCCTGGCACTGACGGAGAATGGATGATCTCATCCCTGCGATATGAGCTGAATACGATGCCAGCTGGTAGAAGCTTCCTGCTTCGAAATGAAGAGTATTCTTTCCAACTGGGTATCCTTGATGGTGGCCCAGGCACGGGGACGCGATATGGCTACTTCTCTAACTTTGCCAGTCTGTTCATAGGCGATGACTTCACCCTTTGCACGGGAGCTGAGCGTATCATCGTGCCCAAAGGAGAGGCGGGGGCATCCTACCTCTGGAGCGACGGCTCCACCGGACCATCCCTGACAGTTTCAGAAGCAGGAGACTATTGGGTGACGATGACAAACTCCTCCGGGTGCACATTGACAGACACACTTACCGTCGACGTCAACCCAGAGTCCTTCCTTGATTTAGACGAATCCATGGGAGGCTGCGAGGGTGATGTAGTCACCGTAGACCCAGGCGTACATGCTAGCTACGAATGGTCCAATGGCACACGAAACCGGTTTCTTCGAACCTCGACGCCAGGCATCTATTCTGTAGAGGTGATCAATGCCAATGGCTGTCTCGACCGGGACACGGTCGAGGTTTCTTTTCAAGAGAAGCATGACGTGGACCTGGGAATGGATCAATTCGTCTGTCCAGGCACCGAGATTGCACTCAATGCGACCGTCGACGGTGCTGAAAGATATCGCTGGCAAGATGGTGTGGAGGAGCCTCTAAGAACAATCGTCGACCCCGGCATCTACTGGGCCGACGTGACCATAGGCGTCTGTACCGTACGAGACAGCCTGCTGCTGGAAAATCACCCAGAGCCCGAGGTCCCAACAATCGTGGGCACGCAGGTTGTATGCCCCGGTGTTCAAAATCTCACTTATGAGAGTATGGAAAAGAACTTTGTGAATTTTGCGTGGTCCGTCGATGGAGGGACGCTTGTGGCGTCCAATGATGCCTCCGCAACAGTCTCGTGGGGACAGACCCGCAGCGATGCACAGATCGGGCTAATAGTCACGGATTCCGTCGGCTGTACAGCTGACACCAGTTTTCTGGACGTTCGCATCAACTTGAAGCTGGAGCCACCTCTGCCTCTCGGCGATACGATCGTATGTTCCAACCACGTCGGAGTAGCTTACGAGGTACCAGAGACAAATGGATCTACGTACCGGTGGGTGCTGAGCGCAGGTGAAAACATTGGCGAAGTAGATAGTCATCAAGCTGCAGTCAACTGGCCCGGGGATGGCACCTACCAGCTCTACGTTGTCGAAGAAAGCGTAACACCCGATACCGTGTGCGCCGGCACCTCCCCTCCTCTTGAGGTGCTGGTCTATACAGACTCCACAAGGATCGATTTGAGGCGAGTTTCCACCGCAGAGAACGACGACCAGGAGATCCAGGTGCACTGGGACATCAATTACCCTCAGCAGATAGAGGGAATGCTGACAGTTTTTCGAACCACCGAGGCAGGTGGCCAATTTGACATTGAAGTGAATCCCGGACTACAGGCATTCCGGGATTTTGATCTGTCCACGGACACAGAGCAGTACAGCTACGCCGTTTCAGCCACCAATGGCTGCGGACAACAGCTGTCAACCTCATCGCACAGGTCCATCGTGCTCGATGGTGAGGGGGAAGAATCGACGGGCATGGTCTCTCTTGCATGGAATGGCTACGAATCCTGGGACGCCGCTCCCAATTATGAACTATGGCGACTCCTGGATGGTGAGGAAGACTTCTCTTTCTTCCGGGACCTCGGCAGCAGTGCTCTTTCATTCGCGGAAGCGCGGGCCGCAGATGCATTTGATCATCAGTACAGGATCAAAGCTGTGGGTAGCACTACGGAAGAATTTTCCTGGAGCAACATCATCGCCTTCGCCTTTGAGCACGAGCTCGTTATCCCCAATGTCTTCACGCCCAATGGCGATGAGATCAATGACCGTTTCGAAATAGAGAATATTGGCCTTTACGAGAGCAACCTGTTGGAGGTCTACAGTCGGCAGGGATCAGTCGTTTACAGGAAGTCTGGCTACAACAACACCTGGGACGGTGAGGGAGTGCCTACTGGTCAGTATTACTATCGGCTGACGATTCGTAATTTGGATCTTACCTACAAAGGAACTCTGACTATCCTTCGCTAAGGCACTGGATCAGAAAAGCTCTTCGACCGACTCATCCACATAGTTGATATAATCCTCCCCGATTCTCTCAAGGATCACATCGATGCCTTCGTACTGCTCATCATACGTTTGGCCACCCTTCAATGTCACCAGTGGATAGTAGTAGTCGGGGAAGAAAGAGTAAGTGTTGTAGAGGACACCTCGGTCATTCACGCGCTCAAGTTCATTGACACCGTGCAGCACAAGATTGATGCTGGAGAGGTTGATGGTACTTGTACGGTACTCCGTCGCTATCTCCAATGTCAACAGCGCATCCAGCTTCATTTTGTCGGCAAACTCAGCGAGGGAGTTGGCTACTTTTGGCGAAAGGCCATCCATCGCCATGGCATAGACAAACTCAAAATCATTGGCAGCCGGCTGCAGTCCATTCTTTTTCACTGCCGAATTGAAAGGTACTTGCAGCTTCTGGATCTCCTCCGCCAGCAGTGAATATCGCCGTTCGTCAGATGGGCTCTTCAGAAATTCATCTGGCATCAATAGCTCCACTTCCGATTCGGCAAATGCCTTCTTCAACCCCTCTATCGCAGGGTCTGCTATCCGATGATAAAAATAGTCCAGCTCACCTCGCTTCGAATAGAGGTATAGAATGTGGGACTTACGAAAGTTGAACCGCTCTTCAAAGAGGTAGGCGCTGACCAATCCGATCCTTTTAGGCTTCAGATCCTCAGCCTCGACCATTCCTACCTCGATCGCCTTTTTGTAGGAGCGCTCGAGTTCGGATTGTACGATGATGTGATCAAGGAAAACCTCATCCTCTTCTTTGGAGAAGTCTGCTAAGGTCTTGACGCCTTCTGGCGAAGGGGCAAAGCTTGACAATGAGGGGACTAGCAGCAATACTGCACAAATGACTTTCAAGTTAGACATGTTGGTGAAGTGTCTGTTTGATTAGCTAAATATCTCCACACTAATCAGGACTTGAAACAAAATGGAAGTGAACCGGAAAACCTTGTGGTGAACCTTGTTAGAGGCAATTGGACGATTCACAAGACTTCGAAGGAAATGTAATAGGGGCTACATTGTCATTGGAGATACATACTTTAAGATTGGCAACCGTCCGACCAACAATTGCGGATATCTTTGCGTTAGGTTTTCAAGTAGATGAATACGATAAACATGGGAAAAACAGTAGAAATAACGGATGCCAACTTTCAGGAGATAATCAACTCCGAAAAACCCGTTCTAGTTGATTTCTGGGCCGAATGGTGCGGGCCCTGTAAGATGATTGGACCAGTCGTCGAAGAGTTGGCCTCTGACTATGAAGGCAAAGCAGTGATCGGAAAGGTGGATGTGGACAACAACCCCGAAGTATCCGCCAAATTCGGTATCAGATCTATACCTACGCTTTTGGTCTTCAAGGGCGGTGAGATCGTCGACAAGCAAGTAGGCGCAGTTCCAAAAGGCGTCCTGAGCCAGAAACTCGACGCTCAGATCGCTTAATTACACGATCACTTCCATAAAACATAGATAAAAGTCGCTTCTGGCGACTTTTGTCGTTGTCAAGGACCAGTAAGAAACTGACCTATGTCAGACTTCAATAGATGGGGCACGATTCTCTAATTCCATCATTATGTCCTAGTTTTGCCAATCGAAAATAAGTAGTGAGTAAAAGTGCTTAAGCAAACAACTTCTAGCAAAGTAGTAAAGTATCGCAGCAACAAGCGAAAAGATGATTTCGCCAAAGAACTGCGGAAGAGGGTAAATACCTACTTCAAGGATCGCAATCTCTCACCATACGCGAATACTGAAGTGAAGGTAAAGGGTGTATTTGCGTTTGTCATGTGGTTCGCTTTCTACGCGTTGATCATGTCTGATGTACTGAGTGGCAACCTTGCGTTGCTCATGTTGGGCTTTCTGGCCCTCGGGTTTGTCAATATCTTCATCGCGTTCAATATCATGCACGATGCGTGCCACAACGCCTACTCCAAGGACAACAAGATCAATAGGATCCTGGGCTACAGCATGAATTTCATCGGGGGCAATAGCTATTTGTTCACCCGTATGCACAATGCCCACCACGCATTTGTCAACATTGCCGGGATCGATGTCACACTCGAGACGCATGGCATGTTCCGCTTCACTCCTCACGAAGAGTGGGAGCCCAAGCATAAATGGCAGCATATCTACACGCCAATTTTGTATTCATTGGCCATGATCCATTGGGTGCTTGTGAAGGACTTCAAATGGATGTTTGGCGAAACCAACATTGGCAACCAGAAGAACATAAAACATCCGGTCGGAGAGTACATCGTACTATTCACTAGCAAGATCTTCTATTACGGTGCCACCCTAGCACTACCGATAATATTCCTAAGCGCACCTTGGTGGTGGGTAGTCTTGGCATGGGTCAACCTGCACATCTTGCCAAGCTTGTGCTTCGCACTGTTGTTTCAGGTTACGCATGTATACACAGGCACCCACTATCCGCTGCCGGATGACGAGGGCAATATCGAAAACAACTACTTTATTCACGTGCTGGAGACAACTGCAGATTTCAGTCGTGAAGATAAGTTCGTCACGTGGCTCACAGGAGGCATCAACATTCACGTAGTTCACCACCTGTTCCCACATATCAATCATGCCCACTACATTCCTTTGACGCGGATCATCAAGGACACCGCTGAGGAATTTGGTATGCAGTACCAGGAAAACAAAAACTTCTGGGTGGCTCTGAAGCTACACATGAGGATGCTGAAGAAATTGAGCAACAAAGACGCAACGGTGCCCCAATATGGCGCTAGCGCAGCATTAGCCTGATATTGAAGAAATCAAACGAAGAAACCCGCGTATCAAACGCGGGTTTTTTTATGCATCCGTAGTCATTGGGCGCTTTCAGGAGTGACCTATCCTACCGCTGCATCTACTGAGAGTCCCGCTGTCATCTTCACCTCGGCCCCCGCTACCGCACACCACTAGCCAGGCCGGGTTATGCCTCCATCGGGTCTATTTTG
The DNA here is from genome assembly GCA_965267435.1 of Cyclobacteriaceae bacterium. Taxonomy (GTDB): domain Bacteria; phylum Bacteroidota; class Bacteroidia; order Cytophagales; family Cyclobacteriaceae; genus JAWPMT01. The sequence continues at coordinate 3,276,158 of OZ253960.1, forward strand.
CAGGATACACTCCTTCGAGCCCGGCGTATAAGTTCGCGCCATTAGCTTGGGTCGTGCATTCTTAGCCACTGACAACACCGGAAAGTCTCCCTTTTTTCTTAGCTTGAAGCAACTAAATCACCCAACCATGAAATTCTATCTCACCCTCGTATTTGCATTAGTTCTCTCTACCCTGACGGCGCAAGATTTGTCCGACAGGCCGCCCATCGAAGCCTGGGAAACTACCCTGGAGGACGGCAGCACGATGATCGCAATTGTCACCGAAGGTTTCTTTTCCGTCGCCGCATACACCGATAATGAGTTCAGATTCACGCTCGGCGGCATTTCAAAGGTGGAAGGCAATAAGGTCAGCCAGGTAATTGAGTATCATTCCGCCGAACCTGATCAGGTAGGGACCAAACCTGAGTTGACGTTCGAGGTAAACGAACAGGGCCAGCTAGTGGGCACCGACGGACTCGTCTGGACCAGGGTTGACGATGGTAGCCCCGGCGACCTCAAAGGCGCCTGGCTCATCACTGGCCGGATGCGCAATGGTGAGATCTCCCGACGGACTCCGGGCGTACGTAAGACCATGAAAATTCTCTCTGGCACTCGCTTTCAGTGGATCGCCTACAATACCGAGACCAAAGAATTCATGGGAACTGGAGGTGGAACATACACTACCGAAGGTGGTAAGTATGTAGAAAACATTGATTTCTTCTCTCGTGACAATACGAGGGTCGGAGCTTCTCTGGATTTCAATTTCGAGCTCAAAGACGGCGAGTGGCACCACAGCGGCAAAAGCAGCAAAGGCAACGACATCTACGAGATCTGGAGCCTTCGCGAGTGAAAGCTTAGTACAGGGCGCTGCGAAGGATATCAAAAGCTTGCGCCATCTCTTCGGTATTCAGTGAAGCGAACCCCATGCGAATGTGGTTGTGACCTTCATTCCACGGATCATAGTTCTTCCATCCGGGTAGCTGGAGTCGGTCGACAAGGCGGTCATGGACCGTTGTCCAGGGAATGCGTTTGTCCAAACCAACCCAATAGGCCATGCCCCCTTCCGGGACCTGGTGGCTAAGGACATCAGACAACTCCTGCAGGTGTGCACCGAAGGCGGATCGGCGTTGAGTGTACACCTTCAGCGCTTTTTTGCAGTGTCGCTGTATATCGCCATTGGCAAGCATCTGAGCGAGTACCCTTTCCATCAGCGTGTCCCCCTGGCGGTCTATGATCCGGCGCAGGTAGATAGCGTCCTTTACGAAAGCCTCGGGACCTACCAGGAAACCGATGCGTAGTGCGGGAGACAGGATCTTAGAAAAGCCACCAATGTAAATGACAGACGAGGAGGCATCGATACTCGCCAGAGGTAGCAGAGGAGTCCGGGCATAATGAAAGTCATAATCGTAGTCATCCTCGATGATCGCAAACCGATACTTCTCGGCTAGTTCGAGCAAATGCAGGCGACGCTCCGCGCTCAAAGTCACAGTTGTTGGATGGTGATGATGAGGCGTGACGTAGATGGCCTTTATCTCTCCCTCTTCACAGACCTGCTGCAGTCGATCGGTGTCAATACCCTCTCCATCAACAGGAATCGTCACCAACTCTGCTCCTACGTGCTGGATCGTCAGATTTGCCGTGCCGTAGTTCAGATACCCTACAGCCACGCGATTTTGCCGATGATCGCCTTGCAACAGTTGCAGTGCCAGATACAGGCCCATTTGGCTACCCCTGGTGATCATCACGTTGTCTACTGTTAGAGAAAGCCCCCGGGTCTGACGCAGGTAGTCCACTAGTTGCTCTCGGAGCGAATCATCTCCAGCCGCCGACCCGTAAGACCAGTACCTCAGGTTAGTAGTACGAGCTAGGAGGTTGTTGTATGTCCTGCGTATTTCATCAGTTGGGGAAAGCCTGAGGTCCGGTAGTCCCTCGTCGATTGCCAGACCTTTGGGATGCTCAAAAACCGGCAAATGCAGCGAGAAGACCGGGTCATATGTAAAGCCCGCCTGACGCCCTTCAACGGTCTCTGTGGGTGTCATCGTACGGGGTTGCACGAGGGGCAAATGCTCCGAGACGAATGTGCCCCTGGCCGGTCTTGTCTCTATGAAGCCCTGTGCGAGGAGTTCGTCAAATGCCAGGGAGACTGTCCTACGGTGTACGCCCAGGAGTTTAGCCATTTCCCTGCTGCTTGGTAGACGATCCCCCTTTGCGACCTTGCCTGAGGCGATCAAGTGAGTGAGTTTATTGCTGATTTGTACATAGATGGGAACATCCGAAGCACGATCAAGCGGTAAGATCTCGTTGATATGAAAAAGCATACTGGACTACTAAGTATCTTTATTCTGGATCACTAAAGTAGTCCAGATAATCAATAGGTTTGTCATGGTTGAAAACAAATTGAGAAGATGGAAAAAGCACTCGTTACCCCACTGAACAAAGTGGTGAGAGGGCCCAAGAGGGCCGTTACCGAAAAGGAAACCGTCTACGAAATCATCGACAGTCACATGATCTGCTACGCGTCATACGTCTATGAAGGATATGCGATCACGATTCCAACAGGATACGGCCGCTCCGGTGATACACTGTACTTGCACGGTTCGATGAAAAACCGGATGCTACTGGGCATTTTAGATGCAGAAAAGGTTAGTGTCACCGTCAGTCACCTCGATGGACTGGTCCTCGCTCGCTCGGTCTTCCACCACTCCGTCAACTATCGCTCGGCAATTGTTTTTGGCCAGGCCCGGCGTGTGGAGGACCCAAAAGAGAAGATGGATGCACTGGAAATCATTACTGAAAACTTCATCCAAGGCAGGTGGCAAGAAGCCCGGCAACCCAACGAGAAGGAGTTCAATGCCACCCTTGTCATCGCTGTATCCATTGATCAGTTCTCTGCAAAAGTTCGCGCTGAGGGAGTGAATGATGAAACAGCCGACATGTCTCTGGACGTCTGGGCAGGTGTAGTGCCCATTCGTGCCATGTACGGTGCACCAGAAGCTGACTCACAACTGTCCTCCGACATTCCGATACCTAAGAGCATAAAAAATCTAGGATTGAAAGCTCCTGTCTAGTGATCAGACAAGCGCTACCTGCGAAATCTCCTCGAGTAGCTGATCGTTGTCCCAGGGCTTGGAGATGATCTTGCGAATACCCGCGTCTTCGTACAGTTGATCAGTGAACTCCTTGGTGATCATGCCACTGAGCAAAAAACGTATGGCTTCGGGATAGATCTTTTTGGTCTCCGTGAGGAATTCGTCCCCACGCATGCCCGGCATTTTCCAGTCGGAGAGGATGATGATTTTTTCCAGGGTCTGATCCTTGTAGTCCTGCAGGATGTCCAGGCCATCCACGGCGTTCTCGGCAAACTCCAAATGAAACTCCTTGAAAGATCTGCGAAAAAGGGATTTCAAAGTAACCAGAATGTATGGCTCATCATCAACGCACAGGATCAACCCTTTCTTCATGGACTAAATATAGTAATGAATTCCAACGAACGGTGCTTACGATAAATTTTTTGGCAATGTGACGCTGAATAGGGCCCCAGTGGCCGTATTCTCTACTGAAATCGTGCCCTTGTGCTTGTCGATCACGCGCTTGGTAATGGACAGCCCCAGGCCTGTTCCCTCACCCTCCGGCTTCGTCGTTTCAAAGGGTTCGAATATCCTTTCTTTCACCTTGGGGTCGATCCCTCCACCGCTATCTTCAATATCAACCTGGACCTTGTCGTCATATTGCTTCACGCGGATCCATAGATTCCCCCGGTACTTATTTGCGTAAGTAGCATTAGAAATAAGATTGGTCCACACCTGCGTAAGTTCATCGGGATAGCCTTCTATCTCCACAGACTCCTCAAACTGCTTGTAAACGGTGACATTTTTGAGCTTGTTCTGGTGAAGAGTGATGATGTTATTGATGTTGCGAATGAGATCGAATTGTACCTTTTTGTCGTGCAAGTTCTTGAAGGAATAGGACTTGAGTGAGAACAGGATCTTGTCTGCTCGCTGCAAGGCCTCCATTGCCGTGAAAATGGATCGTGTCCGATTGGAAATAAACATCACCAGTTCCAGAATATCTACACCCATATCATGGCGATAGATTGGCTCAAACTGTTTCAATCCATCATATACTTTGAGGTCGTCAAATATATCAGCAATGTCATATGGGTCACCATCCAGTTCTTCCTGAAAGTACGATCTTAGCGTCTTCTTCAAAGCTCGCTGCTTCACGGTAGACAGCGGATTTTGCTGCGCCTGATATGAAGCTATGATGAGGTCCGTCATTTGTTCCAGGATCTCCGGATTGAAGACATTAGCGAGCTCTTTGAGTTTGCGGATCTCTTGCATCTGAGAATCCTCGATCAATTGCAGGTTCGACTTCACTGCGGCAATAGGCGTGTTCAACTCATGGCCCACCCCTGCAAATACCCGCCCTAGAAACGCCATCTTCTCCGACTTAATGATTTCCTCCTGCGCCAGTGCTATCTCTTTGGACTGCGTTACCACTTTTCTATTGCTCTCTTGCAGTTTCGTGTAAGCCCATTTGCTCTTCCTCAGGGTTCTAAGGTATCGTACCGAAAAGAACAATGCGACGAACAAAGTGATGACGAGCACTATGATCCAGTTTCTCTGTCGCGCCAGCTCCTCCGCGGCTATCTCCAATCTTTGTGCTATTCTCGCCTGATCTTCGGCTAATCCGGCCGATCTCCCTACTGGAAGACCGCCACTGGATTGGAAGGAAAACAGGCTGTCGCGCATGGTGAGGTAGGTCTCTAATTGCGCAAGTGCCTGATCAGGAGCACCCAGTTCCTTTAAGACCGCGGAATACACCCTGTAGCTCTCCACTACTTCGATTTGTGGCGTCAAATGCGTGACATTCAAAATTGCAGAATCGACCACTAACCTTGCCTCTTCCTCCAGGCCAGCAATAAGCAGTGCCTCCGCGAAATACCGGTATAGTCCTGTGAGAAAGCGACGCTCTTCAGTCGCCTTGGCCATTTGGATAGCCGCCTCAAGTGAGGATATTGCATCCATGCCATCACCCGCAAGGAATTGCAAAATACCTTGTGATCCAATGGCCATTGGCATATCGGTATCAGCAGTTCTCCTTGAAAGGTCAATAAAGTGATTGGCACTATCCACCAAGCCGACATTTAGATAACAGTAGGCCAGTAGGGAGCTCCAGTTTCCAAAAGAGGGTGTTGCAGAGGACGCCTCGCTCAAAAGAGACCTGTAGCCGCTAATGGCAGCCTCAAACTCGCCAACCACCACTTGAGCCCAAGCTTTCTTGGAGACAATTTGATCCTTGTCCTGATCACTTAGTCCTGACGCACTGAGGAGCCTTTCGTAGATGTCAATAGTCATAGTCACAGCACCCTTCTCCGCCAGGCTTTCGGCATGACTTGATAGCCACTGCCTGGATCCCGCATCCGCAACCAGGTCATCCACTGAGTTCAATCCCATTTGATGAAAGTAGAGGGCCGAGTCGGACTCGCCACCCTTCAATTTTGCTTCGGACTTGACAAAAAGTTCCTTTGCTTGCGTTACAGGCGATGATGGGCCAGGGGTGTCCTGACAGTCGGCTCCCGCTAATGTGACGAGTATGAAAAAAGACACCAAAGCACGTGCGACCATGTAATATTTAAGTCTACGCCTGAGATTAGAGCTTTAAATTAAGGCAAAAAATCTCCTTGAACACAATCGATTATTCCCAACAACGGCATTACGGGATGAGCAGGTGTTTCAAGTGCGTAAAAGCCCCAATGCGGCACATACACGGGAATTTACCTGTCGCTAGGTAGGTGATCAAGTCACCCCTTCGCCCCTTTTCGACAGGTTCCGAGACCCCCTTAAAGGCATGACTTTTTTTCATATAACTGAATTATACTTTGATGTGTAACCTCAAAAATAACTATTCGATATAAGGGAGAATTCCTGGTTCACAAATTCACTGAACTGATCCATCTCGTTCTGTGCCCTTGATTTCTCAAGCAGGCATTCTCATAAAGCATTTCAGGCGCTTTAAGGTTGATAAAGAACTAAATCAATCTAGTCCGAGGGCCGTCGTTGGCTTGCGCCGATGGAGGCTAATTTTTCTTTTTTGTGCCGTGGAATGATTCACATTTGCACCCTACACCTCATGACATTCACTACAGACCCCCTGGAGTATAAGATTGATTTCCTGAATATCATAGCCAGGTACGACGATATCCGGAAGATGTTCATCAAGACACTCAATGGCTCCACAGGACTTGCACTTGAAGTGCATGTGATCATGGTGGTGTTCTGCGGAAGTGCATGTATCATGGCAGACCCCATAGCTTACCGTCCCGGTGTCATCAGGGATCTTATGTAGGACGCCGTGTTCGGTAAAGGAGCTCAGCGTTCTGTACAGTGTGACTTTATCGTACTCCTGAAATCGATCTTCCAGGTCTTTGACGGAGAGTGCTTTCCCTCTCTCGATGAAAAACTCCAGAATGTCCATTCTTCCGTCCGTGATCCGGAGGTTATGACTTTTAAGTATTCTTTTTAATTCACTGTACTTGGCCATGGAACAAAAATAAAGTTTTTGCATTTTTTTTGCAGGTCAAAACACAGAGTCAGCACACCAAATAGAGAAAGAAATCAACAGTAATCGACCCGTCATTTGATCGAGGTGAATAGAATCAGTAATGTCTGAGTGTCATTTATTGGTTAATTTTCCGAAACGAATCTCGCCAGGTATATCACGCCAAAACACCAATGAAAACTAGAGGATCAGGACGACATCTTACATCTGGCAGAGCGCTCCTCGCAGTTACTGTACTTTATTTTTCCATCACAAATCTTCTGGGACAATCTCTTCCCACAGGCTTTCCGGTAGTTGAGGAAAGACTCCGGGTCGAACAGGTGCTCGGCAGGTTCGATTCGACAATCTCCTTTGCACATCGACCAATTGCTTCAGGAAGGTTTACTGAATTGTACGGTGAGGTCCTGTCACGAGGAAGTGATACCATCAGGACCTCAAGGTCAATGCTTGATTCCAAAGGGTTCAGATTGTCGCTACTCCCGGCTCAATGGGATACCGAAATCAGCTCGCACCACCCTGAAGGCTACAACAATGGCTCACTAATCAGGTCAAGGGGCCTCCAAACTCGAGTTGCTGCTGGTGTACATGCGAAATGGTGGGTGCTTAGCGTACAGCTTCGGCCTGAGTTGATCTGGGCTCAGAATGCGAGCTATGATGGCTTCGTTCAGTTGCAAGACTCAGCATCTATAGAACGGAGGTACCGGCTATGGAACAGAGTGGACCTCCCTGAGCGCTACGGCGACAGGAGCTACTCCGAGCTTCTTCCAGGGCAATCCAGTATCAGCATTGAGACAAAATATGTACGTGCTGGACTCTCTTCCGAGAACATATGGTGGGGACCCGGACAGGAAAACAGTCTAATAATGACCAACAATGCCCGGGGCTTTTATCACTTCACTATTGGCACCACACAACCCGCCAATATAGGAATTGGCACGTTAGAGGGTCAATTGTTGGTCGGCCGGCTCGACGCATCGGGATTCAAACCTACGGAGACAACCTATGACGACGAATACTACCTGGCTCCGACAGATGACTGGCGGTATATGTCGGCGGTGAACTTCGTCTATCAACCCAAGTGGATTCCAAAACTTTATCTGGGCCTCAATAGAGCTTTTCAGCAATACTGGCAGGAAGCAAAGGCGGAGAAAGAATTCTTTCCGGTATTAACTGGCTTGTTCAAGACTCAGAGAAACGACGACTCCTTATCCGTGGATCAGCTGCTCTCTATCAATGGCCGATACATTTGGGAAAAGATCCAATCCGAATTCTATTTTGAATGGGGTCGTAATGATGCTGCATTCAATCTCAGAGATTTTGTTATTAGTCCATTCCATTCTCAGGCCTATATTTTTGGGATGACGAAAAACGTTCAGACAACAAATGCTCTCATCAGTGTAAACGCCGAAGCAACCCACTTAGAACGTACGAACTCGCACATCGTCCGACCGGAGCCAATATGGTACCAGCATGGTCAGGTACGTCAAGGATATACCCACCAAGGTGAAGTGCTGGGAGCGGGCATTGGTCCCGGAAGCAATTCCCAGTCCCTGAAGGTCACCCGCTATCGAGGATTGGAGCAAATAGGTGTACAGTTTCATAGACGAGAGGTTCAGTCTGACTTCACGGAGATGCTTGTCGGACAAGGAAACACCAGATCCAAATCCTGGACAGACCTGACGCTTATGTTTAACGCCTCCAAAATATGGGGCAAACTGCTGGTGTACTCTGAACTCCACTGTACTGCCTCTCTTAACTATCAATGGAATTGGGCAGAGCCCTTTCCAGGAGTAGTTACCGGGGACGATGCATTCAATGTTTTGTTCCGACTCAGACTGTCCTACCTCTAACGAAGCCTACTTCCAGCTTTCACCCCTGAAGAATTTCTTAAGGAAAGGACATAGTCGCCCAGTTTATCCTGAGTCAGGTCTTATCAATAAGTAGCTTCATTGTTTTCTTCTTACCATTGCACCTATGCATGATCACGCGCATGCGTCCCATAAAAGTCTCAGGTCGGCTTTCTTCATCAACCTGGCCTTTGCTGTCATCGAACTTGTAGGTGGCATGTACACCAATAGCATGGCCATCCTTTCGGATGCATTGCACGATCTGGGTGACAGTCTTAGCCTGGGAATCGCCTGGTACTTTGAGAAGCTTTCCAAACGGGGTCGTAGCAAAACCTTCACATACGGCCTCAAGAGGCTATCATTGCTTGGTGCCCTGCTCAATGCCCTGATACTAGTCGCCGGCACAGTAGTCATACTTTATCATGCTATCCCTCGACTCTTCCAGCCACAAGCCCCTGATATTCAGGGGATGATGTGGTTAGCTATCGCCGGTGTTATTTTCAACGGGTGGGCGATATTTAAAATCCGATCCGGCAAATCCCTTAATGAGCAGCTTGTACAAATGCACCTCTGGGAAGACGTTCTGGGATGGCTGGCAGTGCTCATAGGAGCCATAGTGATGCGGTTTATAGACGCCCCATTTATCGACCCTCTCCTTTCTATTGGGATAGCAATTTTTCTACTGTATAATGTATATGGAAAATTGAAGGCGACTTTGCGGGTACTCTTGCAAGGGACACCAGAGCACGTCGACGTAAAAGCAATAGAAAAGGAGATAGTGGCACTTCCGGAAGTTATAGAAGTACATGACTGCCATGTATGGTCTATGGATGGCGATTATATCGTGCTCACGCTGCATCTGGTCCTTTCGCAGGATCATTCGCTTCAAACTCAATCAATAATCAAGGGAAAGGTACGTTCTATCGCTAGCAAGTATAAAATAGACCACGCCACAATTGAATTTGAAGCAGAAGACGAGTTTTGCGCCCTTCACGATTGCTAGGCTGCGCATGAATTTTTCCTATCTTCATGACTCAACTAATTAGCTATGAGAAGAATCACCTATCTATCGATCGTCATTACTAGTCTCTGGGGATGCACACAAAAAGACCTACTCCCTGCAGAGTCAAGAGAGAGATTAGTAAGGCTCCTCGACACGGCCAATGTCACTGGTTTGCAATTGCACTACTTTGATGGGAGCAACTCAGTAGACTACGTTTATGGTCTGAAAGATGTGCGTGATTCCAGTAGCGTGTCGCAACAAACCATTTTCCAGGCGGCATCTCTCAGTAAACAGGTGACGGCCCTATTGGCGCTAAGATTAGCGGATGCGGGCAAATTGGATCTGCAGCAGAAGATCTCGGAACTGTACCAGGAACCGCGAATGGCCCAAGAACCTCGATATGACCAAATTACTTTCGAGCATTTGTTGTCACATTCCTCTGGCCTCCCCAATTGGGGCGGAGACCCACTACTTCTGGATTTCGACCCGGGAACAAAATGGCAGTACTCTGGAGAGGGATATGTACTCATTTCTAAAACGATAGAAGCATCCCTCGGGACGCCTTTCAACGAACTTGCAAGACAGTGGGTTTTTGAGCCCCTGGGAATGACCAATAGCAGCTTCACGTGGGAAGACCGCTTTACGGGTGATTGGGCCCTGGGCCATAATATTGTTCAACAGCCAGGAGAACCTTATCAATCTAATGAAGTGAATGCCGCAGCGTCCTTATTGACCACCGCCCGCGACTATTCGCTTCTAATGAAGGGAATGACGGATTCGGACTTCCTCAGTAGAAGGTCACGACAGCTAATATCCGATGAGTTCATTGATGCTCCTACCATCTGGGGGGCGGATGAAGCCAATCCTTACATCGCCTGGAGTCTCGGAGCGGGTATTCAAAAAAATGAAAGTGAGGCTGCTCTCTGGCAATGGGGAGATAACTTCCTTTTTCGGGGAATGATGATGTACTATCCCGAGAGCAATAGAGGGCTGATCTACTTAACAAACAGTGAAAATGGTCTCTCAATTGCCGACACGCTATTATCATTCTTTTTCGAGGAACCCACTTGGGCCGTGGATTGGATGGATTACGAGGCTTTCGACAATATGGAAAGGTTAGCATCCACCCAGCTTGAAAGAGCGTTCGTCTTCGGGGACTCTGCGACAGCATACGAAACCTACAACCTCGTACTCAGTAGACATCCTGATGTTCTCACAGATAACCTTATCAGCAATACCGTCTGGTCGTTATTCGGAGCTAAACGACTGGCCCCAGCTTTGCAGCTCATTGAGACACACCTCAATAACTTCCCCAACTCAGCGGAGACTTTCGTTCGAAAGGGCGAGGCATTGGCTTTCTACCATGATTATCAAGGCTCCTGGCAAGCTTACCAGCGGGCGATGGAATTGGATGGAGAGACCTCCCGAGTAATTATGCCAAGATTCCCCTGGTACCAGGAAGCATGGGGAGCGTTGCAATCAAATGCCGCGGCCTTTGACGCTTCTCAGTATGTTGGTCAATATGGGGAGATATCTATTTCCATAGGCGAACAAGGACTGTTGTATTCAGATAGCGAAAGGCAACAAATACCTCTTGTAAGGTTGAGCAATGAACTTTACGATCTTGAAAATCTAGAGACCTTCAGGCTTCGATTTGATGTAAGCGGCAGCACCATAACTGGCGTCACACAATCCCATTTGACAGGACAGGAAGTATACGCCGAAAAATCAGGGGTTTAAAACATCGTCGGCAAGCTAGTGAATTGCCGAATGCCATTTGCACTGGGAAAAGCACTTTAGCCCAGTACTTCCAGAACGATGTTATGATTGGTATAGATATCGATATTGGCTGCTATGTGAAGGCTCTCTTTGACCATTTCTTCAGCAGACAATTGCGGGGCATGTTTCATCAGTGCCATCGCTGCGGGCCGAGCATAAGCGCTACCACTCCCTATGGAAGCTATGTCATCGTCTGGTTCCAATACATCGCCATTTCCACTAACAACCAGTATTTCGTTTTTGTCGGCAACAATCATCATCGCCTCCAGTTGCCGTAAGTACTTATCCATACGCCAATCCTTCGCAAGCTCCACTGCCGCTCTCTTGAGGTTGCCAGAGTAGTTGCTGAGCTTCTCATCGAACCGATCGAGCAACGTAAATGCATCGGCAGTTGACCCTGCAAAGCCTGTGATGATCTTCCCCTCTGCCAGTTTCCTGATCTTATTCACATTGCCCTTCGCCACAGTGGACCCCATGGTGGCCTGGCCATCCGCACCGATGGCTATCTGTCCTTGATGTTTCACCGCCAAAACGGTTGTTGCATGTATTTCTGGTAATGCCATATCGCTATTTACAAAAAAAGTCCGGCAAAAGTTTACCGGACCCCATGTCTCTTCATCGCTACTCTCAAACGAGTATTCGCACTGGATCTTCGAGCAAGCCTTTGAGCGTTTGCAAAAACGCTGCGCCCAAGGCACCGTCAACTGCGCGGTGGTCACAGGACAAAGTGACCTTCATCACATTGCCGACCTTCATTTGCCCATTGTCCACGACGACAGTTTCCTTGATACCCCCAACTGCCAGGATGCAGGCATCAGGTGGATTGATAATGGCCGTAAATTCCTCCACACCGAACATGCCGAGGTTGGAGATGGTGAAAGTATTGCCTGAGAACTCCTCAGGTTGCAACTTCTTATCCTTTGCTTTCCCGGCCAATTCTTTCGTCTCTGCGGAAATGTGGCTCAAGCTTTTATTGTCCGCAAAGCGAATGACCGGAACGATCAGACCATCTGGAATCGCCACCGCGATCCCCATGTGAATGTGGTCGTGCCTGACAATTTTATCGTCTGCCCATGTCACGTTGATGTCTGGATGCTGTCGCAAGGCTGCTGCAGTGGCTTTCACAACGATGTCATTGAAAGAGATCTTCACCGGAGACACCTCATTCATACTCTTACGTGCAGCCATAGCATTATCCATCCGGATTTCCATGGTCACGTAGAAGTGCGGTGCCGTGAACTTACTTTCAGACAACCGCTTCGCGATGGCCTTTCTCATCTGAGAAAGCTTTATGTCCGTCGAGTTCTCCTCCCCTACTACCCTGGGTAAGGCTACAGCGGGTGCCGCACTTTCAGTTTTGGTTTCAGCCGCCGCTGGTGTTGAGGCCTGTGAAGGCTGGAAGTTCTCGACATCCCTTTTCACAATTCTCCCACCGTCGCCAGAGCCCTGGACCTCGCCAATATTGATCCCTTTCTCCGCTGCGATCTTACGGGCAAGTGGGGATGCTTTTACCCGACCATTCGAAGAGCTCGTCTCCACAGGCACCGACGTGGGTGCTGCAGCGGCCGCGGTTGCTGGTGTTGCATTTTCTGTTTCAGAATTGCCTGCTGACGCCGGAGCATCACTAGCACCGCCTTGCTTGTGAGCACGCAGGAGTGTTTCAAAGTCGGCGCCTTTTTCACCGATAATGGCAATAACATCATCGACTGGAACTCCATTGCCCGGCTCTACGGCTCTGTACAGCAGCGTCCCATCATCATAGGATTCCAATTCCATGGTGGCCTTATCGGTCTCTACCTCGGCCAGGATATCTCCCGATGCCACGTCGTCCCCTACTTCTTTTAGCCACGAAGCAATCACTCCTTCCTCCATGGTATCACTCATCTTTGGCATTGTGATAACCGTAGCATTGATTGAGGAGGTGTCGATAGATTCCGCAGCGGTCGCAGCCGGGGCCGCAGAGCTCGCAGCGGCTGTATCTTCTCCATTGGAAGAGGAAGCGGCACCCTCAGCGTCATTGAGCAACGTCGAGATGTCTTCTCCTTTTTCTCCAATGACCGCGATCACAGCATCCACCGGAACAGTGTCGCCATCTTTGACTCCCACATGAAGCAAAACGCCATCATTGTAAGACTCGAGCTCCATGGTCGCCTTATCGGTCTCTACCTCGGCCAGGATATCGCCTGAGCTTACTTCCTCCCCCTCTTTTTTCAACCACGACGCAATGACACCTTCCTCCATGGTGTCGCTCATTTTCGGCATTCTGATTACTTCCGCCATTTTTCTATTCGTTGCTCATTGATTTAAGACAGCCAAAGTTAAGTGAAGTGAGGATTTTGAGCACACACCCCCCTCCTTTTCCCTGACTTAACACCGACTAATGTTAATATTGTTCATTGATGTCCAGCAATAGCATTATATCATCACTTTCATCAGTGGATTATCGACCGCCTCCATGGCTTCGAAATGGGCATTTGGCCACAATCTATCCCGCGCTCTTTCGAAAGATCAGACTTCCGCGTTCTTATAGCAGGGAGAGGATCACAACTGAAGACAACGATTTTCTGGATTTGGATTGGCTAAAACAGGGGTGCAGGAGGCTCGTCATAATCAGTCACGGCCTGGAAGGAAGTAGCAATCGACCGTATGTTCAGGGCATGGCTCACGCATTCTCAACATTCGATTTTGACGTCTTGGCATGGAACTATCGAGGGTGTAGCGAAGAAATGAACCGGTCATTGACCATGTATCATAGCGGGGCCACGAGTGATTTGCACACTGTCATAGAACATACCCTTGCTCAAGGCTACGAGGAGATCTATTTGGTAGGATTCAGTCTCGGAGGTAATCTGACGTTGAAATATCTAGGAGAACGCCAAGCTCCGGAAGAGGTCATCAAGAGTGTGGTCTATTCTGTACCTCTCGACCTGTCCGCTGGATCAGACCATATTTCTCAACGCGGGAACTGGATGTATGAGCAGCGCTTCCTCAAGTCGCTGAGGCGAAAATTAAGAGTGAAAAAGGAGCAATTTCCAGCCCTGGACATTTCCCGCCTGGATGAAGTAAATACTTTGAGAATGTTCGACGATCTGTTCACAGCACCAATCCATGGCTTTGAAGGAGCCGAAGACTACTATCAACGTTGCAGTAGCAAGTATTTCATAAAGGACATCACAACTCCCACACTTGTCGTCAACGCCCTCAACGATCCCTTCTTACCACGTCAAAGTTTGGACCCAGCTCTTTTCGAAGAATCAAGTTCCGTCATGTTTGAAAGACCGCAACACGGAGGGCATTGTGGATTTGCCTCCTATCATAATCGCCCATGGTATTGGTCCGAGCAAAGAGCCGTTGCTTATTGCCTTTTGGACCAATAAAGATTTTACATTTGTTGGTGGATGGTAGATAGGTACTCCATAACACAAGATCCCCACCAGCTGATCTCACAAAAAGAGACATGGGAACCGCTCTTCAATGCGTACCCAACGCAGAAGCTCCCAGTCATGCTAACACCCAAAGAAATCTCTTTCTTCCACTGGGGGCTAATGGCCAAGTGGTCCAATAATAAGGTCATGAGCAGCAAACTGTTCAACCTCGACGTAAGGCGGGCTTTGGAAAAGACATCCTTCCGAAAATCCCTGCAAAGTCGTCGTTGCGTAGCGTTGGCTGACGGATACTATCTATGGCGACAAATAGGAAAAAAACAACATACCCCCTATTATCATTACCTCCCAAATCAGCAATTATTTGGTATCGCAGGAATCTGGGAGTCCTCAGAGGATATGGATGGAAAAACTATTGAGTGCTTCATGTGTCTGACCCAGGATCAGGGCCTGGATGGCACGGTGTCCGAGGAACATCCCGTGGTGATCGAGTCCCAAGATTTATCAACGTGGCTGAACACTGATTTGGGCGATAATGTGATGGAGGAGATGATAGAAAAGTCAAAGAGTCTGGAGTTTGCAGCGCATCCAGTAAGTCCGGCCATCAAAAATGTGTTGAATAACGGAAAATCCCTGATCACTCCCGCAATGCCCGCCGATCAACACGGCAATTACACGTTATTCTAATTAAACTATAACTTGCAATTTATATGCGTAATTGCGCTATTTTCGTGTAATATAGCTTGTGATCTGGCAAATACCAGATTTGTTAGCTCCGCCATGAACAGTCTCTTTGGAATGAGGATATCACCCTTAGTTGTCTTGCTATTGCTAGTGACCACGGGTGCTATTGCTCAAAATCCAAGCAAAGACTACACCGAAGCCTCCAATCACTTCTACACAGAACGGTTAGATCTCGCAATGCCCTACTTCGAAGATCTGGCAGACAAGAAATTTCAAGACAGCGAGTATTTATACGAAATCATCTACCTGCTACTGATAGATCCAAGCAAAAGTTTGGATGACCTGGATCGTCTTTACGAGGAGATCTCCTACTCCGACAGTGATTATTTCTATTGGTTAGGAAGAATCTTTCATCGAAAGAATAAATTGGACTCGGCCATGTTCTTCTATGAGCAGTTTCTTGCCGAAAGTACAAGGTGGATGGATGCCGCGTTCCTGTTGGAAGTAGAAGATCGAATGGCCATGACCGAACGAGCCAGGGAGATGATGGCCAATCCTGGCGAATATGATGTGCTACACCTCCCACAAGCTGTAAACTCCACGCATGCCGACTTGAGTCCGGCCTTCTTTGAGCAAAACAACGAACTCCTCTTCATGTCGTCGCGAGATGGAACACTTAGGGGAAAGGACTTCAAGATTTTTCACTCGATCAACCAGGACGGTACCTGGCCTCTCAACGCCATGATGGACCACCTCGGAACATTTTCACGGGATAACTCCAAGATCGAGATGGTCAACGAGGCAGCCAAACTCTATATTTTCGATCCAGAGAGTGGTTTGAAGTACAGCGAGGGACGCAGTAGCGAGTGGTCGAATCCACAAATCCTCGATACCGAAATAACCAGAATCAAGGCCCAGTCACACTTTTACATCAATGACAATGAGAACCGGATCATATTCTCCAGTGCCGAGAATCTCAAGAAAAAAGGCTACGACCTGTATGAGAGTCGCAAAGACCCGAATACGGGTGAATGGAGCATTCCTGTACCACTGCCTGATATAATCAACAGTCCGGAAGACGAAGACAGTCCTTATTTGAGTCCTGACGAGCAAATACTCTACTTCAGCTCCAAGGGTCACGAGAGCATGGGAGGCAAAGACATTTTTCGTTCCTTCTGGGATGCAGAAGCTGGCACCTGGACAGCCCCGGAAAACATGGGCTACCCTCTCAACTCCACAGGAGACGAGATCCATTTCGAGGTAAGCCAGGATGGAAAGTCAGGCTACTTCTCCTCCAATCGCATGGGGACTCTTGGGGACTTTGATATTTACTACTTCTGGGAAAAACAGGAGATCAAGTTGAATGGGCAGGTGCTGGCGGAAGGCATACTCCCAATCTCGCAAGCGGAGGTGAGACTGGAATTAGCCATGTCCCGGGAGGAAAATTTCAGTACCCACACGAGTGATAGTGGCTACTACGAACTGCCGATCAACCCCATGAAGAAGTATCGCATAGTGATAACCAAACACGGGGAGGAGATTCATAAGGAAGATTTCACGATTGTAAGCCCCGATCATCCGGAATTTCACTTGAAGAACTTCAATATCGCAGAGTATATGGAGGACCTGGACACACGCATAGCCGGAACAAACGAACCAGCCGCTCTCCCTCCACCGCCCCCTTCACCCGGTTTGAGTGATAATGACCTGCAACAGTACTATTCGGCCAAGAGCAAGGCGCTAGCAAACAACGTGTATTTTCGGTTTGGGTCTATCGAACCAAAATCTATAGAAGTTCTCAAGCTCATTCGGGACTTCCTCCAGTTACAGCAATCCATCTCCGTAGAAATAGCGGGCCACACAGACAGCATTGGCACTGAAGACTGGAACATGGGTCTCTCCCTAAACCGTGCAAAGAAGGTCAAAGAGTGGCTGGTAAACGCAGGGATCAGCTCTGATCGCATTTCAGTGAAGGGCTATGGGGAGTTCATCCCATTGGCCACAAACGATGATGAAAGGGAGGGACGAGAGCTCAACAGGAGAATCGAGGTACTACTCCTTAGCAACTACAAATCGCCGGATGGCTCGCCTTGATTGAGCATTCCGTAGGATTTGGTTTAATTTGTTGTATAGCCATGATGAAGTTCAAGACATTTTCCCTATTCCTCTTTTTGGTGACAGTCCTCACCACCCAAGTTACCCTGGGACAAAAGTCCGCAGGCGACTTGTACAAAAAAGGGCAGATGCATGAGGAGTTAGGAGAATTTAACCTGGCGCTCCTCAATTATCTCAAAGCGGCGGGAAAAAAACCGAAATACAAGGATGTCCTGTACAAAATCGAGCTACTACAACTAGCTGATGGCAAGGATAGGAGCAGAGACATGGATGAGATCCTCGACATGCGCAGCCAGGCCGACGGCATCGATCCCTACTATTCCCTACACCTCGGGCGTATTTATGATCAGCGCTATGAGTTCCAACGAGCGCTGGACACCTGGGACAGCTACCTCAACTCTGCCAACAGCCTTTCCAATTCAGAGACGGAAGTAGCCCAAGCGCTGGTCGAGCAAACAAAACGGAAGGTCGAGGCCTTCAATAATCCTGGCAATTATGAGATAGAGCAATTGAAGCCACCCATTAACTCGGCCTACGCAGAGCTCAGCCCCACTTACTTCCAGGCAGTACATGAATTACTCTATGCTTCCAATAGAGGAACTTCCGATGATTCCGAATATTGGATCTACCATGCGCAGGGCGAAGAAGATCGGTGGAACGAACCTACGAGGATTGGAATATTGGGCTCCTTTGCACGCGAAAATGCTAATATCGAGGTAGTCGACGAAGACGGGAAGTTGTTTCTGTTCAACACGAACAAAGGCGGCGATCTCTTCTACAGTGAAACTCGCAATGGGAAATGGCTCCTGCCAGTGGAGTTCGACAGCAAGATATCCAATAGTCAACTCGAGTCTCACTTCTTCATCAACGAGCATGAAGATCGAATCATTTTCGCCTCAGCCAAGCAGGCAAAAGACAAAGGTTTGGACCTGTATCAGTCGTTCAAAGATCCCAAGACTGGCAGCTGGACCCGACCTCGTCCATTTGCTGAGAACATCAACAGTGAATTCGATGAGGATAGTCCCTATCTAACCCACGACGAGCACACTTTGTACTTCAGCAGTGATGGCCATGGCAGCATCGGTGGCTACGACATCTTTAAGTCCGAACTGGACAGTGTCACACTCACCTGGTCCGACCCCGTCAGTATGGGCTTCCCTATCAACTCACCTGACGATGAGATACACTTCAAAGTCAATAGCGACGGCAAATCCGGCTACTTCAGCTCCAACAGACTTCGGAGCATGGGAGATTTTGATATTTACTTCTTCTTCGAGGTGAAAATGGTGAAAATAGAGGGCAAAGTGGTCGACGAAGCCAAGAACTACGAACGCTTGGGCGACGTAGAGATCATATTCACACCATCAAGTTACGAGGATGAAAAGTTTCGCTCCCGAACAGACGCCAGTGGCAACTATTCGGCGGTTATCATTTCCACAGAGTCCTACAAGGTGGAGATCAAACGAGACGAGGAATTGCTTTATGAAGACCAATTGCACATCACCAAGGACTTTGGCAAGGTGTCCTCTCTCCTGATCAAAGATTTCGTACTCAATCGCAAGGGCAGAAACGAATAACTGACGTCGTATTCCCAGAGCGCTTCCTGCTCTGTTCCCGGTTCAAAAGGTGATTATTCCGCTTCATCTGAAATATTCATCAAAGACCGCAACACAATCTTATATTCGTTAGCAAAGAGAAGTTGTCTATCCAGCCCGATTTCTCCACAATCAACTGAAACCACATGCTCTTTAGCGCATTCGCTCCGTGATAATGAAAGTAAAGATCGCCTTGTTGTCATTATTCCTGGGACTTGTCCTGCACACCGCCACAGGACAAAGTATCCGGCGTATGCTTATCAACGCAGATTACAGTTTTTACTCCGAGCGATTTCAGGAAGCCATCGATCTCTATCAGGCAGTACTCGACAGAAGGCCTGAAAACGACAAGGCGGCTTACCACAAAATGATTGCCGAATACCTCACAATCAAGAAGGGGGAAAACGTCAAGCAATTAATCGACTTCTACAAAACAGGAGGTACAACCGACCGATTTTTTCACTATTGGATGGGCAGGATCTATTATGCCCGTTATGAGTTTGAGCTCTCACGAAAGCACTTCGAAAAGTTCCTAGGCGCCGATTCTTTTAAGAGCAAAGAAATTATCGCGGAATCCCGCGAGTATATAAAGAAAGCTGAGACTGCTGAGCAATTCTACGCCGGTTCGACGGGATATTTTGTAAGGCGTCTGCGCGCACCGATCAATTCACAATATGACGACCTCTCTCCTGCTTCGTTTGGTTCACAAGGCGAAATGGTCTTTGCCTCTTCTCGCCCAATACCTGACTTCATAAAGAGCGAGAATGAATTCGCCGTACTCAAGACTTCAAAGTCCGGTCTCTCTTGGTGCGACCCTCAGGCTCTTATCAAACTAGGCACGCTCCCTCCAAATTTCACGTCCATAGAAATCGTGAAAGATGGTGGCAGAATGTATGTCTACAAAAAAACAGGACGGGGCAACTTCTACTACAGCGAGCCCTCAGCTGGTGATTGGGGCACACCAAAACAATCATCATTGGCAGGCCGTGGCAAGACCCTGGAGTCCGACTTTTTCATCAACGAAGAAGAAGACTACGTACTGTTTGCTGGCATGAAAAGCTATCACCTCGACATCTACGAGTCTAAGAAAGGAGCAAACGGTCAGTGGTCTGCCCCCAAGGCCATCAAAGGCATCAACTCAAAATGGGATGAAGACAGCCCGTACATCACTCCTGATGGTAAATATCTGTACTTCTCATCGAACAGATCCACCTCCATTGGAGGCTTTGATATCTATAAGTGCACTTGGGACCAGAGAAAGAAGAGGTGGTCTAAACCCGAAAACCTGGGGTACCCAATCAATACAATCGACGACGAGGTGAACTTCCAGCCCAATAAAGACAATACATCAGGATTCTTTAGTTCGAACCGGCTCTTCGCCATGGGAGGCTTCGACGTCTATTACTTCAGCGATGAGAACAATGTCGTCGTCCAGGGAAAGATTACGGACTTCGATGATATGCCTATGTCAGATGTCGCGCTCACCTTCAAATCAATGGAGGGCGGCGATCAGAAATACACCGCCAAAACTGATACAGCAGGCATTTACCAAATCGAAATTCCCGAGGATAAGAAATTCATCATCGACGTGACCATCGGAAAACACCTGGTCTCAGAGAGCAACTTTCGGTCCTTCCTCCATGATTCGCTGGCGTTGCTGGAGCATAACCTTATAGTGGAGGGACCGGAACATGACAGCACAGAGCTGGCGCAAGTTCCTGTAGAAATCAACCCCGACAAGCTCTTTACGGCCAATATCAGCAACATCTACTTTGACAAAGAAAGTGCAGAAGTCCCCGGCGACGCAGAGTTTATCATAGGGATGATGCAAAGGCTCCTTGAGCATCACCCTGACATGAAGCTGATTGTCCATGGTCATGCCGATAGTTTGGAACCCAACAAGGAGGAACTCGCGGTCCTCAGGGCAGAAAACGTGAAAAAGAAACTCGTTGCCAAAAACATCGACCCTGCGCGTATCGAGGTCACCGGGTACGCAGACAAAGAGCTGCTCGCCTCCGGCGACGATGAGATAGACGGCCGCGAGCTCAACCGACGTATCGAAGTCTCCATCGTCGAATAACAATACACCCATTTCGCTATCTTTGGTTGCTAAAAAGCAGCATGTACAACTCCCAAATCGTTGGCATCGGTCACTACGTCCCCGATAATGTGGTAACCAACAAAGACCTCGAAAAAATGATGGATACCACCGACGAATGGATCGTCGAAAGGACCGGAATCCACGAACGTCGGTGGATAGACCCCACAACCGATGATTCCCCCTCTGTTATGGGGACCAAGGCCGCCCGCAAAGCGCTTGAAAATGCCAACCTCACCCCTGACGATGTTGACTTTATCATTTTTGCCACGCTAAGCCCCGATTACTATTTCCCTGGCCCCGGTGTACAAGTCCAGGAGCAGCTCGGCATCCGGGAAGTGGGCGCCCTCGACGTGCGCAATCAGTGCTCGGGGTTCGTTTACTCCCTATCCGTAGCAGACCAGTTCGTCAAAACGGGCATGTACAAGACTGTATTGGTCATCGGCTCCGAGAATCACTCTGGTGGCCTGGAAAAGACTACCAGGGGTAGGGGTGTGACCGTGATATTTGGTGATGGTGCCGGTGCTGTCGTCTTGCAAAGAACTGAAGAAGACCGCGGCATACTATCAACACATCTGCATTCCGAAGGGAAGCACGCAGAAGAACTGGCACTCATAGGCCCGGCGACGGGTAGATGGGTTGACAGGATCATTGAAGAAAACGACCCGGAGGACTCCTCTTACTACCCATATATGAATGGCAACTTCGTATTCAAACATGCCGTCACAAGATTTCAGGAGGTAATCCACGAGGCACTCATGCAAAACAATCTCAAGCCCGAGGACCTCGATCTGCTCATTCCCCACCAGGCCAACTTGCGCATCAGCCAGTTCATTCAGAGACAGATGAAACTTCCAGACGACAAGGTGTACAACAACATCATGCGTTATGGAAACACTACGGCTGCGTCTATTCCTATTGCCTTAAGTGAAGCCTGTCAGGAGGGCAAGATCAAACCTGGTAACATTGTATGCTTCGCAGCATTTGGGAGTGGGTTCACCTGGGCATCGGCCCTCATCAAGTGGTAGTTGGAAGGACTCACTGACAGGGAACTACAGATCCTTGCTGACAGCGACTTTCTACTCACCAAGCAGGCCGTACATAAGAAGTTGATGGCAGTATTGGGTGAAGCCGAGGCGGCCATACGGGAGGAACTCACCACTACCAATTTCCAATTTCCACAGGGCACACTGCTCAAAGCTGGAAAGATATCTCGTGGCGAAAACTATAGGGGCCTCCCCTACTGGATTTTGGACTACCCACGAAAGTTTCTGAAAGAAGAGACATTCGCATTTCGAACGATGATCTGGTGGGGGCATGAGATCAGCTGCACGCTACATGTCAGTGGCCCACCATCAAAGACATTCTCATCAGCCGGAGACGTGTCCGATGTCTACTTCTGCATCAATGACAGTCCGTGGGAGTATCATTTCGATGAGGACAATTACCAAAAGCTATCCACGCTCGCTTCTCAGGAGATCCATGAACACATTGAAAGGAAGCGATTCGTCAAAGTCGCGCACAAATGGCCGCTCGAGAGGCTTTCTGACCTGCCGGACCTCTCATCAAAATCACTGCAAATGGCACTACAATTGCTTTCTCACAACACATAGATGGCTGATACGTTTTACTGATGTTATTTTAGCATGACCTTTGCAAGGAATACGTCTATGACCCTTCGCCACCTTTTCTACTACTGCTCCATACTTCTGGTCAGCCTGAGTCATGCCCAGGTCAGCCTCCTATTCCCCCCGCCCGAGGAGTTGGGGGAAATCAAAGTTGAAGAGGACGTATACAAAGCCTTTTATGAAAATGGAAAACTTGCCGTACGCGGGAAGCTCGTCGACAGTGTCAGACAGGAAAGATGGTTTGTTTTCCACCAAAACGGCAACACGAACAAGATCCTTCATTTTAAAGATGGCGTGCTGGACGGCCGCGTGCTACTATATGACGAGAGCGAAATCAGAATCAGCGAGACGTACTACAAAGACGGTATCAAACAAGGTCTTCATTCCGAGTACTATGAAAACGGACAGCTAGCGCTGGAAGGAACCTTTTCAAAAGGGCAAAAACACAGTGCCTGGACAGAGTACTCGCCATTTGGTTTCAAGACCTTCGAAAAGAATTATGCAGGCGGAGTCGCCGATGGCACATGGAAGTACTATCACGAAGAATCGAGTACCATACAAGCTATTGAGCAATATGAATATGGCGTGGAAGAAGGCAAGTGGTCCATCTATTTCCGCAGTGGGAGACCTCAGAAAGAATTTCAATTCAAGGACGGCCTGCTGCATGGATCCTATGTCGAGTACCATTCCAATCAAGCCCGGAGTGTTCTTGGGGAGTATGCTTTTGGACTAAGGACAGGACGATGGGTCAATTTTTATCGGAATGGGCAACCCTATTCGGTGGGCAACTACAACAGGGACCAACGCGCAGGCATTTGGAAGTTCTTCAGAGAGAGTGGCAAACTGGAGAGCGAAGGCCCCTATGCTTATGACCTTAAGGAAGGGCAGTGGATCTACTATCACGACAACGAACAGCTACAGGCAGTCGGCAGCTTCAAGGCTGACCAAAAGGATGGTCTGTGGGGCTATTTCTACGAAAACGAACAGCTACAACAAGAACAGACCTGGCGTAACGGCCGACTGATTACAACCTCCACGTTCTACACGATCAAAGGTGAGCCCCTGGAGAAAGGCACACTACAAGGGGGCTACGGCACGTACTATGAGTACCACGCAGAAGGGGCTCGTAAACTGGAAGGCAAACTGACTGATGGCTATTTCGAAGGAGAATTCACGACGTTCTTCGAAGATGGTCAGGTAGCTTCTCGAGGTATGATGAAGAAGAGTGTGGAAGACGGCTATTGGGAATATTACCACGACTCCGGGCGCCTGGCCTCCAAAGGCTCCTTCAAAAACGGGGAGAAAACAGGAGACTGGTCTTATTACAACCGCAGGGGCAAGCTAACCGAGATGGTCACGCACTGATCGATCCGCCTACTCAAGGATTCACGATCTCGCGATGGTCACTGATGAAGTTCACCAATTGATCCACATCTAGCTTCTTTGCGACAATCTTCCGCTCACCATCGAGCACATAGACCTGCGGAAATGACCGCACGTTATAGTCCGCCCTGAAGTTGCTGCGATAAAATGGATCAGCCAAATTGACCCAATCCAGCTCATTCTCGATGATGTAGTTCTTCCACTTCTCCTGGTCAGTGATGCCACATACAGCCACCACCTCCGCACCCAGGTCTTTCAGGTCGTAATAAGCGTCACGCAAGATGGGAGTCTTCTTCTTGCAATGTCCACAGTCCGGATCGTAGAAAAACAGGACCAAATAGTCACCATCTATCTCCAGTGCATTCACGGGCGCCTGGGCGGTATCTATCAACTGCAGCGCAGGTGCCGGCTGACCGATTAAATTGGGTTTGAGAAACGCCACCTCTTCCCTCATCTTCTCCAGCGACTCCTCAGTGATCCAATCCGCCTGTGAGCTCAGATAATAGTCCTCCAGAAGATGCACCAGCACGGCATCCTGTCCCATTAGCTTGGGGGTCTGATAGTGATTGGTGAAAGTGACCAGCCAAAAGCGGAATGCTACCGGGTCATCCTTCACAGTGGCCAATATCTCATCGAGTTCGGCACTGATCGTATCGGGCGCCTGCGGGATCACTTCAGTCAGATAGCGCATCACTTGATCCTTGAATATGGGTGTTCGCAGCAATCCGAACTCCTCGAAGTCCAAACGCTCTCGATAGGTATTGCGATAGGCGTGAAACACCTTTCGACGCTTTTCATCTTCGTCCGCGATCTCTGGAAACTCCTCAATGGGAATAGGCTGCATCAATCGCAGCATCTTGCTGATCATAAGGTCCGGATTTTCCTCGATGATCCGGTCTCGTATGTTGTTTGCTTCGTCTGTGAGAGCTACCAATTGATCCCTGACAGCGGCACTATCGGCACCAGTAAGCTTCTCCAGGGATTGGGCAAGCTCTGTTCGTTGCTTCTGGAGAGCTCCCAGTTTCATTTGAAATTCCTTGAACGCGGCGTTTTCTCTAGACCCCTTCACCTCGAGGTTATCATAGCCTTCGCCCGTGCTGATCAACTCAAAGCTCGGTTCGTTGATCACAAACTCCAGGTAGATGCCTTCAGGCACATAAATGAAGTAGAGCCCGGGACGCAATCCCTCTTCTGAGTAGATTTTCATCTCTCCCCCCTCTCCTACTGTCAAGGTATCCTCCACAAATTTCTGGTCCGCCAGATGATAGCCAAGGTAAGCTTCTTCGGCCGCAAGCCCCTTAGATGTAAACGTAATATCTGTTGCCTGTCCTGCAGCGAGGAGACTGCTGGTGAGCGTCACTATGCTGAGCAATTGACGAAATAATCGCATACAATATTTGTCTAGATTATATCAAATATAGCCTGAATTATCGTTTCAGGGTGGCTCCATGGTACGAAGTGGTTGGCTCCTTGCAGATAACGAATATCTACTTTGTCAGCGGGCAGTTTCTCTCGTGCAAATTCCGCATTCTCCCACGGCACCAGCATATCTTTTTTCCCCTGTATAACGATCGAGCAGACATTAATATGGTCCCACAGTGGCAACATCTTTGACAATTCACCCCGCAAGGGCATCAATTCTTCGTTGCTCACCCAAAAATCAGTAGGTGTTAGCCAGCCTCCGACCTTCGTTTTGATCCATGATCGGTACCACTCGTACTTTTCCATGTCAGGATCGATGGAAGGAGCTACAAAGATCAGGCCATGGTACGCATCTGGATAGTCCATCGCCATCCTCGCAATGACGGGACCGCCCATGGAATGACCTACCAATATTTTCCGCTTATGCTCAAACTGACTCAGGGCGCCGTGAAGCGAAAGACTCTGCTTCTCCAGATCCGGCTCGGCCCATCCCTTGTCCGACTGCCCAAATCCCGGGCGATCAATCGCGAGCATATCACACCGCTGTAGCAGAGAGTCGTTCTGAAAGAAGTCCAGGAAAGCGCTCCAGCTCCCGGGTGATCCATGGACAAATACCACCAGATCATCCATACCTCTGTCTACATAAGCATAGTGCATGTTGCGCTCGCCTACAGAAACAGTACAGAAATCGGGTTGGATAGCTTTTGACGCAAACTTCTTTGCCGCCTGTTCATCGGTCATGGACAGTCCACAAGCAGTAAGAATCAGGGAAAAAGGAAAAATCCAACGCATACGCCTTTTGGAAACGATACCATGCGACCGATGGTTTGAATAACGGGAACAATTGCCCAACACAAACCGTAACTTTGTTCACATGAAGTACTGCTGCTTGCTTTTCCTTACATTTTTTATGGGCATCAATGCCTCCGGGCAACCCGAGATCAGCTCGGAAGATCTGGAGCTGTGCAATGCGCTCTACGAGGAATCCAAGTTGCTCATTGAGGAAGGAAAATACGACGAAGCAGTGGGTTTCCTGCAGCAGGCACATGAGATCTACAAAGGCAATACCGATTACACGTATGTGGCAGCTTATGCCCTCTACAAGCTCAAGAGGCTGGACGATGCGGCCGACAAAATCGGATGGTCCATCGCCTTGGAACCTTTCCAATCAGACTATCTCGTGCTGGCCGGCAATATTGCCTACAAGAAGCGCGAATTCGAAGACGGTATCGGCTTCTACAATAAAGCCCTTCGATATCAGGACAGCAGTCAAGTGGCCATCGACGAGCTCAACTGCATATACAATCGAGGCAACTGCTATCTCAACTTGAAGAACTACGAGTCCGCCGAGCGCGACTATTCCAGTGTTCTGTCCATTGATGATGGAAACTTCATGGCCTTTCACAATCGCGCCTTAGCCCGACTGAGGCTCGGACTGAAGGAGGACGCCTGCCAGGATTTCGAAAATGCTGTGGAGTCGGGCAGCAATATTTCCTCGAAGTACATCACGAAGCACTGCCAATAGCCTGGATGCTTTCATTATCTGGAGAGACCGGTCATCACCAGCCTCTTCTGCGTCCCCGCTATCCGCTTTATCCGCGCCGCTCTACCCATCGCCATGGCCATGCGGGATGCCCGCTGCTATCGGGTCTATTTTGATAGGTAAGCTCTTCGACCCTGGGGCCTGGACCTACTTCAATATCTTTTGCAGGATCTTTTCGGTGATCAAATAGGTCGGTCGTATTCCCTCAAGGCCCAGACTGCCTGAAGCCAGGGTACTTCCCGTTTTTAGAGGGTTGTCAGAAGCGTAATAGGCATAGCACAGTTTCACATCTTCCTTGATGCTCAGCCGAATTTTAGCCGCTGATTGGACCGCTTTCTGGTAATGTGCTCCTTCCATCTCAAGCCCGACAGCATTCCACGTGGAAGTGAGGAAGTGGGTAAGAATATCATGGTTTTGCAAGGAGGTACCAAGCACCGTGATCATAGTACCTTCGAATGCCTGCACCGTCTCTCCTTCAAAGTCCTCTGATGACAGCAGATTGTTGATTGGATAATTGTCAGCTGTACCTTCAAAAACATGGGCTGTAGGTATCATGATATCACCCTTTTCTCCTTCCAGGATCCCCGCTTTGCCCATGATTGACACAGATGCCACATTCAGTGGGTGGATTTCTTCTCCTCGTTCGTAGGGTTTTAGCAGTTCGTCAAGACACTCATAGGCCTGCTCGCCGAAGGCGTAATCCATGACGACAACTACAGGTTGATCTCCTGCGAGACTTGAGATCCCCAAAGAGGCCGGAAGCTTCGAGGGATCCACCTGGGTGATATCCATGATCTGCACAGTCAGGTTAGTGCCTGAGGTGTCCTGTATCTCACAAAGGCCATGTTGCTGAGCGTATTCCCATATCCTTAGCCGCAATTCATCATTCTCTGATTGTGCCGTGGCAATGGCTAGCTCCTCCAGCGACTCATAGGGGTTGTCGCTGCCCAAGGCCTCGAATCCATAGAGGGTGTTCAGCACACTATGAAGGTTGGCGCTGATAATGTGGATCGGCCGATCGATCCACCCTTGATCATAGATGTACTGCTTGATCTGGTCTGCCCACTTCTCTCCATAGGAGTGATGTCCGACAATATCTCGGAGTTTGCGTGAGAAACTGATCTGCTTGTCTTGCTTCTCCTTTTCCTCAGCGATGGCCACACGCCCCAGGTGATAGACAATGTGATAAAGGCTATGCTTCACGTTCCCTGCCCGAAATTTCTCGATGGCTTCCTTGGTCTCATGTAGCGTGCGCCCTATGATATTGCTCAGGTAAACGGAAGCACGTCGCTCATCCACCTCCTTGCCACGGCTTTCGGCATCTACTACTTCCTCCAGGCGATACCAATCTTCCTGCACATCGCCCTTCGGGTTGATACAGTGATTCTTGATCTTGTTGGCTTCGATGAACAGAAAGGTGAGATGGGTGAGTATGTCGTAGATATCACTTCGACCGCGGGTCATCTCGATGTACATCCGATCCTTGTCCACACGATAGCAATTACGGCGCCTCTTCCGGGGAACAATCCGTTCATAGCCAGCATCCTCAAAACCTTCGCGGGCGATAAGTTTGATCATTCGGCACTCCTCTATGCCATCGGGCAGCCGCTCCATCACATAGAGAAGCCCGTCCAGTTCTACACGTTCGGTGTCAGACATGGCACCATAGATCTCAGGATTGAGTACGAGCAAAGACTCGATGAGTGACTTGCCAGAGACACCCAGCGGCTTGTAACTACCCCGGATGAATAGGTGACGCATGGTGATGTACAATCGCTCGATTGCAGCGCGGGATTCTCTGGTTCTTTTCTTGTCTGCCATTTGAGTTATCTTAAAAACAGAAGTTCTCGGTACTTGATCAACGGCCAGTCCTCGTCATCGATCATCTGTTCCAGTTTATCTACCTGGTAGCGGATATCTTCAAAGTATTGCTCTTTGATGTCATCACAGTAGGCAATAGCGCGATCCCGGGTATCTGCGATCTTATTCGCCTTCTTCCTTGCCTCCCTCATCGCTTCGCACCGTTCCCTCAGTGTGGAGATATGGTTGGAAAGCGTGGTGATGTTTTCCACCACATCAGTCGTATCTACACCCAGTTCCTTCAAGCCTCTCGCGTTCTCTATCAGCTTATTTTGATAGCTGATTGCCGTCGGGATCACATGATTGATCGCCAGGTCGGCCACCAGGCGCGACTCTATTTGCACTTTCATGATGTAGTTTCCCAGCATGATCTCATGCCGGGCCTCGATCTCCTTTCCGGTCATGATCCCCAGACGTGAGAAGAGCGCCGTGGCACTGTCACTTTTATAGAAGTCTAAAGCCCTGGGGGTGTCTTTGACATTGGATAGCTTTCGCTTTGCCGCCTCCTGTACCCATTTATCAGAGTATCCGTCACCCTCAAAGCGTATGGCTCTTGACGACTGTATGTACCCACGCAATACATCAATCATTGCCAGCCGCTTGTCTTCGTCATCATTGCTGATCCGCTTTTGCACCTCATCGTGAAAGTCGTTGAGCTGATCCGCGACGATGGCATTGAGCACCGTCATCGGGTTGCTGACATTAGCATCTCCACCGACTGCACGGAACTCAAACTTGTTGCCGGTGAATGCAAACGGCGACGTCCTGTTCCTGTCCGTATTGTCTACAATGATCTCCGGTATCTGATCGATCCCGAGTTTCATGTACAGGTTGTCACCTTTCTTGATAACCACATTGCCATTCTTCTCCAGCTCCTCCAGTACTTGTGTCAGCTTCGACCCGACAAATACCGAAATGATAGCCGGAGGCGCTTCATTGGCACCCAGTCGATAGTCGTTGCCAGCAGAAGCCACCGAAGCACGCAAGAGGTCCGCGTGCTCATGCACAGCCTTGATCGTCACCGCAAAAAACGTGAGGAACATAAGGTTGTCGCGGGCACTGCTGGTCGTCTGAAAAAGATTGACTCCCGTGTCCGTGACCAATGACCAGTTGTTGTGTTTGCCGTTGCCGTTGAGCTTGGCAAAAGGCTTCTCGTGAAACAGTATTTTTAGTCGGTGCCGCTGAGCGACACGCTCCATCAGGTCCTTCAGCAGCTGGTTTTGATCGGTGGCTACATTGACCTTGTCAAACATCGGCGCTACCTCAAATTGTGACGGGGCCACTTCGTTGTGCCTTGTCCGTACCGGTATTCCCAGCCGGTGGGCTTGCACCTCAAAATCCCTCATGAAGTTGTAGATACGGCTCGGTATCGCTCCAAAATAGTGGTCATCCAACTGCTGCCCACGGGCGGGATCATGCCCAAAAACAGTGCGCCCCGCCATCACCAGGTCTGGCCGCGCAGAAAACAAAGCTTCGTCGACCACGAAGTATTCCTGCTCCCAGCCCAGCATGGCGTGCACTTTGGTAATGTTTCTATCAAAGAACTTGCAGACGCGTGTGGCGGCTTTGTCGACGGCCTCAATGGCCTTGAGGAGCGGCGCCTTATAGTCAAGCGCTTCCCCAGTGTAAGAGACAAAAACCGTCGGGATACAAAGGGTGTTGCGGTAGATGTACATCGGTGACGATGGATCCCATGCGGTATAGCCTCGTGCCTCAAATGTGCTTCGGATTCCTCCGCTGGGGAAGGAGGAGGCATCTGGCTCTTGCTGTACGAGGTCCGTCCCTTTGAAGTCCTCGATACCCTTACGGGGATCGAAAAAGGCATCGTGCTTCTCGGCTGTCGATCCAGTCAAAGGCTGAAACCAATGTGTGAAATGGGTCGCCCCTTTGGTCATTGCCCAGTTCCTGACAGCGGCGGCAATGGCGTCGGCTGTCTCGGGATCAATCTTTTTGCGCTTACGAATGGCATAGTTCACTTTGTCAAATACCTGCGGAGACAGCACCCGACGCATCTCTTCTATATCGAAGGCCAACTCACCGAAATAATCCGAGATCTTGTTGGAAGGTAGTTCGACTGGTACGGGCTCCCGACTATTGACAATCGCTAGTGCGTGAGATCTAATTTTTGCCATAGATTTTTCATTGCTTTCAAATTAGGTGAATTTAGGACTTCACTCAGTGATTGCCCAAGGAATTGGGCCTAAGCATGCATCATTTCTTTAAATCAGACCTTGAGAAAAACAATACCTTGGCGGATGAGGAATTCCAACACTGCGTGCAGGTACTGAGGCATCAGATGGGTGATACGATTGCCCTCAGCAATGGACAAGGGCTCCTGGCAACGGCCAGAATCAAGGTGATCACCAAGAGATCACTGGATTTCGAAATACTCGAATACGCCAAAATTGCAAAGAAGAATTTCAAAATCCACCTGTTTATCAGCCCAACAAAGCAATCAGAACGAATGGAATGGCTGATCGAAAAGGCTGCCGAAATGCAAGTAGATGACATCACATTCCTGGTCACTGAAAATTCCGAACGGCGTAAACTTCGTCTCGACAGACTACAAAAGAAGACTATCAGCGCGTTGAAGCAGTCCAAAGGTGCCTACCTCACCAATCTGCACGAGCTTATGTCCTTTCAAGACA
Source organism: Cyclobacteriaceae bacterium (assembly GCA_965267435.1). GTDB lineage: Bacteria > Bacteroidota > Bacteroidia > Cytophagales > Cyclobacteriaceae > JAWPMT01. The sequence goes on from OZ253960.1 coordinate 3,307,686, forward strand.
GTCTCAATGTTGAAGCAACGAAATTCATCGCTTATCTCGGTTCAGATCTACCGCATGTATCTGAAGTGATACCCCCTGCTACAAGCGTTGGGCTTTTCATTGGACCGGAGGGTGACTTCAGTCCTGAGGAAATTGAAAAGGCGCTAAGCCATGGCGCCCAGGGGATCAGCCTTGGCCAATCGGTGCTAAGGACAGAGACCGCAGGCATGCTCGTATGCCACGCGGTCAACCTTCTGAACAAATTCTGACTATCGGATAATAAGGCGCTCAAAATGGCGCTGGCCGTCGTGGATGACGTATACCACATAGGTCCCTCCCACGGCCCACGTTGGGAAGTGCAGCTCTTGCTCAAAAGTGCCACTACCATTGGCCGCACCAGCCATGGAATGTGTCTCTCGCCCATCCATCGCAACGACCTTCACCTTCACAGTCGTTCCCGGCACCAAACCAGTCACTTGTACCTTACAGCCCTGATTGATCGTTGCGGGGTTGGGGAAGACCGCAATTTCCGCCTCCGTCGGGCTGTTGTAGTCGTACTCCACCATCACAAGATTGCTATAGGTGAATTGGCCATCGAAATCAGTTTGCTTGAGACGGTAGTAACTCACTCCCGGTATTGGCGCCTCATCGACGAACTGGTAGTGCAATATTTCCTCACTATCACCTGCGCCATCTACCATGCCTATTTCTTCGAAGTGCTCCCAGTCGTAAGTGCGTTCTATGGTGAAGTAGTCGTTGTTGTGCTCCGAGGCCGTCGACCACGATACGATGACAGTTTCGTCATCTACCCGGGCTTCAAATGTCAGCAGCTCGATAGGTAGAGGTGATCCACTGCCTGTCGCCGTATAGTCGCTAAATGCCCCAAGTCCTGTCATCGTCACGGTATTGGTAGCATCGTTCGTAGAGCCTGTGACCAGGGTGGCTCCAGATGTGAATTTTGCCCCTTCAAAATCGGCCTCATCAGCCCGCATAATGTCGTCATCTGTGTAGGTGAAACTGACGTCGTAGTCAATGGCTCCTGAAATACCAGTTTGGGTCAAAGTCCAGTATCTGCTGATGGCAACATCAGTTACCTGAGGGTGAATGATATCTCTCAAATTGAGGAACACCTGCGCAGAGGCCAGTGTTGCCGAATTTAGGGTGAATGTAAAAGGGGAATACTCATCATCATCACCAACGGGGAAAGTGTAGGAACCGGTTGCCGGCACGACTCTGTTAATCAATCCAGAGTTGTCCGCCTGTATGTAGGACGTAGCACCACCACCGGAAATCGTAACACCTGATGACAGGGTAAGGTCATGGGACCCCAGTACCAGGTCACCAGCAATGAGGGTCAGGCTGTTGTCTATCTGAATCTCACGAGACAGAATAATGTCGCCAGCGGGCTTGTTTACAACCAGGTCATGGAAGACCTCAGTCGCCGAAGAGGAGATCGTTTGGTCCGTAGACCCGATGAAACGTACAGTGCCACTGTGTTGGTTGAACGTCCCGCTATTCGACCAATTTCCGGTCACATCAATCTGATAGTTGGCTAGCGTGACATCAAGGGTTATAGCAGCATTGGAAATGTCTAAGTCACCGGATACTACAATAGGTCCAGATAGGGATTTCGAGCCACTTCCTGTGAATTGAATATCACCGTATGTTCCGGACGTTACGCACTGGGTGGAGGTAGCAGCATACCTTACAACGCTGCCAGCATCGGTCGCATCAAAAGTACCTGCTCCTGATATGCAGCCATCATCCAGCGTCAGCGTGTGTCCATTGAGATCAAGGCTCGCCCCCGTTCCGATCACCAGACTTCCGAGTGTCATATCTGCCGTGAGATTCATCGCATCTCCATCGGCAATAACTGCGGTCTGGCCACTCCCTGGAGTGACTCCAGCAAACCAATTGGCTGGATGGTTGAAATCGCCACTGACAATAGTGACATATTCGATAGAAACAATCGTGACGTAGGTCGTTCCACTCACGTCGATCCCGGAGGCAGAATAAAGTGTGCCAGAGATGTTGGACAGAGGCACATAGCTGGCACCGCTTGTGAAGTCACCGTCGCCATCCAATACCAGCGCGTAGGAATCAAACCCTGTAGAAGTTGCTGGCAGGCTTGCGATATCCACCGTGAGGGTGAACGTCCCAATATCTCCAGTCTCCTCGAATACCCACTCCTGAGGAATTCGCTGTGTCGCAATGTTGGGCACATTTGCGCTGGAAGTCCAATCAGCGAAGCCGGCATTATCATGGCCATATAGCATGTAGTCGCCATCGCTCAATGCCAGCGGATTGGTCACCGAGATGATACCTGCCGTCGCTCCCGAATGGAAGTTGGCAATATCCTCCTGTCCGACACCTGCCACATCGTAGCCATGTGTGGCGTCACTGGAGAATTTATCATTGGAAATCGAGATGCCGTACTTCGAACTGAGGTAGTTCTCAATGAGAATTCTCTGCGCGCTGTTGAGTACTTTGTTGTAGACCGCTACCTCTGCAATGTCACCGTCAAAGTCTCTGGCATTTTGCCAATTGCCATTGATACCATCTTGCTCAGCCCCGATAGCCAATGTTCCTCCTGAGGTGAAATAGTCGCCTGTTGCGTGGGTACCACTGGCTGCAGCAGTTCCGTTCTTATAAACCGTATAGGCCCCGTCGCTGCTCTGCCACGTTCGAATGTCAATGTTCCAGTTGCCATCGTTGAATACCACATTCGGAGTTTCATTGCCTCCAGCTACGGTGAATCGCCCATTTTGCTGTCGGTCCTGTCTCCAATCGTCATCATCAGCGCTACTTGCATACGAGAAGGTCGTACCATCATCCTCTGTGGTATTGAACACCGCGATGGTGGTGATGGCAGTCGATGGGAAATCACTCATATTAGTCTTCACCAGACGTTCGCTGTTGCCATTGAATCGTATCACTGGTCGGCCATTCACTTCATTCGTTTCGTACGAAGGATTGCCGCCCCTGACAAAGTCATTCGCGTTTCCACTGGCGTCCTCCCAGGTATTGATTGTGGTCCCGTCTCCAAGTCCTGTGATGTCCTCAGCATCCAGCCAGGCGACAAGGATCCCCTGATCCCCAACGCCACCCGGTCCGGTGATTCCGTCAGTATCGTTGTCGAGAATTGTGAATGTATGGGTCGTTGGAGCTGTAACTGTCGCGCCCGTAGCACCCGTTAGCGTAACGGTGAAGTTTTCACCCGGCTCCACATCCGAGTCATCGATAATTACTGGCTGAATGTATCCAGTGGTACTTCCTGCACTGATGACCACAGTCCCCGCGATGAGATTGTGATCCACCGCGCCTCCAGTAGCTGTTCCATCAGCAACTGTGTAATCGACGCCGACATCCTGCCCGGCCGCAGAAGAAAGGGTCACTTCGATGGAACCCGGGGACGACGCTTCAGACCCCGTACTGCTGGCCGAGGTAAAGGAAACCGTGGGCGCCGTATCGTTGTCAGTTATCGTGTAGGTGAAAGTATTCAGCGTAGGCGACAAGTTGGCGTTGACAGGATTGCTAATCGTGATAGTGACCGTCTCCCCGGCCTCCGCCAAGGCATCATCCACTACGACCAATCCACGTGTAATATTTTCAAATCCTGCGGCTATTGTTGCTGTGCCATCAGCCAAGGTATAGTCTGTACCTCCGCCAGTTGCAGTCCCTGTAACCGTATAGTCGACAGACGTGGCATTCACAGCATCTATCTGCGCAGCACTTTCCAGCTGGAAAGTGATAGTGATGGGCGAAGTGGCTTCATCACCCGTGGTACTGGCGCCGACCACCTCCACGCGCCTCGGAGAATCATCGTCATTGATCGTCAGCGTGTGTGTGAGGACAGAACCGAGAGAAATACCCGAAGATGGGTTGGAAAGAGTAATTGCCACGGTCTCGTCCGACTCAATATCGGAGTCATTGATCAGTGTGACGAAAATATCCTGTGTAATATTCCCCGGATTGAAGACCAGGGTCCCGGCGCTGAGCGTATAATCTGTCCCCGAACCGGTTGCAGAACCAGCAGTGACTGCGTAGTCAACAGTCTCCGTATCTGCTGCCGCAAAACTCAATGACACTTCGATAGAAGCGGGGCCATTTGGCTCGAAAATATTGGACGCCGAGGCGCTGAACTCTGCGGTGCGTCGCAAGACACCAAATGATACGTAGCTACCATCAGGAATGTCGAGGTTGTCGGCACTGAACTCAGGCCCGGACCAGGGGGACAATACATGGACGGCGGCATCATTGGCAAAGTCGCCATCCGCGTCGACCATTACGACAAAGTCATTGAAATTACTTGGCCTGGCCGCAAATAAGCTGGTATCGACAGTAATCGACACCGTGCCCACGTCATTCGTGCGATCAAAAATCCACTCCCTCTCGATTCGCTGGATATTGGTGCCACTGTTGGGTGCATCCACCGTGGTCCAACTGTTTACAGCCCCATTGTCATGACCGAAGATCAAATACTCGTTTGTGCCATCGAGACCAGAAGGATTGCTCACGGTCAAGATGGACGCCGAGTTGGCCGCGGGATGCTCATTGTCGGCGCTGGCTCGCCCAATTCCAGCCACATCATAACTGTGCGTGGTCTCAAAACCATATCGGTCGTTGGCGATCGTGAATTCGCCTCTGTACTTTGCCGCCAGGTAGTTCTCAACGATGATCCTTTGGGCATCATTGAGGACCATGTTGTAAATAACCACTTCGGCCAGATCGCCATCGAAGTCCTGGTTATTGTCATAACCTCCGCCTTGATTGTCCTGCTCGGCTCCAATCACCAGTGTTCCGCCAGTGCCTATTGTTGTACCCATCTCATGAGTGCCTGAGCCTTCCAAGGTACCATCCTTGTATATCTCCCACTCCCCGTCGGAAGTGCGCCAAGTGTGTACGTCGATGTGCCACTGGTTGTCATTGAATACCACATCGGGGTTGGGATCGTGGATGTTGCCATCAATAGAGAATCGACCACTCTGCTGACGATCCTGGAAGTAAGAATTGTCTTCCGATGACGTAGCGTATGACAAGGTGGTTCCGTCGTCCTCATTGGTCTTGAGCAATGTGATCGTCGTTATCGCAGTGGAAGGGAAAAAATTAGTGTTATTGAGCTCCACACGATCATTGTTGCTATCGCCGAACCGAACCACGGGATAACCATTGATTTCGTTGTCAACCCAATTGGGGCGATTACCACCGTCTACCGTCATATCGCGATTACCTCCTGATGCATCTGGCCATCCAGCTGTGATGTCATTACCACTAGTAATACCTGTGATATTGTCCGCTTTCAGCCATATCATGATGTTGCCAGACTCTCCGACCCCTCCAGGGCCAGTAATACCATCATTGTCGTTATCAGCAATCGTGAAAGTGGTCACAGTAATCTGGCTGGTCAAATCTGCCCCGACCGCGTTGGTGAGGGTAACCGTAAAGTCTTCTCCTGATTCAGTCTCCCCATCATCGACGATTACTGGTTGGATGAAGCCTGAAGTGGCCCCAGCAGAGATCGTAAGGGTACCATCGGCTATATTGTAATCGACGTTGCCATTCACAGCTGTGCCGTCGGCGACCGCATAATCCACAGTCACATCTTGACCCGAAACGGATGATAGCTGGACTTCAATATTGGCGGGACTTGAACCTTCCGAACCACTCGTTAGTGCACTGGCGAATGAGATCGTCGGCGGGTCATCGTCATCAAGAATGGTGTAGGTATACTCATTCATGGATGTCGCCAGATTGGAGTTGATTGGATTGGTTAGCGTGACAATGATCGTCTCATCTACTTCATCCAAGGCATCCTGGCTTATGGGAATATCCACGGTCGTGCTGCCATCACCCGCAGGAACAGTAGCTGTACCCGCTGCAAGGACGTAATCTTCTCCTCCACCAGTGGCCGTTCCAGTGACCAGATAATCAGCGGTTGTCGGATTTACCACATCGATGGGATCGCTCGCGTCGGTTGATGTTAGTTCGATCGTCAGTGTGACGGGGCTCACCGATTCATTGCCCGATGAGGCGGTGGCGTCAAAGCCTATTCGACGGGTGTTGTCATCATCGAGAATTGAAAAGGTGTGAACAGTGTTGGCCCCCAGGTTGACTCCGGAACTGGGGTTCGAAAGTGTGAGAATGATGGTCTCCGAGTTCTCGAGTACGACGTCGTTTGTAAGTGGAATATTAATGAGGCCCGAAGAGTTACCTGAAGTAATGGTCAAAGTGCCATCTGCCAGAGTGTAGTCAACTCCGCCTCCGGTTGCCGTACCTGTGACGGTGTAGTCCACGGTAATGTCCACATTGACCACAAAGTCGAGGTCCACTTGCACAGTGGCTGGCCCATTCGGCTCAAATTCCTGAGAGCTGGTGGTGTTGAACTGAATCTCGGTAAGTGCCACGCCGATGGTCATGAAACCACCATCCACGACAGAAACATTGCCAGCTTCGTATTCTGTGCCTCCAATATTGTTGAGCAAGTAAAACGTGGAAGTGCTACTAAAATCTCCATCTGCGTCGACCAGGAGGTAATAAGTGTCAAATCCAGCCGGGGGTGCTGGGAAACCAGCCAGATCTATGGTTGCCGTGAAGTCAGAAATATCTCCAGACTCGTCCATGATCCACTCTCTGGCCATCCGGCGGAAATTGGATCCAGCATTGGGAGCTTCGGTACTGCTCCAGGTCGTCATATCGTCATCATTGTGTCCTATGAAGAGGAAGTCGCCGTCTGTATCCAGGCCGGAGGCCGTGCCGATCGTGAACATGTCATCCGACTGCGCAGCGAGATGTTGATCGCCATTTAGCTGCCCTATGCCTACCAGGTCGTGCCCATAATTGCTACCAAAAGTGAAATAGCTATTCGCAATGGCAAACTCTCCGTTGTACTTGGCTGCCAGGTAGTTCTCGACAATGGTCAGCTGTGCATCATTCAGATCGTAGTTGTAGATGATCACCTCCGCCAACTCACCATCAAAATCCTGGTCACGGTCGTAGCCACCATTAGGAGAGTCTTGTTCGGCACCAATGGCGAGCGTGCCCCCGGCATCAATAGAACCACCATTGCGAACAGTGCCTGTCGCCATCTCCAGACCATCTTTCCGTACTGCATAGTCTCCCCCATCACTCGTCCATGTGTGTACGTCGATATGCCAACTACCATCATTGAAAGCCACATTGGGCGTGGTGATTCCGCCGTCGATGGCAAACCGCCCATTTTGCTGACGATCTTGAAAGTAGGAGTTGTTTTGGCCGTCGGTCGCGTACGACAAGGTCGTACCATCGTCTTCTGAAGTTCGCAATACGGTAACCGTCGTAATGGCATTGGAAGGGAAGTCTTGCATATTCCGCAGGAAGACCCGATCGTTGTTGTTATCTCCAAATCTGACCGCAGGCAAGCCATTGATTTCATTTTCTTCGAAAGCTGGGACATTGGAGTTGTTGTCGGTCATATCGTTGGAGTTGCCGCTCATGTCGACCCACCCATCGATATCTGTCCCATCGGCAATGCCCGTAATGGCGTCGGCCTTGAGCCAAAGGATATTTGTTGTTTCATCACCAACACCTCCAGGCCCCGAAATGCCATTGTTGTCGTTATCGATAATCGTCAGGGTATTGGTAGTATTAGCCCCCAGTGTCGCGGCATTGGGAGAGGAAATGGTGATAGTAAATGTTTCGGAACCCTCGACCACATCATCATCGACAATAGTCGGTTTTATAAAAGCCTGGGCATCTCCCGGAGGAATTGTCAGGGTCCCATCGATCAGATTGTAGTCCACGTTACCATTGGTAGCGGTTCCACCCGATATGGTGTAGTCTACTGTCACATCCTGGCCGGATATGCCGCTCAAAGAGACTTCAATATTGGCTGGCGATGAACCTTCATTACTAGAACTTGTCGTAGAAAGGAACTGCACCGTGGGCTCGGTGTCGTTGTCGAGGATCGTGTAAGTGTATTCGAGGTTAGTGCCCAGATTGACGTTGCTACTTGGATTGGAAAGCGTAATAATGATGGTCTCATCGACTTCGTCCAAGAGGTCCTCATTTAGGTCAATGTCGAAAGTAGTCTGCGTGTCCAAGCCATTGCCCGTGATCGTTGCAGTACCCGAAGTAGAGATGTAGTCAATGCCAGAACCTGTGGCGGTGCCACCTGTGATCGTCCAATCCACCGTCATGTCTGTCACATCCGCACTACCGACCTCAACTGTAATTGAAACAGGTGTAACACTTTCATCTCCACTGGAAGCAGTACTCTGAAATTGGATCTTATTGGTTATATCAGTGTCGTGTATCGTCACAGTGTGCTGAGAGGTCACCCCCAGCTCCGCATTGTTGGGATTACTCAAGTCAATGACCAGTGTCTCGTCTCCTTCCGGAGCGGTATCATCTGTCAAGGTGACGGATAGAGCCATCGAGGTGAGTCCAGCTGGTATGGTAATGGTACCCGCAGACAATACGTAATCACTACCGCCTGTTGCCGTAGAGCTTCCGTTAATGGCATAATCCACCGTGACCTCGCTATCCAATGCATAGTTCAGCTGGACATTGATGGTCGCCGGACCGCCAGATTCGAATATGGCCGAATTCGCCAACTCAAAAGCAACAGAAGGTCTGACCACCGCGATAGTGAAGTGGTCTCCGTCGTTGAGGTCAATTCCCGCAGCTTCAAACTCATTGTCACCAACAGCATTCAATCGCGTCGCCGAAGAGCCGGAGGTAAAGTCACCATCAGCATCCGACAACAGATAGAACAGGGTATACTCCGAACTAGGCAAATCAGGAATAGCCGTGGAGTCGACTTTCAAACTAAATACACCAACAGTGCCAGTCTCGTCGTAGCGCCATTCTCGCTCGAGGCGATAGATATCACTTCCCTCCAACTCATCAGTGGTCCAGGCTGTGATATCGCGGCCATCGTGACCAATAAATATGAACTCTCCATCGGCGTCGATTCCGGCTGCACTATTGATGGAAATAATACGGTCAGAAGCGGATTCATGAGTATCACCTCCGTCCTGCCCGATGCCTATCACGTCCTCGCCATATCCATTGTTGAAGGCGTAATAATCGTTGGCGATCGCGATATCGAACTTCGCTGCCAGGTAATTTTCGATGACGGTCCTTTGTGCCGTATTCAGCACACGGTCGAACAAAATGAATTCTGCCATGTCACCATCGAAGTCGTTCGCTGATTGATAGCCCCCGTTTTCACTGTCCTGCTCCGCGCCAAGAACCAATGTACCATCGGGTTCCAGTGTCTGATTCACCAGCACATTGTCGTTGTTGCCAAGCGCCCCGTCCTTGTAGATATTGAAATCTCCTCCGGAAGTTTCCCAGGTTACGGTCTGAATATGCCAGGCGTCATCATTGAACGTGATGCCCTGAGAACCTGCACTGTTGCCCCCCAGCAAGGGTCTGATGTCCTCACTCCGCTGGATCAGGAATTCATTGTCCGAACCCGTCGAAGCTGCATAGGAAATGTGCGCGTCGTCGCTATCAAGTGTTTTGTAAACGAGGATGGTCGATATAGCATCCGTTGGGAAATCCGGCATGTTACGCAGGTAAACACGGTCGTTGTTGTGCCCACCAAAACGCACAACTGGTTGACCATTAACCTCGTCCTGCACATAAATAGGTTCGTTGGATCCATTCGTCGCGAAGTCATTGTCATTGCCCGAGTTATCCGGCCATCCACTGATCTGCGCACCGTCAGTTCCGGCAATATTCTCAGACTCTAACCACACAATATTGGAAGAGGCATTGCCCACACCACCAGGACCTGTCGATCCTATACCTCCCGCATCATTGTCTCCAATCGAAAAAGTGTGCGTAGTGGTCGCCCCCAGTGTCGCACCTGCAGGGCTACTGATGGTCACGGTAAAGTCTTCGGCACCTTCCACATCTGAGTCGTCGTAGATCACGGGTTGGATGAAGCCTATCGTGTTGCCTGCTGTGATTGTCAACGTACCATCGTCAAGTAAGAAGTCCGTTCCCTCAGTTGCTGCAACGCCCGTTGCCGTGTAGTCCACCGTCACATCCTGGCCGGAAATCGATGACAAGGCCACAGCAATACTTCCTGGCGAGGTATTTTCCGACCCACTACCCGTAGCGGAGGAAAAGGCAATCGTCGGGGCCGCATCGTTGTCATTGATCGTGTAGACATGCGAAACATTGCTACCGAGGTTCACATTGTTACTTGGGTTTGAGAGAGTGATCGTGAAAGTCTCGTCGACCTCGTCAGTCAGGTCCTCATTGATATCGATACTGATTGTCGTCTGGGTATCGCTGCCATTGCCAGTAATGGTGGCAGTACCGCTGGCATTGAAATAATCAACACCCCCACCTATTGCCGTGCCAGCTGTTACTGCATAGTCGACTGTCATGTCAGAGGCATCAGGGTTATCCACCTGGATAGTGAAAGAGATGGGCGTCAGGCTCTCACTTCCGCTGCTACTTGTGGCGGCAAACTGGATCTTATTGGGAACATCGGTATCGTTGATGGTCAAGGTGTGCTGCAGGACGCTACCCAGCTGAGCGGCGCTAGAGGGATTAGAGAGGTCCAGGATCAACGTTTCGTCTGTCTCTGGGGTAGTATCGTCCGTCAATGTAATAGACAGTGAAGCTGTCGTGCTGCCCGCCGGAATGGTCAGTGTGCCATCTGACAATACGTAGTCGTTGCCAGAAACTGCGGTACTGCTGCCATTAACGGCATAATCGATCGTGAGATCCTCATCGCTAGCAAAGTTGAGTGAGACCTCAACTGAAGCCGGACCACCCGATTCGAAGATCTGAGAGCTAGCTACCGCAAATTCGATAGCCGGCCGAACAACTGCCACAGTAATGAAGTCGCCGTCAGTCAAAGTAAGGTTTGTCGCCGAGTACTCGCCAGCTGAGACTTCGTCCATTGCGTACAAATCAGCATTCGCCCCAAAGGCGCCGTCGCCATCAACGAGGAGATAATATTTTGTGTGCTCGGCTGGCAGGGTTGGCAATGAGCCTGCATCTATAGATATCGTGATAGATCCAGGGAAGCCACTGTTGTCAATACGCCATTCTCTTTCGATCCGCTGGATATTAACACCCCCATCCGGCGCATCGGTCGTGGTCCAGGCTGACACATCTCCACCATCATGCCCCACAAACACAAAGTCGCCGTCAGCGTCGATGCTTGCGGCACTTCCAATCTTGAAAGTATTGTCTGATGCCGTCAGGTGCTGATCAGTGCCACTCTGACCAATGCCTATCAAATCTGCGCCATGAGTATTGTCAAAAGCATAAAAGTCATTCGCGATGGTGATACCGTACTTGGCACTCAGGTAATTGTGGACAATTTCTCTTTGGGCTGCATTGATGACACGATCGAAAAGAATGAATTCGGCCATGTCCCCATCAAAATCTTGCGAGGCATCATATCCTCCATTTTCTGAGTCCTGCTCCGCCCCCAAAACCAGCGTACCATCACGTTCATTCGTTTGATTATTGGCTACGACATCGGTGTTCTCCAGCGCGCCATCCTTGAAGAGCTGAAGATTACCTCCTGATGTGGTCCAGCTCAGCATTTGTATGTGCCAATCGTTGTCGTTGAAAGCTACTCCCTGATTACCCGCGTTCGCCCCCGTCATTCGGACGTTTGGATCGTCACTGCCAACGACAAAAAACTCGTTGTCCGACCCTGTGGAAGCAGCATAAGAGATCAGCGCATCATCCGTATCTACAGTCTTGAAAACCAGGAATGTCGTGAGCTCGGACTCCGGAAAATCCGGCATGTTACGTAGGTAAACCCTATCGTTGTTGTGTCCTCCAAAACGGATGGCAGGCTGCCCATTGACTTCATTCGCAATGAACACCGGCTCATTAGAGCCATTGGTCGAGAAGTCATTATCGTTGCCAGAGTTATCTGGCCATCCAGAAATTTGAGCGCCGTCTGTTCCGGCTATATTTTCTGATTCAAGCCATACGATGTTGGATGAGGCATTGCCCACCCCTCCGGGTCCTACAAAGCCAATCGAGCTGAAGTCATTGTCGGCAATCGTTACTTCGAAGGAGGTGTTGGCTCCAAGGGTCGCATTCGTGGGAGTGGCGATGGCCATCGTAAAAGTCTCTGATCCCTCAATCCCGTCGTCATCATAGAGTAGTGGCCCAATGAATCCAGAGGTGCTACCAGCAGGAATTGTCAACGTTCCGTCTGCTAGCGAGAAGTCTATATTTTCTGTAGCGGTCACCCCGGTGGCAGAATAATTTACAGTGACGTCCTGCCCGGAAACGGCACTCAGATTGACCTGTATGGCTGGCTGGGCGACACTCTCGGTATACGATCCCGTCGTAGTAGCAAACTGGACTTCGGGCGGACCGTCGTCGTCATTGATTGTGTAGGTAAATGTTCGATTAGCCCCAAGGTTCACCCCCACGCTGGGGTTGAGGAGAGTGACGATGATCGTCTCACTTGGTTCATCCAAGAGATCCGCATTGATGTCAATATCGAACGATCCGGATACGTTACCCGCAGTGATGGTAGCCGTACCTGAACTGTTGAAGTAATCCACGCCTCCACCGGTCGCACTCCCACCGGTCGCAGTGTACTCAACGGTGACGTCAGTGCCTTGCGCAGCGCTGAGTGTCAGGGGGAAAGAAGCCGGCGAGCTACTTTCGCCACCACTCGCAGTTGTCGACGTGAATGCGACAGTCACTGCCTCATCGTCATCCTGGAGGGTCAAAGTGTGCTGAGCCTGATCCCCAATAACACCAACACTGGGTGCAGAAAGGTCGATAACGATCGTCTCATCGGTCTCTGGTGTACCGTCGTCATTTACAGTTATTGTGATGTCGGCGGTGGTAGAGCCGGCAGAAATAGTAAGCGGACTGGCTAGAGAGAAGGAATAGTCCGTACCCCCACCGACTGCCGTGCTGCTTCCATTCGCAGCAAATGACACGGTCAAGTCATTACTCAAAGCAAAATTCACTGAGACCTCCACAGAGGGTGAAGTGTTGGATTCCAATTCATAGGAATTGAGAGCAGTAAACTGTATGATGGGCTGCACAGCGGCAATGGTCATATAGCTACCTTCGCCTACATCGACACTAGTCGCTTCATATTCAGTGCCGGAAGTGTTTGTCAGCAAATAGCTTGTCGCACCAGAGCTAAAGTCCCCGTTGTCATCTACCAGCAGGTAGTAGTCCGTGTATCCTCCAGACAAACCAATAGTTGCAGCATCTATTGTTACTGTCACAGTACCCACATTCCCGGTCTCGTCAAAGATCCACTCTCTGGCGATCCTCTGCATCCCCGCTACGTCCGAGGGTACTTCTGTGGTCGAAAACGTAGTAGCACCATCGTCATGCCCAAAAAACAGGTACTCGTTGTTATCAAAATTGGATGCACCACTGATTTGTAGCAATCCCGCAGACCTGGCAGAGGTATTTGAACCTCCAAATGCCATCCCAATACCGGCTACATCATGGCCATAGGAGCCATCAAAAGCATATCGATCCGACGAAATGGAGATACCATAGCGACTGGAGAGGTAGTTTTCAATAATGATCCTCTCGGCATTGCCCAGGTTTCTATTGAATATGATGACTTCGGCTATATCGCCATCATAGTCCTGGGTGTTGTCAAATCCACCGTTTTCTGAATCTTGCTCCGCTCCGATCACGAGCGTTCCCATAGTCTGCATGGTGGTGCCGCTATTGACAAAGCCAATGTCTTCCATCGTACCGTCCTGGTGATAGGAAAATGCCCCTCCTACATTGCGCCAGGTAAGCACGTTGAGATGCCAATTATTGTCATTGAAGCCCGCATCCGTGCTGGTAGTTGATCCATCGATGCTGAAAGTGAGGTTCTCACTGTTCGTCTGAAAGAATTCATTGTCACTTCCATCACTCACCGCGTAGGAAAGGGTCGCATCGCCCGTATCAATAGTTTTCTGGATGACGAACGTCGTAATCGAAGAGGTAGGCCAGTCGGGCATGTTTCTCAAGTACACTCTATCGTTATTGTGCCCTCCAAACCGAATGACGGGTAAGCCATTCAATTCGTCCGCGATGAAGATTGGTTCGTTTGAACCATTAGTCGTAAAGTCGTTGGAATTACCAGACTGGTCAGCCCAACCTGATATTTGAGCGCCATCTGTTCCGGCAATATCTGAAGCTCGCAACCATACGATGTTGGAAGACGATGAACCGACGCCACCGGGCCCAGTTTGGGCACAGAGAATTCCAGGTAAGAGAATGGTTAGCAGTAAGAAAGTTCTTCGCATGGGTTAAGTGCGACCAATAGTGTTTCTCCGAAAATATCCAATCACGACTCGATGGGAGAACGACGACGATTGAGAGGGGAAAATCTTAAAATGAAACGGTATTATTCTGATTGCCTGATATTAGGCTTGGACCTGAAGATTGCCCCTGGACGCCGTAATGGGTGTTCTAAGTATAGCTGACTAATGAGTTTACGCTACAGTCTCCAAGCACAGAAAAATTTGCCAGCGCAAGATGCGACTCCCCTCAAGTATTCATTTCGAGACGCGGGAAGTTCCAGTACAGACGGTTTTTGCTTCGCTATCTCAAAACTCAAAACAAGAAACTAACGTATAGCGTATGCTTTAATGAAAATTTCGTCAAATACAAAGAGTGATGAACGCTACAGCCTATGATCACTCTACCTTCTCGTAGCGGTAGTTGACCTCCCCCTCCTGGAAGCCAAAAGTCAGGGAAAATGCTTCCGTGATGATCCAGTACCGGCCATCGGCAAATCGGATAGAATCGGTAAAAAAGAGACCCTCTTCCGCTGAGGCTTTTGCTCTTCCAAGTGCTACAGTATCAAAACCGGAGCCGTTGTCGCATAAGGGTACTAGCTGTGAGATTTCCAGCGAGTCATCCAAGCGGTCCTGCAAATTGTTGTACAAGTGACTTATCATCAAACGCACCGAATCCTCGCAATCTTCCAAACCCAGACTCTCGCCAGAAATGACGATTGGCCTCCAGATGGCCGTGTCTCCCTCAGAAAGTAACCGTTCGATCTGATAGCCATAGAATTGGGTCTGGACCTCATCCTCTGCACATGAGAGAGCTATCCAAATAAGCGCTAAAAGGTAAAGTGATCTACCTGACCGCCCCATCCTTGTCGATTATTAAGAAACCCACCTCCCCATTCGTAAGTGGATACTCCTCCTGTGGGTACAGGAAGATCGTGGTCTCCTTCCCGTTGGGCGTATAGACGGCGTACTGTGGTTTACGCGTTGCAATGGCATCAGTCACCCAACTGATCTCTCCACTCTCCAGGTCGACATTTAGGAATATGATATCATTCGCGGAGGAGGGTGTTTCGTCATAGATAAAGAAGCTTGTAGACCCCTCCCCTGCAGCAATAGTGTCACTTGCAAAGTCGAACTGCTCGCCCTCTGCTAGTAGCGAGCTCTCAAAAGTTGTCTCCCAGATCATTTTCCTGTCTACACCAAACTTCACAACGAAACCCAGCAGCGTGTCGGGCTTAACGCCCCATGAAACGATCGTGTCTCCTCCAACATCGACATGGCCGGAAGTCAGGTAATCATTCACAAAGCTGTCCTCCATCGGCCTGAGAGGGATGGTATCTGTTGGCGTAAATCCGTAATGATAACGAAGATTCCAGTGGTGATAAATTGTGTCCCAATCCTCGATCATACTAGACGCCCAATTGCGGCCTACCTGCGCATAAGTCTTGACACCAGCTACACCATCAAAGGACCCGGCAAAGTACTCGTCATAGTAGGCGTTGGCCGCTTCGACCTCGTCTGCAGAAAGGTCCAGCAAGTCATGCATCGAGCGACACGCCTGGAGAACACTGTCACTTATCTGTACCTGACGCTCTATGGCAGTACTGTCCAACAACGTCCGGTTGATCGCGGTATCGCTAAGACTCATGGCCATTGCCTCGAGGACCCTGGCCTGCAACAGTCTGTGAGCGACAGATGCTGTGTCATATCTCTCAAAGGTCCTCTGCATGTCCGAAGGAACGGCTTTCGGATATTCCGTTGGTACATGGTTCTGCAGGCGTGCCCTGGCAGAAACAATCTTCCGATCAAAATCCAGGATATCCGCCTTCAAGGCAAAGACCTCCTCATTGAGGGCGAGTTTAGTTGCACTGGCCCAATCGCCAAGCTGATAAGTCTTGATAATCGCATTGTCCTCCGGGAAGATCGGCTCCAAGCTCTCAAAGCCCTCGATAGTCGTGTACTCCACAGACTTGAAATAGTCCTCCACCTTCAAGCTCTCTCCTGCCTCAACGGTAGCCGTGGCCATATCATCAAAGGAACGAAACAAAGCTTGCAGATCTCCCAGTTGGGATATTGCCTCAAGATCAGATTTCATCATATAATCCGAGAAAGACGAAGAATTCTCGACTAGTCCATTGAAGAGCGTGAGCATCTGGGATTCGATCTCGGTGAGTTTCATCACCGACTCATGCAAACTAGCAATAGCAGCAATGCGCTCATTCAGCGCTGCCACCTTCTGCTCTATATCTAAGTGCACATCTGAGACCTTGATACCAAAATCACCCGTTCTAAGGTCTCGCCGATAAAATGCCTGATAGTATTCCTCGTTTTTCTTTACCTCTTTCTCGGTGATAAGAGATTTGCTCTTGGTGTAGTAACTGATCGCCTTCGCCCCAAAATCAAAGAGCTCGGCAGTATCAGCCAATACATCATGCAGGAGAAATTTTGCCTCAATGATCAGACCCATCTGATAATGGGCGTTGGCATGGTCATCGTTTTTTGGATCGGCCAGAAACGTCGTCAGGTCCTTCTCCACCTTGTTGAACTTGCGATCCTCAAGATCGGGATAGATGTCCTTGTATTTCACTTTTTGTGCCTCCACGCTGCCAACAACAGCAAGTGTGAGAACCATAAGCATCAAAGTGTTGCGTATCATAACTCCTGTTTTGCCCTCTAAAATTACCAAAAATCGGAACGCATTGCCAGACAACGAATTTATGAATTGAATTTACCCTTCAATGCCGCCAACTTAGCCTGCAGCTCCCCATCGGGTGCTCTACCCTCTTTTTGCGGCGCCTGAGACTTCTTTCGTGGGGCCGGTTTCTTTCTCTCAGGAGTCTTACCGAAAGGGTCAGACTTCAGCGATAGGGAGATACGGCGTCTGGCGATATCCACTTCGGTGACGGTAACGGCCACTTGCTGATGCAGGCTGACTACTTTGGCTGGGTCTGAGACGAAACTGTCTGAGAGGTGCGAAATATGCACCAAGCCGTCCTGATGAACACCCACATCCACAAAGGCGCCAAATTTTGTGATGTTTGTGACTATGCCAGGAAGTTTCATACCGACTGTCAGATGCTCGATTTCAGTGATGTCTTCCGCGAAGCTAAAGGCCTTGAAGTCCGCACGCGGGTCACGCCCGGGCTTATCCAACTCCGTCATGATATCCTTGAGTGTGGGCATACCTGTGCTATCGGAGATGTAACGCTCGAGATCGAGGCGCTTTCTCAGGGCATCGCTATCCATGAGTTCCTTCACCGAACTGTTGATATCCTTCGCCATCTGGCGAACGATGCCATAGCTTTCAGGGTGCACCGCGCTTTGATCGAGAGGATTGCCGCTTTCCCGGATGCGCAAGAAACCAGCAGCTTGCTCAAATGCTTTCGCACCCAGTCGGGGTACTTTCTTCAATTGCTCACGATTGGCAATCGGCCCATGCTGGTCCCGAAACTCGACGATGTTGGCGGCCAACTGCGGACCCAGCCCCGACACATAAGTCAATAGTTCTTTGCTGGCTGTGTTCAGCTCCACCCCCACGGCGTTGACACAACTCTCCACGACGTCATCCAACGATTTCTTTAGTGACGACTGGTCTACATCATGCTGGTACTGCCCTACACCGATTGATTTGGGGTCGATCTTCACCAACTCGGCAAGAGGGTCCATCAGTCGCCTCCCTATTGAAACAGCACCTCGCACTGTCACATCCTCGTTCGGGAACTCGGCCCGGGCCACTTCGGAGGCAGAGTATACGCTAGCACCACTTTCACTGACGACGGCGATCGTCACACCCTTATCGAGCCCAATGTTGCGGACAAATTGCTCTGTCTCACGGCTGGCGGTGCCATTGCCAATGGCAATTGCTTCAATCTTGTGCTTCGAAACCAGGTGACGAACAGTCTCGCCCGCCGTCCTGGTGTCTTTTTGGGGGGCATTGGGAAAGATCTTTGTTTGCTCCAGCAGCTTACCCTGCCGATCAAGGCAGACCAACTTACACCCTGTACGAAAACCCGGGTCCAATGCCAGTACCGATCGCTGACCTAGCGGGGCCGACATAAGCAACTGCTTAAGGTTCTCTGAGAAGACCTGGATTGCTTCCTCGTCTGCCTTCTTCTTCGACCACAGTCGGGCTTCAGTTTCGAGGCTGGGTTTCATAAGCCGTTTGTACGCATCAGCAACCGCCATGCGCACCTGATCCGTCGAAGCGCTATTTCCTGACAAAAACTTATTTTCGAGAACTCGAATAGCCTGGGGCTCATCGGGAGCAATGTCGAGGCTCAGAAACATTTCCTTTTCTCCGCGGCGCATGGCCAAGAGCCTATGAGAGGGTACCTTGGCCAGTGATTCCTGCATATCGAAGTAGTCGCGGTATTTCTCACCGTCCTTCTCCTTTCCCTTCAACACCTTGCTGGTGATCGTTGCGTACTTCTCAAAGAGCACCCTTACACCTGCTCGCGCTTCAGCATCCTCATTGATGACCTCGGCTATGATGTCCCTCGCACCCTGCAATGCTTCATCGATGGAGGGAACATCCTTCGATACATCCACAAACGGGCTCGCCATGTCCTCCACACTGCCCCTTTGTTGTTTAAGTACTGCGTCTGCGAGTGGCTCCAGGCCTTTCTCCCTGGCGATACTTGCTCTCGTACGGCGCTTTGGGCGATAGGGCAAGTAGAGATCCTCCAGAACCGTCATCGTTTCGGCAGCCTCAATCTTGTCGCGGAGCGACGATGTGAGCTTCCCTTGCTCATCAATGGACTTCAAAATTGTCTCTCGTCTTTGATCGAGGTCTCTCAGCTGTTGCAGGCGATCCCTCACCTGGGTGATCTGTATGTCCTCCATACTGCCGGTCTTCTCCTTGCGGTACCTGGCGATGAATGGGACGGTGGCACCCTCATCCAATAACTGAATGCATGCTTGCACCTGCCGGGGGCTCAGGGCTAACTCTTTGGCGATTTTTTCTTGGTACATCTTCTATTTTTGGGCGGCCAAAGTTATTGAATGCGGCGTGTTGCCTGATCTTTCAATGCAAAAACTTATTAACGACCCTCAATACAATTTGCCACCAGCGTGTGAGGGGAATCAAAAACAATCAATCATTGTATTCAATAGGTAGCAATGAGAAGCGTCTATGAGTAAGCAGAAAAGCCTGAAAAGGGAAATCCTCGAGTGGGGCATTATGATCACAGTGATTGCGACACTGTACCTCACAGGACTGCACACCGAAGTCATTGGAGGTCTGCAACGGCTCGTGGTAATGACCGGGATCATGCAGCCCTCTGTCGAGGAAGAGATGTCTGTAGCTTCCTATGACCTGTTACTCGAAGATGTAGATGGCAATCGGCTGTCGATGGAGCAAATGAAAGGGAAGACCATCTTTTTGAATTTATGGGCCACCTGGTGCCCCCCTTGCGTGGCTGAGATGCCCGATATACATGCACTCTACAGCGAAGTAAAGGACGATGTTATTTTCGTGATGCTCTCCAGGGATGACGATGAGGAAAAAGCCAAATCATGGATAGCGAGGAAGGGCTATGAATTCCCGGTGTACTTTCTGCGAAGCAGGCTTCCTGAAACCTATCGATCACAGGTGATCCCAACTACCTTCGTAGTCTCTCCGGAAGGATATGTCACTGTACGAAATACCGGGATGGCCAAGTATAATACTGAAGATTTTAGGTCGTACCTGCGGGGATTGTGAACCGCCTAGCTGTGGTCAGACCACTGCAAAGTCCCTCTAGACAACCCCGAATATGTTGCTAAGAGATAAAGAACACGGGCTCCGACGTTCGCATCCCAGTCCCCAACTCCCGGACTCACCTCACACAAGTCAAAACCTACGATCCTTTTCCCGGATCTTGCCAATTGTCTGAGGAGATAATCCAGCTGGGGAAAGGTAAGACCTCCTGGGACCGGTGTCCCCGTGTTGGGACACAAGGATGGATCCAAACCATCGATATCCAGGCTGATGTATAACTCTTGTGGTAAGGAATCTATGATCTCCTCTACCGTCTCAGCCCAAGGGCGACCATTTAGGAGACGGCCTTGAAGGTCCTGATCGAAAAAAGTCGTTATGTCTTTGGAGCTTTGCTCGATATAGTTCTCTTCCTCCTCACAGTAGTCCCTGATTCCTACCTGCGTCAGTGAGACGATGCCCTCCACCTTCATAGCATTGTACATGATGGAGGCGTGTGAATAGGTAAAACCCTCGTATGCCACGCGTAAATCCATGTGAGCATCGATCTGAAGGATACCAAACTTTTCCTTCTCAGCGAGTGCCTGCATGAGACCTAAAGGAGCCGAATGATCGCCTCCGACAATGCCAACCA
Source organism: Cyclobacteriaceae bacterium (assembly GCA_965267435.1). Lineage (GTDB taxonomy): Bacteria > Bacteroidota > Bacteroidia > Cytophagales > Cyclobacteriaceae > JAWPMT01. The sequence continues at coordinate 3,328,243 of OZ253960.1, forward strand.
GCCGATTTCCCGCAAGGTGAGCATGGGACAGCGCCCTTATGTGATTGACCAGCTCCTCGCACCCCTGATTTACTTCATTGAGGTCTCCTTGATTAGGGACGGCTCCATCTTCGAGGCTTTCTATGACAAAGCTTGCTTTGTCACGAAGTCTTTCTCCCCACACGACCCATTCATTTTCAATCGCCGACATGACCGTCTTGTACTTCCACGGAGTTTTGACACCTGGAATCGAAAAGTCTAGTTGGGGAGATGCCTCGAGAATCGCTGCGGGTCCCCAGCCAGCGCCATCATGGTAAGAAACAGTCACATCCCAGGGCACTGGAAGGATGATCAGATCAGCTTCTAGCTCCTTGTAAGGGAAGCCAAATAGCTGGCCTTTTCGGCCGACACCGCTAGGATCAAACGCCATCAGAGCCTCAACTAATTTCCCGGGGTGAAAGATACTTGATCAACTCCCCGGTTTTCTCTCCGATGCCGGACCATTCGAAACCCTGGATCTTGATATGGACCATGCTGCCAGGCTCCATGCCTTCCACACCATTACCGGAAATGAACTCCGCCAAATACGTGATGGAGGGGTTGTGGCCAACAAAGAACACGTTGGTGAGGGCCTCGTCAGTGCTATTGACAGCCTGTAAAAAAGATCGAACGGAAGCCTCATACAGTCCCTCAACCTCCTCAACCACCCCCGATACGCCAAGAGGCTCCGTGATCAGGTCAGCAGTCATCAGCGCCCGGCGTGCCGGACTCGAAAACACTTTGTCAATATCCACTTTGTTGTCGAAAAGCCACCTCCCGAGATGTCTTGCCACACGCTCTCCTTCCGCAGTCAGGCTTCTGTCAAAATCGGACCCAGAATCATTCTCCGCGTAGGCGTGTCTAACCAAAAAGAGATTTTTAACCATGAGGTGACAAGAACTGTTGAAACAGCGATGAAGTAAACAAAATAATGACTCAAAGCCAAGATTGGCTTGGAGTTTACAATTCAATCATTACATCTTTGGAACCAAATATGCCGCAGAATGGGTAAAAATCTTGTCATCGTTGAGTCGCCTGCAAAGGCTAAAACCATCGAAGGATACCTTGGAAAAGACTTTGAAGTGACTTCCTCCTACGGACACGTGAGGGACTTACCAAAGGATGACAAGGCCATTGATATTGCCAATGGATTCAAACCTACCTACGAGGTTTCTTCCGATAAGAAGGACATTATCAAACAACTCCGGAAGCTCGCCAAAGACGCCGAAACAATCTACCTCGCTAGTGATGACGACCGCGAAGGTGAGGCCATTTCGTGGCATCTGAAGGAGGCGTTGGACTTGCAGGACGGTAACACGAGGCGGATAGTTTTTCGTGAGATCACAAAGAATGCCATCCTCAATGCCATCCAGAATCCCCGCGGCATCGATCTCGATCTGGTCAATGCGCAGCAAGCCCGACGAATTCTCGATCGTCTTGTGGGTTTTGAGCTTTCGCCAATTCTGTGGAAGAAAATAAAAACCGGTCTATCTGCAGGCCGAGTGCAGTCAGTGGCTGTGCGATTGGTCGTCGAAAGAGAGCGCGAAATAGAAAAGTTTAATCCTGTCTCTTCCTTCCGGACATTGGGTTACTTCCTGCTACCGGGTGGTAAAGTCCTGCAAGCGGAACTTGGTAAGAAATTTAAAACGGAACAGGAAGCTCAGGAATTTTTGGAGAAGTGCAAAAGCGCCGATTTCACCATCGAAAACCTGGAAACGAAACCGGCAAAGAAAACACCAGCACCTCCATTCACGACTTCTACATTGCAGCAGGAGGCCAGCCGGAAGCTTGGCTATTCCGTGGCCTACACGATGTCGCTGGCCCAAAAGCTTTATGAATCGGGTAAGATCACTTATATGAGGACTGACTCCGTCAATCTCTCAGCAGAGGCGATCACCGGGGCCAGTAAGCAGATCACAACTGCGTTTGGAGATGATTTTGTCCAGACTCGCCAGTTCAAAACGAAATCCCAGTCGGCGCAAGAAGCGCACGAGGCGATCAGGCCTACAGATTTTGGTCTGCCCAACCTGGGGACATCGAGCGCAGAAAACAGGATCTACGAGCTTATTTGGAAGCGCGCCATCGCCTCACAGATGGCTGACGCGAAGCTCGAGAAGACCACTGCTACGATCGATGTGTCCACGGCTGAAGAGAAATTTGTAGCCAGAGGCGAAGTCATCAAATTTGAGGGCTTTCTCAAGGTGTACCTCGAGAGCAAGGATGATGAAGAGGAGGATGAGGAAAGTGCCTCCATGCTGCCCCCGCTTAATATCGGCCAAAAGCTGGACCTACGGGACATTGTCTCCCGTGAAGGCTTCTCCAGGCACCCACCCAGGTATACGGAGGCGAGCCTCGTAAAGAAGCTGGAGGAAATGGGTATTGGTCGTCCATCGACTTATGCACCAACCATCTCTACAATCCAGAAGCGGGAATACGTCATCAAAGAGAGCCGTGAGGGGAAAGAACGAGGCTACCTGGAGTTCCAACTCAGCAAGGGAGATGTCAAGCGATTCGAAAAGACGGAGACATCAGGGACAGAAAAGAACAAGCTTTTCCCGACAAACATCGCCATGATTGTCAACGACTTCCTGGTTGGACATTTCCCCAATGTCATTGATTTTTCATTCACAGCAAAGGTCGAGGAACAGTTCGACGACATTGCGCACGGCAAGATTTCCTGGGACAAAATGATCGAGTCGTTTTATGGCAACTTCCACACGAAGGTAGAGTCGACCGAGCAGCTCGCCCGATCAGAAGTGCCTACTTCCCGTGAACTCGGCAATGATCCGGGCACTGGCAAAATTGTAACTGCCAAGATGGGACGATACGGTGCGTATGTGCAGCTGGGAGAAAATGAGGAGATCAGCGGCGAAAAACCCAAATACGCCAGCCTGCGAAAGGACCAATTCATCGAGAACATAAAACTGGAAGATGCCTTAGAGCTCTTTAAGCTACCCAGAGACTTGGGTGAGTTTGAGGACCAACCCGTGCAGGCCAACATCGGAAAATACGGGCCATATGTCCGTCACGCTGGCAAGTTTGTGTCCTTGAAGCCCGAGCAGGACCCGTACACGGTCACACTGGACGAGGCCATTGAGCTCATTCATGCCAAGCGCGAAGAGGATGCCAACAAATACATCAAGACATTTGACGAAGATCCTGAGGTCTTTGTCCTAAAGGGTCGGTTCGGTCCATACATCAAGTTTGGGAAGAAGAATGTGAAGATCCCCAAGGACAAGAAGCCGGAAGAACTGACTTTCGAAGAGTGTAAGGAATTGGCTGAAAAAGCGCCTGAAAAGAAAGGTAGGGGTCGTCGGAAGAAGTAGCAGTTAGTTGCTGGCAGTCGTGCGCTCGATGACGAACTCCACGCCGAGCAGCAGCAATTTCACCCGTAATTCCTGGCTTTCGCTATCAGAGGGCATGTCCTCCTTGACTAGCTCCTTCGGAGCCTGCTCCCTCAAGGGAAAATCGAGTGCCTGTGCAAGCACCAGCCAGCCGGCGAGGAGTAATCCAAAGAATAAAGTCAGGGCTCTCTTTCTAGTCATTGCGTTGCCTTCGGTAAAGCGTTTACAATCCATTAGTGCGACTTGCCGGAAATTTCTTACAGCGGCAGTGAAAGAAATTCGATAATTTTTGCACTAACCAATCAAATTGCGTGTGTCGCAAACTTTCTTCAAGACGTTTGTCACAGAGAACATAGACCTGATCCGGCACCTGTGCCGGGCCTATGCACGCAATGAAGAAGATTTGAAAGATCTCATGCAGGAGGTGACAGTTCAACTTTGGCGTTCGCACAAGCGATTTCAGGGCAAATCGCAGGTCTCAACCTGGGTGTACCGAGTGACGCTCAATGTTTGTCTCTCGCAGGCTCGAAGGGATAAGCGGCGGGTGCCGACCTCCTCCCTCGATACGCTGGACTTTGCTGAGTATGTATCCAATGTAGAGAAAGAGCAGATCGAGCTGTTGTATCAGGCGATCAGAAAGCTGAAGGAAAGTGATCGGGCAGTAGTCCTGCTCTACCTGGAAAACAAGAGCTACAAAGAGATCGCGGACATCCTGGGTATGACGGTATCCAATGTGGGAGTCAAAGTCAATCGATTGAAGAACCAGTTAAAGAAGATGATCCATGGCTGAAATCGATTTGTTAAAGGTCTGGGAGAGCGGAAAAGAGGCGGTGCGCAGCGAGGATGTCTCCGTTGATTTTCATAAGGCCATCAGAGGAAAATCGCGAAGCACCCTGCGGTGGATAAGTATCATCCTTTGGATTGAGTTAGCCTTCAATGTCTTGCTCACACCCTTCATTTACGTGTGGTGGAAAAGGATTGGCCTTACATGGCAGTTTTGGGTATTCCTGGCGGTAGTCCTCGTTTATGTAGCCTACTATGTATTTCTGATCACATCCATACAGCGCTTCGATTTCGCTGTCAATGTAAGGGACGGACTGAGACGTATATACGGGTACCTGAGCTTCTATTTATTGCACTACAAAGTGGTGATCTGGGGGCTCTTCCCACTGTGCTACCTTTATGGCTTGTACGCAGGTATGACCCAGGAGGATTTCCCACCACTCACAACGGAAAAACTGCTGATCATCATCGGCATATCCATCGTTTTCAATCTGGTATTTTCAGGCCTTTTCAATTGGATCATCAACTTGATCTACGGACGAAAGATCAAGCGACTGAAGCGCATGGTTAATGAACTAGAGGCCGAGGAGTAGTGCCTTAGACGTAATTGTTCAGCATTACCGGCATCACGAGCATCAGGACATCTTCATTGTCATCCTTCTCCTCAGGCAACAAAATACCGGCACGATTGGGGGCGCTCAGTCGAAGTGTGACCTTGTCAGATTCCAGGATACCCAACATTTCAATGAGGAATTTGGCATTGAAGCCGATCTCAATGTCTTCTCCATCATGCTCACAGGCCAGACGTTCGTTGGCTTCGTTGGAGAAGTCGAGGTCCTCAGCAGAGATCTGCAATTCACTCCCTGTGATTTTCAGCCGCACTTGGTGCGTGGTCTTATTGGCATAGATGGCAATCCGCTTCAGAGAGCTCAGGAACTGCCCCTTGTCGATCGACATCGTATTGTTGTTATCGACAGGTATCACGTTCTCATAATCAGGATACCGCTCATCGATCAATCGGCAGATCATCTTGACATTATCAAAATCGAAAAACGCATTCGACGCATTGAATTCGACATTGACATTTGTATTCTCACTGGGGAGCGTAGCCTTCAGGAGATTCAGTGCCTTCCGAGGGATGATCATGCTGTGACTCATATCGGAAGCAATGTCCACGCGGCGGTACCTAATAAGTCGGTGGCTATCTGTCGCCACAAACGTGGTATTGGTCTCATCCAGCTTTACATATACGCCCGTCATTGCCGGACGCAGCTCATCATTGCTGGTAGCAAAAATTGTATTATTCAGAGCTACAGATAGTACTGTAGAAGAAATATTTACTGAATAGCCATCAGAAACCGTCGGCACCTTGGGGAAATCCGTGGCATTCTCACCTGCCAGTTTATACCGACCATTGTCAGAGTTGATCTCGATGCTGTAGGTGCTGTCGTCTATCGAAAAGGTTACCGGCTGCTCAGGGAGATTACGAAGCGTCTCCAGGAGGATCTTTGCAGGTATTGCGATGCTACCATCTTCCTTGGCCTCCACTTCCAGCTGTGTGATCATGGAGGTCTGCAAGTCCGAAGCCGTAACAGTCAAGGTCCCATTTTGAATCTCAAAAAGGAAGTTCTCCAAAATCGGCACCACCGGATTTGTGGTGATCACACCGTTGATGGATGACAGTTGCTTCAAAAGGAAAGAAGAAGAGACGATAAACTTCATAAGTAATTTTAATCATTAAGCCGGCGACGCTGAACCAGGGGCCCGACACAAAACCCTGTATAGGTGGCCGGAAACCAGATCTCATGACCCTCCAATCGCAATTGGCAAGGCACGATTACTTCATCACATTTCAGCTATAATCCTGAAAAATTTCGGGAGCCAAATTTATACACAAATCTTGAGATTGTGATGGCAAATGATGACGGGTAGTTTACTGCGGAGAAGCTTCAAAATCAGAAGGTCTCACCAATAACCGCTGAATTTTGGCAGCTTCAAAAACTGCCATCGTCCCGTCGTTGCTAACGGTTAGGTGTATCCCCTCACCAGGAAGTACCGGAAAGATCTTCAGGCTGAAAGGTTTGTTCCAACCGATGTCCTCGGCCGTGATCGTAGCAGCTGCGGTTGTTCGTGAAAGGCTGTCATACCGCGCAAACTTGCCTTCTGGTATGATTTCATTCGCCTGCAGGACATTGAGGCCTTCTATGTAGTCCACGAGGGCTGCAGTGTCGAGCGTGGCAACTCCAGCGATATCAAAGAACTGGTCATCAAATCGGATGTCTAAAGCTGCTCCATCACTGTACTCAATCTGCATAGCATGTAGAGAATGGAACGAACTGCGAAAGAGTGTCCTGTCTCGCCACTGATCCGTCGTCAATTGAAATATGCCGCCGACATAGTCCCTGTAACCCGTGATTTCGACCTCGTATCCTTCTTCTGGATCCACCAGGAAAAAAGTTCGGGTGAACTTCCCATTGCCAATAACTGAAAACCTGCGTTCGCTATCCCCTACGAGAGTAACTTCCTGTCCTCGGTCTTTGACTTCAGTCCACAGCCGGCTAGTTTCGTCAGGACTTAGCTGTCGTCTTACAGCCACCTGATTGAGTACTGCAAATAGGACTTTTCGGAGATAGGCATCGACACCGTACGTTTGATTCAGAGACCAATCATCCTCCCCCCTTTCCAGTACATTTTCAAATTCACCGGATCGAATTATTACCTGTTTTAGTGCTGCAGTATCTCGGATAGCGAAGCGGTCTGCTCGCACAGAAGTACCTGTAACACCTCCTGCAAAGAAGACAGCTACGTTAGCTAGTGCCAGGAGTAGAATGGCAAAAAGGAGTCGTTGATTTCTTTTCTTCATCGCGCGTATTTCCTTTTTCTCACCACATATTTCACTAGCCCAAAAACACCTATCAAGAGCACAGGAATGACCGTATTGAGCACCACCCAATAGCTCCGCTCATCCCGTATCCTTACCCTGTCCAATGGACGGATTTGGATCTCCTTGTTCCTGGCCAGGGTCAACCCCTCTTCCTCTGTGAGGAAGCTCAATGCCCGTAGGACAAACTCTTCATTGGCAAAGGTCGTGCGCATATAAGGATCCACACCGAGTGGCAATGGTTCACCGGATTGTATTTCGAAATCATTCCGAATGAAATCTCCATCTGCCACCAGCACAATCCTGGCAGGCGAGCCCTGTTCCACAAATGCACTCCCATCCACATTGGCGGGCAAGACGCGATTGGCAAAAACGGAGCGGAAATTGCCCTGCAGCAAGTATCCTACCGCCTTTGGGCCAGACTGAAAAAACTCCGGACGGATCTCTCCTTGCCAGTCATTGAAGCGCACCTGAACTGGAGGGGAAAGGACCTTGGTGTACTCCGATGTAAAGAGGAGCGGTGTCTTCTGGACTCCCTCAGCCTTGACCGTGTCTATCGTAGAGGTGAATTTCAATAAAGTAGCGTCGAGGCCTCTCACCATTGGGTGCTCGCCATAGTGCGTCACGATAGGGAAAAAAGGCCAGGGAAGCAGCTCAATGCGGGGCTGATTGCCAACCTGCCCGCTGATACCTGGGAAAAAACCCGAATTGTAGTCAATCACGTAGTCGCGGTTGATCCTCACGCCATAGCGAAAGAGCATGTCATCCAGATTCAAGTCATAGGGTACTGCCACTGTACCCTCTCCTTCGGCCTCCTGCACATTGACGCTGAGCGCATCAATAAAAACCAGCAAGCTCCCGCCGTTCATGACATATTGATCCAGTAGGTATTTTTCTTTTTCGGAGAATCTGGCAATTGGTTTGCCCAGGATGATAGCATCATAGCCCACCAGAGGTGCATTGCGCCCGGGCAACGACACTTTTACAAGGTCGTATTGGTCGAGAATGGCATTGGTGAAACCTGCCAGCTGAGTGGAATCGGGTTCACCATGACCCACAACGTAGCCCACCTTGCGACGGTTGATCTCGCTGATAGACCGGATACCCCGGAGGAGCTCATACTCTAGTCCTTCTATGGACTGATTGAGCATTTCATCCGGACTGCTGGTTCGATTACCCTTTAACAGCGGTATGGCCAACTCCCGGCCCTGATAAGTTATGAGTACACCAGGAAAGATCACTTTTTCGCTGCGCTGACCGTCCTTCGTATATGTCAAATTGGTCTGCGGCAGTCCCTTCTCAATGAGGCTTTGGTAATACTCATTGCGAGACCGTGCGGACTTGGCTTGCGAAGGATCGACGAAGCGGTACTGGATATTGGATCCGGCATAAACCGTGAACTGGTCGAGTAGCTCGGCCAGGGATTTGCGAAACCGCACAAAATTGGATGGCAGTTCCCCATCAAGATAGCTCTCGATCGTCACCGGTTCGCTCAATTCCCTCAGCAATCGCTTACTCGGCTCCGAGATCGTATACCGCTTCTCTTCCGTCATATCCAGACGAAATCGGTACTGGGCACTCACTTGCAGGAGCAGGACGATGCCCAAAATGCCCACCAGCAATATCAGGTACCTATGAAGTCTAGCGCTTTCCCAACTCATAACTTTAGTTCTTTTTCGAGGCCAGTATGAATTGAACCATTAGCAGCATGAAGCTAATCAAGGCGAGAAAATAGCCGATGTCCTTAAAATCCAGCAATCCCCGACTGAGTGAACTATAGTGGTACAACATGCCCCACTGCTCGAGGTAGTAGCTCCATGACCCCCACACATCGATGTTGGCAACGGCATCTACCCCTTCATAAAGGAAGAAGCAGAGAACGGCCGCGACTACGAAGGAGATGATTTGATTCTCGGTCAACGCGGAGGAAAAAATGCCGATGGCTGTAAAGACCGCACCAAGCAGCAGTAGGCCGATATAAGATCCTATGATCCCCGGCGTATCGAGGTTACCCTGCGGACTGCCTAACTCCGAAATAGAGTAGTAATACACTACAGTTGGCAGCAACGCGAAACCCACAAGGGCAAAGCTTGCCAGGTACTTGCCGACAATGATCTCCCATTCTCGGAAGGGCAAGCTATATAGCAATTCCAATGTACCAGATCGCCGCTCTTCGGCAAATGATCTCATGGTAACGGCCGGAGCCAGAAATAAAAACAGGTATGGCCCAAGCGTAAAGAGCGACTCCATCGATGCGTACTCGTAATCCAGCACGCTGGAATCTGGGAATACCCACATCACCAACCCTGTACCCACCAGGAAAACCGCGAGTACAATGTAGGCGATGAACGAATTGAGAAAGTCATTGATCTCCTTCCTGAAAATGACAATCATACGTCGCGGGTTAGTTGATGAAAAATCTCCTCCAGAGATCCGCCAGAAGCCTTGACGCTGTTTAGCGGCAACTCCTTCTCTGCGACATACTTAAGTACCTTGCTCTTCGCTCCCGGATCCCGCGATACTACCTCGTACTCCAGCGCATTGAGCGCCGTAACTTCCTCCACCTCCGGAATAGCTTTTAGTATTTCAGGGTCAATAGCTGCTTCAAAAGATACTAGCAACACTTCGCGCTTGGACGATTGCGCTTTCAAGTTGGCCACATCATCGTCAGCCACAATTTTTCCCCGATTGATGATGACCACACGATCACAAATAGCTTCTACCTCCTGCATAATATGCGTGGAGAGTATGACCGTTTTATCAGCACTCACGGTTTTTATGAGTTGTCGGATCTCGATGAGCTGATTGGGGTCCAGTCCGGTTGTCGGCTCATCCAGCACCAATACCGGGGGATCCGCAAGCAATGCCTGCCCCAGCCCCACCCGCTGTCTGTAGCCTTTGGAGAGGGCCTTGATCCGCTTGTGCTGCTCTATATCGAGCCCTACCAATCCTACTACCTCCGTGACCCGTTCTTGCAACGACCGCCCGCCGAGACCATAAGCTTTGCCAATGAAGGTAAGGTACTCCTTGACGTACATATCCAGATAAAGGGGGTTGTGTTCAGGGAGATAGCCGATATTCTTCTTTGCAAAAAATGGGGCCGAAGCTACTGATTGCCCCATGACAGCCACATTGCCTGAAGTGGCATTAATGACGCCATTCACGATCTTCATCGTTGTGCTTTTGCCAGCTCCGTTAGGGCCTAAGAAGCCGGTGATTTTGCCGGGAGATGCCTGAAAAGAAATGTGATCTATCGCCAGTTGCTGATCATACTTCTTGACCAGCTTGTCAATGACTACTGACATGGATTATATCTTTCAATTTTTCTGGTTGATCCGTGAGACTAACGTACTGCCAGGATATTTCGTGTGCGGTACTAGTCCGCTGAACCCTTTCGTCAGCTGCAATATTGATTAAATTATGCGACTTTGACCAGCCTCCGGTTGTCAGAAAGGCTATTGGCCGCTGACCTCGAAAAAAAAAACCATTGGAAATTCCGAACTGTGTAGCACTAACTTTGTTGTTCTTCGAAACACTTTTGCTACAGAAAGAGCTATTTAATTGACAATCAGATGATCACTATCATTTGCAGTACCAACCGGAGCAATTCCATTTCCAGGAAGGTGAGCCTTATCTACCAAGAGCTATTAAAAGGCCTGGGCGCTGAAAGCGAAATCATCGAGCTGGAGACTCTCCCCGAAGACTTCATCGCCTCTGCCCTATACGAAAACTCTGGCATGAACAAGGACTTCAACCCCCTCCGGGAACGCATGAAGGCTAGCAGTAAATTCGTTTTCATAATCCCTGAATACAATGGTTCTTTCCCCGGAGTTTTGAAGACCTTTATCGATGGCCTGGAGTTTCCAGCCACCTTTACCGGCAAGAAGGCAGCACTTGTGGGACTCTCGGCTGGTGTGCAGGGGGGTGGATTGGCACTCAGCCACCTTACGGATATACTGAACTATTGTGGCACAAGCGTTTTGGCGCTTAAGCCCAAGCTGGCAAGAATTGGTGGCGCCATGGACGACAATGAGATCACAGACCCCCTTTATCGCCAACTATTGACTGATCAGGCGAAGGCCTTCGTGAATTTCTAATACGCCAATACGGCGATGAGCTAGTCGCACGATATTGGATATCTTTAGAGCGATGCAAATTGATGAAATACAAAAGGTGCTCATCGCTGGCGCTGGCACCCTGGGACTACGAATAGGATTGCAGTTTGCGATCTCGGAATACGACACCTTCATTTACGACCATGATGACAAAGCCCTGGACAAAGGCGCGAAGACGGCCACCAAAATACTTGACTGGCTCATCTCAAAAGGCCGCGTGGATGAAGCCTCAAAGACGACGATATTAAGTCGCCTGACTTGGACAACTGATCTACAGGCTGCCACCAAAGACGTGGACTTTGTCAGTGAGTCAATTATCGAAGATCTCGATGCCAAGATCAGTTTTTGGTCACAGCTGGTGCCTATGTTACCCAAAGGCTGCGCCATGACCACCAACACATCCTACCTCCTGCCGTCTATGATTGCGGAGCACATTGGACACCCGTCCAACTTCTGCGCATTTCACTTTCACGATGTATTCTGGGCCAATGTCGTCGACATTATGCCTCATCCAGGTACTGCTGGTTGGATGATAGATCTTCTTAAGACTTTGGGGGTCAAACTAGAACAGACTCCGGTTGAACTTGAAACGGAGCACCCCGGATATATTTTCAATTACATGTTAATGGCCGTGCTGGGGTCTGCGGGTGCCTTGGTCACGGGTGAGGTCGCCAGTATTCAGGATGTGGATCGCTCATGGATGGGCAACTTCAAGATGCCCCGTGGACCATTTGGTATTCTCGATGAGGTCGGCCTCGACACAGCCTGGCGGATTGTGAGCGTTCGCAAAGACGAAAAGAGTCGGCGGTTTGCCAACCTGCTCAAGGAACATATCGACCGAGGTGAACTGGGAGTGAAGACCGGGAAAGGATTCTACTCGTACCCAAATCCAGAATTCAAGAATCCGGAATTTCTCATTTCCTGAGAAGACCCTACCCAATGCTATTAAGTTAAGAGAGCTAAGGCGCCTTTCTGAAAAAAACAAGGTCATTTTGACGCCAGGAAAAATCTATTTTCGGTACTAGACAAATCATCGCTTTTTTGTCAATAGATCCCTCCTTCGTCGGGATGACTTTGGGAAGGATTGTTTTTCAGGAAGATTTTGTCAGGGCCTCGTAACCTTAACTTAGTAGCATTGAGACCTTCATAAGGGCACAAAGAAAACGGGTCACGCATGAATATACGTGACCCTACTTCCACGAAACCCTATCGTGAACCTAACCCCCAAGTTAAGTGTACGAGGATATCTGACCGGCATGTATCATAATCATGCGGAACAGCAGACCACCCAGAAGAACCAGGGTGGGTACAACAAACGCCGGGATCTTCCGACCTGCCTGTTCTAATACTTCGAACAATGCCGGCAAAACGAGGCCGAGAAAAATGACAAAGAACCAGAACCCAAAAGCAAAGGGTCCACGAAGAAGCAGCTGCGCCGCTTCGACCTGTACCTGAGGGCCTGCGAGCAATCCCATGATTACATGGGTGATCAGCAAGATCTCTATCAAGATCAGCCCCATATCTATATATCTGAAAGTTCTTTTTTCCCCTTCGCTCCTACTCAATCCCTGGATGAGTGCCGCAGCTGTCGAGAGACCGGACACGAGGAACAGGAATCCCAATGCCGACGTATTCCAAAGAGGACGGGCATTGAATGCGGATAGCAAAATGCCTGTGTAGACTCCCAGGACAATCGCCAGGGTCATCAACGGCCAGGCGAGTTTCGTCCTGTTTCGATCCAGATACGCCTCAAGCTGTGATATCCAGCCAAACCGATCAGTAAGCCTTGGGAACCACTGGATGTAGTATCGGAAGGCCCAAAGGATAGATAGTGGGGTGATGATCAGAAGTGTCCATGCACCCCAGGACATAGGAGAAGTAAGTCTGACGGTCGTATACAGTCTCCAGAACAGGACCTTGGCATGCAAGTCAAAGAAGAGCATAACCAGTCCTATAATGATAGCAGGAGGAGCAATAATGGACGCCCACTTCATCGCCGTAGGCATCTTCTGGGCTTTGCCAAGGATGTGGTAAAAGCTGGAAAAGAATAGCAATCCGGCAGCCAATCCTCCAAGGAATAGGTATACCGCAATCGGCCAGTGCCACAGGTGCAAAACGGGATCCACATAGGGATTATCTTTTCCGATGATGATATATTCTTCATTCATGGCTCTAGCAGTCTAAGTGATATAGAAGATGTTGGGTTGCGTACCTGCTTCCGGCGTCAACGTCTCGATGTTGTGCTTTGCCAACACCTGCGAGATCTCACTTTCCTTGTCGTCGATATCGCCGAAATACATGCACATTGTTGGACATACATCCACACAAGCGGGCTGCATTCCTAGTTCTACCCGGTGATCGCAGAAAGTACACTTCTCCGCAAAACCATCTGGATGCATCACGCGGGCATCGTAGGGGCATGACTCCACACAAGCACCGCAGCCGATGCATTTATTTTGGTTCACTTTCACGATACCTCCCTCTCCGATGAAGCTTGCTCCTGTGGGACATGTTCGCACGCAAGGAGTATTCGAACAGTGATTGCAACGCTCACTTCGGAAGGCAAGCATCGTTTGAGGATATTCGCCAGTCACCCTTTCAGTGATCCAGGATCTGGTATATCCCAGCGGCACATTGTTTTCCATGTTGCACGCAATCTCGCAATCTGCGCATCCTACGCACTTGCGGGTATCGATGGCCATAGCATATCTCATGACATCACCTCCTTCCCGGGATCGGTTGTAACAAATGTGACGAATGAGTTCCTCATACCCGTACCTGCCATGATGGGATCGATGGACGGTCGAGTGATCAACTCCGTATCGCTGACGCCCTTACCATAGCTTCCCGTCAATTTCTTGTTGGAATGACCAAAGCCATGAACCATGTAGATCGAGTCTGACCCTATCCTTTCTGTGAGCCGTACCCTACCCGGAAAGGATGAAACTTTTCCGAGGTGGTTTTGTAGCCATACGTACTGCCCTTCACTGAGATCCCACTGCTTCGCCACTTTGGGGTTTACCCACACGCTATTCTCATCCATGATCTTTTGCAGAACAGGATTGTTATTGGTCTTAGCGAATGTGTGCATCGGCGCTCTGCCGTAGTTGAGGCGATAGAAACCTTCTGGTGGATCGGGGTGGGGCGTGTAGTTAGGCATGGGATCGAATCCCTCGTCCTCCAACGCGAAGGAGTAGAGTTCTATCATACCCGTGGGTGTATTGAACTGCGGCGGGCTGTCCTCGGAGAAATACAGCTCACTCTCGGGTCTATCAAAGGTGAGTATGCCTTTCTTTCGGATCTCCCTCAACGAACTACCCATCTTCGACAGCTGATAGTCAAGGACCTCATCATAATCGTTGTAGTCAAAGTAGGCGCGATACCCCATTCTCCGCGCCAGCTGCTGGGCGATCCACGAGGCGGGTTTGGATTGATATTTGGGCTTTGCCAGCGGCATGCGAACAGCAACAGTAGCTTGCTTGTAAGCGGATGTCCTCAAATCGTCATATCTCTCAATATACGTGCACTCAGGAAGTACCACATCAGCATAGCCGGTGATCTCCATAGGCATTGTGTCCACCACAACGACGAGTTCCTGATTTTGCAATGCCTCGATCGTCCTTTGTTGATTGGGAATCGTTTCGATGAGATTGGTGCCCGAGACGACCCAGGCTTTGACCTTGTGTTCACCGCTGAAATCGGGATGTGAAGCGTCGATCAGCACATTGGATACGGCCGTTTGACTCAATTGATATTGGCCATCGCAGGTATCCCTCCAACTCCATTGGGGCTTCGGATAGGGCGGGTGAGGGAACGAGGGTGCCCTTGTCCCTGCAGACATAAAGAAACCTCCTTTACGGCCATAGGAGCCCAGGAGTGCATTAAGAATGGCAATGGCCCTGCATCTCTGTGTGTCATCGCCATACCAGGTGACGTGGCGTCCAGGATGGATGATCGTGGCCGGCGCGGCCTCCGCCATGACCCATGCGGTTTTTCGAATGTCCTTTGCATTCAATCGTGTTATGGGAGCGGCCCATTCGGGAGTGAAGTCCCTTACGTGCTCTTTCAGGTCCTCAAAACCAAAGGCATATTTATCGATGTAGTCTTTGTCATATATATCGTCGTAGATCAAAACATGCATCCAAGCCAGCAACAAGGCCAGGTCCGTTGATGGCTTGATGGGCAACCAGTACCTGGAGTGCGCTGCCGCCGTGGACAGCCGTGGATCCACCGTGATGATGGGCAAGCCCTTTCCGATCATGTCGGACATCTCCTGGACCTGTGTGTTGTGCATGTTCTCACCGAGATGCGAACCAATCAAAACCAGGCACTTGGTATGCTCCATATCCAGGGGCTCTGGCGAACCCAGTTGTTTGCCAAAGGTGGTTTCGAAAGCTACCTCACGCGGTCCCCGACACTGGGCATATGACGGCGCGGCAATATTGCTACTACCAAAGGCCTTGAACAGACGGCCGAGATGTTTCCCAGAGGTGCCATGATTGAAAAGCGCCACTGACTCGGGGCCATGCTCATCCATCACACCCTTCAATTTCAGCGCAATATGATCCAAAGCCTCCGGCCAGCTGGCCTCACGATAGTATTGTATGCCGTCCTTTTCACTTCGGATCAAAGGGGTCTTCAGCCGATCAGTATCTCGGAACATACCGAGTCCTGCTGATCCTCTGGGGCACAAACGTCCTTTACAAAGCGGGTCATTTTCATTGCCAACGAGCTTCCAGAGTTGGCCTTCCCGGTTGTAATAACCCCAGGCGGCACACTTCCAAAAACAAACATCGCAATAGGTGGGTATTTTCTTGACGAGGTATTGCTCATGGTCCGGATTGCTCTGGCCTCCCAATAGGTGTGGAGCAGCCATCACAGTTCCCGTACCAATCGATGCGATTTTTAGGAATTCTCGTCGATTCGTACGAAACATAACTTTGGGGGTTTCTTGGAAAGAAAGGTGGGAATCTCACCCACCTTTACATATACTACAAGTCAGTCTATCTCATGGCTACTTTGTTGGCAGAGAGCGATTGCCATTCCATATAAGCACCATCGTAGACTTTTACCTTTGAATAGTCAAGTCCCCGCAACGCTGCGAAGACGATACCAGCACGTACACTGGTCTGACAATAGAGAATTACAGTTTTGCCCTTGGTTATCCCCGCTTCTGTGAAAAGCGCGGTAAGCTCCGATTCAGGCTTGATCATACCTCTCTCATCCAGCACGCTGGCAAAATTCAGATTGACCGCAGAGGGGATATGACCAGGTCTAACGTTTGCAGTGGCTTTGCCTTCAAATTCCTCGGAAGAGCGAACATCGACTAGCACATAGGAGCCATTGTCAATTGCCGACTTGACCTCCGACATCGTGGCCAGGATGGATTTGTTCACATTGGCGTTGAATGTAGTGGAAGCAACGGTAGTTGGATTTTTGGTTACAGGCTTGCGCGCCATTCTCCATCCCTTCATACCTCCGTCTATGATTTGCACCTTGTCGGCACCCATGTACGTCAAAATCCAATACATCCGGCCGGCGTATCTGCCACTTCCATCATCATAAAGAATGATCCTGCTTTGATCAGAAATGCCATTGTCTCCCAGGATCTTTGCGACCTCCTGAGAACTCTTAAGCATGGTCATATCTCCATAAAGGGAATTGTGATCAATATGAACTGCACCTTTGACGTGTACTTTCTGATAGTCCGCTAGGGTGCGAGTAGAAACAAAGACTGTGTTGCCATCACTGAGAAGAGCAGCCGCATCTTTCGCGGAGATTACATCTATTTGTGCCCACGAGCTTTGCCATGCAATGCTCAGAATCAAGGACAGGGCTATTACCATTAACTTTTTCATGATCGTATGCTAGATTTTTACTTGTATTTGGACGAGTAGGGCGTCGTTTTTGACTTCTTCGGGATCCTCAGCTTTGTAGAGGTAGTTGACCTGTAATCGGGTCCAGTCATTGAAGAAGATGTTGACACCAAAAGTGGTCACCTGTCGAAGGTTGTCACTTATGCTTCGATCCTCATCATATTGTTCGTACTTGATAACCGGCTGGATTTGTGGAGTGACATCGTACATGCCCATGACGTAGAATCCTTGTCTCTTGATGGATCCTTCATGTAGTTCGGCGTCGCCTTCGCAACCGCCTCCAGTTGTGTAAGATCCGCGGTCCTCTCCAAAGAGGTACTCGGACTGAACTCGAAGCTTGTTCCACTGATAGTCAATGTCGGTACCGTAGCGGAATCGCTGATCATTCTCAGCACCTTCGTCTTCGATGGTGGGGTTGCTCTCGCCATACGAAAAACTACCTCCTATTGAAATTCCTTTGATAGGCCTGAGGTCCACTCGACCATAGTAGTCCATAAAGCCGTTATCATTGAGCCAGCCACTATTGCCACCATTCATAATGGCCACCTGATAGGAGATCAGGGAGTTTCGGTTACCTCCCATGACGGTAAATCCCATGTCCCTGTTAGTCGGGCCGGTCAATTCATTGACGACCATGGATCGCTCGATAGTATGTAGTCCGGAACAGGGCGTCAGCAGCTCAAGGCCAATCGGTTTCTTGAACCGACCTACAGAGGCTCTGGCAAATTCATAGCGATTGTAGCTCACAAAGGCATCGATCAGGAAAATCTGTCCGTCATCGTTGAAGAAGGGACTTGTTTCCAGCAATGCGTAATAACCGAAGTCATAAGGAATATTCCCCATGACGCCAATTCTCATCCGATTGAAGCGAAACGTACTGGAATTGCCTTCCTCTGCCATCACATAATCAAACTGGGGTTGGAGGAATCCAAATACAACTACGCCTTCATCGGAGGTGGGCTCGGCACATCCTTGTGATTGCGCCTGGTAACCCATCAGTGCCACGCAGATAATAAGAATTATTGGGCGTAAAGTTTTCATGGCTCACGATAGTTGGGGGTTCAACAAATAGTTTCATGGAAGAGCCGGGCCGGGAGGCCCGGACTCCCAAGCTCAAGCTCAATCGGTCACAACAGGTAAGTCCACTGAAGGCGGAGCATACTTGTGTCCTTGAAGCTCTGAATAGATCATTCCATTGGCGCCGAACTTCAGACTCTTGGCATTGTAGCCAAGTATAGTCAGATAGGCTGTCAACATGGAGGATGTCTGACCAGTCCAGCAGTAGCTGACAACTGTCTCACTAGGATCCAGATTCATATACTGACCGCCGGCTAGTGTCAATGGCAGGATGCGATAGGCGCCATCGATATGGCCATAAGTGCTCACATCGTCCGCTGCCCAGTAGTTGTTGATGAAGAAGCTACCAGGGTCTCCTAATACTTGCTCATTTGATACCCCTTGAAAACCATTCTCTAGCATATACTGGACTCTCTCGGCCAATATCGCTTCACCAGTCGATGCATTTGTGGTGAATGAAGGTTTGCTAAAGGTTTGATTTTCAGCAACGGGACCATCTGTCCAGGCTTCATGCCCGACCGCAGCGTCGCCTGTATTTCCGCTCCATGGGCCGCTCAGGTCACTATGCCATCCAGACATGCCGAACTTCAGCACTTTCGCGTCAGAATAACCGCTCAGCCTTAGGGCCATCACGGCGTGCCCTGCACTCTGTCCTGTATAGCAGGCTACCAAAATAGGCTTGTTAGCATTTTGAGCAGTGGATAGGACATCCACGAGGTTCGTACGAACTGCACCTTCAATGTGCCCTTGCTCAAAATCAGACTGACTCCTAACATCAATGATATAGTAATCATCTACAAAGTCAGCGAGAGAGGCGTCATCGGGTGCACCGACGATCCATCCGCTCAACACATCAGGTACATCCAGATTGGACTGGATCATGTAATCAGTCATTGTATCAAATGCTGATACAGGAGCAACGTCCCCATCATTGTCTTTACAGCCAACCAACACAACCAATGGCAAGAGCGCTAGTAAGCTAAGTTTTGCTATTGTTTTCATGATAACGAGGGTTTAAGATTCAAAAAAGTGGTTTCTAATGTTTCGATTTTTAGCAGCCTCCTGGCTCCTCCTCCTCCGCAACAGGTGCTGCGGGGCCGTCAGTAGTTGCAGGAAGCATGGAAAGTACGAGGTCAGGGTAGGCCTCCTTCCAGGCCAGCCAGCCTCCCTCCAGGGAATACACATCTGTGTATCCCATTTTTTGCAAGGTGTAAGCAGATAGACTGCTACGATTGCCGCTTCTGCAGGTGAGGATCAGCTTATCCTCCTGAAGCGGAACATACATTCCTTCATCGTCCCAGAAAGACTCCTTGCCTATCCAGAATTCGAGTGTTCCTCGAGGAATATTGACAGCGCCCGGTATGTAGCCTCGCTCAAATTCACCTTTGTTTCGGACGTCCAGCAGCACGTACATCTCCTCCGAATCCATCATCTCTCGCAGCATTGCGGGAGTGATCTCGGTGATGAACCCTTTCGCTGATTGCACCAAAGCTTCAGTGCTCGAATAATCCAAGTTTTGTATGTTGGACGGACCTTGGCAGCCGGTGAAACTAAGCAGAAGTGCTGCCGGGTAGATAGTGATGATTTTTAGTATCCTCATATGCGCCTCCAGTGTTTAATGGGTGACCGTTCCATTATTCAGATCGCATATCAGGCCTTCAATGCAATTGCAAAGTAGATATTAATCAGTTTTTAACCATGACATTTCTCCTGTCAGGGATCAACGTTCAGTCCTATCTTGATCAAGTAAATTATTGATCCAGATCAAGTCAAAAGTTGCGTATGAGTACCCCATTTGGCAGACCGAATATCTTCATCAAATGTGCCAACTGCAGTTGCATGTCAAATGCCTTCAAAAAGCTGACCGACGAGCAACTGTTGAGAGTAGACAGGCATCGTACAGAGATCCGATTCAGCAAGGGACAGACTTTGTGCAAGCAGGGCGCATTCATCGCCCACATGATGTTTGTCCGAAAAGGGCTGGTCAAGATCTATCTTGAGAGTGCTGATCACCCCACGATTATCTCTGTCGAAACGCTTGGGTATTTCATCGGACTCCCATCCATCTTCGGTCAGCGGGAATCGGTTTATCCCTACAGCATCGAGGCACTCACAGACTGTGACATCTGCCAGGTGGACATCGATTTGTTCAGGGACTTCTGTGTAGAAAACCATGGCTTCGCTGTCGAAATCATCAAAATGCTGAGCGAGGAGGTAATGAAAGGGTACGACAGAATGTTCAACCTAACGCAGAAACAAATCCGAGGGCGCTTCGCTGAACTCGTCCTCTTCCTCGGTGAAAAGATCTATCGTAATCATCAGATGGAGTTGCCGATCACACGAAAGGACATGGCCGATCTCATATCGACATCCCCTGAATCCATTTCGAGACTGATCAAGGAGTTTAACACCGACAAGATCCTCGATTTTCAGGGCAACCGCCTTGAGATCCTGGATCAGGAAAAATTGCAGTACCTCAGTATGGTCGCTTGATCGTTCACCGACGATCTACCATCGGCTAAAAGTCTCAGGTCATCTTACTTATGTTTGCAGAAGCGAATCTTAGTTTCGAGCAATTAATCTACAATCATGAATAAGGCAGCTTTTCTTATGCTTTTGTCCATTTTGACGGTGAAGTGCACTGTACCTACTTCCCCCTCCGATACCGAGACTGTAAGTGCCCCCAATGCTTCTGCGGTAGCAGCGGAAGATGGCTCCTCCGACGGCTCGTCTTCTTATGATGCTGATATGGCCAAAGAGGTGGGAGCCGATGACTATGGCATGAGGGAGTACGTTTTTGCCTATCTCCGGAAGGGCCCCAATCGCGACCTGCCAAAAGAGGAAGCTGACCAACTGCAGCGAGCTCATCTCGACAACATCCAACGGCTTGCGCGCCAGGGAAAGTTGGTCCTGGCTGGCCCTTTCATGGATGACGGTGATATTCGGGGCATCTACATCTTCGCAGTGGAATCACTGGAGGAAGCTGAGAAAATAGCCATGTCAGACCCAGCAATAGAGGCGGGTAGCTTGACGCTTGAGTTGCATCCGTGGTATGGCTCTGCAGCGTTGATGAAGATCAATGAACTGCACGCCAAACTCGCCAAGGAAAAGATCTAATCATTCTCTCTCGATATAGCGCGTCCCGCATTGCGAGCAGTATTTATCGCCTTCGCTGTCAGTGGTGAAGCCACAGTTGTGGCAAGCATGAGAATGACCGCTTTCATCCCTGGCGGCGAGGGCCATTTCAGCGCTGACGATACCCGTGGGGACGGCAATGATAGCATAGCCCATAAGCATCACGACCGAGGCCACTGTCTGCCCTATCACTGTCTGTGGAGCAATATCACCATACCCTACCGTAGTGATCGTGACGATCGTCCAGTAGATACTTTTGGGGATGCTGGTAAATCCATTTTCACCGCCTTCGATAAGGTACATAAGCGTACCCGTGATGATGCAAAGTGTGAACACCGCACCCAGGAAGACCAGTATTTTGTACCTACTGGCCATGAGCGCCTTGGTGATGAACTCCGCCTCCTTGATGTATCGTGAGAGCTTGAGGATCCGGAATACGCGCAGCAAGCGAATCGCCCGGATCACTACCAGATAAGATCCCCCTGTGACAAATAATGCGATATAGGTAGGGAGGATTGCCAGGAGATCGATTACACCAAAGAAACTTCTCACATAGCGCAAAGGCTTGCGAGAGATGAAAAGCCGCAGCAGGTATTCAATAGTAAAGAGAATTGTGAAGGTCCATTCCGAGACAGTGAAAAAGTGCTCAAACCTGGCATTTACGGAGTTCACACTTTCCAACATGACCTGGATTATGCTCAGAAGAATAGTGTAAAGCAACACGACGTCGAACAGCTTCCCTGCTCGCGTGTCGGTGCCAAACACCACAATGAATAGCCGCCTTCTGATCCTGCGCAGATGCTTGAAGTCCTCCATGGAATGTCTAAAATAAAAAACCCCCAGCACACGGCTGAGGGTCTCCAGTAATTTGGGTTACTGTTATAGGCCTTCTACAAAAATGCCAGGCCGCGCCAATACATCGATCGGCGGGATCTGCGCACCAAATGCTGCATTTACGGCGTCAATAACTTCATTGCCGACGAGAGCAGCTCCACGTGGATTGGGGTGAATACCATCGGTGGAGAAAATGCTATTGAACAGTGAGTTGGCATCAAGACTGAGTGGTACCATATTGAAGCCATCGACTTCAATACCCAGCACGCCATCTGCCGCCGCTATTGCTGCGGGAGTCAAAGCCAATGCTGTGGCCTGCTCAGGCGTCAAGCCGAAGCCATCTGCAAAAATCGGCTGAATATCCACCAGGGTCATGTTGGGGTAATTGGGCATCAAAGCAGAGATTACCCCATTGAATTGGGCAGTCCGTGTGATAACGTTGACCTGCTCCGGGAACGTCAATGTCAGAGAATCAGGCACAGGCACGCCTACCCCTATAACCGAAGTGGGATCGTTAGGATCTGCCAGAGAACCGATCGCCGCGATGGCCGTCAGCGGGTATACATCTTGGGCGTTCGCCTGTCTCAGGAGAGGCAACACAATAGTCCCGGGAGGCAAGCCATTCGCTTCTGAGAGATCGATCACTGTCATACTTTCATCAGTGATAACCGGTGCATTGCCGCCAGCCACAAACGCAACCGTACGTGCCGCCAGTTCGTCACCATCAATCATGCCCAGGGCAAATGCAGCCTGCAAACCACCATTGTACTCAGCATATCCAGCGTTGACAAGGTCGGCAGTAGCCTGATCCAGTGGGATAAACTCATACGTCCCGGCCAGCGTCGTCACCGTCTGGAAATAAGGAAGGATCGTCACTGGCCCTATATTCAGTACGGCCCCCTCGGCACCAGTAGCAGCCAGGGCATCTAGTGTCGCCTGAAATGCAGCTTGAAAAGACGCTACATCTGTCATCGTTGTCGGATCGAGAGGATTGAAATCTTCACCTGATTTCCCTCCCGAAGCGGCATACCCCAACACATCATTGTTCCCAATGAATAATGAGAAGAAAGTGGGACCGGCACTGATAGCATCAGCCAGAATTGAAGCTGTAGGATCGGACTGGAAAGCTCCATAGAAAGGATTGAAGTTTCCATACCCGGCCGTAACCAGATCTATAACGCGAGCTCCTGGCACACCAAAATTATTGAGTCCTGCAGGGCCAATGCCCGAAGCAATCAGCGGCGTCCCAGACTTGAACTGTATGGCCTGCGATGGATCGGATATCGCCGCACCGACGTCTATGAAGGACCGTCCTCGGACGCCACCCTGCCCATCGGAACCACCAAACCCAAATCCTGACGAAATCGGGGGATACACAAACTCCCCACCACCGGCCAAGGCAAATTGGTCAGCAATAATCCCCGGGAGGGAATTGAGCTGGCCACCAGGGTAGAGTGCTGCGTCAGCAAAGCCCGAAGTGACAGAATTGCCAATCGCTACGTATTTACTCAAATCCAGTGAACCTGGATCAAATGTAGGGATCGTTGGCAATGGATTATTGTCCTTGCGCTCCTGGATAAGATCCTCCTCACTTGTACATGACGCTACTACAATCACCAACAGCGCCAAAAGGATATATTGAATATTGATCTTCATTTCTTCTCTTAGTTTAGGAATTCGTCAAATGTCAACTGGAGGTAAAAGATGGCGCCAAGCCTTGGGTTACCATAAGAGGTAGTATAGCGCTTGTTCAGGACATTCGACCCTCCTAGTTTTACAATGGTCTTCAAGTCTGGCAGCTTGTAGGATACCTGTGCATCGAGCGTACCAAAAGCGGGGATCACACCCACGCCATATGACGACTGCCACAGAAAGGCCTCCTGCCATCTCCAGGCTACATTGAACCCTAAGTTCGGAGTCACCTTACGGTTGCCGAAGCTGACGTTATAGCGATATTCCGGCGTATTGTAAGAGGCACGGAAACCTTGATCCTGCAAATCCTGGTCAGAGATCAACTCATTGTATGATACATTACCAGATAGGCGGTAGCCCCCATTCAATGTATACTCTGCACTCAAGCCCCATCCGTGAGACCGCACATTACCGTCAGCGTTGATATCCACTCCGTAGGTCTGCGTGGCCACGTCGCCATTAAGGATTGCTAGCTTTCCAGCAGTCGTGGTGGCATCAAAGCCAGGGATCGGTGTTTGCAACTCCTCCCGGGTTTTACCTGGATTACCATCATCCTGATAAGCCTGTACCGGTGATACCTCCGCTATGAAGTCCTGATAGATATTGTAGTAGTAGAACCCATCGATCAGCAAGCGGCCGTCCAGGAACAGACCTCTGTAACCGCCTTCGAGGGTGTTGACTTTTTCCGTATCAAACTCCTCCTCCAGCAGGTCGGTAGCTGGTTGAAGGTTCTCGATCGACAGTTCTCCCGCTGCTACAGCCTGGAGGTCTGACCTAAGATAAGTAACAGACGCAGGTGTGTTGTCGATGAAATTGTAACGCTGCTTCAGGAAGTCGGCACTACCTATCAACCACCTCGAAACGACATTCAAGTCGATGAATTGATCCTGAGTAGTCGGGATACGGAAACCGCGCTGAAATGAACCTCTAATGTTGTGATCAGGGGCCACTTCCAATACAGCACTGAAACGCGGCGAGAACTGGCCATTGAAGAATTCGTTTTTGTCATAGCGAATGGAGGCCTGAATGTCCAGAGCGTCATTGAGGAGACTCTTCTTCAATTGGGCATAGGCTCCGTACTCTATATAGGAGATCTCGTCTCCGCTGTCCTCGAGGGCGAATAGCGTACCTTCGGAATTCAGGTTAAAATTCCTCAGGTTGGCCCCAACTACCAGGTCCATGAATTGGATATCGTTGCTAAAGTTGTAGCTTCCCTCATAGTGATACATGTTGGACTTATCGAGGAAAAGCGCCCCTCCATCCGCAATGGATCTGGAACGGAATTCATCTACCGCTTCATTGAATGGCTGGCTTCCAGCCGCAGGTTGCTGAAGGTCGGCCAGGCTCCTTCCTGCGGCATGTGACTGATCAATGCTGAGACCCGCAAGCCTGCTTCCCAGGAAGCCCGTAGCATAGGGTGTCAAATAAAATCGCTGATTGACGAGGGACGCAACGGTGTTGGCCGCGTAACTGTCTCCAGAATTTTCCTGTGTCGTGTAAGCTCTTAAGAAGAAATTGGATCCTCGCAATTCAACCTTTCCCGTCCAAATGACGAAGTTGTCCAGAACGAAGCGGTCATTGGCCGTATACACTGTACTTCCACTACCCCAGTTGAATTGCCCCAGCAGCTCCACGTTGTCGTTGAGCCGGTAGTGCAATCCCGCTCCCAACTTGATACTCTCAGTCCGATTGTCCACGAAAGAAGATTCGTCATATCCACGAGGAGTAAAAGATCCCTGGAGACCGCTCGGAAGCAGCGATCGAAGTGGCGCGAGGGCTGCCGAAGCATTGCCTATTGTGGCCATGTCAATGAGAAAGTCTCCATAAACATTGACCCCGTCATAGAAGCGATTGTCACCTCGTTCCTCGGCGCCACGCTCGACGACAAACCCTGTAGCCGCACCTTGATCTCTTGTATCAACCGCAATGAAGTCATTGGCACCCAAATAAGAACCAGTGATCTTGAACGCGAACTTGTTGTTGAATGCCTTTGCATATCGGAAGCCGTAGTCCTGATAGAGCGATGGATCATCGTCTTCGCCATCGATGTGGTTGACACCAAGCTTCGCATAAGCAGATAGGCCCTGATAGTCGAAAGGACTCTTGCTCTTCATCAGAAGAATACCCTGCAAAGCGTTAGGTCCATAAAGCGCTGAAGCAGGCCCTGGTATCATTTCCACGCTCTCCAGATCGAGTTCTCCGATACCGACCACGTTGCCTACAGGGAAGTTAAGTCCCGGTGCCTGGTTGTCAATACCATCAATTAGCTGCACAAATCTCGTATTACCATTCGATCCAAATCCTCGTGCGTTGACAGACTTAAAGGTGAGACTCTGGGTACTGAAGTCGATGCCGTTCATGTTCTTCAAAGCATCGTAAAAATCCGTTGTCGCATTGTTCTGAATGTCCAGGATATCCATTCGCTGAATGGAAACCGGCGAGCGGAGCGTGCTTTCCTCGACACGGGATGCAGAGACAACGACTTCTTGCCCCAACAACACGGACTCTCTAAGGTTGATCGTCAACCCAGCAGTATTTGCATTGGTAATTTCGAGCTCTTTCTGCTCGTAGCCTACGCTCGAGACCACCAACGTCAGAGGCGGCGCTGATCTCACGCTGAGATTGAAATTTCCATTAAGATCTGTGATTGTTCCGAGAACGGTTCCTTTCACGAGTATGTTGACGCCCAACAGTGACTCCCCGGTTGTCTCATCTACGACGCTCCCGGAGATCGTCGTGCCTTGCGCATGGACGAAGGCGAACGTATGCATGCATACTATTAATGTAAGAACTAAATGTGTAAGCGTTCTTTTCATACGGTTGAGGTTTAGAACTGTTAATAATTCCTAATATTAGGTAAAATTTTTGTGAAAAACAGTTTCGCAAACGTTTCCAGTGGCATTCTTTTGAGACATTCGCAAACGCGAAAACGCCTTTGGAAATAGCCGTTGTACCTAAGGAATTTGCACTTCGTTAGCCTTCTGGGAAGCTGGCTGTCTTTTACCTAAATCTGGCTATTGCTGCTCCTTCTTGACGTGTTCGACCAGCCGATCACAGACATCATTCAATTCGGCCGCCATTATTTCGTCACCAGTGGAATTGAGTAAGCTCTGAGCGATTCCTCCGATGCAGTCGATGTAGAATCTCTTCATATCAAAGACAGGCATGTCCTTGGTCCAAAGATCGATTCTCAATGTATTCTTACTTTGCTCGTCCCATAGTGAGACGGAAATGCTCTTGGTCTCACTCCAACCGGCTGCCTCTTTTTGATCAGCGTCCCATTCGATCTTTTCGGGGACGTTGTCATTGTCCAGGTGGACTTTGAATTTTATATCTGAAGTCTTCATATCAATCTTGGTTCCAGGTTCGCAAATAGGCCTGCGCTTCGTTCTTGTCATTTGCCAGTTGTGCTATCAATGCATCCACATTTTCAAATCTCATTTCGTAGCGCAGCCGCTGCAGAAGATGCACACTTATTCTTTGGCCGTAAATGTCCTCGTCAAAGTCAAAAATATTTACCTCGATTCGCCGTGAGGTTCCATCCACTGTCGGTCTCATTCCTATATTGAGCATACCCTCAAACCATCTATCAGAGAGACCGACCCGGACTACGTAGACACCGTCGGCAGGTACCAGCTTATACTCCTCTGGTATGTAGATATTGGCCGTTGGATAGCCAAATGTCCTGCCCAACTGGTCACCCCTGGTTACAATTCCACCGAGGTGATAGGGCCTGCCCAGGAATTTCGCCGCCAGATCAACATCCCCAGCTGCCAGCGCCTTTCTGATCTTTGTGGAACTGATGCCCACTTCATCGATATCTTCTCGAGAGATCTCTTCGATCTCAAAGCCAAATTGCTGTTGATTCTCCTTGAGGTAGTCAAAACCGCCCTCTCTGTTTCTACCGAAACGATGATCATAGCCGATGATCAACTTTTTTGTGCCAAGTCGCTCAACGATGATATCGCGAACAAATTCCTCTGAGGACATTTCCGAAAATTCTCGTGTGAATGGGATCTTCACGAGATAGTCGATACCGGTGTCTTCCAACAGATGGATTTTCTCCTCGAAAGTGGTTAGCAATCTCAAATCGCCCCAGCCATCTCCCAGGACGGAGCGAGGATGAGGCCAAAACGTGACCACCAGACTTTCTCCACCTTGTTCCTTTGCGGTTTTGCACACTCTTTGAAGGATCTTGCGATGACCCAGATGCACGCCATCAAAGGTGCCGCTGGTAACGACCGCAAAACGCAAAGAGCCTAGATCCGCTACTCGATCAATTACCTTCATTCTTAGCGAGGGTGTGGGACTGTATAAATTCTTCCAGAGTGTGTGCATCTGCGAGACGGTACTCGCCAATGGCCGTCCGACGAAGGCCTTTCAGATAAGCACCAACACCCAACTTCTTCCCGAAATCATGAGCCATACTCCGGATGTAAGTGCCCTTGCTGCAGTGTATGCTGAAATCAACCTCAGGTAGCCGAGTCTCCAAAAGGTCGAATCGATGGATCGTCACATCCCGCGACTTGAGTTTCACTTCCTTATTGGCCCTCGCCCTCTTGTACGCTCGCTGTCCGTCGACCTTCACCGCAGAGTGTGCTGGCGGAAACTGTTCAATCGAACCAGTGAGCTCCTCAGCGGCAGCACGCAGATGGTCTTCCGTAATATGCTCCCATGAGGATTCAGAATCGAACGGCGTTTCTAGATCATAGGAAGGTGTAGTCCGCCCTACCTCGATGGTTCCTTCATATTCTTTGTCCTCGGTCTGTAGAAACTGCAGCTTCTTCGTGAACTTGCCGGTGGCGATGAGTAGCAATCCTGTGGCCAGAGGGTCAAGTGTCCCCGCATGACCGATCTTCTTCACCTTTAGCACCGAGCGCAGTTTCTTCACGACATCAAAAGAGGTCCACTCATACGGTTTATCGATAAGTAGCAAACGACCCTCTTCGTATGTGGATGCAGAGGTCAACTACAACTGGGAGAAAATGGCCACCAAACCTACAATGAGACAATATGCAGCGAAATAGGTCAGCTTTCCGCGCCGCACAATGCTCAACATCCAACGGCACGCAATGTAACCTGAAATCAAGGCAGCAAAGAATCCAACCAACAAGCTCCCTGTTGCAATAGCACCCGCAGCTTCTGGGGCTTCCATATAATCCTTTGCCTTGAGGAGCGAAGCGCCCAGGATCGGTATCAGCACCATCAGGAAAGAGAATCGCGTGGCCTTCGTACGGTCCACGCCCAACATCAAAGCCGTGGCGATCGTGGCTCCTGACCGTGAAATCCCCGGCAGTACCGCAAGAGCCTGCGCTAAGCCAATTATAAAAGCCGCCCCATAGGAGACACTCTTCTCATTGGATTTTTGGAAGTACGTAAAAAACAATAGTGCACTGGTCACGATGAGAGCTGACCCAACGAGGAATAGATTCCCCGAAAACAGCTGCTCAATCTCCTCTTCAAATAGGAGACCCACAACTGCCACTGGGACCATGGAAATCACTACTTTGGTTGCAAACTGCCACGCATCATTCCACTTCCATTCGAATAGTTCGCGAATCAACTGCAGGATATCCTTCCAAAAAACGATAATCGTGCTGATCGCCGTAGCACCATGTACCAAAACGGTAAACAATAAGTGATCCTCGGCCTCAACGGCCAGCAACACATTACCAATTTCCAGGTGACCGCTGCTACTCACAGGTAAGAACTCTGTCAGCCCCTGCAACAGGCCCAGAATGAGTGCTTCAATCCAGGTCATCTAATTTTTATGCCGACTCCGAATCTTTCTTCGGCTTATAGAGAATGGCGACGAATTGTGAGAGGAAACCCAGCATGACAATGATGGGTCCCAGGGTCAATCCAAGGAAACCAAAACCATAATCCTCAGTATCCAGGGTCATCACGAAGAAGCCGATGCCCAGGAGGATGAGGCCACCTATCATGATGATATAATTCATTTTCGTAAAAGCGAATTTGTTGTCAGCCATATACGTGCGTGAAAATAGTTTAATAAAGTTCGTCCAAGGATGTCCTCAAATACCGTTTGATGGCTCGCATGGTACTGAAATAGGCCACAAAGATACCTATTCCTACAATGATCAAGGATAAGGTAATGAGGCTCTGCTGATCCCGTAGCTCGCCGAGGTCTTCGATCCTCGTCAATGCTGATTGATAGAGGAGATACAATATGCCGCATGCAAGGAACCCCGCCAGGCCACCATACAAAGCAGATCTCATGAGGAAAGGTCTTTTGATGAACCCTGCCGTTGCTCCCACGAGTTGCATACTTCGAATGAGAAAACGCTGAGAGAAAAGTGCCAGTTTGATGGTATTATTGATAAGAATCACCACCACAATCAGCAGAATGACGGCAAACCCCAATAACACCAAACCGACTTTGGTCAGGTTTTCGTTGATGCTCTCAACGAGGGACGCCACATAATTCACCTCGTACACCCCGCGCATGGCATCAATATCGGCCTCTACTACCTCCAGGCTATCCAGTGACTGATAGCCAAAGTCAATATTTACAATGAATAAGTCCCTAAGGGGGTTCTCACCCAATAGGTCAGTGAAGTCCTCGCCGGTGGCTTCAACAAACTCCTGTGCCGCCTGATCGCGACTGATAAATCTGATAAGGGGCGAACCATCTTTTTTCAGTACATAGTCTTTGGTGCCGAGAATTCTCTCCATGCGGTTTCTTTCGCTGGAGGTAATGTTCTTGTGCAAGTAGACCTGAAGCTCTACATTTTCCTGTATCGCTGAGCTCAACTGCTGGCTGTGGACAAATAGCAAACCAAATAGGCCGATCACCAACAAAGAAAGCGTGATGCTGAACACCACGCTCATAAAAGGATAGCTTCCTAATTTTCTTTTCTTCCTGGGTTTTCGGGGCTGCATTTGCTACTCAAAAGTAACAAATGTTACCAACGGAGATCTACTTTTCGTTCTTGAAGATCTCCAATTCCTCGATCATCTCAGGATCTTCGATTTTCACCAGCGGGAGGGGTCTCGAAGTATTCGCTATCGCGAAGTACGCATCCTCATGATACAGGAAGAGGCGCTTCTCACCTTGCTGATTGATTTCGAGGATCTGATAAGGGGAATCCCCAAAGTTACCGTAGAGGGCAAGCTTGCCGTCGAAGTACTCGTAGCGAAGGTCCTCGCTCTGAGTGTCAAAGTTGTCCACTTCCAGTACCTCAGTCGTGATCTTATGTGTAGAAGACTTGAATTCTTCGCTCACTTCTTCAGGTACAAATTCTGTATCTGACGCGGAGCTATTGTCCTCAGGAAGAACGACTCCCGCATCGAATGTAGCCTTAGGAGACTCCTCTGCTACCAATACAGGTGCTGTGATTTCTTCTGCTATACGAGTTTGCACTGGGGCTCGTTCGACCTTTACCTCCTCCACTGGCTTCAACTCAGGAAGTGTGAATTTGGGTGCGGCATATTGAGGGCCTTCCATTGTGATCATTGTTGGCTCCGCGGCACTGTCAGTATCTGTATTGAGATACCAGGTGCTTACTACTACTATGGAAGTGGCAATAGCAACAGCCAACCCTTTGGCTCCAATGGACTGCCAGGCTGGCGCTTCAGGAACACTCACATTAGCAAGTTGCTGCTTCAGTTGCTGCTTTCGGTAATGGCGGATACCTTCCACAATGTTCTTCTGCATAGCAAACTCCTCGGACAAAGCCGGATCTGAAGCTAACTGCGCTTCGAATTCGCTTGCGTCTGCGGCAGAAAGTTTCCCTCGCAGGTATTGATCGATTCTATCAAACTGGTCGGAGTACATTGTCAAAAAAAGTCTTTTCTCGTGTAACGTTCTTTTATTAAACTATCCAGTCGCTTCTTACACTTATACTTCTTTGTTTTAGCAGTATCAGTGTTAGCGAAACTCATTATCTCTGCTATGTCTGTCATCGACATCCCCTCGAAATAGTAGTAGGTAAGAATTTTCTTACATACATCTCCGAGTTCTTCGATGCAAGAGATTACAATCTTGTAATTCTCTCCTTCTTCATAAGTTTGGAAATCTTGGCCGTCTTTTTCCTCGTTTGACAATCGGCCCTTTCTATCTAGCTCTTTTCTCCACAAATTCTGACAGATACTGTAGAGGTAGGTACTAATTCTGGAAGTGAGAACAAGGTTACCGCTACTCGCCTTTTGCCAGAAGGCAACGAGTGCGTCCTGGTAAATGTCTTTCGCTTCATCTTCGGTGCCATTGTTTCGGAGCACCAGATTCAACATCATCCTGTAATGTTTCTGGTACAAAAACTCCAGCACCTTCTCATCTCCTTGACCTATCCTGTCAAGAATTTCGCTGTCCTTCATACACAGTTAGGATATATGAATATCCTGATAATTAATACAACAAAAGAGTGAATGGTAACCTGTACCAAGTAAAAAATATTTATATAAAAGTAAAAATTTGAGACTACAAACGGTCATTTAATTGGTATGACACGGTCTGAGGTGACCGCAAACACCTTGTCTTCTTTGCGCTTTCGGAGGGTGTATGTTCCCGTAAAATTGCCAAATGCGGGCATAAAAGCTTGATTGGGGCGGAAGTAGAAGCATGGCAATACCAAGCCCTGCTTGGCAGCGCCCCGCAGCTTGATCGCTGGATGAACATGCCCGGAAATATTGTAGAGACCAGCTTCTGGTTCCTCCTGATGGGTGAAAGAAAAAGGTCCCAGCTCCAACCTATCGATCAAATGCAGTCCACAATTTTTGTAGGCCGCGGCAGGCAGAATGTCGTGGTTGCCCCGCACCAGAGTAAGCTTGATCTGGCTCCACTCCACTGCCCATTGCTCAAAGA
The DNA here is from genome assembly GCA_965267435.1 of Cyclobacteriaceae bacterium. GTDB lineage: Bacteria > Bacteroidota > Bacteroidia > Cytophagales > Cyclobacteriaceae > JAWPMT01. The sequence continues at coordinate 3,360,822 of OZ253960.1, forward strand.
CCGTCCATTCGGCGTTGGCCTCACTGTGAAAAAGGTCTCCCAAAAACACCAATTCTGCCACATCATAGTTGAGCAGCAAGTAGGTCAGATGATGAAGGTCGTAAGTATGAATATTGCCAGGAACGGCAATGCCATGCTTGCGAAAATGACCGGCTTTGCCCAGATGGACATCCGAAACGACCATCAGCTTTTCGCTGACCCAGTAAAACGCCTTATTGGGGAGAAGCTTTACTTTTTCACCCTTGAGCAATATGGTCGCTGAATGTTGTGCGGCGATATCGTCACTGGGCTCTCTACCCATCGTAGGGCTCCCAGGTCTGGGTACGATAGAGGAAAAGTAGGTAGCCTCGCACTTTCAACTTGCCCTCTTCCAGCCACATCTTGCATCCATACGTGCGGCCGTTTTCCGGATCCAAAATCTCCCCATCGACATAGTTGCCGTCATCACCTTTGCTCATGTCCTCGATGATCTGCATACCGATGATCTTCTTATCCTTTTTGGCCCCTGAGCACTCTCCACACACGGGATCCTGATCCTCATCAGGTCCGCGGAAGAGCTGAATGATTTTGCCATAATACTTGCCGCCAGATTCGAAAATCTGTACGACCGACTTCACCTCGCCCGTGGCATCATCGATGGTCTTCCACTTTCCTACGATGGATTGGGACAGCGCATTGCTTGCAGAGAAAAGAATGATTATGAGGAATAATGTCCAAGCTCGCATGTTTTATTGAGATTGATTTTCGGGTTGAAACACGAATTTAGGAATTGCACGGCTGATGACAGACACTTGCTTTTTGTTTTCCTCCAATTGTCGGTTAGTAGCATTGTATTGTAGTCATGCAATGTTCTCCAGTTGGACCTGCATCTTCGCAATCCGATCAGCAATCTCCTCGGAAGAGAGATTTTGTCGTCGAATGGAGTCGACAAGGATCGGGAACGCAAAAGGGGTCGGTTGAGGTGTCTCCCTGAGCACGATCTGCTGCTGATTGATCCGGCGGATTGCTTCAAAAAGTCGGGATCGCTCAAACTGCAGATTCATGACTTCCTCCAAGGACTGCTGGATGAGGAGGTTTTGGGCGTCGTAGGTCTCAAATACCTGATAGATAATTTGCGCTGAAGCCTGTAAGTGCTTCGATTTGATATTCTTGCCGGGATATCCCTGGAAGATCAACCCGGCGATGGTTGCTATATCGCGAAATTTCCGTTTCGCCAGTTCGGTCTCATTGAGGCTGGCTGCAATATCCTCCAGTAGGTTTTCCTCACTGAATAAATCCAGCTCAAGTGCTTCTGTGATGTGAATTTCCTGATCGGAGAGCAATTCAAAGCCATAGTCGTTCATCGAAATCGAAAAAGTGATCCTCTGCAGTTGGCTAATCCTATACGCAATGACGCCTGCCAGCACTTCGTGTACAAACATCCCCTCAAAAGGGAAAATGAATATGTGATGCCCAAACCGACTTGTGGTCTTCTCGATCAAAAGCGTGTTGCGATCGGGCACCTGGCTCCATCGCTTCTGTAGATCCAAAATGGGCTTGATCGTTTGCAATTCAATGTGCTCCGAGGTACCAGCAGCGGCCTCCTCCAATTTGAGCCGTATGACATCCGAGAGCAATGAGGATAGCGGCAGTCGCCCTCCTCCCCAGGCCGGGGTCACCCCACTTTTCTTTTTCGACTTCTTGACCAGCACAGTCAGTTCCTTCACCTGCACAAACTCGAGGACTTGTCCCGCAAACCAGAAGGTATCCCCAGGGTTGAACTTCGACACAAAATACTCTTCCACCGTACCGAGGTAACCTCCAGTCATGAATCTGACCTTCAGAGATGGATCTCCGACGATGGTACCAATGGACAGACGATGCCGTGTGGCAGCCTTATTGTTGATGATGTGATAGACGCCATCCGCCTCATAGACCTTAGCATATTCGTCGTATTCGCCCAGCGTCTTGCCACCTGTACAAATAAAATTGAGGGCCCAGCGCCACTCTTCCGAACTGATCAGCCGATAGCAGAACGTGTTCTTTATCTCCTGGAGAATATCGATCGCCCGAAAGCCGCCACTGACAGCAAGCGTCACAAGGTACTGGACCAATACGTCAAAGCACTTTTCCAAAGGCTTACGGCTCTCGTAGTTCCCCGCAGCAATGGCGTCGCGCAATGCAGCTCCTTCTACTAATTCCAGCGAATGTGTTGGCACAAAGTAGATCTTTGAAATTTCTCCGGGACGGTGACCACTTCGGCCAGCGCGCTGCTGGAAACGAGAGATGCCTTTAGGCCCACCCACCTGGATGACCAGATCGACAGGCCGAAAATCCACACCCAAATCAAGGCTGGAGGTGCAAACCACGACTTTCAGTTTTCCGGCGTGTAGAGCATCCTCCACCCACGTTCGAATATTTTGATCCATGCTCCCGTGATGCATAGCAATCGCGCCGGCCAATTCCGGTGCATGTTTCAGTACAGCCTGGTACCAGAGCTCCGTTTGTGAGCGGGTGTTGGTGAAGAGGAGCGTCGTATTGTTTTCCTTGATCAAGGGAATGATCTTGGGAAGCAGCTTCGTACCTAGGTGACCAGACCAGGGGAACTTCTCCACCTCATCCGGCAGGACCGACTCGATCCTGATCTTCTTATCGATCTCGGCAGTGATCTCAACACCCTCCTGGTACAGATCCTCACCCAATAACACGCGCTTGGCTTGTTTCAGATTGCCAATGGTCGCAGAGATGCCCCAGATCTTGATGGGGTGGCGACTGATGGTTTTCAGTCTTGAAATGGCCAACTCTGTAGCAACCCCCCTTTTGGTGCCAATGATCTCATGCCATTCGTCGACGATAATGCCTCGTACCGACTTGAAATAGTTGGGATAGTCTTTTTGACAAAGGAGTATATGCAGGCTCTCTGGAGTAATGACAAGCGCTTGTGGCGATTCCTTCTTTTGCCTCTGGCGCTCACTGGTAGGGGTATCCCCTGTGCGTAAACCTACCTTCCAAGGGAGGTCTATGTCCTCACAAAACTCAACCATGGCTCGGTGAATATCCTTGGCCAGAGCACGGAGTGGTGTGACCCATAAGATTCGGAGCTCTGAACGGACGTCGTGCTTGTCGTGATCGAGCAGATACTCCAACACCGCTGGAATCCACAAGGCATACGTCTTCCCACTCCCGGTGGGAGCATTGAGCAAGCCGCTGTGATCATCCCAATAGGCCTGCCAGCACTCCCGTTGAAATTGGAAAGGACTCCACTCTTTGGAATCAAACCAGTCCTCTGCGGCTCCTTGTAATTCCTCCTTAGTCATCCTTCTTCACCCAGCAATAATAGCGCCTTCAAATCTTCCAGTGTATTAGCCTCCTCCGGTTTCTTGTCTCGTCGCCACCGATGGATTCTTGGGAATCGGACTGCCAAGCCGGACTTATGTCTTGTCGACTTGTTGATGGCTTCAAAATGGATTTCGAAAACCAACTCCGGTGTCACAGTGCGGACAGGCCCAAACCTTTCCAATGTATGTCGCTGAACAAAGGCAGTCACTTCACGCATCTCCTTGTCCGTAAGGCCAGAATACGCCTTGGCAAATGGCACCAACTGACCATCGTCCCACACGGCGAAGGTATAATCGGAATATATATCTGCTCTTCGGCCATGCCCTTTTTGGGCATATACCATGACTGCATCTACGGAATAGGGGTCTACTTTCCACTTCCACCAGTCTCCGCGCTTTCGCCCCGATTTGTAGGGAGATGACCATCTTTTGATCATAAAACCCTCGGCATCATGCTGCCTCGACTGCTCTCTCAGGTCAGCCACCTCGTTCCAGGATTGACATTTGAGGCTCGCAGACAATTGCAACCTCGGTTCGAGCAATCCTTCGGAAAGCAGCGTCTCCAAGCGAGCACGCCGGTCAGACAGCGGCTCACTGCGAATGTCTCTTCCTCCAAATTCCAATAGATCGTAGCAGATGATAGATGCAGGTGCCTCCATTAAATGCTTCTTGGAGACATTCTTTCTACCAATTCTTGTTTGCAATACAGCGAATGGCATTGGTCGCCCTTCACTGAATGCCAGCAGCTCTCCGTCTATGACCGTGCCATTGGGGAGTAGCTCTCTCAGTGGATGCAACTCAGGAAACTTCTCCGTGATGAGCTCCTCGCCCCGACTCCATAGAAATAACTCATCACCCCGCTTGATCAACTGCGAGCGGATACCATCCCATTTCCATTCGATGTCCCAATCCTCCACTTCACCCAAAGACGAAGCCTCCTCTTCCAAAGGGTAGGCCAAATAGAAAGGGTATGGCTTGGAGTCTGACACCTCCAGATCAGAATGAAGCAGATCGTCAAACGAAACTTCGTAGGGATCCCAGTCGCCACTCAGGCGATGCGCGACTTCCGCCTGTTCGATGTCCAGGACTTTCCCCAGCGCCTTGTAGATGGTATTGTGAGACACACCCACCCGAAAGCCGCCAGTAATCACCTTATTGAATACGAAGCGCTCTTCATGAGCCAGAGTGTTCCAGGCGGATTTGATCGCCACCTCCTTTTCCATCTCACTCTTGTCGGTCAGTTGCTGCAAATAGGTCATCCAATCCGCAAGGGACCGATCATCGGACTTGGTTGGATTGGGGAGTATGAGAGAGATCGTCTCGGCAAGATCCCCTACCACATGGTACGATTCCTCAAACAGCCACGTGTCCAACTGACTGAAAGTCATCGCCCAGTCTGCCAGCATACGCGTATTAACCTGACGCTTGGGCCGGCGGTGTGTAAATAGTGCAATGGTCCACACCTTATCTGCGTCACTAGCATTCAAAAAGAAATTCTCCAGATACTTTATCTTAGATGAAGTCTTGTTCGTATTCTCAAGGGAGAGGAGGAGTTGAGAGAATGCCTTCATTGGTGAAAAGCTATCTAATATTTTTCTTTCTGGTATGTACTTTAACGTGTACTAGTCAGGGTGGATTTGACCCAACGGGATTCGCCGTGCCATTCGTGGAACCAGACCTCAGTGACGTCAAAGGGGACCCGTACCTAAAAGACTGGGCCGAAGGTTCTATTACCACCAAAACCGGAAAATTCGAAGGATTGTTGCTCCGATTCAATATTGCTTCACACCAGGTTGAGCACAGGAGAGGGTCACACACGATGACGTTCCATGGAGGCATCCTCGATGAGTTTGAGTTGTACTGTGACAGTCAACCCCGCCTCTTCCTTCAACTAGGGGACGATCGCGTGAAAAAAGCGTCGCAAGCAGGCTTTTTTGAAGTGGTTCCTTTGGGCACGGACAGCGTGCAAGTCTTCATCAGACATTTGAAGAATTTTTACGAAGCCGACTTTGGGCCCTACAGTATACAGGAGCGATCTGAGTACCGCTATGAACCCGTGGTGTTCGTAGAAAGGAATGGCACCCTGCACAAGGTCAAGTTGACCAAGCGCTTCTGTCAAATAACTTTCGGGATTTCAAAAGACGAGGTGCTCCGTGCACTCGAGCAACGAGGAATATCACTCGATGACTAGCTTCATGGTCCAGTGCGACTGACCGTCAGAAGCTCTTACGAAATGCAGGCCTTTGCTGCCGCTGACTGAGTACACCCTATCCGAGCGTAGACCATCATCGAACCTCTCGACCAATTGACCTGAAACTGACCACACTTCCAGGGTGGAGAGCTCAGCGGCTCCTTGGATCCTGAAACTCCCACTGGAAGGATTGGGATACAACTGTAGCGAAACCTCCTGTGCAGGATCAAGACTCAACGGCCTTTGGACTTCTATGGCATCGTAGAGAAGCTCCATATCCGCAGACCACAAGCCACGACCGTGAGTGCCAGCCAGTATCTCTCCATCCACAACCCTGAGGTCCCAAATAGCGACCGCCGGGAGGTCACTCTCTAAAACGGCCCAACTCTCGCCACCATCCACCGTTTCGTATATCCCGAGTTCAGTTCCCGCCCATATTCTCTGACCATCTGGAAAGACGAGCAGACTGAAGACTCCCACATCGGGGAAGCCAGCAGTACTTACACCATCCTGAAAGCCAGAGATGTCCACCCATGATTGACCGAGGTCAGTTGTTTTCAAGATCTTGGGCTCTGCAGGCTGGGAAAAAAGCAGGTAGGCAGTCTGCGCATCTGTGGGATCCACCTCGATCGTGGTGATATTGCCTTTTGAAGGGAACTCCTCATAGAAATTTGCCGGCTCGAAGTTGTCACCACCGTCGATGGATACAAAGACCCTTCTACCCTGTTCCAGGGATCCTCCAGCCCACACGATGTCAACATCCACATCGGAGACCTCCACGTCAAGGGCTCCACTGAAGCCTGCAGCTATCGACCGCAGCTGCCAGTTTTCTCCGAAGTCCTCAGATCTCCATACGCCGCGGTCACTTATTGCGAACACCCGATCGGGTCCAAACTTCGAGTACGCCAACTTGGTAAAGAATGGCGTATTGGTATTTTCCCCGAAGATGTCAGAATCGCTCAATCCGTTCGTTGATTCTTCCCAGTCGCGTCCACCATTATCTGAACGGAATATGAAATTGTGCTGGTTCGATGCCAACATCCGATCACCATCTGCATTCCAGGTGACATCAAAACCATCGGCAAAAAAGTCCCGAAAGACATTGTCATCATAGCTACTCGTACTCGTGGGATTTTCGGAAAAAGACAGGTGGACGTCGTTGTCTTGCGCCCCGCCAAGGTAGACCTTGCGTGTCGGATGACGATCGATACTGTAGTACTGGGTAGTGACCAGCCCCAACTCCCGTTCCTCGAAACTGTCGCCATCATCCGTCGTAAAGGCCACACCCCCGTCATTGACTGATATCAGGCGATTACCTGCAGAGTAGGCCAGGGCGTGATGATCGTTATGCACCTGCCTATTGCCATTGAGCAAAGTAATATCAGCCGTGAGAAATTTCGGACTCCCAAAATTTATCCGCAGGATGGACGTAGGGAGGTCTGCGGGCGCCCAGGTAGCACCGGATGCGAGGGTAGGCCAAATGAACATATACTGATCGGTAGTATGTCCTCCGTCTACGGCAATATCCTCCGAGGGAATCGTATCATAGGGCTGATCATGCAGAAAGAGGTACTCCCTGTTGGTCGATTCTTCACTATCCAACCCGGCTTCGTTCAAATTGAAAGTGCTATCCCTCTGCTGGTCTCGAAAAGAAACCATCAACTGTCGGTCATTGTCGGTATCCCACACCTCAAATGGTATTTCGATATAATCTGCATAGGCATAATCACCATCCTGCACTCCAGACGTGGCACCCTCCGGCACTACGAATCGATGTGCCCGCTGGGATTTATTGCCGAAACGTAACTCAATCGTGGGTGTAGCACTGGGGTTGGCAATCTGCATGGAGTTATTGAAGTGCGTGCCAGAGGAGAATCGTGTGAAGTCCAGAAATGATGCCGTCCCCTCCTCATCCACGCCGGCAAAGACCCTATTGGATGCCGAATCTACCTCTCCAGTCACCACCGCCTCATAGAGCTGGACACCACCAAAAAACACTCTTTGTGCATCGGAGGGATCAACAATGATGCAATTGTCGAATTCTCCCTGAATCAAAAAATCGGTTTCTGGCTCCGCGGGATCCAGCACCTGCATCCACGTTTCGGCTTTGTCGGTAGACCGATACAGTCCGGAGCCCGAACGATTTCGATAACTGACCGAGGCATAGATGACATTCGGATCGGTGGGTGCGACGGCCAACTCGCTTCGTTCGGGATCTGCGCCTGCCTCCGTCACCACACTTGCCAGCTCAGTAAGGTCCCAGGTCTCACCAGCGTCAGTGCTCTTGATTACCCCAAAAACAATGGAGGATACATACAATGTAGAAGGAGACTCAGGATCAAAAAGGATCTGTTGAGCAAGTCCCGGGGGAGACAGGATCTTCTCCCAAGTGCTGCCGCCATCCTGGCTCTTCAGGACTGCCGCAGCAAAGCTCTGCCTGGCACCACTGGATGTGGCCGCATACAAGATGTCTTCGTTCTCAGGGTGAACGATGATGCGATTGGTGTTTTGGAAATCACTAGTTTCGGTTGGTGCAGTGGATGGGAGCAGGCTCCAGGTGTCGCCACCGTCTATGGACTTGAAAATACCAATGCCGTTCACGAAGTTGCCTCCCAGTCCTCCTTCGCCACTTCCCGCATACATCACAAGGGGATTGGACGGGCTTTGCGCCAATGAAACGATACTAAGGTTGGGAAAAAAGGTAGAAACGTTGAGCCACGAAAGCCCCGCATCCTGGGTCTTCCAAATGCCTCCACCGGCGGTACCTATTAACCATGAATTCCCCGATGGATCACTGCTATCAACAAGGATTGAGCGAGAGCGACCACCAATGTTTCCCGGACCTCGCTCAACCCATGGAATGTCGTTGGTGATACGCGCAGACTGGAGAGGACGATTGTCGTGCGACTTGAAAAATTCCTTCGCCAGGTAGCCCTCTGGATAAGTGATCTCTTCCGCTCCCGTGCGGGTTTTGATGAGTTGATGGATCTGGCGAGCTCCCGCGATTTCAGGCTTCACACGGGTCACCTCATTGTCGCTGGACGATTCCATACTCCACGTCGCCACCATCACTGTGGCAACAAGTAACCCGCTTCCCCAAAACCAAGCTGTATATTTCGTCATCCTCCACATCGCTTCATCTGTCTATTCAATTAACGGAATAATCAGACAAGATTATAAAGAAGATAATTGTTCAGTGCTTTTTGCTCAATGAACGACAGATTAACTGGTGCGACCGTGTTCGTACGCTATTTTTCGACAACTGTGTCCGCGTACTTCGCGAACCTCATGATGTCAGCCTCGTCTTTGAAGTCCAGCTTCTGCCCTTTGTAGAACTTTCTCAGTTGGGAGTAGGACGGCTCTTCTTTGAAATCGCCGATATTCTTCGTGACATCATAGCGGTTTCCCTCCTCGTCGATACAGTAATACTTGACTTTCATCTGTACTGTCTTCTTCTTGTTCCCCACCTGTAATGCTTTGTTCCATGTAGGTGGTAGAAGGTCCATCCTTTGCTCTTTTAAAAGTGTCAACTTCGGGCCACGATTCAGAACGTAAAGCAATTGATTTGGCTCCAGGTCGCCAGGAAGGTAGCGGGAATTGACTAACCAACGCCCCTTGAGAAATACAGAATCCACGAATATAGGCTGGACAGTGTAGACGCTCCCTTCAAAATCCAGAAGTACGGAGTAGTCAAGCAAATTGATATTGCCGCCCTCCACTCTGAAAGGGTCTCTCGTCGGAGCAAGGTGCAGTGTCATGGGGAAAGACTTCTCATCCAGCAGGTAATAGCCATCAATCTCGGGATCGAGGGAAAAGGTATTGATATAGCCAAATGCCCCCCGATTCTTGAGAAGCAGCGCGGGATCATTCGTGGATTGCGCTGAAGAGCTCAAAAAACCCAGCAACAACAAAAAGGATAATAAATAGGGATGCTTCAACCTGGAATTCACTATATCGAATTTACTCATCATTTCCTTATCACAAAAAATGGCTCCTTCCCACAGCTGCCACGTGCACGCTATTTCCTTATAAAGATGCACTTATTCTATAGAAAGACAATCCAATAGTAGAGAGGCCCTTATGGCTCAGTCTCTTCTCAGACATTTTTTACGAAACCAGGACCTATCCCGGCGCATTAACTTGATAGATGGTAGGCGACAAAAAAAAGGCTCACGATTTCCGAGAGCCTCATTTATATGCTTTCCGGCTATGCCGTGTAGTAACTACTGATTCGTGTCCACGGTCATCGTTACTTCCTGACGATCTTTCTCCACATCTATCTGTGCATCAGCATGACCTTCTCCGTAGATCTCGCCAAGTATAGGAGCAATAACCAGCCCGACAAGGCATGACAACTTAATGAGAATATTCATGGATGGACCACTGGTATCCTTGAAAGGGTCACCCACAGTATCTCCCGTGACAGCAGCCTTATGTGCCTCGGAGCCTTTGTAAGTCATCTCGCCATCAATCTCAACCCCTGCCTCGAAGGACTTCTTGGCATTGTCCCATGCACCGCCAGCATTATTTTGGAAAATAGCCCACATGACACCAGATACTGCTACTCCGGCCATGTAGCTACCGAGAGCCTCAGGGCCTATGAAGAATCCTATCAGAAGAGGTGTGATGATTGTAATAGCTCCTGGCAGCATCATTTCCTTGATAGAAGCCTCCGTGGAGATCTCCACACATTTATCGTACTCTGGCTTTGCCTCTCCCTCCATGATTCCCGGGATTTCCTTGAACTGCCTTCGCACTTCTTTCACCATTTGCATGGCCGCCTTTCCAACGGACTTCATAGCCAAGGCAGAGAAGACCACGGGGATCATGCCACCAATGAATAGCGTGGCCAGCACCTCTGCTTTGAAAATATTGATTCCATCGATGCCCGTGAATGTCACGTAAGCCGCGAATAGTGCCAATGCCGTCAACGCCGCAGAAGCGATGGCAAAACCCTTACCGATGGCCGCCGTTGTGTTTCCTACAGAATCGAGAACATCTGTACGTCCTCGCACCTCTTCCGGCAACTCGCTCATCTCGGCGATACCACCCGCATTGTCAGCAATAGGTCCAAAAGCATCGATTGCCAACTGCATTCCAGTGGTCGCCATCATGGCGGAAGCGGCAATCCCCACACCATAGAAGCCTGCCAACTCGTAAGCGCCCCAAATAGCGCCTGCAAACAGGATGATGGGGGCAAATGTAGATAGCATGCCAGTAGCCAAGCCTGCAATAATATTCGTTCCTGCGCCTGTGGCAGAGTTCTGAACAATTTCTAAGACTGGCTTCTTGCCGAGTCCTGTGTAGTATTCTGTGAAGTAGGAGATCATCGCACCTACAAAAAGTCCAACCAACACGGCATAGAAAACCCGGATGGCTGTTATCTCTACCAGACCTTCGCCAAAGAGCTCCATCTGCATAGAGGCAGGGAGCATGATGTCAATCACGAAGTAGCAGGCTATACCTGTCAAAAGAATTGCTCCCCAGTTGCCTTTGTTGAGTGCTGCCTGCACCGCACTTTCCTTCGCATCGTTGCCAGATACTCTTACCACCAACGTGCCGAGGATGGAGAAGATGATACCCAGCCCGGCAATAACCAGCGGTAAGAGGATTGGGCCTATACCTCCGAAAGCATCCGTGATGGAGCCACCCATGTCGCGAATCACGTAGTTTCCAAGCACCATGGATGCCAGTACTGTGGCCACGTACGACCCAAAGAGGTCAGCTCCCATGCCTGCAACATCACCCACATTGTCACCAACGTTATCAGCTATCGTGGCCGGATTTCGAGGGTCATCTTCCGGAATTCCAGCTTCTACTTTTCCTACAAGATCAGCACCGACATCGGCGGCTTTGGTATAAATGCCACCGCCCACTCTTGCAAACAAAGCGATGGACTCAGCGCCCAGAGAAAATCCAGCCAGCGCCTCAAGGACCACTGTCATCTCTGAGACGGATGTCCAGGAACCTTGCATGAACATATTGAATAGGAAGATAAACAGCACACTCAAGCCAAAGACCGCCAGCCCGGCAACTCCAAGCCCCATGACAGTTCCTCCTGTGAAGGAAACATTGAGCGCATTCGACAAGCTCGTCCGAGCGGCCTGCGTCGTCCGCACATTGGCCGCAGTAGCTATCCTCATGCCGATATTTCCTGCCAATGCGGAAAAGACTGCTCCTATGACAAAAGCAACTACAATGAACCAGTGGGTCGTTTCCACGAACATGGAGACAACACCAAGTAGTATACCAGCAACGACAACGAAAATGGCCAGAATGCGGTACTCGGCATGTAGGAAAGCCAGCGCACCCTCTCGGATATACTGCGCCAGGTCCTGCATTTTTTTATCTCCGGCATCCTGTTTGTTCACCCATCGGGCTTTCACTACCATCACTACCAATCCCACCAAAGCCAGAATAGGCGGCAGATAAATCACGTTGTCCATATTTTCGAATTATTTGGGTTGTACCCCTGCGAGTCTTATCAGTGCTGACCCGTCTGCGTTATCGAGATCAGATCAGGGCAACTTTTTGAAAATTTCGTGCAAAGATAGATGAATGATTAGATTATAAAAATGCTAAAAAGGAAGGGGTCGAAGTTGCCGCAAATGCCACGGAATCAGTCGACATCCAGGTCTTCGCGAGTGGAGAGCGAATGGATGCTATGTGCCTCCATGCCTTGCTGTCTTAGCCATCGCGCATAGGCATCTGAATAACCATGGGTCACCAACACGCGCTCAGCTCCTGTTTCCACCACCGCCTGATTCAATCCATCCCAGTCAGCGTGATCCGACAGGACAAAACCGCGCCCTGAATTGCGCCGCCGTTTGATTCCCCGGATATTCATCCAGCCCGACACCGTTGCCACTTCGTAAGGATAAAATTTATTCATCCAACTCGTACCGAGAGGGGACGATGGCGTCACCACCAAACTTCCCGGATACTCTTTCTTGTTTACTTCAGGACTCGCATAGATGGTTGGCGGAAGTTTGGCACCACTGGCTTGCAGGGCCTCATTGACATTGGCCACCGCACCATGTACATAAATGGGGCCTATGGATTGATCCACACTGGTAATAACTCTCTGTGCCTTTCCCAGCGCATAGGCACATAGGATGGATGTTTTCCCTTCTGCAGCATTGGCTCTCCACCAGTCATTGATTTCGCCGATGACCTCAGACTGGGGTCGCCATTTGAAGACCGGTAAAGCAAACGTGGACTCCGTGATGAATGTATGGCAGGGAATCGCCTCGAAGGCTGGCGAGAACTGATCTGGCTCCACTTTGTAATCGCCGGAGACCACCCACACTTCACCTCCATACTCAACACGCACCTGACTGGAACCCCATATATGCCCTGCGGGATGAAATGTGAACCTTACGCCATTGATCATAGAGGGCTCACCGAACGCTCTTGTCTCCAGACGGATGTCATTGCCTAATCGCAGGCGAAGGATGTGTTCGTTGTCCTCTTGAGCCAGGTAGTAATGGGAACCGGGTCTGGCGTGGTCAGAATGGGCATGTGTGACAATGGCCCTGTCCACAGCTCTAGTGGGGTCTATGAAAACATCTGCCTGTTGGCAATAGATTCCTTTGTCCGTGAAAGTCAGTAGACCCAAGATGCCAAGATGCTACTTAGGCGTCTGAGTGTTGACGTAGTTGAGAAACTCGTTTTTGATTTCCTGATCCTTGAACTTTCCACTGAAGTGAGCGGTGCCGGTTCGACTATTGGTATCGTTGACACCTCGGGAAGATACACACATATGCGTTGCATCCATCACGACAGCTACATCCTCTGTCTCAAGGATTTTCTTTAACTCATTGGCAATCTGCACTGTCAGACGCTCCTGCACCTGAGGGCGCTTACTGAAGTACTGTACGATCCTATTGATCTTGGAAAGGCCGATCACCTTTCCGCTGGAGAAATACGCTACGTGCGCCTTGCCATAGATAGGCACAAAGTGATGTTCGCAGTGGGAATAGAAGGTGATATCCTTCTCCACCAGCATCTCATCATAATTGTACTTGTTATCAAACAGTTTAGGGTGCGGCTTGTTCTCGGGGTTCAGGCCACTGAATACCTCCTGCACATACATTTTCGCTACCCTTTTGGGTGTACCTTTCAGACTGTCGTCATCGAGGTCCAGCCCCATAATGAGCATGATCTCGCGAAAGTGCTTCTCGATGAGCTCCATTTTCAGCTCATCATCCATTTCAAATGCGTCCTCCCTCAGAGGGGTCTCATCCGACCCTCCCACGTGATCCATGTCAAGATCTTCCAGGTCTTCAATGGGCGGGGTATTCAACAAAGTTTCTTTCTGTTTCATAAAGTCTTATTTGCAGATCCAACGTCGGATCAATCTTACCTCTCAGGATATTGTAAATAACGACCGCAATATTCTCAGCCGTGGGATTCATACTCCGGAACTCTTCGACGTCCAGGTTTAGATTGCGATGATCAAACCTGTCCGTGACGTGCTTTTTGATGAGGTCGCTGAGCAGCTTCATATCGTAAACATATCCTGTCCTGGGATCTGGCTCTCCCACGAGCTTCACTATCAGCTCGTAGTTGTGGCCATGCCAATTAGGATTATTGCACTTCCCAAAGACCTCGGTATTCTTCTCCTCATCCCACTCTGGATTGTGCAAACGGTGCGCAGCGTTAAAATGTTCTTTGCGATATACAGCTACTTTCATCCTCTGTCTTAAACACTACAAAGTATCATTAGATTTCATCAATCACAGGAAGAAACAAAGCCTTCTTTCTTTTTGTTTAACAACTAATCTCAAGAATTAAACAAAATGCATACGCAAGTGGCCATTATCGGCAGCGGGTTTGGCGCATTGACATGTGCTGCTATGTTGGCTCAGAAGGGGATGAAAGTGACTGTGCTAGAGCAGAATTACCTTCCTGGGGGATGCACATCTTCTTACTGGAGGAAGGGATTCGTATTCGAAGCTGGGGCGACGACCGTTGTTGGGATGGATGAGCACATGCCTCTTCGGCAAATAATGGATGCTACCGGCGTGGAGTTCCCCCTACGGAAGCTGGAACTCCCGATGATGGTTCACTTGAAAGATGGGACTGCCTTGCGAAGGCATCAGGACCTGGGTCGGTGGATCGCTGAGGTGTCGAAAAGGTTTGGTGGGAACCAGGAGGGTTTTTGGCAACGCGCCTATGATGTGAGTAAGTTCGTATGGCAAACGTCAGGCAGATACAAGGCCTTCCCTCCCAGCAGTTGGTCGGACGCCCGGAATCTCGCCGCCAACTTCTTACTGTCAGACTTAAAATATGCGACCAATGCCTTCGTGAGTACGAAGGCGATGATGGAAAAATATAAAGTCAGCACACACGAGTTCGAAACGTTTGTGGACGAGCAACTGCTGATCACTGCACAGAATCATAAGGAGGAGGTGAATTTTCTCTTTGGTGCCGCTGCCCTTTGCTACACGAACTACTCCAACTACTACGTGGACGGAGGTCTCATCAACCTCGTGCAACCTCTCATTGATTATCTGGAGCAAAACAATGGCCAGCTGCTGCTGCGCACTGGGGTCCAACAGATCGAATCCAAAGCAGGTAAGTACCACATCCATACGAAAAAGGGAGAGTTCACAGCAGACTTTGTGATCTCCGGTATTCCTCTCAACAACACCCAAAAGATCTTTCCTGACCTCCCCGTTGCAGAGGAGAAAGTGATGGATTCAGAGCAACTCAATGGGGCCTTCCAGATGGGCGTGGGCTTTAAATGCGACAGGACCTTCGAATCACTCCACCATCAGATCCATTTGGATAAGCCGCTTTCATTCACTGATTCGAAGAGCATTTTTCTCAGCCTTAGTCATGAACAGGATGCCACCAGATCTGACTTACCCGGCCACCGGGTGGCGTCAATAAGCACTCATGTCCCCGACCCTGCCCACACCTGGGTCAATGGCGAGCAACTGGAGCAGGAAGTACTGGAAGTACTGGAAGCAAAGGGTTTTCTCGAGAAAGAGGATGTTGTCTATATGCACTCCTCGACTCCTAAGTCATGGCAGAAATGGACGCAACGATCGTGGGGCTTTGTGGGTGGCTACCCACAGTATCTCAAGATCAAACCATGGCAAATGCAAGACGCGCGACTCGACGGAAAAAAAGCCTATCTGTGTGGAGACACCGCTTACCCTGGTCAGGGAATCCCGGGAACCGCCTTAAGTGGCATTATCGCCAGTGAGAAACTGGCCAACGATTGGTTGTAGAGGTATAATGCCTATCGCGAGGTTGAATTGCTTGTTTTTGAGCAAATTCGCGTGTGCAAATAAATGAGATCAGACAAAAGATAGAGGGCTACCATCGGGAAGGGAAACGGTTATTCACCACTTCCTCCTTTCAAACCCATAGCCTTGTGATGCTCCACATCCTGAGCAGGATTGACCAGAACATCCCTGTATACTTCCTAAATACCGGTTACCTCTTTCCGGAGACCGTGTCATTTCGTGATGAAGTTGCAGTGGAGTTTGGCCTGAAAATCGTCGACCTCAAGCCTACAACACCAAAGCACCTGCAGCGTGATGCCAGCGGCAAACTGATGTTTACCAACGATCCTGACCACTGCTGCTACCTCAACAAAACGCAGCCAATGGAGGCGATCCTCGCCAGTCACGATGTCTGGATCAATGGTGTGAGAGCTGACCAGAGTGTCGTTCGCAAGGCGATGAAGGTAGAACAGCCTGCGCCTTTTGACAGCATCCGATTCCACCCCATGCTCGATTGGGACAAAAAAGCCATCTTTCGATACATAAAAGAACACGACCTACCGAGGCACCCAATGGATGCGAAGGGCTATACAAGTATCGGTTGTGAGCCGTGCACGCGTAAAGTGGATCTTGACATGCAGGAGCGCGAAGCCCGGTGGTTTGGGCTCAACAAAGTAGAATGCGGGTTGCACACAGACTTGATTTCAGCAAAATGAAGATACTGATCACGGGCGGAGCAGGGTACGTTGGGACTGAGCTCACCAGGGGACTGGCCAATCATCCGGATATTGATGAGGTCGTTATCTATGACAACCTCAGTAAGGGCCACTTCAATTTCTTTATGGGGCATAGCTTTGGCGATAAGCCCATCAAGTTTATCCAGGGAGATATTCTGGACTCTCGCCTTCTGAAGAAAGCCATGTCCGATGTGGACATCGTCATACACCTGGCAGCGAAGGTCACTACTCCTTTTGCCAATACGGACCCACACTTCTTTGAGCAGGTGAATCATTGGGGCACCGCGGAGGTCGTGTATGCGGCCGAAGAGCGCAATCTCTCGAAATTCATCTACCTGAGCAGCACGTCAGTGTACGGCGCGAAGAAATCATTGGCTGATGAAGCGTCTACACCCAATCCAAGGACGTTTTACGGTATCTCGAAGATGCGAGGAGAGGAGCACGTCACACGGTTGATGGAAAAGACCAATGCCGTCATTATTCGCGGTGGCAATGTGTATGGCTACAGCAAGAGTATGCGGTTCGACGCAGTGATCAACAAATTCATGTTCGACGCCAACTTTGCTAATCGCATTCAGATCTATGGCAGCGGCAAGCAAAAAAGGGCATTCATCCACATCCAACATCTGGTGCACAGCCTCGTGCAGGTCTGCCTTCACGACGTTCGCTCAGGGACGTACAATATCGTGGACAAAAACCTGCAGATACTGGATATCGTCGATGTCCTCAAGGAGCTTTATCCCTCCCTGGAGTTCCTGTTCACCAATCAGCACATGCAGCTTCGAGAGTTGCATATCAGTCCGGAGACCCGATTATTCGATCAGATTCCGAAGTTTGACGATACCGACTTCAAGGACGAGCTCATAGAATTCAAGAGCAAGTTTGCTTTTTGATCGGGAAAGAATAGCCCGAAACGATCACCTTCGGCGACCCGGAGAAAAAGAAGTAACCAAGCCAAACCTTAAGCCCATCAGCTGCCTGTCCTCCAGGTAGTACAGAGGTAGTGTCAGTGCCGCGTTCAGGCGCAGGTTCACAGCAGAGTTTCTATTGATAATAAAGCCTCCACCGAAAAAAAAGCCGACGCCGCCGTTGGTTTTCTTCACGTTGGGCTCTGATCTGTCGATTGTATGGAAGCCGTAGTCCATACCCCCCTGGACAAAGGGACTCAAGCCTTTGCCTGAAAAGGCGTAAATCGCTCCAATGTTGATATTGCCGTGCTTGTATCGCTTATTGCTCGTATCCTCGTCCTCCAGGACTGACGACGTGGGGTAGAACTCCAGATTGCCCATTATCATCAAGTTCGGCGCGTCGAAAGTGTACCCGAGTCCAAAGCCCGAGACCGTCTGCTCATTCATTACATACGTGCCACCCAACATGACACCAAAGTAGTGGTAGATATCGGTGTGTACGCTCTCAGCAAGCTCCGACTCATAGTTGGTGACCTCATCAAACTCTGCGTCATTCCGTGCTTTGACCGGTGAATTGAAATTTCTTCCTAACCTCGACAGCAGGGGATCCAGGTCCTCGCGAACATTGCCCTTCAGCATATCATGCCAGACCTGCTCTCCTGAGGGCAAGCTCTGAAGGCCCAGGGAAATGACATACTTATCGCCGAGTTCCACAATAGCCCCCGTGAGGATCAGGTCTGCCTCGTACTCGCCAGCATATTGCACCGTTTCAGCAAAGTCCTCCTTCTCGTAGTACTCGTTGTGATTTTTTGGAAGGATGATATTGTAGTCGTGGTGGTCTTCGATGTAGGCTTTGATCAACCGGGATGTGGAGTACTGGAGACCGACATCCTGGTCCAGATTGATCAATTCGAAGTATGGAAAGTAGACGTTTTTTTGGCCGTAGGCACCAGGCGTGGCCACGGTTGCGAAGACGAGGCAGGTTACCAAAATGCGAATAGTCCTTCGTGCTGTGAGTGGTGGTATGATCATGGCCTTGAGTGTTTGTCCTTAGTAGAAGTAGAATAGTGAATAGTACACCCCTAAAAATCGTGCCTGAAAATACCACCACATGAATAGCAAAAGCCCACTCAACCAAAAAACCAGTGCCTAACCGAGCACAAAAAAGGGAAGCCTTGTTAACGGCTGTTCATCACTTCGGCTAATTTTGCTGCTTCAAAATTTCGCGAGCGACGATGACGGAACTATCGAGTAAGTACGAGCCTCAATCGGTTGAGGACAAATGGTACCAAACCTGGGACGAAAACGGCTGCTTCCAGGCGGAAGTCAATCCCGACAAAGAACCGTATTCGATTGTCATTCCCCCTCCCAATGTGACCGGCGTCCTGCACATGGGACACATGCTCAACAATACCATCCAGGATGTGCTTATCCGCAAGGCACGCATGGAGGGCAAAGAAGCGTGCTGGGTACCAGGTACGGATCACGCATCCATCGCCACCGAGGCCAAGGTCGTGCGCATGCTCAGGGAAAAAGGCATCAAAAAGAGTGACCTCACCAGAGAGGAATTCCTCAAATACGCCTGGGAGTGGAAAGAAAAATACGGAGGCATCATCCTCCAGCAACTGCGTAAGCTCGGTGCCAGCTGCGATTGGGAGCGTACCGCCTTCACCATGGACGAAGACTACTATAGTGCGGTCATCAGAGTATTCGTAGACCTATACAAAAAAGGCTACATCTACCGAGGCCTGCGCATGGTCAACTGGGATGTGGAGGCACAGACTGCCGTATCCAACGAAGAAGTCATCTACAAGGAAGACGGCGAAGTATCCAAGCTATACTCCGTGAAGTACAAGATCGCCGGCTCCGACGATCACGTTGTCATTGCAACACAGCGACCGGAAACGATCCTGGGTGATACGGCCATCGCCGTCAACCCCAAGGACGACAGGTTCAAGCACCTGATCGGGCAGAAGGCGATCGTGCCCTTTGTCGAACGCGAAGTACCTATCATCGGCGACGACTACGTTGAGCTAGACTTCGGTACCGGCTGCCTGAAAGTAACTCCGGCGCACGACCCCAATGATTACGAAATAGGCCTTCGCCACAACCTCGAGGTCGTCGATACCATCAACCTCGACGGCACCCTCAATGAAGATTGTGGCGTACCCAAGTACATCGGCATGGAGCGCTTCAAGGCTCGAAAAGAGATCATCAAAGACCTCGACGCCGCGGGTATCCTTGTTGGCGATGAAGAATTCACGACCCGCATCGGCCGCAGCGAGCGGACCAACTCCGTGATCGAACCCAAGCTCTCCCTGCAGTGGTTCATCAAAATGAAAGACATATCGCGACGCGCACACAAAGCCGTCGACGAGGATGAGATCCTACTCTATCCGGCCAAGTTCAAGAACACCTACAACCACTGGATGGAGAACGTGCGCGACTGGTGCATCTCCCGTCAGCTGTGGTGGGGACAGCGCATTCCTGCCTACTACTTCGGGCAAGGCGAGGACGACTTCGTCGTAGCCGAGTCGATCGAAGAAGCATTGCCGCTTGCGCAGGAGAAAAGCGGCAACTCCGGATTGACGACCTCGGACCTTCGGCAGGACGAGGATGTGCTCGACACCTGGGCATCCTCCTGGCTCTTCCCCCTGCAGGTCTTCAATGGCCTCAACGAAGAGTACTTCGACAAAGAGACCGGCAAGATCGTAGAAGGTGCCAACAAGGAACTCGATTACTTCTACCCCACGGACACGCTGGTCACCGCCCCCGAGATCCTGTTTTTCTGGGTGGCGCGGATGATCATCTCGGGCTACGAGTACAAGGGCGACAAGCCCTTCAAGCAAGTCTATCTCACAGGTATCGTTCGTGACAAGCTGCGACGCAAGATGTCCAAGTCTTTGGGCAACTCCCCTGATCCGCTGGACCTCATCGCCCAGTTTGGCGCCGACGCTGTCCGCACGGGCATGTTGTTCTCTTCTCCAGCGGGGAACGACCTGCTTTATGACGAGAAGCTCGTCGAGCAGGGGCGCAACTTCGCCAACAAGATATGGAACGCCTTCCGACTGGTCAAAGGCTGGCTCCCCCAGGACCTACCTCAGCCCCAGGAAAATGTACTGGCCATCTCATGGTTCGAGTCGGACATGAACAAAGCGCTGACGGAGCTCGAGGACCACTTCTCCAAGTTCCGCATGTCGGACGCACTCATGACGCTCTACAAGCTCATTTGGAACGACTTCTGCAGCTGGTACCTCGAGTGGATCAAGCCCAACTACGGGGAGCCCATCGATCGCGATACCTACGACGCGACACTCGGCTTCTTTGACAAGCTGATGCGAGTCTTGCACCCCTTCATGCCCTTCCTTACCGAGGAGCTGTGGCAAAACATTTACGACCGCAACGGCGACTTCCTCATCACCTCAGAGTGGGTCGAGGCCGGACCTTATGAGGAACTCAGCTTGCAACATGGAGAGGAGCTCTTCGAGATCGTCGCCAACATCCGCAACATCCGCAGCAGCAAGCAGATCTCCCCCAAGGAGTTGATGCCCCTCGTGATCAACATGCACGCAGAGGAGTTCAGCCCGCTGTCGGGTTCCATCAAGAAGCTCGCAAACATCTCTGACATCAAATTCTCTCCTGAGAAGCCCGAGCACTGCTTCAGCTTCGTGGTGCACTCCACAGAGTTTTACCTGGTTTCAGAGGGGGCCGTCGACGTCGAGGCCGAGCGCACCAATATGGAGAAGGAACTCGCCTATCAGCAGGGATTCCTCGCTTCGGTAGAGAAGAAGCTCAGCAACGAGAAATTTGTGAGTGGAGCACCTGAGAAGGTTGTGGAGATGGAGCGCAAGAAGAAAGCCGACGCCGAATCAAAGATCAAAGCACTGCAAGAAGGATTGGCGAAGCTGGGTTAAGGTCCACACGGGCTGACGCTTTGGCTATCCCGCCGGGCCTCCTCGCGCATGGCCGAGTTTTCGGCCCCGCTCACCACGCAGGGGCCAGCCTCATCTCGGCCCTATGCTTACGGCCTTTTTTGTTGGTAGGTTGATAAGTTTTTAAGTTGATGTGTTTGGTCGAGAACGCGGCAAATAACCATGGTCGTCATTGCGAAGCACTAGCAGTTCTCTCTTCGTTGTCGACAGACATAGAGCAAGTTACATTTTACCCAATAAAACCACCCCAACTTCTCGTCCGCATTGCACTCTGAAAACATTCCTTTCTTAACTTCCCCAGCAATGCCATCTATTGCCATCAAACCGTGAAGCTTCCGCAATCAATAACCGGTACCACCACCTGGTTGACAGACACCATCCCACTAAATGTGTACTTAATCAAAGGATTTGACAGCGGAATCTTGGTTGACTCAGGCATCAACGCCATGCACGAGGACCTACTAGCGATGGTTAGGCAAAGTGGTGTGCCATTGAAGGCTGTGCTGCATACACATTCCCACCATGATCACATCGGTGGAAGCGCAAGGCTAAAACAGTCCACCGGATGCACGATTGTTGCCCCAAAAACCTACGCCCACTGGCACTACGACTGGGAGGCCCATTACGCAGAGTTTGCCCGACCATTCCCTTCAATATTCCCTGATACGCCTGAACTGCGTGAGGAAGTATTTGGCATTCTTGACGAACCCCATCAGGTGGATAGCCATTGCCAGGAGGGAGACTGCTGGGATCTAGGTGGGGGAGTTCGTCTGGGGTGCTTCAGGTTTGCAGGACATATGTTGGAAGAAGTCGGCTGGCTGGAGGAGCAATCCAAAACATTGATATTAGGTGATGTGATCACGCTCCTGGAGGCACCTTTCATTCACGGGCACCTCACAGTGGCAGGCTATTGGCAAAGCCTCGAGAAACTCCGACGACTGGTTGATGAGCGATCCATCAAGCGGGTGCTAATGGCCCACTTCCCTCCCATGGACACTTCTGCATTTCTGGACCTCATTCATCAAGCAGAAATCTACCTTCGGCTACTCGAGGACATCATCATCTCAAAAGTTCGCGGTGGAGCTGCAGATCTGAAGACGGTCTGGTTGCAGACGATTGAGCATCTCGACAAGCAACAGGAGTTTCGCTCCTTGTCAACCGTAGATGCACACCTCCAGGACCTGGCTCGGGAGGGACTTATCACATATGAGAATCAACAAATCCAAATAACATGAATGCTTCGCGGTTGGAAGGCAAGGTCATTATCGTCACTGGCGGCGCTTCTGGAATTGGAAGGGCGATTGTAGAAGAAGCCGCTGGCTCAGGCGCCATCGCCGTCATTGCAGACGTCAACGAGGAAATGGGCATTCAGCTGGTGGAGCAATTGACAGGTGCCGGCCATCGTGCACAATTCATCTCATGTGACGTAACGAAAGCCGATCAGGTCCGGTCGATGGTACAAGAGGCCGCCACTCTCGGCGACATAGGATTTCTGGCCAACTCCGCGGGACTGCAGACCTACGGAACCGTGGAGACCACCTCGGAAGAGTTGTGGGACAAAACCATGAACGTCAACCTGAAGAGCATGTACCTCACAGCTCATGAAGTGATTCCACATCTCAAAAGAAATGGTGGAGGCGCGATTGTGAATATCAGTTCGATTCAAGGGATCCGCTCGCAGAAGAATGTCTCCGCCTATGCCACTTCCAAAGCGGGTGCGATTGCCCTCACTCGCTGTATGGGGCTCGACTACGCACAGGAAAATATTCGGGTGAATTGCATCTGCCCCGGCTCCATAGATACACCATTGCTGCGCTTCGGTGCCGGCAAGCACGGACCGGTAGAGGAGGTCCTGCAATCCTGGGGCAGTCAGCATCCCATTGGCAGAATTGGCACACCCGAAGAGATTGCCAAGGTCGCTCTGTTTCTCATGAGACCGGAAGCCTCCTTCATCGTGGGTCAGTCCATCGTGGCCGATGGTGGGTTGGGGAGTGTCATTTTGTAGCCTTTTCAGGCGATTTCAGCCACATACAACAATAGTGCAGACTCCTGCAACAATGCTGAAACAGGATCGCGGGCCATAACTGGTGAGCTGGACTCAGTACCTGAGAGGAACAGTAGCATTTCGTATGCACCCACCAAACATAGAGCCACTCGAAAGAATGGCTTTTTTCATGTACCAGGTCCTGACAGCCCGGCATTGTATCAATTCCCGTTGAAAAGTGGCTGTATGCAACCACGTTGACAGCGATTGCAACAGGAGTGAAACACCGTGATACCCCTACTATAGACCTTTGAACCATAGTTATTCACCGCTCGAGCCGAAGGGTTGGGGCACAAAGTTCAAAAGTCATGAAAACAATACTCATCATCGCGGCAATGGCCATTTTAGCAGGTTGCTCTCATCAGATCAGACCTGAGTATACAGCTACTATTGACTACGGATACAACTTCCGAACAGGACTAGAAGAGGAAAAACCATTCGTAGTAGACTTCAGCAGAAACAGCGTAAAGATAGATGGCCAGTATCACGACCTGAAGTTTGAAGGTTGCTATGGCCAGTTGTGCCTGTGGAGCAATGACATCATTTCTCTTGAGCACGACGTCGTTAACGGCCTGATCACCGTCAGCCTTGAATATGAAGATCGCGTCCTCGAAGATCAGAAGAAGTTTGCACAATATAGAGTAAGCAGCATGACCTTCGATAGCCAGCAAAAGATTCCCGGCATCGCTCCCGAACGTCAAGTGGCAGGAAACAATTGAATAGCCATAAAGAACCAGTAATAAGTCCCCTTCAGTCATGACTTTTGACTGTTGGGGACACCTCTGTCTGTTGTAAATTCTACCTCAATATTGGTGGCATTTTTTCAACTGAAAGCCCTCAAAAATGACCCCTCATCGTGAACCAGTTGTAGTCCGCCATTCCGCGGGGCTTCATTTGCCGAAACGACTCATTCGTAAGTGGATGCTGTGCGTATTCATCGCCTTGATCTCTACCTTCTCGGTAGTAGGTCAAAAAGACTACCATTTCCAGCACCTTACTACTGAGGACGGCCTGGCGTCCAACTGGACGATGGCAGTCTTTGAGGATAGTGAGGGTTTCCTATGGGTGAACTCTGGCTGGCAGATTTATCGGTACGATGGGTACGAATTCCGACCCATGGCCAATGCCAATGACTCAGAGAAGTTCTTTGTCATACGCGCAGGAATCTCTCAAGATCGACATGGTAACATCTGGCTACCCGCTATCGGGCGCGGCTTGTGTAAAATGAACCCTCGCACACACGAACTCAAGGAATATACTCCCGGTCTAGAGCTACACGGTGTTAAAATTGATCAGTGGGACAATTTCTGGATAACTGCCTGGAAAGGCCTGTATCTCTTTGATCCCGACCGAGAGACCTTCTCCAGGTTTCAGCTCTTTGAGGGGGATACTGCTCAGGTCCACGTGGTCATGCACGTGAAGGAGATGACAGACGAAGGCCGATCTATACTATGGGTGATAAGTCGCCATGAAATATTCAGCATACCAGTCAACAGCAGGTTGGATGATAGTGTCTCCTACGACATTGGTTTGATAGAGAATCACACCAATCTATTCCAACTGACACCAGGTGAAGAACTCCTGGGTCTACAAACGGTGGGTATGAGAGAAGTATGGGTTGGTACCAACTTAGGTCTGTATTGCCTGGATCTGAGCAAGCTTGAAGTCAAGTCCTATCCGTTTCCATTTTCTCATCCAATAATAGGCCAGTATCTGATTTTCGACCATTCGGGGACTTTGTGGATCGGGGGTGTTGGTGGCGTGATAACGTTTGATCCTCATACAGGTGACTTCACAAAAATCAAGAATGACCAAGCTAATCCTCACTCTATCGCAGATGATGAGGTCTTCGATATTTTCAAGGATAGCCGCGGCAATCTATGGTTTGCGACCAAGGACGGGGGGATCAGTCGACTAGACCGTCACGATTATGGCATTCAGCATTTCACTCAAATGGATTTACCCTCCGTATCCAGCGAAACAGAGGTATTCCAGGTCATCAAGGATAGAGATGGAAACATCTGGGCAGGCACCTCCTCGTCCGGCTTATACAAAATCGATGAAGAAGGCACAGTAACCAACTACAGGCATCGGCCAGGTGATACAACCTCCATGATGAGTGATGCCGTCACGTGCCTGATGGAGGATAGTTTTGGAAAGATTTGGATTGGACTTGCGTTCGAAGGTTTTAGTGTACTTGACCCCAAAAAGGGAACCTTCCGTCACTACCCCTACAGCCAAGAAGAGGTCTTTTGGTACGGTGTCATGTTGTTCAAAGAAGGTGATAACGGCAGGGTTTACAGTCATTGGCCATTCCGTCAAATGGAATTCGACGACCCTGAAAATCCAAATCGGCAGATAGTCGACTTCCTGGATTTCGTCGATCTCTTCGGTGAAGAGCATACCGGGTATCTGTTGGACCAAGACCCCGGGCCCTTTTCTCACGTCTTTGATATGGAAGTCGACAAGTATGAAAACCTATGGCTGGCTGACATGCAGGGTCTGATCATCATCAACCCAACTTCCGGCGAATGGCTGATGATCCCAGAAGATAGTACAGCAAGTACGAGTGCGACTCAGCCCATGTGCAATTCCGTACTGAAAGATAGAGACGGCAATTTTTGGATAGGTACATTCCACGGTATCAGTAAAGTTCTTTTCGAGGGTGATCCCCTGTCGAATCCGGTGACCTTTAAAAGTTATGCGGAAAAGGAAGGTGTCAGCGGTAAGCGGGTGACGCTAATAGGTGAGGACAGTGACGGTCACCTATGGCTGATATCTTCTACGGGGCTTCTGGAGTTTGACAAGAAAAAAGAATCCTTTACGCACTACGATATCCGATGGAAGTATGACTACCGGGAAAGCGCGAATCAATATTCCGGTTACCACGCTGACGATGGAGAAATACTAGTCGGCTGTACTAAAGGTTTCTTACGTTTTTATCCAGATAGCATTCGTCCCAATCCCAGCATCCCACCAGTTGTCATTACAAATCTGAAAACAGGCAATGACGTTGTCCATATCAATGACACGCTCGGCGCAAGCACTATACTTGTGCATGACATTGCCTACACAGATGCCATAACCCTCGACTGGGATCAAAATGATATTGCCTTTGAATTTGCTGCGCTGGACTTCACCTATCCAGAACAAAACCAATACGCTTATCGACTGGAAGGCCTGCAAGATGAATGGGTGTCGTCTGGGACCCGGAATGAGGCTTTCTTTACCAACCTTGATCATGGAAAGTACACCTTCGAAGTGAAGGGGTCGAATAACGACGGCATTTGGAGTGAGGACTTCGCGTCTCTGGAGATTACCATTAGACCCCCACCCTGGTTGACATGGTGGGCTTACACTGGGTACGCCCTGGCTGCGCTGGGGCTGCTAGTGTTTGCCAGACAGCAGATCATCTCACGTGAGCGCCTCAAAGGTCAGGCAAAGCTGGAACACATGGAGCTCGAAAAGGCTCGGGAGGTAGATACGCTGAAGACGCAGTTCTTCTCGAATATCTCCCATGAGTTTCGAACGCCCCTCACTCTGATCTTGGGACCCCTGGAGCGCATAAGAACGATGGTGAGCTCACGCGAAGTGAAAGAGGGACTGGACGTCATGCACCGGAATGGCCAACGCCTGCAGCGACTGATCAACCAACTGCTCGATCTGAGCCGCCTTGACTCGGGACGTATAGAGCTTCAGCCTTCGGAGCAAGAGCTGGTCACCTTCCTCAAAGGCATCTGGGCCCACTTCGAACAAGCCGGTAAGGATCGATCCATCGGTTATTCGATGACTACCGACTGCGAGCATTACTGGACCCGTTTTGATCGGGACAAACTGGAGAAAGCCATCTTCAATCTGCTCAGCAACGCCTTTAAGTTCAGTCAGGAAGGAGGTACGATCATTCTTGACCTCAAAACTGATCCCGACGAGGGAGTCAAGATCCGCGTTTTAGACACAGGTCGAGGAATTCCCCAGGAGCAACTCACACACATCTTTGATCGATTTTATCAGGCAGATGCCACCCTCGACCGCAAGCATGAGGGCTCCGGCATCGGGCTGGCCCTGGCCCGCCAGTTTGTGGAATTGCACGACGGTACCATCACCGTGGAAAGCAAAGAGGGCCAAGGCAGCACCTTTACCATTGAGCTCCCTCTGGAGGAACTCTCAGAGGCACCGGCGGAAAACGAATTACTGCACGGCGTGCTCGTCGACTCTCCCACGTCTTTCTCAACCATAGGCTCGAAGCAACACAACCTGGAAAGCTTGACTGCCACCAGCGATGATAGACCGCTCGTTCTGGTAATTGAAGACAATCCGGACATGCGACAATACCTGTGGAATGTCCTCAATGACACCTACAACGTACTGGAAGGAGTCGATGGTCTTCACGGCCGAAAGCTGGCCTTCAAAGAGATCCCCGACCTCATCGTCAGTGATATTATGATGCCCGGATTGGACGGGCAAGAGCTTTGTCAGCAGCTGAAGCAGGACGAACGCACCAGTCACATCCCCATCGTCCTCCTCACTGCCAGGGCTGGCGAGAAGGCCAAACTTGAGGGATTGGAGACCGGTGCTGATGACTACATCACCAAACCCTTCAGCCCTGAGGAACTCAAGGCCCGTGTTAAAAACCTGATCGCACTTCGGCAGAAGTTACGAGAGAAGTATTCGGGACAGTTTGCCTTTGACACCGAAGAAGAGGACTTGTCCTCAGTGGATCAGGCGTTTCTTCGCAAGGTCGTGGACGAGATAGAAGCGCATCGATCAGATTCGGCATTCAACCCCGATATCCTGGCCAATGCCATCGGGCTCAGCCGCTCACAGCTGCACCGTAAACTCAAGGCACTCATAGATATGCCCACCATGGACTTCGTGAAGTGCTATCGACTCAAGTATGCCAAACGACTTCTGGAAAAAGGCGCCGGCAATGTGGTCGAAGTAGGCTACCAGTGCGGCTTTAACAGCCCTTCGTACTTCACGACCTCGTTCAAGAAATTGTTTGGAGCACCACCATCGGAATTCATTCACAGCACCCAGCAATAGTTGATGACTGGAATGCATTAATATTGGTGCATGAAGGTTTTTGTGACCGGCGGTGGCGGCCGCCTCGGCAATGTGGTGGTACGGCAATTGGTCGATCGGGGTGATGATGTCATCGTCCTGCATCGGGGAACAGCGGCGGAGCGGCGGGCATTGGAAGGACTTGCCGTCCATGCTGTGGAAGGTGATGTGAGGAACAAAGAGCAGATGCTCCGACTCACCGAGGGCGTGGAAGTTGTCTTTCATATCGCCGCAAAAATCAGCCTCTTCCCGGACCGCGATGGCTCTGTTTGGCAGACCAACGTCGAAGGCACCCGCAATGTGGCGGAGGCCGCACTCAAGAATGGCGTTACCCGATTCGTGCACTGCAGTTCCCACGCCGCCTTGAAGCAAAAACCCTTCGACGGACCTTTCGATGAGAACAACCCTCTGGCCCTCGATGACCCGTCGGTCTATCACCGTTCGAAGGCGCACGCGGAAGTGGAGATATTGAAACTGGTTGAAAAAGGCTTGCCTGCTGTGATCGTCAATCCTGGAACGGTAATTGGCCCCAATGATTTCGAACCAGCCATCTTCAGTCAGGCCATGATTGATCTCTATAGTGGCAAGATCCCATTCATGGTGGAAGGCCGCACGGATTACGCCGATGTCCGGGACATCGCGGAGGCAATCATCAAAGCAAGTGAAGCGGGGGATGTAGGACAGAGGTATTTCCTCACCGGCTACTCCATCTCCAACAAAGAAATGGTGGATCTGCTAATCAGGGTCACCGGAAAGAAGCTACCCCGGCAATTGCTGCCTCTTTGGCTCATGTACGCGCTGCTGCCATTCGTGCAACTGATAGCCAAGGTCAAAGGAGCTCAACCACTTTTCAGTCGCGATATGCTGCACGCCACGGTCTCCAATCCCAATGTGAGTCATGCCAAGGCCAAGCAAGTATTCGGTTATAGTCCACGGGCGTTGGAGCAAAGCATGAGCGATGCATTCGACTGGTATGAGAAAATGGGTTGGATTGGCGAAACCAAATGAAGTCCGCATTACTCGGCAGCTAGGACCTGGTCGAGCGCCAATAGTTTTTTGCTAAGCGCGGCATACTCCACATCATAGATATCAGTGCCATCTGACAAGGCCATCGAAGCCACCGCCGCTGCACTTTGTCCAAGGATCATGAAGACAGGTTCCATACGGATAGAGCCAAAGGCAATATGCGAACTGGAAACAGCCACTGGTACCAACAGGTTCTTGCACTCTTCTGTTTTGGGCAAGACGCTACCCAAGTCAATGGGATAAGGATCCTTGGGCTTGACGCCAATGTCCCCTTCATTTTGCACGTAGCCATCTGGCTTGATGTAGCGCTGCACGTTGTGTGAGTCCATCGTGTAGGAACCCATGCCCACTGGTCGTGGCACAGGATTACGTCCCTGGATCTCGTTCTCCGTCATCACGAATTCCCCAATCATCCGCCTTGCCTCCCTCACGTAGATCTGATGTGGCCAATTGCCATTGTCTTGAAATTCGTCCTTCGAGAGTCCCCACTTTTTCATTTCACTTTGGACGTCCTCAGGGATGCGAGGATCATTGGCATAGAAATATAGCAGGCCTTTTTGGTAGCTCTCATGCTCCGCAATGATCTCCTTTCGCCGTTCGTAGGTCGCCTCCGGATAGTCGTAGTTCATGCCGATATTGTCGAAGCTGAAGGGCCCATGGTTATTGACATCGGTCTTCAGGTTGGGAATGGGATCAAACTTCTGAAAGGTCTGTCGCCACCCATCATCAAGGATTCTTAGTAAAAGTTCGTACTGCGTCGAATCGTAATCTGCCGGTCTCGGGAAAGGAATCCTGTTTTCCTCCACGGTCGTGAGGCAAGTGCGAAAGCAATAGGCCTGGAGTTTGTCGTCACCCTCCCCTCTCACTCCGTGGTTCTCCGTTGTGATTCTTGGCAAAACGCCACTCGAGGGATCATCGGGAATGACATAGGGGCTAATCTTACGATCCGCAAAATGATGTCCGTGATGTAGGACACCCACTTGCACGCCATTCCATTCCTCGCCGTAGACGTTGTTAGCCTCGCGACCTACATGGTAGGATACCCCTGCCGCCGCCATGAGGTCTCCTTCATAGGTAGCATCCATGAAGATCTGCCCTTTGAAGGTGGTGCCATTGAGCATCGCGATGGACTGTATCCGCCCGTCCTCCACGACCACTCCTTCGGCGCGATCCAGCCAGTGATCTCTGTAAACAGATACCCCGCTCTCGGCAATGAAGTCCTCAAAGACCTGCTCGGCGACGTGCGGTTCGAAGATCCACATGGTTCTATTCTCTCCGTCAATGGCTGGTGTGCCCTGTCCTACATTGCCATAATCCTCCTTCTTCTGCCATACCCATGCTTCATCCTTGCTGTAGTGATTGTACACCCGCTGATAAAACTCCCTGGAAAGCCCCCCTATTACGGCCTTGTTCCCGGTATCGGTCCACCCAAGACCTCCTGAAGACAATCCTCCCAGGTGTACATCGGGACAGACAATCACCACCGTTTTGTCGTCCCGTGCCAGTTGGACAGCAGCTGTAACCGCCGCAGACGTACCACCATAGATGATCACATCGGCTTCGACGGTATCGCTATTTGAGACTTGCTCTGATGGTCCACAAGCGACGAGTAAGGCAATCAGGCCAACAAGGAAGTTTCTGGGTTTTCGCATAATGTATTTCTTAGGATCGTCAGATTTGTGCCTAGTCCAGACCGAGCCGCTTTCTGTTTCTTACAACAAAAGTTTGATCTGCTGGAGGAAGTACAACAAGAGCGGGCGGCAGGTCACCCAGATCATCGATAGCCTGCTGCATGAGTACTGTCATCTCCTTTAGCTTCTCTGGTTCGCTTTCGCTTAAATCGATTTGCTCCTCGACGTCGGCCCTCAAATTGAACAGCAGGGTGTCGTGAGCAGGCACTTCTTTTCTCCAGCCGGAAACACCATTCCCGGGATAGGGTACTTTGATCTTCCAGTCACCTTTGCGGTAGGCTCTGAATTGATTGTCCATAGTGTAAAGGATATCGTCTTTGGCGCGCTCGCCTTCGCTAGACAAGACATTCCATACGTCTACGCCATCATACGATCGATCCTGAGGAATGGTCCCCCCGGCGAGATTGACGAATGTCGGAAAGAGGTCCATCGACGAGATCATACCCTCATGGACGCTACCGGGAGCGATTTTCCCCTTCCATTGTGCAATGGCCGGCACACGCATACCACCTTCGAACGTGTATTGCTTCCCTTCACGTAAGGGATCGGCACTACCCGCCTCGGGCCCGAAAGCAAGCCAGGGTCCATTGTCACTGGTAAAGACGACTACGGTATTTTCCGCCAGGTTGAGTTCCTCCAGCTTTTTGAGGATCTGCCCTACACTCCAGTCCAACTCCTCGATCACATCCCCATACATGCCTCGATCCGTCCTCCCGTCAAAATCTTCGGAAGCATAGATGGGCAAGTGCGGCATGGAGTGGGGAACATATAAGAAGAAGGGCTCATCCTGATGCCGCTCGATGAAGTCCAGGGACTTCTCGGTATAGGTCTTTGTGATTTGTGACTGATCTACCTCCCATTCGACAATCTCGTTATCCTCAAAGTAGACCACACCGTTCATATCGTTGGAGTATGGAATACCGAAGTACTCATCAAAGCCCTGCTGCAACGGCATGTACCAGTGGTGATGACCCAGGTGCCATTTACCGACAATGCCTGTGGCATACCCTTGCTCCTTCAGGGCTTCCGCCATGGTGATCTCCTCGGGTGCCATTCCCGTCCAGCTTGTGGGGAAGAATACACGGGCAATACCCATCCGCAACGGCTCCCGCCCTGTCAATAACCCAGCCCTTGAGGGACTACAAACCGGACTCGCCGAATAGAACGAGGTGAGCTTCATGCCATCCGCAGCCATCTGATCAAGGTTTGGTGTGGAGTAGCCCACCGCACCGTCAAAGCAGCCCAGGTCTGCATAGCCCAGATCGTCGGCCATGATGATGATAAAATTGGGACGTTCGTCTTCAGAGGTAGTGGTCGTGGTGGACTGGCAGCCAACAAGTAGCAAGGCGGCTAAAAGGGGGAGATATGATAATGAAAACTTCATTGATAGATAGGGTTAGTCAATTACTCGATCGGCGTCTTTCACTCCAACGTCTTCGGCCCATGCGAAAAACAACTCCTCTAGTTCTGCCTTCACCTGGGGAAACTCCACAGCCACATCAGTCAGCTCTGTGCGATCGTTGGCCAGATTGTACAGTCGCCAATCATTTTCCTCATGACTGCGCACAAGCTTCCACACTCCCTTTCTGACGGCTTGGCTTCGAAGATGCTCCCATACAAGGACATCATCATCTTCACGTATTTGATCACTCGAACCCTGCAAAACAGGTACGAGGCTCTTGCCTTCCAATGGGTGGATCGCTTGTCCCTTGTACTCGTCAGGATAAGATGCCCCGGAAACATCCACGGCCGTCGCCATCACGTCCATGATATGCCCAACGGCGGGGACGATGGCATCCTTCTGTGTAATCTGATCTCCCCACCTAACGATAAAAGGTGTCGCAAATCCTCCTTCGTAGGTAAACCGTTTGTACTTTCTGAAGGGAGTGTTCGCTGCATTGGCCCAGGACGAGCCGAAAGTGTGATAGGAATTCTCCGAACCCATGGCTTCCGTAAGATCAGGTCTAAAATCCCTGCCAAACGCTCCACTTTCCGGCGAAGCGCCATTATCCGACAGGAACATGATCAGCGTATTGTCCAACTGTCCTTCGCTCTCCAATCGAGCGATAACATCTCCCACACCCTGATCCAAAATATCGATCATCGCCGCATGGATCGCCATCTTCAGATCCATCGTGTCTTTTTGACCTTCGCTCAGTGACTCCCAATCGGCAGTGGCACCGTCCAGTGGTGATATATCAGCATCTGTGAGTCCCATCTCCTGCATTCTAGCGTACCGCTGGGCCCGGAGCTCGTCCCATCCCATTTTGTATTTTCCCCGGTATTTGGCAATGCTGGAGTCCGGGGCATGCAAGGGCCAATGAGGAGCCTGATGGGCTATGTACATGAAGAAGGGCTTGTCGCTATGATGGGCGTAGTGATCATCCAGATATTGGACCGCCTTCGCGGAATAAGCCGTGGTCGAATAAAAGCCATCTCGCACCTGATCATTGATGAGGGTGGTGTCTTCTACGAACTTTCGATCCACCGTGAAGTTCTTGCCCTTGGTGATGTTCCAGTAATTCATGGCACCACTGATGAGGCCATAGTATCTATCGAAACCGCGATCTACAGGGAACCCCGGACGAAACTCCCCGACGTGCCACTTACCACTCATGTAGGTGCGATAGCCAGCAGGTCTGAGGACCTCTGCGATGGTTACACATTGATTGTTAAGGTAACCCTGATAGGCATGCGGCGCCTCGGCTGGTGACGAATTGACCATACCTCCCATCCCCGCGCGATGGGGGCTAATGCCCGTCAGCAGTGATGCACGCGTCGGGCAACAACGAGCGGCATTATAGAATTGCGTGAATCTCATTCCTTCCGACGCCAGTCGGTCCAGGTTGGGCGTATTGATCTCACTGCCGTAGCAGCCAAGGTCGGAATAGCCCATATCGTCGGCCATGATCAGCAGAATATTGGGGGGATTTTGACTTTGCTCTTTTGGCTTTTCGCAATGGAAAAGAAGCAAGGAAATTGCGGGTAGAATAAAGTATTTCATCAGGTTAGGTATCCATACGAATATATCCTAATTTCTCTCCCGTTGTTCACTAACCGATCACATACCCATGACTAAGATCAACGGACTGACTCTTATCTTGATCTCATTCACCTACCCCCTGCTCCAGTCATGTCAGCAAGCAGACCAAGAGGCAAGCACCCCCAACATCATCTATATCCTCGCTGACGACCTGGGTATTGGCGACCTCAGTACCTACAATCCAAATGGTAAGATCCCAACACCCAATCTCGATCGACTCGCCAGCGAGGGCATGCGGTTCACAGATGCGCACACTTCCTCCGCCGTCTGCACTCCCACGAGGTATGGTATTTTGACAGGAAGATACAACTGGAGATCGCGCCTGAAGCAAGGAGTGCTGACGGGTAAGTCAAAGGCGTTGATTCCCAAGGATCGCACTACCGTGGCCTCACTACTAAAATCCAGGGGATACCAAACAGGCTTTGTAGGGAAATGGCACTTAGGGTGGAACTGGGGACTCAAAGACTCAGTAGAATTTGGTGGCACCGGGTGGAACGCACCAGACTTCGAAAATCTCGATTTCACAAAGCCCATTACCCATACCCCCAACGACCTGGGTTTCGACTATGCCTATGGACACTCTGGATCCCTCGACATGGCGCCGTATGTATATGTTGAAAATGGTCGGCCGACTTCCATCCCAACATCTTCGACCGTCTCGAAAACCCAATACGGCTGGTGGAGAGAAGGACCGACTTCCGATGACTTCATCCATGAAGAGGTGACGCCCCACTTCTTCGACAAGGCCACACAATTCATGCGGCGGGCGGCGGACTCTGAAGAACCCTTCTTTCTCTACCTGGCTTTGCCCTCGCCCCACACACCGATTCTGCCCCCCGAAGAATGGATTGGCAAAAGTGGTCTGAGCTTGTACGCGGACTTCATGATGCAGATCGATGACCATGTAGGTCAACTGCTCTCGGCATTGGAAGAGACAGGGCAGGCGAACAACACACTAGTGATCTTCACTTCCGACAATGGCTGCTCTCCAGCAGCAGGCATCAAGGAAATGAAGGAGCAGGACCATTTCCCCAGCCTGGTTTACCGAGGGCACAAAGCCGACATATTCGAAGGGGGCCATCGCGTACCTTTCATCGTTCGATGGCCTGCTCGAATGGGTAGGGGTGCCATCAATGACCAGCTGATCTGTACCACAGACCTAATGGCAACCGTTGCAGAAATCAACGGATATTCCCTGGCAGACAATGAGGGTGAGGACAGCTACTCGATGTTGCCGGCGTTCCTGGGTCAATCGTCTAAGAGGCCGGCAGCAGTCCATCATTCCATCAATGGCTCCTTCGCCATACGAAAAGACGATTGGAAACTGATCATGGCACCGGGCTCTGCGGGTTGGAGCTTCCCCAGGCCCAATAGAGACTCGGTGGAGTTGGCGGGGCTACCTCCAATCCAACTCTACAACCTCGCCGACGATCCCGGTGAAACTCAAAACCTGCAAGCTGCCAACACCGAAAAAGTGGAGGACCTAAAATTGCTACTAGCTCAGTACATCACTGAAGGCCGCAGCACACCCGGCACACCGCAATCCAATGATCCAATTGAGGGTGAGTGGAGGCAAGTTGGGTGGATGTCTGAACTATGATTAGGCTGTGATTATTTGATGGACTATCCTTAAAAGGCGCGTAAACAATGTCCGTCATTCAGAGGCGCCGTCCCGCAATGGCGCCGAAGAATCTTTGAAGATTGAGTAGGGAATCGCGTCAAGAGATTCTTCCTTTCGCTCCGCTTCAGTCTGAATGACGCGAGAGAAAGGAGACAAGGAATTGATGTCTATGGAAAAAACATGACAGAGAGGATCTCTTGAACGCCTAGAACAGGTCCACAACCACCAAGCCTTCCAGGACCTCAGACTGACAATCTTGAGGGATCCAGGGACACGGCCTCACCCGCCCTTACATTAATGACAGCGGACTCGTCCTCAACTACCACCTTCACTTCTCGGTCATACTTCGAATAGATTACGGCCTCCTCCAGTTGACCATTTTCCCAAGTCATATCGACGGTCAGTCCCCCACGGGCCTTGAGGCCTTTGACAGCACCCCGGCTCCATGCGGAGGGAAGCGCGGGTAGCAATCGGATCTGACCTGGCTCGTGAGACTGAACCAGCATCTCTGCGACCCCGGCCGTGTACCCGAAATTGCCATCAATTTGGAAAGGCGGATGAACATCAAAGAGGTTATCAGCCGTGGACTTCTGGAATAACAGCTGTATATGTTCATGGGCCATCTCACCATCGAACAAACGAGCGCTACAATTGATCAGCCACGCACGGCTCCAGCCGGGGCCTGCGCCGCCATTTGCCAGGCGGTAGTCTAGCGTCTTGCGGACAGCCTCGAAGATCTCGGGGGTCTCAGCTTTAGTTACGGCCACTCCCGGGTGAAATCCGTAGAGATGCGACATGTGACGATGACCCGGCTCATGCTCTTCGTACTCTCTGTCCCATTCCAGGATCCGTCCATCACTCCCTAACACAAAGCCGGGTCTCAGGGCCGGTCTTTTCGCCGCCACCTGCTGCGTTAGATCGTTCGAGATACCCAGGATCTCGGCCGCAGCCAGGTAGTTATCAAAGACTTCGGCGATCACCTGCTGATCCATGGCACTCCCAATGCACGTTGCGACAGGCTCGTTACTGAATGGGTGAAGAAAGCGATTTTCCGGGGAGGTGGATGGAGATGACACAAACGAATCATCCCTGGGATCCTGGATCAACCAATCATTATAGAAAGCTGCCGACTCCTGTATCGCCGGGAACGCCCGCTCCCGAAGAAATGTCGTATCGCCTGTGAAAGCAAAGTGCTGCCAATAATGCTGCATCATCCAACCTCCGGCACCTACGGAGCAACCCCAGTAGGCTGTGGCTGCGCGCAGCCAGGTGGGAGCCCATAGGTCGGTGGCATGTGGGAGAAACGTGCCCCGGCAACCAAAATTCTTCTCTGCCGTCACTTTACCATTCTCCACCAATCGATCGACGTAGTCGAATAGCGGAGCATTCAAATCGCCCAGCCCTGTCACGTTCGCGAGCCAATAGTTCATTTGAAGGTTGATGTTCAGGTGGTAGTCGGCATTCCACGGCGCTTCGATGTGCTCATTCCATAGCCCTTGCAAGTTGGCAGGGTTTGTACCTACTCGAGAAGAGCTGATGAGCAAATACCGCCCATACTGAAAGAGTAGGGACTCCATGCCTACATCAAGCTGGCCTTCTTTCATTCGTTCGAGCCTGGCATCCGTAGGGAGTGTATCGAGTTCAGTGCCTCCCAATTCCAAAGACATTCTGTCATAGTAGGATGCGAAGTCGGCCTCATGCCTGGCTGCCAGTTCCTCGTAAGACTGGGCCTCTGCATTCTGCAAATCCCGGGCATTGGCCCTCGCGATGTCTTCTTCGTAATAGGATGAATTGGATACTACATAGAAGGTGGCCTTCTTCACACCTCTCATCTCCAGCCGATCCTCCACCGCAGCGACTTCTCCACCAACATTCACAATCTTCAAACGGGTCTCGAATTTGACGCCCTCGCTGATGGGTGTGGGTTCTGACCGAAACCTACCTCCACTCTGCGTCACCTCACCTTTCATCACGAGCATGTTGTTGCCCTCCGGACTCGTGGTCGCCGTTGGCCAGTTGCCATCCAGAGGCCTGACAAGCTGGACACTACCATTGAACCCTAGGGAGTCCTCAGTTGAGAATTCAATGACGATCACGCGATCTGGTTCAGATACAAAAGCACGTTCAGTGAACAGGTGGCCATCGTTTCGGTAAGTAACTGTAGCGGTCGCCTTTGCCAGGTCAAGTTCCCGGCGATAGTCGGTCACCTTCCTGTGGTGTAGGTCGATAAACAATTCGCCGAGCGTTTGATGTGATCGAAGCACGCTCTTGTTAGAAAACTTCTCCACAAACAATCGATCAGCTTCGACATGATCGCCCGCCCGCAATGTCTCTCGGATGCGTTGGAGGTCTTGGGGTGTACCCTCAGGTTCATCCCAACCCAGGTCAGCAGGCCAAAGAGAATCATCGTTGAGTTGGATGCGTTCACTCGTCGTTCGCCCGAAGAGCATGACCCCTAACCTCCCATTGCCAAGGGGAAGGGCTTCCTCCCAGGCTTCCGCCGGCTCGGCATACCAAAGTACTTGTCGCTCAGGGACCGACGGAGCCTCTGGTTGTTGACAGCCATGAATAAAAAAGATAGAAAGTGGAATTAGAAGTGGCCTGAGTTTCACAATTGGAGAAGTAGTTTGACTCGTCCCAAGATAGATGAAATCTACCTCTCAACAGGCCTTATCGCGAAGTCCCCTGTTGATCATATTACCATTTTCAAAGACAGACTCGGCGACGCTATAACAAAAAACGCCCCTGCATCTGCAGGGGCGTTCCAACTTTATATATTACCAATTCTCACAGAATCAATTGTAACCAGGGTTTTGCGGATAACCGGCAGGCGTCCTATCGATCTGATCCTGAGGAATAGCTCGAAGAACATGGAAGTCCTGAATGTTACCACCACCTTGTACATTGTGCGCGCGCACACGCTCAACCAGAGTTCCGGTTCGAGTCAGGTCTTCCCAACGGTGACCTTCACCGAACAGCTCACGAGCTCGCTCGTCAAGGACGTAGTCCAAATCGACGTCGGCGGCAGTGATCTGCATGGCAGCTTCCATGCCTTCCCTCGCAGCTCTCGTTCGGATCGCATTGATATAGGGTACCGCGTCAGCTTCTCGGCCCAAGCCTACCAAAGCTTCTGCAGCTATCAGGTAAGCATCTGCCAATCGAGCGATCACATAGTCACGCTGACCGCTGGTCCACTGTCTGTCAGGACGTGTTGGGTCAATGAACTTGTTGACTGTCGCATAGATACGCTCTGTATAGTCACTAGGGCCGTACACAGCATAATCCACAGCCGCCTTTTCGGCATCTGTCCAATCTTCCGCAGGTAGGAATACGGAAGTGTCACCTATGTTATAGGCAAGGTTTCCGGAACCGTCATCAGGAATACTACCTTCGTTGTTGGCTAACCATACGTGCTTGAAGCCGTCACGATAACGGATATCCATGTCATCGATACCGTCAGGCCACATGTTCAGGAAGAAGTCCGTAGGCTTGAAACGCTTCCAGGGACGGCCGTTTTCTGTATCTCGCTGCATTCCCTGAAGCTTATCATACTCCATGAGGAAGTACAGGTGGAATCGGTGACCTCGGCCTCCTTGCAGTGTAATGTCTGTGGTATTCTGGAAAGCCCAGATGACCTCAGAGTTCCGCTGATTGTCGATATCCCATAGATCAGCCCATACGGGTAGCAACTCGAAGTTGTAGTTGTTGATGACTCCATCCATTAGATCTAATGCTCCCTGAAAGTCAGCAGCGCTATTGTTCCAATACGCTCTGGTGATCAACACCTTCGCCTTGATAAACTCGGCTGCTGGTCGCGTTGCCCGACCATAATCAGATTGCTCGTCAGGTAATGTTGCAATGGCATCATCAAGATCGGCAATGATGGCAGTCACGACCTCTTCTCTCGAAGTCCTGTTCGCCTCACGCTCAGCACCTGTTGTTTCCTCCAAAGTCAAGTGAACATCCCCATACTGTTTCACCAACGTGAAATAGTAGATGGCTCTCATAAACTTCACTTCAGCAATACGCTGCTGCTTATCGGCGTCAGGAATATCCAGGCCCTCAGAACGCGCTATAACGGCATTGGCCTGATTGATCCCTCGATAGAAGTCCCTCCAAAGGTCTCTGCTATACCTGTAGGAGGGATTCAAACGGGTGTCATATTGGTTAAATCCCTTATGACTTCCATCCGCACCATTGGTGAAGATGTCCGTACCAAAGACAGTCATGGTTCCACCGATCTCCTGACCGAAGAAATCCTTGGCAATGCTATAAGTGGAATTCACCGCAGCTTCAAAACCCTCCGGAGTTTCATAGAAAGCGGGGGCATTTACCGTTACCAACTCCTCTTCCAAAAACGATTCGCATGACGGCGCAGCAAAAGCGATGACCGTCAATAGTATGATATGCTTAATGTAATTTTTCATCTTCTTAATCAATTCTGCTGATTAGAAATTAAGGTTGATACCAAAGAAATAGCCACGAGCCGATGGCAGATCGCCACCAGTCACACCATTTTCGTCAGCTTCCGGATCGAAAGACTCGTACTTAGCCACTACGATCGGCGTATCAGCCATGAAATAGAGCCTTACGTTGGATATGTTGGCAGCATCTGTCCACTGCGATGGCAGCGTATATCCCAAGGTAATATTTCGGACCTTCATGAAGCTTCCATCAAAGTAACGCATGGTGTCGTCATATCGAGGACGCTCCTGGTTCAGGTTCGGACGAGGATAGGCATTGGTAGGATTGTCGATGGTCCAGTAGTCAACATTCAGGTTGTTGTATCGAGCAAACAAACTGTTGTTGCCATCGTGGAAGTTACTACGAAGGGTCTGTCCCCATCTCCAGAAGATGAAGAAAGAGAAATCGATGCCCTTGTACTCCAGTCGGTTGGTCATACCCATCGTCCAATCAGGAATGTCTGTACCGAGAATCGTTCGGTCACCTTGATCAGCAATGCCATTACCATTGAGGTCAGCCACTTTGATTGAACCAGGCACGGAGTTGTCAAAATCACTTGCATCATCCACTTCATTTGCCTGCCAGATACCTACTTTCTGGTAATCGAAGTAGACATTGATAGGCTCTCCGATGAACCACTGGTTTCCGATATCATCCACAGGACCATTGAAGAGCTCAACGATCTCCTCCTTGTTCGTGTAGAAGTTAACATCAGTCGTCCAGCGCAATCCATCCGCTTGATCTATGTTAACTGATGACAATGTGATCTCCCAGCCTGTGTTACGAGTTTTTCCAACGTTGCTGAGTACGGAATTGTATCCAGACGTATAAGGGAGCTGGAATTGCAGCAATAGATCGGAAGTCTCGGATCGATAGAAGTCAATCGTACCTGTCAAGCGACTGTCAAGGAGACCGAAGTCCACGCCAATATCAAAAGTAGACGTTCGCTCCCAACCCAACTCATCATTAGGGATGTCACTCAGTCGGAAGCCTCGTGCTGGTGAGTCGCCAAAGTTGTAAACCGTTGACCTCAAGGCACCTTGTGTTGCGTACGGAGCAATGGCCGTGTTGCCCACTTCTCCGTAGCTAGCACGTACTTTCAACTCATCGATAACGGACACACCTTGCAGGAATGCTTCATCAGAGACCCTCCAACCAGCAGAGATACCTGGGAAATACGCCCATTTGTTGCCCTCCGCCAGACGAGATGAACCATCCGCTCTCAAAGTAAGCTGAAGTAGATATTTACCCTGGAAACCATAATTCACACGTCCCATGAAGGAAGCAATGGCCCACTCTGACAAGTAGCTGCTCCGATCGGTGACATCACCACCGGCACCAAAGTTGTACCACAGCATGCTTTCCACAGGAACGTCCTCGCCACGGAATGAGGACCCTTCCTCACGATCTTCCTGGATACTTTGTAGCAAAGTCACACCAAAGTCATGACTGCCCATGGACTTATTGTAGGTAACAATGTTCTCGAGCGTGTAGGCAAACTCCTCACGATTCTCGACATATGCTCGGGGAGGCGCTCCACGACGGGCGTTGGTCAGACTGCCTTCGAATCTACCTCTTCTTCTGGTACGGATGTCAGGACCAAAATTGATTCGGTACTTCAATCCATCAAGGATCTCATACTCAGCATAGATACTGGCAAAAATTCGATTGAATTTTCTTTCGTCGACCCGGGCGCCGTCCACTATCTCATTGAGCGGATTGGTACGGATACCATCGGCGATAGGTAGGAACTGCAAGTTGCCATCTTCGTCATACGGCTCGCCCATAGGGTTGTTGGCCAGGGCCTCATTCAGTGTAGAAGGAGAACCCCAATCCTGAACTGTACGAGAAAGCATGGCAGATGCGCCGAATCGAAGGCGATCACCCACTTTCTGATCTATGCTCATGTTGAGCGTGAAGCGGTCAAAACCGATGTGCTCGATGATACCTTCCTCACTGAAGTAGCCAGCCGCCATGGAATAGGTTGTATTTTCTGTGCCACCCATTACACTCAACTGGTGATCCATTCTCGACCCATTTTGG
The DNA here is from genome assembly GCA_965267435.1 of Cyclobacteriaceae bacterium. Lineage (GTDB taxonomy): Bacteria > Bacteroidota > Bacteroidia > Cytophagales > Cyclobacteriaceae > JAWPMT01. The sequence goes on from OZ253960.1 coordinate 3,403,138, forward strand.
AAGATCAGGTCCTGGTAATCGGTAGACCTGTAGCCTTCGGCAATGGAAGAAAACTCTGCAGGATCTTCAAAAACCTGGTCGTCCGGAGGAATCGTACCATCCCAGGCGGCGACTCCGTTTGCGTCCGCTCGGCGAGACTCCCGCTTCATATCAGCAAACTCGCGCGCATTCATCATGTCCACCTGCTTTAGAACAGTGGTAGGACCATAATAGCCTGAGTAGGAAACCTGTGGAGCACCTGCCTTACCCTTTTTGGTAGTAACAAGTATGACACCATTCGCACCCCTGGAACCATAAATCGCCGTTGCAGCTGCATCCTTCAAGACCTCGATGGACTCGATGTTCTGCTGGTTGAAGTCGAAGATACTTCCAGACAAAGGAATACCATCCACCACATACAATGGATCATTACTGGCATTGATCGATCTCCTACCACGAATAATGATCTGAGGCTCCTGACCTGGTCGACCGCCCCTTGGAGTGATATCCAGACCAGCCACACGTCCTTGCAGTGCCTGCACAGCATTGGATACTGGAAGCTCAGCTATCTCCTGAGCTGAAACCTGGCCGATAGATGCGGTTACGTCTCGTTTCTTCTGGGTACCATAACCCACCACCACGATCTCTTCGAGCGTGGAGAGGTCGAACTCCAGAGTAGCATCAACAGTCGAACGATTGTTGACGGCTACCTCCTGGGTCTGCATACCTATGAAGGAAAAGACGAGCGTGGCATCGCCACTAACATTTAATGAGTATTGACCGTACTCGTTGGTGACAGTACCGTTGTTCGTACCTTTTTCGATAACGGTCGTACCCAACATTATTTCTCCGTTTGTATCATAAACGGTACCTGTGACACGGGATTGGAAGAAGTCCTCTTCCAGGCCCGTCCCTGCCAGGGAAACGTGCGCAACTAATATACCAAGCGCCAGCAGACTAAATCTCCGCCAAAACGATGGTAATTCTGAAGTAACAAAGTGCTTCATGTGATTATTGGTTAGGGTTAAAAAAAGTTCGTTTGGAATTAGAATGAAGGAGTCAGGTCTGTGCTCCATTCATGGTGTGAAAGAATAGCTGGTGAGCTTCATCCATTGAATTTGCAGGTTTAGGGTTCATCACTGATAAATCTTCTTTTTTACCCCCCAAATCGGCCCCTCTAACTGAAGATTCTTCTAGGAATTTAGTGGAAAATGTCAATTTCTTAAAAGGGTTGGACAAGAAACTGAGCCCAAAAACTGAAATAACGTTACCGGTAGCTAAAAAAATTTTTTTTGAGCGCCGGTTTTTGCGTGTTTTTCGAAACAACCGTTTGAATCGTCGTTGAAATCGTTTGTATAGCGATAACGTTCCCGGAAAACCGGCAAGTCCCTGCAAGAGATACCCGTACTAATGGCTGGTTTGTTGGTAGAAGGCAGGTTGCACATTCACCAGGTCCACCATTCGGCTCGGACCCCGAAGAAATGCCCCACCTTCTTGCTGCCAACGAGCTGTAGGAAGGGTGAGTAGAGGTCCTCACGGGCTTTTTGATTGTAGATACCCATGGAATAGATGAACCTCAGGTGTGGACGAGACCATATCGAGCGCTGCTTGCGCAACGCCAGTGTAGGTATCAAGCTGATCTTACCCATTCGATACCAGTCCTGTTCACCATCCTGTCGCTGAGAATAATGAACTTCCGTTTGCCAGTGGAACAGGTCCGAGATATAGTTGACCATGCGCAAGCCTGCCGTGAAATCTTGTTTGAAGTTGAAGACCTCTCTACCGAAGTAGGTTTCTTCTACCCCTCGCCCTTTTGCTGCTCCCTTGCTCCGATTGTAGACGCCATACCCATTGAAGGTGAGTCTCTCCGAAACATTGACAACAAAGTGGTCCACGATATGCCATGAATAGGCCTTGCTGAATTTGAAATCCTCCTGATTCACGGCGCCAAATGTTTCCCATGTACGCGAGGAACCACCATCGCCACCATTGGCAATGCCGCATCCATAGCGGACACCAATTTGATGAAATGAGCCGTCCCGAAACTGAGTGAGGTTGTGTTGGTACCGGGCCCCAAGCACAAAGCCATCGTCGGCAGGCGCAGAGAGCACGAGGTTGCTAGTGTCAGACAGGGAAGTGGAGGGGTCCCCCATGCGGTGGTATTCCCCGAGAATGGAAAAGAGCCGCCCTTCACCGAGTCGAATATCCTGCTCCAGTATGTACATGATCCGATTGCGGATCTCGAGGCTTTGCGTGCCCGACTTGATGTTGATATAGAAAAATGGCGGCACGGTGCTGGACGTGTCTGTCGAAGCTACAAATCCCATCATCGCGCGAGTGCCCTTGTATTCCGCACCAAAACCCTGAGTGGAGTGATCGTTGAAAACCCAATAGTCGGCCATATAGATATCCGGTCCGCGATAGAGTCTCGAACCTACCCATAGATTGAGGTCTTTGGTCAGCACATTCTTCGCCTCTGCGTACATTTCCGGTAGGGCTATTGTCAATCCATTCGGGTTGCCCGTGTTGTCGTTGCCAAATAGCGAACCACTGCGTGAAAAGACCGATGCTCGCAGTTGAACGTTGACCTGCAGCGAATCGGGGTTGGGCTTTTCGGGCTTCATCTGAAAGGCCATCCCAAATTCAAGGTAGTCCTGCTCCTCCATCCTACCGCCGATGCTGCCCATGTTGTTGAGGTTGAGGCGGCGGCCATCGATGCCAGCGAACCCACTCGTCCAGCTCACACCTATGCGACCGTACGATCCGGCACCTACAGTGAACCAGTCAGCATTGGCGATGTCTTGATAAAGGATATTTTGTTGCGCCTGCAGGCTGCTTACAATTGCTGCTAGTAGCAGAGGAAAAATAGTTCTCTTGATAACTTTTCAGATTTGGGTTGGGATCAAGATACCTCGAAATCGCGATTTTGAGAAATTACAGAAGGAAGCTAACGACTTTCAGACGCTAAAACCTGGCGGCCATCAGCAGGCTGAGATCCTTGTATCCCAGGTTGTACTTCCTGGCCAGGTGGAAGTTGGTGAGGCTGCCCTTATACATATAAACGCCTCGCATGAACCACTTGTGCGAGAAGATCATCTCCTCGACGCCCCCTTCCTCCGAGATCTGAAGAAGTATGGGAGTAAAAATGTTGGAAATAGCCATGGATGCGGTTTGTGCTACCCGCGAGGCGATATTGGGCACACAGTAGTGAACGACATCGTACTTGATGAAGGTCGGATGCTCATGATTGGTGATCTCAGAAGTCTCCACGCAGCCCCCCTGATCGATACTGACGTCCACAATCACACTGCCCGGCTTCATGCGAGACACCATCTCTTCGGTGACGACCTGTAGGTTGAGGCCTTTCTCCGCTCTGATGGCTCCTATCACTACATCTGCTTCTATCAGCGCTTTCTCCAGGGTAGCATGGTCCAGCGTCCCCGTGTGTACCTGACGCCCCACAGCATGCTTGAGCCGCCGGAGCTTGTAGATGTGATTGTCAAAAACCTGGATGTCCGCTCCCAAACCGAGTCCGGCACGGGCCGCATGTTCAGCTACCGTCCCTGCTCCTAAGATGACCACATGAGTCGGTGGTACGCCGGTGATCCCTCCCAGGATGATCCCACGGCCATTCTGTGTGCTGCTCAGGTACTCGGCTGCTATCAACATCACCGAACTACCGGCAATCTCACTCATGGCCCGGACCAGAGGCAGCCCCCCTACCTTATCTTCAATGAACTCGTAGCCAATGGCTGTAATGCGCCTTTTCGCAAGTGCCTGTAGATAGTTGATGGATTGCTTCCCTGTCTGAAACGCTGAGAATAGGACGGCTCCGGGGCTCATCATCTCGATCTCTTCGAGAGAAGGCGGCGCCACCTTGAGGATCATGGATCCCTGGAAGAGCTCTTTGCGATCGTAGACGATCTTGGCACCCGCTTCGCTATATTCTTCATCGCCAAACTTGGCCAGTTTGCCGGCGCCAGCTTCGACATGCACTTGCAGACCGTTATTGACAAGTACCCGCACAGAGTCAGGCTTCAGGGCTACCCTGCTCTCCTGAAAACGCGTCGCACGAGGCACCGATACAACAACGGATTTGGCTTCCTTCTTGATCTTGAGGGGCGACTCCTGAGGAGCCAAGGCACTTTCTCGGACGATCTCCGCAATTTCGGAACCAAGTTTCTCCACGCTTACGTCAATTCCAGGCTAACACTTCGGGCGAATTCGTTGACTAATTTAATATTTATTTTGAGGTGTCCGTCGGGAAGCAGCGATGGGATTCGCTCAGGCCACTCGATGAAGCAATAATCCCCTGAGTAGAAATAGTCTTCCACACCCAAATCCTGGGCCTCCACCTCCTCCTTTAGGCGGTAGAAGTCGAAGTGATAAACGGTCTTCTCATCAATGGTGAGGTATTGGTTCACAATGGCAAAGGACGGCGAGCTCATGGGATCCGATACCCCAAGGTGCTCACCCAATGCCTTGATGAGCGTCGTCTTGCCTGCGCCCATTTCACCATAGAAGCACCATACACGTACCTTTCCCGCCTCCATCAGGAGATCACGCGCCAACGCAGATAGCTCATCCAGCGTGAATACCCGCTCAGCTGTCATTTCGGCGTCAGCGTGATGAAAGGAATGATCATTTCCTCCAGGCTGATGCCTCCGTGCTGGAAAGTGTCTTTGTAGAAATTGACGTAGTAGTTGTAGTTATTAGGGTAGGCAAAGAAGTAGTCCTCGGAAGCGAAGGCGAAGGACGTGCTCACATTGACCTTGGGCAACCGCAGTTCCGCGGGGTTGCGGGAAGAGTAGACGGCATCCTCATCAAATGCCAGGTTGCGTCCGGCTTTGTACCTCAGATTGGTGTTGGTATTGCGATCTCCGACGATCTTTTCAGGTCTTCGGACACGGATGGTGCCGTGGTCAGTGGTGATAAACACCTTCACCTTTTTCCCGGCGAGGACTTTCAGCGTATCGAGCAGGGAAGAGTGCGTAAACCAAGAGTTCGTAAGCGACCGATAAGCGGACTCATCTGGCGCCAATTGGCGGATCATCTGCATGTCCGTGCGCGCGTGTGAGAGCATATCCACGAAGTTGTAGACGATTGCGTTGAGCTGGTTAGACAGTAGATTCGTAATATTCTCTGTGAGCTGCTTGCCATCGTTGGCATGAATGATCTTGTGGTAGCTGTACTTGACATTGAGATGCTCCTTCTTCAGGTTTCTACCCAGGAGCTCTTTTTCCTTCATGTTCTTCCCATCTTCGGAGTCCTCTCCTACCCAAAGGTCCGGATGGCGCTTGGCAATGTCTTCAGGCATCATGCCGGCAAAGAGGGCATTTCGGGCATAGGCAGTCGTCGTGGGCAAGATCGAATAATACTGACGTCGGTCCTCGACCTCAAAGAACTTGGCTATCTCGGGCTCCATCACCTCCCACTGATCCTGCCTCAGGTTGTCTATCACTATCAAAAAGACAGACTGCCCATCCTCGATATTCGGGAAGACCCATTTTTGCAATACCTGGTGAGAAAGCACTGGCCGATCGCTTTCCGCATCATTCAACCATGAGACGTACTCGTCCTGGATAAAGCGGCTGAAGTTTGCATTGGCCTCATTTTTCTGCATCTGGAAGACCTCGTTCATGCTCTTGTCATCGGTGTTGTCGATGGCCAGCTCCCAGTACACCAATTTCCTGTATAGTTCCGCCCATGTCGCATGGTCACTCACCTCATTGAGCTCCATGCTGAGGTTGCGAAACTCCTGCTGGTAGTTGAGATTAGTCTTCTCCGAGATGATGCGCTGATTGTCGAGGATTTTTTTGATCGACAGCAGGATCTGGTTGGGATTGAGCGGTTTGATCAGGTAGTCGGCAATCTTGGATCCCAGGGCCTCATCCATGATGTGCTCCTCCTCGCTTTTTGTGATCATGATCACCGGCACATTTGGATGCGTGGATTTGATGTAGTTCAGGGTCTCGAGCCCTGTCATCCCCGGCATGTTCTCGTCCAGAAAGACCGCGTCGAAGGTATTGTGATCGATCTGCTCGAGGGCGTCGGCGCCACTCGGCACGGGCACCACGTCGTACCCTTTGTTGTTGAGGAAGAGTATGTGGGGCTTCAGCAACTCGATTTCGTCATCGGCCCATAAGATCTTGTATTTCATTCAGTCGCTCGTAGTGTATTATATAGGTAATGCGTTCATCACCCGTACCGTTCCAACGAACATAAACATAGGGCTAATTGTGACAACGGGAAACTTTCTTTTTTTCAGTTGAATAGTTGAGGGGTTTATGAGTTGAGAAGTTTACTTGGTTTTTTGAGATCGCACTGGCCCTTGCTCATACCAGCCGCACTACCCGCCTCGTGCATTCGCGAGCTTTTGGCCCCTCTGGCCTTTTCGCGCAAGCCCGCCTCATCTCGCGACCATGCTTACGGCCTTTTCTGAGTTGATAAGTTGATAGGTTTTTAAGTTGATTGTGGCGGTGGACGAGGTAATTAAAAGGAGTGAATATGCCGGTGCGGTTGAATCAGGGTCTCATGAGCCCTGCGATCCCCACCACGCTCTGCCGGTGTCTCACCGGCCCGTCCGCCTCGATCTTCGTGAGGAAAGCGGCCGCCCCGCCCGCGCAGGGCTGCCTGTCTTGTCCTGAAATAGGTTTACACAATTGTGATAAACCGAAATGGATGAAAACGAGAATGGAAGAATTCGACATGGCGGCGAGATAAGCATTTCTGAGCGCCACATAATGATCCAGGAATATCTTGCTGGAGGTTATACCAAGCGAGAGATCTGGTACAAGTACACAGGCAAGAAGGAAGAGCACGGAGCGATATTGAAGTGGATGAGAATGTATGGCTACGTCGATGATGTCCCCAGAAGAAGACATACCTTTAATGTTCCGATCAACTATTATCCAATGGACGAATCTGACGATCTGGATAAGTCTGAGTTGCTTGCCAAAATCAAGCGACTTGAAAGGGAACTTCAGGATTCTAAGCTGAAGGAAGAAGGCTATCGTATGATGATCGAGATAGCGGAGAAGGACTTCAAAATACCTATCAGAAAAAAGCCCGGCACCAAGTAATTACGACCTTAAAGGACAGACACCCTCGTATCGCTCTGGGACGATTGTGTCCATTATTTGGTATCACCAGACAATCCTATTACCAGCACTACTGGCATCAGCAAACGACCAGGTTTGAAGAGGAGCTGGTCATTCGAGAGGTCTTAAGACTCCGACAAACTCATCGTAGAATGGGAGGTAGGAAGCTCTACGAGTTGCTGGAACCCTTCATGCTTGAGCATCAAATCAAGATGGGCAGAGATGCGCTATTTGATGTCTTATCCTCTCGTAATCTGTTAGTTAAGCGTAGAAAAAGAAGAGTGGTTACTACACAATCCTTTCATTGGCTGCGGAAGTACCCCAACCAGATTCGAGAGTTTGTGCCTCGTAAGCCCAACGAGCTTTGGGTAAGCGACATCACATATTGGAAAATTGAATCTGGACATTTGTACATCAGCTTTGTCACTGATGCTTATTCGAGAAAGATCGTCGGCTACCATGTAGCGGATACGCTAGAATCAATTGAAACAGTCCAAGCATTGCGTATGGCCATTGACAACAGTGAGGGATCACTTAACAACTTGATCCATCATTCAGATCGAGGTATCCAATACTGCTCATCTACATACGTGTCGCTTTTGGAGAAACATGGAATCGGTATATCAATGACCGAGAATGGTGATCCTTTGGAGAACCCAATAGCCGAACGAGTCAATGGTATCATTAAGAATGAATATCTGGACTGCTATCAAGTAGGTACGCTACCCGTAGCTAAGCAGCTGCTGGATCGTGTCATCGAAGTATACAATAATGAAAGACCCCACATGAGCCTGGGACAACTGACACCAGACCAAGTCCACGCAGAAGCCTTAGAGACTGAAAAACTATGGAAAAAACGAGTGTTTGTAAATCGATTACAGGACTATCGAAAATTGTAAATTACCAATAGGACTATATGTGAAACCTGTAAACTTATTTTAGGACGAGTCAGCCGCAATGATTCGTGCGGTGGGGCGCCTTCGCCAAGGCTTCGGCGACCAAAGAGCACCATCACCAAAGCTCGGCGTCCAATCGGCGCCCAGTCAATATTCCTCGACAGTCGACGACTATTATCCCTAATTTTGAGCTCCCGAATCATTAGGACTTGAACAAGAAAAAAATATTCAACGACCCAGTCTACGGATTTATCTCCATCCAGAGTGACCTGGTCTTTGATATCATCCAGCACCCCTACTTCCAGCGGCTGAGGCGCATCCGGCAGCTGGGTCTTACGGACTTTGTCTACCCCGGTGCATTGCACACACGCTTTCATCACGCCCTGGGGGCCATGCACCTGATGAGCAAGGCGCTCGACTCGCTACGCAGCAAGGGGCACATGATCTTCGACGCGGAATACGAAGCGGCCATCATCGCGATACTGCTGCACGACATCGGGCACGGACCTTTCTCCCATACGCTGGAGTTCAGCCTCTTCAAGGGGATCCGCCATGAGCAGATCACGCTCTGGACCCTGCGCCGCCTCAATGACGAGATGCACGGGCGGCTCAACATGGCCATCCAGGTGTTTGAGGGGCGGTATCCACGCAAGTTTCTCCACCAGCTCGTCTCCAGCCAGCTGGATATGGATCGGCTCGACTACCTGCAGCGGGACTGCTTCTTCACGGGTGTGCACGAAGGCACCATCGGCGCCGAGCGCATCATCAAGATGCTCAACCTCCACAACGACGAATTGGTGGTAGAGGAAAAGGCCATCTACAGCCTGGAGAACTTCCTCAGCGCACGACGACTCATGTACTGGCAGGTATACCTTCACAAGACGTCAATCAGCGCAGAGCGCATGCTCATCGAGCTGATCAAAAGAGCCAAACAACTGACACAGAATGGAAAGGAGGTGAAGGCGACGCCAGCCTTGCAGCTCTTCCTTGAGCGCGACATCACTGTGAAGGACTTCGAGGAAGATCCCAATATTTTGGACGTCTTTATGCTGATGGACGATACCGATATCTGGGGTTCGCTGAAGTTTTGGGCGCAGCATGAGGATCGGGTGCTGAAGACACTCAGCAATATGCTGATCAACCGTCAACTGTTTCGGGTGCAGCTCACGAATGAGAAGATCGATACGGAGGCCTTCGATGCGCTGACCAAAGAAGTGGCGACAACTATGAAGCTGACAGAGAACGAGGCGAAGTACTTTGTAAGAAAGGGGAAGGTCACCAACTCCGCGTATATCGCGTCCGATCAGAGTATCCGCGTGCTCATGAAAGACGGCCGTGTGCTGGATGTGGCCAACGCCACGGATCTACCCAATATCAAGGCGATGAGCAAGATCGTAAAGAAGTACTACTGCTGCTGGCCAAAGCAAATCCAACACACCTGGTAGGGTCCGTGCGTCGACCTTTGTATAAAGTGAAGAACTTGCTGCAAAAACATCTAAATTTGGCTTCCATAAACGATCACACCCAGACAATTGGCTCGGCTCCTCTTTTCAATCATCGGTCTCTAAGAATGAATTTACATCAGCATACCAGCAAGGAGGATTCCTTTGGAGATCATCGCTAACAATATCAGCAAGCGCTACCGCCGGCAGTGGGTTTTCAGAGACCTCAACCACCACTTCGCCGCTGGCTCATGTTGGGCCATCTGTGGTCCTAATGGATCGGGCAAGAGCACATTGCTTAAGATCCTCTCAGGCTACACCAGTCCTACCAAGGGGAAGATCGAGTATCAGCAATCGGGCAGTGCAGTCGCAGAGGAGCAGGTGGTGACACAGTTTAGTTTCGTGGCGCCGTACCAACAGCTGATCGAGGAATATACTCTGCTCGAACAGCTCCAATTCCACTTCAAATTCAAGGAGGCACTACTGCCCAATTCTGAGATAGTCGAGCGTGCCGGATTGGAAGGTGCTGAGCACAAGTTTATCCATGAGTTCTCATCTGGGATGAAGCAGCGGCTAAAGCTGGCACTGGCATTATTCTCAGGATGTGAGTGCCTGTTTTTGGATGAACCGACATCCAATCTGGACGAGAAAGGGATCGAGTGGTATCAGCAGGAAATGTTGTCGATAAAGGGGAATAAAAACATCATAATCGCGTCAAACCAGCGTTATGAATACGCATTTACCGACCAGATTATTCAAATTAGCGACTTTATTTCGGGGTCACTCAATAGCTCAAAGCATTAGTTCTTAATTTATCATATTTTTATAAGCGCAATTTCTTACTTCATAACAACAACAGCAGTCATGAAATACGTACTGAACACTATTTCCGCATTGAGCTTCCTGGCTCTAGTGATCTTCGCTTCCTGCGGCGGGGACGACCCAGTAGATGAAAAATCTGATGGCCAATTGCAAGCAGAACGCATGGACGGAACCTGGACGATCGCTAATGTCCAGTTTGACACGCAAGAAAGAAACGACACATGGGGCACCAGCTTCACCATTACGTTCGACGACGCCACCGAAGGAGCCGAAGGCGTATGGGGTGGTGATTTCACTACCAGTGGTCATAGTACTGATGAGCCGGACGCACTCGAAGTGTGGCCTGCAACAGGAACATGGGATTTCTTAGGTGCCAGTCTTGCCGAAACGCAAACATTCGTTAGGAATGATGGTGTGGAGGTGGATGTGGCTGTGACCGCTTCCACAATTGTTCTCACATTTACAGTGGACGATCCCTCTGGCAGAAGTGAGGCGATTTATGACCTTCCGTGGGTCTTCGAACTCAACAAGGTTCAATAGCAACCCCACGAGACACAAAGAAATGAAAGCGGCTGAATGGCCGCTTTTTTTGTGGCGTTACTACACTGCGATTACTCCTTAGGGGCATTATCAGATCGATACGCTCGAACCCACATAAGTATCGAGCCATTCAAGAGGCGTTTTCATCAAAAATGAGCCCATGACTTTCATCAGAATCCACCTCCGACTGATGGACGTCATTCCTTTACTGACTTTTTGGGCCGAACTATGCAAAAAGATCCGCCATGATCGTCGTCACCATAGTACTGGCAGTCCTTGTGGCTGTCCTGCTAGTCGTGCTACTTACGCCGCTCGTCTTTGAGATCGATACCACAGAAAATGTCTATCGCGTAAGTCTGAGAGGCCTGGTAAAAGTGTGGCCAGGAATTGAGGATGATACCTTTTGCCTGCATATACGGGTGCCATTCAAGCACTTCCGGGTGACCAAGTTCGCATCGACAAAGAAGCCGAAGGAAGCGAAGCCGAAGAAAAAGCTCTTTAGACAGAAGAGGAGCTCAGGAGCCCCTTCTGCCAAACAGATGTTTGCGGTTGTCAAGTCAATAAAGATCCAGGACTTTCGGCTACAACTAGACACCAACGACTTCGCCAGGAACGGGCAACTGTATCCCCTCTTCTATTGGGTCAACCAACAGGGGCTCGATTGCTCGGTAAATTTTCAGGGGGAAAACCATTTGTCTTTCACGGCGAGCACCAGTCTGATGAAGATGGGATGGGCATGGATAAGAAACACATAAGAATATTTTTTTCACCTTTTAATACGGTCGTTATGGAAATGCATTTTGAAGATCTATTGAAGAACATCACCGAGTTTATGAGAACAGAGGCCACGACCGAGACAGTCATTGGCGAATCCTTCAAACTCGGGGAATTCGAATGTGTGCCTGTGATTCGCATAGGCATGGGATTTGGAAGCGGTGGCGGAGGCGGCAATGCTCCGAAAAGCGGTAAAGGCGAAGGACTCGGAGCCGGTGCCGGTATGGGCATAGAACCGATAGGATTCCTGGTCACTCATGGAGAGGAAATCTCATTCCTTGGAGTGAACAAGTCCAGCAAGGGGATCGCTGCTGCCTTTGAGAAAGTACCAGACCTGGTCGAAAAGTACATCAACAAAAACGCGGACGCCGAGGTGTCATAAACGAAGATTCTGTAAGCGAAAACTGAGTGTCCGAGATGGTACCAGAAAAAGGAGTTAAGCGCAGCGATTTGCTGCGCTTTTTTTTATCTACGGATGGGCACGACAAACTCAAAAACCTAACAACTCTAACACTCACGATCACCTCAGCACCAGCTTGATGCTCTGGCGCTCCGTACCCTCTTGATTGTGATTGACAAATTGCACTAGGTACAAGCCCGAAATGCCATTCAACTCCTCTGCCGCCAACAATTCATTGATCCCTTGTATCGTTTCCAGGATTCCTTTTTCTAAAACTACCCTGCCGGAAGAATCGAAGATTCTGAGCATTCCTTCGGACTTCAGGTTTCTTTCCTCGACATAGAATAGTGACCGATTGTCCCAATAGAGCTTGCCTTTGTCTCCATCTATGTTCTCGTCGATAGTTTCTTCGAGTAGCACCTCATCACGAAGCTTCCTAAAGGTGAATGCATGAGAGCCTGATAACAGACGAAGGTCACCTGTTGCAAGCGTGTCATACTGAGATAATTCCTCTTGATCAATATGATAGTCCGGAGGTATATGAAACGCCGCCTCACTATTCGCGGGAATACTTAACTCATACCTTACTTCCAGAGAGTCAATACGCTCCCATGATGTCTCTATCCGTCCACGGGCAGACTCATACGTGACCGACGAGCCATCCAGATCGGTGAAAAGAAATGGAGTAAGCTGGATATGCTCAAAACCAGGGAACTTAGGATCGGGATTGATACCTCCGATCGCACGAAAAAACCATTCGCTAATAGCGCCGAAATACATGTGGTTCATCGACCCACCGTACCACTGAGGGTCAAACTCCCAGGATTCATGGAGAGTCCTCGATCCACTAGAAGCCATCTTTCCCCATGATCGATGATCAGTGCGTGTTGCCAGCCGGTAGGCTAGGTCATATTGACCAACCTTACAAAGAGCCGGGAGAATTGTCTTAGCACCCACCACTCCCACTTGCGTTTTATAGTCGTTTGCCACGATGCTCTCTACCAGACGGTCAGCTACCCTCTCAATCATCAATTCCGGCACGAGATCAAAATACAGCGCGACACTCTGTTCGGTTTGGGTACCCCTTCCGTAGGTCCCTGTTGACGGGTCAAAAAACTTACGGTGGAGGGCATCACCAATCTGTAGTTGCAGTGCCCTGAAAGAATCCGCATCAGTTTGCCTTCCCAGAACCGACGCGGCGTTCGCCATCGTCTTCGCTGCCTCGAAATAGAAAACGCCACTCAGAAACTCAGCAATGAAGGTGCTCGAAGGGGACTTCCAGTCACCAATTCCGGGGGGAGGAATCAGCCCCTTGCTTTTCCCCTCCCAATATTGCATGAAGTCCAACATCATTTGATAGTTCTCCGTAAGAACAGATTCCTGCCCATGGAATAAATAGAGTTGCCAAGGCACCAAAACGGTAGAGACGGTCCAGTCTATTAGGTTTTGGTAGCCCCACCCGGAGCTTGGGACGATTACCGGTATATTCCCATCAGGCCGCTGTGAGTCCCGATGGTCAGCCATCCACTTCTTGAAGGTTAGGTACGAATCAAAATTGAATAGGTAGCTCCCCGCCATGATGTGGCCATCTCCTGTCCACCCATTCTTCTCTCTGTGAGGGCAATCAGTCGGATAGCCCATGAGATTGGCCAACATCGAATTGTTAGCTACCTCCCATATATTGTTGAGAACTGGATTACTTGTTTCAAATGTTGAGATTGGCTCTACGTCCGAGTGCAGTTCGATAGCCTTGATGTTTTCTGGCTTTAGAAAAAAATAGCTGTCTGAATATAACTCGAGCAATTGAAAGCCTTTGTAACTAAACTTGGGTGTGTATTCTATCCATCCCCCCGCCCTATCAAAGCTGAGCACATCCGTCTGAAACAACTCCTCACCCTTTGCTGTGTAGTGACCATCAATGTTGCCAGTAAGTACTCCATAAGTTTCGCCACCTTGTTCGGCGTGTCGAATAAAAATTTGTTGGGGCTGCCGCCTGTAGAGCCGCATGGAAATGATCCCAGATATGTTTTGTGGAAACTCCACAAACACGCGATGGCCAGCTATTTCATTCACTATGACAGGACTGTACTCGGCTGATTTGCGAATTGGCTCGATGTATTGCCACTCCAGGTGGCCGGTGTACGGCGTTACCACCTGCGGGCTGTGCCAACCTGCATCGTCGAGACCAGTGTGACTCCAGTGGTCCTTGAGGTCTGTAAAATCCTGTCCTTCACCGACGTAGATCGAATTGAACAGGTATGGACTCTCCTTTATCTTCCACTCATCGCTGGTCGAGATCACTTCCACTAAACCGTCCTGATACCAAATGTACAGTTCTGCCGAGAAGGAAGGTCGGTCTCGCCATGATGCCTGATCGAAGTCCCAGGATGTTTCGGCCTGATGATTGAACCAGCCGTTGCCAAGTTGTACGCCGACGGCATTGCCTCCTTCCCGGACCAGAGGTGTAACATCGTAGGCATTGTAAAACAGGCGCTTGTCGTACTTGGTGAAAATCGGATTGAGGTATTCATCGCCGACTTTTTGACCATTGATCTCGGCATGGTGCAAACCCCGAGAGGCTATATATAGCTTTGCTCGAATGATTTCGCTTTTGACCTCGAATCGTTTCCGGAAATAGGGTGTACTGCGATCTTCTAGCTCCTTGCCATCGCCAAGCCAGTCAACCCCTTTCAATCCATTACCAAAATAGCCAGTTTCGAAACTTGAGATATTACTATGTGTCTTGCCACCTTGCCCGTCGGCAACCTGAATCTTCCAATAGTAGCGAGTGTGAGACTGCAGCGGTGGGCCCTGATACTCGCAATATGGGCTTCCACCCAATACATCGCCAGAGTCCCAAAAGGCCTCCAGCGCGGTCGAATCCTCAAAGACCTGTAATCGATAACCTTTCTGCCTGACCTCTGTGTGCGAGGACCTCAGCTTCCACGAAAACACTGGGTGTGTGGCATCCACCGCCAGAGGCTTCCTAAGATGCTCTACACGCAAATCATATACATCAAAAGGCTGCGGGTCCTGTGAACCTACTCCAGCACTTAATAATATCAATGAAAGAAGGTATGACTTCAATGGTTCGTTTGGAAAAGGCGGTTTGAGAAGTTAGAAATTTACAAAAACGACAATCAACTATCCAATCGCCAATCACTAAATAAGCATGAAAAGCTTTCTGGTACTTGCCTGGCATGGAAGACGAGCTCGCAAATCGCTTTTTGCACGAGGACAATCTTTCTTATCTTCATTCCCCATATGAAAAAACAGTCAATAGCGGTCAGGCACACACGCCTTCTTGGAATGACCGCCGTGCTATTCATGACCTGCACCAGTATACAGGCCCAGGCCCCCACACTCCTCGTATCTGGGAACCAGGAGTTCCGCCACATCCAGGATTTCGAGCCTGATCCTACTATCGAAGGAGACTACCGACTGCTCTCTGAACCCACCACTGTAGCGCTCTACCTGGATGGGACCGCCGAACCCTACAACATTAGCGGGGCAAATATCAACCTACTGGACTACTCAGTGTTGCTTTCATATGAAGGCAGTACCGTATTCATCGAACCCAAGTACGTGGACTCGGTCCGTATGACGCAAATAAGACTGATCAACAGCAAACACCTCTCAACCACTACCACTCCCGATAGACTTCTGCACTTAGTCAAGGAGGTGGGACCGATGACACTCTTTAAGGAGCAAAAAATGGAACTATTGCCTCCTACGTGGAATAAATCCCTACAGGTGGGCAACAAGAACTTCACGCTGCAACCCTCCACGACCTACTACCTCCTGGATGGAGGTGGGGACCTCTTAGGAATCAGCAAGAGCCTCAAAGAGTTTAAGAAGACATCCTACTTCGCTTCTTTGAAGAAGCGCGTCAAAGCCGACGGCATCAACTTCAAGGAAGAGGCAGGCAATATCCGGTTCGCAGAAATCGTCGCCGAGCTCAGCCTATGATTAAATCACAATGTAACAGTAGAGGTGTAAGGACGACGAGGCGAATTCACACTCAGAACTGCAGATAAAAACGCCTCAAATAACCCGTCTGGTAACTTTTTCGTAGCTTAAGATAGCGCCGTATAACTTAGGGCCGTACATTTGTATTGTGGAAGGATACTATTTCGACCAGGACAAGAATTATCTTTTGAAGGAAGCGCAAGCGCTGACAAAGGATGTTCTGCTCGAAAAGTGGGTTCTTCAAGGCATCGAAGGCTATATCCAGCTGAACAATCCCCTCGGTTTAGTGGATGACTTCATTCGTACGCTCGTCAATGTCACACACTACGACACCCAATTACTCTCAGGTATCTACGACTTGATGGCAGCCGGTTATCGGCTCAAATACTCGACGAACCAGCTGGAGTTCCTCTGGGACGGCCGATCGCACCTGGCAGTGTATCGCGATGAGTGGACAACACAATATAACCACTGGATCTACGGTCTATCCATGAACGACCACATCAATCGATCGATCATCAAGGCGTGTGTCCTGAAGCAAGGTGGCTCCACAACATTGCTGGAGAAGAACCTGGGTAGAATGGTCCTGGGCCATCTCAACCTGCGCTGGGATGGTCGCAAAAAAGCCCTTCTAAAAGTAGCTTAAAGGCCGGAAAAGCCTGCTTTCGCCCCAAATTACCAAATCGGCCCGCGACTTCACTCCACGATCATCGGCGTTTAGCGGCTAATCCTCCGTGTCGCAGCAGCAGCCTAAAAATTACCCCACGCGTCGCGTACTTTTAAGTCTGAAATTGGCTTACTGACAAGACCATGAAATACGCCGTCTTTTTCTTCCTTTTTGCTTCGATGCTGTGCACTTCTGCCCAGCAGCAACAGAAACATGCCGACATTTCAGGCACATGGTACGGCACGTCTCATGCCGTCGCACATCCCATCCACATGAGGTACGAGTTGGTGCAGACCAACAATATGATTACGGGTACGGTTTTGGCCACCAACAAGAACAATAGCAGGGACACGGTCCTCTACACCATCCAGGGAAGCATTGACCACAAGTCTGCGGAACTCAACGCCATCGAAATCATCGGTAGAACGCCAAAAGGCTCGTCGTGCATGGCCGCCTCGCACAAGCTTTTCTATGATGAATCTCAAGGACAAGCAACACTCAACGTGAAGTGGAAAGGAAGTATCAGTCTCAACACTTGCCTTCCGGTGCTGTTCGGCTCGGTCACCATGTACCGAAGTAATCCTGATCACACAGGAATCCAGGCAAAAAACACAGTTGCCATGCGGGGCATTGATCTTTTCGAAGAGGAAGATGACGATGAGATCAGTGAAGTGCTTGCCACAGAATTGAAAAAGAACCGTTACATCGGCCTACTGATAGGCATCGATTCCTACAATGATGGCGAAATTGACGACCTGGCGAATCCTATCAGCGACGCCACCAAACTGGCCAAGGTGTTGGAGGACTATTACTCATTCGATGAGATCACAGTACTAAAGAATGCAACGAGAAGAGAGATCATACAGGCGCTGGACGACCTGGCCTCAAGAGTGAAGAGCAAAGACAACCTACTGATCTTCTACGCGGGACATGGGATATGGAATGAGCAGCTCCATCAAGGATACTGGCTGCCGAAAGATGCCTCGAAAACATCAAAAGCGCAGTGGCTCTCAAACAGCACGATCAGGGACTACATCGGAGGCATCGATGCCAAACACACCCTGCTAATATCGGACGCGTGCTTCAGCGGCGGAATACTGAGAGAACGTGGCATCTTTACTAATGGCCGGGCCATGCTTGAGCTATACAAGCTTCCCAGCCGAAAGGCCATGACCAGTGGCACTTTGAACACCGTGCCCGACGAAAGTGTCTTTATGCAGTACCTCCTGAAGACGCTTAAACTCAACCTTGATCCGCTTATGTCGGCTGATCAGCTTTTCAGGAAGTTCAAGACAGCGGTGATCAACAACAGCCCTAACGGGCAAGTGCCACAGTATGGCCCCATCATACAGGCTGGTGACGAAGGAGGTGACTTCATTTTCTTGAGGCAGCCAAAATAAGCCCTCCCCGGCAAAGCCCTCTCACAACTATTGGGGACCGATTCGTGTCCCGCATATGCCGAATTCATCGATTTTGCTAAGCGCATCGCCCGCTTGGCATGATTGTTCTACAAAACCTGAACCCCCATGGGATTCCGAGGCTTCGCCATCATTTTCATCCTCCCGTTGCTCAGCTGCGAGGAAGATCCACTCTCGTTTCTACCCCAGGATGACGTTGAGTCCTTACAACGCTCAGAAGAGCCAATCATCCGGCCATCCATCGAACGGTGGAACCAGCAATCAAAACCGAACTTCATTGTCGTGATTATTGATGATTTGAGGTATGATGCACTGGGAATCATCCAAGAAAGGCTATCTGGCAAAGGGCGTTTCCCATCCATCAAAACACCTCACCTCGATGCCATGACCAGGAATGGTATTCTCTTCAGCAACGCTTTTGTCACTACATCCCTTTGCTCTCCGAGCCGGGCGTCAATTTTGACGGGCCTCTATGCTCGCCATCATGGAATCAAGAATAATCACACACCTTTTGATCGACAATCATTTGCTTCTACACTCAAAGACAATGGCTACCACACCGCATACTTTGGCAAGTGGCACATGGGAGAGCAAGCTGGACGCCGGCCAGGGTTCAGGCACTCATTTAGTTTTTTGGGTCAGGGGATGTACATCGATCCCGAATTTGAGGACGATGGTGAGCCGACAGAGTCAAAGGGTTGGGTAGACCGTATCTCTACTGACAAGTTGCTCACCCATCTTGAGACGCAGGTAGTGGACCAGCAACTAGAAGAGCCTTTCTGTGCAGTCCTGGGGTTCAAGTCCTGTCATGGCCCTTGGGATGCGGCACCTCCTGATACGCGGCAACTTTATCCGGACTACGAAACTAAATGGGTTCCCAACATGGACCGTGTGCCCCCTTATCCGACATTTCATTTAGATTTCGAGAGATATGTCGCCGAATTTACGGCACAGGACCGTGGCTACTTTCAGTACTTATGGGTCGCCGACCAGCAAATGGGCAGAATACAGCAGTTCCTCAAAGAGCATGACCTCCTGGATTCCACCTACGTCATATTCATTAGCGACAACGGCTACTACATGGGTGAACATCAGCAGATCGACAAACGAAGTGCTTATGAGGAAAGCATGAGAATCCCTTTGATCATTCAGGGGCCGGGCGTAGCCCGAGGAATAATCGTCGACGAATTTGTACTCAACGTGGACATCGCACCGACGATTCTAGGTCTGGCAGGTTTTGAGGGTGAGGCGATGGATGGGCGAGACCTCCAGCCGCTTTTTGATGGACAGGAGCCCGTTTGGCGGCCATCTATATTCTATGAGTACTTTTCCGAGTTGATCGGCCCACAGACCAATATACGGGCGTATCGGACTGATCGATATAAACTGATCAAGTACTCCGCCGATCCTACCTGGACCGAGTTCTTCAATCTAACCAACGACCCTTTCGAAACACAAAATCTCTACGGTGCAGCAGAATACGAAACTATTCAAGTGCACATGGAGGAAGACATCGACCGGTGGATCCAGGAGCAGCCATAAAAAAACCCCCTCACTTTCGTGAGAGGGCTTCTCTAAGCTAATTAGATCAAACGATCAATTCATCATTAGTTGTAATCCTGGATTCGTACGCCAGTACCGTAGTCAATGTCGTGGACGACCGTCTCACCAGGTCGGATGAAGATGTTGAAATCATCATCATTACTCTGCGTTCCCTGATAGGCGGCCTGGTTGGCCTGGTTCAAGTTCTCCAGATAGCCTGAGCCTGGATGCGTCAAGTCAAAGTTTCCACCCCACTGGAATTCACCGGTATCGAGGAAGTCTCCATCTACCGCCTCGATAATCGCTCCCGAACCTGGGGCACCTACTGCGGCGGGCACTATGGTGAGCGTCGGACGAGCCGCATATCCCTCACCTGTCTCCGAAATGTTCTGCGCCAGGTTGTTGATACTTCCATCGTCATTGACGGTGAAGAATGTTTGGATCTCGAACTGTATCTGCTGGGCCTGAGGGTCATCGACAATCACACGAGGAGCGGTAGGCGCATTGAAGTTCGTGACGTACGAATTGACATTGTCGTTGAAGACAATATTACCACTACCATCAACCTGCAAAATGTCAAGGATGTCGGGAGCACCACCATTGATGGGATCAGTCACGGACCCAGAAGTCTGTACTGCTCTATCTCCAACGAAGATATCGATGTACTCGAAACTCACATCTTCAGGAAGGACATTGTAGGCCGTCGTCACACCACTGTTGTCGACAGCTATTTGCCATTGCGTACCAAACTCTACGAGAGTGAGGGCAGCCTGTGTGGTGGCGCCACCACCAGAGAATGTGAAGGTTGGTGTCTCATAATCTTCACCCGCGGCGTTGATGTTGATATCCTCGACGATACCTGTTGCTCCAGATATTGTCACGACAGGGTCCGTAGTAGCACCATCTCCGATACCGACCAGTCGCAGTCCTGAAACCCAGTCGTTGATTGACTGAGGGTTCTCAGGATCGAAATAGACATCGTCATCGGCAATCGCCTGTGCAAGTGCTGCAGCAACGGAATCAGCCGTCACGGCACCAGCGGCGTCTGTGCGCACCGTCAGGATATTGTTGGCCTGTGTGATGTCAAAGGTCGTATCTGTATCACCGTCCGTGATGTTGTTCTGGACTTCATCGTACACAAGATCAAGGAAGATATCCGTATCAGCAGCTGCATCACCAGCCGTAGCGACAGTCAAACCAGTGATCGCGAACTGAATGTGTGCCTCCACATCCGCTCCATTGCCAGCACCGGCATCAGTTACAGTTACCTGTGGAGAGTTTTCGTACCCCTCGCCGACAGACGTAAAGTGGAAGATCATATCATCAGTACCGCCACCAATGAACTCTGTAGGTGTTGTGAAACTCTGAGCAGTCAAAGTACCTGTTGTCAAATCTCGACCATATCGGGTTAGCGTAAGACCGAAACCTGCACCTGCCGCACTAGGAGCACTGGCCTGCACGATGATTCCGGGCACATCAGGAATGCCTGAGCTACCCAGGTTAGGACCAAACTGTGCCTCCACGTCGAAGTACTCAGGACGTGCCAAAGGTACGTTGTCTACTTCCTTGGCAGCCAATCGCTGAGTCCTGGTGATCACTGGCACAACGATCTCCGGGCTCAATCCGTCCGCAGTCGTAGGGATCTGCATAGTGTAATTGCCATTGGCATCAGACGTAGCACGACCAACAGTCAGATCGCTATCAAAAACATACAGGGAAGGCACAAGCGATCCATCTCTGGCGAAAAGTGTCGCAAAGTTGGCAAGATCGGCAACTAGTTCTACTCCATCAACAACTTCAGTGCTGTCATTCGTAAGGTCTGTCTCGATTTGGACGGTACCTCTTAATGTACCCAACTCGGTACCTGTAGCATCTCCGAACAAAGGAAGGATCGAACTCTCAACAACCTGAAGAGGGATCACCTCACCGTTGATGATCTCGTAGTGTGTACCTTCAGCGATCTGACCGAAGTTGACATCTGCAGTGACATCAAAAAATCCGGCGGCGGAGATCGATAGGATATTACCACCGATAACAACCTGGTCGAAGTATACCTGCCCGTCAACATCAGTAGTCAGCGTGGTAGTGGATGCCGTACCACCTGTTGAGGCAAGTAGAGAAACACTGGCACCTTCTACAGGTGTATTGTCGTTGGTAACGACTTTCACCAGATAGCTAACAAGTTCACCAGCCTGGTTCAGTGCATCGGTATTGCGAACAGTCTGCAGTGAATCATTTTGACGAGCAAGCTGGTTTTGCAAGTTCAATAAGTCTTGTTCGGTGAAGTCGTCCTCACACGAAAAGAATACGCTGGCGGTGAAACCAATCGTAAGAATGAAGAAAAGGGTCTTTTTGAAATTATTCATTTCTGTATTGATTTTCTTATGTTGGAAGTTGTTGTTAGAATTTAAAAGCGTAGTAGAAGTTGATCGAAATGGTCGATTGGTATAGGTCTTCCGTTAATTCTGCTATTGCCGTAACACTTTCATTCAAATTCATGAAACCACGGCTATATCGAAATTCGATGCTGTAGATGCCTCCTTCCTGATAGAAGTCAAAACCAGCACCAATGTGAGCTGATCCTTGAAAGTCTGGCATTTCCCCAAGTACATTTTCCGTTCTATCCGAAAGAAGTACTTGATTACCGTTGTCGAAATAGAATATCTGATCCCGGGACTCGATAGCCGCGAAGAAATAGTCGAAGCTACCTCCCACCAGTATATAAGGAGTGACCGCAGTGATACCGAATGGGGTCAACTTAGCCGAAAGCGGCACGGAAACTGTGTGGAGATAAGTCTGCCTATTTTGGTTGACTATCACCCATACAGGCAGATCGAGAGAAGTAGAACTCGAACTTCCAAGATCCGGTCCGGGAATGTCCGTTAAGTCACGTGCAAAGTCTGCACGAGCTCCCCCCAAGAGCGTATAAATCAGCTCTCCCTGAAAGCTTATCAGATCATTCAGGTTGTACCGGACGAAACCACCTGCGTTTCCTCCAAAGACGGTCCCCGGCTGATTGAACTGATTGAGATTCGCACCAAACTTGACACCATAGTCCAGGTCGTCGGTCTCGGCAAAGTCGCCGTCATCCTGGGCCAGAGCAAGCTGACTGCATAGTAATAAGCCCGTTAACAGGCTTACAAGAAATTTTCCCATAATGAATAATTTGATTGTTTGATCGGTGTTATAACTAACTGCTTAATTGCTCAGCGCGCGGCTACGAAAGTATGATTCCGTTTTATACGAAGCAATGATTTTTTGCACTTTACGAAGGTCGGATTGGATGATCCGGAATTATCAGCGCTGAATGGGAATATATCTCATCAATTCGGTACGATTTCCCGAACAAAGAGCGCCGAAACTACAGTGGGAATGGAAGAGAAATCAAACCCATTATTTAGGTAAAAAAAACCTCTCCATATTAAAAAATTAGTTAATACCCATTTATGGGTAATGTGTTATTCCAAACTAATACGTTGTGTGGCAATTTGAGAATATCTACAATTTCCAGACGCAAACACAAAGGAGGTAGCGCACTAGTGATAAATACCCGTTTCCCAAGAGGAGATGTGGTAGGTGAGCAAAAGTACGGACTCCCTATCAGGCGACACAGGTAATGGTAGTAACTTGGCCTTTGAAAAACCTGAACTTTCACACGATGGAAAAACAATTTTCCCACCTTTCTCCAGAGGGGGATCCCACCATGGTAGATGTATCGTCGAAAGCCGTCACACATCGTCTGGCGACGGCTCAGACTACTGTCGTACTCCCAAGGGAAATAGTGGATCTATTGGAAAATGATGAGATCCACACGAAAAAGGGCCCTGTTTTCCAGACAGCCACATTGGCCGGCATCATGGCCGCAAAAAAGACGAGTGAGTTGATCCCCTTGTGTCACCCCCTACCGATCTCTAAGTGCGCCGTCGATATAAAAATCAATAAAAGTCAGGAGGTTGTGATCCATTGTACGGTGAAAACTGTTGGTCAGACAGGAGTAGAGATGGAGGCCCTGACAGGTGCTTCCGTGGCTGCCTTGACCATTTATGATATGTGCAAGGGCTTCTCCCACGACATTTTGATAAAAGACACACAACTGATGCAAAAGGAAGGAGGTAAAAGTGACTTCAAACGAGCATAAGAAACATGCCGAATTGGTAAGGCCCCAAGGAGGGAAATTTCATCGCCAGGAGGTGGCGATATTAGGAGCACCTTGCTCCATCATTCAAAATCTGACACGTCACCTGGCAGTAGAACTTCAGACTGAATTGAAGCTCGGCTACGTTGACGCCGACCATGGCGAAGGTGGTGAGGCAGGCCCCTTCAGCAAGGTCTATACCGATAAGATCAGCCACCACCAGGTGGAATTCAGTCAAGAGAACATCACCTACAGCTTCCGCCGCCTCTTTGAAGCAGAGGATGCTTTGCTGATCAATGGAAATCATTTCGTCGCAGACCGCCAGATAGTTATCATCAATCGAAAGAAGGAGGAGTCATTGAGCAGAAAGTTGGATCGTCTTACCAACGTGATGGCTATACTCCTGGACAGTGACATGGAGGAGCCCTTCCCATTTCTCCAGGAGGCGTTGCCCAATTTGAAGGATATACCCATCCTACCTCTCGATGCCACAAAAGACATTGCCCAGCTACTACTCAAATCCTTCTCGACGCCACCGCCGATCAAAGGTTTGGTTTTCGCTGGAGGTCGCAGCGTACGAATGGGCAGAGACAAGGGGGCCATTGACTATCATGGAAAACCCCAACGCGAGTATATGGCTGACCTCCTTAGCAAATATTGCGATGAAACGTTTCTCTCTGTAAGAGAACTGGAATCGGTAGAGAGTCAGTACCCCCTGCTACCGGATACATTCATGGAATTGGGGCCCTTTGGAGGATTGCTATCCGCTTTTCGCAGTGATCCGAACAGCGCGTGGCTCGCCGTGGCCTGCGATGTGCCATTTGTTGATGATCGAGCCATTGGTAATTTGATCGAGCAGCGCGACCCATCGAAAGTCGCGACATGTTATCACAATGAAGTGACGAACTTTCCAGAGCCGATGATTACCCTTTGGGAGCCAAGGGCCTATGACGCTATGCTGCAGTTCCTGGCAATAGGGTATAGTTGCCCAAGAAAAGTGCTCATCAATAGCGACATCAACGAACTAGCCCCCTACTCACAGGAGGTGCTCACCAATGTGAACACCCCCGAGGAGTACCTGGCCGCTCAGGAGAGAATACAATGAGCAAAATATCTGCTGTGGTACTGGCAGCTGGCCTATCCAGGCGAATGGGTGATCAGAACAAGTTGATCATGCTCATCAATGGGAGGCCGATGATCGAGCAGGTCCTCGATCATGTAGCTGAGTCAAAGTGCCACGAATTGATCGTCGTAAGCAATGAAGACACCAGGCAGCACCTACCGGAGGACTACCGCATTGTCGTCAACGACGAACCCAATGCGGGGATGACCTCCTCTATTCAAGTGGGCGTGCAGCAATGCGCCAAGGATGCTACTGGCTACATGATCTGTCTGGGTGATCAACCCTTCATCACGACGTTGGAATATGACGCAATCATCACCGCATTCGAAGGTGCCTACGTCCAAGACCCAAAGACACTGGCCCTTCCCCACTTCGAGGGGAAACGCGGCAATCCCACAATCTTCTCAAAGGCCTATCGAAAGGAAATTCTTGCACACAAAGAACCGGAGGGATGTAGGGAGATCGTCTCCCGCAACAGCGGACATTGGCTACAAGTGGAAATGAACTCGCCCTCTATACTCGTGGACATTGATACGATGGAAGATTACCAATCCTTCCTCTGATCACTCCTGGAGAACTATCCCCAGTAGTCGAAAATCTCGGAAATCTTAGCAGCCACCTTGTCTGAAGAAGGCAGCATGGTTTGTTCCAAAGTGCTATTGAGGGGAATAGCGGGCAAGTTTTCGGCTCCAATCGTACAGACCGGCGCCTCCAATGATTTGAAGCAATGCTCCTGGATTCTGCCCGCCAGACTGCGAGCAAAAGAGTTATCGACCGGCTCCTCTGTTACCACGAGGCAGCGATTGGTTTTCTCCACTGATTCATAGATGCTCTGATAATCAATCGGATTGAGTGTTCGGAGGTCTACGATCTCTATCCTTCCATCAAACTGCTTCGAGGCGTTGAGCGCCCAGTGCACTCCCATCCCATAGCTCACGATCGTGAGAGACTCGCCCGCCGCAACTGCCTCTTCGCTGGCGCGTTGAGCCAAAGCAGCCTGTCCAAAAGGAAGCATATAATCTTCTGCAGGTTCTACTGTCTTTGCGGCATTCGTTCCAGGCACTTTGGACCAATAGAGTCCTTTGTGCTCAAAAATCACAACAGGGTTGGGGTCGTGATAAGCAGCCTTGAGCAACCCCTTTAGATCTGCCCCATTGCTGGGATACGCAATCTTGACACCTCGGATATTGGCGACAACAGACTCCACACTGGAAGAATGGTAAGGCCCTCCGCTACCATAGGCCCCTATGGGAACGCGCAGTACCATGGACACGGGCCATTTACCGTTGGATAGATAGTTGGAGCGACTGACTTCTGTGAATAGCTGATTGAGGCCCGGCCATATGTAGTCGGCAAATTGCACTTCCACAATCGGCTTTAGGCCTACCGCCGACATACCTGCCGTGGATCCAATAATGAAGGCTTCTTGGATAGGCGTATTGAATACACGCTGATCGCCAAACTTCTGCGCAAGCGTAGCCGCTTCTCGGAACACACCTCCCAGTCTACCGCCAACGTCCTGCCCATAGAAAAGGCAACGCTGGTCTTCCATCAATTCCTCCAGTGCATGAAGCGCGCAGTCGACCATGACGGTCTTTTCTCCTCCTCTCGGTGCCCTTTCACCGACCTCCGTGTTCACTTCCGTCGGCGCGTAATCATGGGTGAAGAGGTCTGACGGTTCAGGGTCCGGTGCCAAAAGTGCCTTATCAAAGTCCTCCGACACCTGCTCGCGTGCTTCCGATTCGATGGCCATGAGGTCGACTTCAGAGACATCGCTGTCGATCACCCTATGTTTGAGAATAGGAAATGGGTCCCGCTCCTGATGTTCTGCAAGGTCATCCCGGTACCATTCCTTACGGACACCCGAGGTGTGATGATTGAGAAGTGGGACCTTGGCGTGTACCAGTATCGGTCTACGTTCAGTCCTGACAATTCTTATTGCCTCCCTCATGGCGTTGAAGCACACGTGGAAATCTGACCCGTCGATGCTCATCACATCAATGCCTTTGAATCCCTGTGCATACTCTGAAGCATCCTGGGCTCGAATCTCGTCGGCACTAGCCGATATGTCCCACTCGTTGTCCTGTACCAGATATATAATGGGTAGTTGCTTGAGCGCTGCCATCTGAAAAGCCTCGGCAACCTCACCTTCGGTCACGCATGCATCGCCAAGGGAGCACAATACCAGTGGAGCATCTCCCTCCTCAGACATGGCCATGGCCTCTTTGTATTGTAGGCCCATAGCGGCTCCGGTTGCTGGGATGGCCTGCATGCCTGTGGCAGAGGATTGATGGGGAATCTTGGGCTTGTCGGGATCCTTGAGGCTGGGATGCGAATAGTACGTGCGCCCCCCAGAAAAGGGATCATCCTTCTTCGCCAAAAGCTGCAGCATCAAATCGTAAGGCTCCATTCCTATTGCCAGCAGCATCGCATCATCCCGGTAATAGGGATATACAAAGTCTTGTGGGAGTAGTTGCATGCCAGCAGCTATCTGGATAGCCTCATGTCCTCTTGAGGTCGCATGCACATATTTGGAGGCGATTTTGAAGTTCTCTTCATAATGCTCCGCCATGGCTTTGCTTGTGGCCATAAGCCCGAAGGCTTTGGTAAGGACTTTTTGAGCTATCTTAGATTTGCTTACTGTGACTTGCATCTATACTACCTACGATTGCCTCTTTCAACCTTGTCAATTGAAAGAATATTCAACTATAAAATTAACGATTCGTAGAGGTAAATGCTTCATTTAATTGAAGATTGTATGATTCATGTATTTTTTAACCTTATGGTAGAAAATATTTCTATTTATCAACAGAAACTGCCTCTACTTAGAAAATTATTCTTCTAATGTCGACCACACCAAAAAAACTCGACGAAACGGACCTCAAGATCCTGGAACTGCTACAGCAAAATGCGCGGATGACAGTAAAGGAGATGTCCGATCAACTCAGCTTGTCCACTACGCCCATTTTTGAGAGAATCAAGAAGCTTGAGAAAAGCGGGGTCATCGACCATTACACGGCGGTTATCAATCATGAAAAACTAGGAAAGAAACTCAATGCCTTTGCCCACATCTCTTTCAAGGATCACTCGAAGGAACTGATCGCGGCGTTTGAGAACAAGATCCTTGCGTTGCCTGAGGTAGAGGAGTGTCACTATGTGACCGGGGCGGCAGACTTTATCATAAAGATATTGGTGACAGACATCGAAAAATACAAGGAGTTCATCACAGAGAAACTCTTTGATATTCCCAATATCGCAAGGATCGAATCTTTTCTGTCACTTACTGTAAAACGAAAAGTCAGTAGCTGATTAAAAGCGGCGTTTACCCGGCTGACCCCTAGTTATTTCCCATTAAGCGATCCGGGCCGACGATCCATCGGCAAATGGATTATCGTTGTGATCTGATTTCTAGTTTTACACTGCAACTATTGAACAGGTTATGAAAATATTCCATGTAAGTCAGCCCCTGAAACGAACGGTGATCTTTGGTATCGTCGCCCTGAGTTACTTCGTAGTACTATCAGTCGTTTTCCTATTAGGATAATTCACCAGTCTCCTACCTAATCTCCAGCAGCAGCCCTTCGCTGCAACACTTTTTTATCGATTGATCCCCCAGCGCAGCCACGCGTGAACCTTGTCCCATTTGGACAACGTCCCTGAAAGCATCTATCTTGGCATAGTATAGGGTTTTAGCGACTATTTACCCTGCTTTTTGGTTTATGGCAAGATGACATCCGAGCTGAGCAGAGACAGCGTATTGATTTTCTACGGGTGGTGGCAGCTGAGTGTCTGCTTTTTCGCTTTTCTCGGCCTGATGGCCATCTGGTGGCATCTGGGAAAGAAGCAAGGCGACAAGGGTCAAGTATGGTTGGCACTGTCCATCCTAAGCTGGAGCATGTCGGGAGCGGTAGAGTTGATTTTCGTTTATCTCGATCTGATCAGCAGTCACGCGCACTACCTCGAGGGATTCCGAAGCATCTTCTCACTGATCAATAGTCTTTTTATCCTCATGGGGCTGCCATGGTTCAGATACCTGCCCACGGCCCTCAAACCCATCATACAATCCAGGTACTGGCTGGCGATCATTGGCCTCCCTTTTCTGTTCTCGCTCCTACCTACTGTCAGTAAGATGCTGATGAGCGACAGGCCAGCTTTGATCGCGGAACTCGACGTCTACTATTCTCTTCTGACGCTGGGCTTTCTGGGATATGTCCTATGGTCTTCCTTCCATCATCGCCGATTGCAGCTGTTGGCTTGGTTATCCGTCATCTGCACACTAACAATAGTAGTCGCTCAACTCTACAAATTCGCGGGAGCCGAGGTTTACCAGACGCTATTTTCTGCCATATTCAAGACCACGCTGATCATGATTTTCTTTGCCCTGGCGCTCAGCTGGGTAAAGGAAATCGCCGAACGACCCTTGCTGAAGGCTTCGGAGATCTTGCTGTCGGTCATCGTGAGTAAAGATGAACAGAATAGACTGGCGCATAAGGTGCGACTGGGCGGATCCGGCCTGAAGACCCGAGAAATCCCACTGTCACCAGCCAATCACGAACTGCTGAAGAAATTCATCGAGGCCAAACTCAATGGGGATCGCTGGTTAGAGATACGCCCAAAGCATGACGACCGGACGAATATCAAATATGACATCCGCGACTACAACGAACTGAAGCGGCTCGTTGCATCTATTCTCGATGGTATCTACGGTAAAAGCAACTGGTCCCGTGAACAGCATGAGGTCCCCTTCAAAGACGCCTTCTTCGAAGCGCCCGCAGAGAAAACAAGGCGGCTTCGGCTAGCTATACCTGCTGGCAATATCAGTATGGAAAACTACTGACGGTAGACCTATTGTCAGTAGAGACTCTTACTGACAAGACGTCTGGTTTTTACGACAATCCGCCTTCCCTGCCCACAATTCCCACATTTTCGGCCTCATAATTTCACCCTAAGTCATGAGCAACAGAGGTTCATTTTCTTCCCGCCTCGGCTTCATCGCCGCTGCCGCAGGGTCCGCAGTAGGTCTGGGCAACATCTGGGGATTCCCCTACGAAGTGGCCCAGGGTGGTGGAGCCGCCTTCGTCTTCATTTATCTTTTTTTCTGCTTCGCCCTTTGTCTCCCAGTCATGCTGACCGAAGTAGCGATCGGCCGACGGTCACGAAGGAATGCCGTGGGAGCTTTTGGTCAATTGGGCTTTGCCAAATGGCGCGGGGTGGGATTGCTGGGGGTACTGAGCGGCGTTCTGATCTTGAGCTTTTATAACGTCCTCGCCGGCTGGTCCTTTGGCTACATCTTTGAAATGGCCAGTGGCAATTTTGAGATCGCCGGTCAGTTTTCAAACTACACCTCCCAAATATGGAAGGTAGGCAGCTACGGCTTGATCTTCATTGCCATCACAGCCCTTGTCGTCTCCCGGGGAGCCAAAGGAATAGAACGAATTGCGTCCATTCTTATGCCCCTATTGGTAGTTATGATGATTGGGGTCAGTGCCTATGCCATGAGTTTGCCGCATGCGATTGATGGCATCATCTTCTATCTCGTACCGGACTTTTCAGAAGTCGATGGCGTCCTCGTCCTCAATGCCATGGGACAAGCATTCTTTTCTCTCTCCTTAGGTATGGGGGCCCTGATTACCTATGGAAGCTATGTGCGAGACGGAGAAAATCTCTTTTCATCTACCGTGATCATTGCCATCGCAGACGTGGGTATCGCCTTATTGGCTGGCATGATGATCTTCCCATTGGTGAGTTTCCTCCAGGTCGGAGACATGTCCAACATTCAGGCGGGACCTGGGCTAATCTTCGAAACGCTACCGCCTGTCTTCCAACAGATTGGAGGAATAGGGGGTGTGGTACTGGGCACATCCTTCTTTGCCCTCCTATGCTTCGCGGCGCTGACCTCAACAATATCCTTACTGGAAGTGCCGGTCGCTTATGTCGTGGACGAATGGGGTATAGCCAGAAATAAGGCCGTCTGGGCAATCGCGGCATTCGTTTTCGTACTCGGAATCCCAAGCCTCCTGGGGAATGGATATTCCTGCTACTTCACAGAGTTCATTACCTATCCTGGAGCAGAACTATCTACGAGCTTCCTCGACTTCGTCCTCAATGTGGCCAACGACTCCTTCCTGCCTATGGGAGGGTGTCTGATCGTGATCTTCGCGGCACACGTTTGGAAACGGCAGCAGCTTACTCAGGAAATAGCAAAGGGAGCGCCCAACTTCGAGTCGTCGATATACAATCGATACTTCCGCTTTGCGCTCCCTTACGTTGTCCCAGGTGTCCTAATCCTTATCTTCTTCCTCACCGTGCTGCGTATCTTCGTTGGGCTGCATTTGTGATGCCCGGATACTACATTTTCACGCTAAGGAAAGGTGACTCAGTATGATTGGCCACGGACTCCACAGTACTGCCAGAAAGCATTCTGAGCAAGCCCTGGGCTCCATGAGTCATCATTGCAACAATTGAATCAGTGTCTCCGGCCAGGTAATCCTCAATGCCCTTTTCAAGACTGGCGGCGTCTACCATCTCCATGGACACGATGTTTACTCCCGCCTCGTGCTCGTAGGCCTTCATTCTTCCCATCATTACTTTGGTAGAAATGAAGTGCTCTGGCGTATTGACATACAGGAAGTGAACAGGAATTGCCAGGTCTGAAGCTATTCCAGTCAGCTTAGTAAGACCCTTCACTCCACTGTCTTCCAATTCTGAATCCAGTTCTCCCAGGAAGTCTGATACCACCACCATCTTCATGGCGTTGAGGTGCTTCGTGCCGGGTTTCACGATCAATACCGGGGCAGCAGAGGAGCGGATGAATCGCTGTGCGTTGGAACCGAGGATCAATTCTTTCCAGCCTTTTGCGCCCTTCGATCCCATGACGACAAGATCTACGTTCATGGCCTCGATGTACTCGCACATCTCCCTGGTCCCATCATTTAGTCCCAGATAGGTAGTAGCGCTCACACCTTTGCTCTCTGCCATACGGGCAAGATCCCTCAGATCTTCCTGTATCTCATTGATCTTCTTGTTTACCTCAGGATATAGCCTCTCTTGATCGGCACCAAGCGATATCCAATCCGTTGGAACCGGGAGACAGTGCACAAACTGCAATTCAGCCCGCGCCTTCCTGGCTATCTCAAGCGCCACGTTGATTGCATTGTCGGCGCATGTTGAGAAATCAGTGGGTACCAATATCTTTTTCATCTTTTCTAATGTTTAAGTTCAGGTGGGATCAACCCCTCGAGGGGGAAGGTAGTAGAAGCATCAAGAAAAAACCCTGATGCATATCAAAGCGGCAATTGACATCTATCAAAAGACCGTTAGCGTTGGGACACGCCCCGCAAAGACCCGCTATGAAGATCCAGGTTGCGGATTTCCTCTTCCATGTATTCGATATCCTCTTTCTTCATCAGGGCGATCAGCTTTTTCCTCCGGATGTCGCGGGTGATCAGGACGCCCAGCCAAATGTGGCTTACGATCGGTAGAAAGACACCCATGGCAAACCAGAACCAAAAGGACCTCCCATAACTCGCCGCGGCATAGGCCACCACCCCTGGAATGGACAGGTAGAAAGCAAGGACAAGGAGAAAGAAGTCAAAAATCATGTGTGTACACTACCAAATGTCGAAGAAAAGGGTTTCCAAAATCCTCAAAAGATCCTTGAAATCAGAAAATACTTTGGACTAGAGCGAACCCTACCTCCAGAAGTGCCGTTAGAAAGATATGTATATAATATCATTTTAATATCACATTACAACGATGGAAGAGAAAGAAATAAACCCCATATCAGGCTACGTGATGCTCTTCACAGTCCTGTTCGTATTCTTCGGCAGCATATTCGCCATGGTTCTCACTCGCGT
The DNA here is from genome assembly GCA_965267435.1 of Cyclobacteriaceae bacterium. Classification (GTDB taxonomy): domain Bacteria; phylum Bacteroidota; class Bacteroidia; order Cytophagales; family Cyclobacteriaceae; genus JAWPMT01. The sequence goes on from OZ253960.1 coordinate 3,435,801, forward strand.
ACCCATATTTGCATGGGGCTTCCTCATTCTTATTTTGACGCCGGGCTTTTTCTACGTCAACCCCAACAGCTCCCGGGTGCTGGTTCTCTTTGGTGAGTACATCGGTACAGTAAAGAAGAATGGATTCTTCTGGGTAAACCCCTTCTACATCAAGCAGAGCATCTCCCTGCGAGCACGCAACTTCGATAGCGAGCGGGTCAAGGTGAACGATAAAGAGGGCAATCCGATCCTCATCAGTATCATCCTCGTTTGGCGGGTGAAAGACACCTTTATGGCGGCATTTGAAGTGGACGACTACGAGCTATTCGTCAAGGTCCAGAGTGATGCCGCAGTCAGAAATCTGGCCGGTAAGTACCCCTACGACAACTTCAATGACAACGACGCTGAGATCACGCTCAGATCCGGATTGCAGGAAGTAAACCATGCCCTCGAGGAGCAACTCAGTGATCGACTGGCGATCGCGGGTATTGAAGTCATCGAAGCACGCATCGGCTATCTCGCCTATGCCAGTGAGATCGCCGGAGCCATGCTTCGTCGACAGCAGGCGTCCGCCATCGTCGCAGCCAGACACAAGATCGTCGAAGGCGCCGTGAGTATGGTCGACATGGCGCTGAGTGCGCTCTCCGAGCAGGACATCATCGAACTCGACGAGGAAAGAAAAGCCGCCATGGTCAGCAACCTCATGGTCGTGCTCTGTGCCGATAAGGACGTAGCACCAGTTGTCAATGCCGGTACTTTACATCAATAGATACCATGAGTTCAGCAAACTACCTATTCAAGGAAACACAAAGAGTGAATCAGACACTCGCCGTTTGGCTGCTTCTGCTCATCAACGGGTCCACACTAGGGCCTTTGATCTTTGGAATCGTTCAGCAAGTGGGGCAAGGAGAACCATGGGGTGACGACCCTATGTCCAATCCGGAGCTCATGGTCTTCACGGCATTCATGATTGTGGTCCTTGGTATCCTGAATTTCATATTCATCGCCTCCAGGCTGGAGATCGTCGTCACGAAGGACAGCATCTCCTACCGTCTCTTTCCTTTGGTCCGTAAATGGAAGCAAATCCCTCGCTCCCAAATCCAAAGCTGGGAAGTACGAAAATTCCACCGAATCAAAGACTTTGGTGGCTACGGTATCCATTTCGGGTTTATGAAACGACCCAAATCATTGAGTGTTTGGGGTAACTTCGGGATCAAACTGATTTTTGGCCGTAAGGACGCCATACTCGTCGGCACCCAACGGCCAGAGGCCTTAAAGCTGGCCATGACAAAAATGATGGAGGAAGAATAGCCGGGAAGTTATGGGCAAGAAGAAGCCTTTTGCACTGCGTATCAATGAAGAGATGCTGGCGGCAGTAGAAAAATGGGCAGCAGACGAATTCCGCAGCACCAACGGTCAGCTGGAGTGGATCATCCATGAAGCGCTGAAGAAAGCAGGACGTCTGAAGAAAGACAATTGAGTCGGGGCGATAGGCCCCCTTAACCTTTGGGTCGCCCCAACCCTCATGCCTTGCGCCTGGACCTGCGCTGGCGGGTCAGGCGCCTCCACACGATGGCCATGAGCCCTGGCCGGCAAACCGGCAAAATGTATTGCCATCGCTTGGACTCATACAAAGGAAAACCGGCATTCACCACCTCATTTACAAACTTCTCAACGCTCCTTAAACGGCTTGAAGTCTACTTCGATCCTCTGCTGGTCGCGTTCGGAGGTCAGCGTGCGCAGTGGCTCGACCTCCTCCAGCGAATCGTAGCAGTCCGCCGGCAGCTGCTGATAGATCCTTGTCCCTTCTGTTTTCCAGGCAATCATCTCGTCGGAGACGTTCTTCACGACCTTCGCCGGATTACCCACCACCAGACTTCGCGGCGGTATGATCTCCTCGCCCTTGACGAATGCCAGTGCTCCGATGATGCACTCGTCCCCAATCACGACATTGTCCATGATCACCGCGTTCATTCCGATCAAAGAATTGCGGCCAATCTCTGCACCGTGAATGATTGCCCCGTGTCCGATGTGGGCTGACTCCCTCAGCCGCACGGTCTTGCCGGGAAACATATGGATGGTGCAGTTCTCCTGCACGTTGCAGCCATCTTCGATGATGATCGTCCCCCAATCCCCACGTATCGCCGCACCAGGCCCGATGTAGACATCTTTACCAATCCGTACGTCGCCGGTGACGGCAGCTTGAGGATGGATAAACGCACTTTCATCAATGACGGGGACAAATCCCTTGAATGAATAGATCATGGTGGTTCTTGGTTCCTGGTTCTTTGACCTCGGTTTTTTGGTTCTTTGATCTTCGTTCCTCGTTTGTGGATCCCAATTTCACCAGGATCCAGGAACAAAGATCCAAGATCCTACTTATACTTCTTCAGTGCCTCCTTTGTGAACTCAGACAAGACCAGTCGTCCGCTCATGGCTGCGCGCTCCTTCAGCAACTGATCCCAATGCTCGCATCCTTCCCAGAATACCTGCTTGAGGTGCGCTCTGGCTTCCGGGTTGGTGTTTACAAGAAAATCAGCCAATGATTGTACCGCAGCGTCCAAGGCGTCGGCCTCATCCAAAACCTGGGCAAAGAGACCCTTGTCACGGGCCCATTCTGCGGTGTAGAATTCGTCGGCATTAATGGCCATTTGGCTCATTGCAGCAAGTCCGACTTTCCGTTCAACAGCCGGGCCGACTACGAAAGGCCCAATTCCCACGTTCAGCTCGCTCAGTTTGATGGACGCGTACTTCGTTGCGAGACAGTAGTCAACCGCCGAAGCCACACCAACACCTCCACCCACGGCCTTTCCCTGCACCCTGCCAATGATCAGCTTGGGGCACTTTCGGCAGGCATTGATGACATTGGCGAAGCCCATAAAGAACCGCTGCCCAGTCTCGAAGTCATCGATCCGGATCAGCTCATCAAAACTCGCACCTGCACAAAAAGTGCGATCTCCTCCGCTCTTTAGAATGATCAGAGAAACGGCGTCATCCTCTCCGGCCATTGTGATCGTCTCTGCCAGCTGGGCCAATAGGTCGCTGGGCAAAGAATTATGCGCAGGGTGAAAAAACTCTATTGTTGCGACGCCATTTGAGGCGTCTGTTCTTTTGACGTAGGGATTCATGCAGGATACTAGTTAGATCAGTCCAAACTGTCGAAAGTGATGGTCAAAGTGTTTTCTGTTCACAAGATCCCAATGTTCTTTGTCCAGCATGCCGAAGATGACATGCGAGGTCTTCACATCAGGATGCTGCTTGAAGAATTCATGGTAGTGATCCCAGGCCTCAAGGAGGCCTTCTTTGGCAGCCTCCAATGACTCGAAGCGCAAGTCTTCGGTCTTCCCTTTGCGGAGCAGTGGGTTGTCGAAGCTCTCCGGCATGGGCCGGTAATTCCACAATGACTCCTGAAAACGCTCGATGCGATGCTCCGGGGTCACAATTTCAACGGGTTCCTGGCTGGTAGCAAATCGGAGAAAGAACTCGATGTGCTCTACCATGTGCTGGGGCGTCAGTATTCCCCACTTAGGCCGAGCATCGATGGTAAGTCTATCAAGTGTCTCACGAACATATTCCCGGGTCAATTCTCGGAAGGGACTCCTCTTTTGAACGAGCGTCAGGATCGTAGCGAAGGCCACAAGTTCTCCGTCCTCATCCAGTATTTCCTCGTACCACTTCACTACCCCCGAAGGAAACTCCCTCCCACGGCTGTCGCGGTCAATTTTCTGCTTGCACGTAAGCCGCACCTGAATGGTGTCGTTGTGATAGATAGGTCTTAGGAACCGGCATTCGTCCAAACCATAGTTCGCACCGACAGGCCCTTTCGCCGGGTGCACAAAAAGCCCTGCACCTGCAGACAGTAGGAAATAACCGTGTGCTGCCCTCTTCTCGAAGATCGTACCCTCCAGGGAGGTAATGTCTGTGTGCGCGTAGAAGTGATCCCAGGTCAGATTGGCGAAATTGATGATGTCCGAGTCGGTCACCGTCCTCTTATGTGTGAGAATGGACATGCCTGGTTCGATGTCATCGTAGTAATACTGAAATGGGTGCTGTGGTGTCTCCGTTACACGCGCGCCAGGCTGATATTGCTCGGTGATGGCGGCAATGGTCGTCGGTGTCCCCTGGATAGCGCAGCGCTGTAGGTAGTGCATGACGCCTCGGGCACCGCCCATCTCCTCACCTCCTCCGGCGCGGCCAGGTCCCCCATGGGAAAGCAACGGCATCGGGGACCCATGACCCGTGCTCTCTTTGGCACTCTCCCGATTGAGGACAAGTATTCGGCCGTGGTGTGAAGCCGCCTCCACCGCAAATTCCCTGGCCACCTGATCGTCCGCTGTACAGATCGAACTCACCAGCGATCCCTTGCCCATTCGCGAGAGCTCAATCGCCTCGTCCAGCGTCTTGTAAGGCAGTATCGTGCTGACGGGACCAAAGGCCTCGGTGACGTGCACCGCTTCACTTTTGAGTGGATCGGCACTTCGGAAAACTAACGGAGAATAAAAGGCCCCCTGGTCTCGTTTTGCTCCGACTACATCAAAGTCATTTTCGCGGCTGCCGATCACGAGGTCATACTCCTTCGCCAACTCGGCCACGCGATTGTTGACCTCCTCTACCTGCTCTTTGCTCACCAACGAGCCCATGCGAACGGATTCGTCCTCCGGATTGCCTATCACGACTTTCTGCAGTTGCTTGCCCAAAGCGATCTGAAAATCTTCGACAAGTTTTTCGGGAACGATAATACGCCTGATCGCTGTGCACTTCTGCCCACACTTCACCGTCACTTCTTTCCTCACCTCCTTCACAAACAAATCAAACTCAGGTGTCCCGGGCACAGCATCCTCGCCAAGCACCGCAGCATTCAGACTATCGGCCTCCATGTTGAAGGGAATGGCATTGTCAATGATGACCTTCTGTGACTTGAGCATTCGACCAGTACTTGCAGAACCCGTGAAGGTCACAATGTCCTGGTCATTCAGCGGCTCCAGGATCCCTTCACCAGACCCACACACCAGTTGCAATGCCCCTTCTGGTAGTATGCCTGATGCAATTATATCCCGGGCCATCGCCTCACTGAGGTACGAAGTGGGCTCGGCTGCTTTAACGATGGCAGGCATTCCCGCCAGCCAATTGACGGAGCATTTCTCGAGCATTCCCCAAATGGGGAAATTAAAGGCATTGATGTGTACAGCCACGCCACGCTTGGGAACCATGATGTGATGGCCGACGAAAGTGCCCTCCTTGGACAGATGGGCCAACTCTCCATCGACATGGTATGGCGTATTTGGGAATTGTTTTCTGAGGCTCGCATAAGCAAAGAGTGTCCCAATGCCTCCGTCGATGTCAATCCAACTATCTGCCTTGGTTGCTCCCGTCTGATAGCTAATCGGATAATAGTCGAGTCGACGCTTATGTAGAAATAGCGCGAGCTTCTTTAGCATCATCCCGCGCTCCTGAAAGGTCATTTTCCGAAGATGACCATTGCCGACGTTTCGGGCATAGTCCGCCATGTCTCCAAAGGACAGTCCTTCGCTCCCACAAATCGAGATCTCCTCGCCTGTAATCGCATTGTATTGGGGTATGCCGTCACCAGATGGTGCGACCCACTGGCCCATCGCAAAGTTTTCTAGTTTCTTCATTTCACTTGTTTTTGGGTTGTATTGATCATCAGGCTCGCTCCAGGACAGCGGCATACCCCTGTCCCACGCCCACGCACATGGTAACCAGGGCGTACCTTTTGCCCGTGATACTTAGTTCGAGAGCCGCGGTCATCGCCAATCGGGCGCCTGTAACGCCCAGAGGATGACCTATGGCAATCGCCCCTCCATTCGGATTGATGCGTGGGTCATCATCGGACAGCCCCCATTGCCGCGTGCACGCCAGGGCTTGCGCTGCAAACGCTTCGTTGATCTCAATGATGGCCATGTCTTCCATTTTCAAGCCCGCTTTCTCCAGCGCTTTGTTAGACGCAGGGACTGGCCCAATGCCCATGATACGGGGCTCCACTCCCACCACAGCTGAACTTACAATCCGGGCCAGAGGCTTCAAGTCGAATTGTTTGACAGCGGCCTCCGAGGCCACCAGCGTGGCTATAGCCCCGTCATTGAGTCCAGAGGCATTGCCAGCCGTGACCGTACCCCCCTCTCGGCGAAAGGCGGCTCTTAGTTTTGCCAGTATCTCGGGCTGGGTGCCGGGTTTGATGAACTCATCCTGATCTACTATGATCGGATTGGCTTTTCGTTGAGGGATCGAAACGGACACAATTTCCCGGGCTAATCGACCGCTCCGTTGAGCCTCTGCTGCCTTCATCTGCGACCAATAGGCAAACTGGTCCTGATCCTCCCGGCTCACTCCGTGGATGTCGACAAGGTTCTCGGCTGTCTCGCCCATAGAATCCGTCCCGTAAAGATCTTTCATCTTACCATTGACAAACCGCCATCCAAAGCTGCTATCGTACATCTGTGCATCTCTGCCAAAGGCTTTGGACGTCTTGGATATCACCCACGGCCCCCGGGTCATGTGCTCGACACCACCGGCAATGAACAGATCCCCGTCACCGGTCTTGATAGCGCGGTTGGCCTGGATGACTGCGGAAAGTCCTGAAGAACATAACCGGTTCACGGTCTCACCCGGTACCGACCAGGGAAGGCCCGCAAGCAAAAGGGACATTCGGGCAAGATTGCGATTGTCCTCCCCGGCTTGATTGGCGCAGCCGAAGATCACATCGTCATACGCCTCCAGAGGAATGCTGCTATTCCTCCGGGCAAGCTCTTCGATGACAAGTGCACCTAAATCATCGGCCCGAACATCCGAAAGTGCTCCAGTGAAATTGCCAATCGGGGTCCGTATGCCATCAATAATATATGCTTCCTTCAATTTGAGATGGGGTTTGTGTGCAAGACTTCTTTACTGGTCCGATAGACCATTCCTCGAAATGTATAATACAATTCCCCAGTGTTACGTTCCGTGATGTCCACATCAAAAGTGGCCGTCTTGTTGGTCACATTCAGCGCCCTGGCCTCAGCCACAAGGACATCTCCTTCTTTGGCGGCTTTGGCGTAATTCATGGAGCCATTGATGGAGACCGAGACTCTCCCATAGGAATTGGAGGCGAAAGCAAAAGCACTGTCAGCAAAGGCATAGGCAATACCTCCATGTAAGATCCCGTAGCCATTGAGCATCTCCCGCCGCACGGTCATCTGCATTTTACAGTGACCTTCTTTCAGGGTAAGAGGTTCGAGACCCATCCACTGGCTACAATAGTCGTGCATCATCATGCGATCATACACTTCCTGCGCTATGTCGTTCATCTTTGGGTGTAATTCTGGGTTGCCGGAAAAATACAAAGAATCCGGCGCGTCACCCGTTGATGTCGGACAATGAAATCCTAATTGATCGCTTATGATCTACAAAGGGACGGCTGAAAGTGCCAATCCCGGGAAGAGAAAATCTTGCCTTTGCTGGTTTTAGAAATCAATGCTCACCCCAAAGTACGGCGACACGTAGCTAGTCGCCTTGACGCTACCGTCCGACGTAGGTGTAAAGGACCAGTAGTAATCGACACCGAGCGCCAGGAATTGATTCATGTGGTAAATGAACCGCAACTCGGCCACGGATCTGTTGTCCAGCTTAAAGGCGTCCTTTAAGGAAGCAAGGTAACCTTTCATATATGTACCATGTAGTGAAACCTTGTTGGCCAATCTGTGTACATCCGCATGAACTCTGACCGTTGCCGGAGACGTGATGCCCACATTGTCAGGAAGCATCAGACTTCCCCCTAACTCAATGATTCCCAGGATCTGGCCCGTCAAACTTCCGTAGGTCCCTGACATCTGCGGCGCAGTGACAGCAGACAGGATTCGGAGGTCCTTATTGAGTTCGTAGGAAACATCGAAAAACTGCGGAATATAGTGCTCCGTGTAATTGAGGCGCTCAAGACGCAAATCGGTACGGAAAATGTCAGCAATAAAGTTCATTCTGAAATTGATACCGAAACTCATACCAGTTCCATCCTGGAAGCCATTTTCCAAGCCTGGAAAGCTCGTCGTATCAACGCTCGACAGAAAGTCTCCCAATCCTCCGTCCTGTAGGCTCAGCTTAGAGTAATTGAAGAAGCCATCAATCTGAATAAAAGGTATTTGCAGTAATGTGATTCCGGCATCGACACCAAATGCCTTGATACCATCATCCTGCAGGAAGTTGTATTGGAACGAGGTCGAATCACTGACCGCGATTTGCGTTTGGTCGTGATCAGAGAGGAAAGTCGTCCCCACCTCGATCGTGCTCACGACTGGGATCGTGCTCCAGCCCATAGGGCGAACGTAAGGTCGTGTGACCAGCAAGTTGCGGCTCTGAGGGTTGAAATCGCTATACATCCCTTCGACACCAACGATCCCTCGCCAATGCACGTCATAGTGCAATCCGAGCTTGCGCTTTTCGAAGCTCACACTATTTGTATAGTTGTTGACGAGACCGCCGTAGCCGATCATCGTATTGCCAAGCTGTCCTACGCGAGCGTAGATCTGATCCTGCTTCTGCTTGCCATAGCTCATATAGCTGATCAGGCGGCCGACACCTACACCATCTTTGAAGATTTCATCCCGGAAACTCCCATCTTCCATGCTGAAAAGGATGGGGATATTGAGACCCATTCCTATTTTCCACACACGAAATTCAGGAGAGAGGCTCATTCCGACGTAATTCTGACCATCAATACGGGTAACCGTAACACCTCCTGTCACTGAATTATGAGGTTCAGTCGGATTCAGAGAAGTGCGAAAATCATTAATAGAGGGGTTGCCAATGGGACCGCCACTTTTCGCCTTGGCTTCAGCATCTTCGGTGTTCAGACCGTAGTCATCGGCACCTTGCTCCACGGCCTCTGACTTTTTGTCCTTGGTTTTCTTCTTCTTGCTTTTCTTATCATCCGCCCAGAGATACGAGTAATCTGAATAGGGATCGGTGGTCTGAGAGTATGCACTGATTTTTCCGATCGCCACGAGGGCGATGAAGATGAAGATTATTCTTTTCATAGTCGCTGGCTGTTTTGTTGCAAATAGCGCATTGATATGCTGGTATTTCAACCGCTACTTCCAAATCTATGCCTAATTGTCTGAATGTCACTTATACAATCACGTGAGTCAACACCCTACCGCAGTGGTCGGGTTTTTTTGAGGGATGAGCTAAGAAAAGTGCAGAAAATCAGGCAGTTCGCTTGCTAAAAAAGCCTTGGAGAAGCAGCATAAAAAAACCCCAGAGGAATATCCTCCGGGGTTAAAAACCACTTGTACATCACATCTCCCAAATGGGCTTAACCCAGTTGGGACCAACTTCACTAATCAACCTTTCCATAGCTGCACAGAAAAGATCCCCTGTGCCAAAGACTGCCTAAGCCAGGCGCCCCCTTACTCCGTGTGGGACTGGCGGGCCGTGAAGACCCGCCAATTACCCAGGTTGAGGTTAAGCCGCCACCTCCACATCTACAACAAAGTGCTCCCGGCCAACAAGACCGGAAATCTAATGTCCAACTCAAAGCACTTCTCCAGCTTCTCCTTCAACCAGTTGCTTTCCGGTTGCTCCGTGCCTTCCAAATGACACCGGACCTCGATCTTCTTCTCTCCCAGCCATTGATATCTTTCCGCCATCTTCAGAACGTGCATCATAAATAGGGTGGATGAGTTGTCGAGTGCCCCACAGTACATGTCCAGTTCCATATGGCCGCAGACAATAAAGTACTGCTCGAGCTCGTCCAGCTGATGCATGTAGATCGACCAGTGATCTCTTTCGAGTTGGCCAATCTTCACAGTCAGTTTTTCTATTGCCTCCTGATAGTGAATCTCTACACCACTTTGGTGATTTTGATTCGAAGCGATGGTTCTCATTAGCGGCGGTTTGTTTCTTCTCAGAAATTCGACTGCAAATGTCTGAGGCACCGACGATTTTCAGAACAGCATTTTTCGCATTCTCAATTTTTGGTGAATTACCACTATTGATTAGCGGATTCTCGTAGGTGTTTCACCAACTCAAAATTGCGTCTTGGAGAACAAGAGCTCGAGAAGCTGATGGCAGGCGCGAATGCGGCGATTAGGTGATGTTGCGTTCAAGAGCAAAAACCACCAAACCCGCAATATTTTTCGCGCCGGTCTTGTCCAATAGATTACGCTTGTGCGCCTCAACCGTTCGAATGCTTATGAAGAGCTCATCCGCAATCTCTTTATTCGAATACTCCTTCACGACCAGTCTCAAAACTTCTTTCTCCCGCTTTGAAAGGGAGGTCTCCACAGTCAGTCGTTGCTTTGGTTTCTTGCCTGCGATACTATCTATGATCGTTTGATAGATCTCCTTCGCGTAGTAGTTTTCGTTTTTACAAATGGTATCGAGTGCGTCAAACAGCTCTTCCTTGGGCGCATTCTTGAGAATGTACCCGTTAGCTCCCAGGGCAATCATTTTGTTGATATAGACCGCGTCATCCAGCATGGAGAGCACCAGCACCTTTTGGTCAGGATAGTCTTTCCTGATGTGGTCCAGCATGGTGATGCCATCCATATCGGGCATGCTGATATCTGTCACGACGACGTCATAATTCTCCTTTTGGAGCAGTTGCAATGCTTCAGTACCATCAGAGGCCTCTCCTTTTACCTGGTAGCGTTCCTCGGCTTCGAAGTAGAACTTGATCGCATCACGGATCATTGCATGATCATCAACGAGAAGAATATCAATCATGTAGTCACTTTCTTTTTTCCTTTCAAAGGTACCTCCACCAGTATTTGGGTACCCTTTCCAGTCATTGTATTTAGTTCAAATACGCCATTGATGGCCAGCGCCCGTGTTTCCATACTGACCAAACCAAAGCTCCTATGTCCACCTAAGACCTCAGACTTATCAAATCCTATGCCGTCATCTTCGACCATCAATGTGAGCAAGTCTTCTCTTTGGAACAGTTGTAGATGGACTTTGTGAGCTTCCGCGTATTTGCGAATGTTCGTAAGGGACTCCTGAACAATGCGGTACAGGTTGAGCTCCACCGTCGGATCAAACCTTTGATCGCCGATGTTTTCCTGAAATTCAAAGGTGGTCCCGTTGGTCAGATTCTGTCGGCGTATGAGCTCATTGAGTGCGCTCCCAAGCCCCAGGTCCGCCACCGATTTTGGTGCCAGGTGATGCGATATGTCTCTTACTTCCTTGATACTCTTGTTGAGCATGTTGAGGGCCTGCTGAAACTTCTCCTGCAGATCGGCCGGCATTGCGGAAGTGCCAATGCCCTGCAGGGATAAGGCCACCGTCGCCAGAGATTGCTGGACGCCATCATGCAATTCCCTGGCAACGAAAGCACGTTCCAGATCGGCTGCTTTTATCGATGCTGCCATCAATTGCTCCTCCACAGCTATCTCCGAGGTGATGTTATACATCACACCCTCGATTTCATACTGGTTCCTTGACTTCGGTGACTTTCGGGCGTTGCCCTGCATTGACACCCATATGAGATCGCCATGCCGATGAGGTATGCGAAGTCGAACCCCGAAGCTGGGCTCCCCTTGCGTGACATGCGCGTTTACCGCCTCTCTGATCTTGGACAAGTCTTCTTCCACGAGCACAGAGAAGGCATCATCGCTGCCAACAATCGACTCTGGATTATAGCCAGTGAGCTCTAGAAACTGCGGGCTGAGATAGTGCATGCACAATCGGTCGCCCAGTCGACCACGAAAGACTGCCCCGGGTATATTTGAGATAAGCGTGCTCAAAGAATCATTGAGCTCACGGGTCTTCGTGACAGACGTTTCCAGCTCAGCCGTCCGAAGCTTGACCTCCTCCTCCAGCCTGGCGTTGAAAGTCCTCAACAGATTCTGATGTGCGCTCATGCTCATGTGAGCTTTGACCCGTGAGATCAATTCCTTCGTATTGAATGGCTTGGTTATGTAGTCCTGCGCCCCCACATCGAAACCCCTAATCAGCGCGTTGAAGTCCGTTTTTGCCGTGAGAAAGATGACAGATATATCCTGCCATTCCGGATTTTTACGAATGGACTTCAATGTGTCAAAACCATCAACTTCGGGCATCATCAAATCAAGTAGCACGACATCAAAGCGCTGCTTCTCGAGCCACTTGATCGCCCCGGGCCCGCTCAGGGCAAACTCAAAGGCCAGGTCATTCAACTTCAAGGTATTTCCCAGAATTTGAATATTGCTGGGATTATCATCCACCACCAGTATCCGGGCCTCACTCATCTCCTTCGATCTTTTGCAGTCCCATCATGTTGTCAAAGGACCTGAGCTGGTCAAGCATCGACGCAATGTCCAGGTTATGAACGGCGGACTCCAGTCGTTTGCCAAACTCCCTGATGGTCTCGCCATCGTCGGCCAATTGCACGTGCTGAAGCTTCTTGGCGAAGGCCAGCACCTCTCCAATGGGCTGCTGATCACGTAGCCCTGCGAATGCCGGACCTAATTCTTTCGCAATGACCTTCCTCATCTCTTCAGTCACAGTAAACGCCGCTACCCCGGGCGCCTTTGCCGTCACATTTTCGTCCATTCTTTGATGTGGGATGTATCGCTTCAAGAGCTGAATCAGATCATATCGCAACACAGGTTTGTAGAGAATACCGTCAAACAAGTCCTTCAGGTGAGAATCAGTCCCGAAGACCGAAGCCGTCACCGCGACGATCGGTATATCTTCGGTGACATCGCTTTTCTTGAGCTCTTTTGCCAGACCAAACCCGTCCATTTTGGGCATCCTGATGTCAGTGAGCACAAGATCGACGGACTCCCGGGAAAGGATTTCCAAAGCCTCCAGGCCATCCCTGGCCTCCCAGACGAGTATGGCAGTATTCCGAAATAGCTCCCGTAAGTAGAAACGATTGTTGTCGATGTCATCAACGAGAAGTACTGAGGAATTTTCGAAGAGAACGTCCTCCGGCCGATGCTCTTGCAGTCGTTCTTTTATGGCTTGGGCATCTTCTACTATCGTGATCTGAGGGAACATTAGGCGGAAGACAGTACCCTTGTCCACCTCCGATTCCACGCTGATCGACCCACCCATGAGCTTGACGAGCTTCTGGACGATGGCCAGGCCCAATCCCGTACCACCGTGTGCCACGCTCCCGGGTCTGTCAAGGTCCTGGTAAAAATTATGAAATATCCGGTCTTTTGCTGAAGCCGAAATACCGATACCGGTATCCTTCACCTCAAACTCCAGATTGTAGCTATTCTTCGTTCCTGCCAGTACCCTGATAGTAAGAAACACTCCCCCTTCGTTGGTAAACTTGAAGCTATTCCCCAGGAGGTTGATAAGAATCTGTTTGATCCGAAGTTCATCAAGGAACAGATACTCTGAAATGGGGTTATCTACGTTTACTTCGAAGTCAAGATGCCTCTCTCTTGCTCTGATGGCAAACATGCTTCGTATTTCCTCAGCGAGTGATTTAAGATTCAGCGGTACGTGCCGTATTTCAAACTTGCCGGACTCAATCTTAGAAATATCAAGGATGTCATTGATAAGCGCCAGGAGCGTCTTCCCGCTGGTCGCTATCGCCTGTAGGTAACTCTGGTGAAGCTCCTCCGTGACCATTTGATTCAACAAATCGGAGAAGCCAATGATGGAATTGAGGGGTGTGCGGATCTCGTGGCTCATGTTCGCCAAGAAGGCACTTTTTGCTCTGTTGGCCCGGTCTGCCTCCTTTTGCTTTTCGCGGAGATCGGCTTCCATCTTCCGACGCTCAGTGATGTCTGATACTACATTTGCCAGCGCAATAGGCGCGCCATCTTCGCCCCTCAGCAAGAAGTAATGTTCGTAAGTATAGACGGTACTGCCATCTTTTGCTTTCATCTTTCGCTCACCCTTCCAGAACCCTTCGCGCTCTATCGCAGGCTTGATCGTGTTTAGAAAGATGTCTCGCTCTGGCTCGGCGAGGTAGTCCAGGATATTTCGGCCTACCACCTCGCGTTCATTGGTTTCACCAACGAGTCGCAGGTACGCAGGATTTACAAAAACAATGGTATCCGATTCGAGATCGGCCATTCCCAATCCGATGGGTGCGCTGTCTGCAAACCAATTGAGTACCAGCAGCTCATTCTGTTTGCCCTTTAGTTCCTGGATGTATTGACTCTTGAGTAAGTTGGCCTGTTCCGCCGCGTCTCTGGCCTCTCGTAGCTCAGTTTCCAGCCGCTTTCGATCGGTGACATCTCGAGTGATGCCTATCAATCCCACTATGTCACCCTGACTATCTCTTAAGGGACGCTTATTGGACTCGACCCATTTCTCGCCGTCCTTGTCCATGTACTCATCCTGGTAACTGGTCATCTCCTCGCCTTCCGACAGGATCGGTTCCTCTCGATCAAAATAACCCTGGGCCAGTTCTTGTGGATGTAGATCGAAGTCAGTCTTACCAAAGAGCTCATCGCCATCAGAAAAGCCATGGGCGAGGGCCAGCGAGTCACTTGCAGCAAGGAATTTGTGATCCCGATCCTTGACGTAAACAAAATCCGTCGAATGACGCAGCAACCCTACCATGATCTGGTTGAGTCGGGTCACTTCGGTAATGTCAGTCGCGAAGCAACTTACTCCTACAATCTCGCCATTGAGCCGGATGGGGTTGAAGAAGGTCTGAAAATAGCGATTGGCATCCATCACCTTGTCCCGATCAGTCACATCATAACTCTTCCCTTCCAGCGCCTTGGTGTAGCGTCGGCGCCAGACTTCCCTCCACGTTTCCGGGATCAAACTGACGATATCATCGCCCTTTTGTACCTCCACACCCGTCATCTCTTTCATCAGGTTGAAGAAATTAGTGTTGAAGGTGACAAGGCGATACTCTCTATTTAAAGAATAGATCCGTGAAGAAGTGCTTTCGATGAGTGCTGTGAGACTCGCCTGGCTCGCAAGTAATTTCTCCTCAATCCGTTTCCTTTTTTCTATTTGTCTCGCCAGGGACCGGTTCCAAATAAATATGACAGCCAGCAACAATAAGAAGCCCCCTACAACCCACCAAAACCATTTGTAGTCGGCAAGTGACTTTTTCTGTGACTGCACCAAACCTCCTCCCTGTACGAGCTCTCCGATTCTTTCAGTGGGCAACAGCAAATGTGCGCGGTTAAGCACCTCGGCCACCACAGGGTCCTTCGTCTGGGACCGAAGATTCACTTTGATAGGGAGGACCCCGGCAATTTTCAACTCCGCGAGATCGTACAACCGCAGCCGATAAGAAATCAAAGGCAGCCCAGCAATGAAGCCATCCAAATCGCCATTTTCGACCTGTAAGATCCCCTCATCAATCGTGCGAACCTCCACGAGGTCCAGTGAATGATAAGTATCAAAAATCTGTGTCTTGTACGGACTATACGAGACGACACCGACCTTCTGACCTTTGAGCCTTCCAATATCCAGAGTATACGGAATACTCTTAGCGACAAGCGCCAATGGAAACGAATGGAAAGCGATGGTTTCAGAAGCCGTCGAATCAGTTGAGGAAGATACGATGACATCAACTTGTCCGGATTTCAGTGCCTGTCTTAGTTTGCTTCTACCATTAAAGAATTGAAAATCCAGTGGCAAATTGAGGTGCTGGTTGATCTCCCGATAGTAGTCCGGAAGAATCCCTATTGCTACACCATCTTGCTCCAAGCAGAATGGTGGCCAATCACTCACCAGACCGACGGACAACGTGTCCATCTCCTGCAATCGCTCATTAGCCGCCTGAGAAGATATTGGCTTGTCCACCATCAAATCCAACAACCATTTACCAAGTAAAAGACGCCTCTCTTCCGGGCCGATTCTGGCGAGCGCCTTATTGAGGATTGATACCAGTTCGGGCCAGTCCTTCCTGACAGAATAAACCCACGGAACGCGGGTTTCCCTCGCCACATAAGCAACCTTGATACCCATGAGGCCATAGTTGCTGAGGTAGTAGGTCAAAGCTCCACCGGACATGAGGTAGTCAACGTCCTCATTGAGAAGGGCAGAAATCATTGATGGAATGTCGGCATAGTCGGTGACACGCGGGTCTGTGAAGTTCGCAAGCAGGTCATGATGGATCTGATTGCCAGATTGGAGGCCGAGTTTCTTACCGTCGAAGTCGCTGAGATGTGTGAAGGCAATCGTATCTGATGCACGTCGATACACTACCACATTGCCAGAAGCATACTCATCCGTAAAGTTGAAGTAGGGACGTCGGGCGGGGCGGGATGTAGAAGTCATCAACCCATCGATCTGCCGCTCCTGAGCCATCTTCACGACATGCTGCCACTGGCCACCTACGATCTCGATTTCCAGGCCCGTTAACTCTTCGATACGCTGAAAGATGTCTACCTCCAGGCCAGTATAAGTCCCGTCCGATTTGGAAATCAAATAGGGCTCCCAGGATGGATCGCCTCCCAGACGTATCACCGGATGCGCTTTGAGGAAAGACTCCTCCGCTTCAGTCAGTTGGATGGTCTGGGCTCCTAGTGGAAAGAGGATTCCACAAATGATTAGGGTGAGTAGCAGCCTCAATGGTTCGATCTTCACTAGTTCAATGATGAAGATAAACCAAAAAATGGGAAGGTGGATTGCGGCACCGCTGATAGTCAACTTTCATTATATGGCTAAGTTCCTGAGAAATTGCCCGAAAGTCCGGAGCAATCGGGTTTTTGTCATTTTCAGATGTCATAACTCCAGCGAAACTCGTATCAGACAATAGATGCAGACTTAACCCAATCATGAACCGGAGAAGCGCAATCAAGACCGTCTCTGCCGCCACGGCGGTAGCATCACTGCCCATACTGTCATGGAAGTCACCGGGGAAGATCGAGAGACGTGCAATCCCATCATCAGACGAGACCCTGCCTTGCGTAGGACTAGGCACGTGGCTCACCTTCGATATCGACAGCGACGATCATGAGGCTTTGGCGCAGCGCAGATCCGTGGTCTCGAACTTAATGCAGGAGGGTGGCGCTGTGATTGATTCGTCGCCGATGTACGGTCAGTCGGAACGCACTGTAGGTAGGGTGGTGGATGATCTGGATGCCAGGGAGCAACTTTTCCTCGCCACCAAGGTCTGGACCAATGGACAACGGCAGGGCCTGCGACAAATGACCGACAGTGCCTCGAAAATGGAAAAGCCCGTCCTCGACCTGATCGAGATCCACAACCTGATGGATTGGAAGACACACATGAAGACACTGCAGGCAATGAAAGAGCGGGGTGAGGTGCGATATATCGGAATCACCCACTACCTCTCTCATGCCTATGATGAAATGGAGACGATCCTCAAGAACTATCCCATCGATTTCATCCAGGTCAACTACAACATCACCGCCCGGACTTCTGGTGAGCGGCTCTTGCCTGCCGCCAGGGATAATGGCAAAGCGGTTATCATCAATCGCCCCTTTGCCGGCGGCAATGTATTTCGGACAGTTCGCCACAGACCCTTGCCCAAAGTCGCCCGGGACCTGGGGTGTGAATCATGGGCCCAGCTACTCCTGAAGTTCGTGTTGTCTCATTCGGCCGTCACCTGCGCCATACCGGGGACAAGGCAGCCACAGCATATGCTGGAAAACGCGCAGGCAGGAATGGGGAGATTTGCCTCCCAAAAGCAGCAGCAGCAAATCGTAGAGGCCTTCCAGGGATGAAGGGTTTCCAGCCAACCACCCAGGGGTTTGAAGAGTATAGATAGTGTTTTCTCGCAAAAACAATTCCTATTTGTTTACTTGAGTATGAAGAGGGAAAAGGGGGCATCACTGCCCCTTTTTTTGATCTCTGCTTAGAAGCTGATACTGTAAGAAATCGTCGGGAAAAAAGGCAGCTGCGTGGATGTGTAAATCTCCTCAGTCGCCTCCACATAGTATTCATTGACCGCGGCCTGAGCATTGATGACGTTCTGTACGTCGATCTTCAGCTCCCGCGCTGTGTTCCTCTTATTCCTACGAATCCCGATCGCTAGATTGGATATGAAGATATCATCACCCTTCTCAGAAAGGTGTGGCCCTTCCACGGCGCTGCCTAGTTCCTGAGAGGCCTCGAGATCAATAGGAGTGTATCGGGCACCGCCAATGAATGCCAGCTTCGCATTCACAAACAGTGTTCTCTCCTTCTCTGGCTTGCCAAAGGCAAACTCCTTACCCGCGAGAAAGTTGGCGACGTAGTTGCCGTCAAACCTTGACGCCCGCTCCACCCCATCCAAAGCAGTGTACAGCGATCGGTACACGGAAACCGTACCCAGGTAATAGAAGCCACGTGAGAGGTAGCGCTCCAGTGTCAACTCTACTCCATAATTGCGCCCCGTGCCAGCGTTCACCAAATCTGTTACGATGTACCCCTCTACCATATTCGATAGTGAAAAAGCACTGGCGCTGTCATTCTCCACGGGGATGTCGTAGAGATGCTGATAGTACCCTTCTATCTTCAGGTGGGTGTTCTCCGAAAGCATGCGATCATAGCCGACTACGAAGTGTGCAGACTTGGAGATCTCAAGATCCTGGTTGTGCATGGAGTACGTGCCGTCTTCATTCATTTGCCTACCGAGGTAGATGGAGATCGACTCAATCTTACTATGCAGCCCCATACCGGCAGTGAAGGCCTGATCATCGGCGAAATCCCAGCGCAGACCGAAACGTGGCTCGACGGAGTAGTTGTCATTGAAGCCAAAATGCAGATAGTGCAATCCTGTCGTCATTGTGAGGTCGTCGTTGGGCCGCATCCTCCAGCTGGCATATGCCTGGTAGATATCAGCGGAGCCTTTATCTGACAGCGTCGTTTCCAGGACGTCTGTCTCAAAGTTCAGCGACTTCGCCTCCATGTCGAATCGCTCCCTGGAGTAAATGCCGCCGATCTCTAGCTTGTGCCGTGCATTGATCTTGTAGTTCCAGGCACTCGTGAGCCGCAGTGCTGCCTTGTTGATGTCATTTTCCTCGATACGCTGAAAATCATCACCATCAGGAATGTTGTCCTCGTACGTGTTGGTCGAGGCATCTACGGACACGGTGCTCCTGACAAACATCCGATCATTGATCAGGTAGTTGTGGGTCAATCCTACGACGCCCAGGCCACCTGTGTAGTCAAACCGATAGGCTACCACACCATTGTCGTCCTCCTGATCGCCGCCGATACTGCTCAGTCCACCCAGGCCAAAAACTGATAGATAGTGGCGCTTGTTGATGGGCAGATTGACTTTGAACGAGAGGTCCTGGTACTTGGGTACACCACCAAAGTCCACCAGACCGGTCTCGGCCAGCAGCGCCAGCGAAGAGTAGCGATAATTGAACAGATATGACCCTTGATAGCCGGGCTTGAACGGCCCCTCTGCACTGAAGTCTAGTCCCAAAGTACTGGCCGTAAATGTGTATTCTTTTTGCTCATTGTTGCCCTTTCGCAGCTTCATATCGAAGATTCCGGAAAGTGCATTGCCATACTCAGGGGCAAACGCGCCGGTGAAGAAATCAGAATCACTCAGCATATTGCTATTGAGAGCATTGATAGGCCCACCAGTGGATCCCTCATCCGCAAAGTGATTGGGATTCGGGATCTGTACGCCATCGA
The DNA here is from genome assembly GCA_965267435.1 of Cyclobacteriaceae bacterium. GTDB lineage: Bacteria > Bacteroidota > Bacteroidia > Cytophagales > Cyclobacteriaceae > JAWPMT01. Next base: position 3,455,283 of record OZ253960.1, read on the forward strand.
GTCGCCACAGAATCCCGCGGGAGGAGTTGCCACGGACGACGATCTCGTTGGAGCCTTCTGCATTGGACTGCACTCCGGCATATGAGGCGACCATCCTCGCAGGATCATTGAAGGAGCCGGCAAAGCGCTTGGTTTCATCTACCGTGAAGGATCTCGCGCTAACGAGTGCCATCTCGTTGAGCACCTCAGATTTGTCCTTCTTGGCGGTGACGACCACCTCCTCTAGCGCCTCCACCGACTCACTCATCGGAATATCGAGCACAACTTCCTTCGCTGCCCCTACAAGCATTCCAGGCATGACTCGCTCTTCATATCCGACATATCTTATCAGCAGGTCCACCCGACCAACGGCGACCTCAGTGATTCGAAAGTTGCCTTCAAGATCCGTCGTCGCTCCCTGGATGGGATCCGACCCGATGATCATGATCGTTGCACCAATGAGCGGTGCTTGTGTGTCTTCATCCTGGATGTTGCCCCGGATGGTTTGCGTTAGGTTTTGAGTATAGGCTGCCCAGGCCAACATTGTGAGCTGGACAGCCAGTAGGATTCGAAATTGCATCAGTAAAAAAGTGTGGTTGTTGTGGAGTGTCTAATGAGCGGTTTTAGAACCTTACCGCAGCGCGATAGCCAATCCAGGCATTGACGGCCCAGTCGCCCGACGCATCATCAAACAAGGTCTTGTCAGGTATGATACTCAGGAAAGGGTCCTCTCCATCCTCCTCCGGATTGCTGACATAAATGTTCAGTACCGGTCCGGCGACGAGGGCTACGTTGCCAAACAGGCTGTATCCGAAATTCAGGTTGAGGCGGTTCATAATGTAGTGTCCGTCGAGTCGCTCATCCAAAGACATCAGGCTTGAGCTGCTGAGTTCGACGTTACCAAAGAATCGCTGTGAGATGCGATACTGTGTACCGAGACCAACTCCGTAGGTCCAGCGGTCCTTGTCAGGATCGATACCTGCCGTGAGGATGGAGTAGAGCGCTGGTGTACCTGATCGGTACGAGCCATTGATGGCGACGATATCATCGTAGCTGACCTCAAATCGGTTCATACCACCATGGACAAAGTTGAGCAGACCTATGGCAGCGCCTTTCTTGTATTCCTTGGCAAAGTTCACCAGACCCACCTGCACGCCGCTGAGTGTTCCAGCATAGTTGAAGAAGGCACTACCTTGTACGCCTTTCACCTCACCACCCGCGTAGTTGGCCATACCGGAAAGTTGAGCACCCGTTATATCGCCTTGAGAAAAGTTTGTGAAACCTGCCATTTGGGCGCCCTTGATAGATCCTATTGCAAAGTTGAAAAAGCCAGCTCCCTGGAAGCCTTCCACATGGCCGCCCAGTACGTTACCAAAGCCCGCACCTTGCGCACCAGTTACATTCCCTCGGTTGACGTTGACAAAACCTGCACCTTGCGCACCCTTCACATCGCCGCCGATCACATTGGCAAATCCAGCACCCTGAAATCCGACCACGTCATAGCGGAGCACGTTGGCAAAGCCAGCAAGTTCCGCACCATGCACGCCATAAGCATAGCCGCCGAGCAGGCTCAATGACGCATTGTTGATGTATTCCCCAGCTTCCAGGCCATTTGTTCCTATGGGATAGATAAATGAAATCTGCACAGGTCGTACCTTGACCTCAGGTTCCTGTATCTCTTGAGCTGTTGCTGAAAATCCCACGCCTAGCGCGATCAGTCCTGCTATAAATCTTGATTTCATGATTGAGAGTTTTTGTTTCATGTTCACCTCCATGGAGCCTTCACCTGATTCTACCCCCACCCTCTTTTTAAAATTTTTCTGAAAATATTTTTTGGGGCGCACAGGCCACCGCGCCGAGCCATCGCACTCGTGAAGTGAGAGAGGACGAAGCACCAAAAAAAACCACGCATCCAACTCTCTCCTTCACGGCTTCCTCGCGTCGGCGCTAGCCTTCGACCCCGCAACCCGACGCACTAACGTATCTCGTCTAGCGCTTCGACTTCTGCCCACTGATTACCCCCCAACCCCCTCAAGGGGGAGAATTGATTCCCCCTTATCAAAGGGGGCTTAGAGGTGATGTCAGGTGTTTCCACCTGACATCAGATATTCTTAGTAGTGCGGTCAGGTGTTTCCACCTGACCACAGATATTGTATCTTGATCACTCACTCAAACTAATCTCCCAATGAAACTCGGAGCCTTTTCTCTCAGCCTCACCGTCAAAGACCTCAACGCTTCTAAGGAATTCTATGAAAAACTCGGATTCGAGGTCTTCGCGGGCAAAATGGAACGCAACTACCTGATCATGAAAAGTGGCGACACGATCATCGGTCTGTTCCATGGCATGTTCGACAAAAACGTCATCACCTTCAATCCCGGCTGGGACCAGAGCGCCAATATTCTGGAAAACTTCGATGACATACGAGCGATACAGAAGGAGCTAAAGAGTCAGGGATTGGCCCTGGCTTCAGAGGCGGACGGATCGACCACCGGTCCAGCTAGCATCACCTTGATCGACCCGGACGGCAATCCCATCTTGATTGATCAGCACGTCTGAGGCCTTAATCCTGAAGAAATAGGCAACTAGTTGCGGGAGGACCTCACGGGAACTCCCACGGCTGTCACCACTACGGTTTCGAGCTCTTTTGCGAGGGGCAGCGGATCGAGTTTCTTTTTGTTCCTCTTCTTGGTGGGCCGGTCTTTGATTTCGAAGACAATGGGCATCGCAAATCGGGCGGGGTACGTTTCGCCATCCAGCAAAGCGGGCATCCAGCCATCACTGAGCATTTCAGCCACACGCAAAACTTCTTCGCCAACTCCATAGCCCAGATCGTTGACGACAGCAAAGTCCCCTGGCATGCCTTGGGGATCTATGACGAACGTTAAGTGAACTGTACCCGTCGTGGACTGCTGCCGGGCTTCGCGGGGGAAACTGAGGTTAGAAGCAAATATCTTGTAGTATTCCCCAAAGCTACCAACGTACCGAGGCTGTCGGTCCAGTTGCTTCAACACCCATTCACCCCCCATCTGGATGGCATAAGCGGAAGTATCGTAACGGAAATAGTCGATGGCGAAGTTGTCGTAATCGATCTTCAGTGCCAGCACCTCGTTGTCATAGTACTCCCAGATGCCGACCTTGCGCCCTTCGAGTACTGGTCCCTTCTCATAGCCATTGTCAACCATCTCGGTGCCCCGATCCACCTTGAGGATCTTGATGAGTATCCGGTCCTGCGTCGATACCGCCACCCTGCTCTCCACATATCCATCCTTGAGCAATGCCATGGTATCTCCTTGCGAGACAGTCATCTCGAAATAGCCCAGACTGTTCGTCACCGTAGAGGAACTGTCCGACAATAGTTTGACTTCCACGTCACTCAAGGCATCTTCAGAATCGGCATCTACTACCCGGCCGATCAATGTCTGTTGCGAGTAGGTTGAGAAAGAGAGGAACAAAAAGAGGGTAATGAGTAGTGTCTTCATGAGCTCCATAATGGGTCATTAATTTACTTAATAAATGGTAGAGTGACTCCGAATCATCAGGCCGTAAGGTCAGGCCTAAAAGCGGTACTGGCCGTGGCACAACCCCCTCAATTCGTCATTCCTGCGAACTGGACTGGTAAGTGATGCAGGAATCTGAATAAAAATATAATCACATGTTCTGGCAACCTTTCCTGCCGATTACGTTTATTTGTCTTACAATTATGACACTAATTGATGAAGGGTACACAACTGGGTGAGTTTGAAGAGCTGGTTTTGCTAATGACCGGGCTACTCGACGGTAATGCCTATACGGTGACCATTGTCGAGGAGGTCAACGGACGCACCGGGCGGAAGCTGACACTAAGCGCCGTACACACGGTTCTGAATAGACTGGAAAAGAAAGGATTTCTGCAGTCTTACATGGGCGGAGCCACTGGCGAAAGAGGTGGAAGACGACGCCGACTGTACAAGATCACCGCTATGGGATTTCAGAAGCTCGATGAAACCCGCGAGATGCGAAGTCAAATTTGGAGCGAGATGCCCAAGTTGAGTTTTGACTTTAGCTACTGATTTCTTTTTGATGATTTGTCTTACAAATATCACAGAAATATGAAGTCATCTCCTCCAGAGTGGATCGACCGAGTGGTCGAATGGTACTGTGCTGACTACTATGTCGAGGAGGTACTGGGTGACCTCCATGAGTGGTACCTGCATCGCCGGCAGGAAAATCCTCACTCCTCGTACCTGCTGCTGCGGTACATGGCCTCCGTCATTGGCTACTTCACGATATCACGATCCAAACCCTTTCACAGACTGGTCAACAGTCCAAAATACCTTGCCATGAACATGATCCTCAAAATCACCTTCAGAAATCTCTTCAAAGAAAAACTCTCGGGTATCGTCCGACTGATCAATCTGGTCCTGGGCATCTCCTTCTTCCTGTTGTGCTTGATCTACACGAGGTATGAGCTGGCGTACGACGAGTTCCATACGAATTCCGAGAACATCTACCGCATCGGCTCTTCTTTTGACAACTCGCCCTGGGCGGCACAGCCGATTGGCTTGGGCCCTTGGATGTGGGACAATGTAGCCAGTGTGAAACGTATGAATCGGTTTGTGCCTGTGCGCACGACGTCGATGAAGTTTGGTGACAGGATCTTCTATGAGGAACGTGGCGTCATGGCAGATAGCACGGTTTTCGACATGTTTTCCTACGAGTTGGTGCAGGGTAACCCCAAGACCGCCTTGCTTGAGCCGTTCTCCATCATTCTCACCGAGCGCCTCGCGCGGAAGTATTTCGGCGACGAAAATCCTATGGGCAAGCTGGTGGAACTATCGTTTGATACGAGTAGTCGGACATGGGAAAATACACCCCGCAAAGTCACTGGCGTGATGAAAGACGTGCCCGGGCAATCGCACTTGCAGTTTGACTTCATTTGCTCGCCGTACACGTTCTCCGATGAGTGGCTGAGGGCCTGGCGCAACTTCTGGGTGTACACCTACATCGAGTTTGAGCCAGGGGCCGATCTGGACCATGCAAGCGCGCTGGCCAAGGAGGAGTTTATGCGTCAATACGGGGTAGTAGAGGACGACGCACGCGGCTTCGAGATGGTGCTGACGCCCATTGAAGGTATTCACCTCTATACCAATCACGAAAAGGAGCTCGCGCACAATGGCAACATCTACAATGTCTACATCCTCTTCTGCATGGGTGCGTTGGTCCTTGTCATCTCATGCATCAATTTCATTAACCTCACAGTTATCCGTGGGTTTGATCGTGCCAAGGAGATTGGGCTACGGAAAGTCGTGGGTGCAAGCCGGCATCAACTGGTCCTGCAATTCCTGGCCGAAAATGCCGTCATTCTGGTAATAGCCGGGATTGTCAGTCTGGGGATACTTGCCTTGCTGACACCAGCCTTCCGCACGTTTACTGGATTGGACTTACCCCTCAATGTCTTTCAAGACCCCTCTGTGTTGGGCGCGTTGCTTTTGATACTGTTGGGTCTGCAGGTGGCGAGTGGCATCTATCCCGCCCTGGTGCTCAGCGGCATCTCACCATCCCAAAGCATCAAGTCAGCCACAGTCGTCACTCCCGCAGGAAGCATAGGTCTGACGCGTCGTGTCCTGATCGTAATGCAATTCTCTCTGTCCTTCATCCTCGTTATCGGTTCGATCGTGGTTTTCCGCCAACTCACTTTTATCCAAGAAAAGGAGCTCGGTTTTGAGAAAGACCAAGTGGCCCTGATCCATATCAACAAAGAAACCGGGCGCCACTATGAGGCCTTCGAACAGGCGATCATCGACCACCCAGGAATCAAATCTATCTCCACCGCCTCGGATGTCCCTGGCTACCGTATTTCGCTGGAGGGCTTACAGAAGATGGGCATCGATACTGAGCACAGCACACGCCTGATTTATGCAGACCATGCCTTCATCGACACCTATGGCATACGCCTGCTGGAAGGCAAGCCCTTCAATAAACAATTCGCACCGGCTAATCGAGAATTCTATGTCAACGAACAGGCTGTTCAGGAGTTCTTTGATGATGGAGACGTACTGGGCCAGCGATTGGTCGTCTCTGGAGATACGGGTACTGTTGTCGGCATCGTACAGGACTTCAATTTTCAGTCGCTGCACTCCCCCATCGAGCCTCTCACTATTTACAATATCCCCTGGGCAATGACCGGCGGATATGCCTCGATTAAATTTGAGTCCGCACAGGTAAAGAGTGTCCTCGAAGCCATCGAAACGGCGGGTAATGAGATCTACCCCAACTTGCCAGCTCTGGAAGTCGTCTTTCTCGATGAGCGCTTCGCGCAACTATATGTGGCAGAAAGCCAGCTCCGAACCGTTATACTCATTTTCTGTATTGTCACCATTCTACTGACAGTATCGGGGCTCATCGGGGTAGCGAGTTACAATGTCCGGAAGCGCGAAAAGGAAATTGCCGTTCGCAAAGTGCTGGGCTGCTCTACAACAGAGTTGGTAGCGATACTCAGCCGAAGTTTTCTATTGCTCCTGGGTATTTCTCTGGCCATAGGCCTACCGGGAGCATACTATTTGACACAGTGGTGGCTGGAGGACTTTGCCTATCGCGTGCCTGTCCAGCCTGGGATCTTTGTCCTCTCAGCACTGATCATGGTCTTCATTATTCTGAACAGTTCCGGACTCATCACACTTCGGGCGGCCCGCTCCAATCCCGCGAAGACGCTGAAGAATGAATGAGGGATGATTGAGTGTGGAGCCCGCCTTCACTTTGAGGCTATGGTGGACAAGTGTGAGTGTGGGTGAGTTGCTGTCGCGATCTTGGTCGATTACCTAGATTTGTCAAATGCAGATCGTACAGCTATTCCAATACCCGCTGAAGTCCTGTCGGGCTGATGAGGTGTCCCAACTTGAAATTGTTCGCACTGGCGTGCAAAACGATCGAATCGTGGCGGCAATGGATGCTACTGGAACAGTCCTTACCGCACGCACCCACCCCCTACTACTTCAGATCGACGCTCACATTGTCAAAAAGCAATTGACACTGGGCTTTGGCGGAATGGAATCGCTGACCGTTTCGCTATTGGGCGGGGGGGATGAAAGGCCCTTTCGCATGTTTGACCACAACCTGACGGGGCGTACACTGGGTGATGATGCTGCCATTTGGATTTCAGAAGCCCTACGAACGGACGCACAACTCGTCGCCTTAAAGGACTCCAAAAGACCCATGATGCCCCGACACAATGCAAAGGAGGGGGACACGGTGCTTCTTACAGATGCCTCTCCCATTCATCTGATCTCTACTGCAAGCCTCCAGGATCTCAATGAACGCTTGGACAGACAGTTTCCCATCCATCAGTTTCGCCCCAATCTGGTGGTAGAGGGATGCGATCCGTACGCGGAAGACAAGTGGAAGGAGGTACAAATCGGTGACTGCGTTTTCGAGGTGCACATGGCCTGCCCCCGGTGTGTGCTCTCCACCATTGACCCTGCTACAGGCATCGCTGACCCACAAAGCGAACCGCTTCGCTCATGGGCGGAATACCGCAAGGATGACAAAGGCAAGGTCAACTTCGGAGTCTATATGATCCCAAGGAAGCTCGGGACAATAAAGAAAGGTATGCGGCTGGAATTGTAGGAGACTACTTTGCGCAAGCTACCTTACTTGATCCCTCATCCACCCACTGCACCGATACCGTTCCTCGTGGTAGTGTCCATAAAGGTCATCCAGCTGTTTCACCACCCAATCAAACCCCAACTCTTCGCCCCAGGCAAATAGCCCCTTCGGGTAATTGACGCCGGCGGTCATGGCTGTGTCTATGTCTTCACGAGTGGCTATGCCAAACTGCAGCGTATCTGCCGCTTCGTTGATGAGCATGGCGAGGATGCGGTTTTTGATTCTAGCTCCCAATTCCTCGTCTTTGGTGGGGCCGAGATTGATCGCTCCATCGCGATAGTCATAATAACCACGACCGGACTTGCGGCCGAGGTAGCCAGCCTCCGACAACCGTTTCTGTGTAAATGCCGGTCGATACCGTGGCTCATAGTAGAAGGCGTTGAAGACCGTCTCAGTGACCGTATAGTTGACATCGTTGCCAATAAAGTCCATCAACTCGAAGGGTCCCATCCGGAAGCCCCCCAGCTCTTTCATCGCCCAGTCGATCGTCGCAAAATCCGCGATGCCTTCCTCATAGATCCGCAGGGCCTCACTGTAAAAGGGCCGGGCCACCTTGTTGACAATGAAGCCAGGGGTGTCTTTGGCCAACACCGTCAGCTTCCCCCACTCATCGATCAGACTTTTCGTGCTTGAGGTGACTTTCATGTCTGTTTGGATCGCTGGAATGATTTCAACCAGTCTCATCAGCGGCGCTGGATTGAAGAAGTGCGTACCCACAAATCGCCGTGGATTGCTCAGTGCTGCGGCTATGGCTGTGACGGACAATGAGCTGGTGTTGGAAGCAAGGATACAGTCGTCAGACACACGCTTCTCTAGTTCCACAAACACGCGCTGCTTGAGGTCTATGTTCTCCAGGATGGCCTCGATGACGATATCACAGTCCTCAAAGGCGGACAGACCATTGGGGTATTGGATATTCGAGGCGATGCGCTCCTTCTCGCTCTGGTCGATCTTGCCTTTCTCGATCAGTCGGCTCAGTACTTTGTCGAGCTGCTGGGCACTCCGCTCTTGTGCATCATCGCTCGTATCAAACAGCCGCACATCGCAACCGGCAGTACTCGCTACCTGGGCAATGCCGCTACCCATCGTCCCGGCGCCGATGACGCCCACTTTTAGTCTTTCGTTCATAGTCCCTGGTTCTTTGATCTTGGTTCGATGTTCGTGATGTTAGTTTTTCGTTCTTTGATCTTAGCCTTTGTGTTCGTAGATGTTGGTTGTTACCCCGGAGGGATAGGCCCATGACTCCGTCAATAGATTCATCGCTCCGGTGCCCTCCGCTCTGAATGACGATTGAAAGACTTACTCACCTCCCCTTAAAGACCGGCCTGCGTTTCTCTACAAAGGCCGTGACACCCTCCTGGTAGTCCTCTGTTCCCGCAGCGGCTAACTGGAGTTCCGTCTCCAGTGCCAGCTGGTCGCCAAAGTTGTTGCTAAAGGAAGCATTGAATGCCTGTTTTGTCATGGCCAGACCACGTGTGGGCATGCTGGCCAGCTTTTGTGCCATCCTGTTGACTTCGTTGTCGAAAGTGTCCGCAGGGTACCACTTGTAGATCATACCCATGCGCTCGGCCTCCGCCGCGGAGATCTTTTCCCCGAGCATGGCTAGTGCGCGGGCCTTTGGCCACCCAATGGCGCGCGGAAGTGTGTAGGTACCTCCACTATCGGGAATGAGACCTATGGCACTGAATGCTTGCACAAATGATGCTTGCTCATGGGCCACGATGATGTCTGTCGCCAGTGCGAAATTGGCGCCGGCACCGGCGGCCACGCCGTTGACGGCGCCGATGATGGGCTTTTCGATCCGTCGAAGCCTTTTGACAATGGGATCGTATCGCTGCTCCAGCAAGTCGCGAAAAGGTGGGATTTGTGACTTATCGGGGTTGGTGATTTCCTTCAGGTCTTGCCCGGCGCAGAAAGATTTGCCCGAGCCAGTAAGAACAATGGCACGGACGGCATCGTCTTCGGCGCATTGGTCCAATGCGTTGATCAGCCCCTCAGCTAGTGCAGCATTGACGCTATTGAAGGACTCTGGTCGATTGAGGCGGATGGTTCCTACACCGTCAGCAATGTGGAGCAGTACTGCTTCTTGTTCCATGGTATTGTGGGGCATGCTTACTTCAGGCACTTAAAATAGTCAAATGGCTCGAGACAGTCGTTGCATTGAAACAATGCCTTGCACGCCGTGGAGCCAAACTGACTGACCATCCTGGTATTGTGGGAGCCACAATTTGTGCATTTTACGACCCTCGCTTCACCCAATAAAGCGCGCTTGTCAGCCGCCTCGTCCATCGGGGGAGCGATGCCATAAGCCGCCAATTGCTGTTTCCCTCGCTCGGTGATCATGTCGGTGGTCCAGGGAGGCGAAAGGACCAGGTTGACGGTGGGCTTGAAACCTCGATCACGCAACTCCTTTTTGATATCGTCGGCCATCGTATCCATCGCCGGGCAACCAGAGTAGGTGGGCGTGATGTCTACAGTAACATCCTTGCCCTCGACCCGCACTTCCTGCACAACCCCCATGTCCATCAAAGTCAGCACCGGAATTTCCGGGTCAGCCACTGCCCATAGGGCCTCGCGGACCTGATCATTATCGATTTGGGGTATGGCGTGAGGTTTAGGCATTGGAGATCGACGATTTTGGACCCACCCCCGGCCCGCTTCCTCGGACGGCCTCCCAGGAGGGGAGTAGCTGAGCGGTATAATTTCGTAATCCGTACAGGCTTAGGGGTGCCCGGCCTAGGGGCGCCCGGCTTAGGGGTGCCCGGCTTAGGGATGGGAAGGGTTTAGTCCACAGGACCGAAGCGACAGCGGAGCCCTGGACAGCCCGACCCGGTAGTGAGAGACTGGGGTATCTCATTGTTTTTGCTGCATGGCCCTCTCTCCACTTCAGGGGAAGCCCCAAACCCTTTAAGCCCCACTTCACCATTGCATATCGGGATAGGCCCGCTGCATGTACTGCAACTCGCTGAGGATGTATCCGAGGTGTTCGGAGTGGATGCCCTGCTTTCCGAGTGTCATTCTGGAAGGACCTTCAGGTCTCTGAAGTGTGGCATCAGAAAAAACGCTGGCAATCGTCTCTTGACTCCGTGTCTTTATGCTCGCCAGATCGGCACCCACGCCTTGGGCGAACATCTCCTCCTCAACCGGGGACACCTGATACAGCTCGTCCACGAACGGGAAGAGGTGATCGATGGCAGCCTGCATGCGCTGGTGGCTCTCCTCGGTCCCATCTCCCAGGCGCTTCACCCACTCGGAGCTGAAACGGAGGTGGTAACGCGACTCCTTTACCGACTTGGCAGCAATCGCGGCGATGGTCTCGTCCTTGCTGGTCATCAACTGCTCAAGCAGAGGCAGATGGTAGCTATCAAAAAGAAACTGCCGGCCAATGACATGTGCAAAATCCGTGTTCGGCTGCTCCACAAGCCACACGTGTCGGTACTCCCGGTCGCTGCGGAGCATGGCGATGCTGTCCTCTGTAGCGCCGTCACCCCGCAACTGCGCGGCGTACTGGAAATAGCTACGCACCTGGCCAAACAGGTCCAGCGACATATTCGTCAGCGCGATGTCCGTTTCGAGGGTAGGCCCATGTCCACACAGCTCAGACAACCGATGGCCAAGGATCATCGAGTTGTCCCCTAGCATGAGCAGGTATTGGTACACTGAGTCCTTCATATCAGATGTGCTTCAAGTCGTCGGGCAAATTGTAAAACGTGGGGTGACGGTACACCTTGTCCTGGGCGGGTTCGAACAGCTCGCCATTCTCTGTAGGATTGGAGGCCGTGATGTGCTTTGACTCGACGACCCAGATGCTGACCCCTTCCTGTCTCCGGGTGTAGACGTCACGGGCGTTTTCGATAGCCATGGTTGCGTCAGCGGCATGGAGACTGCCTACGTGCCGGTGCTCGAGACCGTTTTTACTTCGAATGAAGACTTCGAATAGGGGCCATTGTTTTTTTTCGCTCATGTTCTTGTGATTAGTGATTGGAAACTAGTGACTAGTTGACCTCATTCACGAGATGCTTTTTTGTTTCTTCAAGTAATTGATGTAACCATTGAGTAGTCTTCCGATATTATCGATTTCCTTTTCTAACTCCTTCAGCCTCTCTTCATCTATGAACCCATGATCAAAGGCACAAGTCAGATGATCATGAGACTCCGCTAGTGAACCTCTTGCAATGCGACAGAATTGCATATTTTCTTGATAATGAAAACGACCATGTCCCTCAGCGATGTTAGCGCAGATTGACCTCGAGGATCTAATCAACTGATCTGCCAAGCGATATTTCTCGTCCTTAGGGAAGCTTTGAGACAGACTATAGATCTCCTCGCGAAATCTGCGACTTCGTTGCCAAAGATCAAGCTCCGTAAATGTTCTTCCTTGCATCGAATCACTAATCACTAATCACTTCTTACTCGTATCTGATCATTGATGGGTTGAGAAGTTGAAGAGTATTTAAAAAACCTATCAACTCATCAACCTATCAACTCCTAGCCAGTTTCCCGTAGCTCCCCCGCTTTCTTCTCCGCATATGCCGTAGCTGCGTCTCTTACCCAAGCCCCGTCGTCCCATGCTTTCTGTCGGGCGGCGATGCGCTCTTTGTTGCAGGGGCCATGTCCTTTCACCACTTGCCAAAACTCTTCCCAGTCGATCTCGCCAAAGTCGTAGTGCCCACGCTCCTCATTCCACTTCAGATCTGGATCTGGCACCGTCAATCCGATGTAGTCGGCTTGAGGCACTGTATTGTCAATGAACTGCTGTCGCAACTCGTCATTGGTCTTGCGCTTGATCTTCCATCGCATTGATTGCGCGGTGTGTGGGGAGTCCTCATCCCTGGGGCCAAACATCATCAGCGAAGGCCACCACCACCGATTGAGGGCGTCCTGCGCCATGGCCTTTTGCTCAGGCGTACCATTGGCAAGTCCCATCATGATCTCATACCCCTGGCGCTGATGAAAGCTCTCTTCCTTGCAGATCCTCACCATCGCCCGGGCATACGGACCAAAAGAAGTGCGGGTCAGCATCACCTGGTTGATGATGGCGGCACCATCTACCAGCCAGCCAATGGCGCCGATGTCTGCCCAAGTCAGTGTCGGGTAGTTAAAAATGCTGGAGTACTTGGCCTGACCTGAGAGGAGCTGCTCGGTCATCTCATCGCGGCTAATACCCAGGGTCTCCGCAGCACTGTACAGATACAGACCGTGCCCTGCTTCATCCTGCACCTTGGCCAACAAGGCCACTTTTCGTCTCAGTGACGGGGCTCTCGTGATCCAGTTACCCTCTGGCAACATACCGACGATCTCTGAATGCGCATGCTGCGAGATCTGACGGATATGTGTCTTGCGGTACTTCTCCGGCATCCAGTCTTTGGGCTCGATGATCTCGCCCGCGTCAATGCGCTCGTTGAACCGATCTTCTAAACTCTTTACTTGTGCTTCATCCATATGTTATGCATCAAAATCTACCTCTACTTTGTCACTGGTCGGAATGGCCTGGCAAGTGAGAATAAAGCCATCAGCCAGCTCATCTTCCTCCAACCCATAATTGAGCAGCATCTCCGCAGTGCCCTTGACGAGTTTTGCCTTGCAGGTGCAGCACACGCCTCCCTTGCAAGCGAAGGGCATATCCGCACCATTCGCAAGTGCTCCATCAAGGATACTCTCCTTGCCTTGGGGTATTCTAAAGTTAAAGCTTTTCCCTCCTTCGTGGATGGTGATGTCTGAGGCATCGCCATGGACATGACTGGCCACTTCTTCGCGCCGGGCGACGGTGGCTCCTGCAGTGGTGAACAACTCGAAGTGTATTCTGTCCCTATCGACGCCGTGAGCCAGCAGGTACTCGTTGATCATGAGCGTCATTGCCTCTGGTCCACAACTAAAGAAGTGGTCGACATCCGCGGGTTCACAGATGGTTTTGAAAATGATGTCCAGTTTGTCCTCATCCATCCGCCCATTGAAGAACTCGACCTGACGGTGCTCCTGAGTAAGGAAATAGAAGATCTCCAATCGATCGAGGTGTTGGTTCTTCAATGCTTCTAATTCCTCCTTCAAAATGATTGAGGCGACCGTCCTATTGACATAGAAGAGCTTGAAAGTGGAATTGGGCTCCTCTGAGAGATGGCACTTGATGATCGAAAGTATGGGTGTAATGCCACTGCCCGCGGCAAATGCCACGTAGTCTCTTTTCTTATCCGCGTCGATGTCAACGTGAAACCGACCCTCCGGCCCCGCTACCTCCAGCTGATCTCCTACCTGCAAATGGTCGTTTACGTAGGTGGAGAACTTACCCCCCTCCAGCTTTTTGACACCTATCTGCCACTCATCGTCCTGCGGAGACGAACAGAGGGAGTAGGACCTACGCACCTCTTCTCCATCGATGGTGGCCCTGACGGGAAGGTACTGCCCAGCCTTGTAGCGGAATCGATCGCGCGCATCGTCTGGGATATCCAGACTGACGATCGTACAATCATCCGTGGTCTTCTCCAGTGCCTTTATCCTGAGGGGTGAAAATTCCATACTAACAATTATTAGTGTAAAACTAATGACTATTAGTATGAGTTCAAAAATGCGGGATTACTCGACCCTTTTGACATCCATTCGCTGCATCGGATCCCAAACCTCGGGAATGCCCTCCTTCAGGATCTTCTCGCACCTGGCGAAATAGATCTGAGCTGCCGTATCCATCGCATTGACATCGAGCACCTTGCTGAAGAGTTTCTTTGCCAACTTGAACTCACCTCGTATGTAGAGGGCTATACCCTGCTGGAAGTCTGGGTCCGTCTGCTGTCTGAGATCGCGCTGCTCGTCAGTCAGGCCATTGAGTACTTCGAAGACTTCTATCGCCTCATTTCTCCCTTTGACGACTACATTGTCAAGGAAGCGAATGGCGTATTTCTTGGGGTCTTTGATCCCTTCGAAGACCTCACTGCTCATGACGATGCTAGTACCGTAGACGGAAGACAAGCCCTCCATGCGGGATGCGGTGTTTACGGCATCACTGATTACCGTCGTTTCCATTCTTGTGAGCTCGCCGATGGTGCCGAGAATCAGGTGGCCCGTATGAAGTCCCACACCCACGTCGATAGGAATCTGGCCGTTTTGGACCCTCAAGCTATTGAAATCCCGCACGGCTATTTGTGTGTCAACGGCACAGTCGATAGCATCTTCAATCTGATTGGCAAACAATGCCATCACGGAATCGCCAATGTACTTGTCCACGAAGCCGTTGTTGGCACGGACACAGGGCACGACGCATTCCAGGTAGGAATTGATGAAGTCGAAGTTTTCCTGCGGCGTCATCACTTCTGAGAACTTGGTGAATCCTCGGATATCCGAAAACATCACGGTCATGTTGCGCTCGACATTGTCTCCGAGCTGCACTTCCTCTATGCTCTTCTTGTTGAGGTAGTCGAGAAATTCGCTTGGTACAAACCGTTTGTTGGCCTCATTGACTTTTAAGAGCTTTTCATTGGCTTGGGCCAACTCCTGTGTTCGATCTTCCACTTTCTCCTTGAAGAACTGGAGCTGCTCGATGATCTTATCGCGCATGACGTTGAAATTGAGCGTCAACTTGCCGATTTCATCCTGGGTGAAAGTGCTGATTTGTCCCGTGACGAACGTGAAGTTGCTCCCTACAAATCTGGTGATGTAGGAGGTAAGGTCCGTCAATGGAACGGTGATACGGCGAGAAATAACGAAACTCATCCAAACACCGAAGAGAAGGAAAGCGGCGATTACACCAATTGAAATCCACTGAAGTAGGGCGTATTGGCGGGCCTTACCTATTTCGGCCTTGAGTAAGAGTTCGTCAAAGTCCGCGGACAGCATCTTCTCAGTTTCGTCCAGTTGTTTCTTGAGACCCGAATTGTCATAGAGCCCGATCTGCCTGTCCATATCCACCACCTCACGGAATAGGTTCTGGTAGTTTCTGATAACAGCCGCAAGTTCTGCTTTGCGTTCCGCTGAGAGATTTCGATTGCTCTCTATCTCCCCAATAATGGCTTTGGCCCGATCATTCAAGCGGCGCAAATACATATTCTCGTGCCGGAGGAGAAAGTCCTTCTCATGGCGCCGCATCATGAGCAGGTCCTGCATGTTTACCACATCGATCGTCTCCAACTCATGGGCAGCATCCCGCATCCTGCCGATGGTATTGTAGTCCTTGTAGCCGCGCTCTCGGATGAGGTTGGTCAATTGGGTGAAGATGGTGTCATAGGCTTGCACATGGATCCGAATGGAATCCAAGTCCCCACCCAAACCAAATCTGAGGGCCACATCGTTTTGGCTAAGTTCGAACAGGTTAGCGCGAACGTCGTTGAACAGTCGCTTGTGATGATCGATGTATTGGCTTGTGCCAAATTCGAAAAAGACGCGATTCTTCGTCTCCTGGGTGAAGAAGTTGAGTTGGTTTTTGTAGTCTTTCAGCAGGTAGCCATGTGTCGTTTCCAAGGTCCTAAAGACCTCATCGACTCTGCTTCTCTGATCGAGGTAAGTGAAGTTGATTAGGACGATGACGAGGTTGGAACTGACAAAAACCAGAAACCAAAAGACCAGCTTGTGTCGAAGGGATCTGAATCTGAAATGCATACCTCTACTATTCATCGGCTACAAAAGTTACCTACAAAGATGGAAAAGGCTCTTGTGACGGAGTTAAGAAATTTTTATGGTGGGAAGTCTACTCTACCCGCTTCCAGATTTCCTCGAGCCTTCGCTCCTGCAATACTACATAATCACCAATCTCCTCGTCATATTCTCGCTCATTGATGTAGCCGGAGTGATGCCACTCATCGCCATTGACTACGCATTTGAAGGGGATATTTGAGCCTTCCATATAGGTCCCAGGGGGGTGGTAATATTCGATATGCTCCAGGTAGGATTCACCTTCCAGTTCGTACGTGCCTCCGCCAAGCATCGTCAGATTGCGTGTATTCTTGTTGTACTGATACCAGACGAAGGACTTTTCGTTGATGATCTTGACGTAGCCTATGGTGTCGGGGGTGGTCAGGAACGTCGTGTCAGGGGAGTACATTCGTAGTTGTAATTCCCACTTGCCAATCAGTGGGTTCGCTGACGTCCCATCAACGGGTCTACTGCCCCCCTCTGAAGGTGAGCAACCAGCCACGGCCGCCGCCAACAGCGAAATCATAAATATCGATCGAATCGCGTGCATTACTTTTTCTCCAAAATCTCGCCGGCGGTGCGATTTCCAAAGGTAATGAACATCGATGAAAGCTCATTTTCTTATGCCTCCCAGTAGGCACTGGACAAGGTACTTCTCAAGATCGAATGAATTCAGGTCTGGATGACGGTCGTACCAGGCATAGAACCGCTGCAGTGAGGACAGGATAGAGAACAAAGCCAGATCGATGTTAACATCTTGCAGGGAACCCTCCTCTAACGCGGTCTGGAGCAAATCACGAAAGGCGTTCTCATATTGGTCACGCATCTCTGCATATCGATCTTTTGGAGGCCCCTCCAGGTGACGCCACTCGACCACCATCAGCGCCATCAAATCCGTGTGCTCAATGTTTAGTCGAACATGCAGGGCGATCAACTTTTCAATTTTTTGGATGGCCGTAAGGCTCGAGGCCTGCACCTCGCTCATGCCTTCAACAAAAAGCTGCCCTCCCTGAAGAAGTAGTTCAGACAGCAACCCCTGCTTCGAAGATATGTGATTGTATAAGCTGGCGGCCTTCATGTCGAGCTCGTCGGCAATGTCCTGCATGGACGTGGAGGCATAGCCCTTGTGTCTAAATAGCTGGACGCCGACGTCAAAAATCTGTTCGCGCTTAGATTTCACACGGTGAAGTTAATCAAGCATCAAAGACTTGATTGTACAACCAGTGCCATGAAACCAGACGAGTGACCGTCTATTGCCGTCAACTATTCTCCGGCGCTGCGGCCTCCTCCACGATCAGATCATAAGGGTATTCGACCTTGGCGGTTGAGTAACTTCCCATGCCATATTGCCACAAGGCCGTATCCAGGCAGACTTTCAGTATGATCAACTTCCCATGCGGGCTGAAACACCCGTGTGGTGGGGGTTGTGCACGAAAACCCTATGAGGGCCCACATCCACAACCCCGGCCACTTCATTTGTCAAGGGAGTTGATCCATGCGGCGATCTTCAGCGCCTCCTCTTTGGGCACCTGTGGCATAGGTGCCATGGGTGTCGCGTACTCCGGCCAATTCTGCGGCTCGGGATTATAGATCAGTTCCACTATGCGCTCATCGGAGTAGTTCCTTTTAGAGACCGCCTCATAAGAAGGTCCCACAAGGCGCTGATCTTTCATGTGGCAAGCCAGGCAGGTGTTCTTCGCCAACAGGGGTTGTATCTCATCATCTGTCGGTGCCACCTTCGCGGGAGCTGCCGGCCGACGGGCAGTTTTCTTAGGAGTCGGCTTTCTCACGGAGCTGGACCGAAAGGTGGACAGCTCTGATGTTTCCAGCTTCTCTCCTTCGGGAATGTTGTTCAGCGTATAGTAGAAGGACTGGTGCAACAAGTTCTCACCACTCTCTGCTTTGACACCAAACAGTGCCAACTCATGCACATGGTACTGCCGTAGATTGTCAGCCACCAATCTCAAGCTCATGCCGTCGTCACTGACTTTTACGCCCTTCAGTTTGACCTCTTCCAAATTCGTCTGTGGACTGCCGTACACCGCGTGGTATTTGTAGATGTAGCTCTTGCCGGTGTAGTTGTCGAGGTCTTCGGCGGACTTTTTATCGATGGGCTTCGTGAATGTCACTTCAAATCCGTCAGGCTGTGCCGTTACCGTCTTCATCTCGAAAGGCATTTTCCCGGTCCACGTCACAAACTGCAGCCCCGAGGTCTTCGGGCCGGCGGACCCCCAGCCACGGTTGGTCTCTCCGACGAATAACTTCCCGCTTCGATCCCATTCCAGTCTCAGCACGCCCGACTGAAAACCAGCACGGAAATCGAAAGCCACACCCTGGTACTGTCCGTTGATCTCTTCGAGCACTACACGCATGATCTTGCTCTGTCCCTGATCGCCGATGAAGATCTGCCCTTCAAAAGGTCCAAACGCTCCGCCAGTTTCATCCACAGTGACCTCACTGTTGGAGATCCCGAGAATTCCGTGCGGAAGAATGACTGCGGGCAATTGCAGTTCCGGGATCACCTCCTTCTTCTGATAGAGAAACGCGGGGTTTTCTTCATCCGCAATGTTTTCGGGCTTGACATACGCCCCGTTGACGCGCACCTGCCGCATGTCGAGGTGTGTATAGAATTCTTCTTCCGATAGCTTAACAGGCGATTCTTCCCGCTGGGACCATCTCAGCCCTGCAGGGTGCCCAATGAAGGCTCCTTTTGGCACATGCCAAAGACCACCAGAGCCTATCCAGTCGCCTTGATTTTCTGTATAGAAAAGCTCACCATCGATCAAGCCATATCCCGCTGGCGAACGTACGCCTGTAGCCCATGGCTGTATCTCTCCGTCTTTGCTGATCTTCAATATCCACCCTCTCCATGGTACCCGGCTTTCCCCTCTCCACCATTCCTCATTGCCAAAGGCTACGTTGGTGGTGACGAAGAACGACGTGTCTTCTGTGATCAATGGACCAAAGCTGTACTCATGATAGTGCCCGGAGACCGGCCAGGAAGTCACTGTCTCATAGACATCGGCGACCCGATCACCATTCGTATCCCGTAGTCTCGTCAGTTCACCCCTTTGCGAAGTGTAGAGGTCCCCGTCGAGGTACGCCAGACCCAAAGGCTCGTGAAGGCCCTGGGCAAACTGGTGAATAACAGGAGGTGTCCCCTCGGCCAGAGATGGATTGGCAACGATCCAAACGTCTCCGCGCCTCGTAGCTACCGCCATGGAGCCGTCCTGCATCAGCGCAAGCCCTCCTACTTCGAGCAGGATGTCCTCAGGGATGGGAACTGTCGTGATGCGATAGTATTCCTTCTCAGCCTCGTAAGACTGCGCGGTCGCGGTTCCTACCACCAGTATGGCCGCGATGATCATTGAAAGGGCTCTCATTGTATCGTTTAATATTCTTGTCATCACCAGATTATTTCGTAGTTCACCTCTGTGCCCGTGACAGGCAGTACCAATTCTTGTTTGCCATCTACCTCACGAACCATCGCATTGCCACCGGAAAGGACATTGATGTAGAAAGACCGATCGCCAATAGCATACGAGCCATCAGGCATAGTGAGCACATCACCTTCTGCCAATTTCAAGTACCAGTTGGCCAGTCCCCCTTGTGAAAAGGTGACCTTTCTGCTGAGGTATCTTCCCTCGGCATCAGGCGTCAACATATCCTGCACTTCCACACCCTTGTACGTGTGCCTGAAGATGGGAAGACCGGTCCCCGCATCGATCTGGTAGCCTCGCTCCTGAAATTCATCTTTCTCCTCGGGTGTCGGAAACGGGGTATTGGCATCGGCCAATTCAGCGAAGGACAAAGACAGGTTGTTCCACAACACGGAGCCTTGCGGACGGAAAGAGCCGTTGCCACGATTGTGCCACATAGGGGTCGCATCGACGAAATTTCCTCGCCATGCAGCCACCCAATTGGCGCGTGAATGATCATAGACGAAGTTCACCTGGTTCGGATGACCTACGCCAACAGTATGGGTGAGCTTTTCTCCACTGTCATGCCAGATAAAGGCACGCAGGATCCTGGGCTTGGCCTTGGGGTTGATCAGAATAGGTGAAACAAAGTCTTCTGACAAAGGATAAGAGTCATAGTGGTGAAACTTCTTCACATCCGTTGTCGGAGCATTTACGAACAGTCCCAACCTCGGTGCGTGCCATGGAGCGCTCTTGATGTTCGTAAGTTCGAAATCGTAGGAGCCTTTCTTCAGTGCCACTGTTTTTGAGGGTGCGGATCTGGCTGCATTTGAATTCACTTCAAGGACTGCCGAGCCATTGACCATCAACCGCATCCCGCCGGTGAAGCCCGTGCGAAAGGTGTAATCCGCATCTTCTGGGATATTGATCTTGCCGGCATAGATGATTCCGTAAGCATCCTCCTCGTCCACTGTCAAAATATCTATCTGCGTGGCCTCACCCTCGGACTCTGGCGTCAACTCGTTAAGCTCCCCGAGGTTTTTGAATGCCCCTTTGTAGACCGCGTACTTCAGGTCAGACAAGGTTACCATTGACTCTTCCAGGGATGTGTATTGGATATTTTTGAATGCCACAGGACCATGATCCCCTTGGATCATGAGCGGTCCGCGAGCCGCTTCATCCTTCGAAATAGGCCCACCGGTAGGCAATACGACTTCCACATTATTGTGGACACGGACGCCATTGATCTCGACAAACTCGAACCTCGCATTGGCGGTCTTGTTTCCGGCATCATCAAAGCGTGGTGCTCGGAAGCGTATCTTCATATGCTGCCACAGGCCAGGTGCCTTCGCCGGGTTGCTTGTGGGGGGTACACCTTTCAGCATTAATGAAGGTTCTGTTTCCCAGTTGCGGTAGATACCGCCAAGGTCTCCATACCTAGGCTGCTTCACGCCCCAGCTGTCGAGCAGCTGCACTTCATATCGCCCTTGCAAGTAGATCCCCGAATTGGAGCCTTTGGGGATCATCACATCCAGCTCTAACTCAATGTCGCCATGCTCCCAGTTCGAAACCAGGTTGTCCCTGATGACATCGTCATTCATATTGAGGAGAATGCCCGTGCCCGCTGTAAACGTCACTGCCTTTCGAGTGGGCGTTTCCGGCTCATTCTTCTTTTTCTTTTTCTTCTTCTTGCCCGTCGGCTCTGGTGCCTCTTCGTGGTGGATATCCAGTGTGCGATCCATGATGACGTCACCCACAATTTGCCAGTTGCCGGCTTGCTCTCTGAAGCTGCTCATGTCCTCCAATGGGACTTGGGTTTGTCCCACCGACTGAACCGAGAACAGCAAACTGGCCGAGATAAGGATAAGGATGTGCTTTTTCAAGGTTTGAGTTTTTTAATAGCCACTGCTCCAGTTGGGAGCAAAACATCGTGAATTTAATACAGGTGGCCGATTTCGAAGGCCACAAAAACAGGAACGGTTGGAAAAGCTTATGGCAGCGAGTAAGCGATGTAGCTGTCACCGGATTTCGTTCCCAACTTGCCTCCACCGGCAGCTATCACTACGTACTGCTTGCCATCCACCATGTAGGTGGCGGGCGTGGCGTATCCTGCCGCCGGAAGCTGCGTTTCCCAAAGGAGCTCCCCGGAGTGCCGGTCAAATGCTCTGAACTTCTCATCCAATGTCCCAGCGATGAATAAGAGGTCTCCTTCCGTAACCACAGGGCCGCCATAACTTTCCGTCCCCGTCGTTGGCACTCCCCGTTTTGCGAGCTCCGGGTACTCTCCCAATCTGATCGTCCATAGGTATTCGCCCGTATTGAGGTCAATGGCATTGAGGGTACCCCATGGCGGTTTGATACCGGGAAAACCCTCGTGGTCAAAAAGCTTGTTATAACCTGTAAAGCTGTAGGGAATCTGCGACTCTTCGCCAGAGGATCTTGTCGTGGCCCAATTCATAGTCCGGATCCTCTCCTCCCCATAGAGAAAGTCCATTAGGCTTTGTAATTCGCCCTCAGAAATTTGGCCAAACCCGGGCATGCGACCCTTGCCATTCTTGATAAATGCAAGTGTTTCCTCTCGGGTCAATTTATCTTTCAAACCCACCAACCCAGGAAAAACGTGTTGTTGGCCTTCCAAATTACTCCCGTGGCAAGCCGCGCAGTTTTTGGCATAAGACAATCGACCGGGAGTTGAGATAGCGGTGCCCTCATTGTCAAGTTCTATCATCTGATGGAACCAGGCCATTTCTGAGGCATTAATGTACAATACTCCTTCTGTCGGATGTACAGCGGCACCTCCCCAGTCGGCGCCCCCATCAAAGCCGGGAAATACCACGGTACCCTCGATGCTAGGTGGTGTGTATTTATGACCGAAATTGGCATTCGCCAATCGGTTCTTAACGAATTCCGTTGCTTCTGGCGAAATATCCGTGATCAAGTCTTCCGTGAACTGTTGCCGAACGAAGGGCTCGGGCTTCAAAGGATGGGGCTGTGTGAGAGCGGTTTTCTCGTTCTTCAGTTCTGAAGCCGGAACGAGCCACTCCTCGATCGGAAAGAGTGGTTTGCCCGTCTCGCGGTCGAAAAGAAATATCACTCCGTGCTTAGTGACCTGAGCGACTGCATCGATGTACTTGCCCTCATGTTTCACGGTCAAAAGACTGGGTTGAGATGCAAGGTCCCGGTCCCATACATCGTGGTGTACTGTTTGGAAGTGCCAAATTCGCTCCCCTGTCGATGCATTGAGGGCAACCAGGGAGTTGCCAAAAAGATTATCCCCATGGCGATTGCCACCATGAAAATCAAAGGAGGGTGAACCCGTGGGGGCATAAACAATTCCCCGCTCAGTATCGATACTAAAGCCTACCCAGGCATTGGCCCCTCCAACCTCCTGCCATGCATCTTCCGGCCAGGTGTGGTGTCCATACTCCTCAGGGTGCGGGATCGTGTGAAAGATCCATTTTCGTTCGCCAGTCCTTACATCGAATGCGCGGATGTGTCCGGGTGCGGCCTTTTGCCCCTCTGATACGCGAGAACCCAGTATCAGCAAATTCTTAAAGATGCTTCCCGGTGTCGTGGCAATCACATCATACCCGGTTACATCTCGGTCCAAACCGTTATGGAGGTCTACACGTCCATTATCCCCAAAATCCGAAACAGGGCTACCGGTTTTGGCATTCAGCGCATAGAGGAATGATCCCGCGGTGAATAGGATCCGCTCATCGCCCTGGCCATCTGACCAGAAGACTACTCCCCTGTTGACTCCTGAAGCGGGACCCCCATTGAAAGGGTCAAAAGTCCAATAGCGCTCACCGGTGGCAGCATTCAGCGCGAAGACTTTCGTCTGTGGAGAGGTAGCATAGAGCGTGCTTCCGATGATGATGGGGTTGCACTGGATCTGTGAACGCTGATCATGGTCGCCAGTCTGATACGTCCATGCGACCTCTAGTCGCGCGACATTGTCTCTGTTGATCTGTGACAGAGTAGAGAAGTGACTGGATGTCGGGTCTCCATGGTACACTTCCCAGGTTTCGAAAGCGGGATTCTCAAAGACACTCTGTGGCTCCGTGGATGACCCACAACTCAGTGCGACTGATAGCACAGCCAATAGCGCCAGGAAGCGAAGCTGTTTGTCGATGGTTCTTCTGATTTTCATTTCTGACTGGGTAAGTAAGGACCGACATTCCACAACCCCAACATGACCTTTCATGCCCGCTTGGCTCTCACTATTGCCGCTGGGCCTTCCCCTCTTCCACGATCCCGAAGGAAAAGATACGCCCAAATCCTATTCTTTTGGCGGGTTTCGGCTTGATCTCCACTCTCAGCTACGCACCTCAGGCGAGGGCTCCGACTCACCAGCGGGGAACGCATCTCTCTGATTTTCATGGATTTCCGAAGCCAGACTGTTTCACGCCTCTAAAGTTCCCATTCAGCGTTTGCAGCCTTTCGGTTGGCATTTTTCCTAGTAGATTATCAATAGAATCAGCATTGGACCAAGATCATGAACCAGCCCCACTTCAGATCTGCTTTCTGCCTGTTCCTGGTATTTCTCACCACGGCCGGCATAGCGCAAACATCATCTTCACCCATTTACAGCTTTACGGGCTACTACGAGTCCGTACAGGGAACCCTATCCTATTACCCGTCTACGGTCCACTGGTCTTATTTATATCAGGATGATGGCCAGTCTATCCAGGGTCTTAGGATCAATATGCCCCATGAAGGCCTCTCTAAAGACTATGATATCTCGGAACTTTGGGGAAACGATAGGGGCATCATATTCATCTGCGGGGACCTGACCATTCTCGTGATTAAGGAGCATGGGAGCAACTCTCCGAATACACCACTGATCACAATATCCAAAACCTCCGAGCTGCAGAAGCCCCCGGGAAGAAGGTCCTACTTTCGCTATTACACGATGGACCACTCCTTTGAGCCTGCAGCTATGGCAGGTGTCCAATCTCCCTATGGAAACTAGGCCGCCCCGCCGGTTTCCTATCTAGCCGTCTTTTCTATTCATCACGCAGCGAGTGGATAGGATTGGCCAAAGCTGCAGAAATGGACTTGTAGCTCACCGCCACCACAGTAATGAAGACAGCCCCCAATCCTGCAACAGCATAAACTCCCAGGTGCCATGGGTCCAACAGATCGATACGGTACTGGAAATCACCAATCCAATTGGTCAAGAACAGATAAGCCACCGGCCATGCCACGAGATTGGCAATGACGATCAGGAGCACAAACTCCTTCATCAAGAGCTTTATGATCTGTTGAATGCTGGAGCCCAGCACTTTCCGCACGCCTATTTCCTTCCGCCGCTGCTCGACCATGAAAAAGGACAAGCCAAATAAGCCCAGTGCTGAAAGTGCTATTGACAGCCACGTGAAAATCGACACGAGGGATGAGAAGAACTCATCAGAAGCAAACAACTGGTCAAACTCCTGATCAAAGAACTGGTAATCGAATGGATAATTGGGGAAGTCGTCCAGCCACGTCCGCTCCAAAAACTCGACTGTGCCACGCATATCTTCAGAGCTTATCCGCACGTTGAAGTTGGCGCTAGGATTGGGATTGTAGAACATCATCAATGGCTCAATCTTATGCCGCATGTTGGCGAAGTGAAAATCCTTGATCACGCCAATCACCGTTCGTCTTGCATCATTCCCGAAGACCAATTTTTTACCGACGGCCTCATCCCATCCAAGGGCTTCCATCATCGCCTGATTGATGATGATTGCTTCATCCTGATCGGAGCCAAAAGTTTCGTCGTAGTTGCGACCAGCGGCTAATTCGATACCCATGAGGTCGAGATAATCCGCGTCCATGGACATAGCACTGACAATGTAGGGCTCATCTTCATTTCCCCCCTCGACATTGACACCATTTCTTCCGAGGGTGCGCCCTGGCATATTGCTCGAATAAGCCACACTCAATACATCCGGGTTTTGTGAGAGTTTCTGCCTGTAAGCCTCCAGTCGCTCACCTAGTCCCGGACTATTGATGCTGATGTTGATGATTTGGTCCTTGTTGAATCCCAGTTGCTTGTTTTTGATGTAGTCGATCTGACGGGCCACAAGCAGTGTCACGCAAATCATGCCTATCGATGCCACAAACTGGAGTACAACGAGGGTCTTTCTCAGCCATATCCCCTTGGAGCTGGTTTGAAAGCGACCTCGAAGAATGGTGACCGCTTGAATACCGGATAGGATCATGGCTGGATAGAATCCCGCCAGCAGCCCAATGACGATGGCTAGTGCCAGGTAGGCAGGTAGTATCCACTTCATGCTGACCAATATGGCGCTGACACTCAAATCGAGTCCTAAGCCCACGGTATCATTGAGCAGATACACCAGAGCACCGGCGAGCAACAATGCCGCTACGCTGAGAACCACGGACTCAATCAGATGCTGGGTGATCAGCAGTCCCTTTGTACTTCCAACGACCTTGCGGATGCCCACTTCTTTTGCCCGGCCTGACGATTGCGCGGTGGTGAGGTTAATGAAATTGAACGCCGCAATGAGTATGATAAAAATAGCAACCCCACCCATAGCATAGGTGTAGACAGCATCTCCTTTATTGATGTGATAAAAATCAAACAGGATCCCGGAAGACTTCAAGTGGATGTCGTTGAGCGGCTGGAGCTGCGGGATCCAGAAATCCCTCACATCATTGGCCAAGGCAATCTCCGCCATCTTCCCTTCGACCATGGCTTCGTCATCGGCGTCAGACAGGACCGCGTAGCCAATCATCCCAAGTCCACCCCATGAATCAATGTATTGGGCCAACGAAGAATCCGACTGGGCCGGAAACAGCGACATCAAAACATCGAAGCCGAGGTGAGAATTGGCTGTGACATCATCCATCAGTCCCACGACTTCCCAGCTCTGGTCGTTGACAGTCATCAACTGGCCAACGGCATCCACTTCCTCGCCAAAAACCTTTTTTGCGAAGCCCTCAGTAAAGATCAACTTGTGCGGTTGATTGAATTTCTCAACGGTTATTTCCGGAGTGCGAAGAGGTAGATCGAAAATCTCGAAGAAATCTTGTTCGACGTACAATGCATGCTCTGAGTAATGGCCGTCGTCCCCGATCTCCAGTCGCTGCTCCCCCGCATAGAGGACTCTGGAAGCAACTTCCACCTCGGGTATCTCTTCCTCTGCGGCTCGGGGCATTCGCGGATTGGAGATCGCTACTTCATTGCTTGTGACACCTAAGGCCTCATCGATGGTGGTGAACCGAAAGATGCGATCGGCCTTCTCATGCCATCGGTCATAGGAGATCTCATTGAAGAAAAAAAGTGAAAGAACAATGAAAGCGGCAAAGCCCAAAGTAAGGCCCAGAATATTGATAAAGGTGGACAGGGCGTTTTTCTGAAAGCTGCGGAAGGCAACCCGAAGGAACGTTCGTATCATGCTAAATTGAGTTTTTGACCTATGAAAGATAGGTTCGTCTACGTACCTGTATCAAGGAGGTTTACATCAGTGGGCATAGACACGTCCAAGTGGAAGAAGTGCCCACTTGCAATACACACGTGTGCAATAAGTACGGTGGCCCATTCAATCGACCTCTGTTCCCACTCAACGGTTTAGTATCCTGCCCGTTCTGCGAGCGCACGGCGCTTATGCAGAAATGTATAAATTAGTTAGTGAACACAGCATATAAATTACCAGAACACAGCGAACACAACCACCATGGAAAACCAGATATTCTCAAGGATAGTCACCGGAATAATGGCTATCATTCTTATGATCGCTCCACTCGGAGCACAACCAGACGAAGCAAGAATGCCTCATTTTTCGGGCTATTTCGAAATGGAAAGTGGCCAGCTGGTCTATTATCCTACTCGAGTTGAGTGGTACTTCGTCTACGGACGTGATGGCAAGTCCATCGTGGGATTGAACTTTGTCCTTCCCTATGAGGATATAAAAAGAACCTACTCCATCTCTGAGCGCAGAAGCACAAAAAAGGGGGACTTATTCATCTGTGGCAAGACCACTATCTACTGGGACAAACGAAGCGATTTGTCTGATGATGAACCCTTGATCACTATTTCTAAAACGGACGAGATCAAGCTGCCTTTGCATAAAAAGAGCGGTTACAAGGCATTTTCTGCGGACAAGTCCTACGCCTCCGGCGAAGCCCAGGTTCGCGTTCAGCGGCCGAGGTAAATTCTAGAAGAAATCAACGAAGCCTTTGAACGCTACATAAAGCATGTAGCAGTTGAAGATAAGGGTGATGCCCAGCATGATATTCATCGTCCGTGAACTGGTATGTTCACCCATGATGTCTTTGCGATTCAGGAGTAAGATCAGGAACAAGGTTATCAGTGGCATCACTAACGGGCTGACGGCTTGCGAAGCGATAAGGATCCACACGGGCTTACCACCAAAGACGGGCATCACGAGGCAGGTCAGCGCGATGAGTATCACCAGCCCCTTCACCAGCGGTCGTCTCATGTCACGAGGGCCGTGCGTATAATCCGCCATCAGCCAGGGAAACAGGAGGAGATTAGGAAAGATTGAAGATAAAGCGGCACCTACGATCCCCACGGTGAACAAGGTCAATGCAAAGTCTCCCGCCCAGGGTCCCAGTGCGTACATCATATCTGTGGGATCTTCTACCGATGTACCTGTGAAATACAATGTCCCTGTGGCACTCACCATGATGGCAAAGCTGATCAAGAAGGTCATGACCATAGAGATGCTTGCGTCCTTGTTTTCCCGCCGGAGGTCTTCGCGAGTCCATCCCTGTTCTTGCACAAGGATACTCCTGGAGGCAAGGCAAACACCTGCCATGGTCGTACCCACCATCCCCGCCACCACCAGTCCCGTGTTGGGAATGTTGGCTGTAGAGGGAAAGAATGCTGCAATATCCTGATCCGCCTGGCTGACCACCATGACGCTTGTGATGATGAACCCAATGGACATGAGCGCCACGAGAAATGACATGGCATTGATGAAATTCTTGTGCTTCCCACTCCAAAACAACCCAATTAGTATGGCGATAAAGACGAGCGCGACCACGACACGACTAAGGTTCGCAAAGCCCGTATTGATTCGTACCCACTCGACCACGACCTCGGCCACCACACCCATGATGCCAATAAGTGAGGAGACAATCGTGGTGGTCAGAGCGGCAATGATGAAAATGGTCACTGGACTCCCAAAGGCCTTGCGAAAATTGTACATCAGCGTCTCGCCGGAGACGAGGGTCAGTTTGCTGATGGCCACGAGGAGATAATAAGTAAAAAAGCAGGACAACAACAGCGCCCAACTTAGCGAAAGGCCAAACTTTGCTCCTGAGACGACCATGGAAGTGACACTACCAGTGCCGACGACATAGCCTATGATGAATAAGCCCGGGCCGAAGTTTTGGACCGCGGCCTTTACTCTGTCAAGTAGTTGGGTGAAGATGCTCATTCGTCTTTTTGGTTTTTGGCAAAATGCGTCGCTCGTACATCAAAATGTGGATCAACGGGATGTCCTGCCGCAACCTGCCGGATGGCACTTTTTGCTAACCTAAAGGTGGCAGGCTTAATCAATCGCAATTGCTCCGTAAATGCGGTGACCTGAGCACTTTGCTCTTCGGTATTCAACACCCTTGTGGCAAGACCCAGTTGATAGGCCTCCTGGGCCGTCAATCGTTCGGAAAGAAGGATCAGTCGCTTGGCACCAGCCTCGCCGATCAACCGGGTTGCACGAGGTATCCCTCCCCAACCAGGAAGCCAGCCATGGCTCACCTCTGGAAATGATAGCACCGATTGTTCGGTTACGAGCCGAAAGTCACAGCACAGGGCCAGCTCCAGTCCACCACCCATCGCATAGCCATCAATGTATGCGACAGTAGGTTTGGGCAAAGACTCCAGCGTCGAAAAGATATCGTGACCCAAGAGGATCCAGTCATCAATCTCTTTGCCCTCGAGGGCGTTGAATTCCTTGAGGTTGGCTCCGGTCGAGAACGACCTATCACCTGCCCCTCTGATCACGACGACATTCACGGCCTCCTCTCTGTGGGCGTATTGGATGGCCTCGTTCAACTGATTGAGCATCTCCAGGCCCATACAATTGTGCTTGGCCGCATTGTTCAAGGTAACTGTAAAGACACTATTGTCCAGTGCGGTAATGATTGGATCAGCCATTACTCCTCTCTTTTGCCTCTTTTCTAATGACCTCCCCCGCAAAGACTTCGGCGTCAAAGGTTTTGAGCTGATCGTTCACTCTGGGTTGGAAGTCCATCATATCCAAAATATCATTTTGCAGGTCCACACCGGGAGCGATCTCGATCAACTCCAAGCCACCTGTCACAAGCTTAAAGACCGCTCTTTCGGTCACATAAAGCACCTCCTGGCCCTTCTCCAAGGCGTATTTCGCCGAGAAGGTAACCTGCTCTACCGCATCGATGAACTTTTTGAATTGGCCACTATGATTGATCTTCAACGCACTATCGGTGACCCCGATATCAGCCTTGACGGCAAATGTGCCACAGAATACGACCTTCTTGGCATTTTGAGAGATGTCGATGAAGCCTCCACAACCTGTGAGGAATTTGCCAAAGCGGCTCGAATTGACATTACCATGCTGGTCTATCTGGGCGAATCCAAGGAAGGCAATATCGAGCCCACCTCCGTGAAAGTAGTCGAACTGATAGCCATCGTCGACGATCACACTGGGATTGTACATGGCGCCAAAGTTGAGCCCTGTTGTCGGAATGCCCCCCGTGGACCCCTGCTCGATCATAAATACAAGGTCCTTGTCGAAATTTTCCTGCTGTGCGACAATAGGTACGCCATCGGCCATACCGTAGCCCAGATTCACAAAAGCCCCCCTTTGCAGTTCCCTGGCGGCGCGGCGGCTTACTATTTTCTTGACGCCTTCCAGCTGCAGCTCGTCATTCTCAAAAGGTGCATCGCGCTTCACCAGGGCTGGATCAAACTTCGATATAAAGGTCATCTCCTGATCTGGATCCTGCACGACGTAATCGATCAGCACTCCCGGAACTTTGACGCTTCCGGGATCCGCATGATTGTTATTGATGTTCTTGACCTGGCAGATCACGATGCCGTCATTCACCTTCGCTGCCTGAGCGAGTGACATCATGGCGAAGAAGCCGACCTCCTCTTCCATTGTCAGATTTCCTTCCTTGTCGACCGATGTTCCGCGGATGATCGCGATCTCTATTTTGTGGGCGTCGTAAAACAAGTACTCCTCACCCTTGATATTGATGTTATGTACTAAGTCCTCTGTGGTGATGTGGTTGATCTTACCTCCCTCCAATCGGGGGTCCACAAACGTATGAAGCCCCACCTTGGTCACAAGTCCTGGTTTGCCCGAAGCACAGGCTCTCATCAACTGGCTGAGGACACCCTGCGGTAAGTTGTGGCCGGTGAGCTTGTTGGCCTTTGCGAGGGCGACCATTTTGGGAGCATTGCCCCAGAAGCCTCCCACGGCTGAACGTACCAGCCCTTCATGGGCGAAGTGTTGGAGTCCTCTTTTGTCATTGTCGCCGAGGCCACAAGGGTGAATGACGTCGATCTGTTTTGGTTGTGCGGAGGTGACAAAGCGCTCACCAATCGCCTTCATGATGAGATCCGGTACAGCATGTCCAGCACCTCCTCCTCCAATGGCCACGGTAGCCCCATCTGGGATAAGTTCTGCAGCGGTTTCTGGGTCTATGAGTTTAAACATCGATTAGGTTCTTGAACGCTCTCATTGCAAGAATAGCTGTCCGTCGAAAGTTAGCCAAAACTGCCCTTAATCGAACCTGAGCTGCTGGACAAACGTCTCAAAGCGCTTATCACAGCATCTTCTTGGCATGAAAACCAGCCCGGGGCAGCCTACTCCTGCAGCCTTGCGAAACACTTGCCAACGTCCAACCTATTGATTTGCGTACGGACTTCCACTATGTTCGCTAGCGACTCTAGAATAAAGAAACAGCTCCCACAACGTGATGATCAACAAAATCAAAAAACACCATCAAGACGCCATCGACAACCTCACCAATGAATACAAGGATGACCCGCAGTTCCCCGCGCTCATCATCGGCGGCTCCGTGGCCAAAGGAGTAGCAAGGGACGATTCAGACATTGACTTCATGATCGTCGCCACTGACGAAGTCTACGCTGAGCGGCAAGCTCGAAATAACCTTTTCATTAACCGTACGGACCTCTGTGACTATCCTGGTGGATTCGTCGACGGCAAGATCATCAACCGGCCCTATCTCTATGATGTGGCAGCAAAGGGCAATGAGCCTTCCAGGGCTGCGTTCGACGGGGCTTTTACTGCCTACTCCCGTGACGAACAGTTGGTGGACATCATACAACAGATACAGCAGTATCCAGAAAAGGGACGCGACGAACGATTGAGATCATTTTACTCCATGGCCTTCATCCAAAATTGGCTGATGGGTGAAGCCAGTCGACACCAAAACATCTATACGATGACCCGCGCTGCCTCTCAATTGGCATTGTACGCCGGCCGCCTGATCCTCACATACAACCGAGTGCTATTTCCTTATCACAAGTGGTTTCTCGAGTACATCAGCAAGTGCGAAGAAAAGCCTACCGATTTTCTAAATAATATAGACACGCTCTTGAAGGAGCCTAACCTCGTCAATGCGAATCGTCTCTTCCAGAGCGTACGAGACTTCCATGATTGGGGAGTTTCCGACCTGGAAGCCTATTCGTGGTTTATGCGGGAGGTAGAGTGGAGTTGGATGGACGGCAGCACACCTTTGGAGGATTTGTAAGGGTGAAGAAACCCAGCATCGAGCTTATCCATCCGTCCAAAAAACTGGTAGCATTCTTGCTCAGGTACGTCTAGTTGTGCCAAATCCCAAAAAAACCTACATTGGTCAAATCATCCCCGAAACAGCTATGAAGCATTTTTTGATCTTTTTGTTCCTCTGCACGTCTGCCCTGGAATCTATCGGTCAGCAACGCACTGGCGAACATGACTACGTCCTCGGTCCACTGTTCAAGATCTCCAAGAAAGAAGTGCCCATCGAGTTCATCGATGCCGACAGAGAAGGTTTTTATGTCTACTATGAGCGTGTGAGCCTGTCCGGAAGGGGGCAGAAGACCATCAAGAAATTCTCCTACAAGCTGGAGCCTGTTGATGAAGTCTCGCTCTCAGAGGGCTCCTTCTCCAGATTCGATTCCTATGCGGCTTTTATGCTGGGCAATCGCATGTATCACGTTTCTGTGAAATACGTCCCCGCCAGCTCTAGCAGAGAACTCGTGCTGAAGAATCCCAATGTACACCTGCAGCAGATCAATAAGTCTGATCTAAGCCTGGAGCCCAGATTGCCCCTGGCACAACTGGCCACCGATGGGGAGGCGATCGCGGATATTGATGTCATATTCTCACAGGACTCTTCACTCTTCGCTGTGGCCTATTCCATCATGAATAAAAAGAATGAGCCAGACAGGATGGGTGTGCATGTTCTACGCGCAGACAATATGGAGGTCATCTGGGAGGATCGGGTGATACTGCCCTACACGGACAAACTCATGGAGGTGCAGGACTTTCTTCTTGGCGCAACCGGGGAATTCTACATTCTCGGAAAACGCTTCAAAGGCAAAGCAAAAAATAAACGTAATGGTCAGGCCAATTACGACTTTATGTTTTTCGAATTCGACGAAAGCAAGCTACTAGATTCCATCAAATTCGAGGCAGGCGATAGGTTTCTCAGAGACTTGCGCATGGGATTCGCTCCAAACGGGGATATTTTGACAGGTGGTATCTTCTCCAATGAAGGAATGAATGGCACGGGTGGCCTCTTCTTTATGAGCCTCGACGGCACAACCAAGGCGGTCCTGAGTACGTCTTTCAAAGATTTTGACCTGGACATATTGACCGCCAACATGACGGAGAAGCAAGCGAAAAAAGTGGAAAAGAACGTCGAGAGAGGGGACGACGTGGAACTGCCCTATTTCTACATCAATGAATTCATCAGCCAGGCCGACGGGAGTGTCCAGATGCTCGCAGAGGAGCGCCAGATCCGCTCTGAGACGAGGTGGACCCAAGGCATGAATGGCATGGGCCCGACAACGTATGAGGTCTTCCACTTCTATTACAGGGACATCCTCGTCGTCAATATCAATAGGGAAGGAGAGATCGACTGGGTCGAGAAGGTAGCCAAGAACCAACATTCGGTCAATGACAATGGCATATACTCATCGTTCGCAACGGCCATAGTTGCTGACGCTATCTATCTCATATACAATGACAATAGGGCCAACCTGAACTATTCTGGAACCGGCAGAGTGGCACAGATGAGCAGCAAATCCTCGACATATATTGCACTCAACAAGGTCCAGGCTGATGGCACATCAACACGGAGTCCGTTCTTGTCAATGAAAGAAACGGAGACCATTATTCGCCCTCAGCTGACGATGCAGGTCACTGACGACGAAGTCCTCCTGTTCGGTCACAAAAAACTGAAAAAGCAGCAGTTTATATTGGTGAAATTGGAGGAGTGAGGGGCGCTTGTAGTCCCAAAAATGGCTCCGTATTACCTCCTCCCAAAAAGGGAACTTCAATACCTCCAAAAAGCCTAAGTACCACCTAATAGGTATTTATCTTCATGGCTTTTCTGGGGTAGAAATCCGGTGAAGCAGGCATACAACTTTGCTAGCAACACAGGCGGATCCCGAAAAGCCTCAAAGAGAGTAGGAAGACATTCAATATCAATGTTATGAAATCTCACACCGTGAAAAAAGGGTTTAAGACAGTGAAGGAAGTAATGCAAGCCCTTGACATGAATCCGCAAAATAATGAAGGCATTATTGGCCTTCAGTATTCTATCTTCACTTGGTCAGAAACGGTAAAAAAATTGGAAACCTTTGCCGATAAGCTCTTTGCTAATGGACATGCCGAATGCTTCATGGTGGAGAGAGGAGCTGATAACAGTCTGTCCTACGTCACTTGTTCCGTGGCCGGGAGTGAAAAAGGAGATTATTACTGTTTCCGCCAGGAAGGAGATGATGGTAATTGGCTAAAAGACACAGAGGCCACCGACACTTTCGTATACTTCGTAGAAGCTGACTCCGATGATATTAAAAACTTTAAGGCCACTAAGGAAGACATGGATGGTAAATCCGTCAAATATTCCGTACTTCATCCTAACCTTCCGTGCAATCCCATTCCCTTCGAAAACTGTGTGAGTAGTAGTCACACTGTCTTAGAAAAAGCTGGAATTGGATGGCCTCACAAAGGCTGGTGGATGCCATCGATAGATAGTTGGATGGAATGGTTCGCTGGTAAAATACCATTCAACAGGCACAAGGGTAACAATTGGCTTTACAAGAAACTGCCTTCTACTAATTGCTTTTGGGAGGAGTAGTAGGTCCACCACTTCATTTGAAAACCGAGCCCCTTCTTGCACTTTGTTCTCTCTTCGCCCCAAATCCCGGCCGGGAAAATTTACATTGCTATCAATCATTCAGGAAGTGAGAATACCTCTTTTGGGGTATCAGAGTAATGAGAATAGTTGCCAACTTAGGTTTACTGAAAGATCTTGTTTAGTCACACCAAAAATCCAAAATAATGGCCCCAACACCAACTACCACTATAAAGGCTACCCTGACGCTTAGCAAGACCGTCTCTGCAACAGATCCAATTGAGACCACAAAATTTAAGAAAAACTGCTACCAAAGGACCAATTGTTTTAGCCTAAAAGTAGACGGTTCGACTCCCAAAAAAACTGATACCATTAAATATACCAAACCTAAAAATTCCTCCCCCTCTGTGGACCTGGAAATTACGGTCAAGCCAAAAAATAAAATCAAGAGCATAGCTCTTTATGACCAAGAGGGGCCTGCGGTGATACCAACTTCGAGCAACATCGTGCAGAATACAAACCAAATCACCGAGGCAATGAACTTCAATGTAATGGGAACAAAAACCTCTGTGACCGAAAAACTATATGTTCTGGTAAAAACATCCGATGATAAATTTTGGGCGCTGGATCCACAATTGCAGATCGACCAGGGAAGTGCCATTTAGCTCTCCGGTTCCCGACTCGGCAAGAGAATCTTATTTTGACTTTTCACCCAATCCGATAAGACCATGGCGAATTTGAAAATCACAGTGAAGATCATAAAAAACGGTGACGAAGTGATAACTACGCTTATCCCACATCTCAATGCAGGAGACACCGTGACCTGGATCCCAGAGGGTGGCACGATTAAGAAGATAAAAAACAGCAGCCCTACCGATCTATTCACGGGTGAGCCTCAGAAAGACACGGACAACAATAACTGGACAGCTACTGTTAAGAATCAGACAGGTGTCGAAACGTATAAGATATCGGTTTCTGCTGATAACAGCACTGAAGCCGTTGATGTTGATCCTCAATTGCAGATAGATCAGGGCGCTACCAACTGATTTCCCAATATAAAGACCCTAGTGCCACCTTTTATAGCATGCATAAACCCAATCCCTTATGAGCAACCTGAAGATCACCGTCAAAATTGAAAAGCTTAACAACTACACTTTGATTCCTCACTTGAACCAGCGTGACGCACTAATTTGGATTCCTGAAGGCGGAACGATCAAAAAAATAGCCCCCGTTCCTGCCAACCCTGATCTCTTCTCTGAGGGACCGACCATACTAAGTGGCAACAGTGATCACTGGAATACAGTGGTCACCGATGTGTCGAAGGGGACCGAAGCTTACTATTTAATAGTCCAGCCCAGTAATAGCCCCGCTAAGTTAAAGGTGAATCACGAGCTGGTGATCGATCCAGCAGGTGAAACGATGAATACATTAAGAATCACAGTAAAAATTGATGATGAAGGGAACCATACCTTTGTCCCGCACCTCAATGAAGGTGACCAGGTAACGTGGATCCCTGTTAACGGCAAAATTCTGAAAGTTGCAACTAAAGAAAATACCACAGATCTTTTTTCCGAGGAGCCCACTCCTGTCGGGGACAATTGGAAAGCGACGGCAAGTACCTCATCCACCGGGACCGAAAGCTACGGCTTGACCGTAGAATACAGCGGGAGTAATGAAGCTCGCGATGTCGATCCACAGCTGCAGATTGATCAGGGGAGTGCCAATTGACCCTTATTAGTGTAATTCAGTTCAAGTCGAGTACGACATTCGCTTGCATTGTCGTTGTAGCCATTTTTTGCAATGCTTTTGGGCAGGACCAGACCAAAGCGGATAGCCTGAAGATCCTACTACAAAATGGTGATACACTATCAGTTTCCTCCAAGGCCTATTTGATAGACAATATTGCCGTGTATTCCATCGCGCCGGAAGACAAAATGCTTTATGCTGAATTACTCCTGGAAATAGCTCAGAAGGAGGACCTGGCCCTCTACTCCATCAAGGGATACCGTTACAAAGGTGTTGCACACCGGCTGCAGGGAGATCTGAAAAAATCCCTGGAAAACCTATTCCAAAGTGCGAAGATCGCCCTGGAAATTAATGACGACGATCAGTTGGTAAGATCATACTCGGAAATAGCGACGACTTACACAAGCCATGACAATTTCCGAAATGCGCTCATCTACCAAAACAAGGCCATCGAGCTTTTCAGAAGACTTGACAAGAAGCAATCATTAGCCATTAGTCTGCTCAATACCGGCTTTGTCTATTATACGTTGGAGGAATTGGATTCCGCACTTTTACTGTACAATGAAGCCGAATCGTTGTTTCAAGATGTTGGGCTTGGAATAGGCAAGGCCTACACGATTGGGAACAGAGCTCTGGTATTCTGGAAGCAGGGGAGTTTCGCCACTGCCGAAAAGGATCTAACACTCGCCATAAGCATGCTGGTACCTCTGGGCGACCGATTTGGGATGGCTGATTACCACAACCAACTGGGTAACCTCTACATGGAGCAAGGCAACGAAGCTAAGGCAAGTGATCACTTACAAAAAGGACTGCAAATGGCTTTGGAGTTGGACCTAAAGGAGCAAGCCCGAGACGCCTCGCTTGCCCTGTCCGGTCTTCATGCAGCCAAAGAAAATTATGATCAAGCCTACCAGTTGTATCAGCAATACGTGGGCTTTAAAGACAGCATCGAAAACTCAGACCAAACAAAGAGAATGGCCGACCTGCGAACTGAGTTTGAGGTGAATCTGAGGGAGAAGGAAATCGATACCCTTGAGAAGCAAAAGGCCTTGCAACAAACCTATGTGTTCATTGCTATAATACTACTCTTATTGACGATCGTTTTGCTGCTTTACTTCCGACAGCGGTTTCGCAATGCCCGGCTTATGACCCTATCCGAGCGCCAGGCACATGACAATGAGATCAAGGACCTGTTGACGGCCCATGAGACAAAAGCACTACAGTCTATGGTGCGTGGAAAAGAGGCTGAACGCAAGCACCTCGCAAAGGAGTTGCACAACCACCTGGGAAGCCTACTGGCCACAGTCAAAGTCAATCTCAACGGCTTCAAGCATCCTGACGCTGAGAGGTACCAGACAGTCATGCATCTCGTGGACCAGGCTTGCCAGGATGTACGCAATATCTCCCATGAGCTAAATATGGGAGTTTCTGAGAACTTTGGACTAGTGCCGGCCCTGAAAGAACTGGCGGCACACCTTCGGCAGACAAATGCGTTGAAAGTGGAATTTACCGCCTCGTTGGGCCCACTGGCGATCGACTCTGACAGCCAGATCATGATCTACAGAATCGTCCAGGAACTTGTGAGCAATGTGCTGAAGCACGCAGAGGCCAGTCGCCTTTCTATCTCATTGACCGGTTTTGAAGACGACCGCATGATCAACATACTGATCCAGGACAATGGAAAGGGATTCGATCCAAAAGTCGTCTCTCGAAACTCCGGAGGCATCGGATTACAGAGCCTGCAGGAAATGGTGGATGGACTGCACGGTGAACTAGGGATAGACAGTCACCACAAGGGTGGTACCACTGTGAACATCGATTTGCCTGTCACCACCACGGACATGGCGCCAGTCACATAAGAAATCGGCTCTTACTAGGCCACCTGGCGCGTAGGCAAACCGTTCATGGCTTTTTTCCTGAGACTACGGTGTTGCTACTCCCGACTAATCCTGTATATTAAGGTTGATTTCGGAGGTCCTTTAGTCAGGGACAAACCATATTTTTTAGACCTGAACCAGTGTTATGGCCCCAGTCGTTAGCCACTTGGCATGGGAAAATTCATCGTCGAGATGATCAAGGTATTGATAATCGACGATCATCAGCTGCTCGCCCATGGATTGAAATCTATGTTCACCGAGCAGGATGGGATTGAAGTGACAGCCGCTACGAAAAGCGGATATGAAGCTCCCTCTCTACTCGAAAAGCATGAAGTGGATGTGATTCTGATGGACATTGCCATGCCCATTCTGGATGGTCTTTCCACCATGGAGCTGCTGAGAAGCAAGGGATTTGATCAGCCGGTGCTGATGCTGACGATGCACCAGACCATGAAAGAAATCAAGGGCGCCCTCGAAAAAGGCGCCCAAGGCTACATCCTCAAGGACGCTTCGAAGGCTGAACTGATGGAGGCCATCACGCTGACCAGTCAGCGAAAGAACTATTTTCATCCCAAAATCAACAATCAGGTTTTTGACTATCTGAGAGGCAAATCGACGAAAAACACGGGCAAGGAACTCTCAGAACGCGAAGTGGAGATCATCCAATGCATTGCAGAAGGGAAGAATACGAGAGCCATCGCAGAACATCTATTTCTCAGTGAGCACACAGTCAAAACCCATCGGCGTAACATCATGCATAAGCTACACGTGAAAACCTCCGCCGAGCTGGTCAAATTGGCGATGGACAAAGAGTTGATCTGAATCAGACCTCTCCGATAGGCTTACTTCCCCTTGTGTGCCGAAGCTTTACGAAAACAAGCTGTTACCCCTAATTATCACCCAATACCTCTTTTGAGGTATTTGTGTCAATCCCTCTTTTCCCTGACAGAATAGCTGTTGGCTGCCTTCAATTTTGATGAAAAGGTTTCAAGCAGATGACTTGAAATCCAATAAGGTGGAGCAAGCCACTCTAAAAAGCCCTTTTCTGCTCGGGTTGAACAGAAGGCGGATTCCGAAAAGCCTCAACAGAGTAGGGACACGAATCAAAAATAGAAATCTTATGCCCACGACAATTCCGTACGATCCGTCACTGATTCTAGGAAACATTGTGACGATGGAAAAGCTCACGAACATCGAACAAATCAGCGAGAAAGAAGCTCCTGTCAATGCTGCAGAGAGCGACTTGAATTCGTTGATTGCCCTAAAGAGGAGCATTGACATGACCATTCAGGAAATGGTAAACATGGGAGTCAATGTCCAAAACCTCCAGCAGGAGAGTGTGAAAGTTGGTCAGGACATCGAAAAAGCTGCTATCAATTTTGCAACAACCAAGCTCACTGCTGAACAGGCCATACAGCCATTGAAAAGCAAGATCGCCATGGTCAATAGCTCAGTGGAAAGTCCCATCGATTACAACAAGTCACAAATCAAGAAAATGCCTTTATCAGCGGACTCGTTGAAGATGAATTGCCAGTACTTCTCCTTCGACAAGAACGTACAGGATTCCAGCACACATTCAGCTTCGGTTGCCTCTTTTGTAAGTGACACCTTTGGCGAGTCAGTTTTTGGTTTCTCTTCCTCCGGCACGGCATCTGTGCGAAATACAGTCCAATCTCAGATGAATAGCCAGCATGCCAACCATAGCATTGCCGGTACCTTAGTCATCAGTATCAATTGTACGCACAAAGACGCGCTCCTGCTTGCGCCGTACGTTCTGGATGTTGACAAGGCCATTCGCGTATGGAATGCGGAGTTTCCGAAAGACCCAATCAACACCTTGAGTACGGAAAACATCCGTCAGACGCTGTCTCAAAAGGATACCAGCAAACAGAGCAAACTTCAGTTGCTATCAGGAGCCACATTTGGGTCATGCTTCGTCGGTATGGTACATATTCTGGACACGACCGAGACGGATGCCGCTGAAGCCATGACCTCCGTGGCCGCATCTCTTCAGGGACAGTTCGAAATTGGCGGATGGTTCTCTCATGAGTCCGGCGGACTAGGGATAGACAGCGACTTTGCCGGCGATGCCAAGAACTTGTTAAGCAAGAATAGCATTCAATCACATTGTACGCTGTGTGTCATGGGATCGATCCCGTCCATCAAGTCCAACAATGTGCAGAGTGCTGTTAAGGGATACACCGATTTCAAC
The DNA here is from genome assembly GCA_965267435.1 of Cyclobacteriaceae bacterium. Lineage (GTDB taxonomy): Bacteria > Bacteroidota > Bacteroidia > Cytophagales > Cyclobacteriaceae > JAWPMT01. The sequence continues at coordinate 3,496,110 of OZ253960.1, forward strand.
GGCAAGAGCAACATAGATCAATTGGAGAAATTGCAGGCAAATACAAACTCTGAGTTTAGTACGGTAGCAACGTCCGCAGCCGCTGCCCGTGCAGGCGGTCAGATGGTCGCAATGCAAAATGCGCAGACGAAGGGAGTACTCAGTGGGCTTTCAGATATAGACAAGGAAAACAACAAAGTCCTTAATACCAACTCGATGATGGAGTCCATGGAGGACTACATCAACAAGTGCCTGGCAGGGAATATTGGTATTCCTATCAACTACTATCTCAAGCCAATTACCAAAGCTGAATTGACCGGGGCCTGGTTGAAAAAATACCACCCCAATAAGTTCAATAACTCTTTCAGCAGCGGCGATGATAGTGAGGACAATGGCAGCTCATCAGGGGCCAAAGCTTCCTCAAGTCAGACGAGCGATTCTGCCGACTAATAGTCCAAAAAACCTGAAAGTGGAGCAGCTACGCCTGCTCCACCATTTTCATAAACCGGGAGAGAAGCACGCTATATAGCATGTGAGCACAACCCCGAAAACCCAAGGTATTATGCCCTCATCCATCGCATACGATCACCCATCACTTGTACTGGGTACGGTAGTAGATTCCCAACTCCTGGACCTACTGGATCAGATCTCCACACTCCAGCAGGGCATTGAGGCTGCCCAGGAAAAGATGAACTCCTTGATTCTGATGAGAAGAAGCTTTGTCATGACTCTGAATGAATTGCTGGATATGAATATCGATGTCAGTGATTTGGAATCGGAGATAAAAAGTATTGACGCACAGATATCCGCCTCGGCCACCAGCTACATGGCTACCCGGCTCAAGAATGAGGCTAGCATTCAGCGAGTCAAAGAAACGCTAGTGGAGCTACCCACCAACTCACAAATGGAGAGCCCGGTGGACTTCGCCAAGAGTAAGATCTCATCTCAGCCACTGGCCTACGAATCCATGAAGTTGGATGCGCAATATTTCAGCTTCGCCAGCAATCTTCAAAACGACACCTTGGCCAATATCGAGACTTACATCAAATCAGCCAACGCCGACCTGGGAAAAGGAGCCAGCGATGTAGCCAAGGAGGCCACTAACAGGATCCAGCAACAACACGAAAATCACGGTATCGCCGGTACGTTGGTCATCACTGCCTGTTGCATGCACAAAAATGTATCTATGATCGAGCCCTTCGTCTTGGACGTGGATAAGGCCATCGCTGTCTGGAATGCCACAACCGGCAGGAAGGATATCATCGACACAAGCGACCCAGCGGCAGTCGCCGCACTCAGTAAGTCGCCCGCGAATAAAAATGAGACGGACATTTCAGTGATCTCAGGCGCTGCTTATGGCTCAAGCTTCGTCGGCATGGTACACATCCTTAATACCGAGGCCACGACACCCCCCGAAATCCAAATAGCATCCCTCAACGATAAATTGAAGTTGGGGGGATGGCTTGAAAACGCTGTAGGTGGCTTCGGGGTAGATGATGATACCCTGAAGGAAGTGAAAAGGATGTTGAGCAGTCAAAAGGTATCTTCTCATGTGAGTCTGGTGACAATGGGAGCGATCCCTACCATATCCTCTACGAAGATTGATCTAGCCGTCAAGCAAATCGCAAAACCGGATCCACAGGCCATCAATCAGATCCTGCAAAATGACCCTGAAACTGACAATGTAGCAAAAGCAGCCAGCGATTCCAGGGAGGGCAACCAGCAGCTTACCATTCAAAACGCAAAGATCCGGTCACTGGTGTCGTCACTGGACGAAATCGACCAGGGCAGTAACGAGGTAATGGATATCAACTCGCTCATGAGCGCATTTGATAATTACCTGAAGGTCATAAGCAGTGGCGATGAGGCCACAGGCGCTCCCATTCGGTTCTTCACTAAGAAGATCACGAAGAGCCTATTGGTCGAGGGGTGGCTGAAGGGCCGAACCAGCGCGGTGTCGAAACCATCAACAAATCCAGTAAAACCTAAAACGGAGGAATCATGAAAAAAGAATTCCCAGACACTCCTGGCGACCTCTTCCATGGGTCTATTGCTCTGATTGGCGTTTGTCTCGTAGTGATCACCTTATTTCAGGTGACCGACAAGAACGCAGTCTACACCGTTGACGAATGTCTGAGTTTTTCAGTTGCCCTGCTTCTAGGCAGCGTACTACTGTCCTACACGAGCATCTTACGGCCCGAAAAAAGGTGGTTCCGTCGCTCCAGCCACACGCTGTTTCTGGCAGCCTTTGTCAGTATCGTCGGATCTTTTCTTGTCCTACTCTATGAATTTCATTCTCATGCGTAAACTCACTTATCAAGAACAACGATGGGCGCAGAGCTTGTCGTTGTTTTCCAGCCAAACTAGCCCCACTGTAGCCAAATGGTTGGAGGGCAATTTCCTTACTGAGGAAGCCGGAAGAGCACTTATCATACAAGCGCAGGAGCACTATGCCGTTCTGTTCCTTACGACTGAACAGTACAATAGTGAGCATCAGAAAAATGAAGAGATCAGCAACTTCTTCTCCCTGCTTTCTTTCCTCAGGTACTTGCATTACGAAGGTTACCTGACGATCACGCGCGGGAAAGAATCCCGGGAAACATCTATGTTCTTTTTGCAAGACGCTTTCGTCAACCCCCAACCAATCAAAGGAAAGATTATCCTTAATGGCAAGGGAGAATATACTGAGAAGCCGGACAAGATCCATGATGCCAACCAACGAACGGTCTACCAGGGTACATTGTATGATCAGGATCAATTTGATTTGATCCTCAGCACATGCACCGGCTCGCTGACAGTTTCCAGCAGTATTGAGGATTTATTTGAAGAAACTGAGCCCGAAGCCGATTCATCATCTCCTGAAGATCAAAACCGATGGTCAAAAACGAATTTCGTAGTAGCTTCGGCGGGCCTTTTCGTTCTGATACTGTTGGGGCTCCTTGTATTCTTCGAGTTGCGCCACCACAATAAGCTGCTGGCGAGGAGTGAGTCACATCTTGCAAAGACCGATTCACTTTCGAATTTTGTTCGAACCCATCTCTCGTTACAATCAGCTGGGCATTCGAACAGAGAGAAGTTCTACGGCGTGGATGTCTCCAAATGGAACGGCAATCTGGTCAACGACATTGATCAGGCCGACGACCTCACTTTTGTGATCTGTAAGGCCACACAAGGGACAAGATATGTGGATCCAAGATTCCATTCGAACTGGAAACTGGTTGCCGAAAAAGGTCTTATTCGAGGTGCCTATCACTTCTATGACGCGGGAGAAGATGCGATTGATCAAGCAGAGCACTTTGCCAAGGTGATTGGTAAGTTGGATGGAAAGACGATAGCTCCAATTCTGGATATCGAGCCTGAGAGCCTCCCAAAGGGAGCAAAAATGGATCACATGGATTTACAAGTAGACCTGCTGCTATTCCTAAAGCATATAGAGCGCCTCACAAAGCGGAAGCCAATCGTCTACACGGACCCAAGCTTTGGCAACCAGTACCTTAAGAATAAGAAGTTCGCCGAATACCCACTATGGATTGCAGACTACACGCAGAGGGACAATCCTACGATTCCTCAGACGTGGAAGGGCAAAGGGTACAAATTCTGGCAAAAATCAGACGCCCATGATGTGGCCTCCAGGAAAGTGGATTTTGACGTTTTCCTTGGCGAACTCTCTGAAATCTGGAGGTAACAAACATCTCCTAAAGGCATGTAATTCCCAGAACTGCAGAAAACGCCATTCCGATAGTGCCTGGACCTTGTCGGGGCGCTATTGTTTTGGCTTATCGCGCTTCAAAAGCCAGTAAAGCTTTGGTTGTATTCCACTTTGGCAAAAAGCCCAGGGACTGTAAGCTACTACTCCCAAAATAAGAGCGCACTCTACCACCCACTGACCTGAATACCACAAAAGAGGTATTTGGCAGTATGGCTACTAGGGGGTATGAATCCGGCAAAGCTGGAACCCAACTTTACTATCAACACAGGCGGATTCTGAAAAGCCTCAAACAGAGTAGGAAGACATCCAATTCATTTTCAAAGATGGCAACAATAACACTGGTACAGGCGGCTCGACAGACTGCCGACCACATTTATCAAATGACTGCTCAGCCTAATGGCGTAGTGATTGAAAATCTAGCCGGTGGCGCAGTTCAGTTCCAATGCTCGAACGACCTCGCCACACTGCAAGGAGCAACGTCCGTTCAAATCACTTATGACGCTACAGTACCGGGAGACCCTCATGAGAGCGTCCAGGTGAGTTCGATCCTGTCATAAGATTTATAAATCAAAATGTAACAATGATGTGGATAGTAGCATACAGAGGCCAGATCACAACTGCAAAGGCCTTTATTAAGAGACTGCAAAAACGCAGGGAGATAACCACTCAAGACATATTGAGCAATGCTAGTGTCGCGTGCTTCAAAGCAAAAAGGATGTACTATTCTGATGCTGACAACCAAGCTGGTATCTCGGGAATTGGGGCAGGTCAGATAACATTTGTGAAGAAGAAAGCTTTGGAAAAACTCGGAGCCGAGATCGATCTAGATGTGCAGGCAGATTTCCCAAATCACGCTTTGATGTCTAAGATTAGCGCCCAGGATGCGTTCAATTGTCTCAGGAGTTCGGGCGTTCATTTTGCTAATCCCTTACCAGATGTGGACACATGATTTGGCTAAATATTGATGTAGTGATGAAAAGCGTTCACCAACACTGAACGCTTTTTTCAATGATTGAGCCAGCCCTGCAATTGGCTAGAACCCTGATCAGACAAGACTTGTAAATAATCCCATCGATGATTTTTCCGCCATGAAGACTTTCAAGAGTGATTGGGAAGTGGCGTCCAAAGTCTAAGCTCGGACCACCATTTATCGCCCGTCGAGCGAGGAAAAAGGAAAAAAGGTACAGTAGATTTGCGCGATGAGGTGCTTGATACTGATCGCGAATGTGCTGCTGGTCGGTCTTCTAGGTCCAAGCCGTGCAACCGCCCAATGTGAAGACGAACGACCACTTTTTGAGCTGCTTTCTCCAAAACAGACCGGAGTAAAATTCAGCAATACCCTTACCGAGGATGCCCAGATGAACTTCCTGTCCACCACCTATTTCTACAACGGAGGTGGGGTAGCCATTGGGGATCTCAACAACGATGGACTTCCCGAGATCTTCCTCACTGGCAATCAGAAGACCTCCCGACTGTACGAGAACAAGGGCAAGCTAAAATTTGAAGACATCACCAAGTCCTCCGGCATAGGGGACGACGCTGGGTATTGGGCCACTGGCGTGAACATGGCAGACGTAAACGCGGACGGATGGCTAGATATCTATGTCTGTTACAATGACGAACACCAGGTGGAGCGCCGGAGAAACCGCCTTTATATCAACAACCAGGACGGGACGTTCACAGAACGCGCCAAGGAGTTGGGGCTCGATGATCCGGGGTTCGGCGTGCAAGCCGCCTTCTTCGACTTCGACAAGGACGGCGACCTCGACATGTATCAGCTCAACTACAATGCGGACCACATCCCCTCCGCAGAATGGGAGCACTTCCGTGAAAACCGCGATCCTTACGCCGGAGACAAGCTGTACCGCAATGACAATGGCTCTTTTACAGACATCAGCGAATCCGCCGGCATAAAAGGTACATCCATGGGCTATGGGTTGGGTGTAGCGGTATCCGATATGAATGGAGACCACTGGCCAGATATCTACGTGTCCAACGACTTCATCGAGCCTGACTACCTGTACATCAACAATGGTGATGGGACGTTCACCGAGCGAATGGCGGAGTACTTCCAGCACATTTCGCATTTCTCCATGGGCTCCGACATCAACGACTACAACAATGACGGGCATGTGGATTTGCTGACCATCGATATGCTGCCGGAGGACAACAAGCGCCAGAAACTCCTCTACGGGCCCGACAACTACGAGGAATACGCCCGGCAAGTACTTGCTGGCTACTACCACCAGAGCATGCGCAACATGCTGCATGTCAACAATGCCAATGGCACCTTTAGCGAGATCGGGCAGCTGGCTGGAGTGAGCAATACCGATTGGAGTTGGAGCGCTCTGTTTGCAGATTATGACAATGACGGCTGGAAAGATCTGTTCGTTTCGAATGGCTACTACAAGGACGTCACGAACCGCGATTTTTTAAAATTCAAAGGGGACTATTATTTCAACCAGCAGATCAACCGAGAAAAAGTGGATACCCTGTACATCGTGCAAAACACGGAATCCACTCCCACGAGGAATTACATCTTCCAAAACAAAGGCGACCTGACCTTCGATGACAAGTCGGATTGCTGGGGCCTCGACAAGCCCATGTTCTCCAATGGTGCGGCCCACGCTGACCTTGACAATGATGGGGACCTCGACCTCGTCATCAGCAATATCAACAGCAGAGCATCGATCTACAGAAACAACCTTCGCGAAAACTTCGATGGCGGCAATTACCTGTCAATCCAACTTATTGGTGATGGACTCAATACGAGGGCTTACAATTCAAAGCTCATGCTCTACGCGGAAGGAGGCTTTCAGCTCCAGGAACTGATGCCAATGAGAGGCTTCCAGTCGCGGATGTCAGATGTCGTTCATTTCGGCCTAGGTCGATCAGAGCAGGTGGATTCGCTCGTGGTGCTGTGGCCCGATGGCGGAAAAACTAAAGTCGTAAACCCATCGGTGAACCAGCGCATCGAGCTTTTCGAGAAAGACAAAGAAGCATTCGGTGACAAAGCAAATGGCGATCAGCAAACGCTCTTCGACTTGACACAAGCGACACTTTTTGAGCACCAAGAGTACCCTATCAATGATTTTAAGCGACAGCCACTTTTGATGACGATGCTGACTAACTGTGGTCCCGTGGTCGAGTCTGCTGACATGAACGGAGACGGCCTTGAGGATCTCTTCATTGGCTCCAGCAAAAACAGTCAGAGCAAGATCCTCCTGCAGCAGGCGACGGGAGACTTCACTGAGGCGTCCTTTGCCTACGACAACCCTCAAAGCACAGAAGCCGATGCCGAGTTGGCTGATGTCGAAGGCGATGGAGATCTAGATATCCTGGTTGTCAGTGGTGGCTATCACGACTATGCCAAGGACGACGCCGACTTAAAGGATCGGCTGTATATCAATAACGGCACAGGCAGGTTCGCCTTGAGAACCACTGGCCTCCCAGAGAAGTTGGTCAGTGGATCCAGCGCCAGTGCCGCTGATTTCGACAAGGATGGGGATGTTGATTTCTTCGTGGGTGGAAGGGTCGTACCTGGCCGATATCCCGAGTCTCCGGAGAGCTATCTGCTGATCAATGATGGCAGGGGCTATTTCGCAGCACCGGAGGGCCTGGTCCCAAACACCGGAATGATCGGGATGGTCACCGATTCGGAGTGGATTGATGTAAATGGGGATTCCTGGGAGGATCTGATAGTCATAGGAGATCTGATGCCGATCACAATTTTGATCAATGAGGAAGGGAAGCAATTGGTCGATAGGACCTCCGAATTCATTCCCAACTCCCCGTCCGGCCTATGGACCAAACTAATTTCAGGAGACTTCGACGGGGATGGGGACAAGGATTTCGTGATAGGCAACTTCGGCCACAATTCGCAGATCTATGCCTCGGCTGAGGAACCCCTCAGCCTGGTTTATGGCGACTTCGATTCTAATGGCTCGGTGGACCCGATTTTCTCTTATCACATACAAGGGGAGTCTTACCCATTCGCCAGCCGCGGTGAAATCACCAATCAACTGATTGCCTTGAGGCAGAAGTTCACTTCTTACGAGATCTATTCCGAGGCGACCATCAAGCAGGTACTTACCAAGGCGCAACTCGCCGAAGCGAACAAACTCTATGTGACCGAGCTGTCACCTGTTTATCTCGAAAACCAAGGATCAAAATTCGAGATCCGCCTCATGCCCCTGGAGGCCCAGATCTCGCCAGTTTTTGCATTGGAAGTCGCCGATTTCAATGGCGATGGAAACCTGGACGTCCTGCTGGCCGGTAACCAGAGTCAGATCAGGATCCGGCTGGGTCTGATCGATGCCAACTACGGCAGCATCTTCCTTGGTGACGGCCAGGGCAACTTCGAATACCTGAATCAGTCCGAGACCGGCTTAAAGGTCACAGGAGATGCGAAGTCCGTCCAGATGATGACCATCAATGGAAAGCAACACCTCGTGTTTGGTATCAACAACTCCCCGGCACAGGTCTACAAAATGAATGAAGAATGAAGACATTGCTCGCATCCTTTGCTCTGTGCATTTCCCTCACGGCCACTGGTCAGTCCACCTATGCTGATGACGTCTTCGAAGTGACCAAGGTCATGGTTCATGACATCATCAACCCGCCGGCTGCTGCTCGCTACTATGCGTACTCCAACCTCGGCGCCTTGATGGTGTTTGATCAGGATGCTGCCAGCAGTTTGAACGGCTTTGATTACACTGTCCCACAGGCCAATGCGGATGTCAATCTGGAGTTGGCGGCTCGCTACACGCTCCTGGAGATTGCCTCAAGATTGCTACCCTCCGGTTCGCAGCTAGACGACTATCAGGAGGAGCTGATCCCCTCGTTGAAAAAAAAGCTAAAGATCAATGGCCGCTCGATCAAAGCAAGCCTCGCCTTTGCAAATGAATTGGCGGACATCGTCGTCGATTATTCCAGAACTGATGGCTATTCCAAATTGACCTCGCTGATTGGCTATACACCGAAGGTCGGCGAAGGCTTCTGGTACCCGACTCCCCCAGCTTACATCGAAGCAGTGGAGCCCCACTGGACGACCATCCGGCCCTTTTTTCTTGATTCGAGTACACAGTTCGCCCCCAGCCCTCCTGTGGAGTTCGATATGGACAAGGACAGTCCCTTCTACAAGGAACAGCTGATGGGCGTGTATGAGGCAGTAAAGAATCGAACAAAAGAGCAGGAGGAAATTGCCAAATTTTGGGACTGCAATCCTTTCGAGGTCAAAGTCTCAGGCCATACGATGATTGGCATCAAGAAGATCACCCCCGGAGGACACTGGATGGGTATCACGGGAATAGCCTGTGAGAAGGTTGGCCTTGATCTCGCCGAAACTGTAAGGGCTCATGCGCTCGTTGCTCTCACCCTTCATGACGCCTTTGTCAGTTGCTGGGACGAGAAGTACCGCAGCGAAAGGATCCGCCCCGAGACTGTTATCAATCAGCACCTGGACAGGACCTGGCGACCGGTACTACAGACGCCCCCATTCCCTGAGTATACCAGCGGCCATAGCGTGGCTTCTGCAGCGTCATCTGTGATGCTGACGAGCCTGTTTGGGGATAACTTCTCTTTTGTCGACGACACGGAAGTATTCTTTGGATTGCCGGAACGATCCTTCAACTCTTTTGAAGAGGCGGCCAACGAAGCGGCCATAAGCCGACTGTACGGAGGTATTCATTACATCGACGCCTGCGAAATCGGGGTGGAACAAGGACGGGCCATTGGGGAGTTTATCGTAGGGAAGATCGAAGAGTAACGAAGTAGTCGCTTCACTCAATTCGCCGCCCCATTCTTAAGCAATCCCTTGGCAATGATATTCTGCTGAATCTGGTTGGTTCCTTCGTAGATCTGCGTGATTTTAGCATCCCGATAGAGGCGTTCGACCTCAAAGCCCCGGATGTATCCGCTGCCACCAAATATCTGCACAGCATCGGCCGTCCGCTTCACGGCAATATCACTGGCATATTTTTTCGCCATGCTGCTGATCACATTGGCATTCTCCCCATTGTCCTTCATTACCGCCGCCTGATGAACAAGCGCTCGCGCCGCTGAGATATCCGTGGCCATGTCCGCCAGCATCCACTGTACGCCCTGATTCTCAGCAATGGATTTGCCAAATTGCATTCTGACCTGCGCATACTCCAAGGCTGCCTCAAGACCTGCCTGTGCTATCCCCAAAGCCAGCGCAGCAATGCCAATGCGCCCTTTTTCGAGCACACTCATCATGATATAGAAACCACGATTGAGCTCCCCTAGCAACGCATCCTCTCCCAGTTCTACATCCTCAAAAAAAAGTGCGCCCACCTGCGACGCGCGCTGACCCATTTTGTGATCTCGAGGTCCGCGGGTGACGCCGTGGGCATGCAGATCTACAATGAATATACTCATCCCACGGTGCCCCAAATCAGGAGCTGTTCTCGCCAAGACGAAAGCCACATCGGCCACTGGCGCATTGTGTATCCATTGCTTGCTGCCGGATAGAGACCAGCCACCATCGACTTTCGTAGCAATGGTTTTAATACCTGAAACGTCGGAACCAGCCTCCGCCTCCGTAATGCAGTAGGCAACTTTCAAATCATTGGAGAGTACCTTTGGTAAGTACTTCGACTGCTGGTCGCCATTACCATACTGAGTAAGGAGGGTGGCAATCAGCTCTATTAAACCGCACTGATCAGCCACCGAGGCGTAGCCTCTGGCCAGCTCTTCCATCACCAGCGAATAGGCATATGCATCAAGACCACCGCCCCCCAGATCAGAAGGCACAGTAATACCAAAGAGCCCCTGGGTACCCATCTGCTGATAAAGCTCTGCGGGAAACCTCTCCTCAGCATCCAACCGCTCGGCGATGGGCCGGATGTGCTGCTCGGAGAAGTCGCGTGTCATCTCCTTCACTTCCCTGTAAATCTCGATATCCTGTTTGGGGAGGTGTATCATGTCATTCGTCTTGTGTTCCTACAAGTTGGGTCAAACACGGGAATATTACACGAGTGGGTCTTTATCTTCTTTCCAAGCTCCTCGGTTTTGGTGTAGATTGCACTGAAGTCAAATAAACATGGGGCGGATGTATTCCAAGAGTATGAATGCCCCATCATCAATCTAAATTCACATGCGAACACACATTTTTCTCTTTGTAAGCGTCATCGCAGTACTCGTATTCAACCGTTGCGGTACGACCGACAGCACTTCGCAGTCCGAGACCACGGACACACTGATGCTGGTGGCAGAGCGCATCTATGCTCAAAACTGCTCAAGCTGCCACGGGCAGCAAATGGAAGCGTTCGTCGACCGAAAATGGAAGCATGGCAAGGAGCCTGATTCCATCCGCAATTCCATCCTGGTGGGTTTCCCCGACGCAGGTATGCCAGCATGGGGGCAAGGCCTTGAGGAATACAAGATCGAGGCGCTTGTGAGCTATATCCAGAAAGGCATAGAAAATGTAGAGAAGTATGGCTTCCAGGAGGAGACACTCGCATCGGACACGGTACTTACTGAAGACTACGTCATCGTGCTGGATACCGTCTTCTCGGGCATTGAGAATCCCATGGATATGACATGGCTACCCAACGGTGATATGCTGCTGACCGACCGGTCCGGAGCCTTCTACAGGATAAGTGATGATGGACAAAGCAATACCATCTCTGGCGTTCCTCCGGTAGTGAACAAGGGACAGGATGGACTATTTGATGTGCTGCTCCATCCTGATTTCGAAGAAAATAGCTACCTCTATCTCTCCTACTCAGTCCCTGGTACTGGTGAAGGCGAGAAGCCCACTACGACAAAAGTTACTCGCTACAAATACGCCAATGACCAACTAAGTGAACCTCTGGACATTCTGGAGGCCACACCCTATACTGATCGACATGTCCACTTCGGAGCCCGCATGGTGTTTGATGATGCAGGCTACTTATTTGTGACCGTGGGAGACCGGGGCTCACGTGATGTCAATCCACAAGACTTGTCACTCCCCGCTGGAAAGATCCACCGACTCAATGACGACGGCAGCATCCCACCTGACAATCCTTTTGTCGATGTCGACACCGCAGTCGCATCCATCTACTCCTATGGCCACAGAAACCCTCAGGGCTTGATCATCCACCCCACGACCAAGGTTATGTGGAGTCATGAGCACGGACCTCGTGGGGGTGATGAATTGAATATCATCGAGCCTGGAGTCAACTACGGTTGGCCCGTGATCTCCTACGGTATCAACTACGATGGCACGACGTTTACCACCGAGCTCGAAAAAGACGGCATGGCCCAGCCCGCACTCTATTGGGTGCCCTCTATAGCTCCAAGTGGAATGGCCTTCGTCTTCGGAGACAAGTACCCGATCTGGGAAGGTGACCTGCTTGTGGGATCACTCCGCTACAAATATTTGAACCGCTGCGTGATGGAAGGCAATACGGTCATCCGAGAAGAACCTCTGCTCAAAAATGTCGGACGGTTGAGGAATGTTGAGCTTGGCCCTGATGGCTATATCTACATAGGTGTGGAGCGACCCGGCTATGTATTTAGGCTGGTGCCCGCTGGAAGTCCCACATCCACGTAAGCCGACGACCCGTACGAGCTGAAAACAAAAAAAGGCCCTCGCACAATGCGAGGGCCTTCTTATTTATTGACTATTTGTGATCAGGCCATCTTTATTTCAGACTCCCATCCCTTGGCATACTCACGGCCCCACATTTTCATGGCTTTTTCATTGTTAGTGATCTTACCAGATTGAGCGTCGATGTCAAGGCTGGCTTGCAGGTCTTGAGAGATATTGCCCAAGTGGCACATGTGAGTAGAAATACTCGCATCTCTGATGTCCGCCTGCAGTTTATCACCCTCTTTGATCGCCCCAACGAAATTGCGAATGTGACGAACAGTCAACCTGTCGAAACCGCTGGTGTCGGATGTGTTGCCAGAAGTACCCGGTGAAGGTTCACGCTCCATGGCGACTTCATTGCCCTTGAGGTCATAGCGTACGTAGCCTCCTCTATCAAGAATGTAGGTACCCTCGGAGCCATGGACAATAGCGCCGCGACCTCTGTCGTATTGCTTGATGCCGTTGCAGCTGCGTCCCTCCCAGATGATGGTCTTGCCGCCTTCATATTCGAAGTTCGCTACCTGCGTATCCCAAAACTCCCAATCGTCGTCAGAGAAGTGTAGGCGCCCCCCTGTTGAAGCCACTCGCTTCGGCATGTCTACACCAAGTGCCCATCGGCAAATATCAAGCTCGTGTGTGCCGTTGTTGTGAAGCTCGCCCGTACCCCAGTTGCGGAACCAGTGCCAGTTATAAGGATGCACGTTGTCCTGGTAATCCACGCGCGGAGCTACACCCTGCCAGAGATCCCAATCCAGGGTGTCAGGCACATTCACCTTCTGCCCCTTACCGATAGACCCACGGGTGTTGGCGTACCATGCTTTGGCGTAATAGACATCACCGATAATGCCATCGCGGATGTCTTTGATCGCTTTGCCAGTGGTCACCGATGACCGCTGTTGGTTGCCCATTTGCACGGGTAGGCCTGTCTCATTGGCTGCCTTGACCAACCACTCGCTTTCTTGCAGATTATGGCTACATGGTTTCTCGATATACACTGCCTTGCCGGCTTTCATGGCCATGATGGCCATCGGCGCATGCCAGTGATCGGGCGTAGCAATGGCTACTGCATCTATGTCCTTATTATCCAGAAGCTTTCTAAAATCCGTCTCAGCCTTCACAGACCAACCATGGTCCTCCTGGCACTTGCCAACGAAGCGATCCAATCGAGTCTTGTCGACTTCGGCCGCGTGGGTCAATCGAATGTTGCCGGCCAGGGCCGTGGATTTCTTCAAAGCGTAGGAACGGCCACCACAGCCTATCATGGCCATATTGATGGTCTCATTCGGCGCAAACGCCAGTGTTTGGCCCGAAGACATGTAAAACGCGGTTCCGGCTCCGGCGGCCGCAGTGTTCAGAATAAATTTTCTTCTTTTCATGGGTATAGGGGTTCTGAGTTACAGGAACTTCCTCAACTGAATTTCAACTCAGGATAGTCCTTCCAATATTTTATTTCGCCGCTGTGAACGGCATCGAAAGCAATTTGCACGGACTTCGCTGTATTTGCTCCGGTTTCGAGCGTGGACACGACTGGTTCACCTTTGACGACCGAATTGTAAAACTGCTGTAAAGCATCAGCGGTAGGGTCATCTCCAGGAGCTGGAATAGTGACACCTTCTCCTTGCTCCCAAGCCTTTTTCGTGGCACCAGATACACCATCGACAAAGCCCTTCTCCTTTAGGGCCTGGGGCTCGGCATACACCGTGGCCGTATTGTAACCAAGCAGAACTGTTGCCTTCTTGCCCAGGATCTTGATCTGGTAGTCCTCATAGCTATTGGTAGTCGTGCAAGTGAAGGACGCATCTATCTTACTAGGATACTCGGCCAGTAAATGAATATTGTCGAACGTTTCGCGACCGTCCTTCCAATAATCAATGCCGCCAAAGCCAACAATCTTCGAAGGTGACTCGTCAAGCACCCAGTTGATGAAGTCAATCTGGTGAGACATCAACTCAGCGATCAGGCCACCTGACCACTCCTTGTACATCCTCCAGTTGACAATGCGCTCAAATTTCGGATCGGGTACGTCTCGGCGCCAGTTGCCATTTCTATTCCACTGGCATTCAAAGGCTGTCACCTCGCCAATATATCCACCGCGAATAACCTCTCTGACATTTGCGTAGAGCGGACTGCTATGGTACTGGTGCCCGGTTTGAAATACCTTGCTGGACTGCAGCGCCTTGTCCACAACACCCTGGATCTGGCTCATGCCCTTGACCATGGTCTTTTCGCAGTAGATATGCTTATCCGCAGCCAGGCAGTCCAGTGCCACTTCGTCATGGGTACCGAAAGGTGTAGCAATGATGACGGCATCCACATTTTTGTCGTCTAGCAGTTGCAGGTATTCCTTATAGCCTTTGGCGTTGGGGGCAAGCTCCAGTGCCTTGTCCAGTTGGAAGGGCAAGATGTCGCAGCAAGCGGTAACCTCGCACCCTTCAACACCCCTCAATGTGTGCATCAGGCCCCGACCTCTCGACCCTGTGCCGATGACTCCAATTCGTAGCGGCTCCGGGGTTTGCGTTTTGGAGGTCGCTCCTACCAAGCCTGTGCCCAGGGACAATCCACCAACAGCAACAGCGGTATGCTTCAAAAAATTACGTCTGGAGGATCTCATTTTATATTATCTGTTCTGACTTAAAATTCCCGAATCTTGATGCTTCTGTAGTGGACTTCATCACCGTGATCCTGCAGTAGGATGCTACCAGCTGGCCAGCGGCCGAAGTTCTCCCACTTCTGGTATTTGCTGTAGTTCACCAAAGCCGCAAACATCTGGGAAAAACGGTCGTATTCTACGACCTTGATGTTGTTGAGCCAGTGCTCCACTTTCCCATCACGAGAGACAATGCGCGCTTTGTTCCATCGACCCACGCCATTGAATCGCTTGTTGTCGCGGTTAGGTTCCGACAAGTTTTCTGCTTTGATCAGGTCATACAATGACGCGACCGTGCGGTTGCCCATTACTCCTTTTTTCGCATCGGGATGATTCTTGTCATCCAATATCTGGAACTCACAGCCAATAGCCGATCCGGCGCCCTTATTCAAGGCGGGATCCACAAAATATTTGATCCCACTATTGGCCCCTTCTGTAATCCGGAATTCTAGCTCCAACTCGAAATCACCGTACTTTTTGGTCGTTACGATGTCACCAGGGCCTGTCGACTCGGCCCCGTCCGTCGCCTCGATAGTAAGTACGCCATCGGCAATCGTCCAACCAGACTCTGGGAATCCATCGAGCTTGGCACCGCGCCAGCCTTCAGAAGTCTTTCCGTCCCATAGCAGTCTCCAACCTTTTCTTTGCTCCCACTCCGTCAGCTCATTTGCCAGATAGCTGACCTCCGGTACATCTGGATCGTCTTCCCATCGTGCTTCGTCCAGGTTCGTAGTGATAATACGGACGTTTCTCCATCTGATCTGAACACCCTCGAGGCCAGACCCTTCTCTGATGCTATGAACCTGAAGGCCAATCTTTCCTTCGCTGGTCATGTCATCGACGAGTCGCGCGCACTGAACGCCGTTGAGCCATGTACTGATAGAGTTACCAATGGCTTGTACACGGTACTTATTCCAGGAGGCCCGCTTGAAGGCCTTCTGTCCTTTGGGGTTGCGGGTCATCGGATACAACCATCCGCGACGTTGCTCGTCGTAGACTCCTGCACTCCACGCCCTCTCAGAGGGATCCAGTTCTATCTGATATCCATGGAATACCCCATCTCTATAGTCGGGGTCCGAGTTGGATCTGACCTGTACACCAGAGTTGACCTCCGAATCGGTAAACACTTCAAACTCGAGGATGAAGTCGCCATAAGTCTCTTTGGTGGTCAGAAAGCTGTTTCGAGTCTTTGGTACCGCCGTCCCGACGATGACGTCTCCATCGATCTCGTACTTGGCGGAGCCGCCGATCTGCTCCCAGTTTTTGAGGTCCTTACCGTTAAAGAGCGGTTGCCAGTCCTGTGCCTGCAGCTGGGCACTTGCAAAAAGTAGTGCGCCTATGAACGCAAAATGAGTAGTCTTCATCTTCATGTTTGGGTATTGTCTTTTAAATCTAACGAGAATCGATTACAAAATTTCAAACGATTTCATTGCAATCGCTACCGGTAACGATACCAAGAGCCAGGAAAAAATTTGGACGGTCAAATGCGGCCTTTCCAGCCAATAAAACCCTAATAATCAACCTCCTGCGGAGATCACAAACAGGGCATGGAGAGAGTGGCTATAGGTCATCGCATCGATCACTCCCGAGAAATCGGCCGTGACAACCCACAGCAGGATGATCATGAGAAGAATGATGGTAATAAGTACAATAAGTAGGGTGCGGTACCCCTCTGCTCTTCGAAACTGTCTGATCCTCTCTTTGAATTTCCGTTGATGAAATTCATCCGCACCCTTAATATCGATCGGCGTCCTTGATTTTGACGGGTGGTGCTCCTCTATTTCCTTCAGCCTCTTCCTTCCCCGCAAAAGCCGCAAGTTGCTTTTGTGAGCATTGATCATCGAATCTATGGGTCCACCGAATGACATAATTATTGACTGCTACCTATAGTTAAAAACGATAAGCGCGACAGGTTCGGTTTATGATCTTTGGCAGGGATTTGGAGGCCTTTTCCGGCTATCCGCTCCCATCTTCAGCCCCGCCACCCCGCGCCCAAGCCAGCTGAGATGCCGCTACTATCCGGGGCCCGAGAGCTCCGGGAAAAACCACGAAGCCGTAAGAGGAACACGTCTTCCCAAACCCGCATAAACGAAAAAGCGCCTCGGTTTCCCAAGGGGCTCATCCGCCTGCGCCACGGCTTCGGCGGACACAGTAAAAACTGGCAACCTGCCTACCGGCCGGCAGGCGACGCGGCCGGCCAGGCTTAGACTACGCGTCTGCGCTCGTAGAGTAACAGCGACGGCTGCCGGTCGATGCTGTTATCCCAATCATTCAGAATAAGACATAAAAAAAGGGACATCATTTTCATGACATCCCTATATAAAAACTGGCAACCTGTTACCGGGGCGCCAGCCTGCAGTACCATCAGCCTAGCCGGCCGCACGCTGAGGGGCTTAACCCGTCGTGGAACAGTTGTCGGACGCTACCCCGGTCTGACTACGTGTCCCGGTTCGGATCCGATAGCTATCGGATGGGAAGAGACTGAGATTTCCAGAGGGTGTCCACCGTCTTCCCAAACCCGCATAAACGAAAAAACCCCTCGGTTTCCCAAGGGGCTTGATAAAAACTGGCAACGACTTACTCTCCCACATGTTACTGCAGTACCATCAGCGCTGAGGGGCTTAACTTCTCTGTTCGGAATGGAAAGAGGTGGACACCCTCGCTATAATCACCATAAAGCCTTGACTGATCGCTACTCGATCAGCTTAATATCTTTGACATGTTGGTAGTAAAAGATTCACACGGAATTAGAAAAACGAATATATCGCTGCACTAAAGGAAGCTTACGGGTAATTAGTACTGCTCAGCTTTGACATTACTGCCTTTACACCTGCAGCCTATCTACGTCATCATCTATAACATCCCTTTAAAGAAGTCTCATCTTGTAGTGGGTTTCGCGCTTAGATGCTTTCAGCGCTTATCCCTTCCCAACATAGCTACCCAGCAGTGCCCCTGGCGAGACAACTGGTACACCAGCGGTTAGTCCAACCCGGTCCTCTCGTACTAAGGTCAGATCTACGCAAACTTCTTACGCCCACAACAGATAGGGACCGAACTGTCTCACGACGTTCTGAACCCAGCTCGCGTGCCACTTTAATGGGCGAACAGCCCAACCCTTGGGACCTTCTCCAGCCCCAGGATGTGACGAGCCGACATCGAGGTGCCAAACCTCCCCGTCGATGTGAGCTCTTGGGGGAGATCAGCCTGTTATCCCCGGAGTACCTTTTATCCTTTGAGCGACGGCCCTTCCATACAGAACCGCCGGATCACTATATCCTAGTTTCCTACCTGATCGGCTTGTAGGCCTCACAGTCAAGCACCCTTATGCTATTGCGCTCCTCGCATGATTACCAAACATGCTGAGGGTACCTTTGAAAGCCTCCGTTACGCTTTTGGAGGCGACCACCCCAGTCAAACTACCCACCACACACTGTCTCCGTTCCCGGATTAGGCATCAGATAAATAAAGGGAGGTATTTCACCAATGACTCCTCAACGCCTGGCGACGCCAATTCAAAGTCTCCCTCCTATCCTACACATCATTTACCCAATACCAATGTGAAGCTATAGTAAAGGTTCACGGGGTCTTTCCGTCCCGTTGCGGGTAAACGGCATCTTCACCGTTACTACAATTTCACCGAGCTCATGGCCGAGACAGTATCCAGATCGTTGCACCATTCGTGCAGGTCGGAACTTACCCGACAAGGAATTTCGCTACCTTAGGACCGTTATAGTTACGGCCGCCGTTTACTGGGGCTTCAGTTCAGAGCTTCTCCCGAAGGATAACTCCCCCCCTTAACCTTCCAGCACCGGGCAGGTGTCAGGCCTTATACTTCCTCTTTCAAGTTCGCAAAGCCATGTGTTTTTGATAAACAGTCGCCTGGATCGTTTCGCTGCGCCCTACTCACGTAGGGACCCCTTCTCCCGAAGTTACAGGGTCATTTTGCCTAGTTCCTTA
>OZ253960.1:3520000-5395000 GCA_965267435.1 Cyclobacteriaceae bacterium
CTCGTACAATAAGCCTTGAATATGCCGAATACCTCCCCGATGTGTTTCGGAGCTACACCTAGTCCTGTGCAAGCCCCGGCGGCAATGGTATTAGAAGAGGTGACAAAGGGATAACTGCCAAAGTCGATGTCCAGCAGGGAACCTTGGGCTCCTTCTGCCAATATCGTCTTACCCTCCCTCAGGTAGTCATTGATCAAATATTGGGTATCTGTGATCTGCAGGGTCTTCAATAGCTCAACTGCTTCCCAGAACTGCTTCTCTTCGTCTGCGATGTCGTACTCAAACCCGTGTTGATCAAGTATCCGCGCATGACGATCGCGCAGTGCCATGTACCTTTTTTTGCAATCTTTCTCCAGCAAGTCCCCTACTCTGAGTCCCACCCTAGCCATTTTGTCCTGATAGGTCGGCCCTATGCCTCGCAGCGTGGAGCCAATCTTAGACTCTCCTTTTGCATGCTCATAGGCACGATCCAACATGCGATGAGTTGGCAGAATGACTTGTGCTCTATTCGAGACGAGTAGTCTCTGCTGATAATCAATGCCGAAAGGGCCCAACTCCTCAAGCTCCCTTTTGAAAGTAATGGGATCGAGTACCACCCCATTCCCAACTACATTGATAATGCCGTCGTGGAAAATGCCCGACGGAATTTGATGAAGCACATGCTTGTGACCGTCAAACTCCAAAGTATGCCCAGCATTGGGGCCACCCTGAAAGCGCGCAACCACCTCGTACTTCGGTGCCAGGAAATCAACTACTTTGCCCTTGCCTTCATCCCCCCACTGGAGCCCCAGCAATACATCTACCGAACTCATGATATTTTATTTCCCGAGTGTCTGGAGGACTTCCTCCTCAGAATTCACAATATTAAAAATGGCTTGAAGCTTGGTGATGATCAATAGCTTCTTCACATGCTCGGAAGGGTTGATGAGATACATCTCTCCTCCTTTGTTTCTAAACTTGGTCAGAATAGTGATGAGCACTCCAATGCCACTGGAGTTGATGTAGCGGACATCAGAAATGTTTACAAGGCAATACTTCGCCGCTTTGCGGGACAAAACATCATTGACTAGTTCTACAAGTTCTGGTCCTTTGTTCTCACCGATAAGATCACCTGAGAATTCAATCTTGAACAGGTCATCTTCTAATATATGTGTATATGTCATTGTGTGTGCGGGTAGTAGTTTTTTAAATACGATTGTCGGGCTACTATGTCCCGGTAGTTTGGTTTGCTTTGTTCTCGCAATTGAGCTTGCGACAGTTAGCATACAGTATCAACGAGTGGTGCAGTACTTCGAATTCCAGCAGGTTGCCCACCGTGGTTTGAATATTCTGGATTCTGGGATCACAAAATTCAACAACCTTATTGCAGTCGGTGCAAATCAAATGGTCATGCTGTCGAAAGCCGTAAGACTTCTCGTATTGCGCCAGATTTTTCCCAAACTGGTGCTTCGAAACGAGGTCACATTCCACCAACAGATCAAGTGTATTGTACACCGTAGCGCGACTTACCCGATAGTTTCTATCTTTCATGCTAATGAACAGCGACTCCACATCAAAGTGACCCTGCCGGGTGTAGATTTCCTCCAAGATTGCGAACCTTTCGGGAGTCTTTCGCAACGCCTTATTTTCCAGGAATGCCGTAAATATTTTCTTGACTTCTTCGAGAATTGTCTCTTCCTGCGTCATTCGCCAAAGATAGGATGAAATTACATCTCATTTTTGTTGTGCCTGGAGACATTTAGCACCCCTTCCACGTTCTCCAACTTCCTGATCATCAAATCGAGATGGCTTGTATCTTCCACATACAGCTGTATCTCTCCTTCGAAGATGCCGCCTTCTGTATTGATCGTCATTGCGCGCATATTGATCTTGAGCTCACTGGAAATAACATTGGAGACATCGTTGATCAACCCAATGCGGTCGGTGCCGATGATCTTGATCGCAGCCTCGAAAGTCGAATCCTTTTTTGAGCTCCATTTGGCCTTGACGACCCGGTATCCATAATTTGAGAGAAGCCCAGGAGCATTGGGACAGTTGGTACGATGGATCTTGATCCCTTCGGAGACGGTAATGAATCCAAAAACGTCGTCGCCCGGAATAGGATTACAGCACCTCGACAGCTTATAGTCCACCACATCCAAATTGTCCCCAATCAACAGCAAGTCCTCTTTGGTATCTGCCTGAGGTTTTTTGCGGACCCTCATGTGGACTGGCTCCTGTGGTGCAGGGGGAGCGCTCACCTTCTCTTCGGTATCGTGAAACTTCTTCAGCTCGCTATGTTCAATCTTGCCCTTCCCAACAAGAAAAAAGAGATCCGTGGGCGTAGGGACATTGAAGAAGGACACCATTCTGTTCAATGTCGACTGGTCGAAGGGTACTTTGATTTGCTTCAGCTTACGCTTTACTACTTCCTTCCCTTCGACAGCAAACTTCTTCTTTTCATCCTTCAGCGCCTCCTTGATCCCATTCCTCGCCTTCCCGCTGACCACATACTTCAGCCAATCTTCATTAGGCTTCTGCTTCTTACTGGTGAGGATCTCCACCTGGTCGCCATTCTTGAATTTATAGTTGAGTGGCACCAGTTTCTGATTGACCTTGGCCCCGATGCAACGCACACCGATCTCCGTGTGGATATCAAAAGCGAAATCCAATGTAGTCGCACCACTCGGCAAGGTGACCAAGTCACCTTTCGGAGTGAAGGTGAAAACCTCTTCATTGTATAGGTTGGATCGGAAGTCATCGACAAACTCAATCGCCGACGAATCATTTTGCTCGAGCACATCACGTACTTTGGCAATCCACATCTCAAGTCCCATCTCCGCACCACCGTCTTTGCTCTCCTTATACTTCCAATGGGCAGCATAACCCTTCTCGGCGATATCGTCCATGCGCTTGGTGCGTATCTGGACCTCTACCCACTGCCCGATGTCACTCATGACCGTCGTGTGAAGCGACTCGTAGCCATTGGCCTTCGGAATACTGATCCAATCGCGCAGGCGCTCGGGGTTGGGCTGATAGAAATCTGTCACGACGGAATACACTTGCCAGCAAAGGGCCTTTTCGTTGACAGGTTCTGTATCCATGATGATCCGAATGGCGAAGAGATCATAGACCTCGTCAAAGGAGACCCCTTGCTTTTGCATCTTGGTCCATATAGAATGGATCGACTTGGGTCTGCCTTTGATCTCATAGTCCACTCCCATCTTGTCCAAAGAATCTTTGATGGGCTTGATAAAATTTCGTATGAACTTATTCCGTGCTTGCTTCGTGGCATTGATGCGGGAAGCGATGTCGCTGTACACTTCCTGATCAGTGTACTTCAAGCACAGGTCCTCCAGTTCTGACTTTATGGCATATAATCCTAGTCTGTGCGCCAGCGGCGCATAGATGTACTTCGTCTCCGAGGCGATCTTCAGCTGCTTGTCGCGTGGCATGGAATCCAACGTACGCATATTGTGTAGCCGATCTGCAAGCTTTATCAAAATGACACGTACATCCTCAGAGAGTGTCAGGATCATCTTGCGGAAATTCTCCGCCTGCTGGGAGGATCCCTGATCAAAGACGCCTGAGATTTTCGTAAGGCCATCGATGATACGGGCCACCTTGCTATTGAATAGTCGCTCGATATCAGACAGCTGCATTTCGGTATCCTCTACTACATCATGTAGCAGCGCGGAAACAATCGATGTAGTGCCAAGGCCGATTTCATCGACACATATAAATGCAACGGCGATCGGGTGAAATATGTAAGGCTCCCCAGACCTCCTGCGCATCCCTTCGTGGGCCTTCATTGCCGTATTGAAAGCCTTCTTGATGATCGCCTGATCATCTTCTTTCAGTACGGGTTTTGCGTGGCGCAATAGCAACCTATATCTCCGCAGTACCTCCTTCTTCTCTTCCTCTATTTGCGTGTCCAGCATCTATCGTTTACGAAATATCTTTTCCTGTTTCTCTGAAACAATTTTTGTATACCTTTGCATCCTATTTTGCGGATGTGGCGAAATTGGTAGACGCACTAGACTTAGGATCTAGCGCCGCGAGGCATGGGGGTTCGAGTCCCTCCATCCGCACTTGTGCCCTCTCTCGGTAAACAACCATGAGAGGGTTTTTCGTTTTTAAAAGACTACTAAATCTGTTCAATTGTGGATATATCGCTTGATAAAACTGAAAACAATGAAGCTTTAATTAAAATTAAAGTAAACGAAGAGGATTATCAACCGGGTGTCGACCAAAAAATCAAGGACTACAGCAAGAAAGCCAACCTCAAAGGTTTTCGGCCCGGAAAAGTGCCCCCTGGACTGATCAAGAAGATGTATGGTCAATCCTTCGTCGTGGAAGAGATCAACCGGATCCTCAGCGAAAACTTGTCTAAATATCTCCAGGAGAGCGACCTACAATTTCTCGGAGAGCCTTTGCCCGTAAGAGAGGAGATCTCCCAATTGGACTGGGACAATCAGAAGGACTTCGAATTCAAATACGATGTCGGGTACGCTGATGAGTTTGATCTGAAGATCGATAAGAAGGTAAAGATCGACTACTTCAAAATCAAGGTGGACAAGAAGGTGATGGACGATACCATCGACAGACTCAAGAGACAGTTTGGAGAGGAGTCCAGCACGGAAGTCGTCGCCGCGGATGACATGATCACTGGTAAGCTCGTATCAGAGGCTGCTGAAATCGATCGCGATGACCTCACCATCGACCTCAAGGAATGTCAGAAGGCCGGCAACTCCAAGCTCATCGGGGCGAAAGTCGGTGATACCGTCCAGGTGGATAGTAAGAAATTCTTCACTGACGCCGAGTATCTAAAGAGAATAGCGGGTATGACTGAGGATCAGCTCAAGGCCGCGAAGAATAAGTTTGACTTCACCATTGCTTCTATCAAGCACGTGGTGCCAAGCGAACTGAATCAGGAGCTCTTTGATAAGACCTTTGGGCCGGAGGCTGTGAAGACGGAAGAGGAGTTTAGGGAAAAGGTAAAAGAGACCGTGTCCAAAAACTACGACAGGGAATCAGATCAGCTCTTCGAATACAAGATAAAGGACTACCTGCGAGAAAAGGCCAAAATTGCCCTGCCTGACAACTTCCTGAAGCGCTGGCTTGTCGAGACTAACGAGAAGATGACAGAAGAGCTCGTCGAGCACGAGTACGAAATGTACAATCGGGAGCTACAATGGTCACTGATCAGTGGGCAAGTCGCAAAGAGCCAGGACATCAAGGCTGAACATGAGGAGGTCTTTGAAGAAGCGAAGAACCAGATCCTCCAGCAGTTTGGCGGGCCGGCCATCGCCGCCCAACTTGGCGATCAGCTCGACCAGTTTGCCAACAATTACCTACAGGGCGAAGAGGGCGACAACTATAGAAAGGTGTACAATCAGGTTCTGACTCAGAAAATCATGGACTACATCAAGGGCGAGATCTCCAAAAAGGAGAAGGAAGTCTCGATCGATGAGTTTCAAAAGCAGGTATCGAAGCTGTAAGGAGTTTAGAGTTGAAGGGTTGAGAGTTTAGGGTTTGGTTGAGGAGTTGAGGGGTGGAGAAGTTAAGGGGTTGAGAAGTTGAAATTGATTGTCAGTACTTGGCGTCGGTAGTAAACGCAGGATCTCGAACTTTAACCTGGATTGCCGCTACATCAGAGAAATCAAGACACACAGAACTAGAAGCCGCAGGATTCGGTTAAGAAAAAGTCCGTCAGTTCAGATGGACTTTTTTATTTTTGTTACTCAGCCCCAAAATATCCTATGATAGATAAGGAAGAATTCAGAAAATACGCTGTTAAGGCGCAGGGTCTTAACGGTCTTTCTGTAGACAGATACACAAACGCAGTAGAAAACATGACCCGGTCGGTCATCGAAGAACGTCCGACCAGGTTTGCAGAGATCGATGTTTTCTCTCGCTTGATCATGGACAGGATCATATTCCTGGGTATGCAGGTGGAAGAGAATATCGCCAATATCATCACGGCTCAGTTGCTCTTTCTCGAGTCTGTGGATGCGAAGAAAGATATCCTGTTGTACATCAATAGCCCAGGAGGCTCAGTCTACGCTGGTCTTGGGATGTATGATACGATGCAATACGTCGGTCCCGACGTAGCTACAATATGTACCGGTATGGCTGCCTCAATGGGCGCAGTCTTGATGTCTGGTGGAGCGAAAGGCAAGCGTTCGGCGCTTCCTCACGCACGCATCATGATCCACCAGCCGAGTGGAGGTATGCAGGGACAATCCAGAGATATGGAAATCACCCTGAAGCAAATGCAGGAACTCCGCAAAGATCTTTATACGATCCTGGCCAATCATACCGGGAAAAAGTATGAGGAGATAGAGAAAGACTCTGACCGAGACTATTGGATGCGAGCTACGGAGGCCAAGGAATATGGCCTAATCGACGAAGTACTAATCAAAAAGTAGCCCATGGCCCAAGTGACATGTAGTTTTTGCGGAAGGAATAAAAAGGATGTGGATCTCATGATCTCGGGCATCCATGCACATATCTGTGATAAGTGCATTACCCAGGCCCAGCAGATCCTAAATGAGGAACTCAAGACCAAAGATGATCCTGAAGCACCCAGTTTCAACCTGATCAAACCAATCGACATGAAGCGTCACCTTGACGAATTTGTGATTGGCCAGGATGAGGCAAAGAAATACATGTCAGTTGCCGTCTATAATCATTATAAACGCCTGATGCAGAACAAGACTTCTGATGAAGTAGTCATCGAGAAGTCTAACATCATCATGGTGGGACAGACAGGTACCGGGAAGACTTACCTGGCGCGTACGCTGGCCAAGATCCTCCAGGTACCTTTCTGTATTGCTGATGCGACAGTCCTCACTGAGGCAGGATACGTCGGCGAGGATGTGGAGAGCATCCTGACAAGACTACTGCAGGCAGCCAATTACGAAGTGGAAGCCGCAGAGCGCGGCATTGTCTATATCGATGAGCTTGACAAGATTGCTCGTAAGTCTGACAACCCATCCATCACTCGTGACGTGAGCGGTGAAGGCGTACAGCAGGCGCTCCTGAAGCTACTGGAGGGCACCTCTGTCAACGTACCGCCGCAGGGTGGCAGAAAGCACCCCGATCAGAAAATGATCTCTGTGAACACGGAGAATATTCTCTTCATCTGCGGTGGTGCATTTGATGGTATCGAGCGCCACATTGGCAACCGTCTCAACACCCGACCCATCGGTTTCGTCGGTGCTGATGACGATGACTTCGCCAATATTGACAAGGACAATCTTCTGCAGTATATCACAGCACAGGATTTGAAGAGCTTTGGACTGATCCCTGAATTGATCGGTCGTCTACCGGTGCTGACCCATCTCGACCCTCTCAACGATGTGGCCCTGAAGCGCATCCTCAAGGAGCCTAAAAATGCCCTGATCAAGCAATACACGAAACTGTTTGAAATGGAGGGCGTGAAGCTGGTTCTCGATGACAAGGCACTTGACTATATCGTCGCCAGAGCGGTGGAATTCAAACTCGGAGCTCGGGGCCTGCGCTCTATCTTCGAAGTGATCATCACCGATGCCATGTTTGAGATCCCGTCTTCAGATCTGAAAGAAGTGCTGATCACCCGCGATTATGCGGAGGAGAAATTCGAGAAATCGAAATTCAATAAGCTGAAAGCAGCCTAATGCTTACCTCCTAGCCAGGCTTACCACACGCCTGGCAGTTGTTTCAGAGGCGCTTTGCTCACCCAACACATTTCGGAGCTTTTCATACCCGCTCAGTAGCTGGTCTCTCCCTCGACCAGTAGTAACTATAGCGTCAAGCTCAACGGCGACATTTTCAGCATTGTAATCATCCTGAATGAGCTCTTTGACTACCTCTTCCCCAGCAATCAAGTTCACCAGAGATATGTAGGGCACCTTGATCAGCCTTCTGCCAAGGAAGTAAGTCAATCCACTGGTGCGATAACAGACCACCTGGGGGGTCCCGATCAAGGCCGTCTCCAGCGTGGCGGTACCCGAAGTGACAACTGCTGCATCACTTGCGCCGAGGACGTCATAGGTTCTTTCGAAGATCACCCCGATATTGTCATTACCCTTTAGCGGTTCATAAAGCCCGGCAGGCAAGTTGGTGACACCGGCTATAAGAAAGTACCAACTAGGACGTAACTCCGCCAGTTGCAGAATGACATCAATCGACCGAGACACTTCGTGCGACCGACTCCCAGGTAGTACTCCTATGACTGTCTTATCCGTGGGAATTTCCAATCTGCGCCCTACATGGATATCCACGGCCTCGACAACGGGATTACCTACATAAGACGCAGTGTAGCCTCTCTCCCTGAAGAAGTCTACTTCGAAAGGCAGGATACAATACAGTTGGTGAATGTATTTCTTGATGCTGCCAACGCGCTTCTCATTCCACGCCCATACCTTAGGAGAGATATAATAGGCTGTCTTGAGTCCGAGGCTATGCGCATACCGGGCGATCTTCATATTGAAGGCCGCGAAATCGATCAAGACCAACACATCAGGGCTGTATTCACGCACTAGTCGCTTGGCGTCGCGCATATTCCTCAAAACTGCTGGGAGATGCCTAAGCACTTCTATTACGCCCATGTAAGACATAGAACGGTAGTGAATCAATAGGTCCATACCCGCTTGCTCCATGGCATCACCCCCAATGCCCACAAAAGTGGCATCGTTGTCCATCTTGGCTATCGCCCTGATCAGGTTAGCCCCGTGCTGGTCGCCAGACCTCTCACCCGCTATGAGGAAGTACTTCAATGGACCAGATTAGATAATGAACCGACGGCATCTATTCGCCATAGTACTCCACGAAGTTCCTGGGCGTCTCCATAAGCTTGAGGGAATGCAGGTCTGCATTCGGCGCCATTTCCTTGATTTTTGGAGCCAGAATGTTCCAAAACTCCATGATAAGGTTTTCGCAACTAGGCAGCTTGTCCTCCATGAAAGGCACATCAAGATTAAGGTTCTTGTGGTCAACCTGCTCAATGATGTCATCTTTGATCAGTCGACTCAGGCGCTTCAGGTCGATGACGAAACCGGTGTCCTCATCCACCTTACCCTTTACGGTGACGATCAACTCAAAATTATGCCCATGCCAGTTCTCGTTGGCACACGGACCGAATACCTCCTCATTCTTCTCCTTCGACCACTTGGGGTTGTACAGCTTGTGCGCCGCGTTGAAGTGTTCTTTACGACAAACGTATACCATCCAATCTCCTTGTTTTGCTGATGCAAAGATATGCCATGATTGAAACCCACTAGGCTGCAATAACTGCATTATCATTGGCAATAATTACCACTGGGCCGTTATGAGAATACAACAACCCTGGTCATCTACAGTGCTCCCACCCGCTCAAGCCGCGGAGGCCTAGCCGGCCGCGCACCCGATTTTTGAGAGATCGCAGAAAAAATCTTTCCTTCATACAAGGTCTTCCGAGATAGATCCTGCTTCTAAGTTAGTTCTGTGGCACCAAGGACTAGCGATCGGCGCTATCTTCGCTCAAGATAGGTGGCCCGACTGTGTATGAAGGAATTGACCCAATGACGACGCAACAACATATTTCGTTTTGTCGCTCTAAGAAGGTAAATGCCAATTTCAATTATTCATGCAACATATTGCCTTCGCTATGTCGTACCACACATCCTTAGACCTAAGTTCCAGAACGACATTATGTTTGCCAGGTAAGTAGATGACATGATTGTAGTAACAGGCGCCGCAGGATTTATTGGCAGTTGTATGGTTCAACAGCTGAATGACCATAATTTCAACCGGATCATAGCTGTAGACGATTTCTCCGACGAGGGGAAGAACAGGAACCTTGAAGGCAAGAAGATCAGCGCAAAGGTGCCACGTGAGGAATTCTTTGCATGGCTTGCGGACAATCACGAAGAAACGGAATTCATCTTCCACCTGGGGGCCCGAACCGACACAACAGAGCGCGATCGTGATCTTCTATGGCGGTTGAATACCAACTACTCCAAGGAAATATGGCAAAAGTGCATCGATTATCAGATACCTCTGATCTATGCTAGCTCCGCAGCAACTTATGGTGACGGCACCTACGGCTATAACGACCAGCAGCCCATCGACGAACTAAAGCCACTAAATGCTTATGGGGACTCTAAACAGGCCTTCGACGTGTGGGCCCGTGGTCAGGAACATCAACCTTTCTTCTGGGCGGGCCTCAAGTTCTTCAATGTGTACGGCCCCAATGAATACCACAAAGGCAGAATGGCTTCCGTGGTCTATCATGCCTATCAGCAAATCAGCCAGTCTGGGCGGGTAAAACTCTTTCGTTCCCATCGACCGGATTTTGAGGATGGTGGGCAGATGCGGGACTTCATTTATGTAAAGGACGTGGTGGCCGTCATGTATTGGCTCATGCGCCATCGACGCAACTCAGGTCATTACAACGTGGGAACCGGCAGGGCGCGGTCGTTTTCAGATCTTGCCAATGCTGTATTCGACGCTGTAGGTGCTGAAAGGAAGATCGAGTATGTAGATACGCCCGCTGATATTCGAGACAAATATCAATACTTCACGGAGGCGACCATGTCGAAGCTACGTGCCGCAGGCTTTGTGAGCGAGTTCCACTCGCTGGAAGAGGGTGTCAAAGACTACGTCTCGCGCTACTTAGGTCATATGCCAGAAGCTCCGCGTTATTTCTAGCTACAAGAAGCACTTTCCGGCTGTCCATCTCCACGACCTCCAGGTCTTTGACATCTCCAGGAATTCGCAAGGAAGGACCGGCTACGAATTCTCCATCCTTGGCATAAAGAATCTGCCCTGACTTGAAGTCCCATCGTGGGGTTTCAACCTCCGTATCATAAATATTACCTGCCAGCAGCACATCTTTCACTCCATCCCCATCAAAGTCTTCGCAGACCATGTCCAGCACAGGAAATAACTGGGCCTGCCATGGGAGCCTCATAGGCTCAAACCGATCTCCGCGATTGATAAGGACCATCGATGCAAAATCTGTAGCTTCCGCCTTGTAGGAGTTCTCCATCACAGCTGCATCGAAAATGTCTGTAATCGTAGCGTCAGCAAATTCTTCGTAGGTTGGAAACTTCGATTTGATGAAGGGCATCTGTTGGGAGCTGCACTCACGACCCCTAACGGGGACGTATTCATCCTTATAGACTTTGCTAAGTACCACATCCAGGGATCCAGTCTTATCAAAGTCCGCTGCAAATACTTTGAATGGCTTCTCAAGAGATGCAGTGAACTTCGTATTCAAGCCCACATTACCCAACACATAATCAGGGAGACCATCCTGATTTACATCCGTTTCGGCAACGGAATACCACCAGCCTCTCATTTTTGATAGCGTGCTATCCTCTTCAGTAATATTTCGGAACTGTCCCTCCTCATTGCGAAACAGCCCAATTTGTGTCCATTCTCCGATCACCACCAGGTCCTGCCAACCGTCTGCATCAAAATCTGTGACCAAAATATCGTTAACAATACCAAAGTTCTCCAGCTGCGGTATCACCTCTTCACTGGCAGCCACAAGCTCACCTTCATTGTTGCGTAGAAGGTAGGACGTCGCTGGCAACGGATAGTTCTGAGGCACTATACGATTGCCCACGATCAAATCCGTCCATCCATCCCTGTCATAATCCAGCGCCCTTACAACCTTGCCGCTGAATGCATACTCTTCAATAGCATCCACAGGCAGTTGTCTGGGAGCACCTTCCTCAAACCCGGCATACATTCGGTCCTTATAATAGGCACTACCCGGCGGCAGTTCATTTCCGCCGCTGACTACGAACAGTTCCTTACTGCCATCATTTTCCAAGTCGAAAAAGGCGGCAGCCATATCTTCATTTGGACCAATGGTGGGTTGCACGATCAGTTCAAATCGATCATCATTGCCCTTCTTGTATACACTAAACGGCTGATCCTTCGCACCTGCAATGAAGAGCATTTCGGAGGCTTCATCGTACTCAATAGCTGGCCCCAATGTCGACTGTTTATACGGAAGAAGTACCTCCTTCTCAAAATCGTCAAACGAATTCTCCACATGACCATAGTCTATGCCCAGATCCGCGGGGTCAATTGCGGCAAGGACAATTTGGTCTGTAGCCGTTTCTTCCCTTTGGTCCTCTGCATCCGCCTGGCTAATGACCACTCGCTCATTCGCCGGCACATCCTTGAGGCGCGACACCGAACCATCTAGCCACTCAACTTGCACCTCATCCACTTTCGTCACCGCGCCTAAACCGAAGTGGGCCACGTCTTGCACGGCAGACATATAGCCCCTTACCCTCCTCACTTCCTGCATCTGCTGTAGACCATCGCCGTAGGTAATCGTGACCTTCGCAAAAGGCTCGCTTAAGGCACCTTCCAAAGCCACCTGGAGGAAGTTAGCTCCTGAACTAGAGGTATTCTCAAAGAGCTGAGCTACCTCATCCATGTTATTCACCACAATGTCGAGATCCCCGTCATTGTCAAGGTCGGCAAAAGCCGTCCCGTTAGAGAAAGTGGGCTGGCCCATGCCCCAGGCCGTTGCCACCTCTTCAAAATCCATTTCTGCGCTGCCTCGGTACATGAGGTTCGGCAGCTTCTCTGATGGCATCTTATTGTATAGCTCGGTTTTGACCTCAATCGGAACCTCTCCGATATAGCGCCTTTGCACGTCTGCCACTTCATTTTTTAGGTCATTATCAAGGGCATATCGCCTGTATCCGTTTGTGACATAAATATCCTTGTAGCTATCTCCATCAAAATCCTGCATAAGCACTGCCCAGCTCCAGTCCGTCTTGGCCATGTGCCCAAAATGTGCAATGTTGTCAAACTGCGCCTCGCCATCGTTGAGCTGCAGTGAATTGAACATGTACTGGCTTTGGAAGCCGAATCCATTGACCAGCATATCAAATGCCTGCGGATTCATTGAAGCCATTAACGTCTTTGATCTTTTGTGGTCGCTGGAGGCCATGTCCAATACGAAAATATCCTGGAGGAGATCACCATTGATGTCGGCGATATCCACACCCATTCCGTAGAAAGAAACCTGGTTGGTGCGAGAGGCAATCTGATCGATAAAGAAGCCCTCTCCGTTGTTGATGAATAGATTGTCTGGCAAGTAGTAATCATTGGCAACGTAAATGTCCAGCCATCCATCATCGTTGATATCACTGATCGCAAGGCCAAGTCCATAAGCTGGTCGGTATACACCTGAAGAGAGCGTCACATCTTCAAAAACACCATCATCATTACGGTAGAGATGACTACTGCTTTCATGCGCAAGATCTTTATCCCTAAACATCATTTGGTGAAACTGTACCGGCTCCACACCATACAAGGGATTTTCATTCATCACAAAGCAATCAAGATCGCCGTCCTTGTCATAGTCAAAAAATGCCGATTGCGTAGTGATCGACTGGTCCGCAAGTCCAAACTCCGCCGCGCTCTCAGTAAATGTGAGATCCCCATTGTTAATGAACAACAGATTCTTTCGGTTTTCAGCCTCATAGGGCCCCCCTTGCGATACATAAATATCCAGGTAGCTGTCACCATTCACATCAGCGAAAGTGACTCCGTTGGACCACTGTTTGCCTTCGTTGATACCCGCCGCGTCTGAGATATCTTCGAACTGTAGGTTGCCCTTGTTGAGATAGAGTCGATTGGTCTCCTGATTGGCACAGAAGAATATATCCTGCAGCCCATCATTATTTATGTCAGCGACTCCTACTCCGGCCCCATTGTAGAAATAATCGAAGTCGAACAGATTGGATTTGGAAGAGACGTCTTCCTGGATAGCATTCACAAAAGATATCCCGGTGTCATTGGCATCCAGAAGTCTAAAAACCTGTCGATCTCCATTTCCTCGCTCACCACACGCACTCATCATGAGCAATCCTGCCCAGAGAAAGTACCATGCGCTCTTCTTGAAAATAGGCTTCATCATCTCAATTGTTGTCAATAGCAACACCAAATTTAGTTGTTATTTCACTCCAAAGTTCCTCCTGAGGCCTGCGCTTCTCGATATCATCGACTGAGGCGTTTTGCTTGGCGAGTTTCTTTCTTTCCACATTGGATTGCATGAATTCCTCCACCTCCAGGGGCACTCTCGGCGAGCCATTGAGTGAAATCGGATACCCAAGCAGGGTAAGACTATCCCCCGCCACCTGTTCATAAATGTTTATCTCGTTGGTGGTTAGTTGGTCTTTGTAATTTCCAACATTTCCTGCCATCACCGGCTTTGTGACATTGCCCCACATGCGCCCTGAGGAGGCTGTTGTCTTGGACTCCTGCGATTGATAATAGGTAAGCATGCCCTCATCAAAGCTCAAACCTAACTTTGCTGTAATTTCCTTCAGGACTTTTTCAGGTTCATGGACCAATTCCTCGTAGGCCACCACATGGTACCGGCGCTCATCGATGTTCTCCAAAAAAGCAGTCGACAACTGTTGTTGCTCGTTCCACTTTTTGGCTAGTGGGTAGACATGCTTGTCTCCAATGATTGCCCGCTGGAAAGAAGCTGCCACATCCCTGCCATCTCTGTAGATATAGATGTAGAACGGTCTGAAACGACGCTCAATCTCTTCAATATAGCTAAGGTTCGCCATGCTCTTGCAGCAGGCTATCTGCGCCCGATCTTGTTCCATCTTAGCATGGTAGATCTCTCTGAGGATTTCGTAAACATCCAGGGTACCTTTCACCATCTGATCAAGATCAAAATTGAGGCCCCAGGGAACTGGATTGGCCTGTACCCAACGTGTCATATCGGCAACCAGTTCTCGCCGTGCATCCTCCTTTTTCAGATCTCCATAACGTGCTATGATAGGCATAAAGGTCTTTAGCAGATGGGGAGGATGTGGAGCAGAGATGGATGGATGCTGATTGAGCATCAACCGCAATAGATTAGAGCCTGATCTTTGCGTTCCAATAAACTGTATAAAATCCATCAACACTAAAAGTATTCTAACGCCACATTGATCAACCCGCTTGCAAGCATCGGGAGCCAAAATGACACTTTCAAGAAGGAGATCAGATAAAACGAAACAACTAGACTAGCAAAAGTAAAAACATTCAGGGGAGTGACTTTCATTACAAGAATGACAGAAAACAAAATCAGCCCTATCACTACTGGTCTTATACCAGAAAGTGCGGCATCTACACTCCTAACATGCGAAATCGATTGATACAAAGCCCCAACCGTGACCATGAGTAACGCCGATGGTAGGAAGATGGCGATTGTAGACACCAAGGCCCCAACGAGTCCCGTATGTGCAAAACCTACATAAGCTGCAGAAATCAATATGGGGCCAGGCGTTACCTGCCCAAAAGCAATGGCGTTGTAAAACTCCTCCGAACTCAACCAGCCATATTGATCCACCACCAGTGCCTCAATTAAAGGGATCATGACGTAGCCACCTCCAAAAAGCGTCAAACTTATCCTCGAGAACGCTGAGAAGAGTTGCTTGTCCTCGGGACTCACAAGCAGCACCAAAGCAACGACGGCTATAATAACAACAACCAGGCCTGACAGCAATCCCCTGTGCGATCCCTTATCCTCCGTTTTTGAATCATCAGCAGCCTCCGTACGGAAAAAGACTCCAACCACACCTCCCGCTGCTAAACACGCCACAAGAACCCAATATCCTCGAAAGAAAAACATAACCACCAAGACGATAGCAAACACCAGGTATTGCCAGCGCTGCTTGAGATGCTTTTGGGCAAAATTCCAGGCCACGCCGAGAATAATTGCCGCAATCACCGGATACACTCCAGCCAGGAAGGTGGACACCTCAGGAATGTAACTAAACGTATAATACAGCCATGCAAGGCCAGTGATCAACACAAAAGAAGGAAAAATGATCGCGGAAAAGGAGGTCAATGCTCCAGGCCACCCTCGGAGTTTGTAGCCGATGTAGGTGACCACATTCACAGCCAAAGGCCCTGGCAAAATGGATGCAATCGTGATGCCGTCAAAAATCACTTGCTCTTCCAACACCCGGTCTTCATCCACCAGCTTCTTCTTTATCATCGAGACAAGGGCCGTGTAACCGCCAAAAGCTGTGGATCCAAGAAATAGGAAAGATCTCACCAGATATGGAATAGACGGCCGCTCCATTCAAACCCTATCTCAAGACAGTTTCAGGCAGGAAATATGCCCGATAGAAAGATGCATCACTCTTGGCCAACCACAAGATCTCCCCCTGCCGATTGGTAATCACCAAGTATCCTGTCTGCGTACTCGAAAAGAGGAAGAGCTCCTCGTTGATTTGATCAACGCTACCTTGTTTGAAGCTAAATAGAGAATCCGGCAAGGCAATGGAGAGCTTGTTAGTAAAAAGCCCATCTTCTTCGTCGAATACCAGTGCTCGAGTAACAGGTCGAACGCGGGGCAAGCCATTGTCAAACATCATATAATCACCTTCTCGATTCCTTTGGATAGCATGTTGCTTGTAGAATCGATTAGAAGGATCACTGATATCATCGGAAGTGTATTCCCAAATTAAATGGCCATCATTTGCATCAATCTTCCAAATCGCATTGAAATCTCTCCATGATACCAGATAATTTCCGTCCTCGTCTACATCCAATGCATTGGCATGGCCCCAGTCTTTGCGATATCTCAATATATCCGCCACCGTATCCGGATCAATGACCTGGTCGATCGACCAGTGCCAAACCTTGTTTCCCGACTCGGCTAGCACCAGAATACCATCAGAAATTACTGTGTCAACCCCATCCTCACCTTGCACTATGATGTCCTCCTTCGTCAGGCCGATATAGTTGCCATTGTGCTTGATTAGTTCGTGGTGGAGCGTACGGTCAAATCCCGCTTCACCGTAACTGAGATGACTCAGTGTGTCACCGCTGTACTCAATCTCCAGCAACTGCTCATCGCTGTGCAGTGCCACGTAGCTACTTTCGTAAGGGTGAAAAGCCCGGAATAGTGCGGTGTCGCCAAGTTGGTACCACATCACATCTCCCTGCAAGTTGATCATGAGCTGCACCCCAGGAGAGGTCGTTTTCCTCACGAAGATCAGACCCTCCCGGCCCTGAAGTTCATTGACCAATACTTCGAATGAGGGCACTCCTGAAGGTAATTCAACTAAAGGAATCGGACTACGCTTCGATGAGCAGCTGACCACCAGGCACAGCAAAACAAGAAATCTAAGTTGTAGCATACTGTAGGGACAAAACTCAATAAAAAAAGTCGATCCCTAATGGGATCGACTTTCTTAATTCTATTGTTTCTCCTCCTTATGGAGCCAATGTGAACGGCACTCCACCAGGGAATGTGATCACAGAGGTAGCAGACTCACCATAGGTATTATCCCAAGCGATAGTCCACTCTTCGCCATCAATGGAAGAAGTATAAGTCCAAGTGTCACCGAAGCTATCGGTAAAGCCAGTGAAACTCACTACTTCACAAACCTCAGTGAAAGTCAAATCACCACCAGCAGTACCGCCACCGTAGCAAGGGCCATAAGAGCCGAATGCCCAGTCACTGAACTGATAGCGACCACCACCTAGCGCTTCGATATCCACAGATCCGGAAACGGACGAACCGTCACACCACACATCTGTAGTAACGTAGCTGTACGTGCCAGTCAGGTCTGAAGGGCAAGCAGCAGGACGAGTGATATCAAAAGTCCCTTGGAAAGCTGCTCCATTCACTGTTGCAGAACTAGTAGCTCCAGTGAATTCTCGACCATCAGTCATGATGATACGACCTTCCATTTCGAAATCGTCACCAGCAGAAAGATCTGCATAGCTTAGGCCGAAAAGAGCTGCCACAGCAGGTGCTGAGCTGCTGATTGTCGTTTGTAGGTAACCGCTCTCACCTTCTGTGAAAGAGGAACCAGCTATACGAACGAACTCAACAGGTCCTTGGTCACTGCCCGAAGCAGGATCATAAGTAACCTCTACAACGTATTCCGCTACCTGACCACCTCGGCTCTCGTCCACAAACTCAACTGTCCATCCATAATCAGAGGCGTTGAATTCTGCTTCAGTCAAGAGATTCATCAGAGTAGCACCACTTTCGCTAACAAACCGTGGATAAGCTCCATGTCCGGCAGCATCGAAAGTAACAATAGGTGCGCTATCAGGATCCTCACAGCTAAACGCTACAAAAACCATCGCTGGGATCAAGGCCCACTTGCCCCAGTTCTTAAATTTCAGATTTTTCATCATTACAATGTTCTTCAAACGTTTAACCATTAGTACACTGTAGGACCACCGACATTCCAGAAAACACGGTCAGCGAGCGTCTTTTGCTCGATATTCTGGTTTCTGGTGACGTGATTAATAGGGAATAAGAAACTGTAAGGGAACTGGCCAAATGCAGGCTCAATGGCTGGCTGCATATTAGAAGGCTTACCTGTTCTTCTCCACATGTTGTACGCCTCCATGCCATTGCCCCAAGCCGCGATGTAGTGCTCCTTAACGATGACATCCAAGCGGTCATCATCGTTGGCAGCAGCATCGTACATGGCCAAAACTTCATTGATATAGGCAGTTTTCGAATCCTCATCCATACCATAGAGCTCCTTCACTGTTCCCGAGCTACCATCTCTGAGTGTCACCTCAGTGCTCATGGTAGAAGAAACCAGGCTCTCAAAGCTCTCGACCTTGTCCAAGGACTTCTCGATACCACTCTGCAGCAAATCCCTGGCACTCTCACCTGTACCCAGTGTAAGGGCTGCTTCAGCTCTCATGAAGTCGACCCACGAAGCCATCATGATAGGAGTGATACCTCCTCCCAAGCCGCCCGTAGTACCCAACTGACGGGTATCATCGAAGGTGTCATCATCAAACTGACCGCCTGCAGGATACAATCCATAGGAAGTACGGATAGGACCATCTGGTGGAATACCCTCACCATTCAGGTGATCACGTCCACTGTAACCATCAGCAGAAGCTACGCAATATGGTAGTCTGGGATCAACGGCCTCCCAGTGAGGGGGAGCAGCGTCCTGATCGGGTAAAGTAGAAAAGTGGCAGCTGTAAGTTGTAGGATCCTGGTTCACGGCATCATCCACCTTTCGATAGAAGTAATACCTGAGTCTTGGATCTATGACAATATTGCCAGCAGCATTCACCTTTTCCGCTCTCAACATCCACATGTAATAGTTGGCCTGGTACGATCCATCACCAACTTCATACTGGTTGTTATAGAAAGGATGGCGAGAATTCGGATTGTTTCGCTCAGTCCCCCAGTTGGCCTGGAAGTCCTCGGAGCCATCAGCCGCATCGATGATGTTTGACGACAGTGTTGAGCTGAACAACGAACCATCACCCATGTTGAGGGCAGCCTTTAGCTTGATGCTATTGGCTGCGGCGATCCAATTATCTGCATCTCCACCGTAGTAGTTGTCATACGCGGGTGCACCAGCTGAAGTACCCGACAGCTGTGCTATGCCCTCATCCAGCAATGCTATAGCAGCATTGTAGATGTCCGCACCAGCATCATGTGTAGGACTGATGATATCGGTGCCCTGAAGCGCTTCGGAGTAGGGCGCAGTACCAAACAGATCCACCAACGTCAGCAACACATAAGCCTCCATGATCTTGGATGTCCCAGCATGGATATCGAAACCAGCCTCTTCCGCCAACAACAACACGTTGTCGATATCAGGAAAGATGCCAGCATACGCATTGGTCCAACCTCCATTGAGGGCTCCGTTGTTGTCCGGATACGCTGCCTCGTACGTGAAGTTAACGTTCATGTGCATACGTGCAACTTGTCCCGCAGGCTGTTGCACCTGCTGCACGAAGCTGCCGAAATTCAACCCGACACTGTTATATAGGTCATTCAAACTGGCGTTTGCAGGTGTCACCGCCAAGGGATTCTCCTGTAAGTCCAGGTCAAAGCTGTTGCATGCGCTAAAAGAAAGCACAATAAAGCAACCTACTATTTTATATAGATTTTTCATTATCTCTAAAATTTTGAAGCTCGTTTTCTCTCTTAGAAAGTAAGATTGAGCGTTGCACCATATTTCTTAACAGTAGGCGCTGTACGGAAATCAAATCCTCTACCGTTACCCACACCCGTACTAGAGATCTCAGGATCGAAGTTGATACCCTCAGGGAAGTTAGGCGCATCATACCACAGGTTCTCACCTGACAACGTGAGGCCCAAAGTCCCGAATGGTGTATTCTCCAACCACTCTTTAGGCAATACGTATGACAATGAAACTTCTCTCAGACGGATAACTGTAGCATCAAATACCCCTCCTTCGTTAGCAAAGAAGTAAGCACGGAAGAAGCTATCACCTATATATGTCTGGATATCATTCTCTACATAGACAGGATTACCATTGTCATCCGTTCCTTGCTGCTTAACAGAGTTAGGCATTACAAGCGGAATGTTTCTGTCTACGTCAGTATCAACCGTGTTACCACGAGCCAACAGGGCCTGTACAGTCGAAGAATAGATACTGCTGCCATCAATGTACTCCCACTGGAAGCCAAATGACAATCCCTTCCATGACAAGTTGTTGATCCAGTTCAATCGATAGTTTTGGTTTGGATCTCCAATGATATCGATACCTCCAGCAGCAAAGTAGTTACCCTGCCCATCAACAACCAGCTTGCCAACCTGATCACCATAGTTGGTAAGGTTGTTTCCGTCATCATCGAATACATCCTCAACCCTTGTAAATGCAGAACCCTGCATCACACCAAATGGCTCACCAGGGATAGCGTAGTTACCGAGGCCGTTACCAAATCCTGCGATGCCTACCTGATCCAGACCACCGAGGATTTCTTTGACTTCAGAGATATTCTTCGTGAAGTTGATGATGAAATCCCACTGGATAGGACCAGGGATCGGAGGATTCACGTTCAATCCAAGCTCAATACCTCTGTTCTGTACCTCAGCAGCATTGCTGGAAGTAGAAGTATAACCAGTCGAAGGGTCGAGCGGAAGAGTAACAATCAGGTTGGAAGACGTCTTGTTGTACAAAGACAGATCCACACCAATGAAGTTGTTGAAGAAACGTCCTTCAATACCGAGTTCCAATTCCTGATGCTCCTCAGCCTCTAGGTTTCTGTTACCCAAGAAGTTGCTCACGGAGTTGGTGTTCAGGGAATTTCCACCCTGAGCTACAAATACATTTGTATTGGCATCCAAGACAGATCGAGTCCTGTAAGGATCAGGATATCCCTTGGAGATTCCTATACCGAACCGTACCTTCAAGTAATCAACAACCTTACTGTTGTCCAATCCTGGGATAACATCCGTAGGAACGAATGAAGCACTAGCAGAAGGGTAGAAGTTGCTTCTGTTTTCCTGCTCCAAAGTCGACGTCCAGTCGTTACGTGCTTGCAAGTTGACGAAGATACCGTAAGGCAATCCAACGGTAGCTGTACCATATAGTCCCAAAGTGTTCTCTTCTGAAACACCAGAGAAGCTATTATGTACACTAAAGTTCTGATGGCTGAAAATGTTGTAAACAAACTGCTGAGTACTTTGTGTACCATTGATTCTATTGGTCTCCCTTCGTTGGTTGAATCCAACGATACCATCTATCGTGATGTCACCAGGCAATCGGTAGTTGTAGACCACATTTAAGATCTGGTCGATCAGCGTATTGTTTCGATTGAATGTTCCCATTTCACCATTAGGCACCTGGGGACCTCCTTTATTGATAAATCGAGTATTCGTCTGATCATACGTATCGTAGCTTAGACGATAGAGTAATGAAAGGTTTTCATTGATCTCATATCCTGCCTGTGTGCTTGAGAAGAATCGACGGATCGCCTCTGTCTGTCCAGCGTTGTTCAAGACCCACCGAGGGTTTTGAATTGGAGATCCGCGTCGATAATATACGTTAGATCCATCGATTGGCGACTGATAGGGGAGTCCCATCAAGTCCATTGATCGTGGCGTAAACAGAATTGCAGCAAAGAGACCATTACCATCACCGCCGAATGCCTGTCCCGTCAAAGGTACTTCACGCTTTGTATCTACGAAGTTGAAGGAACCTTTCAGACTAAGGCCGTTAGCCAACGTAGTTTGTCCACCTAGACCGAAGTTGTTCTTGTCCACGTAGTTGGAACGGTCGCCATTGGACTTCTTTGGCGTGTAACCCTGATCAGTCAGGTAGCTATACGTCAACGACAACGTCGAATTCTCATTGAGTCGGCTTTTCACTCCCACAGAAGTGCTTGAAGACCATCCTGGATCGAAGAAATTCTCAACACTCTCATAAGGCTGATAGATGTAGTCTGCTCCGATGTACTCAGGGAAGTCGTCATTGTACTGTGCCTGATCATAAGGGTGTGTAATCAGCACTTGTGTGCCATCAGGAGTCAAACCCTGGAAATCGTTACCGTAGCTACTAGGACGAAGATCGTCGAAAGCAGCACCCCAGTTGGAGAAGAACCATCCGAAACCGGCATTGAAACCGTTTCCGAAAGTGTTCTGATAATCAGGCAAGTTGGCAACCTCAGAACGATAGACACTTTGTCTTACGCTCACTTCTGCCTTCTTCTGTGCGTTGGCACCGCCTGATCCGTTGGTAGTTGTAACAAGGATTACACCGTTACGACCAGCTTCCCCGTAGAGTACCGTCGCAGAAAGTCCCTTAAGGATGGAGACGTTCTCGATAGTATTGGGATCCAGATCCAGGAATCGGGAAGATGCAGTTGCTCCACCAGCTCCGAAGCCCTGGTCGTTGTTAGTATCAGTATTAAAAGGAATACCATCCACAACGAACAAAGGCTGGTTACTACCTGTGATAGAGGAATATCCTCGGATAATCACGTTGGTACCAGATCCGGAAAGACCGGAAGTCTGCTGGATGTTGACACCTGTCGCCTTACCGCGAAGCAAGCGGGCTACATCCAACTCCTGACGGTTTGTAAGTGACTGCTCATCGAGAGAGGCCACACCATAACCGAGTGCTTTTCGATCTTGGCTAATACCAAGGGCAGTAACAACGACTTCTTGCAGCTCCTTTACATCAGATGTCATAGCAACATCGATAGTGGACCGCGAGCCGATCTCTACTTCTTGGGAATTAAGACCGATAAAAGTGAATACCAACGTAGTAGCGTCATCGGCTACGTTTAGTTGGAATCTTCCATCGAGATCTGTCGTAGTACCAGTAGTGGTACCCTTGACGATCACGTTGACACCAGGAATCTCGCTTCCGTCTTCTGCGGAAGTCACCGTTCCTGTAATCGTTCGCTGCGCCCAGGCACCGAACGAGATCATACAGCTAAAGAATAAACTAAGTAGTAAAATCCTCTTCATATTGAATTGGTTTAAGTAATCATTAAAAAACTTAATGATTTGGTGACGTCTAAATTATCACTTTTGAGGAATAATAAAAATTCGTGGCAACCTATTAGTTATTTCCTACGTAGAGGCGTTTTCGTTGTAGTTCTTCGACTTCCAGTAAAATTTCGTGGTGCTTCTTACGTTTTTTCCAGATTTGGAAAAGAAAAACAATCAATCGTTGGGAAATTCACTAAAATGTTTGGGGCGTAGAAAATGTAACTTTTTTAATATTTCAGCGCCTATCGCTGTAAATATCCAATGATTTCGAACTCAATCCGGCGGTTTTCGCTGCTGCTGGGACCGCCTTCTACACCCGCCAGGGGAAATTCCGATCCATACCCCACATATTCCATTAGTTGCTCAGATACACCGCTCGTCACCAAATATTCATACACGGACTTGGCTCGGTTCAATG
This sequence comes from Cyclobacteriaceae bacterium, assembly GCA_965267435.1. GTDB lineage: Bacteria > Bacteroidota > Bacteroidia > Cytophagales > Cyclobacteriaceae > JAWPMT01. The sequence goes on from OZ253960.1 coordinate 3,543,652, forward strand.
ATAGTTGTTTGTTGTACTCCTCAGAACCAACGTTGTCTGTATGCCCCGCAATTCGGACCTTTACCTGGTTCTTGTTAATGAATTCGGCAATTGTACCTAACTCAGAAAGCGACTTGGGCAACAAGTCATAGCTATCAAATTCAAAGTAGATATTTTCGAGCAGGACGGTGGCACCCTCCTCAATAGGCGTCATCAGGACATCCAGAGTATCTGGATCGAATATACTGGCGGATCCCAGGTCAAATCGAAAATCTTCAAAGAGGTAACCTAACGCCTCCACGTATGCGCCATACTCTCCCCCTTTCTTGAGGGCGAGAAAATATCTACCATCCCGAGGGTCCGTTGACGTCCGGTAGAGCATCTCCTGGGTATTGAGATCGTAGAGGCTGATATCGGCATCGAGAGGGTGAAGGTCAGATTTGTCACGGACCGTCCCTGTAAGATAACTGGCCGTATGCGAGATCAGGGTATCAGTTTCAATCAAAAACCGGTAGATGAAACTACCGTCATCATAATCCCCAGTGAAATACGCTTCCTTGCCATCAAACGTAATGAACAGTGCTGACTGGTCGCGGTAGTCATTGATGGGATAGCCCACGTTTTTGGCTGCCGACCAGCTATCGCCCTCGACCTCGCTAAGGAAAATATCGAATCCACCAAAACCGGGATGTCCCTCGGAAGCAAAAAACAGGGATTCGCCATTGACATGAATAAAGGGTGTGGTCTCATCAAACTCTGTATTCACCGAAGAGCCAAGATTCTTGGGCTTCGCCCATTTGTTGTGCTCATAGTGTGAGACCCAGATGTCCCGCTTGCCCAGCCCACCAGGCCTGTTCGAGGCGAAGTAGAGTCGCTTGGCATCTGCCGAAAGAGAAGGCTGTGAGTCCCAGTATCTCGAATTGACATTGGCTCCCAAATTTTGAGGCTTCGTCCAGCGCCCATCAACACGCGTGGAGATGTAGAGGTCGCAATTGCCATAGGACTTGCGTCCTTCGCATGCGGTAAAGATCAAGGTTCGACCATCAGCGGAAACTGTGCATGCCCCTTCATTGGTATAACCATTGATTTCGGGAGAGATGCTACGTGCTTTGGTCCAATAACCATCCTGCCAGGTGGACACAACGATATCTTCATCGTGCTGAGGATTGTGACCGTTGCGCTTCGTAAAGAAAATTTCCCGGTTGTTGATCGTCAGCACAGGAAAGTATTGGAGGACATACCTGTTGACAGAATCACTCAATCGCTCCAGGCGGACTTCCAATGGACGGGCCACACCATCTATAGAAAAGTTGATGGACTGGTGCAGGATAGAGTCCCGTGCACTCCACGGTTTATCATTCCCCTTCTCCAGAAATACATCGAAGGTCTCTTTGGCAGCTGCATATTCGCCGTGAGAGAAAAATTGCATACTCAGTACTTTGGCGACCGTTGGTTTCAACTGATCCTTCTGCACTTTTTCGTAATACTTTAAGTACGCAGCATAGGCAGCATCCATCTCTCTTAGAAAGGAATAGACGTTGGCGAGTTTCAGATAGATGTAGGAGAAATTCTCATCTTTCTCCACTGCCTGATGGTAGTAGGAGATGGCATCGTCAAACTTGCGCATCTTGAGCGCTTCCTCTCCTTTCTCGTAAAGCTTAAGTGCCTTTTTGTTGGTCGTATCCAGATTGGGTCCCTGGCCGAATAGCAATACGGCAGAAAATAGTGCGGCTACGAACAGAACTGGTCTCAAGGAATATCCAAATACTTGTGAGTCTGTAAAGATATCCGCCAAACAGGATTTTCCTTCACAAATTCCACAATTAGCGGCATTACTTCCGCTGATCTGGACCATTCCGGCTGTAAATAGAGATGGGCGCCTGGATTCATCCGCACCGCATGTTGGTTAGCCCACTCAAAATCAGAGCGATTGTAGATCACTACCTTCAGCTCGTGGCTGCGCTCGTAGAACTCGTCGAGAGGCTTTTTGAACTTCTTGGGAGAGAAGCAGATCCAGTCCCATTCACCAGTCAATGGATAGGCACCGGACGTCTCGACATGGACCGGCAGATTTCTACCTCTCAACGTTCTCGTGAGGGGCTCCATGTCATACATGAATGGTTCACCGCCGGTAACGACAACAATGGGCGCTTGCGATCCGTCGGCCTTGTCGGCCAGGCTCGCAATGTCGACATCGGGATGCTTCTCGCGATCCCATGATTCCTTGACATCGCACCAGTGACATCCGACATCGCAACCCGCTGTCCTGATGAAGAACGCGGGCGTGCCTGAGTGAAAGCCCTCGCCCTGTACGGTATAAAAGGACTCCATGACTGGTAGCGTCTCCTCAGCTATCATGGTCAGATCAGTTGAGGTGCTGCCTTTCATATGCTTTGTATGTATTCAATAGCAATGAGGCGATGGTCATCGGGCCCACACCACCCGGAACAGGTGTGATGTGACTTGCTTTGGAGGATACCTCATCGAACTTCACATCCCCAGAAAGCCGAAAGCCGCTCTTGCGTGAGGCGTCTTCCACTCTGGTGGTTCCCACATCGACGACAACCGCCCCTTCCTTCACCATATCTGCTGTGATCATCTGCGGTTTGCCAACGGCGACAATCAATACATCTGCCTCTTGCGTGTGCTTGACCAGATCTTTGGTTGCTTTTTGGCAAACGGTTACTGTCGCCTCCTCATTCATCATCATCAAGCTCAGTGGCGCGCCCGCAATCCGGCTTGCTCCCACTACGACACAGTTCTGACCCTTCAGCGAAATATCATATCGTGCCAGTAACTCCATGATCCCAAAGGGAGTCGCGGGAAGTAGTAGCTGGTGCTCTGATAGGATGCTGCCAAAGTTTTGATTGGTGAAGCCGTCGACATCCTTTGCAGGGGCGATGGCTTGAGTAATGGTCTCAACTGCAATGTGGTCCGGCAATGGCAGCTGAACGATGAAACCATCGATGTCAGTGTCAGTGTTGAGTTGGGCGACATGCTTGGACAGCTTTGCCTCAGAGATAGTGCCGGCAAATTGCATGAGCGTGTAGTCAAACCCGACTTCCTTGCACGCTTTGATCTTGCCCTGCACGTAGGTGTGACTGGCCCCATCATCGCCGACAATAATGATTGCCAGATGAGGGGCCCGCTTCCCCTGATCCTTGAGACGCAATACCTGCGTTTCTAATTCCTTCTTTATATCCGACGCAATCTTGCGCCCGTCCAGGATTGTTGCCATAGTTTTTCAGTTGTCGAGTTTGAGGACTGCCATAAATGCCTCCTGTGGGATCTCTACGCTACCGACCTGTCGCATTCTCTTCTTCCCTTTCTTCTGCTTTTCGAGCAATTTGCGTTTCCTCGAAATATCTCCTCCGTAGCACTTGGCAATTACATTTTTCCTAAGTGCTTTGACGGTCTCTCGTGCGATGATCTTCGTGCCTATTGACGCCTGGATAGCGATTTCAAACATCTGTCGGGGGAGTAGCTCGCGTAGTTTTTCACATAGACGTTTGCCCCACTCGTAGGCCTTATCACGGTGTACAATGGCAGACAGCGCATCGACCTTTTCGCCATTGAGCTGAATGTCCAGTTTCACCATAGTTGACCGGCGATAGCCAATGAGTTCGTAGTCCAGAGAGGCATAACCCCGCGAGATGGTTTTCAACTTGTCAAAGAAGTCAAAAACGATCTCCGACAGCGGCAGGTCAAATGTCAATTCAACCCGATCGCTAGTGAGATAGACCTGATTTTTGATTTCGCCACGCTTGTCCATACACAGGGCGATGACTGCTCCTATGTAATCGGCCTTGGTAATGATCTGCGCTTTGATATAAGGCTCCTCGATGTGAGAGATGGTGTTGGGCTCGGGCATCTCAGAAGGTGCACTTACCTCCAGAATATCTCCCTTGGTACCAATGGCTCGGAAACGAACGGATGGCACCGTGGTAATCACCGTCATATCAAATTCGCGCTCGAGGCGCTCCTGCACGATCTCCATGTGCAGCATACCCAGGAATCCACATCGAAATCCAAATCCGAGGGCTGCCGAAGTTTCGGGCTCCCAAACGAGCGCAGCATCATTGAGCTGTAGCTTCTCCATGGACGCCCGCAGTTCTTCAAACTCACTGGTCTCCACAGGATAAATCCCAGCAAAAACCATCGGTTTCACATCTTCAAATCCTTTGATGGCTCTTTGCGTTGGCCGATCTACATGAGTAATGGTATCACCCACCTTTACCTCTTTGGCTACTTTGATCCCTGAAATCAAGTAACCGACATTTCCAGTAGAAATAAGTGGCTCAGGCTGATGTTCTAGCTTGAGCACGCCAATCTCATCCGCATCGTAGGTCTTACCCGTATTGACGAATTTGACACGATCACCTTTCTTTATTTCTCCATTGAAGACCCGAAAATAGACTTCTATTCCACGGTAAGAATTGAAAACCGAGTCAAAGATCATCGCTTGCAGGGGCTCGTTGACGTCTCCTTTCGGTGCAGGAATGCGATGCACGATCGCATCGAGGATCTCCGCTATGCCTATCCCCTCTTTCGCACTGGCGTGGATAATATCTTCTTTGTCGCAACCGATCAGGTCGATAATTTGGTCCGAGACCTCTTCGGGCATGGCACCTGGCAGATCGATCTTGTTGAGCACCGGAATGATCTCCAGATCGTGCTCAAGGGCAAGGTAGAGATTTGAGATGGTTTGCGCTTCGATGCCTTGCGCAGCATCTACAACCAGTAGAGCTCCCTCACATGCTGCGATAGAGCGCGACACCTCATAGGAAAAGTCAACATGACCAGGAGTATCAATCAGGTTGAGCGTGTACTCTACATCCTCGTGCAGGAAGTTCATTTGGATGGCGTGACTCTTGATCGTAATGCCTCGCTCTCGCTCCAGATCCATATTGTCCAGGAGCTGTGCTTGCATCTCGCGATCAGAAACAGTCTGAGTAAACTCCAGGAGCCTGTCCGCCAGAGTACTTTTTCCGTGATCTATGTGAGCTATTATGCAGAAATTTCTAATCCGATCCATCAACTACGCCTCCAAAAGAGGTGCAAAAATAGCACAATGGCCGCATAAAAAGTGCAAAGGGCTACTGACGGTTCTTCGAATCGATGACGATAGTGACAGGGCCGTCATTGACTAACGATACCTGCATGTTGGCGCCAAACTCGCCCGTCTCCACCGGCTGGTTCATTTGCGACTCCAGGCTGCTGATCAGGGACTCGTAAAGAGGAATCGCCTTATCGGGCTTCGCGGCTTTGATGAAGGAGGGGCGATTCCCCTTTTTGGTGCTCGCGTGCAAGGTGAATTGACTAATTACCAGCAGCTGGCCGCCTACATCCATCACACTGAGGTTCATTTTGTCCTCCGAATCCGCGAAGATGCGCATCTGCGTGACCTTTTTAGCCAGCCAGTCTACATCTTCCTGATTATCCTCTTCCTCTATCCCTACCAGCAGAAGCAGTCCCCTGGAAATACTGCCATTAACTCTTCCTTCAATGGTCACGGATGCCTCACTGACCCGCTGCAAAACTATGATCATGCAGTAGCGAGTCTGTGCATGTCTTTTGGTTTGAACTGATCGAGTCCGGTCTTCCCTTCCTGAGCGATAAGGAACATTGATTTTGCTACCTCTGTGCCCTCGATCATCCATAGCTTGCGACGACTACCAATGACGAAAAATGAAAGCACGGCACTCATCGCTTTTGCCAATTCCTCATTCCAATGCCATTCTCCCTTGAATCCCATGAGTAAGGAATAGCGGAAGATCTTTAGTGACCTGAGGCCAAGGCCCTGCATGGCTTCCTCAGTCTCACCTTTGACACGATTGTACAGAATAGGTGAGTTGGCGTTGGCTCCAAAGGAAGAGGCGAATATTAATTGCTCAAAGGACGGCAGGTCCTTTACAACATTTGCCAGCAGCAAAGGGAATTCGTAGTTGATCTTTCGAAAGTTGTCTTTCGTACGAGCCTTCTTTAAGCTGGTACCAATCAAGCAGTACACATGACTGACATTAAGGCGGTCGGCATAATCAGGAAGCTTTTCGAAGTCCGGTAGGACGATAACGTCCAGTCGACTGTCTTTGACTTCGAGTTCCTTGCGAGTGACTACTACAATCCTGTCGTAATAGTCTTGCTCCAGCAGTAGCTTGAGCAGTTCCCTTCCCACCAGGCCTGTGGCACCGGCGATCAAGGCTGTTTTTTCGTCCATTTCTCTGGTTAACTGGGTTGATTTGTAAATGAAATTTATAAAGAATTGAGCAATTCTTTATCGGCGGAAGCCATAGACTTATCGCATTTTTTACATCACATGCGACCGTTTGATCAACCTGAGAATGAGTGGTATACGACGCAATCAGCGACGTTGAAAACCTAGTAGAGCTGTCGTGCTTCTTCCTTGACGAAGAGCAATGCCGTGGTATGCATATCGGGGTTGCGCTCCAGCTTGAGGTCAAAGATCTTCTTGGCCAAATCCAGGCTCTTATCTTCGGCCTCGCTATTCTGGCCTGCTTCATTGATCATGGACAAGGTGTCCTCCACCGCGCTCTTGACGTAGTTCCACGCCTCATCGCTCATATACACTTGCTGAGAGAGGTTGTGGTTAAACTCCTCACGTACTTCTGAAAGCAAAATCTGCCGAAACTGGCCGGCCGTATATTCAGAGTTGTTGAGTCGTGGAATCAGATTATCCGGGGATACCCTTTCCAGGAGCAGACAGATGCGCTCATAGGCCTGCAGTCGGATAGGGAGCACTGTGTCCTGTCCCTTCTGTTTGATCTGAAACTGTAACTCCTCGAGCTGATTGTTCAAAAAGGAGCGCACCAAAAGGTAAGCGAGATAGAGAATAAGGGCTGCTGGTGCTAAAATCTTGGCGAGTTCAACTAGTTCTTGCATGAAGAGTATTCAAAACCGTTTGTGCGCTAAAGTTAGTTATTTTTGCTCCCCGCGAAGGAACAGATCCACTTTCTAACACTGACAAAAGAATGGACGAGCCAATCGCCATAACAGAAAGGGCGGCAGAGGAGATCAAACTGATTTTTGAGAAGAAGAGCATACCCCAGGATTACAAGCTGCGAATAACGGTTCGAGGCGGTCAGGGGTGTATGGCAGTGGCGCTCACTCTGGGTTTCGACAAACAGAAAGACGACGATCTGGCAATCACCATCGCATCCATTCCCGTCATCATACAAAAGCGGGAACTCATGTACATCATTGGAAAGAAGTTGGATTTCTACGAAGGCTCTGACGCCAGGGGATTTCACTTCGAAGACCAGGAGCCGGCTACAACGTAACGGTCACTGTCGCTGCCTTGCACTTCCCACCGATCGGAGGGTTATATTTTGAGACCGAGATAGTTACGGACAAGATATCAGGAAATGTTTGACGTATTGCCCGCGCGATCGTCATCGCAAGGTGTTCCAGCAAATGAGAGGGCACTTCCATGATCTTTTTTGTGATCTCGTACAGCACCTCATAATTTACCGTCAGTTCCAGATCATCTTTTTCTGCCTCCTTCTCAAAAGGATACTCTACTTCGATATCGACACTGAACGTATTGCCGTGCTCACGCTCCTCAGCATAGACACCATGAAAGGCGTGAAACTCAATAGCCTCAAGCTTGATCTTTCCCATTTACTGGCAAAGGGTCTTCTTACAGGGAATCGAAAAATGAACCTCCTTCGCCACCTTCCTCGGATTGGCCTTTGGAAGAATCAACGGACTGCGCCTGGGGACGACGTGGTTCGCTTTTTTGTTTGTTGCCGTTTTTGGAGGCATCCTCCTTTTTCTTGGCACTACCACTCTCCGCCACTGGCTCCGAATCCAGGTTTTGCGCCGCCTTCCTTGACTGAATGAAGGATTTTAGCTCCTCCACGCTGTCTTTCGACTGGGGATCCAGATCGGGAATTTGTACAGTTTTTATGGACGCACTGTCCAGATGCTGCTCCCTGATGCGCGCTTCTGAGTCCCTGACCATGCTCCGCACCTTTTTCATGTGATCTTCCACCTTGAAGGAAGCACTGTGTTTTGTAGTCCGGGCCATCCGATCCATGATATCGGACGCCAAATTCTGCAACTCGCTCAAAAGGTTGTCGCGCTGATTTTCCAGTGAGCGATAATTCTTCTCCAGATTCTTCAGGGCCTCCTGCATTTCCTCGATCATCTCCTTGGCCTGCTGTTCTGCGCGCTCGATGATACCTCGTGCTTTGCTCTTGGACTCACTCATGATGGCCTCCGCATTCATCTGCGTTTCCTTGAGATGCAATGCAGCGGCTTTATTGGCCTGATCGACGAGATTGGCACCAGTATCTTCGGCCGTCTTGAGGGTCTTGAAGAGCGAATTCTCCACCTCCCGCAACTTATCAACCTCCTTCAGCGCTTGATCAAGTTTGATTTTGTTTTCCTTGTTTTCGTCCAGGACGCGCTCCCATTCATTGGAAAGAGACAGCAAAAAAGCACTCACCTCCTCTTTGTCGTAGCCGCGCAGTTTCTTCTCGAAACTCTTTTGCCTTATTTCTATGGGCGTAATTTTCATGGTTTTAGTTTATGTCGATCTCCCAAACTGAAACAGTTCGGTCGTCACTGCATGATGCAACGATCGAATCTGTCATCCATTGTAACTTATTGACGGATGTACCGTGTCCCGCATGGCGGGCTTTGTCTATCACCTTTAGGAGTTTGAAAGTTTCGTAGTCCCAGACCTTCACCGACTTATCCATGCTACAAGTTACGAAATAATGGCCATTGGGACTGAAATCAATGTGGTTGATGGCGTACATGTGAGCAACAATGGATTGGTGGAGCGTGTAGTCTTCGACGTTCCAGATCTTCAGGTGAGCATCCCGGCTTCCACTTATCAAATATTTCCCATCAGGGCACATCGCCAAGGCAAAAACGGAGTTTTGATGCGCATCGAGTTCAAACCTGACACGGAAATCATCTTTGCCAATGACCTTTATGCTATTATCGCTGCATCCGACAGCTACTTCTTCTCTCCCTGGCACTTCAGCGATGCATCGAGCACTTTTATCGCTGATAGGGCCCTGATGTACGTACCTCATACCCTGATCCACAACCAACAACTCACCGCTTCCAGTGACACACCAGTATTTGTCATCAATGACCTTGATATCAAAAAAGGCGGCCTTGTTTTTCATTTCCAATGTGGAGATCTCCTGTTGCTCGTCGACGTCGATGATGTGGAGGCCATTGAAATTCTCGCCTACGATCAGTTTGCCACCACTAAAGGTCATGGCGTACACGGAAGATTGCAGCTTGGCAATAACTTGTCCTTTGTCCTGGTCACCAAGGTCCCAGCGGACGATCATCCCATCCGCTCCTGCAGACAGAATTTCGCGATCATTGATTTGTACAATTGTGAACAAGGAATCCTTGTGACCCGTAAGTGTCTGAGCTTTTCGTACTTCGACCTTTGGCATCTCTTCCGTTAAAGAGGTACAAAATTATTACAATTGCTAATAAACGCGGCTGCCGTAAATTGACTTATGCCCTTAATGCTCTCAAAGAGGATCGACGCTACTTCCGCTTATGCCATCTGGAAGATTTCGGAACCTCTGGATCAACTGGGCGACCTATATCCCCATCGTCCCGAACGCAGCTATCATCCCCACAAACTAGCGGAGTGGATAGCCACTCGCATCCTCATCGAAAACCTGTGTATGCGGTTCGGAATTGACTTTCAGGGCATCCGCAAGGATGAGTACGGCAAGCCATTTTTGATCAACTCCACAGCGCAGATCTCCATCTCTCATTCCTTCCCTATCGCATCGGTCATGATAAACCTAAACGGTCCATGTGGTATAGATGTGGAGTGGCCACGCCAGCAAATGGTTAAGATCCAACACAAATTTTTGCATCAGACGGAGTATGTCTACGAAAACAATGAACTGGCGCTATGTGTGATATGGGCCGCTAAGGAAGCCATCTATAAGCGCTATGGTAAAAAGAATATCAGCTTCAAGGAACATATAAAAATACAACTACTGGAAAATGAAGTAGCGGCGGATCTGATCACGAAAGATGGCACCATCCACGTTCCTTTGGTATTGGAGCAAGTAAAACAGTATTACCTCGTTTATTCCAGGCCCTGATTTTGCCTGTGGGAGAAAATACCCATTGAACGATTCATATCGGTCGATCATCGAAAATCAATAGTAGAAGAGTCCACTTTGATGCTTGTTTGCATAGTCTCCGTTATAAACAACGAGGACGATTTGCCCCAAGGCATACAACCCTAGCATTGACGATTGTGAAGACTTTATTAAGATCACTTCTTATCTTCATTCTTATTTCCGGCCTGAAACTCCACGCCGTAGGTCAGGAGGTGATGACCATCAATCGCCTGCTGCAAAATGACGATCAAGCCGAAACAATCCTCTATGGTGTGACCGACGCCACAGTCACCACTCCGGACCCCGCCCACACACGCTTCCGTCCACTAACTGCCCTCCAACAATTGCCGTCAAAAAACAGCGGCAAAGCCTTGTGGCGAAAAATAGCCATTCAGTCTTCCGACATAACAGAATTTATCATTGACTTTGGCAAGCACGACTTCGTCGATGTTTTCATTTTCAACGAAGGCCGGGAGGTCGACCACCTGAAGACAGGCTACCTGATTCCTAGTGCAGAGCGTCAGGTCCAAAGCGACAACATTGCCAGAATACAACTGGTTGAAAACGAAAATTATGACATTTATATCCGGACAGAGGGTGTCTTGAATGGACACAGTACGGAATTGACCTTCAATACCCTGGACGGTTGGATGAAGGATCAGCAGCTGACAATAATGACGCAGGTGCCGTTCCTGGTATTTCTCCTTTGCGCCATCGGGTATACGCTGTTTACTTATTTCAAGCAGCGGATGAAAGCCTATTCCTGCTTTAGCATTTTGCTCCTGTCTACGATAGTGTTTTACACGTTCTCAACAGGTTTCCTAAGGGAGTTTGTACTCGATGGGCAGCCGACACTCGTACGATTCTTTCTCTGCAGTATTCTGGTGATGCCTTTTTGCTATTACCGAATGATAGAGCAGGTGACAACAGCCGCCAAAGTAGAACTCGAGTCGCAGGTACTGCTGAAGTGGACCGGTTACACGAACCTGGCATTTTTTGCCATTTGTTCCCTCGCGCTAATCAATCCCGACTCCTTTGGGATCGTCGCTAAGGTGGTGAGGTACGTCCTGATCGCCGATGCAGCAGTGGGTGCGGTGGTGATCGTCAATATTTACAACAAGAGAACGGTAGAAATCAAGTACTTCTTCCTGGGTACCGTCATCATGGTAGCCGGGCTCTTACTGGGGACCTTGCTATGGCACACTCCCCTTGCGAGCAACCTGATCATAGCGCTCACCACAGTACTACATGTCCCCCTATCTGCCTACTCACTTGGCATCATTGGCAAGAGCCTACGCCAAAAAGCCCAAGGGCCTTATGTTGATGAACGACAAGAACATCAACAGATGATTGAGCGACAGAAACATGATCTGGCCACACAGATCGACGAGCTTTCGCAAAAACTTGGCGGCGCGATGCAGGAAGTAGAGCACAGCGAAAAAGTCAAAGAGGACTTCCTCTCGATCATGAGCCACGAGATACGGACCCCTCTCAATGCCATAGTGGGACTGACTCATTTAATCTCCAGGGAAGAGAATATCGGAGAAATCAAAAGAAACATTGGCACACTCGAAAGATCAGTGGATGCACTGCTGGGTCTCATCGATGACGTATTGGACTTCAACAGGATGTATACCGGTCAACTGCAATTAGACAGCATCGACTTCGACTTGCATGAGACGATCAAGAAAATAGCCAAGACCTACAAACTGTCTGCAGCTCAGAAGGACATCAGCTTTGAGTTCAACTTTGATCCCTTGATCCCCATACACGTAAGTGGGGATTCTTTCAGACTTACTCAGGTTCTGGACAACCTTCTAAGCAACGCCATCAAGTTCACAGATGAAGGTAATATCCGACTGACGGCCAAATACTGTAACAGGGAACAAGGTGAGAAGGTCAGGGTACGTTTTGAAATCGAGGACTCTGGCATCGGCATCGCCCCCGATGATCTGACGAAGATATTTGACCGATTCCATGAGGGGGACAACGACATCTCGCGTAAGTATGGGGAATCAGGTCTGGGGCTTTCAATTGCCAAAGCACTCATCAGTATGATGGGCTCCGACTTCACGGTAAAGAGTCAGCAGGGCGGCGGATCAGTCATCTCCTTTGTGCTCGAGTTTGAGCGGTCAGGTCCCGAAGACAAGGCCAGCCGCCGCATGGAGCAGATCGATGAAGGCGTGCCTCAGGGTCTAAGGGTACTTGTGGTAGATGACAACGAGATGAACCGTATGATCCTCAATCAATTCCTCAACAAGTGGGGTATTGACGCTGATGATGCCGAGAATGGCAAAGAGGCCTTCGAGAAGATCGTGAAGAATTCATACGACCTGGTTTTGCTGGATCTGCAAATGCCGATCATGGATGGCTATGAGCTCACAAAGCTCATCAGGAGCAACGACATGCTGCGCGATCTGCCTATCATCGCGATTTCGGCAGACTCAATCTCCAATGTGTATGAGAAGGTAACGGCGGCCGGAATGAATGACTTCATCGTGAAACCTCTCAACCCCGCTGATCTCAAGCAAAAAATTGTGGTCTACAGTCACAACCTGCAAATGCACAGCATCTACTCGAGGTGAGATTCGCCCAAAGCGAGCAATAGGCTTTTTACCTCGTCGCTTTTCTGATATTCCCCTAGTTTCTCAAACGATACTACCAGATTTCGCAGAAATCGCACCGCAATTTCCTGGTGTGAACAAGGCTGAAAATACGCATCCTTCAATGGCAGCTGCAGATGCTCAATGTAGTTGACTATGTCGTCTCTCGAAAAAATGAGCCCCCTATTGAACGTATTGATGTAAAACTGTACCTGATCACTCTTATAAGTAAGAATGAAGAGGTTGGGTAAGTTCACACCGTAGATTGGCAAGCCGAGCTTCTGCCCAATAAGTAAATAGATGGCACTCAATGATATCGGGTTGCCACGCTTGCTCTCCAGTACCGAATTGATCATGGAGTTGGCGGGTGAATGAAAGTTCTTGGTGTTGGCTCGAAACTTGAACCTGTCGAATAAGACGCTGTTGATGATCTTAACCTGATCAAATGGCGACAGGCCATCTTTCAACTCACGCCACGTCTCTATGTACAGTTGCTCCAGCTGTTGGGATAAGTCTTGATAATCAAGGTCCGGGTATTGATAGGTGCTGATAAGCCAAAGTACTTCCAGGAGGTCTTCCTGATCACCCTCACTCCATGCAGAGAGCCGCTCCTGCAGTAGCTCAAATTGTAGTAGGTGGATAAGATCTTCCAGTCTTCGCTGCAGTGTAGGATTGAAGTTGGTCTCCCACTCCTGCTCGAGGAACGGGATGATCCCCGTGCCTTGCGACCTGATCTTGTCCTCCACATGCGATACCACTTCCGCATCCTCATCATCCAATAGCACCACCAGCGCCTTGAGCTCCGATTCCTTCATTCAATCACGTTTGAATTACTCCTACATTAAATGGCCTGTCAGGTGGTGACTGATTGGCCGCCTTGATACCCTCAGATATGACCCGGCGCGTCTCCAATGGGTCTATGATGCCGTCGACCCAAAGGCGCGACGCAGCGTAATAAGGACTGATCTTCTCGTCGTACGAAGACTTGATCTTGTCCAGCATCTTTTCTTTCTCCTCCTCGCTGATCTTTTCCCCCTTGGCCTCCAACCCCGCCAACTTTATCTGCAGCAACGTCTTTGCTGCCGAGTTGCCACTCATAACAGCAATCTCAGCGGTAGGCCATGCATATATCAACCGTGGATCATAAGCCTTGCCACACATGGCGTAATTACCCGCACCGTAGGAGCTTCCAAGGACAAAACTAAATTTGGGCACCACAGAGTTAGCAACAGCGTTGACCATCTTGGCGCCGTCCTTAATGATGCCACCGTGCTCCGAGCGGCTACCTACCATGAAACCATTGACGTCGTGCAGGAAGATCAGAGGTATCTTCCGCTGGTTGCAGTTCATAATGAACCGGGCAGCTTTATCGGCGGAGTCCGAGTAGATCACGCCACCCATTTGCATCTCCTTGCCGCCACCGGATTTTTTGGCCTGAACAACCTTTCGCTGGTTGGCAACGATCCCTACCGCCCATCCGTCCACTCTCCCAAGACCACAGACAAGGGTTTGGCCGTAATCTTTCTTATACTCATCGAATTCCGATCCATCTACCAGTCGATAGATGATGTCAAGCATGTCGTATTGCTGTGAGCGATTGGGCGGAAACAGGCCATAGATCTCGTTCTCATCCTTCGCCGGTGCCTGTGGTGCCTTCCGATCAAATCCAGCATCTTCTGGAGCACCGATCTTGTCGAAGATCCGTTTTATGGCGTCCAGGCAGGCCTCATCCGTCTCGTACTTGTTGTCGGTCACTCCTGAGATCTCACAGTGGGTCGTCGCACCTCCCAACGTCTCATTGTCGATCATCTCCCCGACGGCCGCTTTCACCAGATAACTGCCCGCAAGGAAAATGCTTCCTGTCTTGTCTACGATCATGGCTTCGTCAGACATGATCGGCAGATAGGCCCCACCTGCAACGCAGCTACCCATGATCGCTGCTACCTGCACAATTCCGTGAGAGGACATCCACGCATTATTTCTAAACTGACGACCAAAATGCTCCTTGTCGGGAAAGATCTCATCCTGCATAGGCAGGAATACCCCCGCACTATCTACGAGATAGATGATGGGCAGGCGATTTTCCATGGCGACTTCCTGCGCCCTGAGGTTTTTCTTGGCTGTCATGGGAAACCATGCACCCGCCTTGACAGTGGCGTCATTGGCCACAATGACACACTGCCGACCGGACACATAGCCAATACCTGTCACTACTCCCGCCGACGGACATCCACCCTGCTCCTGGTACATGCCATGTGCGGCCAGGGCTCCGATCTCCAACAATTCTGTGCCTTCATCGATCAAATAAGCAATCCGCTCACGGGCCGTGAGCTTCCCCTTCTTGTGTTGAGAGGCGATCTTCTTCTCCCCGCCACCGGCACGGACCTTTTCCAGCTCATGATCAAGGCGTGAGATGAGTTGCTTGTTTTCGTCTTCGTTGCGATTGAAGTTGATATCCATTGGATGCCCTACCCCCTCATTAGTCGTTGGAGACGCCCTTCAGCTTCTTGTTCTTTCGTCCCAGCGGCTTCAGGAAGTCTTTGGGGTAATTGTTGAAATGATTGACAAGGCTATCCATGTCAACCAGCAGGATGTTGAGGCTGTTGTACAGTGAGTCGTCCTTGAGGAATTTGCCAACCGTTCCCTCGCCGGCATTGAGACCTTCCACCAGTGCACTAAGCTGCGCGGTCAGGCGCTGGATCTCTTCGAGTGTGCCGACGGCTTCAGTGTTGAGAGAACCTACCAGCGTGTCGGCACCAGCGAGCAATGGCTCCAACTGGTCTACCCTGTCGTTGATGTTTTGGATGAGGATCGTGCTCTCATCCATCGTCCCCTTCGTAGCATTGAGGGTAGCATCTACGATCATGAGCGTCGTGTCGACTTTGGATACAGTATGTTTGAGTTGGTCACCTATTCCCTGGAATTCCTCCAGTAATGCGTCCAACTTGTTCATCACAATATTGAGATTATTAGCAACGGGCCGCGCGCTTTCGAGGATCTCTTCCAACCCCTTGTCTACTCGTGAAGTAATGGTGTCCCCTGAATTCATCGGCTTCGAGAGATCACCGGCAAATAAGATGATCGATGTCCCTCCCAGCAAGTCAGAAGTCAACTCAGCAACAGTACCCTCCCCCAGGATGATATTCTCACGTACGTCAAATTCTACTAGTACCTTGTTCGTCGCAGATTGCAATAAGTCAATCCTGGTGACCCGTCCCACAGGTACACCGTTGATCTTGACAAGATTGGAAGTAGCTAGACTGCCGACGTTGTTGTAGACGGCGAAATAATAGTTGTTTTTGGAAAGTACATCACTGCCTTTCAGGAAGTTGAATCCATAGTATAAGATGACACCCGATACGACTGCAATGATTCCAATGCGTACTTCTTTTGACACTTAATGTCCTAATTTGATTCTACTTCTTTTTTGTAATCCCGGACTGCTCTGAAAATCCCTGACGCAATATAGCGTTGTTTCAGATCATCATTAAGGTCAAGCTCCTCTTTTGAATTGCTCAAATAGCCCGTTTCGACGAGCACACTAGGCATGGTAGTATTGAAGAGTACGTAGAAGCCCGCGGACTTCACACCCCGGCTCTTACGGCCGGCACGAGTACCGAGTTGTCGTTCTATGCTCTCTGCCAGGTGCACGCTGCTCTCCTGATAGGCGCTCTGCTGGAGCGTCAGGAAAATGTACGATTCCGGGGAATTAGGATCAAATCCCTCGTAGTTTTCTTCATAGTCCTCCTCCTGCAGGATGACCGCATTTTCCCGTCGGGCCACCTCAAAATTCTCATCGGTCTTATGCAAGCCCATGACGTAGGTCTCCGTACCATACACCCGGGGATTACTTATCCAATTACAGTGAACGGAAATAAAGAGATCTGCAGCATTGCGATTGGCAAAATTGGAGCGCTCGTGAAGGCTGGGGAAGCTGTCGTCATCTCGGGTGTACAATACCTTGACTCCCTCCATATTTTCTTCGATGATGCGGCCAAGGTGCTTGGAGATGGCTAGTGCAATATCCTTCTCTCTGGACATGCTCCCACTGGTGCCAGGATCCCTGCCGCCATGACCTGGATCGAGTACGATAGTAGAGATAATTGTGCTGGGCTTCTCGGTGGTTGTAAACGAGGCAAGAAGCAGCACGAAGGAAAACAACATCAGTATCGCAATATTCCTCACTTTACCCTAGTTGTATAGTAAAATGCGATAGTTTTACACAAAATTGTACAATTTTCCCCAAAATTAAAATCGGAGGACTGCTTGAGGCGACTTGCTTGTTTAGGGTTTTTCATCTTCCTTTTCTTTTCTAGTACCGCACAATCAGATTCTCTCACGCAAGAATCCCTGGATTCCCTTGCTCAAATCCTTCCAGTAGACAGTATCACAGACACCTCTTTTGAGTTGGATTCCGGTAGATTCGGATCCCGTGTCCAGTCAGGAATTCAAGCGGCGGATTCTGACATAGAGACTACTATCAACTATAACGCCAAAGACTCCATTTATTTCGATTTGAAGCAACAGACTATTGTGATGTACGGGCAAACCCACGTCGATTATGGCGAAATCACTCTGGAAGCTGAGAAGACCGATGTCAACTGGCAGTCACAAATAATCAAGTCCGTCTACGTATCGGACTCCACGGGAAATAAAGTGGGTAAACCCGTATTTTCTGATGGGTCAGACATTTATGAGACCGATAACATCGTCTACAACTTCAAAAATAAACGTGCCTCCATTCAGGGTGTGATCACGGAGCAGGATGGAGCCTTTATGCATGGAGAGCAAGTCAAGAAAAATGAAAAGGATGAGCTCTTCATCACTCGGGCTCGCTACACCACTTGCAATCTCAGCGATCCACATTTCTACATCGAATCGAGCAAGCTGAAGCTGATCCCTGGCAATAAGGTAGTATCCGGCCCTTTTGTGCTCAAGTTTCGGTCCACAGAGAAGAAGTCGATCTTCACGCCGTTGGCACTGCCTTTCGGTATGTTTCCGCAGCCCAAGACGAAAGTGTCCGGCGTACTGTTCCCTACGTATGGCGAAGAGCGTCGGCGCGGGTTCTACCTACGCAATGGTGGGTACTACTGGGCCATCAGCGACTATATCGATCTGAGTGCTACGGTAGACGTCTATTCACGTGGAGGTGCAGGATTCAACCTGTCGAGTCGATACAAGAAGCGCTATAGCTACAGTGGCAGTTTTTCCTACTCATTCAACCGAACGATCACCGACGACGTAGAGGGGGGAACAAAAGTCAACGACATGTGGATCCGGTGGAGTCATACACCTGAAACACGCGGACCCTCAAGCTTTAGTGCCGCTGTCTCCGCAGGTACCTCCACTTACAACCAAAACAACAACCTCGTGAATCAGGATTTTGAGCGCAGTATCAATGCCCAATTCACCTCCAACGCTAGCTATAGGACACGTTTCCGATGGGGAAGTTTGAATCTGGGCCTCCGCCAAAATCAGAATATTTCCACGGGCATCATGAACGTAACACTACCTGACATGACCCTCAATGTCAACCGTGTCAATCCGTTCAAGAAGTTGACGAATGACCCAAATAGCGTTCTGGCCAAGCTGAACCTCAGCCACAATTTCGTCGCGAGGAATGAGCTCTCAAATGCGCCGGTGTCCACTCCCACCTGGGTAGTCAACGCCGACCCAAAGGCCGACAGCACGCTTGAATTCTTCAAGGAATTTGACGAAGTGCTGGGCAGATCAAAGATTGGCGGCCGCCACTCCATACCGATCTCTACGTCATTCACGCTCATGAAGCATTTCACCATTTCGCCAAGCTTCAATTACCAGGAATTGTGGTACCCCAAAGAGCTGAAGTACGAATACGATGAGGAACTGAACGGCGTCCGTGTCGACACGGTAAATACTTTCAGCCGCGCAGGATCCTGGAGATCGGGGGCATCGATGAACACGATTGTCTACGGTACCTACTTCATCAAGGGCAAGAAAATAGAAGCCATCCGCCACGTCATCACTCCAAGTATCTCCTTCAGCTACAATCCCAATTTTGGCGATCCTAGCAAGGGTGTATACACTGATGTGCAAATAGACAGCCTGGGCAACACACGGAGGCTGAGCAAATATGAAGGCTTCGCATTTGGCTCACCACCATCCGGGGAGAGCCAGAGTGTGGGTTTCAACCTGACGAATAACCTGGAAATGAAGGTCCGGGACAAAGAAGACAGCACACAATTCAAAAAGATCAAGATCTTCGACAACCTGTCCATGAATACGGGCTACAATTTTGCCGCCGACTCCTTTCAGTTATCTAATATCAGTTGGAGTGCACGGACTTCATTTTTCAACCGTGCGCTGAGTATCAATCTCAACGGACAGATCGACCCTTACATCTACGAACTCATCAGCGAGAGTACCTCCTCTACCGGGACAAGAACTGTGAATCAAAGACGCGTCAACAGCTTTGCCTGGGACAATGGCCAGGGAATAGGTCAGCTCACAAACGTAGGAGCCAACATGAGCCTCAGCCTGAGTCCTCAGACCTTCAAACGCAAGGGTGGCGATGAAGACGAGGAGGATCAAGAAACAGATTTCCTCGACAGATCCACGACCAGCATTTTTGATGACCCGAATATGGCTCCACCATTCGCCGACCCTGAGGAAATTGAGGCCATCAGAAACAATCCGGACGAGTACATCGACTTCAACCTCCCCTGGCGTTTGAGTGCCAATTACTCCATCAGGCGGACGCAGCGAGGCTTCGAGGATCCTCGCATCACACAGACCCTCTCATTCAACGGATCACTCGCCCTCACTCCAAAGACACAGATTAGTTTCAACTCCGGCTATGACATCGAACAAAAAGAATTCACTACCACCCGGATCTCTGTCACCCGGGATCTGCACTGCTGGACACTCCAATTCAGCGTCGTGCCCTTCGGCAGGTACCAGTCCTTTAACCTGAGCATTCGTCCACGAGCCACTCTACTTCAGGAATTGAAGATCGAGCGCCGCCGAAACTTCCTGGATTCCTTCTAACTGCGCTGAATTCAATCAAGAATCAGATAATAGTCAGCTACAAGACTTAATCCAAACAACCCCCTCCCAAGTCTGCCAGTATCATGATTGTCACATGATAGAAAAGGTGCTCCACATGATATCACCAGAAACTATCACAAAAAAAAGTCTACACATGATATCAAAGAATTGGTACGTCATCGGGCTGGTAGCGCTCCTTTACGGCTGCATTGGCACGGATGAAGTACAAGACACATTGATCGCTCTGGAAGTATTGCCCCCGGAGGATGCGACCTTCGTGAATGGAAGCTTCGCCAAGCTGGTGGGCGAGACCGCCCAGTTGGAAACTCAGGGATCCAGTGATCTGGGAGGCACCTTTTTGCTGGAAGGAGCTTCCTGGCAAAGTGACAACCCCGCAGTGGCGATGATCGACGAGAATGGAACGCTCACTGCCCTGAGTGCTGGTAGTGCGAGAATTCAAGCCAGTGCTTTTGGCGTCACTAGCGACGCGATCAATGTAAATGTCAGAGATGATGCGACGTCCGTTGCCTTGGTTGAGATCACCTCTCCAGGAGATGTGTCGGTAATAGAACCGGG
Organism: Cyclobacteriaceae bacterium; assembly: GCA_965267435.1. Lineage (GTDB taxonomy): Bacteria > Bacteroidota > Bacteroidia > Cytophagales > Cyclobacteriaceae > JAWPMT01. The sequence continues at coordinate 3,563,972 of OZ253960.1, forward strand.
TACGACGCTCCAATTGTCCGCGCGGGCACTGACCACCTCTGGCACTGTGGTGGAGGGTGTGACCTTCGCATGGGAAAGTAGCAACGAAACGATAGCCTCGGTTGATCAGGATGGTTTGGTAACCAGTACCTCCAACGAGGGAGACGTCGATATTCTCGTCTCCGGGGAAGGTGCAGAGGGCGTCTTCCAGCTTCGTGTTGGCACTCAGGAAAGCCTCTCCCGTGTGGCCGAACTGGAAGGGCTCAATGGCTATAGGGTCAGCGGTGATGCGGTGCTCTCGGCTACAGTCAGTGGCAATTTGACACTACAGCTGTCAGAAGATTTCAGTGCTCAAAATGGCCCGGGCTTGTACCTCTATCTCTCCAATAACAGGACCAACGTAAGTGGTGGAGTAGAAATTGGACCCCTGCGATCCTCCAGCGGTGCCGATTCGTACAACGTGCCCTCGACCGTCGACCTCGGTGATTTCGACTACGTGCTGGTCTATTGCAAACCTTTCGGTGTGGGATTTGGCACCGGTCAGTTCGAATAGCGTTCCCCTCCAGATTTTACAAGAATGACAAGATTTACAAACCTCCTCGTTGCGATACTGTTCACAATGGCCAGCTACTCCTCATTTTCTCAGGGTGCATGGCACAAAGATCGCGGCACCGGATATTTCAAACTGGCGGAATCATTTATTGTATCAGACGCCTTTTACTCTCCCGAGGGTGAAATTCAGGACATAAAGACAGCTGGCGTCTATATTACGAGCCTCTACGCAGAATACGGCCTCACCGACCGTCTCACGCTCGTGGCTTATGTACCGTTCTTCTTTCGAAATACTATCAACGAGCAAGAGTTTGCCATCTCAACCAATACCGAGGCTGGCGATGAATCGAACTCGTTCGGAGATACCGACCTAGCGCTCCAGTTCGGCATTCTCAAGAAAGGCCCATGGGTATTGTCCACGAGCCTACTACTGGGTCTTCCTTTGGGAGAAACGAGTGGCGGAGAATCTGGTGTCCTGCAATCAGGTGATGGTGAATTCAACCAACTACTGCGTATTCACGGTGGCTACTCCTTTTATCCCGCGCCGTTTTACGCCTCCGCATACGTTGGGTTCAACAACAGGACGAAGGACTTCTCCGACGAGTTCAGGTATGGTGCGGAAGTGGGTGCCCTCTTCCCATCGCGATTCTTCGTAGCTATGAAATTGGCAGTCATCGAATCCTTTAACAATGGAGATGCACCTGCGAGCCAGACGGGCATCTTCTCCAACAACCTCGAATTCACATCAATAGGACCTGAGGTTGGGTATCTCTTCAAGAATGGCTTTGGAGTCTCCGCGGCCGCGTTGGGAGCTCTGAGTGGACAAAATATTTTGGCGAGCCCTTACTTTTCCTTTGGAGTGGTTTATGATTTGAAATAGAAGCGCCTTCCCCTACAGACATGTTGGGATTGTGATCTAACCCAATCAGTAACGAGCGGACGTCTCTAACGTTGTTAAAGTCAGACAACGACGGATTAATCCAAAAAAAGGATGAAAGAGCACTACTCTCATGCCGCGACGATCTTGCCCGTAAGAGACGTGCAGAGGTCGCTGGCTTTCTACCAGGACAAATTAGGATTTGAAAATACATTCAAGTGGGGCGATCCCGTTGACTACGCAGTGATGAAGGCCGGGAACGTATCGATCCACCTTACACAAAGCGATAAAGACTTTCGGCCCAACAGCCAACACATTGCTGTCATGATCTTCGTCTCCCGTATCGACGAACTCTACAAGGCCCTTCGATCAGAGGGTGTCAACATCACCAGCGAGATAGGAGATCGAGACTATGCCATGCGAGACTTTGACATCGCAGACCCCGACGGCCACCTGCTCAGTTTCGGTCAGGGAATCGAACTCTAGGCGACGGCTTGTGACGAGAGCGCCTTTTCTGGTGTGAAGCGCTTGACATAGTAGAAAGTCACCGCCAATGACAAGGCGAGGTAGAGCAAGACTAGCTGGTTAGCGTAAGGAACAACAGTACCCAATAGGAACCAGTCACCCTGCCATGCAATGATCCCGACACCAACAACCGCTCTAATCGCTTCGACCGCAAATGCCAGTCGATGTCTGTCCATCAATGTCGTGTAGCTAAAAATTGATAACGCGATGAAGCCGGCATAGATCAATGCCTGTGAATATCCTATGGCCATCAATGTATTGAACATATACATCATCGAAAAGAAGGTAATCACAAACTGCACCCACGACCAGGTCTTCAAAAACGGCGGGAGCTGAGGGTCGTACTTTTCGTACGTGTAGACGTCGTCAATGGCCTCCACGGGGTATCGCTCTACCACATCCTGCGGTCTCCATCCAGTTGGCATGAACCAAATCCTCAATTTGTCCTTGAAAGACCGAGCTCGCCAGGCATCCTTTATCAAAAGCCAGAGATGCATAAAATTGATAAGAATGGGATTCCACGTACGAGGGGGACGCTTTACTCCGTACACAGGAGGTACATCGTCAAGCTCTTTCTGATAGGTGCCAAAGAGCTTGTCCCAGAAAATAAAGATCTGCCCCAGGTTCTTGTCCATGTATTCCGCATTGATGGCATGGTGCACCCGATGGTGCGAAGGCGTAACGATGATGTGCTCGAGAAAGCCCATCTTTCCAATCAATCGCGTATGGTACCAGTATTGTGCAAAAAGATGCAATGGTTGGACAACCGCAATCACCTCAGGTGGCACTCCCAGTACCGCAGTGGGTAAGAGGAAGAAGAAGGAAATAGAAAACCACGCCGAAATCGTCTGACGCAGGGCGCACCCAAGGTTAAATTCTTCGCTGCTATGATGAATGATGTGATGATTCCAGAAGTAATTGACCTGATGTGAAAGTCGGTGTATCCAGTAACCGGCAAAATCTACGCCGATGAAAGCAATGACATATACCAGCCAGGTCGATTGGATATCGAACAATCCCACACGCGCTTCCACCCATGCGTACGAAACGATCACCAGCGTAAGGCCCAGCACATCCTTCGTAGCATTGGTGAGCCCGGAACTTAAACTAGAAAGTGTGTCCATGGATCGAATCACCGATTTGCCCTGGAAATGGGCGACCACAGCCTCTATCAGCAATAAGATGATGAAAAAAGGAATGGCATAATTCAGTACCGCGACATAAGCATTCATAAGCGAGCCAACCTTGTAAGGAAAAAAACAGTAACTTTTGTACAAAGATAAAAACTCAAGGATTCTTGATGGTCGGACGGTTTAGCGGCCGGATATTTGTCCGCGGCAAGCCCTTCCGGTAGAATTTTGTGAGTTTCTTTTATTGTTGATAACTCTTCAGCTAGTTTCCTAGTTAGAAAATTTAAATTATATCCGAGAAATATACTTGCCTAATGAGAAAGATCTGTTTGATTTTGTGTGTTGGGTTACTCGCAGGGTGCGGTAACTACTACGGTCATGTCATTGAGTCCGACTACAGTTTTGACGGTAGTTTCGGTCACTATGACTCCTACAATTTTATTGCTGACAAGAACTTCGAAGGAACTGATACTCACAAGGAATTGATTGAGACGTACCTACGTCAGACACTCGATACCTGGGGATACGAGCATCGGGAAAAGAAGCCAAATCTGCTAATATTCTACAAACTGTATTACGACGATTTTCAGATGAAGGGATATTCCCAGCCTGATTTCGAGCAGTGGGTGAATCAAAACTTTTCCAGCAAACTCATCGCCGATGCCCCGGAAGCTGACATCGAAGGTGACACAACGCTCATGAACTTTAGTGCCTACTCCGAAGGTGGGACATGGAATGTCGAAGATGCTCAGTACAATCCTGTACTCTGCGACCTGCGCGAGGGCACATTGCTGATATCATTTTATGACCGCAGGAAAAGAAAGACGGTTTGGCAGGGCTACGCCTCCGGTATTTTCGGCAATGACCGCTTTGACAACAATCGATTTGTGAGACATATCGTCTTCCGGATCATGGACAAGTACCGAGTACTGGCTGACAAGTCGCTAGCCAGCAATTCTTAAGCAGAGGGACCGTCTATCCACCTTTGGACCTCCTCTTTAGTGGGGTTCTTCACGTCCTTTAGCTTTAACTTCTTACGCATTCCGCAGACGTCATTGTGCAACTTATTGACGTTTGCGGAATGTATTGTTTCCAGCGTAGTATGTCCCAACTGTTGGAGAATGGGAATGTACTCCTCAGCAATGCCATTGTCTACGTAATCCTTTTCTGTCGCTACTTGCGGCTTTTTCTCAGGCCTCATCTGTGGGAAGAACAACACATCCTGAATAGAGTGTGAGTTGGTCATGATCATTGTCAGCCGATCGATACCCAGCCCTACTCCTGAGGTCGGCGGCATTCCAAACTCCAAGGCCCGCAAGAAGTCTTCGTCCAGCACCATGGCTTCGTCATCCCCTCTCTTTGCAAGCTCGAGCTGATCCTCGAATCGCTTCCGCTGATCAATCGGATCATTGAGCTCCGAGTAAGCATTCATGATCTCCTTGCCATTGCAGATGGCTTCGAATCGCTCGACCAAACCAGGCTTGGACCGGTGTTTTTTGGTCAATGGCGACATCTCTTCAGGGTAGTCAATGATGAACGTCGGCTGGATGAGATGTGGCTCGCACTTCTCTCCAAAGATCTCATCGATGATCTTGGCCTTGCCCATCGTATCGTCTATCTCCAAACCAAGGGTAGTACCCGTCTTTCTGAGTTGGTCTTCATCCATCTCCGAGATATCTACACCTGTATATTCCTCGATGGCCTCAAACATGGTATAGCGCTTCCACGGCCTCTCAAAATCAATGACATGTTCCCCGACCGGCACCTTGGTATCTCCATGCAGGTTGATGGCAATCTTCTCTACCACCTCCTCCATCAGATCCATCATCCAGAAGTAGTCTTTGTAAGCCACATACAATTCCACCTGGGTAAACTCCGGATTGTGAAACCGGGACATTCCCTCATTTCTGAAATCCTTCGAAAACTCATAGACACCGTCGAATCCCCCCACGATTAATCGCTTCAAATAGAGCTCATTCGCGATACGTAGATACAGCGGAATGTCCAAGTAATTGTGATGGGTAACAAAAGGCCTTGCTGCCGCCCCACCGTGAATCGGCTGTAAGATCGGTGTTTCGACTTCCAAATAGCTCTTGTTGTTGAAGAACTCACGTATCGTATCAATGAGCTTCGTCCGCTTGAAGAACACCTCCTTGATCTGAGGATTGACGATCAGGTCCAGGTAGCGCTGCCGATAGCGCTGCTCGGGATCTGTGAAGGCGTCGTACACTTTCTTCTCGCCAGACTCATCCACAGCTTCCTTCACTATGGGAAGAGGACGGAGGGACTTGGTCAGCACCTTCAATGTATTGACATGGACAGAGATCTCACCTGTCTGCGTGGTGAAAACGAAACCTTCCACGCCGACGATGTCACCAATATCGAGCTTCTTCTTGAAGACTGTGTTGTACAATTCCTTATTGTCGTCGGGACATATGTCATCACGGCGAACGTAGATCTGGATGCGTCCAGTTGAGTCTTGGAGTTCTGCGAATGACGCTGAGCCCATGATCCTGCGGCTCATGATGCGACCAGCGATGGAAACGTGCTTGTAGTCCGTCTTGCGCCGCTCGTAGTTCTCATGAATATCGGCAGCAGTGACGTTCACCTCAAAAAGCTCCGGCGGATAGGGGTCGATCCCCATGTCCATCAATTCCTCACGGGCCTTTCGGCGTTGCAGTTCCTGTTCACTCAGCATGTCGAAGTAGTGTTTTTCTTGTTCGTCAACTCAAAATGAGCCCGCAAAGTTAATCCTTAATTTCAACAGATTTTGTGTGCCTCGGGCCCTATTGCTGCCGCTCTTTACGGCGCCGTTCGCGCTCCTTTTTGACGAGCGTAAGTTCGCGTCCGCTCTGCCCGGCAATCGATGTGTTTTCGTCTGCCCTTCGGAACAAATAGGGCAATACTTTGCGCACAGGACCATAGGGTACGTACTTGGCTACATTGAATCCCATGTCGGCCAGTTTGAAGCTGATATTGTCGCTCATCCCCAGTAGCTGAGAGAGAAATATCCGCGAATCGGTGCGATCCAAACCTCGCGCATCCACACACTCGGCGACGTACGCGCTGGAGTACTCATTGTGGGTGCCTACGCAAACACTGAAGCGATCAAGATGGTCCAGCGCAAAATTGATGGCCAGATTGTAGTCGCGATCGGTGTCGTCCTTTGTTGGTTGTATAGGATCCTCATAATCCAATTCGCGAGCTCGGTCCCGCTCCTTCTCCATATATGCGCCACGTACCAGTTTCGCCCCGAAGTACAACCCATCCCGGCTCATTCTGTCAAAAGCGCGCTGCATGTTTTTTAAGGCCGCATGCCGGTAAAATTGATAGGTATTGAAGACCGCAGGCCTATCCCGATTGAACTCTCGCATCATCTCATAGGCAATCCGATCGATCTCGTCCTGAATCCACGATTCTTCCGCGTCAATCATGAAGCACATGCCGCCTTTTGCCACACGTCCAGCCAACTGATGTACCCTCTCCTCAAACCGTTCATAGCGCCGCTGCTCGTCTGCGTTAAGTGGCATCTCCGCCTGCTTCTTTGCCATGAGCTCCGTATTGCCCAAACCACTGAGTTTGATGACACAAAAAGGGATGTGTGGCTCGTGAGCGGCGAAGTCCGCAACGCGCAAGGCTTCTTCCAATGTACTATCGAAGCTCTCCTCTGTATCCTGGCCTTCCACGGAGTAATCCAGAATGGTCTGAACGTTGTAGGAGCCCAATTGATCGATGGTCACCTTGCATTGCTCGATGGTCTCACCACCGCAGAACTGCCTGAAGAGCGTCTTGCGGATGATCCCCTTCACGGGGAGATGGAGACGAAGCGCCAAGGTCGTGATCGCCGTTCCCAACTTTACCAGCCAGGGATACTTCATGGCGGCAAACATCAGGTAGGTCTTCCGAAGCTCAGCGTCGGACTTTGCGGCAAACGCAACGGAGGTGTCTTCAAAATTGACGACAGGCTGCTTCATCATTTTTTGGGGTTGCGCAAATATATTACCGGTCTCTAAATCGATAACCCTGCGCTTTCAACTCTAGCAGAATTGTCTAATCAAAAGCGGTTTTGGCGCATTACAAACTACTCAATACGTAGCAATCGATAGAGCGAGGAGGTGGCATCAAAACACAGCTCTTCCTTCAGCAATGCAGTGGAAGTCTCGGCTACTTCCATTTGCGCGATGATCTGGACAACAAGTGTATCACCATCATTTGGTGTGGTGATGAGTCCACTGCCCAATGCCAGCACCTCATTCACAACCAAAATCAAAGCGTTGGGAACCTCTCTACGGCAGAGTGTCGTGTCTTGAATAGCTTTTAAAGAGGTAATAGTGGCTTTGACCAAGCCAGGACCTATGGGATCCGACATATTGCCAACTCCAGGGGAAAGGAACGGGTCGGGCTTTACTTCCTGGGCCATGGATAGGGAAAGGCTCAAAACCAGGTAGACAAATGCTGTGAATACGATCCGCATATATAAAAGAAACGCACTCCCCACGAGGAAGAGTGCGTTTCGGGAAAAAATGAACTTTTATCTCTTAAGGACACGGAATAAGTGCGAGCCTATCTCCGTCTGTACCTTGACCAGATACAGGCCAGGCTCCACGCCCGACGCATCCCATACATATTCTACTTGCTCACCAGGTATAGAAAGAGAGTTCAACACCTTGCCCTGCAGATCGTAGATGCTGATCACCTTGTCGGACTCCGTCTGGCCGCTGAAGCTCATTCGGAACACTGACGCCGACGGGTTAGGCCAAACATTTACTTTCACGGGAGCCTCTACCGTTTCCAACAGGCCTTCCTCCAACTCGTCTGCCAGCGTCTCAGCTGTTTCAGTCACTGGTGCTACTGAAGTCGACCCGGCACTACCATACAGCTGGAAGACCTGATCAGTGACGCCACCAAAGACGGACGCCGGTACCCAGTTGATTAGTCCGGCACCAAACAAATTACCCGGATCTCTGAAATAACCTTGCTGACCCACCACTTGTGCTTGCGTCGACCAGAACCATTGGGTGAAGTTCGGGAAGAAATTGAGGTTGGCATACACACTGATCCAGTAGGTCCCAGCACTTAAGACTGCAGGTGTGTTCAGTGTCAGGTCCATATTGGTGCTCACAGGATTTGCGGGGACAATATTGCCACTGTTGTACACCTCCGCACCTGGCACTCCTCCAGCATCCGCATAGATCACCACAGACGCGCTGTTAAGTGTAGGCCCATTGTTGGCGCCTCCGGGTGCGAATACACGGGCAATCGTCCACTGCTCTCCCGCTGGAACCTCGATATCAGCAGCTGTCTGTATGATGGACCCGAAATCAGGGAAGAACTGCGATGGCCGACTGCCCACCTGCGGTCCAAACTGCTCGTAGAAAGGTAGCTCAGTCACGGTGATCGCAAACCCCTCTGCTACGGTTTCCTTACCACTTGTAGCTACAAGTCCTACGGAGGCAATACCTTCAGCATTTGGCGCGTAGCTGATTTCCAATAGGTCACCATTCAAAGTAGCAGTGACTAAGCCAGGATTACTGTTGGTAACCGTGATGTCGATCTTATCCTTCTTCCCTTTTTTCTTTCCCTTCTTATCTTCAAGGACAAAGACATCCTGAATGTCGATGGCGGTATCCGGCTGATTGAGATCCACCAGATAATCTGACAACGTGGCACCAACATTGAGTTTGGCCTCGGGACGCTTCTTCACTTTGGTTTCGCCAGAGTAAAGACCGTTACCATGTACAGCGACAGCAACGAATCCGTCATCCCTTGTTCGCACCTGAGGTACGACCTGCTCACCTATGATCTTGTCGAAGTCCTTGGTGGACCACTTCTGCTTCTTGCCTTTGATCTTCTTTGTTGTGAAAAGGCCCACGCTGGTGCCAAGGAAGTAGCCTTCGGCGTCGCCTTCTACTGCCAGCCATCGCGTAGAAGGACCCGTGCCAGTGCCGTCTTTGTTTTCTTCGAGGTTTCCGCCGATGTCGGTCCATGTCTCTCCAGCGTCCTTGCTATAGAAGACGCTAGGAATGTTGTAGTTGGAAAATACGACGAACACTTTGTCCGAATCGGTAGGATCAACCGTGACACACACAACATTACCAAGTGGTAGGCCCTTCCCTGTTGACAGGTCCACGGCAGCGTCCGTTGAGAAATTGGCATTGTCGATGCGATAGACACCGCCGGTGCTTGTACCATAATATAGTTTATTGGCCTCCGGGTAGGTCGAGACATCCAGGGCAGAGATCCTCGATGGTGCCGCCGAGTTGGTCATTTGTGTCCAGTTGACAGTCGCCGGAGCATTCGAGAATATCGGAATGCCGTCCAGGTCGCTATTCCTCCAGATCGTATTGCCGGCCGGCATATACATGATATTGTCATTGCGATGATCCAGGATGAATGGCGCAATAAAAGCGAACCCGCTGGCTCCCGCCGGCTGTACTCTGGTAAAGGAGGTGAAGTTGACATCCTCCGGGTTAGCATAATTGAGTCGATAGACGATCCCTCTCTGTGCAGAGACATATCTCGTAAGACCACCATCAGCAATGGCACAGTAGCTGCCATCACCGCTAAAAAGGTCCGTCCAGGGATCATCCTCATCGTCTGAGCTGGTGAACCAGGTACTATTGTCCTGGAATCCTGCAAGAAGGCTTTCTGACTCTGTGCCGGGATCGAACGCCACGGTGTAGGGTTGCGTGGTGATGTATCCGTTATTGAGTGATTCCCATGTCACGGGCTCGATTCCTCCGGAGACTTCTGTGATATCTGCTGCGCGGTGCAGTCCACCATCATTACCTGATATGGCTCTGTTGGGATCAGAGGGATAGAAAACAAGTGCGTGCTGATCGGGGTGCTGGTTGGTATAGAGGCTCACGTTATTCAGCGGAGAATATCCCCCGATCCAGCTGTCTTGACCCGCAGGGGTCCTGAAGGCGTCAAAAGATCGGTAAAGGTTAGTACCTCCTACAAATACCAGGTTGGGATTGGTAGGGTGCACTTTGACCACGAGATTGTAGCTGGTCTGCGTATTGAGGCTTCCAACAGATCCACCAATGGCAGGAAGATTGGCGCTGAGATCTACCCAAGTGTCAGTATTTGCATCGTACTCGTACAGATAACCCAATGCAAAGGCCTCAGACTCGGCAAATGCGAAAACGATATTCTCACTTGACGGAGCGTAGCCAAGTACTGTACGACCCGCATCAACTGCAAAAGTCGGAGGCGTAATAGCCGTCCAGTTGTCGCCATCCGTTGATGTGTAGATACCTGCGGCCGATGAACTCGCCTCCACAGAGGCATAGAGCACACCGCCTCCTGTAATGATCAGGTCAGTCCAATTGGGGAATCCACCTGCAAGAACTTCAGTGAAGTCCTTCGCCCCATTGGTGGACTTGTGAATACCATCTCGCGTAGAGACATACACATCACCGGTCACTGGATGAACCGCAATATTTGTGATAATGTCAAATGGGCTAAAGTTGACTGGGTCATCATCCGCAGTATTCTTGGAAGGCTTGAAGGACTTGCCTCCGTCCTTCGACACAAATACGCCGTTACCCTGGAAGAAGGCCCCTGCCGCACTAGCAGAGTTACCTACTCCTTCGCCAGTGCCATAATACCAGATCTTGTCCTTGCCGGGACGGGGATCCTGCACAATACACGTGATACTTGGATGCTGATCGTCTTTGGTGACACGCTTCCACGATTGGCCTCCATCCGTAGAACGCCACAGGCCACCAGAAACGCCACCGGCCAGAATTACGTCTTCATTCGTACGGTCGATCGCCAGGGCGCGGGTTCGACCGCCCACGTTCACAGGTCCTCGATTTTCCACCTTGGACTTGTGTTTCGCCAGGATATTCCCTTTGACAGGAGCCATCTCATGCAAGAACTCCAACTCGTTCTCCCGTATGTTCAAAGGGATGCGACCAGTTTGTGGGTCTTGTAGCAATTCCAACTCATACTGCATGCGTTGAACGGCATTGTCATTTACCTTTTTGGGACTGGTGCCGTATTCCGCCACTTCGCTATCATAGATCTTGGACATCTTGTAAAGCTGATGTCCAGAATAGTAGTCAGCTTCAGACTTCGGTTTTGGAGGATTGTCTTGTGCGTTGGCTCTCTGCTGCACGACAACTACGCCCATAAGAAGGAGCAGTGATGCAACTCGTAGTAGATGATTTCTCATTTAGTTGAGGTTTGGTGTTTAAATAAGGTTCAATGAAGTTGCCAGGGTGCTGTTTGTCATTGGCAGAGGACCTTCCAATGAAGATTTACCATAGCTCGTTCAGCTTAAATATAGACGAGAGGATGATTCCACTAGTAAGAAATCCCTATTTTCTAGAATTATTTTCTACCCACTGGTCGTCTACTAGTCAAATGCCCTAAAGCCCTACCATTATGCGTAATAATTGCCCTTTAGGCAGCTTGTAGATACGTTTTTCTGCGAAAAGATCACCCTGATCTTTTTTAATCTTACTTTTGGCGCCTCAACACAAATCCGGTGGTGACCCAGGCTGAATAGTACCATGAGTATCCCGCAGAATGTATTAGTCAATGTAGATGCGAGCGAACGCCTTCAATCGATCATATCTCAAGGGGACTTCGATAAAGTAACGGTGCTTGTAGATGACAATACGCTTAGAGACTGCTGGCCGCGACTCGACCTACCGGGAATCGACTTGATACAAATTGAGAGTGGCGAGCAGCACAAGACACTTCGAACGTGCGAGCACATCTGGCAACAGATGACGGATCTGCACCTTTCTCGCAATTCTTTGCTGGTCAATCTTGGTGGGGGAGTCATTGGGGACATGGGGGGATTTGCAGCAAGTACCTACAAACGAGGGATCTCTTTTATCAATGTACCCACCACCCTGCTCGCTCAGGTCGACGCCAGCATTGGGGGCAAATTGGGCATTGACTTTCATGGCTTGAAAAACCATATCGGGGTCTTTCAGGAACCTCATGCCGTGCTACTCGACACTTCATTTCTTTCTACACTCAGTACGCGGCAGCTGCGATCGGGATTTGCAGAAATGCTCAAGCATGGCTTGATCCGAAATAAGTCCCATTGGGAGCAATTGACCTCCGAGCCGTTCACTACCACCCGCGAATGGCAACTACTTCTTCAGGAGTCTGTGCATATTAAAGGGGAAGTAGTAGCCGAGGATCCTCGGGAACGTGGACTCCGAAAGATCCTCAACTTTGGGCATACGCTGGGGCATGCGGTAGAGACCTATTTCCTGTCAACGGAAACGCCATTGCTCCATGGAGAAGCTATTGCTATAGGAATGGTCCTGGAGGCCTATCTGTCCACCGAAGTGTGCGGTCTATCTAGCCAATCTCTGGAGACTATCACTGGATATTTGCTCAGCACTTACGGGAAGCATCCGCTGCCGCCGCTGGACGAAACAGAATCTCTCATGCGCCACGATAAGAAAAATGACCAGGGAAGGATCAATTTTTCTCTACTTAAGGGCATAGGACATTGCTCCTGGGATCAACAGATCACCAGGCATCACGTCAAGGCAGCCTTTGATTATTACAATAATCTAGATGAATAAGTTATCGCGGTCCCTCTTTTTGCCCTTGGAGGTCTTGAAAACCTGGGTAGTGCTCTTCAATGACTTGGTGGGGGTCACAAAAAGGAAAGTAAAAGCGCCAACAATCGCAGTAGCCAATATAGTTGCTATGGTTTTGCTCATAGTCATATACCTAAAGACGAATAACACCGTAGGATTGTTCAAGAATGCCCAAACAAAAATCCCACTCTGATGCTCCATTTGTACAAATCTGATGCCAAACTGATCGGAGACATTCATCTGTCCTCTTCCAAGAGTGAGAGCAACCGGGTCTTGCTAATGAGTGCACTTAGCTCCCAGCCCTTCGATATAAGCAACCTGTCGGACGCAAAGGATACCCAAACCATGCACCGACTGCTGTCTTCCGGAGACCAGGTATGGGATGTGATGGAGGCTGGAACTACGATGAGGTTCTGCACATCGTATCTCGCGCTTCGCGGTGACGATCACGTCATCACAGGGACCGACCGAATGAAGCAGCGGCCGATTGGACTGCTCGTGGAGGCATTGAAGACTTTGGGTGCGACGATCCAGTATGAGGAAAATGGCGGATATCCTCCGCTGAGGATCACTGGGTTGAAGAAGCAACTGACAAGCCAGCTCGAAATCCCCGGAAATATCTCCAGTCAGTTCATCAGCGCACTGTTGATGATTGCGCCATGCCTTCCTGAGGGTCTGCGACTGACACTGACTCAAGAGATATTTAGTCGTCCTTACATCGAAATGACGCTCAACCTGATGGCCCACTTTGGTGTCACGCACGGCTGGGAAGGCAATGTCATCACCATTGCCGCACAGCCTTATGCGTCCAATGCCTACAAGGTGGAAGGAGATTGGTCGGGAGCCAGTTACTGGTACGCCATGGCCGCTGTGGCAGAGGAGGCCAATATTCGCCTTCATGGGCTGAGAGAAAACAGCTTTCAGGGTGATCAGGCGATTGTGGACATAATGAAAGGTTTTGGTGTGGATACACGATTTGAAGGTGAAGTGGCCATACTATCAAAGAACCAAGATCGCAAAGGAGAGCTAACGATCAACTTCAAGAAGTGCCCTGACCTGGCCCAGGGGGTGATGGTCGCTGCGGCCTTGACGGGTACAAGGCTGGATATGACCGGATTAGAAACTTTGAGGATCAAAGAGACAGACCGCATCGCAGCGATGACCAATGAACTAGCGAAGATAGGTGCGACATTGCATGAAGATGGCAATCGCTGGACACTGCTACCAACAAAGACTTCATTTGATATGCCCACCATTGAAACCTACGAAGACCATCGGATGGCTATGGCATTTGGTCCATTGAGTCTGCGCAGTGATGTGATGATTGCCGACGAGGGGGTTGTGAGTAAGTCTTACCCTGGATATTGGGCGGATCTCAAGGAGATGGGCATCGGGATGGAAACGCGATAAAACAAAAAAAATCCACCTGCAACAGGTGGATTTCTTATATCGTCAAAACTTGTTGTGACTTCTCTTACTCGTCGTTCGCTTCCGTAAGCGCCTGACCATACTCCATGGAGCCGGACAAGATGATCTGGTTGGCAAAGATGCCAGCTACCTTTTCATCGCCACGAGTAGTCTCGAGAAGTTCCTCAAGAGCACTGGTATCTTGATATCTAACACATAGACCTATGTCGATCGCCTTCACCAACTCACTTTCTGCGGCTTCCTTTGACATGACGTTCTTCTTTGCCGCCTTCTTGTAGTAGTTGTTCAACTTTTTGATCGAAGTATAGATCCAGTACTTCTCAGTGATACGCTGTGGCACTGGGTTTGTAGGCGTCGCCTCCTGCAGCCAAGTATAACCATCCGCCAAAAGGGCCAGTTTTCGGGCCACATCCTCACCAAAAAAGTTACTTTTCACATCTATTGGATTGACTTCGGACTCGTCCAATCGCTCTTCCAAGAAATTAAACGTGAAAGTGTCCTGAGCTGCAGCTGTCCCAACAATTCCAAGCAACAGCACAAATAAAATTCTCTTCATAATCTAAAATGATTAATGCCAAACTAAACAGTAAACAATGCAAAGGTACTATCCGTTGAAAATTATCAAAAGATATACCCGCTATTTTCACAAAATAGCACGCAGAAATGCGATTCTTTAAAATGTTGATTATTTGTCACCAGCTCGATTGAAAGCAATCAAATTTCTCCGGCTGATATTACGAAAATGGAGATGTAATATACGTATTTTTCTACTGATAGCAGTAGAACGCCCCTTTAACTGGACATTTGGAATTACGACTTCCCGTAGAAATTCCATGATTCAGGAAGTGATTTGATTATCAAATATCCTCGATACAAATAGAATCATTTCCTATCGGTCATTTTCCAGGGACTTGGCAAGAGATAATTTTGGAGAGGTGTCGGGTGAGTTAATCTCAACCGGGCTCCTAAGGATTGTTCCCTATGGCAAAAAATCCAAAGTGCAGAAAAACAAAAGACCGGAACTGCTCTAGTTACGGTCTTTGGTCTAAACTGGCGGAAAAATGTGTCTATGTGTCTATGCTCGTTGTATACCCGTTCAAACCCATTGCTAAAATGCGATTACGGCAGGTGGTTGGACAAATTCTTTCGATGAATGGATCGTTTTATTCGATAAACTGTTTGCGGGGTTCCTGCCGGTCTTAAAATGAGGTAAAAAAAAGAGAGAGAACCACCTACGGAAGTTCCCTCTGCTTGTCTCACTCTTAATTTCCAGCAATACAAATTTGATGTGTAGACAGTGGGCATCAGTTAAGTACTCGATTTTTGGAGTCATTCTCTCGACGAAACGTCAAAAGCTCTCGACGAATCATAGTCACTGCATCTACCACAAACCCAAAAACGGTTATTGAGAAGCCTGAAGGCACTTTTTTGCCATTCAGCCTCTAAATCCCTCTTCTATATATAGGAGGACGATTCTGGTCTATAAGGGGGACCGATTAACGGGTTTTTGCTACACAAAAACCAATAACCGACAATTTTTTTCCGAAATCGACAAAATCAGATCATTCATCGAAACTGAAGATCGAGGCTTTCAATTTCTCGCTTACTTCGAAACAGTTAACAACGAAAACAAACACAAAACATCAACACTAAAGACTAGACAAATGGAACCAAAAATGACCGAAACTCTCCGATACCTTTTCATAGCTTTCCTCTTCATCCTTGCTAGCCAGGGAATCGCACAGGACAAGACATCAGATCTTCCTTCCGACACAAGCGTAACTGAAAACGCGCTTTACCCTAACACCGCAACTGCAGAGATCGCTATCAACGAGGCACCTACAACTTTCACAAACGATACTCAGGTCATCGAAGCCGGTTCTACAATGGAGGAACTTTCCTTTTCAATCGACGAGATCACTGAGGGCGTATCTTACTTCAAGGTGAAAAAGGTGGCCCACAAGACAAAATTCGCCGAGGAGCGACTCGTCAGAAAGTCCTACATCGTCTAAGCACCCCCGACTGGAACTCAATATCAGAGTGCATCCCCTTTGACTAACTATTAGTCGACAAACTTCCTGAAAACCACAATCGCATTGTGGCCCCCAAACCCGAAAGTATTACTCATCACAACATTCACCTCCTGGCTCTGAGCCTCCCCTAGTACTAAGTCCAGATTCTCTGGCGCCCGTTCATCAACTTCTTGCGTATTAATCGTAGCTGGCACAAACGAATGATTGATTGCCAGAATGGAAGCGATCGCCTCCACACTACCTGCAGCGCCCAGTAAGTGTCCAGTCATCGACTTTGTCGCGCTGATTTTCGGTGAGCTACCACTCGCAATACCTGCAATGGCCTTCAGCTCACTCATATCACCCATCGGAGTAGACGTAGCGTGCACATTGATGTAGTCCACTTCCTCGATCGGAATCCCGGCCTCCTCTAATCCCAACTTCATCGCCCTCGCAGCCCCCTCTCCTTCTGGGTGGGTCGCAGTCAGATGATGAGCATCACTTGTCATGGCTCCCCCAGCTACCTCAGCATAGATTTTTGCACCTCGCTGCCGCGCGTGGTCCAGGCTCTCCAGAATGAGTGTTCCAGACCCCTCACCCATCACAAAGCCATCCCTGTCTCTATCAAATGGCCGTGAGGCAGTGGTGGGATCATCATTGCGAGTACTCAAGGCCTTGCTGGCATTGAAGCCGGCGATACCAGGTGGATTGATGGCCGCATCTGAGCCTCCGACGACTACCATGTCCGCCTTACCCCAGCGAATATTGTTGGATGCTTCGACGATCGCTGTATTCCCAGTGGCGCATGCGCTAACCGATGTGAACGAAATTCCCTTAAATCCATACTTGATGGAGATGACACCCGAAGCCATGTTCACGATGATCTTTGGAACGAAATAGGGATTATACCGTGGTGTGCCATCTCCTTCCGAGAATTCCATCACCTCATCATAAAAGGATTGTATGCCGCCATTGCCGGTACCCCAGATCACACCTACCCTTTCCATGTCGATCTGATCCAGATCCACGCCCGAATCGTCAATCGCTTCCTGCGTGGTGACCAATGCATAGTGCAGGTAAGGGTCGTTGGTTCTGATCTCTTTTCTGTCCAAAAACTCCGAAAGATTGAAGTTCTTCAGCTCGCAAGCGAATTTGGTCTTAAATTTTTCTGTATCGAAATAAGTGATGTCTGCAGCGCCAGAATGGCCATTTTTCAGCCCATTTAAGAATGCAGACACATTGTTACCGATGGGCGTAAGCGCTCCCATGCCGGTAACTACGACTCGTTGTTGCTTCATTAGATTTAGTGGGTTATGTCCTTTAAGAAAATCGAAATACCTCAAAGTAGTTCCATTTTCCAGATGGCCACAAGATTAGCATGCAAAGGTCAACCGGGGCAAATTTTTGTAAGATGAAAGCTTCCATACCAAGTCAGGAAAACGGTGGAGATACCTTCGCCCGCCTGCATCCCAGCGCTTCATTTCTTTGATGAAATACTTCACGAAATGAAAACTTTGGTTTACCTTCATATATCCCAAAACCGCACAAACCAAACATTGTCGTGATCGAAAAATCTACTGTCGTTCTACAGAACTATAATGCGCTAACCTTTTTGGATGCGAGTTCTAAGGTCTTTTTGGAGCGCATGAGTGTCACCAATCTGCTGGACAGGTTGACGTGGAATGAAAATGAAATAGACACCATTCTTGATATTGTGAGTGACTACCAGATACTTAGTAAAAAGGACCTTGTGAAGGTCTTTCGCAACCGCGGAGAATGACCTGACCTGACCTTCTACTGTGGTCGCAGGCTGCAATTATGTATCTTACATTACTTCACCAACACAAGCAAGGCGTGGACAAAGTCGAGAAAGCGCTCAAGGAGCTTGGCTATGCCAGTCAGATCTCCGACGGGACCCTGACCATAAAGCGAAAAAGGAAGTACACCTTCATTATCATAGGTACGGCCTTCGCGATCCCTGTCATGTGGATAGGCCTTTCCGCTCACTTCACAGTCTTTCTTTTCGGGTTGGGGCTGCTGCTTTTACCCTGGATCCTACGTGGCTGGAGATTCCCCATTCTCGCGCGATTTATCCCTAATGAGGGTGTTGAACTCAGATATAGTCTGCTGGGAGCCCTCCACAAAGTGCCCTTCGGCGACATCACAGAACTGCAGCTTGAGCGGACAGTAAAACCAAGTGATGTCAGTCCTTTCATGGAGGGAAGCGACGAGTACGTCTACAATTTTGTACTAGCTACTGCCAATACCCGCTACATGCTGTTAAGGGTGGAATACCGCACCGACGACCAGGAACAGATTGAGGACATTCGCCATTTCCTGCTCACCTACCTTCGCCACTTAAAGTCGGAAGGCTAGCTCAAAAGAGGCGCCACCGCCCACCTCCGAATGGGCCCTGATTCGACCACCATGAGCCCGCATGAACTGCCGGGACAAGGGCAGCCCGATGCCAGAGCCCTCTTTCTTGGTCGTGTAAAAGGGAACGAATATGTTGGACAGTGTCTCCTTGTCGATTCCCGGGCCATTGTCTTTGATGCTTAGGAGTACTTCGTCGGGAGTCTTTCTCAGGACGATTTCTATGGTTGGTTGCTCTGCACCATGCAGGGCTTCCATGGCGTTCTTGATGAGATTGATCACCACCTGCTCAATCATGGATGCATCGATGCGCACCAGGACCGGGCCCTTTTCGAACTGCTGGACGATGGCGACGCCCTGGGTCTGCAAATGCTCCTGCTCCAATTCAACGATCTGAGCCACCAGTGCACAGAGGTCTGTGTCCTCCAGCTCCGGTTGAGGCATCCGGGCCAGATCGCCATACGAGTTGACAAACTTCACGAGCCCCTTGCTTCGCTTCTCAATCGTCCTCAGGCTCATTTTAAGGTCCTGTTCTTCCTCGTCGTCGAGGTCGGAAATGACTCTGGATGAGCCATCTGGGTAAACCATCATTTGATTGATCACCTCGGTGAGGGTAGAAATGGGGATGACACTGTTTTTGATTTCGTGGGTGAGCACACGGATCAACTTCTGCCAGGATTCTATCTCCTGCTGATCGAGCTCAGCATGGATGTTATGAAGAGCAATGACCTTGTACGCTTGCTTCTGCAGTACCAGCACCTTGGCAATGATCGATAGTTGATAGGTCTCGCCTCCTATCTCTGTCTTTAGCAATACGCGCTCGTCACTGCTCAGATGTAGGATGGTATTCGCAAGCTCCTCGTTGACTTTAGTGAGTGCGTTCGCTTTCGACAGATACGGCACGTGTAGCAGCTCCTTGGCGGCTTCATTGATGAGTGTCACCTGCAGTGAGTCCATTTCATAGGCGAGCAAAGGCACCTTGCTGTGCTCCACGACCGTCTTGAAGAAGTGAAAATTGCTCTCCTTCTCACTTCGAATTTTGATAAACTCCCGTGTGATGATGTTGAATACCTGGTAGAGATTCCTGGTACGTCTCCTTTTTTCGGGGTAGACGTTTGAAAAGTCATTTTGCTGGATGGCCATGAGAAAGTTACTGAGATCCTTGTTGGCTTTCTCCACATAGCGAATGAGGTCTACCAGCAGTATGATGGCGAACAGGACCAGCCAAAATACCAACAGTGAAAATGGCGTATTGACCAATACAAAGACTGCAGAATAACCCAAGGCAAGGATCAGCAAGATCCTGGCCACCACCTGAAAGCGGAAGTTTGTAAATGACATGATCCCTAGAGTCCGTATTTTTTCATCTTTCTGTAAAGGGTCGTGCGCCCAATGCCCAGCTCCTCCGAAGCCTTGCTCAGATTACCATCGAACCGGTCTATGGCCTTTTGAATAGCCTGCTTTTCCACGTCCTCCACTTTGAGTGAAGTGGTCGTAGACGTCTTGCCTTTTTTCGGCATCAAAAAGTCCCCCGACTTCAGTAAGCGATCACTACTCATGATGATCGCTCTCTCCATCGCATGCTGTAATTCACGAATGTTCCCAGGCCAGGGGTACTTGGTCAACGACTTCATGGCATTGTCATCCATTTTCATTCCCGGCTTTTGGTACTTGTCAGAAAACTGGCGCAGAAAGTGGTTGGCCAAAGTGGGGATGTCCTCTACCCGCTCTCGCAGGGGCGGTACCTCCAGTTCCACCGTATTGATCCTGTACAGCAGGTCTTGCCGGAATGTTCCCTCCTCGATCATTTCGTATAAAGGCTGATTCGTCGCACTGACGATCCGCACGTCAAAGGGAATCGATTTCGACGAGCCCACAGGGTTCACTACCTTATTCTGCAGCACGGATAGCAGCTTCACCTGGAGCGACATATTCAGGTTGCCTATCTCATCGAGAAACACCGTGCCCCCATCTGCCAACTCAAAGACACCAGACTTGCTCTCTTTAGCATCTGTGAAGGCTCCCTTTACATGGCCAAATAGCTCCGACTCAAACAGTGTCTCTGCAATCGCCCCAAGGTCTACCTTGATAAATGGCTCACTACTGCGATTGGACATCTTGTGAAGCATACGAGCCACGACTTCCTTCCCCGTGCCGTTCTCTCCCAAGATCAATACAGAAGCATCCGTCGCGGCCACCTTCTCCATCGTCTCATAGATGTGTCCCATGGCGCTGGACGAATAGATCAGCTGCCCATAGGACGATTCGGCATCCTCCTGGAGCTTGGCCTCCCGACCCTCCAGCTTCTTGATTTTTTTGTTGGACTGCCTCAGGGCAAAGACATTTCGCACGGTGCTCAGCAGCTTTTCCTTTTCCCAAGGCTTCACCAGAAAATCTACAGCACCCTTTTTCATCGACTCCACGGCCAGATTGATATCGCCATATGCCGTATTGAGGATGACATGTATTTCGTGATCGACCTCCTGTATCTTCTGCAGCCAGAAGAGACCTTCATTGCCTGACGTCACTCCCGCTTTGAAATTCATGTCCAGGATGACAACGTCAATATTCTCACGCTTCAGCAGCGTCTCGAGTCTATTGGGGCTACTCTCCGTGGAGATCATCTCGTACTCGTGTTTGAGTATGGTCTTAGCCGTGAACAGGACGTCTGGATCATCGTCCACGATGAGGATGTGGCCTTTCTGCTTCATTGGGTCTGGACTTTCGCTCAAGCTTATCCATTGTTTCATTCCAAAACAAGGGATTGTTCCCAAATGAAACACATTTCAGGGAGTCCTCACGGGCCATCCCACCATCCCGCTCACCTTTGCCCCCCTCCATCGGCCGCCAAAGGCTTGCCGACGGCGCAGCGCGCATGTGCGAGCCGTCAGGCCCGCTATCCGACCCGCAGTCTCCTTAGTCTCGCACCTATGCTTTCGGCCACTAAGCCATTCGTAGTGAGTCTCTTGGGCGCAATAATGGCATTTTGCCAATGGCATTTTATTTAAGTATCTTGTATTACTTATACCGCTCAAACCTAACCTTACATGAAAACTTCGACTACTTATCGCCCATGGGCGAAGACGCTTCTTTTTTCCTTCATTGGATTTTTTTGTTCTCCTGTGATCCCCGCTGAGGGCACAGGCCTTTCCAATTCTGACTTGGATTTTTTTGACTTTGAGGACAGCCCTTGCCCAGCGATCTACGTGGCTCCGGGTGCCTCTCCGTCTTCAGGTACGCAGCAGGGACCTACGTCATTCGAGGATGCCCTCGGAAAAGTGAATGCTGGCGACTTCGGTATCATCTACATGCTACAGGGCAACTACGACATCGATTACGATATCTCGCTGCCATCTGGCGCCACCATCTCTGGAGGTTTTGAAGTCACACCAGATGGATGGGTCAAGAATAGTAGCCTTCAATCCACCCTCAAGATATCTCGCATTGAAAGCCAGTATGAGATTTTTGGTGACAGCAAGCAAGCCATCGGCATCAAGCTGGCAGGTGTTGCCAACATCACCCTTACAGATCTATGGATCAATATGCAGTCAATAGATTGTACAAATGACAAGAAGGGCGTCAGTGTTTACGGCATACACCTCAATAACGTCCAAAACTTTGTCTTTACGCGGATCGAAATCACGACTCCAAATGCCTGCGATGGCCAGGATGGGACTTATGGAGAGGACGGTGATGATGGTAGCAATGGCAATGTCGGAGGTCGTGGCTCTCGAGATGGTTCTGCATGTGGCATTGGTGGCACCGCTGGCACGGGCGGAGGTAGTTTTGGCAATAGCGGCAACAACGGTATTTGCGGTGCCGATGGGCGAGATGCTACTTCCCGGACGTTGCGTACAGGCAGCAATGGTGGCAATGGTGGTAATGGTGCACCGGAGGGTAGTAGCGCAGCGGCCGGCACTGGTGGCGATGGTGGCTTTCAGTCGTTGTCTGGAGGTTCTGGTGGATCCGGGGGAACCGGAGGAACTACCGGCGGCGATGGACTGGAAGGTACAGATGGTGGCGCCGGCAGCAACGGCACCAGTAGACCCAATGCCACAACTCCCATCCCCAACGGGTTATACTTCCTACCCCGCAATGGCCAGGACGGTGTCAACGGTCGTGGTGGCCGTGGTGGCGGCGGCGGCGGTGGCGGCGGCGCCCAAAGAGGCCTGTTCGTCAATGATGGCTCTGGCAATGGAGGCTCTGGCGGCGGTGGCGGCGGCGAAGGTGGCGAAGGTGGAGAAGGCGGTGGCGGCGGTGGCGGCAACTTCGGCCTGTACACATTCAACTCAACAGGAGCCGTTATCGATGTATCGTACTCCAGGGGCTTGGCGGGTGCTGGTGGTGACCGTGGCCTTGGAGGCGACGGTGGTCTTGGAGGCGATGGTGGTGTAGCGCAAAATTTCGCCAGTGACGAGATCGGCGGAGGTGGCGCCGGCGGTGATGGAGGCGATGGCGGTAGAGGCGGCAATGGCGGCAGGGGAGCTCCAGGGTACGGTCAGAACCTTTTTGGAGTTCTCTCCAATATCAATGTTCAGAACACACCTATAACCTCAAACTTGGTGACCGGCAGCGGCATACCCTGCACAAACTCCATCCTGACCCTGTTCAAATCAAGTGGGGTTTGGAACCTTAACATTCCAGGCGCCAATCTCGTGGAAGATGTCGCTCCGGGAGTTAGCTCTGGTGATGTAAATGCTCCCACGATAGACGTCTACTTCACGTCTACAGGCATGAAGGATCTTGCCACGAATATCAATGTATTTCGAGACATGCTTCCAATTGGACTACAGCGGTCTCTTCCTTCCGGTTTTGTGCCGTCGTCGGTACCCACTGGTTCTGTCTTTAGCCTCAATTCCTCCGAATCCGCAGAGGCTTATTTGTGGAGGATCATTGATGAAAACAACGCCGAAGTTGCTACCTACAACACACAAGATGTAAATGGTATCTCGCTGAGTGAAGGCAGCTACTCAGTGAGCTTCCAGGTGCTGTCCGAGTGCTGTGGGTGGTCTATACCTGTCTACTCGGCACTAGAAGTGATTGCATGCCTGGATCCGGCTACCTTCTATGAAGACGCCGATGGTGATGGGTATGGCAACCCTTCCGTGTCCCAGGACGCTTGTGAAGCGCCACAAGGGTTCGTGGCGAACAACTCCGATTGTAATGACAGCGACGCCTCCATCAATCCTGGTGCTCCGGAATTATGCGATGGCACCGACAACGACTGCGATGGCACTGCCGATGAAGACCTCCCTGTTTTCACCTTCTTCTTTGATGAGGACGGCGACGGCTTTGGTAATCCCGATAGAGTCGAGGAGAACTGCGTGGCACCTCCCGGCTACGTGGACAATGGCGACGATTGCGATGACAGCAATGCCGACGTCAACCCCAACGCTCTTGAGATCTGCGATGGTGTCGACAATAACTGCGACGGTACGGTAGATGAAGGTCTATCAGTGGATGCTGATGGCGATGGATTCACAGCGGTTGGCTCGTGCCTTGGCTCAGCCGATGATTGCGATGATGCCGATCCCACGGTCTTCCCGGGAGCACCGGAGATTTGCGATGGACTTGACAACAACTGCGACGGCGTAGTGGATGAAGGTCTATCCGTGGATGCTGACGGCGATGGATTCACCGCGGTTGGGTCATGCCTGGGCTCAGCCGATGATTGCGACGATGCCGATCCCACAGTATTCCCGGGAGCACCAGAAATATGCGATGGTGTCGACAATAACTGTGACGGTACGGTAGATGAAGGTCTATCCGTGGATGCCGACGGCGATGGATTCACTGCGGTTGGCTCCTGCGAGGGCACAGCCGATGATTGCGACGATGCCGATCCCACAGTATTCCCGGGAGCTCCAGAACTTTGTGATGGACGAGACAATAACTGCGACGGCGTCGTCGACGAAGGTCTATCCGTGGATGCCGACGGCGACGGATTCACAGCGGTCGGCTCCTGCGAGGGCACAGCCAATGATTGCAACGATGCCGATCCCACAGTATTCCCGGGAGCGCCAGAACTATGTGATGGACTGGACAATGACTGCGACGGTGTGGCCGACGAGGGTCTATCCGTGGATGCTGACGGAGATGGATTCACAGCAGTCGGCTCCTGCCAGGGTACAGCCGATGATTGCGACGATGCTGATCCCCGGGTGTTCCCGGGAGCGCCAGAACTGTGCGATGGACTAGACAACGACTGCGACGGCGTAGTCGATGAGGGTCTCACTGTGGATGCTGACGGCGATGGGTACACAGCGGTTGGCTCCTGTCAGGGTACAGCTGATGATTGCGACGATGCCGATCCCACAGTATTCCCGGGAGCGCCAGAACTATGTGATGGACTGGACAACGACTGCGACGGCGTGGCGGATGAAGGTCTATCCGTGGACGCCGACGGCGATGGGTATACAGCCATTGGCTCGTGCCTGGGCACGGCAGATGATTGCGACGATAGCGATCCAAGGGTATTCCCGGGAGCCCCGGAGGTATGCGATGGACTTGACAACGACTGCGACGGGCTCGTAGACGATGACGATGACTCTGTGACCGGACTGGCTACATGGTACGCCGACGAAGACGGTGATGGATTTGGTAATCCCACTGCATCCCTGGAGGCTTGCAATGCTCCGGTCGGGTATGTAGGCAATGACCTGGACTGCGACGACAGCGATGCTGCAACAAATCCCGACGCTCTGGAAATCTGTGATGGTCTTGACAATGACTGCGACGGTGAAGTGGACGAAGAGGAGGTCTGCCCGCCGATCGAGCTGCTTTCCTTGACACCGTCTGCTGCTACGACGGAAGTAGGAGTGCCTGTGGATCTGGTTCTTGACCTCACCGAGCCAGCTCGAGAGGAAGGCATCGAAGTCCTGCTCCTGACGCAAGTGAATGATGGGGTGCCATCATCCAGTCTTTTCCAATTCCTGGAAGGGGAGTCACAAGGGATCATCGCCGTACCAGTGGGCGTTCCAGGTACAGTCACGGTAACGGCTGTTTTGAATGCCCAGTCATTGAGTTCGGTGATCACCGTCGAGGACGATCTCAATACAGAGTTCTGCCACGCCGTGGAGGTAGTGGATTACAGCCCTGGCAAGAACGTGAAAAAGAAGGGCAGGAAGAAGCCCTCGAAAAAGCGCTCCGATCCGACGAAGGCACTGGGGGCACCGCAGGAGAATGATACGTACAACTTCGTCTCACTTGGATTCGGAGGTAGCCTTACGCTGAAGCTCGAAGGCAATATCTTCGACGATGGCACTGCTGAGCCCGAGATCATCCTGGTAGAAACATCGTACGGCCGTGCTGATGATATGTGCTATAGCTCAGAAGGGAATAACTACCCTGAAGAGGCCTTTGTGGAGGTGTCTGCTGACAATGTGACCTGGTACAGTTTGCCAAACAGCTACTGTAGGACGTCCTTCCTCGACCTGGGCCCGGCGGTGGATCAAGGCATGCCATATGCCCGGTACATCAGGATCACGGACATCTCCGACAAGAAGCAGTTCAAAAAGCATGCTGATGGTTTTGACGTAGACGGTGTGATCACCTGCCGCGACGAAGTGCTCGCAGCCAAGGACCGACTGCTCAATGCCCGCGTAGCCAGCAAAGATCCGCTGTTCGATGGATCATTCTTCAACCAGGCACCTAACGAGGAGCTTGAGATGGAAGTCAGCATCTATCCCAATCCTACTGTGAACAAGCAGTTGAAGTTGGCGATTGTCGGTGAGCATGATGCTGAGCTGACGCTCGAAATCTTTGACACGAGTGGAAGAAAAGTATTCGGTGGAGTCAAAAGGGTGCAAGTGGGTCAGGACATTTGGACCTCTGACCTGACTGCCAACCCAGAGGGTATTTACTTCTACACAATCACAGGTGAAGATGTAGCGTTCTCTGGTAAGTTTATCCTGCAATAGATCATTACAGTAACGAAGAACAATCAAGCCCTGCGCTATGGGATAGCGCAGGGCTTTTTTGTGATCACTTCACCACCCTTCTGCGGTTATTTTCGTGAGTTCCATCGCTATCTCCTTCAATATCATGATGTTAGATGCATATTTTTTACTATATTGATAGGACTAACCGTCCCTTACCATGAGAAGAATCACCTACCTAATATTGATTAGCTGGGCATTTTGTTTTTATGTCAGCCCGGCGCTTGCTCAATTAGATGCAAATTCATTTTACCTTGATCTAAATGGCCGACGGCAGGCAGGTATCATTTGCCCCGAAGGCAATACGCTTGGCTCCCTGCCTCCCCTGTCAGGCTCTTCACAGCTGGAAGAAGCGGCGCAACGGCATGCCGATGATCTGGCACTGTCGGGATCGACCTCCAATACGGGCAGTGATGGCTCCACCTTCTCTCAGCGAATAGAAGATACCGGCTATCCATTGGGGTTTGCAACGCAGCTGCTCTTCTTTTCGAACAGTCCTCTCACCAATGAGCAGCTCCTCGATGGGTGGATAGGCGACGCGCCCAATTGTGATGCCCTGATCGGAGATTTTGAGTTCGGGACTCGGGCGTACACGGATGTAGGGATCGCAGTGAATAGCGATCCCGGGTCCGCCTTTGCCTACAATTACGTTTTGTTGCTGGCCCTTCCAGAGGAGCTACCTTATTACCTCGACGCCGATGGAGATGGCTATGGTGACCCTGACCATTCGGTTGTTGCAGCCATTCCGCCGGCGGGCTATGTCCTGGACAATACCGACTGTAATGATGCAGATGCCAGCGTCTTTCCTTCTGCACCTGAGTTGTGCGATGGATTGGACAACAACTGCGATGGAGCGGTGGATGAAAACCTCTCATGCCTGGGGCTGGCGTCCTTGACTCCGGAACTCACTGAGGTGACGCAGGGCACCCAGGTGCCATATACTGTAGCGCTCGGGAGTGCTGTACCGTCAGATCAGGATGGGGAGGAGGTAAGCATCAGTGTGGACCTGGAGGGCGTTACCGTTACATCATTTAATGTTTTTATTCCTGGCGGATCTTCCAGTGCGGTTTTTCTCTACACTCCCTCCGAGGTGGGTGTCTACACCGTGGTGGCGTCGTTCGAAGGTGAAGTGCTGGTGGCTACGCTTAATTCGACACAAGGTGAGCGAAACTACTATCATGACAATGACCAGGATGGGTACGGCGACCCCAATGACTTTGTTATTGCGACGTCTCCACCTCCGGGCTATGTCGACAACGGACAGGACTGCAATGACAATGATCCCGCCATCAACCCCGCAGCCATAGAGACCTGCGATGCCATCGACAATAACTGCAACGGTGCAGTCGATGAGGGCCTCCTTTGTGAGGACGATTTCTACAGCGCACTGAATGCGAGGAGAGCCGCCGGCATCGTCTGTCCGGAAGGTAATAACCTTGGGTCTTTGCCGCCCTTGTCGGTCTCGGCCCAGCTGGAAGAAGCGGCGCAACGGCATGCCGATGATCTGGCACTGTCAGGATCCACCTCCAATACAGGCAGTGATGGCTCCACCTTCTCTCAGCGAATTGAAGATACCGGCTATCCAGTGGGGTTTGCCACGCAGCTGCTCTTCTTTTCGCACAGTGCTCTCACCAATGAGCAACTCCTCGATGGGTGGATAGGCGACGCTCCCAATTGTGATGCCCTCATCGGAGATTTTGAATTTGGGACTCGGGCGTACACAGATGTAGGGATCGCAGTGAATGATGATCCCGGGTCCACATTTGCCTACAATTACGTTTTGTTGCTGGCCCTTCGAGAGGAGCTGCCCTACTACCTCGACGCCGATGGAGATGGCTTTGGCGACGCCAGCCATTTTGTGTTAGCGGCAGAAGCTCCCTCCGGGTATGTCGACAACGATCTGGACTGCGACGATAGCAACTCAGCGGTCAACCCCGAAGCTGCTGAGATCTGCGACGGAGTAGATAACAACTGCGATGGCTCGGTCGACGAGGGTGTCTTAAACATCTTCTTTGCCGATACTGATAGTGATGGATTCGGAGATCCAAATAACAGTGTGCAAGCCTGCTCCGCTCCTCCCGGGTTTGTAGCTGATAATACCGATTGCAATGATGCCGACGGAAGCATTAATCCCGCGTCGACGGAGGTTTGCGACGGAGTAGACAATGATTGCGATGGCTCGGTGGACGAGGGTGTCTTAAACATCTTCTTTGCCGATACTGATAGTGATGGATTCGGAGATCCGAACAATTCCACACAGTCATGTAGTGCTCCCCCAGGCTTTGTCGCTGATAATACCGACTGCCATGATGCCGATCCTGACATCAATCCCGGGGCGATCGAGGTTTGCGACGGAGTAGACAATGATTGCGATGGCTCGGTGGACGAGGGTGTCTTAAACATCTTCTTTGCCGATACAGACGGTGATGGATTCGGAGATCCGAACAATTCCACACAGTCATGTAGTGCTCCCCCAGGCTTTGTGGCTGACAATACCGACTGCAATGATGCCGATCCTAACATCAATCCCGCGGCGACGGAGGTTTGCGACGGAGTAGACAATGATTGCGATGGCTCGGTCGATGAGGGCGTCTTAAACACCTTCTTTGCCGATACTGATAGTGATGGATTCGGAGATCCGAACAATTCCACACAGTCATGTAGTGCTCCCCCAGGCTTTGTGGCTGACAATACCGACTGCAATGATGCCGATGGAAGCATCAATCCCGGTGCGCCGGAGATCTGTGACGGCGTAGATAACAACTGCGATGGCAACATCGACGAGGGTGTCTTAAACATCTTCTTTGCCGATACTGATAGTGATGGATTCGGAGATCCGAACAATTCCACACAGTCATGTAGTGCTCCCCCAGGCTTTGTAGCAGATAATACCGACTGCAATGATGCCGATCCTAACATCAATCCCGGGGCGATCGAGGTTTGCGACGGAGTAGACAATGATTGCGATGGGCTGATCGATGACCAAGACCCTTCTGTCACCGGTCAATCTACCTGGTTTGCTGATGCCGATGGTGACCTTTTCGGTGATCCGGACGTATCTGTTGTGGCTTGTAACCAACCTCCCGGTTTTGTCGCTGACAATACCGACTGCAATGATGCCGACCCTAATATCAATCCCGGAGCGCAGGAGATCTGCGATGGCATCGACAATGATTGTGACGGGCTGATAGATGACAACGACCCTTCTGTCGCCGGTCAATCTACCTGGTTTGCTGACGCCGATGGTGACCTTTTCGGTAATCCGGGCGTATCTGTTCTGGCTTGTAACCAACCGCCAGGGTTTGTCGCTGACAATACCGACTGCAATGATGCCGATCCTAACATCAATCCTGCAGCACAGGAGATCTGTGACGGCATCGACAATGATTGCGACGGGCTGATAGATGACGACGACCCTTCTGTCGCCGGTCAATCTACCTGGTTTGCTGATGCCGATGGTGACCTTTTCGGTGATCCGGACGTATCTGTTGTGGCTTGTAACCAACCTCCCGGTTTTGTCGCTGACAATACCGACTGCCATGATGCCGATCCTAACATCAATCCTGTAGCACAGGAGATCTGTGACGGCATCGACAATGATTGTGACGGGCTGATAGATGACGACGATCCTTCGGTCACCGGGCAACCTACCTGGTATGCTGATGTAGATGGGGATGGCTTTGGGGATCCCAATGTCTCCTTGTTGGCCTGTGTGGTGCCCGCTGGTTATGTAGCAGATGCCAGTGATAACTGTCCATTCGATGCAAACAAGATCGAACCTGGCGCCTGCGGTTGTGGGGTCGTGGACCTTGGGACTGATGCAGACAAAGACGGAATCGATGACGGATGTGATCCGGTATTTAGTGTTGGCTCCGCTGCACAAGCACTTGCGGATTTGGTTCTTGGCATGGAGCCAAAGGCGGGCATTGGCAAGGCCCTCACCACCAAGCTCGAGGAGGCGCAGAACTATTGTTCCAACGGGGATCCTTCAGACGCCGTAGGGGTTCTGGGTGCCTTTATTAATCAAACAAATGCGAAGAGAGGCAAGGAGTTCAGCGATGCCGAAGCGGATTTGCTTATTGCCGAAGCCAATACCATCATTGCAGCGATCGAGGCCGGAGAATCGGATTGTTTCTCTGCCGCCCGATTGGACTCCGATGAAGAAGGACTGCAGCCTGGTGTGGAAATCGACCATGGCAGCTATCCGAATCCATTTAATACGAGTACCTTGATTCATTTCAACCTGTTGACCTCCTCCAAGGTCTCGTTGGCGATCTACGACCTGTACGGCAACAGGGTCGCGTACCTCGTGAATGACACGCTACCAGCAGGAAATCACGAATTTACGTGGGAGGCAACCGGCTATAGTATGGGGATCTATTTCTATCAACTCCGAATTGGAGAGGCTATTTCCATTAGAAAGTTGGTGCTCTCCAAAGACTAAGACGAAGAGAGGCTTCAGAAAAAACGGCAGTCGAGGATATTCGGCTGCCATTTTTTTTGCTTACTAAAGCACATATTGACTTCCGGTCAAAGTCACGAGTGCCACTAGGCTGAAGGGATGCTCCCTATTGGCGGTAGGTGGCGTTCACAGTCAATAGAATTGGCAGAAGTTCCGATATTGTTTCATTCCAAAACAAGCAATTGTTCCTAAGTGAAACAGTTATCGAGCTACCTTCGGACACTAAATGACTGAAAATGAGCGATTCGTTGTTTTGGTACGCTCTTGGCCCAGGAATGGCAAAAGCAATCGAAGATGTTTGAGAACTTCATAATAACTGCGGTAAGAAATTTCAGGAAAAACCGCTTATATACGGCCATCAATGTGCTGGGATTAGGTCTGGGCATGACGTGCTGTCTCGTCATGTATACCATCCTCCGCCATGAATTTGGCTTCGACGATTTCCACCAAAACAAAGACAACATCTATCGAATTGTCGAGCACTACAGCGGTGATAATGGCATGCACCATTCTGGAAGGCTGCCTAATCCTCTTGGCTATTCGCTATCGGAAAATCGGCGAAAGATCAAGGATGTGATCCCCATGCACGGGCCGCTGACAGGTACGGTGAAAATCCGCCAAAGTCACAAAGTGGATGTGTACAAGGACCAGGGCATCTTATTCACCAGTTCGAGCTTCCTGCATAATCTGGACTTCCCCATCGTGGCAGGTGGTGGCCCAGAAATGCTCGATGAGTATGCCAAAGTCTTCCTCACCCAGCAGATGGCTGAAAAATACTTTGGTGCCCTCAACCCCCTGGGGCAGTTCATTAGCTACGGTGAGGATCTGGAACTTGAGGTAGTCGGTATCCTCGAGAACACGCCTACCACCACCAATGTCCCTTTCGAAATCCTGGTTTCTTACCCGACGCTGCGCCGACTCTATCCCGACTATATATCCGCCTGGGGAGCCACCTGGGTCGGGTCGGCTTATGTCGTCGCCAATCCCACAGATGACATTCAGGAATTGGAAGAAGAGATCAATACACTGGTGCATTCGCACCTGACAGAGGAGGAGCAGTTGAAGAACGCATACTTCTTACAACCGCTGGCGGACGTGCATACAGACGCGCGATACATGGACAGCGTCAACTACGTGCCACCCACCGAGGCCATCTACGGCACGCTGTTTCTTGTGATCTGCATACTCCTGGCCAGTATTCTCAACTTCATCAATCTCGCCACGAGCCAGGCTGTACGGAGGTCGCGGGAGATTGGTATCAGAAAAACACTCGGTAGCTCTAAGCGGCAGATCATCCTCCAGTTTTATGGAGAGACGTTTCTGCTCGTGACAGCTGGAGCACTGCTCGCACTCACCATTGCGCAATTCATCATCAACCTGATGAACGATGCGATCAGCCCCATGCCCTTTCACCTCAGTTATGACCTCGTGGTCATTCCATGGACTGGCCTGCTGGTCGTTTTGGTATCCCTATTGGCGGGCCTCTATCCCGCCTTTATTCTTTCCAACTACAATCCAATCCAGGCACTTCGAAACCAGATCTCGCTGTCTAAGGGTAGTGGGAGGCTGACCCTACGAAGAGTGCTGGTGACGATACAGTTTGGTGTGGCCAATTTGTTGATCGTGGCCACGATCATTGTCTCCTCACAAATGAGAATGATCCAAAACAGCGATCTCGGTTTCGATCCCAGTGATATTCTCCAGGTACATTTCCCTGACAATGTCCTCGACAAAAGAGATGTCATCATGGCCGAATTTGACAAGCAGAACTTCGTGGCCCGTACTTCCTGGAATTTCGGACCTCCCCAAGCCGTCAATACCAATTGGAACAGTACCTACCACCTGGTGGGCATGCCGGAAGAGGACCACCTCCATACGCGGTTGAAGTTCATAGATGACCGGTACCTGGATACTTATAATATCTCCCTATTGGCGGGAACAAATATTGAAAACAGCCGCCCATCGGACTCAACAACGCAAGTGATCGTGACGCGTGAGTTCGTGAAGCGACTGGGGTATACCAACCCCGCAGAGGCGCTGGGATTGAAAGTGGCCTACCAGGGCAGCAATCGTGGGACCATTCAGGGCATAGTCGAGGACTTCCATGCCGATAAGCTCACAAGTGAGATCAAACCTGTCCTCATGACCTATCAGCCGTACCAGATGAACTTCCTCACGATCAAGCTGCAGGAAGGGGCCATGACCGAGCAAGCAGTGAGCGACATCGAGCAGCTCTACAGGACTTTTGCACCTGAGGCCCTGTTTGAAATGAGTGCCTTGACAGAACAAATTCAGGACTCCTATCTACTGGAGAACATGATCCACCATTCATTTCGGGTCTTTGCCATGTTGTCTCTTTTCATCGGATTACTGGGGCTATACGGCCTGGTGACCTATATGATAGAGCGCAACAAAAAGACCATGAGTATTAGAAAAGTATTTGGCGCCTCCTGGCAGTCGATCATCCAATTGATCAGCCGGGAATACGTGGTGCTGATCCTTATCTCATTTGCCCTTGTGGCCCCCTTGAGCTATCTGATCTGCAGCCAATGGCTTGGTGGCTTTGCCTACCAGATTGATATCAGCATCTGGCACTATGTCGCAGGACTTGGTCTCATCATGGCCATCGCCGTATCCACCGTTTCATTGAAATCCTACAGAGCGGCGACAGCCAATCCAGTGGATGCACTGCGCCAGGAATAGCACAAGGTGAACTATTCAATCCTACAGTTATCAGTAGACCCCTATGCTTCGAAACTATCTGAACACCATCTTCCGCCAACTCCGCAAGAACAAGACTTTCAGCGCCATCAACATCCTGGGTCTGGCGCTGGCGATGTCCGCTTGCTTGATCATTGCGCACTTTGTGGCTTTCCACCTTGGTTTTGACCGTTATCATTCAAAAGCGGATCGCATCGTCCGTATCGAAACGGAGGCGTGGCAGGAGGATGTGTATCAGGGAGTAGGGACCAGGAGCAGTCCGATGATGTCGCAAGCATTGGCGGAGGCGCTGCCAGTCGTGGAGCAAAGGGCCCGGTTCTGGGACATCAACTACCGCAACAACACCCTGACAACGAAGCAGGAAGGAAAGACGCTGACCTACCATGAGGAGGGCGTCTATGGGGCCGACAAAGAAGTCTTCGCCGTGTTCGACATGGAATTTGTCGCCGGAGGGTCTGATCGCTTCGACGAACCTGGCACCATGATACTTACAGCGTCCTCGGCGATCAAGTACTTCGAAGACTTCCAATCAGCCATCGGCACGACAGTGGAAATGAATGGTAACGATGGCGCAAGGGTATTTGAAATTGTGGGAATCATCCAAGACCTCCCTGCGCAAACGCATTTGGACTTCAGCGTGCTCTTCTCCATGGCCACCAGGCATATGGAGGGTGAGGAGGACAAGGAATCCTGGAATGATTATGATACGCCCAGCTACCTTCTTCTTACATCCACCGAGGCCAAAGGTGTCGTGCTGGAGGAAATCCAGCGCCTATATGATGAGCACCTCCAGGAACGCTTCGCCTCCTACGGCTACGAGATCAGACACCACTTGATCGATCTGGAAGACATACACTTGTATTCCCGGGCCGAGGGAGATTTCAACGAATCCGTAGATGCGCTGCTGGTGTACGGGCTCCTTGGGGTGGCGCTGATCATTCTCATCGTCGCATGGATCAATTATCTGAACCTGTCGCTCGTGAAAACCCTTGACCGACTGAAAGAGATAGGTGTCCGCAAGGTGCTGGGGTCTCACACGAAACAGATTACCATGCTCTTCACGGCAGAAGCGGCCATTGTCAATGTGACCGCCTTTCTCCTGGCTATGACAATCGCGCAGTTGTCATCACCGTTTACCCAACAGCTCACAGGAGTACCGTTCAGCATTCTTGACGCCTGGGATGTCTTGCTCGGCTTATTGGCAACAATTATCGTCGGCGCCCTATTCATCGGCTTGTATCCGGCATTTATGCTTAGCTCTTTCAATACCCGCAATGTATTGATTGGTAATCGGCAAGCGCAGAAGATGGGCGGCACGGGGCTTCGACGGTTCCTTGTTTCGCTTCAATTCATCATCACCTTCGCACTGATCACCGTCACAGTGACAGCCTATAAGCAAATAACATATATGAAGTCGGCGGACCTTGGGATCGACATCACGCATACGCTGGTAGTCAAGGCACCCCCCGGCGACGTGCGCGATGGCGCCCAGGAGCAGGCGCAGATGTACAACTCCTTCAAGACGTCACTGCTTCAGGAAACAGGCATAGCGAAAGTCACCAATGCGGGAGAAATCCCTGGAGAATCCGTGGGATGGTCCACCGGCCTGCGCCTCAAAAATGCACCAAAGTCCCAATCCATCCAGACAGGTCTTATCTCCATGGGCTACGATTTTCTAGATTTCTTCGAGTTGGAAGCAGTCGCTGGGAGATCGCTGAGGCAAGGCGACAGCCCCTGGTCCAAGGGAGATGTCGTCATCAATGAGAAATTGGCGGAGCAGCTGGGATTCGCGGATCCGGAGGATGCCGTTGGTGCTGAGATTGATGGCTTTTGGGCGCCCATCCAGGTGAGAGGAGTAATTGAAAATCACAATCACAGCTCCCTGCACCACGACTACTCTCCTATCGCGTATATCATCAGCTCGTGGACGGAATTCTACTTTATCAAACTCCAGGTGGCTGAAGATCTTCCACCTGCACAGCGGCTGCCGGAGTATCGCCGTCTTGTGGGAATGGTCGAATCTCATTGGCAGGAGACCTTTGACAGCAATATGGATTACTACTTCCTGGATCAGTCCTTCAATAGTCAGTACGCGAAAGACGAGCAGTTCGGGAAGATATTTGGCACCTTCGCCACATTGGCGATCTTCATCGCCTGTATGGGACTATTTGGGCTGACGTCTTTCACGCTACAGCAGCGTACCAAAGAGATAGGCATTCGCAAGGTATTGGGAGCCACCCTCTCGCAGCTGGTGGGATTACTCGTCCGCAATTACCTGGTGATACTGACTGTTGCCTATCTGATTGCCATGCCCCTTTCCTGGTATCTACTATCAGAATGGCTCAGTTCCTACCACTTCCGAATTGACATCGGCGCATGGATGTTTATCGTGCCACTGGTGATGGTCTTCGGCGTTTCCATGTCTACGGTGCTCTACCGGGTGCTGGGGACCGTGAAGTCCAACCCCGTCGATTCGCTCAGGTACGAGTAGTTATTTGCGCTTGCGTGAAGAGTCCCTGACAATCAGCTCTGTCTTCAGAATCGTCTGTGCATGAATGGGATCGTCGTCATTCTTCAATACCTCGATCTCGTGGAGGAGCGTTTCGGCTGCCTTCCTCCCCATTTCAAAAGCAGGCTGAGCGACGGCCGTCAAGGCAGGTTCCACGAGCGTGGACATCGTGGAGTCGTTGAAGCCTATGATAGCGATATCCCGGGGAATGCGCACGCCTTCGCTCTTGAGACCCATGATCAAGCCCAGCGCTGTGACGTCGGCAAATGCAAAGACCGCATCCGGCCGTTCGTCCAGCCAGGCGATCTTCTTGGCTAGCTCAATCCCCTCCTCGATATCGGAAGTGGTGTTTTCGAACACCAAATCCTCGTAGTAGGGAACACCGCTTTCTTCCAGTGCATCCAGAAATCCCTGTACACGGCGCTGAATGAGCGGGATCATCTGGCCTCTGACCAGTGCGATCCTTTTGCAGCCTTGCTCGATCAGGTGCTTGGTGGCCGTGAAGGCCCCTTCATAATCATCGACAAAGATCCTGGAGGACTCCAGATCATCGGTGATCCGGTCAAACTGCACCACTGGGATCCCGTAGTCCTGAAAGCGCTGAATGTGCTCGTAATCCTTGGTCTCGAAAGTGGACGTGATCAGCAGTCCCTCCAGTGGGCTGTCGAGCAGGATCGATGTCTCTTTCACCTCCTTGTCGTAGGACTCATTCGTCTGTACGAGGATCACTGAATACCCCTGCTCATCGGCGACTTCCATGATGCCATTGATGGCGGCACTGAAGAATGTGTGGAAGATCTTGGGGCAGACCACACCGATGATCTTGGAGCGCTGGCTCTTCAAATTTTGAGCGACGGGATTCGGACGGTACTTGAGCTCCTTGGCCAGGGCGCGGACGGCAGCTTTGGTCTTTTCGCTAATGCCCGGATAGTCCTTGAGCGCCCTGCTGACAGTGCCCATGGAGACTCCGAGCTGATTGGCAATATCTTTTAATGTAACTGGCCCGCTCTTCATAGTGGTGAGTGTAAAATGACGGTTAACTTCAACCCCGTCACAAAAATAACTGACGGGGCTCTAAGATGTTGGGATCGGTGGACCAGGAGTGATAGGATTTGAAGAAGATGAATGCAAAGCCTATCTATCCTTCTCAATCCTGAAAGGCTGCATCCCCAGACAGCATTTGAAGTCAACGGATATCTGAAGGTCTACTGGTCAATCCTCCTCATCTCTCCTTACCAACAGCACGAAGTCGTTCTCCAATAGCAGGTAGCCCTGGTCGTAGCAGAAGCGGTAGTCGTCTCCTTTCTTGGTGGTGTAGGTATTGGTGTAGTACTGGAAGTCGAAGCCGATGTTCTGCAGTTTCTCCTTGTGCACGGTCGTTTTGCCCGACGGGTTCATCTCTTCGAGGATCCGCTTGTTTTTGCGCAGGATGCCATTGACGCGACGGATGAGACTGCCCCGCTGTGCGTTCTGGTCGTTGTTGTAATTGTTGCGGCAGGAGTCTGAGCAAAACTTCTTGTCTCTTCGCCCCATGACCTCCTTGCCGCATTGTGGGCAGGACCTTATTTCCATTGTTTTGTACTTCCTTGATCTTTCAATTTCGGCTACTAAGGTGAATTTTTGAAATCGACGGGCTTTTTTTTCGGCCTCGGAAATAATGCCAGTCCCTGTCAGTTTTATATTGCAGTAACCCCTTCAACGCACTATGCTGCAGTTTTTCGACATCCTGCTTTTCACGTTTCATTTCGCCCTGATGATCTTCATTGTTGCCGGTTGGGCCTGGCCAAAAGCCCGGAAATGGCACCTGATTGTTCTCGGTCTAACGCTGGCTTCCTGGTTCATCATGGGCTACTGGAAGGGATGGGGATACTGTGTCCTCACGGACTGGGAGTGGGACATCAAGCGTGAGCTCGGTGAGCGCAACCTCCCCCCCTCCTACACGGGCTACATCTTCAATCGAATACTGGGCCTCGACTTGTCTCGAAACACAGTCGATTGGATCACCGGTTTGGGGCTTCTTTTCGGCGCATTGATGAGTATCTATGTGAATTGGATAAAAAATCTCAAAAAAAAGTGAAATCGTAACTATTTCATTTTCAGAGACAAATCCAATTATAAGCGTTTAAAAACGACTACAAGTATTTATTAACCGACTCCAGTGATCGGGGCGTTTCAGCTTTGCATCGTTCGAATTGATCATCTACCGATCAGATCAGCAAACGAGTAAAATTCATTTTTAACCTTAACAATTTTCAAGCATGAACGCTCTCAAGAACAACGTACAACTTATTGGTAGATTAGGTAATGATCCTGAAGTCTTCACATTTGACTCAGGTAAGCGCAAGGCCTCCTTTTCACTCGCCACCAACGACGTCTACTACAACAACAAAGGCGAGAAGGTGGAGGAGACATATTGGCACAACATCATCGTGTGGGGCAAGCTCAGCGAAGTGGTAGAAAACTACCTCCACAAAGGCAGCGAAGTTGCTGTGCAGGGAAAGCTCATCAACAGGTCCTACGAAAACAAAGACGGTGACAAGCGCTATGTCACTGAAGTTGTCCTCAGCGAAATGCTCATGATGGACAAGAAGCCACAGTAACGTGCAGTTTATGTACTTCCGAGTTGGAATAGGCCGGGCGATTCGTTCGGCCTTATTCTGTTTAGGGGAATTGAAGAGACGATGGTCCCTGCGAGGTTACTGGCAGATTTGCAGAACCTTTCCGGCTATGATCTGGCAAACTTCAATAAGCTCTCCATCGAACCTTCGTCAGCATCTTTCAGAGCTTGAAGGTATGCCCTTCTACTGGCTTCCTGTGCGTCACCAGATGCTTCGCCCCAACTAAATGGTTCCATCATAAACAACTTCTCGACAATAATATCCGCCATCAACCTGCTATGTCTTCCATTGCCATTGGAAAAACAGTGGATACTGACAATTCGATGTTTGAAGCGCAATGCCAACTCATCTGGAGCAAAGACTGATTCCCGGAACCACAAGGAAGCATCCTCCAGCAACATACTTAGCTCTGGTTGTATCAGCCAGTAGTCTATTCCTATATTCTTCTGCGAATGACGGAACGACCCTGCCCACCTCCAGACTTGCTTAAACATCCGGCGATGGATATCACGAACAAACTTTTCAGAGAATACCTTCTCTGCCCGAAATGTCTTTCCCAACATCCACTGAAAGGCCTCCTCTATGTTTTGTTGCTCAAACTCATCAAGTTCCTCCCTCGTCGCGATGGCTGGAATTAGTAACCCCTCTTTCTCCTCTTCCTCCAGGGGTGTTTGACCAGACGATGCCCCAAAGTCTAATCCCATAAGATCCTTGGCTTCTCGAGTTTGAGTTTTTCTGCTCTTTCCTCTATGGCCTTTCTTATTCTGTCAGGGGAATTTCGCTGATCTTCCAGTTGCATGGTCACAGAAGTCTTCGTGACAATTTTCTGAGCAAGCTCAAGGGCCTTTCTGTCTATCAATGCTTCAAGAGATCCGTCCTTCGGGACCAGGCCATAGACCAACGTCATGTCTAAGGCCTTGGCTGCCTCCTTGAGCGACTTAAGCGTCAGTGAACCTTCCTTCTCCCTCTTCTCCATCTCCGAAACACTTTGACGGGAAACCCCAAGTCTTTTCGCCAGCTGTTGCATGGACATACCCAGAGCAGATCTGGTGGCGCGGATCCAACCTGTTGGGGGCACGGCTACATCCTGTACACCTTCCAAAATCTTCATTTTGGCCTCCAATTGTGCGATTAATAGTTTATTGCCTACCATTTTGTCATATTATAACTTGACAAATATATATAAATGTCAGGTTTTAATATGACATTAACCAATAGAGTGTCAGGATATAAGTTGACATCACTCACAAAAAACCATTGATGGACCGATTGAACTGTCATCTCTCCAGCGTCTTGCAAGCATCATTCAGGCAACCTTGCCAATCTGCAATTCTCTACTTTTGGAAAAATTTTCATAGCCCGTGCAACCTTCAACCCCGGGCCAACATCTTCCCCATGAAGATCGACGAAATGTTAACCATTCAGAAGTCACCTACTCACGACGAACTGTCGGAGGGATGCCGCAAGCGAAAGCCGAAGGCGCAGAAGGCCCTCTATGAAGCTTTGTCTCCAAAGATGCTGGGGGTATGCCTCCGATATCTGCGAGACAGAGAGGAGGCAGAGCATGTCATGATAGGTGGGTTCGTGAAGGTTTTTGAAAAGATCGATCAGTACAAAGGTGACGGTAGCTTCGAAGGCTGGATCAGACGGATCATGGTCAACGAGGCGCTGATGTACATACGAAAGAATCAGCCCCTCTCCGTGGATGTAGACATCATGGAAGTGGAGGGCGAACTGGACTACGACCAACTGGAGCAGTCGCTGAATACGGAGGACATCATGGCCTTGATAAGGGAGCTGCCGGTGGGATACAAGACGGTCTTCAACCTCTACGCGATAGAGGGATTTAATCACGCGGAAATAGCCGCGAAACTTGGGATAAGCGAAAACACATCCAAGTCGCAGTTGAGTCGGGCAAGGAAACTACTCCAAAGCCGACTCGCGAAGTTGGAAGATATAGAAACCTTAAAAATGTCGACAAATGGAGAATAACAAGCTGGATCGACTTTTTAGAGAAAAGGCAGAGCACTACGAAGTGCAGCCTTCAAAAGACGCATGGAACCAAATCGCTGGGCAAACGTCCACCGCCAGCAACAATAGCTGGGTTTGGAAGGTTGCCGCGAGTGTGATACTACTGATCGCTGTGTCACTCATCTTCTGGCAGCGGTCGATGGATACTCCACTGGAGTATGCCATGATGGACTTTCCGCCAGTACCGGCTGACAGCTTCGAAATTCATGACTTCGAGCTGTCGACTGAAGCCGTCGCCTTCGAACCGGCCACTACTAGTCCGCAAGAGGTGCAGGCAGACGTGCCACCGTCCACTCAGCAAGTAGCACACGAGCAATCTGATGTGGCAGAGCGAACACCCGAGGTGATCCCGATGCTGACGCTATCAACCAAGAAAGAAGTGCTGGCGATCGAACAACCGGTGCCAAACAGAGTGCCGATGGCGGTGCCATCACTGGAGATGCCCATGGAGGATCTTGTTCCGGAGGGCCCTGCGGTAACCATTCGGTACTATGCTGACAATACAGAGGTGTTAGCAGATAGTACCCAAGGAAAGAAACGTTTTGGAAACTTCCTGGCGAGAGCTCAGGCCTTCCAGCCGGGTGTATTGCTCGCGGATTTGCGAGCTGCCAAGGATGACCTATTCCGATCAAAAAACTAAACTAAACCACGGTCTACAGGTCATGACCGTCCACTTATACAACTCAAAATAATAGGATAATGAAAAATGCAATGAAGTATGTTTTTGCCTTGCTCCTCGCGGCACCACTGATCTCGGCAGCCAACCCGCTTGTGGCCGACACAGTCGTGATCGAACTAGAGGGTGGCAGCAAAATCGTGATCTACACGAATAGCAAGCAGGACCTAAGGGATCTGGAAAACTACGATTTCAACAAAATGATCAAGGACCTCAACTTGTCCCTGGACTCCACCAGCACCACCTACGTCGAGATCAAAGATGAAGATGGCGAACGCTACAAGAGCCAGCCACAGATCATCTACTACAGCGAGAGGGACCGAGACGACGACGATGAATCACGTCCAAGTTGGGCCGATGATGATGACGACGACGATGATGACGGCGCCTGGGAACGCTATGAACGAAAAAAAGAGCGCCGATCCAATCGAACGCGCAATGTCTGGAATGTAGAGCTGGGTACGATGAACTGGCTGGAAGATGGCAGCTTCCCAAGTAACAACAACGAGCTCTACACTATCCGCCCCTGGGGTACCTGGTACCTTGGCCTGAATAGTAACTTCATCACTCCCGTATCCGGTCCGCTGCTTCTGCAGTGGGGCTTTGGCGTGACACACGGGGACATCAAGTTTCAAAACGATCGGGTGCAAATGATTGAAGGACCCGACATGGTGGAGTTCATCGAAAACACGAACCCCATCGATCCAATCAAAAGTCGACTGAAGCTCTGGCACCTGAATTTCACGATGGTCCCGGTTCTCGACTTCTCGGGCAGGGGTTCACGTGGCAGCTTTATGTCCTTCGGTCGGTACAACAAAGGTGTTAGGATTGGAGCAGGTGGCTACGTAGGTTACAGAGTCGGTGGGCGCACGAAATTTGTCTACAAGGAAGAGGGCAGCAAGCGCAAGATCAAAGAGAAGGACAACTTCTACATGAACAATGTACGCTACGGCGTCCGCTTCCAATTCGGATACAGTGGGTTTGACATCTTTGTCAACTATGACCTCAACGAAATATTCGCTGATGACAGAGGACCTGAGTTGAATGCCATGAGCTTCGGTATTGTCTTCTAAGGAAAGCGCAACAACACCAAGAGAATCCCGGAACTGGTCATTCCGGGATTTTTTTATTGAGCTACCTCACTACTGGCCTTATTTCGTCTTCCCTGGCGGAGCTGAAGACCCACGATGAGCAGTAAGCCTACCCCCAAAACCAGATACCATTCCCAGCGAATCCGAGACTTGATCGGGGTGGTGTCACCCATTACAACAAAGGCACCCCAATAGTAGGGATGGATCTGAACGCCCTGAGCCGACTGGAGAAAATCCAGTTTGGCTTTTTGCAAGGCCACGTCCTTTGAATACCCTGCGGAAAGGTACTTGTAGAAAGCTACCATCACCTCCGACGTGGATCGATCATCTACCGACCAATGGCTCATCACAACGGATGGGCAACCGGCATAGGAGAATGCACGTCCCAGGCTTATTACGCCCTCTCCTTTCCGCAACTGACCAAACCCAGTCTTACAGGCGCTGAGGACCGTGAGCTCTGCCCCGAGCTCCATGTTCATCAACTCAAAGGGATGCAACATGTCGTCCTCCACTGTATCGCGAGTGGCAGTAAACACCAGCTTGGATCGCATGGGTTCCTCATCGTCAACCAGGGCGTGCATGGCCAGGTGTACCAGTCGGTAGTCGTTCACCTCTTTTTTGAAGGTTTGCTCATTGGCACTGCTATCAGTCAAGAAACTCCCTTCAAAGAATTGGCTAATGGCATCCACCTCGCGGTCGTTCCATGCCAAAGGACCTATTTCGTCCCTAAACCGATCCGGCAAATTTGCTTCGATAGCGGGCACATCTCCATAAGTGGGTGCAAAGGCAATCAACTCTTTGCTGGCTCGCTTCTGTTTGGCATAAAAATCACCAAACAACAGGTTCGCTGAGTACGCATAACTCACTGCATAATCATGCAACAGATAATTCGTGCTTGTTCCCTCTGAACCCTCGGGGTCATGGGTCACCATAAGCTCGAATGGGAAGTACGACAACGCCCCATCAGGAATGATGACCAGGCGATCAGCACTTTTGATGAGATCGACCGAAGGCTGCAGTACACGCGTCCAGAGCTTATAGGACGTCTCACGGAAAGTGTCGACATCAGGATTGTCTGAGAGGTTGGGGCTGCCCAAGGTCTGGACAAACTGGAGATTGTCCGCTTCAAAAAGGGAGTCCCTCGCAAAAACACGGGCAGAGAAATCATTGGAGGATAGCGCAAAGACGTAGTAGACGCTATCACTCTCGAAGTAGGCCACGAGGGCCTCTGAGCGTCTCAGTGATGGCTGGATGTCCTCGACCGTAAGCTGGTCACTTCGGTATTTCAGCTCATGGTACCTGGGGAATGCTTTCTCCAGGTAAACTATGAAGGAGTCATACTTGGCGTTGGCCTCAAAGAGCTCATTCTTCCAGCGAGATACACGTGATGTATCCTCAGGAGACGTCATGATACGATTTCTGTAGAATTCTCTTGTAACTCTTAGGGTTTGCTCCTGATCCAGTAGGCTGTCTGGCACACCCACGGCATGTCGCGCGTAGCTGTCCATCAGATACGTAGATAATGTGGTAGACTTGCTCCTCTCCATGAACTCGAATGCTTGATGAAGGGGTCTCTCCCCCCCCGTCAGTTCATTCAGTGCAAAGCAAGCGGCAATCCCGAGATCGTAAATTGTGGCCGCATTCTCTGCCATCACCAAGCGGTCTTCATGTCGCTCGAGGGCATAGCGAATATCTCCTACTAAACTGTCGGCAGCCATGACCACGTCCAGGCACTGTATCAATTGTTCAGCTACTTCAGGTTTTCTTGGGCCACTCATCAGAAGCCTGGCCTTCAATTTAAGTATCTGAAGCAGGGTAAGGGGATCAGTTGTATCCTTAACGGAAGCAAATGTGGACAGAGCGGCGGAATCACTCTGAAAGGTACCTTCGCTTTGCCTTCTCGCATTGGCGGCCAAGGCCCGATCTATGAAATCCATCGACTCGTCCC
Source organism: Cyclobacteriaceae bacterium (assembly GCA_965267435.1). Taxonomy (GTDB): domain Bacteria; phylum Bacteroidota; class Bacteroidia; order Cytophagales; family Cyclobacteriaceae; genus JAWPMT01. The sequence goes on from OZ253960.1 coordinate 3,608,419, forward strand.
ACCGCATTTGCTTCATGAGGGAAGCAGCCCATCGGTAATACACATAATCCAGAAGACTATTGCCTTCGGCACCCTTGCGCCTTAGAAGGCTCTCTGAGCGCGCGAAGTAGTCTACCGCTTCTTGGTACCGATCAAGGTTGGACAGTGCATCTGCCATATCGACATAGTCTGACGCGAGCGAAATACTTTGGTCACCTTCCGCCAGTTGGACGGATGCTATAGCCTCTGAGTAGTAATCAAGAGCTTGCGAGTAATCTCCCATTTCGAGGTAGCACTCGCCTATACCGCTCAAAGTGGCGGATATGATCATATGCGACCCCTCCAATTCCTTTTTTTGAATGCGAAGTGCAGCCTGTAGATAAGCTAGCGCTTGTGAAGTATTGCCCATGCTTAGGTATGCCTGACCCAAAGTCACATAGAGGTCAGCAACCAGGTCGTGCTCCTTGCCATAAGCCTCGGTCCTGATGGAAATGGCCTTTTCAAGGTATTCCACCGCCTGGGCGTGACGACCGAAATTCATCCATACATTCCCCAGGTTATGATAAGCGAAGGCGAAAATATGATGATCTGAGTCATAGGTTTTCGTCCATACTTCAAGCGCTTTTGTGAAATAACTCAGTGCCTTATCATTGTGACCCAGTGCGATAAAGGAGCGGCCCAGGTTACTATAGGCCTTTCCAAAGCCCTGAAAGGATTCTGTATCCAATCTCTCAAGCACTTGCACTCCTTCCATTTGATACTTGATTGCCAAGTCATAGTCCCCCAAGTCCATATACATCGAACCTACCTGGTCCAACATACCGGCTACCGATCGATGGCTTGGCCCCAGCACCTCCTGGTTAATTTCCAGCGCCCTCCTTTTATAGTCCAGCGCCTTTTCAAACTGGCCCAGCCGCCAGTAAATATTGCCGGTGAAGCTATAGTACATGGCGGTGGTCTCATTCATTTCGCCACCGGAATCCCGTTGCAATCGTAATGCCTCTTCGTAAAAGGGTTTGGCTTTTTTCAATTCGCCTCTACCCACCCAAACCTGGCCGACACTCATCAGGATCGGAGCAATATCTCCTTCACTGTCTGGGAGGTGATCCTTCCGTATCGAGATCGACTTCTCGTAATATGCAATGGCCTCGTCGTACTCATGCTTCCCATAGTGGCCTGCGCCCAGGTAGTAATAGGTTGTGGCTAGTTCGGAATAGGCTACAGGTTGACCAGATTGTGCGACATGCAACGCCTGTCTTGAGATTCTGAGGGCCTCATTGGGCTGTCGCAGCGCCATGTAACAGAGCATAATCTTATTAAGGATCCAGGCATGCTGCACGTGAGTCCCTTTTTGAGCATAAATCCTCTCTGCATTGAGATAATGGGGTTGAGCGCCATCAAAGTCGTATAAGTAGTAAAGCGAATCCGCCGCCTTTACGATGGCTCGGGCATCTACCGTATCTGCCTCCTGAAAGGCTGCACCCTGATGAGATAAGGTACCCGTAAATGCCAGAAGTAATATGAAATGAAACTGACTGCGACCCATTGTCTGGACTATTAGTGTAATGTGTTTTGAGGTCGGACTGTCATGAGAATCATTTTAAGATGACTTTGCCTCACTCAAAAAAGTAGTTATGTAAAGTAAAAACTAGTGAAAATTCTTAACAATGACCGATATCACCTTCTCGTATACGCTTTGGTAGAGACCAACAGCGCATACATAGAATGTTACTTCATTGTGGGGATCATTTGACTAGGAACCCGAACCCTATTTATCCTCTAAGTAACCTCTTTTGCTCCCTCTAAAGACCTGCTAAGACGTGAGATGAGCAAATTTTTCCCATTCAACAAGTAATGCTCCCGTTCTGTGTAAGCTCCTTTATTTTATAAAAGTTTATGGGTAGTTTTCATTAGGGAAAGTCCGGCGAATTTCCCAAAAAACCACTTACTGACACTGCCATGACAAGCTTCAAAACACTAAAGTTGATCGGGCTCGCGCTGCTCATCAGCATGCCCGCAGTGGCACAGGAGTTCTCCGTGGGTATCAATACGGAAGATCTCAACCCCAACGCTGTGCTTAAACTGGTCTCACCCAACGGGAACCAGGGTATTATCATTCCAAAGCTGACGACTGCGCAGAGAAATGGTATGGTGGGTAACCTGTCTGCTGACGACCTGGGGCTGCTCATCTATGATTCGGATGAAAATAAGTTCTACTACTGGGTGGATGCCTGGGTCGACCTCTCGATCTCGGATATTCGTACTGATGGCTCGACCATCAGCGGAGATGGCGTCAATACAGTGCTTACCATCGGCGAAGTACCTTCAGAAAGTGTTGCTGTGAGCGCGTTTGGCACATTCGACGCTGCGAATCTGCAAGAAGTGCTCGTAGAATTACATGCAGACATTGTGGCCAATGCGAATGGCGACATGCAGCAGGGAACCTATGATGCAGACGAAAATGGCCTGATCGACAATGCTGAGAAAGTCAACGGGTTTACAGTGGCTTCGGATGTCCCTGAGAATGCCGTCTTTACAGACAGCCAGGATATTTCGACAACGGGAGAAGCGGGTATAATAGCCATAACCGGAGGCTCCCGATTGAAGTTGAATGTGAATGACGAAGACTCCGATCCCGAAAACGAAAATCAAACGGTATTAGCCGGGGAGGGCATCAGCGTGAATAACGAAGGTCAGATCTTCGAGGTCCACAATACCCGACCGGACAAAGAAGTGACTCTTGAAGATGGAGGCTCTGGCAATGTCGTCATAGGTGGTGACTATCCCAATTTTACCATCGATGTGTCTCTGGCCGCTGGAGACGGAGACTCGGATCCCGAAAATGAAAATCAAACCGTATGAGCCGGCACGGGCATCAGCATCAACCAGGTAGACCAGGATTTCGAAGTGATCAATACAGCTCCGGATCAGGAAGTGAGTCTTGAAGATGGCGGATCTGGCAATGTGACCATCGGAGGCGAATATCCGAATTTCACGATTGATGTGCCGATTGCGGGCGATGCAGACTCCGATCCGGAAAACGAGAACCAGACCGTATCGGGCGGCGAGGGCATTAGTATCAATCAAGTGGACCAGGATTTTGAAGTGACGAATACGCAACCCGATCAAGTGGTGACAATTGCCGACGGCGGATCCGGTAATGTAGCTATAGGAGGCTCTTATCCAAACTTCACGATAGATGTCCCTTCCGCGGAAGATGCCGACTCCGATCCAACGAATGAGAATCAAACCGTATCAGCGGGAACCGGTATCAGTATCAATCAAGTGGATCAGGATTTCGAAGTGATCAACACTGAGCCCGATCAAGAAGTGACACTTGCCGACGGCGGGTCGGGCAATGTCGCCATAGGAGGCTCTTATCCAAACTTCACGATCGATGTACCTTCCGCGGAAGATGCCGACTCCGATCCTACCAATGAGAATCAAACCGTATCAGCCGGAACGGGCATTAGCATCAATCAAGTGGACCAGGATTTCGAGGTGACCAATACCGAACCTGATCAGGTGGTCACAATACAGGACGCTGGATCTGGGACCATCACTGTAGGTGGCAGTTATCCGAATTTCACACTTGATGTGCCCGCCGGAGAGGCTTCCTTATCAAACTTGACCTATGACATTTCCTTCAGGGCTGGTGCTGACCGGAGTCTATATGTGGAGGACAGTACGGCATCAGGAAGCAACCTTATGGTCCGTGCCGGACGAGGACTGGCCGGGGTCGGTGGCGACCTGAACCTGAGTGGGGGAATGGGCTCATCGAATGGTGGAAATATCAATCTGCAGGCTGGCACGGGGTCGACCAATGGCGTGATCAACCTCAATAGTGAGGTGAATATCCTTGGGCCTATGTTCCGAATGGGAAGTTTCTTCACCGTAGACGGCATAGGACACACGAACTTGTCAACTTCCTCTGCTGGGACACTTCTTAACATGAACCACAGTGCCTCGGGAGGCGATGCGCTAGCCATCAATATCACTGGCGCTGGCAACGCTATCAATGTTGGAGGAGGGGCATTTACCGTCGATAAGGAGGGTAACACGGCGACAGAGCACATTGAGGTTGCTGGCAATGCGAAGATAGCCGGCGCCCAATATGTGAACACCCGCACAATCACCGGGACATTTGGCACTGCGACCGTGCAGCCTGATGACTACCTGATCGTGTTTGATGGCTCTGCTGCATCAGGGACCATCAACCTACCACCGGCCCCGGAATCCGAAGTTGGCAGAGCTTTGAAGTTCATCACTATCGCCAATAGTACCGAATCCATGACAATCCGCGCCGACGGAACCGGCACAATAATTGGCAACGGCTCCAACTTAGGATCTAATACCTATCCGATAAGACATGATGGGGGTGGCCCGTGGGTCTTTGCAGTAGAAATGGTCCAAATCGCCACCGACATGTGGCTTGTGACCAGCATGTCAATCAATAATCCTGACTAACCACGGAGCTGATCCAGATAATCAGCAGGATATGACGAGACCTCCGAAGTTTCCAAAACTTCGGAGGTCTTTTTGTTGTGTCTCGAAGCCACCGCCCCGGCAAAATAGACCTGATCGGAGCTGGCACCAAGCGTGACTTGCGTGCGGGCCAGCGGGGCGCAGGTAAAGCGCAGAGCGGGACCGCAGAAAGAGGTGGACGCAGGGCTGTTCTCTCCCAAAAATTCTACTCGGATCTCAATGTCTCGGTCGGATTGACATTCACAAACCGGGAAACGACCGCTACGACTATCAGAAAAGCGATCACGAGCACAAAAACTAGAGGCAGCAAAAAGTGCATGGCATGTAGCTCAATACGATAGGCGTAGTCACGCAACCAGTCGCTCATCAGCCAATACGCGATGGGTATGCTAATGACACTGGACACAGCGATGAGTCGGAGAAAGGAGGCGTTGAAAAGCCACACGAGCTCCCGCCAACTGGCACCCAGTACCTTGCGGATCCCGATTTCTTTGATGCGCTGATTGACAGAGAACAATGCCAGACCGGCCAGGCCAAACAGGGCGATGACAATGGCGAGCATAGAAAACATCCGTGTGACCTGCCCCAGCACAATGTCCTGCGCATACTGCTGATCAAAGTACGTATCGAGGAAAAAGAAGTCGAAAGGGTCGTGCGGGTAGTGCTCGAGATAGGCCTGCTCCACTCGCTCTATCTCCGCCTCGAGGTCGCGACTACTCAAGGCCACAGTATAGTACTGGTACAGTGATGGTCTGTAGACAAAGATGATGGGCTGAAAAGTGGAACGCAGCGATCGCTGATGGAAGTTGTCCATAACGCCGACGATCTCGTGCTCCCGACCCTCAAACAAGATTTGCTGACCCACCGCCTGCTCAGCGGACTCGAAACCCAGCTCCAGCATGGTTGCCTCATTGATGACCAGTGACGAATCATCACGAAAGTCATGGGCAAAGAACCGGCCTGCCAGCAGATCAAATTCGAGGCACTGGAAGAAGCCTGGGTCCGCAGCAATGACCCTGGGGTACGAACCGACATCTGGGTCTGCACTCCGCCGCTGTATCCACCGCATGCGGGTGACCTCGTAGCCCGGCAGGTGCGCTGTCATACCCACCCTATCCACTCCGGCCGTGGACTGTACAGAAGTGGCGAATCTTCCAAACTGCGTATGGTGGTTTTCCTTGACGGTTGCCGGCGTCTTCACTACCAAAACTTGCTCCTTCTGGAAGCCGGTCTCATGGCCGATCATAAACTCCTTCTGGTCATGCACGATGATCGTGGCGATGATAAGCAGGGTGGTGAGGCTAAACTGAAAGATGACGAGGCCCTTTCGAAGGCTCACGCCTCCCGCTATTCGCCAATCCGTACGTGACAGTTGCCTCGTGGGTATTCTCGATATCAGGTAGGTAGGATAGATCGAGACAGCCATAATACCAGCGAGGAAAATGGCCACATTCTCTACCTGTTGGAGAGGCTCCCAAAGGAGGTGCAAACCATATTGCATTTCCAGGAATCTCGCCAGAAACTGGCTAGCCGTCAAAGCTATGGCAGCGGCGAACAATCCCATGAGCAGAGAATCGAAGAGCAATTGGATGATAATCCGAGACCGGTTGGACCCTATCACTTTTTTGAGGACGATGGACCGCACCATGTCTACGGCCTTCGCCGTATACAGATTTACGTAGTTGATCAATCCTATGATGAGAATCATCCAGGCGATGATCTGTAGAAACTTGATGGTCGATGCGCTGCCGTTTGCCTGGATCTCATGTCTCAAGTCGGAATAAAGGTGGATGTCTGCGAGAGGCTGGAGTCCGAAGCGCTCAGGCAGGCCCTCGTCAGGCTTAAGATGCGCTGAGGCCATCTCATAGATCCTCTCTTCCAACTCATCGCTGGATGTAGCTCGCAAATAAGTGTGGAAATTGCCCCATCCCCATTCGTTGTCCAGATCCCATCGTGCAGGGAGCGATTTCATGGAAAGGAGGATGCTCAGAGGGAGGTGCGTATTATCAGGCGGATCTGCGAAGATGCCCGAAACGACGTACAGGTCGTCGCCATTGAGTCGTAGCTGCTTGCCAAGGGCCGATCCTTCGCCAAAGTACATTGCCGCCACGGACTGCGACATGACCATTTGATTGGGCTCCGTCAAAACGCGTTCGGGACCTCCCTCTACCCAGTCCGAAATAAAGAAGTCGGCAATCCCCTGATCAGCAAAAAAGGCCCCGGTGTGATTGAAGGCGATCACCCGGTCCTGACTATCCTGATGGGACAACGACATGTGGGTCATTACCTTGTCCGAGATCAGCACCCGACCAAAGGAGGATACTTCCGGCAAGCTCTCCGCAGCATGCGGGCCCACTGCCGCAAAACAATTGGAATAGGTGGTGGGCGATTCACCTCCGTACTCGCGAACGACGCGGAAAACCTCCTCATGATTGGTGTGATGTCGATCGAAGCTGCGCTCGTAGGCCACGTAGTTGTGAATCACCAAAAAGGCTGCCAGTGAGAGGGACAGACCCAGAATGTTGATCAAGAAGAAAGGTCTATTTCTACGAAAGCCCCGAAGTGCGAACTTGAGGAGGTATTGAATCATGGCATTTTGCGTTTTTGACAGCAAAACCATAGACAAGTCTTGTGCCAGTAGATAAATTACTGAATATCAGAAAATTACATAAAAAGCAAACGCAAGCCATTGTTTCAAAATGAAATGACGTTTCCAAGATGGAACAGGTTAAGTCACTCCATCATCCTCTTCCTGTTGCTCCTCAGTCCTACTCTTCCACCAGGTGGCCAATGACGAACCAGAGATATTCATCCAGGGCCCAAAGACCGCCGGTGCCAATCCCATCGTCGCCACACGACCCATCTCGAGGGCTATGCCTGATGCGAGTCCGGAGTTCTGCATGCCTACTTCAAAGGCAATCGTCCTGCAGGATTTCTCGTCGAGTCCCGATAGTCGACCGCCCCAGTAGCCCAGGAAGTAGCCGAGCGCATTGTGGACGATGACCACTCCAACAAGGATCAAACCAATGGACAGTAGCGAGTCGCGGCCAGCAGCGGTGATGATCGTAATGATCACCCCAATCGCAATCATCGATATGCGTGGCATGATACGATCCAGCCACTTGAACTTGCCGTGGGCCAGTTGGTTGAATATCAATCCCGCGATGATAGGGATGATGACAATCTTTACGATACTCCATAGCATGCCCCAAAAGTCAATGGGCACCAATTGGTCGGCCAGCAGCTTCATATAGAAAGGTGTTACCAGAGGAGCGAGCAGGGTCGCCACGGTTGTTAAGGTGATGCTGAGGGCGAGGTTGGCTCCTGAAATATAGGCCATGACATTGGATGCCAATCCGCTCGGGGAGCAACCAACGAGGATGATACCAGCCGCAATAGCCGGGGGCAGTCCTGAGAGTGTGGCCAGGCCAAAACCGATGAAAGGCATAATAGTAAACTGACATAGCAGACCAATGAGTACCCCTTTGGGCATCTTGGCGATACCCTGGAAATCTCTCCATCCCATGGCTGTACCCACACCAAACATGATGATCATCAGGAGTGGCACGATCAGCTTTTGTAGGTTGTACCCAAAAAGCTCGCGAAACGGCGCCGGGTAATACAGTGCCGCCGTCACTGCCGCCAGGATCATGGCCGAATAGGTGAATCCCTTGAGTCTGGGAGTCCCCTGCATAAAGAGGCTCAAAAAGACGATAAAGGTGATCGCAAAGGGACCCAGGGCTTGCGGTCCCTGCAAAATCCATAGAGCAATGATGAGAACCAGTAGCAACACACTGATCCAACCGGCAACTTTGGTGAGGGTCGAAGTCATGGATTAAATATAGTTCGGATTTCAGTCTTCCTCAGTGGACGAACCTTCGGGTCCCCCTTTCTATATTTGAACATGACCCATCTCATTCCCAAACCGCTGGATCGATCCCGCGGCCCATACGCTGCTCTGCAATGGTTGGCACTTATGACCCTGCCGGTACTGTCTTACTCGCAGCCCGCTACTGATGTCTACCTGTTTGACCTGGAGCTCGTTGATGGGACCTATCAATTGTCAAGTCCGATCAATGTATCGGACAATCCCGGCTACGACAACCAGCCTTCATTTTCCTCTGACGGTCAATACCTCTACTACACCAGTTGGCAAGAAGACGAACAAACAGACCTCATCGAATATGAGGTGTCCAGCGGCACAAAAAGAAAAGTCACTTCCACGGATGGCAGCGAGTACTCCCCTACTGAAACGCCGGGCGGAGAGTATCTGAGTACCATCCGGCTCGAAAGGGATGGGACGCAGCTACTCTGGCGAGTGCCACTTAGCGAGGGCACCGAGTCCGTGCTGGTACCGGATAAGAAAATTGGCTATCACTGCTGGCTCGGTGAAGATGCGATCTACTCATTTGTACTCGGCGATCCCAACACCTTTCAACGACATGACCTGAGCACCGGTCAACACCAGGTGATCGACAGCAACATCGGGCGTTCTCTACACAAAATTCCTGGCGAAAAGGCCATCTCCTACATTAGCAAAAAATCCGATCCCTGGGAGATCCGCAAATACTCACCTGACACTGGCAATACATCCTCGCTGGTGGCAGCGGTCGAGGGCTCGGAGGACTTGACCTGGACCAGTAACGGTGACATCATCATGGGTAGCGGCAGTCAGTTATTTGTCTTGATGAAAGGGGCCAAAGAGTGGCAATTGATTGCAGACCTATCCGACCATAACCTAGCCGATATCACCCGCTTAGCTGTAAATCCATCAAGTAGCAGCTTAGCCATCGTAGTAAATGACTAATTTGCTCCCATTTACTTGTTTGCGATTTTAAATTTTTCTATTATGTCGCAAACATTTATTCGGTATCATGATACAATGCATTGATTTTGTTCCGGAAAAGAAGAAAGGTAGCCTGTTTAAATCCGGTTCGATTCAGGATTTCGAAGAAGTGATGCGACAAATGAACAATTGGATAGATACCAACAATGCCGACGTAGTCAGTATTGAAACAGTGGTTTTGCCCAATATCCACGAATCCGACGAGGAAGGTAGTCATGATACCGAGCTTTGGACGGGTGGCGAATCCAGTTCGAAGTGGTACCAGCTCTTTCGCGTCTGGTACAGACTCCCGTAAGCAGTCCTTGCGAGATGTAGAAAATCCCCTTGTCAATCTTCGCAAAGTTTCCGCCTGTGAGCGACTTTTGTAGGTCTACATGGCCTCGTCGACGTCGGAAAAAATCATACTGCCCCAGAAGTACTACCTGGATTATTTCAGGTACGTACTGGACTTTCTCCGACAGCACTACGGACATATACTAGCAGAAGAAGACTTAGCCTTTTTCCGGGATTTTGGTGCTTTGTCCGAAGAAGCTCAGTGTCTTTTTGTTCGGTTCTCGAATAGGAAAGGACCTCTCTACCGGATCAGCAAGCTGGGATACGAGGAGATTCCGGACCCTCACGCTACAGCCGATGAGTTGGTAGCGGCGGGTTTCGCACATAAGGACATCCCCAATGCCTACGAGACCTTCAACCTTTTTACAAGAGCAGAGCTCTTCTCCATTCTCGAGGAGCACACCTCGGGTCTCCGTCCACTCACCAAACCTGAAATCATCGAGCACCTGATCGATGGGGAAGAAGCCCACGAACTGCTCGCTACCCACGAACCCATCGTACAGGTTGATCGCCAGGAGGAATTCGAATTTTTCAAGCTCCTGTTTTTCGGCCAATACAAGACGCAGATGACAGAGTTTGTCATAAGGGATGTGGGCCACGTGCATCTGGAAGAATTGCAGGAGGATAAATTCAAACCCTGGTGCCAATCCCGCGAGGAAGCCGTCGCCTATTTTGAGATTTCCAAGCTCAAATCTGCTACCCGAAGGGCAATGAAAGAGTGGAGCGCGACGCTTGTCCATGAAGAACTGACCGGCGTAGAGTGGTCACAATTCCAAAAGTATGATCGAGCCTCCAAAGCCCTGGACCGGCTGGTGCTGGAGATAGGTCAGCAGCTCGAGCGCGAAGGAGAGCCAGAGCTCGCACTTTCCTATTACCGGTGGAGTCAAAAGCCCCCATCTCGGGAGCGTCAGATCAGGATCATGGACAGCCTCGATCGCAAGGAAGAAGCCCTCGCGCTGGCACAGGAGCTGCTGACTACCTATCGTAATGCGGAGGAGAAGATCTTTGCGCATGACTTCCTCAGCCGCAAAGCGGTGAGGATCAATCGCAGCATGTCCTCGAAACTGGCCACCTCGCCCAAGGTCCAACTACCTGCGACGGATCAGCGTGTCGAAAAACAGGTGATCGATCACTACCAGTCGATGGGCTACCATGCGATCCACTCTGAAAATTTCTTGTGGCGCAACCTCTTCGGTCTACTCCTCTGGGAAGAGTTGTTTGACCAGGAACTGGAAGGCTTCCATCACCCATTGCAGCGCGTGACTTCCGACTTATACAGCCCCTCCTTTTTCGAAAAGCGCCGTGAGACCATCGAGCAAAAGATGGCCAGGCTTGACTCAAGGCGAAAGCTCATCGCCCGAGTGAAGCGGATCGCAGAGAAAAAATGGGGTCGGGCCAATCCGTTGGTCTATTGGTACGACGACCTGACGGCACACTGTGAAGCCATGCTCGCAAGACTGAGTCCAAAGCAAGTTCAATCGGTGATTCTGGAGCAAGCCAAGAACATCAAGGACAATAGCACAGGCTTCCCGGACCTGTTCATTTGGAATGACGAAGAGTACTTTTTCTACGAGATCAAGTCGCCTAATGACCACCTGTCGGCGCAGCAATTGTTTTGGATAGAATTCATGCAGGAACGCGGTATCCAGGCCGATATTTTGCGCGTAGAATATATTACAAGCTGAGGCTTATTGCGTAACTTCCGTCAATCTAAAACGCCTTCGACCGATGGAAAATGCTCCGCGAATATTGATGCTCATATGGGAATTCCCGCCGAAAATCAGCGGTGGGCTGGGCATGGCTGGCGCAGGTCTTGTGAAGGCCCTGAGCACCAGCGGAATAAAGGTGGATGTGCTCTTGCCGAGGGTAGATGCCACCCATGAACCCAACGGCGCCCGTCTCATCGATGCCTCCGAACTTTCGATCAAGGAAGACCTCTGGCAGGAGGAGACGACGGTCACGGAAACGCTGCGGCAGATGGAGTTTGGCAGTCACCTGGTGCCGTACCTGCCTCCTCAGGAATTTCAACGTGAGGTGATATCACAGCGCACCACAACCGTGGAGCAGCCAACCAAAGAAAGAGAAGCTGCCGAGGGCATCGAACTCGACGGTGAATACAACGAAGGCATCGTCGGGCAGGTACACAAATACGCGCTCCTCGCCTATCAACTGGCGACGTCAGGCCAGTATGACCTGATCCACGCACACGACTGGATGACCTTTCCTGCAGGAACGCTGATACAGGAGTCGAGTTCGATGCCGGTGGTATTTCATGTACACAGCCTGGAGTCAGATCGCAATGGCATTTATGGCAACGAGGAGATTGCGAAAATGGAGCACGACGCCATGAGCAGTGCTCGCTACATCGTAGCCGTCAGCGACAGGGTGCGAAATTCCATTGTGACCCACCATGGTGTGAATGCAGACCGAATAGAAGTAATCCCCAATGCCGTAGAACATAAATTCATTGCCCCCCACCAACTCAATGGCGTTCTCAAGGTCGGTTTCGTCGGCAGACTCACACATCAGAAGGGCCCAAACTACTACCTCGACATTGTCAAAGAATTGAAAAGCCGCCTTCCCGCAGCCTCCTTTGAAGTGATCGGTGACGGCTACCTGCTGCCGGAGCTTAAGAAGAAGGCCCATCACCTCAACCTGTCCCAGACGGTTCATTTCTATGGCTTCCTACCTCATGCAGAGGTGATGAAGAAAATGAAGGAGTTTCAATTGCTGATCGTCCCTTCCGTGTCGGAGCCCTTTGGGCTGGTGATCCTCGAAGCGATCGCGAATGGTGTACCGGTGGTTACCTCACCGCATACTGGTATTGCTGAGTTTGTCTCTAGCTTACCGCAAGTCGACAATTGGAACATCTACGAGCTGACGCAAGTGTGCTACCGTTTGTTGACCGACGCCTCCTTCCGCGCGGAGTCCATCGGGCAGTGCCAGAAGGAAGCCCGATCACTTTCGTGGGCCAAAGCGGCCAAACGACTAGCGTTCCTCTACCAAGAAATTGTCTCTCGCTGATGTCCGAACTGGTTAGCCTACGGATCGGCGGCGTCCCTGAGTACTTCAACTTACCGATCTATCTGGCCATTGAAAGCGGGGAGTTTCAGGCCGCGGGCATTGACCTTCAGTGGCAGATGGTGCCAGAGGGTACCGGCAAAATGATTAAGTCGCTGGAGGAAGGGGAATTGGATCTCGCCGTCACACTGACCGAGGGGACCGTGAAAAGCATCGCACAAGGCAACCCCTCCAAAATCATTCATATCTACGTAAAGTCCCCCTTGCAATGGGGAGTGCACGTGGCAGCCGGTAGTTCGTTTCAACGCCTTGAGGATCTGGAAAATCAGCGGTTTGCCATCAGTCGCTATACTTCGGGCTCGCACCTGATGGCCATTCTACTCGCTCAGAAGCAAGATTGGGACGTCAATGACGATTCTTTTGAAGTGGTTCACAACCTGCAGGGTGCCCGCAAGGCCCTTTCAGAAAACAGCGCGCAGATCTTCCTGTGGGAAAAGTACACAACGAAGTTTCTCGTGGACAGTGGCGAGTTTCGCAGGATTGATCTCTTCCCCACTCCGTGGCCATGCTTTGTGGTCACCGCGACAGATCGTCTAATGAATGATCATCCCGAGATTGTTGGGCAGTTCCTCCCGGTGCTAAAGAAGGCCGTCCGAGCCTTCGATGGACGAGAGGACAAGGCGCAATTGATCTCCGATCGATATCGGTTAAGTCTCGAAGACGTAGGCGAGTTTCTACCTCATACGCTTTGGAATGCCGATGACATTGCACCCCAAAAGCTGATCGACGAGGTCACCACCACACTCCGTAGCGCTGGTCAGCTCCCGTCGTGAGACTCATGAAAATGTAGTATTTTCATCGTTCTGAAAAGTGTTCGGAGCCAGCACCTAAACCTTGCGACACATGAAAAAATCCATCCATATAGGCTGGAAGCCCCTAATTCTCGGATTAAGCCTGCTGCTTGCAGTGGGTACCGCCCAGTCACAAAACGCGGAGCTCGAGAGCATCTTCGAGCGAGTGGAAACCATCGATGACGAATCCCGCCCCAATGGCGATTTCTTTCGCCTGACGGAGGCCAACGAATGGCGCCCAGTGACGGTGGCAGAACGCGACGCTATTGCCGACAGGTACCGGGAGCAACTGCAGGCGCTCCAGTCCTTGGATGATAACTCCCTCACCAAACAGGAAGGGGTAAGCAAAGCCATCATGTCAGTCAAGCTCCAAAATGCTATCAGCGCGATCGATTTCCGCCGGTACTATGTCCCCTTTAATGCGGAGGGCGGATTCTACAGCAGACCGTTATTTCCACTTCGAAGGCTCGAGCTGGCCAATGCGGAAGAGTACGAGGCTTATCTGACCTGGCTGGCCAACTATCCCGACTACATCGATGCGCACATAGCCCTGATGCGGGAGGGCATCTCTCAAGACATCGTGGCCCCGAAGGTGATCATCGAAAACAACATCAAGCTGCTGGCCCCGTGGTTGGCCGATGACATGGACAGCAATCCATTTGCTACGCCGATCAACAAGTTCACAGCCTCCATGGAGGGAGCGCAAAAGGACGACTTACTCGAAAAAGGACTCGCAGGCATTGCTTCCACCGTACTACCGGCCTATCGAAAACTGGAGGCTTTTTTCTCTGAAGAGTATTTACCGGCGGCACCGGACAAGGTGGGTATCAATGGTATCCCAGACGGCAAAGCCTACTACGAGGATCGCATCCGATTTTTCACGACGCTCGATATGAGTCCGGACTCTGTGTTTCAGCTGGGTATGTCGGAGGTACGGCGCATCCGTAGCGCCATGGAGCAAATCATCGACGACCTCGGGTTTGAAGGGGATTTCGCCCAGTTTATTGAGTTTTTGCGGACCGACCCGCAGTTTTATCCCAAGACTCCCGAGGAGTATCTCTACTTTGCCGCCTGGCTCAGTAAGAAAGCTGAAGGTGCACTCCCTCCTCTCTTCGAAAAACTCTATGAGCTTCCCTTCACCGTGGCGCCTGTCCCCGACGAGATCGCCCCCACTTACACTGGCGGGCGGTACGTTCCCGGTAGTCGTTCACAAGATCGTGCGGGCACCTATTGGGTGAATACTTATAACTTGAAGAGCAGACCTTTCTACGTGCTCCCCGCCTTGACACTGCATGAGGCGGCCCCAGGCCATCACCTGCAAGGTGCCATGTCCGCCGAGCTGGAGGACATACCCAACTTTCGCAGGCGCTACTACATCAGCGCCTATGGCGAGGGGTGGGGGCTGTACTCCGAATATCTCGGGGAAGAAATGGGCATGTATACAACGCCTTATGAGTGGTTTGGACGCTATACTTATGAGATGTGGCGTGCCTGCCGACTGGTGGTGGATGTGGGCATGCACTACAAAGACTGGACGCGGGAGCAAGCGGTCGAGTTCATGGCTTCCAACACGGCACTGTCTATGCATGAAGTCAATACAGAGATCAACCGCTACATTGGCTGGCCAGCACAAGCCGTCTCCTATAAAGTAGGGGAGATCACCATCAAGAGATTACGAGAGCGAGCTACAGGAGCGATGGGGGATCAATTCGATATCCAGAAATTTCATGGCCTCATCCTCGAAAACGGATCTGTGCCTCTCACCGTATTGGAGGATCTGGTAGATGAATGGATAGAGGCATCGCGGCAGTCTGAATGAGCTAGTCGATTGAGGACGACTACTGCTCCTTCTGCGCCAGGTACTCTTTCTTGGAGACTGTTTCTTTGGTCCGGATCTGATAGACCTGCACGAGGTCATTCCTGTCCACACCCTCCGGCATCATTCCCGGTGTCTGAAAGTATTCGACGTCTGTGTCCCCTACCCATTTTACGTAGCCACTTCGCAGACGCCTTTCCAACACAAGGTTGCCGGCTTTGTCATAGATCTCAAATACTATGGGGTTGGGGAATGTCTGGGTATCACGATCCTTAGTGCACAACTGAAATGTTCTGGAATCATTCCACTCACAGGTAAGCCCGTCTTGCAAAGGTGAGGGCGGTTCCCTCAAATCTCCACTTGCAGAAGGCGGACTCTGACAAGCGATCGACAGAAGCAGCAGGGGGATCAACTTCTTAGGGATCATACCCAAATATAACCATTAACGCGATTTACTCTCGCAGCTTCACCTCACCGGAATTGACGTACAGTTCCTTTCCCACCTCAGCCTCGGCGCGCCGTTCGCTCAGCGTGGGCACATAGTACCAACTCGCCGTTGCCCGCTCTTCCGTCAAGGAAAGCAATAGGTAGCCGTGGTCTCGAAGATTGGCATACTTAAGGTGTGGGTTGATGGCGCTATTGACGATGCGCTGCTCATGCACCAGGACGGTATCGGTATCGAAACGCTCATTGGAGTTGGCGGAATTAATACTTGTAGTCCCAAATTCCACAGCCACTGCTCCCTCGCCGGTCTCCTGATCATAGCTGCCAAAAGGATCCGTCGACACTTCAAAAGCCCAACTGGAGTGTGTGTCTCCGGTGATGAAGATCACATTTTCGATGTCTCGGATGAAGTCGGCAATCTCTTTCTGCTCCACAGGATAGCCATCCCAGCTGTCGAGGTTGATGGTGAAGTTGGGCTCGTAGCCCCAATTGAGATAGGAGAAAATGACCTGGTTGCCAATAATCTTCCACTGAGACTGGGAAGTGGAGAGTTGCTCCTTGAGCCACTGGACTTGTTCTTCTCCAAGCATCGAACGGCTGGCGTCCATGAGTGCGGGATCTGCCAAACTATCAAGCGGCCTTGACCGCCCTTCCAAACGTTCGTCCAGCATGATGAGGTCGGCCAGAGCCCCGAAGTCGAACTTTCGATAAAGCTCTCCACTCTCTCTGATCGGGAGCCATTCGTAGTAGGCTCTCACGGCAGCTTCGCGCCGCTCTTCGTAGGGGCCTTCATCCTCCTGATGGTTTTGGGCCCCTGTCTCGTAAGAGTTATTGGCAATCTCGTGATCATCCCATATTGCGATCATTGGATGATTGTTGTGCACAGATTGTAGATCGGGATCGAGGCGATACAGCGAATACCTCGTGCGATAGTCGTCCAGGCTCACGATTTCGTAGGGAGGTAGGTTGAACCGGCCTGTGGTGCTATCGCCATACCTGCCAACCCCATATTCGTAGATATAATCTCCTAAATGAATGACCGCGTCAATGTCATCCCGCTGGCCGATGTGCCCATAGGCATTGAAATAGCCAAATTCATAATTGCTACAGCTGACCACCGCAAACTTGAGGCGTCTGGGATCCTCCGGTGCAGTCTTCGTGCGACCTACCACAGAGGTGCGATCAAGCGCGCTGAATCGATAGTAATACTCGCTCCCGGCGGTGAGATTGGAGACATCCACTTTCACGGTATAGTTCCTCGAGGGACCCGTGGTAAAGGTGCCAGACTGAATGACATTCAGGAAATCGGGATCGGTGCTGAACTCCCAGGTTACGACCAGGTATTCCGTGGCCTCTTCAGGTGTCACTTTTGTCCAGATCACGACGGCATCCTGTAATGGGTCTCCGGAAGCCACACCGTGATAAAAGGGTTTAAGGTCATTGTTGTAGAGATCTGCCAGACCATTCGCCGTGGGTTCACTGGCGGGGTTCCCTGAGCATGCCGCCACAGCGGCCAATATCGACAGGTAGTAGAGTACTTTCAAGGTTGTGTTGGTACGGTTAAGGTCTGGAATATACAATTCCCTCGGGAGAAGGACTTGGAGACTGTATAAATATTTGGTTAACAAGGATAAACAACCCGATTAACAGGCCATAAATCTATTGTCCCACCTCGTGCAGATGAGTTGGTGAGTTGGTGATGGCTGCTGTCAATTTCGACGAGGTTAAGTGGAACATCTCACGTCGTTAAATTCTCATCAGCGTATCCAGGAACTTCATGTTCTCCCCCTTGCGCTTGACGATCAGTAAAGGGATATCATTGTCCTTGAATGTGAGTTTTTCCGCCAGGGAGCCCATCAATATGGCTGATGCGTCGGTCCGTCCCTTGGAACCAACGACAATAAGGTCCGCCTGCACCTCATGGCAGAAATCGTTGATGGGATCCACATAGTTGCCGCGCTCTGCCAGTAGATAGTGGCAGTGATAACCCGGCGTAAGGCCCAGTTGACGCAGCATCTTGTCCGCGTGGTTCTCGGCGTTCTCCATCATGATATTGGCAAATTCCTCGTAACTCTTACCAGTCTTATAGAAGCCGACTGGTACGCTGTAGGCGTTGGCCAGATGCAATTCCGCTCCACCATTTTTGCAGATTTCATGGGCACAATCAAGGGCCAGTATCGAATGACGAGAATAATCGACGGCAACAACGACCTTCTGCAGGTTGTACTTACCATTCTCAGGTACCAGCAACAAAGTGCACGGACTCTTCCTCGCAATATGACTTGAGACAATTCCCGATCCCTTTAGGCTCTGCTTCCTTCCCATCATCATCATGTCCACATCCTTGATCCTTGAGAGCTTCAGCAGCTCTTGTATGGGATTGCCTTCTTTGATCAGGATCGTAGTCTCTACCTCTGAAGACCCAAAATGCTTATCTATTTTTTGACGAACGTCATTCTCTATGCTTTCATCCAATGGAGCCAATAGATCCGGGTATTTGTCCATC
This sequence comes from Cyclobacteriaceae bacterium, assembly GCA_965267435.1. Lineage (GTDB taxonomy): Bacteria > Bacteroidota > Bacteroidia > Cytophagales > Cyclobacteriaceae > JAWPMT01. The sequence goes on from OZ253960.1 coordinate 3,626,700, forward strand.
ACTTCCTCGGGTAACTCCAGGTTCTGTGCTACATGCACAAAGAACACCCGCTCGATGGGCAACATCTTTGTAATCAACGCAGCATACCGGATGATGTGATCGTCCATTTCGGTAAGGTCGAGCCCGGCGAGCGCAACACGTACCTGGCGATTTTCAAACTTTTCCATTTTCAAGAATTTCTATTGCTCAAATTATGGAATCTCTGGCGTCACTCACAGCAATATGCGAGCAAATTATCCCAGCCTGCTACTGCGGAGATACACTCACAAGATTCCCCTTATCAAAAACAGTGACGCAAAAGCTATAATCGCATACAGCTCAGGGAACACTGCAAGTATCATGGCACGGCCAAAGACGTCGTTGCCCGAACCAATGCTATCGATACTATTGGCACATACCCTTCCCTGGTACATGCCCGAAAACAACCCGGCCAGGCCCAGTGCGAGCCCACCCCCGAGTATGCCCGCACCCTGCAAGACCGTCATCTCGCTGGTGATCAGGTCCTGGAGGATGAAGAAACCAGCAAACCCATACAGACCCTGCGTGCCCGGTAGCGCGCTGAGCACAATGTACGAGCCGAAGGACTCCGGTCTTTTTTTCAGGGCACCCACCGTGGCCATGGCACCGACAGCAGTACCAATGGCACTACCACTACCTGCCAGACCTACTAGGGCACCAATTCCAATGAATGCGAGTGTTAATGCAAGGGCTTCTGATTCCATGATTCTATCATTTTTAGTCTTCTATTGATCTTAGTCTTTTTCTAAAGGGCTGGTAGGCTACCCCTCCACCTTCAAACTGGGCATTGCTATAAAACTCCACGAACGTCAAACGCAAGGGGTGGACAAATGCTCCTAGCGTAGCCAGCGCCAAATTGAGCGCATGCCCAAACAACAGGAATATGACGCCCATTCCAATGGACAACCAGCTATCGCCCATGATTTGCATACCAATCTGATTCACAACCAGCCCCAGGACAGAGGAGGCAACGCCCAATGCAAACAAGCGAACATAAGACAACGTGTCACCCAGTAGTCCTGTGAATATGAAAAACAAAGGCAGCAGACCCGCTGGTATTCTCTTCCCCCAGGCCAGTGTGCTGTCATGAAACGCCAACACCAAAACGATCCCAAAAATGGCCAAAGCCTTCATCCATCCGACGTGTGGTTGCAAGACCTCGACACCCTGGTTACTGGCCAGGAAGATCCCAATGGCCGGCGCTATGATGAACAACTTACCAATGACAGGCAATGCCGCTGCAAAACCCTGGTACACCCACTTGTTGACAATGGCCAATAGGACGCCGACGAATATCTGGACAACCCCAATCATCAAGGCTACATTGAAAGCGTTGAAAACTACGCTGCGATCGTCGCCAATGATAACATAGCCCGATAGGTACTCCAGGAACGGATGTTCGGCGCCTTGCAGGGGGATCCCAAAAATGCTTCCAGACTTGACTACCCCCATCACGGTGGTAAGCAGACCCAGCACCACTCCTAATGCGGCAAGGTTCCTCGCCTTTTTCATGAATGTGAAGGCCCCAACGACAGCGGCCGCCAATAGCACGATGCCATATCCCGCATCTCCCAGACAATAGGCAAAGAATATCGGATAAAACACCGCGATGAATGGCGTCAGATCCATCTCGTAGTAGTTGGGGAGCTGAAAGATCTTTGTGATCGTTTCGAAGAGCTTGGGATATCGTGAATTGCGAAGGAGAATCGGCACCTGATCGCCTGGAGCTGGCAACGCAATCCCGTAGGTAATGTGGGACTTCTTCAGGTAATGCTCCAACCGCCCCTGGATGGAGGCAGGGAACCAACCCCGGATAGAAAGAATGGCCCCATTGCTGTGACGATCAAAACTTCCATTGGCCTGGTAATAGGCAAGGGTCGTTGTCACCTCGGCCAGGGCGTCTTCCAACTGCTCGACATAGCCGTGATAGGACCTGATTTCCTCATGAACTCGGTCGTGGTCACCGGCAAGTACGTGTTCACGGCGCTCTACTTCCGCCAGACTACGCTCGGGTAATGCCACTTCGTCAAAAGGCAGGTCCGGTAGGTCGCCGTCACTGAAAATGACAAAGTACACGCGATTTCCCCCTTCGTGGACAACATACGTGTGCGTATCACCGAAATCATACTTATCATAGGCAGAAGCGTCGGCCATGTAGAAACAAACACCGACACCACGTTGCTGGATCTCTCGTAGGCGACTGCGATCGAAATGTCCCCAGGGCTCCAGGAGGAGCTTCTCTTTGCGAAGTACTTCCAGCTCCTGAACATTGGTGTCCACTCTCATGCGCAGATCCAGGACCTCCTCAACGACCTGCTCCATTGACTTTCCCTGATCGGGATTCGACGCGGTCGCACCATTCTCAGTTGAGTCATGGATTGCCTCCAGCACCTTTTGTATTTGAGATTGCTCTTTCTCCAAGGTCTCGACGTCACCGTTACGATAATTACGATCGATTTCCAGGTGAATCACCCCTACCTGCTGGAGCATGTCGACAACTTTTTCCCTCTCCTTGTGAAAGGTGAGTATCGATATCTTCTTCATCCGAGCCTTCATACCGCTGCGGTCACCTCCTTTCTGCTCTTCATGATCTTCTGCGCCGCTTTCGAAATATTCTCTCGATCCTCGAGAAAACGTTTGATCTTGAGGATGGCATCTTCATACTGTGGGATTTGCACCTTTTCATAAAGGTTGACCTTCTGGGTGGTCTTCTTGCGCGCTTGATGCAAAAGACTGATCTGTTCCTCGAGAATCCGAATTCTCAAATCCATCTCAATTGCTCTCTTCAAAATATCCACACCTGCGGGAACCCAGGGCCTTTCTTCCCACCAGGGCACATCGTCGATAGCAAACTGTACCTGCCGTATCTCGGGGATCTTTACTCCCACCATACTCTTCTGATAAATGCCCAGGTCCTGGAGATGGAGGAGCCTTGGAAACTCACTCCAAAGCCCCTTGAACCGGTCGAGTTCTTCTTCAAGGTCTTGCCTTTCAGATTGCAGTTCTACCAACTTTTCGGACAGTGTTTTCACTTCCTTGCGTAGGGCTGTTTCTTTGTTCTGCAAAATCGGCAACGCACGCTCCCTGATGGCCAGCTGCCTCCGGAAAGCCTGAATCGTGATTTTGTTGTATTGAAACTTCAGTGCCATCTCCTAGTATTAAGCGCTTTCTCTCACAGCCGCGGCCTCCGGCCAATATTTCTGCACCATTTGCTCTTTGATGCCCACCTCGAAAGCCTTGAAATAGCGGTGCATCAGATGCCAACCTCTGTCAAGCATCTCTTCCACCGTTATGTTGATATCAATGGCCAGTAATTCGTTCGCATAGTCCCTGGCAAAATTGAGGCACCGCAAATCGTATTCATTGAGGTCGAAGCCATTTTCCTTTTTGGTCTTTGCCTCCATGGCGTCGGCATACAGTCTCACCAAGGCATTCATCACTTGCGGGTGATCCTCACGCGTCTTCTTGCCGATGACATTTTGCTTCAATCTCGAAAGGCTCCTAAAAGGATCCACGATGGTTTTGCCAATCTCCACGTCGTGCTTCAGGAAGAGCTGCCCCTCCGTGATGTAACCGGTATTGTCAGGGATCGCGTGGGTGATATCTCCCTCGTTGAGCGTTGTGACTGCAAGGATGGTGATAGATCCACCATGACCCAACTGCACCGCTCGCTCATAGGTCCTCGCCAGGTCGCTGTACAATGAGCCCGGCATGGCATCCTTGGAGGGGATCTGGTCCATCTTATTGGAGACGATGGCCAGCGCATCAGCATAGAGCGTCATGTCGGTGAGCAATACCAAAACCTTCTGGTGATGTTCGTTGGCGAAGTACTCGGCCGCCGTACAGACCATATCCGGAACCAAAAGGCGCTCCAGGGGCGGATCCTCAGAAGTATTGATGAATGACACAATCTTGTCCAGTGCTCCCGCCTCAGTGAAGGCGCTCTTAAAGAAGAGGTAATCATCATTGGAAAGGCCCATTCCTCCCAGGATGATCTTGTCTGCCTCGGCGCGCGTTGCGATCTCTGCCAGCACCTGGTTGTAGGGCTGATCAGGATCAGCGAAGAAGGGGATCTTTTGACCTGTGACGAGCGTATTGTTCAAGTCGATACCAGCGATGCCGGTTGCAAGCAATGTTGAAGGCTTGGAGCGCCTTACGGGATTGACGACACTCCCCGCGATTTGGCGGGCCTCCCCTTCGAGGTCAGGTCCACCGTCTATGGGTTCTCCATACGCATTGAGAAAGCGACCAGCGAGCAATTCACTTACTTTTAATTGCGGCGGCGACCCCGAGAAGACGATTTCGGCACTCGTTGAGATCCCCTCGGTCCCCAGGAAGACCTGTAGCGTCACCTGGTCACCCATGACGCTGACAACCTGGGCAGGTCTGCCATCTACCGATGCGAGCTCACCATAGCGAACACCCTCTGCCCGCAAAGAGCACGTGGCTTTTGTGATGTTGTAAATGCTGCTATAAATCCGTTGAAAGGCTGTCGTCTTCACGTCATCGTCGTTTGGGTGGATAGTGCAGCTGCCGGCTGCTCCAACAGCTTGTTTAGTTGACGCTCATATTTCAGGAACAATGGCGTCTTGAACTCCGAGTAGTTCATCTGCTTCAAAAGATTAAGTACCTGTTTGAAGTAGTTCGTCGCCTGCTCAAAATGCTCAAATTCAAACGTGCTATCACAGATAGACATGATCGTGTTGAGCATGTACTGCTGCCGCTCCATGGGGCTGCGCATGTCGATATCGTCAAACGAATCCTGCTGGATGATACCGAAGTCCAGAAGCTCACTCTTCCAGAAGCTCACATGATAGTCAATGGGGACCGCGTCATCTCCCAGGATGTTGATCTGGTCCTTGGCTTCGATGCCTTCACGCAGGAAGTCCTTGGCCCTCCTCACCAATGGAACCCACCCTTTCTGGATGTGCTCCTCGGCATACTTGTTGAACTCGGCATATTCCAGATACTTCGAATAAGAAGCCAGTGAGTCGATGGCCGGGTAGCGTTTGGCGTCTGCCCGCTTTTGCGACAAGGCATAGAAGCATCGGGCCACCTTGCCAGTAGATTCAGTAACTGGTTCTTTGAAGTTACCTCCCGCAGGCGACACGGTGCCGATGAATGTTACCGACCCATGTTTTCCATTGTTGAGCTCCACCAGGCCCGCCCTGCTGTAGAAGTTGGCAATTATCGCTGGCAACTCGACAGGGAAAGCATCGGGGCCGGGAAGTTCCTCTAGTCGATTGGACATCTCCCTGAGGGCCTGAGCCCAGCGTGAAGTAGAATCTGCCAGCATCAACACCTTTAGCCCCATGCTCCTATAATATTCTGCGAGTGTCATGCCTACATAAACTGATGCTTCACGCGCGGCCACAGGCATATTGGAGGTATTGCAAATGATGGTAGTCTTCTCTTGCAGCTTTCGACCGGTATGAGCATCTGTAAGGCGCGGAAACTCCGTGAATATCTCCACGACTTCGTTGGCCCGTTCGCCACAAGCGACAATGATCACAATGTCACACTCACTGTTTTTGGCAATAGCCTGCTGCAGTACAGTCTTGCCTGTGCCGAATGGTCCGGGAATATAGCCGGTGCCTCCTTCGGCGATGGGGTTGAGTGTGTCTATCACTCGCAGGCCCGTGCTCATAATGTTGAAGGGTCTCAGCTTTTGTCGATAGCTCGGCACAGCCATCTTGACAGGCCATTTTTGTGTCATGGTCACTTTCACTTCAGACCCATCCGGCGCCTGCAGTATTGCCATGGTATCGGTAATCCTGTAGTCCCCGGCCTTCGTGATCTTGAGCACCTCGTATTCTCCCTGGAGGTGGAAGGGAACCATGATCTTGTGGTCAACCCAGTTTTCTTTGACTTGACCCAGCCAATCGCCCGCACTGACGGTAGCTCCTTTTTTGACGAGAGGTGTGAAGGCATAGTACACATCATGGTCCAATGGGTAGGTGATCTCACCGGCGTTGATAACGAGTCCACCCATCTTCATCAGATCATTTTGAAGGCCATCGTAGTTTTTGGACAGGATACCTGGGCCCAGTTCCACCTGCAGCATCACCCCCGTGAAATCCACAGGATCACCAATATGAATGCCCTCACTGGCTTCAAAAAGCTGCACAGAAGCGGTGTTGCCCTTGACACGGATCACCTCTCCACGAAGCTGGGCGCCTCCACTGCGAACGAGACAGATCTCATTCTGACTCACGGGGCCGTGCGCTTCTATGAGGAGGAGGTTGGCAATCACGCCTTTTACTATTCCTTCTGTCATGTTATTGCGTTTTGAGGTTCGGATTCAATTTTCTTGATATCATCCATGATGGAGGCTAAGTGTCCTTCATCAGCTTCTTGGCGAAGGTTGTATGTACGCTGGATCATCATCAGCTTTAGGGCGTAGGCATAGACCTGGTGACAGCCAAAAAAGCCCGGAAAGCCATCGAGGAATGCCCATCGAATCTGATCAACCTCGTACTCCAGTTTATGAGGATCCCCAGTATCCATTACCTCGATCAACGATTCAAGATATGGGTAGGCCCTTGACAGCGCTACACCTATGGTCCTTCCCGGTCCCAGGTGCTTCAGAAGAGCACCATCGGCCGGCTCAGGGGGTTTGGAAAGAAAATCGTAGGAAGAATAGCTGTATGTGGCAACGATTGCTTTCAATACGCGATCAAAATCCAGCCACGCAGATACAAAATCGTCGGCGAGATTTTCTACTTCCTCCATAAACAGCTGCTCCAGTCGCGCCGTCATTTGGCTGATAGGTACTTCGCCTATCTGATCCGCATAGACCTCCAGAAATTGACTCAGGTAAGACGGGAAAAGGAATTGATGGTGCCTATAGTCCCTTATCTGCTCCATCGGGAAGGCCGATGGTTGTACAAAATCGGCCAGACGTCGTCCCTGTGATTCCTCGAATAAGGTCAGGAGAATATTGCGGTTGTCATTGGCATAGAGCAGGTATCGGTACGGCACCCGGTCTTCCTCTGTCAGGTTCCTGGCGATGGTATCATAGGTCTCCTCAAAGTCAATCTGCCGAGGCTCCGAGTCGAGTCGAAGATCAGGCAGTCCGGATATGAGGTAGTAGTACAGCATACATCAACCTTTGAAGATGAGCGTATTGGCGTTTTCACTCAGGTAAGACTGAAAGAGGGTATTGAAATCCTCTTCTGAGAAAGTGATCTCAAAGTCCTCCTCATTCCTCTTGATCCGGAAGCCTCCACTTAGCTGACCACTAAATTGAATAGTGAGCCCATCGACCACTTGAGCGATGCCCTTCTCAAACTGCTTGTCTAGCTTTTCTCGGAGCTTCTCGGGCAGGGTGATCGTCATTTCACCCGAAGTCTTCCAATAGCCAATGGCCTCAATCACCATCTTCTGTAAGAATGCAGTATCCATAAAGGACTTCGAGAGTTTGTCAGATATCATCTTATGACTCACAAGCGTCCGTATTTCTCGTTTCAGGTCGCTGATCAACTGCCTGCTCTTCAATCGCAACTCGTTTTCGACACTCTTTCGTATCCGCTCTGCTTCCCTGTTGGCCTCGGCGACGATCTGCTGGGCCTGGCCCTCTGCGGCCGCGAGAATCTCTTTCATGCGACTTTCGGCTGCATCCACGATTTCCTTCGACCGCTCCTCTGCTTTTTGCATCCCGTCATGGTAGATCCTGGCTGTCAGTTCGTCGAGATTGGTAATGTTATTGTCTGGCATATCTTCTCATCAATTTAGGATCGCGAATGGTTTACAAGACCAGAAGTGGTATGGGACTGTGGAAGGCTAGTTTTGTGGTTAGGCTTTCATGAAAAAGCCGTTCGACAAAGCTGTAGCTCTTTGGAAGTATCACAATCAGTCCGACCTCGTGATGAGTGGCGTAGTCCACTATGCCATACTCGACGCTGTCGTTGAATGAATAGCAAAAGGAGCTGGGAATGCTTTGCAACTTCTCCTTCACCTCTTCGCGTATCCCCTTCTCCCGATCCGTGAGTGTGCGCTCTTCACGGTTCATACTGATGACATCTACGGAGAGAGACATCTTCTCAGCAAAATCCACCAAAAACTGCATGGTCTCCAACTCGCTACCTTCGCTGTAATCACACGCCAGTGCTAATTTCCTGACGCCCTTGAGGGTGGTATTGTCTGGGAAGACCATCACCGGCACATCCACACTCTTAATAGTTCTGGCAGTCTTACTTCCCAATAGCTCCCCAAAGTCTTTCGCCCCCTTGGTAGCCATAATGATCAGGTCGAAGTACTCCTTATTCGTCAACTCATCGATCTTCCGAACGGACACGCCCAATTCCTTTCTGAACTCGTGCTCCACTTCATTGAGTGTCGGATACTCCATGAGTAAGTTCTCGAACTTCTCCTCGATCTCTATTTCTGTCCTCTTAAGCAGTTTCTCCGGGTCCAGGTGTTTGTCATGCTCCAGGTAGGGGCGATTGTACGCATGATAAATGACCAACTGGGCCGAGAGCGCCTGGGCAATTTGTATCGCTTCTGACAAGGCGTGGTTGGCTCTGTCAGAGAAATCTGTAGGGAATAGTATTCTCTTTTCCATCTTCTACAACTCTAGATTCTTGGCACTTTCAACATTCCTTAACCTGCTGGCTAAGTGTGAAAAAAGTATTGAAAAACAGCAAGTTGACTTTTGACAGATATCTCAGCCACCAATGATATTTATCACGCTCATAAGCACAACCCTGGTCGCCAAACACTCACGGTATCACGCTTTCAAAGAAGCATGCACCTCAGGCTGGCAGGTAGAGAACTGGTGACCACCTTGTGGTATTTGTGGAAGGCTCAAACTCATGGAAGCGCATAGCTTCAAGGATATTTCCGGTGGGTCGGATTAAATGCTGGCTCATAAACTTCCATCGGAAACTATTTTATCAAATGTTATAAAATTGTTGACCGTATCCTCCTGATCATTATCCAAGAAGAAATACAGCTATGAAAAGAGAGATCTATAGCATCCCCGGTAGAATGGTAGGTCATCACCATCCAGAGATCAATGCGATGATCGACACGTGGAGCTCCTTGCTAGTGACACTCGATCAGTTCAGAGAAAACATTTTCGACATCGGAGTCCTTGATTTTGCCCCCCGACATGGCGTAACTACATGGATCGTCGACAACAGCAAGGCCGAGGGCGTTTATCGCAAGGAGGTCCAGTCTTTTATCGAATCTACGGCCGCTCCCAAATGTGCGGAGATCGGCATCCGATTTTTCTTCGTCGTCTTGCCGGAAGGGGCCATTGCCAAGCTCTCAGCGCGAAACGTGGCAAAGATCAATGCCAATCAGGAGGGCATGCAAACGTTGGAGGTAGCCAGTGTGCAGGAGGCGCTCGACCTTTTACAAGAGGCGCAGGTGATTTAGACGTATTTCATCTCAATTTGACAGGCTTGCGGCGCTCTTCTTCGGAGCGAGTTGCGTATGTTCGCAATAGTTAAGCACAACTCCGTTGTAACCCTTTGCAAGCCATGAAAACACTTCGATTTGCCAATCAAGATCAAATGCCCGCTTTTGGTTTGGGAACCTGGAAGTCTGATCCGGGAGTCGTCGGACAGGCAGTCATCACCGCCATCAAACTTGGATATCGTCATCTGGACTGCGCGGCGATCTATGGCAATGAAGCTGAGGTGGGTAACGCCATCAAGCACTGCATAGACTCCGGCATCGTCAAAAGACAAGACTTGTGGGTCACGTCCAAACTATGGAACAACGCGCACCGCAAAGAGGACGTTCGTCCCAGTCTCCAAAAGACACTGGCGGACCTGCAACTGGACTATCTGGATCTGTACCTAATGCACTGGCCGATCGCGTTCAGACCCGGAGTAACTTTTCCCGCCTCGGCCGACGACATGCTCTCTCTGGAAGAAATGCCCGTATCGGAAACATGGGCCGCGCTCGTCGCTGTCAAAAACGAAGGCCTGACCAGGCATGCAGGGGTATCAAATTTCAGCATCAAGAAAATGCGAAATCTCCTCGATGAGACAGATGAGCCACCCGAAATGAATCAGGTAGAACTGCATCCCGGACTACAGCAAAAGGAGTTAGTGGATTTCTGTCAGTCGCGAGGTGTGCACCTAACCGCGTATTCACCGCTGGGTTCACTAGATCGTCCCGAGAGACTGATCAAGGATAGCAACCCCACCCCGATGAAAGACCCTTCGATCCTATCGATCGCTGCTGAACATGATGCCTCTCCCGCACAAATCCTCATCGCGTGGGCTTTGCAAAGAGGTACGGCGGTCATTCCCAAGTCGACGAATGAAGCACGACTAAAGCAGAACTTTGAGGCGCAAGAAATCCAGCTCTCCGATCAGGAGATGGACAAAATACGGGGATTGGATGTTGGCTCCCGCATCATCGATGGCGGGGTATTCTGCCAACCGGGCAGCAGCTACTCGTACGAGACGATATGGGATGAGTAAAAATCCAAAGGGCAAAGCATTGAGCGCCTAGCCTATCTCAATCTTTACGCTATCGGTCTTGGGCATACCCACGCAACAAAGCACGTAGCCCTCTTCCAGCTCGTCCTGGGTGAGTCCTTCGGCCTCATCGATACTCACTTCACCGTCTATAAGCTTACCACGGCACGCCGTGCACAGTCCGGACTGGCAGGAGTATGGCATATCCAGTCCTTCTTCAAGGCCTGTCTCCAGAATCCTACGACCTGGCTTCACACTGATATCGAAGGATTCTCCATCGAGTAGTATAGTGACAGTGGCATCGGTCTGATCCTCGGCCATGATCTCTTTTGGAGAGGTCTTTCCGGCTTCGAAGCTCTCCATGCGGATCTGCTCCTCACGGACGTTGGCCTCTTTCAGACCACTGACCACCACATCCATCATCGGCTGTGGACCGCAGATAAATATTTCCGTCTCATTGCTGACCCCTACCTCTTCCGCGATCTCCTTGATCATTGTGCTTGTTGGTCTCCCTTCATAATCGGAAGGGCCTTCCTCCAACACGTGGATTACCTCAAACCTATCGGAATATTCACCTTTGAGGCGGTCGAGCTCATCTTTAAATATGATGTACTCAGCACTGCGGTTGCCATAGACCAGGGTACAGGTCGTGTTTGGTTCCTTGATCAATACAGACTTTATCAGGGAAATCAAAGGGGTGATCCCAGAGCCGCCCCCAAAAAATACCATGCTGCGAAGGGCTGCCGGATCGTACGTCGTAGTGAACATGCCCATCGGCTCCATTACCTGGACGACATCACCAGCGGCAAAGTGGTCGTTGATATGATTGGACATGGCACCCCCCTCGACACGTTTGACGGTCACTGAAGGCTCTTCTTCGAGGAAGGGCGTGCTATTGAGCGAATAAGCTCTGCGGATCTTCTTGCCATTCACCTCCCGAATCAGGGTGATGAACTGGCCGGGTTCGTAAACGAAATCATCGCCCGGTTTCTCAAAGACGAGATTGACAGCATCCTTTGCGATGGGCACTACGCTCGCCACTGTCAGGTGATGATATCGAGAACCGGAAGTCTGCTCGGTTTTCTTTTTCTTTTTCTTGAATAATCCAAATGCCATATGTCTGTCCTTGCTTTCGCGGCCGCAAAGGTAATTGGTGGTCGCTTAGGACCCAAATTGGCCCAATATCCTCTATTTTTGCGCCTTTCTTTTCGAGATCCGAATGGACAACATCAACACCCTAAAAGCCATATCTCCAATTGACGGTCGGTACCGTAGCAAGACCAGCGAATTGGAAAATTACTTCTCCGAGTACGCCCTGATCCACTACCGTGTAAAGGTGGAAGTGCTGTATTTCATCGCCCTCTGCGACGCCATTCCCCAATTAACCGACGTCGATAAGGGCTTGTTTGATGACCTTCGGAATATTTTTGGAAATTTTTCTACCGAGGACGCAGAGCAAATCAAAACCATCGAACGGACCACAAACCATGACGTGAAAGCCGTCGAGTACTTCCTCAAGGAGCAGTTTGACCAGTTGGGTCTCAGCCAATACAAAGAATTCATTCACTTCGGACTCACCTCCCAGGATGTCAACAACACGGCCATCCCGATGAGTATGCAGGATGCAATGAACGATGTGTATTTCCCGGCACTGGAAAAGTTGATTGTGCTCCTCAAGGACTTTGCTGCACAATGGAATGATATTCCTATGCTCGCCCGCACACATGGCCAACCTGCATCTCCAACTCGGCTTGGAAAAGAAATTGAGGTTTTTGTGGTGAGGCTTGAGGAGCAAATGAAGGACCTGCGCTCGACACCACATAGGGGTAAGTTTGGCGGTGCCACTGGCAATTTCAATGCTCACAATGTCGCATTCCCTAACGTCGACTGGCACCAATTCGGCAACAAGTTTCTCCAGGACCACCTGCAAATAGAGCGGAGTGCTCCCACGACGCAAATAGAGCACTACGACTACCTGGCGGCCCTATTTGATGGACAGAAGCGGATCAATACAATCCTCATCGACCTTTGTCGGGACATCTGGACCTATGTGTCGATGAACTACTTCAGTCAGAAGATCGTCGCTGGTGAAGTAGGGTCATCGGCCATGCCGCACAAAGTGAATCCGATCGATTTTGAAAATGCCGAAGGCAATCTGGGAATTGCCAATGCGCTGTTCGAGCATCTTTCGGCGAAGCTACCCATCTCAAGGTTGCAGCGGGATCTCACGGACTCCACGGTACTGCGAAACATTGGTGTGCCAATGGCACACACGCATCTGGCGATCCAGTCGATCGTGAAGGGCCTTGGCAAGCTTCAGTGCAACGAGGCGGTGATCCGGCAAGATCTCGAGGACAACTGGGCAGTGGTGGCCGAAGCCATCCAAACTATCCTGCGACGTGAGGCATATCCTTCGCCCTACGAAGCGCTGAAGGCTCTGACGAGGAAGAACGAGAAGATCACTCAGGAAACCATCCGTGATTTCGTCGATGGACTCGATGTCAGCGAAGAGGTAAAAGAGGAACTGCGGGCAATTACGCCTTTCAATTACGTAGGCAGGTAGCCGACCAGAGAAAAAAAGGCCGAAAGCATAAATCCGAGACAAGACTGGGCATGCGTCGCCCGCGGGGTCGAAGGCTCGGGCATGCGCGAGGAAGCTTTGTGTGTATGGGTATTGCGCTGGCCAGTGCGCCTAAGTCACTCCTTCTTTCCAGCCAGAAGAAACAGCACTGCCATCCTCACCGCCACGCCATTCTCCACCTGCTGGAGAATGATGGAGTGTTCGGAGTCAGCCACGTCGCTGGTGATCTCGACTCCCCGGTTGATAGGTCCTGGGTGCATGATGGTGATCTGCTTGTCGAGCGATGCAAGCAGCTCTTTATTGACACCATAGTAGAGGGCGTATTCCCGAAGTGACGGGAAGTAGGTCATCTGCTGCCGCTCGAGCTGAATACGAAGAATATTGGCCACGTCGCACCACTGGAGGGCCTTGCGAATATCGAACTCGACGCCTACGCCGAGGGTCGTGATGTACTTGGGCATAAGCGTCGGGGGGCCACAGACTTTGACCTCCGCTCCCAGCTTCTGCAGGGCGAAAATATTGGAGAGTGCCACTCTCGAGTGGAGGATATCACCGACAATGACCACCTTCTTACCGGCCACATCTCCCAATTGCTCACGGATAGAGTAGCTGTCGAGCAAGGCCTGCGTTGGGTGTTCGTGCGTACCGTCGCCAGCATTGATGATGTTCGCTGATATGTGGCGTGCCAGGTAGTATGGCGCTCCCGGGCTGGCGTGGCGCATGACGACCATGTCCACCTTCATAGACAGGATATTGTTGACGGTATCGAGTAGTGTCTCCCCCTTTTTGACGGAAGAACTGCTCGATGAGAAGTTGATCACATCGGCGGACAGCCGCTTTTCTGCTAGCTCGAAGGAAAGTCTTGTGCGGGTAGAGTTCTCAAAGAAGACATTGGCGATGGTCACATCACGTAGGGAAGGCACCTTTTTGATGGGTCGCTGCAGGACATCTTTGAAGTTATCAGCTGTCTCAAAAATCAACTGGATCTCGTCGGCCTCCAGGTCCTTGATCCCAAGCAGATGTCTGGACTTCAGCGCCTTCATAGTGCGTCCTTGTTTATGAGATAGATATTGTCTTCCCCACCCTGCTCCCGGAGCTCTACGAGCACCCGCTGTGATGGCAAGGTGTTGACTTCCTTACCGACGTAGTCCGGCGTGATCGGCAAGTGCCGACTGTAGAGTCGGTCTACCAAGACGAGCAACTCTACCTTCTCCGGCCTGCCAAAGGTGGTCATCGCATCGAGTGCGGCACGCACCGTGCGGCCTGTGTAGAGTACATCGTCAATAAGTATGACGCGCTTCCCTTCAAGAATAAAGGGAATCTTCGTGTCGTAGGCTTTTAGGGGTTCGTCGCGACGGCGGAAATCGTCTCGATGAAAGGTCGTATCGAGGTAGCCGAGGTCAACGTCATGTTGCAGAAGCTCCTCCAGACGAGTCTTTATGCGCTCGGCAAGGTAGATGCCCCGAGGTTGCAGGCCTACGAGTACAGAATTTTGAAAATCGTCGTGAATCTCGATGAGCTGCCGACACAAACGCCAGATGGTGATATGAAGAAGTCGGTCGTCGAGAAGTTTGCGTTTCACCATGGTGCAGTGCACGCAAAGATAAAAGCAAAACTCAATTCACGGCCTGCTCCTGGTAGTATTCAATCTTGTTGATGTAGAATACCTTTCTCGAAGCCCAGAAGCTACTGCGATTGGCTGAAGCCAGATTTTGCAGACCATAGGCATAGAAGTTGTGATCGTACCAGTGGTCCAGCCCCTCGATCTCGGGGTCTTTGGATTTCACCTCCTCGTCCTGATTGCTCAATTTCACCGGGTTGAAGGTCTGGCCCTCCACTACCCGATCGCCTTCCACAATCTTGGAGCGGATCTCGTTTTCGTCGAGATACATGAGGACGATCTCGTCATCAAACGAGCTCACGGATACGAACTTTTGTAGTGAATAGGTAAGGGCATCTTGTATCTTGAAGCTGTGGTCCCAGATGATCTGGCCATTGTTGTCGAAAGCTACGACGATGGTATGGGTGTACTTGAATCCCAGGAAGCTAGATGTCGGTCGCGAGTAGTTGTTGTAGCCATAGCTGCCATAGGGTGCGCCGAAGCCGCCGCTGCTTGTGTAACGAGGATAGTACGCCTCTCCGACCATGATGTTGACACCGTCTTCGTTCTCTATCATGTCATGCACCAGCAGTCGATAGTTGAACTTGTTGTTCTTGCCCAACGCCTTGCGTCGCTCGATCCTTCGCTTGATCCGTTGCTCACGGCGATCACTCATAAAGCCGAAGAAGTTTTCCAGATCGGCGTAATTGTGATATTCGATGAATTGCTGTCGGCCGTTGACGAACTTCGCCAGATAGAGCCCTTTGCTGTAAGACGTGCTACGTTTGGAATGGGCCCCGGCTATTAGCTGGATGCCATTTTCGAAATTGGTTGATGCTGCATCTATAAGGTTACGGCGTTCACCGGAATCGACAAGCAAGTCTTGCACGAGCAGCCCCTCAGCTGTAAAGGTTTTGGCCCTCACGGAATATTGCTTGGAAACCAGGCGTTCACGGAGGATCACAGTGAACATGAGCTCCTCATCATCAGTGACTACATCCAAGATTTCGTTTCGATTGTCATAAAAGCCGGGGAGCACTTTGGGTTTGCGCTCATCAAGGTTGTAGGTAATGATCACCGGGCGGGCGTTGACATTGCCACCCAACAGCAATGTCTCATCGATCACTTCAAAATATGCCATACTGATGGGGAAGACCGTCGTGATATCAAATGTCTCAATGTGGCCGTCCATGTCTATTTCGTACACGATCATGTCCTGCGTTCGATATTGCGACTCGGACACAAGCACATAAAACTTCCCGTCAAAGTATTCATAACCCAGGAGATTCGAGGTAAGGTTAACCATCAGGTTTTTGCGCCACTCCTCGTTGAGTTCGGTGTCCATTTTGACGACATACCAAGCATATTTTCCCTCAAACTTGTTGTAAGTCTCCACCACCATCATCAGACCGTTTTCGGCACCATTGATGATTGTGAAATCTTCGTCGTATTTGCCCACCGTGAATTCCACGCGTTTGGGTTGGAAGATATGACTGCTTGTGTCGCGGTCTTTTTTCTTCTGCCCAAAAGCGAGCAGGGTGGTAAATGATATGATCAGGACAACCAGGTACTTCATAATCTTCTAACAATTTAGCGGTTTGCTTACCCTACCTCTTCACTCTTTGCGAGTATCAAATCGAATTCTTCCTTCTTCACGGGTTGCACTGATAGGCGGGAGTGCTTTACCAACACCATATCTGCAAGCCGTTCATCTTGTTTTATCTCCTGTAGTGTCACGGGACGCGACAATTTGCGTACCGGCACAAAATCTACGACATACCATCGGTGGTCGTCTGTGGTCGGATCGGGGTAGTACTCCCTCACCACCTCGGCGATACCAATGACTGACTTCTCCGAGACGCTGTGGTAGAAAAGCGCCTGATCGCCAACAGTCATGGCCTTCATATTGTTTCGCGCCTTGAAGTTCCTGACTCCGTCCCAATGATCTCGCCCAAGTTTGACAAAATCGTCCCAGGAGTAGGTGTTAGGCTCTGATTTTATTAACCAATATTGCATGAATTTGATTTAAGAATGTGGGGACCGGCACTGGTAGTAATCCTTGAGAGAGCCTCCCGAGCCAAGGGCACCTATATAAATTTAACCCAAAATATGCACTAATGCATATTTTGCCCGAAGGGCAGACGAAAGCTTTGCCTTGTCTGGGTTACCCTGACAAAAATTTCCACAAGAGAAATTTATCGTCATTATCCGGGTTTAACGGAAAGAATCTACAATTAATAGTTTGACGCAGGCGATGCCATCGCTAGCAGCCAACAAAAGCAATGATTAATACCGACATATGAAGATTCTGATCATTCGTTTTTCATCGATTGGGGATATCGTGCTGACTACACCGGTCATACGCACGCTGAGCACTCAACTGCCGGATGTCGAGGTGCATTACCTGACCAAAAAGCGATACGAAGCGATTTTGAGTGCCAATCCGCACGTACATCGCGTGCACACGCTAGACAAATCCCTTCTCCAAACGATACGAGAAATCCGGCGGGAACGCTTCGATGTCATCGTGGACTTGCACAAAAACCTCCGCACAGCCATAATCAAGGTGCTGACCGGTGGGAAAAAGTTGAGCTACCAAAAGATCAATTGGGAAAAGTGGCTGATGGTACGACTGAAGATCAACCGCTTACCGAGTGTGCACATTGTCGATCGCTATATGGCTGCCATCGGTGAGCTGGGAGTGAAAATGGACGAAGAAGGTCTTGACTACTATATACCAGACAAGGACATCGTCGAGGATGACTGGCTCCCACAGTCACACAGAAATGGGTACGTGGCTGTCGCCATCGGTGCGCAGCACGCGACCAAGAGATTGCCCAAGGACCGAATCATCGAGCTATGTGACCGCATCAACAAGCCGATCGTGCTCCTGGGGGGCAAGGAGGAGAAAGAACTGGGAGAGGAAATCGAAAACTTCTTCCAACAGGGCTCGGTCGCATCTGATGAGCATACGCTGGAGCATGAACTGGGCAAAAAGGCCCGGGTCTACAATGCCTGTGGCCAATTCAACCTCAACCAGTCAGCATCGATCATCTCCAGTGCCTCAGTGGTATTCAGTCACGATACGGGGCTCATGCATATTGCGGCCGCCTTTAAGAAAAACGTCTTTAGTATCTGGGGCAATACAATTCCCGAGTTTGGCATGTATCCCTATCGTACAAAATTCACTATCTTCGAAAATCGCTCTCTTAGCTGCCGGCCATGCTCAAAGATTGGCTACAACAAGTGCCCCAAGGGCCACTTCAAATGCATGAGGGAGCTGAAATTCGATTTCTACTTGCCAGATTGAATCGCCCACTCCCTGCCGATCGACTACTGTAAGTGCTCAATATATGACGATTAGCAAGGCAGGGAAATAAAGCCCACTTGTTTGGAACAAGTCGAAACATTTTCCGAAATTGACAGAACAACACCCGGCAAGACAATTAACCTAGATCAGTGAATCGAACATGAAGAAGCTTTATCTGGTAAGACACGCCAAGTCTTCCTGGAATTTTGAGCAGCTAGATGACTTTCACCGCCCAGTAGGCAAGCGAGGGCGGAGGGACCTCAAAAGGATGGGCGAACTTGTGGGGGCTGAAGTGAAAAAACCCGACCTAATCTTGTCCAGCACGGCAAGTAGAGCATTCTATACGGCCCTCTTCTTCGCAGACTGCTGGAAGTACCCCGAGGAGGACATGGTGATCACCGATGCGCTTTATCATGCCGGAGTTCAGCAGTTCCAATCCATTATCAAAGAAATCGACAGCTTTAAAACAGTGGCCATTTTCGCCCACAATCCAGGCTTGACGATGCTTTACAATCACCTATGTGACGACGTCATCGAAAACATACCCACTTGTGCGATGGCGGGTTTGGGATTTGACATGGACCACTGGCGTGATATCGGGAAATGGAAGGGCAAACCCCTTTTCTATTACGCTCCCAAGGAGATCTGAGCCCCACGGGTCATGCATTCCCTTGGGACTCCGAAGCGATTTATAGGATATATTGACTGAGATCTTTGTCCTTCACAAGGTCTGCGAGCCTGCTGGTGACCATGTCTTTATCCACGACCACCTTGGCGTTGGCACCAATCGTGTCAGGGATATCAAAAAGAATGTCGTTCAAAAGCTTACTCATAACGGTATGTAATCTTCGAGCCCCGATGTTTTCCACCTCCTCATTGATTTGGAAGGCGATTTCGGCGATCTCCTCCAGCGCCTCAGGGTGAAAGGTGAGTTCTACCTGCTCAGCATCGAGCAAGGCAGTGTACTGCTTGGTCAGCGAGTTCTTGGGCTCTTGCAAGATCTTCAGGAAGTCTTCTTTGGTGAGGTTCTCCAATTCCACCCTTATGGGGAATCGTCCCTGCAACTCAGGGATCAAATCGGACGGCTTGGAAAAGTGGAATGCTCCTGCCGCAATGAACAGTATATGATCTGTCTGAATGACCCCATACTTTGTGTTAACAGCTGTCCCTTCGACAATCGGGAGTAGATCTCGCTGTACACCCTCACGACTCACATCTGGTCCACTCTTACTCCCTCTGCCCCCGGCAATCTTGTCGATCTCGTCGATAAAAACGATACCGGCATTGCCCGCCTTGCGCAGGGCCTCCTCTTTCACCTCATCCATATCAATCAGCCTCGAGGTCTCCTCGTCCATGAGGATCTTCCGTGCCTCCGCGATTGTCACCTTGCGCTTCTTTGTCTTTTTCGGCATCATGTTGCCGATCATCTCCTGAAGATTGATCATAGACGACTCGTCCATCATACCCCCGCCAATCATGCCTACTCCGGCGCCATTTTGAGACTGCACATCTATTTCAATCTTGCGGTCATCCAGTTCGCCATTCTTGACTTTGTCCCGGAACCGCTCGCGAGTCTTTTCGTTCAGTTCTTTTTCTTCATCCTGCCCTTCGCCAACCGTATAAGATTTCGTGGTGGCTTTCAGTGGTGGAATGAGTGCATCCAGAATCTGCGCCTCGACGATCTCCGCAGCCTTTTCTCGCACTTCCTCTTTCTTGGCCACCTTCACCAAATTGACCGACTGCTCTACGAGATCACGGACCATGCTCTCCACGTCACGGCCTACGTAGCCTACCTCAGTGAATTTGCTCGCCTCTACCTTGGTGAACGGTGCTTCCGCGATGCGCGCTAGTCTTCGAGCAATTTCGGTCTTACCTACCCCCGTCGATCCTATCAGCAGGATGTTATTAGGGACTATTTCTTTTTGAATGTCTTGCTTCACATTCATACGTCGCCACCTGTTCCGCAGGGCAATCGCAACATTCTTCTTTGCGTCCCTCTGGCCGATAATGTACTTATCAAGTTCTTCGACTATCTGTCGAGGAGTGAGATTTAAGTCCTCCATAGTTTTAAAATATCTTTTTCAGGTCTGAAAAGTTACCTTGAATGCCAATTGAATTGAGTCCTCCACCAGCATGGTAGACGGCGCGTGAATAGCGAATGTTCAGATTCTTCACCTTGATCATCAACCCGAACGAAAGTCCAGCCCCAAATGCTCCTTGCTGCAACCGCAGCTCCTGATTTCTGAGATGATTGTATCCTACGAGCACCTCTAAAAAACGTCCAATCAATATCTCCATACCTAAGCTGATATGACGAAATAGTTCATTGGCAAAGGTCGCGGTCTCACCATCCCCCACAGTCTGATCAAAATAGCCAAGATCGGCTACGAGGTGATGACCATTGATTGAGAATCGCACAGGCATATATTTCGGCTTGATACTAATGCCCGCTTGCAGGTCTAAAGGTACGTCAAAATCCCTCGAATCGAACGCATCAAAGGTGATACCCAGGTTTTTGAGTACGATGGCAACTACCAGGTCTATCGTGGGGTGGTGATAGGACCCTCCCAGATCCATCACAAGCGCATTCGCTCCAAACCCATCAATCGACGAGTGCACATACTTGAGTGAGGCCCCCAGCACAAAAGAGCTAATGCGGTGCGACTTACCCAGATAGAGAACAAAATCCTGGGGTTTGAAAGTACCCATAGAATTGCCCAACAAGTCTGTGCGTTCAATTTCGCCATAGTTGATGTACGTCAGTCCGACCATCATATTCCTGACGTACGGAAGCGACAAGTGCGCTCCGGCATTGAGAAGGTTCACGCCTCCCAAAAAGGGAGAGTACTGCAACATGAAATCACCGACATTCGTCGAGTCCATGATGGTCGGGTTGTCATACGTCAGGGCGATGTCGCTGTCAGCCAATGCCACAACATTTCCGCCAAGTGCCATTGACCTGGCGCTCGTCGGGAAGTTGAGAATTGGGAAGCCGCTGTCCCCGGCAGGTTGGGCATAAGCCGACCATGAAGCTACCACACTGATAGCAATCAACCATGAACGCCAGCCCTTCACGCTTTGATCTCTTCGGGGATTATGAATTCAATGGCCCTGGAAACCTTTTCCTTCAAAAGCGCAATATCAAGGACTTGAGATACGTCGGTCACGAAATGGATCTTGAGCCCCTTGACATAGCTCTCGTTGATTTCCTCAAAGTCCTTTTTGTTCTTTTCGCAGAGGATGATCTCCTTGATCCCGGCGCGCTTGGCTGCGAGTATCTTCTCCTTGATGCCGCCGACCGGGAGGACTTTCCCCCGGAGAGTGATCTCTCCGGTCATCGCCAGTTTGCTCCTGATCTTCCGCTGCGTAAAAACAGATGCCAGCGCAGTCAGCATGGTGATTCCTGCGGAGGGACCATCTTTCGGGATCGCCCCAGCAGGTACGTGGATGTGGAGATCGTAGTGCTCAAAAACGCGATAGTCTACTCCCAACATTTCCACATTGGACTTCAGAAAAGACAGGGCCGTTACGGCGGACTCCTTCATCACATTGCCGAGCTGCCCACTAAGTGTCAGCTTACCCTTGCCTCTGCTGAGGCTGGCTTCGATAAATAGAATGTCTCCTCCTGAGGGTGTCCAGGCCAGGCCCGTGGCGACCCCTGCAAAGTCATTGTTCTCATATTGCTCCTTGTCGAAGATCTCAGGGCCGAGGATCTTGCGCACCTGCTCTTCATCGATCTTCGGCACGTGTTCCTCCTCCATTGCGATGGTCTTTGCAACGTGTCTACAAATACCTGCAATTCTTCGCTCCAGGTTTCTCACACCTGACTCCCGCGTGTAGTCATTGATGACTTTGGTGATGGATTTTGCAGAAAAGGAAATGTGGGACTTTTTCAGCCCATGCTCTTTGATCTGTTTCGGTATAAGGTGCCGCTTGGCAATCTCCAGTTTTTCCTCAAGTGTATACCCTGTGATGTCAATCACCTCCATCCTATCGCGGAGCGCCGGCTGGATGGTCTCCAAAGAATTGGCCGTAGCTATGAACAATACTTTGGACAGATCGAAATCTACTTCCACATAGTTGTCCTTGAAGGTCGTATTTTGCTCAGGGTCCAGCACCTCAAGCAATGCAGAAGATGGATCGCCACGAAAGTCCGAGCTCACCTTGTCTATCTCGTCGAGAATAAACACCGGGTTGGACGTTTTGGCCTTCTTGATGTTTTGAATGACCTTCCCAGGCATCGCCCCGATGTAAGTTTTGCGGTGACCGCGGATTTCTGCTTCATCGTGAACGCCACCTAGCGACATTCTGACATATTTCCTATTAAGAGATTCTGCCACCGATTTACCGAGGGACGTCTTTCCCACACCAGGAGGGCCGTAGAGGCACAAAATGGGCCCTTTCAGGTCATTCTTCAGCTTCCGCACAGCCAGGTACTCCAAAATCCGCTCCTTGACTTTGTCGAGGCCATAGTGGTCCTTGTCAAGTACTTCTTTGGCATTTTTGAGATCGAAATTATCTTCTGAGTATTCCCCCCAAGGCAGATCGACCAGCAATTCCGCGTATCCCATGGCTACGGGGTACTCCGCCGCTGCGGGGTTCATCCTGGAGATCTTGTCCAGTTCCTTACTGAAGTGCTCGGCGACTTCGTCAGGCCAGTTCATCTCCGCACCCCGTAGGCGAAGGGCTTTCAACTCCTGGTCGGGGCCTTCCTGACCCAACTCATCCTGCAAAACCTTCATCTGCTGTCGTAGGAAGTAGTCCCGCTGCTGCTGGTCGATGTCGGAGTGCACCTTGTTCTGAATTTCCTGCTTGAGCTCCAACATCTGGATATCTCTGAGCATAAACTTCAGTAGCTTCTCAGCGCGCTTCTTGGGATCGTCTATTTCCAGGAGGCCTTGCTTGTCAGCTACCTCCGCGTTGATATTCGAACTGAGGAAGTGCGTCAGGAAGGCTGAATTGTCAATATTCTCCAGAGCTACCTGCGCCTCTTTGGGTATTTCTGGGTTGAGTTTCATGATCTTATTAGCAGCCTCCTTCAGGGACTGATTGATGGCGACCACTTCCTGCTGGCTACCGGTGAGTTTGCCTTCCCCCAATATCTTGAAGTCAACGGTAAGAAAAGGCTCCTCCTGCACCACCTCCGTTAGGCGAAAACGCTTCTGACCCTGTATGATGATGGTGGTATTACCATCAGGTAGCACGAGCATCTTGATGATCCTCGCCACGGTACCCACATGGTAAAGATCCTTGAAAGAAGGGTCCTCTGTCTTGGTATTTTTCTGGGCGACGACGCCTATGATCCGATCACCTTTGTAGGCTTTCTTCACCAGCTTAATGGATTTTTGACGTCCGACTGTGATCGGGATCACCACGCCCGGAAATAGTACTGTATTTCGAATGGGAAGAATCGGAAGGGGTGTGGGTATCTGCTGGTCTCCGATCTCTTCGCCATCTTCAGGGCTTATAATTTGAATCAACTCGTCAGAGTCTGAGTTGAGAAAATCCGCCGTAAGAATTCGAGGATCCGTTTTCTTATACATGTGGACAATATGTCAAATTGACAGGAGTTACGCTATTATTTACTCAAATAATTGTACGGTTTATAACGTTCAATCAATATGCCAAATTGAAATCTTCCTACTTTTAAGTATTAACTTTAGACAGATAAGCGAAATTGACTGACTTTTCGTCGGATTATATGGGGAGGAGCGTGATCATCCGGGTGTGCATCCTGCTGTTGGCAACATTGACAGCACATACAGGATATTCCCAACTTGGCCTTTTCAAAAAGAATTCAAAAAAGAAAGCGGAGGAAGCTGTTGTCCTTGACAGCCTGCCCCATGATATCGAATTGAACATCTATCGATTCGAGGACATCAATAAGCCGGGTCATTATAAAAACGACGCAAAGCTCAACCGCATTCGAAAATACTACAGGGACCAAAACTGGGAGCGGCTCTACGTGGCGCTGAAGGACTACGTTAGAAACTTCCGAATCCAAAACTTCTACAAGGATACCCGACTGATCTGGCGGCTCGCGAAACTGGAGGAGCTATATGGCGACGAAGAAAAAGCCCGAGATCTCTATCGCCTTGTACTGAGGCATCATCATGAAGGTATCGATATCAATGAAATAGAGATCTACTACGATACGCTCAACAACATGCAAGCGGACCAGTTTGTGCCTGTCGAGTATTACTATGAACTGGTGGAGCATCGCAGCATGATCGACACACTGCGCCCGCCACGCGGCGTACTCCTCAATATGGGAACGCAGGTCAACAGCCAAAAAGCAGACTATGGCCCGGCTCTGAATATTCAAAACGACATACTCATCTTCACGTCGAAGCGCAACAGTCTTGATCTTTCCATTCGGAAGGTCTACAATGAAGACCTGTTCTATACTTACAAGGATGCCTACGGTCGCTGGGCCGAAGCCAAGGAAATGCGTGGGCTCAATTCGAAATACAATGAAGGTAGCGCGACACTCTCCCGAGATGGACGTACGCTGTATTTCTCCAGGTGCGAATGTATCGACTGCT
Source organism: Cyclobacteriaceae bacterium (assembly GCA_965267435.1). Classification (GTDB taxonomy): domain Bacteria; phylum Bacteroidota; class Bacteroidia; order Cytophagales; family Cyclobacteriaceae; genus JAWPMT01. Next base: position 3,651,190 of record OZ253960.1, read on the forward strand.
ATGGCGACTGCGATCTCTTCGTCACCACACTCAGTGAAGACAGTATCTGGACCGACGTCAAAAACCTCGGGATCAATGTCAACAGCCTTAGCTGGGACTCTCACCCCTCCCTGAGTCATTCGGAGGATACGTTATACTTTGCTTCTGATCGATTGGGTGGTTTTGGATTGGCAGATGTATACTTTACGTACAAGCAGTCCAACGGCGAATGGGCTCCGGCGAAAAACCTGGGGCCAGTGATCAACACCCGACAAAATGACGTGAGTCCATTTTATCATCCCAAGTTCAAGATGCTGTATTTCACCTCTAATGGTCAGCTATACAACTTCGGAGAGTATGACATTTTCAAGGCCGAATGGGCTGACGAAGGGTTTTGGGAAGAACCACGGAACATTGGGCCTCTGGTCAATGGGACCGGCAGTGAGTTTTACTTTACGATCGACTCGGATTCCGAAAACTTGTTTTATGCCCGGTCCGCCACCAGAGATCTGACCAAGCAGGACTTATATTCATTCCCTCTGCCCATGGAGGCGCAGCCCAATGCCAATACGACATTCAGTGGGTCACTGACCGATTCCATTTCTGGAGCGCCTTTTAAAGGCATCGTATCAATCATTGATTTAGATGAGGGCGTGGAGGTAGCCCCAAGGTACCTGCGGCCGGATGGCTCTTTCGAGTTTAACCTTATTGACCAAAGAAACTATCTGGTCATCATCCAGGGTGATGACTTCTTCAGAATCGAAGAGGCCTTTTTCCTGGACGGACCATTGGAGATGCACCGAGTCACCGAACCTCTTACCGCCAGGGTAAAATTCGAATCCATCGAATTTGACGTGGGTGCGGCTGAATTGAAGCCCGGCATGTATGGCGACCTCAACAAGATCGTCAACTTCCTGTATGACAATATCGATTTCAAACTCCGGATCGCCGGCCATACGGACTCGTTTGGTGCGGAGGACTATAATCTGGAGCTCTCTGAGGTCCGGGCACGGGTAATCCGTGATTACATCGTGGAATTTGCCGGGATCTACGAAGGACGTGTCGAATATCAGGGATATGGCAGCTCACAGCCTATTGTTGTGGAGAGCACCGAAGCTGATGCGGCCCTCAATCGTCGTGTAGAGTTCGAGATCTACCGACCCGCTCAGCCCACGGTCTCTAACGAGCCAGAGGGAAACTAGAAAGTATCGATCGGGAATCTTCTAGAAGAACTTGGAAACGTCGTTGAAGATGGCGAAGACCATGATCCCAAGTATAATGACCATACCTACCTTCTGAGCGTTTTCCAGGAACTTGTCCGAAGGCTTTCTGCCAGTAACTATCTCCCAGGTCAGAAACATGACATGACCACCGTCCAATGCTGGAATGGGAAGGAAGTTCATAAATGCCAAGACCATCGAAAGGAGGCCCACAAGGTTCCAAAAATTCAGCCAGTCCCAAGTACCGCCAAACATACCTGCGATACCAATTGGGCCTGATATTGACTTCTGCGGCGAGATATCCCCCGAAAAGATTTTTCCGAACGCCTTGACATTGAGCCAAAGGAAACCGAATGCTTCTTGCGCGCCACGGGGAATCGACTCCGCGAACGTATAATCCCTGCGAGACTCATTCAACAGTGGGGATGGGTAGAATCCTAACCTGCCCTCCTCATCGGCAGTCGCCTGGATAGCTATCATCGCACCGTCTCTTTCTACTACCAATGCAAGCTCTTGCCCTTGACTGTCTTCCAGCGCGCTCTGCACCTCATCAAAATAGGTGATGCTTTGACCGTTGACGGAGGTAATACGGTCACCCGGCTGCAAACCGGCAATCTCCGCGTTGCTTCCCGGAGAGATGCGCCCGACTTCAAATGGCATACGGAAACTGATGAATCTCTGTCGACGCTTGCCATCAGAGAGGTCATCCACAAAATCATTAGGTACGCTGATCTTCAATCGCTCACCACCGCGATCAACCGTGTAAAAGACATCCGTCCCTAGCAGCACATCCATGCTCACCAGATCCTGATACGTATCGTAATCGGCCCCATTGATATTGACCACCCGATCTCCCGTGCGTAGGCCTATCTTTTCGCCTAGCTCATAGGCCACAATTCCGTGTTTGTTGAGCTCATCCTTGGACAGGTAGGTATCTCCCTGAGTATAGGTGATCAGAATGAAAATGAAGATACCAGTGACCACATTGACCACAATACCGCCAATCATCACAATCAGTCGTTGCCAAGCGGGCTTTGCGCGAAACTCCCAGGGCTCCGGCTCTGCCTGCAGGTTTTTCACGTCGAGGGATTCGTCGATCATTCCTGAAATCTTCACGAAGCCTCCCAGTGGAATGGCACCGATGGAATATTCAGTTTCGCCGAACTGGCGCCCCCAAATCTTCGGGGGGAAGCCTATGGAGTACTTCTCTACCCGCATACCAAAAGCCTTGGCTGCCAGAAGGTGTCCCAACTCATGCACGCCCACCAAAATCGATAAACCCAACAATAGCTGGGCTGTCATTATAATACCTTCCATTACGATACTAACTCTTTCGCTTTAATTCTTGTTTCTTGATCTGTGTTTATGTAATCCTCCAATTGGGGGTTGCTGACATAAGTCACTTTTTCGAGGCATTCTGCTATCAAATCTGAAATCTCCAGAAAGCCAATCCTATCCCGCAAAAACTCCTGCACTGCCACTTCATTGGCAGCATTTAGAATACACGGATGATTACCTCCCGATTCCATAGCCTTATAGGCCAATGCTAAGTTACGAAAGGTATCGAGGTCTGGTTGCTCAAATGTGAGCGATGGGTAGTCTCGAAAGTCAAACCTAGGGAAATCAGCCTTGACCCGGTTTGGGTAGCTCAGGGCAAACTGAATAGGAACCCTCATATCCGGCAGGCCCATCTGTGCCTTAATAGAACTGTCCTCAAACTGCACCATGCTATGGATGATAGATTGAGGATGGACCACGACATCAATCTGGTGTAGCTCCACGCCAAACAGCCACTTGGCTTCAATAACCTCCAGGCCTTTGTTCATCATGCTCGCACTATCAATCGTGATCTTTGCGCCCATGTCCCAGTTGGGGTGCTTCAACGCCTGCTCCTTCGTGACAGTGACCAATTCCTGCCTCCGCTTACCTCGGAAGGGACCTCCTGACGCAGTAAGTATGATCTTTTCGATGGGGTTGTGGAACTCACCCACCAGGCATTGAAAGATTGCCGAATGTTCGGAGTCCACGGGATAGATGTTCACTCCCCGAGCTCGGGCGAGGTCCGTGACGAGTTGCCCCGCCACCACAAGTGTCTCTTTGTTAGCCAGTGCAATCGGCTTCCCAGCTTCGATCGCCGCAATGGTGGGTTCCAAACCAGAGTAGCCCACCAGGGCAGTAAGGACTACATCGATGCTATCCATTTCCACCACACTCTTCAGCGCGGAGGCTCCGGCATACACTTTGATATTTAACGGATCCAGTGCAGAGAAAACTTCTTCGTATCGATCCTCATTACCGATGACGACTACATTGGGTCGGAAGGCCGCAGCTTGCTCTATCAGCAGCTGGGCGTTATTGTTCGCGGACAAGACCTCCGCTTCGAAATCATCAGGATGAGAGGCGATCACCTCCAATGTCTGAGTTCCGATTGAGCCTGTAGACCCAAGAATTGCAACACGCTTTTTTTCCCCTCCCAATGGATTATCGGCAATATTTCTTCATTACACCGGCTCTTGTGCTATTAATGGGACATCTGCAGAATACAGCACCGTCCTCTAATTCTCCGATGGACTTCATGTAGTCAATGAATGCGATTCTTAATCGATTTTTTGGTCAGAATACTTCCAACACCTCCCAATGATTCAGTCATTGAGGTCTGATGTCGAGTATTCGAAGCTGCAAATCTAGTGTTTTTATAGATGATTGCACGCCTGAAGATTGAACCGCAAAAGCCCGTGATGCCTTATGATATCAAAGGATATTCGCCAACTGTCTGGCGAGATTTTGTCAGGATTATACGATCTACCAATATTGCAACAATTTTGGTGGTTTGCCGGTACATAGTTCGTAAACACAAAAACCATGATGATGAAAAGGACATTGATCACCGCATTAGTAGGATTCGCCACGGGATTCCTGGGACTGATCGTTGGTGCAGAGTGGTACAAAAAAGAGATACTTTCATCAGTTGATCAGCACCTTCAACCTCAGTTCTCCGCTTATGATAGTAGCCTTGCCATAGCAAACGACTCGGAGGCGCTACCAATGCCACCAAGTCGGTCCAACGTGGCGAACCTGGCGACAGAGGATTTTGTCAAGGCCTCTTCCTCCAGCACCTCAAGTGTCGTGTTTATCCAAACAGTGACCGAGCAGGAATATGCGGGCGGTTCTATTTTCGATTGGTTTTTCGAGCCTCGCCGATCGCAGAGGGTGGGCTCTGGCTCTGGCGTGATCTTCTCTAATGATGGATACATCATTACAAACAACCACGTGATCGATGGTGCCGATATCATCCGGGTCACAGCAGGCAAGAGCATTTATGATGCCTCGCTGGTGGGCACGGACCCTTCTTCGGACCTGGCCGTGATCAAAGTGGAGGCGGATGATTTACCAGCAATCAGGTTAGGCAATTCGGAAGCGGTACAAGTAGGTGAATGGGTCCTCGCTGTTGGCAACCCCTTCAATCTTACGTCTACGGTCACCGCTGGTATCGTGAGCGCCAAGGGTCGAAACATCAACATATTGAGGGATCGGTTCCCAATCGAATCATTCATTCAGACCGACGCCGCGATCAATCCAGGTAATAGCGGCGGGGCGCTGGTGAACAAAGACGGAGAGCTTATCGGTATCAACACTGCCATATTATCTCAAACTGGCTCTTACGCAGGGTATGGTTTTGCTGTGCCTGTAGATATAGTAAAGAAGGTGTACACCGACATCAAAGAGTACGGACAAGTCCAAAAGGCCCTGATGGGGGCAGAATTTCTGGATATTGATAGTGACATCGCAGAAAAACTGGAGTTGAAGGACCTCAACGGCGTCATTGTAACGGATATCTTGCGCGGCAGCGCTTCAGAAAAGTCAGGGCTGGAGAAGGGTGATGTTATCAAAAAGATCAATGGCATCGCCGTCGAATCGGAGGCGTTCGTGGAAGAATACCTTGCCAAGCGCTATCCTGGCGACGAGGTACAGCTGGAGATCCAGCGTGAAAACAAGACCCTCAACAAATCCCTGGTCCTTACCAATCGCGAAGGCACTACGGGAGTCATACGGCGCGTCACATTCCATTCAGAGGACCTGGGTGCCACCTTTGAGAATCTGTCAAAAGTCGAACGAGATGCTTTGAACGTGCGTGGTGGAGTGAAAGTGATTGACTACGAACGTCGTGGCTTCTTCGCTCAGCTAGATATACCGGAAGGCTTCATCATCACTTCAGTGAACGGCACTCCTATGGAGAACGCTGAAGAGTTGACAGAACTACTGACAAAGATCCGCGGACAGGTCATCATCGTCGGCATCGACAAAAATGGCCGGCAGGTATATTATCCCTACAGGTTTTAAGGACCGGGCTGGAGATTGGGGCAGAACAGAAGCCTCTGCCAGACGGGATTGGAATGGGTAATTGGTGACTGACTACCTACGGCCAGCCACTGCCACCAGTTTAGGCAGTGCGCATCTTCAGCTTCTTCTTCAACTCTTCGATGGAGTATCGGAATTTAGCGTTGGTGTCGATCATGTCATTGACCGACTGCACGGCATGTATCACGGTACTATGGTCACGCCCTCCGAAGTGATAACCTATCGACTTCAGCGAGTGGTTAGTATAATCCTTTGAGAAGTACATCGCGACCTGTCGTGCAATGACGATCTCTCGCTTACGTGTCTTGGCTTTTAGGTCGTCCAACTCCACCTTGAAATAGTCTGATACAGTCTTCTGGATGTAGTCTATGCCTACTTCACTGTCAATATCCATGACGATATTCTTCAGCGTCTGTTTGGCGAGTTCCAGGTCTATTTGATCCTTGGTGAGGGAAGCATGTGCAATAAGAGAAATGATTACACCTTCTAATTCCCTGATATTGGTATCCACTGAATAGGCCAGGTACTCCACCACCTGATCAGGAATCCTGATACCATCAGCCTGCAACTTCTTCAGGATGATTGCCATTCTGGTCTCGAAGTCGGGCTGCTGCAAGTCTGTGGTCAGTCCCCACTTGAAGCGTGATACCAGTCGCTCCTGAAGCCCTTGCAAATCCTTCGGAGCGCAGTCACTCGTCATGATGATCTGCTTGCCATTCTGGTGGAGATGATTGAAGATATGAAAAAAGATCTCTTGCGTTTTCTCTTTCTCCTTGAGGAATTGGACGTCATCCAGAATTAGGACATCCACGTTTCGATAATATGCGATGAATTCCTGGATACTATTGTTTTTCAGCGCGTCGATGAACTGAGTGGTGAACTTCTCAGAGGCGACGTAGAAAACGTATTTGTCAGGATGATTTCTCTTGATCTCATTACCGATGGCTTGCACCAGGTGCGTCTTGCCAAGGCCGACGCCACCGTAGATCATTAACGGATTGAAGGAAGTGACTCCCGGCTTTCTCGATACTGCATACCCAGCAGAACGAGCCAGACGATTACAATCGCCCTCAATAAAGTTTTCAAAAGAGTACGTGGGGTTCAAATTTGAGTCCGAGGCAAGTTCTTGCAAAAATTGTGGATTCTTATACTGATCGAATCCATTTACTCTATTCTTATTCTGGCTATTGATAGCTCCAGACACGTTAACTGTGTAGGGTTGAGCCACTTCGTCGCCCCTGTCCACTACAACAGAATATTCCAATCGTCCTTCGGATCCTATTTCTGATTGGATGGCTTGCTTCAAAAGATGTACGTAGTTCTCCTCCAGCCATTCGTAAAAGAACTGGCTAGGCACCTGAATGGTGAGAATCTTGTTCTCAAGATTCACAGGCTTTATGGGTAAAAACCAAGTCTTATAGCTCTGCGCGGGAATCCGCTGTTGTATGAACTGTAAGCATTTTTCCCAAGTTTTTTCGTGCATCTATAAGTAGTTTAAGGCGGTTGAAAAGTATGGGTGGGCACAAACTTTTGGTTTGGGCGGACATCAAAAGTGGGTCAATTTTTTTTAAGAAAAAAATGAAAATAGGCATTGACTTTTTCGAATCATTCCTGAAAGACCCTCAGGCGCGTTTTGTCACGAATTTTCTTGAAAAAATACAATTATGATTTTTCTTAGTAGTCGTGCCTTATCTCATCAATCACAAAGAAGCTATTTTTGAAATGACAACTCAAAACAGTGATGGCTGACTTCTCTGAATTTCCCAATGTTGACTACCAGCAATGGTTGGCAAAAGTAGCACAAGACCTCAAAAAGCCCGATGTCTCCGATACGATCAGTTGGAGCCCGGAGAAGGGCCTTTTGGTCGATGGGTATGTTGATGGAAGTCGCCGCGGTGATCACGCCTATCTGAGCGCTTTCTTCTCCGGGCAATCTCCCCGCAGTTGGAAGCTACTGGAGGAAGTCGAAGTGGCGCAAGCCTCTGAGGCGAACAAAATCGCACTAAATGCCCTAAATAGCGGCGCAGACGGTGTTTTTTTCCAGATTTCGAACAGTGACATCGATCTGGATGTCTTACTGGCAGAGATACATCCCGCCCACTGTTCGCTTGCCTTCGACAAATTGACGGCAGCGGGATTGGACAATTATCTGCGCATGGCCCCCGATCCACTGGATGGCTTTATCAGTCATTCTAAAGAGCCTACGACTACATTGCCCACTTCACTGACCTCACGGACCTTTTATGTTCCACCCGCCACAAAAGACAATATTTCTAACAGTCTAGTGCAGGCGTTGTCGTCCATTACCGGTATCAAAAATGGCGATACAATCGTATTCATCGCGGATTTCAGCGAACGGTTTTACGAAGAAATCGCAAGGCTTCGATCGCTCCGGTTCTTAGCTCAAGCCTATTTTAACGCACAGGAAATATCAGTTAACATTAAGTGCTATTGCCGACCGCAATTGGCCGGAACCGCGGAGGAGGGACTGCTTACAAACGCCTCTGCCGGACTAGCGGCGATCCTGGCGGGCGCGGACTACGTTTCTTTCCAGCTGCCTATTCTTCGCACGGAAGGGTTTGACCGACGGATTGCACGAAATGTTGGGAACCTCTTGAGAGACGAGTCGGATTTGGGCACTTTCGATGATGTATGCGCCGGCTCACATTTCCTGGATGCATTTACCCATCAACTTGTCAGTCGGACCTGGTCGCAGCTCCAGGCCCAAATCAGCGACCTCCCCAGTCTGGATATCTTGAAAAAGCCTTGGGTCACGTCTGATCTTCCCGAGCCTTTTCCCCATGAAGGATTTGCTCCCGGCGTACCTCCTTTCCTCCGGGGCCCTTACAGCTCCATGTACATGTCGCGTCCGTGGACCATCCGCCAATATGCTGGTTTCTCCACCGCCGAGGAATCCAACGCCTTTTATCGCCGCAATCTGGCCGCAGGTCAGAAGGGGCTCTCGGTCGCCTTTGACCTGGCAACACACAGAGGCTATGATAGCGATCACCCACGTGTCAGAGGAGATGTAGGCAAGGCCGGGGTGGCTATAGATACTGTGGAAGACATGAAAAAGCTGTTTGAGGGCATTCCCCTCGATCAGATGTCCGTCTCGATGACCATGAATGGGGCGGTAATTCCCGTCATGGCATTCTTTATCGTCGCGGCAGAAGAGCAGGGAGTAAAGCCTGAGCAGCTCTCCGGCACCATCCAGAATGATATTCTAAAGGAGTTCATGGTGCGCAATACCTACATCTATCCACCTGCGCCCAGTATGCGACTGATCCGCGACATATTCCGGTACACTTCCCAGAAGATGCCGCGGTTCAATTCGATCAGCATCAGTGGCTATCACATGCATGAGGCAGGTGCCTCCCCTGAGATCGAGCTCGCTTTCACCCTTGCTGACGGATTGGAGTATGTCCGCACGGGCATCGAGGCAGGCATACCCATTGATGCCTTTGCTCCTCGCCTCAGCTTCTTCTGGGGGATTGGTATGAACTTCCGCTACGAAGTAGCGAAAATGCGCGCCGGCAGGATTTTGTGGGCGAAGCTCATCAAGGAGTTTGATCCACAAAACCCCAAGTCCATGGCGCTTAGAACGCATTCGCAAACCTCAGGCTACAGCCTCACGGCCCAGGACCCCTACAACAATGTCGCACGGACCTGCATCGAAGCCATGGCTGCCATTTTTGGACATACGCAAAGTCTGCATACCAATGCCCTGGACGAAGCCATTGCCCTACCCACGGACTATTCGGCGAAGATCGCCCGAGACACTCAGCTATTTCTCCAAAAAAACACTGGCATCACTCAATCCATCGATCCTTGGGGTGGGTCATTTGAAATTGAGCGGATCACGGATGAACTGATCCGTAAGGCGTGGGCGATCATAGAGGAAGTCGAAAAGAAAGGTGGCATGGCGAAGGCCATCGAGCAGGGATACCCCAAGCTCAAGATCGAGGAAGTCGCCGCTACGAAACAGGCGGAAATTGATCGGGGTGACCGAGTGATCGTAGGACTCAATAGATATGTCACTGACGACACTACGGAGATCGAACTGCTGGAAGTAGACAATCGCAAAGTACTTGAGAGCCAGATAGCGCACATTGAGGCAACGAAATCAACGAGAAATACTGATGCGGTAACTCAAGCGCTGAAGGAACTCGAAGAGGGAGCGAAAGATTCTGAAGCCAACCTTTTGGACCTGGCTGTGAATGCCGCCCGGGCGCGGGCGACCCTGGGAGAGATATCATTGGCTATGGAGCGCATTTTTGGACGATACCAAGCATCACCAAAAGCCATCTCTGGCGTATATTCGGCACATATGCGCGACAATGAGCAATTCAAGGCTGCAAGGAAGCTCGCCGACCAGTTTGCCGAGATGGATGGGCGCCGTCCGCGAATCCTGATTGCCAAAATGGGTCAGGATGGCCACGATCGCGGGGCAAAGGTCGTCGCCACCAGCTTTGCGGACCTTGGTTTTGATGTGGACATTGGTTCACTTTTTCAAACACCGGCGGAAGTCGCAAGGCAAGCAGCCGAAAACGATGTGCATGTCGTGGGTGCCTCATCCCTTGCTGCCGGGCATAAAGAGCTCATCCCGGAGCTCATTGCCGAATTGAAGAAAATCGACAGGGAAGATATAGCTGTTGTAGCTGGCGGTATTATCCCCGAGAAAGATCACGAGTTTTTGAAGGATCAGGGAGTGATTTCGGTTTTCGGGCCGGGAACTGTGATATCCTCCGCAGCCGTGGAAATTCTAAACTATCTGGTGGATTAAGGGCTGAAAAATCCATACATTTAGGATTAGAAAAATACACTTATCATGCCGCTAAAGTACCTGAGAATGGGGCTGTTGGTTCTCCTGATTGCCGGCCTCCATCCCGTTATTGCCCAAAAATGGAACAAAAGCTACGACAAGCTCGACGCTAAGTACGAAGTCGGTGATTACGCCACCGCAAAAAAGGGCATCCTCAAAGTTGAAAAGAAAGTACGCAAGAAGCTGGGAGCCAATAGTCCGGTACTGGCAACGACACTATTGCGGAAGGCCAAATACAATAATGGCCTGGGCCTACTGATCGAGGTCGAATCAGTGCTGGAGGAAGCGATCGAATTAAGTACTGCGGTAAATGGCGACCGACCGGCGGAGCACGGATACTTGCTGAAGGAAGGGGCCAAGATCCTCGTTGAGTATGGCAACTATCGTCAGGCGCAGGATTACGTAGACAGCGCACGCCTTGTGTTGGAGAGCTCGGGCAACCTCATCGAAGATATCGAAGTGGAACTGAAGGTGTTGGATGCCCAGATTCTAATGGGAAAAGGCTTCTACCAGGAGGCGATTGCCCTCGTGGATGAGCAAACACCCTTTTTTCAACAAAGAGTAGCAGCGGCCTCGAAAAGGGATGAGGAACCACGTGCAGAATTAGGGGCTTTGCTGATTGCCAAGGCCAACGCCTTGCGGCTAATGGGCGATTACCTGCGGTCAGACTCCGCATTCATCTCCAACGAGGTCTGGCTCGGCGACGAATTGGGCAAAACCCACATGCTGTATGCACGAAACCAATACCTCAACACCAAACTACTGGAAGAAAACGGCCTAGAGGTGAAGGCGCAGGCCGATCGGTACGAAGACATCTACAAGCTGGCCATTCGCAAATACCAAAATTCCCATAAGGTCATCATGGACATAAGGGAGAGTCTGCTGAAGGCCTTTTATGAAAACAACAACAATTCCAAGCGCAAGCTGGTACAAGGCGAGTTGAAGAAGACGCTGCGAAAGTCTTTCCCCAAAAGAAGTATTCACACACTGGCAGATGACCTGGTGCGCCTCAACTACCGGTACTTGAGTGAGGATCTCGATGCAGTGGAAAAACGGATAGCCCGACTGATGTCCGATTCCAGGATCCCCGGCAGTCATGAGTATCGCGTCATGATTCTGGAGTTTGCCAATAACGTAGCTCGGCTTCGTGGCAACACAAAGAATACGGAATCGTACCTCAATGAAATTCTGGACATCAAAGAGTACCTGTATGGCGAGGAGTCTGCCAACTACCACATGACCAAGGTCCAACTGGCCAACTACCTTATTGACTATACCGATCGATTCGATGAGGCTTCCGGTATCTACGAGTCAAGTTTCGACGCCATAGTAAAGCCAGAAATCACGGAGGGTCATGTCGACTACCTCGATATACTCAACCACCAGGCCAAGTTCTACGAGGAAACCGATGAATACAAAAAGGCGGCCTCGATACTTGAGGAAGCGCTGGGTGTGGCACGTAGGAAGTATGACAATCGCGATGTTGCCTACGGCGACGAACTGGTCCAAATCGCAGGGCTCCAGATCCGCATAGGAAACTACGACGAAGCGGAAGATAACCTGGAGACGGCACTGTCCATTTACGATGAATTAAAAGGAGATGAAATCAAGAGCACTACGGCAATCGCCCTGATCACCAAGGCCACGCTGCTGGGCATCAAAGGCGAATACGATGAAGCCGAGTACACGCTTAATCGGTCGGAAAAGTTACTTAATAGAGGTGCATTGATCGAGACGGCGACCCTCGGTTTGGACGAAAACCTGGCTTGGCTCTATGTGAAGCTTGGGCGATTACAGGATGCTGCCGAGGCCCTAGATGAGACGATCAAGACCACAACAGCACAGTTTGGAGGCAGCAGCCGACAGCTTTTAATGCCGCTCTCCTTACGATCGGAGCTCCTGCTCACCAGAGGTGAGTACGCGGAAGCTGAGCAAGCCGCACGACGCGCCAACAATATTTCCAAAGCCATCTTCGATACAGAGTCCTCGAAGCATGTTCCATCCATGCTGCGACTGGCCAGCGTCTACAGTACCATTGGCGATTATGACAAGGCCCAGAGGGAGTTGACCAATGCCATCGCCATTCTCAAGGTTCAGTTCGGCACTGATCACGTAGATGTGGCAAAAGCCATCTCACAATTGGCGCTCGCCAAATTCTACAAGAACGAACCACTCGATAAAGTAGAAGATGAGTTTCTCCAGGCAGAAAAGATCATCGGCCGAAAACTCGGAGCTTCGAACCCTACTTATGCAGAGGTTCTGAAGAATCTGGCCATTGTCAATATCGCCTCGGAGAACTACAGCACAGCCTTCACGTATCTCGACGATGCCGGTCGCATCTGGGAAGCCAAGATTGGTCGCCGCAACAATATCAATGCAGCCACCATCAGTGTGCTCAAGGGTGATATCTACTATCGCCAAAAGCGATTTGACCGCGCTGAGGTCTTCTACGAAGAAGCACGAAAGGCCTATCAAAAGATTTTTGACAAGTCTCACCCCGAATACACAAAGGTACGGTCCAAACTCGCCAAAAACCACTTCATGAAAGGCGACTGGAGCCAGGCCCAGTCTCAAATGGAAGAGGTGCTGGACAACTACAGAACCTTCATCACGAAGTACTTCCCTGCCCTTTCCGAACGAGAGAAAGCCAAGTTTTGGAACACCATCAAGCCTGACTACGAGTTTTACAACACCCTCGTCATCAGTCGGGCGCAAAACGACAAGTATTTGGGAGAGCTCTTCAACAATGCCCTACTGACGAAAGCATTGCTCCTCAATTCCTCCATCAAGATCCGTGAGCGAATTGCCAGCAGTGAAGATGAACAGCTGAAGCAACTTTACGGGGACTGGATCAACAAAAAGGAACTCCTCACCGCGGCACTTTCGATGAGCGCAGAGCAGTTAGAGGAGAATGCAATCAGCACGTCCAGTCTTAACCAGGAAGTGGAGCTACTGGAGAAGGAGCTGAGTCTCAGGTCTGAGCTATTTGGGAGATCGGTCGACCAGGCACCTGTAACCTGGGAAAATGTAAAGGAGTCCCTCAACGAAAATGAGGTGGCCCTCGAAATGGTCAGGTACCGCGTCTTCGATCACGTATTCACCGACTCTGTGGTCTACGCAATGCTCTACGTCACCGGGGACAAAAGATCGGTACCACAGGTGATCCTCCTTCAGAATGGGGAGGATCTGGAGCGCCGGTACCTGAAGTATTATCGCAACAACATCAAGTACCGACTCCAGGACACTTATTCGTACGAGCAGTTTTGGAAGCCCATTCTTGACAAGATCGGGAGCATCGCAACCATCTACATGTCTCCTGATGGTGTGTACAACCAAATCAACCTCGAGGCCATCCCTACCCCTGATGGCCGGTACGTCCTTGACAACTCGAACATCATCTTGCTCAGTAATACGAAGGACCTTTACCTGAACCGTCAGCAACCCAAACAAGTGACGGAAAAGCAGGTGGCCATGCTCTTTGGGAACCCAACTTTCTATGTCGATTCAAAGCCCGGGCAACCGGACACCAACAGCGGTCTGTCGCGGAATTCTGTCGAGGTAGTATCGCAACTCCCAGGCACCGAGGCTGAGATCAAGCAATTGAAGGAGTACCTGACGGAACGAGGCTGGGAGATTCAGGACAGGGTGGAAATGGATGCTACCGAATTGGAAATGAAGAGCGTGGAGAACCCGCTTGTCTTCCACGTGGCCACACACGGTTTCTTTGAAAGTGCCGGGCCAAAGACCAGTGCCCTAAATGCCGAGCTCAATGAAAATAACAGCTACGAAAATCCACTGCTGAAGACGGGTCTGCTACTGACAGGAGCTGGTGACATCTTCAATCAGACGAAGTTCAATTACAACGTCGACAATGGGATCCTCACGGCCTATGAGGCGATGAATCTCAATCTGGACCAGACAGATCTGGTAGTCTTGTCAGCGTGCGAAACCGGGTTGGGTGAAGTCGAGGCTGGCGAAGGCGTCTACGGTTTACAAAGGGCGTTTCTGGTAGCTGGGGCCAAGACGATCATCATGAGTCTCTTCAAAGTATCCGATGAAGCCACACAGCAACTGATGGTAAAGTTTTACCGCAAATGGATCGAGACGGGCAATAAGCGACAGGCGTTCATCGATGCCAAGAAAGAGATCCGCAACGAATTTGGTAATCCTATCTACTGGGGACCATTCATCATGATCGGGCTGGATTGAGCTTTGAATTGCCATAAACAAAAAAGACCTCGTAGCTGCGGGGCTGCCAGGTCCTTATGATCATACCTATCTAATCGGGCTTTCAAGCCCAAGCGACGCTAAATTTAAGCGAACATGTGACTCTGCATGAAAATTCTGCACTTGTCTTTCGACCCAACGTATAGGATGCCAGAATTCTCTTTGATCACAGTGTAATTGTCCAGTGTGTCGTCAAACTTGATCCGCAAGCTTGGTCTTAATAAGAAGGTCGATAGGATATTCATAGCTAGTCTTAGTGGTTTTAATGTTCTACTAATCTATCGATTTTCGGAGCCCTTTCTTCGACGAGCAGAGCAATATTGGCGATTAACTGAATGGACAGGAAAATTCCCGGATGAGACTGACTTTTGCCGGTTTTTGAAAGAGATGGAGCACTGATACCGCTATTCAGTGCTCCGAAAACTTGTTAAGTACTATTTACTGTACGGCCTGCAGCGCGTCAATCAGTCCCCAACCATAGTCGGAACTACGTCCTGGGTAGAAGTCAGAGGCATTCTGTAGCCTATTCAAGACCTGCGCCCTGCTCTGACTGGGATCTGCGGACCAAGCCAGGGCGGCAATCCCAGCAGTCATAGCTGTGGCTACTGATGATCCCCCGACACTGGATGGCGTATTACCACTATTGGCCAGTGTGAGGGATACACGACTTGATTTTCCCTGTCGCTGCATTACAGCAACAAAATCCACCTTGCTTCCCTTATGGCAATTACTACAGAGATTGTAACCGCCATCCGTAATGCCAGTAACGGCCAGTGTCTCGTTCATTGACGCGGGAAATACGACGCCGACGAACCTGGTCAACGAAGTTGACGTACCCGCAGCAGCAAAGATCATTTTCCCCTTGCCATAGGCATAACGTACTGCATCCGCGACCTGTGAGCTGTAGAAGGGTGTTCCGATCGACATACTGATGATCTTGACATCGGATCTTTTCCCAGCCAATACCAATGCATCAGATACTCCATTCTTTTCCCTACTGCTGGTGATCACGACATCCTTGGTACCCCTGATACCTACAAGGTTAGACTCATAAGCCACTCCGACTGACGAGCCATGCGACGATCTGGGAGCAGTGGCTGCCCCGGCCATTTGGGTACCATGCCCACAGCGATCGTTTGGGCCATCCGGCTTTGCCCAGGGCCACCATGAGCTGACATAAGTACCAAACTTCAGCCGATATCTTGGTCCATACCAGTCATCAAAGCGGGAGTTGAGTTTGTTCTGATCCGGAGAAGTACCTGTGTCGATGATGGCAATCGTCACGTTCTTTCCGCGGCTATGTGACCAGGCCGCCGGTATATTCATATTGTAGAAGTTCCAGGGCACCTTGGCTTGAGGCGACACGGTGACATATTCAGACGCAGGAATATTATCGGGATCATTACCACATCCCAATTTGCTTTCCAATCTGAGCCCGTCTGCCATAGAGCCTGGAAGAGGTTGATACGTCGCCGGCTCCACATACCGCACATTTTCATGAGCGCGCAGTTGCTCGATGACTTCTACATGCCGCACTTTCAAGTGAAAGTAAGGTAATGTCTCGTGCGCGTGGAGCACCTCCTCCTCTACATCCAGATCTGCTCCTAACCGATCGTACGTTTGCTGGATCGATCGCTTCACAGTGGACAAGGAAAAACGCCAGTCGCTGTCCCCCGGATCTACTTCGTGTATACGACTATCTATATCGGTATAGTCGGCTGGCTGATAGCCGATCACCATGGTACTATCTTCCTGCACGACTACATTCCACAAAAAATCACTTGAGACCCCATCCCAGTAGAAGGGTGTCTGCTGCTCGAGTTGACTGTCTATGTGACGAGCAATATCTTCTCTGGAAAGTGACGAGGGATTTCGCGGCTGTTGAGTATCGGATTCCGGTAAGGTCTGACAGCCGTATATAACGGATAGACCAATAAGAAGTGTGTTCAGTCTCTTCATCATTAGTTAGGTTGTTTATAAGTTGTTGGTAGATGAAAATAAGGGATTGAGACCAAATACTGTCCATTGACGAGTCAATTATTCTGGGTAAAACTGGCTATTTGGTCTTTCAAGTAACTGTTTCAGGTATTGCACGATAAATCTTCTTAATTTAAATCCCGAAAGAGAAAAGTATAAACACCTTATGAAAGCACTGCCAGCAATTCTCTTGGCACTATTGTGTGTCCGCGTAGCCTATGCGCAACAAACTCTTACTGGAAAGGTAACTGAGGAGGGGGATGAATTTGGCTTGGCCGGCGTCCTTGTCACGGTCAAAGGGACAGACGTGAGTACCATCACCGATGTATACGGTGAGTACTCCCTGGCAGTCCCCGATGGCGCCACAACAATTGTCTTCTCGGGAGAAGGTTTCGCCACAATGGAGGTAGAGATCGGCTCCAGTACTAGCATTGATTTCCGGATGCAAAAAGGCAAGAAGGCCAAAAAAGAAGCGAAAGGGACTCGTTTTGTACCAGTGGGATATGGGACCCAATCGGAATCCGAGATCACTAGCAGCATTTCACAGATCGACGCACAACAATTGGAAGGGATCCCCACGATCGACCTTGAGCAAGCCAATCAGGGACGGGCCTCCGGACTGCAGGTCCAGAATAATGGGGGGCAGTTAGGAGAAGGAACTTCGGTCCGTATTCGCGGCGGATCATCGTTATCCGCCTCCAATGAGCCCCTATACGTTGTGGACGGGGTGCCCCTTAGCTCCGGAGGACAATCTGACATCAACCCTCACAACATCGCTTCTATCGAGATCCTCAAAGATGCCAGTGCCGCGGCCATCTACGGCTCCCGAGCAGCGAATGGTGTAGTACTTATCACGACCAAGCGAGGCGAATCGGGTAAAACCAAAATCGATGTTGACTACCAGTTTGGAGTGAGTCAAACGCCGAGGAAACTGGATCTCTACTCACCTGAAGACTACAATGCTCAGTTCCTTGAGTTTGGACTCCGCGATGTGGAGCCTGAGCTTGGGATCCTGGCATTCTTCAACCCCGAAGCCCGGGACCTGTGGTTCCTGGTTCTGGATATCCTGGATGAAGGCTCAGCCGACAACTATCGCGACTGGGCAAGCACTGGCACCATCACACTCGACGACGGCCGTACGCTTGTGCTCAGTGAAAACACGCTGCTCAACCTTATCGCACAACCGCTGGACTCACTGATCTACGATACGGATTGGCAGGATGAAGTGTATCAGACGGCTTTCGCTCACAGGGCGAATCTCGGCGTATCAGGAGGAAGTGACAGCTTCAATTACTACGCAGGTGTATCCTTCACAGATCAGGAGGGCATCCTTATTGGCAACGATTTTCAACGAATCAACGGCCGCCTCGACCTCAATAGTGAGGTCCTGCCAGGCCTGGACATCGACCTGAGTGCCAACTATGCCTACACAAAAAACAACCGGTTGAGAGACAATCAGGACCTAGGATTCCCCTTGCAAGCCATTGTGCTCCCCCCTTCGGACAGTTATGACCCCGCGGACGATTACAACCTGATCGTCAGATCATTGGAATACAACCCACTGGCGGAGATTGCATTCTCCGACAATCTCGAGCTTGGCAACAGCATCATCGGCGATATAGGTATCGCTTATGAGATCAGCGATGGCTTGACCATCAATGTGGAAGGAGGTATCGACTTCTTCGATCAGGACGCCGAGCACCGTCAGGGACCTGGGACCCTGGAGGGCGGCCAGACAGGCCTTTCCAGCCTGACTGAGGTGAGCATTCGCAACTATGTTTACAATGCCTTCATTGACTACAGCCTGCCTTTGAGCAACGAGCAGCAATTGTCCTTTCTTGGGGGAGCCTCCTACCAGGAATCAACGACAACTACTGCCTTCCGCTCAGCGAGGGTCAACTCTATCAGCGAACTGAGCGGCCTGGACGAATCGGATTCTACCTTACTCAATGTCCCCATCCCGGATACGAGATTCTCATTCTTGTCATTCTATGCTCGAGCGACTTACAACATTAAGGACAAGTATATTTTCCAACTAAGTGGTCGAGCCGATGGGTCGTCGCGCTTCAGCGAAGACAATCGGATGGGCTACTTTCCTGCGGCTTCTTTCGGGTGGAATATCTCCAGTGAGGAATTCTTTGACCCGACAGTTTTCAACCTCCTAAAGTTGAAAGCAAGCTACGGCCTGGTGGGAAATACACCAGAGGAAGATTTTCTGTATCGCAGCAATTACTTCGAAATACTCTATGGACAGGAGCCCGGCATTCGGCTGTCCAATCTCGCCAACAGTCAGTTGAAATGGGAAACAACAGCACAAACCGACATCGGTGTAGAGTTGGGTCTCTTCAATAGTCGTATCAATCTGACAGTCGACGCCTACATGAAAAATACGACCGACCTGCTATTCCCTGTACCGATCACGCAGACCACCGGATTCTCCTTCATCCTCCAGAACCTCGGTAGCCTCACCAACCAGGGTATCGAGCTGGCTTTGGGTACGGTGAATATTGATGGAGAGAACTTCACATGGTCCACGGACTTCAACATAACAATGAATCGCAACGAGGTCACGGACCTCAATGGCAATCAGCTGATCGTAGGCGTCAATGCCTACCTGGAAGATCAGCCAGCGGGTGTTTTCTACACCAGAAAATACGTGGGCGTCGATCCCGATACAGGAGAAGCGCTTTATGATAATGGCGCAGGTGGGACCACCACGGACTGGAACAACGCTCCCCGAATGGTAGTGGGCGATCCCAATCCAGACTTCTTCGGGGGATTGAGTAACACGTTGAGCTACAAAGACATCTCCCTGACTTTTCTCTTTCAGTTTGTCTCTGGATCCGATGTGTACAATGCCACCCAGGAGTTTTTGTCCAACAGCGGCATACTCAATCTCAGCCAGAGCAAGGACCAGCTCAACCGCTGGTATAAGCCGGGAGATGAGGCACCATTCCCAGCCCTCAATCCTTTCCAGGAGAATACGTTCCCTTCCTCCCGTTTCGTCGAAGATGGCAGCTATATACGTCTCAATACTGCGACTATCACCTACAATTTACCGGCGGATGTCGTGAGCAACTGGGGACTGAGCTACCTGCGCTTCTATGTAGGGGGGCAAAATCTTATCACCTTTTCCAATTATTCCGGCTATGATCCGGACGTGAACTATGTGGATCCAACTTTCGGTACCATTGAAAGGAACATCAGCCGAAACATCGACAATTTCAACATCCCCCAGGCCAGAACCATTATCACCGGATTCAAAATCGGATTTTAAGCCATGAAAGTCTTGAAAAATATTATCCTAGCCTCGATTCTCTTCGTCACGTGCGGCTGTGAGTCGCTATTGGACATCGAAGCAGATGGCACCATCAGCGGGGATGTACTCTCAGACCCGGAGCGAATTGAGGAATTTCTATTGGGCGCCTATTACAGCCTCGGGGGTATCTCTGACGGCTCGGACGGCGGCGAACTCTTTGGTGGCGACTTCATGCTGATCCCTACCCTTCTGGCGCACTCCAATGATGTCGAGATAGCATGGGATGACGTAAATGGGCCTGCCTATTCCGACTTCATCGACAAGGAGATCCTTGTTACCAATACCCGCGTGGAAAACAACTGGCGCAGAGCTTATGAGGTGATCAACACGGTCAATGCGGTGCTCGAAAATATCGACAATGCCAACCCTCAGGACCAAAACAGAATTCACGGGGAGGCATTGGGTATCCGCGGCATCCTGTATTTCGAAATGGTGCGGCTTTGGGCGCCCCAGTACACGGAGATCAGCCCCACTACCGTGAACGCCGTTCCGATTCTCACAGGTTCTATTGCTGATATCGACGACATTGAAACACCTGCGCTCGCCACGGTAGAGCAAGTGTACACGCAAGCTCAGAATGACCTGACCCAAGCAGCTACATTGCTCGAGCCCTTTGGCGGCAATGGCAACAGACTTTCCTACTATGCCTGTTTGGCCTACCTCGCTCGTCTGCATTTGCAGAAAGGCGAGTTCGCTGATGCTCTGGGATATGCACATAGTGTGATCAGCTCAGGCAGGTATCGATTGGTGTCCACGCCGGTAGAAGCCTTCAACAACAGCGAGAATAGTACGGAGGACATTTTTGCGGTACAACAGACACTGGCCAACACCGCAGGAGACATTTCCACAGGGACTGGCGTCGTCAACTACTTCTCCTCCCTACCTGGAAGTGGCATCGGTGCAGCGAGGATCATTCGCAACTCACTGAACACGGAGTTTGCCCTCAACAGCCCGATGTTTGAGGTTATCGACTTGCGAGGGACGGTAGACACCGAGGTCAACGACAATACGACGAGCGCCGAGATCACCACGTCCTTCTACCGAAACCTGAGAAACCAGGATCCTGATATCCTTTCCTGCAGCAAATACCTCAGAGGTGATCAGGTCATTCCCATCATTCGACTGGCGGAGATGTATTTGACCCGAGCAGAATGCCTTTTCGAAGCAGACCCATTTGTGATCAACTCCCAGGCATTGGAAGATCTCAATACGATTCGATCACGCGCAGGCCTGCCGACGGTAGCAGCGTCCTTCTTTGCTTCACCCTTCGAGTTCTATGAGGCCATCCTACAAGAACGTACACGTGAGTTGCTCTACGAAGGGCAATTGCTCTGGGACATGAAGCGACTCGACGGTCAGCTAGGCTCGGCACTGGATCCGATCGACGCCAACAGCAGCCGTACGGTATTTCCCATCCCGCAGTCCGAAACAGACACAGGGACAGATCCGGGATAAAGAAAAAAAGCCCGGCTCACTTGCCGGGCTTCTCAATTTTTGTAAATCTCCTTTTCTAATCATTCTTCTTCCTCAGGAGCGATCTTGTAGTCGACCAGGAAATCCTCATAAAAGACTTTGAAATCCTCCACCTCTGGCGAACCCTGCATTGCCTGCTCATATTGCGTGAGGGCATCTAGCAACAGGCCATTCTCTTCGTAGAAACCTGCCAGCACGATGTTGTTGAGTGGCGAACCTTCAGGAAGGTCTGCAAGTAAAGTATTGAGGTTGTCGGCGATCTCTGGTTTGTCTTTCGCGCCAATCTTTCTGATACCATACTCCTCGGAGGCCACACCTTCATTGCCTGTTTGCTTCACCTGGAAGATATAGAAGTTGGATTCATTATCGATCTCATCAAACTTCAGACTATAGAAGCTGTCAGTTATTTTTTCCGTATGGATTACTTCGCCGTAGAGATCAGCGATCGTCACAGTAAAGCCTGTGCTATCGTCTGCTGTCTCGTCATCCGCTGGCTTCGGTGGCATCCATCTGATGATCGCCTCGTCTGACAATACTTCCAGACTGACATCTGGTAGTAACACGACAAACTCGCTGAAGCTACGACTAACTGCCCCGATGGTGTTGGTTCGTTGCCTATTTCCGGCGTTGTCATCTTCGCTCATCTTAGCGGCGATGAACTGTGCATACCTGCTGATAGATGAGGTGCTCTTCACATTGACCTCGGCAGCGAGGTCCGACACCTTCCAGGTACCAGCCCCTCGGATTTCGGCGGTCTTACCAGATTTGTGCATCAATCCAATATAAGACCCGTCGGAGGAGATGACCTCTTCCAGATCGAACAACTCGGTACCAGTTTTGAGGGCAACCGTCTCTCCGGATTCCTTTTTCACTTGATTTTGTCCCGAATTGACGAGCACCTTAAAAGTATAACCCTGCCCAAAGGCAAGCCCGATTGATAGCACCGGGTAGAAAAGTAGTAATGAAAGGTTCTTTTTCATTATGATCTGAATTTAGAGGTTCACTTTAACAAAAGTATTGCTTAACGGCTATGTTATTATGTCAAAAATCATATTTGGTCACTCTTCGAACACTGCCAAACGATGCCTGGTAAGGAAATCATTGTAGCGCTTTCTGGTCGTTTGTAGTTCCGGTGCACTTTGCAGCGCCTTTTCATATTGAGTAATGGCATCAAGGAGCAAGCCATTTTCTTCGTAAAAGTCGGCTATTTTTAGGTTATCTAAAGGGGCGTTTTCACCCGTTTTGGAGAGCAGTGACTTCAAGCCTTTAGCTACCGCGGGTCTGTCCGTGACACTTAACTTTTTGATTCCGAAGTCGAAAGACCTGGCGCCGGATCGCCCCAATTCCTCCACCCTGAAGATATACAGCTGTGATTCCTCTTTGATCTCGTCAAAATCCAGGGTAAAAAAAGTAGCTTTCGTTTCCTCCCGGTGGATAACATCATCAAAAATATTTACAAGGGTTACAGTGTAGGCCGTCTCCTCCGTAGCCGTTTCCAAAGGCTGCCATCGTACGATAACCTGATCGCCACAGGCATCAGCGGATTTTGCAGGAAGGAACACGGTAAGCAAAGGGACATCATCACCAGCTACCTCCACATAAGAGGGATTGGTCATTACCACATTCCTACCATTCTCCCACTCGACCTTCAAGCCGAGATCTTCCACCCTATGCTCAAAGTGACCCTTGAGGTGCAGGATCTTACCAGACTCATGATACAGCCTAACGATAGCATCGTCGGCGGTGATAATGACGTCGTAATTATGAAGTCTGGTACCTATTTTCATGCTGAGCAAGTCACCATTGGTGGCTCTGACCTTGTTTTGACCTTGGTTGGACACCACCCTGAAGGTGTAATCCTGGCCGGAACTAGTACCGGTGATGAACACAAAAGCCAAGATGCACAGCAAACTTTTCATATCTGAACACGGGTTTTATCAATCAAAAGTTCCTCATTGCAATTATTCTATCACCATAGCGAGCACGTTCCTCGCCAGGAAGTCGTCATACTTCACGCGAAGACCTTTGTCTTCGGGTGCCCGTTGCAACATAATCTCGTACTGAGTAAGCGCATCTAATATCAAAAGATGGTCCTCGAAGAACTTTGCTAATTGAAGCCTTTCATTAGCGGAAATCTCAGTAGACCCAAAATTCGTTGACTTCAGGCCCTTAACTACATCGGGTCTGTCTGCACCACTGAGCTTCTTGATTCCGAAATAGTCGGAGGAAGCCTTTTGGTGACCAGACTGAGTAACTCTGAAAATGTACAGCCCTGACTCATTGTCGATTTCATCAAAATTTAGGGTGAAGAAGGTGCTTTTGGTTTGCTCCCGGTGGATGACATCATCAAAAATGTTCACTATGGTTACTGTAAATACATCCCCCTCAGACACCTCTGCGAGGGCCTTCCATCGGATGATGGCCTGGTCGCCATAGACATTTGTGGATTTACCAGGAAGCAAAACTGCCAATAGAGGGACTTCAGTAACCTCGACAAAGGATGGATTGGTCATGACTACGTTCTTGCTATTCTCCCACTCGACCTTCAAGCCAAGATCTTCCACTTTTTCCTCAAAGTGACCCTTGATATGCAGGATTTTGCCTGATTCATGAGCCAGCATGACATGAGCGTCGTCAGATGTGATTAGGACTTCACGGTTGTGAAGTTTGAGGCCTATTTTCAGGGGAAGCAGGTCACCATCGGCGGTTCTGACTTTGCTCTGACCTTGGCTGGCCAGCACGCTAAAGGTATAATCCTGGCCAAAAGCACAGCCAAAGGTGACTATGTAAAATAGGACTAATGAAAACTGCTTTTTCATCAGGGACTGGGTTTGAGTAGTTCGGTTCAACAAAAAATGCGGCTTTGCAAATTCACATCAGTCACCTATCTCGTCGGATAAGCGTCCAATTGGTAAGACCGCCCTGGCGCACATCTCAATACGCCCAATAAATACTAAAAATAGAAAAAAGAGCCCGGTTCGCACCAGGCTCAATATTTCGTTTGTTTGGTTTTTTGCGTTTGCCGATGCTTAGTCCTCGACCTTCACAATGTTGTTATTGATCAGGAACGCATCATAAAGCTGTCGGAAATCAGGTACATCCGGTGCACTCTGTACGGCCTGCTCGTATTGCGTGAAAGCATCCAGGAGCAATCCGTTCTCCTCATAGAAACTTCCAATCACGAGCTTGTTCAGCGGAGTATCATCCGTCAACTCTTGCATCAGCGACTCAAGACCCTGCGTCACTTCAGGCTTATCAGTGACCTGCAACTTCTTAATTCCAAAGTCGTCAGACGCTATTTCAGCATTCTCAGTCTGCTGTACCTTGAAGATATAGAGACCAGACTCGTTCTCGATCTCATCAAACTTGAGGTTGATGGAGTTTTTGTCCGTCTCCTCAGTGTAAATGACATCGTCGAATATGTTCTTGATCGTCACGGTATACTTCGTGCCCTCAGCGGTACCTTTCAACGGTCTCCAACGAACGATAGCTTCGTCAGAATATACGTTGATGGACTTTCCAGGGATCAGAACGTCCAGCATGGCACCCTCACCAGCTGCACGGCTTACCGCTCCGGTAGTATTTGTTCTGTTTCTGTTCGCGTTTCCTTCCCCTTCTGCCATCTTGGCGGCGATGAATTGCGCGTATCTACTGGCTGCAGAAGTCTTCTTTGTGTTGATTTTCGAAGCCAGTTCAGCCACTTTCTTTGTGCCTGCGCCTCGAACTTCAGTTGTTTTTCCCGTCTTGTGCATCAGACCGATATATGCTCCTTCAGAGGAGATGATCTCTTCCTGATCGTAAAGAAGGGCCCCTGTCTTTAGGGTAACCAACTCACCAGATTGCTTCTTCACTTTATTCTGGCCCTTGTTTGCAAGCACCTTAAAAGTGTATTCCTGCCCGAAGGCAAGCCCGATTGTCAACAGTAGAGAGAATAGGATTAATGAAATCTTCTTTTCCATTATGATCTACGTTTAGTGGTTTGTTACAAAATTATAGTTTATCTGCCTTGAATAGTGACCGTCGACCTTCCTTGGTAAACGTGTTCTTAACTACTCCATAGTATACTTCCAATGAATCTCCAGAGAGCGCTATGGCAACTAGCGCGAGCTTGAGATCCATGTAGTAATTATATAGGTCCATCACTTGCAGCATGAGGAAGTAGAAAAAAATCACTTCCACCAGCTGAAATACTTTTGTCATTCCATCGTACCACTTCGGAATGCGCTTATAAATAATTGAAAATAGTAGCACATTCAGGAAGCAAAGTATGATCGCCAGGGCCGTTTGCAAATCGCCTCGCATGATATTGACGGGCTGGTCGTTGAGTATCATACTGATGATATTGGCATGGATCACACCTCCATACATATCAGGAAACGCCCGTCCGGCGTAATTAGCGTTTAGTGGCGTGATGTACTTATCTTCCGCCGACGACCGATCGCCCAAATAATCTCCCAAATAGCAGAAAATCACGATTTTCCCTTCGATGATTTCTGGAATGAAATTCCCCTGCTGTACATCTGGAACATCTAACGCGTAATATTTATTTCCGTACTTCGTGGCGCCAAAATCAATGACGTTTCCAACGAAGTTGATCAACTCCTCACTATTACCCCGTTCGAGAAATTTTTGGGCATTGGCTGAATCCAGGTAGCTGGCAAGCTTGACACCAAAAGCAACGTGCTCCGTGCCTTCCTGATCCTTTCGCATAGGCCAGAATTGACGGCAAAACTTCAAATCCTCCTGATCTTCGGCAATAGCATCGAGGTTGGCATGTGCAAACGCTGCGTTCCAGGTGAAAAGTGGATAGCTATAACGGACAGAATCAGCGACATCATCATCGTCATATAACAATACCTGGTTGACCATGACCAGATTCTCCACACTGCCCAGCACCTCAGAGAGGTACATATCAGCCAGTGTATCCTCCTTCGGGAAGTCGAAGAAGGTATCAACGCCAATTACAGCGGGGTTATATTGATTAATCTGATCTATCATATATGCTATGCTGCCGCGTCCCTCGGTACCTATATTTATAAGCACCACGCGCTCATCAGCTACCGGATCTTCCCGAAGCTGAGAAAAAACAATGTCCGTTATCTGGAAATCACCAAGTGCATCTGCTATAGGATCGAAAATGTCAAAGATCTTAAAAGCAGTCAGGGAGCTAAAAAACCCCATAATACCAAAAACGAATACGGTTGCGAGTATGACGTCAAGCCAAAGTTTTCTGAACATTTCTCTCGAGTTAGATTAGGTAATTGAAATCAAATTAATTTACTCGCAATTAATATGTATTCAGCCAATGGTTCCAGTCCGGAATTAGTATAATAACATTTTTTATTGAAATTACGCAATTTTCCTTGACTTAACTGATTTGGGGTAAGAATATTCGTTGAATGGCAATAAAACGTAGATCAACAAGAAAGGACCTACTTAACGGTATCCTAAAAGGCGACCGCATCCGACTCAGCCAGGCCATCACCGTTGTGGAAAGTCAACGCCCTGAGGATCAACGGATGGCCGCAGAACTGCTGGATGACGTCATCACACATACCGGAGGAAGTATACGAATAGGCGTCACGGGGGTTCCGGGCGCCGGCAAAAGCACGTTCATCGAAGCCTTCGGTCTCTATTTGACTTCCCTCGGTAAGCAAATAGCGGTACTTTCTATCGATCCTACAAGCACAGTGTCGCGAGGCAGCATTCTTGGCGATAAATCGCGCATGCCCTTGCTTGCACAGTCTCCCAATGCCTATATCCGGCCTAGTCCCACAGGTCAGTCTCTTGGCGGCGTGGCGCAAGCCACCAATGAAATTATTCTCCTTTGTGAAGCAGCAAAGTTTGATGTCGTGATTGTGGAGACCGTGGGCGTGGGTCAATCTGAGACGATGGTCAAGGACATGGTGGATTTCTTCCTCCTGCTCATGCTGGCAGGAGGCGGCGATGAATTGCAGGGGATCAAAAGAGGCATCATGGAAATGGCCGATGCCTTAGTGATCAACAAGGCTGATGGGCAAAACATAGAGGCAGCAAAGGATGCTGCCCAAAACTACAAGATGGCCTTGCACCTGTTCCCTCCACGCGAAAATCAATGGCAAGTCCCAGTCGCGACCTGCTCCGCCATGGAAAATACCGGCATCACGAATGTCTGGGAGGTGATCGGCCAATTTGTGGAGCTCACAGGGGGGAATGGTTCATTCGAAAAGAACAGGGAAATCCAGCGGAGTAAATGGTTCGAAGAGGCCGTCAGAACATTCCTTGTCAACCAAATACTTCAAAACTCTTCACAATACGATTCCCTCCATCATCTCCAGAAAGAGGTGATATCCAAGCACATCTCAGTACGTGGTGCGATCTCGCGATTACCGATGACTTAAGCGTCGGCGAAGTCTAACCAACCGCCTCCTTCTCTTTTTTATCCAACTCCCTTCCGAGCTCGAGGATTTTCTTATCTACCGCCTCGATGTTGTCCATCAGTGTAGACATTCGCTTGGTAGTAAGGAAGCGCTTGGCAATGGTCCCGTTCTTTTTGTACTCGTGGAACAAGGTGTCACCCAGCTTTGCTTGCAGTTCCGTTTTCTCGTCAGAAAGGGCCTTGATCTCTCGGTGACCCTGGTATTGATCGATGTAGTTTTGCACGATGCCAGAAGCTTGCTCGAATTTCTCGGCGCCAGCTTCATACAGATGCTCTGCCTTCTCCTTGACATCCTCAAACACTTCTTTGGACATCTTTTGGAACGCTCGGGCACCTTCGGTTATGTTCTCCTCAATGTCGTTGAGGAATTCACTGAATCTTGACATGTCTCTACTTGGTTTTAGTGATAATACAATTTACTAATAGTCCTAAGATATTGAACGGAATTTGTGACACCTACGCTCCCAATAATTCAGGAATTCCATCAATTTTCTCTTCGAAGGGTGATCATCCAAGGTTGAGCCACCTCACTACCCGGGATCTCAGAGGCCTTCAGTGACAGCAGACCACGCCCCTCTTCCACTCGGATGGTTCCCATCGACATCTTGCCAAAGTTCTGCACATAGCTTTCAATTCGCGGAGACCGATCTTCCGCCTCGCCAATCAGCGACTGATCAAAAGCCTCATTGATAACGGCATCTACGGACTCTCCACCAAACTTCAGGCTCACACTAGCACCCAGGTCCGCAGCTGCACAGGTATAGTAGAGCTCCACCTGGTAGGTGCCGGGAACCAACACTTGAATATCCCACGTGATGCTGTCGTCAACGGAAGTCCAGTTTTGAAAGAAGCTCGAATTGGGCCACCTGTTCGACCGGGTGATGTTGCCATGAGCAAAGGCATCTCTCACCGGCAACCAAATGGGTCGGCCTGCTGACGGTCCTATAGGGAAGGGACGCTCCTCCTCCAGGTCCAGCTCTGACAGTACTTCTCGCTTCCAATCCTCCTTCGCTTGCTGCATCTCGGCAAACATCTCCGGAAATTGGGTGCTGATATTCTTCGTTTGGCCTGGGTCCAACTCCAGGTCAAACAATTGATCCTCGTGATCAAGCAAAAACTGACGATTGCGCAAGCTCACCCTGTCCCGCCAGTGGGAAAAGATATATCGCGAGGGTGGTTGGCGACTGGAGGTTAGCAGCCCTTCCAGACTGAGGCCGTCCAGGGCCTTGGCCGGCCTCTCTTCAATACCTGCCATATCCAGGACCGTGGGCAACAGATCGATCGCCCCCGCTACATGGTCGATGGTTTGCCCGGCGCTGATCCGCTCCGGCCACCGAATAACAAACGGCGAGCGTACGCCCCCTTCGTCTGTCGATCCTTTGCGACCTTCCAGACCGTCTATCCATCGCCAGCCATTGGGGCCATTGTCGCTCAAGTACATAACGACGGTCTCTTCAGATAGATCCAGTTCCTCCAGCTTTTGCATCAGTCGACCGACATTCCAATCGATGTTTTCACACATGGCGTAGGCGGCCTTAGTATGTACTGTATCCTCTCGTTCCCGATAGCGATGATCGGCCCCAAGTTCTTTACCGACAAACTTGTCCCACCACTCATCAGGCACCTGCATGGGGCTGTGGGGAGTGTTTAGGGGTAAGTAAAGAAAAAAGGGCGTCTCTTGATGCCGTTCTACAAAAGACATAGCTTCATTGGTCAAATCATCAATGATGAATCCTTTGCCTCTGACGACCTCACCATTTCTATCCATGAATGCATCGAAGTAGTGACCCCAATGCCCGGAAGTGAAGCCGTAGAATTCATCGAAGCCACGAGACAGGGGATGATAGGGGTATTGGGAGCCGTTGTGCCACTTGCCGATGGCCCCTGTCCGGTACCCATTTTCCTGTAGCACCTGGGCTATTGTCGTCTCATCAAGGTCGAGGCGCTCGCCTCCTTGAGAGGTGGAAAAAACGCCACCCCTCGGATGGTATCTCCCGGTCAGTAGTTCCGCCCTCGTCGGGGAACAAACCGGGCTCACGTAGAAACGACTTAAAAAAGCTCCTTCTGCAGCCAGGCGATCAATGTTGGGAGTGGACAGGGATGTGTTACCCGTCAGGCTGAGGTCACCCCAACCCTGATCATCGGACATGATGATAATAAAGTTGGGGGGTCGTTGATTATCAGGAGCAGTGGAGCATCCCAGGAGCAAAAAAGAGGCGAGACAGGTCGACATAGCAACCCGAAAAAGTCTGAAGATCATAGGGCATCATTCTATCCCAATAAAAGTAGTGACACTTCCACGCGGCGCGTCATAAGTAATCTTCCCATCTACCACGTCATACGTTCCAATTTCTCATTCCTCCAACTGCTTGCGCTTCGAGCGCTCTTTCCGGGAAAGGATGATCAATGCCACGAATGACATAATAGCGGCCACCGCCCAGGCATATTGAATGTACTGCTTGCCGATATCTGAATAGTACACGGCGACACTCATCGCCACAAAAATATCTATCACCAACAGCGACTGCTTAAACCGAAAACCAAACATCGGGTTGAGCGCGACGATCACACCTATCAGATTGAGAGAACTGGCGACGAACTGGACGATCGCAAAAAAGAGCCTGTCATTGCCCAAAAGCTCAAATCCACCAAGGAAGAAGAGCAAAGCGTTCATCAGGTAGCTGATGCGAAGGATTCGATTTTTTCTTAATTGATTCATACTCAGTCAAGCCATCACTGAAACCATTTGAAGGACTTGCTTCCCCAATCGCTCGTCCCCCGTCAAAGATATGCCCTCGCTTATGTTGTTTGGTCGTATGTTTTTTGAGAACAGCTGCCAGGCAACGTCGGCCTCCAACTCCACGATAGCAGCAGGAGAAGCCCCCGGATTGGATACAAGCGACCAGTCTGATTCTGACTTTTCAAGGTACCAACGTCCAGCCTCCGAAACACCAACTTCCACCAATGAACCAGGTGCAGCCTCTATCTGTCGAAAGGTATGGGGCAATGCCCGCATGTACGTCTCCATGAATGGAGCGAAATACTCTGCGGTCATCATACCTTGCCTACCTGTTGCCTCCCGTATTTGTTGCTGATGGTGCCACTTCTCTGAGTACTCCCGCGCTAGATGCATCCAGTTGAGGCTGCGGTCCTCCCCTGCCCAGTCTACAGCGAATATGGCCTCTTCCATAAGATCCAGAGATTCATAATAATCACAGGTGGCCGGCCCTGTGGCTTCGTGTAGCAGGACAAGGACATTGGGACTCAATCGATTCATCGCCGACACCCATTGGTGATTAAGCGTGTTCAACCAGTTGACCAGATCTGTGTACCCACCAATGTCAGGTGGCTGGTCGCCAAAATATCGGTCACGCTGTATTGACAGTGCCCTGATATTGCCATCAAAAAGATGTGCGGCTACATCTTTTACCCGCCAATTGCCCGCCACCGTTGGCGACTCCCAATCCTCACTTTCCAGATCCCTTAGCAACCCTATGAGCGCCTCATCCAATGGCCGAAAAAGATGCTGAACTTGAATTACCTGTGACATCCCAGATCCATTAGGGAGCAACTTGATCCGGTACCAGGTAGAGCAGTCTTCTGCCCACTTGCGAGTCGCCCCGAACCTCCTCCTGCAACTTATCAACGTCCAGAGAAACGTTATGACCATATCCATCCTGCATGAGTACCAGCGAGTTGAGAATCATCAGCCCCTCCGCCGGCTGGTCTGCAGCATACAACGCTGCTATCATGGTAGGCACAGGATCTTCACTCAAAGTAATTCGCAGAAACTCAGCCGCCCGCATCCTATTGAGAGGTTCCGTATCGCTTTCAGCCAGATCCCTCAATTCACCTGCCAGCGAGGCGGCCTCCTTACCGAGAATGGTGCACGCCGTGATGCCCCAGTAGCGCTCCCAGGGATCTGCAGATGACAGCGACGCTCGCAAATCCTCCTGTACGGCCTCGAATGGCCCAAACGCCAGCGCTGAAATCTTTAGATAATCCTTCATAGACGAAGTTTGCTGCCGACCAAATGACACCGGATCCTCAAGCCCTTCCTCCAACAAAACATGTTCGGGTACCAGCGACAGGTCAGGCAGAGACAGCATTTGCTCCATAAGGGTGGACCTCAGTGACTGCAGCTTCTCTGCGTAAGCTTTATCCATCGCCAGATTTTGGGTCTCGTAGGGATCTGTTGCCAAATCAAAGAGCATTTCCGCCGGCCTCGAGCTAAAAAATGCGTTCTGAATATCATTGAGTTGCTCATTGCCAGACAGATCCCACCATTCTTTATAGGCGAGCTGTCGGTAGCGGTAGTTGTTCATCAGCCCATCGAAGTTGTAGGGTTGGAAGCTGCGGATATACTTGAAATTGTCAATTCTGACCGATCTCACGAGATCATACTTTTCATCAAATCGGTCGGCATAGCCAAATGTCGTTTTACGAGCCTGCACTTCCTCCCAATCCAGACCAGGTCCCAGAAACGGACGGCCATCCATGCCAGCTGGCACTTCCACGCCCGCCAGATTGAGGACGCTGGGTCCAAAATCCACGAAACTTACAAAAGCCGCATTTTCCCCTCCGGCGGCCCCACCGAGCCATTCCCGATACTTTTCGGGAGCGTAGACTACCAGTGGAATATGTAATCCCGATTCATAGATGTATCCCTTGCTACCAGGCAGCACACCCCCATGGTCCCCAAAATAGAAGATGATGGTCTCCTCCATCAACCCATCTTCTGTGATCTGATCCAAAAGCGCACCAACTTGCGCATCCATTTGCTGGATCTTGTCCCGATAGTAGGCATTGGTATAGCGGAACAAGTCCGTCTGCGGATGATTCGGAAACACGAAAACGTCTTCAGGAGCAGAATTGGTCTGTGTGGTATCCATCTGCTCTGCCGTGAAGTGCAGCCTACCCTCATGCGTCGTTCCAAAGTTTTGGACATGAAAAAATGGCTGACCCGCCGCCCGATTTCGCCAGGAAGCCTCTCGGGAGGACTCATCCCAAACCGAATCTGACTTGAAGAAATTATAGTCTTCCTTGCTGTTGTTGGAGGTATAGTAGCCAGCACTTCGCAAATAGGCCGGAAACATCTCCACACCTTCAGGCATTGGCACCTTCTCAATCTTGCGATGGTACTGGGCGCCGACTCTTGGCGCGTAACAACCCGAGATCAGCGTAGACCTTGCTACGCTACATACGGGCGCGTTGGAGAAAGCCCGTGTGAATCTGACTCCCTCTGCCGCAAGTCGTGCAATGTTGGGGGTTTCCACGCCATTCTCATCGAACAGCTTCATGTAGTGCTTCGAATTGTCTTCTGAAGTAATCCACAGAATATTGGGAGCCGGGAGTGCCTCCTGAGGCTGATTGCATGCCGCAAGTAACAATAGCAGGAGACAACAAGAAATCAATCCAATTCGGTTCATCACATTCAATCCAATGAGACCGTAATCGGCCAACCAACAAACTGCTCCGCGTCCGGCTGAGTGACATCGCCCATTCGTGGCCAGCACTCGAAAGTGACATCCTTGGTACTCTTATTGAAGTGGATCAATCCATAGCCGGCACCATTAGATGGAGCATCGGGATTGACATAGGCGTGCATGGTGATCTTGTTGTCAAACCCGTCGCGGTACTGACCTGTCCAGGGAAGGACGTCGTTGCTATTGAGGCCGGGCTGTTCATCCTCAGGCCACCACCATCGACTGTAGTAGTTGTTGACGATCGCAGGTACCACAAAGGCCCAGGGCCCATCATCAAATTCATCAATGCCGTGTTTGATTACAGTAGCCAGGTGTTGATCACCCCCAATGTGGACGGCATTGGCCTTCTGGATCAGCCTCAGTGCAGCATTACGGCCGGACTGTGGCCAGCCATTACTATCCATGTCGGCGTGAAGTCTGTTTTCCTGGTTGCCATGCAGATGCGCGCCCCCACAAAAACCAGTTTGCGAAAGCACCGCCTTCATCGCCACGCCGTCATCATCGTCGCCCCAGTCTTCAAGAAATGCCAGTTGACGATCTCCCAATAGCTTCAACCCCGGCACATCTACACTCGTCGGATCGTAGTCAGGGTTCCGAATATGGTCAGGTCGCGGTCCTTGCTGCGGGATCTTACCGCTAGGCCCACTCTTGAACTTTCGGTCCTCGATGATGGCGAAGTCAACACCCCCGAGAATCAAATTTGTATAATACACTCCGATACCCTGCTCTACGGGTGTAGGGTCATACGGATCTGGCAAATGCGAAGTCTGGCAGCGCTCAACCATCTTCACGTAGTCTTTATCATAAAAGTAGCCACCATCGTGACCTGCGGGTGTTTCCGAGACCTTTCCATTCTCCCCCCAAAGGTTGCCTTGTCCTATGTCATGATCATCAGGAATGGTGATGCAAGGACGTGTTCGAAAGAGCTCTTTGAACTGCTGCCCAAACTTCAGCCATGCGGCCGTATGCTCTTTGTGGTCATACGACTGGTCACCTGCGAAGAACAGCAGATCGGGATCGTGATAATTGACATTGCCGGAATACCACGTCCGGTGCCCCCGGTCCTTGTTGCTGTTGCAGGAGAAGGCGGCCAGCTTTATGACCTCCTTGTCGGTCGGGTTCTTTCGCACCAGCCCTTCAAAAGACGCCTCCTCCCCATGTCTGAGTCTGTAAGTTACATCCCGCGTAACATCCCAATCCTCCACTCTAAATAGGGCCGACCAACCAATTTCGTTGACGGTTTGCTTTTGAATTTCTACCCACTCATCGCCCCTTTTGACCTCAAGTCTCACCTCACGCGTTTCCTCAGGAAACAGCGGATAGAGCTGCGCAGTCATTTTCAAGGTAGCATTCGACACGGTATAGATACCGAAGGCGACGACCTCCTTTCGAGGTACTTTCAAATCAATGATAGGATTCTCTGCCCTGTTCCACCAGTCGTTGGTGGCCAGCGTGTCAAGACCTTCGAAAGGTGCTTTGACATACTCCTGGGAAGGCTGTTGGCAGGATGCCATCAAAAAAACTATCGTGCATCCAAAAAATAAGTAGCGCATATAAGTTGGGTTTAGGCTCTACCGCAACTTAAAAAAAATGAACGACCCAACTAGAACCAATGAACGCAATGATGGCCTTACCCAGCAACTCTGGCGAATTCCCAGCCAATGATGGCCTCCTTCCGATCTGGGCCCCAGTGATAGTTACCAAAATGGCCAGTAGACTGGATCACGCGATGACAGGGGATCAGGTAGGCAATGGGATTGTCCCCAACCGCCGAACCAACAGCACGTGAAGCGGTAGGTTGACCGATCTGCTCCGCCAGGGCTCCATAAGTGACCAAACTTCCCAAAGGCACTTTCAGAAGCGTCTCCCAAACACGCAATTGGAAGGGGGTCGCCCTTAGATGGAGCTTGATGGCGCTGAGGTCGTTCCAGTCACTGTGAAATATTCGAAGCGCACTGATCTGATGTTGATCCCGCCCAAAACGGATCGTCGCATTGGGAAATTCTGATTTCAATTCTTCCAAAGCGGCAGTCTCATCTTCAGCAAACATCATGCGGCACAAGCCTCTGTCCGTCGAGGCAAGCAGCATCGAACCGAATGGACCTTGCGCGTAGCTGTAGGAGATCTCCAAACGAGACCCACCCTGCTTGTACTCTGCCGGTGTCATCCCTTCGATGCTTACAAACAGGTCGTGCAGCCGGCTGCTGCCGGAAAGTCCCGTTCTGTAAGCGGCGTCGAATAATGAAGATTGCTCCTCACGGAGCAGTTTTTTAGCGTGCCCCAGGCTGATGTACTGTAGAAACTTCTTGGGACTGGTCCCCGCCCATGACGTAAAGATCCGCTGGAAATGGTGGGGGCTGACATTGACTTCGTCAGATACCTCATCCAATCTCGGCTGGCGCTGAAAGTTGGAGTGGAGATACTGAATAGCCTCCCGGACCCTTTCAAAATCTATATGCGTCTTAGTTTCTTGTGATCCCATCATGTTCCAAATCTAGACTTTCCCCACTTCGAACAACACCCGAAATTTGCGGAATCGCTATTTTCGGAAACGCAAAGTGCGCTCACGCTCGCTCACCGAAAAGTCATTAGCAAAGCAATGAAAACTTTGACCCAACCACTTCTCCTGCTTGTGATGGCAGTAGCAATCGGCTGCAGCACCAAGGAAGACCTCATTCCGCAGCAGCCCAACATTGTCTTGGTACTCACCGACGACCAGGGTTATGGGGACATCGGCATTCACGGCAATGAACACATTGCCACACCACACCTTGATCGAATAGGAAAAGAGTCCATCCGGCTGACCAATTTTCACTCCGCTACTACCTGCTCTCCCACCCGGGCGGGGCTATTATCAGGAATGCACTGCAATCGCGTAGGCGCGTGGCATACGGTTATGGGCAGGTCTTTCCTGAGCACCCGCTTTCCGACCATCGCCGAGTACCTGAAGGGTGCGGGATACAAAACCGGCATCTTCGGCAAGTGGCACCTCGGAGACAACTATCCCTTCCGCCCGATGGACCGGGGATTTGACGAGTCCTTCATTCATGGCGGCGGTGGAGTCGGACAGGTTCCGGATCTATGGAACAACGACTCTTTCCGTGATATGTACCTAAGGAATGGGAAGATCCAGCGAACCGTGGGCTATGTGACCAAGGAGTGGACAGATGGAGCTATCGACTTCATCTCTGATGCAGTGTCAGAAGAGAAGCCATTTTTTTGTTTCCTCAGCACCAACGCACCGCATGGCCCGCATCAGGTGCCACAGCGATACATTGACCAGTATGCTAATAACCAAGAAGTGCCCCATGCCCCGTTTTATGGCCAGATCACAGCACTTGACGAGCATGTCGGACGGCTGGACAGCACATTGTCAGCACTCAATCTCAAGAGGAACACCATTTTCATCTTCCTGACCGACAATGGTACCGCTCGCGGCGCCGACCTGGATAGCGATGGCTACGTAGCCAAAGGATTCAATGCCAGTATGCGAGGCAAGAAAGGTTCAGAGTACGAGGGGGGCCATCGCGTGCCGTTCTTTGTTCGCTTTCCGACGGTGATGAAGATGGAACCTGCCACCTACGATGCCCTCACCAGCCATCTCGATGTCGCACCCACCCTTCTCGATCTGGCGGGGCTGCCGGCTGCAAGCACCAGCAATTTTGATGGAATGAGCATCAAGCCGCTGCTCCTCAACGGAAAAATGGACGACCTGGAAGAGCGTAAGCTTGTCGTAGATACCCAGCGCCAGGCGAGGCTCACTAAGTGGAAGAACACATCGGTCATGATGAACAACTGGCGGCTGGTCAACAATCGTGAGCTCTATGACATTGGCACTGACCCAGAGCAGCGAAACAATCTCATCGATCAGCAGGCCGATATCGCGAAAGAGCTCGAGGCCTACTATGAATCGTGGTGGGAGGACATTGCACAGGACTCCGGCTATGTCAACCGAATCATACTGGGAAGCACCAATGACCGCCCTTCACTCCTCACCAGCCATGATTGGTGGACAGACGCCACCCCACCCTGGCATCAAAATCATGTGAGACAAGCAAAGGTCCAGCGGGGCTACTGGCCGGTGGAAATCGATCACGACGGGAAGTACATCATTCGCTGGTTTCGATGGCATCCTAAGACGCCACGAGCTATCATGTCCAGTGACGTTCCCGCGGGAGACAGAGTGCCTGGGGCAGAGCCCTATCCACCGGGAGTAGCAATCAAACCGGCATTTGGCACGGTCAAAGTACAGGGTCAGGAAATGAAAGCTGAGCAGGCCGTGAACGGCAAGTATTACGAGGTAGAGATCGATCTCAACAAGGGGCTGACCAACCTGGAAGTGACCATCACGGACAATGAGGGCATCGAGCGGGGAGCGTACTATGTGGAAGTGGATTTCTACTGATCTGCAAGGGCCATCGGCCTACCATTACCGGATTGCGCTCCAGATTCATTTTCAGCTTACGGCATTTATACGCAAATTGCCACCAGCCCAAAATAATTAGCCAATGAACTGGTTTTTCATCTTGACCTGGTCCTGGATCGCCGTCGCCGTCATCACCTTCCTGTCACTGGTGGTAACAAAAATTCGTGCCCCTTATGGTCGGCACACACGCGAAGGCTGGGGCAAGCTCATCGCCAATAAGTGGGGCTGGTTTTGGATGGAGTTACCGGCCTTGCTGCTTTGTCCTGGTTTGGCCATCATCGGCCCGCGAGAAAAAGATCTGGTGACGTGGGTGCTCGTCGGATTGTGGCTCTTCCACTATACCAATCGCACACTCATCTTTCCCTTTCGACTCAAGACACAGGGTAAGAAGATGCCGCTATCAATTGTGTTCTCTGCCATCTTTTTCAATTCCGTCAACGGGTTCATCAATGGTTATTACCTGGGTTTCCTGGCGCCGAATGACTCCGCCCTGAATCCATTATTTGTCATCGGCATCGCATTGTTCTTCCTTGGATGGTGGATCAATCACACGGCGGATTCGAAGCTGATCGCATTGCGAAAGGAGCAGGCGGGCTACCAGATACCTCGTGGTTGGCTCTTTCGGTACATCAGCTGTCCCAACCACTTTGGGGAAATCGTGGAGTGGGCAGGCTTCGCCATAGCGGCCTGGAGTCTCCCGGCAGCGACGTTTGCCATCTGGACGTTTGCCAACCTGGCTCCAAGGGCCTTCAATCACCACGAGTGGTACCATCAGAAGTTTGAAGACTATCCGAAGGACCGCAAAGCACTCATCCCTTTTATCATCTGACCATCATGAAAATAGCGGTAACCGGCGCCACCGGCCATATAGGATCCAATCTCGTCCCCATGCTACTGGAGCAGAGGCACATGCTGAAATTGCTCATCTACCACTCTAATAGATACAACGATGTCGACAATATCGAGATCGTACGTGGCGATATCACACACGAGCAGGATGTCGACCAGCTGGTGGAAGGTGCCGACGCAGTGATACACCTCGCCGCCAAGATCACCATAGAGCAGGACCGGGACGGTTCTGTGACACGCATCAATGTCGACGGGACGAGGCACGTTGTGGAGTCATGTCTGAAGCACGGTATCAAGCGGCTCATACACTTCAGCTCCATACATGCCTTCGATCCACATCCGCGCTACGAGCCGCTGGATGAAACTCGCGGATTCAGTCAAAACGCCACCTACTACGACGCCTCCAAGATTGCGGCAGAGAAGCTTGTCCTCGAGGCCATGGAAAGGGGCCTGGAGGCGGTCATCTTGTGCCCCACCTCCGTCTTTGGTGTCAATGACTATCAGCCCTCCCTACTGGGCAGCGCCATCGTAGACATTTACAATGGCAAGGTGCCGATGCTCACTCCCGGTGGCTATGATTTCGTATTTGTGCAGGAAGTAGCACAAGCTACTGTCGAGGCACTGACAAGAGATGTGGCGGGAGAGAAATACCTGCTGGGTGGCGGCTATTTGACCGTGAAGGAGTTGGCCAGTCTGGTGGGCAAAGCGGGCAAAGTGAAGGTCAGCCAGCGCGTGCTGCCTGCTGCTTTCTTGCGGGCGCTCGTACCCATTTTTAAGCTCCAGAGTCTGTTGTCGGGCAAGCCCGCGATCTTCACCAAAGAATCCCTGAAGGCACTCACTGAGGGCAACACCCATGTCAACTGTGCCAAGGCCCAAAAAGATCTGGGCTTCCAACCCACTCCGATGGAGGAGGCGATGAAACGCACACTGGAGTGGTTTGAGGGACAGGGGGCGTTGAAGGAGAGGTGAGGGAATTTGGGGCATGGTCCACCTTCGCTGGTCCCTGCTCGTAGCCTTCCCTTCCAGCTTCGGCGCACCATCGGGCTCTCCTCAGTCGCCACGCCAACACGGAGGCCACTTCGGGCTCCGACAATGAGTCGATCCCTTCGCCGGGTTCGTGACCAGCTTCCCAGTCTTCTTACTTCTCAGAGGGCCAGATGGCAAACAGCTCATTATGACCCAGAGGGGGTTCTTCATGATTAAAATCTCCTACTGATACTGGTCATCATTTGGTAATCAATCGCTTCTGACCTTTGCGGCTGAACTAAATCCTCGCAATCATGAAAAGGTCAATTACCCTACTATCACTATTGGCGGTTTGGGGCATTCTGGGGGGATGTGCCACTTCAGGCCTCACCGCATCCAGTCACCGGACTGAGATCGGTTTATATGAAAACAATTATCGCATAGTAGCTACGAACGTTGTCGGTGAAGCTACCAGTGAGGGGCTCATAGGCCTGAGTTTTGGCCTTGGGATGGGAGCCACCCAATTTTCATTGATTCCATTGACTGAAGAGCGCACCCTGTACGAAATTGCCATGAGGGAACTTTGGAGCGAATTTGAATCCATCCATGGTGAAGCCACTGACCGTACGTTGGCATTGGTAAACGTACGTTACGATTCAGAAAGCTTGAACCTCGCCGTTTATACCAAACTAAAGGTTGCTGTCATCGCTGATGTAGTTGAGTTTGAGTAATCAGAGAGTGAAGGCGCAATGCAATCATTCAAAATTCACCATCCAAAATTCGACGTAGTCGCCCCTACCAAATCATAGAGACAAAACACATGATGCCGTAAGCCAGGGGGAAGCCCCATCGGGACATACGATCTACTCGCAGCGCCAATTCTCGATTGCCGCCACTGAGCAGATTGCTGGTCATCACGGATTCGATGAGCGCCAAAAGCACCAGTATATTGCAACTGAGCAGATATACGTCTAGTCGGGTGAGATAAGAGATGTCAGGTGTCAGATCCTGCAAAGTGAATTGCAACGCGATGATGGTCAGCATGGCTGTGACGGCGACAGTGAGCTGTTCCATGTATTTCGGATCCACCCAGAAGACCGTCCATGACATAATGACCACCAGGGTGAGTGGTACGAATATCTTCCAGAAGTAAAAAGCCACGTGACGACGTCCATCAAACGTACGAATGAAACCGGGGAATTCACGTCCAAGCCTGTTCTGCGAGGAAATACCGAAAGCTTCATTCCACAAATGCCAGTCGATGATCGAGTATTCGACCTGCAGCTCATTGACTTGCAGGTCTATCTGAAAATTGATGGGTTCGGGGTTGATCGCGATACAGTGTATGGTGAATTGATGCTGATCAAATGGGAATTTCTGCGAGTGTATTGGTGCGGACACCTTCCCAAAGTACCGCTGCCTGAAGAGGTGACGGCCGTCGGGAAACACTTCGACGACGCCCTGCTTTATCTGGGGCTCGATGGCCTGACCGTTCATCACCTGCAGCTCGGGATACCAAATCTCAGAAAGATCGGACTGATTGTAGGTCCGGCGGCCTTTTGTCCAGGTGGTGTCTTGCCACTTCATGCGCACGGCGAAGTCGATGGTCATGGTCTGCGTGGCATCATCGATATCCAGTACATCGATCAATCCCAGCATGACTTTTACTTTTCGCGCTTGAGGCGCTTCTGAATCCTGCGCTACAGCCGCAGGGATTTGCCCTGCCAGCAGGAAGCAAAGAAAGATCAGTGACCAATTTGGTCTCCCACAGTGTCTGTCAGTCCTCCCACACATAACCACAATGGGCACAATTTATCGCATGCGGAGAACGAGCAGGCTTTTCGCACTGCGGACACAGACGGAAGTAGATCATGTCTGGAGACTCTTTGAGCACTCGCCGTTTGAGGTTGACGAGGAATTGATCGTAGCCGCTCTCGAGAAGCGCCAATACCTCGGGGTCGCTGGAGAGAAGTCCATTGGCCAAATAATGCTTCTGGCGCTCATGCCACTTGTCTTCACTGATGTCCACCCCTGGTTCCCCGATCTTGGAGAGTGTGCGTTGATGAAGGATAGCGCTGCGCTCCTGATCGGTTAGGGCTTCCTCAAAGTGTTGGACGATGTACTCGGCGAGTTCTACCTCTTTCACGCTTCCAAATGTAATAGATACGAGGCCATTTCGCACCCCATTTACAGGTAGAAGCGGGGCAGGCCAGTCTTGGCGCATACAAGTCCTGCCTGTCCAACTTATCATCCTACGGGTTTAACAGTGAATACTGGCAATCTGTCAAGTGTCGCATAATAGACCTCGAGCTGATGGGCGAACGTACTAGTTTTGCATTTTGAATGGCAACAACGCAAGCTAGACATCCCGACGTCCGTGTCATCATTCCTGCATTTAACGAACAAAACGCTGTTGGCCTCGTCGTGGACGAGATTCCTGCGGGACTTGTCTCCGAGGTGATCGTCGTGGACAATGGCAGCACGGATGATACTTTTGAGATCGCGAGAAGCAAGGGTGCTACTGCCTTGAAGGAGGAGCGCAGAGGATATGGCAATGCGTGCCTGAAGGGCATCTCACATATCGCCGGCAGTGGTAGCAAGCCCGACATTGTAGTGTTTATCGACGGGGATCACTCGGACTACCCACAGCAAATGGCGAAAGTCATAGAACCAATCGTGAGGGACGATGTTGATATGGTTATCGGATCGAGGGTACAGGGCCAGAAAGAGCGAGGGTCTATGACTCCCCAACAAGTGTTTGGCAACTGGCTGGCAACCACCCTGATGAAATGGCTGTATGGAACTAGTTACACAGACCTCGGGCCATTCAGGGCGATCAAATACGAAAGCCTGTTGAAAATCGATATGCAGGATAAGACGTACGGTTGGACTGTAGAAATGCAGCTAAAAGCTGCGAAGCTGAAAATGAACACTGTGGAGGTACCCGTGGATTACCGAGTGCGCATCGGAAAATCCAAGGTATCTGGCACTTTGAAGGGTACTGTCA
Source organism: Cyclobacteriaceae bacterium (assembly GCA_965267435.1). Classification (GTDB taxonomy): domain Bacteria; phylum Bacteroidota; class Bacteroidia; order Cytophagales; family Cyclobacteriaceae; genus JAWPMT01. Next base: position 3,693,718 of record OZ253960.1, read on the forward strand.
TGGCTGGTTACAAGATAATTGCGACAATATTTAAATATTTGTGACAATGGAATGGCTCATCATCATTGGATACGGTCTTTCCCTGTTGATCATTTGCATCTTCAGCCTGGGTCAATTCAACCTGGCCTGGCACTATCGTCGGGCCCGACGAAAGACGAAGGAACAGCAGTCTATGATGGGGGAACATCCCGTGGTCACAGTCCAGCTACCTATCTACAACGAGAAGTATGTCGTAGAGCGGTTGATCGATGCTGTTTGCGCTTTTGATTATCCCGCCCAAAAGCTCGAGATCCAGGTCTTGGACGACTCCGATGATGAGACGGTGGACATCATCGCTCAGAAAGTGGCTGGCTACGCTAACCAGGGCATAGATATCGTACACATCCGCAGACCGGAGCGCGTCGGATACAAGGCCGGTGCGCTGCAGTATGGTCTGGAGCGAGCCAAGGGCGAATACATCGCCATCTTTGATGCGGACTTTCTGCCTGATGACCAATTCTTAAAAACCACGATACCCACCTTCCAGGCACCGGAAATAGGGATGGTGCAAACGCGCTGGGGCCATCTCAACCAGGACTACAGCCTCCTGACAAAAGTGCAGGCGTTTGGTCTGAACGCACACTTCACTATCGAACAATCAGGTCGCTTGTCGGCCGGTAGCTTCATCAACTTCAACGGCACCGCGGGCGTTTGGAGAAAATCCTGCATTCAGGACGCTGGCGGATGGCAGCACGACACCCTCACCGAGGACCTCGACCTGAGCTATCGGGCACAGCTCAAAGGCTGGAAGTTTGAATACCTGGAAAATGTATTGTCACCAGCCGAACTACCCATCCTCATTCCGGCGGTGAAGTCCCAGCAGTACCGGTGGAACAAGGGCGCTGCTGAGACCGCGCGTAAAAACCTGGGAGCAGTCATGCGCTCCGAACTAGGCGTGGCACACAAAATACGAGCAGCGTTTCACTTGCTGAACAGTTCTGTATTTATGTTCCTGTTGACAGCAGCGGTGCTTTCGATACCTATGCTGTATGTCAAGGATGGCAATCCCACATTGGCGTTGCTTTTTGACCTGGGCAGTGTATTTATCATAGGCTTCGTGGCCATCAGCATTTTCTACTGGTTCTCCGCCAAAGCCTCTAATGTTCACTATTCCTTCCGACAGTTTGTGGTCCATTTTCCGATGTTCCTCTCGTGGTCGATGGGACTAGCGCTGCACAATTCCGTCGCCATCATCGAGGGATTCCTGGGGATCAAAACGCCTTTCATAAGGACCCCAAAGTTCAATGTGCAGAAGAAGGGTGACAGCTGGAAAGGAAATATTTACCTCAAATCGTCCATCACACCCCTCACGATCATCGAAGGGTTGCTTGCCATCTATTTCATTTTTGGTATAGTCTCAGGGATCCGACTGGAGGACTATGGTCTATTGTTGTTTCATTTGATGCTTGCAACAGGTTTTGGCTATATCTTTCTGGTATCTCTGAAACCAATACCTAACCAAGCACTATGACTGGAGGACTAAGCGTCTACCAAACGAAACAGGCCGCTTACACATTCTTTTTCATCTTTCTTGCCAGTATCACGTTTCTGGGCAACGTAGTGGAGCGTCATGAGTCGGACTGGTTGCTGTTGACTTATGGCGTGGCGTTCTTCTCGTACTTCTGGATCATGAAGTTTTGCGACCTGCCGGAGCGGACACTGATGATCCTGGGTGTGGCGACCAGATTGGGCCTCCTCTTCACGCTTCCCAAGTTGTCCGACGACTTTTATCGATTCATATGGGATGGGATCGTCCTGACACACTTGGGCAACCCCTATGGGATCTTGCCCTCGGAGGCCATGGCGCAGGGGGTAGAGGGCTTGACACAACCCTTCTTCGAGAAACTCAATTCACCGGGATACTATACCGTTTACCCCCCGCTGAACCAAGTGATCTTTTGGATCAGCACTTTGGTCGGTGGTTTTGAACGGCCCCTGGCCGCTGTCAACGTGATGCGCCTGCTACTTATCCTGGCCGACATTGCCTCTGTGTTACTGCTTCGTCGTGTACTGGCGATGCGTGCTGATGAGAAAGGTCGAGTCATCAACGAGAAACTGGCTTATTGGTACTTCCTCAATCCGCTCGTGATCCTGGAATTCACCGGCAACCTGCACTTCGAAGGATTCGTCGTCTTCTTCCTCATGCTGGGTATGCGCGCCTTTTATCGGCGTAATATCCTCGCCCAGGGATTGAGCTTCGCCGGGGCTGCGGCCACCAAGTTGTTGCCACTGATCTTCCTGCCGGCGCTTTTGTTTCGGGTGGGTATTCGCAAAGGCTTCCTGGTGTGCCTCATTGCAGTTGTTGGTGCGGGAATCACCTTTTTGCCGTTGTTTGGTGAAGCATTGTATTCGGGTATTACCGCGAGCATTGGGCTGTACTTCCGGACGTTCGAGTTCAATGCCAGTATATACTTCCTCCTCCGTGAAGTGGGTTACGCCTTCAGAGGCTACAATATGATACAAACCATTGGGCCGTGGATGGCCATTGCGACTTTTGTGCTCATCATCGGATGGACCATGTACTCCGGGTGGAAGCGAAAGGACATCATGACGACGCTCCTCTTCACACTCTGCATCTACCTGGCCCTCACCACGACGGTACATCCCTGGTACATCATCACGCTGATCCCCTTTGGCATTGCGGCAGGCTACTACTTCCCAGTGGTGTGGACAGCGACGATATTCATTACCTACCTCGGCTACCAAAAGCAGGGCTATGACCTCTCTATGACCTGGATCTGGCTAGAGTACCTGGTGGTCATCGGATTCCTTATTTTTGAGGTGGTAAACAAGAGAAAACGTGCCACGTCTTAGGCTTATAATGCTTTGTTGGATCAGTCTGTCGACCACCTGCTGTGGTCAGGACAAGTTTGACAAGTATGTAAGCAAACTGTATGAGGGCACCGTACCCATTGTGAAGCAAGCCGAGGTGACGGAGGAACAGAATGTACTGTACCTGGACACGAGGTCAATGGAGGAATTCGAAGTCAGCCATATCGATGGGGCGCGGTTCATTGACTACGAGGCATTCGAGCCACAGGATGTGGCGGATATTCCGAAGGACACAACGATCGTGGTGTATTGCTCCGTCGGGTATCGAAGTGAGCGAATTGGCGAGAAGCTGCAGGAACTGGGTTTCACGAATGTGCGGAACTTACACGGTGGCATTTTCGATTGGAAGAATAAAGACAATGAAGTGGTGAACATGTCCGGTGCACCTACCGACAGTGTTCATACGTATGATCGCCTCTGGTCACGTTGGCTGGAGAAGGGCGTGAAAGTATATTAACTGTAATTGAGCGAAATAGAATAGACAGAGAATGGAAGGAACAGCTAGCAACTACCTGATGGTCTTCGTCAAAAACCTGATCCCCGGGACGGTGAAGACACGATTGGCGGAAGACATCGGCATGGACGCGGCGATGGACGTGTACAAGGAGCTGCTCGACTATACGGCCGAAGTAGCGAACAAAGTCGAGGTCGACAAGGGGGTGTACTACTCCGAATACGTCGAACTATACGATGATTGGGACAACGACAAATACGAGAAGCACGTGCAGGAAGGGCCTGGACTTGGAGAGAAGATGCTCCACGCCTTCACGGCGGCCTTCGAGAAGGGCTATCACAAGGTGGTGATCATCGGCAGTGACAATCTGGAGATCGAAAAGAAGCACATCGATCAGGCCTTCGTCGAGCTCAATAAGCACGATGTCGTCTTCGGCCCTGCCGCCGATGGCGGGTACTACCTTCTGGGCCTCAACAATATCTTCCCCGCGCTCTTCGAAGAGAAGAACTACAGCCACGAGCATGTGCTTAACGAGGCGATCGACGAGGTAGAAAAATTTGGCATGACCTACAAGCTGCTGGACCAGCTCCATGATGTCGACACCATGGAGGACCTGAAGCGTGCCGGCTACGAAATCATCTATGAAGACGATCCGGAAGATGATGGGGTGTAATTCCTAATCTTGGCTAAAGAGTCAAAGAGCGGTGAGGGCAACCAGTTGGCTAGTGACGCGTTCCAAACGCGCGACAGAGTCGGAGGACGTCACTTGTGGCCAAAGGCGCGACGTCCACGGAGGCGGCAAAGTATTTTTATTATTGGTCCCCCACATTGGAAGCCATTCCCATAGCGATTTTCCAGTCACCATCTATTTTCTCAAATACCACTGATTCCCACATGTGCAACTTGTTATTTGGCTCCGCGTCAAAATAAAATACGAAATCTACTAGTCCCCACGCCAAGTCTCCGCCGCTCCCGACATTAATGGAGATGTCATTCTTGACGATTGAATACTTCATCCCCCTTCTCATCATATCTTCATACTTCTCTGAAAATTCATTCCAACCGTTTAACCATTCCCCAATTCCTGGATGAATCATCTGAAACCTCCCGGTTTGAACGAAGTATTTTGAGTAGGTATCCCAATCGCCCTTCATTCCATACTCTGACATTTCAGTCCAAATTTCTCTTATTTCTTTTTCTTTCCTTGCAAGATCCACCTCGTCTGTTTGTCGAACCAACGTAGCGTAGTGGTTGATCTCTTTCCCGCCATTAATAAAACGTGTCGACATTTTCCAGGTGTTATTCGACCATGTCATTGATCTTTCTTGCAACAGATTATTGGTGTTCGGATCACGCAACTCAAGAATTAGCGCGTTGGAATTGTCAAAGTATCCAATATGAGTATCCACAACCCCAAGAGTATTCACCTCAAATACCTGCACTTGATTTGTTGATTCAGAATAGCCCCACATGGCGTTAGCTTCATAGTAAGTATCATCAGCCCCCTGTTTCCAGGAACTGTAAATGCCGCGGCCTTCAGCAATAGAAGTCACTATCACCGTACCCTCAGGTGGATCGTTAAATGAACTTTCAATCACTGTCCAAGTACCAGTCAACTCCTGCAACCGGTCAATAGGTGTCTGCGCATTAGCACATAGCCTAATGAAGACTGCTGCGCTTGTAAATAGTATTCTATTCTTCATGATGAAAAAGTTAGGTATATACTCACACGACCTTAATAAGCACCCTCAGCCGGCCTCATCCCAAGTTAACGCCCCTTCAATACAGCCTCAACAATCTAAAAATACTGCCCAATGCCTATCACAAATCCACGATGCCGTGGTGAAATAACCTCCACGCCATAGTCTATCCTAAGAATGGCATTGAAGATCTCTTTATGAATGAAGCGGGCACCAGCACCGCAAAACCATAGGAAGTTGTCGGGATCGACCAGTTCGCTGAGCTCGCCGCCGGGCGTTCGCCAGGTGCCGAAATCGGAGAAACCCACGAGTTGGAGTGCCAGCTTTTGGCCTTCGAAGACAGCATGGCGGTATTCATTATTCATCGTGACCACCGCTGTGCCTCGGTCCACACGATTGCCCACACCACGAATGTTGACGTAGCTGTCAAGTACGAATGGCGCGAAAGGCGTGTCGTGATTGCTGGAGATCCCCACCCGCCAGCGGTTGCCAATGTTCCCTGATCGTCCTACACGATGAAACATCCTGAAGTCATCAAAGATGATCTGGAACGCAGGATCGCCGTCATAGGAGAACACCGCTTCGACGTTGAGCGTATTTCGGATGCCTTTGAGATAGAAGTAGTGATAGTTGAGCTTGTTGAGCCGGTAGATGACTTTCACCAACTGCTTTTGTGTCATTTCGTGCTGGGGAGCGCCTTCAATAGGAGCTTCATCCACCCGGTTGTACTCCTCGGTGAAGTAAGCCGTGCTCAATTCAACATTACTCAAAAAGTTGAAGTGATAGAGGACGCCCGCCCCATACGTGAAGTTATCGTAGTTGTAGTACGCGGTACCATCATCAAAGAAAAGCGGTTCCTCCGTGGACCACTTGACGAAGTTGAGCAGCATGCTCCACTTGGTTTTGTTCATCCGATTGAGGAACAGCGAGGCCGAGACCGAACTACGGTCGTAGTACTGGTAATAGGTCAGAAACTTATGCCCCCGGCCTAACATATTGGCCTCCGTCACGCCGACGAGAAACCAGACATTGTCCTCCACCCCTCCAAAGTTGATGATGGGTAGTAGGGTGCGAACTTCCTGGCATTGGAACGTCACCGTCGCCCCCTTCGCATCATGAACTATTGCTACCTCGGCATTGGCCAGCATCTCGAGATTGGCCAGACGCTGCCGGTCAGCCTCCAGGACCAATGAGTCCAATTGGTCCCCTACTCCCGTTTGCACAAACTGCTCAACGAAGTCCTCCTTGGTTTTTTCCAACCCCTCGAACTTCACCTCTCTCACGAGCACCTGAGCAGTGGTTAGGCAGGAGCCAAATAGTAATAGAAACCCAGCATAAAGGCGGACAAGGTGCACACAAGCAAGTTACTGATTGACTATCCGCACACCAAAATTGAAGGTCTGACCCGCACCAGATCCCTCACTTCCATCGATAAAGTTGGTGTAGAGGGCCTCCAGCTCGATTTTATTGGGAATCAATTGATACTTCAGTCCAAGGCCCGCTTGCACGAAGTAGGAATAGAAGCCCTCCGCCTTTTGCTCGACATCATTATAGTGAGTAGGGAAATACTCTGCCATACCATAGGCGGTCCAGCGCGACGTGGGGAAGTAGTTGAAGAAAACGCTCGTCTGTGTTTGCAGGAAGTTATTTTCCCTGAAAGAATCACGAACGAAGTGATACCAGAAGGCCTGTTGGAAAAACAGCTGGAAGTCCGTGCCAATTGGCAGATCGAAGAAGAACTGATTCAACCACAGCGCAGTCCGATCAAACTCCAAAAACAGAAAAGGCTTCTCCGCATCGGGTGCTCTGCCTTCGAGATCGTCCGCCAAGGAGAAAAGCACGGTGCTCTGAATGGACAGTCGCCGCACTGACTTGAAAGGTGCGATCTTGATCTTAGGCCCAAAGCCAGTGATGGCCGTACGGGAAGTGAACTCACCATTCTCAAGATTGACGTTTTTGACCCACAGATCTGCACCAATATTAATCTGGTCGTTCAGACCATAGAGAAATTGATTGATGGATGTGAAGTAAGATTCGCGACCTCGGCCCGTCTCTACCTTCTTCCCATCATTGAAGGCCTTGGTCTGGGAATAAAGGTTTTGAAAGCTCTTGAGCTCCCACGCACCTCGGTCAAATAATATGGAAGGAGTATAACCCTGCAGGTTTTGTGCGCCCAACACCAGTGTGGAGCAAACGCCCAATAGCGTCAAAAATGATTTCATAAAGGAATAAGTCATGAATAAATCGAATAGTCTCGGAACCCTATACTCCATTGAGTCACCTAATGATGCCCCGCGAGTAGTCCGCTCCTTGACATTCGGGCTTAAACCAATTTATCCATGTCCCTGATGAGAATGCGCCTTCGGTCAAAGTTGATGATGTTTTCATCCCTCAGCTCATTCATGACGGTCGTGACAGTCTGACGCGAGGTGCCTGTGAGGCTCGCTATGTCCTTGTGTGTGAGGTGGTTTTTGATCATCATTTCGAAGCCAACCTTCTGTCCTCTCTCATGGGCCATTTCCCGCAGGAAGTCAACAATCCTCGTACGGGCATCTTTGAATACCAACGACTCGATCTTGCGCTCCATCTTCCGCAGTCGGAAGCCGATGATCTTTAATATTTTAAAGCTCAACACCTGGTTGTCCTTCATGAGGTCCTGCAGATCGTCCACGGTCATCGGACAGATGCGCGTGTTGTCATCCATGGCCACGGCGAAGTCCTCCCGCTTCTCTTCCCCGGCCAATGACAACTCCCCAAAAAGTTCGCCGCGCGACAGAATCGCCTTCACTATTTCCTTCCCGTCACTGGTAAAGGTGCCGACCTTCACTCGACCCTGCGAGACCATGTACACGTTCTCCGATGGCTCCTCGGGGAAATAGATGTATTCATCTTTCTTGAATATGTTGGGATTGTGTTTGTCTTCCAGGGAAGGGCTCTTCGTTGGGCAAAGCAGTTCAAAGAGGTCTGAATCCTCGAAATACCAAATGTTGGACTTGTCATTCATCTGTGTGAACAGAAAATTTTAGTAACTAAAGATATGTAAAACTTGTCTCCACGGCAATTGTGCTGAATTTTTGAAACTCAACTTGTTTACCATCAGTTTTCTTTCCAAGAATGGACTATTTAAGCCTCAAGGCACTGCACATCATCTTCATCGTCACCTGGTTTGCCGGTCTCTTTTACATCGTGCGACTGTTCATCTATCAGACGGAAGCACTTGAAAAACCGGAACCAGACCGGAGCATTCTTCATGCGCAACTGAGCAAGATGACCAGGTTGCTATGGTATGTGATCACCTGGCCTTCGGCGGTTATCACTCTCATATTTGGTGCTGGCTTATTGATTGTCCAGCCTTCCTGGCTCTCGTTGCCGTTCATGCACATCAAGCTCTTGTTTGTCCTAGTACTGTACCTCTACCACTTTGGTTGCCATTCCATTTACCTCCAACTACAAAAGGGTGTAACAAAGTTCTCTTCGACGCAATTGAGGATCTGGAATGAGGTCGCCACGATCATCCTGGTAGCGGTGGTCTTCCTTATCGTGAAGAAAGACCAAATCAGTTGGCTTTGGGGCACATTGGGTATTATTGCGTTCGCAATTGTGCTGATGCTGGCAGTCAGGATTTACAAGCGTATCAGGGAATCAAAAACAGATCAAAACTAAGCATATGAGAAGGATCAAATCACTGGTCTGGGTGATAGTGGCGCTCGGCTGCTCGGACGTCCAGAAGGGCTACGAACTGAAGGTTTACGGACGCAGTGAGATAGTGGAGAGGGTCGAGAATGGGGAGACGGTGTATGATACCATACCCCACACGATCTCCAGTTTTCAGTTTGTCAACCAGGATTCCGCCATCGTTACGAATGAGACCTTTGAGGATAAGGTCTACGTGGCTGACTTCTTCTTCACCAGTTGCCCCACCATATGCCCGATCATGAAGCAACAGATGCTCCGTATCTACGAGGCGTATGAAGATAATCCAGAGGTAGCACTGCTCTCACATACCATTGATCCCGAGTACGATACCGTGGCCCTGCTCAAAAACTACGCAGAAGCACTGGCAGTGAGCAGTGAAAAATGGCACTTCGTCACAGGTGATCAGGATGAAATCTATGACCTCGGCGAGAAGAGTTATATGTCAGTAATGGCCGAGGACGATCAGGCACCCGGGGGGTTCATTCATTCCGGCGCAATTATTCTCGTAGACAAGGACCGCAGAATCCGGTCTGTGCTTGACGGTACCAAACCCGAGCAAGTTGATATCATGATCAGCGACATTGATAGGCTGCTCAAAGAGTACGCGAAAGATGAGGAGTAGGCTTCTAATTGGCCTGCTGGTCCTATCTGCTCTGTGGAGTTGCGGTCCGTTGGGGAGTCAGGACGGTATGGACCGATCCACTCGCATCAAGTTTGAACAGTATCTCGCCAAAGGAGAAAGCCTGTACGACGTCTATTGCATCAACTGTCATCAGGACAGGGGGCAGGGGCTAGCACAACTCTACCCGCCACTTGCCGAGTCTGACTACTTGCTGGCGGACATCCCTCGTGCTGCGTGTATCATCAAAAATGGACAGATGAAGGAGATAGTAGTAAATGGCACTACGTACCACCAAATGATGCCAGGGCTGCCATCGCTTACCAATCTCGAGATTGCCGAGATCCTCACTTTCGTCACCAATTCATGGGGCAATGAAGCCGGCCTTCAGTCAGTAAAGGAGGTAGAAAAATGGCTACAGAATTGTGAAGAAGAGTAGGTTTACTTTGCGGCGTCTACCAATTTTTGCCCTTCTTCCAGTGACCTCTCCATCAAGGCTTTGACGTCACTCATCTGCTTCAACTGACCTTCAAGGTATTGCTTTATTTCCTCGTCTGATCCACTGTAATCAGGGTCGAATTGTCGCATCCAGACCATCATGGATTGGAACGCTGAATCGGCGAGATTGGCTTGCTCAGTGTACAGATCGGCTGCGGCCTGATCCTCAGCAGATTCGGCCAGCTCGCGAAGGGAATTACCCAGGGACCTTAGCGTGGCCTGATCCGGCATCACAGCATCATGTAATGCCATTACCTCTTCCAGCAAGTCGCTATTACTCAATTCGGGCACTGGACCCGCTTCCTCCTCAGCGTTACTGGGGGCTTCGCGATTGGGAGGGCTGCAAGAAGCTACTATGACTAATCCAAAAAATAGCAAGAAAACACGTGTCATCTGATTTCAACTTTTGCGTCGCGTAATATAAACATTAACTCATTGGCGTCTTCGTTATTCAGCTCCAGCCGGCCCGTCACATTGACTGTCTTCGCCGTATAACGAATATCCTCCGCGAGAAATGCCTTGGCAACCGTCTCAGGTCCCCCAGACCCGCAGAAGAAGCACGAGGCAATCGGCAGAGACGACACGATCACCTCATCCGGATTGAACAGCCCCTCGAATGGTATAATGTATCCAGGTAGCGTGATCTCTTTACCTTCCAGTTCCTGTATGCTTTCGCTGAACTTGGGAACATAAATCTCCCCATATTCATCCTGACTCTTTTCATAATCAACCTGCGCCAGGATCTTCCAGGTCTTATAATCGGGGTCTCCCTGTGCAGCTGCCAATATTGGCATTGAAATGATCAGATATACCAGCAATTTTTTCATAACCTCAAATCTACAATCAAAATAGAAACGCCTTTTGTCCCAGGGAAGTTTGCCAAGAAATGGTCCACTTTCCACCGCTCATCCAATTGTTACTGGCCAGTCTCCTGATTCATAAGCTTTTAAAATGGCTACCAACCAACGGCCGCCGACAGGATTGCGCTTGCAGAAGGGTAGAAAAAAACCTAAATTCGTGCCAAATTGGTCTGAGCCCTGTATAAATCACCCAACAATGCTGGCTAAGACGACCGCTGATCCAACTTACACTCGTAATTTTGCGGCAAACTGCCGGGCATGAGCATTGATTAATTGGTTCAGTAGATGAGTATTTTCGACATAATAGCTCTATTCATATTCCTTGCTGGGCTATTCATCTTTGTCAACACGTATTACCTGAAGCTGCCATCTTCCATTGGTTTGATGATTTTGGCTTTGGCACTTTCTGTTGTCATCCTTGTACTGGGTAAGATAGTGCCAGCACTAAATGTCAGTGCTGTCGACCTGGAGGAGTACGATTATGCGGAGGTATTGTATCAGGTGGTGCTCAGCTTCATGCTCTTTTCAGGGGCGCTCAATATTGATTTCAGGCAGCTCGCACAGCAACGAACGCCCGTATTGATCCTTGCCACAACTGGTGTATTCCTCAGTACCGCCATCATCGGTACCCTGGTCCATTACACATTGGCCATGCTCGGGATAGAGCTAAACATCTACTATTGCCTGGTCTTTGGCGCGCTCATATCCCCAACTGATCCGATAGCGGTTACAAGATTCATCGAACGATTCAACCTCTCCAAAGACCTCGAAGTCAAGATCCGGGGAGAATCACTTTTCAATGATGGCGTTGCGGTGGTTTTGGCACTCACACTGCTTGATATTGCTCATGCTCAAGATGACCATGTGCTGACGATCTACGAGATCTTCTACATCTTCGGTGCGGAGATCTTCGGCGGCATATTCATCGGTCTATTCCTTGGCTATATTGGCTACAGGCTACTGCAGTATGTAGACAATGACCAGGTGGAAGCCGAGATCCTGATTACTTTGGCCATCGTGATGGTAGGCTCGCTGCTGGCTGATTTCATACACGTTTCCTCAAAGCAAGCCGCAGTAGTCATGGGACTGGTGATTGGCAATGAGGGGAGAAGTACGCACGTCAGTAGTGCCGCGGGTGACTATGTCTTTAAGTTTTGGGCGCTACTCGAGGAGTCCCTTGCAGCCATGCTGTTTGTCTTGATAGGGCTAGAAATGATCGTCATACCCTGGCGATTTGACTTCTTCGCGGCAGGGTTCTTTGCGGTGAACATTGTTTTACTGGGGCGATGGCTGAGTGTGTTCATCCCGATCAAGCTGATGTCAACCAGACGCGCTTTTGAAAAAAATACGATCTCAGTGTTGACGTGGGGCGCTTTGCGTGGAGGATTACCCATTGCGCTCTCTATGTCCCTTCCTGACTTTGAAGGCAAAGACATCATCCTTACGATGACGTACATAGTTGTCGTCTGCTCAGTGCTCTATCAGGGACTCACTGTGCCCATACTCATGCGGGGATTTGCTGCGCCTGTAAAGAAGCGTCACTCCGAATAGAGAATCGACTTCGTCCAGATGGGCAGGTCGATCTCGTTGATCACCCCGCCACTGATGATGCCACCGAACAGACGTTCCAATCCTTGGCGATCGTGCGTGGCCATCGCCACCATATCCGCCTTGACCTCTTTGGCGAAATCGATGATTTCATGCACCTCATTGGTACCGCCTCTGGCGTTGACCGTATAGTTCCGAATGCCGTGTCTATCGGCAAATTGTCGCATACGCTTCTCGACTTCAGTGGTTTTCACCAACCGGCTGTCGTGCACTTTTACCAGATGGATACTGGCATTCACCTGTTGCTGAATGGCCACGAGCTCCTCAATGATCTCTTCCTGCTCATTCCTGAGGTCAGTCGCAAAGGCTATCTTCTGCGTCGCCATCAGATCTGTGGGGCCTTTAATAGTGATTACAGGTGCCATAGCATGCTTGGCAACACTTTCTGCATTCGAGCCCAGGAAGAAGCTTTTCAGACCGTGGGCCCCCTTGCTTCCCATCACAATTAGGTCAGCTGGATAATGAATGACTTCCTCCATGGGGTGGCCTTGCTTCACATAGCCCTCGATATGACCCTTGGTGAAGCCGGACAGACGGATTTGTTCTTTGATGCATCTCCTGGCCTCTGTGTCATCCTCCTTCTGGGTAATAACATGCAGCAAGGTGACTGTCGCGCCGGTTTGCTCCGCCATCCCAGCGGCAGCTACTAATGCGTAACGCGATTGATCTGAAAAATCGGTAGGTACTAAGATACGTTTCATGATGTCACACGTCTGGAAATGGGTTTCCCTCTCTAATTCAACGTATGTCTCTCAGAATCGGCTTATTTTTATCCCAAAATAACCAAAAGTGCGAATTATCATAGTGCTGATAGCGCTCGTCGGCCTGCTCTCTTGCTCGACCACCAACGAGAAGCAATCGACCGCCAAAAAGTCCCCGATCATTCGAAAAGCGAGCAAACTAATTTCTCCGAAGCGCAATACCACGGTGAAGTTTGGTGAGCCCGTAGATTTCGAGGTAGAAACAAGGGATGGATCGACTATTGACTCGATTCGACTCGAGTCGCCTACCGAAACCGTATCGTTCACAGAAACGAGCTTCGCATGGACACCGGAGCGCCCCAGAGCGGGGAATCCAAGCTTACGACTGATCGTCTATATCGGCGATAAGGAGGAAAGCCTCTATCCCAAGGTAAAATTCATTCCAGTGCAGGAGCCAAAGGAGTATTCTTATCGAGTGATCAACACCTTTCCCCACGAAGAGACTGCGTGGACTCAAGGCCTTTTTCTCGTCGGCGACACCCTGTTTGAGGGTACAGGCAGTGGATATACGGGCAAGGGGGGCACTTATGAGTCTGTGTTGCGAAAGATTGACCTGCGATCCGGTAGGATCCTCCAGGAAATCCAACTCGACAAAGACCTCTTTGGAGAGGGAATTGTTTTGCACGATGACAAGATCTTCCAGCTGACCTGGAGGGCACGCCAGGGCTTCGTATATGACCGGGATTTCAACAAACTACAAACCTTCCAATATCCAACAGAGGGATGGGGGATCACCAATTACTCAGACAAGCTCATCATGAGCGATGGGTCGGAAAAGCTCTACGTGATCGACCCTGACAGCTTCGGCGAGGTGGATCGATTGGAAGTCTATGACACACAAGGTGAAATTGACCAACTCAATGAACTGGAGATGATCAATGGCATCCTGTATGCCAATGTGTGGATGGAGGAGTTTCTCGTCATGATTGATCCTGCTTCCGGAGCAGTCACCGGCAAGATCGATTTGACGGGCCTGCTCGAAAAAAATGTAGATAAAGGACCTGATTACGTCCTGAACGGAATAGCTTACGATGAACGCACCGGTCACCTGATCGTTACCGGCAAGCTCCACCCCTTATTGTTCGAACTAGAGATCATCGAAAAACCATCTTTAAACTAAGCACCATTAATTAAATGACACTTTCTGAAGCAACCGACAAGGTGAAGAAATTGGCTGAACTGCATGGCGGTAAACTCAAGGCCACGACAAAGTTTTTGTTCCCTGAGGGAGCCATTTATCTGGACGATACGGTCTCACCAACCTCAGTAAGCAATGACGACAAAGACGCCGACTGCACAATCAAAATAGACATTGACAATTTCGACAAACTGATGTCGGGCAGTCTCAACCCTATGATGGCGCTCATGGCTGGCAAGATGAAAATCGACGGCGACAAGGGAGTGGCGATGAAGCTTTCCAGCATGTTCTGATCAAACGGATAACCCGAGGGAAATGCGATCCCTTTCCAGGGTTTTCCGAAAGAGTCCATAAACAAGGGTTCCGAGCGATACCCCAATGAGGGACCCAATGGTAACATCTATCAGGAAGTGCTGCAAAAGGTAGATACGGCTGAAGGCTGTGGTGACCGCAACGAATAAGCCCGCCATGGCTACCCAGCCGGTGCGCACATAAAGCAAAAAGAAGGTCGCTATGGCAAACACTGTCATGGAGTGGCCAGACGGAAAGGCATGGTGCCCATGCACTGTGACCCCCTCGATGAAGTCCAGCGGTACGCCTAACTGTTCGAAATAAACTTTTGGGCGTGGCGTCCCCCTGAATACTCCCCTTTTGAGCACCGCACTAACTAGCAACTGAGCGACCCCAAGGAGGAGGAGCACCAACCCGCTCCGCCAGCGTAGGAGAAGCATTGCTATTACCGCGACAGAAAAAAACCAGCCGTCGCCGAAGTGGGTCCAGATGGGCATGACCGCATCCAGCGAAGCCAGACGTTGGCCATTCACCCATAGCACGGTGTCACCATGTGCTCCTGAAAAATAGATGATGAGGAAAAAGACCAGAAGAGTGGCGTACGCCTTGGCCGTCCTCAGGACCAGGCGCGTACTCATCGCTTACCGCAATAGATACAGCTTACCATAGCCATTTTTGAAGGCCTGGTCCGCTGCGGTACCCCGATTCTTAACTTCTTCTCCATTGATTTTGGTAATGACCCGGTAAAAATACACGCCATTGGCAAGTTGATCACCATATTCGTCGCGACCGTCCCAGGCATACTGGGTGATATTGTTGCCGATACGTATGGGACCTATCTCATCCTGCAGTATTTCGCGTACGACCCTACCGCTTACTGTCATGATCTGTATTTTGATTTCATCGGGCACCTCTGCGCCCGTGAGTGTGAAAACAAAACGTGTGCTTGTCGAAAATGGATTGGGATACGGAAAAAATCGAGTGATACTCGACTCATTGACTACCTCAAAAGTGATCTCATAGGGCTGACTCCCAGGGGCATTGCCCGATGCATCCGTGGCCTCCACCCTCAATGCGTACCGATTGTCTTCCAGAGGTCCTGGCTCATACTGGATGGTAAAATCCTCACCGTCGGTGGCGGGGGTGTAGTTCATCTGTGTGCTCGTAAATGGGATCCGCTCAAACGAACCATCATCACCGGTCCTTAGATAAACTGATATACCGGTTGTGTCCTCCTTTGTCAACACAGTGTTTTGGTCCTTGAGCAAGATGTTGATCATCGGACGCGGAGAAACAAGATCACCGTTGAGGATATAGGCACCGTCGAAGGTCACATCGAGAATAGGGTTAACCCGGTCCGGCTCGACACGCGCATAGCTCGACAGATTCAGGGCATTGTTGACCTGGTAGATCTCTGGCTCAACAGGGTTCATCCGCACCCGGAGATCGAATTCGCCAAGACGCCCAATCGTGCCCTCCTTGACGGCGAAGGTGATCGTATCACCAGAGGCCGGTCCCATAATATTTTGTGTAACCTGAAACTCCGATCCTGACTCCAATTCACGGAAGGTGGCGGTCATCATGACCGTATCCGCGAAGTCGGTATTCGAGTAGTTGTAGAAGCTTATATCGGCCTCAAGCGAATCCCCTTCCTGCAGCAAGAGCATTTGGGTTTCCTCCGGGATGACGACCATACCGTCTGGAGGTGTCTCGTAATACATTCGCCAGTAATTGAACTGCGGAGGTGTGAGTCCACTTTCATCATTGAAAATAGCCTCCAGGCGCAGGCTCGGATACTCCTCAGCGTCGATTGCGGAAATGTCAATTTCTTCGCTCCTCCCCTGGGTGAATTGGATCACTTCCTGACCTGAAGTATTGATGCCGTATACATTAATAGTGATGTTGTCGGTGGGGTCATCATCCAAAGAATAATCAAAGCGCCACCAATCCGTGGCAGGCCCTATGGGCTGCGTGATCAGCCTCCCGGAGGTATATCGTCCAGTGGCCTCGCCAGCGAAGGTCAGCAATTGCTCACGAACAGGAAGCCCCGTCGCATTGGTCGTTATACTTGTCGCAGTACCAGGACTAGTACCCTTTTCTCCAAAGAAGATAACCGGCTGTCCGTCGGTGAGCCCCTCTATGATCGACGAATTGATCCCCACTTCCGAGAACTTGTTCAACAATTGCGCATCCCAGTTGGAATAGGTGTTCTCACCGATGGTGAACAATAGCAGCTGATCCCCCTCAGCCATGTTGTCGATGAGTTGCTCCATCCACCGCTGCTCATCGAGCATATCTGACTCCACGAAGTTATGGATCAGTTGGGGCGTGCGCCCACAAATAAGCGGGTTCCTATTAGGTGACTGATCAAAGGTGATGGGAAAATAGGGATTGCTCGTTTGGCGATCGAAGGCAATCGCATTGAAAGTATTCGTGCGGCAGGCGGGATCTGACGGGTTTGCTGTTGTGATCAAGTCGACATTATTGACAAGCACCCGGATGTCCTCATACACCAACTCCGCATTGTCCGGGCCGAAGATCTCAAGTATGATGCCGTTTGAAGTCTCCTGAAACTCCCATGTTCCGGTGGACGCGTTGTAGCTGATACCGTCCAGCGTAGATGACAGGCGTTGTTCGATATGAAACTGGCCCCAGCCCCCTGTTGTATCTTCTGGGAGATAGGTGAAGGTACTTTCCGTCCAAATCGTATCCTCCGCTTCTGAAGGTTCCGCAAATCGGGTCCTCCAAAATATCGTCGATGAGTCAGGAAGCGCACTGAGATCCAAGGAAGACGACAGCAGCCCGGTGCCAGACTGTGTTTGATTGGTCCAAAACGGAGAATCATAAGAGGAAGTCGTGTCTACTTCCAGCTGATAGGGTCTCTCTGTGACCATCGCACCAAACGGCTGCCACACAAGCTCCGTGGCAGATTCACTGACAATCCCCTGGTCAATGGGGAAAAGTTGTACCGTGTTGCCCGAGGAAATGTAAATATCCAGGGTGACCTGGTTGTTGGTCTCGTTGATTTCGGGAATGTTATTGTCGGGATCCAACTGAACATCCAGCAAATGATTGCCGGCGACATTGTCGGTCACATCAATCGGCACAAATATGGTCAGTGTGTCGGTATACAAGACGCGCTCAAATGTCTCACGTAAATTGACCACCCGGCCATCTGGTAACGTCTGATTAATGGCCACCTCTAAGGGCTGTAGCATCGTCCGGCCAAAATTTCGGACAATGAGTTCGACTTTGAAAGAATCCTGTGTCGCCAATATCTGCGATCCGGCAATAGAAGTTGCTGTTACTGAGCCAGCATTGATCTCATAGTCCGGATTGGGCGCAGCGAAAGCCAAATTGGCCGGGTCACCTTGCAGGACCATCGGATATACCTGCGCCTGGGCGGACTTGTCTACGAAGGATTCGAAGTACCTCCGACCCGCCTCGACCGTGATCTCCCCCAATGTCTGGCCATAAGTTGTACTGTCAGCATAGGCCACCTCGTAAAAAAGCCTCGAATAGCGGTTGAGGGACGTAGACAGGGCGAGGTCTGTGTGCGCTATAAAATTGGTTGCCCCCTTGTCTCGCAGCAAAACCCAGTCTTCACCAAAGGACTTGTTGGATGCGAAGATCTCTCCGGCGTTACAGCCATTCACGAGGAAAATCGCCGGATAGCGCCCCTTGTTTTCGAAACGATCTGCCGGGTCCACTTCGATGTCAGTGATGGCCGGCCCTGAGTGTCCGAAAAATGTGATCATCCCCACGCCCTTATTGATCTCCTCGCGAATGTTTAGAAATTCAACATTAGCTGTCGTCTCCTTGCTTAGGTTGGAAGTACGTGCACCCATGAAGTCGCTTTCGGCGATCTCACCAAATCCACCAACATATTGTCTGAACCTCATTAGCTCAAAGGCGTTTTGCCCCCCACTCAGTTGTATGATGTTCTTACGCCACAGTCCATCATAGGGGACAAGTTCATGTTCAACGACTTTGTCCAGGTAAGCCCTCACTTGGTTTGGGTCAGTAGCTGTGAGCCTGCCAACTGCAACCTGAGGTGCTAAAGACCCAGGATCGAGCACACCAAAGAGAATATCACTACCAGGGTTGCCAAATGTGGGTAAGTAGTGTTCACCATCACGATCCCGGTAGAAGTCAGTGGAGACTGTAGTACCTCTCCCAATCATGAATAACCATTGGACGTTGCCTTCATTGTATCCCAATTGTAGCATTCTACGAATAGCCAGCGGTGTGGGTACGCCATAGCCAAACTGGTCGTAAACATCCTGAATGTTGGTTATTTCAACATCGTAATTCCCACCCTCCGCACTTTCGCGGTAAGCAGCGTAGTCCAGGACAGGGTTGGCATTACCAAGGGAATCCGGCTGTTGCAGGTCAGGATGAGTGAGAATGATGTAATCTGCCGTTGACATATCAATCTCATTGAAAGTATAGCTCGTGATAGATGGGACACTCATCACCGTATTTACAGCCAGCAATTCCCGCGAAACGGACGTGCCGTTGACGACCACATCTACCCGATCACTCAGTGGGTTTGTGATCAAACGGATCGGGTTTTCGCGATCCGTGATATCAAAAAAGCGCAATGAAGACGGCTCCGTAGCCTCAACCCTCAAATAGGATCTTCCTGCTTCAGCTGTGTCTAAAGCAAAGTGTTCTTGTTCTCCATCCAAGATGAAAGTCCGTGGGTATCTCAGTCTTACCGCGGAAATGGCAATGCGGTCCTGGGCGCCGCTCAGCCCCAGCGCTGACGTCCTGACAACCATCTCCCCCGATGCACCGATATCTGACCACTCCAGCTCTATGTTGAGTGTCAGAGACGTTCTTCTGCTAAAGTCCCGGTCCGTCACTGCGACAGATCGAAGACTCGCATCATCAGGTCCGACACTCACATCCACAATGTGAGCCAATGAGTTTCGTCCAATTATTACCACCTCCAATGTCGGTGGAGGTGCTGCCGACACGGTATCACGAAGATTGAAATCGAAGTCAGCGGAGCCCCCCCTTCCAATATCGGGTCCTGTCCATCCTTCACCTTCGTCCCACTGGCTGAGAAGTTGCTCTCCATGCTGCAAGCCAGTGGCGTAGTGGCTCGTCTGGAGGTGCATAGTATCCTCCCAATGGTAGGTATCCGCTTCCAGACCGGTGTTGTTATTGTCTGTCGAGAAGCTCATCCGCTGACCTGATTCGCCAGAGACATCATACGTCAAAAAGTACATACTGGAATCACTGAACAGACTGTAATATTGATGCGGCTGTACCTCCGGTGAAACGTAGAGCTCGGCCTCTCTCGCACCATCATTCCTTTGACCATAAAATTCCAGGTGCTCCAACCTGCTATTGGTACTGGAAACCTGAATCGCCACCTCTTCTCCATTGTGGAACAACTTGACACGATCAGCGCTCACCTGGTCAATGGGGAACCCCTGAGCTGTTAGCTCATCCGCTGTAACCCTGTATAGGCCGTCCACCGCGACCTGTAGCTTCCAATAATCCTGGTTGAAGTTGATCCACTCGTTGCCATACTGTGCTGAAGCCCCGAGCCCCGCAAGGATCATCATATGGAGTAGAAAGATCCTTCTCATTGCTTCTCCAGGTTAAAGTCCACTTTCAAAGAAAAGACATGCGAATACAACGCTTCCGACTGATCGGCAAGGTCAGTCAGGGCATAGTCTATATATAGCTGTTTGATCACAACCCCCAAGCCAATGTTGGGTTGCCATGTCCAATACATGCTCCTATCAAAGTCCGTCAATTGCTGAATTCCGTTGAAACCGAAACGCAAAAACGCCAAATCTTTGAAGCCCAACTCTACACCCCCATGAGGATCTATAGACAAGGCATTGGTACGTATCAGCGTATTGCGTTTCCCATCGAATGTCATATCCAAATCCATTGTAGCAAGCACGGAAAACATCTTGAGCACCTCAAATCTTCTGCTACCACCGAAAATCAGTCTGGGTAATGTCACCTCTATGGAATTCGTTGGCACTTCGTTGCCTGTGAGGTTGTAAATATCTTCCAACTCCTCTGGGTTATGAGACCAGGTGTTGAAGGTGCCAAATATATCTTTGGCCATCACCCCGAAATTCCATTCTCCCCAAGACTTTTGTGCGCCCAGATCAATACCAAATCCCCAGGCCTTGGCGAAGCTCCCAGCCGAGCGATGTATGATCTTCGTGTTGCCTCCTACCCGTATACCTCCAAGGATCGGAAGCTCCCGAGCGTATGTCAACAGAAAGGCTTGATCAGTAGCCGAGAAAAAGCGGATCTGGCTGTAGTCGATGGCACCATTGGCATCGAAGAGAAATCGTGTATCCGGAATATTGTCCACGGAGAAGCGCACAATTGACAGCGCGACCGTGCTTTGATCCTTCAGAGAGGCGGCAAAACCTCCGTAATCGTAGCTTGCCAGTCCACCGAAATAGTCAGAATGCATCAGCCCCAACTGAAGATCAGTCTCCATAAGATTGAGACCTGCTGGGTTCCAATAGGCCGCGGTGACATCATCTGTATGTGATACCATACTGAGACCCAACGAAAAAGCCCTGGCCCCCACGCCAATGTTGAGAAACTCATTGCTGTATTTCGGAGTGTTATCGCGTGAAGTCGTATTATCCTGACCCTCAGCTACTTGACATATAAAACATGTAATTATTGTCAGTAGCATCGAGGCGATGCTGATCCGTATTTTCATCTATTTCCTTCGGTTGCCATCTTAATGAGACGCTGTGAGCAGGCTTTGCAGTGGCAAGGGATGTGAATCATTAACGATTCACCTGCAATTTAATTTCGTTTATATGATTTTTCTTATAATCCATAGAATTTTTGGATGAAAATATCACTACCAGTACATTTTTTTGCTATGTACTAGGCCATGCATAGTACCTTTCCGTATATAGTGATATCGATTAATGATTTATTTACTTTAAGCACATGAGTCGATGAATATAGAAAATACACAAGTGCAGATGCGAAAAGGCATCTTGGAATTTTGCATCCTGCACATCATTTCGAGGGGAGAGGTCTACGCCTCCAATATGTTGGAGGAACTCACATCGGCTAAGATCATGGTGGTGGAAGGTACACTTTACCCATTACTAACGAGGCTGCGAAAAGCAGGATTGGTAGATTACAAGTGGGTTGAGTCAAGTTCCGGGCCACCGAGAAAGTACTATACGATCACAGACACCGGAAAGCAATTTTTGGGCGGTCTTAATGCAACCTGGGAGGAACTGGTGACTTCCACCGAAAAAATCATATCACTGAACGGAAACGGCGAAAAAGGATGAAAAAGAACATCAGCATCAACATAGGCGGTATCATCTTCCATATCGAAGAGGATGGATACCAACGACTAAAGGCCTATCTCGAATCAATCAACCGATATTTTTCGTCATTCGAGGACAGCAAAGAGATCATCGACGACATTGAAAGCCGTATCGCTGAGATCTTTTTGAGCAAGCTATCGGATGTGAAGCAGGTGATCGCCCTCGTGGACGTAGAGGAACTGATCGCTGTCATGGGTACTACCAAGGACTTCGAAGCAAGTATCGAAACCGCACCAGAGCCCGTGGCCGAAAAGAAAGAAAAGGCCGCACCCAAGAAAAAGGCTGAATCAGCGTCTGATGCAACTACTGAAGAACAGGAGGAAGCGGAAGCATCTGACGAGCAACAGACCGAGGACCGAGAGCCCGCTGGCTCACGCCGCCTGTATAGGGATGGAAGACGCAAGGTCCTGGGAGGTGTCGCTTCTGGTATCGCCAACTACTTTGGCATTGACCCGATCTGGATTCGACTAATATTCCTCGCGCTCTTTTTCAATGTATTCGTCGGCGAGATCTCCGGGATGATCCTCCTTACATACATCATCCTCTGGATCGTCGTACCGCATCGAGACGACCTGGAAGAGGACGTGAAGATGAAGAAGCTATTTCGAAGCTCAGACGACAAAGTCCTGGGCGGCGTATGTGCCGGTCTCGGGTCCTACTTCGGGATCGACGTAACGGTCATCCGCCTGATT
Source organism: Cyclobacteriaceae bacterium (assembly GCA_965267435.1). Lineage (GTDB taxonomy): Bacteria > Bacteroidota > Bacteroidia > Cytophagales > Cyclobacteriaceae > JAWPMT01. Next base: position 3,716,255 of record OZ253960.1, read on the forward strand.
TTCGTGATCTCGCTCTTCTTTGGCGGCGGCGTGATCGTTTACCTCGTACTATGGATCATCACTCCTGAGGCCAAGTCGCTGACGGAGAAAATGCAAATGGAAGGGCAACCGGTGACGCTTCACAATATTGAGGAGAAGGTCAAGCGTAATCTGAATATCAAGGAGGGCGAGGAAACTACCGCCAGCAAGATCCTCTTATTCCCGTTCCGAATACTGGCGCAGGTAATCGAGGTATTGAGCAAAGCCTTAGGCCCTATTGCTACAGTGCTCATCGAGCTGCTGCGAATCTTTGCAGGAGCCATCATCGTGATTGCAGGGTTCTCCATGATGTTTGCATTTACGATCAGCCTCATGGTTTTGCTCGGCTTCCACTCTACTTTCTGGGTGGACCACCTTTACCTGGGTGATTTCCCAATGGAACTGGCACTCACCACTTTCAGTGGCTGGGCCATCTTCTCAGCCTACTTGATTGCATTCATCCCATCCCTAGCCATCACCCTGGGAGGTCTGATGATTATGCTCAAAAGAAAGATTGGCAACGCCTACCTCGGCTGGGCACTATTTGGTATCTGGGTTCTCGGTCTGATTGGCGCAGCCTTCTTCTTCCCTACCACAGTACGGGAGTTCAGGTCAGATGGGTCCGTCCGACAAGAAACGACCTTCGAAGTAGTTGAAGGCGAAACGCCGACGCTCAGACTTGAGGAAGGTAGCTACTCCAGATACGATGCAGTGAAGCTCCGCCTACGTGGACACGAAGACAGTGTCTATCGATTGGAAACAAGAATTGAGGCCCGTGGATCCAGCCGCGACAATGCACGGACAAACGCCGAAGCCGTGTCTTACATCGTGACAAGGGATGGAGCAGACTTCATTTTCCCTGAGGAAATCGACTTCGGCAGTGATCCCAAATTCCGCTTCCAGGAGGTAGATGCGGTATTTTACATCCCCAATGGCCAGACCTTCAGAATGGAATCGGACCTCAAAGACATCCTCCGGGGGACGCTCTATCTCGAGGGCTACAGGTCGTACCAAATGTCAGAAAACGAATGGGTCTTTGATGAGGGACGCCTGGAATGCATCAGCTGCAACACTCAATCACACCGAGGGAGCAGTTCAAGAAGAGCACCCGCGGCCCGCTCACCCAGGAGATGGGACGATATCCGTGGAGAGGAAGTGACCTACGACTACAGAGACTTCAATGAAGTCCGCGTTTCCTCCTTCTTTCAGGTTTTCATCAGCGAGTCAGAGGATTATGAAGTGGTCGTCAAAGGCGATGAAAGGGATCTGCGCGATGTGCAAGTCCACAGAATTGGCGATCGATTGGAGATCAAGCACCGCGACCACGAATGGGGCTGGTGGGATGACAAGTCCTGGGCCGATGATATTGGTATCTATATTACGATGCCACAACTCGAGGAGCTGGAACTGCTTGGTGCCACAAAAGGAGAGGTCTCCGGATTCAACAATGACGAGATCGACATCAACATGGAGGGAGCTTCGGATCTGGTGGCCAGGATCTCCCCCGAGAACCTGACAATAGAAGCTGTAGGGGCCTCCAAGATCTCTCTGGAAGGCAATGCGAGAAGACTCCGTGCCGATATCAAGGGTGCTTCCCAGCTAGATGCGCTGGACTTCCGAACACAATACATCGAGCTGGATGTACTGGGAGCTTCCAAGGCAAGCGTCTATGCCACCCAGGAGCTGGATGTGCGGACGGCTGGACTAAGTACGGTCACCTACCGAGGCGATGCCCGGGTAGAGGCCGATGAGGACGGCCTCAGTACAATCAAAAGATATCGAGAATAAACTCAGTGGAGGGCCGCATCACTTCGATTCCAAAATGGCCCTCCTTTCTTTCTACTTTATCACTTGACCAATCTCTTGTACTTCACTCTCGTGGGCTCAAGGTCTCCTAGTCTTTGGCGCCTGTTTTCCTCATAGTCGGTGAAGTTGCCCTCAAACCAATAGACCTGCGACTCGCCTTCGTAAGCGAGGATATGAGTGGCCACCCGATCCAGAAACCAGCGGTCGTGGGAGATGATCACCGCACATCCCCCAAAGTTCTCAAGGGCTTCCTCAAGCGCCCTGAGGGTATTTACATCGAGATCATTCGTGGGCTCATCAAGCAATATCAAGTTGGCCCCTTCTTTCAATGTCATGGCCAGGTGGACGCGATTCCGCTCTCCACCAGAAAGCATCCCGACTTTTTTCTGCTGATCTGTCCCGCTAAAGTTAAACCGGCTCACGTATGCCCTGGCATTCATCTCTCGGCCACCAAGATCGATGATCTCATTGCCGCCGGAGATAATCTCATATACGGTCTTGTCGGGATCCAGCGTGTCATGCTCTTGATCCACATACGCCATTTTCACAGTGCTCCCCACTTCAAACGTGCCGCTGTCAGCTCCCTCCTTACCTGTAATCAACTTGAAGAGCGTCGACTTGCCAGCACCATTGGGGCCTATGACACCTACGATACCTCCTTGGGGCAATCGAAAGTTTAGGTCCTCAAAAAGCAGATTTTCACCGTAGGCTTTCGAGACATTCTCCGCTTCGATCACCTTGGCACCCAGCCTTGGTCCAGGAGGGATGTACAGTTCCAACTTATTCTCCTGCTCCCGTGCGCCCTCGCCCAATAACTTCTCATAAGCATTGAGGCGCGCTTTCGCTTTGGCCTGTCGGCCCTTTGGGGTCATCCGTACCCATTCCAACTCTCTCTCCAGGGTTTTCTGTCGCTTGGATTCCGTCTTTTCTTCCTGAGCCAGACGCTTCTGCTTTTGATCCAACCAGCTGGAATAGTTACCCTTCCACGGAATACCCTCTCCCCTGTCGAGCTCGAGGATCCATCCGGCAACATTGTCCAGAAAATACCGATCGTGCGTGACGGCAATCACCGTCCCTTTGTACTGTTGGAGATGGCGCTCGAGCCACAGGACTGACTCTGCATCGAGGTGGTTGGTCGGCTCATCGAGTAGTAGCACATCCGGCTCCTGCAACAAAAGGCGACACAAGGCCACTCTTCTTTTCTCTCCACCGGATAGATTCCCTATGATCGCGTCCTCTGGAGGGGTGCGTAGGGCATCCATGGCCCTCTGAAGTTTGGAATCCAGTTCCCATGCGTTGGTCTGATCGAGACGCTCTTGCACTTCCCCTTGCCGCTGGATGAGTTTGTCCATCTTGTCCGGATCTTCCAGGACCTCAGGATCGCTGAAGCTCTCGTTGATCTTCTCGTATTCAGCAAGCAGCTCAGCCACTTCCTGCGCCCCTTCCTTTACCACTTCCAAAACGGTTTTCGTCGGGTCCAACTGCGGCTCTTGCTCCAAAAATCCAACTGTATAACCCGGAGAAAACACCACCTCACCTTGAAAATCACCGTCAATTCCGGCGATTATCCTCAATAATGAAGATTTTCCGGCACCATTTAAACCAAGTACCCCTATTTTAGCACCGTAGAAGAAAGACAAATAAATATTTTTAAGTACCTGCTTATTGGGTGGGTAAATCTTTGAGACACCCGACATCGAGAAGATTATCTTATCGTCAGACATTTGCAATTTGTAGTTAGTGATCCAAGAGTTTATAACAGCTAGACCATTATGAGCACTGTAGAGGTTCCGTATGGTTCCATTGAAGAAAACAAAATTATTTTAAATCCTTGGAAAGATCACCCTAACAGAGTGATCGGTGAGGTAAGAGAAGAGGGTGAAGCTGTGGCGGTGGAATATTTCGTGAACCGGTTCAACGAACTGGAGCAGAAAATCGCGGAATTGGAGAAAACCATCGAAGAGACCGAAAACAAGGGTAGTTACTTACAGAAGGTTCTCCATCTCAAGGGGAGTCTCGAAACACACGATGCCCTGGGCGACTACGCCGCCCTTGATGATCGCCTGGAAGTCCAGCAAAAAGCGCTGGAAGAGATCATAGCCAAAAACCGCGTAAGAAATACTGAAATCAAGCATTCACTGATCGCAGAACTCCGAGAGGCAGTTGATGGCCTTAACTGGAAGGAATGTCAAGAAGCCATCATCGACATCAAGGGAAGATGGATCAAGGTGGGCAATGCCGTCGCCGAAGAGCAACAGCAACTCGACGATACATTCTGGGGAGAGGTTCAAAACTTCTTTGATCGCAAGAGAGCTTTCTTCGAAGACCGCAAGAGGTTGGAGAAGAAACACGAAGATGACTACTGGGCGCTGATCAAAGAGTCACAGCATGTCTGGCGACTTGGTGGCCAAGAGCGATTTGAAAAAGTAAAGGAACTGCAAGAGCGCTGGCGCGAAGTGGGAAATATTCCCTCGTTCAAATACAAAAATCTACTTCAGAAGTTTCAACGCAACCTGAAGCAATCAGGCCCAAGACTCCGGCCTGACGATCAGTTGAAGCAGATACAAAATGAGCTTCTTCAGATCCAGCAGGGAAACAAGCCTTTTGACCGGGCGCGCGCGGATGAAATCCGCAAAGCACTTTTTTCCATCAAGCCGCGGGACCCCAAGACCGATCAGAGGAAGCGGGATTGTGTCGATCTTCTGCAGCTACTCTCTGAGATGGACTTCGTGCAAAACCTCTGTGAGAAGCGATTCCAGGATTATCATGAAAAGAATGTGCTTGAGCAGAACGCGTTGCATGTGAAAGTTCTCAAGGAACTGGTCGCTCGAGACGAAGAAGACCTTCGCACATTCGAAGATAATGCGGGGAATTTCTCTGCAAGTGACGACAATGGCAATCATATGGTCAATCGCAAGCTGGCTCAGCAGCGAAACAAAATCAAGGTAAAACAGCGTTTGATCAGCATTCTAGGCGGATAATTACACCTTCACTCCTTCTTTATCGTCGTTGACGCAAACCTTCTTTCAAGAAATTCGAATAACCAACTAATTTAGATAGGCGCATTTTTTGAATTCGTTTGTTTTCTTGTCAGAAAATGTACTTTTGCGCCATTATTCAGAATAACCATAAAGGTTTTGTGATATGTACTGGACACTAGAATTAGCATCGTATCTCGAGGACGCCCCGTGGCCCGCATCGAAAGATGAGTTGATAGATTATTCGATACGATCAGGAGCACCGTTGGAGGTAGTGGAGAATCTGCAGGAGTTGGAGGACGATGGACAGCCGTATGAGAACATCGAAGAGATATGGCCTGACTACCCGACGAAAGAAGATTTCTTTTTTAACGAAGACGAGTATTAAGCTCTCACTTGATCATCACCTCCGCGGTCAGTAAGTCCTCGGGGGTGGTTATTTTTATGTTCCTATAGCTCCCCGGCACGAGGGAGATGGCATGGCCTGCACGTTCGAAGACGCTGGCATCATCAGTAAATTCCGGAATTTCTTGCTGCTTGTAAGCTTCCTTGAGAAGCGCTATTAAAAATGTCTGTGGCGTTTGCACAGATCTATACAGCGCCCTCGGCACAGATACCGAACTGTCCTCATCCACTTTTCTCAACGACTCCTTTACTTCCGTCACCAGCACCCCGGACCCCTCCTTCTTTGCAAGCTCAAAGGTCGATTGGATATCAGATGGGTCCACCAGAGGTCTCACCGCGTCGTGCACAGCCACACAACCTTCATCGCCGATCATACCCAGCCCTCGGTGTACTGATTGGAAGCGTGTAGCGCCACCCGTGCAGAATTGAAAACTGGCCTCAAGCCCGGGAAAGTAGTCTGAAATAATCGCTTGGCCTGTTGCTTTGTGATCCGCCGGCAAGACGATCACAATGCTGATTGCAGGATTGTAATCCAAGAAGGCACGAACTGTGTGCACGATGACTGGCACCCCCTTCAGCTGGAGGAATTGCTTCGGAGTATCCGATTGCATACGACTGCCCTTGCCTCCGGCCACCAGGATCGCATATTCCTTCATGGGCGAGGGGGTCTCAGAGAATCAGCATCGCATCCCCGTAGGTGAAGAAGCGATAGTTTTCCTTGATCGCCGTTTGGTAGGCCTCCTTTATGAGGTCATACCCTCCGAAAGCACTGGCCATCATCAATAGCGTAGACTCAGGGAGGTGGAAATTGGTGATTAGCGAGTTGCAGATCTTGAATTCGTAAGGTGGGAAGATGAACTTGTCTGTCCAGCCACTGTTGGCCTTCAAGCGGCCGCCAGCTGACACCGATGACTCCAGTGATCTCATCACCGTCGTACCTACAGCGCACACCTTCTTCTTGCTGTCAAGCGACTGATTGACTCTATCTGCAGTGGCCTCAGGTACCTGGAAGTTCTCTGAGTCCATTTTGTGCTTTGTCAAGTCTTCCACGTCAACAGGCCTGAAAGTCCCAAGACCCACATGCAAAGTGATCGGATGGATGTCTACTCCCACAATTTCCAGTCGCTTCATCACCTGCCTCGTAAAGTGCAGCCCCGCAGTTGGTGCCGCTACGGCCCCTACATTCTTGGCGTAGATGGTCTGGAACCAGTCCCTGTCCTCAGGCTCAGCACTTCGCATGATCTCCTTCGGAAGGGGCGTTTCGCCTAGCCGATCGATCATTTGATAAAACTCCTCCTCGGTACCATCGAAAAGGAATCGGATCGTACGACCGCGACTGGTAGTATTGTCGATGACTTCTGCGACCAATTCTCCGTCTCCGAAGTACAGCTTATTGCCGACACGGATCTTTCTCGCCGGGTCCACCAGCACATCCCAGAGATGCATGTCCTTGTTTAACTCACGGAGTAGGAACACCTCGATCTTCGCACCCGTCTTCTCTTTGTTTCCATAGAGCCGAGCAGGGAACACTTTGGTGTCATTGATGATCATCACATCACCCTCATCAAAGTAGTCGACAACATCCTTGAACATCTTGTGCTCAAACTCGCCTGTATCCCGATGCACCACCATCAGGCGGGACTCATCTCGGTTTTCAGTTGGATACAAGGCAATGTGGCTCGAAGGAAGTTCAAACTTGAATTCGGACAGCTTCATATTTCGGTACTAGGGAATAGTGTAAAGAGTCGCAAAAGAAATTAGTGCGCAAAGTTAGCAAATTGTTTTATTTTGAGGTTCCGAAATTGTGGGTTTACCAGACCTCTGAAAATGATCGTTTTTAGGCTAATATTCGAGAGTTTGATCTTCGCGCTACAGGCGTTGAAATCCAATCTTCTACGCACCACACTCTCTCTGTTGGGGGTCACAATAGGGATCTTCGCGATCATCAGTGTCTTCACACTGGTAGACTCGCTCGAGCGTAGCATCAACGACAGCCTGAGTTTCCTGGGGCGTACCAATTTGGACATCCGGCGTTTCCCTTTTGACTTTAGTGGCAACATGCCCTGGTGGGATTATTGGAAAAGGCCATATACCAATCTGAGGGAATATGAGTTCCTCCGCGATAATCTCGATAACATTGATGGCATCACGATAATGACCGCCACCAATACCATTGCCAAGCACAAAAGCAGTAGTAGCAATGGTATACGATTAATGGGCGTGTCTTATGGCTTCAGCGATGTCTACAACGACTTTCCAGGCCTGGAGGGTCGCTATTTTACACCCGAAGAATCTCAAGCAGGGACAACTGTCGCCATCATTGGCAATAGGTCGAGGACAGAGCTCTTTGGTTCGCGTTCTGCGCTTGGGCAGACAATCAAGTTAAAAGGCCGGAAGTTCACGGTTATTGGTGTGGTGCCAGAGCAGGGTGCGGGGCTCTTTGGTGATACCAGCAAGGACGAAAACATATGGATCCCCTTTAAGGCGTTTCAGCAGATTTACTATGTTGGCAAGGGCGGTGTCGAGCCCGTAATTACTATCAAAGGAAAAGAGACCGGTGAACCGTTGCTCGAATTGGAGTACCAGATCCGGGGACTGGTGAGAAAGGTTCGAGGTTTGAAACCCAAGCAAGATGACACCTTCGCGGTCGCCCGTCAGGAGGCCATCCTCAATAGCATCGGAAGTTTCTTCGATGTACTGACCATTGGTGGTTGGTTAATCGGTGGTTTCTCAATACTCATTGGCGGTTTTGGCATTGCCAATATCATGTTTGTATCAGTCAGGGAACGCACCAACATTATCGGCATTCAAAAAGCCCTTGGTGCCAAGAACTACTTTGTGCTGCTCCAATTCCTGTTCGAAGCCATTTTTCTGTCGCTGATCGGCGGTGGTTTTGGGCTCTTCCTCGTCTACCTCATCACATTCGTTCCCTTAGGATCACTGGACATGCAGATGTCCCTACAGAACATGGCCATGGGAGTTCTGGTCGCCAGCGCGGTCGGGACCGTATCAGGGATCGTACCTGCCGCCATAGCGTCCAGGATGGATCCAGTGGAAGCAATAAGGGCTTAAGCGGACTCCTTAGGCCTCGACCTCTACGCCGTTGATTTTGTCTTTGATTCTTTGCTCGAGCTCATCCATCAGCTCGGGATTGTCTTCGATGAGCTGCTTCACGGCGTCTCTGCCCTGACCCAACTTGTCTCCATTGTAAGAGAACCAGGAGCCTGATTTCTGGACGATATCCAGCTCCACCCCAAGGTCCAGCACTTCCCCGGACTTACTAATGCCTTTGCCGTACATGATGTCAAACTCAATGACTTTGAACGGGGGAGCTACTTTGTTCTTGACCACCTTCACACGGGTGCGGTTGCCCAGAATGTTATCTGCAGATTCTTTGATCTGACCGATTCTGCGAATGTCAAGACGTACCGAGGCGTAGAATTTCAAAGCATTTCCACCCGTGGTGGTCTCAGGGTTGCCAAACATCACACCGATCTTCTCACGAAGCTGGTTGATAAAAATGCAAGAACAGCCGGTTTTGTTGATGGAGCCAGTCAGCTTTCTGAGCGCCTGAGACATCAATCGTGCCTGCAGTCCCATCTTGCTTTCCCCCATCTCACCTTCCAATTCACCGCGTGGGACCAAGGCTGCCACAGAGTCGATCACGATGATATCAATCGCACCAGAACGGATAAGATGCTCAGCAATTTCCAGAGCTTGCTCCCCATTGTCAGGTTGGGAGATGAGCAAATTCTCAGTATCGATTCCCAACTTCTCAGCGTAGGACTTATCGAAGGCATGCTCAGCGTCAATGAAAGCTGCCAGGCCTCCCTTCTTCTGTGCTTCAGCTATGCAATGCATGGCCAAAGTAGTCTTACCTGATGATTCAGGACCGTACACTTCAATGATTCGTCCCCGGGGTATCCCACCCACACCAAGTGCCATATCAAGACCGAGAGATCCTGTAGATATAACGGGGATGTCGAGGATCTTCTCATCGCTGAGCTTCATGATTGTCCCCTTACCATAGGTCTTTTCGAGCTTCTCTATGGTTATCTGTAGTGCTTTGAGTTTTTCGTTGTTATCAGCCATGCTACTAGAGTTCCTTTATTGATGTTTGGTCCGCAGAAATTGGAAGCACGAATTTAGGCAAATTGCGCGCTTTCGTTTTAAGACCAACCCAATAGCAAAGCTAAGGTTTTTTACTAATTATAGTAGTTTATGTACTAATTATATTAGTAATTAGGTTTGATCGGAATGTGACTTCGGTGGATATTTCAGTTCCTTTTCCTTCTGTAGCAGATAAATCAACCAGACACCCAATGCTGTCCCAATGGGAAATCTAAAGAGCAGCAAGACACCCGGCACCCACGCCAGTCGCTTCGCCCAGTCCTTCTCATTGACCAGGCCAACGCCGGTGATGATGAAGAGTACAGATGCCAGGAAATAAAAACCTGGAATGATGAAGAGCCAATTCCATGGGGCGCCGTGGAAGAAAGGCCAATAATCATGATGATGATAATCCCAGTGGCGCGGGAAGGAATCATAGAACCAGTCAGACATCCACAGGAAGTTGAAGGCACCCCAGGAAAACACGGATACAGGAATGGCCAAAATGCCTAAAATGACAAGAATTTTCCCGGCGATCGTTAAGTGGTACTGTGTGTTATCAACTTTCATGAGATTGGTGACTTTGGTACATGAAGGTAATATCCATTACTATGTATTACAAGGTAACTTACGATATTCAGTAGGAAAGGTTTTCTGATTCGAATGATTATTACCCATGTGTTAATTGAATCTTAAAAAAAGAAGAACTAGACCGCTCTATTGTCTCACAGCCGGCGAGCCTCTTTATGGGAGGTTGCAGAAATTTCAATTACATGGTAAGTTGCCTTTGATTTCGTTTGTTGTGTCTTGAAAAGGCTACGAGAGCGACCCGGTAAATAACCAAACTAACATGGGAAAGAACAATCAAAAGGTGCTGGTGGTAGATGATGAAGCCGACATTCTTGAATTGTTGAAATACAACCTCTCCAAGGAAGGATATGATGTAAAGACGGCGCTGGATGGTATCAAAGCTTTGGAGATCGCCAAAACGTTCATGCCCGACTTGATTCTGCTGGACATCATGATGCCCAAACAAGACGGAGTAGAAACGTGCCGTCAGATACGCGAAATTCCAGAGTTGTCTAACGTCTTTGTGATCTTCCTCACCGCACGATCTGAAGAGTACTCAGAAGTAGCAGCCTTTGATATGGGCGCCGACGATTACATTACCAAGCCCATCAAGCCACGGGCGCTGATGAGCCGGATCAATGCCATGTTCCGCAGAGAGTCGAAGAAAAAGAAGGACTCACAAAAGATAATGGCCGGAGATCTCGAAGTAGATCGTTCCAGCTACACCGTGGTACTAAGCGACGAAAAGATCAATCTCCCCAAGAAGGAATTTGAGCTCCTCTATTTCCTGGCACAAAACCCGGGCAAGGTATTTAGCCGAGACGATCTGCTCAAGAACATCTGGGGTACCGACGTCTACGTACTGGCCCGCACGGTGGACGTCCACATACGTAAGGTTCGAGAGAAGATCGGCGACGGTTACATCTCGACGGTGAAAGGTGTCGGATACAAGTTCGACGCCAATTAAGATGTAACTTGCCCCTCTTATGATGCTCAATTCCCGGGGCCTGGGACTGCTTTTGGCAGTGTGTATCGGCGTGATCACGGCCGCGTTCCTGTCTCTACTCCCTTCTGTCACCGATACAGCACTGTTTGTTGCATTTGGGCTTTCTTTCTCTTCCTCGTATATCCTCATGCGACTGGTGCTGGAATTCCTGTTTTTCAAGGAGATCAACAGCATCTACGAAGCACTAGAAAAAATACAGAATGAAGATTTTTCGACAATCTCGAAGCAGTCCGCGAACTCCTTAAGCCCACTCAAGTTGATCAATCGTGAGATTCGCTCCTACGTCGAGAACAAACAGCAAGAGATCGACGAACTCCGCAAGATGGAAACCTTCCGACGGGAGTTCATTGCCGATGTCTCACACGAACTGAAGACTCCCATTTTTGCCGCTCAGGGATTTGTGCACACACTGCTCGATGGAGCTGTCGAAGACAAAAAGGTGCGCAACAAGTTCCTCAAAAAGGCCGCAAAGTCCCTGGATGGTTTGGATATCCTCGTCCAGGACCTACTGACCATCTCCCAAATGGAGACGGGCGACATCAAGATGCATTATGAGCATTTCGACATCGTAGACCTCACAAGGGATGTGTTCGATCAGGTGGAACGAAAAGCGGAGAAGAAGGAGATCGAATTAAAGTTGGAGAGCCCGTCAGATTCCATCTACGTCTATGCAGACTATCAGCGTATCTATCAAGTGCTGTCCAACCTGATCATGAACGGCATCAAGTACACCCGAAAAGAAGGATGGGTTAAGGTGATATTCACCGTGGATGGGGAAGATGTCACGACCACGATTGAAGACAATGGCAGGGGCATTCCGAAGGAGCATCTTGGGCGGATCTTCGAGCGATTTTATCGCGTGGAAAAGAGTCGATCGAAAGAAAAAGGAGGCAGTGGCCTGGGTCTGTCAATCGTGAAGCACATCATGGAAGGACACAAATCCAAAATCGAGGTCAGCAGTGAGTATCGCGTCGGGTCGAAATTTTGGTTCAAACTAAAAGTTGGTGAAAAAGTCGATAGAAGGGATTGGGAAGATGAAGAAGACTAACCCGCTAAAAGGTATCCGCTTTGATGACCTCATCGTCCACGAAGACGGGGACCTTATTGTTATCAATAAGCCTCCGCACGTGGCTACATTGGAAGATCGCCGAGACCCGACGAACATTCTGGCCATGGCCAAAGCGTACGATCCCAACGCACAGGTTTGCCATCGGCTTGACAAAGAGACTTCCGGCTTGCTGGTAATCGCACGGAACCAGGATGCTTATAGGTTTTTTTCACGAAAGCTGGAAGCACGGGAGGTCCACAAACTTTATCATGCATTGATCGCCGGTCGGGTAGAGTTGGATGAACAGGAAGTGGATGCCCCCATTTACACTACCTCCAATCGCTCGAGAGTGGACTACAGGGAGGGCAAACCATCCATCACCCTGGTCTCCACGCTCCAGATATACAAAGCCCACACACTGATCGCCTGCATGCCATTCACAGGAAGGATGCATCAGATCCGCGTCCACCTCGCCCACATCGGCCACCCGCTGGTCGGCGATGAAATGTACGGTGGACCCAAAATCTATCTTTCAGAAATCAAGCGCAACTTTAAGATCGGCAAGTTCGATACCGAGCAACCATTGATTTCGAGGATGGCTCTTCATGCTCAGGGGCTCGCTTTTGAGACAATTTCGGGTGAAGAGTTGAAACTTCAAGCACCTTACCCTAAGGATTTTGCAGCTGCTGTCAATCAACTGGGCAAAAACAAATAGTGGGTATTGGTTTTCAAAATTTAAACTTCTATTTTTGTGTCCCTTTTTCAGGAGGGTCTTGAAGGAGGTATGTAAAGTACTGTATTTTGGATACGTTAAGTTATAAGACAATATCGGCTAACAAAGCTACCGCGACAAAGGGTTGGGTGGTTGTCGATGCCGAGGACAAAATCCTTGGTCGTGTGGCGAGTGAAGTGGCGAAAATGATCCGCGGGAAGCACAAGCCAAACTATACCCCCCACGTGGACTGCGGTGACAATGTGATCGTGGTTAACGCGGATAAGCTGCGCCTGACAGGCAAGAAGTGGACCGATAAAGTTTACGTACGTCACACCGGTTATCCTGGTGGTCAGCGGACACAAAGCCCACTAGAGGTGAAGGAGGGTAAGTCCTCCACTATTCTCGTCGAAAGGGCTGTGCGCGGTATGCTCCCAAAAAACAGATTGGGACGCCAGCTTTTCAATAACCTTTATGTTTATGAAGGTGCTGAGCATCCTCATGAGGGACAATCTCCTAAAGAAGTTAAAATCTAATTGATGGATACAATCAATACTGTCGGTAGACGAAAGACATCCATCGCCCGAGTTTATATTGTCAGCGGCAAGGGCGAAATCATCATCAACGGACGAGAGTTGACGCAGTACTTCCCGTCAGAAGTGCTTCAGATCATTGTGAAACAACCTTTGGTCAAAGTGGAGCAGCAAGGCAACTTCGACATCAAAGTCGTAGTCGACGGCGGCGGACTCAAAGGCCAGGCCGAAGCCATTCGCCTCGGTATTTCTAGAGCACTTGTCGAGATAGACGAGGAGTTTCGCCCACCTCTAAAGGAAGAAGGATTCCTAACCAGAGACCCTCGAATGGTCGAGCGTAAGAAATACGGTCGCAGAAAGGCAAGAAGAAGATTCCAATTCAGCAAACGATAAGTTATCGATGGAGAATATCACAAGCAAAGAACTGTTGGATGCCGGTGTTCATTTTGGGCACCTTACCAGGAAGTGGAACCCTCAGATGGCTCCATTCATCTTCATGGAGAAGAATGGCATCCATATCATCGATCTGAATAAGACGCTGAAAAGCCTGGAAGAAGCATCGGCTGCCATCAAAGGCATTGTGCGATCAGGACGAAAAGTAATGTTCGTCGCTACAAAGAAGCAGGCGAAAGAGGTAGTAGAGAATGAGGCGAAGCGTCTGAAGATGCCTTACGTGACTGAAAGATGGCTCGGTGGTATGCTGACCAACTTTGCCACCATCCGTAAGTCACTGAAGAAGATGGCATCCATCGACAAGTTGATGAAGGATGAGGCCTACAACAACCTGGCGAAACGTGAGCGCCTGATGATCACTCGTGAGAGAGCCAAGCTGGAGCGAGTTCTTGGTGGTATCTCTGACCTGAACCGTCTACCTGCAGCACTCTTCGTAATAGATATCAAACGAGAGCACATTGCAGTGGCAGAAGCACAGAAGCTCAACATCCCTGTCTTTGCTATGGTGGATACAAACTCAGATCCCAATCTGGCAGATTATCCCATCCCTGCAAATGACGATGCCTTCAAGTCTATCCAGCTCATTACGCAATACATTGGTAGTGCGATGGAAGCAGGATTGAGCGAACGCAAGAAGGACAAAGAAGAGCAGAAAATGGAAGAGGCCGAGGCTGAAAAGAGAGAGCTCGACGAGCAAAAGGCGGAGTAATCACCGAGACATATTCCAAAAGACAAAACTGAAATTGAACATGATTTCCGGTGCCTTCATCGCGAGACGTGTTCAATTTTTTTATTGAATCCAATCAAAAGAAAAAAATAGACATGGCAATTAGCGCACAAGACGTAAACAAATTACGACAAATGACCGGGGCAGGCATGATGGACTGCAAGAAAGCCCTCGTCGAAGCGGACGGCGACTTTGACAAAGCCATCGAGTTGCTGCGCAAGAAAGGACAGAAGGTATCTGCGTCCAGAGCGGACCGTGAAACTTCTGAAGGAGTCGTTTTTGCCAAGACGGCAGACGACCAGTCAAAAGGCATTCTCATTGCTTTCACCTGCGAAACGGATTTCGTAGCGAAGAATGACGACTTTATGGCTTTGGGCCAGTCAATCGCCGACAAGGCGTTCGACGAAGGACCCGCTGACATCGCAGCCCTTAAAGCGCTGACTGTCAATGGCCAGACCATCGAAGAAAAGATCGTAGAGGCGACAGGAAAGATCGGAGAGAAGTTGGAAATCTCTTCTTACGAGACACTCGATTCTGAAGCAGTGGTGCCTTACATCCACTCCAACGGCAAGTTGGGTGTGCTCGTGGGCTTGAAAAACACTGGCGGCAACAATGTGGAGACCGCTGGAAAGGACGTGGCCATGCAGATCGCAGCCATGAACCCTGTAGCAGTGGATAAGGATGGTGTAGATCCATCTACCGTAGAGAAGGAAATCGAAATCGGTCGTGAGCAGGCCCGTCAGGAAGGCAAGCCTGAAAATATCATTGACAAGATTGCACAGGGTAAGCTTCAGAAGTTCTTCAAGGAGAATACCTTGCTCAGCCAGTCATTCGTCAAGGACAATTCATTGACTATCCAAAAGTACCTCGACGGCGTATCTCAGGGACTGACTGTTTCTGAGTTCAAGCGAGTCGTTATTGGCTAAATAATAAAGATCGGATAGATCTTGCTAAGAGGGGGTCGTCGAGCAATCGGCGACCCTCTTGTTTTTTAATGGTCTCCTGTCGCCTTGATTGCCTGGAAGGATCTAGAGGCCACGATGAAAGATGGAAAGCCCTGAGGTCCCTGAGAATAGCGATTTAGGCAGCCTGACGGCAACGTACGACACAGATCGTGCTATGAGGCCCAAAGCATATGGTGGCTTCAATTCGAGCCGGATTCGTGGTTGCGTATTTGCACGTCCTCATTGACTTCCAGTTTCTCCTCTACCTCCGAAGCTGTCTCCAGACTATTCAAATCAGGTTGACCAGCATCGACCCAGCATGTAAACCAAAAATCGCCTACCATCTTAATGGAAGCTCGCATGCGTCGCTCTACCATGCCTGATAGGACCTTATGATACGCCTCTGAGAATTCATAGGAATACACGCGTACGGTAGAGGCTCCACGCCGCTCAAAGCTATATTTCTTGGACTCATCGAACTGCTCAGACAATCGCCGCTCAAAGTTCAGCACTGAATCCATCGCCAAATGCGCATGGGTCACAGCCTCCCACGCCTCGAGTTGCGGATCGTCGATGTAGCGAGCCTTTCCCACAAAGAAGTCGTACTCATCAAAAAACAACTCCGGCAGCCGCGATTCCCAAAAACCGTGAATACCCTCTTGGCCGGTAAGCTGTCCATTGTAGTTTTCAGTGGTATGCAATGGCACGTTGGCATCAGCGATATAGTGACCCAGATCCGCTGATATTCTGAGGATCCGTGCCGCATCACGCTTTCTAAAAGCCTCGGTCAGTTCATACCGTACACGGTTGATGTGCCAGGGTACGATACCATAAGCCTGGAGTGTGTCTTCGGTGTATTTTGCGACAGCATCTTTCCAATACCTTGGCATCGTCCAAAGCGCACTGTCCCCATAAATATCAATATCGATGTAATGCCTGGGTGCTTCCAGCTTATTCGTATACCTGCGCATGTCCGGGTTGACTGCCTTTTCGGTGATGTGCTGAAGGTTGCGCTTATAGAAGCCAATCATCTCAGAAGGCAGAGTAAACGCCGCCAGGCGATTGATCTGCTGATGAGCAAAGAAACCCCACTCCTCCCCCATCGTGAAAGAGGTCGTCAAAGAGCATGAGAGGAAAAAGACCAAGTAGAATCGTCGGAACATGGTGGCCGGGTTTCTTAAATAATGATAACCTCAAAGATGATCTCGCGCAATATTTGATTTTAATTCGATAACAACTAACTTTGCGATCCTTTTAGAATAAAGAGCAGAAAAGATTTATGGCGAATCACAAATCGGCAGCGAAAAGAATTAGGTCCAACGCGGCAAAAGCCGTTCGAAATCGCTATCAGCACAAGACCACCCGTACCTACATCAAAAGGCTACGTCAATCGACTGAAAAAGGTGAGGCTGAAGAGCTTTTGAAGCAGGTCACAAGCATGCTGGATAAGCTCGCAAAGCGCAACATCATCCACAAGAACAAGGCGGCGAACTTGAAGTCAAGTTTGACCAAGCACGTCTCTGCGCTCTAAGAAATCGCTGTACGCGACTCAAAAGAAATACCAAGCCTGACGCTCGTCAGGCTTTTTTATTTGGCCGGATGCCACTAGATTTTCAAATCACAATCGAAATGACAAAGTGGAAAACAGCCGCAAACTCACCATCAAACATTGGGCTGAAGAGGACCGCCCCAGGGAAAAACTGCTGCTCAAGGGTAAATCCAGTCTCTCCAACGCGGAGCTCATCGCCATACTCCTGGGCACCGGAGTACCGGACGTCTCTGCTGTAGACCTCGCCAAGCACATCCTCGGGGATCACAGCCACGACCTGCATCGCCTCGCCGTACTCGAAGTGTCAGACCTCATGAAATACAAGGGCATCGGAGAGGCCAAAGCCGTGACCATCGTCAGCGCCCTCGAGCTCGGTCGTCGGCGAAAAGAGGCAGAAGTCTCCCGGAAGCCAAAAATCAAGTCTTCGCAAGACGCTTATGAATGCATCCGCCCACACCTGGAAGATCTCCCACGAGAGGAATTCTGGATATTGCTGCTGCGACGAAACAATGAGGTGATCAAGGCGGAGCAGGTAAGCCAGGGTGGTGTATCGGGGACATTGGTTGATCCCAAATTGATCTTCAAAAAAGCACTCGATGAACTCGCCTCAAGCATCATACTATCGCACAATCACCCCTCCGGCAACACGCAGCCGAGTCAGGCCGACCGCCAACTGACCGAAAAAATCAAAAAAGCTGGGGAATTCCTGGAAATATCCGTCCTCGACCATATTATCTTCACAAACCACGGATACTTCAGCTTTGCAGACGAAGGAATACTATGAAGAATAAGAAAATCGTATGGTTCGGCCTCCCTGTTGTCCTTGTCATTATCGTCATGAGCATCGGCTTTGGTGATCAGGCCTACGAAGACCAGGTACTCGAGGAGATCGAGGAACGAAAAAGCTTCCTGAAGAACAGCGCCGAGTCCCCGTTCCGGCAGTTTGATGAGCCCTATGTGGAGCCACAGTACTTTCAGATTGACCCCAAGTATCGAGTCAATGCCAGGGTCGAGCGCCTAAAGGATCGGTCAATGGTACAGCTAGCTGATAGTGACGGAGAGACGGCGCCCTACACCAAATACGCATGGCTTCATTTCTCCCTTGACGGACAGCGACACAAACTACTTGTGCTCAAACCTGTAGGATTTGGAGGTGCAGACTATTACTTCTGTGCATTTGCCGATGAGACCAGTGCCGTCGAAACATATGGCGCTGGCCGCTACCTGGACATTGAGATTGGTAAGTCCGACAAGACCGTCCTTGACTTCAATCTCGCCTACAATCCGTATTGCGCCTACGTCGACGGGTATACTTGTCCACTTCCTCCGCGCGAAAACCTCCTCTCAGTAGCCATCCGCGCAGGAGAAAAGATGGTTGATGGTAAGTAGCCGTCGATGACATAAAATCCCCTGCCGTGCCCATACACGGGCCGCGTATTAATTATTTTTGCGGATCAAATTCGAAGCTCGTACTCTACAATGAAAATCTCTCGCAACTGGCTCTCCGACTTCATCGACCTCACACAACCCGATGACGAAATCGCCGAAGTCCTGACACAGACCGGCCTGGAAATAGAAGGCACCGAAAAGGTGGAGGAAATCCCCGGCGGGCTCGAAGGTCTCGTGGTGGGGGAAGTAATAGAGTGCCAGCAGCACCCCAATGCTGACAAGCTGAAAGTCACGAAGGTAGATGCTGGTGGAGACAGCCTGCTCGATATTGTATGTGGCGCTCCCAATGTAGCCACCGGCCAAAAGGTGATCGTGGCGCCAGTGAATACAACGATCTACCCCACAGACGGTGAGCCCTTCAAAATCAAGAAATCAAAGATACGCGGAGAGGTCTCCGAAGGAATGATCTGCGCAGAGGACGAAATCGGATTGGGTACTGAGCACGACGGCATTCTCGTTTTGGACACAGACAAGGCCAACGGTTCGCCCGTCCGCGACATCTTCCAACCGCAGACCGACACGGTCTTCGAAATCGGCCTTACGCCCAATCGGGGTGATGCCGCTTCTCACCTGGGTACGGCACGTGATCTCAAAGCCTTTTATCAAACGCCATTGGCTGACATGCCAGAGCCCACCTTCTCGATCACCGAAAAGGATCCTATCTCCGTGACCGTGGAAAACATGGAGGCATGTCCGAGGTATAGTGGAGTGACCATCCGGGATGTGAAGGTCGCGCCCTCTCCATCGTGGTTGCAGTTTCGACTACGAGCGATAGGCCTCGCACCCATCAACAATGTGGTCGATATTACCAACTTCGTGCTTCACGGACTCGGCCAGCCATTGCACGCTTTCGATGCTGACGAGGTGACTGGCAATCATGTGATCGTGAAGACGATGGCCAAAGGCAGCACTTTCACAACGCTTGACGAAAAAGAGCGCAAACTCGACGAGCAGGACCTGATGATCTGCAATACCGCGGACGGCATGTGTATTGCCGGTGTCTTTGGTGGGATCAAGTCAGGGATCACCGAGCAATCCACCAACGTCTTCCTGGAGAGTGCCTTCTTTTCGCAAGACTGGGTAAGAGCCACGGCCATGCGACATGGCCTCAGCACGGATGCTTCCTTCCGTTACGAAAGAGGCACTGATCCGGAGATGACCATGAAGGCCCTGAAATTTGCGACGAAGCTGATCCTCGACATTGCTGGTGGCTATGTGGCCTCGGAATTTGTCGATATCTACCCGACACCCGTCGCCCCCAAGCAGGTGAAGATGCCCTATCGCAACTTCGAGTGGCTCATCGGCAAGCAACTGCCGAAAGAAGAGATCAACGGTATCCTGTCACGACTGGATATCGAGGTCGATGACCAGGGCGATGATCTCATCGCGACGGTACCGGCCTTCCGCAGTGAGGTGACCAGACCCGCTGACCTCGTAGAGGAGGTCTTGCGCATTCACGGTATCAACAACATTGACATCGATGAGTCCTTCTCGACGGACTATCTGGCAGAGTTTGAGGAGATGGAGCCCTATAAGGTACAGGAGGAGCTCTCCTACTTCCTGTCTGGGCGGGGCTACCAGGAAATTGTCACCAACTCCCTGACAAATCCCGAATACTACGAGAAATATCCGCTCGGCGGACAGCCTGTAGAGATATTGAACAAATCCAGCCTCGAGCTCGGGATCCTGAAAACAGACCCGCTCTACACCGGATTGGAGGTGCTTCGGCACAACATCAACCGGAGGATGGCCAATCTCAGGTTGTATGAATTCAGCAAGACCTACGAACAGGACAACGGCGCCTACAAAGAGACCGAATGGCTGACACTGTTCCTCTCCGGCCAATCGGAAGAATCGTGGCTTGGTGAGTCGCAGCCCTTTGTATTTCACCAGCTCGCCGCTATCGTTGATAGTTTGTTCCGAATGGGTAACATCAGTCGGCTTAGCACTGAGGTGATAGATGACAGCCCATTATTCGGCTACGGCTTGAGGTATTTCGTTGATAATCAGCTCCTGGCCGAGATTGGCACCCTCAAAGGTGAAGTCACCGACCTGGCCGAGGTTGACCAGGAGGTTTTCCATGCAAGGATCGGATGGTCCCAATTTTTGGCCAGCTCAACAAAAAAATTGGAATTTCAGGAGCTTTCTAAGTTTCCGGAGGTTAGGCGTGACTTATCTTTAGTACTTGATAAGTCTATTAGTTTCAAGGAGATAGAGGAAATAGCTTTCAAGTCTGAGAAAAAATTGTTAACTAGGGTGAACGCTTTCAGTATCTATGAAGGCGACAACATTGGTGCAGACAAAAAGGCGTATGCTATTAGCTTCTTCCTGCAGGATCGTGAGAAGACCCTGAACGATAAACTGATTGACAAGGTAATGAACAATCTCATCAGGCAGTTTGAGAATAGTATAGGCGCAATAATCCGCAAGTAACATGAGCAACGACAACTTGAAAAAGGAGATCAGCAACCTGGAAAGGAAGGTCAAATTGCTTGTCAGTGAGCACCAAAAACTCAAGGACGAACTGGCGGGTTCACGCAAGGAAATCGACCAGCTGAAAGCCGAATTGAGCCTCCGGGAAGGCGAGTTGTCCAACTTTCAAAATAAGTTCAAAATTAGTAAACTTGTGGGCAACATGGTGGTCGAGAGGGAAGACACTAAGGAATTGAAGGCAGTGCTTGACGACTACATAAAAGAGATAGAT
This sequence comes from Cyclobacteriaceae bacterium, assembly GCA_965267435.1. Taxonomy (GTDB): domain Bacteria; phylum Bacteroidota; class Bacteroidia; order Cytophagales; family Cyclobacteriaceae; genus JAWPMT01. The sequence goes on from OZ253960.1 coordinate 3,737,267, forward strand.
AAGTGCATCGTCCATCTGGGCGAGGCCTAACTTAATCTGAATGGCAGAACTATCGATCAAACTCCGTATTGGCAATCGAGAATACCCTATGCGGGTCAAAGCCGATGACGAAGAAAGGATCAGATCTGCAGGGAAGATACTGAATCACAAAATAAAGTCTTACAAAGAGCAATTCGGAATAGAAGACAATCAGGACTTGTTGGCAATGGTGGCCTTCGACTGTCTGATTGAAAAAATGAAGAGCGAGGAAGAAAACGGTACTTTAGATGAGTTCTCTACTCAGCAACTTTCCAGACTCAACCAATTGATCTCAGAAGCTCTATAGCACTTACTATCAGCCGTTTGTGTCCTCTCTATCACCTCTATAAATAGATAGAGAATGGACTTTTTACTCCCAATAATAGCTGCAGCGGTGGGCATCGTCGCTGGCTATTTTATCAATAAAATCCTACTGAAGAAGCAAGTCGAGGCCAAACTCAACGAGGCCGAAGAGAAGAAAACGCACATCTTGAAAGAGGCCGAACTCACGGCTGAGAATATCAAAAAGGACAAGATCCTCGAGGCCAAAGACAAATTCCTCAAACTGAAAGCGGAATTTGAAGAGGAGGCCAATCGCAAGAAGAATCAGATCATCTCCAACGAAAACAAGATCAAACAACGCGAAGGGAATCTCTCCAAGCAGATCGAGCAAAACAAACGGCAGGAAGCGGAGATTGAGTCCATGAAGGAAAACCTCACCGCCCAAATCGACATCGTTAAGAAGCGCAAGGAGGAGTTTGAGAAGCTCAAGAATCAGCAAGTATCGATCCTGGAGAAAGCCGCCAGCCTCAGTGCCGATGAAGCCAAACAGCGACTCATGGAAGCCTTGAAGGACGAGGCGCGCACGGATGCCTCCGCCCACATCAAGGAGATAGTAGAGGAAGCCAAGATGACGGCGACCAAAGAAGCCAAAAAGATCGTACTCTCCACCATCCAGCGGACTGCCACCGAGCACGCGATCGAAAACTGCGTCTCCGTCTTCAACATTGAAAGTGACGACATCAAGGGAAAGATCATTGGTCGTGAAGGCCGGAATATCCGCACGCTCGAAGCGGCGACTGGCGTGGAGATCATCGTGGATGACACGCCCGAAGCCATCATCATATCGGGCTTCGATCCCGTGCGACGAGAGATCGCCAGGCTGTCCCTCCACCGGCTCGTGCAAGACGGCAGGATCCACCCGGCAAGGATCGAGGAGATCGTCAACAAGACCCGCAAGAACATCGAGGAAGAGATCGTAGAGATCGGAGAGCGAACCGTGATCGACCTGGGTATCCACGGATTGCATCCAGAGCTGATCAAAATGGTCGGACGTATGCGCTTTCGTTCATCCTACGGACAGAACCTACTCCAGCATTCCCGGGAGGTGGCAAAACTGTGTGCGACATTGGCAGCAGAGTTAGGCCTCAATTCCAAGCTTGCCAAGCGCGCAGGACTCCTCCATGACATCGGCAAAGTATGGCCTGAGGAGCCTGATACACCTCACGCGCTATTGGGCATGGAGCTGGCAAAGAAATACAAGGAAAATAAGGAAGTGTGCAATGCGATCGGCGCACACCATGATGAGATCGAGATGACCTCACTGCTCTCCCCTATCGTGCAGGCCTGTGATGCGATTTCTGGCAGCCGGCCCGGGGCACGACGAGAGGTCATGGAGTCCTACATCAAGCGCCTCAAAGAACTCGAAGCACTGGCACTCGGATTTGAAGGGGTGAATAAATGCTATGCCATCCAGGCAGGTCGCGAACTGCGCGTCATCGTGGACGCGGATCACGTCACCGACAAAGCGGCGGGAGACCTCTCCTTTGAGATCTCGCAGAAAATCGAAAAGGACATGCAGTACCCCGGACAGATCAAGATCACAGTGATCAGGGAGACCCGGGCGATTGCCTTCGCGAAGTAGATTTATTTGATCACAAAATGATAGCCGACGGTCACCATCACTGGTGAAACCATGGACGTTCTGGCGTAGCTGTTTTCGTCCAGGTACTCCAGGTGCTCCTTGTAATTGCCAGACCTCAGCGTCATCAGAACTCCGGCTGTGAGGTATCCAAGTGCGCCACGTTGGTATTTCTGATCGAAACCGAAGCCCACGGTAGCACCCTTATAGGTCCGACTCAGCGAGTGATGCCGACCCACGATGATGGATCCATGGAAACCATACATCGCTGTGACGTAGGGCTGCAAAAGGGCATTGTTGCCAGTGATCTTACGAAACTTCACACCCAGGGCGTAATTCGTCTCGCCAAGGAAGTTGTGTCCGAAACTTGCAAAAACACCAACGTTCTGCTCTCCATAGACCAGCATGCTGGCACCTATTCCGGCATAGTTGTATCCACCACCAAAGGCGACAGAAACTCGATCCACGTCGTAGAATAGATTCCGGGCTCTCCTGGGTGGTTTGCCGCTGTCTGATGGCGAGAGGGCAAAGACCAGCGCTGGAAACAACAGTAGGGCGGTGACTAGCAATACGTTTTTCTTTAGGTAAGGCTTGCTCATAATTGTCACAGTTACAAAAGGCAGTTCCTCGCTCACTGCAAACCCTCTCGGCGACGGTCACTCACCGGGAGAAGCCTGTGATTTTAGCAAACAGCAGCAGTTTTTTCACGGAGTGGGTTATCTCCTTGCCAGCCGTATAAATTGTCTATAATCAGGTCAGTGGTTTAAGAACCAACTAGTTAAATATGGTAAACAGTTTGTTCATTAGCAAGAGAAACCTTCACCAATCGAAGGCTGCTCTTACTATAGCGTTATACGCTAATCTTCTTCATACTATCTCAATACAAGGTGGTATCCGAACATCAATCTCACCGGAATAACCGGCTTGGGTGATGGGATTCCCTGCTCCTGTACATACTCGGCATAATCGTGATAAGCCTGTCCGCGGATCGGCATCAGCACTCCAATCGTGAAGTACCCCGGGCTGCCTTTGTACAGCCGCTGATCCAGACCTGCGCCTATCGCGAATCCGTTAAACTCTTTGGTCATCGATCGATTTGAACTCACGTCCAATCGACCATTGTATCCGTAGGTGGCGATCATGTATGGGTTCACATTCCATGACTGTCCCGAGATCCGGCGCCACTTCAACCCAACAGAGTAATTGCCTGACTGAAAATCGGAACCGAATCCGCCGTAAGCGGCCACGTTGGGGTGGAGGTAGTAAAGGACGTTTACGCCCAGGCCTCCATAATTGAACCCACCTCCTGCGCCGAGTGAAAGCTGATCGAGGTAGTGAATGCGCAAAGAAGATAATTTCGGAGGGTTCTCACCCCCGGAAGTGGGAGAGGAAAGTGCTGTATGGGTTCCCCCAAAAATTAAGAGTGCGGCAAGGCAGAGGCTGGTGGTAAATCTGGTCATCTCCGAAATCTTTAGTCTTCTTCACACCTGTAACCAGAAGACCTGAATAAGAGTGATCACCAGCAATCCCCCCATCATCAGCCCCGGTCCTCTTACTTGTGCCCTACAAACAAACCGCGTGGCTAACTTCTAGAAGTAGCCCCAACGGCCCTTAGGAGGACATTCGTAAGAAAACATGAACTGATGCCGGTAGCACCTGTAACGGTGCACCGTTGAGAGAATTGTAAGTAGTTTATGGTTCAGGTTTTCTAGGTATTGTAAAAGAAGTGAATGGAGTCGTTACAAACAATAAATTGTCAAAAAAAATAACGTTCCGAGTAAGCTATTACTATTTAATATTAGAAAAGTCCTATTTATGGACGATTTGCTCGGTAATTGCGCTGATAACCTGCCGTATAAACTCTCCAGGTGTCATCAGCGGCTTGACGGATGGGGTGCCATTTATGACGACTTGGTAGGCGTCCTTCTTGAGGGCTATCTCGAAGTCAACTTCCCCGGCAGAACCTCGTGCATCGATAATGACCGGCGACTCATCTTTTTCTCTGAGGTGAAATGATGCCTGCAGATCAAGGTCCTGGTCGAGAACGTCTCGAGAGCTGGCCAGCAGGGGATAAAAGAATTTGCGCAGGTGATTGCTGAGGTCCCTTTTACTTATTGCTAGTCGGCTGGTCCACTGGTGCACGGCCAGTCCTGCCATGGTCACACCGAGAAGGCCGACCCAAAGGTTTTGGATGACCGCTGCCACCAACAGGTTGAAGGCAGCCATTGCCAGCAGAAATCGCAGTGACACCTTGAGCCGAGCCGTGGCGCTGTCAATCATGGCATCATAAGTGACGATGGGTTGTAGAAATTCCAGCCACTCCCGAATGGTTTTCGTATCAGTCATCGTCTTTTCCAGAAGAAACCGTCGCTGTGAAACAGACAACTGCTCAAATATTTGCTTGGGTGTGGCGAGAGAGCTCATGAGATCTCTATGGTAATCAGTGCAGCCTCCCCGGCAGTAACAGTGACATCCTGCCGGGACCATGTAAACCCTTCCATCTCCTCCAACACATAACGACCATTGGGATCGAAGGCAGCAGCCTTGAATTGGAATTGCCCGTCACAGGCCATGTCCATATATTCGGCCATTTGCGCTGCCATGCGCCGCTGCTGGTCGGTTTCCGCGGACTGCGCGAGGACCATCAATGGCAGGCAAAAACTAAGTATGAAAGCGGCTAGCTTTCTCATGACAGGGCTTAATTGATAGGCTGGTCATTCAAGATAGCAAAAATCCCCGTCCGTGATTCGGCAGACAGTCAGAAAGTTAGATCTCGCGTAACGCCTCGTTGGGGCGGGCATAGCTCAGCCGCACCATCTTCTCCGGCGCCAAATACCCATCCAGGCCATTGATCGTTACCGTCCCTGCTTCGGCTAGATCCACGTATCCATCATCGAGGAGAATGCCCCCCTTGAGACGTACTTCCACGATTCTGCCAATAACGAGGATGGTGCCATTGGCTTTGATGGGGTACTCCTCTTCGTAGGCCAGCCCGATTTGCACCTGCGACTCTTGCACATAGGGTGCTGTGTGCACCTCCGACCATTCCTTTGTGAGTCCGCATACCTCAAACTCATCGACATCCGGCTCGTACTTGGCCGATGCCTGATGCGCCTGCTCTACGTAGTCTTTTGGAATGTGATTGATCGTGTAGTGCCCATTGGCCTTCAGATTCTGATAGGTATTGCGCGGAACCGTCGTTGGCCTGAGTATAAAACCCAGCAGTGCAGGGTTGCTGCCCAGGTGCGTCACAGAACTGAAGGTACCCAGGTTGCCTACCCCCTTCTCATCGACCGTACCGATGAGATTAGCACTCTTGAACCCCGAGAGGGAGTTGACGAGGTTGTTGCGGTAGCGCTTATCCATGGACTGGATGTCGGAGGTGTGGAAGCGGTGGACGGGAGTATCGTTATTGGCCATGCACAGTGAACAGCCAGGGGTTATGATTGTTCAGTAGCTACTAACAATAGCGCCACGTTTCTCAGCCATTTGACTCTAACCTCAGAAATAAGTAAATTCCTTGTTAGCAGGTACTTGCGTGTAACCCAGTGCAGATTGCCATGAGGGGGGAAGGCTAAGCGCTCAAAATCCTTCCAAATGATTAGCTACTTAGATATCCGGAGATCATTGACCATTCTGGTCATTGGCATGGCCCTAAGCCTCTATCAGGCCAAGGCACAAAGAGAGTTCATCCCCCTGGAAAAGTTTGGCGTGCCAGAAGGATTGGCTGAAGAGAGTATACGCGGATTGGTCGAAGATGATCACGGATGGATCTGGATCGCCTCAGAAAATGAGCCCGTGAGTTTTGACGGTTATGATTTCGAAATGCTCACCAAGAACCCATCAAGTGCGGTGGGTGCTCGAATATTGAATTCCTTTGGCGGAATCATCAAAGGCAGAGATGGCAAGATTTGGATAGGCAGCAGTCGCCGAGAAATATCGAGCTATGATCCTGAATTTCAAAAGCTGCAAACCTACCTTCTACGAAGTGACCTTGGGTCCGTCGACCAGAGTTTTCCATTATTTGAAGATCTGAACGAAAACATCTGGTTCACCACCTTCGACACCAAAACATGGAAACGAACGCTCGTCCGCTTGCACTGGCCCACAGGTGATATTGTCTATTATGATCATGACGCGGGGTCGAAACTCGCAAATCCACTGACACTGAACTATCAGGTTGCAGAGGCTGTCCAAGACAGCTCGATCTGGATTGTCGACTACAGAGGTCCCACCCGCGGGATACTTAGGAGGTGGAACAACAAGACCGATAAATTCGAGATCATCCTCTATCCAGGCGACAGGATTCCGGGTACTATGCTCAATGATACACTGATCGACGTCACTCCCGCGCGGGTCGGCAAGCACTTGATATTATGTAGTTGGTATAATGTCTTTCTATGGGATCCGATAGAACGAGTAGTCACATCTCACTTTCCTTATGACACAGGGCCTCGTCCGCATGGTTTCAGTGCCTTTGAAGATAATAGAGGTTTCATCTGGCTTGTTTCCACCGCGACCATTTCCAAAATCGAACCCACCTCCGGGAACCGAATAGATTATTACAAGAAGGGACAACAAAACTTTCAATTTGGAGGTTCGGGTGAGCTGAAGTGGCTTGTGGCCAAATTGAATACAGAATCGCATTTGTGGCTGTTCGTTGGGCAGAGTTCCGGCAAGTCGTTCTTACGGTATGACTATGACAAGGATCGTTTCACGGCTTTCGATTCTACGTTCCACTACAAAGGGAATCCCAGGCAGGGGTTCTCCCGAGACTGGTTGTCAGATTTTTCGTCCACGTTGTGGGTGGGGCGTCGTCCGTATCTATATAAGGAAGATGCTCGCAAGTCCCGACTCCAATGGTATGGGCAGGGTGAAACAGCCTTCGATTTGCCTTCAGATTCGGTCAGCGGACTCCTTGAAGATCGCCGGAACAGGCTGTGGGTAGCGACTGCCAATGGGCTGGTACTCTATCACGATAGCAGCCAAACATTTACCCGGTTTCAGCACAATCCACGAGACAGCCAATCGATCAGTGCCAACTATTGTGAGCCTCTGATAGAAGACCACAAAGGCAACATATGGATTGGAACAAGGAATGGACTTAATATGTACGATGAGCGTTCCGGGGAATTTCGGAAGTTTTATTACGACGAGCGTGAACCCAACCGCGTCATCGCAATCGGCCAAGATCATCAGGGAAGGATTTGGTCATCGGTCTTCGGGAAGGGAATCTTCGTGCTTGATCCCGACAAACCTGAAACCGTGAGTCGTACCCCAGCCCTCTCATTCCGGAGCGAGGTCCGAGAGATCTACAATGACAAACGAGGAAATATTTGGTTCGGTGATGGCTTTGTGGGAGGATTATACAGATACGTCGAGCAGGACAGGTCTTTCAAGCATTATTTCTTTGAGACATCTCAAGACAGGCAGATATTATGGATCACCGAAGACGCAGCACAAAACCTTTGGGTAGGTACGGACAACTTTCTTCATCTGTACATACCTGAAAAGGATTCTTTCGAAGCTTATGGGAGCAATGATGAAGGATTCTTCTCAAACATGTGTTTTCACACCTCAGAGGAGGGAGATATTTGGGTAGGTAACTATGGTGGTGCAGGACTCGTCAGTTTCGACCCCATTAGCAAGGAATTCAAAATATACGGCGAAAATGAAGGAATGTCGCACAACGGTATAATTTCAGAAGAGATGCCTTCAGACAAGTTCGGTAACCTGTATCTTTCAACCTCCCGGGGTCTTTCGGTATTCAATAAGAAGGACAAAACATTCACCAACTTCGATGAAGCAGATGGCTTTCGCGCAAGCAAGTTCCCTCGTGCCCTAACCAGAAACAATGGGGAGGTCTGGATAGGCAGTCCAGCCGGGCTTAACAGGATCGTTCCGGAGAAGTTGCTCATGGAAAAGAACGAAATTCCACCTAAGGTGTGGATCACTTCCATGACTATCATGGACAGCATTTATTCTGCACCTGATGGCGAAATCTTCGAGAAAGCCGTAGACTACACGGACGAAATTGAGCTTGACTACTGGCAAAAGGACCTCCAGTTTGATTTTGTCGCATTGCACTATCTCAGGCCGGACAAAAATCAATACTCCTGGAAACTCGAAGGCTATGATGACAAATGGACAACGGCTTCATACACCCGGACAGCATCCTACACCAACCTATCATCCGGGACGTATACTTTTCGGGTGCGGGGCTCCAATGCAGATGGTATCTGGAATGAAGAAGGCGATTTTATCACGATAGTAATCCATCCACCATTTTGGATGACAGCATCTGCCTACGTTCTCTATGCTATAGTTTTCTTCGGCCTCCTCTACACCATCTATCGATGGCGAGTCCGGTCCATCAAAGCGGAGAACCTCAAACTCGAGGCCCTCGTCCTGGAACGCACCCTCCAACTCGAAGAGCAAGCCGAGCAACTCAAGGAACTCGACCAGGCCAAGACCCGCTTCTTTGCCAACATCTCCCATGAATTCCGCACACCGTTGACACTCATTCGCGGCCCACTGAAGAAGATGATGTCGAGCACATTCACCGGTGACGCCCAGGCCGTCTTCCAAATCATGTACCGCAATGCCAACCGGCTCTTGCGACTGATCAACCAGTTGCTGGACATCAGTAAACTTGAGGCCGGTAAGATGGAACTCAAGGCCACTCAAGGGGATCTCGTGCATTTTACACAGATGATTACTGCCAATTACACTTCATTGGCGGAGAGCAAGCAGATCAAGTATCATTTCCACCACCGACAAGAAACCCTTGAGGTCTGGTTTGATCCCGACAAAGTGGAGAAGATCATTACTAACCTGCTAAGCAACGCGTTCAAGTTCACTCCGAATGGCGGGGAAGTTACCGTCTACCTGGGGCAACAGGACGACCAGGCCGAGATCGAAGTGAAAGACACTGGTATCGGTATTCCACCGGAGGATCTCGACAAAATCTTTGATCGCTTCCATCAGGTGGATGCTACGCATACCCGGGAGCAAGAAGGTACCGGCATAGGTATGACATTGGTGAAGGAACTCGTGGAACTGCACCAAGGTACCATCGCCGTCAAAAGCGAGGTCAATAAAGGAACGACCTTCACCCTCCTCTTCCCGCTGGGCAAAGACCACCTACTTCCAGGAGAAATCGTCGAAGATGCACCCGAACTGGCCCTGGAGTTGGAAGACCCCGAAGTAGTCGAGGCATTACAGACAGCGCCCAAGGAATACACCGAGGTCAAAGAATCAGATCGTCCACATATCCTGATCGCTGAAGACAATCCCGACATGCGCACCTACATTCGTGAAGCACTGGAAGGGCAGTTCAACCTCTCAGAAGCTGTTGATGGTCAGGAAGGATGGGAAAAGGCGCAGGAAGCGCAACCTGACCTCATCATCTCCGATGTGATGATGCCACGCATGGATGGCATTGAATTGTGTGAGAAGCTGAAGACCCACGAGCTGACCTCCCACATCCCGGTCATCCTCCTCACGGCCAAAGCCGATCGCTCCAGCCGTCTCCAGGGATTGGAAACTGGCGCGGATGATTATCTGGCCAAGCCCTTTGATGAAGAGGAGCTACTTGTCCTCATAAGCAACCGCATCGAGCAGCGTCGTAGGATGAGGGAGCGCTTCAAGTCCAACATCAACATCGGCCCCAAGGAAGTCAGCGTCACCTCCGCAGACCAGCAGTTCCTGGAGAAGGCGATGGCCATCGTCGAAGAGAACATGTCCAACGACGCTTTCTCTGTCGACGACCTCGCGCAAGAAGTCGGCATGAGCAATCGCCAGCTCCAGCGCAAGTTCAACGCACTCGTCGACCAGTCCCCCAACCAGTTCATTCGAACCATGCGATTGCGCCGAGCCGCCCAACTCCTGACCGCCAATAGCGACAGCGTTTCTCAGATCGCCTATCAGGTGGGCTTCAGCTCCCTCTCCTACTTCAACAAAGCCTTCAAAGAGGAATTTGACATGACGCCCGGGGAGTATGCGGAGAAGGGGGATTCCGTGGATAGCTAACAAGTGGTGAACAACGTATCATGCTATGAAGCCTCAATTGGTGCGTCTTAATTAAAGCAAATCAAAGGCAATCCATTATTGCCAGTCTTGATAGAAATTCGTAAATTCCTCAAGAGCAGGTATTTGCGTGTAACCCAGTGCAGATTGCTATGAGGGTGGAAGGTTAAGCGCTCAAAACCCTTCCCAATGATTAGCTACTTGGATATTTGGAAATCACTGGCGAATGCATCAAGACGCACTACTTCGAAGCGCTTTGTGATGGCCGCAGTTTGTCTACTCTACTTCCAAATCCCTTCTGGTGGTCAGTCACTGCTGAAAACCCGGTACTTCAATGAAACTTATTACGAGACCTACCTGGATCACTTCCATGAAAATGCAACCAGTTTGCTGGTAGATTCATATGGTTACATTTGGGTAGGCACCTATTACGGCCTGTTTCGTTATGATGGAGTAAATTTTGAGCAAATCTATCGGTTCGATAAGTTCAATGAGTTTTCGTCTAGTCCGGGCCAGTTTCGCCAAGTCCTTACGGAGGACGCCAGTGGCAACATTTGGGGCAATCACTCAAGCGGAATATTTCGAGTCAATCGAAAAAATGAAAAAGTACATGTAAGCGCCTTTCCGGATAGCACCTTTAGATTTCGTCCAACTGACATCAAAGTAGATGGTCAAAATAACTTTTGGTTTACGAGTGGCTTCCAGGTAGGCCGTATACAATTCCCAGGAGACGATCAACTAGAAGGGGCCAATGTGCAATACTATGTGCACAGGGCACACTCCCCGGCAGAACTCTACATATTATCAATGGCCTTAGGCCAAAATAATAAAATATGGGTTGGATCGACTCTAGGGCTTTTCCAGGATGTGTCGCCGATGAATGGCCCGATAGAATTCGAACAAGTGAATTTGACCGAATCCCCTCAGACAACAACCGTAGTCAATGCAATAACGCCGGCAAAGGATAATCAGCTAGTGGTATATGGTCACGAACCGAATAAGGGAGGAGACGAGGTTGATTTCATACGTTTCATCGACGTAAATAGCCACGCTGTCACCCGCACCACATTTGAATCAAAACCTAAAATCCCAAAGAAGATTACTTACGATGCGAATAGTGGGACTTTATGGATTCTAGACAAACTTGGCTCACGCCCTCTTTATTGGCACCCCTCATCTGACCCACCAGTTAATTCCCTTCGGCTGCGCCCCGATGCCTTAGATCTTGCAGGTTCACGTCCATTCACCGATAAAATAACTGATATGATTTTCGAACCCTTTTCAGGGAATCTCTGGCTGATAGAAAATTACCGAGGACTTCGAAAAATATCGACAATGAACCACGGATTGGCCTATGTCCCAATCATCAGTGAGAAGGGTGTGTCCGCGGACTACAATAAACAATTGGCTGGAAGATCGGTGATCGCACAAAACAACTTCGGGGATATTTTCCTTAGTACGGAAAAAAACTATGTATTCAAAGTTGATCCCAGGAAAGATCATACGGAAACTATCGAGACCCCCGTCAATCCAGATGGCGGTTACCTTGAGCACCATAATCAATGGAAGCAAATATTTGGATCAGGAAGCAAGCTGTGGTTTTGCCAAGGCACGACAGTTGGACAAATTGATAGAAAGGGGATTATAAGTAATACTTCAGACGCCAAAAGTGTATTTCCAGATTTAGAGAAGCGAATCTATTTCGAAGGCATCTGGAACAACAAGGCATGGTTTAAATCCTGGGTAGGTAGAACTCCGAAAAGATTCGCATTTGATATGGATTCGCAAACCTTTGACTCGACAATGGTTATAGAAGTCAACGCCTATAACCCTTCAGCCTTGACTTCTGATGGGGAATTTGTTCTTTTACTCGGAACAACTGATGGTGTGTTGCTTGTCAAAGCGCCCGTAGATTCACTTGTTGTACACGGCTATGATTGGCTAGCAAAATACAAGAATAAGAACATCATGATCCCAAACTGCTGGCCACTGAGTATATCAGTGTCAGGCTCGAACGATGCCTACATCAGCACGATTGACCGAGGAATATTGCACGTGGATGTCAGTACCCGTGTGGTTTCGACCTACGACCGTGGACATGGTTTAAAAAGTAATGAGATCACTACCATGGTCACAACGAGTAGAGGCGATTTACTTGTTGGAAGCAACGCAGGCTTGTCTCTGTTCGACTCCAAGAAACAAACCTTTTATACACCAGAAGCACTCGAACCGATCAAATATGTTAGCGAGTTGTTTGAGGATAGAAAGGGCTATATCTGGGTTGCCAGCCCTACTCCGCCCTCATTGTATGTCTTTCATCCCGATTCCCTCAACAGGAATCCATTTCCACCTCGCACTCTCATAACGGAGCTATTCTTGGATGACGAGCCAGTATCGATCAGCGATTCTTCCGTGCTCAAACAGTCTCTTCTTTTCACCGACGAAATATCCCTCGATCACTACAAAAACAACATCGCCTTCGGATACCGCGGCATGCATTTTGAAAAGCCGGAGGAGAATCAATATGCCTACCAACTGAGACCTGTTCACAAGGACTGGGTCATGGCGGACAAGGTCAAGATTGCAAGATTTGCCGATCTGTCTCCAGGAGACTATATCTTCTCTGTGAAGTCCTCGAACTCGCACGGCCTGTGGGGTGACCCCACGGAATTGGCTTTTACCATCCACCCACCCTGGTACTGGTCAGCGATGGCAAAAACGACCTATCTATTACTCCTTTTCGGCCTCCTCTACACAATCTATCGATGGCGAGTCCAGTCCATCCGAGCGGAAAACCTGAAACTCGAGGCTTTGGTCCAGGAACGCACGCTCCAGCTCGAACAACAAGCCAAACAACTGAAAGAACTCGACCAGGCCAAGACTCGCTTCTTCGCCAACATCTCCCATGAATTCCGCACGCCCTTGACGCTGATTCTTGGACCCTTGAAAAAAATGTATCAAGGAAACTTTTCGGGCGATCACAAATCCATATACGGGGTGATGATCCGCAATGCCCAGCGTCTCTTGCGACTGATCAACCAGTTGCTGGACATTTCCAAGTTGGAAGCAGGGAAGATGGAGCTCAAAGCGGCAAAGGGAGATCTCGTACACTTCATGCAACTGATCACCGCCAACTACACCTCACTGGCAGCCGGTAAACAGATCAAATACCAATTCTACCATCGACAAGACACTCTGGAAGTCTGGTTTGATCCCGACAAAATGGAGAAGATCATGACCAACCTGCTGAGCAATGCGTTCAAGTTCACTCCGAATGGCGGGGAAGTGACCGTCTATCTTGGACAGCAGGACGACCAGGCCGAGATCGAGGTCAAGGACACAGGCATCGGCATACCTCAAGAAGACCTGGATAAGATCTTTGATCGCTTCCACCAGGTAGATGCTACCCAAACCCGGGAGCAGGAAGGTACTGGTATCGGCATGACACTGGTGAAGGAGCTTGTAGAGCTGCACCAGGGCACGATCACGGTCAAGAGTGAGGTGGAGAAAGGCACGACCTTCACCCTCCTCTTCCCACTCGGCAAGGACCACCTGCTTCCCGGAGAGATCGTCGAAGAAGCACCGGAACTGGCACTGGAGCTGGAAGACCCCGAGGTAGTAGAAGTACTGCGGGCAGCAGCTAGGGATGACGCCGCTGTCGAAGAATCAGATCATCCGCATATCCTGATCGCCGAAGACAATCCCGACATGCGCACCTACATACGGGAAGCGCTGGAAGGACAGTTCGATCTTTCCGAAGCCCAAGACGGTCAGGAAGGCTGGGAAAAAGCTCAGGAATCGCAGCCCGACCTCATCATCTCCGATGTGATGATGCCACGGATGGATGGCATTGAATTGTGTGAGAAGCTGAAGACCCACGAGCTCACCTCGCACATCCCGGTCATCCTCCTAACCGCCAAAGCCGATCGCTCCAGCCGTCTACAGGGATTGGAAACTGGCGCGGATGACTACCTGGCCAAGCCCTTCGATGAAGAAGAGTTGCTCGTCCTTATCAGCAATCGCATTGAGCAGCGCCGCCGCATGAGGGAGCGATTCAAGTCCAACATCCACATAGGACCCAAGGAAGTCAGCGTCACCTCCGCCGACCAGCAGTTCCTCGAGAAGGCCATGGCGATCGTCGAAGAGAACATGTCCAATGATGCCTTTTCCGTCGACGACCTCGCGCAGGAAGTCGGGATGAGCAATCGCCAGCTACAGCGCAAGTTCAACGCCCTCGTCGACCAGTCCCCCAACCAGTTCATTCGCACCATGCGACTACGTCGTGCCGCCCAGCTGCTGACCGCCAATAGCGACAGCGTCTCACAGATCGCCTACCAGGTAGGCTTCAGCTCCCTCTCCTACTTCAACAAAGCCTTCAAAGAGGAATTTGACATGACGCCGGGCGAGTATGCGGAGAAGGGGGATTCCATTTCGAGGTAGTTGTTGCTGCTAAAAAACGCATCAAACGGTACAAAGCAGATTGTCCAGGGAGCGCAGAAAAGAGAGGACTCAATGGCCCTAGAGTAGCCTCGTATCCGCACCAAAGTGAGCGTATCACACACCAATTCGCACTTAAAAGCGCGGAAATTGCCTTGCGCCACGGCGCGGTGGCCGGTCCAATCGCGAGGTGCGCGCAGGACTGAGCGATGGGAGCATGATTGGACCAAGGATTTTTTGCTTCGTTTTTGATCCTTCAAAAATGAAGAGCCTCCGTGGCTCCGACGGAGTCTGATGACTCATCGGAGTCCGTCAGACTGGAGCGGTGGACAACCGAATAGTCACGTGCACCTCCCCAAAATACAATAATCACTCTCTTTTCAACGCATCTTACTAGCTAACTCCCTCCCCAAAAAACTTCCGCTTACAACCCTCTTTCCCACCGATTCGTCCGAATTGAGCAATAGGATGTCCGATATGAGCAAAGGATAGAAAAACCTAGCTCAAAACTCTCAAAATGGCCGAAATGAGCAAAAGGAGCCTGTCGGAAATGAACAAATCCATGACGGATTTCGGCAATAGACTCCTTCCCCCCTTGCTGATCATTGCATTGTGCTTAGTCACAAAAAGAATGAATCGAAGAACACTTAATACTATAAGAAAATGAAAACTCTAAGAACAATCTCCATCAGCACCATCATCGCCTTGTTTGCCTTCGCTTGTGAGTTACAGGAAATCAACCCCGAGGAACAGTACGAAGGCCAGGAGGTTCCATGGCTCTATGAAACTACCAGCGAGCCCCAAGGCTCATAAGTAGAATGCTCACCCTAACGCACCAGAAAATGAAACCTGTACAGATCATTCGACTCGGACTCCTGGTACTGATAATCACTATTATCGGAGAAGTCACAAGACCTGAATACAAGCCCCGTGCCGACCAGGCAGAAACACCCATCTACCTGGGAACGGGCGCACAGCAAGAACTTTTTTAATCAATGTCCATCTAAATTTTAGCAAAATGAAAACTGTTAGAACACTCATCCTCCTGGCAACAATCACATTTACTGGTATTGCTTGCAACCCGATTGATGATGACCTCACCATTGACAAGCCTCAACTAATTCAAGACGATGTTCGTGTCAAAGGCGCCGATCTGGAAGTCGAGAATCCGGGTTGATCAAACGAATCAAGAACAGGAACACCGACACCGCAAGATTATCACCGCCAACACATTGAATTGGTATAGTTAAGTGTTCCTTCAGTGGAAAAGGAACCTCGTAAGGGGTTCCTTTCTTTTTGTCCTTAGGCGAGACCCTTTTGAACCTTTCCCCCTCCCACACGTTTCCCTCCCATGGTCCGCCACCTCCTTCACTTCGAAATAGTCACACGCGAAGACACCTCCCCCTGGCTCGTCTTCCTCCACGGCGCGGGTGGGAACATCAAGACATGGAAGTACCAGCTCGAGGCATTTTCCCAACACTACAACCTCCTGCTGATTGATCTTCGCGACCACGGCCAGTCGAAAAACATCCAGCCTGCTATCGACAAGTACACCTTTGAGCACATCAGCACTGACATCAAAGCTGTGATGGATCATGTGGGCGTCCGGAAAGCGCACTTCGTTACCCTATCGTTTGGCAGTGTGCTGATGCAGGACTTTGCCTCGCGGTACCCTGAGAGCGTGAACAAGATCATCTTCGCTGGAGGTATCTTTAAAGGCACATGGGCGATCAGGGCGTTTGTGCATTTCGCCAAGGCGCTCAACCTCCTCTTGCCGTACGAAAAGATGTACTCACTCTTCTCGTGGATACTGATGCCACGAGAACGCAACCAAAAAGCGCGACGCCTCTATCAGATGCAAGCCCGCAAACTGACCCAAGCAGAATACCTGAAATGGGTCGGCTTATATGACGAGTTCTTTCGACTGCTCAGCGACTTCTTCCATCAAAGGCTGCAACATCGATCACTCATCGTGATGGGGGGAGATGACTTTGTCTTTCTCAGGGGTGCCACCCAGTTTGACCGTCGCCAAACCTTGACGCAATTGGCAGTGATCCCAACGACCGGTCACATCTGCAACGTTGAAAACCCTGCGGCCTTCAATCAGCTAGCCCTCGATTTCCTGGCAGCAAAAACATCGTCAATAGAAAAATCAGCGTCCACAGCACGGTACGGATCCAATGTACCCGTATCAGTGTCTGAATAGCGTCATTCAAGTCCACACCTGCACCGATTTTTCCGTGCAGTGGCACAGCATACAGAAACGTAATGGCCCAAGTCGCCACGACCATGATCAAAGCAATCAATCTGACGATACTGAAATCCTGAAATGTACCCCAGGCATGAAGTACCACCTGTCCCAGCATCAGCGGCATGACGATGTAAGTGATGTTTTGTGTGTAGGGGACATGCCACTTCACCATCGATGCCTCGTCGTAATACATGAAGCTGGGGTACACCACCAACTGCACCATCCAGGTCAATACGACCAATCCAAAATCAACCAGCTTCAAATACATTGTCAGAGAAAATATTTAGTTGGCAGTTCAACAAATTCGAGGGCTGTCCTGTTCTCGGATTAGAACAAAACGGGTAACGAATGAAGCGGGCGTTGGTATGGTTTCGGAATGATCTAAGGGTGCAGGACAACGTCGTCTTACATCGAGCAGCACAAGAATTTGACGAGGTCTATCCCGTCTATTGCTTTGATGAGCGAGAGTTCAGTAGATCACCGATCGATATTCCCCGTACCGGACCTTTTCGGTCGAAGTTTCTGCTGCAGTCCGTCGATGCACTGCGCCAGTCTTTGCGAGAACTGGGAAGCGACCTCATCATCCGACAGGGCGACCCGGTGCAGGCCATCACACAACTGGCCGAAGTCCTTCAGGCCCATTCCGTATTGGCCTCCAAAGAAGCCACCAGTGAGGAAGTGGTGATCGAGCAGCAGCTTGAGAAAGTGCTCTGGGGACTCAATATCGACCTTCGCCTCACCTGGCAGTCGACCCTCTATGGACTGGATGAGCTGCCCTTTCCCATCAAGCATCTGCCGGAAGTCTTCACTTCCTTCCGAAAGCGTGTAGAGAAAGAATCATCCATCGCCGACCCGCTGGAGGCGCCAAGGACCCTTAATCTCATCGAAAATATCAATTGCGGAGCGCTGCCCACTATGGCGGATCTCGGTCAGCAAGAAAGTGCGTGTGATGACAGGTCCGTGCTGACATTCGTAGGCGGTGAAAAGATGGCCTGCGAGAGGCTGACGTACTATCTATGGGAGACGGATCTGATCGCGGATTATAAGCAAACCAGAAATGGCCTGTTAGGGGGCGACTATTCCTCGAAGCTCTCACCATGGCTGGCGCTGGGCTGTATCTCTCCCAAGTCGATCTATCAGGAAGTAAAAAAATATGAGCAGCGCAGAACCAAAAACTCGTCCACCTACTGGCTTATCTTTGAGTTGGTCTGGCGTGACTACTTCCGTTTTGTAGCGCACAAGCATGGCACTGCGCTATTCCGACCTACCGGCATTAGAAACATCCAAAAGCCCTACTATGAAAACCTGAGGAAGTTTGACCAGTGGATGCAGGGAGAAACGGGGGTGCCCTTCGTAGATGCCAATATGAAGGAGCTCAATGCCACCGGATTCATGTCCAACCGCGGTCGGCAAATTGTAGCCAGCTACCTCGTCAACGATCTCCATATCAACTGGACATGGGGGGCGTGGTACTTCGAGTCGCTGCTGATCGACTACGATCCCACCAGCAACTGGGGCAATTGGAACTATGTGGCCGGCGTGGGCAATGACCCCCGCCAGGATCGCTATTTCAATATTGAGAGCCAGGCCTCGCGCTATGATCCCCAGGGCGACTATGTCAACCACTGGTTGGGTGAACAGCCCGTCCAGCCCTAGGGAGCATCTCGGGCCTGACGGGATTTGCTTAATTTACCTGCTCGCAAAACTGCTGACCCATGAGAACTATTTCGTCCCTTGCTTCCCTTCTCTTGCCACTTGCCCTCCTGGCCCAGGGTGGTCTACTCAAAGAATCGCTCAAGTGTCCCAGCAAGATCCTGGGCCGAGATGTTGAGTACAGCATCTACCTACCTGCAGACTACGAGTTTTCGCAGCGTAGCTACCCAGCCCTTTACCTACTGCATGGCTACTCCGACGACGAGACAGGCTGGACACAGTTTGGGGAGGTAAAACAGATCGCCGATCAGCAAGCCGGCAACATCAACGTCACGCCGATGATCATCGCCATGCCAGACGCGGGCGTCGACTGGTACATGAACTCCCATGACGGCAAGACCCGCTACGAAGACTTCTTTGTCGAGGAGTTTATCCCCTGGATAGAGTCCAACTTCCGCGTTCGCGCCGAGCGGCAGTTCCGCGCGGTGGCCGGTCTCAGCATGGGAGGTCATGGCACCCTGCTCTTTAGCTTGAGGCGGCCTGACCTGTTCGCCGCGTCGGCTCCACTGAGTGCGGCCGTATGGACCAGGGAAAGCGTGATCGAGATAGAACAAGAAGGTTGGGACGAGTACTTCGGGTTCGTCTATGGTGAGGGGCTGTCCGGTGAAGACCGGCTGACGGACCACCTCCGGGCCAATAATGCACTATTCATTTTGGAGGACGCCAGCGAGGAGCAACTCGAGCAAATCAAGCGTGTTCGCTTCTACATTGACTGCGGCGATGATGACTTTCTCATCGAAGGTAACATGGACCTCCACGCCATGATGAGAAAGCTGGAAATCGACCATGAGTTCCGAGTCCGCGATGGTGCTCACAACTGGACTTATTGGCGCACGGCACTCCCAACGGTACTGGAGTTCGTGTCTGAAAGCTTCCACAGGTAGCAAAGAATGAGAATTTGCACTAAACCGTTATACAGGAATTACGGTTTTAGATGGAATTTATCTTGGATATATCCAAAAAATCCAAGTTTTAGAAGTGTGGATTTTGCCTTGCTTGTGTCCTTCCGGCGAGGAATTGGCGTTTTGGTTCTCGCATCACGCGGAGATGGTCATTTCGGGAGGCTCTGGGTAGAGGCGCAGCTAACTTGCTGATTCCTACGTTTTTACCCATAAAAAAACCCTGAAGCGTTTTGGCTCCAGGGCATACAACCAGCATAGACAAATTCTGCGTGCGCAGAAATCTTAATGCAATTTACATGGTAATTACGATTTTCTCACCATTTAATTGCCTAATAATTTTATCGCCAAGTTTTGCCACAGTTGGATCTAACTCATATAGTATTTCCAATTCCGTCGTTTTTCTGGTGCGTTCACATTCGATCACGTAGTCTGAATACGACCCTAATTTATGGCGATTATCTTCGGGGTTAAACCAGATAAGTAATCTTGACATGAGGTTTAGGTTGTTGAGTTTTTTTGTTAAATCACACCTTCAAAAGAGGGATCAATCCCATCGATTTTTGATGGTGCGAGTGCTGCAAGTAACATCAAATACACCGGGATGGCATTAGATCCGGAGTTCATTTTTTACCCATGTTTTCAACAGAATTATCCAGTGAATCCTAAGCAAATGAAGCGCCTTGGCGTGGCTCTCGGCATCCTTTTACTTATCATGGGGAGTATGCGCCTGTGGATAACCTACAAAGCCGGCAATCCCAACTGGTACCTGCTCGTCATGATCTGTGGCATGGCACTACTGCTACTCTATACTTTGACGGGAAGTAGGAAAAGTTGAGTGGTTGAGAAGTTGAATAGTTGAGAAGTTTCCTCGCCGTCTTTGCGAGAAGCGATAGCGACGCGGCAATCTTCGACGGCGGAAGAGTGTTTGGGTGGTTAAGTTTTTAGGTGTTTGGGTTTTTGGGTTGATAGGTTCTCTGCATGGTTAGGATCCGCACTGGTAGACGCACAGACCTGCCGCACAATGCCGCCTCGCGCATTCGCGAGCTGTCGGCCCCGCAAACAGCCCTCATGCTTGCCTTATCTCGCGATTATGCTTCCGGCCGAGACCCTGAGTACTCCATAGTGTGTCGGTACTATCCTGGCGTCATTCCTGTGAGCATATGGGGCCCGCCAAAAAAAGAAGGCACTGAATGCGATACAGGAATCTGGCAGGATGCCATGTCGATTCAGATTCCTGCATCACACCAGTCCACCAATAGAAATCATATCCCACCAAGTTCGCAGGAATGACGAATTGACTTGATATGGCTAGCGAAATAATCGCTGTCCGGTGTCCTCACCGGCCAGGACAATCGTGCCATGCAAATTTCCCCCTCTTAGAGGGGGCTAGGGGGAGGAAGCGGCAGACCCGCCAGCGCCGGTCTAGCCGCAAGGCCCGCCCTGAAGTAAGCGAATGCCAAGTGCCAAAGAGATACCAATTCACAATTCGCTACTTCAGGGCGTGCGCGATGGGGCGTCCCACCATAACCGAGCTTTAGGCGACATGCGCCTAACCAAGAAACAATTGAGGAATCAGCTATTCCGAAAACAGCGTGCGCGCCGCTATACTCTTGCCCAGGGTTAGCTCATCGGCATACTCGAGCTCGCCCCCGATTGGAATGCCTCGCGCGATGGTCGTGATCTTCACGTCAAAGTCCTGCAGCTGCTTGGTGATGTAGAAAGAGGTCGTATCACCCTCCATGGTGCTGCTGAGGGCTAGGATGATCTCCCGCACCTCCGTAGGAGGCGTAAGACGCTTGACGAGCGTTTCGATGTGAATGTCCTCAGGGCCAATGCCATCGACGGGGGAAATCCGGCCACCCAATACGTGAAACATGCCGTTGTACTGGCCCGTGGCGCGAACAGCCAGCACATCAGGCGTATCCTCGACCACACAGATCACGGAGGTATCAGTAGACATGCCCTGGCAGGTACACTCAGAAGTGTCGGCAATGATGTGACAGGTGCTGCAATAAGTCACCTGACGCCGGAGGTCTGAAAGGGCGGCAGAAAGATTGTCGGTAAAATCCTCGGGTTGCTTAAGAAGGAAGAGCACCAATCGAAGTGCGGTCTTGCGACCAATGCCTGGCAGTTTCGCTATTTCTTCGACGGCCTGGCCTACAAGCTTGGAGGGATAGTCCATCAGATGATGGTCGCCTTGATGCCCGCATCACAGACACCTTCGCGCATAGGCTTGAGCTCTTTGTAAGTGCCTTTTTTGACCGTGCACTTGCCCTTGAAATGGATGATATAGGTACACTGCTCAGCTTGCTGGGGGTCATGCCTACAAATCTTGATCAAGGTAGCGATCACATGCTCGAAGGTATTGAAGTCGTCATTGAAGACGACAAGGTCCCGGAGATCCTCATCATCGACAACTTCCTCTACCGCTACCTCCTCCTCTATCTGAAATTCGAATCGCATAAAATCCAAGATTTATACAAAGTTACTGGTTCTAATTATTTTCGGGCTACTTAATGGAGAAACTATGAGTACCTCGCTGGTCGCAATCGTTGTCATCTGCTATTTTCTGCTGCTGATCGTCATCTCCTGGGTGACGTCTCGCAAAGCGACCGCCGAGACATTTTATACCGGCAACAGGCAGTCTCCATGGTACCTGGTGGCGTTCGGAATGATCGGTGCGTCCCTGTCGGGAGTGACGTTCATCTCGGTGCCCGGAGAGGTGCAGAACTCCAATTTTTACTACTTCCAGGTGGTCATAGGGTACCTGGCCGGGTATGCGGTGATCGCGCTGGTGCTGATGCCCATCTACTACCGGCTCAAGCTCATCTCCATCTATCAATACCTCGAAGACCGGTTTGGCTTCTGGTCCTACAAGATGGGGGCACTCTTCTTCCTCGTCAGCCGCGTGGCGGGCGCCTCCTTCCGATTGTTTCTCGTCGCGTGGGTCCTGCAGGACGCTTTCTTCGCGGAGTTTAACCTGCCTTTTGCCGTATCGGTGGCTTGTGCCATCTTTCTGATTTGGATCTACACGCTGAAGGGCGGCATCAAGACGATCGTGTGGACAGACACCTTGCAGACCCTGTTTATGATCCTATCGGTGATCACCAGCATCTACCTCATCAAAGAGAGTCTGGGTTGGTCGTGGGGCGACCTCATGAGCCAGGTAGGCAGCGATACACGTAGTCGTGTATTTGACTGGAGTGGCTCCTCGACGAATTTCTTCCGACAGTTTATCTCCGGAGCCTTCATCGCGATCGTTATGACCGGTCTGGACCAGGACATGATGCAGAAGAATCTTACCTGCCGGACACTGAAGGACGCGCAGAAGAATGTCTTCTGGTTTAGCATCACGCTCGTATTTGTCAACCTGATGTTCCTGACACTTGGAGTGCTGCTGTTCCAGTTTGCCGAACTGAATGCCATTCAGCTACCAGAGAGAACTGATCGGGTCTTTCAAAACATCGCCATAGATCACTTCTCGCTATGGGGAGGTGTGCTGTTTCTACTCGGTATCACAGCGGCCGCGTATTCGAGTGCAGACTCGGCGCTCACGGCGTTGACGACGTCCTTCTGTGTGGACTTCCTCGGATTCAAGCCGGAGAACTTTGGGCAAAAAGCCAGAGTCCGCATATTGGTCCACTTTGGCTTCTCCACCTTGCTGTTCCTCGTAGTCCTGGTATTTGACGCGATCAACAATGAGAGCGTGATCAACTCAGTCCTGCGCGTGGCGGGCTACACCTACGGGCCATTGTTGGGGCTGTTCTCATTCGGGATTTTCACGAAGTGGCAGATCAGGGATAAGTACGTGCCCATCGTGTGCTTGGCGTCTCCTGTACTGAGCTATTTGCTCGCTGTCACATTTCCACAGATCGGTTTCGAGATACTGCTGTACAATGGGCTCTTCACATTCATAGGACTGGTACTACTGAGGACAGGGCAGAATGCACCCGCGGAATCATAACTCCAGCTCCTTCATTGGCTCCCAAAGCACCTCTTTGAAGTGCTGTACCTGATCTTCTTTGACGACGATGCCCTCCGCCTCCAGGCGCCTCTGCATCTCATCCGGCACACCAAAAAACGCCTTACCTGTCAGCAAACCCTGGCGGTTCACTACCCTGTGCGCAGGAATGCCTTCTCCTTTTGGTGTTTGATTCATGGCCCAGCCCACCATGCGAGCTGAGGACTTGAGGCCCAAATAAGCGGCGATAGCGCCGTACGTCGTCACACGTCCATGAGGCACCAGCTTCACGACCTCATAGACATCCTGAAAAAATGTGCTTGGTAGATTTCCCATTGGAACATGAAAAGTAATGAACATAAGGAAAAGTGCGAACCCTAAGTACTCGAGACACGTCTTCACACTAGGTCGCTAAGTTTCATCGTTTATTCGCTACTTTTATCGACCGAAAAACACAGGTAGCGACAGTAGCATCGAAGGGTCATGACTCAAATCATCGAAACAAAAGACATCGCGAGAAGATATGTAATGGGCAGTGAGACCATCCACGCCCTCAAGTCTATCTCTATCAATATCAAGAAAGGCGAATATGTGGCTTTTATGGGTCCTTCGGGGTCCGGGAAGTCGACACTGATGAACATCATCGGATGCCTGGACACACCATCCTCGGGCACCTATATTCTCAATGGCAATGATGTCAGCGACCTGTCTGAAAATGAATTGGCCGAGATCCGTAACCGCGAGATTGGCTTTGTATTCCAAACCTTCAACCTGCTACCCCGGGCTACCTCTCTCGACAATGTGGCGCTGCCCCTGATCTATGCGGGATACGGCAAGGCCGAGCGAGAAGAGAAAGCTATGGGCGCCCTGGCAGGTGTAGGCCTCGATGACCGGGCGCAACACAAGCCCAACGAACTGTCAGGTGGGCAGCGACAAAGAGTCGCCATCGCTCGGGCGCTGGTGAATGATCCGAGTATCATCCTCGCCGATGAACCCACGGGAAACCTCGACTCCAAGACCTCTTACAGCATCATGGACCTATTCCAGGAACTGCACGACCGAGGCAATACGATCATCATGGTGACGCACGAGGAGGACATCGCCGCGTACGCCCATCGGATCATTCGGCTCAGGGACGGTATGGTCGAATCTGACGAGAAGAACAAACAGGTAAGAGCACCGGAACCTGTCTGATGGGCTGGAAGATCTATACGAAGACGGGTGACAAGGGCAACACCTCCTTGCTCGGCGGCAAAAAAGTGGCCAAGTCCGATAGCAAGATTGAGGCCTATGGCACTGTCGACGAACTCAATGCCTTTCTGGGACACCTTCGCGATCAAAAGGAAGTGGAGCCACGGATTGGCAATCAATTCTATTGGGTGCAGGAGCATCTCTTCTCCATTGGCTCCCTGCTGGCTGCAGACAAGGACTTCGATGGTTCCTCATTGCCCTCTATTGGCGCTCAAGAGGTCAAACAGCTGGAGGCCTGGATCGACAAGTACGACGAAGAGTTGCCACAACTGAAAAATTTCATATTGCCAGGGGGCCATCCGGTCGTCTCATTGTGCCACATTTGCAGAACGGTATGCCGCCGCGCCGAAAGATCCGTCGAGAAGTTGGCGCAGGTAGAGGATCTGGGAGAAAGTATTCTTCCTTTTCTCAATCGGCTGTCCGATTATTTCTTTATAATGTCGCGAAAGCTGGCCAAGGACCTGGGAGTACCGGAAACTCCATGGGTGCCCAATTAATTACGACGCTGCTATGATCGATACCATTACAATCAACACGCAAAGAACCACACAGTCCAAACTGCCGGACGTTGATCTGGACAATCCTGTTTTTGGCAAGGTCTACAGTGACCACATGTTCATCGCCGACTACTACGACGGCGAGTGGAAAGATCACCGGATCGTGCCCTACGGCGACCTGAAGCTGAGTCCGGCGAATACGACATTGCACTATGCCTCGACCATCTTCGAGGGCCTAAAAGCTTACCGGAGCGACTCCGGAGAAGTGCTTGTCTTTCGACCTCAGGACAACGCAAAGCGTATGGTGAAGAGCGCCGTACGCATGTGCATGCCGCCGGTACCTGAGGAGCTGTTCATGCATTCGATGACGGAACTGCTCAAACTGGACGAAGCCTGGGTACCCGGCGCAGCTGGCACCTCCCTCTACATCCGGCCATTCCAAATGGCGATGGATCCCTACATCGGTATCCGACCGTCAGACACCTATACATTCATGATCATCACCGGTCCTGTGGGTGCTTACTACTCCGAGCCTGTGAAGGTGAAGATAGAAACGCATTATACCCGCGCAGCAGCTGGTGGTGTAGGTTTCGCCAAGACTGGCGGCAACTACGCGGCGGCGTTGTATCCTGCCAAACTGGCGCAGGAGCAGGGCTATCATCAGCTCATATGGACTGACGCGAAGAACCATGAATACCTGGAAGAGTCCGGCACGATGAACCTGATGTTCGTCATCAACGATACGCTCGTCACACCGCCGGCGGGGGATACGATCCTACACGGTATCACGCGCGACAGCATCCTCCAGTTGGCCCGAGACAAGGGTATGAACGTCGATGTGCGCCCGATCAAGGTAACCGAGATTATCGACGCGATCGAAAACGGAACCTTGCAAGAGGCATTCGGTGCCGGTACTGCCGCCACCATCGCACAGATCAAAGCCATCGGTCACGAAGGCAAGGACTACGACCTGCCCCCAGTAGAGGGAAGACAGCACTCGCTGGGATTCCTCCAGGAGCTGAGCGACATCAAAGAAGGCAAGAAGCCGGACCCTCACGGTTGGGTGTACAAGGTCTGAGACGTCTCCATCGAGGGATAGCCATTTGTGTTGTGGGAACTGGAATTTCTGCCACCGGAGGTAGGAATTTACATCTGCAGATATATTTTGCAGGTAAATTCTCAAACCAATGGAACCCCATATTGTCGTAGAGCTCATCCTCATCATCTTCGCGGTCTCCTATGTCGTGCTGGAAGTCATTCTCAATCTCAATGACCTCGACAACGACACCTCCAACATTCTAATACTGCAATGGTCCCGTGGCAAGGCGTTTTTCCTGCCATTCGCCCTAGGGGCCGTCGGAGGGCACTTGTTTCTCGGGACGAAGCTGGAGTTCTTCTATATGAACTACATCATCCCGGTGATCGTGCTTTTTAGCGTCTGCCTACTTATGCTCCTCATTGGCCACTTTGTGCCCTTCAAGAAGTCCAATACCTTTCTCATTTCGCTGCTGTTGCTGGGCTTCCTCTACGGCCATTTCATCTGGTCCATGAACATTGAAATTTCCTAGCCGTCATGCAGAAAAGACTTAAGATCATCAAAATCATCATCATCGTCGCTTTGGGGGCGATGATCGTTATAGACCTCATTCTCGTAGTCAGCAAAGATTACCCCACCTTCAGCCAGATATTTCTGAAGCATCGCACAGAGTTGATTTGGTTCAACTTCCTCTACGGAGGACTGATGACCAAGATATTCTTTAACCGAAAGGTGAAGGAGAAACACTGGGAGTTCACCGGCTTCTTGTCGTTCATGGTCATCGTTGTCATGCTCTTCGTCCTAGGGCAAAACATGGAGATCCATATGGACACTCCCTACCAGATCATGTTCCTCATTTGTGGTGCGATCCTCGCCTATCGGGTCTGGCCCCAGTATTCACCGACAGCCTGACCTTCAAGTTGGTCGTGGCAATGGTCCCAATATTTGTTAAGGCACGCGTTAAAATAAGTTAGGGGTTCCTCCACCGGGCTTCTAAGTCGTACCTTAGGAGTCGCCATGGTTCGCGTCATCCTAATCACCTTTTTGTTCTCCTGGACATCTGTGGATGCCTTTGCCCAGCAACAATTCCTCTACCTCAAGAAATTGGGCGGCAAAAGGGAGGTCAGGTTTTTTCGGGGCGAAGAAATACGCTTCCAACTCAAGGGTGATCCCCACTTTGTCACAGGGACTATCGAGGACTTCGGTGAAAACTATCTCGTTGTATTCGGCACTGAGGTATACCTGGAGAATATCGCCCGCATCGATATCAAATCGAAGAAGGTATCATGGTTCAGCTTCGAGAGTTCAACGGGCACGATGTTGATGGCGGGCCTGGCCTTGCCGATTGTGGATGTCGCCAATCAGCTGATAACGGAAAAGGAGGGCAAAGTGAACCTTCACCCTTCGGTCATCATAGTCTCGGCTGTTCTTGTCACGGCGAGCCTTATCTTAAAACTACTCGAGCCGAAGTATTTCGTATTAGGGGAGAAGCGGACGGCCGTGATAGTGGGATTGTAACCCTATCAAATTTGGCGCGCCTTGGTTTCGATGGAAACATCCAGGTAGCTGTTACGAAGTTCCCAGATTTGTCTAACTTGATGGTAGGACAGCGCGCTGGTCAGCTGGAAGATCAGCCTCGCAGGGAGCACTTGAAACCAAGTTTGATGAAATTTTCTCCCCAGAAAACTCCTCTCCTCCCCTGTCGCAGCTTCCTTGAAGCCGTACCTCGGGAAGCCGAACCACGGGAGGACATCAAGGGCGATCTAAGAGACCGCTTCAATAAACTTCAATTTTGCAAGACCTACCGCAGGAGCAAGAACCTTTTTCCGAAAGGGCATTCTGATTTTTTTCACCTGACCCACCACAGGGCCTTCCCCATTCCAAGATCCTTACGTTATGATCCTCAATTATCTGAAACTGGCCATCAGAAATATGCTGAGGGGCAAGAACTCAGCTATTATCAACATTCTAGGTTTGTCCATCAGCGTCGCCGTGAGCCTGCTAATCTTTCAATATGTCAGCTATGAATTGAGTTTTGACAAATTTCACGCGCAGGTATCGACCCTCTTTCGCGTCAATCTCACAATGCAACAAGGCGAGCAACCCACATGGTCGATGGCCACCAATCACCCGGCGGTAGGGCCCGCATTAAAACAAGATTTTCCGGAAATTGAGCAAATCACGCGCGTGTTACCTGCGTCAGTGTTAATTGGGTCGTCTGTATTGAGCTACAAACCGGCTGGACAAAAGATAAAGTCCTTTTTTCAGGAAAATATGTACCTGGCAGATTCCTCATTCTTCGACGTATTTAGTTTTCAGCTGGTGAAAGGTGACCCTGAGACTGCCCTCGCAGTTCGAAATAGTGTTGTGATCACAGAGCAGGTGGCGGAACAATACTTCGGTACTGAAGACCCAATGGGCAAGACACTTTCCGTACAGGGTAGGTTTCCGGTGCAGGTGACTGGTGTATTGAGGGATCTCCCGAAAAATTCGCATTTGAGAATAAGTGCGTTGTTTCCAATGGCGCTGATGGGTCCTGCGATCAATAGCGAATGGAAATGGCCTGAATGGTATACTTATGTCAGGCTTCACCCAAACGCACGAAAGGAGGCAATGGAATCAAAGTTCGACGACTTCGCCAACAAGTACCTCGGCGACATTATGGAAGAATACGGGCTGACGGAAGAATTTCATCTACAGCCCATAGTGGATATTCACTTGCATGGAGTTGGCACACGCGAAGTAGATGGACAGGGCAATGCCGAACTCATCAATTCCCTCGCATTGCTTGCGATACTCATCCTTATCGTCGCCTGGATCAACTATCTCAATCTTGCCACGGCAAGGGCCAACGAGCGGGCATTCGAGGTGGGAATGCGAAAGGTCGTGGGCGCCGGCAAGCGACAGCTTGTCACACAGTTTCTTGTGGAGGCAGCCTTGACCAACCTCATTGCGCTCACTGCAGGATTGGGGATATTCATACTTGCCGTTCCATCTTTCAATGCTCTCTTTGCCGTCAAAGTGGAGTCCAATTTGTGGAACTTCAATATCCTCTGGGCAATATCCATCGCAATATTCCTGATCGGCACGTTCCTCGTAGGTCTGTATCCCGCAATGATCTTGTCCTCATTCAACACCTCCAGTACACTGAAGGGAAAGCATTTCGTATCTAGAAAGGAATCTCTCCTCAGGCAATTGATGACCGTATTTCAGTTCGCGGTAAGTTTGATGATGATTGCCCTGACCATCCTGGTTTTTCGGCAGCTGTCCTACATGAAAAACCAATCCCTGGGCTTTGACCCTGAGCAAATCCTGGTCATGCGTTCTCCGAAGGTCTACCAGTCTGATAGCATTTATTTAGTGAAATTGGAATATTTCAATCAGAAGGCCGCCAATCATCCAGCTATCATCAGCTTCACACCTTCCAACGAAATTCCTGGCCACAAAATGACTTCTGCGAACTCAATCAAACAAGCAACGCAGCTAGCAGATGAGTCTATCCTCGCTAACCATTTGTATATCGATGATCAATTTCTGCAAACTTTCGGCCTGCAGCTGACTGCGGGCAGAAACTTTTCAGAAGAACTCGCGAGTGATGACGAAGCCGCCCTGTTGAATGAAAAGGCAGTCGGGCTCCTCGGATTTGCCAGTGCCGATGAAGCGTTGAATCAAATCATTGACTACCGTTTTCGCACTGGTTGGGAGAAGGCTCGGGTGATTGGTGTTGTAAACGATTTTAATCATCGGTCGCTGACTCATGAGAGGTCACCTTTTCTATTCCTCCGTAAAGACATCAGGCATCAATACTTTAGCTTCAAGATCAACACGGAGGATTGGAGTGAGCTAATAACAATGATTGAGGCCGATTTTGAGGAGGTATTCCCTGGCAACCCCGTTGACTATTTCTTCCTGGACGATTATTTCAATCGGGCATATGAAGCTGACCAACGATTTGGAAGACTCCTGGGCTTGTTTTCCGCACTCGCCATTTTTGTTACCTGCCTCGGTTTGCAAGGCCTGGCGGCCTTTATTGCGACCAGGAGACTCAAGGAAATTGGCATAAGAAAAGTACTGGGTGCGGAACCGCTTCAGATCTTGATGTTGCTCTCCAAGCAATTTGCGATTTTGCTGATGGCGGCCGTGATCGTCTCTGTTCCCATTGCCTGGAAACTTGGGAATGAATGGCTCAGCAGCTACTCCTACCGCATCGAAATAGGTGCCTGGCTATTTGGACTGGCACTCCTGCTGATCGTCGGCATCACAGCGGCTACCATCATCTGGCAAACCCGACGAGCCGCCTATTCAAATCCCGTGGAGGTTATTGGTTATGAGTGAAGGCCGCTGCAAGCACCTGCTCGCTTTCGGCGGTATGTTATTCGGCGATAAGTCCCGTCCATGCGGAGCCTACACGCTTTGATTTTTGCTAACTAATTCCCGCCGATTTCATTAATTTCGCCCTTCAAAAAATTGACAAACCCACTATGACTGCTGATCAGCTGAAAGACATGAAGGCTCGCGTTAATGCCTTGAGGGGGTACCTTTGACTACGATCGCAAGAAGAAGGAACTAGAAGAAGAAGAACTCGTCACGGCGCAACCCGATTTTTGGAATGACCCCGAAGGCGCCGAGAAGGTACTGAAGGCCATTCGCGCCAAGAAGAGCTGGACCACTGCCTACGAAGAGCTTGAAACGTCCCTGGGCGACGTGGAGACACTCAATGAATTTGCCGAACTCGGGGAAGCAGAGGAAGGCGAGGTAGAATCTGAATATCAAAAAGCACTCAAGCAACTTGAAGAGCTCGAACTCAAAAAGATGCTCTCCGAGGAAGAGGACCAGCTGAGTGCCATGCTTCAAATCACACCTGGCGCCGGAGGTACAGAAAGCAACGACTGGGCAAGCATCCTCATGAGGATGTACATCATGTGGGGAGAATCCAACGGCTACAAAGTACGCGAGGTGGACTTCCAGGCAGGAGATGTAGCAGGAGTAAAGTCTGTGACCCTCGAATTCGAGGGACCCATGGCCTATGGCTATCTGAAGTCTGAGAACGGTGTGCACCGCCTCGTTCGGATCTCGCCCTTCGACAGTGGTGGGCGAAGGCATACGTCATTCGCATCAGTCTATGTCTATCCGGTGGTGGACGACTCCATCGAGATCGAAATCAACCCCAACGACATCGAAATGCAAACCGCCCGATCAGGTGGCGCAGGAGGGCAGAATGTAAACAAGGTAGAGACGAAGGTCCAACTCACACACAAACCCACAGGCATCGTGGTCGTGTGCCAGGTAGAGCGTTCGCAGCTGGCCAACAGGGAGCGGGCCATGCAAATGCTGAAGTCTCAGCTCTACCAGCGCGAAGTAGAGAAACGAAATGCCGAGCGCGATAAAGTGGAGGCGAGCAAGATGAAGATCGACTTCGGATCCCAGATCAGAAACTATGTCTTGCACCCGTACAAACTGATCAAGGACGCCAGGTCAGGCTTTGAAAGAACGGATGTGCAAAACGTTTTGGATGGGGACCTGAACGATTTTATCAAATCCGTGTTGATGCAGGAACAGACGGACTGATTTTCAGACCTCCGTCTGTCACACGATAACCAATAAACCTATAGACCCGCTTTGAAGCGTTACACCGTCGACTTCTGGCTTCTGTGCCTGAGTTCCTTTCTATTCTTCACTAGCATCACCATGGCACTCGCCGAGATGCCGGACTATCTCAAGTCACTGGGTGGAGAGGAGTACCTCGGTCTTATCATCGCATTGGCCACATTGACTGCCGGTCTGTCGCGGCCCTTCAGTGGGAAGCTAACAGATCAGTGGGGTCGGATCCCTGTTATGATCGTGGGGTCGACGGTAGGGATGATCGTCTGCCTTCTATATCCGGCACTGGCGTCAATTTTCGGCTTCCTCGCATTGAGATTCATGCATGGATTTGCCACAGGCTTCAAACCGACAGGCACTTCGGCCTATGTAGCCGATATCATACCTGCCGACCGTCGCGGAGAAGCCATGGGTATCGTCAGCTTCTGTGGGACCACAGGAATGGCACTGGGGCCTTCGATTGGGTCGATGATCTTCCTTGAGTTTGGTATCAACACGCTGTTCTACGTAAGTGGCGCCTCGTCCATCCTCTCAATTCTGATCCTCAGTGGCATGAAGGAGACGCTAGTCAAGCGCAAGAAATTCCATTTTTCAATGCTTCGGGTGGGTTGGAACGACGTCCTGGAGCCTACAGTGATACCTGCGTCAGTGGTCATGATCTTCTCCATGATCGCGTTCGGTACGCTACTCACACTTTCACCAGACTTCAGCAAGCATCTGGGTATCGAGAACAAAGGCCTGTTCTTCACATTCTATACCGGATCATCCATGCTCTCCAGATTGTTTGGCGGTAGGCTATCGGATAAGATCGGCAGGGTGGCGGTACTCCGCGTCAGCATGGTCATCATATTCGGAAGTATGGTATTCACCGGATTTGCGACGAACCCCGTCTGGCTGTTTGCAGGCGCATTGATCTATGGGGTCGGCAATGGACTGACCAACCCGACCTTGTTCGCATGGGCCGTGGACCTGTGTCCCGAGCAGTTTCGTGGGCGCGGGATTGCGACGTTGTACATGTTTCTTGAAGTGGGCATTGGAATGGGCTCGCTGGTGTCCGGATCCGTTTTCCAACAAGACCCCAGTCGTTTCCCTCTGATCTTTGCCGTCTCCGGGGCGTTCTCACTGATAGGCTTCGCTTATCTGATTGTCAATAGACGCAAACCGGCATATGTCTAAAGCCTGTAGTTTTGAGTTGAGGAGTTCTGAATTTTGAGTTTGTGACTTGTCTGACAATTGAATGAACTCGAAATTCCCTAAACTCAAAACTCTGATTTCTGTATTTTCGACATTTACCTCCTAGCCAATGAAAGCGAAAGTCATCTTCTGGGCCTACTTACTCGTAGGCTTGGGAAACGTCATCGGTCACCTGCTCGGTGTCACCACCCTCACGGACTACACCAAAGTAGCCCTCATGCCCTTGTTGATAGCTTATGTGTATGAATCCACTCGCGGTCATGTGACAGCCCTGAGCCTGCTGCTCACAGCCGGACTCATCTTCAGCTGGTTTGGCGACCTCTCTCTGATGCAAGAAGGAGAAATCTACTTCCTCATGGGCCTCTCTTCCTTCCTCATCGCCCACCTGGTGTACAGTTACACTTTTCTAAAATCCATCCAGTTCCAATTCCGCCTCAACTGGCGCTTCGCGACGCCGGCCCTCCTGTATGGCCTTCTGATGTTGTATTTGCTCGTACCACATACAGGGAGTATGGCCACACCCGTGATTGTCTACGCCCTGGTGATCTGCGCGACCGTGGGGATCGCCGCACACCGGCACGGACTGGTGAGCCAGAGTAGTTACCAGTTGGTACTGATAGGGATTGTGCTCTTCGCAATTTCCGACTCCCTCTTAGCATGGGGCAAGTTTGTGGGAGCATTTGAGGGAAGTAGAGCACTCGTTATGCTCACGTATATCGCCGCCCAGTGGTTCATCACTGAGGGGATTGTTGTTCAGGAAAAAGAGGGCTAGTCGGCGTACTCGAAGTCGATGCTACCAAGCGACACGTCGACACGGAATGTCAACAGGTTTTCGGCATCCTCGCTGTAGGACCTGTTGATGAAGACATTTTTCTCCACCTCTTCGAAGTCCTTGCCCATGTTGAGCCCACGGAATGGCGAATCACTCAAATAGATGATCACTGGCTCCTCTCGTGGAAGGACGATCTCCAGGCTGCCAAGACCCACGTTCGCTCGCACTTCGCAGTCCGTCTTCGGAGGGTGGGCGAAATCCAGAACAGCAGACCCGAAGCCGATCTTGCAATTGATGAATTTTGCTCTGGCATGGTCGAGGTCAGTCGCCGTAAACGACCCCATGTCTACTTCGACATTGAGGCTGTCCATCTCGCAGAGATTGGCATTTTCATGGTCATATGTGAGTTTCACATCGGCGCTGCCAGTCTTCACCTTGAGGCACTGCACTTTGGCACCACTCAGATCAATGTCTGATGTGCCGATCCCAAAATGCAGATCAAGGTTGTAGACCTTGTCATTGCTCAGCAGCACCTTCCAGTAGTTGTCATCGTGTTCAGACGGCGAAGAACCCAGCATGGCAAACGCCAGACCATCTCCCAAGCCTGATCGGCGATACTCCTCCAATCGCAGTTGCACATCACAGCGGCGTCCTTCGACGATCGCATCAAAGGAAGGATTGATCTTTTCCAGATCAGGATTGCCGTAAATGAGAAGAGGATTGTCCTGAGGAACCAGTCTCCAGTAAGAATGTCCGGAAGTCGCGACGAAATTGAAATTAACAGTATCGTAGTTCGATACTTCGTCGAGAGAATAGAATTTTTTTAACTGCGCTGCTAACTGTATTGTAAGCACACAGCTCATACCCATAGTCAATGCCCACTTAAGCATGCTGAATAATACGAATCTGGCCCCAAGTTGTTGCGATGTTGAAAGATTCTAAAAGAATTCTTTCATTTTCTCGAAAAAGCTTTTGTCGCCTTTCGAAGGACTGGGCTCAAAATTCTCAGATCCTCGCAGCGATTCGAGGATATTTCGCTCTTCTTTGGTTAGCTGCTTGGGCGTCCAGACATTGACATGAATAAGTTGGTCACCTTTGGTGTAACCATCGATATCACTCACACCCTTACCACGCAAGCGCAAGATCTTTCCGCTCTGCGTACCAGGGTCGATTTTGATCTTCACTTTGCCTGAGATCGTGGGGACTTCCACAGAAGTACCCAATGTCGCATCGATGAAGCTCAGGTAGAGCTCAAAAATGACATTGTTGCCATCACGTTGCAGCATGTCATGCTCGGCCTCCTCGATGACGATCAGTAGATCTCCAGGGACGCCGCCAGGCACTTCATTGCCCTTTCCCGACATCGATAGCTGCATGCCATCCGCCACTCCTGCAGGGATCTTGATGGAGATTACCTCCTCTTCCCTTTTCAGGCCGGTGCTATCAACACCCGAGCCGCGACTATCGACTATCTGACCGGACCCGCCACAGGCCGAACAGGTAGTAGTCGACATCATCTGCCCCAGCATGGTGTTCATCACCTTTTTGATCTGTCCGGTACCGTTACAGGTAGGACAATTTTTGAAGGTAGTATTGGGGTCGACCTTCAGTCGGTTGACCTTGATTTTCTTCTCTACACCGTGGGCGACTTCCTCCAGGGTGAGCTTGAGCTTAATACGAAGATTGGTGCCCTTGCGGGTGCGTCGTGTACTTCTCCCTCCACCAAAGAAGCTCTCAAAGGGACTGCCGCCACCGAAAATATCTCCAAACTGTGAGAAGATATCTTCCATGTTCATGCCGCCGCCGCTGAATCCTCCACCGCCAACACCCTGATGACCAAAGCGATCGTAGCGCGCCTTTTTGTCCTCGTTGCTCAGGATTTCGTAGGCTTCTGCCGCTTCTTTGAACTTGTCTTCAGCATCGGGATCTCCGGGATTCTTATCCGGATGAAATTTGATAGCTATCTTTCGATACGCCTTCTTGATCTCATCGGCAGAGGCAGACTTGTCTACACCCAGAACTTCGTAATAATCTCTTTTTGTGGACATAATCAGTTTTTAGCGCCCGTGACCACCTTCGCGAATCGTATCACTTTGTCATTCATGAAGTAGCCCTTCTCCACTACATCCACGATTTTTCCAGCGAGGTCCTCCGTCGGAGCGGGGATCTGCGTGATGGCTTCATGAAATTCATCATTGAACTCATCGCCCGGCTTGATCTCCATTTCCTTCAGGCCTTTGGCCTCCAATATCTTGCGGAATTTCTGGCTGATGAGCGTGAATCCCTCCACAGCCGTACCGGCACCTTCTTCCTTTTCTGCAGAGCTCATAGCCCGAGCAAAATCATCAAGTACCGGAAGCAAGTCCACTACCAAATCTTTGCTGGCAGTGCTCACAAGCTCCATTTTCTCTTTGGAAGTTCTGCGTCGGAAGTTCTCGAATTCCGAATATAGCCGGAGATATTTCTCTTTTGACTCTTTCAAGTTGTCTTCCAATTGCTGCACTGGATCCACTGTTTCCTCATTTTCCGATGCCGGCGCATCTGAATCTGCGGACATCTCGTCATTGGAAGTTTGATTTTCTTCCTCGCTACCTACCACCTCTTTTTCTTTGATTTCTTCGTTCTGATCTTTCACTTCTTGCTGCATTTTCCTTCGGAAGTTTTACAAATGTGATCCGCTGCTAGTCGTCAATTTCTTTGCCAAACACGCGGACAGTGACATTATGACAGACTTAGGCTTCCTCAGTTGTTAGCTTGATCCAAATCTGATCCTTCAGCTCCTGCAAACCCACCTGGGCCACACTGGAGATGAACAAATGAGGCAACGCGCCTAACTCCTCAGAAATCTCCTGTTGGAGCTCCTCATCGAGCATATCTGACTTCGAAATGGCCACCAGACGATCTTTGTCAAGCAATTCTGGATTATGTTTTTCCAGCTCATTCAGCAGGATGCGATACTCCTTCTCGATATCGTCGGCATCCGCCGGGATAAGAAACAGCAACATGCTGTTCCGCTCTATGTGGCGGAGGAAGCGCGTACCCAACCCCCGACCTTCGGCGGCCCCCTCTATGATCCCGGGAATGTCGGCCATTACAAACGATCTATGGTCCCTGTAAGCAACTACGCCGAGGTTAGGCGTCAGTGTCGTAAATGGATAATCGGCGATTTCGGGCTTGGCGGCCGAAAGGACGGAGAGGAGCGTCGATTTGCCGGCATTTGGGAAACCTACAAGGCCGACGTCGGCCAGTAGCTTCAACTCCAGTATGACCTCCTTTTCTATCGCCTCCTCACCGGGCTGCGCATATCTGGGGGCCTGATTGGTCGAACTCTTATAGTGGCTGTTGCCCTGCCCGCCTCGACCGCCTGCGAGTATGACCTGCTCCTCGCCATCATCAAGAATCTCCGCCAGCTGCTCGCCGGTGTTTTGATCTCGCGCCACGGTACCCAGCGGTACCTCCAGGATAATGTCCTCCCCATCGCGGCCTGTGCGATTACCGCCCTCGCCCGGCAGCCCATTCTCCGCACGAATGTGCTTGCGATAGCGCAAATGCAGGAGCGTCCACATCTGCTTATTGCCACGCAAGATCACATGACCTCCACGGCCCCCATCGCCTCCATCCGGCCCCCCTTTGGGCACAAACTTCTCTCTCCTAAAATGAACAGAGCCAGCGCCTCCGGCACCCGATCGGGCGTAGAGCTTGACGTGATCTATGAAGTTGGTCTCCATCGAAGGAAACTAGAAGGAACCGATGGCATCGGCGATCTTCTGACTGATGTCTTCTATTGATCCCACCCCATGAATGCTGTTGAACTTGCCTTGCACTTCATAGTAATGGGCGACAGGTGCAGTCTCGTTTTTATATACCTGAATCCGGGTATTGATCTTTTCTTCGTTCTGATCGTCCACGCGTCCCGAGGTTTTGCCACGATCCAAAAGACGGCGCTTGAGCTCCTCCTCCGGCACCTCCAAAGAGATCATTCCTGAAATGCGCAGCGCATGCGACTTGAGCATGGTATCCAGCGCCTCCGCTTGAGGCACAGTCCGTGGGAAGCCATCGAAAATGAAGCCTTTGTCGTCCAGGTGGTGCTCAATCTTGTCCTCGACCATCTTGATGACCACCTCATCCGGGACTAGTTTGCCTGCGTCCATGAATCCCTGGGCCAGTTTTCCAAGCTCGGTACCTTCACCCAGATGCTTCCTAAACAGGTCTCCTGTGGATAGGTGAACGAGACCGTAGTTGTTGATTAATCTTTCACTTTGAGTGCCCTTCCCGGCGCCGGGAGGACCAAAAAGTACAATGTTTAACATAGTGCCGTCTTCAATGAAGCGCCAAAGGTAACCGAATCGCGACGATTATTGGACCGGCCCTTCAAGGATTTCCCATCCCTTGCTCATTGCCAAAAAGAACCCGTCGGCGGAAATAAGTGGAGCGGAGAATAGACCCCGCTCCAGACTTACCTAGTACACTTGCTCATTGTCTTTATTCACTCCGCAATCCATCCGTAGGATTCGCCGTGCTAACCTTATGTATCTGGGAACTAAGCGTCAACAGGACGGTGAAGAGAATGACCAATATGGCCATAATAACGGGACCAGCACTCATCGCCATGTGGTACTCGTAGATGGTGTCCATAAATAGCTTAATAAGATAATAGCTGATGGGGGCGCCCAGCACCATGGCGATGATCATGAAAATCATGAAGTACGACCCTACAGCTTTGACCAAGGATCCAAGGCCAGCGCCCAGTACTTTGCGAATGCTGAATTCCTTACGGCGCCCAGCAACATTCAAGGCTACCAACCCATAGAGACCGAAACAGGACAACATCAGTGCCATGATGGCGACAGTGGACATCATCACCTTGTGGCCATTGATATTTCGGAAGAAATCGTTGAACATGTCACCTTGATAATCACCTTCGAATGGAAAGTCTGGGAAAAGGGCGAGCCATTGCGATTGAAGCTGTGCAAATGCTTCTTTCGAAGCACCAGACCTCGCCTTCAATGCCAGATACCTATAGTCCTCCTCGTTGTCTACCCGTAAGAAAATGGGTAGGATCTCCGCCCAAAAACTGTAGTAGTGAAAGTCCTCCAGCACCCCAATCACCGTGTATTGAGCGCTGTCGAAGCGAAACCTCTGACCTATGGGGTCATCCCATTCCAGCTGTCGGGCAAAAGTCTCATTGATCAATACGGCGGTCTCATCGGATGCATAGTCTTCTCTGAAATCACGCCCTTCGACGACCTTCAGCCCCATCGTAGATACATAGTTGGCCGCCACATCCAGTCGCGAAGCTTCAAACTTCCGATCCGGAAACTGCAGGATCGACGAGGATGAACTTCTACCCAGATGATGCCGTCCCCCTGAAACCTGCTCTACCTCAGGCACCGCCATCATAGAATTCCTCAGCTTTTCATACGACGCATGGTCACGGACGCTGACCATCATGGTATTGTCCCTATCGTAGCCCCATGGTCTCTCGGCAATCCAATCGGTATTGAGACTGAAGGTGATACCGCAGACCACGGTGATACATGCTAAGATGTACTGGATGGTCAGGAAAATCTTCGTCAGCTTGTTGCGCTTCCCAAACTTGAGACTGCCGCGGAAGATGTTGACCGCCTGAAACCTGGAGATGTAAAGCGCGGGATACGCCCCAGAAGCCACGGCCGTAAGTACTAGCATACCAACGACGAAGATGACAAACTGGATGCTGAGAACGTCGAGGTAGAACTCAACGGCAAACAGGCTCTTGAGCCCTGGGAGGAAAATCGTCTGGGCAATCACAAAGCCCATCAACAAGGCTAAAAACGCCAAAACGAGGTTCTCGATGAGAAACTGAACGACGAGTCTCCCCCGATTGGCACCGATGACTTTCCGCACGCCGATTTCTTTCAATCGCTTTGTGGCCGACGCAATCGCGATATTCAGATAGTTCAAGCAGGCCAGGGCCAACATGAAAAGGCCGATGATGGTCAGGACAACATGCCCCTCCCGGTCCGATTCGCCAGATATATCCCAACGGATCTCATTGGAACGATCGTAGAGCGTCGATAGGGGCTCCATAGTGAAGTCCTCTACTTCCCAGTCGGTTTGCGCATCATTGGTGACCCCTCTGTAATTGTTGGCGCCAGCCGCTATCAGGGAAACATCCTGCGCATCCCTCAATTCGAGGAATGTTGCCCGAATATTCGTGGACCAATCAGAGGGTTGAAATTCCTCAACGGTCTCCAACAAGTCAAAGGAGGTCAGGAAGGCGAAACTCAGGCTAGTGGTCATTGGTTCAATCTCAACGACACCCGAAACAGTAAGGATCACTTTCTGACCGGAGTTGAAGCGCATTTCGATTGGTTTGCCCAGTGGGTCCTCATCCCCGAAGTACTTCGTGGCGACCTCATCGTTGATCACAACCTTGCCTCTTTCAATCAGTGAACCTCCTCCCCTGCGCACAAAGTCGTAATCAAACATTTCGAAGTACTCGTGATCGACCATCATCACGTATTCCTGAAATACGTTTTCGTCGCGCTTGACAATGACATCCCGATAATTGATGCGGGTGTATCGCTCGATTTGGGAAAAGTCCTGCTTCAACTGCGCACCAATAGGCGCAGGCGACACACCATACAAATTGGCCTCTCCATCCCTATTCACGAGACTTGTGACCATGAAGAGTCGATCGCGCTTGGTGTGGATTTCTTCCATCCCCATTTCCAGGGACAGGTAGGCATAAGTGACCATGCAGGTGCCCACGGCCAACGCCAGGCCAAACACATTAATAAAGGCAGAGAGAGGATTCTTGAGTAGGTTCCTCAGGGAGGACTTGAGGTAATTTTTGAGCATCGTGAGCTTTTGACTTTTAGCATTAGATGCGGCCGCCTCGTGGAAGGTTGCTTCCCGGAGCGACTTTTCTACTTCAGGGTGGAAAGCGACCTGATCGCAAAGACGATGCTGGTCAACGACAATACGGTTGCAAGCGCGAAAGGAGCTCCCGGAAAGTAGATGTCGTTTTCCGGTGCCGTGAAGTAGTAGAAGATGCCTGTCATCAACGGAGGCCCAATGATCGAGGTGAAACTCATCAAACTTGTCAATCCCCCCTGTAGCTCACCCTGCTCAGTAGCACTGACTTGCGAGGACATGATGCCCTGCATAGAGGGCCCGGCGAGACCTCCAAGGCAGTAGGGTAGCATGATAACGTAGATCATCCAGCCTTCGGTAGCCATGGCAATAAGCAGTAACCCCAGGGCATTGAAGGATAGTCCCAGATACAGTGCATTCTTCTGACCCACCCGAGACACGACAGGTTTGATCACCAGGCCCTGCACGATGGTGATAAGAACACCTATGAACCCTAGTGAAAGTCCCACATCACGCGGGCTCCAATCAAAACTCTCTTGCGTAAAAAAGGCCCACGTACTGTGCGTGGCATGTTGCGCCACATACACAAAGAACAAGGCGATGAGCAGTCCCGCGATGATTGTGTATTTGCGCAACTGGAGCAAAGTTCCTACGGGGTTGGCCCTGCGCAGCTCAAATGGACGCCGATTCTCCGGAGAGAGCGACTCAGGCACTACAAAGAATCCATACAGCCAGTTGACGAAGGTCAGTCCTGCGGAAGCGAAGAAAGGGACTCGTGGGCCCATCTCACCTAGTAAACCACCAATTACCGGCCCGACGATGAAACCCAAGCCAAAGGCGGCCCCGATCAATCCAAAATTCTGCGCACGTTTCTCCGGCGTAGAAATATCGGCCACATAAGCGGATGCCGTGGTGAATGACGCTCCTCCGATCCCTGCGATCACACGGCCAAGAAAAAGCCATCCGATGGTAGGTGCCAACGCGAGGAACAGGTAGTCCACCGCCAGCCCAAAAAGAGAAATCAATAATACAGGCCGGCGGCCAAAGTGATCACTGAGCCCCCCCAGGATCGGGGCGAAAAGAAATTGAAAGAAGGCATATACAAAAATCAGCCAGCCCGAGTAAATGGAAGCTTCACTGAGTGTCCCACCAATAAGGTCTGAAATCAGCGTCGGCATGATGGGAATGATAATTCCCAGGCCCGTAATGTCGATAAGGACCGTTACAAAAATGAAGCCCAGGGCCGCGGATCGGTTTTTCATGGTAGCACGCTGAGGACGGATTAGAGAAATGCGAATCTACGTCAAAATGCATGGGTGGTGGTACATGCTGTGATTTATAAACATTAATTTTATGCAGAATTGATGTATGATAGGTAACTTGTGGTGCAAGCCCATTTTTCCACTACCCCATTCACGCATGGCCTATTCCATTAACCCCAATCGAGAAGCCCCCTGGAATGACCTTCCACTGATGCCCATTCCCGATGACCAATTCAAGACGCTAGAGGTTTACGAACAGCTGGGGAAGGCCAAGCAAGCGCTTGGTCGCCTCCAGGGTCGTAGCATCGCCATCCCCAATCAGGGAGTCTTGATCAACACGATCAGTCTGCAGGAGGCCAAGGCCTCGAGTGCGATTGAAAATATCTTCACGACAGACGATGAACTGTACAAGGCATTCAGCGAAGGCCAGGACGAGGTCTCCGGTCCTCCAAAGGAAGTCCTACGGTATCGGGAGGCGCTGTGGACGGGCACCAAGTACCTTACCGAGAATGGGTTCGACAGGCAATACTTCATACAGATCTACCGTGTCGTGAAGCAGGCCAACGATGGGATCCGCCCACCATTTGCGCAGATAGTCATCAAGAGGGGCAACTCGGGACCGAGCGCCGGGCAGGTCGTCTACACGCCACCACGGGGAAACGGCGTATTGGAACCGAAGCTGGACAACCTCGCCGAATTTGCCAATGACAATGACAAGTATCCCGCCGATCCCTTGATCAAAATGGCGATTGCCCACTGTCAGTTTGAGATGATCCACCCCTTTCGGGATGGTAATGGCAGGACAGGTCGTGTGTTTAACATCCACTACCTCACGCAGCAGGGATTGCTCGACTATCCCATTCTGTTTCTCAGTAAGTACATCATCGACAACAAAAGCGATTACTACGCATTGCTGGCGGGAGTTTCTCAGCGGGGCGCCTGGGAGAAATGGATCGTCTACATGCTGAGGGCCATCGAAGTGACCTCCAATATCACCTACAATAAGATCAATGACATCATTTCCGCAAAGGATGCGATCCTGGAAGAAGTATCGAAGTCGACCGATATCCGACGCCCGGACCAGCTGATCGAAGCGATTTTTCAGAACCCTTACATCAAGGTGAAGCACCTGACGGATGA
This sequence comes from Cyclobacteriaceae bacterium, assembly GCA_965267435.1. Classification (GTDB taxonomy): domain Bacteria; phylum Bacteroidota; class Bacteroidia; order Cytophagales; family Cyclobacteriaceae; genus JAWPMT01. Next base: position 3,780,109 of record OZ253960.1, read on the forward strand.
GAGGATCTATGCCGAAAACACGGCTCGAAACTACCTGAACATATTGGCTGATATGGGGGTCCTCGAAAAGCGATCCATTCAAGGGCACCACTACTACCTCAACCTGGAATTGTACAGGATCCTTGCCGACTGATATGGCGGGATCGACCTCATCATTTACCGTCGAAGACATCCAGCAGCGATTGGAGCTTCTGGCCGATCCACAATTTCAAAAACAGTACGCCCGATATGGCATCGAAGCGCCACGAGCACTTGGCATTAGGAATCCCGTTATCCAAGCGCTGGCGAAAGAAGTTGGCAAGTCAGAGGAATTGGCGACTGCTCTTTGGGCTTCCCCCATACACGAAATGAAGCATGTGGCGATCCACGTCATGCCGTACGCAGCCTTGACAGAGTCACTGGTCTGGCAATGGACCGAGGACATGTACAGCTGGGACCTATGTGATGGCGCTTGTGCTCATTTGTTTCGAAGGGCGCCATTTGCACCAACACTGTCATATCAACTGGCAGAGGATGAGCGCCTCTATGTTCGAAGGACTGGTCTGGTGCTCATGACGACTGTCGTCATACATCACAAACGACTCGAAGATGAGGCCATCAACGGATTTTTAATGACAGCTGAGAAGTACATCAACGATGACCGACCACTGGTCCAGAAAGCTATCAGTTGGTTGCTTAGGCAGGTTGGTAAATCCCGCATAGACAGGCTGGAACTGGTTGTGCCGATTGCTGAACGATGGAGCGGCTTATCACAGAGGGGCGCGAGGTGGATCGGGAAAGATGTCCTCCGCGAGTTGCGAAAGGCAGCGATACGCGAACGACTGGAAAAGAAAAAGCCCATCTGACGACGGGCTTCCTTTTTCGCAAATGCTTTGAACTCCTTCTATAGACCTTTTTTCACCAGGGCGTAGCCTATTGAGATCTGGAAGTTGGAGTTACTTGTTTCGAAATCAAAGTCAGTGTTGTCATTGTTGCTGAGCCCTAGGTTATAACGACCGTGTACGTCCAAACCGAAAGGCAGGTCGAATCCGACACCGAAGGCCAGGCTGAAATCAGTGCTCTTCAACGTTTCTTCACCCAGGTCCTGTCCGTCAAACTCGTTGATCTCGCTGGTCAGAATCCCAAACCTCGGTCCCACTTGCAGATTGAGCGCCGGAATGGGGTAGAATTTGACCATTACAGGGATCTGCACATACGAGATTTTGGACTCCAGATCACCAATATCATCGGGAATCTCGAACCTTGTGAAATCGTAAAGTACCTCAGGCTGGATGGCAAACAATGCAATCTTCACTGAGGCAAATAGTCCGGCGTGATACCCTGAGCTGTTGAATTCAGTATCATCATCAATCCCAAAATCGCTGGCATTAGGAAAGTTGAGACCTCCTTTAACACCAAGCTTGAACTTCTGGGCAGATGCCGTTACAGCCAGGGCCAGAACGAATGTAAATAGCAGAGTAATTTTTTTCATAATGTGTGATAGCGTGTGTGTTTGCCAAATATTAGAAAAATCTCACACAATTACCTGAATACTGCAAAAAGAAAAGGGGGTAAATCCCCCCTTTCAGCAATCGAACCTACTACATGAAAATCAATACCTTATGCTAGAAATATTTAGATAGCGAGAACTTGAGGAAGCTGTCTTCCCTGAAGAAATAGATAAACTCCGAATCTGACACCTTCGAAAAGATGCGGGCTTCTACCTCCGTCGTCCAGGATTCACCAATTCTGCGGTCCGCCTCAATAGAATAGATCCTTGTACTGTACTCCAGATCGACGATAGCCCCCATCAAGATCTGCGTGTCCTGGGTGTCATTGAATCCTATGCGGGAGCCAACAAAAACGTCATTTTGCAGGCTATTGAGTGCCAAAGTCCCGCGGTTGTCATACAAGTATTCGCCAAGTATACCCCAGTCAATTCCCGAGCCCCCAATATTGCCAAATGTGTATTCAACGCCCCCGACGATGGCCACCATGTCCTGGAGGTCATTCATCCTGCGAATGGCTTCCAGCTTCCACAAAGCAGGACCTGTTGTAGCCTGCAGGTCCAACCCCACCTGGTGGATGACACCATATATGGGTCGAAATTCCTCAATGCTGGTGACGATCGGGTCACGGCCTGTGCCATAGAAATAAGAGAGACCTGCGTCAAACACGCCAAAGAACGTCGAATAGCGGACCGCTAGATCCGGCCTGTACTCCTCTGCAGAACTCTGAAACTCAAACTCCCGGCTGTCCAGTACAATGGGTGTTCTCAGTCGACCCTTCTCACCGGGAAAAGCCGGCCGACGGAAATAGGGAAGCAAGAAAAAATCCAATGTACCGAATCCGGTCAGGTAAGAGTAGTGCACCATGGGCTGACCGAGCTTCTCCTCCCCGTCGAAGCTTTCGACGACGTCGGTCTGATTGATGATGTCCACCAAATGTGCCGACTCTGTCACTCCCCAGAATACCTTCTTTATCCCAATACTTACTTCGGCATTGTCTTGCACCACCTGCCAGTACAGTTCGCGAATATCAAAATGCGTTCTGCGTTTGTCGTGTTGGTCGACCCGTGCAAAACCTACAAACTTGAAGGTGTACTTGCCGTCCAGCCATTCCCTTACATACTCGGGCTTGACTGCAAATGATAAGTAGGATCGCTCCTGACCTGGGTACAGGCCTTCCTGGAAGAAGTATCGATAGTCTGCGTTGAGCTCGACTCGAAAATCCTGGTACACTTCCTCTGCGTCCTGAGCGACGACCTCGGTCGCAATCACCCAAGCCGCCAGAAAAAATCCGACAACAACTTTCAACTTTTTCATGTCAGTGGTATCAGTATAGTGTGTAGTCGCGGCTCAAAAGCCGTCATTCAGACCGAAGGGAAGAATCTCTATCATGGCAAAGACCAGCTTCTACTCTTGAAAGATCCTTCGCTGCGCTCTGGATGACGAATTATGGTTGCTTTTGAGCCTGTTGCATGATTACCTACCCGCCCTCACAAGACTGTTTTGAGAAAAGTCATTGTCAGCCAGTCCAACCTTGAACTCGTACCCCTCGAAAAGCAAAGTGGTCTCTTTCCCCGTTTGGTGGTTGACCATCAGGAACTCACTGGCTCTCCAGTGCTTGTCGAGGTAGTTTTGATAGCCGCTGTAAGTCAGGGTCTTGAGGAGACCACCCCTGCGATCATAGAAGTCTACTTTCTCCAGTCGATAGTTCTCCTTGTTATAAGCCACAATTTGCTTGCTGTAACCAGACTTCGGATCGACCGGATATCTCTCCACCAGATAGACCGCTTGTCCACCCACATCGCTCTCTTCCAGGTATTTGTAGGTGTATTTCTCCACCTCCTGAGACGACAGGTCCTCGTAGGCAAATTCACTACCAACAAAAGGGCCCGATTTGTTCGATGAAGAGATCCTCTTGACACGTTTCAATGCTGGTAGATACAGCCACTGATCATCCGGACCTTCCTTGTGGGTGAAGGTCAACGTCGCAGTTCCCTGCACATCGCGAGGGCTATTGAAGACAATCAATGACTTGTCGCCATCCTCGGTCAACTCGAGGGTCTTGTTTTCCAGGAATCTCGTGGTTTCCTGGCCATTCTTGTTGCGCATGACCATGGTCAACTTGACGCTGGAGCTCTCGAAGCCCTGGTCTACTTCATCCGCCTTCTGGGCGATTTCTAATCCGCGCTCTGCGGGACTCTGAGCCAACACCAGTTGGCCTGCAAATACTAGTAGTGCTATGAGTGTAGTTCTCATGATTATTCTTATTTAGTGTGTTATTCTTATTGATTGTTGGATATCTAAGCTGGGATGGCTCTTTGCTCGTCAGCCTCCTCAGTCTCTTCGATGATGATTGTGTCTTGCTGACGCTTACTAGGGAATGTGATCAGCAAAGCTGGCAGCATGAAGAAGTCCAGGACCAGCGCAAGTGCTATGATCAATACCGTGATTTTCGCCATGTCAGCATTCAAGCCGAAGTCCGACTGGGCGATGACGGTGAAGCCCACCACTAAGACGAAAGTCGTCACCAGCAGGGCTTGCCCCACAGTCGAGAAGGCATATCTCACGGCGTCCTCGGGTGACTTGCCAAGCTCCCGGCGGGCGCGGAGATACTTTGAGAGGAAGTGCACGGTGTCATCGACGATGATGCCCAGTGTCATACCAAACACGATGGATATCCCCGTATTGATATAGCCGTACAGCAAGCCCCACATCCCGAGTCCAACGACGATCGGCGTAATGTTTGGAATCAATGAAAGGGCCCCGAACTTGCCGCTTCTGATCGCGAAGCCCAGCACAATAGAGATGAGGATCAATGCGACCGCGGTCCCGGAAATCATGCTCTTTATTTGTCGCTCGGACAGGTGGGCAAACATCATCGTGCTACTCACACCTTCGGCATACATATGGTCAGGAGCATTGCCCTTCAGCCATGCGGATGCTTCACGTCCCAGAGCCAGCATTTCCTGAGTAGAGACGTTTTCCAATGTCACGATCATGCGCGTCTCCGACTTATCAACATTCACCTGGTTATTGAGGTCCAGGCCCAGCGGCAGAGACAACTCATACAGCAACAGGTACTGTGCCGCCTCCTCGCGATTACCTGGAATTCGGAAATAGGCAGGGTCATCACCATGCATCGACTTGTTGACGTACTTCATCACCTCGGTGAAAGCATTGACGTGGATGACCTCGTCGTGCGTGTACAGCCACTCCTCAAATTCCTTCAATTTCCCCTGGTAAGCCGGTTCATTGATACCTCCGGCATCCTCAGCCGCAATGGAAAACTCCATCGTGTAAATACCTGTGAGATTATCACTGATGAAATCAGTATCAGACCGGAAGGGCACGTCCGTACTGAAGTACTTGATGAATTCATCGTTGAGCTCATTGCGAACCACAAAGGAAGAGAAGCCGAAAATGAACAGCACGCTGGCGGCCAATACAGCCACTCGACGGCGGATAACAAACTCGGCCAGGCGCTCAAGGAACGGTAAGCGACCGTCTTTCTGCTCTCGCACCTTTACCCTCATGGGCAATACAGACATCAATGCTGGCAACGTCAGGACCGAGTACAAAAAGGCTGCCGCCATACCTATCGCCGTGAGGTTACCCAGATCCCGAAAAGGCGGAGAATCGGACGTATTCATACTCAGGAATCCAATCACCGTCGTCACCGACGTGATGAAGATGGGCATGAAATTCACTCGCAAAGTCTCAATAATGGCTTCCTGCTTGGAGTCACCTTTTCGCATGCGCTGCAGCATCGTGATCAGAACATGGATACTATCTGCGACTGCCAGCGTCATCACAATGTTGATGAAGGAAGCACTCGGAGGCGTCAGCTGGATCCCTAACCAACCACCCAGTCCCATCGCTGTCATGATCGAGAAGATGATCACAATCAGGGTCGAGAAGGTGCCGCTGACTGAGCGCGTGGTCAGGAAGATGGTGACAATAATGAAGAGAAACATCAAAGGCGTCAAGGTCCCGGCGTCGCTGGATGCTGCCTCAAAAAAGGCCGCATTGAGCATAACCATGCCAGACATGTGCACCTTCAGATTGGGGTTTTCGCCCTCAAAATCAGCCACCATATCCCTCACATGCGCGACGATCTCGGTGTTTTCACCATTGTCGATGTCCGGGAGCCGGACGGTGATATTTACCGCCGTGACCGTTCCCTCTTCATTGACGAGCCGGTTGACCAAGCGAGAATCAGTGGTAGCTATCTGCTTCAATTCGTCCAACTCCTCCTGGTCCATATTGGCAGCCCCGGCGATCAAGTCGTCAACATAGAGGTCATCACCCTCGGCACGCGTGTACTGAAAGTTTGTGACCGCATCGACCCGGCTGCTGTAGGGCACCAGCCACGAATCCGCTGTGAAACGCTCAATGGCATCCAAATTCTCCGGCGTAAACAGCTCACCAGATTTTGTGGAAATCACCACAAACACATTGTCGTCCTTCGTGTACTTCTCTTGAAGGGCGTCATAGGCAAGCAGTTGTGGATTGTCCTCGCTGAAGAATACATGATAGTCACTATTGAACTTCACGTGCTGTCCACCAAAGCCTGCCGCTAGTGCGACGATTGTGGTGGAAATCAAGACCAGCCATCGGTACTTGATGACTGCATTGCCCCAGGAGGTACCAAACCTGCCGGAGTTCTTTCTAAAGATGTTTATGAGCTTTCTCATAATGCGCGATTGTGTATAAGGTTGTTGTATGTACTTGTTCTTCGTAATGACGATTGGGTCCAGGAATTTTGGACACCAAATATTTCTTTCTTCTGATAATTCCAATAATGTATATTTCGAATTACGAAATATATGACTGTAGGAACGGCTATTGGATTTTTTGGTTTCAGAATAATTCGACTTTCGAAATAAATTTTAACTCTCCAGATCGAAGATCTTCGCCATTCTCGGGTCGGAGACTAGCGATTTGCCGATTTTGCCGGCGATGGCGCGATTGTGGTAGGGATGGTCCCGGTACAGTTCCAGATACTCGCCGTTGATGGCATCTTCCAGCTCCTGTTGTCGTTGCAAGACTGTATCCCGGATAGATTTCAGCCGTTTGTCAGCAAAAACCAGATTGTCACGGTCAACCCAGCCTCGTTGAATGAAGGCCTTCGTTTTACGGCTACATCGGCAAGGATTGGACTTATTGATAAGGCCACATTTCTCCTGCATAAATGCATACAGCTCACGGCGAGCCCTGGACAGCCTCTGCCGATAATTGTCGCTCGTGATATTGAAGATCTCAGCCCCTGTGTGATGGTCTATCTGGAAGATGTCCCCCAACGCATAAATCAGGCGTTGTTCCCGATCAAGACACAAAAGCATGGCGGACATGCAACCAATCCGGGCCTCACTCACGGCCTCGGCCATGGTCATCTCTTCCTCTTGCGTCAGAACATGATCCGGCGTTTCGTCCAGACTTCTGCCAAACGCCTCAAAGCTTGTCACCGCTTTTTCGGCATTCATTTTCTTAGCATTCAGAAAATGGTTGACCACAATCCTATAGGCCCATGTCCGAAATGACGACCTGCCTTGAAATTTTGACAGGTTTGTAACGACTTTGATCAGTGCCTCCTGGGCGAGGTCTTGCGCATCATCAGGATTCAGCACCATCTTCAAAGCGACGTTGTACACAAAATCCTGGTGCCTCTTGATCAAGTCTTCCAAAGCAAGGCGAGATCCGGCCAGCGCCTTATCGATGAGGAGTTGATCCTCCTCACTGTTTCTATCAGTATTTTGACTCATGCGACCCAACGTTTAGTGTTATACTAGCTTAGACCACATTTCAAATGACGTGTGACAGTAAATGCCCAAAAAGGGAAAAAAAACTGAAAAAATCTTACAACACCTTTTCCAGCTTCCAGGTAGCTTCTGCCGCCCGGACCATGAAATCAATGAATTGGTCGCGTTCGTGGGGTTCAAATTCTTCAAGGACTGATCGCCCGTATTGAAAAAGCTTCTCCTTCAGCATATTGTAGATATCGCAGCCTTGAGCGCTCAATTCAACCATGACAATCCGCCGATCTTCCGGTGAATAGTCTCGATTGACAAGTCCTTTCTCGATCAACTTATCCACGATACCCGTCGCGGTACTCATGGGTACCTGAAGGAACTCGGCTACCTCGCGCATGATCATCTTCTTCTCCTTACCGAGCATGATGCACAAACCAAACTCGCGCTTTGATATCGATCCAAATGCCTCCATGCAGGTGCTGTCCACACGCTGCATGCCAAGCATCAGGCCCTCCAGCCCGTGAATGAATCGCTCTACTCTATCTTTTTCTTCTGCACTCATGATCGTTAGTATGTAAAAATAGTTCGGATTCCGAAATAACTAACCCTGTTCAACGGAAAAAGGTTGCCTCGATGACAGGTTGGTTGGCATTACGATACAGCTTTCCTACATTCACAGTACACCAATTTTCCTAAGAATCAGTGAGTTTACAGCTTATCGCTTTTGATGCAGACGACACGTTATGGGCGCATGAGTCCATCTTCCATGATGCTACAATTCAGTACAAGGCCAACCTGGAGCATCACGTAAGTCATGAGTATGTCGAAGAGATGCTGTACGAATGTGAGAGGAAAAACCTCGAACATTTCGGTTATGGGATCAAGGGTTTCATCCTCTCGATGATAGAAACCGCCGTCGAAATCACCAATGGAAAAATCACCGCCCACGAAATACAGCATATGATTGACCTGGGCAAGTGGATGCTGAGTCATCCTGTGGAGGTGCTCCCGAATGTAAAGGACGTGCTGGAGGAGTTGAAGAATGAATTCAAGCTGATCATGATCACCAAGGGAGACCTTTTTGACCAGGAGAGCAAAATAGCCCGTTCAGGACTTGCCGATCAATTTGAAGACATTCACATCGTCAGCGAAAAGGACGAGGATACCTACCAAAGAATATTTCAGCGGCACAAGGTCTCACCCCGGGATGCGCTGATGGTGGGGAACTCTCTTCGTTCGGACATTCTGCCGGTCTCAAAAATTGGTGGTCATGCCGTACACATCCCATTTCATGTCACCTGGGTCCTCGAGCAAGTGGAGGATCATCATCTCAATGGCATCAACTACCACGAGCTGTCTGACGTCTCACTCGTACCCAATTTTGTGCGTCAGCTCGCCTGATGACCGCCTCGTGAAGTAGAATTTCTCGGACGAAGGAGGTATTTTACGTACTCACGTGTCCACCTAACTCATGAGAAAACTACTCACCCTCGCTTCGACAGGGGCCCTCGCCCTCGCGCTGTTGGTCAGCTGTCGAAATGACCAAAACGCCGCGGAAGGCGATGCCTCCAACTTCAACGATTTCCGATTTCTGGAAGCCACAATTGCGGAGCTACAAACCCAATTGACGGACGGAACGCTGACATCGGAAGAACTGACAAAGGCCTACCTTGATCGCATCGAGTCGATCGACCAGAACGGTCCGCAGCTCAATTCCGTCATTGAAGTGAACCCCGACGCGCTGGCAATTGCCAGAAGCCTTGACGAAGAACGAGCCCAGGGCCAGGTTCGTGGACCCATGCATGGCATCCCTGTACTCATCAAAGACAATATTGATACCGGCGATGAGATGATGACCACGGCGGGAGCTCTGGCCCTAAAGGGCAATTATGCCTCGGAAGACGCTTTTCTCGTCCAAAAATTGAGAGCATCCGGCGCCATTCTTTTGGGGAAGACGAACCTCAGCGAATGGGCCAATTTCCGATCAACGCGGTCCTCCAGTGGATGGAGCAGCCGTGGTGGGCAGACGCGCAACCCGTACATCCTGGACCGCAACCCCTGCGGGAGTAGCTCGGGTTCCGGGGCCTCAGTATCCGCCAACCTCTGCATGGCGGCCATTGGCACAGAAACCAATGGCTCCATCGTGTGCCCCAGCACCATCAATGGCATCGTCGGCATCAAACCTACGGTAGGTCTCGTCAGCCGCTCGGGGGTGATCCCGATCGCTTTTTCCCAGGACATAGCTGGACCGATGGCAAGAACGGTAAGCGATGCAGCGATCTTCCTGGGTGCCTTGACAGGAGTAGATAGCACCGACAGCGAATCGATCAAGAGCACCGACAAGGCCCTGACCGACTACACGCCCTACTTGGATGAAAATGGTCTGGATGGGAAGCGGCTGGGCATCTGGAGGAGTCGCCTTGGTCGGCACGAAGAGGTGGACTCTATTATGATCAAGGCATTTCAAGCCATGGAGGCGGCTGGCGCCACACTTGTTGATGTGGATGAACTCATCCCCAATGTGAACAGGCTCTATCGACCCGCCCGGCTGATTTTGGAATACGAATTTAAAGACGGCGTCAACCGCTACCTGGCCACCCATCAAACGGCCACTGGAGTCCAATCCCTGGCTGATGTGATTCGCCACAATTTGGACAATGCAGAGAAAGCCATGCCTTACTTCAAAATGGAGATCCTCGAGTCCTCCCAAGATAGGGGCGACCTGTCGACGCAAGAATATATCGACGCGAGGGACCTCGTAAAGTCCAGTGCTCAGGCAGGGATCGATAACACCCTGGAGCGACTTGATCTTGACGCCATCATAGCCCCCACTGGAGGGCCATCCTGGTGCATTGACCTCATCAACGGAGACAACTTCGGAGGTGGCAGTTCATCGCCAGCAGCCTGGGCAGGCTACCCCAATATCACGGTACCTGCAGGGTACATCGAGGGGCTACCAGTGGGTATTTCATTCTTTGGAAAGGCATGGAGCGAGGGTGAACTTATCCGACTGGCCTACTCCTTCGAGCAAAAGACGAAGGTCCGTAAGGCCCCGGAGTTCCGTCCGACGATCGAATTTTGAATAATGCGAACTTGGTTCCAGAATTTCCTTGCTAGGCAATACCGTCCATGGACGATGTTGAGAGCACCTGGGTGAGTTTCGCCCGGAGGTCCTTGGGGTGGAAGGGCTTGAGTACATAGCCATCCATGCCTGCCTGACGGATCTGTTGTTCTTGCTCGGCAATGGTGGAAGCCGTGAGCGCTACAATGGGTAACTTAGGAAAGCCTTTCTTGATTTCTCGCGTGGCCGCATAGCCATCCATTATGGGCATATGCAAGTCCATCAGTACAAGATCATAAGGCTCTTCTTTCACCAGCTTGATGGCGTCCTCACCATTGCTGGCCTTACCAAGCTTCATACCCCAACGACTCAAGAACTCCTCGGCGATCACCATATTCATGATATTGTCTTCGACGACGAGGACACGTTTACCTTCCAGAATGCCGAGGTTCTCAGGGACCTCTACCCGCTCAGGTTCGGCCACAACTGATTCGAAGGATTTATCCAGTTTTATTACAAAGGAGAAAACTGACCCCTCACCCAGCTGGCTGCTCACATGGATCTTGCTTCCATAGATGCCAAGGATTCCCCTCACAATCGACAGCCCAAGGCCCGTCCCGCCAAATTCTCTGGTGGTCGACGAACTGGCCTGCGTGAAGCGCTCGAAGATCTGCTCCATCTTCTCTTTACGAATACCAATACCAGTATCGGCCACCCGAAACTCCAGCACTTGCGCATCCGGTCGATCGTGTACTACTGTAATCTCCAAATCCACGCGCCCTCTCTCGGTAAATTTCAGGGCGTTATTAATGAGGTTATTGAGCACCTGTGCCATTCGGACCGGATCTGCCAACAGATTGTCATGGAGATTAGGGTCAATGGAAAGCCCCAACTCAATCTTCTTCAGGTCCGCCTCTCCTATATAACCTTTAATAATCTTAGTGGCATGTGATCCTAGATCGGTCGGCAAATACTCCAATGTGAGAGATCCTGACTCAATCTTGTTGAAGTCGAGTATGTCATTGATCAGTGACGTCAAGTTCTCCGCAGAAAAGGTCAGCGACTCGAGGTTTTTAACCTGGTCTGGTCGGGGGTTATTCCTGAGTACAAGGTGTGACATCCCCACGATGGCGTTGAGAGGAGTGCGGATCTCATGAGAGATGGTTGCAAGGAAATCGGTCTTGGCTTCACTGGCTATTTCTGCCCGCTCCTTCGCCTTCTTCAGTGAGTAAGAAAACTGATGCGATAGTAGCAGCGATTGCGAAAAGAAAAAGACGATATAGCCCCAAAATGAAACGTCACCACGAGCTTCGAGAAGCTCAAAATAGGCCAGGATGTTGTAGCTAAATACAAATAGGACGACCACCGTACTCATCAACGCGTAGAGTGACCCCGGGCGTCGATGTCTCCAGGCCTGCAAATACACCCAGATCGCGTAAGCAAAGGCCATGAAAAGGAATATCAAATAAGGTCGAAGAATCTGGGTGGAATAGGCCATGGGCAGGACCACGCAGGACGCTATGATGGTCCACGAGCCTATACGAATGACATTGAAAACGAACTTGGATGTCTCTTCCGGGTACAGGTGGAGTACAAATCGCGAAAAGCAAAGGACGCTGATATACAGCGAAATGTATTCCAGGCGGTAAGCAAGCCACCATGGATAATCTTCCAGCAGTGAATGCAATACGTAGAAACCCGATCCAATGATCCGGTAGCTGTAGGCCAGACAAAAGAGTGAAAAGAAGAGGATTGCTGCCTGCTGCCGGCCAAAGAAGTACAGACCTAGGAAAAAGAGCCCTCCCATGAGCAGGCAACCAGTCAATATGAGATCATAAGCGAGATGGTTGGTATGGATCCTGTGAATGGCTTGATTCTCCCCAAAAACGATCGGCTTCACCAAACCTGCTCGTGCATGATGAAAATTGGCGATTTGTAGTACAAGGTCGACAGTATCAGAACTGGTCGGATAGAGGTCCACCATCTGAGGTCGCCATTCGGGCCGATACTCGTGTTTGTTTTCCCCCACCTTGCCATTGCTGGCCAGGAGTACACCATCCTGATACAGCTCATAGCTCAGGTACATATGCTCGAGTATCATCGAATAATGGGCCTGCTGAGGCAGCAAGACCCTGATGTGGTAAGTAGCGTAGCCATCAGAGCCCAGAGGCTCGCCATCTACTTCCAAATTGTGCCAATAGGATGGAAAGGAAACGGTTCGACGGTTCGAGGAATCTAATTGGCGCACCTCACGTGCCAGTTCATGCCAATAAAAAGGCACTTGTCCTGCTATAGCTACGGGGTCACGCAGATCGACATTGCGCAGGTCGAGCACACCGTCTTCTACTGTGGGATGATTGGATGATTGAGTTGCCGCCAGAACGCCAGGAGCCGTCCCGAGTAGCAGAGCTACTAGCAATAAGCCTGGAAAGCTGCGAAGAGGACTCGAATTCATCAAACTGGTTATAATGACGGTGTTTGCAATCGGAAAATAGCAAATCTCAGGGAAACTTTCTCCAAGCGCTATGGACTTTGCAGCCTTTCGAAGCGCAGCCTACCCCTCGACCCGATTTCTGCCCATCTCCAACAACAAAAATATGACGCAAGAGGCTGTCTGCCACGAGGCATCGGGTGATTTTGCGTTGAGCCCCAACTTTAGCGCGCTAAGTCGGTCAGATGTCCGCGCAGAACTGGTCTGCGACCCGTCGCCAACCTATCACCCCTATCAATGGCTACACGGGCATCAGAAATTGTTCTCTCTGCGACCGAATCTGGTCTGAGGCGACGTAATCGTCGTAAGTGGTGAGTTTGTCCATTTGACCACTTGGGAAGATCTCGATGATCCGATTGGCAATCGAGTTGGTAAACTCATGATCGTGTGATGTGAAGAGTACAGTACCCGGAAAATCCTTCAGCGAATTATTAAAAGCAGTGATCGACTCCAAATCCAGGTGGTTCGTTGGTTCATCGAGGATCAACAAGTTGCCTTGAGCGAGCATCATTCGTGCAATCATGCAACGGACTTTTTCCCCTCCAGAGAGCACCTTCGCACTCTTGAACGTCTCCTCACCCGAAAACAGCATCTTCCCAAGGAAACCACGAATGAAAACATCGTCGGCCTCACCTATGGCAAATTGACGCAACCAATCAATAAGGTTGTCATCGACGTCGAAAAACGCCTCGTTGTCGTTGGGCAGGTAGGCGGTGGTGATGGTCTGGCCAAACTTAAACTCACCGGCATCTGCCTTCATATGGCCCGTCAGAATCTCAAAGAGTGCGGTGGTCGTAAGACCACTATCGCTAAGGAATGCGATCTTATCGCCCTTGTTGACCCGGAAGTCCAGATTATCGAAAAGTTGAATGCCGTCCGATTGCTTGGAGAGCCCTTCCACATGCAGGATCTGATCCCCGGCTGGTCGCTCCTGTGTAAAAATGATCGCAGGATATCGACGGGACGAAGGCTGAATGTCGTCGACACTGATTTTATCCAATAACTTCCGGCGGCTGGTCGCCTGTTTTGATTTGGCTGCATTGGCTGCGAACCTCGAGATGAACTCTTGCAATTCTTTCTTCTTCTCTTCAGCCTTTTTGTTGGCGGCGTTTCTCTGCTGCAGAGCCAACTGGGAGGAATGATACCAGAACGAGTAGTTACCGGTGTATAGCTTGACCTGTGAGAAGTCAATATCTACTACGTGTGTGCAGACTGTATCGAGAAAGTGCCGGTCGTGAGAGACGACGATGACCGTATTTTTGAATTCCAGAAGGAAGTCTTCCAACCACGCGATGGTCTTCAGATCAAGATCGTTAGTCGGCTCGTCGAGGATCAGCAGATCAGGGTTACCAAACAACGCCTGAGCAAGTAGCACCCGTACTTTTTGTGTTCCGTCGAGATCTTTGACGAGTCGGTAGTGGTTGTCTTCGGTGATGCCGAGACCACTGAGGAGCGCAGCCGCCTCTGGCTCCGCATTCCATCCGTCCATCTCTGCAAACTTCTCCTCCAACTCTGAGGCCTTGATCCCATCCTCTTCAGAAAAGTCAGGCTTGTTGTAGATGGCGTCCTTCTCTTGCATTACAGACCACAGTTGGTCATGGCCACGTAGCACTGTATTCAAAACTGTCTCCTCGTCGAATTCAAAGTGATTTTGGCGCAACACGGCCATTCGCTTGTTGGGATCGAGTGTCACTCGGCCGGCATTGGGAGAGATCTCACCAGAGAGGATTTTCAAAAAGGTAGATTTCCCGGCTCCGTTGGCACCTATGATGCCATAGCAGTTACCATCTGTGAACTTGATATTGACGTCTTCGAACAGGATACGCTTCCCGAATTGGAGCGTCACGTTATTGGCTGTGATCATTTTCCGCTACTTTGAGGCCGCAAAGGTATACGAATAAATTGGCCATGATGAGGCATCCGATTATTTCTGTCATTCTACCTTTTTTCAATGCCGCCGACACCCTGGAACGTGCCGCGCATAGCATATTGGATCAGACGCTTCAGGAATTCGAATTGCTACTGGTTGACAATGGAAGCAACGATGGGTCGAACGCTATTGCAGAGCATCTGGCCGGAGATGAAAGAGTCACACTTCTTACCGAGCCAAAAAGGGGTGTGGTGTTCGCCTCCACCAAGGGCCTAATGAATAGTCAGGCACAGTACATCGCCCGTATGGACGCCGATGATGTCGCATATCCCGACCGATTGGCACTGCAAAAGGCCTATCTGGAGAGTCATCCTGAGACAAGGATTGTATCCACTTGCGTTAAATATGAAGGCGAGGCGGCAAACGAGGGTTTTCGACAGTTTGTGGACTGGAGCAACTCTATCTTGTCGCCAGCAGAGATTGACCTGAACCGCTTCGTTGAAATGCCTGTAGTGAATCCCACACTAATGTTTCGCCGGTCAATCATCGATAAACTCGGTTGGTACACAGAAGGTGCCTACCCTGAGGACTACGAGTTGATCCTTCGATACCTTCATCACGGCGTGACGATCTCGAAGTTGCCGGAGGCACTACTTACCTGGTATGACTCCCCCGATCGACTGACAAGAAAGGACCCCAGATATAGCACCGAGTCCTTTTATGATATCAAATCCCAATATCTCGCCAGGTGGCTGGAAGTACACAATCCGTACCATCCTGATGTCTGGATCTGGGGCGCTGGTAAACTCAGCCGAAGGCGAAGTGCGAAACTGGAAGATCATGGTGTGGTAACGAGGGGCTATATAGATGTGAAAGCTCGAGAAGTCAAGCCCGAGTGCATTCACTTCGAGGACCTACCAAAAGCTGGCGGGCGCTTCGTCCTGTCCTACGTCGGTAATAGAGGTAAGAAAACAGAAATCCGGGCCTTCTTGCAAGCCAGAGGATACCATGAGGGCCGCGACTTTATACTGGCAGCGTAGCAGCCCAAAAAGAAAATTCTTCGAGGATATTGTGAATTTAAAAACTAAACTTTTAGTTTTAACTAAATTTTTAGTTCATGCGAGGATTGATTATTGGGATGTTATTTGTCCTATGCTGTTCGACAGGCGCTGATTGCCAGCGTGCAGACTTTGCAGCCATATTGGACCATTTCGAAGGAGACTCTGAGAAGGCACGGGACTCATTGCAGCGCTACCGAACCTATGTCCGGGAAGTGGCTGCGCAAGATCGCTGGGAAGCATTGACCGAGAATAAAAGGCTGGATACGCTCAAAACCATCGACCTTGCTTATCTGCGAATTGATACAGTCCCCACCCTTCTGCGATCGGCGGTGGGCATGGAGAAGCTAATCCTCAACCACAACCAAATTCGCAAACTGCCGCGATGGATGAAGGAGCTGCCAGAGCTAAAGCGCATCGAATGGAGCAATAATGAACTACCGAAACCCCAGGTGAAGCTCACCAAGCTCCCACATCTCAGATCGCTAGAGTTGGAAAACAACGAGCTGACCAAGGTTAGGAAGCTCCAAAAAGCAGGAAAACTGAAACGCCTGAGCCTCGCAGGCAACAGGTTTGAATCAGTGCCGATCAAAGCATTGAAGAAGAACGACTCACTGCGGGAGGTGAGTCTCAACAAGAATCCTGGTCTCCAGTTAGGGCCCGACAAGTATTCGAAGCTTTCCATGGTGAAAGTCCTCAAGGTCCATGAGTGTGGCCTCAGTGAGTATGATCCATCCATTTATACCATGGCGTCGCTAGAGGACCTACAATTTGCCAACAATGAGATCACCGTGATTCAACCGGGCATTAGCCAATTGACCAAGCTGACGAAGTTGTCGTTTTACCAAAATCAGCTCCAGGAATTGCCCCTGGAGATCTTCGACTTGCGAGGCCTGCAGATCATCGATCTCTATTACAATCAGCTAAAGGTGATCCCGACGGAAATCCAGCAATGGGATAGCCTGATGGTCCTTTATCTGAGCAATAACCTCATCTATGACCTGCCGGAGGAAGTGGGTGAACTTACCGGCCTCACTCAGCTCTACCTACATCACAATCGTCTGAGTGGCCTCCCTTCTTCGCTATCGAACCTCAAGAAGCTCCATATTTTACGGATTGACCACAATTACCTGACCGAATTTCCCGAGCAGATCCTGGACCTAAGTAAGCTGGGCTACCTGGACATTTCGGAGAACGATTTGACAACATTGCCAAAGAATTTCGCCGAAAGCTTTCCCGACTTGTACCTCTTCAACTTCCTCGAGAATCCCATCGATTTCGAAAGTCCCGGACAGGAGTTTATCTCACAGATGGTTTTTGACCTCCTGCAAAAAGGTGTTGTCTGCACGCCGAGAGTGGAAAGGGAATTCGTCGAGGAGCAAGGCCGTTGACATCCGTTCTCGGATAGGTTTATTGCGGTAATTTTGCGGGCATGCAATTAGGCGTGTTCAACAATCTGCGTTTGCAGCGACTGACCTCCGTAGGTGCTTTCCTTTCCGACGAGACTGGAGATGAAGTCTTACTTCCCAACAGATACGTAGCCGAAAAGGCAAAAATTGGTGATGAGGTCAGGGCTTTCGTTTACAGGGACTCAGAAGACCGCCCTGTGGCCGTCACCACACCACCCTACATAGAATTGCATCAATATGCGGCTTTGAAGGTGAAGGATGTGGGCCCGATGGGTGCATTTATGGACTGGGGTCTGGAGAAGGATCTGCTGGTGCCATTTAAGGAGCAAAAAAGCAAGATGGTGGCCGGTCAGCGCTACATTGTCTATCTCTATCTCGACGAAAAAACCGGACGATTGGTCGGTACTGCCAAGCTTGACAAGGTGGTCCGACGAGACCTCTCAGAGCTTAGTGAGGGACAAGCCGTCACACTCCTAATCGGCGAGCGCCATGACCTCGGGTACAATGTGATCATTGACGACCTGTACAAAGGCCTGTTGTATCACAATGACATCTTTCAGGACATCCTTTTTGGGGAACGGGTTAGTGGCTACATCAAAGCGATCCGAACTGACGGTAAAATCGATGTTACGCTTCGCAAAACCGGAATGGATTACCTGGATGATGGAGCTCAAAAAATCCTCGACGAACTCCAGGATGCTGATGGATTCCTGCCCCTCCATGACAAAAGCGATCCACAAGAAATACAGCACACCCTCGAGATGAGCAAGAAACAATTCAAGCGCTCGGTGGGTATGCTGTACAAGAAGAGAATGGTCGTCATCAAAGATGACGGTATATACTTAGCTATAAAAGATTAACTGTACGGTAGGGCCTACTCATCCTTCAAACACCTGGCGGGATTGGTGTTGGCAGCCCTGAAAGCCTGACTTCCAACCGTAATCCATGCGATCAGCATAGCCGCGAGGGCCGCTCCTGCGAAAATCCACCAATCAAGTGATATGCGATATTCGAAATCCTCTAGCCACTTGCCCAGCAGATAATAGGCGACTGGCAAAGCAAAAAACGTAGCAACCAGCACGAGCTTCGTAAAGTCAGCACTTAGCATCACAACAATATTGCCCACAGTGGCACCCAGCACTTTTCTGATGCCAATCTCCTTCAAACGTCGCTCCGCAGTAAACGCTGCCAAACCAAATAATCCCAGGCACGATATGAGGATCGCGAATCCGGCGAAATAGGAGGACAAACTTCCTACCCGCTGTTCTGCAGCATACAGCTCCTGATATTCCTGGTTGAGGAATTCGGGCTCGAAGACGAATCCAGGGTTAAACGCTCGATACAGCTCCTCAATCTCTTGCAGATACCCACGTTGATCACCAGCAGGCAGTCTAGCAACGATGTTCCAGGTGTACTTGCTAAGGATGAAAAAGGCAGGTTTCACATCGTTGTGCAGCGACTGAAAGTGGAAGTCCTTGACGATGCCAATGATCTCGTAATCATACCTGTCCCATAGTCGGATGTTCTGTCCGATAGGGTCTTCCAGTCCCATGATCGCCAGTGCCGCTTCATTGAAAATGATCTTGCTGCTATCCGCACCAAAGTCCTTGCTAAAGGAGCGACCCTGGGCCATCTCAAAACCCATTGTTTCGAAGAGATCATAGGAGACCCGCATGTTTTCAAACAGTATGCGCTCCTCCGGTGACTTTCCAGGCCAATTCAGTCCACTCGTATTGCTATTGCGTCCCATCATGGAATGCCCAATGGCACCTGCGTTGATGACCCCCGGCAAGCGCTCCAACTCATCCAGGAACGTGTTGCGCGATTCGTCCACTTTGCCTTCCTGCACGAACATCACTACATTCTCCTGATCATAACCCAGGTTCTTTGAGAACACGTATTGTACTTGCTTATAAACGACAGAAACGCCAACTATCAAAACGATGGTCAGCCAAAACTGAAAGACGACCAATCCCCTCCGGGCCCAAAGCTCGCCAGCGGAGGTTTTGATATCACCTTTCAGCACGACAACTGGCCTGAATGAACTGAGGTACAGCGCCGGGTAGCTTCCTGCAAGCAAGCCCGTGAGCAGCGTCGTCAGCAGCACCCCGACAATCATCGCCGGTGACAATGCCAACGCAATGGACTTGTCCGTGATCTCATTGAAAGTGCCCAGTCCAAGCCAAACGATGAACACCGCAAGGATCAATGAAATAAAGGAGATCATCAGAGACTCACCTAAGTACTGGCCGATCAGCGAGTTCCTTCCCGCACCCACAGCCTTTCTCACTCCTACTTCATGAGCCCTCTTAGAAGCCCGGGCGGTGGACAAATTCATAAAATTGATGCAGGCGATGATCAGAATGAAGATCGCAATGGCGGAAAACAATCTCACATACTCGATCCTTCCACCATCTGGCACACCGTTGGAATAACTACCGTACAGGTAGCTATCGGAAAATTTCTTTAGGAACAACTCGACGTTACTGTTCTCGTCACGCTCAGCAATATAGCCAGCGATTTTAGTAGTCACCTCGGCAGGATCAGCTCCCTCGGCGAGCACCACAAATGTGCTAGGGCCATTGTTCCCCCACTCATTCACCCAGGAGTTGCGCTGCTTGTAGTCTTCGAAGTTGATCACGAAGTCGAAGACATAAGTGGATTTCGGGGGAATATTCTCGAATACGCCAGTCACCTGCAAGGGCCTGTCCTGAACATACCGCAGGGTCTTACCAAAGGCCTCTTCGGGGCTCCCAAAGAATCGCTCTGCCATATCCCGTGATATGCAAACGGCGGTTTTGTCCTTGAGGACATCATCCGCATTGCCGATAAGCAGGGGAAACGAGAAGATGTTGAAGAAGTCCTCCCCTGCGTGCCAACCTTTTTCTTTGAAGAACTTATCCTCATAAGAGAACTGGTCGTCGGACACCCATGTGGTAACTGCCGCATATTCGATCTCGGGGTAATCGAGCTTGAGGTTTTCCGCAAGAATGCCGGGAGTAGAATTAGTGGTGCCGACATAGTCGGAGTAAGTCTGGTACTCCTTCACCCGAAAGAGGCGGTCATCTTTCGCGTGGAATTTGTCAACTGCCAATTCATCTGCCACCCACAGGAAGATGAAGAGTGCACAAGCCAGACCGGTGGTGAGGCCCACAATATTGATGATGAAGGAGACGCGGTGCCTTAGGAAATTCCTGAAGGCACTCTTGAAGTAGTGAGAGAGCATTAGACCAGTTTTTTGAGTTTTTGACCCTTGGGGCTGCTAGTACTACTCAGCGACTAACCCAAGGTTACAATTCACTACTCAAAGACAGGAAAATTTTTGAAGGGTTGCTTGAGCGTGTGTGTTCCGGTTACTTCGATTCAAGTAACTGGTCCCAGCAGAGGACGAGGTGCGAAAGAAAAAGTCCTTCCATGCGATTGTGCAGGACACGAGAATGAAGGACACTTTCGATTTTGTGATCCAGACAGCGATGAATGACATCGGCAGTGCCGGGTATAGCCGGCAATGTCAATAGAACAGACTCACTGCTCTCCATCACCTCCTGAAGACGATCGTACTTGCCCAGGTAGTAGGGCTGCAGCACCGATGGTGATATCTGAAAATTGCAGGAGTTCAACTCACAGGGTTCGATCTCGGCATCCTGTTCCTCTTTGCGGTTATGGAAATTGACGTTGACGACAGCATCCTCCACTCCCGCACCGGGACGGACCGTAATGTCCATGTACCAGCGAAGCGTCTCGGTCTTTCTGCGGATAAAATGCACCTTTTCCAAAATTTGTACCTCCGACAGGCGAAACTCCAGTCCTGCCTGGAGATTACCCTGCAGCAAGGTGCCATTTAAGATCTGGGATTCGAAGACATAGCGATTGCCCTGGTAGTCCACCTTGTCCATGATCTTGTTGAGCTCATGGAAGGTGTCTTGCATCGGTAAGTTGGTCTCGAATCTCATGGCATAGCTATTTTGGGTCAACGTTCGGCATGGACTGCCGTATCCTGGATGAGAAGCGTCTCCTCGGCCTGATAATAGTTAAAGACCAGCGACGGAAACTCTTTCGTCAGCAGTCTGATCCGTTCGAGCCGTGGTTCCTGCTTCTTGGGGTAGACCAGGAGAAAGCACTCCTCATTGAGCTTCTTCATTTTGGTGAAATTGGCAACCTCAGTCTCCTGGGCCATCTCAATGACTTTGCTGACCTCAGCCATTTCAGCAGAGGGACCGGCGATCATCAGAAAGTGGGACTTAGCACTCATACTGGCTTATTTGAAAAGATTGTAGCGTTATTAGAATTCATAGAAAGGTCCACCTCAGCAGCACCCCCAAATTACTTAGGCGCCTGCACTGGGTATTTCTGAAACAACTTCTTTGCCGCCTTTTGGATCCGCTTCTTGGCTTTTTTTGGATTGGGCGTCAATGTCCCTATAGCCACTGATTGCCAGATCATCTCATTCTTTTTGGTATCGACCAAATCGAGTGTCACGGTTCCCGCAGTGTATTCCCTCACGACGACCTCCTCGGATTCCCAGTGGTAGTTTCGCTGGCCCATGTACCTTGGTGCATCGCGGATGTCGGTCTCCCGGGTCTGCACTTCCTCTGTGATGTTCACCCCAAGATTAAGGTATAGGTCTCCGCCGCTCTCCACTTGCTGGTACCCCCGACTCTCCATTTGACCGCTGATGGCGGCCAACAATTCGCTAAGGCCCTCTTCCCTAGGTTTGAATTCGGGAAAGGACTCTACGTCCACTTTCTCGATTTGGAAGGTCTTGTATTGGGTGACATCCACATCCTCCATCTGATCGTACGAAACCAGGTACTGCCCCGACAAGGTAAATGTCACTAAAGTGGTGCATAGAATAGTGGTAGCTAACTTTTTCATAGGATTAGGGTTTTCATCTTCTTGGTGAAGGATCAACTACGCCTCTAAGGTAATTGTTACTTCGTAATCATGACTGGGTCTCAATGCCTTGAAATCAACACTAAGGGACCAGTACTTTTTTCGAGGCCAGCTCATCAGCCATCATCTTGCCAAAATACTTGGCCTCTTTGCTTATGGACTGCGGGTCCTTCGTCTTCGTCATCGCCGTCCAAACCAGCCTTCCTGTTTCCACATCAAAGAGATCAGACTCGAGAAAGTACGTGGATTTTGTCGTGTAGTAGCCACCAGAGTGCACAGTGCTTGCCATGTGATGATAAAACTGGTCATAGGTATAGTGATTGGCCAAGGCGTAGTCATAGCCGTAGTTGTAGTAGTTAGCGCCGGGAGGAATGGTGTAGGACACAGCGACGTCCACACCCTTACGGTGGTAGACTTTGTCTTGCTCCTCGCGAATGAGACTTATTAAGAGGATGGCATCGAGATCAAACTTCTGCACACGCTCACGCACACGTGCCTGGAAGTTTTCGGGATCCTCGGCTCTTACCTTATCCATATATTCTTTATTGCTGGCGAAGGGAAATATATCGAACGTACCGATCGCTTTCATACCACGCATACGAAGCTCCGCGGCCAACTCAGTTTCGACTAAGGCCTTACTTGAGACCTTTGGCGCTAAAAGAATGATGCCTATGTTTTCATACGACTTGGGTGTGAGTTCTTTGTCATGCCAGGAGCTCTCGAGCTTTGTGCCCACACACCCGGAGAGGGTCAGAGTCACGGCTAGTATGAATAGAACACGACGAGACGCGTGGTTGATATTCTTCATCTTCATTGGTTTTTTCAGCCCGTAAAGATGGACGAATTCTCCCAGATTCATTTGACACCTATCAGGATTTGCGATATTTGGCGAAGCCCAAATCAAGGTTTGATCTATGACAAGCACAATTGTTCAATCTGGAGAATTACCATCCGGGAACCAGCTCATCTCAAAAAGCCACTTGCTCTTACGATCGATGGTGCTGTTACTGGCCTTGACACCTTTGTCGTTGATGGCTCAGCACGAAGAACATGCGGAGGAAGGTCACAAAGAAAACAAATGGCGTGCGGCAATCGCCATGATCAACTCTCACGTCCCAGCCATTGACGACGCCAAATCCAGGGCAATCATCCCCACGTGGGGCTTCGATATAGAATACCGGGTGACGCCGAAAGTGATGGTTGGACTCCTGCTAGATGTCGAGTTGATGCGGTACCGGGTTACTCATGGCGATTTCACAGAACTGGAGAGAGAATATCCCGTCACTGTCGGACTTGCGGTATTCTATGAATTTACGCATCATATCTCGCTAGGTACCGCCTTCGCGCGCGAATTTGAGCCCCATGAGAGCTTCAATATGGTCTCATTCATTGGGGCCTATACGTTTCATCTACCCAACGATTTCGACATTTCTCCGGGCCTCATGTACAACACCCGAATCAATGCCTTCGATACGTTCAGTTTTAATCTGGCTATCGGTAAGTCGTTCTGACTTAGTTGCCCATACGAATGGTAACACCGCCGCCCAGCCCGAACTGGAAGAGGGTAGAATAGCTGCTTACTCCAGCACCAGCACCGCCAGTACCAAAGTAGAAACCACCACCGACAGACTGTACCGCCGACAGTAGATGCGCCTGCATCTTCAATCCAACTCGGTCACTCGCCCAGATATTGGCTCCAAGTTTGAAGCCCCAGCCGAATTTTGTGCTGCTGTTGGGTTCTCCCGCCTGGGGATTCTTGTTGTCATAGATGACTGCGCCTACCATCGCTCCAGCATATCCCTCAAAAGGTCCGCCAGTAGACAGATAGCGACTGCCCCCAACCATGATATAGTTGATAGCTGCCTCAAGTGTCCTCCGTACATCGCCATCGTCCCAGTAGCGGACGTCTGCTTCCGTGTCCTGACGATAATAAGACACCTCTACACCCATATCATCATAAGGCAGGACTTCAATCCCGACGCCCCACTGGTAGCCTCCGTAGATTTTACCTTCTAAATAGCTCGTACTGCTAAATCGAGTGTCAAACCTGTCGTCGAAGACGTAAGCATTGTATTGATTGATGCGAATCTCCTGGGCAGATGCTGCATAGAAGCATATCAATAGGGCCAGGGCCAGTAGCGATTTCTTGATCATTGGTGCGGATTTTAGTTATTACAGTGTCAAAGCTATGGAAAAAATGCGCAACAAGCCCTCCGGGTCGATAGCTCTCAACCTGCTGATCAGAGCATTCCTGACAGTGAAAAGTCCAACTCCGACTGCCCGTGCGGGTTGTACTCGGGCAAATCAGCTTTCACGGGTGCCGTCTGCCAAATCTCCTCCGCATACTGCTGAATGGTCCGGTCACTGGAGAACTTGCCAGAACGCGCCGTATTCAAAATAGACTTCCTCGTCCACTCAAATTCGTCCCTAAACAGTTCCGATACGCGGTCCTGACATTCTATGTATGAATCATAGTCCGCCAGCACGAGGTACGGCCCATCATTTCTCAAGGCATCTACCAGTCCCTTGAAAAGATCGTGATCGTAGGGGCTGAAGTAGCCATGGTAGAGCATATCAATGCATTGCTTAAGCTCAGGGTTGTTCTCGTAGTAGGTCCAGGGGTGGTGGCCATCCTGCCATAGCTGCTCCACCTCTTCCACGGTACGCCCAAAAGTGAAAAAGTTGTCCTCACCCACTTCCTCACGCATCTCGACATTGGCACCATCGAGCGTACCAATAGTCAGCGCGCCATTCATCATGAATTTCATATTGCCTGTGCCAGATGCCTCTTTACCGGCCGTCGAGATTTGCTCAGACAGATCGGCCGCCGGATAGACATGCTGACTGTTGGTGACATTATAGTCTGGCAGGAATACGACTTTCATGCGATCACCTATGTCTGGGTCATTGTTGACGATGTCCCCAACAGCGTTGATGAGCTTGATCATCATCTTAGCCATGTGATAGCCGGGTGCGGCCTTACCGCCGAAAATGAAAACCCGGGGTACCACGTCGATCGTCGGATCGCGCTTGATCCGATTGTACATGGTGATGATGTGCAGCACGTTCAGGTGCTGCCGCTTGTACTCATGAATCCGCTTGACCTGCACGTCAAACATGGCGTGGGTGTCGATGTCGATGTCCAAAATGTGCTTGATGTGTTGGGCCAGGTACTCTTTCACTTCGAGTTTTGCCGCGCGCCATGCCAATTGGAAGTTGGGATCTTCAGCGCGACTTTCAAGTTGTCGGAGCTTGGACATGTCCCTCAGCCAGTCGCCCTCCACATTTTCAGCGATCAGGGCAGCCAGCTTGCGGTTGTTGAGTGCCACCCAGCGGCGAGGAGTGACGCCATTCGTTTTGTTGTTAAATTTTTCAGGCCACATCTCATAGAAATCCCTCATCACGTGGCTCTTCAAAAGCGACGAATGCAATGCCGCCACGCCATTGACCGAGTAGCTGCCGACAGCCGCCAGATGCGCCATGCGAATGTAGCGTTCTCCGCTCTCCTCTATGATCGACATCCGTCCTACACGCTGCGGGTCATCAGGGAAGCGCTCCCTTACCTCCTCAAGAAAATGATAGTTGATCTCCAGAATAATCTCCAGATGCCGTGGCAGCAGCTTATCGAACATCGGCATCGACCACTTTTCCAATGCCTCCGGCAGCAAGGTATGGTTGGTGTACGCGAATGTATTCCGCGTCACGTACCAGGCTTCGTCCCAGCCCATGTGATGGATATCCACTAACAGCCGCATCATCTCGGCTACGCCGATCGCGGGATGCGTATCATTCAGCTGCAGCGTCATTTTCTCATGGAAGTTGCCAAGGGGATGCTTGCGAATATTGAGATGAAATCGAATGACATCCTGAAGTGTGGCTGACACGAAGAAGTACTGTTGCTTCAATCGCAGTACCTGCCCAGCCTCCTGGTTGTCATTAGGATAAAGAACTTTTGTGATATTTTCAGACTTCACCTTGTCGTCCACTGCGCCGGAGTAATTGCCCTCGTTGAATTTCTGAAAGTCGAAAGACTCTGAAGCCTCTGACTTCCAAAGGCGGAGAATGATAGCATTGTCTGTTTTGTAGCCCAGCACTGGTGTGTCGTACGGCACGGCCAGGACGACTTCTTCGGGCACCCATCGTACCCGGTACTTCGCCTGGCTGTCAAAACCAGCCTCGGTGTAGCCACCAAACCCGACCTCCACGCCAGCTTCGATCCGGGCGATTTCCCAGGGGTTGCCATACTTTAGCCATCGGTCGGTGATCTCCACCTGCCAGCCATCCTTGATCTCCTGGTCGAAAATCCCAAACTCATAACGGATGCCATACCCTACCGCTGGAATATTGAGTGTAGCCATCGAATCCAGAAAGCACGCCGCCAGTCTTCCCAGGCCGCCATTCCCAAGCCCTGGCTCTTCCTCTTGCCCAAGTAGGCGGTCCAGGTCCAGCCCGAGTTCTCTCATTGCTCGTTCGACCTTGTCGTAAAGACCGAGGTTGAGCAGGTTATTGCCCAGATGGGGACCCATCAGAAACTCAGCTGACAGGTAGCCGACAGCCTTGGAGTCGTGCTCCACATACGTTTTGCTGGCATTGAGCCAACGATGGATCATGCGATCGCGTACGGTGTACGCCAAAGCCAGATAAAGGTCATTCTGCGTGGCATTCAGCGGCTGCTTGCCTTGAATGTAAAAGAGATTGTCGACGAAAGCTCTTTTGAGGGTTTCGACATCTAATCCTGTGCGATCATCTTCTATTTTGACCGAGGGAGCTTGAAGGGAATTGGCAGTCATCGGTGCTGTGGGTTTTATTTAAATTTAGGAGAATACCCACTTAAAATAAAGGGCGCTAGCTTACCAAATCGCCAATTTTTCCCTCAAAATCCATGAGTTATATCAGGTTCTGCGTATGCTGCGAGATCAGCCCTTGAGCTGGCCTTGATTGATCTTCTATAGCGACAGCATCAAACCAAAAGTGAGGCCCGAAATTCTCTGCGATCGAAGGATGTCCTCCGCACCTTCATCGAATTCCCACTTGACCAATCGGTACCCAGCGTGCACGGAAACAATCTCCAGTAGACGATACCGCAGGCCAAGAGCGAGCTGGCTTGTGGTTTGCGAGCTGGCTCCGAAACCGCCAATGTTGCCGTAGGCACTGGCATGTAGCTTACCGACCACTCTCGCTCGGGCCCGTAAGCCAAGAATGGGGTCCCAGAAGGAACGACTTGTTGAGGATACGCCGGATATAGTGCCACTCGTAGTAATGTCACTATTCCCATTGTAGAACTGCACCCCCGGAAGGGCTTCGAGCGTAACTACGTCTCCCCCGTGGAGGCGGAATATGCCTGAGAAGTTGATCAGCGTGCTGTTGACATCCACCGAGATCCTATCAATATCCGGACTCGCAGGCTGGTCGCTCGCCGTCAATTCTATGTAGCCAACATCGAGCATCACCCCGAGTTTGCGAATGCGAGCCTCACCTCTTAGCACAAGCCCTAACTGAAAGTTGTCGAGGAAATCGGGCAGTTCGATTTTGACGGGGTCCGTTGCTCCCTGTGGCAACACTTCCACACCGGTATTTCCAGTCCAGAGTGAAGCAGACAAGTCATATTGCCACTTCTCTTCCTCCTGACCAAATGCGGCATGATTTGCCAACACAAAAACCAGCACCAAAAGCGACCAAATCTTCTGGTTCAACACTTCACTCATCATCAGTCCCTTCATTTTGTGCAAATCTAGCGCCTCTATAATAGCTAAACCCAAAACGCATATCTCAAATTGTGCCAAAGGTGAAATACCCCCGTTTCAGAGCGGCCAATGAGGGGAGAGACAGCAACAATAGCCCTATCCACGCCGGCTTTTTGCCGATTCATCAAAGCACCGGGAATGCTGAGAAGCCCTTGGCGTAACTTGAATTAGTCAAACCGACCACTTACCGTGGTACGTGGGCATACAACTAGCTATTCAGATAACAACTATAATCGACTATGAACAGAAAATTCCAAATTCTAAGTACCGCACTTCTTTTCGCGGTAGCACTTGTATTCACTTCATGCGGTGGTGATGAGGAAGACGTGATCGTCATCAGCGTGGACAACCTCACAGAAGGCACGTGGTCATTGACCGACGTACAGGTATCGGAGGAAGCGCTGGAGCCATTGGTAGAGGCCTTTTCCCCTTCGACATTCGTTTTTGACAGCAACAACACCTATAGTTCTGCAATCACTGGCTTTGGTGAAGATGAAGGCACCTGGGCTTTCAGCAACAACCAGTTGACACTTGATGGCGGTACTGAGTTCGAGACTATCTACGAAATTCGCGAGCTGTCCGCTTCAAGAATGATCATGTTCGTCGAAGACGAAGAGGATGGTGTGCTGGTCAATATCACATGGACCTACGGTCGATAATAACTCACCGACCAGAGCAAAAAAGCAGAGGCCCGCGCTTCTGCTTTTTTTTGTTTTAATAGTTGTGTTGCCCCTTATTGGTGTAGTCTAAAGTGAATGGGCACGATCATCCGCACCTTGACTTGCGAGACAATTATCAATTCTCAGTTTTACTCCGGCGTTTTCTCATCCGGCCACTCCTTCTTGAAGCCATCCCAGTACGCATTGACGGTCTCTTTCATATCCTTGCGAAGCATCAGGATACCGAAAAGGTTAGGAAGGGTCATCACCGCGATGGTGATTCCTGACAATGTCCAGATGATCGTAGTATCTGTAAATGCAGCCAGGAAGAAGGCGATGACGTAGACAATGCGATAGTAGACCACCGACTTGCTACCGAATAGATACGTCATGGCACGGTCTCCATAGTAAGACCAGGAGATCGCCGTACTGAATGCGAAGAGCAGCAGCCCAATGGACACAATGTATTGACCCCATGACCCAAACCAACCTCTCTGGAAAGCAATCGCCGTAAGCGGCGCACTGTGCACCAGTGACTTGCCTCTGAAATATACATCCAAATCGTCGGGAACTCCATCAGCAATGGTCAACGGCCCATTGAAGAGATTGCCGTCTTCATCATAGACAAGTACATCTTCTGCCAGAGAGCGTGCATGGATCACGGTGAGTCCCTGAGGCAGTTCGCCATTGCTCACGGTTATCTCTGAGTTGACCGTAGGCAGGAGATCAGTCCCGCTGATGTGTCCATACAGCTGTTGCTTGCCCGCATCCGTGGCATCGGTGTACACACCGTCTACAATAGACATATCTGTGAACTGGAACTCATTTTGATGCTTTTCATTCCAGACACCTGATGAGAGAAGTACGAGCCCTGTCACGGTACAGATGACGATCGTATCAATGAATGGCTCCAGGATCGCTACGAGTCCCTCCGACACGGGCTCGTGTGCTTTCGCCGAGGCGTGAGCAATCGGGGCGCTACCCTGACCAGCTTCGTTAGAAAACAAGCCACGACCCACACCCTTGCTAAAGGCAAAAGCGATGGACGCGCCCAGGAATCCACCTGAAGCCGCAGAGCCTGTAAACAGGTCAGCGAAGATAGATACGAAGGAAGGCAGGATATTGCCCAGGTTGGCAAGGATCACCGCAAAGGCGCCGATGAAGTAGATCACCGCCATGGACGGCACCAGTTTCTCCGTGACCGCTGCTATACGCTTGATGCCGCCGATGATCACAAATCCGAGCAGTACGGCCAGTACGAGACCAGAAGCGATCTTGTTGATGCCAAATGTTGCGAAAAGGGAGTTGGCGATACTGTTGACCTGCGGCAAGCTACCAGTGCCGAATGATGACAAAACCGTCGCCACAGCAAAGATCGCCGCCAGCCAGCCCATGTTGAGCTTGTTTTTCATGTAGTACATCGGACCACCAGCCATCGTGCCATCAGCGGCCTTTTCCCTGTACTTATGTGAAAGGGTCACCTCCACAAACTTCGTACACATACCTACCGCGGCAGTCGCCAGCATCCAAAATAGGGCCGCAGGACCACCAATATGAACGGCCAAGGCCACACCCGCGATATTACCGGTACCCACAGTACCAGAAAGGGCCGTTGCCAATGCCTGAAAGTGCGAGGTATCGCCCTCATCGCCCTCTTTGTCATACTTTCCTTTGACGACACGAACAGCAAACTTGAAATACCGTACCTGCGGAAACCTCAAGTAAATCGTGAAGAAGAGGCCTGTCCCGAGCAGGGCGTAGGGAAACCATGGCGAACTGCCAATGTAGCTGTCAATGAGGGATAGGAAGTCGTTCAGTTGCTGCATGAGTAGTAGGCTTAGGTTTTTCGCAAAGCGACAAAAATAAAGATTATGCGCTCCCCACCAAGTTTTTGAAATATGAGCGGCGCGAGACCTTCACATCATCTAACTTTTCGCGTATTTCACATCATGAGCAAAAGATCCCATCTCTCCACCGGCGCACCTTGGGAAGCCACCGTGGGTTACTCCCGGGCCATCAAAGTCGGCAACACCATCGAGGTCTCCGGCACTGCGCCCGTCAAAGACGGCAAACCTTTCCTCGGCACTCCCTATGAGCAAGCCAGGTGCTGCCTCGAGATTATTTCCGAGTCACTCACAAAGCTTGGCAGCGGCCTCGAGGATGTCGTACGCACCCGCATGTATGTTACGGACATTTCCCACTGGGAGGAGTTTGGTCGCGCCCACGCCGAGTTCCTGGGTGACATCCGCCCTGCCACGTCCATGGTCGAGGTATCGCGGCTTATTGACGATGGCTTATTGATCGAGATAGAAGCGACCGCCGTCATCGAAGGCAATATCATCTCCAATTACCTGAGCTAGGAGAGAGCAGTCAGACCTCCGCCTCCACTGACATTCCGGTGCTCCGCTGTATCTCAGCCCCGCAGGCTCCCGCAGCAATGCTATTTAGTAAAGAGAATTAATGTAGCCTTCCTGAAAAACAAGGTCATTTTGACGTCAGGAAAAATCTATTGTCGATGCTAGATAAATTGTCGATTTGTGTCAATAGATCCCTCCTTCGTCGGGATGACGTTGGGAAGGATTGTTTTTCAGGAAGGCTTTATGCGGCCTCACAACCTTAACTTCAATCGCATTGCCGGCCGCAGTGTCGGGATCCCAATAGGGACGCACAACATGTGCATAGAGTTGGAGGAATCCCGCCGCCAAGCTGGATGCCGCTTCGCCCCGGTCTATTTTGCCAGGGCCTGTGGCTTCGAAACAAAAGGAATGAGATGTCGATAGGCAAAGTCGGACACGCCGGAAGCCCGGCACAATACCCCGCACAGAAGACTCACA
This sequence comes from Cyclobacteriaceae bacterium, assembly GCA_965267435.1. Lineage (GTDB taxonomy): Bacteria > Bacteroidota > Bacteroidia > Cytophagales > Cyclobacteriaceae > JAWPMT01. Next base: position 3,811,365 of record OZ253960.1, read on the forward strand.
CTCAATACTCACACTTGTCCGCCGTAGCCGCCAGGCGAAGGCGGACCCACACTCAATATCCATACTTCTCCTTCCAACGTGCTCGGAGAAACTTGCGCAGCTCCTCCTCCCGAGCATTCTGCCCGGGGTCGTAGTACTTTGTATTCGCAATCTCTTCTGGTAGGAACTCCATCATAGCAAAGTTCCCGGGGTGGTCGTGGGCATACTGGTATCCCTTACCATAGCCCGATTCCTTCATCAGCTTCGTCGGGGCATTGCGAATAGCCATCGGGACAGGCAGGTCGCCAGACTTTGACACTTCCGCTTGCGCCTTATTAATCGCCATGTAGCTGGCATTGCTCTTGGGCGAGCTCGCCAGATAGGTCGTACACTGACTGAGGATGATCCTACTCTCCGGGTAGCCAATCATGTTGACCGCCTGAAAGGCATTAGTGGCCAGAACCAGCGCCGTGGGATTGGCATTGCCGATGTCCTCTGAAGCGAGGATCACCAACCGCCGTGCAATGAACTTCACATCCTCACCCCCCTCGATCATGCGCGCTAGGTAGTACACCGCCGCATTGGGGTCGCTGCCGCGAATGGATTTGATAAATGCGGAGATAACATCGTAGTGCATCTCACCCTTCTTGTCATAAAGGACCGTCTTGCGTTGGGCGACATCGATGACCGCCTCGTTGAGGATGACCTTTTCCTCCTCCTCAATATTCTTGATCACCAGTTCGAGCAGGTTAAGCACCTTACGGGCGTCTCCACCCGAAAGGTTGAAGAGTGCTTCCGTCTCCTTCAGTGTGACGTCCAGCTTTTTGAGATCATGGTCCGTGGTCAACGCGTGCTCAACGATCTCCTGTAGATGCTTTTTCTCCAGGTGGTTGAGTGTATACACCTGGCACCTTGATAGCAAGGCAGAGTTGACCTCGAAACTCGGGTTTTCCGTAGTCGCTCCTATGAGGGTGATCGCTCCCTTCTCGACAGCACCCAGGAGCGCATCCTGCTGGGCCTTGTTGAAGCGATGGATCTCGTCGATGAAGAGGATGGTCTTGCTACCAGGCCTGGCCTTGGCAATGACCTCGCGCACCTCCTTCACACCCGCACTGATAGCGCTAAGCGTATGGAAGGCCATCTTCACCTCATTGGCCACGATGTTGGCTATTGTGGTCTTTCCCGTTCCCGGTGGGCCCCATAAGATCATCGACGGTATCCGCCCCGCCTTTATCGACCTTCGCAGGATCCCATTCGCGCCCACGAGATGCTCCTGCCCTACCAGATCATCGAGTGAAGTGGGACGCATTCGTTCAGCAAGGGGAGCAGTGGATTGAAACATCTTTGAGTTGAGGGGTTGAGAAGTTGAACAGTTGAAAAGTTATCTAATTCCTGGCTGATCGATACAGGGCATTTAACATACGACTAATCTCGTCGATACGTTCCCTTAAGTGCTTCAGTTCGTCCCCATCGAGATATTCAAGATCCACAGCCAAAATCAATTGGTTGAGTAACTCCATCAAACTCCCATAGGCAATCTCATAGAATCGAGACTGATCTTTGCCGCTTAGTCTCGTTGCACCTTCCGCGATGTTGCTGGAGACGGAAATAATTGCTCTTCTCAATTGGCTCGTCAAACCATAGCGCTCGTCATCGGGAAGCATCTTCGTAGTCAGGTATACTTCCTTTGTCAGTTCACGAGCCTTCTTCCAGACCTCTAACTTCTCAAACGCATGCATCTCATTCTAAGATCTTACAAGGCCACAAACCATTCAACTTCTCAACTATTCAACTCCTCAACTTCTAAACTCTCAACCTTCTCCACTCTCAACTCATCCCCAAATTCCCCGTCGCGTACTTGAGTGCGTAGACGAAGTGGTAGATGCGCCAGCCGTGCTCGAGACGCTTGAGTTTGAAGTCATACGTACCGACAAATTCCCGGGTAGTGCCTTGTGTGGCGGACTCCTTGTAGTGGGTCGCGGTGGCGTAGCAGAAGGCCTCCGCTTCTCCGTCAGCGCTCAGCTTGACGAGGTGGTTACCAGATAGGTGATTGACAGCATCCAGGCCTTTGAAGCCTTCCTTCCACATGGCGGCGATGGCTTGTGGCGTGGTATCCATCGGCTCCCCTCCCATGGAGGACATGTCCAGAAAGACTTCCGACGCGAAAACCTCGTCTTCCAGCTTGTCCCACTCCTGGTAGTCGGTGTAGATAAATAGTTTAGTAACGATTTCCTTGATTGCCTCTCTTTCAGTCATCGGTCCTAGCTTTTTTGTTAAAGACCAATTTCGACCATAACTATCAAAGAAGAAAGTGCCAAAGTCCTATTCGAAAGGTGACTCTCGTCATAAGGAAATGCGTACTAGCGGACCCTTACCACGACATTGCCGCGCTTGTGGCCTTTGTCCACATACTGGTGGGCCTTCACGATGTCCTGCAGGGCATATTCCCTATCGATAAAGGGCTTGATGACGCCTTTCGAAGCCAGACACGCGAGGTACTCGAGGTCTTCACTCCGCTTAGAGATGTTCTCCCCCATAATGAGATTAATCCCGGCTTGGCGGGCTCTCCAGTGGTCCCGGGGGCTGGCAAAAGGATCCGTGACATTCAGATAATACCCTCCTTCCTCAATGTAGGAATAGGCTTCGCGAAAGGACCAATGATCTACGGCGGCCATGACGACATCGTAGCTTCCGAGTCGCTCCTGCCATCCAGCTTCCGTGTAGTCAATGGCGTGAGTGGCGCCGATTGACTTCACCATATCGATATTTGGGCCACTGCAGACGGCTGTCACCTCGGCGCCGATGTATTTGCCTATTTGGATGGCATAGGTACCGACGCTTCCCGATGCTCCGTAGATCAGCAGCCGCTGCCCCGGGCCTACAAGTGCCTTACGCAGGTAGTGCAGGGCAGTTCGCGCGCCAACAGGCATAGCCGCTGCTTCTTCGTAGGTGATCTCATCGGGCTTTTGTGCTATCGTGCCATATTGAGAGAGCCGGGCATAGCCAGCATAGCCACCAAAGTTTTCGAGTGTGGCTGCAAAAACTGCCTGCCCCACCTGCCACTTGGTCACCTCGGCACCCACCGCGACGACATCTCCCGCCAGCTCCGCTCCGAGTATTGACTGGCGAGGCCGGAAGACACCCAAGGCCAGACGAGCCGGCAGCCACACACTTTTTGGGATCGTGAAACTGCGAATACGAAAATCAGCCGCTGTTACGGTCGTGGCGTGCACCCTTACAAGTACGTCCTTCGGCCCGATCTGAGGAGTGGATACCTCTGTATATTTCAAAACTTCAGGGCTGCCGTATGCCTCGCAGATGACAGCAGACATATTGGAGGGAGTGGTAATCGTGGCCATAGTCTCAATAAGTCAATTCTTCACATTGATAGTTGATCTGCTGGACGAGTGTGATCACGTGATCGTAGGAGAGGTCCTCTGCGGCTTCGATGCGAAGCACTTTGTCGCAATCCTCCCTATCGACTGTCCATTGATAGATAGATGGATGCCGGTCGAAAAGTGACCTCACCTGTTCCTCGTCTTTATGGTTGTTGATGTTCGTCTTGAGTACAAGGATTCTCATGTCTATTGAGTCGTTTCGTTCTTATACGAGCAAAGTTGCCGATGCAACTACAGTTGCAGTTGATTGAGAGGTCAGGATACTTGACTAAAAAGTCAATTCGGTTAAAAAGCGTCAGGCGGCAGTCTCAGGCACATGCTTGCGCCTGTATTCGGATGGGGTCATATCGAACTTCTCCCGGAATGCCCGGGACAGATGTGCCGGACTCGTAAACCCGCACTTGTAGCCTATTTCGCTCACATTCATATCGGACATTTTGAGCAAGTCGGCGATCTTTTCTACCCGCTTCTCCATGATGTACGATGCCGGTGTAGTGCCATAGAGTTTTTTGAACTCCGTTTTAAAAGACGTTAGGCTATGTCCCGTCATTCCAGCGAGGCGTGGCAGGCTGAAGGGCTCACAGATATTGGCATCTATGATCTCCCGGAAAGTGAAGCTTCGCTCCGAAAACAGGCTACGGACGATTTGCTGCACGTAGGAGGAAGAATCCGTCTGCAGCAGCAAGAGAATGATCTCTTTCAGCTTGAGCACCAGAATATCCTCCGTGGCAGCTGCAGGATACCGGAATAGGTGAACAAGCCCCTGGCAGTATTGCCTGATAAGCATCGACGCTGACTCCTGCACCAGGTATCGGACGACAGGAGTCTCCAGTTCAGACCATTGCGGCGGCTTGCTCTCTTCATAGATCCTGAGAAGGGTCTCTTTGCGGAAGTGGACGACGATCGTGCTGACCATGCCCTCCTCTTCCTTGTGCGTGGAGATCATGTCCTGCATCGCATAGCCACAGAGGGACAGAATCATCTTGCCGGCTTCGGCACGAATGTCCTCGGCGAGGATATGATCATCCCCATCGACGATGTAGGCAAAGCAGGCATCCGAAGGTATGGGAGGCGTTTCCTTGTTGGGGGTCTTCAGCGTAACCCAAGTGAAGGCAGGAGAGCCATACAGATCCAGTGTTTTGTGGTCCAGTATCATGCAAAAAATTCAGTGTGAGGGTCGTGTTGTTACACGAGAAAATGGGCTGATTAGTTATGTGGAAAGTGGGGGATCTTTTGGGAGTGGAGAGTTGAGGAGTGGAGAGGTGGAGAGGTTGAAGAGTGGAGAGGTGGAGGAGTTGAGGAGTGGAGAGGTGGAGAGGTGGAGAGGTGGAGAGGTGGAGAGGTGGAGAGGTGGAGAGGTGGAGAAGTTGAGGAGTGGAGAAGTAAACAAGTTTAGCGAATCTTCGGATTTCGGTAGTTTCGACAAATGAGCAAGTATGCATTTGAGAAACTCGAGGTTTGGCAAAAATCCAGGGTATTGGTCAAATCAATTTATCGATTGACCGCAACCTTCCCCGATGATGAAAGGTTTGGTTTGACTAGCCAGCTGAGACGTTCTGCAATTTCAGTGAGCAGCAACATTGCGGAGGGAAGCACGAGGAGTAGCAAGAGAGACAAAGCCCGTTTCTACGAAATTGCCTATGGGAGTTTGATCGAGCTTCTAAACCAACTGATCCTGGCAACCGACTTAGAGCTACTTACAACAGACGATCTTTGGCAGATCAGAGAAGAGATTGAAGAAGTCAGCCGTATGTTAAATGCTCTTCACAAATCTGCACGGGACTGAATCCGCTAAACTTCTCCACCTCTAAACTCCTCAACTCCAGAGCCCTCAACTGACGGAGGTACTACCTATCCCTCTAGCCCGGATCGCAGCGGCAGCCGGCATGGGAATTTTTGAGTTCTGAATTTGGAATTAATGGCATCGTGTCGGGCCAATTCAGCGCTCAAACTTAAAATCGGCGGGAGCCGGCGCGGCCGAGCTATAGCGAAGAGCCGGCATGCCAGTAGCTAGAAGCAGCGCAGTGGCTGCTCCAAAGTCTACTTCCTCAAAACGATCAGGTTGCCCACGAGAATCAGCAGAATCCCGATGAGGGCATAGGCGCGGAAAGCATAATCTTCCAGCAATACAGAGATGAACAGCGCGATGACGGGGATGACGATCAACACATAGGCCGCCCGATCGGCGCCGATCCTGCCAATCAGCGTAAGATAGGAGCCGAATGCTGCAATGCTCCCAAAGAGCGACAGGTACAGCAGCGAGCCAATGTAGGGCGCAGTGAAATCAAAAGCCGGGGCGGTGCCCGACAGAAAGGCGATGAGACTCATGGCCACAGAACCGTAGATCATCCCGAAGGCATTGGCCTGAAGCACGGGGATCCCCACCTGCTGATTGGCCGCGGAGGTGACATTGCCCAGGGAGGCGGAGACGACAGACAAGATACAGACCACGATACTGAAGATCGGCCAATGGTCATAGTCCAGCTGCTGAAGGTCCTGATAGAAAAGAGAAATGGTCCCCAGTAACCCGAGAACGGCACCAATGAAGACTTTGCTCTCCGTGCGGCGGCGAAGGAAAATGGTACCGAAAAGGATGTTGAAGAAAATGATCGTGGAGAAGGCAACCGCTACGAGTGCGCTCGTCAATACTTCCTCTGCGATATAAACCAGCCAGTAGTTGAGGCCAAAGAGGAACACTCCTTGCATGACCATGCGGCCATGCTGTCGAAGGGTGAAGCTCATCCGCACACCGCGGATGGAGCAGTAGGTCAGCAGGATCAAACCTCCCAACAGAAACCTGTACACCACCGACCACAGGGGTGGCACTACGCCCAACTGGAACTTGATAACATACCACGTAGAACCCCAAATGAGTGCGGGCATCAGAAAAAGCAACACTTGGGAAGTACGCGAACTGGACATGTGCGAATCTACTCCCGAGAGGTAGAATAATGGAATCCGAAACTTGCGATTTCGAGAAAAATGTCAAAAAACGCATCGCTCGAATTTGCCCCGAATCCTGACAATCTTGGGTGAAAAAAGCTAAATTACCAGTCGCTTCTCTCTGCCCTGGAGTCTCGGACTCACACCACGAACAATGTTGCAATCAGTACCTCTCATTACCGCCAGAGCTTCGGTCATTGGTGATTTAAGGCAGTACGTAGCTAACCCACTGGACTATCTGGTCAGGAAGCAACGACTACACGGCGAGATCTACCGATACCGTGTGGCCAACCGCGAGCTCATCTCACTCAACAATCCCGCCCACATCCAACACGTCTTGCAGGACAACTACAAGAACTATCACAAGAGCACAGCCTACAAGCGCCTTGGACTGCTGATAGGCAATGGACTGCTGACGAGCGATGGCTCCTTTTGGCTGAAAAACCGGAGGCTGGCACAACCGCTCTTTCACAAGCAGCAGATCGAGGGCTACGCATCGACCATGCGGGAGGCGACAGAATCGATGCTGGCAGAGTGGAAAAGGCAAAGCCACCTATCACTGGCAAGTGAGATGACAAGGCTCACGTTGGCCATCGCCAGCCGGGCCTTGCTGGGTATAGACCTTCGCGATCGGGGAAGCATCATAGAAGAAAACCTCCCCATCCTGATGCGACAGGCGGTCAAGCGCATCGCCAGGCCGATGAATATCCCTCTATGGTTTCCCACGAGCTCCAATCGCCAGTTTCGCAATGGCATCAGGAATCTGAAGGCACTCATCAAGGAACTGATCCACGAGAAGGAAGCGAAAAAAGGCGACGATCTGCTGAGCCACCTGATGGAAGCCAGGGATGATGAAGGACACCACATGTCTGCACAGCAGCTGGAGGATGAGATCATGACCTTTTTCCTGGCCGGTCATGAGACCACGGCAGTGGCCACTTTCTGGGCGCTTTTTGAATTGGAATCCAATGACGCGGTAAAGGCAGATTTCCTGCAAGCGCTACGGGCAGGGGATGACGAATACATACGAGCATTTATCAGTGAGGTCCTTCGCTACTACTCTCCCATTTGGGCGGTGAGTCGAGTAGCGATCGGCGATGATCAGATAGGAGAATATGAGATCAGCAAAGGGAGCCGGGTCATCTTCAGCCCTTATGTCGTTCATCGACTTCCTGAATATTGGGAGGAGCCAGAGACCTTCAACCCCCGGCGGTTCCTCGATGGCGAGTTGAAGCACAAGTTTTCCTACTTCCCTTTTGGCGGAGGACCCAGAGTATGCATCGGCAACCATTTTGCACTGATGGAGCTGGAGATCATCCTCAAGGGCGTTTATGAGCACGTGGAGCTGCAGCTCCTGGACAAGTCCTTTCCGGGCTTTGACTATTCACTCACCTTGCGGCCAGGATCGGATCGCAAAGCGACGGTCACGCTGCGGCCAGCTTTTTGAAGACCCCCGCCAACTGGTCGAGGTGGTCGTCATTGAAGTCGAGGTGCGTGACAAACCGCACGAGACCCGGCCCGAAGCCTACGGCCAGCACATTGTGCTTCTTCAACTCCTCTAACAGCCACGCTTCCGTCTTGCCTTCCAGTGACAGGATGATGATATTGGTTCTAACCGGGTAGACGTCTTTCACAAAAGGCAGCGCTGCCGCCATCTCCCCAATCTTTCGTGCTCGCTCGTGGTCCTCTGAGAGTCTGTCGACATGATTGTCCAGTGCATAGATGCACGCGGCAGCCAAGTAGCCGGCTTGTCGCATGCCCCCACCAAACACTTTGCGAATGCGCTTTGCTTGCTTGATGGCTTCTTTTGTGCCCAGCAACGCTGAGCCCACAGGCGCTCCAAGCCCCTTTGAGAAGCAAACTGAAATGGTGTCGAACAGAGCGCCATGGTCCTGTGCCTTTTCCCCAGTTTCGACGATGGCATTGAAGAACCGGGCCCCGTCGAGGTGGAGTTTTAATCCTGCCTGTTGGCATTCCTGACGGATCGCAGTGATCTCTTGAAGATTGTAGTAGCTTCCCCCTCCTTTGTTCATGGTGTTCTCGAGAGACACGAGGCTCGTGCGAGGCAGATGAATGTCATCGGGATTGACGGCCGGAGCAATTTGCTCTGCTCGCAGCTTGCCGTCTACACCCTCCAGCAGCTTGGGCGAAAGCATGGAATTGTAGGCGAGACCTCCCCCCTCGTAGAGGTAAATATGGGAATGCTTATGGCAGACCACTTCATCCTGAGGCTGTGTATTGACACGAAGGGCAATCTGGTTGGTCATGGTCCCCGAAGGGCAGTACAAGGCTGCTTCCTTGCCAAAGATGCCGGCTACTTTTTCCTGTAGCGCATTGACGGTAGGATCCGCATCAAAGACGTCATCTCCCACTTCTGCATTCATCATCGCCTCCAGCATCTCCGGCGTGGGCCGGGTGATCGTGTCACTGCGTAAGTCTATCATGGTTTTGGGGTCATTATCCATTCATTGTGCCAAAAGTAATTCCATCTGGTCTGAGCGAGATCGACCTGAGGGTTCACGATCTGCTGATAAGGACTGCCATTGAGGCTTGTTTTGACGTGGGCATAGACTGCTACCTCTTGCCAGCCTTTTTCCAGGTAGATCTTTTCAAGTTTTTGGGCAAACTGCCAGGTCATGTCTGGGTAGCCCCGCACCTTGGTTGCCTGCTTTCGGGTAAGGTACTCCTGCGTGTCTACTACTTCCTGCTCCCCTGTAACGCCGTCGACCACCTTGAAGTAACCTGTGCCCGATTTTACACGAAGCATCATTCGCCAGCTCATCCGATGCCCCTCCTCCGTCCAGAAAACATCACCGGGTATCACCCAGTGGCGAAGTGGCAACAACACGTTGACCACCAGGAAAATGATCATTAGCACCGTCTTCCACTTGGGGAATTGGGCGGCCCTCTCCACTACAGGCTCCCGATAGCGAAAGAATTTCGAACGAATACTATCTCCAGGATAGAACAAAGCCGACAAAAGCACCATCAGGTACGGAAAGATGCCAATCTGAAAGACGAAGGAATTGAAGGTGTTGAAGAAAATGGAACAGCCAAAACCGAGGGCCCGTGTGCGTCGCCTCGAGAGCAGAAACACGACGATGCCATCATAAAAGATACCGCCGTAGGAGATCGCATACTGAAACCACCGCTGATCAAGTAGCGGTCCGATGACAGGATAGTGGCTCTTGCTAGTAAACCAAATGCCAATAGGCTCAGCCGCCAGCCAATCGGGATATACCTTGTTCACCGCTGCGAACAGATACACAATGATCACCTGCGCAATGAAGATCCAGATGTAGATAAAGGCACAGCGCGTCTCCTCAGAAGTGCGTCCATGCCGTACGTCGAGGGAATGTGCCTTACCCGCCGGGAGCAGGATCATAATGAAGCTCATCACCATCAGGAGATAGTAGTGATTGTTGTAGTGCGTTTTCTGCATCAGGTAGGTGCCTGTCCACAGAACAAAAAACAAGCCTGCCGACCATCGGTAATAAAACCCGAGGGCAATACCCAAAGCGGCCAGGCCCATCACCACATAGTAGATGTACATCCCATAACCTGGCAGGGGCTGAAGCCACTCAAAGCCAATGAAGGGAAAGGTCATCTGCGGATCAATAAAAGCCCGACGTACCCAGCCAGTGAATATGGCGCCCCAGCTTTCGGCAAGGGCGAGAAAACCGAATCCTATGCGAAAGAGGACGAGTCGGCTATTGTCCACTTCGCGTCCCAGGAAGTTTTGAAATTTTTCCATTGGATATGCGCGCGATGGGAATTTAAGATCGAATAGTGAAAGCGCCCAAAAACAAAAAAGGGAACCTCCCAGTGGGAAGTACCCTTTTTACTAAACCAATGTGTTTTACTAAAGAGAAATTACTTAGTACTACGACATCACTTGGGTAATGTTTCTTGGTTGGTTAAATATATGGAAGATTATTTTGCTAATTGTAAAAATGCCCTAACAGACTGCATTTATCTCATTCTGGAAAGCACCGTAGCAGGATGCAAAAGAATTTAGGATCGATCTATATTTGATTTTCTCACTGCCGAAAATGAAAGACAAAATAGCGGCCTTGCTGCAGCACGAGATCGATGCCATTCAAAAACTCCCAATCGATGAGACTATCGTACGTGCCGTGAACCTACTACATGAGCACGTCCACAAGCGCAACGGGAAGATTGTCATCAGCGGCATGGGTAAGGCCGGTCAGATTGGCCAGACCATGGCCACTACGTTTTCATCTACGGGCAGTCCTGCGGTTTTCCTGCACCCCTCAGAGGCACAACATGGGGACCTCGGTCTACTCCAACGAAACGATGTACTCCTGATCCTGTCAAACTCTGGAAAAACCACAGAAATCCACCTCCTGGTGGAACTAGTCAGGGGCTTGTATCCTGAACTGCCTATTGTCTGTATAACGGGACATCCCGAAAACCAACTGGGAAGAGTCGCTTCGATCGCCCTGGGTATTGGCGAACCCGTAGAGATCTGTCCTCTTGGGCTAACACCAACGACCAGCACGACAGTAATGACTGTACTCGGCGACATCCTCGTGGTCTTACTCATGGAGTCCATAGGGTTTACACGTGCGGATTATGCCAAGCGGCATCACAGCGGTTACCTGGGGCAAAAAAGTCGTGGTTATGAATAAACTATTTCTCATAGCAGGTCCGTGCGTCATCGAGAACGATGAAGAGCCCTTTGCTATAGGTGAGGCGGTATCACGTCTTTGCGAGCAGATGGATATCGACTATATCTTCAAGGCATCTTATAAGAAAGCCAATCGTACAAGCCTCGGCAGCTTTACCGGCATAGGCGATGACGAGGCTCTTCAAATCGTTCGTGACGTAGGTAAACAGATCGGACGAGAGACACTCACGGACATTCATGAGCCAACCGATGCCGATCGAGCTGCGAAATATGTGGATTGCCTGCAGATACCGGCCTTTCTGTGCCGACAGACAGACCTTCTGCTGGCAGCCGGAAGGACTGGTAAGAAAGTAAATATCAAAAAAGGTCAGTTCGTCTCACCGGAGGCGATGAAATTCCCCCTTGAAAAGGTGCAATCCACGGGCAATGACAATGTCTGGCTCTGTGAGCGAGGGTTTGCCTTCGGCTACGAAAACCTGATCGTGGATGCTACCTCCATAGCCCGCATGAAAGCCCTGGGGGCGCCAGTGGTGATGGACTGCACGCACTCCCTACAACAACCCAATAAATCCGATGGGGTCAGTGGCGGAAATCCCGATATGATTGAAACGGTCGCGCTCTCTGCGGTGGCTACCGGGGCCGATGGACTCTTCATCGAGGTGCATCCCGACCCCTCACGGGCATTGAGTGATGGTCAATCCATGCTTCCCCTGGCACAACTGGAAGGTATTCTGGAAAAGGTGGTGAAAGTTCACAGAACGCTCCATGAATAATCAAATCAAGCTTCTGCTACTCGATGTGGACGGAGTCCTCACCGATGGCGGTATATACGTCAACGAGGATGGTAGCGAATTTCGCAGGTTCAATGCCAAAGACGGTATGGGCATTACCAGAGCAAGGAAAGCAGGATTTGAAGTGGGGTTCATCAGCCACAGTCACCTTCCGGGTGTGATTCAGCATCGGGCCAAGGTCCTCGGCATCAATTGGGTGTATGTAGGCAAGACGCCTAAGTTGGAGGTCCTGAAGCAATGGATGGCAGAAAACAACTGGCAGGCCAATGAAATCGCCTTCATCGGCGATGATGTGAACGACATCGAAATGCTCCAGGAGGTTGGCATGTCCGCGTGCCCCAGGGATGCCATCGATCGTGTGAAAGAGGCTTGCGACCACATCCTATCGAAGGATGGTGGTCAAGGCGCCGTTCGGGAGTTCATCGATCGGTTTCTGCTAGCCTGATCGTACCCCGCCGTCAGACGAGTTTCTTACAGTGCTGCGGTATAAGCGCGTGGAGGGCCTCGCTCAAAGTACCAGTGACCGGGCCACGACCTATTTTGCGCCCATCGATTTCCAACACCGGCGTGAGTTCTCCCATCGTACCCGTAGCAAACGCCTCATCGGCATTGTAAAACTCCACCAGTGACAGGTTCTTTTCTATCACCTCCATTTGCTTCTTCCGGGCGAGGTCAATGGTCAGTCCCCTGGTAATACCCGGCAAGCAGGCATCGGCGTGTGGCGTGTACAGGACATCGTCCTTCACCATGAACAAATTGGTATCGTTGAGCTCGGAGACAAAGCCACTATCATCCAACATCACGGCAGCATCGACGCCGGCGACATTGGCCTGGATCTTCGCGAGGATATTATTGAGCAGATTGTTGTGATGGATCTTTGAATCCAGGAATTGGGGGCCATTGCGTCGGATAGAGCTAGTGATCACCCGGATGCCACTCTCGTTGTCATACACGAGCTTCTTCCATTCTGCCAGCACAATCAGGCAGGGCCCCGCCTGGTTCAGACGTGGATCCATTCCGGAAGTAACTTTTTCACCCCTTGTCAGGGTCAATCGGATGTGGGTATCGTGGTCCATGCCATTGGCCTCCAGTGTGGCTTTGATAGCACCTTCGATGAAGGCATCATCCGGCACAGTTTCGAATGCCAGCGCCTTTGCCGACTCACGCAGTCTCGTCAGGTGCTTGTCGAGGCTGAAGATGCCTTCGCGGTAGACACGCAAACCTTCCCAAATGGCATCGCCACCCTGTACTGAGCTGTCCAGTACGGAGACTTTGGCTTCTTCACGAGGGTAGAGTCTATCCCCCACCCACACTTGGATATTGGCATTCTTTGGGTTGTAAGTCTGTAACATTGGCTATTGAATTCGAAGGGCATAATTAGATAATTCCTTGTAGTATGGCAAAGACTCTTGGTAGAGGTCTTCACATTCTGGTGGCAACGGCCGATTAGAGGATGCCTGCGGTTGGAGCCCCGTGCTGGCATGTACGGTTTTGTACCAATACTTTTCCCAAACACCATCTGCCGCAATGGCACCGGCAGGCCAGCTGACCATGCTATCACTGTAAGAGATCCCCAATTGCTCACACAAAAGCTGCATGTAGGCCGGAGGGTCTTGCAACAGGTCCCCTGAATCCACTACCAAACACTTCGCGTCGGCAGTACGCAGCTCTTGAAAAATATCGTGCTGCTGCTTAACGCCAATGTCTCTCATCGTGGGGTTGGGTATCACCTGTGCAAAAGAGGCGATCAACTGCTTGGGATTGCGCAGTAGAATGATGTTGACAAGCGGCTTCATGAACTCCCAATCACAATCAATCAGATGATGTGCCATGTTCTTGATGAAGCGATGGTCCCGATCATTCGACGGCACACTAATGGCGTCTGCGACCGTGGCAAAGTCTGTCGGCTGACTGGACAATATCTCATCCCTACCTGGATGATCTGCTCCTGATTGGTGCAAGTAGTAGGCGTAAAAAGGCTCATCTACCACGTCTGTATCCCCACGGTGGTGGAATGAATACATGAGCGCAGTGGACACATTTCTAGGACTGGAGATTAAGTGGAATATCACGGTAAAAAGTTGGGCTAGTTACAAAGTTGTTGATGGAGGTGAAGCACCTGCGGGATCACGGGTTGCTGGCCATCGTTGACAACGATGAAGTCGGCCATCCCGATCTTCTGTTCATTGTCCATTTGTTTGTCCATAATGGCGCGGACCTGTTCTTCGTCGCGATGCGGGTCTCGCTGGAGTACACGTTGAATCCGCACCTCCTCCGGAGCATCTACGGCAATGATCCCTTCCAACTCCTTGTAGGAGCCGGTTTCGAACAGCAAGGCCGCTTCTTTCAGAACATAGGGACCTTGCTGCCCCTCGACCCACGATTGGAAATCCTCCGCAACCGCGGGGTGTACGACCGCATTGAGCTTGTGGAGTATCTCTGGGTCATGAAAAGCAATCTTCGCTACGTGTGCCCTGTCCAGTTCCCCGCCCCGATAGCTTTCTTCTCCGAACAACTCTCTGACAGCTGCAATGACCGGTGGCGCAGTATTCATGATGCTTTTCGCCCTGGTGTCGGCATCGTAAGTCGCCACTCCCAATACTCGGAAGATCTTGCTCACCACCGACTTCCCAGCGCCAATCCCCCCGGTAATGCCATAGGCTTTCATTGCTCCAGGTACAATACTTTCAGGTATTCAGGCTCGATCTCTACTTCTAGCACCTCCTCAGGTGAATAGATCATTATGGCAATGACGGTAGAGTCTATTTCGTCCAATAGATTATAATCCAATGTGATGCCGAAGTCGCGCTCCTCGTAGCGGTCCCGGTCGCTGCGCTTCACCACAAAGTGCACATCAATCGTCTCCTGGGAAGGAACGACCGATGAGTCCGCCGGGAAGTTCAAAGCATCGAAATGGATAGGGATGGTCACTCGTTCAAAACGTTCTACAGAAAATAGCACCTCAATGTCTTCGGGATCTGCGATCATGACATCGCGGCGAGGCATGCTCAGTTCAATATCATCTTCGTAGTCATCATCGACTCGTGCATCTGGAAGGGCAATGACGTAAGGATCGCTCAAAGTATCGATGATGCTCATCGGACCTGTCAGCGTGATGGAGTCAGGTCGAATAGTAATGGGGCTCGTGATTCTGTAGTCTTCGCGCATATCGATAGCAGCGGAGTCGATCTCAACTTTGAAACGTCGAGTGCGCTTGTCCTCGATATCGAAGAATATGGTATCAGTGATCAGGTAGTTGATCCTCAACTCGCTCAATTCGTCAGTAACGATCGGTAAGAGTGATGCCCTGGTGTAGAACCGAATGAGCGTGGGATTGTCCAGCTCGATGGTAATGGGCGAGGGGTTGAATAGAATGAACGTCCTTCGTAGAAGATTCCAGCCACCACTGGTGACGTCGATCTTGAGTGACTGAGGCAGGGGCTCCATGATCACGACGCTATCTCGCTCAAATTGAAATTCGAGTGGGTAGATCAGTCGTGTCGTGTGCTCTTTATTCAGTTCATTAAAAAACCAAAAGGTAGTGGCTCCCAACAATGAGAGCAGCACTACCTTCCAGCTTGATAGATTTCCAAGAAAACCTCTTCCTGCCATCTAGCTCATAGAGTCAAGATTGGTTCTGAAACTGCTTGGAGGCTTCGAGCGACAGCGATGATTTTTCTATCACCAGCTTGTTGCCGCGGTCCACATCCAGGGTGATCGTTGAATCTTCGACGGAGACCACTTTCCCATGGATCCCTCCGAGCGTGACCACTTTATCCCCTTTTTTGACGGCCTCAATGAACCTCTTTGAATCTTTTTGCTTTTTCTGTTGCGGCCGAATGAAGAACAGATAGAAGATCGCTATCATCCCCACGGGTAACAGGAATTGTTGCCAACTTCCTGACGCGGCCGCCTGCAGTAGTACGGTTTTCATCATCAATGTTTATGTGTAGTCTTTACGACGGCTGGTCTGGCTTCACCACATTAGCCCTGATCTGCAACTTGGTGACCTTGGGGAATGTGTTGGCAGTGACAGTAACCGTCTTGTTTTGTGTTCCTGGCTTGTTACGGCTGTTGAACTGCACCTTGATCTCGCCAGAGCCTCCTACAGGAATAGGATCCTTGGAGAAAGCGGGAACGGTACATCCACATGATGCCGTAGCACTTGAAATGATCAGTGGCGCCTCACCATTGTTAGTGAAAGTGAAAACGTGATCCACGATATCTCCTTCGTTGATAGTGCCAAAGTCATGGTCTGTCTGTGTCCATGCGAATCCCGGTAGAGGACCTTCAGGCTTAGTCTCCGGAGTAGGTATAGGGTTTGTCGGTGAGCTGATTGACGGAGGAGGGGTAGAACCACCACCGTTTCTAGCTTCCAATTCCGCCACGCGTCCCTCAAGTTTGGCGATACGCGCCTCGGTGTCTTTGCTTGAGCAGCTAGCTACCGCTACAGCTACAAAAGCAATTACTAAAACTCTCAACATTGTCATATTCTGAATGATTTTTGTTTTTCACAAAGCTAGTGAATAAGGGCTCTATTATCTCCCTTGCAAATCCTAACGAAGTGTTAAAGTATTGAAGATCTAGCCTTTGCGGATCTGCTCCATCAGTCCATTGACGTCATCGAGCAGCTTTTCAGCCTTCTCTTTGGCACTAGAGATGATCTTTTCACCCTCGGCTTTGGCCTCGCTTTCGACCTTTACCTTGCCTTCCAGGATCTCTCCCATGATGTCCTCAAATCTCCTTTTGTACTTGTCCAGAAGGAAAGAAAGTTTGTCACGAGTATTAGAGCCCTTCTCTGGTGCATAGAGGAGTCCGACTACGGCTCCCGCAATCAGGCCTAAGAGAAATGCAAAAATTGAACTACCTGATCCTTTGCTCATTGCTTACCTGTTATCTATCAGTCCGCGTCCGCTTTTCTTTATTGTACCGTTCGAAGTTAGCTCGTTTGCCAATACATCCAAAATACCGTTCACAAATTGTTTGCTCTTCGGTGTGCTGTATAGCTTCGAGATCTCAATGAACTCATTGATAGTGACTTTGACCGGGATACTTGTGCAAGTGATCATTTCAGTAAGCGCCATTTTAAGAATGATCTTATCCAGCCTCGCCACACGCGACATGTCCCAGTTTCTGCTCTTGCCACCTATGATTTGATCAAACTCCAGATCGCGATCTACGGTCACGTCAAATAAAGTCCGGAAGTACGCAAAATCATCCTCCTCATTGAGGCTGAGTGCCTTCATCTCAAAGGCTTCGTCAACTTCCGGATCATAGCTCTGGATGGTTTTGGTCACCATGCTTTTGAGGATGGCTTTGTTTTCGGACCACTGAAGATCCACAGTACTCATGTGGTCATCAACGACAGACTCCTTGAATAGCAGCGACTTCATCACGTACTTCACCGCCTGAAAGTGATCCTCATCACTGGGGGACTTCTTCGTCTGGTACTCAACCAGTGCCTCACTCTTGGACCATGTATCCCGGAACCAGGTGCGTAATTCTTCCCGGTCTTGATCCCAAGTTATATTTTTCGCTTTCACCTCCTCCAGTAGTGCGGGGAAGCTAGAGAGCGCCTTTACGACGGGGTTGTTCATGAAGTGGTAGTGATACTCCATGCGTCGCTGGGTATGACTCTTCTCTCTACGCTCCTTTTCCTGCGCTTCAAACGCCGCAATCTCGCCGGGAATCAGGAGGAACTTGACATAGGTTCGGTAGATATTGCGAATCTCCTGCTCCATCCGCGTTCGGGCAGACTTCCGCTCCGCTTTCAGTTGAGTTTCGAATTTCTCTTGATGCGTGGCGACACCTTGGGCAATATCCGTATCTACGTTTTCGTCGGCCTCTGTGCCTTCGAGAGCCTCGAGAAACGTCCGCTTGACAAAACGCTGCTTCTTCTCGAACTGCTTCTTCTCCAGCGAATCATGCAAGGCGGGATCGAACTGAAACTCCTCGGCGAGTTCATTGGCAATGATCTCCTTCAGCGAATCGATTGAGAGGTCGTAGCCGTACAAAGCCTGCATCGCTTTGATCCTCAGTATTCGCCTATTTAACATATCCGCTGATTAACACTAATGTGATAGTTTAACTTTTCCTACTTTCTCGATGCGATTAAGCGCCAAATCTAACGCAGCCTTGTGTGTCGTCACCTGATTCCTGCTAGCATATTCTATGACATCGAGGCATACATCGTAGATTCTCTCCGTTTGAGACATGACCCTTTCACGATTGTAATTGCCCTGCTGCTCATAATAGACATTGGTAATGCCGCCGGAGTTGATCAGGAAATCAGGAGCATAGAGGATCCCCTGATCCATTAGTTTTTGGCCATGAAGCTCTTCGTCATCCAGTTGATTATTAGCGCCCCCAGAGACGATGGCGCATCGCAATTGCTTGATAGTCTGATCATTGATGGTAGCTCCCATGGCGCATGGCGCGTAAATGTCCATGTCCGTGCTGTATATGTCTTCAGAATCAATGACCTCCACCTTGTGTGCTTTCGTGACTTGGGCTACTTTGTCCTCAAAAATATCACTTATACCTACTTTAGCACCCTCTTTTACCAAATAGTCTACCAAATGTGATCCGACATGGCCGACACCCTGGACTACTACCTTTTTACCTTCCAGACTGTCAGAGCCATACGTCTTTTTAGCAGCGGCCTTCATTCCCATGTATACTCCATAAGCTGTGACCGGACTGGGATCCCCTGAACCACCCATACTCACCGGCAGCCCCGCCACATAAGGAGTCTCCATGCGTATATACTCCATGTCACGCGTCGTCATGTTCATGTCTTCAGCAGTCCAATATCTGCCGCCAAGGCTGTCGACGAATCTGCCAAACCTGCGCATGAAGGCCTCATCTTTCAGCTCACGGACATCGCCTATGATCACAGCCTTCCCACCACCAATATTGAGGCCGGCTATAGCGTTTTTAAACGTCATACCGCGCGCCAGACGTAGTACATCACGCAAGGCATCCTGCTCGGAGGCGTAGTTCCACATCCGGGTACCTCCCATACCTGGACCTAAAACGGTGTTGTGGAGAGCGATGATGGCCTTGAGGCCGGTGGCGGGATCACTGCAAAAAACGACCTGCTCATGCTCGAGCGCAGTCATCTGTTCAAACAGGTTGGCGGTGTGCGTTTCGGGGCTCATTTCTACCATTTGGGTCAATTTCTCTTCAGTGATACAAGGGGTGTTGGAATGATAACTCCTTTGATGCTGTTTATATTCGTGTCAAGATCGAAAAGATCGGCAAAACTAGCCCATTTTGGACAAACGAACCATTTCCGCACTGGCGTGTTCCCAATAAGTACCGGTGAATTTTCAGGGGTGAGATGACCCTGCAAACAGCCAAGAGACATCCATATTCTGATTGACAATCTGTGAGAGAATTATCCGCCTTAAATAAGTATTTCTTCAAGTACAAGTACCACTTGCTGCTTGGCACGCTGTTCATCATTATTTCCAATTTTTTCTCCATCGTGCCAGCATGGACCGTGCGTCACGCTTTTGATCTCCTGGAGCAAAGTTTTGGGATCTATCAGCTGTTCGACGGGTTTGATCTGCAGAGTGACACGTACTCTCTGTTTGCTTCGAGTATTCTGATTCTCGGTATGGTGATTTTGCTGTCAGCACTACTCAGAGGGATCTTTATGTTCTTCATGCGTCAGACAATCATCGTGATGTCACGGCACATCGAATATGACCTGAAAAACGAGATCTACTATCATTACCAGACACTGCCCCTGAGCTTTTACAGGCGCAATAATACAGGCGATCTAATGGCCAGGATCTCAGAAGATGTGAGCAAGGTGCGGATGTACATCGGTCCGGCGGTCATGTATGGCATCAACCTTTTTACGCTGTTTCTGATGGTGATCCCATTCATGTTTTCCATCAATCCGAAACTAACGATCTACTCTCTCATCCCTCTCCCTCTGTTATCAATCAGTATCTATTTCGTCAACAACATCATCAATAGAAGGTCCGAAGAAATACAGAGGAGCCTATCCAATCTCTCCACGTTTGTCCAGGAGGCATTTTCAGGTATTCGGGTGATCAAGGCCTTTGCCCGGGAAGAGGACATTGCCAGGAATTTTGACAGCGAAAGCGATGATTATAAAGAGAAGTCTCTGAGACTGGCATTTGTCAATGCACTGTTCTTCCCACTGATCATGGGACTGATAGGCCTGAGCGTGATTTTGACAGTCTACATCGGTGGCATCGAGGTGTTCAACGGCAGCGTAACTGCTGGAAACATTGCAGAGTTCATTATCTACGTGAATCTTCTCACCTGGCCCGTGACCTCGCTTGGATGGATCACCAGCATCATCCAGCGGGCTGCAGCATCGCAGAAGCGCGTCAATGAGTTTCTCAATACCAAAAGTGAAATCGTCTCCAATGAGGATTTGGAAGAGTCGCTACGGGGGGATCTGGTCTTTAGAAATGTCGACTTCACTTATCCCGATTCAGGCATTGAGGCATTGAAGGGTGTTTCTTTCGAGGTCAAGCCGGGAGAATCCCTGGCTATCATCGGCACCACAGGATCTGGCAAAAGCACCATTGCCAACCTGATATGTCGAATGTACGATGCAACAGACGGGGTGATCGAGATTGATGGCCGGGATATCAAGCGCTACAACCTCTCGGCACTGCGAGAACAGATTGGCTATGTGCCTCAGGACGTCTTCCTATTCTCGGACACCATACTGAACAACATCTCTTTTGGACGGCCAAATATGTCAATAGAAAGTGTGAAGCAGGCGGCGAAGGATGCCGATCTATTGGAGAACATCAGCCGATTCCCTGAGGGATTTGAAACTCGAGTGGGGGAACGCGGGATCACTCTCTCCGGAGGACAGAAACAAAGGGTCTCAATCGCTCGCGCGATCGCTAAGGAGCCGAAATTTTTGATTCTCGACGATGCCCTGTCCGCGGTAGATACGAAGACAGAAAGCGCCATCCTCAATGCCATGGCACAGATCATGAAAGGAAGGACGTCGGTAGTTATTTCACATCGTGTATCCTCCGCCAAACTGGCGGATCGGATTATCGTTCTGGACGACGGCAAAATCGTCGAGCAAGGAACTCACGAAGCGCTCATGGAGAGGAATGGTGTCTTCAAGGAACTTTATGACAAGCAGTTGTCGAGCGAAGATGCGATAGCCTCGTAGTGCGGGTTTTCGCTAGGTCTAAGCTTGGGTCACGCCCTCAGTGGCGTCCTCGGCTTTTGGAGTAGCCTCCTCAGTATCCACACGCTGCACATCCTTGGTCTTGCCTCTGCGATCCTCACGTAGATACTCGTTGGTCATGGTGCGAAGTTCTTTCGCCGATAAGTTTTGATGAAGCGCACCTTCTAGTACTACGGAGATCTGTCCAGTCTCCTCCGACACTACGATCATCATTGCATCGGTGGTCTCGGACATCCCTATGGCAGCCCGGTGTCGCAGACCAAACTGAGCTGGAATATCATCCCGTTCAGTCACAGGCAGGATACATCTCGCGGCAACAATGCGGTTGTTATATATGATCACGGCCCCATCATGCAAGGGACTGTACTTGTTGAAGACGGACAACAGGAGGCGTTTTGAAATAATGGCATCGAGTCTATCACCCGAGTCCGCATAAAATTTCAACTCAGAGTTTTTGGATATCACAATAAGTGCCCCAGTATTACTGCCTCCAAGTGTTTTGGACGCTTCGACAATGGACGTCACGTCAGCCCGCTGCAACTTGCCATTGGCGGACCACAGCGAGCTAAAATTCTTGACAAAATTGGTCTCGTCCAGTACGGTAGTTCGTCCCACGAGCAGCAAAAACTTTCGAATTTCCTGCTGGAAAAGGATAATGACCGCCAGTACTCCTACTCCCATGAACTGGCCCAGGATGCTGGTGACCAACTCCATGCCCGCGGCATTGACTACAAGGAAAAGTAGATAGAGGGAAAGAAACCCAAGGAATACCCGAATGGCCAGGCTTCCACGTATCAGCTTATAGGCCTGGTACAATAACAACGTCACGAGCGAGACGTCAATCACGTCCACCAACGTTATTTCCAAGAAACCTATTTTGATAGCTAAGATCACCTAATCAATCGCTTTGTCAATTCCACTACTTCTACTGCCTCTTCCACATCGTGAACACGGAGAATACTGGCACCTTTCTGTAAAGCTACGGTATTTAAGACGGTCGTACCGTTTAATGCGTTATCCGGTGTATTCTCTAGTGTTTTGTAGATCATGGACTTCCTGGAAAGTCCTACCAGGATCGGCAATCCAAAGAAGCGAAAATATTCCAAAGAAGCAAGCAGATGAAAGTTCTGATCGACTGTTTTCGCAAATCCAAAGCCTGGATCCAAGATGATATCTTTCACCCCACGCTGACTTAGGCTCTCGACCATGACCGAAAAATATTCGCCGATATCAGTCAATAGGTCTTGATAGCTGGTTAACGACTTCATGGTCTGAGCGGTACCCCGCATATGCATGCCAACGTAGGGTACCTGCATCTCCCCTACGGCAGCATGCATATCAGAGTCGAGATGTCCTCCGGAAATATCATTGACCATATGTGCCCCAGCGTTCACCGCCGCAACTGCCACCTGCGAGCGAAATGTATCTATAGAAAGAATCGTATCAGGAAAAGCGCCGGCAAGCTCTCTGATGGGCTCCACGACACGATCGACCTCTTCCTCAGGAGAAATGTCTGTTGCACCAGGACGCGAACTGTAACCCCCGACATCCAGAAAAGTAGCCCCATCATTGACCATCTTCTCTGCCCTCTGCAGCAGCTTATCCATCTCTCCCACTCTACTCCCGGCGTAAAACGAGTCCGGTGTAATATTCAAAATACCCATCACCAGAGGAGATTCCAGTGAGGTCAATTGGCCGCGGATGTTAAGTGACTTCAATTTGACAGTGATTGTTTTTATGGCCAAAAGTGGGCTATTTTGAGCCTCGTTTAGAAACATTCCTGGAATTTGTCGTCCTAGTGGCCACTATCTATCGATAATGAAACATCAGACCGTAGAAGAATATCAATCGATCATTGCCGAGTGCCAGGAACTATTCGCCAACAAAACCAAGGACTACGGTACTGCCTGGCGGATCCTGAGGCTCCCATCCATCACCGATCAGATATTCATCAAAGCCCAGCGCATTCGGTCTATTCAGGAGAAGGGACGCCAACTGGTGGAAGATGATATCCGTTCCGAATTCATCGGGATCATCAACTATTGTGTCATCGCCATGATGCAGATGGATCTGCTCGGGCAAGACGAAAGCACAGAGTTAACCTGGGAGGAATTGAAACCTCGCTATGAGCAAGCCACTGGTGACACCTTGGCATTGCTCACCAACAAAAATCATGACTATGGCGAAGCCTGGAGGGAGATGAGGGTAAGCTCCATGACGGACATCATACTCATGAAGTTGTTGCGAGTGAAGCAAATAGAAGATAATCAAGGTAAGACCATCGTTTCAGAAGGCATACAAGCCAACTATCAGGATATGATCAACTACGCGGTCTTTTGCCTCATAAAGATGAAAGCATAATGCAGATACTTAGAGAAATAGCCAGATGGCTCGTTGGGGGACTTTTTATCTTCTCAGGTGCCATCAAAGTAAACGACCCGGTCGGAACAGCGATCAAATTAGAAGAGTACTTTCAGGTATTTTCCGACGATATAGCCTCGGTCTTTGCCATCTTTATCCCTGCCGCCTTGTTCCTATCTGTGGTACTGAGTGTATTGGAAGTGGTACTGGGAGTCGCTCTCCTGATCGGCTACCGAATTAAGTGGACGGCATGGATCCTTCTGGTCCTCATTATCTTCTTCACCTTCCTTACCTTCTATTCTGCCTACTTCAACAAGGTGACAGACTGTGGGTGTTTTGGTGATGCCATCAAATTGACGCCCTGGCAATCCTTCTACAAAGACATCATCCTGGTGATCTTGATTGGTTTTATCTTTTGGCAAAGGGATGCTTATGGATCGAAGTTTTCGGAAAAGGTAGGAGCGATAGCTGTCGGTGGTTCTACACTGGTATTCGTGCTTCTGTCCATTATGGCGATTCGTCACTTGCCCTTCATCGACTTCCGAACTTACGCCATTGGCAACAGTATCCCTCAGTTGATGCAGCCTAGCGGCGAATTGGAATACGCCTATATCATGGAAAAAGACGGCAAGGAGTACTCTTTCCCCTCGTATCCACCTGATAAGACCTACACTTTCAAATCCCTCGAGGTACTCAATCCTGAGGTACAGCCGAAAATTACAGACCTGGCCGTGTGGAATGATGATGGAGAATTTACCGAACAGCTACTTCAGGGAGACAAGCTGGTGGTCATCACCTACAGCACCGAAAAAGCGTCTACCAGACACATCGACGACATCAAGAACCTCCTCAATACCGTAAACGGTGCTGAAAAATGGATCCTTACCTCGTCTGGTTACGAACAGTTTGAGGCTTTTCGCCATCAGCACCAAATAGGCACACCCTATTTCTACGCGGACGCGACGGTACTGAAAACCATGGTTCGTTCAAATCCTGGCGTTATGTTACTCAGCAATGGCGTGGTCATGGGCAAGTGGCATCACAATGACGTGCCAAGTGCTAGCGAAATCCACCGTCTGCTGCGTTGAATGCTTCTAAGATCATCCTGGTCGGTATGCCCGGCGCGGGTAAGTCTACATTTGGCAAACGACTGGCCGGAGCGCTCGATTATGAGTTTATAGACCTGGACGATGCAATCGAGCAATATGCCCGACAGTCAATCCCCCAGCTATTTGAGATGGGTGAGGACCACTTTCGCGAGCAGGAGTCGGCTACACTCAAATCCATTATAGATGATGCGCGTCCGATGGTCATCGCCTCGGGCGGTGGTACTCCTTGCTTCAACGATAATATGTCATTGATCCGTACCCATGGTATTTCCGTCTTTCTGGATCCACCCCTGGAAGTGCTCGTACGCCGTACGGAAAAGGAAACACACCGACCACTGCTAAAAGGTCGCGATGTGGAAGAGAGGTTGAGAGAGCTATACAGCCAGCGGCAGGCCTTCTATCAGTTGGCCAACATTCACCTGACAGATGAATCCCCTGACCCGCAGGGGGTCATCAACCTTTTGGGCAGTGTCAGAAATTGACCCCAATGGTTAAAATACCGTTGGTCACGCTAGCGTCTATCTGGGCGGTAGGCGTGGCGCCATCGAGGAAGTAGGGTGAAATAACCTGCTCGCTCATACGGTGAGTCACAGCAAGATCAATAAAGAAAACTCTCGATCGATAGCCCAGTCCCCCCGTGAACGATGTAGCACTGCGATCGGAAGTGCTTTCCAGGAAGGGGTCCGCCTGATAGGCATACCCTGCTCGCAATCTGAGGGCATCCAGTCTGAACTCAGCTCCCAGGCGATAGTTAACGACGGCACGATAGAGGTTCTTGATTTCCTCGTTGTCAGCACTCTCACGGAAATCTCCCGTCTTTATCTGTGCGTGTGTGTAGTCAATGAACTCTACGTCCCCGGTTAGGAATCCATTCTTACCCAGGAATAGCGTAGCACCGGCATTGACCTTGCCTGGAGTGCGAAGACTATAATTGGCCACGGAAATATCGCTTTCAGTAACAAACTCACCCAATTGCAATATCTCTCCTGGGAGCTGATAGGCATATGCTGGATTCCAATCCGTAATAAAATCGAGGAAGTATTCCTCCTCAATCGTGTAGATCGAGGGCGTCACATAACTCAGACCTACCGTCACCATGTCAACAGGCCGGGCGATGATACCCAGTGTAGCATTGACACCGGTTCCATTTGATTGAAGTCGATCGTCGATTGTGATGCTATTGATCAAATCGTCCCTTTCCCCCTCAAAAAAGAACTCATCTTCTACGTAGGTCCTTTCACGACGGTATCTCAAGGTGGTGATACCGAGACCGGCACCAAAGTACAGCTTGTCAAGATAGTTTCCGCCCCATGACAGATTGATCTGATTCTGACCTCCACGCTGGATAATGGTCTCCGCCTGTCTGGGGTACGAACCGCCATCATCCCCGACAAGGGAGCGGTATCGGTCGACTCCCCCATCTGATGGACTGGGAATGATTAGGCCGGTATCATCAACATCAAAAAAATCTGCCTGCCTGATCAAAATATCCCTATAGGCGATAGCTTCCAGGTTCCCGGCAAATGGATCACCGAGTTCATCAGGAGTGAACCCTTGCGCATTGGCCAAAAATGAATCTACAATAGAACTGGTCTCATTGACGCCAACGTAACTGACTGCCGAGTTGAAATCGTTGATGCGATTGAAGGTGATCGCGAATGTCCCTCCCCGAAATTTGTTGTTTTCGGTGTTGGGGCGGCCGTAGTTCAGCGCGACACCCAAATGCGCCATATTGAAGGTCATCCTGGTCCCAGTGGATGACTGGCCCAGGTAGTCCGCATCCGCATTGGCAAAAGACAGTAGCGGTGAGACGACAATCGTACTTCTATTGAAGAATCCAAGACCGGCAGGGTTGGAGCCTGCCAGACTTTGATCGCCACCCAGGGATACCTGCGCACCTCCTATGGCCTGGACGCGAGCGGTACCACCGAAAGTTGTGCGGCTAAAGAGCAGTGCGTCATTGTAGTAACCAAATGGACCGTCCTGAGCTTGAGCGCCTGTTCCAATCAGGCAGACCGCGACCAGGCTAAGACTTGTTAGCTTCCAAAAACTGCGCATGATAAATGGTGTTTTTCCGTTTGCTAGTTACCTCTTCTACTTCGACTGGAAGTGCCCGAACTAGAGCGACCGCCAGAGCTTCTCCCTGAAGACCGCGATGGGGCCGTATAAGATCGTGAAGATCCACTGCTTCGCTGTATGCTGCTACCAGATGATCGCCGCGAAGGTGAGCTGTAGCTGTTCGACCTGCTGGGGCTGGAATAATTACGGGAATTACTCCGGCTTGGCGAGCTGAACGACCTATTGGACCTGCCGCTGGAATTGCTTCTGTAGGTGCTGCTACTGCGCCCACTGCTGCTCGTAGAGTAGCGACGGGGGTTTGTTGTAGACCTATTCGTACTAGTGGAGCGAGGTGTCACCGACGTCGCAGAGCGTCCGGTTGCGGAAGACCTGTTGGTGCTACCATAGCTACTTCTGTTCGTGGTCCTGGTAGAATAGCTGGACCGATTGGTAGTGGCGCTGTATTCTCGTGAAGTCCCCTGACGCACATTCGATGAAGCCACCCGACCATTTGAGGCGCTGCTAGAGGCGTTGCGACTACGTCGTGAACGGTCATAGTAATCATTTTGAGTAGCGGTATAGTCCCGTGCCACGCGACCATTTGAATTGGAAGTGCGTGTTCCCTCGGATCCGACAGTAGTCAGCCCCTGCCCCCTTGTAGTTACGCCACTTGCGGTAGCCCTGGGAGTACCTCTGGTCACCATACCTCTGCGTCCCTGACGACCAGCCGTATAGGATTCCCTTGGGTTGCCTACAACCACCGTACGGGTGCCTCCACCGGCATAGTAGCCATTATAATAACCGTTGAGGTACGAATTACGCTGAGAAAAGCGGTTGTATCCGTAGCTGGGAGGACAGTAGAAGGGATCAGACCAGGGATCGTAATACCCAAATCGATTGTAGCTGTACGGTGAAGAGAATGGCGAATAGAAAGGATCGAACCTTGGATCAAAGAAAGGATCTCCATAGGTCATGCTCATGCCAAACCCAGTTTGCCAGCCGTAGAAAGAATTGTACCCCATCATCATCGAAGGTCTGAAACTCCAACGACTGGGCTGATACCTATAGGGAGAGCTACCGTAGTAATTGTTGACGATCGTAGGCGCTTGCTCGGCGACTACCTCCTCCTCAGGGTAGTACTCCACGTCTTGCTCCTCCTCAGGCTCCCAATACGCGCCATAGGTAGGATTCTCCTCTCCTTGAGCGGACTGGCTTTGGTACCTTGCGATATATTCAGGATTTACATTTTTTGCTGAGTAATCATCAGTGTATGCCTCCTCAGAGAACGATTCCTCGAGAGACTGAGAGTCGCTAAGTTGTGCTGAAGGCCCCTCATCAGGCAGCTTCATCATATTCCTGTCCTTCGAGGTGAAATACAAATCATCATATTCCTGAGCATAGGAAACGTGAGCGATCCCGAGGACGAAAATGATAGCCAAAAATTGTGAAAATATGTGTTTCGCTCTCATAACCCTACAATTTACATAAATAAAACAATTAATTCGGAGATCAAGATTCCATTCCATTGCGGATTTATATTTGTGCCTCTTTACTCTCTCAGTGCAGAGTAAATCAAATACTATACCAAAAAGCTGAAAGACTCTTATGGCCAAAGCAATTCCTGCAAGATCTGAGGATTATTCATTATGGTACAACGAATTGGTGAAGAAGGCCGGCCTGGCCGAAAACTCACCGGTGCGAGGTTGTATGGTCATCAAACCAGAGGGTTTCGCTATTTGGGAGAAGATGCAGCAGACCCTGGATGGCATGTTCAAAGATACAGGTCATTCCAACGTCTATTTTCCGCTTTTCATACCAAAATCGTACCTAAGTCGAGAGGCCGATCACGTAGAGGGTTTTGCCAAAGAGTGTGCAGTAGTTACACACTATCGCCTCAAAACGAATGACGACAATACAGGAGTGACTGTGGACCCCGATGCGAAGCTTGAGGAGGAGTTGATCGTCCGACCTACTTCTGAGACCGTAATCTGGGACTCCTACAAAAACTGGATCCAATCTTATCGCGATCTACCCCTCCTGCTCAACCAGTGGGCCAACGTCGTCCGGTGGGAAATGCGCACAAGATTGTTCCTCCGGACTGCGGAATTTCTGTGGCAGGAAGGGCATACAGCCCACGCTACGCGCGAAGAGGCGGAAGCCGAAACTCGTCAAATGCTGGACGTGTACGCGGACTTTGTGGAAAACTACATGGCCGTACCCGTTATCAAAGGTGTGAAGAGTGAAAGCGAGCGTTTTGCCGGGGCTGTTGACACCTATTGCATCGAGGCAATGATGCAAGATACCAAGGCACTACAGGCAGGAACGAGCCACTTCCTGGGACAGAATTTTGCCAAGGCTTTCGACGTGAAATTTGCTACGAAAGAAGGACCGGAAGAATATGTGTGGGGAACGTCATGGGGCGTGAGCACGCGCCTGATGGGAGCGCTGATCATGGCGCACTCGGACGATGACGGGTTGATCCTCCCCCCTAAACTTGCCCCAACTCAAGTGGTGATCGTTCCGATCTACAAAGGAGAAGAGCAGTTGGAGGCGATCCGAAAAGTAGCCGAAGGTATCAAAGCTGATCTTCGAACGATCGGCATTTCTGTCAAGTTTGACGACAGGGATACTCACAAGCCGGGATGGAAGTTTGCCGAGTATGAATTGAAAGGCGTGCCCGTAAGGATAGCGATGGGTCAGCGTGATATGCAAAATGGAACGCTCGAGATCGCCCGACGGGATACAAAAGAGAAGCAGACCATCGCTCTGGACGACGCCGTATCCCATATCCAGCAGCTGCTAGAGGAGATGCAGGAGAGCATTTTCCAGAAAGCCTTGAAATTCAGAGAAGAAAATACCCACACGGTCGAAACTTATGACGAGTTCAAAGAGGTTTTGGAATCGAAGGGCGGTTTTATCTATGCTCACTGGGATGGTACAGCGGAGACTGAAGAGAAAGTGAAAGACGAAACCAAAGCCACCATACGCTGTATACCTCTGGACGGGGATATGACTCCAGGGACATGCATGGTGACCGGTAAGCCCTCTAAGGGAAAAGTATTATTCGCTAAAGCCTACTAATATGGAGTTGGTCATGATCATTAGTTTTTTGCTGCTCGGGCTGTTTCTCGTCATCGCTGAGATAGTATTTGTTCCCGGGACGACCATAGTAGGGATCGGTGGCGTAGCGTGCTGCGCCTACGGGATCTATCTGAGCTTCATCAACTACGGTAGCACAGGAGGAACCATCACCATCATCGCTTCTGCTGTCGTATATATCTCGACGCTCGTCGTTTCATTCAAGGTAAAGTCCTGGGAGCGATTCTCGCTAAAGGGAGTCATGAGCGGCAAAGTCAATGAGGACTTCAAACTGGACCTGAAAGTCGGTGATGAAGGAAAAACCGTTTCCTCTCTGCGGCCTATAGGCAAAGCGAGTTTTGAGGACAAAGAAATAGAAGTGACTTCATTGGGAGGTTTTGTCGACGAGAAGTTGCCCGTCAAAGTCATCAAGATCGAAAACAACAAGATTTACGTCGAGCCAATTTCGTGACAGAACAGCGAATTTGATTTTATCAAAAATTGCTTGAACTTCACAACAAAACGCCTTAACCAAATCATCAATGGATTTCTATTACATCATTATCATATTCCTGGGGATCGTCTTCTTTTTCGTATTCCTCTACTTCGTACCAGTCAACCTCTGGATCACGGCGGTATTTTCCAACGTCCGGGTCAGTCTGATCGAGTTGATCTTCATGCGAATCAGGAAAGTACCCCCCTCGGTAATCGTCAACTCTCTGATCACGGCCACAAAGGCTGGCCTGATGATCACAGAAGATCAAAATGCCCCTCCCCGTCCACTGAGGACGCAAGAACTGGAAACGCACTTTCTGGCAGGAGGTAATGTCCCACAGGTGATCAAGGCGCTGATTTCTGCCGACAAAGCGAACATCAACCTGACCTTTAAGCAGGCGACGGCTATTGACCTCGCCGGTCGTGACGTCTTCGAGGCTGTACAGATTTCAGTAAATCCAAAAGTAATTAACACTCCCTCGGTCGCTGCTGTAGCTGCAGATGGCATCCAGCTCGTGGCAAAAGCACGAGTGACGGTTCGTGCCAATATCCAGCAACTGGTCGGGGGGGCAGGCGAAGACACCATCCTCGCAAGAGTAGGCGAGGGTATTGTGACCTCCATTGGATCTGCGGCCACGCACAAAGAAGTATTGGAAAACCCCGACAAGATCTCGAAGCTCGTCTTGCAGAGAGGACTCGATGCCGGTACCGCTTTTGAGATCCTCAGTATCGATATCGCCGACGTGGATGTGGGGGCAAACATTGGAGCGAAACTCCAGACAGACCAAGCCTCCGCCGACCTCAAAGTGGCAGAGGCCAAGGCCGAAGAAAGACGCGCGATGGCGGTTGCCGAAGAGCAGGAAATGGTCGCGAAAGCACAAGAAGCAAGAGCGAAGGTGATCCTGGCTGAGGCCGAGATCCCAAAGGCAATCGCAGAGGCCTTCCGCGATGGTAACCTGGGAATCATGGACTACTACAAATTCCAAAATATTCAGGCTGACACCGATATGCGTGAGTCTATAGCTGGTACCGACTCAGGCTCCAAGAAAAAGAAGGAATAAGCATATCTCATAAGGTACGCCCAAGCAAATCAAGCCTCCCTGATGAAATCGGGGAGGTTTTTTTGTTTATACAGCAATACCGTAGGACGAGCTGACATTTTGCACTATAGGCGGATTACGTAGCAATATTTCATTGCAAATCAGTTATAATTCACTATCTTGAGAGGAGAATCCAAAACAACACTACCGCCCCATGTACGCAGTACTAACATATCTATCCGCGCTGGTGCTACTGTGTCATCCAGTAGCTTCTGATCATGCTGTGTACATTTCCGTCGTTGAGATCACCGAAGAACGTGTACAAGTGAAGGTGTTCACCGACGATCTTCAAAATGCTATCAGGAATTACGACAGCAACTACCGGCAGGTGTCTGATGGTCAGTTTTGCTCTGAGAACAGACTATTGATCCAGCGCTACTTCCAGTCGCACCTGACGATCAAAATAAACGGCCAGCCCATAGTACTTAGATATACCTCAGCCAGCAAAGAAGGAGATTCCTATTGGGTGTCCTTTGACATGCCTCAAATGGGCATTTGGCAATCAATCGAGGTAACGGATAAGCACTTCATGGAGCTGTTCCCCACGCAGGCGAATATCATAAAGATCATGGCTGGCAAACAGCGTTTCTGCAAGCTGACCGTCAACAAGCCAGACTGCAAATTTCCCCTGTAGTCTAGTTGCTCTTCGCTCCTTTGGCAAAAAGGTCAATCAATGACTGGCTCGTGACAGCCACGCCTGATTCAAGAGATTTCGCGGGCTCAGGAAAGTAAAATGGCGAATGCAACCCAGGCAGATTTCCCGACGCCATTCGCTCCTCAGGGACAGTCCCCAACCAGAAAAGTACTGTCGGCACGTCATCCTCCGTTTGTCCATATCGTGCAAAATCCTCACCCACCATCTGAGGTTCAGCATAGAGGACGTTGTCAGCACCAATTGCCTTCGCCGCCGAAGACTTGATGTCTTCTGTCAACTGCTCATCATTGAAATTGGCAGGGGTGTACACATCAGGGATGATCACTTCCGGTAGCTTATCTTCAGGAAGGCCAGCGGCTATACCAATGCCCCTGGATATCTCACGGATTCTCTTGTGAACCAATTCTCTGACCTCCTGTTTGAAGGTGCGCACGGTCAGTTGCAGCGTGACTTCGTCAGGAATGATGTTGTGCTTTGTACCGCCTTTTATAGCACCGACCGTCACAACTGCATCGTCAACAGGCTTCAAGCTACGGCTCACAATCGTCTGCAAGTCCATAACGATCATGCTCGCAACCACCACGGGATCAATGGACATATGTGGCGAGGCACCATGAGCACCCACTCCGAATACCTTTATGTCGATGCTCTCGGTATTAGCCATCGTATATCCGGAAGCCAGGCCGACGGTGCCGGCGGGCAATGTAGGGTTGCAATGTAGACCCACACCATAATCGGGCACTCCAAACTTATCGTAGAGTCCCTCGTCTAGCATCATTTTCGCACCCTGACCAATCTCCTCAGCAGGCTGACCGATCAGCATGAGGGTACCGCTCCACTTGTCTTTATTGGCAGCCATCGCCCGCGCCGTACCCAGCCATGTGGCCATGTGCATGTCGTGACCACAAGAGTGCATCGTCCCGACCATCGCACCATTCCACTCCACTTCAACCTCGCTCGCATAGGGAAGCTCAGACTTCTCATACATCGGAAGCGCATCCATATCTGTCCTATAGAGGATCTGAGGACCTGCACCATTCTTGAGCATGCCGACAATGCCGTATCCACCAAAATTTTCCGTCACCTCAAAGCCCACTTTTCGAAGTTCGCCCGCCAGCTTGGCAGAAGTCTCTTTTTCGCGGAGTGAGATCTCCGGATTCTGGTGAATGTCTTTGTAGAAGCTGACTAGATAATCGATGTCGTCAGCGATCGCCGATCGATCAATGATTGGGGGATTGCCGTTGAAACTTGCCAGTGGCATGACCAGCAACACGAAGAGCAGTTTTTTCATGATTCTTGACTTTGAGCAATGACAAACTTAAGGAAATCCATCCACTAGTTGTCCGTCGCCGCAAAAGGATATTGGACCGAATGTCTGCCAGAATCCAACACTTATGTCAGGCGGAAGTAGATTCACGAAGCGAACTGCTGTACGGGTAGTTTGCTAAAAACGACTTGTGACAATAACAGCGCTAGGTAAAAGCGAAAGTCAGGAAGAAAATAACTGCCCGATAGACAAACCGGGCGAGAAATAGGCTCAATAAGATGGCAATCCCCCATGGAAATGCAGAAGATCCACCGGTAGCCCAAAATTCCTTGAGCCAGTGATGGGGTTGGCTAAGAAGTACAGGAGATTGGCAAAGAGAAAATTGAGATAGGAGAAAGGAATTTCCGACGCTTGCCATCAAGGTTGCCACGTGTCATCTGCCCGGGTTTAAAGAACCAAATAGTCCAAACTCACCCACAACCTCTTGTCGAAGAAAAACACATTGGTCACCAACTCACCAACCAACCTTCTCAAAGAATGGTCAGAATTCTCTTTGTTTTTCTGGCCGCACTCCCCACAGTAAGCGCGCTCGATCGGCTGACCACAATTAGGACATGTTTCGACCATAGACCCTATAAATGAGCCGCACGACGAGGAATTGTCCGCTGGATACGTCCACTTTTCCTAACTTCAAAGAAAATCTAAAACTCTTCAATGAAGCTACTTATAGCCTCCTCCCTGTTGCTCTCCACATTGTGGAGCCTTGCCCAGCCACAATCAATCGAGCAAGTCGTCACCAAAGACAAAATTCAGGCGCACATTGGCTTTCTCGCATCTGATGCCTTGCGCGGTCGCGATACCGGGTCCCCGGAATTGCAGATTGCCGCAGAGTATGCCAAAGCCCTCTTCCGATCCATCGGTGTTCGAGCATTTGAAAAGTACCCGGACTACTTTCAGCCCGTACCGCTCACCGAGCAATCCGCACCGGAGTCTGGGTCTATCGATATTGGCGGTACTTCGCTGAGCCTCGGTACTGATGCGCTATGGTTGCCGGAGGGGACATAGAGCTTACCGCAGACATCGTCTATGTCAACTACGGTGAGCCCGCCGATTTTGAGGCGAAAGATCTAACTGGCAAGGTGGTCGTGGCCCTTTGCGGTGCCCCCGGGGTAAGCAACCCACGGGAGTGGTTTGGGATCTCGCGGGACAAGCGTGCTCGCGCAGAAACTGCTGGTGCGGTGGCCCTCATCGAGTTGTACAATAGCACGGGCATTCCGTGGAGCTTGTTGACCAGATTTTTGGGAAGAACCAGGGTAAGCATCGACGATGGTGGTAGTGATCTTCTGTCCATATGGGTCAATGACTCCAACAACGAAAAAATCGAACTCTTCCGAGGGGAAGATGCTACGGCTTCCATGAAGATCGAGGGGGCAATATCACGATCAATAGCATCGCAGAATGTCGTCGGATATATCGAAGGGACAGACCCTGAGCTGAAAGACGAATATATAGTGTACTCCGCCCACTACGATCACGTAGGCGTCGGACGACCCGATGACGAGGGAGACAGCATCTACAACGGCGCACGAGACAATGCAGTAGGTACAGTCACCGTACTCTCGATGGCTGAATACTTCGCTCAGCATCCTCCGAAGCGATCGGCGCTGTTCATCCTATTCACCGCAGAAGAAAAAGGTCTGCTGGGTAGTCGCCACTACGTGGAAAACTCACCTGTCAGCCTTGATCAGATCGTCTACTGCTTCAACAGCGACAATGGCGGCTACAATGACACCTCACTCGCCACTATCATCGGACTGGATCGGACGACCGCAAGGGATGAGATCGTCGAGGCATGCGAGACCTTCGGACTCCAGGCCATCGAAGACCCGGCAAAGGAACAAGGCCTCTTCGATCGGTCGGACAACGTCAACTTCGCAGCGAAAGGAATCCCCGCCCCTACCTTCAGTCTGGGATTTACAGCTTTCGATGAAGAGATAGGCAAGTACTATCACAGGCCCGGTGACGATCCCGAGTCCCTGGATTATGAGTACCTATTGAAGTTTTTTAGGGCCTATGTCTATTCAGGACTACTCATTGCAGATCGAGAGGACAGGCCGTTCTGGGTTGAGGGAGACAAGTACCACGAAGCAGGAATGAACTTGTACAATGGACAATAACTACTTTCAAAAACTCGCGGAGATTCCCATCCAGGAATTGATGCCGGGATTCAAGGGAAAGTTGATGCACATGGAAACCATGACGATTGCTTATTGGGAGATCGACAAAGGCAGCGTGCTACCAGAGCATCATCATCCTCATGAACAGACAGCCAATGTGATCAGCGGCGAGTTAGAACTCACTGTCGGCGGCGAGACCAGGGTGCTCACCTTTGGAGAAGTAGCTACGATCCCGGGAGATGTGCCCCACAGCGGCAAAGCATTGACGGACTGTGTGGTCATAGATGTCTTCTCGCCGGTACGGGAGGACTATCGCCTGGTGGACTGATGGTGAAAGTTGAGGACTCCACCGTACTGGCGAGAGAGCAATCAAGATAAAAGAGACGGCTTGCAACTACGAAGACTGATCCCAATAGAAGTGGAGAAGTTGAGGAGTTTAGAAGTTGTTTTACCTAGTTTTCAATTATGAGTATTTATGCATTCGAAAAACTAGACGTCTGGCAAAAGACGAGAGAGCTGGTCCAAAACATTTACCTATTAACATCCGCATTTCCCGATGACGAGAGGTTCGGTCTTACCAGCCAACTCCGCAGAGCAGCGGTTTCGGTTAGTAGCAATATCGCCGAAGGGAGTACACGACAAAGTAGAAGAGATAAGGCTCGTTTTTATGAGATTAGCTACGGCAGTCTGATCGAAGTTCTAAACCAACTGATTTTGGCAATGGATCTCGCGTTCTTATCGAAAGATCAGCTCGTCGAAGTTAGAGAGATGATAGAAGAAGTAAGCAGAATGTTAAATGCTCTTCACCGATCCGCGAAAGACTGACGATCCAAGCCCTCAACTTCTACACCTCTCCACTCCTACACTCCTCAACTCTCAACGACCACTTTTAACGACTTTTTAGAAGCTCCGACCCGATCTGGCAAGAAGATTGCTGCGATTACCTCAAAATTGGAGCCGATGAAAAGATTAGTGTGGTTGCTATGGTTGCCAATCCTGTTGGTGAGCTGTGCAGAAGATGATGAAGTAGATGCAGGAGTGCTCTCTCTGTCCTTCTACGAATCTTCAGTACTCTCCGGTGATTATCCCTATGTCTCCGAGGGTGGGGGCTTGGTCTTGCACAGATACTTCATGGCACAGGATGAGCCGAACATCGCCGACGATGAATATTCCGAGGATTTCCTTGTCGAGCTTCCCGCGACGATTGGTGATGAATTCCTCCTGGAAGGAGATGATCTCCGCAACCTCAATGTCTTATACAATCGATACTGCTTTTGCTTGTCTGGTGACATCATACAGATCACCGGCGGCGAAATATATGGATCCCGGGTGGCGCAGGGCTGGTTGATAGAGGTAGACATCTCTTACGAACAGAGCTATCGCAATCCACAAGATGGAGAGATCGTGGTGGTCGACGTGGACTCTATCAGCTTCTCAGGAATATTCAGGGAGCGGCTACGACCTTGAAGGTCTCGTGCTACCTTGCCCATCACGTAGATCACTACTTAACTCCCCCGCGCCAATGACCTCCGTCATGGCTTTTTGAGCAGCATCACAGGAGATTTGCCTAAAAAATGCTACAGCTTGACCTCATCAATCGGTTCATGGACAGCCGCCGAATCGCCGTGGTCGGCGTCTCACGAAAGAAGGACTTACCGGCAAACTATATTCTCAAAAAGCTAAAGGCTTCGGGGTACGAGGCCGTGGCAATTAACCCCAATGCTGATGAGATCGACGGCGACCGGTGCTACCCATCAATCAAGGAGTTGCAGGAGCGACCCGAAGCGGTCATGCTAGCCGGCACTCCCGCTACTTCTGAGAACGTCATAGAGGAGTGTGCCGAAGCAGGCATTTCGCTCGTATGGATGCACCGGGGAATGGGTCCCGGCAGCTACTCGCGCCGAGCAGAGATCAAGTGCCTCGAACAAGGGATCGATGCCATCACCAACGGCTGTCCGATGATGTTCATCAAGCCCGTGGACCCCTTCCACCGACTGCTGCGATGGTTCAAGAGATTTTGAGGAGCGCGCTTACTTGTTAGCGAGAAGACGGTCATCCAAAATGAGCGGCCTTACATCCACGACCCGGATAATCCCATAGTCTACGTGCAATGGATTGAGTACAAAGTTGAACTCAGTAGGAATGATGGCGCTTGGTACTCTCAAGCAAAGACACCCCGATTCAAAGTGGCGAGTGCCCAACTCCACGGTCTGGGACGTATGGGGATATCTGTTCCACCCAGGTGAGAGACTGTCTATCTTGTCGATAGGTAAGCCCTCAGGAAACTCAATCTCTACACAGAATAGATTCTTAGACAGTCTGGCACTTGATAAGTTGGCCAGGATCTCCAACGCCGCCAGCGCAAGGGTAGCCGAAGTGTACAGCATCGGAGTGCCCTTTTTGTTCCATCGGCCTCCATACAGCATGGCACCTGTCCCTGACAGGTCATGAGCATATGCCCTGGAGGTGATTCGATGGAGAATCATCAGGAATATACACCCTGCTCTATCCTCCCGAGGATATCTCTGATGATGGAAAGACCCGTGTCATTCTGCATGTAGTCCAGCGGCCGCTTGTGACCCAATGCCAACAATGGGGTACGAATCCACTCCTTGAAGGAATCGGTGTCACCCAAAATAGCTGAACCGAACTGATACAAAGAAGCAATCTGGAGCACCCGGTCACTTACTACTGGACTCAACAATTCCTGATCTTTTACTTTTTCGATGGTCCGCTTGCTCACAGGGAGCAACGCTGAGAATTCGGTCAAGTTGAAGCCCGTCATGTCCATGATCGACAAGAAATCTGCTTTGGTGATGCCGTCTGTAGCTGTGCGATACCTTACAGCCGGATCGTTCAGGATGTTGCCATCTGAAGCCATGAGAAAGGAATTTATTAAATATACGAATCTTTTCGCAAAATGATGCGAATTTTTTCGCATACTTCAACTAACCTCCAGAATCACCCACGCCTTGCCAGCCATTTGGATGGAATCACCCACTTTCTTGCCAAGCAACTGGTGTGCAATTGGGGCTGTGGCAGACACGGCGAAGAACTTCTGGCCATCCAATACGACCTCACCTAATGAAGCAGCAATAAAGTAGTTGGCCCCGGACGTTACAACGAGGCTCCCAAATGCTATACTTTCTGGGGAACCACTGAGTTTCACCTGATCCAGCGCCTTCTTGAGTTTCGCCACCTCTTCCATCTGACCGGCAAGCCGCTCCTTTTCCAGATGCATCATGGCCCTGCCCGTCTCATACTTATCGCCCGCGCTGCTCTTGGTCTCATTATTAGCAGATGACTGCACTTCCTTCTCTCGCGACTGCAGGGCAGACAGTCGCTCCCCCACTACCTCCAGGCACCGGGCGTGCAACCGGGACTTTAAGTCGGAAGTATCCGACATATCAAAGATCAAACTTGATCCCCTGCGCCAGTGGCAGCTCTCGCGAGTAGTTGATGGTGTTGGTTTGGCGTCGCATGTAGGCCTTCCATGAATCGGAGCCAGACTCCCGCCCTCCACCGGTCTCTTTCTCTCCGCCGAATGCACCGCCGATCTCAGCGCCTGACGTACCAATATTGACATTGGCGATACCACAGTCAGACCCGGCGTGGGAAAGGAAGAGCTCAGCTTCTCGCATGTTAGTCGTCATAATGGCCGACGACAGCCCTTGAGGTACGGCATTTTGCATCTCAATCGCCTCTTCAGTAGATGCACACTTGATGAGGTACAGGATGGGTGCGAAGGTCTCGTTGCAGACGATGTCGTAGTCGTTGCGCACCTCGTAGATCGCTGGTTTGACATAGCAGCCGGACTCGTAGCCCTCGCCATTCAAAACTTCCCCTTCGATGATGGCATTACCTCCCTGATCCACGATTTGCTGCATGGCCGACTCGTACATGCCGACCGCATCCTTGTCGATCAATGGACCCACGTGATTGTTCTCATCCAGAGGGTCACCGATTTCAAGCTGGGCATAGGCATTCACCAGGCGGTTCTTGACGTCTTCGAATAGCTTTTCGTGGATGATGAGGCGGCGGGTACTGGTGCATCTCTGACCAGCAGTGCCCACAGCACCAAACACTGCTCCCGGAATGACAATATCTAAGTCGGCGTGCTCGGTGATGATGATGGCGTTGTTGCCTCCGAGTTCGAGGATGGTCTTGCCTAGTCTACGACCGACCGTTTCACCCACAGCTTTTCCCATTCTCGTAGAGCCCGTGGCCGAGATCAGCGGGATGCGGGTATCCGCTGCCAATTTCTTACCTATCTCCACATCGCCTACAACCAAGCCACAAACGCCAGGGTGGATACCGTTTTTCTGGAAGACATCAGCTGCGATGTGCTGGCAGGCGATGGCTGAAAGGGGCACCTTCTCTGAAGGCTTCCACACACATACATCACCACATACCCAGGCGATGGCTGCATTCCACGACCACACCGCTACCGGGAAGTTGAAAGCGGATATGATCCCTACAGTGCCCATCGGATGCCACTGCTCGTACATTCGGTGCGAAGGCCGCTCGGAGTGCATGGTCAGCCCGTAAAGCTGACGTGAGAGCCCTACAGCAAAATCACAGATGTCGATCATTTCCTGGACTTCACCGAGTCCTTCCTGCAAGGACTTGCCCATTTCATAGGAGACGAGTTTACCGAGGGCATCTTTCTTTTCACGAAGTGCCTCTCCTAGCTGGCGGACGATTTCTCCTCGCTTCGGAGCGGGCAGCACGCGCCATTCGACAAAGGCTTCCTGAGCGGCAGTGATTACTTTCTCATAGGCCTCATCATCGGCGAGGCTTACCTTGGCGATGGTCTGTCCGTCAACGGGAGACTCAGAGGCAATAGTGGCGCCACCTGAAGCCAGCCACTCATGGCCATAAGCGGCACCGTAGTTGGTGTCGGCAATTCCTAATTCTGCTAGAAAGGATCGATCGATATTCATGGGGTGAAAAATGTTGCTTATTCCAAAATTTGGCTGCAAAGCTACACATTAAATGAGTCCATTACATGACCCTCTCAATTATATGAATTCTCCCTGTCAACCTCCAAGATCCACCGCTCAAGCCGCGGAGGCTCCTCATTTTTGAGGGATCAAAAACGAGGCAAAAAATCCTTCCTTCCTACAAGGTCTTCCGAGAAATGGTCTCCCTCGAAAAAAGCTTGTGGCACCAAGGACTAGCGAAAGAGTTTACCTTCGACCTGAATGAGTGGCACGACTGTGTATGAAGGAATCGCACCAACGACGAACTCAAGTAGAAGTCCAATACTCCACGGCCATCGTTTCAAGAGAAACTACCAATTGGGGTGAGCCGCTACTTTTTTTGATCCGGACCGCGACCTACTCCCTCGGAACATTGATGTGCTGGCCAAGAAATACGGCGTTCATAAATAGTTTATTGGTGCCATACCATGACCCACGAAAATTAGGGTTCTCAGCGAAAAGAATTGCCCGACCGCCGCCTACCCGACTCACCACAATCGAGGCGGATTTTTTCAAGAAGTCGTTCAGGTTCTCATCACTGATGAAGCCGTCGATATGGGGATTGGCCGTATATTTTGCCACAGTTGAGTACGGATTCTGTGACGGCGCGAGCCACACTTCACTATTGCGATAGACAGGGATCGTCTCGCCGGTATAGCCAAAAGCGATAGGATGTGTCAGGTCCAACTCCACCTCAAAGATGGCGCCACCCACCCGTTTCTTACCTGATCGTTCAGGGGCACTCACATAGGGAAGACGCTTCACCGGCTCCTTTTTTTCTTCCTCTTTGGCTTTCTCTTTCTTCACGAGCTTTTCATTGACCAGCCCTTTGTTGATGGCCCAGCTAGCCGCGCCGCGTTGCGCAATCAGGGTATTGCCTGCTTCTATCCATGACTTCATTTTCGCGATGTCAGCGGAGTCCAGCTGGCTGTAACTGCCCGATACCAATACAAGGGTATTGTACTTGTCCCAGTCGATCCTTCCGAAGTTGCTTACCCAGACTTTGGTGACGGGCATGCCAATGCGCGTATCGAGTAGGTGCCATACCTCGCCGGCTTCGTAGCTACTCACGCCGTCCCCGATGAGCATGATGGGCTTAGGCTTCTCCAATGACTGAAAGTAGCGGCTGCCAAGATCCACACCGGAAGTCGAATAGCCTCCATCCGCCGCGAATACCGGCACAGACCATTTCTCCTGGAGGCCTGATAGCATTTCGTGCAGATCATCCACATTTTGCTTTTGCTTGCTGACCGGGATTAGTAGCGTACCATAGCCAAACGCGCGGTTGCCCCGATCGGTGTCGATGGAGAACTCCTTAAAGGCGCTTAGCACTTCGATCTTTTTGTCCAATAGTTCATCCAGCAGAGGCATCGCATTGTAGTCCTCCCACGGGATGAGGTAGGCGTAGTTTGATTTGGCCACAGCCTCCACCTTCGTGACATTCGACTCCCTCGTCACTTCACTTCCTTGCGCGGCCAGGGAGTTGGTGGCCGCATAGGTCATATTGTAGAAGTTGGCCAGTGACCAGGCAGAGGCATCGTAGAAAACACTGTCTGTGTACTCGCTATAAGTCTCGAAAACACTCTGTACCAGGCGGTACTGCGGCTGAGCGGTGGGTACGAGGTACGAGGTACCTGGATTGAAGCGCTTACCACCTGCTGTCACTCCCTGGGAGAGCTCGTGCACCCTTACGCGATGGATCAGCAACTTGTCCAGAAACGCCCGTGTGCGGTTTTCATCACCATCCGTGCCGAACACATAGCCCTTGGTCTTTGAAGCATTGGCATTGCTGATGGCCGACTTGAAGAAGTCCTGCTGATACCCATGCAGTAGTTCCTTGTTCTCAACGGCCGCTCGCACCGTTGCCATGCTGGAAGTGTATTGATTGCGAATGGTGAAGGCAAAAGTGATCTCGCCAGTGGGTGTCTTCTGCTTGTGACCCCGAGAGCTGGCTTGCTCAAAAAGTAGTGCCAAGCCACCCTGCAGATCGGGGTAGGAACTGCCGTACCCCGGATAAGTACCATCGAAAACTTCCTTCGTAAAGTAGAAAGAACCAATCTTGTTGAGGTCCTCCTGGAAGTATTTCGCAAAGAGATCGTTGAGTGTGGTGTAATTCTCCTTGGGCATGATGGGATCCTTACTGGCATTGTCCTTCATCGGTTCGAAGAAGTAAGTGCTATTTGTCCCCATTTCATGGAAGTCCGTGACCACATTAGGGTACCACTGGTGATACCAATTGAGTTTACCTCGGCTCTCTGGATTGATGGCCAGCCACCAGTCACGATTCAGGTCAAACCAATAGTGATTGGTGCGACCGCGGGGCCAGCCTTCATTGTGCTCCGCGTCGTCGGGGTCATCGACCAGCGGGGTGCCCTTGTACATATTCGCCCAGTGCGTGTGGCGATCCCGCCCATCCGGGTTGATTGTGGGATCGATCATCACTACGGCTTCGTCCCGGTATTGTCGGGCCTGATCACTTTCTGAGGCTACGAGTGTGTAGGCCGTCAACATCGCTGCCTCGGAGCTAGAGGGCTCGTTGCCGTGCACATTGTATCCGAGATTGATAAATATCGGGAAGGACGAAAAGTCACTGACATTCTGATCGACGTCGACCACGGTCATGTGTTGTTCGCGAAGGGCATCGAGATTCGATAGGTTGTCCTCAGAAGTCACGGTGAGTATGACCAATGGCCGATGCCCGTGGGTCATCCCGTACTGATGGATCGAAGCCCTGGGCGAAAGCTCGGCGAGTTTCTCCAGGTAGGCTACGATGCGATCATACCTTGTGTGGTATGATCCGATGTCATAGCCGAGAAACACAGCAGGTGATGGAATGGACTCGTCAAAAGGTCCCCGGTCACTGAGAAAGTAATCCTGCGCAGTAAGCGAGAAAGGTAAGAGGGTGGTGGCAACAGCCAGACAGGCGATGATGAAAGCAGTAATTTTTCGCATTGCTAAGTAGTCAAATGGGTCTCTTCAATGAAGGACGCTAAAGATAGGTCATCAAACTCATCATCGACAGTTGACTCCTTTTAGCGGCTGCTTTCCACCGACCGATGGACGATGGCAATTGTTAATGACTTCCAAATGACGTGTTAAAGATGTGCTAAACACCATCTAAAGTACCCTGGCAATCCTGGCAGATCTCTACATTGGCTTTGTGAAAACGATCCTACACGTACTTACCTTCTACCTACTGATCATGCCTTTTTCGCTTTCTTGCGGTGACACTGTCAAGGAGCAGCTGGCAGACAAAGTGCACCAATACTACGCGGCAAAGAATCGACATGACTTCGGTTCGCTCGCGTACACAAAATTCAAGTGCGACACCAGTACGACGTGGCATGGGGAAAGAAC
Source organism: Cyclobacteriaceae bacterium (assembly GCA_965267435.1). Lineage (GTDB taxonomy): Bacteria > Bacteroidota > Bacteroidia > Cytophagales > Cyclobacteriaceae > JAWPMT01. The sequence goes on from OZ253960.1 coordinate 3,854,965, forward strand.
AGGCGAAGGCCTTCGCTCCCTCTTCAATCCAAACTCCGGCTGGAATCAGTGGGACATCGCCTGGGAAGGCAGGTATGAATATGAAATCGTGGAGGTCGACAGTGACAGCCTCCTCGTCAGGCTTCGCTTTACTGAATTCAATGAATTCCTCACGGCTGTTGGCATCCCGGAGGGTTTGAGCGCGACGATCACTTTCTGGTTTGATGAGGATCTCCGAGTCAAGGAGACGCTCTTCGGTTGGGATGATGACAATCAGAGCGTGCATGAAAACCTGAAGCCCATTGTATCGTGGGCCCTGTCTTATGACTCCGCGGCGATAGCGGAGGTCTACTTAAATGATGGTTTCGAGGCGAGTGCCCAGAAGGCCGATATGTGGAAGCCATTGCTGGAAGCGTATCAGCCCTCTATGGCTGCGAGATGATATTTTGGGGGGCCTCGTGAAGTAGAGAGAGTCCGATTTTCCCTTGTATTAGAAATTGATCGACTCTCACTTCACGACCGGGCTCTCACTTGTATCTTGCTCCCCGCTACCGGCCTTGTGCCAGGACCCTCTTCGAGTCAGGAGCTTTTATCATCCTTCATCGGCGCGAAAAGGTCCCGGCTCTCCCCGCGGATACCCACTCGATCCCTGGCCCGGAACTCACAGCTTCCCTCTCAGGAGGGAAATTTGTTACTCCTCAGTTAAACCATCATCCCCGGCTATTGTCAAATGGCCAAACAATTAAGCAATCATGGAAAATGTCCTTAGCAAAAAGATAGCTGCCACACTACTTGTGATGGCAATAGCATTTCTCGGAATAGTCCACTACTCACAAGCTCAAAAGACCGTCGTTGTTAAAAAGACGACAGTGGTGAGGACCCTGCCCAAGTCACATGTGGCAGTCAGCCATCGCAATGTGCACTACCGATATGTGGACGGGGTATTTTATAAGCCCCATGGTCGAGGCTTTGTCATCGTCGATGCACCGGTAGGTATTCGAGTGGCAGCCTTACCCAAATCGGCCTCAGTCGTTCGTGTGAGAGGGAAGAGATACTACCGGGTCAATAATATCTACTACAGGAAAATCGGACGGAAGTACGAGGTGGTCACGATAGCATGACCCGCAAATAACAAGCAACTGGAGGGCCGGCAATAAGTTGTCGGCTTTTTTTTATCGGCCCTAATCGGCTGACATCGTCACTGGTCTCAGCGAGACGCTAAGACCAGTGCCCGCGGCGACCGTCGAAATGTCGAACCACCAAGGACCCTCTGATTAACAGGCTTGCCGCCCGCGTCAGATGCTCTAACCAGCCAGCAGACTTCTTAAAATTCGGCCTGGCTATCTGCAAACAAAAAAAGCCCGGCTTTCACCGGGCTTTGAAGCTCCTCCTATTGGGGCGGACGGCCAGTCCCCGATCGCAGCGGCGACCGTCGAAATGTCGAACCGCCCAAGGACCCTCTGATTAACAGGCTGGCCGCCCGCGTCAGATCCCCTAACCAGCTGAGCTAAGGAGGAATGTAATTTCCTTTCATCGTTCCTTCCAACCGTCTGGTCTTAGCGTCTCGCTGAGACCAATGACGGTGAGGCTACGCGCCCCGACCACCTGGGCTAAGGAGGAATGTAATTTCCTTTTATCGTTCCTTCCACTTCGTCGGGTCTTGGACCCCTTGATTTAGCGACGAGATGCCCTAGGTGACTTGCCCCAACCTGCTAGTCGTCTTCTTTAAAAAATTCGACCTAAATCTATGCAAACAAAAAAAGCCCGGCTTTCACCGGGCTTTACTGCTCCTCCTCTTGGGCTCGAACCAAGGACCCTCTGATTAACAGTCAGATGCTCTAACCAGCTGAGCTAAGGAGGAATGTAATTTCCTTTTATCGTTCCTTCCACTTCGTCGGGTCTTGGACCCTCTGATTAACAGTCAGATGCTCTAGGCTACGCGCCCCGACCAGCTGAGCTAAGGAGGAATAATTTAAAACGACCCATCTGGTCGCTTCGAAAAGGACTGCAAATGTACATGGTTGGCACCCAATCGACAATAACTTGCCACAAAAAAATCTTCAGTTATGTGGTGCCCTGCCAATGGGGGGTTTCTATGATCCATCAATGGGATGCCCCAAAGTAATGCCAAAGCTGATAGCCTGCCAATGCGATACCGGCCAACAACAAATAGGTATTGGTCGCTTTGAAGAAGGGCTCAAAACTATCCCTCCTCCTCCATTGATTGATGATGAATATGATCGGGATGAGGGCAGCAATTTGACCTAGCTCGACTCCTAGATTAAAACTGATGATCTTCCAAAGGATACCCTCCTGCTTCACTGCAAATGACTGCAGACGGGCTGACAGGCCAAGCCCATGAATAAGCCCAAACACAAAAACCATATTCAATAAGTGTGGTGGGTTGACCTTGAGGTACTTTTGAAATAGGCCTAGATTCTCGAATCCTTTGTAGAAGACACTGAACCCGATAACTGCATCAATCAAATGTTCATTGACGGCGAACTGAAGATAGGTGGCGCCGATGAGCGTGATGCTATGACCGATGGTAAACGCTGTAATGAACTTGACAATATCCCGAAACTCCTTCAAGAAAAAGATGACCCCCACAAGAAAAAGCAGGTGATCATAACCCGTGAGCATATGTTTTGCGCCCACCCATATGTACGCCAAGAGTCCGCCATTCTCGAGTAATGCACGATCCCCACCAGATACATCGTGCGCGTAGGCAAAGAATGGGAGGGCGCACAGCAACACCCCAAGTATTTTCAAACGTAGCTTGCTCAAGCTATCTCTTTCTCCTGAACCAGAAAAACAGCACGACGACCAAGAGCAGACTACCCAAAACGAAGACATAGGTGGGAACTCCCTCTTCGTGGCTATGCTCATCCTCAGCGTGATCATGCTCATGGGAATGTCCTTCTCCCACGGCAAACGTCAGTGTCGCCCAGTTTGACTCATGTGTAAGACCTTCTTCCTCTGACTCCACCAGGTGGATCGTCCTCAGGTACCAAACCCCGGCCGAGGATATCGGTACATTCAAAAGACCTTGCCCATCAGTACGCAACTGCAGCAGCTCATCGTGCTGGTGGTCACTCTCTGCATCGTGCGTGTGCGTGGTCCCATCATGGGAATGCGCAGCACCGTCTCCATGTGTATGTTCCGCAGCCTTATACCCCACGTATACCAGCTGATTCGGCAAGGGCTTTTGCCGGAGGAGAAGCTGTACCGGCAGCTCGTGACCTGGGTGTATATCGTAAGGGTTCTCGAGTGCCACGAACTCAATTGGATATCCCAGAGGAGTCTTGAAGTCATCCGTGAGTCGATCTCCGACCTGAAAGATCGCCTTGACATGTTTGGAATACTTCTCCACAGCGGACGAGTCCAAAGTGCCCTGCCTGGTGCGGGACTCCAACATGTCCAGCACGCCATCATGCTCCAGGTACTCATTGAAATCCTCCGCGGACATGGCTAAGCTACGTGTTCGGGTAGAGACTCCAGCAACCCACGTGGCAGGCTGCCCGGTCGTGATATTCAGATAAGTGGTAGTACCCTCTTCAAACCAGGCCGATGTATCGGCGGCTGTCCGTTCGCCATTGCCTAGCAAACTCACATCAAGCATACGGTCCCGGGTAATTACATTCTCACTACGGTCGAAAGTGCCATTGAAAAGCTGAATGACAGTCTTGGTATTGGGCTCTAGAAAATACTGATCGAGCTTCAAGTACATGTCGTGGCTGGACAAGAGCAGTACGGAAAACAAACCGAGGACATAACGTTTCATCATTGGCTCAATTGAATTAGAATGGGAAGATAGATGTTATAACTCATTGGCAAAACACATGTTTGAGTCCGTGTTGAAGATCCCATTTAACAAAAGAGCAAGAAGCATAAGTCCGAGACAAGACATGGTCCAGCGCGGGCCAGAGGGGTCAAAGGCTCGGACATGCGCGAGGCGGCCTGAAAGGAGAGAGTGCGACTTGTTCCGTGAAGGATTTCGCTAATCTCTCCTTCAGGGGTGAGATGGCCATGCGTGATTTGGCCTGTGCGCCCCATCAAAATCTGTCACTTTGCGTCATTTTGACATTTTTTAACAAACGCTAGCGCACGATTCCTGTCACTTTGGCGTAGTAAGAGCAAGTCCGGTGGCATTTTGAGTGCTGGCATAAATTTCGATCAATAGTGATTGAACACGATGTTGAACGAAAAACTTAAAGGAAATGGCACTTACAAAATATAACCCGGTTAACTATTCTCCTGTGTCATTTAGAAGTCTCGTAGATCGATTCTTCAACGATGATTTCAACGGGGGGATGAACGTTTCAGAGTTCTCACCCAGGGTGGACATAGCTGAGACTGAGAAGGCGTTTGAAATTGAATTTTCCCTGCCTGGTGTGAAAAAGGATGATATCAGAATCGATGTGAATGATGGTCGCCTAACCGTCAGTGGCGAAAGAAAATTCAAGGAAGAAAAAAACGAAAAGAATTATCGTAGCGTTGAGAGCTACTACGGCACCTTCAGTAGGTCCTTCCATTTGCCTGACAATGTCAATGATGAGCATGTCAACGCAAAGTACGAAGACGGCGTTTTGAAGGTGATTTTACCAAAAGATGAAAAAAAAGTTGCGAAAAAGACGATCGCAATCAAATAAAATCAGTTTAAGTAGGTGAGTTAGGTTAGGTGATGAAAGGGCGGGCTTCCCAGGCTCGCCTTTTCTTGTTTATGCGCTCCCCGCGCACGTGTGTTAAATGATGTTAAGCACCATCACCTCTTCGTCCTCTTCCCCGTAAAAGCGAACAAAGGTCATACGAATAAAGTATATTGATAGAAAGATCCGGTCCTTAAAAAGATATGAAGATGAAGACAAGAAACTTAGCATTTGCAATGGTCCTCTCCTCGGCAATGGGTGGGGTCATCGCGATCGTAGGATACTCATGGTTGGCACCAGCGGCCAGCCCCAACAATACACCAGGCATCCCAGCGAACTACACATCTTCGCTGCCTGCAAGCTTCACCAACTATGTGACGGATACGACGAGCATCGCCGTCGCAGGTGGGCTCAACTTCGTGGTTGCCGCCCAGGAAGCCACTCCCTCCGTAGTGCATATCCGCACTACCTATGATGGAAGCACAGCCACCAGGGCCCAAAATCCATTTGAGGACTTCTTTAGAGATTATTTTGACCAAGCGCCACAACGTGGCAATCGACCACAATCCAGGGGTAGCGGCTCAGGCGTGATCTTCACCGACGATGGCTATATCGTCACCAATAATCACGTGGTGGACGGTGCCAGTGAAATAGAAGTGCTGCTTACTGACAATCGATCGTACCCCGCAAGAATGATCGGCACAGATCCGAATACGGATCTCGCGGTCATCAAGATCGAAGAATATGACTTGAACCCCATCTCCTGGGGCAATAGTGAGGAAACACAAATCGGCGAGTGGGTATTGGCCGTGGGGAACCCTTACGAATTCCGATCTACCGTGACCGCAGGTATCGTGAGTGCAAAGGCTCGGAGCATCGATATCCTTCGATCTCGCAACAGGTCGAGTCTGACGATTGAGTCCTTTATCCAGACAGACGCCGCGGTGAATCCCGGCAATAGTGGAGGCGCCTTGGTGAACCTCCGTGGAGAGTTGGTAGGTATCAACACTGCCATTGCCTCTCCCACAGGGAGTTTTGCCGGCTACTCTTTTGCTGTACCTGTGACGCTGGTAAAAAAGGTGGCCAGTGACCTGGTAGAATTTGGTGCCGTTCAAAGAGCACTGCTGGGCGTAAATATTCGAGATGTCAGCGCGCAACTGGCGGAGCAGGAAGACCTGGAGGTAGTAAAAGGTATCTACATCGAGCGAGTGGTGGACAATAGTGCTGCCGAAGAATCTGGCATCGAACCCGGAGACGTGATTGTCAGCGTGAATGGCCGTCAGGTGAATAGCGTATCTGAGTTGCAGGAGCAAGTGGCGCTGAACCGCCCAGGAGATGAAATCGATGTAACCTACATCAGAGATGGGCGAACAAGGACGGTGAAAGCGCGCCTAAAGAACTCTTACGGTACGACAGAAACGGTCGAAGTAGCGGGCAATGTATTCTCAACCGAAGGCGCCACGTTCGCTGACATCTCACGCGAGGAGATGGAGGATCTGGGTATCAGTGGTGGTGTGAAACTCCAGGAACTAGCCTCTGGCGTCTGGAAAGAAGCTGGAATCAAAGAAGGGTTTGTGATCACCCGCATCGACAAAGAAGAAATCAGGAACCTGGATGATCTGGTAAACTCCATTGAGCGTCCGCGGGGCGAAGGCATGCTGATAGAGGGGTACTATGCAAATGGCGAAAAGGCATTTTACGGCATAGGTTGGTAAGTTGTAGTAGTTAGTTGGTGCAGTAAATGGGCCGTCTTCCTATTTGGGAGGCGGCTTTTTTTGTATTAGCTCAAAAATGCTCCAGCCGCTCCTCCACAATCGAATCCAAGGCCGCCCCCCTCTCCACCAGCTGTGCGAAGATCGCTTTGCGAATCGCTGTGTAACGCAGGAGGTGCAACATGTAGTTGCGAAACTGGGGTGTACTGTGGTACTGGTCATTGAGCACCTCACCCCCAAAGTATTGAAAATTGGTTTCGAAGTAAGGACGGAGATCCTGTTTGATGAAAGATTGCTCATCATCACTCACCTCCTCCGCAGCAAGCGAATACTGGTAGTAGGTCTCTAACGCCTCGCGAAGGTCAACATCATCGAAAAAGCGCTGGTCGATCTGCGGCTTGACTAAAATGATGGGCTCTTCATCCCGAACACGTACACTGAGCGGAATGACGACATCGATCATGATGGCATTGACAGAATCAATCAATACCGAGTCCGCAGGCCCAAGAATCGTTTGTATCCTGTTCTCGGCGCTATCGAGCAGGTCAATTCGATCGCCCAACTCGGCAGGTAGTTGGTCACATTCCGAGGATAGCAGTTCCAGCAATTCCCTGTCCTGCTGTCGCTGGCGCCGGTCATCGCCGAGTTGCGAAAAGTAAAAGGCCAAAAGAACGCCGAAGAAGACCATCGCAAATTCGACGAGGTAATTGAGGATATTTTTCTTGTTGGACATAGTTTGGCAGAGCTGGGCGTTTTTCCTGGTCTAATTAAATACAAATCGCGCGAGTCACGCAGGGGCGATGGACTTTTGTTGTCATCCACCGCATCAACGGTGCGCATCCCACCCTCTTACCTGATGTCAATCATAGTTTCGAGGAACGGCTTTGTGTACCTTCAGACTATGGCAAAGAAATCAGACAATACCATGAAAACGCAGGAATTCATACGATCGGTAATGGACAAGCTACAATCAAACGCCAACGTGAAAACTGTTTATGGCGATCCGGTGGAAACCCAGGAAAAGACCATCATCCCGGTAGCACGCATTGCCTATGGGTTTGGGGGAGGTTTTGGCGAAGGCCACAAGGACAGGAAAGAGACTGCTGCTGATGATCTCGGAGGAGAAGGAGGCGGTGGCGGCAGTGGGCTCATGGTACGTCCCATTGGCGTCGTGGAAGTAACTAAAGAGAAGACCGAATTTGTTGCGCTTCGCTCAAACAAGAAATTGCTGCAAGCAGCCGCAGTGGGCGGTGTTATTGCTTTGATCCTAAGGCGCCTGCTGCGTCGATAAGCCGCGAAACCCCTTTTCGAGGCATCCGGTCATTTTTTGCTTTTCGTCGAAATCCAACCTGAAGGTTCACTTCGTATATGGAGTCAACCCTTCAAGGGAGACTACTGCTAACAGCGCAATTCGACAAAGCAAATACGAAATAAATGGACAGCATAGCAATCGAACAAAACAGGACCCTCAAATGGCCGGAGATTTATAGCCTGGCAGCGCTAAACGCCGCCGTCGTCATCAGTTGGATAGCCTATCACGAGTATCAGCCTGTACTCATCGAGCGCTTCAACTTCCATGGGCTTGTGGACTTTATGATCGCATCGAAGGCCATCATTCTCGTGGTCGTACCGCCAATAGCGGGATGGCTCGCCGACAAGATCCTCGAAAAGAACGGCAAGTTTTTCACAATGTTTACGATTGGCATTGGGGCCACGGCGATGACGTTTATGGTCGTCGCCTCGCTGATCGGGGCCGCACCCATTCAAGCCGCAAAATCCGCACTCCCCATCATGATCGTGCTCTGGCTGATAGCCATGAACCTGTTTATAAGTCCGGCCAATTCGATGATCGAGGCTTTCGCTCCCGCGAAGCAACTGCCGATTGTCGTAGGCTTCCTTTTTCTGATCACTGAGCTGATCTATGCGCTGGAGCCGGTGATAGTGAAACTCTTGCGATTCTTTGGCGACACCCTCACCTTCTTCGTCGGGGGCGTCCTCATTTCAGTATCCGGCTATATTTTTCACCGCGTTTCCAGCAACGAGGTCATGCTTCGAAAACAAGAACTGGTGGAGCGACCCGCAAGGCAGGTCCGTCCCATTGCCTACCTGGCGATTGTCATGGTGGGCTTACAACTCGGACTGGGCAAGGCATTTCTTGTGGAGTTCTTTCCCCACGCAATGTCCGAGCGATTCACAAACTACGCCGACATAGCTGACTACATCGCACTGGGTCTACTTGCTTTCTCAGCGTTTTTGGCATTTGCCGTCGGTAAATTCGTCGCCAAAAAAGGCTCACGGAAGGTCATTCCACTAAGCGCCGGGGTTCTGGGTCTGGGCATACTTTTGATACTTTTTGGCCATCATCCCATTCTTTACCTGGCTGGCGGCGGCGTCACGGCATGCTCATTTAGCTTTCTAAATGTCAGCGGACTTCCTTTCGCCATTCAAAATTTATCCATCAAGCACATCACTTACGGGGTGGGAGTTTTTATCGGCGCCTCAGAGCTATTCACCGGGTTGTTTGAGTACTACTTGAGATAGATCGCGGAGCTCTGGAATCATCGCTGGTGCTCGAAGGAGTAGTGAATGAACCTCATTCAGCAAGAAATCCCCCATAAAACATGCACAGACACATAGATCCTTTGGGTGCATGACGTATGTTTGTGACATCAATTTCATGATATTCCTTTTTCGGAGTTCCTGCCGCCACGGTCATTCCCAGATTGTACTATCCTGACTTTGTAAGAGCTCGCGTGTTATCATGATCTGACGTCCTGCTGCACGATCATCTCGCTATCTGTTTTTTTTCGATTAGCACGCCCAAATCACAAAGTACTGCTTAACACTGGAAGTACATTCATTTTATCACCCTTTGGAATGATCCATTACAAGTTTTCGAAAGAAGTCAACAAGGAATTTTCTAAAACCCTCAAAACCCGCGTCAACGCCTACTTTCGCGAAAACAATATCTGCCGCAATGGCGACCATCGGATGGCCCTGAAATCGGCCATCGCCATTGGGTTTTATGTGTCCCTGTATCTGCTCATCGTCTTGGGTGGCATCTCCAACATCCCGGCACTCTTCGCATTGTGGATGCTAATGGGTGTGGGACAGGCCTTTATTGGGACGGCGGTCATGCACGATGTGTTGCACGGGTCCTTCTCCAAAAAGAAATCTGTGAATGCATGGATGAATCTCTCCGCTATGATCGTCGGAGTGGAGCCTTTCACGTGGAAGATCCAGCACAATGTGTTGCATCACACCTATACCAATATCGAGGACGCTGATGAAGATATTGAAGTCAAATACGTCTTGCGCTTCACAGAAAATCAACCTCGGCGGTGGTTCCACCGCTTCCAGCATATCTACGTTGTTTTTTTCTATAGCATCCCTATTGTGATATGGGCGACGGCCAAGGATTTCATCAAATTGGTCAAGTACAGGAAACTGGGTCTCGTCAATAAGGGCGCACCTTTTCGGAGAAGATTGGCTGGTATCATATTTCGTAAGGCACTGTTCCATTTCTTCATGCTAGCGATTCCGATCATGGTCCTCCCTGTACCAGCGGGAATCGTAGTACTGATGTTTATATCCATGCTTGTTGTCACGGGACTGTTCCTCAGTTTGATATTCCAAACAGCTCACCTCACATCGGATCTCACTTTTATACAGCAGGAGGAGGAGAACATTGAAGAGAACTGGTCTGTACATCAGCTCTACACTACGACCAACTACGCTCCCGACAGCAAGTTTTTCACATGGTTTTTCGGTGGCCTGAATTTCCAGGTAGAACATCACCTGTTCCCTGATGTATGCCACATCCACTACCCCCAACTGGCCAAGATCGTAAAGAGCACCGCCCAGGAATTTGACCTCCCCTACCACTCACAACCGACATTTGGTTCGGCCATTGTGAAGCACTTCCAAATGCTACACGCACTGGGTAGGTACGATGTGTTGCCGGCTGGAGTGAAATGATCACAACCCTCCGTCCGGAAGCTGAGACTTGAAACGGTTCCTTAGAAGGATTTAGACTATTCCTTTGGCGAAGCTGTACTTTCTTCCTCCCATGTCTCCGGATTGGTCGGGGGCGGAGATGCATCCTGCGGCACTTCCGTTTTCTTCTCCGCCTTGGGAGGCACCCCTTGCTTGTTCCTCCGGAAAATAACAGGGGAAAGCCATAAGAAAGCTGTAAACGTACCTATCAGGAAGCTGATTAATAGCAGTAAGGCCATGGAAGTCTCTGCGGACCATCCCAGGAACTTGATGGTGGCATACTCCGAGTTTTGAACGGAGAAAATCACCAACACCAAAGCCATTAAGAGGGTAAGAATGATGCGAACGTATCTCATGTCCGGGTTTCGTTAATGTGGTAATCTTTCAGTTATAACAGGCAAATCGGTTTTTCAGATCGCCTCCCGCTAAACTACCTGAAAAAAACGACCAAGGACCATGAGTTGCGCTGGTTTTGTGGTTGATAAGTCACCTACAACTGCCAGCCAATCCAACCGAACATAGTGAGACTCTCACTAACTAGTCAACTCAAAATGAAATGTGCAGCTTTGTGCTCATTCTGGAGCAGCGACTCTACTCTGGTGCTCCTCATCCACAATCACCTTAAATCGCAGATTGTCATCGTAAGGAACGGGCTCGCTGTAGCGAGGGCTGTCCGCCGTAGGGTCAGAACCATCTGTGGTATAGTGGATGGGCAGACCGGGAAACCGGACATTTGCACTGACAAGATCATTTTCAACCTTCAGACCAGGTAATGGCACTCGGTAATTCCACCCTCCGAGCAGGGCATTCAGCCGCGGGAGTTCCCTGCCACCTACCTGATGGACAAAATCACTCCAATCGGCATTTCGATCAGCTTCGCTTCCCCACTCTGGATCGCCTGTCCAGGCTCTTTCGACGAGGCCAAACATTTTGGGCATGATATAGTACTCCAAAGCTTCACCACCTCGCACCGTCTCTGACCATAGCTCCCCCTGGATCCCAAGGATATTCCGCTTTCCGGTTGTCGTCAATATCGACTGGTCCACGCTGACAGCATCTGGGTTCAACGACTGCCCAATATGGTAGGGTGATAGGGTAAACGCCGACTTCGTATCGACAAACCCGGCCCACTTCAGTCCCGGCTCCGCCGGATCAGGATTATAAGCGAGATCGAAGTAAAGATTGGCGGCATTGCAGAGGACTACTTCATAGCCTCGATTGGCGAGTCCATAGGCCAGCTCTTCATTGTGCCAGATATACGGTATCAACGATTGATCAGCACCACTTGGATCACCAATTACTTCCTCCCACCCAGCGGTCCTCAGGCCTTTGGACTTCAACATCTGAGAAACACGAGAAACAAAGTATTGCAGGAGATACTCTGATGGATTTCGGCCCTCACCTTGTGCAATCAGATCCTGACAACCGGGGGAGTAGGCCCAAGCGCCGTGCGGCACCTCATCACATCCAATGTGCAGGGTATTCAAGGGCACTCCTGCCTCACCATAGAGATCGATGAGATGATCGGCCACCAGCTCGACAAAATCGTAAGTAGACTCCTGGCACACGTTGATTACATTGTCCGAATATATCTGGGCGGAGATGTACTTGCTCGTATCACCCGGCTCGGCCAGGCGATAGGTGGCATCGCCGGAAGATGCCAGCCGGGCTTCCATGGCCTTGATGGCTGCACGTGCATGGCCAGGCAAGTCGACCTCGGGGATCACTTCAATATTCAGCGACTGGGCATACTGAAGGATATCGATCAGTTCCTCATTGGAATAGAAGCCGCTGCCGTGATTGTCAGGACTGTCCGGATCGGGACCGGATCCGTAAGCCGGCAGAACATGCGTCATTTCATCTTCTGTATGTCCCCGCCGGGCGCCTACGGCTGTTAACTCGGGCAGTGCCGGCACTTCAAAGCGCCAACCCTCGTCGTCTGTCAGGTGGAAGTGGAACTTATTGAGCTTATAAAAAGCCATCATCCGTAGTAACTTCTTCACTACCTCTGGCTTCTGAAAATTCCTGGAGACATCAAGGTGCATGCCGCGGTATCCAAAAGCCGGCTCATCTTCCACTTCCAGATAAGGCAGCGTCAACGTCCCATTTTTACTCGAAAGGTCATCGATATTTGCTGCGGAAAGGACACTCATCAGTCCGTAAAAAACGCCGGCCGGCGAACCTCCTCTGACATCCACTCCCTCTTCCGAGATGGACAGGCTGTAGCCTTCCTGCCCCAAAGAGCCATCAATCGACATTCGTAAGTTGCACTCTGTGCCAGCCTGAAAATTCGTTAGACCCACCTCTGATTGCAGCCAATCACCAAACTGGGCAGCGGTCGCCGCTAGATCCTCAGGGGCACAGTAAGTGATACCCTTTAAAGACAGCGTCCCATTTCCACGCTCATATTTCACTGGGGTGGGGAAAATATCGTTGACCTGCACGGCAGGACGCTCCTCAATTATCGCGTTCTCCTCCCATCGGGAGGTGGGTGTTGGTCGATACTCTCCTGGGATGAGTGAAGGATCAATGGGCTTGATCTCAACCTCAAGTGCCTGTACTTCACCATTAGCGACCAAATAGACTCCTACTGGTAGTTGATAGTCGTTGACCATCAGACCTTGCTGCGGCCAATCGGCGCCAATGCTCCCGCCATCTGGCAGTTCACTATTACCAGTGGGCTGCAGCTTCCAGTAGTCGCCGGTCACCCGCTCCAACTTCAAACCCGCGACCTCGGCTTGCACAGGCCCGACTGCAAACTGACTCCAATAGATGGCCCAGCCGGGGGCACTCACGCTTTCACCGGTCTCGTTGATGACCTGGATCTTGACAGTACTGACCTCGCTATCAAAATCGATTTGGACAACCTCGTAAGTCAGTCGCAAATTCTTTTGTTGGGCCTCCTTATCAGGAGTGCCACAGGCTGCAAGAAGTGCAACCAGCCAGGGAATGTAGTTTTTCATCAGCGTAATAATTCTCAATTTCAAGCCTTCGAAGATAGGTCATAAGTGCTTCCAACGAGGGGGGTATTGAACCTTTATGGAAGGGGAAGAATGCAGGCTCTGAAAAACTGATTGATTCAGAAGGAGGAGGTTTGTGTACTATCGCCACACGGCATATGTTCCAACATTTTTAGTTGCGGCAGGAATTCATTAACCTAGTTAGCGAGAATCAAATAAGACATTCTATCCTGACAAATTTTTATGCATCATGAAGGAGACCAGAAGAAAAAGCATTAAGAAAATTGGCGCCGGTATGCTGGCTATCCCTGCTATCGGGGGCATCAGTGGGCTTGTCTCAGCCTGTGGAGGCGCGAAAACCGGAGGAGAAGCTAGTTCCGAGTCCTCTGGCGGCGGGTCATCAGAGCAGGCAGCGTCATTATTTTTTGACATTTCATTGGCCCAGTGGTCCTTGAACAAGGCCTTCTTCGGCCGAGGTGGCGCGGAGAAGCGTGACCCCATGGATTTTCCGACCATCGCGAAAAATGAATTTGGCATCAACGCCATCGAATATGTGAACCAGTTCTACATGGGAATGGACGGCGGCTTTGTGCAGGAGCTCAAAAAGCGTTGCGATGACGCTGGTGTCCAGAGCCTCCTCATTATGTGTGATAGGGAGGGTAATCTCGGGGATCTGGACGAAGCCGCAAGAATCCAGGCAGTCGAAAACCACTACAAGTGGGTAGATGCCGCAAAAGAGCTTGGATGCCACTCTATCCGGGTAAACGCTGCCGGACAAGGTACCGCGGACGAAGTGAAGGCTGCCGCCATCGATGGATTGGGCCGACTGACAGAGTACGGAGAGCAGAATAGCATCAATGTCATCGTCGAAAATCATGGAGGCTATTCGAGCGATGGGCAATGGCTATCGAGTGTGATCAGTCAGGTTGGCAGCAACTACTGTGGCACATTGCCAGACTTTGGCAACTTCTGCATGGAGTACGGTGAAAATGGCTGTGCAAACGAATACGATCGCTACAAAGGCATGGAAGAACTGATGCCTTACGCCAAAGGTGTCAGTGCTAAGGCGAATGCCTTCGATGCTGACGGCAACGAGACGCGAACAGATTTCACGAGGATGTTGCAGATCGTGAAAGATGCAGGATTCAAGGGATACATTGGTATCGAATACGAAGGAAGCGAACTAAGTGAAGCCGACGGCATTATGGCAACCAAGGCACTGCTGGAGAAAGTAGGTAAAGCCATGGCTTAAGGTCCATCGGAACAATCAACTTGAAAGGGAAGTGCTGTCAGTAAAGCGTTTCCCTTTTTTGTTGCGCCGGTTGGTACAAACGACCGGGCTGTTTGGTACATCCTCGCCCATGGGAGACCTCGGCATTTAATAACTTGGATGGATGTCCTTGTAAGACAATGCCACTAAGCCCTCTCAGCGAGAAAACATGTCGATACGAACTCGAAAACAACCTTCTGCCCTTCTGGACAGAGAAGATGACTGATATACGCCATGGGGGACTGCTCGGAAGGATGTCAGGCAATGGGACCGTCCTTTCGGGGGACAAACTGGCAGCAATCCACGCGGCCATCCTCTATGTGTTCTCAGCGGCCTACTTACGAATGGGCGGATCCTCCAAATTCACATTTGCTACACAGCTGTACGAATACATCGTTGGTCACTTTTGGGATGAGGAGCATGGGGGTGCCGTATGGTCCCTGGATGAAAGGGGCATGAAAAAAAACAACGATAAGAGCCTAACCGCACAGGCGCTCATGTTGCAGGGACTGTGTGCTTACTTCAAAGTATCAGATGATCCGCAGGCTTTGCTTCTGGCAAAAGAGACCTTCAAGCTGATTGAAGAACACTTCTACGACGCCCGAAGTGGTACCTACACGGATACGCTCGACAAAGACTTGGTGGAAGTGGTACCCCCTGTTGCTAATCCGACCAGCCTAAGATCCGATCTCATGCTCATCAGTGGCTTCTCGAGCCTCTACAAGACCTGGGAAGATAAGTCATTGCTGCAAAGTGCGATGCGCCTTGCTCGACGTACCATCCGCCTTGTGTTCGACCAGGAAGAAACTCCCAACTTCTCCATCAATGAGTTCGGCCAATTGGAGAGCCATCCGATGCTGGTGGGACACCAGGCGGAAGCAAGTTGGTTGCTGCATGACGCGGCCATCGCGTTTGGAAGCGAAGAATTGTCAGGTTTGACGGAAAAGTATTGCCTGTACTCGGCAAATCGTATCCTACGTGCTCAGGAACGAAATGGCAGCATTCCGGATCAGCTTCCAGACAATTCCCGACTTGCCAGCCAAAAGTCGTCATGGACCCAGGCCCAATGCCTTGTCGCTCTCGTCAATACCTGGATGATCACAGGGGATGCCTATTATTTGCATAGGGCCGAGAAGATGTGGGAATTCATTCAGATACAGCTACTTGACAACCTTCACGGTGGATGGTATGCTGCTACCACCCCATCAGGCGACCTCAATCCCAACCTTGACAAGGTGAGCCTCGAGCATTTCGGTTACCACAGCTGCCGGGCTATGCTGGAGCTGATGGACCGATTTACTATAGCCCATCCCCAGTCTCTTTAAATGATTAGTGACCGGCGACGAGTCATGCGACCTACTCATCACTAGTCACTGATCACTCAATACCCTCCGCACCTCAGCGCGTGGACGCGGCGAGCGTATTCCTGACATTGGATTCGCCCACCACCCTGATGACCTTCATCTTGTCGTTGTTGCAGGCTGCGATCACCAAAGATCCGCTACTAGTTTGAACCAGTGCCAGGTCTTTCACATCACCCCTGATAAACAACCCGCTGTCGCGATAAGGCGCTGCCTCAAAACCTCCAGAACCATCGCCTAGCAGCAACTGCCCGTAGCTGGCATCATTTCTCGTAGTCTCCACCTCGGCACCGTACAGGTTGCCGGCCACTAGTAGATCCAGGTGACCATCTTTGTTGAAGTCTTCGGTGATCATCCCATTGATGGAAGAAAGCTGCACTTCATTAGGGAGACTACTCATCTCAAAAGACCCGCCGGTGTTTTCGAGGTAGCTACTGGCGAAATTTCTCGCCTGATAATGCAAAGAGGCCTCCAGGTCCTGTGGCGTATAGATATCCTCCAAAGTCGCAGATGCAAAGGAGTTGTAATCCTCGTACTTGTACTTGATCGTTGGGATCTGCTCGGAAGAACACTGCCGCCCGCGTAATGGATATTGCACGCCGTCGCTGTAATAGCCCAGTACAATGTCGAGATCGCCATTCTTGTCATAGTCATACGCGTACACGTCGAAAGACTCCTCCATCGACGCCTGGTATTTGTAGTTGAGGCCGAGGTTGCCAGCCACCAGGTCTTCATCTCCGTCATTGTCAAAATCAGCTGCAGTGATCGAATACCACCAGCCTACCTGATCTTCCAGTCCTAAAGCAGCGGTTTCGTCACTGAATTCATCCCCGTCGTTGCGCAGGAAAGTGATAGGCATCCACTCGCCCACAACCACAAGATCTAAGCGATCGTCATTGTCAAAGTCCGTCCACACCGCATCTGTGACAAGGCCTGCCTCCTCAAGTTGCGGCGCCACGTCGGAGGTGACATCAGTAAATCGCGCTTCACCGGATTGGGAGTCATTGCGAAGGATATAGCTCCGCGCTGGCACGGGATAAGACCGAGCGACGATCCTTCCACCCACAAACAGATCCAGGTCTCCATCTCCATCAAAGTCTCCCGGTCGCACACGAGAACCACTGGCAGTGATCTCAGGAAGCGCATCGCTCAGAGCCAACTGACCAGAGCCGTCATTGATGTAGAGTCTGTCCTGGTAGCCTTTAGAGCCTGGCGTTCTCTCATTTCCGCCACTCACGACATACAGATCCTGATGGCCGTCGCCATTCGCGTCGAAGAAGACGGCACCCATATCTTCGGCGCCGGCTTCATTGTTCCACTCGTCTGAGGCCTGTTCAAACTGTCCAGAAGGTGTCTGCAGGAACAGCGCTCCTTTCGAAGCTACCGCGCCTCCGATGTACACGTCTTCCAGTCCATCGCCATTCACATCTCCCACAGCCAAGCCCGGGCCGTTTGTGGAGTATCGATGGGGCAGCAGTACCTCGTAGCGATAATCGTCAAAGTCATTTTCCTTGTGCGTATAGTCAAGGCCAACCTGGTCGCTGACCTCCGCGAATAGCCTCCCATTGGAACCAACGTCCGGGCGCTCGCCGTCGGCAGCTGCTGTATACTGAATCTCCAATGTCTGATTGACATCGACATCTTTCAGCTGCTGTATTTTCCCGTCCAACCACTGGACCTTAAGCTCTGAAACCTGACTGGCCGGTCCCAAGCCGAAATAAACGTTGGGCTCTACAGAAGACTGAAACCCTCTGGTCATCTGATGCTCATGATACTGCTCTGCGTCGGCCGTCTTTACCCATAGCTTGGCGCCAATGCCATGAGGGTTACCCTTAGGACCAGTCAGTTTGATCTTTAAGAAATTGTTCAGTGCCTGATCAGCCGCCTTGTTCTCGAAAATGAGTGCCGGAGCATCGATATTGTTGATAATGATCTCGAGGTCCCCATCATCATCCAGGTCCGCATAACTGGCTCCATTGGAAAACCCTTCATAGCTCAAACCCCAATCCTCCATCACCTTGGTGAAGGTCAGGTCCTTTTCATTTCTGAAGACGTAGTTGTCTACTTTCTCTGAAGGCATGTTGAGCGTTAACGTCACATTGTCCATTTGCTGACGCTCTTCATAGGAGGCGTTTTCAATGTCGTGGAAGTAGTCTTTGTTGTTGATGTCTCGACGAGTACCATTGGTAACAAATATGTCTTTCCAGCCATCCATGTCCAGGTCGACCAGCAGGGGCGCCCAACTCCAGTCGGTGCTCGATACGCCCGCCAGACGAGCGATATCGCTAAAGTGTGGTACTCCGTCCGAGGTCACTCCCTGATTGATCTGCAGAGCATTTTGCATATACTGATAGTGCATACCCAGGCCAATAATCTCCCAGAAACTTGGAATGTTCATACTTGCCATGTTCGCCTTGTTGCGGTAGTTGTCTTCGGGCGTCATGTCCATCTGGATGAAATCCAATAGACCGTCATTGTTGATATCTCCGGCATCTGCCCCCATACCGAAGAAGGCGATATGCTGGGTGGCTTCCTGTAGCTGGTCAGTGAAAGTGCCATCCCCATTATTCATGAACATATAGTCCGGCGAGGCGAAGTCGTTGGAGACATAGATGTCTTGCCATCCGTCCTGGTTGAAGTCCGCCGCCGTTGCACTCAGGGACAAGCCGAAATTGAGAATCCCTGATTCGACCGTTACATCATCAAAGTAGCCATTGCCATCATTGCGATACAGCCGGTCGGACTTCTCAGGGTCCTTCATCTCCAATGACAGGAAGTAGGAGTAGTTGGGCGTTTTGAAATTCGTAAATGGATAATTCGCGACGTACATGTCCAGGTCTCCATCATTGTCGTAATCGAAAAATGTTGCCTGAGTAGAGCTTCGGTGATCAGCTACCCTCCGGTCTTCGGCTTCCTCCAGAAAAGTGGGGATCCCGTCCTCGTTAAGGCCCTGGTTAATGAACAACTGGTTCTTCGTCGTTGTGAACTTCCCAGACACTGAAATGTAAATGTCCATCCAGCCATCGGCATTCACGTCGGCCATGCTGACACCGGTCACCCAGCGATCATCACTGGCGACGCCACTCACTTCGGTAATGTCCTGAAACTTGAGATCGCCTTTGTTCAAATACAGGCGATTGGGATCCATGTTGGCCGTAAAATAGATATCTGGAAGACCATCATTGTTCACGTCACCGGTAGCGACGCCTCCACCCATGTAGATGTAAGGATACGTGAAGTAGTTGATGATGGAATCCTCATTGAGGTTATTGGCAAAATCTACTCCTGATGCGGCAGGCTCAAGCTTTTCAAACAGGGCCGCTCCCCGCACTTCTTCTTCACTGGCTTGTTGGTTGTCACAGGCAAACAATGTGACAATTAGTCCAAGCACCACGGCAATATTTGATTTCATATCTGTGGGTCAATTAAAATCTCAAAAAATCAATCTTCATTCGATCACAAAGCTATTCAACTAAGATTTGCGAACGTGCATGTGCCAGGCGGTATTCAGTCGCATGGTGGTCAGAATAGTACCCTTTCACCATACAGGTAGGAAATGAAGTAAAAAGGGCTCCCCCTCACAGGGAAGCCCTTTCTCTCATAATATGATTTAGTTATTAATAGCCAGGGTTCTGGATCAGAACATCGCTTCCTTGCAAATCAATTTCCTCTTGAGGAATCGGCAAGAATAGGCTCTTCGATGTGAACGTCGCGCTTCCATACTGAATGATCAACGTCTGGCGCTCGTAATCAAGGAAATCATTCAAAACCTGCTCAGCAATACCCCAACGACCGAGGTCATACTTCCTGTGACCTTCACCAGACAACTCGAGCTTTCTTTCGAATCGTACAGCATCTCGGGCCGCAGCCTGATCTGTCCAAGGCGTATCATAAGTCGCGACATCATAGTTGGCCGCGTCTGATCCATCAGGATTCAATACTGGAGAGTTCGCTGCTCTCGTACGGATCTGGTTCACATATCCCCTGGCAGTTTCCAAGGAACCTGCCTCAACTTCCGCCTCCGCTGCCATCAGCAATACATCAGCAAATCGGATGATCTTGTAGTTGACCGCTGTATAACCAGGAGTCCATGAGCTACCATCAAAGTCACCACCAGCAGCTGTGTACACGAACTTCTTAGGAGAATATGGGCCTCCGTGAGACTGCTGCCGAATCCAGTCATTACCGGGGTGTGGACCCCAATCCAGGTAAGGGATGCTTCGACGTCCAATTGAGTGATCCAATCGAGGATCCAGTGGTCCAGCATCAGGAGTAAAAGCGTCAGCGCTAGACAAGCCAAAATCCGTCACCAGCTCATTGCCTGCGTCATTGTAGCTTCCATCCAATAGAGGAAGTCCACCGGAGGTGCGGAATGAGTTAGCCAGTTCCAAACTTGGCTGGTTGAACCCGCAGCACCCACCAGGACGTGCAGGTCCTGCCGAACCGTGAGGGAAGTTGAGCACCAGTCCAGGGTTGGCATTGTTGATACTTCCTGTATTCGCGGCTGCTTGCGAGCCAAAGACGGTCTCTGAGCTATTGTCATTGGCAGCTAGCCAAAGGTCGCCATAGTTGGCCACCAAGGCGTAAGGCGTACCATTGGAAGTCTGACCATTGTTAACCACATTCGTCAACGTTGAGAGTGCTCCAGAGAAATCTCCAGAATACAATTGCGCCTTACCGAGGTAAGCCAATGCAGCCCAGCTGTTCGCACGTCCTACCTGCGACTGCGTGGCAGGGAGGTTATTAGCAGCAAACTGGAAATCTTGGATGATCATCGGCCAGATATCCGAATTGTTAGAAATCGGCTCGATTTCATCCCAAGCCTCGTCGACATAAGGCACATCGTCGAAGTTTTTCTTCAACTCGAAGTAGTAGTGACCGCGCAAGAATCTCGCTTCAGCTTCTACCTGCGTCTTGATTGCGTCCGAAACGTCATCTCCAGCATCAGCAAGGAGCTTGAGTGTGTTATTGGCACGCGCCACACCCTCATACGTCCGCCTATACTTTTGCGCCACAGACACATTATTCGTTTGTGCGTTGTAGGTCAATATTTCATTGACCTGCGACTGATCACCAGGATCTGTACCCTTATTGGCGTCACCACCAAGAACACTACCCCAGAACCAGTTTGTGGCGTCCGAATAAAAGCCTCCACGACCCAGGAGCATACTGTAGGTTCCGATGACGGATCCGTCCAGTCCGGCGGCTGTAGAGAGCTCGGCTGAGCTCAGCGACGTCGTCGGAGCTACTTCCAAGAACTCATCCTTACATGCGGTGACACCAACCGTCACCATGAGAAGGACCATCAATGTTATTCTAAACTTATTCATTTCAGTCTTTCAATTTTTTCTTCAACTACATGTTAAAATCCAATGTTCAACCCAAATGTGTATCCACGTGTGATTGGGAAGTTTCCTCTGTCAATACCAAACTGCGTATCGGCATTACCCGCTACAGTCGGATCTAGTCCGTCGTATCCTGTAATAGTGAAGAGGTTGTTAGCAGACAAGAATACTCTGACTTTGCTCATGTTCCAGCTGTTGATGAGCGTCGCTGGGAGGTTATAAGCCAGGGTAATGTTCTGCATTCTGAAGTACGTACCGTTCTCAACATAGAAATCATTGGCCTGTGTATTGGTACTGAAGTTAGACGCATTCTCAAAGACAGGGATGCTGCCAGAAGGATCGCTGAATGTCCAAGAATCCTTCACGTCCGCACTGATTGCCGCTCCAGGGAAGAGAGGATAGAAGTGCGTGAAGAGCTTGGAGACGTTGAAGATTTCCGCTCCTGCCGAGAGGAACGTATATATGTTCAACTCAAATCCTTTGTAGTCCAAGAGAAGATTCAAACCTCCAGTGAAATCAGGCACCGGAGAGCCGATGAACGTACGGTCATCTGGGGTAATCTCTCCATCACCATCCAAATCCCGGAATTTGAAACGTCCTGGTGCTGCATCTGCCTGAGTGGCATGGCCAGAGACATCTGAGGCATCTCTAAAGAGTCCTGCCACCTCATAACCATAGAAAGAAGATAGCGATTGCCCGACGGCATTACGAATAGGCTGAATACCTCGATAATCAACATTTCCGTTGACGAACTCCACACCGTCACTCAAGAAAACAATCTCGTTGCTGAGGAATCCACCATTCAACTGTACCTCATACTGAATACCATTGCTCATCTGCCCTTTGGTGATGATCGTGAAATCAATACCCTGATTTCTCATTTCACCAATGTTCACACTAGGGGCATTGGCAAAGAATCCTGACTGTACAGTAACAGGCTGCTGATACAAGAGATCTTCAGTGTCTTTCCTCCAAAGTTCGAACCCTATGTCCAATTTATTATCGAACAAAAGGGCATCAAATCCAATGTTCATCGTGACCGCGCGCTCCCACTGGGCAGCAGGGTTGCCGATACGTGTCCGGTAGAAACCTTCAGAAGCAGAGCTGTTTGTTCCGGCGATATCATAGCTGGAAGCTCCGATGCTTGTGCCATATAGGCTGAACTGGTTGTTGGGATCCACGTTGTTGGAGTTACCAATAACACCCCATCCACCTCGAAGTTTCAAATCATCCAACCAAGTGATACCACTCATGAATGACTCAGCAGAGACTCTCCATGCTCCTGAAACCGCAGGGAAGGTACCACGACGATTTTGTTCTCCAAATCGTGAGGATCCATCGTTACGGACGACAAAATCAAGGATGTACCTATCGTTGAAGTCATAGGTCACCTTACCGAAGTAAGAAGAGAAATTGACTCCTTTGGAATGACCACCATTGACCACACGGTCATTGACCGTAGACATGGAGATGAAGTCAGGGCTCTGAGAGAATGGATTAAGTCCCGAGGCGTTGCTGGCTCGGAAGTTCCCAGAGTTCAAGGCTTCCTGGCCAGCCAGTACCTTCACTCTATGGATACCAAACTTCTTCTCATACGTCAGGGTATTGGTCCAAACCCAGTCAGTGCCGTGGAAGTTGCTTTCGTTGTAGCCAAATGAGGAGTTATTTTCAGAGTTCTCATATTGCCTACGGTTATATCCTCTTGTGAAGCCTGCGGTATATCTTCCGCCAAGGCTTGTTCGGGCAGTCAACCCCTCAATGACATCCCACTCCAGATAGACGTTACCGAAGCCTGAAGTCTGGAAGTTACGGTTATGCATTTGGCCCTCGATCGTTGCGACGGGGTTACGTGGGTTGTTGAAACCTGGAGCTGCAGTACCACCCCATCCTCCGAATACGTCATTCACTGGAATGATAGGCGACATTCTGTAGGCCTGGTTGATCAGGTTCTCATCATCAGCAGAACCTATACCTCCGCCACCGCCCTGAAGCAGTCGCACAGCTCTGTAAGTGATCTGCACGTTTTCACCCATACGAAGGTTTGGAAGAATGTCAAACTCCGAATTGGCTCGGAAAGTATATCTGCTGAACTTTTGGCGCTTCAAGATACCTTCCTGCTCTTGCAAACCGAGGCTCACATAATAAGCACTCTTATCTGTACCTCCGCGAACACCGATGGTGTGTCTATTGAGCAAGGCATTTTGCGTGATAGCGTCGTACCAATCCGTACCGGACTGGTTGGCCTGCATTACCAGGTAAATAGGACCCGCCTCTGGATCATTGTTGTAATTCATTGCTTCTGAAGGCAGGTCGATGCTACCTACGATACCTGATGTATTGCCCACCAAGAGCCAATCGGGAATGATAGGTGTATCACCCGTACCATACTGAGGGTGGCTGAAGACTGGCGCCTCTCCCGCATTTGTTGCGGCATTTCGAATAGCATTCCATGTCCATTCTGCTTGTTCCGCAGGATTCAACTGCTCAGGACCATTGCCCGGTGTGGTCACACCGACCATCCCATCATAAGTCACCTCCATGGGTTGATTGCGCTTTCCTCGCTTGGTAGTATAAACGATCACACCACCAGCAGCACGCGCTCCGTAGATAGAAGCAGCTGTCGCATCTTTCAGTACCGTAGTAGATGCGATGTCGTCTGGAGCAAGGAACTCAATGGAAGGAGTAGGAACTCCATCAACAATATACAGGGGCTCGTTACCACCCAAAGCGCCGTAACCTCGAACACGCACCTGGCTCGCAGTTCCTGGCTGTCCGTTGGTAAGTACCGTCACACCAGCTACACGACCCATGAGCTGCTGCTCGACGTTACCAGAGGGCTGTACTTGCAGTGCCTCTGCCTTGATCGTCGAAACAGAACCAGGGGTAGAGCGACGAGCATCCACAGAGTAACCTGTGATGATCACCTCTTCCAGTTCAGCCACGTCTACTTCCAAGGCCACATCGATGGTAGATCGCGTGCCCACGGAAATAGATTGAGAGACAAAACCAATCGCACTGTAGACAAGTACGCTTGTATTGTCAGGCACTGAGATATTATAATCTCCGTTCAAGTCAGTAACTGTACCAGTTGTAGTACCCTGAATCACAACGTTGACGCCAGGGAGTCCTTCACCTGCGTCATCAGTCACGTTTCCTGACACGGTCCGCTGTGCATAGGCACTGGGGACACTCACGCACAGCATCAGAAAAGCGAGGGTCATGCCAAAGGCATACCTCGACCATTCTGAGGTACGTAAAAAGTAGTTCTTCTTCATACTCTAGAAATAAGGATTAAACAAAAGTTATTTGGTGCATCAAAAATTCTTAGTACTTCCTATGGAAGCATAATTCAAACTTCCTGAAAAGGGCCTCCGGGCGAGCGTGACAAACGGTTCAGATTGCAAGGGTATATGATGCAAACGTTTGAAACATGCGTCAGAAACCCCCTTAATGTACGCTCTGGGCATATTCTGAGGGGTTAGAGCCAAACTGTTTCTTGAAACAATATCTGAAGTATTGCAGGTCATTGAACCCCACATGATAGGTCACTTCGGAGATCGTCATCTCCTGCTGCTTGAGCAATTGCGCCGCTCGCTTCAGGCGGAAAGAGCGGATGAACTCATTGGCAGATTGTCCTACCAGTCCTTTCAATTTTCGGTAGAGCTGTGTCCTGCTAAGACCGAGCTCACGGTACAGATCGTCCACGCCGAAGTCAGAGTTGGACAGGTTCTCCTCAACACAAGCAATCGCTTTCTTCAGAAACTCCTGGTCCTTGGACGGGATCTTCAGGTCCTTCGGTTCCAGGCTCAGGTCCGTCCCACCACCTAGCTGATTCCGCAACTGGTCCCTGGTCTTGAGAATGTTCTTTATGCGAAGCTCAAGCAACTTAGGATTGAAGGGCTTGGTCACATAGTAGTCGGCGCCTAATTCGAAGCCTCTCTCGGTGCTTTCTCCGGAGACTTTGGCTGTCAGCAGTATGACTGGAATGTGAGACGTACGCTCATCACTCTTCACCTTCTCACACAGCTCATAGCCATTCATCTTTGGCATGATGATGTCCGACACGATGACGTCCGGTATGTTCTCATTCGCGGCGTCCAAGGCCTCCTCTCCATTGCAAGCCTCGATCACGCGATAATTAGTGATCAGGTATTCACAAATGAATTCCCGCATGTCATGATTGTCCTCCGCCACAAGGATGACCGGTAGATCGTCACCAGCGCGTTTGGGGCTCTCCTCTACCTCGTTGAAGCCCCCGTTTTTCATCAACTCGAGCTCCTTGAAGTCCTCCTCGAAATGCTGTCTGACTTCTTCGGCAGTCACTATCTCTTCTTCAGACAGGTGCTGATGACCCTTCCTCAGATACACCTTGAAAGTACTGCCCTCCTTCAGTTGGCTGTCCACCTCGATCTTTCCCTGATGCAAATCAACGAGTTCCTTGGTGAGTGCCAGTCCAATGCCTGATCCCTTCTCCTTTCCATTATCAATCTGATAGAAGCGGTCGAATATGAATTCCAACTGATCATGGGGAATACCGACACCTGTGTCTTCGACGCTGATTACCACCCAATCGTCTTCCTCAGCGACTCGAAATGTGATCTTACCAAACTCCTGTGTGTACTTGAAGGCGTTGGACAACAAATTGAGAATCACCTTCTCCAGCTTGTCTGCCTCGAAGTACAGGTCCACAGGACCTTCGGGAAATTCACACTTATAGTCAATGAACTGGCGCTCAGCGTAGCTGGTAAAGGCATGTGCCACTGATTTCAAAAACTTGACTACATCAGCTTTTGAAGCTCGCAACGTGACACCACCGGACTCCAATTTGGACAGATCCAGAATCTGATTGATGAGCCGAAGCAGTCGCTCTGCATTTCGGGCCATTACCCGATATTGGATTCTGACATCACCCCTATAGCTACCATTGATCAATGACTTCAATGGACCGATGATGAGCGTGAGGGGTGTCCTGAATTCGTGAGATATGTTGGCAAAAAACCGAGACTTCAGGTTGCTGATATCCTGCATCTTGGTGAGTTCCAGGTGCTCCAGCTTGAGTTCGTTTTTGAGTCGCTCGCGATGAATGGTCACCTGATGGAACCACAGGAGCAACAAGGCACCCAGCAGGAAATAGACAACAATCATGAAATTGGATAGGTACCATGGCCGTGCGATCACGAGCATAATCGACGCTCCCTCCTCATTCCAAACACCATCATTGTTGGCACCCTTCACATGCAGGGTGTACGTGCCCGGCAAAACATTTGAATAGGTGATGTCGGCGCCATCCTCGGAAGTCCTCCAATCATCATCATATCCCTGCAAGAAGTAGGCATACTGGTTCTTGCTAGACTGCGTATAGTTGAGCACCGCGAATTGGAAGGCAAAGTCGTTTTCATCATGAGCCAGCTCAATTCTACCATCCGGAAAAACATCATTGAGCAGCTGTCCCCTGGTGAGCTCGCGCCCGTTTTTGCCCATTAGCTTGAAGTCTGTGAGGAACACCTCCGGCACCTTATTATTGGTGACGATCTCGTCCGGATGGAACCTATAGAATCCGTCATTGCTACCGAAGAACAATTCCCCGTCGGCATTGATGTAGCTGGCGCTTTTAGTGAATTCAGCATTGGAAAGGCCATCGTGTATACCAAAAACCATGATGTCTCTATCCGGAGAAATACGACAAAGACCATTGCCGGTACCAGCCCACATATCACCGTTATGATCTTCTTCTATCGATAAGACCAGGTTGCTCGATAGGCCGTTATTCGTCGTGAGGTAGGAGAATTCACCGGAAGCCGGATCCAGGACATTGATACCTCCTCCAAAAGTTGTGATCCAGATCTTCCCGTCATTGGCTTCTTCCAAATGGGTGACGACATCATGATTCAGGCCATTCTCTTCCTTTACGCTGTAGTTCTTCTTTTCGATGACTCTGTAGTCCTCATCTAGTACCAAGTAATCTACGCCCGAACCCTCTGTTGCCAGCCAGTATTCACCTGGACTTGGTTCGATGATACAGCGAATTTTTGAGCTGCTCAAGACATCGTTGCCCAATTTCCAAAGATGGTCGGTCGCCGGGTCATAGATGTTTGTGCCATACCGAAATACGGACATCCAGATATTAGACCTACTATCTCTAAATAGTGCGTAGGCGTCAGGGCCTACCAAGCTCCTTTCATTTCCGGGATCATAGGTGATCCTGTCGAAGTCATTGCTCCCGGGCTTCTTGATGCTGATACCTCCATCCCATGAGGCAACCCAAAGCTTTCTTTGCTCATCCAACAACAGACCAAGGACAGCATCACCGGCCAAACTGCGGCTGGATGCGGTCTGCTCATAGATTTTGACGGTTTCGGTTGAGTAGTCGAGGTAGTTCAAGCCGCCGCCGTCGGTCCCTATCCAAAGTCCCTTTCCGGGATCCTCGACGAAGGCGCTCACCACCGGATAACTGACAGATATTTTGTCCAAAGGACTGTTAGAATAATGCTGGAAACGCCTGTGCAGCGGATCCACCTTGTCAATACCATTGTCAAAGGTGCCAACCCACATAATGTCGCTGTCGTCTGAAAACAGGGACCAGATAGAATTGCTTGCTACTGTGGAGGCACCCGTCCGCGACGTCACAAACTGCTGTACGCTACCGGTGCGGTCGATGATGTACAGTCCTTCATTTTCAGAGCCAACCCAGAGATTGCCGTGTTGGTCGACTTCTAGCGACAGGATCGCGGCCTCACTTAGGACCTCAGTATGACCCCTCAGTCCGAGTTCAGACACTCTGTAGATTTTGTGGCCTCCGGATTCGGGGACGATTTTGATGAGGCCTCTATGAGTACCCACCCACAGGTTCGGGCCATCAGGCAGCAGGCATCGCACGCTGTTGTTGGCCTCTGTCTCTGATAAATCGTAGGTGATGAATCTCCTGGTACTGTGGTCAAGGTAGTTTACACCGGCCCACAGCGTCCCGACCCAAAGGTTGCCCTGATGATCAGCGGCAATGTCACTTATATTGTTGCTGGAAATGGAAAAGGGGTCGTCCGCCAGATGCTTGTATCTCATGAATTCCTTGGTGGCAGGATCGAATACACTTAGGCCTTGGTCCTCCGTACCTATCCACAGTTTATCCTGGTGATCCAGCAGAAGACAAATGCTGAAGTCGCTACTTAGGGAATTGGGGTCTTTCGGGTCATGGAAGAAACGGGTCATTTCACCCTTGATGCGGTCAAAGTAATTGACTCCCCGATCGGTGGATATCCAGAAATTGCCTTGCTTATCTACCGCGACATCGTTGATCCGATTGTCACTGAGGGAGGTACTATCGTTGGGGTCGTGCAGATATTTTTGAAAAAATCGACCATCGTACTTATTGAGGCCATACCTCGTCCCAAACCAGAGAAAGCCCTCGTCGTCCTGAAAAATTGTAGTGATTGTGCTCTGTGAGAGCTTCTCAGTGATGTGATGGAAGACAATGGAATCCGAACCCGCTACCGGTCCAATTAAGAGGACGCAGAGCGAAATAAAAAGGTAAATCTTCTTCATACTATTCCTTCATTGGTCCGGCAGCAACCTATTTTGAGACGCCCTTGACCCTTCGCACTAGGCAAATTAAAACGTTTGCAGTAATTCTACATCACATTCATCCATTGTTGTAGTATACACTCCGTCCATCGCTACCTGGAAAATGAATATTCAAAAACAACACAAATGGATGTTGCTGCGAATGAGATGTGTAAGTTTGCACGCTATTATCCAGCAAAACTCAATAAGCTATGCAACCCACTTTGGTGGTACTCGCCGCGGGCATGGGTTCCAGGTATGGAAGCCTGAAGCAGATCGACCCATTTGGACCAAACGGCGAAACAATTATTGACTATTCCGTCTATGATGCGGTACGAGCCGGATTCGGCAAAGTAGTACTAGTAATTCGTGAATCGCTGTTGAGCGACTTTGAAGAGCTCTACCTCGAAAAGTTTAGTAAACAGGTAGCAGTGGACTATGTATTTCAGGAGTTGGACAATGTCCCCACGGGCGTATCCGTTCCCGCCGACCGCGTCAAGCCATGGGGAACAGGGCACGCCGTCATGGTCGCCAGCGAGAAAGTGCATGAACCTTTTGCCGTCATCAATGCAGACGACTTCTATGGAGCCTCTTCCTTCCAACTGATGGCGCAGGAGCTGTCAAAGCTCAATTCCGACGAATTGCGGGCTTGTATGGTGGGGTTTATTTTGGGGAACACCATATCTGACCATGGATATGTGTCTCGCGGCGTCTGTGAATTGGATACAAGCAGCACACTCCAGAATATTATTGAGCGCACTCACATCACTCGCGAGCCTGATGGGATCATCTACTATCAGAATGGTGAGGCAAAACACGCCCTGCCTGATGACCAAGTGGTATCGATGAACCTGATGGGGTTTACCCCGCCAGCGTTTGACTTGATGAAAACAGAGTTCGCTGAGTTCATACAAGAAAATCACAGCCATTTGAAGTCCGAGTTTTACATCCCGACAATTCTCGACCGCATAGCGAATCGATCCAAGGTGCCGGTTGTAACCTCGAAGGAAAAATGGCTTGGCGTGACGTATCAGGAGGATAAGCCCACAGTAATGGAGCGCCTGCAACAGCTGCACACCAACGGGACTTATCCTGACAATATGTGGAATTAAACCAGGAATGCACCTATGAGTAAGATATTAGTAACCGGCGGGGCCGGCTACATTGGGTCACATACCGTGGTGGCACTGCAAGAGGCCGGTTTTGAGGTGGTCATTGTAGACGACCTCTCGAATTCCGAGATGAGCGCCATCGATGGTATCGAAGCCATCACTGGAAAGCGTCCCATCTTCGAGCAAATTGATTTGGTGGACAGAGCAGCCACTGCACAATGCTTCGAAAAGTATGGAGACATCGCAGGTATCATCCACTTTGCTGCCAAGAAGGCTGTTGGTGAATCCGTAGAAAAGCCGCTGTACTATTATCGTAATAACATCGATTCTCTTATCAACCTTTTGGAGTTGATGGCCGAGTTTCACGTGGCAAATATTGTGTTCTCTTCCTCCTGCACGGTATATGGTCAGCCCGATGAACTACCCGTAACTGAGTCGACCCCCTTCCAAGTCGCTGAGTCCCCCTACGGCTACACCAAGCAGGTCTGCGAGACGATTTTGAAAGACACTTGCCGGGCCATGAGTCAGGTCCAGGCGATCGCACTACGCTATTTCAATCCGGTGGGTGCTCACGAGAGTGCCCGGATCGGTGAGCTACCGAGTGGTGTACCTAACAATCTGGTACCTTTCATCACACAGACGGCTGCCGGCAAGCGTGAGTCCCTTCGGGTCTTTGGCGCAGACTATGATACGCCGGACGGATCAGCCATTAGGGACTATATACACGTCGTGGATCTGGCTGAAGCTCACGTGATGGCAATGAACCGATTGCTACAAGGCAAACAAAAACACAACTACGAGTATTATAATTTGGGAACCGGCCAGGGGCACTCGGTATTGGAGGTCGTTAAGACTTTCGAACGGGTCAACGATCTGAAAGTGAATTATCAGATCACTGACAGACGACCCGGCGATATCGTCAAGATATACGCCGATACAGAGCTCGCCAACCAGGAGCTCGGCTGGAAAGCCTCCAGAAGCCTGGAAGATATGCTCCGGTCAGCCTGGGCTTGGGAACGGTCCCTTATGTGATATCGAAATTTCGTAGACAACCCATATGCAAGAAAGATCAATGCGAGAACTACACCTGGTCTCCTGGAATGTCAATGGCATCCGGGCAATTATCAAGAAGGATTTTCTAAAGGATGTCGCCACCATGAATCCAGACATCCTATGCCTGCAAGAAACCAAAGGGCAACCCGAAGAGGTGCGAACAGCCCTCCAGTTATTGGGAGGCTATAAGATATATGTCAACTCGTCAAAGGCACGCAAAGGATACTCGGGGGTTTCTATACTGACGAAGCAAGAACCCATTGAGGTCCATTACGATCTGGGGATAGAAGAACACGATCAGGAAGGCCGCGTAATAACGGCGGAGTTCGAGCAGTTTTTTCTAGTGACGTGCTACACCCCCAACTCGGGTGAAGGAATGCGCCGGCTGAGCTACAGGGAGCAATGGGATCGTGTCTTTCGAGACCACATCATGGCTTTGGAGGAAAAGAAGCCGGTGATCGTCTGCGGAGACCTCAACGTAGCCCACACGGAAATTGACCTGGCCCGCCCCAAAGCCAATTATGATAAGACGTCAGGCTACACACAAATAGAGATTGATGGCTTCGACAACTTGTTGGCGTCGGGAATGATCGACACTTACAGGAAGTTCTATCCCGAAGAAGTGAAGTACTCCTGGTGGAACTACAAGTTCCGCGCCCGCGAACGAAATGTAGGTTGGCGAATCGACTACTTCCTCGCCAGCCGGGCGCTGGAGTCGCAGCTGAAGGACGCCGAGATCTACAACGAATATATGGGCTCTGACCATTGCCCTGTTGGCCTCAAAATCGAGGTCTGAAGTGAGTGATCCCGGATTCTTGATAAATTGCGCAACGAAATTGACCCAAACATTACCCCAATGAAAACAGTACCCTTGCACGAAGTGCATGCCTCCCTCGGCGCCAAGATGGTACCATTTGCCGGATACGAAATGCCCGTCCGCTATTCTTCTGACAAAGAAGAGCACCTGAAAGTCCGAGAGTCTGTCGGCGTTTTTGACGTCTCTCATATGGGTGAGTTCCTGGTGAAGGGCCCCAAGGCATTGGACCTGATCCAAAAAGTAACGTCCAATGATGCCTCCAAACTGGTTATCGGCCAGGCACAATACTCCTGTCTACCAAATGACAAGGGGGGCATCGTGGATGATCTCATTGTCTACAGGCTGGATGAAAACGACTACATGCTGGTTGTGAATGCCTCCAATATCGACAAGGATTGGGCGTGGATCAGCTCTCACAATGATATGGGTGCAGAGATGGAGAACATCTCTGATGATATCTGCCTACTGGCGGTCCAGGGCCCCAAGGCTCAGGCGATACTGCAAAAGATTACCAATGTGCCACTTGACGATATCAAGTTTTACCACTTCGTACAGGGGGAAATGGCCGGTTTGCAGGACGTGATTATTTCTGCCACTGGTTACACGGGCGCAGGAGGCTTTGAGCTATACGTTAAAAAAGACGATGCGAAGCAATTGTGGGCGAAAGTCTTTGAAGCGGGTACAGATGAGGGCATCTTACCAATAGGCCTGGGAGCACGAGACACGCTGCGCCTGGAAATGGGTTACTGCCTGTATGGCAACGACATTACCGACGAAACCTCTCCTATCGAGGCCGGATTGGGATGGATCACGAAGTTTACTAAAGACTTCATCAATGCGTCCTCCCTCCAGAAGCAGAAGGAAGAGGGCCCAACCCGTAGGTTGGTGGGTATAAAAATGGTGGACAGAGGTATCCCCCGGAAAGACTACGAGATCGTCGATGCCGATGGCAACCCGCTGGGCCATGTCACCTCCGGTACGCAGTCCCCGAGCCTGAATCTGGGAGTGGGGCTTGGTTATGTAAAAACCGGATCCCACAAATCCGGCACCGAAGTATATATCAAGATCCGCAACAAACTGGCAAAAGCTGAAATAACAAGACCACCATTCCTGGAGAAATCATGACGGCAGAGGTATGCCTGACACCTGCTCTTATTCACCAATATGATCTCGCAGGCAAGAGTGCAGTGATCATCGACATCTTCCGTGCCACATCATGCATGGTCACCGGTCTATGTGAGGATGTCCAGCGCATCTATCCGGTGGCGACCGTGGAAGAGTGCCTGGAGCACGGGCGAAATGGCAAAGTCATGGCAGGAGAGCGCGGCGGACAGAAGATCCCGGAGTTCGATATTGGCAACTCGCCCTATGACTATCGCTCGGAATTAGTCAAAGGAAGAGATGTGGCCGTCACCACAACAAATGGCACTCAGGCAATCGAAAAATCTCGCGGAGCAGAGGAGGTCATCATTGGTGCCTTCCTCAATTTGACCGCTACGAGGGATTATCTGCTGTCGCTTGATAGGGACATCGTGTTGCACTGCGCGGGATGGAAAGGCACCGTCAACCTTGAGGATACATTGTACGCTGGGGCACTTTTGGAAGCCCTTGGATCGCAAGTGCAGTTGCTGGATGACTCGTCGCTGCTGGCACTGTCCCTGTATCAAAGACATGCGGGCAACCTCACTGAAGTATCAAAGAATTCCGGCCATGCCAAGAGGTTGGCAAAATTTGGTATTACCAGGGACATCGAGTTTTGTATGACGATCGATCAGTACCAGGATGTGATCGTCATGGCTTCTGACCACCTGGTCAAAAAGTAATCTTTGAGTCGAGCTCCATATCGCTCAATTCCAGATCAAGGGCCTTTGTCGACAACTGGACCTCTCGCAACGAGATGATCAGAGAGGCGAGAAGCAGTACCAGCGACACTCCGAAAGCGTACTGGCCATACGAAACCGATCCGTTGAAAAGTAGGAACATGCTCAGCACGCAAAAGAAGAAGCTGAGTACTCCTGTGAACTGCATCGACCTGATGAGATACAGTCGCTGACGAAGATTCTTCAATTGTCCCACGAGCACGCCCTTTTCGGGGTCCTGTAGGTAATTGGCATGCAATTGCCGGATCATGCTGGCTATGGCCAGGAAGCGATTGGTATAAGCCAGCAGCAAAAGTGAGATGGCTGGAAACAGCAGTGCCGGAGTGGTGATCGTGATCTGCATCAGTGCAGCTTTTCGTTCTGCTGGTGCCGATCTTTGTCACGAATGTTCTTTTTAGCGAGGTTGGCTTCCAATGCCTTAGTGAGGTCAACGCCTGTCTGATTGGCCAGGCAAATCACCACCCAAAGGATGTCAGCCAACTCATCTCCAAGATCCCGGCCCTTATCGGACTCCTTGAACGATTGCTCTCCATAGATCCTGGCGATGAGTCGTGCTAATTCTCCCACCTCTTCGGTGAGGATAGCCATATTGGTCAGCTCATTGAAGTATCGGACACCAGTGGTCTGGATCCATTCATCTACTACTTTCTGAGCTTCCTCGATGGTCATTAATTGGCTTTCAGATTTTCGTTGAGGTGCTTGATAACAAATCCTTCCGTCTCCAGCTTGGAGACCAGGTACTCGATTCTCGATCTCTCACTACTCAGGAGAGAATCCATATTCGGCTCAAATTCCTGAAATTTCTCGTGGGGGAAGCGCTTGCCAGGCTCATAATGATCCTCCCAAAACAAGCTCTCGACAATCTGATCCTTGTCGTAGTAGTATTTATACTCTGCCGCAAGTCTCTCGTCCTTGTCATTGACCAGATGGCCCGAGAAGATCACATGACCTTCAGGATCGAAATAGAAATAATCATCTCTTTCGACGTGGGCGGTACGGAGGGTGGAAACGATCTTCTGAAGATGTCCTTCCATGATGTAGCCTCTCATCTTGATGAGTGAATCCCCTGAGACAATATCGTCCTCCAGGATCTCTACCCGATGATTGCTGTCGATATGGCTTATGATTTCGTTGATAGAATTGACAAGTGGCCTTTTTTCTTTGCTGATCCCGTCTCCTGAACAGGAGAACAATAGCAGCGCAAATGCACTACAAATTGCAGATAATGGCTTCATAGCTAAAATTGTTGACGGTTGTTTACTTCCGAAAGATAAGTAATTCCTCACTGTCCCGCTGCTCATACTTCCAGCGATTGTGGGTCCACAGCCAGTGAGCCGGCATTTTTCGGATCTCGGCCTCGGATAGTCGTATGTAATTGCGCAATACCTCGTAGTCATTCTTAGCATAGGATGGCGAACCCATCGATTCCACCTGCACCAGGTATTGGCCTCTTTTGACCCTTTGCATTGACGCATAGTAGGCAGGCCACTGCGTCAGGTACGGCAGGGCAAAGATCCCCCGGTAGAAAGGTGTGGGCATATCCAGAAACGACGTCCACACTTTCCCTTTGTTTCCTTTGGAAGGGGACTGATCGGCAACAACGCCGATGCCACGAAAGTCCTTGAGATGTCGAATGGCGTTGCCGACATGATCGATGTGGATGGGTTTGTTGCCAAATCTGGACCGGTAGCTATACATCCATTTGTCCGCCGACCCGGTACTCAGCGGCTTGTAGATCGGATCAATAGGCGCCACCTGCAGGCCAAAAGCGAGCGCAATCCATTCCCAGTTGCAATAATGCGAAGCATACAAAAGAAAAGGTGCGTTGTGCTGTCTCAGGGCCTTGAGATCGTCGCTCTCCTCAATCTCTACTCGGCCCAACAGCTCCGAGCGTGACATACTCGCACCCCGCAAGGACTCCAAAGCCACATCCGACAAATTGAGGTAACAATCGCGGGCAATATTCTTTCGGGCTTCCATCGAAGCTTCAGGAAAAGCCCGCTCAACATTGGCCTTGACTAGCTTTGGTCGATAAAACCTCGACAAAACAGCAGCCAGCAAGGACGATAATCCATAAAAAAAAGAAGATGGCAACGCTGCCAAGCACGAGGATAAAAACCTGAGCATCATATTTGCACTGAGCCAGGTGACAAACATAGCTGGAATCTGGAACGTTTAAAGAACAAACACATCCCGCGGAGAATGAAAAAGGCCAACCTACTTGCGACGCTGTCGTTGATGACTGCCATCAACATTTGCAGCTATGCCCAGGTAAGCAATCGACCCAGCCCTCCCGCGCAGGTCGAGGCCAAGATCGATGGTCTGACTATTCTCATCAACTACAGTCGCCCCTCCAAAAACGATCGCGAGATCTTCGGTGCTATTGTCGAGTACGGCCAGGTGTGGCGTACTGGAGCCAATGAAACCACATGGATAGATTTTTCCGAGGACGTGCTCGTGAATGGCAATGCCTTGGCAAAGGGTCGTTATGCGCTCTTTACTATCCCTGGTGAAGACCAATGGACGATCATCTTCAATAGCAAGTGGCAGGACTGGGGGGCTTTTGCCTATGATGGATCGCAGGATGTTCTTCGCGTCCAATCCATTCCTTTGGCCACTTCTGTCACGGAACAGTTCACGATGAGTGTCACGTCAAAAGGAGAAGTGAGAATGGCATGGGACGACACGGAAGTGACCTTCAAGGTCGTCAAGGCCGCTCGGGAGTAGGCTACATGACGTTGAGGACCTGCTCTTTGATTTGCTCGAGCTCATCCTTCATGACCACCACCACGCGCTGCATTTCAGCATCATTTGCCTTTGATCCAATGGTATTGATCTCACGACCTATCTCCTGGGCGATGAATCCCAATTTCTTACCTGAGGCTTCGTTGCTACCTAGGACTTCTGAGAAGTAGTCCAGGTGACTCTGCAGCCGGACGCGCTCCTCGGCAATGTCAAATTTCTCGATGTAGTAGATCAGCTCCTGTTCAAATCGATTCTCATCGACTTGTGTCTTGTCTTTGATCTCCGCAATGGCCTGTTCCAATCTATTGCGAACGTTGGTCACCCTTTGAGGGTCCATCTCTGTCACCTTGGCCAGGCCCTCCCTGATGGCATCGATATTGGCTTGCAGCGATTGTGCCAGCTTGCCTCCCTCATCGATACGAAACTGATCGCAGGCCTGCACGGCCTTGTCGATGACAGACCTGGCCACATCCCATGAAATCAGAGACGCAAAGTCTTCTCTGGGCACAATGACATTGGGCGACTGTAGCGCCAGTTTGAAAAGTTCGTCCTCCTTTCCTCCGACATCCGCAGCGAGCTCCTCATAGCGCTTGTAAAACAGGCGAAACAGCTCACCATTGATCTCCACGGGCGTCTCATCGAACTGCTGAGGTTGGAAATCGATCACGAAGGATAGCTTGCCCCGGACGAGCCTGGAACCTACGTAGTTTTTTATCTCTAACTCTTTGTCGCTAAACTCCTTAGGGACTTTCAGGTTGAGGTCCAGATAACGACTATTGAGGGACTTGATCTCTACCTTGAGCGTATAGCGCTCTTCCGACACCTCCGCGGAGCCGTAACCTGTCATCGATTTTATCATGGCCCTAATTTAGAAATCCAAGCCGATACTAGCGTAAAATCGATAGTCACCAAACTCGAAATCTCTAATTGGGCGAGCTACATCGAACTTTGCATAGTAGCCAAGAAGGACCGTTCGGACTCCGGCACCGACACCCACGAGCCATGGATTTCGGAAGTTGGAGATCTTCGCGGAAAACGGCAGATTTGGCCGGTACTCTACCTCATTGGAGCTAGCCTCTCGTGTCAATGGGATGGCTCCACTCCACGCTGTGCCGATATCATAGAAACCGACTACCTGGAAATTGCGAAGGAAGTTGGATGTGATGGGCCCTTTGGAAAGGTATTGGAAGACCGGGAGCCTCAATTCGGCATTAACCACAAGCGCGGCATTTCCAAACAGCTCATTGTAATCGAATCCACGAAGATTGGTCACGTACTCTACGAAAAGGACATCCGAATTGTCGACTGTGTTCGAGATGGCCAAAGGATCGCCAGTTGGGTGCGTATTCGTACTATTGAATAGCCAGTTGTCCACACCACCTATGAGGTAGTTCTGTTTATTGCGACCAATCGACTGACCATAGAACAGCCTGGTGGCAAATGTGATCTCGCGGTGCACTTTCTGGTAATGCCGCAGATCAAGTCTGATGTCTCCGAAACTGCGATTCCTATGCGTGAAGCTGCCGTATTGGGTAAATTCTGCGCGAGCTCTCGATCCCTGCAAAACATTGAATCCACGGGCCACGGTGTTGTCAAACACTGCCGCAAGATTGACACCCGCAAAGTGTACGCGGCTGTCCTGGGCAATATCTTCCCTGTTGTTGACAGTGTTGACAGCTTCGTACTGCAAGTTTCGGAAACTGGTAATAGCGTAGAAAGGATTGACCTCAAACCTGAACCAATTGGAAATAGGAAGATGCACCCCCGGCTCAAACCGGGTCAAAGAGTAGCGCTGACCGAGCTGCTCACCACCATCTTGCTTGATAGAAAACAGCTTGTTGTCTACCCTGAAGTGGAAATCTATCCAGTACTTGAGGTACTCGTACTCCACGAAGAAATCCCCGCTTCTCAGATCTGTAATCACCAGAGCACCACCCTTCAATTTGTGGTTTTCCAGCATGTCCGTGATCTGCGTTTCCAGGTTGATACCAAATCCCCGTAGCGGATCGATGGAGAAAGAGGTTACCAGGTTGCTAAAGCTGAATCTGGGCACGTACGGTATAGGCCCCATCACCTCTGTCTCCTGCTGGAAGCGTTGGTAGGTGGAGAAAAACGAGTCCGGTCGGTAGTTATTATCGGGCTCCTCCTTGGCATCATCCCCCTCGAAGACAAAGTTCTCCGTATCTATGAATCCTTCCTCCTCAACCGTCTCAGTCTCGTCATCCTGAAAAGCGAAGTCTTCAGTATCCAGCACGCCTGCATCTCCCTCCTCGGTTTCGGCCGCTGCTTGTTGTTCGTCCTCAGCCGCTCCAACTACAGGTGGTACCTCAATATTAGTCCCAATGCGCTGGCTATACCTCGAGGCCACAAACTGCGCTTGTCGATAGCGCTGGCGGGGAGTCTGACCGGTGAATTGCTTGGCATTGAAGTCGACGTTCTTTGTGTAGTAGACTTTGTCGATACCGTCATCCAGGGCCAGAAAGATCATCCCATCCTCGTCAAAATGGAGATCGTAGCTCTGGACACTCTTGCTGTAATTGGTCAGTTGGCTATGTAGCGAATCGCGGAAGTCATATTTATACAGATTGCGGATACCCCGCTGATCGCTGAGATAGAAGATCTCGTACTCATTTTTGGGATGCGGCTTGGTATTGTTGCCCAGTGTGTTGGTGAGCTTGAAATAAGTGGACCGTGTGGTATCAAGATCGTAGATATACAGATTGAAGTAATCAGGAACTTCCTCCACGGGGACTGAGGCCACTCTCAAACTGTCAGAAGGCCGGTTCGAACTGAAGACTACGGCTGCCGTGCCCGGGATGAAAGCGGGATCTGCATCGTCGTAGATGTCTTTGGTGAGGCGTCGCACGGCACTCCTGCGCATACTAACCAGGTAAAGGTCGTTTTGTCCATCGACATCCCCGCTGATGACAGCAAGTCGGCCGTTGTCATTGAAATTAAAGGAACGGATCTGTTTGAACCTCGATAGTGGCTTATTGATCTTCCGGCCATTTTTGATGTTCACACTTGAGATATAGAGCCTGCCACGTCGGTAGTAGACAATACCCAGGTTGTCATCGTCTATCCAGTCAAGCAGGGGGAGATCTTTATCTACTTTTTTCCCTGGAACGATGATGCCTCCTTGCAGTACCGTTTTGGTCTTACCTGACTCGAGGTCCTTGACATAGACTTTGTATTTCCCCAGCCTATTGTGAGAGTAGGCCACCATCTTACCACTAGGGTTGATGCGGACATTTTTGTATTTGAATTCATTGCTCCGCTTGCTGACAAGGAGCTCATCGCTTGAAGGATCCTTGTAGTCACGAAGGACCTCTTCTTCCGTCAGCAGGTAGTAGTTCTGCCAGTTGGCCAGGAAGGTCCGGTAATCCACCCCCAAGGTGCTGGCAATACTGTTCTCTTCGTTGCGAATGATCCGCGTAAGATTCAGGACGTTAGAGATATTGCTCTTGCCATAGATGAGTGCGATATAGTTCCAGATACTTTGCCCAACGATACCTGCCTCGTCGCCCTCGATCTTGATCAATTTCTTGACACGCTTGTGTCCCAGGTAGTCCCGGATGTGATCGTCCATTTCGATACTCCAGCCATACGCCAGGTATCTGGCGGCACCATCGATGAACCACTTTGGTAAATTGAGGAGGTATGCGCTTTGGAAAATCTCCGCCAGGCTTCCGCCAAACATCATATCTTCAATCAGGATTCGAGCCAGGCGATAGATGAGTTCCTCTTTGAATTGTACAACCGAACCAGGGTGGGCGACCTCCATCTGCAGCTTGATGAAGTCTGTACGACCTCCGATGGTAAAAGTGGCTCCCTCTATTCCTTTGTTACTCTGCTGAAGATCGTGGATGGAATTGTAGAGGAAGATCTTTGTTTTGGCATAGGGAGCGTAGCCTAATAGATCTGTCAGACGGCTGAACTCGTCTTCGAGGAAATCAATCGTCTGCTTGGCATAGTCCCCACCTCCAGAATAATAGTAGATGTCGAAGTTGGTGGTACTGTAATAATTCCACTCGAAGTTCTTGTATTGAATTCGGTTTTGGCCAAACTGGTTGCTGTAGGTCTGTGCTCCAGCAGACACAAAACCACAACAAATAAGAGACAACAATAAATAGCGGTTCAATTTCATACCAATAAACAAATGCTACCTTTCTATACTAACTTCCTTCGGCAATGGTGTGCCGTCCACTAAATGTCTTGTCATTGATTGGGCGAAGTGAGGACCCAGAGAAACACCTTTAGCTCCTAGGCCATTAAATATACCAATCCTTGGTGTTTTTTGCAGCATGCCCACGTATGGTCGGCGATCAAAAGTAGCCGGGCGGATACCTGCTTTTTTATTAACGATAAAATAGCCGCCGCCATACAACTTTGCCAGCCTTTCTTGCAAGTCCTCCGCACCCTGTCTAGAAGGCGACCAATCCAACACTTTGTGATCGTAAGTAGAGCCCACCTGAACGTAGCCATTCTTTGGAATCATGAAAACACCACGGTTCACGATATGTTCAAATTCTTCATCGGTTTGTATATCAATCAGTTCACCCTTCACAGCTCGAAACTTCAGCGATTGAAACCAGGGATTGTCCTTCACCCAGGGACCTTCACAAAACACGATCCAGTCCGCCGTTATGTCCCCGTACCTGACGTCGGCGTCAGACACCACTAGTTTGTCATATTGGAACAACTCTGATATCAACATCCCTTTCTCCACAAACATTTCCCTCATCCCCTGAAGCAATGAAGGAAGGTCCACGTACCCGGAAAAGTTCAGATCAACGCCTCCATACGGGTCTATCACACCCGGTGTTCCGCTCGCCTTCTGTCGCAGCAATCGTATGAACGGCGCGTATTGTGCATCAGCGGCTTTTGACTGCCAGTCATTCTGCTCCTCAATCGAGACAAAAGGACGATAGATGCCTATAGGATGGTGAAACGAGCAACCAGTGATCTCCTCCAAACGCCGATAGTAATCAGGCAGCGAAGGAAAGATCTCATCTGCCAGCCATGTCTTCACCATTTGCCGTCCGGTGATTGGATTGTAGAGACCTGCCGCCACCTTCGATGATGTAAGGCCTTTACCGTCATCAATCACCAATACGTTGCTGGACCTTAGGTCCAGTTCGTGAGCCAAAAGTGTGCCAGCAAGCCCCTGTCCTACGATGATACCCTCAACCTTCTCCAATAAACGCTAGTTAATTGTGCACACAAATTTGCAATATTGTAACCGCTACATGAA
The DNA here is from genome assembly GCA_965267435.1 of Cyclobacteriaceae bacterium. Lineage (GTDB taxonomy): Bacteria > Bacteroidota > Bacteroidia > Cytophagales > Cyclobacteriaceae > JAWPMT01. The sequence continues at coordinate 3,896,655 of OZ253960.1, forward strand.
GAATATGTTGATCAAGACTTTCACTTTCAATCCGTTTTACGAAAACACCTATGTCATCAGTTCAGAGGATGGCTCGGCCTTCATCATTGACCCCGGTTGTTACGAACCCTACGAGGAAGAAGAACTTCAGTCTTATGTAGCCAACAACAACCTCAACGTAGAACTGATCTTCAACACGCATTGCCACATCGATCACGTACTGGGCAATCAATTTGTGCAAAAATCCTTCGGTGCTCCTCTTTGGATCCCCTCTGGCGAGGAAGGTCTCTTGGATGCGGTGCGAGATTATTCCAAAATGTGGGGTATCCAGGGCTACAAGCCCGCCGTGCCCGACAAAATATTTGATGACGAAACGCTCATGGTCGGACCGATGACGTTCCGGGCAATCAAAGCACCAGGACATTCTCCAGGACATGTAGTTCTCTACCATGAGGATGAAAAAGTACTCCTGGGCGGCGATGTCCTCTTCCGGGATAGCATCGGCCGAACGGATCTGCCTGGAGGCAATCATGCCCAACTGCTCGCCAGCATCCGTGAAAACCTCTTTGTGCTACCCGAGGATGTGACGGTCTACCCCGGCCACGGACCCACAACCACCATCGGCTATGAGAAAGTGAATAATCCGTTCCTCAAGTGACGATGACCGTATTGAGGCATATTCCAAACGTCCTGACGCTATGCAATCTCCTTGTGGGCATGCTGGCAATAGTTGAGATCTTTCAGGGTGATCACCAACGAGCCCTATACTACGTCGTCATATCGGGGATTTTTGATTTCCTGGATGGATTCGTAGCAAGGATGCTGAAGGTGAAATCCGAACTGGGAGGGCAGCTGGATTCTCTGGCGGACATGATTTCTTTCTCGGCGGTGCCAGCCCTATTTCTTTATCAGCACCTGCAATCTATGGGGTACGCCCATTTATCTTATGCAGCGCTGCTGATTGCCGCATTTTCGGCCCTACGATTGGCCAAGTTCAATATTGATGATAGCCAGTCCGAGGTCTTTAAGGGTCTGCCGACACCCTCAAATGCGATAATGGTCACTGCGCTGATCTATGTGCAGATTGACCAATCCTGGCTTTGGATGGCCATTGTGGTTGTCAGCTGCATTTTACTCGTAGCGCCCATGCCGATGCTGGCGCTCAAGTTTAGTAGCTTCGGCCTCCGACCCAATATATGGAGGTACTTGCTGATCGCTGCGAGTGTCGTGACACTGGCACTCCTGGGGCTCCCAGGTGTAGTGTTTATCATTCCCATGTACATTTTCTTGTCAATTCTGGCCAACTTTGTCGGCTGAACACCCCGTAGCATAGTACGACCAGTAAATATTTCTTCTTCAAAGACGTTTTCCTCAGTAATGCGACCATTACTTTCCATAGCCCTACTCTTGACGTGGCTGACGGCAATGAGCCAGTCCGTGCTATCGTCAGGTGTGTGGTATAAAATGGAAATAACGGAACGCGGGGTCCATCGACTTGATTACAACTACCTGCAGGAAAATACCAGCTTCAATCTCGCAGAAATTGACCCCGGCACAATCAAAATCTTTGGCAATGGTGCAGGGATGCTACCCCAGGAAAACGACGCCTTTCGCTATGTGGACCTCACAGAGAATGCAATCCAGGTAGTGGGCGCTGAAGATGGATCGTTTGACCCGGGAGATTACGTGTTGTTCTACGGTGAAGGCCCCAACCTATGGGACGTAGCCGAGGGACATTTTACCTACGCCAAACACCTGTATTCGACTTCCAACTTTTACTTCCTGACCGCAGGTGGGGATGAGGGTCTACGAATAGATGCCTCCGCATTAATAGACGAAGAAGGTCAGACCATCGACTCCTTCGATGACCTCTTTGTCTATGAGGATGATGATATCAACATACTGAAGAGTGGCCTCAGTAGAGGTGGCAGTGGGCGTGAGTGGTATGGCGAACTCTTCCAACTCAACGTGCAATTAGAAGAAAGTTTCCCTTTCGACGTACCCGGGTTTACGGGCGAGGGGGAAGTGATTGTCACCACGTTGGGACAGTCGATAGGACCGAGTTCTATGACGGTAGCTGTCAATGGCGATTCCCTGGGCCGGCAAACCCTCAGGTCCATCACTCCAATAGAGGTCAATCCCTACCTGAACCGGGGCTTCCCCAGCACAGATACATTCGCTATCGATTTGCCAGCAGCAGATGTCGTATCAGTAGATCTGCGTTTCAATCGATTTGAGGGTGGGTCCTCCTCGGCCCGACTCGACAAAATACTGCTGATGGCCAAGCGAGCACTGGATATGGGTGCGGAGTTGGAAATGATCTTTCGCTCACTCAACAGCCTACAGTCAGAGGTGAGCGAATACCTGATTACTGGAGTCCCCACTTCTGCAACAGTTTGGAATATCAGTGACCCTCTCCAACCAGCTGCCGTTCTCTCCAATCATACTGGGGATCAGCTCACATTCATCGAGGCGGCGAGCAATCTGCAAGAGTATGTTGTGTTTGCTGGAGGTTCAGCACCAGCGCCAACGAGCATTCAGCCACTGGAAAATCAGAATATACGAAGTCTCTCTCCTCGTGACGGGGTCATCATCGCTCACCCCTTTTTCCTGGCTGAAGCGGAACGGTTGGCGGACTTTCACGCATCCCATGATGGGTTGGACATAACTGTGATAAACGTGGAGCGAGTCTACAATGAGTTCTCAAGCGGGATGGTAGATATGACAGCGATTCGCGACGTCATCAGGCATTTCTACGATAAGAACTCCCAGGACTTTCGCTATGCGCTATTATTTGGGGATTGCTCTTACGACTACCTCGACCGCGATGAGGGCAACACCAACTTTGTTCCCATCTACGAATCGCGAAATTCTACGCACCCCATCGAAAGCTACTCATCTGATGATTTCTTCGGTTTTATGGAAGAAGATGAAGGACGGTGGGTTGAAGATTTTGGAGGAGATCACACCCTTGAGATTGGCATCGGTCGGCTACCTGTTAGGTCTTCAGAAGAGGCCACAGATGTAGTCAATAAGATCATTCGCTACAGCACGAGTGAGCGAGTGGTTGGGAGTTGGAAAAATCGGGTCACCTACGTGGTAGATGATGGCGACCGCAATATTCACGTCGATGATGCTGAGGAATTTTCCTCAATTTTCTCCGAGAATCGTCGACAACTGCTGCTCGAGAAGTTGTACCTCGATGCCTTCGAGCAACAAGTGGATGCGTCGAATGAGCGCTCTCCAATACTACGTGAAAAAGTGATCTCGGCATTGACCAACGGCACCTTCACACTCAACTACATCGGTCACGGCAATGAGTTTCTATGGATGGACGAAGAGATCCTCGATGTGGAGTTGATTGACGGCCTGACCAACAGATTCAAACTGCCGCTGATTATGACAGCGACTTGTCAGTTTGGGCGTTATGATGATCCAGACTTCTTCTCCGGGAGCGAACGAATGCTTCTGGCTCCCAACGGGGGAGCCATTGCACTAATAACGACCACGCGGCCAGTCTTCGCCTCGTCCAACGAACTGGTGAACGAAGCGTTCCATCTGGCCCTCTTTGAGCGGATAGAGGGTGAGTACCCTCGCCTGGGGGATATCGTCCGGAAAACAAAGAATGCGAGCCGCGACCGCCTGGAGAATCGCAACTTCGCATTACTCGGCGATCCATTCCTGCAACTTCGCTACCCGCAGTTTGATGCCATAGTCGATGAGATAAACGGTACGAACATACTGGCGGAGACCGACACATTGAGTGCCTGGGAGGAGGTGACGATCAGCGGACGTGTAATTGACGGTGACAGTGCTACGGTGACGGAATTTGATGGCACGATCGACATCCTCCTACTGGATGCCGAGGGCACCTCATCGACATTGGGCCAGGAGAGTGTGCCTACCAGCTTCACCGTGCAGCAAAACCCGCTTTTTCATGGACAGGCCACTGTTTCAGGAGGTAGGTTTTCTGCGACTTTCCTCGTTACACCCAATACATCCTACCGTTTTGATAGGGGCAAAATCACCTTGTATGCCCTCGATGAGGAAGAGGTACTGGAAGCATCAGGTTACACTGAAAACCTGAGACTCGGTGGCACTGACGAGACACAGCGAACCGACAACTCGCCTCCACAGATCACGATGTATGTCGACAGCCCTGATTTTCAAAATGGGCAGGTCGTCGCTAGCAGTTCTCTCCTGGTAGCTGAGGTGAACGATGAGTTTGGGATCAATATCTCCGAGACCGCTATCCATCAAAACATTACGCTGCAGATCAATGATCAAGAGCCGGAGGTGGTCAATGATTTCTTTCAATATGCGCTGGACAGCTACCAACAAGGTTTTGTCAATTACCCGTTGGAGAACCTCGCTCCGGGACGTTATGAAGCTACTATTAAAGTATGGGACCTGTACAATAATTCTTCGACACAAACAGTTGAGTTTATAGTTTCGGATTTGCCGTCTCTAGAGCTTACAGGTGTGACAAATTATCCCAATCCGGTAAAGAACGAGACAACCTTTACTTTTGAGCATGATCGCATTGGAGAAGAACTTCAGATTACGATAGATTGCTACGATATGAAGGGCGCGATAGTGGAACAGTTAGTGTTCAATATCGACGATGCACCTGAGCGAATTGATGGCCTGGACTGGGACCTCAATACCTCCTCATTAGAAAAGGGAATGTACTTGTATCGCCTAACGGTCCGAAGCACATTGGATGGTGCTGTGGCCCACGCGTTTAGGCGACTCATGAGGAATTAAATACTTAACTTTGACCAACACTTAAAATTCGAATATGAGGCTTGTCGGCAAGATTTTAATCTTGACATTTTTACCAACCTTCGTGCTAGCCCAGGGCAGTCAGACCAGGATCAACGAGCTCAACGGCGCTTCCAATCCCATCACAGTGGCCGTCCCATTCGTCAATTTTGCCCCAGATAGTAGAGGAGCAGCGATGGGGGATGCGGGTGTTGCCACCTCGCCTGACGCCTACAGCACCCACTGGAACAATGCGAAGCTCGCGTTCATAGAGAAGGACCTTGGATTTTCATTTTCCTATTCCCCATGGCTCGGCAACATCGTCGATGACATGTCACTGAATTATCTGACGTTTTACAAGCGCATCAACCGAGACCAGACCATTGGCGCTTCCATGCGCTACTTCGATCTGGGAGAAATACAGCTGACCGATCTCAATGGCGACGCATTGGGAATAGAGAACCCCCGCGAAGCCGCTTTTGATGCGACTTACGCTCGTAAGCTGAGTGAAAACCTCAGCCTTGGTGCTACGATCAGATTCATCTGGTCCAACCTCGCAGGAAACATAACAGGGGCGCCGGATGTGAAGCCCGGCACGAGCCTTGCAGCAGATATTGGTCTGTACTACACGCAACCACTGGCACTAAAAGGCATCGACTCGGATCTTTCATTGGGATTGAACATCTCCAATATTGGTCAAAAGATCACCTACACCAGTCAGGACAATGAAGACTTCATCCCTGGTAATCTGCGCCTGGGTGCAGCGTGGAAACTCAACCTCGATCCTTACAACTCATTTACCTTCGTATTTGACATCAACAAACTGATGGTACCCACACCTCCGGAGTACCAGACGGATGAAAATGGCGATTTCGTGAGAGATCCTGTGACAGGAGAGCTGATCATACTCAGAGGAAAAGATCCTAACAGACCGTTGCTGCGAGGTACATTTGGCTCCTTCTCTGACGCTCCAGGTGGTTTCTCCGAGGAAATGAACGAACTCATGTATTCCTTTGGTGCAGAGTACTGGTACAGAGAACTCTTTGCCGCCCGGATCGGCTACTTCCTGGAGCATGAAACCAAAGGTGACCGCAAGTATTTCACGGCAGGGCTTGGTTTCAGGTATCAGGTATTCGGACTGGATTTCTCCTACTTGATCCCACAGGTACAAAACCACCCTCTGGGCGACACCCTTCGGTTGTCTATCCTTTTCAATTTCGACCCGAAAGGAGAGGATACCACTCCTTAATCTGGATTGTGCTGGATCGATCGATTGCTCCCGAGTATGCAGAACTCGGGGAGATAAAACTGCCCCAACCTACCATTTCTCAATTGAATGCCGATTGGGAAGCATGTGTACTACATGACGCGAGGCATGCGGTAGTCGTCATCGAACTCATTTTTGCCAACGGCCGATGGTGGGAGTCCCAAAGGGGAAGCTCCTACTTTGCAGCCAAGATGCTTTCGGAAGGAACGGCGTCCCAATCTTCGTCGGAGATCTCCATGGCCTTTGCGAGGTATGGCAGCTATCTCGAGATAATTCCGGGATTTGATTTTGTGACCGTCAGGCTCCACGCGTTGAAGAAACATTTCCGTCCCTCGATGGAATTGCTCGTGCATATTCTGGGAGAACCATCGTTCCCCGACGAGGAGTTTGAGACGTTGAAACGGATCCGTAAGGCCAACCTTCGCAATCAGCTGGCGCGAAATAATCAAATGGCCAATGCCCAATTCTCCGAAGCGCTTTTTGGCACCCACCACCCTTATGGGCAAATGATCACCCCGGAGGTTGTTGATCTTTGCACAAAGGATTTGGTCCAGGAGGAATACAGATCCTCCTTCTTCAACAGACCAAAAGTGATGATGTCAGGAGATGTCGATGGTGAGATCTCGTGGGTGCAAGGCCTTCTGGCCAATATCAACACCCGAAACATCAACAACAATCATGAGGCGCTGATCCCAAAGTCCAGTAGGGCAAATATCGAACGCGATGGTACACAGTGCTCGATTCGGATGGGCTCCCCCACTATCAACCGGCGCGACGAAGACATCTTCAAACTTACCATCGCGACGCGCCTTTTGGGTGGCTTTTTCGGATCTCGCCTGATGAAAAACATTCGGGAGGAGAAAGGGCTTACCTACGGAATATATGCACACCTGGTGCACTTCGCTCGTGGCTCCTACTGGGTGATCGGATCTGAGGTCAGCAAGGCCGACAGTGAGCTGGCAGAAAACGAAATCAGATCGGAAATCGCAAAACTCGCTACCGACCCTCCTTCCGATGAAGAGCTGACCTTGCTGAGAAACTATTCGAGGGGCAAGATGCTTGGCGAAATTGATTCTCCGCTGTCACTGGCCTCGCTTTATAAGGCCCAATTTCTGCTCGGCATTTCATTGGACTATCACGAACAGTACCTCCGGGAACTTGAAAACATTTCTGCAAAGCAACTTAGCGAGATGATAGGCAAGTACTTCGATACGGAGAACTGCACAGTCGTGACTGTCGCATGATTCAGCGCATCAGAATATAGGAGGGAAGAGCAACGATCTCATCGTTGACGAAACTCACCAGCAGGTTGCCTCCATGGTCGTAGATCCCTTTTTTGTCATTTCGGGCAACAACAATATAGCCGGTCCCGATATCTTCCATCACATCATATGATGGTGACAATACCAGGCTACCGCCTGCGCTAGCGAGGCCATGTTTCCCCAGATTGTTCGTGATGATGTACGAACCTGCCGAGGTACGTTCGATATTCTTGTAGTCCAGTTCAAATTTGAGATCGCCGTATCTGTCCACAAGACCGTATTTTCCATTATTGACGATGGCAAGCCCATCTGAAAAATCGCTCACCCATTGATAGTAGGGTTGGACCACAAGGCGTTCGTCTTCGTTGATAAATCCCCACTTCCCAATCAGTTTGATGGCTGCCATCCCTTCACTGAACGTCCGCGCCGAATCATACCTATTGGCTACTCTTAGTCTTCCCTGCAGATCCACAAATCCATGCATGCCATTTTTTACAATCTGGATGTAGCCTTCAGACTCACCAGCCACTTCCTCGACACCATGGTCCACGGTCAGGACAAAGTCTCCCTTTCCGTCTTTCACCACCATTCCCTCCTCCAGGCGACCTGCGTAGTACTCACCCATATGAGTTACCTGGGTATATATCGGGTCAAAGATCACTTCCCCTTCACTTGAAATGAGTCCCAAACGATCCCCAGCCTCGATCACAAGAGACGCATTGCCTAGTGAGAGCTCCTGGCGAGATTGGTAACAGCGCGCACCTCCCATCGTCAGCACGTGATTGACGCCCCTCTTGGTCCCGACGTATAGGTCCGTGATCTGGACCAGTTGTTCGTACGCCGGGGAAACCACCCAGTCCCCGAAGACATCCAGTACGCCCCAGGACCCGACATAGTTCGCAGGGAAAGTAAGGTCGATGCCCACATTTAAGCTGTCATAGGCAAAGCCAATGATGGTCTTTCCCTGATAATCGAGTAGCCCCCACTGCCCCGCCCGTTTTGCAGGCACATAGAGTTCCACGGCGTGAGCCACATCCTCCAATGGGTAGTCATTTAGGCGGCGCTTGAACTTATTGTAGATCGTCCATTCGTCAGAATCCTGGATATAGAAATAGTTGCCGTCGAAGTAGATGGAATCACCTTCAAAGATGGCCTCCCCTCTCTCTACGGCCAGCCATCGATCGTCAGTCATCCTCTGCACAATGGTGATGTCTTTGCCAGAGTACTCCACAGCAAAATCTTCCTCAGGGAGCAACTCCGTAGAATCCGAAAACAACCTTTGTGCCCCGTTGAGGTAGACAACGAGTAATTCCCCAAGCTGAGAGATGCTGTCTCCCTTCACCTCCATTACCATCTTCAGATCTCTATCGTAGACAGACCAGGTTTTGGGCTCCTCAGCACTCAATTCGGGACCGAAATTCACCTGCTTGTAGCGTGGAAGAAATACCAGGCTCTGATTCCTCCAATTGATCACACCACGGGCGCCCTTCTTTTCTATTAATAGATAATCTCCAAACTCAGCATATCGATCGAAGACCCCATCAACTATCCGTTGACCCTGGGCATTGAAAAACGACCACTTCCTGTTGATGTCACGACCCAAGAAGATGGGTCCTACCCGACGAATCTCCCGAAACTCGAGAGGTATTTTCACATTGTAATCAGCCCCCAGCACGCCATAGCGCACCTCATGATTTTCATACAAGCTGGCGATGATATTTCCTTTTGAACTCTCCAGAGAGAAGTAGTGACAGGAAAGCACAAGTTTACCCCTCTCATCTACCAACCCGAATCGAAGGTCGTTGGTAAACTTTCCCGTGACTCCCACTTTGTAGAGGCCCTCACTTTCGAAAGGGTAAACACCATAGTATGTAGGCCCTGTCAGTTTTTTTCCTCGGCTGTTCATCAGCCCCCAGCGATGATTTTCACTGTACCCGAAGACTTCGGAGGAAACGGGCTCGTCATTGGTCCACCCCAGGTCGTCGTACACCGCAGGAACGACCTCGGCACCCAGACTATCCCTAAAGCCAAAACGGCCATCCTTCTCAAAGATCTCGATCCCTGAGGACTGGCCATGGCCTAACTGGAGACTAAAAAATAGAATTAAGGCAGAGCTTAAATGGATCACGGCTTTCAGTCAAACTGGAAATATACGGCTCAAAAGAGCAAGTTGTGTCAGGGAAATCTACTTATCGGCGTGTTCGCCCTCGAGATTGAACAAATCGTGCAGTGTTTCCACTAGATTTTCGGCATCTCCCCTTTTACAGGCGGCCTTTAATTGTAATACCGGGAGTCGGATTACCTTTTGAATAATCCCCTTCGTTGCAGAGTCGAGCAATTTGATTTCAGCATCTGTCGCCTTCTTCATGTATTTGGCCAGCTCCCTCTTCCTTATCTCTTCGAGTGCATTCTTCAGCTTCTGGATAGTGGGCGACACCTCCATCTCCTGTGCCCAGTCGTGAAATTCTGATACAGACTCATCCAGGATACCCTGGACCTTAGGGATGGCCTTTTTACGCTTGGCCAGCACCTTGGAGGTTTTCTGATCGATATGATCAATATTGTAAAGGAGCACATGGTGCTTTTCCTCTACGGCCGGATCAATGCTTCTGGGCAGCGAAAGATCTATGAAAAGTTGCTGCGTCATACGGTCCGTAGGGAGCAGGTCCGGCGTAATGATAGGCGTCTCACCCTGTACTGTCGAGACGATCGCATCAAATTGGGCCAGGCTTTGTAACGCCGTGTCCAAAGTCAACCAGGAATAGCCAAATTCTTCTGCTGCGGACTGCGCTTTTTCCACAGTTCTGTTAGCCACCGTAATATCGAGGTCAGTCCCCTGGAGGTTATCTGCGAGGACGCCTCCTATTTCCCCCAAACCGATCAACAATACGCGTGGATCCTTGAAGTTTGGAGCAAACTGCTTGATGATCTCCACAGACGCATAGGCAGTCGATGCAGAGCCATCCCTGAAGGCCGTCTCCTGTATCACGCGCTTATTGGCATAAAAGATAGAATGCAGGCACCGGTGCAAAAATGGCCCGGCCATGCCCTCATCCGCCGACCATTGATAGGCCCGCTTCACCTGGTTGGATATCTGGACATCTCCCAGCACCTTCGAGTCCAGGCCGAGCGTGACTTCGTACAAGTGCCGCACTGCCTCGTCCTCGTTGTACTCCAGAAAATATTTGGCCAGCTCCTCACCACTCGTCATACCACGCAAGGCGGAAACCAACTTCACTATGTCCTTATCAAGTGACTGCTCGCTCGCGTAGTATATCTCCGTTCGATTACAAGTGGAAAGGACGAGCGCCTCTCCAATGCCAAAGGCAGCGTTCATCTTACGCAGAAGGTCCCGGGACGAAGGCTCGTCCAAGGTGATCCTCTCACGCAACTCCAGTGGAGTATTGTGGTATGAAATCCCTATTGCTCTGAACGTGGCTTGCATGTATCTCTTTGTATTACCCGCAAAAATAAGTGGTGATAAGCAAAATGTGCTAGTGCATTGCTAGTACTGCCTAACGTACCAAGCATAAAAGTATTATTTTGGTTTGAGAATTTGTCGAGAATTCAAGCACGTTGCCGTTGAAAAGACTTCGCATCTTTTTCCTGAACTTTTTCGGCTTCACCAAAACTGAAGCCAATGCGGCTATTGTCCTCATCGTGTTGGTTATCCTGACCGCCCTGGCACCGAGAGTATACCTACGTTTGGCCCACGGCGCTGCGGTCGTCACCCCGACAGACAGTACTACCCTTATTGCATGGCATCAGACCGTACGATCAAATCTGAGAGAGGCTTCATTCACCCCAGAGAAGAAACCAGTGGACAGCAATGCCGAGAGGTTTGTATTCGATCCGAACCTGGCGAGCCGTGCAGAGCTCCAGCGCCTTGGCTTCCCCCACTACATCGCCGCAAGAATCGAAAAATATCGGGAGGCAGGGGGAGAATTCACGAGCTGGCAGGATCTCTATCGTATTTATGGGATGGACTCGTCCCTTGTGAGGGGGCTCCGCACGTATGTCCACATCCCTCCAGCTGTCGAAGGAAATACGGCATTGACCACATCTACAGACATTACGCCGGCACATCGTACAGAAGATGTTTCTCCTGACCTTTTGGTGCTGGATCTTAACATCGTGTCTGCTGAAGACCTGCAGCAAATCAGGGGTATAGGCCCCACCTACTCCGAGAGGATCGTAAAATATCGGGCGTTGCTTGGTGGATTCCATTCCCAAGAGCAACTCTCCGAAGTATATGGTCTGCGAGTAGAGGCGTTAGATTTATTAAAAAATCATACTTTTATAGGCGAACCTGCGGAAAGGAATATCCTGATCAATTCGGACTCCATCAGACTGCTTGCAAGACACCCCTACCTTAATTGGAATCAGGCGCAAGCCATTCATAGATACCGGGAGCAACATGGGGACTATGAGGAGTTGGGAGAGATCACAAGGATCAAGATCATCGGGGACAGCCTCTACCAGAAACTGCTTCCTTACCTATCCCTGGATAAGTAATAATACATGCATCAGATTCTTCAATCGTATCTCAGACGGCTTACGAATTTATCTGGCAGCAATAGGTCCCTACTGCTATTGCGCCTGATCTCCGAGCAGTGCATAGATATCCACGATTTTGATTTTGCCATAGACCAACCCAGCTGGTCGGTCATCGAAGGGCTGATCAAGCACCAACGTCAGATCGACCTGACGCAGAATATTGATAGTCGCGACAAGGAGGCGAACAAACTTGGCCGTCGGCTGAAGAAAATCCAGAGAATCGAGCGCTTCATTTTCGATGAGCGCGGAGCTCGTGACCTGTATGTCGGCTGGCCCATGGTCCAGGGTAAGTTTGCTGATGAGACGCTTGTCCGAGGTCCATTGTTGTTCTTTCCCGTTGAGCTGCGGGAAGCCAACAATATGTGGCACCTAAAAATCCGGACGGACGTCAACATCACATTTAATAAGTCCTTCATTCTCGCCTACTCCTTCTTCAACAAAACGAAACTGGACGAGGAGCTGTTGGAGACCTCATTCAATGACTTCGACCGCGATCCGACCGTGTTCCGAACACAGTTGTACGAGTTGCTCAAAAACAGCAACATGGAGATCAACTTCAATCAGAGCAATTTCATGGACCAGCTCAAGGGGTTTGAGGACTATCGCAGGTCCGAGCTGGAAAGCCAGGAGAAGGTCGGCCAATTGAAGTTGTATCCGGAAGCGGTACTGGGTATCTTCCCACAAGCAGGATCTTACCTCGTACCGGACTATGTCGATCTCATCGAGAATGAGCGCATCAAAGACCTTGAAGAGTTTTTCTTCCAACGCCAGCGAGAGGACATGGAAGATGAAAAGGATACCCGCTTTTCGGACCGGCTCCTGGAGGAAAATACCTTCACCCCCTTCGAACTAGATGCCTATCAGGAAAGGGCGCTGGGACTGATCAAAAAAGGCAACTCCATGATTGTCCAGGGCCCACCGGGCACTGGGAAATCACAACTGATCTCCAACCTCATTTGTGATTACATCGCCCGCGGCAAGAATGTGCTACTGGTGTGCCAAAAAAGAGCAGCCCTCGACGTAGTCTATAACCGACTAAGGGAAAAGCTGCTACACGACTTTATCGGGTTGGTCCATGACTTCAAGAATGACCGCAAGAGCATCTTTGAGCAAATTGCTCGGCAAGTCGACAGACTGGGTGAGTATCGCCAAAAAAACAACTCCCTGGATGCGATCCAATTGGAGCGCACCTTCCATCAATCCAGCCGCAAGATCGATCAGGCCGTAGAGGAACTAACTGATTTTCGGGAGATACTCTACGACGAATCGGAATGTGGCAAGAGCGTCAAAGAGTTGTACCTCACATCCGACCCAATGCAGCTGTCAATTCCCCTGAATCAAGACTATAGGAACTTCGACTACCGACAGCTTGATGCTTTTGTCACGAAGCTGAGGCAGTACCTCCAGTATTATCTGCAGTTTGAGAACAAGTCACACTTCTGGGTTGGGGGTAAGTCGTTCGCCGACTACAAAGTACAGGACCTCGTCGACATACAGGAGCTGGTGAAAGAGATAGTGGAGTACTCCAAGACAACAGTGGAGAAGGCCCGAGCCATCCTCAACCAACCTGTGGATTTTGAGTCGCTCGAGATGCTCTCAGATAAACCAGAGGAACTGGAGCAGCTCACCAACAATCTGGACAATGAGCGTGTGTACCATCACTTTCGGCACATTGTCAAAGAGCCACCCATCGTCAAATACCCCTGGCTCGTCGAGCAGGAGCGCATCATCATGCAGTGCTTCAAAGGGCCGGGACCAGAAATCTCTTTGAAGGCGAATGAATTGGGCCGATTTCAGGAGGCCTTGGAACACGCCATCAATGCGCGAAAAGGACCTATCAGTTGGCTCCGTTGGAAGTTGTTCTCCGACGACAAAATACTGATCACCAGGGTCTTAGTAAGTAACAACCTGAAGAGCAACCGGGAAGGATTCCAGTCACTGCTGGACAAAATTGATAACCGCCTCAACTACGAGCACCTGAGTTCAGAACTCCTGCAAAAGAAGTGGCTTTACGACTTCCCTGGAGTCATCCGGAAGATCGATCTGCAGAACTGGTTCTTTTATCAAAAGCTCGCATTCAAAAGCTATGAGCTGCTGAGCAACCTGCGGCCACTTGAGTCAATGATCCCGTTTATCAAGGACCAACGCAAAGACCAGGTGAACATGCTCAAGAAACTCATCAACCTGGTCAAGGACATTCCAGACAAAAAACAGAACTGGAGCCGGTACTTGTCGGAAACCCAAATCCGGGGCCTGACGCTGGCGAAGCACACAGCAAAAGAGGTGACCGATGTCCTTCGCAAGGATTTCGATAAACTGGCGGAGTATCACGAGCTGAAGCGGTCGTTCAGCGTGTCGGAGGAAAAGATCACGGAGGACCTCATCGCATTGGTGGGCGACCGGTTCACACCAGATGGTGTCATCAATGTGCTGCAAAACAGTCTCGCTCTTGCCTGGATTGACCACATCGAAACCAAGTACCCCATTTTGCGGGCAGTGTCTTCCAACAAGATGGAGATGCTCGAAAAAACGCTGCGGGAGGCCGTCGAGGACAAGAAGAATGTAAGTGCCGACATCCTCCTACTGAAGTCGCGGGAAAGGACCTACGAAGACTTGGAGTACAACCGACTGAACAACCTGGTCACCTACCGCGACCTGTACCACCAGGTGACGAAGAAGAAAAGGATTTGGCCGATCAGACGAGTGATTGCCAACTTCAACGAGGAACTTTTCAAGTTGCTCCCATGCTGGATGGCATCGCCAGAGTCTGCTTCCGCCATTTTCCCAATGACAGAAATTTTCGATCTGGTCATTTTCGACGAGGCGTCGCAGTGTTTTTCAGAAAAGGCGATTCCCGCTTTGTACCGCGGTAAGCAAATCGTGATTGCTGGCGACAACAAGCAGCTGAAGCCCTTCGACCTGTATCGCGTTCGCTGGGACGAAGACAACGATGACGATATACCAGAGTTGGAGATCGACTCCTTGCTGGATCTTGCGCAGCAGTACTTGCCCGACACCAAACTACAAGGCCACTACAGAAGTCAGTCGCTGGAACTTATTGAGTTCTCCAACGAGCATTTTTATGAGCATCGCCTTCGAATGTTGCCACACTTCGATTCGGTCAATCGCAAAAACAAAGCCATCAAGTACCTGAAGGTGGATGGTATCTGGGAGAATAATGTCAACATCGTCGAGGCTGTGAAGGTGGTCAACCTAGTATATGAAATAATCAAAAAGGACCCTTCCAAGGATATTGGAGTTGTGACTTTCAATGCGCGTCAACAGTCCTACATCCTTGACCTCCTGGACGAGATGGCCACGAGGAAGAAGATAAGCCTCCCGGAAAGCCTTTTTGTGAAGAACATCGAAAATGTACAGGGAGATGAGCGGGACATCATCATCTTCAGCACCGCCTATGGGCCAGACAAGTCGGGTAAGATACAGATGCGCTTTGGGCCGCTGAATCTGGAAGGTGGTGAAAATCGCCTGAATGTAGCCATCACCCGGGCAAAAGTAGGAGTGTATGTGATCTCCAGTGTGCTACCCTCACAGATCAAAGTAGATGAGGCCAAGAATGTAGGTCCCAAGCTGCTCAAAAAGTACCTGCAGTATGCCTGGGACATCAGCGAAAACAAATGGGCCCCAAAGCCCTACCAGCAGCATGAGCATCCAGAAGGCTGGTACCTGCGAGAAAAGATCAAGCAGCACTCTTTTCACAGATTCGACGACCTCCAACTGGAGAAGACCTTCCAGTATGCCGACCTGACGGTCCTACAATCGAAGAAACTGCGAGGTATGGTGCTCACTGACGATGAGGTTTTCCATGAAGCTGCTTCAGTCAAAGAGGCCTTTGTCTATTACCCTGGGCTCCTCTCTGACAAGAAGTGGCCACATACGATGTTTTTCTCACGCGCCTTTTGGATAGACAAAGAGGGTGTTCTGGAGCGAATGAAACTCTACCTGAATAGAGTGAGGGAAGCCAACACCAAAACCAAATAACCCATGTCCAATGCAGGTTTGATCATTGAGGAGCGCAGTCGAGATATTGGCGACTTCCTGGTAGGGCGGCTGATCCCCTTTCGAAAAAAGAGGACGGTTGGTCCCTTCATCTTCATCGACCACATGGGCCCCTCGGAAATATCCGAAGGGAAGTACCTGGATATTGGTCAGCATCCACACGTAGGCCTTTGCACACTGACCTACCTCTTCGAAGGAGAGGTGATACATAGAGATAGCATAGGAAGTGTCCAGCGAATCACGCCGGGGGCCGTGAACCTGATGGCCGCTGGGAGAGGGGTGACGCACACGGAAAGAACTCCCGATGATCACAGAGATGGTGTTACTCGCACGGTCCATGGGTATCAAATCTGGATAGCACTTCCAAAAGACAAAGAAGAGATGGAACCAGAGTTCCACCACATTGAGGCTGAGCGTCTTCCGAAATGGTCGGAGAATGGCGTCGACTTCACTGTTGTTGCCGGTGAGGCCTACGGGCAACGGTCTCCCGTACCCTCCTACTCTCATCAATTCATGATTGACATGCGAAGTACTGAAAAGGTGCCATTCAATGCTCAAAATCTCAAAGGTGAAATCGGCCTGGTGGTCGTCGACGGGTACATTGAAGCTTGTGGCGAACGCCTTGAAAAGGGAAACATGTTGGTCTCCAAACAAGAAGATGTTTGCTTCATACAGCTAGGTGAGGACAGCCATGTATTGCTATTCGGTGGCACACCCTTCCCAGAAGAGCGACACATCTACTGGAACTTCGTGGCTACTAGCAAGGAAAAGATCGAAGATGCCAAACAGCGATGGCAAAACCGTGAGTTCCCTATGGTGACTGGAGAGAAGGGGTGGATCCCATTGCCTTGACTGTCGCGATTGCCACAATTGCTTTCTGGGCAAATCCCTACATTTAACTTCCAAAAAAACCCATGACCAAAACTTTCGACGCCATCGTCATCGGAACGGGGCAATCAGGTCCGTCACTTGCCGCCAGAATGGCCCAGGAAGGCTGGAAGGTCGCTGTCATCGAGAAAGGCAAGTTCGGTGGTACCTGTGTCAACAATGGATGTACGCCCACTAAGACCATGGTAGCGAGCGCCCGGGTAGCTCGGATGGTACAGCGCGCTGCAGAGTATGGCATCATTGTGCCAGAGGGTGTCAGCATTGATCTCAACAAAGTCCAGGACCGAAAAGACGAGATAGTAAACGCCGCAACCACGGGAGTCGAGGAGTGGATGAAGGGGACAGAAAACATCACCGTCTTCGAGGGGCACGGGAGGTTCATTTCCGACCATACTGTCGAGGTCAATGGTGAGCATCTGAGTGCGGAAAAGATCTTCATCAACGTCGGAGGTCGGCCGAGAGTCCCTGCCGGTTATGAGCAGGTGCCCTGTATGACGAATGACGAGATCATGCAGCTACGGACCATTCCAGAGCATTTGCTGATCGTAGGTGGTAGCTACATCGGACTGGAGTTTGGACAGATGTTTCGGCGATTTGGCAGTGAGGTAACGATCGTGGAACGAAATAGCCGCATCGTGAGTCGTGAGGATCCTGACGTCTCAGAGGAGCTGCAACGCTTCCTCGAAGAAGAAGGGGTGAAATTCCGACTGGACGCGACATGCCTGGATGGTTTACCCCAAGACAGCGATCAAATCCTAATCAATGTCGACTGTGAGAAGGGTGATCGACAAGTAGTCGGTTCTCATTTGCTGCTGGCGGTGGGAAGAGTACCCAACACCGATGATCTTGGACTGGAGAATACAGGCATTGCTAAAGATGGTCGTGGTAACATTGTCGTCACTGACACACTCGAGACCAACGTGTCCGGCATCTGGGCGATTGGCGACTGTAATGGTCGAGGTGGATTCACCCATACCTCCTACAATGACTACGAAATAGTAGCTGCCAATCTTTTCGATAGCGACCCTCGAAAGGTCACGGATCGAATTCTTTGCTATGGCCTTTATACCGACCCTGCACTGGCGAGGATCGGAATGAGCGAGACGGAGGCCCGTCAGTGCGGAAGGAAAATATTGATTGGGTCACGCCCGATGTCACGTATCGCCAGGGCTAAAGAAAAGGGCGAAACCAATGGCTTCATGAAAATCCTGGTGGATGCCGAGACTCAGCAAATACTTGGTGCTACCATCCTCGGTATCGAAGGAGATGAAGTTATTCACTCGCTGCTAGATATCATGTACGCCAAGGCGCCCTACACGGTAATCAGTCGAGCAGTGCATATTCACCCGACGGTATCTGAGCTGATCCCGACTGTGCTGCAGGACCTCAGGCCTTTGGACTAGTTGATGGAAGCGTCCTCCACACGGAGGCCGACTCGGAGAATATGGGGGATGCTGTCGACCCTCATAAATTGTCGGAAGGTCACCTCATAGGTACCCGGCCCAGGAAACCGAAAGTTGTCCTTGAGCACATGTTCGTGGTCGAATGTATCTCCGATGCCACTACCCAGTGGCTCCCCTGTTTTGGGCTCAAAAAACAAAGTCTCCTCCAGGTTCTCCTCCAACACACTGTCTGATTCGTCTATCAGCTGATAGGAGAAGTAAAAGTTGTAATTGGGGAAATCAATGTCTTGCTTGAACTGCGCTATTAGGTCGTAGGGCAGGCTATCATTTTCGATCTCAAACTCGAAGCTGATAACCTCGTCCTGATGCCAGTACTCGGACATCTTCACAAATTTCTCATAGATGCGGTTCTCATCACATGCCGTGAAGAATATTGCTCCAAGGAGCAACCATTGAAATCGTTTCATTGTCGGTGGTGTTGTTTATTCGATTTCTTTCGATTTTGTGACTTGGGATTGTTGGACGAGTTGCCTCCTCGTCGCTTGTTTTTCCTTTTCTTGTTTTTGCCCTGCCTCTTGAACTTGCGATCCATGGCCTCGAGATCGCTGTTGAGAGCGTTCATCGTGCCCTTTTCCTCCAACTCGTTGTCGAGGAGCGTCGCCGGCTTTTTGCCTTGCTTATTCATCGCCACTATCTCCCTCACTCGCTCAGTTTCCACAGGATGCCATGTATTTTCATCCTCCAGGCTGAACCACATGATCCTTCGGAAGATATCCGTTTTTTGAAGTTTTGCGGCACCCATTTCGAGGTAGAGAGGACCCTCCAGCTCGGGGATGTGCTCCAGGGCCTGCATGTAGGTATCGAGTTCGTAGTTGAGGCAGCACTTGAGTCGGCCACATTGTCCCGACAGCTTATTGGGATTGAGCGACAGGTTTTGATAGCGTGCCGCTTGAGTACTCACAGAAGTAAACTCCGACAGCCAGGTAGAGCAGCAAAGCTCACGGCCACATGAGCCAATACCCCCCAGTCGGCTCGCTTCCTGTCGTAGACTGATCTGACGCATCTCGACGCGAATCCTGAATTCCGCCGCAAGGATCTTGATCAATTCCCGAAAATCAACGCGCTCATCAGCTGAGTAATAAAAAGTCGCTTTGGTATTGTCGGCCTGGTATTCGATGTCGGTGAGTTTCATCGCCAAAGATTGCTTCTGGATGATCTCACGGGTGCGATAAAGAGTAGGTACCTCTCGTGCCTTGACTTTGCGCAACTTTTCGATGTCCTTGGCAGTGGCCAGACGATAGATTTTTCGGATATCATTGTTGTCCTTCACGCTCTTCTTGCGCATCTGGAGCCTGACCAGTTCGCCCTGCAGCGAGACATGCCCGACATGGTGCCCATGTGGCACGTCAACGACTACCGCATCGCCGGTTGTTAGATTCAACCCCTGAGTATTGCGAAAGAACTCCTTCCGACCGTTCTTGAAACGGACTTCGACAATATCATACAGCTGCTCCATCAGGCCGTCCATATCTGACAGCCAATCGAACACGTTCAGTTTGTTACAACCTCCAGTTTTGCAGCTACCATTGCTTTGACAGCCCGCGGCCGAGGACTCACTATCACAACTGCTACATCCCATCCTTATTTCCCATATCGAATCTTACCAAATATAGGTGGCGGAGGACTAATTGCCAATTTCTTCCGGACCCTCCGGGTGTCCAGTTGTCGGGCATATATGGGAACCTTCGAAATGCTAGAGATCGCTGCTGAAGTTTCGCAGGTCCCTACCGATATCTCGGCGATACTGCATGCCTTCCCAATCGAAGTGCTTTATGCCGGCATAACCTTTTGTCATGGCTTCGTCCAGGTTTTTTCCCAAGCTGGTGACTGCTGCTACACGGCCGCCGTTGGTGACAAGCTTGCCATCCTTCATTGCCGTCCCGGCATGAAATGGCAGAATGCCCTTGACCTTGTCGGAAATTGTGATCTCTCTCCCCTTTTCGTAAGAGCCAGGGTATCCCTCGGACACCATCACTACGGTACAGGCAGTATAAGGCTCGAATTCGGCTTTCGCCTCACCGAGTTGCCCATCCGCTGTGGCGACGAGCAGATCCACCAGGTCGGCTTTCAGTCGTGGTAGGACCGCTTGGGTCTCGGGGTCTCCCATCCGCACATTGTACTCGATGACGTAAGGCTCATTCTTCACATTGATCAACCCGAAAAAGATAAATCCTGAGTAGGGCACACCATCTTCCTGCAACCCTGCAATTGTCGGCTTGACAATGCGACTCAATACTTTACTCATAAACTGCCGCGACGCGAATGAAACGGGAGAAACGGCCCCCATGCCTCCGGTATTGGGGCCAGTGTCGCCTTCACCTATTCGCTTGTAGTCCTTTGCTTCAGGAAGCAGCACGAAATCCTTGCCATCCGTCAACACAAACACCGACAGCTCAATGCCCTCCAGAAACTGCTCAATGAGCACCTCGGCACTGGCCTCGCCAAATCGCTTATTGATTAGGAGGTCCTCCAGGCTCTGCTTCGCTTCTTCGCGATCCTTGGTGATGATCACTCCCTTGCCCGCGGCAAGGCCATCCGCTTTTAGCACATAGGGGCCTTCTGTCTCATCGAGAAACGCCACACCCTCGTCGAAGCTCTCAGCATTGAAGGTACGTGCCTTGGCTGTGGGGATTCCATAACGGTACATGAAGTCCTTTGCGAACTTCTTACTTCCTTCCAGGCGGGCACCCTCCTTTTGTGGTCCGACGATTCGTAGATCCTTTAGATCATCAGCACCCTTCAGATCATCGACCAAACCATTGACGAGAGGATCCTCCGGACCTACTACCAAAAGGTCAATCTCATGGGTTTTGATTGCCTCACGCACTTGAGCAAAATCCGAGACGTTGAGGGGCAGGTTCTCGCCAATCTGATGAGTGCCCCCGTTTCCGGGAGCAATGTATAGTTTTTCACAACGTGGGCTCTGCCGAATCTTCCAGGCAAGGGCATGCTCCCTCCCACCAGAGCCAAGGACTAGTATCTTCATAAATCTTACAGCGTGAAATTAATGCGCGTACTCGGACATGAATTTGATTCTCATCAGTCGAACCTCGTCTTCAGAGTATTCGTCCCCCAACTCCTCAAGGGCCTCTGAAATGTCATCGGTATGCGTATTTAAGAAATAGTCATAGATATCGTCCTGCCGGTCGTCATCCAGCAGTTGATCAATGTAATAGTCCAGGTTCAATTTTGTGCCGGCATCGCAGATCGTCTCTATCTCCGTGATCAGATCTTCGTACTTCATGCCCTTGGACTCCGCAATTTCCTCAAGATCTATCTGACGATCTATCTGCATGATGATACCAATCTTGTTCTTGGATTTGGTACCGGCGGATTTGACCAACACATCACCAGCTGTCACGATGTCATTTTCTTCGACATAGTTCTCGATGGCCTCCAGAAATGGCCTGCCAAACTTGCGAGCCTTACTCTCCCCAACGCCGACGATTTTGATCAGTTCGTCATTGGTAGTGGGGTACAGGGTTGCCATCTCTTCAAGCGATGGGTCCTGGAATACCACGTAAGGAGGCACTCCTTTGTCCTTTGCCACCGACTTTCTGAGGTGCTTGAGCATCTCAAACAGCGTCGTATCATAAGACTTAGGATCAAAACTTGGCCGCTCGGACTCTTCCTCGTCACCCTCTGTAGTATAATCATGATCTCTCGTGAGCATGATCTTGTGAGGATCACTCAGGAACCTGTGTCCCGCCTCCGTCACTCTGAATAGACCAGGATTTTCGATGTCCTTCGTCAAGAGCTCGTTGTACAGTGCCTGCCGTACGACGGACTTCCAGAAGCCGTCTGTTTCATCCTTACCACTACCAAAAAGGCTCAGTTTATCGTGCGAGTAACTCTTCACGTGTTGCGTATTCTTGCCCAGCAGAACATGCACCGTGTGATTGATATCGAAACGCTCTTGGGTATCCCTGACGACGCCCACGACCTTCATGACATAGTCGGTACCCTCAAATTCCTCCTTAGGATGCACACAATTATCACACCCACCATTGCGCTCGCAATCAAATTCCTCACCGAAGTAGTGGAGCAGTTGCTTCCTCCTACATACTGAGGATTCGGCGTATGCCGCCATCTCCTCAAGTAGGAACTTCGCATTTTCCCGCTCAGTGACGGACTTGTCCTTGTTGAACTTCTCGAGTTTGATGATGTCATTGTAGCTATAGAACATCAGGCACTTACCCTCAAGGCCATCACGTCCGGCACGGCCTGTCTCCTGATAGTAGCCCTCGATGGACTTGGGTGCGTCATAGTGGACGACGAATCGCACATCCGGCTTGTCGATGCCCATGCCAAAAGCGATCGTAGCGACAATGACATGCAGGTCCTCGTTCAAAAACGCATCCTGATTAGCCATCCGCTGGTTGGCATCCATCCCAGCGTGGTAGGGCTCGGCTTTGATGCCATTGACTTTGAGAAAGTCTGCAATTTCCTCAACTTTCTTGCGACTGAGGCAATAGATGATGCCAGACTTGCCCTTATTGTCTTTAATAAACTTTATAAGCTGCTTTTTGGCCTCCTGCTTAGGGCGCACTTCATAGTACAAGTTGGGCCTGTTGAACGACGACTTGAATATCGTCGCGTCCTCCATGTTGAGGTTCTTTTGGATGTCCAACTTCACCTTCGGTGTGGCCGTGGCTGTCAAAGCAATGATCGGAATATCTCCCCACTCAGTGACGATGGACTTGATGCGTCGGTACTCAGGCCTGAAGTCATGCCCCCATTCGGAAATACAGTGGGCCTCATCGATCGCCACGAAAGATATTTTTGCTGTCTTCAGGAATTCGGCATTTTCCTCCTTGGTCAAAGACTCCGGTGCCACGTACAACAGTTTGACTATACCCGCCAACGTATCATTCTTCACTCGGTTCACTTCGCTCTTGGAAAGCGTTGAATTCAAAAACCTCGCGTCGACGCCTACAGCATTCATCTGATCCACCTGATTCTTCATCAAAGCGATCAAGGGCGATATCACAATGGCCACCCCGCCCTGCACAATCGCCGGCAGTTGGTAACAAAGAGATTTGCCTGCCCCTGTGGGCATGATGACGAAGGTATTCTTGCCGTCGACAATGTTTTGAATGATCCTCTCCTGATTGCCACGAAAGTGATCATAGCCAAATACCTCTTTTAAGGTAGTTTTGAGCCTGTCATTGGTGACTACTTCCATGATTTGAAAATTGTCCCTGGATTCATTGTATTAATTTAACAATTTCGGGGGACTTGCACGCAAACTTTGGTTTGTAAAAGGAAGGCGAATTTAAATGATCTCTAGCAGATTGTCACAGGGGTGATCCCAAGTTTCAAGTATCTTTGGGCTCAGCCAAAACAAGTCATTTTCGAATGCACAAAAACGTCTACGCCATTATCATGGCCGGTGGAACAGGTACCAGATTTTGGCCTTATAGTAGGACCAGCAAACCCAAACAGTTTCTGGATGTCATGGGTACCGGACGCACATTGTTGCAAATGACCTTCGATAGGTTCGCACAATTCGTCGCCACTGAAAATATCTATATAGTTTCCAACGCGCTGTATGAATCGCTGATCGGCGAGCAACTCCCGGAGCTGTCAAAAGAGCAAGTTCTTTTAGAGCCTGCCAAAAGAAATACCGCCCCATGTGTGGCGTATGCGTCGTATAAAATACGGGAGAAGGATGAGGATGCGGTATTGATTTTCACACCCGCAGACCATGCCATTTTTCAGGAAGACAAGTTCAGGCAGGTGATCGAAACGGCCGTGGGAGGTGCCACCGAAGGTGACAAACTCATCACTATAGGCATCAAACCTCACCGTCCTGAGACCGGATATGGCTATATACAGTTCATTGAGGAGGACGGTGACGTAAAGCAGGTAAAGACCTTTACTGAGAAGCCGGAACTTGAGCTGGCAAAGACCTTCCTGGAAAGCGGCGACTTTGTCTGGAATGCGGGCATCTTCGTCTGGTCAGCGAAAAGTATCGTCAGCAGTTTCGAAAAGTTTCAACCAGAAATGGCCGAAATCTTCGAGAATGGACGGAATACATTCTACAAGGATCGCGAGAACACCTTTATTTCGAAGGCGTTTTCGATTGTTAAAAACATCTCCATCGACTATGCCGTCATGGAAAAGGCCAACAATGTGTACGTCGTGCTCGGAGACTTTGGGTGGTCGGACCTGGGATCGTGGAATGCCCTCCACGAGATCCGCGACCAGGATGACGACGGTAATGTCATAGAAGCGGACACGATCCTCTACGATTGTACCAATAGCTTCATCAAAGCACCCAAAGGCAAACTCATCGTACTCCACGATCTGGATGGCTACCTGGTATCCGACTTTGATGATGTCTTGCTCGTCTGCCGAAAGGACGATGCAGCCAAGTTCAAGGCTTTCGTGACAGATGTGAAGACGCTAAAGGGTGACAATTACGTCTGATCAGCTTCGCTGCCGAGTGATCTCGTACAGCACCATTGCGGCAGCCACAGAGACATTGAGCGATTGGATACTCCCCAACAGGGGTATTTTGGCGCGCTGATCGCACTCAGCGAGAACCTCTTCCGAAACACCGGTTTCTTCTGAACCCATGACGATCGCCACAGGAGAAAAGAAGTCGATATCACTAATGAGGTCTTCGGCCTTTTCCGTGCAGGCCACAGTCTGCAGGCCCGACTCTTTCAAATAGCGCAAAGTACCAGGTAAGTCCTCTGTACGACAGACCGGCAGACTGCTTAGAGCACCTGCGGATGTCTTCATTGCGTCAGCGTTGATCTGTGCCGCTCCCTTCGTAGGGATGATCAAACCATCGGCGCCCATACACTCTGCGGTTCTGGCGATAGCACCAAAATTCCTAACATCGGTAACGCCATCCAGAAGCATAAGTAGCGGGGCACGACCGTCCTCGTACAACCGCTGCACAAGACCATCCAGTGAATAGTATTTGACAGGGGATACAAAAGCGACGACCCCCTGGTGATTCTTGCGGGTGAATCTGTTGAGTCGTTCAACCGGTACTTTGGAAATCGGTGTGAACGTCCCCTTGAGAGATGACCACAACGATTTGACCAGATCGCCTTGAAGGTTTTTTTGTATGAATACTTTTTCGAGATCCCGGCCGGCCTCCAGCGCCTCAATGACGGCGCGGATACCATAGATCATGTTCTCATCCTTGATCGGCGGCTTTACGAACCTTGTCGAATGCTTGCGATTCTCTGTACCCACTTTTCTTTGTATTCAGGATCCCGCAGCAAGGTATACAGCGTAGGAGAGAACAACGTGGATATCCTGATAAATTCAAACTGCAAGCCACCCCCATACATCCAGATTTCCTTTCGACCCGTCCGATAGACCTGCTGTGGAGCACCGAATACGACGTAGATCATGCCCTGGTCAGTCTTCCATCCGGGCTTATAGTTTGTGAAATATTGGTTGGCGCCGGTCACACGTCGGTAATACCGGCGAATGGCGATCTTCGCTTCCTGCTGATTGCCCAGCGTGGAAATCCAGAAATCCTCAAAACCGCTTCTCAGATTAGGGGATGTCACCACCTCCTCAAACTCTTTGGAGGAACAGATATACTGCAAAGGGCCCACGAGCTCTTCAACGGTGCGATATCTGGGGTAATATGACGGACACTTCAGAAAACCACTCCCCTTTGAAGAAGCAGTGTCCTCCTGCACAAAATAGAAGACCCAGTCCTGAAAATCGCCAGTATGATCATAGCTGAATATCGAATCTACTGACATCTCCGGTGACAGCGCCCTCATTACTCCAAAAGGGGGATCGGCCAGCCCAAAGTCCATGGAGTAAGCATAGGCATAAAGAGAATCAGCCTCCCTAAACTCGGGTGCCTGCTCCGAAAAGGGTGTTGTTACAGGGCCATCCTTCCAGGGATAGAATGACGACAGTCTGTCGACGTCCATGACAATGGGGAAGTAGTATTTCTGGCTACCGGTTACCAACTGTATGACGACAATTTGATCCAGAGAGTCTGTCGCCAGCTCGCATTGCAGGACCGTATACCGTTCTGAATGTGAAAGGGTATCGATCGATGTTGGCTGCACATAAGCCTCGGTTGCATCCGTATATTTTTCCTGTGTGAAAAAGCTCAAATCAAAAGTGACCTGGACCCGCCGCTCAACCCTCAGGTAATAGGTAGTCTGGTCGGCAGTGGAAGGGACCAGTTGAAAGCGAATGTCCACAGGGCTCCCAAGCGAGTAGAGATGGGAAAGGTCCGTCTTGCTAAAATCCAGTGCGTGCAGGCATAAGGATGTGAGAAATAATATGGAGAATAGCAAAGACCGGTACATATTTGAAGGGTGCCGTTTCGAAATGATCAATCTAAGCATTTTTTGATTTCTTTGTCGAAAATTTCCCATGAGTGTCTATACAACGGAGATCACCTCCGATCAGATCCCTTCTGACAACCCGATTCACCAAAGGCTGCTCCAGGCATACCACCTTGCCGCACCTTTTATCAAGGGCGACTTGCTTGAACTTGGTTGTGGCGAGGGTCGGGGCATTGATGTGATCGCACCTTTAGCAAGCAACTATAATGCCATCGACAAGATTGGGGATGTGATTGAGCAGCTGAGCAAGAAGCACCCGACGTTTGACTTTCGACAGGGTCATTTCCCACCTTGCCCCTATGAATCTGACGCCTTTGATACGATCGTGTCCTTCCAGGTGATCGAGCACATCAAGGATGATCACTTATTCCTAAAAGAGATCCATCGGATGCTCAAGCTTGGCGGTACTGCCCTGCTGACCACTCCCAATATCAAGATGACGCTCACCAGAAATCCATGGCACATTCGTGAGTACACAGCAGACGAGTTGGTGGAGATCGCCAAAAAGTACTTCGACAACGTAGAAATGAAGGGAGTGGCCGGCAATGAGAAAGTGATGGCGTACTATGAGGAAAATAAAGCATCGGTCCACCGCATCACACGCTTCGATATATTGAACCTACAGTACCGGTTGCCGGCGCCGCTGCTCCGCATACCGTACGACTTGCTCAACCGCCTCAACCGCAATAAGCTAAACAATCAAAATCAAGGACTGGTGAGCGAAATCCAAGCCTCGGATTACTTGCTCAATGAGAAGGATGAATCCAATCTGGACTTGTTCCTAATTCTTAGGAAATAGCAAACTTACAGCCCCCACAAGATGTTTACTCACTAAAATTCATACGGAAAATGGCATCAGATCTTACGAAAGAGCTCAATCAGTTATTGAGCGATTATCATATCTATTATCAAAACACACGGGGCTTTCATTGGAACATCAAGGGCAAGAACTTCTTCGAGCTTCACCGGAAGTTTGAAGAGTTGTATACTGACGCTCTCCAGACGATCGACGAATTGGCAGAACGCATCTTGACCATCGGTGGGCAGCCACTTCATACATTCGCCGATTACATGCAGACCACCAACCTGGCGGCACACAAGAATGTAACTGTTGATGTGGATGCTGTGAGAGCTGTTCACGACCAATTAGGTCAGCTCGTAGAGCAGGAAAGCAAGGTGAAGGAAATGGCCGTGGCTGCCGACGACCAGGAGACAGAAGACATGATGATTGCTCTCATCAACGGACAGCAGAAAACACGGTGGATGTTGGAAGCCTGGTTGGGCTAGCAATTAATTGTTGAAATAGCGCGCATACCATTTCTGGAAGACATACAAGCTCCAGATCTGGATGTGTACATCAGAGGGATCAAGTGAGTACAATCTGCGCTTGATCCTTTTTATTTCTGGCCAGGCAAAAAGACCCTGCTCCCTTACGCGCTCCTCATTGAAGACAAACTGCTGCAACTCACTCTTCAGCTCTTTCTTGAACCAGCTCATAATCGGTACTTCGAATCCATGTTTTGGCCGTGTGTAAAGCTCCGGGGGCAGCATCTCCCGAAAGGCTTCCCGCAAGAGGATCTTCCGCTGGCTACCCTTGAGCTTCATGTGAGCGGGTAGTGAAAAAGCATAATTCACCACCGCATGATCCAGGAATGGCACGCGTACCTCGAGGCCATTGGCCATCGACATCATGTCTCCTTTTCGAAGCATGTCCCCACGCAACACCAGATCCATGTCCATGCGCAGCATTTCATTGAGCTCATCAGAATGCAGGCCACTTAGCAAATCGGATCGCCTCTCTTCCACGGCATCGACGGAAGAAAGTAGCCGGTCAACCCTTCGCGCGGGAATAAATGCCGCCAGGTACCAATAGCGCTCTTTGTACGGCAGGCGCATCATCTTCGCAAACTTGTCCAGTTGCCGAAAACGGTCGCTGACCTTGACGTATCTGGACTTCGGCAGTAAGCTCCACAATGGACCCAAGCCCCCGATCACCTGATTCCTGAGCCCCCCGGATTTGCTCATCTCCCAGGCCTGGTGTTTGTTGTAGCCCGAGAACACTTCGTCCGCACCATCGCCAGACAGCGCCACCGTGATCTTATCACGTGTCAGCTTGCTCAAAATGTAAAAGGGAATGGCACTGGAATCCGCAAAGGGCTCGTCCAGGTAATTGACTATGTCCTCCACATGGGTCAATAGGTCGCTATTTCGTAGCCGAAAAACCGTGTGCTCGGTGTGAAATTTCTTAGCTACAAGTTCTGCGTAGTGCGTCTCATCGAAGTAGTTGTTGTCCTCAAACCCCACCGAAAAGGTCTTTAGGTGCGGCGTCATCTCGCTTGCCAATGCCACGATGATTGAGGAATCTATCCCTCCGCTGAGAAACGCACCTAATGGCACATCCGCTATCAGCCGGCGACGCACCGAGTCTCTCATAAGTTCGCGGATCCTTGGCATCGCCTCATCCAGGCTGCTGTCTACCGGTTGCTCCCTTGTCAAGTCATAATAGGATTGAATGGTCAGCTGATCATCCTCCAGCAGCATGTAGCTTCCAGGTGGCACCTTCTGGACGCCTTCCAACATACTATATTGATCAGGAACATAGGTCAACTCCATGTATTGATAGAGCGAAGTGCGGTCCAGCTTCCGAGGCACATTGTAGGCCAGCAAGGACTTCATCTCCGATGCAAAGAGCAGCTTGTCGTTGTCGTGTATGTATAGCAGCGGCTTGATGCCGAAGCGATCTCTGGCAATGTAAAGGGACCGGTTCGCCTTATCATAAATAGCGAAGGCGAAGAAGCCATTGAACTCCTTCACACAGTCAGGACCAAATTCGATGTAGGCCTTCAACACGACCTCGGTGTCGCAGTTGGTCCGGAAGGTGAGCCCACGATCCTGCAGGCGCTTGCGGATCTCCTGGTAGTTGTAGACCTCACCATTGTAGACGATCGCGTATCGCTGCGTCTCGTCGAAGAACGGCTGATTGCTCTGTTCGGAAGTATCGATGATGGATAGCCGGCGGTGACCGAGCCCCGCTACCTCGTCAAACCAGGTACGATGGACGTCCGGACCTCGCTTTTCCAAGGCGTTCGTCGCCGCCTCCAGGTGTATCAAATGGATCCTGCCAACGGGATTGAAGGAAAAAACACCTGTGATTCCACACATCGTTTTTTAAATTTGAACGTTCTCAAACACCGGCAAATTAGTATCATAATGCGTTTAATCCGACCAGTATTCGTAATTCTACTTATGCTTTTCGTGGTATCCATCACCCCGGCCGATGCCCAAAATCGCAAAAAGCGAAAACGGATCTCGACGGTCATCACAGAAGCCAAAAAGTACCTCGGCACCCCCTATCGCTATGGCGGGATGTCCTACTCCGGCATTGACTGCTCCGCGCTGATCTACACTTGCTACCGTCAGATCGACGTCGATCTCCCACGTACTGCCAAGGAACAAAGCAAAATAGGCCGATCCAAAGGATGGAAAGGCCTGCGTGCGGGTGATCTGGTGTTTTTCAAGTTCAAGGAGAAAGGTGAGAAGTGGTACCACAGCGGCATCATCAGCGAGGTTGATAAGGACAAAATTACGTTCATTCATGCCTCCTCCAGCCGAGGTGTAACGGAGTCCAACCTCAAATCCGACTACTACCGCAAAAATGTGAAGAAGTTTAAGCGAGTGATCTAGTGATCTCGTGGCTTGAGGCTGTATTTCGACGTTCGTCGGAGGATTCCGAGAACCACACTACACTAATCACTGATCACTAGTCACCATATTCCAATTTTGATTTAATTTCGCACTTCCAATGGGGATGTAGCTCAGTTGGCTAGAGCGCTTGACTGGCAGTCAAGAGGTCGTCGGTTCGAATCCGATCTTCTCCACCTTCGCTCGCCGAAGCGAGCTATGGCGGACAATGTCCACCATAGTTTTGCGAAGGCGAAAAAGTTTCAGAGTTCCAGGTTCGAGGTTTCGAGAGCTTGGAACTCTTTTTTTTGGAGGTACACAGGCTCCACATCTGCCCATCGCGCTCCATTTACAACCCACCCCTAGCCCCTCCCGTAATGTTTTTGATCTAGGGATTCTTCGCGGCTTGAAATTGATGTCACACTGAGCCGGCCTGAGGGTAGGCGGGGTTCTCGAGGTGCGGACATCATTCCTTTGCCTCCTTCGAGGGCCTCAGGATGACAAAGGAAGCAGAATCAAGCCTTTGCTTAATAGCCATGGCCCATCCCGGGAGGGGAATTTGATTCCATAGTCCCACTTTTCCAAAGGGGCCAGAGGGAGCAGGAGAATTGGTCGTAACAAGATCCGCTATCCACCGAAAAGGCAGTTTGTAAGCCACAAACCAAGCGCTAAATTTACCCTCCCAAAAGAACTCCAAACCATGAAGAAGAAATCCCTTCCTGTGCTGCTTTTGATCCTTTCTATCGCGGCGATCAATTCCTATGGTCAGTCCTTCACCGGTGGCCAGAAAACCCAGGGTTACGGAGTATTCGGCGACAAGCTGACATTCATCTTCGATGAAGCACTGTACGGCGTGAAGCCGGATCGGGTGTGGGTCACAGGGGAATTTAGGAACTGGGACGCGTCAACGGACTATCGGCAGTGGGACCTCAAAAAAACTGGTGAGCAATGGCTACTGACGATCGACAATATCGACTTCAGCACGGTGAAGCCCAACACGAAGTTTAAGTATCGCATCGACGACGGCGAGTGGCTGGAGCCTCCTGCGGAAGCGGAGAATGCAGCAGGCGGAGACCTGGTGTTTATGAAGGAGGTAAGCACCGCAGGGTTGACGGCAGAGCTCAAGTCCGAGAGGCTGATCTGGGCCGAGGTCAAGGGAGAGCGACCACTCGTAGCCTCTGCCTATCGTATCACCGACGCTGCCGGAAATGTCATCAAGGTCGCGGGTGTGTTACCCAACGAAGGTACTTCTACACTGATAGTACCCGAGACCCCATTGGACAAGCGCAGGGTTTACTTCCTGGAGATCCCATCGCTGAACCTGAAAGCGCACTGCTCTTTCGATGGCTGGTTTCGAGAGACATTCTCCACCAAAGAACTCGGCGCCAATATCGACGACGGGAAGACCGCAGTACGCCTTTTCGCTCCCCGCGCCACGATGGTGAGGCTTTATCTGTACGAGGGCAAGGATGATACCGACGCCTACCAAACGGTGGAAATGGCCGTCGATGCCGATGGTGTCTGGGAGGCATTCTTTGATGAAGACCTGCATGGCGTCTATTACGATTTCACAGTGCATGGAGCCGACGACCCCGGGAATCACTTCTTCGAAACCAACCCTGTTCACATCAACGACCCTTATGCGCGTGTATCCGACGACACTTGGGGCAAAGGGCGTATCTGGCGGCGAACTACGCCTGCTAAACCACTGAGCGGCGGTATACCCGCCATGGAGGACGTCATCGCTTACGAAGTACACATCCAGGACTTCACAGACCGCCTTCCACTGGAGGATAAGTATCAAGGCACCTTCCAGGGGATGATCACTCCGGGATTGACCAATAGCCGAGGAGAAAAAATCGGTTTCGACTATGTGCTGGACCTCGGTATCAACGTCGTCCATCTGATGCCGGTACAGGAGTATGTCCACTTCCCGACGGAAGACTGGGTGGCATCCTTCGCCAATGACGAATACATGATCAGCCAGGGCATCGCTGAAGAGAATTATCAGTGGGGTTATCGAACGTCTTTCGCCATGGCCGTGGAGGCGCGGTACCGCACGAAAGGGGGCGATCCCGGCACAGAACGCGATGAGTTCCGCGATCTGGTACAAGCGTTTCATGACAATGGCATCGCCGTCATCATCGACATCGTCCCCAACCACACCGCTGAGAACATGGATGCCAACTCCTGGTACTTCAACTTCAATGCTATCGACAAGCAGTACTATTACCGGACGAAGGACTTCGATCACATCGGCGCCTATGGCAACGAAGTGAAAACGGAGAATCGACCCATGACACAGCGATGGCTGATCGACCAATGTCAATACTATATCAAGGAATTTGGGATCGACGGGTTCCGCATCGACCTCGCCGGACAGGTCGATGAGCAATCCCTCAAGGCACTACGCCAGCAAATCGGGATGGACAAGATCGTATATGGCGAAGCGTGGATCGGATCAAACGACCCGGCTTACGAGGCCAACCCGGACTGGGACTGGTACAAAGAAGATTCGCCCATCACCTTCTTCCAGGACGATTCGCGCAATGCCTTCAAAGGGCCAGTATTTGAGCTGAAAGACTACAAGAACGACCGCGGCTGGCCCGGAGGGAAATTCAGCGAAAGAGAAAAGGTAATGCTCGGGCTCTCCAACAAATTCCCTGACGACAAAACACCGACGTCGGGTATCAGCTACCTGGACATCCATGACAACTTCGCCCTCGCTGATCAGTTTGGAGGGGAGCGTTTCGATGGAAGGACGGCCGTGGATCAAGATGAATACAAAATCGCAGTCACACTCCTGTATACCACACTCGGTCCAATCGTCACACACGGGGGTTCGGAGATCATGCGTAGCAAGGCGCACGCTCCGCTTCGAGAAGTCGTGAAAGAGACCAGAGATGGATACAAGGTCTATATGCACGGCTATCGGGATACCTACAATCACCGCACCGCCAACCAGTTTGTTTGGGAGACCGTCGGCCAAAAACCGACTGCAGAGAATGGCAACGACTACCAAAACATGCACGCCTTCTGGCGGGGGATGAATGACTTCCGCCTCTCAGAATATGGAAAGATATTTCGCGTGGCAGAAGCGGTGCCTGATGGATACTACCAATGGATCACCCCTGAAGACGAAAGTCAGCTGGGTTATGTGGTCGATGAAAAAGTCTTTGTGCTACTCAATGCTGGTCCCAATGAGGCAGAGTTTTCGGACATCACACTACCCGAGGGGAACTGGACCCTGATCGCCAATACCGATGGTGTGAATGTAAACAAAGGCGTCAAGGACACGAGAAGCCTTATGAAGCTGAAAGGGGGTCAGTCGTTTGATTTGACGATGGAGTCGACTACGCTACGGATTTGGGTGAAGAAGTAGGAGGTTCTCTGTAAGTGGTTCTTTGTTCTTTGACTACAAGGAACTATGAACGAAGATCTAAGAACCACTGGCTCGAAGATATGGCCGTACAATATAGACCGGATAGCAGCGGTATCCCGCGTGGCCATAGCGCCGGGTGTCGCGGCGGTGATACAAGCGTATAGCCGGGCAGATCTCCGCTATGAAAAACCGGCCAATCTCTCCAAAAAAAAACCACCCCTGTTGCCAGGAGTGGTCCGGTTATTTATCTGTCTAAAGTAAAGTCTTACAACTTAGCGCGTTCGCAGGGAATCCTCTCGGGATTGAACTGCGAGCCGTCGTTGCCATAGGAGTAGGGTCCTTCCGGCGTAGCGCTGACGTCGAATACAGAGACTCCAGCCTTGTAGCAAGTGCCGTCTGAACCGGTGTAAGTTATGCCTGCTGTATGCCTCCTGTAAAATTTCAGATCATCACCTGTGTAGGGTACTCGCTCGCCCCACGCGAACTGGTGGATCTTGATGTCCCATCTGTTTTCAAAGTCAGTAATGACGCGCGTTTTCAGATCATCGTCCTTGAATGCGTCGGTGTTGTCAAAGCTGTAATCGGCATTCTTGCTCAACAGGTACTCGATGTACTTCTCCTTGCCGCTCGTGAGGTCCAATTCAAGTACCCCAGAGGCCAGCGTCTCATTGCGATTGCGGCCACCCCTGAATTGGCTCTCCAACTTCACAACCGCGTTCTCGGAGTCCTCCACATAGTTGAAGAAGAGGTCGGCCCTGTCTTCGTTGGAAAGTTCAATTTTGAAAACCTCGTAGCCTTTACCCTTCGCAACCTTCGTGAGCTTCTCCCCAAGATCTCTCACATCCCGGTACACCTCTCGCCGTCCATCCCAACTCATGTTCAATTCCACCTTGGTGTACTCTTGAGCCTTGGAGGCTTTGCCTTTGGTAATGGGCGCCTTCACCCAAAACTCCATGGTCCCATCAGTGATCCTGGAGATGGGAGATGAAAGACGCTCATCCGAATAAAACTCCAACTCTTCAGGGGCATTCATAGCGGCCACTTTATCCAACAACTTACTCTGCGCTGAAGCCGTGAATACCGTGAGAATTGACAACAGATAGATCAATCTTTTGATCATTCCTGTGGGGAGTTTTGGTGGCTAGATCTCTAAAGGTAAGATTACCGCCAGCAAGGGGCAATCACCTAGAGAAGGGCCATTACATCAAACGGAATAAGAAGATGTGAAGCGGAATAATCGGCGATGAGCCGGAGAATCCTCGTCTACGGAATCGGAGCGTTTTCGAGCAATTTGTCTGTCGATCGGACTGCACCCTCATTAGGCACAAATATCCATAGGTCACCTACCCTTTCGACGTGCCGGTTTTCTTCATTTGCCGGGATGCTCAACCTGGACTTGAACTGGAAATTCCCCGCGCCATCACCGAGGTACGTGGCGCCCGCATTCGCATCGAATCTCCCTAGTTGCGTAGTAGCTCCAAAGAAGTTGCCCACCGCCACCAGGTCTTTGAATCCATCACCATTGAGATCCCCGACCTCGACATCGAAAATAGGGCTCAACTGCGCCTCAAACGGTAGGTCTTTTCGTGTAAACCCATTCTCCCCTCCTAAGAATACTGAGGACGCCCCCTGTTTCACCGGCAAGGTGGTCATATCGGATCGGAACATAGGCCCCAGTAGCGTCCGGATCGAGCGCACTTTCGCGAAATCTTCATATTTCAAGTAGCCCTTTTTGAGGGCTGCTATCTGCCGAACGAGATCATCCTTGCCTGCAAATGGGATGGACTCACCGTTGAGGTAGTAGAAGATGATGGGATCGGTGTAGCTGTTGTTGTCAAAGTCAGCCACATACAAATTCGCGGGCTCCTCTATTGAGGCTTTGAGTTTGCTGTTCTCTCCGAGATTGCCCGCGATGATGTCCAGTCGGCCATCTCCATCGACATCTTCTGCAGTCACGGAGCGCCACCAACCCTGAGTATCGGTCAGTCCCAGATCCTCCGTGCGATTGACCCACCCGCTCTCTGTGTTCTCCAGTACCGTCACAGGCATCCAGTCCCCTACAACAACGAGATCCATGGCTCCATCCTGGTTGTAGTCCACTGCTTGCGCGTCTGTAACCATGCCCAACTCAAGGGTATCGGCAACAAAAATGCCCCCTTCCTGATTTTCAAGGATGTAGCTAAATGGTGAGAGACCATAGGCACCCGGGATGGACCGAGATCCTACGAATAAATCCATGTCGCCATCACCGTCAAAATCCATCGGCCTCACACAAGCGCCATTGGAAGTGAGCACCTGATAGGCCGTCTGCTCAAACTTCCCGTCATTATTGATATATATGCGATCCGCCAAGATCAATGATCCCTCCAGGTACTCTGCCCCACCGCTCACCACATACAAGTCCTGGTCCCCGTCGTTGTCGACATCAAAAAAGGCTGCATCCGTATCCTCGTAGACAGAATCTGCGCTGAAGACCTGCTGCTCGTCGAAGGTGCCTTCCTCAGTTTGTGTCAAGATCCGACCTGCGTAGTTGTGCGCTCCGCCGAGGAAGAGATCCTCCAAGCCATCGCCGTTGATATCTGCTGTCGTGAAGGCTGGCCCTTCTGTTCCCAGGTTGAAAGGAACCAACGGCTCAAAGTTGAAGTGGTTGAAGTCGTTGTCAACCACTTGCGTAACCTCTACCATCGTAGTCTTGCTCCCCAACTCCGCTCCTGCAGAGTAAGTCCGCCCAGATTCGCGATAGGCTATGCTGACTTTCTGATTCCCAGGTATTGCAGCTTCTGACTGTAATGTGCCATCCGACCACCGAACGACCAATGAATCAACCGCGGTCGTCGTTCCAAGTCCGAAATGCAGAACAGGAGGTACCGAAGACTGAAATCCTCGTGAAAGAGAAAGTTCCTTTTCAATTACTTTGCCATTGACATGAGCCCGAACCACGGCTCCGACCCCCAGCTTGTTAAGCCCGGGACCCTCTAGCTCTACCATTAGCCAATTGGGAGCTTCCGACCCGGAAGAAGTAACATTCTCAAAAACCTGCGCCGTAGAGTTCAAATTGTTGATGGCTATGTCCAGATCGCCATCATTGTCCAGGTCAGCATAGGCGGCACCATTGCTGTAAGAAGGTGCTGACAGACCCCACTTCTCACCCACGGACTCAAAGCTCAGGTCGCCCTTGTTGCTGTACATCACGTTGGAGATTTGCAGGGTCGGCATGTTCGCAATCAGGTCCTCCCAGTCCCTTGCGTCTGGACGCCCTTGCTGATTGCTCATGTAGTTGATATAATCCAGGTCGTTGGGCCGCTTGTAGATACCATTGGTGATAAAGATGTCATTCGATCCATCGTTGTCATAGTCCTCAATCAATACAGACCAGCTCCAATCCGTGGCGTACGTATCCGTGATCAATGCGACTTCGGAGAAGGACCCTCCTCCCTGATTCAATTGAAAATTGTTCCGGGCAAACTGATGGTTGTACCCAAACCCAATTTTGCGCTCCGACACCTGATTGTTGTCTTCGCCCGCTGACTTCAAGAGGATCTCGTTGCTATGGGGCAACATGTCTAGTGTAAAGACGTCTCGATGCGTGTCGCCATCGACATCGGCAACATCCACGCCCATCGAAAAGCGACTCGTATGCTGAATGTAATCCGTCAGCGACTCCCGGAACTGACCGTTTTGATGGTTGATGTACAGGTAATCGTTCTCATGGAAATCGTTGCCAACATATATGTCCATCCATCCATCGCCATTGACGTCTGAGCACACCAGACCCAATCCATAACCGAGTGAGGAACTGTAGATGCCCACTTCCTTCGACACATCAATGAACTGCTGCTCGCCGTCGACCAACTGACTTTGGAAGAGACGGTCGCCCGCCTTGGGGTCAAAGCTTGTCCTTGTGTTCGCCGGAGCATAGGACCTGATCGTATGCACGGCATTATTGAGCAAGTACATGTCCAGATCACCATCGCGGTCGTAGTCGAAGAAGGATGCCTGTGTAGAGAAGCCCTGGAAGTCAAGGCCAAATTCGGCAGCTTTTTCTTCGAAGGCACCATCGCCCTGATTAATGTAGAGGCTATTCCTGCCAGTAAAGGACTTGTAGTCACCTACGCGGCAAATGTAGATATCAAGAAGCCCATCACCATTGACGTCTGCCATTGTGACTCCTGTCGACCACTTGCCATCGAATGCCTCCTCCAATACAACCCGCCGGAAGGAAAGATTCCCTTCATTGATGTACAGTTCGTCGGCCAATTGATTGGCCGTGAACACCAGATCCACCAAGCCATCGTTGTTGACGTCCCCAGCAGCTACGCCACCACCGTTGTAGTAGTACAGGTACTCGACGATATTTTGCGTTTCGGTGTCGGTGAGTGTATTGGCAAATGCAATACCCGTTTGCTCCGCAGACAACGACTTAAACCTAATGTCTCCGCCACCCAGACCGCAAGAGCCAAGTATCAGACACAGGGAAAGCGCCTGCGCCGCCCGCCGACTAATA
Organism: Cyclobacteriaceae bacterium; assembly: GCA_965267435.1. GTDB lineage: Bacteria > Bacteroidota > Bacteroidia > Cytophagales > Cyclobacteriaceae > JAWPMT01. The sequence goes on from OZ253960.1 coordinate 3,934,761, forward strand.
TTCAAAAAAGACAAGTGAATCATTGTTTCTCGCTACTACCACTTTGTTCCCTACAACTTCTAAATCCCGGATCTCGCCTTTGACTTTGAAGCCTGCTTCAACGACTGAAAACCGGCCCGTACCATCATTCTCAAGGTAAGTACCAAAGCCGGCATCGTACCTCCCCACTTCGGGTTTTGTCCCATACAGGTTCCCTCCGAGGAGAACGTCCATGTCGCCGTCACCATCGAAATCAGAAGTAGCAATGGCGAATACTGGGTACAATTGCGCCTTCATAGGGAAGGGTTGAAACCGAAACTTCCAATCACCGTCATTGAGGAGTACGCCAGATCTGAGTTCGTTTACTTCCAGCGTAATGGCCTCCGCCAATGTCGCCTCGCCGAATATTTCCTGCATGCTCTTGCCCTTGAAGGATTCATAGTCTGGGAAAAGTTTTTTGAGCCCTTTCATCTGGTCGATCAGATCGTGCCTCAGCGCAAAGGGTCGCAAGATACCGTCTTCCGAATAGCCAGAAAGCACAGGATCCAATGAGCCATTTTCGTCGAAGTCGGCAACGAATAATTTGATGGGTTCGTCGGCAGATGCACGGAATCTGCTATTGAGGCCATGGTTGCCCAACAACACATCCATATCCCCATCCCCGTCGATGTCATCGACACGCATTTCGTTCCACCATCCTTTGAGGCTTGCAGGTACGCTCATGTCGACCAGCTCCAGTCGCCCCTCGCTATTTTGAAGGAAGTGGACTCCCATGTACTCGCCGGTCAGTACCAGATCCAGGTCATTGTCACCATCAAGATCCAGCCAACCCCCAGCGGTGATCATCCCGATGTCGCTAAGACTTGGCGCCAGGTCTTGCGTCATATCCTGAAAATTGCCTGATCCGTCATTGATAAGAATAAATCCCGAACATGTGGTGCCATACAAAAACGGCTTCGATCGCTCTCCAACAAACAGATCCACATCGCCATCTCCATCAATATCCGCAGGCGCTACCACCGAGGTACTTGTAAACTGATTGCCTTCAACAAACACTCTGGCAGAACGATCAAAGCCGCCCGATCCATCATTGAAGTATATCCTGTCCAAAAGCGCCGAAGAGGACCGCGAATACTCTACACCTCCGCTACAGACGTACAGGTCCAGATCGCCATCACCGTCTGCATCAAACAGTGCACTACCCATGTCCTCACTGATACTATGCTCCTCCAGGAAGGACGCGTTCCCTTCCGTATAGCCTGTGGCCATCCCCATCAGCAGCGCGCCAATGTTCTCCTTCGCTCCGCCAACAAAGAGGTCTGTCACACCGTCGCCATCGATATCCCCCGAGGACATTTTGGGGCCCTCCGTACTTTTCATGTGGTACTGCAGACGATCGCGGTGGAAGTCCACATACGTGTTCTCTTTGTGCGACCATGTCAAAGGGACAGCAGTCGGCTGGAAGACCGCCTTGCTGCCCGCTGAAGTCACAAACGATTCCGTGGCATCAGCCATGGAAGCCTCGAGGGTCTGATTAACGGGTACATCCGTCAATCGGGTCACTGCGCCATTCGGCCACACGATAGTAACCGCTACAGGCTCATCTGTTTTCAGTCCCAGGTTCGGTCGAAAGTCCATGCTCGACTGGAAGCCGCGAGTGGGCTGCAGCTCGACATAATATCGGTCTTCCCCGGACTGCACGGTGATCTTCGCTCCGATCGCATATGGGTTCTGACCTTCGCCGATGAGACTGAACTTGAGGTAGTTTCCTCCGATTTTGTCGGCATTGCTACGGTAGATGAATGCCTCGCCATTCACATTGTTTACCACCAGATCCAAATCGCCGTCATTGTCCAGGTCCCCATAGGCCGCGCCATTGGAAAATCCCTCATCTGCCAAGCCAAACTCTTCTGTCTTGTTCGCAAAACCCAAATCTCCCTGGTTGTGAAATGCATAGTTGGGAATAGGATTGCTGGGTATGATCTCGACGAGGCGTTTGTAGTCTACACCTTGTTTGGAAACGATGGATTTGACTACTTCCTCGTTGGAAATGTACTGCAGATAATCCTGATCGGTGAGGTCCTGATAGATCCCATTGGCAACGAACAGATCCTTCAGCCCGTCATTGTCCATGTCGAAGATGAGCGCCCCCCAGCTCCAATCAGTGGCTTCGACGCCAGCCAATCGACCAATCTCACTGAAGGTATTATCACCATTGTTTAGCTGGAACGTATTCCTCGTGAACTGATGGTAATAGCCATTTTCAACATTGTATTGATACCGGTTCCAATCTTCGAATGTTGTGACCGACTTCAACCGCTCGTAGTCCCTCGGCAGCATCTCTGTGACAAAGAGGTCGTTGTTGCCGTCGTTGTTAATATCCGCCAAATCCGCACCCATGGATGCGCCGCTAATGGAGTTCATTTGATTAATGAGGTCCTCCTTGAAGGTGCCGTCTTGCTGATTGATGTAGAGATAGTCCCTCTCAAAGAAGTCATTGGACACATAAATGTCATCCCAGCTATCGCCATTGACATCTCCCACTGTCACGCCCAGTCCAAAGCCTATGACGCTGCCATAGATCCCGGCCTCTTCGCTGACGTCTTCAAAAATCCCTTCAGTGTTTCGCAGCAGCTTGTCTCCCCCCAGGGTATCTCTCTTGGGCCGCTCATTGCGACGCAAGTCAAAGCTGCCTATGGCCTGGTAGGAGTTGTTGAGCAAGTACGCATCCAGATCTCCGTCCCGATCATAATCGAAGAATGATGCATGCGTAGAGTAGCCCCCATCATCCAATCCATAGTCGGCAGCACTTTCTGTGAAAGTCAAATCGCCATTGTTAATGAAAAGCTCATTCTGCTTGTTGTCTCCTTCGATATCCCCGGAATTGCACACGTAGATATCAAGCCAGCCGTCGGCATTGACATCCACCATTGTCACTCCTGTAGACCACGCCCGGGTACCGGCGACTCCGGCCTTCTCCGTGACGTCCTCAAACTCCCAATTGCCTTTGTTGAGGAAGAGCTTGTTCTCTTTAAGATTGGAAGTGAAATAAAGGTCTTGCCAGCCGTCGTTGTTCACGTCACCGATAGACACCCCTCCCCCATTGTAGTAATTGCGGTAGGTGTAGACATTGAAGTCTTCGTCAAACTCTAGCTGATTGACGAATCTAATGCCTGTCTTTTCCGAAGGTAGTCGCTCAAAAAGTGCCCCGGAATCTCCACTGCACGCCAGCAGTAGCATCGACAGGGTTCCAAAATAAAAAATGTTGCGTCTCATGATTACCTGTAACTGTTCGCAATTTCCGAATTGGTCAAATCCGATATCACACCCTTCACCTGAATTTGCTCAAACTTCGTGAGAGTAATGCGTCGGTTGCCATCGACTTTGACCCAAACCTGTTTCGGTTCCTTCTCAAACTCCGTCAAAATGAATTCATTGCCGCCGTACCATTTCATCAATGTATCCTTCGATGCCACCAATAATGTATCCACATTCAATTGCGGGTGACCGGGCAATACTGAATCCCAGCGAAAGGTCAGGTCCATGTTTTTGATGGTCTCTTTCTCGTCGAAGTCAGGGAAGAACAACATATACATCCCGAGGCTACCACGCTGCTTTGACGGCATGTGATATTGAACCGTTCTATTCAGGGGACCATGCATGATGGCACCCGTCTTATTCACTTCCCAACCCACGGCATAGAAGTCCTTGCGGGTCATACCAAACTCAAAGCCGAAAAAGAGGGAGTCGTTTCTCACACCACTGGCCATCTCTTTCTTCAACATCTTCTCATAATCCGATTGAAGACAGCTTGTCGCAACGACCGCTAGTAAGCCAATCCAAAAGCAATCTTTAATCCCCACGTTCATACACATCTACTTTAGCGTTGTTATTTGCAAGAATTACGATGTCACGCTCGCCTAAGGTCAGTCGTCCAATGTTGCGGGTTTGCCGAAACACAGGGATTTGAACGATGTCCCCCAGGGCGCCTTCGTCATTCTTGAGAATCGTGAATGGCAAGGCGTCATACCTTCCAAATTGCGGCTTCACGAGGTACTGGTTTCCTCCAAACAGTAGGTCTTCGAACCCATCTCCATCGATATCGAAAGTCTCAATGGCGTATACAGGTCCATACTGAATCTCAGGGGGCAGCACCACAGGCTGAAACTCGTTTCCTTCATTAACAAAAAGTGTAGAGGATAATGTTGTGGCATCCAGTACCAAAGCGTCATTTAGCTGCTGCTCTGGAAACAAGTCGACCATCGACATCGAGGCGTAATCCTTGAAATACAGCAATCGCTTCTTCAGCACCGGTAGCTGCGCAATCAGCTCATTCTTATCGGCAATGGGAAAGTATTTACCGTCACGGGGCTCGCAGAAAATATAATCTGCCGTGCCATTTGCATCAAAATCGGCGATGTACAAACGAGTCTCATCTTTGAAGAAGGTGTTCTTTCCGTGGTTGCCGGCGAAGATATCCAAATCTCCATCCTGGTCCAGGTCGACAAGTTTCACCACGTTCCACCAGCCTTTTTGCGGCGCCAGACCTAGCGTTTCGGTGCTCCTCACAAGCGCACCTTTGCGATTCAGAAACACTTCAACAGGTCCCCACTCCGTCGCCAAGACTACGTCCGGCGCACCGTCACCATCAACGTCACCAACTGCCGCATCTGTGACCATCGGCATTTCCATGAAATCCGGTGCCACTTGCTCTGTCACGTCCTCGAAAAAGCCGCTGCCATCATTGGCCAGGACGTATCCACGCAGCTTCGGACCATAGAAGAAGGGATGAAAGCGTTCCGTCACAACCAGATCCTGATCGCCGTCCCCATCGTAGTCAAGACTCACTACCGCACCCGTGCTGAATCTCCCAAGTGACTGCAATCGCTCCCGATCCTTGGCAAAAGCTCCTTTACCATCGTTGATATAAAGGCGATCGTCAAGCGCCGAAGAACTCTTGGAATAGGCCCTTCCTCCACTTGCCACATAGAGGTCTTGATCGCCATCTCCGTCGCAATCAAAGAAAAGGGCATCCACATCCTCCGAGATGGCATCACCAAACGCATCAACAGACATCAGCTGCTTCGCATTGCCCTGGCTATCCAGTTCATAAAGGACACCAGGAAAACCTTTTGCCCCTCCCACGAAGATATAAGCAGGATCCCCCTGGTCTCCGGCGATGGCCAGCGCTGGTCCTTCATTGTGGTACATCTGAGGAAACAGCCTATCCCTGTCGAAGTCTATGAAATTGTTCTCCTCATGAATGAAGGGTACCTCCACTGTTGAGGCCACGAGAAAAGGTTTTGCCTTTGAGATGCCTGGGTCCTTCCTGGTTGCTTCTGCTTCCTTCACAACGAGAAGCCTGTTGGTCACCACACCCTTCAGGGTTGAAACGCCTCCTCTTTGCCATTCCACGAGGATGGAATCCACGGCCGTGATCTCGCCGACACCCAAGTGGATGCGATGGTCAACGGAGCTCTGAAATCCCCGAGATGGATAATTCTCTGAGATGAACCTCTTATCCCCGTGATAGGCAGTGACTCGCGCTCCGATTCCAGTCCGATTCTCGCCTTCTCCGATCAGGGTCAGTGCAATGCTGCGATGAGTGGATGTATCGCTATTGTTCTGGTACACAAAAGCGGGCATGTTGACATTGTTGACGATCAAGTCAAGGTCTCCATCATTATCCAGATCTCCGTAAGCGCTACCATTGCTGAAGCTTGGTTCGGCTAATCCCCATACTATCGCGTGATTGTCAAAGGCGAAATCTCCAAGGTTTTTGTATGCCGCATTGGGGACTGCCTGAGACGGCATGATATCTATGAGTTGAGTGATCGCCTCTTCCCCAGAGGCTATGAGCTGCCTCACCTGCTCTTCATTCGCCATGTAAGTCAGATAGTCGCGATCGAGTAAGTCTTTGTAAATACCATTGGCCACGAAGAGATCCTTCAGGCCATCGTTGTCGGCATCGAAAATCAGGGCACCCCAGCTCCAGTCAGTGCCCGCCACTCCCGAGAATCTGCCAAGCTCTACAAACATATCTCCTCCAAGGTTGCGCTGAAGCACATTACGTGGATACTGATGTGAGTAGCCACGCTCAACGTTGAGCTGGTATTTGTCCCAGCTTTCGTATACAGCCTTGGTCCTTTTCCTCTCAATGGTACTGGGCAACATCTCCGTCACGAATAGATCGGGCTCGTCATCGTTGTCGAGATCGGCGGCATCGGCACCCATTGACCCCATCGAGATACTGCCGAAGTACGCTTCGCCGGATTCCACAAATCCCTGGCCACGATCATTGAGGTACAGATAGTCCCTCTCGAAAAAGTCATTGGAAATAAAGACATCCGTCCAGCCATCCCTGTTGAAGTCCGTAAGCGTGATACCCAGTCCAAAGCCAATATTGCTCGTGTAGATGCCATGATCGATGGTCACGTCGGTGAAGCGTCCACCGTCATTTCTGAAAAACTTATCTCCGCTACCTTCCGGATCTGGGATCTCGCGCTGGCTCTCAATCAGGTCGTTGCCACCGATGGATCGAATGGAATTTGACAGGACGTAGCAATCCAGGTCTCCATCTTTGTCGTAGTCAAAAAAAGCAGCATGGGTGGAAAGTGTTTCAATATCCAGCCCATAGGCTCGGGACTGGTCGGTAAACGTGAGGTCGCCATTGTTAATGAAGAGTTCGTTGTGACGATTGTCCCCCTCGGGCTTGCCTGATTTGCAAACATAGAGGTCCAGCAAGCCATCTCCGTTGACATCTGCGAACGTAGCACCGGTGGACCAAACCCCGGCACAGGCTACACCGGCAGATGCTGTGATATCTTCAAATTGCCAGTTCCCCTGGTTGAGGTACAGCTTGTTGTCTACAAGATTGCCGGTGAAATAAATATCCACCAACCCATCATTGTTGACGTCTCCAAGTGCCACCCCACCTCCATTGAAGAAATTGCGATAGGTGTAAGGATTGAATTCCTCGGTATAGACCAACCGGTTTTCGAAGTCTACTCCCGAATCCACGCCCATAGTGGTGAAAAGCGTCTCTTCCTCAGGCTGACATGATCCCAGCAGCAGAGTTGAAAAAATAATGCAATACCAGATTTGGGGTCTCATAAAGCCCACAAAATTAGGACGAATTACATCAAAGGGCCATATCCAATTTGGGCCCAAACGAGGTTAACTGCTCTGGCAACCGACGGTCACGCGGAGCAATAAAAAAAGGGCCGCGTCGCCGCGACCCTTCATTTTCATTTCAGGGTGTGTTAATATCCAGGATTCTGTGAAAGCTTCGTAGAAGCATTGATAGAATTCTGGTGGATAGGGAAAATATCTTTGAACGCATCACCGTGCGCAGGCTTCTCCCACCATGCGTCTCCCCAAGCTCCATAGCGGATCAAGTCCTGTCGTCGGAATGACTCCTGGAAGAACTCTCGTCCTAGCTCAGCAAGAAACTCATCAGCATCCAATGAAGCGTAAGTGGTTGCATTCGCTCGATCTCGGATCTGGTTTACAAGACCCAATGTCTCGCCATTGCTCCAGTTTCCATCGCGACGAGCTACAGCCTCTGCTTTCATCATCAGTATACCGCCATATCGAACAAGCGTATAGTCGTTGTCCATATTAGGCTGCTGACCGATTTTGTGAGAAAATTTACCTAGTCGAGCTCCTGCCTGACGTGAACCATTAGGCGCTAGCTCATTGATAGCAGGCGTAAAGTTCAGAGGCGCTCCATCAGGATCATCCTGATCAAAGGCCAAGTCAAGGATAGGGTTACCATTGGTATCGAACTGAGGACCTACAAGGAAGTTGTTATCCTTACGATCATCTCCATCCGCATAAGAGTTGTAGAACTCTTCCAATGTAGAGTAACCGTTCCAAGGCTGATCTCTGAAATCGAATGACAGCTGAGTACCATAGTGACCAGTCATCTGACCGAAGTTCATGTTCTGTCCAGTAGCCTCATCGTATGGTACAATGAAGATGTGCTCAGGGTTATCTACGTTATCAGGAGCAAATACTGAAGCATAATTACCATCAAGATCGTAAACGCCGTCGTTGATGATCGCATCGCAAGCATCAATACACTCCTGCCAGTGAGCAGTACCCGTGTACACCTCTGCGTTCAGGTACAATCTCGCAAGAATACCATAAGCACCGTACCGGTTGATTCGACCATAGATCTTACTTGTAGGTAGATCAGGAATGGCCGCCAACAATTCAGATTCGATCAAATCGAAGGCTTCCGCTCTTGTGCTCTGGTCAGGATCATCCCCCTGGCTCAATGGTAGAGGAACATTTCCAAATGAGTCCATCAGTCTCCAGAAGAAGAACGCCCGAAGCGCTCTCACCATCGCTCGACCTTCCACGCTCAACTCTCCATCCAACAAGATGTTGCACTGGCTAACACCACCGTAGTTGTCATTCCAAGCACCTTCAATTCCACCAATACCTGTAGGTGTGAATTCGTGTCGGTGCATGTTCAACCAGATACCACCGTCAAACCAGTCACCACCTTTTTGGGTGATCACCATCTCATCAGTAGATACTTCCTGTGTAGAGAAGTAGCTATTGTGGTTGGCAGTACCGTTTCGCAATGTGCTATAAGCTGCATTCAACCCATCATCTGGGACTGGCTTATTAGTATTCTGGCTTGCGCCAAAGCCCGGATTACTAGGCTCGAAGCTCTCGGTAAAGTCGCCCTGAAGCTCTTCTTCAAGGTCCGTACATGCGTAACCTGCGAATACCAGTGTTACGACCAAAGAGATTTTTATAAGATTTTTCATCACTCTGCTTCTGTCTTACAATTCTTAAAATGAAACTTGTACACCTATCGTAAATGTTCGAGAAGTGAAGTAATTATTCCTTCTGTCAATACCAGGTGACAATACATCAGCATCTCCAGGAGCATCAGCATTCGCCACGGGACCAGATGCAGCCAAGACAGGCTCAGGATCGATACCAGCGTAGTTTGTAATCACAAACGCATTCTGAATGTTTCCATAGATCCTCGCATTGCTGAAGAAGTCGTTGTTGCTCACGTTGAAGTTGTAACCGATGGTAAGGTTATCCAACTTGAAGAAGTCAGCCTTCTCAACGTACAGTGAGCTGTACTGAGCTACTTCCAAACCGTCAACTGACTTGTCACTCTTCACACGGTTGTAAGAGTTGATCGCTCCTGGATCGATTGGCTCGTAGAACGCTCGGAATGTATTCACCAAGCTGTGTCCAAATGCTCCTCGGAAGAATGCATTGACATCCCATCGTCCGATTGACAATTGGTTAGTCCAGCCTAATTCCATGGTAGGCAAGCCACTACCCAGTACTTCGAAGTCAGCATCAGGATTGAGGGCCTCAGCAGGATCAGATATAACCTGTCCATCTCCATTGATGTCCGCAAATGTAGGCGCGCCGTTAGACTCATCTACACCTTCGAACCTAGGTCCCCAGATCTGTCCGATCTCCTCACCTACTTTTACTCGGATCATGTTTGTACCATTCTGGCCAGGAGCTCCGAGGTTAGCTCTCATCTCCTCATCATTGATGTAGTCCTCAAGCTTCGTATTGTAAGTGCTCAAGAGCAGGCCTGTATTCCAAGTGACTGGACCAGTTTGAAGAACATCGTAGTTAAGCGATAGCTCAGCTCCACTCGTCTTCAACTCGCCAGCGTTCTCATATCGGCGTCCAGAAGGGAATACTGTCACATCCACATTACGCTCCAAGATGAAGTCTGTGATGTTTCGAGTATACACATCTACCGCACCGCTCAGACGACCATCGAACAGTCCGAAGTCCACACCAAAGTTGAACTCAGCTTTTTGCTCCCACTGCAAGTCTGTGTTACCATCTCGATCGAAAGATACCGTACCTCCAGCATCCAGGCTATATACCCAGAGGTCTTGAGAAAGTCCTGAAGGTCCGGGAAGAGCACCAGTCACACCGTAACCAGCTCTTACTTTCAACTGGCTCACACCACCCAACTGCAGGTAGTTGTTCAAGTCCACACCCAAACCGAAGGCAGGGAATGTACCCCAACGATTGTCAGGACCCAGCTTCGAAGATCCTTCACGTCGCAGTGACGCGTTGAAGAAGATCGAGTTGTCGAAGGTCAGATTCACACGACCGAAGAAAGCGATGATTCTGTTCTCAGGAGATGCTTCACTATTGATGTCAATAAGTCTGTTACCAAGAACAAGGTCACCAGAAGACTCAAGAATGTTGAAGCCCAATGCATCAGAAGGGAAGTTACCAGCAGTCACGTTGAAACGCTCATACTCGTCCTCTTGGAATGAATAACCTGCTGTTACGGTCAGATCAACATTTCCGAATGAGTTATCATACGTTCCGTAAGTTTCGAACAAGATGAATCGGAAATCATCCGCATTTCTTGTAGCCTGACCACCAGGGTTGAATCCACGGAAGAAAGAAGTGCTCGGATAGTACTCACCGTTGACATTGTTAGTGAACTGCTGAGCAAGGTTCGCTGTCCATGTTAGACCTTCAACGATTTCAAAATCAGCCTTGACATTATAGTTAAGTTCCCTTCTTTTTCCAATGTTGGTGTTCTGCTCGATGATCGCAACAGGGTTGAAGTTATCGAAAAGAACAGCCTGGAAGAAGCTTCCGTTATCGAATCGGATAGGCGCTGTAGGATTGTACAGGGCAGCATATCGAAGCGCTTCGTTGAAAGAGAAGTTGGACTCTCTATTGGTCATTGACATGTTGAATGTCAAATTCAACCGATCGTTCAGTGCCATGTGATTGATGTTGGCACGAGCGTTGATCTGCTCAAAACCTGACTCCTCAAGGATACCCTCGATATCACGATAGTTAGCAGCCAAGCGATAAGTAGTTGATTCACTACCTCCAGCAACAGATACGTTGTGCACGTGAGAGATCCCTGTTCTGGTCACTTCATCTACCCAATCCGTTTCATCACCGAGATCTACACCACCTGCAGCGAGGTACTCGCCACGGTTCATTACGTCAATCTCATTGAGAACGGTCGCAGCTGCAACATATCCATTGTAGCTAGCTGTCACTTTCCCAGCTTTACCAGACTTTGTAGTCACGAGGATCACACCAGAAGATCCACGAGAACCATAGATCGCAGCAGCTGATCCGTCTTTCAATACGTTGATCGACTCAATGTCATTAGGGTCGACGTTATTGAGGGACGCACCAATTACACCGTCCACAACAACAAGTGGCTCAGTGTTCTGACCTACAGTAGAAATACCTCGTAGACGAATGGTAGGATTCGCGTTAGGATTGCCCCCTTTGTTGTAAATACTTAGGCCGGGAACTTTACCCTGAAGGAGTGTGGTCGCGTCGTTGATGTTACCCACGTTGAAATCGGCAGCATCAAGAGACACAGTTGCACTGGTGATCTCCTTTTTGTCCTGAACACCATATCCCACAACCACAACTTCAGCCAACTGCTCTACATCGACGGCTAGCTGCACATCAATGACGCTACGGTTGCCGATTGCAACCTCTTGCTGCGCGTAACCCACAAAGGTGACCACAAGCGTCGCGCCGTCTGGTACCTGTAGTGAGTATTTACCGTCAAAGTCAGTGGTAGTACCATTGGTAGTACCCTGCTCGATGACGTTGGCGCCGGGAACTGTCTCACCAGTCTCGGCATCAGTTACTGTACCTGTTATCGTACGGCCTTGCGCCCACAACGTGCACGCAAAAGCCATAGATAACATCATAAGTAAATACTTCTTCATACTATTACTATTTGTTATCCGGTTAATAAAACACCCTGGATTTGGACTTATCAAAGCGCATTTCTACCCTTAGGTCAGCTCAAACCATCGGCATGTTAAAACAGAATTTAAATAAAACCAATAGCATTTTAGAATTAATCTAATGAAAACGTTTGCAAATTGACTTTGCATTTCGAAAAACAAAAAGTTTCACTTTTTCAAGAAATGCAAACCTTAACAGGTACTCACAAAAGAGTTATACGTCAAATTTAAGCCCGCTGTGAGAGAGGCATACAACTGATGGGTGATTCGTGTTGTATTCGTGTTTTAAACACACTAATCCAGATCGATGACCATTGCTTTTTTGGCCGGGACACGCAGTGAATTGTCCAAAACGAGTGACTCACCCGTTAGTACTTCTACGCCCCGTGATCCCTTAGGCAGAACCTCCGAAAATCGTGACAGGTCAAGGTCTATTTCCTCCGCGCTCTTGCTTAGTACTACCATCACCATGTCAGTCTCATCATATCTGAACAGGACATAAATGCCATCCCTCGGTGAGAAATGCATCATCTCACCACTATGAATAACAGACTGGTCCTTGCGCCATGTTAGCATTTTTTTGGTGAATGCCTGAGCTTCCTTCTGGTCGGCAGTGAGCCCCTGCCCGGTAAACGCATTCACTTCATCACCTTCCCATCCGCCAGGAAAATCAGTTCGGATCACCCCGTGATCAGTTGTGCCGGGATTGCTCATCAGGATCTCTGTACCATAATACAATTGAGGAATTCCCCTTGTGGTAAGCGTGTAGGCCAAACCGAGTTTGAAGAGATCGAAGTCTTCATTCACCTGCGTATAGAATCTGCTCATGTCGTGATTGTCTGGGAAAACAACCAAATTCATCGGATCGGCATACAGGAAGTCCATACCCAGGGCCACGTAGGTGGTAACCCACCCACTGAAACCGGATTCCTCCTCGTTCAGTCCTTTCACAAGTTTTTCCTGTAGCGGAAAATCCATGAGACTAGGAAGGCACGAGGTATAACCATTGGCGTTGACTTTGCCCTGCTGCCAGTGTGCGACAATCGCGGGTTCGTTGAACCACTCTTCCCCCACGGTGTTGAAGTCAGGATACTCAGCTTGCACGGCGCAAGTCCAATCGGTCATAAAATCTTTGTCAGGATAGGGGTAGGTATCCATGCGGATACCAGCAATACCAGAGTACTCGATCCACCAAATGCTGTTTTGAATGAGGTACTTGGCCACGTAAGGATTGCGCTGGTTGAGATCTGGCATGGTGGTCACGAACCAGCCATCGGTAAACTCCTTCAAGTCGATGTCCGAGACATACGGATCCTGGATCGTACTCTTGCGATGGGTAGTGATCTGATACTCTCCCTGCAGGTACTCATCCTGATAGTTTACCCAATCCGAAGTCGGCAGGTCCGTCATCCACCAATGATCACTACCAGCATGATTGACGATCATATCCATGATGACCTTGATTCCCATGTCGTTGCACATTTTCACGGATGCTCTGTACTCCTCATTGGTACCGAACCGCTCGTCCACCTTGTAAAAATCCGTCGTTGAGTACCCGTGATAAGAGTATTCCTGCATGTCATTTTCCAGCACTGGATTCACCCAAATGGCTGTAAAGCCCATGTCCTTGATATAATCAAGGTGATCGTTGATGCCCTGAATGTCGCCGCCATGGCGGCCTCCTTTGAACTCACGGTTGAGGCCCTCTTTGAGCCCTCCGACCTCATCATTGTCTGGATTGCCATTGGCAAATCGGTCCGGTGTGATCAAATACAACACATCGGCGGGAGTGAAGCTCTCTCTTGTCGCGGAGCCTTCCTCCCGAACCTTTAGCTCGTAGCTGTGATTGATCGATTGACTGCGGCGTGGACCCTGTAACGCGATGTTCATCGTACCAGGGGACACCTGCTCACTCAGTTCCAAATCAAGGATCAGATAGTTTGGGTTTTCCAAACTTGTCACCTGCTTGAGCTTCACGCCCGGATAATCGATAGTTGCCTGATAAGCACCTATCCCCTCACCATGGAGCATGATTTGCAGTTCGGGATTGTTCATCCCTGCCCACCAGAAGGGTGGCTCTACATGTTGCAACGTATTAGACTGTGCAAGAAGCGTTGTCGATGCCAGGGAGATGGCAATGACCAGGGTCGACAGGCAAATCTTTTTCATAGGATCGGGTTTTTCGGTTTGGTCTAATCAATGATGACTCGCTGATAATGCGTTGCACCCGCACGAGTGATTATTTCAACGATGTGCACACCCCGGAGGTCGGACACATCAATGGATCTCGTACCAGTGCTAAACTTTCCGGCCTTGACTTTGCGGCCAGAAAGGTCGAAAAGTGCATAGTACAATGCCTCTTCTGACCAATCGGTAGATACCTGTAGGTAGTCCGAAGTCGGATTGGGGAAGACGGTCAGTGTAGACACGGGACTCGATCCCTGAGCATCCAGGACGATTTCCGGCCGCTCCAGTTCGACATCTGTCAGCAAGTAATACTGACCAGGAGCGAGTGGTATTGGGGTACTCAGCCCATCCACCTCGAAGGTCTGATCAGAGAAGTAGTCGTACCATGTACCTGTATGTGGGAAAGTTGCACTCGTGTTGACCTCCACCACATCAAAGTTGGCGACGACGACAGCATTCATTTCAGAAGCATCTGCTGGGTCGTCGGTGTAAGGTTCATTGCGAATGATTGTGGTCTGATAGAGTGTTGTCCCTCCGATGATCTCGGCGCTGCCACCAGCAAAAAGGTCATGTGAAACTCTTAGGTAAATCATTGCGGCCACCTTTTGGCGAAGTACCGATCGCGCATAGTCGCTGTAGTATGGATAGCCCTCTGATTCATCCCACGGCGTGGGCTTCTGTCCGGTCCTTCCGTTGAATTCGATGTCGATGTCGTACCCCATCTCGCCAAACTGCCAGAACAATTTCGGTCCGGGAATGGTCATCAGGAACGCGAAAGCTGCCTCCATACGAGGTAGGGCAGTCCCTATTTCCTTCACATTGTAGTCGCCACTGCTATTGCCGAATTGCAGGGCTTCGAACATCTGGCGCTGTTCGTCATGACTCTCCATGTACCCAATGACGTGCGGATTTTCCCAATCACGACTTCCATGATAAATCCAGCTGAAATCAGAGTCCTCCGCATATCCCAGAATGTTTTGCTTGAATGCCCCGTGGGAGTTGCCCCAGAGCAACATTCCATAATTGGCTAGTTCCGTTTCCTCAACATTGTCTGCGAAATGCTCCAGCATCACATAAGCATCAGGCGTATGTTCCCAAATCTCATCTGCCATCCGCTTTAGGATCGCGATCCGGGTGCCGTCATACGCACTCCAGGCACCTACATCGGTATTGCGACGCTGGGTAAACCCCTTTGATAAGTCGAATCGGTACCCATCAAATCGATACTCATTGATCCAATAATGATTGACGCTATCGACAAAGCTCTTGGTGTACGCACTCTCGTGATTCATATCAAAAAAGACATTGAATGGATGTGCGGCCGTCTGGTTGAAGTAGGGATTGTCGGCAGTAGGTATATTCCTATCGAGATCGTAGTCTAGCAGGACTATGGGCGATGGTTGATCCTGGTGATTGAGCACGACATCCAAAATCACGGCAATACCCAGTCCATGGGCGGCGTCAATGAATCGCTTCAATTCATCCTTTGGGCCATACGCCTTGTCGGCAGCGAACATGAATGTGGGGTTATACCCCCAGCTATCGTTACCTGAGAATTCCGTAATTGGCATGAGTTCAATGGCGTTAACGCCCAGGCTCTTGATGTAGGACAATGTATCGATGAGGTTCGCATAGCTTTCCCTACCATTCCCAAAGAAGTCCCTGATCAACAATTCGTAAATAACCAACTCGCTTGGGTCAGGTTTTTGAAAATCGTTTTGCCACAGGTAATCGGATTGATCGGTTTGTAGGACAGATACGACGTTGTACTCTCCGATCACGTTTTCCGCACCTTCGGGATATCCTTTCAGGTTGGGGTAGATGGATGAGGGAATGAACGGGTCGTTGTTCTTATCCAGGACCTTGTCTGTGTAGGGATCTGCGACATAGATGCTCTCATCGACGAGGTATTGGAATGCGTACTCGGTGCCGGGCTCGAGCTCTTCCAGTGCCAGCCAAAAATATTCACCATCCTGCTTCATCTGATAATCCGCTCGGATCTCCCAATCATTGAAATCCCCCAATACGTACGCTGACGACTTGCCGGGAGCTAGCAAGCAGAGAGTAGCGCTTGTCGCATCCTCAGTGTCGTAGTTAATACCTTTAATGATGCCCGTGGGAAGGGGTTCCTGTACGGTAGCCGTGCGCAATGTATAAGTGAAGCTGCTCGTTGCAACGTTCTCCCCTGCTGTTGCTGTCAATGTGACCTGGTGCGAACCAGACGTCTCCTGTACCTGTAATTCGTAGGAGTACTCGGTTACCTCAGATTGAGCTCCCTCTCCAATCTCCACTCCATTGACTTCCAGTTTGAAATCAGCGGCTTCCGACGCTGTCGCCTGAATAGTCACAGCGCCGCCCTCGTCGACGAATACGGATTGGCCCCCCGGAAGCTCCAGGGTCATTGCAAATGCCTCATTCAGTACCTCGGCCAAAATGTCGGCTCCCCCGGTATCCTTACCTTCCCGACTGGTGTCAGCACTGCGAAAAACAAAAGTGATGTGCGTAATGGTCTCGGATTCCGGAACTCCGTAATACGACCTGATGGATGGGCCAATCGTGATCTCGTACAAATCTCCCTCGATCCTCGTAAGTCGAGTGTCATCAGTATTTTCGCCCCATTCCGTTTTCACATATTTCCAGTCAGAATTGCTAGTGCTGGCAGAAGTGAGCACTCCTGTGTGTGCGTAGACTTCTCCATCAAAGCCCTGCAAGCCCGCGTTGCCCTTAGAAGCGTCGAACTGAACGACCACAGAATCCTCTGCGGTGGGGAAAGCCGGATCCAACGTAATGACCTGGGCATAGCCCGAAAGAGACAGCACACAGACCAGGGCTGTCAGGAGACCTTTCTCTATCTTCTTCATACTACTTACTCAACCTCGGCAGATTTCACGGTCTCAGCAGTCCTTTCATTGGTTTTTTGATCTGCATTCACGCCCTTGTCTGCCACTCAATTCTTCTTCCGCTGAGCAGTTTATATAGGATTATTCACAATTACAAAGCGTACCTTTTGCGAATTCCTTTACAAACGTTTGCAATTGAGCCAGATGTTTGAAATTTTGCACAAGTATCTGCTCCCTCCTTCGGTGCATGTTTGGCAAAAGTTGGCGCTAAATTGGTGGGAATGAGGGCCAATTAATTACATATCTTTACTCCATCGTGTCTCGACATACAGAATGAAAAAAGGATCCGTCACCATCAAGGATATTGCTCAAGAGCTGAACATTTCTCCATCGACGGTATCTCGCGCATTGGCAGATAACCCGCTGGTCAAACCGGCCACTCGCGAAGCGGTAAAAAAACTGGCAAAAGAGTACAATTATCAGCCCAACTTCACCGCATTAAGTCTTCGCAACAACAAGACAAAAACGATCGGCATCATCATTCCGCAGATCGTCCACGAGTTCTTTGCCCTGGTGATCAGGGGTCTGGAAGACTATGCCTACGCTCAAGGTTATAGCGTCATCATCTGCTCTACACACGAAATGTACGAGAGAGAAGTGATCGATGCGAAGGCACTCCTCACAGGACGGGTTGACGGAATGCTGGCCTGCGTGTCGAAACAGACGAAGGACTTCAGCCATTTTCAGGATTTTGTCGACAGAAGTATTCCGATCGTTTTCTTCGATTGCGTTTGCGACGTGATAGATAGCCACAAAGTGGTCGTCGACGACTTCGCTGCAGGTTATGAAGCATCCAAGCACCTCATAGATCAAGGTTGTCGTCAGTTAGCCTTCGTCGGAGGCCCTAAGGTACTTGCGATCAATCAGGACAGGTTGTCTGGTTTCCGCAAGGCACTGGAGGACAATGGCCTGGACTTCCATGAAGACTGGGTAGTCCACTGCGAGACCGGCGATTTTGAAGATGGCTTAAAATCCACAGAACAGCTCATTGGGACCGCTCCTATCGATGGCCTTTTTGCCGCGACAGACATGCTGGCAATAGGCGCCATGAAAAATATCAAGAAGGCAGGTAAGCGCATTCCAGAGGACGTAGCCGTGGTCGGATTCAGCAATTGGTCCATTTCTTCCCTTTACGAGCCCTCTCTCACTACCATCGACCAGCCAGGATACGAGATGGGCTACAAGGCAGCGGAATTGTTGATTAACCAAATTCAGGAACCGGAGAACGTAACGCCCGAAACGTATACGTTGCAGACCAAGCTGGTCGTTCGCGAAAGTTCTACGAGAGGTTAGTCGAAGCTCTTGCGGGTACAGACCATTTCCATACTGTATTCATAGAATCCAAACTGAAGGGAACTTTCGAGGTGTAATTCGCCACCACCTTCTTCAGCATGAAGCACCATCGCATCGTCCCGCAGAAAGATGTAGCTTCTATCAATCGCAATTTCATCCCCAGCGATCCATTCGAAAAAACGTTGCTCATCCTTATCGTAACCAAAGAATCCTTTCTGAATGACCTTGCCGCCACTCGTATCCTCAAATTCGTGGACCTGTGCAAAAACCTTCGAATATCGCCGGGTGAACCCAGGACAATCGAACTCCCCATTTAGCAATTGCAAGACAACTTCCGCATCCTTCGCGACCGAGCCAGTCCGAGCGACTCTCGCCGACAAGTCAATAGCCAGGCGCAAATGGTATTCCAGAGAATCAATAAATGTTGAATTCTCCTTTGTCAGCGATGCAGGAACTGCGAATTGGAGGAAAGACTCGGCCGTGGCAGAAGCACCGTCAATAGTTTTCTCGATGAGTCGGTCGCCGCCCAGCGTGTGCAAGTGTAGCACAGACCCCTTGACAATGCGACCGCGATTCTCCGGAACCTCTTCCACAGTAATCGTCGAAGGATCCAGATGGTTGAGCACAATTCTTCGATGGATCCATTGTTTATTCCGAACATCCTTGGGGTGATCCGCGGAGGTATTTTGAATGCGGATCACACGAAGCTCAGCATCATAATTCAGCCGATTGAGCCACCACTTGCCCTGATCTTCATTGAAGTATTGATAGTTGAGGTGCTGTTCCAACCACTTTAGCGAAGCTTCAAGTGATTGCCCACACGCCCCAAAGGTGAAAAAGAAGATACCAACCAAGAAGAGAAATGTAGTCCTCATGAAATCTAGCAGCCAGTGCAAAGAAGAGACTTTTCTAGTTGTTCACCAAAGCATCAGTACCCACATGTTGCGGGATAATTACGACAAATAAGATAAATATTGAAACATTTTTACGACATTTGCGGTAAATATCCACCATGAGTAAAAATCATCTGGGTGAGTTTGAGGAGGTCGTCATGCTCACCGTTGCCATATTACAGGACAAAGCCTACGGGCTGGCCATCATCGAAGAGATCGAGACCCGGCTAGGACGCAGTGTAAGTATCGGTTCCATACAGACGGTACTTCGTCGACTGGAAGAGAAGGGGTACCTCGTCTCGGAGTTCGGTGAGGCCACCAATGTAAGAGGCGGCAAGCGCAAGAGGTTCTTCAACCTCACGATGTTCGGCAAGAACGCCCTCGAAGAGGTAAAGGAGCAGCGAATAGGTCTTTGGAATGCGATCCCCAAGTTCGTTACGAAGTAATATGACACCTGATACCCATACCTCACCACCGAAGCTACCCATATTGCTTCTTCGCTGGTTTTGCAGGTCGGCCTACGTCGAGGACATAGAAGGCGATCTCGTCGAGCGATTTTACCGGCAGGTAGAGCAATTGGGAGAGCGCAAAGCCAAGCGGCGACTCTACCTGGAAGTCTTCAAACTCATCCGTCCCAACCTGGTCAAAACCCCAGCAATCACTCAAAACTTCCCTCAAGTGGACATCTTCAGAAACTACTTCAAAACAACGATACGCAGCGCACGACACGAGATTTCGTTCACCATCCTCACCATCATTTGCCTGGTCATTGGATTGAGCGCGAGCATCTATGTGGGCTTGTATACCAAGCACGAACTGAGCTACGATACCTTTCATGAGAAGGCTGACAGGATCTACCGCATCAACCAGACTTTTATCTGGGGAGAGCGAGACGAGCTATTTGGCTCGACGGGGCCGGCGATCATGGGCGCCGTGCAAGCCGAGATCCCCGAGTTCGAGGTGATGACAAGAGTGATCACTTTCAACGACGCATTGATTACCGTCCAGTCCAATAATCAATCCGTGGTATTCGAAGAAGGAGCCCTTCGTGGGGCGGATTCCACATTCTTCGAAGTTTTCACTTTCCCATTTATCAAGGGCAATGAAAAAACCGCCCTTGATGAGCCATACAGTGCGGTACTGACAGAATCCGCTGCGATGAAATACTTTGGGACTACTGACATCCTGAACGAACAGCTGACAATTGAAGACGAGGACCACAAACACAGCTACCTCGTCACAGGTGTGACAAAAGACATCCCATCCAATTCCCACATCACCTTCGATATCCTCGTGTCCATGAACAGCATCCAACGACTAAAATGGATGAGTGACAGCTGGTGGTGGACCACATTCATCAATTTTGGCGTCTTGCGTGCTGACGCGAACCCGGCATTCGTCGCGGAGAAACTAAAGCAGGTCCCTGTCAAACACCTTGAGCCCTTCCTTTTGAAGTACATGGGCGTGACTTACGAGGAATACATCGATAGTGGGAAAGAATGGAATCTCTATCTGCAGCCCCTCTTGGATGTACATCTAAGTGGCAAGGAGGTGTTCTCGCGACTCAACGAAACGGGTAATATCGAGATGATCATCACACTCGATCTCATTGGACTTTTGATCCTACTGCTTTCGATTATCAATTTCGTCAATCTTACCACCGCCCGCTCCTCTGTCCGCAGTAAAGAGGTTGGTGTTCGAAAAGTCATTGGTACCACGAAAAGGGCTTTAATCTTCCAGTTCCTGTTCGAATCACTGCTGTTTTGCTTCATCTCTATCTTCATCAGCGCAGCGCTATTGCTGATACTCGAGCCTTACCTTTCAGTGATTTCGGGCAAGGAACTACCAATAGGCACACTCTTGCTAGAACCTGCGGTTATCGGCGGTATCCTTGCCGGAATGTTACTCATCGCTATACTGGCAGGCGTCTATCCAGCCTTCTTCTTGTCTTCAGTAGAGGCAGTGAAAGTGATCAAAGGACAGCTGGTGTCCGGATCGAAAGGAAGTCTCATTCGCCGTGTTCTTGTCACGGTCCAGTTTGCGGTGTCCATCGCACTTATTGCCAGTTCGTTGATCATACAAAAACAGGTCAACCACTGGCTGAGCATGGACCTGGGCTTCACACGTGACAACATCATCGTTGTTAGAAATGCCGAAAGACTGGAAGCATCCGTGGATACCTACAAAAAGGAGATCGCTAACCTGCCACAAGTAAAGAGCACTTCGTTCTCATCCGATACCCCACCCTATGTCAAGGATGACGATGGGGACTTCTATCTGAGTGGCGTGGAAGGGCCTGCCCAGCACCTCAGTTTCTGGACAGCAGACGAGTACTTCCCGGATATGTATGGCCTTAAAATAATTGCAGGCACCAATTTTGGACCAGGGAATACGGAAAACTCCCTGGTGGTCAGTAAGTCACTGGGTGAAGCATATGGGATCACAGACCCAGCGGACCTGATTGGTCGACGCCTCAAATATTATGAGTACAATAGCGTAATCATCGGTGTGTTCGAGGACATCCAAACGGAGATCCGATGGGAACAGAGGCCTATCGCCATCTTCTATGAAGACTACGCACAGACTCCATGGAAGCACACCGGCCCGGGGCGTGAGCTGTCCGTCCGTCTCGATGATCAGTTGACAGCTGCACAGGTCAATGAGGTGCTCGTCGCCATGGAAGAGCGCTGGTCTGACTTCTCATCGATGCCGCTGAAGTACGAGTTTCTGGACGAACAGTACGCGGCAATCTTTGAGTCTTCCATCGAATTCGGAAAACTGATCAGGGTTTACGCCATCATTGCCGCGATCATCGCCGGCCTTGGCCTCATGGGTTTGGTCGCCTACGTCATCGAGCGACGCAACAAAGAGATTGGCATCCGGAAGGTCCTTGGCGCCCCCATCTCGAGTCTCCTTCTACTTCTGACGAGCGAGTTCGGCAGGCTGCTACTTATTGGCTTCGTCATCGCTACCGGTATCGCCTGGTACGTTATGCAGCGATGGCAGGCCGACTTTGAGTATCGCGAAACCATCAGCCCCCTCACCTTCCTTCTGGCAGGGGTCATTATGCTACTGGTGGTTGTGCTCACGTTAGGTTATCAATCCCTGCGCGCGGCACGAGCCAATCCGATCAAATACTTGAGAGATGAATGATTTGGGCCAGGTTCCGGGGGCCAAGCCTTTTTACAAAGGTTGGTAAGTCCTTGGCTCTGAAGTTTATTGTGAAGATAAGGCGCCTATGGGGCGCCGAAGCTTGAAAAGCGGAGGCGCCCTCCCCTCAAATCGTCTTGGCAGAGGCGTCGGGGAGCTTGCCCCGGATTCATTCCGGGGGATCTGCTGCTTTCGATCCTGCTTCAAAATCGCGTTTCTCCTTAGTGGATATCACATACGGTAGATAGGCCACTCTTCCTATCAGCCATAAGGTGTATTTTTAGGGTTGGAGATTTGATGCACAATTAAATACTTGCAGGCATGGAGACCCTAACAATGAACGAAACTGAAGCAGTCGAGCTTCAACGCATATTTGACCTTCAGAAGGCCCACCAATTCAAAGTGGGGAATACAACGGCAGCGGAGCGAAAGGCCAAATTAAAGAGATTACATGAAGCAGTGCTTCGATACAGGGAGGACATCCGAAAAGCCCTATTCGACGATTTTGGCAAGCACCCCGCTGAGGTAGATCTGTCAGAGGTCTATCCGGTCACAGCTGAAATAAAGCATGCCAAACGTCGGATAAACAAGTGGCTCGGAAAAAACCGCCGGAGCACGCCGCTGGCATTAATGGGGGCTTCCTCTCGCATCAAATACGAGCCCAAAGGCGTTGTGCTCATCATCTCCCCCTGGAATTTTCCGATCAACCTCACATTAGGACCATTGGTCTCGGCCATCGCCGCAGGCAACTGCGTGATGATCAAGCCTTCGGAAATGACCCCGCATACGTCAGCACTGATCAAACGCATCATCTCAGATATCTTCGAAGAATCAGAAGTGGCCGTCATTGAAGGAAGCGTCAAAACGGCCGAACCCCTCCTTGAACTCCCCTTCAACCATATCTTCTTCACTGGCTCCCCCGCCGTAGGTAAGATCGTGATGCAGGCAGCAGCAAAAAACCTGGCTTCGGTGACTTTGGAGTTGGGTGGAAAATCGCCGACGATCGTCGATGAGACTGCCAATATCTCCACTGCCGCCAAACGCATCGCATGGGGCAAGTACCTAAACAACGGGCAAGTATGCATTGCACCAGACTACGTCCTTGTACATGAAAGCAAACAGGCAGAACTTCAGAAGGCATTAAAGAAGACGCTAAAGGCCTTTTACTCGGAGGATGCCTCCAACGAACCATCCTACAGCAGAATTGTCAATGGTCGGCACTACCAACGATTGAAAGCGACCGTCGAAGATGCCTTCGAACAAGGTGCCAATGTTGTCGAAGGTGGGAAATTCAAGGACGACCAAAACTTCATATCACCAACAATCCTCACCGACGTAGCCATGGATTCGCGGGTGATGCAGGAAGAGATCTTCGGCCCCATTCTTCCTATCATACCATTTAAAAACGTGGACGAGGCGATCGACATCATCAATGAGAAAGAGAAGCCCCTTGCTTTATACATCTACAGTTCGTCAAAAGAAAACATCAATCGGCTTCTCAATAATACCCGGGCGGGGGGTACGTGCATCAATCACAACGAAATACACTTCTTCAATCTGCATCTGGGTTTTGGAGGGGTGAACAACAGCGGCATTGGACGCGGTCATGGGGATGAGGGTTTCAAAGCGTTTTCCAACCCAAGGGGCATCATGCACCAGCATATGCCCAATGCGCTGGACCTGTTAATGCCACCGTACAACAATTTCAAACAGCGACTGATTGACCTGACCATCAAATGGTTCTAGTCACCATCGCCAAAAACTGAATCTCCGAGAGATACTACCCATGGCCAATGCTCGGAGACTTTTTCTTATTGATGCCGTGGGAGCTAGTTTGACGGCGTCTCTACTCCTATTGGTCCTCGGGCCATTCGAGCAATTTTTTGGAATGCCGATTACAGTAGTAGAGTGGCTCGGCGGTATTGCCGTCGTTTTCACGGTTTATTCCTTTGCCTGTTTCGCTCTGTTGTCCAAGCGGTGGGCCATCTTTCTGCTTGTCATCGCAGCCGCCAATACGGGATACTGCTTCTTGACAATCGCCTTGGCGGTGATTTACCGGGTCACCCTGACAGTATGGGGGTGGGCGTACTTCGTCGGGGAAGTCCTGATCGTGATGTCGCTCGTGAGATACGAGCTCAAAGCCGCCAAATGAACCTACAAAGGGACGTTGATAGATCTTAGGGCAACTTAGTCCTGATAGGTCTCGTGGCTGGCATCCCCAGCTGCCTGCAGGTAGCTCATCAGGTCATACACTTCCTGTTCATTCAGTCGATTGAGCATTGCCGGAAACATCCATGAGTTCGCAGAAGCAGTCTCTGACACCACCTCCTGGGCCGGCACCTTTTGGAGGTACTCCGGCGCCAGTGGGTTCACCATCACGTGTAAAGTGTCCGACTCGATTTTTACCACTTTCCCTCTCACCATGGACTCATCCTTCAGGATAAGCTCCGTCACACGGTACTGATCTGAGACCTCTGCATCGGGATCCACTAGAGCAATGGCCATGTCCTTGATGGAGAAACGAGTACCGAGTTGCGTCAACTCCGGACCCAAGCTGCTACCCTTGCCCTGCATCGAGTGGCAGGCACGACAAAGCGCCGCATCAAACATCTTTGCGCCGTTTTCGAAGTTGGGTAGCAAGTCTGTTCGGGACATGAGCGTTTCTACATTTTCTACCGTCCAGTGTTGTCCTGGTCCCTCCGGCACGGGTAGGTCCCGAAGCATCCTGGAACCGTACTGGCCGAGATCCGCTCCCGATAGTGCCCTGTACTCTTCTTGTTTTTCAGCGGAAAGGGGCTCCAGTGCCTTTTCCATAATCGTCGTGATGTAGCCACGGTAACTGTGTCCTCCCTCCCGGTCCCACAGACCATTGAACCCGACGAAGTAGTCCTTGCGCATGTCATCGGTCCAACCGACTTGGTAGCTGGCCATCGCATACATCAGAGAGATCTTGTGAGCGGCCGGACGGCGCTTGCGAAGATTCATCACAGCACCACCGTATTGCTTACTCCGCTGAGCCACCGAATCGGCTATGATGATCCCCGCCTCCGTATCTGGAGCCTCACTCCACGCTGCGAATACTTTGGGGAGCCATCGATCATCCTGTGTGTCCATGAAGAGGAAGGCCAGTTCCTCGTTTACCCTGCGATCAGATGACGGAAAGAGGTCGATCCACTGCTCAGTCAAAGTGGACGATGACAACTGATCATTCCTACTCATCAGCAGACCTTGTGCCCTGATCATTGCCAATTGATCTTCTATGGACATGGCCGAGGCATCTATGGAAGAAAGCCGTTCGAAAAGTCTTTGCTGGTCCGAAGCCGATCCCGTACGAGCGACGGCGATTCCCATTGGTATCAATTCCATTGGCTGCGCATCACCCAGGCGGTCCATCCAATTCTGGACACCCTGGTTTTCAAGAGCGATGCGCGCAGCATACTGCACAAATCGATCGTCGCTATCCAGCTCCGACCATATCAGGTCCCTATCTGGCTGGACACTTGCGTTTTGGAAGGTCTCCAGTTCCTTCCTTCGGGAAGCCTCGGCTGGTGGTGAGGCATCGGTGGTGGTGATGTCTCCGTCGTACCAGACCCTGAACAACCCAGACTCCAGCCTTCGGCCCCCTGTCGTGAAGTACATCGCCCCATCTTCACCAACGGCCACATCGGTTAGCGGTAGCGGCACACCACTGAGAAATTCAGTCATCTCCCCTTCATAGCTGGCGCCCTTTGGCGTGAGCCCGACATGATACATCGTGCCAAAGCTCCAATCGCAAATGAATAAGCCTTTATCGAACGGCGCAGGATAAGAAAGCCCAGAGGCTGAGATGACACCGGTCGGAGAGCCTTGTCCTACGTCAAGAATGCCTGGCAAGTTATCCGGGTAATAGGTGGGCCACTTAGCCGAGCCCGTACGCCAGCCAAACTCCGCCCCGGGAATAATATGGCACACACGGATGGGTCGATACCATGGCAATCCCATGTCCCACTCCATATCTGAGTCGAAGGTGAAAAGCTCACCATCGTCATTGAAGGCGATGTCGTACGCATTGCGAAAGCCGTTGGCATATACCTCCCAAAAATTTCCAACACTGTCCGTGCGGGCAATCCACCCTCCCGGTGCCCCACGCCGGATCGCGTGGCCATTGGGATCTTTCATCGATTCATACAATCGATCTTCTCGCCAGTCGTTGGTTTGGATCGATCCAAAATTCTCTGGTACGTCTGTGTGATTACCTGCGATGAGATACAAGAGCCCATCAGGTCCCTGAATCACGCCATGAGGGCCGTGCTCGCCCCATCCGACCATATTCTGTAGAAAAGTCGCATTGTCGAGCTCTCCATCACCATTCTCATCAGTGACACGATAGAGGCCACTTCGGGACATGTCCCGGTCATTGATCATGACGTAAAGACTATTGTACGCCCAGAGCAGACCCTGGGCCTTGCCCAAACTGTCGATAGCGAAAGGACTTACCTCCACCGCACCTGATCCACCTATCGGTGGCACATCGATCCAGTAGATCTTACCGTATTGATCGGAGGCCACAAATCGGTTGTCATCGACATGGGCCAGCGATACCCATGAGCCCATTTCACTGTCGCCGGGAGCAAAGAGCCGTTCTACTTTGAACCCATCTTTTACCTGGATGGGTGGATCTTGCTGACTAGTCTGTTGGGGCGTCTTCCACGCAAGGAGGACAGCTAGGATGGTGAGGGTAAGCAACTTTTTCATTCCTCCCAAGATAGAGAAATTCGCCCTATTTGGTAGGCTGTCAAAGAGAGTTGAAGCCCATGGACCATTCCCTTACGACCAGGGCATCTTCCCTATCTCACGCCGATGGAGAATAAGCACGATAAGACTCGATACGAATACAGTGACAGCCAGGTAAAACAACAAGCCGCCATCGCCCATCACTTCGATACCGAGTACCGTCAGGTGTGCAACTATGGCCCCCGAAATAATACCAAGGCTTCCTAATGCTCCGAGCCATACAGTCCTAGGTATGAGCAGCAGAATGCTCACCACCAATTCGCCGATACCAGAGCCAATACGACCCCAGGGCTCCATGCCCACAGTAGTGAAGATGTAGACACTCTCTTCAGCTCCGGAAAATTTGAAGTAAAGGGTTTGGACCAGGATGACGGCAGCGAGTACCCGCAAAGCCCAGGAAATGATCTTGGTAGCCATATTCATTGCATGTTATTTCAAGTAGTTTCCTCCTACGCCCACTTGGGATTCAAGGGTGCGCATTTCTTTAGCAAATTATGCAAATGCCATAAATGTGTCGGCGATCCATCAATTGTGGGTGGTCATAATTGGAAGGAACGACGCTATTCAGCTACTTCTTCGGAGGCTTCAAATCCCAATTCTTGAACATTGGGGCCCGCCCGATCTGGGAGCAAATGGGGCACTCGTTGGGATTATGGCCTCTGGCAGGACAATACTCACGGCCAAAGAAAATGATCTGCAGATGCAGCTTGTTCCATAGCTCTGAGGCAAAAAGTCGCTTGCAGTCTTTCTCTGTCTGTACGACGTTTTTGCCGGAGCTCAATCCCCATCGGTAGATCAGCCGGTGGATATGCGTGTCCACAGGAAAAGAAGGCACACCAAAGGCCTGGGCCATCACGACTGATGCCGTTTTATGACCCACAGCCGGCAGCTCCTCCAGGGCCTCCATGTCGGCAGGGACCTCGCCGTTGTATTTTTCCACGAGGATCTGAGACAATTCAGAAATGCCCTTCGATTTCATCGGGCTCAGCCCACAGGGCCGGATGATGGCCTTGATGTCTTCAACTGGCACCTTCGCCATGTCATAGGGATTGTCGGCCACGGCAAATAAATCGGGTGTGGTCTTGTTGACGCGTTCGTCGGTGCACTGGGCGGAGAGGAGCACCGCAACGAGCAATGTGTAGGGGCTGTAATGATCCAAAGGGACGGGTACAACGGGATAGATCTCTTCGAGGGTATTGACCACGAAGTCTACTTTCTCCGACTTATTCATCGCGCAAAAATGAACAGAATTCATTTGATGCACCCTCTACTGTCACGCTGAAATCTGTAGGGATGGCAGAAGTGCTGCTGGTCAGCTCTCCCATTTTTTTGTATAAATTGAAAAGCTGCCTGACTTTCTGGCAGGAGAGCACCTACTTAACAGAAACCCACAATGATGGATCTACAATTAAAGGGCAAACGTGCCCTGATCACAGGAGGAAGTAAAGGAATTGGCCTCGCCGTTGGGCATGGATTGGCAGCACAAGGCGTCGACCTGATCATCTGCTCGCGAAATGAATCTGAGGTGAAGGCCGCAGCACAAGAAATCGCCGCAGAACACGGAGTAGAGGTAGACCCGCAGCAAGTGGATGTCACCAGCGCCGAAGCTATTGATCGACTGCTCACCCACATCCGAGATACCTATGGCCAGTTGGACATCTTCATCAGCAACGCCGGACAGGGCAGCGAGGAAAAAATCGAAACGGCCTCGGACGAACGATGGCAGTACTACTGGGACTTGCACGTCATGGCGGCCATTCGATTGTCACGAGGTCTGATCCCCCTACTAAATGAAGGAGGCGCTATCCTCATGAACTCCTCCATTTGCGCCAAACAACCGCTGGGATATGAGCCCATCTACAATACCACCAAGGCGGCACTTTCCATGTTTTCCAAGTGCCTGGCCAACGAACTCATCCCGAAGGGCATCCGGGTCAATACGATCAACCCGGGACTCATCATCACCCCGGACTGGCGGAAGACGGCAGCAAGTCTTGGAGAAAAGGAAGGCATCACCGCCGACCAATACCTGGATCGACTGGCGAAGGATTGGACGCCGATTGGCAGATTTGGAACGCCGGAGGAGCTGGCCAACTTCTTTGTATTCATGTGCTCACCCGTGGCGAGTTACTGTGTGGGCTCCACCTACTACGTAGATGGTGGTTGGTTGAATGTCGTAGAGTAGCGGCGTGAATCTCCTCAGACGCTTCGTGTGCTCCGCGCTACTGGCATCCCATCTCATAGCGCTATCTGCTGCGGGTCAGACACCGCTGTTTCAATGGTCCAGGCACGCCGAACTTCCTCCCGTAGGCGATCAATCCACTCCTCTTGGGATCGCAGGTGCCATCGCAGGCATTTCCAATGGTGCTCTAATTGTAGCTGGGGGAGCCAATTTCGACGAACCTATTTGGGAGAACGACAAGGTGTGGCATGATGACATCTGGGTGCTCCCAGCTTACGAAGAACTTCAAGAGAATAACTGGCTAAAGGCCGGTAAACTGCCAACTCCCCTGGCTTACAGTGCCGTGGTGACGACCTCCCTCGGTGTGATCGCCATGGGTGGAAGTGACGGCCAGTCGGTCTCGAGGGAAACACTTCTGTTCCAATGGGACCCTTCTAAAGAGGAGGTGGGCATTGAGGAGCTGCCACCCTTGCCTCGACCATGTGTCTACGGGAGTGCCACTGTGCAGAACCAAAAAATCTATTTGGCAGGCGGCACATCCACCATGCAGCTTGAGGATGCCATGGCGAACTTCTGGGTGCTGGACCTTGAAGCGTATGGGACCGACGCCTTCCAATGGCATGAGCTGCCCTCCTGGCCGGGTCCGGAAAGAGCCTTTAACTTGATTGCCACGCAGCACAATGGCTACGATCAATGCCTGTATGTGATGACAGGTCGCAGATCGGGACCTACTCCCGCCACCTGGGAGGTGCTGAAAGATGTGTATGAGTACAACCCGGGCAATGGGACCTGGCGCCAAAAGGCCGACATGCCCCAACCAAGGATGGCGGGAACGGCTGCCACGGTTGGGCAAAGTCATGTATTTGTACTGAGCGGTGCCGATGGAAGTTTGTACCAGCACGCTGATAGCCTCCGATCTGACCATCCTGGATTTCCAGGAACAATTCTGGGATATCACACCATCACCGACACGTGGTTTGATGCCGGACAGGTTCCCGCGAATCAAGTGACCAGCCACCTTATCCAGTCGGATGAAGCGTTTTTCCTCGTAAGCGGCGAAATCAAACCACGAACACGCACACCTTCGATTTGGAAGATCGAGCCACAACAGACCACGCATTCCCTCGGATGGATCAGTAGCAGCGCCATCATCGTCTATCTCATGTTGTTGGTCGCGATCGGTTGGTATTTCGCCCGACGCAACAAAAGCACGGAGGATTTCTTTCGTGGGGGCCAACGAATACCCTGGTGGGCCGCGGGTTGCAGCATTTTCGCCACCATGTTGAGTTCGCTTACTTTCATGTCGATTCCAGCGAAAACCTACGCAACAGATTGGTTGTACTTCTTCATTAACCTTTTCATACTCATCCTCGCTCCCTTCATCATCCACTACATCCTCCCGTTCTTTCGGCGGCTCGACGCTACGAGTGCCTATGAGTACCTTGAAAAACGTTTCAACCTGGCAAGCCGACTGTTCGCCAGCACCTCTTATATCCTTTTTCAGATTGGCAGAATGGCCATTGTCATGTACCTGCCATCTTTGGCTCTTTCGACGGTGACACCCATCTCTATTGAAACGTGCATTCTGCTGATGGGGGTGCTGAGTATTCTCTACAGCACCCTTGGCGGCCTGGAGGCGGTGGTTTGGACAGACACCCTACAGACATTTGTTCTGCTCGGCGGAGCGCTCTTCAGCCTCGGTCTCATCCTCTCCCACGACGACATTGGCTTTTCACATTTCATCGCTACAGCTGCCGCCGACAGTAAATTTCAAATGGTCGACTTCAGTTGGGACTACCGGACTGCCGTGCTGTGGGTAGTCATCCTGGGTGGGATCGGCCAAACGCTGATCCCCTACACCTCGGACCAAGGGGTTGTTCAGCGGTATATGTCAGTTGCTTCCGAGCAAAACGCGCGGCAGTCCATTTGGACCAACGCAGGCTTGTCGCTTTTTGCAACTCTCCTGTTCTTTACAGTGGGCACGGCGCTCTATGTATTCTACAAACAAAATCCTTCGCAACTGGACCCGACCTATCAGACGGACTCGGTCTTTCCACAGTTCATTGCCAGCCAGCTTCCCGCAGGCATCGCAGGACTGGTCATCGCTGGGATCTTCGCGGCTGCGCAGTCTACGGTGAGCACCAGCATGAACAGCATCTCCACCGCCTTCAGCACCGACTTCGTGAGGCGTTTCCAATTGCTGCATTCGGAGAAGCATTACATGATATTGGCCCGATCTGCAACTGTCCTTTTTGGCCTGTTCGGCACAGTCTCCGCCCTCGTTATTGCCAATGCAGACGTCAAATCCCTATGGGACTCATTCATGGGCATCCTTGGATTGTTGGGGGGCGCCATGTGCGGCTTATTCTTGTTGGGAATCCTCACTGCGAGGGCACATGGTAAAGGAGCCGTTTTCGGCGCCATAGCGGGTATCATAAGTCTGTGGTGTGTCCAGCAATTCACTGAGATCAGCTTCCTTCTCTATTCCGCGATTGGCATCGCGTCTACCTTCCTTTTCGGCTACTTGTCCAGCCTGGTCTTGCCCGCCGACGGAAAAGTCATAGATGGGTTGACGATTTACACGCGTAGCCCTTCGTGAAAGGAAGAAACTCGGACATACCTTCGGCTAGAGTGCATCAAAAAAACCCAATATCCGTCAACTCCTTTTCCAGTTGGTTATGGTCGTTCAGTGACAGATTTTGAAGTGGCAAACGCACGGGGCCGCACGGCACCCCTATCATCTTCATGATGGCTTTTTGAGGAGCTAGTCCCCCATACTTGAAGATGAGTCTGATCATTTCAATGGACTGCATCTGACATCGACGGGCTCCCTCCATATCTCCGGACTCAAAGTGCTCAATCAATCTCCTATAAATGGGGGCGGCAAAATTGTAGGTGCTGCCAATGAAGCCTTCGGCCCCCACGGCAAGAGCACTCAACATCATTTCATCGTGTCCGTAAAAGAGATTTTTGTCGGCTTGGTGTGCGGTTAAACAAGCCTGAAAATCATACAGCTTGTGCGCTGTGTACTTCATTCCAGCAAAATTGGAGATGACCGCTGTGGCCTCTGCCATGAAGCCCAGAATGTCCATCTCTACCGCCGTTAGAATGGGCACGTGATAGTAGTAGAAAGGCATTTGAGGAACTGCTTCTGCAATCTTGCTCATGCTTTCGACGAGCGCGGCAGAGTTGGCGATTTTGAAATACGATGGTGGGGTGGCAGAAATGGCATCAGCGCCAATTGCCTGCGCATGCCCGGCAAGCTCGACCGATTCCGATAGGCTGTTATGTCCCACATGCACAAATACATACAATCGCCCTGCACTGGCCTTGACGAAGGCTTCCGCCACCTCGCGTCGCTCCGTTACCGAGAGTGAGGGACCTTCTCCTGTGCTGCCACAGACAAAAACGCCGTTAACGCCCGAATCCACCAGATGCTCAACGAAAGGCGGGATGAGGTCCAGTGCTAACCGGTGTTGCTCATCAAACGGCGTAAAAGGGGCAGATACCAGTCCTGTGATCTTTTTGAATTTCATTTTTCGTAGGCGCTCAATTGAAAGTCGATTCACATACAAATCGACCAAATGATGATTGGCATTAAATCTATCGGATTATTGGTATATATGCTGTAGCAGGACCCGAGAGAACCCTGCCGTTCGACTCCGAGCCATGAAGATATTCTGCCAAATAAGAATTACCGACGATCAAAAACAATGGATGCAACAGCAACTACCGAACGCGGAAATAGCTTTTCGGCAGGACTTCACTGACGCTGATGCAGAAGAAGCATTTCGTAAATGCCAAGTCTGCTTTGGCAATCCACCTCTGCCCTGGGTCGAAAATTCAGAGACGCTTCGATGGCTGCAACTGGACTCTGCAGGGCTCGACCCCTACCAGGGCATTATCAAAGAAGGGAGGATCAAGGTGTCTAACCTGCAAGACTTCTTTAGTAGGCCTGCGGCCGAGACCACTATCGGGGGCATATTGAGCCTGTATCGGAAATTGCACATCCTTCAGGCCGCCCAAGCTGAAAGAAAATGGGTATACGATCCTATTCGCCATGAAGTGGAGACCATTGAAGGCAAGAGTATTCTCATTCTGGGTGCGGGCTCGATTGGCAGAACAGTAGGAGACTATCTGTCGCCTTTTGGAAGCAAGATCACCTTTTATACTCGCCGATCATTATCCGGTTTCCCGACCACCGATTCGCTGCAGGACTTAGGAGCCTACGACATCATCGTTGGATGCCTGGCAGAAGCTCCGGAAACGATTAACCTACTGACCGCGGAGCGCCTTAGTCAGCTTAAGCCCACCGCAATCATCGCCAACGTAGGCAGAGGGTCACTTATCGACGAAGACCACCTAGTACACATGCTCAAAGAAGGAAAACTGGCAGGGGCGTTTTTGGACGTTACCAAAACAGAGCCATTACCGGAGGATAGCCCACTGTGGGATACGCCCAACCTACTCCTGGGTCAGCATACGGCTGGAGGGTCACGAGATGAAGTCCTGGGGAAGGTGCGGTTCTGTGTAAAGAACTTCAGAAACTATATGGAGGGTAAGCCGGAGAATGTGGTGAGGCTTTAGGTTTGATGGAGCTCTATTGACGATGTCCATATTTGCTAAATATAGACATATTGATTATTTTAACCTTGAGATGAACATAAGCTTCACCAACAAACAGGAAAAGTACATCGCCTCGCTCGTTGAATCTGGTGATTATCAAAATGCTAGCGAGGCTGTACGCGACGCCATTCGGTTACATCAGAAGTACCGCGAAAAAGTAATTGATGATCTGCGCATTGAAATTGAAAAAGGCTGGGAGGGCCCAACCAGTCCACGAAGCGTCGAAGACATCATAGCTTCAAAAAAGCGGTAGCGCGAATTGGCCGCTCTCGGGAAATATCGCCTCTCACAGGAAGCAGATATCGATTTGGAATATATCTTCGATTTCACCCAAGCAGAGTTCGGATTCGACCAGGCAGTCTCCTACCTACGGGACCTGGATGAGGCCTTCCTTCTCCTTTCTGAAAATCCTGAAATAGGGCGGGTGAGGGATGAGATCAAGGTGGGACTTCGAAGTCTCCCAAAACACTCCCATGTTATCTTTTATAGGGTCCTCGAAGATCATATAAGAATCGTTCGCGTGCTCCACGGTCGCAGAGATCTGCCGGAGTTTTTCGAGGACTGAAATAAGGCTAGCCTTCGACGTTGCATTTGTCCTGGTGCGGCCATCCTCGCTCCGACGTCATTCCCAGCAGCCATGGCAGGTTTGTTCTCGTGAAAGGTTAATGATCGGCTGCGTCGGGAATCTGGAGGAGGGGAATGAAAGAAATAACCGAATCCAAAAAGCAAAATCGAACTATTGTCATCCTGAGGCTCTCGAAGGACACAATAGTTCTTTAAACCCGGGATTGCCTTCGGCGATCCCTCGGCGACCACTCCTGCAAATAGAAAGCACACATGCTGGCGCATGCGCTCTTTTTTATTTCTTCGGAACCTCGCAAACCTTCGGTTCGCAGGTCCCTTCAAAATAAAAAAACCACATCCTTTTTAGGATGTGGTTTTTCTGCTTGATGTGGGCGCTGAGGGATTCGAACCCCCGACCCCCTCGGTGTAAACGAGGTGCTCTGAACCAACTGAGCTAAGCGCCCATGTCTTTCAAGCCATGTGGCTCAAAAACGGATTGCAAAATTAGTGTAGTTTGTTGCTCTTGCAAGCACTGATCAATATTTATTTAGCTCATCGCTACAGCGAAATACTGATTGAAAGGTGACATCTGCTGAAAGAGCTGTAACAC
This sequence comes from Cyclobacteriaceae bacterium, assembly GCA_965267435.1. GTDB lineage: Bacteria > Bacteroidota > Bacteroidia > Cytophagales > Cyclobacteriaceae > JAWPMT01. The sequence goes on from OZ253960.1 coordinate 3,969,671, forward strand.
GTTCTCTTTGAACTTTGAACTCAACACTTCCTTGTCCTGCAAATCTCTCGTAATCAGGAAGCTCTTCATTCGCAGCAGCTCAATATTTGGGTGATCCTTAGGGTAGCCCTTTGGTGCAGTTTTGAGGCTCTCTCCTGTCATTTCCCCGAAGGTCTTCTTGAAAGAGGCATCTTCCACAATCTTCTTCAGATCCGTCGGATTATAATCGATCTCCTGACGGATCTTCTTGATGTTCTCGGCTTCGGGCTTGTACACGCCGCCAGCCACAAAGCTCTTGCCTGGCTCGACGTGGATGTAATACGTGGGCTGTGGTGACTTACGCCCACCTTCCATAATCGCGGCACCATAGTGGGTCTTGTAGGGACTTTTGTCCTTGCTGAATCGAATGTCTCGATTTAATCGAAACATGCAGTCCTTGGCCGTCAGCCCCTCCACGCTATTGTCAAACTTTGCAATGCCGTTGATGAGATCGCCTACGAATGCTTCAAAAGCGGCCTTGGTTTCCTGGTACTGCTTCTTGTTTTCCTGCATCCAATCTCGGGTATTGTGCTCCTTAAGGGCACCAAGAAAGTCCATCACATTTTTCATGGGAATATGGGTTGTGTTTGTGTCTTAATCTATGTCGTCTACCAGCCGCTCTAATGCCATCTTCCGAGAGCCTTTCAGGAGCACGAAGCCTCCAGCAAACTCTTGTGAGGATATTCTCTTTCTTAGATCCTCATAGGACTCGAAGTGCTCTGACCGCTTCACCTCCTCTGCAGCAAACTTCATCAACGGGCCCAGAAGGAAAACCTGTTCGATACCCGAGGTCTCGAGCCATTCACCCAAGCGCCTGTGCTCTCCCTCCTCATCTTCCAACTCCAACATATCTCCCAGAACTGCGGTCTTGGTGCCCTTCATCTTCGAAAAGGAATCCAGTGCAGCCATCATGGAGTCGGGGTTCGCATTGTAAGCATCGACGATGATGCCAAGCCCCCCCTTGCTGATCACCTGAGAACGCCGGTCGGCAGGTACATACGATGAGAGTACATCCCCAATCATCCAATCCTCCACGCCAAAGTGGCGACCTACGCTGACAGCAGCAGCGACATTGGCATAATTGTACTCACCTATCAAATACGATGTATAGACTTTGTCAGCCATCTCAAAAGTGATGTAAGGTTCGGCCTCCACCAACCTCATATCTTCAGGGGGAAAAACCTCCTTCTCCTCAAATCGATTGACCATCGGCGATAGCCTCGGGTCAGACGTATTGATGAAGGGAACCCCACCATTTTGGCGTAGGAAATCAAAAAGCTCGCTTTTACCTCGCAGTACGCCTTCGATCCCTCCAAAAGTCTCTGTATGTGCCCGACCTATGTTGGTGATCAGTCCATGGGTAGGTTGCGCAAATGAACAGAGCTCTGCAATCTCTCCTACACTGCTTGCTCCCATTTCAATCACGGCCACCTCTACCTGGGGGTGGATCTTTAAGAGCGTCAGCGGTACACCGATATGATTGTTCAGATTGCCCTCTGTGGCAAGCACCTGGTATTTTTTGGAAAGAACACCGGCGATCAGCTCTTTGGTACTTGTCTTCCCATTGGACCCCGTCAGCGCGAAGACAGGGCGTTTGAATCGACTGCGATGAAAACGACTCAAATCCTGCAGTGCCTTCAGTGTATCCTCTACTAATACGGTGCGATCGCCATCTGAATACTCAGCATCATCGATCACTGCACATGTAGCGCCAGCTTCCAGCGCTTTTTGCGCAAACACATTCCCATTGAAGTTGGGACCGCTCAAGGCGAAAAACATCTCCCCCGGACGTAGGTTGCGCGTATCCGTCGATACACCATCGCTCTGCAAGAACTTGGAATAAAGAAACTCTATCAATTCACTCATTGATCTCAAAAATCATCTCGGATGCTTATCCCATGGTTGATATATGCCTTCAACTCCAAGATAGCACAATGGTTATCTTTCACAGCGCTTCTATGATCTCCAACACCTGATCAATCTCATCGCCAGTATTGAAATAATGTGGAGACAAACGAATGACCCACTCCACGCCTTTTGCTCCAAAGTCGATCTGTGCGCTGATCTTATCAGCAGTAGAAAAGGCCACTCCATGCTTCCTCAAGTGGTCCTGTGTATCATCAAAGGATCTTCCTTCCTTGACAAAGGTTACAATGTTCCCACGCCGGCTCCCTTTATCATATTGAGCGACCCCCCGGATCGACTGGAGACCATCACTCAGGCGTGCGAGCAGTTCCTGATTGTATGTCCATATCTCATCCAACCCAATGTCCATGGCGTATCTGGCGGCTTCCCTTAGCCCCAGAATTGTTGCATACTGCCACTCCCACAGCTCGAACCTCCTGGCAGAAGGTTGAATTCTATATTCTTCGGGACTGGTCCACTCCGCTCCATGCAGATCTGGAAACAGCGGTTCCAACCCCTTATCCAGGACACTGTCAGCCACATAAAGAAAGCCGGTACCGCGGGGTCCTCGTAAAAATTTCCTCCCGGTCGCACTTAGGAAGTCACATTGGATGCGCCGTACATCGACAGGCATCTGACCGATGGACTGGCAGGCGTCTACTAAGTACAGGCAATCGTACTTTGAACACAAGGCGCCCAACGCCCCCACATCCTGTATCAAACCAGAGTTGGTAGGGATATGCGTAGCCGACACCAATCGCGGATGGAGCTCATTGATTTGCCGCTCGGCATCATCTAAATCCAGGTCACCATTCTCCAGGTTGGCAATGCGGGCAATTCGAATACCCATCCTTTTTTCCAATGAGATGAAGTGTATCTGGTTGGAGACGTAGTCATCATTGGTAGTCAGAATCACATCCCACGGCTGGAATGGGATCGAAGAGAGTGCCCGAATGTAAGCATCCGTGGCACTCACGGCCATGGCGATGTTCTTGGGTTGCGTGTTAACAAGTGCAGCGACAACGTCATAAAACGCATCAATCTCTCCTTTCATCTGATCCGCGTAGCCATATCCTCCCACGCGGGCCTCTTCCCGCCAGTACCTTTCAGCAATATCCACTACTGATCGCGGCGGTAGCGACGAACCAGCACTATTTAGAAACAGGCTGTCACTGACCCCGATGGTATCCTCTCGTATCCTTTCTAAGTCAATCATTCCAGTTTGGGATTTCGATACCCGCAAATATGCCCTCAATAATGGGAGCGGCGAACCTGTTTGTTACCAACTATATCATGTGAAGAAATCTTACCTTAGTGGACGATGAATGCCTGGATCATCATTTTTCTCTGTACTGCGGCCAATGGCTTGTTTTTGAGCATCGCGCTCTTCTTCAGAAAAGAAGCGAGGTCGTCCGTGTTGGCAGCCTTCATCCTGTCCTTTACGTTGTTGCTGGTTTACTATGTGCTGTTCTGGTCGAGGCTGACAGCAGAGCTGCCCCGCTCGGTCGGTTTGACGTTCGGCTTTACCTACCTCCTGGGGCCCCTTCTTTACTTTTACTTGAGATTCAATACCGCCAAACGTATTTCCTGGCATTTCACACCGTTTGTACTTTTCGTTGCCTACTTCTTCCTTACACCACTGGTGGGCCGAGACTCGCCGGTTCACCTGGCTCAGGTGTTATTGCAGATCGGGCATATCCTGGCCTATGGCGTCATATTGGTTCACCACTCCTTGAGACACGATTCAGACATTTCGGCAGCGGCGTTGAAGTTTCATGACTGGCAAAAATGGATATCAGCGGCCTTCCTGGGATATGGCTTGAGCTACCTCACCTATTACGTAATGGTCTGGACTGGCATACTGAAAGTGGAATATGACTACATGATCTCGCTGGCCTCTGCAGTATTGATTTACTATGTTGGGGTGCAGGGCTTTCGCGATCCAAATCTGATCTCCAAATCGTCGCCTTCGAGGTACGGCAACTCTGGATTGACTCACGCCGCCCGGTTAGCAATATTGAGGAAAGTCAAGGAGTATTTTGACCTGGAAAGGCCCTTCCTGGATTCCGATGTCAGTCTCGTTTCTGTGAGCGAGGCCACTGAGATCCCGAGGCATCACATCTCCGAGGCGATCAATTACCTGGAGAGCATGAACTTCCCGGAATTCCTCACGAGGTATCGACTGGAGGAAGCGGAGCGCATCTTGCGAAATCCGCTGGAAGCCAAGACCAAGATCATTGACGTTGCCTACCGCTCAGGATTCAACAACAAAGTGTCATTCTATCAGGCATTTCGTAAACATCTTGGTACGTCGCCAGCCACTTACAGGGAGGAGCATCAGCTGGCGTTGAGTAATTAATACTGGAATAAAAGTTCTGCTCCAGCGCCCTGCCAATTTGGAATTAGACTCTAGAGACCACGCTTAGAGAGCTTGATTCAAGATAATTCCGAAGATTAGATTCCGGATAATCCAAGTCTCGCAGGTTCACAAGCCTTGCCAGGCGGGCCTAGCCGGCGGCGCCTTCATTTTTGAGAGAGCTTGGCGGCGCACCGCCAAAAACGAACCGCGGTGGCGGACCACCAAAAAATCTTTCCTTCCTACAAGGTCTTCCGAGAACTAGCCCTACTTCGGGCCATCACAGCGGCACCAGGGACTAGCGAAAACAAGCATCTTCGTGACAATTCGTGGCTCGACTGTGTATGAAGGAATTTTCCCGAATAACAAAAAGCCGAAATGGTCTCATTCCGGTATCGCAGGGGAATACCTAAACCTATGTAATTGAGTTAAATCTTATCATTATTTACTCTTCTACAGATTCCAGGAGCTACTATTGAGAAAAGGGGGCGACCCCGGTCACGAAAACTCTGATAGATATGCTTAAGAAATTCATCTACTTGCTGGCCCTCGTGCCACTCTTCCTCCACGGGCAACCTGCCAAAGAATCTGCCGACAAATTCTTCGCTGAAAAGGCGTGGGAAAAGGCTGCGAAGGAATACGATTATTATCTCAAAACCAATGCCTCGGACTCATCCGCCTGGTACAATCTCGGGCGGTCTTATTCGAATCTGGGCAACTATGAGAAGGCGTTGAAGAGTTTCGAACGCGCTGGCAGTACCAACTTCAACAAACATTTCGTCGGCTTCAACAAATTGAAGACTTATGCATTGATGAAGGATACGGAGGCGCTGATGGTGAATCTGAAGAAAGAAGCCGAAGATGGACTGGTAACTTTCGCCCTGCTGGAAAATAGCGAAGAATTTGACGCCTGGCGTACCGATGCGCGCTTCGAGAAGGCACTCAAGCAAATCGAAGTAAATGCCTACCCCTGCCTATCCAATGAAGACTACCGCCACTTCGACTTTTGGCTCGGTGAGTGGGATGTATATGTTGGAGAGCAAAAGGTCGGGGAAAATAGTATCACCATGGCCAAAGGAGGCTGTGCCATCCACGAGTCCTACACCACCCAGCGCAACTATGCTGGCCAAAGCATCAACTACTACGACCCGATTGACAAGAAATGGCATCAGCATTGGGTGGGTGCCGGCAGAGACGTGTACAACTACCTGGAAGTCGACCGGGGACCCGGCATGTTGCAATTTGAAAGTCCTTTTATGAATCCCGCCAACGGCGAAATCACCATCTCGCGGCTGACCTTCACCCTCAATGACGACGGCACTGTGCGCCAGCTGTTTGAAAGCTCGTCTGACGACGGCGAGACCTGGTCGAATGCTTTTGATGGATTGTATAAAAAGAAAGAGTAGACGTAGTTGATCGAATATTCGTATTGTTTCAGGTTCAATGTTCAACGTTCAATGTCTGACCTGGAACATTGAACACCGAACTTGAAACCAGGGGTTCGAAGTAAGGGCACCTGCAAATAGCACTGAAGTAGGAATTGGCTCGGTAGTTAACAACCGTTAAAGAATCACAATGTCGGTGAATGGCCACTGTTGATAGCGAGGCTTAGGGCTACTTTTGATCTGCAAGGTCAATCAATGCCTTATGCACTACACGTCAATCTTTGTCCTTAGCGGACTTCTTCAACTTATTTGTTATCCGGCGCTGATGGGTCAGGACAGTGAGAATTACCTGTCCTACCACCAGCGTATCGATGAGGCTGAGCGGGCCATTGCAGCCGAGCAATACGAAGAGGCGTTGATCATTTACGAGCAAGTGAGCAACAGCTACGACTTCGTATTTCTGCGTGACCTGAAGGTAGCCACGCAACTCGCTTATTATGTGGGTCGAGAAGATCAGGGCGATGAACTCCTGAAAACGACTGTGGCGGCGGGCTGGTCGGTGAAGTCTGCTCGCAAAAACAAGTACCTGTCCGAGGTCGTGAGCAAAGAAAAATGGCGATCGCTGGAAGACATGGACGAAAGTAGTAAGCGAGAGGTGAACGAAGAACTACGGGAGCAGGTCAGGGAGATGTACAAGAGAGATCAGGGAAAGGCACTGGCCGCCTTCATCAAATTGCGGGAGAAGAGTCGACTCCGCTATACGAGGGAGAAGTTCGCGCCTCACAGCGAAGGACAAATGCACCAGCTGATCGAAATCCTCGACGACCATGGGTATCCCGGCGAAAGACTCATCGGCAACAACTACTGGATGTCGACAGTAGTCAGTCATCACAACTCGATCTCGCCGGACTACAGCCAACAGGATACGTTGTACCGATTCGTGCGACCTATCTTACTCAAGGCGCTGGAGCAAGGCCAGATCTCCCCCTATGAGCTGGCACTGATGGATGATTGGCAAATCGCCGTGGCGAGCAACCGGCAGAATACGGGCTATGGCTTCCTTGACCCTCCGACCAAATCAACACTTCAAGGGGCGAATGATAGGCGACAGGCGATCGGCCTTCGATCGATCGGACTGAGGAATCGCCTCGTCGACCTACAGCAACAGACGGGAATGAACTTCTATCTACCTGACTGGGTCGATGGGGCTATCGAGATTCGTGGGGAATAGTGAGTGATGGTTCCATGTTGCGCGTTCAAAGTTCGAGGTCACAGCGCAACGCGGAACATTGAACATGAAACTCGGAATAGGCAGCCCGAAGGGATGACCTTGCAAAATAGGCCGGATCGCAATGGCATCCCACCAGGCCTTGGTTGCGTGTCCTCACCAACCACAGGGAGGGTAGCGGGGGTGGAGATATAATGGAGAGCCGGAACACCCTAGGCCATGAAAGTAGGTCTTTCCCTCCAAAAAGGAAGCAAAGCCCCGAACCCCCAATTTGACCGATCATTACCCCTAAATAACTGATGTGTTACAGCAAATGAGTTCTATTTGACTTTCTTTTGTAGGTTCGTAGACTTTTCCTGCTTTGAGATTCCCCTGTATTCCAATCCTTCTGGCTGCAATGCTATGCCGTTGCTCGTGGCCTTCCGCCAACAAACCGCCAATCAATCTTGAGAATAAGCCAAATATCTTGCTCTTCTATGTCGACGATCTTGGATTTGGCGACTTGTCCTGCTACGGCGCGCAAGGGGTGGAGACACCCCATGTGGATGCACTGGCACAGGGTGGATTGAGATTTACAGACGCCCACAGTGCGGCAGCGACTTCGACGCCCTCGTGGTACTCTCTCATGACTGGAGAGTATGCTTTCCGGAGGGGAGCCCGATTTGGAGGCCATGAGGTACCGCTGCTGATCGACACCTCTCGGACGACATTGCCGAAGTTGCTGCAGCAAGCAGGGTATGCAACGGGAGTGATCGGCAAGTGGCACCTGGGATTGGGAAATGGCCAAGTGGATTGGAATAGACGGGTCAAGCCTGGCCCCACTGAAGTGGGGTTTGATTATAGTTTCCACTTACCATCGACTGGCGACCGGGTCCCGACGGTCTTCCTCGAGAATGGAAATGTAGTTGGGCTGGATAGGGATGACCCTTTAAGAGTCACATACCGAGGGGATCTCGGTCAAACGCAGGCAACGCAAGACAATGCTCGCTTTGTCGCAGACTATGACCACAGTCGCACCCTGGTAAATGGTGTCGGACGTATGGGCTCCATGACAGGGGGCGCCGCAGCTCGCTGGAATGATGAGGACCTGCCCTATACACTGACCAACAGGGCGATGGAGTTCCTCTACGATCATCAACGGGAACCGTTCTTTCTATTCTTTGCTTTCAATGATATCCATGTACCCAGACTCCCTCACGAGCGATTTCGAGGCCAAAGTAGCATGGGACCTCGTGGAGATGCCATCGTGCAGATGGACTGGATGACCGGCCGGATCATGCAGCAACTGGAAAAACTCGACCTGGCAGAAAATACACTGGTGATATTCACCAGTGACAATGGCCCCATTCTCAACGATGGCTACGAGGACTTTGCCCTGGAAATGCTCGGCAATCACCGTCCCGGCGGGCCTTATCGAGGGGCAAAATACAGCGCCTTCGAAGCAGGAACACGGGTGCCCATGATCGCGTTCTGGCCTGGTAACATTGAGTCCGGGACAAGTTCGGCGTTGTTTTCGCAGGTCGATCTGTTCTCGTCCATCGCACAACTGGTGGGACTGGAAACCCCCAAGGGTGAAGGTGGGGACAGCGAACCCCTGATGAATGTATTGCTGGGAAGATCACAACAAGGAAGAGCGTTTCTGCTCGAGCAGTCGTACACGCTGAGCATAAGATCGCAGAAGTGGAAATATATTGAGCCCAAACCCGCACCGGAGACCTACCCCAAGTGGCTCCTGGCCAAGAAGATTGAGCATGGCCTGAGCTCGACGCCACAGTTATACAACCTTGTTAAGGACCCCGGAGAAATGATCAATGTTGTCTATGACAATCCAGAGGTCGCTGAAGAACTGGCTGCAAGACTGGAGGCAATTGTTGCCGAACCGATGTAATCAGCTTCAAATCAACTTGTTAGTTAAACACCACATTTGACGATTGTGCAGGCCTATACTTTGCTAAAAACAATATTCCTTCGTTATTTGTCATTCACAGCGATGGGAACGACGAGAGGTATAGCCTTCATATTGATCCTCATGGCTGCGCGTGTACTTTTCGCGCAACAAGCCACCTCCGAGGAAATCTTCCGAGAGTACATTGACATCGAGGATGGATTCGCAAGCAATTACATTTCCAGGATCGTCGTAGATGATCAGAATGTCAAATGGCTCGCGAGCCGGGGTGGTCTTCATCGGTACAACGGTCGCGATGTCAAGGTCTTCAAACCGCGCGGGAGATATCAGGAGCTGAGTAACCAGGATATACGAGCCCTTTTAGTTGATAGCAAAGGAAGAATTTGGGTAGGTACCAGGAGCGGAGGCTTTGCCATCTATGATCCGATCACAGATAGCTTTGTCAATGTCAGCAAGCTGATTGATCCCAGGCAGGAGATCAAACGGGTGGTGGATATCCTGGAGGATGCTCGAGGGAACTTTTGGGTCTCGGTCTGGGGGAACGGCATGTATGTCCTATCCGACGACGGCCTGTCAGTTCTTGCCCACTATTCGGTCACAAAAACTGCCCGGGACCTGGAAATGGACCCGTCCGGCAACATCTGGGCAGTCTCTATCAACCTGATCACCAAGTATGATCCAGTCGAGGACCGACTTGTAAGGTACGGTGTTCCCATCGGTGCTGGCTCGAAATTGCACTATGACCATCGAACGCAACAGCTGCTGGTAGGCTCGATAAAGGGCCTCTATAGCTTTGACCCGAAGACCGCCGAACTGGTAGAACTTGAAGAGGTGATGGGGGTGGACTTGAAAGGCATCAATAGCATCAATGTTTGCGACCGAGGGCGAATATGGGTCGGCTCGTGGACCATGGGACTGCACGTCAGCTCCACCGATCGACGGGGGTTCCAGAAGATATCGCTGCTGCCGAGCGATCAGGATAACACGGACTACGAGACCGTCCTAGACATCTTCTTTGACGAGAACAGGACGGCTTGGATCTGCACCGCCCGCGGGGGAATCGTCAAGGTCCGGGCCAATGACGTCGTTGACCATATCGCCAATACTTTCGAAAAGAACATCCGCCTTCCAGACAACAACATTATGTCTCTCCACATTGATGAGAATGGGGGGCACTGGTACGGAACCTGGGGAGGCGGTGCTGCCTATTCGCCAGATGGTAAGGAGTTTGAGCAACTACCTGGCGTCGGCAACATCAAGATCCAGGCAATCACGCCCATTTACGATAAGATGGCAGTCTCCAAGGTTTATGGGGTCACCCTCCATGAGCTAAATGGTGACTGGAAAAAACGAAAGCCACCAGGGGAAGCCCTGTCCATGAAAGTACAGGACCTCTTCTTTGACGAGGAGCGGGATGAATTTTGGATAGGCACCCAGGAGCACAGTTTATTCGTGGTCGACCTGGCCACCGATCCGGAAATGAGGAATCCTATCAGGATCGATCAGAACGCTATGAATGGTGTGAATCAGATCATCAAGGGCCCGAATGGGCACCTATGGCTTGGCACTAACAATGGCCTTTACCAAAGCAACCCACATAGGCGATCCTTCGTGCGAGTGGATCTCAACGACTCTTTTCCCAGCGTCATCTTTATAACGCTGGCTTTTGATCACGATGGCAAGCTGTGGTTGGGGTCACCTGGAGGGCTCATCAAAGCGAGAATAGTAGAGGGTAAACCACAGGTGGAAAAAGTCTATGATAGCAACGATGGATTGCGCAACGACTTCATCACGGCTGTCGGGGTTGATAGCGACAACAATGTATGGCTCGGTACCCCAGCAGGCGTCGCGACGGTTCAACAGGGCAGTGACGTGGCGATGAGCATCAACAGCCTCAACGGCTCGTCTATCAATATGCGGGCCCTCAGCATTGCCAAAGGCAAACTTTACTTCGGCACTCGAAAGGGCGTCTTCGCATTTGAACCCGAGGATATCAGCCTGACAACGGAGGCTCCCAAAGTTGTGTATGAGTGGATCCGCATCGACAATGATGTCGTACAGGTAGATGAAGAGATCAATGGGCGGGTGCTCATGGACGTGGCCCCCAATTACCTATCAAGCCTCCAACTCACACACCGCGAATCAGTACTGACACTGGGATACGCAGCGATCGATTATGGCGACCCTGCAGAGATCAGCTACTCGTACCGAATCGCGGGCTTGTCTGACGAATGGATTGACAATGGGAACAGCACCGAGATCACGCTCGTGCGCCCCGCTGCAGGGAAGTATACCATGGAAGTCAGGGCCTCAAAGAACAGGTTAGATTTTGGAGAGATAAGTACCATCGATATTCGGGTATTACCGGCGCCGTGGCTTTCTACTTGGGCGATCTCCTGTTATGTGCTACTGGCCATCGGCATTACGCTGGTGATCATTCGTTTCATTCTGAGCAGAGCACGGCTCCAGTCGAGCCTTGAGTTGGCCCATGTCAGCAAAGTCAAAGAGCAAGAACTGAGCGAAGCAAAGCTGCGATTTTTCACGAATATCTCCCATGAGTTGCGGACGCCACTCACGCTCATTGTTAGCCCTGTATCCGAAATGCTGAATAACAGCAAGGTGTCCAAAGACATCAAGCAGAGGTTGGAGTATGTCGAAAAGAACGCCGGCAGGCTTCTTGATCTGATCAATCAATTGCTCGACTTCAGAAAGGCGGACGTTGGGGAGTTGCAATTAAGAGTCGCCAGCGGGAATTTTATTCCGTTTGCAAGGGAAATATTTATGTCTTTCAAAGACTATGCAAAAATGGAAGGGCTGACCTACAAGTTTGAGACTGATGTCAAGACCCTTGACCTGACCTTTGATCGCGATAAGATGGAAGTCGTACTTTGCAACCTGCTTTCCAATGCCTTTAAGGCCACAGAAAAAGGAGGGAACATCAAGATGAAGGTCAAGGATGGCTCGGATGAGATCCTTATCGCAGTTGTAGATGATGGCATAGGGATTTCCCAGGAGTACCAAAGCAAGATCTTCAACCGATTTTTTCAGATCCAGGACACCGAATCGATAAAAATCGTGGGCTCAGGAATAGGTCTATCACTTACGCACAGGATCGTAGAATTACACGGCGGAAGTATAGAAGTTACAAGTGAGCCAGGCCAGGGGGCTGAATTCGCCGTTCGCATGCCTAAAGGAAATGCGCACTTCAGTAAGGACGCCATTGTCGTGGACTCCAATGAAGCCGAGGACATCGGCAACTATCAACTCAAGCCAGAAGGTCCCACAACAAACTCAGATGGGCAAAAGGAATCCATACTGGTAGTCGATGACAACGCCGATATCAGAAACTATCTACAGACGCTACTGGCAGATGACGGATACGAAATCAGCGCCGCTGGAGACGGGAAGGAAGCCCTGGACCAAATTGAGAAGATCATGCCCGATCTGATTGTCAGTGATGTCATGATGCCCGAGGTCGATGGGCTGGAGTTGTGCAGACAGATCAAAAGTGACCTGCGGACATCTCACATCCCCGTTATTTTGTTAACGGCTCGTTCTTCCACCGTTCATGAAGTGAGTGGATTGAAACACGGCGCCGACGATTACATCAGAAAACCATTCGATGCGTCCGTAGTGAAGACGAGAATCTCATCGCTCCTGGACAACAGGAAAAAGGTTCGTACCAACTTGCTCAATAAGATCCGCTTTGAGCCTTCCGCGGACCTACAGGTTGAGAACGCTGATGATAAATTCATAAAGGACTTCTCGGAGTTCATAGAGCAAAACCTGGATTCGTCCGACATTGACATCGTACAGATCGCTGACCAGTTTCATATGAGCCAGTCTACACTGTACCGTAAGCTGAAGTCGATGACCGGCATGTCCATTACAGGATTCATCAGATCCATCAGGTTGAAGAAAGGGGCCGAGCTATTGGTGTCCTCAGACCTGAAGCTGAGTGCCGTCGCCTATTCTGTCGGCTTCAACGATTACAAGTACTTCAAGAAGACATTTACTGAACAGTTTGGCCTGTCTCCACGGGACTATCGATCGGAAAAGATATACCCAAAATGAGTGATTATGGGCAACCAGACCCCGTGGTTGCAGAATAACTACCCGCTTTTTACCCCCTGAAAAAGGACATTTGCCTTGCCTTTTTTAATTATTTGTTATGAATAAAATCAGATACTCTTTTATCGCTGCTGTCACCACAGTGGCATTCGTCATGTCTTGTAGTGACGACGACGCACCACCACCCAATTTGGACCTCCCCGAGATCTCCACAGACGTCACTGCGGTTGATTTCGGTAGTCTGGATATTAATGAAGAATCTGAAGTCATGGCCGTCGTTGTAAGCGGTGAGTTCCTTGAGTCAGATGTCACGGTGGCCATTCCGGCCGGATTCGAAGCCTCTCTCTCTGAGACTGCGGACTTCACCAGTGACGATATAGCCATCCCTCAGGCAAGTTTCGACAACAATGCCACAGTCAGTGTTTATGTAAGAATGCCTGGCACGGATGCCGAAGGAAATGTGGCAGGAACGTTGGTTCTGTCCGCGACAGATGCCGACAATGCAGAAGTGGCACTGACGGCCAATGTAGGACTGCAAATTACTGGTCAGCTGTTCATGTCTGATTTCCTGGAGCAGTATGGCGCCGAGTGGCAGACCACACTCCCGCTGGATTCAGGAATTTTGAATTGGCAGTTACAGACAGACACAGTCGTCAATCTAGCGAATGCTGGAGGCGGATACCCGGAAGAGACCATTCCCAACAACGAGGTATATAATACATGGTATACCTGCGTGCCGTTGAATGGCAGCACAATCAGAGGCTCGCAAAGTATCTCTGAAAGCTCTAGTCTGACCATCACAGGATACCCCGCTGTGGCGGGCGCTCGAAGCATTCTTATCAAGAGTGGCGACGAGTCTGAGTTATTCAAGTGGGTCAATAAGAATAACGGCAACTGCGGCGGAGCCAAGACGGCAACCGGAAACAACACGAGTGTGGGTAGAAGATTTGCCGAGGATGGATACCGAGGAAACACGGAGACAGGAGATGTCTTCATGTCAGCACTTATCAACGTGTCTGCGCTAGGTGGGCAACTCGAAGGCAAGCCTGACGTATTTGGTAGCGGCGACATCATCGCCCTGGCCAACGCGACATCAGGTCCTTCTAACAACAACACTGTGAAGGTCCTGGCGCTAACGGACGATGCAGGCGGATTGAAGTTTGGGCTCTTGAAGGAGAACGAAGGAAACCCCAGTGTCCTGTCTGAAGGCAGCTACGATTTGAACACTACCTATGCGGTCGTATTGAGACATCAGTTTGTAGAAGGTGACGCCAATGACATCACGACCCTCTACGTCTTTGCCGAAGGGGATGAAATTCCTGTTGACATCACCGATGCGGAGGCTGTAGCCACGATCGATGCCTCCTACAATGATGGGCAGGGAGTGGACCCACTGGATCTCAACATCACGTACATCAGGGAGCGAAATCAATCAGTGATAGCTCCTGAAGCTGAAATTACAGGTATTCGAGTTGGAGATACATGGAGAGCGACATTGTTTGCCGACCACGCATCTGCTATCAACAGCAACGATCTGACTTTGAATAACCGAGTACTGAGCAATAAGGGCTCCGACTGCGAATAAGCAGGATCTTTTCAACCAACTGCTATAATGGTGCTATGCCCGAGTCCGGGCATAGCACTTTTCTCATCTAATCTTACTATTTTAATCTATGATCGCAAGGTTTGTTTATGCTGGCCTATTCATGCTATTGGCCTATGGCGTATCGGCTCAGGTCCTCGAAGTCAAGGGGACAGTAACCGATGAACTGGGTGATGGCTTGCCGGGCGCCACGATTCTCAACGTCGACACCGAGCAGGGTGGTGTCACCGATGTGAACGGAGTGTTTTCAATTACTGTCAACGCCGGGCAGAAGATCGCGATTTCATTTGTAGGCTATGCCACTCAGGAGTTCGTCATTCAGGGCGATACGACACTGGACGTCTCCCTGGAGCCTGAAGTAGACTATCTCGATGAGCTCGTTGTCGTCGGCTACGGAACACAGAAGAAAACGGACATCACAGGATCGACAGGGGTAGTGTCCAGCAGGGATGCCGATTTACAACCTATCCAGAGAGTCGAAAACATGCTGCAGGGACGCGTGGCCGGTGTAGTTGTGAGTCAGGTAAGTGGTGCTCCTGGCGCGACACCACAGGTCAACATTAGGGGCTTTACTGGTAACCCGACGTACGTGATAGATGGGCTTATCGACGCCAATATCAACGCCATCAACCCCAATGACATCGAAAGCATATCGATCTTGAAAGATGCCTCTGCCACAGCCATTTATGGATCAAGGGGATCCAACGGGGTGATCCTCATAACCACAAAGAAAGCTGACCGTGGGTCTCCTTTGAAGATCAATGGCGATTACTTCCATTCGATCTCTCAGCTGAACAAGAAGCTGGATCTACTGGATCCATTGCCCTATATGCAGATCGTCAACCAGAAACTCAACGAAGCCGGTGCGTCAGACATCTTCAGCAGGGACGAGATCGATGAGGCCAGAAATAATCCCAACTTCGGAACGGACTGGCAGGACGAGATCTTTCAAACGGCCCATACGAATAACTTTGACCTGAACCTATCAAAAGGATGGGACAAAGTGGCCCTACGAGCGTCATTGGGTGTGAGGGATGATCAGGGAATCGTGAAGAATTCCAGCTACACCCGCTATACCTCCAGGATCAATCTGGAGATCAAACCTCTGGAAAACACGACCATTTCCACCATCGTGGGGTACACCCTCGAGGAGCTTCAAAACATCAATCGTGGAAGTGCCAACAACGCGGTGGTAGCAGCGGCTACCGCATGGTCCCCCAACCTGTCCGTCATAGATCCCGCCACAGGCGACTACACGGGCTTCCAGGGATATGGCGCCACCGTCCGGAGAAATCCCGTATATCTTGCTAACGAGGTAAATGGAATATCGAACAATGACATCCTCAATGCGCAAGTCACAGTTCGTCAAAAATTCCTCAATGATTTCACTGCATCTGCCTCGTATGCGCTACAAAGGGCAACCGGTGACAGCGAAACATTTCGAAGGTACCTGCCTGCCACGCAGGGCGCGGTGTCCTCCCTTTCGAGTTCCAACTCTGAGAACACTCGCCATCAGTACAACCTGCAGGTGGACTATTCCAAACAGCTCAACCACAATCACAAGCTGGATGCCAGCTTAGTGGCTGAGGTGCTGGATCGCGAGGCGGAGACATTTAGGTACGACAATATCTATGAGGAAGATGGCACACCTGGAGAGACCATTCCTGATCCCAACGACCCGTTTGATTTTACCGAACTTGGGCAGATTTCTTACTTGGCCCGGGTGAATCACAGCTTCAAGGACTTACTGCTTTTCACAGGCTCTGTCAGGTTTGATGCTTCCTCCAGGCTTCCTGAGAGCAACCAGTGGGATGACTTTTTTTCAGGGGCCATCGCCTACAGGATCAGCCAGGAGCCCTTCCTGTCAAGTGTAGGAGCGATTGACGACTTAAAACTGAGAGTAGGCTACGGGGAAGTGGGCAACGTCAACTCTATTCGCCACACACAGGTCCAGAATCTCACGAATCCCGACATGGGCGGCTTCGTCTTTGATGGTATTGACTTGAGCTATGCAGAAGGCTTTGAGGATGGTACCAACCGGGCAAACCCCAACCTAAGTTGGGAAGTGTCGCGGACATGGAATGGTGGTTTTGACCTCGTGCTCTGGGATGGTAAGCTCGAACTGAATACGGACTACTACATGAAGTTTACTGAAGACTCTCACTTCGGTCAGCCGGTGCCCTCTTTTCTGGGAGGTGGTAGTATCCAAACCAACTCGGGTAGGTTCCTGAACAAAGGGGTGGAACTCACCCTCATTCACCAGTGGAAATCTTCCTCAGACTGGTCCATCCGTACTTCTGTCAATACCAGCTTCAACAGGAGCGAAGTGTTAGAGATACCTGAGGATTCGGTCTTTAGAGGAAACAGGGAGTCGGGTTTCGACCAACAGTCACACATACTCATCCTTGGTGATCAGTTGGGTAACCTTTGGGGCTATGAATACCTCGGCCCTAAGTTGGATGGGGCCAGCTCCATCCCAGGAGAGATCCCCAGTGTACAGGACGGTGACGCGATCTACAACGACAGAAACGGCGACGGACAGATCACGATCGATGACATGACGGTCATCGGCAACGGCCACCCGACGTTTACCTGGGGTGTCAACAGCTTTATCGCCTACAAGGACTTCACATTGAATCTCTTTGTGCAGGCTGTTCATGGTGTTGACGTCTACAACTTGCCACAGCATGGATTGCTAGGGGGAGGCGCCGGAGTGCTAGATGCCACTTCGGTGGAGATTTTAGACAGCTACTCCTTTGGGGGTACCCTGCCGGCACTCAACGCCAACTTTAGGGCACAGTCGTCCCTGTTCGTCGAAGACGCCAGCTTCATACGCTTTCGCAACCTGGCGTTTGGCTGGGAGGTCCCTGAAGCAAAGCTTCAAAAACTGGGGCTCAGCAGAGTGCGACTATATGCTAGTGTGCAAAACCTGTTGACGATCACAGAATATCAAGGCTACGACCCTGAAACAAAATCTGGCTCCGCGCAGGCACCCGGAGTCGACCGAGGGTCGTTCCCTGTTCCCAGGACTTACACAATCGGAATCAACTTAAGTTACTGAAGATGAAGACTTTTATAAGAAAAATAGGCTTTTCGCTGCTAGTCCTTGGATTCCTTGGCATTAGCTACAGATGTGGAGACATTCTGGAGGAGGTATCAAAAGATGCCTCTACAGTTTCCAATTTCTTTCAATCCACAGAGAACCTCGATGCGGCCATCACAGCCACTTATCGGCAGTTGGTGGAGAACCCGTGGAATAGAGGCCTGAGCGGCGCTCGCCACCGCACACTTTTTTGTGGTGCTGATGACTGGACGTCTCAGCCAGGTGGTAACAAGGGTGATTTCAAAGAAGGCGATCAACTTGCAATCCGATCAAGCAATGCAGCTATCTCTGACGCCGGCTGGGGCTTGCCCTACGACGTGATCCTTCAGGCCAACTTTTCCATCGAAGGCCAGGAACAACTGATCGCCGCTGGCGAAAACCAGGAGGAAGTTGACATCATTGCCTCAGAGGCCTACTTCCTGAGGGCTTGGGCCTATTTCCGGCTCGTGAGACTGTATGGTGGTGTGCCGATCATTCTGCAAACGGAAAGTGGTCCCGAAGACTTCGGTGTTAGCAGGAGCACCGTCGAGGAGGTCTATGCACAGGTATTGAGTGACCTGGAGATCGCTATTGCCACACTTCCGGAGATGCAAACCGAAAGGGGTCGAGTCAATCGTTGGGCGGCGAAAGCCTTGCGTGCCAATGTGTACCTTACCATGGCCAGCTGGCCATTGAAGCAGACGGACAAGTTTGCCAATGCGCTCACGGACGCCAACGATGTGTTAATGAATGGCCCGTATGCTTTCGAAGACGAATTTGCGAGTATGTTCCTCATTGAAAACGAGGACACCAATACAGAGTACATCTGGCAATTGAAGTTTTGCAACGTCACGGATTGCCCGGGCCAGCAGTTGAATACTCCTTTTGCCTCCCAGACAACCAAGCCCGCAGAGTTGGGAGGTTTTCAGGATATCTTCATCGAGAAGGCGTACTTCAACAGATTCCCAGAGGGCGCAAGAAAGGACCATTCGTTCCTGACCCAGCTGATCTCTGAGGACGGTTCTATCCTGCCTTGGCAAAACTTCATTTGGCAGCACCCCTTCTTCAGCAAGTTCTATGATGGGACAGTGAATAAGAATGCTCCTTATGAGTCTCAGCGTGGTACCACGGCGCCAGCTTCAGATTTGGACTTCCCTATGATCCGAATCACCGAAATGATGATGATCTATGCCGAGGCGCAGGTCATGGGTGGAGGTGGAGATGGGGCCACGGCACTCAACTATCTCAACATGGTCCGAAGACGAGGAAAAGGCGTGGACGTGAACACCCCTGACGTGGATGATCTCAACACCTTCACACAGCAGGATGTCATCGACGAAAGAGGATGGGAATTTCTTGGCGAAATGAAGCGCTGGTTTGATCTCACAAGAACGGAAACACTGGCCGATGCCCTGGCCGATCGTGAGGCCGATGAGGTCCCTCTCGTGGGGGATCCCCATAACAAAAATCTATACTACCATCCGCTGCCAGATTTGGATCTACAAATCAATCCGAATCTCACGCAGAATCCACGATAGGCCGAACGGCGGCCTCTCAAACCCAAAAAAAGGCAGGTGGACCTATCATCTGCCTTTTCTACCTTTCTGACAAGTCAAAACAATCTACCCACATCGACTAGAGCTTCCCTCGTCATTCACCAAGCTCGGCGTGACTTCATCGGCTTTTTGGGAGGCCGCAATTAACAAAAGTTAATTTTTTCACGGCGTTTTTACCCTCTGAAAGGGCCTTCAGAAGCCATATTCAGCGACCCAATTTTCGGCATTTCCGGCTCACTCCGAAGACGTATGGGCTCATCTTCCAATTTCGGGCAAAACGGATTTGCGAAATTTTTTGCACCCCATAATGTCGTTTCTTTATAGTCTCGAAATACAACATGACCGTTAATTACCATGATTAGCCGCCTATTGACTTTTGCGCTCCTATTGGGAAGTATGTCCACTTTAGCCCAGGATTCTGATCAGATTGCCGTGGAGTTGAAACCGGAGATTCTGGAAGACATCCAACGAAGGATTCCGGGTGCCGTTATCACTAAAACTTCCGTGCGGTCAAATGCATACCGCGCCCGCTTCACCTTGGGAAGTGACATTATTGGAGGCATCAGCTATACCATCGATGGCGAGACATTTGTTCGCTACGACCTCACCTACGAAGTGCTGCCGGATGAGCTCGCCAGCGAAATCTCAAAGTACGTGAACCTTGATGATGTGATCATCAGCAGGTACATCGTGCGCTTGGGTCATCCTCCATATTATGCGGTCCGCACAAAAACAGGAGGCTTGATCCTTGACAATGACATGAAGCAATTGGAGCATGGGATCGTCCTTGATGGATTAGCATCGGTGCCGGCACCAATTGTAAATCACCTGCAAAGCCAATATGAGAACCTGACTATAAAGGAGACGGGGATCATGGACAACCACTACTACTCCAGAATCGAGTTCAAGGCGGGAGCCGTCTACGGGCAGCCGGCCCTTGTGCGTTATACCTCCGACTTCAAATGGGTGGACACGTCATTCTACTTCTGGGACTTGACACGATTACCTATTGACATCTACCTGGCGTTGGAGGAATATGGCGGCATTGAAGCCGTGCTGCAAGCCAGGCAATTTTTCCCCTCCGAGGGCGAAACTTTCTTCAAAGTAGACTTGAAGGAGGGCAATGATGAGTCCGTATACTTCAATCACCTCTTCGAGGCCGTGGAGTCGCCAGAGTAAGGGAGCCTCCTTACCCAGATCAAGGAGACCTCGCGAAAGACCAGCAAACAGCGGCATATCGATGGACCAGAAATAATTGAGAAACATGATCAAACATCTACTCACCCTTTCTCTGATTGCAGGGGGGTACTTTTCCTGCTACTGTCAGTCGGTCAGCTTTGACCCTGAACTTATTAACGATATCAAACAACGCTTTCCCAATTGTGAAATAGGTAAGACGACTATCCGTGGTGAATCCTATCATGCTCTTTTCGCTCTCGAAGACGGCGTAAAAGGGGGTATCAGCTACCAGAAATCAGACGGCGCCTTTGAAAAATATAACCTCACCTTCCAGGGAGTGCCGGACGCTTTGCTCGCCGACCTAACGGCCCGCATCGAGCTTTCGGAAGTTATCATCACAAGATTTATCAAGCGAGCCAATCAGCCGGGCTATTACTATGTTCGGACCAAAAAGGGGGGCTTTTCCTATGGCGAGGACTATCAGTACCTCAAAAATGGCCTGTTGCTTAATGGCCTGGACGAACTGCCAGCCCCTATCCTGTCCCACCTTCAGGGCCAATATGAAAACCTAACGATAAAAGAAACTGGTATCGATGGTGATGGGTACTTCACCCGAATTGAATTTAAGTCGGGCGCCGTGCTAGCACAACCCGGCATCGTAAAATACACCCGCGACTTTGAATGGGTGGACACTTCATTCTACTATTGGGACCTGACGCGGCTGCCTTTGGATTTGTTTCTGGCCATGGATGTCTTCGGTGGCATCGAGGCAGTGGTCGACGCCCGCCAGTTTTTCCCCGCCAGTGGCGAGGTCTATTATCAGGTAACACTCACCAACAAGGAGACAGTCTATTTTGACCACCTGTTTGAGGTCATGCAGGCCCCGAACTAACCGGCGGCAGCAACTTGGGATCACAAGCTGCCTGAACGGACATGACACCTTACCTCCAACCAACCCGAGGTCTTCCAAGGCCGCATCGGCTGGCACGGATGGTCTACCTGGGAATGGAGCTCATCGTATTCAGAGTTTATTCATCTTGCGCTGATAATCAATTGTATTCATATCCAAAATTGAAGTCATTCTTGAGCATGAGTGCAGCTACCGCTCCAAGAAGCTAGTGCTCATGTGCCTCTGGTGAAGGGAAGACTGAGGTAGCAAAAAAATGAAAATGGTCCGTAATGAATTATTTGACCCCCTAAATGGAGAATCTCTTCCAGAATGCTAGAGGAATCGAATTCATTTTTGTAAGATGACGAATATCCCAAGAAACATAGCTTGGATCATACTGGTATTGACGGTCTGTACATTAAGATGCACCCCATCACAGGAAACTTCCCATTCCCCAAAGCCCCAAAGCCCCAATGTTATCATCATCCTCACAGATGATCAGGGCTACAAAGACGTTGGCTTCAATGGCTCAACAGAAATCGCTACTCCGAACATCGACAGAATAAGCCAGAACGGTGTCGTATTTACCAACGGGTACGTGAGCTACGCTGTATGTGGGCCGAGCCGCGCCGGGCTTATCACTGGAAGATATCAGGACAGATTCGGTTTCAGCCTCAATCCGTTGTTCGCTCCAAAGGACTCTACTCAGGGCTTGCCTCGCACAGAGCAAACACTGGCAGAAGCATTGCAGCAGGCCAATTATCGAAATATGGCGATCGGCAAATGGCATCTTGGCGCCCACGAGTCTCTACGACCCCTCAACCGGGGCTTTGATGAGTTCTTTGGTTTCCTGACAGGGGGCCATCGGTACTTCCCCGAAGAGTGGACCCTGAACGACATCTCCGAGGTGACCACTCAAAATTCTGCCTATAGAACAAAACTCTTGAGAAACGACCAGCGCATCGACGAACAGGAATACCTCACAGACGCGCTGTCACGTGAAGCCGTCAGCTTCGTTGAGAGAAGCGCAGATAATCCTTTTTTCCTCTATCTGGCCTACAATGCGCCCCATACGCCGATGCAGGCGACCCAAAAGTACCTCGACCGGTTTCCCCATATAGAAAACGAAAGACGTCGAACTTACGCAGCCATGGTCAGTGCGGTTGATGATGGCGTAGGAAACCTTTTGGACAAATTGGAAGAACTGGGGATTTCAGAAAACACCATGGTCTTCTTCTTGTCAGACAACGGAGGACCAGAACCAAAAAATAAATCCGACAATGGCAGCCTGAGGGAAGGGAAAGGCTCCATGTATGAAGGAGGCATTAGAGTGCCGTTTGCCGTCCAATGGCCTGCGGTCCTACCGCGCAACACGCGCTACGATCACCCTGTCATTTCTCTAGATATGTTCGCCACAGCCGTGGCGGCAGCAGGGGTCACACCTGCGAACGACCTGGATGGAGTCAACCTGGTTCCCTTTCTTACGGGGCAGAATACCTCCGCGCCGCACGATCGGCTCTACTGGCGACAAGTGGCTCACGATGGTCTGGCCATTCGCCAGGGAGACATGAAGCTGGTGAAAGATAAGCTCGGCAATACCGAGCTTTATAACATCACCACAGATATCAGCGAAGAGCAACAGCTTTCCGATACGATCCTGTTCAATCAATTAAGTGAGATGCATCGGGCTTGGAACGAAAGTAATCAGCCACCCATCTTCATGGGACTGTTGCAAAACGGAGCCTACAATAAAATGTATCCAGACCGATTTGTAAATGTTGAAAAGTACTAGAATTTTAGGGTGCGCTGTGCTGTGCCTTTGCCTGGGCCTTGTTTCTTGTCAACAAGACCCAAAAAGTGTATCGTACCACTTCGATAGCGAGAGCGGCTCCGAGAGCAACGCCGGCACCTCGCCGTCCTCACCCTGGAAGAGCCTGGAGCAGTTGCAGCATGTCAACCTTCGACCGGGGGACAAGATATTGTTGGCATCGGGCAGCGAGTTCGACACACCCTTGACTCTCAAGAATGTTCATGGCACGAGCGGTCAGCCAATCGTCATCGGGTCCTACGGCGGCAAGGAGAGACCTCAAATCAACACTCGGGGCGCCTTGAATGCCATTTTGATACAAAATTCCAGTTTCATCGAAGTCAGTGATCTCGCGGTCTCCGCGCTCATGGGCGACGAGGCCAACCCGCCAAAGGGTATGAGATGTGGCATTTTCGTGACAACAACAGATTCCGGGGCATACAACCACATCCATTTGACGAACATCGCAGTGAGCAACGTGTTTTTTGAGCCAGAGGGGCACAGCCGCTCACCGGAAGAAGTTCGAACACCCAATGGTACGCAGAGCTACGGCTGGGGCATCAGGGTCATCAATAATACTAAACATGCCATAATAGACGACCTGAAGATAGTTGGTTGTTCGGTGGAGAATGTTGGCCACACAGGCATCAAGTTGACATCACGACAGGGAGATGGGGACTATGGCATTACCAACCTTGTCATCTCTGACAACACGGTTCAGCGCACTGGAGGACCAGGCATCCAAATGTCAGGTGTGCAGCACGGCCACATCTTCAACAACACGGTGGATCACTCAGGTAGCAACGACGATTCTCGTAAATGGGGTCGTGGCAGTGGATTGTGGACCTGGGGGTCCGATCGGGTTTTGATAGAGAAAAACAGGTTTACCAACGCCAATGGGCCCAAGGACTCCGCCGGGGCGCACATCGACTTCAATTGCTCCAACGTCGTCATGCAATACAACTTCAGCGCCAACAATGCGGGAGGTTTTTGTGAAATTCTTGGCAACAACTACAACTGCTCGTACAGGTACAACATCAGTGTCAACGATGGCCACCGGGACAAAGCGGGGAGACGTGGCATGCAGGAGGGGAAAACATTTTGGCTTAGTGGTTTCAGCGGTAAAAATCGTGAACGAAGAGGACCCTTCAACTCGTATTTCTACAACAACACGATCTATGTCAGCGACGGTATAGTCCCCAAGATGGCCATTGATAGAAAAGCCAAAGGCGTATTGATCGCCAACAACATCTTCCACCTCGAAGGAGACGCGAGAGTCGTCAAAGGCGACCAATGGAACCCTCAGACCGAAGGCGAGTGGAAAGTGACAGATGTGGTTTTCAGAAGTAACCTATTCTTGCACGACTCGAGCTGGCCCAAGAACCTGAGGCTCCAGGACGAAGATCCCATGTATGGAAACGCCTCATTCGCAGTGGCAGGTGGATTATCCATGGCAGACTACACCCCGCAAAACGTGGAAATGATCAAAGATCAGGGAGTAATAGTACCTCGCCTCGCGATGGACACGGTGGGCTTAGTCTATGGATTGGAGTTGGAAAGAGACATCCTTGGAAACTCTATTTCCGGCACGCCTGATATCGGCGCCATCGAACTACCCTAGGAGAATTGATTCGATATTCCTTTTGGAGGAGCGATGTCCTGCCAATTGAATGACCGTGGACGCGCATGAAAAACGTCAAACTGAAAAAGAATAGATGAACGGGCCAACCAACAGCTTCCTGCTCCTACTCGCTGCATCGCTAATGATCCGCTGCGATGCCCCCAGTACTGAGCGCCAAAAGCAGGAACAAAAGCCAAACATTATATTCATTCTGGCAGATGACCTGGGATGGGGCGACGTTGGGTTCAATGGGCAGCAACTGATTCAAACGCCGAACATTGATCAATTGGCCAGAGAAGGGATGGTCTTCAACCGTATGTATGCCGGCAGTACGGTTTGCGGCCCATCGCGAGCGAGCCTCCTCACGGGGTTGCACACAGGTCATGGCGAAGTGCGCGGCAACCCCAGGTGGTCAGCCAACGGCAGCCCTGTAGACTTCGACCCAAGTCACAACACCCTTGGAGAGATCCTCAAAAAAGCTAACTACCGCACAGGTGCCATTGGAAAATGGGGGCTGGCTGAGAACCTCAACGGGACGGAGCCAAACAAGCAGGGGTTCGACTACTTCTACGGTTTCAACCGGCATAGACCAGCACACCACTATTATCCGGAGCTCATATGGGAAAATGACTCCATCGTGGCTTTGCCCCAGAACAACACCAAAGAAAAACTGGGAGACCATGTACAGGAACTTTTCACTCAGAAAGCCCTCAGCTTTATCACCGAAGAAGCAGATAACCCATTCTTCCTCTACCTCGCTTATACGACACCCCACTATGAGCTCACCATACCTGAGGCGTGGAAGTCTTCCTACACTGAACTTGACTGGCCACTCAGAGAAATGGTGCCGGGGCACTACCTCCATGATAAAAATGGGCACGTGACCTATGCTGCCATGGTCAGTAAGATGGACCATGACATTGGTCGTCTCGTGCATCGCTTGAAGGAGACCGATCAGTACAAGAACACCCTCATCATTTTTACCAGCGACAATGGCCACGAATACGACGACCTGAAAGATGAGTTTTTCAATAGCAACGGACCCTTCCGAGGGCGGAAGAGAGACCTATTTGACGGTGGTACACATGTGCCCTTTGTGGCATCGTGGCCCGCCAAAATTCCAGCCAACCAGACCTCTGATCGGCTAGGAGCTTTCTGGGATGTCAAAGCCACATTAGCGGACCTCACGTCCGTATCACTCAATGAGGCCACCGACGGTGAATCGTTCCTCCCTTCACTTCTGGGTGAAGGGCAGCCGCCCCGAGAGACTCCCCTGTACTGGGAGTTCAACGAATCAAAAGGGCCCATGCAAGCACTGCTCCTGGGTAAGTGGAAGTTGATACATCAAGTAGAGTCGGGTGATTATGGTTTATACAATCTAGAGGCTGACCCCCAGGAGATGGAAAATGTAATCGAAGACCACGAGGCTGTTTTTAAAGACTTGCGCAGGGCATTGGTCTCCGCAAGAACACCTCATGCTCAGTTTCCACTGACACGAAGGTCTGTCAAACGCAGGTGAAGCGTCCGTAGATGAAACAGCGCACAACACAAAACATGACACGGGCACTAGCCCCTCTAATCGTCCTCATGCTTACGGTCTCCTGTGGGCAATCTTCAGATTCTGGGCGCTCGAGGGTCTCCCTGGATCGCAACTGGAGATTCATTCTGGCGGACCCGCACCAGGCCGAGACCTC
Organism: Cyclobacteriaceae bacterium; assembly: GCA_965267435.1. Lineage (GTDB taxonomy): Bacteria > Bacteroidota > Bacteroidia > Cytophagales > Cyclobacteriaceae > JAWPMT01. The sequence goes on from OZ253960.1 coordinate 3,995,971, forward strand.
TGATTACGATGACAGTGACTGGCGCGAGCTTCATGTGCCGCATGACTGGTCCATTGAAGGAACCTATGAGGAGCACCATCCAGCCGGGAGAAGGGGTGGCTTTTTGCCTACAGGAGTAGGCTGGTACAGAAAAGAGTTGCCAATAGAACATCTGCATCCCGGGAAAAGGTACTTCATTGAATTTGATGGTGTGTACCTCAACAGCGACGTCTGGATCAATGGCCACCACCTGGGCCATCGCCCCAATGGCTACATTGGTTTTAGCTACGATCTGACACCTCACCTTGTAGAAGGCCGTAACCTCCTTGCGGTGAGGGTCGACCACTCCCAAGCTCCAAGTGGCCGGTGGTACACGGGGTCAGGTATCTACCGCCACGTGTGGTTGACAACTACCAGCGACATCCATGTGGCGCTACATGGCACAGCGGTCTTGGCATCCACCAAGGAGGCCGAAAATACCGCGGAGGTGGACCTTAGCATCACGCTTGTCAACGATCGGCGCGATGAGGAGCTGCTAACAATCATCAGCCGCATCTTCGGTACGTCCAATGCCCTACTTGCGGAGGACAAAAAGGAGTCCGTCATTCCTCCGGGCAGCCACACATTGGATCACCACTTTCTTATTGATGATGCCAAAAAATGGTCCCCAGAGACGCCCAACATGTATGTCATCGAAACCCAGGTTTGGGACGAAAATGAGCTCTTGGACACCTATGAAACCCCCTTTGGCATCAGAACCATCGCGTTGGGACCTGAAGGGTTCTTGCTGAATGGGGAGGCTATCAAGCTGAAAGGTCTCAGCAATCATCACGATGCCGGCCCTGTAGGCTCTGCGGTCCCTGAGGATGTGCTCTATCGAAGATTGAAGATGCTCAAGGACATGGGAGCCAACGCGCTGCGCACCGCCCACCACCCCTTTGCCCCGGAGTTTTATGCGATGTGTGATACGATGGGATTCATGGTCTTGAATGAGGCCTTTGATGGATGGCATGTGGCCAAGGCCACCTACGACTATGGAAACTACTTCGAGCAGTGGTGGAAAAGGGACCTCAAAGCGTTCATGCATCGGGATAGAAATCATCCCTCAGTGGTGATTTGGAGTATAGGAAATGAGGTGCGACGATATACCGACGAGCAACAGGAGATGATTGTCGATTATGCAAGAGCTATTGACGACAGCAGGCCGATCACCCAAGCGAGAGGCTATAAAACACCGCATACAGATATCGTGGGCTTCAATGGTCATGGCGAGTTCAAAGGGGCGATCAAAACATACCATGAGAGTCATCCCGACAAAGTGATCCTGGGAACCGAAATGACGCATACCCTGCAGACGCGTGGTGTCTACAAAACCAAAACATGGTATCGCACCCGGGACAACCCAGCCCCCTGGGAACAGGCGGAGCAATTCGCAAGTATGGAAGCACGGATCACCAAGATTGAGGATTTCACCACGGACGAGGTTTTCACCGACAACGCCAGTGCCTATCAGTCCTCTTATGACAATGCCATCGTAAGAATTGGCGTACGGGACGACTGGAACCGCGCCGAAGCCCTCGACTACTATATTGGAAACTTTCGATGGACAGGCTTTGACTACCTTGGCGAATCTTTCGCCTGGCCCGCTCGCACCAACAACTTCGGCATCATAGACCTGGCTGGGTTTCCCAAGGACCATTACTACTTGTATCAAAGCCTGTGGAGCCAAAAGCCAATGGTACACCTACTACCGCATTGGACACACCCTGGTAAAGAAGGAGTCAACATCCCTGTGGTGGGCTACACCAACTGTGAGTCGGCGGAGTTGTTGCTGAACGGACAGTCTCTGGGAGAGCGTTTCATGACTTCGGAGCGACAGCTGGTCTGGAATGTCCCCTATGAGCCCGGAACCATTGAGATTATTGCCAAAAACAACGGCGAGTCCATGGCCAGCAAAAAATGGACGACAGCGGGAGCGGCCCATAGGGTCAGCCTCTCTTCGGATAGGTCCACCGTGACTGCCAATAGCAAAGACGTCATACACTGTGAAATCTCAGTGACAGATGATGCCGGCAACGCCCTCCCTAATGCTGACCTGCTTATCCATTTTGATGTGCGTGGCCCTGCCCAACTTCTGGGCGTTGAAAATGGGGATATTTTGGACTTGGCGCCACACAAAGTACTGCACAGGAAGCTTTTCAAAGGTAAGGCCCTCCTGATCCTGCAGGCAACAGACCAACCTGGGATCATCACGATCACCGCTGATTCAGAAGGTTTGCAAGGCGGCGTCATTCAAGTGAATTCCATAGCTAAATGAAATCAACCACAGGATCCATACGACGCATTGCCTCGGCTGTGCTCTTTCTCTTTCTCATTATAGGCTGCGAAAAAAAAGAGGACGTTACTTCCAAAAAGCCCAATATCGTCATCATTTATCTCGATGACCTTGGCTATGGTGATCTCAGCTCCTACGGTGCCACCCAGATCCATACCCCCAACATGGACAGACTCGTCAATGAGGGTATCAAATTCACAAATGGCTATGCCAGCTCAGCCACCTGCACGCCCAGTAGGTACGCCCTACTCACGGGAACTTATCCCTGGAGGAGGAACCTCAGGGTCGTGCAGGCCACGTCAGCCATGATCATCGATACTGCTGCAATGACGCTCCCCAAAATGCTGCAGTCTCAGGGATATCACACAGGTATTGTGGGCAAATGGCACCTGGGCATGGGCGCAGGAAGTGTAGATTGGAACAATAAAATTACGCTGGGGCCCAACGAAATTGGATTCGACTTCGCACATGTCATGGCCGCCACACAGGACCGCGTCCCCTCCGTATATATTGAAAATGGCCTCGTCGTTAATCTGGACGCCAGCGACCCCCTGGAGGTCGACTACAAGAAAAATTTCGATGACCAACCAACGGGGAAGGACAACCCTGAGCTCCTGAGCGTGAAGTGGCACCATGGCCACAACGGCAGCATTGTCAATGGCATCTCTCGCATTGGTTACATGAAAGGAGGCAGGTCCGCCCACTGGAGTGACGTAGATATGGCTGATCATTTCCTTGAAGAAGCACAGTCCTATATAAGAGAACACAAGGACGAACCCTTTTTTCTCTACTATGCCATGCAGCAACCCCATGTCCCCAGGACGCCGCACCCAAGGTTTGTGGGGGCAACAGATCTGGGGGCCCGCGGTGATGTTATTGTCGAGGCTGACTGGTGTGTAGGACAACTGTTGAACACCTTGGAAGAGGAGGAGCTCATGGAAAATACATTGATCATTTTCTCCAGTGACAATGGCCCCGTGCTGCAAGACGGCTATTTTGACGAAGCCGATACCCGAATAGGCGAACACGACCCGGCAGGTGGATTGCGAGGGGGAAAATACAGCTTGTTTGAAGCCGGCGCACGTGTCCCGTTCGCCACTTATTGGCGGGGGACGATACAACCCTCAGTAAGCGAAGCCGTGGTTTCGCAAATTGACATCCTCAACTCACTGGCACAACTTACCGGCTCTGAGGTCCGAGTTGAGGACGGTCACGAACTGCTGAATGTTTTTCTAGGTATCAGTGATGAGGGGCGAAAAGAGCTGGTGCTGGAAGCCATCAAGAGAACTGCCCTGCGCCAGGGTGACTGGGTCATGATCCCACCCTACCCGGGAAGAAAAATCAACCCCAATGTCAATATTGAACTCGGAAACGGTGACGACTTCCTTCTCTACAATCTCAAGGAGGACTCTTCGCAGCAAAGGAACCTCGCTGGCGAGCACCCCGAAAAACTTCGGGACATGGTAGAAGCATACAAAGCCCTAAGAGGAGAGGCATACTATGAAGGACTGACATTAGCCCTGCCCTAAAGCTACGCTGGTTCATCCACTGGTTGAATGCAAACTGCAGAGCTCAATCCTCCCTGTTTGTGGAAGACGCGAGCTTCATTCGTCTTAAAAACCTGGCTCTCAGTTATGAGGTGCCGCAGCCCAAATTGCAGAAGGTGGGCCTCCGCCGGGTGCGGGTCTATTTGAGCGCACAAAATCTTTTTACAATTTCGGACTACAAGGGGTATGATCCCCAAACTAAATCAGGCTCCTTACAAGCCCCGGGAGTAGACAGAGGCTCTTTCCCCATTGCAAGGACATACACAATTGGTATTAATTTAGGCTATTGAAAGATGAATAGGGTCATGAAGAAATTTGGTAGTACTCTCATAATGATCGCCATACTTTGTACTTGCCATAGTTGCAAGGAGAGCCTAAAAGAGGAGGCCAAAGATGCCTCCACTGTGAGTAATTTCTTTCAGACTACTGAGAGCCTGCAGTCGGTAGTCACGGCCACCTACCGGCAACTGGTCGATAACCCGTGGCACAGAGGGCTAGGCGGTGCTCGACATCGCATCATATTTTGCGGTGCCGATGACTGGACGTCTCAGGCTGGAGGTAATAAGGGCGATTTCAAGGAGGGAGATCAACTCGCGATCCGTGCATCGAACGCTGCCATTTCGGCGGGAGGTTGGAACATGCCCTATTACGTGATCTTGCAGGCCAATTTTGCCCTTCAGGGGCGAGAAGAGCTGATCGCCAGGGACCTGGACGAAGGCAAAATCAATACCATAGTTTCCGAAGCCTATTTCCTACGAGCATGGGCCTACTTCAGGCTGGTCAGGCTCTACGGGGGTGTTCCCATTGTACTCAAACCCGAAAGCGGCCCCGAAGACTTTGGCGTGGCCCGCAACAGTGTGGAAGAGGTGTACACCCAAGTATTGTCCGACCTGGAGGTAGCAATTGCCACACTTCCGGAGACGCAACCAGAACGGGGCCGCGTCAACAGGTGGGCTGCCAAGGCCCTGAGAGCCAACGTCTACCTGACCATGGCCAGCTGGCCGCTGAAGCAGACCGACAAGTTCGCCAACGCCCTCGCCGACGCCACCGACGTGCTGACGAATGGCCCTTATGCCTTCGAACCTGAATTTGCGAGCATGTTTCTGATCGAAAATGAGGACACGAATTCCGAGTACATATGGCAACTGAAGTTTTGCAACATCACCGCCTGCCCCGGTCAACAACTGCTCACCCCCTTCGCATCTCAGACAACCAAACCGGCAGAGTTGGGTGGCTTTCAGGACCTATTCATCGAGAAAGCCTTCTTCAACAGATTCCCGGAGGGCGCCAGAAAGGACCACACGTTTCTCACCCAGCTAATCTCAGAAGATGGATCTATTTTGCCGTGGCAGGACTTTATCTCAAAGCATCCGTTTTTGAGCAAGTTTTATGACGGCACGGTAGACAAGAATGCTCCCTATGAGCCACAGAGGGGCACTACCGCGCCTGCCTCGGACCTGGACTTCCCTATGATTCGGATCACCGAAATGATGTTGATCTATGCCGAGGCCCAGGTAATGGGAGGCGGAGGAGATAGCGGTACAGCACTTACCTACCTCAATATGGTTCGGAGAAGGGGCAAGGGCGTGGATGTCAACGCTCCTGACGCTGACGACCTCACGTCTTTTACGAGACAAGATGTGATCGATGAAAGAGGATGGGAGTTTGTAGGCGAAATGAAGCGATGGTTTGATCTCACCCGTACGGAGACCCTGGCCGACGCCCTCACAGACAGGGAGGCAGATGAAGTCCCTCTGATCGGAGACCCCAACAATAAAAACCTGTACTATCACCCACTCCCCGACCTCGACTTGCAGATCAATCCAAACCTGACGCAAAATCCCAGGTAGATGATCTAAAGAATTGAGCCATCTCCATGTGAGGAATGAGCTGGCCATCGTAACCGCAAGCTCAACTCTGACCTTGCCAGGTTTCGCGTATCTCTTGAAGAATTTGTCCCCGGTCGCTGCATGATTTATACCCCTTTTTAGACCGACGAAGGTCCACCTTTGCCTCGAAAGGCTTGAGATACATATCTCCAAGCTCAAAGAAACTGATATTCTTCTCCTGTGAGTGAGAAGTTTTATTGTCTATAGCTGGTTGAAACCCTGGGTCCAACGGATTCAGGGTTTTATTGTAAAAGCAAGGGATCATCGTAATTGGATGCTCCTGTGCTTCGAACCAGAGTTTGCCAGCATCTCCCTCATAGTCCCCCCAATAGGGGTCCTCACGACAAGAACCAGTACTATCATCCACTTCCCGAATTCGATTGGCAGATCAATCACAACTTGATGCAAAACCCACGATCGCCGACACAAGGAGTTAGGTCGGCCCCAGGTGACGACTACCCCACCTCAATACTCAGCATAGGCATGGAAATAGCTGTTTTGCAGGATTTGTCCCCCACACTGCAGGACTTGTACCCCTTTTTGAAATCATGAGGGTCGAATTTTGGTCTTCCTATCCTCGCCTAGAGGAGCCTAAAACAACTTACCAAGCTCAACCGCCGACAGAACTGCCCAATCTCAAAGAAATTAAACGTCTTCTTCTGTGTGAAGAGTTTTTTTGTCTATAGCCGGTCAAAACCCTGAGTCCTTTGGATTCAGGGTTTCTCCATTAAGCATTTATGGACATTAGCAGGGAGCAATGATTCAGATCACCTCATCCCGGGTCGTCCGACTTCATAAAAGTGAATCACGGTTTCATCATACAAAGTGATGACACAGCCCAACTCCTTGACTATCTGGCGGTAGCCTCTGATCCTTCCCTTTGAATGATATAACCCACCAAATGCCATATACCTCCCGGAAATTCATACCGGCTAGAAGCAATTTTGTATTATGAGCGGAGTCTCTCCGAAAATCTTCATTGGCGTTTCTGCAATTGCATTGTTGGGCATGGTGGATGGCTTCACAACTGACGGGTATGTTGGCGCCGCTTCAGTTCGACCCGCTCCTACCCTGCCAAACATTATAGTCGTACTCACTGACGATCAGGGGTACAAAGATGTTGGCTTTAATGGATCCACGGATATACCCACGCCCAACATAGATCGGATAGCCCGGAATGGCGTAGTATTCACTAACGGTTACGTCAGCTATGCCCTTTGTGGTCCGAGTCGTGCGGGTCTTATCACGGGGAGGTACCAAGACAGATTTGGCTTCAGCTTAAATCCATTGTTTGCTCCCAAAGACTCCACACAAGGGTTACCGCGATCCGAACAAACGCTGGCAACGGCCCTGCGGCAGGCAAATTACCGAACCATGGCCATCGGCAAATGGCACCTCGGAGCGCATCCCTCTCTAAGGCCCCTGAGCCGTGGATTTGACGAGTTCTTCGGATTCTTGACCGGTGGTCATCGCTACTTCCCAAAGAACTGGACCCTGAACGACATATCGGAGGTGTCCAGTCAACAAGATGCCTACAGAACCAAACTTCTGAGAAATCACGAACGCGTCGAGGAAACCGAGTACCTCACTGACGCCCTTTCCAGGGAGGCAGTTCGTTTTGTAGAAAGAAATGCCCAAGGTCCCTTTTTCCTGTACCTGGCATACAATGCACCTCACACCCCATTACAGGCTACTCGCAAGTACCTTAACCGCTTCCCGCACATCACCGACAAGCGCCGCAGGACCTACGCGGCCATGGTGAGCGCTGTTGACGAGGGCGTGGGACATCTGTTGGACAAACTGGAGGAGCTGGCCATCACGGAGAATACGATCGTGTTCTTTCTTTCAGACAATGGAGGCCCCGAAAAAAGGAACCATTCTGACAATGGGATCCTAAGAGGCGGAAAAGGGTCACTGTACGAGGGCGGTATACGCGTGCCTTTCGCCGTTCAGTGGCCAGGCGTACTCCCATCCCAAAGCCATTATCACGAGCCCGTGATTTCCATGGATATTTTCGCTACTGCCGTTGCCGCTGCCGGCGTCGACCCAAAAAATGAGTTGGATGGTGTGGATCTGGTACCCTTTCTTACCGGCGTAAATGCCTCAGCACCGCATGAGAGGCTATATTGGCGGAAGGTATCGCGCGATGGCCTTGCGATCAGGGAAGGAAGCCTCAAACTGGTGAAAGACAGGGTGGGCGAGGTCGAGCTCTACAACGTCAGCGAAGACATCAGTGAGTCAGCTCAACTGTCAATCCCCTCCAAATCTGAACATCTAATGCGTAATTTCGGCAGCTGGAATAATCGCAACCAGGAACCCGCCTTCATGGGTCTCATGCAAGGTGGGGCATACGACGACATTCACCCGGACAGGTTTACCAATGGTGAGAAGTATTAGCCCAGAACCCGGGCAGTCCTTCTCCACACATGAAATGATTCGGTAAAACCGGCATGCATCACTCAAAACCTCCAAATACGCCTTGATTATCCAAAAACGTCCTCTTCTTGAGCTGTTATGAATGATTTGCCCCCTTCATTGCATGTAGCCTACCCCCAGGGGTGGCGCCACCGTCATACGTTTGTATCAAGGCTAAGATCGCAGAGCACATGGAACCGAATCGCGCTCATGAACTGGGATACTCAAAAAATGGCCGTCAAGATTTTATGCAACCAGATCGAGCAGTAGGAATAGCAAATGAATCCCATGATGGGCACCTCTTCTGGTTTGGCAATACTATGGATGAGTCGTTTGACAATTTGATGGAATCCTCCATGTATAAGAAACAAGTAACCGATATACGGACTGTTGACTTGGATATACTGAGGCAGATCTACGGTTTCAGGAATCACATCTCAATCGGAGAGGCAAAAAACTTGCTGGCGTCGTCCCAATCCCAGAAGTTCGATAAAGGTGAATTTGTCATCCATCGCGGTTCTGTGAAAAAAGAGATCTTCCTTGTCAGAAAAGGCCTTGTAAGACAGTACTTGATCAACGACAAGGGGGAAGAGGTCACTTTTTGGTTCTACCCCGAGCATTCGATCATCAACGATGCCGATGTCAACCTTTTCCATAGGCCGTCGAGGTTCATATATTCTGCGTTGGAAGAAACAACGACACTTTCTGCACCCCCTGAGGTATTGTCAGAGCTCGTAGCAAAAAACCCGCGAATGCAGGCGAATAGAATCAACTACGAACGCTATATCCAGCAATCTCAGCAAAAGCGCCTCGAGAGTTTCATCATTGCCACACCAGAACAAAGGTATCTGCAATTCTTGCAGAACTATCCACACCTGGTGAATCGCGTACCAGACAAGCACCTTGCCAGCGTATTGGGCATCACAGCCGTCTCTCTAAGTCGGATCAGAGGTCGCATTGCTGCCAGGGCAAATGGCAAACCCTAGCCCTCTTTTCGCTCCTAAGTTTCGTCCTTAGACTTGGCCTGAAAGAAGTCATGTAGGCCACGATGTGGGTGCCTATCGAGACGTTCGAAATTAACTTATGTTAACGTCTTTGATTTCCTTAGCATCCACTTTTGTATGTAGGGATGTCCCAAAACCATGAATGACGACTACTTGACTTACTACTGACGTCGGTGTTTTAAGTCATCTCAAACCAGCTACGCAATATTTCGTGACACCAACACGACCAGTAGCAAAATGAAAAAACAACTTCCTCCTCTGGCAGGCATTGACAATCTGTCTCTGCCGAGCCTACCACTATTAAGTGGGTTTCGTAGGTACAAACTCCAGGTTTCCTCCATAGGGCCCCTTTCGGTGGATGATGAGTTGACTCAACCATCACATTTCGCCCTTCGCTATGTACTCCTCGCGGCTTTGCTCTTCATTTTGGTCACCCCAGTAATGGCCCAATCTCCCGGAGGCGTCGCTGATCAAATGGCACTGTGGCTCCGCGCCGATGCTGGTGTGGAAGCATCGCCTGGAAACGGCGCCGCAGATGGCGATGCGGTCAACAACTGGGTAGACCAAAGTGGCGCTCGCACCAATGACGCTGTCAGTAGTGCCCCACCCACATATAGGAACAATAGCACAAATAATATCAACCACAACCCGATAGTGGAATTTGATGGCATAGATGATGGGTTGAATTTTGGGGATGATTACATCTATTCCTCAGGTACAGGAAATGAAGATGGTCTAACATTCTTCGCAATCGTGAAACCAGATCTCACGGCTTCAAAGCCCGAACAGTACGTTTTTCAATTCGGCACATACAACGATGGTTATACGGGTGGATTATCAGACGATGCGGGTCGACTCTACAGCAACGACCAGCAGATCTATATCAACAACACCAGGGGATACGGTCCCAATAACACCTCTCCAACACTCATACGTTATACGTGGGATTTTGACAACACGTATCAGGCCATCCATCTCAACGGACAGACCACACCCATAACTGACGCTACGAATAACAGTACTCAATACACTGCGGCAGAGATCGACGAAAACGACAACCATAAGTTAGGAAGTGGGCCATTTGCGATTGGCAGACAGACCTATACCGCTACGATTACAAAAGACAATGGTAGATTTCTGCAAGGAGACATCGCCGAGATCATTGGGTACACGAAAGACGTTACCCCGGCTGAATTCATCAAGATTGAAAGTTACCTGGCAATGAAGTACGGTCTCACGCTCGACAATACCGGTGGCGGGATCGCCGGGGACTATCAGGCCTCCGATGGGACTATCATTTGGGATGCCAGTACCAATGCTGCTTATCACAAAGACGTGATCACCATAGGCCGAGATGACCTGTCCGCCCTCTCCCAGAAGCAATCCCAAACGATCTACGACTCCCTGAAGGTCTTTGTGGGCACCCTGGCCACTGACAACCTGTCAAATACCGGAAATATTACCAACGCAAGATCCTTTATCACCATAGGGCACAATGGGATGCGACTGCTTGGTGGCAACGGCGAGGTACCACCGGGTATCGTCATCAGGTTCCAGAGGGTTTGGAAAGTAGTCAATACGAATTTTACCGATGACTTCAGCATGCAAATCAAATGGGAGGAAGCTGCGCCGTTTGATATAAAAGATATACGACTACTTGTGGACGACGATGGAGATTTTTCAGACGCTACTATCTTCAATGACGGCGATAATGGCCTCACCATAACCTCTAGTTCTATTCTTGTTGGGGGTATCAGTAACGTGCACATACCCGCCAATAGTACGAGATATGTGACCATAGCGTCAACTTCCCTTGACACACCGCTGCCTGTAGAACTGATCAGTTTTGATGCCCAGGCAAACCAGGACGAACACGTCGTAGAGCTCTCATGGGCTACGGCCTCGGAGATCGACAATGACTTTTTCACCATCGAAAAGTCACAGAATAATGACCGCTGGACGGTCGCAGAAATCGTCCCGGGGGCTGGAAATTCCTCACAACCTCTGAATTATCATGTTGTCGACCGCGACCCTCATCCTGGTGTGTCCTACTATCGACTAAAGCAGACCGATTTCGATGGGGCCAGCAGCTATTCCGACATCGTCGCAGTCACCATTGGAGATTTCAACAAACAAATAGCCCTATTCCCGAATCCGTCTCAAACCTTTGTCACCTTAACTGGTGCACCATCAGAGTTGGATGGAATGAGAATCCTCGACGCACTCGGCAAAGACGTCACATCTGCAGCAAAACTTTTGGATGGAGGAGGAAATTGGAAGAGAATTGATGTATCAGCATTGCCAGATGCCCTCTACCATATCGTCACTGACTTGCAATCGATGAAATTCATCAAGAACTAGTCTTTTTTTGACACGCCCATTGAGCGTGGAATACTCGAGCGCCCACAGACTGCTTAACACGTGGAATTCCCGTTCAGCGCAAGTTAACTTATGTTAACTCTAAGGCGGTCGCCGCCACTCTACTTTTATACTGTGAAACCAAGTTAGGAAGCGACTTCCACCGGTGCATTTGAGATAGGCAATCGGACTTCCTACCATTCCCAAATTCAATGCTGGAGACTACTACTAATGGCTCAACCATAAGTTGGTAGTAATAAATGATTGTAACCCCCAAGGCCAGTGGCGTGTCATTCCAAACTCACGTCGCTGATATAGCACCACAAAATACCATGTATCCACGAAGACTTTCTTTGTGGTGTCTGCTCCTCCTATTCTTCCATGCACACCTTGGCCAGGCCCAGCTACCAGGCTACAGTTTTCGCAAGCAATTGACCATCGACGACAGCAAGGTTTCTGGCACTGCTGACCTTATTGATTTCCCCGCACTGATCAGCATCACGGATACCGACCTGCGGACCATTCTCAACGGCGGAGACGTGACCAGTGACAACGGCTATGACATAGCGTTCACAGCTGCGGATGGTGTCACGGAGTTGGATCATGACCTCGAGTCTTTTGACGGAACCACGGGGACTTACCTCGCCTGGGTCAAAATTCCCACACTCAGCTACAACACCGGAACGAACATCTACATCTATTACGGAAATGCCTCCGTTACCACAGATCCCTCCAGTACGGGTACATGGGATAGCAACTACCTGGGGGTATGGCATCTTGACGAAATCGGCGCTGGAGTAGCGGGAGAATACCTGGACGCCAGCGGTAACGGCAATCATGGTAAAGGAGGAGACGGCGCAGCGCTCCAAATACCCACTCAAGCTACGTCCAAGATATCCGATGGCCAGGATTTCGACGGAACAGACGATTGGATAAAAATTGCTGAGCCTACGCTTGGCAATGCCGTTACAGTCTCAGCATGGGTCAAACACTCCAGTCTGGGGGCTGTGCGCCGTAGATACCTCAACCTTGGAAACGATGTGCAGATCCGCCATGACGGTGCCAACGGCCCTGATCAACTGCATTTCGGGATAAGGGACGACCTGGGTACCACTCACGCCCTGCGGGTAAATAACCATCTGAATACTACTGATTGGTTCTATATAGTGGGAACCTGGGATGGTACCACGCAAAGGCTATATAGCAATGGATCCGAACTCACCTCATCCACTCCAGGCATCACACTGGGTGCCATCGCCGGTAATACCACAATAAGTCAGGGGTCGGAGGCGATGGCCGGTCTTATTGATGAGGCGCGTGTCTCGGACATTGCCCGCTCCGCTGATTGGATTGCCACAGAATATACTAACCAGAATGATCCTGCCAACTTCTTGCTCGCGGCCGGCACCGGTCCCGAAGAACCTACTTCCACACCTGGAAACGTTTCTTCTAACCTGGTCATTTGGCTGAAAGCAGACGCCGGAGTCGTGGATCCCCCAGGTGCGACGGCCTGGGCAGATCAGTCCGGTTTGTCAAACACCGCCACCGCGGTCAATACCCCCATCCTCACGGATGACGCCTTGAACTTCAACCCAGGTATTGAGTTTGTCACCGGCGATAATGACCACTTCACACTGGATCCTACCTTGCTGCCGTTAGGCAACAGTACCAGGACCTACTTCGTCGTTTCTACTGCGGGCGCTGCGGGCAACCAACAACCAACATTTAGTCACGGCAGCAACAACACCAGCGAGCGCGTAGCATTGTATCACTCCACGGACACTGTGGCCGTGCGTCTCAATGGAGGAGCCAAGGTCTATACAGTTAGTATTCCTTCTCTTCTGGCCATGCACGCCTATGATGGGGGAACTGTAAATGACGGCTTCCGAGTGCATCTAAATGGACAGGAACAATCAACGGGAAGTGGGGGCATTACCCTCAACACCACGACCAACGCCGCCTATGTGGGACTTAATGTCACGGGTGCCCAACCCTACAATGGGAAAATACATGAGATCATAGCTTATGACCGTGACTTGACGGTAACCGCAGGGGATGCTGAGAAGGTCCAGTCTTACCTGGCCCTAAAGTATGGCATTACCCTCGACAACAGCATGGGTAATTATCAAGCCTCGAACGGCACGGTAATTTGGAACGCCACCGACAACAGCGGTTATCACAATGACATCGCTGGTATCGGACGCGACGATGACTCAGGGCTGGATCAGCAGAAGTCCCTAAGCAGCAATACTGGCGCCATGGTCATCATGGACAAAGGCGGCAGCTTCTCAGTAGACAATAGCTACATCGTATGGGGCAACGACGCCGCCTCTGCGACCATGGCCGATACGGATACACCCCCAGGCTACTTTGAGCGTTTGCAGCGGGTATGGAAGGCATCGGTGACCGGTACTCCAGGTACCGTCACCGTACGAGTGATCTACAGCAACAATGGCCAATCCAGCGACTACGCTTTACATGTTGATGCCGACGGCACATTTGCGTCTGGCGCCACAGACTATGTCGCTCAAAGCATCAGCGGAGACACCATCACATTCGCCAATGTGACCTTCAACCACGGTGACTTCTTCACCCTCGGCAAGGCTGCGATCAGTCCGGGAGGAGTGGATGATGACCTCACCTTGTGGCTCAAAGCCGATGCAGGAACAAATACAACAACAGACGGTGGTGCTATACTGACATGGGAAGATCAAAGTGGAAAAGGGTTTGACGCCACAGGCACCAACGATGCCAAGTACCTCGCCTCTTTTTCGAATGGCAACCCCGCTGTTCGATTCACTAATGACGATCAACCGGTGGAAGGGAGCATTTCCAGAACAAATGGCACAGGCTCGACCATCTTTGTCGCAGGAACCATTGATGACGTCAATGAAAAAGCGATAGCAGAGTTTGGGACAGCTGCCAACCAGGCCTTCTTCTTCGATGAAAAATATGCAGGTGCCAACAACAGTTATGCCCTGCAAATAAACCTGGTATCCGTGTGGACGGTAAGTGACCCAGGAGGTACCACCAACGCCACGATTTATGAAAATGGTGAAAACATCCATACGCAGGCAAAAACGGAAAATACAAACTGGACAACGGCTGGAACCTATTACCTCGGAGACAGCCGCGCGGGGGGTGACAAACTCACTGGCGACCTGGCCGAGATCATCTATTACGACACCCAACTCAGCGCTGCGGAACGACAAAAGGTAGAGTCCTACCTCGCCATCAAGTATGGAGTGACCCTAAACTACTCGGGAGCGGGAACGGAAGGTGATTATGTCTCAGCCAGTGGCACCACCTTGTGGGATGCTTCCGACAACAGTGGGTACCACAACGATGTGGCGGGGATTGGTCGCGATGATCAAACCGAACTCGATCAAAGGCAATCCACCAGTGCCAATGCAGATGCCATCATCACAATGGACAAGGGAGCAGCCTTCACCGACGACGATAGTTTTGTCTTCTGGGGCAACAACAACGGAGCCACGACCATGGACGCGACTCCGGCAAACGTTCACCCTGACTACGACGAGATCCTGACCCGCAAGTGGAAAGTAGGCGTCGGAGGCACCCCGAGCACAGTGTCTGTGAGTATCGAGCTGACCAATAACGGCGGAGTGTCTAACTATGCGCTCCATGTAGATGCCGATGGCACCTTTACCGACGGTAACTCCACCAACTATCCGGCGACAAGCATCAGCGGCAATACCATCACCTTTACCAATGTGACCTTCGCCGATGGCGACTTCTTTACTGTAGGTTTTGCACAGCGAGCACCGGGCGGCATTTCTGACCAGGTGGTCCTTTGGCTCCGAGCCGATGCCGGGGTAGAGGAAGCCCTGAATGACGCCGCCGAAGCCGATGACGCGGTGAACCGCTGGGTGGACCAAAGTGGCGCACGCACCAATGACGCAGTCAATAGCGCTCCACCCACATTCAGGGACAATGCGACGAACAATGTCAACTACAACCCCGTGGTTGAGTTCGACGGAGTCAACGATGGCCTCAACTTCGGCAATGACTACATCTACTCTTCGGGGACGGGCGCTGAAGATGGCCTAACGTTTTTCGCCATCGTCAAACCAGACCTTACTACCTCAAAGTCAGAACAGTATATCTTTCAGTTCGGTACATACAACTCAGGTTATACCGGTGGCCTTTCCGATGATGCCGGCCGTCTATATAACAACTCTAGACAGAGCTACATTAACTCTTCAGTTGGATACGGTCCTGATAATGACTCCCCGGTTTTGATCCGCTACACATGGGATTTTGACGACCTGCACCAAACCATTCATCTGTACGGGGAAACTACCGCAATAGATGACCGCACGCATACCACGACCCAATACACTGCCGCCCAGATCGACGAAGACGCAACGCACCAGCAAGGCTCCGGCCCATTTACGATTGGCAGACAGGCCTATAACCAGAATATTACCACTAACAATGGGCGATACCTACAAGGGGATATTCTTGAGGTCATTGGCTACAACAGAGACCTGCTCCCGTGGGAATACCGGCGTGTCGAGGGCTACCTGGCGATCAAGTACGGCATCACACTGGACAACACAGGGGGCGGCCAGGCCGGTGACCTCCGAGCCTCCGACGGAACGATCATCTGGGACGCGGAGGACAATGCGGCCTACCACAATCATGTCATCGGCATCGGCAGGGACGACGACACGGGTCTCTTTCAAAAGCAATCCAAAACCGAAGACGATTCCTTGAAGATATATGTGGGCAGCCTCTCCACAACTAACTCTGCAAACACGGGCCACATCACCAACGCACGGTCATACATCACCGTCGGTCACGATGGAGGCAGGCAGCTGGGTGGGGCGGATCCTGCACCATGGCCTGTCATTACTCGATTCGATAGAGTGTGGAAAGTCATCAACACCAACTTCACAGATGATTTCAGCATGGCAATAGAATGGGAAGAAAGCGGCCCCTTCGATATCAATGACATCCTATTCCTTGTGGATGAGGATGGCGACTTCAGTGATTGCACAGTGTTCGAACCTGGCGACTTTGGCTTGTCCTTTACTGAGGGATCCATCATCGTTAGCGGTATCAGCACTTCCCACATCCCGGCTAACAGCATCCGATACGTCACCGTGGCATCAGGATCGAAAGGTACGACCCTACCCATCGAGCTGCTCTCCTTCGAGGCCCTGGCCGACGAGGCGCAGCATTCCGTACAATTGCAGTGGACCACAGCCTCCGAAACTGACAACGACTATTTCACGATCGAGAAGTCTCGCGACGGCACGAACTGGACAGCGGCACTTGTGGTTCACGGAGCGGGCAACTCCTCCGAGGTGATCGACTATGCGGCGGTGGATACAGATCCATTCCCCGGACTTTCCTACTATCGCCTCAAACAGACTGATTTTGACGGCGGGTATTCCCATTCCGATGTGGCATCAGTTATACTGGGTGAATTTGATGATGAACTTAGCTTCTACCCCAACCCATCCGAAGATATTATCACCTTGTTGGGGCCGTCTACTGACTTGCAAAACTTCCGTGTCATCGACCTCGTCGGCAAGGATGTCACCGCTGCCGTCCGGGCGATCGAGGAGGGAGTGGGCCGACGCCAGCTTGACATTTCCCTACTTCCGAAGGGGCTCTACACCATTAAAACTCCTTCCGGATCGCTGAAGCTGATTAAAAACTGACCAATGAAACCCCGTTCAGACACAATGGGCGCTCACTCAACGCGTTAGTTTCCCTTCTAACCGATCTTAACTTTCGCTAAAGCAAGGTGAGGATCTCAAAATTCGTCGGGTCTTCACACGGATTCGAGGAAAAATAGGACGTCCATTTCAGGCGAGTTTCATTCATCGACAAAATCATTACAGTTAGCGGAACTTATCTTTTGTTAACCCCTCTAAGTGGCCAGTAGCCATACTTTTGACCTCGTAAATGCCGCCAAGCGTGGCGGATTGTGGCTTAGACCATTTCCCAATCACCAGTGACAGAAGCTACTCGGTAATCGTAAACGTCAACCAGTAGCAGTAAATGATACAACTGTTCAACGAGAGGTTCAGAAACCCTTATGGGGCCCATTACTTGCCCATGAGAGTGGTCTCTTCAAAGATCTTCCGGGCTTTGGCTATCCTGTGCTACCTTCAGTCATCTGTCCACCTCTCTAACGCGCAGGCACCTGGCGGTATCTCCACCAATCTCGACCTTTGGCTAAAGGCCGATGCAGGCGTCACGGGCTCCCCAGGAGTCACGGCTTGGGCCGACCAATCGAGCTCTGCCAACAATGCTACGGGCGTCAACACGCCCACACTTACCTCCGATGCCATGAATTTCAACCCTGGCATCACTTTCGACGGCAGCGCAACGGAATATTTCTGGCTTGATGCTACAGCACTGCCTACTGGTAGTACGGCGCGTACTTATTTTGTCGTGTCCATCGCAGGCACATCCGGGGTCAATCAGGCTACTCTCAGTCACGGCAAACAATGGGAGCAGGTGAAGCGGGTCTCCCTGTACCACTCCACGGACGAAATCGGTGCACGCTTCAATAAAAACGGTAATGTCATCAGCAATGCCATCATCAAGCAAATTGGTATGTACTCCTACGGAAGTGGGGAAAACGTTGATCCAGGCTTCGTGATCCATCAAAATGGTCAGATGCTGACAAGCAGCTATACCCAATATGGCTCAAGTCCTCCTGATCCGACCACCACGCCCCTCAACACAACGACCGAGGGCGCACACGTTGCAGCCAGCCCGGATGGCACCACGCAACACTACACCGGCAGCATCATGGAGATCATCGTGTATGATCGCGACCTGACAGAAACGGCGGGAGATGCCGAACAGGTGCAATCCTACCTGGCCCTGAAGTATGGGATCACCCTGAACAACAGCATGGGAGATTACCTGGCTTCTAATGGGACGACCCTCTGGGATCCGACCGCGAATGGTGGCACTTATCACAATGACGTCACTGGTATTGGTCGCGATGACGGGTCATCTTTGGATCAGCGCAAATCACTGAGTATCAACGATGACGGCATGGTCATTATGGACAAGGGCAGCAGCTTCTCAGCCGATCGGGATTTCCTCCTATGGGGTAATGACAATGGCACAATTGCCATGACCTCAACAGGGGTACCAGCCCTTTATGATAGCATCCTACAAAGAGTATGGGTGGCAGCCGTGAATGGAACGCCCGGAGCCGTGACCGTCCGCATGATCTACGCGAACAATGGTTTTCCGACTTACTACGGACTCCTTGTGGACAACAACACCGACTTCAGTACCGGAGCCACCACGTACAAGGGTTCCAGCATCAGTGGAGACACCATCACCTTTGAGAATGTGAGTTTCGCCGATGGCGACTTCTTCACACTGAGTGAGGGGCTTCGCACCCCGGGTGGCGTGGGTACCAATCTGGCGCTGTGGCTCAAGGCGGATGCCGGTGTCACGGGTAGTTCGCCCATTACGGACTGGGCCGATCAAAGTGGTAATCAAGTGGCCATCACGGAGGATGGCAATCCTACACTAACCAGCAACGGCCGCAACTATAATGACATCATAAACTTCGACGGGAACACTGACGCTTTCGAATCGGCCTATACCCTCGACCCTAGTACCAATGACTACAGCATCTTCGCCGTGTGGCAGTCAGATGCATCCACAGGGAATAACCAGGTGGTTGTTTCCCAGGAAAAAGGTGGTGGGGACGGTCGTACGCATTTGGCGTTGCATGATGGTAATACCACCTTGTATTCCCACGCCGGCGGGACCAACCACGAAGGCGCCACGGCCCGCACCTACGGCACCTGGAACCTCAGCGGAAGTGTGTATGACCTCAGCGCCACGGACCTGAAGCTATACAACGAGGGCTTTCTGGATTACAATGACGCCGCGCTGACGCAGGACGCCGCCGATGGTAACTGGGTGGTCGGGCGCGACCACGATACCAACGATGAATTCGAAGGGAACATTGCGGAAGTGATCATGTATGACTTCGCCCTATCCGCCTCTGACCAACAAAAGGTAGAAAGCTATCTCGCCATCAAGTGGGGAATGACGCTGACCAACAACAATGATGGGGATGGCACGCCCCGGGAGGCGCCCAATGAAAATGGCATCAACGAGGGGAACTACGTCTCTAGTAGCGGGAGTGTGATCTGGAATGCGACCACCTACAGCTCCTACCACAATGACATCGCCGGCATAGGCCGAGACGATGTTGCAGGGCTGGACCAGCAGCAATCCATCAGCTCCAATAGCGATGCCATGGTGATCATGAACAAAGGGGGCAGCTTCGACAACGACAAAGATTTCATTGTGTGGGGTAACGATGGCGGTGGCACCTCCATGGCGGCCACAGACGTAGCTCCCGACCATGACAACCGACTAGAGCGAGTCTGGCGAGCCTTTATCACGGGCGATCCAGGGGCTGTAACCGTCCGGTTTGTCTTCACTGGTAATAACGGTACAGCCCTCCGCTACTCTCTTCATGTAGATGACGATGGCACTTTCAATGACGCTGGCAACTCCTATCCCGCCACAAGCCTCGATGGAGACACGATCACTTTCGAAAACATCCCGCTTAGCGACGGCGACTATTTTACCTTAGGGGAAACCGCGTCCCGGGCTCCCGGAGGGACCACCGACGGACTGGTACTCTGGCTGCGCTCCGATATTGGTACTTCTACCACCACTGACGGCAGCAGCCTCACCTCCTGGGAGGACCAAAGCCCCGCAAGCAGTGACGTAAGCCAGGGAACCGGCGACAACCAGCCCACTTACAGGTTCAACGGTACAGAACATATCAGCAGCTATCCTGTCATCGACTTCGACGGTACCGATGACTTCATCTCTACCACCGCCACAGACGTCATGGGCAACGCCACAGACAGCACCTATACCAAATTCATTGTGATACAGACCCATGGTTCCGTCGACCCCGGAGGTCAAAGCCTGATAGGTGGTAGTGCCGTGAGCGCCCATGACTTTAGACTCAATGGGGCCCTGAGGGCATCCTTCCAGCACGCAGGAGAGCAAGTCAGAATCAACAACACGGTCCTCGACTTGAATGAGTCCTATATCCTGGTAGCCAGGTACAGCCCCGACAGCCTCAGCGACCCAACGGTCAATGTCACTCGAGTCAATGGTCACTCCGCAACAGGAAAAGGGCCCGTGCCTGGAGGGATCCTGTTTGACGATACTGGCACCATCGACATTGGTGGTTTCCGCAATGGCAATGCGGACCCCCAGGTACCATTCAACGGCTACATCGCAGAGGTCATCATCTATGACACGGAACTAAGCACATGGGATATAAGGCGTGTAGAGTCCTATCTCGCGGCAAAATACGGCCTGACCATGAACGACTCGGGTACAGGGGCGAACGGAGATTTTATACAAAGCGCTGGATCCAAAATATGGGACGCACAGGACAATGTCGACTACCACAATGACCTGCTCGTCATTGGCCGCGATGATCGTACTGCCTTGATGCAGAAGCAAAACCAAAGCGTGGACGACTCGCTGACTGTCTACATTGACGCGCTGGCTTCGGACAACATGAGCAACGCGGGTACCATAACGAATGACCTGTCGTATCTTTTTATCGGGCACAATGGTGAGCGCTTGATGGCACATGATCCTCAGGAGGCACCTTATCACAGTATTATTTCCAGATTCAACAGGGAGTGGCTGGTGAAAAACGTCAATTTCACCGAGGACTGGAGCCTGGCGATCGAGTGGGAAGAAGAAGGTCCGTTCGACATTGATGATATCAGGCTACTCGTTGACGACGATGGAGACTTCACCGACGCGACGATTTACAAAGCGGGAGATCATGGGCTTACCTTTTCGGAAGGATCGATCATCATTGGGGGGATCAGCACCGCTATCATCCCTGCAGGCTCGACCCGATACATCACCATAGCCTCCGCGTCATTGGGCACTACCCTACCGGTGGAATGGATCGGTTTCGACGCGCGAGTCAACAGAGACAACGCCACAGTAGAACTGGACTGGGCAACGGCAACTGAAGTGAATAACGACTACTTTACTGTTGAGAAATCTATCGACCAATCTACGTGGGTCGAAGTATTGGTGATCAAGGGCGCTGGAGATTCCAAGGAGAGCAATGAGTACTATGCCACCGACAACAAACCCTTCCCAGGCCTATCTTATTATCGAGTGAAGCAGACTGATTTCGACGGCGCGCTCTCCTATTCAAGGATCGTCGCTGTGACGGTAGGAGCTTTTGAGCGGGAGTTATCACTATACCCTAACCCCACGCAGGAAGTGGTTATCCTACAAGGCAGTCCCGAAGAAATCCAATCCCTGCAGGTTGTCAACGTGCTCGGACAGGATGTATCAGGAAAAGTCAAGGTAAAGCCAGTCGGTATCACTGAGAAGCAACTGGACATTTCACAGCTACCAAAGGGGCTATACACGATCTTGACCTCGTCGAGATCGCTGAAACTCATCAAGAATTAGCCGTTTGAAGCCTATGCTAGCATTAGGGTACCGGCTATTGATCCGGCTTTGAGTATGCACATTTTCTGGGTGGCATTCCCACCCCATGTTCTCCCAAACATGAAAGAAAAATTAAGACACCACTATGACTAAAATGGGGAAAAGAACAACAAGGGAAGCACACTTATCAGAAAACGCAGAGGTCACCTCCACAGGTCATGACGGCACTGTAGTATCAGTGGCGCCCCGTAGGTTCCTGCGCTTCCTGCTATTGGTACTTTCGTTTTCCATCGCTGTCCAGGGTTTCACCCAATTGAGCGGCTATAATTACCGCAAATCGATTACGATCAATAGTGACCAGGTGGGAGGAAATGCGGACTTGACCAACTTCCCACTCCTTGTTCACATCACAGATACGGATCTCAGGGACCATGTCAACAGCGCCAACGGTTTCGACATTGCCTTTACCTCAGACGACGGCGTAACGCAGCTCGATCATGAGCTGGAAAAATACGTGTCAGGGACCGGGGAGCTAGTCGTCTGGGTAAGGATGCAATCGCTTGACCACAATGATGACACGCGCATCTTCATGTATTATGATAACATCGCCATATCCTCCGACCAATCAAGTACCGGGACCTGGGCTTCAGACTATGAAAGTGTGTGGCACCTTGACGAATCAAGTTCCGGGGGTGCTGGTGACTTCAAAGATGCGACTTCCAATGGCAACGACCTCACGGGATCCGGCGGTTTGGCCGCTAATACACCCACTCAGAGTGGCTCGGGACGGGTAGCCAATGCGCAAAGCTTTGATGGGACGGATGGCCTCCTCGCCACCGGCTACAAAGGAGTACTTGGTACCACCAGCCGTACGGTATCGGCCTGGTTACAGACCTCCACAAATTTTGATGCTTTCTTGGGCTACGGCCTCAACGGCAGCCTCGATGGGTACAAATGGCAGCTTCGCACGAACACCTCCGGCCAGGTGGCGCTCGAACCTCAGGGTGTCGATCATACGAGCCCGACAGCCATTACGGATGGTGGTTGGCACTATGTAGTGGTGACCCTCGACAACGACGGTACCCCCAACCTCAATGAAACGAATATTTATATAGATGGATCCCCTGCCAACGGAACTCCCGGGTCCGTGGACATCAACACGCAATCCGGTAGCGATGTGCGGATAGGGTTCGCCCTCAATGGCGGAGCCAACTGGGTGGGGCTCATTGACGAGGTGCGCCTCTCCAAGGTGGCCAAAACCGCTGGTTGGATTGAGACCGAGTTCAACAACCAGAACGATCCGTCGTCCTTCTACACACTTGGAAATGAGCAAGGTGTATGGGGCCCCGGAGGCGTGCCCAGCAACCTGGTCTTGTGGCTCAAAGCAAACGCGGGAGTAACCGGATCCTCGCCGGTAACAGGCTGGGCGGATCAATCCGATGAGGGCAATGACGCCAGCGGTCAGAACAGTCCTGCACTGGTTGCCAGCGACCTCAACTACAACCCCGGCATTCAATTCGTAAGTGGAGACAATGACCACTTCACCCTCGATCCCACATTACTGCCGCAAGGCAACAGTACCAGGACCTACTTCGTCGTTTCTACTGCAGGTGCTTCGGGCAACCAACAAGCAACCTTTAGTCACGGTAACAATGCCACCAGCGAGCGCGTGGCTTTGTATCACTCCACGGACACCGTCGCCGTGCGCATGAATGGAGGAGCCAAGGTTTATACAGTTAGTATCCCTTCTCTTCTGGCCATGCATGTCTATGATGGGGGAACTGTAAATGACGGCTTCCGAGTGCATCTGAATGGCCAGGAACAATCAACGGGAAGTGGGGGCATTACCCTCAACACAACGACCAATGCAGCCTATGTAGGACTCAATGTTACAGGAGCCCAACCCTACAATGGGAAATTACATGAGATCATCGCCTACGACCGAGACCTCACATCCACCTCCAGCGACGTTGAAAAAATACAATCATACCTCGCGGTAAAATACGGCATCACTTTGGACAACAGCATGGGCAACTACCTCGCGTCAGATGGCACCACTATTTGGGACGCGACCGCCAACAGCGCCTATCATAATGACGTAGCAGGTATTGGGCGTGACGACATCCCCGAGCTGGATCAGCAGAAATCTCTGAGTATCAATGGTGACGGCATGGTCATCATTGACAAAGGGGGGAGCTTCCCCAGTGACCTCAGCTACATTGTCTGGGGGAATGACGATGGCCCCGTTTCCTTCGCTGTCACAGATAAAGATCCCGATCACATCAATCGCATGGAGCGGGTTTGGAAGACTGCAGTAACTGGTGACCCTGGGGTGGTCACAATACAGTTCGTCCTAACTGGAAACTCCGAAGACGCGCTACGCTACTCCCTGCATGTGGATGCGGATGGGACCTTTGCCGCAGGGGCAAACAACTACACAGCCTCAAGTATCAGTGGTGACACCATAACTTTTGAGGATGTGTCCCTGTCAGATGGCGACTTCTTCACCATCGGCGAGATTGACCGGGCACCTGGTGGCGTGACCAGTAACCTTCTATTATGGTTGCGATCAGATATAGGTACCTCCACAACAACAGATGGAGGAAACGTCTCCTCCTGGTTGGATCAGAGTGGAGAAGGCAACGATGTGACCCAGACCGGCGCCGCGCGCCCCACGTATCGTGACAATAGTACCGATGCTCTCAACTTCGCCCCCGTTCTTGAGTTCGATGGAGCTACTGATTTCATGTCTACCAGTGCCACAGACCTGCTGCTCAACCCCGATGGTCACTATACAAAATTGGCCGTAGCCGTATCCAACGACATGACCGTGGAGCGCACAATCATAGGAGGAAGTGACACGAACCCGCACGTGATGAGAATCAACGCATCACAAAAGTTGGCCATAAATCACGCTAATTTACAAGTACGCCAAAGCTCGAATACAGTACAGGTCGACGAACCATTCACAAGTATCGTGAGGTACAATCCCAGCGGATTCCATGCCGTTCGCCTCAACGGCCAGAACTTTACTGGAACCACTGACATTGCTTTTGCCGATGGAGCACTCGACATCGGAGCGCATCGGGCGGGAGCCGCTAGCGCGAGTGATTTCTGGAACGGATACATGTCAGAAGTCATTGCATACAACACCGCATTGGCAACCTCCGATCTACGAAAAATCGAAACCTACTTCGCGATCAAATACGGAATTCACACGGACATCAGTGCAAGCGACTATGAGGCCTCCGACGGCTCCATCATCTGGAGCACCACGGACAACGCTGCGTACCACAACGACGTCACCGGCATCGGACGCGACGACATTTCCGCCCTGGACCAACGAAAATCCATCAGTGCCAGCACTGACGCCGCGGTGATCATAGACAGGGGGGGTCGGTTTGAGGCGGACAAGACTTTTGTTGTCTGGGGTAACGACGACGGAGCTGTCTCCATGACCGCGACTGATAAACACCCCAACTACGACACTCGTCTTGAGCGCGTTTGGAAAGCGGCTGTGACCGGGAACCCGGGCAATGTCACTGTCCAGTTTGTGCTGCCGGGCAACTCCGGGGCGGCGATATTGTATGCGTTGCACGTCGATGATGACGGCACTTTCGCCACTGGCGCGACGAATTATCCGGCAACAAGTGTAGATGGCGACCTGATCACTATTGAGAATGTGTCACTTTCAGACGGTGACTATTTCACACTCGGCGAGCGCAACCGCGCACCTGGAGGGGTGTCCAGCAACCTGAAGCTATGGCTGCGCTCGGACAAGGGCACTTCTACCACAACCGACGGGGGAAGTGTGGCGTCGTGGGCAGACCAGAGTGGCGAAGAAAACAATGCCAGCCAGGGTACATCCGGAGCACAGCCCACGTTCAGGGATAATGGCAACGACAATATCAACTTCCATCCGGTGCTCGAATTTGATGGTATCGACGATATAATATCCACAACAGCCACGGACATAGTGTTGGGAAGTGGTGTTTACTCCAAGTTCGCCGTCGTCAACCTCGACGAGGTGGCCGGATCCCAGGCCTTCATCTCAGGAAGCTCCAGCGGCGGCCACCAATTCAGGACCAATGGTTTAGGTGAGGGCATCATCAGACACAACAACCTCACCCTTCACAAAACCACAGCCCGTATGGGGGCCAATGAAACTTACATTGCCTATGCGGACTATGGCACTGGAGGCGCCATGGACGTGCGACTCAATGGGACCGAATCTAACGTAACCAACCCTGAGACCCTGATCGATGGAGCGCTGGACATTGGTGCCGCCCGGAATGGCGGCACTGGTAGTTCTTTCCTCGATGCCAGGCTCACGGAGGCCATTGTCTATGACGTGGACCTGGATGACACAGATACACGCAAAGTAGAGTCCTACCTGGCTATGAAATATGGAGTCACGACTGACGCAAGCGCTGGTAACTACGTGGCATCAGATGGCACGGTGGTCTGGGATCCAACTACCAATAGCGCCTATCACAATGATGTGGCAGGGATTGCGCGCGATGAGCTGTCCGGACTCGACCTACGAAAATCAGTCGGTACCGGCAACGATGCCATGGTAGTTATGGATAAAGGGGGCATCCTTCCCAATGACATGGACTTCTTGTTCTGGGGACACGATGGTGGTGATGCTGCACTATCCACTGACGACAAACCCCCTTTCTATGAACATCGGCTGGAGCGGCAATGGCGCGTGGATCTTACGGGAACCCCCGGAAGTGTTAGCGTAGGCATCATCTACCCCAATGACGGAGACCCGACACACTACGCACTTCACCTCGACACCGATGGCACATTTGCTTCAGGAGCTCTCACTACCATTGCATCAAGCATTGACGGTGACACAATTACATTTAACAACATCACGTTCAACGATGGGGACTACTTCACCCTGGGCTTCCTAAGCCCGGCGCCGGGGGGCATCATCACAGACCTCAGTCTCTGGCTCAAGGCTGATCACCGCGTGAAGAATGGAAGTGATTACATCACCTCGGGCACCACTGACGGTTGGGAAAACAGTGCTGAAAACGCCAGCTTCACGGAGTTTCCCAATGTCACGGGCACCCCAATTGTAGTGACAAGCCAAAGCAATTACAATCCTGCCATCCTATTTGATGGTGTTGATGACCAATTCTTCCACAACGCTCTTGATGCGGATGTGCTCTTCGCTGATCAAGACAACACTACAGTCGTGGTATTCGCGCCAGAGGACCTTGAGAGCAATACCGATGTCTACATGGGATGGATCTCCGCTGGCACAGGAGAGCGCTTCATATACTTCGAACGTACCGGAACCAACATCAGGACCGATCAATTCAACGACAATATTGCAGGATCCATCGACGTCGTGGATCAGGGGTATTCCATCGTAAGAGCCTATTCAGACGGGACAGAGCGCCAACTGTCGGTCAACGGTGAGGAAGATCTTGCCGAAACACCAGCCATGTCTTTTACAGCCGCCGGCAACACGGGACAATTCAATCTAGGCACGGGTGCCAATGCGTCCAATCCTGCAAAGAGTCATATAGCAGAAGTAATTCAATACAAGAGTGCGCTGAATGCCGCGGATCTCAATAAAGTCGAAAGCTACCTGGCCAATAAGTA
The DNA here is from genome assembly GCA_965267435.1 of Cyclobacteriaceae bacterium. Classification (GTDB taxonomy): domain Bacteria; phylum Bacteroidota; class Bacteroidia; order Cytophagales; family Cyclobacteriaceae; genus JAWPMT01. The sequence continues at coordinate 4,023,596 of OZ253960.1, forward strand.
CGGAATAGTACTCAAGACATCCGCAGGTGCTGATGCCTCCATGACATCAAGCAATGACGCCGAGATTTGGGACGGAGCAGCCGGCTACAACAACGATGTGATCACATTGGGAAGGGATGACTTTTCGGCGCTCGACCAAAAACAAGCCCATACGAAAGACGATTCCCTCAGGATCTTTGTCGGTAGCCTTGCTGCGGACAATGTCTCCAATACCGGAACCATTTCCAATGAGATCTCCCATATCGTCGTTGGCCACAATGGAGAACGGCTTATGGCCCATGTGCCTCAGGAAGCACCTGATGGCATAAAGTCCAGGTTCAACAGGGTGTGGAAGGTGACAAACACCAACTTCACCGACGACTTCACTATGGAGATCGAATGGGAGGAGGAAGGACCCTTTGACATTGCAGACATCCGGTTCCTTGTCGATGACGATGGCGACTTTAGTGATGCCAGCTTTTTCGCAGATGGTGACAATGGCCTCACAATCGAATCAGGTTCTATAGTAGTCGGGGGGATAAGTACGTTGCACATTCCAATGAACAGCACGCGCTATGTGACGATAGGATCTTCCACTTTCGGCACCACACTACCTGTCGAGCTTCTCAGCTTCCAGGCGGAGGCCGACGAGCAAGGCAATGTCACCAATGTTATGTGGTCAACAGCATCGGAGAATAACAACGACTTCTTTACCATCGAGAGATCAGGGGATGGGACCTCGTGGAAGGAAGTACTGATGGTCCCTGGGGCAGGCAATTCACAGCACGATATCCACTACTACGAGACAGACCGAAATCCATTAATGGGCCTCTCCTACTACCGCTTGAAGCAGACAGACTTCGACGGCCAGTTCAAATATTCTCATATGGTTTCAGTCCTTTTCGGAGACTACGACGGCACGATGACGGCTAGGCCCAACCCAGCAAGAGATTATGTCATCGTACTTGGCGACCCGGAAAACCTACAAGTTCTTCGGGTCATTAATGTGCTCGGACAAGATGTCTCTGACAAGATCAAAGTCAGGTCAGTGGGTTTTACCGAAAAGAAGCTTGACATTTCCCGCCTGCCAAAGGGGCTCTACACGATCTTGACGTTATCGAGACCGCTAAAGCTCATCAAAGACTGATCAGGAACTGGGCCACAGATACCTCCGAAAATGAAAATTAAAGCATACTCACAACGTTATTTCTAAGTTTGCCCCGATCAGTGAGTCTCTGTACCCCTCTATCCGCAAATAATTCCCATTCAAAATAACTTCTTGCATATAACGCAATTATCTTTTGTTAAGGGTTTCTTGACATTGATAGTGGCAATTTTGTAAGGCACAGGTACTCCCAATACCTTCGACGAAAACTACGACCAGTAAGACAACTATTAACCGGAGCTCTTCTTCCCTGCAAGACTGAGCAAACGACAAAACCATTGAGTTTCGTACGGTCCAAAACAACCCGTACGCTACTTCGACAAAACAGACTAAACAAAATGACCACCAGTCCAAGACAAAACCCAAAGAGCCTTACGGCGATGGCTTATGGCCCGAGTCCAGCTATCTCCGCTTCGGCTGGATTTTGGTATAGAATTGCAAGGCTCTTATCAACTCTTGCTCTGACCCTTCTGACGCTCCAGGCACTGGCGGTTGATCTGGGAGATGAAGTGGAAGCAGAGTCCGCCACGCTCTCAGGAGGATATTCGATAGAAGCTGATGTCAACGCATCTGGTGGCAACTACACCCGATTACTTGCCACCGTACCAGAGGGTATTATGCAATTTTCTGTGGACGCTCCCACAGCCGGCATTTATAAACTGCACGTCTATGCCTTTAATGCCGGAGTCTCACAAGATGTGGAGTTGTCGGTCAATGGTTCACCGACCACCGTGAGCATCGACCCCTCCAACCTGGCTAGCGCCGAACCCGCAAAACGCACCTATTTCGATGTCACCCTGGCCCAGGGTACCAATACCATCTCCTTCAAGACAGCCGGCGCCGAAATCCTTCTTGACAAAGTGCTGGTCACCTCCAACTTCAATATCTATTACTTCAGTGCAACTGGCGACGATGCCAATGACGGCAGCATCGGCTCACCATGGCAGACACTCGCTAAGGCCACAGCCATCGCTGACCTTCCCGGCAACGGCGGTATCCTCCAGCCTGGAGACAAGGTGCTGTTTCGAGCCGGCGACACTTTCGAAGGCAACTTCCTGCTGAGATGCTCTGGAAGTGAGCAGGCTCCGATAGAAATCAGCTCCTATGGTTCGGGAGAAAAGCCCATCATCTCAGGATCTGGAAGCATAGTAGGAGGAGACTACTTTGAAGCCATCAAGCTGGTGAGCACCTCTCACATGCTCGTCACGGACCTATGGATCAAAAACGATAGACAGGATGCTTCCAGGTTTGGATGGGGTACTGATAAAAGTTTTGGAATCTATTGTATGGCGAAACAAGCTGGTAACGTCACCCGCAACCTGACCTTTCGAAACTTGAAAATCACCGACGTCTTTGGGGCCGGGAATACTGCCTCATTCGACAATAACAATGTGACAGGCCTGCGATTCGAGTCTGACAGCAACAAAGTAGACGCGGAGGTATCCTTCAAAGATGTCCTCATCGAAGATTGTTATTTCAACAATATCGGAAAGGCCGGCGTCTGGTCCGTCCATAAGGGAGCAACAACTGCCGTTGACAGTGTGAACCGCAGCATGAACTTCGTCATCCGCAACAACAACTTTGACCACACAGGAGGCTCTGGCATTATCCTCTCTAAGATGTACAACGCACTCGTGGAGAACAACAAATTTGATCACACGGGCCATAGCGATGTCGCAGAACCCAGGCTGGTCGGCCGAGGCAGCGGCATGTGGGTATTTAGCTCGCACAATATCCTGGCGCAATACAATGAATCCTACAGCGTACGGGGGTCTGGAGACTCCTATGGTATGCACATCGATTTTGGGAACAAGAACATCATGTTCCAGTACAACTACAGCGAAGACAGTGAAGGAGGGTTTTGTGAAGTGCTTGGGGACAATCACAACGTAGCTTACCGATTCAATGTGAGTGTGAACGATGGTTTCCGCACGAATAAGGGCAACACGATTTGGACTTCAGGGTTTGTTGGTTCGGGCAACGACCCGATCCCGTCGAACGATGTCTACGTCTACAACAACACGATTTACCTCGACGCCAACTATACACCCGATTTCTCAATCTTCAGTGAGAACACGTACATCTACAACAACATTTTCGTACAGACCGGTCCTGGTATGATTGGAGAATCCACCGTAATTGATATTCAAAACGGGGGCGAATTCATCGTAGCCAACAACCTCTTCAACGGTAACATTAGCACGGACTTCACAAACCTTGACAACTCAAAAGTGACCGGTGATCCCTTGTTTACCACCGCCGGAGCTCAAAACCCCGACGGGTACAAACTCCTCGTCACGAGCCCAGCAATTGATGCGGGTACTTCCTTCCCGGAGCCCTCTTTCCCCATGGCTGGACAGGGCATCTTCAAGGACATCCAATTGTATCCGGCCATCGACCAATTCGGCAACGCCGTCGATGTCAGAAACCTGGCACCGAATATTGGTGCGGACAACAACCTGAACACTTCTATAGTCAATGTAACGGGAGTTTCACTTTCAACTCAAAGCGGTACGCTCTATGACGGGGACACGGAGCAGTTGACTGAAACGATAGCTCCTGCCAACGCAACGGCTCAGAATGTGACCTGGAGCAGCGATGACGAAACCATAGCAACTGTCGATGCCAACGGACTGGTCACCGCAACGGGGGTAGGAACGGCCAACATTACAGTAACGAGTGTGGACGGTGGCTTCACTGCCACCACAGCCATCACAGTGAGCGCTATAGCGGTCACGGGTGTATCAGTTTCAGCCCAAAGTGGCACCCTTTATATAGGTGACACCGAGCAATTGACTGAGACACTCGCACCTGCGAATGCTTCCAACGACTTTGTCAGTTGGAGCAGTGATGACGAGGCTGTGGCCACGGTAGATGTTCACGGCCTGGTCACCGCCGTCGGCGTTGGAACAGCCAATATTACTGTGACCACAGTGGATGGGGTGTTCACTTCCAGCACGGCCATCACCGTCAGTCCTTCTATTGATGGTACTCTGAATGATGAAATAGAGGGGGAAACAGCTACGCTTTCAGGTAATACCGAAGCGATTGCCCATGCCAACGCGTCCGGAGGAACCTATGTGAGATTAATGGATACTTCACCGGAGGGGACACTTGACATTACCCTTGAGGATATCCCTGAAACCGGGACCTACAAGTTGTACGTGTATGCCTTCAATAATGGAGTTACACAAAACATAAATCTGTCAGTGAATGGTGGCGCGGCATCAACCGTGGTCCTACAACCATCGAACCTACCGGCTGACGGGCCTGCTAACCTTACCTTGCTCGACGTAGATCTGGTTCAAGGTATTAATACCATCTCCCTTTCAGCTATTTCCGGCACCGAAGTCCTGCTCGATTACTTCAAATTAACCGAGAATTTCACGGCATACTATGTGAGTGCCGCCGGCGATGACGCCAATGATGGAAGCATTGACTCCCCATGGCAGACCCTGGACAAGGCATCCGAAGCCGCCAAGGCCACCAGCAATGGAGGTCTCCTCAATCCTGGTGATAAACTACTCTTCCGACGAGGAGACACCTTTGAAGGAAAGCTGGTAGTGCTTTGCTCCGGTACAGAGGAGCAACCCATTGAATTTGGTGCCTACGGCGTGGGGGAACTCCCCATCATATCGGGTTCCGGCAGTATCCCCAATGGGGACAACATCGAAGCCATCAAGCTGACCAACGTGAGTCACGTCATTTTCGATGGCCTGTGGGTCAAAAACGACCGCCAGAACATGGGCACCATTACCTGGAGCACCAACAACTCCTTTGGGTTCAAAATCCTGGCCAATAAATGGGGCGGGATCAGTAAAGGCCTCACCTTCCGAAACCTAAAAATCACGGACATTCTTGCCGTGGACATGCTCGATTTCGAGAGGAACTTTACCCGTGATTATTATAGTGCCCATGGCTTCTTTATTGACTCGCAACCGGACGACTCTACCACCACACCGGTGACAAGGGTAGCTATTGAAGACGTGTTGATCGAGGACTGTTACTTCTACAATATCGGTGCGCGCGGGGTCAATGTTCGACACCTCACCAACGTCGCCGACTATCCAGTCGATAGCGTCGACAGAAACAGGAACATAGTCATCCGAAACAACACCTTCCAACAAATCGGTGGAGATGCCGTGGTACTCTCGTCTGTCTACAATGGGCTGGTGGAGAATAATGATTTCATCGACTTGGGATGGGGAGATCACCTTTCTTCCACAGACAGGTATTTCGGACGAGGTGAGGGTTGCTGGGTATGGAACACCCGCAACGTGATCATACAGTTTAACAAACAGTACAGGTCGCGAGGATATGGAGACACCTACGCCAACGGCCATGTGGACTTCTATTGCAAGAATATCATTTTCCAATATAACTACAGTGAAGACACCGAAGGGGGATTTTGCGAGATCCTTGGCGCCAGTAACAAGAGTACCTTCCGATACAATGTCAGTGTAAATGACGGTTTCAGAGACTTCAATGGATACAGCATTTGGCTCTCAGGCTATGTGGGAGGCGGGGAAACACCTGTGCGCTCAGATAGCAACTACGTGTACAACAATACCATCTACCTCAATCAGGCTACCCACAAACCAGACATTTCCATCTTTGCCAAGAACACCTGGATCTACAACAACATCTTCAAGGCAACGAATGGCGCTCAGATAGGAGCTGACGAGGTAATGATCGATATTGAGCCCGGAAGTGAGTTTGTGGTTGCCAACAACTTGTTTTCAGGTGACATCTCCACGACTTTCAGTGACCTCGATGCCACCAAGGTCATCGGATCGGACCCTCAATTCGTCGATGAAAATGCAGGGACCATCGAAGGTTTTCAGCTCGCCTCGGGGAGCCCGGCCATTGATGCGGGTACTACTTTCCCCGAGCCCGATTTCCCCATGGCAGGTAAGGGAATCTTCAAACACATTTTTATGCATGCCCCAACGGACTATTATGGCAACGTAGTAGACGTGACGAATCTCGCCCCCAACATTGGTGCCGATAACAACTACAACACAGGCGTCGTCGATGTAACAGGCGTTTCCGTGTCCAGTCAAAGCGGAGCGCTCCATCCCAACCAAACAGAGCAACTGACCGCGACGATAGCACCTGCGAATGCCACCAGCAAGTACGTGACGTGGAGCAGTGATGATGAAACCGTCGCTACCGTAGATACCGACGGCCTGGTAACCACAGTGAACGCAGGTACGGCCACTATCACCGCCACGACCCTGGATGGTGGATTTACAGCCAGCACTCCTATCACAGTTACTATCTTAGCTGTGACGGGTGTATCCATTTCCGCTCAGAGTGGTGCATTGTTCGCTGGCGACTCCGAGCAGTTAAGCGCCACAATAGCTCCCGCTGACGCGACTAACCAAAATGTTACTTGGAGTAGCGATGACGAAGCAATAGCTACCGTAGATGCAAATGGTTTAGTCTCTGCATTATCTGTGGGAAGTGCCAACATTACGGTGACCACTGTGGATGGGGGGTTCACTTCCAGCACGGCCATCACAATCAGTCCTTCTATTGATGGTACTCTGAATGATGAAATAGAGGGGGAAACAGCTACGCTTTCAGGTAATACCGAAGCGATTGCCCATGCCAACGCCTCTGGAGGAACCTATGTGAGATTAATGGATACTTCACCGGAGGGGACACTTGACATTACCCTTGAGGATATCCCTGAAACCGGGACCTACAAGTTGTATGTGTATGCCTTCAATAATGGAGTCACACAAAACATAAATCTTTCTGTAAATGGTGGCGGGGCATCAACCGTGGTCCTACAACCATCGAACCTACCGGCTGACGGGCCTGCTAACGTTACCCTGCTCGACGTAGATCTGGTTCAAGGTATTAATACCATCTCCCTTTCAGCTATTTCCGGCACCGAAGTCCTGCTCGATTACTTCAAATTAACCGAGAATTTCACGGCATACTATGTGAGTGCCGCCGGCGATGACGCCAATGATGGAAGCATTGACTCCCCATGGCAGACCCTGGACAAGGCATCCGAAGCCGCCAAGGCCACCAGCAATGGAGGTCTCCTCAATCCTGGTGATAAACTACTCTTCCGACGAGGAGACACCTTTGAAGGAAAGCTGGTAGTGCTTTGCTCCGGTACAGAGGAGCAACCCATTGAATTTGGTGCCTACGGCGTGGGGGAACTCCCCATCATATCGGGTTCCGGCAGTATCCCCAATGGGGACAACATCGAAGCCATCAAGCTGACCAACGTGAGTCACGTCATTTTCGATGGCCTGTGGGTCAAAAACGACCGCCAGAACATGGGCACCATTACCTGGAGCACCAACAACTCCTTTGGGTTCAAAATCCTGGCCAATAAATGGGGCGGGATCAGTAAAGGCCTCACCTTCCGAAACCTAAAAATCACGGACATTCTTGCCGTGGACATGCTCGATTTCGAGAGAAACTTTACCCGTGATTATTATAGTGCCCATGGCTTCTTTATTGATTCGCAACCGGACGACTCTACCACCACACCGGTGACAAGGGTAGCTATTGAAGACGTGTTGATCGAGGACTGTTATTTCTACAATATCGGTGCGCGCGGGGTCAATGTTCGACACCTCACCAACGTCGCCGACTATCCAGTTGATAGCGTCGACAGAAACAGGAACATAGTCATCCGAAACAACACCTTCCAACAAATCGGTGGAGATGCCGTGGTGCTCTCATCTGTCTATAATGGGCTGGTGGAGAATAATGATTTCATCGACTTGGGATGGGGAGATCACCTTTCTTCCACAGACAGGTATTTCGGACGAGGTGAGGGTTGCTGGGTATGGAACACCCGCAACGTGATCATACAGTTTAACAAACAGTATAGGTCGCGAGGATATGGAGACACCTACGCCAACGGCCACGTGGACTTCTATTGCAAGAATATCATTTTCCAATACAACTACAGTGAGGACACGGAAGGGGGGTTTTGCGAGATCCTTGGCGCCAGTAACAAGAGTACCTTCCGATACAATGTCAGTGTAAATGACGGTTTCAGAAGCACCAACGGATACAGCATTTGGCTCTCAGGCTATGTGGGAGGCGGGGAAACACCCGTGCGCTCAGATAGCAACTACGTGTACAACAATACCATCTACCTCAATCAGGCTACCCACAAACCAGACATTTCAATCTTTGCCAAGAACACCTGGATCTACAACAACATCTTCAAGGCAACTAATGGCGCTCAAATAGGAGCAGACGAGGTAATGATCGACATCGAGCCCGGAAGCGAGTTTGTGGTTGCCAACAACCTGTTTTCAGGTGACATCTCCACGACTTTCAGTGACCTCGATGCCACCAAGATCATCGGATCGGACCCTCAATTCGTCGATGAAAATGCAGGGACCATCGAGGGTTTTCAGCTCGCTTCAGGGAGTCCGGCCATTGATGCGGGTACTACGTTCCCTGAGCCCGATTTCCCAATGGCAGGTAAGGGGATCTTCAAACACATTTTTATGCATGCGCCAACGGACTATTACGGGAACGTAGTAGACGTGACGAATCTCGCCCCCAACATTGGTGCGGATAACAACTACAACACAGGCGTCGTCGATGTAACAGGCGTTTCCGTGTCCAGTCAAAGTGGAACGCTCTATCCCAACCAAACAGAACAACTGACCGCCACGATTGCACCCGCCAATGCTACAAGCAAGTACGTGACATGGAGCAGTGATGATGAAACCGTCGCTATCGTAGATACCGACGGCCTTGTAACCACAGTGAACGCAGGCACGGCCACTATCACCGCGACTACCCTGGATGGCGGATTTACGGGGACTACTGTCATCACAGTAAGCATTGATGCCACCCTTTCGGATTTGAAAGTGAGCGGTTTAACGATCGACGGCTTCGATCCCGCGACCACGAGCTATACCTACAAACTGGCCTATGCCTCCACCCAGCTTCCAAACATTGTGGGTAGTCCCTCGGACCCCCTCGCATCTGTTGGTTCTGTGGTGCTCACTGGCGGGTCGTGGTCAGATGTGGCAACGACCTCTGCCACGGCAAGCCTTACCGTTACAGCCCAGGATGGGTCAACAACGGAAACGTACACCATCAATTTCCAAAGGATCGGAAATGGTGAGGATATTACCTTCTCCATGGCCAATGACGACTTTGAGAGCTACGCCGACGGGCAGGACCTGGACTTCAATTCCAACGGCGGCAATGGCAACTATAAAGTGGAAAGCAGCCTAACAACCATCACAGCCACCCTCGATGCCGGACAGGGAGCAGATGGCAGCGACAAATACATGCTCGGAGCCCTCTATAATAGCAACTGGATCCTCGACAGGGAATTCACTCTCACAGAGGGCGAAACCTATCGATGGAGCGTCGCCGTGAAGGCTTTTGGCGAGACCAATAACTGGTGGACCTCCCGCTACGAACTGGCCGTGAAAAATGGCACAGACACCCTGAAGACACCTGCCAATGCCAACGCATACATTGACCAATCTATCAATAGTGGTAACGGTGGCACATGGATCAACCAGAGCCTGGACTTCGTCGTTGGGCCGGGTCAGAGCGCTGTGAAATTGCAATTCCGTAAATGGAATGCCGCGAGAGAGGCAAGCTATCACTTTGATAACTTCACCTTGGAAAGATTGGCACACACGGACGCCACCCTGTCTGACTTGACGCTGGATGGTACTACGATAAGTGGATTTGCCCCAGGAACCCTGACTTACACGGTGGAGCTCCCATACACCAGTACGGCCCTTCCAGCAATAGTGGGGACTGCCAATGACGACAAAGCCTTCGTGACTCCATTAGTTACCGCTGGTGGCGACTGGTCGGACCTCAATGTCGATACGGTAACAGCAACTGTCAGGGTAACCGCAGAAGACGGGACCTCCAATGACTATGTCATCACTTTCAATCGTGCTCCATCACCTATTGTAACGCTTAGTGATTTGCAGCTAAATGGTCTGACCATCGATCTCTTCACGGCTACCAAGACCTCGTACAGTGTCAATCTAGCCTATGCCTCGACGAGTTTGCCATCTATAGTCCCCACAGCCAGCGATGTTGACGCATCTGTAAGCACTGTGATCATCACAGGAGGTGCCTGGTCCGACGTGGCGACCACCTCCGCCGTGGCAGACTTTACGGTCACCGCCGAAGATGGTACCACCACGGCCGACTACAGTGTCACCTTCAACCGCCTCGGCAATGGTGTACCTGTAAATCAAATGATATTTGCGGACGATTTCGAGGGGTACGGCAATGGCCAGGACCTCGACTTCAATTCCAACGGAGGCGTCGGCAAGTACGAGGTTGATGGCAGCGTGACAACGCTCAATGCCGTGGTAGACGCTGGCCAAGGCGCAGGTGGCAGTGACCAGTATGGCGCCTCAGGCCTCTACAATAGCAACTTTACGATCAGCACAGATTTCAACCTCATTGAGGGAGAAACCTACACATGGAAAGTGTCCATCAAAGCTTTCGGAGAAGCTGGAAATGCATGGACTGCCAGGTACGAACTGTCTGCCCTACACAACACAACTAAACTCCAGACACCTCTAAATGCCGATGCATACATTGATCAGGAGATCACGGGTGCAACGGATGGAGTCTGGATAGATCAGGAAATTCAATTCGTCGTTGGCAATGGTGAAAATCCTGTGACTCTCCAATTCCACAAATGGAATGGGACACGAGAAGGCACTTATTACTTTGACAACTTCACCTTAGAACGCGCCGTACATACAGACGCTACACTATCGGACCTGACTGTCGATGGTACCACCGTGACTGGCTTCGCTTCAGGTACGACATCCTACGATGTTACGCTCCCATACAGTAGCACGACCCTACCACCTGTCGTGGGAACCGCTACAGACAATCGGGCAGCAACGGGAACTGCGGTCTTCGCCGGAGGAGACTGGAGTAATGTGGCTACGACAACAGCTACCGCCACGGTTGCGGGTATCGCGGAAGATGGAACCACCCAAGACTATGTGGTTACATTCCACAGAGGACCAGACCCCTCTATCGTTGCAAGTGTGGACATCGACCAGGCAGACCAGTCCATTGTGGATGAAACCACCCTGCAACTGACTGCTACGGTCCTGCCAGGGACAGCAGTAGACAAATCTCTGACATGGTCGTCCGATGACACAGGTGTAGCCACCGTCGATGCGGCTGGACTCGTTTCAGCGCATGCCGCAGGTACGGCCGTCATTACCGCTGAATCTGTTAATGGTATCCAAAGTACCGTGACCATCACTGTTACTGATATCCTCGTCGCTTCGGTAGCCATCGACCAGGCAGACCAGTCCATCGTAGATGAGACTACCCTGCAACTCACAGCTACTGTCCTGCCGGCCAATGCTGCTGATAAATCTTTGACCTGGTCGTCCGATGACACAGGTGTCGCTACCGTCGATGCAGCTGGCCTCGTTTCTGCTCATGCCGCAGGTACGGCCGTCATCACAGCGGAATCTGTGAATGGTATCCAAAGCACCGTGACCATCACTGTTACTGATATCCTGGTCGCTTCTGTAGCCATCGACCAGGCAGACCAGTCCATCGTAGATGAGACTACCCTCCAACTCACAGCAACTGTCCTGCCGGCCAATGCTGCAGATAAATCATTGACATGGTCTTCCGATGACACAGGCGTAGCTACCGTCGACGCAGCTGGACTCGTTTCAGCGCATGCTGCGGGTACGGCCGTCATCACAGCGGAATCTGTGAATGGTATCCAAAGCACCGTGACCATCACTGTTACTGATATCCTGGTCGCTTCTGTAGCCATCGACCAGGCAGACCAGTCCATCGTAGATGAGACTACCCTCCAACTCACAGCAACTGTCCTGCCGGCCAATGCTGCAGATAAATCATTGACATGGTCTTCCGATGACACAGGCGTAGCTACCGTCGACGCAGCTGGACTCGTTTCAGCGCATGCTGCGGGTACGGCCGTCATTACCGCGGAGTCTGTGAATGGTATCCAAAGCACCGTGACCATCACTGTCACAGATATCCTGGTTGCTTCGGTAGCCATCGACCAGGCAGATCAGTCCATCGTAGATGAGACTACCTTGCAACTCACAGCCACTGTCCTGCCGGCCAATGCTGCAGATAAGTCTCTGACATGGTCGTCAGATGACACAGGTGTAGCCACCGTCGATGCAGCAGGGCTCGTTTCAGCGCATGCTGCGGGTACGGCCGTCATTACCGCGGAGTCTGTGAATGGTATCCAAAGCACCGTGACCATCACTGTCACAGATATCCTGGTTGCTTCGGTAGCCATCGACCAGGCAGATCAGTCCATCGTAGATGAGACTACCTTGCAACTCACAGCCACTGTCCTGCCGGCCAATGCTGCAGATAAGTCTCTGACATGGTCGTCAGATGACACAGGTGTAGCCACCGTCGATGCAGCAGGGCTCGTTTCAGCGCATGCTGCGGGTACGGCCGTCATTACCGCGGAGTCTGTGAATGGTATCCAAAGCACCGTGACCATCACTGTCACAGATATCCTGGTTGCTTCGGTAGCCATCGACCAGGCAGATCAGTCCATCGTAGATGAGACTACCTTGCAACTCACAGCCACTGTCCTGCCGGCCAATGCTGCAGATAAGTCTCTGACATGGTCGTCAGATGACACAGGTGTAGCCACCGTCGATGCAGCTGGCCTCGTTTCAGCGCATGCCGCAGGTACGGCGGTCATTACAGCTGAGTCTACCAATGGCATCCAGAATACCGTGACCATCACTGTCACTGATATCCTTGTCGCTTCAGTAGCCATCGACCAGGCTGACCAGTCCATCGTAGATGAAACTACCCTCCAACTCACAGCGACGGTACTGCCAGCCAATGCGGCGGATAAGTCCTTGACATGGTCCTCCGATGACACGGGTGTCGCTACTGTCGATGCAGCTGGACTCGTTTCTGCTCATGCTGCAGGTACGGCCGTCATCACAGCGGAATCTGTGAATGGTATCCAAAGTACCGTGACCATCACTGTTACTGATATCTTGGTCGCTTCCGTAGCCATCGACCAGGCAGACCAGTCCATCGTAGATGAGACTACCCTCCAACTCACAGCGACTGTACTGCCAGCCAATGCTGCTGATAAATCTTTGACCTGGTCGTCCGATGACACAGGTGTAGCCACCGTCGATGCAGCTGGCCTCGTTTCAGCGCATGCCGCAGGTACGGCCGTCATTACAGCGGAATCTGTGAATGGTATCCAAAGCACCGTGACCATCACTGTCACTGATATCTTGGTCGCTTCCGTAGCCATCGACCAGGCAGACCAGTCCATCGTAGATGAGACTACCCTCCAACTCACAGCGACTGTACTGCCAGCCAATGCTGCGGATCAATCTTTGACCTGGTCGTCCGATGACACAGGTGTAGCCACCGTCGATGCAGCTGGCCTCGTTTCAGCGCATGCCGCAGGTACGGCCGTCATTACAGCTGAGTCTGTGAATGGCATCCAGAGCACGGTGACTATCACTGTTACTGATATCCTCGTCGCTTCGGTAGCCATCGACCAGGCAGACCAGTCCATCGTAGATGAGACTACCCTCCAACTCACAGCGACTGTACTGCCAGCCAATGCTGCTGATAAATCTTTGACCTGGTCGTCAGATGACACAGGTGTGGCTACCGTCGATGTCTCAGGACTTGTTTCCGCACATGCTGCGGGTACGGCCGTCATCACAGCGGAATCTGTGAATGGTATCCAAAGCACCGTGACCATCACTGTCACTGATATCCTTGTCGCTTCTGTAGCCATCGACCAGGCAGACCAGTCCATCGTAGATGAGACTACCCTCCAACTCACAGCGACTGTACTGCCAGCCAATGCTGCTGATAAATCTTTGACCTGGTCGTCAGATGACACAGGTGTGGCTACCGTCGATGCCTCAGGACTTGTTTCCGCACATGCTGCGGGTACTGCCGTTATCACAGCGGAATCTGTGAATGGCATCCAAAGTACCGTGACCATCACTGTCACTGATATCCTTGTCGCTTCTGTAGCCATCGACCAGGCAGACCAGTCCATCGTAGATGAAACTACCCTCCAACTCACAGCGACTGTACTGCCAGCGAATGCTGCGGATCAGTCCTTGACATGGTCCTCCGATGACACAGGTGTGGCTACCGTCGATGCAGCTGGCCTCGTCTCGGCGCATGCCGCTGGTACGGCCATCATTACTGCTGAGTCTGCCAATGGCATCCAGAGCACCGTGACCATCACTGTCACTGATATCCTTGTCGCTTCGGTAGCCATCGACCAGGCAGACCAGTCCATCGTAGATGAGACTACCCTCCAACTCACAGCCACTGTACTGCCAGCGAATGCTGCGGATCAGTCCTTGACATGGTCCTCCGATGACACGGGTGTCGCTACTGTCGATGCAGCTGGACTCGTTTCTGCTCATGCTGCAGGTACGGCCGTCATCACAGCGGAATCTGTGAATGGTATCCAAAGCACCGTGACCATCACGGTCACTGACATCCTCGTCGCTTCGGTAGCCATCGACCAGGCAGACCAGTCCATCGTAGATGAGACTACCCTCCAACTCACAGCCACTGTACTGCCAGCGAATGCTGCGGATCAGTCCTTGACATGGTCCTCCGATGACACGGGTGTCGCTACTGTCGATGCAGCTGGACTCGTTTCTGCTCATGCTGCAGGTACGGCCGTCATCACAGCGGAATCTGTGAATGGTATCCAAAGCACCGTGACCATCACGGTCACTGACATCCTCGTCGCTTCGGTAGCCATCGACCAGGCAGACCAGTCCATCGTAGATGAGACTACCCTCCAACTCACAGCCACTGTACTGCCAGCGAATGCTGCGGATCAGTCCTTGACATGGTCCTCCGATGACACGGGTGTCGCTACTGTCGATGCAGCTGGACTCGTTTCTGCTCATGCTGCAGGTACGGCCGTCATCACAGCGGAATCTGTGAATGGTATCCAAAGCACCGTGACCATCACGGTCACTGACATCCTCGTCGCTTCGGTAGCCATCGACCAGGCAGACCAGTCCATCGTAGATGAGACTACCCTCCAACTCACAGCCACTGTACTGCCAGCGAATGCTGCGGATCAGTCCTTGACATGGTCCTCCGATGACACGGGTGTCGCTACTGTCGATGCAGCTGGACTCGTTTCTGCTCATGCTGCAGGTACGGCCGTCATCACAGCGGAATCTGTGAATGGTATCCAAAGCACCGTGACCATCACGGTCACTGACATCCTCGTCGCTTCGGTAGCCATCGACCAGGCAGACCAGTCCATCGTAGATGAGACTACCCTCCAACTCACAGCCACTGTACTGCCAGCGAATGCTGCGGATCAGTCCTTGACATGGTCCTCCGATGACACGGGTGTCGCTACTGTCGATGCAGCTGGACTCGTTTCTGCTCATGCTGCAGGTACGGCCGTCATCACAGCGGAATCTGTGAATGGTATCCAAAGCACCGTGACCATCACGGTCACTGACATCCTCGTCGCTTCGGTAGCCATCGACCAGGCAGACCAGTCCATCGTAGATGAGACTACCCTCCAACTCACAGCCACTGTACTGCCAGCCAATGCTGCAGACAAGTCTTTGACGTGGTCTTCCGATGACACGGGTGTGGCTACCGTTGATGCAGCTGGCCTCGTTTCAGCGCATGCACTTGGATCGGTAGTCATTACGGCGGAGTCGGCCAATGGCGTACAGGGAACAATCAATATTACGGTTAGCACATCTATTATTGAAGTAACATCCGTAAGTATCGACCAGGCAGACCAATCCATCGTAGATGAAACTACCTTGCAGTTGACTGCTACCATTCTTCCCGCAAATGCGACTAATACTAACCTAACCTGGTCGTCAAACAATACAGGCATAGCCACCGTCGATGCCTCGGGACTTGTTTCCGCACATGCTGCGGGTACGGCCGTCATCACCGCGGAATCTACCAATGGCATCCAGAGCACCGTGACCATCACTGTCACTGATATCCTGGTCGCTTCCGTAGCCATCGACCAGGCAGACCAGTCCATCGTAGATGAGACTACCCTCCAACTCACAGCAACTGTGCTGCCAGCCAATGCTGCTGATCAATCATTAACCTGGTCGTCCGATGACACAGGTGTCGCTACTGTCGATGCAGCTGGACTCGTCTCTGCGCATGCTGCGGGTACTGCCGTCATCACAGCGGAATCTGTGAATGGCATCCAAAGCACCGTGACCATCACTGTCACTGACATCCTGGTTGCTTCCGTAGCCATCGATCAGGCAGATCAGTCCATCGTTGATGAGACTACCCTCCAACTCACAGCCACTGTGCTGCCAGCCAATGCTGCGGATCAATCATTAACCTGGTCGTCCGATGACACAGGTGTCGCTACTGTCGATGCAGCTGGACTCGTCTCTGCGCATGCTGCGGGTACTGCCGTCATCACAGCGGAATCTGTGAATGGCATCCAAAGCACCGTGACCATCACGGTCACTGACATCCTTGTCGCTTCCGTAGCCATCGATCAGGCAGATCAGTCCATCGTTGATGAGACTACCTTGCAACTCACAGCAACTGTGCTGCCGGCCAATGCTGCAGATAAGTCTCTGATCTGGTCGTCAGATGACACAGGTGTAGCCACCGTCGATGCAGCTGGACTTGTTTCAGCGCATGCCGCCGGTACTGCCGTCATTACAGCTGAGTCTACCAATGGCATCCAGAGCACCGTGACCATCACTGTCACTGACATCCTGGTCGCTTCCGTAGCCATCGACCAGGCAGACCAGTCCATCGTAGATGAGACTACCCTCCAACTCACAGCCACTGTGCTGCCGGCCAATGCTGCAGATAAGTCTCTGACGTGGTCGTCCGATGACACAGGCGTTGCCACCGTCGATGCCTCGGGACTTGTTTCCGCACATGCTGCGGGCACGGCCGTCATCACAGCGGAATCTGTGAATGGCATCCAGAGCACAGTGACCATCACTGTTACTGATATCCTGGTTGCTTCGGTAGCCATCGACCAGGCAGATCAGTCCATCGTAGATGAGACTACCCTGCAACTCACAGCTACTGTCCTGCCGGCCAATGCTGCCGATCAATCATTGACATGGTCTTCCGACGACACAGGCGTAGCCACCGTCGATGCCACTGGCCTCGTCTCGGCGCATGCCGCCGGTACGGCCATCATTACAGCTGAGTCTACCAATGGCATCCAGAGCACCGTGACCATCACTGTTACTGACATCCTGGTTGCTTCAGTAGCCATCGATCAGGCAGACCAAGCAATCGTTGATGGCACGACGCTCCAGTTGACAGCTACGGTACTGCCGGCCAATGCTGCAGATAAGTCTCTGATCTGGTCGTCAGATGACACAGGTGTAGCCACCGTGGATGCAGCTGGCCTCGTTTCAGCGCATGCCGCAGGTACGGCCATCATTACAGCGGAATCCGTAAATGGTATCCAGAGCACAGTGACCATCACGGTCACAGATATCTTGGTCGCTTCCGTAGCCATCGACCAGGCAGACCAGTCCATCGTAGATGAAACGACCCTCCAACTCACAGCTACGGTCCTACCGGCCAATGCTGCAGATAAATCATTGACCTGGTCGTCCGATGACACAGGCGTTGCCACTGTCGATGCAGCTGGCCTCGTTTCAGCGCATGCCGCAGGTACGGCCATCATTACTGCGGAGTCTGTGAATGGTATCCAAAGCATCGTGACCATCACTGTCACAGATATCCTGGTCGCTTCCGTAGCCATGGACCAGGCAGACCAGTCCATCGTCGATGAGACTACCCTGCAACTCACAGCTACCGTGCTGCCGGCCAATGCTACCGATCAATCATTGACATGGTCTTCCGACGACACAGGCGTGGCTACCGTCGATGCCACTGGCCTCGTCTCCGCGCATGCCGCGGGTACGGCGACCATCACAACGGAATCTGTGAATGGTATCCAGAGCACCGTGACCATCACGGTCACTGACATCCTGGTTGCTTCAGTAGCCATCGACCAGGCCGATCAGTCCATCGTTGATGAGACTACCCTGCAACTCACAGCTACTGTCCTGCCGGCCAATGCTGCCGATCAATCATTGACATGGTCTTCCGACGACACAGGCGTAGCCACCGTCGATGCCACAGGCCTCGTTTCGGCGCATGCCGCAGGTACGGCCGTCATCACAGCGGAATCTGTGAATGGCATCCAGAGCACCGTGACCATCACGGTCACTGATATCCTTGTCGCTTCGGTAGCCATCGACCAGGCCGATCAGTCCATCGTTGATGAGACTACCTTGCAACTCACAGCAACTGTGCTGCCGGCCAATGCTGCAGATAAGTCTCTGATCTGGTCGTCAGATGACACAGGTGTAGCCACCGTCGATGCAGCTGGACTCGTTTCAGCGCATGCCGCAGGTACGGCCATCATTACTGCGGAGTCTGTGAATGGTATCCAGAGCACAGTGACCATCACTGTCACAGACATCCTGGTCGCTTCCGTAGCCATCGACCAGGCAGACCAGTCCATCGTAGATGAGACTACCCTGCAACTCACAGCTACTGTCCTGCCGGCCAATGCTGCCGATCAATCATTGACCTGGTCTTCCAGCAACATTAATGTGGCGACCGTCGATGCGGCTGGACTTGTTTCAGCGCATGGCGCAGGTACTGCTGTCATCACGGCAGAGTCTATAAATGGCATCCAAAGTACGGTGACCATCACCGTCACGGATATTCTTGTCAGTTCGGTAGACATCGACCAGGCAGATCAATCCATCGCCGATGGTGCGACGTTGCAACTTACGGCCACTGTATTACCTTCAAATGCAGCAGATCAATCTCTGACCTGGTCCTCCAATAACACGAGCGTTGCCACCGTCAATGCCACCGGAATGGTTTCGGCATTGGCGACTGGGAGTGCGACCATCACAGCGAGGTCACTTAATGGTAAGCAGAGCACTGTCAAAATCACTATTACCGATGTCCTCGTCACCAGCGTGGATATCGATCAGGAAGATCAGTCCATCGACGCCGAGGCCACTGTCCAACTGACGGCGACGGTATTGCCAGTCAATGCCGCGAACAAGTCTTTGATTTGGTCTTCCAGCGACGAGACGGTCGCTTCTGTTGACGCCCTTGGCATGGTGATAGCGCATTCAGCCGGTGAGGCCACCATCACTGCAGCATCCATCAATGGGCCCATCTCGTCTGTCAGAATAGCTGTCGAAGAAGTGATTTTGGGCACTCCAGAAGCAGATGTATTGACTCAAGAAATATCTCTGTATCCAAATCCTGCCATCGATTACCTGGCAGTGGATGTAACAGGAATGGTGGGAGAAAAAGAAGTCATTGTAAGCGATGGGTCAGGTCGGACCGTCCGTCGAGTTGTTGCTGAGGACGCTTCCAGCATTACCATCGATGTCTCAGACCTCACTGGCATCTACTTCGTAACTCTGGTACATGGCAATAGTACCTTTCAGAAGAAGATTATGGTGAAATAACCAGAAGCAAATTCATAGCTGGCATCATACTTCTTTTCCGAAGAACCCTGGGGTCATATTCCCGGGGTTTTCTTTTACTCTCATCGGGGAAAATTCAATTTTTTAAGGAAGCCTGGGGCACTATGAGTACTTCGCACGGACTTACAAAAAAACTTAGCCTCCGGGTCGTTCTTAGCCTATGTTAATCGTTTTGAGATTTCCACGTTCTACCTTTGAACTTTGTGGTATTAGCAAACCATGAAAGGTCTACGAACACAGGTTACGACCCCAGCCAGCCAAATTGATCGTTAGGCAGGTTGGGGTTTACTGTGCCCTCTAAATCCGGTATTCTCAGATCCCCTCCCCCTTTCAGAAAGTCAAATCCATTTCATTTCTTTTCAGGCAGCCCGAAGGGATGACCTTGCACAATAGGCCGGATAGTAGCGGCAGCCGGCATTGGGTGACGGGCCCTAACCTATCGCTTCCAAATTGAGTGCAACACGTAGGGGGTCCCGGCACTGGGGCCGAGCTATAGCGGATAGCCGGAGCAACTCCAGCCATGAAATGCCCACCTCTCCCTCCAAAAAAATCAGAAAAACAGCTTGAGTGCCGCGAGAATCGTAGAGACGATGAGGAAGATGCGATAAGGTCGCTCGGGGATGAGTTTGGTGACGCGCAGGCCGATAAAGACGCCGATGAGGATGAGTGGAAAGAGGAGTATGTTCATCTGGAAACTCTCCCAGGTGATGGTCTCCCAGGACCAAATATGGAAGGGAACTTTGAAGACGTTGACGCAGAGGAAGAACCAGGCGGCGGTACCGATGAAGTTGTTTTTGGGCAGGCTCATGGCCAAAAGATAGATGGTCATCACAGGCCCTGCGGCATTGCCAATCATCGTCGTGAAACCTCCCAAAAATCCGGCGATCGAAGCAAAGTAGATGTTGTGAGGGATCTCCCGCCTGCCCGATCGGAAAACCATGATGGCAATCCCCGCCAGAATGATGACTGAGAGCAGCTGCCGAAACTGATCGTCATTGATCCACTCGCCCACAAACATGGCGACGATCACACCCAATATCGTACTAGGGGCCAGCTTGATGAGATAGGCAAATTCGGCGTGCTGGTGGTAGTGTCTCACGGCGAAAACATCCGCCATGATCAGCATGGGGAGGAGAAATCCGGTCGACGGCCTGGCACCCAACACCGAGGCCATGACAGGCACAACGAGCATGCCGATGCCCGATAAACCGGTTTTGGCCATACCTACACAAACCGCTGAAAAACCCAGCCACAGCCAGTCAGAGGTTGTTAGTTCGAATGCAAGATCGGGGAGGAAATCCAAGCGTTAGGTTTGGTGAGAGATTGGCTGTGAAGATAAGCGATTTTGCACCGCTCCGTGATAGGATTTCTTTCCCAGCTAAGAATCAGTCCCGAACGCGGGATTTCCGCAGGCCTTTTGGCAACCAGCGCTTCGCGGACTCCAGCACTTTGTCTACAGGATGAGGTGGTGTATCCACCTGATGGGCGACGACTGCCGAATAGCCTTCGGCGGCTACTTCGGCCGGAGACAACATCTCTTTGGCCTTTGGCGGAGCGCCGGCTTTGTCATGAAAATTGGTGTCCGTGGCGTCAGGTCGGAGCAACGCCAACGTCACCCCACTCTTGGCCCACTCGTCCGCAAGACTGTCGTGGAGCGTCTGGATATATTGCTTGCTGGCATTGTACACAGCCATCGCATGTTTTGGTTCGTAGGTGTGGCCTGATACATTGAGGATGCCGCCGCGGCCCCTCGCCAGCATGTCGGCACCGAAGAGATACGTCAAATGCGTCGGCGTGAGCATGTTCACATTCATCATCATCTCGATCCGGTCCCAGTCCTTGTCTTGAAATACGCCGAAATCGCCAAAGCCCGCAATATTGAAGAGATATTCTACTTCGATCCCCTCAGCGGCCACGGCCTCGTAAAGTTCGAGCGCAGCATCGGGGATACTGAGATCCTTGGGCAGAACCAATACCTCCACATGATAGGCCTCTTCGAGTTCACCCCTGAGCGCATTGAGCTTGCTGGTACTACGAGCCACAAGGATCAGGTCGCTACCAGCCGAAGCATGCAGCCGGGCTACTTCCAATCCTATCCCGCTCGAGGCGCCTGTCACAAGAGCTACGTTGTTCATTCTTTTATTTAGAAACCACTAGTCTTATCTTAATATAACAGAAATCGTACCCATTTTAGAATATTCGGGAGTGAGCGAGTAAATCATTTACTTAACAGATATGAAACTAATATATTATATTCACGTTTGTTAAGTAAATCAATGTGATCCATGAGCGAACAATCACTCGGAGAATTCGAAGAACTTGTACTATTAATGGTGGCGGCCTTGCACGATGAAGCTTACGGTGTGGCGATTCTGGAAAACCTGGAAAATAAGGTCAACAAAAAGGTCAACATAAGCGCGATCCACGTAGCACTCAAGCGCCTAGAAAACAAAGGCTTCGTACAGTCGCGGTTTGGAGGCATCACCTCTGACCGGGGTGGTCGCAGGAAAAAGTTCTACGTCATTACGGCACTGGGCAAAAAGATGCTTGACCAACAGTATGCGCTGAGGACGAGCATCTATCAGCAAATTCCAAACATCTCCTTCAACTAAGCATGCATCCCTCTCCACCGAAATACCCAATGCGATTTCTTCATTGGTTTTGCAAGCCTTCCTTCATCGAGGAGATCGAGGGTGACCTGGTGGAGCTCTTCGAAAAACGCTATGTGGCCTCTCCGCGTAGAGCCCGATGGCATTTCGCGTGGGACGTACTCAAGACGTTCCGATGGATCAACTTTCGGTCAATTACTATCAACAATCTGGTCATGAACTCTCTCAAAAACTACATCAAAGTCTATTTCCGCAGGTTTCGCAATGAAACGACGCACTACCTGGTCAACATTCTTGGGTTGGGCATGGGGCTTGCAGTCCTATTCTACATTCTGATCTACGTCTACGACGAACACAATATAGATGCCTATCATTCGAAATCGGATAGGATCTACCGGGTACTAGAGAAAAGAACTGGTGAGGATGGCGAAATAGCCCACTACAGTGCCACCTCCAATATGCTCTTTGAGGCATTGAAGAATGACTTGCCCGAAGTAGAGGAAACCGCCAGAATGATCTATCTGGGCTCTGGCGGACTCAAGTACGAAGAGACCCTCTTCAATGATCGCCAATATGCCTTCGCCAGTGAGAGCATCTTCAGAATTCTCGACTTTGAAATCACCGTGGGCGACCCGTACAAGGAGTTTAATGGGCCGGTGGGCGTCGTATTGAATGAGAGCACTGCGAGGAGATTGTTCCGCGACGAGGAACCTGTGGGTAAGCTGGTAGACCTACCAGGTAAAGCAGAGGGAGTAGAGGTCCTGGCGGTATACAAAGACCTACCAAAGAGCTCCACCTATCAATTCAATACGATTTATGTCTCTCACTTCGAGCAGTTTCCCGGCAATATGGGAGCGTGGTTCAGCACCTACGAGAGCCGGGGAATGAGCACAATCGCATTGCTCAAAGAAAACGCGGACCCCGAGGATATTCTGGCCAAGAAGGAGGCTTTCCTGGCGAAGTACTTTGACGAGGAGAGCATTCCTTTGCACGACTTTTACTTCCAGTCTTTCACTGATATGCACCTGGGGTCCACCCACTTGCAAGAGTGGGGTACCGAGCCCCTGCTGGCTCTACCTTATTCAAGACCCGAGTTCGTGACGATCATCTTATTGATAGGTCTATTCGTGATCGTCGTGGCAGCGCTCAACTACATCAACCTCTCCTCGGTACAGGCCTTGAAGCGTACGCTGGAAGCCGGCATCCGCAAGGTGAATGGGGCCACTGTTGGGCAGCTTCGATTTCAGCTTGTTGTTGAGACCTTCCTAACATTGTTCATTGCCTATGCCCTATCCATAGGGCTTCTGGTGCTGTTCCGCTTGCAGTTTCTGGAGTTGGCCAATAAGAGCATAGCCCTGGAGCAATTCTTCACTGCCGATTTGCTCATGTACCACGGCATCGTATTTTTCACGATCCTAATCCTTTCCTCGCTGATTCCTGCGCTATACTATTCGAAACTGAATCGGACGCTCATTCTGACGAAAAATGTATTCTCAGGAAAAGGAGACCTATTGCGGAAGACCTTTGTCGTGGTGCAATATGGTATATCTCTATGTCTGATCATCGGATCGATTGTATTGTACCGACAGCTGAACTTTGTCCAGACGAAAGACCTCGGCTTCGACAATGACCGACTCCTGACGCTGGATATCAATAGTGGCGCGGCGAGGCGAAACTTCCGTGGAATTGTGGAGGGATTGAAGTCGCACTCCAGCATCGAAAATGCATCGACCTCCTCGCGGGTACCGGGAGAATGGAAGTACATCCCGTCTGTCGGCCTGAGTCAAAACAAGACCGAGGAGAAAGTAATGGCCACGCACTATGCTGTGGATGCCAACTGGGTGGATACTTATAGTATGGAGATTGTGCAGGGGAGAAACTTCTCCGGCACGCCTAGCTCTGATACGCTGAAGCTGGTCATCAACGAAGCTGCCGTCAAAGCCCTGGGATTGGACGATCCTATCGATCAGATGCTATGGATTGAAGAGGACACGATCGCCAAAATGCAGGTCATTGGTGTTGTGAAGGATTTTCACTTCGAATCCCTTCATGAAACGCTGGGACCGGTAGCGCTCACAAGCTGGAACAACCCGATCTTCCCCATCGATTACTTCACCATTCGCTACAAGGACGATCCACAGGCGGCGATTGCTCAAATAGAAGAAGTGCAACGGCAATTCGACCCTGATACGCCTGCTGAAATCAACTTCCTCGACGAGCGCTGGGAGCGGTACTACAAGTCAGACATGACACGCAGCAACCTCATTCTCGTCGCGACAGTGATCTCAATAATTGTTTCCGCCTTTGGCCTCTTCGGGCTGATCAACTTTACGGCGGAGCGGCGAACCAAAGAGGTCGGCATTCGAAAGGTACTAGGGGCGTCTATCCCCAATATCCTGAAAGTGATTCTCAAAGACTATGTAGTATTACTAGCAGTTGCTCTCCTGGTGGCGGCACCGATCTCTTACTACTTGCTCAGCAACTGGCTGGCTGATTTTGCCTACCGCATCAACTTGTCCGTGTGGATCTTTTTATTTGCGTTCCTGAGTGTCTTGATGATCTCTTTTGGCACGGTCGTCTCCCGAGTATATCGGCTGGCGAAAACCAACCCAGTGAAGTCTCTCCGGTATGAATGACCGTCGCCCTCCTCAGTGGCCACTGGCGTTCCTTCGATTCATCTGCAAAGCCTCGGTGATAGAAGAGATCGAAGGGGACCTCATAGAGCTATTTGAATTGAGGGCTGAAAAGTCCCCCAAACGTGCTCGACTGCGCCTGCTTTGGGATGCTTTTTGCAGCGTCCGGTGGATCAACTTGAAAAAACCAAAATTCATGACCTCAGGAGTTATGCTCAAGAATTATTTACTGGTGGGCTATCGCAGCCTCCGCAAGGACTATCGGTTCTCACTGCTCAACAGTCTGGGCCTATGCCTGGGCCTATCAGTCTTCGTCGTGATGATGCTCATGGTACGTCACGAATACAGTTTTGACAACTTTCATGAGAAGTCAGATCGAATATTCGAAGTAATCCAATTGTACCAACAGCCTGATGGACTGGATCCCGAGATCTGGACATCGGCGCTGCTCTCCGATGCCATAGAGACAGAGATACCCTACGTTGAAAGATCAGTTTCTCTCTTCGGCGCGGCTAGCAACTGGGTGGAGGTCAATGGCAAGCGGTTTTTTGAGGAGGAGGGGATCATCGCCGATGAAGATTTCTTCCGGATTTTTGATTTTCCCCTGGAAATGGGAGACCCGCAGGTGGCACTTCACAGCCCCCGATCAACAGTGATTAGCCAATCTTTAGCAACCAAATATTTCGCCGATCGCAATCCGATTGGGCAGGTGATTGACCACGAATTTTATGGAGCGTTCACCGTCACCGGGGTGCTTGAGGATGTTCCCGCCAACTCCTACATCCAGTTTGACTACATCATCAGCCCCGATTTCGACGAGTATTTCAACCATGTCGCCAGTTGGTTTCCACGATGGTTCCAGTCCTGGAGGGGAGACCCGGCCGCGACTTACGTGCTATTGGAAGATGCATCCTGGGCTCCTGACTTCAGACAAGACGCGGATCAGCTGTTGAAAAAGCATCTGGAAGCCGATCAGGTCAATCCGCACTACCTGGTCAATATGGGGGATCTGCACTTCGGTTCCAATGGCATCGATGGCCGCATCAATTATTATGTAAAGGGCGACGAGGAACAAGTGCAGCTATTTACGCTGGTCGCGCTTCTGATCTTGCTAATGGCCTGTGTGAATTATATCAACATCACCACCGCTCGCTCCATCAAGCGGCACAAAGAAGTCGGCATCAGGAAGACAGTGGGGGCGCTCAGGATCCAACTGATCTCGCAGTTTCTGGTGGAGTCATTTCTGCTCGTCTTGGTCTCCGTGCTGCTCGCTATTGGCCTGGCTTATTGGATCCTGCCTTATTTCCGTTTGGTCACAGAAATCAACCTGACGTGGTCATGGGAAAGATTGGAGGAGCTCGTGCCTTACTTGCTGGTGACGCTGTTTGGAGTGACCCTCCTAGCTGGTTTCTATCCGGCCATCATCCTCAGCTACTCAAAAACACTGCAAGCGTTGAAAGGCGACAAGGCCAAACAGGGGCGAGCTGCGGGAGTGAGAAACATATTATTGATGGCACAATTTGGCCTCGTGCTATTCATGGCCTGTGGATTCATGATCATCAGGCAGCAGTACCAATTCATGACGGACAAGCCATTGGGGTTTGAAACGAAAGAGACCGTCGTAGTGGAAATCAACAGCGGTGAGGTTCGAGAGAATTACAAAACGCTTAAAGCCGAGTTGCTCCGTATTCCCGGCGTCCGTAGCGTGACAGGCGTGTCACGAATGTTCAATGGCTATCGTTCTCCTACCTCTGTCAACGCGGGTTTGATTGCTGAGGACCCCGAGCTCCTGCCCATGAAGTTTTATGGCATGGATGAGGATGGCCTCGCATCGTTGGGGATGGAACTTTTGTCGGGAACAAACTTCCAGGGAAGCTTTACGCTCGACAGCGCATCAGTGCTCATCAATGAGTCGGCGGCCGCGGCACTCCAGGGGGACCCATTGAACCAGTGGATTGACATAGAGACATCTGACGATGAGGTCTTCCGAGCCAAAGTCATTGGGGTGATCAAAGACTTCCATTGGGAATCTCTGCATCGACCGATCAGCCCCATCATCATCGGTTATTACATCAACCCCATCATCGGACTGGACGACATCGCCATTAAGATTGCTGGTACGAATGCGAACCATGCCCTCGAATCCATCGAAGAGGTACACAACCGCTACGATACCAACGACGTCATGACCTGGGAATTTCTCGATGACATGACCCAAAGGGCGTACGAGGACGAGCTGAAATTCCGGCGGGTATTCGGAGGAGCTGCCTTGGTGTCCTTCGTAATTGCATTGCTCGGACTAGTCGGGTTGATCGCCTATAGCTCCGCTGCAAGGACAAAGGAATTTGGTATCAGAAAAGTGATGGGCGCCACAGCGTGGGATATCTTCGGGTTACAGAGTAGATCCTTTTTGCGATTCATCGGCTTCGCCTCGCTCTTCACGATTCCTATCTGCTGGTGGGCATCTGCTGGATGGCTCAGAAACTATGCTTACACGATTGATCTGACCCCTGTTCCCTTCCTTGCTGTGCTACTAGGAATTGTCACGACTACACTCGTTACCGCCTATCTCATGGGCCGTGGCGTTGCGCGGCAGAACCCGGTAGAATCCCTGCGGTACGAGTAAGTCGCTGGAGGTAATAGCATTTGGGATGTTAGGACGGTCATGAGTACCTTGTGGGTCATTCACATCCACTTTCCCAATGATGAAATCTATTCTAATCCTCTCCGTCGTTATAGCCGTGGTCAGCTGCCAGCAACCTCAAAAGAGTGAGCAGACCACATCGCATTTGGGCGAACTTAATTACGAATTCTCCATTTCGGATGCAGCCAAACCGCACTTTGACGAGGGTTTGCTGCTACTGCACAGCTTCGAATACGATGACGCAAGGACCGCCTTCAAAAAGGCCGTGGAAGCAGATCCTTCAGAAATGATGGCACGCTGGGGAGAGGCTATGACCCATTACAAAGCCCTCTGGCGACTGCAGGATGTAGACGCAGGTCGAGCGGTCATAGAGCAATTGGGGGAGACGAAGGAGGAAAGACTGACAAAGGCTGAAAATGAACTGGAAAAGGACTTCTGGACATCCATAGAGATCTTGTACGGTGAAGGTGAGTTTTACGAACGCAACAAGGCCTATGCTGACCACATGGGGGAGCTTTACGACAAGTATGAGGGCAATCAGGAAGTGGCAGCATTCTACTCGCTTGGGCTCATGTGGTCAGTGCCACTGGGAAGGGACGAAGAAATCCTGAAGCGCTCAGCCACCGTCGCTGCAGGTATCCTGGAAGAAAACCCCAATCACCCCGGGGCGCTGCACTATGTCATTCATGCCTACGATGACCCAGAGTTTGCCACTTTCGCGGTCGACGCCGCGGACATCTACGCACAAGTCGCTCCGGACGCGGCGCATGCACTGCATATGCCTTCCCACATCTATCTGCAGTTAGGTCGATGGAATGATGTCGTGGCCTCCAATGAGACCTCCTACGGCGCCAGTGTCCGTCGAATGGAGAGGATGGATCTTGGAGATGCTGCCAGAGGCTTTCACAGCTTCCGATGGCTGCACTACGGGTATTTGCAGCAGGGTAGATTTGAAAAGGCTGAAGAATTGCTCAGGGACATGCAGACATATACAGCGAGTGCTCAGACAGGATCTGCTAAGTATTATCTGATAGAGATGCAGACGTCTCAGCTGATAGAAACGGGTGCCTGGAGTCTGGATATCGAACCCATGGAAGTGGAAATAAGCAGTCTGGGGGCATTTGGCGCACAGGCCTTCTTCAAGAGCATGATGGCCTATCAGGCCAAGGACCCTTCGGCTATCAAGGAACAAATGAGTGCTTTGGACGAAAAACTGGCGGCTGCTGAGCTCCTCGTGACGGATCAGGGCATTGCCATGTGCTCCGCGGGACAAACACGCAACGCGCCCAACAAAAACAGTCTCATTACGGCCGAAGTGAGGCTCCGACAGATGCAAGGGTTGATCGACCTGCTCAATGGAGATGAAGCATCGGCCGAGCAGCAAATGACAGAAGCCACCGAACTGGAGGCCCAACTGCCCTATGCCTCAGGTCCGGCGAATATTGCCTATCCCTCCTTCGAAATGTACGGGGACTGGCTACTGGAAAGAGGGCGATTCGAAGAGGCCCTGGCGCAATTCAACACCAGCCTGGAGCGTGCACCTAACCGGGCCATGGCGCTTCATGGTAAGATCAAAGCTGCTACTGAGCTGGGGCTCGAGGACGAGGTCACCGATGCTGAAGACAAACTGGCAGTGTTCTGGAGGACTTCGGAGCTGACAGCAAGCCTATAAGTAAGGCCTTGCTCTTAATCGAGTAGGCCAAACACCTCTTGCAACAGGTCATTGATCCTGGCAAGCGGATTCTCTCGGATATTGGCTTCTTCCTGCTGCACTCGAAGGAACAGCGCATCAAGACCTTCACCTGTTGCGAATTCGGATAGGTCGACGTTTTCCATGTCCGTCAGGTCCGTCAGATCGGCTACAGTGCTCCCAATAATCGGCACCACTTCAGTGCTGAGCACATTATTGTACGTGTTCACAAAGTTCGTGTATAGCGTCTCAACGTCGGTATCGCCCACCGTCACATTGCTAATGGCCGCATCGATTTGCGGTTCATAAGTACTAAAAAGAGCTGTATAGGTATTGTCTCTCAAATATTGCGTCGCCGCGTCATCCTGACCGCCAAATAGGATATTGTCTGCATCCTGGATGGTAATACCCGCGATGGCATCAATGAATATTGGGGCCGCTTCTGTTGCCGCACTTTCAGCAGCACGATTGATACCCAGAATCAATTCATCTTCGAGACTCTGCAGACTCGGGATACCAAACTCCTGCAATCCGGTACTATATACATCGGCCCCGGTCAAGCCAAGAAAAGACGCCTCCTTGAATGCCGTAATGTTGTTGGCGATATCTTCAGGTAGAAGGATCTTGTACAATTCATTGCCAAAATATCCATCTGCCGCTCCCAGATCGTCGGAGGCGAACTGCGCGCCGACCCTCAGTGCCTCTTTCAGACCCTCAGCTATGTCGGGGGGACCTGGTTCATCTACGGCACCCTCGAAAATCTCGCAGGAAGAAAATGTGATGAAGAAAAGCAGGAGGTAGAGATATTTTTTCATGACTACGCAGTTGAGATTCAAATCCAATAACGCAAAAAATCTGCCATTTTGCATTCCTGACTTACGGAATCGGAGAAAAATCGTCGTGAGCATGGGAGAAGAGGTTTTTGGTTCTTTGTTCATAGTTCTTGGTAGAACTGGCCCAATCAACAAAGATCACCGAACCACGAACCAAGAACCACGAAACAAAAAAAGGACCACCTCCTTTCGAGGCAGTCCCTTTTCATCCCGCGGGCTGCACAGGTCAGCCAGGCATGTTGTAATAAAATCTTTCATGCACGATCTGGTCTCCTTCCCACTTCTTCACCGACACCTCTTCCATTTTCATCCGTCCTCGGCCTTCAAACGTCGCATCGATCCACGACTCACTCATGGTGATGCCTTCAGCCTCGTTGGAGGAAATCGCACCGACACCACCGCCGTGCATGGCTTGAATGGACGCCATAAACTCTTGCCCGCGCTTTCTGTTGGCATCTTTGCCTTCAAATACATCGCCAGTCGCCTCTACCATCACCACATTATCGGCATAGTACTTCTCAAAGGCCTCCATCATCTGGCCCTGGCCCATCATGGCATGGAGGTTTTGCTCTTTTTCTAAATAGGACATAGCTATAGTGTTTGGGTGTAAAAATGTGTTTTCTAAAGCTACACCCAACGTGGGCGATTGCGACCAATCGCCAATTAAGAAATCACTGCTTGAAGTCCGGGTTTTTTTACCAGGTCGTGCCTTTTAGGTCCCTCGTAGCCTTCATGATATCCCGTCGGCTTACCTGTCCCTTCAGCTTCCCATTCTCCACGACAGGATAGCGCCGGTAGTGGCCTGTAACAAACATATTGGCCACGTCCACCACATCCTTGCTGATATCTACAGTAGCAACTGTCCTGGACATATAATCTCCAACAGTACTCTTTTGGTTGGGTAGATTGTTGTACTGACGATCGACGATGATCTTCAGACAATCCTTTTCCGAGAGAATACCTACCAGATCCCCTTTGCCGTTGACGACAGGAGCTCCCGAGATACGCTTCTCGAGCATAGTGTCGATGGCCTCTACGACGGGTTGATCAGCGGTGAAGGTGATCACGTCTTTGGCCATGTAGTGAGCGACGGAGTCGAATTTGACCTCCTGGTTCAGGACCGACTCGTCTCTTTTTCCTTGAAAGTTCATGAGTTTTAAATGGGTTAAGATCTTTTGCGAGCCTAACAATATAGCGAATTATGCCCCCAAATCCAAAGGACCGTTAGGCGCAGCAGATCAATTTTTAATACCAAAAAATGAAACTTCCGAAGCTCATAACCGGTTGATACTATATCGATTCAATTGTTTGGTCCTAGGTACGTCCTGTTGTATATTTGCGCCCTTTCCGTTAAAATAGGGTGAAGTGCGTGTTTTTCTGGTTCGCACCACCAAAATCCTGACCCGTGAGTTGGTATTTTAACAATTGAGTGAGATATTGATATATTGTATAAGATAATTTTTGAATACTAGTTCGGCATTATGCGACAACTTAAGATAACACAATCGATCACTAACCGTAGAGAAAGCCACACGCTGGAGAAGTACTTCACGGAGGTGAGTAACGTGCCAATGATCACACCTGATGAGGAGGTGGAGTTAGCGAAGAGGATCAGAGAAGGAGATGAGCTGGCACTGGAGAAGTTGGTGAAAGCCAACCTTCGATTTGTGGTATCCGTCGCCAAGCAATATCAAAACAGAAGCCTACCCCTCAACGACCTCATCAACGAGGGTAATCTAGGCCTCATCAAAGCGGCAAAGAAATTCGACGAAACCAAAGGCTTTAAGTTCATCTCTTATGCCGTATGGTGGATTCGTCAGTCAATCATGCAGGCGCTGGCAGAGCAGTCCCGTATCGTGCGACTTCCGATGAACAAGTCTGGCGCCATCAACCAGATCAGACGCGCCTACGCGGAGTTGGAGCAGCAGTATGAACGCGAGCCTACTGAGGAGGAATTGGCAGAGATCCTCGACATGAAACCCAACGAGGTACGAAATACCCTGGGTGCCGAGGTGAAGCAGATGTCCATGGATGCTCCTTTTGGTGAAGACGAGTCAGGTTCACTGCTCGACGTATTGGAGAACGAAACGACTGGCCCTACTGATGCCAATCTCGTTTTCAACGATTCACTCAAGGTGGAGACCATGAGAGCACTGTCAACTTTGACGGCACGTGAGCGCGAGGTGATCATGATGAGCTTCGGCATCGGTCATGACAACCCGTACACCCTCGAGGAGATCGGCGACGCCATGGGACTGACCCGTGAGCGCGTGCGACAGATCCGAGAGAAGGCGCTACAGAAGCTTCGTGAGCCCGGTAAAAACCGACGTCTCAAGGAGTTCTGCGCTAGCTAAGAACGATTACAACATCAATATTTATAGACCCTGTCGATTTCGGCAGGGTTTTTTGTTTTTTGGAGAGAACAGGCGTGCCCCAAGCAGAGGATGGTCCGGCTCTCCAGTCTAGCACCACCGCATCGGCTACCCCAAGGGCTGTGTATTTAAGGCACGACTACTGATTATTAAGGAAATCGTCAATTGGATCTGACTGCCAGATTAAAAAATATGGGGTATTCCCGGACCTGGCCGGTCGCACTTGTTCCGGGAGCTCCTAATCACCAACGATAATGCCTTCCTGCTGGGAGACCCCGGAATAGATTTGGGGTATTACTGTATTCCATATTTTTTAATCTGTCGCTCTCACAGCCCTGCCATGTGGGCTGCCCTTGCGATCCGGTCTATTGGGCAGGATGCATTCCTTCGATCAGACAAGGGGAATGGACGCACCTTGATCATTGCCTGGGCCTCAGCTCATTCCAGCGGTCGATGAACTTGATGGCCGCCTCAATGGATCGGTTGGTCATGGTCTCGCCCCTTTCAGCCGTCGATTCTTTGGGGTCTCTTTCGCCCCAGACCCCGGTAGTAGACATTTCTGCAGACGACGTCTTTTTGCCAGTCTCTTCCGCTTTCAGTCCCTCTGCCAGGAATACCATCAGAGCCGTAGGATCGCCACTGACCACTTCAGGCAACATCTTCTCCAGGTGCGTCGGCAGAGTCAGTTCTGCAGTGACCGCTTTTTCCAGCTGCACCAGATTGGGAGTCAGATACAGAGACCTGGAGGTCTCGGGCGTGCCCCCATGACGATCGAGCACTTCACTCGCGGGTATTCCTGATGGCTCCAGAAACGGCCTGATCGCCTCGCCATAGCTAACTGCAATCCCCGGAGTCGTTTGATTGATTTGATCGACCAGCAACGTGGAAATGGCACGGTTGCCGCCATGTGCATTCATGATGATAAACCGCTTGAAGCCGTGTTTTACCAGGCTCTCCACCGCCTCGAGATGGACCTTGAGGATAGTCTCAGCACTCAGCGAGATGGTCCCAGCAAAGCCCATGTGGTAAGGAGACTGTCCGGCCATCAATATCGGAGCTACCAAAATGTCCCGTTGCTGAGCGATCAGTTTACAGTGCTCGACACCATTGAGGAAGTCTGTACCTATTGGAAGGTGCAACCCGTGCTGCTCCTGCGCCCCCACCGGAATAATTACCATGTCGGTGCGCGTCAGCAGGTCCTCGACTTCAGGCACCGTCATATGGGACAGATAGTTCTTCACTTTTTGTTGGGTCCAAAGCGGATTTTGCTGAGCGGACAGGTAGTATGAGCACAACAGGAATAAGGAAAGGATGGCAGGTCGATTCATGACAAGTCTTGCATTTGATTAGGTGAGAAAGAAGATACGTGAAAATTATATACGCCGACGGTTCTAACCTCCAGCCCTTCTTCTCTAGCCTTTGAATGATAACATTCGATCGAGATCACTTGCAAAATCAGTAAGAATAGAGCCCATTTTTTGAAAATCGTTTAGGTTTTTAGTGCCATTCCCGCCATTTGAATTAACTAACTTTGGGCGAATTTTTATCACCCAGAAGTAACAATGGAGGAATTAAAGTCTACCCGCATCAAAAACATCGCCGAATCTGCTACCCTCGCCATGGCTGCCAAAGCCCGTGAAATGAAGCAAAAAGGCATCGATGTGATCAGCCTAAGTCTGGGAGAGCCCGACTTCAAAACGCCGGACCACATTATTGAAGGCGCTAAAGCTGCGTTAGACGAGAAGAAATACTTCTCCTACCCTCCGGTAAATGGCTACCTGGACCTGCGCCAGGCCATCTCTGAAAAATTCAAAGAAGACAACGGCCTTGACTATGGCCCCAACCAGATTGTCGTTTCCAATGGGGCGAAACAGTCGATTGCCAACATCTTTTTGGCACTGCTCGACCCCGGCGATGAAGTGATTGTCTTCACGCCTTATTGGGTGAGCTATACGGCGCTCATCGAGCTTGCAGAAGGCACACCTGTATTCGTATCAGGTGATATCTCTACCGATTTCAAAGCGACGGCTGAGCAGGTAAAAGCGGCTATCACTGACAGAACGAAAGCCATCATCTTCTCGTCGCCTTGCAATCCTACTGGATCTGTCTTCACGGAGGACGAACTGACGGCAATCGCCAAAGTATTGGAAGACCATCCCAACATCCTTGTACTCTCCGATGAGATCTACGAGATGATCAACTTCACGGGCAAGCATTGCAGCATTGGTACGCTTCCTGGCATGCAGGAGCGTACAGTCACTATCAATGGCTTCTCTAAAGGCTACGCGATGACTGGCTGGCGCGTGGGATACATTGGTGCCCCTGAGTGGCTCGCCAAAGCGGCCAACAAAATTCAGGGTCAGTTGACGTCCGCCAACAGCTCAATTGCCCAAAGGGCGGCACTCGCTGCATTGAAAGCCCCGAAAGATGCCTCTGCTGCAATGGCTGATGCTTACCGCAATAGACGTGAACTGGTACATGGCCTCCTCTCAGACATCCCGGGCTTCAAGGTCAATTATCCGGAGGGAGCTTTCTACTTCTTTCCGGATGTCAGCAGCTACTTCGGCAAAGGTCCAATAAAGGATGCCTCAGACCTCTGCATGTATCTCCTGGAGAATGCACATGTGTCTCTAGTAACGGGGCAAGCCTTTGGTGCACCAGATTGCATCAGGCTATCGTATGCCGCCTCCGAGGAAGAACTAAAAGAGGCCATCAGCAGAATCAAAACAGCGCTGGCAAAACTCTAAACTCCAATTGTGGAGGATCTTGACATAGACCATATCATTCAGCAATTCTCTGGGTTGCGCGTCCTCGTGATAGGTGACGTCATGCTGGATACTTATGTCAATGGCAGAGTAGATCGCATCTCACCAGAAGCTCCCGTGCCCATTGTTAGCGTCCAGAAACAAGAACATCGCCTCGGCGGAGCGGCGAACGTAGCCGTTAACATTAAGTCTTTGGGGGCAATGCCCCTCCTGTGTGGACTAGTCGGCGACGATGAGCCGGCGCGACAGATCTCCGACCTTCTGCAAACCCAGGAGATATCGGCCGATACATTGGTTACCAGTACTTCTCGAAGGACAACCGTAAAAACAAGAATCGTGTCGGGGTCACAGCAGCTTTTACGCTTTGATAAAGAGGATGACCATGAGACGACCTCTGAAGAGTTGCAATCGCTGACACAGAAGATCGAGCAATTACTGCCCACCTGCCATGCCATCATCTTTGAGGATTACGATAAGGGATGCATTGATCGGGAGTTGATCGGACGAACCATCGAACTTGCCAAACGGCATGATGTGCCCACCATCGTGGATCCTAAGGCCCGGAATTTCCGCGATTATAGGAGTATTACTCTGCTGAAACCCAATTTGAAAGAATTGCGTCAGGCACTCGGGATGCCGCTTGATACGATCAGCGAAGAAGCACTATCGGAGGCTGCTAAGCGGCTGTGCACAGACCTGTCATTCGATCAATTGCTGACGACCCTATCTGATAGAGGAGTTTTCCATTGGAGCCAGGAAAATCATGGAATTATCGACGCACACCGCCGATCTATCGCAGATGTCTCTGGTGCCGGTGACACGGTCGTTGCCACCGCCGGGCTGTGCACGGCACTCAAGCTTCCACTGCCCACTGTAGCACAGCTAGCTAATCTTTCAGGCGGTATTGTTTGCGAAGAAGCGGGGGTTGTACCTATTCAAAAGGAAAGGCTTCTGGCCGAATACAAGAGATCCACTTTGGACTACCGCCCATAATTCAGCTTGATCTGCACGTAGTAATTCCTCGGCAATCCAGGGTAGTAATAGCGGGGAGCTCTCCCACCAAAACTGCTGGCATTGATCTGCACCATCGATGCGTAGTGGGCATCAAACACATTATCAACACCGAAAGCCACTTTGGCCAGCACACCGCCAAAAACCGATTGCTGCCAACTGACCCTGGCGTTCAAGAGATGGTATGGATCAGTGTAGACGTCGTTCGCATCCGTGATCGGCATAGCGCCAACGCTTTGCTGCGTGAATAAGACTTCACCCCTATCAAAGAAACCCAAACCAAGTTGGGCAGAAAAGTTGTAGGATGGGTAGCCCGTCAGCTCATTGCCGGAAAAGTCCTCCCCCTCATCCACAAATTCATTGAACCGGAATCGGTTCCAGGCATAGGATACCCGCGTCCGCAACGATAGAAAATCATTGATTGGAAGCTCACCGGCTACCACAGACTCGAGGCCACTATGAGAAGTGCGGCCTGCATTTACACCTACAAAGGCATCCTCTGCTGTTCGCTGAGCAATCAGAAGGTCGCGGACATCCATATGATAGAGGTTGAGTTCGGCGGTCCAGACTCGATGGCTCCAGCGCGTCCCTAATTCATAAGAAAAGCCTCTCTCTGGTTTGATGTCGGTATTGAGCGAACCGTCAGGATTGAGCGTCTCCTCCAAAGCTGGTGGTGAGAACCCCTGACTTATCGAGCCAAAGACTATCCAATTGGTACCCCCGGCATAGCTGAAGCCTACTTTGGGTGTAAACAACGGATCATAGAAGTGGTTGCCTGTGTTGTCAATGCTGTCTTGAGATTGGAGATTGATCAATCGATAGCTCGTAGTATTCAGATTCCCTCCGGCGGTCACAGTCCATCGATC
The DNA here is from genome assembly GCA_965267435.1 of Cyclobacteriaceae bacterium. Taxonomy (GTDB): domain Bacteria; phylum Bacteroidota; class Bacteroidia; order Cytophagales; family Cyclobacteriaceae; genus JAWPMT01. Next base: position 4,060,702 of record OZ253960.1, read on the forward strand.
AATTTGCCAGGTCATCTCCGCAAAGACATTGGTATAACGCCTCCTCTCCCGATTCTGCTGAATGATATCGCCTCGCCGACTCGCCGGTCCCTGAAACATCGAAAAATCATTCACATAAGTGGCCCAGCTGTACCAATCCATGAAGTACTCAAGACCCGCCACGACCTGGATATTCTCCCCTGCGTCCCATTCCACCTTCGGCCGGAGACCCATCCCCACTACATTTTCATCCAAAATGTTAAATGGTCTTCGTTCATCATTGAGAAAAAAGGACCCAAAAAATGCAGCCGATGCTCGCCAGTTCCGAGACAACTCCCGCCGATGAGAATATCCCAGCAGTGCCCTTTTGTAAGTCTCAAGACCCTCTGCCGCCAGCCAGTTTGGTGCCGCCGCGCTCGGATCATTCAGAAATGTTTCTTCATTTAGGGAGCTGGGGATATATGCCCTTTGATCAAGGTAATAGGCCAATAAATGGTTCTCGCTCTTTTCGCCATAGTTGCTGAATATCGTTCCCATTGCCTCACGATCGACTTCATTGTTTTCTCGGTATCCGTCACTGTGCAAGTTGCTGTAGAAGACTTTGTAGCTCCCATTATCATGGCTGTAAGTCCCTTTCACGGCAGTCCTAAGCAATCCAAAAGAGCCAGCAGTGAAGTCCACCTCCAAACCCGTGGGCTCCACCCTCCGGTCAGGGTAAAGCAGCATAGCGCCACCCAGTCCTGCACCATGCAAAGTGGAACTTGGCCCTTTGATGATCTCGAAACGACCAATCCAGCTGAGATCGATATCTTCGATCGTCGTCTCCCCTGAGCCGTTTGTCAACGGAATGTCTCCAAAATACGCACGTAGCTTATTCGTCGAAAATGGAGATCTCGATCCGATCCCGCGTATGGAGATTCGGTTGGTGTTGATGGTTCCGGATTGCATGAAAATGCCCGGTTGCAAATTGAGGGCTGGAGTGACAATGGTGGGAGGAATATCGTCCAATTCACGACGGCTGATCCTGCTGATAGGCATAGGCATTTTCCATAAGTCACGGCCAGCGACAAAGCCATTCACCGTGATGCCTTCCATAGCATAGATCCTGGGTTTCAAATTGACCACAGCAACATTGGCGTCCATAGGAACCGACAGCAATTCATACCCCACACCTCGAAACGTGATTTCCCCTTCTCCTGCGAGGCCTAAGGAAAACCTGCCGTTCGGATCTGATACTGTTGTATCAGCATTGTGAATGACTAAAATCCCCGGTACTGCTTCGCCCGTTTCGCTGTCGACGATCTTTCCTTGCAGGTTCTGTCCCGACACTTGCACAACACTTATTACAAGAAGAGATAGTGTGAGGACTGTGTATCTTCTTGCTGAGAGTAGGTATTTATGATCCATTGTTAGGATTTGCTTCGTCTTGAAGTAGCTCAATCGCCTGGCGTACGAATTGTTTTGCTTTTTTTCCTTGAGCTATTGCAATGATAGGGGTTGCAATTGCGCCAGCAAGGGTGCCAAGGAATCCTGTCACGGCAATTCCAATAAATAGATCCTGGACCGGCTGTGACACAACCACCGCAGCACTAGCTGCTACGACGCCCACCATACCGATTACTAAACTGCCACCTGTGACTATCGCGCCAATCATCCACGTTTTGTGTACCTTCTTTCGCTGTTCGAGGGCTGCGAGTATGTATTGGTTGACCTCATGATTGCTCCAATCATATCCCGGTATATGGAACCCCCTTTTTCCTAGCCACTGTGCCTCTTTCTTGGAGATAGGAAAGGGAGGATCGACCTGGCTCTGTGAATCCTGAGAAACGCCCTTCAGCGAGATCAGAACAAACAGGACCATTAACCATACCCTAACCTTTACCAGCATCTCTTCTTATTTTATGAGCTTGTCACCCTTTCCGATTGCTTCACCGCATCGATGAAACACCTCACATTGTCCACGGGCGTATCCGGATAGACTCCATGCCCCAGGTTAGCAATATGCGGGTGATCTCCAAATGCCTGCAGCATGTCTCTTGTCGCCTTTTCGATAGACCCAAACTCAGCATACAACACGCATGGGTCCAGGTTGCCTTGCAAAGTCTTGTTGGGAAGCAAACGCTTTGCCTCAGCTACATCCATATTCCAGTCAAGTCCCACCGTGCGGCAAGTCAAGGACGCCATCGACCCCAGGGCAAAATAGGCCCCTTTGGCGAAAACAGTAATTGGCACCTCATTGATGGACGAAACAATCCGATCGATATATCGGAGCGAAAATTCCTCGTAATGGTCGGGCGGCAAGATGCCCGCCCATGAGTCAAAAACCTGCAATATATCGGCACCCGCCTCCACTTGCATTCGGAGGTATTTGATCGTGCTTTGTGTGATCTTATCTAAGAGCTGATGTGCAAGGTCGGGCTCCCGATAGAGTAGTCTTCGCGCTTTTGAAAAGGTCTTGCTCCCACTACCCTCGACCATGTATGCCAGGATCGTCCATGGCGCTCCTGCGAACCCGATCAAGGGTACTCTATCATTCAGTTCCTTCTTTGTCAACTGAATCGCGTCATAGACGTATTGCAGTTCGGGCCCTTCCACCAACCGCAAGTGATCGACATCCGCAGCACTCTCCACCGTTTGCGGGAAAATGGGCCCTCGCTTCTCGACCATTTCATAGTCAAGCCCCATGGCTTCGGGGATGACCAATATGTCAGAGAAGATAATTGCCGCATCGACGCCTAAAAGATCGACCGGCTGGATGGTGACCTCTGCTGCTCTTTCGGGGGTTGTCACAAGCTCTTTGAAGCCTGACAACTGGGCACGCACCGCCCGGTATTCGGGAAGAATTCTTCCTGCTTGTCTCATGAGCCACACAGGTGTCCGCTCAACCGATTCCCCTCGGGCTGCTCGCAGGATAAGGTCGTTTTTTATTGGCATGGCTGCAAAGATAGGGTGAGACTATATTTTGTCTCAGTAACTTTGCCAGTACTGCAAATTCACCCCTATGTCAGTACTATTCGAAAGCTTTGAAGAATGGAGGCAGGCATGTGAAAAAGGCGCCCTCCTTTATGAGCCTGTTTTGAACTATGAGGTCCAACAGCGCAAGGCCTCTGAAGATGCCGTTTGGGAAGGGCTTGGAAATGCCTATCGAGTCATGCGAGAGGCAGTGGAGACGGGCCTGGAATCGGAGATGAAATCCTACTCCGGGATGATCAACAACGGCGCCAAAAAAGTATACCGGCATCCCGTCACTGTCTTATCCCCGGAATTCCAGAAATTGATTTCCAGGGCCCTCGCGGCCAAGGAAGTGAATTCGTGCATGGGCCGGGTGGTCGCAGCGCCTACTGCGGGTGCGTCAGGTATTCTTCCCGGCACGCTGACGACCCTGCAGGATATTCACGGGTTGGACGATCGTAAAATTCTTGAGGGCCTTCTGGTGGGTGCTGGTGTCGCCCTGATATTGGAGAAGCGCGCTTCCCTTGCCGGTGCCGTCGGAGGATGCCAGGCAGAAACTGGCTCAGCGGCCGCCATGGCGGCCGCCGCAATTGTATATTGTCTTGGCGGTACGACTGATCAAGCCTTCAACGCTGTTGCGATCACCATACAGTGCATGCTGGGTCTGATCTGCGATCCGGTGGCGGGACTGGTAGAAGTACCGTGTGTAGTACGAAATGCCAGCGCCGCCGCCATTGCCAACTCGTCTGCTCAAATCGCGCTTGCAGATGTGAGCGCAGTCATACCCGTCGACGAGTGTGTGGACGCCATGGGCGAAATCGGGCAAACGATGGAATCAAAGTACAAGGAAACGGCTTTGGGAGGGCTGGCTGTAACACCAACAGGTCAAGCGATCTCCAAAAGCGTGTTGATCCAGGACATCGAACTATTGGAGGACGAGTCCCTTGAATAGATCCACCCCAAACCTCAGGAAATAGGACATTAGCAACGAATCAATAGCTGAAAAGACCCAAAGCCATCGAATATAAGGTCGGGTATCGGTGCTAAATGCATTGGCAATAATGGCCCCGGGGATCGGCATCAGGATGATTGGAACAAGAAAAGCAACGCCCGGAAGGCCCCATCTCCGCCAAACTCGCACAAAAATCCGATTCCTTCGTGTGAAGATGCGCTGATCCTTTCGGATGAACCACCGACGAAATATGTCCCGGATACGATCTCCAAAAATTCGCAGTAGGTAGGCGGGAGTGACCATCCCTAGCGTGTTCAAAATCACCGTCTCAGGAATACTTAGGCCATAGGTCACCCCTAGTGCCGGACCGAAAATGAATTTCACGGCGCTGAGGAGATAGATGGTCAAATATTGCAGAATGAGCTCCAAGTGAAATCTGTTGTTTCTATGCTATTAATGAACGTCTGAAACTACTGTTTTGATCTTTCTGTCGCGATCATGAACACGAAAGCGCGCAAAATTACTCCCGATTGGATCGAAGAAATATTTTTCTTTGTCAAAATTCTATGAAGTTGGAACTGCTGCAACAGCTAATGCGTGTCCATTCTCCATCGGGAGAAGAGCACCGGATGGCAACTTTCATCCAAGACTATGTCAAGAGACACCAATCCTCATGGCGGGTGACACCAGAGCTCATTGCTGAACCGGCCTTAGGCGATTCTCTCTTCCTTGTTTTCGGCCAACCACGCACCGCCGTATTCGCGCACATGGACACGATTGGGTTCATGGTTCGCTATGGCAATCAATTGATCCCCATTGGCGGTCCCGAAGTAGCCTCGGGCTATGAGCTCGTCGGCGAAGACCAACTGGGTCCAGTCCAGTGCCAACTGACCGTGGATAAGCACCACAATTTGTTCCACGATATGCCAAGAGCCATAGATCGTGGGACCAGTTTGGTCTATAAACCCAACCTCCAAATCACCCAGGACTTCATTCAATCCCCCTACCTTGACAATCGCCTAGGGATCTACAATGCCTTGAAGCTCTGCGAAACGCTCGAACATGGTATTGTCGCCTTTTCCTGCTTCGAAGAACAGGGAGGTGGCTCTGTACCAACAATTTTGCACCGAATCATGCAAAAGTGGCCCATCCAGCAAGCGCTGATTTCAGACATCACCTGGATCACTGAGGGAGTGAAACACGGCGAAGGTGTGGTTATCTCTATCAGGGATAGAAACATCCCTAGAAGATCCTTTGTGGACCGAATCATCGAATTGGCAGCAGCCTCGAAAATCAAGTACCAACTGGAAGTAGAGGCGGCAGGCTCCAGCGATGGAAGGGAGGTGCACCAGTCCCCTTATGGCATTGATTGGTGCTTCATCGGCGCTGCCGAGGACAACGTCCACACGCCAAAAGAAACGGTGCATAGGGAGGATCTTCAGGCTATGCTGGACCTGTACCAGTATCTTTTGCCGCGTCTTTGACCCTGACGATGGCCGACCGCTTGAAGTGTTGAGGAGTCATACCTAATTGTTTTTTGAAGAGCTTGTGAAAAGACGCCACATCATCGAAGCCCAATTCGAAGGCAATCTCCTTCACAGTTTTGTCCGTGTATAGCAGCTGCCTTTTGGCTTCCAGGACGATGCGGTCATGAATAATCTGCAGTGGTGTCCTTTGGCCGTACTTTGCAAAGAGATTTGAAAGCGTCTTAGGGGACTTGAACAATAGTTCGGCATAATCGGCCACCTGCTTTTTTTCCTTGAAGTTGCGATCGACGAGTGTGTTGTACTTGCGAATCAGATCCACCGAACTCTCATTGAGGCTTCTCAAGTCGCCTTGCTCCTTTGCCAACCTCGTGATCTTAATAATCAGTCGCTTCAGCAGCATTTGAAGCATCTCGCCTTGTATTCGGTCCCGCGTCCGGAATTCGTCCAGAAACACCTCATGAAGTAGCCCAAACTTGCGAAGCTCAAGATCGTCCAAGGTGATGACCGGCAGATGTTGGGCACCAAAGAATATTAAGCCATTACAGGAGACCTCCTCGTCGTGTGTGTGCACACAATAGAATTCTTTGTTGAAAGAGTAGTACATGATTCCATCGGCGTCCGGCGGTATCACGACTTTGTGAAGAAAAGTCAAGGTCAGCACCTGCCTGGGAGCCAGTTGCAACTCGATGTCATCGACCATCAGCATAACATCCCTATCCCCGCGATGCCAGAAGATGTGAATCAGATCTTCATGTTGCTGCTCAACACCCTCAAAGTATCTCCGCTCGTCCGTCAGCGCAAAGTAGCTGTCCATCCCAGGATTTCTGTATTCCAGAAGCATGATCATATTACCAAATGGAAAGAGAATTCGTTCCTTCCGTCAACACTTAGTTTTTTTCATGTCGGGAAAAATTGACAATCCAGAGGGAAACATTAACCCTCACCAGGCTATCAGAACGGCGTTAATTGGATTGTAAACAGAAACAAAAACTAAACAGATAGAAAAATGGCAACCTTTAATGTACCAACAAGAGAAGAAGTAGGCGAAAGAAATCAAGCGATATTCGACAACCTACAAAAAGGCCTGGGATTCGTTCCCAACCTTTATGCAACGTATGCTTATTCAGACACAGCACTGGGAGATTACTTGACGCTGCAAAACAGAAAAAGCAGTCTCAGGGCAAAAGAGCGGGAAATCATCAATTTGGTGGTTAGTCAAGTCAATGGTTGTGCCTACTGTCTTGCTGCCCACACCGCACTTGGTAAAATGAATGGGTTCACGGATGAAGAGATTCTCGAGATCCGCACTGGTCGCGCATCATTCGATAACAAATTCGACGCATTGGCACGCTTTGTACAAGACATTGTGGTGAATCGCAGCAAGCCCAGCGCAGAGGCCGTTGACAATTTCTTCGCCGTTGGTTACACGAAGGAGAACCTCGTTGACACGATCATCGTCATCGGTGACAAAATCATCAGCAACTTCATCAATGGGACGACGCAGATCCCTGTCGATTTTCCGGCCGCTCCCGAGTTGGAGCCGGTTACCATCTAACCGATTTAATTCATTATAAACGAAGGCCCCGACATCAGGGGCCTTTTTTGTTGTTTCAGACGCTATCGCCTTCCTCCTCTCCTGGCGCCTCCGGTTCTAGCACCACCCCGATTGATCCTTTGGCGATTGTTGTAATTGCGATTGAGCTCCTGGCGTTGACGGTCTGATGGTCGCTGCCGCTGCGTCGATCGGTCTCTGTTGGCATTCCCCCAGTTTCCTTTATTATCCCTCTGATAGACATTGCCACTCCTGTCGGTCAATACATCATTCGGTCGGGTGCTGGGCCTCGTCTGGGGACGAGTGGAGGGCCTGGTAGCGGGTCGGGTACTGGGAGAATTCCTGCGGGACCTGGCGCTACCCCGGTAGTTGGGGTGATTCATCGTTCGTACCCCTGATCGGTTGCGATAAATATTGTTTCGCTGGGCTGCCCGGTATCCTGCACGAAATCCGGCATTATACCCACGGTGATAGCCGTGATGATAGCCATGCCTATATCCGCGGTGATATCCTCTTGGACCCCAGTAAGGTCGATAGTATGGGTGAAAACCCCAGCCAACCCAGCCATAACTCACGCCAAATGTGAAGCCCCAGCCGGTATATGGGTTCCAATGCACACCGTACCCGTAGGTTACCGGCCTGGGATAATAGTAGGCACCATACCACGGACGATAATACCACCCAGTGCCATAGACTACAACACCACCATAGACGTATGAATGGTAGTACCCAGGCGTATAACCAACATATACCACCTGGGGAGTGACGTCGTAGATATAGACGTACTTGACATTATGAACAGGACAGGAGGCAGGCAGGTCATCTACCTCCTCGGGCCTCTCCTCACTTACCCTGAAGGGGCCCTTCGCTTGTTCAGAAACATACCAAATACCATCATCCACTGCGTAGTACTTCCCGTCTATTTGCAACACCGTTTGTGGTGAATTCTCCGCATAGGCAACCTCCGTCCCGGTTACCGCTGTGAACTTCGGCTCCCCGTCATATGTCACCTCCAGTATCTTGCTCTTATCCACCTCAGCCGTCTGAGGTATGGACTGGTCCAAGAGCGCCTCTTTAGATTCAATAGTACCTGGAACACTGGACTTGATCGAGCTTATGGTCTCCTCATCGGGGATTTTCGCAAAATCCTCAGGTAGGTCATCCGGTTCTACGAATTCCCAACTGCCATCATCCAACGACTGCGACCCATAAAACCTACCTGCAAGAAGAATGTAGTGCTTCTGCTCATCGATATTGAGAATGACATCATTCTCGGTGTTCTTGACAAAAAGTAGATTGGTGCCGTCTACTTGTTGATAGTCTGGCTTACCATCAATAAGGATCAGTTCAGCAGCAGAGGTCGCGATGACGATTTCGGGAGCTTCCGTGGGCTCCTGATAATCCTCGGGCTTTTCTTCTTGGCTGGCGTTGGAGTCCGCAAACTCCTTAACACTCTTTGGCACTGATGATGTCTCCTTCCAGCCGCTCGTTATCTCTTCCGATTGGTACCAAAACGAGCCTCCCCGAAGAAAGAATGTGGACCCATCAATCTCTCTGGCAATGAAAAAAGGTGAATTCATTACGTAGGCCACTCCTACCCCCGGTACTTCAGAGAGGCGTGGCTCCCCATCTATAAGCACCAGTACCGCATCACTCTCGCGGTAGAAAATCTCAGGAGCGTCGTGTTTCAGGCCGCTGGCACCAGACGCGTTGGCCTCAAACTCCACGAGACTGGCCTCGAGGTTGTCCAGGGTGATAACCGGTTCCCAGGCGGAAATGCCATCGACGAGAAACTTCTTCAAGCCATCAATTTTGTTCTCTGGTATATCATCGGGAAACTTTGTCTGCAACACCTGGATGTCTTCAAAAGCCGCAATTCCTGCCTCTCTATCTGTTGCAAGTGTGGCCTCTAGAAAGACCGCACCAAAGACCAGCTTGTCATCGGCGTCCTTTGCACTTATGGCCATTCGGCCACGAATCACGTTGCCTTCCAGCTCGTCCAATTGAGGTTGGTAGAGGGTGATTTCCGAACCATCCTTGGCCGTCAGCACCCGTGGCCACTCTTGTGGCTCACTGTCTTGAGCAATAGCGAGGTAAGAAAGGACCGTGCCAAAGAGAATGAACAACCTACGAATCATCGACGCTTTTTTGTTTCAAAGCTAATGGGTTCTGCTTCCTGGAAAAACCTGAGGAAGGCAGGACGTCGTGGGAGAGTCAGCTTTGTCTGTCTCGTTCGGTTAACGAGCGGTCATAGCTAGGACTGCAACAAGTCTAAGAGCACTACTTTTCGATGAGCTTTTCTATCTCCATGAGTTCATCTCGAAGCTTGGCAGCCACCATGAAATCAAGGTCTTTGGCGGCACGCTCCATTTTGCGCCGTGTTTCGGCAGCCAGTTTGTTCAATTGATCCTTCGACATGTAGGCCACCACCGGATCAGCAGCAATGTTTTGTTCTTCCTCTATGTAGTACTTTTTGCTACCTTTCTTCCTGTCGGCTACGCCCGTCTGCTGCAAGATGGCGGCCTTGTCCTTTTTCACAGTTGTAGGCGTAATGCCGTGATCCTGATTGTACTCCTCCTGGATCATACGTCGGCGGTTGGTCTCATCGATCGCACTTTGCATGGAGGTTGTAATCTGGTCGGCGTACATGATCACCTTGCCTCGCTCGTTCCTGGCGGCTCTACCGATGGTCTGGACGAGGGATCGCTCATTTCGCAAGTAACCTTCCTTGTCGGCATCAAGAATCGCCACCAGAGAGACCTCAGGGAGATCCAGTCCCTCCCGTAGTAGGTTGACCCCAACAAGTACATCGAAAACACCGAGCCGAAGCTCCCTGAGTATCTCAACACGATCGAGCGTATCCACCTCCGAGTGGATATATCGCGTCTTCACATTGGCACGCATGAGGTACTTGGTAAGCTCCTCGGCCATCCTTTTTGTCAGCGTTGTTACCAGCACACGATCTTCCATGTCTATTCGTTGCTGGATTTCATCCATCAGGTCATCGATTTGATTGAGGCTAGGACGCACCTCAATCACAGGATCCAGTAGACCTGTTGGTCGGATGAGTTGCTCCACAACGACCCCCTCAGACTTCCTCAGCTCATATTCACTAGGCGTAGCACTGACGTAAACCACCTGGTTGATCATCTCCTCAAATTCATTGAAGGCCAATGGACGGTTATCCAACGCGGCCGGTAGTCGAAACCCATAATCCACGAGATTCACCTTCCGACTCCGGTCACCACCCCACATGCCCCGCACTTGTGGCACTGTAACATGGCTCTCATCGATGACCATTAAGTAGTCATCCGGGAAATAGTCAAGCAGGCAGAACGGTCGCATACCTGGAGAACGACGATCAAAATACCTGGAGTAGTTCTCGACACCGGAGCAGTAGCCGATCTCTCGGATCATTTCCAGATCAAACTCAGTGCGTTCCTGCAGCCGTTTCGCTTCCATGAACCGGCGCTCTTCCTCGAAGAATTTGACCTGTGCCACCAGATCATCCTGGATCTCTTTTATCGCTACGTTCAACTGATCCTTGCCGGTGACGAACAAATTGGCGGGGAAGATCGTGACAATTCGCTCATCTGATATTTTGGAGCCGCTCTGGGGATCTATTCTCTGAATGGACTCCAACTCATCACCCCAGAAGATAAATCTGTAAGCAAAATCTGCGTAGGCGAGAAAAACGTCGACAGTATCCCCTTTCACACGAAAGGTACCTCTTTTGAACTCGACCTCAGTCCTACTGTAAAGGATGTCTACCAGATCGTAAAGGAAACGGTTCCTCGGAAGGCGGTCCCCCTCCTGTAGTTTGATGACATTCTTCCCAAATTCCTCGGGATTGCCAATACCATAGATGCAAGACACAGAGGCGATGACCACTACATCTCTGCGTCCGGTCAATAGGGACGATGTAGCACTTAGCCGAAGCTTCTCAATTTCATCGTTGATAGATAGGTCTTTCTCGATGTAAATATTGGACGTCGGGATATAGGCCTCAGGCTGATAGTAATCGTAATAACTGATGAAGTACTCTACGGCATTGTTAGGGAAGAACTGCTTGAATTCGCTGTACAGCTGAGCGGCGAGCGTTTTGTTGTGGCTCAGGATCAGCGTAGGGCGCTGGACCTCCTGCACAACATTGGCCATAGTAAAAGTCTTGCCTGATCCGGTGACACCGAGCAATGTTTGCGCCGGCTCCCCGTTCACTATTCCTTCTACAATTTTTTCAATAGCCTGCGGTTGATCACCAGTAGGCTCGTATTCTGACGTTAGTTCAAAGTTCATTCCCTATGATTATTCCAGATCTCCCATGAGAGCTCAGCCTGAAGCTCAAGCATCTCAGCCCCGTTCTTTATACGGGCGCCGACACGTTCGGCTTCGGTTAGGAGCAAGGTTTTTTCCGGATTATAAATCAAATCATAGAAAAATTGTTGCGCGTGCATACTTTCATAGGGAATCGGCGGGCCATCCTGCACGTCAGGATACATGCCGATAGGCGTAGTATTGATCACGAGATCAAAACTTGGGAAGAGCTGTTCGTCTTTGTAGAACTGAGTGTAGATAAGATCTCCCTGACCTTTCCGCCTGGACACCATTGCATACTCGTAGTTCAGATCATCCAATGCCACCCGTACCGCCTTTGAAGCACCACCGGTACCGAGGATCAGACTTCTGTATTTGGCGCTGTTGTCCAACCAATTGGCTAGTGATTGTTTGAAACCTTCGTAGTCGGAATTGTACCCGACAAGTCTTTGGCCGACTCTCTTCACTACATTGACTGCTCCTACACGCCTGGCTCCTTCCTCGATCTCGTCCAGAAAAGGCATAACGTTTTGCTTATGCGGAATCGTGACATTGACGCCAATGAGATCGGGATTTTCTTCCCATATAGCGGGAAATGCGGCAATATCCTCCATTTCGAAGAATTCGTAGACATGGGTATCATTGATTCCCATCTCCTGGAATTTTTTTGTGAAGTACGCCTTGGAAAAGGAATGCTCCAGAGGATATCCTACCAATCCAAATCGATTCATTTGAGTCTATAGTCTGTCGAGCCTAGCTCCTAGGGAACAGTAAATTTAAGAAAGTTCGGAGTGATTCTTGTCAAATCAATCCGCAATGTCCCCAGGCCAGAAAACTGGAGGAGTGAACGCGTTATCTGCGTTCAATTTACGCTCGCTTCTTACTTGCCACCTTCTCAATGGCATAGACTATAAGGAACCCAATGACTGCCAGGAGGAAAGCATAAAGCAGTTGCTGGGATAATTCCGGGGCGTTCCAAGCGTAGCCAATGGCCTTCTGTTTCCCCTCGGATACGCTCATGTACTCGGTCGTCTTCCACGGCCAAATAATAAGAAGTGAACCCGCAACAAAGCCCATCATCAAAGCCACAGTTTGGTTCTTGAAGTGACTGAACAGATAGGACAATATTCTCGAAAAAACTACTAAGCCCACCGCGCAGCCCAGGCCCAAGGGGATCAATATTCCAAAATCGATCGTCCTAATAGCTCCGAGCACCAGGATGTAGTTGCCCATCAATAGTAGAATATACGCCCCAGATAAGCCCGGTAGTATCATACTGCAGATGGCCACCACACCACACAAGAATACATAAAAGAATCCGCCGTTAGCAGTGGCTGGTGGCAGAAGCGCGATGCCGGCAGCGATTGCCGCACCCAACACTAAGGAAGCAATGACAGCCATACCCCAATGATCAATCTGGCTGCTTACAGCCCACAGAGAGGCTACAATCAGACCGAAGAAGAAAGACAATGTCAGTTGCTCATAATTGAGAAAGAGCCACTCCAACAGGTTGGCCAGCGTGAGGATGCTGAGGAACGTACCTAGAAATATAGCCAAGAGAAACCAAAAGTCGACCTTGGTGATGAGAGCCTTGATTTCACCTTTGAATAGTAGACCAATCGCCTCAAGATCAAGTGCCTTTAGGGCATTAATGAGGCGCTCATAAATATTTGTAATGAACGCAATAGTCCCACCGGAAACGCCCGGAATCACATTCGCGGCGCCCATTGCCACTCCTTTTAACAGGTAGATCAGAAAAGGGGGCATACAGGAATTACAACTTGTCGAGGAAGTAGCTGAAGGTGTCTCCTCTCAACCCCAACCTGATGGTCTCCAGAGGGATCACCTCATTCGGCGCAATATTGCCAAGATTGACGTTGGGACCGCACAGCTTGATGAACCATACCTGCTGAGCTTTTTGTGGCGCTTCCCAGATAATCTTTTCAGAAGGTATTTTCGTGAGAATTTCTTCCACCAATCCCTGACGTACCTCACCAGAATCTCTAAAAAGTCCGACGTTTCCGCTCTCGCGGGCTTCGCCTATCACCTTCCAGGCTCCGGCCTGCAGCTCTGTCTCCATTTGCTGGATCCACTTATACGGAGGGATGATCTTCTCGGCATCCTTTGATCCCACCTCGCTTAGTACTGTCACTTCCGCAGAGAGGGTCTCAATGTACTTGCACTTGGCCTCGTGATCCATTTCGATGGATCCATCGCTGACCTCCGCAAATTGGATGTCATACTTCTCCAGGACCTTCCTATAATCATCGAATTGACCGCGAACCACAAATGCTTCGAAGAGGGTTCCACCAAAATAGACCGGAATCCCGGCGTCCTTGTAAAGCTTAAGTTTCTCCGAAAGAACAGGTGTCACATAGGAAGTGGCCCATCCAAGCTTTACAATGTCGACATATTCCCCGGAGGTCTCAATCAAGTCTGACACTTCACGCAGCGACAGACCTTTATCCATGACCATGGTAAAGCCTGTATTACGTGGTTTCGAAGGTCTCTCGGGAATCTTAGAAAGGTGGTAATTCATTGATAATTGAAGCTTTTCAAAACAAGCCCCAAAAATCAAGAAATAACTTCAAAATGAAACTATAGATTCTCGTTTTTTCGGTACTGCTCGATCACTCGAAAGAGAGCGGCCTGAGTTTGGGGGTTCGGGAAGAAATCAAATAGCTGCGTATGACCCTTGAAGTCCAAAATAAGTGCCAGCTCCAGGCGATTAAACGCTTCCTTGTACTTGCCGTCTGATATGAGGTACACGACGCTCCGGTACAACAGGGCCGACTCGTCAGGTAATTCGTTCAGGCCGCTTTCCAGCACGGCTATAGCATTTTCAAAATCACCTTGTTCAAAATAGACTTGTGACCAATCCAACCACAGCTCGCAGTCTGTGGGATCGAGCTCGCTCGCCTCGATGAAGGCGTCTATAGCAGACACCACATTGCCAATTTGATTCTCTGCTGTAGCCAGGGATTTCCAGTAGAGAGGGTTTTCGGGATCGAGCTTGGTGGCTTTCCCCAAGAAGTGCACTGCCTCGTAGTATTTCTTCTGCAGTGTTAAGACCAGTCCCAAACCAAACCACGCCTCGTGATACATCTGATCCAACTTCGTCGCCTTCTGATAATATTTCACTGAAAGCTCGAACTCATCCATCTTCTCATAACACGCTCCGATATGACAGAATATCTCAGCACTCGCACCCTCTATTTCCAAGGTCTTGCAGTAGGCATCGAGGGCCTGCTGATGGTGTCCCGAGTTCATATGTGCATTGCCCAGGTTGAAGTAAGCACTGCTAAAGGTCTCATCGATAGCGATCGCAAATTCATAGGAATCTATTGCATCGTCGAATCGACCTAATTTGTTGTAGACAATTCCAAGATTGTACCAGGCAAATTCGGAATACGGGTCTCGATCAATGAACTGCTTGTAATAGTCGATGCTATCTTCCAACTCGCCCTGCAGGTCCAGGCAAAACGCCAACTCGTATAATATGTTTTCATTGGCCATGTTAGACTCCATTGCGAGCTTGTAGTTCTCTATCGCCGCTGGATAGTCTCCCAGTCCCTGGTAGCTAAGCCCAATGTTGTAGTAGATCTCGTCTTTCTCCTCGGCCGAGATCAAAGCTGTCTCAAACCGTTCTATGGCCATCTCGTATTGTGAGAGCAGGGCGTGAATTGTTCCCATCTGGATGAGAAGATCGGGGTCATTCGGCTGGTAAACAAGCACGTCTTCCAACTCCTTGATCGCTTGCTCGGCCCTGTTCATTTTTACCAGGATCTCTGCCCGCTCGGCCACAATATCGGTTGAGTAAGGGAAGTTTTCCTTCGCAACCTTGGAAGCCTTCAAGGCCATCTTTAGCTTGTCCTGATCTTGATAATAGTTGATGATATCCAGAAAGGTATCCTCGTCGAAGTAGTAATTAGCGTTTTGTTTAAGTAGAGCTTCAAACTTCTTGACTAACTCCCTCAGTTCTCTTTTTTTATGCTCTTCATGCATAATTTGAATAGAATATTTTGACAGTGCTTTGAATTAAATTACCCGATTTTCACCGAGATCTGATCAAAACCAGGAAAAATTTTATCCACACTCCAGATTATGCCACAACGGCAAAAACAGGGAAGGGTTTGATAAGAATTGCGAATAGGTCGTGAATTAACCGAAGAAACTACCAAAAATGGCTGCCCATCTTTTCTTCTTCTTTTCGTCCTCATCATAGTAGCCGTAACCATAGCCATAACCATAGCCGTAGCCATAGCTGTAGCCATAGTAGCTATAACCAGATGAGCCGGACTTCACGCCATTGAAAACGACGCTCATGTTCGTGAAATTATTGACATCGAGCATGTCCTGGATGGTCCGAGCAAATACACGTCTTGAGTATTGCGCCTTGACGACATAGAATTGTAAGTCCGTTCTTCTCATGGCCAAAATGGCGTCCGTCACCAACCCGACCGGAGGTGTATCCAGAATTACAAAATCAAACTGACTTTGCAGCTTTTCCAAAAACTTGTCGAAGGCTTCACCCAGCAGAAGCTCGGAGGGATTGGGTGGCGCCGGGCCCGCAGGTATGTACTGCAGATTCTCAAGATGCGTATCCTTTACGCACTGCGACCACTCGGACCTGCCGATCAGATAGGTACTGACACCGTCTGGACTAGGGGCTTTTTCAAATGCAATATGCACCTTCGGCTTGCGCATGTCTAAATCAACAATGCACACTTTGAGATTGGCCGATGCCATTATAGCTCCCAGGTTCACGGCGACAAAGGTCTTCCCCTCACCACTTATCGTGGACGTGATGGTCATAGTCCGTGCTTTCTTGCCTCCCATCATGAAGTCCATGTTGGTCCGGATGGTCCGAAGCGATTCACTCAAAGCGGATTTGGAGTTTTTTGATACAATCATCTTCGTCACCGGAAGCTTCTCCCTTTTGTAGAAAGGCACTGTGCCGATGATGGGTACCGTCGTGAGCTTCTCCAATTCACGGATGTTAGTGATTTGATTGTTCAGTAGGTAACGGACAATTACAAATAAGAAAGCAAAAACTAACCCTGCTACGACGCCAATACCCATGATCAGGAGCTTTTCGGGCTTAATTGGGGTAGACGGTATTGAGGCCGGACTTAGTAATATACCGTCAGTCACCGTACCCGCTTTGGTTAGCTCGAGCTCCATTTTTGATTTACGGAGCTGTTGAAGAAAGGCTTCTTGCAATTGGTAGACTCGTTTGGTCTTGTTGTACTCGGTACCCCGGGAAGGTAACGATGCAAAGTCGTTCTCGAGTTGACTCTTTCTTTGACTCAGCCCCTGAAGAGACTCGACCAGGCCTTTACGATATTGTCGGAGCAGATCCCCAAGCTCACTCCTTGACTCCCTGAGTCTACCGTCGATTTGCTGAATGATGAACGTGTTTTCATTGTAGGATGAGAGCTTCTCTCGCTTGAGATCCAAATCCAATTTGTAGCTTTCGAGAGCGGACTGAAGGACCACGGGTAAGCTGGACACGGTGAAGGCATCGATGGTCAGGCTATCATGTAGCATTTGTTCAGAGAGAGACTCGACGATATCTAGTCTATTGCGCAGGTGGAACCTTTGCGAGTCTAATTCTTCGAGTTGTATGATTGTTTCTGCAATGTCCCTTTCCAGATCTACAGTCATATTCTGTATTGTGACATTTTCGAAGTAATCTTCGAAGTCCTCCAGCACGGCTTCGGTTGTATCGATTTGCTCATCAAGGAAACTGATCTTTTGATCAAGCGTCTGATTCTTTGCGTCGCGGGTATATCCCAGATAGATGGTATCCATCGCGATCAAAAAATCCCTGGCTTTGACTCTATTGAAGTCGTTGATGCTGATTCGGATAGTCTTGGCGTTGAAATTTTCGGGCCTTACCGTACTGTGGTTTGCAAAGTACTTGATCAAGGCGTCCTCACTATTAACAATAAAGTAGTAGCGACCCAGAACATCATCGGTAAAGTCTTCGGACTTGTCAATCAGTAAATTGAAATGTTCAGTCTCGATTTCTTCGCCAAAACGATGTTCTGTGCGGTATTCCCGTCCATAGTCATAGGAAAGGATGAAGGAGCTCTCACTAATTAAGGTGACATCGAAAGTCCTGTCATAGAAAGCATTGTTTTTGATCTTGTAGGAGACTATGAAAGGAGAATTCCCATAGCGCTCATCGGTCAGATAGCGGCCATAGGCGTAATATGCGACATCATAGTCAATCACGTCGACGACTTTCTTAAGGAACAGCTTGGATCTGAGAATCTCAATCTCTCCGGAAATCTCAGACAATTCATTTTGAAGGCTCGTCGTGTTAACGAGACCCAACGTATTTGCCTCGCTTTCAAACTCCAGCTTAATGATGGAGGTGGACTCGTACAGTGGTTTTGTATACCGGATCACCAAATAAGCCGCGGTGATACTGAATATAACGAACAGGAACATCCACGCCAGGCTTCTCCTGACTGTAAAAATTAACTTCCCAAAATCAAATGAGTCCAAAGGAGAGCTGCTCTCGGTGTCTCTCGTCCGATTTAAGTGTAGTTCGTTCGTTTTAGAAGATTCGTTCAAATGCTTTGAATTAGTAACACAAATGCAATCAGACTTGTGGTCGCTGTCAGAATGGGTGTAATATCCTTGAGCGCCTCAAAGAAAGGTCGACGCCATGGCTCCACATAGATGATGTCGTTCGGCTCTATGGGAATAATGCTATTCATCATACCCTCAATCGTGTTCAGGTTTACCACGTACACCTGCGGATTAGTCAGGTCTCCTCTGATAATACGAATATTTTGCGCCTTGGAGCCATAATTAACACCCCCCGAGAGGGCCAAAATCTCGGGTAGTGTCATGTTTTCATTGGTGAGTGGCACCATTATGTTTCCCGCAGAGCCAAGTACGGTCACTCGCTTATTGGCAAAAGCCAACTTCACAAACGAGCCTACATAGAATTCGTTGTATCGCTCCTCGAGTATCTCCTCAGCTTCATCGATGGTCAAACTGTCGACATCCACCTTTCCAAGTTGGGGCAATTTCACGAAGCCATCTTGTTGCACCAGATAAGTGAATTGCAACAGATTTTGGTTCTGTACGTTGGTGCCCTGCATTAACTCGAAGTTCGGATCCACGATCCTCTCACCATCATTCGTGAAGACATCGATCGTCAACAAGTCGTCCTTCTGGATGACGTAGTTTCGCTCGATTCTAGCCACCTCTGCAGCCAGAGCAGCTTGCTCATCATCTAGCTGAAACATGATGTCTTGTCGATAGACTTTACAAGAAGACATGAAGCACGTGACCGCTACCAAGAGAGTATATAGGCCGGTTCTAATCATCCAAAGGGTGTTTGTCACGAAATTACGATAAAATGCCTATTCGCCTCGATTTGGCCGTTGTACCAGTTTATTGATGGCGTCAATGTAGGAATTTATGACGTGTTGCTCATCAAACTTCTCTTCAATCAGGCGACGGCTGCTGATTGCCATTTCATTTTTGGCGGACTCATCAAGCTTGATCCACTTTTCCATCGCGACTGCCAATTCATTTGCGGATTTTACTTGACATAGAAACCCGTTCACTTCATTACATACAACGTGTCGACAACCTGGAACATCGGTTGCAATCAATGCCCGGCCCATGGCCCCAGCTTCGAGTAAAGTCCGTGGCGTACCCTCTCTGTAGGAAGGGAGAACGACTACATCAGCATTTTCAATCTCACTGCGAACATCATCGGTCGTCCCCAGATAACTTAGTCGACCGTCGTCCTGCCATCGCTGAAGTTCCCCCGGCTTCACGGCTCGCTTGTCATTCTGGTCCCAGCCTCCAAGTAGTTTGAACGTAGCATCCGGATGCTTTTGGGCAATGAGCCTCGCTGCCTCAGCATACTCGTAGACACCTTTTTCAGTCATTAGGCGACCGATCATAAGAAAGGACATGGTTCCATTCCTCCTGGTGTTTGGCGGTATGAAGTATTTAAGATCAATACCGGAGCCATTCAGCAACTCCGTCCGTTCCTTGTGTAATGGGACGCGACTCATAAAAAGTGCCTGGTCTTCGTCATTCTGAAAGAAGACAAGATCGGCCTTTGTCAGTGATACTCGATATAGCAGTATGGCCACAGTGGACACCAGCCCCTTACGCATGAAAACCGTACCGAGGCCGCTGACGTTGCAGATAATTGGCACCCCTGTAATTCTGCGAATGATAGATCCGTAGATATTAGGCTTGATCGTGTAGGTAAGCATGACATCCGGTCGCTCAGAGGCCACCAGCCGCCAAAATCTATAGATCAGCCATAGATCTCGAAAAGGATTGATGCCACTACCCGAAATAGGTAGATACTTATAGGTGCATCCGAGATCCTCTAGCTTGGCAGTATAATCATCTCGTGGTGCAATGGCCACGACCTCATGTCCCTGCGACAGTAGCTTTTGAACGATACCCTTCCGGAAATTGTAGATATTCCAGGCGGTGTTGATGATAATGGCAACTTTCAAAGTCGGTCCTAACGTGCTGATCAAACGTGAATTCTAATATAGTGGAAAATAGAGTCCATGTTTTTATAGCCATCTGAATAATGCAACTTTGTGGGAATATACGGTTGTGAATGGGATGGGGACAATGATTGAAACCAAAGAACGAGAAGAAACAGGCGTACTTATTAGTGTACCGTCGCCCCGAACAGAGCGATACCAGGTAGAGGAGCATCTGGCGGAATTGGCCTTTCTGGCTCAGACACTCAACATCGATACAAGGAAAGAATTTGTACAGCGCCTGGATGCCCCAGATACCCGAACATTCGTCGGCAAGGGCAAACTGCAGGAGATCAAAGAGTACATCACAATGGAAAAGGTTGATGTCATCATTTTCGATGACGACCTCTCGCCCTCACAACTCCGAAACCTGGAAAAGGAGCTCAAAATAAAGATCTACGATCGCAGCCTACTCATTCTGGACATCTTCTTGAAAAGGGCCAAAACGGCCCAGGCAAAAACACAGGTAGAACTCGCGAGATTCCAGTATTTGCTGCCTAGACTGACTCGCATGTGGACACACCTGGAACGACAAAGAGGAGGAACCGGCACACGAGGAGGTGCGGGAGAGAAAGAGATCGAAACTGACCGACGAATCATTAGAGACAGAATCAGTCTGCTCCGGAAGCAATTGAGCAAAGTGGAAAAACAAGCCGCAACGAGGAGGAAATCCCGGGACGGAATTGTCCGGGTAGCGCTAGTGGGCTACACAAATGCCGGCAAATCGACACTCATGCGGGCACTGAGTAAAGAAAAGGTCTACGCCAAGGATGAATTGTTCGCCACTGTTGATTCAACGGTACGCAAGGTCGTGATTGACCACGTTCCTTTCCTCCTATCGGACACCGTCGGCTTCATCCGCAAATTGCCCCACAATCTGATCGAGTCGTTCAAATCAACCCTCGCGGAAGTAAGTGAAGCGGACCTGCTCCTGCACGTGATCGATAGAAGCAACCCTGCCTATGAGGAGCACATAGAAGTGGTGGAACAGACCCTACAGGAAATTGGCGCTGCTGAAATCCCAACAATCCGGGTGTATAACAAAATAGATGTGTTGGACGATGAAAGTGACGGGCCTTTTGTGAATGGCAGAGAGTTTCCCTCCATTTTTGTGTCTGTGAAAACGAAGAAGAATATGGATCGGCTGCGTAAGCTGATAGGAAAGGAAATCACCAAGGTACATTATCGCATTTATCCTAATTACCTAAAGCCACAGAGTTACTGATCCAGATAGGACGTCGGGGTCCGCAAAGAATTCGCTTCTCAAGGTGATCACCAGACGGTGATATCATAAAGGGTCAGTAGCAACAGGAGGACAAATAATGTCAGGGATGTGATTCGTTGGGCCCGGCAAATGGGAAACTTGGACATGCCGCACGTAGTGGCAGCCAAATTTGTGGTTCTACTCGGAGTCATGGTTCTTAATCTTGCTCTTGAAGGTTAGTGGCGGCCCGGGCTCTTTGAGGTAAGCTAGTTGATTGACGAACGCAAACCACCCAGTTCATAAGTGAGCGACCCCTTCTGCGTAGTGAGCCAGAAAAAAAGGCTTCACAAGATTGTACCCTGCGAAGCCTCGTCAAGCATATATGTACCATGTATGGTCAGTGAACAACCATGCGTTCTGCTGCTACCTGGTCTCCGTCGTTCAGGCGCAGTATATAAATTCCTTCATCTAGCTTCCAGTCAGTCAGGCCTTGGCCTTCCAGTGTGCCTCTGGCCGTGCTTTCTAAAGTCTTGTGCATGATCTCGTGGCCTTGCAGATCATAGAGTGATAGATCGATCATGCGCTGTGGCATGGATCCCTGCAGCACCCACTTGAAGTTGATGCCGTCATTGACTGTGGGGAAAATGGCCAGCGTCGTTCGCTGTGCCGCATCAGCATTGGTCGCGACAATCTTGGAATAAGAAAACTTTCCATCAAAATCTACCTGCATCAATCGATAGTAGACCATACCTTGTCCGGGCGCGCGATCAACAAACTTATAGTCGCGGACCTCCTCTGAATCGCCATTTCCTTGCACCTGGCCGATTTCCTCGAATGTTTCACCGTCGTAGCTCCTTTCCACAGCAAAGTGGTCGTTGTCGACCTCGGTAGCCGTCTGCCATGTCAAAACCACTTCATCATTTACCGCCCTGGCCTGGAAGCTGGTCCATTCCACAGGCAGGATGGAATTCAGAGAGCCGACACCAAAAGGCGAGAAGTCGGACACATTGCTCGACGTGATTGAGTAGTTGCCACCTCCAAGATCATTCACAGATGATGAGGCTAGTTCCTCCCACCACGCACCGTTATGGTGTGCAACAAAAGCATCACCATGACCGAATCCAGCCAACTCATCTGGAGTACTCCACTGTAGAACGACAGCTACGTCAGATCCCCCCGGCGTGCCTTCATCGATGAACCATGTCTTATCTACGGCATTACCTGTCTGAGGCGCGCCGGTTTCTCCATCTGCCAGGACATCGTCTAAGGTCTTGATGCAGAAATCATCAGTCACGCCACTGTTATTCAAAGTCGCAGGGAAATAACGGCCACTCGAAGAGCCCAACGGGAATAGTACATTCGAGCTGCCTACTGGTCGGTTCAGGCAATAATCCGAGCCGGCAATCACGTACGAGTTCGCACTCCCGCCCGATAGCGTCCCGCGCAGATCCAAATTAGTTCCCGCCAACTCAAGGTGACCCGCAGTCAAAGTCAATGTCGAGGATGCAGGTAGGTCGATCGCATCATACAGGCGAAGAGACGCGCCACCAGACTTATTGATGATCAAGTTGTCCACATCAAAGCTATTGCCCACAAAGTCCTGCGTCAGGCCACCGCCGAATTGCATCGCACCAGAGGAGGCATTGATCGTGCCGTCATTGAAAAGATTGCCGGTCATTGTAAGTGTACTGGTACCAAGCGACAAGCCCGCGCCTAGTTCGATAATAACGTCTGAGACAGTGATGTCCGCGGACAACAAGGGATCGTTGGCTGTAGGTGGAATGACGATGGTTGTCGAGGCGCCAGGAACGACGCAGCCTCCCCAATTGGTTGTCGAACTCCACGCAGAGGTGTTTCCCAGCCATGTGATCTCCGATTCCGTCTCTGCCAGCGTCACGTACCCGGTAGAAGACTGGTTGTTGTATTCCGTTTTGAGCCAATCCGCGGAATGAAGAGCACTATAGATTCGAACCTCATCCAATTTTCCGCCGAAGTGGTTGCCACTACCGTGGGCTTCTGCGCCCATGGAGCTATTGCTGGAAGGGGTTGCTGGTGTTTGGGTATTGGCCCAACTTACACCACCCACTGTGGCGACTTCCGCACCATTGATAAATATCTTGATCTCGTCCGTGGCATAGTTCACTTGCCCAACTACGTGAGTCCACTCGTCCTCCACAATGGTTCCGGCGAGCTGTGACTTGACGTAAAAGTCCAGCGGCGAATCTGTGGAAGCGCCTCCTACAACCAGTGCGTCGTCATCCAGACGTAGCGTCAGTCGTGAATTACTGGTCCCGGGAGAGCCACCAATCGAAAAGCTCATGATGACCTGCTCACCATCTACACCCGTAGGATTGATCCACGCAGACATCGACACCTGCGACAAGCTCTGGACGATGGCTATATCGTTCGCCCAATCCAGGTGGTCTACACTATTGAACCGGAGACCTCGACCAACTATACCCTGTGTAGTATTTGTACCATTGTTCGTCAAAGTATAACCATTGCCACTGTAGTCCTGGACGCCAGCGCCCCCTGCATTATCCAGGTGATAGATGCCTTTATAATCGGTATCCCAGATGTCTGTACTTGGATCAGGGACGCTTCCTCCACAATTCCCGTAGTAGATCCAGATCTCGGTCGTCTGGGAGGCATAGAGCGTAGGTACCTTCAACCAAGCCTGCATATTACCCGTCGTGGGATCGTACTCCTCACGCTGATATTCCAGCTCCGTACCATCGTCCAATGCAAAGGTGATGTCATGCCCATCATTGCGATAGACATTTCCCCCATTGGCCACGGAGCGCAGCGCATTGTCGGTAATGTCAATGAAAAAGGGAAAATCAGTCAAATTGGCCAGACCCTCTACGACGGTTTCATCGATTTCCAGCTTCATTCTGTAGGAGTAGCCGGCAAGAAAATCACTCCTTGTCAACAAGGACGTATCCTGACCCAGGGCCATATTCGTGAAAAGAAAAATCAGTAGAAGAATAAATAAGGTAAGCGACGTGACCCTCTTTGCTTTGGAAATTGGGTATCTCGACATGCCACATGCCGTCGCCGCCAAGCTGCTGGTTCTGCTCGGGGACATGGTTCAAAATGATGTTTTGTACGTAACTGTATTAGATTGCAAAGTGAAGATAAACAACACCCTCGGGCATACTATGCGCCGGCGTACCAAGGAGGGAGATCATCGGTTGAGCAAGTAAAAAATGTAATTAAAGCAATATTTGATTGCACAAAAGAGAGATACAATCAGATCCTGGTGATTTTTGGAGCTTTTATGGGTTGGGGCAATCTATGTCAGTACCAAAACAAGTCGGGTCACCGATGAACCATTGCCATCAGCAACCCTGTCACATGGACATAGCCATCAATTGTTCTGTGCGTTTTCTAATGTCCAACAATCGTCACATGGTTGAAGCCTAACGCTCTGCCAATTACAGGCTAGTTTGTTGTTTGGGAGGATTAGGTGCGTCAAGCATTGCCTGACTGCTCTTTGCTGAGGGCTGATCGAACGAGGTCCGATCCACGTCGGCAGCAAATAAGATCTTTCCGATGAGTAGAAAAAGAATGGCAAGTAAGAGGACTTTGGCTCGTCCTGTATTCCCCAAGAGTCCTTCACGAACTCGGTAGCTGCATCTGGTTGTCATTTTGAAAGCTGGTTGTTGTTTTTGCCTGGTGACTACCACCAAACTCATTGCTAAAGTATTTCAATCCGTTATAGGTAATATATGAGTTACGACGAATGGGATCGAATGCCCGATAATTGGCAAAAATCGTCGATGGACTACCAATTGATCCCATATATATTGTCTGTTGGGTCACACGCTGGGATCATGTATATTTATTTAAGGAAGCACAAATCAACACCCAAACCCATTTGATGATGACGATCAATGTTTACTTAACCTTTGACGGTAATTGTGAGGAAGCCTTCAATTTTTACCAATCCGTTTTCGGAGGAGATTTTCAGTCCCTCTCCCGTTTTGCGGAAATGCCTCCTCAGGAGGGCATGCCGCCAATTCCTGATGCTGAGAAGGACAACATCATGCACATGAGCCTTCCGATAGGTTCAGGCACCGTACTAATGGGCAGCGACACAGCAGCGGGATTTGGTCCTCCACTGGTCACAGGAAACAACTTTTCTATTTCTATAGATACAGATACAAGGGAGGACGCTGACCGCGTCTTCAGGGAGCTGTCGGCAGGTGGCTCGGTGACCATGCCTATGTCAGATACTTTTTGGGGTTCCTACTTTGGGATGGTGACGGATAAGTTTAAGATCCAGTGGATGGTAAGTGTCGAGCAAACCCCCGACTGAAAAACAAGCTCACTCCGTGTGAATCATCCCTCGCCTTCACCTGGCTGACGATAGGGCTGGAATGGAATGGACAGTAGATTCTTCAGGCTCGTATTTTCTTCCGTACTCATGTGTGTGTCAATGCCATATGTGAGCTGATGCACATCATCCACATAATGGAAAGTGCCAAAGAGCCGGTCCCAGATGGAAAAGATATTGCCATAATTGGTGTCGGTCAATGGTTGCTTATAATGATGGTGTACTTTATGCATATTGGGAGTGACAAACAACAGCGAAAGGACCTTATCCAATTTGTGCGGGACGTTCAAGTTAGCGTGCGTCATATGGCCAAACAGTACCGACAGGGATTGGTACAGCATGACCACTCCCATCGGAGCACCCACTACCATCACGGCAATGATCGTGAACCCTATTCGAAAGATAGTCTCTCCCGGGTGGTGCCTGAGACCGGTAGTCACATCCACAGTGGTGTCACTGTGATGCACGACGTGAAACTTCCACATCCACTTGACCTTGTGCTCCACGAAATGAACCAGGTAAGCACCGATGGCATCAAGCATCATAACCCCGACGACCACCTGCAGCCAAAGCGGCATCTCCACTATATATAGTAGACCAAACTGATTGGCAGTCACCAAATCAGATGCAGCGAGCAACACTCCCGCCAGACCAAAACCAATAATGGCCGTGGTCATGGTGAAAAAGAGGTTGAGCCCGGCGTGACGGACCTTGCGGTACTGAAACCGGAATATGGGTAAGACACCCTCCGCAATCCAGAAAATGACGATGCCCCCCATCAATAGGACACTGCGAAACCACGTGGGAACATCTTCGAAAAAGGCTATTAGCTCTGCCATGGGTCATGATGTTAATTCGTCGAAAATACTAAATGTTGAATTGCTATGTTTCAGAAATCTCGGTGATACACCGTTCAATAATTTATTACTATTAAAATAGTTGTATAATTATAACTATCGTTATAGTTTTGAGGGCAGATGAAGGAATTGACCAAAGCTGAAGAGCAATTGATGAAGCTCCTATGGAGGCTGAATCGAGCGCACCTAAAAGATATAGTGGATGCTTATCCTGAGCCGAAGCCTGCGTACACAACCATCTCCACCGTCGTGAATGTGCTCGTGAAAAAAGGCTTCATCAAGTTTCAAGCACATGGTAAAGTGCGAGAATACTTCCCTGCATTTAGTCGACAGCAATACCTGGCCCATCATGTGGGCACAATGGTGAGAGGATTTTTTGATGGTTCTCCAAGAAAATTTGCTTCCTTCTTTGCTCAAAATCAAGACATGAGCGTAGAGGAGCTTCAAGAGATACGAAACCTGATCGACGACGAAATCAGAAAGCAACAATCTCAAGATGACTGAGTTTCTGACCTACCTTTTGAAGGCAGCTCTTCTCCACGCAGCCCTGGGGCTCATTTATTTGCTCCTATTGCAACGGCAAAAGACATTTGCCTTCAACCGATCCTACCTGGTGGGCGCCCTTCTACTTGGGCTCCTGGTTCCACTGCTTCAATTGCCTTCCTCGGCACCTGAGAACATTCATCAATTGCATCAGGCGTATGTTGAGCCCTTCTCTGAGTCTGTCGAAAACATGATGCCAGTAAGTACCCTGGTTGGAACCAAAAGTGCTGATAAATCAGGTACCTATTGGACCCTTGCGTTGTGCGGTCTTATGGCCGCCGCCTCACTACTCTTGCTGACACGGTTTGCCATCCACCTCAGACAGCTCCGCCGTCATACACGGAATAGAAACCATATCCAACACAAAGACTATAGGCTCTACCCAACACCGGACGGGGAGCGAGATGTATTCTCCTTTTTCTCTAACATATTCATTCCTGTACAATATTGGAAAAGGCCAGAATTCGACACACTACTCACGCATGAGCTGGCTCATGCCAGACGATTGCATAGCCTTGACAGACTCCTGCTGGACTTCATCATTGCTCTTTTTTGGTTCAATCCCTTTATCTACCTGTACCGCCGAGAGCTAATGGCCATTCACGAGTACCAGGCTGATGAGATGGTCCTATCCCAATTTCCTGATAAACGAATGTATCAGGAGTTGATATATCAGTTCATCTCCAGCGACAACCTCCGAATGTCCAGTCCTCTTGGTAATTACTTTATCAAAAACAGAATTAAAATGATGAACAAGAGCAAAAACTCAAAATCGGCGAGGATCGCCACTTACTCGACCATGTGTCTGTCATTGTTTGTAGCCCTGGGCTTTGCAGGCAGCGACAACGGAGGAACATCTGAAGACTTTCGAGTAATCGGGCCGTTCACCGAACCCTTCGAATTATTTGTACCAGACTTCGAGCGATTGTACGCCAGCCCACAGCCATCGCTGTTTCCCGTGAACCAGAAGTCCGAGCACCGAATCTCCTCGGAATTTGGTCGTAGAAAGAATCCATGGACCGGCGAGGAACAGTACCATAATGGCATCGATATCGTCGCTCCCGTGGGTACAGAGGTCTATGCCACAGCGGATGGAGTCGTCGAAGAGGCCAAGATACATGTCGATGCCTGGGGCCACTCAGTAATTATTCAGCACGAAGACGACAGCTTTACTACCAGATATGCTCACATGGAGCGATTTGTCGTGGAGGATGGGGACAAAGTGAAGGCCGGTCAGGTGATTGGGTATGTTGGGTCCACTGGAAAATCAACAGGCCCTCACCTGCACTATTCAGTTGCAAAAGACGGCCGGTTCGTAGATCCTTGGAATTACATCTCCGATTATAAAGCGGAGGAATAATTAGAACCATTTGGAGGTCCCGGCAAAAGTTTGGGGCCTCTGTCCAATGGCCGGCATGGATTCGAACGACAACAAGCCCATCGAATAGAGGCCCGGCCCCGCACCCAAATCGAGGCCCTATGTTGCCAGAGACTCTTTCCTGGCACCTTCAGAAAAAACGACACAGAACAGTTATTTGAGAAAAATACTGTTCGATGACCTTGCGCCCAAAGCTCAACTAGTGACAAACGCCCATTTTGACTTTTGCGGCGTTCATCGAAGATTTGCTCCCGCTGACCGAAAATATTCCCGTCTACTCCACCTACCGGCTTACTTTCGTTTCAGCCTTTGTACAACAACAGCATAGAAAATCATGACGCCATACTCGTGTCTAATTATAGACTCCAACAAGTTCTTTAGTGGTATTCTCTCTGAGCTTGTCGTCCTTTGTCCAGAGCTGGAACTGGTAGATGTAGTTAAGGATGGGGACGACCACTCGTGGTCAACCCGAGAAGATCTCGATGTAGTATTCTATGATCCCGACGTGCTGGGAAGCCGGGGAAGGGAGCTCTTGAATCACTTGCCCGGAAGCCCCCAGTTGATCATCATATCGAGCGATGAAGAATACGCCATCCAAGCTCTGATGAGCAACGTGACAGACTTCCTCGAGAAATCAATTCTTACTTCTGAACGTTTCCGACAAACAGTATCCCTTATAAGGAGCAATGCACGAGAACGTGTGCCTGTCATTCGGGAATGAGTGGGAACAGCTCTCAGGCGATTTCCTAATCTCCTAGTGAAATATTCATGCCCCTGGCGACCTGCAACAGATAGTTGGTAGGCTCAATCGTCTTGTAGTGGCGCGTAGCCTCCACCAACGTCACGGTCTGGAAGTCGTTATTTCGGTACACTACCATCTGTCCAAACTCTTGCTCAAGGACCATCTCGAAGGCCTTGATACCGAACGATGTGGACAGTACACGGTCAAATGCCACCGGGCTCCCTCCACGCTGCAGATGGCCAAGGATCATCTCGCGCATAGCTGCTCGACATCCATTCTCTTTGAGCTGCTCTGACAACAGATAGGACACGCCGCCAAGGCGCCTCATCTTATATCCGACTTCCGAGCTCTTTTCGTCCACCACGGCCACACCTTTGGCTCTGGCACCCTCCGCTATAACGACTATCGCATAGCCTCTACCCCCATCGTATCGATCATGAATATGTGACACGACCTTGTCCACGTCATAGGGGATCTCAGGTATCAGACAAGCATGCGCACCACCCGATATAGCCGCATGAAGCGCTATCCACCCGGCATCGCGCCCCATTAATTCGAGGATAATCACTCGGTCATGGCTCTTTGCAGTACTCTGCAACTTGTCAATAGCTGAAGACGCCTCTTGCACCGCACTTTGGAAACCAAACGTGAAATCCGTGGCAGCCAGGTCGTTGTCAATCGTTTTAGGCACGCCAATTATATTCACCCCTCTCTCAAAAAGCATCTGAGAAATCCGTTGTGAACCATCACCACCAATGCTTACGACCGCTTCGAATCCCAGATCCTGAATTTTCAGCACCAGCTCTTCCGTAACGTCTTTCTCCACCAAAGTGCCATCGTCCTGCATTACAGGAAAACTTGCTGGATCACCTTTAGTAGTTGCCTTAATGATTGTACCGCCCAGTCTGTGGATCTCTTCACAAGCCTCTGGTGTCAGTTCAACCACCTCAGTTGGCTCTCGCATGATGCCATGGTAAGCTTCCACACTACCATAAACCTTCCAACCCCCCTCGACATGGGCCCTAACTACGATGGCTTTGATCACGGCATTGAGTCCAGGACAGTCTCCACCACCTGTGAGAACAAGTAACTTTTTCATGAATTAGAGAATTTATGTGCGGTTGATTATCCTTTGTCTCTCCTACCAAATTATCGATTTCGCCATCAAAAGCTAACAATGCTCCGCTCAATACAAGACAAAAGTTTTCATCACTTAACATCCCTGGTGCCAGTTTCGAGAATTGACCATCTATTTTTGGCTCACCAATGCAAAAGACAATGCGCTTAACCCTCATATTCCTGTGGTGTCTATCAATGACAGCCGTGGCACAAGATGGTACTGACCGGCCCTACGTTTTACTAGTGTCGTTCGACGGCTTCAGGTATGACTACGAGGATATCCACGGGACACCCAACTTTAGCAGGATCGCTCAGCAGGGAGCCAAGGCTGAATCCTTGATCCCTTCGTTTCCTTCCAAGACCTTCCCAAATCACTACACTATTGTCACTGGGATGTATCCACAAAACCACGGTCTGGTTGACAACAGCTTTTATGACCCCAACCGACGAGTGACATATGTGGTCAGGAATCGTGAGCTTGTCCAAGATGCCTATTTCTACGGCGGCATCCCACTGTGGCAGCTCGTCTCCCGCAATGGCCTTAGATCCGGCTCCTATTTTTGGGTGGGATCAGAAGCGCCGGTGGCAGGCTCTTTCCCTGACTATTACAAGCTCTATGACAGCAAAGTGCCCAACGAAGAAAGAATAAAGGCAGTTTTTGAGTGGTTTGACCTACCCCCTTCAGAGCGTCCACAGCTGGTTACGCTGTATTTCTCTGATGTCGATACGCAAGGACATCGTTATGGTCCCACATCGCAGGAAACAAAAGAGACTGTGAGAGACGCCGACCGACTCCTGGGGATAATTTTGGACAATGTCGCTGCGCAGGACTTGCCCATCAATGTGATTGTCACATCCGATCATGGGATGGTTCCCGTCAAAAACGAGGCAGCGTCCACGATTGATATTCGCCCCTTTTTTGACGGTATAGACGATGAAATCCAATACGTCACCAATGGCACTCACTGTCACATTTATGTCGCTGACAAAGAGAGGGTCAAAGACGTGTTTCAGCACATAAAGGCCTTAGCTGCACCGGCTAAGGTTCACCTGAAAAGCGAGACACCGGAGCATTGGCACTATAACCAAGGTGATCGCCTGGGAGATATCATTATCTCTGCACCCGCAGGCATGGAACTAAGAGATAAACTTTGGAAGAAAAGAGATCCTGGCACCTATTATGGAGCACATGGCTACGATCCGATGGTAAAAGACACGCATGGAATATTTTACGCGATGGGACCTAATATCCGACCGGGCAGTGAGTTACCTCCCATTGAGAATATTCACATCTATCCCCTGATCGCAGAAATACTACAGCTTCCTGTGGACCATGTGATAGATGGTAAGTTGGAGGTTATGAGGGGTATCCTTCAGCCCAACTGATAGATGGGTAGCGAAAAAGAGAAGGTGGTTCCGCCATTGGGGCGGCTGAAAACACTGATTGTGGAATCGTGAATCTCCATGATCTTCTTCACTATGGCCAATCCCAGACCCGCACCCACCTGCTCTTGTCCATTCTTGGCCTGCCTGTACCTCTCGAAGATCAAGGCCTGATCTTTTTCAGGGATACCCTGCCCAGTATCCTTTATGAGTATCTCCACTTCCTGTTCATGGCTTCTCAACTGCATCGAGATAGAACCCCCATCAGGTGTGAATTTCACGGCGTTGTCCATCAGATTTTGAATAGCTCGCTCCACCAAACCCAGATCGGCAAAGACCAATGGCAGCTTCTCTTCCACCTCCAGGGACAACTTTATATCCTTTTTCCCGGCGAGAATATGGTACTGCATGTACAAATCGCTCACAAGCTCGCTGATCACAAACGGCTCCTTCACGGGCTCTATCTGATTAGCCTCCAGCTTGGAGTACTCAAATAGCTGAGAGACCAACTTGGAAAGGCGCTCGGTGCTATCATACACTATTTGCAGGTAGGTCTCTTGCTCTTCAGGGGAGAGATGTGACCTTTTGATCTGCAAAGTCTCCACGTAGCCTTGCATCACTGACAAGGGCGTACGAAGATCGTGAGAGATATTGGCAATCAACTCGCGCCGGAGATTCTCGACAGACTTGATCTTCTCAATATTGTCCAGAATCGTAGTCGCCATCGAATTGTAAGTCGTGGCCAACAGTGCCAGATCTTGCTTTTCAGCATTTTCTATTCGGTAGTGCAGGTCGCCTTCCTTGAATCGGTTAGTGGCATGAATGATCTCCCTGAGATTTCGGGTGAGGTACCAGATGGCCAGAGTCCCAAGCAAGGCCACAAACAAAAGCGTGAGCAAAGATGTGCCTACGCCCAGCCTTAAAACATAGCTTGACAGGAGGGAATCCCCGACTGTCGCAAACTCTTCTCCCGCCAGGACGATATAGATGTAGCCCGCAGCACCGTCGGTATCAAAATGAGCCGCCGAAAAGATCTTGCGTCTGTCCCTGTTCCTGGGATCATCACCCAGGATGAAATTCTGACCTCCATCAGCAATAAATGCCCGCACCGGATCGAGGTCCACGTACGTCTTGGGGGACTCTGCTGAGCTGTGATCCAAAACTACGGAATACAAGACCTTGCCATCCAAGCCAAGGAGGTACACTTCTATTCCGCGATTGACCGCCATCATATCGTGCATCAAGTCACCAAAAAGGGCCTTATTTACCTCGCCACTCTCCAGAAATGGTCGCTGGTTTTGAAACTTCTCCTCAATCAAATGCTGGGCAAGGTTGGCATTGAGTCGCTGCTCGGTCTCCAGATGATACTTATTGGCAAAGTAGATCGTGGTACCCACATAGCTGGCGGCAGCAAGGAAAATGATGAGCAGAAAAGAAATGATCAGCTTCGTGATCATTCGGTTGGAAACGGTCCGTCGCATAGAATTAGTCAAGCTCCTCATTGAATTTGTATCCCACACCCCATGTAGTCAAGATGTACTGCGGATTGGCCATGTCGGGCTCGATCTTGGCGCGCAGCCTGTTGATATGTGAGTTGACGGTATGCTCGTACCCCTCAAAATCGTAACCCCATACAAGACTCAGTAGCCTTGAGCGATTATAGCTCTTCCCAGGGTTAGACGCCAATACGACAAGTAGCTCGAATTCCTTAGGAGACAACTCCACTCGCTGGGAGTCGAGGGTAACTTTTCGCATCTCAATGTCGATCACCAGTTGCCCAAACCGCAGTACTTTGCTGTTCTGGGCCTCCATGCTCTCACGTATCATCTTTGTCCTGCGAAACATCGCTTTGACCCTGGCAATGAACTCACGCACGCTGAACGGCTTGGTGAGATAGTCATCGGCACCCACTTCCAAACCGAGCACTCTGTCAATTTCCTCCGATCTCGCCGTCAACATCAAAATTGGCGTCGTAACAGCATTCGCCCGAAGTTTTTGGCACACCTCAATACCATCGATTTCTGGTAGCATGACATCCAGAATAATCAAGTCAGGTGTCATCGTCAGCGCTTGTTCGAGGCCCGAAGCACCATCATAAGCCTTCTCTACATGACAATCCAGGTCATTGAGGTGTATCTCAAGGAGATTCACAATCTCCTTGTCATCTTCTACAACTAATACATTTTTCATTACTGCCAGTCAAAGAACCTTGATAAGTATCACAGAAGTATCACGATTCCGTGACAAATCGGTTCACATTAGCTGACCGTTGTGTCCGGACGCCAACCTTTGCCCACCGAAAAAGAAGTGCAATAAATCATATAATTCTGGTTGTCAGGCAATTACAAACCAACACAGTCTACTTATCGATTATTTTGTTTTTTGATCAATCTGTGATCGTTTGGTGATCTCTCGCCCGTTGATTTGGTCAAACGAAAAAATGAAGTGATGAAAAAAATTTTGACACTGATGATAGCAGCGGGATTTCTAGCGACTTCCTGCAGTGATGACGACGCAGACGAACCAGCCAACGGTTCACTGACATTGAACCTTTCCGGGCTCGAAGATCTGGGAGCAGGGTTCTTGTATGAAGGATGGGTAATTGTAGATGGAAGTCCAGTGACTACAGGCACATTCTCCGTATCGGCCAGTGGCGACTTATCTCAAACAGCCTTTGAGGTCGCAGCGGATGACTTAGCCAATGCCACGGCATTTGTATTGTCCATTGAGCCCGATCCAGATCCAGATCCAGCCCCCGCAGCAACTAAGATGCTAATGGGTGAGTTTTCCGGAAACAGCGCAACGGTCAACTCGGGAATTGTAGGTGATTTCAGTAACTCCACAGGCCTTTTCTTCCTGCGCACTCCTACCGACGAGACAGATGGTAACAACAACAACGATGAGAATGGTGTGTGGTTTGGAAACCCCGGTATGCCACCTACTGCTTCGTTGGAACTCCCGACACTTCCGGAAGGGTGGGCTTATGAAGGCTGGGTAGTCGGCGACGGCGGCCCCATCACAACGGGTACGTTCACCGCTTTTGATGCGGCAGATGATGATGCACCTTACAGCGGCACAGAAGCAGCCGGTCCACCGGTACCTGGTGAAGACTTCTTTCTGAACGCCCCCTCAGGCGAGTCATTTCCCCTGGATGTTCGCGGCCGTACCGTGGTGATCTCGGTAGAGCCAGTACCCGATAACTCTCCAGCGCCATTTTCCATGAAACCCTTGCTCGGGACTGCCGGACAAGAAACAGCACCATCAACGCACACTCTAAGTCCAAATCTCGCCTCTTTGCCTACAGGAACAGTGACAAGAAACTAGTCAGGTGGATTATCATGAGTGATGACTGTCCGGCAGTTGTCGAAGTTGTATGATTGGAGGCCCTCGCCAGCGCGGGGGCCTTTTTTGCTTCCCCGATTTTCCTCAGGACGTTTGGCACAAGTTTCGACACCGCGTTATCTTGTCGCTATGACCAAGAGAAGAGACTTCTTGCGCCTGTCACTGGCATCAGCCGCGGGCTTATCTACCGTACCGGTGGTTTATGCCAAGTACCTCCCAAAAGAGCTCGAGCTGCTAGGCCAGCAAGACCCCTATCAGCTCTTTAGTAAGCATCCTGACATGGTGCTGCTCAATGACCGACCATGGAATATGGAGGCCCAGGCGCATCTACTGAACGATATTGTGACTCCCGCAGACAGGATGTTTATCCGCAACAACGGACTCATACCGAATAATATTGACCCCAGTACCTGGACACTGACAATTGATGGGGAGTCGGTACGGGAGCCAAAGACCTACACCCTGGCCGAGCTCAAATCGCGATTCAGGAAATATACGCATCAACTGACGCTCGAGTGTGGCGGCAATGGCAGAAGCGAGTTCAACCCTCCTGCGAAGGGCAACCAGTGGACCATTGGAGCTGTATCCTGCGCCGAATGGTCGGGTTTGCGACTGGCGGACCTCCTCGATGATGTGGGAATACTGGATAGCGCTGTGTACGTCGGGTACTATGCAGCCGACGATCACCTCAGCAGAGACCCAAACAAAGAGCCAATCTCCCGGGGGATCCCAATGGCCAAAGCACTACAACCTGAAACACTGGTGGCCTACGAAATGAATGGTGAGAACATTCCGCTGGCACACGGCCATCCCCTCAGACTGGTGGCAGGCGGCTGGCCGGCATCGGCCTCTGGAAAATGGATCAATAGATTGGCCATCAGGGATCAAGTCCATGATGGTGAAAAAATGGGTGGCTCATCCTATCGGGTGCCTTGCGAGCCAGTCGCACCAGGCACAATCGTGGCAGATGAGGATATGTGCATCATCGAGTCCATGCCTGTAAAGTCACTAATCACAACCCCTAAGACGGGCGCCATCATCTCCGAAGGCGCTACCCTCGCGGCGGGTGGTCATGCGTGGGCCGGGGAACTGGAAGTCAAAAGCATGGAATACTCCATCGACTTCGGCGCTACATGGCAACCGTGCGAGCTGGCTGCTCCTGCGAATCGCTTGGCATGGCAGCGCTGGCAAGCTGACATCCAATTCCCTGAAAAGGGCTACTATGAAGTATGGAGTCGCGCGACCGATGAAAAAGGAACTAGCCAGCCTATGGTGCTCCCCGGCTGGAATCCTAAAGGGTATCTCAATAACGCTTGCCATCGCATAGCCATAATGGTGTCTTAGGAATGGAAGATAAGCACCAACAAAAGCCATCGAAGACCTGGGCATACATTCTGGGTAGCCTTGCGATGATTCTAGTACTACTACTCGGTGGGACATTGTACGATTTCCTGGGAAAGCAGGAGTCGATGTCCACTGAGAACGAACCTAAGATGGCCCCAGTACCAGAGGGCCTACTCCAAGACGTCAAGGACGGGATCCATGAACCTACGGGCTTCGTCGCCGATCAGGGATTGGAGCTGGTCATTGCTAATTGTACAGGCTGCCATAGTGCCAAGCTTGTGACTCAAAACCGCGCTACGCGAGAGGGATGGCTGGGAATGATCCGCTGGATGCAGGCGACACAAAATTTGTGGGACCTGGGGCCGAATGAAGAGGCGATTGTCACCTACCTGGCAAAGCACTACGCCCCCAGCTACGAAGGTCGGCGTCGAAATTTGGAGGACATCGAATGGTACGAACTGAGCGATCAGAAATGAGAACTTTTGCTCGAGGCATGAAGTTTTTGAGATAATGGAGTACTGGAAAATCATCAAGGACGGCTATACTGGCTATGCCAACTACCTCTGGCAAGAGATCACACACCCATCCTGGCACAACTATTTCTATTGGCTGATTGGCGTGTCTGCCTTCTTCCTGGTGCTGGAGTGGGCTAAACCCTGGAGGAAAGAACAGGCAAGGTTCCGCAAGGACTTCTGGCTGGACTTCTTCTACATGTTCTTCAATTTCTTCCTATTCTCCCTCATCATTTACAATGCAGCCTCGATGGTCGTTGTCCACTTCTTTCGGGATGCGCTGCGAGCCATTGGTATTGAGAACCTGCTCCTTGTCAATGTCCTTACCTGGCCCACGTGGCTGCACTTGTTAGTGGGATTTATCATCCGTGATTTCGTGCAATGGTGGACACATCGGCTCCTTCACCGATCGCCCACTTTGTGGCAGTACCACAAGGTGCATCACTCCGTAGAGCAAATGGGCTTTGCAGCACACCTGCGATACCATTGGATGGAGAATGTGGTCTACCGCACCATCGAATACATCCCATTGGCTTTGATTGGTATCGGACTGAGAGACTTCTTCATCATACACATTTTCACACTCGCGATCGGTCACTTCAATCACTCCAATTTCAGGATCAACCTGGGACCGCTGAAATATATTTTCAACAATCCGCAGATGCACATCTGGCATCATGCCTATGATCTGCCGGAAGAAAAGAAATATGGAGTGAACTTCGGCATCTCGCTGAGCCTGTGGGACTATCTGTTTGGCACCGATTACATCCCCAAAGATGGACGCGATATCCGGTTGGGCTTCCCGGGAGTCGAGAAGTTCCCCAAAGGATTTTTTGGCCAAAATCTTTACGGTTTTTGGAAAAAGAAATCCTCGACTTCGTAGGTTGCACGGTGTGCTACCGAAACCTCTTCCCTACCTAACAGCCCTCAGCGCGCTTTTTCTGTGGGCTTGCGCCAATGAGCGTGGCTCCGAACTAACAGAGCGGCCCGGCCAAATCCAGCCAGTACCCTTCCACGAGGTGGAGCTCGACGACAGCTTTTGGCGTCCACGAATGCAAACCCAGGAAGAGGTCCTCATCCCTTTTGCTTTTGACAAAGTAAAGCCCGCCATTGATGCACTGAAAATGACAGGCGACTACCTCGCTGGCGATGAGACCGCTCTTCCGAAGCCGCACCGCTACCAATCCTCTGATCTGTACAAGATCATGGAAGGCGCGGCCTACATCCTCCGCCAAAATCCAGAGAACATCGAGCTTGAAAACAAGATGGATAGCATCATCGATATCATCGCCAATGCCCAGCAGGAGGACGGCTACCTGTACGTGCCTCATATTACCGGAGTAGCCAAAGGCCACGCCGCCTGGGGTGGAGGTGGCATGGGCGATCGACCTTATTCGTGGGTAGTACACAGCCACGAGTTGTACAACATGGGGCACATGTATGAGGCCGCCATCGCCTACTATCAGGCCACTGGTAAAGACAAATGGCTGAACGTAGCGGTGAAGAACGCACAGCATATCAATCGCGTATTCTTTGAGGGCGACCCGGCCTACAATAACGGGGTACCTATCAACCAGGCACCCGGCCACCAGGAACTGGAAATTGCTTTAGCCAAACTTTACCGGGTTACGGCAGACACGCTTTACCTCAACATGGCGCAGCGGTTCCTGGATATTAGAGGTGTTTCCTACATCCCAGATGGAGATCAGTACCTATCCCCCACCTATGCCCAGCAACACTTGCCGGTCGCCCAACAAAAGGAAGCAGTGGGGCACGCCGTTCGGGCGGCTTATATGTACTCGGCGATGGCCGACATATCTGCCCTAAAGGGCACGAGGGAGTATGAGGACGCCTTGACCCACATCTGGCAGGACATCGTCGACCGGAAGATGAGTATAACGGGTGGCCTTGGTGCAGTCAGGGGTATCGAGGGATTTGGTGCACCTTTTCGCCTTCCAAATAGGGAGGCGCACAATGAGACCTGTGCTGCTGTAGGAAATGTCATGTTCAACTATCGGCTGTTTCTCATGACCGGTGAGGCCAAATTCCTTGATATAGCGGAAGTAGCACTATTCAACAATGCCCTAGCCGGTGTTAATCTCCAGGGAGATCGCTTCTTTTATGTCAACCCCCTGGAAGCGGACGGGATCTACGACTTCAACCATGGTTCCGCGGGCAGGTCCCCATGGTTCAATACCGCCTGTTGTCCTTCAAACCTGGCGCGGCTGGTGCCACAAATTGCGGGAATGATGTACGCTGTTGACCGGCGCTCCATCTACATCACACTCTTCAGCTCAAGTAAAACGACCCTCCAAGTTGGCGATACGCGCGTGACCATCACACAAAAAACGGATTATCCATTTGATGGCACAGTGGTCTTAAGAGTCGATCCAGATTTGCCTTCTCGCTTCGCCATTCGGTTACGTATGCCCACCTGGTCCGGGACCGGTCAGTTTGTACCAGGGGAGCTTTATAGCTACATCAATCCAACCAGTGCAACACCCGAAGTCAAAATCAATGGGGTTACGAATACCGGATATGAGCAACAGGATGGCTTTCTCGTGTTGTCCCGAGAATGGGAGCAAGGAGATGAGGTGCAACTGACCTTGCCTATGCCAGTGCAATTCTCGCGGGCTACAGAACAGATTGAGGAAACAAGAAATAAAGTCGCTATCACACGAGGCCCACTGCTCTATTGCGCGGAGGGACTGGATAATGATGTTGATATTTTCAAAGCCACGATCGATCCCCAATTGGCGGAGGTCGCGGTTGGGAAGTTCGATGGCGGGATTATGAACGGCATCCCAAGCTTGACACTACACTCCGGAGAAAACAGAGCGTCTCTGGAGTTGGTCCCTTATTATGCGTGGAACAACCGAGGGGATGGTGCTATGGCAGTTTGGATCCACAAAGGAGACCAATAGGGCGCACTCGATCAACATCCACTGTCCGTTATTCGCTGACTATTTCCTAAATTCCCCCTTAAACCCAAAAACTATGAAATCCATCCTCTCCACAGGCCTTCTTTGGTTCTCCATCCTCGCCCATGGGCAGGAGATCGCCAATGCGGAAGCACAGATCGAACAGGCGCTTCTTGCTGCCCCGGAAGCACAACGTGAGGGGGCCGTTGTATTAGGCTACGATGAAAGTGGCCAGCTCGTCACGTTGCGAGAAGGGACCAATGAGCTGATTTGCCTG
Organism: Cyclobacteriaceae bacterium; assembly: GCA_965267435.1. Lineage (GTDB taxonomy): Bacteria > Bacteroidota > Bacteroidia > Cytophagales > Cyclobacteriaceae > JAWPMT01. The sequence goes on from OZ253960.1 coordinate 4,100,445, forward strand.
GCAAGAGACCCTCAATCCAAAGGCTTTAGCGTGGCCTGCTATCACAAAGAACTCGATTCGTTCATGGCCCGAGGAAGGGCTCTGAAGGCAGAAGGGAAGGAATTTCAGGAGATTTTCGATATCAGGGAAGAAGAAGTAAAATCGGGTAAGCTGGAGATCCCAAACAATAGCTCGCTGATGGTATGTACCGGGGACATGGATCCAGAAACGGGTGAAGTGACCAATACGTACGTCCGCTACGTCGTGTACATCCCCTTCGCAACAGGAGCCACTACTGGCCTTTCCGAAACACCCCTCGCACCGGGTTTGCCCTGGCTCATGAACGCTGGCACTCATCGAGCCCACATAATGATCACTCCGAAGAGAGATAAATGAAAAGAATGATGACCCTCGCCAATCTCCTATTCCTTACACTGCTTGCTTGTCAGACACAGGGAATCGAAAATATCGACAACGATCAACTGCAAGAGCTCTTGAAAGATGAGGATGTGCAGTTGGTGGATGTGCGTACGCCCGAGGAATGGAGTTACGGCCAAATAGAAGGAGCAGCGAAAATCGACTTCTATGACCCGGAGTTTCTGACGAAGCTAGAAGAATTTGACAAGGAGAAACCACTGGTATTGTACTGTGCGGCAGGCGGGAGAAGTGCCCAAGCCGCGTCCAAACTACAGAACACGGGATTTAAGAAAATCTATAACCTGTCAGGAGGATTTCGTGGATGGTCGGCAGCTGGTCTACCCACCGTGAAATAGTACGTATTTTCTGCATATAACGGCCCTAATCGCTCATCGGGCAAAAGCTGCCATTTACCGACGTATACACACACGTGAGCCATATTTAGCCAGCAACCCCTTCTAAGGATTTACATTCGTATCGGAATAGTGAGTAACTATTTTCCATAGCTGGTTCTTTAATGATGTGGCAACCCCTTCCGAGGGGTTGCTTTTTTTTGTGCCCTCCGTGCCCGGCCAACTCCCCTATCTCGCTGCGCTTACCTCACGTTTCTGCCCCTTTCAATTCACTCGTCGGGCAAACTATTCCAATTACCGACCTTTAGGCATAGGTCACCTATTACCAACCTTTTCCTTATAACGGTTTTATATCTTCGTATTGGAATAGTGAGTAACTATTTTCCATAGCTGGTTCTTTAATGATGTGGCAACCTCGGTACTACCGGGGTTGCTTTTTTTGTGCCTGTTCCTCTTCACCGGACACCTCCCCGCCAGTTGCTGATCATACCCATTTTTCCGCCTCACGGCCATATTTTCTCACTCATCGGGCAAAATGTGCTATTCACCGACAGAACCCAATCCGTCACCTAGTAACTATTTTTATCACATAACGGTATTATATCTTCGTATTGGAATAGTGAGTAACTATTTTCCATAGCTGGTTCTTTAATGATGTGGCAACCTCGGTAAAACGGGGTTGCTTTTTTTATTTCCAGGAGGGGTGACCCGACCTCGTCACTCCCATCAGTTCTCCATCCAATTCCCTACGTTCTCCCCCCCAAAGACATGCCTAATGCCCAGTTCAACAATCGGCAAAATCAGTCCATTCAACGGCACATACGTGGCCATTATCTAGTAAGACATTTTTTCACATAACGGTATTATATTTTCGTATTGGAATAGTGAGTAACTATTTTCCATAGCTGGTTCTTTAATGATGTGGCAACCTCGGTAAACGGGGTTGCTTTTTTTATGCCCGAGAACGCCAGGATCAAGCCCCTCGTAATGCCGTGAACAGCGAGAGGGTCATATTCCTTTCACGACTTAAAAGGATACCTGAAACCACTTTCGAATTTTATTAGCTCGCCGCCTATTCTTCAATTGGTCCCGTAGTTCAATGGATAGAATAGGCTGCACGCCCCGGACTGCGCGTCCCGAAAGTTTCCTAAACTTTAGATGCAGCCGGGCGGCCGGTGCCGTTTGATTCCTGCCGGGACTACTCCCCTCTTTTCTTTGATTGGATACCGCCGAATTTCCTGGTTTTTGACCCTGCCAGTCCACAAGGGTGCTGCCGGAGATGGACGATGATTAATGCCATTATCTCAACGGTTCCTTCCTTGAAAAGACACTTCACCATACCGCACTTGTCCTCGTCAAGATATTTGAAAGCACTTTCGAATTTTATTAGATTTGCCGCCTATTCTTCAATTGGTCCCGTAGTTCAATGGATAGAATAGAAGTTTCCTAAACTTTAGATGCAGGTTCGATTCCTGCCGGGACTACTCCCTTTTTCTCTGATTGGATACCACCGAATCCCTGGTTTTTGACTTTGCCAGTCTACAAGGGTGTTGCCGTAGATGGAAGATGATGTATACCATTATCTCGACGGTTCCTTCCTTGAAAAGACACTGCACTATGCCGCACTTGTCCTCGTCAAGATATTTGAAACCACTTTCGAATTTTATCAGCTTTGCCGCCTATTCTCCAATTGGTCCCGTAGTTCAATGGATAGAATAGGCTGCGCGCCCCGGACTGCGCGTCGCGGAAGTTTCCTAAACTTTAGATGCAGCCGGGCGGCCGGTGCCGTTCGATTCCTGCCGGGACTACATCTTTTTTCACCTTCGACTTTTCCCCGCCAACAGGATGAATGACCGCTGCGAAGTCTTCCATGCTTCTCTGAGTGCCTCTTCCATTTTTCTTGTACCTCGCTCCCTGCCCTTGTAGGAGTTCGGCTTGCCCGTGTATTGACGTCGGCCTACGCCATAAATTGTACTTTTCCAAATTATTCTGATGCCCCCAGTTGGCCAATGTAACATTAGTTACGCCCACCCCAGCAATGAAACAATTGTTACAATCAAGCCCTCTCAGCGCTCGTAAACTTGCAAAAAAACGGGATAAGGGGAGCTCAAGGTAGATAATCAGAAATTGAGACAGCTTCCGTAACAAGAGTTACAGACCGAGCCCTTTCGTTGCCGTTATCATCTAAAACTTTTTTGAGAAAAGAAATGAAAAAAGGATTATTCCTATACACGATGACCCTGGTATCGATCCTCCACTGGAGTCTAGGGCAGGATACGCTGATGATCTCCAAAGAGGAGTTCATCAGTCAGGCAGTGGCCAATAGCCACAGGGGAAGGGTAGCGACGAAAGAGGCAGAAATGGCTGTTGCAGATTTTCAGCAATCCAACAGTTTGTACCTGCCGTCTGTCAGGGCCTCGTACACGGCCATGACCACCAACAATCCGCTGATGGCCTTCGGGTCCAAGCTCAACCAGGAGATTTTGACGCAAGAGGACTTCGACCCAAATAGGCTCAACAACCCCGACAACGTCAACAACTTCGCCACTGAAATACTTGTACTGCAGCCCTTGCTGAATCTGGACGGTGTGTATGGCCGGCGGGCAGCAGGGATCCAGCGGGAGGCCTACCAATTGAAGGCAGAGCGAACGAAAGAATACCTAGAACTACAAGCGACGGAACTCTTTATGAAGCTCCAGCTGGCCTATGAGGCAGTTGACGTGCTCACGGGAGCGCAAACGACAGCGCAAGAAGCGGTCCAGCTGGTGAAGGACTATTACGAGCAAGGCCTCGTGCAAAAAGCAGACCTCCTGGATGCCCAGGTGCGCGCTACAGAAGTGGACAACCAACTGCGCTTCGCACGAACGAACATCCAAAACACCTCCGATCAACTGTCCCTGCTTATGGGTCAGACTCCCGGTGCGGTCACCCTTAGACCCACGGTGCAGGCGGCGAGAAGCTACGATGCGATTCCCCAATTCCTTTCAGATGTCCCTCGCAGCAGAAAAGACCTGGTAGCCATGTCAAAAGCAACAGAGGGCTATGAGTCGATGTGGAAATCCCAAAAGATGAAGCACCTGCCTCGGATCAACGCCTTTGGCAGCTTCCAGCTATATGACAACCAAATGGTAGGCTTCGGCGCATCCGGCTACATCCTCGGCGCGAGACTCTCCTGGAACCTGTTCGATGGCTACGCCAATGTATCCAAAACAACGAAGGCTCGCCTCGCAATGGAAAAGGCCCAGATCGAGCAACAGGAGTACCATGCTGACCAGCAAGCAGAACTTCAGAAAGCCATTCGCATGCTCACAGATGCACGTAGCAAAGTAGAGGCATCCCAATTGGCATTGGACCAGGCGACCGAAGCCCACAAGATCAGAAAAGACCGCTTCGAGCAAGGACTGGAAAAGACCGTCGACCTACTAACGGCCGAGAGTCAAATGCAGCAAAAGGAGCTGCAGTACCTCCAGGCCATTTTCGAATACGGCTTCACGAAGGAATACCTTCATTTTTTGACAAGAGAATAAACGAACAAATCTGAATAATTGAAATGAAAAGAATCGCATACATATTGACGCTTCCGGCCCTGACCATGATGATGGCAGGATGCGGATCACACAGCGACCATGAGCCCACGGCTTTCGATCCAATAAAAGTCACCCTGGGTACGGCCCGAGCGGATGTCAGATCCCAGAGCGTCCAGGTCAGCGGCAGAATAGAGGCGGGCAACAGTGCCAACGTCAGCACCCGAATGATGGGAAATGTAGCACGAGTGGAAGTGCAGCCTGGGGAAACCGTGAAAAAAGGTCAACTGATCATCGCTCTCTCGAGCGTGGATCTGCAAGCCAAGCAAGCACAGGTACAGGCCTCCATCTTGCAAGCCCGAAGTGCCTTCAACAATGCTGAGAAGGACCTGGAGAGATTCAAGATCCTCCACGAGAAAGGCAGCGCCTCCACCAAAGAGCTGGAGAACATGACGACCCGCTTCGAAATGGCCCAGGCTGGTCTCGAGGCAGCTCAGCAAATGGAAAAAGAAGTCGCAGCTCAGTTCGCCTATACTCACTTGCGAGCGCCATTCGACGGGGTCGTCGCCAATACATTCGTGAAAGTCGGAGACATCGCACATCCAGGTATGCCTCTGGCCACCGTTGAGGGTGAGACGAACTATGAGGCGACAGTGTTTGTGCCAGAGTCTGAGATCGCTCGAGTGGATGTAGGGGCCGAGGCCAGTGTCCTCGTAAAATCGACAAGCCAGACACTTAAGGGAAAAGTGGCCGAAGTGAGTCCGTCTGCCAAAAACACCGGCGGTCAGTTCCTGGTCAAAATTGCCCTGGAAGATGCAGCTGATATTCTTCCCGGCATGTTTGTGAATGCAAATATCACCGTCCATGAGACGCCCTCCATCAAGAGTTCCCCGACCATCTCAGAAGATGCGCTGATCCGCAACGGTCAGTTGACGGGAGTCTACGCTGTTGGTACCGGCCAGACAGCGATCCTCCGCTGGATCCGAACTGGAAAAAGTCAGAACGGGCAGGTGGAAGTCCTCGCGGGCATCAGCGAAGGTGAGCAGTACATCATCAAAGCCGATGGCAAGCTATTCAACGGTGCCAAGGTCGCCACACAACCCATTGCCGAACGATAAGCAACCAAATCATGCAAGAAGGAATATCAGGTAAAGTCGCCAACTTCTTCATCCACTCGAAGCTCACCGTCCTACTGATGGTGGCCTTGATGATCATTGGCGTCTACAGCTCTTTCCTCATTCCACGTGAGGAAGAGCCACAGATCATTGTACCCATGGCGGATGTCATGGTGGGATATCCCGGGGCCTCTCCTACAGAGGTGGAAAGCCGCGTGGTAAAGCCCCTGGAGAAAATCATCTCCAACATCAAGGGCGTTGAGCATGTACACAGCATGGCCATGAATGGCGTGGCGGTACTCGTCGTGCAGTTTTACGTCGGTGAGGACACGGAGCGGTCGTTCGTGAAGCTGTACGACGAGCTCATGAAGTACCGCAACATCTTCCCCGAGACCGTGTACGAGCCCATCGTCAAAACAAGATCCATCGATGATGTGCCCATGCTGGGGCTCACGCTTTGGAGCAACTCCTACGATGACTTCCAGCTGCGGCAGCTCGCAGAGCAAGTCACTTCCGAGATAGAGAAAGTCAAAGACGTCTCGATCACGAAAGAGATCGGCGGTCGTCCACGTGAGCTACGAATCATGGTCGACAAAGACAAGATGGCCGAGAATGGTGTAGACGTACTCAGCGTCATGCAGATGATCCGCGCCAGCAACAGCAGCTCGCAGTCCGGTCGATTCGTGAATGCCGACGCAGAGTTTCTGCTGACCACTGGCCAGTTCCTAAGCTCTGCTGAGGATGTGGGCGCGATCGTCGTGGGCATCAACAACGATTTACCCGTCTATCTACACCAGGTTGCTACCATACTGGACGGACCCTCGAAACCAACGAACTATGTCTCGTTTGGCTACGGTAGCGCCACAGACGAGTACGCCAACAATCCATCGATCTACCCTGCAGTGACGTTGTCGGTCGCTAAGGTCAAAGGGGCTGACGCGATGAAAGTCTCTGACCAGATCCTGGACAAGATTGAGGTTCTTCGCCGGACACTCATCCCTGATGAGGTGCATGTGGAAGTCACGCGCAACTACGGGGAAACGGCCTCACACAAAGTGAGCGAACTACTGTTGCACCTGGCTGTGGCAATCGTAGCCGTGACTGTACTCGTGATGCTAGCCATGGGCTGGCGCGGAGGATTGGTGGTCTTCCTTTCTGTCCCGTTGACATTTGCTCTCACGCTTTTCAGCTACTACATGCTGGGCTACACCCTCAACAGGATCACGCTTTTCGCCCTGGTTTTCGTGGTGGGGATCGTGGTCGATGACAGCATCATCATTGCGGAGAACATGCATCGCCACTTCAAGTCCAAGCGACTGCCTTTCGCCCAGGCGGCCATCTACGCCATCAACGAAGTAGGTAACCCCACCATCCTCGCAACCTTCACCGTGATTGCAGCGATCTTGCCGATGGCTTTTGTCTCCGGCATGATGGGACCGTACATGAGCCCGATGCCCATTGGCGCTTCGATTGCCATGATGCTTTCCCTTTTCGTCGCGCTGACCGTCACCCCTTACCTGGGCTTTCATTTCCTGCGCGAAAAGGATAAGAGAAAAGGCGACGAGACCTCTATCGAGGAGCATGGACCGGGCTGGATCCACAAATTGTACCACCGTATCGAGTCGCCCTTCCTGGAGAGTGGCGTGAAAAGGTGGGCCATGTTGGGCATTACCGTCGTCCTCTTGTTCGGCTCCGTCGGCATGTTCTTCACCAAATCCGTGGCGGTCAAGATGTTGCCATTCGACAACAAGAACGAATTCCAGGCAGTGATCGACATGCCTGAGGGTACGACCCTCGAACGCACCGCAGCCGTCACCGCGGAGATCGCCCAGTACCTCTCGACCGTACCTGAAGTAGTCAATTATCAGACCTACGCGGGCACGTCAGCACCCATCACATTTAATGGGCTGGTGCGTCACTATGACCTCCGAGGTGGTAGCAACATGGCAGACATCCAGGTGAACCTCCTGCACAAAGAGCACCGTTCTGAGGCAAGCCATGCGATCGCCACCCGCGTGCGGCCTGATGTCCAGAAAATCGCCACCCGGTACGGCGCCAATGTCAAGATCGTCGAAGTGCCCCCGGGCCCTCCTGTACTCTCTACGCTCGTGGCTGAGGTCTACGGTCCGGATTACGATGAGCAGATCAAGGTAGCCGAGCAGGTAAAGACCATCATTGAAAATACACAGGACGTCGTGGACGTGGACTGGTATGTGGAAGCGGGACAAACGGAATACAAGCTGGATGTAGATCACGAAAAAGCCATGATGTATGGCGTTGTTCCACAGCAGGTAGTGGGCAACCTCACGTATCTGATCGGAAGCCATCCTGTCGGCACGCTGTACGATGAGCACGTGGAGAATCCCGTGGAAATCGTATTCGCCCTCCATGACGAGGAGCAGGCAGGCATCGATCTGGTGCAAAACCTGAAGGTCAAAGGTGGCCGAGGGATGGTACCCGTCAGGGACATCGTCACCGTCAACGAAGAGACGCTGCAGTCCACCATTTATCGCAAGGACCAGCGGCGGGTGGTCTACGTGTTGGCGGACATGGCGGGCGAATTGGAGAGCCCCGCCTACGCGATCCTGGGAATGACCGAAAAGCTGCAGGGCATGGACTTACCCGCGGGCTACAACGTCAGTGAGCTCTATATGTCCCAGCCTGAGGAGGAATCTGACTTTGCGGTGAAGTGGGATGGCGAATGGCAGATCACCCTCGAAGTATTCCGGGATCTAGGAGGTGCTTTCCTGGTAGTCATCATTGTCATCTACATGCTGATCGTCGGATGGTTCCAAAACTTCAAGACCCCGATTGTCATGATGCTCGCGATACCCCTGTCCCTGATCGGCATTGTCCTGGGTCACTGGTTGCTGGGAGCCTTCTTCACGGCGACTTCGTTCATCGGTATGATCGCCCTCGCTGGCGTGATGGTGCGCAACTCCGTGCTTCTCATCGACTTCATCGAGATCCGATTAAAAGAAGGTATCGACCTGAAAACGGCCATCATCGAAGCGGGCGCTGTGCGCACCACGCCGATCTTACTAACTACCGGCGCCGTGGTCATCGGCGCATCTATTATTCTGTTCGACCCCATCTTCCAGGGACTGGCCATCTCTTTGGTCGCCGGGGCCATAGTATCCACGATGCTCACGCTTATCGTCGTGCCGCTCATCTACTACATGACAGAAAGGAAGAAATGGGAAGGACAAGTCAATCCACAAATCGCAGAAAAATGAAATTACTGATAGTTACTGCCGTACAAGCCTTCCATGAGGATATCAGAGCCATCTTGAAAGAAGCCGGTATCAAGGCCTATTCACACCTGGGTGTCACAGGCTACAAAGAACTCGCTGAAGAGTCACAAGACAGCAACTGGTTCGCCCCCTCTGGCGGCGAGCACCAGTCAGCCATGTTTTATGCTTTCGTGGACGAGGAGCTCGCAGATACCATGCTGGCCTCCGTTGTCGCCCTCAACGACAAGCAGAAAACACATTCGCACGTGCATGCTGCCGTGTTGGAAATCAACAAAATCGTCTAGTAAACCCTGAAAAAATGAGAAATAGAATAGTGCACGCGGTCGCGGGAATCTTCATTTTGATCAGCCTCTTCCTGGCCCTTTTTGTCAATGAAAATTGGTTGTGGTTCACTGCCTTTGTCGGTGCGAACCTGCTGCAATCGTCATTCACCAGGTGGTGTTTGTTGAGTGACTTGCTGGCCCGATTTGGCATGCAGGATTGAGCGGTGAGGACGGGATTCCTTCCTCCGGAAGGAATCCTAATTTCCTATACTTGCCATCACCTCGCCACATGATTTAGATCATGTTCCGACTGTAACATAAGTAACAGACTTCTAGGTAGTTAAGCTCGTAAATTTGTTTAGAAATCAACGAACAAATACGTACCTTATGAAGATAGAGCAGATTTACACAGGCTGCCTGGCTGAAGCCGCCTACTACATCGAGTCCAATGGCGAAGTCGCTATTGTCGACCCTCTTCGTGAAGTCACCCCTTACCTCGACAGGGCCCAGGAGACAGGCGCCAAGATCAAGTATGTCCTCGAGACACATTTCCATGCCGACTTCGTTTCTGGCCACCTTGACCTCGCCAGAAAGACCGGAGCCACGATCGTGTTTGGCCCCACTGCTCAACCCAACTTCGAAGCGCACGTGGCACTGGATGGAGAGGAGCTGCCACTAGGGAATATTAAGCTGAAAGTGCTTCACACGCCTGGCCACACCATGGAGTCCTCGACCTTCCTCCTGATAGATGAGCATGGAACGGAGCAAGCCATCTTCACAGGTGATACATTGTTCATTGGCGATGTAGGCCGGCCGGACCTGGCCGTAAAGTCGGACTTATCCCGCGAAGACCTCGCCGGGCACCTTTTCGACTCCCTACGAAACAAGATCATGCCTTTGCACGACGACGTGGTCATCTATCCCGGTCATGGTGCAGGATCCGCTTGTGGTAAGAACATGAGCAAAGAGACCTCCGACACGCTGGGTCGACAGAAGATGTTCAACTATGCGTTGCGTGAGGATATGACCAAAGAAGAGTTTATCAAAGAAGTCACCGAGGGCCTCGTCGAACCACCACAATACTTTCCAAAGAATACTGTGATGAATAGGATGGGCTATGAGAGTATTGATGAGGCCCTCGAGCGTGGCGTCGTAGCCCTGGATCCCCGTCAGTTTCGGGATTATGCAGAACGCGACGATGCCCTCATCCTCGACACCAGGCACTCTCAGGCATACATCGAGGATCACATCCCCGGATCCGTCTGGATCGGTATCGACGACAACTTTGCCCCCTGGGTGGGCGCGTTGATCCCTGATCTGCAGCAGAAGATCATCTTCCTCGCCGACAAAGGCCGAGAGCAAGAGGTGGTGATTCGACTGGCACGCGTCGGTTATGATTTCGCACTCGGCTACCTCGAGGCAGGTATCAGCGCCTGGAAGGCCGCCGACTTTGAGACGGACCAGTTGGAGTCCATCACGGCAGCGTCTTTCGCCGAGAGAGCCAAAAGCAGTCACCTCAACGTACTCGATGTGCGCAAAGCCAGTGAATACACCTCTCAGCACATGGACGGCGCGATCAACTTCCCGCTGGACTTCATCAACAAAAACATGGATCAGGTAGACAGCTTCAACAAATACTACCTGCATTGCCTGGGAGGTTATCGATCGGTGATCGCTGCATCCATCCTCAAGGCCCGCGGCTTCGACCACGTCGTCAATGTCGAAGGCGGCTTCAGAGAGATGAAAAAGCAAGACATCTCCTTTACGGAATTCAAGGAACCAATCTCTATGCTCTGATTGGAAATAAGGTTGCGTTTGTTCTAAAGGCCCCACGAAGTGTGGGGCTTTTTTTGTTTGGGGCGCCCCACCACCATGGCCTTGCGACTAGCCCTGCGCCAGCGGGGCAGCCGCCGTCTTCGCAGGTATCTGCGGTGCGAAGAATCTTCGGAGCAAGTCACGAACGACGACCTCCCAATCAATTACCTGAGACAAAGTGCCACATCACCGACCAAACAAATCGGAGTCGACAACGATTAAAGACTCATGAAAAAACTTGCCCCAGCGCTCTTCGGCATCGCTTTATCCCTTAGCTGTAGTCAGCCATCCTCCCCTCCAGAAGTTTGCTACCAACCCCTCTTACTGTATATCGCGCTGGACGGCCCCGGCAATTTCAACATTTACAAAAATGACCTAAACGGAGGCGAGATGCTGTTGACCGACAATCCCAGTTGGGACTATGCTCCACTTTGGAACCAGGAGGCCAATTCCTTCACTTACTACGCCTACGTCAGCGACACTTTCCGTATCCTCCGCAAAGGTCTTGATGGCAAGGATTTGCCCCTGGACATCTATGACCTGCAGGAATACAACCTGTCGCCCAACAACCAGCGGGTGGTGAGTGAGGTCAGTGTAGGGGATTTTCGCAAGCTGGTAATCAGTGACATCACCGGTGACAATCGCTACGACATCACTCCGGACACGAGCTACAATGGGCGTGCGAAGTGGTCACCCGATTCGCAGAAAATCGCCTACATCTCCGATCGCGATGGCAACAATGAAGTGTACATCTACGATCTCGAGACGAAACAATCAAGCAGGCTCACTACCAACACGACCAGCGAAAAGTACCTGAGTTGGGCTCCGGACAGCGAGCGACTCCTTTACAGCACGGAGTACTATGAAGAGGGGAAACCAGATCACAACGACCTCTTCGTGATCAACACGACGACTCGTGCCACCACACAGATTACCGACAATGCTTTTGAAGACAGTGAGGTCGCCTGGTCACCTTTGGGAGATCGCATTGCCTTCCATTCGAAGCGCGACAGCGTCGATCACATTTTCACCATGAATCCTGACGGCTCGGACGTCCGGCAAATCACAACAGCTAGCAAATACCATGGGGAACCTAACTGGGCATTGATCGAAGTGCCTTGCGGCGATTGACTGTTGGCTGGGCTACCGACACCAAAAGGTGATGACATTTTGAAGAAGTCGCCCTATCCTCCGTCATTCGATGAATTGACTTTTGGACAACAAACCATAAAGAAGCGACTGCTAAAGTCTTAGTGATCCGTGATTTGTGACTAGTGGCTTACTGTAGAAGAATCTGTACCCCGCCAGGGATTATATATTCTCTTCTCCTAAAAAAACTAATCACTAAATCACTAATCACCTCACTGCGAGAAATAGGGCCTATTAATTTCTAGCCAACTAAGGCACTCGATAATAAACTATGTTATCAACAAAGAAACTAAACCAGGCAGCAACGCTTGTATTTCTTGCCACTGCCACACGGGCAGGGTTCGTTGCGTGACGGCTCGGGCGCATTCTCGAAGGTGGATGGATCGATATCCATCGACCGATCCTGCCGGAAGACTTCACTCAGCATTTCATACAGTTTCGGGTGTTTCTTCTGCAGAAGATCAGGTCGCTCAAAAAAGTACTCGCTGGCCACGGCAAAAAACTCCTGCCGATTGTAGGCCCCGTACCCGTCGATGTCCGATTCTTCTGCGACGATCTCCCCAATCTTCTTGTGTACGAAGTCTAGCCACAGGGGGCTCTGCTCATCGTCAATACCAGGGGGGATGCCGTCGATCCAGCCATCCTCGCCATCGAACAGATGGACAAATTCGTGAATGCCCACATTGCGCTTGTCGGTGGCATTGTCAAAGCCGTGGTGAAGGGCCGGCTTGGACAGGATGACCTTGCCTCGCATGGCCCCACTACCCACCATGCCGGTGATGATTTCTCGCTTACTGCGGATCTTGAAGTTGCGATCGAAGGAGTCCGGGTACAATAGGACCTCTGTAAGCCCATCGTAGGTCCAGGTGGGGAACCCAAAAAGCGGAATGACGGCACTGCTCGCTACGAGCAACCGGTCCTGCAGTGTGACGTCCACTTTGACACCGGTGATGCGTACTTCAGATAGGAAGTTCTGGACATCTGACTCAAACTGGCGCTGTTGATCTTCAGTAAGATTTTTGTAAAAATTGACGCGATGTGCGAGTATGTGCCTCCACTTCTCCGGTGTACTGATAAGGTGGGCGTGCTTCTTCTGTCTCCGGCGCTTTCTGGCAAAGAAAAACGCCAATGCTCCCAAAATACCTGATACTACTACGGGCATAACTCAGTCAAAACACTTGTCTACAGCGCGATAAATTGCAATATAACGCAACAAACGCATATATTACACGTGTGGTTTATATGAAAACAACACGTGTAGATGCGAACAAAACTCACACTTACGTTGGAGCAACAGCTCATTGAAAAAGCAAAAGAGTATGCCGCCGAACAGGGGACAAGCCTTTCAGAAATGGTGACAAACTACTTTTCTGCCCTTACAGCTGGGTCAAAAACCAAATCTGGTGGCAAAATAGCAAGCCGCACGTCCAAGTTGAGAGGTGTATTGAAAAGTGCTGGTGACATTGATTATAAGAAGGCCCTGGAGGAGGAAATGATAAAAAAACATCTTGGAAAAGATTTTCATTGACTCCGACGTGATACTCGACTTGCTGCTGGAGAGGCAACCTTTTGTGCAACAATCAGCTGTGGTCATGGAAATGGCTGAGCTTGGCGAAATAGAGGGATACGCTTCCAGCTTGTCGATGAATAATATCTACTACCTGACTCGAAAGGTCATCGGTACGAAGAAAGCTCGGGAAGTAATCGACCTCCTAATTGACTACCTGAAGATCGTGGGTATAGGAGAGGCAGAAGTCCGACAGGCACTAAAGAGCGACATCCAGGATTTCGAAGATGCCCTCCAGCATGCCGCCGCACAAACCATTGAAGGGTTGAGCATGCTCGTCACGAGGAACACCAAAGACTACAAAAAAGCTACAGTGGTAGTGACCACACCGGCAGCATATCTTGAGTCTCTTTGACGATCGACAGTATAATAATCCAAGCCAACGTCCCCAAAAACCTTGCGGTTGTAACATCCCTGCTGGCCCGGCTCAATGCTAAGTGCAGACAATCATTCCTTGCCTCCTTCGAGAGCCTCCATCGGCCGCCAAAGGCTAGCCGACGGCGCGGCAGGATGACAAAGGAAACAGAATCAAGCCTTAACTGGCCGGGCTTAGGGTGCCCCAATGTTCTGAAGTTGAGCGGTTGTCTAGCCATTCTCATAAGCAACCCCTCTAAGGTCATGCTGACAAAGGAAGCATCTATTCACATAGATCGACGATCGTCCAACCATGGTCAATAGATTTCACTGGCCGTGCGCTTCCTAACGTCAAAATGACATTGCTTTTGAGAATGGCTTTCGGGTTCTCTTAACTTATTAATAGCATTGAGGGGTGCCCCGCTTAGGGGTGCCTGTCTTGTCCTGAAATAGGTTTACACAATTGTGATAAACCGAAATGGATGAAAACGAGAATGGAAGAATTCGACATGGCGGCGAGATAAGCATTTCTGAGCGCCACATAATGATCCAGGAATATCTTGCTGGAGGTTATACCAAGCGAGAGATCTGGTACAAGTACACAGGCAAGAAGGAAGAGCACGGAGCGATATTGAAGTGGATGAGAATGTATGGCTACGTCGATGATGTCCCCAGAAGAAGACATACCTTTAATGTTCCGATCAACTATTATCCAATGGACGAATCTGACGATCTGGATAAGTCTGAGTTGCTTGCCAAAATCAAGCGACTTGAAAGGGAACTTCAGGATTCTAAGCTGAAGGAAGAAGGCTATCGTATGATGATCGAGATAGCGGAGAAGGACTTCAAAATACCTATCAGAAAAAAGCCCGGCACCAAGTAATTACGACCTTAAAGGACAGACACCCTCGTATCGCTCTGGGACGATTGTGTCCATTATTTGGTATCACCAGACAATCCTATTACCAGCACTACTGGCATCAGCAAACGACCAGGTTTGAAGAGGAGCTGGTCATTCGAGAGGTCTTAAGACTCCGACAAACTCATCGTAGAATGGGAGGTAGGAAGCTCTACGAGTTGCTGGAACCCTTCATGCTTGAGCATCAAATCAAGATGGGCAGAGATGCGCTATTTGATGTCTTATCCTCTCGTAATCTGTTAGTTAAGCGTAGAAAAAGAAGAGTGGTTACTACACAATCCTTTCATTGGCTGCGGAAGTACCCCAACCAGATTCGAGAGTTTGTGCCTCGTAAGCCCAACGAGCTTTGGGTAAGCGACATCACATATTGGAAAATTGAATCTGGACATTTGTACATCAGCTTTGTCACTGATGCTTATTCGAGAAAGATCGTCGGCTACCATGTAGCGGATACGCTAGAATCAATTGAAACAGTCCAAGCATTGCGTATGGCCATTGACAACAGTGAGGGATCACTTAACAACTTGATCCATCATTCAGATCGAGGTATCCAATACTGCTCATCTACATACGTGTCGCTTTTGGAGAAACATGGAATCGGTATATCAATGACCGAGAATGGTGATCCTTTGGAGAACCCAATAGCCGAACGAGTCAATGGTATCATTAAGAATGAATATCTGGACTGCTATCAAGTAGGTACGCTACCCGTAGCTAAGCAGCTGCTGGATCGTGTCATCGAAGTATACAATAATGAAAGACCCCACATGAGCCTGGGACAACTGACACCAGACCAAGTCCACGCAGAAGCCTTAGAGACTGAAAAACTATGGAAAAAACGAGTGTTTGTAAATCGATTACAGGACTATCGAAAATTGTAAATTACCAATAGGACTATATGTGAAACCTGTAAACTTATTTTAGGACGAGTCAGCCCGGCTTAGGGGCGCCCGGCTTAGGGATGGAGTCCCGCAGGGAAAAGCCCGAAATGGCCTTGCGCGTCTGCAGGCGGAAAACGACAGCCCGGCCGCCATCTATGAGGACTTGTATGATTTCTGACAGTACCCCGCCCGACGTACCACTACCGCCGTCGCATCGGGGACCTGGCGGCAAGCCCCAAAAACCTCTGGGGCTATACCCATGACCATTGCCCCGCTCAAATAAAATCAGATTTGATTTCCGTATGTGATCCGATAGTTTGGTCGACCATTAAACCAAAATGTTCAACTCAAAACTGAATAGGCCTTGAAACGAAGAAACTTTATGCATCTCGCAGGCCTGGGCGCAGGTGCAGCCATGCTGCCATCGGTACCTCTGATGGGTAATCCGATTGCTGCCGAGGAACTACTCAATCCGGGACTGTCCCCAGCCCAGAAAAAGGAACTGGCGGATGTCGCTCTGAACACCGCGAAGGGGCTGGGATCCACCTATGCGGATGCCCGCATCGGCCGATACTTGAATCAATTCGTCTTCACTCGCGAACAGAAAGTCCAAAATGTCACCAACACGGAGTCTTTTGGCATTGGTATTCGGGTGATTGCCAACGGCACGTGGGGATTCGCCTCCACGAATGACGTCTCACCCGATGGCATCAAGAAAGCGACCGAGTTGGCCGTCGCCATTGCCAAAGCCAACTCCAAGATTCAGGAAGAGCCTGTGAAACTCGCCCCCGTCGAATCGTACGGTGAGGTGACGTGGAAGACGCCTATCGTACGCAATGCCATGGAGGTACCTATTTCGGAAAAGGTAGACCTCCTGCTGACAGCGAATAAAGCCGCCATGGATAACGGCGCCAGCTACGTGAACACCGGCCTATTCCAGGTAAACGAGCAGAAGTACTTTGCCTCCACCGATGGATCCTACATCGATCAGGACGTGCACAGGATGTGGCCGTTTATGAGAATCACTGCCATCGACCCAAAAGGTGGCAAATTCAAATCCCGGTCAGAACTCGCCGCTCCAATGGGATTAGGATACGAATACCTGATGCCAGACGAAAGTGAAATCGTACCGGGCTTGGGAGGCGTTGATCTGTACCGCAATCGCTACGACATGATCGCCGATGCCGCAGCTGGTGCCCAGCAGGCCAAGGAAATGCTATCTGCTAAGTCGGTAGAACCTGGCAAGTATGATCTGGTGCTGGATCCGAATCACCTCGGCCTGACCATTCACGAGTCGGTGGGCCACCCACTGGAACTTGACCGCGTGTTGGGCTATGAAGCTAACTATGCCGGTACGAGCTTTGCCACCCTCGACAAATGGAAAGCCGGAGACTTCAACTACGGAAGCGAAATTGTCAATCTCGTGGCAGATAAGACGCAGCCAGGATCGTTGGGTGCCGTGGGCTACGACGACGAAGGTGTGAAATGCAAAGAGTGGGACCTCGTAAAAAATGGCGTACTGGTCAATTACCAGGCAATACGCGATCAGGTACATATGATCGATCAGTCCCAGTCTCATGGCTGCTGCTACTCACAGAGCTGGCAGGATGTACAGTTCCAGCGAATGCCTAATGTGTCTTTGCGCCCAGGAACGGAAAAGTACTCCGTGCAAGACATGTTGAAAGATGTGGAGAAAGGTATTTACATCGTAGGTCGAGGGTCCTACTCCATCGATCAGCAGCGCTACAACTTCCAGTTTGGCGGAAATCTATTCTACGAGATCAAAGACGGGGAGATCGTTGGAATGCTCAATGACGTAGCCTACCAGTCAAACACCCAAGAGTTTTGGAACTCCTGCGCAAAGATCTGTGATGAGTCGGACTACCACATGTTTGGTTCTTTCTTCGATGGAAAAGGCCAGCCTTCTCAAATAAGTGCCGTGTCGCATGGCTCATCCACCACCCGCTTCAACGGTGTGAATGTGATCAACACAGGAAGAAATATTTAAAGAACTAAAAGACTTCAAATAGATATGGCAATATATAGCAAGGATGAAGCAAAGAGCATCCTCGAGAAGGCACTGAGCTTCTCTACAGCCGAGACCTGCGAAATCAACCTGGGTGGGTCTGACAGCGGGAATATCCGATACGCACGAAATACAGTATCGACTGCCGGCGCACAATCCAGCCAGCAACTGGTGGTGCAGTCCAGCTACGGACTAAGGTCTGGAACAGCGACGATCGACGAGTTTGATGATGAGTCACTGGCCAAGGTCGTGAAGAGGTCCGAGGAGCTGGCGAAACTAAGCCCTGAAAATCCCGAGTTTATGCCTCCTCTCGGTCCACAGGAGTACTCGGAGTCCAGGCAATACTTTGAGAGTACCGCGAAGATCTCTCCGGAATATCGCGCAGAGGTCGCACGCGCAAGTATCGAACCTGCCCGCGCCAAGGATGTAACAGCTGCGGGCTTCCTGGAAGATAGCGCTGGGTTCTCCTCTATGATCAACAGCGCGGGACTGTTCGCGTACAATCAAAGCTCTTCAGTTGACTTCACGGTAACGATGAGATCGAACGACGGAACCGGATCAGGCTGGGTCACGAGGGACTTCAATGATGTCGATAACTTCGACGCTGAAGAGGCCTCCGCCGTGGCGATTGACAAAGCATTGCAATCACGCGAAGCCAAGGCCATCGAGCCCGGAAAATATACAGTGATCCTGGAGCCGGCGGCGTCCGTGGGCTTGCTGGGCAACATGTTTTCGTCTTTCAACGCACGTACTGCGGATGAAGGTCGCAGCTTCATGGCCAAAGAAGGCGGCGGCACCAAGCTGGGTGAGAAGATCGTAGATGAGCGCGTCAATGTGTACATCGACCCGACCAACGACAAGGTACCCTCGCGTACATGGAACGGAGCCGGACAGCCCATCAAAAAGTTTAGTATGCTCGAGGAGGGCGTCGTGAAAAACCTCTTCTACAGTCGGTACTGGGCCAAGGAGAAAGGTGTGGATCCACTACCCTTCCCCAATGGTAGCGCGATCATGGAAGGTGGCGATGCGTCGCTGGAGGATCTCATCAAAGACACCAACAGAGGTATCCTTGTGACCCGCATGTGGTACATCCGTACTGTGGATCCTCAGACGCTATTGTACACAGGCCTCACGAGGGATGGTACATTTTTCATTGAAAACGGAAAGATCAAGCACCCTGTGAAGAACTTCCGCTTCAACGAGAGCCCAATCATCATGCTCAACAACCTGGAGACCCTGGGTCAGCAGGTGCGGATGAATGGCAATCTGATTCCGTATATGAAGATCAGGGACTTCACGTTCACCAGCCTCTCGGACGCCGTCTAGAGGTTGACAAGTTGAAGGAGTGTCTCACGCGCCGTGGCTGTAGGGCCTGGTTCGTGAGACACTTTTTTTGACCCCAAGCTGTTGAACAGCGTAGTTGACGAGACATTATGAGGAAGCAATTCGGCTCGGAGTTCTTTTTTACCCGTCTCCAGTATGAGTCTGGCGACTGGGACACGGACCAGCGCATGCCCAGCAACCTGCTGAACTCGCTGGTGGAGTACACCAATCTCCCTGTGGACACCGTCGAGAACATTATCCCGCTGGGCAGTGATGAGCTCTTTAAATGCCCCTTCTGCTACATCTCAGGTCATAAGCTCGTGCAGTTCACGAAGGAGGAGGCCGATAATTTCAAAAGGTACGTCGAGAATGGGGGCTTTGTGTTTGCCGACGACTGCAACCACGACATCGACGGCCTGTTCGCCAAATCCTTCGAAAGGCAGATGGCTGATCTCTTTGGTGAGTCCAGCCTCAAAAAACTACCCAACGATCACAAGCTCTATCGATCCTTTTTCGAATTCGATGGGCCACCGACCACTTCCCAGGAGCTCAACGGCTGGGGCGACGACATTGTACATGATTACCTCAAGGCCATAGAGGTAGACGGCCGCATCGGGGTGCTATACAGCAACAAAGACTATGGCTGTGAGTGGGATTATGACTTCCGCAACAAGCGATGGTACAAGATCGACAACACCCGCTTCGCTGTGAATATTGTCATGTATGCGATGACAGCATAGTAGTGGAACCATTCACAAAATTCTTTTTGCCTGCTTGAATCCTCTCTTGAAGCTATTTGGCAGTTCATCACGAATAATTGCCTCCATTCCGTGAAATACTAACTTCAGGCTATCTACCAGCGACCGTCTATTGAAGACCAGCACGCCAGATGATCGATTTTGCCATAATTTTAAAATCCAGCACAAGTCGTATCTACAAACAGTGGAGAATATCGAAGCAATAGAACGCGAAGTCGAGTCGCTGATCCAAAAACTGGATTCAGTCAAGACAGAGATACATAAGGCCATCATCGGTCAGGAGCAGGTGGTCGATGAGCTACTGATAGGTCTACTGGCCAGGGGACACGTCCTGATTGAGGGAATGCCCGGTCTGGCGAAGACGCTATTGATCAAGTCACTGGCGGAGGCCGTGGATCTGTCATTCAAGCGCATCCAGTTTACTCCGGACCTGATGCCAAGTGACATCATAGGTACCGAAGTGATCGAAGAGGATGCCCATGGTCACAAGACCTTCGTCTATCGTAAGGGGGCCATCTTCGCCAACATCGTCCTAGGTGACGAGATCAACCGAACGCCCCCCAAAACGCAAGCGGCATTGCTCGAGGTGATGCAAGAGCACCGCGTCACCTACGGTGGTACCGACTATCCACTACCGCAGCCATTTTTCTTCCTTGCAACGCAAAACCCCATTGAGCAGTCGGGCACGTTCCCTTTGCCTGAGGCACAGATGGACCGCTTCCTCCTCTATACATTGATTGACTACCCCAGCGAACAAGAAGAGCGTGACATACTGTCGGCCACAACCGGTAAGTCTGGTGAAGCCATCAGCGCCGTGCTCCATGCCGAAGACATCATCCGATTGCAGCAGTTCGTACGTGAAGTGACAATCGCAGATGAATTGATCGACCGCACCAATATGCTGGTGCGTAATACAAGGCCTCAGCTGGCTGATTCTCCTACCATCAAGGAGTATGTATCTTATGGCGCTGGTCCAAGGGCAGGGCAGGCAATCATTTTGGCAGCAAAGGGCCGTGCCCTTCTGCAGGGTCGATATGCGGTGATCCCTGATGACCTGCATGCCGTTGTTCTTCCAGCCATGCGGCATCGCCTGGTCCCGAGTTTCAAAGCAGAATCCGAGTCGGTAACCACCGATACCATCATCACGGAGCTGCTGAAGACCAACAAATTCTAGACGACTATGGGCAGTCCCTCCTTCGAGTCCCTGTTCAACCCCAGTGTTCTGAAATCGCTGGCCCATTTCGAGTGGACCATACGTGCGATTGCCAAAGGGACATTCCTTGGCAACAGGATCAGTAAGAGATTGGGAGCAGGGATGGAGTTTAGCCAATATCGCCCATACACCCAGGGGGATGACATTCGCCGACTCGACTGGAAGATGTACGGTCGTTCGGAGCGCTTCTACATAAAGCAATCGGAAGTGGAAACGGACGTGGGCGTATGGTTCGTATTGGATGATTCGCTTTCGATGACCTACCAGGAAGATGGGCTCACCAAGTTTGACTATAGTCGGATATTCATTGGTTACCTCGCCTATCTATCGCTCTTAATTGGCGATAGTTTTGGATTGATCACGTCACAGGGCACCCTACCTATCGGCCATGGCCATAAGCAATGGCAGCGATTTGTCAGTAGGCTCTACGCCTGCAAGCCTTCAAGCCATTTGGACCTGTTTACTCCGAAGCTGGTAGGAAAAGAAGTGATCGTGGTTCTCAGTGATCTCTACGACAATAGGGAGAACTGGAGCAGTGAACTACCCAAACTGAAGACGAGGCAAAACGAGGTCCTGGTCTTTCATGTACTTGGTTCCCGCGAGGAGCAGCTAAGTTTTGAAGGCGCCCTGACATTTCAAGATTTAGAGAGCGGCGAGAAGGTACAACTGACTCCACAAAGGGTCGCGGACTCCTACCAAAGGAAACTGAGCCATTGGTGTGAATCACTGCGAACCGGGTTTTCAGCCAAAGGCATTGATTATCGACGTGCAATGATGATGGCAGACCCTACCCCTCTCATTCACCAGTTCCTTTATCAAAGCAGTCGGATGAGGTGATGGGACTGGGAAATCTGACATATCTCTTGGCATTGACAGGTGTCGCGCTTCCTATACTGATCCATCTATGGAGCAGAAAGACGCCGAAAACGCTGCCGTTTGGGTCCGTTCGATTTTTGCAAGAGTCCGAAACCCGCACACTGAGAAGCATCCAGCCTTCTGAGCTACTACTGCTTCTTTTAAGGGTTGGGATCATCATTTGCCTTGTTCTGATCGTCAGTGAGCCCTGGAGCTTATCCACTCAAGACACGAATCAAAGCATTGTGCTCGTAGACCCAGTTTATGCGGACAGAAAGGAGATCGCAGTGCTACGAGACACATCACAAGCCTCACTGCATTGGCTCACCAGCGGCTTACCGACTATCGATACAGAGATCTCCGGTCGGCCACCTGCGAACGTCTGGGAACTGGCATCGCACATCGCCCAACTACCCTTTGAGGAGAAAGTGGTCCTGAGTCCCAGACTGTATGCTCGATTCAAAGGCCCTGCTAATGCATTGCCCGAAGGGTTGCTCTGGCAGAGTTTGCCAGCCCGCGAAAACGTAGAAGAGGTGGACCAGGTCCTCGCCTCGGGGAGAACAATCACGATAGAAACCATGACCAGTGAGCCACACAGTCAGTTTCGTCACACATTGACTGGCTCGGACCTAGGCAGGTCATTGGATGTCAAAGTCTTCGTAGCATCGGAAGCAGAGACTGAGGAACTGGCTCAGCTGGTAAGGACGACCTTCGTTGCAATTAGCAAAAACGGGTTGATCAATATCGAAGCATCGCTCAGCCTCGCTGATGCAGATTGGGTCTTTTGGCTGAAGCGGGACCCGGCCCCACGCCGTAACCATCTGGTGCTAATCAATACGTACGAACGTGGTCTGAGTAGGGTAGCTCCTTACGTCTACCAATTGGGAGCTGAATTGACAGCTGACGATTTTCTTACCTACCATATTCCATTGAAAATCGAATCTATGTTCACCTCAGGCCTCATCGATACAGATCCGTACGATCAGCGGATGGTCCCTATTGAACAAGTAGCTGCGTTTACCTCAGGTAAAGAGACTGCAGCTGCAGCTTTCGAGAAGAAGTCTTGGCAATCGGTCCTTTGGCTCGTGCTGGTCGGCACCTTATTGATAGAAAGATGGTGGTCTCTAAAAACCAGTCAATCATGAGGGAGGCCCATCGACTATTGGCCAAACTGAGAAGGCGCTGGCAGGCATTGGTGCTATCGCAAATCCTGCTGATATCAATGTGCTTAGGCATCGGCACCTTCGTGGCTACAGGATCCGCAGGACTAGCCGCTGGCACCCTCTTGTTATCCCTGATCATTTGTCTGGCTATTTTTCGGCGCGCTTTCCCCAGCATTGACGATGTGATCCGCCTGGTCAATGTCCAGTTTCCACAGTTGGAATACAGCATGGCCCTGACCACTGAGAAAGTAGATGGTCTCGCGGCCGTGCAGCAACATAAAGTCATCAGTGAATTGGCATCGCTAAAGGCATCGGTGAAATACCCTATGAAATGGTGGCCAGTGCTGACAGCACTGGGTCTGGGCATCCTGATCGCGGGAATGAAGCCGTTGCTCCAGCAGCCCAACGCATCCGAGCAAACTGCACAGTCGCTATTGAGCACAGAAGCGACGGAAGAGGCAATAGCGGGAGCACCCCTCGAGTTGGAAGGTATCTCGACTACGATCTACCCTCCGGCCTACACGAATCTGAAAAGAACCTCATCCACCGATCCCAACTTGAAAATACCCCAGGGCAGTCGGGTTTCGATTGCGGCGACATTTTCCAAACCACCGGAGGAAGTCCGCTTTGCATTGTCCAATCAGGCACCGCTGAAGATGTCGTTAAACAATGAGGTAGCGTCGATTTCGCTACCGACCCTCTCAAAAGGGTTTTACACGCTACAATATACAGATGGCAGTGACACGCTGAGCAGCCCGTACTATGCGATCGAGGTTATCTCAGATGAACCACCCACGATTCAGGTAGACGGCCTTGAGGCCTACCAGAAAGTGAAGTACTCTCCCACGGCAGGGGTGACTTTGAACGCTACAATTATGGATGACTACGGCTTGACAGCAGCCTATGTCACCGCTACCATCAGCAAGGGATCGGGTGAGGCCGTTAAGTTCCGGGAGCAACGCCTCGATTTCGACTCACGAGTCGATGGCAAAGCCTTTACCAGTTCCATGCGTCTGAATGTTGCGGACTTTGACATGGAACCGGGGAACGAGCTCTACTTCTTTGTGACTGCCCTGGACAATCGCGAACCGGAAGCGCAGGCTACCCGCACTGAGACGTACTTCTTCGTCTTGGAAGACACTACCAGCATCGACTTCTCCCTGCAGGGTAACCTTGGGGTGGACCTGATGCCAGAATACTTCCGAAGTCAGCGGCAGATCATCATTGATACAGAAAAACTGATCGCCGACCGTGGGTCCATCTCCAGGAACGACTTCAACCAAACTAGCAATGAATTGGGATTTGACCAGAAGGCACTCCGCCTGAGGTACGGTCAATTTCTTGGAGAGGAAGATGAAAGCGGGATCGCCTTGGAGGCAGCGCCCGAGGAGGGCGGTGATGAAGGGCACGAGGAGGAGGACCACGCCGAGGATGATCACACGGAGTCAACAGGATTTGGGGCCAATGTCCTCCAGGAGTTTGGTCATGACCACGACCACGAGGAGGAGGATGGACAGCTGCTCGACAAAGGCACCTTCGCGAATGACGCTGAGGAAATCGTCGAGAAACTGGGTCACAGTCATGATGATGCCGAGACGGCAACCTTCTATACAATCTCCATGAAAACAAAACTGAAGGCAGCCTTAAGCGTCATGTGGGATGCGGAGTTGCACCTTCGTCTCTTCCATCCGGAAGAGTCGCTGCCCTATCAATATGAAGCACTGAAGCTTATCAAGGAAATAAAGAACCACGCACGTATCTATGTCCAGCGCATTGGATTTGAGCCTCCGGCTATTCCCATCGATGAGAAGCGCCTCACCGGTGACCTGGATGAGGTTGGCGGTCAATTATGGAAGGACGACATCGACCTCCATCTACGCTACCCCCACATGGCCTCTGCTGCCGCAGCCATCGCACGTGTACTTCCAGGTGAAGAAGGCATTGTAAACGACCTCCAGGAGGTCCTTCGTCTGGCGGGCAACGAACTGGCGGCTATTGCCCTGGAGGAGCCTGGAAACTATCTGGAGACATTGACGATGCTCAGCAGCCTCATCAATACCGACACCTTCGACGTCAAGAACCTCAGGTCACTGGCAAGGATTCACAGGGTTTTCCTCTCGCGATTGGAGACCAGAGAGAGCGCCATTTCGAGTCGTCCTCAAGCGCAACACTCGCTGTTGGAAGCCTTCCGTGAGGAAGTCGTGAGGACCCAAACCCTCGAGGACCAATGATTCTCGCCGAGCAGCCTGGCTGGTATTTCTGGATTGTCTCCGGCATGCTGTGGCTACTGCCGATACTCTTCGATTTTGCACTGGGCTCCCGACGCCGGCGTTGGATCCGTTTCGTCCTATGGACCCTTGCCTGCACCGCGCTTGCCGGGCTCTTCCTGAAGCTGAAGATGGAAGCTCCCCCGACGGAAAGGACACTTATCCTAGCTACCAGCGGAGCCTCAGCCGAAGTCGTCGATAGCCTTATGCTGGCGTACCCAGGCGCCACTCGCCTCTCCTCCATCGACGAGGCATCCAAAAGTACCTGGCAAATGACGATTGTGGTTGGCAATGGCTTACTGACCCGAAACTGGGAACGGCTGTCTACACAGGAAGTTGCGTATGTTCCAGCGCCATTGCCTGAAGGTATTCTAGAAATCACAGTGGGCGAATCCGCTGTTGACGAACCCTTCAATATTCAAGGGCGAGTCCATGCGGATGATACCTTACGACTTCTACTGATCAGCCCGTCGGGGGTGGGAAAGTCCCTTGGCATCACTCCCGAAGACGCTGCGTTTTCGTGGTCCGAAACCATACCAATCGCTGGCAACTGGCTCTATCAAATAGTTGGTTTGAGAGGTTCTGATACGCTCTTCCGGGAGCAGTTGCCCGTCAGCGTGGCGGAGTCTGCCCAGCGAAATGCATTGATCGTCACGAGCACACCATCATTTGAGGTCAATGCTCTCAAGAATTTTCTGGTCACCCGACAATTCGGTGTGAGCAGCAAGGTGACGCTTTCGACCAACATTGACCAAAGGGATTATATTAACATGGATCCTCTGCCACGAGGTAACCTGGACAGCGCTTCCATCAGTCGATTTCGGCTGCTTGTATTTGATGGATCAGGTTTCATGGGTCTCAGCCGTCGAGAAAAGGCCGCTGTGCGTTCAGCCGTAAATTACGGCAGTGTGGGTCTATTGTTATTGACGTCGGACGCCGAGTTTGTCGCCCGTTGGGGTGCCGTGCGATCGTCCGGCGAGCCTCAGCTGACAGAGGTCCCCTGGGATGGCAGCCAATACGAATTGACTACAAACCCTCTAAAGACGCTGGGTAAAGGCTGGCAGCCGGTTAATTTGGGAGGTAAGGTTATCGGTCAAATCCATGCAACCGGTCTTGGACAAATAGCGTTTCCCGCTTTCACGGACACCTACCTGGCAAGGCTCCAGGGGGGTGCAGCACTCTACGATGCATTGTGGACGAATATGCTCAGAGAAACGATCGGCGCAAGCTATGAGAAGGCAGTGGTCGATCTCCCGGCTCTCGCAATCATCGGCGAGCCTGCAAGTATTCACGTCGCGAATCCATCTCTCCCAAAAGTCACCTCCAGTGAGCTCGCAATCCCAGTGATCAATTCCCCACTTCGTACCGACTGGTGGCAGGCTGTGTTTTGGCCGACTGCGGTGGGTTGGAATGAAGTCGGAATAGATGGGACCACTCATCACCTCTTTGTCCATGACACCGCAAAGTGGATGACCAGACGGCTCTACAGTCAACAGCAACTAAATAGGAATATGGTGTCCAGTCCCGCGGTCGTGGTGGAATCACCCCACCACAGGGACATAAATCCCTGGATTTTCATTGTGATTTTCCTCCTTTCGATGAGTGGGATATGGCTGGAACGAAAGTTGGCCTAAATTGCAGGTAGAACTTAGCTAGTTATGAAATTGTCAATCAGCAGGGTACTCATGATCCTTTTGGTGGGGTGCGCAGTAGTGCCGACTACAGCGGAGTATCAGCAAAAGTACTTTCCGGAAGGAATCAACGATGTCTACCTGGGTATGACCTATCGATTTCTGGACAAGACCCGGGAGGGGACTGGCCTGGAACTCGTGTCAGCAGGTAGTGACTCAACGATACTTGCCTATCAAGAGCTGCATACCGACAAAGAATTCGAAAAGGTCGTCTACTTCTTCGACAACGAAGGTGACCAGCCCCTGTACGAGATGGCCATTGAATATCCCGAGAATATTAACCCCGAGGAAGTAGCGGGCAAATTGTACGGCAGACCAAATGCTGATGAGGGCGAGTGGTATTTCGAAGACGAGAGGCAAGAGAATAGATTGAGCATCTGGGTCAACGGTCAGCAGCTGTTCATTTCGGATCGGAGCATTCGGCAGGGGGACTGAGATAGCGTCCGGGAACTAACCTCGTGCGTATAACCATTATCGGTTATCTTTACTGAAAATCGCTAATCGTGTCCCAGACCTACCAGTGCATCGCCATCGATGACGACCCGTTGTTCCTCCGCAAGATGGAGGTATATATTGATGAGATCCCCTGGCTTCATCTCACAAAAACCTTCACCAACCCTGTCCAGGGTGCGACTGCCATCATTTCTGACAAACCCGATCTGGTTTTCCTCGATATCGAAATGCCATATATAGACGGCACCTATTTGGTCGATTGGATTGAACCCAAGCTGGCAGGACTCGATCGGCGCCCTCAGCTGGTGATTGTCTCCTCTCTCCATGTCGAGGAAGCCGATCAACACCCATCGGTATCAGGCTATGTCAACAAATCCCTGGTGAGCAGCCCGGAGGCACTGGCAGAGCGGCTTCAAGCGATCATAGGCTAGCTTCCACCTTCTCGGTGGGTAAACTGATTTTGAAGATGGTCATAGACCATTTTGCAAATATTGATGGTCTCTTGATGGAAAGAGAGCAGGTCAACCAGTAAGCGCAGCTGTCTCTAGCTGCAACATGTCTGCGAGAGAGAGTAGTTTGTGATTTTTCCGAATTCGTCAAGTTGCCAGAACCAGAATAAGCCACCATACAAAACAAGCAGCCGACGCCATTGAAGACCCTCCATAAAGTGGGATAGCCTTCAAAATCAATGAGTGGTTGATTCAGGCGCTAACTCTTTTCTCGGTGCGGTGTTCCTGCACACTCCAGGCCCTCGTCAGCGACGGAGGTAGGTAGAAGTTGACTTCCCCCGATCTATTCATGTACCAAATCATGCCATGCAGCATGGCTTGATTGATGAGGCGCAATAACAATGAGAAGACGACACTCTTTGCCATGAACTCCATGAAGCGGGCAATCCTCGTCAGTTTCTTTTTGATTTTTTGCACTTCCCGGGCCTCGACCTCCGGCACACCCAAAAGATCTGATCTTTCGTTGCCCATCATCAGGCGAATGATGCTAACATTGGTCTTTTCAGAAAGGAGCCCCTTTGTAAGACGCGCTTGAAATTCAATCAAGTCCTTCGTCAACACCTGACCGCTTTCGCTCGGCACCATTTGATCGTTCAATATTGCATGCCCCAAAGCAAGGGCATCCTGAGAATTGACGGGGATGAGCTCTTCACGAATGCCCATGATGTGCCCCACCACTCGCCAGCAGTGAATGAAGGCGTCCTTTTCTACATCGTCCAGGCGAATACCAATTGTACCCAAGCCTTCGAGCACCAGGGCTGAAAAAGCCATCAGCGTACCGGCCATGTCTTCCTGATTGATAGGTAGGTCATACTTCGCCTCGTCCCAATGCTGCTCTTGGAGATGGTATCGGATAATGCATGGATCAACCTTACTTTTTGTGCGGCCTGCAATCCTTTGCCATGAAAGGAAAGGCCTCCTGGAGACATCGTGTCCATGACAAACTGGGCGGTCTCTGCAATCCTCCGATAAAAGGCATTGAGCGAGCCATGATGCTCCTCCAGTAGACCAGTATGATACGGCATCTCCACATCCTTTACGCAGGCGTAGCATTCGGGCAGCGACTTGTAGGATAGCATCAGACTGATCCAAACACCATGTCGAATGTAGATCTGCTGACCAAGCTTCAAAAGGCGAGGATCTGCCCAATCGGGTAGCTGTGAAGTCTTCTGAAAATAAGCTTTCAACTCCGGTGGTGCATCTGCGGATAAACGATCACCGTCATTGTTCATAAGGCCAAACAAATGATTGACCTTCGAGAGCTCACGCTCGCGCATGATCTCATCGACAAGCTGGTCCGCGAGGGGGTCGGTGAATTGCCGTTGCTTCTTAAGCCACGCCGAGGGCCACTGTCGTGGTTGTAAATCTGGAAACCGAGTAAGGCGACGACTAGCGGCCTTCTTGATAGATCGCAACCAGATTACATAGATGAGTGAAGAAGCTAGGAATATCCCCAGAGCAATATAGATAATGACCATAGGCTGGTTTGAAAATTAAAATAAGACTTACAGGCCTGATCAAGTATAGATATTCTCCCCAGAGATTACCACTATGCGTGAGGCAACGAGCCTTTTAGCTGATTGTTGGGGATTTTATGGGGTCGGAGCGACTGGCAGGCTTATTTTGAAGGTGGTCCCAGACCCTGGAACGCTCTCCACCTCTACGTGTCCATTGTTGAGTTTGGTAAACTCAGATACAAGCTGCATTCCGAGACCTACGCCCTTCTCACCACCGGTACCATAGGTGCTCGACGGCAGCTTGAAAAGTTTCTGGACCTGATCCGGGGACATACCTACGCCGGTGTCTTTTACCGACACCTCGATCTCGTCCGCCTTTACCTCGGTTTTTACCTCGATGCTGCCACCCGCTTCAGTGAACTTCAGTGCATTGTGGATCAGATTTCGGAAAATCGTGAAAGTACTATTGAGATCAGCCCAAACCTTGGTTCCCTTCGTTACCCTGTTGTGCAGCTCGACCGACTTGGACGTCGCGGATGAATGCAACGTGTCAAAAATATCTGTAACCATGTCCCAGATGTCAATGGTGACGGGATTGTAGGGGATCTGACTCATCTCCTGCGACGCCCAATTCAATAGGTTGTCCAGCAGACGCGACAGCTGTTCGGTGGCCTGATCGACCTCTTCCATCATTTCCGTCAGCTTCACGAACTGCTCGTTTTGCACGTACATGGTGATGATATCACAGATGCCCTTGAAGGAACTGACTGGTCCGCGCAAGTCATGAGAAATGATGGCAAAGAACCTGTCCTTTAATTTCTTCTGTTGGAATATCTCGTCGTTAAGTTCTTTCAGCGTCTCGTTCTGGGCCTGGATCTGAGTTTTTTGTTTTTCGATCTCATTGACATACTTGCGGAGGAGGCTGTTTTCCTCCATTGTAAGCTGTGACTGTCGGCGCTCCGAAACATGCTGGATTGTTTTGTCCATGGTCAGTTCGAGATCGCGAAAATCGATCGGCTTCGTGATGAAGTCAAAGGCCCCACGGTTCATGGCCGTCCGAATATTCTCCATGTCACCATAGGCGGATACAATCACAGCACTCAGTGAGTCGAAGTCATCCCTTAACTTACCCAACAGGGTGAGGCCATCCATCTCTGGCATGTTGATGTCGGTCAGGACCATGTCAATGTCCTTTTCCGACTTTAGAACCTCCAGGGCTTTAATTCCATTAGTGGCGAAGACGAACTCGTACACGCCATTCCTGATCTGCTTTCGGAATTTTTGCTTGATGAGCTCTTCTAAATCTACCTCATCATCGACGACGAGAATCTTGCTTGCCATTTACGCCACCTCTCTTAGTTTATCTTTCAGCACGTTAAAATCAATGGGCTTTGTCAAAAATCCATCAGCCCCCAGCTTCTCCGCGGAGTTGCGATTCTCATCGTCGCCATAAGCGGTGATCATCATGACCACCGGTGGCGGTTGCTCGTAAGTATTCTTTATTTTCTGCAGCAATTCCAGCCCGCTCATCCCCGGCATGTTGATATCTGAGAGGATCAGCACGCCATCATGGTCGTGTGCATCGAGATATGCCAGGGCCTGCTCTCCGGAGAAGGCAAAGGCGAAATCAAATTCTTTATTTCTAATCTCCTTCCTAAACCGCTGCTGGAATAGGAGCTCTATGTCTCGTTCGTCGTCAACAACCAGTATTTGCATGTTTGGTCTAGGTTTGGTGGCGTGAGTTTAAAGGTAAAGAAACGGTGACAACCACTCCTTCGTCAGAGCGGTTTTTCAATTCCAACGTACCCCCATGGCCCTTGGTGATGATGTCATAGCTCAGCGACAGTCCGAGGCCTGTCCCCGATCCAGGGGGTTTGGTGGTAAAAAACGGCTGCATGATCTTATCGCGAATTTCCTCCGGTATCCCCGTGCCATTATCACTCACGGTAATGACAGCCCGATCACCGGAGGTTTGAGATGATACTTTCACCATCGGTGTAAATGACCTGGCCCCCTCGGGTGCATGCGGATGTTCCTCTACGAGCGCCGCTGCCCGAATGGACTTTTGCTTATCTGAAACCGCAGCAAAGGCATTGTTGATGAGATTGAGGAGCACTCTCCCCATGTCCTGGGGCACAACATCCACCTTGGGTAGATCTTCGTCGAACTCAGTAACGAACTCTACATTGAACGAAGGGTCCTTCGCGCGCAGGCCATGATAAGCCAGTCGCAGATATTCATCCGCCAAGGCATTCAGATCTGTCGATACCGTCTTACCGTCGCCTACGCGGGAGTGCTGGAGCATGCTCTTGACGATCTCTTCTGCCCTCCTACCATGGTGATGGATCTTTTGTTCGTTGGTGCGTAAGTCCTTGACGATCTCAGTTACCTCCTCAGTATTTCCCTTCGCAGCCTCTTCCATCAAGTCATCCAGAAGCTCCGTGTTGACATCCGAAAAGTTATTGACAAAGTTGAGAGGATTCTGTATCTCATGAGCGATGCCCGCGGTGAGTTCCCCCAGCGAAGCCATCTTCTCGGATTGTACTAACTGCGTCTGTGTTTGCCGCAGGTTTTGCAGTGTCGTCTCCAGTTCATTTTTCTGCGAATTGATCTCCGCCGTCCGCTCCGCCACCTTGCGCTCGAGGTCCTCGTAGAGTCGCGCGTTGGCCACAGAGATGGCCATTTGAGACGAAAGAATTCTCAGCAGCTCCAATTGTTCCTTGGTAAACGCCCCTGCGGACAGCGAATTTTCAAGGTAGAGAATGGCTATCAGCATACCATGTCTAAGGACGGGAAGACAGAGCACAGACCTTACGCCTTGCTGCCGGATATAGGGCAGGTGTGCAAATTCAGAACTACTAACGGCATCTTCCAGGAGGAGATCCTCTTTGGTGTTCTGGACATAGTTGATGATCTCCGTAGGAAGCAACGCACCATTGCCATTTTCCGCGGTTGCGGGTATACCTTGTAGGAAGCTAAACTTCCGGGGATTGAGATGGCCTTGTGCTTCTATTTTCCAATCCCCTTCTGCACCGAGCAGGAAGAATCCCTTTTCTGCCCCGGCATGTTCAAACACTACCTCCATCATGCGTGACAAGACCCCTTTAAGGGTAACCTCCTCCGAAATTGCCAGAGACGATTTTACAAGCGTCTGAGAATCGAAAGCTTCCAGGGACTGAGAAGTCACGTAGGAAGTGGCGTCCATACGCTCCAGGTCTGCATGCTTTTGAAACAATGCCGGGTGATCCTCTTCGAGTTGCGTCAGCTTGACAGTGGCCCCGTATTCCTGATAAGCGAGGTAGGCATCCTTCAGGTGCATATCACCCATCCTATCTACACCTATCTTTCGCATCATTTTCCCGGCCTTTTCCAATGCAATGGCCTTGACAGGCAGCATGGCATATTTTGAGGCACCTTGCACCGAGGACTCATAGAGATGCAGTGCAGCCAGGTGATCACCCGCTATCTCCTGCTCGATGGCTTTGACCAGGTCCAGTCGAAACTGAAAGTTTTCGGGGACGGAGGCATTCCATTGCTCGAGTGCGGCTTTCGATTCTGCGACAACTTTTTCAAGCTCTTCGTCCGGGCCATTCTCTGCCAACAGCTCCAGGGCAATCAGTGGCAAATAGGTATGATAGTCCACCATGATAATGATACCCGGCACGGCGAACAGCAACATTGTGGCATTCTTGATATGCTCATAAGCTTCCATGGGCCTGCCCTGCATGTAGGAAACGTAGGCCTTGAAAACGAAAAAGAACATCTTGCCCGACAGATTGTGCGCTTGCTCTATAAGGGCAAACAACTCATCATCGGTGGCATTGGCATATTTCTGATGGCCCATTGTTGGGTCTCCCTCGACCAGGTCTCTGGCAATGACGTAGAAGGGCAACAGATTGGTCTTTGTAAAATCATTCTTGGTCTTCTCGGCGATTTCCACCCCACGGTCGCAATGCTCTATGAGCACTGAAAGCGGCGCACCAGAGGCCATATGCGCCAATCCAAATGTCGCAGCATTGTACCCCGCAAATTGCACCTCGCCGGACTGGAGCCCGGCCATGAGACCTTCCTGCAAAAACGGAAATGTGTGCTTCATGGACCTTGCATAGGGGTTGAGGAAACATCCCATGACGAAGCAGGTGTTGCTTCGCTGGCGCACACTGTTGAGCTTGTGCGATAGTTGATAGGACAAATCGCCGAAAGCGTACCCTTGCTGAAAGTCTCCAAAGGCAAGACCACATAAAATGCCGTAGGAGCTATAGCCGGTGCAACTCTCCGGGATATTGCCCTCCTCAATAGATCGGGCGACACTCTCATTGACTAAAAAAGTCCAGAGATTGCTTTCTCCTCCAAGATACGCCGGGGAACACATGTTCACCAGGATGCGGATTTTCATTGCTGCCGGATCATCCAGTGACAGAGCAGGTCGCTCTAATAGGTCAAGGGGAGTTTTATCCGCCATCAGGCCACCGATCTTCATAAATCCCTGGCCGATGGCCGCTTCCAGGTTTGCTTCGTCAGGGATCGCAATGTCCAGCAATTGCAGCCCACTCCTGCCATACTCCAGCGCCTCCGGATACTGCACTTGCATGGTCGAAAAGACAGTCAATAGATTGTAGACGGACGCCTTTTCCAGATTGCCTTTGGCCCGATTGAGCGCCTCGACTGCCAGGCCATTGGCCGTAGATGAATTGCCCCTGATGAACTCGAGCTCTATTTGCTCAAACAATAGTCGCCACTGCAGATCATAATGTTCCTTCCAGGGGTCATGGTCCTCAAGTAGCTGCTGAGCCCGTTGGAGCAAATCCATAGAGGCATCGAAAGCAATGGCCTCCTTGGCCTTCAGGCCTGCCTCGATATTGAATCTGGCTAGCCTTAGGCGGCTTGCCGGGGTTTTTATCATTGGGATTGCCCGATTGAGTTGATTGGTGATCTGGAATATCCAATCATCCCCACGACCATCTGCGGTCGATTCAAAATACCGGCCAATCAGTAAATGCAAGGCCTCTTTGTCCTTAATGATCGCATAGGCTGCCTGATGAATTCTGTCATGGACGAATACATACTGACTGCCTTCTCGGTAGAGAAAAGCTTCCCTGACAGCTGTATTTAGACACCTATTGATCTCCTCCTCGCTGACGTCATAAAGATCCGCCAAGAGTGAGTCGGCAAATTCATTACCAATCGCAGCTCCTGTGCCCAGGTAAGTACGGACTTCATCTGATAGCTCATCCATCTGCTTGACCAGAAAGTCCACAACATTCTCGGTGACACTTTCCTTGTCAATCTCGTCCTCATTCCACTGCCAAAGTCCCTCTTCCAGGTCTGGGTAAATGTGTCCCTGCTCGTGCAGGCTCTGCAAAAATCTGTGGATATAAAATGGATTGCCTTGTGTTTTGCGGTGTACTTGTTTTGCAAGGGTCGTCACCTCACCCACAGGTCGCATGAGGCAGTAGCCAATCATCTTCTGCACCTCCTCCAACGGCAGGTTGTTGAGCATGATCTCTTCATAAGGAAAATGTCCTTGCTTGAAGCTCTCCAGCATAATGTGCAGTGGGTGACTCTCATCAACTTCATTGTCGCGATACGCGCCGATCACCAGCAGCATCTGGTCCTGGTTATTAGCCAGGAGTTGCTGAAGCAAATGAAGGCTTGCAGCATCTATCCATTGTAGGTCATCGAGAAAGATGGTAATGGGGTACGGCTGGGAGGTAAATACTTTGAGAAACTCACCAAAAGCAAATTCAAATCGATTTTGGGCGTCCGAGGTCTGCAGCACCTCAAGGGCTGTCTGTTGGCCAATGATCTTTTCCAGAGTGGGGAAGACGTCCGTGAGCACCTTACCATTTTGTGACAGGGCATCCTCCAGTTGGCTCTTCCAGAAAGAGAGCTTTGCCTTGTGCTCAGTCATCAGCTGTGTCAGGAGTCCTTCAAAAGCCCGGATCAGCCCACTGTATGGCACAGGTTGCTGGAGCAACTCGTACTTGCCTTCTAGAAAGAAACCATCTTCCTGCAGCACTTTTTGCCTGAGCTCCTGAACGAGAGATGACTTGCCAATGCCGGGTGCTCCCTTGACCAGGAGAAACTGCGTGGTACGCCTATTGATGCAAGTCGAGCAGTTGTCGGTGAGCTTTTGGATCTCCTCCTCTCGACCAAACAGATGTCTGGGGAGTCTGAAAATGGAAGAAAAGTCATTTTCAGCGAGTTCGAAGAAAGGGATCTTCCCCTCGCCCTCCAGCGCATCGGCACAACGCAACAGGTCGCGCTCCAGACCGTTGGCGGACTGATACCGCTCGTCGGGATTCTTCGACAGCAGCTTGTGAATGATTGCTGCCAACACGCCGGGTACATCACGCACCCTTTCCGTCAGCGGCGGTGGCACAGTAGCGATGTGCTGGTGAATGATGTTGTGAGGATCATCGCTTTCAAAAGGGAAGCGTCCGGCAAGCATCCTGTAGAACAGGATCCCCAGCGAATAGAAGTCTGTGCGATAATCCGCCTGCCTATTGATGCGACCTGTTTGCTCAGGCGACATATAGTGGATCTTGCCCCCGGATTTCGTCTCTCCGACCTGATCGAAGGAGTTGGAAATGCCAAAGTCTATCAGTCGAATCTCTGTCAGGTCTTTGTTGACGAGTATGTTGTCGGCACTGATGTCCCGATGGACGATCCGCTGGCGATGCATCTCCTTCAAGGCCTTCACGATCAGCGGCGCCACCTTCAGAAATTCGGCGATTGATAACTGGCGCCCGTCGGACAAGAAGCCGTCGAGTGCCTGACCGTTAAAATACTCCAGAACGATGGCCAGGCCATTCCCATGGGGCACGAGTTCAAGATACTTTGCCAGTCCCTGATCAGGCGGTGACTGAGTGGTGAGTGACTGCCCTGTCTCGAATTCTGCACGGAATCGGTCTATCTGTTCTGCAGTGGGATAATCATCCACTTGTACCTTCACGATAAAGGACTCCCCCTTCTGTGCGTGTCTCGCCTCAAAAACAGAAGTTTGTTGATTCTGAAATAGCTTTCGGTCGATTTCGTAGTCGCCTATTCTCATTCGGGCCTTTATTCGGTTTCTAATCCTTGAAATGGGCTCGTGCCATACCCTAGTTAATCAAAATTTGGGAAAACATTACGTTTAAAAAATCTCCTCACCTTTCTCCTATCAAACCATATTTTGTTGATCATGTAATTGTAATCCTTCGCGACAGGTACATTGTAGGTATTCTCGCTATTCTGCTTCAGGCTAGGGGCCCAGACAGAGTGCAGCGTAAAGCCAAAATTCAAATCCTTGTGAGACATGACAGTGAGTGGCCCTTGTTTCAGATTGGCGGCATCGAAGATCCAAAGTTCACGAAAGACGTTGGTTTCGCCATTCAATTCCGCTTCATTGAGCATCACCACCACAACGTATCCGTCGATGGCCGGGCGATTGTTCTTGCTCCCTACCCGGGAGACAAATTGTATGGACCTGATCTCATAGCCTTTGGGGAACTGGAAATAGTCCGGAAGCGTGAAAGCCTCGGTATCCATTCTCACCAGTTGGTTGGGGATGCCATCCCCGGCAAGGTCATCGATCTCGCCAACATTCACCTTCCTATTTGGATAACCTACATAGAGGTTGTGTACAAATTTGGTGACGCGGCGATACTCCATACCATAGCACTGAAAGAACATGTCTGTGATCTCATTACTGGGAACCGTTCCTGAGTAAATGTCCCTGTACGTGTAGAGGCCCACACCCCAGGTAGTAGCACCCATGTCATCGCTAGCAACGTCACCCGTCTGGCGCATGATGTTCTCTGACAACACATCCCCTGAATCTCCATCAATTTCATACTTCCCTATTCGGCCGATGTCCTGCGGGTTGGACGCCATGATGCCATAGGTTTTGTCCGAGACGTCTGTTCCGTCCAGCAACTGGTCGAAGGGTCGTACCCACTCCGCCAGGCAAGCAGCGCTATTGCTGGCTCCATATAGTGTCAACTTGCCATCTGGATTCAGATAATTAAGCTGGCAGTGTACGAATTCGGGTTTCAAACGGACTTTGCGGGCAGTGACCTTTTTCTTCTTAGGGTCCAGGTCTTTACGAGAGACGATATAGATATCTGTGAATGCTTCCTGCGCATGTGTCGTATGCTTTCTGATGAAGCGATCAATTCTATCGTTGTGGGGGAAGGGATTGTTGAACATGAGGTCCAGCGTGATCTTGAAGGCAGCATCTATGAAGACAAAGTAATCTTCTGACAGCGTGGTCTGGTGACAGCACTGCTTGATGGCCACATTGTTCCCTTCCGTGTCCACCACTCGCCATGATTGCATTTTTGGGCTCCCGTCAAAACGGTGAATGATGAGCTTATCGCTCGTAGAAAAGAAATCGGCCACCCCAAACAATTGCATGATGGCCTTCATGATCTTTTGAACCAGATCGAAAATGCCCCCAAGTATCCGCCAGACCCAGACACCAGATGTCTTGTGCTCTTTGTGGACGGTATCAAAGTAGTTATTGAGGTTGTCAACGGCCTCCTCAGGATTCTCGATATGTTCCCACTCCGCTACCTTACCCTCCAGGTGCTTTTCAATTTTGTCATGGTGATGGTGAAGCACCCTGGCGGTGTGCGCTTTCTTGAAATGGATAGACGAATCCTTTGAGTAGTTGACAGAAAACAGCTCCTTCGTGATAGGGTCAAACGCGGGGTGCGCCGATGTCTGCAGAATTGGGAACGGCCAGTGAATAAGCCCCGGAGTACCCCTGGTATATTCCTTCAGCCAGCCAATGGGTGTACGGAGCTCCATCGTGTGTGGGTCGAACTCGTAAGGCCGACCGGCATCAGTGGTCGCGACATACCTGTCGTGCTGATCGCTACCGTACCGAATGGGCGTGACGGCTGTCGACAACTGGTCACTCATGCCCAGCCAAAAAGATATGCGCGAGATGCCCAGATTCTTGAAGCCGCTAAAGCTGTGCTTCTTTTTGGGGTCATGTTGATGGTCACCATACTTCAGTGCCTCATCAGCATAGTAGCTTGGAGATTTTAGCAGGCGCCCCTTCAGCTTGACTTTTGGTGAATCCCATGCGTGACCACTGTCGGGGTCCTGGAAGTCCAGGCGATAGACGTAGCCACTACCCAACATAATGGGCGATCCATATTCCTGGTTTCGGGACCCATCCGGGTGATTTTCACGATAGGGTAGGTGGGAATTGACAGTGCCATTTGAGCTGTTGAAGAACATGTGGCCAGCCATGTCGCCAGGGATCTCTCCGTAGATACATTCCAGTTCCAAATCCAAAGGTTCCCGATCGGACCAGACCAGCGGCCTAATGGGGGGATTCAGTCGCTCTCTTCCTTCTTGAAGCTTCTTGGGGTCAAACATGTAGAAGTAGTTTTTAATACATTGGTTAAAGCCATCCTTTCTGTCTACGCTTCCCTAACTCATCTCATGTTCTCTCTTCCCAATAATCGCCGGCCGAAGTGCTGATTTGGGTATGTTAGAAGTTCCTTCAAAAAACGACAACTAACTCATTAATTTACAAAGGGTTTTGACAATAGACAATAAGACCCTGGGAAATTACCGGGCGCAACGTATTTGGCTATTTATTTTACTCCCTATGCTGTTGGGA
The DNA here is from genome assembly GCA_965267435.1 of Cyclobacteriaceae bacterium. GTDB lineage: Bacteria > Bacteroidota > Bacteroidia > Cytophagales > Cyclobacteriaceae > JAWPMT01. The sequence continues at coordinate 4,139,369 of OZ253960.1, forward strand.
GGCTCATTATGAATTCGGTCCCTTTTTCAATTTCGGATGCTACCTCAATCGTCCCTCCGTGCCCTTGCGTCACAATATCATAGCTGAGGCTTAGGCCCAATCCCGTACCCTGTCCCGTGGGCTTCGTCGTGAAGAATGGCTGGAAGATCTTGTCCCGGATATCTGGGGGGATACCATGGCCGTTGTCGGAGACGGTTATAGTTATTGAGTTCTTGAGTTTTTGGGTTTTTAGGTTTACCGTCGGACCATCAACATCAGAGACCGCGGAGAAGGCGTTGTTCAGTAGGTTGAGGAGGACGCGGCCGATGTCCTGGGGGACAATCTTGATCTCGGGGAGGCCCGGTGCGAAATCGGTTTTGATATCGACATTGAATGACTGATCCTTGGCACGGAGACCATGGTAGGCCAGGCGGACATACTCTTCTGCCAGCTCGTTGATGTTCGTAAGTTGTTTTTCACCGTCCCCCCCGTGGGAGTGTTGCAACATGCTCTTGACGATCGCTTCGGCACGCTTGCCGTGATGGGTAATCTTCTCTTCGTTATTGATCAGATCGCGTCCAATGTTTTCCGCTTCGGCGAAGTTGCCTTGCCGGATCTCGTCGATAATTTCTTGCACAAGATCCCTGTTGACGTCAGAGAAGTTGTTGACAAAGTTGAGTGGGTTTTGGATCTCATGGGCGATGCCTGCCGTAAGCTCTCCGAGGGAGGCCATCTTTTCGGATTGAATTAGCTGCGCCTGCATGGTTTTGAGATCTTCATAGGCTAGTTCAATTTCCCTGGCCTGAGCCGCCTCCCGATCTTTTTCGGCAGCAATGATCTTGTTGGTTTGATTGACGAACCGGTAGCGCTGGAAGAGGACCACCGCAAGGATCAGTACCAGCAGCCCGGTGATCCCGACAGCGATACTTATCGTGCGCTGACGGTTCGCCCTCAGCCGCTCGATCTCCGTGCTCTTCTCAAGGATATCAATTTCACCCTGCTTCTTTTCCACTTCATAGGAAAGCTGTATAAAGGACACTTTGTCTGAAAGCTCCTGATCATACACATCATCCCGCATACCACCAACGAGGTTCTTGTAGTGGTAAGCACGCTCAAAGTTCTTTCGGTCTGCATAGACTTTTGATAGCCCGTCATAGGCCCCTTCCAATTCTTCCTGGAATCCTACGTCGAGGACCAGCTTCTCTGCCTGATGGTAGCTGGCAAGTGCCTCCTCATTTCTCGCCATGAGACGTAATGTCTCACCTTTTTCCAGCAGTGCCTGTGCCATCTCCAACTGCTGGTTCAGCCCCCGTGCTCCCTCGTAGGATTCCTCGTGGAATCTTAGGGCTTCGTCGTATTCCTCGAGATTTCGGTAAACAATACCTATTTGATTGAGAACATAAGGTGCGTCCGCCGAATTGGAGACAATCGAAAGAGCGCTCTCGAGATAATATAAAGCCGAATCGTAATTGCCGATTTTTATGTAGAGATCTCCAAGATTCCCCGCTGCAGTACTGACATCCTGGTCATCCCCAGCAGACTGAAGCAAGGGCAGCGCACGCCAGTAATATTGTAGTGCCTGCGCGTAGCTCTGAGGCATCGTGGAATAGACGCTACCTGAATTGAGTAATGCTGTGGCAATCCGCAAGGTGTCACCCTGGGCTTCTGCAATATTCAGTGAGCGCAAATAGTATTCAATGGCTTTGGCCTCGTTGCCCTCGTTGTAGAAGATAGCCCCGAGATTATTGACCATATTTGCCACACCTACCTGGTCGTTGATCTCTTCAAAGATCTGGAGACTTTGTAGCCAATTATCCAGCACTTGCACAAAATCCCCCGGTATGTAATACCCCAAGCCGATATGTTTGAGGGCATAGGCGGCACCGGTTTGGTAGCCAATGTATCTGGCCAGTGAAAGTGCTTGCTCACCATACTGGATGGCCCCTTCAGGGTCGGTACTGAACAATGAATAACTCAACTCATTGAGCGCGTTGACCTTTGCCGTGTCGCTAGGTGCCTCCGCTACGACAGCCAAAAGGCTATCAGTAACCGGGTCCTGGGCTCCTGCCTTCAGGGCCAAGACGGGGGCCAAAAGAATCAATACATACTTCCGTAGTCTCAATCTGGAGGGTTCTATTTCTTCACAATCGGGAAGACCCGGATACCCTGACCTTCTCCAATAGTTAGGAAATATAGCCCATTATCGAGTCTCGACATGTCTATTTCGATAGTATTGATATCGTTGTGTCTGACAATCTCCACTAACAGTCGCCGACCTATTTGGTCAACAAGGCCTATCTGGCGATTTGCCAAGTTCCCTCCTTCCACGCGAATACGCGCTATGTGCTCCACCGGATTTGGGTAAACGACATAGGCGTCCACTTCCGAAGACAAAAGCTCATAAGTAAACTCTGTGGCCACTCGCTTGAAGTCCTTATTCTTGCAGCGCTCAGAATCCGAACTCGCGGAAGAGGAAGTTGCAGACTTCTTGGTGCTCTCATTGGAGGTCAGTTCCCAAGTGAGTCCATTTCCGTCGAAAGGAATACCAAACTGCTCACTGCCGGGGACGAAAAGCTCCGGCGGCGCACCGAGGAAAGCAGCCAGTCCAGAAAATTGGTTTTCAGGTCCCAGTGGCACATACACAGGGGTCGCATTTGGATTGACGTAGCTAAAGAATGCCTCGAAATCGAATCCTGAGGGATCATTCCTCAGCGGTTGGACGCAATCGAGGTACACCCTTACCTTTTTCGCTCCGGGACCAAATGGATTGACAAACAAGGTTCCATTCTCTGCATTCACAACATAGTTAGTAAGGGATGACAGTACCGGTTCCACATCATAGATCCCCGCAGACCTCTCCGGCTCGTAGTCGGGAGTGACTACATATTGGAGTCCCTCGGTTCCGAACAGCGACTCAGGCGTGTCGTCATAGGCTAGACCTTCGAAGGTGGTCGCAAACTCAGGCAGTTCATCACCAGCATTGATGAAAGCGTCGGCCGTCGTGGCCATAAGCGATGCAGGAGTAACGGTGAGCAGTCCCGCGACGAAGGTTGGGTCTAGGTTGGCAACAAATTCGTTGATAAAAGCGCCCGGAATAATCAAGTGGGGCTTGCCAGCAGGTGTCACATCAAGGCCCGTCACAATGTTCATAGAACTCACACCCGAGATTACCTCTTCTACTTCATCGACAATCAGGATGACATCCACATTGGCCACCTTGTCGTTGGGTTGAAAAATCGTTTCATTGACCAATGGCTTGGCCCTGTTTTCTATGGGATCGAAGATGCTGCCAAAACCGTCCTGCACGCTCTCCCAGTTGACGAGCGCTTTGGCGCGATTGGGGATCCCCAAGGTGGGATCGTCGACATATGTGGTCAGCAGATCTGGTTCGAGGTCGATGGCCTGTATCTCATTGACCAGGGGTTTGGCACGGTTCTCAATGACTGTCTGCGTCGCCAGCCAGCTGCTACCATCGAGTAGCTCCAGCTCTGAATTTACAAGCGGGCGTGCCCTGTTGAAGACTCCGAGGGTATTTTCGGCGAATGTAGAAGTGTGGGCCTCCACCAATGAGGTAAGAAAGTCAGCCCGCTCACCGGCTGAAATATTTGTGTCATCGTATTCGTATCGCAGTGTGATAGCAAACGACTCCCCGTAGGTCGCTGTGACATCTTCCGCAACGATCGTCACCGACAGTGGCAATATGCTAAGGATACCAATCTCAAACACGAACTCATACTCCTCCAGCACCTCAATGCCCGGCTCGACGACGAACGAGGGGGTGACTGCATAATTATTGACGCTACTGGTACTCGTAGCGATGGTACTGTACTGGATATTGGTAAGACCCAATCCGATGGAGGCAGGGTCCACTCCTTCCGGAATCCCGCTAATAGCTACTGAAAATGTGGGTAGGGCCTCTCCAAATAGTTTCTGCGTGTCGTTGGCTTTGACGACAATCAATTCGCGGATGCCATCTCCAAAGTACAGCGTGCTGCTAACGCCACCGTCAGAGCCAGCGGGTGTCTTTGGATCTGTCGAAACGTTGATGGGTGGATCGCCACCAACGATGGGTATCGCGGCCACCAATTCCTCACTGCTGACAAACTGCGTTGCCGGACTGCCATTGGCATCCACTACGGGCTCACCCCGGAGATTGATTTCGGAATCTTCTGTAAAGAAGCGCCCTGTTACACGGAAGGTGAGGGTCTCTGCATTTTCATCGATAATCTCCAGTGTCTCCACCTGGGGTGTGGGAGCAGCGATGAGCTTGAAAGCCTCATTTACCTGAGCGAATCCCGCACCGGTCTTAGATTCCGGACCGATCGCCAGACTCGATTGCTGAATGAGCGAGAGGATCTCTTCATTGAGGGAGGGGTCCCCATCCGGTGGACCCTCGGGATACCACGCAGGTATCACTGATCTGAACAACGCCGCCGCGCCCGCCGCATGGGGTGCTGCCGCCGAAGTGCCGAAGAAATTGGGAAATTGCGTATCTGGGTCAAACTGGATATCAGCGCCGATCGAGAGCACGTTGGTGTTGACACCATCAGGGGCCGTGAAATCAACAGCCACGTCACGCCCATTGGGCAACAGCCCTCCAGAGGAGGAAAACGGCTCTGCCGAAAGCGGATCGCCCCCGTAGAATGCTGCACCAATCGTCCATGCCTCTTCGACCATCGCCTGACCGGTAATTGTCGGCGCACCCTCGTTAAACTCATTCAGCACGAGGTCCGGCCCCTGGAAGATGATCAGGCGAAAACCAACGGAACCGGAAGGCGCCCCCTCCGCACTGCTGACCACAAAATTGGCCTGGCCGCAGGCCGTGGCTTCAAATGCTATGAGCTCCACGGGATCCCCGACGAAGCTTATGCGGTTGTTGCCCACGATCAGGTTCTGGCTGTTGTCCACGACGTTGACGTCAAGGTCTGTCGCCACGCCGGGCAATTGGTTGAGGGAATAAAAAGGCTCATCCCATTGCAAGACTGCGAGGTACACACCGGGACACACAGAAAAGCTCAACTGGAAATCACCACCTCCAAAATCATGGGCTACGGCATTTTCGCCAAATACAGCGGGGTTCAGCGTAGCCGCAGCAGGCGTGAAGACATCCTGCACTGCCAGCTCCCCGAAGTTGCCCGCGGAGGTAACATGGACACCACCAGCGGCTATGAATTCCTTACTCGCCTGGCCAACAACTCCATCCTGGAAAAATGGCTCCGTCAGGAAAGTGATATCGTCCACCAGAACATCATACCCCGCACTCTGAAATGACTGAATGCCTTCCGCAAAATCGATGGGCGTTACGACACCCGTTCGAAAGCCGAGGTCCGCAGCCGGGGCTACGTCGTGAAGGATTTGGAGCATGGCACGTCCTTCGTCAGACGCAACTCCAAAGGGGTACTCCTGCAATAGGTCAATGGTAGCGGGCAGGTCACCCTGCGGGATATCCACTTGATTTGCCGGATCATTGGGCTGGGTATTGTAGCTGTCGGATAATACGCCTACTCGGACATCGCTGCCATTGACTGGTAGGACCTGGCCATCTTTCTCGTACTGAAATGCCTCCAGGACCTCCTGAGATCCCTGTACGACATGACCCTGGCTCGTAGTGATGCCACGATTCAGAACTGCGGGGTAAACGGGACGCACGAAGTTGACATCCTCCTCCTCGTTGAGTTCGAGGAGACGATTGATTGGGAAGAAGACGGTCACGGCATTGGACTGCAGCCCATTGAGAAAGGTAATGGTGCCCTTGTCAATGAAGTCGGATATAGCGGGATCTGGGTTATCCACCCGCCCATATTTGCTGCTTAGTAGCTGCAGGACGGTGCTTAGCTTCGATTCCAGAGGCACGATCTCTACGAGTACCTCATTTTGGTCTTCGTGGATCTGGAAGAGTAGGTCCGGTGCCGAACCCCGATCTCCGGAACCTAAGGCTGTGAGGTCCAGACCAATCTTGTTGTCACTCTTTCCAGACTGATTGATAACAGGGAATATAAATCCGTCGCCCTCCCGGCAATGGGATGAGTTGGCGCTTGCGGTGATCAACTTTTCTTTGCCATTGGGAAGTATGAGCTTCCACGTGACGCGGTCTTTCGATGAAAAATCTGAAGAGAACGCATAGTCATAGCTCCCAGCCTCAAAAACGTTGAGGGCATTTTCTGACGACTCCCCGTCATTGATGATGATTTGACTATCCTGTGTCGGTAGGATCACCTGTTTGTTGCCCTTGTTCTGGTAACCAAAGCGCGCTCGAAACTTGCCGTTACCAGCATATTCAATACAATCGAAGGTCGGCTCCACGTCTTGATTTTTGCGGGCTTTTCCTGGTTGGGCCAGTGATTCGAAACTCGCAAATAGGACAAGGAACGTAACAGCAAGTAGTGAACAGAGGAGCTTGGAAGCGCATTTATACCATCTGGATGTACCAGAGGTTACTAAGTAGTCAAATTTCATGGCACCAGGGCGTTAGCTGAAATAGTAAGATATTCACAAAAGCCCACAAATAACGCCATCTATGGAATAATTATCACTCGGCGCACAAGCTCCCACGTACATTGAGGCGACAAGTTTGCTGATCTATCCCAAAGGCAATTCCATCCGGAACTCCGTGCCCTCCCCAACATCTGTCTCCATTTCCAGCCTTCCCCTGTGCCCCTTGGTTACAATGTCGTCAACTGTCTGCATCACGGATTGCCACGGATTACTTGATTGCACGGATTTGATCATGAGCTTAGGGGTAATTCGATGGTGAATGTGGTGCCGTCCCCCCCTTGAGTATCCAGCGTCAAGTTGCCCCCATGCCCCTTTGTCACGATATCATAGCTGAGGCTGAGCCCCAGGCCTGTACCCTGCCCTGTTGGCTTTGTCGTGAAGAAGGGTTGGAAGATCTTGTCGCGGATGTCGGGAGGGATACCGGGGCCGTTGTCGGAGATCGTAATGGTTATTGAGTTATTAAGTTTTTGAGTTTTTAGGTTTACCGTCGGACCCTCGACCTCGGATACGGCGGAGAAGGCGTTGTTCAGCAGGTTGAGGAGGACGCGGCCGATGTCCTGGGGGACGATATTGATTTCGGAGAGGTTAGGGTCGAAGTTGGTTTTGATTTCGGCATTGAAGGAAGGGTCTTTCGCGCGCAGGCCGTGGTAGGCAAGGCGTAAGTATTCGTCGGCCAGCTCGTTGATATTGGTGAGTTGCTTTTCGCCGTCGCTCCCACGGGAGTGTTGGAGCATGCTCTTGACGATCTCTTCGGCACGCTTTCCGTGGTGGGTGATCTTGCTCTCGTTGTCCCGCAGGTCATTCGCGATGGAGGTCACTTCCTCCACATTACCCTTCTTCGCTTCCTCCTCGAGCTCATCGATCAGCTCGCGATTGACATCCGAGAAGTTGTTGACGAAGTTGAGCGGGTTCTGGATCTCGTGGGCGATGCCGGCGGTCAACTCTCCGAGAGAAGCCATCTTTTCGGAGTGGATGAGTTGGGACTGGGTGTTCTTGAGGCGCTCGTAGGCAATTTCGGTTTTTCGCTTTGACCGTTGCTTTTGCCGTTGGCTTCTCCAAAGAAGAAATGCCAGAACCAGAAGGATGAATGAACTACCCGATAGAATATAGATTCGAAAAATCTGAATTTTTTCATCTAATTCCTGTTGACGTTGAAGTTGGTCAATGGATACGAAGTCGCTGATTGCCATTGATCTTTCCATGGCAATCAGGCTGTCCTGATAAGCTATAGCGTTTTTTGCGTAAAACATAGCTCTCGGTGGATCCTGAGATTCGTATATCGCGGACAAGAAGATGCTTACCTCAATAATGTTGGAAAAAAAGCCGCTTGACTGCGATATGTTGAGCGCCCTTCTTCCATAGGTCACGGCCGAGTCGATATTACCACGGGACTCGTGGATCTTCGCAATTTCCAGGTGCCCATTGAAACTCAAAAATAATTCTGGGGACTGAATCGACCTGTGGTAGTACTCGAGAGATCTTAAGGTATCACCAAGCTTGAGAAATACATCACCAAAAATGTCTTCTGAAAAGAATCCCGGATTCTCGGCATGTAAACTAAGCGCCCTTGTAGTATAATCTCGCGCCGAATCTGGCTTACCGATTGTTGCGTAAGCCTGCGCAGTCAATGCGAGCATAATTGCCGCATTAGCTTCACGATTAATTGTGATAAAATCCTTGTAACTTCTCTTATAAGTGTCGATTGCCTCTTGATAGGAACCGTCATGCATATAGACGTAACCCAGGTTTGCCAGTCCATAGGCCAGCTCAAACTCATCGTTCCTCTCTTCAGCTAGTTTCACTCCTTGTAAGGCATATTGCAGAGCCTGGGGCATATTACCAATGGCTGTTTCGGTCAGAGAAAGGCTATTGAAAACCCCAGGGACCAAATCATGGTAAGCTTTCTCGTTCGCTAACTTGAGGGTAAGTCTTCCATAATAGAAGGTTGAATCGGGCCTGACCATTCTATACAGCGCACATAGCCATTTCAAAGTCTCGGCTTTTAATCTATCCTCGGAGGTATTGCGGAGAACCTGGTGCATGTAGTAGGAAGATGAATCAATGTTCATGTAATTGTAATATGCACCGATATTGAACATGGTTCTGGCACGCGAAGAAATGTCATCTGTCGTAGCCAGACGATGATGAAGGCTATCCAGTCGGTCTGTTTGGGCAAGACCGAACTGGGAGAGAAAAACCAGCAGAACGATTGACCGATTTCTCATCTGGTATCATCAATTGGTAGAAAAATTATCAATTTACTCTCACTTCCCTCCTCTGTCTCCATTGCCAGCCTTCCCCCATGCCCCTTTGTCACGATGTCGTCAACTGTCTGCATCACGGATTGCCACTGATTACTTGATTGCACGGATTTGATCATGAGCTTAGGGGTAATTCGATGGTGAATGTGGTGCCATTGCCCCCATGAGCATCCAGCGTCAAGTTGCCCCCATGCCCCTTTGTCACGATATCATAGCTGAGGCTGAGCCCCAGGCCTGTACCCTGCCCTGTTGGCTTTGTCGTGAAGAAGGGTTGGAAGATCTTGTCGCGGATGTCGGGAGGGATACCGGGGCCGTTGTCGGAGATCGTAATGGTTATTGAGTTATTAAGTTTTTGAGTTTTTAGGTTTACCGTCGGACCCTCGACCTCGGATACGGCGGAGAAGGCGTTGTTCAGCAGGTTGAGGAGGACGCGGCCGATGTCCTGGGGGACGATATTGATTTCGGAGAGGTTAGGAGCATAGTCTGTTTTGATTTCGGCATTGAAGGATGGGTCCTTCGCCCGCAGACCATGGTAGGCAAGACGCACATATTCGTCGGCCAGCTCGTTGATGTTGGTGAGTTGCTTTTCGCCATCGCTCCCTCGGGAGTGTTGGAGCATGCTCTTGACGATCTCTTCGGCGCGCTTGCCGTGATGGGTGATTTTGCTCTCATTGTCCCGGAGATCTTTGGCAATGGAGGCCACTTCCTCCACATTGCCCTTCTTCGCTTCCTCCTCGAGCTCGTCGATCAGCTCGCGATTGACATCGGAGAAGTTGTTGACGAAGTTGAGTGGATTTTGGATCTCGTGGGCGATGCCGGCGGTCAACTCTCCGAGCGAGGCCATCTTTTCGGAATGGATGAGTTGGGATTGGGTGGTCTTCAGCTCTTGATAGGCTTTTTCTACCTCCTGTGCTTGGGCCAATTGTTCATCTTTGATCTTTTCCCTTTCGATGCGGATCGTGCGAGCCTTTTGAAATCGATGGACAGCTAACACTCCTCCACAAAAAATCAGGAAGTAGAAACCATACGCTCCCGCAGTTTGCCACAATGGCGGATTGATAATAATCGTGATGAAATCCCCTTCCTCGTTCCAAATGCCATCGGCATTGGACCCTTTCACCCGGAAAGTGTAAGTCCCAGGTGAGAGGTTGGTATAAGAGGCCGTTCTGGACAACGAGGGCTCTGTCCAACGATCATCATAGCCCTCCAATCGCCAGGCGTATTGATTGGCCTCCGGCCTCAGATAGTGGAGAGCAACAAAGTCAAACGCGAGATCCTTTTGCCAATATTCGAGCTCGATTTGATCCGTGTAGTCCACTGCTTTCTGAAAGATAGTCCCATCAGGTGCAGAATAAGTGCTATCCATAATGGTCATGGATGTGATCCACACCTTCGGAGGTATAAGATTCTTCTCTTGTAGCAACTTTTTAGGAACAATTCGATGGAGGCCCTTCCTGCCACCTATCCATACCTCACCGTTGGCCCTGGAGATCGCTGCTCCCCTTGACCCGTAAAACCCATTTTTTTCATCAAAATTGGAAACTTGATGTGTCGCCATGTTGAATACGGACAACCCCTGATCTGTGGTGAGATAAAGGTTCCCGTATTCGTCAGTGGGAATGGCGCCATGAACCACATAACCACTTTGTGGCAATCCATGTTCCAAGCCAAAACCCTCATACCTCTTGGTGGAAGGTATGATTCTCACAAGGGCACCCAGGTAGTTCCCCACCCATAAATCACCTTGCGCGTCTGAATAAAAGTTTGAATTCGCGGAAAATCCGGTTTCGTGACTTCCGTAAACTTCGAAGGAATCCGCTTTGTGTATGTACCGATGAAGGAAGTTGTCAGTCCCAACCCATAGGATGTTTGCTGAGTCCTGAGTGATCCAATGTACTTCCCGATCCAGACCTGTCTCAAAAGGATAGTGTCTGAAGGTCTTGGTAGCTTCCAAGTATCGGAAAGGCCCTTGACCATGATGTGCTAACCAAATATTGCCCAAATGATCTTCGAATATTTGGCGGACTTCCCCCCTGAATTCGAAGAACTCGGTCTGAGTCTTTGTACCTGAATCATAGATCCAAATCCCTTTGTTTAGAATCGATACCCAGATCCTTCCTTGACTATCCTGATAAAGCGCCTTTATATGATTGGTCTCCAGCTCCTTGTGAAAGAAGCGATGGAATTTTTCTGATTGCTCGTCGAGGAGATTTAAGCCATTCTCAGTCCCAATCCAAATGTTCCCCGATTCTTCTTCTAAGATAGGCCCGACGTTATTGTCGCTGAGGGAGAATCTGTCCCCACTCGTATTGCGGTAGGTGGTGAAGCTTTGACTCGCGTCGTGATATACGGCAAGACCATTTCTGGTGGAGACCCAGAGCCTTTCCTTGCTGTCCTCAAAAAGCCCGACGATAGTGTCGCTTGGAAATGCAGAAGATGTGCTATTCGCATTGAACCTCTGAATCCGCGTCCGATGGGCGTCCTCCTTATAAAGATTGGGCCTTGAACCAAACCATCTCGTAGAGGAAAAGTCCATCACTATATGATGGAAATACTGCTGTGGATTCCCCTCGAAATTCAGTGAACCATCAAAAACACTGAATTGAGCCTTATCCAAATCAAATCGCAAATAGGAAGGGCTCTTATTGTTATCCTCAACTCCCAGCCACAACCCTCCCCCATCCAACTCAGCGACAGGCCAGATGCCTTCTATATCGCCTTGTGTCCCAAACTGAAAGTGTTGATTCTTACTGAAGTATTCGAGACGACTGCCGGATGCCGGATCAATTCTCGTGATAGTTCTTGGATGAACGATCCACAGAAAGCCTTCACTATCTTCAAAAGCAGCCCAATTACCATTAGGGCTGGGATCATACGGGAAATAGGAGTGCACTTTGCGCTTTAATGGATCCCAAAGAAAAACATGCTGGCGACTGCTCATAATTAGGAACTTGCCTTGTTTCCCCGGCAAAACATCCATCAAGGTATCTTTCAGTTCGGTGCCGGGTAAAGTCTCTCCTGGTTTGAGAATCACCTCAAACTGGTCCGTGGCAGGGTCCCACCTCCGCAGCGTACCACCTGAGTCTTGCGAAGCATCCACCGTCCAGACGGAACTGTCTGTTGGCGCCGTGGCCGTATAGAAGTTCCCTCCAAGACCTATCCGACGGCGACCCGCATTATGATTGTAGCACCTGATCTCCCCAGTCGTGGTTTGTAACCGACAGATCTTCACCTCCTCAGATTCATACTGGACGACTGAAAACCAAATATCGCCACTCACATCTTCCAAGATCAGGTTGCAAGCGATACGGAATTTTGTATTGCTCTCCGGCAATACATAAGAGATGATTTTTTGAGATTGGGGGTCATAGTTCAATATCTGCCCTCCAGTGGCGCTGCCAATCCAGATCTTCCCATCGCTTCCTTTCATGATATCCCTATGGGAGTTCAATTTTTCGTAGTTACCGGCCTTTGATGGTTTCTTCCAAGGAGTTTCGAATTGATAGCCATCAAATCGGACCATCTCCTTCTGGGTGGCTATCCAAATAAATCCATGATCATCTTGGACAATACCCTTGATAGTCTCCTCCGGCAGCCCTTCTCGAACTCCATAAGCTTGCAAGGGAATGACATCCTGGGCATAGGTTGTGTCAGCTTTAAGAAGGCAGAAAAGAATCAGTATGAAAATCGAATACCTCATGAGACAACAGCCAGGTTGATGATAAACTCCGTGCCCTCCCCAACATTTGTCTCCATTTCCAGCCTTCCCCCATGCCCCTTCGTCACAATATCATAGCTCAAGCTCAGTCCTAGTCCTGTGCCTTGACCGGTGGGTTTTGTGGTGAAAAAGGGCTGGAAAATCTTGTCCTGGATGTCTGGAGGGATGCCTGGGCCGTTGTCGGATATGGTTACTTGAATGCCTGCGGCAGGGGAAACACCCCCCTGCGCCACCCTTGATAGGGGGGAATCACCCCCCTTGCCCCGGGATGCCGGACCACCCTCAAGGGGGGATAGGTTAGTTGTTATTTGCACGGTTGGGATATAGGCGTTGCCGGCCGATTTTGCTTTCTCGGATACGGCGGAGAAGGCGTTGTTGAGCAGGTTGAGGAGGACGCGGCCGATGTCTTGGGGGACGACGTTGATTTCGGGGAGGTTGGGATCGAAGTCGGTTTTAATTTCGGCATTGAAGGAAGGGTCTTTGGCACGGAGGCCATGGTAGGCGAGGCGAACATATTCGTCGGCCAGTTCGTTGAGGTTGGTGAGTTGCTTTTCGCCGTCGCTGCCGCGGGAGTGTTGGAGCATGCTCTTGACGATCTCTTCCGCGCGCTTGCCGTGATGGGTGATTTTGGCTTCATTGGCAATCAGATCCTTCCCAATCGCCTCTGCATCCTCCAGATTGCCCTTCTTCATTTCTTCCATCAGCTCCCGTACCAGGTCCTTGTTGACATCGGAGAAGTTGTTGACGAAGTTGAGCGGATTCTGGATCTCGTGGGCAATGCCGGCAGTAAGCTCTCCGAGCGAGGCCATCTTTTCGGCATGGATGAGTTGGGATTGCGTGCTTTTAAGTTTCTCCAGTGTCGTTTTTATCTCTTGCTTTTGTTCTACCAGCGTTGAATTGGTCCGTTGCTTGTCCCTGATATTTAGGAAAAGCATGACGGAGAGGGTGACGAGAAAGACCAAAGCAAAGACAAAAATCAGTGTTCTTTGCTGCGAGTTCCGCTTTATCCTTTCAACATTTTCCTCTGATTTTCGAAGATCTTCCCTGAAGACCAGTGAATGATAATGTTGATTTTTCTCAATGCTATTGGCGCTGTCCTTTGCCACATTCGCCAGTTTCAAATAGCTGAGGGCACTGTCTTTAATTTCTCTGGTCTCAAAAATTTTGGACAACAAGTGGCTTGCCTCACTTAGCTCAGGATAATAGTTGTTTTCGATGGCAATATCGAATGCGGATCGTGCATAATAATCGGCAGAATCTGTTTCTCCGATATAGTAAAAGATTTCGGCCAAACCGATAATTAGCTGGGCGAAGTTATGTGAGACCTTGGAAGAAGATTTGACGATCGCCAAGTGGCAGTAATTCAAAGCGAGGCCGTAGTCACCTTGTTTCTGATATAGTGTAGAGAGTACGCGATAGGGCCAATTTGACTCCTTCTCATTTTCACTCGCCGCCAAATTTTCCCTCATCGCCAATTCGGCATAATATTGGGCTGAGTCATATTGCTCAAGATCTACATAGATCTCCGCTATCGTCGCGTATGCACCCATATTGCTTAATCTGTCACTCTTCTTTGCAAACTCCACTGATGCAAACATGAGTTTCAAAGCACGCGTGTAGTCTTTTTGGTCCTGTGCGGCCCAGGCAAACATCTTCATGCAGATATTTATTCCTTGCTTGTCGTCTAAATCCGTGAATATTGAAATTGCCTTGTTGGCGTATTCAATCGCCTCCACAGCAGAGCCAGTAAAGCGATGATATACAGCAAGTCCAACTAGATTTTGCGCTTCTCCCTCCAGATAATTGATTTGGCGAGATAAAGTCAAGCCCTGACTGCAGTACTTAAATGCAGAATCAGTCTGAAAGAACACATACCTTCTACCAATCCGCGACTGCAAGCGAACTTTACTGGTATCGTCTCTGACTTGTGTCAAAGCCAGCTTCAAGCTATCTAATTCAGTGGTTTGAGCAATGGTCTCTTGTGAAGCAAAAAACCAAAGCGCGACGAAAAAACTAATACTAAGTTTCATCCTCTTTTGCTGCTATTGGTATTTGAAACGAAAACAAAGCCCCTAATCCATTTCCTGCGACACAGCTTAACTCACCTCCGTGCGCCTTCACAATGTCATAGCTCAGACTCAATCCTAGTCCCGTACCGGAACCCGTCGGCTTGGTTGTAAAAAAGGGCTGGAAGATCTTGTCGCGGATGTCCGGGGGGATACCGGGGCCGTTGTCGGAGATCGTAATGGTTATTGAGTTATTAAGTTTTTGAGTTTTTAGGTTTACCGTCGGACCCTCGACCTCCGACACCGCGGAAAATGCATTATTCAGCAGGTTGAGGAGGACGCGGCCGATGTCCTGGGGGACGATACTGACATTGGGAAGACTGGAGTCGAAATCGGTTTTGATCTCGGCATTAAATGATGGGTCCTTCGCGCGCAAGCCGTGGTAGGCAAGGCGTATGTATTCGTCTGCCAGTTCGTTGATGTTGGTGAGTTGCTTTTCGCCGTCGCTGCCTCGGGAATGAAGAAGCATGCTTTTAACAATCTCTTCGGCGCGCTTGCCATGATGGGTGATCTTCGTCTCGTTAGTAATCAGGTCATTCGCAATCGCTTCCGCCTCTGCCAAATTACCCTTCTTCATTTCCTCAATCATTTCCTCAGCAAGGTCCTTGTTGACATCGGAGAAGTTGTTGACGAAGTTGAGTGGGTTCTGAATCTCGTGAGCAATACCTGCGGTCAACTCACCAAGTGAGGCCATTTTTTCCGAGTGGATGAGTTGGGTTTGGGTGGTCTTCAGCTCCTGATAGGCTTTTTCGACCTCCTTCGCCTGGGCCAGCCGTTCGTCTTTGATCTTATCTCTTTCGATGCGTATCGTTATTGCCCGCTGGACTCTGTAGAGGCCATAGCCTCCTGTCAGAATCATGATGAAATAAATAACATAGGCCCACCATGTCATCCACCAGGGAGGCAAGACAATGATAGTCAGGGAATCATCACCATCACTCCAGACACCATCCCAGTTTCTGGCGCGGACCAAAAACCTGTAAGACCCTGGATCTAGATTAGTATAAGTGGCCATGCCAATCGTTCCACCAGATCTCCAATCTTTATCAAAGCCATCCAACCGATATTCGAATCGGTTTGAGCCGGGATCGGCATAGTGGATGGCCGAAAACTCGAACGTGATCGAACGCTTGTAAGGGCCTACAATGAAGGTCTCCTTTGGGGAAGAATAGTCCGTTGTCAAGGAGATGACCTCATCATCGAAACTTAGCTGATTGAAGATGACCGCTGGCGGATAGGGGTTTCCTGAGAGGTTGGATGGATCAAATACGTTGAGGCCTGCAGGACCGCCAAAGTAGATCTTCCCGCTCGGACCTTTGTGGTTAATCCAGTGATAGAAAGAGCCACTCTGTAGTCCACGATCAGAGGAATAATGGAAGAAGGTCTTGTCATTTGGATGATATCGAACGATCCCCTGATCCGTGGCCAGCCAAATACGTCCCTCACTATCAGAGTTAATGGCTTTGACTTTCCAGTCGAAATCTGCCGTATCGTAGTTGAAGAAGAAGTCCCAGGATTTCAATTCATTGTCCAGGCTGCCAAAACCCTGATCACACAGAAACCAAACTTTTCCGGTCTCGTCCTCGTGGTGGATCATGAGTCGTTCTTTCTCAATGGGTCCAAAGTCAATTTCCTCGACACTCATATCCTCAGTATTTACCGATAAAATCACTTGAGAGGTGCAAGCGACAATCAATCGGTCGTCACGTAGAATCAGGTGCACTTGTTGAAGATCAGGCAGGTACTCCTGCCGGTCGATATTTCTCAGCGGATTCCTATCGACTCTCTCCGTCTCTGGGTCGAATTTGAAGATCTTCCCAAAACCCGGAGACACCCACAGACTTCCCCTGGAATCCGTAGATATCCGGATCGCTGTATTGAAGGGGATAGAGGCCGTGTCCTCAGGGTCGTGCTTGAATATCACAACTCCGGAGTCGTCAGAACCAATCCTATTGAGTCCACCCGAGCCCGCGTTTTTATGGCCTGTTCCTGACCATATCGTGCCATCGTTCTGCGCAACCAAAGCCCAACTAAATGGGTGGGAGACAGTCGATGAAGGAGTTCGCCCGGGAGGCGTCTTACTAGATTCCCCAATACCAATGGTGTAGCTTTTGAACATGCGACGCTCGCGACCAATTCGGAGAAGGCCGTATTCGACATTACGAGTGCCTAACCACAAAGTCCCGTCTTCCTGCTCCAGGATGGATATTGGCTCACGAATCACCTCACCATCGGCATGGGTCATTAGCCCAAAATCATTTTGGTAGAAATCCAATGTGGTAAGGCCATAAGCGAACCGGGGCAACCACATAATCCCCTGTCGGTCGATCATCATTCGGGCACCAAAAAATTGCTCATTGGCTGGTAGCGGAGTACTAGCATCAGAGGGGTCATGTTTGAAAAAAGAAACTTTTGCCGCTGATAAATCAATCCTCATTAGTTGTTGATCTGAGTGGATCCATAGGTAACCCTGATGATCAAATACTCCCTGGTATCCTGCAATCGACTCGGTTGTATTGGATGGTCTCCTAAAAACCCAATTGTCACTACCAAGTTTCTTTGTCGCCCAGCCAAACTCGTTGAGAATTAAGAGCGCGGAATCCATCAAGAAAAAGTCAGATAGCCAATCAGTCGCTGAAGCCGCTGTTGGATCAGGAGGGATCTCGTGGAATTCGAGATCACCTGTCTCATGAAGCACACCCACTTGAGTGGGATGCTCATCAATATTGGGAGGTCTAACCACAAATGAGACCTTGCCAGAATGATAAGTCCGAAGAAAAAACATCGCCATGTTCTCCGTCTCGGGGATCGACCGAAATGCCTGTCGCTCAGGATCGAACAGCATCAGGCCATTTCTCGTACCGACATAGACTTCGCCATTGGGGCCAGTGGCTATCTCTGCATAGCGATCCGTATTTATGTCATAAGCGTATAGGCTGTCATCCTCGAACTTGTAATGGTGTAAGTGACCACCGCCAGCAGACATCCAGACTCCCTCGCCGTCAGCCTGGAGATGCCGGGCGTCAAGATTGATGACCTTCTTGTACTTTTTGCCGTCAAAACGATAAACTCCCTCCCAAGCGCCAATCCAAATGAAACCGTATGGGTCCTGGGTAACATCAGAGACTCTGAGGTCCGGCAGGCCGTCTTCAGATGTTACATTTCTGAATATCATCCGTTGGGCTTGGACAGTAAAAGCCCCGCAGAACACCATAAGTAGTAGAACTCTTACAACAAAAAACCGCCATTGGTAAGAGTGGCTATTCATGTCGCGGAAGGTAGTCGAATGATGAACGTCGTACCCTCTCCCTCCTCTGTCTGCATTTCCAGTCTTCCCCCATGCCCCTTTGTCACGATATCGTAGCTCAGGCTCAGCCCCAGCCCCGTACCTTGACCAGTGGGCTTCGTCGTGAAAAAAGGTTGGAAAATCTTGTCTCGGATCTTGGAGGGTATACCCAGGCCATTGTCGGAAACAGAGATAGTTACTGAGTTATTCAGCTTTTGGGTTCCTAGAGTTACCGTCGGGCGCTCTACGCTCGTGACCGCGGCGAAGGCGTTGTTCAGCAGGTTGAGGAGCACGCGACCGATGTCCTGGGGTATGACGTGGACCTCGGGAAGTTGCTCATCGAAGTCAGTTTGAATGTCGGCATTGAAGGAGGCATCCTTCGCTCGCAGACCGTGGTAGGCAAGGCGCGCATACTCGTCCACCAGTTCGTTAAGGTTGGTCGGCACCTTTTGTCCATCACCTGCACGCGAATGCTGCAGCATGCTCTTCACAATTCCTTCAGCACGCTTGCCATGCAGCAGGACTTTCTTCTCATTTTGAAGCGTCCCCTTGATGATTATTTTGGCTTCCTCAGTGTCTCCTTTCTCCAGTTCCTCTTCCGCTTCCTCGAGGAGTTCGACATTGACTCCCGAAAAGTTGTTGACGAAGTTGAGCGGATTCTGGATCTCGTGGGCAATGCCGGCGGTCAGTTCGCCGAGCGACGCCATTTTCTCCGAATGAATGAGTTGCGTCTGGGCGTTTTTGAGCCTCTCATAGGCAATCTCAACTCTTCTCTTGGCTCTTTGCTTGTTGCGGCTATAGACGAAAAAGAAAATCACGGCCATGACCAGCAGGCCGATCGTGCCCATAAAAACATTGAAGCGAACTTGACTCTCATACCTGTCTTGCGCAGTAGCCAGGGCCTGTTCCCGGATCTGATAGTCGTAGTCGGTGTAATCCAGCAAAGCCGTCTTACGACTTAATGCCAGAAGGCTATCCTTGAAGAAATGCGCCCACCGACTATAGTTGAGGGCTTCCTGGGGTTGACTCTCCCGATAGAGGCTGGAGAGGAGCATGCTCGCCTCTATGGACTTTGAGTGAATCCCGCCCAGACCGGCCCACTCCAGGGCCCTGTGAGCATAGTCAATGGCCAATTGCGGCTCACCGGTATCCCGATAGTACCGGGCCATCAGCAAGTTGTTTTTCGAGCGATGTGAGAGGTCCTCTGAGTAGTCAAATGCCTGGATAATGTATTCGTAGGCATCTGCAGGATACCCGGCTTCCAGCAAAATCTCAGCCAACACCACGGAAGCAGGGCCCAGTAGCCAATCGGCGCCGATCTCAGTCGCTTCGGTGTACGCCATTCTTCCGTAGTGCCACGCAGTATCCATCTCCCCCATGGCCAAATAGGCATTGGCAATGCCCATGGAGCTTCGTACGGGCTGAAATGGATCGGCGGACAGGTCCTGACTTCGTCGGTAACACTCGATGGCCTTTAGGTTTTCGCCGCTGTTGAGGTAGATCTTACCCATGGTTGACAGCATGGTCTGGAGTCCCTCTTCCAGTCTTTGGCCCTCCAGGCACAGTTGCATGGCTTTGGCATCGTTGCCCAACTCCAAATGCGCCAGCACCAGGTAGGTGATCGCCCAAATCTCCTCCTCCTTGTTTCCCGTCTCTCGGGAGAGCACCAATGCCTTGTTGCCATAGTAGACGGCGGAGTCCGGTCGTCGCTGCTTAAAAAAGTTGGCAAAATGATTCCAGACCTGGATCCTGGAGGAATCATCACGAGCCTCTTGCTTCATCGCCACCAGTTCCTCATAGACCTCCTGCTGCCTTTGGAGGCTGGCACTATCGACGTCCTGGATGATCAGTTGGCCCAGTACTGAATGGGTGAGAAGGAGGAGCGATAAAGCTAAGGCGAGGCGAGATCCTCCGAGGTTCCTAAGGGCGCGAATCCTCCCTCTCCCCCCCTCAAAGAGGGGGAAAAGAATTTGTGGCTCGAAACACATTTCCCCCTCTTTCAGGGGGATCAAGGGGGAGGCGCTACTTCTCATGTGCTTCTATCCAAGATTCAATTTGCGATCTAACATTATTGATATGTTTCAAGACATCCTCATCATCAAAACGTAAAACAGTAAAACCGGCAGCTTCAAGTGCCTTCTGTCTAATTTCATCAGCAGCGGCCACCTTCGGATGTGCGTGAGAATCACCATCCACTTCGATGATTAGCATCAATTCCTTGCACATGAAGTCTGCAATGTAGTTCAACACTGGTCGTTGCCGTCTAAAGCCATATCCTTTCATTCCTTTGGCACGCAGGGCATACTTCCACAGACACGCTTCCGCCTTTGTCGCTGCGTTTCGATTCTCTCTGGCATAATCTTTCAGGCCGGTATTGTACGCGTAAAGGTTATCTTGATTTGCTTTCATCCATTGATCCCTTTAATCCGTGTTCTAAACAATTGGCAATTGAATCCGAAACTCTGTACCGTCACCTACCGACGTCTCCATCTCCAGTGTGCCGCCATGTCCCTTGGTCACGATATCATAACTCAGCGACAATCCCAATCCGGTCCCTGACCCCGTCGGCTTAGTGGTAAAGAACGGCTGGAAGATCTTTTCCCGAATATCGTCCGGCACGCCAGGGCCATTGTCTTTGACCCGTATTTCTATCCCACTCCTCACCTTGCTTGTGAACACCTCCACCGTAGGCACATAGCCGTTGCCATCTGCTTCCCGCCTCTCCGATACAGCGCTGAAGGCATTGTTGATTAAGTTAAGCAGGACGCGGCCAATGTCCTGGGGTACGACTTGTATCTCCGGCAGGTCCTCGGCGAGATGCGCCTTGAACTCGGCATTGAACGATTTGTCCTTTGCCCTAAGCCCGTGATAGCTAAGGCGTAGGTACTCATCAGCGATCGCATTGATATCCGCAGGCCTTTTCTCTCCATCTCCCGCACGGGAATGCTGAAGCATGCTCTTGACTATCTCTTCAGCTCGCTTACCATGAAAAAGGATCTTTTCCTCATTGCCAAAAACATCCTGCAGGATCGCCTCCACTTCCTCGATATTGCCTTCCTTCAGTTCCTCCCGCAGGTCATCGATAAGTTCTTTGTTGAGGTCGGAGAAGTTGTTCACGAAATTCAGTGGATTCTGGATCTCATGAGCAATGCCTGCTGTCAGTTCACCCAATGACGCCATCTTTTCCGCATGCACCAATTGTGACTGTGTAGACTGAAGGTCGTTCAAGGCACTCTCGACGCGTAGTTTGGCCTCTTCCAACTGCGTGAAGTCTTCATATCGTGCATAGGCTACGGAAAAAGTCTGTGCCAACAGCTTGACGAGCTCGATTTGGTCCGGATCCAAATGATCGGTATTACCGACGTACAGCATCCCCTGCTTAAAAGGCACAAGATGTAGCACAAGGCGTTCTGGTGCTGGCTCTCCGTGTTGGTACCGATCGGGATCCTCGAGCAATTTATCGTCCAACAAGGCCGTCATATTGGCAATGAACTGCTTCTGATCCCACTCCGTGACATACACTTCCTGTCTTCGCCAATTCTCCACCGACGCCTGTGCCAGCGGATTGGCATCAAACGTCACATCGATAGCTGCGAGGGACTCACCCTGGGGAGTAGTCAAATAGGTATGAGCGATCCGATGCACTTCATCCATGATGAAAATGCCGCACCTAAAAAATGGCACACCCAGATTGATCAGTTCCTTCCACATAAGTGGCGTGATTCGCTCCAGATCCTTCGGCGTACGCATGGAAGTAATTTCTGCGCGGATACGATCGGTGACCGATTGGCGGATGGCCAGTTTGGCTTGTTCCTCCGCCTTCTGGAGATCCAGAAATCGAATATAGGCTTGCTCGAAAGTGCTCCTGAATCGCAATAGAATCCGTTCCTGGTCACGGTCCATCTCATGATCGGCGATGACCAGGATGTAGCCATGCGAAAAATTGGCAGTATAAAAGATGGTGGGATCCGGCATGGCCACAACTGCGAGGTCCTCTTCCTCGTTCCGCTGATCTAGTGGAAATACGATCTGCAAATGATGTGCTAGCTGCGCTCCACCGACCTCATACTTGAAAATTGGAACCTGTTCTTTCCAGGCCTTATAGCGATCATCCAATACTGGATCACCTGTTAGCAGCGCGTCGAATTGTACGAGAAAATCTCTTTGCGTCTGAGCAAACCAGCACCTGGTCACTTCCGCAGCCTCATCGGGGATCAAGTAGCCACACGTTAAAAAGGCCTCCAGATCCAGCTTTTCAAACTCCCGAAACATGAGCGTCGCTACCTCGATAAGCTCGCTACTATCATGCATCGCCATCGACCGAGCGCGGACACGCTCCAGCGCTGCCTCGATTTGGGCATCGCGTGCCTGCGCCTCCGCCTGCTCTATATCCCGAAATCGCGTATATGACTGCTCGAATACTTGCCCAAAGCGCAGCATGATATTCGTATGCTCTTCTGGCAATGGATCATGGCTGCCGGAGAGGAACACAGAATACTTGTTGAAGCAATTGGTGAGAAATACCTTTCCCGGGCTTTGCATGGCAGTCTTTACTGCCTCAGGAAGACCTGACAGCCTCGTTTGACTAAAAATCTGTCGATGCCAGGTTCGTTTTTCCTCCCCTTCGAGGGTATAGAGCCACGGACACAATTGTTGATCATACGCTTCCCAGTATTTTCGATAGAGTTCATGGTCTTGCTCAGGCATGTGAAAGCAAGTAGCCGTATTATTGGACTCGGGATTGGTGATCCACCAATCGACCGAGCGGTCCTTTTCATTGAAAATCCAGATGATCACACGGGCGAGGTCCATGCCCATTTTCGTGAGCTCATCAAAGGTGATCTGCAGAATGTCTACCAGTTCATCGGAGGATTGCATCCCCATGGACCGTGAACGGACGCGTTCCAATGCCGCTTCGATCTGGGCCTCGCGTGCCTGGGCTTCGGCTTTCTGTAAATCTACAAAACGGGTGTAGGTGAGGTCCACCACTGAACCAAATTGCTTAAGGATCTCAATTTGGTCGTCTGAAAATTTCCGATCACTGGCCACTTCCAGCATGCCATGTTTAATTGAAACATGTGACAGATGGACCTGTTTCATTCCTATCGCTACATCCATATATTCTTTGGGTGCATCCTTATACTCTGATTCCCTAAGTAATATTTTCCAGTATGATTGAAACTCCCTTCCTTTTAGGTGATAGTAGTGAAATTGATTTGATCGATCCCAATAGTGGAGTCTCTGAACGATTTTTTGATCCAAATAAGGAACGGTAAACTTAGGAGGCATCTCAATTCCACTCAGACCTGATCCCCAAAATGTTATATCCCTGGTTTCCTCATCTTCGATGCCAATATTTGTATCAATTATTTTCAATCCAAGACCGGTAAGCTGTTGGTAAATAATAGCTATGACTTCTTTGAGTTCTTCACTGTGATGGAGGGCCATTGCTCTTGCTCGTACTCTTTCCAGGGCCGCTTCGATCTGGGCTTCCCGCGCCTGTGCTTCCGCCTTTTGCAAGTCAAGAAATCGAGTATAGGTTTGTTCAAATACTTTGGCGAAGCGACTCAGCGTGCCCAGTGATTCTTCGGGAATCGAGTCCGAGAGACAGTCAATTACTAAAGTCCCTTGCGAAAACCATGCATCGTAGACCCACCAACTTTTGGGCGGGTTCGACGTCAGTCGTTGGGTGAGGATCATTTCACGGAATACCGGATGCGCTGAGAGCAAGGCGATGGTGTCGGCAATATCCTGTGGACTCAACTCAACAGCAGAAAGTTGCTCGCTGCGGGACTGAGGTGGCTTTGCCCGCCATTTGTCAAAGGTTGCTTTGGCCGGTGGAAAAGCACTTAGGGACAGTTCCAAACTTTGGGTGATAGGCGTACCTCCTGGCTCGGTCACCCACAAGTCCGCGGTCTCATTCTCCTCATCATAGATGGTGAAATGAAAGCCATCGGATTCCTTCACAATCCCCAGTGCACGCAATTCGCCGTAACAAACACCGGCTACCTCCGCCAACTCGTTACTATGGTGCATACCCATTGTTCGGGAACGCACTCTTTCCAGCGAAGCTTCGATTTGCGCTTCCCGGGCTTGTTCTTCCGCTCTGCGGAGATCAAGGAATCGGATATAAAACTGGTCGAAGACCTCCGCAAATCGCCTGAGTATCCGCTTGTCCTCCTCGGGAAACTCATCCACATCAAAAGCCCCAAGCTGAAGACCGGTCTTCTTTTTAAAGACCTCATACACGGTCAGGAAGCGTCCCTCTGCAATCCGTTTCTTTTTCCCTTCCGGGAGCATCTGCAAGTCTGTCTCCCTGAAGGCAAGGTCGTAGTACTTGTCCTTGATCTCTTTGTCGACACTGAAGAAAAATTCTTCTTCGCCAGCCTTGCGGGCCTCTACCAGGTCCTTCACAAATCCAAACCCCAGATCTTCAATCACTACTTCACTGCCATAGGGAGCGTACTCATTGGCTACCCAGCAATGGATATGATCACTATCTTCTTTGAATATTTCTACCTGGACCGAATCTGTCGATATACCCAGCTGGCTCATCTGCTCATAGACAAGGACGATCACATCCTGCAATTCTTCGCTTTTGTGCATCGCCATTGAGCGCGCTCGTACGCGCTCCAACGCGGCTTCGATCTGCGCTTCCCGGGCCTGGGCTTCAGCTTTCTGAAGGTCCAGGAAGCGCGTGTACGTTTGTTCGAAAACTTTCGAAATGCGACGGAGGATGGCGTTCTCCTCGTCGGAATAAGGCTCACCCTGATAGTTCGCCATACCCACGACGGCGTGCTCAAATAGGGCAAAAGAGATGGCAACGCCTTTGGAATTGTAGATATAGTCCTTGCGCTTCTTATCGACAGTGACCCCACTGAGGTGCTTGAAAAAATGATCGAAGAAGCTGTCCTTTTCCTTCCTGGTCATCTCCAGTGTGAAGAATGACTCCCCTCTTTGTCTGGCCTCCTCCTGCCTATTGAACAGCGGATTGTCGATGTAGGGAAATGTAGAGTAGGGATAGGTCAGGCCCTCGCCCGTTGAAATCCAGAGGTTGAGATCCTTTCCCTCATTGAAGACATTGATAAAGCACGAGTCCAGCCTAATATTAAGCTCTTGAAACTGCTGGAAAACCACCAAGATCACGTCGTTCAGTCCTGATGTCTCGTGCATGGCCATCGACTTGGCACGTACTCTCTCCAGTGCCAACTCGATCTCTGCCTCACGGGCCTGAGTTTCTGCTTTTTGAAGGTCTTGAAACCTCCTGTAAGCAATATCAAAAGTATTGGCAGCCCTGATCAGTAGCTGCTTGGCTTCATGGGTGGGAGGATCATAACTAATGACGGATAAAAAACCTCCGGAAAAGCAGGCAAAATAATAATACAATTCATCAGGAACCTGTAATGTATCTACACGGTCATATTCCACCGTCCTAGGGGAGACTTTGGCTAGCATTGCATACCATTCCTCTAGCATGGCTTTTTCAGCATGAATGCCAAAAGTGTCAATCCCAGCCTCATATTGGCTGATCACTTTGCGTGACCATGCTGTTTCCTTCCATGGTACAATGGCTACATCATGCACCAATTTTTTATTGGTTGCATTTGGCATTTTAAAGGAATAATAGGCTACATAGGTATCAGATCCCTTCTCATATAATTGCACAATACAAGATTCAAGCTCCTTTTGACCTAACAAAGCCATTTGTTCTCTCAATACTTCCGCTACTCTGGACAGACCATCGGAGGAATGCATGGCCATTGCTGCCGAACGTATTCTCTCCAAGGCTGTTTGTATTCTCGCCTCATAAGCCTGTTCCTCAGCTTTTTGGAGGTCGAGGAATCGGGTGTAGGTTTGTTCGAACACCTTGCCAAACCGAGCGATCAGCATTTGGTCCTCTTCCGAGTAGATATATTCACGAAAATTGAAGATGAAGAATCCCGTATTTTTCAAAACGGACATCACCCGGTTAAATCCATCCGCCTGCAATATTCGTTTTTGTCTGTCCCCGGAAATGACATCTTTCATCACTGTATTCTCCAGTGTATGCTGATAATAAGTCCGGATCACCTCTTTCGACAGGCTATCTGTAAAAAGTTGTTCATTCGATTCCCTGGCCGTTTTCACCCGGTTCATTACCGGATGATCGATATAAGGAATATATAATTCCAGAGGGTAGGTGTGTTCCGGTGTAGCCGACCAAATCCTGAAATCGCCGGAATCATCTTCAAAAACGTCAATACCACAACCATCCATCACCAGATTGAGATTTCTCAGCTGTCCAAATGTTATCTCAATTACATCGACCAATTCCTCGCTTTTTTGCATGGCCAATGATCGTGACCTCACCCGTTCGAGTGCCGCTTCCATCTGGGCTTCACGGGCCTGCGCTTCGGCTTGCTGGAGATCCAGGAAGCGGGTGTAGGTTTGTTCGAATACGGTACTGAATCGCTCCATAGTTGATTCCTGAGCCTCACTCAGCACCTCGTCGGCTACAATATGTAGGTAACCCTGATTGAAGAAAGCTTGATAGAAATGAATGGGATCCGGCATCTTCTTAAGAGCCATCTCGAACTGCTGCTCATTTAAGCTCGCCTGAACCCTTTTCAGATGTTTAGTAAACTCCGACATGGGAGTTACCTGGTATTGGAAACGAGCCCCTGAACTCCATTCCTCAAACCTTTCACTCACCAATTTGTCACCCTTTAACGGCAGCGTAAAATGAGCCATAGGATTACCGTCGAATTGTGTCAACCACATTTTCTGGAGGTTATTTTCTGTGTCAATAACGGAATAACCACACTGTCTAACCTGATCAAAACCCAGCTCAATGAATTCCCTATACATCAAAGCTGCTACCTTCTCCAACTCGATAGAGTCATGCATCGCCATGGTCCGGCTCCTGACTCGTTCCAATGCAGCTTCAATATGCGCTTCCCGTGCCTGGGCTTCGGCTTTTTTTAGGTCGAGAAACCTGCTGTGGGCAAAGGAAAACGCCCCACGGAAGCGCTCCCATATCTGGAAGGCTTCCTCATCCATGTAATCCGGCGTGAATGAGAACAAAGCCCCCTCCGAGAAGATAAATGCATTGCAGACTTGTCTATCGGGTGTAGCGTCGAAGGGTAGATGATAGTCAGGGGCGTTGGCAATGGTCTGGTAAAAGTTCCTGGAGTCCTCACCAAACAGCTCATACTGGAAGATCTCCTCCTGGCTTTTCCACGCTGCGAATATGCCTTCCAGCAATGGATGGATATCCATCTGTAGTTTTCCTATCAGATGAAGGATATCGGTATTTTCCTCCAGCATGGAGGGCCACACTTCGCACCTCGCCGGGTCATCGAATATGTTCAGCACACCACACCTTAGGTTGTAGATACCCAGATCACCAATCTCCTGAAAGAGCACTGTGGAAACCAGGTAGATATCATCGCTGTGACGCATCGCCATGGTTTGCGAGCGCACACGCTCGAGCGCAAATTCTATTTGAGCCTCTCGGGCCTGGGCTTCGGCTTTTCTGAGGTCAAGGAAACGGGCATATACCTGCTCAAATGTTTTCGCAAAACGAACGAACACTTCCTCTGCTTCCGGCACGGCCTCGTACGTCACGAAGAGCAAGTAGCCATACTTGAAGTAGGCCGCGTAGTCCAGCTGAGCAGCGGGTACTTGCTCTCCCTGTTCTTGGTACCATTGCAGTACAGATTTATGGCCGGGCAATGTTTTGAGGTAGTCATAGTGGGCCTTGCTCTGCTCCTCCGAGTAGGATTGTACGTGTAGGGGGACTCCCTCCTTCCCCTTGTTGTAATAATCCAGAAAAATGCCTTCGCGAGGGGTCTTATAGATGGAAGACACCTCCGTCGTGCTGAACCACTCCGTTGAATTCCCTTGTTCCTCGTTGTAGATATGGAAGGCGCATCCCCACACGCTGATCCCCAAAGCTTTCACCTCTCTGGTTAGCAGCAAAGAAGTTTCAGATAGCTCGTCGCTACTTTGCATGGCCATCGCACGAGCTCGGATTCGGTCAAGGGCCGCCTCCACCTCGAGCTTTCGCTGAAGTTCAGCGACTTTAGCCGATAAGTCTTCCATTGGAGGTTTGGGTCGGGGCCATGGTGGAAGATAATAAATTGTAGCGGCAAAGTCACGCAAAGCGTATAGTGTGCCTCGGACCCTATTGAATAGTCCCCGGTGCGGGGTATCTTGCTCCCAACTCATCACGAACAAATGGAAACTACAAACAAAGTCGCTATCGTCACCGGTTCGGGCACAGGAGTGGGAGCCGCCACCTGTATCCAATTAGCCCAAAAGGGCTGGAACGTAGTCGTGAATTATTCCAGAAGTAAGTCTGAAGCTGAAGAGACGGCTGCACAATGCCGGGAATTTGGGAATGATGTCCTCCTACTGAAGGGAGACGTCAGCGCAGATGAGGATTGCAAAAAGTTGGCCTCAGAGGCCATGGATGCCTGGGGACGCATAGATGCACTGGTCAACAATGCGGGCAGATCAAGGTTGTGCTCCTACGATGACCTGGATGGTCTAAGCAAGGAAGACTTCCTACAGCTCTACGAGGTAAATGTGGTGGGTGCTTACCAAATGACGCGGGCTTGTGCTCCCCATTTGAAAGCGCAGAAGGGGTCGATTGTCAATACCTGCTCCATCAGCGCTGTGTCTGGTGTGGGCAGCTCAATCGCCTATGCCGCCTCCAAAGGGGCGCTCGCAACGATGACCCTGGCACTGGGGCATGCCCTTGCACCGGAGGTCCGTGTCAATGGCGTACATCCCGGATTCATCGATGGGCGCTGGACACGTAACTTCCTAAAGGAGCGATATGATGAGGTAGCGGGGCGTATGAGCGAACACAGCATCTTGAAGCGTGTAGCTACGCCAGAGGACATAGCCCGATCCATCGTTTACCTGGTGATAGATGCCACAGCGGTAACCGGTCAAATACTCGTGGTCGACAATGGACAGCTAGGTCACATCGGGGGGATGTAGATCGGCTATGCGAGGGATGCCGCCACCATGAATCCAAGGTAGGTGCCAATGCCGTATCCCAGCGAACCAATCAGAATCGAAGGCAACAACAGATCCTCACGGTCCAATCCTTCGGCGAGCGCCAGGGCCGATGAAGGTCCACCAATATTTGCCTGAGAGGCAATCGCCGCCACGTCCCAGTCTTGGTTGAAAATACCTGCCAGGAGGAAAGTAACGGATCCGTGTGTCAGCACGATCACCAATATGACGCCCAGTAGGGTCACAGCCAGGGTGCCTATTTCCGCGACAGCCGCTATCTCGCAATAGGCGCCAATAACGGCGAGGAATAAGTAGATAGCATATAACCCCAATACCTTAGCCCCTTTCAGGGACTTCACCCAAGGAATTTGTGCGAGCAACAGGGCAATCGTCGTAAGGATCAGCACCGATGGAAAATTGATTGAAAACCAAGTATCGAGTAGATCGGCTATGGCTTCCGACAGCCAGATCGTCAGTGCGCCCCCACCGAGGAGAATGGCGAGCGTCAGTGGGCGGAAGGCTTCGGCACCTCCAATGCTCTCAGATGGCTGGTTGACCTGGTCCGACTGCGCTTCGTACGTCCTTTTCCGTGGCCATACCTTTTGAAAGAATCTTGGTATGGCGATACACATCACCATCCACAGCGCGGTAATAATGTTGTCAATGGCAGCAGTCCCGGCAAACAGGTTGCCTTGCTTCATCATGTCGTATTCGATGGCAATGGCGTTGAAGTTGACGCTGCCCCCGATATAGGTGCCTGTAAGCATTCCTCCCAACGCATGGCGAAATTCGCCAAGAGCCGATGCGCCAAAGATGTTGAAAGCCAATAGCGCTCCCAGCATCGTGCCCGTGGCTCCTGCCAAAAACAAAAAAATCATCGGCCCACCTGCCGCCCGGATACTGTTGAGATCGACACCAAGCAAAAGCAGAAAGATCGCCATCGGTGCCACGTAAGTAAAGATCCCGTCGTACAGAGGTGATCCCTGTGACGCGGACGGCACCAGACCCAGATTCGCAATGACAGCCGTCAACAGGATGACAAGCAGGGTAGTCCCCAGGTATTTGAAGATGGTATTCTTCGCCAGCCAATCGCTGACGATGATCATGAGGCAGAGGAAGAAGAGGACGAGGAGCGGGGAATGCATGGATGCAATGATAGTGAGGATCACCCCCCTGCCCCCCTCAAAGGGGGAAAAGATTGCCATTCGTAGCAAAAGTCCCTAATCGCCAACCGGCAAAGTCACAACAAACTCGGCGCCTTCGCCTTCCTGGCTGTTGACTTCGATCTGGCCGCCGTGGCCCTTGGTGATGATGTCGTAGCTAAGGCTGAGCCCCAGACCGGTGCGGAATTAGAGTCCAGTGGGTCTACTTTGTAGTTGACAAACTCTGCTCCATCATATCGGAAAAGGCCTTTATTGTTGGTAGACAACCACAGAAATCCTCGCTCATCTTCCACCATACCTCCCACACTCGCTCGCTCACCGCCCAAATCCCTCATTGAAGATATCCTGACAGGCTGGCCGATGGAATCCGATAGATTGGCAAGGAGAAGAGTAAGTACGGATAAAAAGAGAGGATTGCACCTCATTTTCCACAGTTCAGGTTTAACAGCGCATTGTGGAATTTAGCAAAGGTTTGGGGGAAATGGTACCCTTTTCACCGGACCCTAGCACAAGGGGATTAAATCCCCCTGCCCCCTTTGAAAAGGGGGATTGCTACCCTCTCATCAACCCCTTCGTCAACAGCTGAAACCTCCAGACGTGCAGGATAGCGGCGACGGTGAGGCCAATCAGTAGAGCGTACCAGATGCCATGGACACCCAGACCAAAGGTGAAGCCTAGCAAATAGCCTCCGGGAATGGCCAAGATGAAGAAAGCGAAGAAGGTGACATAAGTGGGGATTCGAACGTCGGTCAGTCCCCGCAGTACTCCCAACCCCACCGCCTGGCAGCCATCGGAGATCTGGAAGCCAGCGGCGATGAAAAGGAGACTTGCCGCCAACTGGCGAACAGACTCATCGCCGATGTAGAGCGAGGGCAGCTCATAATTAAAGACAATCATCACCAGTCCACAGCATCCCATGAAGGCAATGGACAGCAAAAAACAGGAGTAGCCAGCCTGTCGCAGCGTAAGAATGTCATTGAGGCCTTTTTGATTAGCGACTCGTATTTGGGAAGCGGCCGCAATGCCGGTCGCAGCCATGTAAGAAATCGCCGCCAGATTTAGTGCGATCTGATGTGCGGCCAACTCCTCCGCTCCCAGCCAGCCCACCATGATGGCGGCTGTGGCAAAAGCCCCCACTTCGAAGATGTACTGCATGCCTGAAGGGATCCCCAACTTCACCAACCGTCGAATGACAGGTCGCTCGAAATGCCATGCAAAGCCAACCCATTGCTTTCGGCTCATCCAAATCATCATAATGGCCATCACTATCCGAGAGATGAGCGTTGCAAGTGCCGCTCCGTTGAGGCCCATCTCGGGAAAGCCAAACTTTCCGAATATCAGAAGGTAGTTGAGGAGAACGTTCAGCACGTTGGAGACAATCGAGACGACCATCGGGTTGAAGGTGTCTGATAGGCCTTCTGCAAACTGTCGGAATGTCTGAAAGATCATTACCGGAAACAGGGACATGCACACAATGAAGAGGTAGCCGCCGGCCGCCGATGCCACGGGAGGCTCCTGGCCAAAGTATCCCAAGAATGGCAGGATCGCAAACGACAACAAGACCATTACTACACCAAGAATGGCATTGACGAGTAATCCATTCTGCAGGTACTTGAGCAGCTGCGGCTGGTCCTTGGGATCTGCTGCCGCCACGAGTGGCGTGATGGCGTAGCTCACGCCAATACCGAACAGCAAAAACACTGCAAAGAATGTCCCGGCAAAAGTGGCAGCCGCCAGTGGTATCACTCCGACCTGGCCGACCATCGCAGTGTCGGCCACGGAGACCATGATATGGCCGAGCTGACCCACCATCACGGGCGTGGCGAGCTTGACATTTCTCCGTAGATGTTCCTGAATGGTCATAGGGGTGCTTTGACGAGGCGCAAATGTCGTAAATCGATGAGTATTTCAGGGTCGGTCCCTCTTAAAACTCACATTTTCACACCGCTCAGAGCCGCGGAGGCTGATACTTTTTGAAAGAGCAAAAAGTAGCGGTCCGCCGCCGCGGCCAAAAACTCTTTCCTTCATACAAGGTCTTCCGAGAGCTGGTATCCCTCTGCATTCGTGTGGTGGCACCAAGGACTAGCGATATGATTGATCTTCGAGCCAATGCGTGGCACGACTGGTATGAAGGAATCTTCCCGAGAACCGTGTGTCCATGTAAAATCGATCGAGCATCGCTGGTAAAAGTATGGTTGATTTTGTCAATTCGTCATTCCTGCGAACTTCACCTAATCGACGGTCTAGGGAGAAGGTTTTGTAATGCAGGAATCTGAATTGAAAAAGCAGGCATACGGCTTTCGGGCCACAGATAGAGCGGATTATCCGCGGGGACGGCGGGACCCCAGAAGCTGTAAACGTCAAAGAAAAACAACAGGACTCACCGGGGGTCCCGGCACAAGGCCGGGAGCGGGGAGCGAGATATGAGTGATAGCTGGGTCGTGAAGAGAGCGACAAGGATCTCGGCATCCAGCAGGAATCACCTGATCGCTCTCTTCACGAGGCCCCACAGCAACTAGAATTCTAAACTCGGCGGGAGGCCCCGGAATGAATGCGGCCGGCCAGGTCCGGGGATTACTGCCTGGATATCTTACTCTGACCTCAATACATCGGCAGGATTGAGCGTCGCAGTCTTTATGGACTGCCAACTGACGGTCGACAGGGACACGACCAGCGTCAATAATCCACCGGCGCCCCACATCCACCACGCCAGGGACGTGCGGTAGGCAAACTGCGACAGCCAGCCATCGAGCAGGTAGTAGGAAACGGGTATGGAGATCACAAAAGCGACAATAGCCAGTGTCACCAGCGAGTAATACTGGATCCACACCACTTGTCCGACTTTGGCGCCAAGCACCTTGCGGATGCCTATCTCCTTCATCTTCTGCTCAGCGGTGTAGTTCGCCAATCCAAGGAGTCCCAGGATACCTATGAGTATCGCCAGCCCCGAGAAGGTGATGACAAGTGAGCTGAGCATCTGCTCTTCCTTGTAGGCCTTGTCAAAATCCTCATCGAGAAAGTGGTAACTAAACTGCCAGTCGGGGATGACTTCTTCCCACTGGCCCTTGAGTTGGTCGATCGTCGCCTGATAATTGCCGCCGCTGACGCGCACCATCAAATGGCGGTGCCAGCTGGGATGAATGAAGAGCATGACCGGCTTGATCTGTTCGCGAATAGATGTGAAGTGAAAATCCTTGAGAACTCCCAGCACACGCACATCGCGGGTACCTTCGGACATGTCAAACTCCGTGCCTACGGGCTCCTCAATGCCGAGGAAGTCAACCATCGCTTCATTGATGAGGATCCCGCCACCCTCGTCCGTGGCGAAGTCCCGGCTGAAGCTGCGACCGGCCAGCACCTCCATGTCCATGGTCTCGACGAAATCATGATCGACGGATATAATGGGAATAAGATCCTTGCGCTGCTCGGCCACGTTTTTCTGCGACATCCACCAGGAGTTGAGCTGTCGGGGCGGTGAATCGGAAGTGGCTGCGACGCTCACAACACTGTTGATGTTGCTATAGGATTCTTTGAGAATGGAGATATTATTGCGAAGTTCTGGATTGTAGAAGTCCACAACGATCACCTGCTCCTTGTCCATGCCCAGCTCCATATTCTGCGCATAGCTCAACTGGCTGTAGATGGCAATACTGGAGACCACAAGCCCCATCGATATGGCAAACTGCAACACCACGAGGCCCTTTCGCAGTCTGGATGCCAGTTTGGAATCGCCAATGTTGGTATTGCCCTTCAAGACCTTGAGGGGTTGGAAGGAGGACAGGAAAAACGCTGGGAAGCTGCCAGCCGACAGACCTACCAGGATCAGAATGCCAATGAATACGAAGATCAGATCGGGCGCAAAGAACATGGAATGCGTCAGCTCCTTGCCACTAAATGCGCTGAAGTATGGCAGCGCAATGGTAACGATGACAATGGCGACCACTGCCCCTATGACTGTAAGGAGCAGTGACTCACCTAAAAACTGGCTGACCAATACCTTGCGGTCTACGCCGAGGATCTTCTTCATCCCCACCTCCTTGGCTCTCCACGAAGCCCGAGCGGTGCTGAGGTTCACAAAGTTGAAGCAGGCAATGAGCAGAATGAGCACACCAACGGCAATGAATACCTGTAGGAATGTCTTGCTGCCATTGGCCCTCATCTCTCCCGCAATGTCGCTATTGAGGTGTATGGACTCCAGTGGTTGCAGTGGGAATGATACTTTGAAGTTCTCTAGGACGGGAGGGCCATACTCGTAGGCAATCCTGTCTATCTGCGCCCGGAGCTGCTCTGGCTGCACACCCGGCTGACTGAGGATGTACGTGTAAGTCCAAAGGTTGCCCCAGTGGGTGAACTGACTATCACCGTACCAGTCGGTTTTGGTTGTTTCCAGGGAGGCGAGAAAATCGAAATCAAAGTGACTCGGACGCTTCCAGTCCTGCACGATCCCGGTGACCACAAAATTCCGTTTGAAATCTAGGGAGAGTGTCTTGCCCATTGGGTCTTCAGTGCCGAAGTACTTTTCGGCAGACGACTGCGTCAATATGATCTTGTTGGGTCCATTCAGCGCGGTGGAGGGATTGCCCGCGAGGAATTCGACATCGAAGAGATCAAAGAAGGACGTCTCTGCCAGTAGTATTTTATTCTCCTCAAACCTGCGGGCTTTGTCCTCGGTGCTCATCCACCCACGGGTAGTACCAAAGCGTGCGACGCCCTCTATCCCGGAGAGATGCTCAGTGAGGAGATCCGCCAGACTGTAGTTGGAGGCGGCATAGGCACTCTGCTGGCCACTGATGGTCGCCTCTCTCGTCACCCGATAGATGCGGTCCGATTTCGCGTGGAACTTGTCATACGACAGCTCATACTTCACAAACAAGTAAATGACCAGGCAGGCCGATAAACCCAATGCCAGTCCAAGTATGTTGATGAGGGAATAAGTCCATCGTCTGGTGAGGTTGCGAAGGGCGACTTTCAAAAAATTCATGGGCAATTAGGTTTAGCTCTCTCCAATAGAGTAGGGAAGGTACCAAAAGGTTGCATCCTAGCCAATCTTCATGACCGCTCCTAGCTTCAGAATCGCCGCCAGGCTCAGAGAATCGGTGATCTCTCCGCGCATGCACATGTCATAGGCTTCGCGGAACGGTAGCTTGCGGATCTGTAAGTCCTCACTATCATCAAATTCTGTCTCACCCTCTGTCAGACCACGGGCGGTGTAGGCATATCCCACTTCGTCGGTGACAGAGTTGGAGGTATGCAGTTTGAGGAAGCAGTCCCACTCACTGGCGATCAGACCGGTCTCCTCTTTCAGCTCGCGTTTTGCCGACTCCAGGCGATCGACTGCCAAGGGTCCTCCCCCCATGGGGACTTCCCAGGAATACTCATTGAGGGTGTACCTCCACTGACCGACCAACCAGGTGTTGTCCTCCTCATCCAGAGGAATGATGGCGATAGCAAATCCTTTGAAGTGTACCTTGCCGTAGATCCCCTGGCCACCTCGGGGATTGATGACATCTGACTCCGTCAGGGTGATCCATGGATTGTCGTAAATCTGGCGTGTCGCCAGGGTTTTCCAGCCGTTCTCTTCCATGCGTTTCTTTTTTCTGCCCTAAAGCTGACAGAAAAAAGTCCATTCACCAAAGGGTCATTCTAAACCCAGCTCTGCCCGCAGGGCGCGATCGGCCTTGCTGTTCTTCTGCCAGTAGGGACTCAAGATTGATTGTTTGCGAACGGCCACAGTCTTCAGCGTTTCCCCCCCACTGCGGTACTCTTCCTCCCAGCCGAGAATGGCAAAGGGGAAATTGGACTCATAGTAGATCGATAGACTTCGGTCTGGGTACTGCAGCGAATATCGGTTGTGGACTTCGCCTGAGAAGTCGCTCGACCCCAATGGCGTCAATGTCGCCGTAGCCGTCTGCGGTCGGGTGTCCTGATGTCGGAGGCGCAGGTAGAACGTGCTGGGGACAATGTCTATTTCCCCGGTAGGTAGCTGATCAGGATTGAGCCGGATCCTGTTCCAGATCTCATCCTCGAGGAGCGCTTTGTCCACCTTTTCTTCCAGATCACCCTCCGATTCAAAGTAGGAGAAACCGGTCACGCGGTAGTCATTTTTTGCCAGGTTGAGCTGCATGAACGTGTGCCCGCACCATTCCTGCGATGTCGTTGAGACCTTGAGGGCGTCGGGGAACCGGTCGTACGAGACAGGCACAAACGAGGACATCATCATCGAGTACGGATAGAGACCGGTCAGAAACTTCTTGGTCATATTAAGCTTCAGGACCGTGACGGCATCATCCCCCACAGCAGCCGGGTTGTCCAGCTTTACTTGCTTGGAGCGTGAAAAGGGCTCCGTGACAAAGATGAGCACAGCATCACCATCATGGACCTCACCGTACCGAGCCTGCCGCAATTCGTAGCTAGTTAGCTCAGCTACCCCTGCGTACCAGTAGTCGGCGAATTGCTTTTGAGTAACGGGGTCAATTTCAGGTGCAGATTGCGAATACGACTCGCAGGACATTAGAGCAACCAGCGTCGAAAGGTAGATCAGGTTTTTCATGTCGATAATGCATTAGGGGTACTACTAAAAAAGAGCGGTACTTATGCTTTGGTTCAAATTTCGGAAAAAAAGAAAAGGGCGGCCGCGGACGACCACCCTTTTGGTTGTAGAACGGGTAAAAAAGATCTTTTATTCCTTCAAGAAGCGCTTCGAGGTGGTTTGCCCATCTTCGAAATGCACAACAATGTTGTAAACCCCAGGCATAAGGTAACTGACGTCAATGGGACCGGCGCCGTCTGCCTCAACTGGAGGCACAGTTGGGTCGACGGCACTTTGAATGATCACCTTCACTATTGCGTGCTCAGACTCGATGTTGAGTACATCTCCGGTCGGGACTGGAAAGAGATTCACTTCCCTGGCCGGCTCGATGACTTCTACATCGATGCCCTGCACTCCGATGAACCCACTTTCTGGAGAAGAAAAGCCTCCGTCTACCACAAGCCCCTCGACAACGACACTGTATTCCGAGCTTCCAAGACTATTGTTGTCCGCTCTATAGAATCCTGTCGGCTGATCGGGATCATCACCTTCCCGCGTTAAGGTTGCAGCGACCTCATAAGAGATGGGATTCCCGTCCTCATCAAATCCTTCTACCTGGAAGACGGCATCCAGAGCCGCAGGTAAGCTCGCATTAGGATCTAAGCTCGCGTTGGCATTGCGGAGGATCACCGAGGCGCTAAAGCTCTCGGAACCTTTATCGATGGCCAATTTGGCTCGCCGGATATGAGGTATGAAGTGATTGTACTTCATGATGACCAGTCCCGAAGAACGGATTGGGGTGACCTCATCGCCTTTACGGAGCTCTGCCACGACAATAGGTTCTCCGTCTGGCGACCTAAAGTCGCGTTCGACATCCGAGCGATCCCTCCGGTTGTTATCAGGGTTGTCTACAGGTACGATATTGAACTCGATGCCGTCATCCTCTTCGCGACTCTTCATGGCCGCTCGTAGCTTCACAACCCTGGTGCCTTCAGTGCCAATAATGATCGTGGCTGCCACACTTCCGTCGGATTCCAGGGCATTGTTCATCACACTTTGCACCGCCTTGAATGTAGGGTTGTCTACCGCGATTGTTGATGGCACTACCTCTTCTAGAATTCCGCCCTGATCAAAAAGCGCATCAAATTCGGGATTGAGATACTCCAAAGTGACCTCCGCCTCGAAGGCGCCGTTGTTTTTCTCCCTGATCAAAATCTCGTCGCCGAGCGTAATCCCATCCTCGCGGATGGACGGAGTCACCGATGCTCCAGCAATAGAGAAATCAGGCCCTTCAATTTCGATGCTGTACTCTATGTCGAAAAAGGAATCGATCTGAAAATCGCTTCCTGGCAAGATCCCGTAGGTCCTCTTGTTCTTACTTGCTTCCAGAATGAAAATCTCGCCCTCCACAGGACTGAAATTGGGATCCGTCGGGATGAAGGTTGCTTTCAATTTGTCATTGGGATCTCCGGCAGTTCTCGCCGACTGGTCAGCAAATCGGACGCGCAGATCTACCTTAATTGTCGTGGCCTGGGGATCATCACCGTTCTTGGTCTGGATGACGGTGGCGTCTCTAATGAATGGAATACTGTGATTGATAGCTGTTGGAATGACACCCCCGGATGGCGGCGCTACGGAAAATATGAAATCGCCCGCATCGAAGGTCGTCACATCTTCATCCTGCACAGTTATCTGGACATTGCGGCTCTGGCGCTTCTTATTCTCAGGATTGTCATAAAACTGTTCATCCAGCGCCGCCTTCAGATCCGGTAAGACGATCTCAATTGGCACGCTTACGCGCATACCCCCATTCCTTAGTGGGTTCCGCGTCCATTCGGCATTGCCAGCCGGGGCCACCTCACCAAGAGTGATTTTGTTGACTTCCGGGTCCTGAAAATCGATCTCTCCTAAGGTCATACGGAAGGACGGTGGCTTCAGGAAGTACTGCTCGTAGAACTCATTTTCCCCATCATATTGGAAAGACACCTGGAACCTATAGGTACCCTCAAGATCCATCTCTTTCACATTGATGCCCTGGAGTCGAAGGTCCTCTCCGACCTGAGCTACAGTCGGTGTGACGGTCGCTCCACCAATCGAGAAATTAGACGCTTGAAAATCAATCCGATACTCTATATCGAAGAACGAATCAACGTTGAAATCACCGGAAGGCAGGTTGTGGTAGGTGACATTGCCATTGTCTCCCGTTTCGGCAACTTCCATCTTCACCTCGACTGGATCGTACCCCTCGACAGTAGGAGTAAATGTCACGATCACCTCGTCGCCAATCTCTGGCAGTGTGGCCTTCGCTGCACTTTGGTCCGCAAAACGCAGTCGTGCATCTATCCTCACGGTGGTCGCTTGCGGTTCGTCGCCATTCTTGGCCTGGTTGACTGTTATATTTTTTATATAGTTACCGGGAAAAACGAGCTTGCTTTCAAAGGCGTCGTTCGATTCAGCGAGGACAACATTGAACGACTCAGTGCCATCTCCCGCGGCAAGGTCCATTCTTTGGTTGACAATCATTTTTCGCAGTCTTGACAGGACGCGTCCATTGCGGGGATTCTCCCGGGCTTCCTCATCGAGGAAACTTTGTAGGTCGGTAGACTTTAGAGGAATACTCGCTGTTGCCTTGCCGCGGCGGTTGTTCCCTGACAACGTCCACTCAGTCTTCTCATCACTCAAGGCTGGGAATGATACTTCGAGGGCCTTGCCATCAAACTCGACAGTGCCCTTGCTACCCTTGCTGGTAAGCAGGGTTATTCCCCCAAAAAACTCATCATACACGTCGTTGGGGCGCTCATACTCCAGTGTAAATCGTAACGCATAGTTGCCGGCATTGTCCAGCTCTTTGATTCGGACATCGTCGCCTACGGCGAGACCATCACCCAACTCCAGGAACTCAGGCTGTATTTCATATCCACTGATGGTGATACCACCATAATTCACGGTCGTACGATAGAAAATATCAAAAAATGAGTCTACGGTAGGTGGAGGGAAATCAGGATCCAGGCCATAGTTTTTAACACCATTGGGTTGCTCATCGATCAGCACCATCTGTACTTTTACCTCTTTGAAGCCCTCCTTTAGCGGTTCAAAGGTCGCGGTGATCATATCAGTGGTGCCAGGCGGCTCACTGCCACCCCCTGGTCGGATACTGTAATCGATGGAGTAGCCGCCATGGCTAAACTTTCTTATAGAACCCTTGCGTATTATGGCGGCCTGGATATCAGAGTTGACATCGACCTCCGGTCCGGGACCCTCTACATTCAACTCAGCGATCCCGGGGATGGTCAATTGACCGACGCTAGAGGGGTCCTTCAACACTACTTCTATCTGCTCCTTTCTTCGACGGCTATTGTCCAGGTTGTCTTGGGGTGGATACAGCGCTCCAAGGTTCAGTCTGGTCTGTGGGAACTCCTGCTTGAAAACGATGGTAGAGACATCTACCTCCGGATCATAGTCGTAATCGAAATAATCAAAAGCGATAGGTTCACGGAATATAGGAGTGCCGTCCGCCGACTGGAAGTTGTCAGGGTTCACCGTCAGTAGTGTATTCGTGACAGGAGCGCTGCCAGGTTTCAATCCGGCGATACCGATGGTCGCGATGGCCTCATAGACCCCCGGCCCAACTTGCTTTATG
This sequence comes from Cyclobacteriaceae bacterium, assembly GCA_965267435.1. GTDB lineage: Bacteria > Bacteroidota > Bacteroidia > Cytophagales > Cyclobacteriaceae > JAWPMT01. The sequence continues at coordinate 4,179,513 of OZ253960.1, forward strand.
GCGATGTTGTCGCCCAGAACGACGGGAGCGATTGGGAATGGATCGACGGTAACTTCAGTCACTTCTTTGGGAGCTACTTTTTTACTCCCCGCATCCAGAAAGTCGATATCCAAGGTGTAGGTCCGACCGACGGCATGCTCATCAAGGATTAGTTCCTCCGTTTCGTAAGTCCTGTCACCATTCTCATCTTCACCGAAGTAGTAGAGCACCACCGTCTCCAGAACTCTTTCGGGTGGGGCAGGCTTTTTGTCCCTGCCGGGTTTGTCATTCGAGGTTGGGGTCTTCTCAGAGACCTCCACAAGCAGCTTGGAAATAATCTCAGTTTCAGGATTGCTCACCAGCTTAAACACCAAATGGTGTTTCATCCGAGAGCGACCAAAAGTACGACTGGCAGAAACCTTCTTTATATGGCCCTTGCCACCTTGATCCACGCCAAGATCACCTCCTGGTGTAAGAATGGCAGCCTCTCCAACAAACGACAAGCTCAAGACGAGCATTAGAATGCAGCTAAGTCTTTTCATGGTTAGGTTAGTGTTGGTTTGGGCGTGTAATCAGTTGTTGTTTCGAATTACCACCCGTTGCTTTGAAGACACTCGGTATTCAAAAAAATAAAAGCACATACGGTCAGGTATGTGCTTAGGAAAATAGAAATTTTTACCGTGCCTGTCAACCAAAAATTGGCACGATCCAAAGTATTGTTGAGATAGTTATAAAACTATCGTAGCGTGTAGGCTTTAGAAGCTCACCCGATAGCTCAGGTTGGGAAACATGCCGACCTGTCCTTCTGAGACGACCGAATCGCTAAAGCTGCTATAGTATCTGCCGAATTCATTGGTTCGGCCTACAGCATTTTGGATGTTGAGGGCAATGGCCGAAGTAGATCGACGACGATTGACCTTGTATGTTATACCGATGTCGAATCGAATGTACTCATCCAGTTTCATCTCGTAGTTTCTGGTGTAGTCTCTCACCGTATAACCCTCCTGCCGGGAAGCGTCGACATCGATCGGTGCCTCTCGTTTGCCTCCGGAGAAAATAAACCTGGCATTGGTACTGAGTGTCTTGCGGCCGGAGCTCCCAAGCTTCCATTCTTTGCCGCCGATCACATTGAAAATGTAGCCGCCGTCAAATCGTGTGGAGCGCTGTACCTCGTCCAGCGCCTTGTAATTGGACTCATACAGGGAGAGGGTCGACAGGAAGTAATAGCCCTGACTGAGAAACTTCTCCAGCGTGAACTCCAAGCCATAATTCTGGCCGGTTCCCTCGTTAGCCAGCGCGTCAGAAGTCCAGCCATCATAGGTGTTGACGACGGAGAACGAACGTAGGAAATCGTTGGTCGTTGTGTCTTGTCCCCAGATAGGCACATCGTACAGATACTGGTAGTACGCCTCGGTCTTGAAACGGAGGTTTTTCGCCACCATCCACTCGTAGCCAATAGCACCATGTGCGGCCCTGGTAAAGCCCAGATTCCTGTTGAACTGCTGCCTGGACCCGTCTTCCAGCTCCTGCGAGCTCATGTAAAGCGACAACGTTTCCATCCTGCTATGCAATCCCGCCCCGAAGGTGACGGTGCCTCGCTCACTTGCCGCCCAGCGCATCCCGAGACGCGGCTCGAGATATAGGTCCTCGTTCAGGGCAAAGTACGAGGCATGAAATCCGACGTTGAAAGTCAGGTCCTGCGTCGCACGGTGCTGCCAGTTGGTGAAGGCCTGGATAAATTGCGTAGCTCCGTCCTCGTTGAGATAGGAGAGCATCTGGTCTTCGTCGTAGTCCCATTCGCGATAAAACAAGTCAAAGCCCAGGTTGCTGAATATCCCGCCGACACGGAGCGAGTTCCGCGCATCAAACTTTGTGTTGATGTATGAAGACAAGCGAAAGGCCGTCTCCTGGACACGCTCATCCTCCAGCACCTGCATCCGCAATGAATCAAATGCATAGTCACTTTCAAAGAAAGAAAAACTGGCAACCGACTTGATGAATGTATTGTCATTGATGTAAGCAATGTGCGTAAGTCCGCCGACACCTACCGTTTGCTCATTGTCTTCGTAGTCCCACTCGCCAAAATCTTCCTGGGGAGTGTAGGTGTAGGTATTGATACCACCGAGGCCCCAGAAAGAAAATGACCCGGCCTTGGTGCCCGGAAAATTCACCTTGAAAGACAGGTCCTGGAAGGTAACGTCCTCCTGTTCACCCAGGATTTGAATGCCCAGCTGATCAAATAGCGCCAGCGTCGAATAGCGATAGTTGGCAAGGTAGGACGACCGCTTTTCTTTGTTGATGGGACCCTCGGAGGCTGCGGCCAACCCCAGCAGCCCCGCCTGCAGCGTATGCTCATGTGTGTCGAAGTTGCCCTGGCGGAGGCTGAGATCGAAGATGCCCGATGTAGCATTGCCATACTCCGCGGGGAAGGCACCGGTGAAGAAGTCCGAATTGCTCAGCACATTAGAACTCAACATGCTGATACCGCCGGCTGACGAGCCCACACTCCCAAAGTGATTGGGATTGGGCACTTCCACACCCTCGAGTCGCCAGAGGATACCTTTGGGAGAGTTGCCGCGAATGACGATCTCGTTCAGCAGATCATCTCCTCCAGTCGCCACACCCGCATAGGTAAGCGCCGCCCGAGCCGGATCATCAAATGTTGCCGCGTATCTGCTGGTCTCGTCGATACTGATGGAGATGGCACTCACAGAGGCGAGCTCGTTGAGCGGCTTGCCCTGATTTTGCTCATCTGCTACCACTACCAACTCCTCCATCTCTATGAGCGATTCGACCAACTCGACATTGATAAATTTCTCCTTTCCCGATTCTATCTCTATGCTGGGCAGGGTCTTCTGCTCATAACCCAGGGAGGAGACGGCAAGGGATACGCGACCGATATTGACATCTCTGATCGTGAAGTAGCCATCTACATCTGTGACAGATCCCCTTAATGGCTCACTGCCGACAATGGCTACTGTCGCTCCTATGATTGGTGATTTTGAGACCTGGTCGACGATACGACCCTTTAAGTTTTGTGTGAGTTCCTGGGCCTGGAGTTGTAGTAATGCGAAACACAGCACCATCCATCCCGCGATTATCCTTTTCATGACGGAATAAAAAATTTGAGTTGTTGACCTTTTGTACCTCACTGACACCCTTATTACGTGAGGGTTGCCAAACCCGATCAAATAATTGGGATCTTTTTCTGAATTCTACCTTATCAGTACCATTCATCATCGTCAGCGTCTTTGGTCTAAGGCACCCGATCGTCATTTTACCCTCACTATTGAAAATGACTTTTTTCAATAGCCCCCGGCTGGGCTACCATAGCCCAGTTCCATACTACATTTGTACGCAGCGAAAAAATGAGATGCTCGAGGCATATTTTGATCCACATAAAGTAGAAGCTGGCTGTGACGAAGCCGGTAGGGGCTGCCTGGCGGGACCGGTCGTCGCTGCGGCGGTCATCATGCCCAAGGATTATTCACACGAGCTCCTCAACGACTCCAAACAGCTGACTGCCGAAGAGCGGAAGGAGCTGCGCAAAGAAGTTATCAGCGCCTCCGTCACGTACGGTGTCGGAGTGGCTTCTCCCGGAGAGATCGACGAGATCAACATCCTCAACGCCTCCTACCTCGCCATGCACCGTGCCATCGATCAGCTCAAGCGGCAGCCCGAGCTACTGCTTATCGACGGCAACCGATACAAGTCGCACAATGACATCCCTTATGAGTGCATCATCAAGGGCGACGGCAAGTACTACTCCATCGCCGCCGCCTCGATCCTTGCCAAGACCTATCGCGACGAACTCATGCAGCAGAAGGCACTGGAGTTCCCAGGCTACGGATGGGAGACCAACTTTGGCTACCCCACGCCGGCACATCGCGACGGCATCCGGGAGCAAGGTGTCACCCCACTACACCGCATGAGCTTCCAATTACTACCCAGACAGTTGGAGTTGTTTGATTGATGATCAGGCGATCATTTGGAGCAGAAGAGGCATCTCTTCGAGCCTGGCGTCTGCCGGCTATCCGTTTGTAGCTAGCTCCCCGCTCCCGGCCTCGTGCCGGGACCCCATGGCAAGTACTGTCGTATTTTCAAATGACGTACACTCACAGGGGCCCGGCGCCCCGCGGCTACCACTACTATCCGGGCTAGACAGACCAGGCATCACTTCGAGCCTTGGTCATTCCGGGGTTTCTGGTTCAAAGTTCCAACGATGACTAAAACATTGAACTTGAAACTCTAAAACTGAAATGACAATAAGTCAATTTGCCATCTGCGAGCATAAGGGTTACCTTCTGCCAACTGGTCAAGAAAAGAAGCATACTCATCACAAACCATGAATGATACCCTGAAAGCTCCCAGGATAGTGACGATTGACGCCCTGAGGGGTTTCTCCCTCGCAGGCGTAGCCCTCGCTCACATGACCGAGCAATACATCGGTGGCCCGCAGCCAGAAGGTTTTATGCAAGACGTCAACGGCCTCGCCGATCAAATTGTCATTGGTATACTGCAATTACTCATTGTAGGAAAGTTCTTCGCCCTGTTTTCGATTCTCTTCGGGCTCAGCTTTTCCATACAGATGGATTCTGCGGCCAATCGTGGTGAAGACTTCTCCTTTCGATTCCTTTGGAGGGCATCTCTACTGTTTGTCATCGGCTTTGCCCATCAGCTGTTCTACCGCGGAGATATCCTCACGATCTATGCCATGCTGGCACCGCTGCTGATCCCGTTTCACCGGGTGCCTCAGAAATGGCTCCTGATCTTCGGTGGACTATGTTTCCTCAGCTTACCAAGATTCATTGCCTATGCCATTCAGGGGAACAATTCACTATTTGGCTTGCCAAACGAACTTCAAAACCCCATGGAGGCGGCTTACTTTGAAACGCTCAAGTCTGGTTCACTGCCTGAACTGATGAAAGCCAATGCGGATTATGGCATGAGATCCAAAATGAACTTTCAGTTGCTGTTCCTGGGACGATTCTACTACACATTTGGGTACTTCCTCGTAGGCCTTTGGCTGGGACGGATCGGGTTGTTCCGGAAGATAGAAGAGTACGCCAAGACGGTTCGTAAGGTGCTGAAATGGTCAGCCCTTGGTTTGATCCCTGCTATTGCGCTTGTCGCAGTCACCTTCGGCACTGCGCCCCAACCGATCGATTTCAGCAGTTGGCACCATGTCCTGGGCCTCAATTTCGCCGATTGGATGAACCTATTGTTGACATCGATCATCGTCTGTGCGTTCGTTCTACTCTACAGAAAGCCTTCATGGGAGCGTAGGCTCAATTTCTTTGCTCCTTACGGGCGCATGGCGCTGACCAATTACCTGCTGCAGGCACTGATTGGTACGTCTCTTTTCTTTGGTTGGGGGCTGGGCCTTATGGAAGAGCTTCGGAGCCTGTACCTGGTGGTGATGGCGCTAGTGCTGATTACCCTTCAAACTTTGTTCAGTCGATTTTGGCTCTCCAGATTCCGGTACGGACCCATCGAATGGCTTTGGCGAAGCGGCACATATCTGAAGTGGCAGCCCCTTCGGAAGTAATACGAGGCGAAGGAGCAGGTACAGTCATCGGCTAAATTTGCTGACTGATTGCTATCTTCCAGTAAATTTTCCTCGACAATGAAACGCTTACTACTACTTAGCCTACTGGCAGTCGCTGTACTCCCTGCTTCAGCTCAATCCATCATCGGATTCGACGATGACAATGCCCAAAATCAGAAAGCCATGGAGCAGTCACTCGACGAGATGGTCTCCAAGGACAATATGGACCAGTGGATGCAACGGCTCGCCGCAGAGCCTCACTGGGTTGGCACGAAGTACGGCGAGGAAAACGCCAAGTGGATGGTCGAGCAATTCAAGTCGTGGGGCTACGACGCAAAGCTAGAAACGTATCAGGTGCTGTTTCCCTACCCCAAGGTTAGATTGGTCGAGATGACGGCGCCCACGAAATATACGGCCAAACTGGAAGCTGTGGCCGTGGAAGGTGATGAGTTCACCGCTCAGGGAGACAAGCTGCTTCCCAGCTACAACGCCTTCTCCAAAGATGGGGATGTAGAAGCTGAGTTGGTGTTTGTCAACTATGGCGTACCGGCGGACTATGAGGAACTGGAAAAGCTGGGTATCTCCGTCGAAGGCAAGATCGTGATCGCGAAGTACTTTGGCTCCTGGAGGGGCATCAAGCCCAAGTTAGCAGCGGAGAAGGGAGCCATAGGCTGCCTCATTTACTCCGATCCCAAAGACGATGGCTACTACCGCGGTGATGTCTACCCCAAAGGCGCTTTCAAAAACGAAACAGGCGTACAGCGAGGATCTGTGATGGATATGCCGACGTATCCGGGAGATGTGCTCACCCCCGGTATTGGCGCCACCAAGAACGCGAAGAGACTCGATCGCAAGGACGCTCCCACGATCACGAAGATCCCCGTTCTTCCTATCTCCCATCAGGATGCGTTGCCATTGCTACAAGCCCTGGAGGGACCCGTCGCTCCCAATAGCTGGAAAGGTGCGCTACCCATCACCTACCACATCGGCCCGGGACCGGCGAAGGTCCACTTGCAACTGGAGTTTGACTGGAAGCTGCAGCCGGCCCACAATGTCATCGCGAGAATGGAGGGATCCGAATTCCCCGACCAGTACGTGATCAGAGGCAATCACCACGACGCCTGGGTGCATGGTGCCAATGATCCTATCAGTGGAATGGTAGCATTGATGGAGGAGGCACGGGTCGTCGCGGAACTGGCGAAAGCTGGCAATCCCCCGAAGCGCACGCTCATCTATTGCGGCTGGGATGCAGAAGAGCCGGGTCTCATCGGCTCCACAGAATGGGTAGAGGACCACAAAGCGGAACTCAAGGAAAAGACAGTAGCCTATCTCAATACCGACGGCAGCGGCCGCGGATTCTTTCGCGCAGGTGGTTCTCACGCGTTGCAGACACTTGTGAATGAAGTGGCGATGGATGTGGTCGACCCACAGAAGGGCGTGTCAGTGTATGATCGGGTGAGTGCCCTGGACAAAGTCAATGGAGGTGATGGCGATATTGGGCTATCTGCTTTGGGCTCCGGATCGGATTACACACCGTTCATCCAACATGCAGGCATCGCCTCACTCAACCTCGGGTACGGGGGTGAGAACGCCGGTGGCGAGTACCATACGATCTATGACACTTATGCGCACTATGTGAGATTCAAAGATCCCGGATTCGAATACGAGGCCGCACTTGTGAAGACGGCCGGAAGGTTGACGCTAAGGATTGCCAACGCAGACATCTTGCCATTTGATTTCAAACCCTGGCACAAGACCATCTCAGGTTATCTGGATGAGATCATGAAGATGACTGATGCCAAGAGGGAGGCGCATGCGAAGCACAATGAAATGGTGGAGCAGGACCTCTTCCAAATCGCCGCAGATCCCAAAAAAGCATTCGTGGCGCCTAAGAAAAAGCCGACGGTGCCCTACTTCGATTTCTCCCCTTTACAAAATGTCATGGCTCAATTGGGGGAGACCACAGTGGCCTTGAGCAAAATGGACAGGAGCAACCTGAGCGAGGATCAAAGATCAAAGATCAATGAACTATTACTTCAATCTGAGCGACTGTTGACTCGTGACGAAGGTTTGCCTCGCCGCGGATGGTTCAAGCATCAACTGTATGCACCAGGATTCTACACAGGCTATGGCGTGAAAACGCTGCCCGGAGTAAGAGAAGCCATCGAGCAAGACAACTGGGAAGAAGCCCAGGAGCAGATCGGCTTACTGGGCGAGACATTAAGCGCTTTCAATGCCCACCTCGCCTCCATTGGAAGGGTATTGGAAGAGTAATATGTATAACCTAGCAAGAATCAGCCAATAGATAAGCGGTGCCTCTACCTGGCACCAGCTTATCGACCTGATCAGAATGAAAAGCACCTCCCTGTATCTACTGTCGGCACTCTTTACAACCGTCGCATGTAAAAATGCAGATGATAATACACAGCCAATCGGTCTCATTCTTAATAATGAAATAACTGTCGACAACGCCAATCGGAACTACGCACTGTATGTTCCGCAAGATCAATCTAACAGCCCGGTGGTCATCCTGCTTCACGGAGGGGGTGATAGCGCGGAGGGATTGATTGGTAAGGAGGACCCGGATCGGGCAGCCCCGTATTTCCATTGGATCAACGTCGCCAATGACAACAACCTCATATTGGCCATACCCAACGGGAGCCTGAGCACGCCCAATTTCCGGGGTTGGAATGATTGCCGTTCTGACGCCCAGGGCAACCCCCGTAGCGACGACGTCCGCTTCATCTCACTGATGTTGGAGGACATTGCTGCCCGACTGTCTATTGACGAGTCGCGGATCTACGCCACCGGCTCATCCAACGGTGGTCATATGACCCAGCGACTGGCAGCTGAGATTCCTGATCGCCTGGCCGCCGTAGCGGTCATCATCGCAGGAGCTCCTATCAATAATCAATGCCAAACGTCGCTTGTCCCCCTGCCCATTCTGTTCATGAACGGCACCGACGATCCCATCGCACCCTTCGAAGGAGGGCAGATGTCCAGCAACCGCGGGGTCATCTACTCTGCACAGGAAACCATCGAGCAATGGGTCGAGCGAAATGGCATAACTGCCGCTCCGGACACTACCTTTTTCCCCGATGTAAACAGGTTGGACAGGTCTACAGCACGCAGGATTACGTACGCGGGAGGCACGGACAGCACGGAGGTAGTACTGTATGAAATTGTTGGCGGAGGTCACACTGAACCCAGTCGCGACGAGCGCTACTCCATCATCTGGAAAGCGCTGGCAGGTGAGCAAAACGGTGACATCGAAATGGCGGAAGAAGTGTGGGAATTCTTTAAATTCCATCATCGACTCTAGTAGCACCTACACAAAGATCATTCGGATATTAGGTGGGACCGTAGCCGGCCTCGCCTTGGTCAGCCTCTGCTATCGCCTGTTTGACATTCTCGAAGCTACCATAGGCTGGGTATTCCCCTATTGGGATAGTTCGTTTCGGATTATGCTCTCCATTGGGGGGCTCGGTTTTGTTTTGGCAGTGCTCTCCCTCATTCGATGGAATGATCAATCCTGGAAAATTGACGTTGGCATCCAATTCTTTGTGCGGTTGTGGGTCGCACTCAGCCTTATCAACGCTGGCGTCAGTAAGCTGCTCGACACGCAGTTCAATCTACCCGAATATGTAAAGGACACGCCCATCATTGACCTACAGGGATTTCACCTTACGTGGTATTACTTCGGCTACTCCCAAGGATTTCAAAATGTGGTCGGTCTCTCACAAATCCTGGGATCACTGCTGCTGCTGTCAAGAAAAACGAGGTTGTTAGGCGCTGTTGTCCTCTTCCCTGTTGTCTTGAATATCCTGATGGTCAATATTTTCTTCCAGATCAATCCTTACGCGCTCATCGAGATCAGCCTGTTAAGCCTCGGTGTCATTTACCTTTTGCTGATTGACTTTGACAAACTTTGGAAGACCTTCCTGGCAATCCCCAATCAGGGGCCAAGACTTTTCAAGCGCCAGAACCTCCTGAGGAATGTCGCAGTGGTTCTTGTCATTGCGGCAGGTGTATTTCTTCGGTTTCTCATCGGCGACGGGGACGAAAACAAGACTTTTCTTCGCGGTGTGTGGGTGGTTGACAAAATGGAAGTCTCCAACGACTCAACCTTCTACGTGCAGTCCTTCGACAAGCACCTCTCGAAGCTATATTTCGAATATTATACAGATCAGCAGGTCATCATGGAATTCGATGATCCAAAGTTGCGCAGGTTTATCGGAAGTCGACTCGACACAGTGAACCGGACGCTTACTTTCGAAATAGATGGAGCACCGATGCCTCTCTTTTACGACAAGACGGATTCTCTAGTATATCTCGAAGGCATCTACAAGGGCGACTCTGTCTCTATGTCCATCCGAAGAATCCGTGAATCGACCAAATAGACAACCGACACATTCTTCACATCACAATTGCTTGAAATGGTGAAACTATTAGGAATCCCCTTCGACGCCAACTCGTCGTTTCTTCGAGGGCCGGCACATGCTCCGGCCCGAATTCGCCTGATGGACGCAGAGGGATCTGCCAACCGATTTTCAGAATCTGGGCTAAACATCGCACTTGGAGACACCTATGAAGACCTTGGCGACCTTGCGTTTGCCAATGAAAATGCACAGGATGCATTCCAGCATATCAAGGAGTCGGCGGCTTCAGCAATTTCGGACAGAGCGAGGTTATTATCCATTGGTGGTGATCACTCTGTCAGCTACCCCTTGATCAGCGCCGTGGCTGAGCGATTCCCAGGTCTCCACATTTTGCATTTCGATGCGCATGCAGATCTCTACGAAGACTTCGATAGCAACCCCTACTCACATGCCTCTCCCTTCGCCCGCATCATGGAGTCTTGCGACATCGGGTCGCTGACACAGGTAGGCCTTCGCACGCTCAATACCCATCAGCGAGAACAAATCGCCAGGTATAGCATACAAACCATCGAAATGAATGAGTTGAGCTTTGACTTCCTGCAGGGCTTGTCGGACCCACTGTATATCTCTTTAGACCTTGATGTGCTGGATCCGGCTTTTGCCCCAGGGGTATCTCACCACGAACCCGGCGGGTTGAGCACTCGTCAGTTGCTGGATATGTTGCACCAAGTAGAGGGTCGTGTTGTGGCAGCGGATATTGTAGAATACAACCCAATGAGAGACCTCAACAACGCGACCGCTATGGTCGCCTACAAGCTCATGAAGGAGTTGATCGGGAAGATGTTGTAGTCGGTCCCCAACATGCAAATGAGGTTCACCTGCTGCATTTGTCCGCATCAATGAGAATTCACAATTTCTCCATAGACTTGCGGTCTATGAAAAAACTGTTGCTCTCTTCCATTGTCATCGCCGTTATCTCCAGTTGCTCCGCTCCCTCCGGGGACTCCGAAAAGCTGCCACGCATCGCCATCGCCGGTCTTGCCATTGAGTCAAGTACCTTCTCACCCGCGCAATCCACACGAGATGCTTTCCATGCCAGGATCGGGGACGACGTCTATGGGTACTTCCGCTTCTTTCATGAAGACTCCGTACTGAGGACAAAGGCAGAGTGGATCCCTACTGTCAAGGGGCACGCATTACCCGGAGGCATCGTAACAAGTGAGGCCTATGAATCCCTGATGGACGAAACGCTCGAAATGCTGGAGGCCGGGAAACCCTACGATGGCTTGTTTTTCGATATTCATGGTGCGATGAGCGTGGTCGGACTCGACGACCCTGAGGGTGATATGATCCAGCGAATTCGAGAGGTGATTGGCGACGATGTATTGGTATCTACCTGCATGGACCTTCATGGCAACGTGTCTGAGCGACTGGCTGCAGAGAGTGACCTCATCACCTGCTATCGTATGGCTCCGCATGAAGACGCCATGGAATCCAAAAGGCGGGCTGTGACCAACCTATTGGAACGACTGGAGAGCGGCGCCGGGCGACCAGCCTACAAAGCGTGGGTACCTGTGCCCATACTGCTCCCCGGCGAGAAGACGAGCACACGCGTAGAGCCTGGCAAGAGTCTCTATGCCGAAGTGGGGCCCATCGCCGATCAGGACGGCGTCGTCGATGCTGCTATCTGGGTCGGCTATGCCTGGGCAGACGAACCTCGCAATCATGCGGTGGTAATGGTTGTCGGTGATGACGAGCAGCAGGTGAAATCAGGTGCCGAAGAGTTGGCCCAGTCCATGTGGGATGTCAGGCAAGAATTTGAGTTTGTAGCTCCCACGACCACACTCGAAGATGCCCTGGCGCAAGCGCTGGCCAGTGAAAAGAAGCCCTTCATCATCAGCGACATGGGAGACAATCCCACCGCCGGTGGTGCCGGCGACGTCACCTGGACACTGCAACAGCTACTGGCACGGCCGGAGTTCCAATCTGCCGACGGGCCCAATCTCATTTACGCCTCCATCCCCGGCCCGGAGCTCGTTGAAAAGGCCTTGGAAGTGGGCGTCGGAGGGTCGATAAAGGAACTGGCAGGAGCCGCCGTCGACAATCGATATGCACCCCCACTGGAGCTGGAAGGTGAGGTGCGGGCTATTTTCGAGGGTGACCGTGACGCTGAAGTCGAAGTAGTCGTCCGCGTAGGTAGCATCGATGTGATCGTCACCAAAAAGCGGAAACCTTACCATCAGGAAGAAGACTTCACCAACCTGAACTTGAATCCGAGGGAAGCAGACATTGTTGTGGTCAAAATTGGCTACCTCGTTCCAGAGCTGTACAATATGCGAGGAGACTGGGTAATGGCACTGACGCCGGGTGGAGTAGATCAGGACCTGCAGCGACTGGGCTACGAACGCATCAAGCGCCCTATGTTCCCTCTCGATGCCGATATGGAAGACCCAGACCTGAGCGCCCGAATGATCCGAATGTCCAATGAACAGTAGATACGGCTACACCAACCCGCCAACCTCGATGTAGCGAGGGCTTCGGCTATTCCTGGTACAACCATATCCAAGCCAAAAGCTGTTGCTGCGGCAACCGGCTGATCCAGATCTTTCACTTTGATGACTATCTATTCATAAGTTATCATATTGATATTAAAACCGTTATAAATAATATTTGTATATTTATACTGAATAATTACTAGCAGCCATGCAAAAGACAAAAATTCTTCTTGGAGGGGGTAACGGCGCAGGTGCCCGCATTTTCGGCACGCTGTTTCTTCTCATCGGTGGCGGTATCGTCGCTGCCAATCAGCTGGGAATGATACCCCCAGGGATAATCCCTGAAGGCTTAATTCCTGAAAACATGGGTTATCTCGTGGATGTGGCCGGTGGGATCATCGCAGTCCTGGGGATCATCCTATTCGCCAGTGCCAAAGGCAAGTCCAGTGTCAATCTGGACAATGAGCGACTAATGATGAAGACTGGCTCCAAAAAGGGCGGCGCTGACCTCGCCTGGAATGAAATCAAGAGCGTAGTCTTCAAGAGCTACCTCATCGTCCTGGATACAGCGAATGGGACGATCAAACTCCCCTACAGCGCAACCCCCGAGGTATCCAAATCAGTAAAGCGCGCAATCAAAGCATTTGCTGAGAAGAAAGGCATTCCCGTGTACGCGGGTTAAAACTAGGAGGCACTGAGCTTGTGAGTCCCGTTTCATTCGCCAAGGCGTGGAACGGGACTTTTTTTTTCGAATGCACCCAAGCGTGTTGCCCTCCCGGATCTTCCTCGAGGTTGCACAAGTCTAGCGAATGAGGCCAGCGTTCGCCCTGAAGTGAGAGGAATTTCTGCGCGCAAGCCTGTGAGGTCTCAACCCCTCCTACCTGACTTACTACGGCCTCTTTTCCATTTCTTGCCCTTGATCGAGGGGGTTCCCTTCTTCTGTTGTCCACTGCTGTAGATATAATAGCCAACCGATAAGGACGGACCTGACAACTTCTCTCCGGATGTGGGAAAATCACTGATCCCCGCGGCATATCGAAGGTTGAAATCCAGACCGAGCGGCAGCTCATAACCTACTCCAAAAAATGCCCCGGCATCCATGGAGCTGGTGGTCAGGGAAATATCGTTGCGCACGGTGCCCCGGGACTCAATCGTCGTCTCTGACTCTGCCGTGATCAGTATGCCCAGCTGCCCGCCCAACTGCAGGCTGAGACCACCGTAGACATAATACTTAAAAGCAATAGGAAGCACCACGCGAGAATAGTAGTATTCAGTTTCCAGACCATTCACTGTCCCACTGAACTGGGTATAGTCAAACAACGCCTCCCCAGTAACAGCCAGGGGACCTGATCGGTACTCTCCAAAGCCACCCCCAAAGAATCCCAGACCATCCAGTCCGTCCTTGTTGGAGAAGTCAAAATTCTGTGTGCTCGGATAGGAAGCCCCGGCTTTCACCCCAAAGCGAAGCACCTGGGCTTGCACCGTCCCGACAACGGTGAACACCAGCAAGACAGCGGCAAAAAAGGTTTTGTTTGTCATAACTTCCTAGGTCTCTGTGGGATGAAGATACGCATTTCTGACAAACGGCCGATCGCCCTCATCTATCACTCATACCTTAGCGACTTGCTCGGGTTTCTCAGTATAGTGCGGAGTACGGCAACAGAAACAGTGAGTATAGCTACAACCAGCAAAATCAATGTGCTGCCTGCATAGGGTACCCAATCGAGCGAGGTCCGGTACGCAAAAATATTGAGCCACTGATCCATAGCATAATGTGACAGCGGGAGTCCCAACGCCAACGACAAGCCGATGATCACCAGGAACGGCCGTAGCTCCATCCACCAGATATCGGTGGAGGTGGCCCCTATGACCTTGCGTATGCCGATCTCTTTGGTCCTCTGTGTGATCACCAAAAATGCCATCCCCAGTAGTCCAAGAGCTGCCATGATGATCGCCAGGAACGTAAAGATCCTGAAGATAGCGAGGGCTCGCTGCTCAGCCTGATACTGGTCGTCGATCACGCGATCCAGAAAGTAGTAGTCCATGTCAAACTGCTGATCAAAGGAGGCGTGTACTTGTGACAGACCCTGGACCACTTCGGATACATTGGCCCCGGCAGCAACCTTGATGAGGAGGTAGTTCATATCCTGAGCATTGATCTGCATGATCAGCGGCTGAATGGCCTTGTGCAGGGACTTGTAGTGGAAGTCCTCAATGACGCCGACGATCTTCCCTTCGAAGCCTGGACCTTCTGTAACCCATCGGATGGGTGTATCAAAAGGTCGCTCCAGCTGAAGCTGTGCAACGGCCGCTTCATTGACGACAAAGCTCACACCTGAGGAGTCTACGCCCATGGACTGATCCAGCCAGCGCCCACCCTCAAGCTCCAAACCCATAAGCTCCAGTGTGCCAAAATCCAGCTTGACCTCCGCGAAGGACACGACGTGGTCAGGATTGTTGACAGCAAAGACCGGATTTTGGTTAAACTGGGTACCTGGCAGGTTAGATATACCTGCGGCTCCAAGCACACCAGGGATCTTCATAACCTCGGCCTTCATAGCCGGAAGGCGCTGCATTTCGGACCGATCGTGTAGCTCCATCACCATCAGCTCGTCCGTTTCGAATCCGAGGTCTTTGTCCTCAATATATCTTACCTGCTGCAGGATGACGGTACTGCCGAAAATCATGATCGTGGAGACCATGAACTGCACGAGGATCAGCGCTTTCCTCATACCGCCGGCCCTGGCCCTCGGGTTGCTTTTGCCCTTGAGTATCTCCACCGGCTCAATGTTGACGACCGCCAACGAAGGATAAATACCCGTGATGATCCCTATGAGGAGTGCAACCGCGACACTACTGAGCAAGATGGTAGGATGTAGCAACACGCTGGTATCTACGGGCAATCCCGCGAGGTGCACAAATTGATTGAAAAGTAGCAGGGCACAAAAGAAGGCCACGACCAGCGCCAGTAGCGTGGTGATCACCGACTCCAAAAGAAACTGCAAGGAGACGGTCATCTTATGAGCCCCCAGGCTTCGTCGGATACCCACTTCTTTGCTTCGTTCGAACGCCCTTGCGGTCGATAGATTGACAAAATTGATGGCTACGATCACAACCAGGAAGAGCAGTGAAGCCGCCAGGATTCGCACGAAAGTAATGCTGCCATTGGCTTCCAGTTCCCATCTGACATCGGAGTGCAAATGAATATCTGTAATAGGCTGCAACTCCAGGTAGTGATGCCTTGCACGTAGACTGGCCAGATCGTCCTCCGACAGATCCACATATCCTGTAACCCACTCGATCATGGCGGACTCTAAACTCGACGCGTCAGTTCCGGGGCGTAGTTTTATGTAGTTGAAGTGGCCAAAATCCGCCCATGTCCACCACTCCAGGTCGGGCTGCGCGGACTTACGGGAGACATATGAAATCAATACTTGAGGGTGGAAGTGACTACCGGCTGGAGCATCCTCCATCACGCCCGAAACCATTCCTGAAAATCCATACTCGACGAATTCGATGATCTTGCCGAGGGGACTTTCGTCATCAAAGTACTTCCTGGCCAACGTCTCACTGATCACGACATCACCCACATCATCAAGGGCCGTATTGGGATCGCCGACCAGGAGCTCGAAGTCAAAAACATCAAAGAAGGTAGAATCTGCCGAGAAGCAATCCGGCTCCCGGAACATCCGATTATTGAGTGGGTTCCGAACGTAGATAGACTGGAGGGTCAGGCCGGGCCCATAGACGGGGCTGAAGCTGACCGCGCTCTCCACCTCCGGGAAGTCCCGCACCAAGGCTTGCGCGGCGGGATGAGGTGTGCGCGTCTGGGGATTGTCAGACTGCCAAATGATTCTGTAAATGTCTTCAGAGCGCTCGTGGAAAGTATCATAGGACAACTCGTGCTGCAGGTACACGAGAATGAAAATAGCGCTGCAGAGACCGGTGACGAGACCTACAAGATTGATACCACTAAAGAGCTTATTTCGAAGCTGTGTGCGAAAGTAGACTTTGAAGAAATTTGAAAACATGACACTTGAGTTTTGAATCCACTCGAAGGTATCGAGTAGCCGCAAGGAGTCACGTTCGACCCCGTCCGTCGGACGTTCGACTTTATAGGGTCGAACGTGCTGTGCCCGGTACTCTGAGGGTGTCCGCCCTGTCTGTTTCTTGAAGGTCGTATTGAAGGATGATTTGGAGGCATAGCCCACGCGGTTGCCTATCTCCTCTATTTTCAGGTGGTCGTAGCTCTTGTTGGCAAGCAGGGACTTGGCCCTTCTCATCCGCACCTGCGCCTGGATCTCAAAGAAGGTCCTGCCCTTGGTCTCATTAAGCAGCTGACTAACATTGTGGGTGCTGGTATGCAGCTCTTTGGAGAGTCCCTGGAGGGAGCTGTCTGGTCGGAGGAAGTACTCGCCCTCGTCGATAAGGGCATCCAGCCTGGACGCAAGGCGGGCCTTTTCCTTGGCATCAAGTGTCGACTTGCTGTACTTCGGCGCTGGCTCAAATCCGGAGAAAGTCACCTCTTTGGAAAAGTGCCACGTGCTGAACAAAAGCCAGAGGGTGGAGAAGATGGGATTGAAAAATCCTTCCGGGAGCAACAGGCTAATGGTGAAGCCAACAACAAGATGGCCTGCGGCCAAATTGATCCAAAGGATCCGGGCGCCGCTTCTCCCAAACGCAGCGATACCACGAAGTCGGTACTGCCGACGAATAATCGCGATCAAGGTCAATACTCCCCATCCGAAAGCGGCCATTATCGCATACTGCCCCGTCATCTGCCAGAAGACAGCCAACAGCACCAAGAGCAAAATCGGTAGGTTGACAGAAGCGAGTTGTTTGGGTGTAAAGGATAGCCTGAAAAACCGCAAGAGATACCATTGGAAGGCGATGACTGCAAGTATCCACGCGCTCGTGGGCAATGTGCCAACCCACAAGTCGCCCATAGGCAAGAGAGGGGCGGTGATACAGATCCAGTAGAGAGCGAGTGGCCAGTGCCGCATTCGCAGGCTCTTCAAGACCAGCGCCAGCGCCAGCCCAACCGATGCTCCCAAAAAAATATTTTGCATAGATCGAGGATCTTTGCGATTTTGCTATTGAGGTATCTAAGGTACTTCGATTTTTAGACAAGACGATCAACGCATGTACAGACCAATGGGTATTGAAGCACAGTTTTCATCGGGCTACGGACGTAGGGATCAGGGACCCAACCGAGAGTTGGCATCCTCTATCGCCGCTGGTCAAAACTACGACGCCGTATCAGAGATTTTCGGGTTGTTCGAAAAGAAAATGACGGCACGTCAACTCAATGATGCCGTACTGACGCTGGCAGCTGTAAGCAGCGAGGCGCCGGAGATGCTCCGCAATCATGTGGACGAATTGGCGGACCTATTGAACTCCAAAGTCAACCGTCAGATCTTCGGCAGTATGATCGCTTTAGCCAATGTCTCCTACCTCGTTCCCGAGAAGTTGCAGCCCTACCTGTCCCTCATACTTGACGCTATGGACTCGGGAACAGTCGTCACCCGCGATCATGGCTTTACAATACTTACGCAGCTGTATAAAATCGACCGTTCCAATATGCTCCTCCCGCTCATTCTCGAACAACTGATGAAGGCACCACCCAACCAACTGGGGCAGTATACAGAGAAGTTTATTTCGGTGATGAAATACGAGCATCGAGAGGAGTTGGCACGCGTACTGGAGGATAGAATGGAGGAGCTGGAATCACCCAATCACCGGCAGAGATTGAGCAAAAACCTGAAAAAGATCACTGGTCAGTGAGGGCTTTTCATTAGTAGGATTATGTGAAAAACCGACGATTTGCTTACATTTAGGGACAAGACAACCAGATCGGAAATTTTTTAAGAAGGTAACCTTCCGATCGCCAAAACAACTAATACAAGACGACTAACCAAAACACAACAGATATTCATGAGACATTTTTCTATGGCTCTTGCGATGGTAATTGTCGCAATGAGCACTCACTGCTTAGCTCAAAAAAGCCCCGTGAAGTTTGGCGAGGTGTCACTCGCGGACCTCAAAATGACCGAATCTGAAATCGACCCCTCCGCAGGAGCAGAATACCTACTCATGTGGGGCCTGACTTCATTTGATGGTGAATTTGAGACCGTCCTGTCGCTTCATACGAGGATCAAGATCCTCAACAAAAATGAACTGGACCGGGGGAACATCAAGATCCCATACTTCCGGGGAGATGCAGTCTCAGGCCTCAAAGCGGTCACCTATAACCTCGAGAACGGCCGTGTGGTAGAATCCAAAGTGAAGAATAGCGATGTATTCGATGAAAGAATACAAGACGATCTGCGAAGCAAAAACTTCAGTATGCCCGACTTGAAAGTGGGCTCTATTATTGAATACAAGTACAACGTCAAATACGGAGGATGGCGAAGCTTGAATCCCTGGTACTTCGAAATGGACATCCCCATCCGGCACAATGAGTACAATGTCAGTGTGCCTGAATACTTCGATTACAAGCAGATCCTATCAGGATATGGGGCCAGGGTAGACTACGGCGAGTCGACCGCCACCAAGACATACGGCAGTACGCCGGTAACGCTAAATAAGAAACATTATATAGCTCGCAATGTCCCTCCATTTAAGGAGGAGCCCTATATGACCACCAAAGAGGATTATGTGAAAAAAGTCCGATATGAATTGTCATCCATCAACATTCCTGGTGTCTTCTACCAAACCTATCTCCCACCCAATTACGGATCGCTGAGTAGAACATACGCTAACGAAGAGTACTTTGGGACTGACCTCCTCAACAATGGTTTCCTCAAGGATGTAGTAGCCGTAATCATCGCAGATGCGAACTCAGAAGCAGATAAGATCCAGAAGATCTATGAATTCGTCCACGACGAGATCGACCATGATGACGAATACGAATCCGACCGTCTGCGCGCCGTCCTAAAGGACCGCAAAGGATCCTGCAATGATATCAATCGACTCCTGGTCGCCATGCTTCGGGAAGCGGGGATCCAGGCAGACCCGGTTCGGATCAGTACCCGCGACCACGGCCGTGTCCACCCCACGTATGCGATGACTTCGAACTTCAACCACACCATCGTCTGCGCCAATGCTGACGAGAAGGATTACCTCATGGATGCCGGGTTCAAAGGATATCCTTTCGGTATGCTCCCCAAGGAATGCCTCAATGGCCAGGGATTGGTCATCTCAGACGATAATCCGAGATGGGTAGATCTCGAAGGGAAGAAAGGTGACGTTGCCTTCTTCACGGGTAAGTTTGTCATCGAGGACGATGGTATCATGACCGGCGATCTGAAACTGTCACGCGGCGGGTACAACGCCGAAGACTTCAGAACATCGAACAAAGGCGATCTGGACGACTTCAAGCAAGACTTTGCAACCAGCCATAGCTCCTGGTTCATAGACAACCATGAAATCGAGGGAATGGACGACCTCGGCGCAACGATCAACCATAAGTTGTCGCTGGAATTCGATGATCACGTGGAGGTGATGGATGATCTGATCATCTTCAATCCGTTTGTACATGGACGTCAGCAGGAGAATCCCTTCGAGTCGGAAGAACGGAAGTACCCAGTCAACTTCAACACCAAAAAACAAGTGACGATGAGCTATCAAATCCAGTTGCCTGATGGCGTGGTGGTGGATGAAGTCCCTCAACCCTTGCGGATTGCCTTGCCAAACAAAGGGGGATCTTACGTATGTCAGATTCAGCCTGTTGGGAACACCCTGAACGTCTTATCAAAGATGAGGCTGGACAAGATCGAGTTTAGCCCCGATGAGTATCCTTATCTGCGGGAATTCTATGCCCAAATGGTTGCCAAGCAGGCCGAAAGTGTCGTTCTTAAAAGGCAGTAAATGCCCTTGCTTATGATGCATAGAATAGTCTTGATTGCGCTCGTACTTGCCATGAGCTCTCTGGCCAGGGGTCAGAAGCAGTATCCTGTATCGGACATAGCTCAGAATCTATTGTCCGGTGCGGACGCAGTGTTCAGGCTCAATGAAGCGGAATTCACAATTGAGTCTATTGACCGATCTACCTATCGGGTGCACAAGGTGATCACCATCCTCAACAAGGACGCTGCGTGGATGGCGACTCCAGTTGTTCATTACGATAAGTTGTCAAAAGTAGAAAGCTTCGAAGCTGTCGTATACGACGAATGGGGCAGTGAAGTCCAAAAGCTGAAGAGCAAGGACATCGTAGATCAAAGCAACATTCAGGGCTACTCATTGTACGAGGACAACCGCATCAAATTTGGTAATCTGCAACAGAGCGGTTACCCTTACACAATCGAATACAGCTATCAGGTCGGCTACAAGTTTCTTTACTTCATTCCGGATTGGACGGTATTGCCTGATGAGCAGGTTGCAGTGGAACGATCGGTATACACGATAAGCGCCCCAGATGGGTTGCTCCCACGGTACAAGCAACTGATGTATGATGGTGAGCCGCAGATCTCCCATGGCAAAGGCAGAACAAGCTATCAGTGGGTATTTGAGGGATACGAAGCACAGGAATTGGAAGTCTTTGGCGACCGACTCGCCAACAATCCGAAAATTTTGGTGGCGCCCTCAAGATTCAAGTATGAGGATTATGAAGGCAATATGTCTACCTGGGACGAACTGGCCAGATGGCAACTGTCATTGAATGCCGGTCGAAACGACCTAAGCCCTGCTACCAAGGCCAAGGTGCAGCTGCTGGCCGAACAGCACAACACCACGAAGGAGAAAGTCCGGGCGATCTATGAGTACATGCAAGACCGTACCCGATATGTCAGCATCCAATTGGGTATCGGTGGGTTTCAGCCATTTCCGGCGAGCTCAGTCGATGAGAATGGCTACGGGGACTGCAAGGCGTTGTCCTTTTATACAAAGTCGCTCCTGGAGGCCGCAGGCATAGAGGCGCATTATACATGGATCTACAGTGGTAGCAATCCTCCAGACGTTTATGAGGATTTTCCTGATGATAGCTTCAATCATATCATTCTCTCCGTCCCCAACCACGGCGACACTTTGTGGTTGGAGTGCACCAGTCAGAACATTCCGATGGGATACATTGGCAAATCGAATAGCGACCGGCAGGTGCTGGTTGTGACCAAAGATGGTGGTAAGATCGTGCGAACTCCCTCGTATGACTTCGAGCAGAACCTCTATGTTACCAGCGCATCGATCAATTTGAATAAAGAAGGCCATGCGGAGTTCTCCGGGACGGTGGACTTCAACGGTCGCGCAGTGGACTACATGGGTGTCAGGCACTACATGCACCAGGACATGGAGACGAGAAAAGAGTGGCTTGAAGAATTCCTCAACATCCCCAATTACAAGGTTGTCAACTTCGAATTCGGGGAGGAGCGCACTCGTATTCCGAAGGTTACGCTGGCGATGGATCTGCAAATCCGCAATGCTGCCTCAGTGAGCGGAAAACGCCTGTTTATCCAGCCCAATATCCTCAACCAGAGTACGTTCGTCCCGCCGTCAACCGAGCGCCAGACACCTATCAAGCTGACCAGCGCCTATCTGCAGAAGGACACAATTCGGATCGCTCTTCCAGAAGGAAGTTTTATAGAAAAACTCCCTGAAGCCATAGAACTAAGCTCTCCCTTCGGAGAGTACAAGGCGGAGTTCCGGAAAACAGAAACTGAACTGATCTATGTAAGGAGCTTCCGGGGAAACAAGGGCCAATGGGAGTCTAAACGGTATGCAGAGCTCGTCAAATTCTATAGAGATGTCCGAAGAGCCGATCGTAAGAAAGTAATTGTCTCCACTTCCACCTAACTTGCCCCTGTGGCAATTACGTGGCAAGACTTCGAAAAAGTGGATATGCGTGTCGGAACCGTGCTGGAAGCCTCGGTCTTCAAGGAGGCCCGCAAACCCGCTTATATCCTTAAGGTCGATTTTGGCGATGAGATCGGGATACGCAAGAGCTCCGCACAGATCACCAATCATTACCAACCGGCAGACCTGGTAGGTCGGCAAGTCATCGCAGTCGTTAATTTTCCACCAAAGCAAATTGGGCCCATTCGCAGTGAATGTCTGGTGATGGGCGTGTATGATCAGGACAATGCGGTAATTTTATTGCAACCTGACCAACAAGCACCCAATGGCTCCAAAATCGGCTAACTCTACTCTTAACATATTAAACGGCGACGCGACAAGGCCGGAGTTCGACAAGGCCTCCATCGATGGGGATGTGGTAGTCTGGCGGGAGGTCATGGTCGAAGGGCCAGTCACGGGAGACATAAGATCTGAGGCATTTTGGGATGCACGGCGACAGTACATTGAAGGCACCTATGGCGCTCCTGGAAAGTATCAGGACACCTTCATGACACAGCTCCGGCAGCTGGATCACGCCAACCAATATGACGAAGTCGTTTTGTGGTTTGAATTTGATCTGTTTTGCCAGATCAATATGCTGGCGTGTCTCGCCTATGTGCAGCATGACCATATCAGTCTGGTCTGCCTGGGGAATCAACTAGGAGGTCGCTGGCAGGGATTGGGGGAAATCGGGGCTGCTGACTTTTCGAAGCTATTCCAGGAACGACTATCGCTCTCCTGTGAGGATGTACAGTACGCACACGAGGTGTGGGATGTCTATACGCACGACGATGCTGAGAAAATCAAATCCCTACGAAAAGCACATCCGACATTCGTCCATCTTGACCGTGCGCTACAGGCCCATATCAGTCGGTTTCCAGGCCCAAATGGTATCAATGCCATAGAATACGACATGCTTGAGGTAGTCAGGGAAGGTGTCACTAACGAAAGGCAACTGATAGGCAAGATGCTCAGAAACGATCCCTGGCTAGGCTTTGGCGATCTGCAATTTGAGCGAGTACTCAGGTCTTTGGGGGAGCTAATTGATAGTGATCTGACCTTGACGGAGAAAGCAGAACGAGTGCTGAAGCACCAGGATCGCTTCCCGCAGCCAGACGAGTACCTTGGCGGCGTGTATCGGCCCGACTTTTTCCGGCAGACCTACGGCTAACAATTTGGACTTCACAAAGTTGCTCCTCATTGTGGTCGCCGTGCTGCAGCATACCTATAGCGAACTCCACAATTGGATGGGGCTGGATTTGCCGGTCGTGCCAGTGACCATTCTGGGCGGAGCCCTCGCGATATTCCTCGGTTTTCGCAACAACAGTGCCTACCATCGATGCTGGGAGGCTCGATGTCATGTTCATGGAGTAGTTGCTATTTTTGAGCTTCCTAATCACACTCCTATTTGGCACTCCGAAAAGATCACTTCTCATCCTATGCCGCCTCGTACGCGAAGTTCAGACCCAATTACCCTGAACAGCTTATCAGTACCATATGCGAGGTAGTTGAGCACAAAATCCAGGCCCTCGATGTTGGCACAGGCAACGGACAAGTGGCGATGCAGCTTGCAGAGCACTTTCAGACCGTTTACGGCGTAGATATCAGCCCCCAGCAAATGGCGCAGTCCAGCCGCCGGGCCAATGTCCACTATATGATTTCGAATGCCGAATCGACACCATTTGCCGATCGTAGCTTCGACCTTATCGTAGCAGCGCAGAGCTATCACTGGTTTGGTGAAGAGCAGTTTTGGCAGGAAATGAAGCGGCTGGCGAAACCCGGCGCTGTTGCCGCAATATGGGGCTATCAGCTACTAAGGGTGGATCACGACGTCGATGAGCTCATCGATGACCTTTATTACAACACCCTGGGCCAGAAGTACTGGGATCCGGAGCGGAAGAAGATCGAAGACCAATATCAGTCGATTCACTTTCCATGTGATGAATTACCATTTCCTGATGCGGAAATTCTCCTGAATTGGACCTGGGAGGAACTGCTCGGCTACATCTCTACGTGGTCTGCGGTACAAAAGTATATCCGGGAGAAGCGGCAAAACCCACTGAAGGACCTCGAGCACTACCTTCTGGAACATTGGGAGGAAGAGGCCACACATGAGGCGCATTTCCCGATATTTGGCAGATTGGGAAGAATTTGCTGAGTTACCGAAAAAACCACAAACAATTGATCCTCTCAAGACGTAAGTTTTGGGAACTTCACCAGATAACGCGACGCGACCTATGGCAAAACGGAAAGTCTCACTAAGAAAGGTATTCAAGGACATCATCTGGCCTCGACGTAAGTCGGTCATGATCGGCCTTCTTCTGATCGTCGTCAGTCGCATAGCGGGTGTGGTCCTGCCCTACCAAACCAAGTTTATCATCGATGAGGTGATGAACAACCAAAACCTGGAATTGCTCAAGGAGATCATTCCCACCATACTTGCCGCTATCACTGTTTCGGCAGGTGCCTCCTTTCTGCTCACCCGCATACTGAGCGTTGAAGCACAGCACCTCATTTCGCAGTTGCGCGTTCAGGTCCAGCGACACATCATCTATCTGCCTGTAAGGTTCTTCGATAATCACCGGTCAGGGGAGCTGGTATCGAGGATCATGACAGACGTCGAGGGAGTACGCAATATTGTGGGAACCGGGCTGGTGCAGCTGATCGGTGGATCACTTACGACCATCATTGGTTTTTCATTCCTACTGTCCATCAGTCCCCTGCTGACCGTATCGGTGGTAATTCCACTGATCATCTTCGGCGTGATTTCCATGAAAGTATTCAGCTACATCAGACCTGTCTTCCGTGAGAGAGGCAAACTCAACGCTGAGGTAACCGCCCGCCTCACAGAGACGCTGAACGGTATCCGGGTGATCAAAGGTTTCAACGCCGAAAAGCAAGAGGTAGGCACCTTCGGGGAGGGTGCTGATCGCCTGTTTCAAAATGTCAAAAAGAGCCTCACAGCTACAGCACTCATGACCAGCTCCGGTACATTCCTCATTGGATTGACCTCAGCACTGGTATTTGGCATGGGAGGATACCTGGACATCATCCAGGGACAGGATCTTACTGCCGGCGATCTCGTTTCTTTTCTATTTTTCCTTGGGTGGATGACAGCGCCCATCATTCAAATGAGCAACATCGGCAGCCAGATCACTGAGGCCTTCGCCGGACTGGACCGGACCGAGGAGATCATGAATACGCAACTGGAGGACAACCCAGCTGAGCGGCCAGTCACCATCAAAGACATCAAAGGAGATGTCAAATTTGACAATGTCACCTTCGCCTACGATGAAGACAAGCATGTGATCCACGACATCACATTTGACGCCCCCGCGGGCAGTGTAACCGCACTCGTAGGAACATCCGGATCGGGCAAGTCAACTGTCGCCGGACTCGTGGCCTCCTTTTTGGTACCGGAAAAGGGTGTGGTATATGTCGACGGGCAGGACCTGTCGAAGATATCGCTCCAGAGCTACCGAAAAAACATCGGCGTGGTGCTGCAGGATGACTTCCTGTTTGAGGGCACCATTCGCGAAAACATTCTCTTCCCACGGCCCGACGCCGGCGAGCATCAGTTGCAGGACGCGGTCAAGGCGGCTTATGTGAATGAGTTTACCGACCGATTTGAAGATGGCCTTGAAACTGTGATCGGTGAGCGAGGTGTGAAGCTATCGGGAGGCCAACGGCAGCGGCTGGCCATCGCGCGCGCAATTCTTGCAGACCCACAAGTACTCATTTTGGATGAGGCCACTTCCAACCTGGATACAGAAAGCGAAGGTTTTATACAAGAAAGTCTTGGGCGTCTCATGCAAGGCAGGACCACGTTCGTCATCGCCCACCGCCTCAGCACTATCCGCAAAGCCGACCAAATACTCGTTTTAGAAAAGGGACGCATCGCAGAGCAAGGCAAGCATGACGAGTTGATTGCTAAGCAGGGTCGTTACTACGAGCTATACACCTATCAGGCGAAGATCTAGACGGTCCGGGGTGAGGCCACACCTCGGTTTGTTTGTGGTCGACGCTGGTATTCGTCAATCACGCGCCACCACATATACTTCGGCGGATATCTCGCCGTTGAATAAAGCGTAAACTACCTACTCACCAAAAAAATCCTTTGTTGCCGTGACCCACTACGACGTACTGGGAGTCCCGCGAGATGCCACCCATGAGGACATCAAGCAAGCCTATCGCCGTCAGGTGAAGATCTATCACCCAGACGTCAATCCTTCACCCGATGCGCGTACCATGATCAGACAACTCACGGAAGCATACGACGTGCTCTCGGATACCTACTCGCGAAACCTCTACGACCTCAAGCTCACCGACCCTCACCAGTATTTCACCTACACGCACCCGCCTACCAAAGAGGAGTCGGACGATTTACGTGCATGGCGCACGTTTCGAAGGAAGAAAGCCAAGGAAGAGCGGGAGCGCATCGACCACCTGATACAGATCAAGATTCGCTTCTATCGATTTCAGCGGATATACAGCAAGATCTTTCTCGTTCTTGCCCTGTTTTTTACGGTCGACTACTACTACTGGCCCGAGAGCAAAATGGCCAAGATCATCAGCATTGAAGGCAATGAGGACGAAACCAACGTGCACACGTCGATCATGTCACTATCCACTGACGAAGAACTCTATCGGCTCTACCGTCAGAAGCCCATAGATGAGCTTGAGATCCACTATTCATCCATATTTGATATTCCGACACGGGTTGGCATAGTCGGCGATACACATCGCCCGCTGTACCGGGTACACAAGACACTGCACACCTTTCACAATGTGTTCTCCTACATCATCATCGCCATTTCCCTGATAGTAATAATCAAGAGGCAATACGAGGAGTGGGCCATGACCCTTGCGATCATACCCTTTTTCCTGAGTGGATTTTTATTGCTATTTGTAGTGGCTCCGTGAGCGCGGGTTGAGCCCTTACGACAGGGCTTTCGCCATCGTCTCACCGATATCGGCGGGGGACTTCACAACATGGAGTCCGCAGTCGCCCATGATCCGCATCTTCGCCTCGGCTGTATCATCTTTGCCACCAATGATCGCACCAGCGTGGCCCATTCGGCGACCCGGAGGTGCTGTCTGGCCTGCGATGAAGCCTACTACCGGCTTCTTGTTGCCATTCTCTTTGATCCAGCGAGCAGCGTCGGCCTCGTACTGACCGCCGATCTCCCCGATCATGACGATCCCTTCCGTCTCCGGGTCTTCCATCAACAGCTGTACGGCCTCCTTCGTCGAGGTGCCAATGATGGGGTCACCACCAATACCTATCGCCGTGGAGACGCCTAGACCAGCCTTCACCACCTGGTCTGCGGCTTCATAGGTAAGTGTTCCTGATTTGGAGACGATGCCTACTTTGCCCTTCCTGAACACAAAGCCGGGCATGATACCCACTTTGGCCTCCTCCGGACTGATCACCCCGGGACAATTCGGTCCGACAAGTATTGCGCCTTTCGCCTTGACATACGGCTTCGCATGGAGCATATCTTTGACAGGGATACCCTCAGTGATGGTAATGATCACTTTTATGCCGCCATCCGCTGCCTCCATGATCGCGTCAGCCGCAAAAGCCGGGGGAACAAAAATGATGGACACATCAGCACCTGTAGCATTCACCGCGTCAGCGACGGTGTTGAAGACCGGCCGATCCAGATGCGTCTGCCCTCCCTTTCCAGGGGTCACGCCGCCTACGACATTGCTACCGTACTCTATCATCTGGGTGGCATGGAATGTACCTTCCGAGCCCGTGAAACCCTGCACAATGATCTTCGAATCCTTGTTGACTAAAACACTCATTGGTAATCGTTTGGTGAATGTGCTGCAAAAATACCCGATTAGCGCACCGTTGCAACCTTTCAATTTCAAAATTGATAAGGGACTGGAAAGCCATCAGTGGAATGGGCTTTTCCGCTGAATTCGCCTATAGCCAAATAAGTTGAATAAGGGCCCTCTGGCCCTCTCAAGAGCCCTCCACACATGGGCCACCCGCGGTGAAAGCCTCCTCCCCACTACCCATTTCGGTCTTTCACCCGCTCCTGAGGCCTTTTTCCCATTCAATATGAAAAATACCGGCCTAAATATTATTTCACATAACGGGGTAGGGTTATGAGTAAATTACATGTAGTTCAACCAGAGCGCCGGGAAAGACCTCTTGAACCACAAGGTCACCCCGGCCAGAAAAAAGACCAGTTTATCATTACTAACTATCAAGAAAATGACAAGTAAAAAAACCGCCAGCTTCCTGGTGCTTGCATTCGCACTAGCGGCCACGATGATTCTTCCCTCGTGCGGCGATTCAGAAATGGACGAGCCAGTGAGCATCATGCCGGCAAGATTTGGGCTTGATGTACCTTCTGCACTTGTAGACGGCAACACTTCAGGCAGGACCAGCAGCTCTCTCGATACAAAGGGAATCACCTCTGACCACCTCGATGGTGAAGGAGTTTACGAACTCCTAAGACACTTCATCTTTCTCGGTGAGGCCTCCAGCAACATTGTCGAGGGCCTTATCTTCCACATCGCTGCCCTTGAGGTGTACGGCGTGACATCGATCACCTATACAAGTGATGACGACGGCAGAGAAAAGAACCTGGAAGTCATAGAGGGTGGCACTTATGACGGTGTCACTTACGAATACAGCCTCCTTGTCACTGACAGTGAGTCAGAAGGCAACGACGACGGAGGCACAGCCCTTCGGGTATTCTGGAACAGAAGCCCTATCAAAGGGGTGGCCGTGCTGGTACCTTACAATATCGACCGCGAAGAGAACCCAGAAGCACAGGGCACCGTGTACCGTATCGATTACGATGAGACAGGAGACAACGACTACGAAGCGACGATGATCGTATCAATCAGTGGCCTGCCATTGGAAGACGCCTCAGTAGATGCTTTCTCCATCGACAACCTCAAAATGTTTGTCGGTCGGAATGGCGATGTACTTGATGTCTATGGCAATTCCAATCATCCCAATGCGCCTTTTCTCTTCGACGAGCAACCGGGTATCAACTGGGCCTTCGTGGCCTCCGGCATTCGCGATGG
Source organism: Cyclobacteriaceae bacterium (assembly GCA_965267435.1). GTDB lineage: Bacteria > Bacteroidota > Bacteroidia > Cytophagales > Cyclobacteriaceae > JAWPMT01. The sequence goes on from OZ253960.1 coordinate 4,208,792, forward strand.
CGCTATCGGAGTCGCAGAAGTAGGCTTACCTCCTAGTGGCCTGAATGCTTCATCGCGAGAGGCCATTCTTGAGGAATATGGTGTGCGAACAGTATTGAGAGACGTGTTCATCGAGGCACTCACGAATGAGTTCCCTAATGCGCCAGAAGAGTTATTCACTGACATGCTGGATAGCTTGTTGGTAGACGCCGAGCCTCCGGGGTATTTTGGCGCCGATGGCTTCATCCAGGGTGGAACATCTCCTGGCGAAGACTGGGATGCTCTGACAGACCGTATTGAAGGGCTAGCACCTTTCAACCCTTCTGAGATCAGCACATTGGAAATTGATTTGAACTAAGCGCTAGTTCATAAGCACCGTCAAGAACCGTTCTGAGACACACAGGGCTGATCTTCCGATCAGCCCTGTTTTTTTTTACCTAAGTAGTATGTCCGTATAAAGTGCCTTCGTCCGCGCGGCACGCCGCGCGGACTCTTCATCGCCTATAGCTAGCAGGCCAACGTTACATTGACTCACTGTGTTAAATAATTAATGCTTCCTCAGCTCACTAGCTTTTCGCGATGTTCAATACGTTGAGGGCCATCATCATTTTGATGACATCGATATCGTACTTGCCTGTATACCTGAATATTTCGTGAGTAGTCGCTATATCCGTCAGGCAGATGCTTATCGAAGGATGTCCTTTTTGCATGGTGAGCTGAAATACATTCGTGCTCCCCGCAATGTCCATCTCATATTCGCGGTACATCACCTCACCCCACGTCTTTACCTGCGAGATAGATGGTGATATCACCTTAAAGCCCAGTTTCTTCAATCCTTCGACCTCATCAAAGTTGAGAGGCCATGATTTTGTTGTCTCTTGCATAGGTCGGTTTTTTCATTGGTCAATACAACAAGCCTCGGCAGCGTAGACATCAGTCTAACTGACACTTGCAAAAAGATGATCATTCCAAACCATCCCTGATCAACGCTGAAAACTGTACCTATTCCCTATGCCATCATCGACGGCTTTCGGGTTGATTATACTTTAATTTGCCTATAGAATTCCACGGCATAGACGATGGCGGAATGCGTCTTCCTTCGTGGAAAATGATGGTACTTCATTCAGTTTGGGTCAGTCACGGTTAAGGTCGATACATACTCATATCAAGCAAGCATCTCCACTAATGTAACCGCTTAACGTCTATTTTTTGGCATCCAAACGCCAGAAAATTGATCTCCTCAAAACCCATAAATAGGTATAACGGCGCCTGTTTGTGATCAGGATAAATTGCACGCAATTGGCCCAACGGAAATTTTGTCTGGCTGACAGAGAATCTCACCGTTTGGAGCCACTTGTCGGTCAGGCCAACAGTAACGTCCTGATCATGCTCCCGGTGGTATCTTTGGTTTATCCTCCGATAAGCCCAATTGCTCTCCCGGTCTTCCCGGGAATGATGGTTCGAAGCTTCAGATTAAGCGCTCTTCTTCTCTCGTCTCTTCAGCGCTGCGATCTTGTTGATAGCATCTACATAGGCTTTGACAGAGGCAATGATCACATCCTTGTGCACTCCGAAACCTGTGTAGTACTGGTCCTTGTGCTTCAGTCGAATGTGCACCTTGCCTTCGTCTTCGCGGCTACCCATCGACTGCACCAGGAACTCATCCATCTCAAAGTGCTCGCTCATGATTTGATCGACAGCACGGAATGCAGCATCCACAGATCCCTCGCCCATTGCGGAAGCCTGTATTTCTTCGTTTTGCACCTTGAGACGTACAGTAGCAGATGGCATGACACTGTCACCACACATCACTTGTACATTTTGCAGCTCCACGCCACCCTCGGGCAGCTTGCCTTCTACAAGGATGATGAGATCATCATCGACGATGTCTTTCTTCTGGTCTGCCATTTTGAGAAACTCCTCGTACACCTCCTCGACGCGCGCATTGTCCAGATCATAGCCCAGTCGCTCCAAATGATACTTGAGCGCGGCCTTACCGCTACGGGCGGTCAGGATGATTGAGGACTGCGGGATGCCCACATCTTCGGGATCGAGTATTTCATAGTTTTCCCTATGCTTGATGACACCGTCCTGGTGTATACCACTAGAGTGAGCAAAGGCATTGCGGCCGACGATCGCCTTGTTAGGCTGCACAGGCATACGCATCATTTTACTGACCAGCAAGCTCAATGGGTAGATATGTTGGCTCTTGATATTGGTATGCAAGTCGATATCATTTCGGGTATGAAGGATCATGGCGATCTCTTCGAGCGACGTGTTACCAGCACGCTCTCCGATGCCATTGATGGTCACCTCCACCTGGCGGGCACCGTTGAGAACGCCACTTAATGTGTTTGCGGTTGCCATACCCAGGTCATTGTGGCAGTGGCAGGAAATGATTGCATTCTCGATACCCTTCACATGGTCTTTGAGGTATTTGATCTTGGCGCCATACTCTTCTGGTGTACAATAGCCCGTAGTGTCAGGGATATTCACAACTGTCGCTCCGGCCGCGATCACCGCCTCCACGACGCGAGCGAGGTACTCATTCTCAGTCCTACCGGCATCCTCGCAGTAGAACTCCACATCCTCCACGTATTTCTTCGCATACTTCGTGGCAGCGATTGCCCGCTCCAAAATATCGTCTCGGTTGCTCCTGAACTTGTACATAATATGCTCTTCAGAAGTACCAATCCCGGTGTGGATGCGCTTCTTCTTGGCATATTTCAACGCATCTGCAGCAATGTCGATGTCCTTTTGCACTGATCGCGTGAGCGCACAGATGACAGGGTTTGACACCGCCTTAGATATTTCCACCACAGAATTGAAGTCCATCGGGCTGGAAATGGGGAATCCCGCCTCGATGATGTCAACACCCAGCGTCTCCAGCTCCTTGGCTACTTCAACCTTCTCCATTGTGGAAAGCTGACAGCCAGGCACTTGTTCTCCGTCTCTTAATGTGGTATCAAATATTTGTACTTGCTCAGTCATGGTTTCAAAGATTTTTAAATTAAGTAGTAACCAGGGGTGAAATGCGTGAGAGCACTTGTTCGCCCATCGCGTCCGTGGACAATATATTCTCGGGTTTAGTTTGGTCGTCTTTGATATCGACAGTGCGCAGGCCATCTTTCAAGACCTGATCGACTGCCTGGATGATGCTCTTGGATTCGGTGGTCATGCCGAATGCGATGTCCAGCAGCAGCGCTGCCGAAAGAATGGTCGCCAGCGGATTGGCTTTGTTTTGTCCAGCGATGTCGGGGGCAGAGCCATGGATGGGCTCGAAGATCCCTACACTGTCGCCAATCGAAGCGGAGGGTAGCATCCCCAATGAGCCCGTGATCTGGGAAGCTTCATCCGTAAGGATGTCGCCGAACATGTTGCTCGTGACCACAACGTCAAACTGCTTCGGATAGCGAATCAGCTGCATGGCAGCATTGTCGATGAACATGTGCTCCAGGCGCACGTCCGGATACTCCGCCGCTACTTCGTTGACGGTCTCCCTCCAGAGTCTCGAGGACTCGAGAACGTTAGCTTTGTCTACCGAATGCACCACTTTGCCACGGGTCCGGGCTGAAGCAAACGCCTTTTCTGCGATGCGGCGAACCTCCATCTTGCTGTAGCGCATTGTATCGATGGCGACGTCTCCCTGACGCTCCCTTGGTTGGCCAAAGTAGATGCCCCCCGTCAATTCGCGGAAAAACAAGATATCCACCCCGGTGATGAGCTCCGGTTTCAAGCTACTGGCATGCGCCAACTCGTCGAAGATCTGGATGGGTCTGATGTTCGTATAGAGACCCAGCTCCTTACGTATCTTCAACAGGCCCTGCTCAGGTCTCACCTTCGCAGACGGATCATTGTCGTAGCGAGGGTCTCCCACTGCGCCAAGCAAAATGCCGTCGGAGTTGCGGCATGCGTCAAGGGTCTCGTCTGGCAAGGGGTTGCCGGTGGCCTCAATGGCAGCATGACCGATGAGATGATCCTCGAAGTCAAACGAGTGTCCATATTGCTCTCCCGTATGTTGCAGGATCTTCTTTGCCCAGGCTGTGACCTCAGGGCCAATGCCATCTCCGGCCAGTACAACGATCTTCTTGTTTGCCATTAAGTAGTAATTCTTTGGTTTTCGTAATTGGTAATGTCCTGCTGCAGCGTCCGGATGTAGTCAATGTCATCCCAGCCGTGCATCAGGCACAATTTCTTGTACTCGTTGATCTCAAATTGCTCAAAGCTGCCATCCCCGTCGATTGTGATCGTCTGTCGTTCCAGGTCGACTGTAAATGTGGACTTCGGATCGTCTTCGACCTGCTGAAAAATCCGGGAAAGGAACTCATCCGAGATCTGTACTGGTAGCAGCCCATTGTTGAGCGCGTTGCCCTTGAATATATCCGCGAAAAAGCTCGATACGACCACCATGAATCCATAGTCTTTGATGGCCCATGCTGCGTGCTCCCGGCTACTACCCATACCGAAGTTGCGGCCCGCCACGAGCATCTGCCCGCTGTAGGTCGAACTGTTGAGGACAAATTCCGGATCAGGTTGACCACCCTTGAATCGCCAGTCGCGGAAGAGGTTTTCACCAAACCCCTCTCTGGTGGTCGCCTTCAGAAACCTGGCGGGGATGATCTGGTCGGTATCTATATTCTCGACCTTAAGAGGTACTGCTGTCGTATTAAGTGTCTTAAATCCCATGATCAAATTAGCTCTCGTACATCTGTAATCTTTCCGGTGACTGCGGCGGCGGCAGCCATAATTGGACTTACCAGGAACGTCCTCGCACCGGGTCCCTGTCTTCCTTCAAAGTTTCGATTGGAGGTCGATACACAATACTTCCCGGCAGGCACTTTGTCTTCATTCATGCCCAGGCATGCGCTACAGCCGGGTTCGCGCAGGTCGAAACCCGCCTCCTTGAAAATCGCATCCAGGCCCTCCTCTCTGGCTTGCAACTCCACGCCTTTGGAGCCTGGCACGATCCAGACCTCCACATCGTCGGCCTTTTTCCGGCCCTTCACAAATGCTGCCACCTCGCGGAGGTCTTCGATGCGAGAGTTGGTGCAGCTACCAATGAATACATAATCGATCGGTTGATCTTTGAGCTCTACCCCCTCTTCAAGGCCCATGTAATTCAGCGCTTTGGCGAGATCGGGCACTGATCCATTGGAAGGAATGGGCTCTGATATTTTGATACCCATACCCGGATTGGTACCGTAGGTGATCATGGGCTCGATGTCTTCTGCCGCAAACCGCTCCACGCGGTCATAGCTGGCGTCTGCATCTGAAGGTAACGATGACCAGCGCTGTACGGCCTCGTCCCAGGCCGCACCGGTCGGCGCATGCTCGCGCCCCTTCAGATATTCAAAAGTCGTCTCATCAGGAGCGATCATACCGCCTCGGGCGCCCATCTCGATACTCATGTTGCAGATGGTCATACGACCTTCCATTGACAGCGACCTGATCGCCGAACCACCAAACTCCACGAAATATCCTGTACCTCCCGCTGCCGTCAATTTTGAAATGATGTAAAGCACCACATCCTTGGCGGTGACTCCTTTGCCCAACTCACCATTGACATCAATCAGCATGGTCTTCGGGCGATTTTGGAGTATGCACTGGGTGGCAAGCACCTGCTCCACCTGAGATGTCCCGATACCAAAGGCGATGCTTCCAAATGCGCCATGCGTGGAGGTGTGACTATCGCCGCAGACCATCGTCATACCGGGCTGTGTCAACCCCAACTGTGGGCCGATCACATGCACGATCCCTTGCTTGGCGTGCCCAAGGCCATAGAGCTCGACGCCAAACTCCTCACAATTGTCCTTCAGCTTTTGAACCTGAAATCGGGAAAGCTCCTCCTGTATCGGAAGGTGCTGGTCTTTGGTGGGCACGTTGTGATCAGCGGTGGCTGTGGTCTGCGACGGCCGGAATACCGGAAGCCCTCGCTTCCTCAGCCCGTCAAATGCCTGGGGGGATGTGACCTCATGAATATAGTGTCGGTCGATGTAGAGCAGATCGGGGTATCCCGCCTTGGAGGTCACCACATGTGCGTCCCAAACTTTGTCAAATAGTGTCTTTCCAGCCATCAATTGTAGGGTTAGTCATTTTCGCCTTTATCAAAACTATTTTCATGAACCTATAGCCAAAAATCGAATTACAATCCGATTACGATTTCTAAAGCGCTTAATATGTCTATATTCGCATTATACGTGTCTATTAGGGTATTTTTGTTACGATGTCTAAAGTTAGATCTGATCAACTTTTCCAGCTAATTAAGTCCTTACGAAAGAGTGAGAAGAGGTACTTCAAGACCCAATATCAACAGACCGGTAGAAGTGATCTGAAGTATGTGAAGCTGTTCGACGCTTTGGATGGGCTGGAGAAGTTTGAGGATGAGACGCAACTGCTCAATGAGCCCTGGGTGAATCCCTCACAGTTTAGCAATTTGAAGGCACATCTCTACCGCAAGATCCTGCAAAGTCTCAAGGATTACTCCGGGGCGTCCAATACCGAGCTGGCCATCCGAGAGCAGATAGATCATGTCCAGATCCTGTTTGACCGCAGCTTGTACAGCCAAAGCATCCAGCTGCTGGAAAAAGTCAAAAAATCAATCCGGGACACAGAGAATCTTGAGCTGCGACTCGAGGTCCTCAAGTGGGAGAAGAACCTGCTGCCTTTCACTATCTCCAAAAACAATCGGGAGCGCGTGCAGGAGATCATCCGTGAGTCCAACGACGTGAACGATCGAATCTCCCGGACCAATCTACTGACGAACCTGTTGGTGGAGCTCAACGCCATTTACCTCCAGATAGGCTATATCCGCAACAAGGAGGATTATGACCACATCAACGACATCTTCAACAATCGCCTGCCCACCTGGGACGAGACGGATCTTTCGCTTCGTGAGAAACTCCTGTGGTACGAAATCTATCATGGCTACTACAGCTTCATCCAGGACCTTGACAACACCTACCTGTACGCAAAAAACTGGGTAGGCCTGTTTCCAACCGTGCCACACTCCGCATTTATGATGGAGAAGTACCTGAAGGGCCTCAACCACCTCCTCAATGCGCAATCCCGGCTCCGAATGGAGCGGGACTTCCTCCAGACTCATAAGCAGCTTCGCTCACTAGCGGGGCACCCTCTTTTGGCAGTCAATGAAAACCTGCGGATCAGGATTTTCAAATACTCCTATGCCCACCAGTTCAATAAGTATTTTATGATGGGGGACTTCGCCATGGGCGGTTTGTTATTGTCAAGGATAGAGTCGAGGCTGGAGCAATTTATAGGGATGATCGATAAGCACTCAGAACTGATCCTTTTCTATAAGATCGCCTGCCTGCACTTTGGCAACCAAGATTATCGGGGGGCGCTGAAATGGCTCAATCGGATCATCAATTCTACGGACCTCGATATACGGGAGGACGTGCATTCCTTCGCGCGGATTATCAACCTCATCACCCACTACGAACTAGGCAATAGGGATGTATTGGAATACGCCGTGCGATCCACCTATCGGTTTCTTCTGAAGAAGGACGACCTGCACCATTTCCAGCAGTGTATCCTTGACTTCATCAAGAACCTGTCCTGGTCGATGACAGACATGGAGCTCATGGACGGGTTCAGGGAGTTGCGGAACAAACTGCTGCCCATTGCTACCAGCCAATACGATCGACGGGCATTTGTTTATTTTGACATTATCTCGTGGCTGGAAAGCAAAATCGAGAATCGGCCAGTCGAGGAGATCATCAAGGAAAAAGTGCGCCACGATGGTCCAGCAATACTGCCATCGCAGGTGCAAGTGGCGGCTATTTCGTAGGGGAACTGTTGGGCCCTACTGAGGGGTGAGCGTGTAGCCCTCTTTTCTCAGCAACGCAATGACCCCTTGCTCACCAGCAAGGTGCGCCGCTCCCACTCCAAAGAAGGTTGGAAAATCCTTTGCAGCCTCTCCGATTTGTGGAATCCAGGCCGCGTTTCTGTTGTAGAGTAGCTCGTCAATCTGTATTTGGCCATCCATGCGATTGACCATGAGGTCAAACATCCCCTGCAGGTCTTCGGCTTTGTACTGTGCCAGTAGTTGCTGGTATTCCGCCTTGAGCTCTTCCTCGTCTTCGACCATCTCGACCAACTCCCTCGCCTGGTCTTCGTAAGGGATCCGATCAAACACCGCCATCTGCTGCTCGACGGTCTCCAGGCCTTCGACCTCAATGCCCTTCTCTTCGGCCAGTCTGGCCAGTGTGAGCTCAAAACTGGCGGGAGCTCCATCGATATAACGCCCGATCAAAAAAGTGCTGATCACGAAGGGTTTGAACCGATCAAAGCTGGCAAGACCGATACCCAGGGTTTCCTGAATGATGGCCTCCACTTTTGCGTAATCCTCCTCAGAAAGGATCGACGACAACCGTGCATCGTCCTGCATGGTGGCATACTTGAGCACTTCCGTCTGTATATTGATGTCGTCGATGTCAAGTTCCAGTACCAACTGCTTGCAGCTTGAAAGTGCCTCGGAGACTTTGGGGTCGATGTTGAACTCCGATCGGGGCATGATATGGATAGTCCCAAACAGGTAGGAAGTCTGGATCTCGGGGCCCTCGATTTTCCACAGTAGGGCATCGGGAAGCGAACCGGAGCTACTGCGGCTACAGCTTGTGAGGATCAGCAACAGCAACATGCCGATCGGCGCGACTCGATTTTTCATTATCCTAGCAGTCATATCCACCGCAAGATTAGTGACTCTGCGAACCAATTTATTACAGGATACAGGAAAAGTTGTGAAGATCTAGAGCTTCATCTCCTTCGGGATCGTCAGGAGAAAACTGACGCCATCCTTGTGATTGATGGCTTCGATCTTACCATTGTGACGCTTCACGAAGGAGTAGGCTACCGTCAGTCCGAGGCCAATACCTTTTCCCAGTTCCTTGGTGGTAAAGAAAGGGTCGAAGATCTTTGATTTGATGTCCTCCGGAATACAGTCTCCGAAGTTTCGAAACTCGATGGAGACATTTTCGCCGTCTTCCAACTCCTTGGTGCTGACTTGAATTTCCTTCTTCTTGGGCTTCCGTTCACTGTTGGCCGTGAAGTAGGTCGCATTGTCCAGGATATTGAGCAACGCTTTGTGTAAGTGGTCAGTATAAATATCTATTTCACAAGGAGTCTCCAACTTCACGTTCAGCTTGATCTTGCCAGACATCCTCGTTTTATGCAGGGAGATAACACTCTCCATCAGTTCGTTGAGGTTGGACTTCTTGCGGATGGAGGCTCGGTATTGACCGTAGGAAGAGAGCCCGCCGACGATACCCATCACACGCTTCATGCCATCGTCGATCCAGCCCAGACCGTTCTCCATTTCTTTCCTGATTTCCTTGGAGAGATTTTTGGCATCCTGCATTTCCAGTTTGATCTGGTTCATGCCCCCTCCGATCAGGTTCAGTGAGTTGTTGATCTCGTGGGCGATACCGGAGGTCAGCACTCCCAAAGAGGACATCTTCTCCTCCCGGATCAGCTGCTCCTGTGTCAGCTTCAGATCATTCAGCGTCGAATGCAGCTCCTCTTTCTGTCCATGAAGGTCTTCATTGGATTTTTCCAAATCCTTATTCGTCGACATCAGCGCCGTATTGAGATTTTCGATCTCTGACGTCCGATCACGCACCAACTGCTCCAGGTGGCTCCTGTAGTTCTCAAGCTCTCTTTCCGCCTTTTTCCTGGACGTAATGTCCCTGATAGACATCACGACCTCACCTTTCTCATTGTCCAGTGGTGATAGTGTGATCTCCGTTTCCAGTACCAACTCCTGTTTCGTGGTGCTATGCGTCTCTTCTACAAAAGTGCCCTTGATCAGCGCTTGTTTCACAGATCTATTGAGATGGTCGCGCGCTTCCTTTTCGGAGAGATAGGGGGTACGAACGGCCATCGGATCGATGCCCAAAAATTCCTCTCGGGTATATCCAAAGAGGTCGCAGGCAGCTTTGTTGACATCCAGAAAGGCGTGATTCTTCGAGTCATAGATGATCTTGGCCTCAAAGGCGCTGTCAAGCAAGTTGCGATATCTCGCCCTTTCCTCGTCCAGACGCTGCTCGATCTGAATCTTGTCAATATCAAATCTCAGATGATCGCTCGTGACATCTTCAACAATAAAGAGGCGAAGACATGGCGTATATTCAGGATTTTCCTTGTAGCGAATTTTCAACCACCGGACCTCGTCGACGACATTCTTCTGTACTGTCAGTGTGAAACTCTCTGAGCCATCGGTCAGCGCATCTGCGAGAAGGTCTACACTCTCGGCGCTCAACAACGATTCAAAAGACTGACCAATTAGCGAGTCACTGGACGTGTCCATGATCTTCTCGAAGCTCGAATTGCATTCAACAATGCGGTCATCCTCGAGAAAAACCAAGCCTAGATTCAAATGGTCATAAAGTACATCAGTAGACGATACTTGAAACATTCCTTAGCTGTCTGGTTGAAATTGGACTTTCAAGATATTGAAAATGTATTCCGCCAGCCCGACAGCTCCACTTGATCAGGAATAATACTTTCCAAACATGGACTACACGTCACTCAAAACCCTTTGGCATTGGTGCCGGATCCGGTGTCAAATTCCATCTGTGAATGAAGATTATTGCTTATAACTGCTTGATGCCTGAATGGTCGCTACCTCAAAATCGTCATGATAAGCGATATCACCTTTTCCGTCCCTTAAAGTGACATAATCTACCAGTCCACGACCAGTAAACCGAAAGGCGATTCCTTTTATACCACCGAAGGACTGCTCATAGCTCAGGTGACGAACTTCGACACCATTGAGGAAGACGCTGGCGTGCTTATTCTCGACCCGCAGACGGAGATCATTCCATTGCTCTAAATCCGCACCAAAGGCGGACAGGTCAGTCTTCTGCCCATCGAGAATGGTCTCACCTACCTTGAGCTCGAGTCCTGCTTCACACCCTCTGTTGGTCAATTGCACATAAAAAATGTGTTCCTCCGTCAGAATGCGCATCTCTACATAGGAGCATGCCTCTTCGAGGAGATCTGAGAGTTGGAGCGCTGCGCTCAATTCGAACGAGTCACTGGTGGCCCTGAAGTCTGCAACGTTGGTATAGGTAATCACCCAATCGTTGCTCATATCTCGCACTTTCTCCGCAAAGTCGTCTTCTTCGACCGTCAGTGCGCCCGAGACTTCCAGGGGCTTCAGGTAGATGGGCTCTGGGTCCTCATAGTTGTGGCGGGCGTAGGGCAGCCACCCGTCCGTGAGAATGTGCACTCGTCGAATAGCAATGATCGAGTCGTTGGCAAATAGTTTTCCGCGATGAAACCCAGGGATGTAATAAATGGAGGCATACACCTCATCGGCCGGATCGATAGATCTCCGTAGTAGTCTGTTCCACGACTGCTGTATGAAAAAGCTGTCGGCCTCGACGTTTCCCAAATCGTACCGAAACAGGATGGTATTGGGCACGCCACTGGCGACCGTCTTGTCTACTTCAAAACCGACATCACCCAGAATCCGGACAGGTCGATCCGAGGGGCTAAAGCCGAGATTTGCCACCACGACGAGAGCAACTCCAAATACAATGATCGCCGCAGAGAGGATCAGGGAGGTCTTACGCGTCGACGATACTTTCGGTGGGTGGCCAGGTGGTCCCTGCCTGGCCTTGAAGTCGTGCCAGTCCTGATAGTCGAGGAACTGAGCCAATGCGTCCAATGTGGCTGCATGTGGCAATTGTGCAAACTGGTTTTTCCAGAGGCGCTTCAGCGTCGATAAACTAAGCCTTACGCCCGTCCGATCGGACAAGTCCCTTTGGAATCGTTCCAATTCCCGTTGCCTCCATGCTCCTTTTTGGGTATCTGCATAGCAGCCTTCGATTTGCTGAATGCACGTGCGTATGAACTGATTTTCAGTGGACTGCGACATCAATGAATAGGATTGACCTCATTTTGAACGGAGATTGACCTCATTTTGAACGGCGAATTGAGCAACTTCATGGGCCTCGAATCCATATACCATTTGAAAACAGACGCAAACATCATGCATAAACTAATTTACTCAATTCTAATATCGTTGGTTGTGGTAACGGCACAAAGCCAACCGATAAAAACAGACTTCAGTGACTGGGACCTGTCTGAGGCTGAAACTACAGAGGTGACCCTGGACGGGCAAAAGGGCTTGTCCGTGAAAGGGGCCATCTTTCTGATGGAGCCGGCGTTCGAAAACGGCGTCTTCGAGGTAGACATCAATTTCAGCGCGGAGCGGTTTTTCCCCGCAATCGAGTTCCGCGTACAGGCGGACCAGCAGAATTACGAGCACTTCTACGTGCGCCCACATCAGAGCGGAAATCCAGATGCTAATCAGTACTCGCCGGTGTTTTTTGGCACGAGTGCCTGGCAGCTGTATCACGGGCCCGAATTTGCCAAGCCCATCCAATACGAATTTGATACGTGGCATCATCTGAAGTTTGATGTGAGAGGGGATGCCGTCAAAATCTATTTTGACGATATGGAGACGCCTATTCTATACACGAGGCTGATGGGAAATTTTGGAGCAGGAGGCTTTGGTCTGAGCGCTTCGAGGGATGACGTAGCATTTGCCAACTTCCAATACGAAAAACGCGATGAGACCTCATTCGAAGATCCATTGCCCGCTGCGAGGGAGCTACCGACCAACCTCATAGAAAGCTGGGAAGTATCCAATGTCGTGCACGATTCCTTATTTGTAGGGAGCACCATCGACGTGCAATCGAAGGGCTTGACATGGACAGAGCAGGGAATAGAATACACTGGCAGCGTCAATGTATCGAAGGGTCGCGCCAGAAGCCAGGGCAACAATACGGTGGTAATTCGAAAGACGATCAACTCCTCAACCGACCAGATCAAGGCTGTGGACTTTGGTTTTAGTGATGAGGTCACGGTCTACCTCAATGGTAAGGCAATATTCTCAGGAAACAATGTCTTCCGAACGCGTGATTACCGGTACCTGGGCACGATTGGGTACTTTGATACGGTGCATCTGGACCTGAAACGCGGCGACAACGAGCTGCTCTTTGTGCTGAAGGAGAACTTCGGTGGATGGGGTCTCCAGGCCCGATTTAGGGACATGGATTCGATCGATATCTAGAACCCGCCGCTAGGGTGATGTGACGCAGGAATCTCAATTTACCGCGAGATTCCTGTATCGCTTTTCACCAATCCAGTTGCTCGCCAATTCTCGTAGCAGGAATAACGCCGGGGTGTAAAAGGGTTAAAGTAATCAGGGTCATCGATGACAGATTGCAGAATCGCGTCAAGAGATTCTTCAGCACTCCTTGCACTTGGCTTACGGATCAGGGATACTATTATCGTTTGCTCTGCTCGGCCAGAAATTAGTGACCAATCCTATTTCTCCCACTGAAGTGATTCGTGATTCGTGATTGGTTTTTTGGCGGAAGAGAAAATCTATTCCTATACCGCGAATCAGGTTCTTCTACGACAAACTACTAGTCACAAATCACTGATCACTATAATTTTAGCTGTCATCAACTTTTTATGCGGTTGGGCACCAAGTGTTATCTCGGAATGACGTGAATAGGACGACGCCACTAGTTCCCGCTATTCGTCCGTTTTCTTCTCCAGGTTGATCTGATAGTTGATATCGTTGAGCTTCTCGTTGAATGCGGACACCTCCTGCTCCAGCAGTTCTTCAAACCCATTACTGACTACCTGTAGTCGCTCGTTGAGGACGGTGTAAACCTCCGCTTGCTGATCGGTAGGCCGGAAGTCGATGCCGCTACCGTTGATATCACTGGCAAGGGCGCTCAGCCGCCCATACAGTTTCATCGGTGAGCGAAAGGCATCCTCACGCGCGCCGGTGAGGTGCACGTCGTACAGCGCCGAGGCGAGTTCCTGCGCCACGCGATATAGCCGCTCGGCCTCCTCCTTTTCACCGGCGTCCTTCAGTGTAGGTCGGAGTTTCTGCAGCTCACTCTTCAGCAGCTCCACGGTGTTGATCATCTCCACGGCAGAGTTCATCGCATCACGAAGCTGGAGAGACATCTGCACCTGCTGCTCTATATCGGCGACGGTGCCTTCGGACCTGGGGTCTTTGCGTACCGTCAACTTCGACTTATACTCCTGGTCTCCAACAATGAGCACAACCTCATATCCGCCGGGGGCTACCCGAGGGCCGAACTGCCCTCTCCACAGATCCAGGTCCCAAGTCACAAGCGGACGCCATCCTTCTCCATTGAGTTGTACCCATGGCCTGCCGGGAGGTAATGTCCTCAATCGCGGCTTCAAAGTCGGCTCGTGCCGTAAATCCCACCAGATGCGGTTGATACCGGCATCTTTGCTCCCTTCTATAGATCTGATGGGTGCTCCATCGGCGTCACGGACCTCCACAAGCACCGACATTTCTGTCTTTTCTGGAAGGTAGTAATTGATGGACGCTCCTGATGGTGGATTCATCCCAGCGTTGAAACTGCGCCCGTCTGTTTTGATCGCCTGCACGTCATTCATTCGATAGACTGGGCGTGGCTCAAGTATCGCCGTGGTATTCAATTGATCGGCCTGGCGCAGAGCTCGCAAGTCATCCATAATATAGTAACCGCGGCCGTACGTCGCCACTACCAGATCGTCATAGTTTTCTTGAATGGCAAGCCAATACACAGGAGCGGGAGGCAAATTATTGCGCAACCGCTGCCACTGCCCTCCGTCGTCGTAGGAGATAAAGATGCCATTGTCAACTGCCAGGTACAACATACCAGCGCGTACGGGGTCCTCCAGTACCATGTGCGCAAAGCCGTGCACGCCAGCATCTACGCCCTCACTGATCTTGCGCCAGCTACTGCCATAATCTTCTGTCACGTAGACGTACGTACCGAAGTCACCCATCTGGTGCAGGTCTACGGAGATGTAGGCTTTGCCTTTAGTATGACTGGAGGGGTGGATGTTGGCAATCGTCCCCCACGAAGGCAAGTTGGGAATATTTTTCGTCAGGTTCGTCCATGTACTACCCCCATCTCTGGTCAACTGCACCTGCCCATCATTGCTACCGACCCATATATGGCCAGCGTCCAGGAGGGATTCTTCGATGGCGAATAGCGTAGCGCCGTCGAAGGTCATGAGGTTGTCAATGGCCACGCCCCCCGAGCTCTTCTGGTGTGACTTGTCATTGAGGGTGAGGTCGGGGCTGATCACCTGCCAGCTCTGGCCCCCGTCGTCGGACTGATGAACGAACTGACTGCCGACATACACCCGGTGCTTGACGTGAGGTGAGAATGACAGCGGAAAATTCCAGTGCCAGCGATACTTCAGATCTTCCGGTGCCCAGCCATAGCCCGCTTCGGGCCATACGCGCACCTCCCGAGCATGTCCCGTGCGCAAGTCGTACCGCTCGAGGCCGCCGTCGTAGCAGCCGGACCAGACGATATTGTTGTCAGCAGGATCGGGCTTCGCGAAACCACTCTCGCAACCGCCGACACCATGCCAGAGACCCACCGGGATGTAGCCCTGTAAACTGTTGCTCGGCCCTCGATACGAGTAGCCGTCCTGACGGTTGCCATATACATAATAAGGCACCTGGTCATCCACGGATACGTGATACATCTGCGCAATGGGCAGCACCACACTTGCGAAAGACTTGCCACGATTTAGGCTGACGCTGGCACACCCATCGTGTGCTACCATCATCCGGTCGGGGTTGAGTGGATCGATCCACATGTCGTGATTATCCCCGCCACCACGAGGGGGCCGCTTCATGAGGGTCTTGCCGCCATCTATCGACTTTGCGAAGCGAACACTTAGGAAATAGATCTCTTCCGGATTGTCGGGTTGCACCGCGATCCGCGTGTAGTAGGGGGCCCTTTCATTCATCGTATGGTCCTGGCTACGCAGCTCCCACGTCGCGCCACCGTCGTCACTACGATACAGCTCGGGGCTCTCAATCTCAAAAAGGGCGTACACCACATTGGGCTGTGAATGACACAGGGCCACTGCGGTCTTGCCCACAGGACGCTCTTTACCTCCAGGTAGCCCATTTTTCGTCATGGGTGTCCACGTTTCTCCGCCGTCCTCGGACTTATAGATACCGCCACCGGCGCCCTCGCTTCTGAGGCCCCAGGTGTTGATGTGAATGGACCACATGGCGGCATACAAGACGTTGGGGTTGGATGGGTCCATCGCCAAATCTGAGGCGCCGGTGCCTTCGTCGACGAAGAGCACTTTCTTCCAGGTCTTGCCGCCGTCTGCTGTTTTGTAAATGCCGCGGTCCTGCTGGTCGCCATAGGCGTGACCCAAAGCCGCCGCGTAGACGATGTCTGGGTTGGTCGGGTGCACGATGACCCTCCCAATACGACCGGTGGTTTCGAGGCCCATGCGTTGCCAGGTCTTGCCTGCATCGTCGGACTTGTAGATACCATCCCCCATGGCATGCGCCGGGCGTATCAAGAACGTCTCTCCGGTGCCGATCCATACCTGATTGGGGTCACTCGGGGCGATGGCCACGGATCCGATAGACGAAACACTAAGGGAGTCCGTGATGGGACTCCACCTGACGCCTCCGTCTTCGGTCTTCCAAAGGCCGCCGGAAGCGGCGCCGATGTAACTTACCATAGGATCACCGGGCACTCCGGCAATGGCAATGGCTCTATTGCCTTCGGGTCCTATGAACCGGAAATCGAGCTGACTGACGCGCTGGTCGAAGTTTGGGACCTGGCTGGCCACTGATAGCACCAAGAAGAGCCCAATGGCCAGAAGGCCATACTTTGAATTCAACATACTGAGCAAATGAACAATGGGATTTTTAAAATTAAGTAACGATGGGGAGATATGTGTTGTGAATGGGGATCAATGGTTCAGGGATGGGAAGGGTGTCTTTTTAAAAGGCCTTCGTGGGAGGATCGTGGCAGTGAACCTTTAAGCCCTGCTGGGCGGGCCTTGTCGGCCACGCCTAGTCGGCCACACCTTCATTTTTGGTTTGAGCGCAGCGGCCACCGTTATAGCCCTGCCGGGCAGGCCTTCATTTTTGGCTTGATCGCAGCGGCGCACCGCCCAAAAACGAACCGCGGCGGCGGACCGTCAAAAAAATCAAGCCGCTCCCGGCCGGGACCCAATCAGCTCCCACCCACGGGCCTACCCGAGCCCCGCGATTGGGTCGCGGACGGCTAGTCGGGCCCGCCCTCCTAGGTGTAGAGAGTACTATTGTTCGATTTGCGTATTGATCGGTCGGATGTCATGGTAGTCAGATGCGGGTCCGTCGTGAAGGAGATCCCGGTATGCGCAGGCTAATGGTCATACGTAAACGTGACTGCGAGCGAAACCGGGATGACGATGGGATTGACCTTCAAAGCCCTGCCGGGCGGGCCTAGTTGGGCACACCTGGTCGGCCACACCTAGTCGGCCACACCTTCATTTTTGGTTTGAGCGTAGCGGTGCACCGCCCAAAAACGAAGCAAAAAAATCAAGACCCAATCATGCTTCCTCGCGCTGGCCATCGCCAACCCCGCGATTGGGTCGGGCCGGCCCGCCTAGGCGTAGAAGTCACTATCGATGAACTGCCTCTTTTGACATCGTATCCAGAACAGAGCCTGTCTTAATTCTAATGGTTAGGCGAATACACTGCCATAACTCCTAGCCACAGTGGTGGCCAGCGCCCACCTCCGTCGACTGCCGTAGGTTTACCGAAGGCAGTGCGATTGTGCCGGGCCAGCCCTCCTAGGTGTAGACAGTACTACTACTCGATTCTCGTGTTGATCGTTCGGATAGTCATACGCATCGAGATACCTGGCACGTCGTCAATGAGATCCTGGTATTCGCAGGACGAGGGTCTAATGCATGTGAGACATGGGGCGAAACCGAGATGATGATGGAGTTGAACCGTCAAGCCCTGCCGGGCGGGCCAGCTCTCGTAGGCGTAGACAGTACCATCGTTCGATTCGCATGTTGATAGTTCGGCTGTCGAAGGAACCCAGCTACGGGGTGTCCGCCAAAAGAGATCCCGGTATTCGCAGGCCAATAGTCATAGTGAACACCCGACAGCGAGCGAAACCGGGATGACGATAGGGTTGAATCTTCAGAGTGTCTAATCAAATGGCAGTTGTCATTCTGACGTGAGATATGAAGGCGGCATGTTGAAAAGCACTCTTCACCGGCCCAGGGATCGGAAGGGCATCCGCGGGGCCACGGCGGCTGTGAGCGGGGAGCGAGATATACTGGAGAGCCCGCCCGGGGCCCCAGGTTTTCTTAAGGAGCGTTAAAATCTACAATTAGGAAACTAATATTTCCTACCTTCGTATTCTTGTGATGACATTAGTAACCGGAACATGAAGCGAACACAACTCGGAGAATTTGAGGAACTCGTGCTTTTGATCATTGGCGCGTTGCAGGATGACGCGTACAGTCTTTCGGTCAAGAAGGAACTCAAGGAGCGAACTGGACGCAACCCAAGCATCGGGGCGCTGCACTCTGCCCTGAACCGGCTGGAGGAAAAGGGGTTTATCTCCTCATTTGAAGGGGGTGCGACCAAAGAGCGCGGAGGTCGTCGTAAGCGCTTCTACCAGATCACTAGTGCTGGCAAAAAAGCCGCGCAGACATCGTACGAGCTGCGGTCGGGGCTCTACAAGCTGATCCCGGGACTGTCATGAACGGATGGCCACTGGTGCTACTCCGATGGCTCGTGGGGGAAGATCAATCGGAAATACTCGAGGGCGATGTGCTGGAGCTATACGAGGAGCGCAAGCAGCAGAAGGGCCCAAGAGTGGCGGCGCTCATGCAATGGTATGATGTGATGGATGTGTCGCGATCTTTTATACGAAAACGAGAAAGTAGAAGGTACAGAGGAATGAACAAGAACTTAATCAAGGTGATCTTTCGCAATATGGCGCGTCGAAAGCTGATGACGGGTGTCAATCTTTTCGGGCTGTCAATCGCCATGTTTGTGGCGCTGCTGATCGTCTTTTTTGTGGGTCACGAACTGAGCTATGACCGCTACCACCAGCACGGCGACAGGGTATATCGGGTCACGATCGAAGACAGCAATGCTGATGGGCTGGTGGAGCACTGGTCTCGCGTGTATGCGGACTGGGTCAATGATCTGCCGGAGGTATTCCCACAGGTGGAGGAGATGGTCCGCATCCAAAGTTTCCGCCCTCGCAATGTCCTGGTCGAGCGACAGAAATTCCGTGAGGAGCATGCCTATGCGGTAGATGAGGAGATCTTCGAGGTCTTTGACTTCGCCTTCCTACTCGGCGATCGATCGGCACTGGAGGAGGCCCAGAGTGTGGTGCTCACGGAGTCGACGAGTAAAAAATACTTTGGGACGTTCGAGTCGCTCGGTCGAGAGGTCACCATGCAGGGCCACGATGGGATGCTCGAACGATATACCGTCACTGCGGTGATCAAAGACCAGCCGGGCAACACGCACCTGCCTGTCACCCTGATGACCAGCCTCGAGGATGACAACCGCAACGGATGGGCCTACATCTACCTCAAGCTACAGGATCCGCCGTCGGCCACCACTGTGCAGGCTGGCCTTGAGGAGTTTGTATCGTCGAGAACGCCCGAGGATAGTCCTATCCAATCCGCCCTTCATCTGCAACCTCTGACAAGCATCCACCTGCATTCACAACTAGCTCGCGAGATTGCCCCCAATGGGAGACTTGACTATGTGGTGATCTTCGCGGTGGTGGCGCTCGTCATCCTGCTGGTAGCGGCCATCAATTTTGCCAATCTCAACACGGTGCAATCCCTGGATCGAGCGAAGGAGATCGGAGTGCGCAAGGTACTGGGTGCAGATCGCGGCCAGATCTCCAGGTATTTTCTGATGGAGGCACTGATCCTCTCGGTCCTGAGTGGACTGCTGGCACTGGGCGTTTTGCTGGGGCTATTGCCGGCCTTCCAGCAATTCATGGGGACAGAAATGTACGTCGAGCCCACGACGATCGTCCTGGCTCTCCTGACCATGGTGGCGGTGACGACGATCTTCTCGGGGGCCTACCCTTCCAGGATCCTGGCGAAGTACCAACCCATGCAGGCGCTGAAAGGGATGAAGAAAACCGGCCGGTCCAAACTGGGTATAAGAAAGGTAATGCTGGCGTGGCAGTTTGCCCTGTCCATCGGGCTGATCTCGGCGACATTTATCACGCAACGTCAATTCAACTATATCCATCAAAAGAATCTCGGATACAATGGCGACCAGATCATGGCCATCAGAAAAGTACCCGACCAGGCGGTGCGCGAGTATGAGACCTTCAAGTCGCAGCTGCGGACGATCCCCGGCGTGGACGATGTGTCGGCCCTGATGGAGCTGCCGACGCAAGCCATTCGGGATGCGGGCTTTGTGCTTCTAGAGTCGGACTCCAGCAACGAAAATGCGCCTCGCACGGACATACAAATCGTAGACCTCAACGCCGACAAGTTTCTGGAGCTCCAGTTAGTGGCCGGCTCGGGCTTGCCGCAAAGCCTGCGATCCGGAGAGCTGCACCCCCCGCAAGGCAGCAGCGTAGAGGCGACTTTTGAGTTTGTCAATGCGCGACGTCGCGCCTACCTGATCAATCAGTCTGCCGCGAGGCTCCTGGGCTGGGATGACCCGCAACAAGCTATCGGCCAGCGTATTGCCTGGTCCAACGGATTCCTCGATCTCGCCACAGGACCCATCACGGGTGTGGTGGAGGATTTTCACCAGGAGAGTCTGCGATCAACGATTGATCCGGTGGTGATGGTGTACGAACCGATCTTCCTACACCATGTGCTGGTGAAGCTGGAAGGCAAGCAAATCAGAGAGACGATCGAGCGAATCGAAAACACATGGAATCAGTCGTACGCTGAGTTTCCCATGGATGTCACGTTTCTCGACCAGGAATTTGCCACGTTGTACAAGGCCGAGGGGAAGCAACTGCAGCTGATCAAGCTCTTTTCCATGCTGGCGCTGTCCATTGCCTTTCTTGGTCTCCTGGGACTGATCTCCTACACCTTGAAGCTGAGGCTGAAGGAAATGGCCATCCGCAAAGTGCTGGGTGCCACGATGCAAACGACTGTCCAATTATTTGCCCGGGAGTACCTAATGGTCTTGATCGCAGGTGCCATAATCGCGGTGCCTAGTGTATGGATCCTCATGAGCCGCTGGCTGGAAAACTACGCCTATCACACCACCATCAATGGGCTGAGCTTTGTCGTGGCCATGGTGGTCATCGTGCTACTCATGGGCATTACGCTCATCTCCCAGGCGTGGAAGGCAGAGTCCACCAATCCGTCGGAGATACTAAAACAGGAATGATAATATACAATTAGGAAACTAATACTTAGTTTGTTCGTAAAGGCTATTAGCTGTCAAACGTGAGAAGGTCAAAAACACGGAATCCGACGTTACCCCCGAGATGGGCAGAGACCTTGCTCGGCTGGTTTTGTAATGATCAGCAGAGGGAGATCCTGGAAGGCGACCTGCGCGAGCTGTACATAGAGCGGATCGAGAAGCACCCCAAACTGTGGGCGCAGACGCTCTTCGTCGCCAACGTCTTCGATTGTTTTAGGCCTTTTTCGCTGAAGCGACAGCGTAGCTATCGAACAAACTCCATTGGCATGATCAAGAATTACTGGAAGATCGCCTTCCGCAACATCGCCCGTCAGAAACTGTACTCCTTCATCAACATCTTCGGACTGGCGCTGGGCCTCGCCTGTTTCCTGCTCATATTCATCTATGTGCAGGACGAGCTGAGCTACGACCGCCAGCACGAGGCATCGGACCGCATCTTCCGCGTGACCGAAAAGTTTGAGAGCGAGGACATCGGCGAGTTCTCTGCCAGCCTCCCCTTCCCTACCGGTCCTACCCTCCGCAGCGATTTCCCATCACAAGTGGAGAGCGTCGTGCGCCTTTTCAACTTCCAGTCGCCCACACTGGCGCTGGCCAACAGGCAACTGGACAGGGAGTACAACGAGTCGCGGATCTTCTTTGCGGACAGCACTTTCTTTGATGTCTTCGACTTCGAAATGCTCGTCGGCGATCCTGGCACTGCGCTGGACGAACCCAATTCCATCCTGATCACGAGGAGCATGGTCCGCAAGTACTTCGGAGACGACGATCCCATGGGACAGATCCTCGAGTTTCAGGGTGAGCACAACTATGTCGTGAAAGGGGTGCTGGAGGATGCACCACTCAACGCGCACTTCCAGTTTGACTTCCTCATCTCCTTCCCGAGTCTGAAAGCTTTTTACAACGGCGGCTACTACCCCTACTGGTATTGGAATCCCTGCTGGACGTACATCAAGGTGGCAGAAAACTCAGACCCCGCCGATCTGGAGGCGCTCTTCCCCGACTTCGTGGAGAAGTACTTCCCAGAGTTTGTTCGCGAAGACATCACACTGCACCTGCAGCCGCTGGTGGATATCCATCTCACGTCCAAGCTGGACTATGAGATCCAGGCCAACTCCAGCTACGAAAACATCTACATCTTCAGCGGTATCGCCCTCTTTGTCTTGCTGATCGCCGCCATCAACTTCATCAACCTTAGCACGGCACGGGCGACCAACCGCGCCAAGGAGGTGGGTGTGCGCAAATCACTCGGCAGCGAGCGCTCGCAGCTCATTACCCAATTCATCTTTGAGTCGATCATCTATGTGGGTCTCGCTGTGGCGTTGGCCATCGCCATGGTGGTCATCACACTTCCACAGTTCAATTTGCTGACCGAGAAATCGATCAGTTTTGAGATCCTCTTCAGCCCGATTTACCTGGCGCTCTTCTCGGCGCTCATCCTGGGTCTGGGCATCCTCGCCGGCTTCTACCCTGCCTTCGTGCTCTCCGCTTTCAAGACGGTGCAGGTGCTGAAAAACAAGGTCGGCAGAAGCCGGGGGTTCAACTTCCGCAAGGTGCTCGTGACCCTCCAGTTTGCCGTATCGATGATGCTCATCATCGGGACCGTAATGGCCTACCTGCAGTTGCAACACCTGCAAAACGAGGACCTCGGATTCAACCAGGAGCATGTGCTCATGATCCCCGTCATCCGCACGCCCATGGGGCACCACTACGAAAACTTCAAAGACGAGTCCCTCAACGATGCCTCGGTGATCTCGATGACGGCGGTCGAGGAGATCGTCGGTGCCAAGCACCAGGTAGCCAACTATCAGTTTGGTGAGATGGAGCGATCGAAGCCCTACCCCCGATTCAATATCCGGCACGACTTCGTCAAGACCTTTGACATCCCCATGGCCGCCGGGCGCACTTACGACGAAACCATGGCGACCGATGACAGTATCGCTCTCGTGGTGAATGAGGAGCTGGTTCGGTCCGTCGGTTGGGAATCTGCGGAGGCTGCGATCGGGCAGGACTACCAGTTTGGCAGGGTGCGTGGCAAGATCATCGGCGTGGTGCAGGACTACAACTTCGTCTCCAAGCATCACCCCATTCGCCCTTTTGTGCTGCATATCAACACACGGGCACGGGCGTTCAACCTCTTCATCAAGTACGTCGCTGTACGCGTCGACGGCAACAACATGCAGCAGGCCATCAATCACCTGCAGTCCACATGGAAGCAGTTCATCCCCAACCGACCGTTTGACTACTTCTTCCTCGACGATCGCCTCAATGACTCCTACGCCACCGAGCGCAAGCTGACGAGCGTCATCCTCCTGTTTTCTTTCATGGCGATCCTCGTCGCCTGCCTGGGGCTGTTTGGGCTCGCCACGCACAACCTGGAAACGCGGACCAAGGAGATCGGCGTCCGTAAGGTGCTTGGTATCTCCTCGAAGCAGATCCTCGTGCTGCTCTCCCGCGAGTTTGCGCTACTGATCGCCATTGCGTTTGTAATCGCTGTGCCGCTGTCTTACCAGCTCCTGGAGCAGTGGCTCAACCAGTTTGCCTACCGCGTGGACATTGCCCTCTGGCCGTTCGCCCTATCGGGAGCGGTGACGCTGGCCGTGGCTATGGCAACGGTGGGGTATCATGCGCTGCGCGCCGCGCGGATCAATCCGGTGGAGTCGTTGCGATATGAGTAGGTGGGAATAAATGGGGGCGCCCAGCCGCACATGCCCTGAAGCAGAGAAGACGCTTTTGCTGTAGGTGGCGATCGCAGGTCTCTGCACTTCAGGGCAAGCCATTGCGCTACACCGGCGCTAAGCGGGTGTAGCGCTCCGGTAGTAAGTTCATGGTTTCGATGCTCTTATCAGCACCGGTCGCCGCGGTGGACTGTCAATCAAGCTCCCATCGCTCCGGGCTACTGCTGTTGGTCGCAGACTGCGGTCATGATATATCACATCTTCTTTACATGAACCATCCTCACTTTCAAAGCCCTGCCAGGCGGGCCTAGCCGGCGGCGCCTAGCCGGCCACACCTTCATTTTTGAGGGATCAAAAACGAAGCAAAAAATCCTTAGCCCAATCATGCTCCCATCACGCTAGCCATCGCGCACCTCCGTCGCCTGCCGTAGGTTTACCGAAGGCAGTGCGATTGTGTCGCGGACGGCTAGTCGGGCCAGCCCTCCTGTGGGCGCAGGCAGTACCATTGTTCGATTCTCGTAATTGGTCGTTCGGAGATTCAGGTAGATCCAGGTACAGCATCCGTCATCAAAGAGATCCCGGTATTCGCGGACGATGGTCCAATGCATGCGAGACAAGAGGCGAAACCGGGATGACGATGGGGTTGAACCTTCAAAAAATCCTTAGCCACTAAGCCTTGCCAGGCGGGCCTTCATTTTTGAGGGATCAAAAACGAAGCAAAAAATCCTTAGCCCAATCATGCTCCCATCACGCTAGCCATCGCGCACCCCGCGATTGGGCTGGGCCTGCGCTCCTAGGCGCAGTCGTTATTGTTGTCGGATTTTCTTATTGAAGGTCTCTGAGCCTCATTTTTGAGACCGCGGGCGGTGGCCGTCAAAAAATCCTTGGCCGCTTCGGTGGACCGCCAGTCATTCTCCATCACACTAGTCAGCGCGCACCTCCGTCGACTGCCGTAGGTTTACCGAAGGCAGTGTAGTTGGGTCGCGGAAAGCTAGTCGCACCAGCCATCCCAGGCGCAGGCAGTACCATTGTTCGATTCGCACGTCGATCGGTGGGATGGTCATTGGAAGCCAGATACGGGTCTGTCGTCTAATGAGATCCAGGTATCCGCAGGATGATGGTCCAATGCATGCGAGACAAGAGGCGAAACCGGGATGACGATGGGGTTGAACCTTCAAAAATCCTTGGCCACTAAGCCTTGCCAGGCGGGCCTTCATTTTTGAGGGATCAAAAACGAAGCAAAAAATCCTTAGCCCAATCATGCTCCCATCACGCTAGCCATCGCGCACCCCGCGATTGGGCTGAGCCTGCGCTCCTAGGCGCAGTCGTTATTGTTGTCGGATTTTCTTATTGAAGGTCTCTGAGCCTCATTTTTGAGACCGCGGGCGGTGGCCGTCAAAAAATCCTTGGCCGCTTCGGTGGACCGCCAGTCATTCTCCATCACACTAGTCAGCGCGCACCTCCGTCGACTGCCGTAGGTTTACCGAAGGCAGTGCGGTTGGGTCGCGGAAAGCTAGTCGCACCAGCCATCCCAGGCGCAGGCAGTACCATTGTTCGATTCGCACGTCGATCGGTGGGATGGTCATTGGAAGCCAGATACGGGTCTGTCGTCTAATGAGATCCAGGTATCCGCAGGATGATGGTCCAATGCATGCGAGACAAGAGGCGAAACCGGAATGACGATGGGGTTGAATCTTCAAGCCTTGCCACGGGGGTCGGTCGTACCTGTTCGGCCATCTTCGAATAGACCCGGACGTCCCGGTAGGGATTTCTTATCTTTACTAATAGAACTAGAGAATTATGAGTACGGCAGAATTCAACGTGTTGAGGAAGGAGTTGGCGGAATGGATAAACTCATTGAACGATACCCAGCTGTTAAATTTCCTCAACTCCATTAAGCTTTCAACCTCGAAACGAAGTGAAGGGGATTGGTGGGAGGAACTCACTAATGATGAAAAGGAGAATATTCGACTTGGAATCAAAGACCTGGAAGAAGGGCGGGTGCACTCATCGGATGATTTCTGGCGGGAACTAAAAAGTTGATGGCCGATTCTGGAGATGTGCAATGGACAACTCGGTCACTTAGAAACGCACAGAAAATCAGAAAATACCTTTCAACACATTTTTCAGAAAAGGAGGTAAATAGATTTGACGAACTGTTACGGTCCTTCGAAAAGAACGTGTCAAACTTTCCACATTTATATCCGAAATCTCAAAAATTTCCGCAACTCAGGCGGGCGGTTCTCCACAAATTCACTTCCGTATTTTATACTGTACGAGGGACGAAAATCGTAGTCATTGCGATGCAGGACAATCGCGAAAAGGGACCGAAAAAATAACGACCCACAACAGTTTTTCATATGCCCTCGCGCACTCTCCACACTACAGACTTGAGCTGAGAACGCGATAAAAAAGATTGTGTCGCGGACGGCTAGTCGGGCCAGCCCTTCTAGGTGCATACCGTACCATTTCTCGATTGGATTTTCATTGTTCAGATTGTTATGGGAGACCAGAGTGGTGTTTATTTCCATCATAAAGAACCCCCGAGGTAGTATCCTGCGGATTGAATAGGCGGATCCCGCCATGGCCCTCCCCGGCATGAGTATTTGCGCTCACTAATATTTTCTCAACTACTACTAGCATTGCATTTAGCAAATACTATCACGTTGATAATCAGACCATAATCCAATTTTAACCGCTTATAAGCGACTACAAGTACTTATTAACCGGTTTTTGGGCCCTAAACCCTTGTATTTGCCATATGAAGACGACTAGAGGAACGCGATCGGGGTTGGTGACTCTGACGCACATCACCATGACGGGTCGGCCGATGATCGGCATCGAATTCGCTGCCGACGCCAAAGTCCATGAAGCCATATCAGAACTTCGGGGTGTTCTCTGGAGTGAGCGATATCGACGGTTCGTACTACCGAACTCCCGCGAGAACCTTACCCGGTTACTTAGCACCTTGAGAGGTCTGGCGTGGGTGGACACGTCACAGTTTTTTGGCAATAAGCCATCCTACACTTCGGAAGGAGTCACTTCGCTCCATGCCATCCGCAACCGACCCGAAGTCCCAGGCAGGCAGCCATGCCCAACATCGTACCTGGACAAATTGGAATTGCGCGGGTATGCCTTATCTACCTGCAAATCCTATGTATCGGCTTTCGAACAATTCCTCAACTACTATCCCGACGAGGACCTGTCTTCGCTCAATGAGTTTGATATCAGGGCTTACCTTCAGGAGATGGCCAGGGAGGGACGATCTACACCCACCATCAACCTGGCGATCAATGCCATCAAATTCTACTACGAAGTAGTTTGCGGCATGCCGAACCGCTTCTATGAGATCGAACGACCCATGAAGCAACGGAAGCTACCCAAGGTGCTGAGCCAGGAAGAGGTACACCAAATGATTGACTGCACCGTGAACCTCAAGCACCGGTGCGTCCTGGAGTTGCTCTACTCTGGCGGGCTCCGAAGAGGGGAGCTCTTAGACTTGAAACCTAGGGACATCGACAGTGACCGGATGGTGATACGCATCAACCAGTCGAAGGGCCGCAAGGATAGGCTTACACTGCTCAGTCGTCGGTTGCTGGAGGACCTGCGCGAGTACTATCAGGAGCACCGGCCCCGACACTACCTTTTTGAAGGAACGCCCGGCCGGCCGTACAGCGCCACCAGCGTAGTGAAGATTGTGCGACGTGCGGCGCGACTTGCAGGTATTCGCCGAAGGGTGACACCCCACATGTTACGCCATAGTTTCGCAACGCACCTGCTGGAAAACGGTACGGATATTCGATACATCCAATCCCTATTGGGTCATGACAGCACAAGAACTACAGAGATCTACACGCATGTGGCGGTACGTCATTTTGATTCGATTCCAAATCCATTAGATTCGAGAACAGATAAATACACCTAGAGACATAAATGATTTAAATGCCACGGTGGCGTTTATCCAATTGTTACCTGTCAGCTATTCTGAGCTCAGATTGAATGTATAGCACAAGAATTACCACTGACCTTGACTTTGAACAAGTTTCAAAACGACTGGAGGGCCTCAAGGAGCTTCATGACATAATCGAGTTTCAGATTGAAGACGGTGAAATAGAACTGGTTTCGAGTGCCCAATCTTATGCCGGCTTTGGACTCACAATCCTAGTAAATCATAGACAATCTGGAATTGAATTAAGCTCTAAGACTAGGCACGATTTCAACTGGTTTAACCTGATTCTGCTTCTTGGCTTTATAGTCGGGTTGATACTAGAGAAGATTACTTTCTTGGAATCGATTTTCGGATTGTCGTTGCTCTTTGCTTTCGACGTTATCTTCACATGGACAGCGTGGAACAGATTGAGAAAGAAGATCAAAAAGCTTTTAGCAGATTGAAAGCCGACAGGTAACAATCACTAAAGGTCATCCGCCAAACTGCGAATTGGCAGAGGCAGTGGAATACGACCATGCACCCTCGGCGGGGCAGTGCCCAGGAGCATAGGAAATGCTAAACCGATAAATAACTGGAATACGCAGTGGTACTCCCCATGCTTTGGTGGTGAGCCGAGGTTGCATTATTTTGTGGTTACTTGAACTGGGGGCGGACGCCCTTTAGTTGTAGCGTTACCCACCATACCCTTCTGATCACAAGACCGAACCGAAAGACTGGAATGAGCGAATTCATTGGATACATGTGGTTGACTTTTTGGATTGTCGGAATTGCACTACTGATGCTATCCAATGCCTCGCTTGCAATAAGGAAGACGAATTTTGAACGAAAATCATCTTGGATTCATGTTATGGGATATTCAATCAAAGAGATACGAGAAGCAATTGAATCGACGGATGATGAAGAGACGAGAAAGATCCTGAGGAGAAAAATCGCTTATAGACGAATTGGCCTTTGCTTGATGATTGGTACACCTATTCTATTCATGATCCAAGGTGTAGTCGCAGTAATTGGAAAATAAGGAACGGTGGGTAACAGTCGCTATATGGCATGTGCAAACATGCTTCTGGAAAAGGCAGTGGCGAACGACCGTGCACCCTCGGCGGGGCAGTGCCCAGGAGCCGAGACCGTGCTAAACCGATAAATAACTGGAATACGCAGTGGTTCTCCCCTTGCTTTGGTGGTGAGCCGAGGTTGCACTAGATTGGTAGTAGTTAGCTACTGGTGGCACACGCCACATAGCGTAGCGTTGTGAGGCATTACTCAAGTCAAAAGATGAAACCTCCAATTCTCACAGATGAACAGAAGGAAGTCTGCAGGACCTTAAGAAATAGGACCATCGACTTGTTGGACCTCATCTCGAACTCTGAACGACAACTCGCTTTTGCTAAGTCGAATGGGCATAAACAAGCAATTGTTGAAATGGTCTGTATGTGGTTTGACGATCTCTATGATATGAACTCATTACTTTTTCGGAGTGCGTTCGCTCATCATGAACTATTCATACTCGAGTCTTTCAATAAAAAAATTTGATCAGGTACAAACAACGATGCCTGAGGAAAGCATTGATGAGCTTCTGAATGATAAAGACTGGAAAGAACTAATGAAACAGGCAAAGCAGGCCCATCACCTGCTTACCAAATGGGAAAATACGCCTCACAACAATCACTAAAGGTCATCCGCCATACTGCGAATTGGCAGCTGGCTTTGGGATATGCCCGCGCCCCCTTGGCTGGATGTGCTTCGAGCTGAGGTGGTGCGAACCTGATAAATAACTACATGGCGCAGTGGTTCTCTTCTTGCTTTGGTGGTGAGCCAAGGTTGCACTATTTTGTGGTTACTTGAACTGGGGGCGGACGCCCTTTAGTTGTAGCGTTAGCGGCAATCTTATGAAACACGCTCTTATTCTAATCGCATTCTTTGCTGCCTGCGGTGTAAACTCGAATGAAAAAGTTGCATCGCAGGAGGATCCAGTTAAATCAAGGACTGAAGACAACGTTGCAGAATCGGACAGACTTGAAGCTTCTGATCAAAATCAGGGTGTGGCGCCGGAGCAACTTCTTGGAACGATTTGGATTTCAGAAGTAGCACCAACTTGTGTTGACACTTTAGCTTTTAAGTCAGAAACGGAAGGTCAGGAGTATCGATGCGAATTTCAGTTACACAGTAGGTTCACCTATTCATTTCAATCCGACACTTTACGTATGGATGAATACGGCCTTGTCTCAGAGGTCGATGCTAGTCTCGGAGAAGAAATCAAATACCAATGGACATATCTCCTTGCCGGTGATGAATTACGCCTAGTCGGCCAACATGAGTTGACTTACAAACTGTTGAAGTAAGAAAGCCGCTAACAGTCGCTATATGGCATGTGCAAACGTGGTTCTAGCCGAGGCTGTGGAGTGCGACCATGCACCCTCGGCGGGGCAGTGCCCAGGAGCATAGGAAATGCTAAACCGATAAATAACTGGAATACGCAGTGGTTCTCCCCTTGCTTTGGTGGTGAGCCGAGGTTGCACTAGATTGGTGGTAGTTAGCTACCGGTGGCACACGCCACATAGCGTAGCGTTAGGCTCCATTTCCTTCGAGCATTTTGAAAGCTTTTCTGATCATACTACCCCTCATCTGCCAGTTCAGTTCTTTCGCACAAAGCGAATTGCGATTAGTTTTTTGGGATGCCTGCAGAGAGGAGACCCTTGAACTTCCCTATCAACTTTGGAACGTCGGAATTGACTCGACCAGGAGTGCGCTGGCAGGGCAGACTCTTGAGATTGACTCGGGTTACTATCAGGTCAGGGCAAGTATGACTTGGAATGAATTGCGAACCGAATTCCATTTTGACTTGGTAATATCTAACCAGCTAAATGGCTCTGATACTCTATACCTACAGAAAGCCAGACTTTACGGTCCTACTTACCTGCACGCTCCATCACAAGAATTCAAACACTACTGTTGCGGCGAGTTATGTGAAGGAAAGATTTTAGACGCTGATCCAAACGGGATAACTCGATTTACTGGCAGATTTCGGGAAGGCGTTCCGGTTACGAACCTCAAGTTCTTTGATGGGGACGGAAACCGTACAAAAGTTGAGGTGTACGTAGGCGGCAATTTGAAACGGATAAAATAACGGAGCCTAACAGTCGCTATATGGCATGTGCAAACGTGCTTCTGGAAGAGGCGGTGGCAAACGACCGCGCACCCTCGGTGAGGCACTGCCCTGGAGCATAGGAAAAGCTAAACCGATAAATAACTGGAATACGCAGTGGTTCTCCCCTTGCTTTGGTGGTGAGCCGAGGTTGCACTAGATTGGTGGTAGTTAGCTACCGGTGGCACACGCCACATAGCGTAGCGTTAGACTCAAACCTCTTGGGCCATGAGGAAGCTAGGAATAGCTTTGATAATCATTTACTTCCTTCTTCTACTTGGGCTGATACCAGCAGCACTTTCTGAATATGCGATTTACGGATTGGTCGCATATGTCCCGATACTTTTCATTCTGTCAATCACGGTGGCATTGACGAATGAGAAATACCCCGGCCGCTTCATTCTATTGGGCCTATCGCTTGGCTCATTGGCGTTGATAATTTTCTCAAGAGTCTTTGCCAGCAACTCAACCTCGCTTTGGGAATATACAGACTTGTCCTTTTACGCAGCAGCGATTCTTTTTCTTACAGCTGTCGCAGTCGTCTGTCGACATTTGATAGTGTCGACATTATCGTTTCCGGCATCTGTTGACATAATCATCCTTCTGATGCCTTTAACTTCATTCTTTCTTCTGGAGTTCGTTCACTTTAAGGATTACGTACACGTAGCGAAAGTCGATCAGATTGACTTGTTGGCTTGGGAACTGGAAAGGAATAACGCCCTAATGGCAGAAGATTGGGGCGTCGAACATAATGGGATGTTCCTGAGCAATTACGACACCTTGAGATTTGGGAGAACCTTGAAATTGATTGACTCGGTTTACCGCCAAGCGATTGAATGGAATGGAGCCTTCGCACCGGGGTATGAAACGGAAAAACTACATCAGCCCAATTCAAGCATTTACTCAAGAGGATTTCGGGAAACTATTGAGATGATTAAAGAACAAATAACTAAGAACATCGACGACTCGGATGATTCCGGATTGAATGAAGAACTGGAACGAATCAGAGATGAACTTTTCGGACCTTCAGTATATGGCAATACCATACTAGAATTTCGATTTCGTTGCTACATAGCGAAAAACCGATTGTTGCTTCTCAGTCAGTAAGAAAGAGGCAGAGTCTAACAATCGCTATATGGCATGTGCAAACGTGGTTCTGGCAGAGGCAGTGGAGTGCGACCATGCACCCTCGGCCGGGCAGTGCCCAGGAGCCGAGACCGTGCTAAACCGACAAATAACTGGAATACGCAGTGGTTCTCCCCATGCTTTGGTGGTGAGCCGAGGTTGCACTAGATTGGTGGTAGTTAGCTACTGGTGGCACACGCCACATAGCTGTAGCGTTATGCGCAATAGGTACCAAATGAAAACCTGTCTGTTAGTCCTAACCATCTTCTCTACTTGCCAACTTGGCTTGGCTCAGTTACAAACTACGGCAGTGATCAATGACCCTGATGGCTATACGAACATTAGAGCAGGCAAAGGAACGTCTACTGAAATTATTGGCAAAATCTACGATTACGAGGTATTCACATACAACGCACAAGCCAACGAACAATGGCTTGAAGTTACAGTCAACAAATGTGCTTGCGAAGATTATAGGACCACCTACTTTAATGCTATCAAAGGCTACGTTCATCGGAGCAGAATCCTAGACCTTGAATCCGCACGCAACTCCATAACTAAAGAGAAGTTGAGTAAAATTTTTAATCGTGAGCTTGAACTCTACGAGAAAAGAGAAAGCCTAACGAATCGACAATCAGATGATTTCAAAATTATAAGCAACCGGTGGACAGTCTTTCATGAAATGATTTTCGATCAGGTCCTAGACAAGTTTTCTGACTACATATGCTCCACTCAGGACGAGGAACTGTTTGAACTTTATAATAACATTATAACGACTGAGAGTGCTTCAGCTGATGAACTTCCTTCATTTGCAATTGGACGAATTTTCAAATGCCAGCCTGATTGGACGCTACAACGGATTCCAAAATCACACGAATATTTCTACTTATTGGAATGGGGCTGTCAAGGTGTTTCAGACAAAGACCATCAATTGAAGTTGAACGAATATCGAACGATTATAGGACTGGAACAGGTTGATTACGACAACTATCAAAATTAAAGCGCATAACAATCGCTATATGGCATGTGCGAACGTGCTTCTAGAATAGGCGGTGGCGACGACCATGCACCCTCGGCTGGGCAGTGCCCAGGAGCATAGGAAATGCTAAATCGATAAATAACTGGAATACGCAGTGGTTCTCCCCTTGCTTTGGTGGTGAGCCGAGGTTGCACTAGATTGAAGCTAGTTAGCTACTGGTGGCACACGCCACATAGCTGTAGCGTTGTGGAGCATCCCCCTTATGAGAAAGATTATCATCATAGCTCTGTTATTCACTGGCTTCCATTCCTTTAGTCAAGACTCTTATGACTATTGGGTCCTCGAGAGGCGAACTCCTAATTGGGCTTTGCAGGCCTTCAATGAGGTCAACAAACAACAGACTTATGAACTTTCGGACTTTGTCAATCCATTCTATTTCGAAGAAGATTTCAACGGTGACGGAAAATTGGACGTCGCGCTATTAATTAAGAATATCAAAACAACAGAAACCGGAATCCTTATCATTCACGGAAGCACTAAGGATCATTTCATTTTCGGGGCTGGCACCAATACCGAAGACTGGCCGAATACTTATTCATGGATGGATGTCTGGAAGATTTTCAGAGGCTCAAAAACTCATGAACTGACTTACTTGGACAATGGGGATATTGACGGTTCGATTGAAATCTCTATTGCGTATCCCTCTCTTGAAATTATAAAGACTGAAGCTGCCAGCGGTCTGCTTTACTGGAATGGAAACGAGTACAAATGGGCACAACAAAGTGACTAAAAGACGAGAAGAACGCTCCACAACAATCACTATACGTCATGCGCAAAACTGCTTCTAGCACAGAATGTGGAATGCGGCCATGCCCCCTTGGCTGGGTAGTTCCACGGAGCCGTGGTAGTGCAAATCCGATAAATAACTGGAATACGCAGTGGTTCTCCCCATGCTGTTGTTGATTAGCCAAGGTTGCACTAGATTGGTGGTAGTTAGCAACTGGTGGCGCACGCCGTATAGTTGTAGCGTTAGCAGACATAGCCCAAAAACGAAGAGTATGAGAAAATTAATGGTATTTGTTCTCATCATTACTGCAATTCCTTCTTTCGGTCAAGAAGGGAATAGCATTGAAAAAGTGAAAAAAGCATTTCTCGAAGGTTGGAATAATAGGAATCATGATGAAATAGACAATATTTATGCTGATTCCATACTGTACCACGGAAAACGAGATATTATGATTGCTCGTGACGGACTTCCCAGTCTCATTGACCGATGGCATGAAGCTTTTGCTGATTTTGAGTACATAATTCATCACATAATCGTCCAAAACGATTTAGTCGCACTGAATGCAAGTTTCGCTGGTACACACATTAAAAAGTTTAGGGGCATCGAAGCGTCAAATAACGAAATTGATGTACACAATATGTTCTTTTTTAGATTTGATCAAGGTCTCATTGTTGAAATGTGGGAAGTGCATGACGAAACTACTTTTCTTGAACAGATGGCAGGAGAAGAATGATGAGATGTGATTAATCTACGTCTGCTAACAATCGCTATATGGCATGTGCGAAAGTGCTTCTAGCAAAGGTTGTGGACTGGGACCATGCACCCTCGGCTGGGCAGTGCCCAGGAGCATAGGAAGTGCTAAACCGATAAATAACTGGAATACGCAGTGGTTCTCCCCTTGCTTTGGTGGAGAGCCGAGGTTGCACTAGATTGGTGGTAGTTAGCTACTGGTGGCACACGCCATATAGCTGTAGCGTTAGAGCCAATTGAGCCGATGAGGAGACCTATATTTCTTTGTTTGATTGTGCTTTCTTGCACGGGGCAGGTGTCCGAATTCTCCAAACAGGATGTAATAACAAGCTTGGAAATAAGACTGGATTCGATCAACGACTGGAATCCTTCACGAGGAGATGAAATGGCTGACAGCCTTTTAGCTTTGGATCCTAACAACCACATTGCAACCATAACAAAAGCGTATTCCGCCTTTAATGCCAAAAGAAGCGATGAAGCTCTGGAATATTTTAAAATCATAACCTCTTGGGAGGACTACTTGGCAATTCATATTCTGATGAAAGGATGGAGCTATGAACGAGAAGGCTTTTTTGACTCGGCGGCCCTTTGTTACACCGATGTAATCCCTAAAATTGATAGCACTTGGCAATCCCCGATAGGTCCTCCGCATTTATTAACAGTAACAAAGGGGCAAAAAGAAGGACTTGAGAACCTCGAAGAGAAGGCTCAGGAATTACCTGAACTTTACTATTTACAGATCAAAAATGACATCCAGACCTATGAAGGTGGAGGACTTTCAGAGTTCATGCCTACGTTTTTTGTGGGCGAAAACGACGATGAAGAATTCTATGTCAAAATACCTGATCACCTCTTTGACAATGGCACAATAAACTCAATGGAAAAGGTCAAACTAGTTTTTGCCCGGATGGGGATTAACATTCATGTCCGCTCCACAGACTCGGCGAACAAGGGATATAAAATTGGAACATCTGCGAAATACCTGCCCAAACTACTTTCAACAGATACTCTAGGGCTCAAGAGGCTCTAACAATCGCTATATGGCATGTGCAAACTTGCTTCTAGAATAGGCGGTGGTGTACGACCGTACACCCTCGGCGGGGCAGTGCCTGGGAGCATAGGAAATGCTAAACCGATAAATAACTGGATTGCGCAGTGGTCCGCCCCTTGCTTTGGTGGTGAGCCGAGGTTGCACTAGATTGGTGGTAGTTAGCTACTGGTGGCACACGCCACATAGCTGTAGCGTTGGGCACCATTAAGCAATGAGCACAGAAGCCTTCACAAACTCCTTCCTTCAGCGGTTCGGAGGATTGAAAGACAAGATTAGAACTGAACGAATTCAGAACGGAATAGTGATTCAGGTAGCTCTGAGTGATCCGTACTACGTTGCGTACATTGAAGAATTCGACTCGGGGTACATTGTAGGAATTAACGAACTCCATGATCATTTTGACCTAGAATCCAAAGAAGAGAACCTACAAGATGCCTTTGATCATTTCGATGAGATCATTAACGATAAGATTGTAGCTGTTGGACTCAGAGAAAATGACGGACAGTCCCTAATCGCAGTCATGGAATATGATCAAGCTTTGCAAAGCTACGGCCTTGAAAAACCAAAGATTGAAATCATAGGCTTCCAAAAGACTTACTGAAAAGTAAAACGGTGCCCAACAGTCGCTATATGGCATGTGCAAACGTGGTTCTGGCAAAGGCAGTAGAGTGCGACCATGCACCCTTGGCTGAAATGTGCCCAGGAGCTGAGGTAGTGCTAAATCGATAAATAACTACATAACGCAGTGGTACTCCCCTTGCTTTGGTGGTTGGCCAAGGTTGCACTAGATTGGTGGTAGTTAGCTACTGGTGGCACACGCCACATAGCGTAGCGTTATCTCGCATTTACCTCCCAGATCATAAATGGAATTTGAATCTCATCGTTTTTACGCCGAGAGTGAACTACAGATCACTGAGTTAATTGAATTGAAAATTGACTCGGTGAATTGGAGGATTTACCTGACAGATGGGAATGATAATTACATTCGATTCATGCCATATTCTGAATACCATGGGGGTGGTGAACCATTCTTCATCAATATTGGGAACAGTGACTTTGAGGAATGGATCAATCGCAACGACGGATTCGAAAGAAAGATTAGAAAACTCCTAGACGAAAGAAAACGAAAATAAACGCGAGATAACAGTCGCTATATGGCATGTGCAAACATGCTTCTAGCATTGGTGGTGGTGTACGACCATGCCCCCTCGGCGAGGTAGTGCCCTGGAGCATAGGAAATGCTAAACCGATAAATAACTGGAATGCGCAGTGGTTCTCCCCATGCTTTGGTGGTGAGCCGAGGTTGCACTAGATTGGTGGTAGTTAGCTACTGGTGGCACACGCCACATAGCGTAGCGTTGTGCACAATTGACTCTCGCAAATGGCAAAGGCACAAATCCTTCGAATAAATGAAAAAAGTGATCTGAAGAAAGTCCCGAAGAGATATGCCGGACTCGTCGGACCTTCACTAATTGGACAGACTTTAATAATACTTGACGGTCGCGCTCACAAGGTCGCAACAACTAAAGAGATTGAAAAACTCATAAAACGGATCGAGCTCAAAACAGAAG
Source organism: Cyclobacteriaceae bacterium (assembly GCA_965267435.1). Lineage (GTDB taxonomy): Bacteria > Bacteroidota > Bacteroidia > Cytophagales > Cyclobacteriaceae > JAWPMT01. Next base: position 4,246,062 of record OZ253960.1, read on the forward strand.
AACGATACACAGTCTTGACGGTGAATCTCAGCCAAGAGGCTGCTAAACTGTTGGACGACTTTGGAATTGACTTCATCGCGGAAAGGAATGACTTTGTGTGGACGGATGAAAGGTTTAATCAGAGAGAGAAAAGACGAGATGAACTTTTGAATAGATTGAGAGAGGAGAACTCGAAGAAGAAGAGCGAATAGATGAACGGGGTCAATAGTGCACAACAATCACTATACGTCATGCGCAAAATTGCTTCTAGCAGAGAGTGTGGAGTACGACCATACACCCCTGGCTGGACTGCGCTTCGAGCCATGGCAATGCGAACTCGATAAATAACTGGAATACGCAGTGGTTCTTCTCATGCTTTGGTGGTTGGCCATGGTTGCATTAGATTGAAGCCAGTTAGCAACTGGTGGCGCACGCCGCATAGTTGTAGCGTTAGCGTGCACTACTTCAGAGCTCGGAATGACTGACCTTGAGATTATAGACAGAATCAAGAACCGAAGGCGAATTTTCGATGCATTGATGCCCCCACTTCCCGGCGCGAACATCAGAGTTGACCTTCCGGATAGTCTTCCCAATACCTGTCCGTCATGCGGCTATCCAACGCTCACAGAAAGATGTAGCTGGGAAATCTGTTCAGTATGCTTTTGGGAAGACGACGGACAGGACGATCAGGAAGAGAAAGATGTTTGGGGCGGCCCAAATGGCCAATACTCATTATGGGATCACAGAATCGAGACTGAAAGACTGTTTGCTGAGTTAATGACCGACGAATCAGACGAATTGGGAAAAAGGCTGAAGAAACTGATTGAAATTGAGGAAAAAGTTAGTGCATCTACTCTGACAGACTTTCTTCAGCAGTTGGGAGCTGTAATGGAGCTTTTTGATCAAAGAAGGGATATCAAATAGCGCACGCTAACAATCACTATACGTCATGCGCAAAACTGCTTCTAGCATAGAAAGTAGAGGACGACCATGCACCCATGGCTGGACAGTACTTCGAGCCGAGGCAGTGCGGAATTGATAAATAACTACATCTGCGCAGTGGTTCTCTTCTTGCTTTGGTGGTTGACCATGGTTGCACTAGATTGAAGCCAGTTAGCAACTGGTGGCGCACGCCGTATAGTTGTAGCGTTGGCCTCCATAGCTTTTCTGACCCTCAGATCAAAATGCAGAACTTCCAGATCGGCAGCAAAGAACTCCAGATAACTGAAACAGAAGTCCGATGGGAGAACAAAGTCTTTGATACCATCGTCACAAATCCTACCGAACTGCGTTTTGGACTAGCGCCGATTGAGGTGGATATGTTCACCATTGGAACCAACCATAAGATTGAACTGCGAAACTATGAAGACCAACAACTGACGGTTTCGATTAAATCGTACTTCGGTCTTGGAAGGAGTAGAAGATTTGGACTTTACGAACAGGTAATAGACGCGATTTGGGATCGGTTCTTCGCTGACTACTTCGGGGAAATCGTTCAGAGCTGGGAGGACGGAGAGACTCTATTTGTTGGAAATTTCGTCATCAATTCGACAGGATTAACGAAGAAGGCCGGATTAAAGACAACGAGGATAGACTTTGAGGATATGCGCCTTCTACCCAGACATGGACATCTCCTCATAAACTCAAAGAAGGAAGAGGGCAAATACATGAGACTGAATCACTTGGAGGATTGGAACTGGCCTGTCGTCAATGAAATAGTAGAAAGAATGCTTGGAAAAGCTACGTAGGCCAACAATCGCTATATGGCATGTGCGAAAGTGCTTCTGGCAGAGGCAGTGGAGTGCGACCATGCGCCCTCGGCGGGGCAGTGCCCAGGAGCATAGGAAATGCTAAACCGATAAATAACTGGAATACGCAGTGGTTCGCCCCATGCTTTGGTGGTGAGCCGAGGTTGCACTAGATTGGTGGTAGTTAGCTACTGGTGGCACACGCCACATAGCTGTAGCGTTATCAGCAATAGATGAGAATTTTTATCCTAGTTTTTATAGCATTTGTCGTAGGCTGTGGCTCCGAGCCCGCCATGACCGTCGAAGAATGGGAAGCGGAGCAAGACCAGCTTGAACAGATCATAGACGAGGGTTTTTATGATAGTGCGATTGAACTCGCTACAAAACGGATTAAGATCGCTGAGAATTTTGAATTTAGTAAAGGGCGTAGATCCAATGCCTATAACGATCTAGGAAGTATTTACGAGGAAATGGGTCATTTCCCGGAGGCTTATGAGGCTTTGAACAAAGCAATAGCTTTCGACTCCCTCAACGGGGTTGCTCATTATAACTTAGGATTACTATACAACGATTTTGGAAGGTACTTGGAAGCCATTGAGTCCTTTGGACACGCCATAGAAATCTATTCACAAAACCTTGATGTCCACGACACTAGCGATCTCGTGAATGCCGGTATGGCGATGGCCATGTCATTGGTGAACTCAGGAGAACGTGAAGAATCCAAGAAATTGATAGATATCGCCATAGACCACTTTGGAGACAAAGGTGACAGCAGTCGTTACTATAGCGCTTTGAAGCTTCGAGCTACTCATAATATCCTGATTGGTAATACAGGTGATGCTCTTCGAATTTTGCAAGAAATAAGACCTTATTATCAACGCTCGAAATCTGCACTGAGGTATGCTGAATTATTGAATGATATAGGATCGGCCTTCTATTTCTTGCAACAGTATGATTCAGCGAAAATCTACTTCGCTACCTCTATAGAAGCTAAACTTTCGAAATATCAAGACTCAACAATGATACGTGTTCCACTCACGAATCTTGCCAGCGCCTATGAACAATTAGGGAACGAAAGAACTGCACAAGAACTCATGGCTCTTGTTGAATCAATTAAAGCTGATAACAATCACTAAAGGTCATCCGCCAAACTACGAATTGGCAGCTGGAGGTGGGAAACGCCCGCGCCCCCTTGGCTGGATGTGCCTCGAGCTGAGGTAGTGCGAACCTGATAAATAACTACAAAGCGCAGTGGTTCTCTTCTTGCTTTGGTGGTGAGCCAAGGTTGCACTATTTTGTGGTTACTTGAACTGGGGGCGGACGCCCTTTAGTTGTAGCGTTGGCGATAATTATCTGCATGGCAAAGTTCCTCACTACAGTTGGTAATTCCTTTTATATTGAACAGATCATTAAAGATGCTGAAAGGGATTTGACACTTGTCACCCCGTACCTGAGCCTTAGCGAAAACCTCTTGCGGCGACTAATAGATGCTCATGATCGAGGAGTACATATTACCCTTATTTATGGTAAGACCGACCTGCCTGAAAAAGAGAGGAAGAAACTCTTATCACTGAAGAATCTGAGCTTGCTTTTCTGTCAAAACCTCCACGCGAAATGTTATTACAATGAGAGTCTGATGATCATTTCTTCTATGAATCTCTATGAGTTCTCCGAAAGAAACAACAGAGAAATGGGTATTCTGATTGAAAGAGTTGCTGATGAAACACTGTACGTAGAGGCGAAAAAGGAAGTGGAATCAATAGCAAACACTTCGATAGTCAAGAAGAGAAAGGAAGAAATGAGAAGTAATCTGATCTACTTGGACGATTCAAAAACTGAAAGGTGGAATTTTCATCTTCCAAGCCTAAAACGATTGCTCGAAGATCAATTCCAAGAGAAGATGTTCAAAAAGGAAGATGAGGACTCAGTTTTCATTAACGATTTTCCAGTGGAGGGCGTAAAATTGGAGATAAGCGGAAGGATAGATTTTGACTTTGAGGATGGCGCTTTCTACCAATACTTGAAGCGGGAATACAAGGACAACATTGAGGAAGCTTCAAGAGGAAATAGATTCTATTGGAACCATAATAGACTCAACATTTACCCAGAGAAGGATTTTGACGTTGAAGTTTCAGAGAAAGGACTGTTGACGATAACGAACAAATACTGGAAGATCATCCAGAATACAGCCAAGCTGATAACAATCGCCAACAATCACTAAAGGTCATCCGCAACGCTACGAATCAGCAGATAGCAGTGGGGTACGCCCGCGCCCCCTTGGCTGGTAGTGCCCAGGAGCGGAGGATCTGCCAAACCGATAAATAACTACACGGCGCAGTGGTTCTCCCCTTGCTTTGGTGGTGAGCCAAGGTTGCACTATTTTGTGGTGACTTGAACTGGGGGCGGACGCCCTTTAGTTGTAGCGTTACCAGCAATTTTTTGGCTATTGCAAGTATGATTACCTATAGAATTAGCCTCCTTTTCCTCCTTCTTGCTTGTGGATCAACAGGATTAGACTCTGATTACGAAGTACGGACTTTAACCTATGAACAACGGATGGAGTTCAAGGAGGATCTTGAAATGGCCAGACTATTTCTAGAAGCATACGGAGTCCGCGGTACCGAACAGCCTTTCGAAGCAAAGAACTTGGACTTGGCATTTACGAATTGGATCGAAGACAAGTCTAACAACAACAAAGAGAATCCAAACAGAGTCATCGACTACTTAGGTGTGGCTTTTGGACAGTGCCTGATAGATAAGATGGATTTCCAGTGGAAACTTCTTTCCGATTCTTATGGTGAGGACTTCATGGTGATTCATCCAAAATATGAAATTACAAGCTTCCCATTTTCGACTGTGTACAAAATGATCGACGAACCTAACGAAGAAAGGACTTTCCAAGCTGTAGAACTTTACTTGGAAGACCTTATAAAGGAGGCGAACCAATCGGGCGAAATAGAGGAAAGGGCGAGATAAAAACAGCTGGTAACAATCACTAAAGGTCATCCGCCATACTGCGAGTTGGCATCTAGCTGTGGGGTACGCCCGCGCCCCCTTGGCTGGTAATTGCCCTGGAGCAGAGTCAGTGCGCAATCGATAAATAACTACATAACGCAGTGGTTCTCCTCATGCTTTGGTGGTTGGCCAAGGTTGCGCTATTTTGGTGGTACTTGAACTGGGGGCGGACGCCCTTTAGTTGTATCGTTGTAGGGCATTTACCGGCCACAACCACTGATTTTAACAACAGCAACTTGAGCGATAATTACAGAATTATTTGCACCGTTCAGGTGGTCAAGAATCCCGAAATCATCGCGGACAGAGTCATAAACTGGCTTCAAGAACAATCGATCATCGAAAAGGAACTATCCAACTGTGTTCTGGGAATAAATGACTTGGGATATAAACCCGGCTCCGGATACTTGGATTCTGTCAAATATGATGAGGACATTTTACGATGGACAGTGTGCGGTGTTGAAGTCACGACGAAAAGGACGGTATTCAACGCAATGTCCTTCTCCGCACTCGTTGAAATGTACTGTCCATCGTGCAGACGAAACAGATTTGAAGGAATAACTGCGAGGGACTTTGTGATGGATAGCTTGACCGAAGAACAGAATGAACTTTACCGTGACGTCTTTCCTCAGTTTGACAACTGGACCAAAAATGAAGAGGCAAAACTAAGCTGCCCTCATTGCGAAACACCTGCTCGAATCGATGATTACGAAATAGGAACTGGAATTACATTGTCAAATCTTGGTCTGACTTTTTGGAATTGGCCGGAATTCAAAGACGAATTTGTAAGCAACATTAAAGAGCAGTTCGGTACAGAAATCAAAGTGATAGTTGGTCATTTGTAAACGCCCTACAACAATCACTAAAGGTCATCCGCCAAACTGCGAATTGGCAGCTGGTTGTGGGACACGCCCGCGCCCCCTCGGCTGGTAATTGCCCTGGAGCAGAGTCAGTGCACAATCGATAAATAACTGGATTTCGCAGTGGTTCTCCCCATGCTTTGGTGGTGAGCCAAGGTTGCACTATTTTGTGGTTACTTGAACTGGGGGCGGACGCCCTTTAGTTGTAGCGTTATCGGCAACCGCAAAATGAGCAAATGATTCTACTAAATGGCTTGGCACCAATAATGGGAGCCACGGTGATACACTGTGTAATTATCAACGTCATGGCCATAGTCATTGAATACTTTGTCATTCGAACCAGATTCAGACCTAGGCTTCTTTTGTTACGCGTGATCTTGGCCAATTTGCTTTCAGTGATGATTGGGACAATTGTGATCTATACCATACCGGAATTAATCGGCGGAGCAGTAGCAAGACCTGACGACTATGTGTATGATGCTTACGACCAATTTGCCTTAGGAGTCGGATTGCTATGTCTGTTCGTCACTAACGTCTTAATTGAAACTCCTGCGTATTTGATCGGCGCGAAATCGGACAAGAGCTTCTTGCAGTTAGTCCCGATTATATTCATTGCCAATCTTATCACCAATGTTCCGGTGGTGCTCATCTACATGATGGTTGTATCTTGAACGGATACAAGCCTAAAAACGGAGCCGATAACAATCACTAAAGGTCATCCGCGACACTGCGAATTGGCAGCTGGTTGTGGGATACGCCCGTGCCCCCTTGGCTGGATGTGCTTCGATCTGAGCTAGTGCAAACCTGATAAATAACTACAAAGCGCAGTGGTTCTCCTCTTGCTTTGGTGGTGAGCCAAGGTTGCACTATTTTGTGGTTACTTGAACGGGGGGCGGACGCCCTTTAGTTGTAGCGTTAGACACAATGCACTTCCTATCGCTGTGAACCATCGCGAAGAAATTATTATCCGCAACTCTAAACTCAAGATTCTCCTGAATTATGGAATCCCACTTTTCCTTGGACTGCTGGCAGAATTGATTTGGGGCTTCCAAGATGATTTTGAAAGGCTCTGGGAAATTAACAGACCTGTCGCCTACATCGTGTTCGCTGTGTTTGGTCTATTCTTGGGTTCTGGAGTATTCGACCTTCTAGATCGGAGGCCTAAACTTAAGATTTCAGCTGATGGAATAACCATCAACAAAAGGAAACTCGAATGGTCGAAAATATCAAGAGTCGACGTGAAGTGGACGCATTCTACGCGTACCACACACACGTACGTAATCGTGTATACCATCAGTCAAAAGAAACTTCGTTTGGAGATAACAGACTTTGAGCTTGAGGGATTTGAAATATGTGAGGCCATTAATCGACTGACAGAGAAAGATCTATGCACAGTGTCTAACAATCACTAAAGGTCATCCGCAACGTTACGAATCGGCTGATTCCAGTGGGATAGCCCGCGCCCCCTCGGCTGGGTGTGCTTCGAGCTGAGGTAGTGCGAACCTGATAAATAACTACAAAGCGCAGTGGTTCTCCCCGTGCTTTGGTGGTAAGCCAAGGTTGCACTATTTTGTGGTTACTTGAACTGGGGGCGGACGCCCTTTAGTTGTAGCGTTAGATGTCATCTATGCGAATCGCATTATTCCTACTAATAATAACTTCATCTCTTTCATGCCAACAAAACCTGGACATACAAGGCTTTTGGGTCGGTGTTGATGAGAATGGCGACTGGAACGACCAGACTATTGAAGTGACCGCTGATAGCATCTTTATCTTTCATCATTTCGGTCTGCCTCTCAAATCGACTTACTCAATTTCTGGATCAAAGATTATATCCGGAATTACTTACCAGCTGTTTTCGAATGAGAGATTCAGTGACGGTGGGGAAGTTGAGATAGAGATTTCAGATGACACGCTCCATTGGGATTTGTCGTCTAATCCCGACAAGTACGTTAGGTCACGCTTTAACTCCTATGTTGAACATTATGCCAACTCCAAAGGACTGAATATTGAACTTCCAGAATCGGATACATTCATCAATTCTGATTTCCATCAACATAAGTACTTGGATTTATTTGTTGGATTCGACGATCAGGATAAAGTGTCGATGGCTACAAATGAAGGGACGATTCAGGACAAAGACTTGACTAAATGGCTTTCTGAAAGCAGTGAAGCCTACAAAACTATGGTTCTACGCATCTTCGCTGACCAATCAATAGGAATTGAGACTTTAGATCCTGTTCAGGCAGCTGTCGATTCTTCCAAAATCCATTTGATTCAATACGTCTCAAAACCAAAAAAGAGAGAACTAAGAAATCTCTATCAGAATCCTTATAGCAACTATTTCTATGGACAACTCTTACGAGCGAAGAGAATCGCAATTGAAGAAAAACCGACGACATCTAACAATTACTAAAGGTCATCCGCAATGCTGCGAATTGGCAGCGGGTGGTGGGATACGCCCGCGCCCCCTCGGCTGGATGCGCTTCGAGCCGAGACCGTTCTAAACCGATAAATAACTGGAATACGCAGTGGTTCTCCTCATGCTTTGGTGGTGAGCCGAGGTTGCACTATTTTGTGGTTACTTGAACTGGGGGCGGACGCCCTTTAGTTGTAGCGTTACTTGCCATCCAAAAGCCAGAGGAGATTTGAAGAAAAGATTTTTTAGCCTAATACCTTTGATTTTGCTAACTGCTCTTTCTGCATACGCGATCATCACCATCAAGTATGCCACTGTGGTTTATGAGGGAGAAGTTCACCGATTAGCTTTTGGACTAGGACACTATTTAGGATTTGGACTCGTCCCCATTTGCTGGATACTATACTTTCTCAGACCGAAGTGGTACTTAATGCTTATAAGTATGATGCTGCTACTAGGAGCTTTTTCGATTCTGACTTTCGCTCCATCGGATAACTATTGGAAGTTCTCTTTTGGAGGCGAACAAATTTTCAAGATTACCTATGAACCGTATACAGCAGTGATAGCTGTAATTCACCTGTTCGCAAGTGCTGAGAGCCTCGCAGGCCTCTTCCCTCCAGACTAAGAGCTACGAAGAAATTGGACGGCAAGTAACAATCACTATACGTCATGCGCAAAACTGCTTCTAGCACAGAGCGAGGAGTACGACCGTGCACCCCTGGCTGGACAGTGCTTCGAGCCAAGGCAGTGCGAACTCGATAAATAACTGGAATACGCAGTGGTTCTTCTCTTGCTTTGGTGGTTGGCCATGGTTGCACTAGATTGAAGCCAGTTAGCAACTGGTGGCGCACGCCGTATAGTTGTAGCGTTGTAGTGCATTACCACCCAGCAATACAGAATTCTTGAAATTCATCGGACTATATCTAAACGAGCTCAGAAGGAGCCTGAATGACATCGGTAATTGGGTAACGCTAGCCGTTGTCATTATTGCTTTTGGCCTTGCAACTTGGAAATACGGCCTAGGTCCGACTCTTTCAGCTTCTTTCGTTCTCTTTTCCGCCTTGATACTTGCCGTATTACTAACAGACGTTCTCCTCCTGTTAACGAAGAGCCTTCCAACTGGTGACTATGAAAAAGGAAGACGAGCGTTCTTGATAATACTTTTCGCAGGCATTTCAATCGTTCACCTCCTTTTGCAGATTGGCTGGCTAACAAAATACTCCCTTAGCATAGGGACTGTCTTCGGGCTGCTGATCTTTTTCCTAATCCCAAGGAAAGGAAGATAAAACGCACTACAACAATCACTAAAGGTCATCCGCATTCGTACGAATTGGCAGCTGGTTGTGTGAAACGCCCGCGCCCCCTTGGCTGGTAATTGCCCTGGAGCAGAGTCAGTGCGCAATCGATAAATAACTGGATTTCGCAGTGGTTCTCCCCATGCTTTGGTGGTGAGCCAAGGTTGCACTATTTTGTGGTTACTTGAACTGGGGGCGGACGCCCTTTAGTTGTAGCGTTACCCACAACCACTTAGATCAAGAGATTGGATTTATGGCCAGAATTATTGGAACACTTGGACTAATACTGATTGCTGTTCTGGTCATCACACAAGTCAGAAGCCTATTCAATGCTCGACCTTGGTTCATGGGACAAACTGACGAGATTACCGGATATGTGATTGAAAGAAAAATGACTCCGAAGTTTAAAGAACTGGAACTCGAACTTGTCTACGAATACACGTTCGAAGAACAGATTTATCAAGATTCATACTTCCCAAAAACGACGCGGATTAATGTGGGAGACAGTTTGGTTGTGGAGGTCTCGAGACGTCGGCCTTCTAGATCCTACGTGGTAGCCTATTACCCCTGAAAAAACCAAGAATTTGGCAGTGGGTAACAATCGCTATATGGCATGTGCAAACGTGGTTCTAGCAGAGGCAGTGGAGTGCGACCATGCACCCTCGGCCGGGCAGTGCCCAGGAGCATATGAAGTGCTAAACCGATAAATAACTGGAATACGCAGTGGTTCTCCCCATGCTTTGGTGGTGAGCCGAGGTTGCACTAGATTGGAGGTAGTTAGCTACTGGTGGCACACGCCACATAGCTGTAGCGTTGTCGGTAATTATTCCTGCCAAATGGCCTTGCACATTATTCTGACAGAGAATGGTGAGATCCCTGAATGGAGAGAAGAAACCTCAATAAGCTTCAATGGAGGAGCCGCAGATTATTGGTATTTGTACGAACCAATGATCAAAGCACTAGAAAAGGAGACGGGGGAGCTTTTGGACCTCTATGACGATGCGGAATTCTTTGACGGCAACCTTCTCATATTGAAACGATTCATTGAGCAGGAAATCACCAAACTAAATAGCCGAGCGGAAGAAGAATGGGTCGTCAATACAGGAATACAGTTTCAACCAGATCATAGAGAGCTCTATGAAACATTGAACAAACGTGATTTGATTGAGAAGCTTCAAAAGCTAATGAGAATGATCAATAGGGCGGTTGACGAAGATGAGGGGATTGTCTCAATCGGGGACTGAATAACTACCGACAACAATCACTATACGTCATGCGCAAAACTGCTTCTAGCAGAGAGTGTGGGAGACGACCGTGCCCCCCTGGCGGGAAAGTGCTTCGAGCCAAGGCAGTGCGAACTCGATAAATAACTGGAATACGCAGTGGTTCTTCTCGTGCTTTGGTGGTTGGCCATGGTTGCACTATTTTGGTGGTAATTAGCAACTGGTGGCGCACGCCGTATAGTTGTAGCGTTATCGACAATTGACCTTCGATGAAATTAACTCTTACTCTATCATTCTTTCTGCTTTGTCAGCTTGGTTTAGCCCAAAGAATGGGCATGATCAACGACCCGGATGGTTACACGAACGTACGGAGCGGAGAAGGGACGAACTTCGATGTAATTGCCAAAATCCTTGAAGGCGAACGATTCAAATATTTTGAAAGCGAGAGCTCCAATTGGTGGAAGATTGAAACAGTTTCATACCATGAGGCGCCAGTGCAGGGATTCGTTTACAAATCCCGGATACAGCCGTTTGTAGACTCAAAGGACGACTGCTCCTGCGTTCAACCATGGGGGCCTACTGAGGAAGATCCCGAACTAACTGCCACAATCGGCGAAAGCTCGGTAACTGTTTGTGGCTATTTACATCAGAAATACAATGAGAAATCAGTGAAGATCTCGGAGTTTGCAATCGCCGATTGTTCAACGGATAAAATGATGGCTTTTTTCGGAGCAGTTACGACTTGTAAGGTAACTGTGAAGGAAGACGCCTTGGAAATTATTGTGTTGGAGAAGATGCCCGTTGGAAGTGGATTGAAATGGAAAGAAGTACCCTACAAACGATTCATGATTGAAAATGAATTAGGCTACCCCAAGCTAAGCGCTGGTGAACTGATTCTAAACCTTGATGGCCTCGGTATGCCGTATGTCAAAGCCTTTGAAGACAAACTGCCAAGCTATAAAGGCAAGGGTTATTTTGACGAACTCGAGGACTTCATTGGGAAGCTAGCAATATGTGCGATGAAGGGAAGCGAGGTATCCGAGACGGTGTTCTACGACATTAATAACTATCTGAACTTTGTCATTGACGGTCATCTGAAGGAATTCCATCGTGACTGTGAGAGAATGATAGAGGAATATAAGAGTCGATAACAATCACTAAAGGTCATCCGCCAAACTGCGAATTGGCAGAGGCAGTGGAATGCGACCATGCACCCTCGGCGGGGCAGTGCCCAGGAGCATAGGAAATGCTAAACCGATAAATAACTGGAATACGCAGTGGTTCTCCCCATGCTTTGGTGGTGAGCCGAGGTTGCACTATTTTGTGGGTACTTGAACTGGGGGCGGACGCCCTTTAGTTGTAGCGTTGTGGGGAATTCCGCCGAAAAGATTTAGCTATGAGAAAATATACCTTCCTAGAGAACTTCTCAAATAGAGACGATTTAGTCATTTATGATGATAACGCACTTCTGCTGTATTCTCTCCAAGTCAAATACAACTTAGATGATATTCATGCGGTTGCGAACGAGGCATTACTTGACGGTAATGATGATAAGAAAATTGATCTACTCTATATTGATCTGGATCGGGAGGAGGTGGTCATAGCCCAGGGATACTTTGCACAGAAAGAAAAAAAGAGTGCCCCGGCCAACAAGGCCAGCGATTTGAATACTGCGGTCACTTGGCTTTTCAATCGGCAAATTGATGACCTGCCAGATCGGCTTCAAACCCCTGCAACGGATCTTAGAGAGTGCATAGAGTCCGGTCTCATAAAGAAGATTACTCTTTGGTACTCACACAATTGTCCAGAATCAGAGAACGTTTATAGTGAATTGACAAGTGCTGAACATACCTTACGTGCCTCGTTGGAAGCAAATTATCCTGCTGCCAATATTGCTGCACACTCGCTAGAAGTCGGTCTCAACTTATTGGAGGATTGGTACATCGGAATAACAACTCCCATTCTTGTTAGTGAAAAAATTGAATTTGAAGATGTTGATGGCTTTTTCTTGGAGCAATCGGGATGGAAGGCTTTCACAACCAATATTAGTGGGCACCAACTTTATGAGCTATTCTCCGAGTACAAGACAAACTTGTTTTCTGCTAATATTAGAGACTATTTGGGTAGTCGTAAGTCTGATTCGAATATTAATAACGGCATTAAGCAATCTGCTGAAGAGAAGCCTGAGAATTTTTTTGTTTACAATAATGGTATTACAGCAATCACCAACAAAGTGGAATATGAGACTGAGACCAAACACCTAACAATAACCGGAATCTCCATAGTGAATGGGGCCCAGACAACTGGTGCAATTGCCTCAATTAAGGATGATGTGTCTGACGAGTTGAAAATCCCCATCAGGCTAATTGAGTGTGATGATCAAGAAACCATCAAAGAGATTGTAAAATTCAATAACAGCCAAAATAAACTTGAGGCACCGGACTTCCGTAGTAATGACATTTATCAAAAGAGAATCAAGTCTGAGTTTTCTAGCTATCCTGATATTGACTATTCCTCAAGAAGGGGAAGTGCTGAGGATGTGATCAAAAGACCAGGAAACATCTTGCCGGCTTCAATCGTCGCTCAAACATTAGCTGCCTTTCACAATGATCCGAGCATCGCCTATAATGAGAAAAGTAGGATTTGGGAATCGGACAAACTGTACTCACGTTTCTTCAATGACAACACTACTGCCGCCCACATTTTTTTTGTTTACTCACTACAGAAGGCGATTGAGATGAGCAAGATTGAGCTTGTGAATAAGTCGAAAGACGATACAACAATGACGAAGTTTGAGCAGGAGTTTCTTGCATTCATGAGGATTAGAGGTTCACTCATACTCTTTATATCCGCTACGTCTTCTGTAATGGAAGAGCTTATCGATCAACCTATAACCAACTTGTTCGGATTGTCATTCCAAACTGTTAAGCTTAATGAAGCAATAAGCAATTGGGAGCCAATTGTGAAAGCGCTTTCTTCCTTTTCGAACACTTTGCGTAAGGGCCTAGGAGATGGCATTAAGAACCAAGAAAAAGTGAAAGATGCCTTAAGTGAATTTGCCCAACTCGTCCGGGCCACAAAGACCGTCAATGATGAATTGTTTACGAATTTTAAAGAAAAGGTAGTGGTAGCGTAAACTCCCCACAACAATCACTATACGTCATGCGCAAAACTGCTTCTAGCAAAGGGAGTGGAGTACGACCATGCACCCATGGCGGGACAGTGCTCCGAGCCGAGGCAGTGGGAACTCGATAAATAACTGGAATACGCAGTGGTTCTTCTCGTGCTTTGGTGGTTGGCCATGGTTGCACTAGATTGAAGCTAGTTAGCAACTGGTGGCGCACGCCGTATAGTTGTAGCGTTGGCGTGCATTAGAGAAATGACGAGAATAAATGATGAAATATTAGTCGATTGTTTGAAATTTATTCAAAATAATGGAGGGGAAGTATCACGGTACTCTTTTGACAAATACATCACTATGAACCTGCTACATTTAGGTGGACAGTAAGTAAAGCTCGTAAGGCTAAATTTACTGTACATGAAAAGAGAGAGAAGACACTTCGACAAGGAGTACAAATTAATGGTGGTCAACCTGTGTTTATCTGGAAGATCTACGAGAGAAGTTGCTGATGAATTGGGACTGAGGACAGAGTTGGTAGCTCGCTGGAAGAGAGAGTATCTCCAGTATGAAGATGGTAGTTTTTCAGGCCATGGTAAAGAGAATATGACCGCCGATCAGAAGGAGATAGCACGGTTGAAGAAAGCGTTGAAAGAAGCTCAGTTGGAACGTGATATCTTAAAAAAGGCTGTAAACATCTTCTCCAGGAGCGACAACAAATATTCCAATTCATAAAGGATCATCACCACCTATTTGGTGTTGAGAGGATGTGCAAAGTCTTCAAAGTAAGCAGGAGTGGTTATTACCAGTGGCAGGTCAGGGAGCCCTCGAAACGTCAAATGGAGAATGAGGAAATAGCAGCTGAGATCGATAGGATTTATCGTGAAAGTCGTCAGCGGTACGGCAGCCCCAAGATCACTGATGAGCTCTCTGATTTGGGATGGAAAGTATCCAGGCCTAGAGTGGCCAGAATTATGCGTTATAAGGGGCTAAGGAGCATCATAACAAGGAAGTTCAGAGGAGCTACTACAGATAGTGCTCATCACTTCCCAGTGGCCCCCAATTTGTTAAACAGGGACTTCAAGGCAACAGAAGCCGGAAGGAAATGGGTTTCAGATATCACCTACATCGCCACCAGGCAAGGCTGGATGTACCTCACTATTATCATGGACTTATTTGACCGTAAGATTGTTGGCTGGTCTTCAGGTACTTCGCTGGCAACCGAGGATACGATCCTACCGGCTTGGCGGATGGCAACGAAGAACAGGCCGGTTGACGCTCGTCTGACTTTCCATTCAGATCAAGGTGTTCAGTATGCTTCAAATACCTTCACAAGGGTGCTTCGCAATAACTCAGTAACACAAAGCATGAGCAGAAAGGGTAATTGCTGGGATAATGCAGTCGCCGAAAACTTCTTCAAGATTCTCAAATCGGAAATGGTCAAACACACCAGCTTCCAGGGGATCTTGCATGCCAAAACCGAGCTATTCGAATTCATTGAGATCTGGTATAACCGTAGAAGAAAACATGCGTATCTGGGGTATAAATCCCCGGAGCAATTCGCAAACATTCAACAATTAAAATGCGCTTGACTTATAGTCCACTATTTTGTTGCAATTCCACTAAGAATTTTAAAATCAAAGAAGGATTTAATTTAATTCCTAAACAATTGATTGAAGAAGACTTAATAGAATTTAAGAAAGAAAGTGACTTAACACTTATTTCAATTAACAAAAAAGGAATAATTAAAATTAAAGAGAATTAAAAACGACATACCAGTAATGGCAAAAATAGAAATGAAGAGAGCGACTGAGGTTTATAGTCTGAATGGCGGTTATAGCCCATTTATTTATAAGAGTAATACTGGACTTACCTACTGCTTTCCTGTTTCATCAGGTCATGCGGATATGGATTTTGAGTTCAAAATTACAGAACAAGATTTAGACGTATTAAAGTCGAACAACTATAAATTCAAAGTGCTTTATTACATTCTATTCCATGAAGCTCAGTCTACTTTTGGAACAGGTCATCCCAACCCACGGAAATACACGATTGAAGAATTTGAGAATACCAAAAACAAGGTATTGTATGAACCTGAAAGTGAATTAGAACTATATATTAAGAAATTTTCGAAAGAGAAAAATTTATCTGAAGATTACTTTCAGACATTCTTAAAAAATGTATTTCGACAACAATAAAAAACGACACGCCAACAATGGCTAGCAGCAATAGTCCCGCAGGGCTAACACTCAAACCAAAACTACAGCTGCTAGCCTCGCCGTTAGGCTCCATTTCCTTCAGATCATAGGCCTTGAAACCTTGAAGGCATTTTTCCCGATTAATAATCTATGATGATGGGAGCTGGATTCATGAAAGATATGATTGCTTCTTCACGAAACAATCGGACTCTTCTGAAAGGTGACAAAACAACTAAGTATAAGAATTTTGACAAGTCCTATATCACGGACTGGGTTATATCCCGAAAGCCATTGAAATTCAAAACAGCAACGCCCGAGTATTTGGGGCAGTTGCGACTCAAAATGAAACGACAAAGACGAATCAACATTTTGAAGGGTATTGTGGCTGGTTTGGTCAGCGCTTCGATTGTAGGAGTCACAGCATTTCTTTTCTTAGTTTAAACGGAGCCTAACAGTCGCTATATGGCATGTGCAAACGTGGTCCTAGAACAGGCGATGGCGAGGACCGTGCACCCTCGGCGGGGCAGTGCCATGGAGCCGAGACCGTGCTAGACCGATAAATAACTACAAAGCGCAGTGGTTCTCCCCTTGCTTTGGTGGGGAGCCGAGGTTGCACTAGATTGGTGGTAGTTAGCTACTGGTGGCACACGCCACATAGCGTTGGCGACCATATTCGAATGCGAAATCCACAGACCTTTCTTGCTTTGCTGGTATTTATCTCTTGCACTGGCCCCAAGCCATTAGCCGAAGAACCAAATGGCGGCGGAGAAAGCGCGACTGATTCAACAAAATCAAGTCTCGCTGAGCTACTCATCGATGAAGAGGAGGAACAAAGACGAACTGAACTAAGAAAGCAGGCGACTCAGACTCGACGAGGTCCAAGACTTGAGGCTGTCGACGTAACGGGCGAACCTTGTGATTCAAAAACACTGCTTTATGTTAGCGAGAATTTAGACTCTTTGACTGAAGAGGGAATCATAAAATTCCTGAATACATTCTCCGAGGAGTGTCGAAACAATGCTGAGTTTTCGGAGTGGAGCAACGAACTACTATTTGACGTGATGATGTCGGATGTTGACCTCTATATGAAGGCTTGGCTTACAAGAGGATTGGAAAACATAGACTTGATAATGGAAGAGATCAAGTATCCAATCGTCGATGTGCTGTACCAGTCACTATATGATTCAATAAGAGTTTCGAATGCCTCAAAAGACTTGATTGACTATCATTTAGAAGCGCTTGTCTTCGCCGCCAAAAGCGAGAACGAGCCAATTGAAGAGCATTTTTAGAGAAAACGGTCGCCAACAATCACTAAAGGTCATCCGCCAAACTGCGAATCGGCAGCTGGCGGTGGGGTACGCCCGCGCCCCCTCGGCTGGATGTGCTTCGAGCTGAGGAAGTGCGAACCTGATAAATAACTACAAAGCGCAGTGGTTCTCCCCATGCTTTGGTGGTTGGCCAAGGTTGCACTATTTTGTGGTTACTTGAACTGGGGGCGGACGCCCTTTAGTTGTAGCGTTACATACAAGAGCCGAGCACGCTTCATCACAATCTGACCTAATCTTCCGTTATCTTAGTGCTATGGAATCGAAACTGAAAGAACATTTGATTCAAATAGCTGACGGACTTACTCCGGAGTCTACTCTGGAAGATGTTTACGAACAGTTGTCGTTGTTGGCAGATATCGCAGAATCAGAAGAACAAGAAGCCAGAGGCGAGACTTTGACGCAGGCCGAAGTTGAGGCAAAGTCGAAGGAATGGCTGAAGTAGTCTGGACTAACAAGGCCTCTGGCCAGCTTGAAAGATCAATCAAGTACATCTTAGAAGAACAAGGCCACTCCTATGCTGAGATTGTCCTCAATCAGATACTAGCTAAAACTAGAGAGCTTGAAAAGCAGCCTTTAAGAGGGCGACCCGAACCGAGGCTGCAACACATGAAAAGCAAATACCGGTATATAGTCGTCTGGAGCTACAAAATCATCTATCGGGTCGCTAATGAGAAGATTGTGATTTCCAGAGTTTTTCATACTTCAAGAGATCCGAGGAAGCTGAGAGGGATCTAACAGGCTCCAGTATGTAACAATCACTATACGTCATGCGCAAAACTGCTTCTAGCAGAGAGAGTGGGGTACGACCATGCACCCCTGGCTGGACAGTGCTTCGAGCCAAGGCATGCGAACTCGATAAATAACTGGAATACGCAGTGGTTCTTCTCGTGCTTTCCCGCCTTCGCCTGCTTGGCTAAGGTGAGTTCGATCAGCCAAGGTCGCCCACCACTTGGAAGAAAAGCTTCGGCGGGCAGGCGCCGCCTTCGCTTCGTTGCTAACGAGCGCTTTGGCAATCAAGATACACCCGGAATTTTGTCGAATTGCTTCGGCGGACAGGTGTGGTGAGCCAAGGTTGCACTAGATTGGTGGTGGTTAGCATCAATTCTTTCCCATAAGTATTTGGATCCCCAAAAGACCAGACATGCTTTCTGAAATTATTAAAAGCACTTATCCGATATCCTTAAGTTCAATCAAGGCCATTGAGGACCTGGCTACATCCTTGGACATTCAAAAAAAGGAATTAATTGTTCAGAAAGGCGCACACAACAATGAAGAATACTTTGTTCTGGATGGTATTATCAGAAGTTATATTCTTAATCCACAAGGAGTAGAAGTTACCATATCTTTTTTCTGCTCAAATTCTGTTTTGACACCCCATGTCGCTCGCAACAAGGAAGGACGTTCTCAGCTATTCTTTCAAGCTCTGACGAACGTTAAACTCGCGGTTGTAGACGCAAAAGCGTTTGAAGTCCTTCGATCCGAAAATGAAGAAGTCAGGAACTTTGCCTTTAGGGTTCTTCAAAATGAACTACTAATGAAAGTCTCCAAAGAGATTGGGCTTGCCTCCCTTACCGCAAGGGAAAGACTAAAAAGATTTAGGAGCGAATATCATAACCTGGAAAACTTAATTCCGCACCCTTACATCGCTTCTTATTTAGGAATCACAAACATTTCACTGAGTAGGCTCAGGAGCGAAATCAGGGACTGAGTTTGCATTTTATCATTTGTTAATGCTTTTGGTTTTGATGAACCTGAGTTTTGGATTATTGATTCGAAAACAATATCAGAAGCTTAATTCTAACCCTCATGTTACCATCAGAAAACCTTTTCGCTCAATCTACTGAATACCTCAAAGTTCAAAATGGAGAGGTGACTTTGCACACCACAATTTATCCAAAAGAGAATGCTGAAACAGTAATTCTTCTTCATGGTGGCCCGGGAGTGCCTGATCCAATGACTGAAGTCGCCTTGGAACTGAATAATAAGTTTCAGGTGATAAATTTCGAACAACGAGGAACAGGCCAATCTTTGAATCCTAATTCTGAGTACGCAATAGCAGATTACATTTCTGACATTGATTCGATTGCAAGTCATTTCAACCTTGAATCTTTCCATTTATTTGGACATTCATGGGGAGGGTTATACGCCCAAATCTATGCAGAGGAAAGACCCGAGAACATAAAAAGCCTATTTCTGTGTAGTCCGAGTTCGGGAACAAATTCAACTTGGGAAAAGACCGAAAAAGAAGTGATGAAATACAATAAAATCAACGCCTCATGGGGAGAATGGATGAAAATGGGGTGGAATTCCCTATTGGGCATGCTGGGGTCGGATAGCGCATACCAGGAAGTGTTTTTTCTTGTGTTGAAAAATTACCACAAGAACTACTCAGATATTTCAATCAATAAAGAACAACTGCGAACCATCACCGCTGACCCTGTTAATATTACCCGAAAAAACATTGTTTCGTATAAAAACCTGAAGCCAATGACCCAGTCCAATTTTCCAATCTTAGTGACCTATGGAGATGGAGATATTTATGGAGAGAGTAAGACTGAGGTCTATGAAAGGTATCCGAAAGCGGAATTTCACATAATTGAAGATTGCGGACATATTGGCTGGATTCACAATCCTGAAAAATTTGGTAAAATACTTAGTACCTTCTATTCTATTGATACTCGAGACATGACTAGCTTAACAAGTACAACAATTCGATGAAAAAGATGCTAACAAACACTGTCATCCATAAGCCTGCGCGGCCGACCTATCCGGCCGCACTAACTGAGCTACCTGCCTGCGATCCGTCGCCAGAGGCTATGGCCGCCGGAGACCGGCAGGCAGGTTTGTAAAGGCTGGTGCTGTCCGATACTTTTATAGTAATTTGAAAGGTTCAGCTTACGGATGACAGCTGGACGTTACCTGCAATTTAGCCACCCAATGCTCATGAATCTGAATAAGCTACTTTACAAAGATATCGGCTTCTATTTTGTGGCATTCTTGCTTCTAGCAATTTGGGCATTTTGGCCTAAGTACTTTAGCCATGTTTTGACGGACATTGAACCCCACATCCATTTTCATGGAATCACAATGACCTTGTGGTGCTTGACTCTGATTTCACAAGGCCTCCTTATAAGAACTAAGAATTACAAAACCCACAGAATAGTTGGAAAGCTTTCTTACTTCTTAGCTCCCCTAATTCTAATCTCTGGATTCAATACTGCTCATGCATCTATTGTAGATAATGAAGTTCATAATGGCCCCCATGTTTACGCCAGTAACTGATAGATTGATATATTTCAATTTTCCGTCAATTGTGCGTTTCTTTCCGACAATTGAAGGTCGTCCAATGGTATGGCTATTTGGGTTTGCTCTTGCAACTCTAATTCTCGTAGCTTTATCAATTTGGGATTGGCAATCAAAGAAACCAAGCTATGTTTTCCTGACTATACTTGGACTTAACCTTGTGTATGACATTTCAGTAATTTCTTTCCACCAATCCCCCCTATGGAGAAGAATTGGGGACTGGATTATGAGTTTACCACTCTCTTAGGATCAAATAACAAAAAGCTGGTAACAATCACTAAAGGTCATCCGCATTCGTACGAATTGCCAACTGGTTGTGGGCTACGCCCGCGCCCCCTTGGCTGGTAATTGCCCAAGAGCAGAGTCAGTGCGCAATCGATAAATAACTACACAACGCAGTGGTTCTTCCCTGGCTTTCCCGCCTTCGCCAGATTAGCAGAGGTGAATTCGCTAAATCAAGGCCGCTCAACCCTTTGAAGAAAAGCTTCGGCGGGCAGGTGTGGTTGGCCATGGTTGCACTAGATTGAAGCCAGTTAGCAACTGGTGGCGCACGCCGCATAGTTGTAGCGTTGTATGCCATATAGTCAAAAGAACACAGATACGATGAAAATCAGAATTTCGCTGATAATCATCCTCGCGGTAGTTCATTTAGCTGCCATAGAGGCCCAGCAAATTGGTACGAAAAGTGTCATACTAATTGAGAATGTTCGGATTTTTGATGGGGTCAATGAGAAGCTGACCAATGGAAACGTCTTGATCGAAAACAACCTGATCAGGAGGGTTTCCCGTTCGAGTATAGATGCACCTTCTGATGCAACAATAATTGATGGCGGTGGTCGGGTGCTGATTCCAGGACTCATTGATGCGCACTGGCACACCATGTTCAATTTCTGGCCGCTCAGCAGAGCCCTAAATGCCGATTTGGGCATTGCGAGCATTATGGCCTCATTAAAAGCCAAAGAAACGCTCTTGCGCGGATTTACAACAGTGCGTGATCTTGGAGGCAATTGCTTTTCCGTTAAAAAAGCCATCGATGCCGGCTTGATGGACGGCCACAGAATTTATCCAAGTGGTCCGATGATAGGTCAAACTTCTGGCCACAGCGATTTTCGAGGCCCTCTAGCGGTACCAGGTAATCTTAATGCCGGACTCGATCCTTTACAGCAAATGGGACACACCCTGCTTGCGGATGGAGTGCCACAGGTCCTTCTGCGTACTCGGGAAGCCTTCCGTATGGGAGCCACTCAGATCAAAAGCTATGGCAGGAGGAGGGGTGTCTTCGCTCTACGACCCACTCGATGTGTCACAATATGTTTTTGAAGAGGCCAAAGCGGTCTGTGATGTCGCCGGTACATTTAATTCCTACGTTGCGATTCATGCCAATACCGATGCGGCAATTCGTACGTGGATCGAAGCCGGCGCCAGATCTGTTGAACACGGATTCTTTATCGAAGAGGAAACTGCAAAATTGATGGCAGAAAAAGATGTTTGGTGGAGCATGCAACCCATGCAACTTGAAGGAGAACTCGCCTTTACATTTGAAAACCCTGCCAGCACCGAAAAATACAAAGTATTGATTTCTGGTTTGGAAAATGCAATTGCCCTAACGAAAAAGTATGGAGTTAAAACAGCTTTCGGTTCAGATGTATTATTTGACGCTGAACTGGCCCAAAAACAGAATAAATTTTTAGCCAATCTTGGGACGTGGTACACTCCTTATGAAGCTTTGAAGATGGCTACATCAGGAAATGCTGAACTGCTCAAACTATCAGGACCTCGAGATCCTTATCCCGAAAAACTGGGAGTAATAGGGGAGGGAGCCTATGCCGATCTGATTCTGGTAGATGGCAATCCGCTAGAAAATCTGGACCTGGTGGCCGATCCGGCTCAAAATTTTGTCTTGATTATGAAAGACGGTAAGATTTATAAAAACATCATGCAATAATTTCATTAGGCATGGCCTAAAATGATTCAAAACGGCATACAACAATCACTAAAGGTCATGCGCTACACTACGAATCGACATATTGGAAGAGGAATTCGCCCGCGTCCCCTCTCACCGGGAAAGGACGTGGTTCTTTTCATCAGACTTACCGAGCTGATTAGACGTTCGAAACGGTACCGCCGTGGATCAGTTTGTGGTTTGTGAGAGTTGCGCTATTTTGTGGGTACTTGAACTGGGGGCGGACGCCCTTTAGTTGTAGCGTTGGCCATTATTTTATGTAACTCAGAGTGGTATGAAAATAATTGAATGGGATGGTAATCGAAAAAAGCTTTTGTCTCTGCTTTGGATCTACCTAACAGTGAATTACATCTATTGTGATGTGTTCACTTTGCACCTTGCTAAATATTTAGAGGCATTCTTATCTGGTCAAGTAGGTGGCATGAAAATCACAGAAGAATTTTTATTAGTTTTTTCTGGCATAATGCAAATTCCTATGATCATGATTGTCTTGTCCAGGATCCTAACCTTCAAGCCAAACAAGTATCTAAATATTATTGCAGGCATCATTACGACTTCAATTCAGGCCTTTACTGTGACGATGGGAGGCACACTCCACTACATGTTCTTTAGCTTTTTTGAAATTTGTACCGGTTTATTGATTATTTACCTGGCGTTCACTTGGAAGCAGGAGACAACATCATAGTTGTGGTAAGCATTATCAACATTTGTTGAGGATCTGTCGTATTTCTCCTCTTAGTTTTGGAGGAAATAATCGACGATGGACAAGGTATTTCCAAAGACAATCGACAATCAGTATCGAGGTCATAAAATCGCCCTGATATTCTTCTACCTTTTCACAGCAATGACGGTGGTAAGAAGCCTCATTCATATGTTCAGCAAAGACGGTGGGGCCCAGAGCATTGCTACCATACCACTGGACAGTTTCTCAGCACAAGCATCCAGTGTTATTGTCCTAATCTTCGCCTTGTGGGGGTTATCCCAGCTATTGATGGGAGTACTATATGTGATCGTACTTTGGCGCTACAAAAGCCTGATTCCCCTTATGTATTTATTCATATTTCTGGAGTACGTACTTCGCATAGTATTGGGCACGATGAAACCTATTGTCACAGATAGTGTGCCACCAGGCGCCGTTGTCAATCTCGTATTTCCACCATTGGCATTGATTCTTTTTGCACTATCAATCAGAAAAACTGCCAAAAAATCCGACTTGTAAGACCTTCAGAAAGTGCACGCTGCAATGGCGAGAGCGCTTTTCAGCTGTATAAGTTTATTTTACCTGCCAGTTACTAAAGCAAACACATGCAACAGATCTCTTTTGTGCAAATAGGGGTAGTGGCAAGCTTATGGATGGCGATGCCCGCAACAGTCACAGCACAGGACGGTGAGCTCACGCTTGATGACCTCTTCGCAACGCCCAAACTGACTGGAACCACCCCGTCGCGGCCTGCTTGGGCACCGAACAGCGAGCACTTCGCCTTTTCCTGGAGTGAACCAGGAAGCCCTGGGCGTGGCCTCTGGGTAGCTACAAGCGATGGGAAGGAAGTGCGCCTCAGTTCCGATACGGCATCCGAGTCAGTGCGTGATATGGTCTGGAGAGACGCGAACACAATTGTCAGCCTGCGAGGCAACCACCTATGGCAGACATCGCTGAGCCGGGGAGATGACCGCCAGTTGATGGCCGTCGAGGCAGGTGCACACAACCTGTCGATATCGCCAGGCGGCAACATGGCGGCGTACATAACGGATGGTGACCTATGGCTTGCTGACTTCTCTTCCAAACAGAATCGCCAGCTCACCGAGATCGGCATCGCCAGTCTCTCGAGCTTACAGAAAGGGCGCTACAGCCGACCAGAACGTGAAATCGGTCCCGGCATCTGGAGTGGACCCACGTACAAGTGGTCCCCGGATGGCAAGACCATCGCGTTTCACGTCGTGGACCGACGCGAGATGCGAAAGGTGCCGTTCCCCGATTACCTCGCTGCCGAAACCAATCCCAACGAGGTACGCCGAGGGTACCCGGGGGATCCGAACGAGATTCGAAGGGTGGGCCTGCTCGATGTCGCAAGCGGTAACATTACGTACCTCGATTTGCCCAACCCACACGCCAACCAGGTCATCGACTTCAACTGGTCACCAGACGGTGCGCTGCTGGTGGATACCGCATCCGACACGGCGGTTGAGCGCAAGTTGTTCGTCGTGGCACCCGGAGAGAGCCAACTGCGCGAGATTTGGCGAGGTGTCAGAGAGAGCCGCATGTACACATCGTTTGGATCCACCTGGCATCCAGATGGAAAGAGGGTCGTTTTCTTAAGCGATATGGGTGATCGCTATGGTCTTTATACCATTGATGCCTCACCGTCTAAGGATCTTCCGCAGCTCCTCACCGATCCGTCCTACGATGTACTGTCCGCCCCAGGTACTGCAGGTGATGCACTGTTCTATACAGGCAACGGCGTTAATCCGTACGAACAACACGTGTATCGCCTGAATATGTCCGGTGGCGATCCCGAGCAGGTGACGCGTCTGGCGGGTCGGAACGATGGCTACCCCTCACCGGATGGCCAGCACCTGGTGTTCATGCACAGCAACGACACATCACCGCCCGAGCTTTACGTGGTAAGCAGCGAGGGTGGTGACGCTACGCGAGTAACGCACTCACCGTTGCCCGCCTTCACGGAGCGAACCTGGGCTGCTGCGGAATACGTAAGTTTCCCCAGTCTTGTAGATGACTATACGCTGCATGCCCGGATTCTGAAACCTGCCAATATGCAGCCCGGCACGAAGTATCCCGTGCTGTTTGGGCCCGTATATTCGAATACCGCGAGGAACCGCTGGGCCGGTAACTACAGCCTCGTACAGCAGTTGTTGGCCACGAAGGGATATATTATCGTGCAGGTGGATTCACGTGGTAGCAACGGTTATGGCCGGGCATTCCGTGAAGAGTTCCTGCTGGGCTTTGCCGACCAGGACATTGAGGATTATGCGAGTGCCGTTGCCTACATGGAGTCGCTGGCTTATGTCGATCCCGATCGCATCGGCATCTGGGGCAGCAGTTACGGTGGCACACTCTCCGTTTATTCGCTGCTGATGAAGCCGGGCTTATTCCAGGTGGGGGTTGCTGCAGCGGCGGCTGTTGACCCGGTGTTCTTTGGTACAGACGACGTCGCGATTGTGCGTCGCCCACAGACACACCCGGAGGTCTTCGAACGAAAAGCGCTCAAGCATGCAGCGAATCTGGAGGATAAACTCCTGTTCATCCACGGCCTTCAGGACCATGTGGTACCCTTCAAGACGACGGCCGTGTTAGCTGAAGAACTGATCAAACAGGGCAAGGACTTCGACTTTGCGTTTGCACCTGGTGCGACGCATGGATGGAGCCGTGAGCAGAATTACAATCGCTACCTGTTTGGCAAGATGATCGAGTACTTTGACCGACACCTGGCCGTACCGCCTGAGTAGCTATTTGCAGTATGGAATTGGCGTCCCCGACTTGGCGTCCCCGACCAGGTCCGCTGGGTTTTACTCCAAAGAGCTAGTAGCGTCGGAGATAATAAACCGAAAAGAAAAATTTGATCAAGTATGAATGCGGCAAAAGCAATAGAACGTTTTGACAGATTATCCAATGATTGGTTGGTAGATCTGAAAATGTTGGATCCCGAGATACTTCATATAAACCCAGATTCCAAAACCTGGTCACTCGCAGAAGTATACGACCATTGTATGAAAGTAGCGAGAACGTATCAAATACCTAATCTTAGACAAAGCCTTACAGATAATGCGACCAGAAAAAGAGGAAAGAATCTGACTGGAGTTGTAATATTTGATTTCGAGTATAGAAAGAATGTCCACATGAAAATGGAGGAATTTCCTGAGAAGTTTGTAAAACTATTTTCTCCTGAGAAACGAGGGAAAGAAGACCTTGTTGAGGATTTCACATCCTTTATACAGGAAGTGAAATCCCTGGAAAATTTAGTGCTCAGAAGCGGGAACGGTGATAAACAGTTTCATCCCATGTTTGGAGACATCAACACCAAAGAGTGGTATTACTTGATTGAGTTCCATATCTGGCAGCACAATAAACAAAAAGAAAAGATCAAAGACTATCTAAGAACTGGAGAACTTTGTTTCGAGTGTTAATGCATGTTTTCATTTCACCTTAATTTAAGAGAGGCGACTAGCTAAACTGACTACCTCCAACAAATGCGAGGCAGGAATGGGGTTTCATCGAGCAAGATACTTTCGTGGGGATTAGAAAGTCACCACCGGTTTAATAATCATTACAAATGAGAATACTAGTATTACTGTGCACAATATGTATTGTGTGTCAGTCTTGTCCTCACTCGGAAAATCAATTGACAGAAGTTGAAAAGCAAGAAATTGCTTATGCTGCGCGAGAGGTAGTAAAAAAGGTCTTTGAATATTCTAATAACATGGACTTTGAGACAGGCCTAAATCATTATTCAGAAACTTCTAATTCCTATTATATCACCGACGGAAAAGTACATTCACTACCTGACCTCAAGAAAGCCTATCAAGAGATAGGACCTGCAGTTGAAGAATTGCACAATACTATTGAAAGCTGGAATGTTCAGGTGCTATCACCTGATATAGTCACATTCACTCTCCCAGTTAAACTGAAGTTGAAACTAAAAGGCATACCTGAATTCAACGGTCAACTTATTTGGACAGCAACACTTCAAAAACAAGTCGACCGATGGGTGATTGTCCAAAGCCATGAATCTTGGTTAAACTGTGCCGATGTTGCCGCTGCACTCACTCCAACAACTGACAATTAAAAACGGGTGGTAACCATGTGTATGAGGAATAGCGGCTTGAGTTTCGTTCGTGTTGATCTCACTATCACCTGGAGATGATACTGCCGACCTGGTGGAGACCCACAAGCCTCCCCTCCGCATTTTTTAACGGGGCCACATAGTTGTATCCCACTGATTTCGTGCTGAAATTGTGGTAAACCTAATTGAGTATGACATCCAGTGCAGTACTAGCACAAAGATTCTTACTGTAAGAAGATTATCCCGTTCAACTATCTATGCATAGTAATTTAGTGAGTGATCCTATGCTGTTTGAATTGACAAGATCCAGATTAAACTTAGTCTCTATCATCTTTCTTTTGGCCTTTTCCTGTATTGCCAAATCCGGATTAGCCCAGGAGCCCTTTACGGAGCCTCGTGAGGTCAAGTTAGGTATCGCAATTATGGATATCACAGAGGTCGATGATGCATCACAAGCATTCTTTGCGGACATATTCCTCGCTGTGAGCTGGCAGGACGATGACTTGGCCAGTAAATCGGAAGAACAACAAGTCTATGACTTGAATGACGTTTGGAGCCCGACACTGGTGATCTACAATCAACGCTCTGTTAGTGAATCTTTGCCTGAAGAGGTTGTCGTTAAACCCAATGGAACTGTCACTTATTTGCAAAGGTTTACAGGCCTGTTTTCTGTTCCAATGGACCTTAGAGAATTTCCACGAGATCGTCAGGATTTCTTTATCTGGGTTGTCGCGCCTGTGAGAGCCAAGGCGAATGTCACACTCATTCCCGACCAGTCGCTTCCAGTACTTCGAGCTGAGAAATTCTCGATCAGCGATTGGAAGTTCGGAGAGGCAATACTTACGCAGGAGGCGCTTCAGTTGGCATCTGGCGCACCGACCAATCCAGGCATCAAATTAACCGTCACCGGCACTCGTCAGGTATCTTACTATATTATCCAGGTTCTCATCCCCTTGTTTGCGATCGTCATGATGGCTTACGCAGTTTTCTGGATTGCGCCTACCGTGGTCCCCACTAGGATTGGTGTGGCGGTAAGTACCATGCTGACACTCATTGCTTATCGGTTCATGTTGGCCAACTACGTACCCAAGCTTCCGTACTTGACACTGCTTGATTGGTTTTTGCTTGGTTCTACGATCATCGTGGTGCTGACCTTGTTCACTATGGCCGGAACATCCTACCTTATTCGCCACGACAAGGAAGTAATTGTAAACCGGATAGACCGATTCGGTCGACTCTTGTTTCCTGTTGTTTTTGTAATCTACTTGATTATCGTATGGCTGTGATAATGGATACAATCACATTTGCAAATACATGACAGCTTTGTTCCAAAATGTTTATCTAGTCAATAAAACTGGCTACAACAATCACTATACGTCATGGCTGGGCGCCGCATAGCTGGACGTTACCTCCAAGCTTCGGGGCCCTTATCTTTAGAATTGTAGAATACCCAAATGGAAATCATACAAGAGATAGTCGAAACCTGGACGATGAATAACAACGGGACGCTGTACCTGCTTGAAAACATTGAAACGGAATGGCTACCAGCCAAACTTGCGGGAAAAGGGAGATCGATTGGCGAGCAGTTTGTTCATATCAATAATGTCAGGTCCATGTGGGTCAATAAGGTTGGGGAAAAAATCGACTTGAAATTGGATAAGGAAAAAGCTGTCAATAAGAATGAATTAAAAACAGCTCTTGAATTATCCTCACTGAAAATGGCCGAAACTCTGACCAATCTGGTTTCCGGAAATACTGCAAAAGGCTATAAGCCACATCCAACCGCTTTTTTGGCCCGAATGATCGCGCACGAATCCCATCATAGAGGGCAAATAATGGCAACTATTTCAAGAAATGACCTTAAAATAAGCAAGTCGGTAAACTTTAAATTATGGAGTTATTGGCGATAAATAAAGGCGGCGGGTGGGTCCGCCCTTGCACTGAAATTAGCGTACCCAAGCCAAATGAAAAGAATAAGAAATTGACGTTGAAAGAAGACAACACCCAAGGGCTGCTTCATCAGGCATTTCATCTGGCGAGGACTCCCATCGTCATTAGTCTGTTTTTAACACCCGTTCGTTTCATACTGGAACTAGTTGGGTTGCCCGAGTATGCTATTTTCATCATTGGACTGCTCTGGCTGACGCTGGGTTTTTCTGTTTACTGGGGGGTAAAGCTCTATGGCAAACAACAGCCTTACCTGCTGCTACTATTGAGTCTGGTCATCTTTTCTCCGATATCAAGGCTCACCGTTGTCGGCGCGTGGTGGGTTGACAAGGAGTGGGAATTGGGAACCCACTACGGCGACTACTTTGATACCTGGACGCAGACACTCTTAAACCAAGGCGTCTACGGAGCACTCGTCCAAATCATTCCAGGGTTCCTACTCGGTGCCCTGACCTTGGCCGTGATGCGAAATAGGAAATCAATATGAAGCTATTTGGGAGGAGTAAAAAGGAGAATAACGACTTTTGGGACTTTCCGATGATTGGCGGACTGTGGTTAGCCACAGTTATATTATGTTAGCGACCGCGAGCTATTGGCTGGTGTAGGCTGCCACGCACCGCACAGTAGCGCAGCCCAAACTGTTAGCCTTGGCAAGAATCGACATGCGTTCACATCGAGCCCATCATATTTCTATACTACTTATGCTCGCTGCCTTTTGGAATTGTTCGATTTCATTCGGTCAGCTGGCGCCAACCTTTCCGCTGCCTCAGACATACAAAGACTATCAGGTCACCCACCTGGCGTGGGATTCGAGTCTGGATGATACCTATGACATCAGACTGCGCCTGGCAACAGACTCACTGTTGTCAGACGCCTTGATAGATACACTGCTTGCCAGCCATATCGATATTACCGTAGCACTCGACGCCAACGACTCGATCACACTGCAGTACCCATGGACTGAAGACTATTTCGATCTATCAGACATCCTGCAAGCGGGTGGGACGTACCATTGGCAACTGATTGCCTATGGCGAAGACACGGTTAGCGCATCATCGCAATTCCAGATCGAAACCTCACTTCGGCTGCTATTTTCCTCAGACTCGACTTTCTCAGTGAATCGCGGCTACGCATTCCCGGATTCTGAGGGCGTACCGAGCGAAGATCTGGTATACGCATTCACTTTTGACGACTACGCCGAAATACGAGATGTGCAGGTAAGACTCCAAATCCAGTCCGAGTGGGCCGAGCATACCGCCTATGATGGCGTCGGATTCGGAGACGACAATGACAGGCTCCACATCATTACCCCGGATGGGCGCAGGATACCACTGATCACGCTCTACGGGGACTACGGAGATCCGCTACACGAAAGCACCATCATCCTTGATCGGCATTCCTCGATACCGACAGACTCCTTTCGGCTCTACAATAGCCGCGTATCCAGTCTCTTTCCTGACTCGCTGTCATTTGATGAGGACAACCCCAGGCCCCCTGCCACGACGGGAATATTACGAAGGTTCAGCAGCGAGGGTCTCAGCAGCATCCTCGACACGCCCATCGAGGGACAATGGAAGATTGAGCTACGGACAGACCATTACTTCTCGGAAGTCTCAGATCTGAAGATTGAGTTCTTCGTCGACAGCCTCATCAATCTCACGGATATAGAAGTAAGTGAGGTGGGTGACGACGAAGTACGGTTAGATTGGGAAACAGAATATTCCGGCCCTTTTGAGATCTGGTCCGCCCTCAACGACGGGGCCTATGAGATGATCGGCACATCCGATGAGTCCTTTTGGGTCCACGCGCCAGATAG
Source organism: Cyclobacteriaceae bacterium (assembly GCA_965267435.1). GTDB lineage: Bacteria > Bacteroidota > Bacteroidia > Cytophagales > Cyclobacteriaceae > JAWPMT01. The sequence continues at coordinate 4,277,070 of OZ253960.1, forward strand.
CATCCCCAGCGATTCCAGGATTCAATACAAGATCAAGTCCAACCAGGTCTACATCACGAGAGACGCCGTGTACCAAACCAGCCTGTCTACGCCCAATCTGCAGGTCCTTTGCCCTGAACGAAGCCTGGGTAGCCTCTATGTGGGCTGTGGCGTTTGTTCAAACGGTGACGCCCCCCGACTCTACACTGGAGGTAGCAAGTTGATCAGAAGCGGTGATGGGGTGATCACACCCTACGACGAGGAGTTTATGGATTTGGATCTGGCGTCTGTCGTTTCCATTGCCTCCTATCATGAGTTTGATACCAGTGAGTGGTTTCAGTATACGGAAGAGTGCATCGATCTTGTCATCGATCGAATCACCTTTGATTCCGTGAGAGTTAGTTGGGACTGGCCGTATGGCGGGCCGTACGCGGTATCGGTCCGGTATCAAGGGGATTACGCTTTTGATCGCTCCGTATTTATCGGTAGCACGCAGGACAGCCACATCAGCTTCAAAAATGACCAGAGAGCCCTGGCAGACATATATATCTATGCGGACGCTCCGGATCCGGCGCCTGGCACCTACAGGAGAATCACCTATCCGGCCTACCTTGATTTCGTTCTCGGAGTTGAGGACCTCGATATCGGGCCAATTCCTCTCACGCCCAACCCGGCCTATTCGAAAATTGAGATCAGCGAAACGTATGAACTCATGAGCGTTTTTGACCTGTCCGGAGTCGAGCATCACCCTCCGAAGATCAGCAGGAATCGCTATGACATTGGTTCTTTGAAGCCCGGGGTGTATTTGGTTCGGCTATCCAGGGGGGGTGAAGTGTCCTCGTTCAAGTTGGTGAAGACGGGTCGCTAGGAGGGTCCATTCTTTGGGCGGAGAAGCCGCCTTCGACTCCGCTCAGGCTGACACTGTGGCAGCTCGATCAAACCCACATTCCACGCGTCGGTGGGGTGGAGCATCGCGGAACGTGGCATCTCTCGACGACGGTTTTTAGGTCAATTTGGGGTGGGGGGCGCACTGCCAGCCGCACGGTGCCATCGCACGTATCCACCTTGCGCCGGGTCCAGCCTGCGACCGCGCGGTCAGCGCATTGGCCAGTCTTGTCTGGCCTTTCGGCTTGTGCTAGTAACCGTCACTGCGAGGATAGACATTCGGTGCCCAAACGCATAAAAAGGAGGTGACAGATAAAAAAATATCAGTAGGGTAATCCCCGGATTTATTCCGGGGTCCCCTCTAATAAAAGATGTAATCTTTCAAAGTAAGGAGATCCCGGAACAGGTGCTACCGGCGAGGTCCGGGAATGGTGATATTTTTTATCTGTCATCGGTAGGTACTTGCCATGGGTTTCGAATAAGAGTGGAACTGAAGGGTCTGCTTGGCACGACAAAAGGAATAAGCCTCAAAGTCATTGAGGGATCATTCAAATCTTAGTCAGCACAATATCCTTCACAATATTTATCTTAACTCCTATATGCGGCGAGCCGACGATATACCATCTGCGATTGTCAACCTTAGACTTGCAGTGGCTGAAAAGTATGGAGCCAATAAGGACCAAATAATTGAGGAGTTAGGTCTCGACAGAGTGGCATTGGCGGATCCGCAAGGCAGGATCACGGTTGAAGACACCATGCGCGTTTGGGAAGGCATAATCCGCCAAACCGGGTATGAATACATTGGGCTTGAATGCGGTACTCGTGCCAGGTTTCAAACGATGGGAACGTTGGGGTATGTCATGATGAACTCCCCATCAGTGGCGGCAGCATACGAAAAGATGTGTACCTACCAGCGGCTGGTGATGTCTGTACTGCAACTCACAATGCTATATGACAAAGACACGGTCACACTAGAAGGCGAAATGATCGTGCCATGGCGTGATGATTTTCGCTACACGATGGACTTTATGTTTGCCGGTCATTGCACAGTAATAAAGAATTTTACCTCTGAGGAAATAAGGCCCATTGAGGTGGGATTGAATTATCCCACTCCGCCGGACTTGAGACGCTATCACGAAATTTTCGGAAACGTGCCTATTACATTCAACCTCGAAAAGCCATACCTAAAGTATCGAAAGGAAGACATGGAGCTTCCAATTTTAGGTGTAGACAGTTCGCTTTTTGAGCACTTTGAATTGAAACTTGAGCAAATAGCCGAAGAACACAACCAAGTGAATAAGGCTACCAGGTCAGTAAAGCAGTTTATCCTGGATCGCTTGAAAGCGGAAATACCGAGGATCGAGGATGCCTCCAAGGAAATGGCTATGAGCGTAAGGTCATTACAGCAAGCCTTGAAGGATGAAGGCACGTCCTTCCAGAAGCTACTCAACGAAGTACGCAAAGAGGTGTCCACAAAAAGATTACGAGACAAACAGCTCAATATCACTGAGGTCGCATTTCTAACCGGCTTTTCTGATATCTCGGTGTTCTCCAGAAGCTTCAAAAAATGGACGGGCCTGACGCCCACTCAGTTCCAAATGCAGCTTTCCTAAGCTTTTCTTAACTATTCGCGCAAATGGTCAAATCAATTGCGCCAAGTGTCAACTGATCCATTCATGATCGTCGGACTTTTGAATCATAATCATTCAAAAAGACAATCATGAAAAAGTTATCACTCACCATCGGGATCCTTGTAGCAGCCATCACTTTGACTAGCGCTCAGGACAATCATTTTGAAATCGAACTTGACCCATTGGCTTATGCACTAGGTGGAGGGTCGGGGCATGTGGCTTACGCCTTCAAAAACGAACGGATCCAGCTTGGATTTGGCATGTTGGACTTACCAGAAGGAATGCAAAACCATGAAGGGATCTCGGAAAGCTTCAAAGCCATTTCACTTAAGTGGGATTACTTCTTCGGAAGGGAAGATGCCACGCAGGGATTTTTTGCCGGGCCCACTTTCGACTACTTATTCTTGACATATGACGATGGTCAAGACCAGTTTGAGGAAAACCAGCTGGCCCTGGGTATTCGCGCTGGCTACAAGATTGACCTGTTCAAAAACAGCTACAAGCTGAGTGGGCTGTATCTAACTCCATGGATGGGCGCCAGTGTCTTCACCAACCCAGGTGACATAGCAGTGGGCGATCAAACTTACTCAAGAAAGGCCGTCACCTTCTTCCCAACCGTACATCTTGGCTGGTCATTCTAATCACACGCTTACCTTTAAACTAAACGATCATGAAAATGACACTATCAATCATAGGAATTGTGCTCGCATCTATCGCTGTAATTCTTCTTACATTGAATGTGACCACAGATAGACGTATCAAGACTGAAATCGTCATCAACGCCAAGCCCGACAAGGTTTGGGCAGTACTCATGAATCATGAGGCTTACCCCGAATGGAATCCCTTTATCAGGGAATTATCTGGAAGCTCAGAAGTAGGGGAATTTTTGAATGCTACCATCCAAGCCGAAGGAAAAGATCCAATGAACTTTAAACCTGAAGTGCTGGTAAACCGGGCAAATGAAGAATTTAGATGGATTGGGAAATTGGGCGTCAAAGGAGTCGCAGACGGAGAGCATTATTTCATCCTTGAAGCAGAAGGGGATAACAAAACCAAACTCATTCATGGAGAGTCTTTTACTGGAATCCTTTCTGGGCTATTGATGAAAATATTAGGACAAGACACCCACAAAGGTTTCAATTCGATGAATGAAGCATTGAAGATAAGGGTGGAAAGTGATCAGAAAATGCTGTAAGAACAGATGCCAACAAATGATATAGCACATGCCTCTACCGAGATACTTGAAACTGAAATGCAAAACCGATACTTCAGTAGATAGCAAAAAGTTCAGGGGCACGTGCCATCTCTGGTTAGGCTTTTTGAAGGTTATGTCTACAGTCAGCTGCTTCAAACCGAACCTCCCAACTTCTAGAAAAACGGCTTACAACAATCACTATACGTCATGGCTGGGCGTCTCCGGCTGGGCGCACCACGCAAAACTGTTGCTAGCAAAGAGTGTTGTCCCGATCCCGATAGCTATCGGATCGGGATCAGGAGGTGGCGCTCCTGCCCATACCGGTCTCCGGCCATAGTCCTCTGGCGACGAATCGCAGGCAGGCGGGGCATAGTTGTAGCGTTAGCATTTTAGGTATTCGCTTTCATCAAAACAAAGGGTTATTTTAAGATTGAAAAAAATAAACTGATCAATATGACCTCGAAAGGTAAACTAGTCCTTGGCTTTCTGATGTCCATAGCGTGCGGAAATGTTATTGCTCAAAACTTACCCGATAGCCAATATTTTGACGCTAATGGTGTTAGCATCCATTATGTCGAGCAGGGTGCTGGCGAGGCTGTCATCTTGATGCATGGATATACAAGGAGTGTTAGTGATTGGTCACAGTTGGAAATGTTCAAAAGCCTTGCGCAGGACTATCGTGTCATTGCCTTCGATGCCAGAGGACACGGAAAGAGCGACAAGCCATCCGAGAGCTCAGCGTACGGTCTTGAGATGAGCCGGGACATTATTCGGCTATTAGATCATCTCGATATTAATAAAGCCCATATCATAGCCTCCTCCATGGGCGGACGCATATTTGGCCCCTTGCTTGCAACCCACCCCGACCGACTCCTAACTGTGACCTTCATTGGATTTGCGCCTGTTTGGAACTGGAGTGCCAGTGCCCAGGAAGCTATAGAAAGGAGGTCAAAAAATATGCTAAGTAACCCGCCTCAAAGATTAATAGATCAAGGTCAGGACACGCAAGCCCTCGGCCTACTCGTGCTAGGGTTCTCGGAGCTCGTCGTAAGCGAACAGGATCTTCGAAATGTGCAGGTACCAACATTTGCCATTGTTGGAAGCGAAGATCGTAATCTTGCTCGCATGAAAGAGCTAAAGACTTTGATGTCAGACATGGAGATATTAGTCATCGATGGAGAGGGGCACGGGTTGGCCAATGTAGCTCGTCACCAAGAGTTTGTTACTTCTATACGATCGTTCATTGCCGACCATTGACCTGATGTCTGATAGAAGCTCAATATTGGCCTCTGGCGACGGATCGCAGGCAGGCGTCGCATAGTTCTAGCGATAGCGACACTAACTCCTCATTCCTTACCTATAACCCAACATTGTCAACATAAAGTGAAAATAAGTCCAAAAGCGAAAAGAAACATTTCAAGGATTACTCCCTTCGCGATAATCTGGGTATTGAGTGGATGGATAACTGATATAACTGAGATCGGAATAACACGTAACCAAAACCTCAATCCAGATACAGATATTTCCTTCACCATCCCTGTGCTGATTTTTGCTAGTCTGGCAAATGCCCTGGTTGGACTTATTGTAGGGGCTTTAGAAGTGGTTTATTTAGAAAAGAGATTCTCAAACCGAACACTGTGGGCTAAGCTTCTTTACAAATTCCTCATCTACCTCACCTTAATCATTGTCATTATCGTCATCTTCTATCCGGTGGCCGTTGCGCTCGAAACAGGCACTAGTCTTCTAGCAGTTGATGCCTGGCAAAAACTGGGTAGGTTTCTCATAAGTATCTCTTTTCTTGTCACGTTATTTCATTTGTCCGTCAGGCTTGTATTCAGCTTGATCTATTCAGCTATCAGTGAAAACTTAGGTCATCATCTGTTTCTAAATTTTTTCTCTGGGAAATACCATCAACCCAAAATCGAAAAGCGGATCTTCATGTTCCTGGACATGAAATCTTCGACTACCATAGCCGAAGCGCTAGGTCACATAAAATACTTCAAACTACTGGACACCTATTACAAAATTATGTCAGACCCCATCATCAATTCTTTCGGTGAAGTCTACCAGTACATAGGAGATGAAATCGTGATTTCATGGAACCCTAACAAGGGGTTTGACCGGGCAAACTGCATCAAATGCTTCTTTGATATACGCGATCAACTCAATGAACAAAAAGAAGACCTATGTAATGAGTTTGGCTTTGAAATTGGTTTCAAAGCTGGGATTCATTTCGGTGAAGTCACCATTGGAGAAATTGGAGATTTGAAAAAGGAAATCGTGTTTACCGGGGATGTCTTAAATACGACCGCAAGGATCCAAGGTCTCTGCAAGGAACTAAAATCAGACTTACTGATCTCAGGTGCCATTAAAGAATTATTGCCCCCTTCCGACTATCAATATATCTCTAAAGGAGAAATACAACTGAAAGGAAGAAATAAGAGAGAAGAACTATTTAGCGTAGGTTTAGAAGAGAAGCTAATAATAGATAACAATACATAACTCACATTAACGCGGTCTACACGAAGCCGCTATTTTGGAGTTATTAAGCAACTGTGGGAGCATCATATGACGCATCGTTTCATGCAATATAGAAATAGAGATGATTGGAAATAAGGTCAAGGGCTTAGGAGAAATAGTTCTGCGAGTAAATGATATGGAATCGATGAAAGATTTCTATGGGAACACTATCGGATTTGAATTAATGTATGAATCCGATAATTATACGTTTTTCAAAATCGCAGATGGTGTTGGTGGGCATACGCAAACCTTGGCATTATTTGCAAAGAATAATCTAACTGCCTTTGGACAAGAGTTAAAAGCCATAGAACCAAAGAATACTACATTACACCATTTCGCTCTCGAAATCGAAAAATCAGACTATGAAGAACTGCTGATTTTATGTAAACAGAGTAACATCGAGTATGTCACCGAGATATTTGAATGGGTCAAATGGAGATCCATATTCATCAAAGATCCAGAATCGAATATTGTTGAATTTGTTTGTCATGATCCCGAGATTTAGAAATGCATTCAACACTATGTATGAAATCATAGCCGCACAAGGCATGCGCTCATTCCTATGCTCAACTCATACGTACGTTCTTTATCTGCAAGCCCCTTTCCCCTATTTGACATAATGAGTTCGTACAACCAACGTCCTTGAAAACCCGAAGAAAAGCTTCGGCGGGCAAGTGTCGTAAGTCATGGTTGCACTAGATTGGAGGTAGTTAGCTACTGAACTATTCCGGTCTCCAGCGGCTCGCTGTCGCCGAAGCTTTAGCGAAGGAGCCCATAGCCTCTGGCGTCGGATCGCAGCCAGGCGCTGCATAACTGTAGCTTAGATGGCAATGAAAGCAAAAGACATGAGCAAATTCCTACATCCTATTACCGCCCAAATACTGAAAGTATTTCTGAGTTTTTGCATTGGAGGAAGTTGTCTTATCACCACGGCACAGCCTAAGGATCAGTTTGACATTGTCTTTTCAGGAGGAAGGATAATAGATCCTGAAACTGGATTGGATGCTGTAAGAAATATTGGCATACGGAATGGCCGGATAGTTCAAATCTCCACAAACCCTTTGATTGGGTTGGAAAATATTGACGTTTCAGGTCTTGTGGTCGCTCCCGGATTTATCGACTTGCACGTCCATGGGATCAGTAATGTAGAGCAGGAATACCAGGTCCATGATGGTGTGACGACAGCATTGGAACTGGAGGCTGGAGTTCCGTTTCTTGATGCCTGGTATCTCTCCCGAGCTTCGAAAGCGTTGATCAATTATGGTGCAAGTGCTTCCTGGCCTTATAAAAGGGCTGAGGTGTTAGATCAATTTCGTGATCAATTTCTAAAGCTAGGGGAGGAAGTCAAAGAAAAAGGATGGAGCGAAGTGGATCTTCCCATCGGCATTTCACTTCAATCAAACTACTCAACTCTTCAGCCCGAGGAAACGTCAGGCATGCTAGGAGGAGTAAAAGCCGCTCTTGAAAATGGGGCCGTGGGGATTGCGATTCCAGTAGGATACCTGCCTGGAGCAAGCCGAGAAGAGGTTTTTCGGATTTACCAATTTGCCAGTAAGTGGAATGCTCCAATTTTTACCCACGTCAGACCTGGAAATACGCTTGCCATCCAACAAGCCATCTCTGATGCAGCTGTGACCGGTGCTTCCTTGCATATTGTGCATATCAATAGTATGGCGCTGAGTGAAATAGAACTTGCTATTGAGATGGTGCAATCAGCGCAGAAACAGGGATTGGACATTACTACTGAATTGTATCCATATACGGCAGGCTCCACAAAGATTGAGTCGGCAAGATTTGACAAAGGTTGGCAGGAAGATCAAGGCATTACATACAAAGATCTTCAATGGGTAGAGACAGGAGAAAGGCTCACGAAAGAAACATTCGAAAATTATAGAAAGACCGGCGGCTGGGTTATCATTCACAAAATGAAGCCTGAATGGATTCATGCCGGTATTGCTTCAAAAGGAACCATCATAGCCTCCGATGGCATGCCTTACTCTCCGGCTGCTCATCCCAGAACAGCAGGAACCTTTTCCAGAGTGCTTGGAAAATATGTGAGAGATGAGAATGTAATTGGTCTTCAAGAGGCTATTGAGAAAATGACCCTTTTACCCGCAAAAAGACTTGAAGGCATAGCTCCGTCTATGAGGTTCAAAGGACGTATTCAGATTGGGTGTGATGCTGACATCACGGTCTTTGATCCCCAAACAATTATTGATAAGGCAAGCTACGAAGACGGCCTGGCGTTCTCCGATGGAATTTATCATGTTTTGGTAAACGGTGTTTTCGTTTTAAAAAATGGGGAGACGGTGAGAGATGTTTATCCGGGGCAACCCGTATATGGAAAGTACAAACAATAGAAGTTGGTCTTCAACAAAGGACATTCAAGCAAGGTAAAGAGTGACACTAACAAAAGATAAAATGATAAATCGGGGTTCTCATAAGGGAGGAGCTGAACTATCGCGAGTGGTGGACATGCCTGTGTCATGGAACATGAATTGGATCCTGGCCAGGTACGGATTGACTTTTGTTGGCGGTGCGCCGCTGCGATCAAGTCAAAATTGAAGGCCGGCAGATGTGATTAGCCATGGGTGAGCTATTTTGGAGGTAGTTAGCAACAAGGAGAACGGAACACGACAATGAAAGACAGTCTTAAAGGATTTATTAAAGATATCATACCTGTTTTACTGGGAGTTTTAATTGCTCTATTGATCAACAGCTGGAATGATGCAAGAAAAGACAGAAATTATATAAAGAACTTCTACGTGTCTCTAAAGAAAGAATTCAATGAGACCAATGAGGAAATAAAGGACAAAACACCTTATCAAAAGACATTAGTTGACACCCTTCATTTTTATTCAAGAAATGAAAAGTTGGCATTAATAGATGTCATTGAAAAAGCAGGAGGTGTGAAAGGTCCTCGTATTAAACTGAATTATTGGAAAGCACTTTCCGATTCCAAAATAGAGCTCATTGCCTACGATAGGTTATCTATTTTGGCAGATATAGACGATGGAAACGAACTTTTGGTCCATCAACGAAATAAGATCTTAGACTACGTATATGACAATCTGACCGAGACGGGGGCGAAAGAAAAATTGATCCTTAAGTTAATGATGCAGGATCTGATGAGAACCCAATTGATCATACAACAGGACATCCTGAAAATACTGAATGAATAAATGCCTGTTGCTAACAATGGATCAGCAGAAACGCAACCTTTCTCATGAACAGCATTCCTGAAGAGCACGAATTAATAGCCTTTTTCGAAACCGAACCGACATTGTTGGACGCAGATCAGCCTTGGCATGACAACACACTGACTTTCGAATTTGAAAGCGCCGAAGACAAAGTGACGGTTCATCTTTCACCGGCTTATGGCGATCTGGAAATTTACTGGACTCAAAAAAACGAATTGAGGTTGAACTGGCGCCTCTATGATCTGAAGGAGATCGTTATCGACAAAACAGATCAGAAGGAATGTATGAGGAGAATCCCAAACGCTCAGAATATGACAGAGACCCTCCTTTTTCTCAAACCGGTGGTAAAGATTATTGGAGGTATGACTCATGAACCGTAGAACGAAAAAGAGGAGGGACAATAATCGCCATTGGGCATATGGATGCTTACATCTGGCAAGTAGTGCGAAGGACGTCCATGTCCTGCTGGCGCGGCGGTGCTTCGAACGCTAACAAACACGGCTTTTCCCGATACTTAATTAACTTAATTCCCATGAAAGATCTTTTCAATATCCTCATAGGTCTTAGCATTATCTTTCTCATAGGATACACGACGGTAGTCAGCATCTTGATCTTGACGGGAAATACAGATACAACCTTTGATGATATATCGGTGCAACTTGTCGTATCACTTGTGTTTGTGGGAATCTTCCTGTTTCATTTCATAAAAGGTCTTAGAGCACCTGCTGACAAGACACAAGCTGCGGATATGCCTACAGTTGAAACGCGACCATATAATCCGGAATTGGATAAACTGTCTTTCAGCCATTATCAGCAGGAAAGTGAAACCTGGTGGTCTGATTCAGATGGCGATTCGCATTCCAGAGGTATTCAGTATGCTTGCTTACGGTTTTATGAAGATGGAACTGTTATTGCGAAAAGAGATCTCGCCATCTTAAAATTAGAGGCCGAAGATTCCTTTGTGTACAAAGGAAATTGGTCTGTCTCCGAACAGAACATCAAACTCCAATTGGACAAAGTAAAAGATGTAGATGACACCGTGTCCTTAAACATATCCCCGGAAGAAGAAAGAGACATGAAATACGCCGGGCACATTACTCATGATGATGACCTGATAAAAGCCGGAGTTTACACGGGAACGATAAAAGGTGATACGCTGCAAATTGGCTCCATGACATTTTCAAAAGTGACTCCCAGTCGTTTGATTATAACCGCCTCTGAAAGTGCATGCGACGCGTTAGAAAGTGAATTTAAGGACCACCCGCTGGTGACTGGAAGCTTTACAGATACTGGTAATTGGTATTCCAACGGCGAGACAGGTCCGGAATGGTTTACAGTGACCTTTGAAAGTCGATATGAATTGCGAGAAGAACTGGAACGGGCACTAAAAGAATCGAAGACAGACTTTTCCAATATGTTTTGGGGATAGAACTCCCAATATTGCCTTCTATGAGCCTCGCTTTCCTTTTCTCATAAACACGTATGGTGACGAAATGAGACTTAGAATCTGGATCTTGATGGTCATTGCTACAATCGCACTGGTCGGATTCTTTGTCATCAACAGGTCTGAGGAGATTGGCTATGATTATGGCCGAAATAGCAATCCTGTCCGGGTCCAAGTACACGTTCCCATTATTGAAGATGAGATGAAGCGGGTATACACTTTGGACTCATTTGTCGCCAACCATTGGGAGGTAGGCACACCATCGTACGAAGATGGCCAACCTGTCCATTATTCAAAGAATGTTACGCCGATCGATGCGCTACAAAAGGTCGAGGAGAAAGACTTGTTCAAAATGAGAATTCAAGGAGATCAGTATCACCAACTGTATATCAAGTCGACGATCTATGACATGAAGCGTTCAAGTCGAGAAGGCGTCCTGACGGTAGGTCAGAGTGGTACAGATTTGCGTCTTAACGAATCGGGCATCGACAGTGTCGCAACCAGCTGGGGCCTGCATTACCTCGTGCGAGACCAAAGTATTCTTCGCAGAGAACACAGCGATTGACCCTAGAGCCCAGTCAGGTGTCTCTTAACTGTGACTTTTTATGCTCCCTTCAGAGCTTTTCCTCTCTAGGCCCCTTTTCCTGGCTCAGCGAAGCAATGACCGCACAATCACTTCGGCAGCTACCTCACTTCCCCTCAAGGAAGGATGAAAGCCATCTGGTCCGTAATAGTCGAATTTTCCGGTCTGGTCAAAGTATCGTTTCCATATGGCACCCACAGGACATAAAACGGCATCGTTGAGCGTGGCTGCATCTGTGTAGCTTTCTATCACTCCGTCAAATGTATGATAGTACTCTTGCGAAGGCCATACCATGTAAAAGGCAAGCCTCGCTTCGTTCGCTTCACACAGTTCCTTGAATTTGGCCCCATAATCAATCAGCACCGCGCGGCCCTCTTCCTGGGATGAGGGTCCCTGCTGTACAACGACCCAATCAAACAACCCGCGCTCAATCTCTGATTGGACCTTCCCCTCATTCCAGTGATCGATCAACGCATAGTTGCCTTCGGTGATCATTCTGGTGCCTACATTATGGCCTCTTTCGAGCATAACCAACCGTACCAGTTCAGGTAGGTCATTCTGATAGGTAAGACTGTTGCCCACAAACAGGATATTGAAATCAGTCGTCGACAGATCCTGATCACCCTGACCTCCTGTGTCGTCTATCTCCGTGGTATCATCGTCCTGGGGTTCGGGAGAGATCTCCTCTGTACAAGCCACAAAGGCCAGGGCCATTGACGCGAAAAAAATCCAAAGGGTAGGCTGGATTGCTTTCATAATTGAATATTCAGGTGACTTAAATTGAAACATTTTGCAGCACCACTTCCCCTAAATTTCATCAAAGCGAAATTAATCACTATCAAAGCAGCTATGCCCTCAATTACTATTCGTCATACTCAAATTACTCCTGGCCGAAGGCGGGTCACTGGAAGAAAAGCTTTTGCCGGCAACTGTGATTAGCCCAGGTTGCACTAGATTGAAGATAGTTGGCCAGGGGTGGCACACATCCTTGGGCCATGCATGCGCCGCATACTTATCCGTTTGGACGTAATTAAGGCACGAAATGGCATTTAACCCAAAATGGAGTCTTTGAACTTTTGGCAATCCCAATGGGGCTTATCACATGACGATTGCATCGACGTCGATTCGCAAGCGAGGCAAACTGGCCGATTCCAATGAAGTACTTTGGCAAAACTCGGAAAGGTATCCCCTGGCTAGGGTTTGAATTGAGATTGCCAATCCTTCGCACGCGCATTTACTGGAAAGAATTTCTGCAGGGAATGATTATTGCCAATGCCACAGGCCTCGCGTTGGTACCCCTGCTCACTTCTTCTTTTGGATTGACATTTGAAGAGGCTGTTGCGATTTCCTTCATTCAATCTGTTCTGATCAACTCGTCCTGGATGGTTTTTGGTGAACCATATGCCCCAGGATGGATTACCCCTGCTTTGCCGTTGGTCATTTCGTTTGTAATCTCCAGCACTTTTCCTACGCCGGTTGAGCGCTTTCAAGTGATGGTGGCTTTATCCATTGACTTGGTGATTATTTTGGCATTTTTTGGGATAACCGGATGGGGAGCATTTATCATTCGACGAATTCCCAATGTGCTAAAAGGCTCCATAATTTTTGGTGCCGCAGTGTCAGCATTTATCAATGTCTTTGATGTATCTGCCCCTGGTAATCGACTGATGGCCCAGCCGATTACCATTATTACCGCCATTGCCTTTTCGTTGATCTTCACTTTTTCAGAGCCTTTGAAAAAGCTGGCTGAGAGTCACACTTGGGTCAAAAGAATGATGAGTATGGGACTGCTCCCTGGCTTTGTAGGTGGGGCATTGGTCGGAGCATTGACTGGTGAACTACAGTTTGATATTCAGTACGGCTGGATTTGGTTACCATTCGAAGAAGCTTTTAGGAAGGCCTCCCCATTGCACATCGGATGGCCGGAAGCGACGCTTTATCTCAACGCGCTACCCTTGGCTATCATAACGTACATTCTTGTATTTGGCGATCTCATTACCGGGGAAGAGGTATTGAAGGAAGGCAGTGAATCGAGAAAAGATGAAAACCTCATCGTAAACCACACACGTTCTCACCTGTCATTAGCTATTCGGAATGGATTGATGGCGATTGCCGCACCTTTTTTTCCTACTCAAGGAATTCTTTGGACTGGGATCCATGTGATAATAGTCGAGCGATGGAAAGGCGGCAAACAGAACCTGAATTCACTTTTTGATGGTATCAGCTCCTTCTATGCCACCGGAATTCCTATCACTTTTTTCTTTCTACCACTAATTACTACGCTGCAACCCCTGATGCCCATGGCTCTCACCATCACCCTGGTGTTGACAGGATTTGCCTGTGCTTATATTGGACTTGGAAAAGCACGCTCAAATGCAGATAAGGGTGCCATACTTTTGAATGGTGTCTGTATCGCGCTCCTTGATCCTTGGGTAGGCTTTGTTGTTTCGATCGTCGTGGTAACATTACTAACTAATATTACCCTCGCGCCGGACCAGGGAGACTAGCGAATAGCATTTTGGTATTGAAGCCTTCCAAATACAAACCAACATATCTATACCAAAAAAAAGGGGCAGGAAAACCCTTGATCAGTCCAGCACCTTTTTGCCATTAGCCGCCTTGTATGCAGGTACTGCCACACCATCAGCGGAGGGCCAGACGCCGAGCTTAGATCTGTGAATAATCCGTCGCTTTGAGGAAGACTCGCGTGATGTCGCTCATATTGCCTTTGTATTCCTCATTGGATATCAAATTCTTCCAATCCGGATGGCCAATGAAATTCGACCAGCCCGCTTTGTTTTCGGCCATGTCTGTGTTTCCGAGCATGTAGGTCAGACAGGGCAATTGATCTCCCGAAATGTTCCTACCAAAGAACACCATCGGCAACCCAGCCTCAGCGAATATGCTAAACTCGTCTTCAAACATTCTGAGTTTATTCTGCAGAGCGGCTTCATTATGACTCTCATAGATTCGGAGTTCGTAGATGCCGGCGTTATCAGGGGCAATCAATTCGGGAAACTCCTTGGTACTATGGATAACACTGCTTTTGATCCTTGGGAAGGGTATGGCCGCTTGATCAGCTGACAGGTAAGCATCTGCGGCCTTTATGTACTCTTCATCATCAAATAAGCTTCTTTCGCTGTTTTGGAAAGCAACAATGTCTGCGTGAGGAACGAGCAGATAGATCTTTCGGGGCAATGACTCACCCAGTTCTTCAAACACGCCGACGTTTTCTGCGCCTTGCCTGTTCAACGCCGGAATGAGCGCTTCTTGAAAATAAGTGTGTAGTAAGTCTGCTGACCGGAAAAACTCTATCTCATAGACTCTGAGTTCGTAGACCTGGGTCTGCGAGCGGGCAACGGTCGTCGCGAGTAGCACAAAACAAATAATAGGGAATAGCTTCTTCATAGGGCACTCAAGATAATCAATACCCCTGGAGTAAGTAGCAGTGCTTGCTCGGGCACCCTTCATCTGTCACAATTCAATATCAGAATTCAAAATTCTTTCCTGGTTGCGCTAGATTGGTGCTAGTAAGCTGGTGGCGGCACACCTGCCAGAAGGCAGGCACTGCATAGTTGTGGCGTCGTTGGCATTCAAATACCTATGAATCTAAGATATCTATCAGGAGCCGTTATTGCTCTTCCCCTACTGCCGTTGATGTATCTTCAGGGAAAGCGGATCCGGGCGAAAGTACCGCAACTGCCGGAAGCAGAAGGATTTGAGGGACATTGTTATTCCAATGAAAGATCGGGAAGCACGCTAAACGTTCTTTCCCTTGGTGAAAGTACGATTGCTGGAGTAGGTGTTCAGACCCATGAAGAAGGATTTACCGGGACATTTGCCAAGGAGCTATCAAGGTTGTTCATCTCCAACGTTAAATGGAAAGTCTACGCTCGTAGCGGTTATACAGCAAGAGAAGTAGAAAGAAAGATAGTCCCCAATATCACTGAGCAGCAAGCTGATATCATCGTTGTCGGGCTGGGTGGTAATGATGCTTTTACATTGAATCGCCCCTCAAAATGGAAAGCTGAGGTGCGTACTTTGATAGCAGCCATCCAATCAAAATTTCCTGACGCAATTGTGGTTTTCTGTAACATGCCACCAATCAAGGAATTCCCTGCCTTCACACCACTTATAAAATTCACACTTGGGAACCTTGTGGAGATTCTAGGTGAAGAATTGCGAAACGCTGTAAGCGACTTCGACAATGTCTTTTATTTCGGAAAGACCATTACTTTGAAAGCGTGGATTGATAAATATCAATTGAATGTGAACAGAGAGGACTTTTTCAGTGATGGTGTTCACCCTTCTAAGCTCACCTACCAGACCTGGGCCAGAGACGTAGCCAATGAAGCGTTTAGGAATGAAAAAATCAAAAGCTCCTTACAACATGGTATATAGTGCATACTCCAGAGAAGAAGCGCCCGGTGAAAAAGAGTGATCAGCAATGAGTCTGCAGACGTTTATCCACTACTTTTTACATATTGGCTTTCCACTTTTTATCGCCATTGGATTTTTCAGAAAGGATTGGAAAAAGGTCTACCTGATCATGCTCAGCACCATGCTGGTCGACCTTGATCACTTACTCGCTGATCCCATTTTTCAGCCCGATAGATGCAGTATCAACTTTCACCCGCTACACACCTACTATGCCATGTTCGCCTATGTACTACTGCTCTTTTTTCGCAAACCATTCAACGTAATTGGAATTGGGCTACTACTACATATGCTGGCAGATTTTGTTGATTGTCTGATGATGGCGAACCATTGATCCCGCCAAGAAGCACTGAAATGTATTTTTGCCAATAACCTTCGATTGGCCGTTGTCCATTGAATCCCGAAGCCAGGGCCTCAACGAGAAGAAATGAAGTGCATGAGACTATTTTTGTCAGTACTGGACCCAACAGCGGACACCATTTTTTTGGTGACGCTGTGTGAAATGAGAAATACAGTGAAAAGCACTTACGGGACAATACTCTCGATATTGATAGGCCTGGCCTCACTCATCTCTAGCTGCAATGAGCCTGAGAAGAGCCCCACACGCCCCAATGTTCTATTCATATCCATTGATGACCTTAGGCCAAGTCTAGGTGCTTACGGAGACAGCACCGCCATCACCCCCAACATTGACCAGTTCGCTATGGAGGGCATAACCTTCAGAGACGCTTATTGCCAAGCCGCCGTTTGCGCCCCGTCCAGGGCCAGTTTGATGACTGGCCTAAGACCTGATTCTACTCGCGTGTGGCATCTTGGAGATAAGTTTCGCGAGATCAATCCTGGTTCAGTGACGATGCCTCAGTACTTTTCCAAATTTGGCTATCATACCGTCAACATTGGAAAGATCTTTCACAACTATATGCCAGATTCGATTTCGTGGGATGAGCCGGACCTTCGGCCTCAGCGCTACGTAAGACAAGACTGGCTCAAAAGAGACGGCGAAACATTCTACATAAGCAAGAAGGTCAACGAATCGCAAGCAAAGAAGAGAGATTCACTACTGCAGATAAGGCCGGTCAGATATGCAGATGGCTGGAACACCGGGCCTGCTTGGGAAGCTGCCAATGTGCACGATACGATGTACTACGATGGTGCCCAGACCAAATTGGCCAAACAGACACTCACGCGCCTGTCCAAAATGGACAAACCCTTCTATTTCGGACTTGGCTACTTTCGTCCTCACCTACCTTTTGCTGTCCCCAGGAAGTACTGGGACATGTACGACCCCGACGAAATCCCCTTGGCACCGAATCCCAACATCCCCGAAGGGGCTCCTATCTACTCCATGAATTCCATGTACGAACTAAGGCACTATGATGGTTTTTCGCACATTGGTCATCCTACTTCTTCATACAGAATGAGCGAAGATACGGTGCGTACACTGCGGCAGGGGTATTATGCCAGTGTGAGCTACGTAGATGCGCTGCTAGGAGACCTATTTACACACTTGAAGAAACTTAGAATTTATGAAAACACCATCATTGTAATTTGGGGTGACCATGGATGGAAACTAGGTGATCACAATAGCTGGGGCAAGATGACGAACTACAATATCGATTTGAAAGTGCCGGTCATTGTTCGCTATCCCAATCAGCAGCACAGAGGAGTGCAGACCGATGCGATCATCGAGCTGGTTGATTTGTTTCCTTCAATCTGTGAGATGGCAGGAATCGACATTCCCGACTATGCACAAGGAACAAGTTTTGTCCCACTCACGAAGGATCCGGAATTGCCATGGAAGAATGCCGCCTTTAGCCAGTTTCATCGCAGGCCGAGAGTGTCTGCAGATGGTAAGCGCTACATGGGCTACTCTATAAATACGAAAAAATACCATTTCATCGAATGGTATACCTGGGACGCCGAGACTGGCACCAGGGGAGAATTGAAAAGCTATGAACTGTATGACAAGGAGCTTGACCCACACGAAACGCAAAATTTGGCAGTGAGGGAAGACATGCATAATGTCATATCTACCCTGTCAAATCAACTTGATGAAGGATGGAGAAAGGCCTTCCCAAAAAACCAAGAATGACCTTTTTTGCGACAAGCAAGCTCCACATTGCTCTATCGGTTGTCACCTTAGCGCATGATACCAAGGCTGAACCATATTGCCGCTGCTGTTAGTATCACCTTCGAACTCACCTTTTTTCTTCCCACCCACTCATCGCACTCGGAACAGGTGGCGACTCTGCGTTTTGATGAGGAGAAATGGATAGACTCAAATACACAGTGGCTAGCAAGCACTGTACGTTATGCCCAGGCAAAGACTTGGTTTTTTACTATTTCATTAGATTGTCCTCTGCTGCAAGAAAGCCTTTGATAATGAGATTACTCACATTGTTCATTTTATTGATATCGGCTGCTTGCCACAACAAACAAAACGGCCAATCCAAAGGTGAGGCAGAGCATCAGGAGTTCGTAGATGATCTGGATCTATCAAAAATGATTCAGCAGGTAGACACTTCAGTTTATCGATTTATTGAAGATGACTATGCTACCTGGGGGGGAAATATTTTTAAGGAAGAAGGCATCTACTATTTGATCTATTCGCGATGGAAAGAAGATTGGCTGACAGATTCAGAAATAGCCATCGCAAAGTCCTCGTCACTTGAGGGCCCTTATGAGCATCTTAGTGTACTGTTAAAAGGGAGAGGTCAAGGTTATTGGGATGAATTGACAGCGCACAATCCCAAAATGAAGAAATACGACGGGAAATACTATCTGTACTATATCTCAAGCAAATCAGGAAAAACCCGCTCACATCAACGGGACAGTCAACGAATTGGCGTCGCGGTTTCCGAGAGCCTAACAGGTCCATTCATTCATTGTGACCAGCCCACAGTCGAGCCTGCGGCTCCTGTTCATAATATCACTGTCAATCCTGGTGTCGTAAGACGACCCGATGGCAAGTACGTCATGATTTTAAAAGGAGACAAAGTTGCCAAAACACCTGAGGAACCAATGGGCAAACGCGTACAAGGTATCGCTCTGGCTGCTTCTCCAGAAGGCCCCTTTGAGATACAACCAGAATTAGCGATCAAGGATTTTGATACCGAAGATGCCTCAATCTGGTTTGACAAAAACCGGTCATTATTCTATGCTGTATACCACGCTCATAGTCATGTAGGGCTAATTGTTTCAGAAAATGCCATAAACTGGAAGCCGGCTGTGAACTCGAGAATAATGGAGAAGTTTGTTGTAGACACTAAACAGGATACAATTCTACTCAGAAGTGTAGAAAGGCCATTTGTCTTTTATGAAGAGGGAAATCCTGCTGCCATTTGTTTATCCGTACGCAGAGGCAAAACCTATAATTCAGGCTCTTGTATCATTATCCCATTAAGACCCACGCCATGATGATCAATTCGAAATCCGTTTGACTTCCCCTTCAATCAAATGACAAGATCCCCAAAGACATATTCACCTTGTTTTCCAGGTAATAGTAAGGAGATGACTAGAACTGAAACTCTCGAGCTTTTATGAAACGCCGATCTTTTATATCAGGAAGTACTTCTGCTTTGGCAGGACTCGGGCTTGCCACAAATGCCCATGGCCAGACGATTCATCGGAAGGTAGAAAAACCAGTGAACCCCTGTGTAACCGTGGATCACGAAAAAGTGAATTTCTATTCTGAGATTTTCAGTGAGTCAATCAAAGTAGTTCATATTGCCGATACGCATCTGTTCAAGGATGACGATCGGGGGGCTCCGTATCGAGTCTACAGTGATCGAATGGCAAAGGCCTATAATCAAACCACACATTTCAAAACACGAGCGAAGACGCACCCGGAGGAAGCCTTTGTAGAAGCTCTGGCTTTTGCCAGGGAGGCAAATGCAGACATAGTCACCCTGGTTGGTGACATCTTTAGCTTTCCGTCTGAAGCTGCGATAGAATGGGTTTTGTCCCGCTTAGGCGACGCAGGTATTCCGTACATATATACGGCAGGAAATCACGACTGGCACTACGAAGGGATGGAGGGCACGCTCGAGTCCTTGCGTGATACGTGGATAGAGGAGCGGTTGCTTCCGTTGTATCAAGGCCAGCATCCCTTAATGGCATTTTATGATATCAAGGGAGTTAGGTTCCTGGCTATTGACAATTCTACATATCAGGTCAACGAAGAACAACTCGCTTTCTTTCAAGAACAAGTTGCTAGTGGCATGCCACTGGTTTTGTTAGTTCATATTCCCCTATATGCGCCAGGAAAGGGCGTCAGTTTTGGCTGTGGAAATCCCAATTGGGGGGCGGCCACAGATCGCAATTTTGAGCTGGAAAGACGGGCAAAATGGCCAGAGGAGGGTCATACGCAGACCACTTTTCGATTCTACAGCGAAGTTTTTAATGCGCCGAATCTGGTAGGCATCTTCGCAGGGCATATCCATAGAAATTCTATGGAAATGATAAACGGGAAACCTCAAATAGTCTCGGATGACAACGCAAGTGGCGCCTATTTGGACATCAGCTTCCTACCCCTGGATGACCAGAACAAAGCTTTGATTTCACAATAACGACGAAAACACAACGTCGCCGTAGAAGCTGCCAACTGTCTAGCGGCTGGGGCCTTCGAAGAAAGCCTCGGCTGGCAATGGTGGTTCGTCATAGTTGCGCTATTTTGTGCGTCCCTGATCCAGATAGCCCCGATAGCTATCGGGATCGGGAGGAGACGGACGCCCTTTAGTTGTGATGCAGCCTTTATTTAAAATAAGAGCATGATGAAAAATACCTTGTTAACATTATCAATTTTCGTACTATCAATTCCGGCCCTATTGGGACAGAATTATGACAAGATTTCAAATTATGGTGCCTATCACAAAGACTTGGCATTGGTTGAAAAAGATGGACTCCTGGGGTTCATTGACCAAAATGGGAACGAAATAGTCAAACCAAAATATGATGACATCAATGCATTTGGCGCTTACCAAATAGACTGGTCATTGGTTAAGAAAGATGGTCTCTATGGGTTTATCGATATAAAGGGAAAAGAGATAGTGAAACCTAAGTATGATGAAATAGTGGCATTTGGCGCGTACCAGGAACACTGGGCCATGATCAAAAAGGATGGACTACTTGGATTTATCGATAAAAAGGGTAAAGAAATAGTTGAACCCAGGTATGATGAAATAGTGGCATTTGGCGCGTACCAAGATCACTGGGCCATGGTTAAAATAGATGGGCTCCTTGGATTTATCGATAAAGACGGAAAGGAAATAGTGAACCCTAAGTATGATGAAATAGTCGCATTCGGAGCTTACAAAGAAGACTGGGCATTGGTTAAAAAAGATGGTCTTTATGGATTTATCGATACTGAAGGTTCAGAAGTCGTTGCAGTCAATAACAAGGAAATACCACCCGTAAAAAGAGACAACTAAGACCCACATTATGTAAAAATGTCACTTTCAGTAGGCGGATTAGAAAGCTTTTAGGGAGTAGCCGTGTCGGTCTCGATCATTAGAAATTAGCGACATAAAATGAAAATTGAAGAGCTTCCTTCACTGTTCCTGTTCATCGCGATGACTGTAATGATCGCTTCATGCGACCACAAGCCCTACACGCTAGCAGAGGGCTACACCTATGTTCAAAAAGAGAAACGGCGCAATGAATCCACCGAATGGCAGCTGGTGTGGGAAGAAAACTTCAACTCAGGCACTCTTGATACAACTACCTGGAGTCGCATAGGCCTTTTCACCTCTTCGAAATGGAAAGTTCCTGTGGAGCAATGGAGAGAGGTAAAAAACTGCTTCAGGTATATCAGTGCCACAGATCCTAGGGTCGTCACGTTTCATGAAGGTAATATCCACCTCAAGGGTATCATTAACCCCGATTCACTTACCGGAGATCCACGCCCCTATCTCACTGGCGGTATCTATTCCTGGAAAAAATTCGCTTTTCAATATGGCCGTATTGAGATCAGAGCGAAGCTCGATGAGGCCTATGGTATGTGGCCGGCGATATGGATGCTGTCCGAAAAGGAAGTATACCCCGAGCAGCACAACGGCGAAATGGACATCATGGAAAAACTAAACCATGATGACTTTGCCTATCAAACCACCCATAATCATTACACCATTGCACTTAACCAGACTGAACCAAAAAAATTTGCGACTGCCAAAATTGATACAACCGATTACAATGTCTACAGTGTGAGCTGGTATCCCGATAAGTTGGTTTACGCCATCAATGGTGTGAAGTCATATGAATACCCGAAGGTTGCGGGAGCAGGAACCTTCCAATGGCCATTTGATCAGCCATTTTATCTCATTATCGATCAGCAGATGGAACATGAATGGCCGGGAATGATAACACGCCCGGAGGAACTTCCGATCAGCATGACAGTCGACTGGGTAAGACTCTATCAATAAAGTAATCTGACACAACAGCACGCTGAGTGACCTACCTGTGAGAGATTGTTATTTTAGCAATGATACCAAGAATGGTATCTGCGGTATCTCTCAAAACTTAAACGTATGAACTGGTTGAATGAACCTGACTCATGGAAAGTGACGGATGACAAACTCGAAATGTTCGTTACTCCAAAATCGGACTACTGGCGGGAAACGCACTATGGTTTCACCGCAGATGACGGACCGTTTTATTATGCTTTGAGAGGTGGTGAGTTTGAGGCAACCCTGAAAATCACAGGAGAGTACAGGAGCCGCTATGACCAAATGGGAATGATGCTGCGCATCGATGAAAAGCGCTGGATCAAAACCGGCATTGAATATGTGGACGGGATATACAACTACAGTACGGTGGTCACCGACAACAAAAGCAGCTGGAGCATTATCAAACTATCGGAGCAGCCAAAATCAGTATGGATCAAAGCCATCAGGAGATTGGATGCCGTGGAGATATTTTATTCTCTGGATGGGCAAGCGTATACCATGAGCAATCTGAGCTACCTGGAAGCGAATGTCCCGGTACAGGTAGGCATGATGGCGGCAAGCCCTGATGGAGAGGGCTTCCAGGCAGTATTCGAAGAATTTAGTGTCAAGCACTTACCCGACTTGAAAAGATTGGAATGGCTGGAGAAGAACAAGGAATAGCAATTGCTAACAAAAGGCGCGGCCGACTAGGTAGGGCCGGGCAGGCAGAGGCAAGTAAAAGACATAAACAAGGAAAGCAATTCATCAAAATTTTGATATTATGAATCGTGAAACGATAATCATTGTGACCATCTCATTGCTCTTTGCATCTGGCCTGAATGGACAATGCATAAATGGAGTTAAGAGTTACCCGATCTACAAAACAGGAGCACAGCTTGTTGAAAGGTTTGACACAGAAGGGGCTGAAATTGTTAGAATTGAATATGATCTGATTTTTTCATCGAAAGAGTCCTACCGGAATCTGACTTCTGATTGGGAGTATGCCATTATAGGATTTGCTGACAATGGCGTCAAAGACCTCAACATGAAACTTTACGAATATGATGATCTCCTTGAAAAAGTGGCAAGTGGTGGCAGAGGATGATTCCGAAGAGACATATGCTGTCATTAATCACAAACCACTTACTAACAGCATGTACAAAGTTGAGGTGATTGTTGAAGAATTTTATGAAGGTTACTCGGCAGCAAGATATGGGTTGATGTATGTTCACGACTAAAAAAAGCCTTCAATAGTCATGGCAGGCACAGTTTTAATTATCAGGATGCTGTAGCCGTCAACACTGAATGGCAGTTTGGCTGGAGATCACCACACCATCTGCCCTTGCTTCTGGTATCAGAGTGTTCACGATAGCTATCGAGTTTGCCCTCGCCCGCGACTTGCGCTGACCTTCGTTGCTGGAGACCTACTGAGCAGATTGGACTTGGATGACTTGTCTCTTCGACCACTGGTTGGTGGTTTGTCAAAGCTGGAACTCAGAAACACAACAAGATACTAACAAAAGATAAAATTTATTAAAACCAATTTTGTCAAGGTGTAAGAACTGTAGGCTTTCATTCTTTGGCTCCCTTCTTAAAGCCTAGATAAACCCATCTGACTATAGCCGCCACAACCGCGAAGATTATCAACCAAATAAAGAGGAAGACTATTTCACCATATCCTGAATTGAACAGTCCCGAAAACGCAAAAATGGACATGTAGAGGAAAAGGAAAATCAATACTGCTACAACTGGAATTGTTATAAGAACAATAAGTAGCCGTTTAACTCCTGTATTCAATTTGCTTAACATCTATAGAGACTCTGTATAAGATTATCTCAAGACTCAGTTGGTGGACGGAATTTATATGCAAAAAATGAAATGCTCACAATATGGGTGGCGAGTCTTCTTGAATAGTCAAGACAGTGGGTGTCTCTATCGCGAAGGCTACATTTGGTAAGATAGTATCGCATAAATCCTCAGTAAACCTATGATTCACTAAACAAACATTATTCCCTCCCGTTCCTCGAGAGAAAGTAAAGGTCTTATGAGATTATCGCTGCTTATTTCAATTTTGAGCCTGTCATGTATTGCTGGCGCTTGCCAAACAAAACACACCCCAACAGAGGAATCTTTCTCCTACCCCATTCAAAAAACAGAGGCAGAGTGGAAGAAGAGCCTTTCTGACCTTCAATTTTATATACTCCGTGAGCAGGGTACCGAACGCGCTTTTTCCGGAGAATACTGGGACAATAAGAAAAAAGGAATTTATTACTCAGCGGCAACCGGCCAGCCCTTGTTCAGCTCCAGGCACAAGTTTAGATCGGGCACTGGATGGCCGAGCTTTTACCGGCCGATTGAAAAAAACGCGGTCAAAGAGATCGTCGACAAAAGCTACGGCATGGTGCGTACGGAAGTAGTTGATAGTGGCAGTGGCTCGCACCTTGGCCACGTATTTGAGGATGGGCCAAAGCCCACCGGACTGAGATATTGTATGAACTCCGCTTCTCTGATCTTTGTGGAAGATGGGGAGGAACTACCCCCTATAGTGAAGGAATGGGAAGAAAGGTATGGTGACAACTAGTTCCGACAATCACCTCCAGACCCAAGTCTCGCTTTCGCTCTACTGACGTCCGAGTGAATGATGTCCGAATAGAAGAGCTCGGCAAGTGGTGCTTTGTCAAGCTTGTACTATTTTGTATAGGCCTAAGCTGGGTAGATAAACATCCGCCGTCTCAGCTTACTGTCTTGTACTCATCATTGGCAAACCATGAAGAAAGTAGCAAATCAGATCAGCATTCCTCCGAGTTTAAGCATCCAACACGTGATCTACGTTCTTCTGATGGTGGCACTGGCCGGGTGTGGCATCAGTTCCCAGCAAACGGCTGATCAACATCCCGAGCCGCCTAATATTCTGTGGCTCGTAGGCGAGAACATGAAACTGGACCTGGGTGCTTTCGGCACTCAAAACGTCTATACACCCCACCTTGACTCCCTGGCACAAAATGGCCTACGATTTACTCGTGTGTTTTCTACCTCCCCCGTTTGTGCGCCAAGTCGCTCCGCGTTTATGACAGGCATGTACCAGACAACTACCGGCACACATAACATGCGTTCCCACAGGGAAGACGACTACAGGCTGCCTTCGGGTGTAAGGCCCATCACCCACTGGCTCCAGGACGCTGGATATTACACGGCCAACATCAGCCATATCGGTGATAAGGAAGTGGGCACTGGCAAGCTGGATCTCAACTTCGTAAATGAAGGCCCCATCTATCAATCGGAGGAATGGTCAGCACTAAAAGACAATCAACCCTTCTTTGCGCACATCAACATGCCTGAAAATGAGTACGACATTTATGACCGGCAGACCTGGAAGCACGATAGGGTAAAATGGTATGGCGAAGAACAGCACCCTCAAATTGCGACAGCTGGCAATGTCGTCCCTCCTCCGTATTATCCGGACCACCCGCTGGTCAGGGAGGAATGGGCCCGCTATCTTAATTCGGTTTCGGGCATGGATATCCGCATAGGATGGATCCTGGACCAACTGCGGAAAGATGGACTGGCGGATAATACCATCATTGTCTTCTTTGGCGATAATGGGCGCATGGAACCACGGGGCATCCATTGGCTGTGGGATACCGGCATTCATGTCCCGATGATCATCTACTACCCGCAGGGTATGGCAGTACCTCCTCAGTACAGACCGGGAGGGATCAACGAGCAGGTCATCAGCCTACTGGATATCAGCGCCACCACTTTATGGATGGCAGGAATTGAACCCCCCGCCGGTATGCAGAGTCGATTATTCCTGGGAGAAAACACTGACCCACCCAGGGAATATGCTTTCAGTGCCCGCGATAGAATAGACGAGACGGTATTGAGAATGAGATCTGTGCGGGGCAAGAAGTACCACTACATCAGAAATTACAGTGAGGGAGAAGGGTTCCCAACACTGAACAGGTACAAGGAAAAATGCTTCAGCATTAAGCCTTTGATGCGTCAATTGATGGCTGATGACCAACTATCGGGCCCAGCCCTGGATTTGATGCAACCTATGCCCTACGAACTGCTCTATAACACCGAAGATGACCCTCATGAGATCAACAACCTGGCAGCTTCGGACAACCCGGACGATCAAGCGGCCTTACTCGCCATGAGAGCTGAACTGGATCAATGGGAAGAAGGGACCAACGATCTTGGGAGGTTCTTGGAACCAAAGGAAATTGTGGCCCCCTTTGAGGAGGAAATGCACAACTGGTTTGGCACACCCACCTGGTACAGTGGACAAAATTGAGGCTATTTTTGTCCGGTCAGATTTCATGGGTCCCCGACGATTGGGACACATGCTACGACCATAGCACATTCTTCACTCATTGTTCCAATAGAAAACATGCGAATCATATTATTTCTGAGTCTAATAATTATCTATCAATGTGGCTTGAATGCCCAGGTAAGTGACAGCAGATTCTTGTATCAGGTAGGCGTTTTAGACAGCCTCTATTCAGAAATTCTCACGGAGCAAAGAGAGATTTTTGTTCAGGTCCCTGATAGTTACAACGCCACGACAAATCGAAAATACCCCGTTGTATTTGTGCTGGATGGAGGTGTTTTTCTTCCCAATGTACAAATGGTATTGGATGTGTATTCGGGAGGTTTCATGCCGGAGATGGTTGTAGTCGGTGTCTCCAACAGGCAGAATAGAATCAGAGACCTCACCACTTCAAAAGCCTCCACGTTGTACGGGAGGCCGTTCAATCAAGAAAGTGGTGAGGCGGATAAATTCATTGGTTTTCTTGAGCAGGAGTTGATCCCACATATTGAGGAAAATTATCCGGTTACCAACTACCGAACACTCGTGGGGCATTCGCATGGCGGTTTATTTACCATCTATGCTTTGCTCAAGCATCCGAACCTTTTCCAGAATTATCTGTCGATTGACCCAAGTCTGTATTGGGACAATCAGCAACTGCTAAAAGAAGCACCCTCTCGCCTTCAAAATGAGGTGCTTAGTGGTAAGTCGCTGTACTTTTCCTTGTCGGGGCAACTTCACAATCAGAATCCGGAAATAACGATTGACAATGTGATGGATGACGAATCGGAATCTACTCTTTTCGCCCGGTCCAACATTGAACTCAAAAATCTTCTAGAGAAGAACAAGCAAAACGGTTTGCTGGTCGAATGGGAGTTCTTTGAAAACGATCTACATGGGACCATACCATTCCCCTCCATTAGAAATGGATTGATCGCACTCTTTGAATGGTTCCAAATGGAAAACACCAATAAGTTCAACTCACCCGAAACACCCGCCAATGAGTTGAATGAGATCATCCAATATCGAGCTGCCAAGCTTCAAGACCACTTCGGGTATCCAGTTCCACCTTACCCCGAGGATCTTTTGACCGTACTGGGTTACATGAGCATGGATACGGGCCAAATGGAAAAGTCCAAGATGTTCTTTGATTACACGATTGAATTTTACTCATCCAGCGCTAATGCTTATGACTCTATGGCTGACTATTTCGAAAGGCAGGAAGATTATACCAAGGCACTACAATTTGTCACCAAGGCATTTGAATTGAGTGGTGATGACTACCACAAAGACAGAATGAAAACATTGAGCGAAGCCATCAACAAAGGCTGATACGCCTGCACGATTTAGGTCGGCTGCCCAATACTGCTGCAGCCCTCGCATCCAATCATAGACCAAAGAGACCCCATGAAACCATTGATAAAAACCATTCTATTCTTGGTGCTCCTAACCCTTATCGACTTCTTGTTTCGTAAAGGACTCGTAGGGCATTTCTTACCTTTTGTATTGCCGCTGAACCTAAACATTTTGCTACTATTCGCAATGTTCACCGGTTGTGCGTGGTTCATCACTAAGCGGTTTGCCCAATCGGATCAAATGCGCTTGAATGACCTGGGTATCTCCTTAAGTAAAAGCAACCAAATAGATTTCTTCATTGGCTTTGTTGTGGGTACCGTTCTTTGGGGGATTGTTTCCCTCAGCCAATCGCTATTCACCGGTTTTTCGTGGGTCTTGAGACCAGACTTCAATGCGCTAACATTGATTCATGGTCTCGTCTTCATATTCATTGCAGATTTGGGAACGGAGCTTTTCACCCGTGGGTACCCGCTCATCAAATTAGAAGAAGGTTTCGGCGCAAAAGCGGCCATTGCTATCATGGTTTTCTTTGAAGTGCTCAAGAGCCTCGCATTCAACATTGGCAGTGATTTACTTCTTTATGCCGTTCTGATCCCAACTCTTCACATTGTATTCTTTAGCATCATTTACTTCAAAACAAGGCGACTAGGTGCATCACTGGGTGTGCATACGGGTGCCAACTTCATCACCATCAGTGTTTTTGATCTTCGGATAGAACAACCAGGCCAGGCCATTCCAGCAGGCATTTTCCAGGCAGACGCTGATTTGGAAACCTTGTCTCTTCATGCTCTACAATTGCCATGGGTGGTCATGGCCCTGATGTTCAGTATTGCTACTTACATTTGGTGGACAAGAAAATCCTCGTAGAGGAATTCCGCAGCACACTAAATTGATTACCTATAAGAGCGCGCAAATGGAGTTAGTAAAAGCGGCCACACAATGGGCCAAAGACGAAGTTTTCTCATCTGCCTTTTTCATTCTTTTCGGGATCATGTTTGTTCTCGGGACAGTCGGATTCTGGCAATTGGGAAGAACCGCGACCGCCAAGGCGTTCATATTCCCTACCCTGGTCGCGGGGATTTTGCTGCTGACGATTGGCCTCGGACTGTTTTTCACCAATAAGTCGAGGGTCACAAGCCTGCCAGCTGCTTATGAGGCGGATACGCCAGCCTTCGTCAAATCGGAAATTGCCCGCGCCGACAAAGCGATGGCAGAGTACAGAACCATCGTTTTCAAAGTCATCCCGTTCATTATCGTGGCAGCGGCCCTACTGATTGTCTTTATCGACACGCCGCTATGGCGCGCGATCGGCATCACGACCATCGCCATGATGGTCTGCATCTTGTTTGTGGACAGCAATGCCAACGCCCGAATGGACGCCTACAAGCAGAAGCTAGTGGCTACAGAAAGTCAGGAGGGGGATTAAAGGAACTGCAGAAGACCATGCTAAACGGCAGCGTCTAACGTTCCCTGTTCGACCCTAACAAACATGGCTCCCATTCCTGGACAAACCGACCCTCCTTTACTCTCCAGTAATATCTAGTTTTGTTTCCATGGCGCTACAGGAAAAGAACTTTCAAACCGACTGGGTAATGTTTGCGGCTACTGTTGGCGCCATATTGGCCATTTCAGTACCCATTGTTGGTTTTCATGAACAAGCCGGGACCTTCATTACCAAAGCCTATGATTTCATCACAGAGAGGTTTGGTCTCCTCTATATATGGTATGGAGCTGGCGCAATGGTTTTCTTATCGTGGCTGGCTTTAAGTCGATTTGGCAAGCAGACCCTCGGTGATGAATCTCACCCTGTTGAATTCAGTACCCTAAGTTGGATTGGGATGATCTTTTGCTCCGGTGTAGGTGCAGGATTGCTGTACTGGGCCGTGCTGGAGTGGGGGTATTATCTGGAAGCACCACCGTTTGGGTTCGCTGCCCGGAGTACGGAAGCCACTGAATGGGCCGCCAGTTATGGCTTGTTTCATTGGGGTCCCAGCGCGTGGGCTATCTATTGTCTTCCTACTGTCGCTATTGCCTACTCCTTTTACAACCGGAAAGTGCCCTACTTGAGGTTGAGCAGCGGGGTTTTGAATTTTCTTCCCAATGGTGTCAACAGTCCCCGTGGAAGGTTCATTGATTTTCTTTTCATGATCAATTTGATCGGAGGGACAGGCACTTCATTGGGACTGTCTGCCCCCATGATTGCTGGAGGATTTGCCCGGTTATTTGGTTGGGAGCATGACTTTGCCTTAGAAGTGGGTGTGGTAATCCTTTCCATCGCCATTTTTGGCACATCCGCCTACATCGGACTTCACAGAGGGTTTAAGAAACTTGCCGACTTTAATGTCTATTTGGCTTTTGCCCTGCTCTTTTTTGTGTTGGCTGTGGGCCCCAGCTTGTTTATTCTAAAAGTTGGGACAAACAGTATTGGGCTCGTGCTGCAAAACTTTGTCCGAATGAGCCTTTGGACCGACCCCATAGCCAATTCAGGATTCGTGGAGAACTGGACCATTTTCTACTGGGCCTGGTGGGTCGCATATGCACCGTTTGTCGGTATTTTCGTCACGCGCATTTCAAGGGGCAGAACGCTACGTCAGGTCATTGGTGGGATGCTCGTTTTTGGAAGTTTGGGCGCGTGGCTTTTCTTCATCGTTTTTGGAAATTATACCATGCACCTGGAGCTAACGGACGTCATGAATATTACTGAGCAGATGCAACAAGGAAATAGGGAAGCTGCATCTGTTGTAAGTCTGATATTCTCTTCAATGCCGGCAGGCAAAATAGCGCTGGGCGCCTTCGTGTTGATCGCATTGATATTTCTTGCAACAACCTATGATTCGGCTTCTTTTAGCCTGGCGTCCGTCAGTACACGCGAATTAAAAGCGGGGGAGAATCCTGCCAGATGGAATCGACTTTTTTGGGCGCTTGGATTGGGTGTGGTGCCCGTTTCGTTGCTCTTCGTCGACGGGGGGTTGAAGGTTGTGCTGTCGGCTACTATCGTAGTTTCATTACCATTGCTGGTCGTCGGACTGTTAATGGCCATTTCATTAACACGAATGCTTAAGGAAGATGTCCCGATAAATGAATCAAAGGATGAGCACTAGCATGAGATTCTTCAAGGAAAGTATGAATGTGGTTGTCATAGCCGGGGCTTCTGGCATTGGAAGGGAGATTGTCCGGGCGTTTTTGGAGGAATCCGCCCATGTTTTTGTGTGCGATATCTCTGAGGACCTGATAGCGGAGTTTAGTACTGAATTTACTGATACATACATTGAGAAGGTAGATGTCGCCAAATACGACGAAGTAAAGAACTTCTTTGGTGCCATCTCCAGGAAAGTTGATTCCATTGACGTCCTGGTCAATTGTGCGGGTATTGCGGGACCTACCGCCTTGCTTCATGAAGCCGATCCGAAACACTGGGATCAGACGATTGATGTCAACGTTAAGGGTATGTTTTACTGCTGTCGCCAGGCCATTCCACTCATCAAGAAATCGAAGAACGGCTCAATTATCAACCTGGCTTCCAACGCGGCATTCTTCGGATTTCCTTATCGATCGGCTTATACGGCCGCGAAGTGGGCGACCATAGGTTTGACGAAAACACTCGCGATGGAACTTGGCAATGATGGGATAAGGGTCAATGCCATTTGTCCAGGAAGTGTGACGGGAGACCGGATAGATCGAGTCATCCAAGCTGATGCCAGGGAGCAAGGAAAGACCATAGAAGAAATAAAAGCTTCCTATGTGAAGCAGGTATCACTGAAGACATTCGTGGGTCCGGAGGATGTTGCCAATATGTGCCTTTTCTTGTCTTCAGAGATGGGAAAATTCATTTCCGGTCAGGCCATTGGTTTGGACGGCCACACGGAAGGATTATCTACAGAAATATAGAAATTGGAATATGAAAGCAGCTTGGTTTAATTCATTTGGTCCGGCCGAGGACGTGTTGGAGGTAGGTGACTGGAAAACCCCAGAGCCATCACATGGAGAGGTGAAAATACGGATACACGCATCAGGTGTCAATCCTTCGGATACCAAAAAACGTGCGGGATCGAACCCTGCACTTTTGGAAGGCGGCCCGGTGATCCCTCATAGCGATGGAGCCGGAATCATCGAAGCTGTCGGTCCGGGAGTGCCGTCCTCCAGAATAGGCGAGAGGGTTTGGGTCTATAATGCTCAATATGGAAGGCAAGAAGGCACGGCTGCTGAATACGTCTGTCTTCCGAGTCAACAGGCCGTCTGGTTACCGGACAATGCATCCTTTAGGGAGGGCGCCATGATGGCCATCCCCGCCATGACCGCTCATCGGGCTGTGTTTGCTGATGGCGATGTCGACGGTCAGCACGTGCTGGTCACCGGAGGGGCTGGCCGCGTGGGCTATTACGCCATACAATGGGCAAAATATTTTGGAGCTACAGTAATCGCCACGGCTTCGAGCCCATCAAGCAAAGAGGAATGTGCCAGAGCCGGAGCGGATCTTGTTGTGGACCATCCTTCAGCTGAAGTCAATCAGGAAATATTGGATTTTACGAACGGTAACAAAATAGACCGCGTGGTCGAAGGTGATTTTGGAGCCAACCTGCTCCCGGTCCTGGATATTGTAAAAACCAGTGGGGTCATTGCCAGCTACTCGTCAATGACAGATATGAATCCATCTATTCCTTTTGTTCGCATGATGTTCATGGACCTGACGGTTCGTTTGGTCCTGGTCTATGCGATGCCCGACGAGGCGAAACTGCATGCGGCAGAAGACATCACTACATTTCTCTCATTGGAACGGTTGGATAACAGGGTGGCCGAGGAACACCCTCTTGACAATATCGCGAAAGCACATCAGGCTATCGAAAGGGGAGGCAATAATGGTTCAGTGATTGTAACGATGTGATGCGCTGATACAGGGAAATAGTAGCTGGAAGACCTATGCAATCAATGACTACCTGGAAACATTTTGACTTGAGAAAACCTCTTTTGCCTATCCTGTTCATGTTGATGATTTTATCGGGATTGGCGCAGGGGCCTGAACTGCAGATAAATCAGCATGTAAATGATGAAGACGGCATTTTGATCGATAAGAATACGGTCCAAACGTTCCTGATTATTGAGAATAAGGGAGAGGGTAAGGTGGATATGGCAATTCATTGGACAATTATGACCGACGATTGGCGGCCCCTCAAATCCATGACAGTCCATAGATCTGTCGAGCCCAATCAGTCCATAAGAGCGGACTGTCCACTCTACCGGTTTCCTGGTGCTGGCTTTTATCGAGTCAAGGCACAAGTCAACGTTGGGGATTCCTGGCAACAGGACATGGAGCACGTAATAGGGGTGGATCCGGAGGAGATCACTGCTCCAAAAGATGAGATTCAAGATTTTGAGCAATTCTGGGATAAGGCGCTGAATGAGTTGGCAGCGGTTGCTCCAGATTACAAGCTTACTCCTGTTGAACGTCCAGGTGCCAAGACGGATCTATACCGGGTAGAGATGAAAAGCTATCAGGGTAAAACCGTCAGAGGGTGGCTGGAAGTGCCCAAAAGCGAAGGGGTGTATCCAGCGCTTTTGCGGGTGCCGGGCTACCAAGAGAATATGGAGCCAATAGATGTCATGGATGACATGATTGTTTTTTCCTTTAATACCCGGGATCATGGTGAGAGTGATGACTCCAATGGAGAAGGCACCAGGGCTTGGGATATGTGGGTCCGGGGTTTTGAAGCTGTAGATAACTACTATTACAAAGGACTTTTTCTCGACTGCATCCGGGCGATGGATTTCCTTGAATCAAGGGAGGACGTAGATCAAAACCGCATCGCCATCTGGGGTGGCAGCCAGGGTGGAGGGTTGAGCTTCTCAACAGCAGCGTTGGATCAGCGTGTTGACCTGTGTATAGCGGATATCCCGTATATGAGTGAATACCCAAGATACTTTGAGATCACCTACTGGCCTGAAGTAGACAGCTGGTTTGCTGAAAACCCGACGTCCAGCTGGGATCAGGTATTGAATACCCTTTCCTATTACGATACAAAGAACTTCGCTGACAAGATCGAGTGCCCAGTTTGGATGGGTATAGGCCTACAGGATGATATATGTCCGCCAGCGACAAGCTTCGTGGCTTACAATAAGGTACAAACCGAGAAAAGCTATGTTGTCTACAAAAACGAAAAGCATAGCCAGCCGAGGGAGCATTATACCAATCGTTTTAAGGAGTTGAGAACTTTCTTCGAAATGGACAAATGACCTGAGTCTTTAAGGGCCTGGTTCCAGCTGAACAATTGCCATACTTTTGGCGTGCATAGCATAACAAAAGAAAAATGTTCGATTAGCATGAAACCATTTTTTATGATAGCGTTCCTCTTAGTAGCCATCTGCGGTTTCTCACAAGACCGTTGGAACTTGATTTACGAGAATGACGCTGAAGGCCGTACTATTGCCGGAAATCTGGACGACCTGGTCAAAGCAGTTCGAAACGGAGAGAGCGTTCGCATTTATTTTCGGATGGGTAGACCGGACCAGCCGGAAATCTTTGTGGAACACACGGCTTTGGCGAAGTTTACTACTATCATGAACTCGCCCGACGGCCAGTTCGTAGCAGCTCAAATTGACCCAATAGTAGGTCAAATCCCAAGCTTCGAAGAAGGACAAGTACTGCTCAAGGAGAATTTGGAATGGTCCCTGATTGCGGCATCCAATGGTAGCAATGACACGATGACCAGAAACGTGGTGACAGGGGAAATAGTGGATCATAGACAGGTTCGCTGGGGAACGAAATGGTTTGTGGAAACAGAGTAGCCGTCGCTGATATGTCTATCCACGGATTGAAGGTCACGGAGGGGGAGTATCGGTTATTTCAGCTTAATCCGGCTTATCGATCTTTTCGATCTGGAGCATTACTTTGGACGCCGGGCCAAATGAAATGAGCACCTGATCACCTTTGTCATAGTCGAAGTACGCGTCCATGTCGACGTGGTAGGTCTTGCCGCTGATTGTAAATTGACAATTGGCTCGGTGCCGTATCTTATCCTCAAGCGTGCCCTGCACGGCCTCCTTCACACCCCCTTTTACGTCGGCCTTTAGTTTCTTGTAATGGCGTCGGATCCATATCGCAAAAAATAGGATAACTATGGACGCACCAGCCAGGATCATTCCCGCCATATCATCACCATCGGCAAAGACCATGACCACACCAAAAATGGCCATCAGCACCACAACGAAGGACATGATACCCGACAGGAACATAGTTGTAGTCTTCTGAAACCTGAGCTTCTTCAGGTCCTTCTCAGTCAACTCCAATGTCCATGTCTTGTCCTTCACACCCTCTTTTTTTGCAATATCGTCAATGGGTGAGAATTTTTGTCTTGGCCAGAGAAGTTGTGGAAGGTGCGTCTCTACCGCGTGCCTACAGGGCAGGAAG
This sequence comes from Cyclobacteriaceae bacterium, assembly GCA_965267435.1. Lineage (GTDB taxonomy): Bacteria > Bacteroidota > Bacteroidia > Cytophagales > Cyclobacteriaceae > JAWPMT01. The sequence continues at coordinate 4,312,436 of OZ253960.1, forward strand.
CCGTCCACAAGAACGGCTTCAGGTATTTTCGATGGTCGCTGTTATTCCTCTTTTCTCACTACTCTATTCAATCGGGAGTATCCGAGCACATCCAATTCAGGTATCCGATGACGATCCAGTTTCGCTCTTTCAGAGCGGCCCTCATGCCTCAGGCGGTCTCTATTTCTTCCGCGATGCCGTAGGCTATCCCTTAGTTCCAGGTCTCTATATTCTTCCGTTCTTGTTTTCTCCGTCACTGCAGACGGAGGGTGACAGTAAGTGACGCATAAAAGCAGTACAGCGACTACAAGTTTTTCTATTGACTTCATTGTCCCGGTCTTTATTCGTTGAAAAATGTGGTGATGTCAATTACTTCCCTGAGGCCGTACCGCACGGCAGCATTAGCGAGTATCGCTATGGTCATATTTTCATGGGGCAGTGTGGCTACGAAGGCCCTTCCACCAGCTGCCACTCCTCCGTGGTGAATAATCTCCAACCCCGATTTGCTGGTATACTTGCGCCATCCCAGCGCGTAGGATTGAGGGTTCATCTCCCCGGTTCGCAACGGTACTGGAGTCCACAGATCAGCGATGACTGCCTCGCTCAATAACTCGTCCATGCCATCGATGATCCGGACAAGATCCTCCGCCGTCGAGAGGTAGCCCCCTCCTGCCCACTTATAGCTCAAATCGAAGTCTTTGACAGGTTTGTCCTTTCCAACTTTGTAAAACTCCGCCCTTTCTGCGATGGCCATAGTGACATCATCAGCGATGGTATTCTCAACACCCAAAGGCTCGAAGATCGCTTTGTCCATGTACTCAAGAAAGGGCGTCCCCGAAGCCTGCTCCATCACCGCGCTCAGTAGGACATAGCCAAATGTGCTGTATTGAAAGTCGGAGCCCGGCTCGAACTTCAGCTTCCTCTTTTCAAAAACCTCGAGGCTCTCTGTCACCGAGGCAAAGTGGCGGTTGATGAAATAGTCCGTCGCCTTGTAATGTGGTATGCCGGACTGGTGTGTTGCCAGCTGCCGCACGGTGAAGGGGTATTCCTTCTCAGGGAAGTCAGGTAGATAAGATTGCACCTGTTGATCGAGATCAAGTTGCTGATCCTCCACCAGTCTGGCCATGCCGATGGAAGTAAGCGACTTGGACACACTCCCAATCCGAAATTTCGTCGTGCGATGCGCGGGTTCCTGTTTTTCGATATTGGCATACCCAAACCCTTCGGACCAGACGAGCTGATCGTTGATGCTTACCGCAATGGCCAGCCCGGGGGCTCCCACCGCATCACGCAGGGAATCAATATAGCTACGGGCCATAGCGATTGACTCGCAATAAGCCGCGACCTCCAATTTTTCTGTGTTCTGTGCGAGCCCTGTGTGACCGAGGATCAGCAACATGACTAGATGAATAAGACCTTTCATTTCTTTCGATTTTTTGATTTCCTCAAAAGAACGGAGGGTCGTCACGAAGAGAAAGCCATTGACGGCTCACAAGGTCTCAATAGACTTTACTGAGACGTATTGCTGTCTTGCTGGGCCAGATATTCCTTGGGAGAAAGCCCCGTACCGGACTTGAATACCCGGTTGAAGGTAGCCTTGGAGCTGAACCCACACTCCTGGGCGATACCAAAAAGGGTGAGGTGACTGTTGGAAGGATCAACCGCTCTTTCCTTGAATTCTTCCACCCGGTATTCGTTCACATACTGGTAGAAGTTCTTCTTCAGAGATTGGTTGATGGCCATAGATATATCCTTGGAGGAGAATCCAAGTTGGTCCTCGATATTGCGAAGCGTCAAGTCTGGGAGCAAGTACAGTTTCTGCTCCCCCATGGTCTTTCGCAGCTTTTCGATGATCCGGTCGCTGGTCGCAAGCTCCAGGGTTTGTGGCGGTTGTTTGGGAAGGTCCGTGGCATTCTGCTCCTGACTGAGTCCCTTGATGCTGAGCCAGATGATGGTGATCGTGAAAATGAAGTTGATGAAATAGGCCTCCTCAAATCCAAAGTCGACGATGAAATCCACAGCTCCATAGACGAGGCCCACGAGAAAAAGGCCGCTCCACGCCAGGATGGAATTACTCAGCCATTGAAGGCGAAAACGCTGCGTGTTTGATAGGTAGTTGGGGAGCTCCTGATTGTACTTCTTGATGACCTTGAAGGTCAGGAAAAGGTAAATCCCGTTCGGGATCAACGAGAACAGTGAAAACTTGTCCAGGACATAATGCAGGTCCAGGTGCGCAACGCCTCGACCATAGATGATATGGTAGACGCTGTGAGGGTAGTCCAGCAGGATTAGCAGAAAGTGGCGGTACTGCTTGACGGTCATTTTGAAGGCGCTGGAAATGACGGCCTGTACATAGAAGTAAAGCAGCGGCCCGATGATGAAGGAGAGACCAAATGGCAGCCAGTGCAAAACAGGATAGTTGTCGTAGACCCGGTACTTGAGAATGATGAACAACAGGACATTGAACGACAGGCAGATAATCAGAAGCCCGAGCAGCGAGCGGGCCAGTGACCGATCACGTCCCAACAGCATGTACATAGACATGAGCAATCCATTGCCCACCCCAATGAGAATCAGTATGTCGCGAAGGTCAATGGGTACGGTCACGGTGAGAAAGATAGGTGATTCTATCTACTGGGGGTTTTTCCAACAGATGTGATCCCTGCTGACTTGCTATCCGACTGTTGAGGAGTTTCTCGGCCAGGTGTTACATATTGCACTATTGTATACCATGGACAAGTCAACAAAATGAAATTCAGTCAACCGCCCTATCCCACGGCCTATTTTAGCGAAGAGGTCTGGGTCTCCTGCCCTCAATGCGGTGAGCCAGCGAGGATCTTGACACAACCGCAGGCTTCCATCACGCCCCATCCTGTGAGACACAATGCGACTTGTACATGTACGCGATGTGCGTTCCGTGATTCAGACACGAGTAACTGGTCAGGGTATGTCCAGGGCTTTGTCAACGAGCCTTGCGCCAGATGTGGTACGCGAGTCATTCACTCGACTGCCCCAACAAGGGATCCATACCCATCGATGACCATCACCTGCGACGCCTGCAATACCAAAGATGACTTCAACATAAATTGGTACCGCTATCACAAGGATACAGCGACTGATCCCTACTTTGGATTTGATCTGTGGCTGCAGACGACCCTAAAAGATCATACGCTTTGGCTCTATAATATCAATCACCTGGACTACCTCCTCGAGTATGTAGAGGCGACCCTGCGAACAGATGATGGCAGGCACAAGTATTCAATGATAACCAACCTGCCGCAGTGGGTGAAATCTGCAAAGAACCGCGAGACCATCACCAAAAAACTCAACAGGCTGAAACGAGATTTTCAAAAAAAGATGCAGGAGAATTAGCGCCAGCGTCACTGACGACTCTCTCCAAAATTCAGTCATTCAAGGTCTTAAGTGATCCCTGGTTGGACTATTTTGGGTTTGTTGGTTCGTGTTCAAACCAGGCTGAGCGCCCCGAGTGTAACTGGGATGTAGCGAACCGTGATCCCAGGTTCAAAAAGCACAACGGCCTGGGTTTAGTCTTCAATTGATGTAAAGTATTAAACCCCACCCCCTGGAATACAGTCTCGGGACCACCTGTATCCGCAGGAAGTGGGGATGGCTTTCTTAGCGGCTGGAAGTTGCTCCCACAGTTGGGAACAGACTTCTTGCAGTGCTCACGAGCTGAATGAACTCATTGCGATAGCCAAACTCGTCAGTGCCCTTTGCACTCTTCGCCATTTCCAAGACCTTGTCATAATTGAGTGCTCCCTTGTACTCGGACTCCCGCAAGAGCATGCCAAAGCCCGCTACTGCTGATGCCCACTGGAGATTCTCACTCATGGTGCGAGTGGGTTTGCCGGAGAGTGTCTCGACTATCAGCTGGCTCCTCGACGCCTCAGGGTCCTTGTATCGAAACTTCACCGTCAGCCACTCCTTGGACTGTGACGCTCCGGATGTGGTCGTAGTCTGATATTTCAGGGGATCGACGTCTTTGATGAACTCGCTCTCCACTCCCACCGGTATCACTTCATACAGCGCCGTCACGGTGTGTCCGCTGCCTAGTTCACCGGCGTCCTTCTTGTCATCGTTGAAGTCCTCGGCTTCCAACAGGCGGTTTTCGTAGCCTATGAGGCGATAAGCCTGCACCTTCGTGGGATTGAACTCCACCTGTATCTTCACATCCTTGGCGATCGTGAAGAGCGTACCTCCAAACTCGTTGATGAAGACCTTGCGAGCCTCGCGGATGTTGTCGATGTAGGCGTAGTTGCCATTCCCCTTATCGGCGAGTATCTCCATTTTGTCATCCTTATAATTGCCCATTCCGAAGCCCAAAACAGTGAGGAAGACCCCGTCTTCTCGCTTCTTCTCTATCAACCGCTCCATTTCCGCATTGCTGGAGGATCCGACGTTGAAGTCACCATCCGTCGCTAGTATCACTCGGTTGTTGCCGCCATTCACGAAATACTGCTGCGCTGTTTTGTAGGCCAGTTCGATGCCTGCGCCACCGGCAGTCGAGCCCCCGGCATTAAGTCTATCCAAAGCGGTGATGATCTGCTCCTTTTCTGTGCCGGGTGTACTTGGCAGAACCATACCTGCTGCTCCAGCATAGACGACGATGGCCACACGATCCTGAGGTCGCATTTTCTGAACAAGCAACTTGAAGGACGACTTGAGGAGAGGCAGCTTATTGGCGTCGCTCATCGAGCCGGAAACATCAATCAGGAAGACCAGGTTAGACGGCGGTAGATCTTCGGTGGGGATGTCTTTGCCCTGTAGTCCGATTTGCACGAGCACATGATCCTCATTCCACGGAGCCGCTGCCAATTCCGTGTTGATGGCAAAGGGATGCTTACCAGTTGGCTGCTCATAGTTGTACTTGAAGTAATTGACCATCTCCTCGATGCGTACGGCGTCTTTCGGCGGCTGCTGCCCATAATTGAGAAAGCGGCGCATATTGCTGTAAGACGCAGCGTCTACATCGATGGAAAAGGTGGACAAGGGATCATCAGAAGGTTTCTTGAATCCATTTTCGTGTATCGTCGAGTAGCCCTCTGTATTGTGGACAACCCCCTGGTCCGCTGAAAAGCCTACCGCGGGATAGGAACTTGACATCACACTGTGAGATACGGCGCCAGCTGCTTTCGATCGCCTATCGGAGAATGAGATGTCTTCCGTGACAGGCTCGGCCATCTCCATTTCCACTTCCTCAATCACTAATGCGAGCTGGATATTAATGGTCTTACGACCCTTGAGCCTTATTTCCTGGGTTTCGTATCCTGCCATGGAGAACGATAACCAGGCATTGGGTGAAGTGGCGTCTATTTGATAGCAGCCATTTTTGTCCGTAGAAGCAGTTACAAAAGTTCCCATGACCCGGACGGTGACTCCTGCTATCGGACCCCCGGAGAACTGGTCCACAACGGTCCCCTGCACCTGGTGCATCGCTGACAATTGTGAAAAACTCGTGAGGGTAAGTATGAAGATGATTAATTTTCGCATGACTATAATTTTTGGTGTCTGCCAGTTGAGATGCAGCAGGTGGTAGGATTCCATAAATGCAGCGCAATTTTTTTTGAAATTCTCGTGAGCAACCCATGAAATCGTTTTGGCTGTAAATCGATCCAAACGACATGAAGCCTTGGACGACAGCGACTTACTGAGCCGCTATCGTCAGACAGAAGACGCCTCATACCTGGGAGCGCTTTATGATCGATATCTACATCTTGTCTATGGATTGTGCCTCAAGTACCTGCATTCCAGGGAGGACAGCCAGGATGCTACGATGGCCATCTATGAGAAAATTGCGAAAACATTATTGGACGCTGAAGTCGCCCATTTCAAGTCGTGGCTATATGTGGTCTCCAAGAATCATTGCCTCATGCAATTGAGAAAGGCCAAGACGGAAAAGGAAAAAAACAACGTCCTGTTTATGGAATCTCCAGACATCGCGCATCTCAATGATGAGGACGTTGATGGCGATCTCGATGCATTGACCCCATGTTTGGAGGAATTGAAAGAGCAACAAAAATTGTGTGTCTCTTTGTTTTACTTGCAAAAGCAGAGCTATCAGGAGATTGCACAACAGACAGCACTGGAAGTAAAGACCGTCAAAAGCGCCATACAAAATGGCAAGCGAAACTTGAAAAACTGTATCGAGCAGCAGCGCGAAGCAAGGCAAGAGTGAGCGAACAAAAACCATATCGACCCAATGCGGAGGACTTCCGCAGGTACCATCAGGGAGAGATGAGTGCTCGGGAGGCGCACGACTTTGAGCGTGCTACGCTCAATGACGCCTTTGATCGAGAGGCTGCCGAGGGTTGGGAATTGCACGACGCAGATGAAATGGTTAAAGACATTGCCGGCTTGCAACAGCAGCTCCAGTTGCCAAAGCGGCGAGTGTTTCCCGTTTGGCAAGTCGCGGCGAGCGTACTCTTACTGCTCACAGCATCTTTCCTCATTTACTGGCAGGTGGAGCGACGATCAGGCCCCATCGCAATGAAGGAAAGCACGGAAGCCCCAGGTGAGCGGGCCCCAGCTACGGAGAGCCAGCCTCCAAAGAATATCACTGCGACAGATTCTGGCGATACGGAGCCGGAGGAAGAAGCAATCGAATCAGCCTCTCCCGACGAAGAACCTCCGGTCGCCGACATATCCTTCAGTGCAGAGGCGGCGGAACCTGACGCTGGAGCCGTGCCTGAAGGATCAGAACCCATCGCTACCGCTACTACTGAGGAGCCAGAAACTGGTTTGGTGCTCGCCGAAGTCGAAGCAGCAGAGGAAGAGACGTCGATCGAGGAAGTGGTCTTCGCAGATCAGGACTTTGCCGAGGTAGCCGATGAAGAGTTTGGCGAGGTCGAGGAGGAACAGTTTGCTGAGGTAACGGAAGAGGCACCTATCACCCAAGACTTCATCTTTTTGGAAGAGGACACCGCTGCAAGGGATTTGGCCTTCGGTGTATCATCGATATCGGAAGATGATATCGCGTCTGATGAAGCCCCTGCTGCGCTCTCTGCAGTTCCCGAGCGCGAGGAACCTACCAGAAAGGCACGCGCAGCATCGGCACCACTATCTGCAGTGCCTGCTCCTCTCGGCGGCTACCCGGCCTACAGCGAATATTTGAAAAATGCCGTTGCAGAGGTTCAAAAAAAGGAGACTATACTCCTGCAAGGTCAGGTAACCATCCGTGCTGTTGTGAGAGGTGACAGTACACTGCGGAACCTGGAGGTACTGAACGGCCTCGATGACGCTACGAATGAGGCGGCCCTGAAGATTGTCCGCGAGGGTCCAAAGTGGAGCCCCGCAACCAGAGACGGAAAACGCATCAATTCCACGGTGCAGATCATCATAGAGTTCCTCTGACCACTCGGTCTTTACCGTAAAAATCTTGTATCACTTGTAAGTCGCCGTAGCCGCAGACGCTAAGCAAGTCTACGGTCTCCGTCGCCTTTCTCTCATTGATTTCTAATACCAGCTGCCCATGGGCCGACAGAATCCCCCGTGCCTTCTGAGCGATCTCACGGTAGAAGCGCAGGGGGTCACTGTCCGGAACAAACAAGGCCAACGAAGGCTCATGCTCCAGCACATTTCGATGCATCTGCTCTTTTTCCGTTTCGAGGACGTAGGGTGGATTGCTGACGACTACATCGACCTGAATGTCAGGCCAGGAAGCCATCACGTCAACGCGTTCCACATTCACAGAAACTCCCAGCTTCTCAGCATTTTTTCGGGTTATTGACATGGCTTGAGGCGAGACGTCCCAGGCTGTCACCTTCGCATCTGATCGTTCCTTGGCTACGGTCAATGCAATACAGCCAGAACCGGTACCGATATCCAGCACCGCCCCATTTGCCGGGGTTACCGCCAGCGCTTGCTCCACAGCAACCTCGGTCTCCGGCCGTGGTATCAATACGCCGGGTTCGACAGCAAATTTCAACCCTCGAAACCAAGCGTATCCAAGCACATATTGAATGGGCTCGCCAGCCGCTAGTCTGGTCATGGCCTTCTCAAAACTGTCCAGTTCTCCCACTGGTGCTCTCCCCAGGGCGATGTCCACTTTCCTCACGCCCAACAGATCCTCCATGAGCCAATACACCAATGACTCACTTTCCGATTTCGGATATAAACCGGCCAGTCGCATGGTGGCTGTCTGGAAAATATTATGCCCTGACTGTTTCTCGTGCATAGATATTGGCGAATTTAGCCTGCTACTTTCGATTGATGGAGACAGCGACTTACGACGAGCGATTTATGTCAAGGGCCCTGGCCCTTGCTGGCAGGGGGCTGGGTACCGTGAGCCCCAATCCTCTGGTCGGTTGTGTCCTCGTACGCGATGATGCCATCATTGGAGAAGGCTACCATCAAAACTATGGAGGACCGCACGCGGAGGTACATGCTGTGAATTCCGTCAAAGATACATCCCTTCTTCAGGGAGCGACGGCCTACGTCACACTGGAGCCTTGCAGCCACCATGGCAAAACACCTCCATGTGCCGATCTGCTAATAGCCTCAGGTATAACCAGGGTTGTAATAGCACATGAAGATACGCATCCCCTCGTCAGTGGAGGGGGTATCAGGAAACTACAGGAGGCTGGTATTCAGGTTGATGTCGGAATTCTTCGTGACGAATATGCCTTACTTAACCGCAGGTTCTTTCGCCCATTGGAGACGAAGAGACCCTACGTCATCCTCAAGTGGGCACAGACCGCAGACGGATTTATCGCCCGAAAGAATTTCGATTCCAAGTGGATCAGCAATCCCCAATCACGGCAGATGGTGCACAAATGGCGCGCAGAGGAAGATGCCATACTCGTAGGCACCAACACTGCGCGGTATGATGACCCGGCGCTCACCGTCCGTCAATGGACCGGGCAGCATCCCACTCGTGTCGTCATCGATTGTAAGCTGGCGCTACCATCGGACCTCCAGCTATTCGATAAGTCAGTCGCGACCATCGTTTTGAACGGTAGGAAGGAAGCCAAAGACGGGAACATACATTGGCTGAAGATTGAAGAGGATTCATTTGAAAAGGGGGCCCTTCTACGCCTCTACGAGAAATCAATCCGAAGCATCATCATCGAAGGCGGATCGCGGACCCTTCAGGGATTCATCGATCAGGGCCTTTGGGATGAGGCCCGAGTATTCCAGTCCACCCAGGAATTCGGCGAAGGTATCGCTGCGCCCAGGTTGCAAGGGAATTTACGGGAGCAAACTGACGTTGTTGGAGACACACTAAGCATATACTTCAAAGAATAATTATGGCCGAAGAACTATTAGTCAGCACCTCAAGCGACAAAACAGAAAGGTACGAGTCGCTGCTACCACAGATCCACGCACTCGTCTCAGATGAAAAAGACCTGATCGCCAACCTGGCGAACATTGCCTCCGCCCTGAAGTACGGCATGGACTTTTTCTGGGTGGGCTTTTATCTGGTGAAGGACGATGAGTTGGTCCTCGGCCCCTTCCAGGGACCCATAGCCTGCACCCGCATCAGGAGGGGGAAAGGCGTGTGCGGTACCGCCTGGTCCAAAGCACGAACGATCATCGTCGAAGACGTGGACCAATTTCCCGGGCACATTGCGTGTAGCAGTGATTCCAAGTCGGAAATTGTTGTTCCTTTCTTCGAGGATGATCGCGTGACAATGATCCTGGATGTCGATAGTGACCAGTTGGCCAGCTTTGACTCCGTGGATCAGGCCTTCCTTGAGAAGATAGGCGATTATCTGGCGGCGAAAAACAGCTGATAGAGGCTGTCCAGGAGGTGCTTTCTTCGTTCTTCCAACTGCGGCATGGCGGTGCCAGGGTTTTCACGATGAATTGATCTTGCTCCTTCCAGGCGGCTGTTGGCCTTGGTGGCCACAGCCTCCTGTAGAGCTGGTTCGACGGCGCCAGGGTTGATCCAGCGATACGCTGCGGACTCCGAGGCGAAGCTTCTGAAAGTCAGCTTAGGATAAACCATAGATACGGCCTTGGAGATGGTCTTGGCATAGATCTGGCCAATGGCCGAACGGGATTCTATGGTGGCCACTTTAGTCAGGTTTGGGATTAGGGGCCTTACCAATTCTTTCAGGAAGTAGTTTTTCATCCACACGCGACATTCCGTGTTCAGCTCCCTTAGCTCCAGACGATTGATGATGACATCGGTGATGGCGTGCACCTCCGCGATCTCGGTGGCCTTGGTCAATACCGACTTGTATTCCTCAAAGTCCACATTGCCATGCCAGGTAATGAGAAGAAAGCGATAGGAGAAATCAACCGAAAGTGAGGCGGTTTTGTAAGAGAGCAGTTTGTCCATCCGTGCGAAATTCTTAATCATTCCATCAAAATTGATGATGTAAAAGAATCTCATTCCCACGGCGTGGGCAATACCCAAAAAAGGGTATTTAGCGAGTGTCTTGCTACCTAAATATGGTTATTGCAAGGTGGCGATCATCGTCTCTCCACCCACTGTTCGGTCCCCGATTTTCACATGCAAAATGGCGTCTGTGGGTAGAAAAACGTCGATTCTGCTGCCAAACCGGATGAAGCCCAGTTCTTCTCCGGCAGCGAGCGGATCGTCCACTTGCTTGTAAAAGGATATTCTCCTGGCAACGGCCCCAGCGATCTGGCGCATGAGCACTTTCACACCATCTGCGGTGGTGATACCAATAGAAGTGCGCTCATTGTCCGTGCTGGATTTTGGATGCCACGCCACCAAATACTTACCCGGGTGGTACTTGTAGTACGATACTTTCCCATCCACCGGCGATCGGTTCACATGAACGTCCAAAGGCGACATGAATATGGAGATCTGCAGCCTATTCTCTTTGAGGTACTCGCCCTCCTCCGTCTCTTCAATGACCACGACCTTCCCATCCGCCGGTGCTATAACGCGGTTGTCCTGCTCGGGCGTTTGGACCTTAGGCACGCGAAAGAAACGAACGATCAGGATCCAGAAAATAATCGCGGCCGCGGCCAGCACCCACTGCACGATCTCGAAGGGAATCAACCAGTACAGAAATGCGTACAATGCCCCAATCAAAATCGCCGAAACGGGGATGATCAGGGACCCCTCTTTATGTATTCGAGTCATTCTTAGTCTTTAGAAGCCGCCGCGGAACTTGTAGGTCTTGGCAACTTTGTCGATGGCCACAATATAGGCCGCAATTCTCAAAGGCACCTCATACTGCCGAGAGGTATGGTACACGCGGTTGAAGGCTTCCTTCATGATCCGGTCGGATCTGCGGTTGACACGCTCGCCCGTCCACTTGTAGCCCAGTCGGTTCTGCACCCATTCAAAGTAAGATACCGTCACACCGCCGGCATTGGCGAGGATATCCGGCACGGCCATAATTCCTTGTGAATTGATGATGGCATCTGCCTGTGCAGAGGTAGGGCCATTGGCGCCTTCCACGATGAGTTTCGCCTTGATCTTTCGGGCATTGGCCTCTGTGATCACGTCCTCCACAGCCGCTGGCACCAATACGTCCACTTCGAGGAGTAGCAACTCCTCCGGATCGATCTTCTCGACGCCCTCGAGCCCTTCCAGGGTCCCGCCATTGTTCGTACGGTATTCCGCAGCCTTATGAATGTTGATGCCTTCCGCGTTGTAGTAAGCCCCAGAGATATCGCTAATGGCCACAATCTTCACGCCGCGCTCTTCAAGCAGCAAAGCCGCCCAGGAGCCCACGTTGCCAAAACCCTGAATCGCGCATGTCGCTTTGAATGGATTGATCCTGAGCCTCTCCATGGCGGCCAGCGCCGAGATCATCACCCCACGACCCGTGGCTTCGGTTCTTCCCAGAGAACCACCCAGGACAAGTGGCTTGCCCGTCACTACTGCATTGACCGTCATGCCATGCCCACGTGAGTACTGGTCCATCATCCATGCCATCTCATTGGGGCCTGTGCCCATATCTGGTGCAGGGATATCTCGGTCCGGACCGATGATTTCGTACATCGCCTGGGTGTAAGCCCGCGTCAAACGCTCCACCTCACCGCGAGACATCTTTCGTGGGTTGCACGCGATACCGCCCTTTGCTCCGCCATAGGGAATGTCCACGACGGCACACTTCCACGTCATCCATGCTGCAAGTGCCTTTACCTCATCAAGGTTGACGTCCTCATCGAATCGAACACCACCCTTGGATGGCCCCAGTATATTCGAGTGGATCACCCGATAGCCCTCAAATACCTTGATCGACCCATCATCCATTGTCACAGGCAAAGACACAATGACTTGCTTCGTAGGTGATTTCAAAACTTGATAGACTTGCTCATCCAGTCCCAAATGCTGCGCAGCAATATGGAATCTGGACATCATCGACTCGAAGGGGTTGCCCTTATCCTTGATCGGGGCTGGCTCGATATATGTCATTATCTAAGGGGTGGTAATGTTGCCTCAAAAATTTGCAAGCAAAAGTAATATCTTCCGGAATAGAACAAACGTTTGCGGAGCCATTTCGCGTGCGAAATGCGCTGTATCAGAATAACCCGTTCATGAATGAAATTCACTCTTTGAAGTCTCAGCCATTACTTATTCAACTGCTTTCTGAGGCTACACGGACCATTACACCTCTGGAAATGGAGCTGAGCGGCCTGGCTACGGACACCCTGGCGGTTGATAATCACTCCAGCATGGACCTGATCCATTTGGCCAAAGACCTAATCAATTCGAAGCACCCTATTGTCTTGCTTATCTGGAGGGAGGAATCCACTTCGTGGGGCAAGACACTGCCTTTGCTACAAGAGCTCATGCAGGCGACAGAGCGTGTAAGGTTGATCACGAATGCTGAGGACCCCATGCTTGCCAAACTCGGACCTCAACTAGCGGGCTATCTTCTCACTGCCAGCGAAACCGAGGCCCTGCAGCAGGTGCGGGCGTGGCTTCAACGCAACTGAAAGCGATCCTGGTCTTCTTGAAAAGGGAAGCGCTCACGGAATTTGGCCAGTTGATCCATGGGCAGTTCGACGGATTGCATCCCCTCCTCATTGTCCATGAACAGCATGGTGTTGCCAACATAGTCGTAGACCGCGGAGTGCCCTGAATACTCTTTGTCGTAGCCATCCAGCCCAACTCGGTTCACCCCAATACTGTAAGCGATGTTCTCAATGGCCCTGGCCCGAAGCAAGGTATCCCAGGCCTGGACCCTGGGTGTGGGCCAGTTGGCAACATAGATGATCACGTCGTATTCGTAAAGGGCCTCTTCGCTCCCTTGAGACCTCGACCAGACAGGAAACCGTAAGTCGTAGCAAACAAGGGGCATGATTTTCCATCCGTTCACTTCTATCACCACTCTGCGTTCCCCGGCGGTAAACGATCCATCTTCGCCTGCCAGCGTGAATAAGTGCTTCTTGTCGTAATACTGTATTTCGCCCTCAGGCGTCGCGATCAGCAACCTGTTGTAATAATTGCCGCTCTCTTTGATGATGGCACTGCCCAGGATTATCGCCCCGCTCTGCGCAGCCATCTGGCGCATCCACTTGTACGTATTGCCATTCACAGGCTCCGAGACCTCCTCGGGCTCCATCGTAAAACCCGTTGTGAACATTTCGGGTAGGACGATCAGGTCCTGCCCCTCGGGTGCCTTCCAGATCTTTTCTTCAAAGGCCGCCATATTGGCACCGATGGATCGCCAATGAAGATCGGCCTGAATGAGAGTGACTTTTAAATCCTGCATAGGTCCAAAACTTGGTCAGATCTGTTTAAGAATTTGTCCTGCGCGCTCGAGTGTGCCGTCGTCTTTCGCAAAACAAAAGCGGAGCAGTTTTTGGTCCGTGCCATCGGCATAGAAGACCGAGACGGGTATAGAAGCCAGACCGTTCTGCTTCGTCATGTGCTCCGCCATCGCCTGGTCGGCCTCGTCACTGATACCTGCGTACGAGAGAATTTGGAAATACGTGCCACCACTGGGTACTGCCTCAAAACGACTTCCCTCAATACTTTGCAGGAAGTAGTCCCGCTTTCGCTGGAAAAACCCGGGCAATTGCTCAAAATGCACGGGATTCCGAATGAACTCTCCCAGTGCAAATTGAATCGGCGTATTCACAGTAAAGGTGACAAATTGGTGCACCCTACGCAGTTCGTCAGTGACTTCTTTGGAGGCTACTGCATAGCCCATCTTCCACCCTGTCGCATGAAAAGTCTTGCCAAAAGAAAAGGCCGCAACGCTGCGCTGCCGCAATGCTTCGAACTCCAGGACGCTGCGATGCTTTTGGTCATCAAAGACCATGTTGTGATACACCTCATCGCTGATGACTAGCAAATCATGCTGTACTGCCAGCTTCTCCAACTGCAGCAAGTCTTCCTTCGTCAGGATGGTGCCTGTGGGATTGTGCGGATTGTTGATAAAGATGGCCCGCGTGCGGTCGTTTATACGACTCGCCACTTCCTCCCAGGGTATCCTGAAATAAGGTGCTTCCAGATTGATGTGAACCGGCACCCCACCGTGCAGTCGGACAACAGGATCGTAGGAGTCATAAGCAGGGTCAAAGATGATGACCTCGTCACCTTTTTGGATCAAGGCGGCTATTGCGCAGTAGATAGCCTCGGTAGCTCCAGTGAAGACTGTGATCTCAGACTCCGGGTCTGGCATATGTCCATATAGGTGCTCCGTCATTCCCGCGATCGCCTCTCGCAATGGCGCTATGCCAATGCTTGGAGGATATTGGTTGCGCCCTTCGCGCATGTGCTTAGAGACGAGGTCGATGAGTTCCTCGCTGATCTGAAAGTCCGGAAATCCCTGCGAGAGATTGAGGGCGCCGTACTGCGTCGCCATACCGGACATCACGGAGAAAATCGAAGTGCCCACGTCCGGTAGCTTGGAAGCGATTTTCATTTCTTACCTTTTCAATGGGGCCTTCACCCTGTAATCTGCATCGACTTTGCCCTTCGTAATATTGGCCAGACGCCCCTTAAGCAGGCGCTTCTTCAGGGGCGACAGGTAATCGGTGAAAAGAACACCTTCAATGTGGTCATATTCGTGCTGGATAATGCGCGCGAGTACACCCGTGAAGCGATCTTCGCGCTCCTCCCAGTTTTCGTCCACGTAGCGTATCAATACGTCCGCCTCGCGCTCCACATCCTCCCTGATACCTGGGATGCTGAGACAACCCTCTTCAAAAACCCAAGGATCACCATCTATCTCCAAAATCTCTGGATTGATAAAGGCCCGCTTGACGCCCTTGCTTTCGTCCTCTTCCATCGGCGTACTGTCCAACACGAAGATCCTCCAACTCTTGCCAATTTGTGGGGCGGCCAGCCCAACGCCACTGGCGTTGTACATGGTCTCAAACATACTCTCGATGAAGTCCTCGTCCAGCTCCTCTTTGGTCACTTCGCTAGCTTTCTTTTTCAGAACGGGATCACCGTACAATACAATCGGATATATCATTCTCTGGATTCCAAATATGACTGCAAAATTATCGTAGCGCTAACCTGATCAATGGTCAACTTGTTTCTTCTTTGTTTTTTTTTGGCGCCTGATTGTATCATGCTCTGCACGGCCATCTTAGAGGTCGACCACTCATCCTGGAAGACCAGCTCATGGTCTGGAAAGACCTTTCTAAATCGATTGGCGAAAGCCTCCACCGGCCCTGTATTGTGAGTTCGTTCCTCGTCATCGTTCAGTGGATAGCCGAGTACCACCGTCTCCACCTCCTCTTTCTTAAAATAGTCTGACAGATAGTCGATCAGGTCGTGGGACCTCACACCGTCCAAAGGGCTGGCGATTATTTGGAGAGTATCGGTTACTGCCAGGCCCGTTCGTTTGGTCCCATAGTCAATGGCCATGATCCGTGCCATCAATTGCGTCTGCTGAGCCTCCGAAGCTGGCCTTTGATCCTGGCTTCGAGCATCAGCGCCCTTGGAAAGAGGATCTCATTTTCAATCTCTGCATGATAAGTGATCTCGCGATCAAAAGCCTTCAGTTCTTTGACGATCACCCGGCTGCGAAGGTCCTCCATTTTGATGGAATCCGTCAGCTCAGTCAGATTGCCCATCGCGTCCTCCTGATCATGTTCTTCTTTGCTGTGAACCAGAGAAAATTTCCAAAAAGGCATCAAGGCTGAGATTGGACTGGTCTCTTTGCCCTGTTCGATGCGGTTGAGGGCATGGACGTACTTGAAGACTTCGTCCTCTTCCTCGTAGATGTGCTTTATGAAATCCTCGACAAAGACCGGGAAGATCGCCCTTAAGTCTTGCGCGGAAGGCTCTTCGTGTTCCGAGAGCAGGAAGGAAATATAGGGCAGTTTCTCCTTGATGAATAAGTAATGAGAATGCCGCAGATACTCGAGGAGCAACTCCAGAGGATAACTGGCTAGTTCCTGGAATGAGCTTCTACGATTTGCGTCCATTTCGTAGAAGCACTTGATCACCTTTTGCCGGCTGATACCTCGCTCACGACAGATTTCGTTGAGCGACTTGTGCTCATTCTCAAAAAACTCGATACCCAGGTAATGGAGCGCCCTGGCGTACACAAAGTTTTCATCAATAACCGATCCTATGGTTTTATCCAGTACTCGCATGCGATGAAGGGGTAAAGATAACGAGTCTCAAAAAGTCTGGAATAGTAATCTTTCAAAAACGAAATCTACCCTTCTAGCGTTTACATTATAATTTTGAAGGCTAGCCTCATTACATTTAGTAAAATTCTCTTTCCGTGACAACGCACAAAAATTCAAGACAGGCCATCAGACTGCCTATCTACGTCGGAATTGCTATCGCTATCGGGGTATTCATAGGAGCCAATATGGCGCACCCTGCCGGCTCTTCTACCTCTCTCAATCAGAACCTCTCCAAATTGCGCCAGATCCTCACTTACGTGGAAAATGACTACGTTGACGAGGTAGACACCGA
Source organism: Cyclobacteriaceae bacterium (assembly GCA_965267435.1). Classification (GTDB taxonomy): domain Bacteria; phylum Bacteroidota; class Bacteroidia; order Cytophagales; family Cyclobacteriaceae; genus JAWPMT01. The sequence continues at coordinate 4,329,258 of OZ253960.1, forward strand.
AGAATTGATCGAGGGTGCTATTGAGAATATGCTACACACGCTCGACCCACACACGGTCTATATGACCAGTGAAGAGATGGAACTCAGACGTGAAGAGCTTCAGGGCAACTTCGAGGGCATCGGTGTTGAGTTCAATATTTTCAAAGATACTATTCACGTGATCGCACCACTCAGTGGCGGGCCGTCCCTTGAGGCTGGCATATTGCCTGGCGATAAAATCATCAAAGTGGACGGCGAGAATGTCGCCGGAGTAGGTTTGCAAACACTCGACGTTTTTAATCATCTGCGGGGTAAGAAAGGTACCAACGTGACCGTGAGTATCCTCCGAAAGGGAAAGACAGACCTGATTGACTTTGAGATCACAAGAGACGTGATCCCGCAAAACTCAGTCGATGCTTCTTACATGATCGATGACGAAATCGGCTACATCAAGGTAAGTCGATTCTCAGCCACCACCTACATGGAATTCAAGGAGGGGCTCTACACGCTGAAGGAAGCTGGAATGAAGAGACTGATCTTGGACCTCACCCAAAATCCTGGGGGTTATCTGGACCGCGCAGTGGACATGGTCGATGAGTTCCTGATAGATGGGCAAATGATCGTCTATACTGAAGGCAAAGAATCGCGATATGACGAAGAGCACCGCTCTAAAAATGGAGGTGATTTTGAGGAGGGTGACCTAATCGTGATGATAGACGAGGGCTCAGCGTCCGCTTCGGAAATCGTCTCTGGCGCCGTGCAAGACTATGATCGTGGCTTGATCGTGGGCCGCCGATCCTATGGCAAAGGCCTGGTACAGCTACCGCTGGACCTCGACGATGGCTCACAGTTGCGATTGACGATCTCGCGCTACTACACTCCGAGTGGCCGATCTATCCAAAGACCCTATTCAGACGACATCGATGAGTATCACAAGGAATATGTGGAGAGGTTTGAAAATGGCGAGGTCTTCAATGAAGATAGCATCAAGGTCAATGAAAGCCAGGTTTTCGAGACAAAGGGAGGCCGGAAAGTCTATGGAGGAGGCGGGATCGTCCCGGATCACTTTGTTGCAATCGATACCCTGGGGCGAAGCGAGTATCTGAACAAGCTCTTCACATCTAACTCATTCGCCGAGTACAGTCTTGACTACTCGCAAGAGCGGAAAAAAGAACTCGAGGCGATGGGACTTGAAAAGTTTCTCACAGACTTCGAAGTCTCTGATGATATTTTGAAGGAACTTGTCGCAAGTGCCAAATCCAACGAGATCAAATACAGTGATGAGGATTTTCAGACCTCCCAATATCGGATCAAAATCTACCTGAAGGCGTGGATTGGGCGTAATGTCTGGGGCAGTGATGCTTTCTACCCCGTCTACAATCAGTTGAACCCTATCTACAACTCTGCCCTGGAGTTGATGCGTAACACTGACCAGCTAGAGATCAAAGGTTCGTAGGTCTATAATTCGGCCTTTGTACAAAGGTCATAGGCCTGATCGTAGTACTTGACAAGGTTCTCCCAATCGAATAATTGCGCGGAGGCTTCTACCCTGTTTCGTAGGTCTATGCGCTCTCGACGGCTCAGCCTGATATAATTGTACATCTTGTTGGCCAACTGGCCAGCGGCATCGTCATAGCTACGCTCATCTCTCTTCACGACGTGGATACCTGAGAGATGTGGATCTTTTACATTCTGCTGGACGTAGTCCCCGAAGCCAGCCAAGTCGCTCGTAACCGCAGGAACTCCACTCGCCAAGCACTCCAGAGGCGTGTAGCCCCATGGTTCGTAGTAGCTCGGGAATACGCCCATATGGCAACCACGGACAAACTGGCTGTATTCCATTGAGAACAGCGGGTTCGTGTAGTTAATGAAATCAGGATGGTAGACGATCTTCACGCGGTCATGTTCATGGTTAACCAGGTTTGTGTGCCTCAGGAAATTGAGGATGTCGTCATTCGCATCATCATGGAGGTTGTGTGTGACCACCGCGGGCAGGCTATGCGATTTCCAGGACTGTAATGTTCGACGGTATCGAAGCCTCCAGTAGTCATCGACGAACTTGGATAGTTCGGGTAATTTTTGGCTTGGCTGGGTCATCGCCTCGTAGAAAAGGCGATCACCAACCTGCCGTTTGATATTCTCCACCGTGTCTTTGAATTCTTCGAGAAGTGCCTTGCTTTCGAGGATCTTCGGATTGATGGACGAGTACGGGCGCTTGGTAATAAAGAACATCACGATCGTCACATCAGACTTCTCTGTCTTCAACCGATGGTTGAGACGGGCAAGAGCTTCGAGGGTCAGGTCATAACCCTTGTTTCGATACTCATACCTTCCCGACGTAAAGAAGTACATCGTCTTGTCGAGATCGAACGTGTAGCTGGAAAAGAAATGTGCCATCGTGAATTGATGGATCATGTTCTTGTACTGCAGGTGCAGGTTTTGAAACTCGTGGAGTGCCTCGAACCGTTCGTTGTTGATACCATTCGGAAGGATCACGTCGGGTTCTCGGCCCAGGAGCTGGCGACACTCCTTGGCGGTGACTTCACTCACGGTACTAAAGACGTGGGAACCATGTGCTGCAGCTCGTTCGATACCTACGGCGGCCTCGATATTGAAGTGCCGGGCCTCCTTTTGCCAATCCATAAATGGCAAGTGGTCGTAGAACTGCGGGTCGTTCATGGCCAGGTACCTCCCCAGAAGCGTGGCATGGGTTGTGAATACCACGGAAGCCTTGACTTTGTCTTTGCGCAGCCCCGGTATGCCAGACCCCGCCATCCATTCATGGACATGGGCAATGATTCGTTTGTTGAGTTTTCGCTGGCTAGCAAGAGTAGTGATGTAGATGCGCACCATCTCGCCGAAGGCCAGGACATCGTTGACCAGTAAGTCGTCTGTAGGAGTAGATATACCGTGATCCTCCCACAACTGATATTTGATCTCTCCCAATCGCGGCATCACTGATCCCAAATTGAACAACACCACCTTTGGGCGACCACTCACCAACCACGCTCCATAGTGCACTTCATAGCCCTTTTCCCGCATGGCCAGTACCGCCTTACCAAATGGATCTTTGTAGTTGTCCGTAGGCTCAAATTCAGTAGCGGCATGTTGGGGCATGTAAGGACCGATGAGGCAATAGTTCTGGCCCCACTTTTCGATGATGGTCGGGGTTTTGGACCTGACCACCGTATAGATGCCACCTACCTGATTAAGGACTTCCCAGGCCACTTCGAGCAGGAGAGAATTATTGACTTGACGTTTGGTGATCCTTCGCAGTGCGGGTTTTTTTACAGTAGCATTCATTGAGTTCAAAGGTTTCAGTCCAACTGACATGCCTGGTCAAGCAAGTCTATTAGGAGGGAAATGTTACTAAAAAAAGTGCAGCCATCCTAATAAGCCACAGTAACGTCTCTCAAAAAGATCAGTACTCCTGTAAAGAACAGGCCCAGCGTGCAACCTACAGGTTTACAACCGCATCCTTAGAGTGACAAGTGCAAAACCATGAGCGCTAGAAAATTGACCACCATGCTTCTTATTCTCCTCCTCTTCTCAGTCGTGCGGGAGACGGGAGTTCGACTGAGCACGCGGCTGGCGGCTGAGATCGAGAAGGTCCATAATTCAGAGCTGGGAAAGGAAGTAAGTGTCCTTTTAGCTGGCAATTGAAGCCGGAGAAGGGCCTTTTCACCAAGTCAGCAGGTCTGCTACCCACCACCCTACTAATACGCGATACACGTGCTGTTTGCCAATTGACAGCCACGGACGGATCAGAAAATTGTCATCCGGACGTTGTACATTTGCTACGCGAGCCTAAAGCAACCCAATCGATTAATTATGGAGCAAGAAGCATATTTGAATTTTCTAGGCACCTGGAACCTCATTATGTGGGGCCTGGCTGCTCTCAGCGTTTTGGTTGCCCTTGTCATCATCCTTGGGTACTACATGCGCCTCTCTTCATTGAAGAGCTTAAAGGCAAAATTCGACCTTGCGAGTGAAAAGGAGGTCAGTAAGCTCCTCGCAGGTAACTTTTCCATAGCAGCCGGTATATTTTTCATAGCAAATACAGCCAGTGAGTCAACGGTAGCGTTGAGCATTTTCTGGTTTTTCATAAGGATATTCATCGCCCTTTGCTTCGGCACATTGTATGGGTATGTCGCTTATCTCATTTTCAACTACTACTATCCCAAAAGGCTGCATAAAAAGCTACATCGCCTGCGATACACACCTCGTGTAAATCCGCAAACAGGCAATCAGATGAAGCTGCTCAGTGAAGAGGAGGAAGATGCCTATCTGGATGAAGGGATGCAGGCAGAGGAGAATGTATTCTCGGTCGACTACGATGTGTGGATAGACGAGGAAAGTGGTGAGACCACGATTGAGAAATACAAAGGTCACCTTAGCGCACTGGAGTGCGATCGCTGTGGGTTCCAAACGCTGAGGCTTTCCAAGGAAGAGGTGATCCATGCGGCCACCGACACCGTAGATGGAGAGTTAGAGAAGGAGTACAAATGCACCTATTGTGGTCGTATCCGTCGCAAGACTGTGAAGATCAAGGCGCAGATCGATCCCGAGAAGGCTGGGGAGCTGGTCACCGATGTCCTTGGGCAGGATAACAAAATCGAAACCGTAAAGGTAGAAATTCACGATAGCCAGGGAGAGATCAAGAGCTACGAGTTCCCGAATCTGGAGCAGGCCAGCAATTTCCTCGGGGAGTTTGATCTGCAAAAGGTATCTAAAGAGGAACAATCGTTTTAAGTCCCGTTTTCATTGACGCCGTGGGTCAATTCCACTGCAGTCTGCTGCGGACTTCCCAGTAGTCTTTGGCCGGGACACAGAGCGTCTCCAGGCCTTGCAACTCTTTGTTAGAAAAGTCTACTTCGAATGCTTTCAGATTAGCCGCGAGGTGATCGGGTGTCGCAGCTCCGCTCAGTACCACATTGACAAATGGTTTGGACAGAGCGAAGGCGAGTGCGATGGCATCCTCTCCCACCTCATGGTACAAGCCCATTCGCTGCAAGGGCGGAAAGTAATTTGCCTGTGAGTTGCGAGCGGTCAGTAGTCCATTGGCAAGACCCTCTTTCACAATCACTCCCAGGCCTGCATCAAAGGCTTTTTTCATGGAGGTTTCCGCAGAGGTCTCGAGCAAGTTGTAGGTAACCTGGACGGCTCCAAACAGTCGCTCTTCGTTGACGACGATGGAGAGTGCCTTTTTCACCACTTCATTTTGCTCAGGCCCACTAACAGACAAGCCAATCACATAGCCATCATCTTTTATCTTTTCGAGGGCCTTCAACACCTCTTTGTTGTCCAGGACTCCGCTCTCAAGCGTCGCGGAGTGAATCTGGTAGATCTTGAGGTAAGGGTTGAGTCGCTGGCGACTCTCGGGCCATTGCTTCTTCAATCTTGACACCGTGTGCTCTTTGATTTCATGCGTTTCGGCATTCACCTGCCAGTTGGCCGTATAGTAATAGCCCCATTTCGTACCCACTACCACGTTCTGTGGGTGGTTCTCTGTGAGCCAATTACTAAGAAACAATTCGGCTTTTCCGTAGGACTGAGCCGTATCAAAATAGCGTATGCCCACGTAATACGCCATAGTGAGCATATCATGCGTGCGTGCCTCCATGTTTTCCTCGACATAGTTACTCTTCAGATCCTGGCCATGACCGAGGTTAATATATCCTGGTCTTCCCAACGCCGCCAGACCCAGACCCATTCGAGAAGTCTCTATCCCACTCGCTCCAAATTCCGTAAAAGCCATCTGCGACTCCATTCGGTGAATATATTGGATTTGCAGAGTTTGAAGCGAAAAAATCCGTTGAGTTGCTATAGACGGTCGCATGGTGGGACCGTTGACTCATTGCGTTATGGGAAAAACTTCAATCTGAGGGCTTGTCATAACGGTGATCCTCGGTGGACAGCTAGGTGAAAGTGCTAAAGATTCACGGCCATTTGGCGGTTAGGAGAACCGATGGTGGCATGAAAAATACTCGAAAAGTCCTCCGTCCCCATCCCCTCATCCATTGCGCGGTGAAATAGATCTCCAGCGATCGCCGCAGAGGGTAACTCTATTCCCTTGTCATCAGCAGCTTGTTGTACTAGTGCCAGGTCCTTTGCCATCCATTGTAATGGGAAGTTGGGCGAAAGGTCGCCGGATTCCAGCTTGCCACGCACGTTCTGAAGAAACGGAGCTGTGACGGGTACATTGAGTAAGACGTTGAGTAGTACATCCCGTGAGAGGCCAAGGTGCACGCCAAGCTTGACACTCTCAGAGAATGCCAGCATGGATTGAGCCAACATGAGGTTGACGACGATCTTGATAGTAGCCGCGGCACCATGCTCGCCCATGTAAATCGTTTTCTTGCCCATTTTGCCTAATAGGGAATCAATCAGCGGCAAGTCGTCCTTCTTCCCCCCTACAAAGAAGACGAGTTCGCCCTTCTCTGCGGGTTGTTTTGTCCCGGCCACAGGAGCTTCCAGGAATCGAATCCCTGCCTCCGCAGCCGCAGTCAGGTTCCCCTGCACGTCCTCCGGAGAAACTGTGCTGCAATCCACCCATAGCGAGTTCTTAGGCATGTGCTGCAGGAAGCCCTCACTTCCATTTGACAAGTCCGCCACGACTTCTGGCGTCGACAGCATCGTGAAGACAACATCGGCACCCTGCACAGCATCTCTCATTGTCTTTGCCGCTCTTGCGCCTTTTGCTACCAATTCCTGGGCCTTGTCCATGTCTCGGTTGAAAACAGTCAACTCGATATTCTCCGATACCAGGTGCCCCGCCATGCGACTACCCATGATCCCTAATCCTATAAATGTCACTTTCATACCTCTTGATTTTCTGGCAAAAGTGGTGGGTGTCCGATGGGGCATCTACCCCTATTCGGCAAAAATGCCGTTAATCGGTCAGGAGTATCTCAGGCCCTCGGTCTACACGGTTGAGTGATTCCGAAATTTGATCTGCAGCTGCTTCGGTGAGATGTGAAATTGCTTCTGAAAGGCCTTGATAAAGTACGAGACATTGTCATATCCTGACTCAAAGGCCAATTGCGTGACGCTAATACCTGGTTGCTCCAGCAGACGGTCATGCGCACGCTGCAGCCGCTTCCCAACCAGCCAGCTCTTGGGAGCCATACCAAACTGTCGCTTAAAGTCTCTGTGGAAGGTCGAGATGCTTCGGCCCGTGAGATAAGCGTAATCTTCGATGCCCAGTGGTTTATCGTAGTGTTCTTCCATGAAGGCCTGCACGCTCTTCTGCTGGCGGTTGCGAAGCGCCGATAAGTGCGACAGAAACGTGTCAGCCTCTTGAGAGCCCCCTACAAGATGTAGAAACTCCAAAAGCTTTAAGTTGGTGATCTCCCGATGTCGATAGGAATCCCTCAGGTTCATCAAGCCATCCAAAAACTGTTGGTAGACAGGGGTAAACTCGAAAACGCCACAAGGCATAGAGGGAAGAGCGGAAGCGGTTATTTGCTCCATACGACTCTCAAGAAAACTTTCCAGCAGCTCATCATCGAAGAAAAACACTGTCGCCGAAAATGGTCTATCCGCCGGGATAATGTCGGTAACCGCATACATCCCTCTAGGCAGCAAAATCATTTGGCTGGAAGCCACTCGGAATCTTCCTCCTTCCTGGCTATCTACGAGCAATTCCCCGGAGTGAACGGCCGTAACGGCATGCGCCGCGAGGTACCGGTCGTTGTTCTCGTTGACGGCACTTGTCTCCTTTCGCAGTATGCAATTGCGCCCACGCCGCAACACCACGTCGATCTGCGGATTGTCGAAGAAGGCCTGTGGCACAGATATCATTACCACAAATGAACCCCGTCTATTCGACGAAAACTAACCGAAACCACTAAAAGTAGCTTTTTTCGGTCACGGTCCTCTAAATGCGTTTTCTCCTTAGACGCCCGCCTTTTCTTTGATCGAATCCACGACCTCAGGATTGAGCAGTGTAGAAGTATCTCCCAGGTTGGCGGTATCCTTGCTGGCGATCTTCCTCAGGATCCTTCTCATGATTTTTCCTGATCTCGTCTTGGGCAATCCTGGTACGATAAGCACCTCGTCTGGCTTGGCGATTGGGCCGATGATCTTACTGACCGTCTGGCGGATCTCGGACTTCAGGCTTTCTTCGGTACGACCTTCCATGTCACAAACAGCAAAAGCAAAGATGCCCTGACCCTTGATGTCGTGGGGATATCCGACTACCGCCGACTCGACCACCTTCGGATGCTCATCGATCGCATTCTCCACCTCGGCAGTACCCATCCTGTGCCCAGAGACGTTGATGACATCATCGACACGACCCAGGATCCTCAGGTAGCCGTCGTGATCTCTCTTGGCGCCATCACCCGTGAAGTAGAGGCCCTTGTACGCGCTGAAGTACGTCTGTCGGCAACGCTCATGATCACCATAGGTGGTCCTCAATATCGACGGCCACGGGAATTTAATGCATAGGTTCCCCTCGACGTTTTTCCCATGGAGTTCATTGCCGTCCGCATCCACGATGATTGGCTGGATACCCGGAAGTGGCAGCGACGCATGGGCCGGCTTGTTGGGCGTGACCCCAGCCAGGGCCGAGATCATGATCCCCCCCGTTTCTGTCTGCCACCACGTATCGACGAGCGGGCAATTGCCTTTTCCGATATGATCATGGTACCAGTGCCAGGCCTCCTCATTGATAGGTTCCCCCACCGAGCCAATGACCTTCAGTGAATCCAGGCTGTAGGGCTCGAGTGGCTCCAGGCCATAGGCTTGCAAAGCTCTGATGGCCGTCGGTGCTGTATAAAACTGATTGACCTGGTGCTTGTCCACGATCTCCCAAAACCGACCCGCATTCGGATAGGTGGGTACCCCTTCGAACATGACCGTCGTGGCACCAGCCAATAAAGGGCCATAGACGATGTACGAGTGACCCGTGATCCATCCTACGTCCGCAGTACACCAATAGACATCATCGAGGGAGTACTGGAAGACATTGACGAACGAGTAGTACGTATAAACCATGTAACCGCCGCAGGTATGCACAACTCCCTTGGGCTTGCCGGTCGATCCTGAGGTGTAAAGGATAAAGAGCATATCCTCGGCATCCATTTCCTCGGCGACATTCTCCGTGGATACCCCATCGATGGCATCATGCCACCAGATGTCACGTCCATCCTTCATCGTGACGTCCGTATTGGTGCGCTGCAGCACGATGACTTTCTCTACACAGTCACACTGCTCGAGCGCCTCATCCACGACGCCTTTCACATCGATCGTCTTGGCCCCGCGGAAATTGCCATCTGAGGTTAGTACCATTTTCGCTTCGCAGTCATTGATCCTGTCAGCCAAAGAGCTGGAAGAGAAGCCCGCAAAGACCACGGAATGGATGGCACCAACCCGAGCACAGGCCAGCATCGCAACCGCCGCCTCCGGCACCATGGGTATGTAGATCACTACCCGGTCCCCTTTGCCCACACCCTGTGCCTTCATGGCATTGGCAAACTGGCAGACCTTTTCGTACAGTTGCCGATAGGTCAGGGTAACGGTCTCCTCTGTAGGGTCATTGGGTTCCCAGATGATCGCCGGACGATCGCCGGCGGTGAAGAGGTGCCGCTCGAAGATGTTTTCAGTGATGTTGAGCTTGCCGTTGACAAACCACTTGACATCCGGTCCCTCGAAGTTCCAATCGAGGACCTTGTCCCATTTCTTCCGCCAATGGAAGGACTCGGCAATGCGGTTCCAAAACGCTTCGGGTTCCTGCGTGCTCTTCTGATATTCGTGAATGTAGCCGCTAAGGGTTTGGATCTTCTGACTCATCTACTTTGCAGTTTTTTCAGGTTTTCTAATCGTGATACTCGGCCGGATACCTCAACTTCTCCGTCATGTTCTGCACTTCTTCAGGCGCGTCGGCCGTAAAGCGATGTACTGTGAATGCGACGATAAAATTGAGAATCATCCCAACTGTGCCTATTCCCTCAGGGGAAATATCGAAAAAGTATTGATCGGGCGTTCCGCCGAGAAATTTAAAGTATATAATGTAACATCCGGTGAAGACGATGCCGACAATCATCCCGGAGATGGCACCTACCTGGTTCATTTTCTTATGAAATATCCCCAGGACTATGGCGGGGAAAAACGATGACGCGGCGAGACCAAACGCGAAGGCCACAATGGCCGCCACATAGTCTGGTGGATTGAAGCCGAAGTAGCCTGCCACGATGACGGCCAATCCAATGGCAATTCGCGCTGCCCGCAACTCACCTTTCTCCGAAATGTCTTTCATCACCACCTTCTTCAGCAGGTCGTGCGATATGGCTGTCGAGATGACAAGTAGTAGCCCTGCAGCCGTGGATAAGGCCGCTGCCAATCCCCCGGCTACGACAAAGGCGACAACCCATGCGGGCAACCTCGAGATTTCGGGGTTAGCCAGCACCATGATGTCCCGATCGATGGTGAGCTCGTTGGTGGCGGGATCTGCCACATAGTTGATACGCCCATCACCGTTTTTGTCGTCGAAGGAGAGGAGGCCTGTGCTCTCCCAGTTGGAGAACCACGGTGGTACTTCGGCATACGGCTTATCGCTCACCTCCTGAATGAGATTGGTACGTGCGAAGGCCGCAATAGCTGGAGCCGTAGTGTAGAGGATGGCAATAAACACCAGCGCCCAACCAGCGGAGATCCGCGCATCACGGACCTTCGGCACGGTGAAGAAGCGAACGATCACGTGGGGTAATCCGGCCGTACCGAACATCAGCGCTGCCGTAACAAAGAGCACGTCGATAGTCGGCTTGTTGCCACTTGTGTAGGCAGCAAACCCCAGGTCTTTGTGGAGCATGTCGAGCTTGTCGAGGAGGTATGTGCCGTCGGCCAGCTGGCCTCCAAAACCGAACTGCGGAATGGGATTGTCCACCAACAGAATCGAGAGAAAGATCGCTGGGAGCATGTAAGCAAAGATCAGCACGCAGTACTGTGCTACCTGTGTGTAGGTGATCCCCTTCATTCCGCCGAGAACGGCATAGAAGAAGACAATACCGACGCCGATCACGACGCCCCAACCAAAGGGTACCTCCAGAAATCGGGAGAAAGCGATACCCACTCCCTTCATCTGCCCTACGACATAGGTGAATGACACAAAGAGGGCGCATACTACCGCTACGAGTCGTGCGGTATCGGAATAGTACCTCTCCCCGATGAAGTCCGGGATGGTGAACTTGCCAAACTTCCGCAGATACGGTGCCAGCAGGAGTGCTAAAAGCACGTAGCCTCCTGTCCAGCCCATCAGGTATTGGGAGCCGTCATATCCCATGAAGGAAATGAGTCCCGCCATTGAAATGAAAGAGGCAGCCGACATCCAGTCTGCAGCTGTAGCCATCCCATTGAGCACCGGGTGCACGTGACCCCCGGCCACATAAAACTCACTTGTAGAAGCTGCTCGGGCCCACAGGGCCACCACGATGTAAACCACGAACGTGATGCCCACGATCACGAAAGTCCAAATCTGTACCGTCATGATTTACAATTCATCTACGTGAAACTTACGATCGAGCCTGTTCATCAGGTAGGTGTAGATGAAGATGAGCACGACGAATATGTAAATGGACCCTTGTTGTGCCATCCAAAATCCCATTTTGAATCCGGCAATCTTGAAGGAATTGAGGGCGTCGGCAAAAAGCACTCCCAAGCCCAGGGAGGACACGACCCATATCGATAGAAGGATCAGGACATACCGCACGTTGGTACGCCAGTACTTTCGTAGTTTTTCAGGCTGAGACATACCCCACAATTTAACCCGATCTATGCAATGCCTGCCTATTCGAAAGCTAAATCACATCGAAATTCGGTACAGGAGCCCGGGCAATTCGCAGCTTATGGGAGGGGAGTTCGTCGTCTATCCTAAAAATTCAACCGCGATTGCCAATATGGCCGCTGCAACGCTGACTACCGTCCTCTTGAATCCCAAATGGTGCTCAGGGCTGGTTTCGACGAAGATGGTGGAGGAAATATGCAAGAAAGAACCACTCACAATACCAAAGAGAACGAGCAATCCTTCTTGTGACATAGACATGAAGTAGTTGCTAAAGACCATGCCTGCTGGCGAGGCCAGCGAAAAGACCAGTAGGAAAAGCAACTCTGGTAATCTCGGTTTGTCACCGACCTTAATCACCGCCATGAGGGCGAATGCTGCGGGCACCTTGTGAAACACGATGCCAAGAAGCAGTGAATACGACTCGTGCTGTCCGTGAAAGGGAGAACCATGGGTGAGCAACGAACCCTCCAGCAGCGAGTGGATGATCAGCGCAACAATCAGCCCGAGCTTGCTACTCTGGGAGCCATGACCGCGATGAAAGTGACCATGCTCGACGCCCCTGGTGAAAGTCTCCAGCAACTGCTGGAAGAAAAAGCCCACCAGCACAAAGACACCGATCCGCATGGGATGGGTGCTGATAGTGAACAACTCCGGGAGGATATGAATAACCGTAATGGAGAACAGGAAGGCACCAGCGAATACCAAAGGCAATCGGAGGTTGTCCGACTTGAAGCCCAGCCAATAAATCAGCATTCCACCCATGAAGGTGGCCAGAAACAATATGATGAAATTCAGTGCCATAACTGCGTCACAAATATCAGTCGCTCGGACTGCTCAGGTTGATACGGTTTGAGGTGATAATCACCAAACACGCGAATTGGTTTCATTCCTGCGTGCTCAAAGTACTCAATAAATTCTACCCTCCGAATGGCTTGAACCTTCTCACGGTACGAGTAGCTCGTTCCTTCGTCCTCAAAATTGATGTCCTTCAGAATGAATTCGCCATCAAAACTCCTTTTTATATGAAATTCGATGCCATCCACAATTTTCGTTTCTTCCGGGATCAGGTCATGGATAACTCTGTAGGGGTTGAGGAAATCTAATACAAACCTCCCGCCCGGCCTTAGTGATTGGGCCACCGCTGTGACGGTCTGCTGATGCTCTCCCCGCGAATCGAAGTAGCCAAAACTGGTAAACAGATTGAGCACGAGGTCGAAAGCCTCCTGCCGAAACACTTCCCGCATATCATGCTGATAAAACCTGAGGTGCTCATTGGCAAATTGCGAGGCATAGGTGATGTTTTCTTCCTGCAGGTCGAGTCCGGTGACATCATAGCCTTTGTCATTCAAGTAAAGCGCATGCCTGCCTTTACCACACGCCAGATCCATGATCCGACAGTCGTCATCTGGCTTCAGCGCAGTCAGGAGATTGTCGAGGAAGAAACTGGCCTCCTCCGTATCGCGGTCTTTATAGAGCTTGAAATAGTAGGGCGAACCAAACCACTCCCCAAACCACTCCTTCTTGCTCACTCCCCGGTGGCTTGTTGGTCCAGGTTCAGCGTCACATATTCTTCAAGGCCGGTAGAAACGTAGGTCTTCGTCTCATCGCCCTCTCGATAAATGAGGACCGCCTCAATACCAGGGTCTCCCTCCACCAATTCGACGGATGCCGATACACCCATGACCATGAATGCCGTAGCATAGGCGTCAGCCTCCATGCAATCCCGCGCAAAGACGGAGGCGCTCAGGATGTTGTTGAAATTGTTGTATCCCGTCCGCGGGTCAACAATGTGCGCGAAGATCTCGCCATCTTTCTCGTAGTAGTTGCGATAGTTGCCGGAAGTAGCCAAAGAATTGTCTTCCATGCTGACGATCGCCAAAAGCTTTCTCTCATACCTGGAAACCAGGGGGTCTTCAATGCCTATTCGCCAGAGATTCCCTTCCATATTCGCGCCCTTGGTACGCACCTCACCGCCTATCTCCACCATGTAGTGCTCGACGCCCAGCCCCTCGAGGTACAGTCCCACAAGATCAACGGCGTAGCCTTTAGCGATGGCGCTAAAGTCGAGGTACATGCCTGAGCGCTTGGCCACATAGTCATCAGTGAAGCTCACACTCGAAAAATTGACTAGCGCGAGCAACGAATCCACCTCCGAGGAATCAGGGGAATGCGTCACTCCTTCGGGGCCGAATCCCCAGGCATTGACCAGTGGGCCTACCGTAGGGTCGAACGCGCCATCGGTCACCTTCACAACCTCCTGGCTCGCCTGCAATACCGGCAAGAACAAATCTGACTCGAATACCAGCGTGTCATTACGATTGAATCGCGAGATCTCTGAGTCGGGAATATAGGTCGAGAGTGATTGATTGAACGCCCTCAGCAAAGAGTCTACTCCACCCTGGAGATCAAGCGGCCTGCTGGCTATCGCCTTGATGCTGTACGGCACCGTACCCATGGTCTGGCCGCTTCTTGCCGTCATCTGAGGTTGGGGGCCCTCTCTCCTTGCAAACCAAAACAGCGCCGCGATCAGCGCAAGGCCGAAGAGAAGACGGGCCCTCCTGCGGTTCGGGGGATTGCTCATGTCACATTTTTGTTTGCCCACAATAATAGGCGATGGACAACACTCATTCCTATATTTGTTATCGAAACCATGAGAGAAGATTACTTAAGCGGTGACAGTGGAGAGATGTCCTCCTCCGAAAAGGAGTTTGAGAAAGCCCTGCGGCCGCTTAGCTTCGACGACTTCACGGGGCAAGGGAAGGTCGTTGAGAACCTAAAAATATTCGTGGGAGCCGCAAAGCTGCGCAGCGAGCCCCTTGACCATGTGCTCCTGCATGGCCCTCCTGGTTTGGGGAAGACAACACTTTCGCACATCATCGCCAACGAACTGGGCACAAACATCAAGGTCTCCAGTGGACCGGTGCTGGACAAAGCCAGCGAACTGGCAGGGCTGCTGACCAACCTGGAAGATCATGACGTCCTCTTCATCGATGAGATCCATCGTCTGAATCCCGTCGTCGAAGAATACCTCTACTCTGCGATGGAGGACTATAAGATCGACATCATGCTCGACTCCGGCCCTAACGCCCGGACGGTGCAGATTGCCCTCAACCCCTTCACGTTGATCGGTGCTACGACAAGGTCAGGATTGTTGACAGCCCCCTTGAGGGCGAGGTTCGGTATCAATTCGCGGCTGGAATACTACGACGCCCAACTGCTCACAAAGATCGTCGGTAGGTCTGCCGACATCCTTGGTGCTGCCATCGACGAGGAAGCGGCTTACGAAATTGCACGGCGAAGCCGAGGTACTCCCCGAATTGCCAACAACCTGCTGCGCCGAACGCGCGACTTTGCGCAGATCAAAGGGGACGGGTCGATCACACTGGATATCGCCCGCATGGCGCTGAAGGCACTCGACGTGGATGACCATGGCCTGGACGAAATGGACAATCGCATCCTCGCAACCATCATCAACAAGTTCAAAGGCGGGCCCGTGGGGATCAGCACCATTGCCACTGCCTGTGGTGAGGAGGCCGAAACCATCGAAGAGGTCTATGAACCCTTCCTGATCATGGAGGGATTTATCAAACGCACCTCGCGTGGTCGCCAGGCGACTGAATTGGCCTACCGCCACCTGGGGGAGATCCCCCCTCAACAGATGGGCACATTATTCTGAGCTGCGAGATGAGCCCAGACAAGGCCAGCAGCATCACCAAGCAAATAGCGAAAGATCTCGGTTTCGATCACTGCGGCATAGCCAAGGCCGAATTCCTGGAAGAGGAGGCCCCCCGGTTGGAGGAGTGGCTCAAAAGCAGCTATCAGGGAAAGATGGGCTACCTCGAAAACCATTTCGACAAGCGCCTCGACCCCCGCAAACTAGTTCCCGGTGCTCGATCTGTGGTGTCCCTTATTTACAACTACTACCCAGAGAAAGTATGGCAGCGGGATGGTCACCCTAAGATGGCCAAGTATGCCTATGGGCAGGATTACCACTTCGTCATCAAGGACAAGCTCAAAGACTTCATGGAGCGACTGCGAGCGCAGCTCGGAGAGGTGGAGGGTCGCGTATTTGTAGACTCAGCACCTGTGCATGAGCGCGCCTGGGCACAGAACGGCGGCCTCGGATGGGTCGGCAAAAATTCACTCCTCCTCAATCGCCAGATGGGCAGCTTCTTCTTCCTGGCTGAGCTGATCATTGATGCGGCTCTATCGCCTGACCACCCTATTGGTGATTACTGCGGCACGTGTACCAGATGCATGGATGCCTGCCCCACGGATGCGATCCCCGAGCCCTACGTCGTCGATGGCAGCCGCTGCATCTCCTATCTCACCATCGAGCTCAAAGACCAGATCCCACCGTCTTTTAGCGGCAACATGGACGACTGGGTCTTTGGCTGTGATATCTGCCAGGATGTATGTCCCTGGAACCGATTCGCCCGACCACACCAGGAACCGGCCTTTGCCCCTCAGGGGTGGGAAAACCTGGAGAAACAAGAATGGGAGGAAATGACGGAAGAGGTGTTCCGCAAGGTCTTCAAGAAGAGTGCCGTCAAGAGGACCAAGTTCGAGGGACTGAAGCGGAACGTGAAGTTTGCTCTTGAATGACCGAACACCAATATTTCAAGCCACTTCCTGGCCGGAAGGTGAAGCTGAAGACAAGGTAGAGCGCTCAACTCGAGCAAAGAGCACGGAAGTAACTTCCGCGCTAGAGGGTGCGTCCCAGACTGTGCGTCCCAGACTGTGCGCCAATTCTATTTTCTGAATAATGGCTAAGTTGCGCCTCTCTTGATGAGACCATGAAAAAGGAAGACGACCACCGCGCTATACTGCTTATACACTGTCCCGACCAGAAAGGGATCATCTCTGTGGTCACGAAGTTTTTGTGGGACCGCGATGCCAATGTTGTCGACCTGGATGAGCACGCCGATACGGAACTGGGTGTCTTCTTCTGTCGTGTGGAGTGGGAACTCAAAGGTTTCGACTACAGTAAACAGCAGATCGAGGAGGACTTCCAGCGGGAGATCGCTACTGGCTACGACATGACGTGGCGGCTGCATTTCACTGATGTGAAGGCTCGCATGGCGCTGTTTGTTTCTAAAAGTACCCACTGCCTGTACGATATACTTTTCCGTGCGCAGCAGCGAGACTGGCCATTTGAGATTGCCGTCATCGTCAGTAATCACGAGACCAATCGAGCAATCGCTGACCGCTTCGAGATACCGTTTCGTGCTTTTGAAATGTCTGCCGCCAATAAGCAGGAGGTGGAGCAACAGCAGCTAGCTTTACTGGAGGAGCTCCGTGTCGACTTTATTGTGCTTGCGAGGTATATGCAGATCCTTAGCAGCCAATTCGTGCATCAGTACCCGAACCGGATCATCAATATCCACCACTCCTTCCTACCGGCATTTCCCGGAGCGCGGCCCTATCATCAGGCGTACGCCCGGGGTGTCAAGGTCATTGGCGCCACCAGTCACTACGTGACGGAGGACCTCGACGCCGGCCCGATCATCGAGCAGGATGTCGTCAAGATCTCACACAAAGACGAAGTCTCCGATCTGGTGCGGAAGGGCCAGGATCTGGAGAAGATCGTGTTGTCCAGGGCCATTTGGGCGCACATCCACCGCAAGGTGCTACCCTACGGGAACAAGACGATCATTTTTGATTGAGGGGAGGGTACCGCAGGTCCGCTATAGTAGGATTTGTGACCCTCAAGTCTTCCCTTATCGTTCCTACTGTCCGCAGATCGTCGCAACGAACGATCCTGACACCTGGTTGTCGCCATCCATGGTGGCCTCCAGGTTGCCAAAGACTTGATTGCCCGTGATCTCGGTGATCTCTACGAAACCACTTGTTGCCAACTCAAATCCTCCGACAGAGCGATCGGGATAGAACTTCACACCCTGGTTAGCAAACTCAAAGGGAAGGGCATATCTGCCAGTGGCTGCCGTGACGGTAAACCTCACGTACTCCTGCCCCGGAAACAGGACACTGCAGCCATCATCTGCCAACTGCTCATCTACACCGATCAAGTTGATCGTGTACTGCTCGTCGATCTCTTCAAAAATGGCCGTACTCACATCGAGTTGCCACTCAACGCCGGCAATAACGCCTGTCACTGGATCAGTCAGTCCACCGTCATCCATGGCGTCATCTTCACCGGAGCAAGCAACCATGGATATCAAGAGGACAAGGCTGAGAATTCGTAAAGCAAATTTCATAGCGTTCTTATTTTTTACAGATAACGACATGAAGGAAAGGTACGACTCCGAACAGCGGGAGTCAAATGGTTGGGACCTATCGAAATGAAACGGTATATCAGCCGGAGTGAGAGGGGGTGAATGGGGAAGGCGGCAGGGGATTGATGGTTTAGATGTGTGGGGGGAGCTAAGAAGGCCTTCGCTTCTTAATGAGAGGCACTGGAATTGCAACAAAATAGTGGACTATAAGTCAAGCGCATTTTAATTGTTGAATGTTTGCGAATTGCTCCGGGGATTTATACCCCAGATACGCATGTTTTCTTCTACGGTTATACCAGATCTCAATGAATTCGAATAGCTCGGTTTTGGCATGCAAGATCCCCTGGAAGCTGGTGTGTTTGACCATTTCCGATTTGAGAATCTTGAAGAAGTTTTCGGCGACTGCATTATCCCAGCAATTACCCTTTCTGCTCATGCTTTGTGTTACTGAGTTATTGCGAAGCACCCTTGTGAAGGTATTTGAAGCATACTGAACACCTTGATCTGAATGGAAAGTCAGACGAGCGTCAACCGGCCTGTTCTTCGTTGCCATCCGCCAAGCCGGTAGGATCGTATCCTCGGTTGCCAGCGAAGTACCTGAAGACCAGCCAACAATCTTACGGTCAAATAAGTCCATGATAATAGTGAGGTACATCCAGCCTTGCCTGGTGGCGATGTAGGTGATATCTGAAACCCATTTCCTTCCGGCTTCTGTTGCCTTGAAGTCCCTGTTTAACAAATTGGGGGCCACTGGGAAGTGATGAGCACTATCTGTAGTAGCTCCTCTGAACTTCCTTGTTATGATGCTCCTTAGCCCCTTATAACGCATAATTCTGGCCACTCTAGGCCTGGATACTTTCCATCCCAAATCAGAGAGCTCATCAGTGATCTTGGGGCTGCCGTACCGCTGACGACTTTCACGATAAATCCTATCGATCTCAGCTGCTATTTCCTCATTCTCCATTTGACGTTTCGAGGGCTCCCTGACCTGCCACTGGTAATAACCACTCCTGCTTACTTTGAAGACTTTGCACATCCTCTCAACACCAAATAGGTGGTGATGATCCTTTATGAATTGGAATATTTGTTGTCGCTCCTGGAGAAGATGTTTACAGCCTTTTTTAAGATATCACGTTCCAACTGAGCTTCTTTCAACGCTTTCTTCAACCGTGCTATCTCCTTCTGATCGGCGGTCATATTCTCTTTACCATGGCCTGAAAAACTACCATCTTCATACTGGAGATACTCTCTCTTCCAGCGAGCTACCAACTCTGTCCTCAGTCCCAATTCATCAGCAACTTCTCTCGTAGATCTTCCAGATAAACACAGGTTGACCACCATTAATTTGTACTCCTTGTCGAAGTGTCTTCTCTCTCTTTTCATGTACAGTAAATTTAGCCTTACGAGCTTTACTTACTGTCCACCTAAATGTAGCAGGTTCAGTCAACCGGCGACGCTTCCCTTCGCTGGCGCGCGCGTGTCGCGCGTGCCCTAGTCAATAAAATCTATTTCCAGTACCCCTTTACCTCCAGTATAGTCGATGGCGCTGCTATATTTCCAATCTGCTGGCTCATTGACAAATCCTGCCTCAACAGGATTATTATGAATATAATCGACCTTTTGATCAATAACTTCAGGGGACCACAACTCAATGGGCTTATTATTATGCTGCCATAGCTGGCTATTTTTCACATTGCTGCTCTCAGAACCAGCCCTCTGAAACATCCATGTCATCCATTCCCTGCGACTTTCAGTCGAGTTGCCCGAAATAGCTTCTTGCAACCGCTTCGAGGTGTACTCCTTCATTCGACCCAAGACTTCAGCGGGATTGTTTTGCTTGGCTCTGAAGATCATGTGGACGTGGCTTGGCATGATGCACCAACAATAAATCTCCATTCCGTTCTCCTTTCGATTGAAATCGAGACTATCCAGTTTTGTCTGGAAATATATATCGCGCACAAATACATCAATCCAATAAAATCGTGGCGAAAACTGACAAAATAGAGCCCTTCCTGATTGTAGAACTTGTACTTCCTGCTCACTCAAGCAATCTATGAAGAATCCGGTTTTAGAGCACACGCGACACGCGTGCGCTAGCGAGGGATTTCTGATGTCCAAAACCTCCGTTACATACTGAAACCAGATTCAGATTCAGACAAATGCTTTCTGAGCGTTGTCTTTAAGGATGGAACAACCTATTCTGTGATAAAATCAGACAGTTTCGCACGTAAGAACATTCTGAAAACTGTCGAAGAGATTGCTATTTTCATCGATAGACCCCTGAAGAGATCTGCGTCGGACCTAGTTTTCTGATATGAACTGCGATTCAATTAATTCCCCCCATAACGTACTTATTGAGAATCAAACCTTGCCCTTCCGGGGTTCTCTCTTTCCAATCACCATCCCTGACACCTCCTTGCATCTGCCCCTCCAGCATGATTAGGTATTGACGTTAGGGAGCGAGACCTCGGCTTTCCAACAATCAGAATGGTGGTGGATCTTCGTTCAAAAGCTCCTTGTAGATATACCCCCTATATAATCTATCTTCTCTTTTAGGCCTTTTTAGGTAGAAGGCGACTTCAGCGAAGTCCTCTCCGACTTCGAAATCAAGCACGTAGAGCTTCTGGTCATAAGGGATCGACACACCTGCACAGTCGGGAACAAAACGTTCTTGCGACTGCGCAACCTTCTCATGATAGCGCTTAATGTCTGTCATGCAATCCAAATCCTCTGAGAAAAGAGCTCGATCCCTTATCCCGGGAAAAACCCTGTAGGCATATCTTACCGGACTCTCAGCTATCCTCTTCTCTAGCCTCTGGTGATATGGATAATAAAGCTCTGCTACCAGCCATCCCGCGAATGGAAGCATCACAAAGATCACCAGGATAACTCTAATTGTCTTCTTCAAGGTTGTTGACTCCATCTATATATGCTTGAGAGGCCCATGAGGTACGCTCTGCACCACTAAACACTTGGACTCCGGTATTGATGACTGTTCCGTCGGTATCCTTCACAGTTACTACTCCACTGTAGCCGATTACATTTTCATCATCATCATAAATTTCCGTAACACCCCCTACTTCCCAAGTCTCAAGGACTACACCCGTCATGTCGTTAACTACTTCAGCCTGATCATAGCTGAGCGAAACTGATTGGACAATATCATCTCCCTTGCTAACAAAAGCAATCCCAGCTTGCGCTCCAATGGTCATCGAAAAACTTTTTTCACTAAACTCCATACCCACACCAAACTTAAGGGGAATACTATTGTCAAGGCCCTCTGACGCTTGCAGAAATGTCGCACGACTGTCAACCTTAAAACCAAAGGAAAGACCCAAATCCACCCCACTGACTCCGGTTCCCTTTTTGAATCTGCTTCCAACCATGCCCAAGGATCGAGAAGTAAATTGCGTCTTGCCCACTTCATCATAAGCTACACCTTCTTGCTGAACAGCCACAAAGCCCTGATGAAGACCTACTTGAATGCCCCCTTCTCTAAAATAGAAGCTCGTTCCCTGCTTCTTAAAGTTACTCCTGATCAATTTCTGCCCGCCATGACCAGGAGCGTAAAGTGATTCTAAGCCCTCCAATTCAATATGAGCCACGACCTTATTCTCGCTGAAAGCATAAGGAGAGTTATAAAGATACTTTTCTGCTAACGGATCTACGTTAAAAAACCTCCCCAATGCTGGGTCGGAGTTTCTCCACTTGAATTGGAACCAACCAGTCTCCTTCTGCTCTTCCTGTCCCTGGAACTTATATAAATTCTCAGGCTCCCTCGTCCATTCATTAAAAGTCAGCCCAAACGGATAGTAGTCTTGCACTTGCTTGACGAAGTCACTCCGCTGCACAATCATCAGATCGTCGAAGTTGATGACAAAGCCTGGTTCCTCATTATCGATTTGTACCCAGACCTGCAGGTAGCCTGCCTGATCAATGTCGATACCCTCCAGTGACAACCGCTCATGTCGCCCCGCTGCGGCTTCCGTGACGCGCACAAAACCCATTTTCGTGACTTGAAACGTTTCATCCATCAGTAGATAATTCAAGTAGGCCTCAGGGGCCTCCGCTTCTGCATTGGAGGAAAGACCGGCTGGACCGGCATTTAATGATTCACCCAGAGCGGACGCGGCAGCACCTTCCAAAGTGCCCGACGCGGGGTTCGTCGCCGTCGCTAGCCCGGAAAGCGTAGCGGCAGCAGCGATTGACTGCGATGGCTGCTCCGAGGGTTCATAAAATGCGTCGACAGAGATATCCAGCTTATTCCCCTGCTGAACTTCGATAACAACAAAGGGGCCTGCCGTTTGCTGCTGAGGGCCACTTACTAACCTTGCTACCTCATTACCTCCGGGGGTAGAATTTGCTACGGCATCAGTGGCTCGCACTTCGCCCATCTGGAGGGCAAAGTACTGGTCCTCCTCGATACTGGCATTCTCTGACTCCATAGTCAGCAAGTAGGTGTACTGCTCCAAATCGGAGACCACCACCCTCACATTGCCCAGATGATCGGTCAAATTGTACTCGTAGCTAAACTCTTCCAACTCTTCAGCCTCCTCTGACCCCTGATAGACCGCGCGACCTTCCGCATGGCGCACAAAGTCTAGCTCACCATCTTTGTACTGGACATCGCCTGAGTAGTCCACTTCATACCCATTATCTCCGGAATTCACGGTTTTGCGCAATTTGACACCGGCAGCATCGTAGAGGTAATTGACGATCGTACCGTCATCCAATGCTACCGCCTCAGGTAAGTTGAGATGATTGTAGCGGATACTGGTTATACCCTTGTTGAAGTCTTTCGTCATATTGCCGTTGTCATCATAAATATATTCATTACTTCGACTTGCTCCATCATAAAACCCTAAATCCCGTGCCTCCGCAACCTTCGGTTGGTCCTCATCCATGTAGGATGTGGTACTACCAGCGTCGGCTACGGCTAGCAGTTGGTTGCTTTTGTCGTAGGTATATGACAGCTGGTCGATGATATGATCGATCGCTCCCAATCTTTGGAGTCGTGTGAGATGTTGAATGTTGCCATTGTGATCATACACGAGACCCTCCACCGAATGATCCCCAAGACCACTATAAGCTGCAGCCTTCAAGCGACTCGCAGCATCATACTCGTATTCATAGGTCTGAACGATAGCCGGCGAATCCCCCCCACGGCTCTTCCAGGACATCGCGGCGATGTTGCCATTGAATTGGGGGAGAATGGATTCTTCCTGATTGTACCGGAGTTCCATCCCAAACTGATCCAGCTCGTCGTCGAAGATGGTCGCTCCACCGTTGATGGATGTCAGCCATCCCCGGATATTATAGTCATAATCAACAGACTGCACCGGCTGCTGGCCACTCGATAAACGTCCACCTATCTCCTTCTCGATCAGTTGGCCTCGCTCATCGTAAGTGTTCACCGCAATATTTCGAAACTCACCGGGTTCATTGAGCGCCAGTGACTGCTGAGCTACGAGCAGGCGGTCCATGTGATCATAGCCGTACGTTCGCCAAATCTCTACATCCTCTTCCCCTTCGTGATAGAACGTTTCGCTCTTGACAAGGCCTGATACCTTGTTGCGGTATTGGATGAAATTCTGATCTTGCCCGTCCAGATGGTTGTCAATGAGGCTTTCAATTGGCCGGTACCGATCGTCGTAGTAGGTGACAGAGCTTACGAATTCATCAGTGCCCAATATGCGCGTCATTGTACCTGTAACCTGGCCATTCACCAAGTGCAGCGCCTCATCGGGAGTCTCCCCACCCGCGAAGTCGTAATCGTCGTAGTACGTAATCGTAAGCACGTCGTCATCGGTAATGTTGGTAGGGAATGATTCATTGGTGTAACCTCCTAGTTCTTCCTCGCCATCATAAACATCGAAATAGTTGGCATCCGGGCCCGTATAAAAATCCTTGACCACCTGTGTGATGTCATCGGTGTCGATCTCCGTGAAGCCCGTAATTATAGGCCGGTTGAGGTCGTCATATTTTGTGAATTGCCAGACCTTGCCGAAATACTCCTTGCTTGCGAGGGATTTCGTGGTGGCGAAAAACTCGCCATCCACAGCCGTGCTTCCTTTCACCTCAAAGCCAGGTGTGAAGGTGACGCTACCCGATGGCTCGACGTAATAGTTGACCTCTTCGTATTGGTCGACTTTCCGATCAGAAGAGACTTTGTCCACTATGTCGGGGAGGACCGGCTCTCCTCTCGTATGACCATCCTGCGTAAGTACCAAACGATCGCGGTCATCGTACACCATGTATACCCAGTCAGCGCCAGGTACCCGCTTGGCAACCATTCGACGTCGCTTATCATACCTGTAGCCGAACATCCAGCGCCTCTGGAAGTCATCGTCTGTGAGCAGTTCCCAGTCGTTGTCCTCTTCGAGGATCTCCTCGATTCCCTGGGGCTGGACGACATGTCGCAAGCTACCAAACTCATCGTAGATGTAATACGTCTGCGCGTAGTGCACTGTCTCCCCCTCCTGATCGAGTTTGACCTTCTTTAAAACGACTTCGCCGTTCTTGTTGGTGAATTCTATGGACTCTCCTCTCTGCTCTGCGCTATTTTCATCCAATACCACGTTTTTGAAGAGCTGTCCGGCTCCATAATTCGAGGTGTAGTAAATCTGGTCGTTTTCCACGAAAAGCTTGCGAACTTCTCCCTGATCATTGACGAGGTACTTGTATTCTACCTTGTGATCTCCGATCACACTCCAATCGGACCCCGGTGACCCCTGGGCTAGCACACGACTCAACGGGGAGGGTTCAAATTCCGTCTCACCGAAGGCATGGCTGCCTTCACCAGGGTAAATGTCCTCATAATAGCCTTGTTGCAGTTCCTCCGCATCCTCTACATAATGACCTTGATTGCCAGTGGCGGCTGCAAATGGCAGCCACGATTTGTCGGCTCGACCGAAGACGTCGTAGGTGGTCATTGTGACGAGGTCCAACGCCTCCTCAGATGTATTCGCTTGTTGCACAGTCTGCGCCAAGCGACCCAGCCCATCGAAGTACTGAATGGTTTGGATGCTCCCTCCGGCGGGGTCACTGTTGTGCGAAGGTGGGAGAAAAGTCTCCTCTCGCATTTGATACACCTTGACGTAGTTCTTGTCTTGCGAGGCTGTGGGGTACGTCGTATCGATTACTTCGAGCGGAAAATCCTCGCGAAGGTTGCTTTGGGAGATCCGGAGCACATAATCGAACTGGGGATCCATACGGTCTACAAAGGCCATGAAATTTCTTTCGTCGATATCCGACGATTGCCATGCCACCTCATCGGTATCCACGTTGATGATTGAGAGCTGAAATGGCTGATAGCTTGACCCACCCACCCACTCGACTAGCAGTTCCTGGTCGATCATATAGAGTTGGTCGTACTTCGGCTGCAGTACAATGTCAATCCTCTCGACAAACTCCAAATTCGTGGCCTGGAATTCGACCAGTCTTACCTCATTGGTCACAAGTAGTTCGAACCGACCATCAAGCACTGGGGGACCTTGCCAGTTGAATCGGACCTCACCATTGTCGTTGGCATTGGGGATGCCACTTGACACAAGGGATGGCTGGTTGTTTTCGATATAGTATAGAGATGCATCTGCCAGCTCAGGGTAAAACCCCCACCTGACGTCAATACTGCTTTCTCCGTAATAGAAAAGTTGTCCAGTGAGAGGGCTAATGAGATCTGCAACTCCTCCCAATTGGCAGACCTGTGTCTCTGCTGGCAGGATGGTGATTTTGGCCTCTGCCGATCCCGACTCGCATTTGGCGCTCACATTTCTACGGACGTAAAGGTGATCGTTCAGGTCACTGGCAAAATTTTCTACGTCCGTCCAAGAGGCTTGACCAGCATATTCCGGGCTCCATGAACCACCTTCGTTGCGGAATTGCCACGTGTAGCCCTGGATCCCGCCTCCTTCGGACGCAGCCACCCCAGTGATTTCCGCGGCGGTACCCCCTGGGCATAGGGTTTGATCTATGAGGAAGCCTGGGTCGAGGGGTTGGGCAAAAGTCACCTGGCTTAAATCAACCTCGTTAGAGGCCTCCGCCTCCCCGAAATTCGAGCTGGCCACTCGCTGAACTCTCGAATACTTAAGTGGCACTGACACCTTGAGTGCTGCTTCGTCGGAGGGCCTTCCGGGTTCTTCCGGAATATTCGCCCAGATAGCGCCATTGTAGTACTGCCATTGATAATAAGGACCCCCACTACCTCCACTCGCCTCTAACCCCGAGGAGATAGTAAGCTCATCAGCTGTCTCACACTGATTGCTCTCGGGTGCTATGATAGTGCCTTCGAAGAATTCATCAAAGCTTGTAACTTTTACCTGCGGCGTATACATGGTTCCACAGGTATTGTCTCTGAGCTGTGCCCGAAACCAAACGTCTCCGGTGATGGCAGTATTGTTATTGGACTGACCGCGCCAATTGCTGTTGCTGTTGCAACCACTGGTGCAGAATTGATAAATGACACTATTGGGGTAGGCCCCAGATACTGAAAGCGAGATGTCCTTGACTTTGGTCCCATACTCAGGTCGATTGATGCTCCCGAGTGTTCCAGGCTTATATTCATTTAAGACATCGATCTTCAGTGTCACAGTCTCCGTACCACCACAAATAGATGCTGTCACAGATCTTCGAACCCAGAAATCGCTTGTGAGTCGACCTATCTTACTCGCCGTATTGGTATAGGTGGCCCCGCCAGATTCGGGCGTAGACCAAGTTGAGTTGTCGCTGGAGAAGCTCCATTTGTAGGAATATGTACCAGCCCCACCACCAGCGCCAGTGCCTCCGATGGATCCAGGTATTGTGTTGTAGCAAATGGTCATTGCGTCGAGTGTGCCGGGATCCAGCGGATCTTGCACAACGAGGGTGTTCAGATCCAGGGTGTTGGAGTACTGGCTGCTTTCATCAAAATCCGACCATGCCTGACGTTTGTAAAACCGAAACGGACCGGAGAGCGATACACTGGGCAATGAAGCGCTAGCGCCTCCATCTCTGCTGATCGCGGTCCAGGTACTATTGTTGGTGGACCCGTACCATTGATACCCAATAGGTGATCTTCCTCCAGACGCATCCATTTTGGAGTCAAGGGTAAATGATTGGCCATCACAAACATCGCTAGTGGGCAATTCTATGGTTCCGGGATTGAACTGGGCGTAGGCATTGACGGTGAAAACATTGGAGTAGCCTACCTCACAGCTTGTGGATTTGATACGAAATCGGGTCCGTTGTGTGATAGAGTGACTCGTTGCTGTAGTTGTCGTCCAGTTCGTGTCGGAATCAGATGGGCAGTTGCTGCTGGTACACTTTTGGAAAGAATAATCGCCGGTGGAACCAGAGGAGACTAAGGTGACACTTGTATCGTACTCGACTGTACTCCCCGTGCTGATGAAACTAGACCCCTTTTTTACTTTCATTATCCCCGGGTTTCCAATAAGGCTATAGGTCGCTAACACCGGCAACCCCGAATAACTCTTGATTTCGAATCCCTCATAGTATGAAAAGTCTATTTCCACGGTTCCAGGACTGGTCCAATCAATCTTGAATTCACCATTCAAGAACTGCTTAGAAAGCGTGCCTGCCCCCCCATTACTAAAGGTCAGCCCTACTTGATGAATGCGATATGTTTCATACGTGAGCGAGTAAGTCACTTCAGCCACCTCACAACCATCACTACCTATCGGTGAAAGTTGGGCCACACCTCCTGGCTGTCCAACTGCGGTGATAGCAATTGAGCATAGTAACACCAAGTAGCTTAGTTTAAGACTACCGCCAGACCAATTCAATCGTGATTGTCTCAGATTATTCATGTCTAGTCGTTGTTTTGGTTTGCGTAGTGATACTCGACTTGTTGCAGGATATGGTCCTCATGGTCGATTATGTACTGTAGCCTCCCTCCCTGGTCATATTCATAGCGAGTCACAAGCCCGTTAGGATCCGTCATGGAAGAAATCCCGAAACCTGGACGAAAAGTATATGTCGCTACCTGAGCCTGTGGAAAGTCGTCCTTTATTAGATCAATCTGTGCCTGGCTCAAGACATCTCCTGCCGGGGAAAAGCCTATTCCCAAGGCAGATTCGAGTTCTTCGAATGTCAGCCCCAGAATACGCGCCACGGGATAGCGACCACCGTATCCCCAGACAAATGAGGTAGGTACGCCGTCGCGGGTCGTTCTCTGGATAATGTTGCCTTGAGCATCATACCGATTCGCAACGACGGGTTGATCCGAATAGTAGACGGGATCAAATTGGCCTTCGGGATTGCCGGAAGACGGTTGCAAGGGCAACGGCCCCAGATCCGATATCCGGCTTGCCGTTTCCAGTTGATACTGGGTACCTGGGAGAATGTGGCCTCCGGGCGTGCGGTTGTATTGTGTGTATTGCCCTCCCAACGTTACCAAATCAGAAACCGACCACTGCTGGGTAATTGGATCATACGTGGCATTGCCCTCTTTCTGAATGATCTCTATCGGTAAATCATGCATGTGATAACTCGTCCGCATATCTGTCAGGATAGGGTTATCGGCACCCTCGTAGTCTGTCGGATACAATGTCCTGACAATGGTTGCTCTACCATTAGACTTTATTGTTGTCGTTGTCGTGGGATTCGTATGGACTGGGTCGTACTCGTATTCGGTATAGGTTTCTACATATTTCTTTTTATCACTTGGATCATAGGTTCTTGTGGAGGACGACCGCATGAATACCCACTTCGACTGCACCTCGTAACGATCATAGTAGAAACTGATGCCGCTGGGATTGCTCTCTCCGTCAGGAATGAAATTCTGCAATATCTTCATGCCCCCGATGCTAGAGTAATTCACCTCCCTACCGCCATCATTGTAGTCATTGGCGACCTGCTGCAGCATTTGTCCATCATCTCTCCTGACGCTTTGTCCCACCAACTGTCCATTCAGGTAATCTTCAAAGTCTGATAGCACGAAAGGTGCATTGATCTTGTACATCGATCCACTTCCCAGGCCATCCACTCTGTAGACGTAATCGATGGTGCCATTTTCCGCATTGTCACCATGGATTTCGGTTACCTCTGGGTAAATCACATGACTGCCATTGCTGGTGCCCAAAATGGCATAGCTCTGGGATGAGATTTTATACCCCGTGGTAGTATTCCACTCAATACACCTCGGGAACTCATTTTGATTTACGCAGAATTGCTTTGTGAAGGAATAGGCGTACTCTGGCGTGGAAACTAGAATTCCTGGCTTATAATCATATCGTTTGATGTTGGTTTCTTCGGATCCATCATGTGACACGATTCGACTCACTCGCAACCCACCGACGTTTATCGTTGAAGTACCGTTCGGGCTATTGAAGTACTGCAAGTCTACAATGGTGTTGTAGAGGTCATCGGGAAGGCCAAGCGGCGTATTGCAGGGAGGCGTTGTGCAAGACTCAGACGTGGCGACAAGTCTATACTGACCAACTCCCAAATCAATGTTGTCACTATACGACTCGTCTTCCAATGACGGGTAGCTTGGCCTCCATGGAGGCCTGAGTTCGGTCCACTCTTCCCCAACAAGTCCTTCCAGTGTCACGAGCGGGCGGGGGAAGTTATCATCCTCTCTATAATCTTCGAATGATATCTGCAGGCTAATCCTCTGCAGTATGTCCACGTCAAACTCCAATACCTGTGTCTCCCCCCTGGCCGAGATCAAAGTCTTTCTTACAGGATCGGTCAAAAAATTTCTTGGAGGTGTGGCTTGATTGATGTCATATTCCAGCTGAGTATAGCCCCCCGTCGGATAGTTTATTCGCCTTAATGCACCAATCCTGGTGTAAGCCAGCCTTGAGTCTCTATCAGCAAACGTAATTGGCGGTGGAAACATTAGCTCCCTTGTAAAAGGGTCTGTGGTATAGGCTGGCCCCACCAGGTGCGTGTTGTTCGCTCCGTTGAAATACCCCCAGTAATCCTGGTTTTTGCTGAACCTCGGAGGAAGTTCCCTGGAGGGGTGATCATAATAGTCGAACGTATGCGGAGGCTTAATGCTTTGTCCTCTCACCCCACGCTCCTGAATGCTTCGTAGATAAATCCGCTCACGGTGAGATGACTCATAGCCGTATGCCAAATCCCATGACCTTACCAGGACGCCGGTATGGTCGTAAGCAGTTATCTCAGAGGCCAAGACGCCGCCTTGGACATCCTCCCGATCATCAGATGTAGAGATTACCACACTACCGAACTCTGAAGAAATGGATCGCAAGATGGACTTCCCACTGTAGCGCGTTTGCGTTCGAAGGAAATTACTCCATTCTGGCGTTAGCGGCGTTACGGGGTCGAGCGGCACAGGTAAGTACCAAGTGTAAGTATCAGGGCTCTCACTCTCCGTCGTGAGGTTTTTCTCAACATATTGAAAGGTTATCTCCCCACCACGGGCTGTGATGATCTTGGTCAGGTACCAGGCACTTGGAGGGTCTGAAGGGTCTGGGTCGCTAGTATTGGATCTGGCAAATTCAATCCCGTCTCCGCTGCCATCGTTGGACCCAAAGTAATAGGTATTGCCACCTCCGTCTTTCAGGATCCATTCCTCCTGGTTGGTGATGGAGAGCGTCTTGACGAATTGGATGTTGTCATATGGTACTGTTGTACAATTGCCCTCTTCATCAAATACCATCTGTCCTGAAGAGCCAAAAAAGTTGTAATAGAAGATGTCCGGTTCGCTATCACGAGTACCGTTCAAAATCTCTTGCGTCGCTTGGTAACGTGGATCGTTCCCTTCCAACTCCACGTGATTACTATTGAAGAGGGGCAATCCCTCAGATTGCCGATAGAGACTCAATAGTCCATTCGTTCCTTCGTCAGGGAGCCCTTTGACACTACGAGTGATGGTACCTCCGGCATTCAATGACCAACCCATACCGACCCAGGAGGCTGACTCATCTACCTTCACCCCAGACGTATGGTAGCTCAACGAAATAGGTACCGACATGCCACGAGCAGGCAAATCGTAGATTGGCACGGAAACCCCCGCAGTGCCAGTGAAGTGGCTCACCGGTATCTCCCCATACTTCCCTAAGCCCGAGGCTGTAGGGGACGGTGGGATGATCTCGTCTGGTTGGCTGGTTTCTTGTGCCAAGCCAGATCTTCCTACCAGAACGAGTCCCAAAATCACGGCCTTCACAAGGGCTTGCTTTAAGTTCCTTTTCATCATCAATCAGATTACGAGTGATAATTACTGGTCCTCGCCTTTTCTGACGAGCAAAGACATAATGGTAGAAAGCTGTTGTTCAACCCGATCCAACCGCTCCTGCAAGTCCCGATTCTCCTGGTCCTTCTTCTCGAGCTTTTGCTCCTGCGCGATAGCATGCAGCGTCAGCTCCTCGATCTTCTTCAGGAGCAGCAGGTTCATCTCAGCAACATCCTGACCGTCCCGGGCTATCTCTTCTGCAGACGGCACTTCCGGCAAGTGGCTATGTTCTTTGACATAGGCCGCTACCTCTGCCAATGATTGAAGGTCGTAGTCATCGGTGAAAACATAATCAGGAACTGCCTCCACGTTGGTAACGACTCTGACCTCCTCCGCGAGGATCTTTCCGTTGACAGTAAGGTTGGCACTTGGGTCTGATGTGCCTATACCCACGAATCCTGCTTCATCTACGACAAGGAGCTGTGTCACGTCACCATCTGCCTTATCAATGGAGACACCGGTTGACGTCGCATTGACTGAAAATCGCGATCCGTCCGGAGCTTCCTGGGAGGTGATAGCAGCAGCAGCCCCAATCATCGTCTTCACATAGCCAATGTCGGGTATAGACCTGTCACTGGCGGCATAGGCCTCCGAGTAGTCGGTCTTGTAGCGCATGCCATGGAAACCGGCATCGAAACCTGGCGAAGAGGTAGAACCCACATAAACGATGCCGTCGTCAGCGGAGACCCTGACCTGTGCATTGTTGCCATTCAGGTCAAAGCCGAACATGGATGCATTCATTCCCCCTATTCCATCAGTTCCGGTTTCTGTAGACAGATCGGTCAAGTTATAACCAACCACTTTTGGTGGCGTTTGATCGGAGTCGTCGTTCAATTGGATCGTGTAAGCTCCTGTTGAAGTCACGTCTTTCATTGTCTCCGTCAGCCGGTAGCGCCCATTGTCCAAAGTTGTTTTAAAAGTGGTGCCGGGGTTGATCGTGATGGTGTGCGAATTGTTCAACATGGAGCCGGCAGCCAAGACCGATTCGAGGGTAGCAGGCGTGGTGATGTCTACCCCTTCCAATGTAAAGCCAGAAGCGTTGATCACACCATTGACGTCGAGCGTCGACTGAGGGTCTGCAGTCCCAATACCCAATTTTCCGCTGTTGAGAACCATCTCATCATTGACTCCAGAGGACCCAAAGCTGAGGCGGTCCTGGGCCAATAGGTAAAGTGCCTCCTCTGAATATATGTTGGCAGATTCGTTGGGATCGCTGAACCTGATTTCGTAGCCATTGGTGGATTGTATGTCGAGGCTTCCCTGTGGATTGTCAGTTCCAAGGCCAAGATTACCATCCTTGAGAACCATTTGATTATTTGTCCCAGATGACCCAAAGTTCAATTGGTCTTGAGCCAGTAGAAACATACTTTCCTCAGCATAAATGTTGGCCGATTCGGCCGTACCACTGAACTTGATTTCATACCCCCCATTGGATAGAATGTTCAGGCTCCCTTCGGGATTATCAATCTCGCCGATGACCATGTTGTCTCCTTGACCATACATGGGAATACCATTTCTTAGAAAGTCCGTCGCATTGACGGTACCCGCCACATCCAGCTTATGCTGTGCGTTGGAAGTACCTATCCCCACATTCCCACTGAAGTAGGCATCACCACTTTGTTCGATAGAAAAGGCCTTTGCCCCCAGGGCGCCCGCGTCCGTCATGGGCAGTACTCGGAAGCCACCATCCTTGATATCCAACCGCCAGTTTTCGTCAGCATTGCCGTCAGTTTCTTTGAGAAGCAAAGCGGGCTGGCTGCTTTCCACGAGTGTCTTACCGCGAACATGCAGGCGTTCAGTAGGTGACGCCAAGCCAATACCCACATTACCTGTCAGAAAGTTGATGTCCGTGCCGCTTGTACCCCAGTTGCCTGATGGTGCGCCATCGACGTTGATGGCAGTGGCATTGATGACGCCGTTTACGTCCAGGGCGTACTGAGGATCGTCGGTACCGATGCCCACAAACCCCTCCGGGATCACCAGATTGGTACCTGCTCCGAGGATCCTAACATTACCGAGGTTGGCGTTGCCGAAAAGCACATCATTGTTTTCATCCACGTAGAGCACGTGTCGGTCCTCTCCACTATTGTCATCGAAGCGAAGGGAGTTGATGGTGGTGTTGCCTCCACGTATGGCGACACCACCATTGTCGACTCTAACAACTTTGTTGTTGATGCCGTCACCTACGACATGGAGTCTTGTCCCTGGATCAGTCGTGCCGATACCCAACCGACCATCTTGCGTAAGGGACATCCTCGGACTCATGCTTTCTGCGCCCACATCGGCGGCATTACCCATCAGGAAATCCAAACGACCTTCCCCATTGGCTCCGGTCATTTGAATGTAAGCGGGATGGAAGGATGAGCCGACACCACTGTATAGCTTAAGCGCTGTGCTGTTGGCCATCAAACCCGGACCGATGTTGAATACGCTTGACCTGCTCAGATTAGCCCAGTTCAGGCCATTGGCCGTCTGCATAGAAATGTGGGAACCTGGTCCGGTACCGAAGATGTCAAAGACGGCTTCCCCGATGTCGAAACGCATGAGGCCATCAGCAGTGAAGGTGGAATTGGTGGGATACACCGTCAAATCCAACATGGGCGACTCGAGCGCATCATTGAATCTCAGCCATGAAAAGTCCTGCACATCAGGATTGGTACCAATCAGAATGGCTCCCTCGTAAATGGAGACGTTCTCCTTTGATTCGATCGTGGTCTTATCTCCTTTGACTTTCTTCCACTGGGCAAACGAGGTGCCGCAGGCCAAAAGGGAAACAGCAACAGCCAGTACTAGGTGTCTTTTCATCGTCACGTGGTTTTAGGTTGGTCCGAAAAAAAATGCCAAAAAGCAACCGATAGCTGGTGGCTATAATGAGGGCCGGAAAGTTCAGAATTAGCGAAAGGCCATCCTTGCTAAATCAGTTGTTTTGCACTTAATCTTTAGTTTTTTCTGTGTTTCAG
Organism: Cyclobacteriaceae bacterium; assembly: GCA_965267435.1. Taxonomy (GTDB): domain Bacteria; phylum Bacteroidota; class Bacteroidia; order Cytophagales; family Cyclobacteriaceae; genus JAWPMT01. Next base: position 4,363,416 of record OZ253960.1, read on the forward strand.
TGTATTACGATAATAGCCGTCTCGGCCGTGAAAATCAAAGATTCCCAACGGTATTGCAAATGAATCTCGAAATTGTTATATAATTTATTGCTAACGTACCACGTAAACGCTAAGTCCATACGTGACGGTTTGGTTTATGCGGTGTTAGTGGATGCTCTGATGAGCCTGCGATTAACGCACACGTGCGAAAAGGTGATTCACTAAATCGGTGGTCGGGCTTTCAAGAATCCATTTTCTTGTGAGGGACTTGACGAATTTTTTCGCTACATTCTAGGTACTTAAGGCGCATTCTTGTACTGACTTGAGAACGTATGCTATTGTCTTGATTGCGCCAATGATTGCCATTGGCTGCACAAAAAAGCAGGTTCCGAATCTTACTTCTTCAGGTACCCCTGCTTCGACACCCCCCGAACGCGCCGTCCTTCTGGAGCGAGTTGAGGAGACTGTACGGGAAGAATACGGACCGATTGCATCGATGTCCCGTGGTCCCGACAACCAAAAGGTACTGATATGTCTCCCCCCAGAAACCAAGCAACCACCAAAGCGGCAACATATTCTTGTCTTCAATAACGAGGGAGAGGAGATCCATCAGGCAATAGTCGATGGTACAGTAACGTGGCATGACGAGGACCACCTCCGAATTGACATGCCTCTAGGTATTCCAGATAAGGAGGGCAAGGTCAAAAACTCCTATTTACTGAATGTTATAACGGGGGAACGGACACGTCTTAACGCAGCTCCAAAATCCAAGCTATGAAACGATCAATAGCGATATTGATCATCGCTATGTCGTCGACCTTAGGCTACGTGGCAGTTGATTGGTTGACCACCCAGAAATCCTCTCTGAGAGTGGCAAGGATTGAACAGCAGTGGTTGGCCACTAATGGGCATCCTTCAGCGTATGGCGATCTCCATCGGGCCATCAGAGAAGGAAATGGTAGCACTTATCCCATGGGTTACCGTACCAGGGAGCTGGAAAAGGCGAAACAGACCACCACGTTGCGTGCTTCCCAGCAGGAACTGCTGGACTGGGTGGAGAGAGGTCCAGGCAATGTCGGCGGTCGCACCAGGTCAATCGTGGTGCTCCCCCAGGATCCCTCCCAATCGACCTGGTTGGCGGGATCAGTAGGCGGAGGCATCTGGAAAACCACGAATCGGGGAGCAACCTGGGTTAGCAAAACGGACGATTTCCCGAGCCTGGCCATCACCACAATGGCGCTGTCCGAGGCTGCTCCCAACGTGATCTACGCCGGGACCGGAGAGTCATTTGTAAGTATGTCAGGAATAGGTGGAAGCGGAATCTTCAAATCGCTGGACGCCGGGGAGTCATGGACGCAGCTTAGCTCCACGTTGCATGAGGATTTCAATTCCATCAATCGAATCATTGTCTCTCCCGACGATCCTGATCTGCTGCTTGTTTGCAGCGAACGTTCAAGGCCGTTTTTCAATACCGATGAAACTTCCTTCATCTTGAGGTCCCTCAATGGCGGGAATACTTGGACCCGGGTGTTCCAGAGGTCAAACGCCATACAGCAACTCATTGCCAATCCCGAGGACTTCGATATTCAATATGCTACGGTGAACAGCGTTGGCGTGTACAAATCTGTGGATGGCGGACAGACGTGGAGCTGGGGGTCGAAAGGCCTAACGACCTCAGGAAGAGTGGAATTAGCCATTTCACCTATTGATACGGACGTCGTCTGGGCGTCCGCCGAAGAAGGGTCGCCCGAACAATGGTGGTTGCCTGGTCTGTATGTAACTGACAACGGTGGCGAACAGTGGACCTTACTGCAAGAAGAGGAAGGAAGCTCCCTTGGCAACAACTTTGACTTCCTGGTACAAGGATGGTACAACAATAGTATAATGGCTCACCCATTCGACGTGCAGTCCGTCTATGTTGGAGGTGTGAGTATGTTCAAGTTCTCGCAGACTGATGATACTTTGGGACTGTCAGCATTGGAAAAGTCGTTTGAATGGATTGAGAATGAAACTTCATTTAGTACGCTTGTTAGTTTTCAGGGAGAGACAGGCACCGGGCTCAGTTTCAATGAAGATCTTGCTGACTCACTGAAAGTATCGATCGAAGTGCGATTTGGACCAGGGGTTAGCCAAATGGCCCATCGATTCACTGTTGGCGGGAAGGGTGGAGGCGTACTTGACTCGGACTATGCCTATCAAGACTATGTATCGGTACCATTCGAAGTGTGGGATATCACGAGCCAACCGGAAAGACAGTTGATGGCCACATTTCGCGACCAGCAGGAGGATGGTGAGTATACGCTCATCGAGGCCAACACGGAAGGTGACGGTAGCTCCCAGAGTAGAGAATACATCACCGTGAACATGCTTGATTACAACGACTCACTTCCCAGCGTAGATATTGCACAGAGCGGAGGTCACCTCTTCAATCAACACAGTCTACTCTGGTTGGCCCTGAGCCCTGGCCTGGTGTGGGATCCTGAAAATCTGCCCGAAGAAACAGTGACCATTAGGGTGTCGGAAGACAGACTGATCGTCTACAAAAGCTCAAAAGTCATCGCAGATGGCAACGAGGCGTTCCTCTCTTCCACTGGTGGTCAGCATCTCAATGGCAATTACGTGGTACATGTTGACCATCACCACTTGCAGGCCATCGATGTGTCTCAGGAGGACGGTACTTTCCGGATATTGGATGCGAATGATGGTGGCATATTCTACTCCGGTAAGAACAGCGATCCCGGGGCAGCTCAAGGGGACTGGACTTCGGCGAGCAACGGGTACAATACCTCGCAGTTCTACGGCGCCGACAAGCACCCGTCCGCTTTCCAGTTCCTCGGCGGTCTTCAGGACAATGACAGCAGAATCTCCTCAGATGGTGAAGTAGCCGGCAAAAGTACCGCGTACACTGTATGGTTGGAGGGTGACGGTTTCGAGGCTTTCTGGCACAGCTTTGATGAAGATCGCTTTATCGTGAGTTCCCAATGGGGTGGGTACGCTCGTCGAATCAATGGCCAATTTGAGGTGGCCACCAATGGATTACCGGGGCTCAGCCCGTTTCTGTCCAGAATTGGTGCCTCGAAAACCCGGCCAGATGTGTTGTTCTGCCTCAGCTATGATGGGGTGTACAGGTCACAGGATTTCGGTGGCTGGTGGGAGCCCAGCACCATGGACGTGGGCTGGGCCGTTCACGGGGCACTGGGTGAAGTGGAGGTGTCATTGGCCGATCCCGATATCGTGTGGGCAGGTTCATTTCTGGGTGACACGGCAGTCTTTCAGGTTTCTACTGACAATGGCCTAACATTTTCGGACGTGGAGGCTTACACGATGGACATGGGTTTGAGCTCCGGCATGGCCACTCATCCCAACGAGCGCCATACAGCTTACTTGCTCTTCTCCGGAAGCGGTGCACCCAAAGTCCTTCGCACCCAGGATCTGGGAGATAGCTGGGAGGATATTTCAGGATTTGAGGGTAACTCAAGCAATCGTGGATTTCCAGATGTCGCCGTTTATGACCTGTTCGTCTTTCCGCAGGAGCCGGACAGAATTTGGGCGGGCACCGACATAGGTCTTGTCGAATCCCTGGACAACGGCGCATCGTGGGCCTTGGCCGACAATGGTTTACCCAATGTCGGCATTTGGGAAATAAAGCAGGCCGGCACCGAGTTGGTGCTAGCCACACACGGCAGGGGCATCTGGTCCGTCACCATGGACGACTTACCTCAACCGCTAATTGCTCCCAGCATATTAGCCTCAGGCTTAAGCCCCCGGGGGACCTTGGTAGTACCGAGCATGTTCGGGGCGGCATTTGATTCCACGGAAATCTTCGTGAACGATTCGATCCTTGAAACCCTGAAGCCGACGCCGGCAGGTGAGGTGCTGTTGGAGTTCCCCGAATTTGGGCATGATGGAACCGTCAATCTGAAGATGCGTGCGTATAAGGATGGCCAGTCGGTAAACACCCACGACGTCAGAGTTGAAACCTATGTTGTGAATGCTCCGGCCCCCTCTTTCAAAACTGACTTCAATGCTCTTGACAATTCAGCATTCTACGGCGATGGATTCAGGGTTGCAAGACCTACAGGATTTTCTGACGGCGCCCTCCACTCGGACCACCCGTACAGGGACCAAAACAACCATCTCTACTTTCTCAGGACGCCTGTAATCGTGCGTGAGGAAGAGTCGATCTTCAGTTACGAGGACATTGCTATTGTCGAGCCTTCTGGCCCCGACGCAGTATTTGGCGACAACGATTTTTGGGATTACGTCATCGTAGAGGCAACTCGTGATGGCCTCCACTGGACGCCACTCATGGACGGATATGATGCCAGCTTCGATGAAGAATGGGAATCAGCATTCAACTTCGATGAGGATCCAACGGACAGCATGTTCGTCACCCACCGTGTCAACATAAAGGACAAGTTTGAGGTGGGGGATACGCTGCTCTTCCGATTTCGGTTGTTTGCAGATCAAAGCCTCAACGGCTACGGCTGGGTGGTGGACAATCTCGCAATACAATCGGAATTCACCCCCCTTAACACTGCAAGCAATCCCAGCCCCCCGGATTTCAAAGTGTTCCCTAACCCGATCGGCGACCGAGTTATCAGAGGGTACGTCTACAGCGCCAATACCAAATCAGTAGATTTTGAGTTACGCGACCTCACTGGAAGGTTGATGGAGACGGGTACACTGGAACTTCCTCAGTCAGGTGGCAACGACTTCGAAATAAACGTCGAACGTCACCTTCAACGAGGTGTTTATCTCCTTACTCTCGCCCTGAAATCGGGCTCGAGATCACTGCGAATTGTATTCAAATGAAGCGGGGTGGAGTGGATGGAAATGTTGGGCATTCTTTCCGGGCCAGGGATAGAAGCGGTATCCGGCCAAGGCCTCCAATTGTTGAATGATGAATGCTTGAATTTTGAATGGATCTCATAATTCCAAACGTTGGAGTGAAATCCATCAATGCGCGACAGGTAACGCGGCCGAGCATACAAGCGGATAGCCCGGTGCCGACAAGTCCACGTCCTACCGAAATCCCTCAACAACAACGCCATGGACGCAGTCGGCAGGCCCCCTCAAAATGCACCGGTTATGACCCGCAATATTCCATGATGCCTTCCTTGATCCGGGAAAAGATCTCTTCGCGCTCGGTCTCATCCTCCTCCAGCAAGGTGATGCGAAAACCCAGTAACTCGGACGAAAAGGCCGAAATAGGAACTACACAGACGTGTTTGGCAGCCAGCAGGTAGTACACGAAGCGCTTGTCGAGGGGCATATCTTCCTCGTCGAGCCATGTATCGAGCAGTTCCTGGGCCCGGGGATCATCGATAGCCATCGACTGGTTGGGCCGAAGGGCACCCTCCCGGAAAATAATGGTATTGTAGAAGGCGCCATTGGTCAGGTTGAAGGTGATGTAGGGAATGCCCCGTAGGTACTCCGTCAGGAACTGACTGCGAGATCCTACCCGTGCATTGTTCTCTGCGAGGAATTCAGGGTATCGGGGATCACCAAAGATCCGTGGTATAGCGCGCTGTGGAAGCGTCGTAGAACTGACCTCCACCATCTTGGCATTGTCCAGGGTCTGGCAGAGTCGGTCAAACTCGGCGTCCTTGCCCCGGTTGTAGTACTCAGCCCAACCGCAGCGTCCACCAGGCCAGGGTATTTCTTTGGAGATGCCTTTGAGGCTGATGCCAGGCACGTCACCGATCACCTCTGCCATGAGACAGGTTTGGGCATTGTTGTACACGATGTTCATGTAGATCTCATCGAAAATGAGGAAGAGGTCGAACTCCTCAGCTATCTCCACGATGCGCTCGAGGATCTCGCGAGGGTAGACCATGCCGGTAGGATTGTCGGGATTGATGACGAGGATCCCGACGATGCTGGGATTGTACTTGACCTTCATGTACAGATCCTTGAGGTTGGGGAACCACTGATTCTCCGGGTCCAGCTGGTAGGTGATGGGGTGGGCATTGGCATGTGCCGCCTCAGAAGACGAATGTGTCGAATAGGCGGGCGATGGACCGATGACCCGTGCAGTGGGTAGCAGGTACTGGTACACCTTGGCGATGGCATCACCGAGGCCATTGAAGAAGGTGATATCCTGCGGCTGTAGCTGAGCACCCCCTATGCGATTGTTGCGCTCGACCAAAAACTCCCTGGTCTCCAGGAGGCCTTTGGAATGGCTGTAACTGTAGGTGTAATCCTCCTTTAGTAAGGAGATGATGATTTCTTTGATCCAGGCAGGGAGCTGTCGGTTCTTCTGAATAGGGTCTCCGATGTTTTCCCAATGGATCTGCTTGCCGATGGCCTGCAACTGCTCGGCCTTCCGCACAATGCCGCGTATCTCGTAAGAAAGTTCGTCTGCACCCAGTCGCAATAATGCCTGCCTCATCTTGACATCGTCTTTTTGAAATAAAAGTGCGAAAATACACTACCGCCCTGAGTAACTCCATGACGTTCAGCAGCTATTGGACGAAATAGTAGGATCACGCAAAAGAAAATCGATCCCGGAAGTGCATTATTCCTTCTTAATTGGGTGTCATCAATCGTGGAAATGATAGAAGTAGTAGCTTTGCAGCCTTTAACGAAAAACATGGCTTCTAAAAGGATCTCTTCTGCCCTCATTTCTGTCTATCACAAGGACAATCTGGAACCTATCATCCGTCAGTTGCACGCACTGGATGTCAAGCTTTACTCTACTGGTGGCACCCAGAAATTCATCGCGGAACTAGGTGTACCAGTAACAGCCGTGGAAGACGTGACAGATTACCCCAGTATTTTCGGAGGAAGGGTGAAAACGCTCCACCCAAAAGTGTTTGGGGGTATCCTGCATCGCCGCGAGACGGACACTGACCTGCAGGAAGTTGCAGAATTTGAGATCCCGCCAATTGATCTGGTGGTGGTAGACCTTTATCCCTTTGAGGCGACCGTGGCAAGCGGCGCAAGTCATGAAGACATCATAGAAAAAATCGACATCGGGGGCATCTCCCTGATCCGCGCTGCGGCGAAGAACTACAAGGATGTGGTAATCATCCCCTCGATGGAAAACTACGACGACCTCCTCGCCATCCTTTCCGAGAAAAACGGAGAGACGACGATCGAGGACAGACAGCTACTGGCGGCGAGGGCTTTTGATATCTCTTCTCACTATGACACCGCGATCTTCAACTATATGAATGGCGACAATACCATCACTTCGCTGAAGGTCAGTAGCCGTTCGTCGAAGACGCTTCGGTATGGAGAAAATCCGCATCAGAAGGGGGAGTTCCACGGGGACCTGGGAGAGTTTTTTGAACAACTACACGGCAAGGAGCTGTCTTACAATAACCTCATCGACATCGAAGCGGCGGTTCAGCTGATCGCCGAATTTGATGAAACAACCTTCGCCATCCTCAAGCACAACAATGCCTGCGGCATTGCCGGTGGATCGTCTGTGCTCGAGGCCTATAAGAAAGCATTTGCGGCAGATACCGTGTCGGCCTTTGGAGGTATCCTCGTCTGCAATCGGGCGATCGACAAGGAAGCTGCTGAAGAAATACACTCTTTGTTTTTCGAGGTGTTGATAGCACCTTCGATCGATGAGGACGCTCTGCCTGTACTGAAGCAGAAAAAGAACAGGATCCTGTTGATCCAAAAACAGCCGTGGAAGCCGGGCTCTCAGATCAAAACGTTGCTGAACGGTGTCATTCGGCAGGACCACGACTGGAAGACGGACAGTAATGAAGATCTGAAAGTAGTGACAGAGGTGCAGCCTTCGGATTCGGAACTGAAGGATCTCATTTTTGCGTCCAAGGTTTGCAAGCAAACAAAGTCCAATGCGATCGTCCTCGTGAAGGATGAGCAGCTGCTTGCCAGTGGCGTAGGACAGACCTCACGTGTGGATGCCCTGGAGCAGGCAATTGCCAAAGCCAATCGGTTCGGATTTTCGCTGGAAGGAGCTGTTATGGCATCTGACGCTTTCTTCCCGTTCCCCGATTGTGTGGAGATCGCTGGCAACGCCGGCATCACGTCGGTGATTCAACCTGGGGGTTCTATCAAGGATCAATTGAGCATTGATTATTGCAATGAACATAAATTGTCAATGGTCATGACCGGATTTAGGCATTTTAAGCATTAATACCTCATATTTGCGGTCAGAAAATCACGAAAGTGATGACACCTAAGCCGACGACAAATAGCTTTTTACCAGCATCTGCACGCGACCTCAATAAAGAATCGCAAGAAGCTGATATAAAAAACAAATTAGTATCTTCGATTTTCGAAATTTGACCTCAACCCTATGGGCCTTTTTGATTTCTTCTCTAACGACATTGCCATTGATTTGGGTACTGCCAACACGCTCATTATCAGCAAGGATAAGGTGGTGGTAGACGAGCCCTCAATCATCGCGATTGACAAAAACACCAACAAGGTGCTGGCCATCGGCAGAGAAGCGATGCAAATGCACGAAAAGACGCATGAAAACATCAAAACCATCCGCCCTTTGAAGGATGGTGTGATCGCCGATTTCCACGCCGCAGAGCACATGATCCGAGGGTTGATCAAGATGATCGACGGCAACAACAAGCGCATCATCCCCGCCAGCCATCGAATGGTTATTTGCATTCCTTCAGGTATAACGGAAGTGGAGAAGCGGGCAGTACGGGATTCCGCAGAGCACGCCGGCGCTAAAGAGGTGTACATGATACATGAGCCGATCGCCGCGGCAATCGGTATTGGCATCAACATCGATCAGCCGATCGGATCGATGGTTGTAGACATCGGAGGGGGTACTACAGAGATCGCCGTGATCGCCCTGTCGGGCATCGTCTGCGACCAGTCCATCCGCGTCGCCGGAGACTCCTTCAACAAAGACATTCTCGACTACATGCGACGACAGCACAACCTGCTGATCGGTGAGCGAACTGCTGAGCGTGTGAAAATCGAAGTGGGCTCTGCCCTGACTGAGCTTGACGAAAGTCCGGAAGACTATGAAATCCGCGGTCGCGACTTGATGACGGGAATTCCCAAGGTGATCAAGATCTCCTATTCTGAAATCGCCTTCGCGATTGACAAGTCTGTGTCGAAAATCGAGGAAGCGGTGCTGAAGGCCTTGGAGATTTCTCCTCCTGAACTTTCTGCTGATATTTATGACAACGGGATCTACCTCACTGGTGGGGGTGCATTATTACGAGGTCTCGACAAGCGTTTGTCGCTAAAGACAAAACTACCGATCCACATCGCCGAGGATCCATTAAGAGCCGTGGTGCGTGGCACCGGACTTGCACTCAAGAATATCCCAAGCTACAAAGCAGTGTTGATGACGTAGATGCGGAAGCTAATAGATTTTCTCTACAAGCACCGAATTACAGGCTTATTCTTGTTTCTTCAGATCGCCGCACTGTGGATGATCTTCTCGAATAACCGCTTTTACAACGCCGCCTTCTTCAACTCGTCCAACGCGGTAAGTGGCGCGATCAGCCTCTTCAGCGAGAATACCGTGAGCTACTTCGAATTGCGCGAGGAGAATCAGCGCCTGGCAGAAGAAAACGCCCACCTGCGAAAACTTCTCTCCGAGTCTGTGAATGATTATCTCACTCACACAGAAATAGATACCATAGACAACAGCTTTGAGATCATCACTGGCAAAGTTGTTAGTAAGAGCTATCGGCGTAGTCGCAACTTCCTAACACTTGCTGTAGGAAGAAATGATGGCGTTGAAGCGGGAATGGCCGTCGTATCAGGCAGAGGAATAGTCGGCAGAGTACGGGCGGCATCCAATCACTTCTCGACGGTGACAACGGTGCTGAACCCTACGATCATGATCAGCGGCCAAATCAAGTCATCCAATACCCTGTGCACGACCCAGTGGGATAGAAGGGACTATCGCCGTGTGACCATCAATTACGTACCCCGACACATTGCCCTCACCAAAGGTGACACCGTGGTCACGTCAGGATACAATGCCGTATTCCCTCCCAATGTGATGATCGGTGTGATCGACTCGGTATACCTCGCGGATGAGGAGCCCTTTTACTGGGCACGAGCGACTTTGACAGAAGATATGGCGACTCTGGACTACGCGTATGTCGTCCGTCAGGAGTTGGAGCCGGAAATAGATAGTCTACAAACAGCCATTTTCGAGGAGCTATGAGACAGGATATCATCCGGCAAATATTCTACTTCATCATTTACGTCTTATTGCAGTTGCCTGTCATCTATCGACTGGTCCTTTTTGACTCGGCATTCGGCTTCTTCTATGTAGGGTACATCTTGTTTCTCCCGCGACTGCAAAGCAAGGTGACGACATTGCTCCTCGCATTCTTTAGTGGGCTACTGGTCGATGTATTTTCCAACACGCTTGGGATCCATGCCCTGGCATCGACACTTATCGCTTACGTGCGGCTACCATGGCTGGTGTTTACCCGTGGCGTGGACGACGATGACGCGCCCATCAGCGTTTTTGCCCTGGGATTGCGTGGTTTGTTGCTTTATGTTGTGCCACTTATATTTTTGCATCATAGTGTCATTTTTTTGGTCGAACATGGTTCGTTCTCCCTGTTTGGGATGACGCTTAGACGAATTTTCTTAAGTACAATTTTCACTTCGGCCATACTTGTCACTACCAATTACTTATTGGCGACGAAGCGGAGGAGGTTATGAACGAGAGATCGATCATTATTCGTGCGGCGATAGTGCTCACCACATTTATCCTGATAGTCAGGCTTTTTGCTATCCAGGTGGTGACGGACGATTACAAACTGGCTGCGGAGAACAATTTCCGAAGAGAGATCATTGCGCACCCTTATCGGGGGTTGATGCACGACAGGTACGGCTCGCTGATCGCCCACAATGATCCGATCTACAACCTGATGGTCATCCCCCGAGAGGTGGAGCTGGCCGATTCGAGCATCGTGATCGAAGCCCTCTCTCTGGAAAGTGGGGAGTATACCAGCAGATACCAGAAGGCACGAAGTTTCTCCAGATCCAAACCCTCCACCTTTGAGAGCCAAATACCGCCGGTTTTGTTCGCCGAGATACAGGATGAACTGAGCAGACTGAAGGGCTACTACTTCGAGGCGCGTACGTATCGCGCCTACAATCATGACAGCTTCGGGAACGCGCTCGGATATGTCGGTGAGATCAGCGGAACTACTTTGCGCCGGGACTCGACCAACTACTACCGACAGGGAGACTACGTCGGTATCAGCGGTATTGAACAAAGCTACGAACCGGTGTTGCGCGGAACGCGCGGTGTCAGTATCAAGATGGTCAATGCGCAAGGTATCGTGGAAGGGGACTTCCGCGATGGTGAGTATGACACGCTGCCTATCCCCGGAAAGGACTTGTACCTCACACTCGACCTGGGGCTACAAGAATATGCGGAGTACCTGATGAGAGGCAAGGTCGGTAGTGTTGTGGCCCTGGAGCCCCATACGGGCGAAGTCCTGGTTTTCCTTTCTTCCCCCAGCTATGACCCTTCCTTGCTTACCGGGCGAGATTTCTCAAGCAACTTTCTCCAACTACAGCAAGATTCTCTCAAGCCGCTATTCAACCGCCCCATGCAGGCGAAGTATCCACCGGGCTCCATGTTCAAGACCGTGCAAGCCCTGATCGCTATGCAGGAAGGCGTCCTCTATCCCAACGAGATGATTTACTCCGACCTCACGCTCATTGGTGATCTGGCACCTGCCGGTTACTATGACGTCGTGAAGGCCATCAGGATGTCGTCCAACAACTACTTCTACAAGGTCTTTCGCCGTGTTATCCAGCAAGGTGAAAACCCAAATGCCTACCTCGATAGCCGGATCGGATTGGAAAAATGGAAGAACTACGTCAATCAGTTTGGCCTTGGTGTCAAGCTCGGTATCGATCTGCCCAATGAGAACAGCGGGAATATTCCCACAGTCGCCTACTATGATCGCGTCTATGGAACGAATAGATGGCAATTTTCAAACATCTACTCTCTCAGTATCGGTCAAGGCGAAGTAGAAGTGACACCGCTGCAAATGGCAAACCTCGGTGCCATCATGGCCAATCGTGGTTTTTACCGCACACCTCATCTGATCAGACAGATAGGGTCGGATTCGCTAGTTACGGCGGAAGAGCACGTTCTGCCCATCGATACGGCCCATTTCAGGGTAGTGATCGATGGAATGGAGCAAGTTGTAATGGCGGGTTCTGGCCGCCGGGGATTTATGCGAGACATCGCTATTTGTGGCAAGACGAGCACCGTGCAAAATCCCCCTTATCCTGACCACTCGGGATTTATGGGTTTCGCACCTAAGGATGCGCCGCAGATATCCATCGCAGTGTATGTGGAGAATGCTGGCCAGGGAGGCCGTGCCGCGGTGTCAGTGGCTAGCCTATTGATCGAGAAGTATATAAGGGGAGAGGTCACGAGGCCGTGGCTGGAGGATTACGTGCTTAAAGGTGAGTTCTTCTAATGAGCAGAGATAGGATAGAAAACAAGTTTGACTGGGTAGTAGTGACGATCTACATTGTCCTGATGCTCATAGGCTGGGTGAATATCTATGCTGCGGACTACGATCCTGATATTGGCGGGAGCATCTTCAATGTTAGCCGCAACTCCGGTAAGCAGCTGCTGTGGATCTTCTCCTCCGGGCTGATCATCGTGGCTATTTTCTTCGTCGACCCAAAGGTTTTTGACACGTTTTCGTGGGTCTTCTATGGCGTGCTGATGTTGCTGCTGATTGTCGTTCTCCTGTTTGGAAGAGAAGTGGCCGGCTCCCGTTCCTGGTTTGAGATCGGCAGCTTTCGACTACAGCCATCAGAGTTTGCCAAATTCGCCACGCTCCTGGCACTTGCCAAGTTTCTGGGGCCGGGCAAAGACCTCACGAACCTTAAGTCGTTGTCCCTGGCGGTAGGGATCTTCGCACTGCCGATGGCCCTGATATTACTGCAGGGAGACGCGGGTACTGCCATTGTATTTGCCAGCCTGATCATTGTACTCTACAGGGAGGGGCTATCGCCCATCTTTATCATCGCCCCGCTCATTCTTTTTGTGATCTTCCTGCTGACGCTGCTGGTAAATAAAACCGTGCTCGTTAGCGCCATTGTTATCCTCGCAGTATTCGGCGTAGGATTGACACTCCGCTCTATCAAGCGAGTCGGTATGATCATCGGCCTCGCGGCGCTGTTGATTGTCACTGTGCAAAGTGTGGACTTCGTACTGAGCGAGGTGCTGAAGCCCCACCAGCAACGAAGAATAACGCTGCTGGTCAATCCAAATAGCGATCCGCAGGGAGCGGGATGGAACGTCATGCAATCCAAGATCGCTATCGGATCTGGAGGCTTGACTGGCAAGGGTTTCCTCAATGGTACCCAGACGCAGTTTGAGTTTGTACCCGAGCAATCCACTGACTTCATTTTCTGTACAGTGGGTGAAGAATACGGCTGGTTCGGTACCACGACGATCATCATTCTGTTCGCCGTACTCTTGATGCGAATCCTCATGATCGCTGATCGTCAGAAGTCTGGCTTCGCAAAAGTCTATGGTTACGGGGTGGCAAGCATCCTATTCTTCCATATCGCGGTCAACATATCCATGACCGTGGGCCTGTTCCCCGTTGCCGGAATACCTCTCCCCTTCCTAAGCTATGGAGGGTCGAGCCTTTGGTCTTTTACGATTATGGTTTTTGTGCTGTTGAAATTTGACGCCCACCGCACCCAGATATTGGGCCGGCTTTAAGGGGCATTATCGAAACTTCCTGAAGACGGCCTTGAGGAGCTCCTTCACCACGTCCGAATTCATGTCCCACTCGAAGGGGCCAGCATAGTTGGTGACAAGGTACTCGACGGCCTGATCAAATGATGGCTCATGCTCAATCTCGCCAATTGCCTTTTGGAAACTGTTGGCATCTCCCGAGAACAGCTCCTGAGCAAACATGTACCTCTGATTGAGAGAGATGGACTCAATAATGGCCCCACCAGCTCCTGCTCGCTCGAGGTGGTCGGCTACCGTATTGTCAGGCTGCTTTTCAAACTGGTCATTGATGGTAGCAGGGCGCTTTTCCGCCTCCGCATTCTCTGAAGATGGCTCTTTCGAGACCAACTCACTCACAGCCGGTTCACGTACCGGCTCCTCTTGTGGCTCAGGGATCTGGGCCACTTCGGCAGGGACCTCGGGCTCGTCCATAACGGTGACATCGCCAAGGGAGATGGATTGTATTTCGCTCAGCTGCCCAAATACCAGCTCCCGCGCCTCGGTAAGGTCCACATCAGCAAAGTATCCCCTGGCCTTTTCTGAGACATCGGCATAGGTGCCCGGGTCTCCATCTAAAAGGAGCTCGTGAAATTCCTTCGTCAGCACCTTGATGTATTTGAGCAACTGGCTGACTTGCTTTGGGGAATAGGCGGCGTCCATCTTTTCCTCAAACTCACCAGCGATAAACTCCGCGGGTTCGATGACAATCTGAAGGCAAGGAACAACGGCTTCTTCAATCAATGGCGTCAGATCGGAGGGTTCGACGGAAATGTTCTGTGACAGCACATTCATGAACTGGACCATGGCCTTCTTCACTTCCGGCACTTTGTAATCGAAATAAGGGCTTTCCAATCGCTTCATTTCATCCTGCCAGCGGTTGAAAAGGGACTTCATTACAAAGAAGTTCAGCTGTTTGCAAGGAGAAAGATTGAGGAGGTCCTTGCCCGTGAGCGACTCGCGCCCGGCATACGCTTTCGATACCACCGCATCGGCAAAAGACTTTTGGTAGCTTTTCAAAAAGTCTGGGTTCGAAAGTGTAGTCATACGGTCGTATCTTGCGTTGATGCTCAAAATTACGATCAAAAACCTTCTAAGTGAAACGATCGAATGGGATGAAGGTGTATCCAATCTGTTGAACGGTCTTCTGGCCCACACAGATATCATGCATGCCTGCGGCGGTAAGGGAAGATGCACTACCTGCCGCGTACGCGTGATAGACGGCGCCGAGCATCTGGGAGCCGACTCGACCGCCGAAGGGCGCTTCAGGGCATTGGGAAGATTGCAGCCGGACGAGCGATTGAGTTGCCAGATTCGCCCATCGCAGCACCTGGTGGTGGAAATCCCCAATGGTACCAAACTTCCTCATCTCAGCTATTTGTATTGATATGTTTTTAGAGCCAAGACACAAACCAGGCAGCGATGCCTCTGGATGGATTGAATTGATCTGTGGTGGTATGTTCTCCGGGAAAACCGAGGAATTGATCCGACGCCTGAAGCGGGCGATGATTGCCGGCCAAAAAGTGGAAATCTTCAAGCCCCATATCGACGTAAGATATAGCGCATCAAAAGTGGTATCACATGATGAAAATGAGATACACTCAGAGAGGGTACAACTTTCAAGTGATGTGCTGACCAAGAGCGGTCAAAGCGAGGTCATAGGGATCGATGAGGCGCAGTTTTTTGATGACCTACTTGTCAACGTCGCCAATCAATTGGCCAATGACGGTAAACGTGTGATCATCGCCGGGCTAGATATGGACTCAACCGGTCAGCCATTTGGTCCCGTGGACCAGCTGATGGCTTGTGCCGAGCATGTTACCAAACTCCACGCCGTTTGCATGGATTGCGGGAATATGGCTTCCTATTCTTACAGATTGAAGCAAAGTGAAGAAAAGATCGTTATTGGTGAAAAGGATGTCTATCAGGCACTCTGTAGATCTTGTTTCAATGAAAAAATGCGTCGGAGCTAAACTGCAGCTTCTTTTGTTGGTATTGGGTTTCCCAGCCCTCTCGCAAGACCTTCCCATAGGTGAATGGCGATATCACCTAAGCTATCAGAACGCCAGGCTGGTGACAGGTGGTGACGACGTCGTTTTCTGTGCAACCGAGAATGGTCTCTTCTCCTTTTCCGAGGGAAGCATCCGTCTTATCACCAAGAATGACGGGCTGAGCAGTGTGGGCCCTACGGCAATGGCTTTCGACCCCTCCTCCCATACGCTTATCCTTGGCTACGCGAATAGCGTCGTAGATTTTGTCTCCCCAGAGGGCGTGGTGACGATGGACGACCTGGAAGCCTTGGACTTTGGTGTGCCAAAAGGCATCAACGAAATCACCGTAGATGCAGGCGTGGCCTACGCAGCCACAGATTTTGGCATTGTCGCCATGAACCTGGCTAACCAACAGCTGACTCAGATCTTCACTGAGATAGGCCCTGGCGGCAGCCAGGTAGCAATAAGAGGTTTGGTCACACAGAATGATACCCTCTATGCTTTGGCTGATGCGGGTGTCCTCATTGGAGCACTGGAAGACAACCTCCTTGATTTCAACAATTGGTCGCTAGTGGAGGCGCCGCTGCTCTCATCCATAGCCTCTTTCGGGGCAGCCATCGTCACGTCTCGCGCGGAGGAGTTTTTTCTTATCGACAACCAGGATCTCACCTTTGACCTTCTACTCACGGCACCCTTTGACATCGTGGACCTGGAGCAGAACTCCGGAGAGCTACTTCTTCTTGGCGGCGAGAACCTTGCCACGTGGGATGGAGCTGATCTGACAGCGATACCCGCCTCTAACCTCACGGATGGGCAGCAGCTGCTCAGTACTTCCAATGATCTCTGGATCGCTGATGCGGTGTCTGGCCTCGTCAGGAAGTCGGCGGGAGAGCAAGTGATCGTCCCCAACGGACCCATTTCAGATGGTATTCGCCACATCAAATACGAGGAGGTGGTCTATGCTTTTTATGGAACTCACCCGACCAGTGTAGAAGTAGATTCCTCAGGTTTTTCGTTTTTTGATGAGGGAACATGGGGCAACACTACCATCGAGGGATTCTACAATATCTCAGATGTCGGCACGCTCAATAACCACGTCCTCCTCAGCTCAAACGGTTATGGGGTATATGACGCTACGACCAACTCGACCGTGGATCTTGGGCTAGCAGGAAATCAGCAATATGTCCCGGCGCTTCTGACCCGCAACGATGGAACCTGGGCACTGCTCTACGGCCACGATGATGCTCTGATATTCCTGGAAAGAAGCGGTGGGCTACTCCGCTTTGACCAAGCCACGGTCGGAAGCAACCAGTCGACGCAAATAGAGCAATCTGAGGCGGGAACCGTATGGTTGACCAACCCAGCGGACTTGACGGGGATCTATACCTACAATCCCATAGAGGGCCTTCGCCGTCGTATCACTACGGTTGATGACCTCCCATCCAATCGCATTAACGATGTCGTCATAGACCTGGAAGACGAGGCGTGGATAGGGACGGCACGGGGTCCTGCCTTTTTCCCGGACGCATCGTTTGTCTTCGACGAATTTGGCGCCATTGCTCCTATCTTCGAAAATGGTATCCTGCTTGAAGACGAAGAGATCACAGCACTGGCCATCGATGGCGGCAATCGCAAGTGGATCGGCACAAATGAGGGCGTATGGGTGTTCAATGGCACCGTGGACGCCCTGGATTTGAGGTTCACCGCAGAGGACAGCCCGTTGCTGTCGGATGAGATCCGAGAGTTTGCTTACGATCCAGAGACGGGCGAGATGTTCATTTTGACGAGCCGGGGACTGTGCTCCTACCAAACAGGATCCTCTGAGGGAGGACCTACGCACCAGGACGTAACCATCTACCCCAATCCCGTCTACCCGATGGACGAGGGACCTGTAACCCTCCGCGGCCTGGCCTCCAATGCTGCAATAAAGGTCACGGATATCAATGGCCGGTTGGTCACGGAAACCGAGGCCCTGGGCGGAACTGCGACCTGGGATCTGCGCGACATAAACGGAAACATCGTCGTCGGCGGAGTATATCTGGTGTTTTCCAGCACCGAAGACGGCAAAGACACCTTTGTAGGGAAAGTAGCTGTCATCAGATGATCGTCAAGACCGAAGGAGTAACACTGGGCTACATCAAATACAAAGACAGCTCAATCATTTCCCGGGTTTATACCCGTGAGTTTGGTTTTCAATCTTTGCTGGTCAGTGGTATCCGAAGCAAGAAATCGAAGCACAATCCCGGATACTTCGAAGGGTTCTCCATTTTGGATTTGCTTCTCTATCAAAGCAAGAGAAGCAGCCTGCACAGATTGAGTGAATTCAAACTTAGTCAACCCACTCATTCGATCAGATCCGACGTGCGGAAGCGCTCCATTGCCCTTTTTCTTTCGGAAGTGCTGTATAGACTTCTTCAGGGAGAAGAAGGCGAGCACGGCGCTCTGTATGACTATTTGCGTGAATCCATTGTCGCCTTCGATGCCACGACCAGCGGAGTGGAGAACTTCCACTTGCAGTTTTTGCTGCGACTGGCAGGGTTCCTGGGGTTTGGTTTTGATAGTCTTGGAGCGGCGGATCAAATAGGGCTCGGACACTCAGAGGAAGTCGATAAGCTTGCAAGTATGCTCTATTACGGCGACTTCTTCGGCACCTTTCCTATCAATGGAAGGCAGCGAAGCGATATTTTGGAGGCTCTCATCAAATACTATCAGACCCATCTGCATCAGGGCCTGGAGATCAAATCTCTGCCAGTTTTGCAGAGCATTTTTAAATAATTTGGCGCTTCATTTTCTATCCAAATGCGAGGCTGCTTATTTTTAGTCTAAATACCCAAAGCATGTCTGATAAACTATATGACGAGATCCCTTCTCTGGATCTTGCAGATTTCACCACCGGCAGCCCAGAAGCAAAAAAGAATTTTGTTGATTCACTAGGTGAAGCCTATCAAAATATTGGCTTTGTAGCCATCCGCAACCATGGGCTTTCTGATGATTTGGCGGGCCGCCTGTACGAGGCTGTTGAGGCATTTTTTGCTCTCGCTGATGATACAAAGCAACGATATGAAAGAAGTGATCTGCATGGGCAACGAGGCTACATCAGCAAGGGAAAAGAGCGCGCAAAAGGTCGGAATACAGGTGACCTAAAGGAGTTTTATCACGTCGGCCAGCCGGACGAAACGAAGCTAGAGGACTACCCAAGCAATGTCTGGCCGGAGGAGATCACGGAGTTAAAAGATCTGACGGAGAAAGCCTTCCTCGTATTGGAGGAGGCTGGGTTGCAAATGTTGCGAGCAATCGCCTTGCACCTGAATTTAGAAGAAGACTTTTTTGATAACAAAGCCCGATCCGGCAACAGCATTCTCCGTGCCATTCACTATTTCCCGATAAAGGATACCAGCAATATCCCAGATGATGCAGTACGTGCGGCAGAGCATGGAGACATCAACCTGATTACGCTGCTCATGGGTGCCAGTGCCGATGGCCTACAGGTCCAGCGAAGGGACGGACATTGGATCCCGATCACAGCACTACCTGACCAAATAGTAGTGAACGTAGGTGACATGCTCGCTCGGCTGACCAACGACCAACTGAAGTCGACGATACATCGCGTTGTGAATCCTCCAAAGGAATTGATGCACACGAGCCGTTACTCGATTCCATTTTTTATGCACCCCCGGTCATCGATGGATCTCACGTGTCTCCCACAATGCGTGGACGATACTAACCCCAAGAAGTACGACGACATGACAGCAGGAGAATTTTTGGACGAACGTTTGAGGGAAATTGGCTTGAAGGCCTGATGACAGTTCGGCGCGTCCGATATATTATCTTTTTGAGGGATGTTCTCTTCCTATCACTGACGGCTTTTGGTGGCCCTCAGGCGCACTTGGCGATGGTCATCGACACGATGGTCAAGAAGCGCCGCTACATCGACGAGCAAGGGCTGATCGAACTGTATGCCTTGTGCCAGATCTTGCCCGGCCCCACCTCGACGCAAACGATCACTTCCTTAGGATTCCGTCTGGGTGGCCCCGGCCTCGCTTATCTCACACTGTTGTTTTGGATGCTGCCCGCGGTATCCATCATGACAGCCGCCGGCATTACGGTGAATTTCATGCAGGAGATGAATATCTCTATTGAATTCCTGCGCTTTATTCAACCGATGGCAGTGGGTATCGTAGCGTACTCTGCGTATCGAATATCGAGTAGTGTCATTTCGTCGAGGGTCGGTTATTTCCTCATGATCCTTTCAGCCTTCATTTCGTATTTTCTCCGGAACCCTTTCATATTCCCCTTTCTCCTGATCGCTGGTGGTATCGTCACTGCTACTCGCTACAAGAGGCAAGAGATTGAAGAGAAAAGCAGATTTAGAGTTAATTGGACCAATTTCCTGGTTTGGATTGCGGTAATGATCGCCGCCGCCGCCCTTTGGCGTGTCACCAACTGGTTTCCACTCAGGATCTTTGACAACTTTTATCGGAATGGGAGCATGATCTTCGGTGGAGGTCAGGTGCTCGTCCCGCTGCTGTTTACCGAGTTTGTAGAATTCAAAAAATACTTGACCTCCCAGGAGTTCATCTCGGGCTACGCGCTTGTACAGGCCGTACCAGGTCCGGTTTTCTCCTTCAGTTCGTACGTAGGTGCCCTGAGTATGCGCGAATGGGGCATCGGCGGCCAAGTATTGGGAGGTTTCGTCGCAGCGGCAGGGATTTTCCTCCCCGGGACTTTTTTCATCTTTTTCGCCATCAGGTTTTGGGAAAGCCTGAAGAAATACCGCGTGGTAAGAGCCTCTCTGGAAGGGATAAATGCGGTGAGCTCGGGAATGGTCATGGCCGCCACGTTTCTCCTGTTCGAGACCATCGAGCCTATTTTCATCAACTACACCCTGATGATTGGCACTGCCTGCCTCATATTCTTTACGAGATTCCCTACGCCGCTCATCATTCTGATCGGCCTGGTCGTCGGAATCATACTAAACTAAAAAACCCACCTGAGGGTGGGTTTTTTGATTTCATTTACCTGCACCTTATTGATTAGTCGGAGGAGGGGGATCGATGCCCAGGTGAGCAAGGATCTCATCATCAAGGTTTGATTCCTCAGACGCATACAAAAGAATGTCCAGTCCTGGAGCGCCAGCGCTAAAGACATGTGTGTAGCCATTGGCTTCGGCAACAGACCTGATGGCATTGCCGATCTTTTCAACAGCAGGTGCCAGGAGTTGGTTTCGCTTCTTCAGCAATGACTGCTCGGCCTCTGCCTGGAACTTCTGAATAGACTCCTGCAAACCCTGAAGTTCTCGCTCCCGATCTGCTCTGACAGCCTCGATCATAGTCTCAGCGTTTTGCTGATAGTCTGCGGCCTTCGTCTGGAAATCCTGGTATTTTGCCTGCAACTGATTCTGCAGCTGGGCCTCATAGGCTTTTAGCTCAGATTCTATCTGCTTTGCTTCAGGAAGCAGTGTCAAAAGATACTCCGCGTTTGCGTACCCGATTTTTTGCTGCTGTGCAAAAGCGCTTGTCACAGTGAAAGTCAAAAGACCCAGCAAGATTGTAATTCTCATAACTATAATTGTCAATTAATTCGTTGTTTCATTTGCTCCTAAGCCCAGTTCTTCAAGGACGAAATCCGTGTAATCATGGATCGGATCAGTATAAATCATCACCAAGTCGCCTGATTTGTCAAATACGATCTGCAACCTATTATTCTTCGCTACCCGTTCAACAGCCTCAAAGACCTTATCCTGTACGGGTTTTACGAGTTCTTTCTTTTTGAGGAAATACAAGCCCTCAAATCCAAATACTTGTTTCTGATGATCCTTGATTTCCTTCCATTGACGCTCGATCTCCATTTGGCGATCATTGCGCATGTCAACAGTTAGCAGCACTTCTTCTGCCTGGAAAGCCGCCTCCATACTTTCGGCTTCCTTAATCATCTCCTGAATTTCCGCTTCCCAAGCCTGAGCGAGCTTCTCAAGCTCAGCCTGCGCCTGCTTGTACTCAGGCAAGCGCCCCAGGATGTAGTTGGTGTCTACGTAGCCAAATTTCTGCGCAAAAGTAAGGGGAATAGCACAAAATGCTAGGAGGCTGCAAAAAATGATTCTCTTCATATCTACCTGATTTGTTGGCCAATAGAAAAATGGAACTGCGCTCCCGCAGGATTGAGGCTGCCAGGCTCGGGATCGAAACCATATCCCCAATCCAATCCAAGCAAGCCAAATGCCGGCATGAAGATCCTCACACCAAAACCAGCTGACCGCTTAAGATCATAGGGGTTGTAGAAATTGAAGTCATTCCAGTTGTTGCCGCCTTCTCCGAATGCCAGAACGTAGATCGTTGCGCTCGGATTAAGGGAAACAGGATAGCGAATCTCCGTAACGAATTTCGTAAAGAAGAGTCCGCCTCTGATACCATTCTGATCTACTGGGGTAATACTGTTATTGGAATAGCCCCTCAAACCAATCACGTCTGTTCCCAAGAGGAAGTTTTGACCGGTCAAACCATCACCTCCCAATGTGAACCGCTCGAAAGGTCCGGGATCGGCCTTGTCAGTATAGGTACCTATGAAACCAAAATGTGCTCTGGTCGCAATCACTAACTTATCAACGAGCTGGATATAGTATTGCGCATCCAAATTCCATTTATGATACTCGAGCCACTTATATAGCTCTGCATTGTCAGCTGTCTCATAGTCAATATCTCTCCAAAGCGAGTGCGGAGGAGTGAGAGACACGCTGAGTGAGAGACTCGAACCTCCCCGGGGATACATAGGGTTGCTCACAGAGTTACGGGCCAGCGTGGTGTTGAAAGTGAAGCTATTGGCGTCACCCGTCGAGAAGCCGAGAGAATTACCAAAGTTCTCAAGCGAATACTGCAAGAATCCTACAGAATTGCTAAGGGTGAAAAAGTCATCCGGCCAGGTCAGTCTGCGACCTAGGGAAAAGGTAACACCTGACACTTTCAGTGAGCCAAACACCCTGTCAGTAAATGGATCTACGGAGCGCTGCACTGAACGATTCAAGCTAATTCCAAAAGTATTGGGTCGCTTGCCCCCGAGCCACGGCTCAGTAAATCCAATAGAGTAACTCTGAAATCTTCGGCCGTTGGCCTGTAGTCGGACACTTAACTTCTGTCCGTCACCCGTCGGCGGGAACTTCTTCAATGTCAATGCCTCCTTCATGGAGAAGTTATTGAACGTCAACCCAAGTGTACCGATGAACCCAAATGTACCTCCCCATCCACCGGACATCTCGATCTGATCGGAAGGTCGCTCGACCAGCGCCCATTCGATATCGACTGTTTCATCCGCAGGATTCGGCTTTGGAATAGGATTCACCTGCTCCGGGTCAAAATATCCGAGTTGCGAGAGCTCTTGCTGTGTCCTTATCAACTCAGCACGGCTAAACTTCTGACCTGGAAGGGTTCTCAGCTCACGAAGGATAACATGGTCGTTCGTCTTGTCATTGCCACTGATCGTCACTTCACTAATAGTAGCCTGCGCACCTTCATAGATGCGCATCTCCACATCAATGGAGTCTTCGTCGATACCTACTTCTACCGGTGTGACACTGAAGAATAGATAACCGTTGTCCATGTACAGCGAGCTGATATCCGGGCCTGTGGGATTGAAGTTCAGCTTCTTATTGATCAGTTCAAGATCATAGACATCGCCCTTGTTGATGGCGAGAATTCGATCTAAAGCATCGTCCTCATGAACAAAATTGCCCTCCCAGGTAATATCCCTGAAGTAGTATTTTGTGCCCTCATCTATCCCGATCTTCAATCTCAGGGATCGCTCATCTGTGCTCAGTATAGAATCATAAGTGAGCTCCGCATCCCTGTAACCACGGGAGTTATAGAAGGCCAGTAGCATCGATTTGTCTTCTTTGAAATCGCTCTGTACGTACTTCGCGGCCTTGAAGACATTGACCTTCGCCTGCGCCGCCAGATACTCCTGCACCAGATAGGTCGTATCTCGGTGCGTCATAAATTCT
Source organism: Cyclobacteriaceae bacterium (assembly GCA_965267435.1). GTDB lineage: Bacteria > Bacteroidota > Bacteroidia > Cytophagales > Cyclobacteriaceae > JAWPMT01. The sequence goes on from OZ253960.1 coordinate 4,387,081, forward strand.
ACCAGATTCACAGGATTCAAGAGCTTCAAAGATTTACCAAGCAGATTAGATGGCAGCTTGAAATAAGGCCGAACTCCGGTCTTCTTCAATTTTGACCTGAGCTTGGAATCAGCAAAGGCCTCGTTGCCGACGAAATCTATGTCCTGCACCTTTACCTTCTTGCCTTTGTCCACACTTATAATTAGCACGGCACTATTCCGCAGCAAAGTATCCCTGTCCTGCCGCACATCGATGAGGGCATTGCGATAGCCCTTGCTTTCCAGGTACTTCTTTACCGTCAGTTCGGCGTTTTTCACTACGACGTCTGTCAATATACGTCCTCGAACCAACTCCAGATCTTCCTCCACCTCACCTTCCTGAGTCCGGTTCAAACCTTCAAAAGCATACCTGGTGAGTCGCGGACGCTCCGAAAGCTCAATCACCAGATAGATTTGGTTGCCTTCAATCTTCGAGGCGCTGATAGTGATGTCGCCTATGATGCCCTGATTCCACAGTTTTTTGAGTGCGCCTGAAATCTCGTCTCCGGGAATCTTGATTTTGTCACCCACCTTGAGACCTGAGAGGGATATCAACGCATTGTTGTCCAGAAATTCAACACCCGTAACTTCTATTCCTGCGATCTCATACTCCTTTGGGCTGGAGTAGTTGATAGCGACGTCCTGCGATTGCTGGTTATTACGGTTTCTGCCAAATAGTAATTGGCTATAGGCTGTGACCGCTAATTGATAGCAAACAACGATTAACAATAACTTCTTCATCCAACCACTATTTGTTCGCTCGTTTTGCCAAATCTTCGTTCCCTGCTGTTGTATACATCTATAGCGGCCTGCATGTGTTTCTTTCTAAAGTCCGGCCAAAGAACTTCGGTGAAGTAGAGCTCAGTATAGGCCAGTTGCCATAGTAGGAAATTGCTAATTCTCATTTCTCCACTTGTGCGAATCATCAATTCCGGATCGGGCATGCCGGCGGTTGCCAGATAGCTATTCACGGTATTGGTATCGACGTCCTCAGATGACAGGGTACCCGCCTGCTGATCGGCCATCATCTTTTTCACTGCCTGCTCGAGATCCCATCGACCACTGTAGTTTAGGGCCAGCACAAGCGTAAGTCCCTTATTTTCAGCAGTTTCCCGCTTGGCAAATGCCAGGCGTTCCTGGGCATCTTTTGGCAGTTTGGAAATGTCACCGATAGATTCGAGCTTGACATTGTTCTTTTCCAGGGTTGGTAACTCGTCGTTTATCGTGGCGACAAGCAAGGTCATGAGACCATCCACTTCATACTTAGGTCGGGCCCAATTCTCTGTGGAAAAGGCATATAGGGTGAGATAGTCCACGCCGTTTTCAGCGCAGAATTCAGTTGTCTCGCGCACCGCTTTGATGGCATTACGATGACCGAAAATGCGTGATGCACCCTTGCCTTGGGCCCATCTACCATTACCGTCCATAATGACAGCGATGTGTTTTGGAAACTCCCTATTTGTTGAAAGATCTTGCATTCCACCCACCAATCTCTGAAAGGCCTACAAAAATGGTGACTTTTTTTTAAGATACTGAAGGAAAGTGGCCGATTTAACCGGATTTAACGCTTGAACATCGATCTATTCGGCACGTAAGGAAAGGGGCAAGGAATCTTATAGAGAATATATGTGAAGGTGATGCCTCCATAGAAATACCAATCGTTGCTATTGGGATGTCCGAACTGAAATCCGTCCTTGCGGGTCTGATCGCTGTCGGAAACGCCATCGATGTGGTCCGTAAAAGTCCCTCGGACGCCCAACTCGACACCTAGGTTGAACTGCTTACCCAACAAATGTGTCAACCCGAGCCCAAATGGTACGACGGCTTGTATTTTGTTAAAATCATCGGGAGCACTCTCAACTTTTTCCAGTCGAGACAGGCCAAATCCGGCAAAAAGGTAGGGTGACCACCTGGTCCTTGCGTCCTTATCCCGGAAGTTGAGAAAGTAATACTCCAGAGCTCCCGAAACCTCTACGACAGAAGTACTGAAGCTCTGCTGCCGAACCTCCCCCAATGCGTCGATCGCTGGGTCGTCCTCGCCGTAAAACGAGCCAATTGCCAGCGTCGTGCGAAAACTAAAAAACTCAGTGAAGTTCATGCGATAGATGCCATGTGCTCCAAACCGAGCCTTGAGAGGTTTGTACCCTCGAGAAAGGTCACCCGCATACGAAAATGTACCAATGCCTCCTCCGAACTCAATAAATTGAGCACTAGCCGGGGAAAGCATCCCGATCACGAGCAGGAAGAAAAGTAGTTTTTTCAAGTAGCCTTAAAGCTTATCTAAACTTGGCTGCGGTCCTAACGCCGCCGCCATTCAATATGTACGTAACGCGAATCTGGGTGATAAAGTACATGTCGTTGTCATTGGGGTTTCCTCTGACCACTCCACTATGTCCCCCATTGATTTCTCCCGCAAAATAATAAAGGGTACCATTAAAATCTTCCTGAACGAGTCGAACATTGCGCTGTTCTCCTGTGACAACAGCCTCCAGCTCGGCACTTCGGTCAGAAAAGATCCGTGCAGCCGGGTCTGTAAATCGATCCAGATCTACAAACTCGGTACTCACATCATCCAGGTAGTCCGTAAACACGTAACGATACCCGAGTTCCAATCCGACGTTGATATTCTGTCTTGGAAAAGCAATTCGCCCGCCAATTCCCAGAGGAACAGCCACTTGCCATAGGCTATAATTCTCACCGGCGATACTTGGATCGGCGATGTTCTGGCCCTCCGTGCCTAATGGCTTGAGGTTTACCCATTCTCCGGGTATCATTCCAGCTGGCAAAGGAGCGTCAGACCCCGTCTGATAATCGAATTTCGGGGTTTTGCCTTGTGGTTGGTGGTGGTAACCGGCAACGCCCAGGAAAACGTAGGCATTGAACGGTGGCCGCTGAGCCGGTCGGCGATAGTTGGGTAAGACATGAAACTCTATGCCCAGTGACAACTCATTAATGAAGTTTCTGAAGCTTTGATTTCGCGTATAGCGACCAAAAGCCTGCGGGTCCGTTGTCGAAGATGTCACATCGTCACCTCGGAGAAATCCCCAATTGTAAGCTGCCCTGAACGCCATAACAGGATGGAACCTGTAGCCATACATGACTCCAAATCCCGGCCTCGTAAAAGATATGTCCGTGCTGGCGGCTTTATTGACGGGTGCTAAATCTCCGAAGTAGTTAAATGCATTGATTCCACCTCCGATGTAGTGGTAGGGTCTGAATCGACCGGCACCTCCAAACACGCGTCCGCCGCGATATTTGGATATGCGCTTGCTGGTGGCTCTTCTGCGACGATACTTTCCTGGTCTTCTTCTTCGCTGTGCCAAAGCGTTATCTGCAATGAAAAAAAAGACAATGAATATCGCAAGAACCGTTTTTCGGTTTAAATGCATTTCGTTCTTTAGATAATTGAGTGGAAAAGTACTAGAAAGCACTTACCATTTGCAATAATTATAGACCAAGCGAAGGCATATCCCGACTAACTGCGAAAAATTCCGGATGCTCCAGAATTTAGTTTCGACGATCAAGGCCCCAAGAAAGCTTAGCTCTTAGGGTTTCGATAAAGCTGTAACCCTCAATACGGATCATTTTTGCCTTGAAGGGAGCTTTCTTTACCGTGATCTTCACGCCGTCGTGAGTTGCTGCGGATCTGGAGTCGAGAGAGACTAAGAAGCTTAAACCGCGGCTTTCTACCTCAAAACGCAAGGTACAGTCGTCTGATAGAACGAGAGGACGCACATTTAAATTGTGCGGGCTCACTGGTGTGATGACAAAATTGCCTGACTCAGGCATCACTATCGGTCCCCCACAACTCAGCGAATATCCGGTCGAACCTGTGGGTGTTGAGACCATCAATCCGTCCGCCCAATAGGTGGCCAGGTAGCTGTCGTTGATATACGCAGTGACCACAATCATGGAGCTGGTGTCCTTTCGGAGGATCGCAATCTCGTTCAGAGCGAAGTTCTGATCGAAGAGTTTCTCACTGCTCTCCAGAGAGACCATCGATCGCTCTTCGCACGTAAATTTGTCACTAAACAACCGTGACAGCGCCGGGCGAATATCCTCCCTTGCAATGTGGGCCAGGAAGCCCAATCTCCCCATATTGATCCCTAAAACTGGTATCTCAGTGGCGCCAACGTAGGTGAGCGTCTCCAGAAAAGTACCATCGCCGCCAAGGCTCAAAAAACAGTCGAATTGGTCGCTGCTCTTAACTTCGGAAAAGCGCTCCACTCCTTGAAACAGATGGCTGTACCTGGTCGAGCAAAAAGTATCAGATACAAACATCTCCACGTTATGATCCCGCAGGACAGAGATCACTTCCTTAATGTAAGGTTCTATCTCTTGGGAAACATCACGGCCATGAATGGCTATTCGTTGCATGGAGGTTCATAGTTTTAGGAAGTTCATCAGTTGGTCTAGTCGCTCTTGCTCATGTACCGAGGCACTGGACTCTGAGTAAGATTCTATGACTTTGTAGCCATTGGCCTCCAGGATGGATATGGCATAGGAAGTTTCTTCTTTGTTCAGCTTGAGTGTCAATTCCAGCTTTGATGGATCCTGGGCCTGTGACGTGATGTATGCACTTATCACTTTTGTATCGGTAGACTCGATGAGTCTGCAAATCTGGCTTAAATGGTAGTCCCGAGAGTTGGTCTCAATGACCAAAATCGCCCCGGAACCGCTAATGGCGGAGGTCCGGGCAAAGGCCTCGACAAGGTCTTCGGTCGATACGACACCGAGATAGTGATTCGACTCATCCAAAACCGCGACCAGCTTATTGCCATGCGTGGAGGCCACCTTCAAGACATCGTAGAAATGCTGCTGATTGTATACGAAGCACTCCTTTTTATCCAACTGGAGGTCCCCAATTTTTTGTGTCCCCGCCTCGAAATCCTCCATAAAAGCCTCTTCGACCACAAAACCAAGGAATCTCTCGTCCCTCGCTACCGGCAACTCAGTCAATCGCAACTCTTCCATCCACGTGGCTGCTTTGGAAGCTTCGTCCTCTATCTTCAGTGGGGGAATCATGTAATTGATCAGATCTTGTGCCGTCATATTCTGGTCTAAGCTTATGCGAAAAACTTCTGTACAATGGTGCTGGGTTCGATAGCAGGCTCCTTTTTCAATATGCACTTCACTTCATTGGAAAAGCACAACACCTTCTTGGGAAATCCGGGATTCCATATTTCGACCAAAGGAATGGCCAATTGGTTTTGTCCCTTAGTCTCTAACGTTGGCCTACTAATCCTTGTTATCTCCAGAGCCATGTCTTTGCGATATTACTCAATATACAACATCGCTATTAGACAAAATGCTCATCGTTGTTGTTTCGTTCTCTCAACTCACGAAATTCATCCATAAAGGGCAGCAAAGTCTCAATCAGATCAAATGCCTTGGGGCCAATGGCCGCTATGTGTGGGTACAGCATTGACGACCGGAGGGTCTTCTGTGGTAACTGAAACCCCACAGCACTCAGCACCCAGAGTATGATACTGAGGATAAATGCCCATTTGAGCATCCCAATCAAGCTACCGAGCAAGCTATCCAACCAACCGAGCAAAATGAGCTGCACGGCCTTCTTGATGATCTTGGCCAGTAAATTGACAGCAAAAGAGAGCGCAAAGAACAGCAAAACAAAAACACCAACCAGGACCAGACCATACCAGGCAGAGCCTTGCGCCAATGCATCGGCCACGGGCGCGGCGAATTCAATCGCGACAAAAATCCCAAAGAAGAATGCTACCAATGAGAACAACTCGACGATCAATCCCTTATTGAACCCTTTGACCGCCGCCAGCCCCAATATTAGGATGATAAAGATATCTATGTAATTCATCTAGGCCGTTAGCAGTCGTTTGGCCACAGAGGAAATGAGTTTCCCATCAGCTTTGCCCGCCAGTTTCTTGGTGGCAGCACCCATTACCTTTCCCATGTCCTGTGGCCCCGCCGCACCGACTTGCGCAATAACGGCCTGGACCTCTTTCTCGAGTTCCTCCTCGGAAAGTTGCTTTGGTAGAAATTCCTCAATGACGACCAGCTCTTGTTTCTCCGTCTCTGCAAGATCCTCCCGACCTTGCCCCTCGTAGATTTCGATGCTATCTCTCCGTTGCTTGGCAGCTTTTTGAAGCAACTTGAGTTCGGTCTCCTCAGAAATACCCTCTCCCGCGCCCTTCTCCGTCTCCGCAAGCAGGATCGCGGACTTGATGGCTCTTAGTGCCCTCAGACGATCTTTTTCCTTTTGTAACATCGCCTGTTTGATTTCTTGTTCTACTTGCGATTTCAAGCTCATGATGACCAACTATTTTTGCTTCAGATTATACCCATGATCAGATGACCAAACTTAGCGTAAACGTCAACAAATTTGCAACTCTGCGCAATGCTCGTGGTGGCAACAATCCAGACGTCGTGCAGGCGGCTCGCGATTGTGAAAAATTTGGAGCTGACGGTATCACAGTCCACCCAAGACCGGACGAGAGACACATCACAGGCGAGGACACCTACGCCCTCAAGGACGTCGTTACTACGGAGTACAATATTGAAGGGTACCCCGACAAGCGATACATGAAAATCATCGAAGATATACGGCCTACCCAGGCAACTCTGGTGCCGGACGGCCCTGACGTACTCACATCCAATGCCGGATGGAACACGGTGGAGCAGGCCGACTACCTTAGGGATATTGTAGCCCAGCTCAAGTCCTCTGGTGCCCGGGTGAGCATCTTCGTCGATCCTGTGGAGCGCATGATAGAAGGGGCCGCAAAAACTGGGGCTGACCGCGTGGAGCTCTATACCGAACCCTATGCTGCCGGCTACCTGATCGACAAAGAGGAGGCTGTGCGCGACTATGTCAACGCTGCTAACGCTGCCAGAAACCTGGGCCTCGGCGTGAATGCCGGTCACGACCTGGACCTTCACAACCTGAAATACTTGAAGGAGCACCTGCCGGACCTCGACGAAGTGTCCATTGGCCATGCGCTAATCTGCGATGCCCTCTACTATGGGCTTGAAAACATCATTCCCATGTACAAGCGACAGTTACAATGAAACTGAACTTCAGAGTAATGGGCGATGGGGAACCAGTTCTGGTGCTTCACGGTGTATTCGGCTCAGCGGACAACTGGCAAACTGTCGGAAAAGAATTGGCAAAAAGCCATCGCGTCTATTTGATAGACCTGAGAAATCACGGATTATCTCCTCACGACGATGCGATGAACTACTGGGCGATGAGTGATGATATTCATGACCTCTGCCGGTCAGAAAACATCCAGGAATGCCGCGTGATCGGTCATTCTATGGGTGGGAAAGTCGGAATGTATTTCTCTTGCCGATTTCCGGAACTTGTTTCTCAACTGGTAGTGGTTGACATAGCTCCAAAATATTACGTACCTCACCATCAGAACATCTTTAAGGCATTTCACTCTGTCGATCTGGGGAGCATTGCATCGCGCAAGGAGGCGGATGACCAGGTCAGTGCTGTCATAGCAGACTTTGGCATTCGCCAATTCATCCTCAAGAACCTCCAAAGAACTAGTGATGGTTTCTCCTGGAAACTTAATCTCCAAGCCATCGAGCGCAGTATCGACGAACTCGGGCAGGGATTACCAGCGGATCTGTCATTTGAGAAAAGTACTTTGTTTATCCGAGGAACCAACTCCGACTACATCAGTGGGGATGACGAGCGCCTGATACTCGACCATTTCCCTCAAGGCCGTGTCGTGGACATCAAGGCCGGTCACTGGGTGCATGCCGAAAAACCGCTGGAGGTTCTTACCTCAGTTCTTGACTTTTTCGACTAGAACCTGCGAACCAGGTAAATGATCAGACTCAAGATGACACTAAATCAAGAGGGAAGAGGTTATCGGAATATATACCTTGGTGCTGCCGGACTCAAATCTCAGGTCTCCCGGCAATCTGCCGAGTGGCAACGATATGCCAGTTTCCACCAGGATGCCCACGATGATAAGCACTGTGCCAACGACAATCAATAACTTTCCCATTTCCGATAAGAGGTGAGTGTCAAAGGTAGACTTTTCTTGATCCCGACTTATCTGGACCCTTCAAATGGCCCCGAGATCATCGCACCAATGGTAAAGGATATTATTGCGGGTACAAACCACTTCCTCGTAGAACAAGTCAGAACAGCGCGACGGTACATCAGCTCCCTAAATCTGGGCTTGGACATCAGCTCCCTTCATTTCTCCACACTTGACAAGGACACTGATAGGAAAGACCTTCAGAGACTTATGGCCCCGCTCCTTCAAGGTGAGGACATGGGATTGATGTCTGAAGCTGGAATGCCTGGTATTGCTGATCCTGGCAGACTGGCAGTCGACTATGCCCACCAAAAGGGGATCACAGTTGTTCCCCTGCCAGGGCCGTCCTCCATTATTCAGGCACTCATTGCATCAGGAATGGACGGACAGCGGTTCACCTTTCATGGCTACCTACCCATTGAGCGCCGCGAGCGCATCGCCAGGATGGTGGCGCTCGAAAAGGAAGTGCGTCGAACAGGGGCAACCCAGATTTTCATGGAAACACCCTATCGCAACGACAAACTGCTGGATGACCTCCTGACCCATCTCGCTGGTGAGTCGCTATTGTGTATCGCCTCTTGTATTACCGGTACTGAGGAGCTGATCAGAACACAATCGGTGAAACAGTGGAAGAGCAGCAAGCCAGACCTACACAAAAAGCCTACTATTTTTTGCCTCGGAAGCCGCCCATAGGTCGAAGTATTTAGGGTTTGTTCTCAGTATCAAGCACAATTCCACTAGAAACGATAAATTTGCGCCCTAAAATAGAAATAGATGTCATACTTGTTCACCTCCGAGTCCGTTTCCGAAGGCCACCCCGACAAGGTTGCCGATCAGATTTCTGATGCCCTTATTGACCACTTTCTTGCCTTTGATCCTGATTCCAAGGTCGCCTGCGAAACCCTTGTAACCACGGGTCTTGTCACCCTGGCAGGAGAAGTGAAATCCAAAAGCTACCTGGACGTCCAGCAAATTGCCCGAGATGTTATTGAGAAAATTGGCTACACGAAGAGTGAATATCAATTTGACTCTAAGTCCTGTGCCGTGCTCTCCGCTATCCACGAGCAGTCAGAGGATATCAACCGCGGTGTGGACCGAGACAACCCCGAAGAGCAAGGTGCCGGGGATCAGGGGATGATGTTTGGCTATGCCACAAAGGAGACCGAAAATTTTATGCCCCTGGCGCTGGATCTGTCTCATAAGATCCTCAGAGAGTTGGCGGCACTGCGACGAGAGAACAAGGACATAACTTATCTCCGACCTGATGCAAAATCGCAGGTGACAATCGAGTATGACAATCACAACCAGCCCGTAGGGATTGACGCGATCGTGGTATCAACGCAACACGATGAATTTGACAGCGATGACGAAAGTATGCTATCAAAGATCAAAGAAGACATTGTCAGCATTCTTATCCCTCGGGTAAAGGCAAAGCTGAAGCCGGAAATCCAGGCGCTATTCAATGATCAAATCAAATACCACATCAATCCGACCGGTAAGTTCGTTATCGGCGGGCCGCACGGTGATACCGGTCTCACTGGTCGCAAAATCATCGTCGACACATATGGAGGAAAAGGTGCACACGGAGGGGGGGCCTTCTCTGGCAAAGATCCTTCAAAAGTAGACCGCTCGGCAGCATACGCCACACGCCACATCGCAAAGAATCTCGTCGCTGCCGGGGTTGCGGACGAAGTGCTGGTACAGGTTTCATATGCCATCGGAGTAGTGGAGCCCATGGGTATCTACGTCAATACTTACGGCACGGCTAAGGTGGATCTCACCGATGGAGAGATCGCTCAAAAAGTACAAGAGATCTTCGACATGCGTCCTGTCGCCATCGAACGACGTCTGAAGCTTCGAGAACCTATTTACTCTGAAACAGCTGCCTATGGCCACATGGGTCGCGTGCCAGAATCTAAGACGATCACATTTAAATCTTCCGGCAAAGAGGTGACCAAAGAGGTCGAAACCTTTACATGGGAGAAATTGGATTACGTGGACCAGGTCAAGAGTGCTTTCGGGCTATAAGTACATCCTGATCCTCAGCGGTCTTTGGCTCGCGAGCTGCTCTGCGGGAGTCAAAGATCAGCCAGTGGCTATCATCGACGAAAGCAAGCTGCAAGCGGGTTTCCTGTTAATAGACGGTGTCTATAACTCGGAGCTGATGGCTCCCTACGACATCTTTCAGCACACCGTCTTCCATACGGAGGGTGGCATCGAAGTATTCACGGTCAGTCCTACAAAGAATCCCATCACAACTTTTGAGGGGCTTAGAATATTGCCTGATTATACGTTTGACGAGCACCCGGATATTGACATTCTTGTAGTGGCCAGTGCAGAGCATAATATGGATAGCGACCTCGAGAATGAGGAGTTGATCTCATTCGTTCGGCGAGTCGGTGAATCGGCAGACTACGTAATGTCTTTGTGCGACGGCGCATTTGTATTAGCCAAGGCTGGTCTGGTAGAAGGCAAAGTCTCTACAACTTTCCCCTCGGATATAGGGCGCTATCGTCAAATGTTCCCTGACCTTGATGTGAGGGAAGACCTTTCGTTCGTCCACGATGGAAAACTGCTGACCTCTGCCGGGGGAGCAAAGTCGTACGACGTCGCACTGTACCTTGTTGATGAATTGTACGGCGACAGTGTCGCCAAGGGAGTTGGCCGCGGACTGGTGATCGACTGGGACCTTGCCAGTTACGAGTACTTCAAGGAAGAAAGCCTAGAAAATTAGCTTGTCGTAGTCGCCGCCGAAGGAAACGTGCTTCACGCCATCCTGCTTAAGGAAATCATGCGGGAATCCCAACTCAATAGCACTGACATCATCCAATTTCTCCATGGCCGCCTTTGGGATTTCTATTTCCGCGGCTTTGAGACTGTCCTGTATCTGCTCCAATTTCCTGGCACCGACGATTGGAATTGATTGCGACGGGTGCTGCATGGTCCATCGCGTTGCCAATTGGGCAGGACTGACTCCCAACTCCTGAGCAAGGTCGACGACCGTCTGTGCAATCCTGTTACTGCGCTCACTTCGGCGTGCGCTTTCCTCCTTCACCCGGCCAGCGTCTCCACCTTTGAGATATTTGCCGGTGAGCGCTCCTCCACCTAATGGCGCCCAAGGCGTCAGGGTAAGCCCCAAGGCATCTGCCATAGGGATCAAGTCGCGTTCAGGCGTTCGCTGGAGCAAGCTGTACTCGACCTGAAGTCCAATAAATTTCGACCACCCGCGAAACTCTGCAATCGTATTAGCTCTCGAGACAATCCATGCAGGTGTGTCGGAAATGCCAATGTAGTGCACCTTTCCCTGGCTGACCAGATCCTCTAGCCCCTTCATGACTTCTTCTACGGGCGTAGTGCCGTCCCACATGTGTACCCACAAGAGATCGATCGATTCCATTCGCAGCCGATTCAGACTCTCCTCCACGCTCCGCATCATGTTCTTCCGATGATTGCCAGCATAGTTCAAGTCGTTCGGTTTGTCAAAGAGCGTATACTTTGTCGCCACCACGAAGTGATCCCGATCGGACTTGACAAATTCTCCAACATATTTTTCGCTCGTGCCTTCAGTGTATCTATTGGCGGTGTCGATGAAGTTGCCTCCTAAGTTGGCATAGTAATCGAAAATCGCCTTACTCGTGCGTTTATCAGCTCCCCAGCCCCATTCCTCTCCAAAGGTCATGGTCCCTAAACAGATCTCGGAAACCCTCAATCCTGAATTACCCAGTAGTCTATATTTCATCGGTCATTCTTAAAATTCTTTCACCATTCGATCACCTGCTTGTCTCGCAGAAACTTCCCACTAGGAAGAAGTTTGCGATCCTCTGTCAGCAGCCAAACTGGCGTCTCCGCGCCCTTGTCCACGGTTCTCGTCGCTCCGGTGCCTCCCATATCTGTCTGTACCCATCCTGGGCAGACGCTATTGATCATGATGCCGTCTGCAGCCAGCTCCGCACCGAAGATAGCGGTCATTGCATTCATGGCCGTTTTTGACACACGGTAGGATGGGTAGCCAGCCCCCATGTCACCCAATGCACCCAGGCCACTTGACAGATTGACAATACGCGCGTCCCTGCTCTTTCTCAACAGGGGCAGCAAGCCTCTCGTCAAGAGCAGAGGGCCATAGAAATTGGTTTCGATGGTCTGCCGGAAAACAGCCATCTCAACTTGCTCCAGAGAGGAACTTTTGTCGAGGAAAACTCCCGCATTGTTCACCAGACCATCAACCGAATCATATCGGTCACCGAAATGCTGCACAAACTGCTGAATGCTGGCATCATTGCCAACGTCCAACTTGAGAAAGTCAACCGTCAAGCCATCTGCTGCGAGGTTGGATTGTGCTTCCTTGCCTTTGTCTGCAACTCGTGCTGTAAGTATCACCTCATGGCCATACCCCGCTAATTGCCGGGCAATCTCATAACCTATGCCTCGATTAGCACCTGTGACAATTATCCTGCTCATGCGCTAAAGGTACAACGCTGAGGGATATCTGCCTATCGCGGTTCTGTACCGCAACAAACTCTGCAGACTTCGCCAGTTGTCGAGGGATCAGCTAAGGAAAGAAATCAGCACGCCCGCGGCTACAGCTGAGCCAATGACCCCTGATATGTTGCTGGCCATGGCGTACTGCAACAAATGATTGTTGGGGTCGTGCTTCAAAGCAATGTCGTTAGCAACTCTAGAAGCCATCGGTACCGCACTGAGCCCTGTCGCTCCGATCAATGGATTGATCTTCTTCGTAGCAAAGAGGTTGTAGGCTTTCACGGCGAAAATTCCGCCAGCAATTGAAATAGCGAAAGCCACAAACCCTCCGAGGATGATCAAAAGCGTTTGCATGTTGAGGAATGCCTTAGCAGTCATGGTCGCCCCGACTGATAGGCCGAGGAAGATCGTCGCCGCGTTGAGAATAGTGTCTGAGGCAGCTTTGTGAAGCCTACCCGTCGATTGGCCGATTTCCTTCACCAGATTACCAAACATTAGCAGCCCAATCAGTGGCACCGATGAGGGTACCAGCAACGCCACTATTGTCCCGACAGCAATGGGGAAAAGGATTTTCAAGGCCTGCAGATTCTTCACCGGCTTGCTTGAAGGGAACAGCTTGTCTTGCTGCTTCATATTGATCATCAGTTCACTTTTTGTAGTTGTGAATCGCACAACAAACGGAATGATCACCGGCACTAGTGCCATATAAGAATACGCAGCAATAGCGATGGGTCCCAAGAGATGTGGCGCAAGTTTGATCGTGGTGTAAATGGCCGTTGGGCCATCAGCACCCCCGATGATCCCCAAAGACGCAGCTTCCTTAAGATCAAAACCCAGAGCCACAGACGAAATCAGCACTGTGAAAATGCCGATTTGCGCCGCAGCGCCAAAAAATGCCAAACGTAGGTTTCGCAACATCGGACCGAAGTCCGTCAAAGCGCCTACTCCGAGGAAAATAATTGGGGGTAAGAAACCCGTTTTGATCAACGCATAGTACAGAAAGTTCATGATCCCATGCTGATTGGCAATCTGGAACAAAGTCAGACTTTCATCTACTTTATCAACGCTCATCTGCCCTCCAGGGAAATTAGCCAACAGCATCCCAAATGCGATGGGTACCAATAGTAGCGGTTCGTATTGTTTCTTGACCCCCAAAAACAGGAGAAAGAAAGCGATAATCAGCATTAAGAGGATCTGAGGCTCATCCACAATGTTTTGGATGGCCGTCATCTCGTAGAGCTTCTGCAGTAGATCCAACTCAGGCCAGCTTTATAAGTACATCGTCGTCAAAAACATCTTCGCCCTCGCTTACGAGGATCTCGGTGACTATGCCTTCTTCTTCACTCTTCACGGCATTGGTCACTTTCATGGATTCGATGTACAATACAACGTCCCCCTTGTTGATCTGGTCGCCGACCTTAACGGCTTTTTCTCCAGCGTCTTTTGTCAGGTATACTTTCCCCTCGAGAGGTGCTGTAATGGCCTTAGTAGAAGCCGCAGCTACAGGTGCAGGGGCAGGGGCCGTTGCTGCGGGCGCACCTTGCGCGGCTGGTGCCTCTTCGCCATAAGCGATGGAAACATTGAATTTCTCGCCATTTACGTCGATCTGGAGAGATTTTGGTCTCGCCGTCGCCCGTCCATTGCTGCTCACCGCTACTTCGGTGGTTTCCGCCTTGGCACCTCTCCGCTTCGCAAGATCAGCTTCAAAATCCTTCTTGGCCTTGCCACTCATATACGCCTCGTACTGCTGAGGGTGCATGGCATATTCGAAGAGTTCTTCGTCATCCTGGCCAGTATCCCAGCCCTTTTCCTCCATCTCTTTGCGCAAGTCGTCCAATACGTCTGGATAGAGGTCCTGAGGGTCACCATCAAAGAATTCTCTGTTTTGCTCTGCTGCCAGGTCCTTCAATTCAGGAGCGATCTCGCCCGGCACCCGACCTGACTTTCCAAGCAACATGTCCCAGTTATTGTCATCCAACAAAGACCATCGCTCTTTGCCTTTCTCCATCTGCATCACATTGACCAGTGCTGCATTCTTCACATATTGGCTGTAAGGGGTCACGAGCGGCGGGTAGCCCATCTTTGGCCATATTTCCTCTACTTCGTCAAATAGCTTGATGAGCAGGTCATCCTGCGTCAGTTTAGGCTCACTGTTCTTTTCCTTCCACTTATTGAGGCTCGTCAGGTTGTTCTCCAGATCAGCCATCAAGCTGCCCATCATACCACCAGGCAAGCCAGGACCTATGAGGAGAGCGTTCATCAGTCGATTCTTCGGATTGATGTAGTAGCCCAAAAAGTCGTCAATGAATTCTTGTGTGAGTGCACGGGCCTGCATGTAGGCCTTCATGTTGATGTCTGGCACAGAGAAGCCGGCATCACGCAAGACTTCGTGCACTGTAAGAAGGTCTGCATGGCCAGTACCGAACGACAAGGGCTCCATTCCCACATCGATAAAGTCGACTCCAGCACGAGCACACTCCAACGAAGAGGCCACTGAGAATCCCGGACCAGAGTGCCCGTGATAGGTGACCAGAATATCATTCTTGATTTGTTTGATGCCTTCTACCAGCTTGCCCATGCTTGCAGGCCTGCCAATACCCGCCATGTCTTTGATGCAGATCTCCTGCGCGCCCATATTGATGAGCTCTCCAGCCATGTTGAGATAGTACTCGACCGTATGTAGCGCAGAATGGGTGATACAAAGCGCACCCTGTGCGATCATCCCGCCTTCCTTAGCATACTCTATTGATAGCTTGAGATTGCGTGTATCGTTGAGTCCGTCAAACGATCGCGAAATATCCGTGCCCTGGATCTTCTTGAGCTTGAACATCAATCTCCGGACATCTCTTGGCACCGGGTACATCCTCAGCCCATTGAGTCCCCGCTCGAGCATGTGTGTCTCTATACCGGCGTCATTGAAAGCCTGAGTCCACTCCCTTACGGATTTATTGGGGTTCTCACCATAGAGGAGGTTGATTTGCTCAAATCCACCGCCATTGGTTTCGACCCGTCTGAAACATCCCATTTCGACGATGGGCTCGGCGACTTTCACAAGCTGATCAACCCGGGGCATGTACTTACCTGAGGACTGCCACATGTCTCTGTATATGAGACTGAGACCAATTTCTTTTCCCATTACTGTAATTTTTCGATTTTGGTGATGACCCCTTTTCCCTGAGTTACTGCTTCGACAGCAGCAGTTACCACGGCTACCTTCTTACTTGATATGGAGGAGTCTGTAGGGCCCTGATCAGCGGGCAAGTATCGATTGACGAAATATATCAGCAGATTCCCGACGGAAACTACCAGGAAAAGGACCACAAATACCGTGATCATCCCGATCAATAATAGGGTCAACGCTGTATATAGAGCCATAAATGTCTCAAGTTTCGGGCCTCAAAATAGCAAAATCTACTCGGAGCACTGAATGACATTCGTCAGAAAACTAAGTGGGGTTTATTCTCTGCGATGTCCGGAAGCTTACAACGTGCGCTTCACTTCTTTTACTTCGAATCCTTCGATCACGTCACCGACCTTGATGTCATTGAAATTTTTGATTGAAACACCGCACTCGTAGCCGTTCTTCACCTCGTTGACATCGTCTTTGAAGCGCTTCAACTGATTGATCTCGCCAGTGTATACGACAATACCATCTCGAATGAGTCTCACCTGGTTGCTTCTCTTGACCAAACCGTCCGTCACGTAGCAACCAGCCACCGTTCCGACCTTCGATATTTTGAAAACTTCTCTGACTTCGATGTTTCCAGTGATGACCTCTTCGGAAGTTGGCTCGAGTAGACCCTCCATCGCATCTTTCAGCTCGTTGATGGCATCATAGATGATTGAGTAGAGTCTGATCTCGATTTCCTCGTTTTCCGCCAGCTTGCGTGCTCCAGCCGATGGTCTCACCTGGAAGCCAATGATGATCGCGTCAGAGGCTGATGCCAACAGTACGTCGGACTCTGAGATCTGGCCAACGCCTTTGTGAATGATATTGACCTGGATCTCGTCGGTTGACAGCTTCAGCAAAGAATCGCCGAGGGCTTCCACAGAACCGTCCACATCACCTTTGACAATGACGTTGAGTTCCTTAAAGCTTCCAATCGCCAGTCGACGGCCGATTTCATCCAATGTGATATGCTTCTTCGTGCGCATACTTTGCTCACGAATGATCTGCTCACGTTTCGTGGCAATTTCCCGCGCCTCACGATCGGTTTCCATGATATTGAATCGATCACCTGCCTGAGGAGCTCCATCCAATCCCAGCATCTGCACTGGTGTGGAAGGACCCGCCGTTTTCAGCTGCTTTCCACGGTGGTCGAACATGGCTTTGATCTTACCAAAGTGCGATCCCGCCAGCAGGACATCACCAATTTTCATAGAGCCCGACTGGACCATCATGGTGGTCACATAGCCTCGCCCTTTGTCCAATGAGGCTTCGATCACCGAACCGACAGCCGGCTTATCTGGATTAGCCTTCAATTCGAGCAACTCAGCTTCCAGCAGCACCTTTTCCAGCAGATCATCAATTCCCTCACCCGTCTTAGCAGAGATATGCTGACATTGGTACTTACCCCCCCAGTCCTCGACAAGAATGTTGATGCCGGAGAGCTCCTCCTTGATCTTTTCCGGGTTGGCGTTTGGTCTATCAATTTTGTTGATCGCGATAACGATGGGAACACCAGCCACTTGAGCATGGTTGATGGCTTCTTTCGTCTGAGGCATAACAGCATCATCCGCTGCTACCACGATGATCACTATATCTGTGATCTTGGCACCCCGTGCACGCATCGCCGTAAAGGCTTCGTGACCAGGAGTATCGAGGAACGCAATGCGCTTGCCACTCTCAGTCGTCACGTCATAGGCACCAATGTGCTGGGTAATACCTCCAGCCTCGCCCTCGGTGACTTTACTGTCTCTGATGTAATCGAGTAGAGAGGTCTTACCGTGGTCGACGTGACCCATGATAGTCACAATTGGTGCTCTCTCTTCCAGATCCTCCTCGGCATCTTCCACCTCCTGGATCTCTACCTCATCCTCTGCCGTGGTGAAATCTACGTCGAAGCCAAACTCATCCGCAATGACTGTAATCGTCTCTGCATCCAGCCGCTGGTTGATGGAAACGAACATGCCAAGGCTCATGCATGTGGAGATCACGTCGTTGACCGATACACTCATGAGTGATGCCAGGTCGCTGGCGGAGATAAACTCCGTCACCTTTAGCTTCTTGGCCTCCTCCTGCTCCATCATCTGCCGCTCTTCCTCGGCTTCCGCCCGGGCGCTACGCTTATCTTTCTTGTATTTGGCCCTATTGCCTCCCCCTCCGGGTTTGCTACCACTTAGCTTAGCTAGTGTGGCTTTGATCTTATCCTGGATCTCCTTGTCAGAAAGCTCCTCTGTCTTGCGGGTATCCCTTCTACCTCTTTGGCCTCCACGACCGCCACCACCTTGCTGTCCGCGACGATCCTGTCCACCGCCACCTTGACCGGGACCTTGACCGCCTCCACCTCGATCTGAGGCGATGCGCTTCCTGGGACGCTTCTTGCGCTCCTTACTTTCATCTGAAGAAGCAACAGGTTTGGGCTTCTTCTCGGCTGGAAGCTCAATCTTACCCAATACAGTCAACCCCTTCAGGGACTCAGCTTTGGCTTTAACAACTTCTTCAGGGGCTTTCTTCTCCTCCGCTTTCTCAGCTGGAGGAGCTTCTTTGGGCGCTTCTTCTGTCTCTTCAGCTTTTGGGGCCTCGGCCTTCGCCTCCTCCACTTTCTCAGCAGCAGCTGCCGGCTCCTCTTTCTTAGGAGCTTCCTCCTTCTTCTTCTTCTTAGGTTCCTCTTCCTGCTTCTTGGCCTCAGGTTCTTCTTTCTTCTCCGCTGCAGCCTTCTTCGGCTTCTTCTTCTCGTCGAGGTCTATCTTTCCTACAACCTTGGGCCCCGAAAGCCTTCCGGATGTGAGATCGACTCGCTCCACTTTTTCCTCCTCCTTTGGCTCCTCTTTCTTGGGGATTTCCGGAGGTCGATCACTCTTTTCTTTAATGGGCTCACCTGCGACATTGTCCTTAATCAGGATTCGCTCTTCCTCTTTATTCTCAACTACGGGCGATTCCTGACCAGACTTTATGACGAGGTTATCCGTGTGCTTGGTACCGATAGTGAGGCCCGACGCCTCTTCCTTATCATGCGCCGAGTCTGCAAATTCCTTAGAAAGCATATCGAACTGCTCCTCAGAAATCTTCGAATTAGGGCTACTATCCACTTCGAACCCCTTATCTGAAAGGAATTCAATGATGGTAGTCCTACCGACATTGAGTTTTCTAGCTACTTGGCTTAATCGATACATATATTACTCTAAGTGCAGCTCTCTTCCGATACCCTGCAGATTATTCAAATTCCTGGTTCAAAATAGAAATCACATTGTCGATCGTCTCGTCCTCGAGATCAGTTCGTCGTATGAGATCCTCACGGCCTAGCTTCAGAACACTCTTGGCTGTATCCAGCCCCACTCGCTTCAACTCATCGATCACCCAGCTTTCGATTTCATCGGAGAATTCATCCAAATCGACATCTTCCTCCTCCATCTCACTCAACTCTCTGAACACATCGATCTCCAGTCCTACCAACCGGCTGGCGAGCTTGATATTCTGCCCTCCTTTACCGATCGCCAAAGATACTTGATCAGGTTTTAAGTAGACAGAAACACGATTCTTGTCTTCTTCGATCTTCATACTTTGGATCTTGGCGGGACTGAGCGCTCTGGAAATATAGAGCTCCAGGTTATCTGTGAAGTTGATCACATCGATGTTCTCATTCTGCAACTCCCGGACAATCGCGTGAATGCGAGATCCTTTCATTCCCACACAGGCACCTACCGGATCGATCCTGTCATCGTAAGACTCAACCGCCACCTTGGCGCGCTCTCCTGGCTCTCTTACGACCTTTTTGATCGTGATCAGGCCGTCATATACCTCGGGTACTTCGCTTTCAAACAAGCGCTCTAAGAATGTCGGTGAAGTTCTGGAGAGTACAATCCTGGGGTTCCCATTGTGCATTTCCACTCTGTGAACAATGGCGCGGACATTATCACCTTTTCTGTACCGATCTTTATTGATCTGCTCCGGCTTGGGAAGGATCAGCTCATTGCCCTCACCATCGATCAACAACACTTCGCGACTGAGAATCTGGTACACTTCGCCATTGATAATCTCACCTACGAGGTCTTTGTATTTCTGAAAAAGGATGTCCTTTTCAAGATCTTTGATTTTCTGGATCAATGTCTGTCGGGCAGTCATCACCGCACGGCGACCAAAATCTTCCAACTTGATCTCTTCCGCTACTTCCTCTCCGATCTCAAAATCGGGCTCAATGTTGCGAGCATCTGAAAGACAGATTTTGTCATGATCCCAGATGTCCTCCGAGTTGTCATCTACAATCTCACGAAATCTCCAGATCTCAAGGTCTCCCTTGTCGGCATTGATGATGATATCGAAGTTATCATCAACCTTAAATTTCTTCCGGATCATGGTCCTGAATACATCCTCCAGGATCCTGATCATAGTGGGGCGATCTACGTTCTTTCCTCTTGCAAAGTCGGCAAACGAATCTATTAATATACCAGTGTCCATCTACTTAAATGAAAGTATTACGTTCGATTTCCTTATCTCTTCAAATGCTACCTGCTTCTCCAGGCTTTCCTTTTTTTCCTTCACCTCCAGGGTGAGGGCGTCGGCGCTCATCTCCAACAACTTGCCTTCCAACTCTGAGTCATCCGTCAACGTGACGCGAAGTCGCCGGCCGATGTGTTTACGATATTGCCGTGGCATTTTCAGCGGTTTGTCCGCTCCCGGTGAAGTCACCTCGAGTATGTACTTACCCTTGATGGGGTCCTTCTCCTCCAAAAGCTTGCCAAGCTTTCTGCTGATCTCACCGCAGTGGTCAATGCTCAATCCATTGTCACCATCGACTTCGACGAGTAACTTCCCAGAGTTGGCCTTTCCCTTGTAGGCAAGGTTGACCAAAAAGTGCTCTGGGTAATCAATGAGCACCTCATTTTCCAATATGGTAGATACTACTTCCTCTACGTTCTCCACGGCCATTTTTCCCAAAGAAAAGAGGGGACTAGTGTCCCCTCGCATCCTTGTTTCTATATTTGCAATGCAAAGCTAACCGAAAATAGTTTCAATCCAAAGAGCAGTATCACGCTAAAAAAAGACGCTGGTGCACTCCCCGGCTAGAAGGCAGGGACATCTGATAAAACATTGCTGAGAATGATAGGAAAACTGCGGGTCTTCAATTCTCTGACGAGAGAGAAAGAAGTATTTGAGCCAATAAATGCGCCATATGTAGGCATGTATGTCTGCGGCCCCACGGTCTACAATGATGTCCATCTCGGAAATGTGAGGACCTTCATCAGCTTTGATGTGATCAGCAGGTATCTGCGCTTTGTGGGATATCAGCTACGCTACGTGCGCAATATCACCGATGTAGGGCACCTGACAGACGACGCCGATGATGGAGAGGACAAGATCTCGAAAAGAGCCAAGCTCGAGAATCTCGAACCCATGGAGATCGTCCAGAAGTACACCGTAGGCTTCAGGGATGTGATGGCGACCTTCAACGCCCTCCCACCGGACATCGAACCCACAGCGACTGGGCATATTGTGGAGCAAATAGAAATGACCAAGGAGATCATGGACAATGGCTTTGCCTATGAGGTCAATGGTTCGATCTATTTCGACGTAGAAAAGTTCCATAAGGAGCACTACTACGGGGCCCTGTCCGGCCGCAAGATCGAAGAGTTGATGGAGAACACTCGGACGCTGGATGGCCAGGATGATAAGCGCAGCGGGTTGGATTTCGCTCTGTGGAAAAAGGCCACAAAAGGCCATATCATGAGATGGCCCTCACCCTGGGGTGACGGTTTTCCTGGCTGGCATTTGGAGTGCTCCGTGATGAGCACCAAGTACCTGGGTGACATGTTTGACATTCACGGTGGTGGGATGGACCTGAAATTTCCTCACCACGAATGCGAAATTGCGCAGTGCAAGGGATCGTCTGGTTCCAGTCAGGCCAAGTATTGGCTGCACACCAATATGCTGACCATGAATGGCACCAAAATGAGCAAGTCCCTAGGCAACTCTTTCCTGCCTCATGAATTGATTAGCGGCGATCACCCCTTGCTAGAGAGAGGCTACAGCCCGATGACGATTCGTTTCTTCATGCTCCAGTCGCATTATGCCAGCACACTGGACTTTAGCAATGAAGCGCT
Source organism: Cyclobacteriaceae bacterium (assembly GCA_965267435.1). GTDB lineage: Bacteria > Bacteroidota > Bacteroidia > Cytophagales > Cyclobacteriaceae > JAWPMT01. The sequence goes on from OZ253960.1 coordinate 4,408,868, forward strand.
TGCAGCAGCACAAAAGGGTTGGATGAAGCTGAACAACGGCCTTCGGACGATTTCCGAGATGTCGTTCCCTGAGAACACCACTGAGGACCTCGATGCAAAGCAGGTGGAGCAGATCAATAAGCTCTCGGAGAATTGCCACCATGCAATGAACGACGACTTCAATACCGCCCTCACCATTGGGCACCTCTTCAATATGCTGAAGAAAATCAACTCACTAAAAACGGGGCAGTTGAAGTTTGAACAGGTCGGTCGTGAGGCTTTTGACAAGCTAAAAAAGACATTTCTTGACTTCACCAACGACGTACTAGGGCTGAAGCAGGAAGGAAATATCGACCATGAGCGGCTCCTCGATGTCATTCTCAAGGAATACGCCTATGCGAAGAGAGCCCGCAACTATGAAAAGGTGGATGAACTTCGTGGAAGGCTGAAGGAAGAGGGCATCGTCGTGAAGGATATGAAGGACGCTGTGGATTGGGCGTATGAGGAGTAGGGATGAGTTGATAGGTTGAGGAGTTGATAAGTTGTTCCCCTCATCGCCAAGTGGAGCGAAAACCAGGCGTACATCTCTGACGGCGGCGAATTCAAGGGTCCTTAAGTGTTTGAGTTACGAGTTTTGGCCATGCGCCATGTCGGTGTCCTCACCGACCAGGATCAAACGTGCCAAGTTGGGTAGCGGCAGACCCGCTTAGCGCCGGTCTGACGAGAGGATCGCCTGAAGTAGAGACGCGACCATTTCGGACTCTTTTAGAAAATAGTACAGTCTCACTTCAGGGCGAGGCGTTGGGGCGCCTCCACTTAGCAGCTTCCACACCCAAGGGCGTCTAAAAATATTTGTCAGGATCGAGAAACAACCAACTAAGATCCACAAAAAAAGGGGCCGAAGCCCCTCCATTTCTATTTCACTCTTGCCGATTAATAGACGACATTTTTGGCTTTGTACTTCTTCAGTTGTCGTCTCAATGCTTCTACAGCCTCATCCGTCGCTGCTTCAAAGGATTTCGACTTGGTCCGTGCGAAAAGTTGGTCACCAGGTATATTCAGTTTTATTTCAATGATCTTGTTTTGACGATTGTCATCCTTGTCGAGGCGCATGAAAACCTCTCCATCAACTATGCGGTCGTAAAACGTTTCGAGCTTATCAGTTTTTCTTTGGATGAATTCTACCAACTTGGAATCTGCGTCGAAATGAATTGAATGCATCTGCAGTTTCATGACTTGTAATGGTTTAAACGTGTAACAATTAGGCCTTCGGATGCGCTTGATCAAAGGCCGATTTAAGTTTCTCAAGGGAGTTGTGGGTGTATACCTGGGTGGCCGCCAAGCTGGAATGGCCCAGCAAGTCTTTGACGGCATTGAGATCCGCCCCTTTCTCCAATAAGTGTGTCGCAAAAGTGTGCCTCAGAACGTGAGGGCTTTTCTTCGTCAAGGTACTGACCAGTGTCACGTATCTCTTGACGGTACGGTAAACAAACATCGGATATAGCATATCACCTTTGTCTGTGAGCAAGAGGTAGTCTCCTGCATCGGGGAACTCCGCTGACCTCAAAGGGAGGTAGCTCTTTATGACTTTAACGATAAAGGTAGGGATCGGGATGATTCTCTCCTTGTTTCTCTTACCTAAAACCTTGATCGTCTGATCAAACTCATTAATGTCGCTGATTTTTAGGCCTATCAACTCTGAGAGGCGCATCCCTGAGGCATAGAGCAGCTCCAAAAGCAACTTGTCGCGCATATCACTGAAAGTGTGAGCGTCGAAGTCGATATGATCCAGGAGATCAATGACTTCCGACTCTCTCAAGAAAGTGGGTAGTCGCTTCTCGACTTTGAGGGGTCGCAACCGCGTGGCAGGATTGTCTTCTATGACGTCCCGTACGCGCAGAAATTTGTAAAACGACTTGAGACAGGCAATCTTTCGATTGACCGATGTGGGCGACAGGCCTTTCTGAACGAGATCTACCACCCATGCGCGGAGATGCACATGACTGGCTTCTTCAGGTGAAGAAATCTCAAAGGTCTGAGAAAGGAATAAAGTAAGTTGATTGAGATCTTCCTGATATGCGGCCACAGTATGCCTACTGCTGCGCTTCTCAAATTCTAAGTATTTCAGGAAGTTGGATAACACTCGTTAGCCTTTACAATTGGGTAAAGACTAACATAAGAAATTTTCGAATAAAACGCCTGACCGGTGGACTATTTATTGTCCTGATCCTGCATCTTTTGTCGGTAAGCCGCACGAATGATCTCGTGACGTCTCTTTACAGAAGGCTTTGTGTAAGACGTACGCGATCTCAATTCTTTGAGTACACCGGTTTTCTCAAATTTCTTCTTGAATCGCTTGAGGGCCTTGTCGATGGATTCGTTCTCTTTTACGTTGATTACAATCATGTAAAAACTTTATTTAGGGCCGCAAAGATAGGGAGACTCTATAAAAACTAAAAGAAATCACGAAAGCTTATCGAAGAAGCGATCGCGAAATCACGACCTTTTGTATCTCAGAGGTGCCTTCACCTATGGTGCAAAGCTTGGCGTCTCTATAGAATTTCTCAGCAGGATAATCTTTCGTAAACCCATAGCCACCAAAAATTTGGACGGCCTCATTGGCCAGGTCGACAGCGGCCTCGCTCGCGAAAAGTTTGGCCATCGCACCGGTAGTATTAACATCACCTCCGGTATTCTTCATTTCAGCTGCCTGATAGGTCAGCAATTTCGCAGCATGCAGCCGGGTCGCCATATCAGCGAGCTTGAATGAGATACCCTGAAACTGGGAGATCGGCTTACCAAACTGCTCTCTTTCCTTGGAATAGGCGATGGATATATCGAGTGAGCCCTCAGCCACCCCGCAGCTGAGTGCCGCGATCGAGATCCGACCACCATCCAGCACTTGCAATGACTGACGGAATCCCGCCCCTACCTCACCCATGAGGTTCTCCTCCGGTACTCGGCAGTTTTCAAAGATCATCTCCGCGGTCTCGGAACTCCTCATGCCTAGCTTGTTTTCTTTGCGCCCTCCCGAAAAACCAGGTGTGCCACGCTCCACAATGAAGGCGGAGGCATTGCCCCTTTGATTGGGCTCGCCTGTGCGTGCTACGACTACTGCCACATCACCAGACCTGCCATGGGTGATGAAGTTCTTCGCGCCATTGATTACCCACTCATTGCCATCTTTGACCGCAGTGGTTTTCATATTGCCTGCATCCGAACCGGTGTTGGGCTCTGTGAGGCCCCAAGCACCCAGCCATTCCCCAGAAGCCAGCTTCGGCAGGTATTTCATTTTTTGTTCGTGGCTCCCGTGGTAGTAGATATGCCCGGTGCAGAGAGAGTTGTGTGCAGCCAAAGACAACCCGATAGATGGATCGCACTTCGACAGCTCAATGATCGCCGCAACATATTCGTGGTAGCCGAAGCCGGACCCCCCATATTCCTCAGGTACGAATATCCCCATGAGGCCGAGCTCGCCCATCTTATAAAAGAGTTCTCTAGGAAAATGCTGGTCCTCGTCCCACTGCATCTTGTGGGGCTCGATCTCCCGGGCAGCAAAATCTCGGATCATCTGCTGGATCATCCGCTTGTTCTCTTCAATCATTTCGGGGGTGTGCTGTGTTGCGATCATGTAATGGGGTGTTTCGCTTGTATTTGCCTTAACAAAGATAATTCTAAATGCCTGTATAATGTTCTACGTAGCATGCCGGTTCACCGCCGAAAATTACCGGGAGACCGATATTTTATTTGGTATCGTTGAGTGACCAGTCGTATTCCTTGTAGTTAATCTCTCCACCTTCGTCGAGGGGTTCGAGGGCAAACCTATTGATGTATTCACGAAGGGTGCTGTGCCGGGTGAAGTCCGCCTGCCACCATTTGAAAAGCTTGGAAAGCTCGGCAGACTGACTGGTCACTTCATTGCGGAAGGGGTCATTCATGAAATCCATGGCTTGCTCCTGCAACTGTCGGTCGATGAGTTCTCCTGTGTAGGCTTCTCTTCTCAATTTTGGACAGGACAGCGAGGCGCAGTTGATGGCGAAGTGTATTCGGGGTTCGTCAAACACCTTCCTCAATATATTGTGCTCGACATTATTGAGGTCATACTTCTCACCGTCTATCTCGATGAGTTTGAGGTCCCAGGGGGTATTGACAAACGGCACCTGGATGGTGGAGCCTATGTCCTTGATACTGACAACTGGATAATACTCCAATATCAGGTCAATAGTGAAGGCATTGTACACATTGATCCAATAGGCCAATTTATCACCTGATGTCCACGTCTGATCATTGGGTGGATTGCTTGTGAGCAGCTCAAGGTACTCTTGCAGCTTTCCCCGTTCGTTACGGAACGCCTCGTAATCAACCATCCCTTCATCATCGACATATTTGGCCAATAGTTCGTCAAAAAGCTCATGAGAAACCGGTGTGGTACCCTTCTTTTGCGGGTCCAGAGACGAACAGCCTGCTACGGTGACAACAAGAAAAAAAGCCAGCATTAACTGCGCCATACCACGGGGCTTTCTTTTTATTTCCGAATAAGCCATTATTTTACGGGTTGCTAGAAACTGTATGAGATTCCTGTCCCAATGGAACGTAGACGAGCGTCCGGCGATTGGCTGAGATGATTGGTTTTGTTTTGCGCGGGACATTGCGGACAAGACTATGGAAATAATATTAGAACACCAACAGACGATCTCCCTACTGCTTGGGTTCCTGATTATTGCCATATCGTCCAATCAGATCGCCAAGGTTTTTCAGCGCATCAATCTTCCCCTGATCACTGGGCTCATCTTCACCGGCATCATCGCCGGCCCCTATTTGCTAGGGTTGATTCCACTGGAGGCCCCTGGCAAGCTTTCCTTCATTAATGAGACGGCACTGGCTTTCATCGCGTTCGCGGCCGGATCGGAGCTTTACCTGCGCGAGCTGAGGAGCAGAATCAACAGCATCAAGTGGAATACCTTCGGGCAGCTTGTTGTCACCTTCTTCCTGGGCAGCATCATGCTCTACGTGCTGGCCGATTATATCCCGTTCCTTGCGGACCAGCCAGCCATTGCTAAGGCATCTATTTGTACGATAACGGCAGCGGTATTTGTTGCCCGTTCTCCGGCGTCAGCAATTGCCGTGATCAATGAGCTTCGCGCAAAAGGGCCCTTCACTCAGACGGTGATGGGCGTGACCGTACTTAAGGACTTTCTCGTCATTGTTGTATTCTCCGTATGCCTCTCCGTTGGACAGAGCCTCATCTCTGGAAAGGAATTTAGTGGTATGTCAGTGTTGTTCCTGATCCTTGAGCTGATCATTTCGGTGCTCCTGGGTTTCTATGGATTTGGCTGGCTGCTGAAGTTCACACTGTCACTGAAGATTCGACGGCTGGCAAAGATCATCCTTGTACTCCTGGTAGGTTATGGGGCATATGCCTTGTCTGGTGCCGTGAAGACTCATTCCGAAGCTTTGGTACACCATCGCATTTTTCTGGAACCTTTGCTGATGTGTATTCTCGCGAGCTTTCAGGTGACGAACTATTCCCGTTACCGACCAGAGTTTCTAAAGATCTTACACGACATCAATATTCCTATCTATGTCGCCTTCTTCACTCTTACTGGTGCTTCGCTTTCTATTAATGTACTGGGGGATGTGCTGGGCGTGGCCTTGATCCTCTTTCTGATCAGGATCGTTACGATGGTAATAGGTGGCTACGTGGGTGGGACGCTGGCCAAAGATCCTGCGAAGTTTAACCACGTGGGTTGGATGCCATACATCACTCAAGCGGGAGTGGCCCTTGGCCTGGCCACGGTGGTAGCCACGGAATTTCCCGATTGGGGGCCGCAATTTGCCACCGTGATTGTAGCGCTGATCGTCCTCAACCAATTTGTGGGACCCCCCTTGTTCAAATGGGCCATATTCCAGGTGGGAGAGGATCGCGTCAAAGCCACAAAGCAGGGCTATGACGGTATCAACGACGCGCTGATCGTCGGCTACGAAAGCCAGTCGCTGGCACTGGCCCGTCAGCTAAAGGAAAATGGATGGGAGGTGAAAATTGCTTCCAGAAAAGAGAAAGGAAGCTTCGCCGAACCAGAAGACATTCCCATCGCCTATTTCACAGAGATAAGTACGGACCAGTTCGACGAACTTGAGATGCGGAAGGTAGATGCGTTGATCTGCATGCTCTCGGATGAAGAGAACCTGGAAATCTGCGAATTAGCATATCACGAATACGGGACCAATGACCTGGTGGTGCGACTCAACCATCGCTTCAATTCAAACAAATTCCTGCAACTGGATGCGATCATCGTAGATCCTTCCACTGCCATTGTGAGCTTGATGGATCACCTCGTCAGATCACCACAGGCGACATCCCTGCTGCTGGGTATGGAGCAAGGCCAGGATACGCGAGATATCAAACTCACCAACAGCGCCCTTCACGGTCTTCCGTTGCGCGACTTGCGGCTGCCAAGTGATATCATCATCCTATCCATCTCACGGGGTGGGCAATCGATCATCAGTCATGGATATACCAGGCTCCGCATCAACGACATCGTCACGGTTGTCGGGTCGGTCGAGAGCCTCGACAAGGTGCAATTCAAATTTGATCGGTAGCGACTAGCTTTCGCTGACGTTTTTATTATCTCGCTGCCCTCTATAAACTTTTGGCGATACTTCTATTTTTGCGCCATGGCAAAATTGGACGAGGCTGCGACACTCAAAAATGTAGCAGGACACTGCAAGGAATACGGTTTTATATTCCCATCTAGTGAGATATACGATGGCTTGAGCGCCACATACGATTATGGGCCCAATGGCTCGGAGTTGAAAAACAACATCAAAAACTACTGGTGGCAAGCGATGACGCGAATGCATGCCAACATCGTAGGAATAGATGCGGCCATCTTCATGCACCCTACCACCTGGAAAGCCTCGGGACACGTCGACGCCTTCAACGACCCATTGATCGACAACAAGGATTCCAAGAAAAGATATCGTGCCGACCAAATGGTCGAGGAACAGATCGCCAAGATCGAAACCAAGATCAATAAGGAGGTGACCAAGGCTGCCAAGCGGTTTGGGGAGGACTTCAATGAAGAACAGTTCCTCACAACTAACCCCCGCGTAGTAGGCTACAAAGAGCAAATTGCTCAAATCGAAAGTCGTCTGAAGGCCGCGCTGGACGGTGGCGATTTGGGGGACTTGAAGGCCCTGATCGAAGAATTGGGGATCGCCGATCCCGTATCCGGTTCGAAGAACTGGACCGATGTCCGCCAGTTTAACCTCATGTTCTCTACAGAAATGGGGTCAGTGGCCGGGGAGGCCGGAAAGATTTATCTACGACCAGAAACGGCGCAAGGAATCTTCGTCAACTATTCTAATGTGCAAAAGTCTGCCAGGATGCGGCTGCCATTCGGTATCGCACAGATTGGCAAAGCCTTTAGAAATGAGATCATCGCCCGTCAGTTCATCTTCCGAATGCGAGAATTTGAGCAAATGGAGATGCAATTCTTTGTCAAGCCTGGGGATGAGATGAAGTGGTATGAGCACTGGAAAGAAACGCGCATGAAGTGGCACCAGGCGTTGGGCTTGGGCGATGAAAACTACCGCTTCCACGACCATTTGAATTTGGCGCACTATGCCAACGCAGCCTGCGACATTGAGTTTCACTTCCCAATGGGCTTCAAGGAGCTGGAAGGCATCCACTCCCGAACTGATTTTGATCTATCGTCGCATGAGCAGCACTCAGGCAAAAAGCTGCAGTTTTTCGACAACGAAACCAACGAGAGCTATGTGCCCTACGTGGTGGAGACATCTATCGGCCTTGACAGGATGTTTTTGGCCATTATGAGCGCTTCCTATAAGGAGGAGAAATTAGAGGACGGCAGTGAGCGGACAGTGTTGGCATTGCCTCCGGCTCTGGCTCCCAATAAAATTGCCGTGCTCCCGCTTCTCAATAAGGATGGACTGCCGGAAATCAGCCAGAAGATCGTGGATGAGCTGAAGATTGATTTCCCCTTGCAATATGATGCGAAAGACGCCATAGGCAAGAGGTACCGACGACAGGATGCCATTGGTACACCATTCTGTGTGACGGTCGATCACCAGACGAAGGAGGATGAGACAGTCACCATCAGGGAAAGGGACAGCATGCAGCAGCAGCGTGTTCCCATCAGTTCCTTGTATGAGACGCTCGACAAAGAAGTCAGCCTCCGTCATCTTCTGAAGAAACTGTAGTCTTTTGCTGGGCCTCCTCTTCGTCGCAGCAATAGGTGCATTCGTACTGATATCGGTAACCAAACTGACGCAGCTTGCCCCAAGATTTGTTAAGCATACGTTATCGACAAGGCAAAAGCAGTACTTAGGCAAATACTCCCGCTACTATCAGAAGCTATTGCCTGCTCAACAGTTGCACTTTGAAGGGCGCGTCGCCAGCTTCATCGCTGACAAGACGTTTGTACCTAGAAATTTTGACGTGGTCACTGACGAAATGAAGGTGCTGATAGCGGCTACTGCTATACAGCTCACTTTTGGGTTGCGCGTGCGAATGAAGCACTTCAGATACATCGTCATCTATCCACAGAAGTACTATAGTCTGCACAATCGACAATTCCACCATGGGGAGGTCAATCCCGGGAAGAATGCTATTGTCCTTTCCTGGGAGCACTTCGTGGAGACCATGGCCTTCGACGACGGCCGAAATCTGGGCCTGCATGAAATGGCCCATGCACTGGAACTGGAGAATATGATCCGAAATGGAGAACAAGACTTCTTTGATCGGGATGTTTTAATCAAGTGGTCACGTGAAGTGGCCGACGAAATCGGCAGGATGAGAGAGGGTAGTGCCACTTTTTTCAGGGAATATGCCGCCACCGATCACCACGAGTTTTTTGCCACTGCGGTCGAAGTATTCTTCGAGCAGCCGGACTCCTTACGGGAGCACAACCGCCGCCTGTACTATTTGCTTTGCGTGCTGCTTAATCAAAATCCACTTTTATTGAATCGATGAACCACTTACGCGCATGATGAATTGGGAAAAGCTGATGTCGCCATTGCGGGCCGGCGAGTCACAAACAAGTGTCGATGACGAGATCCGGACGCGATTTGATCAGGATTATGATCGGATCGTGTTTTCTCACCCCTTTCGGAAGCTGCAGGATAAAACGCAAGTCTTTCCGCTACCGGAGCATGACTTCGTTCACACCCGATTGACGCACAGTCTGGAGGTATCGAGCGTAGGACGATCTCTGGGCAAGGAAGTCGGTAAGACGCTCATTGAGCGCCATGGTCTGTCACTATCGACCCATCATTTTGGTGGCGTGGTGGCCGCGGCCTCCCTTGCCCATGACCTGGGCAATCCACCATTTGGACACTCTGGTGAGGATGGGATAAGCGCGTATTTTACAACGCAGTCGGGGACGAAACTCCAATCCGAAGTAAAGGGAGAGGAATGGGTGGAATTGAACAGATTCGAAGGAAACGCTCAGGGATTTCGTATCCTCAACCATGAAAGGTACGGTGGCCTCCGACTTACGTACGCGACCTTAGCGGCCTTCACCAAATACCCGAAAACGGCTTCCTCCCCCTCCGACAAGCAGCGACGAAGTCAGAAGAAATATGGCATCTGTATCAGCGACAGGGAGCTGTACAAAAATTTGGCTGCCGAAATGGAAATCCCTGCGGTCACTCGGGATGTCTACCTCCGACATCCGCTATCATTCCTGGTGGAAGCAGCAGATGACATTTGCTATCATATCATCGACCTCGAAGACGGATGCAGGTTAGGCCTGGTGAGCCTGGAGGAAACTGTGGAACTGCTCTCCGCTATTATTGGCGATCGCTTTTCAGTAGAAAAATTTCAAAAGATCACCAGCAAAGACGAGAAGCTCGGGCTCCTGAGAGCCATGGCCATCCACCAACTGGTCACCGAATGCGTGGAGTGCTTTCTCGACAATGAGAAGGGTCTGCTGACAGGTGAATTTGATCAGTCCTTGACCGATGAGATCCCGTCCGCTCCCGTCCTCAGCCGGATCATCGATCTATCAATAAAGAAGATCTATCGCGCGCGGCAAGTTGTTGAGCGGGAAGCAGCGGGATTTGAAATCATTGAAAAGCTCATGCAGGCTTTCTGTGAAGCCATGTATGACAAGCACCACGGATCCAAATTCCAAAACCCAAGATTGCGGGCCATCTACAGGTTACTACCAGCAGATTATGATCACCTGATGAGTCGTGAGAATTCCATCTACACAAATCTGCAGGTGATCGTAGACTTCGTAAGTGGCCTAACCGACAAAGCGGCGGTCAATCTTTACAAGACCATCTCCGGCTTCACGCTACCAAGTTGAGGAGGTCGGGAACTATGACCATTGTATGTAAACAATGCATGGATTTTAGGTGTTTCTTTGTACTTCATAACCAGGCTCTTTCGTTCGATCGAAGTGGATAAAATCATTAAATTTGCGGACTGTTTCAACATGTAAGGGCTACAGGAAGGCGGAACGATTTAGAAGTGGCAATCTCTTTAGTACCAAAATCTATTTTCTCAGGGAAGAAATTCGGTCAAATAGACTGTAACTAATGTGGTATAGGCTCTCAAAATTCATCCTCAAATACCGGTTACTCCTCATTTCGGCCGTGGCCATCATTACGGCCATCATGGGCTACTATGCTCAGTTCACGAGGATGTCCTATGAGATGATCAGTATCGTTCCCGATGATGATCCCGATGCGATCTACTTTCAGCAGTTCAAAGAGTTGTTTGGTCAGGACGGGAATATCATCGCTTTCGGCTTTGAGGACAGCACGATCTACCAGGTGGACAACTTCCGCAGGGTCGGTTATATGATTGATGAGCTCGAGAAGCTCAATGGTGTGATCGATGTACTCGGACTACCCAACTTGCAGAAGCTCGCCAAAAATCAGGAGCAGAAGAGGTTCGATCTGGAAGACGTCTTCCCTGCTCAGATCATGTCGCAAGAGCATCTTGATAGCCTGATTGCAGGGGCGTCGTCACTGAAGTTTTATAGCGGCCAGCTGATCAACCCCGAAACAGGTGCCTCCCTGGTTGTCATATCCCTGGACAAGGAAATCATCAATTCCGAGGATCGCATAGAATTGATCTACGACATCGAGAGGATCGGGCTGGAATTCGAACGAGCAACAGATATTGACGTGCATATCGCTGGTCTACCGTATGTACGGACCACGAACATGACCCGGATCAAGGGGGAACTCAATAAGTTTCTGATCCTTTCTATCGTGGTCACCGCGGCGATCCTATTCTTCTTTTTCCGTTCGATCAAAGCCGTCCTGATACCTCTGGTCATCATCGGATCTGTGATCGTATGGGTGCTGGGATCTGTCACGCTCTTTGGCTATGAGCTGACGGCATTGACCGGACTGATCCCATCGATCATTGTTGTGATAGGTATCCCTAACAGCGTCTATCTGCTCAACAAGTACCATCACGAATTCGCACAACATGGCGATCATCATCGGGCGCTCCGGCAGATCATAAGAAAAATTGGGATCATCACCCTGATAACGAATGCCACCACTGCCATCGGATTCCTTGTTCTGATCTCGACGCAGATCCCCATTCTGATGGAATTTGGCATCATCGCGGGTATTAATATCCTGGCAACATTTATCGTCAGTATCATCTTGCTGCCGAGCATCTTTTCGTACGTCAAGCCCCCCAATCAGCGACACCTCAAGCATCTCGAGTTTCCGTTGTTGCAGGCCATCCTAAGGTGGCTCGACCTGATCGTTAGAAGACATCGACCAGCAATATTCCTGATGACCATCATCGGGATCACCATCTCTGTATTTGGACTGCTACAGATCCGGGCATTGTCCTACCTCGTGGATGACCTACCCGAATCGACAGATGTCATGAAGGACTTACGCTTTTTCGAGAGAAACTTCGAGGGAATCATGCCCCTGGAGTTGGTCGTAGACACTGGCACGAAGAATGGCGTCAAGAACCTCCGATTCCTGCGAGAAATCGACGGCTTCCAAAGCTATATGGACTCCCTGCCTTACATCTCACAGCCCATCTCGGTTGTCACTTTTATAAAAGCGGCGAAGCAGGCGTTTTACAATGATGCTCCCAGCTTTTACTCCTTACCCACCAATCGGGAAAGGGGATTGATCCTACAATACCTGGAGGGCAACGAAGAGCAAAAGAAGCTGTCACAGTCCTTTGTCGACACCACAGGCCAGATCATCCGGGTGTCCTTGAAAGTCGCCGACGTGGGCTCCACAAGAATGGACTCACTCGTCAACGACGTGATCAGACCACGGATCGATGAGTACTTCGCCGAAAGCAAGCTGTCCGCTGACATAACGGGCACGACCTACCTTTTCATCAAGGGCAACAAGTTCCTCATAGAGAACCTGATCACCTCGATGATCATTGCCTTCGTTATCATCGCCATCATCATGGCCATACTATTCCGAAAGGGTAAGATGATCGTCATCTCTCTGATCCCGAATGTCATCCCTCTGGTAATGACAGGAGCAATCATGGGGTACTTTGGGATCCCACTCAAACCCAGCACGGCGCTTGTCTTCAGCATTGCTTTTGGGATTTCCGTGGATGACTCCATACACTTTCTCGCCAAGTACCGGCAGGAATTGGCCCGAAATGGTGGGGATGTTTCCCTTGCGATCAGCGTCAGTATTCGGGAGACTGGTACGAGTATGATCTATACTTCGATCATATTGTTCTTTGGCTTCGTGATTTTCTCTTTTTCACAATTCGGAGGTACCATCGCCCTGGGCCAACTCACGTCGATCACTCTGCTCATTGCCATGCTGACCAATGTCATTTTGTTGCCCGCGTTACTCATGCAATTTGACAAAAGGACAGTGACGCAAACCAACGACGCTACTGTTCCGTTCAGTGAGAACGGACAAGACCATAGCCATTCCAGCTCAGAAATCCTGAATCAATAAGAAAATACTCGGTTCGCGCACCAATGAAGAAGTATCCCGAATACAAACAAGTTGATTACCCAACCATCGCTAGCGAGGTCCTCAAGTTTTGGGAAGACAACCGTGTTTTTGAAAGGTCTGTCACAGACCGGGAAGGCGCAGAGACTTTCACCTTTTATGAAGGTCCCCCTTCTGCTAACGGTAGCCCTGGGATCCACCACGTCATTGCCCGGACCATCAAAGACATCTTCTGCCGTTACAAGACGCAACAAGGATACCAGGTAAAGCGCAAAGGCGGCTGGGACACGCACGGCCTACCAGTGGAAATCCAGGTAGAAAAACAACTGGGCATCACCAAAGATGACATTGGTAAAAAGATCTCCGTCGAGGAGTACAATCAGAAGTGCCAGGAAGCGGTGATGAAGTTCAAGGACGAGTGGGACGACCTCACCAGGAAGATGGGATACTGGGTAGACCTGCAGAATCCGTACATCACGTTCAAGCGAGACTACATGGAGAGCCTCTGGCATCTCCTCAAGCAGCTGTTCGAAAAGGGACTGCTGTACAAAGGCTACACCGTACAGCCGTACTCGCCTGCAGCAGGGACGGGACTGAGTTCTCATGAGCTCAATCAACCCGGCACCTACCAGGACGTCAAAGACACCTCGATCGTCGCGCAGTTCAAGGTGAAGAAAACGGATTTGTCGCAAGAGTTCTTTGACGGTGAGGAGGACCTACGGATACTCGCCTGGACGACCACGCCGTGGACGCTGCCCTCCAACTGCGCCCTGGCCATCGGTGAAGACATTGATTATGTGAAGGTGAAGACCTTCAACCAGTATACGCATGAAGCCGTATCGGTCATCCTGGCTAAGGATCTCGTCGCCAACTTCTTCAATCCTAAGGCGAAAGATCTTCGCCTTGATGAATATGAGGCGGGAGCCAAACTGATCCCATATGAGATCAGCGAGCCTTTCAAAGGCAAGAAGATGTTGGAGTGGCGCTACGAGCAACTCATGCCGTACGTCACCAATGAAAACCTGGAAAAGAATGCCTTCAGGGTCATTGCAGGAGATTTCGTATCCACCGAAGATGGTACGGGCGTGGTACATACTGCCTCGGTTTTTGGCGCGGATGACTTTCGCGTAGCGCAGCAGAATGGTGTCCCTGCAGTAATGGTGCAGGACGAAAGTGGCCACGACCAGCCATTGGTGGACAAACATGGCCAGTTTGTAAAGGAAGTGACGGACTTCGCGGGCCGATTCGTGAAAGAAGAGTACTACGATGATGAGGTCCGCAAGGCACCCGATTTTAAACCGACGGACGTCCTCATTGCCATCAAACTGAAAGAGGACAACAAGGCCTTCAAGGTTGAGAAATACGAGCACAGCTATCCCCACTGCTGGCGAACGGATAAACCGATACTCTACTACCCTTTGGACTCGTGGTTCATCAAGACCACTGCTTTGAAGGACCGGCTTGTTGATTTGAACAAGACCATCAATTGGAAGCCGGCTGCTACCGGGACTGGACGATTTGGCAACTGGCTGGAGAATCTGGTGGACTGGAATCTGAGCCGCTCAAGGTATTGGGGTACACCGCTGCCCATATGGGTGACCAAGGATCGGCAATCGATGAAATGCATCGGGAGTCTGGCGGAGTTGCGTGAAGAGGTAGACAAGGCTGTCCAGGCCAACTTGATGGATGAACCTCTCTCCGAGGATTTTGACTTGCATCGCCCCTACGTGGACAATGTGGTGTTGGTATCGGACGACGGCGAGCCGATGTACCGGGAACCAGACCTGATCGACGTCTGGTTTGACTCGGGGGCCATGCCTTATGCCCAGTGGCACTATCCTTTTGAAAACAAGGAGGTCTTCGAAGCGAATTTTCCTGCAGATTTCATTTCGGAAGGTGTAGACCAGACCCGTGGTTGGTTTTTCACCCTTCACGCCATTGGTGTACTGCTCTACGATAGTGTCGCTTTCAAAAACGTTTTGTCAACCGGGCTTGTGCTTGACAAGAACGGCAACAAGATGTCGAAGAGGTTGGGCAATGCGGTGAATCCGTTTGAGACGCTGGCCAAGTATGGTCCGGACCCCACAAGGTGGTACATGATCGCCAATGCCAACCCATGGGATAACATGAAGTTTGACCTGGATGGTGTGCTGGAGGTGCAGCGAAAACTCTTCGGTACGTTGTCCAATACCTACTCCTTCTTCGCACTCTATGCAAACATTGACGGGTTCACATTTGAGAATGAGACCCTACCCCTGTCGCAGCGCACAGAAAGTGATCGCTGGATATTAAGTAGGCTCAACACGTTGATCAGCGAAGTCTCGGCTAGCATGGATGACTATGAGCCGACAAAAGCCGCACGGGCTATCCAGTCTTTCGTTACAGACGACTTGAGTAACTGGTACGTCCGGTTGAACAGAAAGCGCTTCTGGGTCGGAGAGTACAACGAAAACAAAGAAGCCGCGTACCAAACGCTTTACACGTGCCTGAAGGTAACGGCAAAGCTCATGGCGCCCATCGCTCCATTTTATTCCGAGCGATTGTTTCAAGACCTCAATTCCATTACAGGGTCAGATGAGGCCCTCTCAGTGCACCTCACGCTTTTCCCCCGAAAAGACGAGAAGGCGGTGGACGAGGAGTTGGAGGCCCGTATGCACCTGGCACAGCTTGCGTCATCGCTGGTGCATTCGTTGCGTCGCAAGGAGAAAATCAAGGTGCGCCAGCCGTTGACGAAAATCATGATCCCTATCCTTTATCCCGGAGAAAGGGAGCGGCTGCTGCTGGTGGAAGAATTGATCATATCAGAGACCAATGTCAAAGCCGTCGAATACTTAGATGATGCTTCTGGCGTTTTGGTGAAAAAGATAAAGCCTAACTTTCGCAAGCTCGGTGCTTCGTATGGTCCCAAAATGAAGAAGCTGACTCCCATGATTTCGGCACTGGGTCAAGAGGAAATCCAAACATTTGAGAGGGCAGGAGAGTATTTGTTTGTTGTAGACGATGAAGATATCCAATTGACCCTCGATGACGTAGAAATCGTATCAGAGGATATTCCCGGTTGGTTGGTAGCGAGTGAGGATGGACTCACAGTCGCTCTTGATGTGACGATCACCGACGAGCTACGACGGGAGGGCATCGCGAGAGACGTTGTTAATCGCATCCAGAACCTGAGAAAGACGAAGGGGCTCGACGTGCAGGATAAAATTGCAATTGCCTATCAAAGCCAGGAAGCATTGATGGAAGAGGCGATTGCAGAGCATGGAGAATACATCATGAGAGAAACCCAGGCCCTGACACTGAATCAAGGCACCAATGGATCGGACGCCGACACCTTGGATATAGATGGCATAGACCTGGTCATTGGCTTAAAAGTTGTGAGCTAGTTGAAAACCGTTGAAGAATGATTGAAAAACTCAAAAACCTCCTCCCTTACTACCTGATTAGCGTGCTGGTCATCACGATCGATCAGATTGTCAAAATGTTGGTCCACTTCAACATGGACATGGGATCAAAGGGGCAGATCAAAATATTCGGTGATTGGTTCAAACTCCACTACCTCACCAACCCTGGAATGGCCTTTGGGATGGAACTGCCAATCGAAAACAGCAAGGTCGTCCTGACAATCTTTCGTATCCTAGCGATGTTCGCCATCGGGTACTACTTGTATATGATGCATCGTCGGCAAGCGCATAGCGGTTTTCTGGTATGCATCGCGTTGATTCTCGGTGGGGCAATTGGCAACCTTATCGATAGCATCTTCTACGGCGTGTGGATCGACAATGCGCCGTTTGATGCACCCACACCATGGTTTTATGGACAGGTTGTCGATATGTTCTACATAGACATCTGGGAGGGACAGCTCCCGAGCTTCCTGGGCGGAGGCTATATGGCGCTGTGGCCGGTCTTCAATGTGGCAGATGCATCCATATTCATCGCCATATCGGTGATCCTCATTTGGCAGCGAAAGTTCTTCCAGGAGGAAATGAAGGAAGAGACGGAAGATCAAAGCTCCGTTCCTGCTGATACCCCCATCAGCCCTCAGTGACCAAGCGGCTGATTGCCGTTGTCGTCGGCATTGTCGGTGTCTTGCTTTTCTCGACCAAGGCGGTTTTGGTCAAACTCGCCTATCAACATGAGGTAGACGCAGTTACGCTCCTGCTTTTGCGCATGAGTTTCGCTATACCATTTTATTTGACCGTGATCTTCACCAAAGCGCGACCACTCTCGAGCACGACACGCAGGGAATATGTCTTTGTATTTCTCTTTGGGTTTCTCGGATACTATCTGGCGAGCTATCTGGATTTCCAGGGGCTCAAATTTGTAAAAGCAGGCGTCGAACGCCTCATCCTCTTTGCCTACCCATCACTGGTACTGATCATCTCATATGTGGCGCTGCGGGAGCGCATTCTCAGAAGTCAAATCCTGGCAATTGCCGTCACCTACGTAGGGATATTACTAGTCTTTTTACCCGAAGTAGAAGCCGCCGCAAACAGCAAGACCCTTGTCGGTGGATTGCTGGTGCTTCTCAGCGCACTATCCTATGCATCCTACATTGTCGGTAGCGGATGGCTGATCCCTAAGTTTGGGGCCTTACGCTTCACCTCCTATTGTATGACCGTATCGTGCCTGCTCGTGATGGTCCATTATGCTGTGCAACAATCAGGCAACCTGCAGGTAGTATTATCGCTGGACGCCCCAGTATATGGCTACGCGTTGCTCATGGCCATCATTTCCACGGTATTGCCATCCTACTTCATCTCGTACGCAATCAAAGAAATCGGAGCCAATCAATTCTCCATCTTCGGAAGCCTTGGGCCGATATCGACAATCGTGCTGGCATATTTCTTTCTCAACGAGATGCTGGGCTGGATGCAACTACTTGGAGGCACCGTCGTGATCATGGGTATTTGGATCGCTGAGAGGAAAAAACCAGCACTTAAAGCCCAATAACTACCATTCATCGGGTAGTCTAAGCCTGTCATCTAAAAAAAATTTAAAAAATTTCAATCGAAAGAGGTTACCTTTTTTGAACTATTCGTATAAAAAATTGAACCATTTGAACACTGATTAATTCTGAACCAATCCTTGGGCGCTTCAATATGAAGAGCCACCGATCCGTGCCCTTGTGCGGATCACGTTTGCAGAAGGCAAACCGACTGAAGGGAATGATGGACGCATCAACCGGCGGATTCATAAAGTTTCTGAATGTCAACAAGGAATATACTTTGCGAGGATTTTCTATCGGTACCCTGGACGTCCGATAAGAAAGTTGTGTTGGTAACCTTCCTCAAAGAGAATATTAGCTATGGAAAGAAAGTCCAGGATCTAATACTCCAAACTGAACTACTTGATGCAGTTTACCTAAATCAGCACCAGGCCGGGATTCGCACGAGTCCCGGCCTTCTGCATTTTAGGCGTTCCATCATTTCCAGACTGTATTTTGAAGCCAACCGAAAAATTCCATCAGCCACGCCACACCTACGTGAATGAAAACCCCTCCCCAGATATTGCGACTATAGTAGGCTATGATACCGAGGATGTAGCCCCCAAAAATTGAGCTAATGGTCTCTGTCAGGGGCTTGCCGAAGTGCAGGAAAGCGTAAGACAAAACCATCGGCAGAATGACATGTGGCCCAAGGGTCCGCGCGAACGCCATGATCAGAAAGCCCCTGAATATTAGCTCCACGGTCAGGAAACTGCTGCCATAGCACAATTCGTAAAGCAGCACAAAGAACTGCTTCGGAAGGGAGGTCTCCCCCGACCTCAGGTACAATTCCAAGCCCGCTTTGTTGTAGCGGGGGTAGTAATCGCTCAGTTCTGAAATGAATGAGCCAATGAAAATGCAACCGCCGGTAATCAGGAGGAGCCATGCATAGGGCTTTGGGTCAAACCCTCTCCACGACAAGCCATACCAATTGCGGGGCCGTTCCTTCTCAAAGATCCAATAGGTCAGCATAAAAGCTGGAAGCGCGATGACCACTTTCGCCACTCGATTCATACACCTCGCAAAGAAATGATGATCAATAGCTGGCCACCAATCCATGAGTATTTCATAGCCTATGAACGTCCGAGTGAGGGCCAAAATGCCAAAACCGATCACAAACTTGACCCAGAAGTCGCGGCTGGAAAGAAACTGGCGGTTGTGTCCAAAGAGGTGGTACAGGCAGGCAACCGCCAGGAATGGCAATCCTTGAAACAGAAACATCCACAGCCAAATGATCGGCTCACCCCAGTAGCTGTCGATGTACGAGTCCTCAAAATCCAACCAATAATTAATGGTGATCGTGATGATGGCGAGAAGGACAAAGCCAGCATAAACGCGGCGGTCAAAGTGCTCCTCGTGGTAGAGGCGCAGGTAATAGAGGATCTTTTTCAACTTTCGGGTCTGTCTCCTGCTAAAAATAATATCTCCTTGCGAGTGCACGTGCTACAACTGAGTAGATTAAATATGTGTCACCGAATTAGACTCTTCGCGGAGTTGTCGTTCTGGCTGTTTCATACATGAAAAAGGTAATGGTCTTTCCATGTGGCTCCGAGATTGGCCTCGAAATCCATCGTGCCCTACGTCATTTCCCTGGCGTGGAATTGGTAGGCGCAAGTTCCACAGATGGCCATGGCCGGTTTGTGTACGAGCATTATGTTGCCAATGTCCCTCACTACTCAGAGGCGCATTTCATCGAGGCCGTCGCGAAGATCACCGAAGAGCTAGCCATAGACTTCATATTCCCCGCCCATGATGGCGCACTCCTGAAGCTGATAGAACATCAGGCATTGCTCGCACCCACCATTGTCACTTCTCCCCTTGCCACGTGCCAGATATGCAGATCAAAGCGGAAAACCTACGAAGCGCTGAAAGGTACTATCCACGTACCCACAGTATATGATCAAAGTGACCAATTATCATTCCCCGTCTTTTTAAAGCCGGAGGTTGGACAAGGCAGTAAGGGTACCTATCTGGCCCTTGACGAAAATGATTTCCAATTCTATTCGGCTAAAGACCCGTCGCTGATGGTACTCGAATACCTGCCGGGAGCTGAATATACCGTGGACTGTTTCACAGACCAGCACGGTAATTTGTTGATCGCCCAGCCAAGGGAGAGACTTAGAATAATGAATGGCATCAGCGTGAAGTCTCGCCTGGTGACTGACCAACGACTTAGCGAAATGGCCACCTCCATCAATGAAGCACTGCAGCTGCATGGTGCATGGTTCTTTCAGGCCAAAGAAAATGCCCAAGGCGAGCCTGTCCTGCTCGAAGTAGCTCCCAGACCGGCCTCCAGCACAGGGATCCTGCGACTGCACGGTCTCAATCTGATAGAAATGACGCTGCAGGAGCGGCTCGGAAATGAACCTGTGGCTATTAAAAACCCTATTCAGCTCGAAGTAGATCGTGCCCTTGATACGGTCGGTGCGTGGGGGGACCTGCTATTCAACAAAATCTATATCAGGGCTGAGGGCACGCTCATACACAACAATCTCCCCAACCCATCGGTGATGAAGCTCCTGTATAGTGCTCGCAACCTTTGCCATCAGGTGATACTGGTGTCCCTGGAAGAGACGGACTTCCCGCACTTGCTGGATCAATTGGGGATCCATGAAAGTTTGTTCGACGAAACGAAACTGCTGAAAGACCTGGACGAACTCCTCCAGTATTTGGACCAGGAAAGCTCTATTTACGTGGATGGCGATTCGCGGGTAAGGGCCACGGTTGCAAGTAGGGCAAAGGTTCCCGTATTTGCATTGGACACAATGGACACTCTTTATACATAAGGATCAAGCTACTTTTTCAACTACCCAAAACCTCACTGAAATGCTAAACGAAGTTCTAGACGCCACCAAGATCCCCTTCGTGCTGCCAGAGTTTCACTGCTCTGACGACCTGTTGGACAATATCAGGAACATACTCGAATCGGGAATAGTGACGAACAATGGACCCATTGTCCGGCGTTTTGAAGAGCAGATGGCCACCTACATGGGCGCCAAACATGTGGTCGCGGTATCATCAGGCTCAATGGCCCTATTGCTGTCGCTTACGGCTCTGGACCTCAAACCTGGCAAAGTTGTCCTTCCGGCCTATACTTACATTTCCACACTCAATGCCATCGTCCACCGAGGCCTGGAGCCATTATTCTGCGATATAGATCCAACAACCTACACGATGGATCCCGATCATCTTGAACATCTGATCCAACACCATCCAGACATCCGATGCGTCATCCCAGTAAATGTCTTTGGTGTCCATCCTGACCTCGAAGTCATCGCGGAGCTATGTCGCCAGGAAATTCCCATCCTGTATGACAACGCTCACGGTCTCGGCACGCAACTCAACGGCCGATTGCTACCATCCGAACCTGACGTACAGATCTTCAGTTTGCATGCGACAAAAGTATTCCCGGCCATCGAAGGTGGGCTTATCGTTGTCAGTGATGAGCAGACCAAAGGGGTCATTGAGACGCTTCGGAATCACGGCTTGTCCACCGAGCTCCATAAGATCCGTAATGGCTACAATGCCAAACTGGATGAAGTCCGGGCGATCATCGGCTTGAACACACTGAGCCGTTTTGAGGAAACCCTGGCTTCGAGGAGGGAAATCGGCGCAAAAATTCAGGTGGGCTTGAAAAAGTATGCAGACCTGCTGGCCCTACAATCAATTCCACCTGGCATCGAATCCAACTACCAAAACCTGGCTGTTTTATTCAAAAGAAAATTACCCTCTGAAGGCATCGAGGGTATCGTGCAACAGCTTCAGGGAAGGGGGCTCATGGCTCGCAGGTACTTTCACCCTCCACTGCACCTGATAGAAGGATTCAAGGGTCAACTCCCGTTACCCAGAACGGAACATGTCTGGCATCACTCGATCTCGCTACCCATCCACAGCAGCATGTCGGACTCAGCACTCCAGAAAATGTTTGCGATCGTTGATGAGACCTGTGAAGAGCTAGGGTGAACTGCTCAGGCTCCCGAATGATTTTCAGCCAGGAAATCGTCGAAGTCCTTGACGAATTGCTCCCTTGAAAAGGTTGCTGCTCTTTTGGCGCCTTTTTCGATCAATGCCTCACGCAGATCGTCATCTTTCACCTTGTGCATCAGCCGAGCAAGCGAGCCGACCTCGCCGTCAACCCACAAGAGCGAGGAGCCATCACTTATCTCTGGCAGTGAGCCAGAAGCCGCAATAATCGTTGGCACTCTATGTTGCATGGCTTCGACCAGCGGTATGCCAAAGCCTTCGTCAAGACTTGGAAACAGATAGGCAAATGCCTGTTCGAAATAGGCAGGAATATCAGCCTCAGGAACATAGCCCGTCATGATCACCTCTCCCTCCAGGGCTAAGGCCGAAATCATCTGCCGTAGTTCCTCCTCGACGTTCAATAGGGTGCTGGGAGAGGGACCTCCCACGAGCACCAATGGGTTGTCCCCCCATCCTTCTCTTCGAAAGAGCGAATAAGCCTCCAACAGCACCTTCAGATTCTTTCTCTTCTCGAGTGTCCCGACGTGCAGGAAGAAATTTGAAGTGTCCAAGGCACTGGCATTGTCAACTTTGATGGTCCTCGGACATTGGTAGATCACGCTAATGGATCTTAGAGACGGTACGTATTCTCTAACCTTCTGCGCCGTGTACGTGGAGGTGGCCACCAATTCATGACGATTGGCTCGCATCCCCAGGTGCACTAGTCCCAACATCCACCTGCGCCATACAGGATGGTAGGAATCCTTCCGTTCCCAATAAAATACGTCATGGAAAACGATCACTACCAATTTCCCAGTGGGAACTATAGGGGCTATGTAGTCCGGTACCAGTATGATATCTGCTCTCCTGATCAGTGCCAGGCCCGGGAGCACGATGTGCTTCCAAAAGAAATAAAAGGAATGAAAGAGTACCTTTTTGCCCCAATTCATCCGACCATGGAAGAACCGGACCTGCCTGAACCACCGATAAGCCGGAATCAGGTACCGGGACTTTAGCTTCGGATGAGACTGGGCCCCTTCCACCAACTCCAGGATGTAGGTTCGAATCCCCGTGCGAGCAATGAGCAGCAAGCTCGTATCGATCATCACTCGAGGGCTACGAGAACGGTCCATCCTTAAGAGGCTAATCGAAGCTCTCCGTAATGATCACTGGTTTTCCCTCCAGGGTCTTATGGACAGGGCATCTATCAGCTATTTCTATCAGTCGCTTACGCTGCTCTGGAGTGAGATCACCCTCAATTCTAATGCGCCTTTTGATCTGGTCGATTTTGCCTCCCGGTTTTTCACTGCTTTGGCCATCTACCTGATGGACCTTGTCATGCGTGAGCTGCACTTCCACTTCCTCCAAGGCTATTTTCTTGTGGTCGGCATACATCCGAAGCGTCATCGCCGTGCACGTCCCCAATGCTGTCAGCAGGTAACCATAGGGGGACGGCCCTAGATCCTTGCCACCTACACTCTTCGGTTCATCTCCCAGGAGTTTGTGACTCCCAGCAGTGATTTCTGTAGTGAAACCACTATCCGACAGTCGGGTCCACACCTCGCCCTCTGGAGCAATCTCCTCCTCGTGGTCAGGCACAATGTACCTCATCGCCCAGGTGGCGACGACGGATCCCACGTACCGTGAGTCTTCTGGCCTGGACATGAGATGATCTGCGCCATCCAATGTTACAAAGCTCTTGGGGTGTCGCGCCTTCAAATAGATATCCGAGGCATTGTCAATACCGACTGTACTGTCCTGCGGCGAGTGCAGGATCAATAAGGCCTTTCCGAGATTTTCAATGGGATCGTGGGAGTCGTTCTCCTCCAAATCGTCGAGGAATTGCTTTTTGATCTTGAAAGGGCGACCGCCAATACTTACTTCGGCTTCTCCCTTTTCGATGATTTCCTCCTCACCGCGGCTTAGAAGGTGCCGGACATGCACCGGGTTCGCTGGGGCCCCTATCGTGACTACAGCCTTGATATTGGGCAACCGGCCGCTGATATGCAGTACTGCAGCACCCCCCAGGGAGTGACCAATCATGATCTGCGGTGTAGTGTATTCCCTCTCCAGAAATTCATAGGCACTCCTCAAGTCGCCCATATTTGAGGAGAAATTGGAGTCGGCAAATTCTCCACCACTCTGACCCAAGCCTGTAAAATCAAATCTCAGAACGGCCACACCCTCCTGGGTGAGGGATTGGCTGATATTATTGACTGCATTGAGATTTTTCGAGCACGTAAAGCAGTGAGCAAAGATGGCGAAGGCCTTGGGCTTACCTACTACAGGAAAGTCAATCGTGCCAGAAAGGGATGCGCCGGCGCTGTTCTCAAAGGTTACCTTTTTGGATTTCATGTTTCTTAAAAGTCTGAGAAGGGAAAAAAGGTTCTTCTATTCTCTACTTGATCATCCTGAATTTACCGTTTTCAATCAGGTATCAGTGGCATTTCGTACGATTATGAATATTTTTATTTCGCACTGCGAAATCCTGGCTGTACAGGCCAAAGAAACTAATCCACTGCATTGGTACGTTCGATTGTTTTCTTCTTCTTGACAATGTGTCTTGCGTCGGGCATATCTGCGCAAATACTGCACTACGATGCATATCGTAAAGGCAGCATCGTAGGAGGCATGGACATCCGTGTGGTAGAGGAGGGTAACAATCAGACATTCGAAATCGAAAGCAGCATGGACTTTCGTATGCTAATCACGCTCAAGGTCCGATTTCAAAATAAGGAGACTTTTCGAGCAGGTATTCTCGAATCAGGCACTGTCAACAACCGTATGATAGGATTCAAAGAGAGCAATGCCACAATTCGGAAGCAGCTTAGTGGCTATCACCTCCTGATCAATGATGATCCCACTCCCGTACAAGATCAGGAAATAACTTATACCGTGGCCAAAATTTACACTCAAGAGCCATTTGATGGCCAAAAGGTCTTCTCACCATACTATGGTGAGTACTTCACATTCACAAAGGTTGGCCCGAACCAATACAAGTACTCCGCACCGGAGGGGGACAACTACTACACCTATCACGAGGGCGTATGTACGGACATAATTGTCGAGCGTGATTTTACTACGATCAGCTTTAAGTTGAAACCTGAAGTCATGGCAGCCGTGAAATCTAATGCTGCTAACTTCAGAAGCAATGATTGATACACTGCGCAAGCTCGCTCTTCCTGTCGTCGCGTTATTGGCGCTGACTTTCTTGATATTCCTGGCCAACCAGGTCTCTGGCATCTATCTGCTGGCCTCTGATCTGAACCCCCTTTTTGGGAAAATAGTACTGATCGCACTGTCTCTCATCCTTTTGGCATTGTTACTGTCTCCTCTCGCCATGCTGTGGAGGTTGCCAAAACCTTTGAAAAGGCCCGAAACGGAAGCTGAACTGGGGGTCTATAAACTCGGACTAATGAAACGCCTGCAGCGCAACACGCTGCTTAAGGTCAAAGGCATTGAACTGAAATCCGTGGAAGACCTAGGGCCCGCAGTCGAAGCACTGGACGAAGAAGCGGACAAGATCATCAAATCCACAGCCAGCACCGTATTTCTGACCACTGCCATCTCCCAAAACGGCAAGCTGGATGCACTGACCGTCTTCCTTACGCAAATTAGGATGGTATGGAAAGTGGCCCATATCTACTATCAGCGTCCCAGCCTACGGGAAATGATGTACCTGTATGGCAACGTTGGAGCGACCTCTTTTCTCGCTACGCAGATCGAGGACGTGGACCTCACCAAGCACCTGGAGCCAGTCATCACCTCCATCGCCAAGAATGCGAGTGGCAGGTCCGTACCGATCATCGGCCCTACGGCGACGCTCATCCTTGACTCGCTTCTGGAGGGTACCACCAACGCCTTTTTGTCTTTAAGGGTGGGTATTCTATCAAAAAAATACTGCGCTCAGCTGACACTCACTTCCAAGAAAGAAATCAAGACCAGTACCCTGAAGGAAGCCTCAATCCTCCTGCGGAAAGTAGCCATGTCTTCTTCGGCGTCCATCATCAGCTCTATTGTCAAGGGAACACAGAAAGCCGGTATCGATACGATCAAGAGTGGCTGGGAAGGGGTGGTCAAAACGGGCGGCCGCTTCAAAGACGTCGTGGTGGATGTCTCGAAAAAAGTAAGCCCTTTCCACAAAGGAGAAACGAAAAAAGAACCAGAAACCGCAGAGGAAGCAGGCGGCTAGCTTACATCTACCGAGAAGAAAGAGTCAACGAACTCCATCTTATTGAAGACTTGGAGATCAGTTACTTTTTCCCCGACGCCAATGTACTTCACCGGAATCTTGAATTGATCGGAGATGCCGATAACTACGCCTCCCTTGGCAGTGCCGTCCAACTTGGTGATGGCCAAAGCTGAGACCTCCGTTGCCTTGGTGAATTCTCTGGCCTGGATAAAGGCATTTTGACCTGTACTGCCATCAAGCACCAGGAGCACTTCATGGGGAGCCTCAGGCATGAACTTCTGAATCACTTTCTTGATTTTGGACAACTCATTCATGAGATTGACCTTCGTGTGGAGACGCCCGGCGGTATCGATGATGACAACATCTGCCTTTTCGTCTACACCCTTCTTGGCTGTTTCAAATGCCACGGACGCGGGATCGGTATTCATCCCTTTTGAGACTACTTCCACCCCAACACGGTCACCCCACATGATCAATTGATCCACGGCAGCAGCCCGGAATGTATCGGCCGCACCCAGAATCACCTTCTTGCCTCGTTCTTTGAATTGCGCAGCCAGCTTGCCAATGGTTGTGGTTTTACCCACGCCGTTGACACCGACCACCAATATCACGTAGGGGCCATCGACGCTGGGCAGATTGAAATCAGCCAGGTCGTCGGTATTGTTTTCAGAAAGTAGACCTGCAATCTCTTCGCGCAGGATAGCGCTCAGCTCTGCAGTATTGAGGTATTTGTCGCGAGCTACCCGTGCCTCGATCCGCTCGATGATCTTGACAGTAGTGTCAATGCCGACATCCGAAGTAATGAGTATCTCCTCGAGTTCGTCGAGCACATCCTCATCTACTTTGGATTTCCCAACAACGGCTTTACCCAATTTGCTGAAAAAGGAGCTCTTGGACTTTTCCAGTCCCCGATCCAGCGACTCCTTTTTGTCTTTAGAAAACAGCTCTTTCAGACCCATGTTCGCGTGAATGAAGTAGTTATGGTTGGTCGGCAAATGTAGCTGAGATGCGATTCGCCTCCTAAAAATCGTAATTCCGGTACCTATAAAAACAAAAAACCCACGTGCGTAAAGAGCCGTGGGTCCATCAAAATGTCGTCGGTGAGACGTCCCTGTCTTACTTCTTGTTAAGAACGTTCTTTACTTCACCCTCTGGCACCATCTCCTCTTTGAAGACATAAGCACCTGTCTTTTCAGACTTCACCGCCCTGATTACTTTGGCGAATTTGACTCCACCGGGCTGCTTTAGCGTCGCAACTACCTTCTTTGCCATGTCTTATTTGATTTCTTTGTGAAGAGTATATTTTCTGAGGATAGGGTTGTACTTCTTTAGTTCAATCCTTCCTGGGGTGTTTTTTCTGTTCTTGGTAGTGATGTACCGCGAAGTGCCTGGCTGGCCAGTCTCCTTGTGCTCTGTACACTCCAAAATCACCTGAACTCTATTTCCTTTCTTAGCCATCTTCGATCAGAGTTATTATGCCAACACGTTACCGTTTTCTCTTGCCTTCTTCAAGACGGACGTGATGCCGTTCTTGTTGATCGTGCGAAGTGCCTGTGTGGACACCTTCAGAGTGATCCACTTCTTCTCTTCAGGAATGTAGAAACGCTTCGTTTGAAGATTTGGATAAAACCTTCGCTTGGTCTTGTTATTCGCATGCGAAACGTTGTTACCAACCCTCGGCCTCTTTCCTGTTATTTGGCAAACCTTTGACATGATTTTTTTGAATTTTCAAAAACGGAGTGCAAATATCGCAAAAAGGCATGCAACGACAAACCTTTTCTATTTTATTTTGAAGCCATACGGGCAATGTCGGCAACCACTTTTGCAGCAGTAGCCACGCTTCAAATGATATCTCTCAGTGAAGACCATGAGCCCCTCCTTCGTGAAGTAGTAATCCTCCGTAGATTCCGCACTTTTTCGACCGCCCTTTTTTTGCATTATGGTCACACCTAAATACCTACCTTTGACAACCATTTCGACAAATTGTTCGAGATATCATCAAAAGTTTTGAGTATTTAATTGATTATTCAACATTGCCCATGGCTAATTCAACTATTACGAGCCAAGATCTCATAGTGCTTGAAGACAAGCACGGTGCTCACAACTATCACCCCCTGCCTGTGGTCCTCTCCAGAGGTGAAGGCGTCTATGTTTGGGACGTCGAAGGAAAGAAATACTTCGATTTTCTGTCGGCTTACAGTGCAGTCAATCAGGGTCATTGCCATCCAAAAATTGTTGGCGCACTCAAGGAGCAGGCGGAGCAGCTTACACTCACGTCCAGAGCCTTCTACAATGACGCTCTGGGACAATACGAGGAGTACATTACCAGCTACTTTGGCTTTGACAAAGTGCTCCCGATGAATACAGGAGCCGAAGGTGTGGAAACCGCCATTAAGATCTGCCGAAAGTGGGCCTACGAAAAGAAAGGTGTGGCGGAAGAGGAAGCGCAGATCATTGTTTTCGAAGGGAACTTTCATGGACGTACAACGACGATCATCTCCTTCTCGAATGATGAGGATGCCCGAAAGAACTTCGGCCCTTACACGCCTGGGTTTATTGCTGTTCCCTACAATGACTTAGAGGCGCTTGACGAGGCCATGTCGCAAGACAACGTTGCTGGCGTGCTCGTAGAGCCCATACAAGGCGAAGCCGGTGTCAATACACCGAATGATGACTTCATCCCTGGCATCCGAGCGCTGTGCGACAAGCATGAGGCGCTGTTCATCGCCGATGAGATACAAACAGGAATAGGACGGACCGGCAGTCTGCTGCGAATTTGTGGAAACTGCGCCTGCGAAGGGAAATGCGAACGAGGAGAGACCTATACGAAACCAGACCTCCTGATTTTGGGTAAGGCCATATCTGGTGGTGTTTATCCCGTATCGGCGGTCTTGGCCAATAATGACATCATGGATGTGATCCGTCCCGGACAGCATGGGTCTACATTTGGGGGGAATCCGCTAGCCTGCAAAGTGGCGATGGCCGCCCTCGATGTAGTCGATGAAGAAGGCCTGACACAAAATGCCAGAAGGCTGGGTGAGATATTCCGGGACCGTATGAGGCTATTGGCCGAGAAGTCCTCCATCGTCGACCAAGTGCGTGGTGTCGGGCTACTCAACGCGGTACTTATCAATGATACACCAGAAAGCTCAACGGCGTGGGACTTATGTGTAGCCCTCAAAGACAATGGCCTTCTGGCGAAGCCCACACATGGTAACATCATTCGATTTGCTCCTCCTTTGGTCATGACACAGGATGAGATCCTCGAGTGCTGTGATATCATTGAGCAAACGGTAGTGGAGTTTGAACAGGCCCGAGGCAATGGATGACTCGGAACGGATCGAGAAGTTGGAGCTGGAATTGGATGAAGTAAAGGAGCAACTCTACAATACGCAGAGTGATCTCAAATACATCCTTAACGACAACATTGCTGTCAAAGACTTCATCATCGATCTGTATGAAAACTGCCGGGAGCTAAAGGGCCAGGGAGACCTCGATGGTACCGAAATGATCAACAACCTCATGCGTAACATCGAGGTCTTCGCTAAAGATCATCGATTG
Source organism: Cyclobacteriaceae bacterium (assembly GCA_965267435.1). Classification (GTDB taxonomy): domain Bacteria; phylum Bacteroidota; class Bacteroidia; order Cytophagales; family Cyclobacteriaceae; genus JAWPMT01. The sequence goes on from OZ253960.1 coordinate 4,438,492, forward strand.
ACTCTCTGAGTGGATAACCCCAAACATTGGGGTGCAATGAGGGTTTTAAGAAGAGCGGATAAGCAAGAACACAGTGTCGGTTGCATCACAATTCGCAAAACCTACGTAGAAAATACACATAACTCTAACTCAATACGTTGTCATGGGAAAGCTATTTACTACAATCATCGCCCTGGTGCTGGCTTTGGGCGTTAATGCCAATACTGGTTCCGACCTGAAGGCCAATTTCAAAATGGGTGATCCAGGCATCCAGTCAATCAATGCACTGGAATTTGGCCCTGAGGGTATTCTCTTCATCGGAGATTCCGAAAATGCCAAAATCTATGCTGTTGAAGTTTCAACGGCCGAGGCCCGGAAAGTGGCCCGAATAGAAAATGTCGACCAGGCCATCGCCACGAAATTGGGGACCACTGTCGATAAGATCACTATTACGGATATGGCCCTCAACCCGGCAAGCAAGAAGATATTTTTTAGCATTCATCACCTGGACGGTACTCCCATCCTGGTCACGCTCCATGGGGAAGAATGGGGTGTGATGAACCTGGATGAAGTGAATTACTCCGAGGCATCCATCAACGGACCCATCGCTGCGGATGCGGAGGACAGACGCGGAAGGCCATTAAGAAAATGGGCGATTTCTGACATCACTTACTATAATGACCAGGTGATGGTATCTGGACTGTCCAACCAGGAATTTGGGTCCACTTTCCGCAGCATTGCTTTTCCATTTGGCGAGGCTCAAAGTCAGTCGTCTCTCGAGATATATCACGCCGCCCATGGTCAGTACGAAACGCACGCACCCATCAAGGCATTCACAGCAGCCAAAGTCGGCGGCCAGGATCACATGATTGCCAGCTACACGTGCACGCCCCTGGTCCTCTTCCCGCTCGACCAACTCAAGGCAGGTGAGCATGTCAAAGGACGAACCGTGGCAGAGTTGGGCAACTCCAATACGCCCCTCGACATGATCGTGATGGAAAAGGAAGGCAACCAGTACTTGCTGATGGCCAACTCCAATCGCGCACTCATGAAAATCAAGTTTTCGGACATCGAAGCATTCCAGGCTTCGCTAACTACCCCGGTGGAGGAGCGATCGGCAACTGCTGGCGTGGATTTCATCGCATTGCCGTTTGTCAATGTCCTACAGTTGGATAAGATCGACGATGGCAGTTGGGTGATGCTGCAAAGAAATGCTGAGGGCAAACTGAACCTGAGCACGCAGAGCAACCGATGGTTGTAAGAAATTTCAAGACACTCACAAAGCCAATCGCCACCTGGGTGCTTGGCTTTCTTTTTTTTACTGCGCAAGCGCAAGAGGTGCAATTGATCTATCAACAGGGCAAATGCATTGGAGTCAGCTGTGAGTCTTGTTCTGCCAACATCGAAGTACGGCTGAGCACCCAACCCACCGCCATCATGGGAAAGGTGGAGTCTGGGGCAGGATCGCCCACCTTCTATCCCATCATCCCTTTTGATCCTCAGCTGACTTATGAACTATGGGATAAAGGCCGACTCGTTGCCTCGTTCAGTCCTGCCGCTCGTGAACCGGGAACTACCAAAATCACCGGCATTTTTCCTATGGACTCGACCCTTCCGGCTAACCTTCTAAAAATGCATCTCACATTTTCGGCGCCGATGAGTGTGGGCAATAGCTATCAATACATCCATTTCTACGAGGGCGAAAATGAGGTCTACCCCTTACTGGACCTGCAGCCAGAGCTTTGGAATGATGATCGCACGGTCCTCACACTCTGGCTGGACCCGGGAAGAATCAAAAGGGATCTTCTACGACAGAAGCGACTCGGCACGCCTCTCCATCCCGGCCGAACCTACCGCTTGATCATCGACTCGACGTGGGTTGACAAATCTGGGAACGCGCTCATGTCTGGCGCTGAGAGGCAATTCATCACACAGGCTGCCGATCGCGAAGTGCCCTCTCCTGCAAACTGGAACATTGACCCACCAACTGGCCCTTCCGCACCGGTGATACTCCACTTCGACGGAGCAATGGACTATTTGCTGCTTCGCAATGCAATCTATGTGTCGAAAGGAGAGTCTGTCATCGAAGGTCATACCACCATACCCGACAATCAGCGGCAATGGCAATTTGTGCCTGATCAGCCCTGGTCACCCAATACAGAATATCAAGTGGTCATAGAGAGCCGGCTGGAAGACCTGGCAGGCAATAATCTCTCGAGACTTTTTGATCGAGATGTTGAGCAAACTGATAGCGGCAGCACTCAAGATATTGTCTTCAACTTCCGACCTCGACTAGAAGAGTAGCTTCCAGAAGAGACAGCAATCATTAATTTAGCCGATCTATGGCGCACATTACTCACTGCTTACGCCCCTTATTTATTGTGCTGATCACCGGGATCCTTGCTGGCTGCTCTCAGGAGAAGACCATTACGTTCTCTGTTGAATCGAAGCCCACGGACAATGAAGCCCTGATTGTTTCCATTGCTATCCTTGATGAGGAAACCATCTGGGCTAGTGGCTCCAATTCCACCTTTATGCGAACAACCGATGGAGGGGATACCTGGGATATATTCCAGCATCCCAGGATCGACACCTTTCAGTATCGCGACATCCACGCACTGTCAGGCAATGAGGTGATCCTCCTTGCCATCGGCGATGGCGCCAACTCACAGATCCACCGGTTCTCTGTATCGTCAGGTTGGGAAACAGCGTTTGTAATGGACGAAGAGGAGGGTTTTCTAAACAGCATCGCTATGTGGGATGATGAACGCGGACTGGCCTTCGGTGACTCTTTTGATGGCAAGCCCTATCTCCTGGAAACCCGCAATGGGGGCGGCAGCTGGACCCGGATCGACGGTGATCGACTTCCCGACGCCGGTGAGGGGGAGGGGGGATTCGCCTCCAGTGGCAGTTGCATCGACGTAGGAGCAAGAGGTGTTGCCTGGGTGGGCACCGGAGCAGCAGGCAATGCCCGTATCCTCAGAACCGATGACTACGGAGGAAGCTGGGAAGCTTACGACTCACCGATCATCAAAGGTGAGCTAGCCGGTATCACATCTATTCATTTTCGGACCAATAGTGAGGGCTTTATCGCTGGGGGCGATTTATCCAGTGCGGACGCCTACACCGACAACCTCGCCCTGACTAGCAACTCTGGGAAAGAATGGCGCCTGACCAACCAACCACAGACACCTGGCCCTTTCTACGGCAGCGACCTCATTCGATACGGCGGAAAAGATATCCTCGTGGTCAGTGGGCCTCGAGGCGCAGACATCTCCCTCAATGGTGGTGATACCTGGACCAACATCACGGAGGAAGAGCTTTGGGTGGTGGATCTGCACCCCGATGGCTTCGGTTGGCTGGGGGGTCGCAATGGGTTATTGTATAAAATAGCCTTCCAGGCAAGATGATGCTCAACCAAAAGACTTACCCGACGCGGCTGCAGGTCTTGGGGCTGATCTTCCTTTACCTGGGTTTGGCGGTCATTTCGGGTTTCCTACTGGTCCCCGTCATTGAGTACGACTCGATGTTGCAGGGAATCTTGACATTGCTGAGCTACGTCGTACCTATGGGCCTCCTGTCCATGTTCGCACTCAGGAATACTCCCCTGAAATGGCAGGAAGTCTTTGGCTCCTGGCCCGGCATGGACAGCTTATCCTACCTGCTCCTTCCTGCACTGGTACTCGTCAACATTTTCATCGTGGACCCTCTCATCAGTTTCGTTCCTATGCCCGAGTGGATGGAGCAAATGGTTGAGGAAATCCTACAAGAGCTCATAAAACCGAATATTGGGTCTTTCCTCACGGTGGTGGTTGCCGCCGCTTTCCTTGAGGAGTATCTATTTCGAGGGATTGTCTTGCGGGGTTTTCTCAAAAACTATTCACCGAGTCAGGCTATCATTTGGTCCGCGATCTTCTTTGGACTGTTCCACTTCAATCCATGGCAATTTGTCGCGGCTTTCATCCTCGGGCTCTACATGGGCTGGCTATTCTACCGGACCCAATCCTTATGGCCATGCATTGCGATGCATGCCCTCAATAACCTCATCGGATACGTTGGTTTTGTCTTTTACAACGAGGATGATGTGGTGATATATGACTTCACTCAAAATATTCCACTTGCCTTCCTTAGCATCTTTGGTGGCGTGATTGGCGTCTATCTACTCTACAAAGTGCTGGACCAGCGTTTGCCGGCAAGTGCAACTGAATCAAACCCTGAAGACCATGATGCGAAGACCTAGAAGAAACCGGTCCTCAAAAGCCATCCGGGACCTGGCACAAGAAACACACGTCACCACTGACGATCTGATCTTCCCGCTATTCTTGCTGGAAGGCACAAATAAGAAAGTGGAAGTAGATTCAATGCCCGGCATTTTCAGATTCTCACTGGACCACATGCTGCAGGAAATCGAGGAGTGCCTGGAATTGGGGATCAAAGGCTTCGACATCTTCCCGGTCGTAGATGAGTCGTATAAAGACAAGTCCGCCACCCGGAGTTTCGACCCGCAGTTCTTTTATCTCAAGGCCCTGGAAGCAATCAAAAAGCAATTTCCCGAAGCGCTTATCATCACGGATGTGGCGATGGATCCCTACAGCTCCGATGGTCACGACGGTGTTGTTGAAGACGGCAAGATCCTCAACGACCCCACGCTCGACATACTGGCCAAAATGGCTTTGGCACAGGCCGACACGGGTATTGACATGATTGGCCCCTCGGACATGATGGATGGTCGCGTGGGCTACCTGCGGGAAGTATTGGACAGGAATCAATATACTGATGTTGGGATCATGTCTTACACGGCCAAATATGCCAGTGCCTTCTACGGACCTTTCCGCGATGCGCTGGACTCGGCACCAAAATTCGGGGATAAAAAGACCTATCAGATGAATCCTGCCAACCGTGCTGAGGCGGTGCTGGAGGCCCAGCTGGACTTTGAAGAGGGCGCAGATGTGATGATGGTCAAACCCGCCATGACGTACCTTGATATCATCTCCGATCTCAAGCGAAACTTTCCGCTGCCGATCGCTGCTTACAATGTCTCCGGTGAATATGCCATGATCAAGTCAGCGGCAGAAAAGGGATGGCTGGATGGCAATGCAGTCATGCGCGAGACGTTGACAGCCATCAAAAGAGCCGGGGCGGATATGATCCTTACGTACTTTGCGAAGGAGTTTGCGCTGAGCAATAAGTAGAACGCCTATTCGAACAGGTCTTCCTCGCGCTCAAGCATTAGGATAGAGCTCTGAGGAACGATGTAGTATTTCTCATCCTTGTACTGCACTTCGAATGCGGCCTTTTGCAGGAATATGGCCAGGTCCCCTTCTTTTGCCTGCAAGGGCACATACTTGACCTTTTCCTCGTCGGGCTTCCACGCGTCATCCTCGTCCATGGGAAGTGGAATAGGATATCCCGGGCCTGCCTTTACGATATAACCACTTTGGACCTTCTCCTTTTCGTGAACCCCCGGAGGTAAGAAAATTCCCGAGGATGTCTTTTCAGATTCCTTTTTCGGCTTGATAAGCACTCGGTCCCCTACTACAATCAGGTTTCGCAGCTTGTTGTCCGCGGTTAGCTCCATTTCTCAGTGAATTTCAATTGCCAAAGTTAACCCGGTTCATTCAATAGGATTTCGATGCGAGCGATTAAATAGCAAGATAATCAAGTACTTAGGCGAGGATGCATAATTAAACATTATGGTGACGAGCCAATGCAGTATTAAGTGCCGCAGCGGCGGACCGCTTGATTATGAAGATATTTAGTCGCACAGCCGGAAGGTTATTGAATGAACCGGGTTTGACATGCCCAACCTATTCTCCCCCGAAAAGGTTCTGTTGCGCAATGGCCCCTTCGCTATCTACTTGTTCGAGTGGAGGTTGAACCTCTGCACGATTTAGGATCTTAGGGTCCATGGCCTTGGAACTCTTTGCGCCCAATTCTTTTAGGCGCTCGGTTTTTCGGATCAGATTGTCCTTGCCCGTAGTGAGCTTGTTCATCGCTTCATCATAAGTACGCTTCGTAGTGGCCAGAGAATGACCCACCTTCGTGAGGTCATCAACAAAGGCCTTGAATTTGTCGTAAAGCGCCCCTCCCTGGCGGGCAATTTCCAGGGCATTCTTGTTCTGATACTCGTGCTTCCATATGGAGGCCACCGTGCGAAGCGTCGCAATCAAAGTGGCGGGGCTGACAATGACAATGTTCTGGTTGTGCGCCTCGTGATAAATCTCGCCCCCCTGCTCTATGATCAAAGCAAAGGCCGCTTCAATAGGCACAAACATCAATACATAATCCAGCGACCCGGTCTCGAACAACTGATCGTAGCTCTTTGCCGCCAGGCCTTTGATATGGGTCCGCACGGAAATGAGATGCTCCTTTAGGAATCGCTCCCGATCCTCGTCGTTTTCCGCATTGACGTACTTCTCATAGGACACCAAAGACGCTTTGGCATCGACGATAAGGTTTTTGTTGTCGGGGAGTCGGATGATCACGTCCGGGCGAAGACGTCTTCCCGCCTCGGTACGTATCGACTCTTGCGTGTAATATTCACGATCTTTTTGCAGTCCAGATTCCTCAAGGATCCGCTCCAGCACAAGTTCCCCCCAATTACCCTGAATGCGTGAATCCCCCTTGAGCGCCTTGGTTAGATTCTCAGCCTCTGCTGTCATCCTTTGGTTGAGCTCACGTAGGCCAATGATCTGTTCGCGCAGCGCGGCGCTTCGTTGAAGACTGTCTTTGTTGGTCTCTTCCACCTTCCGCTCGAAATCTGCCAATTTCTGCCCAAGCGGCTTGAGCAGGGCATCGAGATTTAGCTTGTTCTGGTCGGTAAACTTCTTGCTCTTCTCTTCGAAGATCTCGTTGGCCAGGTTCTTGAATTGGGCAGAGAATTTCTCCTGCAGATCTGCAATCTCCGCCTTGTGCTCGGCCAGGCGCTCAGCCAAATTCTTGTTGGTAGCCTCGATGGAAGCCTTTTCGTTGTTGACGAGCATCAGCCGCTCGCGTTCCTGACGCAGTTCCTCGTTGATGGATTGGACATCTCTCTGGTAGTTCCCGGAGCGGTCTACTTCCATTTTCAATGCGGCGTTGAGCTGATCCACCTGACTCTTGAGGGCCACGCTCTTCGAAGTGAGCCGGGCAAGCAAAAAGCCAATCGCCACTCCACTCAACAAACCCACCGCAAGAATCCCAAGAGTCACCACATCCATATTCCAAATTTATATCATTACGATCTTGGGCGCATTCTTTTTGAAAAAATGAATATGATACCCATAACAACATACGCCAGCACGCCGAAAATGCCGACTTGAACAAATTCCGGGACAGACAGAGGGAACAATTTGATGATTGCATTCATTAGCATTGTAGCCCAAAGCGAATTGATCTATGTGTTTGATAGCGTTTGCCTTGAACGCCCACCCCGATTATTCATTGATTCTGGCTGCGAATCGAGACGAGTTTTATGAGCGGCCCACAGCCTATGCTCATCAATGGGAGGATGCCCGCCATGTTGTAGGCGGCCGGGATTTGTTGGGTGGGGGGACCTGGCTCGGAATCTCCAGGGCTGGACGAGTTTCAGCAGTCACCAATTACAGAGACCCCCAAAACATAAACCCCGATGCCAAAACGAGGGGCCACCTTGCGAAAGACTATTTGATGAACAGCTCAGACTCCGCCAGAGATTATCTGGAGAAAATCCAGGGGGAAGCTGCGGCCTATAATGGTTTTAATCTGCTGCTATTCGATGCCGCTGGCGGTTTCCATTTCTCCAACTACGAACGACGTATTAATCCCATCGCCGAAGGCGTGCATGGCCTCAGCAATGCCTTGCTCGACACACCCTGGCCGAAACTAACGAAGCTCAAGTCCTCTTTCGAACAGTCCATCAAGAGTAGTTTTTCGCATGACGACCTACTGGGCCTGCTACAAGACACCGAGTTAGCTTCAGACGATGAGCTACCAAGTACAGGTATCCCTTACGAGTGGGAAAAGGCCATCTCTTCAATATGTATAGAGGCCGAAAACTACGGCACATGCTGCAGTACAGTTATCACCATCGACAGGCATGGTCGAGCGGAATTCACTGAGCATTCCTATCCTGTGGGGCAACGTGAACATAAAGTCGTAAATTTTTCGTTTCAAATTGGAGAATGAAGTCAGCTAACAATTTGATGATGGGCCTGGCAGTCGTAGCCATGGCGCTATTGGGGGCTTGCAAGAACGAAGGAAATGTGCTGGACATCCCATTTGTCGAGGGTGTCGTCGCCGGGGAGGAGTGGCAACTTCGCTTTGGCAAAGCCTCCATCGACGTACAAGATCGAGATGTGGAGATCACGCTCTATTCTCAAAGCGAGCCCTCCCAAAATGCTTGTCTGATTGTGACTACAAACAACGCCCACATCACCATTACCGCCCCCGCCAGAACCGGAAATTATACTCTGCCTAGTCTAGATGCCAATCTCTCTTTCGAACAACCAGGGACGCTGCAATCCTTTCAGGCCACTTCTGGATTTTTGGAGATCACCGAGATTGTGGGTAACCGCGTGACGGGCGTTCTGCAAGCCAATTTTGATGAAGATAACCTAGTGGAAGGAAGATTTATCGCAGAAATCTGTAACTAATCCCGTTCACTGCTTCATTTTTCCCTCTGGTACACGGTATATTCACGCAAAACGTGTTAAGAACTAGTTTTAACGCACAATCACCTAGAGGAACTAAACTATCACTTTGGCCATGTCAGCGACGAAGAGACCCTTGGGAATCTTCAGACCCTACACGCCAAAACCTAACCGACAACACCATCGGTTAAATCTTTTCAACCAACTATAAAGGGCTTTAAGTAGCCCTTTTTTTATTCCTCCATCAGGGCTTCTACCGAGTGGAGATCCTCATAGGTCTCTAGCGGTGGGCAGCTGCACATCAGGTTCCTGTCGCCATAGGCGCTGTCAACACGACTGACTGCAGGCCAGAATTTGTTGTACTTGATATCCTCCAGCGGAAACGCGGCTTTCTCCCTGGAGTAAGGCCGCTCCCAGTTCTCGGCCAACACTGTGCGCTGCGTGTGTGGAGCGTTCTTCAGCACATTGTCAATCTTATCAGCGGTGCCGAGGACCACCTCTTCGATTTCAGTTCTGATAGACAACATCGTATGACAGAACCGATCGAGCTCCCCTTTGGTCTCACTCTCCGTGGGCTCGATCATCATCGTACCCGCAACCGGGAATGAGACAGTAGGCGCGTGATAGCCATAGTCCATGAGACGCTTGGCGATATCCTCCACCTCAATACCATAAGGCTTGAACCCTCGACAATCGATGATCAACTCATGGGCATTGGTGCCATGCGCACCGGTGTAGAGCACAGGGTACGCATTCTCCAATCGCGACTTGATGTAGTTCGCATTGAGAATGGCAAGTTCCGTTGCTTCGGTCAACCCTGCTGCCCCCATCATGGCTATGTAGGCATGGCTGATGGGCAGTATGCTGGCGCTCCCATAGGGTGCTGAGGAAATCGGTGATACGCCATCACCACCATCTTTCGACATGGGGTGTTTAGGCAAGTAAGGAACCAAGTGCTTGGCTACGCCAATCGGGCCCATGCCAGGACCTCCTCCACCATGCGGGATGCAAAAAGTCTTGTGCAGATTGAGGTGGCAGACATCCGCTCCGATACGGGCAGGAGACGTCAATCCCACCTGCGCATTCATGTTGGCACCATCCATATATACCTGTCCTCCGTACTCATGGATGACATCGCAAATGCTAATAATAGACTCCTCGAAAACTCCGTGCGTAGAAGGGTAGGTGACCATCAGAGCCGCCAGGTCCTCTTTGTGCTGCTCGGCTTTCTGGTGGAGGTCCTCCACATCGATGTTGCCTTGATCATCACAGGCGACGATGACCACGTTCATCCCTGCCATCACGGCGCTGGCTGGATTGGTGCCATGCGCAGAAGAGGGGATCAATGCCACATTTCTATGGTTGTCTCCACGCGCCAGGTGGTACGCCCGAATGACCATCAGCCCGGCATATTCCCCCTGCGCACCTGAGTTGGGCGAAAAGGAGATTCCATCAAAGCCGGTGATCTCCATCAGCCAATCACCAAGTTCATCGATCAACTCCTTGTACCCTTGCGTTTGGTCGCCAGGTGCAAAGGGGTGGATGTCGCCAAACTCCGACCACGTGACAGGAATCATCTCGGTCGTGGCGTTGAGCTTCATGGTGCAAGAACCCAATGAAATCATCGAGTGCACCAATGATAGATCTTTGTTTTCCAATCGCTTCATGTATCGCAGCATCTCGTGCTCCGACTGAAAACTGTTGAATACAGGGTGCTGTAAATAATCCACGTCCCGCCATCCTTTTGCCTCTGGGGAGATCTCGAATTGAGCGCTCACGCTGATCGACTGATCAAGTAGCACTCGCAACACTTTCTCCACATCGACAGTCGTGTGGGTTTCGTCAAAAGAAATGCTGACCTCCTGATCGCCACGGTAGCGAAGGTTGATTCGCTCTTCGGCAGCTCTTTGACGAACACCGGCCATATCAGACACGCGAACTCTGATTGTATCGAAGAAGGCGTCATTCAAAACCTCGGTGCCGCCGGCCGTCAGCTCCTGCGCGGTGACTGCGGTCATTCCCGCGATGCGAGTCGCAATTCTCCTTAGACCTTCAGGGCCGTGATAGACGGCGTACATAGAAGACATAACAGCCAGTAAAACTTGTGCCGTGCAGATGTTGGACGTCGCACGCTCGCGTTTAATGTGTTGCTCCCGCGTCTGCAGTGCCATACGATACGCGTCATGACCATCTGCATCTTTTGATACACCGATGATCCTACCAGGTATGGCTCGTTTGTACTGTTCTTTAGTCGCAAAAAACGCCGCATGAGGGCCACCAAAACCCATTGGAACGCCCAGACGCTGGGAAGTACCTACAACGGCGTCTACACCCCAGTTTCCGGGTGCTTCAAGCAAACACAGGGCGAGAAGATCAGATCCTACGCCGACAAAAACACCCGCGTCGTTGGCCCGCTGTACCAGGTCACCTCGATTTATGACCTCACCACCATCATCAGGATACTGGAAGTAGATGCCAAAAACGTCATCTTCGAAATCTCCGACTTTATCGATATCAACGATATCAATGATGATGTCTTTGGGTTCGGCGCGTGTTTGTAGCACCTCAATTACCTGAGGAAAGACCCTGAAATCTACCAGGAATCTATTGGCACCTTTCTTGGCTCCTTTTCGAAGGCCAAAGAACATGGACATCGCTTCTGCAGCGGCCGTCGCCTCATCCAATAGGGAGGCATTGGCTATCTCCATTCCTGTAAGATCCGTCACAAGCGTCTGAAAATTGATCAGCGCTTCCAGGCGTCCTTGAGCTATTTCCGCTTGATATGGAGTGTATGCCGTATACCATGCAGGGTTCTCCAAAACGTTTCTTAAGATCACCGCCGGGACAATGCAGTTATAATAGCCCTGCCCTAGAAATGACTGAAACACCTGGTTCTTGTCCGCGATCTCCCGAACCCTCTTCAGGTATTCATTCTCGTTAAGCGGGTCAGGGAGTTGCAGAGGTTTCTCCAGCCTGATCTGATCTGGCAGAGTCTTCGTGATCAAATCTTCAATGGATTCAATTCCGATTGCGCTCAACATCCGTTCGCGATCTGCGTCGGTGGGGCCATTGTGCCGCCTTGAGAAAGGCCGGCGCTCGTTCAGGTTTATTGTCATATTCTCTTCTCTCACACTCGTCAAAAAGCAAGCGCAAATCTAAATTGATTGGCTCGATTTTTCTTGCTTTTCATGGAATGCAGCGAGAACAAGTCTGATTGGGGAAGTGTTCCGATTTCCGCTGGAAAAGTCAGAATTATTGTTCGTCAGTTGCAAGACAAAATCGCCCCTGACCACCGAAAGCGAAATGGCACTTTACGTAGTCATTAATTGTACTTTGCTAAGATACAATGCTTTGCAAGCATGCACTTTTGCAAGCCAAACGCGACTTGTGGGGACATATTTTACCTGTACGAGATGAGGCAAGGGTCTTCGCACCACGGGCAGATGCCTACTGGCAACGATCTTATAACCCTAATAACTTCTGTTAAACAACAACCAGAAAGAGGTAAAAATCCGGTAAAACGAAGGGAAAGCGTCCTTGAGAGGGAGAAAGCCAGTAGTCGCGGGGTGATCTGTGTGGGGAAAGGCTTCCCCTATTCCCCACAAGATCTTTTCAACCAGCTATGGAAAGAAAGACCATTATCCATCTTTCTCATACAATAATAATGCATTTACGTTTATGTCAAAAAGGAATTTGCATTATTTTCATACTTGCCGATCTGATAAGAAGGGCTATAAATTTGCCACAACCAGCTAATTTGCGACTACAATCGGACGTTCACAGCTCGAAATTCGACCCCAGACCATTATGTCAGAAAATAACTACATCATAAAAAATACGCGCCTGGTGAATGAGGGAAAAATCCAGGAAGTAGACATCCTCATTGAAAAGGGGCGCATTACGAAGGTCGCAGGCGCAATAGACAATTCGCTTGGGGCAACGGAGGTGATCGGCGAAGGTTTGGTCACCATGCCCGGTGTGATTGACGACCAGGTGCACTTCAGAGAACCCGGCCTGACCCACAAGGCTGAGATTTACACAGAGGCAAAGGCCGCAGTCGCCGGCGGGATCACCTCCTACATGGAAATGCCCAATGTAGTACCACAGACCCTCACGCAGGAACTACTCACGGCAAAGTACGATGTGGCTTCGCGAAAGTCACTGGCCAATTACTCTTTCTACATGGGGGTGTCGAATGAAAACATTGAGGAGGTATTGAAGACAGATGGTCAAAATGTCTGCGGCGTGAAGATCTTTATGGGTTCTTCAACTGGCAATATGCTTGTTGACGATGAAGAAGTACTCAATAAGATTTTTGCGAATGTGCCACTTTTGATTGCGACGCACTGCGAAGACGAGGGAACGGTCCGGGCAAATACAGAAAAAGCGAAAGCTATCTATGGGGAAGACATTCCCTTCTCACAGCACCCGATCATCCGGAGTGAGAAAGCTTGCTACCTGTCCTCCTCAAGGGCCATCTCTCTCGCCAGAAAGCATGACGCCCGCCTGCACATCCTTCACATCAGTACAGGAAAGGAGACACACCAATTCTCCAATGACCTGCCATTGGAACAGAAGCGCATTACCTCCGAGGCATGTATTCATCACCTGTGGTTCACCGACGCCGACTATGACAGGAAAGGAGCACTCATCAAGTGGAATCCCGCGGTGAAGACTCCGGGCGATCGAGAAGAGATCTGGAAAGCGCTGCTGGACGATCGCATCGATGTAGTAGCGACCGACCATGCACCTCATACGATCGAGGAGAAGTCCAACAAATACCTGACGGCACCATCAGGAGGACCACTGGTGCAGCACGCACTACCTGCAATGCTGCAAAAGCATAGTGAGGGAATGATCTCACTGGAGCGCCTGGTGCATAAGATGTGCCACGCCCCGGCGATCTGCTTCCAGATGAAAGATCGGGGATATGTGCGAGAAGGGTACTTTGCGGATTTAGTGATGGTAGACTTGAATAGACCCTGGACAGTGGCCAAGGACAACATCCTATGCAAATGTGGCTGGTCACCATTTGAGGGACATCAGTTTGGGGCCTCTGTGGTCAAAACTTTTGTCTCCGGCCATCTCGCTTATGATGATGGTCGATTCGACGAGTCCGCGATGGGTCAGCGTCTAACTTTTCAGCGGTAAACCTTGGCAAATGTCCGCTCGATTGAATTAGATTTGCCTTCCGTTTTCAAATGGTGGTTGTAGCTCAGCTGGTTAGAGCGCCTGATTGTGGTTCAGGAGGTCGCCGGTTCGAACCCGGTCTTCCACCCAAAAACTTCAAAAAGCAGTCTTTACAGGCTGCTTTTTCTATTTTCACATCATGAAATACTGGCTCCTACTCCTGTGGATTGGCCATAGCTTCTGGTCACACGCACAGGACAACTTCGATACCTGCTACACGCTCGAGGATTATGGTGGGATGTGGCCACAATATTTCCAAATACAATCGGGCTTCGAAGGCGGTCTTTACGAATTGAAAAAGCAGGTCATTCAGCAGGACCTTAACCTCCACGAAGCCACAGATGGCTATTACACCATCCGGTTCATCATCAATTGCAATGGGCACATTGGGCGATTCGAACCAATGGCCTGCGATGAAAAATATGGCGAGATACCATTTGATCCCGAACTGGCCCAGGGCTTGATCAGGGTATTGAGTGATCTCCAAGGATGGAAGGCAGGAAAGCAAGGCAACGGGCTCGCCCTTGATAGCCAGAAATTCCTGACCTTCATTGTTTCTGATGGGCAGCTAACGGACATCGTACCGAAATGAGGAGCACGCACTACTTGCTGATGTTGTTGATTTGGTGGGCGGCCGCCTGTCAGAGTGAGAAGGAGAGGCTGGTTACGGCCGAGGAAATCGCCCAATCCGATGCCTACCTCGAGAGGGCCAATTCGACCCGTCAGGGGTCAAACGCTTGGTACGCGCTTCTCGATACCGCCATCCAACTAAACCCCAACAACGCGACCGCATGGCGAGAGAAATCCGTTTGGTATACCAAGACAGGAGACTACGCTAAAGCCTATTCGCTTTTGGACCGGGCGGTGGAACTCGATCCCATGGATGCCCTGGGCTATCGCGGCTGGCTGAAGTTGTATAAGACACACAACTATCAAGGAGCCATTGAGGACCTATCAGCTTTTCAGGCGCTACATCAGGAAACATCCTATCCCTGGGGAGAGAATGTCTACTACCTGATTGGCACCGCCTACCTAGGGATGAGGGAGTACAGCAAGGCCATCTCCTACCTGGACCAATGCATCAACGAAGTAACCGAGGAGAGCGGCGAAAAATGGGTGGACGTTTACGCATGGATCAATCGGGGTCTGGCCTACATGAGACTGGGAGACCTGCCAAGCGCACGAGCGGATTTTCAAAAGACATTGGTGTATGCCCCACAATGCCCTGAAGCCTACTTCTATCTCGCCAAATCCTACTTCGAGGAAGGCAATCGGGCAGAAGGATGCCAACACTTGTCAGAATGCCGCAGGCTCTTTGACGCGGGTTATGGCAAAGGTGATCCCTACAAAGACTTCAATTTTCAGATCTACAGCGGCCAGATCTCCGACGTGGCTTTTGACGAGGATTGCTCAACGCTGGATTAAGAGCTAAAGTCCTCAGAATCATGTAAATTACTAGTACCAATTTTTTGCCAGCAGCTGCTCTTTCTCACGGTCACATTTCACCTGAGTCCAAGTAATCTGTTGGTCGGTACCCATGAAGCCGCAATTAATAACGGTGGCGCTACTTCTACTTGTAGCCACCCCTGGCGACGGTCGAAACCTATTGACTATCCCTCGCACAAACGGGGAAATCAAAATAGATGGTCGGGTAGACGAACGCCTTTGGGAATCGATTGAGCCATTACCTCTTACTATGCACTGGCCAGACTTCCGAGGCAAGAGCGATGAGAAGACGCTGATCAGATTGGCCTATGACAACAATTATCTGTATGTAAGCGCTATCTGCTACGACTCACAACCTGATAAGATCCAAGCCACGACCTTTCAAAGAGATGGGTGGGGTTTGCAAATGGACCAGATTGCCATTGGTTTAGATCCCTATAATGACAATGAAAACCTGCTGTTTTTTGTTGTCACGCCGTCCGGATCCAGAATCGATGCTGCCATCAAAAACGACGCCCAGGGCGATGATGCCGCCAGCACGTCATGGAACAGCTACTGGATTGCCAATTCGACAATAGATGAGAATGGCTGGCAAACCGAGCTGAGGATACCCTTCGGCAGTCTTCGATTCCAGGAGGTAGACGATAAGGTGACCATGGGCCTCATCGCCTACAGGTACACGGCCAGAAACAAGGAAATGAACATCTACCCGGCCATACCTCCGGATTGGGGCATCTGGAGTTTCGCAAAAGCCTCCCAGGCGCAGGACGTCCAGTTCGAATCGGTCCAGAACAAGCGGCCCTGGTACACCTCTCCTTACCTCTTGGCGGGCCTTGGCTATCATCACGAACATCAGGAGGAGCAAATGGAGAAAATCGATGATGACAACCTGCAGGTAGGTCTGGATGTGCAGCACGCCCTGACTGACAACCTCAACCTGGACCTTTCTGTCAATACCGATTTCG
This sequence comes from Cyclobacteriaceae bacterium, assembly GCA_965267435.1. Taxonomy (GTDB): domain Bacteria; phylum Bacteroidota; class Bacteroidia; order Cytophagales; family Cyclobacteriaceae; genus JAWPMT01. The sequence goes on from OZ253960.1 coordinate 4,454,681, forward strand.
CACAAGTAGAAGCCGACAACCAACAGGTGAATCTCTCCCGCTTTTCGCTGTTCTTTCCCGAAAAACGCCGATTCTTTCTGGAGCGGGCCAGCACCTTCGACTTCAAGTTTGAGGATAACAACAACATGTTCTACAGCCGTAGGATCGGCATTGAAGATGGTAATCTTATCCCCTTGTACGGCGGCATTCGGATGGTGAGCAGATTGGACAAGTGGGACCTGGGGGTGATCAATATGCAATCGCGATCGAAGGATGACATCCCCTCCACCAACTATGGTGTCTTAAGAGTAAGACGCAATGTGCTCAACCCCCGATCATATATAGGCGGTATGCTCACGACCAGAATCGATGAAAACAACAATCAAAACCTGGTGTATGGCATCGATGGGATCATCAATGTCTTCAAGCAGGATTACTTGCAGGTAAGTCTCGCTCAATCGTACGATTCGCCAGATACGCTTAATACCACCTTCCCCGAGAGGACCCGCGCCTACATCATGTGGGAAAACAGGATCATTAATGGATTCGGTTACCGATTCAGCTATTCCAATGTGGGCCAACATTACAATCCCGGCGTGGGATTTGAGCGCCGCCTGAACTTCACACAATTTGGGGACCAGCTCTTTTACAGCTGGTTTGCACCGGAGTCTTCGAAGCTGCGCCAGACCACCATTACCCTTATGGGCAATATCTCCTTGAACAATGCCAGCAGGGATATTGAGACTTATAACCTGGGTCTCTCCTCCAGTTGGGAATGGAACCGAGGAAGCCAGCTCAATATCGCATTGACCAATTTCCATGACAATGTCCCCGAAGCTTTTGATTTGTCAGAGGACATAAGGATTGCGGCGGGTTCATATGACAATGTTTCCGGTACTATCACTTACAGAACACCACCGGTAAGCTTCTTCAGGGCAACATTCATCGGTCAGCTTGGCACTTTCTATGGAGGGGAACTAAAACAGATATCGGCTACTCCAGAACTGGTGATATCTAAGTATTTCCAGGCCTCAGCGTTTTATGCCTACACGCTCATCAATTTTGAAAACGAGACCGACTTCAAATCCCACCTGGGTCGGCTCAATTTGACCACCTCGCTCAATGTCAAGTGGACCTTGAATACCTTCATCCAGTTCAATTCCCTTGAAAAGATCAATGCCATCAACGCAAGGCTGAGATATGCCCCGATTGATGGCAACGATCTTTATGTGGTCTACAATGAGACGTTAAATTCCGAAAACTACTTCGGCGATACCACCCTTCCCCTATCCGAAAATAGAGCCGTGATCGTGAAGTATATTCACACCTTCATGTTGTAGGTCCAAACTCATTCGTCCTTGAGGCACTCCACTGGATTCACCAGCGAGGCCTTGATGGTCTGATACGATATGGATACCATCGTCAATATTGCAGCCACGAAGACTGGTGCCGCAATCACGAAGACAGATATCGATGTCTTATACACGAAAGTGTCTAGCCAGCCGGACATGAACCAGTAGGCTATTGGAACAGCTACCACGAATCCAATCACCAGCAGGAGCAGGAATCGGCTGCTGATGAGGAACAGAATCTTTGCCAGCGAAGCCCCAAGTACCTTGCGGATACCTATCTCCTTGATCTTGGTTTCGATGACAAATCCGACCATACCAATAAGGCCCAGGCAGCTGATAAGGACAGCGACACCCGTAAAGACCTTGATGACCTGACTCAAGCGCTCTTCCTGCAAGTATTGATCGGCAAAAAGGTCATCCAGGAACCGGTAGTTGGCAGTAGTCTCCGGGTCGAATTGCGCCCAGGTCTCGTCGATATGCGCCAACGTCTCTGAAAGCCCTTCGGGCTTTACCTTCAGGCTAATGCGACGATAGCCCCGATTCATATGTAGCATGACCATCGGCACTATAGGTGTCTTCAGAGACTCGAAGTGAAAGTCCTCCACAACACCGATGATCCTCCCGGTATATCTGCCCCCGTAGGTCATCCGCTGTCCTATGGCATCCTCGGGGGTGGCGAAATCCATTCGTTCTACGCACCTCCGGTTGACAATGTAATAGCCGATGCTATCTTTTATTATCTCCTGCTCCCGGACGAAATCCTCACCAGCGATGAGGTCGATCTCAAAAGTGCTGACAAAGTCGTGGTCTACCCGAATGAATGGCAGTCTAAAGTCCATCCTGACGGCGGTATCTCCCTTGTAAATGGATGAGCCCATGTTGTCCAGCAGTCTCCCAGTGGGAATCCTCGAAGCATAGGTGGCCTGTAAAATATTGGGGTGATTGGTCAGCTCTTGTTTGAATGTCTCCAAATTGCCAATTCCTCGGCTTAATGGGATGTGTATAATTTGATCACGTCGGTAGCCGGCATCGGTGTTATTGATAAAGGACATTTGACTTTCAATGACTAATATGGCGAAAATGAGGGCGATGGTTACCGAGTATTGGAAGGTCACCAAAACAGACCGGAAATTCCACTTGTTTGCATTGACCGCCTGCTCGCCCTTCAGGGCCTGGATCAAGCTGATCCTTGACAGGAACATCGCCGGATAAAATCCTGCGAGAACCCCGACCACAAGGAGAACCAGAAGCGTCACAATCAGCAGTTGCCCATTCGCGATGATAGACAGTGAAAGGCTTTTGTCCACGAAGTTGTTCAATGGATCCAAAGCAAGGAATACTAGAACCAATGCAACGGGAAATGACACAATCGTCACGAGAGATGACTCAGTCAGAAACTGTCTAATTAGGGTGCCTCGACCCGCACCAGAGACCTTTCGAACCCCGATCTCCTTCATCCTGCGAGTGAAGTGGCTAGTTGCCAGATTCATGTAATTCACACAGGCAACAAGTAGCAACAGGATGCCTACAATAGAGAAAATATACACCTGTTGAATACTTCCGTTGGCCTCATATTCTCCTTCCAAATTATGATGCAGATGAATACTTGTGATCGGCTGAAATTCGAACTCATAAAAGTCAGCTGCTGGTCTGCCATTCCTTTGACCGATGTACTTGTCAAAAAACTCCTTGGTAAGTTGCGGGGCATCGGGGAGCGTATTCGCTGGGTCGAGCATAATGAAGGTCATCCAGTTGTAGTTGCCGCCCACATTGTTCATGGCGTCCTCACCAAACAACTGCTCAATGAATCTTATTGGGGCAAGGTACTCGAAGTGGAAGTGCTGCTGCGGGGGCATGTCCTCGATGACACCCGTCACTTCAAAAGGCGCCCCTTGCCCATCTCTCGATAGGTCGATCGTTTTACCCAATATGTCCTGGTCGCGCCAGTCTGTGCCAAACAGCCTGATAGCGCTGGCCTCAGTAAGTACGAGGGACGTTAATCCTTGAAAGGCGGTTTCCGGCTCGCCTATGATGAATGGAAAGGAAAAGATGTCAAACACGTCGTCATCAGCAAAAATCACTGGCTCAGATGGGAACTTCTGCTCTCCTACCTGCAAATCCGGGAAGGCCCACGGAAAGAATCGAGTGGAGTGAGTGATGGCGCTGTAATCTTCCTTCAATCGCTGCGCATGCCCCGCAGAAGCAAAGGCCCAGTGACGTGACAGCTGGCCGTCTTGTGAAAAATTCTTCACCGTCACCCGATAGATGCGGTCGGCATTGTCAAAGTGTCTATCATAGCTCAGCTCGTCATTGACAAAAAGCGAAATGAGCATGAAAGCCGCAAGGCCCGTAGATAGTCCGAGCACATTGATTACGGTACTGGACTTGTACTTCCACAAATTGCGGACCCCGATTTTGATGTAATTTCTAAACATAGTAGTTGAGTTTTCGACCGGCTCAATCGGGTCAGGCTTGCGCATCATGCTCGGCTTAAAGAGCCTGATTACCTGCCAATTGTACCAGTAATTAGCTTTTGTTTTTGAGTTTTTTCTTCTTTTAAAATGAAATTCCTCTTCAAGGTCTCCCTGGATATCCTCGTAGTAAGAGGGTCTGAGAAACCACCTTAGAAACCTGGTAGACCAATTCGGAGGAGATTGACCTTTGATTTCCACACTGTCTCCACTTAATTGTGAAATCCATAGGAAGAGCGAGCAACAGCGACCAGGTAATGAGCAAAATCGAAAGACATCTTGGGTACGGCATCCCACAGCTTCATTCGCACATCCTTTGTGTAATCCAAAGCCTGCTTCCCTGTCCGTGTCACTTTGAAATAGCGCTTGCGCTTCCCTCCACGTACGGCAGTAGCCTCACCCAGATGGGATTCCAGGTAGCCCTTCTTTTCCATGCGCCGAAGTGCTGTCTGTAGGGCACTTACGCTAACACTACGGGCAGTGCGCTCTTCAATCTCTTGCCGTAGGAGTACACCATAGGCCTCATGCTGCAAAATGGCAACAGTCAGCAGCACGATCTCTTCAAATTCGCCTAATTGAAATTCCTTCATGTCTCTTTAGCAAAATTTATTAAACTTCTAAATGTAAATTTAATATAAAATTCCTAAACGTAAATATTATCGGCGGGTTGCAGGTACCAGCGGTTCCATCAGTAAATTGGCATTGTGGAAACTGAGCAATTTGAATTTCTGCTGAGCGATTATGCGCGGTCCTTTGTCCGTGACCACGAAAAGGACGACCTCAATAAGCTGTTGCTCAATCCGCCTCCAGGGAGCGATCGGAACATTCGCTGGTTAGTCGAGCAAATACAAAGTCGTAGAAAGGCCGAGGGAAAGCTACCACAGTGGTATGGAAATAGGGACCTTGTCTACCCTCCACCTCTCTCTCTGGAACAGTCCTCATCCGAAACCACAGCAGCGTACAAATCACAATTGGTCGGTGGTCCCAGGCTGGTGGACTTGACCGGTGGCATGGGCATTGACTGCCTGCAAATGAGCGAGAAGTTTGAGGAGACGGACTACGTGGAGCGGAATGAGCCACTCTGCGAACTGATGCGGCACAACTCCAACGCACTCGGTAAGGACATGCGAATACACCATCTGGAGGCGGCTGATTTTCTCAAATCTTATCCTGCCAAGGTCTTCACGGACACGACATTCTTCTTAGATCCTGCACGAAGAAACCTGAATAAGGAAAAGGTGGTCCTGCTGGAAGATTGCGAACCCAACGTGCTGACGATCATCCCCAAATTGCTCTCAGCAGGGGCTACAATTCTCTTGAAGACTAGCCCCATGCTGGACATCTCTTCTGTCACACATGGCTTGCCTGCTGTAAATGAGATACATATTGTGGCGGTCAAAAATGAGGTCAAGGAGCTCCTGTTTCATTTTAATGCTAAGACCACCGAAGATCCCATTGTGACAGCCGTCAATCTCAAATCAGATCACCCGGCATTAACCTTTCGTCGCCAGGAAGAAGATGTGGCTGCAATACAAGTGCTCTCGGATGATCACGTTTTGGGACGGTATCTGTATGAGCCCAATGCCGCTGTGCTCAAGGCAGGCGCTTTCAAAATAGTTGCTGAGAGATACCAATTGCGCAAGCTGGCTACTCACTCACATTTGTACACGGCTGAGGAAATTGTTGAAGCCTTTCCAGGTCGCACATTTGAAATCTTGTCCGTCCTAGATAAAAAGACATTGAAGCAACTTAGCAAGGAACCAATCCATGTAATATCGCGCAACCACCCGTTGAAGGTTCCGGCGATTAGAACTCAATTCAAGCTCAAGGAAGGTGGCAGTGACTATATTATTGCATCAAGGATTGGCACGCAACCAGTGCTAGTACATGCGCGACTGATCTGATAAAAAACAAAGCTCCCCGGCACTCACCATTTTTGGTGGGAGGCCAGAGAGCTCGATACCAAATAGCCCAGTAGCGAAGTGGGTTCTTTCAGCTGCTAGTTGATGTCCTCGCCGTTTTCCAGTTTCTTGATATTCGCCTCGATGGCTGGAGGATTGACGTTGTCTCCCTCCGGAACGTTTTCTTTAGCCAATTGAAGGTATTTGATTGCGTCCTTGTACTTGCCAAGTGCCGAATATGCTCTGGCAAGGCTGTACTCTGAAGGCCAGGCCCCTTCAAAACGCTTGTGACTGTATTTTCCTACTTCCAGTGCTTTTTCACCTTCACCCATGCCTATCAGTCTTCGCACATACTGATGGATTTGGCCGGCGGCTACTGTAGGCTCCTTGATGGCTTCATCCATGACGCCCATGGCCTCTTCTTTCTTTTCTTGCGCAAAAAGAACATTGGCCTTCGTTGTCATGGTCTGGAAATTTTTCTGGCCTATAAAAGGAGCATTCATCGCTGCGTCTGCCCACTGCGCTGCCTGATCGTGATAACCGGCACCAGAGGCCCAGTTAGCAGCCTGAGACAGGTTGTTCCACTGGAAGCCCAACTGTCCTGTCAACTCGCTTTTCACTTGTGCAAGAATGTAATCGTTGTTTTGGGGTACCGCAACAGTGAATGGCAGCTTCTTGTTCTCCCACATAAGAGCGATGGTGGTGGCATCACCCTTACGATCAACAAATTCGTAGCTCAGGTACTCTCGGAATTCACCGTCTTCGGGCGTTGCTTCCACGCGCAGCACATCGTTGTCAGGCGAATAAAAAAAGCTCCCCCAGCTATTGGTCTCTGAAGAGAAAATCAATGTCCATGGGCCCTCCTCTTGGGTAATCACGTGGAAGCCATACTTCCCGGCAGGAATTGCCTCACCCTGCACAGTGACATCATGTGAAAACTCGATGGTCGTATTTTCATTGGCGCCAGCTCTCCATGGCGATGGATTGTCCTGAGTACTGTTACCAAATCCAAAGGGATTGAGTCCGTAAGGTACGACTGTGCCCCATATCTGGCCTTCACGCCCAGCTACATCAGGACTACGATAATCGATTTCTACATAGGCGACAGACCCCATGTATTGACGGGTCACGCTTCGTTCGTTTCCTCCGTTCGGTGGTAGGCTCAATTGGGCGGTGGCAAGCTGGGCAAATAAAAACATGCCCAATGCAAAAAAGTATGGTTTGAATTTCATGTATGTTGAGTTTTTGATTTCTACTACTTGGATTAAACCCCTCAGACGATGTAGCGCCCGAAGATTTTTACTTGAGTGGAAAGTCACGGATGTGAATGGCAAAATAGAGAGGACAAGAAAGTCCTGTATCTTCACCCGAATAACCCAAACCCGCAATCAATGAGACAAGCATTGAAGGATCAGGAAGTGGGTCTTGACCCAGGTTTTCGGTATCGTGGCATGAGCCAGACCAGGATCGAAACATTTAGCGACACAGCCTTTGCGCTGGCCATTACACTGCTCGTCTTGTCTTCGACGGTACCCGAAACCTACAAGGACCTGATGGCCTCTCTACGTAGTGTGGTGCCGTTCGGTCTGTGTATCACGTTGCTAGCCATCATATGGTATCAACACTACATTTTCTTCCTCAGGTACGGCCTACAAAATGCCCGGAGCGTGGTCTACAATGTGATCCTATTGTTTCTGATTCTGGTCTACGTGTACCCACTCAAATTCTTGTTCAGGTTTCTATTCGAGCTATGTGCGGCCCTGATTGTCGGAGATTGGTCCATTGTGCAGTCCAACTTCGGCGAAATGCTGGGAAAAGGCGATTCCATGCAACTGCTGATGGTAGTCTATGGATTGGGTGCCGCGGGCATTTTCCTGATACTCGCCCTCATGTATCGTCACGCCTTCAATCTGCGAGACAAGCTTGATTTAAATGAATATGAAGTGTTTGCCACGAGGTCCAGCTATCTGATGAACTTGCTGCAAGCCGCTATCCCTACACTATCTGTATTGGTTGCAGCGACCAGTATATTCGGGCAAGGCTATTCCTCTATGATTGCGGGGTTCACCTATTGGCTTTACCCGATCGTATTACCCATGGCCGGGAGATACCTCCAACGGCAGAAAAAGCAAAAGTTTTCCGATCTGGTCTAACTGCAAAAAGTGCCCTGACTATGAGACTGCCAGTCGCTTCAGTAGTGATTCACTATCGATGACCTCTGCAAACTCGTCCCTTAGCGTCTCCAGCGAGATCTCATGAATCAGCTCGGCGGGATAGTGTTTCCCATTGGCCCCGGTTTTGTCAAAGGCCGCGGTAGCATCCGACACGAGGACATTGCTGAACCCCAAGTTGGCGGCCATCCGGGTTGTTGTAGACACACAATGCTCTGTAGTGAGTCCCACAATCACCAAATCAGTCACCTCTTCTTCCCGCAGCGCCCGTTCCAGGTTCGTACCTATGAATCCGCTGTTGACCGACTTTGGAAAAATCGGCTCACCGGAATACGGCGTCACCAAAGGGTTGAACGAATTACCAGGTTTGCCAGGTGCCAATGGCGATTTTGGGTTCGATGAATCATGTTTCACATGGAATACGGGCCAGCCTTTCTCCCTGAAGAACTGAAGAATGCTTTGAGCATTGGCTTCAGCATCGGGGTTGTTTCGCTCAGAACCATAGAATCCAGTTTCCTGGAGTGCGCTTTGAATATCGATGAGTACAAGGGCAGTTTTGCTCATAGAAGTTGGAATGTCAGGTCCGATATACGGAAAGATGCTTGGATTCCGAAAAGCGTAGCTGGCATACCATCAGCCAGACGCAAAATCGACTGCTCCTAATCTTCATTTTCGCGCCTTTCAAGGATGCTCCGGAGCCCTAAAAGCGGTACATGAGCGCTCAACGAGAAATGTTTCAATCCATGCTTGAGCTCTACGAGGGCCCGTTCCGTGAGGAAAACATCCAACATATTCCTCAGGTCCTGCGGGTCCTTGGGCAACAACGGAGTATCCTCGACATTGTCCATGTACGCCCTCAGATAGAACTGGGAAACGTAGTGATACCACTTTTCCAGCCACGGACGAAATGAGCTGTAGCCCTGTTCACCAATATCGTCATTGTCCAATATGGCCTCATAGGCGACATTGTGAAAGGACCGAATCATGCCGGCGATGTCTCGGATGGGAGATCGCTTCAAACGGCGCTCGCTATAGGTTTTGCCAGACTCTCCCTCGAAATCAATAAATATGAAGTCCTGACCGGTGAACAAGACCTGCTTGAGGTGGAAGTCCCCGTGGCAACGAATCTTGACAATATCCAGCTTCTTGGCGTACACTTTCTTGAGCACCTCCAAAACCTGCTGGCGACGCTCCAGGACGTAGGCCGCGTCCTCCCGCATTCTCTCAGGAAGGTATTTCGACTGTTTCTTCAGCAATTGGAACGTCTCCCTCACCAGGGACTGGAAAGAGGAAAAGAGTCCGCGCTGATAGTGCAGTGAGAACTCCTCCGGACTGAATACAGAATGGTCCTCATCCCCCATCAGGATGCGGTGCAGCGCAGCTGTGCGCTCACCAAGGAGCTTCATGTTGGTAGAGGACAAAACTCCCAACAACTCAATCATGTCTTCGTCCTGCAGCTCCTCCTGAGCAATGGGTTTAGCAAAAGTGCCTTTCAAAGGCGATTTGGAAGGAGCGGTGGTGCGCAACTGGATCCGCTCAATGTAGCGCTTAAGGAAATCAAGCAGGTACGACCAGGTGTCACTCTGATACTCCACAGCCTCCTGCATCATGGCCAGGACGATGGAGTCGTCATGGCTCCACTCCAGCTGAATGGTCGCCACCACGGGAGAAATATTAGGAAAGCCTTTTTGGTCCCCGACATAACGCACAATCTCCAGGTCAGGATTGATGGCCCGGTCAAGCTTGCGATAGACCTTCAGGTAAAAGTCATTGTTATAGAGCAAAGACGTATTGGACCGCCGGCTCGCCAATAGACGGGCCTTGAGTTCGTGGTGCTTGTTGAGATAGGAGGCTATTCTCTTCTTTTCATCAAAGAACCCGACGACACCTTTACCCGCCTTGATCTTTCGTTTGGCGCCGATGGCGTAGAACAATGCCTCATGCACGTTGGGGTCATTGAGCGAGTCATAGAGAAAACCTTCTTGTCCATCGACCTTGGCTTCGACCAGGACGCTGTGTGGATGATTGTCGACGACCCTATTCTCACCCCGCCGTCCGAATGCCAGGCCGATCTGATAGAGATCAGGCAACCCGCTGCCATAATTGACCTCAAGGATCAGGAGAAAGGTGTGGGTCCCATCGAAGTCAAAAGGGATCTTTTGATACACGCTTACACTTTCGATCTTCCTGTCCTTCGCCTTGAACCAATCACTGCGTCGAACAAAGGACGGTAGGACGTCTTGTTCGAGAGTCTGTTGGTTTTTCCCTGCCAGGAAGCCATGTACTGAAGGTGCTTCCAGCACCAGGCCATCTTCCTCCAAATCTGCCGCCGAGTACTTCAGCTCGAACCAGTAATAGGCGTAAGGGCTTAAGGTGAATGGATAGTCCTCATTTTCGCCTATGACGGGAAACTCGTTGTGGCTAAATACCTCAACGGGCACGTAGCCGGCGAATTCACTGAGCTCCAACGCTGCCGACTCTGAAAACCGTGACAGGTTGACGACTACGAGTATGGTCTGCTCCTGATAGGTACGCGTAAATGCCAGTATCTTGGGGTTTTCGGCGTGCAGAAACTTCATGTCACCACGTCCAAAAGCCTTGTACTTTTTGCGCATGTTGATGATGCGCCGGGTCCACCACAGAAGTGAGGAGCCATTGGACTGCTGCGTCTCTACATTGACCGCCTCGTAGTGATGCTCGGGATCCAGGATCACGGGAAGGTACAGCTGCTGCGGGTTGGCCTTCGAGAAGCCGGCATTACGGTCAGGCGACCATTGCATGGGCGTACGGACACCATCGCGATCCCCGAGATAAAAATTATCTCCCATACCAATCTCATCGCCATAGTAGATCACCGGGGTGCCCGGCAGAGAATAAAGCAGCGTATTGATGAGTTCAATTTTCTTGCGGTTGTTATTCATCAATGGTGCCAGCCGTCGACGAAGACCAAGGTTGATTCGCACCTTAGGATTCTGGGCGTACACCTTGTACATGTAGTCTCGCTCCTCATCGGTGACCATCTCGAGGGTCAGCTCGTCATGATTTCGCAGGAAGATCGCCCACTGGCAGTTGTCAGGAATCTCTGGCGTTTGATCAAAAATGTCAGTGATGGGATACCTGTTTTCCATTCGGATAGCCATGAACATCCGCGGCATGATGGGAAAGTGGTAATTCATGTGGCACTCATCACCTTCCCCAAAGTACGACGCCGAGTCCTCGGGCCACATGTTGGCTTCTGCCAGGAACATGCGCCCCGGGAAGTTGTCATCCAGGTGCTTCCGCAATTTCTTCAGAAAATCATGGGTCTCTGGCAGGTTCTCACAGTTGGTGCCCTCTCGCTCGAAGAGGTAAGGCACCGCGTCCAGACGAAATCCATCGACGCCCATCGCCGCCCAGTAGTCGACGATCTTCATGACCTCCTCCTGTACCATGGGGTTGTCAAAATTGAGATCAGGCTGATGGTGAAAGAAACGATGCCAGTAATACTGCTTTGCGACAGAGTCGTACGTCCAGTTAGACACCTCGTAGTCCTGAAAGATGATACGTACGCCTTTGTATTTCTTGGGGTCGTCGGACCAGACGTAATAGTCACGCTCCACAGATCCTTTGGGCGCCTTGCGCGCGCGCTTGAACCATGGGTGCTGATCAGAGGTGTGATTGATGACCAACTCCGTGATCACCCGAAGATTCCGGTCATGAGCGGCCTTTACAAACTTCTTGAAGTCCCGTACGTGACCATATGCGGTGTTGATGGTGTAGTAGTCCTGAATATCATAACCATCGTCCCGTTGAGGTGAGGGATAGAAAGGTAGCAACCAAATGGCGGTGACACCTAGCTCCTCCAGATAGTCGAGCTTTGTCAGTAGGCCCTGGAAGTCTCCAATGCCGTCGCCATTGGCATCCATGAAGGCTTTGATATGCAACTCGTAGATGATGGCATCCTTGTACCACAGCAGGTTATCATCATTGGTTGGTTTCGCTAGCTTTTTCAACTTTTCAATAGAATGGGACTGATATTATGAAAATGAACCCCATAGCTAACAATAATTTGCGCGATTGTCAATAGTCAGCGAATATTTGGGTCCTGAAGATTGATCAATACCCAACCAAAAAAGTACTTGTTGTAAAAATATCGAGGTCCAAAAGGTAACCATTTCCATCAGAGAGAGTGTAAGCTCTAAGGACGAGTCAAACTATTGACTCAGGTCAAAACTCAAAATAGTCTTCTTGTGATCCGCAATTACCTACTCATCAGTCTTCGCGGTCTGCGAAAGAATCGCACTTTTTCGTTTCTCAACATCCTCGGACTCTCCATTGGGATGGCGGCTTGTCTCCTGATCTTGCAGTACGTCTCCTTTGAGAGAAGCTACGACCAGTTTCACTCCAAAAGAGATAGAATCTACCGGGTGGACATGCAAACTTTTCAAAAAGGGGAGTACAAAGGCCGTGCTCCATGGAGTGGCTACCAATTTGGGCCTACCATCCTGGATCTCGCCCCGGGTGTCGAGACCTTCGTAAGAACTCATCAGTATTATGGCGGATGCATAGTCACCTACGAAGGACTATCTGAGGTACAGAGGCAATATTTCGAAGAAGATGTCGCTTTGATGTTTGCCGATCAGAGCTTTCTTGACGTTTTTGATTTCGATGTGAGGTCGGGCAATCCAGCCACCATGCTTACCGAGCCCAATACGATCGTGCTGACGGAGGCAATGGTTCAAAAATATTTGCCACAAGCATCTGACCCTGTCGGTGAGACGATTAGACTGGATGGCAACTGGGCACCGGGTTCGTACAAAGTCACTGGTGTACTGGAAAATACTCCCGGCAATTCACACCTGTCGTTTGATTTCCTCATCTCCTCCAAGGGCCTGATTGAAAACGCTCAATACGCCGATGACGATGGCTGGGGGTGGCTCAATTTTGTTACGTACGTCCTTCTCGAGGAAAAAACAAGCATCGGGCAGGTGACAGATGTCACCAGGGATATCTACAACGACAGAAACAGAGAGCGATTCGAGTCGGCCAATATCAATACGGAAGTCGCCTATACGCCTCTGGATGATATCCACCTTCGAGACAAGGTGGACTCGGCGAGTGGCGTAAGCGAACAGACGCTTTTCTTTTTTGTGATCATTGCTGCCTTCATTATTGCCATAGCCTGGCTCAATTATATCAACCTGGCAACAGCGCAGGCCATGAAACGGGCCAAAGAGGTGGGCATTCGAAAGGTTGTGGGAGCGCGAAAAAGACAGTTAGTTGCTCAATTCCTGATGGAAGCACTGCTCCTTAATCTGCTGGCACTTTCTGTGGCGTTTGGGTTGGCCATCCTTGCTTTGCCCGTACTCGGCGACGTCCTGGAGCGCCAATTACTATTTGGTCAAGGCATCCCTGTATCCTCCTGGATCAGCTTCGGCTTCATCTTTTTTGCAGGCACACTACTCAGTGGTTTTTACCCGTCCATGGTACTTTCAAACTTCCGACCATCTGTCGTGATAAAGGGAGTCGGCCGTACCGCCGGGAAGCGATTCGGTTTGAGACAGGTGCTCGTAGTGGTCCAACTTGTGATAGGTGTCTTTCTCATCTCCGGGACCATGACGGTCTACCGACAGCTCCAATTTATGCGGACACGAGACCTGGGCATGAATGTGGATCGGGTGGTAGCTATCCGCGGGCCGCAGATCGTTGACGATCAGGAGGACTTTGAAAGCAAGATGCGGACCTTCCTTGATGAGATGAAATCACAAGCGTCGATTAACGCTGTCTCGAGCTCAGATGCTATCCCCGGTGGGGACTATAATTGGAGTACTAACATGGTGCGAGAAGGTCAGGATGAAGCTGAGCGCCAACCGGTAAAAGTGATGTGGGTTGATGATAATTTCCTGAACACCTACGAGATGGACCTGATCGCTGGGCGCTTTCACGATGACAATATCCAGGGAGACGAAAACCTGGTGGTGGTCAACGAGACGCTGATTGAGAAGTTCAATTTCAGTTCCGCAGAAAGTGCCTTAAATCAAAAACTGCAGGTAGGGACGAACGACTTTCGGATCATAGGTGTGCTGAAGGATTATCACTGGTATGCTCCACGTCAGCCAAAAGAGGCTATCCTGCTGAACTACACCCGATACGGCTCTAACATCTCTCTACGGATGGTATCGCAGGATGCCCAAAGCGCCATGGCTATTGTCGAAGCGGCTTTTCAAAAGATCTTCCCCGGCAATCCGTTTCAATACTATTTCATGGATGATTTTTTCGACCGACAATACAAAGAGGATCAGCGCTTCGGTTTGATCTTTTCTGCGTTTTCCGTCGTGGCAATCGTGATTGCCTGTCTCGGACTGTTTGGGCTTGCCTCCTTCACTTTAAGTTTGCGGGTGAAGGAAATTGGCATACGCAAGGTGCTGGGGGCTTCTGTCCAGTCGATCTTGCGGCTCATCTTCAAGGACTATCTGCGGCTTGTCCTGATTGCTGGTGTCCTGGCATTACCAGCAGTGTATTATGCCATCAACCAATGGTTGCAGACGTTTGCCAGTCATATTTCAATTACCGCCGATTTGCTGTTGCTCCCGGTTCTGCTGCTGCTGTTGGTTGCCATGATGTCGATCAGCTTTCGATCGCTACAGTCCGCTATGTCTAACCCAGTCAACAGCCTGAAGGATGAATAAAGGGCCGCTCTAAGTCAGCGGTCTATAGCGCCGACCTACGCTATCGGTATACGCCAGTCTGCCGAAAACGCGTTAACTTTCTGTTTGGAAACAACACGATGACGCGTATGGACAGGCAATTGTACAAGAGTATATTGACGGCACTGCTGGTCTTGAATTTCAGTGTACTCCTGGCAGGTGAGACGGTCACTATCCAACTCACTTCTGCCAGCTCGCTACCGGAGGCACCGACGATCAAATTCTCGGAGTTGTTTCTTGGACCAGAAGTCACTCATGCCTGGCCATCGGAGTCAGACATCCTCAAATTTGATCTGGACCGGACTCGGGTGGTTGAACTGCATCATGGCAATCAATCCATTTCGCTATATCTGGTGCCAGGAGACAGGCTCACGCTGAAGATGGACGGAGACGCCTCTTTGTACGACATAAGTTTTGGCGAATCACCAGCAGACCTCAACAACCAACTCTACCTGGCGTATCAAAAGGAATTTCAGGAATCCCTGGACCCGGAATACATCAAAGAGCGCGTATCACAACAGCCACAGATCGACCAATATGAGTTTGATCTATTCGACGAAGCGGGCAATCAGAAAAAGTACATTGACGGGCACCCGATGAAGTCGCAGGTGACCACCGATTTTGGTGACTATCTTTCGAAGGAGCCCAGGTACTACTACTGGAGTCGGATCTTTGCTCACCCGGTTCTCCGCAGCGATGCAGGAGTGCTAAACATCAAGGGCATTCCTGGTGTGTTTTACGAAAACTTCAAGGTTTCAGACCTGTCAGAGGGGGCCATGATCTCCAGAGAGTATCGTCAGCTCCTGAGATTCTACAGTGCCTACGCCACCGCTCAGCACAACGGGTTCAAGACATTTGAGCTCGCGGACTATCTAAAGAATCTCTTCCTGGTGTGCGAAGAAGAACTGGGCCTGGAAGGCGAACGCCTGGGCTTTGCAGTGGCCAATCTACTCCTCCGCAACGGTGAAAACCTGACGCCCGCATCTATTCGCTCAAGCTACAATCAACTGGTCAACAGTCGGGAGGCGCCCGAATACAGTGCTCTGGTGGAAGCAGAGCTGGGAGAGCGCATGAACATGAAGGAGGAAGTATCAAAGGAGAAGAAAACCAAAGTGAAAGCCAAGGTGAAACATGACGTGGCTTTCTTTGACGCGAATGGAAAATCCGTGGGCCTGGAAGAATTTGCTGGGAAGGTGGTCTACGTTGATTTTTGGGCCAGCTGGTGTGGCCCCTGCCGCCGACAATTCCCCTATGCCAAAGAGATGAAAAGCAAATTCACGCAAAAGGAGCTCAAGCAAATTGTCTTCCTCTACATATCCATCGATCGTGACGAGGACAGCTGGCAGAATGGCATTGAGAGCCTTGCTCTGGAAGGGGAGCACCTGTATTCACCTGGTGGGTGGCGCTCTGCTGCATGCACTTACTTCGGGATCAATTCCATTCCCCGGTACATGATCCTTGACAAGGATGGTGAGATTGTCTATGCCAACGCCCCACGTCCATCAAGCCCTGAGACATTTGGGATTTTGCGCCGACTGGCCTCTGAATAGGCAAGTGGTCATTGGCGGCCAGGGCCGTAAAGCAGCGAATCATTAGGGTACAGGTCACTGGTATAAAGGGGGAATCTGAAGTATTCCAGCACGCCAAAAATTCTATCGATTTGCTCATTGGTAAGTCGCTCTCTCCAAGCCGATAATTGGTCTGCGCTGCCCAGGGTTTTCAGCGAATACTGCCGCGTATAGGAAGCCGCCCGCCCTCGCACCTCTTCGATCCCCTCGGGTACGTCCATCCGGAGCCATTTGAACATTCGGTCCACCCGCGATTGAAAGTCGTCATATAAATGCTCGTAACTCACAGTACACCAATCGATATTGTTGCGGGGATGCCCGACGGTGTGGACAGTGTTTAAGGCCCAAATGAATGCGAGCACCTCCTCAGGGTGGGTGAAGCCCTTGTAGAAGTCTTCGTGCTCTCTAAAGACTTCTGAGTATCGAAAATCGGGGATGGCCATTTGGGGTGACTCGACAATTGGCTGCCAATGCTGCAGTTGCATTTGTGAATAGACTACAGCGCAGGGGTGACGAACCAGGAGGATAGGCTTAATGCCAAACTTTCTTACCATCCAGGGCAGCATCAGATTGGCAAAGCAAAACTTGAATACAAAATGCCTCGCATGCCGGAGCTCCGCTCTATCAGACTCCCAGTGCAAAGCGACTTTTGGCACCTCGAGCCTTAGTAAACTGCGTGCCGCCTCCTCCAATTGGGGCCATTCTTCCGCCTCTGGTACAGGTTGGTAGTAATAAGTGTTCAGTTGCCTGAGCTCATCCATTCGCGCTCGACTTGGTGAGGGAGCACCATCAAATGTAATGGGAGACCATCGGTTGAACGGCTCGTTGATAATCCGAGACTTAGGCAAACGAAGGAAGATCTCAGACAGCCATGTAGAGCCACTCCGCGGTTGAGTGAACAAATAGATGTTGTCCTGCAGCACGGAATCAGGCAGCACTTTCCGGCGCCTAACGAAAGGACGGACATATCGGTACAAATCGTATCGATGGCGAATTCTTTGGGCTATATTGGACGAAGAAAAACCCATGCCGTGCAGTTGCAGGCAAGTTAGATATTCAATGCTACTCGTCCTACTTTGAATCTGTCGGTAGTGAATTTGAGGTTTTTTGAAAGAGAGCTGATGGTAAAAACCATGTATTTATTGGCGGGGAGCGATCAGGAATCGCGGGCTGATTTTGCAGAGAGAATACGCCAGCTCCTATTGGCGATCGTGGAAAATCCGCAATTGGTGGCGTTGAAGTACACGATCACAGATATCGCGCCGCCGATGATCTCGGTGATCCCATTTTCGAAGTCCTTGCTGGCTAGTATCTCACTTTACCAGGAAGAGTACAAGCTAACCGAAAGTCTTTCGCAAGCTTCCGGCTTTCGAGGTTGTTACCAGGTCGATGAGATCTTCCCCATTGCCTATGAAAGGGATTGGCCTGACGGACAGGCGACGCCCGGAGTCAACCTCGTGACCCTCTTCAAGAAGCGGGGCGATATTGACCGCAACACCTTCATCGACCGGTGGCACAATGGACACACGCCCCTATCGCTGAAAATTCATCCCATGTGGAACTACTCCCGCAATGTCGTCGAGAAAGAAACAACTGATCGATCATCGCCCTTTGACGGTATCGTGGAGGAGCACTTTCGGACACGTTCCGATTTGCTGAATCCTTTTCGCTTTTTCGGGAATCTCATCGACATCGTGCCCAATATGCTGAAGGTTTACACCGACGTGAAAGGCTTCTTGGATTACCCCTCTATCGAGACGTACCTGGCCTCGGAATATCATCTAATGAGCCCAAAAGGCAAGCACTAGTCGCGGTGTGTCAGTGGTACCAATCGATGCCTCTCACCGACATTTCCTTCCCCAGCTATTGGGACGCGACATGTCTTCTTCATTGAACAGTCACTGGCAGGTGCCAGACTCCCTTTAACTGATCAATGCCACCTCCTAGTTGCTCCTGGACGACTCTGTCAATTATGAATAAGCCAGTCGTAGCCATTTCATCAAAGTCTGTCAATCCATCATTGGGAAAGTTTTGACGCGTCCTGTGGATGTTGAAACGGTCAGATAGCGGTATGTCAAATAGACCTTGCAGCGCCTCGGCGCCGATCATGAAGCCAATCAGCCCACCCCAGGTAGCAGTGGGATTATCTGAGTCCCATCCGCAAAGCATGCCGATCTTCACCGTTTCTTTGAAATCCCCCTCTCCGTAGAAAAGACTTACCAGACTGGCAGCGAAATTGATCCCGGCGGCAAAGCAACCGTTGCAATACAGTCCGCGAGAAGTGATGTCATATCCATCAGCCTCATCGACCTGGTACCGGACATACACGGAGTCGCGCGCCTGCTCCCAAGGAATTCCAGACTCATACTTGGCCTTTACGAAGTCGTACATCTTCGCTGAGTAGCTGGTGTCAGGCAGGTGCTCCCGAGCCTTGCCAGCCATCCAGGTGAGTTGCTCTTGCGTGGTACTCCAATTCCCTGGTGAGGACGCCAATGAGTGCATGATGACGTAGAACTCAGCGATCCACGCAGCATCTCCCCGTGCGGTCGTTCGAATAGGCAGGTGTGCCAGCTTCAGCGCTGTGAGTGGATTCGCCGGGGCGTAAAGGCCAAAGATCTCCGTTGTCAATTGAGCGTCGATCATCTCGTAGTGCTCATTTCGGTCTGGAGCGCTAGTCTCCGGTGGAGAGACCCCCTCTTTCATCAAGTCAAAAGCCCGCTGGTTGGACACCCATAGATAGTTCTCTTCTTCTGCCATGATGTGTGTAAGCCACCCCTCTCTGATTTGCTCCCCGGTCAGCAGGCTAGTACCGTTGGTGTAGAGAAGATGCTGATATAGATATTCAATGTCAGTATCGTCGTCGGCTCCCCATATTTCAGTGGTGTCCCTCAACACAAAGTCAATGGTCTCGGACCATGGGCTCGGCCCGTCCGAGAAAATATTGGCTTGGTCCGGCTGCCCCCAGTCTTCTCGCGTATAGAACGCACCTGTCTTTATTTCACCGATATCGCCAATCTTGTCCATCTCGGTCACAAGACCGGTCCAATTAGCAATGCACTGCCCCAACCAAAAGCCCTTTAGGCGATTGTGGTAGGCAGCTCTGTCCATGGCAAAGTCGTCCGCATTGGCGCTGTAAGGGAGGTACTCTAGCGCTGAATCGTATTGACCCGTTTGTCGACCCGAGGGATCACATGCAAGGACAACGAACAGGAGCGTACAAGAGAGGAGAGACCAGGTTTTCATCGGAGGTTTCATTTCCTGGAATTTACGCCATTCCCACCTAATACTATGTGATGGCTAGGTGCCGAAACACGGTATGCTGCCCATAGGGAGGGCCAACCATTGACTCATGGGCATTTGTCAAACAACGGTCATTAAAGGGAAAATTCCCCATAAAGTGATTATAATCAGCACTTTCGCTGAAAAAAAAATGCCCATTCAATCTGCAATTCTTTTGCAATTTGCTTATATTGTTTGGGCTATGACAATCACTCTGCTCACGACTCCAGTGGACGGCGGCTATTCCGGCAAACTCCCCGTTCACATCTATCCTAAGGAGCTTCGATCTCGAAGTCGACAGGATTTAATGGATGAGGCTTATAAGGTCTGCGACGATGCTTTCCCTGATGGAAGGTATTATCAGTTGCGCATTCTTGAGAAAAAAAGCTGATGCGTCCATCATAATCCCGGATAGAATTCTCTCGCACCATACCTTCCTCCATGGTGCCACTAGTCAACTTTTGCTCTTTTTTTGAAATCGAAATCTATGGCGTCGTACCTGTCAAAATGTCTATGTAGTGTGCTGTGCCTGGTTTAAATTCGGCCAGTTTGTCTTGAAATAATCCAAAATGCTTGCTGGTCTGCGATTTGATATGAACTGACTGAACCAGAATGCATCGCACATGAATTTCAATAATTACACCATAAAATCGCAGGAAGCCTTGCAAAAGGCGACGGAGATTGCGGCGGGTAATGGGCAACAGGTCATCGACACAGGACACTTGTTGCAGGCCATTATGACGTCAGACGAAAATCTTATTTCCTTCCTGCTGAAAAAGACCGGGGCGAATCGTGCCCTGATGGACACAAAGCTAGATGAGCTCGTCAACGGCTATCCCAAGGTATCCGGAGGCCAGCCTTACTTATCAAATGAAGCCCACCAAGCGCTGCAAAGTGCCGAAAAGTATCTGAAGGAGTTTGGCGACGAGTACGTCGCCGTGGAGCATTTGATCCTGGGCCTCCTCTCTGGAAAGGACGCGGTCGGTCGTTTGCTGAAGGATGCTGGCTTTGAAGAGAAGACACTCATCACCGCTATAAAGGAACTGCGCGGTGGAGAAACCGTCAACGACCCGAATGCCGAATCCAAATACAGATCTCTAGAACGCTACTCCAAAAACCTTAATGAGCTTGCCAAAAAGGGCAAGATCGATCCAGTGATCGGACGGGATGAAGAGATCCGCAGGGTGCTGCAAATCCTCGCTCGTAGAACCAAAAACAACCCTATGCTCCTGGGTGAGCCGGGGGTAGGTAAAACCGCGATCGTAGAAGGCATGGCACAGCGCATCGTAGATGGAGACGTGCCAGAAAACCTGAAGACCAAAACTATCATCTCGCTCGACATGGGTCTGCTCGTCGCAGGAGCCAAGTACAAAGGCGAGTTTGAAGAACGCCTCAAATCGGTGATCAAAGAGGTGACCGACAGCGAAGGGGAGATCATACTCTTTATTGATGAGATCCATACCTTGATAGGTGCTGGCGGTGGTGGTGAGGGCGCCATGGACGCTGCCAACTTGTTGAAGCCTGCCCTGGCGAGGGGAGAATTGCACGCAATCGGCGCTACTACCCTGAAGGAATACCAGAAGTACATCGAAAAGGACAAGGCGCTCGAGCGCAGGTTCCAGTCCGTGACCGTCGATGAGCCCAGTGTCACCGACGCGATTTCGATCTTGAGAGGGATCAAAGACAAGTATGAGGTGCACCACGGTGTACGGGTGAAAGACGATGCGGTCATCGCGGCAGTGGAGCTTTCCAACAGGTACATCTCAGACCGATTCCTGCCAGACAAGGCAATCGACCTGATGGACGAAGCAGCTTCGAAACTTCGTATTGAGATCGACTCTCTACCGGAAGAACTGGATGAGCTCAATCGCAAAATCATGCAGCTGGAAATAGAGCGTGAAGCCATTCGCAGAGAGAAGGACAAAACGAAGGAAGCCGAACTCAGCAAGGAGATCGCTGATCTCGACGGTAGGCGAAAAGATGTCAAGGCACGCTGGGAAAATGAGAAGGCTGTCATCCAGGGCATCCGACAGGAGAAAGAAAACATTGATTCCTACAAAACCGAGGCAGAACGGCTCGAACGATCTGGCGAGCTCGGAAGGGTAGCAGAAATCCGATATGGCAAAATCGTGGAAGCTGAACGCAAGCTGGAAGAATTCAAATCGCAGCTTGTGGAGATGCAACAGGGACAATCACTCCTCAAAGAGGAAGTCGACAGTGAGGACATCGCCGAGGTAGTAGCCAAGTGGACTGGTATCCCCGTCAGCAAAATGCTGCAAAGCGATCGTGAAAAGTTATTGCTGCTGGAAAAAGAGCTGGGCAAGCGCGTTGCTGGGCAGTCCGAGGCAATTGCAGCGGTATCAGATGCGGTGAGGCGCAGTCGGGCCGGCCTGCATGACCCCAAGCGACCTATCGGCTCATTCATCTTTCTGGGCACCACGGGTGTCGGTAAGACGGAGTTGGCCAAAGCCCTGGCGGATTATCTGTTCAACGATGAAAATGCCATGGTGCGGATCGACATGTCCGAATATCAGGAAAGACATGCCGTCAGTCGACTCATTGGGGCGCCTCCTGGATATGTCGGATACGACGAGGGCGGACAGTTGACGGAGGCAGTACGCAGAAAGCCTTATTCGGTCATCCTGCTGGACGAGATCGAAAAGGCACATCCCGATGCCTTCAACATCCTCCTCCAGGTATTGGACGAAGGAAGGTTGACAGACAATAAAGGCAGGGTGGCCAATTTCAAGAACACGATCATCATCATGACGACCAATATCGGTTCTCATTTGATCCAGGAAAACTTCCAGCAACTGGAGGAATGGAACAAAGACCAGATACTGGAGGACACGAAGAAACAAGTGTTTGAGCTCTTGAAACAATCCGTTCGGCCTGAGTTCCTGAACAGGATCGATGAGACGATCATGTTCCAGCCTCTGAGTCAGGAGGATCTGCAGAAGATTGTGGGCATCCAGTTCAAGCTCATCCAGCAGCGTCTGGTGGAGAATGGCATAAAGATCGAAGCGGACCAGAAAGTGTTGCAGCACCTTGCCAAGGTGGGATTTGACCCACAGTTTGGTGCGCGACCACTGAAAAGAGTCATCCAGCGAGCAATCCTCAATGAGCTCTCAAAGGAAATCCTGGCTGGGCACATAGCGAAGGAAGCAGTGATCGGCATCACCATGAGTGATGATGATCAGATTGAGTTTATCAATCTCGACGAGGTCAAAGTAAGTTGACATTTGATGGTCGGAGGGAGTCTCAGGGGCTCCCACCATCATCCGCTTTAGCGTACGGATCACGCCAAAAAACTTGGATTATTTGAGTTTTTTTCGGATCTTTTTCTACTATTCTACAGTTTACATTCAAAGCCCTGTTATGACTGCGAAAGAGATTCAAGCACAGATTGAGAAATTAGAAAATCAGCTCACTGGAGACATGTTCAATGACATGGAGGTGAGGGATAAAATTCACAATCTGAAAATGAAACTAAACGGTACCAAACCCATGAACTCGGAGATCGATTGCGTGGGTTGTGGAAGTTGAGGTTTTTTGCATAATTATAGTTGTTTGTTAGGCGGCTCCCATCGATTGATGGGGGCCGTTTTTACTTTAACACGGATTAGATGGAAACCCCTCTCCATTGAATGTGTCTTTCAGGTATGAAAGACGTTATTGTTCTACTGACAGTGTCGGCCTTGCTGGCAGGTCACCCAGCCAGGGCACAGCAACCAGCCGACGACCAAGCATTCACTTTCGATTATATCGCTGATTACGGCGATCACAACAATCCACCGTGGGCATTGGTACGCAAGGATGCCAAGTACGGATTCATCGACCGCTCCGGACAGGTGGTTGTCCCCCTACTGTACGACAAGATCTGGCGGTTTGATGAAATAGGCACCGGTCTGGCCCTTGTTCAACAAAATGGCTTCTACGGCCTACTCCACCGCTCAGGAGACGTCCTGGTCAAGCCAAGGTACGACAAGATCTACCAGTTCAACGACCGGAAGCAAAACTGGGCCCTGGTAGAGAGCAATGGGCTCTATGGCTTCATCGACCGAACGGGAGGCGAAGTAGTGCCACCTACGTATGACTACATTGCCAGCTTCGGCGACAACAGCGTACGGTGGGCAAAAGTGAAGAAAAACGGACTCTATGGCTATCTGGATGTCACCGGCGAAGAGGCCGTCGCGCCCCGATATTCCAAGATCTATGCCTTTGATCGGCGATCTAATTGGGCCAAGGTTGAAAAAGACGGGTTGCTTGGCTTCATCGATAAGACCGGACGAGAGGTGGTCGCCACCGAATACGAGTCGATCCAGTCGTTTGGCAGCTACTCCGAACACCTGGCCAAAGTGTCAAAAAATGGGCTCTATGGATTGCTGACGAAGAGTGGTGAGGAACTGGTAGAGCCCAAATACTCCGACATCAACCGATTCGGCTCCAAGAGGCACAATTGGGCGCAAGTGGAAATGCAGGGGCTATATGGCTTCATCGACTTGGCGGGAAACGAGGTCGTCCCCACTCAATACGGGGAAATTTCCTCATTTAACAAGAATGGGAATAAATGGGCACGCGTCAAGAAGAACGGCATGTACGGGTTCATCGATTGGTCCGGCAAAGAGGTCGTAAAACCTGCTGTGTGGGACCACAGCAACTACTACCAGGAGCTGGCCCAGTTTTACTCCTCGAAAGGAGATCACCACGATGACCTCGGGGCAGTGAAAAACTACGAGGTGAGCGCATTCATCGAAGGGCATGCCATCATCAGGGACAAGCGCACGATGAAACTAGGCGTCATCAACGATGATTTTGATGTAGTCGTCCCTATCGACCATAAGAAGATCATGATTGACGGCGGTGGCCAGATTCACGTCTGGTAAAAGAGAAAGGCCATCCAAAGCGGATGGCCTTTCTAAAGACTTTGTAGCCTCCAGTTGCTAGAATGCCGCTTCAAAAAGCTCTTGCATCTTGCTCCATGATGCTGCATCCGCTTCTGCATTGTATGCTAGCGGCAGGCCAAACTTCTCACCATTGGCATCCGCCTCCTTACTTGTGAAGCTATGCACCGCTCCTTCGTAGGCGACGTATTCGTAATCAGCCCCTACTCCATCCATCATGGTCTTGAAAGCGTCAATGGACTCCGCAGAGACAAATGGATCATCAGCACCATTGCAAACGAGGATCTTTGCACCAGGTGCTGACTCCGCGGGGATGGGAAAGTTCAGCCCGCTGTGGAAAGCTGCGACGGCATCAAGGTCGTAACCCGCATTGGCCATATTGAGGGCCACAGTGCCCCCAAAGCAATAGCCGATCGCCGCAATCCTGGACCCATCTACCTGTGGGTGACTTTTCAATGCTTCTAGTGCCGCTTCAAATTTCTTCTTCGCCAGGTCGATGTTCTGGAATACCATTCCGGCGAACTTGCCAGCGTCGTCAGGGTGCTCGGCGACTTTTCCATCCCCATACATGTCCAGGGCAAATGCCACATAACCTAGCTCCGCCAGTTTATCGGCCCGCTCTCTGGCGTAGCTGTTGTGCCCCCACCACTCATGGATGACGAGTACCCCTGGCACTTTGTCGGCCGCGCCCTCCTGTGGGGTCGCGAAGTAGCCCTTCATTTCCACGGTGTCCACTGAATAGGTGAACTCACCCTGTGGAATATCTACTGATCCTCCTTCTGTAGCCGCAGTGGATTCCTCACTTTGGCTGGATTGCGGCGCCCCACAGCTCCAGATCATGAGAATGATTGCAAGGTTGAAAAGTGTGAATTGTCGGTTCATTAAAGTCAGATTTTTGAATGTAAACGTAGCAATTCTGCCCGGTAAGTACCCAGTAATGGGTAGAAAACCGATGGTCACTTGCATTGTTCATCGTGAACCCTCATCAGGCGTATTCGCGGTAATCTTTCACTCAAGAAGAATTTTTGATTAACTTTTAGATAATGGACGAAATAACACTGGTCAATCTTCTGAACAAAATCTGTGAGAAGAACAAACAGCTGACTTGGAACCTGAAATGCTGCTACGAAGACGGAATCGACCAATCAATCATGGAGACTAAATTGCTGGAAAGGGAATCCCAGGAGTGCCGGGGCTCCATTGTCTTTGGCATGGAATCAGGGAACATTATTCGAGGCAAATACCTCGGGCTACTATCCTTTCGCCGCTCTACCTCGCTAGTGGATGCGTTACTTGAGATCCTCCACTACGAAAACTCCAAACAGCAGTTATCACTGAATTGATACGATGGGGGCTTCAACCGTGAGGCTGTTGTCCCGGTAGTGTAATTCGATGGTGAATTTGGCAAGAGTCAGCCCATTTTCATTGGCATATTTCTGGATCATGTCCTCCACCTTGTGTGGCCTCGGTCTCACCAGTGGATGCATGGGCAGGGAAATGAATACACGCTGCGTGAGATCCGTCTCCAGTACTTCGTAACCGGCAGGTACCTCCGCCATACCCCCCGCAATCGCCACACCGATGAATTGCTCGACTTCATCATTCGAGAGCGAGTCGTTTTGATAATTGACCACTGCCAAAAAACCAGCGATCTCACCATTATCCAGCAAGGCTTTGGAGTCCTTCCACATTTCCTCAATGTCAGGGTGTGCATAGTAACCTTTGAAGTACTTGCCGATTATGCTCTTGCGCTCTCCTGGTCCATGTAAGATCGATATCTCGTCGAAGCCCCCTAGCAGGGAGTAGACAGACGTCCCAATGATGCCGAGGAGGACGACGATGAGCAGTGCATAGAGATTTCTTTGTGTTTTAAGGTTCATGCTATTGTTAAGGCCGTGAAGTACCGAGCTTTGAAATTAAGTCAAAGGAGCATCTTCACGAAATGTCGGAGTAAGTCCCTGAGCTCTTAGACTTCTTGACTTTGAGCGATTAATTTTGAGACATGAGTTTTGAAGACTATCTGAAGGCCAAAAGAATTGATGCCAGCAGGTACAAAAGAGCAGAAAGCAGTCAATATGAGGGCTTTGAAAAACTCTTCCTGCAAATGCACCCGGATAGTTTCACGGCCCAGAAGCTCTTTCTGATCAATGGTATTCGCCGGCGGTTTCCGTTAAAGGAAGAAGCGAAGACCACTGAGAGGAAAGTGCAGGCCAGGCCCCGGATAGTCCCCAAACCAAAGAAGAAAGACTGATGGACTGTATAGCTACAGGAGGATACTAGTATTTGAAGAGATAAAACCCTTAACCCAAACCCCAGCCGTATGTACGCTACCTTGAAAGCCAAGCTAGAGAAAGAGATTGCCGATATTAAAGCCGCAGGGCTGTACAAAGAAGAAAGGATCATCGCCTCACCCCAGGACGCCGTCATTCGCCTGGAGGATGGCTCCGAAGTCATCAATTTCTGCGCAAACAATTACCTGGGGCTCTCGTCGAACCCGCAGGTCGTGCAAGCCGCAAAAGACACGATAGACCAACGGGGATATGGCATGTCTTCCGTACGCTTCATCTGCGGTACTCAGGACATCCATAAAACGCTGGAGAGAAAGATCTCAGAATTTCTGGGTATGGAGGATACCATCCTCTATGCAGCTGCATTTGATGCAAACGGAGGTTTGTTTGAACCCCTTCTCGGGCCAGAAGATGCGATCATTTCCGACGCGCTGAATCATGCCTCCATTATCGACGGTGTGCGGCTTTGTAAAGCACAGCGCCTCAGGTACCAGCACAACGACATGGCAGATCTCGAGGCGAAGTTGCAGGAAGCCTCAGGGGCCAAGGTTCGGATGATTGTCACGGACGGTGTCTTCTCAATGGACGGCACTATTGCCCAGCTGGACAAGATTTGCGAACTGGCCGAGAAGTACGATGCTGTTGTGGTCAGCGACGAGTGCCATAGTACCGGGTTTATCGGAAAGACTGGCCGAGGTGTACACGAGTACCGTGGGGTGATGGATAAACTCGACATCATTACCGGCACGCTGGGTAAAGCGCTAGGTGGGGCTTCAGGTGGATTTACCAGCGGAAGGAAAGAAGTAATTGACATCCTGAGACAGCGCTCTCGCCCCTATTTGTTCTCCAACACCCTGGCCCCGTCCATCGTCGGTGGCTCCATCGCCGTGATCGATATGCTTTCTGAAACTACCGACCTGAGAGACAAACTGGAATCGAACACGAAGTACTTCAGAACCAAAATGTCAGAGGCGGGATTTGACATCAAGCCCGGTGATAGCGCCATTGTCCCTATCATGCTTTATGATGCGGTCCTCTCCCAGCAAATGGCGGCTGAGCTTTTGAAGCGGGGCATCTACGTCATCGGCTTCTACTACCCCGTCGTGCCGAAGGGTCAGGCGCGCATCCGGGTACAGCTGTCAGCCGTGCACGAAAAGGAGCACTTGGACAGGGCGATCCAGGCGTTTGTCGAGGTCGGCGAATCCCTGAGCGTTCTGAATTGAAAAGAGCAACTTGGTGACGATACGGGCGCTGAGACAGAGTGAAGAGCGCTTCCTCAAGGTAATGCAATACCATGCGCTCTTCGTGCCTCCAGGCGAGAAGCCTTTCCCGAAGGCCATTCTGGAAGAACCGCACATCTCCAGATACCTCCACAATTGGGGAAGGCATGGGGATTTGGCATTAATAGTAGAACTAAAAGGCATTCTGATGGGCGCCAGCTGGTGCCGACTCTTTTCTAAAGATCACCCAGGTTACGGCTTTGTGTCCGAAAATATCCCGGAGATGAGCATTGCGCTGCTCCCTCCGGCCAGGAACAAGGGAATAGGAACAAAGCTGCTTCAGGAGTTCATTGCCACAGTACGAGCCGCCGGCCACCCTGGCATATCACTCAGCGTTGACCAGCGCAATCCTGCTATGCGATTGTACCTTCGCGAGGGTTTTGAAGTAGTGAATACTGTTGGCAACCCCACGATGCTGATATCATTCTAGGCGTTGCTGCAGGAATTCATCAGGCCGTGTGTCCGAGCATAGGCGGCAGATCGGATCCGGCAAAAGCTTCATCGAAGGCCGTACGACCCGCCTGGATCATCTCCTGACCTTTGTGGAAATCAAATACACCACAGGCGTCTCGAGGAATGTCGATGACCAGATCTGGTTTATGCTGCTCGATCAGCAGACTTGTCACCTTGTCTTGCATTAGATCGATGCTGCGGGCCAACAGATCAAAGTATCCGAGCTTTTTGGTAGGCTGGGCATCCGCGGGAGGAAGCATCCGCTCCCACACGGCTTTCAATGCGGTAAGCTGCTTGCTGTATGCCGTCTGATTATCGGGCTCCGATTCCGAGCCATTGTCTTTTTTGAAGCTTCCGGCGGCACTAACGTTGCAAATGACCAGCAGGTCGCTCTTCTTCCGTTTCACAAACTCCACGGGTATCGGGGTCATGACGCCCCCATCAATCAGCTCCGAACCTTTGTGACTCCTAGGCTTGATCACAGTAGGTATACTCGCCGAAGCCTTCAGTGCTCGGTACATGCTCCCCTTCTTGAAGACAACTTCCTTGCCTTTCTGAATGTCTGTCGCCACAGCCACAAATGGGATTGGCAAATCCTGGATCTTCCTGTCAGGGACCATGGTTTCAAGTGTCTTGAACACCTTCTCGCCTCGAAGGAATCCCTGAGCACTCAGCGTGAAATCCATAAGTTTGATGACGCTCCATTGATCAAGACCCAGTATCCAATTCTTATAAGTATCCAATTCGCCGCAGGCATACAAGGCCCCTACCACGGCACCGATTGAGGAGCCAGCGACACTACGGATATTGAAACCTCTTTCAAGCAGGGACTCGATGACTCCAATGTGAGCCAGGCCTCTGGCCCCTCCACTGGACAGCACTAATGCAACGTTTTTGGACATGGCGATTGTGGTTACCCGTACCTAAATGAGAACGGTAGAGGTTCAAAATGGGTTGACGAAGCTCAGAAAAAATCAAGTAACAACCCTTTCGATGGGAGCCAACGCGAAAAAATTCGCTCCCAGACACAGGCAACTTGCAACTAGTCCGTCGCCCTGATGCTAATCACAAGTTGCTAAATATGAAGGTACCTACTCAGAACGCTTCATAGTCATAGGTGAGCCATCTCCTCGGCGTTCATCGCAAGCATCTTCTACGAGCTCCATATTCATCTCACTCGCAGAAATTTCTACCTTGTACACGCCCTTCTTATTATAGCAGGGACTCTCTGGTGTGTTATCCATCAGCACCACCTGTGCGTCGTCCAGTTCGTAGGTCATGTTTACGTCCACGACTCCATCGTTTCCGAAATCGACCGTCATTTTCCCATCAGACTTGAATGAGACAAGGTTGGTGATTTCTACACCATCAGGAGTAGTGCCGGGCATGAGCCAGTCTCCAACAATCGATTGACCCGTGACCATTGTAGCGCCTATCAAGCATAGGGCGCATGAGCATAGAATTAGCTTTTTCATGAGAAATTATAGGTTACTGTTATCGTGTGTATCTCAAGATACGACCGAATCACAGTCACCGGCCCCCGACTTATTCCCCCTTCTGCTCCTCCAACTGCTTCTCCAGATCTCGTACTCTTTTGATGAGGTCTGGCAATTTTCTCATGGAGGCAGTCATTCGGAAGAACTCCTTGGGATCCATAATTGGGGCACCGACCCATGACTTGTCCGCTTCTTTTATCGAGGACATGACGCCAGCCATCGGTCCGATTTTGGATCCGTCAGCTATCTGGAGGTGCCCTCCTACCCCTACCTGCCCTCCAAACATGCAATTGGCCCCGACTTGAGTCGTGCCGGCCAAACCCACCTGCGCAGCCATCACAGTATTCTCACCGATAGAGCAATTGTGGGCTACCTGAATAAGGTTATCAAGCTTTGTACCTCTCTTGATGACGGTGGCATCGAACGTAGCCCGGTCGACCGCGGTATTCGCGCCGATGCTCACGTGATCTTCCAGAATTACCGTGCCCAATTGAGGAATACGCCGGTATGTACCATCCGCCTGCGGAGCAAACCCAAATCCGTCCGAGCCTACCACTGCGCCGTGATGGAGCGTGCAATGAGCACCGATCTTCACACCATAGTGCGCAGATGCGCCGGGATAGAGGGTCGTGTGTTCCTGGATTTCCACCCCGTCACCGACATAGCAGTTCGGATAAATCTTGACGTTGTCACCGATCACTGCGCCCTTTCCCACATAGGCAAATGCCCCGATATAGACATCATTTCCGATCGTCGCGGTCTCATCCACATAACTTGGCTGCTCGATGCCGACTTTGGGGCTAACGACTGTTTTCTCCACCATCTCCAGGACCTGTGTGAAGCTGCCGTAAGGGTCTTCCACGCGAATAAGTGTGGTACTCACAGGCCCCTTGAGTACCAACTCCCGGGATACGATAGCGGCGGATGCTTCCGTTTCATATAAGAATGATTCGTATTTAGGGTTGGAGAGAAATGTCAGGTCACCTTTCTTCGCGTTTTCAATGTCAGCGATATTTTCAACTTCCGCATCGGTATTTCCTTCAATTTCGCCAGAGAGATGTGCGGCGATATCTCTTACTTTGAATTTCATAGATAATGTATTTGTGCAGAAGCCCGTTTGATGAAACCAAAACTAACAAGAATTGTCACCCAGCCCCCTGAAAACTTTGTACCCCAAAGGCAGATAGCATCCTTCGTGTCCGGCTTGCTAGGGCAGCAGGGAAGGTCCGCCAAACTCACACAAGTATTGTATCGGGCGACAGGTATCCAAGGCAGGCATGTGGTGTTGCCCGACTACGGCCGCCAGCCAGGTGAGTACGAGTTCTATGCAAATTCTGACGATGGGGAGCCCTTTCCTAACCTGGAGAAAAGGATGGAGGTCTTCAAAAAGGAAGGGCTTAGGCTCTCAACATTGGCAGTGAAGCGGATGCTCGAGGATAGAGGGCTCGAACCTTCAGATATCACCCACTTCATGGTGGTCAGCTGCACAGGATTGTACGCCCCAGGTATCGATATCGAAATCATCGATGAAGTCGGCTTCAAAAAGAACATCAATCGGCTAGGCATCAATTTTATGGGCTGTTACGCAGTGTTCAATGCCTTAAGAACAGCCAAGAGCATTTGCCAGTCGGAGCCCAATGCCAAAGTGATGATCGTCTCGATAGAGTTCACTTCCCTGCATTTTCAGAAGGAAGACACCTTAGGACATCTGCTATCAACCGCGCTATTCGGCGATGGATTGGCGGTTGCGCTTGTTGAGAACAGTGACGAGCCAGGACTCGAACTCGGGGCCAGTTACGGGGAGGTGTTCAAGGAGGCACATGACCATTTGCTATGGGAACTCGGAGTGCATGGATTCAAGATCCAGATCACTGACAAGATTCCCGACCTCGTGAGGAAGTCGATCGGACAGATGAAACCCTCCCTGGAGGCGGCGCTCGGTACCGCATCCGAGGAATTCGACCTTTACGCCATCCACCCGGGAGGAAGAGCGATTCTCGATGTTATGGAGGAGAGCCTCGGCATCACGCGAGAGCAGAATGCCATAGCGCACGAGGTGATGAAGAGCAATGGCAACATGTCCTCGGCCACAATTCTCTATGTCCTCGACATGCTCATGAAGCAATTGACTTCGGCCAACACTGACCAAAAAGTGCTGGGATTCGGCTTTGGTCCGGGACTCACGATTGAGTCGATGGAGTTTACTTACGGGTAAGCCCTCTACTGCCCGTACAAAAACGACTTGTCTGGAAACGGAGGAGGTGCCGGCACCTCCCGAGGATCCTGCTCGATTTTTTTGAGCAGGTGATCGATCGCCGCCTCCAGCTGTGCATCTTTTCCGTTGAAGGTCTCATGAGGCAAGTTGTCAACGACAATATCCGGCTCAAACCCATGGCCTTCGATCAACCACTCACCATCTGCACTATAGACGCCCATCATCGGGGCCCTGGCCAAACCGCCATCACTCAGTCGGTTGGAGCTATTGAGCCAAATTTCGCCTCCCCACGTTCGCGTTCCGACTGTGGTACCTAGACCCAGGCGCTTGAACCCGTCGGCAAATGCCTCTCCATCCGAATAAGTATTCTCATTGACCAAAACAACCATGTGTCCCCGGAACGCATACTGCATATTCCAGTAGGGCTCACCTGACCGGGAGATCCAATACATCCAGGCTTTCCTTAGCAATTTCTCCAAGACGAAACTATCGATATTCCCCCCGAAGTTGTAACGCGCATCGATGATCAAGCCCGCTCGATTGAACACCGGATAAAATTCCCGATAGAATTGGCTGATGTCGCGACTGCCCATCGCTCTCAGGTGGAAGTAGCCAATCTTGTCCTCAGATTTTGTCTCAACTTCTTTGCGCCGGCTGTATTCCCAATCTCTATACCGGAGGTTATATAGATTAGAAGTCGGTGTCACGATGAGGTCACGGCTGTTCCCTCCCCTCTTGACAGTTATCCGCACCTGTTTGCCTCCCTTATTTCGAAGAAGTGCATTGATATCCATCGCAGTAGTGGATGCGATACCATCCACATGTGTGATGACATCACCGACCCTGATATCGTGATATGGGTCATCCAATGGACTCCGCTCATCGGGGTAATCAGGATCTGCCTGGTAGATGTAGTCGATGCGAAACCCGTCTGCTGACCTGGTGAATATTCCTCCCAGGCTGGGCACTGCGACATCTTTATCATCCTCGCGCAGATCACCTCCTCGAACACTTGTGTGAAGCGCTGACAACTCACCAACAAATCGCCCGATCAAGTCAGAGAGCTCTATGCGGGTGGTCACCCGATCGACCAGGGGCAGGTACTTGTCGCGCATCTGCTCCCAGTTCACACCATGCATGTTGGGATCATAGAAATAGTCTCGCTCCATACGCCATGCGTCGATAAACATCTGCCGCCAGTCATCTCTTGGCGTGATGGCAAACTTCCATCCACTTAGGTCAATCTTGTCATCTGCCAGGTCCTTTACCTCACTCGTACCGGCTTCGATCATATAGTAATCCTGACCCTTTCGCACCAATAGGTGATCTCCTTTAGCCGTCAATTCGAAAGATCGGACATCCGAAACCATGCGCTTCAACTTTGGGTCTTGGTTGTCGATTTTCAAAAACTCCAAATGGCTCTTCGCGCCCACTCCCGTCTCGCGAGACATCAGATAGATGGCCTTGTCAGTGACTGCAAGACCTCGGTAGTTCCCGGCCTTGATCGGCACTTCCGCGATACGCCTGGTGATCCCCTCTTTTTCTATCGATACCGTGACCACGGCCTTGTCTTCAGATTCGGACTTGGGCGCTGAATACAATTCATCGTCGGGTCTGAATGGTGACCTCACACTTCGAGTCAGCGGGATGTGATAAAGCTTCTCCTGCGCATCCAGGTAAGGTTCAGGCTGTCGGGACCCCCAGGGAGAGCCAACGAGTGAGGTGAAGCTCCTGTCGGACAGGAAATAAATGAATTGACCGTCAGGGCTCCATCGGGGATCCGTACTATTGGCCCGATCAGTAGTGATTGGGAACAGGTCACCACTTCGCAAATTGTAGACAAGGATCTGTGCCATGGTATTCGCCGCTCGCTGCACGAAAGCGAGCCACTGATCGTCTGGTGACCAGGACATGCCCCAGGCCCCTTCGCGATTTGTAGAAATCTTCTTACTCTCACCGGAAGCGATATTGAGAACATACAGATTTCCCTCCAGGTCCGTATAGGCTAGCCATTTGCCATCTCTTGAAGGCGTCCCACCAAATCGCAAGACGCGACCATCCGAAGTGACCCGACGTAAATTCCCAATGCCACTCGCTGGCATGCTCACAAACTCAAATTCACCGGTTTCATCGGACAATGTGATGATGTTCTTACCATCATGAGAGAAGACCGCATCCCGATACCGCACATCCTTCTGTTCGGTAAAGGCCACCTGCCTCCCTTGATCAACCGGGATCACGAACACTCTGCCTCGTGCGGTGATGACCACTCGCTTCCCGTCGGGGTCGGGAGACACAGAAGTAATGTAGTTCTTCGGATTGTCCACCCACTTCTCCCGCAATTGGTCCAGGTCTGAGGCTAGCGTGATCTCCAGTTTCTCGTATGAATCCGCCAGTATGCGATACAACCAAATATCTGCACCGTGCTGGTAGACGATATTGCCATCGGCAATCTTTGCATAGCGCACATCAAATTGCTTGTGCTCGGTGTGCTGCCGCAGGTCGAAACCTGTATCGGTCATCGACCAGATGTTCATCACGCCATCGCGGTCACTGATAAAGTAGACGCGGCCATCCAGCCACATGGGATGGTGGCTCTCGCCTGCATAGTCTTTGGTGAGTTGCTCCGCCTCGGCCTCGCCTTCAGTAAACTTCCATATTTGACGCGCAGTACCTCCCTTATACCGCTTGGTGACATTGCGATGATAGGCTGGGCGAACGAAGAATACCGTGTTGCCTGATTCATCGTACGTAGCCTCGCTTGCCTGACTCAAAGGTACCCGTGTCCTTGCCATGGTCTCCGTATCGATCGTCACCAGCTGTTGGTCCGGTACGCGGGAATACGTACGGGTATCATAAATGAGCTTGCCATCGGGAGTCCATCCATTGACCCTCGAGAAATCACTTTCGTAGGTCCATCGAGTTGGCATCCCCCCAGCTACTGGCATAGTGTAGACCTCCTGCGGCCCCTCGTAGGAGGCCGAGAATGCAATGGTCCTACCATCCGGTGAGAAATTGGCGTAAAGCTCTTCCTCAGCATGACTTGTCAGCCTTCGCGCCAATCCACCTCCAATGGGGACAGTCCATAGATCTCCTTCTGCAGTGAAGACCACCTGATCTCCGTTAACGTCTGGAAAGCGGTAGTACCCCTGAAAACCCTCCTGGGCATGAACTGAGATAGAAAGCGGCAGTACAAAGAGGATGGCAAAACATCTTGCCATGGTGGAAGTCCTAGTCATGAAATTAGAGATTGAAACAGCCAGTGATTGATAAATATGGTCTATGTGATTGGAGTCCACGGCATGTCCAACGCCGCGGGCTCCTGAAATCGTCTACTCTTCGGCCAAAAATGGATACCTGTAATCCGTAGGCGGCACAAATGTTTCTTTGATGGTACGGGCACTCACCCAGCGAAGCAGGTTCATCTGTGCGCCCGCCTTGTCATTGGTCCCGGATCCGCGGGCGCCCCCAAAGGGCTGCTGTCCTACTACAGCACCAGTTGGCTTGTCATTGATATAGAAATTGCCGGCAGCATTGACCAGTTTCTTCGTCGCGAACTCTGCCGCGTACCGATCCTTCGAGAAGATCGCACCTGTCAATGCATAGGGCGACGTACTGTCAACTAGCTCCAATGTTGCCTCAAAGTCCGACGGTTCATAGACATATATCGTCAACACCGGACCAAAGATCTCCTCACACATCGTGCGGTACTTGGCATCCTTTGCCACGATCACCGTCGGCTCAACGAAGTACCCCTTACTGCCGTCGTAGTTGCCGCCTGCCAGGATCTCGACGTCGCTATCGCTCTTGGCTTGATCGATGTATCCGGTGATCTTTTTGAAAGCGCGCTCGTCTATCACCGCATTGATAAAGTTGCGGAAGTCTTCCGTACCTCCCATGGAGAAAGACGCTATGTCTTCAAGAAGCTTTGCCTTCACATCCCCCCAGATATTGGATGGAATGTAGGCCCTGGATGCGGCGCTGCATTTTTGTCCCTGGTATTCGAAGGCTCCGCGTGCAAGACCCGTTGCCACCTCGATCGGATCTGCTGAAGGGTGCGCTACCACAAAATCTTTTCCACCCGTCTCCCCGACGATACGAGGATAGGAGCGGTACTTGTCGATATTGGCTCCAATGGTCTTCCAGAGGTGCTTGAAAACCGCGGTGCTTCCTGTGAAGTGAAGACCGGCAAAATCTTTGTGTTCGAATATGATATCTCCCGCCACAGGGCCATCCACAAGGATCAGGTTGATGACGCCATCAGGCAGACCGGCCTCCTTGAACACCTCCATCACCACATGTGCGGAATACACCTGGCTATAAGCCGGCTTCCAGATGACCGTATTACCCATCAAAGCCGGAGCGGCAGGGAGATTACCCGAGATGGCTGTGAAGTTGAATGGTGTGATGGCAAAAACAAATCCCTCGAGCGGTCGGTATTCAGTTCGGTTCCAAATGCCTTCTGAAGACTCGGGCTGCACAGCATAAAGCTCCTGCATGAAGTGCACATTGAATCGCAGAAAGTCGATGAACTCGCACGCAGCATCGATCTCTGCCTGGAAGACATTTTTCGACTGCGCAAGCATCGTCGCCGCATTGATCTTTGCACGATAGGGCCCAGCAATCAGATCCGCCGCCTTCAGGAAGATGCTGGCTCGATGTTCCCAGCTCAGATTCGCCCAGGCATCCTTTGCAGC
Organism: Cyclobacteriaceae bacterium; assembly: GCA_965267435.1. Lineage (GTDB taxonomy): Bacteria > Bacteroidota > Bacteroidia > Cytophagales > Cyclobacteriaceae > JAWPMT01. The sequence goes on from OZ253960.1 coordinate 4,491,421, forward strand.
GAGGGCCGCATCGACCGCCGCGTGTACGTGCGTGCTGTCCCCTTCGCTGAAGTGACCCAAAACATGCTGATGATCGTGAGGGGGGCTCATCTTCAGCTTTGTATTGGTATGTACTTCCTTGCCGCCAATCACCATGGGTACGTCGATCTGCTCTGAGCGCATCTGTTTTAGCGCCGCCTTGACCAGCGCCTTCTCTGTAGATCCGGGAAAGTAGCTTTTGACGGGTTCGTTCTTGGGTGTGGGGATATTATAAATTCCTTTTGGCATGTCGTTTACACATTGATTTGATTTCGATGTGCAAAGCTACGCAATCCCATGCCCTCAAAGAAGCGCCGTGATCTCCTGTAAGCGACGAACTTTCACCGTTTTGGCTGGCGCCTGCTCATCGGAAGTTGTGAACCAGATCGCATGCCAGTCAGCGGCATGGGCACCCTTGATATCTGTATCGAGGTTGTCCCCGATCATGACCACTTCATCACGGTGATTTCCAGTGAGGTCCAGCGCATGATCGAAGATCTCCGCTGATGGTTTGCGGGCCTCTGCGGACTCCGAGGTAATCACCTCTTCAAAGTAGTGATCAATGCCACTGTGAGACAATTTTATCGCCTGGACATCGGTAAATCCATTGGTGATGACGGCCATTCTGTAGCTCTGAGACAAATAGTCCAGTATCTCAATACTGCCGTCAATAAGGGCCGATTTGCGGGGACCCTCGGTTGTGAAGTAATCTGACATGGCTACGGCGGCACCATTCTCTGCTAACTCCGAATCGGCGAGGATCTGCTTGAACCGCGTCTGGCGGATGTGCTCGCGACCAATCACACCGCGGTTGTATTGGTCCCATAGTTCTGCATTCCTGCGGAAGAACGTCTCACTGAATTGACCGAAGTCATCGTAGACCTTGGAGACCTCGAACTGGTTGTAGATCTCTCGAAGGGTCTGCAGGGCGTTGGTATCGTAGTCCCAAAGTGTGTGGTCTAGGTCAAAAAAGACCGTGGTAATCTTATCTTTCATTATACGCGGTAGTCCTTGGAAGCAATTTTATTGACGGCGAGCTCACGATTGTTGTGCATCGTGCTATGGGCATCAAGATCCTTTTGTAGCACAGCATCTTTTTCCAGAAATTCCAGCATTTGGCTGACGAGAGCGAGCACCTCTTCCCTGATGCTGTAGAGCACCCATTGGTCCCTTTGCCTGGAATTGAGCAGATTCGAATTCTTCAGGTAACTGACGTGCCTGGAAGTCTTTGTCTGCGTAAAATCCAGGATCAATTCAAGGTCTGATATGCTCAATTCGCCAGCATTGAAGAGCAAATTGATGATACGGACCCGTGACTCATCAGCAAAAGCCTTAAAGATCTGAGTCCCGTAAGAAAGGCTAAAATTCTTGAGTCGCATAAGGCCAGATTAATACGCAATATTCACCCATTTAATGTTTTTTAAGAAATATTGATAGGCGAATCCATTACTTTTGAAACTACCATTCGAGCAAATCGGTTGGGTATTCAAACGTAGAAACCATTTTGTCCTCCAGAGTACTACTTGCAGTGATTATCGTTCTCGGAGCTTGGGCAGCGAACGCTCAGGACTCCACGAGACATGTCATTCAGCTCACTGGAGTGGTCTTTGGCGAGGATAGCACCAACGTAGTTCCGGGGGTGCACGTGTACATTCCGAAAGGCGGAAGAGGTACCACAACCAATCCCTACGGCTTCTTCTCACTTCCCGTCCTGGAAGGCGACAGCATCGTATTCAGTTCCGTAGGTTTTAGGAGAGCATCTTACATTGTCCCTGAGCATCGGGAGGACCATAGCCTCCGAATTCTGGTGACGATGAGAGAAGATGTGACATACCTCGACGAACTGGAGGTTTTCCCTTATCCCTCGGAGGCTGTCTTCAAAGCCGCGGTATTGGCAGTGGAGCTGCCTGACCAACGAGACTATGACAACCTTCAAAGATTTCTCAATAGCGCTGCGATGCGAGAGGCCTACTGGAATCTTCCTGCTAGCGCTAACATGAACCATCGCTTCTTCATGCAACAGCAGCAGGCGGCGGCGTCCTATCGCTTTCAGCCTCCATCCAACCCGCTGCTAAACCCATTTGCATGGCGGGACTTCATTAGGTCCCTGAAAAAGAAGAAGTAGCGCTGCTTCAACTCGCCGAGCTAGCGGCAATCTCTTGCACTTTGTTCCATACTCGAAACGTGTTCTTATAGCAGATCTTAGCAATATCCTCTTCGCTATATCCTCTTCTCAACAACTCTTCGATAAGATTGGGATACGTGGACACGTCCTTCAAACCTGTGGGCAGGCTATCGCCCACGCCATCATAATCTGATCCGAATCCAACATAGTCGATCCCGGCAAGCTCTACCACGCGATCGATGTGGTCTGCGACGGTCTTTACATCCTCAAACTTTCTGTTTTCGGTCCAGTATTTTTCTGCATAGGCCTGGTATACTGAGTCGTCTTCGCTTAGCCCATTGTCAGCACGGTAGTTCACCAAATGCTCGCGGATCGCATTGCGATTGTCCTGGATGTCCTTCGACAGGAAGCTGGAGCCAAAATTGATATGAATGACGCCACCGTTCTCGGCGAGGACCTTGATCATATCGTCATTCATGTTCCTCTCAAAACCTGGCGTGAAGTAGCGACAGGACGAGTGGCTGGCAATTACCGGCGCGGTAGTGATCTTCATTACATCGTAGAAGGTACTGTCAGATACATGCGAAATATCCACCATGATACCCAGGCGATTCATCTCTGCTACCACCTGCTCCCCAAAAGGGCTGAGGCCATTCCAGGTGTCGTCTGTCTCATCATAAGAAGAGTCACAGATCTGGTTGTCGGTGCCATGCGTCAGGGTGATATATCGGATGCCTCGATCAAAGAAGTATTCAACATTGCTCAGATCATCTTCGATGGGTGCCCCATTTTCCATTCCCATGGGTAGTGACACGAGCCCCTTCTCAAAGTTGCGTTCAATCGCCGCAGGCGAATTGGCCAGGGCAAACATGTCGGGGAACTCCTCAGGCAACTGACTTACCATCGTGATGAGTGAATCCGCAAACTCTTTGGCACCGCCCGTCTCCTGATACCGAGACGGTACATAGATCGACATAAAAGGTGCATCCAACCCTCCGGCCTTGGCCTTTGGGTAGTCGAAGTTGCCCTCTGTCTCTACCGACACATCTTCCACCGCTTTTTTGATCATAAAGCCTTTCACCTCCATGCGATAAGGCAGGTCCACATGTCCATCTACGATGATGGTAGACTGCGCCAATGCCTTCGCCTGGTCGGCGAGAGTGTTTGACGAAGCATTGCTTTCGGAGGGTTTTTGATTGCACTGGACAGCGAGTACCAGTAGTCCTAGTAGAAACGAGATTCGTTGCATTTCCAAAAAAAATTATAATCCTAAGCCGCTAAAATTAACCACATCTTCATAACCCCGGAAGTGCAACTTATAATTGTGGGCCATGATCCTGAAATACGGCAAATCACTCCCCGCCATCACCACCGAACAGATGATCGAGGTCGATCGCCTCATGATAGAGGAGTACCGCATCGAATTGATCCAGATGATGGAAAATGCCGGCCGATGCCTGGCCATTGTTGCCCGTGAGAGATTCCTCCAGCCACAATCCGCCGCCCACGTGCTTGTACTCGCCGGGACTGGCGGCAATGGTGGAGGTGCGATGGTTTGCGCCCGGCGATTGTCTTCATGGGGTCATCATGTAGTTGTTTGGGTCTCTTCACGATCCAAAATGACGGCCATTCCAGCTCATCAGTTGGATATTTTGGAGCGGATGAATATTACGGTATCAGAGGAGCAACCTACCATTGAAGGCGTCGATCTCGTAATCGATGGGATCATCGGGTATAGTGTACAGGGTGACCCCAGAGGAAAGGCACAAGAGATGATCGAGTACGCAAATGAAAGCGTCGCACCCGTGCTGTCCCTGGATACGCCCTCAGGACTTGACTTGACTACGGGCACCATTCACAACCCCACCATCAAGGCGGCGGCGACACTCACCTTGGCGCTGCCGAAGAAGGGTTTGCTGCTGCAGGATGCCCGGGAAGTTGTAGGCGACCTGTTCCTCGGAGATATCAGTGTGCCGCCCTCGCTGTACCACTCTATGGGTATTGACCTGGCGGATGAGCTATTCAATGGCTCGGATGTTCTGGAGATCACTCCCTGATAAAGATCAGTTTCTTTGAGAACACCTATCAAGGACCTGAGAGGCGCCTCTGTACTTTATTTACAGGTATAGGCACCTGACTGGCCCGGGCATTTGGCGTCGATCACTGTGCTGATTATTTGTACAAGCACTACCTGACAACCATGAAAAGCAGAAAACAGAATGCCCTCCTCGTAGTAAGTGCAGTGGTCTTTTTGGCCGTCCTCGGATTCCAGGTCGCGGATCAACGCCTTCATATGCTCCAGAGCCCTGGTGCGACGGTCGCTGACTACCAACCCACTGACTATGGACTTGGCAGTGGCTACATCGATAGCCTAAAAGCCTATCCAAACATAGGAAAAGGGGAACGCAACCCATTTGAATTGTGGGAATACGCTGGTCGGGGGAAGAGTTCCTTCGATGTTCCGGAACTGCCAATGAGTTGGGAGGAGTGGGTCGCCTTCCATGAAAAGCAAAAACCAGAATTGATGCGGGATGTGCGGGCGTACATGGACCGTCGGTTTGACTTCAATAATGAGACCATCCCCAATCAATACATGTCTGGAGGGCGCAAGCCTATAATGGCCGGGCCTATCTCTCGCTTACCCGAGGGAGTGGAGTCTTTTGAGAGCCTGGCGGATCTAACGCCAGCACAGATCAAAGCACGCGACCTCTTCCCCTACAAGCCATTGGCACACCCACTTCATACAACGGCACACATGGTCTTCCCTGACAGTTGGAATGAGGCTCATCCAGAGCATATCCGAATCGACGTTGATCACGATTTTCCCGACGAGTATCTGCCAGAATTTCCCCCTCCCATGTTCCTTACCACCCACAAAGAATTGGGTGATGTGACAGGCGGGCGAGAGGTCACACTCGCCAACTACTATGAAATCTTCAATGGCCTCATCACGGCAGAACAGATGGAAGGCCTGAAGGAGCTTTTGAAACCCACACCCACTACATGGTTCAATCATACGCCCCACCGAGTGACGCTGGCACCCAGTGCGGGAGTCTCCTGCTTTTCATGCCATGTCAATGGACATACCAACGGTGCCTTCGAATTGGCACCCGACGCCCGACCCAATCTGGCGCGACTCCGCGTCGAGACACCTACCATGCGAGGCAACTACAACCTGATGCAGCTCTCTTCCAAGCGCTCGATACGGAGTATGGATCATTTTGCTGAGGTCGAGGAGTACTTCGACGGTGACCCCGGCATGCAGCAAGCCATCGGTCCAAGGTCACAAAAGCGGGAGGTCACCAATCGAATGGGAGACTTCAATGCCATCCTGGACTTCGCTCCCGCGCCGAAACTTAGCCCACTAGGCAAGCTTTACAAAGACAAAGCCACGGAACAGGAACTCCTTGGCGAGCAGGTGTTCTTTGGAAAAGGCCAATGCGCACAGTGCCACTACGGCCCGGCCTTCACCGACGACTACATGCACGACTTGCAGGTAGAGCGTTTTTATAATGGAAGGCCTGAAGGGCCCATCAAAACCTTCCCGCTCCGGGGAATCAAAGACTCCCCGCCCTACCTTCACGACGGCCGATGCCCCACACTCGCAGACGCAGTCGAATTTTTCAACCTGACGCTGGAGTTGGCACTCACTAAAGAAGAAAAGGAGGCGTTGACAGCGTACCTTCTTTGTCTTTAGGCTCTCCCCAACAACCTGGTGTTGAACAGCCTCAAAACCCAAGGAGTGGCTATTTAGGCGCTACGAACATCACGTCCCATACGAGATGTATCTCCTGACCGAAAGACTTCTGCACCTGCATCAGCAGCACGTCCAATTTGAGGTCATCGGATGCAGAAATCGTGGCCCGATAGTTCGAGCCGCTTTTGGTGAAATCCGAGATCTTTTCTTTCTCATCCGCCAGTTCAGCCAAACGATAACTGAATCCGGCGAGTGTCGACGGCTCATTCCCCGATAAGCGAAAGTACGACGCGAACGACTCTAGCGCGGCATCACGAAAGGTCGGTGCAAAGGACGTGTCAGCTACAATGCTCGATAGATCCAACAGATCTCGGTACTTGGTGACGGCGGTCGACTTAAAATGCTCTAAATCCTCCTCTCCCAGGCTTGCGGAGACAAACGGTGCCTCCAGGCGTGGGCCCTCTGGAAAATCAAACTCACTATCAGGGCGATTTGCTGTAGCACATCCTATCAGCAGTAGCAACACTACGGGGGCGATATGTTTACCAATGCTCATTTTCTTATATATCGTAGGATACTGATCTTATTCTTCTCGTACGTGATATCTACAATCTCTAGTGGCCTGCCCTGATCAATTGGCATGGTCAGCTTGTTCACGAACTCTTCTCTGTTGTACAGGGCCACTGGCCGCGACCCATTCGACTTCAACTCGTAAATGCGAGCGTTGGCCATGAACATGTCCATCAAATTGGAGCGGTAGCTTTGCCAATTTGCCACATCCGAATTGGCGAACATGCTTATGAGCTGGGCATAGTCGTCAGGCCTCAATGCCACTTGCTCGGTCTCGCCTTTTCGGGACTTTCTCACAATCGTATCGTTGACGAAATAGGCAGATGAAATCATGAGCTGGGCACCGGCATTCATGTCATCTACGCATACACAGGCCTCCTCATCCAGCCCCAAAAGGAGGGGCGACTCGCCCTCCTGAAGCAGATATACATTTACCTCCTGCCCGTCTATAGGCTGCCTGCCATATAGATTCACAAAGCAAAATTTTGAGCAGCTTGGATAAAAACCCCACCATGTAACCGCCACTAACAGCGGTATCGTCACAAAAAAGAGGGGTCGCCAGGTGACGGTGCGTCGGTTGTGCTGTCTGTTGAATTGATCCCAGCTATCATGGCCCACAAACTGCGACAGCATATCAAGCATATCTATTCTGGGCAATGAAGAGTGGTGGGACTTCATGTGCGTGTAAAACCACTTCTCACTGACCTGGCTCTTAATTTCCTGAGACAGTGCTTTTTGGAAGAGCCCTATCTCCTTTTTACGCCATGCCGTGATATCCGCCGGCACCTCGGGAAACTGCTCCTGCACCCGACGGACTATTTCCGACTTCAATCTTGCGAACCTTCTCCTCTCTGAGGATCTCATGGAGGCGATGATAGCAAAATTGGCGGATAAAAGGATTGTAAATCATTGTACAATCGCTTTTCCTGGCGATCGTCGGGGCTCCCGGTAGGCTTAGGCTATTGTTGAGCTTCAACAAACACTAAACGACTATGCGCCGAAACAAGAATCCTAAGTCTCGTGAACACACGATGGAGCTCATCGCTGCGGCAATCATCATGATCGTCATCCAGTGGCATTGGAGTTGTGAGAGCACGCGGCCGGGAGCCTCGAGGATGCTACGAGAGCCTCGGGAAGATGCACAGAAATATCAGTACATAGAACCAGTCGAAGTGGAACTGGACATGGAAGTGACAGAGGAAACAATTGTTGAAGAAATCGTCTTTCACGAAGCTCCTGATGAGGAAGTAATCGACGAAATCGCTCTACAGCCCCAGAATACCGAGGAATACGCTTACCTACGAGAAAACCCATTCCAATCAGTGTTGACACACCCCATGTCAACTTTCTCAATAGATGTGGACAATGCGTCATACGCCAACGTCCGAAGATTTCTACAGAACAATCAATTGCCCCCTCCGGACGCAGTAAGAATCGAAGAGATGATCAATTATTTTCATTACGACTATCCAGACCCCAAGCCGGGCCAACCGTTTTCGATCTACACTGAAGTAGGCCCCTGTCCGTGGAACCCAACCCATCAGCTGGTCCACATTGGCCTACAAGGCAGGAAGCTCGATTACGAGGATCGTCGGCCCTCCAATATCATCTTCCTGATCGATGTCTCCGGCTCGATGGGCAGCCCCAACAAGCTGCCCCTCGCTCAAAGGTCCCTCAAGATGCTCTCGCAAACTCTGCAAGCGCAGGATCGAGTAGCCATCGTCGTGTATGCCAGCAGTTCGGGCGTAGTCCTGCCCAGCACTCCTGCGGGAGAAACAGAGACCATCCAGCGAGCAATTGCGTCGCTGACCGCCGGTGGATCGACTGCCGGTGGGGCAGGGATAGAACAAGCCTATGAAATCGCAGAACAAAACTTCATCCCCGAGGGCAACAATCGAATTGTGCTACTCACAGACGGTGATTTCAATGTAGGCCCCTCGTCAACAGGCGATCTCGTCAGACTCATCGAGGAAAAGCGCAAAAGCAAGATATTCCTCACGATCTGTGGGTTTGGCATGGGCAACTACAAAGACCATCGCATGGAGGAAATATCCAATGCCGGCAATGGCAACTATTTCTACATCGATAATATCCGCGAAGCGGAGAAGGTATTTAACCGCGAGTTGACAGCAAACCTTTTCACCATTGCCAAAGACGTCAAAGTGCAAGCGGAATTCAACCCCGCATTGGTGAGCAAGTACCGACTGATCGGGTATGAGAACAGGGCCCTGGCGCCGGAGGACTTTGAGGACGACCAGCGGGATGCCGGTGAACTGGGGGCCGGTCACACAGTCACCTGCCTGTACGAGATCATACCTGGCGAAGCCCAGGGTGGCACGACCTCCAGGTACATAAGTAAGTCGCCCACATCCGCTGCCGACACCAATGAGTTGCTTACTGTTAACCTCCGCTACAAGGAGATCGATAGTGAAGTGAGCCAACTGATTGTCAGACCCGTCACGAACGAGGCTCAAACCATTGCTGCAGCCTCGGAAGACTACCGATTCTCGGCAGCGGTAGCCGCTTTTGGCCAAGTGCTGCGTCGCTCACGCTACGCCACCAATCTCACACTGACAGACATTGAGAGCCTCGCGGAGGCTGGCTCAGATGACGAAAAACAAGAATTCTTTACGCTGGTTCGCACCGCCAGACTACTCCAAAACCTTAAGTAGATGTATCGATTGATTTGCACAATCCTTATGGTGCTGACTCCGGGACTCCACGCTTTGGGTCAGAATCGATGGTGCTGGCCCGAGGATACAGCCACGGCCAAAGAGATGGTCGCACTCTACAATGACAATATGAAGGCCGGGACGTTGACTCAGTGTATCGAGCCACTCGAATGGTTATTAACCAATGCGCCCAACCTCAACCCATCCATCTATATCAATGGTATCAAAATCTATGACGGTTTGGTCAGTGGGGAGCGCGACGATAGCCTTCGGACCGCCTACCAGGAAAAGGTCATCCAGCTCATAGATCGCAGGGAGGAGGCATTTGCCTCTAAGCCCCAGAACAAAACCCGGAAAGCGTACTATGGATACAAATACTGGTCGCGGACACCCGACCGCTACGAAGGTGTTTTCGAATGGTTCGTTGACGCTTGGGAAGCTAATGACGGAGATATCGGAAAAAACCTTCTCCCAGCCCTTCTGGACATAGTAAGTAAGACACAGCCCAGTGAGGCCGTATTGGATTGGTATGAGCACCTCTTGCATCACGTGATGAAGACACCGGAAAATACGGAAATGATCCTGCCAGTATTAGACAAGATTCTGCTGCGGAGTATACCGTGGACCTGCGCCGATATCAATAGGTTTTGGCAGATGCAGGTAGAAGAAACCAACTGGTGGGATTCCAAGGGTCAATTACTCATCAAACTTGGGTTGGAACACGACTGCTTGGCCGAGGACTACTTCAAGGACTTGGCCATTGCAGTTGTGCAGAAGTCAGGCAATGGGAACCTTCTCAAACTAGTGGCTCGAAAATATGACACCGAGGGTGATTGGCAAACGGCCGCCCAATTGTATGAGGTGGGGCTGGCTATCTCGGAATCGGACAGCACCTCCACCGAGTTGCTGATGTTACTGGCGAACCTGCACAGTGGCAAGGCGCTATTCTCTGATGCTCGCAGGTATGCCCGCCACGCCATCGCGCTCAATCCGGACTTCAAGCCTGCTCATGAATTGATCGGTGACCTCTACTTCGACAGCTACTATAGTTGCAAGGAAGGCGTCAGCCAGGTTGTCGATCGGGCGGTCTTTCTCGCAGCCTATGACGAGTACGGGGCCGCAGGCAATACGGAAAAGATGCTGCTAGCCAAGGAGCAATTCCCATCAGCGACGGAGATTTTCGAAGACCTTTACGACGAAGGGGAGATGATCACCGTGGGCTGTTGGATCAATGTGTCGGTGCCCATAAGGAGGCGTGACTAATGGCTATTTGTTACTGGCATCGAAGAGCTTTTGCTTCTCTTCTTTGCTGAGGCTTTCGTAGCCTGACTGTGAGATCTTGTCCAGAATAGCGTCAATCTCGTCCTGACTAGCCTTCCCACTTGTGGAAGCACTACGTCTTCCGCTTGCGCCTTTGCCTTTGCCTTTGGGGGCTGCACTGGCCCTCTGTTTTCGATGCGATACTTTGATGCTCGGCTGGCGGACAAACAGGCTCTTGACAAAGTACAAAAATCGCATCACCCAGGCGCCCCAGTCGGTACCTTTCTGCAACTGCTTGATATAGACATACCCCATCAGAGCGCCGCCCAGATGTGCCACATTGCCTCCGGCGTTGTAGCCGACCGAACCAAGGAAAGAAATAACTATGAAGAAGGCAGCGATGTATTTGATCTTTACCGGGCCGAGAAATAACAGAAAGAAGGTATAGTTCGGCACAAGGGTGGCAGCAGCGATCATGATGGCATTGACGGCACCAGAAGCACCCACCATCCCTCCAATACTGGGGGCCGATTCGATATAGAAAGGAACCACGTTGTACACGAACAAATAAGCTACAGCACCAGCCAACGCCCCCACCACGTAGATGCTTATCACTTTGTCATTCCCCAGGTACTCCACGATGATACGCGAAAACCAGTAGAGAAAGAGCATATTGAAAACAATGTGGAAGATACGCGATAGACTATGCGAAAAAGCATATGTGATGATCGTCCAGGGCCGCAAAATGAAATCCGAGAAAATCGGAGGAATGCTGAATTGCTGGTGGATGATATCAAACACAGGGCCGACATTGAGCAGTGTGGAGAGCACCGACAACACGGCTAGAAATAGGAACACAATTACATTGATGATGATGAGCTGGGCAGCCGCATTGTTGGGCTTGTTCCAGGCATTTTTGAAATCATCAAGGATACTATTAGTCATCGCTTTTTAATAGAGTCTTGTCCGGTCCTTTTGCCAGTATTTTATCAGGAAGTAAGCAATCACCGCTCCCCCCAGGTGAGCCAAATGGGCCACGGTATCCCCCTCGGCCCGATTGATCTCCGCATATATCTCGTATATCAGCAGAGCCGTCACCACGTACTTCACCTTTACCGGAAATAAAAAGTACAGGTAGACATCTGCATTTGGAAACAGCATCAGCATGGCCATCAACAGACCAAATATAGCGCCGGAGGCACCCACCATCGGTATGTCGATATAGAAGGAGGCCATGTTTTCGACAATGTCAACTGCCTCACGCTCCAATCGAGCGTTGTCGGGGGCATCGTAGTATTCGTTGGCGAAATCATACAGCCGACCCATGTTGTAAACGGGCTTGCCATAGTTGAACACGATCTTCCGAAACTCCAACGGATCAGGATTGTCGACAAAGGCCTCCACCTGGTCCTTGATCCTCTTTTTCTCGATAAGGTCTGCGGTCCCATAGAGCACGCCGCCTCCAATACCGCAGGCAAGGTAAAATATCAGGAATCGCTTTGAGCCCCACACCATCTCCAGCATCGGCCCAGCGAAAAAGAGAATGATCATGTTGCCGAATATGTGGCCCCAGCCTCCGTGTAGCCACATGTAGGAAAAGAACTGATGTACCGCGAAGTAATCGCTGAAAATCACCCGCAAACCGAAGAGGCGCGTTAGGTCCAGATTGGCGAAGCTCTGCAACAAATGAATCCCGATATTGGCTATCAGGAGGTTCTTTACCATCGGGGTCAGTCTAAACATGCACTACCTCTTAAAATAACTTGCAATTTGATCCAGGCCCAAAACTACGAAAGTTGGACTTCCATGGGGCGTATAATTTGGCTGCTCGCACGCAAAGAGCTGATCGATAAGCCCCTCAGCTTCCTTTTCGTCCAGTACCTTGCCTTTGCTGATCGAGGTCCGCGCCGCCAGCGACCGGGCCAGGTTCTCCTGTTGCTCAATTTCCAACTTCTCTCTATTCAGCTTGAATTGTTCGATCAACCCTTCGATGATCTCGCGCTCGTTGTGATTGGATAAGTCCGCGGGCACACCAGTTAAGACAATACCTCGTGTACCAAATGTTTCAAATTCGAACCCCAATTGGCGGATTTCTTGTCGCAACTCCTGAACAAGATTGAAATCTGCATCGTTCAACGACAGCTGCTGCGGAAAGAGGCAGGACTGTGAGGTAGCGCGGTTGCCGCGCAGTGTCTTCAGGTATTTCTCAAACAGTATCCGTTCGTGCGCCGCACTCTGATCAATGATGACCATGCCCGACTTCACCTGCCTCACCAGGTATCTGCCATGCAGCTGTAGGGACTTTGAGACCTCTGCCTGCCCCGTCGATGGTCTGTCGAGCGCCATGCCACTTGGCACGGTCAGTGTCTGCGGTTCATCCGACCCACCCTCAAGCTCGAGCTGCGCCTTTCTCACCACCTCATCGTCTTCCTTCTTCGCTATATCGTAAAGCTTCTCCCAGTCAAGAGGTCCTTTCTGTTGCTGGTCAATGGCCTTGAAGCGTTCGTAGTTGCGGTCGCTGGGTGTCTCCAATAGTTCGCGCCGCGAAGTGAAGTACTCAAAATTGACGTCGGAATTGAAGTCCAACGATGGCGCCACGTTGAAGTTGGACAGTGCCTGCCGTGCACTGGAGAGAATGATCCCGTACAGGAGGCGATCATCCTGAAACTTCACCTCGGTTTTCGTCGGATGCACATTGATATCCACCACTGCAGGGTCCAATTCTATGAACAGCACATAGAACGGATGGAAGTCGTCCGGTATGAGCTTGTCATACGCGGTGGTCATCGCGTGGTTCAAGTAGTTGTTTTTGATGAAGCGCCCGTTTACGAAGAAAAACTGCTCGCCACGGGTCTTCTTGGCATATTCTGGTTTGCCAATGTAGCCATGTATCTTCAGGTCGGGGGTCGTCTCCTCACAGGGGATCAGCTGATTCTGGTAATTGCGGTTGAAGAGCTGAACGATTCGCTTGCTGAGTTTGCCTCTCTCCAGGCGGAACGTTTCAGCGTCGTTGTTGTGCAGTGTAAAGGCAATGTCCGGATAAGCCAGCGCCACCCGATGAAATTCGTCCGAAATATGACGGTATTCGACGGGGTTGGACTTCAGGAAATTGCGACGGGCAGGGACATTATAAAACAGGTTCTTCACACAAATCGAAGTGCCTGGTGAGGTGGCGACTGCTTCCTGTTTTTGAATCTCCGAGGCATGGACCACTATCTCAGTGCCGACCTCCTGATCGTGTTTGCGCGTTTTCATCTCCACTTGAGCCACGGCCGCAATGGAGGCCAATGCTTCCCCACGGAAGCCCATCGTCCTTATCCTGAAAAGGTCCTCCGACCTCGTGATCTTGGATGTGGCATGGCGTTCGAAACTCATGCGTGCGTCCGTGGTGCTCATGCCGGTCCCATCATCGACCACCTGCACGAGGGACTTCCCTGATTCACGCACGATCAATTGGATGGACGTGGCGCCGGCATCGATGGCGTTCTCGAGCAGTTCTTTCACGACTGACGCGGGTCGCTGCACAACTTCACCGGCAGCGATCTGGTTGGCTATGCCTTCCGGCAATAGTCTAATGACGTCGTCCATGCCTATCTCCTGAAGATCTTTCTAAACCTGAAGAAAAAATAGATGGGGATCACCACGATGAAAGCATAGGCGATGTCGTTGCCATACTGCAGCCATCCCACGAATGTGAGCCCCAGTATAGCAGCAATGGCCAATTGCATCAAACTAGCGCTGGGTACCGCTGAGGTCTTTCGTTCGAAGGTAATCCGCTGGCCAGCTCTTTGCTCCAGTTCCCCCCGCATCTCCCGCCGTATCCTTTCTGTACGCTCGGCGATCTCTTCCTTCACAGGATCATAATAGCGAGGTTTGATCTCAAACTGTTTGTTTCTGGGAAGACGAATCAAGGAGGGAAATCTCATGGCGCTTTCTTAGGGTTTCATATGGTCGCGTCGCTTTCAGCCCAAGTACGTAGGCCCGAAAGTAGAATAACGGACAAACTTAGGCTGAGGTCTAACTTTCCAAGACAAAAATAAGTAACAATCTCCAGCGTCAGGTAGTCCCCAGTCAGTAGGTTGGCATTCCGCGGCAAGGCCAACTCAATCCGGACCCTCCGCGATGAGCCAGGTAGTGCCTCCGGCGAATACGATGGGTCAGAAACGGCCCCTGAAGTCATCCGGAGAGCGCCAGAGTTCAATAATATTTCATAAAGCGGCTTCATAGGTGCAGGAACTGAACTCAAAAACTTTACACAAAACTGCAGCATGTATGATGTTATAACTGATAATCAGGGAGTTATTGAAAAATTTTCTGAGCAAATAAGCGCCGTATGCGCCAGAAATTATTTATCTTTCTAGACACTGTTGGAGCCACCATTTTTTGCTCGACTCCTTCGCTAATTATCAACCTACAGATCTGGCCAAGTATTAATTGATTTCGCAGACCATTTAACTACTTAGCCCATGAAAAACTCTACCCAATCCGGGTGTTGTCCTAGTGGACAACATTGGATTCCTTTATGCGACGAAACTCGTCCCATTCACTTTTCTGAAGCATTTCGACAGGCTAAACCTCTCACCCATCCTCTTGGAAAGTGGGCTCGGCCTTTCATTCTCATGCTGGTGGGAGTATTCTCACTGACCACTGCCCTCGGGCAGGCAACTGTTACGACTGATAAGGATGATTACACCCCTGGCCAAATTGTCACAGTGACCGGCTCAGGGTGGTTACCTGGAGAGACAGTTTCGCTTCTTTTTGAAGAAGACCCCGCCACTTGTGCGCCTTTTACGACTTCATCCGTCGCTGATGCCAGTGGCAACTTCACGAATACCGATAAACTGATCGAATTGCATGATCTGGGGGTGAAATTCTTCCTTACAGCGACAGGTCAAACATCGGGCATGGTTGCAGAAGCGGTCTTCACTGACGCACCGCCTGCTGCCAATCTCGACCAGGTCCGAAACGGGGCCGCCGCTTCGCCGGTCGACCCTGGCAACTGGGTCAATGGTAACCTTGGTGCCCAGCAATCTCACTATGCCGAGGGTATGTCAGTGGCGTATCGGGCAATCCTTACGGATATGCCACCAGCCACAGTGGTTAACCTGACATTGGAATACGATGTCCAGCACAGTCAGAAGCTAGCACTCGACTACCTGACGTCCTATGACAGGCTGGAGCCACATCAACTTACCTTTGGTCATACGTCTGAAGAAATTGATCCCACGATTGGGATTGCTGGTTTCATGGAACCAGAAGATGACACAGAGCCCATTCCCGTACCAGGTGTGTCGAATTCGCCGGTGGCAGGTCAACCTGCAGCAAGCTTTAATAATGTATCCAACGGAGGTCAGGCCTACATGTCCATGTGGAACGGAGATATAACCAATATCTCCTACACTGGTGGTTCTCCGGATTTATCTCAAGCCGCAAACCAGTCACAGCAAATAGTAGTGACCTTTACCACAAGTGGTAGCCCCGGGGACGATGCACGGACCGTCATTCTCGCCTGGGGGGGCCACATCGCCAGCAGGATCGATTGGGGATACGTCAATGGCGATCCAAGATCCGCAGGCGGTATCTCCGGATCCCCCTACCACATGAGGCTGATTGACTGGAACCTCAACAACCTGGGTAATCAGGACCGATCACTTCAGGCCGATGCGGTCGTTCCTCCACCAGATTGTACCCTTGATGGACCTGACGAGCTCTGCGAGGGCGAAGAGGGCGTCTACACAGTTACGCCTATTGGGGCCATCAATCCAACTTACACATGGGCTTTGGAGAACAATACTTCAGGCGCGACCATTGCAGCAAATGGGACGACAGCGACTGTTACAGCTGGCACTGCCGGTGAATACACCGTGAAAGTCACTATCAATTCTGAGTTTGGAACGACCGTTTGCGACGTGACAACCGTCGTAAACCCCAATCCCGCGTGTTCAATCACGGGTCCAGAAGATGTCTGCCCGGAATCCACTGGCTTGGTCTACACAGGCCCAGCGGGAATGGATAGCTATTCGTGGACTATTTCGGGAAATGGCACCATTGTAGGTAGCTCGACCGGACAATCCGTAACAGTAGATGCGGGCAGCACTTGCGGCGTAGACTTTGTGCTTTCGCTTGATATCTCGAACAACGGTTGTACAAATAGCTGCGATAAAACAGTGAGTGTTGATGACAATACTCCACCGGTGATCACGTGTCCCTCTGATGTCACACTGGAATGCACCGCCTCTACCGATCCCGGCGATATAGGCATTGCCACCGCTACTGATAATTGTGATAATGACGTCACCATTGACTACAGCGATCAAACAGCGCCGGGAAGTTGCCCACAGGAATCTGTCATCACCAGAACATGGACTGCCACCGATGATTGTGGTAACTCCTCGTCTTGTGTGCAGATCATAACCATCGTGGATACCACCCCTCCGGTGATTACCTGTACTGACGATGTCACCATCGAATGTGATGAAAGCTCAGATCCTGCCAACACTGGTACGGCCACCGCTACTGATAATTGTGATAATGACGTCACCATTGACTACAGCGATCAAACAGCGCCGGGAAGTTGCCCACAGGAATCTGTCATCACCAGAACATGGACTGCCACCGATGATTGTGGTAACTCCTCGTCTTGTGTGCAGATCATAACCATCGTGGATACCACCCCTCCGGTGATTACCTGTGCTGACGATGTCACCATCGAATGTGATGAAAGCTCAGATCCTGCCAACACTGGTACGGCCACCGCTACTGATAATTGTGATAATGACGTCACCATTGACTACAGCGATCAAACAGCGCCGGGAAGTTGCCCACAGGAATCTGTCATCACCAGAACATGGACTGCCACCGATGATTGTGGTAACTCCTCGTCTTGTGTGCAGATCATAACCATCGTGGATACCACCCCTCCGGTGATTACCTGTGCTGACGATGTCACCATCGAATGTGATGAAAGCTCAGATCCTGCCAACACTGGTACGGCCACCGCTACTGATAATTGTGATAATGACGTCACCATTGACTACAGCGATCAAACAGCGCCGGGAAGTTGCCCACAGGAATCTGTCATCACCAGAACATGGACTGCCACCGATGATTGTGGTAACTCCTCGTCTTGTGTGCAGATCATAACCATCGTGGATACCACCCCTCCGGTGATTACCTGTGCTGACGATGTCACCATCGAATGTGATGAAAGCTCAGATCCTGCCAACACTGGTACGGCCACCGCTACTGATAATTGTGATAATGACGTCACCATTGACTACAGCGATCAAACAGCGCCGGGAAGTTGCCCACAGGAATCTGTCATCACCAGAACATGGACTGCCACCGATGATTGTGGTAACTCCTCATCTTGTGTGCAGATCATAACCATCGTGGATACCACCCCTCCGGTGATTACCTGTGCTGACGATGTCACCATCGAATGTGATGAAAGCTCAGATCCTGCCAACACTGGTACGGCCACCGCTACTGATAATTGTGATAATGACGTCACCATTGACTACAGCGATCAAACAGCACCGGGAAGTTGCCCACAGGAATCTGTCATCACCAGAACATGGACTGCCACCGATGATTGTGGTAACTCCTCGTCTTGTGTGCAGATCATCACCATCGTGGATACTACGGCTCCAGAGATCGCATGCCCTGATGATGTGACATTCGAGTGTACTTTGGGAGATGCTGGATTGGCCACAGCCATCGACAACTGTGATGGCCAGCTTGCTCCTACATTCTCCGATGTCGACGGACGCGATGAATGCGGACTCGGTACCATTACCAGAACATGGACTGCCACCGACGATTGTGGTAACTCCTCGTCTTGTGTGCAGATCATCACCATCGTCGATACCACCGCTCCAGAGATCACATGTCCTGATGATGTGACATTCGAGTGTACCTTGGGAGATGCTGGATTGGCCACAGCTATTGATAACTGTGATGGCCTGCTTACTCCTACATTCTCCGATGTCGACGGACGCGATGAGTGCGGTCTCGGTACCATTACCAGAACATGGACAGCAGAAGACTGCGCTGGTAACACTAGCTCTTGTATCCAGATCATCACCATCGTCGATACCACCGCTCCAGAGATCACATGTCCTGATGATGTGACATTCGAGTGTACTTTGGGAGATGCTGGATTGGCCACGGCTTTCGATAACTGTGATGGCCAGCTTACCCCTACATTCTCCGATGTCGACGGACGCGATGCGTGCGGACTCGGTACCATTACCAGAACATGGACAGCAGAAGACTGCGCTGGTAACACTAGCACTTGTATCCAGATCATCACCATCGTCGATACCACCGCTCCAGAGATCACATGTCCTGATGATGTGACATTCGAGTGTACTTTGGGAGATGCTGGATTGGCCACGGCTTTCGATAACTGTGATGGCCAGCTTACCCCTACATTCTCCGATGTCGACGGACGCGATGCGTGCGGACTCGGTACCATTACCAGAACATGGACAGCAGAAGACTGCGCTGGTAACACTAGCACTTGTACCCAGATCATCACCATCAAGGACGACACTCCTCCAGTGATCACATGTCCTGATGATGTGACATTCGAGTGTACTTTGGGAGATGCTGGATTGGCCACGGCTATCGATAACTGTGATCCATCCCCTACCATCACTTCTACCGACAATACGGATGGCCTTGATGATTGTGGTACAGGGGTTATCCTTCGCACCTGGAAAGCGGAAGACTGCAATGGCAATGTCAGCGAGTGTATCCAGGTGATCACGATAAATGATCCTGTGCCAACAATCACTGTTCCTGCGGATGTCACTGTGCAGCAATGCGGCGATCCTACCTCACCTTCGTTCACTGGCATAGGTTCAGCCACGGGAGGATGCGGTGAGGTCAGCATCAGCTTCCAGGATGACGATAGTGGCCTGGATGTCTGCGGAAATGGCGTTATCAAACGTCTATGGAAAGCCGTCGATGGATGTGGTAACTCAGCAGCGGCCACACAGATTATTACCATCGATGATTGCGGAAACTTTGAATTGCTTAAAACCACAGATGGCGTCGTGGATCCAACGCGTGACTGGAGCTTCACCTTGACGTTCGGCGATGGTGACATCACCGAGACAACATTCGGCGATGCCAATGGTGTTTTGTTCGAGGGCCTTGCACCGCTGAGCGCGAGTGAGACCTACACAATATGTGAAACCAACATTCCGGCAGGATGGTCTACCATCTGGAGGATAGACGCTGACGGAGATGGTGTTGCTGAGATGATTGTACCGGCCTACAACCCTGATATGCCCCAGGATCTTGGCGTGCGTTGCTTCGATTTCGGTGCTGGAACAGCTTACCCACTGCCATCCGATGCAGCCATTTCCTGCACGCTGGTGATGGCCGTGGATAACAGCTTCCCTGGTGGCGATCCTCGTACACCAGGCTACTGGAAAAACTGGAGCACCTGTTCTGGTGGAAATCAGGTCGAAACTGCTGCGAAGAATGGTGGTTGCGATGAGGGGTATTGCACACTCGATGATATCCTGAATAGTCCTGGAATCGTGTGGTGCGCAGGTACCGAAGACGAGCTCGTGATTGATGAATGCGAGCAGGCAGTGAATATCCTGGATTCCAGGGACAACACCACTGGCAGGAAACGGGCTAGTGATGCTGCCTACAACCTGGCCAGGGCACTACTAGCAGCGCAATTGAACTTCTCTGCGGGTGCAGAAACTTGCTCAGACGCTACAGCGGCGGCTATTGCAGGGGAGGATCTCCTTTGCAGCATCGGCTTCGATGGCACAGGCAAGTACTTGAGGCCAAAAGACCAGGAGTATGCTCAGGCCCTTGAATTAGCCGGCATCCTGGACAGCTACAACAATGGCGAGCTTTGCAACAACGCCCAGGCCAGAACAGCCAGTCCAATGATCGAGATAGTTGCTCCAGAGACCGGCGTAATGCTCAATGCCTACCCTAACCCGTTCGTCAGCACCGCCACCATCGACTTCTCCGTGCCTCAGGCCGGACAGGTACGACTGGAGGTGTATAACCTGACAGGTGTGTTGGTCGAACGTCTGTTTGATGGCGAAGCAGAAGCAGGTGTGGTCTATCACAATACCTTCGATGCCACTGGCAAGGCCAAGGGCATCTATCTGTACCGACTGATTACGGCAGACAAAGTGCACATAGGTCGACTCATGACGACAGACTAAAACAGTTTATTCACTCATAAATTTCCGGAAGCCACTCCTCAGGGGGTGGCTTTTTTTTAGTTCATTTTAACCGAATTGGCCACCCTCCATCGAAAAATAGAAGCTGGCAGGCTTACGTGCGAGTCAAATTCCTTATCTTTCTAGATACGCCGTCGTCCGGCCCAAAACGCGTAGGACAAGTCTAGCACGACTCTTGCTCTACAGTCGTAGAATGCATGCGACTCCCGGATGAGGACAAGCGTTGACAATGAGACCATACTATAGACGTGTACGATCGATACTTCTGCCGATCTTAATGGCAGGCTACGTCGCAGCGGCGGCAGCAGACGAGGTCGCTATCGCTGACCTCAGTGAGGGCATGCGAAGTCGTGTATGGCTGGACCTGAGAGAAAAAGACGCCCAACTCCCCGATGGCGACATGCTCTCCTCTTTTGGCGGTGTGATTGTCGATAATGCACGGTTTTCTGAAATCATGTCACTAGGTGAGTCCCTTCCAGCCACGGTGACCTACTCGCTCTCATCATCACTGGATATCGGCACTCACGACTTCCCTGATCTGGAAACGCTTGCCACCATTCAGGACGAAATGTTATTGGAAGAATTCCTGAAGCAGTACGTCGAGGTGGCAGCGACATTTGGCATTGATTTTTTGCTCATGCCCAACTCACAGGATCTTACACCAGAAGAGATGGAGGTCCTGGAAAAACTGGACCAGTTTGCCCCGGAGTTTGTGATCGCACCTACCTTCAATCGCATACAGGACAAATGGAAGAAAAAGGAGCTGGCACAGCACCTCACGAATGACGAACTGATGCTCACACACGGCCCACTGAACAAGCGACTGGCCAAGACCCTCCAAAAGATTGACAGGAAGATCACACCTCAACAATTGTACGTGTCCAGGCGTCCAGCCAAGCGGGTCACCCAGATCTCCACTGGCATTCTTCAGCGGATCTATGACGAGGCGATTGTCTATGGCCGGAAGCAAGCAGCTGTTTCTATCCCCTACGAGCAGCCTGACCTGTACCTGTTGACAGATGAGCCCTTCGGCCACTTACGTCAAGAACTGGAAAGGTATTACACCGTGCACAATGTGCTGGAAGAGCACCCTGCCAAGGGCTCAATGATCGTAGTAGATGCCAGGTCACGTGCTGATTACTTCGGACCTATTCTGGCACAATATGATCCTGATTACCACATACTAGCGCTGATATCAGGTGAGACACATGTGCCTCCCCAGGCAGATGAGTACCTGTACTTCCCCGAGAACCATTACCTCCACGATCGAAAGATCCCGCAAATCCTTTATGGTGCTGCGGGGGTCAATGGTCGCCTGGTGGGTGCTTCCTTGCTTTCTGATGTGCAGTATCACAGGATACCGGACTTCGGCAAGCTTCGATACATGGAACCGGATTGGGTGGGCCTATCCAACGATAAGTTGAGAGGCATCGAGTCACTGGTTGAGGACATGATAGAGCAGCGAGCCGCCCCGGGTTGTCAGGTGACGGTCATCAAAGACGGAGCCATCGTCTACGACAAGGCATTTGGTTACCTCACTTATGATAGCCTGCTGCCTGTACATAGCCATACCCTATTTGACGTGGCCTCAGTCACCAAAGTCATGACGACATTGCTGTCAGTGATGCACCTCTATGAGCAGGGTCACTTCCAACTGGACGACTCCATCTCACTCCACCTCCCTCAATACGAGGGATCCAATAAGGGGCACATCACCATCCGGCAATTACTCGCCCATCATTCGGGACTCCGGTCCTATGAAGCCCTATGGCGGCGCAAGTTTTCTGGGGATCTGCTAGAGCCCTTCTCCTACGCCAGCGAGGAGGACTCTGTGAATGACATACGGAGCTACGGATTGCCGATACACCCGGTTATGGCTGACTCCATTCGGAGTTGGCTGGTACAGTCGCCCCTGCTAAAAAAGCGCGACCGGTATCACTACAGTGACCTCGGATTTATGATCCTGCAACAGCTCGTGGAAAGACTAAGCCAGATGTCGTTGGAGCAATATGCTTTTACGCATTTCTATTCACCCATGGGTCTTCACCGGACCTCCTTCAATCCGCTGGAGAAGGGTTACGAGATATTTGAGATCGCCCCTACCGAATATGATCATCGCTACCGACGTAGTCTGGTCTGGGGAGATGTTCATGATAGGAATGCAGCGATATTCGGAGGGGTGGCAGGACACGCCGGTCTCTTTTCTTCGGCAAAGGACTTGTCTGTGATCATGCACATGCTACTCAATGATGGCTACTATGCCGGAGAGCAGTATTTACAGCCCACTACCATCGCCACCTTCAATGCTCGTTACTTCGAAGGCAATCGTAGGGGACTGGGTTGGGACAAGTATGATTCAGATATAGAAAACGCCTCGGCCAAAGTGTCTCCTGGCAGCTTTGGTCACACGGGATTTACAGGTACCATGATATGGGCGGACCCTGAGCACGACCTCGTCTATGCGTTCCTCTCCAATAGGATCTATCCTGATGCCAGGAATAAGAAACTCATGAGGCACGAGTTCAGGGAGAAAATACAGGATGCGATTTATTCATCAATTATGCCTCAGGAATAGGCAGAGGCGAACAAATCCTGTCCAGGTGGCGTTTAAATTGGCGACATGAAGATCGGTATAGTTTGTTATCCCACCTATGGTGGTAGCGGAGTGGTGGCCACGGAACTCGGGAAGTCACTCGCCAAAAAAGGGCACGAGATACATTTCATCACCTACTCACAACCCACAAGGCTGGACTTTTTTAATGAGAACCTCTATTACCATGAGGTGTCAATAAAGAACTATCCTCTGTTCGAGTATCCACCTTACGAATTGGCCCTGGCCAGTAAAATGGTCGATGTCGTGCAGCATGAAAACCTGGAAGTCCTGCATGTACATTATGCCATACCCCATGCTTCAGCCGCATACATGGCCAAGCAGATACTGGCGCGAAATGGCATCGTCATCCCAGTGATCACAACGCTCCATGGCACAGACATTACCCTTGTCGGCAAAGACGCTACCTACGAGCCGGTGGTCACCTTTTCGATCAATGAATCCGACATCGTCACGGCGGTTTCGGACGACCTCAAAAAGGACACGTATCAGCACTTCCAGGTACAAAAAGACATTGAAGTCATCCCCAACTTCGTAGACATCGACCGCTTCAAGAAGCAGAAGAAAGATCACTTCAAAACCGCCATCTGCCCAGAAGGCGAACGACTTCTCGTCCATACGTCCAACTTCAGAAAAGTAAAGAGGGTGCAGGATGTGATCAAGGTATTCAGCAAGGTTCGAGAGGTGATCCCCGCAAAACTATTGCTGGTAGGGGATGGCCCTGAACGTTTCCCCATGGAAGAACTCTGCCGTGAAATGGGCCAATGTGAGGATATACGATTCCTGGGTAAGCTGGAGGCAGTTGAAGAAGTCCTTTCAGTAAGTGACTTGTTTCTGATGACCTCGGAAAAAGAGAGCTTTGGGTTGGCGGCACTGGAGGCTATGGCCTGCGAGGTGCCAGTGGTGAGTACGAACGCCGGCGGGCTGCCAGAATTGAACCTACATGGCCAGTCTGGTTATATATGCAGCATTGGCGACGTAGAAGATATGGCGAGGAGGTCATTGGAGATACTGGACGAAAAAAATCTTACTAGATTTAAAGAAGGAGCACTCGCCAGAGCAAGGGATTTCGAGGTGGACAAAATTTTGCCCATGTATGAAACTCTTTACGAAAAAAGTCAATTAACAACAAGAGTATCGGCAGGTAGTGTTTAATTTCGCTGCCCCGGTGAAAAGCTACTAACTGTAAGACAATTATGGATCCCAAAACCAAACCATCCAATGTTGGGTCGAAGAAGCTATTCAGTAATCCGATCCTGGAGATATTGTCGAAAACGCATATTTCCATCACGTTGGTTCTCTATACCGTTTTACCAGTACTACTCCTCATTTATGGGTTTGACCAAGGCCATCTGACAGTGACCAGCGCGGTTATTCTGTTCATGACCGGCATGGTGGGTTTTACCCTTGTGGAGTACCTAATGCACAGATTCTTATTCCACATTGAGCCAAAGACGCCATTTCGCAAGCAATTTGCTAATGTAGTACATGGCGCACACCACGAATTTCCGAGGGATAAGGCCCGGATCTCGATGCCTCCTCTGCCGAGCGTTCTGCTGGCTACATTCTTTTTCGTACTGTTTAGACTTCTATTGGGAACGTATGTATTTGGCTTCTTGCCTGGGTTCTACTTCGGCTACATGCTGTACTCCGGCATCCACTATGCGGTACATGCCTACCAGCCACCGAGAAACTTCCTGAAGGTACTGTGGGTCCATCATGGTATACACCACTACAAGGATCCTGATCATGCCTTTGGCGTGTCCTCCCCTTTTTGGGACATGCTCTTCCGAACCATGCCCAAAAGGTAAAAGAATAAACTCCCGGCCGTGTGAGCAAAGGCTCTCTTACCAGGGCTTTCTTTCCTGATCTTTACGACCGTTATCTTTGTTCTTTTGGCCGGCGGGGGCCGAAGGCTCCAGCACTCTAATGGCGAGGTCTCGAATCCAATAGTACAGGTCTGAAACCAACGTGGCGAATATGGGTTTGCGTCCGGGCATTTTATCTTGAAATAAAGTTAATTTTAAATTGACTGAATATCAAAATGCTCTCTTGCCTGAAATCAGGGGCTGCATATAACTTATTCTTCAGTTTTTTGGTTGATAATAGACACACACCAAAGCTATGATAGGCCATCGATTCACAGAATTTATTCCGGAAAAGGATCCGCAAAAATCGGCCTTTGATAATCTCCTCCAGATCTTTTTGCAACTGATGGTCGTGACGTCTGGCGACGTCGATGAAGCCCTGAGTTGGCTTACCAACCTCGACCGGCAATACAGCATTTCAAATGATGAGTATGGTATCGGTGACTTCATCGAAGACCTTAAAAGCAAAGGATACATCACCGAAGACAATGAAAAGGGAAGTTTTCAACTGACCGCGAAGAGCGAACAAGAGATCCGCAAAAGTTCCCTGGAGGAGATCTTTGGCAAACTCAAAAAAGGTGGCCGCGGAAACCACCAGACCAACCACTCCGGAATAGGTGACGAGATGTCGACTGATTTTCGTGATTTCCAATTCGGCGATTCGCCCGAACAGATTGCGCTCACAGAAAGTCTCAAAAATGCCCAGATCAACCATGGCTTTGGCGACTTTATGCTGACGGAGAATGATTTGGAGATCCGGGAAAGGGAATTCAAAACCCAAACTTCCACTGTGCTCATGATTGACATCAGTCACTCCATGATACTGTACGGTGAAGACCGGATCACTCCGGCCAAGAAAGTGGCCATGGCCTTGGCGGAGCTCATCACCAAGAAATATCCGAAGGATACGCTGGATATCATCGTCTTTGGCAATGATGCCTGGCAAATAGAAATCAAAGACCTGCCCTACCTCACAGTCGGTCCCTATCATACCAACACGGTAGCGGGGTTGGAGCTCGCCATGGACATCCTCCGTAGGCGGAAAAACAAGAACAAACAGATCTTCATGATCACCGATGGCAAGCCGACTTGCCTGAAGGTGGGCATCAAATATTACAAAAACAGTTTTGGGCTGGATCCCAAGATCCTGAACAAAACCTTGAATCTGGCGGCACAATGCCGACGAATTCATATTCCGATCACGACGTTTATGATCGCATCAGACCCATACCTCAAGCAGTTTGTCCAGGAGTTTACCCAGGTGAACAACGGTAACGCCTACTACAGCAGCCTCAAGGGACTCGGGGACCTGATTTTCGAAGACTACCGTCGCAATCGCAGAAAGAACCTTTAATTATCATCATCACAAATAGGATGGACTACGATCAGATCCCAGCAGACAAGCTGACGGGAATCAAAACGCTTGGTGAATTGCGCAGTGCCGGTTACCAGGCGATCAGTGTAAAGGAGGAACTTCGAAAGAACCTCATCAAGAACCTGGAGGAAGGCATCAACGTGTTTGAAGGCATATGGGGGTACGAGGACTCTGTCATCCCGGACATAGAGCGTGCCATCCTTGCGAAACACAATATCAACTTCCTCGGACTGCGTGGGCAAGCCAAAACCAGGATTGCCCGCACGATGACGAAGCTGCTCGACACCTACATGCCCATCGTGGAGGGCTCTGTCCTCAACGACGACCCGTTCAATCCCCTTTCACGCTACGCTCATGACCTGATCGCCGAGCGAGGGGACAATACGCCCATCGCCTGGGTGCACCAGGACGAGCGTTACACGGAGAAGCTGGCCACACCAGATGTCACCATCGCTGACCTGATCGGTGATGTGGATCCGATTAAAGCAGCAAGCCTCAAGCTGCCGTACTCGGACGAACGCGTTATTCACTACGGACTGATCCCAAGATCGCACCGTGCAATCTTCGTCATCAACGAACTGCCCGACCTGCAGGCTCGGATCCAGGTGGCATTGTTCAACATACTGCAAGAGGGAGATATCCAGATCCGGGGCTTCAAGCTTCGCCTTCCTCTGGATGTGCAGTTTGTATTCACTGCCAACCCCGAGGACTATACCAATCGTGGCAGCATCGTCACACCACTGAAGGATCGCATTGACAGTCAGATCATCACTCACTACCCGAAATCGATTGAAATAGGGAAGAAGATCACACACCAGGAAGCGCGTCTCGAAAAGAGCCAGGAAGATAGCATACACGTCTTTGAAATGGCCAAGGACCTCGTTGAGCAGATCGCCTTCGAGGCCCGTGAAAGCGAGTACGTCGACGCCAAAAGCGGAGTCTCAGCACGGCTTACGATCTCAGCATTCGAAACGATGATCAGCAGCGCAGAGCGAAGACGGCTACTGACAAAAGAGAAAAAGGTCAACGTCCGGGTAGCAGACATTGTCAGCGCAGTTCCGGCCATTACAGGCAAAGTGGAATTGGTGTACGAGGGCGAGCAGGAAGGGCCAGGCATCGTGGCGAACAACCTGATTGGCAAAGCCATCCGAAAGCAGTTTACAGACTACTTCCCTGACCCGGAGTCGATCCGCAAGCGTCGTGAGGCCAAGAATCCCTATCAGGCCATTACTGACTGGTTTGGAAAAGGCAACATGGTAGATCTACTCTACGGCTTCTCGGCAAGCGAGTATCAGAAAGAGCTGAAGAATGTGCCTGGTTTACAGGCCCTAATAGACAAATACCACAAGAAAGTAGATGCTGAGATGAAGTACTTCCTCATGGAATTTGCCCTCTATGGTCTGGCAGAGTACAGCATGCTCAGCAAGCACAATCTTGAAAAAGGAATGCAATTCAAAGACCTGCTCAGCTCGATGTTCTCCATGCCAGAGGACGACGAGGACGAGGACGATTATTGATTGCTTTTTTTGAATTGTCTATTGTGGACAAAAATCAAAGTTTGGCGGAGGAAAACCCGTTGGATTTTGTAGGTTTGGTTGATACTAATCTTCATGGACATGGATTTGGTGGAGCTGAAAAAATTGGTTCGGCGGGGGGAAAATGGGAAGGTAGAGTTTAAGCGCAAAATCCGCCATCCGGAAAAAGTCATTCGAGAAGTGGTCGCCTTCGCCAATTCAGAGGGGGGGCATCTTCTGGTAGGTGTGGATGATAATGGAGACTTACCGGGTTTGAAGTTTGCTGATGAAGAAGAGTATGTTCTCACCAAAGCCATAAAGGACCTGATCAGACCTCAAATTGACTTTACGCTGGAGATGATCGAAGTGGCACCCGACAGGGCCGTACTTCATTATCATATCCAGGAGAGTAAGACGAAACCACACTTCGCCTTCCTCAACAAAAATCATCGGTATGGGAAGGTTTTTGTCCGCGTGGCAGACCGGTCAATCCAGGCGAGCAAGGAGTTGCGCAAGTGGCTCAAAGGCGAACATGGCGGTAACCACAGAGGTTTCAATTACGGTGAGTACGAAAAACTATTTCTCAACTACCTGGGATCTCACGAGTACATAACTTTGAAAGAATTTTGTGAAGCGTCGAAGCTCAGTTTGCAGCAAGCGTCTGATGTCGTCATAGATCTCGCCCTCAATCGTGTCATCAAGATTGTCCCCCGGGAGCAAGAAGACTGGTACGTGTTTGCCGAGCAATGATAGACGCAGAAGCTACGACCCTATTTGAATTTTTATAGATAATACCCTCACCACACCCGTTACAAAATGCCAAGAAGCGCCAAAGAGAAAGACAGGAAAATATTCGTCTTGGACACCTCTGTCATCCTTTACTCCCACGATTCCATTCTCAATTTTGCGGAGCATGACATAGGTATACCTATCACGGTGCTGGAAGAGTTGGACCAGTTTAAAAAAGGGAACGACACCAAGAACTTCGAAGCGCGTGAGTTCACCCGTCTCCTCGACAAATTGGCCGAGGGCCACATGCTGCAAGAGTGGATCCCACTAAACGGCAAGACCAAGGGCAAGTTCAAGGTTCTTATGGAATCGGACAGCCCTGTCGACGCACGCAAAGTCTTTAACGACCAGAAGAACGATCACCGGATACTCAATGCCGCACTCGCTTTAAAAGCGGTGGAAAAGGATCGAAAGATCATTTTGGTTTCAAAGGATATCAACCTCCGGCTGAAGGCCAAGTCCCTCGACCTGCAGGCAGAAGACTACGAGACAGGTAAGATCAAAAATGTCAGCACCCTGCATACCGGAAAGACCGATTTGGAGGGCGTGGAAAGTGAAGCCATCGACACCCTCTTCAAAGACGGTTCGATAGATAAGAAGCTCGTCCTTGGTCGCAAGAAGGGGCTGGCCAACGAATTCTACATTCTCCGAAGTGATAAGAACTCGGTTTTGGCCAGGTACAATTCAGAAGAAAAGACATTTGAGAAAGTGGACAAGATCTCCGTTTACGGTATCAAGCCAAAAAATGCCGAGCAGACGTTTGCGATCAACGCCATGCTCAATCCGGACATCAGGCTTGTGTCGGTCACCGGAGTGGCTGGAACCGGGAAGACCCTCCTGGCCCTGGCATCGGCGCTCGAACAACGGAGAAATTTTAAGCAGATCTACCTCGCGCGCCCCATCGTGCCACTAAGCAATAAAGACATCGGCTACCTCCCAGGGGATATCAAGTCTAAACTCAATCCTTATATGGAGCCCCTCTGGGACAACCTCAAGTTCATCCAAAACCAATATGCCGAGGGCGATAAGGAAAACAAGCGGATTACCGACATGGTGAACCAGGAGAAGCTCGTGATCACTCCTTTGGCCTATATACGGGGACGTAGTCTTTCAAACATCTTCTTCATCGTGGATGAGGCCCAAAATCTGACCCCACATGAGATCAAGACCATCATCACTCGCGCAGGAGAGAATACGAAGATTGTGTTCACAGGAGACATCTACCAGATAGATACTCCGTATTTGGACTCACAGTCCAACGGCCTTTCCTACCTCATTGACCGCATACAGGATCAGCCGATACATGCGCACGTGACACTAGAGAAAGGAGAAAGGTCGGAGCTGGCAAATCTTGCCAACGACCTGCTGTAGCGACTGACCATGCCATTCATACAAACAATAGATCCGGAGCGGGCTGAAGGCGAACTGAAGGAGATATACGACAACCTGATCGCCTCCAGGGGGAAAATTGCTGAGGTCCATAAGATCCAGAGCCTAAATCCTGAGTCCATTGTTCGGCACATGGACTTGTACATGACGGTCATGTTTGGGAGATCCCCAGTGAGCCGCGTACACCGAGAAATGATGGCCGTGATCGTATCCAGGGCCAACAAATGTGAGTACTGTCAAATTCATCACCTCGAGGCGGTCAAAAACTTCTGGAAAGACGATGAAAAAGTCCAGGCCCTCCTCAGCAATTATCACGAGGCGAATCTGGATGACAGAGAGTTGGCCCTTTGCGACTACGCATTTGCCATGACGCGTACGCCGGAGGCAAGTCAGGATGGTAGCGCTGTCAAAAAACTAAGGGATGCAGGTCTGGATGATCGGGCGATTCTCGATGCCACGCTCGTCATTAGCTACTTCAATTTTGTGAACAGGATCGTTTTGGCGCTGGGAGTAGAATTGGAAGAAAACCCGGGCGGGTATAAGTACGAATAGCTACAAACAAAAAACCCTCCATTTCAGGAGGGTTTCGACAGTTTTTAGGTTAATGCAAAACAGTGGTTTAAAATACCCTGGTACAAGTGCCCGAATCGATCGTAGCACCAGTCTCTCAATTCCGTAATCTCCGCTGGGACCAAAGACCTAATCGCCTTCTTCAGTTCTTTCTCGAACAATTTCCCATCGAAACTTACTTTTGAAAGGATAGTTTTAAAGTACTCCAACATTCACGTGAAATTTTGTTAAGTAAAAAAACTGTACGGTAAATTTGACGTTCTTTTGTGTTAGAATCAGTTGAAAAAAGATAGTAAAATTCACTGGCAACTGCAAGGATAATAAAAATAGTGCAAACGTTTTCGTTAAATCATCCAACGAGCCTAGTGGGGAGGTTATTGCTAGGTTGCTTTTTTATTACATCTTTCACCTTAGTGACTCTTTCACAGGACGTTAGCATTTCTTACAATGCCAACGAGGTGGCGCTAAATCAGATGTTCACAATTACCGTTTCTATCGAAAACGAGCGCCTCCGAAACTACAGCCCTTTTCCCGAGATCGAGAGCTTCCAAAAGAGGGGTACGTCATCTTCTACTTCCACCAGTTTTGTCAATGGAAAGATGACCTCGAAGCAGAGCATCACCCAGAATTATCAGGCCACCAGGGAAGGTACTTTCGTTGTACCCGCCTTTGAGATCACGGTTAACGGCAAGACATTCCAGTCCGATGGGTTTTCGATCACCGTCGGACCTGCAATCCAACGGCAGCAGCGCCAGGACCCACTCGACCCTTTTGACTTTTTCAATAACCGAAGAAGGGGTACCGAACCTCAGGAATTTGTCGATGTGGAAGCCCAGGCCTTCCTGGCTTTGTCCACTGACAAAAGTGAAGTGTATGTGGGCGAAGGTTTCACAACAACACTAGCCTTTTATGTGGCCGAGTCGAATAGGGCAGACATGCGATTCTACGACCTCGGCAAGCAGATCACCGAGATCGTCAAAGACATCAAGCCTGCCAATACCTGGGAGGAAAATTTCAACATCGACAATATCAACGGGCAACCGGTGACCATCCAAGGCAAACCCTATACGCAATACAAAATCTTCCAGGCAGCCTACTACCCGCTGAAC
Source organism: Cyclobacteriaceae bacterium (assembly GCA_965267435.1). Taxonomy (GTDB): domain Bacteria; phylum Bacteroidota; class Bacteroidia; order Cytophagales; family Cyclobacteriaceae; genus JAWPMT01. The sequence goes on from OZ253960.1 coordinate 4,523,211, forward strand.
GTGGACGACATCAACTTTCCGTCTGTGGGTCTCAAGCTGATAAAGTACAAGGTGGCGAAGAATCCTACCTTCTTTGGCCGCAATCGTCAGGAGGACTTCGAAACATTCTATTCCAAACCTAAGCTCGTCAAAGTCCTGCCATTGCCTCCGCATCCATTGCGGGAGAGCGTAGCCGTGGGCCAATTTGTCGTGGACGAAAGTATCTCCTCAGAGGAACTGCAGACAGGACAGAGCTTCGATTACAAGTTCACACTTCGCGGCCGTGGAAACATCAGCGCGCTCGAACCCCCCAGAATCACCGATGACAAGGTCTTTGACTTCTACGAACCCAACATCCAGCAAGACGTCAGAAGGGCGCAAAACGTGGTCTCCGGTGTCAAGACCTTTAGCTACTACGGCATCCCCAATGAACCTGGCCAGTACAACCTGGGAGATCACATTCAGTGGGTGTACTTTGACCCCGAGCGGGAAGTGTACGACACCCTGCGATCCGACATCTCAGTACTCGTCACTGGTGAAAGTCGCAAGAACGAGTACATTTCTTCCAATGACCTTGGGGAGTTCTATGATCGAATCCCCTTTGAGGACAATGACCTACGATCAGTCAATGCCACTCCCTGGTGGCGCTACACGGCCAATATTGTGATGACCACCATCATCCTGCTGTCGATCGTCATTTTCCTGAAACCTCAGAATTGGTTCTCGTAAAGGAGATTCAGATTTCAGCGATTAGCGATTTTCCTATTTCTTTGCCGCTTTGATCTGCACCCCTCGGGGTAAGTGAATTGAAGCGATGGGAAACTCTTTTGGACAAGTATTTCGAATTACCACTTTCGGCGAATCTCACGGACCTGCCATAGGTGTTATCATAGATGGGTGCCCAGCAGGACTGGCGATTGACGAATCTTTCATCCAACAAGAGCTTGATCGACGAAAGCCGGGGCAATCGCGCATCACCACGCAAAGAAAGGAAGAAGACCGGGCCATCATTCAATCGGGCGTTTTCGAGGGTGTCACTACCGGGACTCCCATTTCTATGCTGATTCACAACAAGGATCAGAAAAGCAAAGACTATTCGCACATCGCCGAGAAGTTCCGCCCTTCTCACGCAGACTTCACCTACCAGGAGAAATACGGCGTCAGAGACTATCGTGGAGGAGGCAGGAGTTCGGCCCGAGAGACGGCCGCCAGAGTCGCAGCGGGTGCTATCGCCAAGCTGCTGCTCAAGGAGATCGGTGTGACGTGCCACGCTTATGTCTCGCAGGTTGGAGACCTGAGACTGGAGAAGTCTTACCTGGAACTGGACCTATCGCAAATCGACGCCAACGATGTGCGTTGCCCCGACCCTGACGCAGCACAGCAGATGTATGACTACATCGACAGCATTCGCAAAGACAGAGACACCATTGGCGGGGTTATCACAGGCGTCATCCAGGGATCACCCGTCGGGTTAGGTGAGCCGGTCTTCGACAAACTACATGCTGAGCTGGCAAAAGCCATGATGTCTATCAATGCCGTAAAGGGCTTCGAGTATGGTAGTGGTTTCGAGGGTGTGACGCTCAGAGGTTCTCAGCACAACGACGAGTTCTACAAGGATGGCGACGAAGTCAAGACCAGAACCAACCATTCCGGCGGCATCCAAGGAGGCATTACGAACGGCCAGGACATCTATTTCAACGTGGCCTTCAAGCCAGTCGCCACCCTGATGAAAGATCAATCCAGTGTAGATCAACAAGGAAACACGGTCACCGTCAGTGGAAAAGGACGCCACGACCCATGCGTCGTACCTAGGGCGGTACCTATCGTCGAGGCGATGTCAGCACTCGTTATGGCTGATTTCTATTTGATACAAAGAACGAATAAATTACATTTTTGAACGATCCACAATTGCATCAGAACTAAGACAAGATGAAGAAGCTCCCGCTCCATATAAAGGTGATCATAGGCCTCGTCCTGGGTACAGTATACGCGTTCCTGTCAGTGAAATTTGACTGGAACCAGTTTACCCTTGACTATGTGAAGCCCTTCGGAGATATATTCATCAATATCCTCAAACTGATCGCTGTACCCCTGGTACTCTTCTCTATCATCTCCGGTGTCGCTTCTCTTAAGGATATCCGAAAGCTGGGCCGAATGGGCTTGAAAACGTTAGGTCTCTACCTCGTGACCACGATGATCGCTGTGGTTGTCGGATTGGTCATCGTCAATATTTATAAACCCGGCACCCGCGTCAATGACGACACCCGCAAGGAATTTCGGATCAGCTATGAATTATGGCAGCAGAGGACTGAAGGGGTTCCAAGGCTCGATGATGTATGTGTGACCTGCGACTCAGAAAATGCCAGTTTGATAGCAAAAGTCCGTCAGAAAGAGGGACTGGATAGGTCTCCTGCGGAAGCTCAGCAAGGGGCCACACCGGACGCTACGCAAACCTGGGTGAGCGATAAATTGAATAAGGCGGCCGAAGCGAAAGAAGAGGGCCCACTGAAGCCACTCGTAGACGTGATCCCGGACAATATATTCACTGCACTGGCAGATATGTCGATGCTACAAATCATCTTCTTCGCCATCTTTTTTGGCGTCGTACTGGTATCCATTCCTGAGGACAAGGGCAAGCCTGTCTTACATTTGGTGGACGGGCTCAACGAAGTCTTTGTGAAAATGGTGATGCTGGTGATGCGGGTTATGCCCGTGTTCGTCTTTGCTCTCATGGCAGGACAAATTGTACAAGCAGCAGGCACAGATCCCGATAAATTCTTTGAGTTGTTGAGTTTCTTGCTGCAGTACTCACTGGTATTGGTTGCTGGATTGGCGATCATGGTGTTCGCATTTTATCCGGTTGTCGTCACGGCGATTGTGAAGCGGCTGTCCTACAAAAATTTCCTCAAGGGGATCAGGGATGCACAAATCACTGCATTCTCCACCAGTTCCTCTGTCGCCACGCTACCTGTCACCATGGAGTGCATGCATCACAATATCAAAGTACCAGAGAAAGTGACCAGCTTCGTCTTGCCCATTGGTGCGACAGTCAATATGGATGGTACCAGCCTCTATCAGGCAGTGGCGGTCATTTCCATGGCCCAGCTCCATATGGTAGATCTAACCATCTCGCAGCAGCTGGTGATCATCATCACGGCGACCCTGGCGTCGATTGGCGCAGCGGCCATCCCTAGTGCTGGGCTGGTCTTGATGATCATTGTACTGGAGTCCGTAGGCCTCAACCCTGCTTGGATTGCCATCATATTCCCTGTGGATCGTATCCTGGATATGTGTCGCACCGTCGTGAACGTCACGGGAGATGCAACGGTTTCCACGCTGGTAGCTTACAGCGAGGGAGAATTAGACACGGAACCAGAAATGGCAACGGTCTAAAAAATTGGCAATTTTGAACTATTCGCCGACTTTTGCATTTGATACTTCAAACGCGAGGAAAAATGCAAGCAGAGAGCAAAGTCGTCAATATCTATACTGAGAGTAACCCCAACCCCAACTCTCTCAAATTTGTCGTCAATTTCATGCTAATGCCTGAAGGCATCAGTAGGGATTACCGTTCTATTGATGAGACCAACACCGCCCCACTTGCCGCGGAGCTATTTCAGTTCCCTTTTGTGAAGGGCGTATTCTATATGAGCAACTTCATCACCGTCACCAAAGATGAAGCTACCGACTGGTATGATGTGAAAGGTGACATTGAAAAGGTCATCAAAGACTTCCTGACAGCCGAGAAGGCAATCCTAACTGAAAAGGAGCCTACGGTAGAAAGCAATCAGGCGACGGACAGTGACACGGACCTGGAGGTGAAGATCAAAGGGATCCTCGATGAGTACATTCGCCCCGCCGTAGAAATGGACGGTGGTGCCATCTCATTCCACTCCTTCGACGAAGGGAAAGTCAAAGTCCTGCTGCAAGGGTCTTGTTCAGGATGCCCATCGTCGACGATCACACTGAAGGCGGGCATCGAGAATCTTTTGAAGCGTATGGTTCCTGAGGTGCTCGAAGTAGAGGCCGAGGGCATCTAATCGCCCATTGCCAGCAACCCTTCATAATCTCGTCCTCTCGCCGGAAGACGGCCTGGATCAGCAGAATCTCGAGGCCTTTCTTAAAGCGAAAGGCCTGCTGACCGACGAGCAATACTTCCACATACTACGTCGCTCCATTGATGCTCGGAGCAAGCGGATAAAAGTACACGTATCCGTGGAAGTGGATTCGGTACCTCATGGGGTCCAGTATGTCGAATACAATCCCGAATTCTCCTCGAGCCCAGGGGGCCAGCAGATCATTATTGTCGGTGCCGGGCCAGCAGGGATGTTCGCGGCCATCCAGGCTTTGGAAATGGGCGTGAAGCCCATTGTCCTGGAAAGGGGAAAGGACGTACGTGCGCGACGGCGGGACCTCGCTGCCATTAATAAAGATCATATTGTCAATCCAAGCTCCAATTATTGCTTCGGGGAAGGCGGTGCCGGTACTTATTCGGATGGCAAGCTTTATACGCGATCCAAGAAGAGAGGGAGTGTGCGGCGCGTTTTCGAGATTTTGGTAGCTCACGGCGCTCCGGAGGAGATCCTCTATGAGTCCCATCCGCATATTGGCACCAATAAGTTGCCCAAGATCGTGACCGCTATGCGGGAGACTATTCTGGATCGAGGCGGCGAATTTCACTTCAACGCCAAAGTGACCGACTTGATCACCGACAATGGCGAGCTTCGAGGTGTTGTGGTCAACGACCATGAAAAAATCACCGGCGATGCCGTTATCCTGGCAACAGGCCACTCCGCCAGGGACATTTTTTCCCTATTGAACAATCTCGAGCTTGTAGAAGCCAAGCCTTTTGCTCTGGGGGTGAGGGTGGAGCATCCGCAGGCCTTGATTGACCAGATCCAGTACCACTGTCAGGGTCATCGCGGCGACTACCTTCCCGCAGCTTCCTATTCGCTCGTGCAGCAAACCCACGTCAAAAGTGGCCCCGAGCGTGGTGTTTTTTCCTTTTGCATGTGTCCTGGCGGGTTCATCGTACCTGCTGCCACTTCTCCTGGAGAGATCGTCGTGAATGGCATGAGCCCGTCACGCAGGGATAGCAAGTACGCCAATTCAGGTATCGTCTGCGCGATAGAATTAGAGGATATACCGAAATACTCAGAATACGGTGCTCTTGCTGCCATGCAATTTCAGGCAGACACAGAAAGAGTCGCATGGGAGGCAGGAGGATGTACACAGACAGCCCCCGCCCAACGGCTGTCGGACTTCGTTGATCGTCGTCTTTCCAGCACTACGCTTCCCACGTCTTACCAACCAGGCCTCAGCTCAGTGGACATGTGGGACGTGCTGCCCTTGGACCTTGCGAGTCGACTGCGGCAAGCCTTCAGGGCCTTCGGTAGACAAATGAAGGGGTATCTCACCAACGAGGCCCAAATAGTCGGAGTCGAAAGCCGTACCTCCTCACCTGTGCGCATTCCGCGGGAAAGAGAGACCTGCGAGCACCCGGTATTGAAGCGTCTGTTCCCCTGTGGTGAGGGTGCGGGATATGCCGGTGGCATCGTGAGCGCCGCAATGGACGGTGAGCGGTGTGCGAAAGGCGCTATTGCGCTTATGGCCAATCCCTAGTCCTCAAAATACATTTTCATGGGATCGAAGTAGTAATCGACCCAACCCTGCTCATAATCTCCATCTGCATCGGTGAGGGCCGAGTGCTTGATCTTCAAAATCGTACCCCCTGCGCCATTTTCGTCAAAGAAGATCTCCACAAGCGAGGGTTCCTGGTCTTCCGCAAAGTCTGTCGTGCGCCACGTTTGCTTGATGTAGCGATTGGGTTGCAATTCCAGTGTCGTACCCCATATATAGCCATCCCAAGCTGTGAATTTGTCACCAACGTCGTCAGTGATAATGGCAATGCTCCCGGTCATTGCACTATGCGCATCACTGTCCAGCCATGCACTGTAGATACGTTCCGGGCTGGCCTTGATTGTAGTCTCCACAACAAACTCCATGTCTATAGGTAAGTAGGTTTCAAATAAAGATAGAGATCCAGCACGCAAATGGGAAGTGTGGCTGGTGCTTTGCTCTGCATTAAATCCAGAAAATGGTTAATAGGCCTTTCTGAAGGAAGCCAGATCATCGACCGTAAGTGGCTCGTTTGATTGTGCTTGCACACTTGCACCGATCTCGATGGCATTCGCCTTCCAGTCTGCGTGGAATCGCGATGGTGTGATCTGACGAATCACGATCCCTTGGGAGATGAGGTATCTAGCAATGTATTGGATGTCTCTTACGTCCACTGCGTCGCCGTAGTATATCGAGTTCGTCTGTACATTCTCGAGGCCTTCAGTGGTCTCTCTCTGATGTACGTAGTAGCCCAATTCCTCCAGTTGGTAGATGATATTGCCATCAGGAGTGTGCGGGTAATACCGCACGACTACATCTTGCCGCTTCTCACCCGTAACGAGTGTTGCCCGAATACTGTCCAAATAAAAATCTAAGCCGTCGCCAAAGGACAGACCTGCCGATGCGGCACCGATCTCCTCCGTGGTTTCCTCGGGTGTCTCCTCTTCTTCACTGGTAAAAGCAAAATCATCGGCTTCAGGGGATCCCTCCTCGGAGGAGGCAGGGGGATCGTCGCCAGGAGTCTCCTCTACGATATTGAGAGACGACTCCTCGGGCCCTCCATCGGTAATGTAATCGCTGCCGAAGAATCCATCGGCCAGAAAGAAAGCACCGAGAATGGCAACCATGATGAACGGATATACCGCGCCGGAACGGAGTTCAAATTTCATATTGAATTCAAGCTAGGGACAGTTCCCAAGTTATCTAAGTTAGCAATTTTAGGGACTTGCCAAAAATGAAAGAGGCCATCTCAAATGATTGAGATGGCCTCCAAACATGTAAATAATTGAAATCTTAGGACTTAGCCCATGCCTTTTCTTACACTGAGATCCATCGCAACAGGTGTGGCGATATAGATCGAGGAGTAAGTACCGATCAGTATACCTACAATCAGCGCAAACGAAAATCCTTGCAAAGCAGGGCCCCCAAAGAGGAACAAGATGATCACCACAAACAACGTCGTCGCTGACGTAATGAGGGTCCTGGAGATCGTATTGTTCAGGGATTCGTTGAATACCGCCTGCAGTTCACTACCGGATTTGATACCAAGGTTCTCCCGAATACGATCGAAGACCACCACCGTATCATTGATGGAATAACCAATGATCGTCAGTATGGCCGCGACAAAGACCTGATCCGCCTCAAAGGATACCCCCAATGCATTGGCAATGGCAAATGCTGAGAGCACAAACAGCGTATCATGGAAAAGGGCCACGATCGCACCCAGTCCAAATTGCCATTTTCTGAATCGCATAACGATGTAAGCGAAAATGAATATCAAGGCAAAAATTGCCGATCGATAGGAGGAATTCTTAATATCATCTGCGATCGTTGCACCGACTTTCGATGAGCTCAGGATCGTAAAGTGCGACTCGTCTGTGCCATTATCCTCCTGTGAGTACTCCAGACCTGTATGGTCAGAAATTCCAGCGATCAGTGCACTTCGCACCTGCTCATCGGCCTCGTCAGACTCATCGTCAATCAGGTAACTTGTTGTTACCTTCAGAATATTATTCGCGCCAAAGGTTTTCACTTCCGTGCCTTCGCCCTGCAAAGAACCAGTGATCAGCGCTTGCTTCAGAGTGGATGGGACCACGGGATCCTGGAAAGAGACGACATAAGAACGACCTCCTTTGAAATCCACACCTAATGTCAAACCGGAAGTGCTGAGCGCAATGATCCCGATGAGAATAAATACGATGCTGAACAAGTACGCAAACTTGCGCTTGCCAAGGAAGTTCAAATTCAGGTTGCTCAAGGCATTTCTGGAAAATGCGTTGGAGAACGAAATCGTACTCTTCTCCCCTTTTCGAGAGAAGAACTCTACCACCACCCTTGTGATGAAGACTGCGCTAAAGAAGGAACAGATAATACCAATGATCAATGTGATCGCAAAGCCTTTCACAGGTCCCTGCCCAATGAAATAGAGCAGTGCTCCAGTGATCAGCGTAGTAAAGTTCGCATCCCAAATGGACCAGAACGCCTTCTTGTATCCAGATGAAATCGCTTGCTTGATGGCAGCTCCGTTTCGGAGTTCTTCCTTGATCCGCTCAAATATCAGCACGTTCGCATCGATCGACATACCGATTGTCAGCACGATACCGGCTGCCCCGGCCAGTGTAAAGGACGCCCCCAACTGGGCGAGGATTCCGAGAATAAAGAAGATGTTGAAGAATAGGGCGAGATTGGCGATCAAACCGCCTTTGGAGTAGTACACGACCATGAACAGAATCACTACTGCCAGTCCGACGAAAATCGACCGGACGCCCTGTCGTGCAGCTACTTCTCCCAGCGTAGGCCCGACCACCACATCTTCTACAATCGTAGTAGGGGCCGGCAGGGCACCCGCCTTCAAAATGTTGGCAAGGTCCTTCGCCTCATCGATGGTGAAGTTCCCGGAAATGGAAGAACTACCATTAGGGATCTCGTCGATTACGTTCGGCGCAGAGTACACGTAGTTGTCAAGTACAATGGCAATTTGCCTTTGGATGTTGGCTGCTGTCAATCTCCTCCACAACTTGGCCCCAGTGGCATTCATTTGCATGGACACCCCAGGCTGCGAACGTTCGTCGAGCTGGTAGCGTGCATCGGTGATCACCTCACCTGTCAGAGGCGCCCTTCCTGTCCTGGACTGCTTGATAGCATACAATTCCAGAGCGCTACGATCCGCCAAGATATCATCAGAACGTTTAGGCTTGACATCCCACAGAAATCGGAGTGTGGGAGGAATGAGGTCCTGCACTTCCGGCTTTTGGAGTATACGGTTGATCTTCGCCGTATCCTTTTGGTCATAAACAAGGCCTCCATACTCCGGGATGACCAGCGAAAAGAGCTGTGAAGTCTGGTTAGCCAACGCCAGGGAATCCCGGGCAGCAGCGAGTGAGTCCTCCAAGGCAACTACGGATGTATCGAGACCGGCGGCAGCATCCGTTGAATCTCCGGCTGCGGCATCGTCCGCCAACAACGAAGAGAAGTCCTCAGAAGCAGGCGCATCGTCAGCAGTCAAGTCCCCTTCACTAATGCTTGCTCGTGCTTCTTGTACCAGGTAGTCGTTGATCCTGGCAAGGACATCCGATATCTCCTGTACTCTGTAGACCTCCCAGAACTCCAGCTTGGCTACACCCTGCAGCAACTTACGTACCCTTTCAGGATTGTCTACGCCGGGCAGCTCAATCTGAATACGGCTGGTCCCCTGCAGTACCTGGATGGAAGGCTGCGAAGTTCCAAATCGGTCGATCCGCGTTCGAAGGATCTCAAAAGAGCGATCGATCGCACCATCTACTTCCTCATTGATGATATCGAGCACCTCCTCATCCGTACTGCTAAGGCTGATCCGCCCACGATTAGCCGCGTTGGAAAAGATTAGCGCCAAAGACTTGTCTGGAGCTTTCTCAGTGAAGATGGAATAGAACTCCTCTACGTAGTTCCTCTGTGTACCACGGATGTTGCGTCTGGCCTCCACTAGGGCTTCCTGAAAATCCGTATCAGGATTGTCTCCACTCAGCCCCTTCAAGATGTCCACTGGAGACACTTCCAGGGTCACGTGCATGCCGCCCTGCAGGTCAAGTCCCAGATTCAATTCTGTTTCCTTGATCTCCTCATAGGTATACTCGATCCCCAGAAGATTGTAGACCGGCTCATTCCAAACCGAATCCAGGTAGCGCTGCTTCTCAGCAAAATTCACCGCCTGAGAGGCATCCGTTGCACTAGCGGTCGCATCTCTCTGAATGGATCTGGAGACGAACGTAAACGATAAATAATAGATACTGAGCACCGATATCACGGTGGTCAGGAAAATCACAAATCCTTTGTTTTTCATAATTTCTTAGTTCTCGTATAAGAGCAGGCACATGGTAAAGGGCGTGCCTATTCCCTGTCGGAAGTCTTGATTAGATAATTGTTTGTCTGGTTAAGCGCAGCTGAGGAATCAGCTGACAAACGCCAGTCTAGGGCGCATTCGGGGAAATGATCCTACGAAATAGTATCCTGGAGAGCTTGAGACAAGAATCATGCAGGACATCATTGCTCAATGGAGCAACAATGGCACTACCATGAAGTGGTAGTATGTCGATAAGGAAATACTCCGAGACCACCGATACATGGACTGAGGACTGGACTGCCTGTACGACAGTAATCTCAGTTCCTCCTGAGTGCTCGTCTGAGTCCTCCGCCTGCTCGACATCGGCCTTCTGTGTAGGCAGTGGTCTCGCTATGTCCTGAAAAACCACCGCAGACAGCGTCGCCACTATGAGAATCAACCCAAGGGCCTGAGCAGCCTTGCCAATCATTCTATGTTCTTGCTCTCTAGACATTTGCGGGACGCAAATGTAGGGAATTGTCGGTTCGCCCCCAACTATTGAGGAGGTGCGGCGTCATTTTCCGTCGATCCGCGCCTCCAGGTAGGTACGGAGAAGTGACAATGCGTTGTCGTAGGACTCGTGATTGGGGATGATAATGTCCGCTTTCTCGCGGAGAGGGAGAATGTACTGGTTGAACGCAGGGGCCACATGTCGCTCAAAGCGCATGAGTGTTTCCTTCATATCCCCGTAGCCTCTTTCGCTTTCATCCCGCTCAATCCGTCGTTTCATCATCAGCCACAGCGGCGCCTGAATAAAGACCTTCAACTCCAATAAATCGACCACCTCCTGAAAGTAGAAGGTGAAGATGCCTTCAACCAAAACCACCGGCAATGGTCGGACGGTGATATAGGAGGGCGTTCCTCCTCGGTCGATATTGAATTGGTACTTGGGTACCCGCAGCTCTTTGCCCTCACTTATCTGCTGCAGGTCGCTAAGAAGCCGATCTCTGTAGAAAGACTCCGGGGTGTCGAAGTTGGGCTGCCCATCGTAATCCCGCGGCTGCTCTTCCTGAGGGCGATAGTAATTGTCTAGCGAGAAGATCTCCACCGTACCTTCTGGGAAGCTCCTCTGCAAGTCGGAACCGAATCGGGTTTTTCCGGATCCTGATCCTCCGGCAATTCCAATCAACAAAGGCGATCTCATGGGGTCGGGCATACTCAATGATGTGTCAGGTGTTCAGGCAAAGGAAGGCTATCGCCTAGGCTTCGCTACGGCTGAGAAAGATAGCGCACCAGCTTTTGGACGGCAATACCCCTGTGGGATATTTTGTTTTTTTCGGCGGCTGCCATTTCTGCAAAGGTCACTGTGTGTCCTTCCGGGACGAATATAGGGTCATAGCCAAATCCGCCGTCTCCTTGTGGCTCACGTATGATCTGCCCTCGGATAATACCCGTGAATTGCTTGACATCGCCTTCCTCCATCACGAGTGTAATCACCGCCTTGAACTGGGCCCCACGGGCATCGTCGGAAAGGTCGGACATGTCTTCCAGCAGCTTATTGAGGTTCGCCCCGTCGTTCTTCGCCGGTCCCGCGTAGCGGGCGGAAAACACTCCAGGAGCTCCGTCCAGGGCATCTACCTCCAAACCAGAGTCGTCAGCAAAGCATGTTTTACCAAACTTGTTGAAGATGGCTTCGCTTTTGATGAGGGAATTCTCCTCTATGGTCTGACCTGTTTCTTCGATTTCCTCGTGAAAATCCAGGTCCGTTAGAGACAGCACGTGATAATGTCCGCCCAGAAGCTCTCGGATCTCCCTTAGTTTATGCTGGTTGTGCGTCGCAAAGACCAGCTCACTTACGGACATCCCTGATGGCTATTTCATAGGCGACCACCACATTGGGGAATCCTTGCGGCCGCGTGGTATTGCCATCGATGGTCACAATAATCTCCTTGGAGGGGATCAGTATCGTGGCCGTTCCGCCTACGAGCATCTCGGGTACCCCATTGTGTCCCAGGTTCAATGCTGCAGTCACGCCGTCACGGAACCCATTGGTGGCTGTGGAGCCACCACGCTGCTTGAATAGATCGTTGAATGCCCACCCATTGATGGTATGTCGAAAAACCAAAGGCTCTGAAACTGTGGCTTGTTCCGCTGTATCCGCTACTGACTGCATAGAAGTACCCAGCAGAAGACCCGTTTCTGCAAAGTAAGAGGTGTAATCCAGTGTGATGACATCGTCCACTTCCACGAGATCTCCCTCGCCGGTGTCAGTGACGGCATATCGGACGCTCGTCTCAGTCGTATCGACCGGGTCCAAACCTCGCTCGGTGATGTAGGTCTCTATTGTGATAAGATCCTCGGTGAACTGGGCGTTGGGATCAAAGGGCTCCACTATCGTCAACTCATTACAGCTGATGGCGAGCGCCAGGCTCCCCGCTGCCAAACCCAACAACACATCCTTTGATAGCTTCTTCATACGCACATCACAGTATTTCAAGCACTTCTACGTCAAATATCAGAATCGAGTTCGGTGGTATGCCTCGACCTCCTCGGCCATAAGCCAAAGGGCTAGGTATGTACAAGACGGCCTTTGTCCCCACAGGGAGGTAGGAAATACCTTCATCCCAGCCTCTGATGACTTCGCCCCTTCCGAGGATAAATGCATATTCACCTGCATCAAATTGCGCGCCACTTTCCATGAACCGTCCGGCATATTTTACATTTACTCTCTGGCCCTGCTCGGGAATAGGTCCGTTGCCCTCCTCGAGCACGGCATACCTCAAGCCACTCTCTGTAGTGGTCGCAGTCACATTATTGTCAGCCAGGTACTGATCGATAGTTGCATTCTCGATGTCCAGCTGCTTGGCCGCGGCGGCAGCCTGCAGCTCTCTGCTACGTTCCTGGAACTGCTCTCTGGTCAACTGCTCGGCCACTCCCACCTCGAACTTCATCAGTGAAGCTGCATCGATCGAATCAGGGACTATTGGCTGGCGAAAAGTTTTTAGGAACACATCGCTCGCAGGTATCTCAAACGTACAGCTATCACCGACACTAAGTATCTCCAGCACACTCTGAAATTGCCCACCTACATTAGCGGTATCTTCTCGGTATTCGATGAAAAAAGGATTGTCATCCTCTGTCTCGATGATCACACCTCCTGTCGAAGTAGTGAACTTCATATTCAGTCGAAGGATGCTCTGATCGTTCAAACCATCAGCCTCTCCCCTTTTCACAAAATTCACCTTGGTGCCGAGATCTGTTTCTTCCATTTTCTGCGAGCTGCTTTCGCAAGCCACCAGGATACTCACAGCCATCAGCAGTACCCAATACGAATTATTTATCATTCTCACTTGACTAGATAGTTTTCTTTGTATGTATCTGTTAGTTCTTCGAATTTCTGCACGGTTGCTTCCAACCCGATATCTGAGGAGCCCCCCGAGGCATTCTTGTGGCCACCCCCATTGAAATATTTGTTAGCAAAGGTATTCACTGCAAAATCTCCGACAGAGCGAAAGGACAGTTTTACTTCATCCTGCCGTTCAATAATGATCGTGGCCATGACTATTCCCCGCAGTGACAAGGCGTAGTTGACCAATCCTTCTGTGTCACCTGACTTGAGGTCAAAGAGCTCAAAATCTTCGGCACTGATCACGAAGTAGGCAATCCCCTGCTCGGGCTTAACCTTGAGCTTCTTCAAAAACGCGTAACCCATGAATCTCAATCGATTCAAAGAGTTGGTGTCATAGATGTTGCGGTTGACTTTATTGACATCAGCCCCCAGATCGATGAGATCAGCCACCGTACGGTGCACTTTGGCTGTCGTAGAGGGATGCTTGAAGGAACCTGTGTCGGTCATGATACCGGCAAAGATCAGCTCGGCGATATCTACTGTAATCAGGTCCTTTTTATCTAGCATTAAGATCAGGTCATAGATCAACTCTGCGGTTGCCGCCGCGGAAGTATCCCAAAGGACGAATTGCGCAAAATCGACGGGATCAAGGTGATGGTCGATCAATACCTTTGTAGCCGTGGCTTGGGCCACCGGCTCCTGCATTCTTTTGATGCGCTTCAAGTCAGAAAAATCCAGACAGAAGACAACGTCAGCATTGGCGATGATCTCCAAGCACCGACCCTGCTCTTCGCCCTCAAAGTTCAGTACATCGTCATTCCCCGGCATCCAATGCAGGAAATCCGGATAATCCGTTGGCGTGATCACCTGCACTTCATGACCGAGCTGTACCAGAAAGTGGTACAGGGCCAACGATGAACCCAACGCATCCGCATCCGGATTGCTATGGGTGGTAATGACAACTTTTTTGGGGGAATGGATGAGCTCCTTAAAACCGCTAAAGTTTTGCATAGTTGCGCTTGAAGCCGTGGGACCTCTGGATCCGGACTCTGAAATGAGTTCGCAAAACTCTTAATAATTCAATAAAATACAAAATAGCCCCAAACCGCGGGCGGATGAGTTATTCCGTTATTTTTGCACCCGTTTAACTGACAGAGACATAAATAGATACATCATGGCGGGCAACCGAACCTTCACAATGATCAAACCTGACGCCTTCGGCGCAGGCAACTCCGGAGCAATTCTCAAAATGATGGAAGAAGCCGGATTCTCAATAAAGGCCATGAAGGCCACAAGGCTGACAGCAGAGAAAGCTGGCGCCTTCTATGCGGTGCACCAGGAGCGACCTTTCTACAACGACCTCGTTAAGTACATGTCTTCAGGACCTATCATCGCGATGATCCTCGAGAAAGACAATGCCGTCGAAGACTTCCGAAAGCTTATTGGGGCCACTGACCCTACGAAAGCAGAAGAAGGTACCATTCGCAAACTGTTCGCTACCTCCATCGAGGCCAATGCTGTGCACGGATCTGATTCAGATGAAAATGCTGAAATAGAGGGATCTTTCTTCTTCTCGCAGGTCGAGAGAATCTAAGGCCATCATCTGGTTTATGCTGCTGCGGGAAGGGATTCGATCCAAAAGTTATTGAATCCTTCCCCGATCTTTATTCCAATCTGGCCTAGTTGCAATAGCTCGAGGATCGCCAGGAAGTTGAAGATGATGTAAACTTTATCTGGCTTCTCGTGCACTAGCTCGATAAATGACAACCTCCCCTTCTTTGCAATAACTCTATTAAGCAGGAATTTCTTCTGTGAGGAGATGGTATAGGGGTACTGCACGACCTCATGCGTCGGCTTGTTTTTCTCCCTTTCGTACCTCTCCAGTACCTTTTCAAAGGCTCTCATCATCTTGTACAAGTCAAGATCTTGCAGCTCAGCTTCGACATTGATCTGCGTGGAGAGGTGTCTGATTTCGCTCATGAGGTTGCCACGCTTCTCCTTGCTGAGGCGGTCCTGCTCCATTGTTGCCAGCGTCGCGAGGATGGATTTGTACTTCTTGTACTCCAGGAGGTGCTTGACCAACTCGTCCCTCGGATCTATTTCATTCCCCTCCTCATCCAGTACCGGTCGAGGCAGCAGCATCTTCGACTTGATCCTCATCAACGTTGCGGCAACCAGGATGAACTCACTGGCAACCTCCACATTCATCTCTTCCAGTGTATGGATATAGTTGAGGAAGTCTTCTGTGATCTTCGAAATCGGAATATCATAAATATCCAGCTCATCGCGTTCGATGAAGAACAAGAGAAGGTCAAACGGCCCTTCAAACAAAGGGAGTTTGATTTCGAATTTTTCCGTGTCCACTGCCTGAGCCATCAAAATGCAAAAGGGTGAATTACAAAGTTGACATAAATAATACTACCAAAACTCCTATTTTTGCTCGATTATTTTTACTCGGTTGATGGATCCCAAACATTTATCATTCTTCAATGTTCATCTATCAATCTTGATACAGAACTAATATGCGGATAGAGCCCGGATCCCTATTAGGTCGGATCGATTCCCCTGCCGACCTCAAGCAACTCCAAGTGCACCAGCTCGCCCAAGTTTGTGAGGAGCTCAGAAATTACATCACCGATCATGTAGCGGTCTTTGGCGGTCACTTTGGTGCAAGTCTTGGCGTTGTCGAACTGACCGTGGCTCTCCACTATGCATTCAATACACCAGAGGACCAGCTGATCTGGGATGTAGGTCACCAGGCCTATGGCCACAAGATCCTGACGGGTAGACGCAAAGACTTTCATACCAATAGACTATACGGAGGACTTTCTGGCTTCCCGAAGCGAAAAGAAAGCCCATATGATTCCTTCGGTGTTGGGCACTCCTCCACCTCGATTTCTGCTGCCCTCGGTATGTCCGTCGGCAACCAATACAAACACGATGATCGTCAGCACATAGCTGTTATTGGAGACGGAGCGATGACCGGGGGATTGGCGTTTGAGGCAATGAATCATGCAGGTGTCTCCAATTCCAATCTGCTGATAGTCCTCAATGACAACTGCATGTCTATCGACCCGAATGTGGGGGCCCTGAAGGACTATCTCACCGATATCACTACGTCACACACCTACAACAAGCTACGAGATGAGGTGTGGAATATCCTTGGCAAAATCAGCAAGTTTGGGCCCAACGCGAGGGAGATCGTCGGAAAGGTAGAAAACAGCATCAAGTCATTCCTGCTACAGCAAAGCAATCTTTTTGAGTCACTTAATCTCCGGTACTTTGGTCCTGTTGACGGCCACGACGTCAACCACCTCGTGGATGTATTCAATGACCTGAAAGATATTAAAGGACCCAAGATCCTTCACTGTGTCACCGTAAAGGGTAAAGGATACAAAGCCGCAGAGGAAAATCAAACGAAATGGCACGCCCCTGGCAAGTTTGACAAAGTGACGGGCGAGATCCAGACGAAGGTGGATCCAAACCCCCAACCTCCAAAGTACCAGCAGGTATTCGGCAAGACGATACTGGAGCTGGCCGAGAAAAACGAAAAAATAATGGGCATCACGCCGGCCATGCCATCCGGATCCTCTATGAACATCATGATGGAGGCCATGCCCGAAAGAACCTTTGATGTAGGTATCGCCGAGCAGCACGCTGTGACCTTCTCAGCCGGACTGGCCACGCAGGGACTCATTCCGTTTTGCAACATCTACAGTACGTTCATGCAACGTGCTTACGATCAGGTGATCCACGACGTTTGCATCCAAAATCTACCCGTCATTTTCTGTATGGACCGCGCTGGTTTTGCCGGCGCTGACGGTCCTACGCATCACGGCGCCTACGATGTGGCCTTCATGAGATGTGTGCCAAACCTTGTAGTGTCTGCGCCGATGAACGAGGTGGAACTGCGACATCTTATGTATACGGCGACCCTATATGATGGTCCTTTCTCTATCAGATACCCCCGAGGCAAGGGTGTTATAACTGATTGGCAGCAGCCTATGGAAAGAATCGAGATCGGTACGGGAAGGGAGCTCGTCGAAGGTGATGAAGTGGCCTTTTTGACCGTAGGGCATGTAGGCAACTATGCCACGGAGGCCATCGCCAGACTCGAAGCAGAGGGAATCCGCGCCGGCCACTACGATATGCGCTTTGTGAAGCCGCTCGACGAAGCCCTGCTTCACAAGGTCATGAAGCGATACAAATACATCATCACGGTGGAAGACGGCTGCCTAATGGGTGGATTCGGATCTGCGGTGCTGGAGTTTATGGCCGACGAGGGGTATTCCAATAGAGTAAAACGTCTGGGAATCCCTGACCGCATCGTCGAGCACGGTGAGCAAATCGAACTGCACCGAGAGTGTGGTTTTGATCCCGAAGGCCTCTATCATGCTGCACTTGCGATTTACACGCCTGAGGAAGTTTAGTTTCCCCACTGACCTACTTCTCGGGGAATTATAGTATTTTATTGTGCTATGATCAACCTCAGAACATTCATTTCCCTCTCCGTTGTATGCGTTGCTTTTGCGCTTATTAGCTGTCAGAAGTCCACAACTGATGCCACTGCCGTGGCCGGGCAGACACCCGAAGAAACTGAGGAAGTCGTAGATTTTGATTTTGACCAAATCCTCGAACGCGGTTACATCATAGCGCTCATAGACAACAGCTCGACCGGTCTATTCCAATACCGAGGACAGACCATGGGATATGAATACGAGTTGCTTAAGGCCTTTGCCGATTCCATGGGCGTGGAACTGCGAATAGAAATTGAGCATGACCTGGAAAAGAGCTTTGCACGCCTCAACAAAGGAGAGGGCGATATATTGGCGTATAACCTAACGGTCACCAAGGAGAGAAAGAAGCGAATTGCCTTTACCCAATATCATAACCTGGTGAAGCAAGTGCTGGTGCAGCGCAAACCTGATAACTGGCGCCAGATGAAACTTCACGAAATCGAAAAGACACTCATAAGGAGTCCGGTAGAGCTGATAGGCAAAGAGGTATTTGTTCGTCACAGCTCGGCGTATGCCGATCGACTGCGAAATCTCTCAGAGGAAATAGGAGGCGACATCATCATCATCGAAGACGACCCCAGCGCCGAGACCGAGGCGATCATCAAGAAAGTCGCAAATGGCGAGTTTGACCTTACTGTGGCAGACGAGGACATCGCCAAAGTCAACAGGACGTACTATCCGATCCTGGATATCAATACCGCCCTAAGTCTGCCTCAGCAGATCGCCTGGGGCGTCAGAAAAAATGCGGTGTCCCTCCTCGATACCATGGACTATTGGATAGGTCGGATGAAAAAATCGCCAGACTACTATGCTATCCACGATCGCTACTTCAAAAACTCAAGGGCAATCCGTCGGAGAAATGCCAGTGAGTACTCTTCTATGGGTGGCGGCCAACTGTCCCCCTATGACGACCTGATCAAGGAGGGAGCTGAGAGGCTGGGATGGGACTGGCGACTCCTGGCCGCGCAAACGTTCAAGGAATCACGCTTCGATCCCAATACTGTTTCCTGGGCCGGAGCTGTGGGACTGCTGCAAGTGATGCCACGAACGGGTAGGGCGTATGGGATCGCTCGACTAAAGGACCCCGAGCAAAACATCCAGGCAGGTGTGGAGCACATACTCTGGCTGGAGGACTACTGGAAGGACAAGATCGCCGACCCGGTGGAACGACGAAACTTTGTGCTGGCATCCTACAATGTGGGACAGGGGCACGTTGGCGATGCCCGTCGACTCGCGGAGAAGTACGGGGACGATCCCGACAAATGGACAGTGGCGGCCGATTACCTCCTAAAAAAGACGACAGCCAAGTATTTCAAAGACCCCGTTGTGCAATTTGGGTACTGCCGAGGATCAGAGCCCGTCGGCTATGTGCACGACATCATGCAGACCTACGAAAACTACAAGGTACTCTTCCCAGAAGGAAGCACGGAGGTGGACAGCACATCAGTAGCCATCAACTAAAATACTTGTCGACGATCTTGGCGGAAGATAAAGCCATAGGTATTCCCCCTCCCGGGTGAACGCTTCCTCCACAGAAATACAGCCCCTTGATGCGACGGCTCACGTTGGGATGTCGGAGAAACGCAGAGAACTTATTGTTTGAGCTATTGCCATAAAGGGCTCCCAGTGACGAGCTGGTCCGACTCTCGATCGTGCGTGGATCCAACACATCTTCTACCTCAATAAGGGGCTCGATCGGCTGGCCAAGCATCCTTTCTAACTTCGTCAGTATCGACCGCCTGGCTGCTGCGACCAATTGCTCCCAATCCTGTCCGACATTATGTGGGGCATTGATCATTGTAAACCAGTTTTCGCCTCCCGACGGAGCATCCTCAGTACGATGCTTCGAAGATATGTTGACGTAGACTGTGGGATCATCGTGCAGCGACATGTCTTGGAACAGATGCTTGAACTCTGCCTTGTAGTCGCTGCTAAAAAAGATGTTGTGCAGGTCGAGCTCAGGGAATGATTTGCTGATTCCCCAATAGAAAATGACTGCCGAGCTGGATTTCTGTTGCTTCAACAGACGCTTCGGCTCGCTCACATCGGGCAGCAATTTTTTGTAGGTTGCCACCATGTCCATGTTCGTTACCACACGATCATAGTCCAGATCCTCTCCACCAACCCTCAATCCGTTTATTCTCTTGTTCTTCAGCAGGATCCGCTCGACCTTTTGGCCAAGGTGCAGTGTCACCCCTGTTCGCTCGGCCAATGCCACCAACGATCTGGTAATGGCATTCATACCTCCTTCGGGGAAGAAGGCGCCCTTACCAAACTCCAGGTTGGGAATAATATTCATCGTAGCCGGCGTCTGGTATGGATCGGAGCCGTTGTATGTGGCGTACCGATCAAACAACTGCACGAGTCGCGCATCATTGAACTGATCCTCATTCGCAGCATGCATGGTCCGGAAAAAGTCCATTTTCCCCAGATTGAGATACGACCGAAAAGCCGATTTGCCTATGAAGGTCCGAATGTCATGCAACGATCGAAACATGAACATCTCTCCAAGGAAATCATACAATTGAGCACTGTTGTCGAGGGCCTTCTTAATGTGCTCGGCCGGCTCAGAGGTTTTCGTGGACAGTTCTTGTATAAGGCGATCCCGGTCCCCGTAAGCCGTGAAGTGGGTACCATCCTCATAGAAGTATCTACAGATTTCTTCGAGACGTTCGTAGTTGAAGTGGTCTCTGGGGTTCTCCTTCGCAAGCACAAACAATTCATCAACGAGTTCAGGAAAGGTGAAGAGGGACGGCCCCGCATCAAAACGGTAGTCGCCGAGCTGTATCTCGGAGAGTTTCCCACCCGGATATGCATTGGCTTCGAAGAGGTCTACATGATGCCCTTTGACAGCAAGTCGGATGGCTGAAGCAATGCCAGCAATGCCCGAACCGATTATGGCGACTTTTAAAGACATATATTATTTCGAATCGGTTAATTTAGGGGTTAACCCGGGGAAATCCATTAGGTTCAAGCCTCAGCAAAGGACCGTTGTATACCGGGTACAATGAACTTCTAATGCCGCGCCCTGTATGAAGCACCAAGTGGACCATTTGTTTGACGAGTATACCAAAAACCGCAAGGTAGATCTCACGATTGACCAATTCACTTATCTCATGAATCTTTATCCTTCCGTCATTGTGTGCATGTGCGATGGCGTCTTGAACAAGGAGGAATGGGAAGGAATGCTTGGCGTGGCCAAGGGATTGGCGGACAACTACGCTGAGTCTCCCGACCCAGAGGAAAAGCAGCGCATCTCTCAACTATTCCAAACCGAGTTTCGGTACCTACTGGAGAACATCGACCGTTGGAGGAAGAAGTTCCTCAATGCACTGAAGAGCCATCTGGATGATCACCGTGACGAGAAGGAGTTTGTATTGGAATCAATGTACCTGTTTGCCAATGCCGCAGATGGCATTTCCGAGGTGGAGCAGGAGACTATTGATGAACTGGCTGAACGTCTTTCCTTAGAGCATTAAGCTCCGCGACCATTCGGTCGAGATCAGAAGTGTATCCCCCTTGTACAGCGTTTCTGAAAACCCTGTCCTGCAGTTGGCCTCGGCGCATGGCATCGCTGTAAGGTATGTGCGAGAATGTGACCATTGTATATAGTGGGATCCAATCCTCCGGATAGGCCTCATGCAATAAAGCCTCGATTCGCTTCCTCTCAAGAAAACTGTCGTCTCGAACTTTGGCCCTCATCTCCTCGAAGTTGGACAGTGCCAGCGTAGCGATGGCATCTACATCCGGTTTGCGGCTGCTCTCAAACATGGGCAGTACGGTCTCCCAGTCGTAAGAATGAGCGTCGGCTATTTCCGTCAAAATACGGCAGTCTTCGAAGCCGGCATTCATGCCTTGCCCATAAAAAGGGACGATGGCATGTGAGGCATCTCCTATCACAAGCGTCCTGTTTGAGTGCCAGGGGTAGGAGTGGATGGTGACAAGTGATGACGTCGGATTTCGGTGGAACTCTTTCACCAAATGGGGCATTCGGGCTATGGCATCGGGAAAGTTGCCATTGAAGAATGCCTGTATCTGATCGTCGGTTTGTAGTGTCTCAAAAGAGACAGCGCCTTCATAAGGCAAGAATAGTGTGCAAGTAAAAGTTTTGTCAGGGTTGGGCAAAGCAATCAGCATAAACTGGTCTCTCGGCCAGATGTGCAGATAATTGGGTTCAAACTGGAAGTCACCATCTGGTCCCGCTGGAATCGTAAGCTCCTTGTAGCCGTAATCCAGAAAGGCCTTCCGAAACTCTCTCTTCTCCTCTTCCAGGATACACTTGCGGACTTCAGAAAAAGCGCCATCGGCGCCGATGATCAGATCGACCTCCTTTTTCACCTCCTCATCCTCGCGAGCAAAGTAGGCGGTTGTTCGTCGTGGGTTGATGTCCACGCACCGGTGGTTGAAATAGTACTCTATGCCGGCCTTTTCGCCGATATCGATAAGTTTGCGATTGAGGTTGATCCTGGAAACGGAATTGATGTACTGACCTTTCTTACCATAAGGCTGAAATGTCAGGTCTCCCTTGGGATCATGCATCATGCGACCATGCATGGGGACCAGTTCGCTGGCGAGGTCTTCGTAGATCCCGGAGTCTTTGAGGGCGCGAATCCCCCGGTCGCTGAGTGCAAGGTTGATGGAGCGGCCATTTTTGACTTTCACCTTTCGTAAGTCTCCGCGCTTTTCGAAAATGGATACCTTCAACCCCCTTTTTCGTAGCAAGACCCCAATCAAAGAACCCACCAGCCCTGCTCCTACCACAGCCACATGTTGGGTCTTACTCATTTGTTTTGGGTGAAAGCATCTTCTAAAATTGCTTTAAAGGTAACTACTTCCTCAAAACTGTTGTACAGCGGGGTAGGTGCTGCACGGATGACGTTGGGCTCCCGCCAGTCCAGTACTACACCGTGATCGATCAGATAATCGAAGATCTCTTTGCCATGGTGAGGGAGGAATAGTGACAGCTGGCAACCCCGCTCCCCGGGATTCGAAGGCGTCAGAATTCGAATGTTGTCTCGAATCGTTGGCGACTCATTGAGGACCTGCTCCAAAAACCCCGTTAATTGGATGCTTTTCGCTCGGAGCTGCTGTATTCCCGCTGATTCAAATATCTCCAGCGATGCATGATGTGCGGCGGACCCCAACACATTCATGTTGCTCAACTGCCAACCGTCTGCTCCCCTCATGGGTTTGAAGACGTTCTCCATTTGGAAGCGCTCATCCTCCTCTTGCGCCCACCATCCCCCAAGGCGAGGAAAAGTCGTATCCAGTGCATGACGCTCGTGAATGAATACGCCAGATACACTGCCGGGGCCTGAGTTGAGGTACTTGTAACTGCACCAGACCGCGAAATCCGCCCCATCGTCATGCAAGGCGATGGGCAGATTGCCGATGGCATGTGCGAGGTCAAACCCGGCGTACGCCCCCACGGCATGTGCGGCGGCGGTGATAGACCGGATGTCCAGCACCTGGCCAGAGTAGTATTGCACACCAGGCAGCATCACTAGTGCCAATTCATCGCCGGCGTTTTGTATGGTCTCCAGCGTCTCTTCCGGAGGTAGATATCCAGAGGCATTGGCTTTGAGCTCGATCAGATGTTCGGAGGGATCCACACCGAGCATTTCCATGAATGTGGTCACGGCGAAGTGATCAGAGGGAAAGGCGCCGGCCTCAATAATGATCTTCTTCCTCCTGCCCGCGGGGCGATAGAAGGAAGCCAGCATCAGGTGGAGATTGGTGGTAAGATTGTTCATGGCCACCACCTCGACTTCCTGCGCTCCTACCAGATTGGCAAGTGCCGTTTTCGAGCGCTTGTGAAACTCCACCCACGGCAAGTCGCCCATGAAATGCCCTTCTACGGCCAATTCCCGCCAGCGATCAATCTCGTTCTGGATATGGTCCACTGCGGAGCGAGGTTGAAGTCCGAGGGAGTTTCCACAGAAATAGATGACATCCTTTCCCCCTTTTTGTGGGATGTGAAATTTATCCCGGTAACTCTTTAGTGGGTCTTCCGCATCATGCTTGCGTGCCTGGGTCTGTGCGTCTGTCAACTCCATGGTCAGACAAATCGCTCGTCGGCTTCCATCACCGTCCCACAATTGCTGCAGGTCCGTAGTTCTTCGGAACCATAAAACTCTCTAAATCTTGGCAGGAAGTCCTTTTCAATATTGGTCAAAGGAAAGTAGGTATCATGCAACTTGTTGTTGCAGTTGTCGCAATACCACTGGAGTCCATCCTGCTGGCCGTCCTTTCGCTTCAGTTCCACGACTAGTCCAACCGTGTTCGCCGGGCGAATCGGCGAGTGAGGCACGCTGGCCGGAAGCAGGAACATCTCGCCTTCCTTGATGGGGACGTCCACCGACTTGCCTTCATCTTGCACCTTCACGAGAATCTCTCCCTCCAGCTGGTAAAAGAGTTCCTCGGTTTCATTGTAGTGGTAGTCCTTGCGGGCATTGGGGCCACCGACGATCATGACGATATAATCGCCAGAATCATGATAAAGGTTTTTATTACCCACTGGTGGCTTGAGAATGTCACGATTTGCCTCGATCCAGTTCCTTAAGTTGAATGGCTGTCTCATATTTATGAATAAATCGAAAACGTCACAAAAAGTTATTGATTAGAGGTCCGGAGACAGAAGAATGCTCCGGGATCTCGTCGTACATAATTAACACATTTCCATGAACATAGATTTACAAAATCGCCATGCATTTGTATGTGGTAGTACCCAAGGTATCGGCTGGGGTATCGCCAGGCAACTTGCTACCAGCGGTGCTCGAGTCACCCTTGCCGCCCGCAACAATGAAAAACTGGCCGAGCAGCTGGCAGCTTTACCTGGTGCAGGCCACGATACTTTCGTCTTTGACCAATCGAGCCTCGTGGACATCGAGCAAGCGGTCCAGCACATCAAGAAGTCCGAAGTTGACATATTGATCAACAACACGGGAGGTCCGGCACCAGGACTCGTCAGCGATGAGAGCTGGCCGAAATTCGAAAAGGCCCTCACGCAGCAGCTCCGATGCTCCCATGCCCTGACCACTGCCGCCTTGTCCCATATGACTTCACAGGGCTTTGGAAGAGTCGTCAACGTCATTTCCACTTCCGTGAAAGTCCCCATCTATGGTCTCGGCGTCAGTAACACGGTACGAGGCGCCGTGGCATCCTGGTCGAAGACCTTGTCTCTGGAGGTAGCGGAAAATGGGATCACCGTCAACAACATCCTTCCCGGTTTCATTGAAACTGGTCGCCTGCGTCAGATCATCGAGGATCGCAGCAAAAACAGCGGTCAATCCTACGAGGAGGTGTCGAAATCCATGAGCGCTTCCGTTCCCACCAAATTCTTCGGCCAGATCGAGGACATGGGATACCTGGCAGCTTTTCTCTGCAGTGATCAGGCGCGGTACATCACCGGGACGAATATCCCTGTAGATGGGGGACGTACAGGTACCTTCTGACAAAGGCAGCTGATCGGTCACATTTCTCAATCGAATAAAGTAGCTTGAAGCGTATGAAAAATCTACTGATCCTCGCCGCCATCTTCCTACTTGCTTGTGAAAAGCCTTCGTATGACCTCGTCATCCGCAACGCGCTAGTCTATGATGGCTTAGGTGGCGATCCCGTCCGGGCGGACCTCGCCATCAACGGTGACCGTATCGTCAAGGTGGGGCAAATTGGTTCTGCCAATAACAGTCGGGAAATAGACGCTCAGGGTCTGGCGCTTGCACCAGGGTTCATCGACATGCACACGCATCTCGATCCTATCCTGGAGATGCCTGATGCCGAGAGTCACGTGCGTCAGGGCGTCACCCTTGCCCTGGGAGGCCCGGATGGGGGCGGACCGTGGCCCTTGAACGATCACTTTGATACGTTAGAGCAGTTGGGCCTTGGGATGAACATCGCTTATCTCGCGGGGCACAACACGATTCGCCGCAACATCATGGACATGGACAATCGGTCACCAACCAGCGATGAGCTCGAGGCGATGAAAACGCAGGTGAGGGAAGCGATGGAACACGGCGCATTTGGCATCTCCACAGGGCTGAAATATCTCCCTGGAGCATTTTCCAACGTGGATGAGGTCATCGCCCTCTCCGAGGTGGCAGCCGACTTGGGAGGTATCTACACATCCCACCTGCGCGAAGAGGGGCTGGGACTGATCGAAGGGGTGCAAGAAGCGATGGTGATCAGTAGGGAGGCCGAAATTCCGGTGGTTCTCACCCACCACAAGGCCATCGGGATGCCCGTATGGGGGAAAAGCCGTCAGACACTGGCGATGGTGGACTCTGCCCGAAACATAGGCCTTGACATCATGATGGATCAGTACCCATACAATGCCAGCTACACTGGCATATCCGTGTTGATCCCTGCGTGGGCCCGGGGTGGAGGTAATGATGCTTTTCGAGAACGAACCGAGAGTCCCGCCTTGCGAGACAGCATACATGCCGGTATTGTCTTCAATATCATGAACGATCGCGGAGGTGGGGACCTAGACAGGATCATGCTGGCTCGTGTCCAATGGAATGAAGAGCTAGAGGGTAAAACGCTCAAATACTGGGCAGAAAGCAGAGGGCTGGAGCCCACGGCCGAAAATGGTGCCGATCTCGTCATCGAAGCTCAACTCAACGGCGGTGCTTCATGCGTCTACTTCGCCATGAGTGACGAAGATGTGGACCGCATCATGCAGCACCCTATGACGATGATTGCTTCCGATGGAAGGCTCTGCCGCCCAGGTATCGGTCATCCGCACCCTCGGTGGTATGGTACTTTCCCTCGCGTGCTTGGCAGGTATGCGAGAGAGCGCGGATTGATCACTCTCACAGATGCGATCCGCAAGATGACTTCATTGCCCGCGCAACGATTGGGGATGGACGACCGCGGCATTATCAAAGAAGGAGCCTTCGCTGACGTGGTCATCTTCGACCCGGAAACGGTCATTGACAAAGCGACTTTCCAGGCACCTCATCAATACCCTGATGGTATGCCCTACGTGATCGTCAACGGTACGCTGATGGTGGATAATGGAGAGTTCACTGCCAATAGGAGTGGAAGGGTGATCTACGGACCGGCGTATAGCGGCACACCCCAGTAGTATTGGCGACTTCGAAGCGGAGTCAATTCGGCATCACGTCGATGGAGCCTACACCTAGGCTGTGGCCTTTGACTTATTCGCCAGCTGACCGCATGCGGCATCGATGTCTTTGCCACGGCTACGGCGAACATTGACAATGAGGCCCTTCTTGCGGAGGAACTCAGCAAATCGGTCCAACCGATCTGCCTCTGTATTGCGGAAGCTGGCTTCGGAAATGGGGTTGTACTCGATAATGTTGATCTTAGACGGGATCTGCTTAGCAAACTGCCAAAGTTCACGAGCGTCTTCGATCTGGTCGTTGAAGTCGTAGAATACGATGTACTCGAAGGTGATTTTGTTCTTCGTCTTCTCGTAGAAGTATAGCAACGCCTCCTTCAGTGCCTCCAAAGTATTCGTCTCATTGATCGGCATGATCTGGTTGCGCTTGGTATCGTTGGCAGCATGAAGAGAAAGCGCCAGGTTAAACTTGACCTCGTCGTCAGCGAGCTTCTTGATCATCTTCGCGATGCCTGCCGTCGAAACCGTAATGCGCTTCGGAGACATGTTGAGGCCATCTTCACTCGTGATGCGGTCAATGCCCGCAAGCACATTCTTATAATTGAGCAATGGCTCCCCCATGCCCATGAACACGATGTTGGAGAGGGGCTGCTGGAAGCTGTCCGTAGCCTGACGATTGATCTCCACCACCTGGTCATAGATCTCGCCGGGCTCCAGGTTGCGCTTGCGATCCATGTAACCTGTAGCGCAAAACTTGCAGGAAAGAGAACAGCCAACTTGCGACGATACACAGGCTGTCATTCGATCATCTGCCGGAATCAGCACACCCTCCACCAACTCTTCATCGTACAGTCGAAAGGCCGACTTGATCGTACCGTCGTTGGAGTGCTGGGCGTTCTGGGTGACGATAGGTCGCAGCACAAATTCTTGCTTCAGCTTCTCACGGAGACCCTTGGAGAGGTTGGACATCTCATCGAAAGATCGGGCAGACTTCACCCAAAGCCACTCCCACACCTGCCGTGCGCGAAAGGCCTTTTCCCCTTGAGCAAGGAAGTATTCGGTAAGATCAGCAAGCGATTGCTGACGAATGTCCTTTTGCATGGTGCAAAGGTACGGGCGAGAGCGCTTCTGGCTGCTGTTTTCGATAGTTAGTTGAAGGATTGAGTATCTTAGGTTACTTTTTGATTGCCGGAGCACTATTCGCATGCGTCCGCTATATTTTTTCCTTACCTGGCAGTTGGTGGTCTTATCTACCTCCTCCGCCCACGGACAGGATGTGACACCCTCAATGTCGTTGAATGCCGCCGACCATCGTTTGCTTGCTCGCGAGGGGTTTGAAGACTATGACTGGTCCTTCCCAGATGTCAACCGCGAGCTTGGCAATGCCCTCAGGTCCAAGAGGCAATCCCGGACTGTCAGCTGGATTGGCGCCGGAGTGGTGGTGGTCAGCGCTATCATAGTGCAGCAGCAGTTGAATGTTGCTGATGGCTCCTTTGCTTTGGGATACGCGGCTTTCTTCACCGGCGCCGGCGCCGTGGTCTTCACCCCCACCTTCTCGATACTGAAAAGTCGCCAGGCGAAGCGATACGCAAGGCAAGCCGAAAAACTCCGAAAGGCCCAGATGCAGAGCTACCGATGATGAAAGACGCTGGCACGTAAGTCTACATCTTTTATTAGCTTCACATCCATTCGCATCCTAAGCCATTGAAGAAAATCATTGACCTGATCGATCGCCTCAACCTCTGGGTAGGCAAAGCCATCTCCTGGCTCGTGGTGGTGCTTGTGTTATTGATCGTGTTCGATGTGATCCTTCGCTACCTCTTCAATATCGGCTCAGTAGCCAATGCGGAGATGGAATGGCACCTCTTTGGAGCGATTATTCTCCTGGGCCTTGGATACGCCTACCAGCAGGATCGACATGTGAGGGTAGATGTTTTCTACCAGCGATTCAGCCCAAAAAGAAAAGAATGGGTCAACCTCATCGGCACACTAATATTCTTACTTCCCTTTTGTGTCGTGGCCGCGTACAAGTCCTGGCCTTTCGTCGTGAGCTCCTTTGAGATCCGCGAGACAAGCCCCGATCCCGGAGGGTTACCCGCTCGCTATATCATCAAGTCTGCTATCCCCATTGGCTTTGTCTTACTGGGACTGCAAGGAATTGCCAAAATGATTCAAAGCATTCAAGTGATTTTGCGGCATGATTGAGTACCTCCCCTTACTACTGTTCGCAGCAGTCTTCATCCTGATCCTGGCAGGGTACCCTGTTGCATTCACCCTGGGGGGACTGTCTGTCCTCGTGGGCCTATGGGTTTTTGACGTCGACTTCTTTTATCTCCTCTCCCTAAGGGTCTACGGGGTGATGAACAATTTCGTATTGCTGGCCGTGCCGCTCTTTGTCTTCATGGGGATCATGCTGGAAAAATCGGGGATTGCCGAAAGGTTGCTCGAAACGATCAGTATGCTCTTCGGGCGATTTCGGGGGGGCTTGGCTGTGGCGGTAATCATAGTAGGGGGCCTATTGGCCGCCAGTACAGGGATCATCGGAGCCACCGTAGTTACTATGGGCCTAATCAGCCTGCCAACCATGCTGAAGCGCGGCTATGACCGGGGTCTGGCCACAGGCGTCATCGCCTCCTCCGGCACCCTCGGGCAAATCATCCCTCCCTCGGTAGTACTTGTTCTACTCGGTAGCGTACTCAATGTCTCAGTCGGTGACCTCTTCCTGGCAGCCGTTATTCCAGGATTGGCGCTAGTGGGAATGTACCTCATCTATGCGCTGAGTATTGCCAGGCTGCGACCTCAGCTTGTCCCCTTGATCCCTCAGGAGGAGATCGATGCTTTCAAGAGTGAAGGATTTACAGGGGAGCTCATCAAGAGCTTCGTGTTTCCTTTTCTGTTGGTCCTTGCGGTCCTGGGATCCATCTTCGCTGGCATTGCGAGTCCCACAGAAGCGGCTGGCGTTGGAGCCATGGGCGCCGCCATCTTGACAGCGGTCCAGGGGAAGCTCAATCTTAAGATTGTGAAAGATGCCAGTCGTGAGACGGTACTTAT
Organism: Cyclobacteriaceae bacterium; assembly: GCA_965267435.1. Taxonomy (GTDB): domain Bacteria; phylum Bacteroidota; class Bacteroidia; order Cytophagales; family Cyclobacteriaceae; genus JAWPMT01. Next base: position 4,553,108 of record OZ253960.1, read on the forward strand.
CACCTGCATGGTCTTCATGATCTTCATTGGCGCCACGTCGTTTTCACTGGTTTTCCGGGGACTGGAAGGAGACCGGTTTTTCCTGTCGATCATCGAAAGCGCCAACCTGCAACCTTATCAGTTCCTGTTTGTCGTGATGCTGCTTGTGTTCTTTGCAGGCTTCTTCATCGATTTCATAGAGATCATTTTTATCATCGTGCCTATTGTCGCGCCCATCTTTTTGGCGCTAGGCATTGATCTGGTGTGGATTGGCATCCTCCTGGCCATCAACTTACAGACAAGTTTCCTCACGCCGCCATTTGGCTTCGCCCTCTTCTACCTGAAGGGTGTATCCCCCGAGGAGGTGAAAACTGGCGATATATACCGCGGAATCATCCCCTTCGTCATCATTCAGATCGTACTCCTCGCCTTACTAGTAGCCTTCCCCGACATTGTCACGTTTTTGCCGAGCCTTGGGGATTAACAGAGTGGCATCTCTCAGCTTTATGAACCAAATTTGGAAGGAACCTATTCTAATCAATGAAATACTCACTAAACACAAATGAAAGAAGTAACAGTTAAGGAACTGAAAAAGCTACTGGACGAAGGGGCCGATTTCCAATTGATCGACGTTCGTGAGCAGAATGAATTCGAATTTGCGAATTTGGGTGGGGAGCTGATCCCACTAGGTTCGGTGCCCGACAACATCGACAAATTTGCCAAAGACAAGCAAGTGATCATTTACTGCCGCAGCGGTGCGAGGAGTGGCAATGCTGTCCAGTTCCTCGAGAAAAGCCACGGCTTTGACAACCTTTATAACTTAAAGGGAGGGATCCTTGCCTGGTCCGACGAGATCGATCCGTCGGTTCCCAAATACTAGCTGATCCCCCCAGGTGGTCATCACGCATTGAGTTTCTGATAGAATATTTTCTCGCTCACATCCATCCAGCTTTTGACACGCTGCTTGAAGGCTGAGAATGACTGATAAACTTTATTGCTGGGAGGGTCACTGGCTGTCAGCTCTTCGATGACCTCTTGGGTGTTTTGGCGGAGTACATTGAGGACCTCCTCCGGGAAGGCCCGCAGCTTCACGCCCTCTTCGTCGATGAGTTTGGCGAGGTACTCACCGTTCTTAGCATCAAACTCTGCCATCATCCAGCGGCTGAGCCGCATGCATGCGGTACGCAATATTTCCTGGAGGTCCTTCGGTAGCTCCTCAAACTTCGGTTTGTTCACGATCATCTCTAATACAGGTCCTGGCTCATGCCAGCCCGGGTAGTAGTAGTATTCAGCCACTTTGTGGAAACCCATTTTGTAGTCATGATAGGGACCGATCCATTCCGTGGCATCGATCACACCTCTCTCCAGATTGGTGTAGATCTCACCACCAGGCACTAGCTGTGGCGTTCCTCCCGCTTTGGCCAATACCTTGCCACCCAATCCGGGGATCCGCATTTTTAGGCCCTGAAGGTCCTCGATACTATTGATCTCCTTGTTGAACCAGCCTCCCATTTGCACGCCAGTATTGCCGCAGATGATCGGTAGCAGATTGAAAGGAGCGTACAGTTCCTCCCACAGCTTGTCTCCACCTCCAGATATGATCCACGCACCCATCTGCTGGGCGTTCATACCAAAAGGTACAGCGGCAAAGAACTGAGCAGCAGGGGCCTTCCCCGCCCAGTAGTAAGCGGCGCCATGGTTCATCTCCACAGCACCATTGCTGACTGCGTCGAAGCCTTCCAGCGCAGGAATGAGCTCGCCGCCTCCATAGACGGTGATATCCAATCGACCCCCTGACATCTCCCTGACCCAATCGGTCAAAAGTTTACACCCTTCACCCACGACGGGAAAGTTTGGCGGCCAGGTGGTGGTCATTTTCCAGCGATAGGTCTTGTTGAAGTTGATGTTGGGACCACTTTCAACGGTTGGTTTGGATTCGCATGCGGCCAAGGTGGCGGCAGAAGTAGTGGCCAGGGTGGCCTGAGCTGTTTTTTTTAGAAATTGCCGTCGGGAATCGGTTGAGGAGGATGGGTCTTTTTTCATCCGGGAAAGATATCAAATTTGACAATCCTCAGCGTGTGATGCCGCACGTGTAAGATTGATCCAATTTGATCGCCAGTCATTACATATTTGTCAGGCTCACCACATTTGGCAGAGCTTACATCAACCTGATGTACTGGAGGTCGTACATGCACCCAAAGAGCTTGAAGATGAAACTTTTTACTCCATTTCATGCCAGCGTTACTTTGCTTGCCGTTGTTCTTCTTGTGACGAAATCATGCGAACCTTTGGGGTCGAGTGAAAGAGCGCAAGAGATCATCAATGAGAGCATTCAAGAAAATGGCGCTCACCTGTTCGCTACAAAAAGGGTCTCGTTCGACTTCCGAGAACGCCGTTATGCAGCGATGAGAAAGGACGGCAACTTCATCTACACACGATCATTCGAAGATTCCACGGGCTGGGTCGTGGACCAACTTGTCAACAGCATCGACTTCTCGAGACAGATAGAAGGGCAGCCCATCCAACTGACTGAGGAGTGGCAACAACGCTACGGGCGGTCGATCAACTCCGTCTTGTACTTCGTCGAAATCCTCTATCGACTGAACGATCCGGCAGTGAACAAAACGTACCTCGGCAAAAAGACCATCAAAGGAGAACCGTACTATGTGGTGAAAGTCACCTTCGACCAGGAAGATGGTGGTCGCGACTTCGAAGATCAGTTTCTCTACTGGATCCATGAAGGGGACTTCACACTGGACTACCTGGCCTACAACTACGAAACCGACGGCGGCGGGGTGCGCTTTCGTGAGGCCTTTGATCGGGAAGTGATCGGCGGGATCACCTTTCAGAACTATATCAACTACAAACCCGACAGTAAGACCACACCGCTGGAGGAGTTGCCGGGTCTCTATGACCAAGGCAAGCTGGAGGAGCTTTCGCGGATCGTGAACACCAATATAAAGGTAGAATAAAGCCCAGGGCCGCTGGCAATGCCATAAATTCAGAAGACTTCACTTGTCACGCTCCCTGGATCTGGCCTACGCAGCGATGGCAGAAAATCCCCTTTCATGCTGGGATTTTTCCTAACGGGCCTTTTCATTGAACACCTGTTCGTCATTAGTCATACATTAGAGTAAGTCACCTTCTTTGTACCGGTGATGACACTGAAAAATTTTTTGACGCCGGATGTTTCCGAGACCGCTCCGCCAATTCCTAACGCCTAAAAAGGACCCCTCTTTGCCTGCTCACCTGTACACCAGGATCCAGGGAACGAATTATTCCGACCTGGGCATGGGTCTGTATGCGATGCTCCTGGGCTTGATACTGGGCATCTTTGGCAACTGGTTCATGGGCCTGCTGATGATGGGCTTCTTCTTTATACCCTTTGCAAACGTAGCCCTCAAACGCATCGGATACTATGATCTGGGGAGAGCGAGCAACTTTACGACCACCATCCTGTACCTCCTCCTCTGCAACTACCTTACGCATTCCCGGTTTTTGGAGATTGGCTACATCGAGGGGATCACCAGCCCGATGCTGTTCAAGCACATAGCTCCGGGCATCTTCGTGTGTATCATCAGTTGTTTTGACTGGAGACTGGAACGTCACAAAGTCATCGTGACCACTGCGGTCGCGATTGTTATCCTGGCATTTTTCGACCCTGCTCTTCGGTGGTTGGGCATCCCCCTCAACAACCTGCCTTTTGTGGAGGGTTCGAACCACATCAATGTGATCCTTTTCTGGGGCAACCTGGCGGCGATCATGATGCAGTTCTATTTTCTGCAGTTTGCTTTTGAAGCTTCACAAAGGAAGGCCGCTCAACGCAAAAAAGAAATTTCCGCTCAAAATGAAGAGCTTGCCTCACAGAGGTCGCTGCTTCAAACGAGTCTCCAGGAGATCCAGGATATCGTGGGCTATACGGTTACCTCAGGGTATTACAATGGGCGCCTTGAGCTAGCTGGGAAAGAAGGCCATTGGAAGACATTGAGCCAGACCGTCAATGAGCTCTTTGAATCGATGGGAAAACCCCTGCAAATCATGGCGGGCATCGCCAAGAACCTGGCCGATGGCAACTTCGTCAACCGCCTGGAGGGTGAATCCAAGGGTGAGATAGCAGAGCTCTCAGACAACCTCAACGCTTCCATCGACTCACTCAATACTTTGCTGCTGGATATAAAAGACAATGCTGCTCATATCTCCAGGGCCTCCAAGGTAATGGTGGAATTGGGAGAGAGCGTGACGACAACCAGCATGGAAATCACTACCTCTATGGATGAGATCAGCGCAGGCGCCAGTAGTCAGCTGTCACAGGTGGATCAATCGTCGACGCTCATGCGGGAATTGGTATCGCTCTCAGAAGAAATTGACAAGCAGTCTCATGAGATCAATGATGCCTCCCTTCTCGGCGTAGAGAAAAGTGAAAACGGCGTAGCCGCAGTGGTCTCTCTGAAAGAGAACATTCAGGACGTGAATGCTGTGACAAATGAGACTGTGGACGCGATGAATGCACTGAATGAGCGTATAGGGGCCATCACCCAAATCCTGTCGTTTATGAACGACATATCGGCTCAGACTAACCTCCTGGCCCTCAATGCTGCGATCGAGGCAGCCCAGGCAGGTGAATCGGGAAGAGGGTTTGGTATCATCGCAGAAGAGATCCGCAAGCTGGCTGATGACTCCAAAAAGTCTGTGTCAGAAATCGAAGAGCTTGTGGCTGGTGTGAAAGATAGCGCCCGCACAACGGACTTGAAAATACAGGCGATCACGAAGAATCTGGAAGGTGGCAAAGAGGCTACGGAGAAGTCCAGTGTGGCCTTCGAGCAGGTCGCTACTTCTTGTCGCAATGCCCTGGAGATCTCGAAAGGCATCCTAACAGCAGCCCAGCAACAGTCAGAGAAAGCCTCAGTGGTCATGCAGCACATACAGCAAGTAGTGGTCGTAGCCGAAGAAACGGCGACAGGTACCGAACGCGCTCGCAGTGCCACGGGAACTTTGAGTAGCAGCCTGACTGAGTCGATCGCTCAGTCAAGAGCATTCGCAGAAATTGCCGATAAACTGAATGACAAAGTCTCCCGATTTAAGCTGAAAGATTCGACAATACCTGAGCCTGATCGCGCCAATCATCCAATGCCAGAGGAGACAAAAATTGAGGTAAAGTGACCTGTTGCACCAACAGGTAAAAAGCACCAAGCAGGTACTATAGTCCATCGTAGATAGTAGCAGGGTAAAGCTGGCTGCGATCGAGGATACCGATCCACAGTGCGGATGTGCTGCGGTGAGGGGCCCGGCCCGCAAAGCCCGAGAAAATCCGATAAACACAATAGAATTCTCACAAGCTCGAAATGACTTGTTATTGGAGATCTCCGACTTATGCGAGGGCAGCGCAGGTCTGGGCGCAAGGCCTGCCCAGTGGAATAGGCGCGAAGTGGAAGTGTCTTGAGAATTGCGCGACGAACGCGCTTGCTTTGTGGAAGCATTCCACTGGGCAAGGCGATGGGGCGCCCCCAGAAAAAATACTAGTCTTTGACCGGTGTGCTCCCGCGCTTCTGATAGATGTAGATCATCACTCCCACGCCAAATAGGAACATAGGTATGGAAAGCCATTGCCCCATGTTCAACGGGATGTCGGCTTCGAAGTCTTCCTGGTTCATCTTGAAGAACTCGTCGATAAATCTCAGCGACCAAAGGAGAATATTGAACATGGCAAACAAGAACCCGGAGGGCAACTGCTCTCTGCGGTTCTTCCACAGCCAGTAGAGCAGAACCATGATCAGGAGACAATAGATGGCCTCATACACCTGGGCAGCATGACGTGAAATGCCGATACCGTAGATCTCTAGTCGCTGGCGGCCGTCTTCTTCGTAGACCTTGTACTGCAACTCACCTGGCCCAAACTCTATGTGCTCTCTGACTTCTCGGCTATTGAGTAGGCGATTACGCAAAGACGTCTCGATCAGGCGCTTCTCCTGAGGGCTGTTACCAAAATTGCTTTTTCTATTGAAGGTGACAATAGCCGTGATCGGGTGCCGACCGGGCTGGTCGCTTTGGAGTTCGCCGCCTTTGCGGAACTTGACCGACTCCACTTCCTCACTGAAGTTGAGCACCTCCTTGGTGCCTCGGGCATAAATGATGCCGTAGTTGGCCTTGGTCTCGGTGCCCTCCATCTCTGAGTTCATCAGGTTGCCCGTGCGGATCATGGCACCAGTCAGTGCCACTACAATCACCAACCGGTCGAGTACCCAAAACCATGTGTAGCCCTTGGTATTGCGTACGAAAAGCCAAATGGCAATGAGGATCCCGATGGTGGCGCCATGGCTCGCGAGACCCCCTTCCCAGATCTTGAGAATCTCCAAGGGATTTGACAGGTAGTGCCAGGGATTGTAAAACAAGCAATGGCCTAATCTCGCACCTACGATGGTAGCGACGACCATATAGGTCGTGAGTTTGTCAACGTCCTTCACATCACGGCCCTCTTCCTTCCAGATGCGGTACATGATCTGCTGGGAGACGACAAAGCCCAGTGCGAAGAGCAATCCATACCAAACGATGGGACGATCTTCGAATCCCAATGCGGACATGGGGATCTTGAAAATCACGGGGTCCTGGCTCCAGATGAGGAAACTGAAGATGCTTTGCATGGGTAGGGCTAAGATTTCGTTTGGTCGCTAAATTATCCTATCCGTGAATGGATGTTTAGATTTTTCGCCAAAAATACGGTGTGAAGAGAATGAGCACAGTGAAGAGCTCAAGACGTCCGAGGAGCATGAGGAATGCCAGGAACCACTTGCCGGCAGAGGGCAGGTGAGCAAAATTGTCAACGGGACCAACCGTACCGACTCCCGGTCCGATGTTGCCCAGGCATGTCGCTACCGAGCCAATGGCGGTCATGAAGTCCAGCCCCAGGATCCCCATGATAATCGATCCAAAAGCGAAGATGCTTATGTAGATCATGATGAAGGCAAGGATATTGAAGGTGATGTCCTGTGTGACGGCCTTGCCGTTGAATCGAACAGGGATCACCGCTGCGGGATGGACTTGGCGCTTGAGCTCCAGAATACTATTTTTTATGAGGATGATATGGCGCACGATCTTCACGCCTCCCGCGGTAGAACCGGCCGATGCTCCGAAGAACATCATGATGAAGAACAGCAAGGTCAGGAAGGAGGTCCAAGCCGTGTAATCATGGGTGACGTATCCCGTGGTGGTGATAATGGATACCACATTGAACAAGGCATCACGCATCGATTTCTCAAAAGAATCGTGACCAAGGCCAAAGATGATAACACCAACCACAACGGAGATCGTCAGGCAAAATCCCAGGTAATACCGGAACTCTTCATTTCTCAGGACCTTGCGAAAATTGACATGCAGGCCGAAATAGGTCATTGTGAAATTGGTGCCGGCCAGGAACATGAAGGCAATGATGACGTACTGGATGAAAGGGGACGCGAAATGTGCAATGCTGGCATTTTTGGTGGAGAATCCTCCGGTAGCCATCGTAGTCAATCCATGGTTGATGGCATCATAGAAGTCCATACCCCCGACCCATAACAGCACCGTCTCGACACCAGTAAGACCCAGGTAGATCAGCCAAAGGCGCTTTGCCGTCTCTTTGATACGTGGCTGCAGCTTATCCGGAGATATACCGGGTGCTTCCGCCACAAACAGCTGCATGCCCCCAATTCCCAATATCGGGAGAATCGCCACCGTAAGCACGATGATACCCATTCCGCCAATCCACTGCGTTAGGCTCCGCCAGAAGAGAATACCTTTATGGACCGACTCGATATCTGTGAGAATAGTGGCGCCAGTCGTGGAATAGCCCGAAAGGGTCTCGAAGAATGCGTTGGTAAGGTCAGGAATGGATCCACTCAGCACATAAGGCAGGGAACCAAAGAATGACATGGTCAGCCATCCAGCGGTCACCACCAGATAGCCTTCGCGCTTGCGAAGCTCTTTAGAGCGGTTTTTTCGTGTGGCTAGCCAGAGGATAAGTCCACTGACGATCGTGATTCCTGCCGACATCGAGATGGCCACCAAATCACCCTCACCGTAGTAAAGGCTGAACGGTATGCATAGGAACATGAAGCAACCATTCAACACAAGGAGTATCCCGAGGATATTGAGGATGACCTTGTAGTTGAACCTCATGACCGCTCGCTACTTGAAGAAGCTCTCAACATGATGGATGCACTCGGGTTTCGACAGGACCACTACCCGATCTTTTGGCTCAAATTTAAAATTTCCTCGAACAGTATATCCCCGATTCTTGCGAATTACGCCGCCGATGATGGCTGTTCTGGGAAAATCCAGGTTGCGCAGCTCGCGTTTCAGGATCTTCGAGCTTGGGCTCACTTCAAACTCTAGGATCTCGGCATCCACGCCGTGAATACTTGTGAGATTGATGACTTGTCCCCGTCTGATGTATCGGAAAATGAAGTTCGCCGCGATCAGCTTTTTGTTGATCAGCGTGTCGACTCCGATGCTCTGTGAGAGGTGGATATAGTCCATGTTCTCCACCAGGGCAATGGTCTTTTTGACGCCGCTGTTTTTGGCTACCAGTGACGAGATGATGTTCGTCTCGGAGTTGCCGGTGACGGCGATGAAGGCGTCCATTTGATCAATGCCTTCCTCCTTCAGTAGTTCCACGTCCCGGCCGTCGCCGTTGATGATCATCGTCTCGGTAAGTTCATCGGCCAGATGGAAGCACTTGTCTTTCTTGCTTTCGACCATCTTGACATTGTACTTCTTTCCAAGCTGACGGGCGGTATTGATACCCATCTTGCTACCGCCAAGGATCATCACATTTTTGATGTCTATTCTCTCCTTGCGGGAAAGGTCCATCACTCGGTCAATGCCGTCGGGCTGAGCGATGAAATAGGCATGGTCGTGCAGCCTGAACTTGTTATTGCCATGGGGAAGGATGGTCTCATCTTCCCTTAGAATGGCTACGGTCGTGAAATTGTGATCCGGATTGAGATAGGCCGCTTCTGTCAGCGTCTTGTCATTCAGCTCCGACTCCTCATCTACGGTGATTCCGATCAGTGACAGCATGCCCTTTTCGAACTCAAACGTGTCTGTCAGAGCTGTCTCCTTCAGCAAGCGCCGGATTTCCTTGGCCGCCAGTGACTCGGGAGAAATGATCTCGTCGATGCCAATGGTCCGAAGATCCAGCCTGTCTCGCTGCAAAAACTCTACATTGGAAATTCTGGCAATGGTGCGTTTTGCGCCCAATTGTTTCCCGAGGATGGCGGTAGTAATGTTGGTCTCCTGGTCGGAGGTGACGGCAATGAGCATGTCTGCTTTGCCCACGTTGGCGTCCTCGAGTGTTTTGTAGGAAGTAGAACTTCCTCTTAGCGTCTGAACGTCGAGGTTGTTGGCGGCATGGTTGAGCACATCTTCACTCCGATCGATCAGCACAATATCCTGCTCCTCGTTCGCCAACAGTCTTGCGAGATGGAAACCCAAGTCTCCCGCCCCAGCAATTATAATTCTCATTTTTAAGCCTCAAACTTAAGTGCACAAATATAGAGGAAAGCCTAAAGGTACGACTCTCACAATATCTTCATTCGGGTGAAAATCAGGTTGATAGCGAATTAAAGTAGGTTTTTGCGGTTGCCAGCGCCTTCGGTGCCAGCAACAAGGCAGAGATCACGGTAGGAAAAGCCATGAGCCCATAGCCGATAAAAACGATATTGACCACCAGATCCAGCGTCGACACCGAACCAATGAGTACTAGCATGACGTACCAATAGTTGAAATAGTTCCCGTACTTGGCACCTATCAGGAATGACAGGCTCTTACGGCCATAATAAGCCAATCCAAAGATGGTGGTGATGGCAAAAATCACAACGCTAATCACGAGTAAATAGGGCCCCACCACTCCCAGCGACTGACTAAAGGCCTGGGCAGTGAGCGTAATTCCATTGGTCTCCTGCAATTTCCATACGCCGGTGATCAGAATACACAAGCCGGTCATCGTGCATATCACCAATGTGTCGATGGCCGGACCCAACATGGCGACCAACCCCTCGCGGACGGGTTCCTTCGTTTTGGCTGCTCCATGCATCATGGGAGCAGTCCCAATGCCCGCCTCATTGGAAAAGGCGGCACGCTTGGCGCCTTCAATAATCAATGACCCTATGGCTCCGCCCAGCGCTGCCTTTGCCGTGAAGGCATCTGTAACTATCAGCCACAGCGAAGGCCCGATCTCCGATGCATTGAATACAAGAATGAGCAAGACACTCGCTACGTAGAGGATCACCATCGAAGGCACCAGTCGGGCCGCCACGGCGCCAATTCTCTTTATACCGCCGATGATCACCATGGCCACGACAACAGCGATGAAGATCCCGATGCCCAATTCCAATCCGAATCCCGGCTCAATACCATTGGGAATGAAAACCACATCCTTGAGGGCTGCCACCATCTGATTGGCCTGAAAAACGGGTGTTGCCCCTATGAGGCAGGCAACAGAGAAAAATACCGCCAATGGCCTCCACTTTTTTCCGAGTCCCTCAACGATGACGTACATGGGTCCCCCCTGCAACTCCCCGGCTGAATCCTTGCCTCGGTACATAACCGCCAATGTGCAGGTAAAAAACTTTGTGGCAATACCGAAGAAGGCACTCACCCACATCCAAAAGATAGCTCCTGGACCACCAGCCACAATCGCCAGTGCCACACCACTGATATTGCCCATACCAATCGTAGCGGCCAGGTGACCTGACAGTGCCTGGAAGTGATTGATCTGGCCAGGGTCGTCTGGACTGTCGTATTTTCCCCGAAGTACATCGATGGCGTGGCCAAAGTACCGGAAGGGCATGAACCTTGAATAGATCATGAAGAAAGCGCCTCCACCCATGAGTAGGACCAGCAGGGGCATGCCCCAAACGAAGTTGGCTCCTGCGACTATGAGGTCTTCGAAAGTTTGCATCATAAGGCTTGGACTCAAGATTCTGTATCTGATGGGGCCTCTTTTTCCAACAAAGGAAAGAGGTACTTCCAGACGGTTTCTGCTACAATGATGTGACCGTCAGGTGTTGGGTGAATGCCGTCGTCTAGGTTGAGCTCTGGATCTCCCGCGACGCCCTCAAGAATAAATGGTATGAGCGTGGCATCATTGGCCTTCGCCACATTTGGGAATATCTCCGAGAAACCCGCCGTGTACTCCTGTCCTAAATTCGGCGGTACAAGCATCCCGGCGACAACAATTTTGACATTGGGGTTGGCAGCCTTTACAGCGTCGATGATCGCCTGCAAGTTTTTGGGGGTTTCTTCCAGGGATAGTCCCCGGAGGCCATCGTTGGCACCCAGTTCCAGGACGAAAATGTCGGGAACCGTCCGCAACACCCAATCGATGCGACTCTTGCCACTAGCTGTAGTCTCACCGCTGAGACCCGCATTTACGACCTGGTAGTCATATTCGAGAGAATCCAACCACCCCTGGATGATTGCTGGAAAAGCTTGCTCAATCGCTAATTGATAGCCTGCAGTGATGCTGTTGCCAAAAAATAAAATGATGCGTTTGTCGGTAGCTCTGTCCCGGGCACTGGACTCATCCCGTGAACGCGGCTCTGTTTTCTCCTTGGCGGCGGGGCCACAAGCGAAAACTAACAGTAACAAAAAGACCTTTAAGTCGAGTTTTATGGTCATAAATCCCAAGGGTAATCGCCATCAAAAGGAGGGGTTAAAATGCCTCCGCCCGAAGCCAAATGACCGCGAAGGCCTCGAATATAACAAACATGCTGCAAGGCAGTTCGTATTAATGATCTAAATAGCCTTACTAAATGTCCTCAATTTTAGTCGTTGATTCTGTATCCAAGACGTACACGAGTGGATCAAGAGAAGTACATGTCCTAGAGAATATCAATTTCAGTGTCAAGGAGGGTGACTCCATCGCCATCGTGGGCCCATCGGGCAGTGGGAAGACCACACTGCTGGGTTTGTGTGCCGGGCTTGATCGGGTCACGGAGGGAGCCATTACTCTCAATAGCATCCTCCTCAACCAACTGAACGAAGACCAACTCGCCCAAATGAGGAACGAGCATGTGGGCTTCATTTTTCAAAACTTTCAATTGATCCCCACGCTGACGGCCCTGGAGAATGTCATGGTACCGCTCGAATTGCGCGGTGTCAAGGGTGCCGCCAAAAGCGCTTCGCACCTGCTGGAGCGTGTAGGATTGGGGGATCGCATGGACCACTACCCTACGCAATTATCCGGTGGTGAGCAGCAGCGTGTCGCTATTGCGCGGGCCTTCTCCAATGAGCCCAAGGTACTCTTCGCCGATGAGCCAACTGGCAACCTGGATGAAGAAACTGGCGAGACCGTCGAGGAGCTTCTTTTTGAGATCAATCGCGAGAAGAAGACCACGCTTGTGCTGGTGACGCACGACCTGGAGCTCGCCAGAAGAACTCAGCAGATCATTCGCCTCAAGGGTGGCAGAGTGGTACAGGACGAAATCAAGGCCGCCATTTAAGTCGAAAAGCATTGGATAAGAAAATCACGATTCAGCGGACGAAATACAGCCCGTGGTGGCCATGGAAGATGGCCTGGAGAGACAGTCGAAAAAGCAGAGGCAAGCTGCTGCTGTTCATCACTTCGATTTCGCTGGGCATCGCCGCCATGGTGGGGATCACATCCTTTCGAGAGAACCTCCTCAAAGAGATCGACGAACAGGCGAAGAGCCTCCTCGGCGCTGATGTCGAAGTAAGTAGCAACCAGCCGCTGCCAGACAGCCTCTACTACGCCTATCGATCGCTGACCGCTGATGACTCTCGTGAGAGCTATTTCAGCTCCATGGTATATTTCCCCAGTACTGACGGCACACGACTGACGCAGGTCCGTGCGCTGGAAGGCAAATACCCCTACTACGGCGCCATTGAGACTGAACCAAAAGAAGCCGCTCAGACATTTCGCGATGGCCGGTACGCCATTGTCGACGAGAAGCTCATGATCCAATACAACGTGGAGCATGGGGACAGCGTGAGGGTAGGCAAGCTCGGTTTCGAGATCGTCGGGACGATCAAGCAGATCCCAGGTCAGTCTTCCATTCAGGGGGGCATCGCACCGGTGGTCTATATCCCCTATCGATACATTGAGGAGACAGGCTTGATACAGAAAGGAAGCCGAGTCAATTACAAGACGTATTTCCAATTTCACCCGGACATCGATACCACCAACCTGTGGAGCCCGCTCGCGAAGAAAACGGAAGATAAGGGGTACGATGTGGAGACCATCGAGGAGCGAAAGGAGGAGACCGGCGAGGCATTTAGTAATCTGTCGAACTTCCTCGAATTGGTGGCCTTCACAGCGCTGATGTTGGGATGTCTGGGAGTGGCCAGCGCCATCTATGTGTATGTAAAGAGTAAAGTCCAGATCGTTGCCGTGCTACGGTGCCTGGGCATGCGGGCCAATCAGGCCATCGGTATCTTCCTCATTCAAGTGACCGGTTTTGGGCTACTCGGCGCTGCGCTCGGTAGCGTTCTTGGTTTTGTCCTGCACATGTACCTGCCGAGTGTCGTGAAGGACTTTGTACCGATCGAAATAGAACCCACACCTTATTGGCCTGCCCTTGGAATCGGCCTGGTATTGGGTATCCTTATTTCACTTCTGTTCGGCTTGCTGTCGCTGATAGGGCTCCGCAAAATCAGCCCGCTGTCCGCTATACGCCTTGGATTCGAGTCCTCGAAGTTTCAATTTGACCGCTGGCTTATTCCGATCCTGGTAGGAGTGGCGTTGTTCATCTTCCTTTCGGTGTTTTGGCAGATAGGATCGGCCTCGGACTCATTGGTTTTCTCGGTGATTCTGATAGGTACGATCCTCTTCCTTTTCGGTATTGGCAAAGCCATGAGTTGGCTCACGCGCAAGCTGGTGCCATCGAGCTTGCCGTATGTATGGCGGCAGGGTTTCTCCAACCTCTACCGGCCCAACAACCAGACGGTGATCCTCATTACTACACTGGGCCTTGGAACGGCTTTTTTGGCGACTTTGTACTTCATGCAAGACCTCCTGATTGAGCGGGTTTCTTTGGCGGAAAAAGGCCAAAGACCCAATACAATCCTTTTTGATATCCAAACCAGCCAGAAGGATGAACTCAGGGAGCTCACCCTCAACTATGATCTGCCTGTCATGCAGGAAGTCCCGATTGTCACCATGCGATTGATCGAAGTGAATGGCTACAACAAGGACGAAGCGTGGAACGATTCTACCTTCAACGTCCCCAACTGGGCCTACAATCGTGAGTACCGTGTGACCTATCGCGATAGCCTCATCGATAGCGAAACGCTCGTCGATGGGGAGTGGATCGGTGAAGTCAAGAGTCCCAATGATTCAATCTTTATCAGTATCTCTGAGGGCTTCGCCGAAAATCTCGAGTTGCAAATTGGCGATGAAATGCTCTTCAACGTGCAGGGGGCGTTGATCACGGCCTATGTAGGCAGCTTCCGGGAAGTGGACTGGCGGCGGGTGCAGACCAATTTCATCGTGCTGTTCCCCTCTGGGGTATTGGAGCAAGCACCGCAATTTCATGTGCTAGTCACACGAATCGATAAAACGGATCTCTCTGCCCGGTATCAGCAGGCGGTGGTGCGTAGCTTCCCCAATGTGTCGATCATCGATCTCGAACTGATCCTGAAAACACTGGAAGAGATCCTCAGCAAGGTCGCGTTTGTGATCCGCTTCATGGCCTTCTTTAGCATCGGCACGGGTCTGATCGTGATGATCAGTAGCATCGTCCTCAGCAAATACCAACGAGTTCGGGAAAATGTGCTCCTTCGCACATTAGGAGCATCGAGAAATCAGCTCTGGGTGATCACGATAGCGGAGTACTTCTTTCTCGGATCATTGGGGGCTGTGAGCGGGATATTCCTGGCCGCCCTCTTCTCCACACTTTTAGGCAATTATGTATTTGAATTTCCTTTTGTGCCCGACCCGACGAAGATCGTTGTCATTCTGTTGGCCGTATCGGGCATCAGTGTGCTGATCGGCTTGATCAACAGCCGGGACGTACTACGGCAATCACCGCTGGAGGTGCTTAGAAGAGAAAGCTAGTGGTAAGCACTGTGTCCGGCTATAGAGCCAGGTAGACGACCGCTGCGAGGCAAGCCCCTGCTATTGGTCCCAGGACAGGAATCCAGGAGTAACCCCAATCACTGTCTCCTTTGCCCTTGATAGGCAGCAATTGATGAGAAATTCGTGGTCCCAGGTCCCTTGCAGGATTGATGGCATACCCTGTGGTACCCCCGAGTGCGAGGCCAATTACTGTCACCAGTAGACCTACAGGCAAGGCATCCAGCGAACCGAGGGACGCGGGCTGATCTCCCACCTTGGCGCCCGTGATGAAAAGTACCCCGATCACCAGAGCGAAGGTGCCCACAACCTCGGAAATAAAGTTGTTCACCCGATTGGGGATAGCCGGGCTGGTACAGAAAGTGGCCCGCTTGGCTCCAGTGTCCTCCGTGACATCGTAGTGATCTTTGTACACCAACCACACGACCGCGGCTCCGGCGATCGCACCGAGCATCTGCGCCAATATATATGCAGGCACCAGAGCCCATGCGAATGAACCCGCTACAGCCAACCCCACCGTAACCGCCGGATTGATGTGTGCTCCACTGACCGGCCCGACCATGTAGACCGCCACGAATACCGCCAATCCCCAGGCCAGCGTAATGACAATCCATCCAGAGTCATGGCCCTTGGTTTCCTTGAGCACCACATTGGCGACAACGCCATTTCCAAGAAGAATGAGCATGAACGTTCCCAGGAACTCTGCGATAAAGGGGGTCATAGTGTGATAGGTTTGGGTCAGAAAAATTTCCTGAATATAAACAGCTTTCATCTTTTTGACGAACATGCACAAAACCCACTGCAAGGAATGTCAACCTTTGGCTAAATTGCCCGTCATGAAACCCCTGATGCTTATCGTGTGGTGTCTGCTCCTGAGCGGGACGCTTGCCGCCCAGGAATTGGAGGGCGAGGCCCGCAAGCAGTTTGTGGCCGAACAGGACGCGTACCTGCAGAATCTGCAGCTATCTATTGACCAAAGAAAGTCCTACCAGCAAATCACCATACAATATGAGAAGCGATTCCAGGCAGTGGAATGGTCCGGCGTGAGTGAAGCCAACATGAAGGCGCAAAGAAAGAAGTTGCAAAAAGCCAAGGACGCTGAAATGAAGCAGGTACTCAGCGACAGGCAGTATAAGATGTATGTACAAAGGCAAAAGGAAATAGAGAAGAAATATTATGAGTGAGTTGAGCCCCTTTCACCTGGCGATCCCCGTCAAGGAAATCGTCGAGACCCGTCAATTTTACGGAAAAGTACTAGGCTGTTCGGAAGGCCGCAGCAGTGATCGCTGGGTGGATTTTGACTTCTACGGACACCAGCTGGTCATCCATCAGGTGGACCAAAACGAAGAAGTGGACAATAGCAACCCTGTGGATGGTCATGCGGTGCCCGTGCCCCATTTTGGGATCGTGCTGCCATGGGACGATTGGCATGAATTGGCCGAACGGATGCAAGCTCATAATACAAGCTTTATCATCGAGCCCTATATCCGATTTGAAGGGCAACCTGGGGAGCAGGCGACCATGTTTTTCAAGGATCCCTCAGGGAATGCCCTTGAATTCAAGTCATTCAAGGACCCCAGTCAACTCTTTGCTACCTGATATTGCCCGATGAACACCAGAAAATGAGGTTCACCACTGGGCCGGTGTCTATGTGATTCTAACTCGATACTTTCGGTAGACACAAAGCCAGTAGACAATGGACAGGGTGACACAAGAATGGGCCTCAATTGGTGCCAGCAAGTACTTGATCTTTCGATTCAAAGGACACTTGACCGACGACGTCGCTAAGACCGCTGTGGCCGAATGGGAGGACAACTTCCGAAACAAGCTTGGTGCGGACCAGCACGCCAATATCGTTTGGAACTGCCTGGAGATGAGCAAGTACAGTACGGGGGCGGCCCTCTCATGGAAAAAAGCGCTGCCGAAGTTTTCACAGCAGATTGGCGATATATGGCTTATCACCACCAATCCATTCTTTAAAATGGGTGCCAAAACTGTCACGATGTTGACGAGTTTTGAATTAAAGGTCGTGTCGTCGCATGAGGAATTCACGCAAAAGGTTTCCGCTGTGAAGGCGGCTTAAGACTGCCCGGCCTTCTTCGCCCAGTTGTCTCGCAATCCTACCGTACGGTTAAATACCAATTGATCCGGCTGACTGTCTTCATCCACGCGGAAGTAGCCGATGCGTTCGAACTGATAGATATCCCCCACGATCGCATTACCAACAGACGGCTCTAGTACTGCGCGTGTGTTGACCTCAAGGGAATCGGGATTGAGATGATTCTTGAAGTCGTCGTCAATGTCGTTGAGATTTTCAGTCATGAAGAGGCGATCATACAGCCTGATCTCTGCATTGATGCCGTAGGTAGCCGATACCCAGCCGAGCGTTCCTTTCACCTTCTTGCCACTCGTATCCTGCCCACTTCGGGTCGCGGGATCGTACTCCGCATAGATCTCCTCTATTTCGCCCTCGTCATTTTTCTTGAAACCCGTGCATTGGATGATGTAGCCAGACTTCAATCGGACCTCACGATCTGGCCCTAGCCGAAACCACTTGCGTGGGCTAGGCGGATTTTCCATGAAGTCTGCCCGATCGATGTAGAGTTCTCGGGTAAAGGGCATCTCGCGGGTACCCGCAGATTCATCTTCAGGATTATTGACACCAGTCATCTGCTCTACTTTGCCATCCTCCCAATTGGTAATGACCAATTTCACCGGATCGAGGATACCAAATATGCGATTGGCCTTCTTATTCAGATCCTCTCTGACAGCGTGCTCCAGCAAGGCAATGTCGTTGAGGCCGTCCCTACGCGCGACTCCCACCTTGCGAATGAAATTCTTCAAAGCATCCGGTGTAAAACCCCTCCTCCGAATACCGGAGATCGTAGGCATCCGCGGATCATCCCAACCGGCCACCGTGCCATTCTCCACCAGCTCACGCAAGTATCGCTTACTTACAATCGTATAGCTCGGTCGCAGGCGGGCAAACTCCGTCTGCTCACTTGGGTATATTCCCAACTTCTCTATCAGCCAATTGTAAAGCGGCCTGTGCTCCTCAAATTCGAGTGTACACAGCGAGTGCGTGACATGCTCGATGCTGTCGGACTGGCCATGTGCGAAATCGTAAGTAGGGTAAATCACCCACTCATCGCCCGTGCGGTGATGGGGCATGTGCTTGATCCTGTAAAGAATGGGATCTCGCATGTGCATATTGGGCGAAGCCATATCGATTTTGGCGCGCAAAGCCATGGCACCGTTTGGGTGCTTGCCTGCTTTCATCTCTTCAAGTCTCGCGAGGCTTTCTTCTGCCGGCCGGTTTCTGAATGGGCTCATTTGTCCCGGCTCTGTCGGAGTGCCTTTAATGGCGTTGAACTCTTCCTGGGACAATTCGTCAACATAGGCATCACCTTGGTTGATGAGCTTGACGGCCATGTCATAGAGCTCATGGAAATAGTCCGAAGCATAGAGCTCCTCATCCCATTCGTAGCCCAACCACTTGATGTCGGCCTTGATGGCCTCCACGTACTCGGTATCTTCCTTCTCCGGATTGGTATCGTCAAATCGTAGGTTGCACTTGCCATTGTAGCGCTCCGCGAGGCCGAAGTTCAGGATAATGGACTTGGCATGGCCGATGTGCAAATAACCGTTGGGCTCGGGGGGAAATCGGGTCTGAATGGCGTCGTGTTTTCCCGACTGCAGATCGTTCTCGATCTTTTGTTCAATGAAGTTGAGCGACTCCTTTTTCTCGATTTCCATAAGGGATAGATCTGAAATTTAAGTCGGCAAAATTAATTATGAGAGGGGCCAAAAAAAAGGGCCAGCACTTCTTGCTGACCCTATCAACCTAAAACATCACTGAACCAATGTTTACCTTAAATGTCTTTATGCTTGTCGTATTGATCTGTTGGTGAATGCCTTCATCCAAAAGACTTGTCCAAAGATGTAAATAACTAAGGCTCATGTCAATTATTTATCGATGAGTGGAGGTGAATTATCGACGAATGACAGAAATCAGCGATTAAAAACGCTTTTTGTGAAACCAAACGGTAGGAGCTCCCTGGCGTCGTCCAACCTGATGAAGGATTTCTCGTCCACTTGCATTAAGATTCCGATGGTGTTTTCCTGCTGTGTGGCGTACTCCATAAGCACCTGTCGGCAACCTCCGCATGGAAAACTCTCGCAGAGTACTCCATTTTCGTTCCTGGCCATCACCAAAATCATGTCAATACTGGCAAATCCTTCCGATTTACCTTTAAATAGGGCCACCCGCTCAGCACAAAGTCCAGAGGGATAGGCGGCGTTCTCCTGATTGTTGCCAGTGACCATCTGACCCTCAGAAAACAATACGGAACAGGCCACGGCAAAGTTGGAATAAGGGGAGTGCGAATGACTCATCGCTTCCAGGGCGGAGGCGTGAAGTCGACGTTCTTTGGCACCAAAATCGTCCACCGATACACGTCTATATGGAATGGTCAGCTCCATATCAGAAACTGAAGTTAACGATCTGCTTGAAAAAGTCTGCTCCAGCATTTGGGCTGATTGCCAGTGCGAAGATCAGGCCGTAAATCGCTCCGTACAAGTGTGCCTCGTGATTGATATTATCGTCGGCACTTCGCGACTGCGAATAGGAGTACCCGATGTATAATATTCCCAACAGGAACCCCGGGAGGGGCAGTATGCCCAATATATAGATGTAATTGGTAGGGTAATACAGAATACTCGCGAAGACAATGGCCGACACGGCACCGGAGGCACCCAGGCTGTTGTAGGAAGGGTTGTCGCGGTTTCTCCAGACCACCGGCAAATCGGAAAGGACGATGGCGGAGAGATAAAAAAGGATAAAAATCGTCGAGCCTTGCCTTGACTCCAGCAGAAAGGTCTCTTCCACAATCCCACCAAAAAAGAAGAACGTGAACATATTTACCCCGAGGTGAGCATAACCATTGTGCACGAAGCCAGAGGTGATGAGGCGCCAATATTGCTTTTGATGTACCGTCTGGTAGGGGTTCATCAAGAGCTTGACAAATAGCCGCTCATTGCTGAGTGCCCCGAATGTAACTCCGATGGTTATCAGGAGAATGAATAAGGTTAATGACATATCAGGCAAAAATAATAGGGTGATAGCAACCCGTGAATTACGATTACAACGCTAAAAGAGATGGCTACTTGTCCCTCTTCATTAATTGATTGGCAAAACTTCTGAGGCTCTCCTTCGCGACATCAGACCCATTAACAGATTCGAGGCCGGCAAATGCTTGATCAAAGTAGTAGTTCATCTTCATTTTCACCATGTTGGGGATACCGATCTCATCATAGATCTGTGTTACAGCAGCGACCTTCTCAGCAGGGTCGAATTCTCCCAAATCAAGCCACCTTTGAAGTTCTCGTTTATGATGGTCTGGCGCCATCTCCAAGGCGGTGATCAGGAGATAGGTCTTTTTGTTGGCGATAATATCGCCACCCACCTGCTTGCCAAATTTCTGTTGGTCCGCGTAGACATCCAGATAGTCGTCCATTAACTGAAAACCAACGCCCATTTGTTCGCCGATGCGGTAGAGTTGCTGTTGCGTGGGTTCATCGCTACCTGACAGTATACCCCCCAGTTGCATGCTGTAACCAAGGAGCACGGCGGTCTTCAGCCTGATCATTTCGATGTAGTCGGCCTCCTCCACCGACTGCTCGCTTTCGAAGTTCATATCGACCTGCTGACCTTCGCAGACTTCCACGGCGGTTTTATTGAATGCCGCAATGACTCGTGGCAAGGACGCTGGCGGGCTGGTCAAGATCAAGTCGTAGGCCTTTACCAGCATCGTGTCTCCCGACAAAATCGCTACGGTTTTGTCCCACTTTTCGTGCACGGTGGGCTGACCCCGACGAAGAGGGGCTTCATCCATGATGTCATCATGCATCAACGTGAAATTGTGAAACACCTCCACCGCGAGTGCAACATCCAGGATATCGTCCACTTTCTCACCACGCAGCTGATAGCTAAGTAGAACAAGCAGTGGCCTCAGCCGCTTGCCACCAAGCGACATGATGTAGCGGATAGGTTCGTATAAGTTGTGGGGATTTGTCCCAAACTCGAGTTGGGATATCCGGTCGTTGAGTTTCTGAAGTAGTTCTTCGATGGAGTGCATGCTTCGATTCAATCTGCTACTCCTAAACGGTAGAGGAACGCGATTGTTGACCGCAAGAAACAGTATTTCGCTGTAGATCTGAAAGGTCCAGGACCTTTAAATAACGAAAAGCATCATAGCGATATAATCAGCTTAGGAGCTCATCACCTCCATTAGTTGGGGTCAGTCTGCTCAGAAGCTCGCCTTGATGCCCACATTGAAGTTTCGGGGCATCCCAGGACGAAGACCCAATGGCCTGGCCGCTACTGCAAACTGATTATCAAATGCATTCATCAGAGAAAAATTGACTGTGAAGACCTTGCTGAAGTAATAGTTCGCCGAAAGGTCGACTGTACTAAAGGCGGGAATAAGTTCATTTTCAGGAATCTCTCCGGAGCCCGGAGCAATACGCACGTCACTTTGATACTTGAAGTTGGCAAAGACGCCAAACTGCCTATTCTGCACACCCCATCTCGCCTGAAATTGGTGCCGGGCGATATAGGGGAGTTCGTCGCCACTCTGTACGGAGCCCCACTGATCAAAGTCCGACTCGAAATCTTCAGAGAAGTGAGAGTCGGTGAATGTGTATGAGAACGTCAATGGCGTAGCGAGACCCAGCTCGACATGTGCAAAGTTCAGCTGTAGTTCACTTTCAATGCCTTGCGTCAGGGCCTCCCCAGCATTGAAGGCGTCGCCTGAGCCAATGCCACCAGCTGCTGCAATGTCACGCCCCAGCAAGTTGTCATAGTCATTGGCGAAAAAAGTGACCGAGCCTGTCATAAAGCCTTCGTACTTCCGAATGCCGATCTCATAGTTTGTACTCGACTCCGGATCCGTATCTGGTGAACTGCCCGTCGGTGCAAAGCCCCTATGGACACCTCCGAAGACATTGACCTGGGCGGACAGCTCGTAATTGACCCCCACACCTGGCAACCAGGCGTCAAACGTGTTTTGGCGCCTGGATAGATCTCTGCCCGACCGCTCGATGTCGTCCCGACCATAGTCTTCCCGTGATACGCGCACATGCTCGTAACGTACGCCGGGCGTGACACTCCAATCGCCAAAGGACAGTTTATAAAAGGCATAAGCCGCAAAAGCATCGGCAGTTTCAATGCGATTGGCCTGAGTCCCCGGCGTTCCAGGGTCGACCAGCTTCATCACGCCATTGTTCATTGCGTAACCGTCTTCCCATTGAAATCGATCTTCCTGGTCCTGATGGAACCGACCACTGATGTGTAGATCATGAGATACCGCTCCATCGCCAAACTCAATATCAAAAACGGTTTGAACGCCCTGCGAATAATACTCGCGATTGTTAGCACGGACATTGAAACTCGCAGTGTCCGAATCCCCGATTCCTCTGAGCAAATCATATTCTCGAGAGTAGACGACCGGATTGTCAAGGACGCTACCGATAGAGGGACCGCCTACGATCGACTGTAGCTTGTACCAGTTTCTGGAGAAATCGTTCCTGTAAGCGGTAGTCACCACATTGAACCAGCCAGGCAACTCCAGGTAGTGCTGCATGGATAACCGAGTTTGTTCGGCGCTCATTTTATCCACTTGAGAGGACGCGTATCGTTGGTAGGGATCTCGATCAAAGTCCTGTTGGGCCAGACCAAGGTAAGTCTCATTGGACGTTTCTTTGGTCTGCCCCAGCATCATACTCAGTGACTGATAGATTTTAGCGTCGGGATCAGTATTTACCCGAACCTTGACCTGATAGTCTTCTTTGTCAAACCCGGTATCACCGTCGTTGGGTAGCGTCTTGAAGCCATCGGCACCATATTGGAAAGTTTCCGCTACAAACCCCACATTTCTTCCACTGGTCCCCACATGAGCATGCAGACTCCTAAAGCCAAAGCTTCCCGCTGATAGCTGCATCTTGGACGAAAAGGCTGATGGAATAGGGGTAGACTGGAAGTTGATAGCACCTCCTGTTGTAAATGGACCAAAACGTATCTGACTGGCGCCTTTGAGCACTTCTACACTGTTCATGCGCCCAATGGTAGGAAAATAGTATGCCGACGGCGAAGAATAGGGTGCTGGTGCTGCGAGAATCCCGTCTTCCATAATGGTGATTCGTGCGCTTCGCTCAAGACTGGTCCCTCGCAGACCAATATTGGGTCTTAGGCCATAGCCATCCTCCTCCTGAATGTTCACGCCCGGCACCATTTTCAGGACATCATTTACATTGGTAAAATTGAAGTTATTGAGCTCTGCCGCCGAGATATAGTGGACCGATCCCGGGATCTCTCGCATGCCCACATGCCCGAGGGCCAGGCTTTGTGATTCTACTACGAGCTGAGGTAGGTTCAGTACATTCTCTTCCAACGAAATGACTTGCTCACGGTCCCCGGTGAGGAGTACTTCCCTAGTGTTGTAACCATAGGACTGCACGCTTAGATGGGTGATTTCTTCAGGCAAGTCCACAAGCATGAATCTGCCTTGTCCATCGGTACGTGTACCAAACTCGGTACCCTTGGCAAAGACGTAGGCATTGGGAATAGCCCTGGCACCATCCATCTCAGTGACGATGCCTTCAATCGTTCGCTCTTGAGCGGTCAGGTACAGGCTGAAGCTAAGTCCTAGTAGTAAGCAGATGACTCTCATGGTGCAGATTAGAATGATTCTAAATAGTGAGGCAAAGATGCCCTCAGCACCATTGAGGGTCAATCACCATCGATAGTCAATTCTGCTTTCACTAATTGTGGTGAGACATCCCTAGAAGTAGTGAAAAGTTGGAAAAAAGCCCAAAATAAAAAAGGCATTTAGTTACTAAATGCCTTCCTGATTTCTGAATATCTGAACTTTTTTAGCCCTCTCCGGAGCCGTCGTCGTATTCGACTGAAAGCACCCGGTCCTCGATCATCGCAAGGGCCAATTTGTCCTCTCCAATGACATCGAACAGCTCGAGCGTGCGTCTTGCGACGAACTCCTCTTCGATCTGCTCCTGCACGAACCATCGCATGAATTCCTCAGTCGCAATGTCATCATGCTTCCTACAGGATCTCACCACATCGTGGATCGATTCGGTTACGCTGATCTCCATGTCAAGCGCGGACTCGAATATGCTCCTTAAGTTGGGAAACTCGTGGTTGGGCTCCTCCACTCGAGGAGAAATCGCCGTCGCCTCCATATTGACCAGGTAGCGAAAGAGTTTCATTTGATGCTTTTTCTCCTCGTCCGACTGGCGGAAGAAAAACTCGGCACAGTTGTCATAACCATTGACATCGCACCATCCGGCCATGGCGAGATAGGCTGCAGAGGAGTGGGCCTCCATTTGTACTTGTTTATTGAGAACGTCGATGACCTCTTCCTTTAGGGGACATTCTCTGCGGAGTAAATCTTTCATAGAAGTCTAAAAGTTATGGACAGTAAAAGTAACAATGGTAAGGCGGCAAATGATTGCCAGCAACCAGTATATCGGCCTAATTTAAAATCAGTCTAAAGTAGGGATCAACCTGCTTGCACCAGAAAGGCCGGCTTCCGGACAGTCTCCCGGTGGATCTGGCTATTGAGATGAAGGATCGCCATTGCTCCGTCCAGCAGTTCCTTCAATGCCGAAATCTCCAAGACAGTAAAAGCAAAAAATCGATCGCAATGTGGCAGATACATCAATTCGACATCGGCGCCTGTCGCTGAAAGCATAGATTCGATGTCGGTCCTATTCGCTTTTCGGCGAAAAGTCAAGAGTCCGCAAAGCTTCAGCTCCAACACCTCACCATAGAAGTGCACATAAAACACGCCACGACGGTCACATTGAAGTACCTGTCCTTCGGGCGTCTTGTACACAAGATCTATGGATGTCTCGATGGTCTCTTTCAAGTCGAAGTTCTTATCTATTGGGGCAACTCTTACAACGCTTCTTGCCCTTCTTTTTGTATTTCTTGCAGCACTTCTTGAATACGCAATCCTCCTGCTCCCACGGACTTCTGCGATCGAAACTGTCGACCGGCGCCTCTTCCCAACTTTCAGGATCTATTGCTTCCATTAATTTAGAATGTTTCTAAACAACAGTGCAAATAAGGCTCTTGGTGCGTTCTGTTGCAATAACTATTCGTCGGGAATTTTGCATTCGCTAGCAGTAGCGATGACTCACTAGTTCTAGTGATCATCATCGCACCAGGCCCGTTTCCAGTGCATATACGATCAATTCCGTCGGCGATCGCAGGTTTAATTTCTTCAGAATGTTCTTTCGGTGGGAGTTGATGGTGTGAATGCTCACGTGCAGTTCATCCGCGATCATAGTGGTCGTTCGTCCTTTAGTGATCAGTTGCAATACCTCATATTCCCGAGGAGAGAGATCGGTCGGCGCGCAGTTTTCATCGTCTTCTGTCTCTGTCTCCTCCATTACTATATCCAGGACCTTGTTGCAGTAGAAGCGGTTGTCTTTAGCAACGGCATACACAGAATTGATGATCTCTTGTTTGCTGCAGGTTTTGGTGACCATCCCCTTGACACCAGTTTTGAGGATACCTCGAATTCGGGACTTGTCAGTGTCACTCGTGGCGATGAGGACATTTGTAGTCCCTAGCGACTTGATTTGCTCCAGCTTGTGAAGAAAGTCCTTGTCGTCCGGACGGTAGTCGATGATCAAAACATCTGGCTGCTCCTTTTCTACCCGTGCGAATAGTGTTGGGAAATCATCCTCGACGCCCATGAGCTCGAAATCCTCATTTTGATGAATCAAGGATTCAAAACCCTGCCTTGTCAGGAATTGGAAATCAGAAAGAAATACGGTGATAATCGCCATCGCCTATTTAGAATGAATCTAAACTGTACAAACTTAGAGGGCCTTGAAGTACCAAACAACTTATTTAGAACAATTCTAAATAGTAATTTTTCTCAGATTTCAAACTGCTAACGAGCTGATAATGTTTTGCATGTAGATCAGTAATTTCGATCCCGAGAGTTACTCACCATTTTAAAACTGCAATACCAAGACAGATTATGAGTTTTCGAATAGAGCACGACACCATGGGCGAGGTTCAGGTACCCGCCGACAAGTACTGGGGAGCTCAGACCCAGCGATCGCGAAACAATTTCAAAATCGGAGGACCTCACATGCAGATGCCTCTGGAAATCGTTCGCGCTTTTGCGATTTTGAAGAAGTCTGCTGCACAGACCAACGAGGCCCTCGGCAAACTCTCAAAAGAAAAAGCAACACTCATCGCAAAAGTCTGCGACGAGATCCTCACCGGAGCGCTGGATGATCAATTTCCACTGGTTGTCTGGCAGACTGGCTCCGGGACGCAGTCCAACATGAATGTGAACGAAGTCGTAGCCAATCGCGCGCATGTGATCAACGGAGGACAGCTGTCAGATAGTGAAAAGGCGATCCACCCCAACGACGATGTCAATAAGAGTCAATCGTCGAATGACACCTTCCCGACGGCCATGCACATCGCCGGCTACAAGATATTGGTGGAGGACACGATCCCGAAGGTAGAGTTGCTTCGCGATACACTTAAGAAGAAGTCTGATAGTTTCCAGGACGTCGTCAAAATTGGTCGTACCCACTTTATGGATGCCACACCATTAAGTCTCGGCCAGGAGTTTTCAGGATATGTCGCACAGCTCAATCATGGGCTAAAAGCGCTCGGCAATACCCTATCACACCTGTCTGAGCTGGCTCTGGGCGGCACAGCGGTCGGCACCGGACTCAATACACCGGCAGGCTATGCTGAAATGGTCGCAGAGAAGATCGCCGAAAACTCGGGGCACCCTTTCGTCACAGCCGAAAACAAATTTGAAGCACTCGCGGCACACGACGCCATCGTTGAGTCGCACGGCGCCCTCAAGCAGCTGGCAGTTTCTCTGATGAAGATTGGGAATGATATTCGTATGCTCTGCTCCGGCCCAAGGAGTGGTATTGGTGAGATCCTGATTCCAGAGAATGAACCAGGGTCATCCATCATGCCTGGCAAAGTGAATCCGACACAGTGCGAAGCGTTGACCATGGTCTGCGCCCAAGTCGTAGGTAACGATGTGGCCGTCAGCGCCGGCGGTATGACTGGACATTTCGAATTGAACGTTTTCAAGCCGATGATGATTTACAATCTCCTCAACTCTGCGCGATTGCTGGGGGATGCATGCCAGTCCTTCAATGACAATTGCGCCATTGGTATAGAGCCCAACCACGACGTTATCAAAGAGAAGCTCGAAAAATCACTAATGTTGGTGACCGCTCTCAACACCCACATTGGCTATGAAAAAGCGGCGGCCATTGCCAAGAAAGCGCACAAAGAAGGCACTACACTGAGGGAGGCAGCGTTATCTCTCAAATTTTTGACCAACGAGGAATTCGACCAATGGGTCCGGCCTGGTGACATGATCGGCTCGTTAAAGGACTAACTCTTGGCTTTATTGTACTTATTTATGTACTTTAGTTGCATCCATATAAATATATTGATATAACGCTATTTAAATGAAACACATAGCTACCGTATTAGTGGTCATTCTTTGCCTCACCTTCACCTATGAAGGCACCGCCCAAATGTCCAAAAAAGAGGAAAAAGAGTGGAAAAAGAGAGTTAAGAAATTGACGCCTGAGCAATACAAAACTTTGCTCGACGACAATAAGGCTCTGAAGACCGAAAACGCCAGCATAAAAGCAGAAATGGCAGGCGTTGACGACAGATTAGCTGACAAAGACAGCCAGATTACACAGCTGCAAGGTCAGGTTGCTAGCTTGAGAGATGATCTCACGGCCGAGAAGGCTAAGAAAGCTCAACCCGCGACTCGAGGAGGTGGACCTGCTGTAGGATCAAGTATCAACGACCAGGAAGGCATCGTCTTCAAGGTGCAGATCGGGGCCTTTAAGAACAAAGACCTGTCAAAGTATCTTGAAGCAGGTGAGAACTTCTCCGGAGAAGTTGATGAAAATGGCCTGCGTCGCTATTCCCTTGGTGTCTTCAGAGATTACTGGGAGGCTGACACCTTCAAAAAGTATTTGCGCGAAATGGGTGTGAAAGATGCCTGGATCGTGTCATTCAAAGACGGACAAAGAGTGCCTATCAAAGAGGTGCTGGAAAACGTGTCCAAGTCTTAACAAGATACTTCTATCGATCAGCCCCGATCTGAACAAGGTCGGGGTTTTTTTGTTGCTTACATTTGCATACACTTTTCAAAAAAGCATGATCCAGTACAAATCAAGGGAAGAAATAGAGCTGATCAGAAAAAGCGCGTTGTTGGTTTCCAAGACCCTTGGATTGATGGCCTCAATCATCAAACCGGGTGTGGTACCCCTTGATCTGGATAAGATAGCCGAGGAATACATTCGAGACAATGGAGGCACGCCGGGCTTCCTCGGGTTGTACGATTACCCTAACACACTCATTACATCTGTTAACGAACAAGTCGTGCATGGGATTCCCACCAAAAGGCCACTGCAGGATGGGGATGTTGTCGGTGTGGACTGTGGGGTCCTTATGAATGGTTATTATGGAGATCATGCGTACACCTTTGCCGTTGGTGAGATCTCGGAGGATGTGAAGAAGCTGCTGAAGGTGACGAAAGAAAGTCTCTATCTGGGCATCGAGCAAGCCAAGACTGGCAATCGGATTGGTGACATCAGCTTTGCTATCCAGAGCTACACAGAGTCACATGGCTACGGTGTGGTAAGAGAACTCGTCGGCCATGGCTTGGGCAAGAAAATGCACGAGGCGCCGGAAGTGCCAAACTATGGTAAACGTGGCAAGGGCCCCAAACTAAAAGATGGCATCGTCATCGCCATCGAGCCAATGATCAACATGGGCACCCGGCGGGTGGTCCAGTTGGACGATGGGTGGACCATCGTGACTGCCGATCGAAAACCCTCTGCGCACTTCGAACATGATGTGGCGATCGTAGATGGCAAACCTGAGATCCTTTCGACCTTTGACTATATCGAAGAAGAACTCGCCAAGGTAGAGGGCCTGCTGGTCTAAGCCATCAAAGGGCCGAGCATCCAAGTCATTTCCCATATCACAGTGCCCAGGAGAAGTCCTACAATCAAGGAAAGGACGATCCGTGTCCTGTCCACCTCCAAATTCCGCACTAAGCCGAAGGCAATGACGGCTGTGTACATCAACCAATAGCTGTCGATCAGTGCAGGGTCCATCGCTCTGGAAAAAGAACTGAAAGCCTCGGAATTGAAATTCCAGAGCACAATAGGTTCGAAACTACGAACTGGAAGATCGTTTAGGTCGCCCTGGAACCCACGCATCCACACCAAGTACAGCCAGGAGGGAATAAGGTACACGAGTTCGGCGAGGAGGATCATTCTGACACAGCCAAACGAGAGGTCCTGATGCTGGCTGAAATTGAGGATGATCTGTATCCACAGCGAAGTGAATAACATCCGGGCACAAAAAATGAATAGTAGTTCAACCGGTCCGGAAGCTACTGTGGCACCCAGGTACCTCCAGTACCTGGCAAATTCAAAGTGTAGTACGCGGTCGGAAGGCCCAGCCGCCCAGAGACCCACGATCAGCACGTACACTACAACAAAGAGCGCTGTGTTCTTCCAGGGAGCAGCTTGTACTTCGCTTCGTACCTGCTGCCAGGTTATCGTCACGTTTGTCATCGGTTCGAGCACCCCGAAGGCAGAGCGCACCATGACTTCGAGACCTGAGTTGTTTCCACTCAAGATCGTAAGAATCCCGAAGAATCACAAAGGCCGTTAGATGCTAACAGTCTGGCTCACAATGATTTGCCTACATCATAGCTAATGTAGAATGCGCGAAGCACCATGGCCAAAATGAATGGAATCAGTGCCTGGTGAAGATCCTGAGGGAATAATACCCAAAAAACAAGTATACAGACATACAGGACGCCAGTGAACCTAAAGTACCGTACGAGGAAGGGACGATATTTTGTCACTCGCAGCAGCCAAATGGCTGGCAGGTGAAAGGGGATCGCCCAGATCAGATTGTAATTGTATTTTGATAGGTGCTCGGTACCCAGCCACAGAAACAGCATAATACAGCCCAGGAAACCTACGGCCGTGAACAGAATGGCATCGAGCCATTTGCTCCTCTTCAGCGTTTTGAGGTTGCGATTGGTAATCAATCCAATGACAAAGAAGAGGATCACAAACGTATTGAAGGGCGTAAAGAGACCATTGGACAATTCTTGTGGTTCAGTCTCATAGGGAATGGTTCGCTTCACAAGAGGTACCGTCACAGAGTCCCGGTCGATCTGGGCGTCACGAAAGGCCGCTTCCACATATTTGGGCATCATCAGGTATTCGCGGTGGTCGGCGATCTTATCGATCTGTGAGCCAAGCAGCAAGTCAATCAGCAAGTCACCCCAGGGCTGGTATGCCAGCCCCTCATCCATCAGGTCGCGGATCGTCTGCCCCTCCACGATGAATGACTCATCATAGGTGACTTTATCCATCAGCACAGCGTCGACAATATCCACCAGCCTTGTAGCGCAATTGTCATACACATAGTTGTAGAGGTACTCCCTGTTCTCCGGCTTGTTGTTCTCCGCCAACAGCACCAGCACTTGCTGAACCTCCTCTGGCGTGAAGTTCATCACCTGCTCGTGCACCCACCGGTTTTCAGACAGATAGTACTCCCTTAGTCTTTCATAATCGTTGAACTTGCCGATGCTGTAGTACGTCGTGCCCATGGCATAGTTCCAATAGAAGTTTTCCTGCTTGAATGAGAAGCGACCGAAGTCATACGCCCAGTCGATCCTTCTCAGGGGGTCATGCACGCGAATAGCGGAGTGCCCCCAGGATGACCATAGCTCGGGATCATAAGGCCCGATCGTGACCATCGAGATCTCGGCCTGATCGGAGAGTTGCACTTGTGCTAAAGCCCCGGAAAAGGCGTTAAGTAAAAGGAAGGAGATCGCAATTTTCTTGAACAACATAGGACAATTCAACAATTCAGCGCTTAGGTTTACGATATGGTGGCAGGTCTAAGGGATAGTTATGCGTTGGCGTCAAAACTAACGTTTAATCGGATAACGAACGCTTCCAGGGTTTTTGTATCGTACATTGTTTCCCGAATGACCGGCAAGCCTTCCACCGCTGGTTTGCCCATCAGTCTGGCCATCGAACCTACGACCGCCTGCAACCTCCGTTGTCCCGAATGTCCGAGCGGTTTGCGAAACTTCACGCGCCCTACGGGTAGGCTTGATCCCCAGCTCTTCCAGAAGATCATCGATGAACTATCCCCGACCCTGAGCTATCTCACCTTCTACTTCCAGGGTGAACCTTATCTCCACCGGGACTTTCTGGACATGGTGAGTTATGCCTCCCAACGTGGGATCTACACGGCCACATCCACCAATGGTCACTTTCTCGATCCTGACACTGCCAGGAAGACAGTCGAGTCAGGACTGGACCGCTTGATCATTTCTATTGATGGCATCACACAAGAAACCTACGCTGCCTATCGCCAGGAAGGGCAGCTGGAAAAGGTCTTTGAAGCCACGTCCAACATCCTCCACTGGCGCAAGAAACTGGGCAAGCAGGGACCCGCTGTGATCTGGCAGTACCTGGTGGTCCGGCCCAACGAGCATGAGATCGAAGAAGCCCGGCGTCTGGCAAAGAAATATGGTGTAGACAAGCTCGCCCTGAAAACCGCCCAAATCTACGATTACGAGCAAGGCAATGAGCTGATCCCAACCATCGACAAGTACTCACGGTATCGGGAGCTATCAGATGGCACGTATCAGATTAAAAACAAACTCCTCGATCACTGCTGGAAGATGTGGAGCTCCTGCGTGATCACCTGGGATGGAGGCGTCGTGCCTTGCTGCTTTGACAAAGACGCCCATTACCGCCTGGGCAACCTGCAGGAGCAGACCTTCCAGGAAATCTGGTCTTCCGAGCCGTACCAAGCATTCAGAAAATCCGTAATGAGAGGTAGAAGCGAAATCGAGATGTGTAAAAACTGCACGGAGGGGACGAAGATATGGGCTTGATCAAGCGCAGGTGGAAAATCCTGATCGCAGTGTTGCTTCCCGTACAAATCTTGCTAGTCGCCTGGGCAAGCCACCACCCACAATGGGTGGAAACTTATTATTCCCAGGGGCTTTATCCCAGGCTGTCGTGGGCAATTCGGTCCCTGAGTCGGCTTCTACCGATCCCCATCGGGCAGTTGATCTTCTACTCGCTCATTGCATTGATCCTGGTCCAGCTACTTCGCTTCTTTGCTCGGCTGCGAAAGCAGAACACTTCCCCTAAGCGGCTAGGAGGCCAATTGCTGTTTGACCTTGCGTACTTCGGTTCCATACTCTATTTCCTTTTTATGGTCAGCTGGGGCCTCAACTATCAAAGGGTATCCGTCGTGGATATCGCCGAACTGGATGTCGACGAAGTCCAGGTAGAGGAGTTGGTTGACATGTGCAGTACGTTGGTCGAGTTGTGTAATGAGCAGCGAAGGAGTATTCGCCTGAGCAACGGAGAACTGCCGTTAGCAGACGACGAAATTCTCAGCAAAGCTACCGATGGCTTTGTCAATGTCCCAAGCACTCACAAGTTCCTGGAGTACTCGCATCCTTCGGTGAAGTCTGTCTACGTCCCAAAACTGATGTCTTCATTTGGTATTGGCGGTATCTATTTCATGTTCACTGGTGAAGCGAACGTCAACATGGACCCACCCAACTTCCTGGTCCCGGCCACGACCTGCCACGAAATGGCCCACCAATTGGGCTTCGCTTCTGAAGATGAGGCCAACTACATCGGTTACCTCGCCACGCAGTTCAACCCCGACAAACATTTCAACTATTCAGGGAACCTGATGGCTCTCAGGTACTCGATGAGGTCATTGTATCGGACAGACAGCACACAATACAATTTGCTACGGGAGAAAATATCCGAAGACGTCCTCTCGGACATTCGCGTCACACGCGAGTACTGGATGAGTTTTGACAATCCTTTGGACCCACTGTCAGACGCCGTTTATGATGCATTCCTGAAGGCCAATAGTCAAAAGGCCGGCATAGGTAGCTACAGCCAGGTAGTCAGACTTTTTGTGGGAGAGTATCGAAAAGAGCGTTTCGGTTTTGCACAGCCCGGCGCTACCAGAACTTTTGGATCACCTTAAGGAGCTCGCCATGCACGGGACCACCGACGACCAGTTCGCGGCCCTCGAGAAAATTATCCCCACCTGAAAAGTCCGTGACCACCCCGCCGGCTTCCTGCACGATGATCACACCTCCGGCGACATCCCACGGATTGAGGTTGTACTCAAAGAAGGCATCCACCCTACCACATGCCACATAGGCCATGTCCGCTGCAGCGCTGCCGATTCGGCGGAGTCCGTGGGAGTCTTTCATCAAGCGATTGAGGACGGAGAGGTATTCATCGAGCCTGGAGAAGTTGTGAACTGGAAAACCGGTAGCAAGCAGGCTTTCGTCGATCCTCTGTGCTGAGGATACGTGGATGGGTTCATCATTCATAAACGCACCGCCACCTTCCCACGCATAAAAGGCCTCGTCCCTGTTGACTTCGTAGATGACGCCTGATACGACCCGACCATCGTACTGCAACCCAACGCTCACAGCGAAAACAGGCAAGCCATGGACAAAATTGGTCGTACCATCCAGAGGATCGATGATCCATCGATATTGCGCCTCCTTTTGTTCGACGGTATTTTCCTCAGTCAGGAAGCCTGCATCAGGAATGAGTTTTTGAAGGCCCGCAACCAACTGCTCCTCCGCACCCTTGTCTACGTAGGAGACAAGGTCACTCGTGTTCTGCTTGAACTCTACCCTGCCACCGTCAAATGCAGCGGATTCTTGCTTGATGAATGCCCCTACAGACTTCGCGAGCGTTACGACCTCGGCAGTAATTGTTTTCAGATCCTGCATGCTTGAGAAAATTAGCTATTCTTTCGCTTTCAATACAACAACGATTTCACCTCTTGGTTTATGCTCCTGGTAGTAGCCCAGTAGTTCCTTTGCAGTGCCATTTTTTGTCTCCTCATGTAGCTTCGTCAGCTCCCTCGAAACAGATACCTCCCGGTCCCCAAAGTAGTCCACAAACTGCTCCAGCATCTTCACCAACCGGTGCGGGGACTCATAAAAGACAATGGTGCGCTCCTCTTCCTGCAACTTCTTCAGGCGTGTCTGACGACCTTTTTTGTGTGGCAGGAATCCCTCAAATACAAATCTATCCGTGGGGAAGCCTGACTTCAGCAGTGCCGGAACCAACGCAGTAGCACCGGGCAGCACCTCCACTTCCAGGTTTTCTTTGACGACCTCTCGTACCAACAAAAAACCGGGATCGGAGATCCCTGGGGTTCCCGCGTCAGAGATCAAAGCGATATCGAGGCCTTCCTGCAGGTCGGCGATGATCGCCGACAGCTTCTTATGCTCATTGAAGGCATGGAAACTCTGGAGTGGTGTGGGGATCTGATAGTGCTTCAACAGGTGCCCAGAGGTACGGGTGTCTTCCGCGAGGATCTTGTCCACTTTCTGTAAAACCTCAACAGCACGAAAGGTGATGTCCTTGAGATTACCAATAGGCGTCGGTACGATATAGACCTTCCCTGCTCCCACCGCCTCGACTACAACAATCCGTCGATAGCCGCCGCCAGCTTCCTATCCTTCTCAGTGACAATATCCCCCGCGTCATGGGTACAAAGGCTGATGGTCACTCTGTTATAAACATTGGACCATTCCGGGTGATGATCGATTTTTTCAACTACCAGCGCCACCTGGACCATGAAGGCAAAAGCCTGGTTGAAATCTTTGAATTCAAACTTTCTGACCAGCTTATTGTCAATTTCTTCCCACATACTTTACAATGCTATTACATCGGCTATTTCCGAAGCTTTGAGGTAGATCGATACTATTTCGTCGCTTGACTGCATGGAGGCCTCAGCGGTGACACTCAAGTAATTGCCGTTTGAGCTCTCGCGAAACCTGATATCCGCCCCCTCTGGCAAAATAGCGAGCACCTCCTCCTTCTTCGTGGGAGGGGCTATGAACTTGAAGATATACAGTCCGGGGAACTGGTGCTGGCTCTCCAGTTTCTCTTTGAATGAGGCGACGTCAAAACCCATACCTAAAGAAAACAAAAAGTCCTCCCAATGAGGAGGACTTTCGTATCATATATTCTTTATCGACTATCAGAAGAACTTGTACCGATTGTCTTCAATATCTGCAAACTGCACGAGTACGTCGTAGATGCGCTGATCCACAAAAGG
Source organism: Cyclobacteriaceae bacterium (assembly GCA_965267435.1). Lineage (GTDB taxonomy): Bacteria > Bacteroidota > Bacteroidia > Cytophagales > Cyclobacteriaceae > JAWPMT01. Next base: position 4,588,429 of record OZ253960.1, read on the forward strand.
ATCTTCTCGTCTGCGGAACCCTCGTCTTGCATTGGTCACAGCACTCTTGTAGGGCTCATAATCTTCCAAAGGCTGCGCAATGGTCTTCTCGTTGAGCTGCATCATCAGCACACCATTGTCGGTAACAAAGGGCGCGGTTCGCTCACCTTCCTCCAACGCAAACGCCAGACCAACAGCCTCAGGAGCGTACCCAACCCCACCTACTGACAGCGTACTCAGCGTGAGCTCTGCAGAGTTGACACGGGCATCGTCGCCGTAAGCCTCTTGTATCTCCTCAAAGGCACCTTCAGATTCTGCGAGCTTTGCGATAATGATTTCAGCCTTTTTGGCATCACGGACTTTACGAGTAACCTCATTGCGTACGTCTTCCAGGTTGGCTGTACCCACTTCCTGATGATTGGTCTGTACTGCCACAACATACTTGTCTGGAGTCTCTAGAACGTCTGATACACTGCCGGCTTCAGCTTTATTGAACAGCCAAAAAACAATATTGCGGGCTTCACCCAATGCTCCCACACGCTCGTCATTCGCCGACAGCCTTGAGGCTTTCAATACTTCGTAGCCTTTTTCCTCAGAGTTGCGAAGGAAGTCGTCATAAGAATTGCTCTCATAGGCCAACAGGTCCGCCTCGCGTGATATGTTGTTCAAGGTCTCGTCGCTTACGAACAGCTCCTTTTCAATCTTCGCAACTTTCACCACCTCGTTGGACTTGGGCTCTGTGATTTCGATGATGTGGTAGCCAAATTGTGTCTCCACAAGCGTGGGGATCAATCCTGTGCCACGGCGGTTGAAAGCGGCGTCTTTGAATTCCTGTACGAAGGATCCATTTTCACCAAACCATCCCAGATCGCCTCCTTGAGAGGCAGTGGCATCTGTACCGTGAATTCGTGCCATTTCGGCAAAGTCAGTGCCATTCCTGATGTCTCGAAGTATGCCATTTGCCTGACGTCGCGCCTCCGCTTTCGCCTCATCCGACTCATCGGTCCATTTGAAGAGAATGTGACGGGCCCGTACGAAGTACTCGTCTCCTGCTTCTACAGCAGAGAGCTTGAAGATCGTGTACGAATTGCCAACAATGGTAGGTGCTGTAACCGAACCGATTGAAGAAAGCGTATCTACACCTGCCGGCTTTGTACTGGGGTTGTAAGTAACAAAGACGCTGGCACCCTCGCTGTTCCTTGTAGCATAAGCGGAATCATCCTCAGCAGCAAGAAGCCCTTCCATGTGCTGTGAGATCTCATCGTAAACAAACGCCGAGTCCTCTGCGGACGGCACGATGTCAAAAACTACATAATCTATGCTTTTGGTCTCTTCACGCTTGTACTCGTCGGCGTGATCCTGTAAGTACGCTTCCAGCTCACTCTCAGTGACGGAGATCGTGGAATCATTGATAGAGAAGTACGGTACGTACAAGAAGTCAATAGACGCTGTGGAGTTCTTGGCATCATAGTCGTCTTTGGCTTCATACTTGGATGCGAAATTGGTCAGCGTCATCAGGTTTTCGTACTTGGTCAGTGCCCTTTGAGGACGAAGACTTTCCTCGAAGTTGATCCAGGCAAGGCGATTCTCCTGAGGCAGTGAGTTCATCTGCTGCAGGAAAGACATCAGTTGGTCTTTATTGAAAATGCCTGTCTGGGGATCAGAAAATTGCTGGCGCACCATTGGGTGAACATTGGTGCCCTGTACCATCTCCACCATCTCATCATCCGTGACTGCCACTCCCAGCTCATCATATTGTGGCTGAAATACGTTTTGCACAATGAGTCGCTGCCAGGCCTGCTGCCGTATGAAGTCCATGTCCTGAGAAGTAGGATTGCGGCCGTAGCTCATTCGGAAATTGACAGAAAGCTCCTCTACGACATTCTGGAACTCGTCATACTTGACAGTGGCCGATCCCATCTCGGCTATTTCATTGCTGGTGCCTCCCAGCAGGGTCGAATTGGACTGCAAGAAATCTGTAAGAATGAAGGCAGCCATCGAAAATGCGATCACCACGATCACAATTTTGCCCATTCGATTCCTTAGTGTATTAATCAACGCCATGTTCCCATCTTGAAAATTAGTCCGCAAAAATAATGAGATGAGTTGAAAGACCCTAGTGTTTCAAACCCCGATACGACTACTCGTCCTCGTTCTTAAGGGTTAATTGGACCCGATCGATCCTATTCTCCTCCATTGTCAGGATCTTAAACTCAAAAAGTTCGTGGTCAATTACGTCCCCGATCTCCGGAATATTTTCGTTGATATTGAGTATAAATCCACCCAAAGTATCATACTCACCTTCCGGCACTTCCAGCTTGTAGCGATCGTTGAGATAGTCGATTTCGTGCCGCGCACTGAACACGTAGGTGCCCTCAGATACCTTCTCTTCGATGAGGTACTCATCGTCGTGCTCGTCACGGATCTCCCCGAATATTTCCTCGATCACGTCCTCGATGCTTACAATGCCCGACGTACCGCCGTACTCATCCACTACCAGCGCAAGACTCTTGCGCTCATTGATGAACTGAATAAGCAATTCATTGGCGGGAGTAGTTTCAGGCACAATAACGATTGGGGTCAATATCTTCTTTATGGTGTCCGGCTTCTTAAATAACTCGAGGGAGTGGCAGTAGCCTATGACCTCGTCAATGGACTCTTTGTACACGACGATCTTGGAGTGGCCACTTTCAACAAAAGCCTTCTTCAGGTCGCTGATATCGTCTTGTATGTCTACGGCGATGATCTCGGTACGAGGGATCATACATTCCCGGACCTTTACCTCTTTAAACTCCAACGCATTGTTGAAGATCTTGGCATCAATCTCATGGTCATCGTCTTCTGCAACCTTGAGATTGCTCTTGATATAATTGTTTAGATCCGTCAATCCATAGACAGGCTTGTCTTCGGAGTATTCCTGCCTCAGTATCCCCTTTATCACACCCTTCGAGATGGATGCGATGATCCAGACTGGCAAATACATGATAATGTAGATCGCCCTCATCGGAAGGGCGAAAAACCGCAACATGTAGTTGGGATTGAGCATAAACAGGCTCTTGGGCAGGAACTCTGCCGTCACCAGGACGATGAATGTCGAAATCAGCGACTGGAGAATCAGGATAACCACCTGGTTGTTAAGGAAGGGGGGTAGATAGGCAACAAGCAGGGGGTCGATGAGCTGGGCCATGTAGATACCATAAACCACCAGAGCCAAGTTATTGCCGACAAGCGTGGTCGCGAGAAAGTTGGCTCGCCGCTTCTGGAATCCCCCGAGTATTCTTCCTACGAGGCCGCCCCGCTGATGAGCCATTTCAATCTTCAGCTTATCCGCTGATACATAGGCTATTTCAATCCCGGAAAAAAAGGCAGAAAAAGTCAGGCAAAGTAGAATGATCAACCAGGCACTCTCTAGTATCACCGCTTCCTCTTTTTAGTTTTCCTACTGTCCATGTCTGAGTCTTCACTCACCTGATGTCGCTTGCGATAGGCATAGAAGAAAAGGAATCCCATTGCCAACATAAAAAACGCATACGCATCGGCAATGGTGTAGAGCATCGCCTGATGAATACCCATCATAAAGAATGCGACGCCAACGAAGAAAAATATGCTATTTGGTCCTCTCAAAATTCGTCTTCATCAAAGCTAAGTTCACCTTCCGGCTTATGGATAGTATAGGTTGAAAAATTTTCGTCAGCTGTCAAGCCTTCCCCCGTATGCAACTCATCATCAGAGGTGATGGTCACAAACTTCTCCGTGAAAAACAGGTGCTCAACCGGATCCCAAAAGAGCTCTTCCGTATTTAACTCATCTCCATTGTCAAAGTTGCGAACAACGACATTACCTGTGCCACAATACAACTCTTCTTCATCGTCGTATGTGACGTGATCCGCGCTGAAGGTTGATTCCAAGTCCCCCCGATCATTGTAGATCTCCAGGTTCAGGCCCTCGGGCCACTCCTGGTCACCATCGAAGTAATCCAGACGTTTGGGTGATTTGATCTTGACAAGCGCCCGACCAGAGTCTGTCATCATCGTGTTCTCGTTGACGATGTATCGGAGGGGCCCCTCGTAAGCTGGTGTATTGAGGAGGTCCTTGTTGGAATCACAGGCTACGAATAGCCAGGTGCCAACTGTGACAAAAACAAAAAAGCGGCCAAGGGTCAATCCCCGGGCCGCCTGCGTTTCTTTATGTGGGTGATCAGTTCTCAGGTCTTCTTTCAAGATTTACACTCACATTGATCCAACAACCTACTGTCAAGGACTGACCCTCAGAATAGTTTTCGTTGAACAATTCCTCAATCGATGGGAACTGCGCCTGGGCCTGCTCCATCAAGTCGCGATTTCCAGCGCGTCGGAATTCATCATAGGCAGCGATGAAGATCGCCCTATCCTCCACTTTACTTTCACCACCCTTGCACTGATCGAAGCTCGTCAAATAGAGTCGACCGATTAACTCGTGGGCATCACCTTTAGAAGGGTCAAAAGCCAGGGCCTTACGAGCACTGCTACGTGCATCGATCTTTCTTCCTTCGCCCGTATATAGCTTGGCCATGTCAAGATGCACGTCGGCCTTCTTAATATTGTCATCAGTCAAACCAATGGCCTTCTCGAAATATTCGAAAGCCGTTTCCAGGTCATCATTGGCGGCGGCTTTCTTCGCTATGAAGAGGGTAACCCCGTAGTCAGGCTCCACATCGTTGATGATGGTAGCGGACTTCACTGCCAACGGACTATCTGTGCATTTGTTGGTGAGGAGCAGTTGGAAGATCTTCTTTGCCAGCTTGAGGTCACCTGTCTGGTCTAGTTTGGGTCCAAGCTTGGTCTCCACAAACTCGCAGTCTACCTCGACAGTGGCAGTGAGGAGCTTGTCCACCTGGTCCAACATCTTGTCATATCTACTCTGCTTGTCGGCAGACACCTTGTCCCTTTGAGCTCCAAGGGCGTCAGAGATGTTGGAGTAGATTTCGATCACTCCTTCGTCAGTCAGATCGCCCCCGGCAAAACGGTACTTGTACACGACATTCATGTAGGCCACGAGATTACCCGCGCTCATTTTTGCGCCATTGAGCTCATATGCCTTTGCGAATGTGTCGTAGAGATAGGGATACTTGGTCTTATCCTTATTGTAGAATTTATAAGCGAAAGTTGCCTTGCGGTTCCAGACATACCCGTCTTTCTGAAAGTTTTCAACTCGCTTATCAAAAAGGTCCAAACCCTTTTGGATGTATTCTTCCTTCTTCGCAGCGTCAGTCTCTTTTGCTGCAAGGTTTTGATAGACCTTCTCTCCGTTTTGATAGATAGATACATGAAGGTCGGGTGTATTCTCCAGCAGCCACTCAAGAGGAACCAATGCATCCGCAAACTTCCCTGCTTTGTACAGGTCGGTGTAGAGTGCATTCTTCTCTTTCGCCGCATCTACCTGGTCACCCCAATTCCAACCGGGCTGGCCATGCGCGAAAAATACAAACAACAACAGCGCTGGTACCAGACACAGCTCTTTTTTCATGTTTTTCATAACCTCGGGTTTATATTCCAGAACCTTCAAATAGTGCAAGTACTCAAATATATTCAATAATGCTCGCTTTCCATTTAGTCATACCTCCTTTTGATAAACCATCGATCGTTTATCGTTAGTCCAAAAACCATTTGGACATAGTTCTCACGGATCAATCCATCGGCGGTGGTCCCTCTCCATCCAAACTTAAACGCTGTGTCTAAAGAGGATACGCCACCTATCGGAAAAGCGGAGCCAAAACTAACACCAAAATCATTAATCACCTGCCCCTGGACCAAATACGGCGACTGTACCAGGCTGAATCCCGCTCTGTACGCCAATCGATCAAAGTAATTGGTCACACTGTTGTAGTCAGGGATGAACTCCAACCCCGCCGACACGCGAATTGTTTCCCGATAGTTCTCAGGATCAGACTCATAGAGACCGCCGTTGGCCATGGTGAAATCGACGCCAATCATCAGCCGATTGAGATCCTCATAGGCGATTCCAAAGCCCATCTCCGTTGGTAAGTCATAGGAAATCTCAACTCCTTCATTGATATCCTGGGTAGCAAATGTGGTCCCTGCCGAGACCCTGGTGAAAGTCTCATCCTTCGTGCCCTTTAGTGAGGTAGCCGGCGTGTAGGTGGCCCCAAAGTTGATGCCTTTATTATCTGCCAATGCCCACTTGTAAAATGCCCCGAACTGGATCGTGAAATCTCTATAGGATTCGCGTTCATTGTAAAAAATAGAAAAAGGTGCTTCGTCACCTACGACAATACTTCGCGCAGACTTACGGATGGACCCAAAAATATATGTCGCCTTCACCCCCAGTAGAAATCTACCAGTAATACGGACGCCATGTGCCCAATCCAAACGGCTGAGCCCTCCTTCACCCTCGAAAGCCTGGATGGCTTCCGCTTCGGTATCTTCTATCTGGAGATTCTCGAAAAAGTCATAGTTCACCGTGCTGTAGGGGGTAAGTGATACGGACGTGGCCCATCTGCGAGGTTTAATAGGAAATGCCAGATTCAATAGCCTCAGACTGGCGGTTCCATCGGATTGGGAAGTAGAATCTGATACGAAAGTGCGGTAGTCACCCTGGAAGCCCACCTGGAAGGTGGTCAATTGGTTATTGGCGAGAAGTGCCGGGTTGACGGTATTGATACTCCAGTAGGACGGAGAGGCGATGCCTATTTCACCCATCGCAATGTTGTGAGGCATACCGGGGTACACCAACTCCCCCAATCCCTTACTGCTGTAAGGTGACACTGTGGTTTGCCCAAAACCGCTCAGGGTCAAGCTCATGAAGCCGACCAACACCAGATACCTAAACCACCTCATTGTACTCCAAAATCTTGTTTAGTCCTTTCAACACAATTTCAGGGCGTGCAAAGATGGGACCTTTTATAAAGGATTCAAAACGTTCCGAATCACCCCCTGTTAGTATGACACGCAGATCTGCGTATGTCTCACGCAGACGGTCTATTATTCCCTTCACCTCAAATGTCAAGCCAAGTTCTACTCCCTGCCGTAGGCATTCTATTGTGGACTTCCCGGGGAAACGCTGAAGGATGTCATCGTATTGTGGCGAAATGTCAGGCAATCTCTTCGTCCCTTCGTGCATGGATTGCATCCTCATTTTGAAGCCGGGAGAAATCACACCCCCATGAAAAACACCCGACCTGTCTACAAAATCGTAATTGACGCACGTGCCTGTATCGATAATCAGACAATCGTCCTCTGGAAATTCTAAATGCGCACCCACGGCACCCGCGATACGATCTTTTCCGAGGGTATCCTTCGTGAGATAATCCAGTCGGATCGGCAGGGGCGTCTCATGAGTAAGGATAAGCATATTGTCACGTGCCGGGATAGACATATCGTCCAACTGCTGGGCAACGGAGCTGATCAATATGGGCCCTCTTTCGTCGTGAAGAAAGGAAACCAACTCCTCCATGTTGGAGAGGTAAAAAACCTCACTAAGCTGAAGCCCCTCGAACCGACCAGCCTTGATGCGGGTGTTTCCGACATCGAATACGTGTCGCGTTACTCTCATGCTTCCTTGATGAAAGCTCAAAAATAGGGCCGACGAAAGCGAACGGCCATCGCGACGACAGACTTTAACATATTTTTGCGAATGCTTTGTCAAGCCAACCAAGAATGAAAGAATTACTCGAACGTTTTGAGAGCCAAAAGCCCGAGATAGTCTTCGAATGGTCAGACTCCGAAACTGACGCCGAAGGCTGGGTAGTGATCAACTCCCTGCGCAATGGTGCTGCCGGAGGTGGAACCAGGATGAGGCTGGGTCTGGATAAGAAGGAAGTCATCGCACTGGCAAAGACGATGGAGATCAAGTTTACGGTTTCTGGGCCACAGATAGGCGGTGCGAAGTCCGGCATCAATTTCGATCCCAAGGACCCACGGAAAACAGAAGTATTGAAGCGCTGGTACAATGCGGTATACCCCATTTTGAAAAATTACTACGGTACTGGAGGGGATTTGAATGTGGACGAGATCTCGGAGGTCATACCTATAACAGAAAGTTTCGGTCTTTGGCACCCACAGGAGGGCATTGTCAATGGCTACTTCAATCCCCCCAAGCCGGAGAAGATCCATATGCTGGGAAGGCTCAGGCAAGGTGTTTCCAAAATCCTGGAGGATCAGGAGTATGTACCGACGTCTGACAAGAAATATACGGTCGCCGATATGATCACCGGCTTCGGTGTGGCTGAGAGTGTACGACACTACTACGATCTCTGGGGAAGGGACATACAGTCAAAATCCGCGATCATCCAGGGCTGGGGGAATGTTGGTGCCACAGCAGCAACATACCTGGCCAAGTATGGCGTGAAAATCAAAGGCATCATCGACAAGCACGGAGGCATCATCGAGCCGGAGGGCTTGACGCTGGAGGCCATCAAACAGCTTTTCTATGATCGGAAGGGCAATGAACTAGTATCAGAGCACCTGATCTCATTTGATGACTGCAACGAGCAAATCTGGGACTTGCCGGCAGACATCTTTATACCTGCAGCCGCGAGCCGACTGGTCAGTTATGAGCAGGCTTCCAGGCTAATAGGCAACGGGCTGCAAGTCATCGCCTGTGGCGCCAACGTACCATTCCAGGATCATGAAATTTTCTCCGGACCAATATCTGAATACGTCGATAGTAAGGTATCCCTCATTCCGGACTTCATTGCCAATTGCGGCATGGCCCGGACTTTTGCCTACCTCATGCAGCCGTCCAGTGATCGGCAAGTGACGGATGATAATATCTTCAGCGATGTGTCAGACACCATCCGAACCGCCATGACCAAAGTGCACGATATCAATGCATCATACACTGGTTTGAGCAGTGCAGCACTGAGAATTGCGTTGGAGCAACTTATTTAACGTCTTATTTGGTTTTGACTATTTGAATCGCAATTTTAGTGAGGCAGAAGTTACCTGCTGACTCCCAATGAAGAATATGTATCGTATTATCCTGTTTCTGCTGCTTACAACGGGGATTGTACTCTCGACTACGACATATTCTTATGGTACTGACACCTCCACAACCACGGAAATAGTCAGTGATTCGGACAGTGATCCCGAGGCTCACGGCGAGCATCACGCGCCTTCAGCATGGAGTGTTCTGCCCTTCGTTTTGTTGCTTTTGATGATCGCCACAGGGCCGTTGTTCTATGAGCATTTCTGGCATAAAAACTATCCGAAAGTGGCCGTCGCCCTGGCTGCGGCGATCGTTGCTTATTACCTATTTGGCCTGCGCAACTCGCACGCGCCCATACATGCCCTGGCGGAGTACGTTCAGTTCATTGCCTTGCTATCGGGATTGTACATTGCCTCTGGGGGGATCATGATCATCGTGGATAAAAAGGCTGCACCGACGACGAATGTGATCTTGTTGGCAGTGGGAGCGGTCATTGCGAATGTGATAGGTACCACGGGTGCATCCATGCTACTGATCCGGCCTTTCATTCGCCTCAACAGAAACAGGATCAAGGCATATCATATCATCTTTTTCATCTTTCTCGTCAGCAACATTGGCGGGTGCCTTACGCCCATAGGCGACCCTCCCCTGTTCCTTGGCTTTCTGAAGGGAATTCCGTTCTTCTGGACATTGACGCACAATTTCGTGCCGTGGCTATTTGCCATTGTGGTACTGCTCATTCTCTTTTACCTCTTTGACAGAAACAACAAAGCGGACTATAGCTTCGGAGAGGATACTGCCGAACCCACCAATAAGATAGGCGTACGCGGAACACGGAACTTTGCCTGGCTCGCAGTGGTCGTGGGCTCAGTTTTTCTGGACCCCAATGTTTTCGAATGGGTGCCGGGCATCCACTATGATGGTCAGAAGTTTTCATTCATCCGGGAGATCATTATGTTCTCCTGTGCCTTCCTGTCCTTTCGGTTTGCTGATAAGCAAGCGCTCAGTGGCAATGACTTTAGCTTCGAGCCGATTCGCGAAGTGGCATTCATTTTCGTTGGGATCTTCGGGACCATGATGCCCGCACTGGAGCTAGTGAGCAACTACGCTCAGAGCCCTGAAGGGTCGGAGCTCATCTCCCACAACACGCTGTATTGGGGTACGGGCACACTCTCAGGCTTCCTGGATAATGCACCTACGTATATCAATTTCCTGACGGCGGCCATGGCATCTACAGGCGCCAGTATAGGGTCAATTTCGGAAGTAGTGGAGTATGCGCAGGGAGGCTTCCCTAATTCGATTTTGAATCTGAAAGCCATCTCAGTAGCGGCGGTATTTTTTGGTGCGATGACTTATATCGGCAATGGACCCAATTTCATGGTCAAGTCCATCGCGGAGCAAGTGGGGATCAAGATGCCTTCATTCTTCGGTTACATCATCCGGTTCTCCATCCCCATCCTGATACCTCTCTTCCTGATCGTCTGGCTGATCTTCTTTGCCTTCCAGTAGCGTGGGCTCTCGCCCTAATTAGGGAAAAGGTGAGCATTCAAGCACTTGAGTGCTTCGGCTTTGCTACTACCATCCACCAAAATTGAAATGTTGTTCTTGCTGCCTCCAAAAGAGATCATTCGCAAGGAAACTCCCTCCAGGGCTTTGAAGATCTTGGGACCTACACCTTTGCTCTCCGCAATGAAGTCTCCAACCACACATATGATGGCTTGCTCTCTATCTACCTCCACAATACCAAATGGACGAATTTCCTCCACGATCTTTTCGAGCATGCTGTCATCATCGATAGTGAGTGAGACTGCGATCTCGGAAGTGGTGATCATATCGATCGATGTCTTGTACTTCTCAAACACCTCAAACACCTTACGCAGGAAACCGTAGGCATTGATCATCCTTGATGACTTCACTTTGATGGCAGTGATATTGCCTTTGGCGGCGATCGCTTTGACACCACGAGGATCCCGATTGGAAGTGATGAGCGTGCCTTCTGCTGTGGGTATCATGGTATTCTTAATCCGCACGGGGACGTTGTAATGTTGGGCAGGAATGATGCAATTGGGATGGAGGATCTTGGCGCCGAAGTAAGCCAACTCTCCAGCCTCATCGAAAGACAGACGCGAAATGGGATGCGTCTTGTCAACCACACGAGGGTCATTGTTGTGCATGCCATCTATGTCCGTCCAGATCTGAACTTCCTCAGCTTGTACAGCGGCGCCGATCAGAGTTGCCGTGTAGTCGCTACCGCCACGCTTAAGGTTGTCAGTTCCCCCATCTACATTGCGGCAGATGAACCCTTGTGTCACCAGCGTTTGTCGATCAGCATGCTGTGCCAGGATGTCTTTCAGACGCGCTTGAATGACAGGTATGTCCGGCTCTCCCTCGGCATTGAGGTACATGAAATCAATGGCTGGTAGTAGTGCCGTGGGGCTGTCTTGCTGCTCCAACAATAGAGTAAACAGATTCGTGCTGATCAATTCACCCATTACCACGATCAATTTATGGATCTGTGGATTGTACGGCTGGCCGGCCAGGCGCCGGAGTTCCTGAAAATATTTTTCAACGATCGCATCGGCACGTTGCCTCAAAGTCTCCTGTTCGAGCAATTCACCGACATAAGCTGTGTAATGCGTTCGTAATTTGGAGATGCTGCTGGATGCCTCATCGACTTTGCCGGCACTGAGCTGCTCGGCAACTTCCACCAGCGCGTTTGTCGTGCCTGACACAGCAGACAAAACTACCAGTCGTGGAGAAGGTGCAGCTCTGACAATAGATGCTACACCTCGCATACGCTCAGGTGTCCCGAGACTCGTGCCTCCGAATTTCAGTACGATCATTGGTACAAAAAAGTAGTTTGAGTTATTTGATTAGGAGCATCTTCATAGCGGTAATAGCGGCCTCATCGCCCTTATTACCGTGTTTACCCCCAGCTCGTGCGAGGGCCTGCTTCATATCATTGGTCGTGAGTACACCGAAAATCACAGGCTTGTCATATTTCAACCCGACGTCCGTGATCCCCTGGGCTACCGCCTGGCAAATGAAGTCGAAGTGCTTCGTCTCCCCCTGGATCACACAGCCCAGGCATATGACGGCGTCAATGTCCTCCTTCTGGGCCATCTTCTGAGCTCCCAGACTCAACTCAAAGCTACCGGGCACATTGACGCGATGAATTCGATCCCTTGGGACGCCACCAGCTACCAACGTACTCACCGCGCCATCATAGAGGGCTTCCGTAACTTGCTCATTCCATTCACTGACGACGATCGCATAGCGGCGAGCCGCAGACTCCTCAATACCAGAGGTGGAAAAATCACTTAGGTTTTTTTCTGAACTAGCCATAAAACAAAAAAAGGATAAAGTCGATCAACCTTATCCTTCCAATTAATTCTTTTTGGTTGATTCCTTATTGGTCTGCCAGTCCTTCCAACCTGGCTTTATGTTTCTTCGCTTCCTGCTCCAGCGCCGACCCTACAAAATCACTCAGAATAGTACCATAGGCCTTCGCCGCCTCGACATAGTTCCCTCTTGCTTCTTGCGCTACGGCCAGCTTCTTCAAATAAATGGGAGTGAACTGCTCATTGGGGCGATAGCCAGCGGCGCGCCCGTAATAATCGACAGCATTGTCAAAATCGTCCAGCTCCATGTAAGCATCCCCGATCAGGGAATACGCTCGAGCCTGCAACAAATAATCATCACTTGAAAAGCCTTCAAGATTGCGGATCGCACCATCGAAATCTGACAATCTCATGTAGATCGCCCCAATATAGAATTGGGCAAGATTGGCAGCCTTCGTGCCAGAATACTCGTCAGTGATGTCCAGGAAGCCATAGTTGTTACCATCGCCATTAAGGGCTTTTGCCAGGCTGTCGGCTTCGAAGTAGTAGATGGCTTGGAACATCTCCTGCTGGGCCTCACGGTTTTTGCTGGCATTCTGATAGCGGAAAAACATCACCCCACCTACAACCAGCAATACGACAGTAAGTACGCCAAAAAGAATATTTTGATTTTTCTTGCTCTCAAAAAACTCCTCTGCTTTACTTGCCAGGACATCGGGATTCTCCAATAAATCAACCCCGTGACTCTCCTGCTTCTTTTTGGTCTTCGCCATTATTCCAATCAAAAATTTTGCGGACGCAAAGATATGACTTTATCTGATAAATGCCTTAGTCTGTGATGTATGGATAATCCTCATCCATGTAGACATCTTTGTAGGCCTCCGATGGATCTGGCCATGGAGATTCCTCGGCGAACTGTACGGACTGCGCTACACGGTCCTTAGTCTCCTTATCGATGTTCTTCAGCTCGTCCTCGGTCGCGAATCCCTTGTCGAGAATGGTGGCCTTCACCTGCTCGATAGGATCCTGACCCTTATACTCTTCCAACTCCTCTTTGGTGCGGTACTTTGCGGGATCTGACATGGAGTGACCCTTGTACCTGTAGGTACGAAACTCGAGCAATGTAGGGCCGTCGCCTTTGCGTGCACGATCGGCAGCCTCTGCTACAGCATGATGCACCTCCTCCACGTTCATCCCATCGACTGGGCGTGAGGGCATTTCATACGCATGGGCCAGCTTGTACAGGTCGGTTACATTAGACGTCCGCTGCACGGAAGTCCCCATAGCGTAGCCATTGTTTTCTATGACAAAGATCACGGGCACTCTCAAAGTCATCGCCATATTGAGTGCCTCATGAAAGGCCCCCTGTCTGACAGCGCCATCCCCCATGTAGCATATGCATAGGTTGTCGGTGCCTTTGTACTGCTCAGCAAAACCGAGCCCGGCACCCAAAGGGATTTGCCCACCGACGATGCCATGGCCTCCGACAAACCCCCGCTCTTTGTCAAACATGTGCATGGATCCACCTTTTCCCTTCGATACACCAGTCACCTTGCCAAAGAGCTCCGCCATAATGGCATCAGGACTGGTGCCCAAGGCCAATGGGTGAGCATGGTCACGATAGGCAGTAATGTATTTGTCACCTTCCTTCAATGCTGAAACAGACCCCGCAGCACATGCCTCCTGACCAATATAGAGGTGGCAAAAGCCTCGGATTTTCTGTTGGCCGTAGAGTTGACCAGCTTTCTCCTCAAATCTGCGCATCAGTACCATAGACCGGTACCATTCCATGTAGGTCTCTTTCGAAAACTCTGTCTTCTTGCTCTTCGCGGGTGCTTTAGTTTTCGTAGCCATCGTTGATAGTTTCTTTTTTACCGTATTAGCTTTGTCAGTACCTGTGATAAAGGGATGCGAAAATAGCCCAATTTGATGGCCTCTCAAAATATTGGAAAATCCTGCATGCGATAGGCCATTGCTGTTACAGGGAAACCGCAATACCCTGGTAATAGTTATTGCCGATCACGCTCCTGCGCTGTTAGAAAAAACCGCAACCGTTGAGAATTGAGACCCTAAAACTGCAACATTTCAAAAACTACGAAGAGGAGCAGTTTGCCTTCGGTCCAAGATTCAATTGTGTTGTGGGCTTGAACGGGATGGGGAAGACCAATCTCCTGGACAGCATCCACTATCTGGCTTTTACCAAAAGTGCTTTCACCGCCACCGAGACCCAACATATCCGACATGAGGCGCCTTTCATGGCTATCCATGGCAGCTTTCAGAACGAAAGCAAAATGGATGTCTCTTGTTACCTGGAGCGAGGGAAAAAGAAAGTCTTCAAAGTCAACCGACTCGAGCCCGAAAAGCTGAGCGACCATATTGGCAGCATTCCACTGATCCTCACGACCCCTTACGACGTAGCCATCATCCAGGAAGGAAGTGAGGTCCGCAGGAAACTTGTCGACGGTACCCTGTCGCAGTTCGATCACCCTTTTTTGGAAGATCTCTTACTCTACCAAAAAGTACTCCGACAGCGAAACGCCTTACTCAAGAATCAGCACAACACAAGTCCGTCGTCACTCCACCGACTGCTTGATGTCTATGATGAGGACATTGTGAGGCTCTCCCTCTCCATCTCACAGAGAAGAAGCGAATTGATCAAGGAGTTTGCACCATTGTTTGCGGCCAACTATCAAACGATCGCCAGTGGGGCGGAACAGACAAGTATCGCTTTTGTCTCAGGAGTACTGCAAGAGAATTTCGAAGACGAATTCAAATCCATGCGCAAGAAGGACATCCTTTCGCAGCGGACACACCTGGGAGCCCATCGCGACGACGTCGATTTTCTACTAGGTGGATATTCTGTGAAGAAGTTGGGGTCACAGGGGCAACAGAAGTCCGTTATCTTAGCGCTTCGTCTCGCTCAGTTTGACTACCTCAGCAGGCACGCCGCGACCAGACCCATCTTAATGATGGACGACATCTTTGATAAGTTTGATGACCGCCGTATCAACAGACTTCTGCATTTACTGTCGGACGAGTCGCGATTTCAGCAAATACTGCTGACAGATGCCAGACCAGATACAGCGAACCGCCTTTTCCGGGAGATTGACGACGTGAGCTTTTTTGAAATAAACCATGGAAAACACCTGAAATAATGTCCAAAGACAGCACACAAAGCATAGGACAAGCCCTCGGCGCCTTTTTAAAAACTGAGCGCCTGGAGAAGAAATACACAGAGCAGAAGCTCATACACTCATGGGCTGAGGTGATGGGCGCACCTATCGCCAAGCGTACGTCCAAGGTTTGGATCAAGGACGGTGTGTTGTTTGTACGGCTGACTTCCGCCCCACTTCGGCAGGAGCTGACCATGGCGCGGGACAAAGTGATCCAACATTTGGAAGACAAGCTGGGCGTCAACGTCGTCGAAGACGTCCGATTTATCTAGAAATTTCGCTGACCAAAACTGTTGCCAGGTCGGCCACCGCTGTCCTCCTCGAGGGGAGAGTTGTACGACTTCGGCGGCTTGATAGGCCTGATAGGAACTGGCTTATCGCGAAGCTTGAAAGTCCAATAGATGCTGTATTTGAATCCAAGAACCAGACCTCGCTTGTCTCGTCCCCCAGTGTAGGCCTGTCCATAGCCTGGTATGTAAAAGGGCAGGATCTCTCCATCGTCATCGAATGATCCGCCGAAGCGCAGGTTGAAGTCGTAACCAGCAAAGAGCTCTTTCCAAATTCGCACCTTTAGGCCCAGACCGGCCTCGAACCACTGTGCCTTTAACCCAGACTCAGACACATCTATGGCACGTTGACCAAATTCGTCATCACGATTGATCATCATCTGCTGTCGGTAGCTACTCCGGCCGTACCTGACGTTGAAAGTGATCACATTTTTAGACTGATCGTACCGGATCATATTCGCATCCACACCCACCCGAAAAAAAGTGCCCTGGCTGCTGTAGTTGGATGCCGGAAAGGAACGCTCCTCGTACCCAAATTCAGTGGCGAGAAAGAGCATATTAAAGTCTACTTCTGCACTCGCACTTTGACCAAAGAAATCTGGCTCGAAAATCGACTGTCCGGCTTTGGCCAGGTCATAGCCCACCCGAATAAATGACGGCCGCCACGGAGTAGGATCCTTCCTCACAGAATCCGCCTGGATCTGAGCTGAGGCCGATCCACACAGGATCGAAAGCAAGATGATGCTAAAAGTAAACCTCAATGTTGTCGGTAATTCTGTTGGTGAGGATATCGTTGGTGACAGCCACCGAATCGAAATTGTGGTCGATCACCTCAAGATTGAAGAAGTAATTGGATGCCGGGCAATCTTCTCCATATAAACTGAGCTGGGTGTCATAAGCCAAAGTGAGGGTGTAGTCCCCAGAATCGGTCACGAATGTGTAGGTGAGCGATGGGCTGGCGTCGGTCAGTGGCAATTGCACTTTTAAGAACGAAGTATCTGCGTCAAAGTACACCTCGGACGATAAATCGTTGGTCACAGATTCGAATGTCACCAGCCGCAGTTCGGTATGATCGAACTCAATGTAGAACTCCGAAATATTGGGGTCCAGGGAGCAATCGGCAATTTGAGTGCACGCCATACAGCAGAAAATGACCAGAGGGCCGTACTTCATAGGCCGCAAATTTAAGATAAGGGTTCGGTTCGCCGTCGCGAAATTCGTCGATCTCCGGAGAAAGCAATTTCCACCGGTGGACTGAAAGTATGTCATAAACATCTACCCTGTAAAATCAGTTAGCTTTGCGCTTGCAGAAACCCCAATGCTTTGAAAACAAAGGGTCTTAAGAAAGACAAGGTCAATATCGTAACGCTCGGATGCTCCAAAAATATTGTGGACTCAGAGGTGATGCTCACACAATTGAAGGGAAATGACATCGACGCTAGCCACGAGTCCACCGACGATGCGGCAAATATTGTCATCATCAATACCTGTGGGTTCATCGACAATGCGAAGCAGGAGTCCATCGATACCATCGTCAGATATGCGGATGCAAAGGAAGAGGGACTGGTAGACAAGGTGTATGTGACGGGCTGCCTGTCACAGCGCTATCGCGATGACCTGCAAGTCGAAATTCCTGAAGTAGACGCGTGGTTTGGCACCATGGAGCTGCCATTGTTGCTGAAAAAGTTCAATGCGGACTACAAGCACGAGCTGATCGGTGAAAGGATCACGACTACCTCTTCACATTATTCTTACCTAAAGATCTCGGAAGGCTGCGATCGGCCGTGTTCTTTCTGCGCTATTCCTCTGATGCGTGGTGGACACGTCAGCAAACCGATCGAGCAGCTCGTAAAGGAGGCTTCATCATTGGTAAGTCGAGGCACGAAGGAATTGCTCCTTATCGCGCAGGATTCGACCTATTACGGCCTCGACTTATATAAGAAGCGTGCACTCGCCGAGTTACTTGAGGCGCTCGCTGATATCGAGGGATTGGACTGGATCCGGTTGCACTACGCTTTTCCTACCGGATTTCCCGAAGATGTACTGCAAGTGATGGCAGAACGAGAAAACATCTGCAACTACCTCGACATCCCGCTACAGCACGCGTCCACCAAAATGCTTCAGCTCATGAGAAGAGGGACGACTCGCGAGAAAACCGAGCGGCTGCTGGACAAGATGAGAAGTCGAGTGCCAGGCATTGCGATCCGGACCACCCTGATCAGTGGTCACCCAGGTGAGACGGAGGAGGACTTTGAAGAGATGCTCGATTTCGTAGAGAAGAATCGATTTGATCGACTCGGCGTATTTACCTACTCCCACGAAGAAAAAACACATTCTCACACGATGGCGGATGATGTGCCGGAGGAAGTCAAGCAGCAGCGGGCAGAGGCAGTGATGGACTTGCAATCCTCCATTTCGGCAGAGATCAATGAACAGAAAGTCGGACAGGTAATGAAGGTGCTGGTTGACAGAAAGGAGGGAGGATTTTTCGTGGGAAGGACAGAACACGACTCTCCAGAGGTAGATAATGAAGTGCTGATACCTGCCTCGCATTATGTGCGGGTGGGCGATTTTGTTCAAACCCGAATCACCTCCGCAACTGCTTACGATTTGCATGCGGTGCCGGTAGCAGTCGAGAATCCCGTTTAGCTTTTAATCCGTATCCCCATTCAGGCCCTATCAACTACCCAACTACGATAATCCAAAAATCTCAATGAAGGTCGAGCAATTGCCATTTGACAAAGTGCAGCGTTTTGCACCTATTTTTCTCGATTACATCTCAGACAAAGAGAGTCTCCGACCTTTTTATGCTGAAAGGCCCAGCCTCGAGGGTATTGGCAAAATACTGGAAGAAAGAAGCCTGAGTACTCAACATCGCGAGGTGCTGGTCAAGGTACTCAACGAGCAGTATGCCAACCTGGAGGCCCATGACGCAGTACAGCAGAACATTGCGAAGCTACAGGACCAAAAGACTTTCACAATCACCACCGGCCATCAGCTCAATCTCTTTACCGGACCACTGTACTTTATCTACAAGATCGTCACGGTCATCAACGCCTGCAAACAGCTCAAGAGCGAATATCCGGACTATGAGTTTGTCCCCGTGTACTGGATGGCGACTGAAGATCACGACTTCGATGAGATCAACCACTTCAATCTTTTTGGAAAGAAATACAGCTGGGAAAGCGATCAGACGGGGCCTGTAGGGAGGTTTGACACATCATCCATGGAGGATTTGCTCAAGTCCATCGCAGAGCCTATCGAAATCTTTGAATCCGCCTATCGCGAAGGTGCCACGCTCGCAGACGCCTGCTGCCGTTACGTAAATGTACTATTCGAGGAAGAAGGCCTGGTAGTCCTTGACGCAGACAACAAGGAGTTGAAGCGGCTCTTCGCTCCGGTCATTGAGGCCGATATACTTACACAGACGGCAAACAAGCTTGTACATGCCACCAATGACAAAATGATCCAGGCGGGTTACAAGTCACAGGCATTTGCCAGAGAGATCAATTTCTTCTATCTGCAGGATGGACTGCGTGAGCGCATTGTCCAGAAGGGCGAAGAGTTCACCGTGAAGGATACGGACTATGCCTGGGACGAGGCTGGCCTGAGAGAGGAAATCGCTAATCATCCCGAGAACTTCAGCCCGAATGTCATCATGCGGCCGTTGTACCAGGAGACGATACTCCCCAACCTGGGTTACGTAGGCGGACCAGCAGAGGTGGCCTATTGGCTACAGTTGAAAGATGTCTTTGCGCATTATGAAACGTCCTTCCCGGTGTTGATGCCCAGAAATTTCGCGATGGTGATCGACCATGTAGCTGCGCGCAAGATTGAAAAAGTGGGACTGAGCAACGAACAGCTGTTCCATGATGCCCACGATTTGAAGGAGCAATTGCTTCTCGAGATTGGTGAAAACCACCTTCTGGACAACGATCGCCAATCACTGGTCGATGCCTTCGAAGACATCCGTCAAAAGGCAGCAAATATAGATGTGACCCTGAACGACCATGTCGCTGCACAAGCATTGCGGGTCCAAAAGATCCTGGACAAGATCCAGCGCAAGATCATCAATGCCAAGAAGCGCAATAATGATGATGCCATGGGTCAGGTCGATGACATCAAAGACAAGCTTTTCCCCAGGGGTGGTCTGCAAGAGCGGCATGACAACTTCCTGACATTTCACATCTCGCACTCTGGGTTCATCAAAGATCTGCTGGCCAACTTCGATCCATTCGATTTGAGGTTTTACCTGCTATGGATATAGTCGACAAAGGAAGTCTCCGCAGGGAGTTTCTCCGTCGGCGGAGGCTATTGTCGCGGGATGAGGTGGACGCCAGAAGTGCTCAGATCCTGCACCATATCGACGACTTTGCAACATCACATCCTGAACTGAAGATCTATCACAGCTTCCTCCCTATTGACCGAAACAAGGAGGTAAATACCTGGCCTATTGTCAACCGTCTTGTCGCAAATGGCAGAGACGTGCTCATCTCGACAACGGACTTCGAATCGCACACCATGCATCACTTTCACTACGAGGCCGATCTCGAGTTCTCAACAGATAGGCTGGGAATCCCGTCGCCAGTGAATGCCCGACCGGCCGAATTGTCGAAATGTCACTGCGTTTTTCTGCCCCTGGTCGTTGCAGACAAAAAAGGGGGGCGCATCGGCTATGGAGGAGGCTACTATGACCGTCTGCTGGAAGAAACCCATCACGTCGTAAAGGTTGGGCTGAGTATGGGGCCGTGCGTAGACGAGATCACCTTTTTGGAACCTCACGACGTTCGATTGGATTATTGTATTACGCCCACGGAAACAATAGATTGCAGGCATGGCTGACGTATTGGATGTATTGATTGTAGGAGCAGGACCGATAGGTCTGGCAGCAGGAATAGAAGCCGAGAAGCGAGGGTTGTCTTACGTCATCGTCGACAAAGGCAAGCTGGTCAACTCTATCTACAACTATCCACAAAACATGACCTTTTTCTCCACTTCGGATCGGCTGGAGATCGGTGATGTCCCCTTCATTTCGCACAACCCAAAACCCACGAGGCCAGAGGCGTTGGAATACTATCGCAGGGTCGCCTCCGCCTGGAAGCTTAAGGTGCGACTCTACGAACGCGTGGAGGAGGTAACGAGGCAGGAGTCCTTCCACATACGGACAACTCGACGCGAGTACCTGGCACGGAATATCGTCATCGCCACAGGGTTTTACGACCTACCGTATTTGTTGAATGTCCCAGGTGAGGAGCTGCCCAAGGTGCAGCACTACTATACCGATCCGCATCCCTACTATGCCATGAAAGTGATAGTGGTCGGCGCGGCCAATTCCGCCGTAGATGTGGCACTGGAGACCTTTCGCAAGGGCGCGGAAGAAGTCACGATGGTAATCCGAGAGGAAGAAATAGCCCCAAGCGTCAAATACTGGGTCAGACCCGATCTTATCAATCGTATCGAAGAGGGTAGTATCAAGGCCTATTTTGAGAGTCAAATCACGGAGATCCGCGAACGGGAAGTTGATATCAAAACCCCGGACGGCGATGTCACCCTGGAGAACGACTTTGTACTGGCTATGACCGGCTATCAACCGGACTTTTCGTTTCTACAATCGCTGGGGATCACACTGCGCGATGACGAGTACCATACCCCCACGTATTCAGAAGAGACGATGCAGACCAACGTGGACGGCGTGTACCTTGCCGGCGTGATTTGCGGCGGCCTGAAGACCAACAAGTGGTTCATTGAAAACTCCCGCGAGCATGCCGAGATCATCTTGCAGCACATCGCCCAGAAGAAGGCCAGCGGAGAGCTAGTGCAGTAGGCCGTCCGGATAGACGTTGTATCGCTTCTTGAACTGATTGGAAAAGTACGTCGCATTGGAGATGCCAATGAGACGCGCTGCCTCCGAAATGCTATTCACCTTGTGCTTTGAGAGGAGATTGTAGGCATACTCATATCGTACACTTTTGATGTACTCCAGAGGCGTCTTGTCCGTCAGTGTCTTGATCATTCGATAGCAGCTTCGCTCCGCCATACACAGTTCACCAGCTATCATGGCCACCGACAACTTGGGATCATCTATGTGCTCATGCACCAGCGTCTGCAGCTTGGTGAGGAGGTCTTTTTCGATCTGCGTTTTGTGCTTGTGATTGAGATCTTCATAGGCATTCCAGTTGTCCCGGTACTTCAGGATATTGGCCACCCGCTGAGAAAGCTCCTTAGGATTGAAGGGTTTTGTGAGAAAATCAAGGGCGCCATCGTCCAGCACCTTCATTTTGTCGGACTCCGAGGTTCGTGCCGAAACGATCAGAATAGGTATCCCTTTGTACTTCTCATTGTTTAGCTGCTCCATGAGCTCAAAGCCGTCCATCCACGGCATCATGATATCCGAGATCACCAGATCGTAAAAGCCCTTGTCAATTTTTACCAGGGCCTCCCTACCATTCTCCGCCTCATCGATGCCATACTCTTGCCCTAGGATATCACGGATATAATCTCGTATTTCCTGGTTGTCATCAACTACGAGGATATTGGCTTTTTTCGCCTCCACCTTGATGGTGTCCGTGCTCCGCTTGGATGCCGGCTGGGGCAGCTCGTAGTAGCTCCCCTCTATCTGGAAGCCGGTGGAGGTCACCTCCTTGTCAAGGTTGACCGGCAATGACACGAAGAAGCAAGTGCCCTGTTTGCTGAGGCTATCTGCCACAATGCTACCCCCGTGTAGGAGTGTGATCTCTTTGGCCAGCTCGAGACCGATGCCCATCCCCTTTACATTGCTTCTGACCTGCTGGGCCTCCATTTGATAGAAGCGATCAAACAGCTTTGGCAAGACATCCTGAGCTATGGCGTCGCCAGTATTGTAGATCCCCAGGGTAAACCAATCCTCGGTTTTATGCATTTGCAAGAGCACCAGGATGGTGCCGTCTTCCGGGGTGTGATTGAGGGCGTAGTTCATAATGTTGTAGAGGACCCTCGAAAATTGATGCTCATCGAAGTGCACCACGATGCTGTCACGGACATTGCTCTTGTATTTCAATGTTTTGCCCTCCGCCTCAGCTTTCGGCACAAACAGATCTACAATACCTCGGATAAACTGCGCAAGATTCACCTTCTGAAAATCCAACTCCAGCATCTGATTTTCCAGCAGTACCAAGTCGTTCATCTGATCATTGAGGTTGCGGATGAGTGACAGGTTCCTCGACAGTTTTTGAAAGTCCGTCTCCGACTGCGAGCTCAGATAAGTATTCTCATCTGTGCGGATGCGATCCAGGTAACCATCGATCAGCATCAGCGGCGTGCGCAGGTCATGATTCACATTCTCGTAGAATCTGTTTTTGGCGGCATCCATTGCCTCGAGCCTTTTTGCCTGGGATTCCAGTTCCTCTTTTTGGGCAATGATCGTTCTGGTGCGATCCCTCACCATGAGGTCCAGTGCACTATTGCGTCGTTTCACCCGCAGGAAGGCAATACCGTATTGTTCGGAGATATAGAGGAATTGGACAAGTAGAAAGACGGACAATCCCATGTAGATCAGGCCTGGCTCCGAACCGCCCAACAGGGCCACGAAGTCAACGAGTGCCGTAAGCACCAAAAGGGAGACGACCACCAGCTGCACAATGCTTCCATCCTTTCGAGCACCCACAATGATGTAAGCAAGCAACCAACCGATACCGAGAGCAACAAAAATATCAATGGCCCAGTGACCGGGTACGTACCAGGACGGCGGCAATACCAGGAATAGCGCCGCCATCCCAAAAAAGAAAAGCGCCACGTAATGGGTCCATCTCTCGAACTTCTCCACTTTGTATATCTCTCGGACATACACACCGCCGATACCCAGCATCAGCGCAAGACTGGCAAAGTAGGCCTTGATTTGTAAGGTCGCCGAGAGTAGACCGGAAGTTTTCAGATAATGATATATGAAGTGATCACCGAGTACCGTAATGCGTAAGAGCAGGGCAAATCCAAACAGCCCTGCAAAGAGATAAGGGTAGACCTTTGTGGAGCTGGCGAAGAGCGTCAGGTGCAGCAGTGTCATCAAACAAAGGCACCCGATCCAGAAAAGATACATGGAAGACCTGGCCTGGATGTGGTAGAACAGATCCTCATATTCTCCAATCCTGGGGGCTTCGACAAGTCCCGCTTTCCAAAATTCCTGATTCGTCACCTGAATGATGATTTCGTAACGGTCAGCAACTACAGTTGGTGCCAATTGCTGCAAAACCAACGCCTCGTGATTCTGAGAGTCTATTTTGCCTTGCTCATGGATCAGATCTCCATTGACCCAGAGGCGGGCCGCGCTAAAAGTCTTGGGTAGCAATACGCCAGGGCGACGCAAATCTGCGACCTCGACCACACTACGGTACGTAGCCTTCCCAAACAATGGATGATCACCACTTGTCCACGAGGAGGGTACATCGATGTAAGTAACTGCCTCCACTGGCACGTTCTCAAAATCTACTGGAGCGATGTGCTTACCGGGGTAGAACTCCCACTGTCCATCTATCGTCACAGGGCCTTTGTATTGCGCTACTTCAAATTGTCCTTCCGCCTGCTCCAACGCAGCGTCTGCGCAGGAAAAAAGCAGTAACATGAAAGTCAGCAATGACAAACTACATACAGCACCCGGAAAGGGTAAGGGCATTCCTTTCCGACCTAAAACAGTCATAACCTAATTTACTTTCGTACCAGTAAAAAGCGATGTATTTGCAATATAATAAGAAATTAATGCATTATTCCTAACGCATCTATCTCGACAAACATCAGCGCAATCGACAAGTACACGAAAACCAAAGTATGATGCAACAGTTCAGCCCTCATTTAAGATGGTTCCGCACGTATTTCTTCAAAAAATAATGTCCATCCCTGAACAATTCCTCTTGTGATTCGTCCTCTACAAGGATCACTATAGAAATAGTCCGTCAAGATGTGCTGTAAAAGAAAAAATCAGAGAGTGAGGGGAAACGGCACATTGATTGCCTCTAAGGCGAGAACCTTCACACAAATGAACAGACGAGAATCAATCTTGGCACTGCATCGCCAAATCCTATCTATTACATGCTAAAGTACATGCTGCACAGCACGAAGATGACCAGGTCATTGGTAGTGCTATGGCTAATTCTTGCGGGCTTCGATAGCGCTGCACAGGAGAAGTTCACAATTAGTGGCTACCTAAAAGATGCCTCCAACGGCGAAACCCTGATCGGCGCCACCGTCTATGTAGAAGAGCTGAGCGGCGGGGGCGTTTCCAATGTTTACGGCTTTTACTCCATCACCCTCCCACCGGGTACCTACAACCTCCAGTACAGGTACATAGGCTTCGAGTCCGTATCGAGAACTGTGGAGCTCACAGAAGACGTCCGCATCGACATCGAACTGCCCGAGATAGAGCAGCAGCTCGAAGCGGTGGTAGTCAGTGCACAAGCCGAAGATGCCAATGTGAGCGAAATCGAGATGTCTACTGCCGAGCTGGACATCAGGACCATCGAGAAGATACCCGCCTTCCTGGGCGAAGTGGATGTGATACGGAGCTTGCAACTTTTACCAGGCGTGACGACCGTCGGCGAGGGTGCCTCCGGATTCAATGTCCGAGGGGGTGGCGTAGGTCAGAACCTTGTGCTACTCGATGAAGCCCCTGTCTACAACTCGTCCCACCTGCTGGGGTTCTTCTCAGTGTTCAATCCTGATGCAGTCAAGGACGTGAAACTCTACAAAGGGGGGATCCCAGCACAGTATGGCGGCCGCATTTCGTCCATTTTGGATGTGCGCATGAAAGAGGGCAACGCCAAGGAATTCGATGTCAATGGAGGGATCGGCTCGATCTTCAGCCGGCTCTCGGTAGAGGGGCCCATCGTCAAAGACAAGGCGTCTTTCATCGCCGCGGGCCGCAGGTCTTACGCAGATATCATTGCGAAGCCATTCACGGATGTCCTGGAAGACGGTGCCGCACTCAACTTCTATGACCTCACCCTCAAAACGAACTACAACTTCAACGAACGCAACCGGGTGTACCTATCAGGATACTTCGGCAGAGACGTGTTTCGATTTGATGAGAGGCAAGGCTTTAGCTGGGGAAACAAAACCGCCACACTACGGTGGAACCACCTGTTCAGCGACCAGCTATTTGCCAATTTTACGATCCTCTATAGTGATTATGACTACTCCCTGGCTTTCGGCGAAAACGACCGCGACAAGTTTGAGTGGGACTCGCGTGTGCGCACCTACAATGTAAAGACGGAGTTCACCTACTTTGCCAATACGCAGAACGAGCTGACCTTCGGAGGAGAGGCATTGCTGTACCGATTCAGGCCAGCTGACGCCGTGGGGGTCAGCGACGGCGAGAGTACAGACATAAGTCTGGATGAGAAAAAATCCCTCGAGACGGCCATCTACGTCGGCAATGAGCAAACCATATCCGACCGGCTGACGCTCCAGTATGGCTTACGATTCTCTAACTACACCTACCTCGGAGATGGCACCATTTACTTCTATGGCGATACCATCCCTGGTAAGCGCAAACCCCTTATTGGTACTGAAGAGACAGACAACTTCGAGGCCATCGAATCTTTCAATAATCTCGAGCCCCGCTTTGCTTTCAAATATCAGCTGTCCTTCAATTCGTCGATCAAGGGTAGCTACAATCGAATGGCACAGTACATTCACCTGATCTCCAATACCACCGCGAGCAATCCCCTGGATGTGTGGACCTCCAGCTCCAACAATATTGACCCCCAAACCGGTCAGCAAGTGGCGTTGGGATACTTCAGAAACCTGAAGGAGAATCAGTGGGAAGCCTCGGTAGAATTATACTACCGCTGGACCAGGAATCAGATTGACTACATCGACGGTGCCGACCTGCTGATCAATGAGCGGATCGAAGGAGACCTGCTCAGTGGCGATGGCCGGGCGTATGGGGCGGAGTTTTTCCTCAAAAAGAAAACCGGCCGGTGGAATGGCTGGGTGAGTTACACCGTGGGCCGGACAGAATTGCAGGTGGAAGGTATCAATCGCGGCGAATGGTACCCCAACCGCTTCGATCAGCTGCATAACCTAAAAATTGCCGGATTCTATGATATCAACGAACGCTGGTCGCTGTCAGGCAACTTCACCTATCTGAGCGGCACGCCTACGACCTTCCCCAATAGTCGATTTGAAGTGCAGGGCTACGTGATCCCCTACATCGGTGACGATGCAAGGAATTCTGTGCGTATACCCGACTACCATCGACTCGACTTCTCCGCCACGCGATATGGGCGCAAAGTCAAAAAGAATGGTAAGCCGCGCAAGGTCGAAGACTCCCTGGTCTTTACCGTCTACAATATCTACGCGCGCCGCAACCCCTTCTCGATCTACTTCCGACAGGTGGACGACCGGGTGCCCGAGGGCACGCCCATTGAGACCCAGGCGAGGCAGGTCTCCATTATCGGCACCTTTTTCCCATCCATCACTTACAACTTCAAATTCTAAACGGTCATGAAAGCATTACGATATATCATCCCATTGACTGTATTCTTTGCCGCTTGTGACGACTTGATCGAAGTAGAGCTGCAAGAGATTGACAATTTTGTGTCCATCGACGCATGGTTGACCAACCAGCCCGGACGACAGGTGATCCGCATACAACAGACGCAAGGGTACTTTGAAAACACCTTCCTGGAGCCTATCACGGGCGCTGAGGTCACCGTGACAGATGGAGATGGCTTGGTCTACAGATTTCGTGAAAATGAAGATGGCGATTACTTGTGGAATCCATCGTTTCCCGAGGACAGCTTCGGCACGATAGGCCAGACGTATTTTCTGCAAGTCATCGTCGATGGCATCACCTATTCGAGTCAGTCACAGATGAGCAGGGTACCGGCCATCGATAGCGTCACCTTCCGATTTGAGGAGTCCAACGCGTTCATTGAAGACTCCTATTTTGGAGAATTCTGGGCGCGGGATCCATTGGGTCCCGGCGACACCTATTGGATCAAAGCCTACAAAAATGATGTCTACCTCAACAAGCCAAGTGAGATAAATATCGCCTTCGATGCCGGTTTCAGCGAGGGAGGAAATGTCGATGGCTTGATCTTCATCCAGCCCATTCGCGACGGTGTCAATGAGTTTGAGGAAAAAGAGGACGAAGAGGATGTCATTCGCTCCCCCTACAATTTTGGGGATACACTGCGCGTCGAGCTCCATAGTATTTCCAATGATGCCTTTTTCTTCATGCAGCAGGTACTCGACGAGACGAATCGTCCCGGAGGCTTCGGTGAACTATTCGCGAGTCCATTGGCCAATGTCTCGACCAACATTGCGGTCAGTGACCCCAATACTCCGGTGGTAGGCTTCTTCAACATAGCCGCTGTTTCCTCGCTGTCGAGGATACTGGAAGATGAGGAAGACGTCCGTATCGTAGACGAACCGTAGCGCCTTTAGGCATTCTGGGGCGCTCCATCGCCACTGGCATTGCGCCATACCGGCGCTGAGCGTGTATGGCGCCCGTGCCTCGGAGCCAATGTAAGATGCATTCGCAAGAGCAGGTCCATCGATCCTCTGCGAGAACCAGTTTGGTCAGGGCTTCCAGGCCCTGACCATTTCTTTTTTCCCCAGCGCTCCTGGCAGCACCTCCACCTCGAATCCACAGGTCTTCAGGTCCCTCTTGAACTGTCCCTGTGCACAATAAGTGACCAGCGCTCCTCCCGGATTGAGTAAGCCAAAACACTTCGATAAGTTAGCCGGCCACCACATCTCCGCTTGCTTGCTGGGCGCAAACGCATCCATGAAAATCAGATCCCAGCTGATCTCAGCATCGAAATCCTCCAGTCGACTCCTGTACTTTGTGAACGAGAAGTGTGCCCCGAGGCCGTGCGGTTCCTCCCAGCTCAATCGGTGCATTTCCAGGAATGTGCCAGTCTGCTCGTCGGTTGCGTAGTTCAGCTGCGTCACCATCTCCAGTGGTACAGGAAATGGCTCTATGGTGTGATAATCTACTTCTACCCGCTGTCGCTCCGCATATTCCCATGACAACAGGGCGTTGAGGCCGGTGCCGAACCCCACTTCAAAAACCCTGATCAGCGGTTTTGCTTTCTTCTGGACAAGATGATCCAATCCCGCCTCGATGAAGACATGTATGGACTCACTCCTCGCACCACGATGTGAGTGATAGCTTTCGTCCAGATCAGTACGGATCAGCGTATGTGAGCCGTCACGAGTCTCTTCAAGTTGGAGAGGTAGCGGATGGCCTTTTTCATCGGAAATTTCCATAATTCTAATAGGCACCTCTCGCAATCAAGATCCTGTAGAGTGCCAGCTGCGCATTGAAATTAGCTAATTCAGGCGCGTAACTGGCATTGTTGTACAAGTTGTTTGTTTCGTAGGGATCGTTGGTGAGGTCGAAGAATTCGTTCCAACCCGAATCCCTGCCATAGCTCACCAGCTTGTACCTATCAGTCCTTAAGGCCAGTATATTCACTTGTGGTCCCACTGAGCCATGACGATATTCATAGATGAACTCCGTGCGCCACCGGGTTGGCTGATTGAAGAGGAGCGGTTTCATGCTGAGACCGTCCATGGACCACTTCGCTCGCGCATTGGCAAGTTCCAAAATCGTCGGGGCGATATCGAGATTCAAGACCAGCTCGTCGCTGACATTGCCTGCTTTGATGCCAGGACCCTTCACGAGCATCGGGATTCTCATACTTTCCTCGTAGGCGGTCCGTTTGTCCCGGAGGCCATGCTCGCCCATGTAGAAGCCATTATCACTCACAAAAATCAGGTAGGTGTTTTCCCAGAGGCCGTATTGCTCCAATCGCTCGTTGATTCTGCCCATTTCCATATCGATCGCCGACAGATAGCGGAAGTAATTCCGGTCCTGCCAACTGTAGAAAGAAGTATAACTCCCCCTACTGTAGAAATGGGAGGGTTCGTCTGAAGCCCTGTAGGGTACCGATGAGGAGAGGTTTGGCACGGATTGACCCACATAGCCAGGGCCCTGGTATAGGTGTTTCGTAGCTTCAGGAGGAGAGTCCCACGGGCCATGGCAGGATTTGAATCCCAGTACCATGCAGAAGGGATCGACTCGGTCCAATCTCGCCAAATGATCCAGCATCGCCTGAGTGCTCACATGATCGACCCATCCGCTGGTCGCAACCGGACGACCATTCAGCTCAAAATCCGCATCCATATATTCCCCCTGCCCCACAAAGCTGTAAGAGTGATCAAAACCGCGACGTTTGCCTGTCTGGTTGCCCATGTGCCATTTCCCAAAATAGGCCGTGTGATATCCGGCCTTTTGTAGTTCCGAAGCAAAGGAGTTTCGATTGAACTCGTAGCTATTGTCCCATTTGCCATGATTGTGGGTGTGCTGACCAGTTAGCATTGATGCCCTACTCGGGGAGCACAGAGAAGTGGTGACAAACGCGTTGCTGAAATAAGCACCCTCAGCAGCCATCTGATCGAGGTTGGGCGTCTCCACCCAAGGAAATCTCGCCGTACCGCTCAAGTATTTCTGTGAGACCTTCAGCGCATCGTAGCGCAGATCGTCGACGATCACAAGGATGAAATTGGGGCGCTCACCCGACATAGCAGGAGCCACGGAGTCTGTAGTCTCACATGCAGACAGCAAAAGACACGCAGCCACTACGATTGCGCAGATTCGACACATGGTTAGGCCTCAGGTTAGGGTTAAGTCGAGGTTGTTAAAAGAAATATAGGAAATTTCAGCCGAACTCCGGAAGCCATTTACGACCAACAGAGCGCCAGGAGAACAGGCAACACCCCACTCGGTTATTGTCGGATACAAGAATCAACGCTGGCGAATCATGGGTATTTGTCACCTTATTACCCCACGACCAGCCTTTGGAGCGACATTTTCAACTTAGCTGGTAAGGGAATTAAACATTAATATTGATATTTACTTATACATTTACCGCCCGTCCCCTAGCGACTTAAGATGCTATTTCAAAATACTATGATGAGAAAAAGGTTTACATATTGGATGTTGTCAGCTTCGCTTGTACTTCTGTCCTGTGGCGATGACTTGGAACTGCCAGCATTAGATCCAGCATTTACCCTCGACCCTGCCGTGCCTGAGGTTGGGCTACCCGTCATGTTTGACAACACCACCCTCAATGCCAATGGCTACTCCTGGGACTTTGGGGATGGCAATACCTCCGAAGAGATCAGCCCTTCGCATACCTACGAAGAAGCTGGTTCTTACACCGTGACCTTAACTGCTACATCCGTCGACGGGCAAAGCATCGAATACGAGCAAAACATCGAGATACTCGAGCGTGTATTCACAGGATACCAGCTCACAGCTCTTCCCCTCTTCAATCCGGAGGGAGAATTCTGGGATGCGGATGAGCAAAGTGCTGACTCTCTCAATGCGGAGTATCCAGACATTTTGATTGGTATGTTCCCAGCCGATGAAAACAGTGACGTCCTATTCATTGATGGTTTCTTCCTGAATGTAACCGGAGCGGCGATCCTGTCCGGCGCTCCGGACAATACTTTTGACGAGATCACCCTGACCAATGAAGATTGGGTCTTTGCCATTGTCGAGATCGATGGCGACCTTGAGAGCCAGAATCCGGACGACTCATCGACAGAGGATATTATCCGTTTCGCTTTTAATCCAGTGACGGCGCCTACTATCAAGTCCACTGATGGACGAACCGGAGTTATTCGACTTTTTGTAGCTGTTGATCAATTTCAAGTTGTCGATCTAGAGCTAGGCTTCGAACTTCAATAATTTCTTTCAAGTCAGTATGGTAGGAAGGGTCTGGTTACTGCTGTTAGCGAGTCTGCCACTGCTTTGCGCCGGTCAGACAATTGTGACTGGCAAGATCACGGACGCCTCGGGTGAAGGTCTCATTGGAGCCACCATTTTCAACGAGGCTGCAGAGAGAGGTGCTGTATCCGATATCGACGGCAACTACACCATCTCTGCCAATGAAGGTGATGTGCTGGTCTTCCAAATGATCAGCATGAAGTCCCAGCGCGTGACTTACACCGGTCAGGCCACAATCAATATAGTGCTTGAGGACGATGCCATCCTCACCGACGAGGTGGTAATCACTGGATTCCAGGAGGTAGATCGCAAATTGTTCACGGGGGCCTCTGAGAGTCTGCAAATGGACGACATCCGCCCTACAGGGATGGTAGACGTGAGCAGGGTGCTGGAAGGACAGGTGGCCGGCGTGAGCGTCGACAATGTTTCAGGCACTTTCGGTACAGCACCACGGATTCGTATTCGAGGAAATGCCTCCATCAACGGCAACAACCAACCACTCTTCGTCGTGGATGGTGTGATCCTAGAGGACCTCAACAACATTGACACGGACCAGCTCGCATCGGGTGACGCCAGTACACTGACCACATCTTCGGTCGCCAATCTGAACCCCAGCGATATTGAGTCTTTCCAGATCTTGAAAGATGCATCAGCCACAGCCATCTACGGTGCGAGGGCGGCAAATGGTGTGGTGGTCATCACAACAAAGCGAGGTCGTAGCGGGCAGTTGCGGGTCAACTATTCGGGTAACTTCTCTGTCAAGCTTCGCCCGACTTACAACCAGTTTGACTTGCTCAACTCTGCCCAGGAGATGTCAGTATATCGCGAACTGGCTCAAAAAGGTCACATCGACATCAGCACCGCGGTACGGGCCCAAAACTATGGTGCCCTGGGGCAGATGTACACGCTCATTGCCTCACATGACCTGCCATGGGGACCTGGCGGCACCCTCAATGAAGAGTTTCTCAACGTCTACGAGAATGCCAATACAGACTGGTTTGACGAGTTATTCCGAGATGCAGGACTACTGCAGCAGCACTCGTTGAGCTTTACCGCGGGTAGTGAAAAGTCCAATAGCTACTATTCACTGAGCTACATGGGTGATCAGGGGCAAACCATTGCCGACAAAGTGAATCGATTCACTGCCACTGCGCGCAATACCTATTTCCTATCTGATCAGTTCACCTTTGGCCTGAAGCTCAATGCCAGTTTCCGCGATCAGTTGGCGCCTGGCACCCGGAACAGCGAATTTGATCCCATTACCGGCCGCATCAGCCGAAATTTTGACATCAACCCGTACAGCTACAGTCTGAATACGGCACGGTCAATACGCCCTCGAGATGAAAACGGCAATCTGGAATTTGTACGAAGGAACTACGCGCCATTCAACATCTTCCACGAAATTGATAACAACTTCATCGACATTGAGGTGCTGGACGTATCTGCCCAGACGAACTTCGACTATACTCCGATGGAAAACCTGGCTCTGAATGGAGTAGTACAAATTCGATATGCCAGCACGGAGCGGAATCACATCATTACTGAAAACTCTAATCAGGCCGAGGCGTTCCGCGCCAATGATACGCAGTTCATTCAGGACGCTAACAACCTGCTATTTCGCGATCCCGACAACCCCGGCTTGAACCCAGTCGTTGTGTTGCCACAAGGAGGTTTCAACTACATTGATCGCTCTTCTCTATTAAACTTCTTCACACGCCTGAGCGCCAACTGGTCCAAGACCTTCAATGAGGACCATGAGGTCAATGCCCTGGCGGGACAGGAGCTGCGACTTACTAACCGAAATTCCAGCACTGCCTCTGGTTTGGGTGTTGTTTTCGAAAGCGGGGGCGTCGTGGTTACCGATCCGAATATCATCGAATTCTTCAACCTCCAGAACATCGACTACTTCTCCCTGGGCGAGGAGCGCGATCGTTTCATTGGGTGGTTCCTCAATGGGGGCTACGCGTACAAGTCTCGGTATGTCGCCAACTTCACGTTCCGCTATGACGGCTCCAATCAGTTGGGCCGCAGTCGACAGGCTCAATACCTGCCTACCTGGAATGTAAGTGGCGCCTGGAACGTCTACAATGAACCATGGATGGAGAGCCTGCCCTTTTTGGAAAACCTGAAGTTTAGGGCCACATACGGTGTCTCTGGGAACCTTCCCCCATTTGCGAGCGCATTGCTCGACCTTCGCGCAGACGTGACGGTAAGACCAACAGACGTCGAACCGCTACTCTTTATCAATACACTCACCAATGAGGACCTGACATGGGAAAAACTGAAGGAATTCAATGTGGGTACGGACTTCTCATTGTTCAAAGGACGAATCGGTGTTACGGCAGATTTTTACGTTCGTAACTCATTCGACCTCATCGGCATCGTACAGACCAGTGGTATCGGTGGAGAGGGTCTGAAGGTCGGCAACTTCGCCGATATGGAAATCACAGGGTTCGAGTTTTCCCTCAACACCCTGAATATCAAACAAGGTGACTTCCGGTGGACGAGTAATCTCAACATGGGCTACAGTCAGGACAGGATTACGCGCCTGGATTTCGGTCCGAGACTGGTGGATGCGATCAGTCAAACGGGTGCCGCGGTATTGGATCGTCCACGGCGATCGCTCTTCTCGACGAACTATGATGGCCTTAGCAACACCGGCGTGCCCACATTCCTGGATGAAAATGGCGAGCGCGTAACGGACTTCAATGAATACGACCTGCAGGAAAGAGAAGGCCTGGAAGACCTGCTGGTCTACGAGGGTAGCACGGAGCCGCGAGGCACAGGAGGTTTTACCAATACGTTTTCATGGAGGGGTTTGAGTCTGTTTGCCCTGTTGTCGTACAAATTCGGTTACGTCATCCGACTCAATGATGCATTCTTCTCTAGCTACAGGGACTTCGACGCACTTCCCGGAGAGCTGGCCGATCGATGGGCTGTGCCTGGTGACGAAGACCTTACCGACATCCCCACAATCCTCGACCGCAATCAGGTACAGCAAAATACTGATGCGAACCAGGCGTACTTTTTGTACAACAAAAGTACGGTGCGAGTTGCCAGCGGCGATTACGTTCGACTGAAGACGGTAAGACTTACCTACACCCTACCTCCGGCCTTTACGCAGAAGATGCGTTTGCAATCAGCCAATGTATCCGTAGAAGGACAGAACCTCGCCTTGCTCTATTCTGACCGCGAAAATCTTCGTGGGCAGGATCCAGAGTTTTTCAGTAGTGGTGGCGTAGCGCTGCCACAACCTCGATTGATCACCTTTACCCTCAATATTGGACTATGATGTCGAAGGGAAGAAAATATTGGATATTGACGGTGGCCTGCCTGATGGCCATCAGCAGCTGCGAGGAGAAATTTCTGGATGTGGTCCCTGACAACCGGGTAGCACTCGACGATCTGGACAAGGCTGCCCAGCTGCTGGTAAATGCTTACTCCATTGCCACGCCCAACTTCGGCGATTGGATGTCTGATGACGTCGATTACACAGTGGGCACAACCAAAGAACTGGAGCATGACCAGATGTTTGAATGGCAGGATGTCACGGCGGAACCCACCGAACTGGATACCCCAATTTTCTTCTGGTACCAAACATATGCCGCCATCGCCCATGCCAATGAGGTGCTGGCAGTATTGGATGAATTGCCGGCGACCACCGATGAGGAAATAGCTTATAAGCGGTCCATCGAATCCGAGGCACTGTTGGCTCGGGCCTACGGTCACTTTATGTTGGTCAACTTCTTTGGGAAGCACTATGAAGACGGTGACAACACATCCTTAGGCGTACCGTACATCTTGACCCCTGAGACCACTTTTCTGGCGCAATATGAGCGTGAAACAGTTGCAACCGTGTATGATTTGGTGGAGGAAGACATGCTGCGAGGCATCGAGTTGTTGGATGACACCTTTTTCGCCAACTCAGGCAAATATCACTTCAACCGCAATGCCGCATTGGCATTTGCAGCAAGGTTTTATCTCTTCAAGGGAGAGTTCTCAGAGAGCAAGCGGTTCTGTGACATGGTGCTAGGTAGCAACCCCGGCGCTTTCATCAGAGATCTCGGATCAGAACAATTTCAGTTAGCAAGCTCTTCAGTAGTGGAGTACCCGCAGCTATATAGCTCCCCAGACCTGGCCGCCAATTTCCTGCTCATGAGAAAGATCTCGATATTCAACTTCCCAAGCTTCGCATTTGGCATCGACCAGGACTTTTACGGGGATCTTTTTGACCTCAACCCGTTCCCCGGATTAGTGGACGAACGGGAAAATCCCGCCTTCGTGAAGGGATTCAATGGGGTAGTCCCAGCGAGATACCAGGCGTTGTTTCAGAGGAGCAGCCTCAATTCCAACGTCGGTACTCCATACTTCATTCAGATGTCCTTCACTGGGGAGGAAGTTTTGCTCACGCGAGCCGAGTGCAACATCTACCTCAACAACCTGAATGAAGTCATGGATGACATGCAAATCTTCAGCGAGAACCGATTTAGTGGTGGTGAGGTGATCTTGACCATCGAGAATATCAGAGCCTTCTTCGGCGGATTCAATACATCTGACCGCCTGGCCATGCTCAATTATGTACTGTTCGAGCGACGCAAGGAATTCCTGCTTCAGGGCATGCGTTGGTTTGATATCAAGCGCTACCAGCTTGAAGTCGATCATGTACTGTTAGATGGGTCGACCATCACGCTTGAGTCGGAGGATCTGCGAAAGGTTATACAGATACCGCAGTCTGCGATCGATGTTGGGGGATTGGAAGGCAACCCAAGATAGGACTTAGAATAAGATGGAGGTGAAAATGATAAAGCAACGATTCAAGCAACTTATGATCTTCACGGGAGTGGCGGTCGTGTTTTGTTCATGCTACCCGTCGGAAGAGCTCAATGTGCCACAGAAGGAAGTAGAGATCGAATTCACTGAATTGGATCGGTACATTGACGAGAATTTTACCCAGGAGTATGGTATGGCCATCCGGTATCGCTTCGTTGACAACTACCTCAATCCGGGGCAGTTTAGTACGCCACCACGGACAGAGGTGGTCCGGCCCATGCTGGACTTCATCGAGGACTTTTGGATAGGGCCGTATGAGGATATTCCCGGAGGTGAAGAGTTCTTCAGGGCTCACGTCCCGGCCGAAATTGTATTCATCGGAGGCCGGATCTTCAACGCTAATGGTACCGAGACGCTCGGAACTGCTGATGCTGGTGCACAGATCACTTTTGTCAATGTCAATGCCATCGACCGATCTGATACTGCCTGGCGGGACTTGCAGCTACAGGTCGTCTATCACGAGTTTGCTCATACGGTTCATCAGCTGTACAAGCTGCCCAATGCCTTTGAAACTATTGCAGAGCCAGGATACACCGGACCGACATCGTGGTTTGTATTGAATGACGCCGAAGCCCTTTCACGCGGTTTTTGCTCACCCTACGCCACAAGTTCGCCCAACGAAGACTTCGCGGAAACTGTGGCTTTCTTCCTATTTGATCAAAACTTCGATGAAAACTTCATCATCCAGGACCCGAATTGTGAGACGGAGGCATGCCTAAGGGCCAACGAGGGAAAAGTCTTGATTGACGAAAAGTTGGCCTCGATCATAGATCACTATGATCGCGTGACCGGCGTAAGCCTAGAAGCACTCAGAGAAGCGGTCCAAAGCAGATTGTAGTATGCGAAAGATCTTTATTCCGCTGGTTTTGACAGTAGGCTTCTTCGGATGCGAATTCGACAAGGAGCCACAGCTACCCTCTGTAGAGGAGCGTGTAGAGGAGGCATCGACTGACCTGATTGACCTGCTCACGGCTCCTGCCAACGGCTGGCGGCTTGACTACCAACCGAACGTTGGCGGGGCAGAGTATCTCATCATCATGGAATACGGGACTGACGGGTCTGTGCGCATCCAATCGGACGTCATTACCGAGTCTGGAGAGTTTCGTGATGATACGATCAGCTATCGCATCGATGCGAGACAAGGACTGGAATTGATCATGGAGACCTATGGGGTCTTCCACTTTCTAGCCGAGGTGGTCGGAGGCGGATTCCAGTTTATCTTCGTGAATGAGGTGGATGGGAATCTGGTTTTCAGCACAAAAGAGGGCCCATTACCGGTTCTCACCTTTCAGCCAGCAGGCCCCAACGATGCAGATGAGATTTCTGTGAACGCAATACCGGACCTGGCAGAAGGAATTTTTCAGAGCTCGAATATCACAGGTGTCTTTGTCCCATACAACATCTATGTCCCTACGACCAATCATACGATTTCCATATCCTTCGACCTGCAAAACAGGCGTGCCCATGTGATTGGAGTAGCTACCGGACAAACGATGGAGGAGATCATCGCCGGTGGATCCGGAACGCAGGTTGACGAGCGGAGTAACTTCATTGTCAGGAATGACATTTTGCTCATGGACAATCCTATCACTACCAGCCACAACGGCTCTAACTATACCATCTCCGAGATACCCGTAGAAAATCTGCGGGAATTGACCGAAAGCTTTTGCATATCGACCACGGATTCCGTGGTGCGGTTTAACAGCACAAATGTGACGGGAATTGGCAATATGGAAATGACTTCCTCCTTATTCTTGACACACACGACCTTCGTCGAAGATGGGGAAAATCCTTATGGCGCTTCGCCAAATGCGGTGTTTGATGAGAATGACAATAGCCTTCTACAGGATGTGGAGGCAGCCTTCCCGGGGGTAGTCGTTCAGCAGTGGTACCAGGGCTTTGACCTCGGGAATGGGGAACAGCTCACTGCCTTTGGTTGGGTGAGCCTCAATGATCTCAATCAGGTCAATTTCTACTTGAGGGAGTTTAGTTATACGATGGAGAACAATCTGATGAGCCTTACGCTGGGAGACCTATTCATTGTGAAACGGGACGGGAATGAGGTTACAGACGAGGAGCGCCAAAACCTTACGTCCTTGACCGATCGGATCTTCGAAGGGGGTGAGTTGCTCACAATGGAGGTATTGTCGCTGGATGGAGGCTTCCAGTTATTCAATGCTTGCAATGGATACAAAGTCTTTGTATTTGGTAGTTAAGCGGGCCGGAAGCCGAAACTGAAGAACTGGCAAAGTAGGTGCGTCGGGGAGCGCGGCCAAGGTCTGAAGTCGGCGCGAGGAGGCCCAGTGAGCTGGCCTCGAGGCGTGGGTAGTGCGCCCAATGTTATCGATAAATCAAGGCTACAGCGTGAGCCGCTACACCTTCCTCCTTACCGACAAATCCCAGCTTTTCCGTAGTCGTCGCCTTCACTGATACATCGTCGACCTGGATACCCATTACCTCCGCGAGGCAAGCTTTCATGTCTTCTATATGTGGTGATAGCTTAGGTCGCTGTAGACACACCGTCGCATCGACATTGCCTACAGACCACCCACGATCAGACAGCAACCTGATAACATCGCGCAAAAGTATCTTACTGTCGATGCCCTTGTACTGTGGATCCTTGTCAGAAAAATGGAACCCAATGTCCCTAAGATTCGCGGCACCTAAAAGCGCATCGCAGATGACATGGATGAGTACGTCGGCATCCGAGTGGCCATAAGCGCCATGTGTGTGCTCGACCTGAATCCCTCCCAGCCAAAAGGGATGGCCCTCGGCCAGCTGGTGGACATCATACCCGTACCCTACTCGTATGTTAGGTTTTGCCATGGTCAGGCGGTTTCTTGATAGTGGATGGTTGAACAGTTAGTCGGTGTGAGAATGTCTTTCGCCCTCTCGGTCAGTTGATCGATCGTCATAGCCCTGATCACATCGATCTCGCTATTAACTAGCTCAGGGTCACCCAGAAATGCCGCAAATGCTAATCCCATAGCCCGGTTGAGCACCTCCACTTCACCAAAGGTCGTTGCCGACTCTGCCTGGTTCTGAACTCTCTCCAGGTCCTCTGGCTTGATATGACCCTTCTTCACCTCCGTCAGTACCTCATCGATGGCCCCTTCAGCCTGCTCAAATGAGGTCTCCCCCAGGAGCCTGCCGCTGATCACCAACAAACCAGGATCAACACTGCCCAGAACATAGGCGGATATCGTGCTGAAAAGGGACTGCTTCTTGACCAGCCGCTCATGAAGGAGAGAGGCACTTCCCCGCCCCAATAGGTCACTCAGAAGATCGGTAGGGTGGTAGTCATCACCGGCCCTCGGTCCCATGTGATAGGCCTTGTAGATGGCGTTGGAGGGCAGCTTGTCTTCCAACAGCTGGAATCGTGCCGCCGTCTGCGCGGGTTCTGACGGCAGGATAGTTCCGTTCGTCTTGATGGCCGGAATCGGCCCAAACCATTTCTCTGCAAGCTGTCGTGCCTGGTGCTCGGTAATGCCTCCGGCAAGGACAAGGATCGCATTGTCAGGCCCATAGTGATTGGCAAAGAACGATCTCACGTCGCCCATGGTGGCGTCTGCGATGTGATCGATCTTCTTGCCAATAGTCGCCCACTGGTAAGGGTGTACCCTATATGCCAACGGCCGCATCTTGAGCCAGACATCTCCATATGGTTGATTGAGGTAGCGCTGCTTAAACTCTTCGATGACTACTTTGCGCTGAACTTCGAGCACCTCTGGATCGAATGAGAGGGAAAGCATCCGATCAGATTCGAGCCAAAAGGCCGTCTCTACATTGTTCTTAGGTATGGTAATGTAGTAGTTGGTGATATCGGTGTTTGTAAAGGCATTGCTATCACCGCCTACCTCCTGCAGAGGCTCATCAAACTGAGGGATGTGCTTCGAGCCACCAAACATCAGATGCTCGAAAAGGTGGGCAAAGCCGGTCTTGTCCGGATGCTCATTGCGTGACCCTACCTTATAGAGTAAATTCAGACATACCATGGGCGATTGAGCGTCCTCATGTACGATGACTTGCAGCCCATTGTCCAAATAAAACTCCTTGTAGTCAATCATTCGGCAAATGTAGCATCCCACGGCCTATCCCAGCGCCACGGATACAACAGATCAACTAGATTTGCCGTCATCAATCCCAAAAATGAAGTTTGTAAAGAGACGTCGCAGCAAGAAGAAACTCCTCGAGATCTACGAATCGCTGGTCACCCCCCGGCTGATCGAGGAGAAGATGCTCATCCTACTCCGGCAGGGTAAGATCAGCAAGTGGTTCTCAGGCATCGGCCAAGAGGCCATCTCCGTGGGCGCGGCTCTCGCGCTCGACAGTGACGAGTACATTTTGCCCATGCACCGAAACCTGGGCGTCTTCACAACTCGTGGTGTGCCATTTGAAAAGCTCTTTGAGCAATTTCAGGGCAAGATGGGGGGATTCACCAAAGGACGCGACCGGTCCTTTCACTTCGGAACGCAGGAATACAAGATCGTCGGGATGATCTCCCATCTGGGTCCACAACTTGGGATCGCCGACGGCATCGCGCTGGCCGCTCAGCTACGTGGCCAACCAAAGGCTACGCTCGTATTTACAGGGGACGGTGGAGCGAGCGAAGGGGACTTCCACGAGGCCCTCAATGTCGCCTCTGTCTGGTCCCTGCCAGTCCTTTTTGTCATTGAGAACAATGGCTATGGTCTTTCAACACCCAGCCGCGAGCAGTTCAACTTTGAGTCCTTCACCGTCAAGGGGCCAGCATATGGCATGGAGGCTCACAGCATAGATGGCAACAATATTCTGGAGGTGCTCAATAGCCTCGAACCACTTGTTGAAAGCATCCGCGAAGAG
The DNA here is from genome assembly GCA_965267435.1 of Cyclobacteriaceae bacterium. Classification (GTDB taxonomy): domain Bacteria; phylum Bacteroidota; class Bacteroidia; order Cytophagales; family Cyclobacteriaceae; genus JAWPMT01. Next base: position 4,629,578 of record OZ253960.1, read on the forward strand.
CCACGACCGATCATCTTGGAAGCACGGACCTTTCGAATGAGGGGACATGAGGAGGCCTCAGGAACGAAGTACGTACCCAAAGAACTGATGGAGTACTGGGCGCAGCTCGATCCAGTCAAGCGCTACGAGCAGTTTCTTATCAAGGATGGTGTCAGTGCTGAGGAAATCAATAGTATCCAGGACCACCTTCGGGGGTCCATCGACTACGCGGTGAAGCAGGCATTTGCAGCGCCTCCTGTCTCTTTCGCAAAGCCCTCTGAGCTTGGAGACGTGTACAGCCACTACGAGCAGGAAGTGAAGCCACCTCAGGGCGAAGTAGAGGACCGTCGCTTTGTAGACGCCATATCGGATGGATTGCATGAGTGTCTGGAGAGATATGAGGAACTGATCATCATGGGTCAGGACATTGCCGAGTACGGTGGCGTATTTAAGGTGACGGAAAGATTTGTCTATCAATTTGGAAAGGAGCGCATCCGCAATACGCCATTGTGTGAATCAGCCATCGTAGGTGCATCACTGGGACTGAGTATCGCCGGTATGAAATCGGTAGTAGAAATGCAATTTGCCGATTTTGTGACGTGTGGCTTCAACCAGATCATCAACAACCTCGCGAAGATCCACTATCGATGGGCCCAGAATGCCGATGTCGTGATTCGAATGCCAACCGGCGCTGGCGTCGGGGCGGGGCCTTTCCATTCGCAATCCAATGAGGCGTGGTTCTTTCATACACCGGGGTTGAAGATTGTTTACCCCTCCAACCCGGCTGACGCGAAAGGGCTCCTGTGTGCCGCTATTGAAGACCCCAACCCTTTTCTCTTCTTTGAGCACAAATACCTCTACCGGTCATTGAGTGATGCTGTGCCCAAAGGATTCTACACCGTACCCGTCGGAAAGGGGCAACTGAAAACAGAAGGGAACCAGCTAACAATTGTGACCTACGGCCTGGGAGTGCACTGGGCCATGGATGTCGCAGCCTCTCATCATGACAAAATAGAGGTCATCGATCTGCGGACGCTACTGCCGTGGGATCAGGACATTGTTCGCGATTCGGTGGCCAAAACCGGCAAAGCACTGGTACTCCATGAAGACACGTTGACCGGAGGAATCGGTGCCGAGATCGCCAGTTGGATTGGGGAGCATTGCTTCGAATATCTCGACGCCCCGGTGGCCAGAATTGGCAGCCTTGATACACCTGTGCCATTTGCCAAGGAATTAGAAGACAATTTTTTACCCAAACAACGGTTAAAAGATAGGGTAGAAGATCTTCTCCAATACTAATAATTCCTGCACAGCATGGGCAATTTTGAGTTTGACCAGATATTTGGCAATCTTTGATAGCACTTCGCACAAAAATGCAACTCAGGCATTCCATAGCGTTTCTTACATTCTGCGCCGTATGCTCGCTGTCATCAGAGGTGCATGGCCAGTTGCTGGAAGATACTGATCGCAAGCTGAAGACATCCAGGACGGAAGGCCGTGGTTTTCTAGGTGGGCTTTTCAGTAAGAAAGGTCAATCATCGAGCCCGGGGTCATTGTCGTTTGGCAGGACATCAAGTGGACGGTCCATTCAGCCTCGGTACTCCAAGCCAGTGTCTTTCGGTGGTGGAGGGCCCAACTATCGCTCCATTTCGTTTCGAGACCCTTATCGCAATCAAAAGCGTGTAGCACCGAGATATTCGAAGTCCGGCTCGCCTTTTTCTGCTCGGGATCGCGTAGCGCTTTCCTGGAAAAGATCCTCTTCGCCATGGTCCAACAAACGATACAAGACCCCAACCCGGTCTGCCAGTGGGATACCTTTCTCAAATAAGCGGTACACGACGCAGGTTCGATCGGCGAGTGGGATGCCATTCTCCAATCGCATGTATAAGCCTAAGGTCCGATCTGCTTCAGGGATGCCCTTCGCGAATAAAAGGTACAAACCGATGAAGCTGTCCGCTTCTGGGATGCCCTTCCCAAACAAGCGATACAAACCGATGAAGCTGTCTGCTTCAGGAATGCCCTTTGCCAATACAAGATACAAGCCGGAGATCCGATCCGTATCCGGCATGCCCTTTCCCAATAAGCGATATAAGCCAGGAAAACTGTCAGCTACTGACATGCCCTTCCGCAACGAGCGGTACAAAACACAGGTCCGGTCTGCTACCGGGATGCCCTGGTCCAATCGAGACCTGAAGGTCTTGCCCATTGTATCTCCACCATCGCCCTATCCTAAGAAATACTATAATGTGCGACCTCGATACTCTGGCACACCCACTTTCAACCTCACCATGAGGGAATTTTGGAAGCGAACCACTACACCTTCGGCCCAAAAGAATGCAGGGCCAGTCATGTGGAAGCAAGAACGCAACAAGTACAAGAACATCGCCAAATACAGCGGGCCCTTTCCCAAGCAGCGATCTACGCATGCAAGCCCACCACCAAAATACCCGGAGCTTGGAGCTGTAGTCTGGAAAGTGCCTCGGTACAAGGGTCCAGTCGAAAACACTTCCGGGTGGAAGGGCCCCTACCTGGTCAACGTACCAAAGAAGGGTGGGGAGGTGAACCTTGATGGTTATCTGGGTCCCTTCAGTGGAATGCGCATCTCGAAGAATACCTACAAGAAAGCTAACAGCGATCTTGGTGAGTACCTCGGGCCGCACAAAATGAAGATAAAGAAGGTGAAAGGCGACTTGCACCCGAGCTATCGCTACAAGAGGGCAGCATTGGTCAAGAGTGAGATGGTCAGGGACGGATACAAGAAGTGGAATATATTTTGGGCCGGAATTAATCGGAACCAAGAGCGGCCTAAGGGCGTTAAGGAAAAGGTCTCAAAACCAAAATTTGATAAGAAGGAAAGGGAGATCTGGAATAACTGACACCATGAATTGGCAGGCATTAGATAGCAAGGAACTTGTAGACGGGCTCATAGAGCAATCAAAAGAGCAACCAGTACTGATTTTCAAACACAGCACACGATGTTCTATCAGCGGGGCAGCCTTGGATAGGCTGGACAGGAGATGGGATGATGGAGAAATGACAGGGGTAGTAACTTACTTTCTGGACCTGATCCGATTCCGCGAGATTTCCAATCTAGTAGCAGAGCGTCTTTCTATTCCACATCAATCGCCTCAGGCTATCCTTCTGAAAGGAGGGGAGGCAGTATACGAGGCTTCGCACTTCGGCATTGACTACGACGAGATCAAGGGATTGACAAAAGAGTCAGTCGGCAGCAACCGAGTTTGAATTTGGGCCGTTTTTTGCGGTATGCTTGGCTGAGTAGACAGGTCAATACACTCAAAACCTTAGAAAAATGGCTATGTGCTGGGGATTTTGAATGCCTGTCCAAACCATTACTTTTGTAGTCTCGTTGTTACCGTACGAAATATTCCTGAAAGGTGAATCTGATTCATAAACTAATACCGGTACTGCTCCTCTGCCCCGTCCTGGCATTCAGCCAAATTGACGAGGAGGACTTTAGCTACAGCAGAGAGTTCATCTGGGGTATCAACAAGAACACGAACTCAGGCTTGATCGGTGGATTCATCATGAAGTTTTCTAAATCTGCCGGAGAAGGGATTTACCGGACCATCGGGTTCGAAATGCTGAACGTCAAGCACCCCAAAGAACGTCGCTATATCTCCCCGGCAACTGGTACTTCATTTATCTATGGGAAGCAGAATTTTCTGTACTCCATTCGTGGCCAATATGGGTATGAAAAAATCATGTTTCAGAAGGCGCCCCAGCAAGGGGTTCAGATCAACATTGGCGCAGCCATTGGACCCACTTTGGGAATAGTGGCCCCTTACTATGTAGTGAGTGGCGGTGAGAGTGAAGTATACGATCCCAATGTCCACATCAGCCCCAGCGCGATCGATGGCTCCGGCAAGCTGTTCGAGGGCCTGGGTGAATCAAGCATCGTTCCCGGTCTCAATGGGAAGATCGGCGTGTTGTTTGAGTTTGGCACCTTCAGAAAAAATGTGGCGGGTATCGAAATAGGTGTTGCCGCCGAAATATTCACGAAAAAGATCATCCTTGTCCCAACACAGGACAACAGGTCATTTTATCCTTCCGCATACTTCAATCTATTCTGGGGAACGCGGAAGTAAGAGTTCAAGAGAGAGGAGAGGAAGTCAAGCATGATAGAGCTACCAACAGTATCACCAGGCGAGGGTCGCAAGCAAAAACCCAACTGGCTGAGAGTGAAACTCCCAGTCGGCCATGAGTATGCCCGGGTCCGGAAGATCGTCGATGAAAATAAGCTGCACACCATTTGTGAGAGTGGCAACTGCCCAAATATGGGGGAATGCTGGGGTGCAGGTACGGCCACATTCATGATTTTGGGAAATGTGTGCACCAGGAGCTGCACTTTCTGTGCTGTGGCCACCGGCAGGCCACCAGAATATGATGAGCAAGAGCCACAACGAGTGGCGGAAGCCATCGCCACCATGGGTGTCAAGCATGCGGTGATCACCTCGGTCAACCGGGACGAGTTGAAAGACCGTGGTGCTGAGATTTGGTACCAGACTGTCGTAAAGGTGAAGGAGTTGAGTCCCTCTACTACCATCGAGACCCTGATACCCGACGTGAAAGGCAATTGGGAGGCGCTCTACCGCATGATCGATGGTGGGCAGGAAGTGGTTTCTCACAACATGGAGACCATCGAGCGACTGTATCGCCGCGTACGACCGCAGGCCAAATACGCCCGCAGTCTGGAACAAACGAAGCTCACCAAAGAAGCTGGCAAAAGAACAAAGTCTGGGATCATGCTGGGTCTCGGCGAAACCACGGACGAAGTACACAAGGCCATGGACGACCTTGTAGCGCACGGCTTGGATATTCTGACATTAGGGCAATACTTGCAACCAACGAAGCGCCATATTGAAGTGGCAGAATTTATCCACCCGGATCAGTTCGAAGCTTACAAGGAGGAGGGTCTTCGTCGTGGCCTCAAGTATGTGGAGTCGGGTCCTCTCGTCAGATCGTCTTATCACGCTGAGCGTCACGTAGACGTTCCTATTTGAGTCTGTCTGGAATAGTCCACCTATCCCTGTCTTCCTGATACAATCTTTCTCAGCACGTCATAGTAGAGTGTGACGTACAAGATGGCTGTCATCAGCCAGATCACCAGTACGTTGAACACTTTCGTTGGTACATACGATCCGAAGATGTACTTCTCCGGATAGTAGAATTTCGTGCGGAAATCAAGGGCATGCTTTGGCTGGTTATTTCTGGCGTAGATAGGATACACCTGCCGCACCAGACCGGAGGGTGTCCTGAGCACTCGCTGCCTGACACTGGTATTCCGAAGCATGTAGACAAGTCGATCGTTTTCGTGATCACCACGAAGCTCCGCAAAGGCTTGCCGGTCTTCTGTTGTTTTTACGATCGTGGCCAGGTATTCGTCTTTTTCAGCTTCCGCTGTTTTCCGACGGCGATTGTAAAAGTTCTTTAGGTTGTTGATGAATTCGCCCAGGCTTTCTACGACAAGGAGATTGAAGTTGGCCTCCTCTAGGGTGGTCAGATCAAATTGATTGGCCCCCACTACCTGAAGTTCATTGCCTACTTCCCTGCGCAACAACGCCAAAAGAGAGGCAAGTTCCTCATCATTTCCATTCGAAAGTGCTTGCGCGCTCTCATCGAGGATTTCCTGCAATTCCGGCAGATAGTGAACGGTCTTGTACTCGGATTCCACTATACGACGATCGAAGGGATACAAGGGTTTGTTGTACCGATTGTTTTTGAACTGCGTGACGGCCAGGGCCTCATAAGCCCAGCGTGATGCCATGATCTCGCCGATCAATGGCACCCTATCCTTGGTGGATAGCTGTGCGTTGAGCTTGTCGAAGTTGACCACAACCCCACTCAGGATCAGCTGCGGAATGATCAGCAGTGGGATAAGAATGTAGATCGTGACGACCGAGTTAAACGCAGAACTGATATTTAGACCAAGCAGGTTGGCAAACGCCGACACCGAGAATAGTATCACCCAATAGGACACTGTCATCCCTTTGATCTCGAGGATCCAGGCCCCGAGCACCGTGAACAGGAAGGTCTGAATGAGCGACAATCCAAACAATAGGAAGATCTTAGATGTCAGGTAACTTGATCGCGAGAGATTCAGGAAAGACTCTCTTTTGAGGATCTTACGATCCTTGATGATCTCCTCAGCACTGACCGTAAGACCCATAAACAATGCAACGATCACGCTGATAAAGAAGAAAACGGGGATATTGATGTTTTCCCGGAAGGAGTACTCCTCGCCGACCGGACTGTACCTGACGATGATCGCCAGGATGAATGCCAGCAAGGGGGCCTCCAGCAAATTGATCAGCAGGTATTGGCGATTGCTGAGCTTGGACAGGAAGTCTCTTTTGGTAAATACTGCCAGCTGCTTGACCCAGTTGGGCACGGACAGGTTCCGTGGTGGGGTCTCTTCCACCTCCTGCACCGGCTCTACCTTCACTTTATCTCTGAAGTAGCCGTGCCACTCCTTGGCACTGACTTTCCTGGTCTGGGTGAACCGCCCATATTCATCGACTACCTTCGCATCGATGATATTGAAGATCTGCTCAGGGTTGACATTTCCACAGTTGATACAGGCGCCTTGCTCACGATCAACATGGTCCACAATGGACTTGAAGTAGGTCACAGCATCTACGGGGTTGCCATAGTAGATCTGGAATCCTCCCACATCGAGGATGACCAATTTGTCAAACATCTTGAAGATGTCTGAAGAGGGCTGGTGGATGACAACAAACACCATTTTGCCCTTTAGAGCCAGTTCCTTGAGAAGGTCCATGATGTTCTCAGAATCCCGAGAACTCAACCCACTGGTCGGTTCGTCCACGAACAAGACGGATGGCTCACGCAGCAATTCGAGACCTATGTTGAGTCGCTTGCGCTGCCCGCCACTGATCGTTTTCTGCAGCGGATTCCCCACTTTGAGATCCCGTGTGCTTCTTAGACCCAGCGACCCCAACACTTTGTCAACAAGTGTCGCCAACTGCTCTTCGCTGTACCCCTCGAAGCAAAGCTTCGCAGCAAAGTACAGGTTTTCGTAGACAGTGAGGTCCTCTATGAGCAGGTCATCCTGAGGGACGTAACCAATGGTCCCTTCGACTTTCTTGGGATGCTTGTGAATGTCAATGCCATTGATCCTGACCGATCCCTCGGAAGGAGCGGCATTGCCATTGAGGACATTTAGAAGCGTAGACTTGCCTGAGCCACTACCACCCATGATCCCAACCAGCTTGCCATTGCGCTCTGCAAGGTCAAAGTCAGTGAGACCCTTGTTGCCATTGGGAAACAGGAAATTGACATGGTCAGCAACAAAAGATATGCTGACATCCTGACTCTCCTGATAGAAGCCACCCAGCACATCGCTGAAATAGATGGGCGACATCACCGAGCTCACTGCCCGGATGCTGCTACCATGAGAAAATACCTTTATTCGACCCGGGACGAGCCCCAACCCATTCAGGGTGAGTGACTCCGTGCCCGTGTATTTGACAAAATAGATGTCTATGCCCGGCACGTTGAAGAATGCAAGCATCCCAGAGAGGTCCTTCACCTTTAGGTGGTTGGCCTTCAACTCTGCCGGCCCCTCAGAGGAAGCCACCAGCACACTCTTCGCTGCGAACTTGTCCGCCTCGACAGTTTGTACATACGACTTGAGATGGTCTACTACCTTCGCAGTGAAATTTAGACTTGTACCGACTACGTGGAGGAGGTTGTTCTCCCTATCAGTCACTTTCTCATCTGCGACGATTAGCTCCAGCAAACGGAGTAGTACGACCAGTTTTTGCTCCTGCTTCAGCTCCTTATTGACATCGTAACTCAGCTTGATGATTTCCTTCATCTCATCACGCTGCGTCTGGTCCTTAGAATTATCGACCAGATCGTCAAAGAATTCGATGTACTTCGTGGCCTCCTCCTTGTTCACATTTTCCTCGAGGAATTCAAGTACAGCATCCCTCTCAGAAGATGTGACGTCATCTTCTTTGGCCACGATCACCAATAGGCGCAGTATGGTCTTTAAGAGCTTATCACTCATAGGTTAGGTGCAATAAGAGCAAAAAAAAGCATTGAAAAAATTCAATGCTTTTGAAAATATCTTTCCGACGTCAATTAGTCTACAATGGACGCGCGGATTCTCTGAACCTCCGATGTGAGGTTGGCAATTGTTTCTTTCGTCAACTGGAAGTCACCAGTGTTTTGAGCGATTTGGTCACTGATCGTCGCCAGCTCTCCATCGTAGATGGCCTTTATCTTGTTCAACTCACTGGTCATGTTTGTTACCGCACTGGTCTGCTCGACCTCGCCCATGACCTTGAATAGGTCTTCCAACGTCTGCTTCTGATCCAAGACGATTTTCACCAGTGGCTGCAGGATACGGTTGCGATCAGCTTCGGGCAGCAAGTCATCCGGATAGGTAGCAATCACCTGCGTGGAGATGTAGAGCCCTTCCACAAAACTTCCAGCTAGCGCGACGGCAGCAAGATTGACGCGATCCAATGTCTGCAGGCGTTCGCCGGTCACTGCCATCACCTCATCGATGAGGACAGCCAATGAATCCCGCTGGCCAATGTTCTCTTCAAACCTTGTCAGCAGATCGATATCAATTGCAGAAGCCACACCCATGGTCTCTGCCAGTGACTGACAGACCTCCACCGTCGCGAATACCTGGTCGGACTCATCGTAAGATGAGAGATACCCAACATCAGTAGCGTATACTCCTAGATTGGCCGCGGCCTTGTCTTGAGAAACAGTATATCGATCAGAGTTGTCAAGGTCATTCACCAGGTCCGGGTTGAAGTCACTACCTGTCGCCATCAGCAAGAAAGGCACTTCTGATGGAGGAGGAAGATCTTTGACATACTGGCTGACATCCGCAGCTAGTTCGCTCTTGGCGGCTTCAAACTCATCACTGGCACTTGATTGCTCTGAAGAGCCACCTCCGCAAGCCGAAACTACTACGATCAATGACAAGATCAGCCCTGTGTCAAGAAATCTTAAGGAAAGGGATCTCATAGGTATATTGGTTAGAGTTAAGTCTTTATGGTATATGGACCGGTTAAATTAGTAAGGCTGGCAATTTAAAGAAAATCTTTGCACCTATTCATCCGACTTTTCATACCGCATGTTAAATATTTCGGCAATATTTCGCTTGATCTTCACGCACAGTTCATTGAGCGGCAAGTCATTCACATCCTTACCAAACGGATCTTCGATCTCTTCGGCAATTAGCTCGACGCTTAATAGAAAGTAGAAAGCCAGCATCACGATCGGCACACTCCAATAGTGTACCTCCCAAATAAAACTCACGGGCAGCGTAATCGAATAGATGAATAGGAACTTCTTGATAAACATGCTATAGGAGTACGGGATCGGTGTGGTCTTGATCCGTTCGCAAGCACCAATGATATCGGTGAAGCCCTTCAGCTCTTTGTCCAACACAAATAACTGACTACCATTCAATACGCCTCGCTGCTCCAAATCATGTACTCTCTGATACAATAGGTTGGTAACCGCGTTGGGGCGGTGTTTACTTTTGATGATCAGATCTTTACTCGCATCATCGTACATGTCCAATTCGCCAATAAGGATACTGGAACGTAGATGCTCCTTCATAGCGAAGGTGACATTGGGAATCATCTTTCTGAAGAATGTGCGGTCATCCTTGGCGTCAGCCGGCAAAAACGCATTGAGTTTGATGGCCAGTTGGCGAGTATCATTCACGAGCTTTCCCCACAGCTTTCGTCCTTCCCACCATCTATCATAAGCGGTGTTGGTTCTCAAAACGAGGAACAAACCCAGGATAACACCTAAAATTGAGTGAAAAGCAATGGTGCCTGAGTAGTGCCACTGAAAGACATCTATGATGATAAAACAAAGGAAGGCCGTGAACAGTCCCTGGAAGAGCAATAAGGGCAGAAGCGCACGAATGACATAGCGGCTGTAGACATCAAAAATGAGCGAAAGCCAGGATTTCGGGTTGTATTGGATCATCGATCAGAAGATTAGCCTAATATAAGGCTTTTAGTCTTCTTTCGAGATTCTTTACATAGTTGGGCTCCAGGAGCCCCAAGGACCACTTCATCTTGCGAATCCGAGCGTAGGACTGCTCAATTCTCGCAACACTTATTTCGTTGTCTGTCACCATTTTTCTTATCGCCGCATGCACTCTTCGGACAGTGACCACGTCGTGCCCAGTGACATTGTTGGCGAAGACCATCACATCTACCCCTGCCTTGATCGCCAGTTGCACACTATTCTCCACACCATACTGGCTTGTGATCGCCTTCATCTGCATGTCGTCAGTAAATACCACACCATCGAATCCAAGATGCGCACGTAGCAGTCCATTGACAACTTTAGGTGAAAGCGTACCGGGCAGCATGGACTCATCCAGGGATCGGTTCACCACGTGTGAGGTCATGACAGCACGTACCAACCCCGAGTCAATCAGCATTTGATAGGGATAGATTTCTTCAAGCTGCCAGGTATTGGACACATCCGCTACCCCCAGATGGGTGTCGTTTTTACTGCTTCCATGGCCCGGAAAGTGTTTCAGTGACGTAGCGATGCCCACGTCATCATGACCTCGGATATAGGCAGCAGCGTGGTAAGCCACTTTCCTGAAATCGGGGGAGAAGCTGCGCTCCTTACCTCCAATGATAGGATTTTCAGGATTGATGTTCACGTCCACGCTAGGCGCGAAGTTGACATTGATACCAAGATTATGCAGGTTCCTCGCTGTCAGCTTAGAGAAATAGACGGTGGAGTCATAGTTGTCCATTTTTCCCATAAACTGGGCAGAAGGGGGTTTGTGAAAACCGTACTTCGGCTTTAGCCTGTTTACCTTTCCCCCCTCCTCGTCGATAGCTACCAGAAGTGGAGACCTGGATTTCTCCTGAAGCTTGAGGATCATATCGGCCAGCTCCTGCTTGCTGTTTTCCGGCAGTACGTTTTTCTCGAACAGGATAATGCCTCCGGCCCTGCCAGCGGCCAGGTCTTCTTCCAATTCTTTGCGGATCTCAGGATCCTGATAGTCTCTTACCCCTGCCATGATCATTTGACCAATCATAATGTCAAGCGAATCAGGCTCCTGAGCGATCGCAAGAAGCGGAAAGGAAAAAATGGCTAATAATAGCCCTTTGCAGAAAAAGCTTTTCATAAGAAGGATTACACTGATTTGATCAATTTGTGCAAACGTCGTCCGTCAAAAGTAAAGTATCCCGGCATAAGATCGGCAGCCAGGCACGAATGGATTGGAAGAACGCCCACGACTTCCCCCACCTGTATATCGCGAATAAAATCGTCCTCACCAGTGATGATCCCATGCTCCTGGGACACTCTTGCAAGCCGCGTGCCATGGACGATTTCTGTTCCTTTATCTCTGATTCTTACAACCTGACCAAAACTCGTACCCTCATCTGTTTCAATTCTGTCCTTTGAAAAGTGAACCCCTCCTCCGTAAATAACGACCTCCCCTCGATCAGGGTGTTTGGCCACCACCGGACATGCCACGACCATGGCGATTTCCTCCAATTCGCAAGACCCGATCTGGTGCTGCATGACGTCGTAGATGGCAAAGTTGCCTGGCCGCAGTTCATTGATTGATTCGAAGCGATCGACCACACTACAGGAAGGGGTGTCCCCATAGCTCAAAAAGGTACCCTCACCAAACCGATCTCTAAGGGAAAGGAGGCGGGAGACCGATCCCTCATGTATGGTCAATATCTGCTTTTTTGACCTTGCCTTATAGGTGTGTCCGGCATGCGCAAGAAATCCTCGAAAGCCCACACGGTCACTACTCTCCTCAATCAATTCTTCCATCGCATCATGAGCATCGGCAGCAACACCCGTGCGACCGTACCCCACATCGATCTTTACGAAGTACCCAAGGGGGTTTGTGACATGTTGCTCCAGATGGCCCAGACTGGCTTTGGACTCTATTAGAACATTCAGATTTATCTGGCCGGCCAGCTCATTGATCTGTTGACTCTCCAGCCAGTTGTAAGGAAAAGCGATGGTGATATCGCTCCACCCAGCATCCGCAAAGTAGGTGGCCATGTCCACTGAAGAGACGGTGATGCGATCCACGCCTTCTTCGCGATACCACTGCCCAATATCCGCCGATTGATGTGTCTTGAAATGCGGCCTCAATTGCGCTCCGCTCAATCTCGCTTTGTCAACCATCTTGCGAATGTTCCTCCGTACCTTGACCTCGTCAATGAAACAGGTCGGTTTATGTATGTCCATCATGGATCTTGCTTTTTGGCTATTATATCGAGTACCCGGGATATGATTTCAGTATAATATGCCCCCATCCCCGGCCCGTACCAGCTCATCACACGCGACTCGTACAGATCTTCATCATACCAGTCATCCTTTACCACGTAGCCGGTATACGCGCCATTGAAGGAGGTTATAACCAGGTGAAGGCCCAGTTCCCGTGCGTATTGATACAGCGGCACGGCCAGTTCACCTGAAAAGTCACAAGGCACACCTACCAAAACCAGGTCACCCATCACGGCGACAGCCAGTTCCTGCGAGTAGTTCCCAATAAGCCGCTTGAAAAGCCAACTGCGCAAGCCATGGCTCCGATTGATCTTCATCATTGGTGGCGGTAGCTCCAGCGGCATCCTCAAGGAACTCACCACCATCTGGCTGTCGTACCTGGGTGCGAGCAATTCCAGGAGTGCAATATTTTGGGCCAGACTTTGCGCGTACTTTTGGGTCTCGACCTCCTCTGAGATCTCAGACGGAGTAACCGGTGCCATACTACCCACCGCACCTGCTGCGTACATGGAAAGATCTATGCCAGCCATACGAAGCACCGCTTCATTGAAGTAGCCGGGGAAGTCTCCCGATAGCTTGCGATAGCGGTGACTGAGACTAGTGGCGTGCGCCGAATACACCGTTACATATCCCTGGAGGTCACCTGATTTGACCCCAATGATCTTCATCCACGGATCAATGATGCCACGATCTTTCACCAGTCGGTTCCGGACCAACTCAGGCACTTGTAGCTCATTGTATGATAATGCCCCCTGTTGCAGCTGTTGCTCTGCTGATTGTAAAGAGGCCACCAATCGGTCGACTATGAAATCCACAGAGCGCTCATCGTATTCTCCACTGAAAAGCTTTCCGACAAAGCCCGGGGCCCACGCCCCAAAACTGCTGTGCGAATGGGTGGCAGAAAAAAAGATCTCATTACGCTCCCAACCTTCAGGTAGTGATGCAAAAAATCTTCTCGCAACCTCAGGGTGAACGACCAGCAGGTCCGCACACAGCCAGGCGACATGACGATTTCCGTCATCCATGACCAGGGTCCTGACATAGACTGAGTCTGCCACTTCCTCGTAGGTCTTGGGATTTCGCGCCCCATAGCCCGCCAGAGGCATTGGTTCCGAAGGCGTGAGCGACTCTACCGACCAGCCGATCCGAATTGGCTCTCCAGAGTGGACGAATTGACCGCCGCCATCGAGCGAATCCAGTCGGCGCATCATGCTTTCATGGAAAGCGCTCGTGGATGGATCATTGTCAGGGATCTGGCCCGTAAATACCAGGCTGGCAATGATCAACAGACAATGAAACGCGATAACAATTCGAAGCCAGGGTTTCATAGCAGTTTGTTCAGCCCGCCCAATTTTCTCGATCGAGACTGCGATACTGAATGGCCTCCGCAAGGTGCTCGATCTTAATATCGTCGGACGCCGCAAGGTCCGCTATGGTACGGGAGACACGCAAAATTCTGTCGTAAGCACGGGCAGACAAGCCGAGCTTTTCCATGGCTGTTCTGAGGAGCGTCTTCCCAGCCTCATTGATCTGGCAAACTTCCTTCACCATCTGCGAGGACATCATGGCGTTGTTGTAAACATCGGATTGCTTTTCGAACCGCTTCTCCTGAATACCTCTGGCCCCAATGACACGATCCCTGATGTCTGTACTGGATTCGGCTTTGCGGTTGGCGGTCATCTCGTCAAACGAAACGGGCGTCACTTCCACGTGCAGATCGATGCGATCCAGGAGTGGGCCACTGATCTTATTGAGGTAGCGTCCCACCGCCCCGGGCGGGCAAACGCATTCTTTCTCAGGGTGATTGTAATAACCACAAGGGCATGGATTCATGCTGGCGATCAGCATAAAGTTGGCGGGGTAATCAATAGTCACCTTCGCCCGACTGATCGTCACCTGACGCTCCTCCAAGGGCTGACGCATTACCTCCAGCACTGTCCGCTTGAACTCGGGTAGTTCATCAAGGAAAAGTACACCATTGTGGGCCAGGCTGATCTCACCTGGTTGGGGCAAGCCACCACCGCCTACAAGAGCGACATCGCTGATCGTGTGATGGGGCGATCGAAAAGGTCTTTCAGAAATCAAATGAGCGTGCTCTCCGAGGCTGCCGGCCACGGAGTGGATCTTCGTCGTCTCCAAGGCCTCATGCAATGACAATGGGGGAAGAATCGATGAAAGTCGCTTGGCTAGCATGGTTTTTCCGGCACCCGGAGGGCCGATCATGATCACATTGTGTCCTCCCGCCGCAGCAATCTCCATGGCCCTTTTGATATTCTCCTGACCTTGCACGTCAGCAAAGTCCGCCGCGTAGCTGTCCTGGTCATGAAAGAATACGTCCCTGGTGTCGTATGCCATCGGGGTGATGGGATGCTCACCTGACAGGTGGTCGATGGCTTCGCGAATATTCTTAACCCCGATGACCTCGAGGTTGTCGACAATCGCCGCCTCCGAGGCGTTCTGCTCTGGCAGGATGAATCCTTTAAAACCTTGCTTCCGCGCTTCTATCGCGATCGGCAGGGCCCCTTTGATGGGTCTTAGGATGCCATCAAGCGATAGCTCCCCCATGATGACATAGTCTTCGATATGATCTGCCAGTATCTGACCGGAAGCTTTGAGAATACTCAAGGCAATGGGCAGGTCGTAAGCAGACCCCTCCTTTTTGACATCAGCCGGCGCCAGGTTCACAATCACCTTTTGCCGTGGCATGCGAAAGTCGTGGTACTTGATAGCGGCCTCCACACGCTGCTGGCTCTCCTTCACCGCCGAGTCTGGAAGACCCACCATGAAGAATTTCGTGCCTTGGCCTACATTCACCTCAATGGTGATAATGAAGGCGTCTACACCGTAAACCGCACTACCAAAACTCTTTGCTAACATCTAAGACATTTCTTTCTCGATGAGCAATATAAGGATATGTATGATCTTGATATGAACCTCCTGGATGCGATCAGAATAACCGCTATGCGGCACTCGAATCTCGATGTCAGCCATTGGTGCCAGCCTTCCACCATCTTTGCCGGTTAGTGCGATTTTCTTCATTCCCAAGGACTCGGCCACCTCAAAAGCGCGGATGACATTTTCAGAATTGCCGCTTGTGCTGATCCCTAGAAGCACATCGCCCGTACGCCCTAGCCCCTGCACGAACCTGGCGAATACTTCCTGGAAACCATAGTCATTGGCTGTGCAAGAAATATGGGTGCCATCGGAAACTGCAATTGCCGGAAGAGGCCCCCGATCATCTCTAAATCTTCCCGTGAGCTCCTCTGCGAAGTGCATGGCGTCGCAATGCGAACCGCCATTGCCACAGCTGATGACCTTGCCACCGCTTTTCATGGAATTGGCAATCAATATGGCCGCTTCCGATATCTTCTTGAGATTATCGTCGGTGGATAGAAACGTCTCAAGCACTTCTTGCGCCTGATTCAGTTCTTTCTTGATTGTCGAGAGGTATTGCATGACTTGGTAATGTCGGCCTCCAAAAAGAAGGAAAAATGCCCAATTAACAACAGCCCCGCTCCGAAATTACTAGTCGAAGGATTGAATGTCGGTGAGTTCCTTGTACAAACCACCCAAGTCTATTAGCTCTTTGTGTGTACCATGCTCGACTACTTTACCCTTGTCTACGACCAGGATCCTGCTGGCATTTTGGATGGTGCTGAGGCGATGAGCGATGATCAGGCTTGTTCGATTCTTTACCAGGTTAAAGATCGCCTCCTGCACAAGTTGCTCCGACTGAGAATCTAGCGAGGAGGTGGCTTCGTCCAGAATAAGCAGCGGTGGATTCTTAAATACGGCACGAGCAATGGTTATTCGTTGACGCTGCCCTCCCGAAAGCTTCGTGCCTCGTTCGCCTATGAGGGTGTGCATCCCTTCTGGCAACTGCTCGATGAATTCCAGGGCGTTAGCGACTTTTGCCGCGCGTTCTACATCTTCCAAAGAAGCTGCTGTATCACCAAAGGCAATGTTGTTAAAGAT
The DNA here is from genome assembly GCA_965267435.1 of Cyclobacteriaceae bacterium. Classification (GTDB taxonomy): domain Bacteria; phylum Bacteroidota; class Bacteroidia; order Cytophagales; family Cyclobacteriaceae; genus JAWPMT01. The sequence goes on from OZ253960.1 coordinate 4,645,835, forward strand.
CGAATCATTGAAAAGGATGGACTCTTGCGTGACGATGCCCATGAGCGACCGTAGCGAGTCGATATCCAAGTCCCTCAGATCTACGTCATCCAGCCTTATGGACCCAGCCGTTGGATCATAAAAGCGAGCCAGAAGATCCGCGATCGTGGACTTACCTCCGCCCGATCGACCTACCAGGGCCACAACCTCACCTTTCCTGATTTCGAATGAAACATCATTCAAAACCTCTACACCCTTCTCATATTCGAATGAGACCCGATCAAAGGCAAAACCGTTCTCAAAACTCGTAATCATCTGCGCTCCCGCCTTGTTTGTGACGGCTGATGGCTTGTCTATCAGCTGGAAAACCCGCTCACCAGCAACGATCCCCCGGGGTATACTTCCGACGGCGTTGGAGATGGCCTTGGCCGGATTGAGGACCTGGGAGAATATCAGGAAGAAACCGATGAAGGTAGAACCCGTCAGTTCCCCATCGAAGACCATCACTCCGCCTTTGATCAGAATCAAAGTCATAAAAACTGCCCCCAGAAATTCGGAGGTAGGGTGAGCCAGGCTCCTCCCTAAGGCAATGCGATAGTCGTGCTTGCCATAGCGCAGCAATTCTTTGAAGAAGCGCGCAGAGGTGTACTTGGTAGCAGAAAATGCCTTCACCACGCGAATGCCGAAAATAGTCTCATCCAACAATGACGTGATCTGACCTAGAGCATCTTGCGACTGCCGAGCACTCCGACGCATCCTTTTGGTAAGAAAGGAAATGAAGGCCCCCGATATCGGAATGATCGCTATCGTGTAGACTGTTAGCTCTGGTGAGATCATCACTAGCGCCGTGAAGTAGCCCACAACAAACAACGGATCCTTAATAAACACATGGAATACATCCACAACTGTGGTTTCCAACTGTTGGACATCTGTCGTCACTCGGGCGATCATGTCTCCTTTTCGTGTCGTGGTAAACTGTCCAAGATCCAGTTTGAGAATATTGTCATGGAGTTGCTTCCTCAAGTTGGTGATCAGTCGTATTCTGATACGAGACATCGTGAGTGAAGCAATGAACCTGGCGACGTTGGAAATAAGAAAAGAGGCAATAATCACCGCGCAGATCACATAGAGTGCTGATAGCTTACCATATGCTTCCAGATACCCTGCAAAATGGTAGTAGAATGCTTCCTTTCCATAGGTCAACGTCCATTCGAAGTTTGGCTCGACAGTAGCCCTACTGAGCGCCTCATCGTCGAAGAGTACCTGTAGAACCGGGATAAGCGTCGATATCTTGATGGTGCTGAAGACAACGTTGATGAGGGTAGCTACCAGGTACTTGGGCAAGGTCCAGGTATAGGGTCGGCCAGCAGCAAGGATCCGAAGGAATGTCTTCATTTAAATGAGTACCTCTAAAAAAAGTAATCCCGCAGCGGTACATTCCAGCGGGCACCTACCGAGAATAGAACGGCTTCTTTTGTTGGTCTACCCTCTACCTCCTCGCGACGTGCAGCCACGTGCAAATCAGCGAAAAGATTATGCTTCCACATGTAGGACATCCTCAACTGCCCAAAAATAAGGCTTGATTGGATGCCCTGTCCCTGCGTGTTACCATAATCGTTCTCTCTATTGTTCGTATTGACTAGAGGGTCCCTTCCTACGCTGAAGCCATTCACAGGGCCTGAACCGTAATCCGCCATCAGCAAATCACCCCGAAAAGACCAGCGTTTCCACGGCTGGTATGAGGCATTGAGCAAGAGCTCGGTGAAGTTCGCACCCAAAGGGTGGGCCAGGGGCTGTCGATAGTGTACGTAGTTCGTGTAAGACCCATCATGGCCATAAGTGAAAGGGCGTGCCTGATTGAATTCTACCTGCAGGTTCAGCGTGGGCACGAACAAGTCAAAGTACTTCGCCCCCAACTGGTAAGCAAATTTGTTGCCCCACCAGCCTTCGCCGGAAGTAAGTTCACTGACCACCAGCTCGTCCAGGGTGAATTGGCCATAGAGCTGCAGGTGCTTTGCGATGTTCCAACTCATATCCATTCCCACAATCACGTTATCAGCACTGCCATCTTGCTGCTCCAGAGCGCCAAAGAAAATGATGGGATTGAGGTACTGAAACTTGAAATCGGTACCACCCAGAGAGTCAGGCCTGCCAGTCAACACGGATTCAAATAACCCAAGATGTAAATTCTTGTTGATGGCGATGTCGAGGTGATGGAAGCTGAAGAATTTCTTAGGGTAAACCTTCGACCCCAGTGTACCTCCGTCGAATACTTCCACGTCGGCGATCATCTCAGCAAATAGGAAAGTGTACTTGATTTTCCAGACCTCCGCAGTTAGCCGCATATAAGGGTAGCTATTGCCGAAATCAGACAAGATCATGGAACGCTGACCATTTCCCATAAAATGCCTCCCGAACCCAAACTGTCCTGAAATGTGCTTAGTGAAGCCGATATCTACGTAACCAATCGCTCTTAGAAAGTCGTAGGCATCGCCATTGAATTCTTTCCAAAACCCCTCGTAGGGAATGAGACCAACAGTATCCTGCACCGCCTGCACGTAGGCAGGTGATCTCATTTGATTCTCCTGAATGTTGGTATAGAAAGACACTTTGTTGTCAATCATCCCCCGGATCTCAATGCCCCGTGTATTGACAAACAGGGGATTGTCCAGGTCACTGTCATAGCCGTAATTGAAATACAGCATGGGATTGACATGCAAGTCGAAGGACTCGTTGTGGACAGAGACCATGTCACTTTCATATTCATAAAGCTTCCACAGCAGGGGCTTTCGGGCGCGCCCTAAGGTCGAATCCCCCACATGCTCTCGGCTCTCAATACCGATGTACTCCCGGTTGAAAGCCTGCACATCGTTCATGTCAAACGTCTGCCCATTGATCAACTCCGCGGCCTTCCGTCGGGAATACGGCTTCATCGCCGTGAAAAATTGAGCCCCGGAACGAACGGCATAGTGGTCCAAAATGCCATAGGAGCTGCTTTGCAGAGGAAAATCGGTACTCTGGCCGATTGCCTGGAAATCCAGAAACGTGATAAGGAAAATGGCTACGGCGGCGTGTCTCATACTACAACCCAATCTTTTTAAACTTCTCCTTCCCTTTCAATGAAAGGAAAGCACATTAATCTTACTGGCAGCTTTCACTTCTAACATGAATGCTCTACATTTGCAGTCCTTTTTTAGGGATGGGTTATTTAAATAACCAAAGTAGCATGGTGCGGGTATTGGCTCGTAAGTTACGCTAACAAGTTTCAAAAAATGAAAAAAGACATTCATCCAGAGTATAAGGAAGTAGTATTTCTTGACACTACCAGTGACTTCAAGTTCCTTACAAAGTCGACTATGAAGTCAGACGAAACCATCAAGTGGGAAGATGGCAAAGAGTATCCGTTGGTCAAGATTGAAGTTAGCTCTGCTTCTCACCCCTTCTATACGGGTAAGAAGATCTTCCTCGACACAGCAGGTCGTGTGGAGAAATTCAACAGAAAGTACAAGAAAAAATAATTTGCGACAGACGTTGCAAGTGTGAGAGTCTTCAGCTCGTTAAGCTGAAGACTTTCTTATTTTTGGGCCATGCAAATCACGTTGATAGACTTGCCCGAAGACAGGGTGAATCTACTTCCTCTGACGTACCTCAAATCCATCGCCGATCTCCGCATAGGCATCCTCACGATTCGGGAAAAGTGGAAACACTGGCTAGGCGAAGAACCGGAGGTGTCGACCGGAGGCTACCTGCAAAAAAGGTACCCGATCTCCGGTGGAAAAGGCATCCTCGTGAATTCCGCTGTCCTCCCAGATGCAAGACTCGTTGAGGCCGTACAGCAACTTCCTGCGGGAAAGCAGCTGGTGCACGGTGATACTTTCCTTGCCGCTCACGTTGACAATACAGAAGACAGCATTGCTGCGACGAACGGCTTATCTTACGAATTTCTGGATGGAGAAATCGCTCATTTAAGATATACCTGGGATTTCTTCCTGCTCAACCCTGATCAGATTGTGACCGACTTTGAGCTGATCACAAGAGGTCGCGAGTCCCAGCCGATATCGGATCCGCATACGATAGTGTACGGCGAGGATATTTTCTGTGAGGAGGGCGTGACCATCAAAGCAGCGATCCTCAACGCGGAGGATGGCCCAATCTACCTGGGTCGCAATGTCAACGTTCAGGAAGGGTCCATTATCAAAGGGCCAGTGGCCATGTGCGAGGGAAGTCAACTGAGTCTGGGCACCAAGGTCCGGGGAAATATAACCATAGGCCCTTATTGCAAGATTGGTGGCGAAGTGTCCAAGAGCGTCATTCAGGGATACAGTAACAAGTCCCATGATGGATTCCTGGGCAATTCTGTCATTGGGGAATGGTGTAACATAGGTGCGGCCACGAATAATTCTAACCTCAAGAACAACTACGGGAGCGTAAAAATGTGGGACTTCGGCTCCAATCGTTTCAGAGACTCCGGCCAACAGTTCTGTGGACTCATGATGGGTGATCACTCCCGATGCGCCATCAACACCACCTTTAATACTGGGACCACAACAGGTATTATGACCAATATCTTCGGCGCTGGATTCCCAAGGAACTACATACCCTCCTTCTCTTGGGGTGGTACGCACGGGTTCACTACCTACAAATTTGACGCTGCACTTGAAAGCGCCGAAAGAGCGATGACAAGAAGGGACCAGTTCTTCTCTGAGGAGGAAAGAGCCATATTAGCACACCTTTTTGATGTCACATCTTCTGACCGAACCTGGGAAGCGCGATCATGAAGTTTGCCGACATCCCCGGGCACGAAGATCTTAAGGCGGCATTACGCTCGTCATTTCAGCGCAATCACCTGGCACATGCCCAGCTCTTTCACGGGCATGAGGGGAGCGCCGCCCTTCCATTGTCAATTGCATTTGCCAGTTACCTACTCTGCGAACAGAGAACCGACGATGATTCATGTGGCACTTGCCCGGCTTGCCACAAGACCAGTAAGCTCATCCATCCGGATATTCACTTCTTCTTCCCGAAACCCAGTGCCAAGGCTGATCCCGCCAAGGACGCCCAGACCAAAAAGCTGTGGCGCGACTTTTTAATCAACCACCCCTACGGAAACCTGGCCACGTGGCTCCACTTTGCGGATATTGAGAATAAACTCGTTCAAATCAGCAAAGACGACTCGCGACAGCTGATCCGGACACTTAGCTTAAAACCTTTCGAAGCCGATCATAAGGTGATCTTTATCTGGTATCCGGAGTTGATGCATGGCTCAGCGGCCAATGCCATTCTGAAGGTGCTGGAGGAGCCTCCCGACAGGACGATCTACATACTTGTATCCTACGACCTAGAGCAGATCATCACCACCATTACGTCCAGGACCCAGCTTGTGCAGATCCCACCATTCACCGATGAGGAGGTACAGCAGCACCTGGTCAGTGAAGGTGCAAGCGCAGCGGAGGCCAAAAACATTGCCCGCATCTCAGACGGTTCGCTGTTGAAAGCTCACGCGGTAAGAGAACACGCCGACGACATCGCCTACGATGAGTTTCAGGCCTGGATGCGCGTCTGCTTCAAGAGGGACTACACACAACTCGTAAAACTCAGTGAAGAATTCTCACAGATCGGCAGAGCCAATCAAACGAATCGATTGAGATTCGCATTGAACCTGCTACGAGAAGCCGTCATTGCCAAAACAAACGAAAGCCAGCTGATCAGGGCAACGGAGAACGAATGGGAGTTCATCCAAAACTTCTCCAAGGCCATCGCCTTTGAAACATTGGAAGCCATGATCAGTCTCATCAATGACGGCATCTACCACATTGAGAGGAATGCGAATCCCCGTATCATGCACCTCAATTTGTCCATTAAACTGAGCCACCTTATAAAAAGAGGATGACAGACCCGGTAGTCAGAATAGGAAGCCGCAAAAGTCTGTTGGCAATGTGGCAAGCGAATCACGTTGCTGCGCTCCTGGAACACCAGGGGATGAGACCAGAAGTCGTTGGCATCGACACCCGGGGAGACAAAGTACTGGACGTCTCGATTGCCAAGATCGGCAGCAAAGGTGTTTTTACTGAGGAGCTCGAAGAATTGCTGGCATCCGGAGAAATTGACATCGCCGTCCACAGTGCGAAGGATCTGCAGTCAACGCTGCCTGAGGATTTTTCAATTGCCGCTTTTACAGAAAGGGAGGAAGTACACGACGTCATCGTGAGCGACCATCCCGTAGATCTTGATAAGCCGCTACGCTTAGGGACTTCTTCCACGAGACGGCAGGCGATGTTCAGGAAGTATTTCCCTCAGGTGCATACCGTGCCGGTGCGCGGCAACCTCCAAACTCGCCTCACAAAAATGAGAAATGGGGACAGTGATGCCCTGGCCCTTGCCTACGCTGGAGTTCATCGCATGGGCTACGGTGATCTGGTAAAAGCGAATCTGGATGTCAACCAATTCGTTCCCGCTGTCGGTCAGGGGTCACTGGCAATAGAGGTCCATTCATCACTCTCCCGGGCGAAACTGGAGATGATCAGAAAGGTCCTCAATCATCCACCTACAGAGCGCCAACTGCTGGCTGAACGGGCCTTTCTAAGGAAGCTTGACGGTGGTTGTAGTATCCCCGCCTTTGGATTGGCACGGGAGAATGACGGCCTCCTGTCCCTAACTGGTGGCGTCATCAGTCTCGATGGCAAAGAAATTGTGAGAGAAACGTTTTCCGATGCTGATCCCGAGACGCTGGGGCTGAAAACCGCCGAATACGTTTTGTCCAATGGTGGCGACAGCATCCTTGAAGAAATCAGAAAGAGTTTATGATATTTGAAGTAACAAAACTTAGATACAATATGAATCGAGCATGGATTCCATTGATTTTGACGGCTATCTTATGGGTATCTGGATGCGGCTCTGACGCCGGCGGGGGAGAGGTCGACTACCTCGTCACGATCAAGACGCCGATGGGAAATATGAAAGCCATTCTATATGAGGAGACGCCTCTACACAAGTCTAACTTCCTCGACCTCGCCAGAGAAGGAAAGTACGACAATACCAAGTGGCATCGTATCATCGAAGGATTTATGATCCAGGGGGGAGATGTATACGGCGGCAATCGCGAACCAGAGGGCTCCCGCATCCCTGCGGAAATCGTCCCAGGTCTTTACCACATAAAAGGAGCGCTCGCTGCGGCGCGACAGGGCGACGGCGTGAACCCGGAAAAGAAGTCCAGTTCATGTCAGTTCTATATTGTCGATGGCGAGTCGTACGACATTCTCACCACGAATCTCGGTTTGCTCAATGCCAAATTCAGCGAGATGGTCCAGGCCGACCCGCAGGGGAACAGGGATGTCATCATGGAATACCAGGAGGCGTTGCAGACCGGTGGCCAGCGTGGTGCGATAAAGTACGTTTGTGACATTAAAGATAGGATCAGCGAGGCGACTGGCACTGATTTCACCCAGCCGATGCTGAGTGAGGAGCAAGGGAAGTGCTACAAGGATGCCGGTGGTGGTGCAGCGTCTTTGGATGGGGAGTACACGGTCTTCGGACAGGTCGTAGAAGGCCTCGATGTCATCGACAAGATAGCTGCCGTGCAGACAGGCCCCGGTGATAGACCTTTGCAGGAACTGACGATGACGATGGAGGTGACCAAAGTCGCCAAGAGCGAGATCACTGAGAAATATGGCTACGAGTATCCTTTGACTTCTACACAGCCATGAGAAACCTACTGATCATCACCTTTCTGATCGGGAAAGGTGTTCTCCTCGGCTGCTCAGTAGCCGAACCTAAAGAGAAGCCCAAACCTAAGAAGAAGGATGACCTTGTGGTGATTCACACGGCCTTTGGGGATATGACGGTCCTCCTCTACGAAGAAACACCCCTGCACAAGGCCAATTTCCTGCGCCTTGCGAAGGCAGGCGCGTACGATTCCACTATTTGGCACCGCATTATCACGGACTTTATGGTCCAGGGTGGAGATGTGGAGCGAAAAGAGAACAGCGATTCCTATTTCCTGAATCAGATCCCCGCTGAAATCGTGGATGGATTGTACCACACGAAAGGATCGCTGGCAGCCGCAAGACAAGGGGACCAGGTAAATCCCGAGAAGAAATCCTCTTCCTGCCAATTCTACATAGTGGATGGCCGCACTTTCACAGAAGAAGAGATGCTGATCGATCAGTATAAGCTACAAAGCAGTGTCAGTCGACTGGTAAATGACCCTGCGTACGACACGATACGTCAACAATTCGTGGCCCTCTCGCAAAAGCAAGACAATGAGGGCATCAACAACCTGGCGCTGTCGCTTGTCGATTTGTGTGAAGACAAGTTTGACATCACTATTCGCAAAGAACTTGACCCGGAGGTCCTCAGAAGATATACGGAGGAAGGTGGTGCCCCTCATCTCGATGGCGCCTATACCATCTTTGGGCGCGTGGTCGAGGGTATGGAAGTGATCGATGAGTTGGCCGCCGTTGAAACCAATCGGAGTGACGCGCCTTTGGAAGAAATCTATTTGACCATGGAAGTGGTCACCTTGAAGACGAAGGAAATCTCCGAAAAATACGGATACAAGTATCCACCGGTAGAGAAATGAGACTGCTCATCACCGGTGCCAACGGCCTGCTTGGTCAGAAGATCGTCGCAGAGCTGAAAGACGATCCGGATATTGACGTCATTGCCACGGGCAGAGGTGCTGATCGTAATCCGGAGGGCAATCATCAGTACTTGTCAATGGATATTACTTCTGCTTCAGAAGTATCCTCCGTGCTGGATTCGACAAGGCCCGATGTGGTGATAAACACGGCCGCTATGACCCAAGTAGACGAGTGCGAGACAGACCAGGAGGCTTGCTGGGCACAAAATGTTACGGCGGTACAGCACCTTATCGATGCTTGCGAGAGGCACAGCACATTCCTTATCCATCTATCCACAGACTTCATCTTTGATGGTGAGGAAGGGCCCTACACCGAAGAGGCGTCTCCCAATCCATTGAGCTATTATGGTGAAAGCAAGCTGGCATCTGAAAAGCTGCTGGAGCAAAGCTCGCTCGACTACGCCATTGTTCGGACCGTGTTGGTCTTTGGAATCGTACCGGACATGAGCCGCTCAAATATTGTGCTGTGGGTGAAGGGCAGCCTGGAGCAGGGTAAAGCAATCAAGGTGGTCAACGACCAATGGCGAACACCGACATTGGCGGAGGATCTGGCCATAGGGTGTATCCTGATTGCCAAAAAGCGGTCAACAGGTATATTCAACATTTCGGGTAAGGATCTGTTGACACCCTACGACATGGCCCTGGAGACGGCGGCCTACTTTGGGCTCCCAACAGAGACTATGCAGGAGTCAGATGGCAGCATTTTCAAGCAACCCGCAGCACGGCCGCCACGTACTGGATTTGTACTGGACAAGGCCAGAAAGGAACTAGGATTCGAGCCCCGCAGTTTCAAAGAAGGGCTCGCCATACTGGACCAACAGCTGGCGGCTTTGAACAACTAGGCTGGTGGAAGCAAAAATTGACAATTTTCAAGGTTGGCTGAATCTCTCGTCGGAGGACCGATTGAAGAAGGATATCCAAGATCTCCTGCAAGAAGCGGGCTTCACTATTCTGAATTTTGTCGATCATCGTTTTGAGCCTCAAGGCTACACTGCACTATGGTTGTTGGCCGAAAGCCACTGTGCGCTGCACACCTTCCCCGAAGAGAACAGGTCCTACGTCGAGCTGAGCAGTTGCAATGGGGACATGTACGTCAGCTTTGTCCGGGCATTCAACGAGTACCGCAAAAAGCTCCATGGCGCGCACGCCTGATAGATTTCTATCCAACCTTTCGTTGATCATTTGCGGCCTAGGCATCTGGGCATGGAGCACCTGGTTGTACCAATACTATTTCGACTTCAAGGAGCAAGACGCTTTTGCGATGGGGGTCGTCATGTTGGCTGCAGGGCTGATCGTTTACTGGTTAAGGGATCCTACGGAAGTTCTTCATCACGATGGGGCGTTATTTGCCCTCGTTATTCTGCCCTTTGCCAGCTGGTACATCCTGGAGTGGCTCATCTCGCATACGGATCATGGTTGGACGTTCGTCTACGGAAGCGTGGTGGTCACAGGTATCATTATCGGTGCTCGCTGGCGAACTGCGAGGCGCACCTCGGTTTTGGGTGTGATGGTCCTCGGGGTGTGGCTCATCTCGTTTCCCACGGCGAAAGATCAGCACCTCTTCTATGATAAGGTAGTGGCGACGCAGGCAACCAGACTTGGAGAAATCCACCGGGTCCAATGGCGTGACGATGTCTGGACATACTACAACAAGCAGCTGTCGGCAGCCTCCGTGGATGCCCACATGTATTACGAGCCTCTGGTGCATCCAGCCATGCACATGGCTCCCAATGCTCCCAACGTCCTCCTGGTAGGTGGGGACAATGGATACGCCCTTCGGGAGTTGGAGAAGTACAAGGATGCCACCCTCACTGTAGTACCTTATGACGCAGAGTTTCTGAAGTCGTCGACACCTGGAATCGACGTAGCGTATGTAGGTAAGGAGATATTCCTCTCCCTTACCGAGACCGAAGAGCGCTACGACCTGATCATTGTGGACCTGCCTGATCCCTCCAATACCACATTGAATCAGTACTATTCGCTGGAGTTTTACCGACTCTGTCACTCACGACTGACCATTGGCGGATTGCTGGTTACTCAAGCTGGTAGCCCGTATTTGCAGCCACAAATATTCGCCAGCATCACAAAAACCATCAGGGCTGCAGAATTCACTCCCGTGCAGCTCCACAATCAAGTGCCCTCGTTAGGAGAATGGGGTTGGGTAATTGCTGCAAAGAGAGAGCAATTACGGGATGCTTTGATGGCCGTAAAACCTCGGGTCCCCACCATCTGGTGGGATAGCGATGCGACGGCGATGATGATGAGTTTTGGCAAAGAAGAATTCTTCCATTCCGCGGATATCAGTGTAAATTCTATTCAGAATCCCTCATTGCTAAAGCATAGAGTATCGAAACGGTAAAAGCAAATTGGCTCTTCGACAAGAAGACAGATCTCTTGTGGCTCTTTCTGCCAGTGTGGGCCTGTTGGGTCGTTTTCCTTTTGCTTCCAGGTGAATTCCGAAATATGGATGCACCGCTTTGGGTATGGATCGTCTTTGTGCTGGGCATAGATGTGAGCCACGTCTGGAGTACGATTTTCCGTACCTACCTCGACAGAGAAGAGTTTGCCAACCACAAAAGGATCCTGGTGCTGGCGCCGCTTGTCGGATTTGCCGCCGCTTTGGTGATAGCGTCAATCTCCCTCACGTTATTCTGGCGCATCCTGGCTTATGTGGCGGTTTATCATTTCATCAAACAGCAATACGGTTTCACACGCATCTATAAGGCCAAGGCCAGGGACTTTCGAAAGCAGTTGCTCAGTGACAACTTCATCATCTATTTTTCAATGATCTACCCCATTCTCTTCTGGCACCTGAACAGAGATCGGGCTTTCAACTGGTTCATGAATGGCGACTTTGTCCAATTGAGCGTAGGTGGTGCGCTCCCCTGGATCAATGCCATCGGCAATGTACTGTATATAGCGATTATGTTCGCCTGGCTCCTCCAGGAGCTGATTACGAAGAGGGGAGACCTGCCCGTTGGCAAGCTGCTCTGGGTACTGACAACGGCCGTCAATTGGTCGCTGGGCATCGTATTCTTCAATTCCGATCTGGTCTTCACCGTCACGAACGTAGTCGCGCACGGAGTCCCCTATATGGCACTTGTAATCTTTTACCAGCGCCGGAAGGGAAGTCTGGTACCAGCCAGAAAGAAAGGTGTGCGCTACGCGTTGCTGGTCGTAGGTGTCGTGCTGCTCCTGGCATTTGGTGAGGAATACTTTTGGGATCTCCTGGTGAACAAGGAGAACAAAGATCTATTTGGTGCCATACTGCCCTACTTTGACGGCTTGCCTGCCTTGCACTGGCAGGTGATCGCCACAGCTATTCTATCAGTGCCGCAAGTGGCACATTATATTATCGATGGCTACATCTGGAAAAGCAATGACAAGAATCCACATCTGCGGCCGGTTCTTTTCGGGAAATAATATCATTGTGGCATGAAGCGACGACAGTTCCTTCGTAATACGGCCCTTGGTGCCACTCTCCCATTTTGGTTACAAGAGTGTGCTGTGGCTCCATCGGCAGACTTCCCGATCGATCTACATTCTGACCAGGCCGCGGGGCATCTCGTGTTCGAATCTCAAAACTGGCCCATGGGTGGTAGAGAGGCCTTCGATCGAGTGATCGTGGGAGGAGGCGTAGCCGGTCTTGCCGCAGCATACAAAAGCAGGGGCCAGGACTTTGCCTTGTTCGAGCTCTCCGATCGACTAGGTGGTACCTCTGCCAGCGCTCAGGTGGGAGACATTCACTTCTGCCAGGGAGCGCATTACGACCTCGACTATCCGGAATACTATGGGGACGATGTCCTTCGGATGCTGGAAGAATTAGACATTATCCACTATCAACCATGGAAGCGAGCGTGGTCCTTCAATGATCAGCAGCACATCATCCCAGCCAGTCGCCGACAGCAATGTTATGACGAAGGCAAAATACGAGGTGATGTGATCCCCGAAGGAGCGGTGAAGGACCAATTCCTGGAGGTCATAGGACAGTTCGCTGGCCAGATGGCTTTGCCAACGAGACTGATTTCGGAGGAAGTGCGCTTCCTCAACGATATCGACTTCAGGTCTTTTCTGGCAGAACATATGGAAGTATCTCAGCAGCTCGAAAGGCAGCTGGATTACCATATGATGGATGACTATGGCGGAGGGGCCTCTCAGGTATCGGCATTGGCAGGAATTCACTACTTCATGTGCCGACCGTATTACAGCCAGCCAGTGAGCCTCTTCTCACCACTACAAGGCAATGATTACTTTGTACAACGAATTGCCAATAAGCTTCCAGCCAACCGCGTGCATCTTCAGCACCTGGTAAGGCGCATCAATGATCTGGGCGACCAGTTTGAAATGGAAATTTTGGACATTGCTGCTCAAAAAGTGAAGGTTGTGACTGCAAATCATGTGGTTTACGCAGGACAAAAGCATGCTTTGCAATACGTGTTCCCACAAGAGCACTCGCTGTTTGCGAGCAATGTCTACGCCCCGTGGATGGTGATCAATTTCATCAGCCGCCAGCAGGAGGGCGAGTATGGCTTCTGGCAAAACGAATTCCTGGCAGAAGATCGGAGCTTCCTGGGGTTTATAGACTCTAGCGTTCAGGACAGGGTGTCTTTGGGTGGTAGGCGGATATTGACTGCGTATTACTGTCTGCGGCCAGAGGACAGGGAATACCTATCGACGGTATCGCAGGAAAGAGAAAGGATTGTCACAGAAGCACAAAGTCAGGTACGAAAGGTGCTGCCTCACATGGACTCAATCGAGAGGGCCGCGATCAAGGTCATGGGACATGCTATGCCTATCCCTACGCCCGGCTACTTGTTTCGGGATGCCAATGAAAGTAACAGTCGCCTGGCCTATGCGGGCGTCGACAATGGGCGATTGCCTCTGCTATTCGAAGCACTGGACTCTGGTATCCTGGCTGCCGAAAGGCCTTAAATCTCGCCCCTTCTTCTAGCCTCCAGTTCGTTGACCGCCGTCTGAAGTTCTCGCTTGAGTTTCACCTCCTTTTTGCGAGACTTATCTCGATGCGCCTCAAACTCTGCTGACACTGATTCCAGTTCCTTCCGAGCGGCGGCAGTAAGGTGATGACTTTGCTGGTAGCGCCAAAATAGTAGGCCTCCAAGAACGATCAGAACCAGTATGATCAACCATACCATGACCTGGTAGCTGCCTTTGTCCATATCCACCCCCAGGAACTTGATACTACTCACACTCGTTTGAAGCTCTGACAGCTGTTGACGAAGTTGCTCAGCTTCTTGTTGGCTTTTCGCCGCTGTTTGCCTATGTCCATCGAGGGAAGTTTGCAATTCCAGTGTGGAAGCCTGTTGCGACTGCACAGAATCCATGACCGATGACCAGAAGTCATTGAGGCGCTCCGTCCTGATGACTTTGAAGCTGAGACCGGTCGCAGTTTCATACGTCTCACTACGCCTCATCAGCTCCTGAAATGACTGATCCAACGAAAGAGAGTCTTGGCCTGAAAGGGGTGTCAGAGAGAAAATCAGGAGGGGCAATAAAAATATCCTGAGGTCAATTCTCAACATGGTTAATAGCCTTAGGTTAAAACGCGAAGTAATCCAAGAAATGCTAATTCTGCAAAGAAGAAGTGATTAAGTATTGCATAAATTCTCTAAAAATATGGATTATTTTTAGGTAGTTCTCATCAATATACATCCCACCTCCCAGCCAGATAGTAGCGATATAGAACCGGTCGGTGAATTCGATTGATAACGACCTCCTCATCTTCCTGCTTGAAGACTTCCTTGCCAAAGGAACTGATTAGTGTCAATGCCGAGGAATTGAGCCATTCAGTATCCACTGTCACCTCCCCTCCCTGCAAATCGCGCTTTAGCTCACGGCCCTCGTCCTTGGCTCCCAGCACCCATCCCCATTCCCCAAGGGTCAGAATTTGGTTGTGAAGTGGTAAGGTCTTGAACCCAGCCGCCACCATACTTTGCTCTATGCAGTCAAAGGCCCTTCGCGCGTAATAAGGGCTCCCCGCCTGGGTAATAAAAATACCGTCAGCAGCCATGGCCTGATAGGCCAACCAATAGAATTCCTGGGTGTATAGACGACCTAAATCAACAGTCCTTGGATCAGGGAAGTCCGCGATGATGACGTCATAAGGCGCATCTACGCTCTCCAGATAGGTGAAACCATCCTGATTGATCACATGCACCCGTGGGTCGGCCAAGGAGTTTTCATTGATCCCCAGCAGTACCTCATGCGTACTGGCCAGCCTGGTGACAGCGGGGTCGAGGTCCACCAATGTGATTTTCTTCACCTGCTCGTATTTGAGGAGCTCTCGTGCGGCGACACCATCACCTCCTCCGAGAATCAGTACATTCTCTGCATCACCGTGAAGAATCATCGGCGGATGCACCAGCGGCTCATGGTACAAGGCTTCGTCCAACGTACTCAGCTGCTGATAGCCATTTAGGAAAAACCAGTAATGACCATTTCCATAGGTGAGAATGAGCTTCTGATACCTGCTTTGCTCTTCATATATCACTCGATCACTATACCGCAGACGCTCTCCCCAGCTGACGATTGCATCCGAAAAAAATCCAGAGAGAACAAGGACTGACGTAACCGTTGCAATGTATACCGACATACGTTGCCTCTCCTTCACCCCCAACTCCTTCCAGATCACATATATGAAGACCAGTGCGACGGAGTAGTTGATCGCACCCAGTACAAGGGGGGTCCTGGTCAGTCCGAGATAGGGTAGCCCGATAAATGCGAAGAAGGCACCTCCTGCCAGACTGCCATAGTAGTCATTCTCCATGGCTGACGAGACATTGACGCGCAGACTCTCAAATTGCTCATTGAGGCGGATCACCAGCGGGATCTCCATCCCGATAAGTAACCCAACCATGATACTCAAAAGGTAGATGATCGCCGTCGTATCTGAGTAGAGAGCAAAAACCGTGTAGACGATCACCGTCACATTGGACGCTATGACCGAGAGAGCAAACTCTATCCAGACAAACTTCTCCAATAGATTGTGCTCTATGCGCTTGCTCAAGCGACTTCCCAGCCCCATAGAAAAGAGCATGGTGGAGACGATCATTGTAAACTGAAAGACCGAATCTCCCAGGAAATACGTAGCAAGAGTGGAGAGGGTGTACTCTGACACTATGCCCGCCAAACCTGTGGCGAAGAGCGCTGCCTTCAGCAGGGTGGAAGTGTACTTCAATGAGGTACTAGAGAGCCCAGACGATCAACATGGAACCGCCGACATACGCGAAGGCCTCGACGATCGCTGCGCCAACATTGGGGTGCTCCTGGTTGACGATCTCATCGGTCAAATTCTGACCAGGCAGCAAAATCTTATCGGCAAGGAATCGAGCGATAGGCAAAAACACCAGTCCGATGCCGACATCTACGAAGACATCGATCAGCGTCGTACTCCAACTCACGAAATCGTGCATGAGTGCTTCCCGTATCAAGTTGCCAATGGCAATAATAGCACCGCCAACGCCCACGCCCACAGCGACATTGCCCTTCTCGATGTGCTCGTGAATGTCATACGGGGTAATGAGGTTGTACACCAACGATGTTACAAAAAGAATGCCCTGGCCAAGCACCCAATACAATAGTGCCGTCACAATCGGTCCGCCTGTGCCATAACCTTCGCCATGAATGGCTCCCAACACGATAAGGCCAGTGGCGATTGCGTTGGCTCCCTCGATGACGCCAGTGCCCACGTTCCTATCGATCAGGATCTCTTTCTTCAGGTCAAATCGCCTGAAGATGATCTTGTCATTGATGATGAGCGATATGTTGAGCAGGAGAATGGAAAGGACACCATAAATGCCAATGTTGATCAGGTCGGCGACTAGTCCCTCACTGTCGCCCATCACTGCACTACCGATCGCGAGCAACAAACCGATGAAGTAGCCCACGTAAGCCACCGAAAAGGCCAGATTGTCATTCTCAACCAATTCGAAACCAACCTTCACTCTGGGGTGAAAAAGTTGATAGACGGCCTTTCCCAAAACAAACAGGACGAAACTCGCGGCAATGTAGATGATGGTCGTTAGGGCGCCATCCAATATGATCTGCATAAGGTTGGGTGTTTAAGTTAGGTCAGGATAAAAATAAACGTTACTTGCCAGAACCTCCCCCTCGCGAACGAAAGCTCCCTGAAGAACTTCGACTGCTGGAAGATCGTGATGTCCTGCTCGCCACCCTGTTTTTGAAGGTCGACGTATTGCGACTCCACGAGGAGTTGGGGTTGGAAGTCCGATTATAGTTGCTATTCGTCCCGTAGTAGGAGGTACCACCAGTGGTCGGACCATAGTATGGTCTCGATCCTCGGTAGTTGCCCCGCCAGTCATCATAATATCCTCTGTTGACGGGATATGTCCCCATCCGGAAGAGGCTGCTCATGAAAGCATACTGACCATAAAATGCCCAAAAGCTAGAACCACCGCGGTTCTCCCAGCGACCATACCTGGGATTCCCCACATAATTGTTGTATCCTGGAGGTGCTGCCGTTTTGGACAGGTTGCCAGTACTGTCCCTGGCGGCTATTTCCATACCCATGTTATTTACATGGCGCTGAAACTCCTCTTTGCTCACTTCCTTCCAGTCGGTAGTAACTTCACGAACATCCTCTCCCTCACCCCTGACCAGGCGATATTGATGGAAGTAGGACTCGAAGAAGTTGCCCTGCACGTCCATATCGTGCAGGATGATGGAGAATATCTCATCTGTTGGGAGATCTCTTATGATCTCATCAACGGGGCTTTTTTGAAATTTCTTGCCCCCACCACAACTCATGATTAGGAACAAACTGAGAAAGAAACCTAAGACCCTGATAGATCGGTGCATATTCTTAAAGTTTTTATTGTCCGGGTATGATGTTTGAGATTTGGTGAGGCTCAAGCGTTACGCCAGCAGAAGCTTCAAAGGTCTGCTCGTCCCACTGGGTGATTGACAGAACCTTGTCCTCATCTTCGGTATAGTATTCGAAGGCCATCAGCTCCTCCCAATCCTCCGTCTTTTTGCCGCAATCACGGAAATAGCCCGCTGAGTCGGAGTCAAGATGGTATGTGTCCCCATCATAATGCAGCATCCGGGGAGCTTTTTCATTTTTTACGATCTCATCAGCAACGTCCTCATCGATCTTTCGGATTTTGATCGACCTCACAAGCGACAGATTGAGATTGCCATCGTCCTCTACGGAGAGAAAAGCCACATCATCGCCACTATCCACTTTGTACTCCTGGGAGAAGTTGTTGCTCCCCCAATCGTACTCATATTTCTCGCGCACGACCCAAGATTTCAAGTCGTAGTCGAAAATGAATCCAACATCGAGGTCTGTGATCTTCAGGTCTGTCACGTCATAAGACGGCTCCTCCTTTTTCTTCTTAAAGAGATTAAACACGATGCTATTTAGTTATCTTATTTCGTTTTGGTGCCAAAAAGACGCTGCCCACTGTCCCAGAAAAATCTTGGGCTCAGGCTACTTATCTGTTACCTGTTTATAAAGGTATAAAATGCCCAATACCAGCAAGAGGATAATCCCGATTTTCAATAGAACTCGGAAGAAGATGCTGACGATAAGCACGACAATGACGATCACTAGGAACGCCTTTATCATGTCCATGGTAATCATACGATGTGCGGGTTTAAGCGAAAAAATGGAGCCATGATACTCGCATGACTCCCTTATGTTCAGCCAAGCCTACGCTTAGCCCTTCTTGTCCTTATCCATGCCCAACTTGGCTTTCATCGCGGCCAAATCGTCTGAGGCGTTGGCATTTGTGCTATCCAGGGCGTTATCGATTTCGTCGTCCAGTGTTCTGGACTCGCCAGCGATGTCGCCGTAGGCCTCAGCAAGCGCCTCCTGCTGCGCAACTTTGTCCTTCATACGCTCCAGCATAGACACAGTGCTTGAAGAATCGATCTGAGCCATTTGCTTATTGACTTTGGCGGTAGCCTCGCTGACCTTCACACGGGCCTTCAGCGTCCGTAGCTCGTTCTCGTACTTGCTGATCTCAGCACGAAGCTTTTTGATCTTGCCCTCGAGTTGGGACACATTCGTCTCAAAACGGTCCTGCTCGGTCTTTGCCTGGGCCAACGCCTGTGAAAACTCGTCCTTGCGAGTCAACGCTTCTGTCGCCAGTCTGTCGGCCTCGCCACTTTCCAATTCACCCGATTGGGCTTTCTTCAGCAGCAACATCGCCTTGCTCTCATAGTCCTGCATCTTGGATTTGTTGGTCTGAACGTCATTCTTGGCCCTGATCGCCATTGCCTTGACTTCCGCCATCGCCTTGAGACTGTTGTCCAGGTCATTCTTCAGATCCCGAATTCCCTGCTCAGTCATTCTGATAGGATTCTCCAACTTATCGATAGCAGAGTGTACTTCTGACTCCCCTACCTTGAATAATCGTTTGAACACATTCATCTCTACTCTAATTAATTTTTACTAAATGCTATTAATTCGTCTGTGTATTCGCTGAGCAGTAACGCCAGAGAATTCAACGTCGCTTCGATCTCGTTCAGATCCAGGTTTTCACATTCATGTGTGTTTCGGAAAAGCACTTTCTTGCCTGTCTCATCGAGGGCAAAGGCACCATGAATGATGTCCCTGTTTTTCATCAGCAACTTTTTGAAGATGTCCTCGGAGTCATTCGTTAAATCGAAGAGGTACTGCTCTACGATGACGATCGGATCAGCCACGATGAGGACAACGTTTTTCATGCCTTCCTCTTCATTCTCCACGACAAACACCCCTTCTGCTTCATCTTCGGAGACAATCGTGAAATCTAGCTCTAATAAGTAGTCTTTTACCTTTTCAAAGTATGAGTTCATGTTTAAGCGTTTTTTAGCGTCGGAAACCGAAAATACGAATTTGATCGTTGAATTCTCATAGTCCTTTGATGCTTTAAATCATCTTTTCAAGCATCATCAGCGAATTTAACTACATTTACGAGAAGGTGGGACAAAAGTTGTAGCATGGCTCAAAAAAATAGCAAAACTCTTTCGTTCATTGGTGAGAACATTAAGAAGATCCGTACAGCGAAAAGCATAAGTCAAGCTGAATTTGCTGGTTTATTCAACTTAGCCAGGCCAAGCGTAGGGGCCTATGAGGAAGGTAGATCCGAGCCAAAGATCGAGACAATCATACATATTGCTAATCATTTTAGATTATCCATAGACGTCTTGCTAACGCGGGAGTTGACTGTCAATGATATCTACTCCTTTGGGCTGCTCAATGAGAAGCTGAACAAAGCCCATCAATTCAAGAAACAGCCCAAGTCGCTACTGCCTGATCCCATTGCCCTGGTAAGGGTATCAGACTATGTCAACTACATCGTACAATACAAAAATGGGGACTTCATCAGCGACCTGCCACGGATATCGGTGCCGGAAGGAAACATCCGAACAATGCGGGCCTTTGAAATGAATGGCAGTGAAATGGAGTACCACCAGCAAGGAATACATCATGGCGATCTCCTCATCGGTACACGACAGGAGCCAGACAAACTAAAGAAGCTGGATGGTGCTTTCATAGTCCTCATCCAGGCCGATGGCATCATTGCCAGAAGATTGAGCACACAAGGTGACAATCTGCAATTGACCACAGATGACCCCAACTATGAGGTGATGCCTGTCAATATGGACACCGTGTTGGAATGTTGGAAAGTGGTAGCTGTCTACTCCAAGTACCTGAACCCCCCTACTTTGCTGGAGGAGCGTGTGCTGAAGCTGGAGCGCGAACTGGAAAAGCTGAAGGGTTCCTGACCGAAGCTAGTCCTTCACTTCGACAATCATCTCGACTTCCACAGCAATATTCCGAGGTAATGAGCCCATCCCCACTGCAGCTCGAGCATGCTTGCCTCTCTCGCCAAAGACCTCCACGATCAAGTCGGAAAATCCATTGACCACTTCCGGCTGATTGGCGAATGTAGAATCACAATTGACCATGCCGAGCACTTTTACGACGCGGACGACATTGTTGAGGTCTCCAATCTCCGCTTTCAGCGCCGAAAGCTGTGTGATGGCAGCAAGCCTGGCCGCTTCATACCCCTCGTCGATCGTAAGATCGCGACCAACTTTCCCAGTGATGTATCCCCCCTCAGGCCTAGAAGGGCCTTTCCCGGCCATGAATACCAGATTGCCCGTCCTGACCGAATTTACATAGTTGGCCACTGGCTTGGACGGTTCGGTGAGCTCGAGGCCCAGATCAGTGATCCGCTCTTCGACATCGTAGGTGTAGAGTGCCTCGTCCGCATCATCGTTATTGACTGTGACAGTACAAGAGCTTAGCAATAAGACGGCCGCTGTCAGGAATAGACTGAAGTGCTTCATATCAGGTTAGTTATTCTTCTTTTTCTTTTTGCCGAAAGGTAGCTTGATTTTGTCAGTTACGTCTTTGACTTCATTTTTCAGAGCTTCCTCCGCCGCCTTTTTCTCTTCCTCGAGCTTTTTTTCCGCTGCCGCCTTTTCCTCGGCAAGTTTCTGCTCCGCTGCTGCTCTTTGCTCCTCCGCCAGCCTCTCAGCTTCAGCCTTGCGCTTTTCTGCCTCTGCCAGTGCTTCCTGCTTGGCTTTTTCCAATTCAGCCTCAGCTTGCGCTTTCACAGCCGCTGTGCTCACGGCAGGCTGCTGCCCCTCTGATGCCGATAAACTGCGGAACTGTACTTTGGGATCGACAAACGTTCCCCCCAGGCCCATCGCAATATCGACATTGGAGGCTACGGCGTCACTGATACCAAGTGTAGAAGATACAAGGCTGTTAATCGCCTGGCCGGCGGCACCTGTCTCCACATTAAGAACAGTCATGCTATAGTCCAGGTCGCCCATCACGCCATTGCTCCCTTCGATCTGTGTAGCATACCCTCCGAGATTGATTTGGAAGGGTTTCACCTTGACTCTGCCCTCGTCGATTTCCACCTGCATCAGCACGTCCTGCAGCGTCACGCTCCCGTCATTGTCCCCAAAAGCATTGAGACCATTCTTGAAGCCCGATGCGATGCTGAGCAGCTTGACATTTTGCAACGAAGCATTAGCGACATTGAGCAATCCCAGTCCTCGCATGTCATTGTAATTCGGTGACATATCTGGCATGAGGGTACCCCCAATCTGGAATTCTGAAGAGAACCGACCCTGCATCTTCTCAGCAAAGGGCGCGAGCTGCTCCACCATGGCAAAAGCCTTGTAGGCCTCAGAGATGGACATATCCTTTACGATGAGATCGAAGCTATAAATCGGATCTTCAGGCATAGTTTCGTAGCTGCCGAGGATCTCAAACTGGCCATCAAGCAATCCAAAGTCTGCGCGTTCAATAAGTAACGCTCCGTTTCTAATGGTCACCAGGCCATTGAAATCTTTGATGTTCAGGTTGTCATAGACCATCTCTTGAATGCTCGATGCAAGCACAAAATCTATATTGGTGGGGATACGTGCCATTTCCGTGGAGAGCGAATCCTGTGACTCCTCTACCGGGCTCTCCTCCACCGCTGTTTCTACCGTGTCCTCGACCACCATCCATTCGTCAAGGTTTACCATCTTCGACTTGAAGTCAAATTTCGCCTGTAGTACGCCTGTTTCCGTCAAAGCAAAATCCATGTAGTTACGAATCTCACCACTCAGGTTGAGATCGGTCAAACCGGCGTTACCCTGGAAACTTTTTAGGCTAATAGCCGAGGGGTCAAAGCTCATTTCGCTGGATGCGATGCCAAAACCTTGAGGCAGATCAGGCGACGAGTACAAAAAATCTGAAATGGACATGGAACCTGTCGTCGGCAGCTCGGAATATCTCTCCGCTTCCAGTGCGGACATCCGGCCACTGCTGGTGAGGGTAGTGTTGATCTTCCCTTTGAGGTCCATTCCTTCGACTGGGACAATCTTGGTGATCTTCTCCAAATCCAGATTGCCATCCATACTAAAGTCCCAGGAATAGTCCTCCAGGTCCTGTAGCTGCAGCTTCGCACTCACCTGCTCGCCATCTACCAACATCGAAAAATCACGCACCTCAAATACAAATTCTGACAGATCCGCTGAAGGATAATCGAAGCCAGCATCAATTGTCAACTGGTCGATGGGAATAGGATATTCAGCGTATTGGATAGAGCCATCATTGACCGAGAGGTTGGCCTGTACCTGAGGCATGGTGAACTCATTGTACACACCTTTGACAATCCCCGAAAATCCAATCTGGCCTCCTGCAGCGATGCCTGCGAGGTACTCCTGATATGTCCCGGGGATCAAGGACAGGATGCTCTTCAAATCGATTTCCTGACCCTCAAAACTGATGTCCATTTCGATGTTGTCTCCGGGCATACTAACGAAGCCGTCGAACCCAAAGCCGAAATCATTCAGCGCTAGTCGATTGTCTTTGAAGGTGAATAGCATTTGTCCCAGGTCCATGTTCAGCGTAAGGTCCGCTGAAAAGTCCTTTCTCGAGAGATAGGCCACTCCCTCGTACGAGGCAGTAATGTCTTTGATCTCCGTATTTGTGACGAGGTCAAATACTTCCAATGAAAAGTCTCCGGATCCTGAATGATCAATTTCACCAAGAAGCACTTTCGTCTGTCCGGCGCGATCGTCATACACAAGGGAGCCGTCACGGATTTCCCAGCTAGAGATGGCAACATTCAGATCGGAAGCAGTGGTATCAGTTGGGGCCTCCTCCAGGGGCGCTTCGGTCTCGCCAGTACTTTTAGCTATATCATAATTGGCCTTGCCGTCTTCAAGAACGATGACGTTGAACCGGGGTTGATCCAAAAGGATCTTTCTAATGACGATCTGCTGGCCAGAAATCGCTGACATCAAATCGACTGTAACCTCAAAGGAACCAACAGACACGAGCGTATCTGCCGAGAACTCGTCTACACCAACTACTCCAAAGTCACCCATGGCAACCGACAGGTTAGGGAATTGCTTGAAGAGCGATAGCCCGAATTGGTCGCTATCGTAAAAAACCCGGGCGTTGAGACTACGTCCCAGCTCCTTGTCAAGTGCTTGTTGGATATCGTCCTTAAAAAAGAAGGGGATGGCCACCATGGCCAGCAGTACCAAGCCGATGACGATTGAGAAAATGATGAGTACGCGTTTCATGCTGATATTGTTTTGACGGTTCTAGATGCAGGCTCCTACATAATAACAGAGTAATCCATCGTATAGTGGCAAATACCTCAACCAAGGTACTGAAAATAGCAGCACTGCCGAATTTGGAAATCGTATTTAATCAAAGGAAAAAATTTTCTCATTTCGTGAGTGTAAGGAAGATGTCTTCCATCAACTGTAGCTCGATCTTGCTCTCCGACCGAGACAACACTTTATAGGACATCCCGTACACATCTTTCTCATTGAGAAGATGCAGTGAATCGTTTGCCGTCTTCCAGCCCAGTGCATGACGGAGCGTATCCTCACTGAATATGCATCCCTCATAGCCGTAGGCAGTAATCGCTACACTATCGGGAGAAAACGCAATAATGCCGGACATGGTGAAATCCATGTCTTCCATTCCTGGAAACGACTCGGGAAGAGTTCGCCATTGTGCGTCCCATTTGCCTAAGAAAGTCTGGTCCTTTTCGACCTCAGAAGTACAGCCTACTAATGCAAGCAGTACCAAGATGCTGATGACTTTGCCTTTCATAGCTTAATTGAATCTAAAACGAAAATAGGCACCACAGCGGAAGAATGGGCAATCTGCCACATGGTTTTTGCCCCTTAGGGCCTCGTCGCGGAGATAAGTGCCAAAAACCATCGATTCCGAGCTTAGAAGCCTAAAATACCTCAATGTAGCTTCCATTCACGTTGATACGCCCAAATCCCCTGTTCACACCATTTCATTCCTCAAACCTGACTACAAATGATAATATAGTTGGCTAGCTCATAAAATCTAAAGCTGGAATTGCCGATGTTGAAGGGATTATTTCTTGTGTGCTCTGTTTTGGTCTTCACCCACTTCTCTAATGCCCAATATCCATTCTTTGAGGAGGACACCAAGCTGCCGCAGGAACTTGAAGTGCTGGTAGGCGAGCTTCACGCCAGTCAGATCCCAATGAGGAAAAAGCTCACAAAACTCTTTTTCGAGGTCAAGCGAAATTATCTCAATCATCACCAACTAAGCAGTACCTACGCCAGCACTCTACGTGGAGAAACATATGACTGTGTAACTGGAACGTTGCTGTTTGACAACCTCCTGCGAGCTCTAGGACTCGAAACCACCATCCACGAGTTTAATCACCATGTGCTTTTGGCAGTACATACAGACAAGGAGGACTTCCTCTTTGACTCCACCGACCCTTATGGTATGATAAGGGGCAGACGGGACATTGCCGCAACCATTGCATTCTATAAACGACAGAAAGAAGTACTACCCAACAAGAATATCTACGAAACGATCGAGGCAGATCAAGCCATTGGACTCTACTATTTCAATCAGTCAGTAAAGCACCTGGATACAGAAGAAATTGGTGCGGCGAGGGCTTATGCGGCGCTTGCCTTGCAGCAGTATCCCTGTGATCGGACATTCGCCCTCAGCGACCTTTTGAGCCGTCCTCCACAACAGATTTTGTCGGTCTACGGTAGCAAGTAACGGTCATCGGGGGCCACTCTGGCAAGCAAAAATCAATTGACTTCGAGAATTCTGAATTCTACTCTACGGTTTTGCTGTCGTCCCTCTTTCGTAGAATTAGTAGCAACGGGGGCGGACTCACCATGGCCTATGATTGCTATACGATCAGCCGATACACCCTTCGATACAAAATAGTTGGCTACCATGGTAGCCCGTCGTTCCGACAGCTCCAGATTGTAATCTTCCTCACCAACGCTATCGGTGTGACCGGAGACCTCGATCCGCTGGATATCACCATTGGTGAGAAACTCAATGATGCGGTGCATTTCTACGTAAGCACTCGTTTTGAAATCTGCCGTATCAAAATCAAAAAAGATGTTGCGCATGGTGATGACCCGCCCCTTCTCGATTGGTTGAAGTAGAAGGCTGATGCGCAAAGAGTCGATTTCCTGTTCAAGATCAAGGTCTACGATTTCACTTTGTGCCAGGAAACCGTCCTTCTCAGCAACCACTGAGTATTTCGCACCGGGCATGAGCGCAAATGCAAATTCACCTTTCTCCCCAGCTTCAATCTCACCCAGGACAATGCCATCTGGAAGTCTCTCAATATTCACAGAGGTACTGTCGAGGATCTTCTTGCTGCTGGCATCCCTGATCGTGCCCAGGACAACAACCATCTTGGGTGCCTTCTCAGAGGGTGGCACAGCTTCTTCTCCATCCTGCAACATAGCACTTGGTGGAGCACCGTCTTCCACGACGGCGGCAATCGTGGGCTCTTCCTCAAGTAAATGCGCCACAGTAGCGAATAGTGGGTTGTCTTGTGAAACAAGAAAATCCTCAGCCCGAAACGTGAAGATGTCCATGTTCTCATTGACGTCGCTGCGAGCAAAGAATAGATTCTTACCCGCTGTTGGAATACTGAAGTATTCATCATCAAAGCTTGTGTTTACCGCGGCTCCAAGGTTTTCTGGAGGGGACCAGTTGGACCAGGAGTCGTCCAATCTTCGCGAGACATAGATGTCTGAGGCTCCATAGCCTGTGTGGCCAGCTGAGGAAAAATAAAGTACATCGGCATCCCCGGCCAGGAAGGGTGCCGTCTCCATAGCGATCGTGTTGATATCACCCCCAAGGTTGCGTGGCTCGCTCCATAATTCTCCTTTCTTGAAAGAAACATAGAGGTCCCGTTGGCCATAGGTCTCTTCTCTTTCCGATGATATCAGTAGAATTTCGCCGCCGGCCGCCAAAAAGAAGTCAGCTTTTCGGTCGTAGTTGTAATCATTTTCAATCTCCAGCGGTAGTGGATCTGAGTATACACCATTGTCGTAGGTAGACATGGAAGTGCCCATAAACATTCGGCCGTTGCGGCCATACCTATTCCCTAGAACCAAAACTTCCTTGCCATCCACGACCGTAATCGAGCTGATGAAATTTGGTCCCTTTGTGTTGAGAGGTGACCCCAGGTTGGTGGCTGGCTGCCATTCCCCAGTGTTCTGGTCAAGGGTGGATACCCAAATGTCCTCGGGGTCCCCAGCCCCCCCTGTATTCTCTGGGTGATATTGGCGGCTGAAATACAGGCGCTTTCCGTCCGGTGAGATGATGGGTCCATGCTCGGTATAGGCGCTATTCACATTGGCACTGAGCCGTGTGGCAGGTATCTCGGGGTTTACGCTCTTTGCGACCTGAATAAGCACGCTTATGGGAATATTCGACGCGGAAATACCTATGGCATCCAAGGCGTTGTGTCCCGGAACCTGGTCCCCACTTAACTCAACACGTAGCGCTTTGATTTTGTAGGATGTTTCCTCAAAAAACAAATTGAGTAGCCTCGATTCTATAGGTAGGACGGTAGGCGTAAGCTCGAACAGTAAATAGTCGTTGTAGTCTTGATCGTAGGCATATACGGCTGTCACCGCCCCCGGATTCTCCGATTCGGCGATAGCCACCTGCTTGGCTATAATAGGGGTGTCAAATTCGACAATGATATACTCTGATTTATCAGACTTCTTAGGCCGCCACGAGTTCGGATTCTGACCGCCGCCGGGTAGTACATTGGGTTTGTGGAGAACCTGTAGGGCCGAGTATTCCAGGGGACCGTATTCCGACGATACATCCAACACCTCAGCCGCCCAAATGACAGTACCCTGGGCCCACACAGTGGTAGTACATGCAATTGAAATGATGAAAAATAGAACTCTAGCCATTATTCATTGATCTTTATCGAGCAATTACTCTCACCTCCACCCGCCGGTTAGCGGCGACTGCCTCTGGCGTGCGCTCCTCCGAAAGGGGATGGGTGCCTCCGAAAGCTTTCGTCTTCACTCGATCGTCGTCTATGCCCTTTTTTCTTAGGTACTCCTTGACGGCCGTCACCCTGGCCTCAGATAGCCTCATGTTCGCATCAGGATTACCCGCAATATCGGTGTGGCCCTCCAACTGAACGACCGTAGTGGGTCGGTCTTTGAGCCACCGAACGAAGTCATTGAGCTCCTCGTAAGAGGTCTCCCGAATTACATCACTGCCCCGGCCAAATATTAAGTCATGTAGTGTGAAATTCTCTTCTTCAACTGGTTCCATGTAATAGTCAACGATCATCTCGCCCGATTCACCAGCTCCCACGACGGATAAGGTGTCAAAATCTTCTGCCCATCCATCCCCCTGGAGACGGATGTAGTAGTCCGTTTCCACTGCTAACCAAAATTCGAATGAACCCTCCCGGGTGCTATAGAAGTCGCCGCTATGCCCACGATGGGGTAGTTGCTCATACCTGATATTGGCTACCGCGGGCGTGCTGTCCGCGGCGCTGTAAAGATGACCCGTGACCTTCACGTACTGCCCCTGGGCCAGAAGAGGGTCACTGCTAGCGATGAACACCGTCAATAGGGCGGTTATGGAAAGTAGTCTTCTCATCATTACAATGTAAAAATTAGCATTACATCATCATGCAAGGGGTGATTGGCCCCTACTTGCTGCTTGCACCTACTGCCGCTCCCTGGGCTACACTTGCCAGGATGGCGTCTCTTTGTTGTGGGTGCCACTCTATTCTTTCCAGCTGGTCAACAACAATATTTTTCGTATGCAAAAAATCCAACAGTTCAGATGCATCGATGGGCTTGCTCGGCGGCAGGTCAACCTTCAGGGCGTCCACCTGTCTTCCGTTCTTCCAGAAGCGAAAGCATAAGTGGGGGCCTGTTGCCAGACCAGTACTACCTACATATCCGATGGTCTGTCCCTGCTTAACCTGCATTCCGGCACGTATACCCTTGGCAATTTTTGACAAATGAAGGTACTGGGTTGTGTAATTACTGTTATGCTTGACCTTAACAAAGTTGCCGTTGTACTTGCCATACCTTGCTTCCAAAATCACACCATCGCCCACTGTCCGCACGGGTGTGCCGGGACGAGCTGCATAGTCAGTGCCCAGATGGGCTTTGTATCTCTTAAGTACGGGATGAAATCGCTTAGGCGTATACCGCGAGCTTATCCTCGAATAATTCAGAGGAGCACGTAGGAAGGTCTTTCGCAGACTGTTGCCCTCTTCATCAAAATAGTCACCCAATTCATTCTTACTGTAGTTGACGGCATAGTACTTTTTGTCGAAATGCTCGAAATAAGCGCCTTTGATTGAATTGATCGCTACCGGATTGCCATCTACCTGCTCCTCTTCATAAATGACCTTGAAGCGGTCTCCGGCCTGGATTCTGAAAAAATCCACTTGCCACGCAAAGATATCCACGAGCTTGCTGACCAACGCTGGTGATGCTCCGGCTTCGAGTATCTTGTCGTAAACGGAGGAGTTGCGCTCAATAACTGCTGCTATCTCCCTCTCTACGAATTGCGACTCCTTCTCAACATACTTCACATAGATGGAATCGAGCAAGTTGAAAACGACGTAAGAGCGCTCATCAGGTTCGAAAAACATTTGTCTGGCCGTCTTCAACGAGTCATTTTCGTGGATGATCGTGTACTCATAGCCCGCCTTGAACTTTCTGACGTCGTAAACGCCTCTGGCCTTAGACGCCAACTCATAGATCTGTTGGTGATCGATGTTGAACGAAGACAAGATGTCGGAGATGTTCTGGCTCCATCTGACCCGGTTTTTGGTCACAATGAACGAATCGACGGGGAACCCGAAGAGTAAATTGGGCGCAGGTACTTCCGCCAGTAGCGTGTCAGGCACCTCGACCGGCATTTGTGATTGCTGCGTGCTGGTCTGATAATCGCAGGAAACTGTGATGGCCATACTCACAAGGAGCAGGACTGATAACGCTTTCAAAATCTTGACTAGTATGTTAAACCCGTTACAAGCGACTCACTTTGGTACGCTTGCTTCCCTTCATCCAAGAACGATATAAAGTTAGCAATATTTAGGTCATATGCCTTAGGTCCGGCAATCAGGTCGCCTTTTTCATTAAGTATGACATAAAATGGTTGGGCATTATTTTGGAAGCGGGTTATTTGAAAATCCGCATTCTTTTTGCCGATCGACTTTTTCCACTTATTGTCGTACGTACTCTGGATCCACTCTCCTTCCGGCAGTTTGGTTTTGTCATCAACGTACAATGCCAATACGATATAGTCCCCGCGTAGTCTGTTCAGGACGCCAGGATCTGACCACACCCTCTGCTCCATTTCCCTGCAGTTTACGCAGCCATGTCCAGTGAAATCAATAAAAATGGGCTTCCCCTGCTCGGCTGCGCATGCCAATGCCTGCTCATAGTCGAAATATCCCTGCAGGCCCAGAGGCAATTCCAGAATGTCCCCATATTTCGGCTCTTCACAGAGCGCTATTTGCTCTGAAGCGTATGCCGTATTGCCTCCTGGCTGTTGACGAATAACTTCGACCAGATTAAAATCATGAGTCGTCATAGGTGGTAAAAATCCGGCCAGGGACTTCAAGGGCGCCCCGAATAGTCCGGGAATCAGATAGACCACAAAACTGAAGACGATCACCGCAGACATCAAATTGCCAATGGGCACTCGATCCATGGGCGCATCTTTCGGCAACCGAATTTTCCCTATTAGGTAAAAACCCAGGAAGGCAAAAATCACGATCCACAGCGCTACAAACACCTCTCTATCCAGCAGCCCCCAGTGATAGGCCAGATCTGCTACACTGAGGAATTTCAAAGCCAGGGCCAGCTCCAAAAAACCCAGGACGACCTTCAACGTATTCATCCATCCCCCTGACTTAGGAAGGCTATTCAAGTACGCCGGGAAGAAGGCGAAGAACCCAAAGGTGATGGCAAATGGCAGTGAAAAAGCAAACATGGACAAGGTCCCGCGCAGAATGTCGCCATTGATCACAGAAACAATGGCCGTACCGACGATGGGCACGGTGCAGGAAAAACTTACCACCACCAATGTGGCAGCCATGAAAAAAATGCCTACATAGCCTCCCCGGTCAGCTTGCTTGTCAATTTTGTTGACGAATGAATTTGGCAGGTTGATCTCAAAGAGACCGAAGAACGACAGGGCAAAAGCAACCAACAACGAGAAAATAATGAGGTTGAATATCCAGTTGGTGCTGAGCGCATTCAGTGAAGAGAAGCCCCAAACTATCGACACCAGGAAACCAATCACGGAAAACATGGCGATGATAGAAAAGCCATAAACCAAGGCTTTCTTAACTCCTTCTGACTGGCTCTTGCTCTGCTTAAGGAATATGGACACCGTAACCGGAATGAGCGGATACACACAAGGCATCAGCACTGCCAATATCCCGGCAAGAAAAGAGATCACGAAAAGCGACCACAGCGACGAATTGTCGTCACTGGGATCATAGACCGCGGGTGGGGCACTTCCCTTAGAAACTGACGTCTCGCCACCGAACTCAAATACATCATCGAAGAGGATGCACTTTCCATCGATATCGGAGCAAACCTGATATTCATACTCCCCTTCGATCTGGAAGTCATCCTTAAGAATCTTCACCCTTTGGACAAATGTCCCCTTCTTCTTGAAGTAAGAGATCTCTCCCAGCCAAAGGGAGTCGTATTTCCGACTTGGGTTCTGAGGTTCTACGTCCCCGATCAGCTCATAGGTTTCGTTCTCAGTGAACTTGAAAGAAGTGATAATGGGCCCCAGGTCCGGGTCAAAATCATTGGAGTAGACGTACCAGTTGTCATCAACGGTCACGTGAAAACGAACCTCCGTCTCCTCACCAGCCTTTACGTCAGGTGATGCTATCTCATGCGTCCAACTGGCGGGCTTCAGGACCTGCGCCGCGGACACGAGACTTGCAAGACATAGTATTATCAGAAATCCTACTCTTCTCATCAAATGCAGATTATAAGATTGCTACAATTTTGGTAAATGTATAGTTCCTATACGTAGCCCGTTACTTGTCGGTCATCAGCGAGTAAAAGTGACGGTAGAACAGGGAAATGGTCTCTATACCCTTGTAAAAGTTGAAGAGCCCATAGCTCTCATTGGGCGAGTGGATCGCATCACTGTCAAGGCCAAAGCCCATAAGGATCGAGTCCAGACCAAGTACATCCTTAAAAAGTGCCACAATCGGGATACTGCCTCCTTCCATTTTAGGAATGGGCTTCTTGCCCCAGGCTTCCTCAAAAGCATTACTTGCCGCCTTGTAGCCCAAAGAATCAGTGGAAATCACAGCTGGTTCACCGCCATGATGTGGCGAGACCTTGACCTTCACGGTCGGTGGAGCGATTTGCTCGAGATGATCGATGAGCAGTTGCGTGATTTTCGAACTATCCTGATTAGACACGAGTCTGGTGCTCAACTTGGCATAGGCCTTCGACGGCAGCACTGTCTTTGCCCCCTCACCTGTATATCCGCCCCAAATACCATTTACGTCCAGGGTCGGTCGTATGCCCACCCGCTCAAAGGTCGAATAGCCTTCTTCTCCGGCAACATCATCGATGTCGAGGTCTTGCTTGTAAGCTTCCAGATCAAATGGTGCCTTAGCCATTTCTTCGCGCTCGGCTGCACTGAAGTCCTGGACATCATCATAAAATCCAGGAATCGTGATCCGCCCCGTTTCGTCGATCAGACTGCCAATCATTTTCGCCAATACGTTGATTGGGTTGGCTACCGCACCGCCATAGGCGCCAGAATGCAGGTCCTTGTTAGGACCGGTCACTTCTATCTCGAGATAGCTCAAGCCCCTCAGGCCCACAGTAATTGAAGGCACATCATTGCTGATAATCGAGGTGTCTGAAATAAGTATAACATCAGCTTTGAGCTTGTCGACATTTTCCCGGACAAACACTTCGAGA
This sequence comes from Cyclobacteriaceae bacterium, assembly GCA_965267435.1. Lineage (GTDB taxonomy): Bacteria > Bacteroidota > Bacteroidia > Cytophagales > Cyclobacteriaceae > JAWPMT01. The sequence continues at coordinate 4,678,227 of OZ253960.1, forward strand.
TTGTCGGAGCCCACTTCCTCCTCACCTTCGATCATGAATTTGACGTTGCAGGTGAGTTGGCCCGTATTTACGAGCGACTGAAAGGCCTTGACGTGCATGTACATCTGCCCTTTGTCATCGCAAGCGCCACGTGCATATATGCGCTCATCCTTGATCACCGGCTCAAATGGGGGAGAGTCCCACAATTCATAAGGATCGGCAGGCTGCACGTCATAGTGCCCATAGACCAACACCGTGGGTGCGTCCTCAGAGATGATCTTTTCACCATAAACAATTGGGTGCCCCGCCGTTTCGTGTACCTCGACGGTGTCAGCCCCCGCCTCTTGCAGTTTCGTCTTTAAGTAGGCTGCCGCCCGCTTCACATCGTCCTTGAATTTCGTATCCGCGCTGACTGAAGGGATGCGCAGTAGCTCTAAGAGCTCAGAGAGAAAATCTTCTTTGTGTTGTGCCTGATATTCTTTAGGAGTCATTGATCTGGATTTGGCCCAAATATATCAAAAGCCAAACCCATCGTCTTCATCCGTTTCCTCCTCGATCGTTTTAATCTCCTCATCCTCGAGGCTGACATCCGTTGGAGAGACCAGGTCATAGGGCTCGGTGATCCCAAAGTACTTCGCCCGAAATTCGTTAATGAATTTCAGTGTCTCATTGGTGTCGGCGCGCACAATTTCCACACCGTTCATCTGCGTAGCGTATTCCGGGATCTCAGCGTTGAAGTCGGGATTTGATGAGAAGATCGCCAGGCTATTGTCGAGGTAGCCAAAGAAGTACCACCAGCCTGGGGCCACCTGGAGAAACAGGTTGACAATATCACCACCAAGGTCATCCTTTTTGATCTCTATGAACCCATCCATCTTGCCATTGATATCCACCAGTTCCACGTTGGATACGCCCAGTTTCGTGGTGTTGTGCCAGGCACCGTGCTCATTGTTCCATCTCATCCTCACCCCTGAAATGACCAAGGTAGACCTGAAGAGCTCCGACACCTCATAAAGCGGCAGGTAACCTTTAAGTGATTGCTCCTCATAGGATCTAGCGGGAGCATCCCCGACCAGATTGGCCATATTGAGCAGCGTTTCGATCTCGATGTCATTTGCTGGGGGATTGCCCAACCTTTCCACAATATCCAGTAGGTCTGAGCCCATCATTTCCGCAAGCGCACCATTCAGCTTGTAATCGAGTACCATGAATGCATCAACATCATAGGAGGCATCAGCACCATTGCCAACCCCCACTACTGATGCCTTGATATCAATATCGTTGGTCAGATCATCTATGAAATTGACCGGCCCCTCGACGATGATCTCTTGTGTCGCATCATCGAATACGAAAGTCGATCCATCATAGCTCCTTCCCTCGTTTTTCAGCGACCCCTCAATGATGAATTTTGTGCCTTCTCCCCGGGAGAGAATACCCTCCGCCAGAAAGAAATCCTGATCTGTAGGGAAACGGCGCTGGCCAGTGAACGTCGGGTAAATCCGCCCCCCCACTCCATAATGCAACCCCGCCACAACGGGACTACCGTCCTGATAGGAGCTGGCTTTGATATCTATTTGGACATCGGTTTCGGCATCCGTCCGGGCGAACTTCATCCATTGCGTCTCAGAAACTGAGGACAGGTGCGCCTTGACAAACCCATCCAGCTCCATCGACTGTTTGTATGCTTTCAAAGTAATGTCTCCTTTGTACAAGAACCCGTCAGAAATTGACATGGAATCCTCCACAGGAATGGAGCCCTCAGCAAAGGTGTATTTAATCGGTTGGCCTCCTTTTATGGGGGGTTCGAGGTAATCCGAGCCGAAAGTTCTGAAACCAATATCAAACGTATCCTTGGCGACGGGTAGCCGATACGTGGCACCTCCGGTAAATGAATTTCGTGAGAGTATATCGATCGTTCCCTGGGAAAGGTAGTGGTAGGTACTATCATTCTGGAAGATCACCTCGGCATTCTTGAAAGTCTCAAACTCAGAGTTGGCTAAGACAACCATTTGATGATTCTCGGGGATCACCTTTGCATCGGCGACAGCAATGTACGGTATGCCCTCGACCTGCATCTCCTGGGTATTGATGTCATAGATGGCCTTGGAGGCATTGAAGGCCAGTGAATCTAACTCTTTTCGTGTCGAGTAGAAGTAGGAGTCTTCCAAGGCCACGTTTTGGGGCTTCTCCATCGTTATTACAGAGTCCTCAAGGTACCAGAGGGCGTCAGGCATGGAGGTATTGAGGGCTGCATAAGGGAACGAGAGTGCCGCAGTACCGCGAATCTCTGGACTCACATCGGCGATGTTCCGCACCAAATCAAATTGGATCTTGATATCATCACCTTTCATCGCCGGCTTCAGCGGGTTGTCCGTAAGCACTTCAAACTCCGCGTGCCTGGCAGAATAACTCAATTCTTCGAAGAAGAAATCATCAGAAATCGCCTTCGATCCACGAGTCAGTAGGGTACCTGATCCATACATGCCTTTTGTGGTGATGTTGGCTTCTCCGTCCAACTCTGCGGTGGCATCATAAAACTTGAACGGCTCATCAATGGTCCTCAGAAACATACTATCCTTGCGTGGCAGCCAATACATTCGGAAGGTACCGAGATCAGCCTCCGGATAGCTCGCCCCACCCAGAGGGCCAGGACTGATGAAGCCACTGTGGCAATAGGCAGTAACAGAATCCAGGTAGTAGATGAAGTCCTCAGAATAGATGGTGGAAGTGAGGAAATCAATTTTACCTCCGCCCCGCAAGCCATCGTTGCTGAGAGAGATCTTCTCATACGTCCTTGCACTTGTACCGTAAAGGTTGTAGCCTTCCTCAGGTATATGGTGTATAAATCCCAAAGACTTATCCGGTTGGATGTGAAGGGTGTCCTCAAACGTGGGGAAAATTCCCCCCGAATTGAAAGTACCAGGAAACTCGAGACTGGTGGCATCCTGACGGTCCAGGCTGTCTACCTCCAGCGGAGGCATGATGAACTTCACGGTCTTGTCATAGGCACCACCAAGAATCTCCGGGCCGTCAAAATATACAACGGCTTCAGACTCTGAAACGAAGTACGGATAAGCATCGCGTCCACCAACACCTGCCCGGTTGGTGGGGTTCTCCAGGAACAGCGTGCCTGTCGTATGATTTACATGATTTTGGAGACTCTGTTTATATTTTGGATTGTAGGATTTGGTCGAATCCTCCGGTGGCAATTGTATCCGAATACTATCGATCGTAGGGAGGTTGATGAGGAAGGCCCCATAGTCAAACTCAAAATCCTTGCCTTTGTAGAAGAATTCGCCAGCATCTATCGATCCATCGTAACTAATCCTACGGTCCTGGCCCAGTTTGACTACTTCTCCTTCAGGTTCGATCCTCACGCCAAAGTCCGTCGTCAGATAAAACCTCTTTACTCCCTGCACGGTGATATACATGGAGTCCAAGTTCAAGGATGCATTGGGGCCACGTGATTGCACAGAAGAGATAAAGAGGTTGTCATAATCCTTCTTCTTCGCTGAAGCATCGTAATAGTGAAACATCTTATCGTAGAGGCTGATGAGGCCATTCTCCTCATCATACGTGCAGAAGTTGTATTGCTGCAGTAGTCGTGCAGCACCCTTTACGAAGGCGGGGTTTATCTTATGGGCTTGTGCCACCTCATCTACAACGAACTCTGTGATGTCGTACTTGCGGGAATAATTGACAAAAACCGGGATCGGGTGAAACCCAAACTGCCCTGTCAGTCTGCTGTATCGAACAGGGCTAAAAAAGTCGTCGGACTCAAAAGTCGCCGGTAGGAGGTCCTTCCCATTCATGATGGACATGTCCATCGAATCTGCCTCCAGATCCCAACGCATCCTATCCACATTGATATTAAGGGCGTGATAGGTAGAGTGAAAAGGGGTGACGTTGTGTTTCTTCTCCCGTAGAAGCGTCAGCTTTTGCTCCTTCAGTTCATACTCCATCTGGACTGCTGGATGATAGATAGAGTCGGTACCCAATAAGATCGTCACACTGGCCATGTCGGAAGTGATCACTGAGTCCTCCCTAAACTCAAATTTTCGGGCTCGGAAAATCACGGTGTGGCCCCTGCCATCCAATATCTCCAGACGACCGGGCTTTCGCGAAATCGACGTTCCAAATAGTTCATTGCCACGGATCTCTACACCTCCCGTGTATACCACTTTACCCCCGGCAAAAGTTAGTTTGGCGTCATTGTTATTGGAGGTAAAAATCGGATACTTGCTCAGGGCGCGGGGAGGGCGGCGAACACTCCTGTACTTGAATACGCCCTCCACCTCCTTGTTGAGGAGAGCTGGGAATGAAAGCTTGGCGTTGGGGGACCAGAAATAGGATCGCTCTACGTCGGAGCTAAATTGTCCCAGGGTGATCTCGGCTCCACGCATTCTTTCATTTTCTGCCGGCCAGTCCATAATCCCGTTCTCGCCGGCAAACGTGCTATTCTTCAGAATGTGGGTCCCATCTACCTTTCTCACTGAGAGCGAATCAAAAGGGGTGACCATCAACAGCTGAATGTCTTTCAATTCAATTACGGGACCATCTATCACCGGATGGCGATACAGATACTGCTGGAGGGCAACATAGTCCTCGTAATCCGGTTCGATGATTTGCCGTTCTTCCACAGCGGCTTGAGTGGCCGCAGCCCAGGGATCTGCTCCGAAATCATCGTCTGAGCCCCAGGAATCGTCATTGCCCCATGAATCATCACTTCCCCAATCGTCTCCACTATCATCCCATGAATCGTCGGATCCCCAGTCATCGTTACCCCAATCATCACCGCCGGTATCCCAGGAGTCGTCGTTGCCCCAATCGTCGTTATTGTCCCAGGAGTCATCACTGCCCCAGTCATCTTCGGACGTTTCCTCACCCCAGTATTCAGTATTCTCGGTGACCGGCACCTCCTCCTCCGGCAGCTCTTCGACTTCGATCATTTCCGGTTCCTCCGGTTCGACATACCCGATAACCTTAAAGTCATAAGTACCCCCCGGAACCTGTACTGACCGATTAGTAGTGAGGTACAAATAACGGCGAGCGAAGAACACATTCATTCCAAAAAGGAATTCGCCATACTCTTCTTTGTTGAGAGTCTTGAGGGATTCAGTGTTGATATCCAGCACTTCGTGCAGCATCGCAGCATCTATGCGCTCTTGGGTTACGGAATAAGCCAGGTAGCTGAAAAAATGCCAGAAATACGGTCGGAAAGCGTAACCACGGCGATGCATATCAGTGGCCAGCTGCATGATCTTTTCTTTGTGCGCTTGCTGGAAATTGGCATTCCAGGCATTGTTGAAGTCAAACGCCACCTTGCGCGCCGCCTCGGTACCCATATTATTCAAATACGAGGTCGCCTGTCTGTTGAAGACGGCGGGGTCATCGGAAAAACGTTGGCCGAAGGCAGGCTGATTCAACAATAGAATCAGAAGCATCAACGACAGCACATTCATGAAATGCACTCTCATGATCATAAAGTTAGATAATTATCCTACGTATTAACGGCTACTTAAGTGGAACTGGATACATGCCCAGTTGTCTTTTTCTGTCGTTCGTTGGATGCTCAGTCCCAATTCTTCACCAAGGCTCACCAGTTCAGCAACATCCTCAGTGTAAAAACCACTTATCAGCAAGTGACCATCAGAGCGGAGCAATTCAACATATTCTTTTAACTCCGTTTGGAGCACATTCTTGTTAATATTCGCAAGAATTATGTCAAATTTCTGATCAAATGTTATGTCCGAGATGGCCCCAAGTTGAATGGGAATATTATCGTAGCCATTCAGTTGGAGGTTGTCGAGGCTATTGTCGCGGCACCAGTCGTCGATATCTGTGGCCATAACCGTTTCAGCACCTCTTTTAAGCGCCATGATCGCCAGGATTCCGGTACCCGTTCCTACGTCGAGCACTGACTTCCCGTGATGGTCCAGCTCCATTTGCACGGCTAGCATTTGAGATGTTGTCGCATGATGGCCTGTACCAAACGACATCTTCGGCATGATCACTATTTCATAGTCGAAGGTGCCTTCGACCTGATGGAAGGGGGCTTTCACTATGCAGCGCGTACCAATGATCACTGGATCGAAGTTGCTCTCCCAAACTTCATTCCAATTGGACTTGGCCACTTCCTGTATCTTATAGGAGATAGGATGCTCTCCCTCGTACCTTGCCAGGCAGTTTTTCACCAAATCGGCATCCCACTGGTCGACATCGATGCTGGCAATGAATCCGTCGTCCACTTCCTGGAAAGAAGGGAATCCTATGGCGAACAACTCTGCAATCAGAATCTCCCGAATCGCCTCTGGCGCTACCACCCTTAACTCAACAAAATCCATCTATTCGTTGCAGCCGGCAAAAGATTCGTATTCCGTGAAAAACACCGAGAAATGCGCTTTGTCACGGTCCTTGGTGAAGTACAACTTGTACCTCGCAAAATCGGGATTGGTCACGAAGTGCCAGTGTCCCATGGCATTGGCGTAGAGCTTATTGTCCTGATCATAGACGATGAGGTCAGCAAAACTCTCTGAATCCTCTTCGTACACCAGGAAGTCTGCTTTTCTATGGTCGGACACTTCATACATCACTCCAAAGACCCTGCAATAGCGGTTTCGCTGGTGCTCCATTTCAGAGTCATTGAAACCTCCAGAGGACAGGGATAAGAAGAGGAGTGCCGACCAAAGCATGGATCAGAAGGACTTAGCGATATCTACAAAATCCCTGGACTTAAGGCTGGCCCCACCTACAAGTCCGCCGTCAACGTCGGGGCATGCGAAGAGTTCCTGCGCATTGCCTGGCTTCACACTTCCCCCATAGAGGATAGCAGTGCCATTTGCTATATCATCGCCGTACTTGGCGGCAATCGTGGCCCGAATGAAAGCATGCATCTCTTGCGCCTGCTCAGCGGATGCCGTCACGCCCGTACCTATCGCCCAAACGGGCTCATAAGCAATGACAATCTTCGCAAAGTCGCTTGCAGCCAAATCGAAAAGTGACTCACTTATTTGAGCCTTGACCAGGTCAAAGTGCTTGCCTTCTTCCCGGACCTCGAGCTTTTCGCCGCAGCAGAAGATCGGAGTCATTCCATGCTGCAAGACGATCTTGGTCTTCTCCGCCAGCAATTCGTGGCTCTCTTCGAAATATTCCCGGCGCTCGCTGTGTCCGAGGACCACATACTCCACACCCAGAGATTTGAGCAGCTCTGCAGAGACTTCACCTGTATAGGCACCTGATTCCTTTTCATGGCAGTTTTGGGCACCCACGCCAACATTGGATTTGTCCCCTTTGAGAGCTAGTACTGATGACAGCAGTGGAAACGGAGGGATCAAAATGACCTGCACGTCACTCTTGACTTCATCGGCAGCCATATTGACTACTTCTGAAGCCAGTTGCGAACCACTGTTTTTGTTGGTGTTCATCTTCCAGTTTCCGGCGGCAATTTTTGCTCTCATGATTATAGTTTTTCGTTTAGGAATCTTGCTGTGTGATTTGACGGCGCCAATTTAATCATATCTTCAGGAAGTCCGGCGAATTCGACCGCGCCGCCTTTTTCTCCCCCTTCAGGTCCGAGGTCAATGATCCAATCAGCACACTTTATGACCTCCATATTGTGTTCGATGATGAGGACCGAATTACCCTCGTTTACGAGGGCATTGAGGGAGTCCATGAGCTTCCTGATATCGTGAAAGTGCAGGCCAGTAGTGGGCTCATCGAAAATGAAAAGCACATGGTCTTGCTTGGACACTGCACCGGTACCCTTACCCAGGAAGGAGGCCAGTTTTACCCGCTGCGCCTCGCCTCCACTGAGTGAACTAGAGGACTGCCCCAATTTCACGTATCCCAGGCCGACATCATCCAATGGCTTGATCTTGTTGACAATGCCCGATCTGTCCTTGAAGAACTCCAGAGCCTCCTCCACCGTCAGATCCAGCACGTCCGCAATGTTTTTATCATGGTACTTCACCTCCAGGATCTCCTTCTTGAAACGCTGACCTTTACAGGTCTCGCATGTCAGGTTGAGATCCGCCATGAATTGCATTTCGATCTTCACCGACCCCTCTCCTTCACACGTTTCGCAGCGACCTCCATCGACGTTGAAGGAGAAGTGCGCCGGTTTGAAGCCGTTCTTTTTCGCGAGAGGCTGGTCCGCAAAAAGCTGACGGATGTTGTCATAGGCCTTCACATAGGTCACTGGATTGGACCTCGAGCTCTTCCCAATCGGATTTTGATCTACGAACTCTATATGTGCCACTTTTTTGTAATCACCGTCCAGGGCGTCAAACTTCCCAGTCATTTCCCCAGTGACCCCAAGTAGCTTGCCGATGGAAGGATAGATGATCCTCCGAACCAGTGTCGATTTACCTGAACCGCTGACCCCGGTGATCACCGTTATCACCCCCAAGGGGATCTCCACATTGATGTTCTTCAAATTATGTTCCCTGGCCCCTTTCACTGTGAACGACTGATTCCATCCCCTGCGAACGGAAGGGACATCGATCTTCTCGTCTCCTCGTAGATACTTGGCGGTAAAGGATCTGTCCGTACCATTCATTTGGCCGATGGTACCCTGGTACACCAGTTGCCCACCATGCGTGCCCGCTGCTGGCCCTATATCGATAATTTCGTCGGCCTCCTCCATCATCTTCTCCTCGTGTTCGACGACGATCACGGAGTTACCAATATTTCTTAAGGTCTTCAATACAGCCACGAGACGATCTGTGTCCCTTGGATGCAATCCAATACTCGGCTCATCAAGGATGTACATGGAGCCTACCAGTGCACTTCCCAATGACGTTGCCAGCTTGATCCTTTGGAACTCACCGCCGGACAAGGTGTTGGTCAGACGATTGAGTGTCAAATAACCCAGACCTACTTCCTCGAGATACGACAGTCGATTGGTGATCTCTTTGATTACGCGACCGGCGACCTTCTTGTCAAATTCCGAAAATGTGATTTTGTCCATGAACGGTCGGAGTTGATCAACGGGCATCAGCACCAGGTCAGTGATCGATTGATCCGCCACCTTCACATATGAGGCATCTTTCCTCAGTCTCGTGCCACGGCAATCCGGGCATACAGTCTTGCCCCGGTACCTCGACAGCATGACGCGGTATTGTATCTTATGCGTCTTTGTCTCCAGGTATTTGAAGAAGTCATGCAAACCGTCGAAGTATTCATTCCCCTCCCACAACAGATTGTACTCTTCTTTGGTGAGCTCCGCGATGGGCCGGTGAATCGGGAAGTCGAATCGGATGCCATTCTTCAGCAAGGGCTTCACCCAATTTTGCATGGTCTCGCCGCGCCATGGCACAATAGCCCCTTCGAAAACTGAGAGATTGCGATCAGGAATGACGAGGTCAGGATCGATACCGAGGATTCGGCCGAAACCTTCACATCTTTTGCAAGCCCCATAAGGGTTGTTGAAACTAAAAAAATTCACCGAGGGCTCCTCGAAGCGGATACCGTCCAATTCGAAGACATCTGAGAATGTCTTCCTTTCATGACCCACCACATCGATAATACACTGCCCGTCGCCCTCGAAGAAGGCCGTTTGTACGGAATCCGAAAGACGAAACTGCGTCTCCTCATCGTGCTTGACGACCGTGCGATCGATCAATACTTCTACCGTTCCCTTGGGGGGATTCTCCAGAATCTCCTCGATGAAGTGCATCTCGCCGTCGATGAAAACCCTGGTGAAGCCTTTACTCATCAGCGCCTTCATCTCATCCTTGATAGAGCGATCTCGATGTGGGAGAGGAGAGAGCACCATTACCCTCTGCTCTTCCGGCAATGAGAGGACATAGTCCACCACATCCGTCACGGTATCTTTTTGAACTTCCTTGCCGGAAACAGGGGATATTGTCTTTCCAATCCTGGAATAGAGCAGCTTCAGGTAATCGTATATCTCCGTCGTGGTCCCAATGGTCGAGCGGGGATTGCGGGTATTCACCTTCTGCTCAATGGCAATGGCTGGGGATACTCCTTTTATATAGTCCACTTCGGGCTTTTCCATCCTGCCCAGAAACTGCCGTGCATAGGAGCTAAGGCTCTCCACGTATTTGCGCTGCCCTTCAGCAAAAAGCGTATCGAAAGCCAACGACGACTTCCCCGAACCAGAGAGACCGGTAATTACAACCAGCTTATTTCTGGGAATGGCCACGTCAATATTTTTCAGATTGTTGACCCTGGCACCCTTGATAATAATGTACTGTTTGGGATCTAACCGATCCACACCATTTTTCACCGGTTCACTCATGCATCTTATAGGATAAGAGGAGGTTTTGCTTGTATTGTATCTGGTCTAAGGAGAAAAACTATGTGAATCCCTTAGGGGTTTCCCTCTCTTTAGTTGACTACAAAAATAGGAACAGAAATTTTTGCTTAAATCAAGTATTCATATAGTTTTGGTATTCTGCTAACAACTATTCTTCACATTTAAACCCCGATACAATATGGTATAGACCTCTACGTTAACTAACAGGTGAACTACATGAACAGAATAAGTTTGGATGACAGTCAATTGCTGTCAGCGTATGTTAAGGGAGACGAAGAGGCCTTTGCAGAGTTAGTCGGAAGACACAAAGATCGGGTTTTCACCACTATTTTATTGATTGTAAAAGATAGGTACCTCGCCGAGGATTTGATGCAGGAGGTATTTATCAAAGCGATTCGCACGCTGAAGAGCGGCAAGTACAATGAGGAAGGCAAATTCCTGCCTTGGATCTTGCGAATTGCCCACAATCTAGCAATCGATCAATTCAGAAAAGACAAGCGCTATCCCACAATTGTGATGGAGGATGGCAGTAGCGTGTTCAACACGTTAGAGTTTTCTGAGGAGTCGATAGAGAATAAGCAAATAAAGCAGGATACCTATAATCTTCTCAAGAAGTACATCCAGGAATTGCCGGAGGCTCAAAAGGAAGTACTGGTGATGCGCCATTATATGCAGATGAGCTTCCAGGAAATTGCGGACGTTACGGGGGTGAGTATAAACACCGCCTTGGGCAGAATGAGGTATGCTTTGATTAACTTAAGAAAAAAGTTAAAGCATAATAATGTTGCCTATGACAAAAACTTTTACCGAAAATGATCTTGTAAGATTCCTATATGATGATCTTACAAAGCGCGAGAAAAACGACTTACAATATAGCCTCCTGACAAACGGCGCCCTGCGTCTCAGACTTCAGGAGTTGGAAGAGATCAAGGACAATCTTGATCAGGTCATTGTGAAAGCCCCAAAGCGAGCCGTTGATAGTATCATGGCCTTTTCGAAGAGCTTTGAGGTAGAAGATTTCCAGGCCGGATAAACTTCCATCAAATTGGGTAGATGGCCTAATTTTGGGTCATGCGTAAATCGGAGCGGTTCGGAGCCTTTGTTCAGCACTTTTCGGAGAATTCTCCGCCTGCTGAAACGGAGCTTCGATACTCTTCCCCTTTTGAATTGTTGGTAGCTGTAGTGCTCAGTGCCCAGTGCACTGACAAGCGGGTGAATATTGTCACGGAGTCACTCTTCCAAGATTTCCCGTCCCCGCAGCACTTCGCCGCTTCCACTTTTGAGGAGATTTTCCCCTATATCAAGAGTATTTCTTATCCGAACAACAAGACGAAGCACCTCCTGGGTCTTTCCCAGATGCTCGTCGAGCAGTTCGATAGTGAAGTGCCTGCGACTATGGAGGAACTACAATCTCTCCCTGGTGTTGGTCGCAAAACGGCCAATGTGATTCTCTCAGTACTTTATGATGAACCAGCGATGGCTGTGGACACACACGTATTCCGTGTCTCGAAGCGTATCGGGCTTGTGACCCAAAACGCCAAGACGCCTCTCGAGGTGGAAAAGCAGCTGGTAAGGCATATCCCAAGGGAGCACGTTTCCAAGGCCCATCATTGGCTGATCTTGCACGGTCGCTACGTCTGTCTGGCGAGAAATCCGAAATGCGAGTCCTGCGGGGTCACTCCTATTTGCAGGTACTTCGAGAAGAATTATCTTGTAGCCAAGTGAATCAATGCTGGCAGCCATGAGGGTGCACCTCTATCATCAATATTTTCGTCATCCCGGCGAGGGGGGGGCGCTTAGGTCCTTTTTCGTCGGCAAAGCGTTGCAAGAGGCAGGGCACGAAGTGCTGATAATAACGGCGCACAACGAACAGCATGGCCTCGTCGACATCGACGGACTGCAAGTACAATACCTCTCCATCAATTACTCCAACGAGTTCCCTTTTGGTCGCCGGATCCGGGCATTTGTACAATTTGTGAGACAGGCCATCAGCGTTTCCAGAAAGTATCCACGCCCGGATATCAATTATATCATCACTACCCCACTGACCACAGGCCTGATCGGCTTGTATTTGAAGAGATTCCGGGGAACACCTTACGCCTTTGAGGTGGGCGATCTGTGGCCGGAGGTGCCCGTGCAAATGCAGATGATCACCAATAAGTACCTTCAAAAAGCCCTGTACGGACTGGAAAGAAGGATTTATAAAAATGCGGATAAACTGATCGGCCTGTCACCTCCTATACGAGACTACATGGAGTACAGCTGTGATTTCAATGTAAAGGCTGTCTCAATTCCCAACATGGCTGACTGCGATTTCTTCCAGCCAACACCGACACCCGCTGAATTCACTCCTGAGTCGCCAATGGTCATCAGCTACATCGGGACGTTTGGTAGAGCGAATCATCTGGATTATTTGTTGGCGCTCGCTAAGACCTGCGAAGAACAAGAGCTACCTGTCCATTTCCAATTGATGGGAGAAGGAGCAAAGCTGGATTTACTGGAGAAGCAAGCGGAGCAACTGTCAAATGTCAGCATTCTCGAGTTTGGAAATCGAGACGAAGTAAAAGCACTTCTCGATCAGTCCCAGGCTGTTTATGTCTCCTTCCTGGATATACCCATTCTAAGTACGGGAAGCCCCAACAAGTTTTTTGATGGCCTGGCAGCAGGCAAGCTGATCTTATTGAATTTCGGCGGCTGGATGAAAAAGCTGATCGATGAGCACGAGTGTGGTGTCTATTGTCCTCCGGATGACCCGGAGGCGGCGTCCACCAATTTGAGGCCATTTCTCTCCAGCACCTTACTACTTGAAGAATACCAGTCCAATGCGCGGAAGCTGGCAGAGGAGCAATTCAGTCGGACGCAGCTATGCCAGCAGGTGGTCGATTACCTGGCTAGTCATTGATGGCCTTGTAGTTGGACTTGGCAAAAATCATGTGATGATCGGTCTCCGCGAGTAGCTCCTGCATGGTGACATCTTCCTGCGCCATATAGAGCTCCACGATTTCCCATCCTACCCATGCCCCAACACGACCTGGGCAATTCTTGCTAATCTCTTGAATATTGGGCCGCTCACCGAGGAACTTCTGTTTCATGAACTCGCTCGTCTCAAATAGCAGTTCATTTTCAATGAAATTGGTCCAAATGACCTCGCGGTTCTTTTGGATCGCCTCCATCTGGATGGGTGTAAATCCCAGAATGATCGAATCCGCTGTGCATGGCAGTAGTCGACTCACAAAATAATTGACCTTGCCGAAGTCAATCATCTCTGACAGCAACGTGTTTTCCTTACCCGTTCTGGTGTGCGCATTGGCCACGAACTTCGCGATGATGGGCACCATGTGTCGGTGGGTGTACCGACGCTGAATATACAGGGGGACATCCTGGGGTTTGAAAGTGGCCTCAGGGCCAACAAAGTAATCGAGGCCAATGATGATCTCCTCCTGACCAATGAAGAGGTCATTGTACAACCCCGTAACCATCGTTGACACGTTGGGTATGGCCGTTCCCGGGTAATAGTAATTGAGCCTTGAAAACAACAGGGTGATCTCCTCCTCGAAGTTGGCTTCGTTGGCTTCAAAGGCCGTGACAGCTTCGTTGTAGAGCGTATCCATGTACGGATCATTCACCAGTCCGTAGATCCTCTTGGCCAGAATGTCTTTGCTCGGGTATTGGTCGCTATGGAGGAAATTCACCGATACCAGCTCGTTGGTTTCCAAAAAGCCGACAACAGATGCCTCATCTGGCAAGTCGAAGAGTTGCTGCTCCAACCGAGTGATTTGGATGTCCACTTCCCCCTCGATCGGTGGTACTTCACGACAGGCCTTTTGCTGGCAACTTACGAAAACCAAAAGGCCTGAGATTATGATCAAAACTCTTCGCATTCCTCGTTACTTTTGATAAGCTAAGTTATTAACGCCGCATACAATCATTTATGAAAAGACTGCTCATAATTTGCTGCTTCACGTGCCTTTTTTCCACGTTCAGTCACGGGCAAACGAAACTAGGTCTAAAGTTCTCGCCACTCTTCTCATTGAACAACGTTGAGCTCAACTCTGACACCCTTGATGCAGACAACAACGGAACCAATTTGAAATTCTCTTTGGGCCTTGTCGTGGACAACCAGTTGACAGATACTTATTTCTTCAGTACCGGTGTATTTATCATGCCCAAAAAGGTGGCGGTCCGTGTGACGGAAGATGGTGGCACCTTCCCCAACACGCTGGAGGAGTACAATCTCCAGTACCTCCAAATTCCCTTAACCTTAAAACTGATGACCTCCGAGTTATCACCGGACTTCGGTGTCTTCTTTCAGGTAGGAGGAGGATTTGAGGTCAAACTGAGTGACAAGCCGCTGGAAGAAGAATACGTGCTCGTCGAGTCGTTTAAGCCCTTTGATGTAATGGTGATGATTGGCGGGGGGATAGAATACCGTGTTGGTATCAACACCGCCCTATTCGGCGGGCTGAGTTACCAACACGGTGTTATCAATGCAGTCGATGATACTTTCTCGGACATGGACCTTCGCGTGACGAATGCCGTCCTGACCATCGACTTCGGTATCAAGTTTTAGACTTGTATCAACTCCCCGTTGGCGTTGATAAAGCTGTATTCGGTTATTGCCAGTGAAGAGTCCTCCACCAGGTTTACCCACTTGAAGTACTTCATAAACCACTTCACGCGCAGCGAAAAGACACCTTTCGTGAAATACGCATACACATAAGGGTGTAGTGCTACGGTCAGCTTCTTCTCGTTTTGCTTCTCCAGGAAGTACTTCACAGTGTTCTCAATCTGATCTGCGATGATGATCGACGCTGCAATCTTCCCGGTACCGGCACAAGTTGGACAAACCTCTCGCGTCGAGATATTCAGCTCAGGCCGAACTCTCTGACGGGTGATCTGCATGAGACCAAACTTGGATAGTGGTAGGATCGTATGCTTCGATCGGTCACCCTCCATCTCCTTCTTGATACGCGCAAAAACCTTCTTCTTGTTTTCGGCACGCCTCATGTCGATGAAGTCGATCACGATGATACCGCCCATGTCACGAAGCCTCAGCTGGCGGGCAATTTCCTTCGCCGCCTCGAGATTGACAGTCAATGCCGTCGCCTCCTGATCTTCCTCGCGATTGGACTTATTGCCACTGTTCACGTCGATGACATGCAGGGCCTCCGTATGCTCGATGATGAGGTAACCACCATTGGCGATGCTTACAGACTTACCAAAGGAAGTCTTCAGCTGCCGCTCAACGCCGTACGCTTCGAAGATCTTGTACTTCGAGTTGTAGTGCTTGATGAGCTTCTCCTTGTCAGGAGCGATCTTCAGTACGTATTCCTTGATCTCCTGATGCAGGTCCTTGTCGTCGACAAGAATGTTGTCAAAAGATTCGTTGAGTACGTCCCGAAGAATGGAGTTGGCGCGGCTTACTTCGCCAATGACTTTGTCTCGGACCTTGGCCTTTTTGAGATTTTTGATGCCCTCCTTCCAAATGTTCGTAAGGTTGCTGAGGTCGGCATCTAGCTCCTTGACGTCTTTGCCTTGAGCTACGGTCCGAATGATTACGCCAAATTTCTCTGGCTTAATAGAGCTGATGAGTCGCGCGAGTCGCTTCCTCTCAGCAGAATCTGTGATTTTTTTTGAAACGCTAACCGCGTTTGAGAAAGGTACAAGTACGATGTACCTCCCGGCAATAGACAACTCACAAGAAAGTCGTGGTCCCTTCGTAGAAATAGGTTCTTTCACCACCTGCACGAGGATCTTCTGATTCCTCGTCAAGACCTGATTGATCTTCCCGAACTTATTAATGTCCGGCTCGTGGTTGAACCCCGTTAACTTGGAGCTGGCGTTCTTTTTATTGAGCACCAGCTTAGTGAACTTGTTGAGTGACTGGACCTGAGGGCCCAAATCCAGATAGTGCAAAAAGGCGTCTTTTTCGAAGCCTATGTCGATAAAGGCCGCATTAAGGCCTTGTACTACTTTCTTGACACTTCCAAGATATATGTCACCGACTTTGAACTGATTACTGCTTTCCTCTTCGTGGAACTCAGTCAGTCTTTTGTCTTTAAGAAGGGCAATCCGACATCCGTTTTGAGTTGAACTAATTAAAAGTTCATTACTACTCACTCTAAATCGGAATTAGTCGTGGACTTACTTCTTCTTGTGTCTGTTTTTTCTAAGTCTCTTCTTTCGCTTATGAGTAGCGATCTTGTGTCTTTTCCTTTTCTTTCCGCAAGGCATACTTTTAAATAATTTTTGTCTTAGTTAAACAACTTTTTAATTTCTTCTTTGAGCCCAAGCACAACGGATTGCACTAAAGCCCAAATCGTCTAATTGGTCATCTGGCGAGATATTCTTCAGCTGCTCTTCGTATGGCGGGATCTACATTTGCCGCGTTGAGGATCCTGGTGTAGGCCTCAGTTGCTCGACCTTGTTGTCCCTGCTGCTCCCAGGAGACAGCCAGGTATAGTAAGGCTTCGTAGTCCGCTGAATCCAGCTGTAGCAGTGTTTCGAATCGCTCGGTAGCTCTATCATATTGTCCCGACCTGATGGCAAGGAGTCCCAGATTAATGAGGACTTCCCTATTGTTTGGGTCTACTTCAAGGATTTCTCTCAGCATCTGCACCCCTACCATGGGCGCCTCTGAGGAAATGATGGTCATGGCCAGTTTACTCTTCAGGCCAAGATCATCGGGACGTTGATCCAATGCTTCTTCGATGAGAGGTTTCAGTGCCAATGCCCTGGATTCTCCATCTGCTGGATCAGCTGCTCTTTCAAAGAGCTTATAGAGCGTCTCAATTGCCGCTACTTTCGCATTTAAAGAACTATCTCTTCTCAGCATCTCGGTCACTGCCCACTCGGCACTGTCAAGTTTGCCATAGCGGAGGTAGTAACCGGCCAAAGAGTCCGCAAAGATACTAATTTTTTCGTCTGAAGACGTCCGCAACAAGGCATTTAGCGAAGTAATAGCCCTCCTGTCCTCAAGTGTCACTTCAAAAGTATGGTCGGCTACGTCGGCTTCCTCGTCATTTTCAACCACCACACGGGGTAGCTGATAGATTAAAACCACGAGCACCACACCCACGACTGACACCAGCAGCTGTTGTCTGTTCATGCTGCGGTTAGCTACTTGCCTTTCAGCTTCGAACTGTTCTTGATCTTTTCCGTGAAGATTTTTGAAGGTTTGAAACTGGGCACATAGTGCTCTTCAATAACCATAGCGGTGTTCTTCGAGATGTTCCTGGCGATCTTTTGTGCTCGTTTCTTGTTCACAAAACTGCCAAAGCCCCGAACGTAGATGTTTTCACCATCGGCCATGGAATTCTTTACTACTGAGAAGAAAGCCTCCACCGTTACCTGTACGTCAGCTTTGTCGATCCCTGTTTTCTCTGATATTTCCGTTATTACGTCAGCTTTCGTCACTGTTGATCTCTTTTTGTCTTGATATCTATTTATAAGCGGACCAAAATTAAATTTGGGGCTTGGAAATAAAAAGCCCTACACGATTATTTGACCCTAGTATTGATAAGTGGACAACACTTTTGGCAAAAATATAATTGACTGGTATTCAATTACAAAGCGAGAACTGCCTTGGCGGGAAACAAAAGACCCTTATAAGATCTGGTTGTCGGAGATCATTCTGCAGCAAACAAGAGTAATTCAAGGGCTTCCTTATTACCAACGGTTTGTCGAGCAATTCCCTACAGTCACAGACCTTGCCAATGCCGAGGCTGACGTCGTAATGAGGACCTGGCAAGGACTCGGATATTACAGTAGAGCCCGGAACCTGCATAAGACCGCAAAAATTGTCGAAGAAAAACATGGCGGTCAATTTCCGCCTAGCTATGATGGCCTGATCGAGCTTCCTGGCGTGGGTCCATATACCGCAGCGGCCATTGCCTCGATTGCCTTTGGTGAGCCGCGGCCTGTGCTGGATGGAAATGTATTCCGAGTCGTGGCAAGGGTCTTCGCTATCGATAAGGACATAAGTGCCTCTTCCTCCAGAAAGGAATTTATGCATGTCCTCGAGCAGCTGATCCCAGCGCATGCCCCTGACTTATTCAATCAGGCCATGATGGAGCTGGGAGCTACCGTCTGCTCACCTTCGCAACCCGGTTGCACATCCTGCCCACTACAGGACCGCTGCCAGGCCTTGGCCGCAGGCGAGCAGTCAAAATATCCTGTCAAGCTCAAAAAGGTAAAGGTAAGAACCAGGCCTTTTCACTATCTGGTGTTGGAACACAATGGCTTGGTGGGCATGAAGCAACGACAGGCCAATGACATCTGGCAAGGCTTGTATGAATTCATGTTGGTAGAGGACCCGACATTCGAGCTGGAAGACTATGTGCACCCAAATAGTACCAGCCAGCTAGAGATCTCCAATGTCTTCAAGCACCTACTTACCCACCAAAGAATTGAGGCGAGATTCTATAGGGCGGAAGTCCCGGAGAAGAGCACTTTCGACAAATTGCTAAATAAGTACGACTTGAATGCTTACAGCTTCGATCAAGTATTAACTTTGCCCAAACCAAAATTGATGGTCAACTACTTGGACCAGCAGAATTTTTAGTATTTTTAGATTATGTCTGGAGTAAACAAAGTGATTCTTGTAGGTAGATTGGGAAGAGACCCAGAAGTGCGACATCTCGAGTCCGGCGTAGCCGTAGCGAGCTTTTCCATTGCCACTTCTGAGACGTATAAGGATCGCAATACCGGGGAACGAAGGGAGAATACTGAGTGGCACAACATTGTGCTCTGGAGAGGGTTGGCTGAGGTCGCCGAGAAGTATCTGAAGAAAGGTGACCAGGTATACATTGAAGGAAAACTTCGCACCCGGTCGTGGGAAAAAGACGGTGTCACACGCTATACGACTGAAGTTGTGGCGGATAACATGAATATGTTGGGCGGTGGAGGATCATCATCCACTGTGGAGCATGCCCCTATGCCTACTGAGGAAGACTATGGTTCACCTGCTGCGAAGAGCCCAGCTACCAGCACAGCGAATGACGTGTCGGATGACCTGCCATTCTAAAGTTTCACCAAACCTCCTGTAGTTGGAAACTTCTCCGGAAGACCCCTATCCCTGGTTTCTTTTATCTGCTCTGAACGAAGTGCCATTTTCGTTTTATTTGATATATGGCACCGTGCTTTTGGTATTGCTGGCCCTGTCAGGTTTGATCTCAGGCTCAGAGGTGGCCTTTTTCTCTCTGACCCAGGATGACCTCAACAAGTTTAAGAACTCGCAGGATGCCAAGGATCAGCGCATATCATCCTTGATGAAGGATCCCAGGCGACTCCTGGCCACAATCCTCATCATCAACAACCTGGTCAACATATTGATCATCACCATCTCTGCCTTTATGACATGGCAGCTGGTGGATGACAAGAGCCAGGAGGGTGTGATCATAGTCGCCCTGACCACCATTGTCACGGTCACGATCGTGTTCTTCGGAGAAATCGTACCCAAGGTTTATGCCACTAACAACAGCTACAACTTTGCACGCCTGACCTCTCCTATCCTCTGGGTGGGCACCAAGGTCTCCAAGCCCGTGGCATGGTTTCTCATCTCTATCAGTGACGTAATAGAAAGGCGTGTAGAGAAGAAGGGCTATAACCTTTCTGTGGAAGACGTGAACCAGGCACTCGAGATCACTGCCGAGCAGGAAGCTACGGAGGAAGAGAAGGGCATATTGAAAGGGATCGTCAACTTCGGCACACTATCGGTGAAGCAGGTGATGAAGTCGAGGTTGGATATTACGGCACTGGATATCACCACCGACTTTCACGAGCTGATGGACCAGATCAATAAAACTGGCTACTCCCGGATACCGGTCTATAGCGAAACCATAGATAAGATTGAGGGGATCCTTTATATCAAAGACTTGCTGCCGTTTCTCGATGAAGAGGAAAACTTCGACTGGCAGTCTCTTTTGAGACCGGGGTTCTTCGTCCCTGAAAGCAAGAAAATCGACGACCTATTCAAAGACTTCCAAAAGAAGCGTGTCCACATGGCTATCGTGGTTGATGAATACGGTGGGACGGAGGGCCTCATCACTATGGAGGACATCATCGAAGAAATCGTAGGCGAGATCAACGATGAGTTTGACGAGGAAGCCAACGTTACTTACAATAAACTCGACCAAAACACGTACGTATTTGAGGGGAAGACATCCCTCAACGACTTCTGCAAGGTGCTGCAAATTGAAGCAGATATTTTTGAGGAGGTCAAAGGCGAAAGCGAATCTCTTGGTGGCTTGCTACTGGAAATCAATCAGAAACTACCCAATGCTGGTGAAAAAATACAATTCGAACCCTTTCACTTCACGGTTGTCGCAGTCGACCAGAAGCGAATAAAAAGAGTCAGAATATTCTTGGAACAAAGCATTTTGAAAGGATGACAAAAAACGCCTGGATGGGGGTAGTGTTTATATGGTTCGTGGTCAGCTGTGACACCAACTATCTCCCAAAACCCAAAGGATACAATCGAATCGACTTGCCCGAAGTGGCCTACCAGGTTTTACCCGACAGCCTGCCATACAGTTTTGATTACTCTGAGCACGCGGTTTTGTATGACGATACGTCGTGGATCTCAGAGCGATACTGGGTGGATCTCTATTATCCACTTTTTGATGCGCACATACAGATCACCTACAAACCTCTCGACAGCAGGAAGACTTCTGACGAAGTGCTCGACGATAGCTACCGGCTCACTGCAAAACACAATGTGAAAGCGTACTCAATAGAGGAAAAGATTGTCGTACTCAATAGCGGCAACGTCGCCTCGGTCACAGAACTGGAAGGTGAGGTCCCCAGTCCATTCCAATTCCACATCACCGACAGTGTCCGGCACTTTTTGAGGGGGGCGGTGTACTTCCAAACTGCCGACAAGAATGACTCGTTGGCCCCGATCATTACCTACCTACAAAATGATGTCATGCACCTGCTCAACACCGTGACCTGGAAGGACTAGTCTGAGTCCCGCTCTTTTCGCCCTCTTGGTATAATTTCGAAGATCTAAAGGGTGATCCTATGTCCGGTTTTTTCTCCAAGAGCATAATGTACCTCAAAGGTGCTGGGCCTCAACGCGCAGAGTTGCTGGAGAAGGAGCTCGGTATTGCCACCTACGCAGATCTCATCCAACATTACCCATTTCGCTACGAGGATCGTACGAAGTTCCACAAAATAGCGGACCTCGATGAACAGCTACCATCTGTCCAAATCATCGGTGAGATAACAGGGTTTCAGCTCGTGGGTCCTCCACGGAGGCAGAGGTTGGTGGCAACTTTCAAGGACGATACGGGCAGAATTGATCTCGTCTGGTTTCAGGGTGCGAGGTGGGCGCAACAGCAGTACAAGGTGGGTGTCACCTACGTGGTGTTTGGCAAGCCAGCAAGGTTTGGATCCTCCTTCAATATTGCCCATCCTGAGATTGACATCTTGCGAAGGGACAAGGGCGCCTCCACTTACCTCCAGCCTGTCTACCCCACTACCGAAAAGCTCAAGAAAAAGTACATCGACACAAAGGTCATCAGCAAACTGATGAAGGCACTGTTGATGGAGGCGATGAATCACATCTCAGAGACGCTCCCCGAGGGGATGCGGAGTGATTTCCATCTTACCGACAAGAAGACAGCACTTGTCAACATCCACTTCCCCAAGGATGCCGATCACTTAAAAAGAGCTCGGTACCGGATGAAGTTCGAAGAGCTCTTCTACATACAATTGCGTCTGTTGAAATTGAAGATTGCCCGAACGGACAAGTTCAAGGGCATAGTATTCGAGCGTGCCCCGTTGCTTAATGAATTCTACGAAAAGCACTTACAGTTTGAGTTGACTGATGCGCAAAAGAGGGTGATCAAGGAAATCTATGCAGACTTCCGCTCGGGGCATCAAATGAATCGACTGGTCCAAGGCGATGTCGGGAGTGGTAAGACCATTGTCGCTTTTCTATGTATGCTCATCGCCATCAGCAACGAGACCCAGTGTGCCTTCATGGCGCCGACCGAGATCCTCGC
The DNA here is from genome assembly GCA_965267435.1 of Cyclobacteriaceae bacterium. Lineage (GTDB taxonomy): Bacteria > Bacteroidota > Bacteroidia > Cytophagales > Cyclobacteriaceae > JAWPMT01. The sequence goes on from OZ253960.1 coordinate 4,700,493, forward strand.
AGAGCAGCATTACCAAAGCCTCAAGGCCATGGGTGACGAAATGGGGATTGTCGTGGAGAAGTTGACGGGATCAGTTGGGGCCGCACGACGCAAGGTCTTGCATGAGGGCCTGGAATCAGGGGACATACATGTGCTGGTAGGTACGCATGCACTCATAGAAGATAAGGTGAAATTTCGCCACCTTGGCCTGGCAGTGATCGATGAACAACACCGGTTTGGTGTAGCGCAGCGTGCGAAGCTGTGGAAGAAAAATGAAGAGCATCCTCCGCACGTGCTGGTAATGACGGCGACGCCAATACCCCGTACACTGGCGATGACACTGTACGGTGACCTCGATATCTCGGTCATCGACGAGCTACCTCCCGGAAGAAAACCCGTCCAAACGATGCACATGCGGGACAGTCAGCGCATTCGCCTTTTCGACTTTTTAGACAAGGAGATGGCCTTAGGGCGCCAGGTCTACATCGTCTATCCATTGATCGAGGAGTCTGAGAAGCTTGACTACAAAGACTTGATGGATGGCTACGAAAGCATTTGCCGGCGATTCCCAGAGATACCTGTTTCCATTCTTCATGGTAAGATGAAATCGGAAGCAAAGGATTTCGAAATGCAGCGCTTCGTGAAGAACGAGACAAAAATCATGGTCGCCACAACCGTAATAGAAGTGGGCGTCAATATCCCCAATGCCTCCGTGATGGTCATCGAAAATGCTGAGAAGTTTGGGCTCTCTCAACTGCACCAACTACGCGGCCGTGTCGGCAGGGGCGCCGATCAGTCGTACTGTATCCTGATGACAGGGCTAAAGCTCAGCAAGGAAGCCAAACTCAGAGTTTCTACGATGGTCGCCACCAACGATGGATTCAAAATAGCGGAGACGGACCTGCAAATTCGAGGTCCGGGAGATTTGATGGGAACGCAACAAAGTGGCGCTTTCGACCTTCTTGTATCGGATCTGGGAGTAGACGGTCAAATTCTGCAGTTGGCCCGTCAGGCTGCGACGCAAGTCCTCGACGAAGACCCGGAATTGGAGACGCCTGCCAATGCAGTCATTAGAAAGCAGGTAGACTCCCTCAGCAAAACGGTCGTCAACTGGAGTAGAATCAGCTAGCGGCTACTGGTTCCAGCGCGGGTTGCTTCAGCTTCACATAGCTTCTGTATTGGAACCAAGAACCCAGCAGCATAAACAAGTGCGCCAGATCCCGGTGATTGAAGAAAGTATGCAGAATAACAGGCTTGTTAAATATGTAAACGGCAATCAGCAACGATATCGTCGCCCACATCATCTGCAAACTTCCCAGATCCTTCGTCTTTAGAAATACAAACAGGTGGAACCCACAGACGACCACGATAAACCCATAGGCACTGTGAATCTCCACGTACTTGAAATGCACTGAGTAGATCACCAGTGACATAAGGATCACTAGCTCTACTACATTGGCGATCAGGAAAAACTTACCCAAGGCAGGTGACACCAGTCTATTGGCATAGCTAATGGATGAACGCTCTATCAAACCAACCGCAATCATGCTGATGATCCAGCCCACCAGCTTCCAGCGCGGATCAAGCGCATAGAGAAAGCCATGGCCAATGAATCCTCCCCAGGTGGTGGCCATTCCCATGAACAAGAAGTAATTTTTCAGGTAGACAAGTGTCGCCCCCATCACTTGGTCCTTGCTCATCTTCCAGTACGCATAGAAGCACATGACGGAGATCATCAGGTTGGTGATCACCGTGACTGGCTCCATCAGTAGGATGCCAAAAATCTCAATCCCTGGCTGGACGATCTTCGTGACGTCGACTTGTTCCATAGCTCAATATTAGTACATAAAGGTGGTGGCCATCGATGACCACCGTCAGCTATTATAACTTTTACTATATGAACAATTCTAATTCATAGAATGATTGCTACCTTCCATAGAAAATTTACAATTAAAGTCATGGTAGATAAGGCGATCCAGCTCATCAAAACCCGCATCGAGCGCTTGGGCTCCGAGGACTTCGATCTCGAGGCCTGGAAAAGTGGCACCTCCTCTGTATTGAAACGCTTTTTGCCCGCGTCCGATCCGCGCATCAAAGACATTGACGAACTGAAAATCGACTACAGCAGCTGGGCACTGCGGGATTCGAACTCCAAGTACAATCCGATAGAAACCTGCAAGAAAAAAGGCAAGTCTATCCTGGAGGCGCTGGTTGATGAAATCGAGGTGATGGGCCTCGAAAACGTGGGGCAGGGTGCTGATCCATTCCAGCTTGTGGCGGCGGAGCTCCAGGATTTAGATGCAGAAAAGATCAAGGATCCCCAGGAGCGAAGCAAGGCACTTAAGGCCTTGAAAAAGGAGCAATTGATGGTAATTATCGAGAAGCTATTGTACTGAGGGTTAGACCGTTTCAGACTCCCACGAAATCAGCTAGTTAAACCCAACAACAAGGCGCCAGCAATCCCTGTAATTGGCGCTTCAAGCAACCTCATTGAAGCTCAAAAGGGCTTTTCCGCCCTCCACGTCGCATTATTTCACGGAAATATAACATCAAAGGGGTTGGGGAACTTCCAAATTATCCCTACCTTCATCCGTTACATGTCCTTCCTCCGCGGAGGTGAAACCTAACCTATTCATGAAAATTCTATCAATCCTCAGAGTTTCTGCAGCGGCTCTTCTTGTCTTTGCTTTCTCCAATTTATCCTACAGCCAAACCCTGAATGAGTTTCAGGGTACCGGTTCAGGGACAAGTATCAGTTCCGGCGACTTCAACACTGGTTTTGGAGATAGTACTCTCCATAAGACCACTTCTGGCTCTAGAAATACAGCGCTGGGATACCGAGCTGGTCGGAGTGTGACCACCTCGGAATTGGTGGCCATCGGATACGACGCCGGCTACACCAATACCACGGGTTTCGACAACACATTCATAGGCACTGAGGCCGGTCGCCTTAATCAAAACGGCGGCGACAACACTTTCGTAGGCACCGAATCTGGGGAGAATAATACGACCGGGTACGATAACACCTTCGTTGGGGAAGAATCCGGAACCCGGAATACAACCGGCTACGAGAACACCTTCATTGGTGAAGACGCCGGGTGGTCAAATACTACAGGTTACAAGCAGGTTTTCGTGGGAAATGAGGCCGGAATATCATCGGATGTAGGGTACCGCAATACGGCTGTTGGTAGTGAATCAATGTCAGATGTCGATGATGGACACCACAATACGGCATTAGGAGATTCAGCGGCTATAGATATAGGTGACGGCATTTACAATACCATGGTGGGTGCAGCTTCCGGTCCTGCTACAGAATGGGCCGACTATAACACATTCGTCGGAGCCATGTCCGGATGGGACAACAATCGAACGAATAGCACAACCAATGCCAACCACAATACCTACGTAGGCTATTACTGCGGCTTCACTAATCGCGAAGGTCAATGGAATGTAGGCATGGGATCCAAATCCAATTTCACCAACACCAACCGCTCCCGGTGCACGTTTATCGGTTCCGACCAGACGGTCGGGAATAATGACGTAGAGCTATGGGGCTATCAGGCCTACAATACCGGTCAGTATGCAATGGCGATGGGTCAACAAACAGATGTTCGAAGCACGGGAGCCATCGCGATGGGGTATCAGACGACGATTGCGAGTGGTTCCAACTACACGGTGTCAATTGGATACGATAATGATGCCACTGGAACTAATTCAGTAGGCGTTGGAGCCCAGTCCAGCATCTCTGGCATGCAAAATATCGCCATTGGCGCGCAGTCCTCCGTGACGGGGGAAAACTCTATTGCTATCGGCTATGGTACTACGCTTACCACAAGCAATGAGATGTACGTAGGTAACGCCACCACTGTCTCTGTCGGGGGCCCGGTGAACTGGACCGCGACCTCAGATGGGCGGGTGAAGGAGTGCGTCGAAGAAAACGTCCCTGGTTTGGACTTCATCAATCAGCTGCGCCCCGTCACCTATCACATCGACCTGGCTGCTGTGTATGAGATGCAAGGAAAGGAGATCCCAGACGATCTGAGCAAAGAAGCCAAATCAGAAATTCGATATTCAGGTTTCATCGCGCAGGAAGTGCTCCAGGCAGCGCAGGAATTGGGTTACGACTTCAGCGGCGTGAAAGTTCCGCAAAATGATCAGGACATGTATGGGCTTCGCTATGCTGAGTTTGTGGTGCCCTTGGTGAAAGCCATGCAAGAACTTAGTGCTAAGGTAGAGCAGCAGGAAGCGATCATCTCCAGCCAACAACAAGATCTCGACAAGTACGAGGCTTCATTGGAAGACCTGCTTCAGAGAGTTCAGTCCCTCGAGGAACGTAGTACCTCTACAGCTTCGACGAACCGACCATTTTAAGGGTTACAGAAGGTAAATCCACACTTTTTCTCACTCTCATCCGCGGCCCTATGAACAATGCTCTGAAACCCTCGACTCATGGCCTCCTCCTCGCAGTAATCTGCGTGATCTGGGCTTCATTCTCCCCCAATGAAGTAGCGGCCCAGCTAATAGCCACTGGTAGCGAGAACCTCGTCAACAGCAACACTCAGGACAATCAACAGCGGCCAGCAGCGGCGACGGGGCAACTTGGATCCACCATCTTGGCCTGGGAAAGTGAGAATCTGGACGGAGATGGATTTGCCGTAGCTGCTCAGCAGTACGATGCCATGGGCAGTGTCACAGTGGAAGAGTTCCAGGTCAATACGACAACCGATAACGACCAGCGCTTTCCCGACGTGGCCGTGGCGGACAACGGACGCTATGTCATCACATGGATGAGCTTTGACCAGGATGGCGACGGCTGGGGGATCTACTATAAAATGTACAACGCAGCTGGTATCGCCATTACCGCCGAAACCTTGGCCAATGTGACAACGACGGGCCAGCAGCAGTTTCCCACCGTGACCATGGCGGCGGGAGGCACATTCATCATCTCATGGGTCAGTGACGGCGAGATCTTTGCCAGGATGTTTGATGCCAATGGTATCGCCACAGGGTCAGAGTTCCTCGTCAACGCGCCGTCCACAACTTTTGAGACCAATCCGGATGTAGCAAGCGATAATGACGGCAACTTCGCCATCGTCTGGCAGAGCACCGACACCACTGGTACGGTCGATATTGACGTTTATGCCAGGCTCTTCGACAATAATGGCGTGGCGGCAGGGGCGGAGTTCCGCTTGAACAGCACCACCGCTGAGAGCCAAATAGAGCCCTCTATCGGGATGGACACTGCAGGCAACTTTGCAGTAGCATGGAGCAGCTTCCTTGGGGATGGCGATGGATACGGCATCATTTTTCGAAGATATGACCCCAGTGGTAACGCTCTTAGCGGAGAGGCTCAGGTGAACAGTACGAGCGCTGGAGACCAGTTGCATCCATTCATGGCTGCAAGCGCGGATGGCGAATACATCGTGACTTGGACGAGCTTTGGTCAAGATGGCGCACGCGGTGGCATTTACGGCCAACACATCACCAGTAGCGGCGTTCTGGAGGGTCCCGAAACGGCAGTAAATACAACCACTGCCGAGAATCAGATTTTCCCTGTTGTTGGCTTCTACGACGGAGAAGGAACTGCGACCATCGTATGGCAGGATGGAGACCGGGTCTCCAGCACATCAGTAGATGCCAGCAACTATGGCTTGATCCAAAGGAGGTTCAAAGTAGGCACCGTAGCCCTCGCAAAAGACATTACCGTGGAGCTAGATGCAACTGGAAACGCGACCATCCAACCATCCGACGTAGACGATGGGAGCACGCCAGGTGCCACATTGATGCTGGACATAACAAATTTCGACTGCACCGATTTGGGAAATAATATTGTCAACCTCACAGCAACCTCCAGTAATGGCACGACGGCAACCGCCCAATCCACGGTGACAGTCATTGATGAGATTGCTCCTACCGTCACCACACAGCCATTTAATCTAATACTTGATAATCAAGGGATGGCCACACTACTAGTTGGCGATGTGGTGCCGTCCGTATCGGACAATTGCACCGTTGCGTCTGTGACTCTGGCCGAGACGCAATTTGACTGCAGCGACTTGGGTGCACAAAGCATCAGCATCACCGCCACGGATCAGTCAGGAAATGAAACCATCACGTCCGCAGTTGTCACAGTCATCGACAATCAGGCGCCCACAGCCGTGGCACAAAATATCACCGTGCAGCTGGATGCCGCAGGCAATGCAACCATCAACACCAGCCAGGTCGATGCAGGAAGCACTGACAACTGCTCAGTCACACTTAGCCTGGACAAGACAACATTCTCCTGCGACCAAGCGGGTCAGGATGTGCCAGTGATTCTGACAGCTACCGACCCCTCAGGCAACTCCTCAACGGCCAATGCGCTGGTGACAGTAGAGGACAATACACCACCGGTCGTTTTGGCCCAGAACATTGTTGCCATTTTGGATCAGGATGGCAACGCGGTCATCACTCCCAGCATGGTGGACAATGGCACCAGTGATAACTGCGGCTTTTCGCTAAGTCTTAACAGGACCAACTTCACTTGCCTCGATGTAGGCCTCAACGCATTGACGTTAACGGCGACCGATCCATCGGGGAATTCCAGTTCGGTGAACGCAAGCGTAACTATCGTCGATGACGAAGTACCGGTCGCCCTTGCCCAGGACATCACCGTGCAGTTGGACGCTGCAGGCAATGTCAGCATAGATGCTAGCCAGGTTGACGCTGGAAGTAGTGACAACTGCGGTGCTCTGCTAAGTGTCTCTCCCAGTACCTTCGATTGCACTAACATTGGAGATAATCCTGTCCTGCTATCGGTCAGTGACGCTGGCGGAAATATCACCGTCACAACCGCTACAGTCACAGTCGAAGACAATTTGGCCCCTGCACCAATCGCACAGAACATCACTGTACAGCTCGATGCCAATGGTACCGCAACTATCTCAGCTACCGATATTGACAACGGCAGTGACGACAACTGTGACCTCTCTCTGGATCTAGATATTACCGACTTCGATTGCACTGACTTAGGTCCCAACACGGTCACACTCACAGCAACCGACGGGTCTGGAAACTCGGCATCAGCAAGCTCCACTGTTACTGTCGTCGACAACATACCACCGTTGGCCTTAGCGATTCCTGTCGTCGTTGCACTCGACGCGAATGGTGTTGCTACGATCGATCCAAATCAAATCGACGGAGGATCTGCTGACAACTGCGGTATAGTATCAAAAACACTGAGCGTGACGTCATTCGATTGCTCCAATGTTGGGATTAATTCGGTGACCCTGACAGTCACGGACGCTTCTGGCAATTCGAGCTCTGCCACCACCAACATACTTGTCGTCGACCAGGAGGAACCTAATGTGTCCGCTACGAACATCAACATCTCTCTGGACGGCAATGGGGTAGCGACCATCACGCCGGCGTTAGTAGACAATGGATCGACTGACAACTGCTCCCTCACCCTGAGTCTTAGCCAAACCGACTTCGACTGTGACGATCTGGGCCCCAATACCGTGACGCTGACAGGAACAGACAACAGCGGGAATACTGCCACTGCTATGGCAACCGTATTTATCATTGATGAGCAGCAACCTGTGGCGGTCGCTCAGGACATTACCATCCAATTGGATGCCGGCGGAACCGCGAGCTACTCGCCCGGTGATCTCGACAATGGAAGTAGTGATAACTGCGCCATCACCCTGAGTGCCTCACCCCTCACGTTTGACTGCACTGACATAGGTGCTAACACCGTCACCCTTACGGCCACCGATGGAGCCGGCAACAGTCACTCAACCACAGCTACGGTCACCGTAGAAGATAATATTGCTCCCCTTACCATCTCTCAGGACATTACTATACAGCTCGATGCCAATGGCAATGCCGCGCTGGCCGCTGGTGACGTGGATGGTGGATCCAGTGACAACTGCTCGGTAGCCAGCCTCAGCCTCAGCCAAAGCTCGTTTGACTGCTCGCACATCGGCTCCAACACCATCTCGTTGACAGTGACTGACGGTAGTGGTAATAGTTCCTCGGCATCTGCCACCGTAACCGTCGTAGATGGAGGGGCTCCTCAGGCCGTAGCTCAGGATATCACGATCTCGTTAGATCAAAACGGTGTTGCCGCGATAGTACCACAAGATGTGGATGGCGGCTCATCGGATGTTTGCGGAGTTGTGGCACTTGCTATCGATAACAACTCCTTTGATTGCAATGACATCGGTGACAACACCGTGACACTCACGGCAACAGATGCGGCTGGCAATTCCTCCTCCACCACCAGCACTGTTACCGTCGTAGATGACATCCCTCCGACAATTACCTGTCAGGATGTGACGATCTCTCTTGACGCCAATGGCCAGGCACCTGCCAATGTATTCGTGATCGGCGCGCTTGTGTCAAGGTCTGACAATTGTGGTGTGCAGGGAGGAGTCGGCGTAACAGGGCCCAAAATCTATAATTGCGATCAAATAGGAACACGAAGTGTGAGGATCTTCCAGAATGATGTCAATGGCAACGTAACGACCTGCGACTTTAACCTCACAGTCGTGGATGAACTGGCGCCTACGGCTATTGCTCAAGACATCACGGTACAACTTGACGCCAATGGCAATGCCTCCATTACTGCTGCTGACATTGACAGCGGATCTTCCGATAATTGCTCTGTTGAGCTGTCCATCGATAAAACAGACTTTAACTGTGCCGATTTAGGGGCCAATACGGTCACTTTGACCGCCACAGACCCCAGCGGGAATACGTCCACCACCACAGCTACAGTCACGGTTCAGGATAATGTAGCGCCAGTTGTGGCGGCTCAAGATATCACGATCTACCTCGATAACGACGGCGAGGCGTTCACAACGGCTGAGGATGTCGATAACGGTTCCTCCGATAACTGTGGAGTTGCCAACCTCTCGTTGAGCCAAACAGATTTTGATTGTGACGCAGTGGGTGACAACACCGTTACGCTCACCGCGACCGATGCTGCCGGCAACAGTTCTTCCACCACAGCTACCGTAACGGTGATAGATGACATCCCTCCGACAATTACCTGTCAGGATGTGACGATCTCACTTGACGCCAATGGCCAGGCACCTGCCAATGTATTCGTGATCGGCGCGCTTGTGTCAAGGTCTGATAATTGTGGTGTGCAGGGCGGCGTCGGCGTAACAGGGCCCAAAATCTACAATTGCGATCAAATAGGAACACGAAGCGTGAGGATCTTCCAGAATGATGTCAATGGCAACGTAACGACCTGCGACTTTAACCTCACAGTCGTGGATGAATTGGCGCCTACGGCTATTGCTCAAGACATCACGGTACAACTTGACGCCAATGGCAACGCCTCCATCACCGCAGCTGACGTTGACAACGGATCTTCAGACAACTGCTCTGTCGAACTGTCCATCGATAAAACAGGCTTTAATTGTGCCGACCTGGGGGCCAATACGGTCACTTTGACCGCAACGGACCCCAGTGGGAATACTGCATCAACAACTGCCACGGTCACGGTTCAGGATAATGTGGTGCCAGTCGTGGCGGCTCAAGACATCACGATCTACCTCGACAACGATGGTGAGGCATTCACAACAGCTGAGGATGTCGATAACGGTTCCTCCGATAATTGTGGAATTGCCAACCTCTCGTTGAGCCAAACGGACTTTGATTGTGACGAAGTGGGTGACAACACCGTGACGCTCACAGCAACAGATGCTGCTGGTAACAGTTCTTCCACCACAGCTACAGTGACGGTCGTAGATGACATCCCTCCGACAATTACGTGTCAGGATGTGACGATCTCTCTTGACGCTAATGGCCAGGCACCTGCCAATGTCTTCGTGATCGGCGCGCTTGTGTCAAGGTCTGATAATTGTGGTGTGCAGGGCGGAGTCGGCGTAACAGGGCCCAAAATCTATAATTGCGATCAAATAGGAACACGAAGTGTGAGGATCTTCCAGAATGATGTCAATGGCAACGTAACGACCTGCGACTTTAACCTCACAGTCGTGGATGAATTGGCGCCTACGGCTATTGCTCAAGACATCACGGTACAACTTGACGCCAATGGCAACGCCTCCATCACGGCAGCAGATATTGACAACGGATCTGCCGACAATTGCTCTGTTGAGCTGTCCATCGACAAGTCTACATTCGATTGTACCGATTTGGGCACTAATACGGTCACTTTGACGGTTACAGATCCCAGTGGGAATGCTTCATCAACAACTGCTACGGTGACCGTCGAAGACAACATAGCTCCAGTGGTCTCAGCCCAGAACACCACCGTCTACCTCGATGCCAATGGACAGGCATCAATCACCGTTGAAGACATTGACAATGGGTCTACAGACAACTGCGGCCTCAGCCTTTCCATTGACACGTCCGAGTTTGATTGCGAAGATGTTGGAGAGAATACCGTCACACTCTCAGCCATCGACATCAAAGGGAACGTCGCAACGGCCATCGCCACTGTGACCATAGTTGATGATGTCCCACCCGTCGTTGCATGCCAGGATCTCACGATCCAACTAGATGGCAGTGGAGTAGCCATGATCAAGCCTTCGGATATTGAGAATGGCTCATCGGATGCTTGCGGCATTGCTAGTCTTTCTATCGACAAGGACGCATTCGGCTGTGCAGATGTGGGCGCAAATTTGGTCACATTGACCGCGGTAGATAACAACAGTAACAGTAGTACCTGTACTGCCACGGTGACGGTGCAGGACAATACTCCGCCGGTAGTGGTCTGCCAGGATATTACAGTAGCACTGGATGCGAATGGTCAGGTAGAGATCTCTCCGTCAGATCTGGATGGAGGAAGCACAGACAATTGTGCCATCGCCAGCCTCACTATCGACAAGACCAACTTTGACTGCGATGCCATTGGAGACCATATCGTTACCCTGACCGCGCTCGACGTCAATGGCAATACCAGTACCTGCACCTCGACCGTCACCGTCATTGACGATACTCCCCCCGAGGTGTATTGCGTAGACGTAACGATCTCTCTGGATGAGACTGGTCGCGCGGACTACTCGCTGCGAGATGCTTTCGACAACAGTACCGATAACTGTGGTATACAGTTCATAGGACTGGCGGGCGGCGGCTTTTACGATTGCGATGATCTGGGACAAAACACTGTTACTGTGATCGCAGCTGATTTCAGTGGTAATATTGGTGTCTGCCAAGCCACAGTCACAGTAATAGATGACACTGCTCCGACGGTCGTTACGCAGGACCTGACAGTATATCTCGATGCTACGGGAAATGTCGCCATCTCCGCGGCAGACGTCGATGCGGGCACCTACGATAACTGCGACTTTGATCTCACTTTGGATGTAACCTCCTTCGACTGCGACGATCTCGGGGCAAATACTGTACTGCTTAGTGCGACAGATCCCTCTGGGAATGTTGCCTCCCAATCGGCCACTATCACGGTGATGGATGACATAAGCCCAGTGGCGCTGGCTCAGGATATCACAGTACAGCTCGATGCAATGGGTTCTGCCAACATCGTCCCGGGTATGATCGATGCAGGATCATTTGACAACTGTGCCATTGCTACTATGTCTATCGATATGAGCTCATTCGACTGCTCCAACCTGGGAAGTAATGCCGTAACACTCACGGTGACAGATCCCGCCGGGAACATGCATTCGGCCACAGCCTCGGTGACTGTCGAAGACCTAATCCCCCCAACCGTCATCGCTCAGGATCTAACCGTATCGCTGGATGACAATGGAGGTGTCACCATCACTCCAGGCATGATCGACGGCGGATCCTTCGACAATTGCCAATTTGACCTGGCGCTGGATATTACGGCCTTCACTTGTGATGACCTGGGATCGAACTTCGTCAAACTCACTGCTACCGACATCTCCGGGCTCACCAGCTCGCAGACTGTTTCAGTAACCGTCATAGACGATCTGGCACCAATTGCCATCACAGCTGACCTTACCGTACAATTAGATGGAACAGGATCAGCCTCGATTACGCCTGAGCAAATTGATGGTGGAAGTACGGACAACTGTTCATTCTCCCTGGCCGCTGGCCCCACATCTTTTGACTGCTCCAACCTGGGGACCAATGCGGTAATCCTTACAGTTGCAGACGTCGCCGGTAATGTGAGCACTGCTGTGGCGAATGTCACGGTGGAAGACAACATTGCGCCTTTGGCCGTAGCAAATGACATCACTATCGAGTTAGATGCTGCTGGAAGTGCGACCATCACTCCGCAGATATTGGATGGTGGTTCCAGTGACAATTGCTCGATCGCACAAATGACGCTCGACATTGGCTCGTTCTCCTGCGCTGATTTAGGGTCCAATACGGTAACACTTACCGTAACCGATGTTGCAGGAAATACAGACACAGAGAGCGCAACGGTAACGGTTGTTGACTTGGCAGGACCTACCGTCGTCACCAGTGACTTGACGGTCTCCCTTGACGAGAATGGTCAGGCGTCCATTACCACGACAATGGCCGACGCCGGATCATTTGATAATTGCTCGGCGACACTCGATTTGAGCTTGAGCCAAAACCAATTTACCTGCGATGACCTTGGAGTGAATATCGTGCAACTAACCGCCACGGATGGTGCCGGCAATTCGAGCACAGGGAATCTGAGTGTCACAGTACAAGATGAAATATCTCCAACCGCCGTCGCTCAAGATATTACAGTCGCGCTTGATCTCACCACTGGTGTGGCCATTGTACATCCTGATGATGTAGATGCGGGTTCCGGCGACAATTGCGGGATAGTCAACAAAACACTTTCTGCCAGTGAGTTCGATTGCAGTCAACTCGGACCTCAGGACGTCACGTTGTCTGTGTCAGACGAGCAGGGTAACGTCTCTTCCGCCACTGCTACGGTGACTGTAATTATTGATGGGGAGGTCATCCCGACTGCGGTATGCCAGGATATCACGATAGCCCTGGACGTAGATGGCAAGGCAGAAATCACCGCGGCAGATGTAGATGGTGGTAGTTTCGACATTTGCGGCATCAAGAAGTTCAAGCTGAGCAAAACCAAATTCGACTGTAAGGACCTCGGTACCAATACTGTGAAGCTGACGGTCGAAAACTTCTACAAGAATAAGAGTACTTGCACCGCCACTGTGACGGTCGTGGACAACATTGCGCCAACCATCACAAAGGTGCCTACATCGCCTGTGGAGTACGAGGCGAAGAAGGGTTGCTCCACGAAGGTCGATTTCAAGAAATTGAAGATCAAAGCCAAGGACAATTGCGGTGATGCCAGCCTCTCCTATTCACCTTCTTCTGGCTATTTCGCTGTGTCTGAGGAGCCTTATATGATTACCGTGACGGCTACTGATGAGTCTGGAAACAGTAGCGAGGAAACCTTCGAGATCCTGGTTTCCAAGAAAGCTCCGAAAGCTAAGATCAAGAAATTGAAGGCCAAGGATGATCTGGCAAAGATCGAAGGAGACTTTGACACGAAGGAAGTAACCTCTTTGAAGGTCAACTGGGGAGATGGCACAGGTAACCAGGCCCTTGAAGTGAAGGGCAAGAAATTCAAAGGTGAGCACCATTATGCCATGAGTGGCACCTATTGGGTTGAGGTGTACCTGACAGATCAATGTGGTGGTAGCCACGTTCTCCGCAAGAAAGTGAAGGTGAAGATCAAGGATGCTCCGCCGCAGCACCTGATTGCTTCGGAAGAAAGCACGAGGGTAGAAGTCGAATTGCCTCGGGCGAACATGGAGCTCTCCATTTACCCGAATCCTTTTGTGTCGTCGATGACGGTAAGGTTCACACCAGAGACATCTGAGAGGATCGATGTCAGCCTGTATAGTCTTGATGGGAAATTGATCGACAGACTGCATAAGGGGCATGTGGAGGTGAGTAGAACCTATGAGTGGTCATTCGAGGATACGGACTTGATTTCAAGTGGACTTTATCTGCTCAAAATAAGTGGAGATGAGACCGATTTGACAAGGCGGGTCATTTATCAGAAGAGATAGCCCATGCGACTGCGCTGTGGGATTTGAGGTGAGGAGGTATCTTTGAAAAATGTACAATAGGTCACGAATCTTGGGGCCCTGGCCATTTGTGATGTTGCTTTTGGCATTTTGGTCATCTGCCTGTGGCCCAAGACAAGACAATATCGGCAAGGAACAAAAGGCCTCTGAGTGGCCGGTCCAATATGACAGTCTTCGTCAATCGCTAGCCGGAGTTTTTGGTGAACTTGACTTCGGTCAGCCAATCCCCGTACAAGGGACTTCTTACCTGATCGTGCCGCTCGGTCAATGGGAGATGCGGCAGCACTTTTTTCAGGTGCAGGGTGTCCAGGCGGATCAGAGAGGGCGGTTCACCACACCGATCGCCCTTTACCAGGAAAGCTACGATGGCGAATTTGGTAACATGATCCTCGTCAACCTGCAGGACGGCACTATGTCCAAGTCCTTCCGAGAGAATCAGGCAATCAGATCTCTTTTCCTACTTCAACCTGAGCAAACACTCCTCGACAAACAGTTCATGTTGTTGGAGCTTGCGCCGGAGGACTCCATCAGGAACGGCAAAATTGTGATTTCTTCTCTGGATGGCAGCCTTGTAAAAGTAAGCAGCTGGCCAGTAGCTGGATGGTCTTACAGCCCGATCAGCAAGGCCGTGGTGGCAGTCCTTGATCAGGACGAAGGTTTCACACCTTCTACCGAGTTTTCCTATCGTGCCTCGGAGATATCCCTTATCGCTCCCTAGTTATTAGCGCATGAGATTCGTGAAATTGAAAAGTCATCAGCAGCATCTTCTGGCCGTCTTCTGCTTTCTGGGCCTGACCTATAGCTATATGTACCCCGTGCTTGATGGTAGCCATATAGCCAAAGGTGAGGCGTTACACGAGCCGTATTGGTACAGCGATACCAACAACTGGCGGGATATCGAGAATGAATGGACCGGTTGGACTAACCGGAACTTCGGTGGTATGCCTGTTGTACATCAATACTTTTCCAAAGGCCCAAACATCTTCGCTTATGCCCTCTTTGCCGTCGAAAAGGCCCTGAGCATTGAGGTAGCTTTGCTTCTGATTGGCTTGCTCAGCTGCTATTTGGGGTTAATGTCTGTGGGCATACGCCCCCTTTTGAGCCTGTTTGGTGCGTTGCTATATGGTGCAGCAACACCATTGATTTTATCCATACAGGCAGGTCAATTTGCGAGTGCCGGCACCATCGCCATTGCCCCTTTGGTTTTTGCCGGTATATCGCTCATCGGTCAGCAACGGTACATTCGGGGGTCGGTAATCCTTTTGGTGGGGTTGGGTACCCTCCTTGCCACGGGGGACTGGTGGTTGTTCGGCCCCATAGCACTGCTCTCAGTATTGCTGGCGATCGGTCTTTATTCGAAGAAGGAAAACTTTATATGGAAAAGCGTCGGCGTACTTCTGATCACAGTTTTGCTCGCCGTGCTGCCCAGTACCCACAGTCTATGGAGCACATTTGAATTCCAAAAAGAGAGTACGAGCGAATCAGCTGGTGCGAGTAGTAAGCAATTAGTTCAAACCAGGGACACTTATGGTTATACGCCCTCGGAGACCATCACCATCCTCTTTCCAGGAGCGCTCGGTGAATCGTCATTCAACCTGATCCCACCTTCCTCGCCATTGAGCCAGGTACTAAGCGCCCAGCAGGCCATCGGAGATCGGACGTTGGTGTTGCCCCTTTACTGGGGTAATAAGTGGCAAAGTCAGGGGCCGCTGTACTTCGGCATTGTAACCGTGTGCCTTTTCCTATTGGCCTTTCTTTTCCACAACGATAAACGTACAAAGTGGCTATTGGGCAGTCTGCTTGCTTTGACGTGGTGCCTTTCATGGAGCACTGATAACGGTGTATTCGAAGCAATCTTTGGAATTTGGTCACCAGGAGAGAATGACTATCGACCCCCTGAAAACCTGAGTGGAATTGGACTATTCTTCCTTCTATGGTTGACTGGGGCCTTCATCCAGCAGAAGCAGCATGACTTCGCACGCTACTTCAGAGTTGTTGGCATATTCACCCTCCTGGTGGTTGTGATAGGGATACTTTTCAGTGTGACTTCAGGCTTTGAAAAAGACAGTTTTGCTGAAGACCGAAGCCCTGGATCGGACTTCGCCTTTAGGTTTGAACTGTCACAAGCCATGGACGATGGAACAGCCGATGCTTTTATCGACGCTTTGCACAAAAGCCGTCGGCAACTACTGACAAGAGATGTTTTGAGAGGGAGTATCTTCATGCTATTACTATCGCTGGCAAGTTGGCTCGTAATGCGAAACAAAGTCTCAATCCAGTATGCTGCAGCATTCGTTGGTGTCTTGGCGCTCATTGATGTAGTCTCAATTGGTCACCGGTTTCTGACAACGGATGACTTTGAAGGTCTAAGAACTAAGATAGACAGGGAGCAAATTTCTCCATCTGATGAGGTTATTCAACGATTTCGCGGTCCGCAGGATCGAATGATTGACTTGACAAGTCCTTCATTTCAGAGCAGCAGTAGTAATCGTCTTCACCCGAACATCGGGGGCTTCCATATCAACAAATTGCGCAGATATCAAGATGTGATCGATCAACACCTTTCGCGAGAGATTCAGCCAATTTTGGCCGGTTCTACTCGGGTGGGGGTGCCGGTCCTCAACCTACTTAACACCCGGTTGTTCAAAACGGGAGAAGGACCAACGGGCTATCTCCACAACGCCACAAGTATGGGTTTTGCATGGTTCGCTAAGGACATTGTGTGGGCCTCCTCCGATGCAGAAGAATTGGAGCTCCTGGGCTCCCTGCAAGGGGACAAGACTACCATCCTGCATGAGGAGTTTCGCTCCTATGTCGAGGACTCTGCATTCCCTCCATTACTTTATGGTCGGGTAGAACTACTGCAATACAACCCAGGACTTGTGAAATATGAGACGGTTTCACCCAAAGAGCATTTGATGGTATGCTCAGAGATATGGTACAAGGGTGACTCACACTGGAAGGTCACCATAGATGGCGAGCCTACAACACACATCAGAGCAAACTACCTGCTCAGGGCGATCAGAGTCCCTCCTGGAAAGCATGTGATCCAGTTTGAATACAGACCTGCTTCTTTAGTCATCGGAACATCAATAAGTCGTTGGGGATCCATGCTCGCCGGTGCCATTTTGGTAGGGTTGATCTTCTTTGCTCTATGGCGACGCTACGAGGATCGAGCGGACACGAAGCCAAGTTGACCCATAACACTCCGGATGGTGAGAATATTTAGAGGGAACTCCAGGAAGACATGTAGAAAACTAAAGAACAGCGCACATAGCAGCCCTACCTGGTAGTCATAAGCAAACAGGCCCACCAGCCCCAGCCAAGTAGCCAACATCAAGAGGACTTTGGGCTTGGAAATCCGACGATGCCACCCAATGATTGTGGTCTTTGAGAACCAATTGAGATAGTGGTAGGTATAGGCAAATGATATGAAGACCTGTGCTTTTGCAAAAAGGTAGGGGCTGACGGGCATTTCGCCCTTATTCGACGAACGTGCTACCCTCAAAATCAGGTAATTCAACTCTTGAAAGCCCGTCTCCAGGAATGTGTCCTCTACAAGCGGACCGGGGGATGGAGAGCGGAAACCAGATATGGCAATCACAAGAGGCACTAAAAGCAAAACTCCCGCAGCCACAAACCCTGGGGCACTGCGACTTTGCATTGCGCCATAAACCATAAAGAAGAACGTGAAAATATAGACGTGGACCAGCGTCGGGAGCAGCATACCCACTATGATGACGAAGACGGGGGTCCCGGAAAGCAGCAGGCTGGCAACGAGCCAGGACGCGATGAAAAGTACCCAATGAATAGTCCGCTTCGCGAACACGAACCCAAAGGCGAGCACCAGCCACCCAAAGATTATGGCATTGGAAGACTCAACAACAAAACGAAGAACGTAGTACTCAGAATGCCAATCATTGATTCGAGCGATGCTTGCAACAACTATGAAGGCTGCAAAACCAATAGCCCATATCATTCCTTTGGGTTGACCAACAAAGAAGCGCCGGTCAGAGAGCCAATTGATCTCGGTAATATAGTGTAGAGGTCCCAGGACCGCATAGGCCACCAGGAATAGCGCAAAGGGAGTCAAATATGCAACCACGAGGCTGATGACAATGAGCCCGATGTTTAGCAAATCGATGGATCTACTCGTCATTGCGCCTGAAGATAAAGGTTCGGGACTAGCTTAAGTCTTTATCTGTACAACAAAAAAGCCGAGCGGCTACTTACCGATCGGCTCCATGTCATTGGTCCTTACCACGCTATGGCTTCGTGACGATATCTACATCTCGGTGATATCCTCGTGCAAGATCATTGTAGGGCATAAATATGCTCAAACGTCCCTTGCTAAATTCTGCAGTGATCTCATCGTAATTCACCTCAGCGGGGATCACGATCCGCTTCAATAAATAGGGTACCCTCATCTCCTGCATGGTAATGAGGTTGTATACAAACAGATTGTTGCTGTCAATTTCTACACTAAAATCTTCGGGTTCGACACCAGCCACTTGCACATTGTAGATGTAGCCTTCGTCCTTTTTCTGAAAACTCATTCGCGGCATCGCTATCCCTCCATTCAGCACATTGACCACATTCGTGGCCTGTGCCAGGCTCCTTGTCACGTTCTTATTTACCTTCATCGCTCGATTCTTTTCACTGGCTATCAACGGGACAAATGCCATACCGGATGGGTTTACTCGCTGATTCCATGTCACATTGTCTCGAAAAAGACGTCAGCTGCCAGGTTGTCACTTTTGCTCCATCTAGGTCATTCGACAGATGGTCTCTCAAATCCTACAATCCCGCGGAAACCTGCGAATAAAAGCTGTGTCCTTTTCTTACTTTGACAACGTGTCGCAAACTCAAATTATTAGTAATCATGAAGAAAATATTCTTCCTTTTATTGCTGGGCATGGCCACCTTGACACACGGTCAACGGCCCGATGTTCTTATTGGCAACGACTACGAAAACATATCCGGTTTTGGTGGTGTCTTTTTGTCTTTTGTACCCCTTGGAGGTAAGATGGCTGCCTATACTGGCGGCGGTGGAGCTGTCCTGATGGACAATGCCTTCTATCTAGGTGGCTATGGCATGGGACTGACCGACGACCGAAAAGTGACCGTAGACGGGGCCAGGTACGCAGTGGACTTGAGCCACGGCGGTTTTATCATGGGTTTCAATTTGAACCCTGAGCGAATCTTTCACCTCAGCATCAGCTCACGCTTGGGCTGGGGCACGCTGGAGTACAACGCCCTGGAGAACAACATCGCCAATATCAGCGATAAGGTCTTCGTCGTACACCCGAGTGTCGAGGCAGAATTCAATATGACGCACTGGTTCAAAATCAACGGTGGAGTTGGTTACCAGCAGGTCATAGGTGTGGATGATTTCTACTACGACACAGGCGACGCTAGTGGACCAGCAATATCTGTGTCTTTTTTGTTTGGTTGGTTTTATTAATTTGCTGATCGTATGCAGCCCTCAAAGAGTTTATTTATAGGTTTCCTTATTGTCGCCATAGGCCTCTTCCTGCTGGCAGACAATATGGGTTTTGTCCCTTATCAACTTTACTTCCTCCGATCATGGCAGATGTTGCTGATTGTGATCGGCGTATTCAATTTCCTTACTGGAAGGAGGTCTGCAGCGATTGTGCTGGTCACTATAGGTACGTTTTTCCTCATCCATGAATATGGCCCCTATGATCTGAAGGATTTCTGGCCGTTGATTCTCGTGGTAGTGGGTATCGCGCTCATTCTCAATCGCGGATCGCTGAACTTTGGTTCGGTCGAGACAAGCGAAAACTTCTTTGATGATGTCAACATTTTTGGTGGCGGAGAAAAGAAGTTCGTCAGCCACGATCTGCAGGGAGGAAAGGTCACCAACATTTTTGGTGGGGCGACGATTGACTTGCGCGATTCCATTCCTGGGCGGGACGCCATGATCGAAGTACATACGATATTCGGAGGCTGTGAGATCATCGTGCCAGAGGACTGGATTGTCAAAATCGAAGTTTTCTCAATGTTCGGCGGATTCAGTGATGAACGCCGAAGCGCAGTGAGTACTCCTGACAGCCCAAGAGTGATTATTCGAGGATTTACGCTCTTCGGTGGTGGCGAGCTAAAAAACAAATAGGGCGACCTGATCAAGATCGCCCTATTCTTCAGTGCCTCGCAAAGCCCCCATTCGGAGGTCCGTTTATTCTTTTATCTCTACTCCCCTCCAGAAGGCCACGTGACCTTTGATGCCTTTTGCCAGTTCTGATGGCGCAGGGTAGTACCAGGCGGCGTCCTTGTTTACCTTACCGTCTACCTCGATTGAGTAGTAGCTGGCTTGTCCTTTCCAGGGGCAGATGGTGTGCGTATTGCTCTCCTGAAAAAATTCCTTGTTGATAGAGTCCTCAGGGAAGTAGTGGTTGTTTTCTACCACAATGGTATTGTCGCTTTCAGCAAGCAACGTGTCGTTCCAATATGCTTTCATAATCTAGTTGCCAAATCTAAGTCAATGCCTATTCATACTAGATGCGAGCGCACTTTGTTTCCAACGATGGCTGGTTTGTCTGACAGCATACCTTTTTGACCTGCGCTCACTCGACCGGTTGTCTAAAAATCGCATCCGAGATACCATCTCCTACCACCAGGTCGTCGAAAACGTATTCCTTTTCCAGTTCCTTGGTCTTCAGGAAAATGACCGTCGGAAAAGTGACCCCACCAAACTGCTTGAATATATCGTAGGTTTTGGTCATTAAGACGACCTCGTCGCCTACTGATTCCCTGCGATTCACTTTCCTCAGGTAGTGCTTGTTGATATCGATAAAGTAGTCGTACTCAATATTGTCCCTGACCTCAGCCAGCCAGTGACAGATCACACCGTCTTCCTTGACCTTGCCTTTGTACTCGAGATCAGCGTCCCTCTTAATTGGGGAGCCAAAATCAAACAGGTGACTGATCATCAACTGCTCATGGGACAACATCAAATTGGCCTTGCTCACGCCCGTCCATGGAGCCACGGTCCAACCGGCCACGCCATCAAATGCCTCTGTAAATGGCTGACCTTCCCAAGTACCTTTGAGGATGACTTTGTTGGGCCTCTTCGCATGGAGCGTGAAAACCGTCCGCTCGCTCCCTACAAACCAGGCGCCATCGACAGTCACCGTTCGAGCCTGATCCCAGAAGTCTTGCGTCTGCGCCTCGAAGTGCTTCTCCAACACCTTTTGGGTGCTCTGCGCTCCGCTACTGATTGCACCAAAAATGAGAGGTATCAAAAGGACTTTGCCTATCTTCATATTGGATCTATTTATACTCATAACGTATTAGCTGACTTGCGAGTATTTTTGTTTTGATCTCAGCATATTCGATGAGGAATTTAAGAAAAAAGACAGTTGGAGCTCAATAAAGTCCTTGGGAGATTACGCGTGGCGGGATTGCTGTTCTTGTCAATCCTCATTGTAGGCACGATCGTCTACAACTCGATGGATCCAAACGCCACCCTGGTCGACTCATTTTACATGACAGCCATCACCGTGGCTACGATCGGATTCCATGAGGTGATCGACCTACGGGCTCATCCTGGGGGCCGACTCTTCACCATTCTGCTCGCATTTTCGGGGATCGGTATTATTACTTACTTTTTCACAAACTTAGCCGCGCTATTCATCGAAGGTGACCTGAGAAGGGCCTTCCAAAGACGCCAAATGGAGAAGAAGATCAAAAAACTTGAAGCTCATTTTATCATCTGCGGCTGCGGCCGAGTGGGGCGAAATATTGCACTCGAACTCCATGAAACCAAGCGGCCTTATGTCTTGGCCGACATTAAGATTGAAGCAATTGAGCGCTTCCTTCAGGAAGAAGAAATTGAGGGTGCCCTGTTCCTAGTCGGAGATACTACCGACGATGACTTCCTGATACAGCTTGGAGTGGAAAAAGCACTGGGTGTCTTTGTAACCTCCGGCGACGACAATGTCAATCTCGTGACGACCCTGACGGCTCGAACACTCAATCCCGCAGTTAAGATCGTCTCCCTGGCCAAAGACATTAGCCACATGAAAAAGATCAAGAAAGCAGGGGCAACAAAGGTGGTCAGCCCAGCTTTTATTGGGGGTCGAAGGATGGCTTCGGAAATGATCAGGCCGCAGGTGACGACGTTCCTCGACGACATGCTCCGTTCCAGCTTCAATCAGCGGATCGAGGAACTCAATATCCCTGAAAGTGCTGAGGGTAAGAAACTCTCAGAGCTGTATAGCGACAGACTCAAGGAAACGATCGTCCTTGCCGTAAATGAGGACGGCTCATGGCTGTACAATCCCTCGAAAGATCATGAGCTGAAAGCCGGCAGCCATGTAATCATGATGACCACCCCCAATGAGCGTCTTGAGCTCGAAAAGCGCCTGGATTAAAGGGTTACGTCGAAAGAATCGAAAATTCCTTCAGGTACCGTCTCCAACACCTGCACATCTCTCAGGTCGCGGTTCCCACGCTGATTGGATAGTAAAATGCCTCCCATCTGCTGGTAATTCGACCATGGTAAGGTAAACCTCGCGACTGTGTCGGACTCATTTACGTACCATGCCCACTGCTTGACGAGACTGTCCTGCTTGGACACCCATACCTCATAGGCATTGTTGGGTGTGACACCGACCGACTCAAAAGTCAACTTCAGCACACTGGCCTCCTCACCTTCCTCGGTGCTCCCTTCACCCATATGGGCAAGAGTGACTCCGGAGTCTTTCAGCTTGAACGGCATCACCAGCCAATAGGAATCATTGATCCAGACGCGCTTGCCCTGGTCAAGGTACTTACTAAGGCTATCAGGATGATCCAGGAGCTCTCCATTCTTCCATACTTGTCCTTCGCCTGTCTTCTCATTGACGATGATCTTCTTATCCTCGGTCTTGTACTCAATACGGACATCACCGGTATGCTTGTCCCAAAGAAGCGTACGAAAACCGAAGAAATCCCAATACAGGTACCTCGTTTCATCCCAATTCTTTCGGCCTCCCATGGCCAGCATCACCTGGTCGGCAATATCAACGGCCTGCGGATCCGATGCAGCCATGTTGAATCCCTCAGCTGCCGGATTGGTTTCCACTTCCTCCGCCTGCTCATTTTGTGGAGCGCTGCAGGCGATGATGAGTGTGGGGAGTATTAGTGCGTACAGAAAATTTCGCATAGTCAGGTATAGATTATAAAACAGAAAGGCACCAATGGTGCCTTTCAAAGTTACCCGATGATTCGGGTAGATTATTCTCCTTTGGATTTAAATTGATCGAAACGGGACATTCCCTCTTGTCTGGGGAATACATTGTCTTCGATATCCACATCTGCTGTTCTCTTTTCTGGGTCCAACACCACTTTGGTCACCTCCTTATCCTTCACAAAGACCTTCGTCACCTCTTTCTCATCCATTTTCCAGATTTCAGCTGGGATCTCTTCCAGCTCCTTGGATCCATCTGCATAAGTCCATTCGATCAGGAGTGGTGTCACCAGTCCCCCTTGGTTCTGGAAGGTGATTTCGTAGAAGTTTTTATCTCCCAACTTCTTCTTCACCCCTTCATTATCATAATCTGTCATGAACTCGCTCCAAGCTGAGCGATGTACCTCTTCGAAAACAAAGAGCTGCGGCTCAGTGCCGAAACCTTTCTCTCCATCCCCGTCAATAGATGCATTGGCTACTTTCACATCTCTCGTTTCGAGTCCATTCTCTTCATTCTGCATGCGGAGCCATTTGACATTATCGACAGAAACGTCCACGTAATCAGTCGTATAGAACCAGCCTTTCCAAAACCAGTCGAGGTCTACAGCCGAGGCATCCTCCATCGTTCTAAAGAAATCGGCAGGAGACGGATGCTTGAAAGCCCAGCGCTCGGCGTAGGTCTTGAAAGCGTAGTCAAACAACTCTGGGCCCATGACCGTCTCTCGCAGGATATTGAGCGCAGTTGCCGGTTTTGCATAGGCATTGGCACCAAACTGTCGTATCTGCTCTGAATTGGTCATGATTGGTCTGGCCAAACCATTGGCTCCACTCATATATTGTACAATGTTTGCAGCGGGACCACGCTTTGAAGGATAGTTGGGATCCCAATCTTGCTCCGTGAGGTATTGCACGAAGGTATTGAGGCCCTCATCCATCCACGTCCATTGGCGCTCATCAGAGTTGATGATCATGGGAAAGAAATTGTGACCTACCTCGTGTATGATCACGCTCATCATCCCATACTTTTTGGTATCCGTGTAGCTGCCATCAGGATTCGGGCGTCCATAGTTGAAGCATATCATGGGGTACTCCATGCCTATGGAAGCGGTGTGGACTGAAATTGCCACAGGATAGGGATACTCAATAGTGGTTCTTGAGTAGGTGATGAGGGTCTGAGCTACCACCCTGGTAGAATACTCCTCCCAAAGAGGATTTCCTTCCTTAGGATAGTAGGACATGGCAAGTGGCGAGTTATTGTCACTCAACTTCACAGCCATAGCGTCCCAAATAAACTTGCGGCTAGCGCAAAAGGCAAAGTCCCGGACGTTGTCAGCCTTGAACTTCCACGTTTTAGAATCGCTCGCTCGCGACTTTTCCGCGCGCTGTGCTTCCTTCTGAGTGACGATAATCACAGGGTCCTCATAGGACGTCTTCGCCTTCTCGAATCGCTCCATTTGCTCCGCCGTCAAGACGTCTGTAGGATTTTGCAGTGTACCGCTGGCGCCAACGATGAAGTCTGCAGGCACGGTGATGTCCACCTCATAGTCGCCAAACGTCAACGCAAACTCTCCGCGGCCGAGAAACTGCTTGTTCTGCCATCCTTCTACATCATCATACACGGCCATGCGTGGGAAGAATTGAGCGATTGTATACAGGTAGTTATCATCGGCAGGGAAGTACTCCAACCCTGACCGACCGCCGTCGTCCGCACGATTGTTGACATTGTAGGACCAGGCGATGTTGAAGGACACATTGTCGCCAGAAGCCAAAGGCTGTGGCAAGTCGACGCGCATCATGGTCTTGTTGATGAGGTATCTCAGGTCATTACCAGAGGCAGATGTTACACTGGCAATCTTGAACCCTCCATCGAATTCACTCGCCAAACCCTGTACCTGGTATGTCTTAACGGTATCAGAAAGACCGCTGGTGCCTATGAGTCGAGTATCTGAATCCTGAGCCCGAACATTTTGATCCAGCTGAATCCACAGGTAAGGAAGCTCGTCAGGAGACTGATTGTAGTAGGTGATCGTTTCTGTTCCGGAAATTCGCTGGTTTTCATCGTCGACGATGATCTCCATCTTGTAGTCCGCCTTTTGCTGCCAGTAGTCCTTGCCAGGTGCTCCAGACGCAGTACGATAGGAATTCGGCGTTGGCAACGTTGTCCCCAACTGTTCAAATTTTCTATCCCATTCTGTATCATGTTGCGCCGAAGCCCATCCGGCACTGAGTACCAGCAGTAGAAATAATGTTCTTTTCATGTCATATCGGTTTAGCTTGTTTCACTCAGGTTGTCACCAGTAAATGGCGCCGTAGGTCAGTTTCAAACCCACGACAGCTACCACAAGGGAGATGATGATCTTCCAATAATTCCTGGGAACCTTCAAAGTGCCAACGAAAATAAAGGTGACCGCCAGAAAGATCAAAACGATAATTATTTGGCCTACCTCCAATCCTACATTAAAGGCAAATAAAGGGGTCACTATGGATTCTTCGGTGCCGAGAAGGCTCCGCAAATAATTGGAAAAGCCTAACCCGTGGATCAGTCCGAACACACCGGCATAAATGGCATTGAGCCACTTGAAAGGGTCTGCGTCATCGGATTTGTGAAATAAGTTGGAAACCGCCGTGATCACGATTGTCACGGGTATCAGGAATTCCACCAGATCACTGTTTATAAGGACAACCCCCAGCGTCGCGAGGGCCAGGGTGACCGAATGACCAATGGTGAAGGACGTAACCAATATGAGCACCTTCCGCCATTCCCTGATAGAATACAACGAAGCCAGCGCAATAACAAACAGGATGTGGTCGTAACCTTGGATGTCAAGGATGTGATCCAATCCAAGCCCGAAGTAAAGACTAAATTGTGACATGGGTTTGAGCGATTATATTGAGTAAATCTTCACAATTTTGTTGATGCGAAATTGTCCACCGAAAGGTAGACACCCAAAAAAGATTCCATAAAAGGATGGTGAAGCTTCTTCCATTGTTGGCTGTGTTGATGTTCCCTGTGAAAACTTCGGAACACCCCTTTCACATAAGCGTGACGGAGATCAGGTACAAACCAAAAGAGAAAGTGGTGCAAGTAAGCGTGAGGCTCTTTCTCGACGATTTTGAGGAAACATTGCAGGGATTCACGGGTGATGAATACCTCGATATTATGCAAGCAGACGAAACCTTGCTGAATCAGGAAGTCGAAAAGTACCTGAAAGAAAATTTTTCCATGCAGGGAAAGAAGCCTATCGAACTAGAGTACCTGGGATTTGAATATGACCGAGACGTGATGTGGTGCTACCTGGAGGGTACCAAAGTCAAGAACCTAACCATGCTCAAAGTGAGGAGCACAGTGATGACTGAAATATTCCCCGATCAAGAAAACCTCGTCCATATCCGCCGGGAGGGCAAAGTCAAAAGCCTCCGACTCACAAGATCAAAAAATGTAGACGAGGTAAGCTGGGAAGGCTAGGGAAAGTAGAACCTATTGAACTGCTCCCATTTGCCTTCGTCGTGCCGTAGGAGCACGATGTGGTCCACACGAAAACTTGCCCCATAGGTCAGTTGCTCGAAATGTGCTCGCGCCGCGGGAAATACCGAGCGCTTCAGATCCCGGAAGGCGACCGTCATATGCGGATGAAAACCGCGATCCTTGTGACTGGCATTGAATACGTGCAATAGCCGCATTTGCTCTGATACCCGATCGTAAAGGGTTCGCAGCGCCTCATTTTTCACGACATCCACAAACACCACCCTTGGTGGGAAGAAATCGAAATCGGAGAGCTCGATATCAAACCCGTCTATTCCGGAGACGGCTTTGTCGAGATGGTCGCGCAAATCATTGATGCGTTCATCCTTCCACTTAAAAGGCATGTGCAAGGTGATGTGAGGAGGTGACTTCAGGGCATGCTTGCTCCCGAAGTGCTCCGCACAGTAGCTCTTAAATGAGGTTATTTGATCCCGAATGTCCAGTGGTGGGACCACCGCTACAAAATAGAGTGATTGCAAGAGACAGTTTTTGCTATATTGGGTCTGACACAGGTCACTAGAACATGAAAAAACTATTTATCCTAAGCGCTGCGGCGCTTCTTCTACTTTCTCCATCTTTTGGACAACGCAAAAAGAATCAGGAACCCGCAGAAACCAAAAAGACTATCGCCTCTTTCACGGCAAACATGCAAAAGAGCGAAGGGTACTTCAATTTCTACTGGGATGACAAGACTGGCAAGATCTTCCTGGAAGTGGACAAATGGGACACAGATTTCCTCTATGTCAATGCGCTGGCAGCGGGCGTAGGGTCCAATGACATCGGCCTGGATCGGGGCCAACTTGGTGGAGATCGCATTGTGGCCTTTCAAAAGCATGGCCCAAAAGTCCTCCTCATACAGCCAAACCAGGGATACCGCGCGGTAAGTGATAACCCCGATGAAGTGCGTTCGGTCCAGGAAGCATTCGCCTCCTCGGCACTGGGTGGTTTCAAGATCGAAATAGATGAGGGCGCCATTGCGCTCATCGACATCACCAGCTTCTTGCTTCGCGACTCCCATCAGGTGGCCAATCGCCTAAAACGCACCGGCCAGGGCAGCTACAGCATAGACGCTGCCCGATCCACGATCTACATGCCTGCCACGATGAATTTCCCTGAGAATTCGGAATTCGAAGCCATTCTGACATTCAAAGGTACCCCTCAGGATTATTGGATTTCCTCCGTGACGCCTACGGCAGACGCCGTGACCGTTCGCACACATCATTCCTTTATCAAGCTGCCGGATGATCAATATGAGCCCCGTGCGTTTGATCCACGAGGGGGCTTTGGCAGCATTTCCTATCAGGACTACGCTACCCCTATCGATGAGCCGCTCGTAAAAAGATTTATCCGACGTCATCGACTGGTGAAAAAGGATCCCAGCGCCGCCATCAGCGAGCCTGTAGAGCCCATCATCTATTACCTGGATCGTGGAGCCCCCGAGCCGGTGAAGTCCGCCCTCCTTGAAGGGGCAGCGTGGTGGAATCAGGCTTTTGAAGCCGCTGGCTTCCGAGATGCTTTTCAGGTGCAAGTACTCCCGGAAGGGGCCCATCCTTTAGATGTACGGTACAATGTCATACAATGGGTGCATCGATCCACCAGGGGTTGGTCCTATGGAAGTTCAGTGGACGATCCCCGTACCGGAGAGATCATCAAAGGACACGTGAGCCTCGGGTCACTGCGCGTGCGCCAGGACTTTCTTATCGCCACCGGACTACTCCAGCCTTACGAAAATGGTGATGAGTCGTCCCAGGAAATGGTCGATATGGCCCTGGCCCGACTGCGCCAACTGTCTGCACATGAAGTTGGCCACACGATTGGCCTTTCACACAACTTCGCATCGAGCTACAATGACCGAGCCTCTGTGATGGACTACCCACATCCATTGGTCTCATTGGACGATGAGGGGAACATCGACCTGAGTAACGCCTATGACGTAAACATCGGAGAGTGGGACAAAGTCGCCATCCGATACGGCTACGGGTATGATGACAATCCCAGCGCTGTACTCGACGAGGCCTTTGAAGATGGCCTGCTCTACATCACGGATCGCGATTCCCGGCCGATGGGTGGAGCACATCCTGTGGCTCACCTTTGGGACAATGGTGCCTCGGCCGCTGATGAGCTCAACCGTATGATGGACATTCGTCGCAAGGTGCTGGACAATTTCTCAGAAGCAAGCATCAAAAATGGTGTGCCCCTCGCATCTATTGAGGAGGCGCTCGTGCCTATGTACCTCTTCCACCGATACCAGGTGGATGGCACCTCTAAGGTCGTTGGTGGAGTGAATTACTCCTATGCTACACGAGGCGATGGGCAGGTGCCCACCGAAATGATTGACCCTGGTGTCCAGGAAGCAGCCATCGACGCTTTGGTGAGTACACTATCTCCCGACGCGCTGCGCCTGCCCGATGAATTGCTTGCCAAGATCCCTCCCAAACCTCCCGGATACAGCCGTGGAAGAGAGAATTTCGTTTCCAAGACGGGTCCGGCGTTTGACTACTTTGCCGCCATTGAAACTGCGGCGACGCTGCCGATGTCGTTCTTGTTGCATCCACATAGGGCCAACAGGCTGGAGATGTACCAGTCACTCGACAGCGATCAGCCCGGCTTGCAGACGGTGATCAACAAAATTACTGCCGCCACATGGGAGAGCCCGAGCTCCAATGCGAAGGATCGTGCGATCCAGAAGATCGTAGAAAAGGAGACACTCGATCACCTGATCGCGCTGCACGCCAATGACCAATCGTATCCCCAGGTAAAAGCGCTGGCAGGGATGGCGTTGAGGAACATCTCCGGGATTGCCAAAAGACGCCAATCCTCCGATGCCGCGTATTACCTCCACGTCCAGGACATCATCGATCAATATCTGGATGATCCCGGGGAGTACGAGCAGCAGCGATCAATCAAAGCTCCTGATGGGTCTCCGATCGGTACCGACCACGATTTTTTAAACTTCTGTTCCTATGGCTATTAAGAACGCCCTACTCAGCCTGATCCTCCTCTGTGCTTGCTCGCTGGCGGGATGGACACAGGATCGATCCGTCGACTACATGATCGAAAACGTCAACATCGTGGACGTCACAGATGGATCGATCAGAGCTAGACAGACTGTCCTGATTGACAATGGCAAAATCCTTTTTATCGGGGGCAAGGCCATGGCCAACGGCGCCACCGTCATTGACGGGGCCGGCAAATACCTGATGCCCGGTCTTGCAGAGATGCATGCACATATCCCTCCGCCTAGTCCGGGACGCGATATGACCAAGCCGTACCTGTTCCTGTACCTCTCGAATGGCATCACGACCATACGGGGTATGTTGGGACACCCGAGCCACTTGCCGCTGCGGGAGAACGTCATGAATGGGGACATTTTGGGTCCAAGAATCTTTACGTCTGGGCCTTCCCTCAATGGTAATTCCGTACAGACCGTCGCGAGAGCTACAGAGATGGTCACAGAGCAGGCTGACGCCGGCTATGACTTCCTGAAGCTGCACCCGGGTATCAAACTGGATGTCTTTGACGAAATAGTCCGAACCGCTAAAGCGAAGGGCATCCCCTATGCGGGACACGTCTCGGTGTTTGTCGGGGTCGACCACGCCATCAAATCCAACTATGCCTCTATTGACCATGTAGATGGATTTCTCGAGGGCCTGGTCCCTGACGGCAAAGAAGTGAACCCGGAGTCTAACGGTTTCTTCGGATTCAACTTCAGCGAGATGGCGGATCAATCGGCCATCACCAACCTTGCAGCAACGACCAAAGAGCACGGGGTTTGGGTGGTGCCAACACAAAGTTTATTTGAGCGCTGGGCGTCTCCGATCGATGCCGACGAACTGGGTCAGGCCACTGAGATGAAATACATGCCGGCTTCCACCGTGAAGAGTTGGGTCCAAAGCAAAAAGAACCTTACCGACAATGATGCCTTCACCGACAAGCGCTGGCAGGTCTTCATCGACATTCGGCGCCAATTGATCAAAGCGCTGCAGGAAGAAGGGCAGGGACTCCTGCTCGGCTCTGATGCTCCTCAGGTATTCAATGTACCCGGCTTTTCGATCCACCATGAGATGGAGGGAATGGCCAAAAGTGGGCTGACGCCACTGGAGATCATCCAGTCAGGGACCATCAATCCCGCCAAATTCTTCGGAAAAGAGACAGAGTTTGGGCAGGTGAAAACCGGTATGAGCGCTGATCTCATCCTGATCGATGGTAATCCCGTAGAGTCACTTTCCAACATACAGCAGCCCGAAGGTGTATTTGTGCGCGGCAAGTATCTCAGCCGCGAATTCATCGATGAGGAACTGGCGAAGATCGCCGAGATGACGAAGAACATCTGAGACTCATCCCCGAGCGGGATCCCGTCGTTAGTAATGACAATGGATAGCCAAGCCCTCCTCCAATACATCAGCCGTGGCCGCACGGATCATATCCTGCGCCTACTGGAGCTTCCCAACTGGAAGGAAATCCTCCACGAGGGGGATGTCAAAGTGCTCCAATGGCTGGTCTATTACAATGATCTCACAGCCCTCAAGCTGATTTTGCGTGAGGGTGGTGACCTCAGCAGCATTGACCTCCACGCCGAATTGGGCAACGCGGCATTTTTTGGGCACTGGAAGATCTGTGAATTTCTGATACAGCACGGCGCCGATGTCAACGCCCCAGTTGACAAAACCGGTGAACGTCCTCTTCACAATGCCCTCGCCAAAGCCGGAAGGCCTTATTATCTCTACACGGTCAAAGTCCTGGTAGAAAACGGTGCTGATGTCCATGTGAAAACAAAGCCCGGCATAGAAACAGGAGCGTTTATGCGGGATGTCCGTACGAAAGGAGAAACACCCCTCCATCGGGCAGCAGCCTACGCGGACGTAGCAACCATCCAATATTTACTCGATCACGGGGCCGATAAAGAGGCAAAAGACGCCAACAGCCATACACCGATCAGCTGGGCAAGCGAGCACCTACGGCCTGGAGCCATCTTGTACTTATTGCAATTTGGCAAGCATCGGATCAGCAAAAAACACATCGAAGTCAATACCTCCGACCATGGGCAAGGTTGGGGCGGTATGGATTGGCACCTAATGGGAGACTACCTTCCCGATACACCAGCGAAAGACTGACAGTTCTCTATTGTTCCCATTTGGCACACAAAATTGTTTCGATGTGAAACAAGTATGGGGCTGCAAATATGGCTTAATTGATTATTTATCAACAACTTACATCAATGGCACATTTGGTGCTTCATACTTGACCAAATCCAATGTGGTATGGTTCGAAATTTTTTAGTCGTAGCCCTACGGTCCCTGTGGCGCAACAAGACCGTCGCGATCATTCAAATCGCCGGATTTGCAATAGGTATGGCCGCTTTTATTATTGCCTGGCAGATTGTGAGTTATGAACGCAGCTTTGACAATTTCCACAGCCGGTCAGAGATCTACCGGATCAACTTTATGCTGGAAGAGTCCAGGGACACCTGGGGCAGTACTGGATACGCATTGGCCCCCACGCTGCTCAGTAGCTTCCCGGAGGTACAGCGTGCGGTGCGCTTCAAACGGCAGCGATCTCTGGAGCCCTACCTACTGATAGAGACTGAAGGCGGTGATGTGTTTGATGAAGAGGCAGCAGCCTATGCTGATGACGGATTTCTGAAAGTTTTCCATTTTCCCATCCTGCAGGGAGACACCGGGCATTTGCTGGAAAGCCCAGAGGGAGTGGTGCTCACATCCTCATCGGCAAAGAAGTATTTTGGCACGGAGAATCCCATACGCAAGACCCTCACACTGAAAACAGGCTCGACTCGGAGTCGGACAAACACTTACCAGGTGCAGGTCCAAGCGATTGTCCCAGACCCGCCGCCCAATTCCACTTTTCAGTTTTCGATGCTCATCCCCCTTTCTCAAGTGTTTGCCAACTACGAGCCTGGGTTGGAGCACTCCTGGGATGAGGGATGCGAAACTTTCATTACAATCCATCACCAGACGAAACCCACTTCTTTTCAGGATAAGCTCAACCAGCACCTGCCTCAACACATCGTCGGGGATGGCCTGGCTGCCCGATTTGCATCGCAGTGGCCCCTGGAAAAGCTAGCGGATATTCACTTTCATCAAACGGTGGACAGTCGCCATATGGGACGGACCATCGACCGCAGTCTTCTCACCAACATCGGGCTGGTGGGTGTGCTGATCCTCTTGATCGCCGGGTTCAATTATATCAACCTTACGACGGCCCGTGTCAGCAGCCGTATCAAGGAAATTGGGATTCGCAAGGTCAGTGGGGCGCGCCGCCAGCACCTCTTTTGGCAGTTTCTAATGGAGTCCTTCCTGGTAAATCTGATCAGCTGGTTTTTGGCAATCACAGCCATACAGTTGCTCAAGCCCCAGATCACCAACCTGACCGGCTTTGAGTTGCCAACGTCGCTGCCACTCAATCATGAGATGGTGCTGATTCTCCTTACCTCAGCATGTCTAAGTACTATTGTCTCCGGCGTCGCCCCGGCGCTGTTGATCTCCAGATTCAATACCGTCAGTATCCTCAAAGGCAAAACGAGCCAGATCTCTGGACACGGCGTTCAGTTGCGCCGTGTGTTGGTTGTGACACAGTTTTTCGGATCACTAGTGCTCATCAGTTTTACACTGGGCATCGTGAAACAGACGCAGTATGTGAAAAATCGCGACCTTGGCTTCCAGCAGGAAAGGCGCTTTGCCATCAGCACGAAGGGCATTGAAGACCCGACGTACACTCAGTTCAAGGCCTTCAAGCAATCCCTGAAAGGTCTCGCGGCTGTGGAAGAAGTTACGGCCAGTACCATCTTCCCAGGTCTGGGAGAAAAAACAAGACCCCGGTTTGCCATACCCGGGCGGGAGGACGAACATTGGACGTGGTTTCATGCCTCCATTGATGGGGACTTTGTGGAGGCCCTCGGTCTGCAACTATTGTCTGGCGAATCGTACTCCGATCACCACAGTCACCCGATTCTTCTCAATGAGACGGCCGCCAATCAGATGTTTCAGTCACCCAACAATGCCGTTGGTCAGATCCTTCGTCTGGACGGGCAAGATCTTCAGGTAGTGGGGGTCATTGGCAACTTCACCCACGCCAACCCTGGGGAGAGAGAACCGGGCTTCGTCTACCAATTTGAGAACCGGGGGAAGAAGACGACCGCCTACTTCCATCACTATTATGTGCTGTTCAAAGATGGGAACATCGAGGAAGGGCTCGCCACTGTCAAGCAAAAGTGGTATGAATTCTTCCCCAGTACTCCTTTTGAATCCGAATCCCAGGAGGCCGCTTTTGACAGTGTGCTCAGTCGAGAACACCGTCTGATCAAGACAGCGGCACTTTTCTCATTCCTGGCAGTTTTCATCGCCGTGATTGGAATGAAGGGTCTGATCATCTTCGTTGTGTTTCAGCGGAAAAAGGAGATAGGGATTCGCAAGGTATTGGGGGCCAGTTGGCAATCGATTCTCACCTTACTATCATCAGACTTCACCAAGTGGATCGCCATGGCCTTCCTCCTCTCCATACCCCTGGCATGGTACCTGATCCAACAATTTTTGAGTGATTACTATTTTGCTATCAGCATCACACCAGAACTGTTCCTCGTACCAGGATTGGGTATGCTCCTGATAGCGATACTGGTCACAGGCCTTCAAAGTTTGAGAGCTGCCAGGGAGAATCCTATTGACAGCATTCGCTACGAATAAGGGGTATGTACGCTTCAAACATCTGAGACGTACCTACGTTTTGTAGTTATTACTTGGCACACGCGCCCGGTCAGATTGATTTGTCGGCCTACTGAATGTATAAGACGTGAATACTGAAAATTCTTCTCACCCTCTGTCGGTCAAAAGTACGTTCCCGTCTGCAAAGTCGTACCTCGCAATGGTGTTGTTACTCGTCCTTTACTCATGTGCGGACGATCCAGAAATGGGCCCGGCATCTCCGTTGACAACCTATGACAGGTCTATCATCAGTTACTTCCAGCAGGTCGCTTTAGGATATGAATTTGGCAATGCCTCGGAGATCACACGCAAGTGGCAATCGAACATGAGAATATTCGTCGGCGGGGTCAATGACCAAAATCTGCTGGATGAATTGGATCGGATTGTCGAGGAAATCAATCTACTCGCTACCGATGGATTTGAGGTGGAAATTGTAGAGGACACGCTTCAGTCCAACTATTATGTTTTCTTTGGTCCGGGGAGTGATTACGGTAGGATATTCCCCGGGTCAGCACAATTCGTCAATTCCAACTGGGGATTATTTAGCGTGTTCTGGAACAACAATGCCATCAATCGAGGCCACATGTATGTCGATACGGAGAGAGCCGACCCAATAGTGGCGAGACATTTATTGCGCGAGGAACTGACGCAGTCCCTCGGCATTGGAAAGGACTCCGACCGGTTTGATGACAGCATTTTCCAATCCTCGTTTTCAACAACCACTGAATATTCAGAGATAGATCGGGACGTAATACGGATGTTATATCATCCCGACATGCCCATCGGGATAGGGCGTGCACAGGTGGAGGAGGTTATCACCGCGATTCTTACCGCCGAGAAGGGGGCCTAACCAAACCGTAGGATGTCTGGAGGAGATTGGAAAGAAATGTTGGTGGCGGTGCAGCAGGGTGATTTATACCTCGTCAAATATCACCTGGCCAATGGCATCGATCCCAACTATGAGCACCCGGAACTCATGACCACACCCCTCATTGAAAGCATCGAGTACGGTCACTATGAAATTGCCAAATTCTTGCTCGAAAGTGGCGCGGACCCTGGTCAGAAAGCCTGGTTGAGCAATGACACGCCATTGCGCATCGCCAAGAAGAAACGAGACAAAAGACTGATTCTGCTGATACGCTCTCACCTACCGAAGAAAGGGTTCTGGTCCTTCTTCGGAGGTCGGGTCTAATCGTCCCAGAACGCCACTTACGGCGCCATTTCCCACTGGTGTAATTTCCACACATATAGATTGAACTTGCCGTAATTTTAGTTGCTTCTATATATGATGATGCATCGGATTTTACTACTAATACTGTTGGGCAACACCTGCGTCCAACTGCTCGCCGAAACGCCAAAAGAACACAATGGGGATCCCAGGCTGGCGGTCTATCTCGATTGCTGGTATTGCGACGAAACCTACCTACGGAGCACCTTCACGGAAATTGACTACGTTCGCGACCGGAAGATCGCACACGTACAGATCGTCTCAACGTCCGTCGGGAGTGCCTCAGGTGGTCGTACGTATACGTTTCGATTTTTGGGTGTGAAGCCCTTCAACGAGGACCTGGACTTCGAGCTCTCCCTACCGATGCAGCCGGGCACCACGAGAGAAGAAAGACGTGTGGCCATCGCCGCAGTCATCAAATCGGGATTGTCCCCCTTCCAAAGCAATTTCGAACATGCCGATATAGCCGCTGATTCGACGGCTGCGGTCAACCAACCCGCTAAGGATCCCTGGGACTTCTGGGTTTTCTCCATTTCATCCAACATCCAGGTGGAACGGGAGCAGCTCCGGAGCGAGGTAGGGCTCAACAACGAATTGAGTATCCGCAGGATCACCGAGGAGTGGCGCATTCAGTTTTGGGCCGAGCACGACTACCAGCGAACAGAAGTGGATACGGGCGATGGCGGGTTCGTCAGCACCCTCAACAACTATACGTTATGGGGTCGGGCGGTGAAGAGTCTGGGGCCTCATTTTTCTGTGGGTGCGTCTGCCAGCAATTGGAAAAATAGCATCCGAAATACACGGAGGGGTCAACGTTTTGGCGGAGCTGTGGAATACAGCGTTTTCCCCTATGCGGAAGTATACAAAAGGGAACTGACCATCGCCTACTGGACAGGTGTGTACAACTTCTTGTACGACGAGGTGACACTCTTTGATAGAATATCAGAAACCCGACCCTATCAATCGATCGTGGCCAGATACAATCTCGTCCAGCCCTGGGGCAATGTACGCTTCCAGGCAGAGGGATTCACCTATCTGCACGACGTCTCAAAAAATCGGCTGGAGCTTTACGCCCGAATGTCTAATCGACTGGTGAAAGGACTCTTCCTCGACACCGAATTCGGTCTGAACCTTGTACATGATCAGCTGTATTTGCCTCGTGGCGATGCGTCACTGGAGGAGGTGCTCCTCAATCGCCAGCAGCTCGCGACCAACTTTGAGTACGGATTTGAGATTGGCCTGTCGTACGTCTTTGGGTCGATCTACAACAATATTATCAATACGAGACTGTGAGTCTCCGAGGCACTTCGCTCTTTGCCACTCAGTTTCCCGAGAGGCTTAGTTCCTCTATCATTGGTGTCAGAATTTCCTTGGCCCCTCCACTGCCTGAGACTTCCCAAATGATCCCTCCATTGTGTGGCTCGATTGTCGCAACATGGCGAAAGAAAGGACAGCATTCTTTCTCAGCCAGGATGTATTGGAACAGACTGGGAAGGAGCTGGTCGTCTGCATCCGTAAAGTAAAACCTATAGCCGTCGTCCAATTCTTCCGCCCTTCGTACCTGCGAAAAGATCTCTTTCTGAAGGGCATTTTTTCTTTCTAAAAATTCAGCGCTCGTTAGGGTACAAACTAACTCGGTATTTGAAGGATCTTCTGCCATCGGCTTGTCGTTAGATTTTGATCGTTGGGCCATTACAGCGGGAGCTATTCCCAGTAATAGGCCGGTCAGTAGCACTTTGTACATACAACAGGTTTTTCCCTACCTTACGCCTTGGAGTACACTCCAGGGTTTCAGTATGGGTCCAACTTTTTTGAGAAAATGCTGATAGGAGAATTGGCCAAAAAGTCGATGACATCCAGAGATACCATCCGATGGTATGAAAAGATCGGGTTGCTGACCGGCGAGGATTCCGTCAGAGGCTCAAACAATTACAGGGTCTACAATGAAGCATCATTGGAAAAGCTCATCCTCATTAGGCAGTGCAAGACCTTCGGTTTTTCGCTGACTGAGGTCAAAGCAATGCTCGGATTGTTGGAGACAGACAATGTCAATTGTGATGTTGTGTCACCCTTGGTTCATTCCAAAATAGCGAGCATTGACCTGAAGATTGGACAACTGCTGCAAATCCGTAACAAGCTTACGACGCTCATTGAGCGATGTGAGGGCAATTGCCAGGAACAGATCCTTGCCGCCCCCGATTAATGGTCCCAACAGATCGCGCTACAACACAACGCGAGGCAATTCAAGCACCTGCTAGGCTCCCTTTCTTCGGAAATGACTGAAAATCAACTTCGCTGAGACAGCCGGTTGTCCCACTCTGTATCCTGCACCGAGGGCCAGTGCCCAAGAGCGAGCGATGGTCACTTGCGTGATGATCTCTGGTGTCAGCACCAGGAATTGGTTGTTGACAAAACCTGCCTTCAGACTGCCGGATAAAGCAAGTTTCTCACAACTGAGAACCGGAATGATGAGGTCCAGTCCGGAGAAGGATCGGTTCGAAAGTCTCCCTTCAAAGTCAAAGGCTTTGTTCGACTGATAAAAGCCGCCGAGACCCCAACCCTTTTCGTTGACCCATCTCAGGGCTACGCCAGGCTGAGTGCCGATGGCGCTAAGCTGCACATAAGTTTCGGCTTGGATCCCCTGGCTCCTTCCTTGGGTGACTCCGGCCATTACAAAAAAGAGGATGATCACAATCCAGTGGGCGATGGTCATGGCAGTTCCCCACTTCGTCGTAGTTCTTATCGGTTTCATAGCTGAAAGGTCTCCAGCACAAGCCGCACAAATGAGAGCACATCCCGTAATTGTCCGAATAAGGGTTTTCGGTATTGGATGTGTGAAATACGTAGTGAACTGGATGGCCGGATTGCAGATCCCCCATAACTGTACTGACGAATTAAGGGACTTGTGGAGCCGTATTGCTATGTCTGTTCATTCGTACCAGTGGGGTTTAGTTTGACTGAAAAATCCGCTATTTTCATGCGCTCAATCATGGAACCAATGAAGAAGATCTTGCTCGTCGACGATCACAAGATCATTTTAGAAGGTCTGAAACTGTATTTCCACGAGCTGGATGATCTTGTGGTAGCAGGGGAGGCGAGCAATGGCAGAGAGGCGTGGGAATTATTGGAGTCCAACCAATACGACATCGTCATCACCGACATCAGTATGCCGCAATTGGACGGCATCGGCCTGATGGAAAAGATTGTCGAAAAATACCCCGATCAAAAGGTCCTCGCCCTATCCAGTCTCGTGGATGTGGGCTCCATCAACAAGATGATTGCCATGGGAGCAAAGGGCTATGTGCCTAAGAGCGTAGAAGCAGAGGAGCTGCTGGATGCGGTCAGGGAGATCCTCAGCGGGAATACCTACTTCTCAAAGGAGATATACGATGTGATCGTCAACCACATGGCCAGGATCAAACCCAAAGAGCGCCTCACCGTGGAGTCGACTATATCAGAGCGGGAGAAAGAAGTGCTACGGCTCATCGTACAGGAATACTCCAATCAGGAAATAGCGGATAAGCTATTTATCAGCATCCGAACCGTGGAGACCCACAAGCGCAACCTGCTCGAGAAGACGGGCTGCAAAAACATCGCGGGCCTGGTCATGTACGCCGTCGAGCGGCACATCATGTGACACTTGCCCTGGGTTGTAGGCCCATCCATTACCAGTTCGTAAAAGGCCCATTCAATACCCTGACCTGACTTCCGTGTCCTGTTCTGCTACGGTTTTCACGTAGACCCCTCCGTGAAATACGCGTTTTGGGACTTCCGCATTATCCTCTCGGTACCCTCCTGTTGCATTCCCAAATTTGAATACATAACCATCGAAACAATGAACAAACTACTGGGCATCGTGATTTTGAGTATGGTAGCGGCAGGAGACGTGGTATGCCAGCAGCTCTTTGTGGAGACGTATTTCGAGCAGACGCCCACTAGTCCCAAGATGGGTGTCGCTATGGGTTATACTTGTGGTGTCAACTACCAGGTGGGAGGATTTTACCAGAACTATGAACCCGCCTTATCCTCTTCAGATGTCAGAAACCCATTGGTCGAGCGCGAATTTTTCGGCCTGTTTGCGTCCGTTATCGTCAAGGAATGGGATTCATTTTCTCTTAGCCTCAAGGCCAGGACGGGTATCGCCAATAGAGAACACTTCGTCATTTCTCCTGGCTTCCAGGTGGACTACGAGCCGATTCGCCGGCTGCACTTGCTAGGAGGCGTGGCATTTCGCACACTAACACCGTCGGCCCTGGTTGGTATCAGGTTCGATTTGAGTGGACAGAGAAGACAAAAAGTGGGAGGGCGAACAGACCTGTTCTTTGCACGATAGATATGAAGCAACTAACTACTTGCCTGCTGCTCTTGTCTCTGCTGGCTTGTGAGACAAGCTACTATGAGCCCTATCAACTATTTGTTCTGCCGGAAGGCAAACATGGTAAGTTCAGCAAGGTGCAGACCCTACAATCCGACGTGCTCTCCTTCAAAGCCATCTTTGATGAAACCGCCATCTACACAAGTACCTCTGTGGAAAACCAGCACGACACCAACAAACTGCTAGGCTTCAGCGACTGCAACTCCCACCACCACGATCATAGCGCCCGATTTGGATGGAGGTGGCTAGATGGCCAACTGGAGATACTCGCCTACGCCTATGTCTCAGGAGAACGCATCATAGAGCCCATCGGCGCCATCAGTTTGAATGAGCCTTCGAACTTCACCCTGACCCTGCACGACAATGCCTACGTATTCACGGTTGACGATCATCCAGAGGTCCGGATTACCCGCAACAAGCCCTGCAACAGGGGCATCTTTTACATGCTGTGGCCCTACTTTGGTGGGGACGAGGTCGCACCGCATGATATTACGATCAAGCTTCTCATCGCCCATCAGTAACATGACAGCCCTCAGCTATGAGGGTGGGGCGACTGCCAGAGGGAAGAGGCAATTCAAAAACTCATCCACCTAAACACTCAAACTCAAAAAACCAAAAACCCAATGGCCTAAAACCGCAAACAGGGCATGGCTGCACCAGTACCTCGTCTGCATCTTTTCGTTTCTACCTATTTTTATCGCCCACGAAGAGAAACCCACAGTCAATGCCCCAACCGAACCCACCAGAGAAGCCGACCTGGCTAAGTGACCTACAACAAAAAAGCTGGGAACCTGAGATCCTGCTCTCAGGGATCGTACTCTATGGGATG
This sequence comes from Cyclobacteriaceae bacterium, assembly GCA_965267435.1. Lineage (GTDB taxonomy): Bacteria > Bacteroidota > Bacteroidia > Cytophagales > Cyclobacteriaceae > JAWPMT01. The sequence goes on from OZ253960.1 coordinate 4,741,320, forward strand.
TTTCAGGCGCCCGGGCTCCTTGATAGTTTCCTGGCCTTCGCAAAGCTCAATCTGTTCGGCACCTTTAGCGATCTGGACAATTTCATCGCCTTGCTGAAGATCGCCCTGTACTGGCTTACTTTCGGGCTCATCCTGCATCTTATCAGCAGGGGCATATGGGTCGGCATGGTGGGACTCAGCTTTACATTCCCAAAGGGGATCAACAAGGACAATCTCAAGCTGAGCCCACTTTTCCAGAAGAGGATAGAAAAAATACCGCCGATCGAGCAGATCATCGTCAATCTCGAAAAACTCTGTAGCTCCCTTTTCGCTATCTCCTTCCTAATGTTCATGATGGTGATTGGCGGCTACCTTTTTTTCCTTCTCACGCTGATCATACCCTTCATCTCTATTTCGCTTTTAAGTGGACCGGAAGACCTCGATGGTACTTTCGAACGGATCGTGGAGATCTATGCCTACACCGTGATTATCATCGGTCTTGTGGGGCTGGCAGATTTCGTCACGTTAGGACTACTCAAAAGGATCAAATGGCTGGCACCCGTTTACCTGCCTATTCATCGGCTGATCAGTGCCCTTTCGCTGGCTCGATTTTACCGGCCCATCTACTTCACGCTGATCACCAACTACAACCGATGGAAGGTGGGAATATTTCTTGTGTTTTTTGTGGTCATAAGCATTTTCATGTTGGATGTGACTTCCAACAGCGCGACCATTCCGGGGGAGGGCTGGACTCGCCTCTCTTTATGGAACAATGCCAGAGGTACCTCCAGCTTCAGTGGGTATTATGATGACCAAAATGAGGGCTTCCACTCCGTGCAGGCCCATATACAATCTGACATCATCTCTGAAAACACGCTGCGGCTGTTTACGGTATTGAAGATCGCCCAGGAGGATTCTATGAAAAAGCACTGCGCGTACGACTCGCTCATCCAGTTGGATACTGCATCGCGCTATGTGGAGCTCCATTGCGCGTCTTCATTTTATCAGATTTCGCTTGACGATCAGCCGATCGATAGTATTCAGTGGCTCTTTCATTACAAGCAAAAAACCAATCAAAGGGGGATCCTGACCTACCTGGATATCACGGACCTGCCAAAGGGTATGCACACGATCAAAGTCCGTGGCCCGGACGAAATGTACAATTATACCTTCGCGGAGATTCCCTTCTACCGTGAGCTGAGCCCCAATGGCTACGTAGGACAGCCTGCCGTGAAGAAAGACGAAAAGGACAGCTTTCTGAAGATGAAACCCATCCTGCCAAAGTAGCCCCCATCACATAATGGCGGGTGCCGGCGCTGCATCGTTGCCTATTTCCTGAGAAAGGTAGGGAATCCATGACCTTACATGTAATACTCTCAACCACATAGACAGAACCACACGCCAAGATGATACTCCAAAACCTGCATCTACCAAATTTCAGGGCATTTAAGCGCCTCATCGATTGGGAGTTGACCAGAAGTCACCGCCTGGCAACCAAAACGGCCATCACTCTCGTACAGCTCGCGATGGAACATGGCATTTCACGCGAAGAGGCAGAGGAGATCGTCGACATGTGCTGCGACGAGCGCCACGTCAGACTAAGAAATTAAGGCCAGCAATTTAGGTTAGGTTGACGCTGAGGATTCAGCGGTCGATGGACGGACTCCCAGGGGGTCCGTTTTTTTATTTTGGAGCAGCATAGACCCACCTCCGCCTCCAAGGGATCTGCCGGCTCTCACCTTTAGCACGGCCCCGCTTGTCACCGCCGCAGCGCCGGGACATATGGCACGCAATTGGAAGCAATAGTTTAGGGCCCGGCGACCAATGCCGGCTATCGGCTCCATCCGGGCTAGGTGCTTAGGTCTGTGCTTCAGGCCGGGGTTGCCAGGATTTTCTTAATTATCGCCGTGCTCGACGCCAGCGTCATCCATTAGAAACATCCCATAGTTGCGAATCGTCTCAATGACGGGAATACACGTTCGGCCTTTCTCCGTCATGGAGTACTCCACCTTCGGGGGCACCACAGGATAAACCTCCCGATGGATAAATCCCTCCTCCTCCAGCTCCCGGAGCTGGGTTGTCAGCATTTTGTCGGCGATATGAGGGATATCCTTTTTCAGCTCGCCATACCTCATCACCCGATCCTTGAGTCTCCACAGGATCGGCATCTTCCAGGTACCGCCAATATGTGCCATAGCAAACTCCACGGGATTGTAGTACAGCTTCTTCTTATACAGGAACTCAGGCATAACTATCTGTAAATCAATTTACTTTCCAAAAAGTATGTATCGGTGTATTTAGTAAGTATAGTATCAAAGATAGGGTATCGCCGTTCCTTTGGGCATGGACAATAAAAAAATTCAATGATATGACCCAACAGGTAAAAGAATCACAGCACTATGTACATGCCCATGGCATGCCTACCAAGGGAAAGATCCTCATGGTAGCCAGCAGCCCCGCTATCTCAGAGCAAACCGGATGGCCCATCGGCTTCTGGGCGGCGGAGTTCACCCATCCACTTTTCGTCTTCCAGGAAGCAGGATACGAGATCACATTGGCCTCTACGAAAGGCGGAGAGATAGCAATGGACTCCTTCTCTAATCCTACAGATGAAAGTGGCTACTCAGCTCACGACGTCATCTCTCTTGGATACATGCAACAGGACTGGTTTCAGGACTTGCTAAAAAATACGCTGCCTCTTTCTGAAGTACAGGCCTCAGATTACGAGGGCATTTTCCTCGTCGGCGGTCAAGGTCCCATGTATACCTTCCGGGGCAATACTGAGCTACAGCAGCTGTTTGCCGACTTCTATGAATCAGGCAAGCCCAGCACAGCCGTCTGCCACTCGACGACTCTATTGCTGGAAACGAAGAAGTCTGACGGTGAGCTGCTCGTGAAGGGTAAGACCTGGACCGGCTTCGCCAACTCTGAAGAGGACTTCGCTGATCAAGCCGTAGGCCAAAAGATCCAACCCTACCGCATAGAGGACGAAGCTCAGAAAATAAAGGGAACGGACTTCAAAGTGGCACCGGCATTCTCGTCTTATGCGATCGCCGATGGCCATCTGGTCACGGGCCAACAGCAAAATTCAGGGGCTGCCGCCGCCACTATGATGGTCGACCTGCTAACAGAAAGAGCAGCAGTGCCCGCATAAGCATGGAGATGGCTGACCTTCACTTGATCTCGCCTATATCGGGTGAAGGTCGGCCACACTCTTGCAAGATCACTCCTGAGACTTCATCTAATTTGAGTGCATGAAAACGCTCCTGCCCCTTCTTTTCATTGTAGCTACACACAGCATCTACTCCCAAAGTCTCGAGGTGATGACGGGAACGGAGCGCATCTTCGCCGACGTGCAGTGGCTGAAAGCATTCGATGAAGAACGACGATGGACGCTCTTCAGCAGATCAAGAGCGACGGTCGATTACGACGACAACACAAATCTCTTTATGGGCGCTTACTTGAGCTATACGAGTGCCTCCGGCTTCGGTGGCACCCTTGTGGGACGGATCTCTAACGTGGGAGGGGGCAGTGATGCGGGTGTACACTACTTCAAAACCAGCAAATCATTTGTCATCTATGCCCTGACATCCGTTGCCTTGCAAAGCGACCTTCGCTATTCCTGGTTTTCCATCATGCGATGGACACCAGACCTCAATGAGCGATGGAAGTGGTACACAAGCCTTGAGCTGTTTTCCGCATTTGATAAGCAGGGGCATGCTTTCAGCGTTCAGCGCGTCAGGGGTGGAGTAGATTTCAAAGGCTACCAATTTGGTCTGGCCATCAATCTATCAGGTGCGGGGACAGACTATTCCACTACCGACTCCAATCCCGGCATCTTCGTACGAAAGCAATTCTAAAAATTCTTATCCCATGATTGTCAAAAGAAACTTCGACCCCATCAAAGTCTGGCAGTATATCAAGTGGCCGATGACCTTTACCCTCTTATGGGCGACGCTGGTTTGGGCACTCCATATATGGGACCTCTCGGTGGTACTCAATTTTACCCCGATCGGCGTAGTTGGATCCGCCCTCGCGATTTTCGTCGCCTTCCGCAATCAATCGGCTTATGGTCGTTGGTGGGAGGCCCGCCAGATCTGGGGAGGTATTGTCAATTCAAGCCGGATCTTGTCCCGATTGATCATCACATTCACCGACAGTCATGCGCATCAGGAAAACTACAAGCCCGAGCGGAGTGAGCAGTTCAAAAGGCGAATGGTTTATCGATGCATCGCCTGGGTCAACGCCCTACGTCTTCACCTGCGCAAGCAAGACGCCTGGGAAGACCTTCGTCCACTGCTCCCTGCGGAAGAATACGCCGAGGTGGTAGCCGCACAAAACAAGCCCAATTATTTGCAGATGCTTATTGGCCGGGACTTGTACGGGGCCATGGCCAATGGTACACTGGGAGGCTTTGACAGCTTTCAGATGGAGCAACAGCTGGCGGCACTAGCCAACTACCAGGGAGCAGCCGAACGTATCAAGAACACACCTCTACCCCGACAGTACGACTTTTTTACGCGAGTTTTCGTGCTGGTTTTTGCCGCGCTCCTGCCCTTCGGGTTACTGAGTTTCTTCCAAACCAATCAGATAGTGGACCTCTCATGGCTGATCATTCCCTTCTCCGGTCTTGTGGCTGGCGTATTCATCATCATGGAGCGCACAGGGGCAGCAAACGAGGATCCATTTGAAAACAGGACTACTGACACGCCGATGACTGCTTTATGCAACACGATCGAGAGAGACCTCCGTGAAGTGCTGGGGGAAAAAGACCTGCCTATCAAAATGGAGGCGGCCAAAGGCTACCTTTTCTGAGCCCTCGGGGTGATCTTCGTCACCCTTCCGTGCGATGCTTGTGATTATCTTTAGTCCTCTCAACAAATCAAGGTATGAACAGAGCATCTCTCCTCGTCATTGGTGCATTGTTGGAACTGGCCGCAGGTAGTTCGTTGTTGGCCCTCCCAAAGCAAACGACCGCCCTTCTGGTAGATATCAATGTCGGACCGGAAACGCTCACCCCGTCGCAGATGCTCGGTGCGGCGCTGCTCTCAATGGGGATCATGCTTTTCTTCGTCGCGAAGTCCAAAGAAAAGCAAACCCTTAACGGCGTTACGATCGCCTACATTCTCTACAACCTTGCGGGCATCGGGGTGATGACTTTTGGCGCACTCTCCCGAGGTCACGACGGTCCCATGTTGTGGCCTACGATTGCCTTACATACCTTGGTTGTCGTCCTCTTACTACGTGCCCATTGGAAAGAAAGAGAGTGACCTTCAGGCGAAGTGTCATCAGCTCTCCATTCAAGCCCTAGATCCCCTTCTTTCTTCACAAGAATTTCAGCTAATTTTGAGCCCATGGAGCGAGATGAAAAACTATTTGACCTGATCCGTCAGGAAGAGGATCGCCAAATCAATGGGATCGAACTGATTGCCTCTGAAAATTTTGCCTCTCCACAGGTACGGGAGGCTGCAGGTAGCGTCCTCACAAACAAATATGCGGAGGGCTTGCCAGGCAAGCGATATTATGGAGGCTGTGAGGTGGTGGATCAGGTAGAGGATCTCGCCCGCGAGCGAATCAAGGAGCTGTTTGGCGCCACATGGGCCAATGTCCAGCCACACTCCGGTGCCCAGGCCAACGCCGCTGTCATGCTCGCCGTCCTCAATGCTGGTGACAAGATATTGGGTTTCGACCTCTCTCACGGAGGCCACCTCACCCACGGCTCTGCGGTCAACTTTTCCGGCAAGCTGTACCAGCCCAGTTTCTACGGGGTCGAGGAGGAGACCGGCACTGTGAACTACGACACAGTAGCTGCAACAGCTGCGAAGGAGCAACCTAAACTTATTATATGCGGAGCCTCCGCTTATAGCCGTGATTGGGACTACCAAAGACTTCGAGCCATCGCGGACGAGATCGGGGCCCTATTGCTGGCGGATGTTGCGCACCCTGCTGGGCTGATCGCCCGAGGATTGCTCAATGATCCTCTTGAGCATTGCCATATCGTCACCACTACCACGCACAAAACACTCCGCGGCCCACGGGGAGGTGTCATCATGATGCGTGAGGACTTTGACAATCCATTCGGTTTGAAGACACCGAAAGGTACAATCCGGAAAATGTCGAGCTTGCTGGACTCCGGTGTATTCCCCGGTACGCAGGGAGGACCTCTGGAGCACATTATTGCAGCGAAAGCGGTGGCATTCGGCGAGGCACTCTCCGACGAGTTCATGTCCTACATCGTCCAGGTGAAGAAAAATGCTGAAGTAATGGCGGCAGCGTTTGTAGACAGAGGATATAAGCTGATCTCGGGCGGTACCGACAATCACTTGATGCTAATCGACTTGCGCTCCAAAGGGATCACTGGAAAAGAAGCCGAAGCTGCACTCGGCAAAGCAGACATCACCGTCAACAAAAACATGGTACCATTTGACGATAAGTCGCCGTTTGTGACTTCCGGAATCCGTACCGGTACTGCTGCGGTGACCTCGCGAGGATTGAAGGAAGACGACATGACACGCATCGTCGAGTACATCGATGAGTGCATCAATCACCACAGTGATGATAGCAAGCTGGCGGCAATCAAAACAGAAATCAATAGCTGGATGAGCTCCTACCCATTGTTCGCGGAGCACACACTGGCCTAACCTAACGATTAGAGGATCTCTTATGCCCTTGGACCAGATCGAAGACGAGAAAGAAATGTCCTTTTTGGACCATCTCGAGGAATTGAGATGGCACCTCATACGATCGATGATTGCCATTTTGGTATTTGCCATAGCGGCTTTCGTAGGAAAGGACTTTGTGTTTGGGACAGTGATCTTAGGGCCTTCAAGGGCTGATTTCTGGACTTATCGCATGTTGTGCAACATCTCCAATTCGATGGGCTCGGATTTTTTCTGCATAGAGGAGCTCCCATTTATCATCCAAAGCCGGCAGATGACTGGCCAGTTCATGATGCACCTGACTTCATCTTTTGTGATCGGGTTGATCATGACCTTCCCATACGCCTTCTGGGAGGTCTGGCGATTTATCAAGCCAGGATTGTATCCCAAAGAGCGAAAGGCGGCAAGGGGAGCTACGTTCTATGTCAGCCTCCTGTTTACCATGGGAGTGCTGTTTGGATACTTCGTGGTGGCACCGATCTCCATCAACTTCCTGGCCAACTACCAGATCGATGCCTCCATCCTCAACGAGTTTGACATTGTCTCCTATGTGATGACGGTCACGACGATCATCCTTGCTTGTGCCATCCTTTTCCAGCTTCCGATTATCGTCTTTTTTCTGACAAAAGCTGGCCTGGTCACTCCATCGCTGATGAGGACCTACCGCCGCCATTCGATTGTGGCTATTTTGGTGCTGAGTGCGATGCTCACCCCACCGGACGTATTTAGCCAGGTGCTGATCTCGATCCCTCTTATTGGACTGTATCAGATAAGCATATTTATCTCGGCACGCGTGATCCGCCAGGAAGTGGCCGAATCCGAAGGCGTCATGAAAGCAGAGGACTACGAATAGAAACTACTCCGTACGAATGTAGAGCAGCCCCCGTCGCTGATAGCGATCTTCCAGGTCGGGATAACGACGAAAAATCTTGGTGACTACCCGCTTTTCGTCCCAAATCACCTCGGGGCTGGATCGTTCTAAAACGGCATATAAATGACCCGCTGGCTGGTAGTAGTCCAGCTTTTCTATCCAATAGGTAGAAAGCTCCGGATCGAGAAAAGGAGAGGCAATCTCTCGATCCCTGTAAGGACCCAGCCCGTCCCCAAAATACATGAGTGAACCCGCATCCGGCAATGTCACGTCGGCAATGTCTTGCTCCCGAGGCTGTAGGTACTGCTTGATCCAGTATGGATGCCCCAACAAGGCGATGAGAATGAGATAGGGCACTACCGCCCTGATCCACCGACGTCTTAGCAGCAAGAGGTAGTGCGCCACAAATACGCTGAGTGTTGGCACAAACAAGATCAAATGATGGTAGCCCAACTCAACGTCCAAAAACAGGATGCCCACGCCAGCGAGTGCCAGGAGCACCATTACCTGCTGAATTTTAGACTGGAAATTGGCGTACCTCCCGTAAATGGAGACACGCGCCCAACATATGAATATCAGAAATATCAGCAGTGAGCCTGCTACCGCCAGGTTGTACCATCCGACATCAAAGGTCCGGGTGCCGGAGAGTCCCCTTAGAAAATACGATCGGATGAAAAACCAGTGATCCCCATGCCAGAAATAATAGCTGTAAACCAGCAGAAAAGGCATGAACAGACCATAAACAAATAAGAGAAGGCGACGAACCGCGGGATTTGAAAAGAGTAGCAACGACGCGAAGAGAGCAGCGAAGTAAATGATGGCCGGCAAATAGAAAAGCGTCGCAATACCAAGATACAATCCAGAATAGAGAAACAGCTCATCGGTCACCTGGTTGTCGATCCTCCGGAAGATATAGCCCAAAGAAAGGAGGATAAAAGTAAGACTCATCAGCTGGGGTGAAAGGACGTAGGAATCCGGTATCGCAGATGCCGCCAGCACGTAGAAAAAAGCCGGAAAGTAGTTGTTCTCAGAGAATGCCTTGTTACGCAGCAGGGTAATATTCAATATACCTGCCTGAAACATTATCAACAGCGTAGAGATCACCTGGTGGAAGGCACGGGACCGGCCTCCTATAAGATCGAGCAGCTTGTAAGTATATGCCGCCAAAGGGCCGGTGTAATCGAACGTCTCCGAATACATGCGAAAGCCATCACTCAGTCGCTCACCCACCAGAAGCCACTTGAGCTCTATGTCTTCCATCGGCAGACCGACGATACCCCCAATGACCCGGATGACGATCAGCACGCCGAAAACACCGACGAGAAGGTATGGGTCATTGACGCGAAGAAGTTTGAACACGTGGCAGTCTTCTATGAAATTCTGTGATAACGGTACGAAATTAATTCAATATCGCCTTGGTGTCATATTCCTCTGGTTTTTTAAATCGCCAGCCAAAATGCGGAATGGACGGAAGCACCTACCTTTGTAGGCTCTATGGACGGAAAGAGACAGAACAAATACTCGCGGCAGATCCTGAAAGACCTCAGTGAGATCTTCCAAAAAGACCCAAGGCACTTCTTCGGTAATGCCTTTGTCACGCTGACGGATGTGGACGTGTCACCTGACCTCAGTCTCGCCCGCGTATATCTGAGTGTATTTCCGATCAAAGATGCGGAGGCGGTTTTCGACAAGCTTGAACCTATGAAGAGCGAGGTACGCAAGCTTCTGGGATTGAAGATCGGAAAGCGGATACGCAAGATCCCGGAACTGGCCTTCTTTCACGACGACACTGAGGAGCGCGCTGCCGCCATGGACAAGCTCATTGACGACTTGGACATCCCACCCGCCGAGCCCGAAGACCCAGCGCCTTGAATGTATCTTTCTTCATAGCTCGCAGGTACTTCTTCTCTAAAAAGAAGAAGAACTTCATCAATGTCATTTCGATCATCTCGATGCTCGTAGTAGGGATCGCCACCATGGCTTTGATCATAGTGCTGTCAGTATTCAACGGCCTTGAAGATCTGCTCAGGGGACTATATGAAAACTTCGATCCTCAAATACAGATCACTGCCACCGAAGGACGTTCGTTTCAATACGATGATGAGTTGAAGGAGAAGCTCCGTAGCGTGGAGGGCATTGCGGTGCTGACCGAGGTGGTAGAGGACAACGTACTCATCAAGTACAACAACTCCCAAAAAGTGGTGAGGCTCAAGGGCGTCAGCGAAAACTTCGTCAGTAACAATCGCTTTGACAACGCGATGGTCTTTGGAAGCAAGCAGCTGGTGAGGGACGATATCCCCTACGCCCTTGTCGGTAGGGGCATACAGTATGACCTCCAGATCAAACCGACCAACGACTTCTTTGTGATCCAGATGTACTATCCCAGAGATATTGGTCCCGGTGTCGTGAATCCCGAGCGGCTCACTACGATCCGTTACATTCTGCCAGGAGGAATATTTGCCATCGAAAAGTTTTACGATGAAAATTACGTGCTCGTACCCATCGATTTCGCGGTAGACCTCTTCAACTATGGCAACAAGCGCAATGCGCTGGAGATCCAGATCGATGAGTCGGCAGATACCGAGGAGGTGAAGGCATCCATATTGACTGCCCTAGGGCCAGATTTTACTGTGAAGACCAATGATGAAATACACGAGGACATTTATAAGATCCTGAAGCTCGAAAAACTGTTTGTCTTTGTCACTTTGGCAGCGATCATTGCCGTGGCCAGTGTCAACATCTACTTCGCACTGATGATGCTGGCGCTCGACAAGCGAAAGGACATCTCCATTCTCATTGCGCAGGGTGCCCCTCGCGAATTGATTCAAAAGATCTTCATCACACAGGGCAGCATCGTGGCCTTCACGGGCGCCTTGACAGGCCTGGTGCTTGGGCTCATGGTCAGCTACGGGCAGCAGCAATTTGGCTTTATTTCCATGGGGATGCAGAGTGCAATCATGGATGCATATCCCGTCAAAGTCGAGCTTCCAGATGTATTGCTTACCTGCATCGCCATAGTGGTTGTCACGTTCCTGGCGTCGTTTCCCCCGGCCAGGTTAGCCGCTCGAAAGTTCTCGCTTCAGGACCTCTGAAAAGGCAACTTTACCAGTTCATGGCTTTGGATTGAAGCTTTACTTACAGATAATCGTTTTTTAATCTTATTTCATTAGTTTCGATGTTTGCATTGCTAAGAAGATCGAATGAAAGTCGCCCCGGAGCAGCCGTTTGAGCTAATCTACTCCTTGTTCCAGCATGAGTATCTGGGATATATTTTTGAGTCATTCGTCGTACAGCTAGACGCCAAGAATCAGCTCACTTTTTCGAATCAGAATATTTCTTCGAAAAACGCTCCTGAGTTCCATGAGGGTCTGGATGACAACGACTATGAACTCATACGTCTCATGGACAGCATGCAGCAGGACAAGGTGATACAGCACTTTGTGAAGAAAAAGATCAAGGCCGAGCAGTTCTTCCTGAAGGCCTACGATAAAAAAGCCGGAGACAAGCTCCTGCAGCAAGAGATAAGCGGCTATCTCGAGAGACGCCGATCCCAGATCATGCCCCTACTCAAAGGCAAGCGTCTGTTCGAAATGGGCACCGATGGCGAACCTACCTGGAGAGAAATAGAAATACTGGAAGGCAAGGCATCAGTCCTTTTTCATTTCCGAAAAAATGAGGACAATACGCACTACTTCCCTACGATCAAGCTAAAGGGGGAGAAAATCGATTTCCTCAACAACGGTAGCTACATCGTCTGCCAGGAACCCGCATGGATGGTGGTGGACCAGCAATTGTTCACATTTCAGCAACCGATCTCAGGGGGCAAGCTGAAGCCTTTTCTCAACAAGAAATTCATCCTCATCCCGAAAAACGTCGAAGAGACGTATTTCGAAAAATTCGTGGCGCCCCTCGTGGCCTCCTTCGACGTGTATGCCAAGGGATTCGAAATAAAGACAAAGAGCTTCGAGCCCAAGCCGATCCTGAAACTTTCTGAAGTCCAACAGGGCAACGGCACTACGCTGTTTGAAAATGGCAACCAGGACGACGCCGAGGATAGCAAAATGCTAGTGGAGTTAAGTCTTGCGTATGGGGACCATCGCTTTCGTGCCGATCACCTCAGGGAGGTAAGTGTCTCCCTCGAAAAAAGGGACGAGGCCTACACCTTTCACAGGATCAAAAGAAAACTGGACAGGGAGAAGGAAATCCTCCAAACGCTCCATGAGCGTGGCCTCACCATAAAGAATGCGCGCACAACTGTCACAAGGGGTGAGATCTTCGCCTGGCTCAACGCCAATCGCGAGGTACTGGATGACTTCAGCTTTGACATCCACCAGCAAAAAAACAACGGCAAGGTTTACTTCCTGGGTGAGAGCTCAATCGATATCAAAATAGAAGAAGGCATCGATTGGTTTGACATTAAAGCTGTCGTACGCTTTGGACCCTACGAGATCCCCTTCAAGGAGATCCGCAAGCTCATCCTCCAAAAGAAGAATGAGGTCAAGCTGCCGAATGGTGAGATAGGCATCATTCCCGACAACTGGCGATCAGAATATGGGGACCTCTTCGCCTTTTCGCGAGAAAGCGAATCATCCAATGATCTCGCCCTCGAAAAGCATCACCTGGCGCTGGTCAATGAGCTGAAAACCAACAACAGCGCTCAAGTATCCATCACCAGGAAGCTCAACCGCCTTTTGGATTTTGACGAGATCGAGGCACAGACGGTCTCCAAGCATTTCCGCGGCTCCCTTCGTCCATATCAATTGGCCGGGTACAACTGGATGCGCTTCCTGGACGAATACGCCTTTGGCGGATGCCTCGCTGATGATATGGGACTGGGCAAGACCGTGCAAACGCTGAGTTTGCTGCAGGACGCCTCAGAAAGGAATAACGGTGCCACGCATCTGCTGATCATGCCCACATCCCTCATCTACAACTGGGAAATGGAGGCTAATCGCTTCACACCGAAGCTCAAGATCCTCAACTATACGGGCAGCGGACGCTCGAAGGACCATCGCATCTTCTCGAAGTACAACATGGTGATCACGAGCTATGGCATCACCCGGCTTGATATCGACATCCTCAAGGAGTTCTACTTCGACTACATAGTACTCGACGAGTCGCAGGCGATCAAAAACCCTGAGTCGATTATTTCCAAGACGGTACGAGAGCTGAAATCTCGAAGGAAGCTCATCCTCACGGGTACACCCATCGAAAACAGCACGATGGACCTCTGGTCACAGCTGTCATTCGCCAACCCCGGCTTACTGGGGTCAAAATCTTATTTCAAAAATGAATACCTCATCCCCATCGAGAAGAAAAGTGATGAGGACAAGATCCGGCGACTCAACGCCCTCATAAAGCCATTTATTCTGCGACGTGAAAAATCCCAGGTGGCGACGGACCTCCCTGAAAAGGTCATTAATATCAAGTATTGCTCCCTATCGGAAAAACAGCGCGAAGTCTACGAAGAGCAGAAAAATTTCTATCGCAACAAGATCCTCGATGTCATCGAGGCTGACGGCTTGAAGAATTCCCAATTCCTGCTGCTGGAGGGATTGACGAAACTACGCCAGATCGCCAATCACCCTGGTCTCGTTGACGAAAACTATGACGGAGACAGTGGCAAGTTTGAGGACGTCACCTACATGATTGAGAATGCGCTGCGAAGCGATCACAAGATCTTGATCTTCAGTCAGTTCGTCAAGCACCTAAAAATTGTGTCCAAATACCTGAACGAGCGTCACATTCCTTTTGCCTATCTGGACGGTGGGGTGAAGGATCGCAAGGGGCAGGTAGAGAAGTTCCAGGAGAGTGAGGATACGAACGTCTTCCTGATCTCCCTGAAGGCTGGTGGTCTGGGGCTCAATCTGACCAAAGCTGACTATGTGTTCATTCTTGATCCCTGGTGGAATCCAGCCATCGAAGCGCAAGCCATCGACCGGGCACACCGCATCGGCCAGCGCAACAAAGTATTTACCTACAAATTCATATCCCGGGAGACCGTCGAGGAAAAAATCCTGCTGCTTCAACAATCAAAGTTGAAGCTTGCACAGGACTTAATTACAATTGAAGAAAGCTTCGTAAAAAGTCTGACAAAGGAAGATATCACGAAATTATTCAACTAAATTACTATAGAGCCTATTTGGATACGGCTTCTAAGGGATTCGACGACTTGTTTTGTTAAACTCATACCATACCTGAGTTCGTTAACATAGTAGGAGGCTAAGCGGGATGAAGAAGTTCATATTCATCATATTTTTTTCTGTTGCAATTGCTGGTTCCTGTCAGCAAACAATCGGCTTCAGTCTGCCCGACAAGAATAAGAAGGTGACCTTCAAGTTCGAGTTGTACAATAACCTGGTGACAATCCCCGTGGTGATCAATAATTTCCTCACCGTCAAGTTCATCGTGGACACGGGCGCAGAAGCGACCATACTTACTGAAAAGGCTTTTGGGGACCTCGTCGGACTTAATTACGTCCGCAACATCCACATCACTGGGCCAGGCATCATCGACTCGGTAGAAGCTTTTGTGGCAACGGGGGTAAACATTGACCTGCCGGAAGGTATCAAGGGGACCAAGATGTCCATGCTGGTCCTCAAGAATGACTATCTGCGGCTAAAGGAGAATCTGGGCGACGAGGTGTACGGCATTTTGGGCTATGATCTATTTCACCGGTTTGTAGTGGAGATCGACTACGATGATTTGAAGATGACCCTTTATGATCCCAAGAAATACAAGCCGAGGAAATTTTTCGAGGTATTGGACCTCAATATGCAGGATACCAAACCCTTTATCGATTCCTTTCTGATTCAGCGAGGAACGATGGACTCTGTGAAGCTTATGGTGGATACGGGAGCTAGTCACGCCCTACTCCTCGACGTACACAATACAGATGACCTTGTGATGCCAGAAAAGACCATCACTGCCCAGTTGGGGCAGGGGCTGGGGGGTGTGATACCCGGTATGATCGGTCGCTTCAATAAGTACAGTATTGGCAAATACACGTTTGACGAGGTTTTGGTCTCGATCCCCTTCGAGGGCATGTACGGCAACGCCATCAAGCGCGGTTCCAGGCATGGTACTCTCGGGGGTGAGCTGCTATCTCGCTTCAATCCCACGTTCGACTATTCCCGCGGGAAACTGTACCTCTCTCGGGGACGACGGTACAAAAAGAATTTTGAATTTGACATGAGTGGCATGACACTGGGCGTACTTTCCCGTCACCTCGACTCCTTGGTTGTTAAAAAAATTGAACCCAACACACCCGCCGCAGAAGCTGACATCAGAGAGGGAGACCGTGTTCTCGACGTCAATGGCAATAGCTTGTACAACTCGAAGCTCTCAGAAATCACCTCGATCTTGCGACGGCGAGACGGCATGAAAATCAAAATGCGCATCCTGCGCGATGGAGTGATCATGAGAAAGAGATTCCGTCTGCGGCGCCTCATTTGATTCTACACTTTTTCCATAATCCTTTTCGAGTCCTATCTTGTTTCTCCTTAGAAAACAAGTGCCTTAATGGTTGATGCAATTGTGATCGGGGGAGGCCTGGCGGGCATCTTTTCAGCCTGGCAACTGACCGATTTAGGTCTGGAAGTGGTGCTGCTGGAGAGAAAAAAGTACCCCTTTCATCGGGTATGCGGCGAGTACGTCTCCAATGAAGTCATCCCATTCCTGGAACACCGGGGGCTCTTCCCCCACGAGTTGGGCCCTGCACAAATTGACAAATTCAAATTAACCTCAGTAGGAGGCAAGTCCCTCGATATGGGTCTGGACCTCGGGGGCTTTGGCATCAGCCGATATGCATGGGATCAATGGTTGGTGGAAAAACTTCGCGGTAGAGGCGTACAGGTGATGCACGGCAAAGCTGTCAATAATGTCCAGGAAGAAGACGATCACATGGTCGTCTATCTGCAAAATGGCGAACGTCTTTGTGGTAAGCTAGTAATAGGGGCATTTGGCAAACGCTCCACCATCGACAAGGCTCTCGACAGATCCTTTATGAAACGTCGCTCACCGTATGTAGGCATAAAGTATCACATCAGAAGTGATTTTGCCGATGACACCGTAGCCCTGCACAACTTCCCCGGCGGCTATTGCGGAATCAACAAAGTAGAAGGAGACAGGTACAACTTGTGTTACCTGAGTGAGAGAAGGCAGCTAAAGGCCTATGGCAACATTCCGGACATGGAGGCAGCTGTACTCCATCGCAACCCGTGGCTGAGGAGTATCTTCCACAATGCTGACTTCCTTCTGGATCAACCGGAGGTGATCAACGAAATCACATTTGAAGCGAAAGAACCGGTCTTTCAGGGCATCATCATGGTAGGTGACGCAGCGGGCATGATCACTCCCCTCTGCGGTAATGGCATGGCCATGGCCATCCACGGCTCCAAATTGCTGGCAGACAATGTGGCCCAATACGGATACCAGACTTTAGGACAGCGCCAGCGAGTGCAACAAGCCTATGATCAGCAGTGGCGTCGCAAGTTTGGGTTCAGGCTGGCGAGTGGACGGAGTATACAACGTCTCTTCGGCGGAAAAAAATCTAGCGGCCTGGCAGTGGTACTGGGTAAGACCGTAAGGCCCATTGCTAAAATGCTGATGGCCCAGACCCATGGCGAGCCCTTCACCTAGCTTCAGCCCAACATCCACCAGCCCGCAAAAAAAAGATTGAAAACAAGCGAGGACAGCCAGTTGAGTCGCATCGTCCGCTCAAAATCTGCATTGCGATGATCTTTGCGTACCTGGAAAAACCACCGAAGAAAGAAGGTCAGCACGGGCATCAAACACAGCTGAAAAACCAGCGCTCGCTGTAAACCACTCTCCGTGTAAGTGAGGAAATAATGCCAAAACCCCGCAACCGATAGCGTAAAGAAGACCGCAGTGAAGAGAAAGGTCCCTTCTATCCCAAGTATGATACTGATCGTGCGATCCCCTCTCTTATTATCTTCATCATGCTGGTATACCTGCGTCATGGGATAGGAGCCAAATAGCAAAAGGGACGAGAGGACCGCCGGGTACTGCAAAGATGCCTGGAATATCTCGTAGAAGCTCGAATCTGATAGGGCCATCACAGTCATCAGGAAAGTGAAATAACCCTGGCAGATGCCGGCTGCTAACCAACCGACAATTGGGTACTTTTTCAGGCGAACCGATGGATGGCTATAGGCCTTGGACACGAGCCCATAGATGACAATCATCACAGCGAACTGCCACGAGATGAGCAATGCCAGGAATGTACCCATGACGTCGATCGCCAGTGCAACGCGGTAAAGCTCCACGGACACTTGCGGCGGGGTTTTGAGACCTCCAATACTGCCCTCATCTTTGTCAAAGTATGAATTATAACCATTGGACGCCGGGTAGATGAGTAAGTGCAGAATAAAGAAGGACAAAACAAGGTCCACATTTACAGGCGCATTCAACACAGCCACTGCAAAGAGGAATACAGGCAATAGGAAGATAGAGAAGGGTATCCGAAGGTGTAGTAGGGTGGATTTTTTCATTTAACAGCTAACAGGAAGCGAAATCCATTGGTTATTTAGTTGATATCTTACGCCCTTATGTCCCCTAGCATTTTGTCCATTGGCACGGCCGTACCACAGCATAAAGCGCAGCAAACTGAGCTCGCCCAATTCATGGCAAAATACCTGGATTTGGATCGCAAGCTATCGCGCAAACTGCAGGTACTCTACAATCTCAGCGGGATAGAGACAAGGTATTCTGTCCTTCCCGATTTTACAACACCGTCAGCAACATTTCAACTGTTCCCTGATAACGCTCACGCGCCAGAGCCAACTACCGAAAGCCGGATGTCGGTGTACCAACAACATGCTGCCGAGCTTGGCAAAAACGCTGCCCTTGACTGCTTCCGAAGGTACGGCAGTCGCCCTTCAAATATCACTCACCTGATTGCTGTGAGCTGTACGGGGATGTATGCTCCTGGACTTGACATTGATCTGGTACAGGCCCTGGATCTTCCGACGGATATCGAAAGGACAGCGATCAACTTCATGGGTTGCTACGCAGCCTTCAATGCCCTGAAGGCGGCCGATAAGATTGTGAGGTCGGAACCCACAAGTACTGTGCTTATTGTCGCAGTGGAACTCTGCAGTATTCACCTGCAGAAGTGTTCCTCGGAAGATGCCATGGTCTCTAATGCCCTTTTTGGAGATGGGGCCGCTGCAGTACTCGTCGGCAGCGACGCATCTGGACCGTCTCTGAAGATGGATGCGTTCTATAGCGATCTGTACCTGGACGGTAGAGAGGACATGGGCTGGTACATACGCGACTTCGGTTTTGAAATGAAGCTCACCGCGGAAGTCCCCTCACACATCAAGGGGGGCATCTCAGAACTCACGCACCGACTATTGACGAAAATGGATGTGCCCTTGAGTGAGATCTCCCGGTATGCGATCCACCCTGGAGGCCGGAAGATCCTCGATGTCATCGAAGAAGAGTTGTCCCTCAAACCTGATGACAATGCCCCAGCCCGCCACATCATGAAACACTATGGCAACATGTCTTCGCCGTCTGTGTTATTCGTGCTGCAGCATATCATGGAAGGTCTGGATGCTGCGGATGATGGAGAGCACATACTCAGTTTTGCATTTGGCCCTGGTTTGACCATGGAAAGCATGCTGCTAACTGTGTCACAGAATGCCTGATTTGTCTCAGCGCTCTACTGCGGTGGAAATAATGGACGACCTGGAATGCAGTGGGCCCGTTGTCGACCAAACCCTAAAGGAGCTCAATACCATCAACAAGTGGTTGGGTGGGGATCAAATCAGCGTCAGAGCATTTGTACGGGCCATTGGCCGCAGTCAGGAACCCATCACCTTCATGGACCTCGGCTGTGGGGGAGGAGATATTCTCATGGCTCTTGCCAAGTGGTGTCGAAAGCACAAGAAGAACGTGCAGTTTCTGGGGATCGACGCCAATAATTCCATTGTCGAATACGCGCGTCGAAATTGTGAGGGCTATCCCGAGATCACCTTTCAGTGTGTAAACATTCTGGAGAAGGAATTTGAGTCGTTGAAATGCGATATCCTCCATTGCTGCCTCTTTACACACCATTTCTCCGATGAACAGCTGATACGACTTTTAAGTCTATTCCGAAGACAAGCTGGAAAACAGGTCATCATCAATGACCTACACCGCCACAACCTGGCTTACTATAGCATCTTGTGGCTGACGAAAGCATTCTCTCGCTCCGAAATGGTCAGACATGATGCCGCGCTGTCTGTGGCACGAGGCTTCCGAAGGTCAGAACTTAAGCAGATCCTCCACAAAGCATCCATCTCTCATTACCACCTGCAGTGGAAGTGGGCCTTTCGATGGCGCTTGGTTTACTGAACCCAGCGAACTTTTTCTGAGATAGGTCTTCGCCTACCTTCAGGCCAATTGCCTTTGGGCGTGCCTATGTACATAAACCCCAGTAATCGGTCATCCGCTCCCAGTCCAAAGAAGTCCTTGGCTTCTTCCCAATAAGTGACACCACCGCTTCCCCAGTAGCACCCGACACCAGAGGCCGTCGCGGTCAGGTACATGTTCTGCACAGCACACGCCACGGCCTCTACCTCTTCTATTTCTGGAAACTTTTTATTCTCGGGACGCTTCATCCCAATG
This sequence comes from Cyclobacteriaceae bacterium, assembly GCA_965267435.1. GTDB lineage: Bacteria > Bacteroidota > Bacteroidia > Cytophagales > Cyclobacteriaceae > JAWPMT01. Next base: position 4,760,463 of record OZ253960.1, read on the forward strand.
GCAATTATATGTGAGGCAAGCAGAGGCTTTTTTGCCAATTTGTCGTATTTGACCTGATCAAAGGTCCCTTCTCGTTCGGCTCGGGTCTTATACAGGTTGGATTGAAAATCCGCGAGCTTCTTGATCCCGTCCCCCTTGAAGACCACAAATTGCCAAGGCTCACTCAGACCGTGCGTCGGCGCCCAATTGGCATTTTCCAGCATCTGATTGATGACAGCATCATCCACTTCTTCGCCGGAGTACATGGCTGGATAGATCGAGCGACGCGTCCTGATGAGACGCGATACTTCACTTACGTCAAAGTTCATCCCGCAAAGATGCCTATTGGCAGATTCTCATCTGCTATCACCTGGGAGAAGAATTATCTGTCGACACGTACCTTGTAGACCAGGAATCCATTGGCATGGCTCGGATCCACAAGTCGTAAGAGGTATATGCCTCTCTTCACTGCACTGACATCCAGCGTCATGACACTTTCCATGCTGCGGACCAACGGGTGCTCCATAATCAGCCTTCCCTGTAGATCCACCAGCTGCGCAGCAACATCGTCGCTATTGAGGCCCTTGTAGGAAATGTTCAGGTCGCGATCAGCTGGGTTGGGATAAACATCGATCTCGGTAAAGTATTCTTTGGCTACCGTCAGGATATTTATCAATTGCACCTCTATACCGGTCTCGTCAACGGTCGCCTCGAGGGTCAGAGAAGTCTGCTCAAGGCCTCCTTCTCCAATTTTGAACTCTATGAAGGAGTTAGGGTCCATGGGTATACCCGGGTACTCGATACTCAATCGATAGTCGCCATCAGGAAGATCACCGAAGGTTACACGGCCGTTGTCGTCGGTTTCTTTGTAAGCAATGAGCTCGTATTCATCCTCGGCCTCATTCGCTCCACGACCTCCTGTGGCACGTCGCCTTCTTCGAAGCGAGCAGCCTGCTCTCTTCACCTTCCTTCGGGTTTGAACACGCGACTCCCCTTCGATATCTTCTGCAAAGTCAGACTCGACCAACAGGCTCACCTCGTTACGGCCGACTGCTACATTCGTCGGTCTTTGCTGCATGCGCAGATCAGCATCCACCTCATCTCGTACTCGCAGGGTATCCGCCTCCTCCCAAAGGAACGTACTCTTGTAGTACGTCGGCAGTAAGCGCACAGAGTCCGTGCGACTATTCTTGCTACGAATCAGCAGAGTGTCTGTCCTCAGCGCAATAAGGTAATCACCCAGAACAACGTCCTCGAAAATCAGGCCCTCTGATGTGACCTCAGGATCTGCGAGTGTGTCGAACGGCATACCTGGTTCCGTTACCTTGAGCAAATAGCCCTGGCCTTCGTCCAGAGGCGCGGTGTCATTGTCAATATCCCTGTAGGTAGGTGAAAATTTCATGTCCACCACTGCCAGTATGGTCTGCGGCGCACTTGTCACTGTTAGGTTAGGAACCATTTGATTGCTCACATGTGCCGTGTATACGCCCATCTTGTCATAGTCGAGGTGCTCAATGAAGTAGCTAGCAGACTCCGCACCTGCTATCTTCTCACTCACTGCAACTCCCTCGAAAAACCACTGATAGATATTGGCAGCCCCTCCGACGTCAGCCGATAACAGGTAGTCGGAGCCCTTTCGCAGACGTACTTCGGTGCCTTCCGGTGGGCGTTGGTCACGATAATTGAGTGTCGGAATATCTATATTGTGCTCCAGATCGTCGAAATCGAGCATATTTTCTGAAACATCCGGGGCGATAAGCTCCTCCAATCCCCTCAAGTCCGGCAGGCGCGTGATAGAATTTTGCGCCAGATCCAAGAACTCCAAATTGACGATATCCAAAATCGCATCAGGCACTTCGCCTACCACGTTACTGTTCTTCAACATCAATGCGATCACCCGATTGCCACTGACCGTCACGCCTTCCCATGTCTCGATATTGGGATTGTTCGGCCAATCAGCACCGTTGGTCCAGTTATCTCCACCGGTGGCATTGTAGAGTGCCAGCAGTGACTCTCGATCACGCTCCAAAGAGCTTACCCGCAACGCAATGTCTGTTGTGACCAGTGTCACGCCTTCAAACTGTGCGTTGGTCACCTCGACATGGTAGGCTCCTTCCTGATCAAAAGAACTGATATCCAGTTCGAAAGTAGGATCGGTTTGGGCAAGGAGTTCATCGTTTTTGAACCATCGATACTCGTTACCAGATCCGCTGATCTCCCGATCAAAGGTGTAGGGAGATCCCTGCTCACGTAGTACAGAAATCGGCTCGAGCAATTCACCTTGATTGTCAAGCGTCAAGTCTGCGCCCGTCGCGACAATATTCTGAAAATGTCCAAATGACAGTCTGTTGCCAGAAACATCGACTGTCGCAAGACCCACTAGTGGCGTGAGGTCGCCTATCCCTGTCAAGTCGTTATTCGACAGATCGAGGTCCTCAAGCAAGTCGAGCCCTGCAGCGACATTCAATATTGCACCGGTCAGATTGTTATCAGGTAAATCCAGTCCTACCACGCGTCCGTCCACCACGGTGACGCCAAACCACGAATCGAGACGGTCTTCTTTCCAATTTGTGCTCTCCGTCCAGTTTCCACCACCTGTTTCATCGTACAACGCCACGAGTGCCAGCGAATCAAGCTCCGTGCTGGGATTGGACAGTGTGGTTGCATTGACGCTATTGGAGTATTCCGAAAGGTCCGAGCTATTGTACTGAACCTGCGCCCTCGCATAGTACGTTCTGGCGTATTGCAAGCCAGTCACAACGACAAAAGGATCGTCCGTTTCCTGCCGCTGGTAGCTTGCCAAAATCGTAGAGAAGTCCTCCTCCTCGCTCACCTCCACAATGTAGCTATCAACACCCCCATCGAGCGTCTCCCAGGCCACCCTAAATGAACCCACGTTGATATCTGTTGGGTCATTGAGCGTGGTGGCCGCTGGAAGGATTTGAAGTTCATCTCCAGTATTGTCTGTACCTACGAGGTTGGATGGGCTGGTGGCGCTGACGATCACATCATACGTGTCAACGTCCAACGCAGCTATGACATCATCTGCCAAACTCCAGGTACCATCCCCGTTGTTCGTAGCCGCGTAGTCAGCCCCATCGATCGAGACCTCAATCGTGGCATCTGCGTCATCGACCTCACCAGAAAGCGGAGGCGTGAAATCAAAAGTTGCAACCGGCGAAATCGTCACTGTAGGCGTCACGCCCGTACCTGACAAAACCAACTCGTCGCTAGAGCCGTCCGTCCCCACATTGCCTACAGCATCCGTAGCGTTTACCTCTACATTGTAAGTCCCGTCAATGAGAGCAGATGTGACGACCACTGACCAATCGGTCCCCACGACCGTGGCTGTATAATTCTCCCCATCGACTGTAACAACCACTGTACTATTCGTATCATCGACCGTTCCCGTCAGTTCCGGGGTGTTATCTGAGGAATTGAGAGGATCTATCGCTACCACAGGAGCCGTTAGGTCTAGCTCCAACTCATTGGTACTTGCATCCACACTTTCGTTGCCGGCATCATCTATCGAAGTTGCCACAACCTCATAGTCCGCTTCGGGAAGTGAGTTGGTCACTGTTGCCGTCCATGTTGCACCTAGATTGGTAGCGGAGTAATTGATGCCGTTTACATTCACATTGATAGAAGCCTCTGGGTCGTCAATCGTACCGGATAGCTCAGGAGTTTCGTCCATAGTAGTGAGCGAGTTCACCGTCACTATTGGCGCAGTGACGTCAATAATGAGTTCGTTGGAAGTAGCATCTGTTCCCGCATTGTTTGCGAGGTCCGTGGCTGTCACTACGACTTCATAAGTAGCCTCCGACAGACTTGCGATGGTGTTGTCGGCCAACGTCCATGTGCCATTTCCATTGTTTGTCGCGGGGTAGTCTGATCCATCGACATTGACGCTGATGGTTGCTGCGGCATCGTCTATGGTACCGTTCAGCGCCGGCGTTGCATCGTTGGTCTCGAAGGATACGATGGTCACAGTTGGTGGGGTCAGGTCAATCTCGAGCTCCTGAGTAGTTGCATCGTTTGCTGGATTGCCCGCGATATCTGTAGCCGTGATCGTCACTTCATAAGTACCTTCTCCTATTCCGGCGGTGCTGTTGTCGGGGAGGGTCCATGTCCCATCTCCATTATTGGTGGCGGGATAGTCAGAGCCATCCACATGCACCGAAATGGAAGCATTCGGGTCATCTACTGTTCCGCCTAGTTGCGGTGTCTGGTCATTAGTGACAATGCTGGCAATCGAGACTGCGGGTGGTGTCAAATCAATTACCAGTTCGTTGCTAGTGGCATCGAACCCATCATTTCCGGCCACGTCTGTGGCAGTTATTACCACTTCGTACGTGGTTTGACTCAGTGGTGCAATGGTATTGTCATCCAGTCCCCAGGTACCATCGCCATTATTCGTGGCTGCGTAATCATTGCCATTGACATTGACACCGATAGTTGCCAAAGGATCATCGACGGTACCATCCAGTGGCGGCCTTAGGTCGTTGATGGTCAAAGCGTTTATTGTGACCGTTGGAGCTACCAGATCGATTGTTAACTCATTATTAGTGGCATCGTCACCGTCATTGCCGGCTATATCCGTGGCTGTTGCAGCAATATTATAAATGCCGTTGCCCAGGCTTGCCACTGTATTGTCCGCCAAAGTCCAGGTGCCATCTCCATTATTGGTAGCAGCATAATTGCTCCCATCGACATTGATATTGATGGTCGCCAGTGGATCATCCACTGTACCCCTCAGCTCGGGCGTCTGGTCGTTCGTCTCAACTGAGTTGACGGTAATCGCAGGTGGAGTGAGGTCAATGATCAATTCATTGTTGGTACCATCAACACCGTCATTATCCGCATTGTCCGTGGCCGTGACTACCACTTCATACGTGCCTGCACCAAGGCTCACAATGGTATTATCTGCTAAGGTCCAAGTCCCATCTCCGTTGTTGGTCGCAGGGTAATCACTGCCGTCCACGTTGACGCTGATAGTCGCCGCTGCATCGTCCACCGTACCGTCAAGCTCGGGAGTCTGATCATTTGTCTCCACTGGCAGGATGGTCACGAGCGGTGCTGCAATATCAATCTCGAGTTCATTCGACGTACCGTCAGTACCTACATTTCCGGCGACATCAGTCGAAGTGGCAACTACCTCGTAGGTGGCCTGGGGCAAAGAGGCAACAGTATTATCGACCAACGTCCAGGTGCCATCACCGTTGTTGGTTGCGCCATAGTCTGAGCCATTGACGTTAATGCTTACAGTTGCAAGCGGATCGTCTACTGTACCAGTCAATTCGGGCGTTTGATCCTTGGTCAGCAATGCCGTGACAGTCACGGTCGGCTCCGTCAAATCGATGTCAACTTCGTTGCTTGAGCCATCTATACCTGGATTGCCGGCAATGTCCGTTGCTGTCACTGTAACCTCGAAGATCCCCTCCGCGAGGCTGGCGATCACATTGTCAGCCAGGGTCCAGGTGCCATCACCATTGTTTGTCGCCGCATAATCACCTCCGTCTACGTTGACATTGATGGTCGCGTTAGGGTCATTGACTGTACCACCCAGTGCTGGTGTCTGATCATTGGTCTCCTCGGAATTGATCGTGACGATAGGTGCCGTCAGATCTATGATCAGTTCATTGGAGGAGCCATCGAAACCGTCATTGCCTACATTATCTGTTGCGGTCACGGTGACTTCAAATGTCCCGGCAGCAAGACTCGTCACAGTATTGTCGGCAAGTGTCCATGTCCCATCCCCGTTGTTGGTGGCGGGGTAGTCTCCACCATCTACGTTCACACTGATGGTTGCTGCAGGGTCATCTACTGTACCGTCAAGTTGAGGGGTTTGATCGTTAGTCTCAAGGGCCGTAACTGTTACGGAAGGTGCGGTCAAATCAATCTCCAGTTCATTGGAGGTGATATCAACTCCGGCATTGTCAGCATCGTCGGTTCCTGTCACAGTGACCTCGTAAATTGCCTCGCCCAGGGTTGCTATTGTATTGTCAGCCAAGGTCCAGGTTCCATCGCCATTATTTGTTGCGGGATAGTCAGCACTATTTACATTTATGTTTATTGTGGCAATGGGATCGTCCACGGTCCCGCTCAATTGGGGGGTCTGGTCGTTGGTGACTAGCGCGGTTATGGTAACCACTGGATCAGTTATATCGATCTTTAATTCGTCGCTTGTGGCATCCACTCCCGCATTGCCCGCGATATCAGTAGCTGTGGCGCTGAGCTCCCAGGTAGCCTCGGCCAGAGTGGCAACCACATCGTCGGCAATCGTCCAGGTGCCATCGCCATTGTTGGTAGCTGCGTAGCCATTACCGTCAACCAATATGCTGATCGTGGCATCTGGATCATCGATGGTTCCGGACAGTGGGGGTGTTTGATCATTTGTGACTAACACGTCGATCGTAACTACCGGGTCGGTCAGATCTATCGTCAATTCATTGGAAGTCGCATCGGTACCCTCATTGCTAGACAGATCAGTCGCTGTTACCACCACGTTATAGATGCCTTCCGAAAGCGTGGTGATGGTATTGTCAGCCAAAGTCCAGGTCCCATTGCCGTTGTTGGTGGCGCCATAGTCGCTCCCATCCACGTTCACGTTGATGGTGGCCGCGGGATCACTCACTGTGCCAGTCAATTGCGGAGTAACATCCATGGTGACGAGAACGTCAATAGTGACTGTTGGAGCACTGGTATCTATTATCAATTCATTGCTGGTCCCGTCCGTTCCGATGTTGCCTGCGAGGTCGGTAACACTGACACTTACTTCGTAGGTGCCATTGGCTAAGGCAGGTGTAATCGTCCCCGCATCCAAAGTCCAAAGGGCCTCCGTCGCTGTAGACGCAGGATAATTATTTCCATCGACCGTAATTGTCACACTTGAAGTCAACTCTGAAAGCGTCCCAGAGAGACTTGGTGAAGTATTGCTAGTACTAACACCTGTCACAGTAACAGTCGGGTTGGTTATATCGATCTCCAATTCATCTGTCGTCGCGTCCGTCTCCGCATTATCCGCCACATCCGTGGCTGTCACGATTACATCGTAAACACCTTCCGCGATTGTGACCACTATATTATCAGCAAGCGTCCAACTCCCGTCTCCATTATTGGTAGCAGGATAATCGGAACCATCGACGTTGACGGATATAGTGGCAGCCGGATCGTCCACGGTACCATCCATTTCGGGAGTCTGGTCATTGCTGATCAAGGCATTGATCGTTACCGTCGGGCCTGTTAGATCGATGGTCAATTCGTTGGATGTAGCCTCCGTTCCGACATTTGACGCCACATCGGTCGCAGTTACATCTACGCTGTATATTGCCTCCGGTAGTGGTGCGATTGTATTCTCGGCCAATGTCCAGGTGCCATCACCATTATTGGTGATCGGGTAGGTGATACTGTTAACCTCGGCGACGATTGTTGCCAGTGGATCATCAATGGATCCTGTGAGTTCCGGCCGCTGATTTTTTGTGACCAGGACGTTGATGGCGACCGTCGGTGCCGTCAAATCGACTACCAACTCATTAGAAGTGGCATCGGTACCGTTGTTGCCTGCGACATCTGTGGCAGTGATGGTAACTTCATAGGTAGCGGCTGCCAGGGACGCAATGGTGTTGTCGGCCAACGTCCATGTACCGTCCCCGTTATTGGTAGCTGGATAATCGGAACCATCCACGTTGACAGAAATAGTAGCGGCATTGTCATTCACCGATCCGGTGAGTTCGGGCGTCTGATCGTTGGTCTCTCGAGCGTTGACGGACACAGTGGGGGCGGTGAGGTCAATAATAAGCTCATCGGATGTTGCATCAGTACCCGCGTTACCAGCCAGATCAGTGGCAGTTACAGTCACCTCATAAGTAGCTGCCGCCAGTGAAGCGACCGTATTGTCTGCCAGAGTCCATGTACCGTCACCATTGTTGGTCGCGGGGTAGTCAGATCCATCCACATTTACCGAAATAGACGCACTATTGTCATTGACGGTACCTGTGAGCTCTGGAGTGGGGTCATTAGTTTCCGACGCATCGACCGAAACTGTCGGTGCTGTGAGATCGATGATCAACTCATTGGAGGTAGCATCGGTATCGGAATTGCTCGCCAGGTCCGTTGCCGTCACTGTCAGTTCATATGTGCCCGCAACTAGCGGGGCGATGATATCCTCTGCAAGCGACCAGGTGCCATCGCCATTGTTCGTAGCCGGGTAGTCAGCAGAATTGACATTGACGCTGATCGTCGCGTCGTTGTCATTCACAGTACCGCTTAGCGCCGGACGCTGATTGTTGGTCTCCAGTGAATTCACCGTGACGGTTGGAGCGGTCAAGTCTATGATCAACTCGTCACTCGTGGCATCGACACCATCATTTCCGGCGACATCTGTCGCTGTCACAGTCACGTCATACGTGCCCTCTGGTATGGTGGAGACCGTATTATCAGCCAGGACCCAAGTCCCATCTCCATTGTTGGTGGCAGGGTAGTCTGATCCATCCACATTCACAGAAATCGTTGCAGTGTTATCATCTACGGATCCCGAAAGTGGCGGTGTCTGATCGTTGGCGATCAGAGCAGAGATCGTCACATTTGGCGCGGTAATGTCTATGATCAGTTCATCTGCAGTCGCATCCAGACCCTCGTTTCCGGCGGGGTCCGTGGCCGTCACGACGACATCATAGGTGGCCTCAGCCAATGTGGCCACAGTATTGTCTGCCAAAGTCCAAGTGCCATCCCCATTATTTGTCGCAGGGTAATCCGAGCCGTCCACATTGACAGAAATGGTGGCAGTATTGTCATCTACCGAACCTGTTAGTTCAGGAGTCTGATCAAATGTTTCCAACGCATTGATTGAGACAACGGGCTCCGTCAGGTCAACCTCCAACTCATTGGAGCTCCCATCTACGCCGGCATTACCTGCGACATCAGTGGCCGTAATTGTCAATTCGTAGATGCCTTCGGATAGCGGTGCGATAGTATTTTGCGCCAAGGACCATGTGCCATCTCCGTTGTTGGTGGCCGGGTAGTCGGAACCATCAACGTGTACATTTATAGTGGCAGCATTATCGTTCACCGTGCCGCTCAATGCCGGCCTCGGTGTTTTTGATAATACGGGGTCCACCGTCACAACAGGAGCCGTCAGGTCGATGACGAGTTCGTTGCTGGAAGGATCCACATCACTGTTCCCCACCACATCTGTTGCAGTGACGACTACTTCATAAGTGTTTTCGGCAAGTGTCGTAATTGTGTTGTCCACCAATGTCCATGACCCATCGCCATTGTTCGTGGCTGGGTAATTGGAGCCGTCCACGTTGACGGAAATGGTAGCTGTGTTGTCATCCACGGTACCTTCCAGCTCTGGTGTCTGATCATTGGTGGTCAAAGGTGTGATTGCTACGGTAGGAGCGGTAAGATCTACATCCAGAGCTCCGACTGCTACCTCGACAGTTGGGTTGGTGATAGGGTCCTCAGCAGTCATGGTCACGTCATAGACACCCTCAGGCAGTGCATTGGCAATAGGAATGTCCAACGTCCAGCTGCCAGCATTCACAGTCAGGTCCGAGCCGCTTGACAAATACGTTTGCCCGTTGACTTCGACCTGTGTAAGTGCCCCATCACTGTCGTCATAAGTACCTGTTAGTTGCGGCGTCTGATCCACGGTCACCAGCGGATTTACAGTCGGAGGAATAGGGCCTGTAATGTCTGGAGCTGTGAGTTGCACCACAAACATGTCACCGTTGCCTGCATGCGTCATGGTGTGGGTATCGCCATCCGGATCGAAATCGACGTTGGAGTTGTCAAAAGACCCGTGCAAAACCCACTTCTCGGACGAAATGACTCCAAGGCCAGCAGGAGCTACGATGCTAGACGTTCCGCCGATTTGGTATCCCATGCGATAACCTCCGTCGGTATCTAAGATGCTGACGAACAAATCGGTGCCTGCGGCAGTCTTCGAATCAGTAGTGGCTCCCGGATCCAGGTCCATGGTGTTGGCAAACTGCCCCACAATATATAAGCGATTGGCAACGTCCACTTCAAGGTCGGTCAGGACGTCATCCCCGGTTGCTCCCAGCGCTCCGGATCGCACGAAGTTCAAGGCGTTGTCATACTTGGCAAAAAATAGGTCTTCCATAGAGCCGGGACCCGCCAATTGTGTCCCTCCCGGAGGTGTAACGAAGTTTGTAAACCGACCTCCGATCCACAGGTCTCCGTCGCTATCGAGAGTGATTGCATCTGTTTTGGTGTCGCTGGTACCTGCCACAGCAATGGCCTCTATTGCATCACCGTCCGATTTTTCGAATTTCGCGAGATAGCCCTCCCACATACTGCCTCCCGAAAGCGAGACGCTATTGCCAAAATCGACAAATACCTTGTAGGAACCCGCGATGAAGTAATGGTCGCCCGAACTTGGAACAACTATGCCACAACCAAAATCATCCTGGCTGCCGGTGTAGCTCGCTGAGATGAGGGGAGCCCCGCCTGTAGTGCCGTTGAATTTCCTGACGAAGATCTCGTTCCTGAAAGATCCTCCAACATCATAATGCCCGATCACATAGGCATCGGTCCCATCCGTGTCGATGTCTCCCACAATCACGTCTTCTCCAAAATCTATCTTCTCCGCCCAATCAAATTCATCAGAAATCGTGTCGTATTTAGCAACAAAGGCCGCCATACCCGTATTTGAAAGGCTAGTGACTCCCGGCAGATTCAGGGTGTTCTCAAACGTTCCTGCGATGAAAATGTCTCCATTGGCGTCGACGGCAACGGCACTAACCGTGGCACTAGTAGATGATGTCAGCGCCACTGAGAACTTATGATCTCCGTTCGGCGCGTAGGAGGCCAGATAGCCCGTCTGTATGCCGCTCGCGTTGTACTTCGATTCTCCCGCACCGGGATCGAAGTCCACGTCTCCAAGGAAATGACCGACCACACTGATGTTGCCATCATCATCAATCGCGGCGTCCTTTGCAGTCTGCGCGGAATTGTCACCAATGGCAAAGGACCATTCGCGAGACTGAGTCCAACCCATCGTGAAGGCACTCAGAAGAAACAAAAGAGAGAGAATCTTTCTCATGACCAACAAGATTGATTGTGAGAACAGATCCCAAAAAATTGGCGAAAAGCCGTCCATAGGACAGGCATAGCACACACGGAAGCGAGATTACCAGGCGTTGTCATTCTGCGGTTGTTTAAGCGGCCAATTCACAGGCGTATGCGCGCCAAGTAAGAATTGGAGACGAAAGGTAGAGAAATTCTTCTACATTATTGACTTTTCAATGGAAAAAATAGGGTTTTACCCATAATAATTCCCATTCAGTTAGCCATTATGCTCGTTGAACCGGCCCCGAACGCCTCCATATAACGGTTAATGTACTGTAAGTAAAGGATTGTTGCTCATGATGATCTGTCACTATTTAGTGACGCGACACAATGATCTTGTGACTGGCAATGAGCGTGCCTTTCTGATGATCAATGAAGCTCAGGAAATACATCCCCGGGTTCAATGCTCTCACGTCCAAACTGATGGCGCCGTTTGACGAAGGTTGAAGTGCTTTGTGGAGCACAGTCTTACCCCGCATGTCCACCAGACGCAATGTCATGTGAGCAGCTGACCCACTGGAATACTTGATGAACAACTCCGACGCCACAGGATTCGGATAGATCTCCATATCCACGGTGAAATCCCTGGGAGAAGACAAGACCTCCACCAATTCCACTGAGATCCCTACTTCGTCGACCGTCGCCTCCAGCGTCAGTGTGTTTTCCTCCAGGCCTCCCTCGCCGATCTCAAATTCGATGAAAGAATTAGGATCCATAGGTATTCCCGGATATTCGATGTTCAGGCGATAGTAACCGTCAGGTAGTTCTCCGAAGGTAACCTGTCCATTATCATCTGTCTCACGATAGGCAATTAGTTCGTATTCGTCTTGCTCGTTGAATCCACGACCACCGGTGGCCCGTCTTCGACGTCGAAGAGAGCACCCGGCTCTTTTCACCTTGCGGCGCGTCAGCATTTTACCTTCTTCGCCTGAGAGATCAGCGAAATCCGACTCTACCATAAGTAGCACCTGATTTTGGCCCACCTCTACATTTACAGGTCGCCTCTCCATCTTCAACTCCTCCTCCACTGCATCTCGTACCTCCAAGACTGTTGCTTCTTCCCAGAAAAGAGCATTTTGGAAATACGTAGGGAGCAGTCGAACCGAGTCGATCATTCCACCACTTCCGCGAATCAATAGTGTATCAGTTCTCACCGCGACTACATAATCTCCCAGGACCACGTCCTCGAAGAGCAGTCCGGCCGCAGTCACCTCTTGTGTATCAAGTGTATCATACGCTGCTCCCTGCTTCACTTTCAGTAGGTAGCCTTCCCCTTCACCCAAGCTAACTGTTGACCCTGTTGCGTCACGATAAGTAGGTGAGAAGACCATTTCTGTCGTGGCCAATACCTTCTGCGGCACAGTGGTCAGCCTAAGCCCTGGAACCAGCGGATTGGTAACTTCTACCCAATACTCTCCCATATTGTCATAATCGATCTCATTGATCTCGTACGTGGCGGATTTCGCTCCATCAATGGGTCCTTCATTATTGGCGCCCTTGTAGTACCACTGGTAGGAATTGGCAGTGCCACCGACATTCGCGGAGAGGGTGAAGTCCGTACCCCTCGCCAACTTCGTTTCTAGAGGTTCTCCGTCAATCTTCTGGTTGGCGTAGTAGATACTAGGGATCTCCAGATTGAGTTCCAAATCACCGAAATCCAACAAGTTGCTAGAAACATCCGGTGCCGTCAGCTTTGACAGGCTTCGCAAGTCTGGGATGCGAGAAATAGCATTGCCAGAGAGGTCAAGGAACTCAAGGTTGACGATGTCGAGCAGTTCGTCAGGAATCCCCCCTTGGAGGTTATTACCTGGCAGTCTCAAACCAATCACTCTGTTTTCGCCAACGATGACTCCCTCCCAGGTAACGACATTGGGATTGTCGTCCCAGTTGGCGTTATTCGTCCACTCGGGACCATTTGTCGCATGGTAAAGGGCTCTCAGGGATTCCCTATCCCTTTCCAGCGAGCTCACTTTTAAAACAATAGGGGCAGTGACCAGGACGAGATCGGGAAAATCAGCGTTCCTTACTTCCGCATAGTAGGTACCTTCCTGATCGAAAGAATCGACATCGATTGTGAACCTGCCATTGAAGTGGGCGATCATGGTACTGTCCTTGTACCACTGATAGGTATTGCCCACACCAGTGACCAACCGATCCATTTCGTAAGGGGATCCTTGCTCCCGCAAAACAGTCACGGACTCGAGCAATTCGCCAGGGTTTTCGTAGATAACCTCCGCTCCGGTGTTTTGAAGGTTCTGAAGCGCACCGAAGGCTAGTCTGTTTCCTGAAACATCAATCGTCTCCAGGCTGGCCAGCTGATTTATGTTGCCAAAATCTGTCAGGTTGTTGTTTGAAAGATCCAGGTCTTTCAATGCACCCAAACCACCGACTATCTCCAAAATAGCGCCGGTGAGGTCGTTGGATGCGAGATCCAGGGCGATCACTCTGCCATTCTCTACAGTCACGCCAAACCAAGTCTCTAGTCGACCCCGCTTCCAGTTCGTGTTGTTTGTCCAGCTGTCCCCATTGGTCTCATCGTAGATGGCAACAAGCGCCGTCGAATCGAGTTTTGTATCCCCATCCAGCAACGTGCGTGCTGACACGGTGTTAGAATAGTCCGACACTACACCAGAATTGAAGGATACCCGAATTCTAGTGAAATAAGTAGTCCCGTAATTAAGGCCCTCAACAGTTTGAGCGGGATTGTCATTTGCCAAACTTTGATAGGTCGCGACGATATCAGAGAAGTCGCTGTCGTCACTGACCTGCAGGGTATACCGATCAACACCGCCTTCGACTTGTTGCCAGCTAATGTTGAAAGAGCTCAAAGTCACTTCAGTAGCTTCATTAAGCACTGCGGTGCTGGGAAGGATATTGACTTCATCCCCTGTGTTGTCCGTACCCACCAGATCAGACAAGTTGGTCGCACTCACGTTCACATCATACGCTCCGACTTCCAAAGGATCAATCACATCTTCTGGTAGCGTCCATGAACCATCGCCATTGTTGATGGCATCATAACTTTTCCCATCAATGAGTATGCTAATTGTGGCCGCAGGATCATCGATCTCACCAGTGAGGCCAGGCGTAAAGTTGAAAGTCTCCAGCGACTCGATGGTCACAGTTGGAATGGAATTGGCACCGGCCAAGACAAGCTCATTGGTTGAGTTATCTATGCCCATGTTGCCAAACGCATCCGTTGCCTCCACGACAACATTGTAGGTGCCATCTTCCAGGGGCTGTGAAACCAACGCAGTCCAAATGGACCCATCGACTACCGCCGCATACTCCTGGCCACTAACCGTCACAAGCACAGAACTGTTGCCTTCATCCACCGTCCCTGTCAGCTGAGGGGTGTTGTCGGAGGAGTTTAAGGGGTCAATGGTCACAACAGGTGCTGTCGCATCAATCATCAATTCATCTTGTGTAGCGTCAGTTCCTTCGTTACCTACAGCATCAGTCGCAGCCACAGAAACATCGTAAGTGCCATCGGCCAACACGTTCTCAACTGTCAAAGTCCACGTTGCGCCATTGTTCGTAGCCTCGTACTCGACACCGTCAACAGTGACGAGGATGCTGGCAGCAGCGTCATCAATCGTTCCGGTAAGTGTGGGCGTATTATCATTCGTAGTCAATGCATCAACTGCAACTGCAGGAGCAGCGGTGTCGATCGTCAGTTCCTCCTGTGTAGCGTCAGTTCCTTCGTTGCCAACTGCATCAGTCCCAGCCACAGAAACATCGTAAGTGCCATCGGCCAGCGCGTTCTCAACTGTCACAGTCCATGTAGCGCCATTGTTCGTAGCCTCGTAATCAACACCGTCAACAGTGACGAGGATGCTGGCTGCAGCGTCATCAATCGTTCCGGTAAGTGTGGGCGTATTATCATTCGTAGTCAATGCATCAACTGCAACTGCAGGAGCAGCGGTGTCGATCGTCAGTTCATCCTGTGTAGCGTCAGTTCCTTCGTTACCTACAGCATCAGTCCCAGCTACAGCTACGTCGTAAGTGCCATCGGCCGTGGCGTTCTCAACTGTCACAGTCCATGTTGCGCCATTGTTCGTAGCCTCGTAATCGACACCGTCAACAGTGACGATGATGCTCGCCGTAGCATCGTCGATCGTTCCAGTCAAGGTAGGTGTGTTATCATTCGTCGTCAATGCATCAACCGCAACCGCAGGAGCAGTGGTGTCGATCGTCAATTCATCCTGAGTAGCGTCAGTTCCTTCGTTGCCAACTGCGTCAGTCGCAGACACAGACACATCGTAAGTGCCATGGGCCAAAGCGTTCTCAACCGTCACAGTCCACGTTGCGCCGTTGTTCGCAGCCTCGTAATCAACACCATCAACAGTGACGATAATGCTTGCTGAAGCGTCGTTGATCGTTCCCGTCAGGGTAGGTGTGTTATCATTCGTAGTCAATGCATCGACCGCAACTGCAGGAGCAGTGGTGTCGATCGCCAATTCATCCTGCGTAGCATCAACGCCTTCATTGCCTAAAGCGTCAGTTGCAGCAACGGATATATCGTAAGTGCCATCGGCCAAAGCATTCTCAACTGTCACAGTCCACGATGCGCCATTGTTCGTAGCCTCGTAATCGATGCCATCAACAGTGACGATGATGCTTGCTGAAGCGTCGTCAATCGTTCCTGTCAGGGTAGGCGTGTTATCATTCGTAGTCAATGCATCGACCGCAACTGCAGGAGCAGTGGTGTCGATCGCCAGTTCATCCTGAGTAGCGTCGTTTCCTTCGTTGCCAACTGCGTCAGTCGCAGTCACAGCAACGTCATAGGTGCCATCGGCCAAGACACCAACCGTCACAGTCCAAACAGCACCAGCATTCTCTGCCTCGTAATCGACACCGTCAACAGTGACGATGATGCTTGCTGAGGCGTCGTTGATCGTTCCTGTCAGGGTGGGCGTATTGTCATTCGCTGTCAATGCATCAATCGTTACTGTAGGAGCCGCGGTGTCGATCGCCAATTCATCCTGCGTAGCATCAGTTCCTTCGTTACCGACACCATCAGTCGCCGCCACGGATGCACCGTAAATACCATCAGCCAGGGCATTCTCAATTGTCACAGTCCAAACGGCGCCAGCATTCTCTGCCTCGTAATCCATCCCATCAACAGTGACGATGATGCTTGCTGAAGCGTCGTCGATCGTTCCAGTCAGGGTAGGCGTGTTATCATTCGTAGTCAATGCATCCACTGCAACTGCAGGAGCAGTGGTGTCGATCGTCAATTCATCCTGAGTAGCATCCGTTCCTTCGTTACCGACAGTGTCCGTCGCAGCTACAGAGATATCGTAAGTGCCATCAGCCAACCCATTCTCAACCGTCACAGCCCACACGGCACCGGCATTCTCGGCCTCGTAATCGATGCCATCAACAGATACGACGATGCTCGCGGCAGCGTCGTCGATTGTTCCAGTGAGGGCAGGAGTGCTGTTGCTGGTGACCAGGGAATTCACTGTCACCACAGGGGCGACCAAATCCAATGGCTGGACGTTCTGTATGAAGACATCAAAATCTCCCTGAGGCGAGAGCAGTAATTCCGCTTCTGAGGGATCAAAGTCAACAGCAGATGTGTTGAACTGTCCATGAATCAGTACAGCATCTTGAGACCCCAAAGCGAGGCCTGCCGCAGACGTTTCACTGTCTCCTCCACCTACTTGATATCCCAATTTGAAATCCCCATTGGTGTCAAGGATGGTGACGAAAATGTCTTTCTTGAATGCTGTGAAATTAGATGTCCCAACACCCGGATCGAGATCGATGGTGGCTTCAAAATCTCCAGAGAAGTAAACGTTGTTTGCGGCATCTGCCGCAATGCCCCTGGCAAAGTCCCTGTTTACCGAACCAAAAGCCTTTGCCCAGATGATTTCCAACGAACTACTGTACTTCGCCACAAAAAGGTCAAAGTCTGAACCCACCTGGGACAACAATATCCCCCCAAAATCTGCGACCGCCTTATATTCTCCTCCCAGTAGAACGTTGCCCTCACTGTCTATCGCTAGCGATGTCCCATACTGAATGTCATTGCCATTTATCGCCACATTTTCCTGAAAAGAGCCATCAGGGCCAAAGTGGACAAGAAAACCATTTTCATTGCCGCCAGTCAAGGGTGTTTGATCGAAATTAAGAACTGTTTTGAAGTAACCAGCAACAAAATAATCGCCAGTTGTTGACACAGCAATATCCAATGCTACCTGGTCGTCATTTCCCCCATAGATCCGCTCTTCGCGTTTCAGGGAACCGTCATTGCCACTGAGGACCATGAAGTACATGTCTGTGGCCAAAGAACTGTAGGTGTTTTCGAAAATAGTGAGATCACCAGTGAATCCACCAGTCATATAGCAATCAGTACCGTCGGTATCAATTCCACCAATGTTAGCCACCCCCGAGGCATCGAAACTCTGTGCCCAATCGAAAGATCCCATCGCAACATTGTACTTAGCAGCAAATAGTGCCTGGGCCTCTGTACCAAGATTAAGGCCATCGACGGAGGCCTGCAACGTCTGGTTGTAACTCCCGGCAACAAATACATTTCCCTGAGCGTCTACCGCCACGTTGTTGACAGCCGCCTGACTGGAAGTATTGAAGGCAATGGAGAAACGGTGGTTGCCATCAGCATCATAAGATGCCAGATAGCCTGTGGGCTGGCCACCAGCGTCGAAAATTGCTGTTCCCACACCAGGATCGAAATCTACCTGGCCCAGGAAATAACCTACTATGTATGCGTTGCCCTGATCATCGGTGGTGATATCATTCGAGAATTGCCCCTGGGTACCCGCAAGGTCCTCATCCAGACGGAACGCCCACTGGCTACTTTGTGCGAGGCACAAAGTCGAAATCAGAAGCAGGATAATGAAACTGGCGATTCTCATACCAATACAATTGGAGTTTGTTGAAACGCCGGAAACGCGATAGAGACTTGATGTACTTTGAGAGAGCGGAGAGAAATGCCGAAACAAGTCTACAGGCCCTTAGTCATTTTGTGGTTTCACAACCTTGATTGGCGACGGCGCGTACGTGCTACGTTACCAATCATTTGGTGAAGGTAGACAAAATTCTTAGAAATTTTACCTTTTATCAGAAAAAATTGGCTTTTACTCATGGAAAATTCCCATTCAAGTGCGCTTTTTCCCTGTTCAATCTGACTCCAAAATCGGGCCTGAAGCTGAGGTGTCGTTCCGAGGTATTTATGGTTCTCCTGCTTCCAATGCCCTATTTTCTCGAAATAACGAGCTTATGGGTGGCAATACCCTCCTCCCCTTGTGGACTGTACAATCTCAAGAGATAAATTCCTTCGTTGAAAGCGCTGACATCTACCTCAACCTCCTTATCGAAGCCTCTTTCAAGTGACTCCTGATAGACTGTTTTGCCATTCAAGTCTGTCATGATCAACAGAAGTTCAGACGAAGATCTCTTCGAGTATTTCACCATCAATTCATTGACGACTGGGTTTGGATAAACCTCAAGATGCTGCAAGTAATCTCTAGGTAGAGCCAATACTTCTACCAACTCTACAATGATACCGGTTTCATCGACAGTTGCTTCTAGTGTGAGGGTATTGTCTTCAAGGCCACCCTCACCAATTTCAAACTCAATGTAAGAGTTGGGGTCCATGGGTACTCCGGGATATTCGATGTTCAGCTTGTAGAACCCATCAGGAAGGTCCGGGAAGCTCACACGGCCGTCGTCGTCTGTCTCCTTGTACGCAATTAGCTCGTATTCATCGTCTTCATTCATACCACGACCACCTGTTGCCCTTCTTCGCCGACGTAGTGAACAGCCCGCTCGCTTCACCTTTCGCCGAGTTTGCACTCTGGCCTCGTCCTCACTTTCAAAATCAGCTTCCACCAATAGATTGATCTCGTTACCACCTTTCTCAACATCGGTGGGTTTCTTTTGCATGACAAGCTGGTCGTCGAACTTCTCTCTCAAAAGAATGGTCTCGGCTTCTTCCCACAGAAAAGAACTTGAGTAATAAGTAGGCAACAGCCGCACAGAATCGACCTGGCCGCCCGATCTCGTGACCAGCAGGGTGTCTGTACGCACCGAAACCAAATAATCACCAAGAACTACATCCTTGAACTTAATTCCAGCGGAATTAATGGTTTCTACTTGTATGGTATCAAATGGACCACTCTTGGAGACTTCGTAGAGGAAGGCTTCACCTTCCCTGAGCCTGGTTTCTTTCCCATCCCCATCAAAGTAGACCGGAGAAATATCCATGTCCGTAATCGCCAAGATGGTTTGTGGTTCACTTCGCAACTCAAGATCGGGCACTAGAGTGCTCTCTACGACCAGGGTGTAATCACCCATGTTTTCATAATTGAGGTTTTTGATCTGAAGAGAAGAGGAATTCTCGTTGATCAATCCACCGTCGACTTTACCAACAAATTCCCACCTGTAGGTGTTGGCGCTGCCGCCGACGTCGAGATGAATGTTGTAAGTGGCGCCTTTTCTTACCCTTGCCTCTAACAGGTCACCAAATGGCTTTTGGTTCAGGTAGTTGATGGACGGAATGGTTGCATTTACCTCGAGATCTGCAAAATCCAGTAGGTTATCCGAAACATTTGGCGCCGTCAGGTCTTCCAGACGAGTCAAATCAGGAATGCCAGTAATGAAGTTTTCAGAAAGATCGAGGAACTGCAGGTTGATAATGTCCAGCAAAGCATCGGGTACCGAACCTACCAGATTGCTGTTTTTGAGGTTTAGCTCTGTAACACGATTCTCCGACACAGTTACACCTTCCCACGTGTCGACATTGGGATTGTCAGGCCAGTCGGCTCCGTTCGTCCAAAAGTCGCCCCCCGTAGCATTATAAAGAGCAAGCAGAGCTATTCCGTCCCTTTCCAATGAACTCACTTTAAGCGTGATCGATGAAGAGACAAGTGTTAGGTCGGGGAATTCCGCATTCGTGATCTCCACATGATACACCCCATCCTGATCAAAAGATGTCAACTCCTCCGTAAACGTGGCAACACTGCGAGCAATCCTGGTGTCATCCTTGAACCACTTGTACACGTTGCCTGTACCACTTATTTGCCGATCAAACTCGTACGAAGTACCAATCTCCTCCAGCGTCACTATCGGCTCCAGCACTTCCCCCTGGTTGGCATATATCACTTCCGAAGCCGTGGCCTTCAGGTTTTGAAATGCGCCAAACGGTAATCTGTTAATCGTAACATCTGCGGTCTCGAGGCTAGTGAGGGCTTCGACATTCCCAATGCCTGTCAAGTCATTACTCGATAGATTGAGGTCACGGAGTAAGCCAAGCCCTGATGCTACGTCGAGGATTGCACCAGATAAGTTGTTATTTGACAGATCCAAACCTGTTACTCGTCCATCCTCGACGGTTACGCCAAACCAGGTATCCAGCCTATCTGTCTTCCAATTGGTATTTTGTGTCCAATTATCCCCGCCAGTCTCATCATATATCGCCACCAGAGCCAGCGAGTCGACCTCGGTATTCGGGTTTGTGAGAGTTCGAGCCAATTGGGTGTTTGAGTACTCCGACACATCTCCAGATCCGTAAAGGACCTGAACACGCACATAGTAATTGGTGCTGTACCTCAAGCCGGGCACGACAAAGAAGTTATCTCCACCAACCAACACCTGGTAGCTTGCGACAATACTGGAAAAATCCTCAAAAGCGCTGACCTCTAATACATAACTAGCAACGCCTCCTGGCAAGGGTGACCAGGTCGCCTTGAATGAATTGATCGATATTTCCGTAGGTTCTTCGAGTGTCGCAGCTGATGGAAGAATGCGCAGCTCGTCCCCTGTGTTGTCCGTCCCCACGAGATTAGACAAGCTTGTCGCCCTTACAACCACATCGTAGGTGTCCACATCCAAGTCGACGATTGTACCAGCATCCAGACTCCAGGTGCCATCCCCATTGTTGACCCCAACGTACTCCTGACCATCAACTGCTACTTCGATCGTTGCGTCGGCATCATCCACTTCACCTGAGAGTGCAGGGCTCAGTGCGAACGTCTCGAGGGAATTAATGGTCACCGTAGGCGTGACACTAGTGCCATTCAATACCAATTCATCGCTGGAGCTATCAGTCCCGACATTGCCGGCCTCGTCCGTGGCTGCAACTACCACATTGTACGTACCATCACTCAACGCATTGGTCACCTGTGCTGACCAATTCGCTCCATCTACGACACCAGGATAAGACTGACCATCCACGGTCACCTCAATATCTGCGTCGGAATCATCCACCGTACCGGTAATCAGTGGTGTGGCATCTGATGAATTCAATTCATTGATAGTTACACCCGGGCTGATCTGATCGATCTCCAATTCATCGCCGGTAACATCTGAAGCGCTATTCAATGCCGCATCAGTGCTCGTCACTTCCACTTCGTTGGTCCCATTAATAACAGGGGAGAAAGCGCCGGCTGTTGGGGTATCTGAACCCGTGTCAACGGTCCAGGTGCCATCTGATGTCGTCGTGTAAGTAGCTCCCGCTACGGTAACGGTAACGGTAGAGCCCGATTCGGCCTCTCCTGATAATTCCGGAGTGTCATCATTCGTCACCAGAGGATTCACCGTCGGGATGGCTGGGTCGGTCGTGTCGATCGTGAGTTCATTGGCGCTAACATCTGTATTGTCGCAGCCAGCCTCGGATGCCGTCACCCCAACCTCATTGGTGCCGTTCAAGTCAGGGTTAAATGTCCCGCTTATTGGTGTATCATTTTCAGTATCGATCAACCAATCCCCATTGCCGTCAGCTAAGGTTGTGTAAGTAGCTCCCGCGACCACCACAGTGAGCGCATTGCCGGCATCCGCTGTTCCAGTGATCTCCGGGGTTGGGTCGTTGGTAACTAGGAAATCGATCGTTGGGGTGGTGGGACCTGGATCTACCGTCAGCACCACTCCATCACTAGGGTTGTTGCAGTTGCCATTCACACTCATCGTCAAAGTCACCGTACCTGCCGCGATGTCTGCTGCACTGAAAGTGTAAATAGCATCTTCTGCCGTATCATCATTGAATGTGCCCGTCCCACTCGTCGTCCAAAGGATGGAATTCGCATTCGTAGCCGTTGCTGCCAGCTGGTGGGTAGAGTTGTAGCATACCAAGGCATCTGATCCCGCATCGGCTGTCGCCTCCGGATCGACCGTCAGCACAACACCATCACTCGGGTTGTTGCAGTTGCCAGCAACACTCATCGTCAAAGTCACCGTACCTGCCGCAATGTCTGCTGCACTGAAAGTGTAAATAGGATCCTCTGCTGTATCATCATTGAAAGTGCCCGTGCCACTCGTTGTCCAAAGGATGGAATTCGCGTTTGCAGCCGTTGCTGCAAGCTGGTGGGTAGAGTTGTAGCATACCAATGCATCGGAGCCCGCATCGGCTGTCGCCTCAGGGTCGATCGTTAGCACCACTCCATCACTAGGGTTGTTGCAGTTGCCAGCAACACTCATCGTCAACGTCACCGTACCTGCCGCGATGTCCGCAGCACTGAAAGTGTAAATAGGATCTTCTGCCGTATCATCATTGAAAGTGCCCGTTCCACTCGTCGTCCAAAGGATAGAGTTCGCATTCGTAGCCGTTGCCGCCAACTGGTGGGTAGAGTTGTAGCATACCAGGGCATCGGATCCCGCATCGGCTGTAGCCTCAGGATCGATCGTCAGCACAACATCACTCGAGGGATCATTGCATGTACCATCTACCGACATTGTCAAATTCACCGTTCCTGCGGCGATGTCCGCTGCACTGAAGGTGTAAATAGGATCCTCTGCCGTATCATCATTGAAAGTGCCCGTGCCACTCGTTGTCCAAAGGATGGAATTCGCATTCGTAGCAGTGGCTGCCAGCTGGTGCGTGCTGTTGAAGCATACCAATGCATCTGATCCCGCATCCGCCGTAGCCTCGGGATCTACCGTCAGCACCACTCCATCACTAGGGTTGTTGCAGTTGCCAGTAACACTCATCGTCAAAGTCACCGTACCTGCCGCGATGTCCGCAGCACTGAAGGTGTAAATAGGATCCTCTGCCGTATCATCATTGAATGTACCTGTCCCACTCGTCGTCCAAAGGATGGAATTCGCATTCGTCGCCGTTGCTGCCAGCTGGTGGGTAGAGTTGTAGCATACCAATGCATCTGATCCCGCATCCGCTGTCGCCTCAGGGTCGATCGTTAGCACCACTCCATCACTCGGGTTGTTGCAGTTGCCAGTAACACTCATCGTCAACGTAACCGTACCTGCCGCGATGTCCGCAGCACTGAAGGTGTAAATAGGATCCTCTGCTGTATCATCATTGAAAGTGCCCGTGCCACTCGTTGTCCAAAGGATGGAATTTGCGTTCGTAGCCGTTGCTGCCAGCTGGTGCGTGCGGTTGAAGCATACCAATGCATCTGATCCCGCATCGGCTGTCGCCTCAGGGTCGATCGTTAGCACCACTCCATCACTCGGGTTGTTGCAGTTGCCAGCAACACTCATCGTCAACGTCACCGTTCCTGCGGCGATGTCCGCTGCACTGAAGGTGTAAATAGGATCCTCTGCCGTATCATCATTGAATGTACCTGTCCCACTCGTCGTCCAAAGGATGGAATTCGCATTCGTCGCCGTTGCTGCCAGCTGGTGGGTAGAGTTGTAGCATACCAATGCATCTGATCCCGCATCCGCTGTCGCCTCAGGGTCGATCGTTAGCACCACTCCATCACTCGGGTTGTTGCAGTTGCCAGTAACACTCATCGTCAACGTAACCGTACCTGCCGCGATGTCCGCAGCACTGAAGGTGTAAATAGGATCCTCTGCTGTATCATCATTGAAAGTGCCCGTGCCACTCGTTGTCCAAAGGATGGAATTTGCGTTCGTAGCCGTTGCTGCCAGCTGGTGCGTGCTGTTGAAGCATACCAATGCATCTGATCCCGCATCGGCTGTAGCCTCAGGATCGATCGTCAGCACCACATCACTCGAGGGATCATTGCATGTACCATCTACCGACATTGTCAAATTCACCGTTCCTGCGGCGATGTCCGCTGCACTGAAGGTGTAAATAGGATCCTCTGCCGTATCATCATTGAAAGTGCCCGTGCCACTCGTTGTCCAAAGGATGGAATTCGCATTCGTAGCCGTTGCCGCCAACTGGTGGGTAGAGTTGTAGCATACCAGGGCATCGGATCCCGCATCGGCTGTAGCCTCAGGATCGATCGTCAGCACAACATCACTCGAGGGATCATTGCAAGAGCCATCCACAGACATTGTCAGCGTCACCGTGCCTGCAGCAATGTCCGCTGCACTGAAGGTGTAAATAGGATCCTCTGCCGTATCATCATTGAAAGTGCCCGAGCCTGAGGTCGTCCAAAGGATAGAGTTCGCATTCGTAGCAGTGGCTGCCAGCTGGTGCGTGCTGTTGAAGCATACCAAAGCATCGGAGCCCGCATCCGCCGTAGCCTCGGGATCTACCGTCAGCACCACTCCATCACTAGGGTTGTTGCAGTTGCCAGTAACACTCATCGTCAAAGTCACCGTACCTGCCGCGATGTCCGCAGCACTGAAGGTGTAAATAGGATCCTCTGCCGTATCATCATTGAATGTACCTGTCCCACTCGTCGTCCAAAGGATGGAATTCGCATTCGTCGCCGTTGCTGCCAGCTGGTGGGTAGAGTTGAAGCATACCAATGCATCTGATCCCGCATCGGCTGTCGCCTCGGGGTCGACCGTCAGCACAACACCATCACTCGGGTTGTTGCAGTTGCCAGCAACACTCATCGTCAAAGTCACCGTACCTGCCGCGATGTCCGCAGCACTGAAGGTGTAAATAGGATCTTCTGCTGTATCATCATTGAATGTACCTGTCCCACTCGTCGTCCAAAGGATGGAATTCGCATTCGTCGCCGTTGCTGCCAGCTGGTGGGTAGAGTTGTAGCACACCAATGCATCAGAGCCCGCATCGGCTGTCGCCTCGGGGTCGACCGTCAGCACAACACCATCACTAGGGTTGTTGCAGTTGCCATTCACACTCATCGTCAAAGTCACCGTACCTGCAGCAATGTCGGCTGCACTGAAAGTGTAAATAGGATCTTCTGCCGTATCATCATTGAAAGTGCCCGTGCCACTCGTCGTCCAAAGGATCGAGTTCGCATTCGTAGCCGTTGCTACCAGCTGGTGCGTGCTGTTGAAGCATACCAAGGCATCTGACCCCGCATCGGCTGTCGCCTCAGGATCGATCGTCAGCACCACTCCATCACTCGGGTTGTTGCAGTTGCCAGCAACACTCATCGTCAACGTCACCGTACCCGAAGCAATGTCCGCTGCACTGAAACTGTAAATAGGATCCTCTGCTGTATCATCATTGAAAGTGCCCGTGCCACTCGTTGTCCAAAGGATGGCATTCGCGTTCGTAGCCGTTGCTGCCAGCTGGTGCGTGCTGTTGAAGCATACCAATGCATCTGATCCCGCATCGGCTGTCGCCTCAGGGTCGATCGTTAGCACCACTCCATCACTCGGGTTGTTGCAGTTGCCAGTAACACTCATCGTCAACGTCACCGTACCCGAAGCAATGTCCGCTGCACTGAAAGTGTAAATAGGATCTTCGGCCGTATCATCATTGAAAGTGCCCGTTCCACTCGTCGTCCAAAGGATAGAGTTCGCATTCGTAGCCGTTGCCGCCAACTGGTGGGTAGAGTTGTAGCATACCAGGGCATCGGATCCCGCATCGGCTGTAGCCTCAGGATCGATCGTCAGCACCACATCACTCGAGGGATCATTGCATGTACCATCTACCGACATTGTCAAATTCACCGTTCCTGCGGCGATGTCTGCTGCACTGAAAGTGTAAATAGGATCCTCTGCCGTATCATCATTGAAAGTGCCTGTGCCACTCGTTGTCCAAAGGATGGAATTCGCATTCGTAGCCGTTGCTGCCAGCTGGTGCGTGCTGTTGAAGCATACCAAGGCATCAACACCGGCCTCCGCAGTAGCGGTCAGACACAAACTCAGGTCCTCCACAAAAACATCTCCCGCGTCAGCATAGCTCAACGTCTGTGAACCCACGGCGAAAGGATCGAAATCGACGGCAGCGTTATCAAATGATCCGTGAAGGATCAACCTGTTGCCAGATCTCGTGGTGATTCCGGCTGGATTGACGGTCGCTCCAGCACCACCAATCTGAAATCCGTTGATGTAGTTGCTATCCGTATCCAATATCGAGACGAACAGATCAGACACACCAAGAGGTGTTCTTGAATCAGTGCCTCCTCCTGGATCCAGGTCAATCGTATTGGAAAACTGGCCTGCAATGTAGATGCGATCTGACGCATCTATCGCCACTGATGAAACGACATCATCCCCATTGGCGCCAAGCACTCCAGCCAATTGATAGTTCAACGCATTATCGTATTTCGCAAAAAATATCTCTTGTTGAGTGCCCGTTTTTGATAGTTGTGGTCCCCCTGCGGGTGTTACGAAGTTGGTAAAGTGACCGGCAATCCACAGGTCGCCGTTTCCATCCGCAACAATCTCCTGGACGGAAGTCGGGGCTGTTCCTTGAATGGCAATAGCGGTAACCGCGTCGCCATCCACTTTTTCAAATTTGGCTAAAAAACCCTCGTCATCGGGGCCTCCGGAAAGAGTAACGCCATGGCCAAAATCAATCGTATTCTTATACAAACCAACGATAAAATAGTGGGCACCGGCTGTGGGTGCGACAATGCCCAAACCATAGTCTGGCTGGTTCCCTGTGTAGCTCCCAGTAATGACGGGGGCGCCCCCAGTCGCACCATCATACTTCCGTACAAAGACCTCCTCAAATGCGGGATTTGCACTAACATAAGTCCCAATCACATAGACGTCGGTACCGTCAGTAGCAATATCGCCAACTGTCATCGGGTCCGCGAGGTCAATGGCCTCTGCCCAGAGAAAATTCCCCGTTTGCGGATCAAATTTGGCTACAAAGGCAGCCTCGTTTCCAACACCTACAGATAACTGCGTAACGCCCGGTGCATTCAGCGTGTTCTCGAACGTTCCCGCCACAAACACGTCGTTTTTACTGTCAACCGCCACTGCCGAGATCGTCGCGCTGCTAGCAGATGTTACCGCGACTGCCAGGTAGTAGCTTCCAAAATCATCATACGCCGCCAAATAACCGGCTTGTATGCCACTGGCATCAATGAGCGCATTGCCCGCTCCCGGATCAAAATCCACATTGCCGAGGAAATGACCTACAACATAAGTGCTGTCGTCTACAGGAGTGACCACATCATTGGCCACCTGTGATGATGCATCACCAAGCGAAAAAGACCACTCCAGAGATTGAGCCCTGCTCCAGGAGGTGGACAAAGCCACCATCAAAAGAAACAAAAGGCACCTCATACTCGTGGTGTCTTGGTTTTAGTTCCAAATTCCTCTGCAAAACGAGACTTGGCCAAAGGGTAGGGCCAAACCATGGCAACTTCGAAGAAGAAAACGGCAGTTTCTGCGAAGGGTGCTATTGATAATGTATCGACGCTCGATCGTCGATTATAACTTCCAAAGAGACGGTTGAAGGACTTCATCTATGCTTTCCAATCAGATCGCAAGTGCATGCGACCTCTCCCCGGCTTTAGGCTCCGAAATGCAAAAAGGGCACCAAAGACATGAGGGCGAGACCATGTAATACAAGCTGCTTTGCGGTTAAACCAAAGTTTTAAACCCGAAACGGGCGACTGGAACTTAAGGCAGAGACAAGATAAGAGAATTCCCTACGAATATCGGCAAAGCATCTGAAAAAATTCCTGTTTGAACACGAAAAATCCACATTCATGCGAAAAAAACGCGGATTCACTCCATCTAACATAGTACTAATTAATGATGATATATCATTATTTATGGAATAGCCGATAACGGTAGTCACCCTTTATGTATGCGCCGTAGGAGATTAAGTGGTTTGCAGTCAGCACTATAGCTTCAGAAAATGGTAATGGTGAAGACTCACTCCGGCTGGCAACAAGGCTATCGTCTCTTTTTATGGATTATTTTTTGGCCCTATAGGCCAAAAAAAAGCCCGATGAGTATCGGGCTTCAAGAATGCTAAGGCTTTTTAAGCTTATTTAAGGCCGCTTGATGATCACCCGGTAAGTCAATACACTGGAAGATCTCGATTGCGTATCATAGAATCTCAGTAGATAAATACCCTCATCAAAACCTTCCACGTTGATCTTCATCTCCTTGTTTAGGCCTTGATGGATCTCTTCCTCTAGTAGGACCTGACCGCTCAGGTTCAATAATTGTGCCTTCACATCAGAAGACATTAGCTTCTTATAGCGAACATTGAGCTCTTTATCGGCAGGGTTTGGATAGACCTCCAGGTCCTTGAAGTACTGCCTAAGTATTCCCAGCGCCTCCACCAATTCAACCGCAATGCCTTCATCTGCGACAGTCGCCTCCAATGTGAGGGTACTTTCTTCCAATCCTCCCTCTCCTATTTGGAATTCAAGGTAGGAAGTCGTGTCCATCGGAATACCCGGATATTCAATGTTTAGGCGGTAGGTGCCATCAGGCAGGTTATTGAATGTTACCTGCCCATCGTCATCCGTCTCTTTGTAGGCGACTAGTTCATATTCATCATTCTCCAGTCGGCCGCCAGTCGCCCTTCGACGTCTTCTAAGGGAGCAACCTGCTCGTTTCACCTTACGCCTTGTTGTAATCTTGGCAGACCCTTCCTTACCACTCACTTCAGCGAACTCACTCTCGACCGTGAGGCCAACAACACCATCACCAT
Organism: Cyclobacteriaceae bacterium; assembly: GCA_965267435.1. Taxonomy (GTDB): domain Bacteria; phylum Bacteroidota; class Bacteroidia; order Cytophagales; family Cyclobacteriaceae; genus JAWPMT01. The sequence continues at coordinate 4,789,261 of OZ253960.1, forward strand.
CCGCCTCGGTCAGCGGACGCGGTCTCTGCTGCATGAACAACGAATCCGCATCGATCTCGTCACGCAATACCAATGTATCCGCCTCTTCCCACAGGAAGGTACTTCTATAGTAGGTTGGCAGTAACTTGATAGAATCAACCCTTCCATCTTTGTCCCGCAAAATCAAACTGTCGGTACGTATGGCCATCAGGTAATCCCCTAATACGACCTCGCTGAAGTTAAGACCAGAACCATCAATGGTCACCTGCTGGGCGGAATCGAAAGGCTTGTTTGGCGCAATGATCTTTAGCAGATATGCGTCGCCCTCATCCAAAGCAGCAGACTCGAAATCTATATCGGTGTAGATGGGTATGAAACCTATGTCCACCGTTGCCAATATCTCCTGGGGTCGACTCGTGAGTGTAAGGCCAGGAACCTCTGCATTAGTCACGGTCAGTTTGTACTGGCCCTGCTTGAAGTAATCTATGCTATTGATGGTGTAGGAAGCCTCCTTCCCACCCTCGATGTCACCTGAGGACTCCTCACCGACAAAGCTCCATTGGTATTCATTGGATGTTCCTCCTACAGGCGCCTTGATCCTGTAGTCGCTGTCCTTAGAGATCTTTATTTCAATGCCCTCTGGACCAAAATTACCCTGATCACTATAGTTGATGCCAGTGATGTTCGCATTAGGCTCCAGATCATCAAATTGAAGGAGGTTTGTACTCACATTGGGACTGACAAGATTCTCGAGGCTCGTGAGGTCTGGCAGCGCCGTAATCGAGTTTCCAGAAAGATCAAGGGTTACCAGGCCTGGAATATCGAGGATGTCGTCGGGAAGATCCCCTACGACGTTGCTCGATGACAGGTCAAGGGATGTCACCCTGTTGTTGGATACACCGACACCTGTCCAAAGAAGAATGTCATCCTGATTGGGCCAATCGGCACCATTTGTCCAATCGGCACCACCTGTGACCTCAAAAATTGCTAATAGTGCGGCCCGATCCCTTTCGAGGGAGCTGACCCTGAGCCTCACAGGTGCACTCTTCAATGTGAGTTCCGGCACATTGCTGTTGGTGACTTCCACATGGAAAACGCCCTCGTCTGACGTACTCTCAATGTCAACCACCAGTGAATCTCCACTGTTGGTGATGGCCTCCTCATCTCTGAACCATGCATAGCTATTCGCACTACCGGAGATTTTCCTTCGGACAGTATAGGATGAACCGACTTCCTGCAACGTTCGCTCGCTCTCAAGCACCTCCTTCTGGTTGCCATAGGCCGATGACTCCACCTGCCCAAGCAATCGCTCTAAGGTGCCAAATTGCAGCCTGTTCTCAGAGACGTCGAGTGAAGTGAGTGAGGTCATACCAGAGATATCCTCCAGCTCTGTGATCTCGTTGCCACTAATGGAGAATGTGGTCACAAGACCAAGGGCCTCCGCTATAGCAGGGACCACTCCTACCAGATTGTTGGTGTCAAGCACAATGCCTCTTACCCTCGCTTCTGAAAACTCGACGCCATACCAGTCCTTCACTCGTCCTACCAGCCAGTTGTCACTAATGCTCCATCCATCACCACCAAGGGCCTCATAGATACTGACTAGCGCAAGCGAGTCTGTAGCTGTCCCCGGATCAGTCACAGTGGTAACGGCGACTGTCTCCGAGTATTCGGAAAAATCACCTGAGGCAAATAGCGCCTTCACCTTGTAGTAGTAGGTAGTGGAATAGTCCAGCCCAGTCACCGAAACAGAGGTGCCATCCACCTGCAATTCGTTATAGCCTTCCACAACCGTCTGGAACTGATCATCGCTGCCCACAGACATGTAATAAGCAGTGACATCAGAACCGACGTTTGACCAACTGGCGAGGAATGAAGACACTGTCACCTCCGCTCCGGCATTCGCGACTGGCGCCGTGGCCAGGATTTGCAGTCCTTCAAAAGTGGTGTCCGTGGCGATATTGCTCGCGTCATCAGTGGCCTTCACGATCACATCGTAAATACCCACGTTAAGCGGCCCTATGATATCCGCGGCAATGCCCCATGTCCCATCACCATTATTGGTAGTCTCATATGCGCTGTCCAGCAAAATGACTTGAACCACTGCTGTAGTGTCGTCCACCGTTCCGGATAGTGCCGGAGATCGGACTTCTGTTGCAAGCGTGTCGAACCCTACAGTCGGTGCACCAAAATCAATCGTCAATTCGTTTGTTGTGGAGTCCACTCCGACATTGCCCGCAAGGTCAGTGGCACTCGCTTGCACATCGTATACTCCTTCGGTCAGCGCGCTTACGATACTGTCTGCCAGAGACCATGTGCCGTCACCGCCATTCACAGCAGTGTAGCTGATCGTATCAATCTGGATAATGACAACGGCAAGACTATCATCAATAGACCCACTGAGAGGAGGGGTGTCATCCGTGGTAACAAGTGTATCAATGCTTACCACGGGTGCCGTCAAGTCGATGACAAGTTCGTTGGAAGTGGCATCAGTGCTTGTGTTTCCAACTGCATCTGTAGCTGTTGCCACCACCTCATAAGTACCCTCCGCAAGCGCAGGTGCAATTGTACTGGCCGACAGCGCCCAGGTACTATCGGCCGCAACCACAGCACTGTAAGTGTTGCCGTCTACTGTGATATCAACAGTGGCAGCAACATCATCAACCGTGCCTGTCAGGGCAGGAGACGTCTCCGCCGTGTAGAGGTCATCGACTGTAACAATCGGTGCAGTGACATCTCCTTGTATAATGGAGAAAACCTCACCCGGCGTCAGAGAAACCGCCACCTCAGTGGGTGATCCGGCAAAGAAGAATTGCGACGTGTCAGGGAGCGCGACACTGAATGTATTGGCCCCCGCCAGGCTGTCAAGATCTGCTGTCAGGTAGAAGTAGACCATAGAGCCATCGGTAAAAGTCTGCCCTACCGTCCACGCGGCCTGATTCGTACCGATAGGTGCGCCATCACCGAAGTCCCTGTTACCCAAGCTTGTTGCCGATTGGATGTCATCCGTGTTGACAGAATATAGCAGCTCAAATGGTGTCGTACTGAAGTCACTTGCGCTGTAGGTACCTTGCAACTCCATCACAAGACTGTCCAGCGTCACACTTCCGAAGCGCGCCTCCATGGCCAAGGTGTAGATATGAATATCGCTTGTGTCTGCAGGTATTGAGTCTCCAGCTACAGGGGGAGTCCCGAATAGTGCTGTCGGCTGAGGGGTAAAATTCGTTGCGGTCCATCCATCAAAAGCCGTGCTATCTGAAAGTCCGACCGTTTGAGTCCCTGCTCCCACCTGCGAAAGGAACACTCCCAATTCCGACCCGACATTCGACACTTTTGACGGCGACACGTCGACAACAATTAGAGAATCCGGCACTGCTGAATGGTAAGTAAATTGAAGAGAGGAGAACTGAAGATCATCATCGAGATAGCTCTGCGATGTGGAATCATCCGCAATCTCGATATCCCCCTGACCCCCTATCTGGGGGTCTTGGAAATCATAAGAATAGACGTTACTCAAAAGCCCTTGAGCATTCTCTCGGAAATCGGCAATTTCACCGGCGCTTCCTTGAATGACACCATTTTGCAAAGTGAATCCCTGCTGCAAGCTTCCTTCTGGCCCTTCTATCTCCAGTGCATTGTCGGATGGTATCGGTGCCAGGACCGCAAAGTTGTTGATGGTACCGCCGTATCCCAGATCCATAGCGATTCCATCGTCATGGGACCCATTTACGAGAACACTCTGCAAATTGACGGTTCCTCCAAGCAGTTCGATACCGTCATCGAAGGTGCTGAGAATCTCTATGTGATCGATCGTCGTTCCTGACCCGACTCCCGCAAGCAACAAGCTCTCGGTTTCAAAACCACCATGTCGAATGGAGATGTATTGCAAGGTACCTGAGTTGTCCGCGGCGTTGGCTCCACCAAAGTAGGCCCTTGTCTCCTCGGGGGGCGCCTCCTCCAAGAGTTGATTACTATCGTCGTCCAAATCGCTAATGGGAGCGTCGCCCATGATGATAACTCCTCCCCACCGGGCTACATCATCCAAAGCTAGTGATGTTCCAAGAAGATTTCCGGGACTTACCGGTGGCAGGATATTGTCCTGCTCGGAAGTGAAAACAATTGGTTGTGACGCAGTGCCTACCGCATTGATCGAGGCGCCACGCGGGATCACGAGCGTACCGATGTCCGATGAGCCAGGACCTTTGCCTTTTATGATCGTGCCTGGTTCAATTGTCAATGTAGCTCCTGGATTTACTATCACGGTGCCATCCAGGACGTAGACAATGTCATTGATCATCGTGAGCGTTTCGATGCCCATGCCCTGATCCCTGATAATCACGTGGGTCACTCCACTGACGTGGGTCGTATCGAACTTCGTAGAGAAGTCGATATCGGCAATTCGGAAGCCAGGTCCGTGTAACATTTCAGTACTTGAAACCTCCGCCGGCGCCGTTACGGTAAAGTTTGAATTCAGTGGCTCGGCTACTCTGAATACGTCTCCAACAGTCGCCATCGAGTCAAGCGTAGCCTTCACGTACATAAAGACCGTCGAGCTTTCAGAGATCGTATCATTGAAATTGAACTTGAATTCCTGCTCCCCAACACCGCCAACACCAAAGTTCGAGGCGCCAAAATATGTGGCGGTGGAAGGATCGTCTACACCCACATTGTAGTATAGTTTGAAGGGGTCTGTACTGGCAAAATCGGCCGTATCTACAGTACCTTCAATCCCAAGCACAAAGCTCTGGGTCACAACATCGCCAAAAAGTGCATCCCATTTAAACTCATAGATAAAGAACTCATCCGCACCAGGGGGTATCTCCTCGTCATTCTCATTCGGTCGAGAGCTGAGCTGCGCCGTTGGTTGTGGATCGAATGTTGTAAGGGTCCAGCCAGTGAATACGCTTTCGTCAGCGCCCACAGTGTTCGAAGCTGTGGCCACCTTGGTAGCAAACGTCGCTGTATCCGCAGTGACACCTGAAGTCTGTATCCCCGATTCATCTTTGATAACATCCAGGAAATTCACCCCTGGCTCGAGTGTAAACTGAAAGTCGGAGAAGACTAGGTTTGAATTGGCATAGCGCTGAGAAGTGGAATCATCTGCCAATGCCAGATCTCCGTCCCCGTCGATGAGAGGATCTTCGAAGTTGAAGAAGTACAAGCTATCTATGAACGCCCTTGCTCCGAAGCTGAAATCGGCCATTTCGCCATTGAATCCGCGAACATTGCCATTGGATAATGTGAAGCTGGCAGTGGGGTTGAGTGATCCTTGAGGTCCTTCAATCTCTAGCGCGTGATCGGACCCCAGCGCATTGATCTTAAAATTGTCAATATTCCCCGTGTAGCCGTGGTTTATGCCAATGGCATCATCGAATACGGCATTTATCAGAATGTGAGAGATGCCCACGGTTCCTCCTGAGAATTGGATGCCATCATCGTCTCCTGAATAGAGCTCTATATGATGCACCTCGGTGCCGCTGCCGACTCCCGCCAGAAGCAGTCCATTCATTTGAGAGCCCGAAGGGTTGGAAGCTCCGGTATGCCTGATGGAGACGTACTTGAAGACCCCGGAGCTATCTGTGGCATCCGCTCCACCAAAATAGGACCGTGGATCCTCGAAAGGCAGGCCTTCCACCGCCAGCGAGTCTTCATCCATCATATTTGTGATAGGTGCGCGACCCAGTAGGTACACTCCACCCCAAAGTCCAGCATCAATGATCTGCAAATTGGACCCTTCCAAATTACCATTGCTGGCAGGTGGCAGAAGATCGTCTTGTTCAGATGTGAAAACTATTGGATTGCTTGCAGTACCTGCAGCATTGATAAATGCGTCCCGACTCACAACAAGCATTCCCGGATCTTCGGAGTCGTAGTCATCCATCGATCCCTTCACAATGGTTCCAGGTTGGATGGTCAACGTTTGTCCCGGATTGACGTAAACAAGGCCCTGGAGAACATACACCTTATCATTAGTAAAAGTGACTGTCCCAGTGCCCTGGCCACGGTCGGTAATATATATGTGATCTACACCTCCGACATTCACGGTGTCGTACTTGGTAGGAGCAGGCGCAAACCGGACTGCGTCATTTGAAATTGAAAACCTCCCTACGTTTCTTCCCAGGTAGTAGGAAGCCTTGTTGCCTGAAGCGTCTTCTATACCCTGCGTATGGTCGTTACCGTCGTCCTCGCAGGTCTGGCAATGGATCTCTATCTCGTTGCTCCCTTCAAATAACTTTATCTGGAAATCAGCATACACTGAATCATTGATATGCCTAATGCTGTCGTAGTGCAGCACAAACACCTGATTGGGTGAGGTACCCAACGTCTCGTATCTAATGGGTCCACTACTACCATCACTTGGATCCAGGTCCCCCCAGTAACCGGCCACAATGCCATTCGGCATTTCTCCATCGGGCATGTATTGGCCATTGCAGCAGCCTGCACCCTGACCCGGGAGGAAACTCAAGAATCCGTTGGAAGAAACATGGACTTGAGAGAAGGTGGAACCGTAGAACTGAAAGTCGAACAGAAGGGGTACCGGCGCAGATACCTCCTCGTCATTCAATGTCAAGGTATCGGGAGCCACAAAACTGTCGTAACCAAACGAGATCAGATCAACATCGTACTCACCAGTGCCAAAGTTAGGAGGAGTGATTTCGAAGTGCGCGAAATGAGAGAAAACTGAATTGTCTTCGGTGCGAATCTGCAATTTCGCATCATGCGTGGGCGCGTACAGAGTCGAGTCCACAAACCAGTTATACTCCCCACTGAGGAGATAAGATGTGTCCTGGACTATGGTTTCAAAAGTATTGCCGCCGTCAGGGCTAAACTCTACGACGATGACTTCTGTGGAGTCAATATTCAGTTCGATCCAGCGAATAGGCACCAAGGACTCCTGGCTAACGTCCATTCCATCAAAGGGGGATATCAAGCCAATTAGCGGGGTCAGGAAGGCGGCGTCAAATTCATCCACGATCAAGTCCTGGTCGTAACTTCCTCCGTCTGAAACGATCTTCAGTCTGACCTCCGAGCCTGGATAATTCAGATCAATCGTCGCTTCTGAGAACGTCGTACTTGTGGCTGTATCTGCGAGCTCGATGGTTGAGAACTCTCCTCCATCGACTGAAGAAAGCACCTCAAAGCCAAAGCTTCCGGCCGACGGAAGGGCGTAGTAGAAAGTAACCACACTGTCCCCATCAATCGGAGGGGTGATAAGTTCACTGCCTGAAGACGTATGATCCAGACGCGCTGCGGCCCTGCCGTCGTAGACAGTCAACGTATCTTCCCTTACGTCTTTCGCCTCCCAGTCTCCAGTCTCCAACTCAAATAATCCATTGGAAAATACCGGCGGTAGACCGTAGTCGAAAGATTCCACAAGAACGAACTCTGTATTGTCGCTATGATGACCGTCTCCTGAGACCGGCCTAAAAGCGGTAGCTTCTGAGAAGAGACTGAATTCCAGGGATGATCGCCCATCGGGGCTATAGCCTCCCTGGCCAGATTCATCCTCGATACCCTGGCTATGGGGCTCGGAAGGCGGGCTGGGGCAACTCTGACAGTGCACCTCGATGTCATTCGAGCTCTCAAAGAGCTTGATCTGCATGTTCACGGCATTAGCAGTGTCAGAATGATGAACTACGTTCGTATACTCCGCCACGAAGACCTTATTCGGCGAGGTGCCTATGGTTTCATAGCTTATAGAACCTCCTGCCGAAGGGTTCAAGTCTCCCCAAAAACCGGCAATTATGGCATTGGGAGAGGCCATATCAGGTATGCCATGGACGGTCTTTGATACGGAATCCGGAAAAAACGATAGATAGCCATTGCTGCTGATATGTATGCTGTCGTACCAATTGTTGAAGAAATTGAAACTGAATTCCAGCGATATGGCGTTTGACAGGGAGTCATCTCCAAGACTCAATGCGGTCGGCGATCCCAGAGTGGAGTATTCGAAAGCAGGAAAGACAATCTCATATCCACTTGGCCCTGGCCCCATGGAAGGTCTGAATTGCATGCCATCGTTGGACAAGGAAAATTCTTCATTGTTCCTTCCAGTGAAAGTCGTGGCAAAATCCCCCGGATCATTTTCCACACCTTGGGTATGATTTTCACCTCCGGGGCCTGAGCAAGTCTGACAGTGGACCTCAATGTCATTGCTCCCTTCGTACAGGATGATCTGAAAATCAACAGGTGAGGTCCCCGATGAGAAATGTACGACTCCCTGATATTCAACCACAAATTTTTGTGTCGGGGAGGTACCGACCGTATCGATGAGAATCACACCTCCCTGGCTAGGATCAAGGTTGCCCCAGTATCCGGCGATTACCGCATTTGGTGTAGCCCCATCCGGGATCGACTGAGGAACACCTGTGGTAGAATCTGAGCGGAAGGTGATATATCCATTACTGCTGATGAAGACATCTGTATAATTCGACCCGTAGAAATCGAAATCGAATCCTATTCCGACAGGGCCAAATAGTTGTTCGTCCGAAAGGTTCAGTGTATCAGGCGAAAGAAGCGTTTCATAGTTGAATGTTATTCCCTGGGCGTCATAGCCCGAACCTGGCCCCGGCCCAGGACCGCCTCCAAATTCCCATGCACCAGCATCTGGCGAACCATCATCCCGATTGTTTCCGCAGATATCATTGACTGTCGGCATGGTAGTCGGGGCATCAATCGCGGGGCTGCTTTCCTGCAGCTCGTAGTAATCGGCAAATCCGCAGCTGTTTAAAGTGAGGTTCAGCTCCGGATCGCTGGTGTTGTAAGTGGCGGGACAGTTTCCGGTGCACACGCCAACAAAGTTATTTGTATGGTCTGTTGGCTGTGATCCAGCATCTACCTGAATATCACTGGGTGTACTCGCACCCACGATATTGTAATGGATGATGTTGTTGTACAAAGTCGTATTCGCCGGCGTTCCCAAAATATATAGTGCTCCACCAGAGCCGGAGGCGTTAGCATCGGCATCGGCGTTATTTTCCGCGATCGTATTGTTCAGAAACCAGGAAACTGAGTTACCGTCCTTTTCGGCATATGCGCCTCCATTGCCATCGGCATTGTTTCGCGCAATGGTTGTATTGCTCAGCTCGGTGGATCCGCCGTCACTGTAAATAGCGCCACCATTCCCCAAGGTACCATTGTATGTCAGGCTCGAGTTATAGATCCGCAGCTGACCGGTATTGAAAATTGCTCCTCCGGCACTATCCGCATAGTTGTTGGACACGAAGCAATTGAAGAGCATCAGACCTCCCTCTTCATTGATAAGTGCCCCACCACGGAGATGACTATAGCCATCGACTAAGTACACGCCATCCAGGACAGTGGCCGCATTGACTCCCATATTTCTTAGAATCGGATGGGCATTGTTCCCAGCAAGGATGCCTCCGGAACTTGCGATCTCCATCCTGCCCGTAACAAGCAGTTCCTGAGACAATTGGAGGGTATCGCCTATTTGTAGATCTATATGAAAGGTATCGGTAGTCGCAAGCTTTTGTGAATTCGCCAAAGCCACGGCCTCTCGGAGAGACCCAGGCCCAAAGTCCTTGCTATTGTTGACGGTCATGGAATTATTGACCGTTGAAGGGAATGGCTGATTGGAGTCCCAGATGGGCGTGTTGACAAACGTACCATTGTCCTGTATGGAGCTGAATGTTGTCGCACTATCTCCGGGGGCAGTTCCTGCGCCCTCGTTGAATTGGTAGTATGATGCCAGATCTGGATAAGACGGATCAATCTGGGTCAGGTAGTCTGCACTGATCTGAGGGCCATGTAGAGCCGCATGGTGGATTCGTACATCGTCAATATTTCCGTGAAATGGATCTCCGTCTCCCGTGCCGCTCACCCCTCCGATGATCAGGGCATTGCCGTCAGTGAAGGCATTTGGAGGTGACGCCGCATAAGCCACTGCTCCACCATCCACGAAAAGGCCCAGTCCTTCATTGTTGTGAACTACGGCTATATGTACCCAATTATTAAGGGTCCACATGCTGTCTGCAAACACCTCAAATGCAGCATCGCCTACTCTGGCCGTAATGCGTTGGTTCAAAGTGTCCAGATAGATCATATAGCCGTAGCTACCCGTCGGCGTGGACGACTTTGAGAGGACGACATTGTGGCCATTAACTGTCGTGGGATAGACCCATGCCTGTATAGTAAAGCCGCTATCGAGGGCCACATCTACTGAGCTGGCGATACTGACCTGGTCATTGGTGCCACCGTCAAACTGGAGGGAAAATTCCTGACTAAAGGATTGATTGACAGCGAAAAATAGCACTGCCGCAAGAATCTTGGCGGAGAATCTCATGGGATATAGTTAGATCTATTTTTAAGAAAATACCGAAGCTTGGTTGCTTTCGAAATTTACAAAACCGGCAGGTGACATGAGATTGGCGCTGTCTGAATTCCCGCTGAAAGGGTGTTTTTCCCGAATCAATAGGTTCGAGAATGCGTATATCATCGAAGATTGTGTTATCTTCGTTTTTTGCATTCCCAGAATCCAATAAAATTTAGTTATTTTACAATTCTGAGACGCTGATATTTCCGCCATGACAATATTCTGCAAAAATTCATTGATGGCTTTGCTGGCTCTGATAATGAGTCAGGCAAACGCGCAGTACGCTTTCGAGTCTAAGAAAGCCGAGAAACTCTACAACCAACTGGAAGGTCTTTACGAAAAGGCAGACTACGCAGCGATCCTCGCAAAAGAAGAGGCTATTCGAAGCAACTTCTTCGCGAAAAAGGACACGCTGACGGCAACCATGTACTCGTTCCTCGCGGAGTCTTATCTCTACGAAAATGACGACTACAACACCGCCATAGACTTTTACCAAAAGCAGCGAGATCTACATAGATCTTTGGGGATGCCACCAGACATCGACCAGATCTACAACATAGCTTCGCTACAAGATGAAATCGGCGAGTACGAGAAGTCTGAGACACTTTATCTCGAGCTCCTGGGGCTTCTGGAAGAAAGTGATCCCGACTATGTGCTCACAGTGCAGGCACTCCTTGACCACTATACATACACTTTCGAGGCCGATAAGGGCTTATCACTTATAAAGAAGACACGCAAGTTAGTTGACAAAGACACCTACGAATCGGCCATGCGTCTCAAGGCAGAAGGCGACTTCTGGGAGATCAAGGGTTCGTTTACACGGGCAGAGCAACGCTACAAGACGGCGATGCAAATACTGGAGAATACGGGTAATTTTCCCTCAAGAGAATCTGTCAACATTCTCAATGCTCTGGGGCAACTTTACCTCAACAAGAGCCAGCTCCCAGATGCTGAGGTGGCATTCAAGGAAGCAATCAATGTGCTGAACCGCATGGGTGGGGACAACGAAATAGAACTTGAAGTCACGAACTTCAACCTGGCACAAGTCTATTTCGAATACGGATTCTTCAATGATGCCCTGGAGGCATATAAAGACATCCTTGAGTCTGACAAAACACTTTATGGTGAAGAGTCCCAACCAGTCGCACTGACACAGTCTGTCCTTGGGGGTATTTACTTCGAATCTGGAGACTACGCCAATTCAGAATCCAACCTGTTAGCTGCGAAGGCTTTGTTCGAGGATCTGGGGGATGTGGAGTCCTTCGACTACGCACGTGTCATGAGCGACCTTATGCGCCTCTACACGGCGACAAACGATATTGCTCAGGCAAGGGAGTACGGCAAACAAACGCTCACCCTTTTCAAAGACATCTATGGAGACGATCATCCAAGATACGCCACAGCCCTGTCCAACTATGCGGAGGTAAACCTGCAAACCAACGATCTGGACGCTGCAGAAGAGAAGTTGAGAGAAGCCCAGCGCATAAGGGATAAAACATTAGGAAAGAATCATCCATTGTGGGCACTATCTCAGCGCAAGCTTGCCATTCTCAATTGGCGAAGAGATAATATCGCGGAGGCGCTCGATTTCTACGATGGCACCTTTGACAATTATTTCAATCAGATCAATACTTTCTTCCCTATTCTGAGTGAGCAGGAGAAGTCAAAGTTCTATTACAACAAACTCCGACCCACGTTTGAGCAGTTCAATTCCTTCGTCGTTGAGAAGAACAGGGACAATGGCGAACTGATCGGAAAGATGTACAACTACCAGCTGGCGACGAAGGGGATCATTCTTGCTGCAACTACCAAAGTGCGCGAAAATATCCTGAACAGCGGAGATGAAGAACTCATCGGCAAGTATGAGGAGTGGATAGGGCAGAAAGAGGAGCTTGCGAGACTTTTCAGTGCGACGAACATGCCTATCGACGAGCGAAATGCCGCAATCGATTCGCTGACGGCTATTGCCACTCAACTGGAAAAAGACCTGAGTGAATCCTCATCATCGTTTAAAACAGCATTTGCCAGCCAGCAAACCACCTGGCAGGATGTGCAGGAAAAGCTGAAACCAGGCGAAGCGGCAGTGGAGATCATACGCTTCCGGGATTTTGATCCGGCCCGTGCAGGCAGCTACACAGATCAGGTATACTACGCAGCCCTGATTCTGACTAATGAGACAAAGGACGCTCCGGATCTTGTATTGATGGACAATGGCAAGATGATGGAAACACGCTTCCTCGCGAATTATCGCAATGCCATCAAGTACCAGGTCAACGAAAACTATTCATACAAGCTCTTCTGGAAACCAATTGCCGAACAACTCGCAGGAGTAGAAAAGGTATTTTTCTCTCCCGATGGAGTGTACAATCAAATCAGTATCTATACCCTTCAAAATCCAGAAACCAAGGATTTTACTATCGATGAGGTAGAGATCCAGTTGGTAAATAATACCAAAGACCTAGTAGCCTACAATTTTGACAAGGCTTCGGAGTTTGGTACGACTTCCTATCTCTTCGGCTTCCCCAACTATAACATGGGAGCTCTTGAAGAGTCTTCCGGAGCCATCACTACAACAGATATCACGGAGTTCTCTCAGGCAGCGGCGGAAAACCGCGGTAGTCGAGGTACTCGTGGGGGATCCGATTTTGGAGCTCCTGCTACTGGATCCCTGTCACGGGGCGCTATTCCAAGAGGCATACGTGGAAACCTGCTTCGATATGTAGACGAAAATTCCTTGCTGGCGCTTCTACCTGGTACCCGTACAGAAGTCAATCTGATTGACAGCCTGTGGCAGGAGAAAGATCGGGAGCCTCTCGTTTATATGAGCGATGAAGCCATTGAGGAACGCATCAAAGAAGTGGAGAATCCACATACGCTGCACATCGCAACGCACGGATTTTTCTTGCAAAATGAGCAAGGCGGTGAAGGTGAAAACGATGCTTACGTAGAAAATCCCCTGCTGCGATCAGGTCTAATTCTCGCCGGGGCGAATAGCTATATTTCGCACGGCCGTATCAGCAATACGGACAGACCCGAGGATGACGGTATTCTGACCGCTTACGAGGCCATGAACCTCAACCTTGATGACACTGAGCTCGTCGTATTGTCTGCTTGCGAAACCGGTCTCGGAGAAGTACAGAATGGTGAAGGTGTCTTTGGACTGCAACGATCCTTTCAAATCGCTGGCGCTGATGCGATCATCATGTCCATGTGGACTGTGGATGACAACGCCACACAGGAACTCATGACGAATTTCTATGAAGAGTGGCTGACAAGTGGCAATAAGCACCAAGCGTTCATAACAGCTCAGAAGAGATTGAAGGAGAAGTACGATGCCCCGTACTACTGGGGAGCATTTGTGATGGTTGGCAACTAAGCCCTCCAGTACTACGCCCTTTAAGGCGGCTGATTGGCATCGCGGAAATCGCGTGACAGTCAGCCGCTTTTTTTTGGACTTCCTCCGATCCTCCGAAGCTAACCGGACAACATAATATAAATCATAATTAGGCTTGACATCGAAGGCACATTCGATGACCCCTTTTGAGGTTTTCCCGCTCATTTTTCGAGGTTCTCTTCGAATGTCACGGTTCCTTCTTCTATAGGTCAAAAAAAGGCCCTAGTGAAGCATAATCGCGGATTTCGGAGTATCTCAAGTATCCTTTTCAGCATGTTAAACGCTCTGAGAGGACGCTGTACGAAAGCATTCCGCACGGATGTACTGAATAACTCCCGCAAAACGCCCTAAAAAACACCAGCAAATGAGACTACAGGGAGCAATCTTATTCAACACGGTGGATAGAATGGAAACTTGCTATCACTATACATCACGTCAAGGCTTTCATGATGTGGTTGTTCACCGGGTCGAAGTCTACGTCCAATGTTCATAGCTATCCGCGCAAGAGCCAATAGCAGATGCCAATGGAGAATGACAGAATTTTGGGCAATGCTTCATTGATCTATACTAGCTGCAGGGGCGAGGGGAATGATTGGGTTGGTAGTCCTTTGGGTGATAGGTCAGCTTAGGACATGCACTGCCAGGAAACAAAAAAAGGGTACCTCCGTGAAGGCACCCTTTTCTTCAGGTTATTTTTTTCTTCCTAGTAGTTCGATCCAGCGTGGATCATCGCACATCGGAAACCAATGGTCGCCGTGGCTGAATCTTCCATCAATGAACGACGAGTACCAGGAGACATCCAGTACGCAACATCCTGCCATGAGCCTCCTTTGTAAACGCGCATCCTTCTCATTGGAGGATTCTCAGGATTGTACTCACTGATGGCAATACCGGCCTTCTCAGCGTCTTCCTGAGAGTAAGGCTGCTCATTGCCTATGAAGCTATATCCAGCGTCATATCCGTCCTCCTTGTCCAGGAAGCCATCACGACGTACTGGGTTGAAGTCTTCCATATCCTGGAAGGACAGAGGACGGTATACATCCTGCACCCACTCATTGACATTACCGGCCATGTTGTAAAGCCCAAAGTCATTCGGAGGATAGTCATATACGTAGGTAGTCAGCATCGCACCATCATTGAGCTTGCCGGCAATACCCGCGTAGTCACCTCGACCTCTTTTGAAGTTAGCCAGGAAGAATCCCATGCTCTTACCATAAGGATTTCGAAGGGCGTGACCATCCCAGGGATAAAGTCGTCTGTGTGTTTGGTTCTCGTTGAGCCACTGCGTTCCGATCAGCGCCTGAGCCGCATATTCCCACTCAGCTTCAGTTGGCAGTCGATAGTTGGGTAGTACGATACCTGACTCAAGAGCAATTCTGGAAGTACTTCCACCTCCGCCAAGAGACGCATCTTCAGCACCTGCGAAGGCATCACTACCTCCTCCTCCTACTCCTGGATCAAGCAGACCAGCATCCAGCGCCAGTTTGAAGTTCACCATGTCCGTTCTCCATCGGCAGTAGTTCACCGCCTGTCTCCAGTTGACACCTACCACTGGGAAGAATCGGAAGCCTGGATATCTATAATAATGATCTACGTAAGGGTCATTGAAGGCAAGCTCCTTGGCCCATACAGTAGTATCGGGAAGATTGTTCCTATAATAAACCTCATCGGAATCGAGGCGAATGTAGTATTCGTACTCCAACCAGTGGATATTGGCCACTTCGGTCTCATCCATATAAAAGGATGCAACTGTCACTGCACGCTCCAAATTGTCGCGGCTATAGACAACATCTTCTTCGAATGAACCGAGGACTGTACGTCCACCTTCAATAAATACGAGATTAGGACCTTCCGGCTGACCCCGGTAGTCCATGACAGTAAAGCCGCCCTCCTCATCATTGTACTCTAATCCGGTTGTGCGGCTGTAATTGCCTGGATTCGCACTAGTGGGATTTCCTTTGTTCCCACCTATCCCGAATACACAAGAATTCAAGACTAGGGCACCAACAAGACATGCCAATGCTTGGGAGGCTGCACCTACAAATTTTTTCATAACCTGTTTTTTATCTACGTAGCGTCTTAGTTCGCTACTAATTAACATAAATATCTCAAAAATAGCTATTTCAAGGCAAGCTAAGCCAACATCTCTATCTATTAAATAGGAAATGGCGGGTTTTATTGTGTGATCCGGTAATTATTCCGTGCTGATGAGCATCATTTGGTCTAAACTGGACAGGGCATTTTGGATGGATTCCACGCCTTGAATAGTGATGACCAATTTACGCTTGTATTCCTTCATGTGGCACTTACCGCTCTGGTCTTTCACAAACTGCAGAATACCTCCAAAAATCTCCGACTGGAAGTAGGCTTCATTCTTCTCCTCGTTGATATAGCAGCGCATTTTGCTGCCTTTGAGCGCAATCTTCTCGAAGCCAAGTTCTATTCCCTTCCATCGCAGTTTCACACTTTCAATGAGGTCTTCCACTTCGGACGGCGCCGGTCCAAACCTATCAATGAGACCTTCGCGAAATTGTCCCAGCTCCTCCACAGAATCAATGTTGTCGAGCTTCGAATACAAGGCCAGCCTCTCTGAGGTACTTGAAATATAAGAAGGCGGGATGAGAATCTCCAGGTCGGTCTCCACCAGGCAATCGGCCTTGAACTTCTTAAGGTTCTCGGCATTGAGCAGCTCGTTTTCAAATAGCTCCCTAAACTCTGTCTCTTTCAGTTCAGCGACAGCCTCGTCCAGGATCTTGTGATAGACGTCGAAGCCCATGTCATTGATGAAGCCACTTTGCTCACTGCCCAGTAAGTTTCCGGCGCCTCGGATATCGAGGTCTCTCATGGCCACTTTGAAGCCATCACCAAGATCCGAGAATTCCTCCAGCGTTGTGAGGCGCTTTCGCGCATCGCTTGTCAGGCTACTGGTAGGAGGTGTGATGAGGTAGCAGTATGCCTTGGTGTTGGACCTACCGACTCTCCCCCGCATTTGGTGTAGATCGGACAGGCCAAACATGTGGGCACGGTTGATGATGATCGTATTGGCATTGGGTATGTCCAGACCAGACTCGATAATGTTAGTGGATACCAAGACATCATACTCTCCATTAATGAACTTGAGCATGATCTTTTCCAGCTGTTTGCCCTCCATCTGACCGTGCGCTATGCCAATTCTCGCATCGGGAACCAGGCGGAAAACCACGTTGGCAATTTGCTCAATATCATCGATCCGATTGTGCACAAAGAACACCTGCCCTCCCCGCCGCAATTCGTGGCTTACGGCATCGCGGATGGCACTTTCATCAAACTCCAGCAACTCAGTGGTCACCGGCCGGCGATTGGGCGGAGGAGTCGAAATAATTGAGAGGTCGCGGGCTCCCATCAGGGAGAAGTGCAATGTCCGGGGTATGGGTGTGGCCGTGAGTGTAAGTGCGTCTACATTGACGCGCATCTCTTTCAGCCTTTCTTTCACTTTGACACCAAACTTTTGCTCCTCATCAATGATCATGAGCCCCAATTCCTTGAAGTCGATGTCCTTATTGACAATCCGGTGTGTACCTATAAGAATATCAATCTTGCCAGCGGCGATCTCCTTTTTTATTTGAGTGATCTCTCGCGTGGTGCGGAAGCGATTGATGTAATCGGTCACTATTGGAAAATTCTTGAGGCGCTCAGTGAAAGTATGAAAATGCTGAAAAGCCAATATTGTTGTGGGGACAAGCACAGCAACCTGTTTCCCATTGTTCACGGCTTTGAACGCTGCCCGAATCGCCACCTCCGTCTTGCCAAAGCCTACGTCTCCACAAACCAGTCGATCCATAGGGTGCGGCTGCTCCATGTCTTTTTTTACATCCGCTGTCGCCAGACTCTGGTCAGGTGTGTCCTGGTACATGAAACTGGACTCGAGCTCGGCCTGCAAGAAGTTATCTGTCGGAAAGGCATAACCGGGTGCAGCCTTTCTTTTGGCGTAGAGCGCGATCAGGTCTTTAGCGATATCCTTGACCTTACGCTTAACCTTTTTCTTCTTGTTCTCCCATTCCTGGCTGCCAAGCTTGTTGACCGTTGGCGGTCCTCCCTCCTTGCCAGAGTACTTCGAGATTTTGTGCAGTGAGTGGATACTGACATACAACAAATCATCGTCCCGGTAGACGATGCGCAAGGCTTCCTGCTGGTTACCGGCGACATCTATGGTGTCGAGGCCGGCAAATCGGCCCACGCCATGGTCCACATGTACCACATAATCGCCAGTTTGAAGTGTCTTGAGCTCCTTGAGTGTAATGGCCTTTTTTCGCGTGAAATGCTCCTTCTCCTTCGCTCTATGAAACCGATCGAATATCTGGTGGTCGGTATAGAAGAGCATCTCCCGGCTTTCGTCGATGAATCCTTCCCGGAGGCCCAAAACAAGACTTTCGAACGTCAGCGACGGACGGACCTCCTCGAAAATGGTCTGCAGCCGTTCATGCTGCTTGTAGGATTGAGCAATGATGATCCTTCTGTATCCCCTTATCTGGAAGTCTTCCAGATTGTCAGCGAGCAGTTCGAAATTTTTGTGGAAGTGCGGTTGCGGTTTGAAGTCAAAAGCGATGGGGACCGCATCTGAGAGGTAGTTGCGTTTCCCAAACTCAATTTTTCGAAAAGGTCCTACTTCTTTTTGGAACTTATCCCCAGACAAGAACAAGTCCTCTGGTTGGAAAACGACCTGCGTGTCAGCGGAGATATTCATTAAGCTATCGAAAGACTCTTTCGCCTTGTCGAAGCTCTTGTTCATGATGTCCTCAATCTCCCGAAAGTCTTTCATCCACACAATCGTGTTATCAGGGATGAATGAAAACACCGACTGTCGCTCCTCCTTCAACAACTTCGTCTGTACGTTGGGAATAATACTGATCGACTCTCTGGTTCCCTGCGAAAGTTGTGACTCAGGGTCAAATTCCCTGATGCTCTCGATTTCGTCCCCAAACAATTCCAGTCGATAAGGGAAATCATGAGAAAATGAGAATACGTCGATGATCCCTCCCCTCACTGCGTACTGACCCGGCTCAAACACGAAGTCCTCTCGTTCGAAGTCATACGCTTCGAATAGCTCCGTCAAAAAAGTGATATCTACCTTCTCCCCTACGGATGCTGTGAATGTATTTTCAACTAACGATCGCTTGTTGATCACTTGCTCGGTCAATGCCTCAGGATAAGTCACGATGAACAGACTCTGTCCCTGATATTGATTGACAGCATTAAGGACCTCAGCTCGCTGAAGGATGTTCGCATTCTCCGTCTCCTCAAATTGATAGGGCTTTTTGTAGGAAGTCGGAAACAGCATCACTTTATCATTTGCTGCGACCAGCTGCTTCATGTCGTCAAAGAAGTAGCTGGCCTCTTCCCGATCATGTAACACCACAAGCTGCAGACAGCCCAGTCGCTGACTGGTTGCCGCGCACACAAAAGCGTCGGCACTGCCGGCGAGACCTTTCAAAAACAAATCCTTACCAGCGGTAAGGTGGTCCCTGATGGTCACCAGCATCCTGTCGTCTTCGTACTCCGCTATTATATCTTCAATCGACACCTTCGTGTATATAATGTATTAACTGAAAAGCTTCTGCAAAGCTAGGCGTTCTGCATATCTATTTGACCATTCGACCAACTCGATGGCAGAAGCTCACTATTTCCCAACTTTCTTTCTATTCTTTCTGTTTATATCATCTAGCATCAGTAAAGAGAAATCCAAACGGGAGTATGCAACAGCCACGAGTAGGGGAGAGAAATACCACGGCAAGTCAAGGACACAACGACTTCCATCCACTTCAGATGATTGTCATTGCCTTCATGATAGCAAGTTGCGCGATCTTTCTGTATATCATCATTGCGTACCTGGCCACCAGCCACGATCAGTTTCCCATTAGATCAGACTATTTCATCCTTAGCTCAATTGTCATCCTACTTTCTGGTCAGGGCCTCCGCGGCATTACTCAGCATTTTGACAGTGAGCACTCAAAAAGGCTGCTGCTCCACCTGGTTTTCGTACTGGTGCTCAACCTGTCTTTCCTTGTATTTCAATACCTCGGCTGGAAAGAAGTCTCAGCGGAATCGGATGTGCTACCGACGGCAGGGTCACTCAGCTTTTTCTTCATCCTCATGATCACGCACGCAGGCATAGTCGCTACAGCTACGTTGATCACTTTCGTTTCAACCGCACAGTTGGCGCAGAAACTCAAAGATGCAATTAGCCGACTGGTCTTCTACTCCAACAAATATGAAAGGCTGAAACTTACGCTACTCAATCGCGTCTGGTTGTTTTTACAAATCTCCTGGCTGTTCATCTACGTGACATTCCTGCTCACCAATTAATTATATTATTTTAACTTTTTTTTGCAACTATTTAAGATTTACTCAGTATATTAGATTAAGAAAAAAGAAATAATTCGAAAGACACTTACGTTATACAAGTACTTTCTTTTAGGTTAGGTTGGTGATTAAGGGCACGTATCCACCCAGGAGCGTGCCTTTTTCTTTGTTTAGTATTTCATAAACCAAGACCTATTCATTTTCACTCTGCAGCGCTTAGATTTGGGAAATGAAGCGCATTATTCTCTTCCTTCTTCTCTCCACGCCATTACTATCGCAAGCCGAATATTGGGGGGCTACCGGACATCGTGTGGTAGGCCTGATTGCCGAAAGGCACCTTTCTAAGAAAGCTCTAAAAAACATCGAGCAGGTATTGAACAATGAGACCTTGGCAGAGGTCAGCACTTACATGGATTTCATCCGGTCAGATCGGCAATATGATCACCTCAGTCCATGGCACTACTGCACGATCCCCGACGGCATGACTTACAAACAGGCAGGCACACCCGAAGAAGGTGACGTGATCGCTGGCATCCAGCGACTCACCGAAGAGCTAAAGACCAAAAACTTCACCATCGGGGACGAAGCGTTTACGCTCAAATGCCTCGTGCACTTGATTGGCGACATCCATCAACCTCTGCACGTAGGTAATGGGGAGGACCGTGGCGGCAATGATGTGGAGGTCAACTATTTCTATCAAAACTCTAACCTCCACAGAGTCTGGGACAGCGGCATCATTGATAAGCAACAGCTAAGCTATACGGAATATGCCGATTGGATTGATCATGCCTCACCGGAGGATCTTGCCCAATGGCAAAAGGATGGTGTTCTGGTCTGGGCGTCGGAATCTTACGATCTGAGGGAACAGGTTTATACCATGCCTGAAGACAAGCGGCTAAGTTGGAGGTACAACTACGACAATATCAGTATCGTCAATCAAAGATTGTTACAGGCCGGACTGCGACTGGCCAAGGTACTTGAGGATATCTACGGTTGAGGATCTAGAGAATAATCGACCGAAGCTTTTCCGCTGCGCGCTCTTGCTCTACCAGGGCTTCGATACCCAGTACTGTCTCCTTGTCCACGTTGAGCATCATCGCCGCTTCGCCCACTTTTTCTCTTTCACTTTTGGCATACTCGTCGTCGGCGTAGCTCATTCGGATCGCATCATAGAGTAGCAGCTTGGCATAACTTGCCACCGAACGGGAGTCGATCTTGGCAAACACTTCCGAAAGGGGCTCCTCGTCAAAGTCGTATTCCTCCCAAGCCGCCACGATTCTCTCATCTACTTCGAGCGCATCCGCCAGATCTATTGTAAGCCACTCCATTTCTGGATCAGATACGTCGCCATCAGAACCGGCGATAATCAAAAGCGCAAAACCATAGTCCACCCATGATTCCTTTGGCACCATACTCATACCATAAAAGATCGGGGCGATATTGAACAGATCTTGGGACATACCGAATTGAGGTTTATGAAAGACAAATTAAGTACTAATGATCTAAATCTAAAGTTTTCCAGGCCCCTCCGAAATCAAAACCGAGGCAAGTTTGATTTACACCGCGAGTGAGCTATCTTTTTGCGACATCAAAAGAGCAAAGGATGCTTAGTGACTCAGACCTCAACCAAATAGAAAAACACGGCCTTACCCAGGAAAAGGTAAACCAGCAGATAGAAGCTTTCAAGAATGGATTTCCGCCGGCAAAACTAACAGCCCCTGCACTCGAGGGAGATGGTCTTTTGAAGATGGACGATGCCCAAGTGAGTGCTGCTATGCGCGCCTATGACGAAGGTCTGGGGGATCTTGGCATCGTGAAATTTGTGCCTGCATCCGGCGCAGCCACACGGATGTTCAAGAAACTATTTGCTTTCGTAAGCGACTATAAAGGAACGGACGAAGACTACGAGCAACTGGTAGCCGATCAAGGAAAGGGATCGATATTCGAATTTTTCAAGAACATTGAGCAGTTCGCCTTCTACGAAGAACTGGCAGAGAAATACAAAGCCCTCCATGGTAAATCCTTGCAAGAGGCGCAGCTCTCTAGAGAGTACGTTTCGATCATCAACACACTCCTCAATGCAGATGGCCTCAACTACGGCTCGCTACCTAAAGGACTGCTTTCTTTTCACAGGGATCAGGAGTCGGTGAGAACGCCCGTCGAAGAGCATGTGGTAGAAGGTTGTCAATACGCGAAGCAATCCAACAAAACTGTGGCGATCCATTTCACGGTATCGCCCGAGCACATGGATGCCTTTAAGTCTCATGTAGAATCAATCCGGCAATCCTATGAGAGCACATTTGATTGTCAACTCGACATCAGCTATAGCGTACAGAACCCGGGAACTGATACCATCGCCGTCAATCTCAACAATGAGCCTTTCAGAAATGCTGATGGGTCTCTTTTGTTTCGACCTGCAGGTCATGGCGCCTTGCTGGAGAATCTGGACAGCATCAAAACCGACATCATCTTTCTCAAGAACATTGACAACGTAGTCCCGGACAGATTGAAAGATCAGACCATCCAATACAAGAAGGTAATCGGGGGGATTCTGTTACAATTGCAGGAGAAGGTCTTCGGGTATCTCGGCGAGATCGATAGCATGGATGATGCGAAGCAGAGCGAGGTGGCGCAGTTTATCGAAAGCGACCTGGGCTACAAATTTGGTGGGTCCTGGTCCCGTGAGGATTTAAAGACCGTTTTGAATCGACCCATCCGTGTATGCGGCGTCGTAAAGAGTGAGGGTGATCCCGGAGGCGGTCCTTTTTGGGTGGCCGATGAGCAGGGAAATGTGTCTCTGCAAATTGTCGAGACGGCCCAAATCAACCTCGACGATCCTGGTCAGAAGCAGATATTCAATAGCGCGACACATTTCAATCCTGTAGATGTCGTGTGCGCGGTGAAAGATCATCAGGGTCAGAGTTTCAACTTGATGAACCACTTTGACCCGCAGGCCGGGTTTGTCACCGAGAAGTCCAAGGATGGGAGAGCGCTAAAAGCTCAAGAGCTACCCGGTCTCTGGAATGGGAGTATGGCACATTGGAACACCATCTTCGTAGAAGTCCCGGTAATCACGTTCAATCCTGTGAAGACAGTGAACGATCTCCTGAAGGAGCAGCATCAAGGATAACAGATAACGTCAGTGCTTGTAACGTCTCGCGTGGGCAACCGTCATTAGTCCAGGGGTTTCACGTCTTTCCAACTGTCCCCGCGTTTGATGGAGAACAAGGTGGTAATGTTGATTCCAAACCGCTTAGCAATGATCTTGTAGCGAGTCTTGCGATTGGGATCGTGAATGATCTTCTTCAATAGCGCCACCTTCGCCGGTGTCAGTTTGGTATTGGGCTTGAAGTCCGGTTTGTAGTCGTAAATGCTTTTGCGCTCACGCATGTAATCTGCGTAGGTTTCCCTCGACACCCATTCCAGGTTTGACGCATGACAGTTCGTGCGATTCCTATCCCGAAAGACAAGCTTCTTATAGTCGTTGGGGTTGGGTACAAACAAATCTGCCACCAACTTGTGAACATAGATCAGGGTATTCTTCCCGTCCTTCTTTTTGGTGGGGATGGCGTGGTATCCAGCATTCTTATAGCCGGAAAGCATAATTGGGTCGTCGGGTCTATTACTGGGGTATGACAGAACTCTCCCAAAATTGGAGATCTTGAACTTGGACCTCAAGTCATCCCGGCTCCATTCTTTCCAAACCTCTTCGACATTTTCCTTCGTGTCTTTGGTTGGTTTTTCTTTTTCCTGATTCAAAGTTCTCTAATCCAAATGTTTCTAAAACGTACAGGGTCGCCGTGGTCCTGCAGTATAAGCGGCAGCTTCTCAGCATGAGCTTCATAGCTGGGCATACCTATGAACCGCGTGGGACCAATAAGCGCTACGTTGTTTTGGGTTAAAACCCCATTGTGGAGTACTGTGATACGAGCAGGAGAGACAATCGCTCCCTTCTCCGAGAATCGCGGAGCAGTGAAAATAATATCATATACTTGCCAGCTTCCCGGAGGCCTTGAAGCATTGACCAATGGCATATGTTGCTTGTAGACCGATGAGGCCTGTCCATTAGAGTAAGTGCTGTTGCCGTGTGAATTGAGGATTTGCACCTCGTACATGCCCATGAAGAAGACACCGCTATTGCTGTATCCCTGGCCGGTCTTACCCTCGGCCACCGGAGCATTCCATTCTATGTGCAGCTGCACATCGCGAAATGATCTTTTCGTGGCAATAGATCCTGTTCGAGGAGCGACCACCAGATCTTTGCCTTCCACCGTCCATTCTATGGGTTGGCCAGGCTGCACATTGTCAGATGGTGCTTTTTGCCACTCGTCCGTGGAGCCGCCATCAAATAGGACAATCCCATCGGAGGGTGCCGTGTGATCAACAGCCGGAGTGACGACACGTACCTCCCGGTCCACTTCAGTAACGGCCCATGGGGCCTTGTTTTCTTCATTGGTTCCTTGGCCTTGAGACGCAAATAGTCCAAAGCACATTGCCGACAGCAACAAGTATTTCATATTACTCAAATCTGGATTTACTCAACAATTCGCACAGCGACCAACACCTCAAGCAGGATCATAGAATACTCAAATCCCTTGAAATGAGTTGGAGAAGATAAATAATGGTCAGAGCACTTAGAGAGTAACTCCTAGTCTTTACACTGATCAAATTTACCAGATCGGCCGAATGTTCGGCCCAAAATTTCAAAAATTTTGAACGACCGTTCTATCAAATCCCAAAATTGTCAATGAGATAGACAAGTGCCGTCATCGCAGCAGCACCTAATTCCAGCTCTCGTTGATTGACACTTTCGAAAGTATCTATGTGCGTATGATGGTATTTGAAATATCGCTGGGAATCCGGTAGCAACCCTACAAGAAATGTACCCTGCTG
This sequence comes from Cyclobacteriaceae bacterium, assembly GCA_965267435.1. Lineage (GTDB taxonomy): Bacteria > Bacteroidota > Bacteroidia > Cytophagales > Cyclobacteriaceae > JAWPMT01. Next base: position 4,814,199 of record OZ253960.1, read on the forward strand.
GGCAAGTGGTCCAATATCCGCACCTCCACCGGGCAAGTCAAAACTGTGCAGATCATATGACAGAAAATACTGCTGACCCCAATCCAGGAGTGTCTTCTGCTGCTCTTCAGTACCTGTCGAAGTAAATCCCCTGGGCACAAATCCCCCACGATCAGATTCCATCGCCGCAATGTGCCTTTCTCCATTTTCCTCCGCATAGTCGGCGTATCCCCTGCCGCCGGCGCCACCGTTTTCCTCATTCATCCACATGACTGCCCGCAACGTACGCTTGGGCTGGATCCCCAGGGCTTTGAAGGTCCTTAGCACCTCGATGCCCTGCATACATCCCGTGCCATCGTCATGGGCTCCTTCCCCTACGTCCCATGAATCCAAGTGACCTCCTACAGCAATGTACTCGTCGGGAAACTCACTGCCATTGAGTTGACCGACAACATTGTAGGAGAGCACCTCGCCCTGCATTTCGCAGTGCGTCTCCACATAAACTTCCAAATCGCCCTGATCGTCAAGCAAGGAGCTCAGGAATTCGGCCTCGTTGGTACTGATGGCCATTGCGGGGATCATCGCAATATTCGGTTTGTATCTGAGGGTTCCTGTATGCGGAATGTTGTCTTGAAAATTGGTCGCCGAGCGCACGATCACTGCCTTGGCCCCATACTTAGCTGCTTCAGAGGCGCCGTACACCCGCTGGATAACAGATTGTCCATACGCACGAAAGGAATGTATCAGACTCTTATCCGGTGAAATATTGTAGAAAACTATTTTCCCACGAAGTGCCTCCCCTAGCTCCTCCACTTCATCCATACTGTTGACCTGTACCAACTGGCCCTTTGCACCTGCGGGGCCAGTCCCTACGGAATTGCCCAGCGCAATGGGATTGAGCGCGTAAGTTCCCAGCTTATCAGAATTCAAAAGGATAGCTTTCTCCTTTTGACCACGTACCCATTTTGGGACCATCACTGGCTGAAGAAATACAGTGTCAAATCCGTAAGACATCATCACTTGCCGGGTGAACTCCACTGCAGCGGCAGCTCCTGGAGAGCCACTTAGTCTCGGTCCGATCTCCTTCGTCAAGTACCGTAGATTATGATAGGCCCGACTGTTGTTCAGTTGCTCTTTATAAATGCTTGCGATGACTTCCGATGGATCCTGCGCTCCGCAGGGTCGGATACCTGAGAGCACAACAAGTAGTATAAGCAGGTTTTTCATTGAGGCAAGATATAACCTGCGTACCTCTTATGCATAAGTCTGTTACAGAAGCGGTGAAATCAGCTCTATCAGGCAACAGGACGCTCCAGGAGTTTGATGCCTTTCTTTTTGGAGCTCAGCTCTGCATTGATCCCTATTGGGAGGGTGACATTGTGAGATTCGTGACCAAATGGCAAGCCCATTACCACAGGTACATTTAAGTCGGCAAATTGCTCACGAAAGACTTCTTCCAGGCCTATGGAAATCTCATAACCAGGATCGCCGGGCTCCTGGTCACAGTTGGTGAAATATCCTAGCGCAATGCCCGCAACCCCATTAAGGGCACCGCTCTGCTTCAGTTGTGTCAGCATACGGTCAATTCGATAGGGGGACTCGCCGACCTCCTCGATAAAGAGAATATGACCAGCATAATCCATAGCATAAGGCGTACCCACAAGGCTCGCCAGCAAGGAGAGATTGCCACCGGCCAGTAAGCCCTCCGAGGTCCCTTCGAAAATCACCTTGGCTTCCTCACTCCGAATCTTGGTGGTTTTTCCTTTCATAACCACGTCCTGGAAGTAGTCCAATGTGAAGTCATTGTACTCTGAGGCCCCTACTGGCCCGTGGTAGCCAACTACACCCGACTTGTGATAAATGGCCTGATGTAGCGCCGTGATATCACTATATCCTATCAGTGGCTTGGCATTGGACCTTATGAGCTCATAATCAAGTTGTGGCAGGAGCCGACCACTGCCGTACCCTCCTCGCACGCACATGATTCCGTGTACGTCGCTATCCAAATACATGTCATGGAGGTCCTTTACCCTTTGTTGATCGGTGCCGGATAAAAAACCACGTCTGACCCTCAAATTGTCAGAATACTTCACCTGAAAGCCAAGTGCGGAAATATTCTCCAGCGCTGACTCAAAAGCCGACCGGCTCACTGCACTGGCAGGTGCTACCAATCCAAGGGTGGCATCTTTGGGAAGAGCACCGGGAACGATGCGAGGTGGCTTTTCTTCCATGGTACCTTGTTGAGGTATCAAAGTCAGGAGCGGTATTGATGCCAAAAATTTTCGCCTTTCCATGGCAACTAAAATAAGCACAATCTGCCGTGGTTCCGGTGCAAAAAGATCGATCGATCTAAATATCATATGGTTTTCACTGACCAGGTGCGAGCTGCACAGTTGGTGAGCATGTGCTTCGTCATGGGTGACAATCGGCACAATGCGATGGATTCCCGATACATCGGATTGATCCCTATGGAGGACGTTAAAGGTCGTGCAGAAGTATTATTTTGATCTACTTCAATTGGGGCGTATAGAGACCGCAAAACCACCACCGGGGGCCATCATCAGACTCAGATTGCTTTGGGATGTGACCGCCAAGGTATCAATGGCCATGGCCGTGGGGTTATCATCCCAATGGCTCTCCTGCGTATCACGATATACGACTGCCTGGTAGCTCCTATCCGTTTCAAGGAAGTCGAAGGCTAATTCAAAATCCTGGCCTCGCTCATCCGCAACACCCCCTACGAACCATCCCTCCCCGGATCGCTCTTTCCGGGCAATCACCACAAAGTCGCCCACTTCCCCGTCCAGGACCAAGCTCTCGCTCCAGTCCACCCCCACATCGCGAATAAACTGGAAGGCAGGCTGGTTGTCGTAGTGCTCTATGAGGTCAGCCGCCATTTGCACCGGACTATAGATCACCACATAGAGTCCCAATTGGTGAGCGAGGGTGGTGTTCACGTGGCTCTCCTCCTCCTTGCGATAAGGGGCCATTTTGATGTTGAAAATGCCAGGGGTAAAATCAATAGGTCCTGCCAACATACGGGTAAACGGAACAATAGTCAGGTGCTCCGGGGGATTGCCCAGCTCCACCGCCCACGCATTGAATTCCTGACCACGAAGGCCTTCTCTGGAGATAGCGTTGGGATAGGTCCGGCGCTTACCTGTCGCTTTTATCGGTTCATGGGCATTAATCGCCACCTGATATTCCAGACCTTTTTCGAGTACGCGATGGTAATGGTTGACCATCCACTGGCCATGATGTCGCTCGCCGTCTGGTATAATGGGGCCGACATAGCCCGTCTTAACGGCGCGAATCCCCAGCGACCTCATCAAGCTATATGCAGTATCCAGTTGCTGGTCATAGGTGCGGGGGGCAGCGGAAGTCTCGTGGTGCATAATGATCTCGACACCTTTGCTTCGCCCATACCGTACCACCTCCTGCAAGTCATAATCCGGATAAGGAGTGACGAAATCAAAAACCCCTTCGCGGTCCGGGAAGCCGATCCAACGTTCCCAACCTGTATTCCAGCCTTCGACGAGTACCGCCCCAATATTGTTGGCAGCCGCAAAATCAATGTGCCTCTTGGTGTTTTCTGTGGTTGCTCCATGCTTTCCCCCCTCGTATTGCCAGGTGGACTTCCCCACATGCATTTCCCACCAGATGCCGACATATTTCGTCGGCTGGATCCACGACACATCCAGGGTGCTATCGACCGGGTCGTTGAGATTGACTATCAGGTTGGATTCGATGAGATCACCTGCACGATTGCCAAACTGAATGGTACGCCACGGCGTCACAAACGGTAGCTGCGCCTTCACCTTATGGCCCTCTTTCGCAGCAACGAGTTCACTGGTAAGCTTTAGAGACAGCGTATCTACCCGCAAAGTCATACCCGCATAGTCGGTGAGATCGGCTTCATGAAAACTCATGTACTTGCCATTGGCAGTCTTCATCGTGACAGGCGTGTTGACTGCGTTTTCTGGAATGTAAGTAGCGGCCAGGTTGGGATGGTTTTGATATTGGATGGCATTGATGTCGGACACTTTCGTCGTGCGATACAGATGCTCATAAATGTCCCAGTCCCCCGGGATCCACCAGGCGCTATGATCGCCTGTGAGCTGAAACTCTGTGAGTTCATCCATGATCACAGCCTCCTCCCAATTGTCCTGCTCCGGAAACTCATAGCGGAACCCGACCCCATCGTCATAGATGCGAAACACGAGATGTACCCGTCGCTTTGGGTCACTCATCTCCTGCAACTCAAGAAATAGCTCCTTGTACTCATTGGCCACCCACTGCTGTTCGCCCCAGGGCATCTCCCATTGTTCTGAAAAACTTGATTCTATCCTGTTGGTGACAATCAGGTTGCTCCCCAATGGAGGGGCGCCCTGAAATTCAAATCCGATGTAGGAGGTGTCAATGAGCACTTCTCCCTCAAACGTGACCTGATACCCTATTTTGGTGTCGGCCTCAAATACCTTTACCCCCACTTTCTCCTCTGGTGACATGCAGTGAAAAGACGACTGGCTTCTCTGACACGACCAGCAAAGCGGCACCAGTAGCATAAGTAGTAATCGAATGGGCTTCATCTTTCTTTTGGGGTTCAGGTCTGGTTCTTGGTCCAATAGCGCACCAGTCCGGCCACGCTCATCCAAGAGGGGTTGGCAGCTTCATACAATCGCTTCCCTTGCTCGTCAACACCTCCGAGGACCAGCTGATTCCCCGTGTAGTGATCGAACGCCGGGAGCATTTCATCATTGGTTTTGCCACTTTCCCACTCCCGCCGGATCCATTGTGCCCAGTCATCAAGACAATCCTCAAGCTTCTGCAGGTGGGAGGTCGCATCTGTGATTTCACCGAAGTGGGTCAGCATCATACGCTGAATGTCTAGCCCCCTAATGAGGTCCAGAGATTGCTTCCATGCTTCCAGGTCTATGTCTGGAGGTGGGCAGGGGGGAACGACGGGGCCTGCCTGGATCTTCACACCGGCTACATCCCCGGTGAACAAGGTCTCTTCGACCTGCCAAGCAATGTGGTGTCTTGCGTGGCCGGGAGTGTGATGCGCCGTGAATTGTTTATCTCCGATGGTCAAGACATCGCCATGATTGACAGTCACTACCTGCTGTTCGGGGATCGGTTTCATGTCACCCCAGAGGCGATCCATTTCGTCCTGGTAAATCCTGCGAGCGGACTCCATCAGCTTCTCTGGGGATATGAGATGCCTGGCACCAAAAGGATGGACATAAATCTTGGCGCCAGCCTCGGCAAAGGCCCAGGCGGCACCGGCATGATCCAGGTGAATATGGGTCAGCAGCACATGGCGGATTTCGTCAATAGATGCTCCCTGATCCTCGACGGCCTGCTTGAGCGTATCGAAAGTAGAATAGGGGCCTGTTTCCACTAGGACCGGGCCCTCGCTCGACGGCACAAGAAAAGCGGCGATGGCCCCGGGAAGGTCAAGAAAATTGAGGTCTAAAATCCGTGTCATGAATAACGCTAAATGCCTATAGTCACCGAACAAGATAGCGGTTTTTGGGCGCTTTGCAATAGGTGGAAGGGGCCGCTGTCATTCTGGTTTCGCTGAACCTTCATGAGGCAGCGGAGGAGCAAGCGTAATTAATTGCCTAACTTCCCCGGCCACGAAACCTGACGATGATGGAGTATTTTCAAGATTTCATGCCCGGGAACATCTGCTTTGGCTGTGGAGCAGATAATCACGAGGGGCTACAGATCAAAAGCTACTGGGAAGACGACGTTGCTTGTTGCGAGTGGGAGCCTATCGAGAAGTACCAGGGCTGGCGAGGACTGCTCAATGGGGGGATCATGGCTACATTGATCGACTGCCACTGTATGGGTGCGGCCATGGCACATGCCTGTAGGGAGGAGGGACGCTCACTTGGTACCGAACCGGAGTATCGGTACGCAACAGGCACCATGGAGATCAAGTATCTAAAGCCGACATCCAGTGAAAACCCGGTGGTACTAAAAGCGAAGGTCCAAGAGGCCACACCGAAAAAGACGGTGCTCAGTTGCGGATTCTATTGCGAAGGCGAGTTGACTGCTGAAGCGAAGGTGATCGCTATCCGGGTCTATGATAGCAGCAAGACCTACGCTGGCAATCCATTCAACTAAAACTGCGCTAAGACATGCATCCAAAGATTGTGTCTTTTGGTGATTTCGCACTCTATTCGTACGGTCTGCTCATCATGACAGGGGCCATACTAGGGTACCTGTATCTGCGGCGGACAGCTCATCGCGAGTTGGGTGTAAATCCGGACAAAGTACAGATGTTGGCGGTCTGGATCATCTTCGCCGCGTTTGTGGGTGGCAAGTTGTTTTTCTATTTCGAAAAGCCGTCCTTCTACTTTTCACCACCGTCGAACATGCTCGTCAATTTTCGAACGGGCTTCGTCTTCTACGGTAGTTTACTCTTCGCTTTGCCCGTGGCCTTTTGGTACTTCCGCCGTGAGAAGTGGCAGGTATGGCCAATGTTGGACTTGTTGGCCATCACCGCTACCATCGTACATGGCTTTGGACGAATGGGATGCTTCCTCGCCGGATGCTGCTATGGTCTGCCGAGCGACCAAGCATGGGCCGTGACATTCACGGATGAAGCTTCAAAGGCGCCACTGCACGAGGCGCTGCATCCTACCCAGCTCTATTCGGTGATGCTGATCGGTTCCATTGCTGCAGTACTTATGATGCTGAAACGCCATCGCCGGTTTGAAGGACAATTGTTCTTCATCTATATCGCATTGTACGCAGGTGGCCGAGCTGTCATCGAGATCTTCAGAGGCGATCTGCGCAGGGGATTTGTGATTGGGGAGTGGCTCTCGCATTCACAGTTCATTTCTATTCTCCTGATCGCAGGAATTGGTTGGATGTACTGGCGCAGGTCAAAGAAGTAGCCAGTCAATGAAGTGCGCTCTTCACTCGGATATTGAACGCAGCCGGCAATACCTTAATGTCGAAGGGGGGTTGCCCCAGGAAGTCTCCATCGATATGTGCGGCCACTGACGAGTCCCCCTCAATTCTAACATTTGCCGTCTTGTACTCGGATACCTCCATAAGCTTGAAGTGTGTCCCCTTACTGAGGCGATGGATATTGGCAAATCGCTTCCATGGGGGCAACTGCCGGATAACACAAATGTCTAGCATTCCGTCATTCAAAGAAGCATTGGGGGTGAGTCTGAATCCACCGCCGAAAGTGGTGCCATTGCCAATGGTCATGAGAAACAAGTCTTCCTCCAGTTGTAAGTCATCCGCTGTGATGGCGATCGGCCTGGGCTTGTAGCCCGCAAGGATCTTCAGCACCGTCCAATAGTAGGCCAGATGTCCACTGAACCAACCTCGGTCCTCTAGCATCTCTTTCACTACCTGCCCATCAAAGCCCACTCCGACCCCATTCAGAAACAGTCGCCCATTGCAATTACCTACGTCTATCGCTTGAAAAGTGCCCGAAATAGCGGTTTGCATGTATTCGGGGAAGTTCGAGCCGATAGCGATGTTCTTCACAAAGTCATTGCCTGTGCCAGCTGGCAAAAAACTGACGGCCCAGCGTCTGTCCATATGATTGATGGCGCTATTGATCGTGCCATCGCCACCCACTATCAGTAGGTCAGTGACCGAATCAGTTTGTAGGGTCTCAAGTTGTGCAGAAAGCGGCACCTCTAATGAGGTAAAGACGATATCGCTCTTTATATCATGGTTAGCCAACTCTTTGCGTGCGGATTGTGCCAAAGTCTTGCCTCGACCTGATCCGGATGCCGGGTTAGCGATGATGAGAAATCTTCTCAAGCTACAGCCGCTCGATGATGAAGTTGGTCATCATTTCATACAAATGATATCGCCCACCGGGTCCTCTTAATCCATGCGCCCGATCTGGATAATAGAAGGACTGGAACTGCTTTTTCGCTTTTATCAATTCCTCCTGAAGCGCGACGCTATTAGCAAAATGGACGTTGTCATCCCCTGTGCCGTGAATGAGGAGGAAGTTGCCCTGGAGTTTGTCGGCATGTGTCAAAGGGCTATTGTCATCGTATCCATCGGGATTGTCCTGCGGTCTGCGCAGATATCGCTCAGTGTAGATCGTGTCATAAAACCTCCAGGAGGTGACGGGTGCCACGGCGATTGCCGCCTTGAACAATCCCTCACCCAGAAACATCGCGAGTGAGGAGATGTATCCTCCATAGCTCCATCCCCAAATTCCCAGACGATCGCCATCCACATACGGCAAGCCGGCAAAATAGCGCGCGGCCTCCAGGTGATCGATCGCCTCGTATTTGCCAAGCTGTTGATAGGTCATTTTCTTGAAATCGGCGCCTCTGCCGCCAGTACCTCTCGGATCGACGACCGCTACGATATAACCACGTTGCGCCAGCATCTGATGCCAGATGAAATGACCGCCACCCCAGCTGTTCATTACGTTTTGAGAGCCGGGGCCACTGTATTGAAACACCAGCAATGGATACTCCTGATCTTCCTGAAATCCCGGGGGCTTGAGATAGTATCCATTGAGCGCTACGCCTTCGCTGGTTTCAAACGTGAAAAACTCCTTCTTGCTGAGATCGAACTGAGATTGGCGATCGGCCAATTCCTCGTTGGTGACGAGTGTCTTGATCATCGCCTGCTTACGAGTATCATGGAGCTGTACTTTGAGCGGGTTGTCTGCGGTGGAATAGAAATCCATGTAGTACTTCGTATCCGGACTCATGTCCACCGTATGCACTCCTGGTTGTTCTGTGATCTTCTTTTTTTGCTTCCCATTGAATCGGATACTGTACAAATGGCGCTCCATTGGTGAGTCCTCGGTCGAAAGGTAGTAGAGCAATTCTCTCTTCTCATCTAATCCTACGAGTGTCCTCGCAGTCCAATCGCCGGTGGTGATCTGATTGATCAGGGTGCCGTCCATGCTGTACAGATAGAAGTGCTTGTTTCCATCGCCCTCACTACTGTAGAGGAACCGATCTTCTGATAGGTAAGTCAGGTCATCACAAAAAGTCAGATGCACGTAGGTTTCGGAGGTTTCGGTGAGAATGCTTTGTGATGCTCCAGACACTGGATCCACGTGGAACACCTCTCTTGTATTTTGCCACCTATTCAGTTTCTGCACCGAGACCTGGCCAGCGGGCGTCCAGGAAACACGCGGATAATAGACATCCACATTAGACCCCAGGTCCGCTTTTTGGGTCTCTCCTGATGGGAGGTGATGGATCCAGACACTGACTACAGAATTCTTCTCTCCCGCCTTGGGGTATTTGTAGCGGTAATCACGCGGATAAAGGCTCCCCTGATCCCAATATTGCAGGTTGTACTCCGGGATCTCACTCTCATCAAATTTGATAAATGCGATGTACTGGCCGTCCGGGCTCCATGCGAATGCTTTCGTGAGATAGAGCTCCTCTTCATACACCCAATCAGCACTTCCGTTGATGATCTTGTTGAATTCGCCATCGTCAGTCAGTGGGCGAGTGGTAGTAAGGTCTGTCACAAACATATTGTTGTCCTGGACATAGGCGATCTCTCCTCCATTGGGCGAAAACGTCGCGTAAGAACAGGGGCTATCAGACACCTTTGCCAACAATTGGCCCTGTTGCAGATCGTAGGCATAGTAAATGCCGACAAATGATCGCCTGTAGATGGATTGACGGTTGGTAAGCAAGAGGATCTTTGTCTCATCTCCAGAAAACTCATAGTCATTGAGTGTCACACCCAATTGATTCCCATCGACCAGGGTGCGAACCGGGAGGCCCGTTTCGATGCTGTACTGTTTGACGGCATTGTCACTGAGGGCCGTATAGTATTCTCCATCGTTCATCCAATTGACCCGCTGTACGGTCTCAGGCGTGAAGGTGCCGTCGACTACGTGCGAAAGCTCAATCCGCTGAGCATGGGCGATTTGTGTAACGATCAGGGCGGTGATGATACAGATCTTTCTCATTATCAAAAAAATGGTGTTTGTCAAAAGGGCAGATTGCCCAAATCTACGTTGCCGCCGGTTAGGATGATACCGACTTTCTTGCCGTGAAAAAGCTCTTTGTTCTTTATCACTGCCGCCAAAGGCACCGCACAAGAAGGCTCAACGATGATCTTCATACGCTCCCAGATCAGACGCATCGCAGCAACGATCTCCTCTTCGGTCACCAGGAGAATATCGGTAACCAGTTCGCGGATGATCTCAAAATTTCGTTTGCCCAGAGATGTTTTCAGTCCGTCGGCTATTGTGGGTTTGTTCGTAGGCGGAGCCAGTTTCCCACTCTTGAAGGAAGTATGGGCGTCGTTCACCTGGTCCGGTTCTCCGAGGATCACCTCTGTGTTCGGGGTGAGGTACTTGACAGCCAGTGCCGCGCCGGCACTCAGGCCACCCCCACCCACCGGCGTCATAAGTACATCCAAATGGCCGCAGTCTTCTATCAGCTCCTTCGCGGCAGTGGCTTGGCCTGCAATGATGCGCTCATCATCGTAGGGGTGTACAAATATTGCCCCTGTCTCCTCGATCACCCGATCACAAGTAGCTTCGCGTGCTTCTACCGTGGGCTCGCAAAAAATGATCTTCGCGCCGTAGCCCTCTACCGCTCTCTTTTTCACCTCCGGCGCATTCTTGGGCATGACGACATAGGCGGGGACGCCGGCCATCTGGCTTGCTAACGCCACCGCCTGGGCATGGTTGCCAGACGAGTGTGTCGCAAATCCCTTTTCCCGGTCTTCTGGACGATAGGAGAATATGGCATTGGCAGCACCGCGCATCTTGAAGGCCCCTACTTTCTGGAAGTTTTCACACTTGAAGGCGATTTCGCAACCCGTTAGGTCGTCGATCGAGTGTGACGTGAGGATGGGTGTGCGCAGAATATACTTCTCTATCCGCTGATGTGCCCGTTTGATGTCGCTGAGTGTTGGTTTGAACTGATTCATGCGTATATTTATAAACGGATTTCAGGTAGCTGTTTTCCTCACTTTTATATTCCGCCGTGCCCATACAAATATGGTGATACGAAATCTGAAATCACCAGAGTAGACCTCATTCTTTAAGTCAAGAGTTGAATCGCATTTGTGTTATGAATTGAGATCATCCTGGTCGTCTGCAGCTGCCGGATTCTGGCTTGTGCAACCAATAGACTGTTTTTTTAACCATGTTGATGATCGAAACAAATGACAGGCTCAGTTATGAGGGCAGCGGCGTCACCCCTTTCGTATTGATCGATACTTACGAGAACCTCCTGGAGATAAAGGGACGCTCTTACCCCGAAGTAGCATCCAGTTTCTATTTCCCTATCCAAGATTACATTCAAAACCGAGTTAAACGACAAACCCGAGGCCTGTTCACGGTGAACATCGCTTTGGAGTACTGCAACACGAGCTCGGTCAAATGCCTTCTGGGTATCCTCAAAGAATTGGACGAGCGCCACGTGGAACAGGGTCATCCCGTAGTGATCAATTGGTACTATGAGGCGCTTGATGTCGACAATCGAGAAATAGGAGAAGATCTTGCCAGCTGCCTGCAGGTCCCTTTCAATTTCTACGCCTGTAGCGAAACACCCGAGAAGGTGATCGTTACCTAGTGGGCTTCTAACCAGTTGCTCCCGTGACCCATACCCACTTCCATTGGAACATCTAGGGGTATGGCCGTCTTCATCAGCCTACTGACCTCCGCACTCAGAAGCTCCAGTTCATCTTTGTGTGCTTCGAATACCAGTTCGTCATGTACCTGCATGATCATTTTTGAGCGCAACTGCTTCTCACGCATCATTTTGTGAATATTGATCATAGCGACCTTGATCATATCTGCCGCACTTCCCTGAATTGGTGCATTTACGGCATTCCGTTCGTCGAAGCCTCGTGTGGTGAAGTTGCGCGAATTGATGTTTCTCAAATACCTGCGACGGCCGAGAATGGTTGACACGAAGTGCCGCTCGCGTGCCTCATTGACAGCGTTGTCCATGTATTCCTTTACGGCTGGAAATTCATTGAAATAGGACGAGATGATGTCTGCAGCCTCACTTCGCGGAATGTTGAGGTTTTGCGAAAGCCCAAATGGCGAGATACCGTATATGATGCCAAAGTTCACTTCCTTGGCCTTGCGACGCATATTGGGATCCACCTCCTCCAGTGGTACTTTGAATACCTTGCTCGCCGTATTGGCATGGATGTCCCTGCCTTCCTTGAAAGCCCCTATCATGCTCTCGTCACCAGAGAATGCCGCCATAATGCGAAGTTCGATCTGCGAGTAGTCAGCTGACAAAATCAGGAAGTCATCGTCGCCCGGCACAAAAGCTTTTCGTATTTCACGCCCTTTGGGAGTTCTGATAGGGATGTTCTGGAGGTTAGGATTATTGGAGCTTAACCTGCCGGTAGCAGCAACAGTCTGCCTGTAATCCGTATGCACTCGGCCATCTCGCTGACTCACAAGCTTCGGCAGGGCATCCACATATGTGGATTTCAATTTCTGGTATTCACGATACTCCAAGATCTTACTGGCAATCGCATGCTCGTTGGCCAGTTTGCTGAGGATATCTTCTCCCGTAGCATATTGGCCGGTCTTCGTCTTCTTGGGCTTATCCATCAGCTGCAACTTCTCAAAGAGAATCACGCCCAGTTGCTTTGGTGAGCCAATATTGAATGCCTCTCCGGCCAGTTCGAAAATTTCCTTTTCAATATTCACACTCAGCGAGCCAAGCTCCTCTGACATGTCGTTCAGGGCGTCCGGGTCAATGCTGACGCCCTCATATTCCATGTCTGCCAATACATAAGACAGCGGCTGCTCTACATCGTGCAGGAGTTTGTGTAGATCTCTCTCGTCGATATCTTTCGACAGTTTGTCCTTTAGCTGCAGGGTAATGTCAGCATCCTCACCAGCATATTGGCTGACTTTCTCCACCGGCACATCACGCATGGATTTCTGACGACGGCCTTTCGGCCCGATCAGCGTTTCGATGCTGATAGGCACATAATGGAGATAGCGGTCCGCCAGGACATCCATGTTGTGTGCCGCCTCGGGCTCGATGAGGTAATGGGCCAGCATCGTGTCGAAGATCTCCCCATGGATGTGGATATCATAGTTGCGGAGGATCTGCATGTCGTATTTCAGGTTTTGCCCGATTTTCCTGATGCCTCCATCTTCAAATACCTCCCTGAATAGGTGAAGCCTAACCTTGGCTGCTTCCTGATCCTCTGGAAATGGCACATAGTACGCCTCGTGCGCTTTGATACTGAAAGCAATGCCGACCAGTTCCGCATCCACTGTTTCCAAGCTGGTGGTCTCTGTGTCAAAGCAAAACTCAGATTGGCCGGCAAGAAGCGAGACCAGCTCTTCAATCTCTTTTGCATCTTCTACCAGATGATACTTCACATCAAAAGAGGATATGCTCTTCTTGATAGAGTTCGTGGTTTCCTCCTTTTCAGCAGGAGCTTCTTCAAACAGACCCAACTGGGCCTTATCTGCCGCCTTCTTCATGGCCGTCTCGCCGCCGAAGACGCGTTTGGACAAGGTACGAAACTCCAGCTCATCGAACACCGGTATGAGCAGCTCCTCATTGGGCCCACTGTACTTCAGAAGTTCCTCGTCCAAGTCAATATTCACCTCTGTATCGATGGTGGCCAGTTGTTTGGACATGATGCCCTGGTCTCCGAATTCCTCGATCTTCTTTCGCAAGCTGCCTTTGAAGTCTTCCACATGGGCCACGATGTCTTCCACTGAATCGTATTCTTTGAGGAGTTTGGAGGCGGTCTTATCGCCGATACCCGGAATACCGGGGATATTGTCAACGCTATCGCCCTTGAGCCCCAGGACGTCGATCACTTGATGAACTTCCCTGATGTCGAACTTCTTTAGAACTTCAGGTATGCCCAGTACTTCCACGGCATTTCCCATCCGGGCAGGTTTGTAGAGGTAGATTTTTTCCTCCACCAACTGCGCGAAATCCTTGTCAGGAGTCATCATGTATACTGTGTAGTCTTCCCTGGCCGCCTTTTTTGCCAAGGTGCCAATTAGGTCGTCCGCTTCAAAGCCATCCATTTCTAAAATGGGAATGCCGAATCCTTCAATGATTTTCTTACAATAGGGGATGGCCACCTCGATCTCTTCGGGCTGTCGCTCGCGATTGGCTTTGTACTCTTTGTATTCTGTGTGTCGAAAAGTGGGTGCTTCAGTGTCAAATGCCACACCGATATGCGTGGGAGATTCCTTGGTGATGATCTCATAGAGGACGTTGGCAAAACCAAGTGTGGCGCCAGTGTTCACCCCCTTACTGTTGACAATTGGGTTGTTGCTCAATGCAAAGTGGGACCTATAGATAAGGGCCATTGCATCCAGAAGAAATAGCTTTTTCGATTCGGACATGATCACGTAAAAGTAGAGCGCAATATTAGAATAGCTGCATCATCCAGCAGAAGGCCACACGAGAAAAGTCAAATTCGTGGGGCATCAGCTGACGCCTGTAGCCAATGCGCAGAGAGTTATCGACTTTAATTCAAATTTGGTCAGCTCATCACAAATCGCACTGGTGGTAGCTCCCGTCGTAATCACATCGTCTACAATCAAGACATTCTTTCCATTCAACGCAGCAGGGTCAGCGACTTCGAATACATTTTGAACATTTTCCCAACGCTCGAGACGACCCTTCTTGGTTTGCGATTCGGTATGCTGCTTTTTCAGAATGATGTCTGTCATCATTGGAATTCCCAGGATTTCGGACATGCCATGGCCCACTTCTTCGCTTTGATTGTATCCGCGTCGCTCCCTTTTCTTCTGATGCATTGGCACCGGGATGATGATATCCCAATCTGTAGTGCGGTCGGCAGTCAATTCCTGAGCATAGATGCGACCAAAGTGCCGACCAATTTCGGGACGGTTTTGATACTTGAGGGCGTGAAGGAGATGTTGGGCTACCCCAGACACATTGAAATGAAGAAAAGCAAAGGCCTCCGCAACCACTGGGTGATGCGCGAAGTTCTTGTAGAGAAGGTTGTCCGCTTGGTTGTGGAAGTCGGTCCGCGGCAATGCCAGCTGGCAGGTAGTACAAAGAAACGACTCGTTTGTGACCAGAATATTCGTACAATTCAGACAATTTCTGGGATAAACTGTCGAAATGAAATCCGTTAAAAGCCGTTTTGCGTATTTTACAGGAAGCAGCATAAGCAAAGCTTCTCGCCATGGTTTACCAGAAGGACCTCGAACTCCAGAGGAAATGGTCCAAATTACAAAACTACTTAGCTGAAGTCATAGGGAAAAGACCAAAAGATCTTAACGGCGTGCTTTTCCTCATTGGCACACAGGAGTTGGGCAAAGGCCGGCAGTTCTTTTCGAAAGAGGAGAAACAAGACCTGATGCATATCGCCGTTTGCAAGGTACTGTCATACGCCGGCTACTATGAGCTAGAAGGTGTAGACCAGGACGGATGGCCTCATTGGCGGCTGAAAAAGGCACTGCCAAAATTCGACCTGATCGACCAGGAGAAGTTGCTGAAGATGCATATAATAGAATACTTTGCAAAAGAAATCGGAATAGACGTAGGATGATGAAGCAGACATTGATCAAGAAACTGGAAGAGTACAAGCGACGATTGTACCTCAACAGACTGCTGAAGGGAAGCCTTTTGTCGGCAATCTTAATCCTCGGGCTGGCCTATTTTGGAAGCCTCATCGAGTTTGGTTTCACCTTCGACACTGTTGGCAGGACGGTGCTTTTCTTTCTGACGCTGACCTCGTTCCTGGTGATGGCTAGTTTCTGGGTGGTGATCCCCATACTGCACTTGCTTGGCGTATTTGCCCCTGTCTCCGACGAGAAAGCCTCTGTGGAAATTGGCAAGTACTTTCCGGAAGTAAAGGATAAACTACTGAATACCATACAGTTAGGTAAAATTTCAGGCTCAGAGTCGGCATTGGTAGAGGCCAGTATGGACAAGCGCATCAAAGAATTGAGTGTCGTGCCATTTGCCAAAGCGGTGGACTTTAGTGTCAACTGGAAGTATGCTAAGTATCTGGGCGTCACATTGTTAGTTATCCTTATTTCGTCGCTAACCTTTCCATCCATCTTTGTCGACAGCACCAAGCGAATTGTCAATTTCCGCACGGAGTACCTTCCGGAAGCGCCTTTTTCGTTTGTCATCGAGAATGACAAGTTGGAAGCATTCAGAAATGAGGACTTCGTTTTATCAATAAAGGTAGAGGGCGACCTTCTGCCGTCAGATGCTTACATCAAGATCTCAAAGCGCAACATCAAACTCGAGCAAATCTCGGAAACGGAATACCAATACACATTTAAGAAGCCTCATCGAACGATCCCCTTCAGCCTGGAGGCGTCCGGATTCAGCAGCCAGGAGTATGAACTCGCGGTTTACAGTCGACCGGAAGTGAAGTCCTTCAATATCGAGCTGGAATATCCGCGCCACACCAAGAAGCAACCAGAGGTACTGACCAACACCGGGAACTTGACTGTGCCTGAAGGAACCAAAGCAACCTGGCGCATCGCCACCTCAGAAGCATCTACCGTATGGGTGGACATCGACGGGGCGGACTCCATTGTTGCTGATGCGGAGGGCAGTGTCTACTCCGCCGCCAATCAATTCTTCGAGCCCACCGAGTACGAGATCAAAAGCCGCAACAGCTATAGCGAAAACAAAGAGAAGCTGATCTACCAGGTGACGACCATCAAGGACGAATATCCTGAAGTCAGAAACGAATACTACGCTGACACGATACTATACGAATATATTATCGTGGCTGGGAGGATCTCTGACGATTACGGGATCCGAAGTGTCAGGCTCATGGCCGAGAAAGGCCGGGACAAAGAAGCTGTGTCAGTGCCCTTTCAAAACAATGGTCAACAAGGATCCTACTACTTCAAATGGAACCTCGACTCGCTGGACTTGTCCGATGGTGAGAGAGTAGAGTTGTACCTGGAAGTGCGAGACAACGATGCGCTGCATGGTTACAAGATGGTGCGGACGCCTTCCTTCTTTTTCAACCTACCCTCCAAAGAGGATATCAAGAGCAGCGTGGCAGAGAAGTCAGACAACGCAGAGTCTGAATTGAAGAAATCCATCAGTGAAGCCCAACGTCTCAATGACAAAATAAAAGAGTTGCAGAACAGGCTCAAAAGCAAGAAGGAGATGGAGTGGCAAGAGGAGCGTCTCCTGGAAGAGATTCTAAAGCAGCGAGCTGAGCTCGAAGAGCAGGTCAAAGATTTACAGCGCCAATTTGATGACTTGAAAGAAACTGAAAATAAGTTCTCGGATCGTAGCGAAGATTTGCAACAGAAAGCAGAAGAGATCCAGAAGCTCATGGATGAAGTGCTGGATGAGAAGACCCGGGAGCTTTACGAAGAACTACAAAAGTTGCTCGAAGAGCAGGGCGACACGGAAGACATCCAGCAGATGCTAGATCAAATGTCGATGAACGAGCAAAACCTGGAGCAGGAGCTCGAGCGAACATTGGAGCTTTTCAAGCGGTTGAAGGTGGAAACGAAGCTCGAGCAAGTTACCAATGAACTGCAGGAACTAGCGGAGGAGCAGGAAAAGCTGGCGGAAGAGACGGAGAACAAAGAGAACTCGATGGAAGACATCCAGGAGAAGCAACAGGAAATCGAAGAGCAGTTCAAGGAAATCAAAAAGGACCTTGACAATGTCGAGCAGCTCAACCAGGAGTTGGAGTCTCCCGAGCCTCTTGAGGATTTTTCTCAAGATGAGCAAGACATTGAGCAAAGCATAGACGAGTCGCAGGAAAACCTGGAGAAGAACCAACGTCAAAAAGGCAGCAAGCAGCAGCAGCAGACAGGGCAGAAGATGCAAAAGATGGCTGAGAAGATGGAGCAGATGCAAGCGGGCATGCAAATGCAAATGATGCAGGCCAACATGGATGACCTACGGGATATCGTGGACAACCTCGTCAAGCTGTCATTCAAGGAAGAAGAGCTGATCACAAACTTCCGTGAGGTCCGCCAGGTAGATCCTCGTTTTGTAGAACTTTCTCAGGAGCAATTGAAATTGAAGGATGACGCGCAGGTGATCCAGGACAGTCTATTGGCATTGGCGGGTCGTGTTCCTCAGATCTCCAGTTTTGTCACTCGTGAAGTGACGGACATGAATCGCAACATCGACGCGGCACTGCAGGAGTTGAAAGACCGCAACAGGGGAAAGGCCCTGAGCAACCAGCAATTCGCGATGGCATCCATGAACAATCTTTCTCTGCTACTTTCAGATGTACTGGAGCAGATGCAGCAGATGATGGCGTCGCAATCCGGGCAGTCAGGCAAGCCGCAGCCAGATGGCAAGCAGCAATCCATGGGTGACTTGAAGAAATTGCAGCAGTCGCTGAGCAACCAGATAAAGGAACTCAAGGAGAGCGGGCTCCAAGGCCGAAAACTATCCGAGCAATTGGCACGCATGGCTGCCCAGCAAGAGATGATACGCAATCAGCTGCGGGAGTTTGAGAAGCAACTCAAAGGTCGACCTGAAGGTAAAGAGGCCGGTGATCAGCTAGGCAAGATCATCGAAGAGATGGAGAAAAATGAAATCGACCTTGTCAATAAGCGACTGACCGACGAGCTGATTGCACGGCAAAAGCTTATCGAGACGCGCATGTTGGAGGCCGAAGAGTCCATGCGTGACCAGGACTTTGACAATAAGCGCGAGGGCGAAACCGCGTCGGAGTACACTCGTGACCAGCCGGAGATCTTTGAAGAGTACCTGAAGGCCCGGGAGAAGGAAATCGAATTACTGAAAAATGTACCGCTCGAACTAAGCCCATTTTACATTAAGGAGGTTAACGACTATTTTAGGCGCCTAAGTCGAGATAATTAAGATATAGATGGATTCCATTCAGATACAGATCCCATCTCTTTCCGAGAACATTCGTATCATCGAGAGCTTCATAGACAATGCCAAAGAGAAGTACGCGCTGAACGACGACATCTATGGCAACATCATGATTGCTGTGACGGAGTCCGTCAACAACGCGATCCTGCATGGCAACAAGATGGACAAGAAGAAGAACGTGGATATCAAGTTGCATCTCGACAACAACGCCATCCGTTTCACCATCCAGGACGAAGGTGATGGCTTTCAATATGAGGATCTGCCTGACCCTACGGCACCTGAGAATCTCGACAAACCAGGCGGACGTGGAATTTTCCTGATGAAGCATCTCTGTGACGAGGTGCAGTTTGAGGAAGACGGGCGCGTAGTGCAGTTGACTTTTTACCTGTAGTCAGCGCCGTTTCTTATGGAAATCCACTTTCATAACGAGGAGGTCGATTTTCCCGATCTTGATATTTCCCTTGCAGAAAGCTGGTTCTCGAAAATCGCAGAAGCAGAAAACCACGAATTGGGTGAGCTGAATATCATCTTCTGCTCGGACGATCACTTGTTGAACATCAACCGACAGTATCTGGACCACGACTTCTACACAGACATTATCACCTTCGACTACGCAGAAGGAGAGGTCTCTGGGGATATCTATATAAGTGTAGATCGTGTAAAGGAAAACGCCGATACCTTCGGGGAGTCTTATGACCGCGAACTACGAAGGGTAATGGCGCACGGTTTACTTCACCTAATGGGCTACAAAGACAAGAGCGATGAGGAGGCGAAAGAAATGAGAGAGAAAGAAGAAGCTGCTTTATCTTTGCTGTGATTTCTAAATGTTCCACGTGGAACACTTCACCACGACTTTCTAGAACTTAATTAGGTGTTCCACGTGGAACACCTTTTGAAGATGTTTGATAAATACGACGTAATCGTAGTAGGTGCCGGCCACGCCGGATGTGAGGCCGCAGCAGCCGCAGCGAACATGGGCTCAAAAGTTCTGCTCATTACCATGAACATGAACACCATCGCCCAAATGTCCTGCAATCCCGCCATGGGAGGAGTCGCCAAAGGCCAGATACTGCGGGAGATCGACGCCCTGGGAGGGCAATCCGCCCTCGTCACAGACAAGACCATGGTGCAATTTCGTATGCTCAACAGGTCCAAAGGCCCCGCCATGTGGAGCCCCAGGGCCCAATCCGACAGAGTCCGATTCGCAGAAGAATGGCGCCTCACCCTCGAGAATACTCCCAATGTCGACTTCTGGCAAGAAATGGTCACGAATGTTCTGGTGCAGGACAACCGTGTGATCGGCGTACAAACAGCCATGGGCCTCCAGATCTATGCACAGTCCGTCATTCTTACGAATGGTACTTTCCTCAATGGCCGCATTCATATCGGTACCAAGCAATTCGGAGGGGGCCGAACAGCAGAGCGAGCGGCCACAGGATTGACCGAGCAACTGGAAGAGCTAGGGTTCGAAAGTGGTAGAATGAAAACGGGAACCCCTCCTCGTGTAGATGGTCGTAGTCTCGACTATTCGAAAATGGAGGAACAAAAAGGTGACGAACAGCCTTCCAAGTTCTCCTACCTTCCGAGCACCCAGCCACTTTCTGAGCAGAAAAGCTGCTGGATAACCTATACCAACCCTGATGTCCATGACCACCTGAGAGAGGGATTTGACCAATCACCAATGTTCAATGGCCGTATTCAGGGACTCGGGCCACGGTACTGTCCCTCCATCGAAGACAAGATCAATCGCTTTGCAGAAAGAAACCGCCACCAATTGTTTGTCGAACCTGAAGGGTGGCAAACCATCGAGATGTATGTCAATGGCTTCTCCACCTCCCTGCCAGAGGACATCCAATTCAAAGCGCTCCGCCTGGTTCCCGGTTTTGAGAACTGCAAAATCATCAAACCTGGTTATGCCATCGAGTACGACTACTTCCCTCCGACCCAACTAGCAGCCACACTTGAAACCAAATTGGTAGACAATCTTTATTTCGCTGGCCAGATCAATGGCACAACCGGCTACGAAGAAGCTGCCTGCCAAGGATTGATCGCGGGTATCAATGCCCACCTGAAGATCACCGGACACGAAGCCTTCACTCTCTCTCGCAACGAAGCCTACATCGGTGTACTCATCGACGATCTCATCAACAAGGGTACTGACGAACCCTACCGAATGTTCACTTCCAGAGCTGAATTTCGTCTGCTGCTTCGGCAGGACAACGCTGACCTACGCCTAACAGAGAAGGCATACAAAATAGGCCTCGCTACCGATGAGCGACATCAACATACGGAAATGAAGAAGAAAGTAACAGGCGAGATCTTCGACTACCTGCAGACTACCACCCTGCATCCAAGGGAAAGTTCAGACGCTCTCGAGGCCATCGGCACGGCACCGATCAAGGACCGAACATCCCTGGCTCAACTCCTCACTCGCCCAGAAGTACAAATGACAAAGCTTTCCAAGCTCTCCCCCGACATAGGACAAGCTCTTGAAAAACATCCGGCGGAGCTATTGGAACAAGCGGAAATACAAACCAAATATCAAACGTATATCACCCGCGAACAGCAACAATCCGAAAAGCTCGCCAAACTAGAAAACCAAAAGATCAATCCAGATTTCAAGTACGCTGATTTGAAATCACTCTCACTGGAGGCCATAGAGAAACTCACTCAAATCAGACCATCTACGCTGGGCCAGGCCTCACGAATAAGTGGTGTTTCTCCTGCCGATATATCTATCTTAATGGTACATTTGGGTCGATAATTAGCGATGTACGAAAAACTCGAAGAATGTCCTATTTGCGGATTCACAAGTCACGAAAACTATCTTATTTGTGACGATCACTCCGTGTCCAAGGAAAGCTTCGCGCTTGTCAAGTGCAACAAATGCCAGTTGATCTATACCAATCCCAGGCCCTCCTCCGAGACCCTTTCCTCGTACTACGAGAGTAGTGACTACATCTCCCATACCAACGCTGCCAACAATCTCGTCAACCTCGCTTACAAAACCGTAAGACATTATACGCTGCGGTGGAAGTACAATATCATCCACAAACTGCACAAGCAACCAGGCACTATCCTGGACTTTGGCTGTGGTACAGGAGACTTCCTGCAGACCATGCAACAGAGAAATTGGCAGACCATCGGTGTAGAACCCAACGAACAAGCTGCACAAATCGCCAGGGACAAAAGCCTTGAAGTCTATCCCTCGTTGTCCAAACAAAATAAGTCCAAGTACGACATTATCACTGCCTGGCACGTGCTGGAACATGTTCCAGATTTGAAAGACACGTTGAGGCGACTACGAAAAAGACTGACAGATTCTGGCTATATATTGGCAGCCTTACCTAATAATGCCTCTTTCGACGCCCAACATTATGGCGCGCATTGGGCTGGATATGACGTACCGAGACACCTTTACCATTTCACTCCAGCCTCGTTTCAATACCTCATCAACCAGACCCAGCTCAAACTGCACCAGATCATACCCATGCCCTTGGACGCGTACTACGTCTCAATCCTTAGTGAAAAATATCTGCACAACAAGCAATCCATCCTTAAAGGGTTGAACATTGGTCGCCAATCCAATAAGCAAGCCAAGACCAACAAACAATACTCCTCTTTGATCTACGTTCTCCGCAAATGAGATCCGGCTACTTCCTACTATCACTGGCAGCACTCTACTTGCTACTTGTCACTTCACGATGTGCAAACCCCATATCCCCTGCTGGCGGACCCAAGGACACCATACCTCCAACTCTCCTTGCGGCTGAACCTGAAACCGGCACCATCCTCTACAACGAACAGACCCTACAACTCACCTTCGATGAGTTCATAAGTGCAGATAAACTTAGGAGCAATCTCATCATCACCCCTCAAACCGATACGCGCTATCAGTCTGTTGTCAAGAAGAATCGGATCACTATCACTTTCGACGAACCATTCGAGGACAGTATCACCTATACTTTCAACTTCTTCAACTCCATTACAGACATCACCGAAAAAACTCCCGCTGAGAATTTAATCATTGCTTTCAGCACAGGACCATACATTGACTCGCTTACTATCAAGGGAAAAGTCATGGACCTACTAACACAACAGCCCAGGGAATCCTACATCGCCGCACTTTACCCCTGGAGCGATACGCTCGATTATGCCTCAGACAAACCCATGTATTTCGCCACGACCAAAGAAGATGGCACCTTCCAACTGACTTACATCAAAGCAGGCATCTACAAACTCCTGGCATTCGAAGACAGCAACAACAACCTGCTTCTCGAATCGCAAACGGAACCACACGGATTCCTGTCAGACTCCATCAATCTACAACAACCAGTAGATAGCCTTACCATCCAAACACTCTTGCTAGACATACGCGAGCCACAACTCATTTCCGCCCGACCCTTCGGTGCTTACTTTCAAGCCAGGTACAACAAGCCCATCATTTCGTATACTTACACTAGCAGTGACCCTGAAATCCCACTTTACAGCCGTCTCTCTCCGGATCGCGAAAACATTCAGTTCTATCCAAACGTCCAGGTTCTTGACAGCCTGCAGCTCATACTTCAGGCTACGGACACCACTTCCACCACCATCACTGATACTGTTTATCTCAAGTACACTCCCTCACAACTTCGACAAGAAGATCTGGTTGTAAAACTCTCACCACCCGACAAAGCCTCCTTCAGAGACTCCCTTCTAATCTCTCTTGACTTCAGCCAACCAATCACTGACTTCGATCCAAAAAGACTCCGACTTCACAACGACACCCTCCTCTCTATTTCGCCAGATACTCTCATTACAGACTGGTCTTTCGACAAGACTTCATTACAGATCTCAATACCCTGGTCCTGGCCCACATACCAAGACACGCTAACCAACACCATCCGAGCCATCAACGACACCATTCCCATTAACCCCTCATTCCTCAGCCAAGTCCAATTCACCCTTGACTCAGGCGCCTTCAAGACCGTCACAAACGACTCCACCGTTATGCTCACTCGCAGCTACACCCAATTCGATCCTGCACAAACAGGTATCATTACCTACGAAATCACACCCCCTACGTCTGATGTCATCGTCCAACTCATCACTAAGGACTACGCCACAGTTCGAGAAATCAAATATGAAGCTCAGGCGATCTTCAAAGACATTTCACCAGGTACATATGGTCTTAGAATATTGTTAGATACCAACCAGGATGGCCAATGGTCGTACGGCAATATCAATTCGAACAAAGAACCAGAGCCTGTTATTGTCTACGACGAATTCACCGAGTTACGCGCCAACTGGGAAGTAAACATCCCACCCATCACGATAGATAACCTGTGAATAACAGCCCCCAACGCGGTTCATAACTCCCCGAAACTCTCAACATCTCTTGTTCATCGCCAAAAATTCCCATTCACTACGACTTTCTCCCCATTCATCCCCAGTCCATCCTCCCTTCTACACATTCTATCGAAATCCACACCATTCCCTACACACGATCCTCTCAGATGTTAACTTCCTCATTCCCCGACACTTCAAGTTCTCATAACTTGTTAATAATATTCCCAAGTCATCCACTCATCAACAATCGACAAATCCAAATTATCATTTGCCCATTTATTCACAAATCCACAGCCCTAATAATGAAAATAGGTTATTTCAAAAAACTTTAAATTATACTTACAGTATATACCACAGTGTGGACAACTCCCCTTTTCTTATGACTAAGCATTTCATCGCCTTCATTTTTGCGATCTCAAGTATTTCGCTGTTTGCGCAGATCGAAGAGAAGGTCCAATTGGCCAATGAATACTTCGTACAGGGCGACACTGAAAAGGCACTGAGTATTTTTTCCAATCTCGCCAAGAACAAGAAGGCGATTCCTGGTATCCATACTAATTACTTCAGTCTGTTGATGAACAGGTCTGAATTCGATGAAGCTGAGAACTACCTGGATCGAGCCATCAAAGCCTATCCTAATCTATACCAGTACAAGGTCGATCTGATCTTCTTGCTGACGACCACTGATAGAACCTCCGATGCGCGCTCTGTTTTCAATTCCCTGAAAAAGCAACTGGCTAACAATCAGTACCAGCTCAACTTCATCGCCCAAAGCTTTGTGACCAAGGAGCTCTTCGACTATGCCATCGATTTCCTGATGCAGGCACGTCAACTCAATGGTCGACCCGGTGCCTATGCCCTCGACCTCGCCACTGTCCATCGCCTGATGGGGGACAAGCAATCCATGGTCAACGAATATCTGTATTATGCACTGGCCAATCCCGGCAACCTGAACTACATCAAAAACATTTTTCAAAACCTCTTTGCCGAGGAAGAGGACCTCGTATTTCTGGAGCAAACGCTTATCAAGAAGATCCAGAGAGAACCGGAGCAAAAAGTCTACAGTGAGTTGCTCATCTGGATTGAGCTGCAACGGAAAAATTTCTATGCTGCTTTTTTGCAGGCACGAGCACTAGATAAGCGATCGGGCAGACCAGGAGATGAAAGCATGCGCATCGGCCAGATTGCTATGGACAATGGCGCATGGGAAGATGCCATCACCATCTTCGAATACGTAGTAAAAGAATTTGGTCGCCGCTCACCGAACTACGGCCGGGCACGTCAGCAGCTGATCGCCTCGAAAGAAGGTCTTGTGAAAAGCCAGTTCCCAATTGACGAACGAGCGATCCGTACGCTCACCAGTGAATATCAAAATCTCTACAATGAGTTGGGCCCTAATGTCATCACACTAGAGGCCATGAGAAACAAAGCACTGCTTCACGCCTTTCATCTGGACGAAAGGGACGAGGCCGTCAAAATTCTCAATGATCTTCTCCGCATACCCAGAGTGAGTCCTTACCTCACCTCGAAATGCAAACTTGATCTCGGTGATATCTATCTGTTGGAAGATGAGCCATGGGAGGCCAGCTTGCTCTACTCGCAAGTCGAAAAGCAAAATGATGATTCACCGGTGGGGTACGAGGCAAAACTCCGCAATGCAAAACTCAACTATTACATAGGTGCGTTTGCCCTGGCCCTTAGTCATCTGGATATTCTCAAACAGGCGACTACCCGCGAAATCTCCAATGATGCGATATCGCTGAGTCTTTTAATCAAGAACAACACGATTCTCGACACGTCCGATTTTGTGATGAGGGAGTACGCAGGGGTCGAGCTCCTGATGTTTCAAAACAAATACGACTCTGCGATGCTGAGCCTGAAGCTACTAATCGAGAACAATCCCAGCCACTCAATCGTGGACGAGTGTCTTTGGTTGATGTCTACCATTCACCGTTCGCAGGGTGAGTTCACCGAGGCCATTTCTGTTTTGGATCGCATCCTGGCGGAGTACTCCTACGATATCCTCGCTGATGACGCTGCATTCCGCAAAGCGGAAATTGTCGAGCGAAGCTTGCAACAAAAGGAAGAGGCGAAACTCTTGTACAGAGAATTTCTCACAGCGTACCCAGGAAGCATCTATGCAGCGGAGGCGCGGAAACGGTTCCGCGAATTGCGCGGCGACGAGCTCTACTAGCCCAGGATCAGTCTGGGGATCGGATTGAAGATACTCGGATCCGGGCTGAAGTGCCTCTTGAAAAAATCGTCCAGAATATCGTTTGTGCTTGCAGACAATAATGGCAGCAAATCTTCGACAGCCTCATTGCTCACCATATAAGGTGGTACTTGCCTTTGGAGGGAATTGCCTTTGCAGTACGCATAAATCTGAAATTCCTTCAATTCCTTTTGGGGCTTTCCCGTGATCAGGCACTGTCCCAGGCACTCGTCGATATTGAAGTAACCCGAATTATCCAATAGAATCGTGGTGGGTCGTGGCACCACATTGGAAAAGTATTTTTCAATGGCCTCCAGCGACTTTTCCGAAAATGACTGCCGAATGACCATGGCACAATTCATGCAAATCGCGTAATCAAAAATCACGTCGGTAGCGCTGTAGCCATCATAGGTCTTCATGGCCTTCTCGATCATGTATTCGCAATCATCATCAAGTGGCCGGTCGCACTCAACGCACCGCTTGAAGGGCTCTCCGCTGTCGAAGGAATAGAATTGGGGTGGTATTGCTTGTTGCATGATTTGCTGACCGTAAATCTAACGGATGCCGGCTTAATGTCCATCGATAATCCATTTTAGCCAGAAATAGTATGCATGCATAACAAAATGCGACTATCTTTGATGCCCTTGGAAGTTAGGATATATGAAAAGAGAAGACACGGTTGACTTCAACATCAAAGCAACTTGGCATGCGATTTCCCGCATGTACAATCAGTACGGAGACAAATTTGAAATAACAGCGTCCACAGGATTTGTTCTGCTCAACATCGATGTTGACAATGGAACTCCCGCGACTAAAATTGCCCCTCTGATGGGACTCGAATCACGAAGTCTCACGAGGATGCTCAAATCCATGGAAGAGCGCAACTGGATTTATCGCAAGAAAGATCCGGAAGACGGTAGATCTGTCAGAATCTTCTTGACAGATCTGGGAAAACGTAAACGCGAAATTTCGAGGCTGTCCGTCAAAGAGTTTAATCGTCGTGTGCGAAACTTGATTTCGGACGATAAACTGCAGATCTTTTTGGAGGTGATCAATGCCATCAACGAAGTAATCGAAGACAAAAACCATTTACACACATTTATAGAAGAACTACAATATGAAACGAGCCATTAAGAGAGCAGCTGTTTTGGGTTCGGGAATTATGGGTTCCCGCATCGCTTGCCACTTTGCCAATATTGGCGTCGAGGTGTTGTTGCTGGATATACCGCCCAAAGAACTCAATGAACTTGAGCAAAAGAAAGGGCTGACACTGGATAGCAAAGCGGTAAAGAACCGAATTGTGGATCAATCTCTGCAGACGGCGATCAAATCGAAACCATCTCCGCTCTACCACAAATCACGAGCGTCATTGATCAAGACAGGCAACTTGGATGATGACCTGGCCAAAATTGCCGACTGCGATTGGGTGCTCGAGGCCATTGTGGAGAATCTAGATATCAAGAAGTCTCTCTTCGATCGTGTGGAAAAGGTTCGTAAGCCAGGAACATTGATCACGTCAAATACCTCCGGCATTCCGATCCATTTGATGCTGGATGGTAGAAGTGACGATTTTCAAAAACACTTTTGCGGTACGCACTTCTTCAATCCCCCGAGATACCTGCGCTTACTTGAGATAATCCCTACGCCAACAACAGATCCCGAGATTGTCAGCTTTCTTATGGAGTATGGAGATCTTTATCTCGGAAAAGAAACGGTGCTTTGTAAAGACACTCCCGCTTTTATCGCCAACAGGATCGGGGTATACTCGATGATGTCGGGGATGCACGCCGTGCAAAATACGGACCTTTCGGTAGGAGAAATTGATAAGCTTACTGGTCCCATCATTGGTCGTGCCAAGTCGGCGACTTTCCGAACGTCGGATCTGGTCGGCCTCGACACCACAGTCAATGTATCCAATAATCTCTACGCTGGCCTGCCGAATGACGAGTCGCGCGATAATTTCAAATTGCCCGGTATCGTCAAGGAAATGCATGACCGTAAATGGCTTGGTGACAAGACGAAGCAGGGATTCTATAAAAAAACCGTCACACCTGAAGGAAAGAAAGAGATCCTGGAGATCGACCTGAAGACCTTTGAATACGGTCCGAAAAAGAGGTCCAAACTCGACATCCTGGAGAAAACAAAGGATGTAGAGGATCTCAAAGAGCGACTTCGGCTGGTCATCACCGAGGAAGGTCCCATCGGAGACTTCTATCGCTCTACATTTTTTGACCTCTTCAAATACTGCACCTATCGGATTCCTGAAATTGCCGATGAACTCTATCGCATAGATCAGGCGGTATCCGCGGGATTTGCCTGGGAGATGGGCCCTTTTGCTACGTGGGATGCAATGGGCACGCAGGAGATTTTCGACCAGATGAAAGCCAATGGCATTGAGCCGGCTCCATGGGTAGGAGAAATGTTGGCGGCAGGCCATACGACCTTCTATAAATTCGAAGATGGTCGCAAGCACTATTACGATCTTGAGACGGGTACCTACAAGGTAGTTCCCGGAACGGAGGGCTTCGTTATCCTCGATGCCTTCAAGTCCAATGGTATTGTCTGGCAAAATGACGGCGCTACGCTATATGATGTTGGGGATGGCGTACTCAACCTGGAATTCCATACGAAGATGAATTCTATCGGCGCAGAAGTGATCGAAGGGATCAATGCCGGAATTGATCGTGCGGAGAAGGATTTCAAAGGCCTCGTCATCGGCAATGAAGGTCAGAATTTTTCTGCCGGCGCCAATCTGGCGATGCTGTTCATGTATGCTGTTGATCAGGAATTTGACGAGATCGATATGATGATTCGTCAGTTCCAGAATACGATGACAAGAGCGCGCTTCTCCTCTGTTCCGATCATTTCTGCTCCATCCGGTATGGCGCTGGGGGGTGGTTGTGAGCTGTCTCTACATTGTGATGGTATTCAGGCACATGCCGAAACGTACATCGGACTGGTAGAAGTCGGCGTCGGACTGATCCCCGGTGGTGGTGGCACCAAAGAGTTCACTTTGCGAGCTGCGGACGAGTACGTCAATGGTGATCCCGAATTGAACACACTCCAGGAATATTTCATGAACATTGCCACTGCAAAGGTCGCGACCTCTGCAGAAGAAGCCCGCGATATGAGGATCATCCGAGACTCGGATCGCATCACGCTCAACAGGTCTCGCCTTTTGGCGGATGCCAAGACCCGCGTACTGGAAATGTCGGATGCGGGATACACCCAGCCGAGTGAGCGAAAGGATATCAAAGTACAGGGCCGAACAGGACTGGCGACCTTTATGGCCGGGGTTTCAGGGATGCAGTTTGCGAACTATGCCTCTGATCACGATGCCAAAATCGCTAACAAAATCGCCTGGGTGATGAACGGCGGCGATCTTTCACAGCCGACACTGGTTTCGGAGACTTACTTGCTCGATTTGGAAAGAGAGGCTTTTCTCAGCCTTTGCGGAGAACCAAAGACCCTCGAGCGCATACAGAGCATCTTGTTCAAAGGAAGACCTTTGAGAAACTAAGTCGAAGTGCCTTTGGGTTATATACATCAGAAATAAACGCATCAAAAAAATAAAGCAATTATGGACGCATATATAGTAGCAGGATATAGATCCGCCGTCGGACGAGCCAAAAAAGGTGGCTTCAGGTTTTATCGGCCAGATGATCTGGCAGCAGATGTCATCCAACACCTGGTTTCTTCAGTGAAGGACTTTGACACCAACGAAGTGGATGATGTCATCGTCGGAAATGCCGTGCCGGAAGCGGAGCAAGGTCTACAGATGGGTAGGATGATCTCTCTATTGTCACTTCCCGTGGGTGTACCGGGTATGATTCTCAACAGGTACTGCGGATCCGGATTGGAGGCTATACACCTTGCATGTGCCCGCGTTCACTCTGGTACTGCCGACTGCATCATCGCTGGAGGTACGGAATCCATGTCATTGGTGCCTATGATGGGCTACAAGCCTGCGCTCAACTACAAGATCTCTACAGAGCACCCCGAATATTATCTCAGTATGGGGCTTACAGCGGAGGAATTGGCCAACGACTACGAGATTACCAAGGAGATGTCGGATGAATTCGCCGTCAAGTCTCACGCAAAAGCTGTGCAGGCAATCGCCGATGGCAAATTCAAAGACGAGATCGTACCCGTGGAAGTAGAGGAAACTTACATCGGACCAGATGGTCGCCGTGAAAAGCGGAACTACACTGTTGATACCGATGAATGTCCACGACCAGGTACTGATATGGCGGGACTTGCGAAGTTGAGGCCGGCATTCAAGCAAGGGGGCCAGGTCACAGCAGGTAATTCATCACCCACCTCCGATGGCGCGGCCTTTGTGATGGTCATGAGTGAAGCGATGGTGAAGAAATACAATCTGGAGCCCATTGCCAGAATGGTGAGTTATTCGGCTGCGGGCGTGGATCCACGTATCATGGGTATCGGACCGGTCGATGCTGTACCCAAAGCATTGAGGCAGGCAGGTCTCAAGCAAGACGACATCGAACTTATTGAGTTGAACGAAGCTTTTGCGGCGCAATCGCTGGCGGTAATCAAAGGCCTCGATCTCAATACAGACATACTCAATGTAAACGGGGGCGCGATTGCCCTGGGTCATCCGCTTGGATGTACGGGTGCCAAACTCTCGATAAGCCTGTTCAATGAAATGCGCCGTAGAAAGAATAAGTACGGCATGGTCACGGCCTGTGTCGGCGGCGGCCAGGGTGTGGCAGGTATCTACGAGTTTCTGAATTAAAAAGCTCCCAAAGGAGCACGAAGAGCAAAAGCCTGGTTAACGCCGGGCTTTTTTATTTCAAGAATTTTTCGACTTTCCTCTGAAGCTGCTTTTTCATACCTGCGATTTTGACACGGGCATGTACGTGAGGATAAAGCTCCATGATTGCCTCATATTCGTATCCCAATCGTGAGGCGATGTTTTGGCAGAAGACAATTTCCTCATTGTAGACTTTGCCGTCTACTTTCATGAGGATCACGATGTTGTAGAGTATTTCGAATTTTTCATCATCATTCAAGTTGTCAAGGCTCAATTCCTTTTGACTTTTGATGATTTCTTCAATCCGCGAAGCCTTTAGGCCATGGGCCTGACCAAGATTCATGATGTAATCATACTCCCTCTTGTCGAGGTTGCCATCGCATTGCGCGACGGAAGAAAGTACGGAAATCTCTTGTTCAATAGACATAATCAGAGAAGTAATCCGAATAACTAAAAGTATGGGTATTTCTTCAATAATGTGAAAAGAGGAAGGTTCATATCGACTTTTCGCCTTCTGAGCCGGGTTTTCGGCGGGTGTATGCTGTAAAAAAAGAAGCCGATCTCAGGGGAGAAGTGAGTAAGTGTAAAGACTAGGACCCCCCAAGACCGGCATTCAAGATGGACTACCATCAACCTAAGAGCTAGTTATTCTTGCGAATAACACTTTGAAATTAGCTCAAAGAATTTTGAGAATTTACTAACCGGGATCTTACCGAAATGTTAACGTATTGATTTTCTGGTTCTTAAAGATTCTACTTCGAGTATTTTACCTACTAAGTGGGAACAAAAATACCCAATAATGGGTATATAACAAGACCCAAACAAATCAACTAGAAAGATACGATCTTGTTCTGAATGGCGTATCTGACCAATGAGACAGCATTTTTTGCCTGGATCTTCTTCATAAGGTGCTTGCGATGCGTCAGTACCGTTTGCTCACTCAAAAAGAGTTCCTCACTGATCTCCTTCATTGTCATCTCCCGACAGATCAATTGCAATACCTCTATTTCCCGCGGGCTCAGCGCCGACTTTCCTGTCTCTGTTTCGGTCTTTGTATTTG
The DNA here is from genome assembly GCA_965267435.1 of Cyclobacteriaceae bacterium. Taxonomy (GTDB): domain Bacteria; phylum Bacteroidota; class Bacteroidia; order Cytophagales; family Cyclobacteriaceae; genus JAWPMT01. Next base: position 4,846,364 of record OZ253960.1, read on the forward strand.
ATCGTTGGAAATTTTGTCTCAGCGCCCTTGATACCAAATGGTTATAGTAGAAGTCATTATTGATCACCGAATTGATTGCCCGCTTGACTTCCTGCGGCTCGGCATCCTTAAGGAGATAGCTATGCACGCCTATCTCAATGAGCTCGGCAATCACTTCGAGCGTATCATTCATTGAGATAATGATGATGTACGTTCGAGGGTACTTCTCAATGATCTTCTTCGTCGTTTCCCACCCATCCATAACGGGCATGTCCAGGTCCAACAAGACCACATCGATGGGCTCGGTCCTGAGAAACTCCAATGCCTCAGATCCATTAGCGCAGTCATGCACCACTTCCAGATGCTCAAAAGATTCCAACATCAAGACCAGACCCTTGCGAAAGAGGGTGTGGTCGTCAACTACAAGGACCCGCGTAGACTTTTGTAACATAAGCTCATAGGTTGACCGAAAGATCCCCGAGAGGACTTTCGTTCAATGATCAGGAAATTACCAGCCTTGCGCCACATGGTACGTCACACTTCCTGGGTATTGCCTTGATCACAGATCGACTAATTTAGTGCAAAACGAGATTGAAACCCTAACTCCTTCCTCACCATTGCGCAGTCATCTCACAGAAGAAGAAATTAATGATTTCCTGGGGGACATGGATCTCTTCCTCATGGATCAGGTACTCAAAGGCACATTCCATTCGCTTGAGTCAGTCCTCGATATTGGTTGTGGTAGTGGTCGCAATCTTCTATACTTCCTGCAGAAGGGCTATCGCGTATGTGGCATAGACGTGGACAAGCTACAGATCGATCTTATGAAACATATCGTTGGATCCATGCCCAATAGCCAATCCCATCAGTTCATCGAGGCTTCGGCCGAAAGCCTACCTCTCCCATCGGACGCCATGGACTTGGTGATCTGCAGTCGTGTATTGCATCACTTGCCCTCTACTGAGTCCTACGAACAGAGTTGTCTTGAAATGTACCGCGTCCTCAAGCCAGGTGGCATTCTTTATCTATCGATGAACTCTTCGATCAATTTTCAAGATCATGTAATCAAAAAGGGGGACTTGGGAGTTTTCAATGATGGTACCCAGGGTCTGTTCCTGAACGAGCTGATGATCTCCTTCGTTGAGGACCTGGGTTTTGAAAAACTCATGCCCCATCGGACCGTGCACTTTGACAATCTACATGCCGAGACAACTATGATCCTGAAAAAGCAATGAGGATATTCACCATTATTATCTTTCTCTCAGCAGGCTGTCAGCTCTCCGTCAATGACAGAGTTTCTCTGGAAGGCTTCGACTTTGGTACTACAGATCCATCTGAGCTATTCTTCAAGAACGTCCGCCAATCTTACTACGAGTTGGAAGAGCGCCGTGAGGCCAGAATGAATGTCTTTCGTATCAAGGCTGTTTCGGATGATTCTGTGGCGATCACTCCTGCCATTATTCATCATTGGGCTATTGACAAAGCCTATCTATGGTTGGAACCCGCCGAAACATTGAGTACACCATTGGATTTTCGGTTGGTCCTGCGCACTGAAGAGCGGCAAGTCACATATGATGGAAGCTCTCCTCTTAATCATATCGAGTGCGCCACGGAGATTTTCCATACCATTTTGGACGATGGACAGATATTCATCGAAGGCATGGAGATATTGCCCAAAGGATCAGGTGCTCGCGAGCAGTACCGCATTGTGCTCAATGACTATTACCGATTAGTCGAACTGAAATAGCCAACTGTCGTTAGCATGTCACTTCAATAGGCAACAAACTTTCCAAGCCGACAGTAATAGATAACACCTGCTATTCAGACGAAGAATTATGAAGAAAACGATCCTGGTACTCCTCGTGTTGGTGCCTGTCATCACCTGGTCCCAAAAATTGCCACCTCACCCCTACTCATCTCCCTCATCGACTGTCGCATTCGATGGCTACGACCTAACGTCCTACTTTGATGGGAAATTGGTCAAGGGCAATGCCCAATTTGAGACCACCTACGACGGCCTTAAGCTGCAGTTTGCCAATGCGCAGAATCAATCAGAATTTCTGGTGGATCCGGAGAAGTACCTACCGGCCTATGGTGGATGGTGTGCTATTGCCCTGACTCAAGATAGCTGGATACGACCTGATTATTCGGAGTACAAAATCCAGGATGGCAAATTGCTATTCTTCGAAGTACGGGCTTTTTTCAACGGCAAAACTGCGTGGGAGAAAGATCCCGATATCAACAAGATCGTTGCCGATCGCAAATACAAGGATGTTGTTCAGAAACCGTAGGGTCTAACGATTGATAGCCTTCAGTGCTTTCACTCGACCGCGTAGCTCGTGGATGGTTTCCTTCGATAGCTCCATATAAATCCTGAAACTCTCGTTAGCCTCGAGCTCTTCATGGATGAGCATATCAAAGGCCTTGTTTTGGGATTGCTGGATTTCCTGAATCATACTGATCCCCTCAGCTGAGGACACAATTTTCTGGTTTTTCTTCTCCATGAGGTCCTTGTAGAAAATGTCGACGCGGTCCTTTTTCTTCTGGCTCTGCCATCTGGAGAGAGAAACAATGCCACTGACCAGTGCAATCGCGATCGAAAACAAAACACCAATCAGCTCAGCATACCTTTCCAAAAATCCAGGCTCGTCTCTGTCAAGGTAGACCCTAGCACCTTCGTGCAGTGGAAAACTCAGAATATTCCGGTCAAAGCGTTCGGTCAGCCCTTTGAAGATGAGCGGACTCAAATTGGCGAAGTCCTGCTTTTCACCGTAAATCGTTTTGGTCAGGTCGTACACGAAGTTTTCTCTCATGTCGCTGCGCACCACCAGGACCGCATCGGTTTCCAGTGTCACAATGGGCTTGTCAGTGATTTCCTGGTAGCTCGTCTGAGGAATGATGAATGGTCGTACCTGTGGAAATCGCAGAGATATGGCATCGACGACCGATCCTTTGCCGTAGTTTTCCAGCCTGTCCATGGAGTAGAGCTTGAAATTCTTCAGCAGCTCCAGGTTCTTGAGTGGCACGATGTCGGTGAATCCTACAAAAACGTCGTTTTCATAAGGGTTTCGCGTGATCTCAAATCGACTTGTATCGATATCGAAGAATTCGAACAAGTCCTGCATGAAAAGGTGCGAAGACGTGCCTTCTTTCCCGATGTACACCTTCCGATCGAAAAGAAGCTCTGCAAACGAGCTGGGCTCAGGTCGTCCGTCGTCGAGATAGAAAATGTGCAGGATCTTGGGATAAACGAGTGTCACAGAACGAACTTCCTCTCGCAGAGGGACGAAGTTTTCTATGAGTGCCATGTCTGCTGCACCCTGAGCGACACTGTCAAGATTGGCAACACTGCCCTCTCCCAGGACGAGTTCAACTTCAATGTTGTAGTTGCGCTCCATCACTGTTTTTATGGCCTTAGAGATTTGGCCATCGGGCTCATTTTCGTCATACAGGAGGCGGTACTTTATTTTCCCGGGCTGACAGGCAGAGATGACCAGCAAGATGAGTAAGCCGAAAACTTGCAGTCTATTCATTTTTACTTCGATGTCCGGCAATGATAGTCAATGAAGGCTCGTCCAGATCGCTGAACTGGAGGTAGTGTCGTTCAGCAATTACATCTCGCGTTCATCGTAAAAATAAAATGTATATTTAAATATATTGTCGCCATTTGGGGCTTATTGGTAACTTTGGCCGCCTAAAGAACTGGCTTAAATTGATAATTGCCACCCTATGAGAAAAGTGCCCTTTAAGGAGAGGCTCAGATATAAATTCGACAATTTCGTATCGCGGGGTACATTTCCCATGATTGCCGGCTTGGGTGTCTTTGCACTCGTCGTGGTGCTCATGTTTTCCGTCATTCTGATCCTTTCCGGTTTGCATCCAAATCACAATGAGTATGGGTGGAATATCTTCGAATCGATTTGGGTGAACCTCACGCACGTCCTCGATCCCGGAACTGTCGGCGAGCATACCGAGAACTGGCCCTTCCGTTCATTCATGATGTTTGTGACCGTTCTGGGTCTCATTATGATCAGTACATTGATCGGTCTCGTGTCTTCGGGTATCCTATCTAAGGTCGAAGAGCTACGAAAAGGGCGATCATTTGTCATCGAAGAGGATCATGTGCTGATATTGGGATGGTCTTCAAAGATTTTCACTATTCTGTCCGAGCTAGTGATTGCCAATGAGAACCAAAAGCGAGGAGTGGTAGTCATCCTTGCAGACAAGGACAAGGTAGATATGGAGGATGAAATCCGGGATAAGGTGGGTGACACACAAAATACTGATGTGATCTGCCGTACGGGTAATCCCATCGACGTCCACGATCTGTACATTGCGAATCCCTTTGACACGAAGTCCATCATTATCCTCGACAAGGACAATGAGAACTCCGATAGCCAGATCATCAAAACGATTGTCGCCATCGTCACTAACCCCAACAGAAGGGAAGCACCGTACCACATCACGGCCGAGATGGAAGACAAGAAGAATTTTGAGGTGGCCAAGATGGTGGGTAAGGATGAGGTCGAGCTGATACTCTCAGACGAGATCATCTCCAGGATCATGGTCCAAACCAGCCGCCAGTCCGGTCTCAGCGTGGTCTACATGGAACTCATGGACTTTGCCGGCGCCGAGATCTACTTCCAGGAGGAGCCATCGCTTGTGGGCAGGACTTTCCGAGAGATTTTGTTCTCCTATGAGGACTCCGCCATCATGGGTATCCAGTTTGCTGACAATCACGTGGAGATCAATCCTTCGATGGACACGGTGTTCAAGGAAGGCGATAAGGTGATCGGTATCACCGAAGACGACGATACGCTGCTGCCCAATGCACCCACTAACGTCGATAGGAATGAAAGCCAGATTATTTACACCGAGCCCGCCCCTTCTCATAGAGAAAGGATCCTGATCATCGGCTGGAACAATCGTGCCCGATATATTATTCGGGAGCTAGATTACTATGTCCCTCCGGGTTCAATAGTCAAGGTCGTATCGAAGTTTGGCGATGCCGAGCGCACCGTGCAGAAACTCCAGAAACGTGTGAAGAATATCACGTTGGAATTCGACGTGCAGGATACTACTGACCGGGAGACACTCGAAAGCATGAACCTGGCCGAGAATGACTATATTATCCTTCTCTGCTATCAAAACTACTTCCCAATCCAGGAGGCGGATGCTCAGACGCTCATCACGCTGTTGCATTTGAGAAACTTCACGGAGCGCTACGGTGACAAGTACAAGATCGTCAGTGAGATGCTGGACATCAGAAATCGCCAGTTGGCGGACATCACCAGTGCAGATGACTTCATCGTGAGTGACAAACTGGTGAGTTTGCTGATGAGCCAGGTGAGTGAAAACAAGTTTCTGATGCGGGTCTTTGAGGATTTGTTCGATGCCGACGGCTCTGAGATCTATATCAAGCCGGCGAAGGAATATGTCAAGGTTGGGGAGCCCCTGAATTTCTATACAGTATTGGAATCTGCCGCGCGCAAGAATGAAGTGGCAATAGGGTATAGGATCATCGCTCAGGCCCGTGACGCCAGCAAAGAATATGGGGTCTACGTGAACCCTAGGAAGTCTGACGTCTTTACCTTGAGCGAAGGCGACTTCGTCATTGTACTTTCTGAGGACTAGCCGACCTTCTAGTTTTCCAGTGCTTCCTTGATCTGTTTCATGGCTCTACTGCGGTACCTTTTCGCGCTGTGCACGGTTCGCGGAATTTTTTGGATGTAATCAAGGACCCCGTGTCGCTGTGACGCATTGAGACCTCTGACCTTCTCGAGGATCTCTGTTTCCAAACTCTGATGAATCATTGGATGTGGTGGTTTACCTTGCGAAGGTAGATTTTGCACGTTAACCATTTTTCAGGCCACTTTTTTCAAATTGTTAAAAGCATAGCGTCAAATGTTAACTCACGGCCAATTTGCCATTTGACGAATAACACTGGGAAAACGCTAGATTTGACTTCGAACAACATTCACCCCTATGACAACCCAAAACCAATCGCTTGTTCAATCCTTCATGGAAAGGATCCAGCGAAGGAATCCCCACGAAACGGAATTTTTGCAAGCCGTCCATGAAGTTGCAGAGACCATCGTCCCTTTCATGGAAGACCATCCTGATTACAAGGAGGTTAACATGCTTGAGAGGATGTGCGAACCTGAGCGCGTAATTATGTTTCGAGTGCCTTGGGTCGACGACCAGGGAAACTTTATGGTCAATAGAGGCTACCGGGTGCAGATGAACTCTGCGATCGGTCCTTATAAAGGGGGCCTCCGCTTTCACCCCACGGTCAATCTCAGCATCCTTAAGTTTCTAGCCTTTGAGCAAATCTTCAAAAATGGCCTCACAACCCTTCCCATGGGAGGTGGAAAAGGTGGAAGTGACTTTGATTCCAAAGGTCGGTCGGACATGGAAGTGATGAGGTTTTGCCAGAGCTTCATGACCGAACTGTCAAAGCACATCGGCGGTACCACGGATATCCCTGCTGGAGATATCGGCGTAGGTGCTCGTGAGATTGGTTTCCTCTTTGGTCAGTACAAGCGCATTCGCAACGAATTTGCTGGAGTCATCACGGGCAAAGGTCTATCCTACGGCGGCAGTCTTATCCGGCCCGAGGCCACTGGCTATGGTGTGGTCTATTTTGCCAATGAGGTGTTGCACGCCAATGGCCACCATATTGAGGGACGAACCGCCGCAGTCTCTGGTAGTGGTAATGTCGCGCAGTACACGATCGAGAAGCTCATTCACCTGGGAGCCAAACCAGTTACAGTGTCGGATTCGCAGGGATTTGTCCATGATCCTGATGGCATCACTGAGGAGAAGCTGCAATTCATTATGGATCTGAAAAACAATCGTCGGGAACGCATCAGGGAATATGCCAAGGAGTACAAGACAGCGAAGTTTCATGAAGGGCTAACGCCATGGAATGCGGAAGTGGATCTTGCGTTTCCTTGTGCCACTCAGAACGAACTACCGCAGGAGGATGCTCGTACCCTTGTAAAGAATCGATGTATTGGCGTCTTTGAGGGTGCCAACATGCCATCTACCACGGATGCAATCAAGGTATTCCAGGAAAACGATATTCTTTTTGCGCCTGGGAAGGCAGCCAATGCCGGTGGTGTGGCCACATCAGGATTGGAAATGACCCAGAATGCTCAGCGATTGCACTGGAAAAGGGAGGAAGTGGATGGCAAGCTCCAGGCGATCATGAAGTCGATTCATGACAACTGCCGAGATCACGGCGGTCGCAATGGCAAGATCGATTACGTGAAGGGCGCCAACGTCGCGAGTTTTGTAAAGGTGGCTGATGCGATGCTGTCGCAAGGGAATGTATAGTGAGTGATCTGTGCTTCGTTGGTGTATTGCGCACTCGAACTGATCACTGATCTTTCTAATCACGATGCCCGAGCAGCGAAGAGGGCATCTGATATTTTATTCGATTGGGTCTATTGGCTGGAGTCAGGGAGGTTATATTTGCCCGTCGATAATCAACTAAAATCTACATCCTCATGTTAATGATTAGCATCATCGCGGGACTTTTTATTTTGGCATGTATCTGCCCAATAATACTGCCTAATGAAAAAGTGAGCAGCCACAAGAAAGACCACGTCTAGTAACAGGCCTCTTTGTGAAAGGATGAGGGAATAACGCTTATTGCTCCTTCTTCCTGCTTTCTTTTCTGAAGTCTACGAAAGAAAGTGCCGCTGCAAAGGCGATTAGCACAACGACGATATTCACAAATAAGTTGACGCCGTCAGTGACGGCAGGATTGGTTAATTCCATGTTGTTGTCATTCTCGAATTGCGAATTTAAGCGACGACAGCACTTTTATCAACAGCTTCCTTCAAAGTTTTGACCAGCCGGTCAATATCGTGCTCATCATTGTACACGTTGGGCGAGATCCGTACCGAACTACCTCGCACCGAAACATTGATCCGGTTACGATGCAAAAACTCCTGCAACGTCGGTATCGATAAATGCTCTGGAACGTAAAGCCCCAATAGGTGGTGGGCGCGCTGATCCTCAGGTGCGATATAGAAGCCCATTTCCTCGGCGGCCTGTATTAGTGGCTTACTCAGTTCCTGACAATAGGCCTGGATATTCTCAGGTCCCCAACGACGGACTTGTTTGAGTGACGCAATCAGCATCGGCAGCATGACGAAGTTGCTGTGCTCTCCTACCTCGTAGCGCAGGGCCCCAGGTCCATACTCGTCAGTATAACTCACCAATCCCCCGAAATTTTCTGCGCCCTTTCTGTTGATCCAATTTTCCTCGATGGGGACACCTCCATCAAATGCCGGACCGTAATAGGCATATCCTGTAGAGTAGGGGCCGAAAAGCCATTTGTAGGCGGCACAAACCAACGCATCAGGTTGTAGTTCGCGGATGCTGATCGGAAGCGCACCGACAGATTGCGTGCCATCGATCACGAGCAGCGCATCATGTTCGCGAGTAGCTGCCCTTATGGCCTGCAAGTCGAATAGGGTGCCATCCGCCCAGTGTACATTGCCAACTGCTACCATGATTGTTGAGGGGGAAATTTGCTCGAGAATCCGTTGGCTCCAGCTCTCACCGCGAGGTGGCCGCTCAATGACGCGTACCTTGATGTCATCATTTCTCAAGGACAGCCATGGATATGCGTTACTGGGAAATTGCTCGTCTACAATAAGGATCTCACCTTTCTTCCTCGGCAAGTTTCGGGCGACATTGGCCATGCCGTAGGAAACTGATGGGACCATGACGATCCTGTTGAGCTGCTCGCAATCCACTATTTCGGAGAAGAGTATTCTAATGGTCTCCGAATCCTTGAAGAAATCCTCGGCTGTGACTTTATACGGCTTCCTTTTCCCCTTCAACCCCTTGATACCAGCCTTCTCCACTTTCTTGCTGAGTGGTGACATGTAGGCACAGTTCAAATACGAGTACTTGCGCTGGAGTTGGAACTTATCTCTTTGACACTTTAACATAGGGCTTATCTCGAATCTCCTAAATTACGTCGAAAAGGTCTTTCTCCCGAATGCATAAGGTGCTCATTTTTCAGGATCTGCAGGAAGCGCAAAAGGTGATACCAGTCGGTGAAAAGCGCCTCGTTCGGATTGGCGATCGGCGGATTTGCCTTCTGCACTTACAAAATGGATTCAAGGCCATCGAGGACGAATGCCCTCACATGAGCGATTCGCTTACGAAGGGAACGGTCAATCCCTACAACGAAATTGTGTGTCCGTGGCACAGCTATCGATTTGATCTCCGCACCGGAGAGGAAGCAGAGAGGCGTTGCCGTGATCTGAAGATCTATTCTATTGACCAGGAAGACGGCCTTTCGATTGAGATAGAGGAGACTTAGTTGATGCGGAACGTGCGCACTATTGACACAAGGGTATTGCCTATTTCCTGGGCCCATTCGCTGCCGGTGCCCCTGCCGACGACGTAGACAATGAACACAAAGTAGATGCCCAGCAGCAGCACCGCTTTTCGCTGACCCATGTGTTTGCTGGAAATGAAGATGACGAACGCTACTATCGTCAACAGCCACAATAAGAAACGAAGCTCCGTACTCATATCGACGATCTCCGGTGGCATATGGATCGGACCTGTCGCCAACGTGAATACGAACAGTGGAAAGCCCAAGGCAAAACAAACGTCGAAGATATTGCTTCCGAGCGCATTGGAGATGGCGTCGTCATACTGTCCATTTTGTGCATCCTTCATGCTGATGATCGTATCAGGCAGACTCGAAGCGGCTGCTGCCAGAACTAACGCTACGAACAAAACGGGAATATTGAGCCCCTCAAATTCGCCCAAGCCCGGGATGTGATAGGTATCGCTTCCGATCCATTCACACGCCAAAACGAGAAAATAACTGACAGTCGCAATAGACGCGGTGGAAAAGATCAACAGACTCCAGGCGTTGACGGTATTGATTGCCCTGCGTCCGAAGAATACCGATTCCAAATCGAAAGTAAACAAGGCCTTCCACCAGTTGGAATCGATGCCAGCGGTGATCTCCTCTTGTATTTCATCGGCTTTCCTTTGGCCTGAGGCGAGCTGCTCTTCTTTGGTCTCTGTCCGATTGCGCCTCATCTGCCAGAACATGAACGCCACGTAAAAGAGGTAGAGCGACATCAAGATAAGTCCGTGATACCAGTGCAGTTGAGAGCCTCCGATGAGCACAAGGAAAATAAATTCGGCAATGATGAGGGCGATGCCATCTCTTCGAATTACCCGTTGGTTCACCTCGATTCTACGTGTCATTCCCATCATCACAACGGCGATAATCGACACGGCGGGTATGACCATACTATTGAAGATCGCACTACCGGCTGTGGTCCCGATACCTCCGGAAAATCCAGCAGCGTCCTTTAGGATGAATAGAAAGAAGAACGAGGTAAAAACTTCCGGCATCGAGCTGGCCACAGCATTGATAGTGGCGCCGCGCACTCCCTCAGACAAATGCCTTCCGATATAGGAAGATGCTGTCATGAATCCGTCGCCGGCCCTCCATATCACGACGCAACAAATGGCGATCAACACCAGTGGTATCAGGATTCCCATACTTTGACAGCTATAAAGTGAATGTTATTAACAACAATTCTGACTCGAAATTAAGAATCCTTCCGGCTCGTCTCGCCATCACGCCTACCTTTTTTGAATATTGGCCGCATAAAAAAGCAACCCTTGCGTTAAACGGGAATCTTTATCACATAATTCTTCCTGAACTTGTACTTTCTATGCTACGCAATTTTTTTAAAACCACCCTTCGAAGTATTCTGAAGACCCGCGGTTATTTCGCGATCAATCTTATTGGATTAGGCCTGTCACTAGCCTGTTGTATTGTGGCTTACCTCAACTACAAGTATGCTGCTAACTTTGACCGCCAACATGTCAATTACGAGCGGATATACAAAGTACAAGTCAACAAGCAGGTAGAGGGTCATGAGATCCAATTTGGCATTTCCCCACTGCCATTAGGTAACGCTATAAAAGAAGAGTTCGCTGAATTGGAGAGCGTTGTTCGCTACACGCCCTCTGGCCTGGTGATCAAGAAAGACATTCACACCTTTGACAAGCTCATTGCCTTCGCGGATCCCGGGATCTTTGACATGTTCACTTTCCCATTCAAGTACGGCAATGCGGCGGCGTTTGCCGAGCCCGGCCAGATCATCCTAACTGACGACGCCTCCGGAGTCTATTTTGGAGACAAGAATCCCGTAGGGGAAATGATCCAGGTAATCGATAATGACGGTGAAACACACAGTTTCATTGTGGGTGGTGTTGTCGAAAAGATATCTCAGAACTCCAGTCTCCAGTTTGATGCTATTCTTCCCTTCGACGAGTACCTCACAAATGTCAACTCGAATAACAGTGATTGGAGAAGGTTCATCGCAGCGACGTTCATCATGACTCGCGGTGATGAGCTCCCTCAAGCTGTGGTGCCCGCCCTCAACGACAACTATGTACAAATCCAAAATCAGGCGCGCGACGATTGGCGAATTCACAACTACTACCTGCAGCCACTGTCAACACTCGGCCTTGTGGCAGATGGTTTGCGTTCCAACTGGCTAAGTCAGGCTCCACCTGCACCAGCCATCTATGTGCCCCTCATCATGGCCGTGTTGATGCTGCTCATCGCCTGTTTCAACTTTACTAACACTTCATTGGCAATATCCAGCGGCCGGCTGAAAGAGATCGGTGTCCGGAAAGTAATGGGTGGCAATCGAATGCAGCTCATAGCCCAATTCATGGGAGAGAATATTCTGATTTCGTTGCTTGCTTTGGTATTGGCTTTATTGATCGCCATGTGGATGGTGCCGGCGTACAGCGCTTTGTGGGACTTCATTGATTTGAAGCTTTCGTTGAGGGATAATCCCGAGATTCTTGCCTTCCTTGCTGGCCTTCTCTTCTTCACTTCTGTGGTTGCAGGCGCTTATCCGGCATTATACGTTTCGAGCTTCGAGCCGGTGTCAATCCTGCGAGGCAAACTGAGGCTGGGGGGCACCAGTATTCTGTCCAGAATATTGCTGGGGCTACAGTACCTCTTCACCGCGATCGCGTTGATCAGCAGCCTGGCATTCGTTGGCAATGCCCGATACCAGGAGGAGCTTGACATTGGTTTCAAGAAGGAAGGAGTACTCAACATCCTCATTGACAACGATGAGAAAGTGAAGACCTTCTACAATGAAGCCAGGCAGTTGCCCGGACTGTCAGATATCGCTATGACCAAGCACAGCATTGGATGGTGGACTTACAGTCGCGTTTTCCGAAGCGGAGAGCGGGAGCAAGAGATGGACATGATGGATATGACTATCGACTACATGGACATGATGGAGATCAAACTGGTCGATGGTAGATTCTTTGAAAAGGATCTTGAAGAATATGATCGTCAAAGTTCAGTGATAATCAACGAGCAGGCCGTGAGAGACTTTGGATGGGAAGAGCCTATTGGTCAGGTCGTGCAAATCGACGATAGCACCCGGTTGACGGTCGTCGGAGTCGTGAGGGACTTCTACATGTGGGGCTTTTGGCAACCGGTCGTGCCTGTGGGGATCCGTCTTTCCAGCGATACAGACTTGAATTTTGTTGTTGCTTCAGCTCCCGTTGGCAATCTGAAGAATGTGCAATCCGATCTTGAGACCATCTGGCACAAGCAAATTCCCAACAAACCCTTCGATGCCCGCCTGGAAGACGAGGTGGCTGCTGCTACGGAGGTCAATACCAATATTAGTTTGATGTTCACGTTCCTCGGGATACTCGCGCTGATATTATCCACCATCGGGCTCTTTACGTTGATGTCGCTCAACGTCATTAAGAGGATCAAGGAAATAGGCATTCGCAAGGTGCTCGGAGCTAAGGTTAGCAGTATCGTGAACCTTATGAATAGGCCTTTTCTTATCGTCCTCATTATTTCGGCCACCGCGGGTTCAGCAGCCTCCTATCTGGCAATTGATGCCCTCTTGGGCTCCATCTTTCACTATTACCGCGCCCTGACGGTCACCTCGATTGTGATTCCAGTTGTGGTGTTGTTTGTGGTTTCACTGGCCACTTCCTCCGGACGGGTCCTAAAGGCCGCGGTGGACAATCCTGTGAAATCTTTGAGATACGAATAGGTTACAGCACTTTGCCGAACGAACATTCCGCAGGCGTCGCCTTTGGAAATCTGCAAATCATTTAATTGACCAAGTAGAGGCTTAATTGGTACAACCCGCTTTCTCTAGCTACTTGCGGTCGATCGGTGTCAGGGAGGACCTGCTGATCGTAATGTCCTACGGAGAATCCCAGCCTCGCTATGACAATTCGCACGGAGGAAGGGCGCCGCAATAACCGACGAGTGGAGATAGAGATCTTACTTAAGTGACTAATTCGCCGAGATAGACTTTGTTACTTTCATCTTCTCCAGCTCCTTCATCAGGCCTTTGGAGGCTTTGTCTACTCGCACGCGGAAGGCTTTCAGTCCGCTCACACCCTGTAGCTCCTCAAGCTCGAATTGCTCGAAATGAGGCTCGATGTGTCCCTGGTGTTTCAGATACTCGAGGTACGCCAGATACTCGCGTGCATCTTCTTCATGCGTATAGACAATCGAAACTGTATTGGGCTGCGTCAGTCGCTCATTGGTCCCTTTGATATGCACCTTGTCGATGCGCTTCTTCACGATTTCGTATCTGATGTTGTAGGCTCCGTCGACATCGAACTGCTTCTCATCCATTCTGAAGCGAACCGACAGGGGTTGGCTATGCACCAGTATCAGGTGACCAGCCTCCAAAGGCATCGGCAATTCCTCTTTCAGCTCATTGGTCTTGCGTGCGATTTCCACCGTCAGCAGCATTTGCCACAGGCGCAGATTTTTTAGATACAGATGACTGAACCGCTTATGATGAGAAATCTCGTCGCCAACGTAGGCATTGTACTCCACGCCATCGGTTTTGTACTTCTCAAAATAGTGTGGGAAAATCTCCTGCGATTTGACTTCTTCTTCCTCGAGGTAGGAGGATACCATGTCGTTGATGGCTGTTACGCTTTCTTCGAAGTCCTTTCGTTTGCGATAGACGATGCCGATCTCCCGGTTGATGTGTGACCAATAGTTTTCTTCGCTGTAGGATTTAAAACCTTCGATATCCCGCTGGAGGTCGTTGATCATCGGTTCGATCTCGCGATGTAGGAAATTCACGATCTGACTTTCGTCACCAGATAGTAGCCCCTTCTTGAGACGACTCAGCTGTTTATTGATCCGGTAGATCGCCTCGCCGATAATGGGGAGGTCTACTTGCGCTTTGGCATATTGCAGGACATTTTTGGCGATGGTCAACTGCTCAATGAGGTCAGCTCGAATCGCATTATTTCTTTCTACTGAAGAATTCCGGATATCGGTAGATCCGTACAGTGGATATACATCATGGAATACGATCTCCTCCTGGATATCTGACTTTCCATCTACCTGCTGGTCGTAGATCTTCTGTGCTGCTTCGATAAATTTCCATTCCACAGCCGGGTGGATGGAGGTGTAGTGCTCTTTGATGATCCCCTGAATGGTATTCTCGAGGGCATTCATGCGCTTGATCATCGTATTGGCAAAGAGAGGAAGGAGCTCCGAGATTTTTGCGTATTCGACCGCACCCATTTTCGTAGTCTCGCTGGCCAACTCCAGATGACCGATGTATTCACCCTCGGCAAACAATGGGGCAACAATTACGCTGCAGTATTTGCTGGGCTTCTTTGGGTCGAAATACTTGCTGTTCTTTGTGTCCGAAATGATGATGCCATTCCCCTGGTTGCGGACATCTTTGCTGAGTTCGTAAAAGGTCTTAAGGAACTCATTTCTTTCGTCCACAAACAAGCTGGTACTTCCGGTCCCACATGCCTCGTAGCTTTTCTTGAAGGTATGATAGCTCGACAGTCCCAGCTCGAGATCTGCCACACCTGTCAATGAACGAAACTGCGAAGTGAGAAAAGTGTAAAGGTCTGACTTTTCCAGTTCCTCTACCATCAGGCGATCCTTGACCTGCCGCATGATCTCATCCCGTGTTGCTTCCTGGAAATGATAGATAACAAATCCGGTGAATTCGAATCGATCCGTTGGAAGTAGCCGCTGCCACTGTTCCAGGTCCTCGGGGTTGCGGACGATGTCGTCTATGTCTTCTGAGGACAACACTGGCAATTCACCATGCTGTCTGATTTCACAGAAACGTGGATCGAGGCTCAGTTCAAAATGCCTTTCCAGTCCATTCTCAAGACCCATGGTGAGGACCATCTTCTTCGTCTTGGGGATATCTACTCCGTAGAACTGCTGTAGGATCGAGTGATAGGCTGCGACCGTCTTCATGGCCGTCATTTCCTCTTCACGGAGATGCTTGGCCATCGCGCGAAGTGATCCGCCTGCCTCTTCCACCAGCTTCTGAAATGGCGTGGTGGCGTAGATATAGTCAAAAGAAAAAGGGAAGAATATGGCCACATGCTCGTCGCTGCTCACTGCGGGCGCTACGACCGCCGACATGATGGTGGCAATGAGCGGTTTCAGGCCTTCGAGTTTGGATGCATCGGTGACATCCTCGCGAAGAATGGGATTTTCATCCACTTGCTGGATCAGGCGCTTGGCACAATTTGCCTGGATGGGGTTGTCTGAATATTGTTGCAGCTCCCAATACCCTATGACGGTTTTGAGGCTGAGGCTTGTCTGGAAAGGAAAATCGAACTTTTGCATGTCTTCCTAATAAGTAGAAAAAGTACAAATGCTTACGAACGGAGATGTGAATTGTTTAATTCTCAAACGCTGGTAGGCGACATCTTACTAAGATACTGATCAATTTCAACAGGCTTTACTTATTTTCGGTTCCGAAGTACTACACAACGATTCCATTATGTACATCAATTTGTCGGGCTTAAATATCCTTGTAACCGGAGCGAGTCGTGGCATCGGTAAGGCGATCTCCACGAAGCTCGCCGAGGCTGGCGCGTCGATCGCTGTGCATTACAATAAAAATGTCCGCGAGGCAGAGAGCCTCGCCCATATGTTGGGCAATGAATCAAAAGCGTTTCAGGCGGACCTTTCCGAACCAGATGGGGCCATGAAGCTTTTCGAACGTGTGGTCCTGGAGATGGGTAGTCTCGAGGTCTTGGTGAACAATGCTGGTATCGCGAAGCCAAGCGCTCTTCAGGATAGTGATGAGTCCTGGCAGGCGGTCTGGGATGAAACGATGATGGTCAACCTTACTTCACCGGCAATTCTCTGTCGCAAGGCCATTGCCCACTTCATAGAGCGCAAAATGGCAGGCCGTATCATCAATATTTCCTCAAGGGCGGCTTATCGAGGTGAAACTGCGGAATACATAGCATATGGAGCCTCCAAGGCTGGATTGGTTTCTTTGACCAGATCCATCGCTCGTTCCTATGGCAAAGACGGGATAAAGGCCTTCAATGTAGCACCGGGATTTGTACGCACGGACATGGCGCAGGAGTTTATGCAGATGTATGGCGAGGAGCATGCAAAAGACGATGTGGCGCTGGAGCGGCTTACAGAACCTAAAGACCTGGCGCCTTTGATCACGTTTATCGCCAGCGGAATGGTGGATCATGCCACTGGGGCAACTTTTGATATTAACGCCGGCAGCTACTTACATTAAATGCTCCTGTTCAGTCACTTGATGGCCAACTTTGAATCATCTAGTTGCATGTTCCTTGGAATATTCCCTATATTAACCGTCACTTAATCACACGATCTAATTTCCATGGAATCTAATTTTCAGGCTCATGTGCGAATGTTGGTACGCCTGGCGCTAAGTGATCAGAACTTTTCCAATGTAGAAAGAGGACTCATCCTGAGTATTGGGAAGGCTCATTCTGTGAAAGAGGAAGAATTGAATAGAATTATTGAGGAGGAACTGAGTAAGGAAGCCGTCCCCAACATAGAATTTCAGGCATTAACGTTCGATGAGCGATTCGAATATTTATACGATATCATCCAGCTGATGAAGATTGACAATGAGGTGTACTTGAGTGAAATCCGCTATTGCCAGGAGATGGCCCAGAAGCTAGGATTTGACAAGAAGGTCGTGAAGAAATTGTCAGCGAGAATCTACGGTGATCCCGCGATTACATCCGACAGGGAACTCCTGAAGAAGGAAGCACGCAAGTACCTCAAAGTTTAGCAGCCCATCCACCACTATCTACAAAGCATTCAAGAAAGCAGCTAACCTAATAGAAAGTCATGAGTATACGATCGCAGCTGAGTGTATTGATTGGCCTGGCCAATGTCGATGGAGACTTTGACAGCGAAGAAAAGAAGCTCATTCAAATGTTGGCGAAAGCCAACGGGCTAAGTACAGATGATGTCGACGCCTTGATTGAAAATCCCGAGCCCTTGCCTCCAGTTTCCACAATGACCGACGAGGACAAGTTCCAATATTTGTATAGTATCGTGCAACTCATGAAGATCGACAACCAAGTCTATCTGAGCGAAATCAAGTATTGCGAGGAACTGGCGGAAAAGCTGGGCTTCAAAAAGAAAGTGATCGCCACTTTGGCAGGTCGGATCTACAGTGACCCCTCGATCACTGCAGATATCGAAGCCCTGCGCAAGGCGGTGAAAAAGTTTGAGATGTAGAATTTCCCCTTACCTCAGGGGAAAGATGAACCACCATACCAACAACCTATTACACCAGAAACCTCAAACATGCGTTGGAAGGATATCAAGCCTTCAGATCTAGCAGCTCTTAGAGAAATAAGAATTCAATATCACCAGGCTATCCAGGCCGTCGCCGCCGTCGGACGCCATTTTTTGGAACCCCTTCCTTTTGACGAAAACGCTACCTTGTCCTGGAGCCGATCCAATAGTTCGTTGGTTAGCAAATGGATCACCACGGACAATGGCACATTAAGAGCGGGATTTCACCTGGAGAGGGCCTACGTGTATGTCGAAGATGCGAGCAGCGTCGACGAGTTTCCCATCGCGGGAAAGAATTTTGGCCAACTGATGGTTTGGATGGAGGAGCATACCGGTAAGAGTGGATTACCCACGTCCTCATTCAGTGGTAACCTACCCTATGAATTGCCTGACTACCCAAAAATTGGATCGAAGGGCTTTGATATCGAAGAATCTGAAATCACCAGGGCCTTTACCAGTTATTTTGCTGCATCCTTCGAAGTATTGGATGCCCTGCAGTGGGATTTTGAAGTAGAGTCAGAGGTACTGGTGTATCCTCATCGTTTTGACCAGTCTTTGTCAGTCAAGCTCAAGGACTCGGGAGATCCCGAGACTTCCAGCTACATTGCCCTGGGCATGTCGCCCGGCGACGAACGCTTCGATCAACCGTTTTTCTATGTCAACTCCTGGCCTCACGTGGAGGAATCGATCTTGAAGCCGCTAACAGCAGGCCGCTGGTTTTCGGAAGAGTGGATCGGTGGGCTGGTGACGGCCGAGGAATTGTGGGGAGTTGCTGATCAAAAGGCGTTTCTCACTGACTTCTACCGCCAGAGTGCGAGCCAGTTGCAAGCCTATCTACTGGATTAGTTCTAGCCAGCTCATTCCGAATTTGTGCCTGAGGGCCTCATCGAAGGCTTGCTCATTGTGGATCGTTTCCTCGATATGTACCTCACCCCCCTGAAGTCTTTTCAGATGTCTTGGCGTTAATGTGATACGACCTGTGTCAGAAATCCTGGAGATGATTTTCTCTTGGGCCATCGGTGATTCATAAATATTCTGAAGCTCATCATGGAGGTGCAGAAACTCGATGAGCTTGCTCTCCTTAACCTTGAAATAGTAAATGTCGGTAAAATTGACCGCGTCTTTCGAGATCTGGAAGCGCCACCATCCCTGCTGTTCGGGTTTGGTCCTCACGTACCTCGAGAAATTCAGAGTGAATTGAGCCTCTGAAATAGCGACCGGATCCAGGAGTTCCTGTCGGCTGCCTACGTCTACCAACCACAGGCCATTCTCCAGGTTGACCACTATCACCATGTGTTTGGGTTGGGCCCCTGCCTTGGTGCTGTGATAAGCCCCAACATACATGCACCGAAATCCCAGCTGTGTCAGCAGATCGCCAAAGATGGCGTTGAGCTCTATTCCCAGGCCTCCCCTCGACCCACCTATGACCTTTGATGACAGTCCTTCGACGTCCCAGCTCCGCCGGTTTCCCAGGAAGATATCGAAGTTCTCTATTGGTATCGCTCGCTGATGTGCCCTTTGGAGTTCTTTTAAGTAAGCGACGGAGGGCCGCTTCCAGCTGGAGTCCAGCCGCCGCAGATACAGGGCAATATCCAGCATCGATTCTTTCACCGTGTACCTTCTACCTGACGTTTCCAGGTGAAAATGAAATTGCGAAGGGCACCTACTGCCGTGTCATCCGCATCCCAGTCCTCACCTACAAATACGTCTTCCGATCGGGTCCGTCTGACATAGACCTTATACATCAGACTATTCGCGTCAAGCCGCTTGAGCGTCACATCGCCCTCTGACAACCCGGGCGTGACAGAGAGGTACTCCGTTTCATTTTTTTCAATGGGATAGTTCAGGATCTTTCGGATATGCTCGCCACTTGTATGAAGCATAAAAACAAGGTATTGGATCCGGTCTCCCATCGCAGCCTGGTCATTCCTATAGACGATAGGCTGCCACTCATACTCGAATTCCTCGAAAGCCTCCTGCAGTTGCACATTGATCGCTTGCACGTCTGCATTGTAAGCCTCAATGAGTTCGCGCTGGCTCCCGGTCACTGAAGTGGGAATCTGTATTTCTTCCATCAGCACCAGACCAACTTTTTGCCGTCGCATGGCACCCGCCCAGTTGGCCAGGCGATCTCCTTTGAAAAGGGTGACATCTTCGAGAAACTCGGGTTGGGTGAGGATCAGAAAATTTGAGGACTGGAGCTGTGCCTGCTTTACGGCCACACCGAGCTGATACAAAACTCCTGCAGGGCCTGCGCCGGTCGCTCTCCACCCTCGTGCATTGCCCTTTCTGGCCACATACTGCGCGTACGGCACCAGTACAAGCTCAACTTCATAGTCGGCCTTGATCGTGAGGACGAAAAGATTGGTGATTTGCCGCTGCTTCAACGTGGCCTCGAATTGCTGGCTGATGATACTACTGGCGTAATAGTCGAACGCATTGACATACACGACCGGGTCGATTGACATCTGGACAAGGCTGCCATGGATATCTTCAGCTAGTTTTTTCCAATCCTCCCCCACTGGAGACTGCTCATGGCTGATCATGACTGCCGACCTGGATCCTGTGAGGTTGTCAGGGATCGCCGGGTTGCCAAATTGAATGAGCGCCAACTCTGCCTCCAGTCTCGGGCACCTCTGAGCCGCAAGACCATGCAAAAACGCTAGAAAACAGATCACAAAGATTATCCGCATCATCAATGCTTTGAGAGGCTACAAAAATATGATTTCTTGCATCATGGAGAATGGGCAAGAGGAGTCTCATTTCTTAACTACTTTGAGGGCACAATTATTTTATGGCAGACCTAACACGATGTGCGTGGGCAAAACCGACGAGTGAGGCCTACATCAAGTATCACGATGAAGAATGGGGCGTCCCAGTCGCAGATGATCAGAAGCTATTTGAATTTCTCACGCTGGAAGGAGCACAGGCAGGGTTGAGCTGGAGTACGATCCTCGCAAAAAGAGAGGCGTACAGGGAGGCCTTCCATCAGTTTGAGGTTCCGGTGGTCGCTGCAATGACGGAATCGGAATTGGGAGAACTACTCCAACAATCCGGTATAGTCCGTAATCGACTCAAAGTGCACTCCACTGTCAGCAACGCCCAATGCTTCATCAGGGTCCAGGAAGAATTTGGATCGTTTTGTCAATACGTATGGTCGTTTACCGACCATCAAGTGATCCATAATCAATGGGAGTCATCTGCTGATGTCCCTGCGACTACCCCACAATCCGACGCGCTCAGCAAAGATTTGAAGAAGCGAGGCTTCAAATTCGTGGGCAGTACGATTATGTATGCCTTCATGCAAGCCGTGGGCATGGTCAATGACCATACGGTACAGTGCTTCCGTTACCAAGAACTAAAATCCGGTCAGTTTCCCGGTTGTCCCTCGAAGTAAGAGGGCCTTTAGTATTTTTGCGGCTTGAAATAGCTATCAGGAATGGTCGATAAGCTCGAGGAGATAAAACATCGTTTTGAGGAAGTGGGTCAGCTGATCATTCAGCCCGACGCGATGGCCGATATGGCCAAATACCAGCAGCTCAATAAGGAGTACCGGGATCTAGAGAAGATCGTGAAGGAGTACGACCGCTACCTGCTGGCATCAAGCAACCTCAAAAAAGCCCGGGAGCTGTTGGCAGAGGAGAAGGATCCCGAGTTTCGTGAGATGGCCAAAATGGAGATCGAGGAACTGGAGCCTGAGGTGGAGGAGCTGGAGGCTCAGCTGAAAGTCATGCTGATACCCAAGGATCCCAATGACAGCAAGAACATCATTCTCGAGATCAGAGCCGGGACGGGTGGAGACGAGGCGGCGATATTTGCCGGGGACCTCTTCAGAATGTACGAGCAGTTTGCTGCCACACAGGGTTGGAAATTGGCGGTGATCAACTTGAACGAGGGCACCTCCGGAGGCTTCAAAGAGATTGTTGCTTCCGTAGAAGGTGAGGATGTATATGCCAAGCTGAAGTTCGAATCCGGAGCTCACCGCGTGCAAAGGGTGCCCGCAACGGAAAGCCAGGGCCGGATACATACTTCCGCAGCTACGGTTGCCGTTTTACCTGAAGCGGAAGAAGTAGACGTTCAGCTTAATATGGGAGATATCCGAAAGGACACCTTTCGTGCCTCAGGGGCAGGAGGTCAGCACATCAACAAAACGGAGTCGGCGGTACGGCTTACACACAATCCCACGGGAATCGTGGTGGAGTGTCAAGATGGCCGCTCGCAGCATGCCAACTATGACAAGGCGTTGAAAGTGCTGAGATCGCGGATCTACGAGATCGAGCTCAAGAAACACAATGACGAAATCAGCTCCGCACGCAAGTCGATGGTGGGTAGTGGCGATCGCTCGGACAAAATACGCACATACAATTACCCTCAAGGGAGAGTCACTGATCACCGAATAGGCTACACCGTGTACAATCTACCCAACGTGATGAACGGTCAGCTGGAGGATTTTGTGGAGCAACTGCGCATTGCAGAAAATGCTGAAAGGCTGAAAGAAGGAGAATAGTGCCAACACCCGTCAAGTCCGCCTGCTATCTTCTGCCTATTATCTTGTGGGTGGGAATCTCCTGCTCATCGCTGGATGATGACGTGTCGACGTCGCCCAACCTGTCTCTCAGGTTCAGCACGGATACCATCATGTTTGACACGCTGCTCACTGACCGTACGAGCATCACGAAGCGGCTACGCATTTTCAACGACAACAAAGAGGATCTGCGAATTGACCGCATAGGTTTAGGCTCTGGTCGCAGCTCATTTTATAGCCTTGTCGTCAACGGGAAGGAGGGGGACGAGATTGAAGGTGAACTGATCAGGGGTGGTGACAGCCTGCTGGTGCTTGTAGATGTCACGATAGATCCGCAGGATGAGAGTAATCCCTACCTCGTGAAAGACTCCATCGAAGTGCAATGGAATGGCAATGCACAGGATGTGAAGCTCATCGCCTGGGGCCAGGATGCCATTTACCTCAATGCCGTCGCGGTCTGTAACCAGACGTTCACCGCTGAGCGCCCTTACGTCATTCAGGAGATATTACTTGTGGACACACTTTGCTCACTGACGATAGAGCCCGGTGCGCAAATCTACGTCGACAATGGTGCGACCATTGCGGTCCTGGGGCAGCTGCTCGTCGAGGGAGACAGTGGCAACCATGTGGTCTTTCGAAACACGCGATTTGACCCCAATTTCATCGAAGCGCCCGGACAATGGGGAGGCATCGTGTTCTTCCCTGGCAGTCGTGGCAATGAGATCAGCTATGCCACCATCGAAAATGCTGTTAACGGTCTCTTCACTTTCGGTGTCAATGACGCCGCCAGCCGCGTGGAGATCTCCGTGGACCACTCTATCATCAGGCATATGTCGGGAAGTGGCATTCAGGCTTTCACTGCGGATATCGACGTCTCCAATTCCCTGATCCATAATTGTGGAGGCTTTGTGGTGAGCGCCTTCGTCGGCGGCGATTATCGTTTTGATCATTGCTCCATGACCAACGAGCCCAACTTCTTTATCCGGGATGAACCCTCTTTTGCGTTCCTCGACAACTTCCCGGATGATCCTGCGCTGGTGCAGGATCTCTCGGTGACCATCCGCAATTCCATATTGTGGGGCTCGGAGGATGAGGTGCTGTTCTTTAGCAATGACGGAGGTGCGCAGTTCGACACGCTGCTGCACAACAACATCATCAAGGGTGCGGATAGCATTCCGGGAAACTACGTCTCTCAGGAGTTCAATTTTCCGGGATTTGACAGGCCGTTTCTTTTCGAATACAACCTGGACTCCACCGCCTTTGCCCGGGATCGGGCGCTGGACTCTGAGATTGTCGATGACATTCTGGGCCATCCTCGGGATTCTCTGCCGGATATTGGGGCATACGAGCGGATTGATGGGGAGTAGATTAATTTTGAATTCTGAGTTCAGAATTTAAAACTCACAACTCCCGAACTCAAAATTCTACGAATGACATTCCAAAAGCAGTTCTCGCTACCGGCATACCCCCGAGGGTTCCACCTGATCACGCACTATGTGGAGGAGGTACTCCGTGGCAGCACGATAGATAAGGGTATTTGTCAGCTGTTTATCCAGCATACTTCGGCCTCCCTCACCATCAATGAGAATGCTGATCCGAGCGTCCGTACCGATTTCGAAAGTCATTTCAATGAAATGGTACCGGAAAATGCGCCCTACTACATTCACACGTACGAAGGACCTGACGATATGCCGGCACACATCAAAGCGTCGCTTCTGGGCTCTTCCGTTTCCTTCCCGATCAGTGGCGGTCGCCCCAATCTGGGTACCTGGCAGGGCATTTATCTGTGCGAACATCGGGACCACGGCGGCTCCCGACGCCTCGTATTGACTGTCTACGGCGATTGAGGCACTGAATTCACCGATTCTGCAATTCGGTACCATTTTCCAACAACTCGTTACAAGTTGGTTTCAGCCTTGAGGGATACAGACGATCATTGTATCGTGATAGAACTCAAAACACATACGGTTATGAACCCAACAGGTCAAAAACTCCGTCTCATGACGATTCTACTTGGTATCCTGGCAGCAGTACTGGTCATACTGCTGCCAGCAGACCTCTCCGCTCAGGATAGGGTGAGGGCTGTGAGCCGCTCCAGCGATGACAACGGCAAAACCAAGGTCACAGTCAGCTCTCGGAATGGGGTCAGCACCGTAAAGTATTCCTCTTGGCAGAAGGAGTATCGCATTGAGTTTGATGGCGAGTTTGAGCTGTCTGATGACGATACAGACATCGTATCCATTTCCCGCAACGGCTACTTTGAGATCAGTAAGGCTGCGTTTGGGAGCAGACGCCGGGTACTGATTGAAGCCGACAGCCGGGGCAATCTCGACAAGCAGTTCTTCATTGGTCGTGAGGAAGTGGGCTTTGAGCCCGAAGGTCGCGAGTGGTTGGCTGATGTGCTACCCGATATCGTGCGAAGCACCACCATCGGTGCCGAGTCCCGTGTCAATAGGTTTTACCGACAAGGAGGAGCGCGAGCCGTCATGGACGAAGTGGAAGAGCTCAGTGGTGACTACCTCAAGAGTCACTACATCAAGCTGTTGCTCGAGAAGGATGAGTTGACGGATGAAGAACTTGCCGTGATCATCGATGGCGCTGCCAATGAAGTCAACTCCGATCACTACCTCTCAGAGATCCTACGAAGCAATGAACGCCGATTTTTGCAGAGCGACGAGTCGATTGAGGCCTATATCGAGGCTACTGAAGAAATCAACTCCGATCACTACCGCGCAGAGGTGCTGAAGAGTGCGCTCTCCAACGACCGTCTGCGCCCTGAGCACCTGGGAAAGATCCTGGAATCCGCTTCTGATATCAACTCTGATCACTACATGTCAGAAGTCTTCCGAAAGGCATTGAAAGAACGTGATATGAATGATGAGCTCATCAGTGAGCTGATCAGAGCTGCCCGCTCCATCAACTCCGATCACTATCTATCAGAATTGTATCGCGAGGCACTTCGTGCGCACAATATTTCCAAGGATAGCTACTGGGAGATCATCGAGGCGGCAGGAGAAATCAACTCCGATCACTACAAGACGGAGCTATTCCGTGAGCTGCTGGAGAATGAATTGAGTAGCGAAGCACTGGAGAAGATGATCGAAAATATCGAGGACGATGTGCAGTCCGACCACTATGCCCATCAGCTGCTGACCAAGATCATGGTGGAGCAGCGTCTGGAGGGTGAGGTTTTAGAGTCGCTGGTGGACGCCATTGGCGAAGTGAACAGTGATCACTATGCTTCGCAGATCATCATCACCGCCTCGCGAAAGTCTTCTCTCAACGACAAGGTTGTATTGGCCCTCCTGGAATCTACAGGTGATATCAACTCAGACTACTACATGTCTGAAGCACTCGTGGCGCTGTCTGAGTATGTCAACGAAAGTGGCAACAGCAGCCTGCGGGAGGCCTACCGGTCAGCAGCGAAGAGTATCAACTCCGACACTTACTATGGTCGGGCCATGAAGGCGCTCGACTGATTTGATAGAAAATCTGGCCATTCTATGTAGATTGGTGCATGGGATGGCCAAACCTTCACCTTACCGATACCTTGAAAGACTTTCTTGCCGCGTTGGTCATCGGAGCAGTCACTGGAGTGCTCCTATATGGTTATTTGGGTTTTAGTGAAGACAGCCTTCCCGTCCTCTCCACACAGACCGCCCTGTTGAGTGGCGCTGTGGGTATCGCCATCGCGATGGCGCTTTGGCAGGTTTCCAAGAGGTTGAATGGCCTTTTTCCCTGGCGCAGGAGTATCTCCACCAGGATGTTGCTCGGGGTGATCACTTCGTGGATCGTCCTTGGACTGCTTGTGGCTTTCCCCTTTCACTACATGGTGATGGCGGACTCGGAGCTGACGATCAAACTTCTGATCATCTTGTGCATTACTGGTCTGGTGTACAACGTGCTCTACTTCGCGGTTTACTCTTACTACCACTTCTCGCAGACTCAGCTCCAGTACATAGAAAATCAGCGGCGGCAGCTCAGTCTACAGTTGGAAGCGCTTCGGAGCCAGCTGAGCCCGCACTTCCTCTTCAATTGCCTGAATACCATCTCATCCTTGCTCTACAAGGACACGAGGAAGGCAGAAAGATTTATCCGCCAGTTGGCGAGTGCATACAAGCACACCCTCGAATCCCGGGACCAACCGGTCATTCCTCTCGCCAAAGAACTGGAGTTTGTCCAGGCTTACCAATATCTGCTCAGCGTGAGATTTCAGGATCAGGTACAGGTCGATATTGACTTATCGGAGGACACCCTGCAATCGTTGGTGCCACCTATGACGGTCCAGCTGCTGGTGGAGAATGCCGTGAAGCACAATGTAATCTCTCCAGAGGAAAAGCTGTACATCGCCGTGACTGAGCGACAGAGAGGGCTACTCGTCAGCAATAACAAGACCAAGACACCCGAACGAACCACCTCCTTCCGTATAGGATTGGAGAACATTCGCAGCCGCTACCAATTGCTGCATAAGCGAGGGATCAGGGTGATGGACGAGAGAGACGATTTTTCCATTTGGCTACCAATCATCAGCAACTAAGCAACTGAGGGCAAGAATGAAGAAGCTGTTTATTCACAATTTTCTCTTTCGGCTGGTTGGCCCACTCTTCATTGGCACGGTGATCTACCTGTTGATCTTATTGATCAACAACTCGATAAGCCAGGTGGAGGAGCTTTTTGCAAGCCTGGAGCTTTACCTGAGCATCTTCCTTGTCTATGTGGTCCTGGAAGCATCGCGCTTCCTGATGACAATCGTCAATCGCCGGATCGAGGCGATCCCTTTTTATCAGCAGGTGCTTTTGCAGTTTTTGGTGGCCATGCTGGTGATGATCACCGTGGTCTATGTGGTTGTCAGCTACTACTACAAGGAGTATGTAGGCTTCACAGCCTCCTTCTCCGAACTCATGGTCTTTTATTGGATCTATGGGTTCATGTTGCTGTTGTACCTGTCCCTGCATTTCAGCCACCTTTTTCTTTTTAAGGAGAACAAGCTAAAGGTGGACGAGGAGTTGAGTCGTAAGCGAAGTCTGGAATTTGAGTTTCGCAACTTCAAGCGGGAGATGAATCCTACATTGCTTCTGGAGAGCCTTGAGTCCCTCATCGTGATCACTGAACAAAAAGTAGATTCAGCGGATGAACTCATCGATGAATTGTCGGTCGTGTACCGCTATATTCTTGGGAGCAGCAGTTCGGAATTGGTATCTGTCTCTGAGGAAGTGGCCGGCGTCCAGCACCTGCTCAACCTGTTTTGGTACCAGGGTATAGATGTCGATTTCAAATCCGAGGATTTTGAGGACATGCTGTGTGTGCCAGGGACTTTCCTGACAATCATTGAGTGGCTGGTGCGTTCCTCTATTTACGCGACCATGCAGTCGCTCGAGGTGGATATGGAGCTAGGGGACAATCATATTTTGGTATTCTCAGATAGAAAAGAGAAACTTGACCCACCAGTTCTGGAATTGGAGGATATTCGTAGGGCCTATAAATTTTACACTGAACGCAATATTGAGGTAGCCAATGACGCGGGCGCTGTATTGATCAAGATACCCATTTTAATGTCAGCAAAACTCGATGCCTGATCACCTAACTCGACTCTTGACTACATGAAAGTACTGATAATTGAAGACGAATTACCGGCAGCTGAGAAGATCGAACGCTACATCAAGAAGTATGATGACTCCTTTGAGATACTCAATATTCTGGGTTCCGTCGAAGCATCCGTGTCGTGGCTTCAGGAGCACAAGGATCGGGTCGACCTCATCATATCAGATATCCAGCTGACTGACGGCTTGAGCTTCGGTATCTTCCAGCAGGTGCAGGTCAACATCCCTGTGATCTTCACGACTGCTTATGACGAGTATGCCATCGATGCTTTTAAACTCAATAGCATTGATTATCTCTTGAAGCCGGTGACCTTTCTTGATCTGTCCAATGCCCTGAACAAGCTAAAGGAACTCAAGCGATCTTTCAAAACCACGAGCGATACCGTCAACAAGATCACTGAGGACATCAACAAGAGGAAGTTCAAGAATCGCTTTATGGTGAAGCTGGGAGAGCACATCCACTCTGTTGTGGTCGGTGATATTGCGCTTTTCTACGCGGATGGCCGCACGGCGTACCTTGTCACGAAGGAGAATCGGAAATTTGTGGTCGACTATAAGCTGGAACAGCTCGAGGAACTGCTAAATCCGGCGGAGTTTTTCCGGCCCAATCGTACGTTCATCATCCACATCGATGCCATCAAAGATGTACTCGTCTACTCCAATAGCCGCTTGAAGGTGACACCGTCGATTGCCTTTGACAAGGAGATCATCGTGAGTCGTGAGCGCGTAAGCCAATTCAAAGAGTGGTTTGGTGGTGCGTGATGGTGCGCCAGTTTCGGTAGGTCCTTTTTTCTTTTTTCTTTGTGCCGGGTTTAGAGAAAGTACATGGCTCAAAACAGGATCATTGATCAACTAAAAGAGATCGGCTTTGGCTCGAGGAGTTTCCGCCAGTCGGACCGACTCATCAACAAGGATGGCTCCTTCAACATCCGGCGTCGGGGCATCGGCCTCAATGGCTTCAGCGGCTATCACTGGGTGATCAACATGTCATGGCCGGTGTTTCTGCTCTGTATCCTGGTTTCGTATTTTCTGCTCAATCTGTTTTTTGCTATTCTCTACTTTGCCATCGGCGTGGAATACCTGTCTGGATTGCCGCACGATTCCTGGTGGCTGGAGTTCGTGCATTGCTTTTACTTTTCTACCCAGACCCTCACTACTGTCGGTTTCGGCCACATCAGCCCCACGGGAAGCCTGACGAGTTTTGTGGCGGCTATCGAAGCTTTGGTAGGATTGATGGGCTTTGCACTAGCCACGGGAATTCTGTACGGGCGCTTCTCCAAGGCGAAGGCCAAGATCCTGTTCAGCGAAAATGCCATCGTGTCACCGTATCGCGGCATAACGGGCCTTAAGTTCAGGATCGCCAATATGCGTCGCAATAATCTCATCGAGATGTCCGCGAGGGTCATGTATTCATACATTAGGATTGAGGATGGGGTGGAAAAACGCCGGTACTTGCAGCTGCCTCTTGAGATCGACTTCATCAACCTATTTCCACTCCCGTGGACCATCGTCCATCCAATAGACGAAGAGAGCCCTCTCAAAGGGAAGCACGTACTTGATCTGTCGCGAGAAGATGCCGAGTTCGTCATTATCGTGAAGGGTTACGACGATACGTTCAACCAATACGTACACCAGGTGCACTCCTACAAACACGACGAAGTGGTGTTTGATGTGGACTTCCTGCCCATGTTTGAGGCGCTGCATGGAGCCACTGAAATTGATCTTGGAAAGATCAGTGACTTCCGAAAAGTACAGAACTAGTTCAGGCCCGCCATTTGATTCAGGGTACGAGCTACTTCACTGCGGTAGTTGCGGCCAATAGGCACCTGGAAATCGCCCAAGTCTATTTCACTTGCGCTGAAGGAGGTAATTTGATTTTTTGAGACAATGAAAGATCGATGGACGCGCACGAAATCGCTGGCCGGAAATACGTTCTCTGCTTCGCTGATACTCATGTGAGTGACGATCTCCTGATCACCCGTGATCACTTTGAGGTAATCCCGCTGGCTTTCGATGTAGAGGATCTCTCCCAGCCGCACCTTGACCATCTTCTTATCTACCTTCAGAAAAAGAGCATCCGTCTCTGACTGCTCTGGCTGGGGTTGATTCTGGCTATTGAGGGAGACCTTGGAGATGGCACGAATGAATCGATCGAGTGAGATGGGTTTGAGAAGATAATCTGCCACTTCGAGTTCGAAGCCCTCCAATGCATAGTCACGGTACGCTGTGGTGATGATGACACTTGGTCGCTGAGGGAGCGATCGCAAGATATCGAGCCCTGTCAGCTTCGGCATTTGGATATCCATGAACACCAGGTCTACAGGATGACTTTTGATGAATTCGAAAGCCTTGATGGGGTTTTGGAAGCTATTGACCAGCTCGAGTTGTTCGAACTGCGCAATGTGGGATTCCAGCACTTCGATTGCAAGCGGTTCGTCGTCGACGACCACGCAACTCAATTTGTTACTCATGTATGCGATAGGAGAGTCTGTGTCAATAATACGGGATTTCAACACATGGGTTAGTGATGAATATGCCCATGACCGGGGAATAACCCTCCCTTTCTTATAATGTCAGCCTGAGGTGGGCTTCGTACGTATCGGACGTGGACGAAGTCGTGAGTTCGTGCCTCCCCTCCCCATACTGCAATTCAAGACGGCGGCGCAGGTTCTTTAACCCAATGCCGTTCCCATTTCCATTGCCGTTAGTGGTAGGAGTTGGAGGCTTGCTATTACGGATACGAAACTTCAATTCGTTGCCCTCTACTCGCAAATCCAAATCGATCCACACGTCTTCGAGATCGGCGCTGACCCCATGTTTGAAGGCGTTTTCCAAAAACGGCAAGAAAATCAATGGCGCAATCATCAAATCTGAGGAGTGAGAGGAGAAATGGGATTTGATGTCCAGCCGGTCGCCATAACGCAAGCGCTCTATTTCGAAATAGTTTTTGACGAATTGCACCTCTCTGTCCAGGGGAACGCGTTCGGTATCACCACATTCATAAAGCATATAGTCCATCAACTCCGAGAGCTTCAGCACCAATTCAGGGGCTTTCTCCGATTTCTTAAGTGTGAGCGCATACAGGTTATTGAGCGTGTTGAAGAGAAAATGCGGATGCAGCTGGGTCCTCAGCAGTTTCAGTTCAGTTTCCAGGCGACCCTTCGCCAGTTCCGCCGTCACTTGCTGTTGTTTGTACCAATGTTTCAGAAACTTGATCAGGAAGGTGACCAGGACATAGGGATACACGTACGTGGTGGCTTTCAAAATCTTTGCAGGATAGAGATATGGTCCCCAATACTCTCCGGGATAGTAGACGGGCTGCTCAATAAAATATTGCAGTGTCCAATGCAGCCAGCCAGATATCAGCAAAATCACCACCAGTCCTCCAAAAAATTGGCTGTACTTCTCGCGAAGGAGGAAGCGCGGCATGAGGAAGTACAATGTGAAATAGGTCGGAATGACTTTATCAGGAAGAAATAGCAACTGCAATTGCAGCTGGTGCCAATACTTGTCATTGAAGCTACCGTACAGCACCACGAAGAACAGTACGATGGTAACCCAGAATACGAGATGTCTCGTGAGCCTTGGGAGGAAGTTGTTGCTATTTATCCATTCGTACATATACAAATATACTTTCTACCTCCTCCTCAGTTCCCTCCTCGTACAAACTACTCATTGCTCGGCACTATGGGCCCATTGCGACCGACTAATGCACTTGAAACGCTCATGGGCTCCTTTGGGGCATCACAGGATGTCGTAGGTCAGTCCCGGGCATAGAGAAATACTAGGGTACGTTTTTCAGATTACACAAAGGTCAAAAACTCATGCATCGACAAATACTCTTACTTGGGTTGTGCTCCATAATGCGCTTCGGATATGCCACCACGGACTCGGATGCCCGTGTTGAGTACGAGGTCTCAGTGCACGAAGAGCGTGAAATCAGCATTGACGGGATCCTCGGCGTGGGCGAATGGGACCAGGTAATGACCATGAGCCAATTCATCAACAAGTGGCCGGTCGACTCCGGGCTGGCGGTGGCCCAGACTGAAGTGAAGCTCACCTACGACAAAAACTTTCTTTACATATCAGCCAGGAGCTTTCAGAAGAGAAAGGATGTCGTCATCCAGTCGTTGAAGCGCGACAATGAAGATGGTCACTGGGGTAGCGACGGTTTTACGGTGGTGATCGATCCGATGAACAAACAAAACAATGGCTTCATTTTCGGTGTGAATGCCGGTGGTGCTCAGCTAGAAGGCACACTGACACTGGATGGAACGCAGACAGAAAGTGATCCCAACTGGGACAACCGGTGGTACTCCTCCACGAAAGTCTATGATGACTACTGGGTGACGGAGATGGCGATCCCATTCAATACGCTCCGTTTTGACCCCTCCAATCGAACGTGGGGGATCAATTTCATCCGCCATGACATGAAAAACAATGTCTACTCTACCTGGGCACGGGTGCCATTGGGTTTTCGCGGAACGGACCTTGGACACATGGGCCAGATCCATTGGCAGGAGGAGCTGAAGCCCAACAATGGTAATGTGATTGTGATCCCCTACGTGGCGGGATCTGTTACAAGAGACTTTGAAGAAGGAGAGGGCGGACCGGAAGCAGATGGTGGACTTGATGCGAAGATCGCCCTGACTTCTTCATTGAACCTGGATCTCACGGTCAATCCTGACTTCTCGAACGTTGACGTCGATCAGCAGCAGACCAACCTGACTCAGTTCAGCCTCTTGTTTCCAGAGCGGCGAGGGTTTTTCCTGGAGAACAGTGACCTCTTTAGCAACTACGGCGCCTGGGGGATCATCCCCTTCTTCTCCCGACGAATAGGTCTGCATCAGGGAGAGCCGGTGCCCATACTTTACGGCGCCAGGCTATCGGGTAATGTGACCAAAACACTACGTATAGGCGTGATGGATGTACAGACCCGGGCCACGGATGACCTTCGGGCGAGCAATTACTTTGTCTCGTCCATTCAGCAGCAAGTTCTGCAACGTTCGAGGGTGAAGGTCCTTATGACCAATCGCCAGGGACTGGGAGGTGGGCCTGAAGACGTTTCGTCCAAAGATTACAATCGTGCTGGTGGTGTCGAGTTTGACTACGTGTCGAAGTCAGGCTATCTGACCGCGACAGTGAAGTACCATGCAGCGACCGATGAACAAAAACTCGACGACAATGACTATTACACGGTAGGTGCACGATACAGCGATAGCAAGTTCTTCGGCGCTTTCTTCTACAATCATGTGGGCGAAAACTACATTCCAGACATGGGTTTTGTACCGACATTGAACCACTACGACCCGGTCGAGGACACCACGATCAGAGTTGGTTTCGACCGTATCAACGCATGGGTCGGCTATCGTCATCGCCCCAAAAACGGCCCTATCAATGTGATGGAAATCAACCCGTGGACCGTACAGACTTTTGATGACGACGGTCGTGTGCTTTCCAGAAGATATGGCTTTTGGACAAGTGCCCGGTTTAAGAATCGGCAGGAGGTCACGATGGACTTGTCCATGCGAGATACTCGGCTGGTAGTCCCTGCCGACTTTGTAGGAGATGACAATCCATTACCCATTGGGCTCTACCGCAATACCTTTTATCGTATGGAATGGAACTCCGACAGTCGTAAAGCAATCAGTGGGAGCCTGTCACTGGGGCGAGGTGCATTTTATACGGGCACCCGAACGGAACTGGCCACAACCCTGAATTTTCGGCAGCAACCCTGGGGCAATTTCGGATTTCGGTATACGCAAAATCATGTTTCACTTGGGGATGCCCATGGAGAAGCCACGCTCCATTTGCTCGGGCCGACCATGGAGGTCAACTTTAGCAACTCCATGTTTTGGACCACTTTTGTCCAATACAACACCCAGTCCGAGAATCTAAATATCAACAGCCGGTTTCAGTGGAGGTACTTGCCGATGTCGGACCTGTTCATTGTGTACTCAGACAACTATGGCACCGAAAACTTCGGTGTGAAGAACCGGGGAGTCGTTTTCAAATTGACCTATTGGCTCAACCTCTAAGGAAGAAAGAACACGACTACATGCGCCGTCATATGTGATGTCTTCTTTGGAAGTTGGGCATAAGCTCGTAGCTTGTAACAAGAATTGCTGCCAAATATGAAGACGATCTATTACACGCTGCTTGCGCTCATTTTTTTCACTGCCTGCTCGCCGGCAGACCAGAAACAGCCTGTCAGCAATATAATTGACGACGAGGCCCGGGGTCGCCTGGATGCTGCACTGGCTGGATTTGTTGCCGATAGTCTTGTGGTTGGGGCTTCCGCGCTGATCATTGAAAAGGGCGAGGAAGTGTATTTCAAGGCCGTCGGGCATGCCAACCGAGAGCAGGATGTTCCTATGGCCCGTAACACCATTGCCACCATCTACTCGATGACAAAGCCCATCACTGGCACGACATTGATGACATTGTATGAGGAGGGAGCCTTTAAGCTGGATGACCGCCTGCCGGGCTATGCGCCGGAGTTTCGCGGCATGCGCGTCTGTACGGGCCTAGACGATGCAGGCAACATGATCCTGACCAGAGCGGATAGAGAGATTACGATTCGGGACATCACTCGCCACACAGCTGGGTTTTCGACCCGCCAGGATCTGGGGCTCAACTCCTTACACTGGCAGGCCGACCTACTGAAGCTCGACAATACGCTCGCCGATATGGCCATGGGTCTGAGCGAAATACCCCTGGGGTATCAACCGGGAACCAGGTGGGAATACGGCATATCAGCGGATGTCCAGGCGTACCTGGTAGAGTTACTGTCCGCACAGCCCTTTGATCAATTGATGAAGGAGCGCGTATTGGATCCTCTGGGTATGAACGAAACGAGCTACTTTGTCCCGGAAGACAAAAGAGATCGCGTAGCCACGATCTACCGCAAAAATCGGGAGGGCCGGCTGGAACCCATTCCGGACGAAGTACACGCCATCAACTATCAGGATTGGCCGATGAAACCAGGGGGATGGGGCCTCAAGTCTACGATCGACGACTACATGACGTTTGCCCAGATGCTATTGAACAAAGGATCACTCAATGGTGCAACAATCCTCAAGCCGGAAACCGTCCAACTAATGGCCACCAACCAATTGCCAGCAGTGGAGGACAGCCTCTGGCTACCGGGCAAAGGCCGGGTGGGCTTCGGAATCAACTTTGCGGTGCGGACAGCTCCCCCACAGTCTGCAGAGGAAAAGAATGGTGCAGTTGGGGAATTCTTCTGGGATGGCGCGGCTAGCACACTCTTTTGGGTGGATCCTGCCAACGAAATGACGGTTGTCCTTTTTGTGCAGATCTTCCCATTTAGCAATGAGGTGCACAAGAAGTTTAGAGATGCTGTCTACGGTCCTTTTGTCTCGAAAGAATCACCTCCTAGACCATCCTGACGTAGCTGCCCAGCCACGTGATGTTGTCCTTGTAGGGGGCGATGGTTTCCTGTACCACCGGGTCATTGTAGTGGCCGTCAAGCTCCACGAAAAATATGTACTTGAACTGTGACCCAATTTTGGCGGGGCGGCTTTCGACTTTGCAGAGATTGATCCCTGCATCCTCAAATTTTTTCAGGAAAGAAACCAAGGCACCAGGCTCGTCCGGGAGACGGGCGATGACAGAAGTTTTGTCTTCTCCACTGATTTCATTGACAAAGTTCTGACTCAGGATCAGGAACCGTGTTTGGTTGTCTGCTGAATCCTGGATGTTGCTGTAAAGGATAGGCAGTCGATATTGTCGCGCAGCAATGGGCGCGCAGATGGCAGCAGCCCCCTCTTCCTCCAGAGCTATTTTGCAAGCCCGGCTAGTAGAACTGACGGGGATCTGCTTCACAGCATGTGCGAAGTAGTCATTGATGAAGTTTTTGCACTGCCGAAAAGCGATGTCTTTGGTGTAGATCGTCTTGACATGTGCCAGGTCCTGTTCCAGTGAGGCGATACAGAAGTGAATCGGTAGGGCGATCTCAGCCACGATATTGAGTTCGTGCACGCCCAGATAATCAATGGTCTCCTGAACTGTGCCTTCCTGATTGTTCTCAAGTGGGACCACGCCGAATCGAGCGCGTGACGTGGCCACAGCGTCGAATACTGCCGGGATCGAGTCCAACGCCAGGTAGTCGCTCATGGCCCCATACCTTGACTCTGCCGCTTGATGGGTGAAGCTTCCCTCCGGGCCTAGGTAGGCCACTCGTTCAGGTAGCTCATAGTTGCGGCTGACGGCGAAGATCTCCAGAAAGATCGCTTCGATGGCTGCCCGATTCAGGGAGCCTTTGCCCTTTTTGCTAGCCTCGTGGAGGCGATCGATAATGGCCTTCTCACGCTCCGGTCGATAAATGGCTGATTTGTTGGTCCGTTTCAGTTCACCCACCTCACGTACCACGTCCATCCGTTTGTTCAACAGTTGGATCATTTCGTCATCGATGTCATCGATGGCCTTACGTAAGTCTTCGAGCGTCATCTATTGGTATACAGGTTCGATCTAATCAAAGCTCTAATTTAGTTCAGAGCTATGGAACTACCCTATCCAAAAGCAATAGGCATTGAGAGATAACTGTCGACATTCTCGATGAAGGAGCAGATGACACCGGGCATGCCCGAACATGACGGTTGTTTGGCGCAAGCCAGTCATTTTGATTTGCTGATGTATGACATGTCCTGAAACGGGTGACCACCCAGAAATCGGTTTGGCCATCAGCGCCTCAAAGAAAGGACCTACACCCCCGGAGAAATCGATGGTCGGTGGAGCGACAGCATAGAGGAGGATTTCCTCCGATGGCTGGATGCCAATCGCCATTTGTTACGGATGACGAGGTTAGAGTTGGATGAGTACAGGAAAGGGAGGAAGTGGTGATATATGCCTAGTGCTGAAGTTACCTGTTTGTGACTTTGACCCCAATGGTCCAGGAGATGTTGTTTTCAGGTTCCAGGGTGATCACATAATCTACTACAGACGGGTTGATGGATACTGTGGCGACTGGGCCGAGACGCAGGAAGCTTATGTCCCGAAGTAACCCCAGGGTAAAGACGAGGCCCGGTCTCGAGAACATGTCGTCATACAGATAGCCATCCCCAAATCCTTCCAGGGAATCATCTCTGTAGTGGGCAAAGTCGATATGTGGCTCATCTGGTGGAATGATCTCGTAGTTCACTCCAAAACCGAGTACAATGTCCTGTCCTCCCAAAGGGAGTGCATAGCTGACAATCAGAGGTATTGCCCAATATTTTTGCGTGATATTGCCGGACAAAGAGAATAGATCCCGACCATCTTCGAAATCACCGGTTAGATCAAATGTCCGCTTCCCGTACTCAAATCTGCCTTCGATAGCTAGACCACGGAGAATTCTCGGAAAACTCAATTCGCAGCTGGCACCTATGCGACCATGATTGGATAGATATTGGTTGGGGAAGCGATTTCCCGGGGGATCCGACCAGATCCATTCCAGGTATTCGTCGTCTACATTCAGTATGGTTTGCGAGAATGACGCTATTGGCCCGAGGCGAAACTTGACGAACGGGTCCCTTTGTTGCGCCGAGGAGTAGCACACGGCACAAAAGCAGGAGATAAGTAGGATTAGGCGGGGCATAGCTGAAGTTAAGGAATCACCGTATACGAGGCAATGGTTTTTTCACCCCCGGGAAAAATGCTACGTTGGAGCTTAGTTGAGCTTGATCACCCTCGAGGTATAGATGCCTCTTTTTGTTTCTGCGATCAAGTGGTAGACGCCGGGCTCCTGTCCTTGATTGAATTGTACTTCGAGCAAGCCTGTATCGACCCGTCTTTGTTGTGGAGTGATATCTCTACCAGATTGGTCGAGTAGTCGTATGGCTGAGATTTCATCCGGGCACTTCACCTTGAATTGACCATGAACAACTGGATTTGGGTACACCGTCAATGGATTCCCCGGCAGGAGCTCGTCGTGACCAGCACCCAGTACCTCGAGTCCCAGGATCCACTCCTCGAGTTGATTCAAGTAGGCCGTGTCCAATACGTTCCTAGCCAGTGGAGGCATTTGGATGGCTGTCTGGCTTGTATCTCGGCGCCACAATTCGGAGCGACCCAAATCTCCTGGTGCAACGATCAGGTTTTGCTCGTCGGAGTTTTGCGTCTTCGTGGAGGCGTTGAGGATTCCCTGGTCCGCCAATTCGGTGGAATAGCGCGCATCGAATGTGTTCAAGCCCGATCCAGGTTGATGACAGTGGCTGCAGTTGGCATCCAGATAGGATCTGATGCGGGTTTCCAGCAATGCGGAGCTATCGTCCAGCGATACCATTGGAGATAGTTCCGAATGTACCTCTTCTTCAAAAAAACCGAGTGCGGCGAATCGCTCCAACTCTGTTTCCGAGCCCTCAGGCCCATCGAGCTGTTCCTTCTTAAAACCCAGGACATATCCCGAGTTTTCGTTATGGCAGCGAAGGCACTGTCCGCGACTTGGGTAATCCCACACCTGCGATACCCTGGCGAGGGGGTGGTCGACCATCAGGGTGTCTTTGAGCAGCTCTCCCTGCTCTACGAGCTCCGCATCGGTATCGGCCGCATTCCATCGGTAGGTGAGGCCGTAGGATCTTTTGTCCCGGCCCATCACAAGAAACCTCGTTTCCAGTCGCTTGACAGAGTCCTCTGCCACGTCCAATTGAAAGTGCTTGATGAATACCGTCCCCACCGGGAACACAAAGGCACCATTCTCCTGCCGGATGACGCTGTCCTGAGGCAGGGAAATCCACCGCTGCTTGGAGGCCCCATCGGACCACAAGGGTGAGTTGATGCTGTAAGGCTCCACGCCGTCCCTTGGCGTTAGAGTGGCCAGGTCAGAAAATGCGCCAGTGGCTGACAACCGCCTTGGCGCCTCATCCGGACGAGTACTCTCTACCAATCGGTGCATTTGTCCTCTGATTTGTAACACCACGATGTCGCCGTCCTTGTTAATAAAGAAGTCCACGATGTGAGGAATACCGCGGAACAGTGTCTCGACAGGGTTTTCGGAGGTGTCGTCGTACGACCAGACATTTCCACTGATCCAGTCAGAAAACAAAAATTTGCCATCCAGTCCTGGATACTTCTCTCCCCAGTATCTCAATCCGGCGATGACAGAGCTGCCCTGATCACGACCGTATTCATAAAGAGGGGGGCGCTCAGTGCCCAATATGACGTCAGGCTTGAAGCCATTGGGCTTTTCCAGCGTGCCTTCGAGGTAGGGCCACTGGCCATTGTCACCCAGCTCAAGTAGGTTGAGCTCTTCCCGTGTTTGATCCCCGACGTCAGCTACCCAGATTTTGTCTGTGAGGGTATCCAGGAAGGCTGAATAGGGATTTCGCAATCCGATGACAGCGAACTCTTCCAGGTAGGCCCCTGACTCATTCACCCAGGGATTGTCATTGGGGATACTGTACCCTTGTGTGATGTTGGGGAGGAAAAGCCTTGGCGTATTGTTGGGAGGGATAGGTGACCTTCTGATCGGATGACTGCGCGTCGGATCATTGTCGACATCGATTCTCAAGATCCCCGAAAACAAGCGTTGATCGATATGCTGAGGATTGTTGTTCCACCAGCCATCGGCATTGCCTTCATCGCCTAGCGTCAGGTACAGCAGCCCTTCTTCATCAAAGAAGATCTCACCGGAGTTGTGTGTATAGCTGCGGTCATACTGCTGGATCAAAATTTCTTCTGAAGACTCCACAATGGCGGATAGGTCGTTTGAAAAGCGAAATCGCGAGAGTCGGTCATAGATCGGGAGCGATTCGGTCTCCATGTGCGTGTAGAACAAGAATACTTCCCTAAAGTGCGGGCTGTTCTCATCATCGAAGGATGGATGGAAGGCGAAGCCCGAAATCCCTGCCTCACTTTCAATGGCCAGATGGTCGGTGATATCTAATAGCAATTGCTTTTCAGAGACATTCGGATCATCGTCAAACGACCAGATTTTGCCGTTCTTCCCGACAATGACCAGCCGATCAGTACCTGGTAGCGGTACGACCTTGGTGTATTGATCGTCGGGGAGGCCTAGTTCTAGGTAAGTCTGTCGGAAGCCGTAGGGGGAAAGGGCCTGTTTGGGGAAGACGCCATCAAGGAATGGTGCCAGGCCTGATTGCTCCTGGTTTTCGTGTACAGGTCTGGTTGCAGCTACAGCCAAAAGCAATGCGCCTCCGGCCATCGCTAGTATGAATCTCCCTCTTCCCATGCTCTACTGCAATGTTAACGCCAGAAGCGGCGTAGAGCAAGCTATTGATATTTCAATGTGGTAACGAATGGCCGGAAGCTGAAGCGCAAGACAAGAGAGGACTGGTGCGGTGGGATGCGGGCAGGCAGGCGCGAGGGAGGCCAGTGTGGCCGCTCAGTGGGTTGGACTGAGGGCCTTCAAAAAAACTTCTACGCCCACCTGTAACCTTCCATGGTCCTTCGGGTAACTTGCCCGAAACGACCAAAAACTGAGAATTGGAAGACTTAAGTGATGAGCTTGTAATGCAGCGCGTGCAAGCGGGGAAGCTTAACTACATGGAGCTGATCTTCAACAAATACCAGAAGCGGCTCTACAACTACTTCCTCAAGTGCACGATGGATGCAGAAGAAAGTGCGGATCTGACGCAGATCACGTTTATCCGCCTCATGAAGTATCGCGCGTCTTACAATCCCAGTAGGGGATTTGAAGTATGGTTGTTTCAAATCGCGCGAAACCTGGTCAAAGATCACTTTCGCAAAATGAAGGTGCATCGCGATCAGTACAACCTGGTGGAGTCCCTCCCTGAGCATGCCGAGGAGGACGAAACCAGGGAACAGCTGGAGCGGGAAAAGCTCTTGCAAGTAGCCATGGCACAGTTGCCTCCTGATAAACGGGAACTGCTGGTGATGGCGAAGTTTCAGGGCATGAAGTACGAACGCATCGCCGAAATCATGGAGACTTCGGTGAGCAACGTGAAAGTGCAGGTGCACCGTACGATTGCCCGACTACGGGATTTGTATTTTGAAATGGAACAGGAAGAACAATGAGCAGAGAGATAACTGACGAGCAATTGCTCCAATACCTGGAGGGTGACCTGAGTGGCGAAGAGACCGCAAACATGGAGCGCCGAATCCAGGAAGACGGAGAACTGGCCAGCCGATTGGAAGACCTGCGGATGCTACTTACAACCATGGATGGTGCTTCTGAGGCCACTCCACCCGAGGACATCGCGTGGAAGTTTCAGGCGGCACTGCGGGAAGAAATGTCTCAGGCGTCTGACAGATCGGATCGATGGGGCTGGAGAGTGGCTGCAGCGGTGGTGCTGCTCATACTGGGCTATACTGGCGGTCGCTTAAGTGGACCAGGCCAATCGGGTGATGAGCTGATGGCCTTGCAAACAGAGATCAGTACGCTGCGTCAGGTGGTGATGCAGACAACCCTGCACACACCATCTGCGAGTGAGCGCCTACAGGCGGTCAATCTGATCGAAGCCGAAGCGGGGGTCAACGCCCCAAGTCCTGAGCTACTTCGTACCCTACTCAACACCGTGCGCGGTGATGAGAGTCCCAACGTCCGGTATGCGGCGGTGCAAGCACTGGAGCCTTACATGGACAACGAGGAAGTACGTCTCGAACTCACGGGAGCCCTGGAGAATCAAACAGATCCCCTAATACAAATCGCAATCATTAATTGGCTGGTGGAGGCTGAAGAACAAGCAGCCATAGGAGCCATCAAGGACTTGATCAACAACGAAAACACAACGCCCGAGGTCAAGCAACAAGGTCAGCTGGCTATTGACATCCTGATCTGAGCACGAACCCGAAAGGCAAAAACTAAAAAAGGAAAAAGAGCAAAATGAAAACTCTAATCGCAACAACAATTACATCGGTCTTGCTACTTGGCACCTTCTCCCAGGCGAGAAGCCAGTCATACGAAATGACACCCAGTGGCAATTCCTCTGAACTCACAGTGACCATTAGCAACTTGTACGCCTATATCGACGTCAGGGGCACTGCCGATGGCAAAGTGAGAATCGAGTCGGATGGCTATGAGGGGATCCCTGAAAAAGCCAAAGGCCTGAAGCCCTTGTCTGCCACTGGTCCTGATAATACCGACATCGGTCTTTATGTGGAGCAAAAGGGCAACGTCATCTCGATTTCCGGCGCCCACAGAGATGCCGACGACGCTGACTACACCATCTACATTCCGAAGGCGGCCAAATTGAAGGTTGAGTACAACAGCTTTCAGGCTGATGACGTGCGCATCTCAGATATGACCAATGAAGTGGAGGTAGAATCAAAAATTGGTGACCTTGAGCTGATCAACCTGACGGGACCAGTCGTTGCCAATTCCCTGAGCTCGGATATCACGGTGGTCTTCACCGATGTCAGTCAGGTGTCCCCCACGTCTATTTCTTCTACAAGCGGAGATATCGATGTGACGATGCCGGGGTCTACCAAAGGTTCCTTTCGGATGAAGTCTATGTCTGGCGAAGTCTATACGGATCTCGATTTTGATATCGAGGAGAAAGACAACCTCCGACGTCTGGGTGGCGGGATGAGCGCCGAGGCTGACCTCAATGGTGGCGGCGTAGAAATAAGCCTGCGATGCATCAGTGGTGACATCTACATCCGAAAGAAGTAAGACCATGAGACTTCGATATACGCTGATCATGGTTTTGATGACTGGCCTGCTGGTAGCGGGTCAGTCTCAAAGGATTGTTGAGAAAAACATAGCAGTAGAAGGGCAGCGCGAGTTGGATATGGAGCTTCCTTTTGCTGATGACATCAAGCTAAAGACCTGGGACAAGAACGAGGTGTTGGTCAAGGTGTCAGTCTCCATCAACGATGGCGAGGATGATGACCTGTACGAGTTAAACCTCACTACGACCGCTAACGCTATCTATGTGGAGGCCAATAAGGACTTCGATCGCAAGGAGGGGAAAAAGCGAAACTGCTGGGAAATGGATATCACGTATGAGATCTTCTTTCCTGAATCCCTTGAGATAGAAGCTGAAACTATTAGCGGCAGCTATGAGATGGCCTACTACGGCAAGCCTGCCTATTTCAAAACCATTTCAGGAGATGTGGACCTCACAGTGCCGGGTGGAAGTGGGATGGATTTTCAAGTGAAAACGATCTCCGGGGAAGTTTACTCCAATCTCGATATTGTCTATCCCCGTGGGAAGGAGGGCCTCCGGCAGATGGTGGGTACTGATGTGAGCGGAGAAGTGAACGGCGGTGGTGAGTTTCTGGATTTGGAAACCATCAGCGGGGACATATTCCTTCGAAAAGGGTAAGCCAGGGATCTTTTCTAGAAGCGGGAAAAACGAAAAGTTGGACGATCTTGTTGTAATCAAAATCGTCTAACTTTCATTAGAGACTTTCCCCGCTTTTCATGGATGTATTTGAAGTAGTAAAGACAATAGAGGGACTTGGCAATGTTCCCGACAACCAGATCCAGTGGCTGATAGAGACATGTGAGCCCTTCGAAATGAAGGAGGACGATCATCTTTTCAAGCCTGGGGACCCGATGGATCGCATGTTTATTCTTCTCGAAGGGTCATACTCTCTTAAACTCCCCCAGAATAACCAGTTGCGCAATGTGGGCACTTTAGAGACGCCCATGATCACAGGGCTCCTGCCCTACTCCCGAGCCAAAGAAGCCGGAGGATATGCTCAAGCACGGGGCGATACGTCTGGCCTCTATCTGCTCCGGGATCATTTTCATGACATGATTGTCAATCACGAGGAGCTGACTACCGCACTCGTGCACATGATGAGCAGCCGCATCCGCGAATTCACAAAGCTCCAACAGCAAAATGACAAATTGATGGCCTTGGGCAAACTGTCTGCCGGCCTGGCTCACGAGCTAAACAACCCGTCTGCCGCAGTGGTCCGTAGCGCCCAGACGCTTAAGCGCCACCTTGGGCTCATGCCTGAGAAGTTTAAGAATGTGATGGAGATCGAAATGGATGTCGA
The DNA here is from genome assembly GCA_965267435.1 of Cyclobacteriaceae bacterium. Lineage (GTDB taxonomy): Bacteria > Bacteroidota > Bacteroidia > Cytophagales > Cyclobacteriaceae > JAWPMT01. Next base: position 4,890,048 of record OZ253960.1, read on the forward strand.
GCAGGTGGACATCGTCAATGACCTCCTCTTTGGCAAGCTCGATGATGAACTCCCAAGCCTGTCTATGATGGAGAAGTCGTCCCGGGAAGATGAGATGCTGGATTGGTTGGACGACAATGAGGTGGAGAACTCGGAGGAGGTCGCAGAAAACCTCGTGGAGTTTGGCTTTGAGGCGGATGACCTCGAGAATCTGGAAGAACACGTTCCTCAAAGTGATCGCTCGGCCGTGTTCAACTGGCTGAATCAAGTGCTCACGACCGAAAAGATTGTCTCCGAAATTGAAGATGCATCCTCTCGCATCAACGAGCTGGTGTTGAGTATCAAGAGCTATACCCACATGGATCAATCGCCGGAGAAGAAGATGGCGGATATTCACGAGGGCCTCGACAATACCCTGGTCATGCTTGGCCATAAACTTCGTAAGGAGAATGTCGAGCTAATCAAAAAATACGACGAAGGCCTGAAGCATGCCGAGATTCTTCCTAGCGCTCTGAACCAGGTGTGGACCAATCTGATCGACAATGCCATTGATGCTATGAAGAGAGCTGATCAGAAGGTACTGACTGTCGAGACCAGGCAGGATGGCGGTTTTGTCAATGTGCATATTCAGGACTCTGGGTCGGGTATCCCAGAAGATATCAAAGACAAGATCTTCGATCCGTTCTTCACGACGAAGGGTGTCGGAGAGGGCACGGGTATTGGCCTGGAAGTGGTCCATCGCATTGTGACGAAAGATCACAATGGTTCCATTACCTTGCAATCAAAACCTGGAGAGACGATCTTCAAGGTCTGTTTCCCAATCAAAGCTGCTTAACCTGTCGATGGAGAAAAAGCCAATCATATTCCTGGTGGATGACGATCCCGCCGTGCTAAAGGCCGTTTCTAGGGACATCCGCACCAGATACCGCCAGAACTATAAGGTCATGTCAACGCAGTCCGCGGAGGAAGGACTCGATGCGCTGAAAGAGATCAAGCAAAAAGGAGATGCCATCTCTCTCTTTCTGTCTGACCAACGCATGCCTGAGATGCTCGGCGTAGAGTTCCTGGAGAAGACACAGACATTGTTCCCGGACTCCAAGCGGGCACTGTTGACAGCCTACTCAGATACGGAGGCGGCGATCAAGGCGATCAACGATGTATCGCTCGACTACTACCTGATGAAGCCCTGGGATCCTCCTGAAGAAAAGCTCTTCCCAATCATTGATGATTTGTTGGATGAATGGCAGGGGTCACACATCCCCACTTTCACGGGTATCAAGATCATCGGCTACCAGTGGTCGCCCTCTTCGCATGCCATCAAGGACTTTTTGGCGGGCAATCTCATTCCCTACCGATGGTACGATATCGAGACGGACGCCGAGACGACCGACCTGATCGCCACTTACGAACTGGACATGACCAGCCTGCCGATTGTGATTTTCGAGGATGGTTCTTCTTTGAACAACCCTTCATTGCAAGAGATCGGCGAGAAGATAGGTTTGCGGTCCATCGCTCAGCAAAAGATGTACGACGTCGCCATTATTGGGGCCGGTCCCGCTGGCTTGGCGGCATCGGTCTATGGCGGCTCGGAAGGGCTCAATACAGTTTTGATCGAGAAAAGAGCGCCGGGCGGGCAGGCTGGTACGAGCTCACGCATTGAGAACTACCTGGGCTTCCCCAAGGGACTCAGTGGAGCAGATCTTTCGCGACGAGCGATCACACAAGCAACCCGGTTTGGTATCGAGTTCTTATCTCCGCAAGAGGTGACCGATATCTCCTTCAAGGACAACTATAAGCTCATCACGTTGGCTGATGGCAGTCAGATCAATTCCAAGGCGGTCATTATCACGACAGGTGTCGACTATCGACGTCACCCGGCGAAGGGTATTGAAGACTTTACGGGTGCCGGCATCTACTACGGCGCTGCCACGACGGAGGCGCACTCCCTGCGAGGGAAGGAAGTGTACATGGTGGGAGGGGGTAACTCAGCTGGCCAGGCGGCCATGTACCTCTCCAAGTTTGCCAGCAAGGTGCATATCGTGATTCGCAAACCAGATCTCACCTCCAGCATGTCGCATTATTTGATCGATCAGATCGATATGATGGACAATATCGATGTGATGGGGCATACCGAGGTACTTGAAGCCATGGGTAAAGAGCGCTTGGAGCAGATCAAATTGCGCAACAATGAATCACAGGAAGAATGGGTGGCTGATGCTGGTGGCCTCTTTATATTCATCGGTGCGAAGCCTGTGACGGACTGGTTGAAGATCGATGTCATCAAAAATGACCGGGGATATATTGAGACGGGCAATGGTCTGGTGAAGTATCCCAACTTCAAGGACAATTGGAAAGAGAAGCGCGAACCGTATCTGTTGGAGACTTGTAGTCCGGGGATTTTTGCTGCCGGAGATGTGAGAGCGGGAGCAATGAACCGCGTGGCAAGTGCCGTCGGCGAGGGATCCATGGCGATCAAGTTCGTCCATGAGTATTTGGCGAATAATTAGGGTGTTCGTGGATCCTGGTTTCTAGTTCTTGGATGGATAGTACCAAGAATCAAAAACAAAAGTCAAAGAACCTCCTTGAACTCAAATCTCCTCAACTCAGAATTCTCAAAATATGCTAAAAGCAAAAAACTGTGAACATCTGGAGGCCTTTGTGTCCTCGGGTGAACGAAAAGAACCCAAGGCCTACGAATGTGAAGAATGTGTGAAAACGGGGGACCGGTGGGTGCATCTTCGCACTTGCCAGACCTGTGGTGCCACGCTCTGCTGTGACAGTTCTCCCAATACACATATGACAAAGCACTTCCATGCCCATGGGCACCCGGTAGTGATATCCGCCGAGCCGAATGAGCGCTGGGCCTGGTGCTATGAGCACAAAGAGATCAAGATGATGACCAAATAAGAAAAAGTCTTGGCGGCGATCGATGCAGCTTATTGCACGATCCAGTCCGTATAGCTGCTGGACCAGGTACCGATCTTTTCACCTGCTTCAGTAACAGACTGCATTTCGTCAAACATCTTTTGACCAAATTCGGAAGGCGTTCCGTCTTTGTTCCAATACTTGTCTCGCGCTTCTGCATTTTTAAACACAAAAACAACCCCAAGGCTACCTTCACCTTCTCCACGGATACCTTCTAGTAAGTAGACCGTCGCATCTGGATTCAGTTTGTTGTTGGCTGGGATCCACTGGTCCTGCAGGTACTTCTTGTAGTCATTGAAGGTGGCATCTCTATCTAAGGATATGGTGAGGGTGTGTACACCTACCAAATTGCCTTTCTCAAGGCTTTGGGCAGATACTGGGTCTAGAGCAACGATTAGCATCATTGCGGTGAGTGGGGCTAGGATTTTCATGGTTATAGGGGTTTGGTTATCAACAAGTTACTGAAAATTGACGACTCCCTCGCTAGATCAACCAAAAGCCGATTTCGGTAATTGAGCTATAAATGGCTAAATTCTGCCGACTCCTTATTGATCATCCAATGAATAAATTATCCACCTATCTTGTCTTGAGCTTTTTCGTTTTCCAGGGCCTCGCTCAACCCGTCGACATGTCTATCTTCCACGGCATGAAACCCCGCAATATCGGTCCAGCGGGAATGAGTGGGCGAGTCACCGCCATCGACGTGGAATTGCAGGATGACGACAATATTTTGATCGGCACTGCAGCCGGCGGCGTGTGGAGGTCGGAAAACGCTGGCCATACGTGGCAACCCATCTTTGAAAATGAATTGGCCGCCTCCATTGGAGATATTGCCATTCATCAGGCCAATCCTAATATCATCTACGTCGGTACCGGCGAGGGCAACCCCCGAAATAGCCAAAACAGTGGATGGGGCATGTTCAAGTCCATTGACGGGGGCAGGACTTGGGAGCATCTGGGTCTGGAGAACACACGGCAGATCCATCGGGTAATTGTGAATCGGGACAATCCTGATATTGTGGTCGTCGGAGCAAGTGGAGCCTCCTGGGGTGAGAGTGAGGATCGTGGTGTCTATAAGACCGTCGATGGTGGCAAGACGTGGCGCAAGGTGTTGTATGTGAACAATAGGACAGGAGTCAGTGACCTTGTCGTCGACCCCAGTAACCCCAACAAGATGATCGCGGGGATGTGGGAGCACCGCAGGTGGCCTTGGTTTTTCAAGTCTGGTGGTGCCGGATCCGGGATGTACATGACCTATGATGGGGGCGAGACCTGGGAACTGGTGACGGAGGGTTTACCCGAAGGCGAGCTGGGACGTATCGGTTTGAGCTTTGCGCCGAGCAAGCCGAACGTGGTCTACGCTTACGTGGAATCTGAAAAGAATGCCGTGTTTCGGAGCAATGACGGTGGTGAATCCTGGAAGCAAGTTTCGAAGGCGAAGGACAGCAACATTGGCGGCCGCCCCTTCTATTACGCAGACATCTATGTCGATGTAAAGAATGAAAATCGGGTCTACAGCATTGCTTCTACGGTCACAAGTACGGAAGACGGCGGCAAGACGTGGCAGGTTTTCGCACCCGGAAACAAAATACATACGGACCACCATGCCTGGTGGGGACATCCCGATGATCCTGACTTCCTCATGATTGGTCATGACGGCGGATTGAACATCTCACATGATAGAGGAAAGAACTGGTGGTTTGCTGATAACCTACCCCTAGCTCAATTCTACCACGTGAGGGTGGACAACGAGATTCCCTACAATGTCTATGGCGGACTGCAGGACAATGGCTCATGGCGGGGCCCGAGCCAGAGCTGGTTCAAAGGAGGCATTAGAAATTTATATTGGCAACGCCTCAGCGTAGGAGACGGATTTGATATGATCCCCGATCCATTAGACAATGAATACGGCTATGCCATGGGGCAAGCGGGCAACCTCGTTCGCTACCACTATCCTTCCGGGCAACTCAAGCGCATCAAGCCGGTCCACCCCGATGGGGAGTACCTTCGCTTCAATTGGAACGCGGGAATCGCGATCGACCCGCATGACCAAAAGACCATCTACTACGGAAGCCAATACGTGCACAAGACATCAGACAATGGCGCCAGCTGGGAGATCATTTCGCCGGACCTCACAACCAATGATCCAGAGAAACAGGATTTCTTAGAGTCCGGCGGCCTCAGCTATGATGTCACCGGCGCGGAGTTTCACACAACAATTATTTCGATTGCTCCCAGCGCATTGCAGCAGGATCTGATCTGGGTGGGTACAGACGATGGGAAACTTCATGTCACCCAAGACGGAGGTGGTACCTGGAGTGACCTCACGAGCAACGTAAAGGGTGTTCCGGCCAATACCTGGATCCCGCATATCATTCCCTCCAAGCATTTGGCCGGAGAGGCTTTCGTTGTTTACGAGGATCACCGACGTAACAACTGGGAGCCCTACGTTTATCGCACCAGCAACTTTGGTAAAAGCTGGGAGCGCATCGTATCATCGGAGGATGTTCGTGGCTACGCCTTGTCTTTTGAGCAGGACCCAGTCGAGCCCAAGCTGCTGTTCTGCGGGACAGAGTTTGGCCTGTACGTAAGTTTTGATGAAGGCGATTCATGGAATCAGTGGACGTCGGGCTACCCCACGATGCCTGCACAAGATATGGTGATCCACCCCCGTGAGCATGATTTGGTGATTGGTACGTTTGGTCGTTCCTTTTGGATCCTGGATGATATCAGGCCCTTGAGGGCGATGGCTTCGCAAGGAACGCAGTCCGTGACGAACATGGCTATTGCAGCTTTTGCCGCTCCCCAGGCGTATTTGTCCATCATTGGCGAGTCGCACGGCTATCGCCATGGGAAGGTTGGGGATGCCCTTTACAATGGGGACAATCGACCCTATGGCGCTTTGCTCTCCTATTATTTGAAAGAAGTGAGCGACGCTGAATCAGACAACGCGCTTGAAGACAGCGTGAAGATCGAGATCGCTGATGCCTCAGGTGAAGTCGTGCGTACCTTGTACAAGAGTCCCAAGACTGGCGTCAACCGGCTCAATTGGGACTTGACACGGGATGCGGTGCGTTTGCCTGGCAGGAAAAAGCCCACCAAACCAACCCCCTCACCATCCGGCATCACTGTGCCTTCCGGCACCTATCAGGTAACCATAAGCAATGCTGGAGCCTCATCACAGACGGAGGTGGAGGTTATTGCCGACCCCAGATTGATAGTGACTTCGCGGCAGATGGCCGAAAAAGATGCCTTGATCAAGCAATACTATGGTCTGGTGCGAGGAGTGACTGAGGAGATGGACGAATTGAGAGCTGTCGAGGCGGGCATAAAGGATCTTGAAGAACTGCTGAAAGACCGAGACGATGAGCAGGCGCGGCAGGCGTTGACGGCGGCAGCGGCACTCAACAAAGAATTGAAAGGGTTGAAGGGGCAGGTCCTCAATCCAGACAAACAAGGGATCTATCGAGATCCTGGTGTGCTGGAGAACCAACTGCAATCGGTGGGGTACTTCCTGGACAATATTCTGGTGCCCGTAACGCCTAATCAGGAGCTGCTGTTTCAGCAGACCAAAGTGAAAGCCGAGGAATTCATTGCTGCCTGGGAGAAGTTGGACAAGGAGAAAGTGGAGGCCCTGAGGAACCAGGTCAAAGCATTGGGCATTTCTCCCTTTTGAGTCTTTCGTAACGTATTTTCGCCGTCAAATGCCTACGAACTAGTGCCAAAAGCAAGAACCGTCTTCTTCTGCCAAAATTGTGGCGCGGAGTCGCCCAAGTGGTTGGGCAAGTGTCCCGCTTGTGGTGAGTGGAATACCTATGTAGAAGAGGTCAAGCAGGAGGCGTCGACTCAGCCGATCTGGACGACGGCTGCCACCAGCAAAAAAGCCACGCCGCAGAAAATCCAGGAGATCACCAGCGAGTCCTATCTCCGCTATAGCACCGGGGACGATGAGTTGGACAGAGTGCTAGGTGGCGGAGTGGTCAGTGGGTCCCTCATTCTTGTGGGTGGAGAACCGGGCATTGGCAAATCCACGTTGTTGCTGCAATTCGCTGTTGCCAACAAGGATCAAACCGTGTTTTACGTGTCCGGAGAGGAGAGCCCGCGACAGATAAAGATGCGAGCAGATCGGATTGGCATTCAAAGCGAACGGTGTTTTCTCCTGTCGGAGACCTCGATCGATGCGATCTTCAATCACCTGGCACAAACCAAAGTGGACTACCTGATCGTAGATTCCATTCAGACACTACATTCCTCAAGAATTGATGCGGTCCCAGGCTCGATCTCTCAGGTGCGGGAATGTACCGGGCAACTCATGCAGTACGCCAAGCAGAATGAGGTATCCGTTTTCCTTATAGGCCATATCAACAAAGAAGGCAATATAGCCGGGCCTAAGGTGTTGGAGCACATGGTGGACACGGTTCTTCAGTTTGAAGGGGATCGAAATATGACCTATCGTATTCTGCGCACGATCAAAAACCGATTTGGGTCCACTTCTGAGCTGGGGATCTATCGTATGAATGAATCAGGTCTGCAACAGGTAAAGAATCCCTCCGAGATACTTTTGTCTGATCAGCATGCGCAGAGCTCCGGTGTGGCGATTGGGGCATCATTGGAGGGCAATCGACCGTTGCTCATCGAGGTGCAATCCCTCGTGAGCCCCGCGACATATGGAACGCCCCAGCGGAGTACAACCGGATTTGATGTGAAGCGATTGCACATGTTGCTGGCCGTGCTAGAGCGGCGCATGGGTATCAGACTCAGTACGCAGGATGTCTTTCTGAATATTACCGGTGGCATCAAGGTCAACGATACCTCGCTGGATTTGGCAGTATGTGCGGCCGTCTATTCTTCCTACCACGACCTGGTCTTGCCGGAGGGCACTTGTCTCATTGCCGAGGTGGGATTGGGAGGAGAGCTGCGGAGGGTAAGCCGTCTTGCCACACGCATTCAGGAAGCAGAAAAACTGGGCTTCAACAATATTTTGATTGCGAAAGGCACCGAGCCCGTTGGGAAGACAAGCTCATCCGTGACTGAGGTGAGCCTGGTGAAGGAGGCTTTTGGGAAACTCTTCTAAGCGCTAGAACTTCGGCTTTTTGCTGCGCGTCCACTTGGGAGCCAGTCCTTTGAAACTAAACTTAGGTTTCTTGCTTTTTTGAGGTTTGGGTCCCTTGCTGTATTGCGGCATAGGACCAGAACTTGTTCCTGTTAGTGGCTTTGGCTGCTTTTGTTTTTTGATGATCGTATAAGGGCCGTCAGTGCCTTTGGACTTGATAGTCTGTCCCAGGAATGAACTTGATTTGGGACCAGCCTCCTTTTGGATGCCGCTTGCCGACTGCGCCTGGGACTTCACATATCCGCCAGAGGATCCTCCCAAACCGCTTGGGCCTGTGGGTACGGAGTACTTGCGTCCTCGAGACTTAAATACAAAATTGAGACCTGCCCGAAAATCTACTCCTCGCATATCGGCCACAGAATACCCCTTATATCCAATGAGGAGGTCGGAGGCGATGTAGAACCGAAAGGCCGAAACCTTTGCGGCCAATCCCGCGCCCAGATTGACAAATTGTTGATCCAACTTCGTCACGTTTCCTGACACGATCAGGAAATCCGCTATGCTGTACCGGCCTCCAACGCCAAAAGAGAAGCGTGGTTCGCCTTGTACGATCCGAGTACCGACCGTAGAAACTACTTCTATTCCGGGATAGGCGTTCCATGTAATGCTACCGTAGACGGTGGGGTTCATTACTGTCGTGTAGGGGTCCTTGTTATTGTCATGGATCTGGAATTGGTCCAGGAAATCAGCGATGGAGTCCTGCAGTTCGATGAGGTTGATCCCAAAGAGATCGGCGCCGATATAACGGAATGTAGTATCCGTCAGCTCGTAATGGGTCACATTCTCTTTCCACTTGATATATCCAAGATCGTTGACACCCAGTGCAAACTTGTACATGCCGTTGATCGCGTACTCAAAGCCGAAGTCCGCCCCGAAACCCATGTTGCTATTGGCGATCAGATGTGACCCCAAATCACCGTGATCATTTTCTCCCGTAATAATGTCAAAGCCTGACGTCCGGAATTCGGCGTTTTGCAGGTTGAGGTTAAGTTGATAATTCTCGTTTTCGGTGAGAGCAGAACCCTTCAGATTCCAGGGGAGGCTACCGTTGAAGAATCCCTGGTAGTACTTGAGTCGAGCGCCTACACGAATGCCGGACCGCGGCTCCAGATAGGCAAGGCCCAATCCATATTCCCGAAAGTGGGTAGCATTGCCTGCCAGTCGACCGACCTTGATATCTTCTTCCAGTCGCGTGCCATTTCCCTCCCATGCGTATTCAACCGCTTCTTTGGTGAACAAAAAGTCGGCGTCGACCCGCTCGTTGACGAAAGCACTGATCACCGCGCGGTTGGGTAGGCGGTAACCGAAGTGAAAGAGGTTTACTTTATTGTGAGCATACACTCCGTTCTGTCTTGTGAGCTTCTCGAGGGCGTTGCTAATGTTGATGTAGGTGTTTTCTCCGGTATTGTCGAAAATGTCGTTGAAACTCACCTTACTACTTCCATGGATATGTACACCCGACATGACCGGTAGACCAAGGAATATGTCCCCCTCGTCTGGCATGTAGGAGGCATTGAAGTCGGTACTTTGGTAGACGACATTCCCCAGGTGATAGAGTGAAAGCCCATCCTGGCCACGCACTATCAAAGTGAGTAGCATCAAGGTGATCAATATGTGCAGACGGAGTTTCAAAACTTGATGGGCAGATTGGATTTGATGAGGACTGACGCCTTCACTTCCATGACATACTGGTTGAAAAGGTCCACGTAGATCTCTTGGGAGTTGGATGTCTCCGGGCTATTGAATGTCATAATGAGGTCCACACGATCACCTTGCTTGAAAGCCTCTATACCTTCTCTGTCCAGGGGCATATTGGAAATATTGACCTCTCCCTCACTTACGAGTCCATCCCTGGTGAGGAATGGTGTGGCCAGGAACAGCTGCTCAGGAACAGTATACAGCAAATCGGCTCCATCGTAGATCTCTATACCCAAGGTGGCGTTAAGAGGTAGCTCATTTTCCGTGACGAATCGGAGGACAACGGAGTCTGCCCCGGGTTCTTTCAATGCCGGATACGGATAGGGGACGACAAACTCCACGTCTTCCAACTGCACGGTGAATGGCATGCGAACCTCTACGGTCGATCGAAGGGAAGATGTACCTGTAAAGAAGTTGCGTCCACTTGCCGCAGGGCTGTTCAGTTGAGCATCAAATGCAAGTCCCAATGTACTAGGCCCAAAAGCAAAAAACTCCCGAATGTCAGAATTGCCGGTATTGATCTGGAAGGAAGTGGTCAGGGAATCTCCGAGTTGCTGTTCTGTTGGTGCCGCGACGGGTACATTCGATTCAGTGATTGGACCTCCTAGCTGTACCGTCAAAGGTGTGCCATCTTCGGCGATGGCGGAACCAAATATAGAACCCAGCTGAAAACCCATCGGGACACCATATGAATTGTCAACGGTGATATCCATTGTGGGCTCCCCGAACCGAACACCAGATCCGAATTGTTCGAAGAACGGCATTGCTGATTCTTTTCTCCCCACTTCCACAACCTTGGTACCAAAGTCCCCGAAGGCAGCAGTGAACGACTGATCTTCGAAAAGGACTTCAAGATTGATCACGTCTGTATTTGTTATCTCTTGCCCGGGCGCTAATACGATATTGCCTGATATGGATGCCTGGAATAAATTGAAGTTGGTACCGCGCTCTAGCGTCGTGCTGTGATTGGCCAGCTGTCGGGAGTGAAGGGTCGTTCCACTACTCACGCTACCGTTAAACGTCACCTGCTCTTCCTGATTCAGATCCCTGGTATTCTCTAGTGTGAATTGGTACTGAAAAGTACTCGGCAGTGTCGATGAAATATTGAAAGAAACTACTCCTGCTGAATGCACAAGAGAGTCTAGTTGTTCTCCGCCGTCAGTGGGGAAAGTGAATGTATAGGACTCATCGATGGCGATGACGGTCGTGGATGCGACCGGCGGAGTAGTAGGTAGTGAGATGAGTGCAGTATTGCGATTGTCGGAGATCAGAACGAGATCGTCGCTGGCGGTGAAGATCACCGTATCTCTGAAGACCATGGTGAATAAAGAATCCGACTCCTCAAGGTTGATCGTACTGTCGGTCACATCCTCAATGATGTCCCGGAACGCATAGGTCAGCTCGCCCAATGGAAAGGCAACGACACCCTGATACCTCTCCAATTCTGGATCATTGATCTCCAGATCGTTGAAGTTGCATTGGGCGAATCCTAGAAGGATGCCGCAGAAGAACACAAATCTTTTCATACTACACCTAGGTGTTTTTGATCACATTACCAAACCGGGCGTTGAAACCTTCAATCCCCTGCAAACCACCTGTATGAATTACAATTAATCGGGTTCCTCTCTGAAATGACCCCTTGGCAATCTCTTCAAAAACGCCAAAAAACATCTTTCCAGTATAAATGGGATCGATCAAAAACCCGAAACTCCGTCTAAAAATATTAATAAACCCTATCAAATCCTGATCAAACCGGCCATAACCACCAAAATGGTATTCAGTGAGAATTTCGTAGTTGTGAAACGGAACATGTAGTTCCTGACATAGGGCGTCTACCTCCGAAAGTACAAAACGGCCCTTTAAGCTGGAAATCCCAATTACCTGTTTGGCTCCCTGTAGACCCTGCACTATGCCTACGAGTGTTCCACCGGTGCCAGTGGGTGTGACGATGACATCAAAGTCCTGGGTGATTTCATCGACGAGTTCAGCTACCCCCTTCACTGCCAGATGGTTAGTCCCTCCTTCAGGGAGGATGTAGACGTCCCCTTCATCATGATTGTGGTGCTGCTTTTTTAGTTCTCTGTAGTCCTCCCTTGAGACAAATCGCAGCGACATCCCTTGAGATGCGGCAAACTTTAGGGTGGCATTGCTGTCGGCATTGAGCTCATCACCACGAACGACGCCGACGGCCTCAAATCCGTAGAGCTTCGCCGCCGCCGCTACTGCTGCGAGGTGATTTGAGAAGGCCCCGCCATAGGTAAAAAGGGTGTTTTTACCCATTTCTTCGGCGCGCAAGAGGTTGTACTTCAACTTGCGCCATTTGTTGCCCATGATCTGGGGGTGTATCAGGTCGTCACGCTTTACCCAAACTTCTACTCCTTTGTCACGAAACAGCTCGTGGTCGATGCGAATGATTGGGCTGGGTGTTTGAGGTTTCTCCACGGGAGAAATATATTTCTTTTCTTTGGAGGATGACCGAGGAAAACGAGGAGGAACTGTACGAGCTCGTAGAAATCATTGTAGACCCAAAGCAGACACTGCTCAGGATAGACAAATTTCTGATGGATCGATTGGCCAATGTCTCCCGGTCCAAAATCCAGGATGGCATAAAAGGAGGGCTGGTCAAGGTGAATGGCGAGGTGGTGAAGCCCAACTACAAGGTCCGCCGTGAGGATGTCATCACTGTCTACCTGACGGAACCACCGAGGGATACGGAAGTGGTTCCTGAGGATATCCCCTTGAATATCGTACATGAAGATGATGACCTGCTAATCGTCAATAAGGCAGCCGGTATGGTCGTGCACCCTGCCTATCAAAATTGGAGTGGCACCCTGGTCAACGCTTTGGCGTGGCACTTCAAACAGCTCCCCGAGATGCCCGGAAACGAAGGCCGTCCGGGCCTTGTACATAGAATCGATAAGGATACCTCTGGCTTGCTCGTGATCGCGAAGAGCGAAAAGGCGATGACGAGCCTTGCCAAACAATTCTTTGATCACTCCATCGAACGTACTTATCACGCCCTGGTGTGGGGTGTACCGGCTGAGCCTAAAGGGACCATCGATGTAAATCTTGGCAGGAGTCTCAAAGACCGACGGGTGACGGCGGCATTTCCGAAAGGAGACTTTGGGCAGCGTGCAGTGACGCACTACGAGGTTCTGGAGGATCTGCACTATGTGTCGCTCATCAGGTGCAACCTGGAAACCGGGCGAACCCATCAGATACGGGCGCATATGAAATACCTGGGGCATCCACTATTCAATGATACCACCTATGGGGGTGACCAGATCTTGAAGGGCACCATCTTCACCAAGTACAAGCAGTTTGTGCAAAACTGCTTCAAGCTCTTACCGCGACAGGCCCTGCATGCCAAGACCCTGGGTTTTATTCATCCAGCCACGAAGAAGTTCGTGCAATTTGACTCTGAGTTACCGGAGGATTTCTCAGCCACACTGACCAAGTGGCGGAACTACACACAACTCTCGAACTAGGTCGTGGGACGCAAAAACGGGCAAATGACGCTCAAAGCCCCTTATTCTTGAGGCTAAAACCGGCTGGAGCCTTGAGTTCACCGAAGTCGTACATGTTGATGTAAATGGAGACGGTGTCCTTCGACCCTTCCCACGTAACGCGATAATGGTCTAGAAGCCCCTCTCCCATATATCCGTTCTCTGTTTTGAAAGGACAGCAGCTCTCAAACCGAAAGTAGGAGATGCGCTCCCCACGCGGTCCAGCCAAAGCGTTGAGGTACCTACGTTCATTCAATGGTCCTTCTGAGTCTTTGTCACCACCGACCATCACAGGATTGTTTTCGGTCCGGGCATACTTTGGGTCCTTGGAGATTTTCGTAACAACAAACGTGTCATGGTCGAAAAGCTCTGCCCTTTTGCCAGTGGCTGAATTCGAGGTAGCGCTCTTGTTTCCCGCGCACGACACAAGGATCAGAAGCATGAACACGATACTTACTTTGTAGGTTATTGCAAATGGGTTTTTGAAGATCATGCTTTTAATGAGTCTGAGAATGCATTTCGAGAATACTCTCCAGGTAGTTGCGGTCATTGGATAGTCGTGGGACTTTGTTTTGGCCACCAAGCTTATTGCGGCTCTTCATCCAGTCGTGGAATGTGCCTTGTGGTACCCGATGGATGACAGGAGGCTCCAAAGCGAGGTCTTTGTGCCGTTTGGCATCATAGTCGGAATTGATCTCTCGTAGCTTCTCGTCCAGGATGGCAGTGAACCTGGAGACGTCGTCGGGGTCGTCCTTGAATTCGATGATCCATTCATGTCCTCCTTTCTGGCCGGCATCTAAGTATCTAGGTGCGGCCGTAAAGTTTTCGATCGTGGAGTTGGTCTTTTTGCAAGCCTCTGCGATAGCGACTTCGGCGTTTTCTATGATCAGTTCCTCGCCAAAGGCATTGATAAAGTGCTTCGTACGTCCTGAAATACGGAAGCGGTGGGGATCCTTTGATGTGAACCGGATCGTGTCACCGATTTTGTAGCGCCATAGGCCGGCGTTTGTTGTGATGACCACGGCGTAGTTTTTGCCCAGCTCCACTTCCGAGAGACCGATCACTTTCGGATTGTCACTATCAAATTCCTCCATGGGGATGAATTCGTAATAAACCCCGTAGTCGAGCATCAGGAGCATGTCGTTAGAATCGTTTTGATCCTGAATACCGAAGAATCCCTCCGAGGCATTGTACGTTTCCATGTAGCGCATCCCCGCGGATGGGATCTTCTGCTTGAAAAGGTCCCGGTACGGCGTAAAAGATACCGCCCCATGGAAGAACACCTCCAGGTTGGGCCAGACATAGGTCATGTCCGGTACTCCTTTCATTTCCAATATTCTTTCCAGGAGCACGAAGGTCCAGGTGGGAACACCTGAGATGGAGGTGACATTTTCTGTCGCTGTGGTCTCCGCCATCTTGTTGATCTTCGATTCCCATTCATCCATTAGGGCAATGTCCATGCTTGGGGTTCTTACGAACTGTGCCCAAAGCGGCAAGTTCTTCAATATCACCGCGGACACATCTCCATATCTGGATCGACCATGCTTATCGAGTTGGTTGATCTGCTGGCTGCCGCCAATGACCAGGCTCTTTCCCGTGAACATCCTCGAGTCTGGAAAATTATTCACGTAAATGGAAAGCATGTCCTTGCCACCCTTCATGTGGCAGTCTTCCAATGCTTCGTCAGAGACGGGGATGAACTTGCTTCTGTCGTTGGTGGTGCCGCTGCTCTTTGCGAACCAATGAATGTCCGTTGGCCAGAGGACATTTTGCTCGCCCTTCATCAACCGGTCGATATAGGGGAATAGTTCTTCGTACGAGACGATGGGAACACGCTCTTGAAAGTCCTTCAACCCCTTAATAGAATGGAACTTGTATTTTCTTCCATACTCAGTATGGGCAGCCTTTTTGACAAGGCCATCCAGCAGCTCGTGCTGCACATCGTGAGGATACTTTATGAAAAGCTCTATCTGATGGATGCGCTTTTTCATGACCCACGTCAATATGGAATTGAGTAGCTCCACGGGTCAAATCTTTCTTTTCAGTTCGAAATGCTTTCCGAGGTAGACCTTCCGCACTTGCTCGTCGGCGGCAAGCTCTTCGGCGGTACCGGCCTTCAGTAGCCTGCCTTCGAACATCAGGTAAGCACGATCGGTGATCGAAAGCGTCTCGTTCACATTGTGATCGGTGATCAATATCCCTATGTTCTTATTTTTCAGCTGTGCTACGATGGACTGGATCTCTTCCACGGCGATAGGGTCAACACCTGCGAAGGGCTCATCCAAGAGCACGAAGTTGGGATCGGCGGCGAGTGCGCGGGCGATTTCTGTCCTGCGACGTTCGCCACCGCTGAGCACCATCCCCATGTTCTTTCGGACGTGCGTCAGGCTAAACTCCTCCAAGAGCTCCTCGGCTCGCCGCTTCTGTTCAGCCTTGGGCATTTTGCGCATTTCCAGGACCGCCAGCAGATTGTCTTCCACGGACAGTTTGCGGAAGACGGAGGCTTCCTGTGCCAGGTACCCTATTCCCCGCTTGGCGCGCTGGTACATAGGCAGGCTAGTGATGTCCTCGTCATCCAGGTAGATGTGGCCATCATTGGGCTTGATCAACCCTACAATCATATAAAAGGAAGTGGTTTTGCCGGCACCGTTGGGGCCGAGGAGCCCTACGATCTCACCTTGCTCCACCTCCACGGAGATGTGATTGACAACAGTACGCTTCTTATACTTCTTTACCAGGTTATCCGCTACTAACTTCATCCAACTACCGTCTCTTGCCGCACTAATTTTATGTCTTTTACAATCAATTGCAGGGTCTTGTGGCCCATGTATTCGTTCTCATCCAGATGATAGGCAATGTCCAGGGTAGTGCCATCCTGAAACTCTTCGGCCAGAGGTCCCATACCAAAAGCAATTGCTTCGTAGGTTCTCTCATTGTTTTGCGTCAGACTCAGCTTCAGATGCTTGTCTTTGATCACCCGATGAGATTTCAAAGATACGTTCCTGGTGACAAATACTGGCTTGGGATTTTGAGGACCAAATGGTGCCATCTGTCGGAGGATGTCGTAACACTTGAAATTTATGAACGAAAATTCGACTTCCATGTCCGCGTACAGCTTCGGTTGCAATTGGTCTTCTGTAATCGTGGAGGAGACTACTTCCTCAAATCTTTGCTGGAATGCCTTGATATTGTCCAACGACATGGAAAGTCCGGCGGCATGGTGGTGTCCTCCAAACTGATCAAGCAGATCGCGGCATTGCTCTATGGCGCCGTATATATCAAACCCTGGGACGGAGCGCGCGCTGCCTGTTGCCTTACCATTAGACTCCGTGAGGATAATCGTCGGGCGATGATAGCTTTCAATGCACCGGGAGGCCACAATTCCGACGATGCCCTTGTTCCAATCCTCGCGAAACAGCACGGTGGACTTTCTGTCGATTGATGGCGGGTCTTCGCGAATCATCTCCAGGGCGTCTTCGGTGGTCTCCATGTCATACGTCTTCCTTTCACCATTCACAAGGTTCATTTCCTGAGAGAAAGCTTTCAGGCTGTCGGGATCTCGTGCAAGGAGCATCTCTACAGATCGCTTGGCATGAGTGAGTCTGCCGGTGGCGTTGATTCGAGGTCCAATGTAAAAGACGAGGTCCGAAACGGTGATCTTTCCCCTGAGGCCGCTCACTTCAATCAACGCTCGGATTCCCGGCAGCGGAGACTTATTGATCTTTCGAATGCCAAAGTGGGCCATGACCCGATTCTCCCCCGTGATCGGTACGATATCGCAGGCAATACTCGTCGCCACCAGATCGAGGTAGTTGTACAGCTTGGAAAGTGTGACGGTGTTCTGAAGACAGAACCCGTGAAGAAGCTTGAATCCGACGCCACACCCCGACAATTCTTTGTACGGATAGCCGCAATCCTGCTGCTTGGGATCCAGAATGGCATAAGCTGAGGGAAGATCAGATCCCGGTAAATGGTGATCGCAAACAATCAGATCGATTCCTAAATCCTTAGCAAGTTGGGCGTTTGTAAAGGCCTTGATACCACAATCAAGTGTGATCAGTAAGGTGACACCTTGCTTTGCGGCCATTCTGACACCTTGCTCTGACAGCCCGTAGCCTTCCGTGTATCTGTCGGGTACGTAGTAGGATATCGTATTGGGTTTGGCAAATTGTGTGAGGAAGTCATACACAAGGGCGACAGAAGTGGTACCATCTACATCATAGTCGCCATAAACCATTACTTTCTCGCCCTGAAAGATGGCTTCGGATAATCTGTTGACCGCTCGTTCCATTCCTTTCATAAGAAAAGGATCATGGAGACTCTCGAGCTTGGGCCTGAAGAATTCTTTCGCTTTTTCGAAAGAGTCTATGCCACGCTGCAGTAGCAATTGAGACAGGGTAGCATTGATGTTGAGTGTCTTAGACAGCAGATCAGTCTGTGTGGAGGGTACGGCTTGAGGTAAAACCCACTTCTTTTCCATTGGAGCTTTGGGATTGTTTTGACGAAAAAGTAACAGCAAGTTTAATTGCTCCGAGCCTAGGTAAAGATAGTGAATGACATGGAACAGCGCTACAAGAGCTCGTCCATATCTTTCTCTGTCAGGTAGTGATAGTCAAACCAAAAGTCGTAGTCTTCGTAACGGACGATATCCGCTTTCTCCTGGCTTAGGTCAGAAGGTAAACCACTACTCAGGGCGCTAGAGGTCCAACCAGCAAACAACATGGCCTGCTGAGGCGGCAGATCGGATAGCCTCAGGAATTTGACGCCATCGAAGTATCTGGGTTGAACCTTTTCTTTCATGAGTTGTAAAGATATTATGCTTGCATACTATTTATCAAACCGAATATGTGAACGAATTGTTACGTCTGCTTATTCTGAAAAATGTCATCTTTAGGGTGTCGATAGAGAAAACTACTAAGGGTGATGAAGATTGCGCTCAACGAAATCTGGGGATTCATCGAGATGATGAAAGACGAGCCCGACATAACGTATGCTCTGCAGGCGGGTCAGGTCGAGGTGAGTTCACTCGATACCCGTACGCTCCTGGCAATTAAGAATGACGAAAGCTACGACACGGAGCTGCTGCCCTCTCTTTTCACATTTCGCGAGATCCTGTGGCAACCGGATGTATTTACAGAACCCACCATGTCCCTACCAGCCATCAGGATACTCAAGGGGTTTTGTGAGGAAACGGCGGAGCATCTCAGTGCGGACGGCTCACCAACGAATGGCCTTTACGGTGAGCTGATACTTGGCATCGCGCAAGCTGCAGATCGGGCCTTGCAAAACATCGAGGCACCAAGCACCACGGTAGTAAAGGTGTTGCGGCTCTTGCGGCAGGATACGTTCCCCATTATCAAGTTCTTTATCTATCATCCCCGAAACCGTGCTGACTACCACATGGACGCAATTAATCGGCTCAACTACGCCGTGAAAATCATGCTCACCCAATTTTATGGCCAGTATTCGGAACTCAGGGATCCCTACTGGGTGTTACGACGGGGAGATCAAAAGCCACCGAAACCAAAAAAGTCCAAGACTCAAGCTGTCGAGGATTAGATTTTCAAAACTCATTGCCTATTTTCCCGTTTTCCTATTAGTCTTTTTCAAAACCCGGATTTTTGAAGGCCCCAAGTAGTATCCAATCCATCGAGCGAACACGGTTCTTACTACGGAATCTTTTAAGAGGATTTCTGTGGCTGGGAGCTATCCTCGGAGGCTATGTCCTTGCGAAGAAATACTTCAATGCGGACATCGCCGAATGGATGGGACCGCTCTATGATCAGCCTAAGACCATCTTCACGATATTCTTCACTTCCGAAGTCATCTTTGGGATCATCCCGCCAGAGTTTTTCATGTTGTGGTCTTTGAGGCATGGAGACATGAATCTCTATGTGCAAAACGTCTTACTACTGTCAGTACTGTCTTACAGCGCCGGCGTGATAGGTTACTTCATTGGCGAATTTTTCAATTCCACCAAGTTGTACGCCACCATCAAGAAGCGTTTCCTGGGCAAGGCGGAGAAACATTTCAATAGATTCGGAGGTTTCCTCGTCATTGTAGCTGCGCTTACACCCCTTCCATTTTCTGGTATTTGCATGTTGATGGGTGCGGTGAGGTATGAATTACGAAGTTTTTTATGGATGTCTTTGACACGTTTCATTCGTTTCAGTGCCTACGCGTACATAATTTGGGAGTCAAACATTGTTTAACCAGAAATGAGTAAGCGGGGAATATTGCTCGTCAATCTCGGGACACCGGACTCAACGAGTGTGCCGGATGTTCGGAAGTATCTACGGGAGTTTTTGATGGACGGCCGGGTGATTGACATACCCGCTCTACCCAGGTGGTTGCTGGTGAATCTTATCATCGGGCCTTTCAGGGCGCCCAAATCCGCCGCCGAATACAGAAAACTCTTCACGGAACGAGGATCCCCTCTGAAGTACTACACCGAAGACGTCGTAGAATTACTTCGAAAGCATCTGGACGATACCTACCTGGTGGAATATGCAATGCGTTACCAGAATCCTAGTATTGAAGTGGGCTTAGAAAAGCTCCGTAAAGCCAAAGTCGAGTCAATACACGTGATTCCTTTGTTTCCGCAGTACGCGTCAGCGACCACAGGTTCCGTCATCGATAAGGTCATGGAGATCACACGTGGGTGGCAGATCATTCCTGAGATAAAATTCACTTCCCAATTCCTCGAACGGGAGCTGTTCATAGAAACGATAGCCGACCTCGGTCAGGACTTGATGGACAAGAAGAGCTATGAGCACTTCGTGTTTAGCTATCATGGTTTGCCGGAGCGACAGATCAGGAAGGGCTCTGTCAATGGCTACTGCCAACTGGGGGCATGTTGCAATAAGCTCACCGATAGTAACCGGTTCTGCTACAGAGCGCAGTGTTTTGAGACCACACGATTAGTTGCAGCCAAGCTGGGCTTGCAGGAAGATCAATACACGGTTTGCTTCCAGTCGCGACTGGGTCGTGATCCGTGGATCAAGCCCTACACGGAGGATGTGCTGCTGGATCTGGCCAACCGGGGCGTGAAGAAGGTGCTAGCATTCTCGCCGGCATTCGTGTCAGACTGTCTGGAGACTACCATCGAGGTGGGCGAGACGTACCAGGAGGATTTTATCGAAGCGGGAGGAGAAGTTTGGGATCTGGTGCCGAGCCTGAATACCGAGGCAAAGTGGATTGACTGTCTTAAGGAGATTGTGTTGGATTGATGTCCTGGTTGTGCTGCCAATACTTCTTGGCGAAGGCTTGGACATCCAGTCCCACGGTGAACCGAAACCACATCCTAAGATCAAACCATACGACTTTGCCAATTCCGTGTTCCTTGAATCTTCGCGCGGAGGTCACGACCGGTTCGGGGATCAAGAGTAGTTTGCCGTGTTTCTTGAGAATTCGACAGAAGAAGGCGGACTCCATCAGAGCTTTTTTTGGATAGCCTCCAAGATCCTGAGCCAGTTGTGTATCGCAGAATAAGGCTTGATCACCATAGTAGATATCCTCAAAGTGATATCGGAGATCATTCACTCTTCGCAATAAGCGGAGCAGCCCGCGCTCTTTATGAAACACCATGCAGAAAGCACCGCCGATGACCTGTCGCTGCGTCATGACCTCCAGCACCTTTTTGTCAAAGGAGGGAGGAAGCCATGTGTCGGCATCCAGGAACATCGTGACGGGACTTGTGCTCAGGTAGAGTCCCACGTTCAGGCTGGCATATTTCTTACCCCTCAATTTGCGATCACTCACGACTCGGACATTCATGTCCTCCACAGACTTCACAGTGTTGTCATCGCTCCCTGCATCTACCACGATCACTTCAACGTGCTCTCGTTTGTAGCAGCAGTCAAACGTGTGCTCCAACATATTTCGGAGGCAGGCTTCTTCGTTGAGAGTGGGGACGATGATCGTTATCTTGGCCATTGATCTTTGAGTCTCGCCCGGTTCATTGAATGATTAATCGCTTGAAGTAGGTAGCTGCCTGCGTGCGTACCTTGAGAATGTGCACGCCTGATCTGGTCGGTGGTAGGTTGATCACTCCGTCCACACCCAGGTACGTAGCAATCTCTTGACCAGTCATGGACATGAGTGTGACGACGACAATAGGTTCCCCAAACTCGATGTTCAACTGCCCGCCAGTGGCCACAGCATTCGGGTAGATCCAGGGTGTCGCTACCTGGCTTCCAACCCGCACGTAGTCCCTGGCATAGAGGGTGTCCAGCGAACCATCCAGTGCCTCCCCAATCAAAGTGATATCATATATGCCAACATGCTGGTAGTAGACATCCACACTTTCAGTGCTGGATGTTGACGGAGAGCCTTCTTCAAACACCCACTGATAGTTTTCATATCCTGTGCTGGTGTTCACAAAAGTCACTGTCGCCCTTGCGGTAACTTGGGACGGCCCTGAGAACGACAGGGACGGTGCAGAGATGGGGGGTTCACAATTGTCAATGGTCGTTTGGACCTCCACTCGCATCGAACTCAACAGTGAGTAGAGGTTGGCCCCTGGGCAAAGTGTGCTACAACCATCTCTATGACCCGAAAGGTGCTCGAGGGTTTGTCCTCGATGAGTTGAACTTGCAGTGGGGTCTATTTCCAGTTGCTCAAAGCTGTAAGCCAATAAGTCACGCAGGCTCTCCAAAGCCGGATCAGTGGGCGCTGCGGTCTCGTAATTGCCAAGAAGAGAGATGCCTAGCGTACCAGAGTTTTTTGCGCAAAAATGTGCTCCTACCACCTCAAATTCCGTGAGATTTTGTCCCGGATCTCGCCCTTCATAGATGGTGCCATCCTGCGCGATGAGGAAGTTGTAACCGATGTCCGACCAGCCGTTGACTTGTGTGTGAAAGAGATAAATGTCACGGACGACTTGTGTATAGTTCGCGTTGGAGTTGGATCCCGCCGTGTGATGGACAATGTGGTGGGTTACATTGTTGGCTGTTCGGTTGAAGTTGGGTGCTTGTAGACCATCACGCCATATTTCTTGCGTTACTGCAGAGGGAAGTGTAAGACAGTCTGTCTCTCCGGCCTGTCTTCTTTCTACTACAGGGGCTCTCCCACTGTGAATAGCATAGAAATCGATCGCCTCAGAATGGTCAATCTCGATAGCTGAGGTTGCTTCCGGCAGTGATAGGAAGTACGTAGGCCTTGGCGCGTCTTCATCTCGGGGAATGAGCACTTTCAGACCATTGATGGTTGCAGAAATCGCCGAAGTGCCGGGATCAACCCTGGGGACAATCGCCAGTGCCGTACACTTCAGATCACCCAAATCGTCTTTCAGTGAATGGCCTTCAGAGGGCCCCCATTCATACTTTTTGACAAACGCCTTTTGACTGAAGGCGGGAGAAACGCAGGAAAGTGGAATGTAGCTACACGCTAACAGCAACAGCTTCTGCCAGCTTCTCCACTGCATAATCCACCTCCTCGATCGTGTTGTACTTGCTGAATGAAAATCTAATGGCCCCTCGCCGCTGATCTCTATTCAGTTCTGCCAGCACGTGCGAACCAATGTTGGAGCCGCTACTGCAGGCGCTACCGCCTGATGCCGAGATGCCGTTGATGTCCATGTTGAAGAGCAACATATCATTGTCATCCGAGGGAGGTAGGCAGACATTGAGCACTGTATAGAGGCTATTGTTGAGATCGGCTGAAGTGCCATTGAACTGCACGTCCGGAATCGCCTCGCTCAAGCAGTCGATCATGTGGCCCTTCAGTCGTTCGATGTGTTCCCGGTGCTCCACCTGCTCTTCGTAGGCGATCTCCAAAGCCTTGGCGAGGCCGACAATGCCATACACATTTTCTGTACCACCGCGCATATTCCTTTCCTGAGCGCCACCATGTATAAAAGGGTGGATCTTGGTGTCATGCCTTACGTACAGAAATCCTACACCTTTTGGTCCGTGCAGCTTATGGGCCGATCCTACGATGCTATGGGTCCTCAGGTCCTGGAGATTGTGCGGGATGTGACCGACCGTTTGTACCGTATCGGAATGGAAGATGGCGTCATACGCCTCGCACAAATCGCCAACTTGATCCAAATCGAGGAGGTTGCCGATCTCGTTGTTGGCATGCATCAGCGAGACAAGCGCTTTTGGATTTTGCTTAAGTAGATCTTCGAGGTGATCCATTTTGACACGGCCGAGATCATCTAACTCCACAAAATGCAGTTGGAGCAGCCCTTCTTTCTCCAGGGCTTCCAGCGTATGCAGTACTGCATGGTGCTCAATTTTGGAGGTAATGGCGTGCTTGAGGTCTTTTGCTTGCGCGGCGCACCTCAGAAAAGTGTTGTCCGCTTCTGTCCCACCCGAAGTGAAAAAGATCTCCGAAGGACTTGTATTGAGTATGTCTGCTACCTTTTTGCGGGCTCTCTCAATGAAGGACCGGACTTGCCTGCCATGGGCATGGATGGAGGAGGGATTGCCATAATGCTCCGTAAACAAGGGTCGCATCTCCTCGAATACGGCAGGATCGATGGCAGTCGTTGCCGCATTGTCAAAATATACGCGCATCGGCTATCAGGTTTTGGGTGTATGTCAGTTGGAGATAAACTCCTTAATGTCTGTTATCAGCTTATTTGCCAAGTGCTCCGCTGTGGCTGCACTATCAGACTCTGCAAAAATACGGATAATTGGCTCAGTATTCGATTTCCGTAGTTGCACCCACTCCCTGCCAAATTCAATCTTCACGCCATCGGTAGTGTCGATCGGCTGTTGCTTGTACTTGTCTTTTAGCTTGTCCAGTATACCATCCACATCGATATCCGGCGTGAGCTCGATCTTGTTTTTGGAGATGTGATAGTTGGGATAGGTTGCTCGTAGCATTGAGACGCTCTTCCCAAATTGCGCCAACAGGCTCAGGAAAAGGGCAATTCCCGCCAGGGCGTCACGACCATAATGGAGGTCTGGTACGATCACCCCTCCATTGCCTTCACCACCGATGACGGCGTTCACTTCCTTCATCTTCTTCACCACATGTACTTCTCCGACGGCCGCCGCGTGATACTTACCTCCGTGCTTCTCGGTCACATCGCGAAGCGCCCTGGTACTCGACAGGTTGGAAACTGTATTCCCTTTCCTTTTGCCAAGGACGTAGTCGCTTACCGCGACGAGCGTGTATTCTTCTCCGAACACCTGTCCGTCTTCACAAACCAATACCAGGCGATCAACGTCTGGGTCTACCACAATCCCAAGGTCGAAATCACCGGCCTCTATTTCCTGACAGAGGTGTGCGATGTTCTCAGGCAGTGGCTCTGGATTGTGCGGAAAGTGGCCGTTCGGCTCACAGTACATTTCATGTACCTCGGCACCGAGTTTCTTTAGCAGCATAGGGACGGCGATCCCTCCGGTGCTGTTCACCGCGTCCACGGCTATCTTGAAGCGGCAATCCTGAATCTGTTGTACATCGACAAGTTCGTGATTGAGGATGTCGTCGATGTGTCGCTCGAGGTATTCTTTATTCTTTGAGTACTCACCAAACTTTCTAGGTTCGGTGAAGAGGAGGTCAGGTGAGTCTGCCCATTGCAGTACTTCCTTGCCTTCTTCTGCCGAGATGAATTCGCCTTGATCATTGAGCATCTTGAGGGCATTCCATCCTGCGGGATTGTGGCTAGCAGTGACGATCACTCCCCCAGTGGCACTTTCATACTTCACAGCCATCTCCACCGTGGGTGTGGTAGACAGCCCCAAATCAACCACGTCGATTCCCTGGGCGACCAGTGTGTTGGAGATAAGCTGAGAAATGGCTTTCCCAGATGGGCGAGCATCACGCCCAATAACCACCTTCGGCTTGTCGCTCCTACTTCGCATCAGCATGCCATACGCTGCGGCAAATTTTGTCACGTCAATCGGTGAGAGGGTCTCGCCGATTTTGCCACCGATTGTACCTCGGAAGCCGGAAATAGATTTAATGAGTGTCACCTTCGATCAAGACTTTAGCGGAGCGCAAATATAGAATTATTTCAATACCAGTTGCGCGCGGTCCAGATCAATAGATCAGTCGAATTTGGCAAGTACTTTGTTGACTTCGGAGTCGGGGTTGGCGCAGGAGTCGCCGGGTGTGACCGTCTTGCCACAGAAGCCGCACTGAGCCCCTTCTTTGTTGAGGTAGGGGGACTGAGAGGCACATGTTCCCTTGAACTCCCCGTTCTTGAGGAAAATGAGACGGACGGACATGAGGATGAAGAAAATCGCTACAAAACCTATTCCCAGAAGTATCGTTGTCATTGCCCTTTGTTTAAATGCAAAATTAAGCAAATTGCCTTCGATCCTTACAACTAGTGAAAACGCGAAAAGATTCAAGAAAATGAAGAAACCGCTAGCCGCGCCTGATCCGAGCCGCGCCGAGAAGCTTCAGGCGTTTGACCGCCTGCTTACCATTATGGATGAGTTGCGGGAGAATTGCCCCTGGGACAAGAAACAGACCTTCGAAAGTCTAAGGCATCTAACGATCGAAGAGACGTATGAGCTTTCGGATGCCATCCTGGAGCATGACATGGATGAGATGAAGAAGGAGCTTGGCGATTTAATGCTGCATATGGTATTCTATAGCAGAATAGGCCAGGAGAAAGGAGCATTTGATGTGGCAGCAGTCTTGAATGCGGTCTGCGACAAGTTGATACGCAGGCATCCGCACATCTACGGGGATGTAGAAGCCAATGATGAAGAACAGGTGAAGGCCAATTGGGAACAGATCAAACTAAGAGAGAAGGGCAACAAGTCTGTTCTTGGTGGTGTACCTCAATCACTGCCAGCACTGGTGAAGGCCATGAGGATCCAGGAAAAGGCCCGCGGTGTAGGTTTTGATTGGGAGGCGCGACACCAGGTTTGGGAGAAAGTAGAGGAGGAAATGCACGAATTCAAAGAAGAATTTGATGTGTCCGAAGACCAACCCATAGACCAATCCAGGGCCCAGAGTGAGTTTGGGGACTTGATCTTTTCACTGGTCAACTATGCGAGATTCCTGGAGATCAACCCTGAAGAGGCGCTGGAACGGACCAACAAGAAATTCATCAAGCGATTCACCTACCTGGAGGAGGCCTCAAAACGCGATGGCAAGGCGCTGGGTGAGATGACACTGGCTGAGATGGACGTGTACTGGGAGGAAGCTAAGAAATTGTAGTTGAGGATCTGGAAGGCACGACGGTCCCCAAACATTAGGCGTGTCTGCGTGTTCACCTCGGTATGAGGTTAAAGATTTCGACGAGCGTTCGGTCGTCACTGGAGAAAGTCCAGGATGGTTTTAACGAGGATCTTTTCGTTCGGCTCAGCCCACCATTCCCCAAAGTCAAGCTGCTTCGTTTTGACGGATCGGAGACTGGGAATATCGTGTCGCTACAACTCAACTTCATTTTTTTTCGCCAGGAATGGACCAGCGAGATAGTTTCAGGCCAGCAGGATACGGATCGTTGGGTCTTCGTCGACAAGGGTATCAAGCTTCCATTTTTCCTCAGTTCATGGGTACATCACCATGAGGTCAGGCAGGATGGGGAGGGAGCGATAATCATTGATGACATATCCTACTCCACTGGCTGGATGTTGACAGACCTTATCCTGTACCTCCCGATGTACCTGCAGTTCCTCTATCGGAAGCCTATTTATCGCAAGGCTTTTACATAAAAAAAGGGAATCGATGCAGATTCCCTTTCTATGACTTGTTGTCAATGTCTTTTTAAGACTGCCGCCATTTAATGGCGCAACCTACAGCACGCTTGCTGGTAACTGTCGGCTTCTCTCCGTTGAGCAATGCGTTGATCGCATTGGCGACGAATGCTTCCCCTACGTCGGAGGCGTCTCTGGGACTATCATCGATGGCTCCTATGTACTCCACCCGATACTTTGCGTTGTCCTCTTTGTTCAATACAAATACATGAGGTGTTTTTGTGGCACCGTAGGCCGCCGTCACATCCTGGGCATCATCTCGCAGATATGGAAAAGGGTATTTTTTGCTGGACGCCCGCGCTTTCATCTCATTCATGCTATCCCCAGGTTGTTGTGAAGGGTCATTGGGGTTGATCGCAATCACAGGAAAGCCCTTGGCTTTAAATTCTTTGTCCAGCTCGATGATACGATTCTCATACATTTTCGCATAAGGGCAAGTATTGCAAGTGAATACAACAATGAAGCCCTTAGCGTCTGAGTAGTCCGCCATGGAGACCATCTTGCCGTCAACGTTCTCGAGCTCGAAGTCTCTGGCATAGTCCCCTACTTCGTATCCACGAACATCTGATGATGCATTCATGAAGAGGATGCCGACGACAGCCAATACTCCTGTTACCAATAGAAATGTTCTTTTCATGTTGCCATGCATTTTTGTCAATTGACGAATTTGTTAATTTTTGAGAGCAGCTCCTGGCGATTGAAAGCTTGCTCATAGAAATATTTCCTACCGCGCTGATCCACGATCAGTGTAGCAGGGATTGCACCGGACCAGGACTCGTCGACCTTGCCCATGTAGTTATCATAGTCTTTCTCGTCTAGTAGATAGACTTCGGATTGCAGATTTCTTTTCTGAACGAAATTCTTGACTTTGTCTTCGTCTTCAACAAAATCGAGACTGACAAGCATCACACGGACGTTGTCCATTTTGTTGGCTTCTTCGAAGTGAGGAAGTTCTTTGATGCAGGGTCCGCACCAGGTCGCCCAAAAGTTGATGACGGTGAGCTGATTGCTACCAGTCATTTCGCTAGCCAGTTGATGGTACTTGATTATCTCGAGATCTTGAGCATTCGCAAATGTCAAGGATAATGCCAGTACCCCGATCATCACATGTCGCATAGGCCTAATAATACGTGGAAGTGTCCCGCAATGTTTATCATTTGACCAAATCTTTACCTCTGGGTTGTCAATTATTGAATATTTCGGGGAATGAACGGGGGAGATATTGACGTGAGCGGTGGGTGTGAAAAGCTGTCCTTTCGGAAAAACAGGTTACGTAGGAGGGACTTTTATTCCGTTGTGTATGGGAGGCCGGAGTTTACTATCGGATTTGTATTTTTCGGAGAGAAGGGGACTTTTCCACAGCTATGGCTTTTTTTCAACAGACCAAAATAATATTTGGTATAAGTAACTGATAAGCAATCATCTAAGGCTTTTGACTTGAATGCCAGATTTTGTGGATAATTCAATTGACCACTAGCAGAGGCACTTTTTGTAGTTTTTTGTGCTGTTGTGATTTCCTACTCCTGGGTTTGCTTGATCAATTTGCTCCGGTAGGCATTGAAGATGCGACTTTTCGATACAAATCCCACGTATTTTCCTTCGTCGATCACCGGTAGGTTCCACGCTTGCGTCAGCTGGAATTTATTCATAACTGATTGCATTTTCTCGTGGGGTGAAACGAAAGCCGGGGGCTTCTGCATAATCGCCTGGATCAGGACATTGTCGCGTTTCTCCTGATCAAACATGATGTCCCTGATGTCGTCCAGGGTGACAATTCCCTGAAGCTCATTTTCTTCATTGATGACGGGGAATATGTTGCGCTTACTTTTTTTGACAAGCTCGGTCAGGTCGCCTAGACTTTGCTCCGGGTGGATGGTAAGCAGATCTTTTTCAATGAGCTTGGAGATATTCAATAGACTCAACACGATCAGGTCCTTGTCATAAGGGATGAGGTCGCCTTTCTCGATCAATGACTTAGTGTACAATGAGTACTTCTCGAAGTAAGATATCGTCGTAAAGGAGATGGCCGAAACCAACATTAGGGGGACAAAGAGTTGGTAGCCGCCGGTGATTTCAGCAATCAGGAAGATAGCCGTCAATGGAGCGTGGAGCACGCCGCTCATTACGCCGCACATTCCCACGAGCGTGAAACTGCTCAGGCTGAGATTTGCACCTGGAATGAGGAGGTTCATGGTATATGCGAGTGTGAATCCCGTGAGACCACCCATGAAGAGTGACGGAGCGAAAATTCCCCCGCTGCCACCAGCTCCGATGGTGATGGCTGTGGCGACGGGCTTCACCAGAATCACCAACGTCAGTAGAAAAACCGGAAGATAAGTGTTGTCTCGAAAGACGGAGAAGAAGCTGCTCTCGAATACCTGTGAGGCCTCACCGGAGAGCAGTTGTTTGATGGATTCATACCCCTCACCATAGACTGGAGGAAATATGAGTATAAGTATTGCGAGCGCCATACCTCCAAAAACGGCTCTGCCAACGCTGCTGCGGATACTCTTCACTGCATTCTCTACCCTGTACATCATGCGCGTGAAGTAGACCGAGATCAACCCACAGACAATGCCCAAACCAAAATAGTGTAACGTCTCTGAAGTGCGGAAGCCATCGACCAGACGAAATGAGAAGAGGATGTCCTCACCGAGCAAGACGATCGTTACGAGCTGCCCTGCAACGGACGCAATAAGAATGGGAATGAATTTGGAGATGGTGACCTCCGTCAATATTACCTCCACCGCGAAGATCACTCCGGCGATGGGCGAGTTGAATATTGCTGAAACGGCACCGGCAGATCCGCAGCCGATGAGCAACGTGCGTCGCTTGTAATTCAGGTGAAAAAAACGGGCCACATTTGACCCAATAGCGGAACCAGTTACGACAATGGGCGCCTCCAAACCAACAGAGCCACCAAAGCCAACGGTAATGGCACTGGTGATCATCCTCGAATACATCTTGGCACGCGCGATGATGCTTGAGTTCTTGGAGATGGCATAAAGTATCTGTGTGATTCCGTGTCCTAAACTCTCCTTGAAGATGTATTTCGCGACCAGCATCGTCAACAGAATACCAATAAGTGGGTAGGTGATGTAAAACCAGTCGAAACCTATGAAGTCCGTATTCCGGGCCAGAAAATTTTGAATGGTATGCACAGAGGTCTTAAGCGTGACCGCAGCCAGCCCCGCGATGAGACCAATGACCCCCGCGACAATCAGGATGAAGTTGTTCTCGCCAATGTATCTGAGGCGCCAGATAGCCAGCCGCATCAGCAGTTTGTTCCAATTCAAGACTTCCTGGGGATATTAGTTGGATGCAGATCGGGTGGCAAAGATAGAAGACCCCTATAAAATACCCCTGTTCTTGCCTATTTTCAGTAAATGATTGGCAACATCACACATATCAAAGAGACATGCATTTATGTGCAAGACCTAGTGCGGACCAGGCAATTCTATCAGGAAATCATGGGCTTTGAACTGATCAACTTCACTGCCGGGCGCCATGTCTTCTTTCGTGCTGGGGAGAGTGTGCTACTATGTTTTGATCCTGCAGTGACCAAGGAAGAAAAGGTACTGCCACCACACCACGCTGAGGGTCACCAGCACCTGGCGTTTGAGGTGCCGGCTGCGGAATACGAACAGACCAAAACCAATGTGATCAAAAGTGGCATAGAGATCATCTTTGAACAGGAATGGCCGCGGGGTTTGCGTTCCTTCTACTTTCTGGACCCGGACGAGCATGTGCTGGAGATTGTGCCTTCAGGGCTTTGGGGTTAGTTCACAAACCACAAATACAGATTGTAGGCTCCGAGGCTCAGAAAGGTGACGCCTGGGAGGACGTGCACAAGCAGCTGATTGTCGCTGATAGCCGTGAATCGATTGCCAAGGCGGATCGCCAAAATGAGTGTCACAATGGAGCCCAGGAAAATACCCACCAGGTACGTCCAGAAGGACCACCCTTCCACCGAGATCCACCCGTGACTTTGTAGGTATGCCGTCACAGCCAACCAAAACGGGATAGAAAGTGGATTCAAAAAACCCAGCACAATTCCTTTTGCAAAACCATTGCGCCCGCGTTCCGCCGACTTCAATGCGATCGTCTCGGACGTACTATGTGATCGAATCGATAGAATACCAAGGATGCAGAGCACGATACCCGTTACTAGTGTGAAATGATGGGTGAATTCAATATTGCGGCTGAGGAATTGCTGAAATTTCAGGACCAGTGAGGCATAGAAAAACTCGACGATTGTAGCTCCAAGTATCAGGAAATAGGCCGCTCGGGTCATCCCGAGGATCCCCATCTTCATGGCTGTGATGTTGATCGTGCCGGGTGGGATCGAACCCAGAAGGCTGATGATAAAGGCGATGAAAAATACCTGAAGAGCCATGAACTAGGTGGTGCGTGCCTTATTGTAGGTGCGGACTTCCTGTAATTTGTTCCAACCGTCGGAGAATTTCCAATATTTATGTCCTCTTCTTCTGTTGGCTCTACTGACCTCAAAGAGTAGCTTCAAGTGCCATGTGACGTCCTTGTAGGCTTGTATCAGTGAATAACCGGGTTGGTAGATATGACCTGGCTCTGCGCCTGCACCATTGAGTTCGAGGATCTTGAAGTGCTCGCCTTTTCTGAGGTCCTCAATACTCCGGCAGCGAATATCGAATCGCCCAAAATAGAACTCCTCTATTTGATCGGCAACCTCGTCGAAGGTGATAGTCAAGGCATCGTCTATCCAGTCCCCCGCATCGAAGAACGTCGTGCCCCGGCAGTGATTGCCAATGGATTCTATCTCTATTTCCTCGCCTTTGCGAGGGACATTCGCCGCTATGGACTGTACTGCGGGACTAGACATGTCTGCTTGCAGGACAGCTCGTACATTTTGCTCCAGCAATTCCTGCACCGTGTGTTGTCCATCACCTCGGATGGATAAGAATCCCTTCCGGACTACGGAGGTGATGCGGCCCCTCTTTTCTCCGGGCATACGTACGTAGAAGACACCAACCTCTATTGGCTCGCCCACAAATTCCTGGACGAGGAAGTCCACCTCAATCGTGGCCAGGTACTTCCGAAGTTGCTCGTCGGTCGAGATCTTTTCCACCATCCATCCTCTGTCCCCCATGTCGGGCTTTAGGATGAAAGGGTACTGCAGCCCTGCGCCTTCGAGGTATTTGTGAAGCTCCTCAGCGGATGTGCCGGCCTTGAACAGCTTTGTGACGGGAATATACTCAGGTGGGATTAGATCAAAGATGTCAGATTTCTTCTCGCCCATCATCCCGCCAAACTCAATGGAGGGATTGGAGGCAGTGAAAAAGAAGAGCGATCTGCTACGGAGTGCAAGGCAGCCGTAGTAGCCGAAGACTGGTAAATAGAACAGTGTGAATGGCCAGAATTCAAATCTGGAAATCCTGGTCCACCATTTTTGGAGGGTCCCTACTTTGGTGGGCATGAAACGGTTAGGCCTGTCCTCGCTGGTATCGCACCGTGGAGCTCGCGACTCCAAAGTGGTCGGGGATGTTTACATAATTGCCAACATCCCGCAGTCCAATCTTGATGAGGGCCATGTGGTGAATGGTGTGCTCGATATTGTAGGCCAGTTCCCGGAAGAAGCTGCTGGGAATGGCAATGGACTCCGAACCCTTGGGGTCGTAATCCGCCACCAGGTCCATCGGATGATTTTCGAGGGTTCTGGTCAGGAACTCGTCGACTGATGCGATCACACTCAGGGCCAGCTTTCGGTCTTCCTGGATGAATTTGTCATGCTTGCGATTGTCATAGTTGATCTCGCCTTTGCCGACACCGTCCATGAGGCATAGAAAGAACTCGATCGTATGACGGACATGCTGCCCAATGGAGGATCCACTCAACGACTGGATAGGTCTGGAGAAGTCCTCGTCCTTCAGTTCGTCAAGTACGTCACTCAGTTGAAGTAGTAGCTCGCGTGCTGCTTGCTGGATTAGCATAGATCCTCAGTGCTTTAAATCAGACAAAAATAAGACCATATTAGTTAGTGGGCACAATCTCCGACCAATACTTATCGGCATTGCCTTTTAGCTCTTTTTCGTTTCTGTTCCACGATTTGAGCGTGTTGTTGCCCCAAAAATTATAAAAGAGGTATAGCCGATTATCCAGGATCTTGAAGGTCTCTGGATCGATTTTCACCTTCTCGCCAGTCGCCCCCATCGCATAGGCACACCACCCTCCGTAGGCTGGTGCGTATTTCGAAGGATCTGACTGAAAAATCTTGCGATTCTCTGCACTGGTGAAGTAATAGGTAGCCCCCTTATATTCAGTCTTGAATTGGCGATCTCCCTTCAATGGGCCCGACTCGCCGAAGTAGGAGACGGGATCATAGCCGCCGATTGCCAGCCCATTTTTGAGGTTTTGGTGGGATCCCACCTGCAATAGCAGGAGCGTAATGACTGCGTATTTCATGTTCGTTACTACACTTATCACAAGCGGAAAGATGCCTTCGTGCTCAGTTTTCCCCTCTCACTGTTAGCGAGAGGACAGATCAGCGGCCACTTTTCGGGCCACATCAAACTCAAAGCCCTTAGAACGGAGAAAGTCGACAATCTTCTTTTCACGATGGCGGGGAGGTAGGCTCGGGCTCAGCTGGCGGTTTTTCTGAGTGGCGATCTGTAGCACGCAGTCCTCGTAGTCACGGGGTTCGATTGTCGCTAGGGCATTTTCGATTTGATCTTCAGCAATGCCCAGCTGTCGGAGGTTGAAGGCTATTTTCACCTTTCCCCACTTATTGAAGCGAAACTTGTCGGAAACGTAGGCGCCAGCAAATCGCTCCTCGTTCACAAAGTTTTCGTCGATGAGTCGCTGAAGAAGTGCCTCTGCTTCGTCGGCCGAGGCACCGTAGTCTTCCAATTTGCGCAATATCTGGCTAGGAGCTTTTTCTTGTTTGGCGCAAAGTGCTGAGACTTTTTGCCATAGTTCCTTGAGCCGATCCTCCTGCACTTACTCGTTGATGTAGCCTTTTCTCTTCAAGACGGTTTCGAGAAATCTCACTTCATTGTCGCTATTGAAAATCCTGAATGGTAGATGAATGATCTGCGCTTTGCTGACAAACAAAGTGAAGCTGTCCTTACCTTTTTTCGCTCGGCGGATCTGGTCCCACTTCATGGGCATACCCTGCTTGGTATTGAGCTTGATCAGTATCTGCTGACTCGTTATCTCATAGGACAACTTCTGGAATAGTACCTTGCCCTGCTCCAGTTGGGTGACTCCCGCGAACTGAATCAGCCAAAACAGCAGATATAGCACCAGTCCAATGGACGCACCAATGACCCACCACCAATTAGGGATCACAAAATAACCCGCACAAATGGCCAGGTAAATCAGGCCTACCCACCACTGCTGCTTCAGGACAGCAGCGAGTGCCGTTCTGATATATACTTTGGTTGGTAGCTGGTACTTTTTTGTTTTGATAATCATAATGTCTCCTAAATAGCTTTTAAACTCATATCTAAGCTTTTGTAGGAGTGCGTCAGAGCGCCTACAGAGATGTAGTTGACACCCGTTTCTGCGATTTCTCGGATGTTCTTTTCGGTAATTCCTCCAGAGGCTTCGGTTTCGTATTGACCGTCAATCAAAGCTATGGCCTGCCTCATTTCGGAGGGGATCATGTTGTCCAACATGATCCGTCTGACGCCACCTACTTTTAAAACAGCCGCAAGTTCATCCAAATTTCTGACTTCTATCTCTATGTCCAGCGACAAATTGTTTTCTTCCAGGTAGTGGGTGGTGCGATCAATGGCCGCTCTGACCCCTCCCGCATAGTCGATGTGATTGTCCTTGAGCATGACCATATCATATAGGCCGAAGCGATGATTCACACCGCCGCCTATGGCCACAGCCCATTTTTCAAGCATTCGAAAGTTGGGCGTGGTCTTGCGGGTATCCAGCAATCTGGCGCCACTACCCTTGATAAGGCCATTCAAGTAGTGTGTGTAGGTGGCGATGCCACTCATTCGCTGCATGCAGTTGAGCACCAATCGCTCGGCCTTTAAAATCGAATGGGCATCTCCGCGTACTTTAAAACCCTGATCCTCCGTCCGTACCTGATCCCCGTCGGCTTTGTAGTGATCAATCGTATAATCCTCACAGACGGTTTTGAAAATGAAATCTGCCAAATCGATCCCTGCCAGGATGCCATCATCTTTTATGAGTAAAATCGCTTCACGGGTAGCGCCCGCGGGTATCGCACCGAGCGATGAGTGATCGCCGGGGCCAACATCCTCCGTGAGTGCCGCAGAGACAAATTCTTTGAGTCTCTGCTCCGATACATAAGTAGGTTTCATTCGAACCGGGTGATTATTCCTTAGTGAGTGTGATGGTGTCCAACTGAAAACCATCGTTGTCTTGTTTGAGCAATAAAACCACTCGAAATGCGCCATTGTTCACCACGTATCTCCCTATGCAGTACTTGAGCCCCTCTGTTGATGATCCCTGGTGAATGTAGTTGAAATCCACTGGCGGATTATCCAGGAAAAACGTTCTCAGCTTTTCCTCGGCTTGCGCCTTTCTGTACGTGGTGGTCTCTCCTTCGAGTTTGAGAATCACGGAACTGCCACAAAATTTTACAAGCTCTCGGGCCGACCCGTTGCGAAGGGACACTCCTATGTCTTCAATGTCCTGATCCTGAGCAAAGGACCACTGCACAAGTACGGCTTGCAAGAAAATGACGGTGAATATTTTCCTCATGACAGCTTCAATGACAAATTTGTTGCCAAAAGTTAGTGATTCCATTGATAGAAACGGGTGAAGGGGGTAAACCTGTTTATCAGCGAGGTTATCTTTGCCGCAAATTTGTAAAGTTCATCACTTCAATTAGACGATAAAGTCAACCCATTCCTATGAACAAGAAGGTCATTCTAATGATACTCGACGGCTGGGGCATAGCCAAAGACAAGTCCGTTTCGGCGATCGATAAGGCTCAAACACCCTTTATGGATCGTGTACTGCAGGATTATCCGGCAAGTACTCTGGAGGCGTCCGGTCTTGCCGTTGGATTACCAGAAGGCCAGATGGGGAATTCAGAGGTCGGTCACATGAATTTGGGCGCAGGTCGGGTTGTCTACCAGGACCTTGTCAAAATCAACAATGCGGTCAAGGATGAAAAACTGATGGAAAGCCCAGTCCTTCGTGAGGCTTTTGACCATGCCAAAAATCAGGGCAAACCTCTACACCTAATGGGATTGGTTTCGGACGGGGGCGTGCATTCACACATCGATCACTTGAAGGGACTGATCACCGAGGCATCCAGGGCGGGTGTCAAGGATATCTTCGTACATGTTTTCACAGATGGACGTGACACCGACCCAAAAGGTGGGCTCGGATATGTACAGCACCTGCAGCGGCACATGGCGACTACCGGGGGTAAGATTGCTACGATCACTGGTCGGTATTATGCAATGGACCGCGACAAGAGATGGCCGCGAGTGAAGAAGGCCTATGATGCACTGGTCCATGGTCAGGGGTCACATTTTGAGGATATGGAAGAAGGCATCCAGGCATCCTATGCCAATAATGTCACGGATGAATTTATCGAACCCATCATTCACGTAGAAAATGGCAGCCCGGTCGCCACAATCAAAGAGGGAGACGTCGTAATGTGCTTCAACTTCCGAACTGACCGGGGACGTCAAATCACGGTGGCCTTGACGCAACAGGATTTTCCTGAGGAAGGCATGGAGAAGCTGGACCTGTATTACCTGACCATGACGAACTACGATGACTCGTTCAACGATGTCAAGGTGGTTTTTGGAAAAGACAATCTCACCAATACCTTGGGAGAAGCCCTGGAACACCAGGGTAAGAAACAGATCAGGATTGCAGAGACAGAGAAGTACCCGCACGTCACGTTTTTCTTTTCTGGAGGGCGCGAGACGGAGTTTGAAGGGGAAAGCCGCATCTTATGTCCTTCTCCAAAGGTCGCTACCTACGATCTGGCACCGGAGATGAGTGCAGGAGATATTCGTGATAAGATCATCCCCGAACTGCAAAAACAAGAGGTGGATTTCGTGTGTCTCAACTTTGCCAATCCAGATATGGTCGGTCACACGGGTGTGTTTGAGGCAGCAGTGAAAGCTTGCGAAACCGTCGATAGCTGCGCAGATGCGGTCGTGTCTACGGCACTTGAAAATGGCTATTCTACAATTATCATAGCAGACCACGGCAACTCGGATATTATGATCAATCCCGATGGGTCACCTCATACGGCCCACACGACGAATCTTGTCCCATTTGTATTGGTTGATGACTCTGGCGATGTGAAAGCGCTCAAACCTGGCAAATTGGGAGATTTGGCGCCCACCATATTGACGTTGATGGGACTTAATATCCCCGAGGAAATGACCGGCGACATCCTCGTCTAATCGATCGATGAGATCCCTGGTGATTTTGATGCTCCTGTCGGGGCTTTTAAGCTGCTCCACCACGCCGAGAGCGGTTGTTGGCAGCGAGTATTTGGATCTGGACTCGTTACTGGCAGAAGAAATCTCATGGCTGGCCCAGCAGGGAGTAGCTCTCCAAAAGAAGGTCGTCCTTGGCGATTCAGTGCAAGTTGCGGAGCTAGAGGGGGACTCTACTGTCCTGACCAGGGAGCTTGAGATCTTTCTGGCGATCAACCCTGCTCAGCCCAAATACCGGAACGCTTTTGAGACCCAAAAGCAAGGCGCTAGAGAGGAGTATACAAAAGTGGATGTTACAGGTGAACTGCAGAGTTTTACCGTGCTATATGATGGAAGTGCCCTCGATCGAGTCACTGGCATAGTGTATGAGGAAACTGCCATCTATACTGCGTTTCGAGAGTTCGCTATTGATTTTGAGACTGGGCATATCGCCTCTTTTTCCGTGAAAGGCTATCAAAAGATGATCTTGTCAGATACGGTATTCTTCAGTGCGGTGACGAACGTTATCGACGGAGGAGATTCCCCGGACTAGACGAGTTCCACTTTGCGACGCATCTCTTCCTCCACCTCTTCTAATTCTAGCGAAGGACCGGAATCGGGCAGCGTGACCCCGGGTGGCAGGTCCAGATCTGGCTCCCAATTGAATTCAATGGGTATACCTCCTTCTCCATCGCTATTTTTATTTCTTGGGCGCCTGTATGAACTGCGCCATTTGATAAGAAATATCAAAAGGGTGTAGATGAGAAGAAAGAGCAATATGTCAATCCAAAGCCCGGGCATACCTACCAGGAATCAATTTAAAAAAATATGCGCAGAAACTTTGTATCTTTGCCGCTAACAAAAGCGAAGCGTCAGTTAATTCCTGGTTGTCCCAGTTAATGAATTGCTTCCTTGGGTTCCTCAGCTAGAGACATCGTGTGATTTGTGTAATTAGAGGGTAACATATGCTACTAGCACTCTTGTCGGGCCAAAACGAAGGCCTGCTCTTCGGAATTTTTGCAGTCGTCATCGTCCTTTTCTTGATAGTAGATCTAGGGGTTTTTCATAAGAAAAATCAAAAAGTCTCTCAGAAGGAAGCATTGCGGCAATCCCTGTTTTGGGTGGCGGTTTCCGTTGTATACGGCTTGATAATATACTATTTCGGAGATGGGAAGGCTAGTACTTTGGAGTACTTCTCCGCATACGTGACTGAGAAGGCACTATCCGTTGATAACATATTTGTCATCCTCTTAATCCTGAGGTATTTCAAGGTCAAGGAGGAGTATTACCACAATATTTTGTTTTGGGGTATCCTCGGGGCTATCGTTTTTCGAGCCATTTTCATCTTCGTCGGAGCCATGCTGATCTCGCAGTTTCACTGGATCTTATACGTGTTTGGCTTCTTCCTGGTGTATTCAGGTATCAAAATTTTCAACGATGACGATGACATGCAGGTGGAGCCTGAGAAGAATGGCCTGTTAAAGTTTGTCAAGCGCTTCCTACCAATGACCTCCGACGAGCACAATGGCAAGTTCACTGCCATCGAAAATGGGAAGCGCGTATTTACCCCGTTATTCCTTGTGATCGTCCTGATTGAATCGACAGACTTGATATTCGCAGTTGACTCCATTCCGGCTGCATTTGCTATCACGCAAAACGAGTTTGTGATTTATACATCCAACATTTTTGCGGTCATGGGCTTAAGGGCAATGTTCTTCCTTCTTGCCAACGTGCTGGATCGCTTTTATCTACTGCAGAAGGGACTTTCAATCGTATTGATATTCATCGGGGCCAAGATGCTCCTGGAGATGGAGATCATTCAGACATCGTTAGGAGCGCTCTTCAATGTGGAGCATGTGCACATTCCAATATTCCTTTCCTTCGGGATCATCATGGCAGCGTTGACGCTTTCCATCGTCCTGTCATTGGTATTCCCAAAGAAGCCGGAGTTGGTCGAGCACTCTTAAAATCAGAAACCGATCTTTTTGCCTTTCCAGCCATTTTGCTCAAGGGATGCGGCGCTATCAAGCACTTTGTCCTTGAGGGACTCCTTGTACTGCGCGAGTTTGTCACCGACGGCTTTATCATGAGATCCAAGGATCGCCGCGGCCAGCAGGCCAGCGTTCTTCGCGCCATTCAGGGCCACAGTGGCGACAGGTATGCCCCCCGGCATCTGCAGAATGGACAAGACGGAATCCCATCCATCGATAGAGTTGCGAGATTTGATCGGGACACCGATTACCGGCAGGGTAGTTAGCGAAGCCACCATGCCCGGTAGGTGCGCCGCGCCACCAGCTCCGGCGATGATCACTTCGATCCCCCGATTTCTTGCTTCCTTGGCAAAATCATACATTCGCTCCGGCGTGCGATGGGCCGAGACGACTGTGACTTCTAAAGGCACTTCCAATTCTTCCAGGATCTCGGCAGCCTCCTGCATGATGGGAAGGTCCGACTGACTACCCATGATGATGCTTACTCTTGGTTGGCTCATGATATGACTTTTAGTACGTTTTTGACTTCTCTGGCCCGTTCTTTTAGTTGCTGTACATCCTCATCACCTAAGGTAACATGCCCCATTTTTCTGAAAGGCTTGGTCAGTGCTTTGCCATAAAGGTGAACATGCACGTCTTTCATAGCGGCAATCTTTTCGATACCCTCGTACTTGGCGGGTCCGCTGAATCCATCTTCTCCGAGGAGATTGACCATGGCTGTCGGGCGTGTAATGCTGGTATCTCCCAGGGGCAAATTCAAAATCGACCGCAGGTGTTGCTCAAATTGTGAGGTTATATTTCCTTCTATGCTTTGGTGGCCACTATTGTGTGTCCTTGGCGCGATCTCATTTACCAGCAACTCACCATCCTTGGTCAGAAACATCTCAACTGCCAAAAGTCCGATCATGTCCAGTTTGTCAATCACATCCCGAGCAAGGGCCTCAGCCTTGGCTTCCACTTCAGAGGAGATATCTGCCGGGCAGAACAGGAACTCCACGAGATTTTTTTCAGGATGGTAGGACAGTTCTACGGCCGGAAAGGATCGGATCTCGCCATCAGGGTTCTTGGCAACGATGACGCTGAGTTCCTTCTCGATGTTGACGAGAGGTTCTAGAAGACCCGGGCGGTCAAATGCCAGGTCAAGATCCTCCACCGTCCTGATGATCTGCACACCTCTGCCATCGTAGCCTTCTGTACCTAACTTGTGCACTGCGGGCAACATGGATTGATGCTGCGCGACATCTTCCTTGGTTTCGGTCAGTATGAAATCTGCCGTGGCTATGCCATTGGCTTTGTAGAAGGTCTTCTGTTTTCGCTTGTCCTTGATGAGTTCTATCACGGCGGGTTGAGGATAGACTTTCTTGCCGGCAGTGGCCAGGTCTTTCAGTGCCTGTGTGTTGACATTCTCTATCTCGATGGTCATCAGGTCGCATTGCTCTCCAAAGGCCATTACC
Source organism: Cyclobacteriaceae bacterium (assembly GCA_965267435.1). Taxonomy (GTDB): domain Bacteria; phylum Bacteroidota; class Bacteroidia; order Cytophagales; family Cyclobacteriaceae; genus JAWPMT01. The sequence goes on from OZ253960.1 coordinate 4,930,787, forward strand.
GCCTCATAATTGGTTATGTCACCAACCACAAAGTCATCCACCAGTCTTTTGCAGGGCGCTTGTGGATCGGGGTCCATTACTCTGATATCGAGGTTGTGATCGATGGCGGATTGGATCATCATCCGCCCCAATTGCCCTCCTCCGAGGACGCCGATAGTAGTAGTGGTGAAGTCTTTCATCAGGATGCAAATATGGAGACAATGGTCCCATTGGGACAAACATGAAATTCCAAGGTTAACCAATGTCACCCACATACTGTTTTTGTCGTATACCTATACGGTGACAAATGACCAGTACCATGAGGCAGAAGGACAAATCCACACCGAAAAAGCTGGCACCGACTCCCAACGTGGCCATAAAATATGTTTCCCAGGACCTGGGGCTTCCAGATCTGGATTTGAAGAAGTTTATTGGCTGCGGCAGCTCATAGCCAGGAGTAGACCCGTTCGACGCGCGGACTGATGTTGGTAAGGATCTCATAGGGGATGGTATTTGCCCATTGGGCCAGGTCTGTTATATGAGGATTTGCACCCATCAATACCACTTCTTGTCCCACTTCACAGGCAATTTCTGTGACGTCAATCATTGACATATCCATGCAAATATTGCCTATGGTAGGAGCCAGAACTCCACCGACGTTGACCTTGCCAACGCCATTGCCGAAGGCTCGGAGATAACCATCCGCGTACCCCACGGGGATTGTTGCAATTTTGCTGTCTCGTTCTATGGTCCCTCTTCTTCCATATCCCACCGACTCTCCTTTCTTGAGATGCTTGATCTGGCTCACATAGGTGGAAAACTTGCCGACACTTTCCAGGCTCAGTTGCCCAACGGGGTCGATACCATACAGCCCTATTCCCAGGCGCACCATGTCATATTGATGTGATGGTTTTGTGACGATTCCTCCAGTATTCAAGGCGTGCTTGATGGGTGTGTACCCAAGGACTTCGGTCAATTCATCAAATCGACTATCGAAAAGTGACAGTTGCTCATCAGTAAATGCCTGCTGCGCCAGGTCCTCGGACGTTGCCAGATGCGTAAAAATGCTTTTCACTTGCTGAGGGGGAATGCCGGGCAGTTGTCCCAATAGCTGTGCGAACTCCTCTTCACCAAAGCCGAGTCGGTTCATACCGGTTTCCATTTCGAGATGGATAAATGGCGGGGTGGGCAAGCTGAGAATTTCCTTCAGCAGGTTCATGTTGTAAATCACCGGCTCCAGCTCATACCTTTTGAAATCCCCGAGGGATTCGACACTTGGATTCATCACCATGATGGGGACGTCGATGCCGTGTTCGCGGAGGAGTCTGCCTTCATCGAAGTAAGCAACTCCCAAATAGTTCACGCCCTGGTACTGAAGGAAGTTGGCAATCTCCACGGCACCACCACCGTAGGCAAAGGCCTTCACCATGACCATCACCTTGGTTTCCGGACGTAAGAGGCCTTTAAAGACCATAAGGTTCTTTCGCAAGCTTTCGAAACTGACACTCAATTGTGTCCTATGCCTTTGTTGTGCCAGCTGGCCAACAATCCGCTCGAAACCAAATGGCCGGGCGCCTTTTATCAATATCAGCTCTTCCCTGAACGGCGGCATGTGATTGAGAAAGTCCTGGGTCGATTCATAAAAGTGACAATCCACGCCGTCGGGATCTGCTTGCCAGTGGACCTGATCAAATCCAATGGCGAAGAATCTGTCAATATGATTCTCCAGGAGCATTTGCTTTACCCGGGCATATACCTCCGCCTGTTCCAGCCCTGTTTGAAGCACTTCCGACAAGATAAGGGCCTTCTTCCGGTGTAGCGTCCGTTGTGCAGATTGAGTTTCCAGGGCCGATTGCAAACCGATAAGGTCGTTGTTATAGCTATCGTCAATCAGATAGGAATCATTGATGCCTTTTTTAAGCGACAAGCGCATGTCCACTGATGGAAGAAGCCGGATACCTTGTTGTATCTGCTCCTCCTTCACCCTGAGAACCATAGCGCACGTGACTGCATGAAGTAAGTTCTCCACAAATGGTTCCTGGTGGAAAGGCAGTGTTACTACCGCTCTTTCCTGACCCCACGAGATAACGCTTTGGAGGTCTTGCCCCTCAATGAGGATATCCGCATCGTTGTTTTGCGTGGACCAGGTCAGAACTTGGGGTCCGTTGAGCTCCCCCAGGACTTCACGCACCATCAGATGCTCATGCCGGCAAATGACCAGTTGGCTATTGGCGAATAGCTGTGCCTTGGAGCGGGCTTTGTCGATTTTTGAAGTGAAGCCCTCTGCATGGGCCTCTCCGATGTTGGTGAAGATGCCAATGGTTGGGCGGATCATCCGCTCCAGGTTAGGCATTTCATTAGGTTGCGAGATGCCTGCTTCAAATATGCCCAGGTTATGTTTGTCCGCCATCTCCAGCAGTGAGAGCGGCACACCGATTTGAGAGTTGTAGCTCTTGGGGCTCTTTACTACGTTGAAGGCCTGACCCAGCATGGGGGCGAGCCATTCTTTGACGATGGTTTTACCATTGCTGCCGGTAATGCCGATAACAGGATAGTCAAAAAGCTGACGATTGTATGCCGCAATCTGCTGGAGGGCATTCACCGTCGAAGGCACCACGTAAAAACCTGCATCCAAGCGTTCATCTGGGAGCTTCTCAACGAGGAACTGGCGGACACCTTTTTCAAAGGCATCTATGACAAAGTCATGGCCGTCTCTCCACGGACCCTTGAGCGCCACAAACAGACATGATGGGGCATTTCGTATTTGACGGGAGTCAGTGATTATCTGTCGAATATGGCCTTCGTGGGTTTTTGCAGCCGGCAATCCCAGAATTCCCTCAAAGTCGCAGAATGGCGTTTCTCTCATGACCAGAAGTTCAGCGGACTAATCCGCTATGGGCATGTCAGTCGCGGAAGATGAGCATAGGGATATTGGTATCAATGGCGATGTGTTTAGTGACTGATTTTTTGAAGATTCGCTGCCAAAAACTATGCTTCTTCGGCATCATGGCCAGCATATCGAGGTCATGGGCAGTGACGAATTGATTGATGCCTTCGGGAACTGATTTGGCTTCTACGGTCCGGATGGAGGTGTCTACATCGCCAAGCACCTTCCTCAGTTTCGCCAGGATCTCTTGGTCCTGTAGTGAAATCGAGTCGGTGTTTGACTGGATATGGAAGACCAAGAGCTCGGCATCGAAGATCTCGCAGGTTTTCTTCAGTATCCCGTAGGTCTCTGTGGTGATGGAGCCCATGTATTCGAATGCAAAACCGACCTTCTTAGGAGCCAGTCCCACGAAATTCTCCGGTATGACGAGTATCGGCACCTCGATCACATCAATGACATCCGTCGAGCGGGTGCCCAAAAGGTGTTCCATGGTCTCGTGCTTTTCACGAGTGCCCATGATGATGAGATCGATCTTTTTCTCTTTCGTTTCCGTGTAGATCGCATCTGTGAGGTAAGCAATAAATCTATCGGCCTCATGTGGCACGTCCTTGAGTTCGATCAGTTCAGACTCCAGTTCTTCGAAAGAAGCCTTCACTTGTTCCTCGTAGTCCGCCAGGATCTCTTCTATGATTCCGCCTGTGATCTCAGGGTGGGGTGAGTGGACATGCACAGCATTGACCATGTGGATCTTGGCGCCGGTCTTTTTCGCAATAATGATGGCGCTCTTCAGCGCATTCTTCGCACACTCGGAGAAGTCTACGGGTACCAATATATTCTTGATTTCCATGGCTTTTTGCAGATGGGTACTCACTAATTTATACGTTAGGTGCGGGAATCCAAATAAGTTTTTCTTGCATTTATCTTCTCGAGAAATTTACTTTCCCGTTCCATAACCTCCTTCATCTGCTACCCCCACGCCAATGCCCGAATATCTCTATTACGATCGCGACCTGAGCTGGATTTCCTTCAACTATCGCGTGTTGATGGAAGCTCGAAATCAGTCTGTGCCATTATTGGAGCGCTTGCGGTTTGCAGCCATCTACTCTTCCAATTTGGATGAGTTCGTTCGCGTTCGCGTGGCGAGCATTCGATCCATTCAGGAGATCGACAAACAGAAGATCACCGAGTCGACGGGCGTGGAGCCTGGTTTGTTAACAGACATTCGGGCCAAGCTACGAAATCATCTGCAGGATTACGGAGCTGTGTTGGAAGACATTTTGGAGCGTTTCAAAGAAAAAGGCATCCACGTCGGAGCCTCTCTTCAAATGCTTTCAGACGAGCAAAAAGCTCAGGTCTCATACCATTTTCGGTCACGGGTTTTGGCTTATCTGCGCCCGCACGTCTTCGGTGTTTCCGGTGTTGAGCCCTTTTTGAACAATCAGCAGCTGTATTTGGGTCTCCGACTGGAAAAGGGAGGGAAGGAGTACTTTGCCTACGTCAATATCCCCTCGGATGTACTTCCGCGATTTCAATTTGTTCCGGGAGCTGATGGCGAGTATTACTTCATTTACCTCGATGATATCGTTCGAGACAATGTGGGTCTGGTATTCCAGGGATATACCGTCCTGGAATGCAAGAGTGTGAAGCTCAACAAGGATGCGGATCTTCATATTGACGATGAATACTCGGGGGATCTTGTCGAAAAGATTGAAAAGCAGATCCAAAAGAGGAATCTCGGAACACCAGCTCGCTTCCTTTATGACAAGTCCATGTCAATGGAGATGGTCAACTACTTCACCATGGCGTTCAACCTCAAAGAAAGTGACCTCGTAGCAGGTGGGCGTTACCACAACCTAAATGACTATTTCCAGATATTCAATCCCTCAAAGCACGACCTGGAATATGAGAAGCTGCCCCCTCTTAGGAGCAAACAAATCGACCAATACCCATCAATCCTGGAGGCCATTGAGCAAGGAGATCGGTTACTGCACTTCCCCTATCAGACCTACGATTATGTCCTGCAATTCTTCAGTGCTGCGGCGGTAGATCCAGATGTGGAGGAGATCTATGTTACCTTCTACAGGATGGCCAAAGACTCTGTGATCGGGGAGGCCTTGATCAGCGCAGCCAACAACGGCAAGAAGGTCGTTGTGTTCATGGAAGTAAAGGCGCGCTTCGATGAAGAAAATAATCTCCTCTGGTCCTCCAGAATGAAGGCGGCGGGCATCAAGATCATCTACAGCATTCCGGGGCTGAAGGTGCACGCGAAAGTGGCTCTCGTTCGCAAGAAGGAGAAGAGCTACGGCTTTTTTGGCACTGGCAACCTCAATGAAAAGACCGCGAGAATCTACTGCGACTATGGACTGCTTTCCTGTGATGAAGTGATGACCAACGAATTGTATCAGGTTTTCAAGTTCCTTCACAAGCAGAAGCAGCCAGAGCGACTTAGCCAACTGATCGTTTCGCAATTCAACGCAATCCCTACATTCACCAGTTTGATCGATCGGGAGATAGCCCTGGCAAATGAGGGTAAAAAAGCAAAGCTGATCGTGAAAGTGAATAATCTGGAGGAGTCCGACATGATCGCGAAACTCTATGAAGCGGCGGAAGCGGGTGTCGACGTGACCGTCCTTGCCAGAAGCATTTGTTGTTTGGTTCCAGAAACTTTCGGAATAAGAGTGGTGCGACTAGTCGACCGATATCTGGAACATGCGAGGGTATTCTACTTCCAAAATGATGGCAATGAAGAAGTCTACATGGGCTCGTCCGACTGGATGTCAAGGAATCTCCACCGGCGCGTGGAAGTAACCTTTCCGGTAAAGGATCCCTTATTGAGGCAGGAGATACTTACGATAGTCAACCTACAGCTGGCCGATAACACAAATGCTGTAGCACTCAGCAAAGACATGGAAAATGTGCCTGTGCCTGAAAGTGACCCCAAAGTGAACGCGCAGAGAGCTACCTATTTCCAGGTCAAGGAATGGAATGATTGAATAGCTCTTCCGATCGATCAATAGGGGTAGGGTGCTTTGAAGAACATTTCGGCAATGACAAAAGAGATCACGGCGGCCACAAAACCAAACATGAAGATCGTATAACACCAGCGCAAGAGCCTGTATTTTCTACCCAGAACCGCTCCCAAAAAGTAGATGTCCCTGATAAGACTACTATAGAGGTAGTCGCCGTCTTGCAACATCTGCTTCATGGCCCACTCGTAGTCATTGAGATCCATACTGTGGAAGTTGCCAAAGAAGAGCAGGTTCGTTTCTTTGTTCTTGATATTGTCGCGGGTAAACTTGCCTTTGGATACATTGGGCCTGGTGGCGATGATCGCAAATACGATGGTCACAAGGCACACGATCGTAAGGATCATCGAAGGGATGGTCAGATGCGGGTATTCCTCAATCTTACGAAACAGTACCGATATCATGATTGACAAGATCAGAGCGTTGATCGAAATCATGATGTTGGCCTTGTTATCCGCGATCGAACTCAGTTCAAGGTGGTTTTTTGACGTGAGTCGAAACATCGTCTCAATCCCTCTTGTAGGTGTCAGTCCTTTGGCTTCTTTCACCTTCTCCTTGAGTGTGTCTATTTTTTGCTGGAGTTTTTCGATCTCCTCATTCTTTTTCATAGACTTCAATTTCTTTTTGACCTGCTTCAGATTTTTCTGCTTTGCGGTTCGATAGCGTCCGCGAGCGTAGTCGGTAAAAAATGTATGTTCCTTGATGAACTTCTTGTTCATCTTCATCCACTCTGCGTCCTCTATTTCCACTCCCTTGAGTTGGCTGATCTCATTCTGCAGGAGACCAGATTTCTCAAAGTAGTTACTGTCAGCGAGGTGGAGCAGGTCGGCGTCGCATAATACTTCTTCGATCTTGGTCTTCGGAGACTGGGGAATCTTCGTGGACATAATGCAGCCAGCTACCTTAGCAGCTTTGTGGTCGTCGTACCCCTGCTCACCCAAAAACTCCAGCACCATCTGCGTGCTGATATCCTCGTGGTTTTGAACGGATTGCCGATATCCCAAATCGTGAAACCATGCGGCAATTTGAAGAATTTCCATATCCTCCTGAGCCAGGTCGCTATGTTCACCAATTTCTGTAGCGGCCTCTACTACGAAGGTCGTATGTTCCAGAGAGTGGTAACTGACATCTTCCGGCAGTTCCTCTTCAAGGATTTTGATGGCGAAAGACCGGGCTTTCTCGACGATGTCGGAAGGCTTTCCTGGCATATGAGGGAGGTATCCTACAATAATAGCAACTTCTCCAAATTGGATAGTCATAAATCTTTCCCGCTTGGTTAACTTTTAGACGGGAATATCCAAGCCAATGTATCGTCTCTTTGCAATCGTCATTCTGGCAGTCGCCATTGTAGGAGGAAATAGTTGTCGACCAAGCAATTCGTTTACTATTGCAGACAGTCTGTTTTTGATCCTTCCCGTGTCCGATTACTACTATGACCTGAAGAAACCTGCGGACAAACATTTCCTGCCCTACGTTCTCTCCGAAATCTCCGGACTTACGTACACTCCGGACGATCGCCTGATCTGTGTCGAAGACGAAGGTGGGCGAGTGTATTTCTACAATCCAGCGACGAGAGAGATCGACCACTCTATTAGGTTTTGGGGCCCGGGAGACTTTGAAGGCGTGGAGTTGGTCGATGAGCAGATCTTTGTTCTCGAGAGCAATGGAGACTTGTTCAAGTTCCCGCTTACGGAGGAAAAGGAAGTGGTCGCCACAAGGATCGAGACGGAGCTCAGGCGAGGGAACAATACCGAGGGCTTTGGGTACGACGCAGAGACCAATAGCCTGTTGATTGCGTGTAAAGACGAGCCGAACCTCAAAGACACCGACCATGAACCCCGCACGGTCTATTCTTATGATTTGTCTTCGGGCGAACTAGGGACCCAGGCTAGATTTATGATCACCAAAGAGAGTTTGAAGAAATTTTATGAGACTCACCGCGACTTTGACTACGAGATGGAGCGGATCAAGTTCAAACCTTCGGGCATTGCCTATCATCCGCTGGATAAGACTTTTTATGTACTGGCGTCGGTGGGGAAATTGCTGGTCAATGTCAATGCGGAAGGGGAGATCATTGGGACGTACCCTATCCAGGCACGTGTGCTCAGTCAACCAGAGGGTATCTGCTTTGCACCGAATGGTGATATGTACATAAGTAGCGAAGGTGAGGGGGACAGAGGCTATATCTTGAAATTCCCAATGGTCAAAAGGAAAAGGTAGGGAACTATGCCAATGAAAAAATCTATTTACTGCCTGCTTTTCGTCGGGTGCTCGTTTGTAGCCTGGACGCAGGATATGTCAGTTTATCTAATCGGAGACGCCGGCGAACCACAGCCTCAAGATCAAAACCTTGCCTATCTGGGTGAGAAGATAGCGAATGCCTCTCCTGACGATGTGCTCATATTCCTTGGGGACAATCTCTATCCAAAAGGGTTGCCAAACCCTGAGGATCCTGATCGCGCCAAAATGGAGGCTAAACTCAATCCGCAACTGGACCTTATCAAAGCTTTCAAAGGCAGGTCCATCATGATACCCGGTAATCACGACTGGGCGCAGGGCCGTGCACAAGGGTGGCAAAACGTGCGAAATATGGCCAAATATGTGGCTGAGTACACAGGCAGCCCTGATATCTTCTTGCCGAGGAATGGCTGCCCCGGACCTGTGGAGATCCCTCTCAATGAAAAGGTCACACTGATCATTCTTGATACGCAGTATTTTCTGCATTCGGAGGAAAAGGCCAGGGAAGAGGATGGTTGTGAGGCCCGTGGAGGATCTGATGCATTGGCACTCTTGCATGATATGGTCCTGCGCAATGCAGATAAACACATCTTGGTCGCAGCGCATCACCCCATGTATTCCTATGGCCCACACGGAGGGAAGTTCAAGTTTTGGAAGACGAACCTTTTCCCCCTGACTGAGGCGAAGTCGATGAAGAACTTGTATATCCCGCTTCCGGGACTCGGTACTATTTACTGGGCTGCGAGAGCCGGGATTGGGAATATTCAGGACATCCCCAATCCTAAGTACAAGTTCATGCGCAATGTACTGGTGGACGCCATTGAAAAGGCAGACAATGTGGTCTGGGCAAATGGCCATGAGCATTCACTGCAATATATCAAGCGGGGCAAGAGCCATTATGTCGTGAGTGGATCAGGTAGCAAGACCTCCCACGTGACCTCCGGCCAGGGCACTCAATTTTTTCAGCAGGTAAGAGGCTTTGCGCAACTCACTTATCACGACGAGGGTGACGTGAATCTTAAGTATTGGGGGGGTGATACGCAGGAGCTATTGTACGAAGAAGATATCTACAGCAAGCAGGTGGTGACGGATGAGATGGAGTTGTCCAACAGGCCCAGTTTCAGCGGGCTTGTCAAAACCACATCAGCCAGCAGCAAATACGGGATTTCCAAGAGAGGTAGGTCTTGGCTTGGTAAGAATTACCGCGATACTTGGGCGGTGCCTATTGAGGTTCCCTATTTCGACATATTGGAGGAACATGGTGGCCTCGAAATTGTCAAGCGAGGAGGGGGACGGCAGACAACTTCACTGAGGTTGGTAGAAGAAAACGGTCGGCATCATGTGTTGAGGTCGGTGGAGAAGGATCCATCTCAGTTGTTGCCTACTTCTCTGAGGCGCACATTCGCTGCTGACTTCTTGCAAGATCAGATCTCCTCGTCACACCCCTATGGCGCTTTGGCTGTGCCGAAGCTGGCGGATGCCATTGGTGTGTACCATGCCAATCCGAAGCTGGTCTTCATTCCCGAGGATCCGGCCTTCGGCAAGTACCAGTATACTGTGGACAATACGATGATGTTATACGAGGAGAGGCCCAATGACGAGAACGCCTCTGAGCCCTTCTTCGGTGGCGGAGACGATGTGAAGGGTACACTCGACATGCTGGAAGCGGAAATCTATGATGACAATGACAACTGGGTGGACCAGGATTTTGTCCTCCGCAGCAGGTTGTTCGATATGGTCATAGGCGACTGGGATCGTCATGATGACCAGTGGCGCTGGGTCGGAGTGGACAATTCGGATCGCAAGGGCCGACGCTATCGCCCGATACCCAGAGACAGGGATCAGGCATTCTTCACTACGGATGGTTTCCTGCCGAAGATTGCCGCATCGAAGTGGGCCGTGCCGTCTTCTGAGGGCTTCAATGAGGAGATGAAATGGGCCCCGGGCTTCAACTGGAATATGCGATTTTTCGACCGCACATTTGTCAGCGAGCCGGAGTGGTCAGATTGGCAAAGGGAGATTGACTTCATACAGGAGAACCTGACAGATGAGATCATCGATGAAGCCATTCAGGACTTGCCCCAACCAGCCTATGATTTACGTGGCGAAGAGATCAAACGGATTCTGAAGGCCCGGCGCGATGGCATGGAAAAATATGCGCGTCAGCTATATGAGTTCCTTACAAAGGAGGTGGAAGTCGTCGGCACTCACAAGCATGAGTACTTCCTTGTCGAGCGCATTAGTGATAATGAGACGCGTGTTACGGTGACCAAACGCGAGAAGGACGGAGACCTCAAGCAAGTCTACTACCAAAGAACATTTCAACACAAGGACACGAAGGAGATAAGACTTTATGGCCTCGGGGGCGAAGATGTTTTCGACGTGCAAGGTGATGTGAACAAGGGCTTGAAAGTCCGAATCATCGGGGGCGAGCAGGAAGACGTGATCACAGATGCGTCCTCCGTTCGGGGGTTGGGCAAGAAGACGGTGGTCTATGATAACGTGTCCAATACCGAATTGACCAAGAGCTCAACAACACGCTCGAAATTGTCAAAGAAGGCGGATGTCAACGAGTACGATCGCAAATCATATGTTTATGATAAGGTCTATCCGCTTATAAGCGCCCAGTTCAACCCCGACAATGGCTTGTACCTGGGGCTGGGATTTTTGTCAATTGACTACGCCTGGAGGAAAAAGCCCTTCCGTTCACAGAACCTGTTTCTTGCCAACGGCGCACTCGGGATCGACTCCTACAATTTCAGGTATGAGGGTTGGTTCACGGATGTCTTTGGTAAGTGGGGACTGCGCATCAGTGCCGAATTCCAGGAGCCCTTTTTTGTGACCAACTTCTTTGGTTATGGTAATGAAACGACCTTTGATTTTACGGGTGACGAATCTGGCTTCACTGTGGAGCCCATTGATTACTATCGTGTGCAGACGGATCGGGGTCTGCTCCGACCCAATTTGGAAAGGAGCCTTGGCGATAATGTGAAGTTCCGTTTTGGTCCCGTGATTGCCTTGGGGGAAGTATCAAGAATACAGAGTGATAGATTTCTGAGTACCCCCGAGAGTGGCGTCGATCCGGCAAAGGTGAATGAGCAGCATATCTATCTTGGGGTGAATGCTGGATTCACTTTTGATGTACGCGACCACCGCGGACTACCGAGTTCCGGCGTATTCTTCAATGCCGATATTGAGAGAGTATGGGGAATGAACGAACGGTCTGAGAACCTGACAAGAGTGAAGTCTGACTTTTCCCATTATTTGTCTTTGCGATTTCCGGCGAGGCTTGTAATCGCTAACCGTGTGGGTGTCGAGCACATCTTCAAAAACGACTTTGAGTTTTTCAATTCTGCGAAACTCGGTGGGTGGACGAACCTGAGAGGATTTCGCCGAACGCGGTTTCACGGGCAGACCGCCTTCTTCCACAACCTGGATCTAAGGCTCAAGCTGTTTACATTCACTACTTATGTCTTTCCCGGAGAGTTTGGAGTGGTCGGTTTTCAGGATATTGGTCGTGTGTGGTATGATGGAGAGTCATCCAGCAAGTGGCACATTGGTCGGGGCGTGGGTCCGTACATCGCGCCACTGGACGTCCTCGCTATCAATTTCTATTGGACATTCACCGAGGAGGAGGATCTGTTCTCGGTGCGATTTGGGTTCTTTTTCTGACTATTCAGACGCTGTTTGTTGCCAATAGTCGAAAATCTAAGCCCATTCATAGTAAGCAGCGGTTTATTTGGATTGTTATTAATCAGCAAGACAATTAGATCAGCACTATGTTATCAGACAAAACATTCGTGGACCGCTACCGCGAGCTTCACCACAGAACACTTCCGGAGTTCATAGATAGCCTGGAAGAAGACCAACTTTACTTTTCCATTTACGACGCCAATCCGATCATTTGGATCTACTGGCACATGCTCCGCACGATGGATGCGGGTGTGAGCAGGTTTGTGATGGAGCGCCCGCAGATATATCCGATTTTTGCTGAGGCTGTCAACTATCGAAGCAACTACAGTGGAACAGGCATGAGCAAGCAGGAAGCACTTGACGTCGCCCAGGGACTCTCCATTGAAGGCCTGAAGAGCTACCACAAAGGTCTCAATGAGCGTCTCACGCTCGTGCTTGAGGACCTGGACTCTCTGAATCTGGATGAGAAGCCCCCTCGGGAGCTGATTCAGCAGGTAGCTTGTAACGAGAAGCTCATACCTGAAGGGTCATGGCACCTTGTCAACTCCTACTATGGTAAGTCGCGAGAGTGGTTTCTGCTCAATATGTGCTTGACACACGCGTACATGCACCTGGGCCAGATGACCATGCTAGCGACTATCTCCGCCAACGAAAGTCATACGGTCAGCCAAGCGATATCATAACGTCGCCCTTCATGTCGGTCTAATTTCGTCCCTATAAACACAGGGAAAATGGGACCAATAGACAACTTGAAAGATTTGATGATTGAGCAACTTCGCGAGCTCTTCGATGGCGAGGTCCATTCTCTTCGAAAGCTGCGAAAGCTCATCGATCAGGTGAGCGACTCTCGACTACGGGAGGTCTTGGACGAATACATCAGTGCGCACGACGAGCAAGTCATGCGTCTCTGTCAGGTCTTTGAGCTACAGTTCATCAGGAAAAGGGGCGAGATCTCTGAGAGCCTCGAGGTGATGTCCGAAGAAGCATTGCAGCTGATGGAGAGATGCACCAACAAGATCATTCGAGATGCCGCGGCTATCACTGCTCTGCAGCACATGATCCACTTCAAGATCGCGGGATATGGCTCTGTGACGACTTACGCGCGCACCCTCCGCTTATGGGATGAAGCAGCCATTCTGCATAAATGTCTGGAAATCGAAAAGGAATTTGATGAGAAGCTGGTGATGGTTGCGACCAACGACCTGAACCGCAAAGCGACCCACGCTGAAGTAACGGTGAAGTGAGGCATACTGGATTCGAACCAGTGACCCCTACCCTGTCAAGGTAGTGCTCTAAACCAACTGAGCTAATGCCTCATTGAGTAGCTGCAAAGCTATACAAAGTTTCAATACGCCCTATTGACCGAGGCCCCTTTTTGCCAATCCCGCTAGATGTTAATGACTTGTTAAAAGGCTGTTCCGCCGGGTGGTTCCTTCTATTTTTGTAAAATGAATAATGCCCCCATACGCGCGCTGGTGCTTCTCGCGACATTGGCACTGGTGGGAATACTGGCATCGCAAATGTATTGGAGCACAAGGGCCGTGGCTCGTGAGCAGCAACAATTCAATCATTCGGTGCAGATGGCACTCCATAGCGTAGTTGAATCGCTGTGTCAGATAGATGGCAATGACATACCGTTGAACAATCCTATCGATCGCGTTTCTAACAACTACTTCATTGTCCGCACTAACAACAAAATCAATCTTACTTCGCTGGAGTATGTGCTGAAGGCTGAATTTGAAAAGAGAGCCATCGTCCAGGACTTCGAATATGGCGTTTACGATTGCGAGCATGAGCAAATGGTATACGGTGATCTTGTTCAGCTATCCTCCCACCCTATTATAAAGGCGCAATCGACGCTACCAGAGTTACCCGATGAAGCCTATTACTTTGGGATTCTCTTTCCAGGGCGAGCTACCGGATTTTTCGGAGACGGTGATTTCTGGAAGATCACGACCCTACTTACGGTGGTAGTGACGTGTTTCCTTGGCTATGCCATCTTCATCGTCCTCCGCCAGAAGCGGCTTGGAGCGGTCCAGAGAGACTTTGTCAACAACATGACCCACGAGTTTAAGACCCCCCTGGCGACGCTCAAGGTAGTGTCTGAAGTTCTGGAGTCCGCCACCGTATCCGAGAATAGCCGGTTGAGGCAATATGCCCAGATCATGGGCCGGGAGACAGCTCGACTGGAAAGGCAAGTGAACCAGGTATTGAAAAGCAGCTGGATCGAGCATCGTCCCCAATTGAAATGGGAGTTGATTGATTTGGGAGCGCTCATCGATGATACGTTGCAGAGCTTTGATCAGCGCTTGGAAGACAAGCCCATGAAGGCTGAATTTTCGAGGCCGCCGGAAGCATTCGTCAACGGCGACAGAGAATTTCTAAAGACAGTTTTCTTCAATCTCATCGACAATGCCATCAAATACGGGGGCGATCGCCTGCAGATCTCCATGGATGATGCAAGCGGTAAGCTGGCGGTTGTGGTGGCCGATAACGGTGAAGGTATTCCGCGGAATCTTCGTGGCCGGGTATTCAAGAAGTTCTATCGGGTTACCAGGGGCAACAGGCATGATGCAAGCGGATTTGGGCTGGGGCTCTTCTCTGTTCGAAGCATCTTGCGTCAGCACAAGGCGTCGATCCAGATCCTGGATGCCCCAGGATGTCAGTTCATGCTAAAATTCAAAAAGATTGGAAAAGGGTAAGATACTCGTTGCCGAGGATGATGAAAATCTGGGCTTCGTGATTCAGGATGGCCTGAAGCAAGAAGGTTATGAAGTCACATGGTGCAAAAATGGCGAGCAAGGATGGCAGCTATTTGGCGAGGAGTCGTTTGACCTTTGCTTGCTGGACGTTATGATGCCACGACTGGATGGGTTTGAATTGGCCCGTCGGATTCGCACCCAGGATGAGTTCGTTCCCATCGTGTTTCTGACTGCTTTGGAGATGGAAGCCGACAAACTGCAGGGATTTGAGATCGGCGGAGATGATTATGTGACGAAACCCTTCAGTTTAAAAGAGCTGCTCTATCGGATTGCCGTTTTCATGCGAAGGGCACGGGGCTCAACTGCACCTACCGAGGCCACCACGGTAGGCAGCTATACACTTGACCTTCGCAATCTGAAATTGGCACACAAGCAGGGTGAAATCACGTTGACCCAGATGGAGGCGAAGCTCCTGCAAATGCTGTGTGAGTGCAAAAATGAATTGGTTAAAAGGGAAGACATTCTCATCCGGATTTGGGGTGAGAATGACTACTTCAAGGGGAGGAGTTTGGATGTTTTCATCTCCCGCCTGCGAAAGTACCTACGCCATGACGCTAGTCTCAGCATTGAGAATCATCATGGTGTAGGTTTTACCCTCAAATGTTGATGGTTATGCCTCTTTGTCTGGCGTCTCCTCTTCCTGGCTCACCTCTACACCCTCGGGTGGAATTTCCACTTTGATGTGGCCCCAATTCTCACCGCTTTTGATACGATAGAGCTGCATCTCTGAAATACCAAACTGCCGGGCGATCATCTTCATTCTCGTCTTCCTGTTGGGATCGAAAATTCTCTCCTTGATCAGCCTCACCTTGGACTCAGTCAATTTCGCACTGCGCGTGATACCATCACGCCAGGCGGGATTGCTTTGTTGATGCTTTTCCTTCTCTTCTTTCGTGGCCCACTGCAGGTTATCTACCTGATTGTTTTCCTTGTCGTGATCGAGGTGCAGAACGAATTTCTTCTCTGCATCGTCATTCGGAATAAAGTGATTGGCCACTAGCTTGTGGATGTAGAATGAGCGCCTACCGCCGCTCTCCAAACGTAGGGTGATGGTTTTGTAACCTCTAACGGTTGCGAACTTCAGAATGTGACCCTTTTCATTGGTCTTAAAACTCTTCAATCTACCGTCACTGGAAATGTGGATTTTCTCTTTATCCACCACTTCTTCAGTTTCTAGAGGCTTCCATTCCTCATAGTCTCTGTGATGTAACATTCTTCCTGGTCTTCAATAATGATGTGCTTGCGGGACCCCTAAAAATAGTAATTTTTATGGAACTAAATAGCACTTTTATAACTCACTCAACGGATTTTTATTGCTTGCCTCTAACGGACTGTGTCTATTTCGTGTCGTACAGGCACCATTCTGTGATGAAAATCATGGCCACAAATCCCATGCCTTTATCAACGATCTGCGTATGTGCTCAAGTGAAATGTGCCGCTACATTGGACTGATTTCACCTACAGGTTAAAAAAGGTTAAACCTCAACCAGCGAGATTTCAGCGCCGTAAATTTACAAAGATTATGAGCGGCATCAGGTTAAGATCGGTCATCATTCTCATGAGTTTCGCCCTCGTCGGCCTTATTGGCTTCCAGCTATATTGGATAGACGGGGTGATCCGCTCCAATGAAGAGCGGTTTCGCAAGGATGTAATTGAGGCGTTGCAGACGGTCTCTCAAAAAATTGAGAAGCAGGAGACCTACGCTTTAATCAGGAAAACGATGATGTCCCAAAGGTCAGGGCAAGGCGCCGCAGGTGGTCCTGTGTATTTTGAAATTAGCGATAGTCTCTGGCTTACTGAAGAACTGAGCTTCTCACTCAACATTTCCGCAGGCCCATCGCCGGATGGTCCCATTCCCGAGATGACTACCCCGATTGCTGCCAGCAACCCCGAGGCATTGCGTCAGCAACCTCCCATGGAAATGCAGCGGGCCTCCGACAGGTCAGGCATTGTGGTCACGGTCCTGCAGGAGATGCTCATGAGCACGCAATCAATGGCTACCCGCCTTCACCCTGATTATCTGGACTCACTCCTGGCGTATGAGCTTCACGAACGCGGCATAGATATCAGCTACCACTATGGAGTAATTGTCCCTCATCAGGACCGGTTTCTCTACCTGGGTAGTCCCGAACGGAAGCAGGCACTGCTTGAAACAGAGCTGCGTGCGAGTCTTTTTCCTAATGACCTCACAGGTGACTATCAATACCTGGTCATAGACTTCCCGGAGGAAGGCCGCTTTTTATTGGGTAAGATCTGGTTGACAAGTGCCAGTTCCGGGATCCTGGTCCTTGTAGTAATGTTCTGCTTCGGATATGCGATTCGTACGATTGTACGTCAGAAGAAGCTATCAGAGATGAAAACCGACTTCATCAATAACATGACCCACGAGTTGAAGACACCGATTGCGACGGTAGGGCTGGCCGTCGAGGCGCTGCAGGACAATGATGTGCGCAAAGCACCAACTATTGGCGATCGGTACCTGGGAATGATCAAGGAAGAGAACAGTCGCCTTGGTCAGCATGTGGAGAAGGTACTGCAGATGGCAGCGATGGAGCGGAATGATCTCCGCATCCGAAAGGAGCCTGTGGACCTACATGCCTTGGTCTTGGATGCTGTAGACAAGATGTCATTGCAAGTCGAAAAGCGCGAGGGGGATATTCGTACAATACTCAACTCGGCTGAGTCCGTAGTAGATGGAGACCCTGTTCACTTGATGAACGTGGTGCTCAATCTGTTGGACAATGCCAATAAGTATTCGCCGGATACTCCGTCCATTACTGTCCGGAGCGAAAAGCGTGGAAAGTTTATCGTTCTTTCTGTGCAAGACCATGGGATTGGCATGAGCCGGGAAGCTGCCCGACAAATATTCCAGAAGTTTTATCGGGTCCCCACCGGAAACCGGCACGATGTAAAGGGATTCGGCCTTGGACTGGCGTACGTGAAAAGTATCGTAGACCAGCATGAAGGCGAGATCAGTGTGGAGAGTGAACCAGGCCGGGGCAGTAAGTTTTTTGTCACATTACCTTTAATCTAATGGACGCAGCAAAGATCCTTTTGGTAGAAGATGATCCCAATCTGGGGCAGATATTGAGTGAATACCTTACCCTCAAAGGTCTCAATACACAACTTGCTCAGGATGGCGAGGCAGGTTGGGAGGCATTCAAGGGCGGTCATTTTGATTTGTGCATCCTTGATTTGATGATGCCTAAGAAAGACGGTTTTACCCTTGCATCGGACATCAGATCGCAGGATACCACGGTGCCCATCATCTTTTTGACGGCCAAGAGCCTAAAGGAAGATGTTATTCAGGGGTTCAAGATTGGTGGAGACGATTATATCACCAAGCCCTTCAGCATGGAGGAGCTGATGTTGCGTATACAGGCCGTCTTGAAAAGAACACTCAAAGACACACAGGAGTCGCACATCCCGGATGCATTTGAGATTGGCACCCTGAAATACTTCTACAATGAGAACCGGCTCGTCACCCCCCTAAGGGAGATCAAACTGACTACCAAGGAAAACGAGCTGATGAGAATATTCTTTGAAAATGTCAATCAGACCGTCGATCGAAGCCACGCCCTGAAACGGATTTGGAAAGATGACAGCTATTTCAATGCACGCAGCATGGATGTTTACATCGCGAAGCTTCGAAAGTACCTGAAGGACGACGAGCAAATCAAAATCTTGACAGTGCACGGTGAGGGGTTCAAGTTGGTGCATTTGACGGCCTAATCGACTATCTTTACTAAAGTGGCGGACCCATAAAAAGTTAGCCTTGCTCAATTTCGATTACCAATGAAAACGGAATCCCTGTAGATGCAACTCGTTCCATCATTATCTGTACGCGAAGGCCGGACGATCAGGCTAACAAAAGGTGATTTCGACAATGAAACCCACTACGATGAGTCACCCCTTGACTTTGCCAAAAGGTTCGAAGATCATGGAATCAAGCTAATACATATGGTCGACCTGGACGGTGCGAAACAAGGCCGGCTGATCAACTACCCCCTTCTCGAAACAATTGCCGGGTATACCAATCTTGATATCAACTTTTCGGGTGGCCTACATACCGATGGCGACCTCAGCAAGGCTTTCGAGGCTGGGGCCCACAGTGCGACGTCTGCCACTATTGCCGTCTATAATCCGGATTTGTTTTCGTCATGGCTTATGTCCTATGGCCGGGAGCGGATTGCCTTGGGAGCCGATTCATTGCACGGGCGTATTCGCGTCGGAGGTTGGCAAAAGGAGACGAAGATCGATCTTTTTGAGCATGTCGAGTATTTCTACAATCGAGGGCTGAAATACCTGAAGACGACTGATATTTCCAGGGATGGCGCCCTTGAAGGCCCCGCAGTGGAACTCTACCGGGAACTTGTGGAGAGATTTCCGGACCTGTGCATTTTCGCAAGCGGAGGGGTCCGCAATATGGAGGACATCAAAGCGCTGGAAGACGCGGGAGTCTACGGAGTGCTCTTCGGCAAGGCTTATTACGAGGGGAACATTACACTGGCAGAGATCGACCAGTTTGTGGCGGCTAGTTAGTTTCCAAACCCAATGGCGCCAGGCCATTGCTGTAGCGTGGATCTTTATCGTACTTGTACTTGTAGAGGAAGTAGAAAATGAAATTGAACTTCTGGAAAGCATTCTCACTATAGTTCAGTGAGTCGACTTGCGCCTCTGCTACAGATGTCCTGTCTATTCCAATACCGCCTGAGGTAGTTTCATCTTCGGAGGATTCTGGAGCGATATCCTCTTTTTGGCGCTGCTGATCTACCTGCTGCTTATCACCTGGTTTGTCTTTGTTGTTGGCGATAACATCGCTAACAAGAAAGAAAGCAAAAAGGGATAACGCTATGGTTACAGTCTTCTTCAAATGGTATTAAGACTTGATAAGAAACGTATTCAGGCGCAAATAGTTTGGTAATCTACCAATAATGTGGATAACCAAGGCATAAAAAAAGGCATGCCGGTATGACATGCCTTTGAATTGCTTAATAATTACTAGTGTTAGAAGCTGTATCTGACACCAAATTGTGCCACCCATCGGGCGCTGTAGGTTCCAGATTGAACGACGCTGTAAGGATCTCCGGGATCATTGAACTGGAAGCCTGTCAATCCGGTATCATCGAAGACCGTAGTGAGCAATGGTGTCGTGTTACCGTTTACAAAGTAGCGTCTTCCCCAATCCTTGTTCAGGAAGTTGGTGAAGTTGAAGATGTCAAAAGACAACTGAAGCGTGTGTCTCGTGTCGCCCTGCTGGATGAAGAAATCCTGGGTGATCTTGAGATCGATCACATGCTCAAATGGTGTGCGCACTTTGTTTTGCTCTACATAATCGCCGCGACGACCGCTCAGGTAGTCATCATTGTCGATGAACGCATCAAATGCGGCAGCCTGCTGATCGGCAGTCTGAATCACATTGCCACTTCCATCGGTCTGGTCGATGAATGTAAGCTCGTTGGCATTCTGCGGCACGTAGAGCAGATCCTCTACATCAAGAGATCCTGAGAGATCGGAGATGTTGGTGGAGTACACATAAGAGAACGGTGTCCCATCTCGACCGGTATAGAAGAGTGAGATACCCGTTGCAAAATTGTTGAGGTACTCCTTTCGCCAGTTGACAAATGCCGTGATACGGCTACCTGCGTCAAATACTGAGCGACCAACCGTTGGATTGTTGTTTCCCTGGACACTCAGGATGTTCTGCCAGTTGGTGTTGTTGATAAATCCGGTACCATCAAATAAAGCATCTGCTCGGGTAAATGAATACGCGAGGCTCGCCTGAAACTCCCTTGAGAATGTCTTGGAGGCCTGCGCTGTCAAGTTGAAGGTGTATCCTTCGTTGGTGTTGTCGACCAGCGTGATGTTGGTGTAGGTATCATCCACTGGGTCGCTGAAGTCAACAATGGCCCTGTCGTCATTCGGCCCCAGAGCAGGAATTCGCACATTCAACGGAGGTCGTAGGTTCACCTGCTTCACGTCGATGTTATTCATCGTCTTGGTGAAGGTAGTCTCCAAAGTCGCATCGATGCCGCCAGGGAGCTTATGATCCACGGCCACACTTGCCCGGAAGATCTGTGGATACTTGAAATCCTCGACGAAAAGATCCACGTCTCCAGTAGGACTTACGTCAGTCGTCAGGTTGTCAATCCAGTCCTGAGGATTGGAATAGATGGGTAGACCAAAACCGACATTAAAGGCACTGTTCAAACCATTTCGGATGTACATACCGCCTGGCCATACCCATGGTACACGGCTGGTAAATACACCCAAACCACCGCGAATCTGTGTGGTGTTCTCTCCTGACACGTCCCAGTTGAACCCAACCCGAGGGCTGAAGAGGATCTGTGTATTGGGTGTGTTGCTCGCTCTGGCTCCTTGCAGGTCGTAGAACTGCTCGATAGCTGGAACCGTCGTATTGTTGAACTCAGTGTTTTCGAGGGGAGGATCTTCGAGGAAGATGGGAATATCCGCTCTCACACCAAGTGTCAATTTGAAATCACTCGTCATCTGAATCTCATCCTGCACATAGAACGCCATTTGCAGCGCGTTGAATGTCGGTCCGAGGTTCTCCGCGTCGTCACCCAGTCGAATTTCGTCCTGGCCGTCTGCGAGCTGCTCGTGGCCAAACAATAACAGGTCAGGATTCTCATCATTCAGGAATCGGTTGATACCGTCGAAGAAGTACTGATATCTCGGCGTGGAGAAGATCGTAAAGAGGTTCTGGATCTTAAAGAACTCATTGTGCGTCCCAAATGTCCATGTATGCTTGCCTTTATAGAGGTTGAAGTTGTTGGTAAGCGTGTACACATCTTGGAAGACAATATTCGAAAGAGAGAAATTGTCTGTACCTGCGACCACTTCGGCGTTGCCATCGGCCATAATGATCTGAGGAAAGGGATCTCCGAGAATATCCCTGTCATCTCTCACGATCGTGGCACCGAGGATGAGGTTGTTGGACATGTTGCTACCGATGTTACTCTTCAGCTCGAGAGCGCTCGAGTTGGTCGTCGATGGGAAGATGTACCCCACATTACCAAAAATCGCCCGGGTGTTGCTAGGTGTTGGGTGTATTTCCGTATCTCCCTTTACGTAGCTGTGTCTAAAGGACAACTTATTGTCCTGGTTGATATTCCAATCCAATTTGAAGAGCACCTTGGTTCCATCTGTTGTCTGAGGATTGTCCCTAAATCCTCCGGGATCGTAGCCATAATCGCTGATGAGCTTTTGCCGAATACTTTCCAGATCACCAAGTATATCGGTGGAGTTGCCATTGTAGTCGCTGGCGACAAACGGCCTTGGTGCCTCATCTCTTTGTAGCTCTACATTCGTAAAGAAGAAAAGCTTATTCTTGATCAGTGGGCCTCCCAATCGGAATCCGAAAGTCTGGGCGGTAAATGGATCGAGCTTTGTGCGCTCCGCTCCTTCAACGTCCGTCGGTGTTTTGCCCGCCAAATTCTCATTTCTCAGGAAGTAGTAGGCCGACCCCTCAAACTTATTTGTGCCGCTTCGGGTCACCGCATTGATACCTCCACCCGCGAATCCTCCCAGCGTCACGTCGTAGGGAGCCAGAACGACTTGGATTTGCTCAAGGGCATCAGGGCTGATAGGCGATATACCCGCCTGACCGCCGTTAGTTCCGGAGTTGGCCAGTCCGAAGACGTCATTGTTGACGGCTCCATCGATGAAAATCGAGTTGAAGCGGTTATTGACACCGGCAAATGAGATAGCGCCGCTGTTGGTCGCTCCATTATTCCCTACGGCTGCCTGCGGTGTCAGACGTAAGTAGTCATTCAATCCTCGATCTGCTGTCGGCAAACTATTGATGTCGTCTTGTCCCACCTTCGTTTCAGAGCCAGTCCGGTCACCATCAAAGAGCCCCGAACCAGATATGACCACACTTTCCAACTCGATGGAGCTTTCCTCCAATTCTATGTCCAGATCTTTGGTCTGACCGAGCGAGAGATAAATATCAGAGAGCGTGCGTTCTGCAAAGCCAACGAATGTGATTTTTACTTCATAGGGACCACCCACATTCACATTGTTCAGTGTAAACAGGCCCTCGACGTTCGTCACGGTGCCATATTCAAAACCGGTGGGTGTGTGCACGGCGAGGATGGTCGCACCCGGTAGAGGCGACCCATTTTGATCGGTCACCATTCCTCGAATTCGCGAGGAAGTAGAGCCCTGACCAAAGGAGGCAAACTGCGCGAAAACCATTGCGCAGAGAAACAAGAGTATAGTTTTCTTCATAGGCTTAGAGTTGGGTATTTTGAAGATTGATGCCGAAGGAGGCGTGGTACCTGAGGCTAGCCACTTTCAACTACGCCAAAGCTACAGCCCGGTCTGCAGGTTTCGAAGTGGCGAAGTATATATTTTTAAAATTTCTGAGGCGGATAAGAGCTTCCATCAATTGAAACGGTCGATTTTTTGTAGGAATTGTAATTTTAGCGACTCCTGTTTTGAAATTCAGATTTAAATTGGAGTCGCATTCTATGGATGATTTTTTCGAACTCAAGGCCAATAAAACTACTGTCAGGCAGGAAGTTGTCGCGGGTATCACAACTTTCGCCACAATCGCCTACATCATATTCGTCAACCCCGCGGTCCTGTCAAAAACAGGGATGGATTTTCAGAGCGTGCTGGTGGCGACCTGTATCGCGGGTGCAGTAGGGTGTCTCCTCTCCGGGCTTCTGGCCAATTACCCTTTCGCACAGGCCCCAGGGATGGGACTCAATGCATTTTTTGTGTACACAGTCGTTTTTCAGGCCGGGTACAGCTGGCAATCGGGGCTGGCCATCGTTTTCATCTCGGGAGTGCTGTTCATTCTTCTTACGGTGACGGGTTTACGGAGCAGTATTTTGGAGGCTTTTCCTCCAGCAATTCTCAAAGCAATTCCAGCAGGTATCGGCCTGTTCATTGCAGTGATTGGGTTGAATAACGCAGGCATCATTGATATCAACCAAGGTCCAATTATAGACATTCTACTATCCGCTCCTTTGGCGGATGGCGAGGAATTGGTCGATCAGGTCCAGCAGGCACCGCCTCAAATCATTCAATTTGGAGACCTCACTTCACCCTCGGTCGCTATGGCGATTTTTGGCTTTGTGCTGATGACGGCCCTGGTGGTGCGCAAGATCAAGGGCGCTATCCTGTTGGCGATTGTCGCAGTGACGATCATTTCAATTTTTGTGGGAACCGTACAGATGCCAGAGTCCATCACGTCTGCGGATATCTCACTGTCCCCCACATTCTTGAAGCTCGACTTTGGATCACTATTGCCTTCGGAGGGTTCATTTCTTGTCGTTTTCCTCGAATTTTTTACACTGCTGATCGCTTTTACGATGGTCGATCTATTTGACACTCTGGGCACATTGTATGGCACTGCTGAAAAGGGAGGGTTTCTGACAAAGGACGGGAAGCTGCCACGTATCAAGCGTGCCATGTTGGCCGATGCGGTGGCTACGACAGTGGGGGCTCTTGTAGGTACATCCACGACCACGACTTATATAGAAAGTGGATCGGGCATAGCCGCAGGAGGAAGGACTGGGCTTACATCTGTAGTCGTGGCGGTGTTGTTCCTCGTTTGCATCTTCTTCGCACCCATCGCCGCTATCATTCCAACCAGTGCCACGGCCCCGGCGCTCATCATGGTGGGCGTCTTCATGATCAGCTCGATTCGCAAGATCAATCTGGAGGACTTACAGGAAGCCATTCCGGCATTTCTTACCATCGTGCTGATGCCCCTGACTTACAGCATCGCTAATGGCATTGGCGCTGGCATCATCTTTTTTGTCTTCATTAAATTGATCACAGGGCAAGGGAAGCAGATAAAGCCGGTGCTTTGGATTGTGGCGCTGCTCTTTGTCATTAAGTTCGCTTTTATCACGGCATGAGAAACTTGCTTTGGCTGGCTCCGCTCTTTTTCTTCGGTTGCAGTAGTCGCACTGTCGAGACCTATGAACAGCGTAGGGAGTCGCTGATTAGTGCGGACCGCAATTTGAGGTTTGACCGAGACATTCAGCTTACGACCCTGGAGTCGAAGGTAAACGACCAATTTGTCGCCCTACGTGACTCTATGGTCGCCCATTACCTGGAGGTTGGATTCTTTCCTCCCGCAAAACCCTTTGATGACAGCAAAGCACATGTCGAGCTAACGCCCCTTTTTCAATTGCTGAGGAAGATGCCGAAAGGAGGCATCCACCATCTACACGGCTCCGCCGGTATAGATTTTCGCTGGCTGGTAGCCCGCGCTCCTGAGTTGGCCAATTGCTACGTATTCTGGCAAGAGCATCCCGCCGATTTCCTGAAAGGTGAAATCAGGTTTTTTCGGGAAGCAGAGGTGCCGGAGGGCTTCGTTCTTGCCAGTGAGCTGGACGTCGATCCTCAATTCCGCGACCAACTGCTGGACTTGTTGATATTTGACGAGGAGCCCTCATCGGATACGGTGAAGATCTGGGCCGAGTTTGAGAGGATCTTCCAACGGATCAATGGCTTTTTTCATTACAAGCCGGTATTCGAAGAGTACACTCGATCGATGGTGGATACGCTGAGGGCCGATGGGCTGCACCACGTAGAAGTGCGGACGATCTTCCGCGGAGGCTTGTATGATCTGGATCACGATGGTACCTACTATAATGCCGATACAGTCATCCAAATCCTAAAGAAAGTCGAGCGTGATGTGCAAGCTGAGGATCCTGACTTCACATTGCGATCCATCTACACCTTTCTGCGCTTCTTACCTGAGGAGCAGGTGTTTGAAGAGCTCACCAGAGCATACGAATGCAGACAGAGGTACCCTGAGATGATTGTAGGTTTTGACCTGGTCGCCAATGAGGATGCCGGAAAAAGTACGTACCATTTCAAATCCGTGTGGGAAAAGATGGATTCACTGGACAGGGAGTATCAGATACAGATGCCCCTGTTTCTCCATGATGGTGAGAGCGACTGGGCCCATGTCGAAAATCTTTATGATGCTTATTTATTGGAGTCACAGAGGATCGGGCACGGGTTCAATCTCATGCACTTTCCCAGCTTGCTTCCGGCCATCAAGGAGGCGGACATTTGCATAGAGGTGAGTCCATTGAGCAACCAGATCCTCGGGTATATACAGGACCTCCGTGTGCATCCGGCGAATTATTGGTTAAAGGCGGGTATTCAATGCACGATCAATTCTGATGACCCCGCAATATTCAATTACAATGGCTTGAGCTACGACTTCTGGCACATTGCGTTGGCCTGGGAGCTGGACCTCAGAGCCATCAAGAAACTCGCGATGAACTCCATTACCTATAGTTCCTTGGATGATGAATCCCGGGCCAAGTCCCTGGAAGCTTGGTCGAAGAAATGGGATGAGTTCATCATTGAAGCTGACACCTTATTGACTGAACTGAGCTTATGAGAATTTCTCGAATCCTTTCCTTGCTGCTGGCGATGATGGCTGCTTGCCAACAGCTCCCTCCGACCCAACTTGCACCTATTGAAATCAAGGTGGTGGTTGTAAGCATGTTTGAAATCGGTGAGGACACAGGAGACCGTCCTGGAGAATTTCAACATTGGGTAGAGCGGTTTCCATTGAAGGAATCTATGGATTTCCCAACGGGTTTTCGGAACCTGAGGATGAACCGGGAAAAAGGTGTCCTGGGAGTTGTAACGGGTATTGGCACTGCCAAGGCATCGGCGACGATCATGGCCTTGGGCCTGGACCCTCGATTTGACCTGTCAAAGGCCTACTGGCTTGTCGCTGGGATATCGGGAGTCGATCCAAACGACGCCTCGGTCGGCTCGGCGGCCTGGGCGGAATGGATTGTAGATGGTGATATCTCGCACGAAATCGATGCCCGGGAGATCCCGGAAGATTGGGCGACTGGCTATATTCCGTTACGACTGTCTACTCCCTATGAGCAACCCGTCCCAGAGAACAACGAAGGTGCTGTCTATCACCTCAATGCTGAACTGACTAACTGGGCCTATGAATTGACCAAGGACATAGATTTGGGGGACAACGAAACGATCACAGCATTTCGTGGGCTATATGAGGGATACCCGGCCGCACAGCAACCACCAAGGGTACTCAAGGGCGATCAGTTGGCGGCAATGACGTACTGGCATGGGGAAAAGATGAATCAGTGGGCGAACGACTGGACTTCATACTGGACGCAAGGTGAAGGCAATTTTGTTACCTCAGCAATGGAAGACACCGGCACCCTGCAGTCGCTCACCTTTCTTTCCAACGCTGGCAAGGTGGATCTGGATCGCGTTATGGTGCTTAGAACGGCCAGTAACTATACGATGCAGTATCCGGGCATCACAGCAGCCGAAAGTCTCAGTGGCGAGAAACTCACCTCACAAGGATACACAGCGTACCTGCCGTCGCTCGAGTCTGCCTATCTTGTTGGTAGTGCAGTGGTAAACGAGATTGCGGAGAATTGGGACGAATACGAAGGCCGGTTTTGAGATCACCCATTTGGAAATACTGTTGGTGGATTATTCTTGCGGCTGGTTGTGCAACAAAGAATGGCGACGATATGAAGGCCGAATACTGGATTGAGAAACTGGAGATGCAAGCACATCCAGAAGGAGGATACTACAAAGAGACCTATCGATCAGAAGGGA
Organism: Cyclobacteriaceae bacterium; assembly: GCA_965267435.1. Lineage (GTDB taxonomy): Bacteria > Bacteroidota > Bacteroidia > Cytophagales > Cyclobacteriaceae > JAWPMT01. Next base: position 4,957,987 of record OZ253960.1, read on the forward strand.
GCATCCCCGCAGACGGCTTGCCGGCATCCTATGCTGGTTCGAGGTCCTTCGCTACGGGGATCTATTTCCTATTGGACAACGACAACTTTTCGGCCTTACATCGTCTGAAGCAAGATGAAATGTGGCACTTCTACGCCGGCACTTCCCTGGCTGTGCATGTCATTGACTCGACAGGGCACTACAAGATGATCAGGCTGGGTTCAAACCTCGATGAGGGAGAGGTGTTTCAGGCGGTGGTTCCAGGTGGCAGCTACTTCGGCTCCGAGGTCATTGACAAGGATTCTTATGCGCTGGTAGGATGCACGGTGTCACCGGGATTTGATTTCCGTGACTTTGAAATGCCCTCTGCGGATGCTCTGAAGGAGCTCTTCCCGCAGCACTCCGAGCTTATTCAGCGACTCACCCGGCATTAATCCAGTCCATGTGGGCTCCTGCCCATGCATGAGTGAAGCGTGCCCGTTTCACTCCCGGGGATTCTTGATAAATTGAAACCAATACCGATTTGACCACTTATGGTTTCTTACCTGCTTAGGAGCTTCCTTCTTCTGACCATTATTTCGTCTCCAGCCAGCGGCCAACTGATCACTAGCCTGTCGCTCGATAACGAAGGCCGGGTGGAGTCCATGGAGTCTGAGAATGGAGAAAGCGTAGCCTTCGATTCGGATATTCCACTCGTCTCATTTGTCCTCAATGATCTGCAGTATGAAATCAGCGAGGCACAGTCTGATGACCGAGGTTGGCACCTGGGCGGCCTTCAAATGATTTTTGAGCCAGAGGAAGCTGGTGAAAAGAGCCTGGGGAGGATTGTTTTTTCCAATACATCAAAAGATACCCTTACCCTCGAAAATGTGGTTTTCCTTGGTACCTCCGAGGACCGGCATCACATCACCGGGTATGGCGATCATTGGCTGTCGCGCACAAGATTATTTCGCCCGGGCACGTCCGATGTGCCGGTCATCCTGCCGGACAATGCCTGGGAAATGGGCTACAGTGACCTTCCCCTTGGTGAAGGACAAGCCATCTATGGCTTGAGTCGCCGTCGATCCTGGAGTGAGGCCACACGTCGTCGCTTTGAGACCATCATTTATCCCGGGGGGGAAGTGATCTATGAGGTCTGGGCAGAAAAGTACGAAGGCCCGTGGCAGGAGGGCCTGAGAATGGCATTCCAAAAAAGGTGGCTGTTTGACCTGTTGGAATTCGATGATACCATGTACCGTCGTGAGGATCTGAGTTGGATTAAAGACGATTATGTCATTCACCTCATGATGGCTTGGGACCATTGGTTCTATGAAGAGGAGGCCAACAGATTCACACTTCCGGATTTCCTGGTGAGGGGAAGAGAGTGGTACGGTGGTGATGACATCATAGGGTTGTGGCCCACCTGGCCTACGCTCGGGTTGGATAACCGCAACCAATGGGACCATTTTCGGGATTTGCCAGGAGGCATACCTCGGTTAAGGGCAATGGTGGACGATATGCACGGGCAGGGAGTGCGATTCTTCATGTGCTACAATCCTTGGGATGAGAGCACCCGACTGGAAGACCATCTAAAAGGAATGGCGGAATTGATCGACGAACTGGATGCAGATGGCGTAGTCCTCGATACCCGGGGTAGTTCCAGTATCGAGATACAGCAGGCCGCAGACGCCGTCCGACCAGGAGTTGTGATGCTCAGTGAAGGCATGGCCGTTCCGAAGAACATGCCAGGTATTGTCTCCGGTAGGGTCCACAATGCGCTCTACTATCCTCCAGTCCTGAACTTAAACAAGCTCATCAAACCGGATTTCGCGATTTTCCGGGTTGCGGAATTGACCCACGAACGGATTCGCCGGGAGTACAGTATCAGTCTCTTCAATGGCCACGGAGTTGAGATCAACATGTTCCGACCGGGTCAACCAGAATGGGTGGAGGAGGATTATCGGCATCTTGGCAGAGTCGCCCGGATCCTGAGAGAAAACAGTCCCAATTTCCGTAGTGATGACTTCACTCCTTTGGTGGAGAGTGCTGACGATAGCGTGTTTATCAACTTCTGGCCGGGTGATGAAAAGGACCTGTACACTTTCTTCAGCCTTGTTCCCGAGGGTTTTAGCGGCTCAGTGATGGCATTGGACATTGCTGAAGAGCAGCATGTCATTGACTTGTGGCGCCATGAGGAGATCAGAGTGTCAGACAATAGGTTATCGCTGACGATGGATGCTTTTCATCAGTCGTACCTCGGTACCAACAACGAAGGAGCGGTGAGCGCGGTGGCGGTATTTCCTACGCATCTCACAGCAGCTATAGAGGGCAATCAGTTGGTCCTGGGCGCGTCGGCCGGTGACTCCATACGGATTTGGAGGGGCATGCCGGCCTACAGCCACTCGCCAACAGTTGTCCCTGCCGGAGCTCATACATTGCAGTTGCGAGATGTCCTTTTCCGCCATGAGGGCAAAGTGGTAGTACAGCTATTCGCGGGCGCCGAACTTGTCGATGAACGGGTATTGTACATCAAGCCGGGGACTCCCTACCTGATCTCAAGTTCGACGAAGACACCTACTGTGAGCAGAGCGCCTACTGGAATGGTGGAGATCCCCAAGGGTTCCTACAGGTGGATCACTTCCCATGGGGATGATTTTATAGGTTATCCAGCGCAGGACACTTCGGCCGTCCACGCAATGCCATCTTTCTACATGGACAAGCACCTGGTGACCAATCGAATGTTTCTAGAGTTCCTTGAGGATTCCCGATACAGGCCTCTTGATACGACAAACTTCCTGGCCCACTGGGATAATGGCCGGTATCTGGAAGGTCAGGGAGACTACCCTGTTGTCTTCGTGAATTACGAGGATGCGGTAGCCTACGCCTCTTGGGCAGGTAAGAGATTGCCAACGGAAAAAGAATGGCAGTATGCTGCGCAGGCTGGCGGCAATTCTTTGTGGCCCTGGGGTAGTGAATTCGACAGTACCGCTACAAATATTGGAACTGGGATGCCTTATGCTGTGGGTTCTTTCCCCCGCGGGGCGAACGAGTTAGGCTTGGATGATTTGGTAGGCAATGTGTGGCAAATGACCAATGATGTCTATGAGAGTGGATCTTACACCTATCAAATCCTAAAGGGAGGCAGTTACTACAAGCCTACCTCCAGTTGGTGGTATGTTCAGGGTGGTCCACAACCATTGACGCACCGTCAACAGTTGCTGATGGTTTCCAAGGGCTTTAACAGAAAAGGAACAGTGGGCTTCCGATGTGTAAAGGATAGGTGATAGACTATCAGCCCAACTCGACCCTTTTACCTTTTTGAATAGACTTGTAGATCGCCTCGATGATCTTCATGTCTTGCAGACCCATTTCACCCGGCGTTCTAGTGGGTCGACTCTCCTTGATACACTGGGCGAAATCATCCATGTGCTTGGCCTGATGGATTACCTGGGGGAATTCCATCGCGCCATCAGGGGTTTCACCTCTGAGTCCCGAATAGACGTAAGCTGGCGACAGACCAAACTGGCTCCCTTGGGTGTAAGCCCATAGGCGCTGGATACCGAAAGCGTAGGTCGTACTCGCGCTGGTCGTGATACCTCCCGGAAACTCCATTTGCCATGTGATGGTCTCATCCACCTCCGCAAATTTTACAGGATCTGTCTTGTATTCCTGAGCGGTGACTGCGATGGGCTCCAGTCCGGTGACATACCTCGCCCCCTGGATGCAGTAGATTCCGACGTCCATCATGGCGCCCCCTCCTGCCAGCGCCTTTTTCAGCCGCCACTGGGTTGGGTCACCGATCGGGAATCCGAAGTTCGCTTCGATATGCTTCAGGGGACCATATACTTCCTCCTGCCCAAGTCGCATCATTTCCTGATTGAAGGGCTCGTATCGAAGGCGGTAACCGATGGACAGCATCCTTTCGGCTTGTTTGCAGGCGTCGATCATCCGTTCGCAGTCTTCCACCGAAGTAGCCATGGGTTTCTCACAGATCACGTGCTTACCAGCCTGTGCCGCCCTGATGGTATATTCAGCGTGCATCGAGTTTGGCAGGACGACATAGACGATGTCTATTTCCGGATTGTCCTCGATCGTGTCAAAGCTATCGTAGTCATAGATGTTCCTCTCCGGGATGTCGTATTTCTTTGACCACTCCTCTGCCTTCGTGGGTGTCCCCGTCACTATTCCGGCCAGGTAGCAATGCTCGGTGGCCTGCAGGGCAGGTCCCAATTGGCCTCGACTGTAATTGCCAAGTCCCACAAGTGCTACTCCCAGCCGCCGCTGTTTGGGTGAGCGTGCGCTGTTCATGGCAGTGAGAATGTTGGGTGTCGAAACGGCAGCTACGCTCAATGCGGCTTGATTGAGAAATCGCCGACGGGAAGCATTGGTCTTTTCGGGCATGATAAGGTCAGGGTTGGGTTCCAAAAAATGCTTTTTCAATTGGAAAATGATACCTTTTCGTCACAAAACCAAATACAGTCAGTTGAGAACCATTCACCCGCGATGGGTGTCAAACTAAGAACCTGCGTTCAGCAACATGAAGAAGATCACTGGAAATCTGGTCGATATACATCAGGGAGACATTTATCCGGCGGAAGTCCTATACGATGATCACATCATCAACATTCGGCGGTTGGAAGGATCCGTAGATGGTTATTTGATTCCCGGGTTCATCGATGCACATATCCATATCGAAAGTTCGATGCTGGTTCCGACGGAGTTCGCAAGGTTGGCTGTGGTACACGGCACTGTGGGCACTGTCTCTGACCCTCATGAGATCGCCAATGTGCTTGGTGTGAAAGGCGTGGAGTTCATGATTGAGGACGGCAAGAAAGTGAACTTCAAGTTTCACTTCGGTGCACCTTCCTGTGTGCCAGCGACGTCATTTGAGACAGCGGGGGCACATATCGGCCCAAAAGAAATCAGGCAATTACTCGAAAGAGACGACGTCCTATACCTGGCGGAAATGATGAACTGGCCAGGCGTATTGTCGGGGGACAAAGAGGTTTTCGAAAAGCTGGCGATTGCAAAAGAGATTGGCAAGCCTGTGGACGGACATGCCCCAGGTCTAAGGGGCAAGGAAGCAGTGGACTACATGGAGGCTGGAATTACGACCGACCACGAATGCTACACTTATGAGGAGGCACTACACAAGCTGAGGCATGGGATGAAGATCATCATTCGCGAGGGTAGCGCCGCCAAGAATTACGAGGCACTCATCGATCTGCTAGCTGTAGATGCAGACCAGGTAATGTTTTGTTCAGATGATAAGCACCCGGATGATTTGGTGAGGGGTCACATCGATGAACTGGTGCGCAGGACCCTGAAAAGGGGTTATAACCTATTTGACGTGCTGAAGGCGGCCTGTGTGAATCCGGTGAGGCACTATGGTTTGCCGGTGGGTTTGCTCCAGCAGGGAGATCCTGCTGATTTCCTGGTGATCAATAGTATCAAGCCCAACTTCAAAGTACTGCAAACATGGATTCGAGGGGAGCTCGTCGCTACAAAAGGCAAGCCCCTTATTCCCCGGCACAAAAGTGAGCCTCTCAATCAATTCGACACTGCTGAGAAGGTTCCCAACGATTACCAGTTGACTGTTGAGGGCTCCCGAGCGAAAGTGATCGAAGTGGAGGACTCGCAACTGATCACAACCACGGGGTTCATTGATGCCGCCAAATTGGATGAGACCGAACAAACGAGTATCGCCGATGATGTGCTGAAGCTAACGGTTGTCAACCGGTACATGGATGCTCCTCCAGCCGTTGCGCTTGTCCGCAATTTTGGGTTGAAGCATGGCGCCATTGCGTCAAGCGTTGCTCATGACTCGCACAATATCATCGCTGTAGGGACCAATAATGAGGATCTGTCAAACGCTGTGAACTCACTTATCCAGGAGCAAGGAGGTGTGTGTGCTGTACAGGGGCCCAGGAAACATATACTTCCCCTACCTATGGCCGGACTCATGTCCATCGAAGATGGCTATGAGGTTGCTGAAAAGTATACAGCCCTCAATGAGTTTGTTAGCAAAGAATTGAAGGGTAAGCTCCAATCTCCTTTCATGACGCTTTCATTCCTGGCTTTGTTGGTGATCCCGGAACTGAAGCTGAGTGATCGCGGACTTTTCGATGGGGCGCAATTTCAGTTCACGCCCCTCTTCGAATAGCAGTTTTAGTAAACCAGGCTATGCTGAACCATGAATTCAGCAATCTGGATCGCATTAGTGGCGGCACCCTTCCGGAGGTTATCAGCCACTATCCACAGGTTCACGGTCTTAGGCTGGGTCTCGTCTCTTCTGATGCGACCAACAAACACATCGTCCTTGCCATGAGCAGTCACGGGCATTGGATACACATTGTTGGCAGGGTCATCCTGTACCACCACCCCGTCCGTGTTCTGAAGGACTTTGACCAGTTCCTCCATGTCAAATTCATTTTCGAACTCCACATTCACGGCTTCGGCATGGCCGCCGACGGCAGGAATTCGAACACAAGTAGCGGTGACGGCGATGGAGTCATCATTGAGAATTTTCTTGGTCTCATTGACCATTTTCATTTCCTCCTTGGTGTAGCCATTGTCGAAGAACACGTCGATATGCGGCAGCGCATTTTGATCGATGACGTGGGGATAGACCATCGGTCCATCTATTCCGCCGCGTTCGTTGTTCATTTGGTCGACAGCCTCTTTCCCTGTACCGGTCACTGACTGGTAAGTAGAGACGACCACTCTTTTGATCCGATATTTTGTGTGCAGAGGAGCCAAAGCAAGCACCATCTGTATGGTCGAGCAATTCGGGTTGGCGATGATGCGATCATCAATCCTCAGGTCTTTGCCATTGATCTCTGGAACCGTCAACTGCTTTTCCGGGTCCATTCTCCAGGCCGAGGAGTTGTCAATCACGATCGTGCCCACTTCCGCGAACTTGGGCGCCCATTCTAACGATAGTGAGCCCCCAGCCGAGAATATCGCGACATCAGGTTTTGCAGCCAATCCATCTTCAATGTTGATGATCGACCACTCTTTGCCTTTGCAGGTCACTTTCTTCCCTACCGATCGCGCGGAGGCAACGGGAATCAATTCTGAGAATTCGAAATTTCTTTCTTCCAGGATTTTGAGGACTTCCTGCCCTACAAGTCCTGTGGCGCCGACAACTGCTAGTTTCATTATTCTGTCGTTTGCTATTTGTACAAATTGAAGCTTTTATCGGTGATCACTTCGGGGCCAGTGATTATTCGAATAGCCCCGCAAAGCTACTACTTTCTGCGATTGCAACGGCCCACATAGCCCCTCAAAAGATGACTCGGGTGTTACATCTAAATCCAAGCTGGGGACCGGAAGAATTCACCGGATGGCCACATAACAAAGGTCATAAACTCCAGATGTTTACCTTCTTGGTCCAGACTTACTTAGTAGTACAGTAGGGCGCGAAGACTCGACGCGCCCCAGGCTTAATAACGAAAAATTATACTACTATGAAAAAGCTAAGTTTAGTCCTACCAATTGTCCTCATGGCCTTGTTCTCTTGTGATGAAGAAGCGGAGATTCTACCTGAACGCACGGATGATTCAACAACGAGCATCTATTCGCTTGATGAAAGCAGGGCTGGCGCCAGAACCATGGATGACCCCGCCGATGATGGATCCGATGATCCTTGCGAAAGGGATCCCGCGGGATGCCCCAGTGACGGCGCCAGCGGGGGAGGAGAGCCTGAGGATGATTACGTAGGGGATCCGAAGTTTGGGAAACCTGGTCCAAAGCCCCCTGTTAAGCCGAAGGAGTTGCCTGTATATGAAAGAATCAAGCCGGCCTTCAGTGAATATCGCGCAGGGTACGTGAAAGATTTCAATTCCTCTCAACTTTTCCCACGCGTTTCATTCACCCGATCCGGGAACTTCACAATCGATGAAAAGAACATTTACGTTCTCGGCTCATTGAGTGCAAGACCAGGGTCCTCCGCCTACATAATTACGAATGGTCGTCGATTGTATGTCAATCTTGGGAGAAGTTATCTCTCAAATGGGGATAGAATGGGCATCTATGTGCTCAACGTCATCCTTCCAGGAGGCGCGCGTAAGGCAGCGCTATTTGACGCGGAAACGGGATCCTCCCTCGGATGGTACTATACGACGATCAGTGGAGCTCCAACCTTGCAATATCAGACGTACATCGAGTTCTTACAGCAGCTGAACCGTCTACGCTAGTGATCCTCCCGCCGTTTTTGGTCCTAAGGTAAAAGTACACCGACCTCCAGCAATATGAGGAAGCCCGCTCCTGGCGGGTTTCCTCTTTTCATTTAAAGAATCCTGACGTCGATCACTGAATGTCTTAACACCTTAATAATCGCTCCGCTATTTTGAGAAAGCCTGAATCCGCTATTTTTATTAGTTCGGAATCGCACTGGACCGATGTTCAAAACTACTATTCTGATAATAATCACGGCCATTCCTTTGGCTGTGAGCGCGCAGATCACAGATGCTTTTGATGATGGCGACTTCACCAGTGATCCCGTCTGGAGTGGTCAGCACTCAATTGGCACCAGCGACCCCTTTGACATCGTGGAGGCCGACAACCAGTTGAAGAGTCAGGACATCAGTGGGGGCTCAGGCACCCGCATTTCCTACCTGAGCACGGCGGAAGCCTCGCAAGTAGATCTATCCACTTTTGACGCCCAATGGTCCTTTCGCTTAAAAAATGATTTCACCTTCTCCGGGACGTCTGGGCTGGGGAGCACCAACCATTCACGCGTGTACCTCACGAGTGATGTAGCGGATCTTTCCGGTGATGTCGATGGATACTACCTGCAACTGCGAGACGTGTCCAGCGGTGATGAGGAGGTTCGGCTCTTTCGCCAGACCGGTAGCACGAGTACCGAAATGGCACTTGATGGCACGCTGCAAACGATTACCTCACAGACCTTTGTCAATGTAGTTGTCACCAGAACCGCCGCTGGCGTTTGGGAGGTGTCTGTCAATGGAAATTCGCAGGGATCGGGCTCAGATGACACCCACACCAGTACTGACTATTTTGGCGTACAGATAAGATACACCGCCAATTCCAGAAGTGATCTGTTCTTCTTTGACGACTTTGCCACGAGCTACACTCCGGTGGCGGATACCGACCCAGTGACGATCGCCACTGTCGCTGAGATTTCGTCCACAGAGATTCGGGTTGACTTCAGCGAAGATGTGGACGAGACGACTGCCGAGAATACGGCTAACTATGCCGTCGACAATGGCATTGGGATTAGCGCCGCCGTTCGAGATGGGGCTGACAATAGCCTGGTCATATTAACCGTCAATGCACTGACAAGTGGAGTCACCTACACGGTCACTGTCAACAATGTCGAAGACCTAAGTGGGAACACCATACTGGCCAATTCCAAAAGTTCATTCGAATACATTGAGCTATCCAATGCTGGCGCCCGGGACGTGGTCATCAATGAACTGATGATCGATCCCTCGCCGGTAGTTGGACTGCCCGAAGCGGAATTCATAGAACTGTACAATCCGACAGATAAATTCTTTCAACTCGAAGACTGGGCCATCTCCGATGACGACAGCCCCTCTGCGTCGGAGCGATTTGGTGCTTTCATTCTGAGGCCTGATAGCTATGTCATCATCTGCGACGATGCTGATGAGAGCCTCTTCACGGGTTTTGGGTATGTGATTGCTGTCTCGAACCTCGGTGCTTTGACCAACAGTGGAGACGACGTGGTGCTCTCGGACGCTGCAGGGAGTATCATCGACGCGCTCAGCTATACCGATGCTCCCTCGGATGGTGTGGCCTACGAACATATCAATCCCTTGTTGCCTTGTCAGGGGACTTTCAACTACGCCGCGTCCACCGATGAAGAGGGAGGTACGCCTGGAGCAGTCAATAGCGTGTTTGATGATAGTCCGGATGAGGTACCACCCACAATGGTAGACATAGAGGTCTTTGATGGTGACTCGCTGGTCCTTTCCTTCTCGGAAGCCATAGACCCGTCCACGGTGTCTGCGGGTTCCGTCACCATCGAAGGGTTCACCGTGACGGAGGCCACGGTCTCCTCCTACGATGTGGTATCACTGCGGTTGGATGGCCCGTTGGAATCCGAAGCCTCCCACGAAATCGGATTTGCCGGGATTGCGGATTGCTCGGGGAATCAGGTGGTGGAGACTTTTGAATTCTACTATGACGTCACACCTCCGGCCATCGAGGAAATAGTCATTGCTACAGACCAATCCATTTTCGTATTATTTGACGAGCCAGTAGATGAGTCATCGGCCGAGGATGAAGACAACTACCTGATAGACCAGTCCATTGGAATCCCGAGCCGGGCGATGCTGCAGGACACTACTTCCAATCGCGTGCTACTGACTTTTGAAGATGCGTTCTCTTTAGGGTTGACTTATACCCTTACCTACGCGGGCGTTGAGGATACCCTTGACAATGCCGCCGAATCGACTGATGTATCCTTTGAATTCCTTTCGGAAATTGACTCAGTGCTGGCAATCACTTCGAGCATTTTGCAGATCACATTTAGCGAAGTGCCCTCATTTGTGACAGCGACCAATGCGCAGAATTACTTGCTCGATGACACAGGCCGTCCCAACGAAGTCATCGTAGCCAGCGAGGATTCCAGTGCCTTTCGCCTGGTCTTTGCAGAGGCCTTTGATGACAATGAAAACCTGCTGCTTTATGTCGAGGGGGTGAAGACCAAGTCATCTGGCAAGAAAATGGTGACGCCGGCTTTTGCATTCCGTTTTGACACCGATGCGCCCTCGATCGAATCGATTGAACCTCTTGATTCGAGGACCCTGGAAATCCATTTTGACGAACAGATCGAAGCGACCTCGGCAGAAAACCTGAGTTTCTACCAATTAGAAGATGATGCTTATCCCATCGATGCTTCCGCCGAAGATTCCACGGTCGTGCTGACCTTCTCGGAGGAGTTCATGATTGAAGAGACCAAAACCCTCACTTACACGAGGATTACCGATCTCTATGGCAATTTTTCCACAAGCAATCGACGTGTAGACTTCGTCTATGATCCTCGTGCGCCCCAGCTGGTTTCAGCCAGCAAACGAGGGAGCAAAACCTTGGCGATCGAGACCAGCGAGGAGGTGCGGTTCGACTCACTCAAATTGACAGACTTCACTTTAGAAGGCGTCAGCCCGGTTTCATTGAATATCCAGGGACCCGACAGTGTTATGCTGATACTTGGTTTTGCTGATCCATTGGCCTCACAGGAGAGCATGGAGTTGATCATCCAGGATTGGCAAGACCTGCGTGGCAATCACCTTCCCAATGCACTTACCACCTCTATCAACACAAGAGATCCCCGCATCGTCAGTCTGACTGCTTCCAGTGATTCTTCATTGATTGTCACATTCAGCGAACCTATGGCTATGGCTGCATTCGACAAAGCCAATTATCGTCTCGAGAGCCTCAATATTACCGAATTGGTCGGAACTGGGGATACCGCTGTCTCGTTGGTCGTTTCTCCGCTGTTGACGGATGGAGAGAGCTACGTGTTGAGGACCAATGGTCTTGTGGATCTGTCAAACAATCCCCTGCAATCAGATACAGCTGCCTACCAATTCAATACCTACCTGGTTGACATCGAGGCCATTGATAGTCTCACAGTTTTACTTAGCTATGAGACTGAATTCACGTCTGTAACAGCAGGAAATTTTCTAGTCGCGGGCCTTTCCCCCCAATTGGCTACTCTCAATCCGGACAACGCCAGCAGCGTGCAGCTAGTGCTCACAAGCCCTCTTGCGGAAGACGAGTATGTCGCCATATCGTGGAGTGATCTGCAGGATAAGTATGGTCGCCAGCTGCCGGATCATCAAAGGCAGTTCATCATTGATACCCAAGCGCCGACCGTGAGCACTGTGAAAAGTGATTTCGATGGACAACTGACTCTCACATTCTCAGAGCCAGTCGAAGAGGAGGCCATGAGTGCGCCTTCGCAGTTCTCGATCGTCAATATTGGGCAGACCTCACAATTAGAATTTTTAAATGACGCCACGGTCTCGTTGCTTTTTACGGGCCTCATGGAGGGGGCCGATTATCAACTGGTGGTACAGGACCTGGGGGACAAACAAGGAAACACTCGCTCATCCGATACGCTGGCCTTCACCTATGATCCACCGGCAATAGCACCTGCAGGGTCGGTCATGATTACGGAGATCATGGCGGATCCGTCTCCACCCATCGGCTTACCCGAACAAGAGTACATCGAGCTCTTCAATCAAAGCGATCAGTCGTATTCCTTGAAGGCATTATTCCTTGCCAGGGCGTCGGATCAAGTTCAGTTGCCCGATGTCATTCTAGGGCCAGGCGAATATGTTGCCCTGGTAGACGCCGGGGCCGAAGGTCTTTTCGAGTCGCCCAATGTCGTCGGAGTCTCAGGCTTGTTCAGTTTGCCCAATAATGGGGACTCGATAGTTCTCAAAAACAGACTAGGGGAGGTCTTGGATGTTGTGGCATATGAACTCTCCTGGTACCACGACAGTGACAAGGATGATGGCGGTTATAGTCTCGAGCTGATCAATCCTGAGAGTGAATGTGGCGATGCCACCAACTGGCGGGCATCCGAATCGGACATCGGAGGGACCCCTGGCCTCCAAAATTCCGTGTTTTCCCTGCAGCCGGATACCGAGCCCCCATTGATCGTGACATCGTCTTTGTTGGACCCTTCCACGCTAGAAGTTGTCTTTCATGAAGAGATGGATCTGAGCACATTGATCCCCTCAAACTTTAGCCATGCACTTTCGGGATTGACCGTGTCGCAAGTGGAGGTTGACCCTTCTTTTGAGCGGATTGTGCTGGCATTTGCGACGGAGATCCCGGCGGGAGAAGTGTTTTCAATTGAAGTGGCCAACGTTACGGATTGCCATGGGAATGCTATCGAGCCTGTTAGTATTTCTGTAGCTCGTGGAGCGCAACCCCAATTCCTGGACTTACTGATCACCGAGATCTTCGCAGATCCAGACCCCATGATCGGCTTGCCGGATGCAGAGTATCTCGAGATCCAAAATGTGTCGGATCAATTGCTAAATCTTGACGCAGTGCGAGTGAAGGATGGAGGTGGCCTTTCCCAGTCCATTGGCAGCATCATCGCGCCCGGCGAAATACTGGTTCTGGCTCCGAGTGGTGAATTGGCCGAATTCGACGACTTACCGGTTCGCGGTGTGGACAGCTGGCGGTCATTGGCCAACAGCGGTGAGCGGATAATGCTCGTCACAGATGAAGGGGACTTGATATTCCAGGTGGATTATTCACAGGTCTGGCATGATCCCGATAAGCGCGATGGTGGCTACGGCCTGGAAATGAAAGACACGGGTAACCCCTGCGGGCTGGCGGTGAATTGGGGCAGCTCAATAGACCCGAGTGGCGGTACGCCAGGCAGCACCAATTCCATTCAGGCGTCTGTACCTGACAACTTTGGGCCACAGCTTCTGAGGGCCTTCGCTTTGACTGCGGACTCTGTCAGATTGGATTTTGATGAGAATTTATCCCCTTTCACGCAAGGCTCCATTGAGATCACACGAGACATTGCAATCACGGAAATGACCATTTACGAGGACCTGCCGAGCCACATGTTTTTATCCGTCTCACCCGCGTTGCAAGGATCCTCAGAATACCTGTTGACGACGACCGATGTGGGCGATTGTCTGGGCAATGCCCGAGACGACAACCAGGCAGTGCTCGTATTACCTGTCGAAGCGATTCCGGGCGATGTGGTACTGAGTGAGATCCTTTTTGACCCACGGCCGGAAGGCGTCGACTTCGTGGAGGTCTACAATACGACAGGTTTGCACCTTACTTTGAAGGACTGGCAAATTGCCAATGCTGCCGACGCCGATGTGATTACGGAAGATGAACTTATCCTCTACCCGGCGTCATTTATGGTTTTCACGGAGGATAAGAGCCGATTGATGCTCGACTATCCCCAGGCGGTGTCAGAGAACATTGTCGAGGTATCATCCCTCCCAACGTTTGCCAACAATGAAGGAGCCGTCAAGATCATTGACCTGCTGGGACGGGTCCAGGACTCCTTATTCTATTCAGACGATTATCACAATGCGCTGCTAGCGGATGTGGAGGGCGTTTCATTGGAGCGAATCGATTTCACCTCACCCAACAATGGGGATAATTGGACGTCTGCCTCAAGCACCATTGGCTTTGCCACACCCGGTTTTGCCAACAGCCAGGAACGGGGCATGGTCATCGTTCAGGATGCCATCGAAGCGGACCCGAAAGTCTTCATTCCCGGAAGTGGAACGGCTTCCTTCACGACGATCAATTATGATTTTGGGGCTCCCGGACAGTTTGCGAACATCACTTTGTTCGATCAGAATGGCCGGTTGGTTCGGACGCTGGCAGAGGGCCTGGCGCTTTCCAGTTCAGGTTTCGTCACATGGGACGGGACAAACGATGGCGGGGCCGTGGTGCGAATGGGCTACTATTTGATCGTCTTCGAGGTCTATTCGGCGAATGGCTCTTCGGAGATCGTGAAGGAGACGGTGGTTGTGGGGAGGGATTTTTGATGCCCAAATCTTGAAAAATCTTCCACAAGACCACACTAATCGTGCAGAGGTAAAAGAAAAGAGCCGTCACTTCTAAACTATTCCCGGCTATATGCTGTATTCTAAGTAAATTGTGGATTACACAAAACCTAAGACCATGAATTGTTTGATTGATCAAGCCATTGACGAAAATATTCGTCGTGGCCAGACGCTTGAAGCGATCAAGACCTATATCAAAGATCGCTACCACGTGACTATAGACATGTCTCTCATCAAGAGACGGATCCAGGCGCTGAAAGTTGAAGTTCCGGTTTAGCCTTTTTTTGAGGTGAACGTCCGATGTGCGACTAGTCACTTTCGAATTTTCTTAGATTTGCGGTCCTACTCCACGGGTAGCTGGTAAAATGTAATTGGCTGAAAACTGTACTTATGGCTGAGAAGACGAAATACTCCCCAGAGGAGCTAAGCGAATTTGAGTTCCTGATCAAACAAAACCTTGAGAAAGCCCGCAACGAGCTGAATGTGCTGAGACAATCGCTCACGCGCAGTACCGATGAGGGTACGGACTTCACTCACAGCAATGTGAAGACATTGGAAGACGGGGCCGACACCGCAGAAAAAGAGCAACTGAGCCAGTTGGCGGCTAGACAGCAAAAATTTATCAATAACCTGGAGAATGCCCTGATTCGTATCAAGAACGGTACCTACGGGATCTGCGTGGACACTGGAAAGCTCATCAGCAAAGAGCGATTGCGGGCGGTACCGCACACGATGCATTCTATCGAAGCGAAGCTCAAGAAGAGCAAATAAGGCTTCATGGACTACTTGCGGCACCACGTCGAGGCACTTATTTTTTGCTCGCCCAAACCCATTTCAGTTGAAGACATTACATCCTGCTTTCGGGAAATGTTTGACGCGGATGTCCCGGTAGTGGACATCGAGCAGAGCATTGATGAACTTAAGTCCCAGTACGAACAGGACCGGTTCTCCTTCTCGCTCGTCCAGAGTGGAGGGGGGTACCAATTTCTGACCAAGCCAGCCTATCAGGCAAGCATTGGTATCCTCCTTAAGCAGCAATCGAAGAAACGTTTATCCAACTCAGCGCTGGAGACATTAGCCATCATTGCCTACAAGCAACCTGTGACCAAAAACGAGATCGAGCAGATCCGTGGCGTGAACTGCGACTACGCCGTGCAAAAACTGTTAGAGAAAGAATTGCTGGAGGTCAAGGGTAAATCGGATGCGATCGGGCGGCCGATACTCTACGGGACCAGCAAGAAATTCATGGATTACTTCGGGATCAATGATCTGAAAGACCTGCCTACGCCGAAAGACTTCAAAATCGAAGACGAAAATACCATTGGAAAACAGGAGGAGTAACCGTCCAAAAGGCGCTCCGCGAGGCAAGAAGCCAAGTGATCAGGGTCGCCGAACAAAAAAGGAAAGGGCTGCACCTAAGCCTGAACCCATACGTCTTAATAGATACATTGCCAGTGCCGGTGTATGCTCACGTCGGGATGCGGATGAATTGATCAGCTCCGGACAAATAAAAGTAAACGGCAAGGTGGTTACAGAGTTGGGGACCAAGGTGGGTCCTGGTGATCGCGTCTTCTACAAGGGCAAGGCGCTCAGCACTGAGCAATTGCAGTACGTCCTTCTCAATAAGCCAAAGGATTTTATCACCACCATGTCCGACCCTCAGGACCGGAAAACGGTCATGAGCCTCGTGAGCAATGCCTGCAAGGAAAGGATATACCCCGTCGGGAGACTGGACAGGCATACCACAGGGTTGCTCCTACTGACCAATGACGGTGAGTTAGCTAAGAAGCTTACGCACCCAAGACACAAGGTGAAAAAGATCTACCAGGTAGAGCTCAACATGCCCCTACGGGCCGACCATTTTGAGGCCATCCTTAAGGGGGTACCATTGGACGATGGGACGGTGATGGTGGATGAACTGGCCATAGTTGGGGATGATGGGAAGACGCTGGGCATCGAAATACATGTGGGCAAAAACCGTGTTGTGCGCAGGATCTTTGAGCACTTTGGCTATGATATCGTCAAGCTGGATCGGGTGATGTTTGGCCCATTGACGAAGAAGGATCTGCCTCGAGGCAAATGGCGTCATTTGGGACCTAAGGAGATTCTCTCTCTCCGAAGCCTGGTGAGCAAACAACCATTGCCTCCAAGAGGCAAGAAATAAAAAAAGGCCTTCTTTCGAAGGCCCTCGCTGGTCCCATCCGACTGCAACCTTATGCAGGTTGCTCACTCTCAGCTGTCAAAAACTCCTGGATGGGAAAGCTCTCTAACAACATCTCTACCGCCTTGGGTATTCCCTTCCCTACTTTCTTGTTGTTGATCTTCAAGTCTCCTGCGGCCGTAGTGTACCATAATAGCTCGCCGCTCTCAGCATCTTCAAGGGAGATGGTCACCGTCCCTGTAGGGACCTGATGCTGCTCTACCTGAGTCGTGCTCATCCCGGGGCCTGCACCATACCAACCTCTACCCCAGCGGCCATAGTATCCTCCGCCCATATCAGTGGTAGTTCCGCTGTAGCTGGTTCTTTCGCTTTGAGTTACTGCGTAGTTGATGATGACATCAGGGGTCTCGCTGGTCGACATGCCCTTCTCTTGCAATCCATTATGGAGTTCACTTTCGAACCTGGCCATATTGATGGGGTTGTTCAAAACGCTTGATGGCTCATCAGCATCGGTTTTGTTGACGAGGGTATACGTCTTGTATTCTGAGAAGTCAACGCCGATCTTCTGATCAGATACCACGTCTATGCCAGAGCAGGCAGTGAATAGTACCGCAATTGCTAGTCCGAGGGTGATTGATCTTGTTTTCATTGTCGTAATTATTAGTGTTCATTGTAATTAACGACAATGAAAATCACAGGGTATGGTCTATATGTGGCTATATATTGTATATTATGGACACAATCCGAGAAATGCATTTTCAAAAGGCTGTAGAATGGTGAAAGTGCTTTGTTTCCCCCCTGGGTGATGATAGGGAAATGGACGAGAACGGTACCGATCGGGAGGGTCGGTACTTGTCGCTTGAAAAGGACATAAAAAAACCGGCCAATTTTGACCGGTTTCTATGTGGTGCTGAGTGGACTCGAACCACCGACTCACGGATTTTCAGTCCGATGCTCTACCACCTGAGCTACAGCACCCTGAAAAAGTGGAAGGCAAAATTAGAGATTTATCAGAAAGAACCAAGATTTTGGAAAATTATGGCTGGAAATCTCGAATATATTCGGCATGCATACTATTCTAGCTTTATCTGCTATATTTGGAATAGTTGAATCAGTCATTTCATGCAAATCATTTCTCAGCTAGCTTTCATCATTATCGCGGGTTTTTTTGGGTTCTTGATTTTCAGGAGAATCGTCCGCATTCGGAAGAACATCCAGATGGGGCGATCAGTGGAAATTGCTCCTGATCCCAAACGCTGGTCGAACCTTTTGCTCATTGCTTTTGGGCAACAAAAGATGTTCAAGCGATTGATCCCCGCCGTCTTTCATCTCTTTATCTATGTCGGGTTCATTTTGATCAACCTGGAGGTGCTCGAGATTGTGCTTGATGGTGTGCTTGGAACGCACCGGCTGTTCGCACCTCTCCTGGGAGCGGCGTACGGGCCGCTGATTTCGTTCTTCGAAATCCTCGCTGTGCTGGTCTTGGCCGCATGCGTGGTGTTTCTCATCCGACGCAATGTTTTGAGACTGCCAAGGTTTACCAAGCCGGAAATGAACGGGTGGCCAGCCCTCGATGGCAATCTTATCCTGGTGATCGAGATTGTGCTGATGGTGGCGATCCTATCCATGAATGCGGCAGATCAGGTGTTGCAGGCAAGAGGTGTTGATCATTATCCGGAAACAGCCGCATTCGCGGTGAGTGCATCTATGACAGGCTGGTTCAGTGGATTGGATAGCGCGAGTCTGGTCATAGTGGAACGGGCCGCCTGGTGGTTTCACATCGTCGGCATTTTTGCTTTTGCGCTCTATGTTACCTACTCAAAGCACTTGCATATTTTCATGGCCTTCCCCAATACCTACTTCGGACGGGTCACGCCAAAGGGCCAGATGGACAACATGCCGGAAATCACCAATGAAGTGAAGATCATGCTGGGGATGCCCATGGAGGGTGAAGCCAGCCCACCACCTGAGGGCATGAAGTTTGGGGCAAAAGACGTGAACGACCTGAGTTGGAAGAACCTAATGGACGCCTACTCCTGCACAGAATGCGGAAGGTGTACGTCCGAGTGTCCGGCCAATCTCACCGGAAAGAAACTGTCGCCTCGAAAGATCATGATGGATACGCGCGATCGCTCCGAGCAGGTGGGGCTGTCCCTACAAAAAGGCGGAAAGGGGCTAGAGGACGGTAAGTCGCTACTTGGAGATTTCATTACCAAGGAAGAGATCAATGCCTGCACCAGTTGCAATGCCTGTGTCGAGGCCTGCCCGGTGAGTATCAATCCACTGGATATTATTCTGCAGCTGCGGCGATACGTGGCCATGGAGGAGAGCGGCTCTCCCGCGTCGTGGAATTCAATGTTCCAAAATGTCGAAACTAACTTCGCGCCCTGGAAATTTTCAGCGCAGGATCGGTTCTCGTGGGCAGATGATTTGAAATCGAAAGACTAAACCATACACAAGAGATATAGACATGGCGGAATACACCGTACCAACGGCAGCTGAACTGGCAGCAAAAGGCGATACACCTGAGATACTATTTTGGGTGGGGTGCGCAGGCTCTTACGATGATCGGTACAAAAACGTGACACGGTCATTGGTCAAAATTCTCAATCACGTAGGGATCAAGTTCGCGGTCCTGGGGCCTGAAGAGACATGCACCGGGGATCCCGCCCGAAGAGCGGGGAACGAATTCCTTTTCCAGATGCAAGCCATGGCCAATATCCAGGTGCTGAATGGCTACGAGATCAAGAAGATCGTGACGGCATGCCCTCACTGCTTCAATACGTTGAAAAATGAATACCCCGAGCTCGGCGGCAATTACGAAGTCATCCATCATTCCACTTTCTTGCAACAGTTGATCGACGAAGGCAAGGTCAAAACAGAAGATGGCGGACCCTTCAAAGGGAAGAAGATCACTTACCATGACTCATGCTACCTGGGCCGGGCCAACGATATCTATGAGGCCCCCAGGAAAGTGCTCGAGGCGTTGGATGCGGACCTGGTGGAAATGAAACGGTGCCGGACGAAAGGTCTCTGCTGTGGAGCGGGCGGTGCACAAATGTTCAAAGACGCGGAGCCCGGCAACAAAGAAATCAATATCGAAAGAACGGAAGAAGCCCTTGAAACGAAGGCAACGACCATCGCAGTCGCATGTCCCTTCTGCATGACGATGATGGCCGACGGCGTCAAAAACAAAGAGAAAGAGGGCGAAGTGCAAGTGAAGGACCTTGCGGAAATTATCGCAGAATCCAAGAAATTGTAGTACGCGACATTCAAACTTCTTTTCTTTTTTTGCTGTTCATACTTTCACGGTAAAGTTTTTGACCAATGATAGTCGCTTTCGATTCCCTTCCGAACAACTCCAGGCTTTGGGTGTACCAGGCCAATACTCCTTTGAATCAGGAACAAATCACGGCGGTACGCCAAACCATGGAAAATTTCCTGTCAACATGGGCAGCCCATGGCAATCCACTGCGGGCTGGCTATGATATCCGATACGGACAGTTCATCATTCTGGCAGTAGATGAATCACTCCATGGAGCTTCAGGCTGCAGCATTGACGGATCAGTAGCGCTGGTTCGTGAGTTGGAGGAGGTGCTTGGGCTATCGCTGTTGGATCGGAGCCAGGTGGCCGTAGAGACCGGTGAAGGTATTCGCCTGTTTCCATTCAATGAAATCAAACGGCGTATTTCCGCGGGAGAGATCGCTCCTTCGGACGACGTTTTCAACAATGCAGTGGCGACCATGGAGGCGTTTCAGGAGGGCTGGAAGGTACCAGCGGAGCAATCCTGGCTCAAAAGACATTTTGCTTCCGTTGCATAGGGTTTTCGGCGCAATTTTTGTTTCCCAAATATATCCACTAGGTCAGCTTTCCCGTTTTGTTTAAATTGAGAGTAAGATATTCGTAGAGATGAGAGCACAGATTTTCAGCACCGCCTTTGTCGTCTTGATGCTCGCTGGTTGTGGGTCGATAGACAAGTCCATGACGATGGGCCAATACAATACCATCATTAGCAAGTACGAGGCTTCTAATCCCGATAAGAACAATCCCGACCTCAACGTACAGATAGCTGAGGCGTTCAGAAAATCCAATCGCATTGCCGATGCGACGCCATTCTATGCAGCGGCGATCGATCAGGGCGTGGATGACGAAATGGTCAATCTGCACTATGCCAAAGCCTTGAAAGCGAATCAGCGCTACGAGGATGCTGAGGCGGTTCTGCAGGGGTACATGGCAAGAGCTAGCAATGACAATGTGCAGGCAATGGCAGAGAGAGAACTTAATCATCTCACAGATGTGGATGACATGGCTAAGGAAGAAAACTACTTCCGTGTCAAAAATCTCGAGGCCCTCAACTCAAACAGCGCGGAATACTCACCCGTCTATCGCAATAACTACCTCTATTTCACTTCGAATCGCAGTGGAGGCAAAATCTACAAAACGACCGGTACACCCTTCACAGATATTTATCGAGTCCGTACCCGCGGAGCTAATGTTGATATGGCAACCGCCGAACCACTGGATCCAGCGATCAATGATCCGATCGTCAATGAGGGAAGTATCGCGATATTCCCTGATGGCCTGTCGATCATTTTTGCCAAAGGCAACAACGGCAAAGCCACAGGTAACGATGAAGTGAATCTTTATTTCACCCGCTTCCGCAATGGCAAGTGGATCAATCCTCGTCCGCTGAGAATCAACGATCCTTCTTCATGGGACTCTACGCCTGCTTTGAGTAGGGATGGCAAGACATTGTACTTTTCTTCCACCAGACCAGGTGGCTACGGCGGTGCTGATATCTACAGCGCTAAGTTGGATCGTCGCGGTCGTTGGGTGGATGTTCGAAACCTGGGGCCTGACATCAACACCTCAGGCAATGAGGTCTTCCCATTCGTCTCTGAAGACGGAAGCATGTACTTCTCCTCCGACGGACACCCTGGTTTTGGCAGCCTGGACCTCTTCAAGGCCACAAGACGTAGAGGGCACATCACCGTGCAAAACCTGGGCAAGCCAATGAACTCTCATTCAGACGACTTTGGGCTCTATGAATTCAATCTGACTCGCGGGTTTTTCTGCTCCAATCGAAAAGGCGGCGCGGGAGATGACGATGTCTATACTTATGTGAATGACGATCCGGATCTCAAGATTGTCAACTACTTCCTGACTGGGGTGACGACAACCTTGGACGATGGGGGTGAGAAGATCATTGTATCCAATACCAAAGTGACCCTCATGGGTGAGGACGGTTCGATCCTCGATGAATCATTCACCGGGGAAGATGGTCAATTCAGATTCAGAGTCTATCCCGAGGAAGCTTACAAACTGCTCGCACAGAAGACGGATTACTTTTCTGTCCGTGACAATTTCTCTACTATTGGCAAGAGCGTGGATCGCGCCACACTGACAGACATGATCACGACGGTCAATTTCGAAACGGAGATCCCGCTGGAAGCCATCGTCATCGAGAAGCCCATCGTCCTGGAAAACATCTACTACGATCTCAACAAATGGGATATCCGACCTGACGCTGAGCCGACGCTTGATAGTCTGGTCACCATTTTGGAGGACAATCCTGAGATCTTCATCGAGCTGGGATCGCATACTGACTCAAGATCTGATGATGATTACAACATGGACCTGTCGTGGAAACGAGCGCGCTCTGCTGTCACCTTCATCATCAACAAGGGCATCAATCCTGCTCGAATTACCGCTCGAGGCTATGGCGAATCGCAGTTGATTGTACAAGAGGCGCAAAACGAGGAAGAGCACCAGCGCAACAGACGCACCGAGTTCAAGGTATTGCGCTACAACCCCCAGGATCGTGAAGAGGCGGCGCCCGAAGGCGATGGCCTGGACGAGTATGAGCGTTTCTTCCTCGAAGGGGATGACCTTCTCGAAGAAGGAGGGAATTGATCCGGGTGGTCTGACATAGCTTTTTATCATCTGAAGACCGGATCCCATTCGTGGCGCATATCTTTGCGGCAAAAAAGATGAGTGATCGGTACGCTTCACGCGGTGTTTCCTCGCAGAAGGAAGAAGTTCATGCAGCGATAAAGGATATCGACAAAGGCCTTTTCCCAAATGCCTTTTGCAAGATTGTTCCTGATCACCTGAGTGGCAGTGAAGACCATTGCATTGTCATGCATGCCGATGGAGCTGGCACAAAATCGTCCCTCGCTTATATCTACTGGAAAGAAACCGGAGATCTGTCGGTTTGGAAAGGCATCGCTCAGGATGCTGTCATTATGAATGTGGACGATCTACTCTGCGTAGGGGCTACCGACAATATTCTCCTATCCAGCACCATTGGCCGAAATAAGAACCTAATCCCCGGCGAGGTTATATCAGCCATTATCAATGGCACCGAGGAGGTATTGCAGATGCTCCGGGACAATGGTATCGGCATTCACTCCACCGGCGGAGAGACAGCTGATGTCGGCGATCTCGTGCGAACGGTCATTGTGGATAGTACCGTCACTGCAAGGATGCCTCGCAAGGCTGTGGTCGACAATCGCAACATTCAGGAAGGGGATGTCATCATTGGGCTGGCATCCTTTGGCCAGTCGACCTACGAGTCTGCTTACAATGGGGGTATGGGTAGTAATGGCCTCACTTCCGCGCGACACGATGTCTTCGATCATACCTATCATCAGAAATTCCCTGAGTCCTTCGATCCGCTGGTTGACGAGTCCTTGATCTATTCAGGCAGCCAGCTACTTACAAGCGATGTGCCGGACGCACCTGTCAATGCCGGCCAGCTGGTACTGGCGCCGACCAGAACCTATGCGCCGATCATCAAAGAAGTACTGAAGGAATACCGCTCGGAGATCCATGGTATGATCCATTGCAGTGGTGGTGCTCAGACGAAGGTCCTTCACTTCATTCAAGGTTTGAGCGTGGTCAAGGATAATATGTTCCCCATACCTCCACTATTCAAATTGATCCAGGAAGAGAGCAAAACCGACTGGCGTGAGATGTACCAAGTCTTCAATATGGGCCACCGATTTGAACTGTACGTGCCTCCATCTGCTGCCGATGGCATCATGGACATAGCCCAGTCTTTCAATGTGGAGGCGCAGGTGATAGGGTCAGTGGCACAAGCCGCCAGCAAGGAGGTGATCATTAAATCAGAGTTTGGGGAGTTCCACTATCCCTAGTTGGCAACGATCCTCACAGGATCATTATCTTTAGATTGTGACTTACGTTCTACTCATCCTTGCCCTTCTGCTCATCATTGCCGGAGTGATATTTTCTGTCCTTCCTCCCTTGCCAGGTCCTTTGCTTTCGCTGGCCGGATTACTCTGTGTGCATTACAGTGCCGTAGAAGCGAGCTTCTCCACGGGAGGGCTGATATTTTGGATCATCGTCACCGCGCTCGTGCTCATTGGAGATTATGTTCTGCCAGTCGCCGCCACGAAGCAGTTTGGAGGCACCAAAGCTGGTGTGTGGGGAGGAGTCATAGGGACCGTAGTGGGGGTCTTTTCTGGTATTCCCTTTGGGATCATCATTGGACCACTACTGGGGGCTATCATTGGGGACCTGTATGGCGGCAATCATATTCGTGCGGCCGTGAAGTCTGGATTTGGTTCCTTCATGGGCTTCATCGTAGGCACCACTATGAAGGTACTGGTATCCTTTGGGATCGGCGTTGCAGTACTCATCAAGGTCGGCCGTTACGGCTGGGAGTTACTTACTCAATAGAAGGCATCAGGAAAGTGCCGGAGCTCGCCGGTTTTCTCATCGATGCTAATAATGTCAAAACGTACATCCTGGGACCAATTGATGGCATGAATATAGGCATCCGCCGTCTTCACTATTCGTTGACCTTGTTCCGTGGATACGAATTCCTCAGGATGACCAAACCGATGACCGCTTCGCCATTTCACCTCCGTGAATACGAGCAGGTGGTTATCAATAAGGCTGATAATGTCAATTTCGGCATTGCCTAGTTGATAGTTCCTTTCAAGGATTTCATGGCCGTGTTCCACCAGCCACTTCGTGGCGAGTTCTTCACCCGCTTTTCCCTTAGCTTTACGATCCAAATTCAATTGACTCCTTATGGCCGCTACTCCTCTCTATCCACTCAAGTTTCACACAATCTTTAAAGATAAGCTATGGGGCGGACAGAAAATCAGGACCGTTCTCGGTAAAGATTTTGGGGACTTGCCCAACTGTGGGGAGACGTGGGAATTGTCTGGGGTTGGGGGCAACATCTCTGTAGTGAGCGACGGGCCTCTGGCAGGCAAAGATTTAAAGTCCCTCATCCAGGAGTACAGCGGGGAGCTGGTTGGAAATGGGATTTTTGATGAGTTCGGAGACGAGTTCCCGCTGCTGATCAAATTCATCGATGCCGCGGACGATCTCTCTATACAGGTGCATCCCGATGATACGCTGGCGGCGAAGCGGCACAACTCGAAGGGCAAGACCGAGATGTGGTACGTCATGGAAGCCGATGGCGGATCAAGCCTGATCAGCGGTTTTAACCAGGAACTTGATCGCGACAAGTACCTTGAGAAATTCAATGGCGGGAATCTCACAGACATCTTGAATCGGGAAGAAGTCACGGCAGGAGACGTGTTTTTCCTGCCTGCTGGCCGGGTGCATACGATTGGGAAGGGGCTATTGATTGCCGAAATTCAGCAGACAAGTGATATCACCTATCGAATTTATGACTTTGATCGGGTAGATGTGGAAGGCAACAAACGTGAGCTTCATGTGGAGGCAGCGCTCGATGCGATCGACTTCAAGAAATACGATCATTACAAGACCTCCTACCAGGATATGAGCAACGACAGAGTCGTTCTCGAATCCAATCAATTTTTCACCACCAACAAGCTGAATCTCGATCAGTCGCTTAGCGTGGCACTTCCCGACCTGGATTGTTTCAAGATCTACATCTGTCTGAGTGGTGCCGGAGTTATCACAAATGGCCATGGACAGTTCGAGCTGAAAATGGGAGAGGTGATACTCGTACCAGCTTCTTGGAAGGAGTATGTCATTGAACCTAAAGGAGCCATGACGTTGTTGGAGTCCTATATTGATGGATGATAAAGAATAAGGTCACACAATTTCACCATTTGGGGCTCCGAGACTACAAGGAGACCTGGGACCTACAGGAGGAGGTATTCAAGGAGACGGTTGACCGGAAAATCGCCAACCGCAAACTGGCGCCGGGAGATCAGCTGCCAACTGAAAATCATTTGTTGTTTGTCTACCACCCCCATGTCTACACCTTGGGAAAAAGTGGCGACGAGGCCAACCTCCTATTGGACGAAAAGGGCATGGAAACCGCAGGGGCGTCCTACTACAAGATCAATCGGGGTGGGGACATTACTTACCACGGTCCAGGCCAGTTGGTCGGCTATCCCATACTGGACCTCGAGAACTTTTTCACGGACATTCATAAGTACCTGAGATGCCTGGAAGAAGCGGTGATTACGATGCTTACAACCTATGGGATCGAGGGGGGAAGAATTGACGGCCTCACCGGTGTGTGGATCGATTTTGATGACCCTGATCGGGCAAGAAAGATTTGCGCACTAGGCGTCAAGGCCAGCCGATGGGTGACGATGCATGGGTTCGCATTGAATGTCAACACGGACTTATCCTATTTTGAGCATATCGTACCCTGCGGCATCGATGACAAAGCTGTCACCTCCATGCAGCGGGAGATTGGTCGGGAGGTTGATATTACCGAGGTCGAACGCGAGCTATTAGGACAGCTTGCCAAGCTGTTCGAAATGGAAATTGTGGATGCAGAAATGGAGAAAGGAGAGATCAATTGAAAAAGGACATTCCTGATTTGCCAGTGGAGGACGTGCTGGTAGCTGTAGCGCAAGAAGGTGAGGATTGGCGGGTGTACCTATTGAATAGGGGAGATCATCGTCTGGAAAACGTCATGGTCACTTCCAAAGGATACGGAACGCAGGAAGGTGAG
Source organism: Cyclobacteriaceae bacterium (assembly GCA_965267435.1). GTDB lineage: Bacteria > Bacteroidota > Bacteroidia > Cytophagales > Cyclobacteriaceae > JAWPMT01. The sequence goes on from OZ253960.1 coordinate 4,984,596, forward strand.
GAACAGAAAACTTCTACCTTGCGCCACATGATCCCGCATTTGGATCCCCGTGAGCATGCATTGATAGAGCCCATTACTCCGGAGGTATTTCATCTGAACAATCAATATTGGGTGAGCTTCTACATCGACGGCCACATCTATGACAAGAAGTACATTTTCGTGCCCGACAGCATAGTGAGTGAAAATTTGAGCTATATTCCAGAGATAAGCGCGCACGGCGTGCTCCATACCTAAAATGCCCAACCTACGCGATATCCTCATCATCGACATCGAAACGGTGTCTGCCTATCCCTCCTATGATGAGGTGCCAGAAGGCCTTAGGGACCACTGGCTTCGCAAAGCGTCATTCATAAGGAACAATGACGAGAAGGAACCCGACGATCTGTACTTCGATCGGGCCGGGATCTATGCTGAATTTGGAAAGGTGATCGTCATCGCTGTTGCGGTATTTGATGTCAAGAAAGAGTCCCCCTCGCTGCGGGTGAAGGCTTTTTCCAGTCATGACGAAAAGGCTCTCCTCGAGGAATTTGCAACTTTTCTTGAGCGTCAATTTGACCCAGAGCGCCTGACGCTGTGTGCCCACAATGGCAAGGAGTTTGATTTCCCCTACCTTTGCCGCCGCTTGCTCGTGAATGGAATTGCCATCCCCTATGCCCTGAACTTGTCAGGCAAGAAACCATGGGAAGTGAAGCATATTGACACGATGGAGATGTGGAAGTTTGGTGATTACAAAAGCTTTACATCTCTGGATTTGCTCACCCAAATTTTTGGTATATCTTCCAGCAAGGCCGATCTTGACGGCTCAAAGGTGAATCAAGTATATCATCGGGAAGATGGTCTGGACCGGATTGCAGAGTACTGCTGTCAGGACGTCATCGCTACGGCACAGGTGTACCTCAGGTTGAATACCCTTCCCGTTATTCCAAACGAATTGATCATCAGAGTGCCGTAGAGCGCATGGCGAAGAGACGAAAGAAAACCAAACCGCAATCCGGGCGTAAGCCGAAAGTCCGTCTGGATGACATTAAGACGCAACTTCAGAATATCTTTTATGAGGAGCCGGAAGCGAGCTTTTCGTATCGGCAGCTGATAAAGAAACTCGGCATTCGGGACGCGAAAACGAAAGATTCGGTGAAGGGTCTGCTTTTCTCCATGGAAGGGGAGGGCAAACTGGGGCGCAACCGTGATGGGCGCTTCTTCGCACAAACAAAACCCAAGACCATTCGGGGAAGGGTGGATCATGTGAACCCACGATTTGCCTACATCATCAGCGATGAATCTGCTGAGGATATTTGGGTGCGAACGGAGGATTTGAAGTTCGCGATCGACGGTGACGAGGTGGAGGTCCTCGTTACAAAGAAATCGGGTAAGCACTTTCGACCCGAAGGAAAAGTGGTCAACCTGCTCACGAGATCCAAGGATGAGTTCGTCGGCCGCATAGAAGTCTCAGAAAAATTCTCTTTTGTCGTTCCCGACAATCGCAATTTGCATTTCGATGTCTTCGTCTATCCCGAGAAGACCATGAAGTCGGCCGCGAATGACAAGGTCATCGTCAAAATCACGAAGTGGCACGATCGCAGCAACCGGAGCCCCATGGGGGAGGTGCTGGCGAATTTGGGGCAGGCGGGGGATCACGAAGCAGAGATCCACTCGATCATGGCTGAGTTTGGGCTACCCTTCGAGTTTCCGGAGCGGATTGAGAAAGAAGCAGCGAAAATTCCGGAGAAAATTGACAAGAAGGAGCTCTCCTACCGTCGCGACTTTCGGGAGATCACGACCTTCACCATTGATCCTTTTGATGCCAAGGACTTTGATGACGCCCTTTCCATAGAAAAGAAAGGGGACGACGTGTGGGAAATAGGCATCCACATTGCGGATGTGTCGCATTACGTCTTGCCTGGAGGACTGTTAGAGAAGGAGGCCTACGATCGTGCGACATCTGTCTATCTCGTAGATCGGACCATACCGATGTTGCCGGAGAAGCTGTCCAATGGCCTCTGTTCGTTGCGCCCGGAAGAAGAAAAGCTAACATTCTCCGCCGTCTTCAAGATAGATGGCCAGGGCAAAGTACATGAGAAGTGGTTTGGTCGAACGATCATCTTTTCTGACCGAAGATTCACGTACGAGGAAGCACAGGAGCGGATCGAGTCCAAGGAGGGCGATTTCCATGAGGAGATCAATTTGCTCAACGACCTGAGCAAAAAAATTCGTGATGCAAGGTTCAAGAATGGTGCGGTGAATTTCGAAACGGTCGAAGTCAAATTTGAGTTGGCCGATGATGGCACACCGCTTCGGGTGATCCCCAAGGAGCGAAAAGACGCCCACAAACTCATAGAGGAATTCATGCTCCTGGCGAACAGGGAAGTGGCGACCTTTATTCACGACCGGAAGCAGAAGGGCTTGTCCGCTGGTGAGAGCACTTTTGTCTACAGGACACACGACGACCCGGATCCGGAGAAGCTGGACTCCTTTGCCCAGTTCGCTGCCAAGTTTGGTCACAAGCTTTCGGCTCAGGGAATGATCTCGAAGAACCTCAATCGCCTCATGACGGACATCGAGGGCAAGCCTGAGCAGAACGTGCTGGAACAGCTCGCCATTCGCTCAATGGCCAAGGCGAAATACACGACTGAGCCCCGGGGCCACTTTGGATTGGCTTTCAGTCACTATACGCACTTCACATCACCTATCAGAAGATACCCGGATGTGATGGTGCACCGGCTACTGTGGCATTACCTGGAAGGTGGTAAGTCGCCAGATCGTGATGAGTATGAATCGAAATGTGTCCACTCCAGCGAGCGGGAGAAAAGGGCTGCTGAGGCTGAGCGCGCCTCCATCAAGTACAAGCAGGTAGAGTTTATGCAGTCCATGCTGGGCCAGCCTTTCGACGGCCTCGTGTCGGGTATTACCGAATGGGGAATCTTTGTCGAGATCGTGGAAACAAAGTGTGAGGGGATGATAAGGATTTCCGATCTGGAGGATGACTATTATGACTTCGATGAGAAGCAATATGCCGTGATAGGAAGGCGCAGCGGCAAGAAAATCACACTGGGGGATCAGCTGAAGGTCCTCGTGGCCAAGACGGACATCGACCGCCGCACGATCGATCTCGAAATGGTGCGCGAAGAGTCCCCGTGGCAGGCTGATGATTTCTGAGCATGGCCTCCTATAAAACGAAGCTTGGAGTACTGACCGCCTCTTCACTGGTCATCTCCGCCATGATTGGAACGGGGGTGTTCACAAGCCTGGGGTACCAGGTGGTTGACATTCATACGGGCTTTTCAATTGTGTTGCTTTGGGTGCTTGGAGGCATTGTGGCGTTCTGTGGCGCGGTGACCTATGCCGAATTGGGCGCCATTTTTCCGAGATCCGGCGGGGAGTACAATTTATTGGGGAGGGTCTATCATCCCGCCCTTGGGTTTGTTGCAGGGTGGGTGTCTGTCACCGTTGGATTTGCGGCACCGGCGTCGCTAGCGGCGATGGCTTTTGCCTCCTATATGGCGGCCTTGATCCCCAGTTTGCCATTGGATCATACTGCCGCTGCGGTGGTCCTCCTATTGAGCATCTTACATGGCTCTTCTGTGCGGATGGGCAGCAGCTTTCAAAATGCCATGACCATCCTGAAGGTCTTGTTGATCATTGTCTTCGTGGTATTTGGCCTTACGTACGTTGGCGTCGGGATTTCGTGGGCTCCCACTTCCAGTAGTTGGTCGGAGATGATCAGTCCGCCTTATGCAGTTGCGCTTGTCTATGTTTCCTACGCTTATACGGGCTGGAATTCATCCATTTACATCATTGACGAGATGCGCCAACCGGCAAAGGACCTGCCCCGGTCATTGTTTTTGGGGACGCTCGTTGTGATGATCCTGTATGTGGCCTTGAACATGATCTTCCTTCACACCGTGCCCATCACAGAATTGGCAGGTAAGCTGGAGGTAGGCGTATTGTCGGCGGGGGCAATCTTCGGAGAAAGCGGCACCCAATGGATGGTGCTCGCCATAGCGATACTGCTAATATCAACGGTGAGCTCTTATGTCTTCCTCGGCCCCCGTGTGTCAAAAGTGATGGGCGAAGACCTCCAGGGCCTGGCAATACTTGCCAGGACTACAGAGCGAGGCATTCCGCTCAACGCCTTCGTTTTCTCAACCATTTTGAGTCTGCTCTTTATCTACACAGGGACCTTCGAGCAGGTGTTGGTGTACACCAGCTTTCTGCTGATCTTAATTACTACATTGACCGTCGCAGGTATTTTCATTGTGAGAGCCCGCAAGCTGCATCTGGAGGCTACTTACCTCACCTGGGGCTATCCCTACACGCCCATTGTCTTCGTCGCGGTGAGTGTGTGGATGCTGGTGTTTGTTGTTCTGGACAAGCCCTTCGAAAGTCTGGTGGGCGTTTTCATTCTGGCTATTGGGCTGGGGATATATTATCAGGTGGAGCGTCGTTCAGGAAAGGGTTAGCGCCGTCTATTTTCGAAAAGTAATCCCAGAGGATCACGCCGATACTTACCGATATATTCAGGGAGTGCTTGGTGCCGAACTGAGGGATCTCCAGGGTGGTGTCGGACATGGTGACACTTGGGTCCTCTACACCAAATACCTCGTTGCCAAAGACGAACGCGTACTTATCTGTAGGCAGGGGGGAAAAGTCCTTTAGGCTCACACTTTCGTCCGCCTGCTCAATGGCTACAATCTTATAACCTCGGGACCTGAGCGCACCAAGGGCATCAACTGTCTTCTCAAAGTAGCGCCAATCCACTGAGTCCGTAGCACCCAGCGCAGTCTTGTGAATTTCACGGTGGGGAGGCTGGGCTGAAATACCTGTGAGGAAAATCTCGTTCACGCGGAATGCATCTGCCGTTCGAAATGCCGAGCCAATATTGTGCATGCTCCGCACATTGTCCAATACCAGCGCAACGTTCAATTTCGGGCTACGCTTGTAATCCTCAATTGACAGCCGGTTGAGTTCCTCGTTTTTGAGTTTTCGCATAATATCTCAAATTCCTTTCCTTAATATTGCTGATAGTCCCAATTCCAAAACTCAACCATTTCCGCCGAATGGCCAAAAGCGCAGCAAAACCCAAGGAAACACCTTTAATGAAGCAATACAATGCCATTAAGGGGAAGTATCCTGGAGCGCTGCTGCTGTTTCGAGTGGGAGATTTCTACGAGACTTTTTCGGAGGACGCCGTGACGACCAGCAAGGTCCTGGACATTGTGCTGACCAAGCGATCCAACGGGTCAGCATCGGAGGTGGAATTGGCCGGTTTCCCACATCATGCCCTGGATGCTTATCTGCCAAAACTCGTACGAGCTGGACATCGCGTGGCGATTTGTGATCAGCTGGAAGATCCGAAGACCGTCAAGGGGATTGTAAAGCGTGGAGTCACCGAATTGGTTACGCCGGGCCTGGCGATGAGTGAAAATGTCCTCGAGCAAAAGCGTAACAATTATCTCTGTTCCATTTACTTCACCAAAGACGCCTGCGGTATAGCCTTCCTGGACCTGTCGACAGGCGAGTTTTTCGTCTCGGAAGGAGAGAAGGAGCACATCGAGAAAATGGTGCAGGGTTTCAGTCCTGCGGAGATCATCTACTGCAAGCGGGACAGGGACTTCTACGATGCCACCTTTGGGGATCACTACAATGACCTGGCACTGGACGATTGGATCTTCGCGCAGGATTTTGCGTACGAGCGACTACTCAATCACTTTGAGACAACAAGCCTCAAGGGTTTCGGCATTGAGCAGATGAAATTAGCCATTGTCGCGGCAGGTGCAATTTTGCACTACCTCGAGGCTACTGAGCACAAACATCTCGCACATATCACCAGTGTGGCCCGGCTGGAGGAGGAGCGCTACATGTGGCTGGATAAGTTCAGCGTCCGCAACCTGGAGTTGCTCCGATCGCAACAGGCAGACGGTACACCACTTATCGACATCCTTGATCATGTTGTGACCCCAATGGGGGGTCGTATGCTTCGCAGATGGCTGGTGCTGCCGCTGAAGAATAAGGAGGAAATTGAGTCACGCCTCAATGTCGTGGAGGCTTTCGTGGACAATGACCAGCTGCTGGATCAGGTGGTCGGCCATTTGCAGGAGATTGGTGATTTGGAGAGGTTGGTCTCAAAGGTGGCTACAGCCCGGATCAACCCACGGGAAATGCTGCAGCTGGCCAATAGTCTGGCGATGCTTCAGCCCATTCAGGAGACCTTGAAATCGTCGGGTTCCGATGTTTTCTACCGGTATGCGGACCGATTGCATTTGTGTACGACGCTGATCGAAGAGATACAATCCAAAGTCCGAAAGGACGCCCCGATGTTAGTGCATCAGGGCAATATTATCAGGGAGGGGGTCGATGACGAGCTCGATGATCTGCGTAAAATCTCCACTTCTGGCAAGGACTACCTGTCTCAGATCAAGGAGCGGGAAATGGAGCGTACAGGCATTTCCTCTCTCAAAATTGCCTACAACAAAGTCTTTGGGTATTACCTGGAGGTGACCAATTCGCACAAGGACAAGGTGCCGGAGGAATGGATCCGTAAGCAGACATTGGTGAATGCCGAGCGGTACATTACCGAAGAGCTGAAGAGCTACGAGGAGAAGATCCTCAATGCGGAGGAGCGCATGGCGGTGATCGAAATACGCCTGTTTCAGGAGCTAATAGCCCATGCTGCCGAGTTCATTGATCTCGTACAGCAGAATGCCCAGGTAGTTGGGAGTCTGGATTGCCTGAGCAATTTTGCCTTGCTGGCTCGGAAGTTCGACTATATCAAGCCGAGTCTCTCTGATGAGACGGTTCTGGATATAAAAGAGGGCCGACATCCCGTGATCGAGCGATCGCTGCCTCCCGGCGAGAAGTACGTACCCAATGATGTCTACCTGGATACGGACTCCCAGCAAATTGTGATCATCACTGGCCCCAACATGGCAGGTAAGTCGGCGCTGCTACGCCAGACGGCTTTGATCACACTTATGGCCCAGATGGGCTGCTATGTTCCTGCTGGGTATGCGCGGATAGGTATCGTAGACAAAATATTCACCCGTGTGGGGGCCTCGGATAATTTATCCCGTGGTGAGTCCACGTTCATGGTGGAGATGACCGAGACCGCAAGTATCCTCAACAACCTCAGCAATCGCAGCCTGGTGATCATGGATGAGATTGGCCGCGGGACAAGTACCTATGATGGTATTTCCATCGCCTGGTCGATTGTGGAGTATTTGCATAAGCACCCGAAGCATAGAGCGAAGACACTTTTTGCTACGCACTATCACGAGTTGAACGAACTCGCGAATGATTTGCCGAGAGTCAAGAACTTCAATGTGTCGGTGAAGGAGCTTGATGGTAAGATCGTCTTTTTGCGGAAGCTGGTTCCCGGGGGTAGTGAGCATAGCTTCGGTATTCACGTGGCTCAGCTCGCGGGGATGCCCAATGAAGTGGTCCTCCGCGCCAATGAAATACTGCTTCACCTGGAGAAGGAGAAGCTGCCTGAGAAGCAGCGGGAGAAACTTGAAAACATGAAGGCCAATGAATTCCAACTCAACTTATTCGATGCGGACCCACGCTTTGAGGAGGTGATGAAGTTGCTGGCCGAGATCGACATCAACACCATTTCACCTGTTGAGGCCTTGCTCAAGCTCAACAAGGTGAAGGACGTGCTCAAGGGTAGTAGTTAGAGATTCTACCTGTTGCGGCCTAGCAACAATCCGGTTCGGAAATTCCAGAAAGAGGCGAGTAACATTCCTACAGCAAACACGTGATAGATCCCCATGGATTCTCCTAGTAGAAAAGGGATCACCTCCACAAATGCGATGATGAGCAACCATACGAAACCGTAGCCAATAAACTTCGCCGTTTTATCCTTTTGAGATTGAGTTTCGAATCTTGTGGTGCTATCCATTTTGCCTGCGATTTGTATCAAAGTAAGCGAAAATTTCAGGGCCTTCTCCCAGTCTATGATCTATCATCACAGAACCGACAGAATGACCCGCAACAGTGTGCAGGATTTTGGCTATTTCGATTCCTGAAAAGAAAGTGCCGCAGTTATTGTTTTTGTTCGTTGTTCACTTAAATTTGCAATCCTTTTCAAAGGAAAGGAATGCGAGAGTAGCTCAGCTGGTAGAGCACAACCTTGCCAAGGTTGGGGTCGCGGGTTCGAATCCCGTCTCCCGCTCAAGAAGAAGCCGGATTTTCGTCCGGCTTATTTTTTTCACCCATGCCCGGGTGGTGGAACCTGCCTACCGGCAGGCAGGCCTGACTGCCGAAGGTAGGTTGGTAGACACTGTAAGTTCAGATGATGGTAATACATGTCTACGCGATACGGAGCACCACCAGGAGTTATATTTACGTCGGCATGAGTGACAACCTCAGGAGGAGGTTTGGACAACACAATTCCGGGAAGAATAGGACTACCAAGCCCTACGCTCCCTTCGAATTGATTTGGGCGGAAGAATTCCCATCACGATCTGAAGCCCGAAAAAGAGAAAAGTATTTGAAATCGGGAGCGGGCAAAGAGTTTTTGAAGACGTGCAAGCCCATCTCCTTAGATTGATATATGCCCGGGTGGTGGAATTGGTAGACACGCAGGACTTAAAATCCTGTGACCCTTAAAGGTCGTATGGGTTCAAGTCCCATCCCGGGTACAGAGCCGTTCGTTCAGGAATGGCTTTTTTAATTAGTCCATTTCTCCCTACACCCCGTCTCCAACTGTTAAAAAGTATTAAGAATCCCATGGCTTCATCACATTGGATTTCCTCTTTGGTGATGAGCAGGGTATTTTTGCGACCTTCGATAAGAACTCATAGAGATAGAGATGGAAAACGCAATCGATCAGGGACTTAAACAAGAGCATCAGCAGAAGATCAAGCAGGTCACCCAGGAAGTTGCCAAAGTGGTGGTTGGCCAGGAGTATATGGTCAACAGACTCCTCATTGGACTCTTCACCCAAGGACACATCTTGCTGGAAGGTGTGCCGGGTCTGGCGAAGACCCTGACCGTGAATACGCTGGCGGATGTTCTGCATCTTGATTTTAAGCGTATCCAGTTTACACCGGACTTGTTGCCAGCAGACCTGATAGGTACGATGATCTACAATCAGCAGCGCTCTGAGTTCGAAGTGAAGAAGGGACCGATCTTCGCCAACATGATCCTGGCAGATGAGGTAAATAGATCTCCGGCCAAGGTGCAATCCGCGCTTCTCGAATCCATGCAGGAGAAGCAGGTGACGATCGGTGAGACTTCCTTTTCTCTGGACCGTCCATTCCTTGTGATGGCCACACAGAACCCCGTAGATCAGGAGGGTACCTACCCGCTCCCAGAAGCACAGGTGGACCGTTTCATGCTCAAAGTGCACGTAGACTATCCATCAAAGGATGAGGAACTCGAAGTGATGCGGCGAATGGCCAACATGACTTTCAGTTCTGAAGTCAACACTATTCTGTCGAAAGAAGACATATTCTCCATCCGTGAGGAGATCAACCAGGTCAGCATCTCTGAGACACTCGAGCGATACATCGTAGAGTTAGTCTTTGCGACGCGCGACCCGAAGAATTACGGCATGCAGGAGGAAGCGCAGTACATCCAATTTGGCGCTTCGCCTCGGGCATCCATCAATCTCAACCTCGCAGCCAAGGCTGTGGCGTTCTTTGACGAGCGTGACTATGTGCTTCCCGAGGATATCAAGGAAGTGGCACCAGATGTGATGAATCACCGAATTCTACTCAATTATGAAGCGGAGGCTGATTCTGTCTCGACACTTGATATCATAGGCCAGTTGCTCTCAAAAGTGAATATTGCAAAGTGACGAAACAATTCCGTAACACTGGCAATACATCCATAACCTTTTCCCCCTGAAATTAACGATATCGTAAAGGATAGTCATCAAAGCAGTTAACACTGCCGAGTCAATTTTGTGCCGAATCCAAAGGAACTCGAAATACAAAATTGACTATGAAAAAATTACTGTCCCTACTGGCTTTTGCTGGTCTCCTGACATTCATGTCGTGTGGAGACGATGAGCCTGGGCCAGATGACTCTCTTTCTATAGAGGGTATCCTCGAAGATGCTACGGCGACCATGGACGAAACACTGTTAGTCGAGGGCATTACCCTGAACGCACGTGACGGTCTTGGCTCATTTACCGCTGCTGTTAATGGGGGGGCTCCAATCACGATCAGTGGCATTCCCAGCGGAGAGACAACAGCCGAAGTGGACCTGACCATTGATGTTACTGAAGCCAATGGCTTCAACTTTGGTGCAAATGCAATCACTTTTGTACTGTCGGACGCTGACGGTGATGAGGTGGAGTTCGTGCAATATTTGAGGGTCAATAACTACACGACCATTGACGTTCAAGGCGAGATCGCGGGAGAAGTGACTTGGAGCCCTGAGAACGTTTATGTTCTGAAGACACGCGTCACCGTATTGGATGGCGCTGTCCTTACCATCGAGCCGGGCACCGTCATTAAGGGTGAGCCTGGGCAAGGTGCAGCCGCGACGTCATTGCTCATTGCTCGTGGTGGTCAGATTCAAGCCGTTGGGACGGCTACTGCCCCTATTATCTTCACATCTGCAGACGATGATTTAAGTCCTGACGATATCGCGGCAGGGAACTTTGGTTCACCTAACCTGGATCCTGCCGAAACTGGTCTCTGGGGTGGATTGCTCATCCTCGGGCGAGCGCCTATCTCTGCTCAGAATGAAAACGATGAGGATGTGACAGAGGTGCAGATCGAAGGGATTCCTTCTTCAGACACGAATGGCCTTTACGGTGGTACTAACGAAGCCGATAATTCCGGGACGCTCAAGTATGTATCGATTCGCCATGGAGGTTCAGAGATCGGAGCTGGCAACGAGATCAATGGATTGACCCTGGGCGCTGTGGGGACCGGGACTACTATCGATCATCTGGAGATTGTTGGTAATCAGGACGACGGCATCGAGTGGTTTGGTGGCGACGTTGACGTGTCTGAAGTACTGATCTGGAACTCTAACGACGACGGTCTTGACACCGATCAGGATTGGCAAGGGACATGCAGCAACTTCATTATCGTAACACCCGTTGGTGGTTCTGCTTTCGAGCTGGATGGTCCTGAGGGTTCTACTTCACGTGGCAACTTCCACACTTTCGATGGTGGTGTTGTCTATGCAGGTGGGGACATCGATCACCTGGTGGACTGGGATGGCAGCACCAATGCCATCGTGAACAACATGTATTTCTACGGCTTGAGCCAATCATATATGATTGATGACTCAGGGGAGAATGCCTTCTTTCCAATTGAGTCTTTTCCTGGGTCAGTGGATGAGGCTGACGCCGCCATGTGGACCTGGGAAGCGACTTCAAATGCATCTGTCGCAAAAGCTGACGTTTTTGGAGATGCCAATGACATTACTGCCGAAGTAGAAGAAAATGCAAATACTGTGGGGCCTGAAGACCTTTCTGAATTCGCCTGGACTTGGGGAGCACAATCTGGTGTCCTTGGTAGCATTGGACTCTAGTGAGAAAGACTATTTGGAATAAGAATATAAATAACTATGGGCTAGAGCTTGCTTCACGAGGCGGGCTTTTCCCCTTTTTGATATCTAACGTGTACGACAGTGATTTTCAACGTTAATTCAATGAAAAACCTCATCAACCAGTTGTTGAGGTTCAGCCTGATCATGGCTTTTGGTGTTGCCAGTGCGCAGGACACGGGATTTATTCGAGGAACAGTCTACGAGACTGAGACGGGTGATCCTCTCTTCGGTGTTGCCGTAAGAGTTCCTGGTACTGCGACAGGCGCCGTGACAGACTTTGATGGAAAATTCAATATCAAGGCACAGCCCGGTACATACACGATAGAGGCGTCGTTTGTCTCTTTCAAATCGGTGACGATTACGGATCTGGAGGTGAGCTCTGGCGAGGTCACGTTGATAGATGGCATCTGGATGGACGACGACGTCGAGGAATTGGAGGCAGTGGTTGTGTCTGCGGAGGTCATCAAGAACAGCGAAAGCGCTCTGCTCACGGTCAAAAGAAAGTCAGCCAACGTTTTGGATGGGATTTCCTCTGAGAGCTTCCGTAAAATTGGCGATTCTAATGCAGGGGAAGCAGCCAAACGCGTAACCGGCGTTTCTGTTGAAGGGGGCAAATATGTCTATGTGCGTGGGTTGGGTGATCGCTATTCTAAGACCATGCTGAATGGGTTGGACATCCCTGGGTTGGATCCCGATCGTAACAGCATCCAGATCGATGTCTTCCCTACCAACTTGATCGACAACATGATGGTCGTGAAGTCTTTCACGCCGGAATTGCCCGCAGATTTCACAGGAGGTATCGTCAACATTGAGACAAAGGATTTTCCGGAGGACCGAGTATTGGACGTGTCTTTTAGCGTTAGTGTCAACCCGAGCATGCACTTCAACAGCGATTACTTGGAGTACGAAGGAAGCAGTACCGATTGGCTGGGCTACGACAATGGTACGCGTCAGCTCCCTGATGATGCCCGAGCAGGCGACATCCCTCGGCCTGGCCGGAATCCTGACGCTGAGGTAGCAGCTTTTCTTGATCAATTTGCTCCCACACTTGGAGCAGAGCAGGCAACGAGCTTTACCGACTACAGCCTGGGAATCACTGCCGCCGATCAGATACAGCTGCCCAATGGGCACACAATCGGCTACCAGGTCAGTGGAAGCTATCAGAGCAATACAAGGTACTTCGATCAGGTATTCTTCGGAGAATATCAGAACTCGACAGACCTGGATGAGACAGATTTTCAACGTGCGTTCAATTCGGAAGGCGTGATGGGCGAGCGATCAATTTTGGTCGGCGGATTAGCAGGCCTGGCCTACAAAACTGGTAACTCGAAATATCGCCTCAACTTCATGCATCTCCAAAATGGGGAAAGCCGGGCAGGTCAATTTGACCTGACCGATGACGAAGACGCCATTGGCAAGTCGGGATATATTGGTATGTCAGACAACCTGGAATACAACCAAAGATCTGTCACGAACGCGTTTATCAATGGTCAGCATCACCTCAATCAGGGCAACTGGCAGATAGACTGGCGTGGTTCATGGACACAGTCTTCACAAGAGGATCCTGACATTCGTAAGACAGCTTTCACACGAGTAGGCAACTCCTCTTTGAGATTTGTGGCGGGCGCTGCGGGCAATCCAAGCAGACTCTGGAGAGAGTTGGACGAGTCCAACGTCGTTGGAAAAGTGGACGTCACGAGGAAGTTCAAATTCAATGGTGAGGAGGCCAAGCTGAAGTTTGGAGCCAGTCACGCGTACAAGGAGCGGGACTATGAGATCCTCAATTACAACATCAACTTCTTCCGCAGCCAGCAGCCAGCATGGACCGGTGATGCTCGTGAGGTATGGACCGACGAGACCGTATTCCCTACCGGGTCATTGTTTCTGGCATCGGGCGTGGCAGATCCCAATCCCAACGAGTACAATGCAAGCGTGAACAATACGGGAGTGTATGTTTCCGGAGAATTCTCAGTAGCGGCACCTTTGAAGACCATCGTTGGAGTGAGGGCCGAGAATTTCGTTCAGCGTCATACGGGTCGCAACCAGGGTGAGACGAAAGTGCTGGACAATGAGAAGGTCCTCGATGCACTGGATTTCTTTCCAAGTGTTAACCTGATCTATTCGCTACAGGAGAAGCAAAACCTGAGAGCTTCATACTCCAGAACCATTGCTCGTCCATCGTTCAAGGAGCTGTCATTTGCTTCTATTCTTGATCCTGTATCCAACAGAATTTTCACGGGCGGACTTTTCGCCATTGATGATTGGGATGGCAACCTGATTGAAACGAGGATCAACAACTACGATTTGCGCTGGGAGCTGTTCCTCGAAAGAGGTCAGACGTTCTCCGTCAGTACTTTTTACAAGGACTTCGATAGCCCTATTGAGTTGGTACGACTGCCCCAGCAGCAGACCAATGCGGAGTTCCAGCCTCGAAATGTGGGAGACGGGCGACTCTTTGGTCTGGAGGTGGAGTTCCGAAAGGCCCTTGATTTCCTTGCTGCCAGCATGTCCAACTGGAGTCTCTACGGTAACCTGACACTCGTGCAGTCGGCGATCGATATTTCACCGACGGAATTGAGAAATCGCGAGAACAACGCCCGTAATGGCGAGGAAATTGAAGCTACCCGGAATATGGCTGGTCAGGCCCCCTGGATCGTCAATGCTGGAATTCAGTACAATGACTTTGCCACGGGATTGGATGCCGGTATCTTCTACAATGTGAAGGGCAGAACGCTCATGGTTGTGGGCGGCGGTATTGATCCGGATGTCTTCACGGAGCCTTTCCATAGCCTCAACTTCAACGTGAACAAAGCTTTTGGTGAAGATCGACGTGTAGTAGTAAACCTTGGCGTTGACAACATTCTCAATGACAAGTTGGAGCAGTACTACCGACGGGACTTTGGCGACGCTTCAGCGCTCTTCCAGCGATTCAATCCTGGTACATCAATCAATGCCGGAGTGAAGTATAGCTTCTAAAGGTACCTGAGGTCAAAAACACGAAAGAGGGGGATGCTGCGGCATCCCTTTTTTTGTTGCTGCTAGAATATATTGAGCTGCTTGGCCCTCAATGATTCGATCTCTGCATTGATCTCGGTGAGTTGCTCAAACAGTGTAGAGTCGGACGTGGAGGCTTTCTTCTGAAGTCGCCGACTGATGGTACTGGATTCTTTCTCCAGCTTTTCAATTTGCCCCTGATAGTAGGCCAATAGAATTTTTTTCCTGAGTTGCAGCAGTGTCTCCTTCACATAGCTATCGACATTGGCATGTGCCGTCACAAGGGCCAGGAAGGTCTTGCTGTCCTGCACGCTTGCGACCACTCCGTATAAGAGCAGTTCGCCGTCTTCCGCAGGCATGTGTATTTCCAGAATATCGCCATACGTTTGCACCCTCGCGACGGTCTTTACCTGCCTCCAAAGTTCTCGCCGAACAAAATCCGATGGGGCGTCGATTTCACTCTCGTACCCGTTTTGCACGACTTTCTTTATCGTAAGCTCCTTGGGCTGCAGACTACCTGGCTGATCCTGACCTTGGGCACTGCCGAAAGTAATAATCAGGGCAAGAATTAGAACCTCTCGAATCATTCGTTATGTTTACTGAGTTAATTGCAACGTATGGCAACAAAGGTATTGATTACAGGAGGAAGTGGTCTCGTCGGCACTTACTTGAGCGACATGCTCACCTCCGAAGGTTTTGAAGTCTGGCACCTCAGCAGGTCCATTAGAGGAAAACGCAAATACCCGACCTTTCAGTGGGACGTTAAGGGTGGTGATTTAGACGAAGCCGCGTTGGCGGTAGATCATGTTATTCACCTCGCAGGTGCAGGTGTCGCTGACAAACGATGGAGCGAGAAGCGTAAAAAGCTCATACATGATAGCCGTATTCAAAGTACAGCACTCCTGAAAAGAGCAATTGAGGAAAATAACATCAAGCTGAAATCCTTTATCAGTGCCTCGGCCATTGGGTTGTACGGGCTTGATACCCAGGATCTGATCGTGGACGAGGAGTCGAAGGTGGGAGATGATTTCCTGGCAGACGTCGTGAGGGACTGGGAGGCGGAGGCCGTGAAGGTCGAATCCCTGGGCATCCCTGTAGTACGACTACGGATAGGGGTCGTGTTGGCCCGTGAAGGAGGAGCTCTCCCCAAGATGTCGCTCCCAGTGAAGTTCGGTTTGGGGGCTCCACTCGGAAGCGGTGAGCAGTATGTAAGTTGGATCCATATTCGGGATCTATGCCGGATCTTCCGTTGGTCGCTGGAGCAGTCCACAAGCGACGTGTACAACGCTGTAGGTCCGAAACCCGTTACGAACACAGAGTTAAATCAACAGATAGCTAAGACTTTGAAGCGACCGATCTTCTTACCCAAAGTACCTGAATTTGCATTGAGGAAGCTGTTCGGGGAAATGGCGTCAGTGGTGCTTGGCGGAAACAATGTTTCTTCGCGAAAACTGGAGGACGCCGGATTCAAATTTGAATTTGCCAGGGTTGAGAATGCGCTGTCCGATCTGTTCGCTTAAGAAGCAGGCTATCAATGAATTAGGACAACAATGGATTTAGATGATAAACAAGAACACCTGACCCGACAGGCGTTTGTAGACAAGGATTGGGCGGAAATCAAGAGTGCCAATTCCTGGGTGATTTTTAAGGTGATGGCCGAGTTTGTGGAGGGCTTTGAGAAGCTAGCCAAGATCGGCCCATGTGTCAGCATTTTCGGATCCGCGAGGACCAAAGCGAACCACAAGTATTTCCAGATGGCAGAAAAGATTGCCGGTAAACTGGTGGAGAATGGCTACGGTGTGATCACCGGGGGCGGACCCGGTATTATGGAAGCTGGAAACAAGGGCGCCGCCGGCAAAGGGGGCAAGTCCGTGGGCCTCAATATTGACCTGCCATTCGAGCAATTCGATAACCGATTCATCGATCGGGACAAGCTTATCAATTTCGATTACTTCTTCGTCCGCAAGGTCATGTTCGTCAAGTACTCCCAGGGCTTTGTCGTCATGCCCGGTGGATTGGGCACGTTGGACGAGCTATTCGAAGCTTTGACATTGATCCAAACAAAAAAAATCGGCCGGTTTCCGATCGTTCTTGTCGGGAAAGAGTATTGGTCTGGTTTGATTGACTGGATCAAGGCGACGGTGATGAACGTGGAAAACAACATCAGCCCCGAGGATCTTGAGCTTTTCAGCATTGTAGATGATGCGGATGAGGCCGTACAGATCATCAACGATTTCTACAGCAAATACACTTTGTCACCCAATTTTTAATCACTGCCTGGGTCACTTAAATTTGCGGGTTCATTTTGCTGATATATGAAGGAAGAGGCAGGCATTGCAGCGGAGATTGCTGAGACTCCGTTGGCGGAGGAGGTCATAGAGATCATTGGTGCACGGGAGCACAACCTAAAAGACATCCACTTATCTATACCGAGGTACAAGTTGGTGGTCGTGACTGGGATCAGTGGGAGTGGCAAATCTAGCCTTGCTTTTGATACGATCTACGCCGAAGGTCAGCGGCGATATATGGAGAGCTTTTCAGCCTATGCACGGTCATTCATTGGCGACATGGAGCGCCCGGATGTAGACAAGATCAACGGACTGAGTCCGGTCATCTCCATTGAGCAAAAGACTACCTCGAGAAATCCGCGATCTACCGTGGGAACTGTCACTGAGATTTACGACTTCCTACGACTTCTTTTTGCTCGGGCGGGTATTGCCTATTCCTACCGCAGTGGCAAAAAGATGATTAAGCAGACGGAAGAGCAGATCCTCAACCATATCCTGACCCAATACAATGGCAAAAAGCTCAGCCTCCTGGCGCCCGTCGTCAAGGGTCGAAAGGGTCACTATCGTGAGCTATTTCAGCAGATACGGAAGTTAGGCTTTGCCAAGGCACGGATAGACGGCGACTTGCAGGAGGTGGTACCGAAGATGCAGGTAGACAGATACAAAACACATGATATCGAGATAGTCATTGACCGCATACTGGTCGAGGAGAAGTATGTGTCACGCATTTCTTCCTCCATCAATACGGCATTAAGGCATGGGAACGGGGTGATGATGAGCCTCGACGAAGAGGGTGAGGTCAGCCATTTCAGCAAGAACCTCATGGACCCGGATACCGGCCTTGCGTACGATGATCCTGCGCCCAATACCTTTTCCTTTAATTCCCCCTATGGCGCTTGTCCTGAGTGCAATGGTCTCGGGAATATCGAGGAGATCTCCCGGGAAGCGGTGATTCCTGATGACTCACTAAGTATCAGTCGGGGTGGTATCGCCCCTCTTGGCGAGTACCGCGATATCTGGATCTTCAAAAAGGTGGAGGCCATTCTCAAGAGGAATCAAGTGAACCTTAGCACGCCGATCAAGGACATTCCCGAGGAGGTTTTGAAGGTCTTGCTCTATGGTGATTCGGTGCCTGTGGCAGTGGGTTCGGTCAAGTACCCCGGTACGGATTGGCATACCAAATTCGAAGGCATTGTCAACTTCCTCGAGAAGCAAATGGAGAGTGGGACGGAAAAAACACAGCAATGGATCAAGGACTTCACTGAAGTCCGTCTTTGCCCGTCATGTGAAGGTTATCGGTTGAAGAAAGAGTCGTTACAGTTCAGGATCGCCGATGTCCATATTGGTGAGCTTGCTGAAAAGTCGATAGAAGAGCTGGGTGCATGGTTTGTCGGCGTCGAGGACCGACTGGATGAGCGACAGAACATCATCGCTCGCGAAATATTGAAGGAGATCCGTAAGCGGATCGGATTTCTCCTGGATGTGGGGCTGACCTATCTGAGCTTGAACCGGCCGTTGAAGACCCTTTCTGGTGGAGAGGCGCAGCGAATCAGATTGGCGACACAGATCGGTACCCAACTCGTGAATGTATTATATATCCTCGATGAGCCAAGCATTGGTCTTCATCAGCGGGATAATACGAAATTGATCAAAGCACTACAAGACCTCAGGGACCTGGGCAACACGGTCATCGTGGTCGAACATGACCGAGACATGATGCTCGCCTCTGATTTTGTCGTGGATATTGGTCCTGGCGCCGGCCGTCATGGTGGGCATATTGTCGCTCATGGTGGGCCACAGGAAATTCTCGCCTGTGATACGATCACCGCTCATTATCTCAATGGGGATGTGAAAATCGAGATACCCTCGAAACGAAGGGCTGGAAGCGGTAAAATGTTGAAGTTGGCGGGGGCGACGGGGCATAATCTCAAGAATGTGGATCTAGCGCTGCCGTTGGGGAAAATGATCTGCATTACGGGTGTTTCTGGCAGTGGTAAGTCAACCCTCATTCACGAGACGCTGTATCCGGCACTGAAAAAAGAACTGTACAAGAGCAGGCAGGAGCCACTGCATCACAAGTCACTGCGGGGAGTAAAAGAAATCAACAAGGTGATCGAAGTGGACCAGTCCCCGATAGGCCGTACCCCACGCTCCAATCCAGCAACGTACACGGGTGCATTCTCCGACATTAGGACGCTATTTGCCGAGCTCCCGGAATCGAAGATCAGAGGATATAAACCGGGCCGGTTTTCTTTCAATGTGAAAGGTGGACGATGTGAAACTTGCCAGGGAGGGGGGATGCGTGTGATCGAGATGGACTTTCTCCCCGATGTGCATGTACCCTGCGAGACTTGCAAGGGGAAGCGGTACAACCGCGAAACATTGGAAGTACGATTCAAAGGAAAGTCCATATCGGACGTGTTGGACATGACCGTCGAACAGGCTGTGGAGTTCTTTGAGCACCAGCCCAAGATCATCAGGAAGATACAGACCCTCAACGATGTAGGTCTGGGCTATATCTCTTTGGGCCAGCACGCTACGACGTTATCGGGAGGCGAGGCGCAGCGTGTCAAGCTGGCGACGGAGCTATCGAAGAAGGATACTGGTATGACACTCTACATCCTTGACGAGCCTACCACGGGACTACATTTCCAGGACATCCAGCACCTCCTTGATGTGCTCAATAAGCTCGTAGACAAAGGCAATACCGTGCTCATCATCGAGCACAATATGGACGTCATCAAGGTGTGTGACCACCTGGTGGACCTGGGCCCCGAGGGAGGCACCGGAGGCGGTAGCATTGTTGCCGTAGGAACGCCAGAAGAGGTGGCGAAGGTGAACGAGAGTCACACGGCCCGATACTTACGCGAGGAGCTTGAGCGGGACTGATCAATTTTTTTCTTTGGCCGGGCCCTTTACATTAGCAATGTGAATAAATCTACGCTGTACTGGACCTGCCAGGTGATCGGCTGGGGCACCTATGGATGCCTCGAGGTGATTTTGTATTTCGCAGCCAATGGCTTTGACCTATCCAAAGTCGTTGGTGAGATTTTCATGGTGACATTCTACATCGTCTCGTCACACATCCTTAGGTACTTGATCTTGCGATTGGGCCTTCTGGAGTTTCGGTGGTTTCAGGTCATCCCACGGCTTTGGGGGCTTATTGGCGCCCTTGCGGTAGTCAATTACTTCTTTCTTGTGGCGGTTTCATTTTCGACGTCGGATTTTTTGCCGAGCCAGGAGCTGAACATCGTTTCTTTCGTGGTGAATTTTGCAGTTTCCTCTGCACTGTACTTTGTGTGGTCGTTGGTGTACCTCTCGTTCCTGTATGTTGAGCGATACAATAAGTCTCTCCAATATGAGATGGCAGCCCGGGAGATCGAACTGCAAAACCTGAAATCTCAGCTGAATCCACACTTTATTTTCAACGCCCTAAACAGTATTAGGGCCTTGATCGACGAGAACCCACCGAGATCGAAGAACGCGATCACGCAACTGTCTAATATCTTGCGGAACTCGCTGCGCACTGATAGCAAGCGATTGGTGCCGTTTAAGGAGGAAATGGCGACGGTCATGGATTATTTGGAACTTGAATCCATACGTTACGAAGAACGACTGAAGACCAAAGTGCATTTGCATCCGGATTCGGAGGATTTCCAGCTGCCACCACTCATGATACAGACACTTGTGGAAAATGGGATCAAGCATGGCATCGCCAATTTGACGGCCGGAGGGACCATCGATATCCGCACCGACGTCGTCAACGACACTTTGAGGATAGAAATACGCAATTCAGGGCAGTATCACAACGGCGTGAAGCTGGATGTCGGATATGGCTTGCTGAACACAAAAAAACGACTTGATTTGTTGTATGGAAGGGAAAGCTACTTCCATATTACAAACGAAGACAATGAGACCGTTTTGACTACGGTTGAGGTCCCCCGAAATAGTATGAGCAAAACTGTGAATCAACGAATATGAAGGCACTGATTATTGATGACGAAAGACTTGCCCGCAAGGAGCTGATCAAGCTGTTGGATGACTACAAGGAAATCGAGATCGTAGGGGAGGCCGTCAATGCTGAGGATGCCATGGAGAAGATTGAATCCTTGCATCCTGATTTGCTCTTCCTGGATGTACAGATGCCGGGTAAGACAGGTTTCGATCTTCTAGAGGATCTGGATGCCGTCCCCAAGGTAATTTTCACGACTGCGCATGATGACTTTGCGCTGCGGGCATTTGACGTCAATGCCTTGGATTACCTACTGAAGCCCGTGCAACCCAACCGCCTTTCTGAGGCGATCACGAAGGTGCTCAACTCCCCCGTGGATACGCCCGAAGCCCCCGTGGAGGAACGCAAGCTGAGGGGCGAGGACCAGGTATTTGTGAAGGATGGAGACAAGTGCTGGTTTGTGAGGCTCTCGGACATTCGGCTCTTCGAATCTGATGGCAATTACATCAAGGTGTATTTCGAGAATTTCAAACCCATGATCCACAAGTCACTCAATGCGCTGGATGAGAAATTGGACGATAGAAGCTTCTTTAGGGCCAGTCGCAAGCACATCATCAACCTGGGCTGGGTGGAGACCATTGAGACGTGGTTCAACGGAGGTTTGCTAGTACAGCTGAAAGGGGGAGAAAAAGTGGAGGTCAGTAGAAGGCAGGCCGCCAGATTCAAAGAGAAAATGAGCCTGTAGCAGCGAGGTCCAGCTACTGCTGCACCGTATTCAAGAATTCTTTTTCAATCGACCAGTCCTTTGCCAGGTTGATCATGGCTGTGGTTTCCATCTCCGTCACATAGCCCTTCTTGTGATTGTCTTCCCACACGTCTACGAGATGCTCGATACGCTCCTTTTTGTCGAGCTTCATAAAGATCTTTGAAAGAAATTCTCGGGAGCGATCAAATGCTGACAGGTAATCCTTCGATATGAATTCCAGGGCCCATTCAAGTTCACTATCTGCGTTGAGTTTCTTGACGCTTTCGTCAAGTAGCTTTTTCTCATCGTGATCCAGTCCATGATAATGGAAGATCAGCGACTTCAATAAGATCAACGCCCGCTTTTTGTCTGTTTCCATGGACTGTCCGAATCTCTTCGTGTGGAATCCAAAGTTATCTAAATCAGTTTTCTAAAAACAACTTGAGAGCAATCTCATCCGCCTGGAACATGCCAGCGGAGGTGAGCATCAGGGTGCCTCGGCTGTCTACCATCCATCCTTTTTCAATGAGCCAGGCGATCGTATCGCTGTTTTGTTGGGAAAATCGTCCTTCTGTGGCAACCTCCAGATACTGTCGGTCGATGCCAAAGGTGGTGCGAATTCGCGTCATGATGTACTCATTGGTGATTTGCACAGGCGTGAGCTCCTCAGATTCAACGGGCAGCTGTTCGTTGGAGAGACTTGAAATATACTTGGCGTTGTGCGGGAGGGTAATCGCCCGGGTACTGCCATTGTATGAGTGCGCTCCGGGACCGATTCCCAGATATTGCTTTTGTAGCCAATAGCTGCTATTGTGCCTTGATCGCCGTCCAGGCAGGCAAAAATTGCTCACCTCGTAGTGCTCATAGCCCGCGGATTTTAATCGTTCGATGGCATGGGCATATTGCTCGGCGTTTGCATCTTCACTGACCTCTTCAAATTTCCCTGACTGCTGCCAACGCCCAAATACCGTATTTTCTTCTACTGTCAAGCTGTAGATGGAGAGATGCGGGAGCTGAAAAGCGATCATAGTCTCCAGGTCTTGCTGCCAGATCTGCATGGCTTCCGGTGGGATGGCGTAAATGAGATCGCCGTTGAGGTCGTCAAATCCGGCCGCCCTGGCGATCTCGATGGATTCCAGGGCCTGGGTACGGTTGTGGGCACGGTTGAGTCCATGCAAACGGGACTGATCAAATGTCTGTATGCCAATGCTCAGTCTGTTGATGCCCAGTGACTTCCAGTCCTGAAGTATTTGAGGATTGATGTCGTCGGGATTGGCTTCTAAGGTGATCTCTACATCCCCTCGCACCTGATATCTGTGGGTGATGGAGTCCAATAATCTAGAGAGCTGTGCCGTTTTCAGCAATGATGGCGTCCCCCCACCGAAATAGATTGTATCAATTTGTCGATCGTGCAGAAAGTCATGGCGCATTTCGACCTCTCTACACATCGCATCCATCATCGCCTCAATTGGCTTTAAGTTTGTGCTGAAATGGAAGTCACAGTAGTAACAGGCCTGTCGACAGAATGGTATATGGAAGTATACGCCAGCCAATGACTTTTTTTGGCAAAAATACAGGTTGTTTGTTGCTGCTCTTGGGGATCTTGTACCTCCACGTCTCACCGGCTTTGGGCCAACAGGTGCTGGTCATTGAAGATGGAGGTCGCCAGGTAGTCCGGGGCAAATGGGATTCACTTGCTGTGCAGTCTGCCCTTCAGCAGCAGCTCTGGGAACATCTGTTGGATGGCTACGTATTTGCGGCCTGGGATACGTTGGCCCAAAGCTCCGATAGCCTCGTGGTCAGACTTCACAAGGGGACACGATACGCGATGGAGCAAGCGCCTCTTAACAAGAGAGCGCGAAAGAAGATGTTGCAACCTTTTATCGATCGTGGGTACCCATTTGCTACCGTGGTGTTGGACTCTGTAGCTACGAAAGGCGACACACTGGCTGTGAACTATCGGGTGGACCGGGGCCCCGAAATAGTCTTCGACTCGATCTCTCTCAGAAACCCGGTGAAGTTGACAGATGCATTCCTCTATCGCACGCTTGATTTTCAGGTGGGCGACCCTTACAGCGAGAAGGTTTTTGCCAATAGCCGGGTAAGGATTGGGAGATTGAAGCAGGTAGAGATGATGGCTGATCCTGACGTAGCCTTCGAAAGTGGTCTGGCGACGGTATTTCTAAATCTGAAGGACAGGAAATCCGACAGCTTCGAGGGCATCCTGGGACTGCTCAATGACCAGAACCAGGGGGCTACCCTCACAGGTTATCTCAACTTACATTTGAACAACCTCTTTGGCAGTGGCAAGGAGTTACATATTGATTGGAATCGCTTTGCGGCTGAGTCTCAGGATCTCGACTTAAGCTATGTTCATCCCTATTTGCTGCGATCCGAGTTCGAGTTGAGGGCGGCTCTCGCGATCTTCAAGCAAGACAGCTCTTTTGTAAAGCGGGACTTTGCCATAGGGATGCAGTTTCCGATCGGATCAGATCTGTTACTAGGCGCCAGCTTTGGTCAACATGTCAGTGACCTCCTCGGCGATGAACCAAACATCAACCAGGGCCTTGATTATACAAACACTGCTTACAAAGCGGCGGCTCGGTGGAAAGCAGACCCGGAAGCACTGGATGGATATCGGGATGCTTTGGGGATGTCGGCATCGATCGAGATTGGGGACAAGCAGATCAGGGAAAACGCGCAGGTGCCCACCGAGGTGTATGATACGCTGCAGTTAAGGTCCACCAACTATCAACTGGATTTTGTGGTCTCAGGACAATGGACATTTGGGAAGAAGTCGGCACTCTTCGGACGCGCACTAGCCGGTAGCGTGGAAGGGCCTGAAGTTTTGAGGAATGAGTACTATCGTGTCGGAGGGCTGCGCAGTTTTAGAGGGTACAATGAAAACGAGATCTTTGCTCGCTGGATGGCAGTGGTCCAAAGCGAGTATCGACTTTATTTCGAAGAGCGATCCTACCTGCTGGCGCTGATCGATCTGGGGATGGTGGACTCGATGGATGGTAGTGATTTTATACGCGGCTATGGCGCGGGATTATCAATAGAAACGGAAGCTGGGGATTTCCAGCTTATCTTCGCGCTGGGAGACTCTGAGGAGATCCCAGCCGACATTCGCAATGTCAAGGCCCACTTTGGTTATTCGATTACATTTTGATGAGAAGTCTCTTCCTTATTGGTTTCATTTTGGTGCCCTGCTTTCTGGAGGCGCAATCTGATACATTGTCCATTAGACGATTGTCTTCGGCATGGGTCAGTCACGATGAGCGCGGCGAGCCCTTTCAGGCATTGGGCAGTGACGAGGTATCGGTGGGGGGATTTTTCCTCTCCGAGGAAGAGCTGGGACAAGACCTGCTGCGAATTTGTGGTGAGAAGTACGACTTTTGGATCAATGGTAGATTGGTATTGCATGACGGATCAGATTGCCAGTATTTCACGGCCACCGACCTTTTTGCCGATTACCTGGCAGATACTGTGTACTGCGCCGTAATTTCTCCTGAATTAGAAGCGGTGGTCGTTGATCTGCAACGAATACAACCGGCTGTCACCAGACTTTATGATTTGCCTGGCGCAAGACTGACACCGATGGAGGACAATGTCTGGTGGATATTGATGCTGACCGTCTTGATTCTAATGTCCATGTTGCGTGTGGCAGATGATCAGTCCTACAGGGCCATGATGCGTCTATCGTTTCTGCAAAGAAGGGTCGGCTACGAGGAAGATGCGATGCTTTCGTTGAGCAATCTGTTGATGATGTTGCTCCTCGGCTTGCTTCTGGGGTTTCATATAGTGGTGGTCACCGATGGCTTCGGCGATATCGGTGGTATGATGGCAACATTGGGCAATGCGGCATTGTATTTCTATGGCTTCCTGATCGTGAAGATGTTGTTGTTGCAGTTGAGCGGTATTCTCTTCCGATATCGAAAAACAAGGACATTGCATTTCCGGGCCTACCTGCTTTACATGACCATATTTATGTTCCTGCTATTCTTAATGCAGTTGGCAGGTCATTGGTTTGAAATCGAGGCCGGCTTTTACTGGCGCCTTATTCAATTGGCAGGCCCATTGATCAGCGCGGTGTTCGTCATCTGGATATATTTCCAGCTATCATCAGAACTCTCAAAACGAAAACTTCACATTATTTCCTACCTTTGCACCACCGAAATTTTACCCACGTTTGTATTGGCCAATTGGCTCTTGAATTAAAGAGGAAGCAGCATTATGAGCAACGAAGTTTTGTTTGCAAATAAGGAAAGATTGATAGCAGTAGAGAGTATTTTGGTGTCGCAGCCCGCGCCTAAGAGTGAGAAGTCACCGTACCATTCCCTTGCAGAGAAATACAATATAAAGATTGACTTTCGACCTTTCATAGAGATTGATCCAGTCGATATCAAAGATTTTCGAAAGCAAAAAGTCAATATTCTTGATCATACGGCCGTCATCTTCACGAGCCGGAACGCTGTAGACCACTTTTTTCGGCTGGCCGCGGAGAGTAAGGTAGAGATACCGACAGACATGAAGTACTTCTGTATTTCAGAGCAGACGGCCAACTATCTGCAGAAGTACATCGTCATTCGCAAGCGAAAGATATTCACTGGGACGCGCACGGCGACTGACCTGATTGAGGTCATCAAGAAACACAAGAACGAAAAGTATATTTTCCCCTGTTCTGATATTCGCAAGGACGACATACCAGACTTCCTCAAGGACAATGGCTATACCTACAGCGAGGCCATTATTTACAAGACGGTCGCCAGCGACCTTTCGGATCTCGCGGATGTTAACTACGACGTCATAGCCTTCTTCAGTCCATCTGGAATTAGTTCGTTATTTCAAAATTTCCCCGATTTCAAACAGAACAAAACAAGAATTGCTGCCTTTGGTCCTACAACTGCCAAAGCGGTGAGAGATGCTGGCCTGATTTTGGATATAGAAGCACCATTGCCTAACGCTCCTTCGATGACAGGCGCTCTGGAGGTGTATATCCGGGAGGCCAATGGATTGAATTAGTGCTGGAGCGGTAGGGAAAATCGAACCAAAGTGGTTTGATTAGTAGTTAAAAAACGAAACATTTGTTTCCAATGAAGAATGTACTAGTCTCAATTCTTGTTCTCTGCGTCTTCAGTGCCTTCGGACAAAACGATGCCTACTTCAGTCATTACATGTTCAATCGGCCCTTCTACAACCCTGGTGCAGCGGGTGCGGACAAGGTGGCAACAGTGACACTTCAGCACAGGTCACAGTGGCTAGGATACTCTTCTTCTTTTGATGGCTCCGGTGGAGCACCCAGTACCCAGCTGCTAACAGTTGACATTCCGGTGGAAGAGTACATTTCGGGAGTCGGCCTATCCGTCATGAACGATAACCTCGGCCCGGAAGCTAATCTGGCTATTCAAGTTCCTATATCCTACACCATCCCTCTTCGGGTTTCGACACTGAGCATTGGTGTCATGCCTGGCTTTTTCACAAAGACACTGAAGTTTGATGAGCTTCGATTCAATGATCCAAGCGACCCTTTCAATATCGGGACACGCGAGTCCCAGTCGGTTTTCAATTTGGGTGCGGGCCTGTTCTTTCAGACGGACAAGAACTTATTCGTAGGGGTAGCTGCGACCAACATTCTGCAGCCAGAATTTGACTTTGGGTTGGATAGCTTACAGAATAGGTTGGAGACCGTATTGAATGCAACGGCAGGGTTCACTTTTCAAGTCTCTCGTAATCTTGATGCTACGCCCTCCCTACTGGTACGTAGCGACCTGAATACCTATACCTTCGATGTCAATCTGATGATGGACTACAAAAACCTTGCATGGGGCGGTTTGTCTGTGAGGCGCGGTGAAGCAGTTGTCCTTCTCTTAGGCTATAGCTTCTTGGCAAACAATGAGTTGAAGGTGGGCTACGGGCTTGATATCGTTTACAATGAGCAAGACGCTAAACAGCCCACGTCGCACGAATTTCTTGTCCGCTACAACGTTCCAAATTTCCGGTTTGGTGGCAGGAAACAGGTGAAGACACCGAGATTTTCTTTTTGAACCGGTCTTTTACCGGTTGGCCCTATTATTTGCTTTCTAAATTTGTGGGCGTCCTCCCTAAGATTATATATTTACCACGCTAAGGCACAATAATTTTTGTTTAAGTCTGTTTAATTTACATACTTGCAAGTCTTAAAGGTGTTATGATTATTATGCGTGTTACAAAGTTATCTACATGGTTTCTCCTTGGGGGAATTGTGGTCTTACAGGGTTGCGGATTGTTCGGCATCGGCGGAGGAGGAGGCCACGAAGATTACGGGGAGTTGGTCGGTGTTCCAGACCGCCAGGGCTGGGAAATGACCCGTCCATTCGGAATGGTCGCAGTACCATCAGGAACCTTTCATATGGGCCAGGCTGACGAGGACGTCGCCGCCACACAAATCAACTTCAATAAACAGGTGACAATAAGCGCCTTTTTCATTGATGAGACTGAAATCACAAACAACGAGTATAGGCAATTCACCCAGGAACTCACTGAAGGTTCTGAAGTAGATCTTCCCGCGGGTTTCTCTGTTGCGGATCTTCTTCCCGATACTACAGTTTGGACGCGAGATTTTACCCATCACATGGGTGATCCGTTTGTCGCCTACTACTGGTCGCATCCGGCTTTCGACGATTATCCCGTAGTGGGCGTCGACTGGAATGCTGCTAAGTATTTCTGTACGTGGAGAACCAATCACCTCAATGATTGGAGACAAGAAGTGGGACTTCCTATTATGCCCAATTTCCGACTACCTTCTGAGGCTGAGTGGGAATACGCGGCAAGAGGTGGCCGGGACATGGCCAAGTATCCTTGGGGTAACCCTTATATAAGGAATGCGAGAGGTTGTCTACTGGCCAACTTCAAGCCTGGCCGAGGTAACTACTTCGATGATGGTTTTGCTTACACTTCTCCTGTAGCAACCTTCTTTTCAAACGATTACGGTATTTATGATATGTCAGGTAACGTCGCTGAGTGGTGTGAAGACGCTTTCGCCCACGCTTCCAGCCCGTTAGTATGGGATTTGAACCCTACATACTTCGATGAGCGAGTGGACAACAAAGTCGTTCGTGGAGGTTCCTGGAAAGATATAGCTTACTTTTTGGAGACAGGTACGAGATCATTTGAGCACAAAGATTCTACTCGTTCATCTCTGGGCTTCAGATGTGCGATGACCTATCTCGGTCGATCGTCGGGCTATGAATTTTAAGACATTTCTTTAATCGATAATTTACTAACCTAAATAACGAAATAATGAGTGGTAAAAAAGGTGGATTTTCGGAGCTTCTCTTCTCGACGATCATGCCGAAAGTCTATGGAATTGGAGCTGCGATTGTTATCGTCGGCGCCATGTTTAAAATCCTCCACCTCCCGGGTGCAGGTGAAATGCTTGGTATCGGATTGACGACTGAGGCGATTATCTTCCTGTTGAGTGCGTTTGAGCCGAAGCACAAGGATCCGGATTGGGCGAAAGTATACCCTGAATTGGCTGATGACTATGAGGGCGCACCTCGCAGAAAAGCTGTTGGACAAGGCGCAGGCACAGCTGCCTCCTTGGACAAGATGCTTGCCGATGGCAAAGTAGGCCCTGAACTAGTGAAGAGTTTAGGAGATGGCATGAGGCACCTGGCGGATTCAGCACGCAAGATGACTAATCTGGGCAATGCATCAGTAGCAACCAGCGAGTATGCAAAGAATATTACGATGGCCTCCAAGTCCATGCAGGACATGAACAGGTCTTATGGCGCCACTGTTCAAGCAATGAGCTCCATGGCCGACGCCACAAAGGATGCCAAGGAATATCACAGCCAGGTACAGAATGTGACCAAGAGTCTCAGTGCTCTGAACGCGCTGTATGAGATGGAGTTGAAAGACTCTCAAAGTCATACGAAGGCGTTGAACAAGTTCTACACTAACATGAGTGAAGCGCTTGAAAACATGGCAACAGCCGGTAAGGAAACTGCGCAATTCCAGAGAGAATTGAATAATTTGACTTCTAATCTTGCCTCACTCAACAAGGTATACGGCAGTATGCTGACAGCAATGAGAGGCGGAGGTGGCGCACCTAGCGGCGGCGGAGCACAATAAAAAGAAAATAAAACCCTAAGGAACATGGCCGGAGGAAAAGAAACCCCACGTCAAAAAATGATCGGTATGATGTATCTGGTGCTAACAGCTCTGTTGGCCCTGAACGTCAGTAATACCGTCATCGACAAGTTCGTATTCATCAACGAAAGCTTGAAGCGGGCGAATGATGAAACTTCTCAGCGAAACACTGAGACGCTGAAAAGCTTGGAAAAATCCGTTGAAGAGACGGGTAACAGAGAAGCGGACATAAAGGTCGTGAAGGTAGCTGAAGATCTCCGCGTTCAGACTGATAAGGCTGTTGAGGAGCTGACGAAGTTCAAAGTAGCTTTCATCGAGATCACTAAAGGCTACGAAGAGGGGCATAAAGCTGAATACCCCGGAGATAGCCGTCATCTGAAGGGAAAGACCAATTACGACCAGGTAGGTCACTATATGATGTCCGAAGCCGAAGGTGGAAAGGGTCACGGTGACGAGTTGAAGGCAGTTCTTGATGCTTATGTTGATAATATCAAGTCGGAGTTGGCGAAGGTGGGAGTAGCACAGGAGGACCTGGCTCACTTCGAGAACTTGGCTCTGGATGCCAACAATCACCCGATCTACCAGCATGACAACAACCAAAAGGGTAAGAAATTTGCTCAACTGGAGTTTGAAAATTCTCCAACCCCTGCTGGTATCGCCACTATTAGTGAATTTCAATCCAGGATTCTTGGCTACGAGACACGTGCGCTGGATATCCTTCGCAAGAAGGTGGGAGCTGGTGACTTGAAGTTTGATCAAATCATTCCGATGGTACGACCTGAGTCCAAGTATGTGGCTGCGGGGGGTACTTATCGTGCTGAAATGTTCATAGCAGCTTCGTCTTCCGGTGTGACGCCTAAGATGAGCTACGATGGCAAGGAGATTGAGGTCAACTCTCAGGGATTTGGCCTGGTAGAGTTCACGGCTACTCCCGGTCAGTACGACAAAAACGGTAATGCCCAAAAGAAATTCCAGGCAGAGATCACGATGACGATGCCAGGTGGCAGGGACAGTACCTTCACAGAGGAGATCGAGTACTACGTCGTTCGACCTGTGATCCAGATCCAGTCGCAGTCTGTCAACGCCTTGTACCTCAACTGTGGTAATAAGTTGGATGTACAGGTACCAGCGCTTGGTACTAGCTACAATCCGAGATTTACTGTAAGAGGTGGAGACCATATTCGCGGTCAAGCGACAGGTCAGGTGACAATCATCCCTCAGCGCCTTGGAAAGGTGACACTAACAGTGGCGAGTGGTGGAAACACTATCGGATCAAGAGAATTTGGTGTACGAGCCATCCCTGCCCCAGACATTATTCCTCGGACAGACAGAGGTGAGGTGGACATGAAAACAGGTATGTCAGCCAAGACTCCACGAATGTATCTTGCTTGTCAGCCGGACAAGAGTTTCGCAGAATTCCTACCGGATGACGCGAAGTTCCAGGTGGCCGAAGCGGAAGTCACATTGGTAAGTGGTGGTCTGGGTCGACGGTCTATCCGCCAGGGGAATCGTATCAATCTGAGCCCAATTGCTGCACAAGCTAGAAAAGGGGATCAGTTAGTTATCGAGATAAAGAAAGTACAGCGACAAAACTTCAGAGGTCAGGTAGAGGACTTCCCTATTAGCAAAGCGAAGTCATTTATCAACATCTCTCTGAAGTAGATGTCAAACAATAGGTAGGTTAGTTATGAAAAAATTTGTTTTTGCATTGGGCGTTTGGGCTGTTGGTATTGTGCCACTGGTGGCACAGGAAGGGACGGCGCCCTTGATCAAACCCTCGGTTCCACAAAGCTATGAGCTTTTCAAAAAGATGGTTTGGCGACGTATGAATATGAAAGAGAAGCAGAATTTGCCATTCTTTTCTTTGAATGGAGAAGTTTCTCGATTGTTGATAGAAGCCGTGGACGAAGGGTTGATCAGAGCATACCGATCAGATTCTTGCATCAACTTCATGCCTGACATTGTTTTCGTATCCAACATTTCTGTTGAACGAGAGGACAATCCATACATCGGCGGCGGTTTTGACTCTTTCGGCACGGATGCGCAGAATGCGACGCCGGCCGAAGATGAAGGCCCTCAGCTCGATGCGATTCCACCCGAGTTGTTTTCGGTGGTCTATATCAGAGAAGAAGTAGTTTTTGATCGCAATCGATCAAGAATGTATACGTATATCAAGAGCTTGAGTCTCGCACTCCCTGCTTCTGCAGGTACAGACTGGAACCCTGGAGGTTTCGAAAAATTTGTTGCTCACTTTAGTTACGATGAGGTTGTAGAGCTGTTCAAAAATCAATATGCGGATAGAGCTGTTTGGTACAACGTACAAAACGAGGCTGCCAACCTCAATTTTGCTGATGCTTTTGAGTTGAGACTGTTCAGTGCACCAATTATCCGTATGTCAAATCCTCAGAACCTGGATATTCGCCAGGAGTACGCGGATGAGATGGCTCAGGATCCAATGGCGCCTTTGATTTTTCAGCAAAAGTATGAGTACGATCTGATGGAGTACGAGGCCGAACTGTGGGAATACTAAATTCAGATCCGCCAAGTTTTTAATTAACAAGATTCACAGTGAAGTCATTATTATCAATCACCTTAACCCTAATTTGTATCTCAGTATTTGCTCAGGACCAGGAGCAGCAAGAGGAGGACGGGAAACTAGTGGATCCAAGAGATGGGCAAGAGTACAAAACCCTCGACCTTGAAATTCCTCTAGTTGGAGGTGTGAGTGTGTATCGAACATGGATGGCCGAAAACCTGAATTATGAGGTGGAAGGTTCCTATTGCTACACAAATGAGCCTGCTTACTGCAAAAAGTATGGTAGACTTTATACCTACGCAGCTGCCAAAGCTGCTTGTCCGGAAGGCTGGAGAATTCCTACTTTTCGGGACTGGAACACATTGGCACTAAAGTTTGGAGGCATGCAAAATGCTGCCGACGAACTGATTATAGGTGGCACGAGTGGCTTGGACTTGCTACTGGGGGGCTTTGGCGACCCAGGAGACGTTTTCAAGAACATCGCCATCAGTGGCAATTACTGGGATTCTGAGAATCAGTCAGAGAACACCTCCGGATTGATTACCATCCAGGGAGATTCTGAGATAGTTTATCACGGACTCATCGGCGCATTTCATAGAAATAGCGTTCGATGCATCAAAGAATACGACACAGAGTAGGGCTATTTAACGGTCCTCTCCTTCAAGAGCCGATTTCAACGCCTCTGCACGCTTCTTACCGATTAAGCTTGCAAGGTCTTTGATGTCGGCTTTTTTCATTCGGGCGATTGTTTTGTACTCTTTTAGCAGTTTGTCCTTCGATGATTTCCCTATTCCATCAATTTCGTCTAACTGCGACTTGAGAGAGGCCTTGGAGCGCTTCTGACGATGAAAAGTGATGGCGAAGCGGTGAGCCTCGTCCCTCAGCTGCTGCAGCAGCTTCAGCGCCTGGGACTTTTTACTGATATGCAGTGGGATAGGGTCTTCTGGGAGGTAGATTTCCTCCAGCTTTTTGGCAATACCTGCAACAGGGATCTCACCATAAAGATCCAAATCCTTCAGTGCTTTCATCGCAGCACCCAGCTGCCCTTTGCCGCCGTCGATCAATATGAGTGTGGGGAAGTCAGCACCCTCCGATTTTAGTCTTGAATACCGACGTGTGACGATCTCGTACATCGAAGCGAAGTCATCGGGACCTTCGACGGTCCGGATATTGAACTTGCGATAGTCGCTTTTCGATGGCCGGCCATTGCGGAAGCATACCATAGAAGCTACAGGATTTGTTCCTTGCATGTTAGAGTTGTCGAAACACTCGATGTGGTTGGGTAATTCCTTGAGCCTCAGTGCCTCCTGTAGCTCTTCGAGGACTGGACTTTTGCTCATGCGGGCCTTTTCTGCCCGCTGCAGCTTCTCTTGTTTGGCGAGAAGGGCATTTTTCAGGGATAGGTCTACCAGTTTTCTTTTGTCGCCTATTTTGGGGACAGATACGTCCATGTCCAGCCATTCTGGGAGCTCGATGTTGGTGAGGACGTCGCCATTGCTGCTGCTGTATTTTTCCCGGAGGGCCAGCATAGCTAGAGATAAGATCTCCTCCGGGCTTTCGGAGAGATTGTTTTTCACCTCGACTGTCTCAGAGATCTTAATGCTCCCACTGTCAATCATCATGAAGTTAATGAAGGAGAATTCCTTGTCATAGATGATGGTGAAGACGTCTGTGCTGGTGATTTTCTGTTGTACAATCAGTGATTTCGACTGGAATTTTTCCAGGTAGTCCAGTTTTTCCTTGAAGGTTTGCGCCAGTTCGAAATTCAGGTTTTCTGAGGCCTGACTCATGAGATCGTTGAAGGACTTACGGACAACACTGATATTTCCCTTTAGGATCTCTTTGGCCTGGCTAATGTCTTTGAGATAGTCTTCCTCGGTCTGTAGGCCCTCGCAAGGCCCGAGACAATTGCCGATGTGATATTCAAGACACACCTTGAATTTGCCCTTGGCGATATTTGACTCCGAGAGGTTCAAGTTGCATGTGCGGATCTTGTACAGCTTGTGAATAAGATCCAGGACATTATTCATGGCCTTCACGCTAGTATATGGCCCAAAGTACTGACCCTTTGATCTGTCGATCCTTCTGGTAGAGTAGATCCTTGGGAATCGCTCATTGGTGACGCATATGCTGGGGAAGCTCTTGTCATCCTTGAGGAGGATATTGTATTTCGGCTGGTTTTCCTTGATGAGGCTGTTCTCCAGCAGCAGTGCGTCAAATTCCGAATTGACGATGACGATTTCAATTGCCTCTACTTCCTGTACCAGCCGAAAAGTCTTGCGGTCCGCCCCCGTGACTTTAGTGAAGTAGCTCGAAACCCGTTTTCTGAGATCCTTGGCTTTTCCTACATAGATGATCCCTTGTGCATCATAAAACTTGTACACACCAGGCTCATGAGGCAGTCTTCCATAGTCTGATTTTTGAAAGCGCTGAAATTGCATTTATCAGAAGAAGTCATCCTCCTCCACTGTGTTCAGGATAAGCGAATCTGCAGGTATTTCGCTGTTGTAAACACTGCAGTCCAATTCTACTGAGATGGGCGTCAATGGCCTGTCAAACTGGCCCTTTTCGTAGGGGAGTGAATTGTCATCGTAGACCTTTATCATGAATCTCTCGTAAATCGGCATGGCGGTACGCGCTCCCTGTCCCAAATACCAGTGCTTGAATCGTATACTGCGATTGTCACCGCCTACCCAGGCACCGGCAGCGAGGTCATGGGTGACACCTATGAACCAGCCATCGGAGGCATTGTCAGTCGTTCCTGTTTTCGCTCCCACTTCATTGTTTGCACGGATCTTGGGGTCGAGTACGAAACCAGTACCTCCTGGCTCCTCCGTGGTCCCTCTTAGCATGTGTAGCATCAAATACGCCGTTTCTTCATTGAGCACTTCTTTCGGCTCTGGCACAAACTGTTGGATGACATTGCCGTTTTCGTCCTCTATCCTCGAAATGTAGAAGGGTTTCGTATAATTTCCTTTATTGACAAACGTGCCATAAGCCCCCAAGAGTTCATAGAGAGAGACGTCACCGCCAGCGCCAAGACACAATGCTGGCACAGGATCCAGTGGGCTCTCTATTCCAAGTCTTTTGGCGTATTCCACCACTGTCTCAGGGCCAAGCTGTTTCATGATGTAGGCTGTGGAGCTATTGACGGATCGCGCCATCGCCTGGCGTATGGTCATTTTCTCACCCGTGAAGTTGCCTGACGCATTGTCTGGTGTCCATGTAGGCGGTTCCTGACCGGGTCGGGGGAAGGTCACTGGTGCATCTACCACCGGGAAGCATGGAGAGTAGCCATTGTCAATGGCTGCCGTATACACAATGGGCTTGATGGTCGAGCCAGGCTGACGACGGCCTTGCTTCACGTGATCAAACTGAAAATACTTGTAATTGATACCGCCTACCCACGCTTTAATGAAGCCTGTATTGGGGTCCATGGCCATGAAGCCTGCCTGTAAAAAATGCTTGTAGTAACGAAGAGAGTCGTAGACGTTGAAAGTGGTATCGATCTCTCCACCCCAGCTAAAGACGGTCATCTTCTTCTTTTTCTGTAGGTAGAATTCCACTGAATCTGAATTATTGCCGAATTCTCTGGCCAGGCCGCGATACTGGACGGTACGCTTGATCTCGTTTTCTATGAAGTCCTCTATCTCCTCATTGTCATCATTGATCCATGGCGCATCACCCTCCAGGTGTGCAAGGAATACCGACTGCAAAGTGTCCATGTGCTCCTGGACCGCTTCTTCCGCATAGGTCTGCAGGCGACTGTCGATGGTCGTATAGATCTTGAGCCCATCCTCGAACAAATCGTATCCGTGCTCTGCCGTCCATGCCATCAGGAAATCTCTGATCACCGTCCGAAAGTAAGTGGCCAGGCCAACATTGTGACTTGCGACCTTGTAGTTCAGACCGAAGGGTTGGACCTTCATGCTATCGTATTCGTCACGGCTCAATAAGCTGTATTTGTGTAGGTTGTACAATACCTCGGTGCGCTTGGCCATGGCATTCTCTGGATTATATACCGGATTGTACCGCGTGGGCGCGTTGATAGAGCCAATCAGAACAGCGGACTCGAGGTAGTTGAGTTGAGCAGGCAGCTTATTGAAGAAGGTCTTTGCTGCCACCTTGATCCCATAGGAGTTGGATCCATATTCCACTGTGTTCAGGTACATGGCAAGGATCTCTTCTTTCGTGTAGGACTCTTCCAGTTTGATCGAGATGATCCACTCCTTGAGTTTGGTAACGATCATGCCCACTTTGGGTATGCTGTACAGCGAGCCCCGATTAGCAGAAGAGGTTTTGTAGAGGTTCTCCGCCAATTGCATGGTGATCGTACTTCCACCTCCAGTGAATTGTCCTGTGAGCTGCCCGAGGACGGCACGGACCAGTCCCTTCAGATCGATACCAGCGTGCTCTTTGAAGCGGATGTCTTCCGTCACCAGCAATGTGTTGACCAGTTCGGGTGAAAGCTCGTCGTAAGATACGGGCGTGCGATTCTTACGGAAGTATTTACCGAGGGAGACGCCGTCTGCACTGATCAATTCGGACGACAGGTCAGGATCTGGTTTTTCCAGGGCCTGCAGACTTGGTAAACCGCCAAACCAGCCGAAGGCGTCGTATTGAACCATCAATATGACGCTGGTCACCCCTATAAAGAAGGCAAAGAAGGAGGCCCAGACAAACACATTGATCCGCTTGATAGCTTTCTTGGTCATATCTTGTAATTTTTCTCGAAGAAATTAAGATAGGTTTTTAAGTCTTTCGATTCGTAGAGAATATCGAAGTTTTGTTCGGTAATGACGAGGTCGTAGTAAATCTCGCCTTTGTGCGCCTCCAGAAAGTCAGAAGACCTACGAAAGATCTTCATGAAAGATTCTGCCGACCCTTTACCGGGCAGTTCGTTGACGGTGACCATTGAGTATTTATCATCCAAAACAACACCACTCACTTTCAGCTGCATGTTATTAGTCTCTACCACTGCTTCTATATCGTCAATGATGGTTGAAGCAAGGGTCCCTTCAGGGTTGTAGACAAAGATGAAATAATGTGAGGTATTGAGATTCCGCACGTACTGGCCTCTTGAGCTACTAAACAGATTGATCTGATGTTCTTCCGACGCGGTTACAAGCTCTTCAGCATAAGCAGCCACATCACTGCCGGGATTCTGCCGGATGAAGCTGTTGAGTTCCGATTGGTATTTATAGACATCATCGATTCTTCCGAGGTTTAGCACCCGTAGCAATTGCAGATTGTCATGATACTCACTTTCCTTGTACACCTGCAGCGTACTGTCAATCATAGCAATACTCGCTTCGTGTCCCCCTGTCTTGAAGAGATGATAAGCCCTCGAGTAGATTTCCTGCACCTTCTGATTTTTGGCAAGATTCTCCTCCCGGTATCGCGGGTTGGAGATCAGTTTTGCATAAACTGTCTCCGGGAACTCCCGTTGGAGTTGATCGCCTTTCTGTTGCGCCAGTGAGGGTGTTTCATCTTTATAGAGAAGATACAGCTGATAAAGCACCTCGGGCTCATAAGCAGTGGTGTCAAACCTGGCAATCAGTGTTTCAAAGGCGGTGATGGCGTTGTTCTTTTCATTGAGTTGGAAATTGTAAATATTTCCCAGCTGATAATAGCTTTCTTCTACTTCTGCCAGCAGCTTGATCTGATCCTCGAGATTCTTGGGGATCGTAGCCATCAATTTCTTCTTCTCTGCTTCTACATCCATCTCCACGGCTTCAGGGGGGGCATTGGCATTCAGGTCTTCGAGCACCTGTTCAGACACAACGACGGTCTCCTCCTGGCCAACTTCTGCTGTAGCCCCTGATCGGTTACTTCGTCGCCAGTCATCTTCGAGTGTCCGCTGTCCCCACACGCGAACAAATTCGGACTGACCACGGCTGACTGATGTGATATTGTAGAAATACCATACCCCTTCGGTTTTCGTGGAGATGGTGGCACCGGTTCCTTGTGGGTCGAGGTTGTTCAACTGCGTCTGGCGCCTTTCTTCCCTTTCCGCCTTTTCCTTCCTTTTTTTCTCCTCCTCGGCCTCGGCCACCTGCTTGGCTATGACCTCTCCAAGGAAAGCGTCTAGCTCTATGTCATTCATTTGGGCAAGATTGAGAAGGCTGTCGTTGTCGCGAATGGTCGTTATGTGTTTGACGAATTCCGTAAGGATCTCTTGGCGTTCCTTTACATAAGCGTAGTTTTCTTCGTCATTGGGCATGACGCTGGCCGTAGAGTCGTAGTACAACTTGGCCATCTCAAAGTCCGCAAGGCTGTCGTAATACAACTCGCTGAGTTGGAAATAGGAATAGGCTTTCTGTCGATTGTTTGAAATGCTGTGCTTGACTGATAGCTTGTAGTACTTCATCGCTTCGGCCAGGTTTCCCTGCTTCAGCTCAAATGCGCCCATCTCGTAATAGATCTTGTCTTTGTATTCCACGTTCTTTCTATCCCGGAGTAGCTTCTTGAAGTACTTGTCAATCTTCTTCTTATCAGAATTTCGTGACAACTCGCTGACCTGTGCCATGTTCAGTTTGGTGTGGAAAGCCAATTCATAACTGGGGCGGTTTTTAAGCGTATTCTTATAAAATCTATAGGCCTCCGAGTCGAATCCGAGATCCTGGTATACCTGCCCAATGATGTAATTGATACGGGCCCGCTCCGGGCCACTAGCGAGCAGCGCTTCTGCTTGCACGAGATTTTGCACCGTCTTATCAAGGTCCTCCAGCTCCTGATAGAGATAGGACCGGTTGAGATGCAGTGTCCTTTCATTGTCTGTATTCAGTTGCTCTTTTCTCAAGTAGTCGGACACGGCTACGGCGTTTTCATATTCCTTGGCCTCTACGAATGCCCGTAGCAGGTGCACGAGCGCCTCGTGTCGTTCGTGCTTGTTGTCACTCTTCGTGTTGACATACTTGAAGGTCTCAATGGCTTCTGCAAATTCGGACCCATAGGTGCGCGCTCGGCCTACCAACACATAGCAGTCGTAGGCCCATTTCGAGTCCGGATGCCGCTGAATGCTGATCGATGCCTTTTTAATACAATCTTCCAGCGG
Source organism: Cyclobacteriaceae bacterium (assembly GCA_965267435.1). Lineage (GTDB taxonomy): Bacteria > Bacteroidota > Bacteroidia > Cytophagales > Cyclobacteriaceae > JAWPMT01. Next base: position 5,023,809 of record OZ253960.1, read on the forward strand.
GCCCTCTTGTGAGGCAGAGAATAGTGTATCGTAAGGAGGGTAGACCGGTAGGATCTTACTGTAATTCCAATCGTACTGATCCCATAGGGCTTGTTCTACTTCCAGGATATTTTGATTCGCATAGAAATAGGCATTGAATCGGGCGGTAGTATTGTGGTACGCGCCAGAAACCGGACCCTGTGCCGTGGCACCGACTGGACCAAGTATGATGATCAGATGAAGTAGGAAATGTCTATACCCCCGAAAAAGGCTCATGCACCGTGTTTTTCCTTTGCAAAAATAAACAGCACCGTTCAATATATTTGTCAACGAATAAATTGGAAATAGATTGGGAACGAAGCGGACATTGTCAGGATGGCTGACAAACAGATATCTCCTCATCATCAGAAATGAGGAAAACTTTGCCGAAAAACGCACCCTGAGCTTCAACTACGCACGCGTGCTGTTGCTTTTTATGCTGTTTTTCATTTTGACTTTCCTCCTGAGTATGTACTTGGTCACCACCATACTCAAGCAGTGGTTTGACCCAAGATACCAGCAAAGTCTGGCAAATCGGAGATTGATCGAGCTGTCTTTGAACGTGGATTCGCTGGAAAACGAGTTGCTGGCACAACAACAGTTCGTTGGCAACATCCGGTTGATCCTTGAGGGCAATGACAGCATCTATTCGGCTTTGTCAGACCCTTCGATTGAAGTCCCAATCGATCAGGACGACATTGTCCTGTCTGAGCAACTGCAGGAAGTAGACTCGCAGTTTAGAGTGGCTTATGAGCAATCAGACTTGGGTCTCGTGAGATTTGCGAGTGCGGAGAGCAATGAGCTCAGAGAAATGTACTTGTTCCCCCCCATTGAGGGGATCATCACCGATCGTTTTGACAGACAACGGGAGCACTTCGGCCTCGATATTGTCGCCAAAGAGAATGAGCCGATCAAAAGTGTCGCTGAGGGCATCGTCATTTTTTCATCCTGGACCCTGGACAATGGCTACGTCATTGGCGTACAACATACCAGAGGTAATCTCATCTCCGTTTACAAGCACAATTCGGAATTATTAAAAAACGTGGGTAATTTTGTTGCAAGTGGAGAAATAATCGCCATTATTGGAAATACCGGTGAGTTGACCTCTGGCCCTCATCTACATTTCGAACTGTGGCACAAGGGTAATGCGATCAACCCCGAGAACTACATCGCTTTTTAAAATATCATTCGGTAACACGAACTAGCATGTTTAATAAACAAGAGCAGAAAGAAGTGCACGAGCAAAGCAATTCCAGCAACATCATCCGGACGGGTACCAGCATCGAGGGTGACATTCAGACTTTTGGGAATATTCGCATCGAAGGGAAACTGACTGGAAATTTGAAAACCAAGTCCAAGGCGGTTTTCGGACAATCATCTCGCGTCGAGGGGAATGTGCTGGCGCAGAATGCTGAGATCGAGGGGCATGTGAGCGGAACTGTAGAGATCGCTGAGATCCTCGTATTGAAGGCGACCGCCGTGGTAGACGGAGACATTATCACCAACAAATTGATAGTGGAATCCGGCGCGGCCTTTAATGGTAGCTGCAAAATGGGGGTAAAAACCCGCGAGATAACTATTGGAAAGGAAGACAAAGCCCCAACCCTCCTCAAAGCCCAAAGCTGACAACGACAACTCCTACCTCAAATTTACTGGAGTAGCCTTTGAATTGGTCGTCTATAACCTCGTAGTCGTATGGGGTGGCTATAGACTGGACTTATACTTTGAGAACGAGGTGCCATGGTTTATCATTCTGGCTGTACTCCTGAGCGTGGCTGGCACGATCCTCTATCTATTCAAGAGGCTAGGTTGAGGCGATGAAGAAATACCTGCTAGGCTCTCTGGCCTACTCGATTCTCCACCTTGCCGCTTACTGGATAGCGTCACTGGCAGATTGGGAGTGGCATCCCTATTTCCCGCTTCTGATCTTGTTCTTCTTTTTGCAGTCAGTGATATTGTCGTGGATCCTGTCTCTCGCTCGTTTCGACAAGCAGCGGTTCCCAATTTATGCGCTGGCGTCTGTATCCATTCGCTTTGTCACCGGTGTCCTTCTATTGATTGTTTTTCTGGTTTTTGAGGTCCCGGATCTTCAATCCCTTACGCTTCTCTTCGTAGCGGTCTATTTGTCATTCATGATATTTGAATTGACCATCCTGTTGGCTAACTTGCGCCGGAATTCAGGACGCAACTCGTAGAGATGTTAGGAAAAGAGGCCAAGAGTACCACCAAATTATTGAGAATCACACTTTTAGCACTGCTGTGTTTCGGCGCTGTATCGACGTTTGCTGCCGACAGTGAAAGTGATGGCCCCTTCAATCCCGGGGAGATGATCAACCACCACATCATGGACTCTCATGTGTGGGAAATTGCTCATGGGGTCGAGGTACACCTGCCGGTGATTCTTTACTCCGAAAAAGGCCTTGACATCTTCTCTTCGGCCAACTTCTTCGATGAAGATCACAATCCTGTAGCCTATAATGGTTACGTCATGGATCATGATCACATTACCGCTGAGGACGGTACACACGTTTTGGATTTCTCCATCACCAAGAACGTCCTGTTCCTGTTTATCAATGCAGGTTTGATGCTGATCATCTTCTTTTCAGTATCTATTGGCTACAAGGTTCGAAAAGGCAAAGCTCCAAAAGGTATTCAATCTTTCTTCGAGCCTATCATTCTGTTTGTAAGGGACGAGATCGTGAAGCCCAATATTGGGGAGAAGAAGTATGAAAAGTACTTGCCGTATCTATTGACATTGTTCTTTTTCGTCTGGTTTGGCAACCTGCTTGGTTTGCTTCCAGGTGCTGCGAACCTAACAGGAAATATTGCGGTCACGATGGTATTGGCTGTCGGTACCTTTCTCTTGACCAACTTGAGTGGCAATAAGCATTACTGGGGTCATATATTCAATACTCCGGGTGTGCCTCTACCTCTGAAACCTATCATCGTACCTGTTGAGATCATAGGCATGTTTACCAAGCCAATCTCTCTCATGGTTCGACTATTTGTGGCGATCACTGCCGGGCACATTGTGTTGCTAAGCTTGATGAGCCTCACATTTATATTTCATTCATATGCTGTAGGCGTCGGTACCACGGTCATTGTGGTAGTGATCACCTTTATCGAGATACTGGTGGCGACGATCCAGGCGTATGTGTTTACGATGTTCTCCTCCATGTACATTGGTATGGCGGTGGATGACCATCATTGATGTAGAATTTTCAATAATTCAATTATATATCTATGTTACTTTCAATCTTGATGGACATAAGCTTGGCAATCATGGGTGCTGGTATCGGTGCTGGTCTTGTTGCAATAGGCGCTGGACTTGGTATTGGTAGAATCGGTGGCTCTGCTATGGAAGCAATGGCTCGTCAGCCAGAAGCAGCCGGTAGAGTACAGACCGCGATGCTCATCATTGCTGCCCTTATTGAGGTAATTGCCCTGTTCGGTGTGGTTGTGTGTTTCTTGATCTCACTGAAAGGCTAAGCGAAACTGTTAACGGAAAAGGAGGCTCGTGGACATTAGGTCTCGACCTCCTCTTCTTCTTTTTTGGATTGACATAGATTCATTAGCAAATTATGGAGCTTCTTACCCCCGATATTGGACTGATTTTCTGGCAGACTGTCGTCTTTGTCATTGTCTTCCTCTTGCTTGCCGTATTCGTGTGGCGTCCGGTTTCCAGTGCGCTGAAAGCCCGGGAGCATACGATTGCCGATTCCTTGGAGGCCGCTGAGCGGGCCAAGGAGGAGATGAAGCAAATCAAAGCTGACAACGAGTACCTTCTGAAAGAGGCGCGCGCTGAGCGTGACGAGATCCTCAAGGAGGCCAATAAAGTCGCCGTGCAGATCAAAGAAGATGCGAAAGCAGAGACTGCAACGATCGCCGACAAGATGGTTGAAGATGCAAGGGCGAGTATAGAAAACGAGAAGAAGAAAGCACTCGCTGAGGTGAAGTCTTTGGTTTCTGAATTGTCTTTGGAGATCGCAGAGAAAGTGATCAAGGAGAAACTTTCTGATCAAGCTTCACAAAAGGAACTGGTCCAGAAGTTTTTGAACGAGACCAAAGTCAACTGACATGTCCTCTGGTAGAATAGCGAAAAGATATGCGATGCCGCTCCTGGAGCTAGCGACTGAGCAAGGTGTGCTTGAAAAGGTGCGCGCTGATGTACAGATGCTGCTGGACTCCATTGCAGCTAGCAGACACCTTTTGCTGATGCTACGAAGTCCGGTTATTCAGCACTTGAAGAAAGGTGCCGTGCTCCAGAAAATTTTCGAGGGCAAGGTCCAGGACATCACCATGAAGTTCATACGGATCGTAGCTGCGAAAGGAAGAGAAAACCTATTGCCCGAGATCGCTGAGGAGTTTATCCGATTGTATAATGAACAAAGCGGTCTCCAAGAGGCTGTGGTGACGACAGCTTTCCCTATTGACAAGAGCATCCGGGGAGAATTTGAAAAACTTGTAGGTGACTATTCCGGCAAGAAAGCTGTTCTGGAAGAAGTCGTTGACGACTCTATCATTGGTGGTTATACGCTCTTGATGGGGGATCGCAAGATAGATGCCAGCGTGACTGGCAAGCTCAAGGAATTGAAATTGAAATTTAGTACAGGAGAAAATTGATGCCCTAAACGGGCCCAAACAGATTACAAATATGGCAGAGGTTAGACCTGATGAGGTTTCAGCGATATTAAAAGAACAGCTTTCCGGCTACAAGTCAGAGGCCGAGCTCGAAGAGGTAGGTACCGTTCTACAAGTAGGTGACGGTGTTGCCCGTATCTATGGCCTATCAAAGGCCCAGGCGGGTGAGCTACTGGAGTTCGAAAATGGACTCAATGCTTTGGTACTTAACCTGGAAGAAGACAATGTCGGTGCCGTACTTCTCGGTGACTCCAGCGAGATCAAAGAGGGTGACAGCGTAAAACGTACAGGACGCATCGGTTCCGTTCGCGTAGGGGATGGCATGTCTGGCCGTGTGGTTGACACCTTGGGCCAGCCTATTGATGGCAAGGGTCCACTTCAGGGAGAGCTTTACGAGATGCCTATCGAGCGTAAGGCCCCCGGGGTGATCTATCGTGAGCCGGTAAGTGAGCCCCTCCAGACAGGAATCAAGGCCATCGACTCTATGATCCCCATTGGACGGGGCCAGCGGGAGTTGATCATCGGCGATCGTCAGACAGGAAAGACTGCTGTTGCGATCGACACGATCATCAATCAAAAGGAATTCTTCGATCGGGGTGAGCCTGTCTACTGTATCTATGTTGCAGTCGGTCAGAAAGCTTCGACCGTTGCAGGAATCGTGGCTACCCTGGAGAAAGCAGGTGCCTTGTCTTACACCACTGTCGTGAGTGCGGCAGCATCAGATCCTGCCCCTATGCAGTTCTTCGCACCATTTACAGGTGCTGCGATCGGTGAGTACTTCCGTGATACTGGGCGTCCTGCGCTTGTCATTTACGATGACTTGTCCAAGCAGGCTGTATCCTATCGTGAAGTATCATTGCTATTGAGACGTCCTCCGGGTCGCGAAGCTTATCCTGGTGATGTTTTCTATTTGCACTCTCGCCTCCTCGAGCGGGCAGCGAAGATCATTGACAACGATGAGATCGCAAGCCAGATGAACGACTTGCCGGATAGCTTGAGGCCGATGGTCAAGGGTGGTGGATCTTTGACAGCCCTGCCTATCATTGAAACACAGGCGGGAGACGTTTCAGCTTATATTCCTACGAATGTGATTTCCATCACTGATGGTCAGATCTTCCTGGAGACGAACCTATTCAACTCAGGTATCCGTCCGGCGATCAATGTCGGTATCTCAGTTTCTCGTGTAGGGGGTTCTGCTCAGATCAAGTCCATGAAGAAAGTGGCGGGTACATTGAAGCTTGATCAAGCGCAGTTCCGTGAGTTGGAAGCCTTTGCGAAGTTTGGCTCCGACCTTGATGCCGCTACACAGCGGACCATCGACAGAGGCAGAAGAAACCAGGAGATCTTGAAGCAACCTCAATACTCTCCCGTGTCTGTGGAAGAGCAAGTGGCTGTGATCTACGTTTCCACGAAGGGATTCCTTGACAAAGTGCCAGAGGCAGAAGTCAAGAAGTTTGAGTCTGAGTTTTTGGAGATCATGCGCACACAGCACTCTGACTTGCTGATGTTGCTAAAGGACAAAAAGAATTTTGCCCAGGCCTTTGAGCAGGTCGAAGGGATTGCCAAGGATTTGGCAAGCCGATACACTGAAGGGTGATTTATTACAGGTAGTTTCAGATGGCGAATCTCAAGGAAGTAAAGAGCAGAATACAGTCGGTAACCTCTACGCAGCAGATCACCAAAGCGATGAAGATGGTGGCGGCGGCGAAGCTGAGGAGGGCGCAGGATAAGATTCTGCAGATGAGACCTTACTCCCAGAAGCTGTCGGGGATCATTCAAAATGTGGCTACCGGAGCAGAAACGGATGAAGCGGAGAGCCCGTACGCAGACACGCGAACCGTGAACAATGTTCTGCTGGTGGTGGTCACTTCGGATAGGGGTTTGTGCGGGGCATTCAATAGCAATGTCTTCAAGTTTACCCGAGCTAGAATCGAAGAGAAGTACAAGCACCTCGTTCGTTCGGGTAATGTTCGCATTTTACCTATAGGAAAGAGATCTTACGATTACTTCAAGAAGCGCAATTTCAAGGTCGTAGACAAATACTACACCTTGATGGGTGATCTGGACTTCAATCACGTCCGGGAGGCTGCGCAATTTGTGATGGACGGTTTCCTCAATGAGCGATTTGACAGGGTCGAACTGATCTACAATGAGTTCAAAAATGTGGCGACGCAGATCCTGCGCAATGAGCAATTCTTGCCGATCCAGGCGGCACCACAGGAGGAGACGGAGAATAGCAATCAAACTGACTACATCTTCGAGCCTTCACAAGAAGTGATATTCCAGGAGATCATCCCGAACTCGCTGAAGATCCAATTCTACAAAGCCCTACTCGAGTCCAATGCTTCAGAGCATGGGGCACGAATGACGGCGATGGATCAGGCGACAGACAATGCTGGCGAGCTGCTGAAAGAGCTGAAGCTGACATATAACAGAACCCGACAGGCGGCGATCACGAAAGAGATCCTCGAAATTGTCGGCGGTGCAGAGGCATTGGCACAAGGCGGCTAAGGTCATGACTGCTTTGAGATGGCAGTACTAAGAAATATCAGATGGCTCTCATTGCACATAGCAGTGGGAGCCATTTGCGTTTTGGGCCTCGTGGATCATTTGCAAGGCTTGGAAATCGGACTTGCGGTTTACGCCGCCCTTTTTCACGGTGTTTGGTTCATTTATCTCTGGGATCACTGGCGTGATATCCACCGTGAGGTGCTCGTCAATCCCCGGCGCCTGTTCCATCAGCGCGTAAAGGCCTGGATTCGAGGGCTGCTGATTGTGAATTTGTGCCTCGGAGCGGCCTGGGCCTGCTTCCTCCCTGCAGAAGTGCTGATAGCCGGTCTTGGTCTGTGCGTGGTGTGTGCCGTGTACTTTTTTGGTATTCATCAATTTGGCCGGGCCAACCTGAAGGAGCCATTGAGTGCTATCCTGTATGCTGCGGGGATTTTCCTGGCGCCACTGGTGAGTGGTGACCTGGAGAACAACCTGATCATGGCAGGACAGTTGGCGCTGCTTGCATTCGCCAACTTGACGCTCTTCTCGTTGTACGAGGTGGATTTTGATCGCAAGGAAGGGTTTTCTTCAATCGCTTCCAATGTGGGCGAGGTGGTGGCTGAGCGAATTATCGCGCTGGCGCTCATAGCCCTTACTTCGTCCGTAGTATTCACGTACACGTGGGTAGGTATATCCCTCAAGTACGAGGTTTTCATCTTTGCCGCTACAGTGATTACCGCCGTTATTTTCGGTGCCAGAAGGCATTTTCAGGTCAATGAACGCTATCGTGTCGTTGGTGATGTGCTGTTCATCGCATTGCCGTTGATATTGGCGATATGAACGACTTCAACCGTGTGGCGGGGATCTATGACACACTTGCGCAGATAGTTTTTGGTAGCCAGTTAGATACCATGCGGGGATTAAGTCTTAAGCATGTCTCGCCGTCTTCCCGGGTCTTGATCGTTGGAGGAGGGACCGGTGCCTGCCTGGAGGCGATACCAGCCTCATGTTCGGTGGACTTTGTGGAGAAGTCGTCTGCGATGGTTACCAGAGCAGCACGCCGGGAGCGGAGCAGTATCGTTAATTTTATCTGCGAAGATTTCCTCAACTGGCAGGCGGAGGCAAACTACGATGCGATCGTCACGCCGTTTTTTCTCGATGCCTTTGCTCCGAATAGTCTGGAGCGAGTATTGGTAAAAATTGCCAACCTTACTGGCGATGACGGATTGCTCTGTGTAACAGATTTTCGTGATTCAGGAAAGCTACGACATCGTTCGCTATTGTGGGGGATGCATACATTCTTCCGAATTACGGCGCAATTAGAGTCGGGAAAACTACTGGACCTGCACAGCGCCGTCGTAGAAAAAGGTTGGAAATCAGTGGACTACCACCTGTCAAAGAGCGAATTTGCTTACTCAGCCACCTATAGGAAGATGCCATAATGTCCCCTTGGGGTGTAAAGAAAATTTCAGGAATGAGGAAACCTTCCGCTCTTCTTCCTGTCTTTGGAAGTGATATCGATCGTGAGTAGCGACTACCAACATATTCACCGTGACTTGATTTTGCTGGCGCAGCGTGGGGATCCCTCTGCGCAGGAGCGACTGTATAAGCTCTATGCGCAGGCGATGTACAATGTCTGCAGGCGGATCATGGGTGACGATGAAGATGCCAGGGACTTGCTTCAGGAGTCATTTGTAGATGCCTTTCAGAAGCTGGGCTCATTGAGGGACATCAACACCTTCAGCTCATGGATCAAGCGAATTGTCACGAACAATTGCATCAACGCCGTGCGCAGACGACGGTTGATGACGACGGAACTGAGAGATGGTTATGACACGATCGATGATGATGATGAGGATTTTGACTATACAAAATTCAAGGCCAGCCAGGTGATGGGTGCCATAGAGCACTTGCCCGATGGCTGCAGGACGGTATTGAGTCTTTATTTATTTGAAGGCTATGATCACAAGGAGATCGGCGGCATACTGGGAATCAGTGAGTCGGCGTCGAAGGCACAATACTGCAAAGCGAAAGCGAAGATTAGAAACCAGCTAGGTAATAAAATGCAACAGTATGTCTGATGAACTGAAGAAGTATGTGGAGAGCCGGCGCGACGAACTGGAGGTGTTCTCATTTGATCCGGAGAAGGGTTGGGATGAGATCCGGGACCGCGTACGTGTAGAGCCACCGAAGACGCGCTTCATTCGACCGTGGATGTACGCCGCGGCGAGCGTATTGATTGTGGTCACAGGGCTATTTATCGGATACAGGTTCGCGAATGCCGACAGTCAGTCAGAGTTTGCAGATACGCAGTTTTACTACCAGGACATGGTGGACACGAAGCTGCAACTTGTACGACAGCGAGTTGATGACCCGGAGATACTGGCAGACCTCGAGGCCATGGATCAGGCATTTTCTGAACTGAAAGCCGATTTGCGTGATGACGTTGACAATGAGGAGGTAGTGGCTGCCATGATTGACAACTATCGGTTGAAGTTGCAGATTCTGGAGAGAATATTGGACGAACTAGAAGAGGAAAGTGATGAAGAACGTGAAAGAAATTTGTAGCCTGCTGGCGGTGCTCCTGGTGGGCTTCGGTCTCCATGGGCAGGTGGTGACGATGGAAAAGACCTACGACGAATCTTTTGCCTATGAAGATGGCGATGAGATCGTGATAGCCAATAAGTATGGCGAGGTGATTGTCAATACATGGTTCAGTGATTCGGTCAGGGTCAAAGTCCAACTAGAGGCGGAAGGCAAAAATCAGGATGCAGTCAACAAAGTGATGAGGCGCGTGGATATCGAACTGCGAAAGATTGGTGATCGCATTGCGGCTGAGACGGAGGTAGAAGAACGCGGCGGAGGGGTACTCGGTGACTTCATTAGGGATGTAGGCGATTATTCGAAATCGCTGTTCAGTAGTACCAACAAGTTCACTGCCAACTACGAAGTATGGATCCCGGCGACAGCAGAGATCCAAATCGACAACAGGTACGGCGACATTTACCTGGATGATCTGCAGGGCAGTGTCGAGATCTCATTAGCGCATGGCGACTTGCGGGCAGATCGGATCGAAAAAGAAATTGATTTGGACCACAGCTTTGGCAAGGCCAGTTTTGATTTTGTCAAGAAAGGCAACATTTCACTGCGAGGAGTAGAGCTGTCCATCGATGAAGCCACGCAATTGATTTTCGAAAGCAGTTCGTCAGAAATTGAACTTGAGACCTGCCAGGACCTGCAATTCAATTCCCGAAATGACAATTTCGACATTGGCAAGGCACAAAATGTGGTGGGCAAAGGCTCCTTCACCAATGTGGTCGTCGGCCAACTGCAGGAGCGAGGGCGTCTGGACTTCAGATATGGAGACATCTTCCTGAACTATGTCGACACTGATTTTACTGAGCTGACGGTCAATGGGAAGTCCACGGACATCAGCCTTGTATTGGATCAGGCCTCCTATCTCCGGAGTAGGATCACAGGAAAGGAAAATGCCATGGTGCTGCCCAACAGCATGCTGACGATGCAGCGCGAGGTGCTGGAAAACGACATGGTCCGCCTGGAGGGCATGGTCGGCAATACCAATAGTGCGATTGGCGATGTGACCATCGAGGCGGATGGTGGTGAATTGATTGTGGCGATACAGGATACTCCTATCTTTACCAGCAAAGACTAAAGGTATCGATGTCCGCTGCTCCTAAGTGCCTTCTCCTATTGGTTTTTCTGTGCTCCATTTTCCGCACGGAGGCTCAGGAATTTAAGCACGCGGCGGGCTTGCGATTAGGGCATACATCGGGTATCCAATACAAGGCTATGCTGGCCAATCAAGAGGCCATCGAGCTTCTGATCAGTGGGCGTCATCAGGGCGTGCAGCTGACGACACTTTACACCTTTCACAAAGGTTTGCAGTTTGGTCACAACGAGAATTTCTTCTTGTACTACGGAATTGGAGCCCATGTCGGGTATGAGGAGTATGATGATCTGGAAAAAGCCCTGGTGTCTCTGGAACCGCGGGCGTTTGAATTCCGAGAAAAGAGCTTTTTTGTAATGGGTGCGGATGTACAGGTGGGTCTGGAGTATCGCTGGCTAGCGGTGCCCATGACGATTGGATTTGATATCAAACCCTACTTCACCTACATAGGCATGCGCTACACTGAGCTTCAGTTTTGGGATGCTGGCCTGTCATTGAAGTATATCTTTTGACCCGACGAAAAATGCAAAAGACTTCTAACCTACTTCGATGCTGACCCGATTCCTCACGACCATCTTCTTTGGCGTTTTGGTTTCCCTGGCTTATGGGCAACGATACGAAGATGTCAATGACCCCGATGATATCAAATCGCTCCTGAGTACCGAAAACGACATTCAGGGCTTTGGCGGTCTCGATGTGAAGATTACAGACCTGATGGACGAAAGGTCCGTCCTGACCGGAGCCTATGGAGGGGTGATTATCAACCGGTCTTATTTGCTCGGTATCGGCGCCTACGGGATTACCACGCGGCCCTCTTTTGATGGTGAGATCCCTGGGCTTGCCGACACGACCCGATTGCGACTATATGGGGGCTATGGTGGTGTGCTTATTGGCGGTACCATTCTCGCCAAGGAGGTAGTGCACTTAAGCATTCCGTTGTTCCTCGGTGCGGGGAACCTGGAGGTGTCTGATGACGACTTCTTTCAGGGAATTGGCGATGCTGATTTCACCGTCGAGAGTTCGGTGTTCTTTGTTGTGGAGCCCGGGCTGCAGCTGGAATTCAATATCACGCCCTACTTGCGAATCGCCGCAGGCGCCTCGTACCGATGGGTTCAGGGCCTGGAGTTGCTCAACGTCGAGGATGAGGATATGACAGGAATCAGCGGCATTCTCTCCGTCCGCTTAGGTCGTTTCTGAACTATTGGCGAAATTTGTTCTTCTACTAAAAAGGACGCTCATGAAGTTTTCGAGATTATCTATTCCCGCCACACTGCCCGTAATGGTCATGTTTCTTTTTCTCGGCCATGCAGTTTCCGCACAGTCATTCTTTGGCCAATATGGCGACGAAATCACTGCTGACAATGCCGTGGCCGTAGCAGATTTGGATGAAGGTGCCGAAGTGCCGGATGATGTGATCAAGCTGGAAGGAGAGATCGATACGACTTGCAAGATGAAAGGTTGCTGGATGACCGTCAAGGATGGCGATGGAGGCACCATGAGGGTCACTTTCAAAGACTACGGCTTCTTCGTACCTAAGGAAGGAGTTGCAGGCAAGACCGCGGTCATGCAAGGCAAACTGGAGCGGAAGACAACAAGCGTCGAGGAGCTGCAGCACTATGCGAAAGATGCGGGTAAAAGCGATGAAGAGATTGCCGCCATCACAGAGCCTAAGGTCGAGTTGTCCTTTGTGGCGGATGGGGTGATAATTAGATAGTTTAAGAGTTTGGAATTCTGAGTTTGGCGTTGATTTCAGTTCTCTGAACTCAAAACTCTGAAACTCTTGAATTTTGAATATGTGCCGTGCGATCTCTGCATAACTGGATTATTACCATGATCCAATAGTCCAGAAAATTCCGAAAAGCATTGCCCAGTCAGTACCTGTGCTAGCATAAATGTTAGATCTTAAGTCGGGCATGCCCGACGTAGGCCTTAGCAGAGACGAGCTTTTTGATAGACAATTGGACAAAAAAAAGCCGCCTTTGTTCTGTGTAGAACTCCGGCGGCCGAAGTCGGGATGACTGGATTCGAACCAGCGGCCCCTACTACCCTAAAGTAGTGCGCTAACCGGACTGCGCCACATCCCGTCCATTTTGGGACAGCAAAACTAATAACATTTCAAGTCTTTCAGGTCGGGTTTTTTAGGATTGTTGAGTCATCAAAAATTAACAAAGCATCCAGGATCAAACTGAGAGCACCCCTGCGATGAATAGGATGACTGAGGCGGCAAATGATAAATAAAACTGTTGGTACAGTACTCCCACTTTCCCTTCTAGGTCGATGGTGACCTTTTTATAGATCGGGAGGTATTTGAAGATCCTGCCCTTCACAAAAAATCCATGTTCGCTCAAGCTGGCATCTATATTTTGTGACTTCAAATACTTGACGATCCTTACACTGATCGACAAGTTCCACCAGATAAGTAGCAACAGCACAAAGCCGATGATAATTGACGCATTCATGGTGCTTGTGACTTAAGGCTCCCGGCAACCTAAAATGTAAAACGGATAGCTACTGAAGCAGTTTTATGACGAATATCATCCGCACTTGCGCGTAGTTTACTTCTCCTAGGTGATCCTTATCCGTCTTGACCCGTCACACTATCCTCGTCCTCCAATCTACGTCCCTCGCGGATCTCCCCAATGTGATAATAGGAGATGATCTCTTTGATTAAGTCCCCCTCCACGTAGATCCACTCGCTCACATCGAGCGCGAAGTCTTCTTGTTGTGTGGTATACCTGATGCAGCCTCTGGTGCCGTCGATGATTTTGTCATGGAAGACGAATCGGTGGCCAAGGAACTTGTCTCGATTTTGCTTTACGAGATTGAGATAGGCCTCTTTTCCGTCAATTGTGCCAAAGGGGCTTGTGTGCTTGAAATCTTCCGACAGAGGCAGGTCTAGAAAACCCCCTCGTTCCCACTTATCAAACCAATCATTGATCAATGCTGCGGTTTCCATGGAATCATCTTTTGGGTTTAAGAAGGGTAAGGTCCTGAATTTCGGCCAGAGCCGAAAACAAAGCGATGAAGAAGTCCGACTGGAGATTTTGTAGTAGGATTGTATTATTATGACGCTCAAGGAAAACCTCTTTCAAGGCAGAATCCTCTCCATCGATGCCCTAAGGGGTATCACCATCTTCACAATGGTATTCGTGAATGAGCTGGCCGCCATAAGTGACGTGCCGGGGTGGATGAAGCATGTGGCGCCAGGAGTCGACGGCATGACTTTCGTCGATGTGGTGTTCCCGGGATTTCTCTTCATCGTTGGCATGTCGATTCCGTTTGCATTCAACGCGCGTCTTCGCAAGAAGGACACCTCGGCGAACATTTGGAAGCACACCCTCCAACGGACCATTGCCCTTATGATTATGGGGCTTTTCATGGTCAATATCGAATACGGCTATGACGCGTCCAAAATGCTGATCCCTGCAGCGGTCTGGGGTCTCCTGGCCTACACGGTTCCGATTATTGTCTGGAATCAATATCCAAAGCAGTGGTCGCCGGGTACCAGGTGGGGCTTCCGGATTGGTGGTTTGTTGATTTTCCTAATGCTTTATTTTTTCTATATCCAGGAAGACGGCACCAGGGGGATGACTGTCAAATGGTGGGGGATCCTTGGGTTGATTGGCTGGGCCTATCTCTACTCGGTACTGGCCTACTGGTTCGGCAAAGGGAAACTGGGGCTGATGTTAGCTTTCCTGGCAGTGTGCATTACCCTCAATTCTCTAAATGCGGCAGGTGACACCTCTGGTTGGCTCGGAGGCTTGTGGGGCTATGTAGGGGGCCATTTTTCGCACACGTCCATTGTGATGTGCGGTGTGATCGTCTCACTGCTGTATTATGATCGGGAGAAGGTTGGCGCCAATCGCTGGTTTGCGGTCTTTGTGGCCTCCCTGTTTGTGATTGGCTATCTCCTGAGACCTTATTTCGGCGTGTCGAAAGTGGGAGCTACGCCCTCTTGGTGCCTTTACTCGGCAGGTATCTGCGCCATTCTTTATGCCATATTGTATATCATCATCGAGGAGCGGAAGCGGGTGAAATGGACGGGCTTTTTTATGCCCTCGGCCAATGACCCTTTACTGATTTACATCCTGCCGGGAATCGTCATCTACCTGTGCTTATCACTAGGCATCAGATACCGACCAGAATTTTTGTCGAGCGGATTGCTGGGTATTCTATGGTCTCTGGTTTTCAGTGTGATTATGTTGTACCTCGTGAAGCTCCTCAATCGATTAGGGGTGAAGTTGAAGTTGTAGGCAGGGCAATGAATTTTACTTTCTTCTTGCACGATTAATCTTCCACCGCTCAGGCCGCGGAGGCCCCTCATTTTTGAAAGACCGCAGCGGCGGACCGTCAAAAACGAGGCAAGATCTTCGGTATGGTGACCATATCGTCAATTATTCGCCGTTGCTGTATTTTGCGGAAGCAAAAATCCCATTCCAAGCCTACCATGGAAGAACACCAATTCACGCTCTACGACTTGCGCGTCGAGACCATCGAAGGAGACAAGCCCTTTGTCTGCAGCCATCAGCTCGGCCCCAACTTTGAAGTGCGGGGAGAGAACCTGCACTTCACGTCGGACCAGCCCTTTTCGCTTTA
Organism: Cyclobacteriaceae bacterium; assembly: GCA_965267435.1. Classification (GTDB taxonomy): domain Bacteria; phylum Bacteroidota; class Bacteroidia; order Cytophagales; family Cyclobacteriaceae; genus JAWPMT01. The sequence goes on from OZ253960.1 coordinate 5,039,242, forward strand.
TGCACTGGCGGCCCTGCTCCCACTGCTACCAGCCAAGCAGCGACCGCTGAACGAATACGACTGGATGGCTACGGACCACATCATCGCATGCCCTGACCCTCACTGTGGGGCAAAGTTCAAGATCACGCGCATTGGGAAGCAGGAAGTCACCCGATCGGCCACCACCATCGAGCCGCTTCCTGAGGACAATCCCTGGAAGGAATGATTGAGCGGTTCCAACTCAAGCCTAACTACGATATCTCGCGAGTCATCAAAGGGGGGTGGCAGTTGTCCGAAGGTCACAGTGCTGCCACATCAGACGACCCTATTGACGATATGCGTCGGTATGTGAGTGCTGGAATAGATACGTTTGATTGTGCGGATATCTACACAGGCGTCGAGGACTTGATTGGGCGCTTTATTCGGGACAATCGCGAGTCCGACGAGCCGCTTCCTATCAAGGTACATACGAAGTACGTCCCGGACTATGACCAGCTGGGTCGGCTCACGAAGGCCAGCGTGGAGCACATCATCGATCGCTCCCTGCAACGACTAGGGCTGGAGCGACTGGATATGGTACAGTTCCACTGGTGGGACTATTCGATTCCGGGGATGCTGGAGGCAGCCCATTGGCTCACTGAGATCCAGCAAGAGGGCAAGATCAACTTGCTATCTACCACAAACTTCAATGCTCAGAATACGAAAGAGCTGATAGATGCGGGAATGCCAATTGCGACAGTACAGGTGCAATATTCGCTATTGGACCCGAGACCCGAAAAGGCGCTGATTCCCTTGTGTACGGAGCACAATGCGCACTTGCTGTGTTACGGCACGTTGGCGGGCGGATTTCTCCATGAACCCTGGCTGGGTGTGGAGGAGCCTGAGGCTTTTGAGAATCGCTCTCTCATCAAATACAAACTGATGATCGATGAGATTGGTGGCTGGGGACTATTTCAGGAGCTACTGAAATCGCTGAGCAGGATTGCTGATAAGCACGGCTCTTCGCTGTCGACCGTTGCGGCCCAATATGTCTTAAGACAACCTCGGGTAGCTGCTGTGATCATCGGTGCAAGGAATGCTGCACATGTGGATCGCTATGGTGCCATGTTTCGATCGTCGCTGGATGAGGAGGATATGGCGAATATCGAGAAGATTCGCAGCCAGATGCATATCCCGGAGGGTGATGTGTTTGATCTGGAGCGAGACAAGCAGGGGCGACATGGTCGCATCATGAAATACAATCTCAATGCACGTTAATCGCCGCTGGTCTTCCCACACGCTCTTTTTGCTAGCGTCTATTGGCAGCACGGTGGGGTTGTCCAACATTTGGAAATTCACCTACCTGGTGGGGGAGAATGGCGGTGGCGCTTTTGTGCTCGTCTATCTCGCGTCGCTGTTTCTGCTCGGGATCCCTGTACTCATTGCAGAGATGATGCTAGGAAAGATGGGAGGAGAGAGCATGGTGGGAAGCCTCATCAAGCTGGGTCGTGCCGAGGGATTCAGTACGCGATGGCAATCCTTCGGGTGGATCTCCAACCTGGCGGTATTCCTTATCCTGAGTTTCTACTGCGTGATCGCAGGCATCACCATCGACTACACGGTCAATATGGCGGTCGACAACGTCCTGATCGAAAGTGCAGAAGCCGGCTCGAATTACTACGAGGCTATCATTGCCGACCCCTGGCGGTTGATTCTCTTCCAGGCGCTGTTTGTTTTGGCTACTACCGTCATCGTGGCCCGCGGTGTGCAGAAAGGACTGGAGAGCAGCATCCGCTGGATGATGCCTGCTTTATTTGTCATCCTGGTGGGGCTTGTGATCTACTCGGCGTTCACCGGCAATTTTGGTGAGGCATTGCAGTTTATGTTTGTCACGGATTTCTCGAAGATTGACGCCAATATCCTGCTGGTAGCTTTTGGCCAAGCGTTCTTTTCATTGGGCGTCGGTGTGGGCGTGATGCTGACCTATGGTGCCTATATGCCACCGCGCTCTTCGGTGGCCAAGTCTGCCGCCACGATTGCGTTCTCTGATGGACTGATTGCTATCATCGCTGGGCTCGCCATTTTCCCCATCGTCTTTCAATATGGGTTGTCTCCGACAGAAGGTCCGGGCTTGATCTTCGTGACCCTGCCCATCGCTTTTGGGCAGATGACTGGAGGGACGTTCATAGGCTTCCTGTTTTTCGTTTTGCTGGCGTTTGCAGCTCTTAGCTCCTCCATCTCATTACTGGAATCGGTTATTGCCCGTATTGAAGAAGTCTCTAAATGGTCTCGAAAGCGCATTACGTATGTCGCGGGATTTCTGCTCTGGCTGTTTGGGTTACTTACCGTATTCTCCTTCAACATTTGGGCGGACTTCAAACCCCTGTCGATGGTAAAGCCGCTGGCGGACAAGACGATCTTTGGGTTGATTGACTACTTCGCCTCGAACCTGGTAATGCCCATTGGAGGCATCCTGATGGCCGTTATCGCCGGTTGGTTTGTCAGCAGAGCGCTTACCCGTACGAATGTGGGTCTTGACCAAAACTGGCTTTATGAAGGGTGGAGGCTGCTTGTGCGATGGATAGCACCCGTGATACTGGGGCTGATCTTTCTGTTGAATTTGTAGAGGGCTTCGGCTGAAGAACCACAGCAGGGGCCAACTAGCCGGGATAGCAACGGCAGCCCGCGAGGCTGTGCCGGTGTCTTCACCGGCGCGGGGCAGCCAGCGCGGCGGTGCTACAGTGGATAGCCCGACTGAACAGGGCTAGAAGCAGCAGCTTTCTGCTCTTAAATAAAAAAAGGAACAGTACCGTCTGTACTGCTCCTCAATGTTTTTCGAATCCATTTGCTGGGTGGAATCGAAAAGACGATCCCGCCAAGGGGGCGGAATCAATCACCGCTTAAAATACTCGCCTTTGTATGATGTAACAAATGTACCCTGTGGCGGATTTCTGACGGTGTGATGCGCAACGGTCCGGCAAATAACCAGATAAATGGGAATAATTGCGTGATGCCCTTCGTATATGATTTAGACGAGTTCGGAATACTTTTGCTGCGATGAAGAGGGATTGGATAAGATACGTGCTGGTGGGCCTGTGCCTGGTGATGATGTATGCTCTGGAGGCGCGTGATCTCAAGCGTGTGCTCAGGGCGATCGAGAAGGGCGACTACCCCAAGACGATCGAATTGATAGAGGAGGCGCTGGCGCTGCAGCCTGTCAATCCGGGCGTGAAATACGTCCTGGCGGAGCTGATGACGTATGATTCCCTGCCGATCTACAATATGGACTCGGCGCGCATTCGCATCCGGGAGGCGATGGATGACTATGCGATCGCTACGTACGATGACCTCGAGGAGCTGTCGAAGAACGGCATTGGTATTGATGACTTTGACGGGCTCGCCTCCAAGATCGAGGGGATGCACTACCGACGGGCGCTGGACAATCACGGCGTGGCGGATTTTGAGGAGTTTATGGACCTCTATCCTTTGTCAGACCGGGTGCCCCATTTTGTGCGTCTACGCGATAGCCTTGTGTGGGAGGGCGTGCGACCGCGCTTCAGTGTGCAGGAGCATGCGGACTTTATGCAGACGTATCCCCGGTCGCACCTGGTACCTGCGGTGAAGGTGGCCTACGATTCGCTGCTGTTTTTTAACGAGACCGCCGGTGACAAGCTGGAGGATTACCAGGAATTTTTAAGGGATAATCCCAGAACACCGTTTAGAGAGCGCATCGAGCAGGTGCTTTTCCGGCGAATGACGGCCTCGGATGATCCGGAGGATATTCGGGCATTTATCGATGCCTATGACAACCGCGCACTCAAGATCAAGGCCTTCGACATGGGCTATCACCTGGATCCGGACTTTGACTTTACTGATCATCCGCGTGCAGATTCGCTATGGGAGGTGGACCGACAGGATCAGCGCTCGCTGGCGACGGTCATGATCAATGGGAAGTACTCCTTCATGAATTCACTGGGAGCCAAAGTGAGGAACGTGGCTATCGACCGGACGCCCGACGACTACGTCTGCGGAAGTATTGACAGTGACATTGTGATTGGCCTTGGTGCCAGTGGGGGCATTTACAACCGATTGGGAGCAGAGATCTTTCGCGGAAATATCCTGGAGGCCCGGGACCTGGGCCTGGGAGTGCTACTGGTACGTGCGAGTGGCAAGAGGCGCCTCATCCATAAGTCGGGCTTCACCATCATGGAGGGCCTCAGCGATGCGGAGGTGGTCGGTGATCAATGGATCAAGGCGAAAGTCGACGGGCAATACGGGCTGATGTCCATATCGGGGTACGCGGTGACGGGCTTCAAGTATGATGACATCTGGAAGGAGGGAGCGTTTTGGGTATTTGAGAAGGACGGCTTGCTGGCCGTATACACGAAGGACAAGATCATGGAACGGCTGTTTGACCAGGTGCTGGAGCTCGAGTTCAAATTTGATGACCTGGAGATCTATCGGGATACGCTGATTATCGGCTTCCGTGGTGAGCGCGAGTGCCTGATGGATGGGCAACTGGGTTTCTTGATCCCATGGGGGGAGCACCAGGTATCTCCGGGCTGGCCGTACCACTACAGCCGGACCGATGCGGGGTATGAGCTGCACGGTGATGCGCTTCCTTTGAGCAGCAAAAGGACCTACGAGAAGCTACAAGACACCGATGCGTGGATGGCAGTGCAGAGTGAGGGCTCTTGGTCTGTGATGAACAAACTGAACACGGAGGACGGTTTCGTGGCGGTGGATAGCGCCCATCTGGTAGGCAATGAAAATGCCCTGGTCATCGTGGAGGACAAGCATCTTTTACTTTTTCCAGAAGGAGATACCCTGGCACTTGACCCGGAGCAGTTAGTGACCGCGATGATCCCGTTAGAGGCTGGTACACCCGCGCGATTTCTCCTGATCTCCGTGGAGGACGACAAGCAAGTCTATGGCACCGATGGCAGGCTGATCTTCGAGGGCGATTACGATGAGATCAAGCCGCTCAATGATTCATTGTTTGTGATAGAGGAGCGGGGGTTGCTGGGTGTGATCGATGCGGAGGGTACCAAGGTGGTCTCTCAGCGGTACGAAGCGGCACAGGTAGCCAATGGGATGATCTTCCTGCTGCGTGACGGAAAGATTGGGGGCTATGACCTTCGAACGAAAACTGCCTTTGCGAATAAGTACGAGTCGCGACTGGAGCCCATGGGGCCCTACTTCGCTACCACGGTCGATGGCAAGATGGGTTTGATCGATGAGGATGAAGACGTGATCGTGCCGTTTGATTATGAGGATATCAGCCTTTTTAACGATACGATCTTTTGGCTGAAAGAGGAGTTGAAGTGGTCGCTTGTCGATATTGAGGACATGGAACCCTTGCTGGAGGAGGTGACTCGCTTCGGTAACATTGCGGAAGGAGATGGTGGGGATATTCTTGTGTTTTATGGAGAGGATGGCAATGGGCTATTGGGCCCGGATGCCAGGGTCATTCTGCCTCCGAAGTTCAATAGTATCCACAATGTCGGGAGTCCAACAGATCCGATATTCTTTGTCGAAGAATACAGCCAATTGGCTGATTTCTACATTGTGACGTACCTGAACGCACAAGGCGAGCGCCTGGAATCTTTTGGTTATCGGCCGGAAGAATTCGAACGCGTTATCTGTGAAGATTAATTCATTGCGTTTGGCTTATTCTTTCTTTATCTTCAATCAACAGATTATTCGCAAATGTCGCCCGACCAATTTTCCTCGATGTCCGTCTCTCACCAGTTGCGATGGGTGTACTTCGAGGGTGAATTCATTACTTCCATTCGTTACTACAAGTTCAAGGTGAACCTGTACCTCATTGAAAATTTCCTGGTCGAGGTGTTTTATGATCCGAAGGAGGATCGGATCGCCAAGGTGGAGATTCTGGCATCGAGAGAGACGCGCCTCAAGTTCTACGCTGATCAGATAAAGCTGCCGGCCGATATCGACCGGCTAACTTCACACTAGGTTATCAAGTTTCATGTTTAGGGTTCAAGGTTTGAGGTTTGGTACCTCAAACGCTGAACTTTGAACCTTAAACATTAAATTATTCCTTCACTTCCGCCCTACCGGAGCCAGATCCGATTCGGATTCTGACATCCTTGTCGCCGAGCTTTACCGTCTTCTTCAATGTGGGACTGGATCCGCCATTGTCGATTTCTTCCTCGGTGTCGAAGTCGAAGGGAGCAACGATACGACCATGCCGCTTGCTGACCTGCATGATGATGACGCCTTCGATTTCAGCGCCATTGAAGTCCAGTACTGCGTCGCCAGAGCCGCTATTGATGGAGATGTCGTGATCCAGTGCACCAGCCAATGAAACCTCTACATCGCCCGATCCTGAGTTGAGGTTGCTGGAGCCTGTTAGAGAGAGGTCATCGGCTTCGATGTCACCACTACCCGTATTGGCATCGATGTCGCCACTGACTTTGGCCATTTCGATATCGCCCGATCCAGTGTTCATTCGGTAGCGACCTTCGCTATCGCGAATATCAACGTCGCCGGAACCCGTGTTCATCTTGAACTGTCCTCGAGCTCTTGACAACTCAAAGTCACCTGAGCCGGAATTGCATTCAATATCCATCTCCAGGCCGGTAACGCTTACGTCTCCGGAGCCTGTGTTGAAGTCCAGTTCCATACCATCAGGCACGGTGAATTTCCAGGTGGCACGCCCATTTCGACTCCAGTTACCATTGTTGCGCTCTTCGCGGATGTATAGCTTGTCCCCTCGCTTTTCTATGACGGGCTCATAATCGTCGAATGTGTGTGTCAGCACAAGTTGAACATCGTCGCCGTTTCCGTTTTCGAAGATGGCGTCGCCCGATCCAAGGCTCATATCGATTTCATCAATGCCGTCAAAAGTGCGCTCGACGGTGGTCTGTCCAAAGGCTGTAGATATCATGAGGAGCCCCAGACAGTAGGATAGCAATTGCTTTTTCATAGACAAGTGTGTTTTTGTGGTATTAGTCCGTGGTGATAAGGACCGCCGGGGAATGGGAGGGTTGCATTTTTAAATTGAAAATTGAGAATGGAAAATTGAAAATGGAGAATGTAGAATTGGGGATTGCTTAGGGTTTTGTGATTGGGTCTACTGTGTGCGGAGGGTTCCCTTTAGGGATGCCAGGGTGCGCGGGGGAATTTTTGAGGATTGGGGATTTATGATTGGGGGATTTGAAGCGGTTGACGGCGGACGGTTGACGGCTTGGGATGAGGAATGGGGAATTGAAAATTGAGAATGGAAAATTGAAAATGGAGAATGTAGAATTGGGGTTTGCTTAGGGTTTTGTGATTGGGTCTACTGTGTGCGGAGGGTTCCGGGATGCAAGGGTGTGGGGGGATTTTTTGGGAATTTCGAATTTGAGAATTTTGAATTTTGAGTGTTGAATTTTGAATTTGAGGTACTAAGAATTCAACATTCAACATTCATACATTGAAAATTCAGTGCTTCATCACCATCGGCTGTCCGGTGCTCTCCAGTACGCCAAACCACAATTCACCTTCCAGGTCGATCTTCTTGCGCTCCTTGACCACTTCGCGGATGGGCAGATAGACGAACCGATTATTGAGCATGCCCACCACAAACCGTGTCTTGCCGGCCATCGCGCCATGTACTGCGTGATGGGCTAGCTGGTTGCAGAAGACGCTGTCACTGGAGTTGGCTGGGGCGCTGCGGACGATGTAGCTGGGGTCGATGTACTTGATCGTCACTTCGTACTTGATACTTGCGAAGTGCTTTTTGATCGTATCGCGCAGATAGGTACCGATGTCCTGGTGCTGGACATTGCCAGAAGCATCTTTCACCACTTCGCCTCCCTCCTCAAAGAGGTGCTGACCCGCACCCTCGGCAACGACGATCACGGCATGGTGGCGCGAATCGAGCCTGTCTTTCAGCGTTTGCAGGAATCCCGTCTCGCCATGCAAGTCAAAATCCATCTCTGGGATTAGCACAAAATTGACCATAGGCATGGATAGCGCTGCGGAGGCGGCGATAAATCCACTGTCACGTCCCATCAATTTGACTATGGCGATGCCATTGTAGGCGCCCTTGGCCTCATTGTGCGCATCCCTGATGATGGGGCTGGCCACATCGAAGGCCGTTTCAAAGCCAAAGCACTTCTCAATGAGGTTGATGTCGTTGTCAATCGTCTTGGGCACGCCCACAACCGAGATAGGCAGGCCCCTTTTTTCGATCTCCGCACCAATGGCGTCTGCGCCTCGCAAGGTGCCATCACCTCCGATCGTGAAAAGGATGTTCACCCCTTCCCGCTCCAGGGTATCCGCCATGGCAGATTCATTCTGTGCACCCCGTGAGGATCCAAGGATCGTCCCTCCGAACTGGTGGATGTCCTTGACCATGTCCGGTGTAAGATTGACAAAACCATGGCCATAGTCGGGGATGAATCCCTCGTAACCATAGGGGATGCCAATGATGGACGGGACGCCATACCTGTAGGTTAGTCCCATGACGATTCCGCGGATGACATTGTTGAGGCCAGGGCAGAGGCCGCCGCAGGTGACAATGGCTGCCTTTGTTTGCTGGGGATCGAAAAAGATCTTCTCCCGGGGCCCCGCCTTTTCCATGCACAAGGGTTCGGTGTCCTGCGCTATGCTGGTCTGAAATTGCTCTAGTGTGACGTCGTAGAGGATGCGTTCCTTGTCGCTCACGAAGTTGAAGATCTTATCTCCTTGCTGCTTACTCAGGTGGATGGGTGAGTCGAACGATGCCGTGCCGAGTGTTCTGATATCGAAGTCCATGGATGGGTTTTCTCTTTGGAGGCAAAATAGGGAAGAGTTCTTTTAGTTTTTGGGTGTTTGGGTTTTTAGGTGTTTGGGTTTCCAGGTTTTTGAGTGTTTGAGTTGATGAGTTTTTTAGGGGTTTGAGTTTGGAGTCGGTGTTTCGGAGCCGTTGTTCGGTGATAGGACTCTCAGGTTCAAGGAATGAGGGTGGCGTGATGAAAGTTGTACTTTCTCCAGCCTGAGCGCTCTCATGGGAAGGCGCCACCACCCAAATGTTCTTCCGAAACGGGTACCTGTAACGCGCTCAGCAAGGGATAATACGTGTCGTACGTGCGCCATTACAGCTGCACGACCCTATCACGTGACCAGACGTAGCCTACGGGCCTCACCAAAGCGCGTATGGTCCAACGGACGCTAGCAAAAACTGCGTTTTAAGAGGTTAGGCGGCGATATGTGATAAAAGTGATCTTTGTCGAGTGTAGTCAAATTAGGCTAAAGATGGCAAGGATAATAAGTAGGACAAAAATCCATTCGCGGTGTATTCGATGGGACAACATGTCGGTTTGGGTTTGGTTGTACTTCAGTTATTGGTTACTAAAGATCTGAAAAAAATTGGAATATTCCTAGTAACTGATTGATGGAGTTTGGGGTGAATTAAATTGACGGATAACGTAATGAGTAAGTTTAAACACAAAAAAAAAGCCCCACCTTTCGGCGGGGCTTTGTTATTGCGCGTTGTTGTGTTAGCGCTTATTGCGGCTCTTCGAACTTCACGTCGAAGGTGATTGTACGATCACTACCTTGCGTACCACCTACAGCTGAAATATGAATCAAGCCTAGTGTAGCACCACGGTCAGTGGCGAACTGGAAGCCAAATACATCTCCTGCTTCCAAACCATTCATCAGCGTTGCCTCTGGAGCTACCTCTCCCACAAGATTGTTGAGATCGGCCACTGTTTCTACCCCTTCAAAATCATTTGCTGTCGCTTCCGTCAACGCCTTGAATCTCGTAGGATTACGCGTTTCCATTGTCTCTTCAGAAAGCGATCCGTCGACTCCTATGGCCGCGTCGAAAGCAATCGCTGCCTGATCATCATCCAATGCGGCAATGGTGTAACCATTGGTCTCGCCGTAGAAGAACAGGAAGTCAACATTTGCAGACTGTTCGTCTCGTGTAGTCGCGTAGTTGTAGACCTCATTAGCAACGACATCATAGAAACTACCAGTAGTAGCGTTTAGCTGACCGCCAAGGATCACGCCGACATTGCCACTGGCAGGAGGCGATGCTTCACCCACTGTGAACTCCACGATATCGGTTGTGGACTGATTCGACTTGTCAACCACCTCAAACTCGATGCTTACCGTAGCCCCTGAGTAGAACTCTTGGTCGAGTACTATCTCCATGATTGCGGTCTGCAACCCGGTCTCAGTGTCGCTAAGGCCAATATCAGCAGGAGAGTTGAATTCCTTGTCGCCGGACTCTGCATCCACAGTGAAGGTCCAGTTCACACCACTCAGTTCACCAGGAGCAGTCACATCGATTGTAATTTCGGCTGTCGCGCCAAACTCGTACGACGCCGCGTCCGGCGTAGCCGAAATAGTCGGCAAATCAGGAAGTGTTTCTTCATCCTCACCGCAGCTGTAGAGCAACATCAGAGATGCTACCACTGCCAGCGATAGCAGGTTCTTAAAGAGATTATTCGTCATGATCATGAAAATTTGATATTTAATCGATTGAAATATTTATGTGAGTAATCAATTCCTCCTCGGTAAGTAGGCCGGACTTCTCTCCGGAACTTTTCATTATGGTTTAGGGGATTTTCTGTTCGCCAGAAATCTTCACGAACAACGTCCGCAATAATCGGACCCATTCCATACCTGCACGCAAAAAGAGTTGCGAGCACGGAGATATCTGACTGGCAGGTCAGACGATAATTTGGCGGCGTTCTCATGTCATTTACTGGCAACGATCGTCATTTGTGATGACCATCGTTAGACGTTCCGGGAGATAGATATTCATACACAACTACTTCATCTCTCGAAACCCGAAAACAAAGATGTATAATTAGCAATGCTTTGTCAACGCTTTGTTCTCATTTCAGTTGTGCATGGAATAAAAAATTGGTTGAAATTGCCGTTCTGGCCGCTGAATGGGAAAGAAATACCTCAAAGTAGATACTTCGTCACCCCCGGTAGACGCAATTTGACGGACACTTAGAATTTGGTTAGATTTCAATATGAAAGCTCGATGCTATGCGTATATTTGGCGCAGGAGGTTAAGCGAGTTTTTAAAAAAATGTACATTTTTGTTATATAGCTTAACTGCTAAAAGTAAAGTACACTGCTATGACAGAACCTATTGCACCCCTATTGCTTGACTCGCTAAACCAGTATGGTCAATATTTAGCGATCGCTATTGCCGGGGTTGGCGTCCTTATTCTCGTAGGGCATTTTCTCAAACTGGGTACGACAAAAGACTTCAAGACAAGGTATGATTACATCAACATGCATGAGATCAACCTCTTGTGGTATGGTACATTGCTCATTTTGATCGGCCTCACACTGCTAGCCAATACGCTCGTCATCAATACCAGCTGGCTGTGGTTCTTCGTGAGATTGTTCGTCAGTATCATGATGGCCATGATCGTAGGGGTCGTCGTGCAAAATATTCTGAAATTTTACTATCCGTTTTTTATCGAGAAGCGACTCAAGAGATTGCGATATACGCCGCGGATGTCCCCGGATGGCCGCAAGATGAAGTTGCTCAGTGAAGAGGAAGAAGATGTCTACCTCGATGAAGGTATGCAGGCAGAAGAGGATGCCTTTTCTGTGGACTACGATGTATGGATAGACGAGGTCAGTGGCTTCACCAAGATTGAAAAATACAACGGTCGACTCCACGCGCTGCAATGCCCTGAGTGCAACTACCAGACGCTGAGAGTGGATCGCGAAGAAGTCATCCAACCTGCCTCTGAGACTGAGGAAGGCGAGTTGATGAAATATTTCACCTGTGGCTACTGCGGCTACAAGGAAAGAAAATCCTTCACCATCGCCCGCAAGCGAGAAGAAGGAACTACAGCATAATAAACCTAACCTACACTCGAAAGAACCTCGCCAAAAGACGGGGTTTTTTTATGCCCAAGAAGTTTTGGGCTCCTACGCTAGCGCCTCCGCAGAGTAGCTTCAGCGCTCGTGGAAAGCTTCGGCGACAGCGTGGCGGCCCGTGAAGTGAGAGAAGGCAGGTTCTCTTACATTGAGCGGTACGAAGACTATCTACTTCACGGCCGGGCAATCGCCTGTATCCAGCCTCCCGCTACCCCGCGCCTCGCCGGTGTCGCCACCGGCGATCCATGGCGGATGCCGGCTCTTTCCCTGCCGCAAATCCCCGACAACGACACGGATCTCGCCAAACATTCCTGAACTCCTGCAAGAAGGAGCGGATTCCAATCTTGTCAGGCCGCTTCGAGGCTGGTAGCTCTTAGCATGCCATAAATCCGAAGCAAATAGCCCCAAACATCCGTCAGGTAACGTATTTTGGTAGTCCCAAACCTTCCTGCCTGATGAAACATCTGCGATCGATCCTCCCTTGCTTTACTCTCGTATTACTGATTGTTCAGTGCAGTCCCCCCACCGCTGAAGAGTCCCCCGCCAGTCGCCCAAACATCCTCTTCATCATGACCGACGACCATGCGAAGAATGCCATGAGCCTCTACAACGATCGCCTGCTCGAGACCCCCAACCTCGATCGCATCGGGAAGGAAGGCATCACCTTCAATCGGTCCTACGTGACCAACTCCATCTGCGGTCCGAGTCGCGCAGTTTTCCTTACCGGCCAATACAGCCATATCAATGGCTTCCGCCACAACTATGACACCTTCGATAGTGCGAAGATGACCTACCCCAAGATCCTGCAAGCCAATGGCTATTACACCGCGGTTGTAGGCAAGTGGCATCTCAAGAGCGTGCCTGCAGGGTTTGACTATTGGAATGTGCTCATCGATCAGGGACACTATTACAATCCTACCCTGGTGGAAATGGGAGATACTGCCCAGTACCCTGGTTATGCCACGACGGTAGTCACCGACCTGGCGATCGAGACACTGGAACAGCGGATCCCTAATGATCAGCCTTTTTGTTTGTTGGTGCAGCACAAGGCGCCCCATCGCAATTGGATGCCGGATACCTCCTACCTGGCGTTGGGGGAAAAGGAATACCCCATTCCCGATAACCTATTTGACGAGTACAACAATCGACAGGCGGCGGCCGAGCAGGACCTATCCATCGATCGGATGTTCATGTCGGGGGATATGAAGCTTCCGCCGGACCGCGTGGTGGAAACCGGCACAGGCGGTGGACCTGAGGGCTTCGACGCCGTTCGCAATTGGCGGAATCTGTATGGCCGCTTCAACGACGATCAACGGGCAGCGTGGGACGCGTACTACGATCCTGTTGCCGAGGATTTTTACTCAAGGAATCCCACTGGACGTGAGCTGCTGATATGGAAGTACCAGCGGTACATCAATGACTATGTCAAGACAGTGATGTCAGTCGATGACAATGTGGGGAGGCTGCTCAACTACCTGGAGGAAAAGGGCCAGCTGGACAATACATTGATTGTCTACACCTCAGACCAGGGATTCTACCTGGGCGAGCACGGATGGTACGACAAGCGGTTCATGTACGAGGAGTCGTTTGGGATGCCACTGGTTATGAGGTATCCACCCCTCATCGAGCCAGGGACGGTGAGCGATCAGTTGGTACTCAACCTCGACTATGCCCCGACGGTGATGGAGTTGGCAGGGATCGATACCAATGAACCCTGGCAGGGGCGATCACTCCTTCCCCTGATGAAAGGCGAGGAGGTCACCGACTGGCGGGAGGGTATCTATTACCACTACTTCGAGTATCCCTTTGGTTGGCACAGTGTCAAGCGACACTATGGCGTTCGCACCGATCGGTACAAGCTCATTCACTTTTACAACGACATCGACCAGTGGGAGCTGTACGACCTGGACAACGATCCGGATGAGATGAACAACATCTACGACGCTGCGGATCCCGAGCTGATTGTGGAGCTCAAGACCCAACTCCAGGACCTTCAGGAGCAGTTCGGCGACGAAGCCTGGGACGGTGAGATGTGATGCAGGGATCTTCATTCACCTGACCGTTCCCGCCCCTCCAGCGAGGGATCGCCAAGGGTTTGGCCTTCCCGCCTGCCACTCGCATCGTCCGTCATTGCGAACGCAGTGAATCAATCTTCCATTGCAACCTCCCCTGGGCGTGCCGTCATCCCGGTTTCGCCAGCGATACAAAATGTCCTCGACCAGCTCGTGTGCGAATACCGGGATCCCTTCCTTGACGGTACACTAAAAAAAGAGGCAACCTTATTTAGTACGATTCGTACTATATTTATATGATACGATTCGTACTATGCGACTGACAACTTTGGACTACGCGATCATTGGCCTCTTAATGGAGGTACCCCGGACTGGCTACGCCATCCGTAAGGTTTTCGACGAAACCGCGATGGGCAACTACAGCAGCAGTCCGGGATCCATTTACCCGGCCATCAAGAAGTTGAAAGCCCATCGGCTTATTTCTTCTTCAGCACAAGGCAAAGGAGAGCTGCTATCCGTCGAGGATGAGGGGCAAAAGGCGCTGAGGGCCTGGTTGACGGAGCCTGTGGAGGCAGAGGATATCGCCAAGCGATCAGATGTTCTTCTGCTCAAGTTTGCATTTATGGATCACCTCGTCAGTCACGACGAGAAGCTCGCGTTCATGAAAAGCCTTGTGGACTTGTCATCGGGCTATCATCTACAGTTGAAGGCTTTTCACAAGGAGCAAGGCGCTCACATGCCATTGCACGGTCGCCTCGCCATCGAGCATGGGATCGCAGCGGTCGAGACCTTGTCCAAATGGGCGCAATCCACTTATGAACTTTTTAAACATCAAAGCGATACTGAAAAATGAAAAAGATCGGACTCAAAATCTTACTGGCCAGCTTGTCAATCACTGTATTGACCGCTGTTATGCACCTGATATCAGGATCCCTGGAAGCCGGAAACTACTACTTGTGGCTTTGGATGGCCAATGTATTGGTGACAGCTTCGTTGTTCCCTTTGATCAGGAAAAACGCGTTACGTGGAGGCGCACTTGTCTTCGCCGTTTTTGTGGTGTACTACATTGTCGGCATCTTCAGTCTTCTGATCGAGGCGTATATCTTCAACGTCACGGAACGGTCCTTGACACTGATGGGCATGCTTTGGGGTATCCCACTTTTCTATTTGTCCACCTGGATACTTGTTAAGGTCATAGGCACAGAGGGAAATGGTCGATCCCTCGCAATACAGGACAGGGGAATCGGTTCTTGGATCGTCAAGGTACTCTCAGGCAACGTCCTTTATTTTGTGTTCTATTTCACAGCTGGTTTGATACTGCAAATGTCCTACCCCCCCTTGATGGACTACTACAGTGATAAGATCCCTTCGCTCCAGACGATTGCAGCGACCCAGCTGTTCCTTCGTGGGTTTCTTTTCGTAGGAGTGGCGATCATCATAGATCGGTACGCAATGCTCGGTAACTGGGAGAAAGCACTCGTTACGGGTGCCATTTTCGCCATCATCGGAGGGATTGCGCCACTGCTTACTCCCAGTGAGCTGATGCCTCAAGGCATTCGCCTCGCCCACGGATTTGAAGTGGGGATCTCAAATTTTCTCTACGGTGTCGTGCTATACCGCATCATCCGTCAAAAGCCCACAGGTCAAACTCAACCCACGGCCGGGGACGCATTTCAATCAAACGCGGTAGCGTCCTGATTTTTGGCAATGCGCAAGGCTTCATGGATCTGCCCTTCGAGCATCCTGTCTTCGGAGAGCTCGGGCAGGTCCATCACATTAAACCATCCCACATCCAGCGTATCGAAAGCTTTTTGTAGTGTGCCCCCAAGCAGCTCGCACAGAAAGACCATCTTATAGACGTAGTGCGGTTGCGGGGGATGCGGATGCATTTTCTTGTCCCAGACAGCCAGCAGCCGCTGGACGCCCACCTCCAAACCGGTTTCTTCCTTCACTTCTTTCTCCACATTTTCAGTAGGTGTCAGTCCAATGTCAGCCCAACCACCGGGGACAGTCCATTTGCTATCCATTCGCTCCTGTACCATGAGGAGCTGATCGTTTTCATTTAAGACAATTGCCCGCACATCTACATTCGGAGTTTTGTAGTCGTCGAGCTTACGAAAGAAATTGCTTACGACGCTGACCTCCTCCCCGGCATATGCCGCCAACACCTCATCTGTCATCGCTTGCAGCTGCTCGTAGCGGTCGCGGTCGTAATCGCTGTTGGAGTAGAACAGGCCCGTATCAGCCGCTGCCCTGACGGATTTCAGGTAATTGACGAGCCGGTCTTCAAATTTCATTCACGTGCTATTTCGCTGAAGGAGGGGTAGTAGGCCTTACTTCTATTTTGCTTGGCAGCGTTTGTTGGGGCAACTCGAGCAGGTTCACAACCATCTGACCGATGTCCTCTTGTTGGATCTTCCAATCATCGCCCGGTCCGGGTTCGTGATTGTTGAAGTATGTGGCTACCGAACCGGGCATGATGGTCGTCGTTTTGATGCCGTGCTTGCGCAGGTCGAGCATCACCGCCTGCGTAAACCCCGTCAGTCCAAACTTACTCGCGTTGTAGGCAGAGCCGCCGGCGAAGAAGTTGGTGCCTGCCAGGCTCGAAATTGTGATGAAGTATCCCTTGGACTTTATGAGCGCATCCATGGCCGCTTTGATGCTGTAAAACACACCCGTCAGATTCGTGTCTATGGTGTCATTCCATTGCTCTGGAGTCAAATCTTCGATGGAAGCAAAATGACCGATGCCCGCGTTGGCTACCAGCACATCCAGCTTGCCCCATTTCTTGATGACCTCGTTGACGGCATTCTCTTGTGAAGCCAGGTCCTTCACATCGGACTGCAGCCCCATCATTTCGCCTTTGTCCGGCAAAGTTTTTAGCGCTCCCATCGCACCATCTACGGATCTACTGGTAATGGCCACACGCATGCCTTGTCGTAGCATGGCTTCCGCGATACCGTACCCAATGCCTTTGCTGCCGCCCGTGATCAGAGCTACTTTATTCTTCAATCTTTCCATAGATGATGATCAATTCTTGGTCTTCGGCAATTTACGTAATGAGCCAATACTATTCCACTAAGACGGTAACCATCAGGCGCATCCATCGATCACCATGGATAATTTATTGACTACCAGGAGCGTTGAAGGATGTACCCAAATGATACTATGATGCCGTTACCCATTTTTCAATCTGCACTATGCTTTTCATTGCTCATGACTTCCCTGTCTCCCTATCTGGTCGATGAGGCCGAGCAAAGCATGCATAGCGATGCCCATCTTTTCTTTTCGAAATAGGAAACTACGAATCTGGAGTACCGACTTTTTCTGGAGGACCAGGCGGCTTCGACCGACCTGGCGGAGATACTCCCTGATACGAACCAATGGACCTTGCAATTTCCGTACGCTTTTCTGGATCCGATGTCCAGATACTATCATTCGCATCCCGCGTATGACGATTATCCGGTGGTGAACATCTCGCGAAAGGCCGCACAGGACTATTGTACCTGGCGCACGGAACAATACAACAGCGATCGAAAGCGCAAATACAATCGGGTGATATTTCGATTGCCTACTGCTGACGAATGGAGGGAGATGGCTGCCAAAGAGGAAGGCGCTCCCTTTCCCTGGACAGGGCTACATCCCTATGAAATCGACAAGAAGGGGGACACCGTGGCGTTGGCCAATGTAAAGATCTGGAACGATGATACCCAGGAATATCACTATGTATTCGATGGATACATGTATACGGCTCCCGTAGGTCGCTTTGGCTCCAATGACCTGGGTGTCTATGATGTCATTGGCAACGTGGCTGAACTCACGCAGGATGGACTGATAGTCGGTGGCAGTTGGTTCAACACTCCCGAGGAGTCTTCTATCCAATCCACTCAGGACATGGATCCACCACACCCATGCGTAGGTTTCAGGGTGGTGATGGAGGTGGTAGAGCGTTGAACCCAATCAGTATTATTCGTTTCTAAGGTACTTGGTGGGGTTTGATCGCACGACTTGCAGCACGTTTCCCCCCATCGTGACTAGCGCAAGGGCCGTTGTCAAAGCGATGGCGAGCAAAACGACATACAGTTCAATGTCAACCCTGAATATAAACTGAGCCAGCCATTGGTCGAGACTCCATACCGCGAATGGGATAGCGACAGCCATACCTATGCCAATAGTGATTGTGAGCTCCCGAAGCATAAAACTGGTCAACTGCCAGGAAGAAGAACCCATTACCTTGCGGATGCTCACTTCCTTCTGCTTCTCAGAGGACAGGAAGATCACAATGCCAAATAACCCTATACATGAGATGATGATGCTCAGGCTGGTGAATATGCCGAAGAGCTGGATAAAGCTGGCTTCCGATTCGTACGCTTCCTGATAAGCTTCGTCGACGAAGTGGAAATCGAAAATAGTCTCCGAGCTGATTGCATCCCACGCATCACTCAGCTGCTGGATGGTTCGTGATGCCTCCGCAATGCTCATTTTGACAACGAGATTGTCGGGACTGACCCGATAGCCGGCACCATAGACCATGTACGCCACGGGCTCGATGGGAGACTTCAACGAGCGGTAGTGATGGTCCTCTGCGATGCCTATCACCCGTCGGTCAGTGCCACCTATCTTCACTAGGGACCCCAGTGCATCCGGTCCTATTAACGCTGCGGCGGTCTGATTGAGGATCACTGACCGTGCCGAGTCCGAGCGAAAAGGAAGACTGAAGTTGCTCCCCTCCATGATGTCAATCCCGATAGTGGGGAAATAATCCTGGTCCACCCCGACAATATCTATGACGTGATTCTGGTCTTCCGAAGTCTCATCCCAGTAATAGCTCCATGTGTTGTTCATTTCGCTAGGGAGCGATTCGCTGGAGGAAGCAACAGCTTTCACGCCTTGGGCCTTGGCCATTTCACTCTTGAGGAGATCCAATTGCCTCTGAAGATCGCGATCTTCCACTTTGACGTTGACCAGCTGCTCAGGGTCAAAGCCCAGGCTGGCATCTGAGAGCCGCTGAAATTGCTGAAATACAACGATCGTGCAGAGGATCAGGAAACTCGTCAGTGCAAACTGGAAACCGACCAACCCTAATCGAAGGCCCTTTCTTCCCCTTGTTCGCTCCTGGCCTTTGATCAGCTCAGTGGGCTTGAGCCTGGCCATGAGGAGCGAGGGGAAAGATGCGGCCAGTAAGCTGGGGATCAGCACCATTCCGCCGATCAGTAGGTATGCTTGCCATGTCGCTAGCATGGACATCGGAATTTCCTTGCCGACGAAGTCACAAAACGGCTCCCACAGGAGTACGACAAGAATGGCTGCCGCCGCCAGACCGAAGAAAGTTGTAAGTAGAAATTCGATTAGGAATTGCTGTACCAATTGGCGACGCGATGCTCCGTTGACATGCCGCACACTGATTTCTTTCAGCCGTTTGCTGATACGCGACGCAGAGAGGTTGATGAAGTTGACCGTGGCGATTAGCAGCAGAAAGCCCCCAATGACGATGAATATCATCACCTGCTGGCTGTCGCCGTAGTTGGACCTTCGTATGTCCTGTGAACGTAGGTGGACCTCAGCAAGTGGTTGGAAATTCAGTCCAATCAACGTTTTGAAGCGCTCTCCGAGATTCTTTTCAATAAGGTCAGGTACAGCTGACTCTAGCATCTGTAGATCTGCGGGCTGCGGGATGTGTGCGTAAGTGTGGAGCCAGTTGAAACCCCAGCTCTTCTCAAATTGCTTGTAAAGGTCCAGGCCAGTCACCAATGAGCCGATCACCTCAAACGGAAGGTCTGTATTCGCCGGCAAGGATTTCATCACGCCATCGATTCTCACCAGTAGGTCTGTGTTGCTGTCCAGCACCTTGATTGGTAGCGTCCGACCTGTGGGGTCTACGCCAGTACCAAAGTATTTCTCCGAAACTTCTTCGGTAAGGACCACTGTATTGGGCTCCCGGAGTGCCATTCCTTGATTTCCATAGAGAAATGGTAGATGGAATATGTCAAATAGGCTGGAGTCGCCCCAATAGAATTGCGCCTCGTAAAACTTCTTGCCGTCGATATCGACATACACCTCGTCATTGCCAAACCTCGCAAACTCGATCATCTCATCATATTCACTCAAGAAAGCTGGCGCCAAGGGCGTCGGAGTCGGACGCCCCAGTTCCCCTGTTACAAGGTCTTGGGTCAGGATGCGATAGACTTGATCGCCTTTTGGATGGAAGTTGTCGTAGCTGCGCTCAAAGGAGACGTAGGCAAAAATCAGTACCGACGCCGTGAATGCCGAAGCCAGGCCGATCAGGTTGATGGCCGTGAATTGCGAATGCTTGATCAGCGATCGAACGCCGATTTTGATATTGTTGGAGAGTAGCGAATGGTCCATCATGAGTAAAAGGAGTTTTTGAATCGATTTGAGTTTATAGGGGCGTAGGGAGTGGAGCAGGTACTTCCAAAGGGCCCAACGGCTCCTATTGGATGGATCTGCGTGACTTTGCAGCTCGTACCATTCGTAGAGATCACCAATGGACTCATCCACAAACCGGTCTTTGAGCAAGCGCTCCAGCAACCATTCGCTCCACCGTGGAGGGGTGATCACTGGCCCTGGATCAGTAGGTTCCACAATCCGTCTCGTTGCGCCTTGGCCAGTTCGAGTGCCTCACGTCCTTCTGCCGTGATCTCATAGAGCCGTTTGCTTCGACCACCTCGGGACTTACTTGCCCCACCAACGAAAGACCGGACATAGCCCTTTTCCTCCAATCGGTACAGCGCCGTGTGGATGGTACTCACTGTCACAGTTCTGCCAGTTTGCTTTTCGATTTCCTGCATGACGGAGATACCGTAGGCCTCGCCTTTCAGGATGCCCACCATCAAGAGGATAAGCTCCTCAAATTCGCCGAGATGTGTCCCTTTCATATTTCGTTCGTAAATGCCAAACAAATATAGGTGATTAGATACGTAAATGTCAAACAAATGGTTTCTGTTGGAGTGAAATTGGGTGCCTGCAGTATCTGATGATGACCCGGCTACCGGCCGGTCTGTTGCCATGATGTTGCTATTGGAAATCGTTCAAGGTTCCCGGTTTCAGGTTCCATGTCAAACTTGGAACGTTGAACTCTGAACACGAAACTACTTCAATGCCTCCCACATCACCTCCACCGGATGCCTGGCGATGCGACCTGTGCCATCCTTGATTTGGTGACGGCAGCTGGTGCCGGGAGCTACAATGATTGTATCCTCGGACTGGTCCCGTACAGCGGGAAATAGCACCAATTCTCCAATTTGCATGGATAGATCGAAGTGCTCTTTTTCATAGCCAAAGGATCCCGCCATTCCGCAGCAGCCGGATGGGATCATCTGCACCTCGTGGCCTCCGGGGAAGGAGAGCAGTTTCTTCAGGGGAGTGAGAGCGGACATTGCTTTCTGATGGCAGTGTCCGTGGACCTTCATCTTTCGAGTAGTCGTATCGAACTGATCTTTGGCGATGTGATTTTTGGCCATCTCCTGTGCCAAAAACTCCTCTATCGTGAAGACATGTTCTGCCAGGTCTTTGGCTCTTCTCTGTACCTCCCCTCGCAAAAGGGACGTGTACTCGTCCCTGAAGGTGAGGATTGCGGAGGGTTCCAATCCTATGAGGGGTACGTTCTCGTCGATGATAGGTGCGAACAAATTCACATTGCGCTCCGCGATAGTCGTGGCCTGCTTGAGTAATCCCTTTGAGAGGTAAGTCCGTCCGCTCTCCGCATGGTCAATCAATTCCACCCTGTAACCAAGGGCGTCCAGCAAGCGGATCGCTGTTTTGCCAATCTCCGCGTCGTTGTAGTTGGTGAATTCATCGCAGAAGAAGTACACCTTGTTATCGACCGCCTTGGGCTTGAATTTCTTCCTGTACCACTTTACGACCGTTTCACTGGCCACCTCAGGCATGCTGCGACCCCTGGCAAATCCCGTAATCGCCTTCGCGAGGGTTCCCGTCACCGGGTTGCTGTATACCAGGTTGTAGCCCCAGGGTAGTGCGCTCGCGAGCTTCATCCCCCGAGTGAAGTTGGCGATCAGCTTCGTTCTAAAGGGGATGCCGTGTGTCCGGTAGTACTGGTGTTGCCACTCTGCCTTGAGCTTGGTCATGTCCACATTGGACGGACATTCGGATTTGCAACCCTTGCATGACAGGCACAGGTCCATCACCTCTTTGATGTCCTCGCTATCGAAAGGATTCTCCTTTTCTGATCGAGTCAGTACTTCGCGCAATATGTTCGCCCTGGCACGTGTCGTTTCCTGTTCATTGCGAGTAGCCATGTAGCTGGGGCACATGGTGCCGCCTGATAGCTCTGACTTTCGACAGTCCCCGGAGCCATTGCATAGCTCCGCTGTGCGCAGGTATCCCTGGTTTTCAGAGAAGTCAAACATTGTGTCGAAGTCCCGTGTCTGCTGGCCTTTCTCGAAGCGCAGGGACGTGTCCATTGGAGGTGTATCGACGATCTTTCCTGGGTTGAAAATTCCGTCAGGGTCCCAGGTTTTCTTCACCTGCTTCAGGAGTGCGTAGTTGTGATCACCCAGCATGGTCGGGATGAATTCACCCCGCAGGCGCCCATCCCCATGTTCTCCTGAGAGCGACCCATTGTACTTCTTCACGAGTCGGGCGATCTCCTCGGCAATCTTGCGGAATAGCTCTACACCTTTTTCCGTTTTAAGGTCCAGGATCGGCCGGAGGTGCAGCTCACCAGAGCCGGCGTGGGCGTAGTGCACAGAATAAAGGCCATAGCCCTCCAGTATCTTGTTGAACTCCGCAATGTAGGCCGGTAAGTCTTTCACGTCTACGGCGGTATCTTCAATGACCGGTGCTGGTTTAGCATCCCCAGGCACATTGGACAACAGTCCCAACCCTGCCTTCCTAAGGTTCCAAACTTTCTTTACATCGTCGGCACCCTGGATGATTGGAAAGGCGTAGCCAAGATCAGCTTTTTTCAATGCTTTAACCAGGTCATCCGCAGCCTTATCCACTTCCTCCTCCGATTCACGGATCAATTCGACGACAAGAATCGCCATGGGTTTTCCCTCGAGGAAAAATCTGTTTTCACGGTACAGGATACTTCTCTCCGTGGCCTCGAGGATGTAGTGATCCATCAGCTCGCATGCACTGGGTTCGTACTCCAGTGCCACCAGGTTGGCGCGAAGCGACTGATCGATGCTTTTGCAATGGATCGCGACGAGCCGCTTATGTTCTGCTGGTAGTGGCGTGAGTTTGACTTTGGCAGCCGTGATGAATGCCAGTGTGCCTTCACTCCCAGCGATCAGCGAGCAAAAGTTAAAGGGTGTGCCTTGATCGTCAAACGGGGTATGGCGCAATAGCATGTCCAAAGCGTAGCCAGTATTGCGACGAGGAATGTCCGCCTTGGGATATCCCTCTTGTATGGCCACCTGATTCTTGGCATCGATGAGCATCTCGCGAGCATCGAAGTAGATCTGATTATGCAATTCGCTGACCGTGCCCATGCCATTGCAGTGGGCCAGAAAAGCACTCTGGTCCATTGCGCCAAACCATGCTCTGGAGCCGTCCGCCAGTACCGTCTCTACTTCCAGGAGGTGTTCTCGCGTACTGCCATAGACGACAGAATTTGACCCGCAGCTGTTGTTGCCAATCATACCTCCGATCATCGCCCGATTGGCCGTGGACGTCTCGGGCGCGAAGAATAGCCCGTGTTTCTTCAGGTGATAATTGAGGTCGTCCCGCACGATGCCAGGTTGCACCCACGCCCATCTCTCTTTTTCGTTGACCTCGATGATTTGATTGAAGTGCTTCGAGATGTCCACCACTATACCACTGCCCACTACCTGACCCGCGAGGGATGTACCCGCCGTCCTGGGAATGAGAGCCGTTTTGTTTTCCCTGGCATAATTGACCAGTGAGATGATGTCATCGATGGTCTTTGGTAGGGCCACTGCCTGAGGCAACTCGCGATAGGCGGATGCATCGGTGGCGTACAACTTGCGGATCGCCGAGCCTACCTTAAACTCGCCTTCCATTTGCGGAGGTGAGGTGCTCAATGACACAGAATTAATCTTCTACTTTTTTCAATACCAATCCGACGCGATTTGGGAGATACACACTTAGGAAATGCTCTCCAAAAATCGAAACACTTGGATAAGTCATCCCATCGTCCACGCGACCAAACCCTCCAAATGCCTCGGCATCTGTATTGAGGATCACGCGGTAGTTTCCTTTAGAGGGCACACGAAAGCGATAATCAGGGATCGCATTGCTCGGACTGAAATTCATGGCGAAGATCAGGTTATTGCGCTCGTAGATCATCGTGTGATTTTCCTGATCCATATTGAGCTGCTGGGCTGGCGAGGCAGAAACCAGGTGGTTTTCATGGGCTATCTGTACCATGGCGCCGCCAAAGCGATATAGGAACTTGTACCTCAGCTCTTCATTCTCTGCCAGCGACCACTGACGTCTGGCATAGTGGTAGCTCCAGTTGTTGCCTTCTCTCGGGAAGTCCACCCACTCCGGGTGACCAAATTCATTGCCAATGAAATTCAACCATCCCTCCCCGCCCAGACTGAGCGTCAGGAGCCGGATCATTTTGTGCAGGGCTATTCCCCGATCGATGATGAGGCTATCATGGTTGACATGCATGTTATCATACATCTCTTTGTCCATCAGCCAAAATGCAATCGACTTGTCCCCTACCAGCGCCTGGTCATGGGATTCGGCATAAGCGATGGAACGTTCGCCGTACCTACGGTTTGCGAGCACCTCCCAGATCTCGTGCACGTTCCACTCGTCGTCCGACTTGTGCTTGAGGATCTTGATCCAATAGTCTGGAATGCCCATGGCCAGTCGAAAGTCAAAGCCAAGGCCGCCCTCATCGACCGGTCTTCCGAGGCCCGGCATCCCACTCATATCTTCTGCAATAGAAATGGCATGAGGCTTCAATTCTTTCGCCAGCTGATTGGCAAGCTGAAGGTAGACCAGTACATCCCAGTCGACATCAGCGAAGTACTTGTCATAGTTATCAAAACTCACATGATCGCCATGGTGGAAATACAACATGGACGTAACGCCATCATACCGGAACCCATCGAAGTGAAACTCCTCGATCCAATACTTCACGTTGGAAAGCAAGAACCGAAGCACCTCTTCTTTTCCATAATTGAAGAGCTTCGAATCCCATTGACTGTGAATGCCCTTGCCGCCTGGGTGGAAATACTGATCGTCGCTGCCGTCAAATTCATTCAAACCCTCTGCGAGATTTTTGACAGCATGTGAATGGACAATGTCCATGATGACGGCGATCCCTGCTTCGTGGGCTTTATTGACGAGGTACTTGAGATCTTCGGGCGTGCCAAATCTGCTGCTAGGCGCAAAGAAGTTGCTGACATGATAGCCGAAAGACCCATAGTACGGGTGCTCCTGCACCGCCATCATCTGAATGGCATTGTAGCCCTGCTCGGCGATCTTCGGCAGGACGTTTTCAGCAAACTCCAGGTAAGACCCTACCTTGGCGTCCTCCTGTGCCATACCAATATGGCACTCATAGATATACGGCTCCGTGTGAGCTTCCTTAGGACTGAAGGCACCATCTGTCCACTTGAAAGGCTTTTTGGGTGCTCGCAGACATCCTGCGAAATCGTGCGTATCAGGATCTTGTACTACGTATTTGACATAGGCAGGCAATCGGTCCATGGCAGGCTTATCCGAAACGACGTGGACCTTGAACTTGGAGTCTTCAACGAAACGATCGCTGTACGTCGCGTCGTCGAGAAATAGCTCCCAAATTCCCTCAGCGCCTTTGACCATGGAATTGGCTTCGCGGTCCCAATTGTTGAAGTCACCCACGAGCGCAAGAGACTTGGCCTGAGGCGCCCATTCCCGGTACCACCAGCCCTTCTTCTTTTCGTCGTAGTTAAGTCCCAGAAATTTATAGCCATCAGCAAACGCTGATAGTGAGCCATACTTTTCCTCAATTAGCTTTTTCCTATCCTCCTGCCTTTGGATTCGGGCCGCGATCTCCTCTGTGAAAGGCTCCAGCCAGGGATCATTTTTGACCAGTTTAGGTGTTTCCAACTCCTCCATGCGATGTGTTCTTCAGTGATTAGACGCAATTTATCGGAATGATGAGCGGCTACCAAAAGATTAGATTGATATGGCGATTCCTTTGATATATTTTCAATACCGCCCCACATTTATTGTGACCGGCTCAATTTTGTCATGAGCCTTCCTGCATCCACGTGAATCGCTCCCTTGTGCCCTTTCACTAAAATCCTCTAATTATTGTAACCTATTCCAGAAACGTCGGTTACCCCGTCGAAAATCAAGAAGGCGAGTGGATTCACTATCAGATCATGCCATCATGTTGAAGATAAAAGGAGGGGATTTAGAAAAGCTAAATCTGCTCTATCACCGCTATAGCAGGCGGATGTTCGGGTTCTTTTATCGGATGACCAATGATGGCTCCTCAAGCGAGGATCTTGTTCAGAATGTATTCATGAGGGTGCTGAAGTATCGGCATAGCTATGCCGCTAGCGGCCAGTTCGAAAGTTGGCTTTTCCAGCTGGCTAGAAATGTCCATCATGATCACTACCGCAAGAACAAAAGATATAGTTGGCAGGAAAATATGACGGATTGGGAGGCATACTTACAGGATTCGACGAACGTGGAAACAAGGACACAAAAAGAGGAGGAGCTTGGACTGCTGCATAAGGCACTGGAATCCCTGGCACCAGATAAGAAAGAGCTCATCGAGTTGACTCGGTTTCAACGGATGAAATATGCCGACATCGCGGGGATGCTCGGGATCAGCGAGAGTGCTGTGAAGGTGAGAGTGCACCGCATATTGAAGGAACTGAGGGAAAAATATTTGGAACTGGAATTAAGCAACTAAGGCATGGAGGTTATCAATGAACAAATCGCCATCGAATGGTGGATGGACTATCTGACCGGGGATCTGACTAGCGACCGCGAAGAGGTACTACGGAAGTTTCTGCAGGATCATCCAGATGTACGCGCCGAGCTCAATGTTCGTGAGGAGATATGGCAAAAGCTTGAGCAGCTCGAGGCTCCGGAGCCATCACCCGCTATGGATGCCAAGTTTGAGGCTTCCTTGCAGGGATACCTGGCAGCGAGCAACCAGACCAGGAGGCCGGGCATCACGCTACCCCAATGGCTTCAGGGCAGCTGGCAGACGGGTCTGGCTTTCATGCTTGTGGGTCTGGTCATCGGGGCACTGGTGATCCCTCGACCTCAGTCGACTGAGCAAATCAGCGAGCTGTCGCAAGAGGTGATGGAGATGAAGAAGATGATGATGCTGACACTCATTGAGCAGCCAAAAGCACAGGAACGGATAAAGGCGGTGTCCATGGCCAGTGAATTCAGCAGTGCGGATGAGAAGGTCATCGAAGTACTGTCGACCACCCTCCAGCGAGATGACAATATCAATGTTCGGCTGGCAGCCATCGAGTCTCTCCTGAGGTATTGGAAGTTTCCCGAGGCCCGTCAGGCGTTGGTGATGAGCATCGCTAGTCAAGAGTCACCACTGGTACAGGTGGCGATTGCAGATGCCATGCTCGCCTTGCGCGAAAAGGAAGCCATTGGCGAGTTCCAAAAATTGATAGAAGAACAGCAGCTGGATGATGCCGTCAAGACGAAGATCGAGACCACTATTGATCAATTGAAATCTATCTAAAAACTCAAAATGAAAGTATTAACAACACTATTTGCGGGCTTTTGCGCGATTGGACTGCAGGCCCAAACCGAGACGGTGGAAATTACGAAGTCGTACACGATTTCTGATCCGACCACATTCCATCTGCAGATCGAGAACATCAACGGTGATGTCACGGTCACCGGCTATGACGGCTCGACCGTGGAGCTTGATCTGGAGATCCGTATTTCCGAGAAGCGATCTGGAGGAATGGAAGAGGGCAAACGAGAACTGACACTTGGTGAGTATGAATTGGAGGACGGTCTGCTTTTGACGATGGACGCCCCCTGGATCGAGCGCAAGTGGAAAGATGGACGCGTGTACAGTCGCAATTACCATGGGGAAGCCAGGGACTACAACTACCGCTATACTTTTCGTGTAAAGGTCCCTTATGATCTGAAAGTGAGTGCCTCTACCGTCAACCGGGGCGACGTACAAGTTGAAGGTGTCAAAGGCCCTTTGGACGTCCATAATGTCAATGGCCATATCGATGTGCTAGGTGCCCACGACATTAGCTCTGCGGCCACGGTCAATGGTGATATCACCATCCAGTACAACCGCAACCAGACGATGGATGCTGTTTTTCACACGATCAATGGTGACATCGTCCTGAAGCTGCGCGAGGGCTGGAATGGCGAAGTAACTGCCGAGTCCATGCAAGGCGACTTCTTTACGGCGTTTGATTTTGACTATCTACCAGCCAAAGTCGAGCGGACAACAGAAGAAGACGACGGTGGGACGGTATACAAAATCGGGCAGAAGAACGCCGTGGCCATCGGGTCGGGGCGGGGTCCCAAACTCGAATTCGAGACACTCAACGGAGACATTTATCTTAAAAGAATATAAAGACATGAATACACATTTGTTTAGAAATACACTATTGCTGCTTCTGACGCTGTCAGTCTTTGGTCTGTCGGCGCAGGATTCAGAAAAGAAGAGATTAGCCATATCGCTCGCAGACCCTGCCGAGCGGGGTAGACTGGAAGTAAGTCAGATCAATGGCTCCATCACTGTGGAAGGATATGAGGGGGATGAAGTGATCATCGAGGCGGAGACACCTGCTGTCAAGGACGAAAAGTCAAAGCCGGCACCTCCTGGTATGAAGCGGATTTCTTCGAATCCGGTACGAATGAATGCCCGCCAGGACGACAACGTGGTGGAGGTCAGCACGGAATCCTGGAAACGCCGAATGGATCTGGATATCAAAGTGCCGCGCAACTTCGATCTGCAATTGCACACCGTGCATGGTGTGATAGAAGTGACCGGCGTCAACGGGGAGCTCGAAATATCCGGTGTAAATGGGGGCATCACCCTCGCTGGGATCGAAGGTTCGGCCGTCTGTAATACTGTGAATGGAGGCGTGAATGTCACCATGGTCAAGGTCACACCAGATGTGCCCATGTCCTTCGTGACACTAAATGGTAATGTGGACGTGACACTCCCTGCCTCGGTGAAAGCCGAAGCCAAAATGCGCTCTGATCAGGGTGAGATCTTTAGCGACTTTGACATGGTGATCTCTACTTCTGAATCGACCGCTAAGCCAGTGCTTGCTGGATCAGACGAGTACGAAGTGTCGATCAACGAATGGACTATTGGTAAGATCAATGGCGGTGGCATTGAGTACACCTTCAAAAACCTCAATGGAGACATACTCATCCGAAAAGGCGGCTGAGTCATCATACTCAGAGTACTGAATTCATAAGCCCGCTACACGAAAGTGTTGTGGGCTTTTTTTGCAACAGGGAATACTCAATTTGGAGATACCTGCGAATGCCACTAATATTGGGTCTCATCCCACGATACTCACCATGAACGAACTCGATGCGGCGCAGCTCAACTACGACATGGACAATATCCTCTATGTCAACATTAGCTTGGCCTTCATCATGTTTGGGGTGGCCCTGGGGCTCACGGTAGAGGCCTTCAAGAATGTCTTATCCCAAAAGCGCCCAGTGCTCGTCGGGTTGCTGTCTCAATTTCTTGTCCTCCCTTTTCTGACCTTTTTGCTGGTCATGATTTTTCGTCCGATTCCAAGTGTCGCTCTGGGGATGATGATGGTCGCGGCTTGCCCGGGCGGCAACATCAGCAACTTCATGTCGTCTTACTCTCGTGGAAATGCAGCGCTCTCTGTCAGCCTGACGGCCGTTTCGTCGATACTGGCGATCGTGATGACGCCATTGAACTTGTCGCTCTGGGGCTCGATGTACGCGCCTACTGCAGAGATCCTCGCCGTCGTGCGACTAGACATTTTAGAAGTGTTCAAAACGATCTTACTGATACTCGGAGTGCCCATTGTAGCGGGCATGGCAGTACGCCACTACTTCCCAAAAGTGACGGAGAAACTGCGTCCCGTCATGACGGTGCTCTCTATTCTCATCTTTGCAGGACTGGTGATTGGGGCGTTTGTGGCCAACTACAGTCTCTTCCTGGAGTACATTCACTATGTGCTCCTTATAGTTTTCCTGCACAATGCTATCGCCCTTATTTCCGGCTATCAATTGGCCAGTTTGTTTGGCCTGCCAAAGCCCGACCGTCGTTCTTTGTCCATTGAAACAGGCATTCAAAATTCGGGATTAGGGCTACTTTTGATCTTTTCGTTTTTCGGGGGCCTGGGAGGTATGGCTATTGTCGCAGGCTGGTGGGGAATATGGCACATCATTTCGGGCTTGACGTTGGGTACTTGGTGGCACCGAAGACCGATTGGACAAATAGCATGAAGAAACTCTTTTATTTTTTCATAAAGCGGGCGGCACGTATCAGCGAGCTGGCCTTCTTCTCAAAGGTTGAGATCGTAGGTGCTGACCGCATCCCGCGGGGCAAGCCCTTGATTTTCACACCCAATCATCAGAATGCCTTCCTGGATGCGTTTGTGGTCGGGGGGATATCGCCTGTAGGGATCCATTACCTGACACGGTCCGACGTGTTCAAAAAGCCTTTCCACTGGTTCCTGGATGCGCTGCAGATGATGCCCATCTATCGCATACGCGATGGTTTCACACAACTCCATCGCAACGACGGTGTGTTTGAGGCTTGTCGGCAGTTATTCTCTGAAGACAAGTCTGTACTGATGTTCTCGGAAGGGAATCATGGCGAAGATTACTATCTGCGGCCGTTGAAAAAGGGTACTGCCCGTCTGGCATTCGAGTCGCAGGAGATACTTGCTGATAAGGAGATCTGGATACAACCTGTGGGCCTTAACTATTTTGATCTTCGGAGACCAGGCCGCAAGATGAGTATCGTCTTTGGAGAACCGATTCGCATCCAGGACTTCATGGCGTCTTACGCGGAGAATAAGTCGAAGGCGCTGCTGCAGTTCACGCGGTTGCTAGCCGAGCGCATGCGCGCCTGCCTGTTGATCCCTAACAATGATGAGTATTACGACGCCAGGGTGAGTCATTTGGTGAGGAGCAATGAATCCCTTCGTTTTGAAGAGTTGAAAAAATACCTGGAGGAGGTGCGCGAACCGCTTCCAGAGCCAAAAAGACGGCCAATACTTAAGGTCATGGGGCAGTTCCTGGGTTTAATCAATTTTCCTCCGCTGCTGGTCATATCCAAGGTCCTCAGAGACAAGGTCAAAGACGTCGTATTCACATCATCTATCAAATGGGGAATAGGCCTTTTTCTTTTCCCTCTCTGGTGGGTGATTCTATTTGTGACGTTGGCGCTGATATTCGGAGCGAAGGCTGCCGGCATCGTCACGCTTAGTGCCATTGTACTGTTATTTGTCCGGAGGGATCTCCTCCAACTGGCGAGGGGCTAATCGAGGTCCGAGAGGAATCGCTCACGATCATAGATGAGCCTGCCGTCTGACCCCCATTCTTTGGTGATGATGGGCGTGGATTCGAAGTCGAAGGGGTTGTCTGGATATCTCACTTCACGTTTGGTAGCCCCACTGGGATAGAACTCTCTCCACAACCCTACGCGATAGTCGAATTTGTAAGTCCCGCGGACTGCGATCGATCCGCCAGGGTGAAAGGCGTAGTATGTTCCCTCTTTTTCACCGAAGTGCACGGGGATTACTTCACGGACGTTCTCCTTCCTTTCATCGTAGAAGGAAATAAGTGATTCCTGTGGCCACCCTTTCCAGTAGATTTCCTTTTCCTGAAGTATGTCGTGGGTATTGTAGCGCATCCAGCGACCATGCTTTACACCCTTGTAGAAGTGTCCTTCTTCTAAGATCTGATCACCCTGCTTTTTGACGTAGTGGCCGTGTAGCACCAGAGCCACATCACGCCGGATCTTCAATGAGTTGACGAGTGTCTTTTTCTTGGTGTCGTACCAGTAGAAGTTACGAGTGTATTCCTCTGGTCCTTCGTACACTTTTAAGTAATGAAAGAGCTCCAGGACCTGTTTCTTACCATAGCCGGTCTTAGTGAACCCGCGCTTGGTCTTAATGCCGAAGAAAACCTTCTTGTCTTTTTTCTTCTTTTTCTTACCAATCAAAGGATCGCGGACCTCGTCTTCATCTTGCTCGGCATCGATATCTATCGTGAGCGGGGTGTCGTAATCAACTTTGAACAAATCGCCTAGATTTTCCTGGGCATGGCCTTGAAAGAAAAATAGGCCAAGTATCGCTACGAATAGATACCTAGAGTTGAGCGTTCTCATTTCTTTGTGACTAGATCGGTGTCCAAAAAGATAACGATATCTCCGAAATATATTGCACGAAGGGCTACGGTGAGGGGCGGGCAAAAAAGAAAGGTCGTCTCTTGAAGTACTTTCTATGCTATGCGGAGCTTTGCTACTTTGTTTTCAAGCCAGCATCCGCGACTTCAGAGACGACCCATTCAAATGGCTTAGTTCGAGGCCAATTCTACGCTGCGGCGAATGAAGTTGGTGAGACTTTCGCCTTCCAACATTCCCTGCGATAGCAACGCCAGGTCATAGGCTTGCTTGGCCAGCGCGATCTTTTCCTCCTCTTTTTCTGCTTCGAGGATCTTCTTGGTCATCACGTGGTTCGCGTTCACCGCAACAGACAAATTGAGGGGCATTTCCCCAAACATCATCGGTCCACCTCCACCAGTTTCCTGCATGTCTTTCATACGTCGTAGAAACTCGGGAAGAGTCACAGAGACTGGCAAATCATCGGTTGCCATAGGCTCCACACTGACTGTGTTGCCTTTATTGTCAATGGCCTTTTCAAACAGATCCTTGATCGACTCCTTTTCCTTGTCGTCCAGTACGGATTCCTTTTCCTCACCATTGTCGATGAGCTTGTCCAGCACATCAGCGTCGACGCGCTTCCATGTCACTTTCTCAAACTTCTGCTCGATGTGATTAATGAAGTGGCTGTCCAGCACCTCGTTGAGCAACAGCACATCGTAGCCGCGCTTCGTAGCGCCGTCGATGTAGGTGTGCTGCTTGGCCTTGTCATTTGTGTACAGGAAGACGTGCTGCTCATCCTTGTTCACCTGGGTAGCCTTGATATGCTCTTTGTACTCCTCGATGGTGAAGTGCTTGTCGTCGATGTTTGTGACCAGCGCAAAGTCCTTTGCTTTCTCACTGAATTTCTCTTCTGAGATCATTCCATACTTCACAAACAACCCGATGTCGCCCCACTTTTCCTCAAATCCAGCCCGGTCATTTTTGAATAGCTCAGACAACTTATCCGCGACTTTCTTAGTGACATAGCCATTGATCTTTTTCACATTGCTGTCGCTCTGGAGGAAGCTCCGTGACACATTCAGAGGAATGTCGGGAGAGTCAATGACGCCATGAAGTAGCTGCAAGAACTCCGGTACTACATCCTTCACCTCGTCGGTGATGAATACCTGCTTGCTGTAAAGCTGAATTTTGTTGCGTTGTACCTCAAAATCCTTTTTCAGCTTCGGGAAATAAAGAATACCTGTCAAATTGAAAGGATAGTCCACATTGAGGTGTATCCAAAACAAAGGATCTGGTGAGAACGGATAAAGCTCCTTGTAAAACTTGAGGTAGTCTTCGTCCTTCAACTCATTGGGAGAGCGTGTCCAGATCGGCTCGGCATCATTGACGATGTTATCAATTTTGACGGTCTTGTATTGGGGATTGCCGTCTTTATCCTCTCCATCTTCCACGCTGTCGTCCTTTTGCCCAAATCGGATGGGCACGGGCATGAACTTAGAGTACTTGTCCAGGATACCCTGTATGCGGTGGTCTTCCAGAAACTCCTCGCTGTCATCAGCTACGAAGAGCGTGATCTCCGTTCCTCTTTCCTCTTTCTTCGTTGTAGAGATCTCAAACTCCGTACTGCCGTCGCACACCCATTGTGCAGCTTCCGCTCCTTCTTGATAAGATAGGGTTCGAATTTGGACCTTCTTCGCCACCATAAAGGCTGAGTAGAATCCCAGACCGAAGAATCCTATGATTTGCTGATCCTCACCCTTGTCCTTGTATTTTTCGAGGAACTCGCTGGCACCAGAGAAGGCAATTTGGTTGATGTATTTTTTGATCTCTTCGGCCGTCATCCCGATACCTCGGTCGGTGATCGTGATGGTCTTCGCTTCCTTGTCGACGCTGACATCGATGGTCAGGTCACCGAGCTCCCCCTGGTATTCCCCAAGGGAAACTAAACGCTTGACTTTCTGAGTGGCATCTACTGCATTTGAGACCAATTCACGAAGAAAGATCTCGTGATCAGAATAGAGAAATTTCTTGATGATCGGAAAGATATTTTCCGTGTGTATCGAAATAGTACCTTTTTCTTCCATCGATTGACTTACTTTTTTTCTGTAGCCGACCAAATACTATTCCAGCCCGTGAGTACTGACTTTTTGTCAGTCCGAGATTCCTTCGTGATAGCGATCAGTTGCGCCTATTGATAACTCAAGATGACTAGTTGGGTCCTACTAGCTCGATAAATATGCCGTCCGGATCGGTGATAATGATGAGGCTGTACCCTTCTCCTGAGACGCGGCCAATGATCTCAACATCAGCTTCAGCAACGCGTTTTTCGACAGCTTCGAGATCGTTGTAATGCAACGTCAGGTAGTTGACTCCGGAGATTTCGCCAATATTTCTGATCGATTCTCTTCTGTCCGTTTCTTCGAAATACGCCAGTTTCAAAATAGTAGCTGAACTCTCGTTGACCATTTTGAACATTTTCACAGAGAAAGGCATTCCGCCGGACATTCCGGCCTCGTCGCTCCAATCGCTATCCAGCGAAAAATCCCCCGCTGGCTGCATGCCAATGACTTCAGTGTAAAACTGCTCAGAGGCCTCGATGTCGGAGACCACGAGTCCTATGGCCGCCACGCCAAGGTCCGCAGGACTTTGGGCTGTGACTGAAGAAATGGCAGCTGCTGTCAGGAGTAGGGAGGCAAATAGCTTCATGTCTTTGGGAATTTGAATTCCCAAGATACCTCCGAAAACCGATTTTTTGCGGATTCCTTCTAAGCCGATACGGGACCCAGATGTCTCTGCACTTCGTCTCTTAGCACCTGGTAGCTGTGCAAACTGGACTTGGGGATATGACATAGGAACTGATCTCGCATAGCGTGAGATTCCAGTTCGGAGCCGGATATTGCAACGATATGTGGCTGTAGTCCTTTCATCTGAAGGGTCGGATACAACCAATCAACCAGGTCATAGCCATTCATATGGGGCATCTGCAAATCCAAAAAAATCAATTGTGGCTTTAGTCGAATGATGGCCGAGGCGGCCTTTACGGGCTCTGTAAAAGAAGCCTGCAGGTCGAGCCACTCGATCGAATCGATGAGTGCTTCCATCTTTCGGATGAAGAGCCGTTCATCGTCAATAACTATACAGGTGAGTGAATCTCTCATGATGTGGACGGTGTAACTCAGTTTATCTGTACGTGCCTGTGGGGGGAAAGTTGAAATTTTTTGTCATCAAAAGTTTTTTGTTGTCTGCGGTCATCACAGTGGTCTTAATTCGTCCCTCACTTTTTGTGTAGGAGACGCAACAGGTGCTGGTAAAATACCCTCCTGTATTCCAAAGAAAACACCAAAGGGCATTTGGTTTGAACAGCCACATTGGTGTATAATCGCTTTGAATTCGATGCCAGACCCCCCATCCCATGAAAGCACTTCTACTCACAATTTCCTTGCTTCTTCTCTCTGATCTATTGATTGCCCAGGATCGCCTTACTGGCAAATCTTTTGCGACACGTTCCGAAGTCCTGGGGCGAAATGGTATGGTTGCAACCAATCATCCAATTGCCACACAGATCGGGATCGAGATCCTCAAGAAAGGTGGGTCGGCTATCGATGCTGCCATTGCCGCCAATGCTTTTCTCGGGCTGGCAGATCCGGGTATGAATGGTATTGGGGGTGATCTCTTTGCGATTGTATGGGACGCTCAGACCAAGACCTTGCATGGCCTGAATGCTAGCGGCCGTGCGCCTGCCGCTCTCAGTTTCGATGAGTTGAAGGCCAAAGTGGACAATGGCGGGACTTATGGCACGGGCATTTTGTCAGTGACCACACCAGGCTGCGTAGATGGATGGGTGGCCCTCAATGATCGATGGGGCCGATTGCCACTTGCCGCGGTCCTTCAACCCACAATATCCTACGCAAGGGAGGGAATAGCCATTACCAGTGAAGTGGCGGACAACTTTCAGTCCATGGAGAAGCGTATGCAATCCAGGGACAATCCCACATTCAAGGCTACTTATTTCGTCGGCGGAAGATTCCCTCGAAAAGGGGAGGTGTTCAAAAATCCGGCATTGGCCGGCTCCCTGGAACTGATTGCGAAGAATGGCAGGGATGGATTCTACAAAGGAGCCACCGCGGAGGCAATCGTCGCCCATATGAAAAAAGCTGGCGGCTATCTGTCGAAGCGGGACCTGGCAAACAACAAAACGGAGTGGGTAGATCCTATCTCCATTAACTACCGGGGCTATGATGTTTGGGAACTGCCACCTAATGGTCAGGGAATGGCAGCCCTACAGATCCTTCAGCTCATGGAGGGCTTGGACGTTAAGGGGATGGGATTTGGCAGTGCTGACTACGTGCATCATTTCCTAGAGGCGAAGAAGTTGACTTATGAAGACATGGCCAAATACTACGGAGATCCTGAGTTTGGCGAGATACCCATAGAAACCCTGCTGTCAGATGACTATGCGTCTGACCGGATGGAAGAAATCGACCCTTCCATCGCGGGGGAGTACTTACCGGGGATGGCTTTCGGAGACCACACCATTTATTTGACAGCTGCTGATGCCGAGGGGAATATGATCTCACTTATCCAGAGCAATTCGGCATTGTTCGGATCAAAGGAGGTGCCGGAGGGTGTAGGCTTCGCCTTGCAGAATCGAGGATCCGGATTCATGCTGGAGGAGGGACATGTCAACTCCTATGCGCCCGGAAAGCGTCCCTTCCATACCATTATACCTGCATTCGTGACGAAGGATGGCGAGCCATTCATCAGTTTTGGGTTGATGGGAGGCGATATGCAGCCTCAAGGCCATGCGCAGGTGATCATGAACCTGATCGACTTTGGTATGAACCTGCAAGAAGCGGGCGACGCCCCACGGATCAGACACATTGGTACTTCGGCGCGAGGTATCGGCCATCGAGATGGTGTGGGGGTCACTTACCTCGAATCTGGATTTGACTATGAAACCATCAGCCAGCTGATCGACCGGGGGCACGACATCCGATTCGCCAAAGGGGTCTATGGTGGGTATCAGGCCATTATGCTCAAGGACGGTGTGTATTATGGTGCCTCAGAGTCCCGCAAGGACGGGCAGGCGGCCGGTTATTGACGAGCCTCGCAGTGGGAAAGCAACAGCTGTAGCGGCCTATCTGCCAATCAATTAGTGTCAGACGACGTGCTTTTTTACCAACGGCGCATAACGATACGTTAAAATTCCTTACATTTATCTCAAATTCTGACAACCAATGATTCTGATATTAGGAGTCGTCCTCCTATGCTTCGGAACAGTTGTGTCAGTGCTCGCTGTTTTAGACTTCCGCAATGTCGAGGGATTCGACCTCAATTGGGGCAAGTTCAATCTAATTTCGTTTGCACTGACATTTCTAGCTTTGGGAGCATACTTAGTTCATTCCGCCTAACCAGCGAAGACAAGATCTACCGCCGCTCAAACTCAAGCCGCATCCTGATCTTAATTGGTCTATTAGAGACTGTACGGGGAGACTACACCCTATCGCAGGCGCTCTGAGCTACGCACGAGTTTTTCGTCTCTTCGAATAAACCTATTTGCGAAGGAGTTCAGCAAAAGTGCTACCAGAGGTAGATAGAAGCTCAGCTCAAACTTCCCCTGTTGCGTAGGGTCCAGTAGCACTTCTGATTTACTGATATACACGAACCATGTGAATACAATACATCCACCGATAATTAATGAGTTGAGTGCTCCTAGCTGTATTTGGCGCAGCCGATTCTTGAATTGGAAGATGGAAATGAAGGCGACAATTGCTCCGGCAAACAGAAAGAAAGAGATGTAGTAAGTGTCTTTACGATTGATCACTTCCCCCGCGGAACCATCGGCCAGCAATTGTTCATATCGCAGCTCATACACATTCAGTTCGACCCGCTCTGTACCCTCAGGGTTGACCTCTGACCATATGGGGAAAAACAATGCGGCGATCACTGTTAACGCGGTGAGGAGAAGAAAAACTGACTGGATTCTTTGGATCATTGGTCTGGCATTCTTTTTTGAAGGCCACAAATTTATCGAATTACATGTGAATCAGTACCCAGGCCAAATGTTTTGCTCTCTTCGTTTTTTGCAGACTTTTGCAGTATGAGATATTTTCTCGACATCGTTTACGACGGCACCAGCTACCATGGCTGGCAGGAGCAGGACAACGCCATCTCCGTGCAGCAGACGATCAACGAGGCCTTGAGCACTTTGTTGAAAAAGCCGATCAAGTGTGTGGGCAGTGGAAGAACTGATACTGGAGTACATGCCTTACAGCAAATCGCCCATATTGAAGTAGATCAGTCCCTTGACACTGATCAGTTGGGGTATAAACTCAATCGTATTTTGCCCTCGGATATCGCTGTCAAACGTGTGATGCCCGTTGGCGACGACGCTCACGCGCGGTTTAGCGCGGTTTCCCGAAGCTACGAGTACCACATCCATACAGAGAAGAATCCGTTTGCCATTGGCAGATCGTATGCCTTCAATCGGACAATCGATCTGGACGCCATTCATGCGGCATGTGAGCAACTGATCACTTGGAAAGACTATGAGTCCTTCAGCAAAGTAAAAACTGATGTTACGAATTTTGATTGTGACGTGCATGAAGCAAAATGGGTAGCAGGCCCCGGTAGTTACACATTCCACGTCTCCGCGAATCGCTTTCTCCGGGGTATGGTACGGGCACTAGTCGGCACCCTGCTGGATGTTGGGGAGAAAAAACTTTCTTTGCAGGAATTTGCTTTAGTACTAGAGCGCCGCGACCGAAAGGCGGCGGGAAGAGCGGTACCCCCGGAAGGATTGTTTCTGACTGCGGTGAAATATCCCGACGAGATCTTTTTGTAGCAGACAATTTTGGAAAAAGAACAAAACATTAGTGGCAGCATAGTCGATTTGGGAATCCTTAGGCGACTTTTCTCTTTTGCCACCCCTTATATAAAGCAATTCTATCTTTTGGTTTTTCTGACGATCACCCTGGCTCTGCTGGTGCCAGCGAGACCTTTTTTGATCCAAAGGACGATTGATCAGGACATAGCCAATGGAGACCTGAATGGATTGGTCAATATGATCATCATACTAGTGGTGCTCTTGTTTACCCAGTCGATTGTTCAATACTACCACACCTATTTGTCGGGTTGGTTGGGTCAATACATCATCAAGGACATTCGCATCAGCTTGTTTCGTCATTTGCAGAGGCTCAAGCTAAAGTTCTTCGACAACACACCCATTGGTCGGTTGGTGACCAGGAACGTGTCAGATATAGAGACGCTGGCAGAGGTCTTTAGTCAGGGCATTGCGGCCATGATTGGCGACTTGTTGCAGCTGCTAGTGATTCTGATCGTCATGTTTTACATGGACTGGCGGCTGACGCTGGTGAGCTTATCGACGTTGCCCATTCTTCTCCTTGCGACCTATGTATTCAAGGAAAAGATCAAATATGCCTTCAATGAGGTGCGAACGGCCGTTTCTAATCTCAATTCCTTTGTGCAGGAGCATGTAACGGGAATGAACATCGTGCAGATCTTCAACAGTGAGAAGGTCGAATACGAGAAGTTCAAAGAGATCAATGAAGAGCATCGCCGCGCTAACCTGAAGTCGGTAATGTACTATTCCATCTATTTTCCGGTGGCGGAGGTGATCCAGGCAGTGGGTATTGGGCTCATTGTTTGGTATGGTTCAGGGGAGGTCATTCAACAGCGGTTGACCTTTGGTATCCTGATAGCCTTCATCATGTACATCCAGATGTTTTTCCGGCCTATTCGGTTGATAGCTGACCGGTTCAATACACTCCAGCTTGGCATCGTTTCGTCCAATCGGATTCTGAAGCTTTTGGACAGTGAGGAGTTCATTCCTGATGAGGGGAAACACGAGGTGGCAAAAATTGATGGGGCTGTGCGGTTTGAGCATGTTTGGTTTGCCTACAATGAAGAGGACTGGGTGCTTCGCGATGTCAATTTCGAAGTTCAGCCTGGGCAGACGCTGGCGTTAGTAGGTGCTACGGGCGCAGGAAAGTCTTCTGTAATCAACCTGCTGAACAGGTTCTATGAGGTCAACAAAGGAATGATCACTTTGGATGGCCGGGATGTTCGAGAGTACAGCCTTGAGAATCTGCGGTCCCACATTGCAGTTGTGCTGCAGGATGTATTCCTGTTTTCGGACACGATCATGAACAACATCACCCTCAAAAATCCAGATATACCGCGGTCCAAAGTGATCGAAGCGGCGGAGCTGGTGGGTGCCCGGACCTTCATCGAACGTCTTCCGGGCAGATGGGACTACAATGTGATGGAGCGAGGAGCCACTTTATCAGTAGGGCAGCGACAGTTGCTCTCATTCGTACGAGCATTGGTGTACGACCCCAACCTGATTGTACTGGACGAGGCAACCTCCTCGGTCGATACTGAAACGGAGGAACTGATTCAGGGGGCCATTGAACAACTGATGAAAGGCCGCACGGCCATTGTCATTGCCCACCGCCTGTCGACTATCCAGAATGCCGATCAGATCCTGGTATTGGACAAGGGAGCCATTGTGGAACGAGGGAAGCATGAGGATCTGCTGGCCCAGAAAGGGTATTATAGCAAGCTCCACGAGATGCAGTACAAGGAGATCATCTCGGCTTGACCCATTTGGGAAGAATTCGAGAGCCCCGCGGTGCCAGGAAACTGCTAGGCTTGCAACCAAACTGACTAGATTTGCGCTGACAACATTAGAACCCCACCCTTAGATGAAGCGAAGTTTGATCATTGGCGCCGGAGGCCAATTGGGCTCTGAGCTCACCCAAAAATTGCGTCAGAAGAGAGGCGCCGATCGTGTAGTTGCGACAGATATTCGTCCACTGCCGGCGGAAGACCATGATGGCCCAACGTCCGTTTTGGACGTGATGGACCACGACGCTCTCCTACACCACATTGAGCGATACGATATAGGCGAGATCTACCATTTGGCAGCAGTACTTTCTGCAAAAGGTGAGGCCAATCCGCGGTTTGCCTGGGACCTGAATATGAACAGCTTACTACAGGTGCTTGAGGCGGCGAGAGATCACAATATCAAGGTTTTTTGGCCCAGCTCCGTCGCTGTTTTCGGGCCGGACACACCTAAGGAATACACTCCTCAATACACACTCACGAATCCTACGACCGTCTATGGCATCTCCAAGTTGGCTGGGGAGCGTTGGTGTGAATATTACCATAAGAAATATGGCGTCGATGTTCGAAGTATCAGGTACCCTGGCCTGATTGGCTACAAGGGTAAACCTGGCGGCGGCACTACTGACTATGCGGTGGATATCTTTTGGAAGGCACTGAGTGATGAGGTCTTCAAGTGCTTTCTGAAGCCCGACACACAATTGCCTATGATGTATATGAATGATGCCGTGGACGGGACCATCCAACTGATGGATGCCGAACCCGACCGAGTGAAGATCAGATCGAGTTACAACATGGCGGCAATGAGTTTCTCTCCCAGTGAGATCTATCAGCGGATCAAGCAGCACGTCCCGGATTTTGTGATTGATTATCAGCCGGATTATCGTCAGGAAATTGCCGATAGCTGGCCCAATTCATTGGACGATCAGCCCGCCAGGGAGGATTGGGGTTGGCACCCAAACTTCGATATTGAAGGGATGGTGCGCGATATTTTGAGCCACCTAAAGGAGCTTATTCCGCAGGCTTAAAATATAGGTAAACCCTTGACCTATTGTTTTAATTGACCTTATCTTTCCCAGACGAAAGTTCCCTAATCATGGAAAATTTCCAAAATCTACTCCTTGAACGCGATGGTAATATTATGGTCATTACCATCAACAGAGAGAAGAAGCTCAACGCTCTCAACCAGGCGACACTGGCAGAGCTGAAGGAGGCAATCCAGATTGTCTATGACGATCAGGAGATAAGGGGTGTGATGATTGTTGGTTCTGGAGAAAAGGCCTTTGTGGCTGGCGCCGACATCTCCGAGTTCATCGAAGTCAATGAGATGAATGGCCGTAAATTCTCAGAAGAAGGGCAAGAGATCTTTCAAATGATTGAAGATTGCCAAACACCTGTGATCGCAGTGGTCAATGGTTTTGCTCTTGGTGGCGGCTGCGAACTGGCCATGGCTTGCCATATGCGCGTGGCGACAAAAGATGCCAGGTTTGGCCAGCCCGAGGTTAACCTGGGGATCATACCTGGATATGGAGGCACTCAGCGCCTCACACAGTTGATCGGGAAGGGCCGTGCCTTCGAATATGCGATGACGGGAGATATGATTGACGCACAGCGAGGCTATGAGATGGGACTGGTGAATCACATCGCTGAAACGAAGACGGATGCAGTCCAACTGGCAAGGGCGATCCTCACGAAGATCGAGGAAAAAGCACCTAAGGCTATCGATATGGTTGTCGACTGTATCAACGCCGTGCATACTTCGGAGAATGGTTACCAAACTGAGGCCAACGCTTTTGCCAAGTGTTTTGCCACAGAAGACTTCAAGGAGGGAGCGACAGCTTTCCTAGAAAAGCGCAAACCAGTTTTCAAAGGAGAGTAAGTCTCTCTCCACCTCATAATGCTAAAAAAACTTCTCGGCGAAACAGCGCTGTACGGATTGAGTAGCATCATCGGTAGGGCCCTCAATTTCCTTTTACTACCTTTTTACACGGGCATATTTCTCCCGGGGGAATACGGCGTAGTCACTGACATCTATGTCCTCATAGCTTTTTTAAACATTGTCTTCACTTTCGGGATGGAGACGACTTTTTTTCGCTACGCAACGAAGCATAAGTCGAGCTCCAGCGAGTATTTCCGAATGGCGCAGAGTATCCTTCTGTCGGTCAGTCTGCTACTGGCGGGGGCAATCTTCCTGCTGTCTAACCCGATAGCGAATCTGCTGGGCTACGGCGACAGTGATTTCCTGATTCGCTGCATGGCCCTGATTCTATTGTTTGATGCTTTGGCGGCAGTACCCTTCGCCCGGCTAAGATTAGAGGGAAAAGCGTGGCAATTTGCGTCGTACAGGCTGTCAAGCATCGCGATCAATATTTTTCTCAATATCTTCTTTCTGTTCATATGCCCGCGGCTGTTGGCCATGGAGGCATTTCCAGGCTACGACCTGATCGATCGGATTTATGACCGTGATTTTGGGGTCGGCTACGTACTGCTGTCCAATGTGATCTCCAACAGTTTCTTTTTCCTGTATTTCCTGCCGACGTGGAGGAGATTTCGCCCATTGTGGGATCGTGCGAGCGTACGACAGATGATTCGCTATTCGTCACCCCTGATCATACTGGGATTGGCGGGTATTACGAATGAGATGCTATCCCGGCAATTGATCAAGTACATATTGCCTGAGGGCTTTTATCCCAACCGGACAAATCTCGAAGTGCTTGGGATCTTTGGCGCGGCGTACAAGTTGTCCGTATTCATGACGTTGGTAGTGCAGGCATTCAAGTACGCTTACGAGCCCTTTTTCTTCAAGAATGCGGCAGAACCC
Source organism: Cyclobacteriaceae bacterium (assembly GCA_965267435.1). Classification (GTDB taxonomy): domain Bacteria; phylum Bacteroidota; class Bacteroidia; order Cytophagales; family Cyclobacteriaceae; genus JAWPMT01. The sequence continues at coordinate 5,082,821 of OZ253960.1, forward strand.
AATTCCAGGGCTCTCAATAGCAAAGTGATGACGGCCTTCGTGGCCTTTACATGCGGGGGCTGGATAGTGATCATCACAGTGCTGCCAGAGCTGGCACCTATCTTCCTGAGAAAGGCAGACTACCTGGAGGCTTTGGGCATCGTGCCTATACTCTTGGGGGCAGGAGTCTTATTGGGGATTTTCTACAATTTATCGGTTTGGTACAAGCTTACCGAGACCAATTGGTATGGGGCGATCATCACTACGGTGGGAGCCGCCGTAACCATCGTATTGAATGTTGTTTTGATCCCTCACTACGGTTACATGGGGAGTGCATGGGCGTCGTTGTTTACATATTTGACGATGGTGATCATCAGCTATCTGTGGGGTCAGCGGATCTATCCAGTACCGTACCAGTTGCTAAGGATCTTCTTATTCTTCGGCCTGGCGATGGCTACAGTGATGGCCCTGACGTATCTACCATTGTCTATAGCAGGCAGGTATGCCTTCGGTTTTGGCGCATTTGCAGTCCTTGCCATGGCATTCTGGAAAATGGAAAAGCCAAAACTATTATCTACTTTTGAGCGTTGATTTACACCGCGTTGCAATCCCAAAATTTATGGAAGAGAGCTACGATTGTAGCGTCAGGCGAATATGAATACAGAAGGTTCCTAAAGGCCCGGAGGATATGGTGAAGAAAGGTATTGTCATTTTTTGTATCGCAGGTTTGCTATCGACCGGTGTGGAGGCACAGGGCAAGAAGAAGTCCAGGTCCTCGCTGCGGGATAGGACAGAGAACGTCGATTTTAAGGCTGAGAGCGCGCTCATCGAAGCGGAGAAACAGCTGATTCTTGAAAACTACACGAAAGCCTACGAACTCTTCCTCGTTGCGAATGAGTTGAGCCCTGACAACGCAGCAATCAATTTCAAATTGGCGGAGGTACTCCTCAAGAATGGGGACAAGGAAAAAGCGTTGACACATGCGCAGAGGGCCCTCGAACTGGACCCCGAAAACAAATATTACTACCTTCTCAATGCCGAGGTCCTACAATCCCTGGGGGATCTGCAGGGTGCCGCCAGGGTGTTTGAGGTGATGACCTCTCGCCTGGAAGGCACTGAGCAATACCTATTTGATCTGGCGCTCATCTACCAGTACCAAAACAAGCTCGACGATGCTCTGAGCGTCTACAAAAGGGCTGAAGAGCACTATGGGAATACGGAGGCCCTTCTTCTTGAAAAGCAAAAGATCCTACTGAAGAAAGGTGATCTGGAGGCCTTAATTGCTGAATGGGATCGACTGATCCTGGAAAATCCTGACGAGCCTCGATACACGATCAAATTGGTGGAGCTGCTGATTAGCAATGAGCAATTTGAGGAAGCCAACCAGCGACTGCTTGCTCTCAAAGAGAAAGAGGAGTCAGCACAGGTGGATCTTCTATTGTCGGAGATAGAACGCAAGAAAGGCAATCTGACCGGAGCACTTGAGCTCTTGAAAGCCCCACTGCAAAGCAAGCAGATAGACATAGATGAAAAGCTCAAGCTATTGGGGAGCTACATTCGCTACTTGCCCAATGAAGAGGTCAAAACGAGTATCCTCGAAGCGTCCGATTACCTGGCCACTGAGTTTGCCGAGAACTATACGGTCCAGGCTTTTGCTGGTGATCTCGCGTACCAGATTGGTGACAGGAAAGACGCCATAGGTTACTATCTGCGGGCGATCACTCTGGGACCTGCCAACTATGCCGTTTGGCAGAATATCATTCAGCTGGAAATGCAGGAGTCGCAATATGACAGTGTCATTGTACACGCTGATCAGGCGCTGGAGTACTTCCCCAATCAGGCGATTTTCTATCTCTTCAGCGGCGTGGCCAACTATGCCCAAAGTGAGTACCGCAAAGCGGTACAGGTCCTGGAGCTTGGCAAGCGATACACGACTGACAACCGGCTACTAGGTCAGTTTTATGGCCAACTTGGGGATGCCTACAATGGCCTCGAGGACCATGCGAAGTCAGACATGTCCTATGAAGAGGCATTGAAGCTGGACCCATCCAACGACCATGTGCTCAACAATTACAGCTATTTCCTTTCTCTTCGCAATGAGAAAATGGACCGCGCTCGTGAGATGGGCAGCAAGCTGATCGCGGCCAATCCGGATAATCCCACCTACCTGGATACTTACGGATGGGTGCTTTACGTTTTGGGAGAGTATGAGGAGGCGAAAAAGCTTCTGGAAAGAGCCGCGGAGCTGGACGAGGATGGCACCATCATTGAGCACTATGGCGATGTGCTGTTCCGTTTGGGAGATATCGACGCTGCGGTGGAGCAGTGGGAACGAGCAAGCAGAACAGATGAGGCTTCAGACAATATTCAGAAGAAAATTGAGGATCGGAAAATTTATGAGTAAGAGTGCTTTCGTAGCGCTATCGCTGCTATTGATCTTCTCATGCAAAGATAGACTGGTCAGTTTCAATCGGGACCTGGCAGTTGATCACTTCACTTTTGAGTTCATGCAGGCACGAGCCAAAGTCCGGTATGCTGACGGCAAGCAAAGTGTCAACGCTATTGCGAATATTAGGATCAAAAAAGACAGCATCATCTGGATGTCAGTGAGCAAAGTCGGGATCGAAGGTGCGCGCCTGTTGATCAACCCGGATTCGGTGCTCATCATCGACAAGCTCAACAAAAAGTACATCACCTACTCCTTTGAAGAGCTCAGCAAGGAATTTGATTTTGACATCGACTATCACCTTGTGGAGTCCGTCGTCCTGGGCAACCTGATTTATCCATATGAGAAGGAGAAGGTGAAAAGAGCGGAGGGGTTTCTCACCTACGATCAACAGCTGGAAAACTTCCTGTTCAACAATTCCATAGGGACCGATACCAGGAAGCTGGAAAAGTTGCAGGTCGAGGATGTGATCACCAAGAATACTATTTCAGTAAATTACGGTGACTTTCAGCAAGTCAGCCAGGAGATTTTTCCGTTTTCTATAGACGCATCGATCATCTACGTTGAGAAGTCCAAGAAAAACATCGACATCAATATTGGTTTCAGCAAAGCCGAAATTGGTAATGAGCCTCTCAGCTTTCCATTCCGTGCTCCCTCGCGTTATCGAAAAATCTAAATTGAGGGTAGTCATTGTCGCCCTAGTCTTGCTCTGCGCTGGCTCCGTCTGTGCTCAGAAGAACAAGTCGCAGCTAGAGCAGGAAAAAAAGGAAAACCTCAGAAAAATTGCCGAGGCTGAGAGAATCCTATCTGAGACCCAGTCTCGCAGAAAGGTGACAGTCGGACAGCTCCAGGCGCTCGAGCAGCAAATAACAGCTCGCGAGTCGCTCATCAACGGCCTTACGCAGGAGGTCAGCCTGCTGAATACAGAAATCTCAGATCTCACCATTGTCGTCAATGCACTGCAGGTAGACCTCCAAAATCTTCGGGAGGAGTACGCGGCGATGATCTATTCTGCCTATAAGACCAACTTTGGCTACAACATCCTCACCTACCTGTTTGCTGCCGAGACCTTTAATCAGCTTTTTCAGCGCATGCAGTACCTCGACCAGTATGCCGAGGCCCGACGGATGCAGGTCGAGCAAATTGAGGTGGTGTCCGAAGAGCTCAACAGCCAACGGAACAGCGTACAAGTCAAGCGTGATGAGCAGAATACGCTGCTGAGTCAACAATTGACGGAGAGTCGCAAGCTGCAAACGGCGAGACAGCAAAAAGGTAGTATGATCGCCGAGTTAAACAAGAAGGAAACGGAGCTCCGCAAGGAGGTGAAGGAACGGAAGCTAGCGATCGACAAGTTGGACAAGACCATTGCTGCCATTGTCAAGGAAGAAATCAAAAATGCTGAGGCTGCTACGGCCATCGAGGTGCTGGATGAGGAGGAGTTTACGATGACTTTCGAAAAGCAGAAAAGTAATCTGTCCTGGCCCGTGGCATCGGGCTTCATTTCCAGAAAGTTTGGCACTCAGCCACATCCGGTGCTACGAAGGATCAAGACTGAGAACAACGGCGTCGACATCCAGACCAATGGTCAGGAGCTCGTACGATCTGTTCATGATGGGGAGGTGAAGATGGTGGGCTACCTCCAGGGGATGAACAACTTCGTCATGGTGAAGCACGGCAAATACTTCACGGTCTATTCGCGATTGAAAAATGTACTGGTAGAAAAAGGCCAGAAAGTGGAGGCCCTCGATCCCATTGGGGAAGTTTATACTGATGCCGATGGGATTTCGGAAGTTCACTTCGAGGTATGGCGCAATACCAGCAAACTCGATCCTGAAATATGGCTTAGGCCTCTTTAACCCCAGTGTGAAGTCACTTGCAAAGGCGACTGTAGGTTGTTTTTGTCTTCGAACTTTGATCGAGAAAGAACCTCCTCCTTCATTGATGGAGTTGATTTTTAATACCTATCTTTGATAGATATTTAAGTGGACTCAAATTATGGAAACTGTATTAGCAATAGCATTTCCTGGCGGATGGGAATTAGTGGTGATCGCCTTGGTAGTCGTGATATTTTTTGGTGCTAAGAAGATACCTGAAATTGCACGAGGCTTTGGTAAGGGCATCAGAGAGTTTAAAGATGCTACCAAAGAGATCAAGAACGAAATCGAGGAAGGCGCTAACGAGTCACCCAAGAACCAGGCATCTTAATTTTTTCTCTAATCTAAGATTAAGGCTTAACTCACCCCACTTAATCTGCACTTCACAGATCCGTGGTAAAATCCTATACTCACCTCTCCGATATTCAGAGAGATCTTGAGCAAGGTATGTCCTCGGTAGGTGATCTGGTGGATCACTACCTGGAGAACATACATCAACACAATAGCAGCCACAATGTCTTTCTGGAGGTCTTTGAAGACGAGGCCAGAGAGGCGGCACAAGTCATTGATAAGAAGTTGGCCCAAGGCACCGCTGGCAAGCTGGCAGGGCTGGTCTTTGGTATAAAAGACGTTTTGTGCGTAACGGGTCATGAATTGACCTGTGGCAGCCAAATCCTGAAGGGCTTCCGCTCTCAGTTTAGTTCTACGGCCGTTCAGCGCATGCTGGATGAAGATGCAATTGTCATTGGCCGGCAGAATTGCGACGAGTTTGCCATGGGCTCATCCTGCGAAAATTCGTCCTTCGGGCCCACTGTAAATGGCGCCGGGGAGAACCGGGTACCTGGAGGTTCCAGTGGAGGGTCCGCAGTAGCCGTCCAAATGGATATGTGCCACATTTCGTTGGGGTCAGATACCGGCGGGTCCGTACGACAGCCTGCGGCATTTTGCGGGGTCTATGGTTTGAAACCAACCTACTCGCGGGTGTCGAGGCACGGACTGGTAGCCTATGCCAGTTCATTGGACATCATCGGCGTGTTATCAAAGAGCATAGAAGACGCGGCAGTGGTCCTCGAGGTGATCGCCGGAGCGGACGAATATGACGCGACTGTCTCCAGAGAGCCCGTGCCGGCCTATAGTGAGTTGGCTCCCTCGCCTAAGAAATACAAGGTGGGATACATTGAGGAGATCCTGCAATCGCCCTCACTCGATCCGGAAATCAAGAAAGCGGCATTTGATATGCTGGAGGGAATGGAAGCGGCCGGACATCAAGTCGAGCCGTTGTCCTTTGAATACCTGGACTATATTCTCCCTACCTACTATATCCTGACGACCGCCGAAGCAAGTTCCAATCTATCCCGGTTTGACGGGGTAAGGTATGGCCATCGCTCGAGCAATGGCACGGACCTGGAGAGCATGTACAAAAAGAGCAGGACGGAGGGCTTCGGTGATGAGGTGTTGCGACGTATATTGCTAGGCACTTTCGTCTTGTCAGCAAGCTACTATGACGCCTATTTCACGCAGGCGCAGAAGGTCCGTAGCCTGATCAGGTCCAAGACCCGGGAGATGTTGGATGCGTGTGATTTTGTACTGTCTCCTACTACGCCGACCACGGCGTTTGCGCTGGGGGAGAACACACAGGATCCACTCCAAATGTATCTCGCGGACCTGTATACTGTACAGGCTTCATTGGCGGGAATGCCGGCCATCTCTATCCCAAAAGGTACGGACAAGGATGGCCTCCCAATCGGGATTCAGCTGATGACAAGCGCTTTTAACGAGGCTCAGTTACTTTCTTTTTCAAAAGAGGTAGCTGGTATGTAATTTTCTGTTACATTTCGGAAGATCTATTGAGCTGAGGAAAACTGTCGAGCATGTTGAAGGATTTAGCAGGAAGGTTGGCGAGCATCTCGCTTGTGTGTATGAGTCTGGCATTACACAGCCAGGATTTGGAAATAGCGTCTTACGATTACATTCCTGATGTCACCTATCAGGAAATGGAAGACCGCCTGGGTTGTGTGGAGAGTACTATACCTCTGCATTTCAATCAGAGGATAAAAGATTTCATCGATTATTTCACCATTCGGAACAGGGAGTATACGCGGGACATTGTCGCGAGAAAGGATGTCTATTTCTCCATTTTTGAGGAACATCTGAAAAAATATAACCTGCCGGATGAGCTCAAGTATTTGGCGATCGTCGAGTCGGGTCTGAGACCCAATGCCGTCTCAAGGGCAAACGCCGTTGGGCTATGGCAGTTCATTTCCTCTACGGGTCGTATCTATGGCCTTCGGGGTGATTGGTATTTGGACGATCGTATGGATCCATACAAAGCAACCGATGCTGCCTGTCGCCACCTGAAAGATCTTTACAATATGTTTGGAGACTGGGAGCTGGCTCTCGCCGCGTACAACTGCGGTCCAGGCAATGTCCGAAAGGCCATCCGCCGAAGTGATTATCGGCGGTCCTTCTGGGAGATCTATAGATACCTCCCAAGAGAGACTCGGTCTTATGTGCCACAATTTGTGGCAATGATCTATGTGCTCAACAACTATGACCTGCATAATCTCTTTCCTGAGCAGTTGGATTACTTGCCAGACTTCGATACCGTGATGGTAAGCCAGTATTTTCATCTCGAGACTTTCGCGAACCAACTAAACCTTTGCGTAGATGACCTCATCGCCCTCAACCCCCAGATCAAGCGGGGAGCGCTGCCCGAGGGTACAAAGAACTTTGCTCTTCGGGTTCCCGAAGATCTCAAGGATACTATTGTGGCCAACAGATCATTTTTGTACGACACAGCCTCCAAGGTGGGTAAGGATCACTTGAAGTACCTCGCCAGAAACACGCCGGGAAGCACGTATGGTCGCCAGCGAGTCTCCTACAGAGTGCGAAGTGGTGATGTGCTGGGAACGATCGCCCAGCGATATCATGTGCGCATCACAGACATCAAGGAGTGGAACAACCTGCGCTCCAATATGATCCGCGTAGGGCAGAGGCTCAATATTTGGGTGCTTCCCACTTACAACAGCAAAACCAGCGACCTCTACGCGTCGAATGCCAAACCTCGGGCCCAGACCCCGGCGAGGGTGCCCAAGGCCGTCAATGGCAGTACTTACACGGTGGTTTCCGGCGACACGCTATGGGACATCAGCCGGGCCAATAATGTCTCCATTGCCGAGCTCAAGAAATTGAATAATCTTACCTCCAACAGGATCACTCCCGGCCAATCACTCATTGTCAGAGCAGATTAAGAGAGCCGTACTTGCCATCCTTCTTTTAATCCATAGATTTGTCGCAATTCTGTATAAATCGATAGACGGGACCATGAGACTATTGACGATCCTTTCACTTGCTGTGGTCATTCTGACATCCTGCGGCGAGACCGCGGAGAAACTGCAAAGAGAGCTGATGCCGGCGGCCAGTGGAGAGGTGGGCGAGATCATTCTCGTGATGGACAGCGCCCAATGGGGCAGTGAACTCGGCAGTGAAATCAAACAGACATTCAGGGCGCCGATGCCAGGCCTGCCTCAGGATGAACCCATGTTTTCAGTCAATAAGGTGAACCCCAAGCGCCTCAACAACCTGCTCAAGACCGCCTCCAACATGATTTTCGTAATGACGCTGAGCAGTGCCACAGCAGAAAGCAGGCTTTTGCGGGGCTATTTCACCAACCAGTCACTCAAAAAGATCCAGCGTGACAGCAGTCTCTGGATGACGGTAAACAAGGACGAGTTTGCCAAGGGGCAGGTAGTGATGTACCTCTTTGGACAAGACGAGCAAGCGTTGATCAACAAGATCCAGCAGAATCGTGGTCGCCTCAGAAACTATCTGGAGTCTGTCGCTCAGACAAGGATCCAGGATAAATTGTACAAAAGCCGGGAGCTGGAAGCCGAGAGGGCTATACGGCAGTCACAAGACGTATCGATCAAGGTGCCTTTTGGGTGGGATCTGGCGAAGAACTTGCCCAACTTTTCATGGCTCAGGTTCCTGGAAGTGGACAAGGAACTCAACGTTTTTATCTATCAGGAACCCTACCGATCGCAGGAAATTTTTGATGATATCCCAGCATGGAGAGATAAAATCACTGAGACCTATTTGAGAGATGCAGAGAGCCCGGATTTATTCATCAACCGACAGCAACTCGATGGTGACTTTATAAAGGTTTTTGAGGAAAGGCAATCCTTCAATGGCCAATATGCCGTGAAGAATAGGAGCCTTTGGAAGATAAGCGATAGCTCTGGCGGTGGTCCGTATGTGAGCTATGCCATACTTGATGAAAGCAAACAGACCGTGTACTACATCGAAGGCTATGTGTACTCTCCCGGTACAGGAAAGAAGAACTTCATCCGCCAGGTAGATGCCATCTTAGCCACATTTAATAGTAACCCGGGCTAAAGCCCTCCTCGGGAGGGAAATATTCAGCAACCTAACCCTTGTATGAGTTCTAAACTTAGAGCCAGCGAGGCCCTTGATTTTCATGAGTCGAAGCCCGCTGGCAAAATCGCCGTCACCCCCACCAAACCGCTTAGCAGTCAGCGAGACCTGGCGCTAGCCTACTCCCCCGGAGTAGCTGAGCCTTGCAATGCCATCGCTGCCAACCCCGAGGACGTCTACAGGTACACTGCAAAAGGTAATCTGGTAGCGGTCATCTCCAATGGAACGGCTGTCTTGGGTCTGGGGGATATCGGCCCGGAGGCATCGAAGCCCGTCATGGAGGGCAAGGGAGTGCTCTTTAAGAAATTCGCCGGTATCGACGTCTTCGATATCGAAGTCAATGAAAATGACCCTGACAAATTCATCCAGATAGTCAAAGCGCTGGAACCAACTTTCGGCGGTGTCAATCTCGAAGACATCAAGGCGCCAGAGAGCTTTAAGATTGAAACTGAGCTGCGTGAGCAAATGAATATTCCTGTCATGCATGATGACCAGCATGGCACGGCAATCATTTCGAGTGCTGCCCTCCTGAGTGCACTAGAGGTCAATGGCAAGAAGATTGACGAGATCAAGATTGTTGTGAGCGGAGCAGGGGGAGCTGCAGTGGCATGCACCAATCTCTATATCTCATTGGGTGCGAGGAGGGAGAATATCGTCATGACTGATAGCAAGGGGATTATTCGCAAGGACCGAGAAAACCTCAGCCCTGCAAAGGCGCAGTTTGCTACAGATCGGGATCTTCATGGTCTCGATGATGCACTGACTGATGCAGACATGTTTCTGGGGCTTTCGATCGCCAATATCATGACTCCGGAGATGCTCCAGTCTATGGCCAGCGATCCCATTGTTTTTGCTTTGGCCAATCCGGATCCCGAAATCGCTTATGACCTGGCAATCAATACGCGCTCAGATGTCATCATGGCCACCGGACGGTCGGATCACCCCAATCAAGTGAACAATGTTCTCGGCTTCCCATACATTTTCCGGGGAGCCCTGGATGTGCGATCCACCGCGATCAATGAAGAGATGAAGCTGGCGGCCGTTCACTCCTTGACGGCGCTGGCTAAGCAGCCCGTGCCAGACAAGGTATTGAAAGCCTATGGTGCGAAGTCGCTCAAGTTTGGCAAGGAATACCTTATACCCAAGCCTTTTGACCCAAGACTTATCACGGCAGTGTCCCCAGCCGTCGCCAAAGCGGCCATGGACTCCGGAGTAGCGCGGATGAATATCACGGACTGGAATGGCTACAAATTGGAGTTGGAGGAGCGCATCGGCGGAGACAGTCGTCTCATGTCCAGGATCGTCGAAGTAGCCAGGCGGGATCCTAAGCGGGTGGTGTTTGCCGAGGCAGATGACCCCACGATCCTCCAGGCCGCACAGCTGGTAAAAGACGAGCAGATCGCCACGCCCATTTTGCTGGGGGATAAAGAGAAGATCAATCAGCTCATCGAGGAGCATCATTTGGAACTCGAAGGAGTGCAGGTCATCAATCCGCTGGAGGAGCACGAGAAGGTAGACCAGTATGCAAAGTTGTATTTTCAGAAGCGCCAGCGTAAAGGAATCAACCAACGGATGGCCCGCAACTCTATGCAAAGTCGCAACTTTTTTGGGTGCATGATGGTAGAGCGGGGCGAGGCGGATGCACTTATTTCCGGATTGTCCAATGACTATCCTAAGACCGTCGCGCCAGCCCTGCAGATCATTGGTGTCGCGGAAGGAGTGGATCGCGTGGCAGGCCTTTATATAATGACGACAGAGAAGGGTAACTACTTTTTTGCTGATACCTCGGTCAATCGCAATCCTACCGCTGAGGAGCTTGTGGACATCATCGGACTGACAGCGAGAGTGGTCAAGTTTTTTGATCACGAGCCTCGAATGGCCGCTCTATCGTATTCGAACTTTGGCTCTGCCAAAGGGGACGTGCCGACCAAAATGGCGAAGGCCGTAGCCCTGGCTAAAGAGCGCTGGCCAGACTTGCAGATCGATGGTGATATTCAGGCAAATGTCGCCTTAGATAAAGAGATGCTGGAAGAGAACTACCCTTTCAGCTCCCTGGCAGGTACTAAGGCGAATACGCTCATCTTTCCTGACCTGGACTCCGGCAATATTGCCTATAAGCTGCTGATGGAGCTCGGAGGGGCTGAGGCCATCGGGCCTGTATTGATGGGAATGAATAAGTCAGTGCATGTCCTGCAGCAGGGAACCAGTGTGCGGGGTGTCTTCAATATGGTGGCGATTGCCGTCGTAGATGCCCAAACCAGAAATCAAACTCCAACTACATGATAGCTTTTGTAAGGGGTAAAATCCATGAAAAGTATCCCACCCATGTCATCATTGATGTGAATGGGATGGGATATGAGCTCAAAATATCACTGCTGACCTACAGCGAAATAAAGGAACTGGACGAGGTAAAACTGGTCACTCATTTTCACGTGAAGGAAGATGCCCAGACACTTTATGGCTTCTCGCAGGACTCCGAAAAGAAGCGCTTCCTGGATCTCATATCCATCAGTGGCGTGGGGCCCAGCACGGCACTCATGATCTTGTCCTCCCTGTCACCGGAGGAGCTCCAGGCGGCGATCCTCCATGACGATATCAGAACCATTCAAGGGGTCAAAGGAATCGGTCTCAAAACGGCGCAGAGAATAGTACTCGAGCTCAAGGACAAAATGAAAAAAGAGGGGCTGCTGGAGCGTGAGATACAAATTCCAGCAAAAATTGACAATACAATACATACTGAGGCGTTATCCGCCCTGATGACTCTCGGTATTTCCAAGCCAACCGCCGAGAAAACTATTAACCAGATAGTGAAGGAATACGGGCCCGACATCAAACTCGAGGAGTTGATTAAATTGGCCCTCAAGAGAGCCTAAGCAGCTGATTTTTTTTGAAGACACGGCATTATATAGCTTTACTCACCGTCCTTTTTTGGACCAACCTAACTCCCAGCACCTACGGCAGCGCTGCCTCTATGTTCTTGTTTCAGCAAGACACTGCAAGGCAGGACTCCGTACAGGAGGAATATGTGCCAACGAACACGCCCACTTATCGGCCTACCTATCGCTTCGGCGACCCTTTTTCCAATCGTGTCAGCCAGTCCCCTTTATTGCTGAAGGACCCGTCGAGCCTAGATTTTCGCGTCGAGTTTGACACCGGTGGGGTGAGTTATTCCGTATACGAGAACCTGTCTGAAGTCAACTTCCGGCCTGCGACCTCCATGACATTCGAGGAGTTTGACCGGTATACGACGCAGCAGATCAACAAACAATACTGGAAGGACCAGTCGGCAGGGCTCGACGGAGAGAGTGCCGTGAGCGGTCGGCGCCTCATTCCCAAGCTATACATCAGCCCTGTTTTCGATCGCATATTCGGAGGGGACTACATTGATATTCAGCCGACGGGATTTGCCAATCTTGACTTCGGAGGGCGATGGCAATTTGTGGACAATCCGGCAGTGCCACAGAACCGCCGCCGCAACGGAGGCTTCAACTTCAACATGCAACTGAGCACCAACGTGGTCGGAAAAATCGGTGAAAAGCTGGCCGTTACTTTCAACTTCGACAACAACAACACCTTCGATTTTCAGAACAATATGAAGATCGAATACACGGGTTACGACGAAGACATCATCAAAAAAATCGAGGTGGGTAACGTGAGCATGTCGGTAGAGAATAGCCTTATCACCGGTGCCCAGAGTCTCTTCGGAGTGAAAACCCAGTTGCAGTTTGGTAAGCTGTTCGTCACCGGTATCGCCTCCCGCCAACAAGGGCGTGCTGAAGTCATCAGCGTGGGCGGTGGCCAGGGCATCACCAACTCCACCTCGGGACGTGGAGGGCAGCTGGATCCCGCCGACAATATCAACTTACCGGCTTCAGGCTACGACGAAAACAGGCACTTCTTCCTCAGTCAATACTTCCGGGACAATTACGAGCGATGGCATCGCAATATTCCGGTGATCAACTCTGGTCTCGACATTCAGCGTGTCGACGTTTACACCATCAACAGGCAGAATGATACGGAGAGTACCCGAAACTTTGTTGGGCTGCAGGACCTGGCGGAAGGAGACGCGGACAATGCTTATCAGGATGAATCGGTCATCGGGCCATTCACTAGATTGGAAGCCAGCAATACTTCCAACAACCTCTTCCAGCTGGTGCGCTCACAACCGAGCCTGGCGCCAGATGCCGTCAGGAGCTATCTCGATGGTATAGGTTTCCAGGATGGTACAGACTATGTCGTCGTCACTACAGCACGTAAGCTCGATCCGAGCGAGTACATCGTCAACAAGAAATTAGGGTACATCAGTCTACAAAGGCGGCTGCAAAATGACGAAGTCATTGCTGTTGCTTACACGTACTCCCTCAACGGACAAATATTCAAAGTGGGTGAAATGATCGAGGATTATCCCGGGCGGCCGGATGATCAGGTGGTCATTCTTAAAATGCTGCGCCCCAACAGGATTGCCACGAACCTGCCGATGTGGGACCTGATGATGAAGAATATCTACAACCTCCGCACGACGCAGATTCAGCAAGAAGGCTTTTCTCTTCGCATCCACTACAAGGATGACCGCACCGGCCAGGACAATCCCTCACTGCACGAGGGTCGGATCACAAAGGACGTACCCCTACTCCAACTCATGGGGCTGGATTCACTCAACCGAAATGGAGACCGGCAGCGGGATGGCAACTTTGATTTCGTCGATGGGATCACCATTGACACGAGGAACGGAAACATCATTTTCCCTGTCGTGGAGCCCTTTGGTAGCAACATGGAGCGTTTCTTTGACCCACAGTCTGAAGCGGAACTTATCAGGCGGTATGTCTACGACACACTCTACCGGACCACGAGGACCAATGCTGAACAGGTAGCCTCTCAAAATAAGTATGTCATCCTCGGTAGCTCACAGGGGACGGTGTCTAATATCATTCCCCTGAATGGCTTCAACATCTCCCAGGGATCAGTTACAGTCATGGCCGGCGGGACAATATTGACAGAAGGACTGCACTACGACGTCGACTACAACCTTGGCCAGGTGAGGATCCGTGATGATGCCATTCTCAACTCTGGCCAACAGATTACAGTCTCTTACGAAAAAGCGGACCTATTCAACTTTCAGACGAGGTGGCTTACCGGCGCGCATCTGGACTACCGGGTGAGTGACAACTTCAATATCGGAGCCACTATCCTCAAACTCAATGAGCGGCCGGGAGGTATTTCTCGATTTGCCATTGGCGATGAACCCAGCAAGAACACCAAGTATGGTATGAATATCAACTGGCGCGATGAGTCCAGGCTGGTGACCAAGATCGTTGATGCCTTGCCATTGATCAGTACGAAGGAGGCGAGTAATATCAGTTTCAATGCCGAGATCGCCCGACTCGTCCCCGGGACTTCGAACATCGTGAATGGAACCGGGACCTCCTATATCGATGATTTTGAGAATGCCACCATTCCAGTGAATATGGGCTCATGGCCCGCATGGCGATTGGCCACTACGCCGCCGGGGCTGGAAGGCAACAGTGCTACGGTCTATGAGGTGAATGACCGCAAGGCGAAAGTAGCGTGGTACACGGTGGACAATTCTGTCTTCTACCAGGGACAGCGACGTCCTGATAATATCACCACAGAGGACCTCGAGAACCACTACATGCGCGCGGTACTTCCACAAGAGATCTTCACACAGCGTGACCGTACGCTTGCTACTGTCAACCAACCTATTTTCGATATTGCCTACTATCCAGGCGAGCGGGGACCCTACAACTTCAATCCCAACCTGCGACCAGATGGGAATTTCCCCCAGGAATCCGCAGGTGATCTTCAGGCCTTGAGGGACAATTGGGCGGGCATTACCAGAGCCATTACAACCAATGTGGACTTTCAAGCCGCGAATACGGAGTACATCGAGTTTTGGCTACTGGATCCGTTTATTGGTGGGGAACAAGGTCGGGTGATTGACGGAGTTAACAACGAGAACAATACCACAGGTGGGCGGCTTGTTTTCCACTTGGGTAGTTTGTCCGAGGAACTGATACCAGATGGGTTACACGCTTTTGAAAATGGCCTTCCCGAGGATGGTGATCGTGGAGCTACCCGTGCTACGGAATGGGGCCGCGTGACTACCAATCAATTCCTTACGAACGTTTTCGTCAATGATCCTAATGCAAGATCCAACCAGGACGTCGGCCTTGATGGCATGTCCAACGAGGATGAGCGGGAGTTTCTCAATTACCCACCCCAGTTCCTGACACTTCCAGATCCTACAGGTGACGACTTCAGCTATTACCTGGGGAGTGAGCTGGACCAGCGGGATGCGAAGATCCTCGAGCGGTACAAAGGCTTTAATGGATTGGAGGGCAATTCTCCGGTAAGTAGTGGAGGGAGTTTCACGCCCGCTTCGACACAGGTGCCAGACAATGAGGACCTCAACAATGACAATACGATCAGTTCATTGGAGGAATTCTTTGAATACGAGATACGCTTGCGACCCAATGGCTTCAACGTCGGAGAGGGCTTTATCATTGATGAAGTCGAGACCATCGAGAACGCCCGATGGTACCTGTTTCGTATCCCTATTCGCAACCTCAACAATGTGTCTCGTGTTGTAGGTAGTCCCAGTTTCCAAAACATCAAGTACATCCGCATGGTACTCACTGGCTTCCGGCAGCCGGTGGTGTTGCGAATGGCACAGTTTCAATTGGTTGGTAGCCAGTGGCGGAAATCAACGCTGGCTCTCAATCAAGAGGGGCTCAATGAGATCCCGGAAAGCACCACCAGTGACTTTGACGTATCTGTTGTCAATATCGAAGAAAATGGTGCCAGAGGTGACGGTATCCCCTATGTGGTGCCACCAGGTCTACAGCGAGATCGGGACAATACGACGACGCTCAATAGGGTGGTCAACGAGCAGTCACTACAACTGTGTATTGAGGACCTCCAGGATCGGGACTCCAGGGCTGTTTTCAAAACCAATCTCGATTTTGATCTGATCAATTATGGCAGACTCAACATGTTTCTCCATGCGCAGGCCTTTAGAGGGGACGACGTGCAGGATGACGAGCTGACTGGTTTCTTGCGGATAGGCTCCGATGAAAATGAAAACTACTATGAGATCGAGGTGCCCTTGAAGATCACCCCTCAGGATGTGACTGGTGTATCGCAGGAAGACCTTCCCAGATTTGTGTGGCCCCTGGAAAATGAGATCAGCGTATCCATCAACGAGCTGCTGGGAGTGAAGTCACAAAGAAACCTGGGCCAGCTGACCTCTGGAGCAGGAGGCAACGATAGCCGTATCCCTTTCACGGTGCCGAGCCAGGACGGTAAATACCTCTTCACGGTCAAAGGAAACCCCGACATCAGTAACATCACGACCATGCTTATCGGTGTGAGGAACCCTGGTAGCGACGATCGCGAAAGTAAGTCGGTCTGTATTTGGGCCAATGAGCTTCGCGTGACGGACTTTGATACCCAGAAAGGGTGGGCAGCCAATGCCCGGCTAAATCTGCAGTTGGCGGATTTGGGAAGCGTTTCAGCCTCGACGAGATACACCTCATTCGGTTTTGGAAGCATCCAGGACAAGATTTCGCAACGTACAAGATTCGAGACCTTCCAGTATGATGTTTCCGCTTCCATCAATGTCGATAAGTTTTTGCTCCCTGAGAAGACTGGCCTGAAGGTACCGATGTTTGCCAGCTACCAGCAGAGCCGGTCAACACCCCAGTATGATCCTCTCGACCCGGATACGCCACTCGAGGCATCCATTCAGAGCTTTGAGACAGAGCAGGAAAGGGACGAATATCGGCGCATAGTCGAGGATCGGCGTACCAGCCGAAGCCTCAACTTTACAAACGTCCGCAAGGAAAAGGTCAACCCCGACGCCCGACGCAACATCTACGACATCGAGAACTTCTCCTTTACCTATGCTTACAGCGATATCAAGTCGAGCAACGTCAATCAGCAGGCATTCCTCCAAAAGACGATCGCGGCAGGCTTTGCTTATAACTACACACCACCGACGATCTCTATAGAGCCATTTGCGAACACAGGGGCCTTCAACAGCCCCTTCCTGAAGCTGATCAAAGACATCAATTTCTCGCCTATCCCCAACAACCTATCTCTGAGGATGGACCTCAATCGTAGCTTCCGAAGGACACAGCTTTATGACGATGACCTATCCATTCCCGATGATCCTAACCAAAATGACCTGTTGCTGATTGAGCGGCTTTTCACATTCACCCGCAGCTATAACATGCGCTGGAGCCTATTCAAGGGCCTATCCATCGACTATAGTGCGCGTGCCAACGCAGTCATCGATGAACCAGAATGGGAAATCCAGGGAGAAATTGACACGCCAGAGGAGCGTAGCTTCATCTGGGATCAGATTTGGGGATTTGGGCGTATGAAGAACTTTTCGCAAGACATCTCCGCGCAATACAAGCTGCCACTGGACAAGCTACCACTAACAGATTGGATGAGCGCGGACTACCGATATTCTGTGAGTTACGGTTGGACTGCTGGTTTTGTCAACAGACAAGGGCAAGATCAGGGTAACCTGATTCCCGACCCCAACGATTCTACCTTCTTCGGAAACTTCATCAACAACTCTCGTGATCAAACGCTGTCGGGACGGGCGGATTTTGTCAAGTTGTACAATGTGCTGCCCTTCTTGAAAAGAGCGAACGCCCCCGCGCCAACGGCCAGACGGAGCACCTCCAGAAGTCGTGCCAACGGGGACAATTCTCAAGCGCCTGCCGTCAATCCTCCAAAACCCTTTGGTAATGTCCTGCTTCGGCTCTTGATGTCACTACGGTCCGCAAATATTACCTATGGCGTTAGGGAGGGTACTACCTTGCCGGGATTTTTGCCCACACCTTTTCTGTTTGGTCTCGATAGTGGCTTCAGTTCACCGGGATGGGGTTTTGTGCTGGGAAGTCAGGATCCGGGAATTCGCAATCGCGCAGCGGACAATGGATGGATCACTCGCAATACCTTACTCACCTCGCCTTTTGAGCAGGTGCGTAGCGAAGACCTCACCCTGGGGGCAGCCGTGGAGCCTACTGACGATATCAAGATCAGAGTGGACGCCAAGAGAACGACGACCGGCAATTACCAGGAGCTCTTCCGATTCAATGACGTCGATACGGTGAATGCGTTTCAATCACTTACACCAACGAGGGGAGGTAGTTACTCATTAACATTCCTGTCAGTTGGGACCACTTTTGAAAAGCAGCCGGACAATGTGTCTCCGGCATTCAACCAGTTCGTTGAAAATATCGACATCATGCGACAGCGGCTGAACGAGAGTGTGTCCGGTATTGGCATTCCCGGAACGTACGATTCACTTTCGCAGGATATCCTCATCCCAGCGTTCCTTGCCGCCTATTCTGGCAATGATGCCAACACATCGAACACCGCCCCCTTCCCCAAGATCCCTCTACCCAACTGGCGACTGGATTACGCAGGGCTTAACAAGCTACCGGGCATCCGAGATGTTTTCTCTTCCATTAACATCACGCATTCGTATCGCTCAGTGTATTCAGTCAGTAACTACATCAACCAGCCGCTCTACCAGTCCGGCATTGAACTGAATAACTCAATTGTGGACTATCCGCTTCCAACCATCACCGATCCGGTTTCTGGCAATCTTGTGCCCTTCTATATCATTAGCCAGGTAAGTATCGCAGAGCAGTTTGCTCCCCTGATCGGCGTGAATGTGCGTACAAAGAGCAATCTCACCACACGCCTGGAATACAAACGCGACCGAACCCTGTCCCTCAGCCTGTCCAACGCGCAGGTCAACGAGACAAGGGGAAGCGAGATCTCTTTTGATTTAGGCTATACCAAGGACAACCTCAAGCTACCGTTCAGGAGCAGAGGAAGAACCGTGGTTCTTGAAAATGATGTGACCTTCCGTATGAATTTCAGCATTCGGGACACACGGGTAGTTCAGCGGACTTTGGAGGGAGAAAACTCCGTCACCAACGGAAACAAAAACTTCCAAATGCGGCCTACGGTGAGTTACAGGCTCAATGATCAACTGGACCTTACCTTCTACTTCGAAAGAACTGTCAATGATCCGTTCGTAGGTCAATTCTACAGGGCCAACACAGCTTTCGGTATTCAGACGCGACTCAGCTTTGCGCAATAGAGACAATTCGGAAGTTCAGAACCTTATAATTTGCTGATGTGCTTTAATTTTGAGCGCATTTCATAAATACACAAACCATGGATATACCTCAGGATCTCAAATACACCAAGGACCACGAATGGGTTCGAATGGACGGGGATGTTGCTACTATTGGCATCACGGATTTCGCACAGCGTGAGCTGGGCGATATCGTCTACGTGGAGATTGAGACAATGGGCGAGACGATAGCAGCCGGGGAGGTCTTCGGCACAGTAGAAGCAGTCAAGACAGTCTCCGACCTCTTTATGCCAGTAGGTGGTGAGATCATAGAGGTGAACGAGAGCCTGGAAGGCACACCAGAGGCCGTCAACTCAGATCCCTACGGAGACGGATGGATGATCAAGATCAAGGTAACCGACGAAGGCGACCTCCTTATCCCTGCTGACGAATACAACTCGCTAATCGGCGAAGGTTGAAGTTCCGAATAGCGCTTGTAGTTTGGACACTGCTCGTGGCCTACGGTTTGCTCACTCCGGGCGATCCACTGGGCTGGGGGTATTACTTCTTTCCTCAAGAAGATAAACTTGTCCATGCAGCGTTGTTCTTCGTAGAGGCCGTTTTGGCCATGCTTGTTTTCAGAGTCGAAATGGGCCTTCCGCGGGCCAGGAGCTTTATTCTGGTGGCTATGGCAGGCGTGGCGGGGGCTGGACTTACGGAGTGGATCCAGGAATTTGTCGATTATCGGGCAGCCGATATTATCGATTTTATATTCGATCTGATTGGCCTTTCCGCTGGTTTGCTTTTCTTCCATCTGATGGAAAAAAGGAATCAAACGTTACTGAATTAAGTTGTTTTGGTAATATCTTTGATATTCTCGGGTTGTTAAAAGAAAAAACTAATTAAGCTTTATGATTTTTATTCCAATTGCTTTTTTGGTTGTGATTGTGCTGGTCGCTGTGCTTTCGAAGGTGATCATTGACGGTACTACCAAAAATTTCAATGCGAAAGAAACTGCAGAAGGACAAAATCCGCTGACGAAAAAGTACACGCATGCGAATCTGGATTACTATTCCAGAATGTTTGCTTTTGTTGGATTGTCCCTGTCGCTTCTTGTTGTCATCTGGGCTTTTGAGCACAAGTCTTATGATGATGCAGGTCTCGTGGACCTCGGACAGGTAGAAGATGATTTTGAAGATATCATGGATATCCCTCCTACCGAGCAGCCACCGCCCCCTCCACCCAAAATACAGCTACCTGAGATCGTAGAGGTTCCTGATGAGGAGGAGATTGAAGAAGAGATTGAAGTGGAACTCGATGTGGAGGTAACAGAAGAGACTGTTGTTGAAGACATCGTTTTCGAAGAGGCTCCTGAGGAGGAAGTAGTGGATGAGATCTTCGATATTGTGGAAGATCAGCCGGAATTCCCTGGAGGAATCCAAGCTTTCTATGCATTCGTTGGTAAGAACATGAAATATCCCAAGCAAGCTCGCCGAATGGGCATCGAAGGGAAAGTATATGTTCAGTTCGTTGTGGACAAAGACGGTAGCGTTACAGACGTGAGAGCTGTGAAAGGTATCGGCGCCGGATGCGATGAAGAAGCTGAAAGAGTATTGAGATCATCTCCAAGGTTCAAGCCTGGTAAGCAGCGCGGACGACCTGTGAAAGTGCGAATGATGATGCCTATCATCTTCAAGCTGAACAATTAAGGGATAATCGAAAGATTTAAGAAGACCGCTTTCCGAAAGGGAGGCGGTTTTTTTATGGCTGAAAATCTTGCGGCAAGCTATTAAGGGTCCTTTGGTACTCCCTCTGGAATGATCGGAATTCACCACTTTCCATCAACTGTCGCAGCTGAGCCAGCCCATCCTCCGCATAATCCCTAAGTCCGATCTGAACGGCAAGAAGCGTATAGTGCTTCAAGTAATTCACGGAAGTAGGATAGGATGCGGATGCTGCGGCGAGCATATTGAAGCCTGCGATCTCTTCGCCTGCGTTCAGGAGAATCCTTGCCTGAGCGATAGTCATGGTTTCGTCAAAGGCATTGGCATATTGAGGTATGCTTCCTGGTGAATCACCACTCAGTACCGCAAGGTCAAAATTGGCTCGTTCGAGGGTACTGGCATCCAATTGCCCTTCAAATACCTGCAGGTAACTCTCTAGTAGTGCTGCATCCCAACCTCGTCGTGCATCCAACGAAATTTTCCTCCAAATGGAATTGACAAACTCTGGACTTGCCTGGATTTCTGTGAGCAGTTCTGCAAGCTTCGATGGCGGATAGCTCTTCCACTGATAATAGTAGGTAAGAATGGGTGCCGGGTTTGACGTGAAAATGGACTGGACCTGACTATAGGCCTCCAGGTAGCTAGGCTGTTGCACTAGCAGATCCTGCCACACCCTATTGGCGTCATCGAATTTGCCTTGCTCCATTAATGAAATGGCCAGATGAAATGAAGCCTCCGTATGGGCGTTCTCCGACGCGGTCCGCAAGTACTCCGAGGCCCGGTCATAGACACCCTGCTCCAGCATGAGCAGGCCCAATACATTCGCAATCTCTGCTTCCTGAAATGGGTTAGCGCCGACGAGCAGCCCTTCCATTGTTTGCACGGCGGTGTTTACATCCCCATGACGGTAGAGATTGAGAGCACCGGCAATCTTCAGGTCGTTCTGCAATTGCACATTATAGGTGTACTGTACTGCCCGGCGAAAGACGGCAAAAGGCAGCGCTGCACCGGTGTAAGCTGCGTTATTTAGCAGCGTCAGGCCATGAAGATTCAGAGCTCCCTGGAACAGCGTCGTATCAATAGGAGGGAACGAGTTTGCTTCTCTGCTCAGAAGATTGGAGATCATATTCGTGCGCACCGCATTGTTGCTGCTCAGGAATTCGGTGGGATCAATGTCCACATCCTGACCGAGGTGTGTGAAGACTTTCCATCTGTTGGTTTCAGGGGCTTTGTTCCAATCACCCGTGCCTCCACTTTCATTGAGCAGGTCGAGGGCCTCCTGCCACCGGCTAGTGGTGGTATAGTGCACGGCCAGGTTGTTTTGCAATTCTCCAGCTGAAGGGAAGTCGATGATGCCACGCTCCAGAAAAACCTGCGACTGCGAAGTATTTTGAGCCGCCAGGGCCGCATTTACGAAGGCCTGAGGTGTCGGGTATCTGTTGGTAGCATTTCTATATCGTAGCGCCTGTTCAGTCTCATTGCCCCTGAAGCGCGCGGCCATCGCCAATTGATAGTTGGACAGATGATTGTTGTGGCCAGAGACAGCCCCAGCGATGAAGTATTGCTCTGCTAACTCACCCTCATTGGTCTTGATGGCATGTTCCCCAAGGGCATTATAACGAGCGGCCTGCGTGAGTTCCATGGGCTCCTTGTTGGCCTGAAAGAAGAAAGCCGCAACAGCTATCAAACCCACTAGCCTGCAGGTCACATAGGGAAAATTCCGTTCCTTGTAAGCGATGCGATAGACGGAGTGGCCGTCAATAAGAGCGTCTATGAAATTGAGGATGATATACAGCAAAAAGGCACCCCCAAACCCCAAATGGATGTATATGATCAAGTAGTGGAAGCTTTCGTACAGCGGATCATTACCAGAGGCAAAGCCGATCGCCAGAAAAGCAAGACCTATCAATCCCATCCCCACTAGTAGATGTCGCAGATCAAGGTTGGTGCCGGTGTTGGTATTGAAGAACTCCTGTTTGAATCTGAGACTCCAGATAGAGACAAGCACCGAAATGACCAGTAGCCAGTAGGGGTTGACGATGGGTAGGATATTCGGGTAGATTCCTGCCTTTTTCAGATAATACAGTGTCACAAAAAGCAGATAGACCACACAGGCAATGATGAAGTGCTTTTCACTGTTCTTTCCCTTGGACTGCGTCGTGACAAAGAGGATACCGAAGATGATCTCTTCTGCCACGAGGATGACGAAGAGAATGGCCATGATAGCCATCCCATAGGTGCCGGAGGCGATCAGGTAATTGGGGAAATGTGGAATAGCAGAATTTAGGTACCATCCCAGGATCACCGTCAACGCCGCGAATGCCGCTCCCCGTGCCCAAAATGGGACCCTGAGCAGAAAGGCATGGAAGGAGTATCCGAGTCCCAGGTATAGAAATGCGACGATGCCAGTCCCGACTCGTGATGGTGGTGCCATGCCGAAGATCGGGTAGCTATCCAGTTGCAGACTGATAAGAAAGAAGAGAAACAGTGCGTAGAGCACGATAAATGTCGTTCGCCGAAAATATGTGAAGGCGGCCAGTAGGTAGCAGATGCCAACCCATATGGTGATCAGCAGAGGGGTCGTCAGATGACTGGTGTCATTGACTGCGGACCCGCTGAACTCTTCGCTGATGGTATAGCGGAAGGCAGGCACTTCCACTCGGAAGGGCCCCAGACCAAACTCCGTGAAGGCAAATTCAGTCCGGTCTGTGGAAGACTCTATCTGCCAATCGAGAAAGTGCTCGTGCCGGGTGAAATAGAAGTATGCATACACGGCAGTCATCCCTACAAGCGCCACTAACCATAGCTTGTGTACTTGTGCAGGTGCGGTAGGAAGTATTTGGGACATTCTCGGCTAGGTATCGAGCACCTTGGGTACTTGAAAATACTGACCGTTGTTCTCTGGCGAATTCGCAAGCCCCTCCTCTCGTGACAGCGTATTATCAGGAGTATCTTCTCGAAATGAATTTTGCTCGAAGGACATGTGCGTTAGTGGAGCAACATCAGAGGTGTCCACCTCCTTCAGCTTCTCCACCCATGTGAGGATCTTTTCGAGGTCGGCAATGACACGATCTTCCATGCCTGCCGGTACTTCGACACGCGCCAAGTGGGCGACTTTTTCCAGCGTGGTTTTGTCTATCTTCATTTGCTTGCCAATCTTCAAAGGCAATAATAGGCTAATCAACGGAATTGTCCTTAAGTCCGCTCTCGATAGCGGCTCGTACCTGCTCCTTTAATTTTTGTAAATCTTCCTTGCTTTTGCCGGTAGCCATAATAGGTGGATGGACCACAATATTCACTGGTCCTCTGTAGAGGTACAATTTCGGGTCGTCAGGTAGGACTTTATAGTTGGTGCATAGGGAGACCGGCACAATAGGCCAGTCCAGCTCCGCCGCCAATCGGAAGGCACCCTCTTTGAAGGCCACCATCTTCGGGGGCTCGGTTGAGATCATGCCGCCCTCAGGGAAGTACGTCATGCTATAGCCCAGCCTGGCGAGCTCGAGGACTTTCTTCTGACTTCTGGCACGACCCGCCGTACTGCCCCTTTCGACAGGGACATGTAGCTTCCTGAACATGTAGCCGAACAACGGAACCTTTGCCAGTGATTGTTTGCCGATGAACTTGAAGGGGACCCCCATCAAACCCATGGCCGGAATATCGAGGTAGGAGAAATGATTGGCGCAGAAGATGTAGTTCTCGTGCTTTTTAGGTCTGAACCTCCAATCGATTGACAAGGGCAACATCATCAGCCCAAAAAAGATCTTCGCCCACCAATTGTGAACGACGAGCCCTGCCCTGTGCCACCTGGGTCGGATACTGACCAATAGAAAGACGGGAAAAAAGAGCAGGAATGGAACTGCAAATGCCAATGCAGCGTGAATGGAATTGAGCCTGGCAATGAATCTGCTGAAGCCAGAATCCTTGATCATCCTACCGTCAAGTCCGAGTACTCTGATGCCCATGAAAGCCGGAATTTCCGGCGCAAAGTTACATTTTCTCGTAACTCTGCAGGGCGGATCGAAGTCAATTGAAAATCAAAAGAAATATTTCCAAATGTTGTAAGAAATCTTTGGGGCTTGGCACTAACCACTTGAAATTGACCTAGAATTCAAACCGACAGACGAATTGCTGGAAGTAAAAAACATTCACAAATCCTACAGCGGTAAGGAGGCCTTGAGAGGCATTTCACTGACTGTTCCGGAACAGTCGATCTTCGGCTTACTGGGCCCCAATGGGGCGGGGAAGACAACACTGATACGGATCATCACCCAGATCATCAACGAAGATGAGGGTGAGATCATTTTGAAAGGGAAGGCGATCACACCTGCCGATGTGCGAAAAATTGGCTACCTCCCGGAAGAGAGAGGCCTCTACAAGAAGATGAAAGTAGGGGAACAGCTACTGTTCCTGGCTGGATTGAAGGGACTAAATAAGACGGAGGCCAAGAAGCAGATCAAATTTTGGTTTGAAAAGCTGAGTGTCGAGGGCTGGTGGAACAAGAAAGTCGAGGACCTTTCGAAAGGAATGAGTCAGAAGATCCAGTTCATTGCCACGGTACTGCACAAGCCGGATCTGCTGATATTGGACGAGCCTTTTTCTGGGTTTGATCCCGTCAATGCCAATCTGATAAAGGACAACATCCTCGAAATGCGAGAGCAGGGCACGACGGTTATCTTTTCGACACACCGGATGGAGTCCGTGGAGGAGCTCTGTGATCATGTCGCGATGATCCACAATTCTGAGAAGATACTTGATGGACCTAAGGAGGACATCAAATCGGAGTATCGCAGCAACACCTACCTGATCCGGCATGTCCGACCGATTTCAAACCTTCCTATGGATTTTGCGCTGCTTGGAAGCGAAAATGGACATGGGGACATGATCTCCTCTCAAGTACGCATTGACAACGGCAAATCTCCCAACGAACTGTTGCAAGCTCTGATACCTATGGTCGAAATACATTCCTTCAGTGAAAAGATCCCAAGCATGAACGACATCTTCATTATGAACGTGGAAGGAGGTAGCCATGAATAATATTCTCCTGATCATCGAGCGCGAATACATGGAGCGCGTGAAGAAGAAGTCCTTTCTGCTGGCCACCATTCTTACGCCCCTGATATTTCCAGCCTTCATAGCCCTTGCAGCATTTTTGGCTGTCAATGAATCCACAGATGTCAAGTCGGTCCTCATTATAGACGAGAGTGGATACTTCGGGGACGGTTTTGACATTACTGATTTCGATATTTCGGTAGTTGACAAGACCCTGGATGAGGGTGTCGAAGCGCTGAACAATGGAGAGGCGGAAGGCGTGCTGTTCATTCCGAAGATGGACATCGATAATCCCAAGGGCATCGCCTATTATTCTAAGAGCAACCCGGGGTTAGGGTTTCTCAACAGGTTTCGAAGACCCATCAAGGAGAAAATCGAGGATCTTAAGCTGGCAAGATTGGATATCGACAAGGAAGTGATTAATAATCTCAGAGCCTCAGTGTCTATATCCAACTTCAATGTGTCCGATACTGGCGAAGCCAAGAAATCAAGCTCCGACATCGCGTCACTCGCGGGTTATGTCATGGCCTTTCTGATGTACATGTTTGTGTTCATCTATGGGAGCTTCATCATGCAGAGCGTACTGAGTGAGAAGACGAGCAAGATCGTCGAGGTGATCGTCTCCTCGGTGAAGCCTTTTCACTTGATGATTGGCAAGGTATTGGCCAATGCTGCCGTGGCACTGACGCAATTTGCTATATGGGTAGTGCTGATTGCTACCTTCACTTTCTTGCTGTCCTCCTTCTTCAATTACGACCCTGGTGCGGCGCAACAGCAAATGGTCCAGGAACAACTAGGAGCGGCAGACGTCGGTGCTGAAGACCTTCCTCCGGAACTGGTGGCCAACATCCTCGATGTTTTTGCGGCTTTACCTGTCGGCCAGATTCTGACATTGTTCATTTTCTACTTCCTAGGCGGATTCCTTCTCTATGGGGCACTTTTTGCCGCCGTTGGATCTGCCGTAGACAGTTTGCAGGAGGCGCAACAGTTCATGCTGCCGGTTTCCCTGCCGATCATCCTGAGTTTGCTGCTTATGGGTGTCGCATTACAAAACCCGAACGGAGCCACCGCTGTGTCGCTATCAATGATCCCATTCACCTCACCCATCATCATGTTGGCGAGGGTGCCATTTGAAGTGCCCGTCTGGCAGATCGTTCTCTCGCTGCTTTGCCTGGTTGGCGGCTTCCTATTAACCATCTGGTTTGCCGGACGTATATACCGCGTTGGGATACTGACCAGCGGCAGCAAAGTGACCTATAAGGTGCTGGCGAAGTGGTTCATGATGAAGAACTACTGACAATCCTTAAAAAACTCGATTTCACGAATAGCATGTCGGGGCCGAATCTGGCCCTGATGTGCTATTTTCGTTTGCTGTGAAAAGGACAAGAGAGGCCAAGCCAATCGATCTATATTCAAACAAATCCTACTTTAAGTGGGGGGTTTTGATTGTGTCTCTGGTGATTGGGCTATCAAGTATTATCTATACGAATGTTCTCGTAGAAAAAATCAGGGAGCGGGAGATCAACCAGATCAATCTCTATGCAAAGACGCTGGAGTACCTCGCCAATGACAGCGAGGCCCAGGACTACACGTTTCTCCTGGAGGATGTGATTCAGTCCAATGAAACGATCCCAGTGATCCTCACTGATGAGGCCAATAACCCGGCTAACTACCTCAACATCCCAGAGGTGGACAAAATTGATGAGCCCAAGAGACGTAACAACTACCTGCGGAATCGTATCCGGGAGATGCGCAATGAGCATCTGCCGATCAAGGTTACGTTGCGAGATAATCAAGGCAATCTGTTTGGAATACAGTATATCTACTACCAAAACTCTCGCCTACTCACCCAGCTGCGTTACTATCCCTACATCCAGCTGAGTATTATCCTCATCTTCGGTCTTATTACATTCGCGATCTTCAACTATTCGCGAAGTGCCGAACAAAATCGCGTGTGGGTTGGACTGGCAAAAGAAACCGCTCACCAATTGGGTACTCCCCTTTCCTCCCTGATTGCCTGGCTCGAATATCTGAGGGCCACATATCCGGCCGACGAAAACATCGAAGAACTTGACAAGGACATTGCCCGCCTTGAGATGATCACAGCAAGGTTCAGCAGCATTGGTAGCACACCACACCTTCATGAAGAAAACGTCTTTGATGTAGTGCAGGGGGCATTGGCCTACCTTCAAAATCGGCTATCCACAAAAATCAATATCCGATTGACCGTCTTTCCCAATCGCAATGTCGTCGCCCAGCTCAACAAGGACCTATTTCAGTGGGTGATGGAGAATCTTTGTAAAAACGCCGTCGATGCGATGGGAGGTCGCGGCGATATTCTTGTGAGTATCCTCCAGGTCAATGAAGGACAGGTGGCGATTGATGTGAAGGATACTGGAAAAGGCATCGCGAAGAACAGGGTGAAAAAGATTTTCCAGCCGGGATTCACTACCAAGAAGCGGGGATGGGGCCTTGGCCTCACCCTGGTGAAACGGATCGTCGAAAATTATCATCAGGGAAAAATTCTCGTGAAGAAGACAGAACTCAACAAGGGGACCACTTTTAGAATACTACTGAATCGCTAACCATGCAATCCATTCCATTTGAAACCATCCGCTTGAACAAACTGTATGTCGGAGCGATCAGTGAGGAAGGTATCTTCAAGAACGCCGAGCTCCTCGACTTACAGGAAGACTTGTCGGAGATCCTGACGATGTTCTTTTTGAAGCCTTTCCGCATGGAGAACTTCATGACTTTTACCCATGAGCTTGACGTCGAGTACAATGGGGCGTTTGCATCAGTGCGGAGTGTGTTTGAGGATCCTGGCAATTTCCTAACGGAGGCACAGAACTTCCTTAAGCTACTCTTTGCCGTATCAGACAATGACAATATCAAGGAAGGAGAACTGTACGTGGCCCATTTCGACGAGGTGCCGATGCATGAGGAATCAGTCCCGGCGGTGGGCGTTTTCAAGTCGGAGGATCGGGACCCATTTATCAAAGTCTACCAGCAGGATCAGCGCCTGGGAATGGTGGCGGACGAAGGGATCAGTGTCAATAATATCAGCAAGGGCGCACTCATCTTCAATACGACAGAGCCGAAGACCTATCAGGTGCTGGTCTTTGATAGGTCCAGCAAGGGCGGCCAAGCACGGTTTTGGGTGGATCATTTTCTTAATCTAAAACCTCTGGAGGACGAGTACTACCACACCAAGAACTTCATGAATCTCTGCAAGGACTTCGCTCTCAATGGCCAGGAAACCGCCAATCGATCAGAGCAGGTGGACCTTATCAATAGGTCTATGGAGTTCTTCAAGGAGCGCGATCATTTCAATCAACGAGCCTTCGAAGAAGAGGTCTTGCCGGACATGGAACAGCGGGAAGCCTTTCTGCAGTATCGCGATACCTTCGTAGAACAGCGTCAACTGGAAGGCATGGAGGAAGACTTTGAGATCTCCGCGCCTGCATTCAATGCTGCCAAGCGGCAAATGAAGTCAGTGATCAAGTTGGACAAGAATTTTCATGTCTATGTTCACGGCAAAAGAAGCCTCATCGAGCGGGGTTATGATGCTGATCGTGGCAAGCACTTTTATAAGCTGTTCTTCGATGAGGAAAACTAGTATTTGCGCGCTGATTTACAGGCAGATGAAACATCATTGGTGAGTCTGCGACATAACCTCCGGCATCCTTTCCACTTTACCCGAATTATGTAGTGGAATTTCGTAGCGAGCGGGTAAAGCACAAGAAAATCAGGGACTTAGGTGAGGAGGCATAATCGGCAATTATGGTGACGAACCAACATGTGGTAAGTGTCTGATTTTGAAGTGATTTGCCGGCACAGTAGAAAGACTACTGCATATTTCGGGTTTATCCTATTTGTGCTTAATTTCGCAGTCAATTTAGCAACACACATTTATTTACCGATTTAAGAAATGGCAAATACGGGCAAAATAACCCAGGTGATTGGTCCAGTAGTGGATGTAAGTTTTGACGCAGAAAGCGCCAAGTTGCCAAATATCCTTGATGCATTGACTGTAGAGAAGGAGGATGGAACGAAAGTCGTCTTGGAAGTGCAGCAGCACCTTGGAGAGGATCGAGTTCGCGCCATCGCGATGGATGCGACAGACGGCATGACGCGAGGAATGGATGCAGTCGATATGGGTGGCCCCATTCAAATGCCAATCGGTGAAGATATTAAAGGGCGACTTTTCAACGTAGTCGGCCAGGCAATAGACGGTATGGATCAACCGAAAGGTGAGCAGGGTCTGCCGATCCACCGACATGCGCCTAAGTTTGACGAGCTTACTACTTCTACAGAGGTACTATTCACAGGAATCAAAGTAATTGACCTTATCGAGCCCTATGCAAAGGGTGGTAAGGTTGGTTTGTTTGGTGGTGCTGGTGTGGGTAAGACCGTATTGATCCAGGAGCTGATCAACAATATTGCAAAAGCTTACTCTGGTCTATCTGTATTTGCTGGTGTTGGTGAGCGAACTCGTGAAGGAAATGACTTGCTTCGGGAAATGATCGAAGCGGGTATTGTCAACTATGGCGAGGATTTCAAGCATTCCATGGAAGAAGGTGGCTGGGATCTTACGAAGGTTGATAAGAAAGGACTTGAAGATTCAAAGGCGACCTTCGTGTTTGGGCAGATGAATGAGCCTCCTGGTGCAAGAGCACGGGTGGCACTTTCCGGATTGACAGTCGCTGAGTACTTCCGTGATGGAGATGGCACAGGCCAGGGTCGTGATATCCTGTTTTTCGTAGACAACATCTTCCGATTCACTCAGGCGGGATCCGAGGTGTCAGCCCTTTTGGGACGTATGCCTTCTGCCGTGGGTTATCAGCCTACGCTGGCTACAGAGATGGGTATCATGCAAGAGCGTATCACGTCAACAAAGAGAGGTTCGATCACATCTGTACAGGCAGTTTACGTACCTGCGGATGACCTTACTGACCCCGCTCCTGCGACAACATTCTCTCACCTCGATGCCACGACTGTACTTTCAAGAAAGATCGCCGAGCTAGGTATCTATCCTGCGGTGGATCCCCTGGATTCCACTTCTCGGATCTTGAGTGCAGAAGTACTCGGAGATGAGCACTATGACTGCGCACAGCGTGTGAAGGAGATCCTTCAGCGATACAAGGAGCTGCAAGACATCATTGCCATCCTCGGAATGGACGAATTGTCAGATGAAGATAAGCTCGTCGTACACCGTGCTCGTCGAGTCCAGAGATTCCTCTCACAGCCATTCCACGTAGCAGAACAGTTCACTGGCCTGCAGGGGGTACTCGTAGATATCAAAGACACCATCAAGGGATTCAACGAGATCATGGATGGTAAGCACGACAATCTCCCTGAAGCTGCATTCAACCTGGTCGGTACTATAGAGGATGCGATGGAAAAGGGAGAGAAACTACTGGCAGAAGCTAACGCCTAAGAACTATGTTTTTGGAGATCATCACACCTGACGAGAAGTTTTTCGAGGGAGAGGTCGATAGTGCGACCTTTCCGGGTTCCGATGGCTCTTTTCAGGTACTCAACAATCACGCGCCAATGATTTCGACATTGGGCGTCGGAGACATCAAGTTCACAAGGAAAGTAGAAAAGAAAGTAAAGGAGACTCATGTCCTGGTTGAGGGTGGCATCGTAGAGGTCCTCAACAACAAAGTGACAGTACTCGCTGAGAAGATCCTTGACGATTAGCTCTTAGAGAAAAATATCTAGCAACGGAACCGCCTCCACAAGGGGCGGTTTTTTTGTTAGTTGTCAGTGACTTGCTCGGTGGCCGGCTCTGCTCTTTTCTTTCTTCGGAATCGATTGATCATCTTTTTTTCATAGTTCCAGAAGAACTCAAATTGACCGAAAACGAAACCATAGAAGAGCAGGATGACATTGTAGACCGGGAAGATCAAAAGCCAATAAAGGAAGGTGAACCAACCGGTCTTTTCTCCACCTGTGAGGAAGTTTACCACTGGTTCCTTGATGAAGAGCACGGTGAATCCAGTGCATGAGAATACGATCAGTACGATGATCACCTGCCACATCGACTTCAATCCCCACTTCTCCTTAAGCCTTTCTATCCAACTCATCGATCTTTGCTTTGTACTTGCTCCATTCTTTCGATTCCGGTGCGCAAGTTAATTGCATATCAATTTTTTTCACTGGATGCGTGAAGTTTAATTGAAACGCGTGGAGGGCAATTTGCTTGTCCGGGAGTGGGCTGGATGCACCATACTTCACATCACCGATGATCGGGCAATGCATCTTCGATAGCTGTACACGGATCTGGTGGGAGCGTCCTGTTTTTGGCTGGATCCTGAGCAGTGATGACTCCTTTTGGCTAGCAATCGATTCATAGTTGAGCACCGACTTCTTGGCATCTCCTTTCGGTTGTTGGTAGGCTTTGACCAGGTTTTTGTTGCGGTCCTTCCAAAGCCAGTGGATCAATTCACCCTGCAGGTTATTGGGGCGTCCCTCCACGAGAGCGAGATAAGTCTTCTGAATGGCGTCGTCTCGAAAGGCTTTGGTCATTCGCTCGAGGGACTTCGACGTTCGGCAAAAAATCACCAGACCACTGACCGGTCGATCGAGCCGATGCGCGGGATGAAGAAAGACATCCCCGGGTTTGTCATATTTCTTTTTGATGTATGCGCGGCCCCAATCTGTCAGTGTAACATCGCCGGTCTTATCGCCCTGTACGAGCCACCCTGCAGGTTTGTTGACAATCAACAAGTGATTGTCTTCATAGATAACGATGGGGTTCATCTTATTGGTCACTCAGTCATTGTTCAAAGATTGAAAAACACACCCAGGTTGTAAGAGGGGTCTGCGATGAATTGCTTGCCAGATAGAGGCACCGCTACGGATACGGACACACCTATCTGCTCATAGACCACGTAGTTAAACTCTGGCGCGAGAATGGAATACTCCATGTTGTTGTTGAAGATCCCCGGGTTTTCATTGGGAGAGGGATCACCGTTCCTCAGCGTGCGTACCCCGTAGTACTTGAGTATGATGGATGTCTTGGGAAATCCAGTGTAGCCAGCCTCCAGCCCAAATCTAAATTCGTCCGAGAGGTCTTTTGTACGATTGTTGATGCCGCTGTACGTGCTTACATAGACGGGCACTGCTTGGAGGGAGTGACTCAAATGGAATAAGACCATCTGATTGAATTCGCCATCCCCTGTCTGCAACGCCATAGATTCGCCCCCTGCAGGATTGCCAAAAGGCAAACCGAGCGTCAGGCTTGCACTCAACACGATGGGCATGTCTCTGAGAATTCCCCATTTCAAGGTCAGTTCGCTATCTCCTACACTGTTGAAAGCATCCCCCGTATCAACGGAGCCATCGAGACGGACAAAGTCATTTTGAGTGGCTCTGGCGAAAAAAGGGAAGTAGACGATGACATCTAGCTGATCAGTGATGCCATATTCTCCGTAGATGCTGGTCGCGTAATAGCCTAGTCTTGGAAGTATCTCAATCCTGTTACCCTCCGGGTTAAAGTAGTTGGCCCCCCACAGAGCGGACTGATTCAGTTTGAAGTAGCCCCTGCCTTTTTTGAGAGTCCAGCCACCACCAGCAAAAACTGTTGATGTGCTCAAAATGAGCAGGAAGATTAATGATATGTGGATTCGGCAGGCCATTTGAGTCATTGAAATTGTCCAACGCCAAGGGTCACTCTAAAGGGCTCACACCACACGACGAAATAATCGTAGGTAAAAAGTTCTACCGACGGGAAGTCCCTGGTGATGTTGATGACAAAATCACCATTTTGGGATTGGCCTAGATTGATACCCCCAGATACGCTCTCATCTTGATTGGATAGATAGAAGTAGGGGCCCGGTGCATTGCTATCGATACTTGCCTCCGTTACCTCGAGATAAAGCGAATCATTCTCGACAAAGAGCTCGAAGCCACCGGATATGTCATACCCTCGGCCTTCCAACAAGCCGGTCCTGGTAATATCCATAGGTGTGGAGGTCACAGAGATACTCACTTCATCTTCCAAGCCCTGAGCCGAAGCAGAGATCGTGGTTGAGCCTACAGTGAGCCCTTCCACAAGGCCGGAGCCCGTAATCGAAGCGATCGTGGGGTTGTTGGAGGACCAGGTGATCGGCACAGCAGAATTTTCCATGCCAGTACTGTCAAAAAAACTAGCACTCATCTGAAAGGTCTGACCGACCTCCAGCGATGTCGGAAACGTCTGGATTACCAATGCTTCATCCAGGGGGTCCACAGAATCGATGACTCTGATCACGACTGAGTCGACCACGGCAATGCCACGAGCCACCACTGTCGATACACCACGACCCAGGCCTCTGATCATACCGGAAGACGTGACACTCATTACGAAGTCATTGCCGACAGTCCATGAGATACCGGTGCCGTTCCCTTGTCTGATTCCCGAGGGATCGATGTACCGAAAGCCGAGATTAGCGGATTGTCCTATGAATAAGGTGTCAGGTGCACCTAAGATTTCGAGGTGCTCCTCAGAGGACAGTACGACGATACGTTGTTCGCCGGTTATCCCGACGAGACTTGCCGAGATGTTAGCAATGCCCTCGGACATACCTTGCGCGAGGCCCGAGCTATTGATGGTTAGCACAGCAGGATTTGAGCTTTCCCACTGGAAGATCGTATCTGAAATGATACCTCCTCTGAAATCCAGAAACTCCGCCGTAAACTGGTGGGTGGTCGACTGGTAGAGGTTCTCGGTATCTCGAATGATCCGTACGGAGGGCTCAAGGGGTCGTTCGTAGTCCGTTCCGATACAAGCTGTGACCAGGCATGTAAGCGTGAAGAGATTTCTTAAAGGCATTGACAGAGATGATCCCAGTTCTTTGAGATTGAACTGGTGGAATGACTTTCCAGTTTGTCGCCTCGTGATCAGAACTCTGAGATAAAATGAAATGTGACTTCAGGGAAATTATCCTGTACCATCTGCAGCCACGCCCTGGTCTCCGCCATGAATACCAATTTGCCTTCCTTATCCCGGGCAATGTACCGGTACTTGTCTTTCACAAATGCGTCAACAGCCTCTTCCTCCCCGGAGATCCAGCAGGCTTTGTAAATATTGACTGCCTCAAACCGAACCGTAGCGCGGTATTCGTTCAGCAGGCGATGTTGCAGCACTTCGAACTGCAGTGCACCGACTGTACCGACGACTTTTCGGGAGCCCATTTCATAGGTGAACAGCTGGGCTACTCCTTCATCCATCAGCTGGCTGAGGCCCTTATCAAGCTGCTTGGCTTTCATCGCATCCAGATTGACCACCTCTTTGAATAGCTCTGGGGAGAAGCTCGGGATCCCTTTGAACAGGCCACCTTCTCCTTCATTGAGGGTATCTCCGATTTTCAGATTTCCCGTGTCGTATAGGCCTATGATGTCACCAGGAAACGCCTCGTCTACGGTCTCCTTCTGCTGTGCCATAAATGCGGTGGCGTTGGAAAACCTCAATTTCTTGTCCTGTCTTACATGATAGTAGTTGCTACCCCTCTCAAATTTCCCTGAGCAGATGCGGGCAAAAGCTATGCGGTTGCGATGCTTGGGATCCATATTAGCGTGGACTTTGAAAATGAATCCAGAAAACTTGTCTTCCAGGGGATCGACTACACGCTCCTCTGTCTCCCGTGAGATTGGGGGTGGCGCTATTTGGATAAAGCAGTCCAGGAGTTCGCGGATGCCAAAGTTGTTGACGGCACTGCCAAAGAATACCGGGGCCAGCTTGCCTTCCAGATACTCCTCGGGATTGAAGGGATCATACACGCCCTCAATCAATTCAAGATCCTCCCGCAATTGATCGGCGGCCGATTCTGTAATGACCTCGTCCAGCTGAGAATCATCGAGATCTTTGATTTCCAGCACTTCGTCCACTCGCTTGGTTTTGTTGGCGGCGAAGAGGTTGAGGCTCTGTTCGTAGAGGTTGTAGACTCCCCTCAGTGTCTTACCCATCCCGATAGGCCAGCTGAGAGGGCGTACTTTGATATTCAGTTTTTCCTCGATCTCATCCAGTAGCTCGAAGGGATCACGACCCTCGCGGTCGAGTTTATTGATAAAGCAGAGTACCGGCGTATTTCTCATCCGGCAGACTTCCATGAGTTTTTCGGTCTGCATCTCAACGCCTTTCACACAGTCGATCACCATGATCACACTGTCCACGGCGGTGAGTGTTCGGTAGGTATCTTCTGCAAAGTCCTGGTGACCGGGTGTATCGAGGATGTTGATCTTGAGGTCCTTGTATTCGAAGCCCATGACCGACGTGGCGACAGAGATGCCGCGCTGCTTTTCGATCTCCATCCAATCGGACCGTGTGTTCATGTCGATCTTATTGGATTTGACCGCACCCGCCGTATGAATGGCCCCTCCAAATAGCAGGAGCTTTTCGGTGAGTGTCGTTTTCCCCGCATCGGGGTGAGCGATGATGCCAAATGTCCTGCGTTTATTTACTTCTTGCTCCAGTACCATACCTATCTCAGAAAACCGCAAAACTACAGAATAAGGGAGTATCTTGGCAAAGTGAAGCGCCTCCTGGGACTTGCACTGTTGCTGGTGATCATCCTGATCGCACCGCAGCTATTCGACCGCCTTGGGCAATATCGGGGTGGGTTCCTGGTGTTGCTGTTGGCCCTGATCATCGGGCTCCTTGCTTTTGTGCTTTGGAAGGCGCTCCGCCACCGGGAATAAGGCGTCTCAGATCATATCCATTTACGTTTTGTCAGTACGCTGTCAATCTGTCAGTAATATTCCTCTTGGCACAACCATTGATTCCCCCCTTAGTGAAGCGAAAAGAATTAAGAAAGGAATAATTAGCAATCAACTTATAAAGACATGGGTAAAATTATCGGTATTGATTTAGGAACTACCAACTCCTGTGTGGCAGTGATGGAGGCGAACGAGCCAGTCGTGATCCAGAACAGCGAGGGTAGGAGAACAACGCCGTCCATCGTCGCATTTCTCGACGATGGCAATGGTGAAAGAAAAGTTGGGGATCCTGCAAAGAGGCAGGCGATCACCAATCCTCACAATACCATCAGCTCTGTAAAGCGATTCATGGGTAAGAAGTACTCCGAAGTGAGTAACGAAATAAAGAATATGTCTTACGGCATTGAGTCGGGGAACAACGATACAGTAAGAGTAAAGATTGGTACGAGGAATTATACTCCCCAGGAAATTTCAGCGATGATCCTGCAGAAGATGAAGTCCACAGCGGAGGACTTTCTTGGTCAGGGTATAACAGAAGCGGTTGTCACCGTTCCCGCTTACTTCAATGATGCTGAGCGTCAGGCCACCAAGGAAGCTGGCCAGATTGCCGGTTTGGAAGTGAAGCGAATCATCAATGAGCCTACAGCTGCTGCGCTAGCATACGGTCTGGACAAGAAAAACCAGGACATGAAGATCGCTGTGTACGACCTCGGTGGTGGTACATTCGATATCTCCATTCTGGAATTAGGTGAGGGCGTCTTTGAAGTAAAGTCTACGAATGGTGATGTACACCTCGGTGGAGACGACTTCGACGCTGTGATCATCGATTGGTTGGCTGAGGAGTTCAAGAATGATGAAGGCATCGACCTGCGCAAAGACCCGATGGCTCTGCAGCGATTGAAGGAAGCTGCTGAGAAAGCAAAGATTGAACTGTCTAGCTCTTCCAGCACAGAAATCAATTTGCCATATATTATGCCTGTGGATGGCATTCCCAAGCACCTGGTGCGCTCGTTGTCTCGAGCGAAGTTTGAGCAGTTGGCGGATACTTTGGTGAAGCGATCTATGGCTCCAGTGAAGCAGGCCTTGCAGGACGCCAATATGTCTACGAGTGACATCGATGAGGTGATTCTGGTAGGAGGATCTACTCGAATTCCAAAGATTCAAGAGGAAGTCGAGAAGTTCTTCGGCAAGAAGCCTTCCAAGGGTGTGAATCCTGATGAAGTGGTGGCAATCGGAGCTGCTATCCAGGGTGGTGTATTGACTGGTGAGGTCAAAGACGTGTTGCTGTTGGATGTGACTCCACTGTCACTGGGTATCGAGACCTTGGGTGGCGTATTCACCAAGCTCATCGAGTCCAATACCACGATCCCTACGAAGAAGTCAGAGACGTTCTCCACTGCGGCAGACAGTCAGCCTTCGGTAGAGATCCATGTACTTCAGGGTGAGCGACCAATGGCAAAGGACAACAAGTCAATCGGGCGATTCCACCTGGATGGTATACCACCGGCACCCAGGGGTATTCCTCAAATCGAGGTGACATTCGACATCGATGCCAATGGTATCCTCAATGTCTCAGCCAAAGACAAGGGCACTGGTAAGGAGCAGAAGATCCGAATCGAAGCATCTTCAGGATTGACCGATGAGGAAATCGAGAAAATGAAGAATGAGGCGCAGGCCAATGCGGAGGCTGACAAAGCCGCGAAAGAGCAAGTAGACAAGATCAATGAGGCGGATTCTATGATCTTCCAGACTGAGAAGCAATTGTCAGAGTTTGGGGAAAAGCTTTCTGATGCCAACAAGTCGGCTATTGAGGGAGCACTGGCCAATCTGAAAGAAGCTCACGGCAAGAAGGAGATCCCTGCGATCGAAGCTGCCTTGGCGGAGCTCAATACAGCGTGGCAGAATGCCTCTCAGGAGATCTATCAGGCACAGCAGGAAGCAGCTGGTGCACAAGGCGGAGCGCCTGGTGACGGTCCTGCTGATGGTGCAGGTGCTGGCCCCGAGGCTGGAGCTGCTGATGACGTTTCCGATGTGGAATACGAAGAGGTAGATGACAAGAAGTAATTTGTAAGCATCTACCCATATATATAAATGACGAGCCCCCTTCCTATTTCGGAAGGGGGTTGTTTTTTGTAGCGGTGCTGGTTATTCTGCTATGTTTGCCTCTGGTTATTGTCTTTCTAATATCCCCAGTCCATTGAAACTGCTCATCAAAACATTGTACGGCCTCGAAAAGGTACTCGCCAAAGAAGTCGAAGCCATTGGAGGCCAAAACGTAAAGACCATCAAAAGAGCAGTCGACTGTGAGGGCAACCTTGAATTTCTCTACCGAGCCAACTACTCCCTAAGGACGGCCCTGAAGGTCCTCAGGCCCATTTATTCATTCCAGGCGCGCAATGAGCGTGAGCTGTACAATCAGATCAAGAAATTTGACTGGAGCGACGTCATGGATGTGAGCCAGACATTTGCCATCGACAATAGTGTCTTCTCCGACTTCTTCAAACACTCGAAGTTCCCCACGCTAAAGATGAAGGATGCCATCGCGGACTATTTTCGAGACGCTGTCGGCCAAAGGCCTTCCGTGGATACGAAGATGCCGGATATTCAGTTTGACCTTCACGCCTGGAAGGATCGCTTTACTGTTTCGTTGGACAGTTCTGGGGACACCCTCAACCAGAGAGGTTATCGCCAGCGAGGACACCAGGCACCTCTGAACGAGGTATTGGCCGCAGGGATGTTGCTGTTGGCAGGCTGGAACAAAGAGATCCCACTTGTGGACCCCATGTGCGGCACGGGCACGATCTTGATCGAGGCTGCCATGATGGGTATGAATATGCCACCTCAGACGCTCCGTAGAAATTTCGGATTTAAAAACTGGAAAGATTTCAACCCTGTCATCTGGAACCGGGTGAAGGCTGAGGCAGACAGCAACGTGCGACGTGCCCCTCTTAGCATTTCTGGCGGTGACATTGATCCCCAGGCTGTGGACATGGCCAACAAAGCCATTCGCCTGCTAAAGATCCGTGGTGATGTCCGCATTCGCGAGGTGGCACTGGAAAAGCATATCCCCAAAACTTCTGAAGGCATCCTGATCACTAACCCTCCCTATGGCGAGCGAATCGGCCCAAAAGAGATACAAGAGTTCTACAAGACCATCAGCGATGTGTTGAAGAACAACTTCTCGGGTTTTGATGCCTGGGTCCTTAGTTCCAATGTGTCAGCTTTGAAGCATCTGAAACTACGTCCCTCCGAGAAATACACGCTTTACAATGGCGGTCTAGAGTGCAAGTTTCAAAAGTATGAGTTGTACACCGGCTCTCAGGAAGAGGATCAAAAGGCAGAAGTATCAATGTAATTTGAGCCCACTGGCTGCCCTCTGCCTATCTCAGACCTTGGGTAGACTTTCCGAAGAGCGTCGAGTTATCTAAATTGGGTGGGAAACGCTACTTAGTCATGAAACTTTTTTTTCGCCTACTCCTGATCCCCCTACTTTTCGCTTGTGCTCCTTCCTACGACTATGACGTCATCATCAGAAATGGCCAGTTGATTGATGGCTCAGGGTCAGCAGCCGTCTCAGGGTCTTTGGGCATTGTAGGGGATAAGATCGTTGCAATTGGAGACCTTGGCAAAGCCAAGGGCAAAACGGAGATCGATGCGGGTGGAAAGGTGGTGGCACCAGGATTCATCAATATGCTGAGCTGGGCCACATTGTCGCTCATTCACGATGGCAAGTCAGAAAGTGATATCCGACAAGGCGTGACGCTTGAGGTCATGGGTGAAGGCTGGTCGATGGGACCGCTAAATGATAACATGAAAGCCGAGATGAAGGCAGGCCAAAAAGACATCGTCTTCGACGTCGACTGGACCACCTTGGGCGAATACCTGGAATTCCTCGAGAGAAAAGGGGTATCTACCAACGTAGCTTCGTTTGTTGGCGCTACCACACTCAGGATTCACCAGATAGGGGAAGCAGATCGACCTCCCACGGCGGAGGAGTTGGAGAAAATGAAGTCGATGGCCAGAGTAGCCATGGAAGAAGGGGCGATGGGGATTGGCTCTTCTCTGATATATGCGCCGGCATTTTACGCCGAGACCGATGAGTTAATCGAGCTGTGCAAGGTGGCTTCTGAGTATGGCGGCATGTACATTTCACATATGCGGAGTGAGGGAGACTATTGGCTCGAAGCGATTGATGAGTTGCTGGAGATAGCCAATAAAGCCGGTATCGCTGCCGAAATCTACCACCTGAAAGCCGGGGGGCAGGCTAACTGGCCCAAGTGGGAGCAAGCCATCGCCAAAATTGATTCTGCGAGAGCGGCAGGCCTGACGATTACCACCGATATGTACACATATACAGCAGGGGCCACCGGCTTGGATGCGTCCATGCCTCCTTGGGTTCAGGAAGGGGGATATGGTGATTGGGCCGATAGGTTACAAGATCCCGAAATCCGCCAGCGTGTCGCTAAGGAGATGAGAAACAAGGGCGACGGATGGGAGAACTTGTACTTCGCCGCAGGAACACCTGAGAACCTGTTGCTGGTGGGATTCCGGAATGATACGCTGCGATACTTGACAGGTAAGACACTTGGTGAGGTAAGCAAAATGAGGGGTACATCCCCCGAGGAAACAGCCATGGATCTGGTCGTTCAGGACAGTAGTCGCGTTGGGACAGTGTATTTCCTTATGTCCGAAGAAAACGTGAAAAAGCAGATTGCGCTTCCCTATATGAGCTTCGGATCAGACGCAAGCTCCATCGCACCTGTAGAGCCTTTCACAAACTCGAATCCGCACCCAAGAGCTTATGGCAACTTTGCCAGACTCCTGGGTAAGTACGTGAGGGAGGAGCAGGTGATTCCGTTGGAAGATGCTATCAGAAAACTCACCTCCCTGCCGGCATCTAATCTGAAGATTAGTGATCGCGGTTTGCTGAAGGAAGGGTACTTTGCCGATGTCGTCATCTTTGATCCCGAGACGATCATCGATAAGGCGACCTTTGACGATCCGCACCAGTTTGCCGAAGGCATGGTGCATGTGTTTGTAAATGGTGTGCAGGTTCTAGACGATGGGGAACACACCGGAGCTACTCCAGGAAGGGTTGTTCGTGGCCCGGGCTGGAAAGGTGATACCCCCTAGAGACTATTCTACGATCAGGCGTTCGATGACCTCTGGGAAATGCCGGTATTCAAGCTCATGAATTTTCGTGGCCAATGTGGAGGGTGAATCTTGTGGCGTCACCTCTACCTCGGCCTGGAAAAGGATCTCGCCATTGTCATATTCTTCATTCACAAGGTGAATAGTAATCCCGGATTTGGTCTCGCCATTGTCGATCACCGCCTGATGAACTCGATCGCCGTACATGCCTTTTCCTCCATATTTTGGCAGCAGGGCCGGGTGGATATTGACAATCCTGCCATCGAACTTCCTGATCAGGTCTGGTGGCATGAGCCAAAGAAAGCCAGCAAGCACAATGTAGTCAATGTCATCGTGCTCAAGTAGACTGAGCAGCGTTCCATCATTCAATTCCGTTCGGTTGAATACCGAAGCCGGCACTCCGCAATTTCTGGCACGCTCCAGGACATAAGCCGTGGGCTTGTTGGTGTACACACCATTGACTTGGGCTGTCTTCTTTTCCTGGAAGTACTTGATGATATTCTCCGCGTTGGATCCGTTGCCAGAGGCGAATATGGCGATGTTCTTCATTTCAATTTAGCGTGATGCTCACGAGACCCGTAAAGATGATATAGCTACAAAATTTATTGAGGGTCTGATACTCCTTTTGTGTGTCTGCTCGCATCAACCGGTAGAGAAACCATAGGAAAAAGGGAGCCAGCAATAGGAAATACACCCGTAAAAGCCAATTGGCCTGGATGAGAAGAAAGTTTACGAGGAGAATAGAGCCGGCGATGATAATTGACACGATCAGCGTTTTTGCCCCCCGAATGCCCCATATAACCGGCACGGTAACACAGCCAAAAGCGGCCTCACCCTTTACGTCCTGAATGTCTTTGACAATCTCCCTTATGACAACCATTAAAAACCCAAAGGCCGCATAGAAGAAGACAATTGGCTCGTCGGTACGATAGTAGATCAATAGAATAAGAAAGGTCATTGCCGTTAGCACGCCAATCGAGACGTTTCCTATCAAGGGAAGGCGCCTGAGATAGTTGGAATAGTACCACAACAGGAAACTCGAGAAGATGTGAACCAGTCCCACCCACATATCTGCCCAAAAGCCAATGGCGACGGCGACCACGTTAGTCAGCGTATGTGACAGCAATGCTGGCCGCCGGCTGATTTCAGTACCTACTACCACCTTTTGGGGCCTGTTGACCATGTCGATTTTCAGGTCATAATAGTCATTGATCAGATAACCAGCTGCTGCTATCATCGACGTGCTGATGACAACAAGAAAGAAATTGAAATCGAACCAGATATTCCGATCCAGCAGGAAGACTGCCGTCAAGACTTGCGTGGCGACGATGATCAAGAGGTTGGGTATTCTCGATGCTTTCAGGTAGCCAATGAAGTTTTTGATCAAGGGCGGAGTCACTGTTCGCGGGCCTTTGAGTTGGAAATCCTCTTTGAAATTACTTGATATATTTCTTTGAGGGCCTCGTCACTCATTGAATTTAGATGTTTTTC
Organism: Cyclobacteriaceae bacterium; assembly: GCA_965267435.1. GTDB lineage: Bacteria > Bacteroidota > Bacteroidia > Cytophagales > Cyclobacteriaceae > JAWPMT01. The sequence continues at coordinate 5,125,796 of OZ253960.1, forward strand.
TATCGTAATGGTATCGCCGCGGACAGCAGGTCCTGTTTGAGCCTTGTGAGGTCCGATTATCAAGGCTTTTTGTGTTGCGGCAGTTATCAGGTGATGGACTGCCTGAAAATCCTCTCCGACCTCATGGAGCAATTCCTCCGCAATGTGGAACATGGCATTGCTGAAGTTTGTAGCAAATACGCCGGCGAGGTGGAGGCGCAGCCGTTGTGCTGAGTCCACGGACCTCACCAGATCACTCAAACTGCTTGCCATATTTTGAATTGCTGCCAGGTCTTCTGATGTGCCGCCTTCAATATATAGAGGTACCTCCTTCATGGATAATCCCATTCCTGCCGTGAGCGTCTGATAGGGGTAGACGACTCCATATTTTGAGATGTTGGCCTCCCGAAATGGGCCGAGGTCCGTGGCACCAGAGCAGTGAATGACAATTGATCCCGGCGAGAAGCGATGCTGCTCAAGGACTGCGGGGATTACTTCATCAGGAACGCAAATGAGGACCAAATTCCCTTCAAACGAGTGCTTATTTCCACCACTGTAAGGTGCTTGAATGTTGGTGTCCTTGACAAAAGCCTCTGCTTGTTGAGGGGTGCGACCATGGACTGAATTGAGATGATACCGGCTTTCTTGAATGGCCTTGGCAAAGTGAAAGGCTACATTGCCAGTGCCGACAATATCAATGGTTGGGTTTGTCATTCCATGCCCTTGTCTCGCATACTGACAAACTCACCATATCTGCGGACAATAGCAATTACAAATCCAATGACCATCAGTAGCGTCCCCACCCAGAGGATATTGATGAGAGGCTTCTCCACCGCTTCAATGATGATCCAGTCCTTCTGTGTTTGATTGAGCCCGAACGTAAAGCTGTTTTCCTCTGGATTGATAGACTCTATGAAGATTTTGGACGCGAGGTCATTGACCACAAAAGGGATCTTCGCCGCCATGCGATCCTTGATGATGTACAGTGGTTCGGCAATGTAGTCCTCAACCTCTCCCTGTATTTCGATGATCGCCTTGACCGCTATATCGTCCGGACCCAATTCCACACCCTGGAGTTCCCTGGTAGGCTCCATTCGTAGAAAGCGTGCGGCATAATCATTGATGAAAAATGTCTCGCCAATTTGTAACGATGCAAACTCGGTCTCGCTCCAGGTGGGTTCCTGCTCAGGATCGGGAAAAGTCCTCACATGGGTATAGAGATCAGCCGTGAGCCTGCGATCGATATCCGGAGAATAGACAATGCCCATAGTTTTGTTGTTCTGCACACGGGGATAAAGGGTAAATTCCTCACCGCTGTTTTTTGCGTAGACAACTTCAAAGTAGGTATTTTCTCCATTGATAAGGTTCAAGGTATCTCCCTCGGCAACATCCATGCCCTTACTTGTCTCAAAGTTCCGGGTGGCCACAACTTTTAGTGGGTGATCTGTATTGATCAGGTGATCCACGTCTGCAAATCCCTGGGATTTGATTTTTTTACGCATCCCCTTGTAAGTGAGGGTATGGTCCCCCATAGACCGATCCTCGTTGAGAAAAAGGAGCAGGTTGTTCTGGTTGATCTCGTCAGGTAGCTCGCTACTCCACATGATGCCTGTATTGTTCATCGACAGGATTTTGGAGTATCCCGAGGAATAGATGATGCCGATGAGCATCATGGCAATCCCGATATGCGCTACCGAGCCACCTGCCAATTTGAGGTTGGTCTTCTTCAGTCCTAGTAGGATCTTGCTGTTTGCTACTATGGAATAGATCGAGCAAACCATCAATAGGAGATAGGTGATTTCCGTGACCTTGGAGAGCAAGATGACCAGCGTTGAGAGAAGCAGGGTAATGATCAAAGGCATCTTCAGTTCGTTGAAGAGACTCTCACGGCTCATCTTCTTCCACCAGAAGAACTGGCCCGTGCCTGATAGGACCGCCAAAGCAATGGCTCCCCATAGTTGCTTGCTGGTATAGAAACCTACCTGATCTACTGGTGGAGCCAAATTCAGATCCACGCCAAATGCTGCTGCAATGTCATTGTAGACCGGGATGGACGTCATGAAGATCACCTGAAACGCCATCAGGCACAACGTGGCAGCTCCTATGAAAATCCAAAACTCACGAGAATACGCGGAAGTTTCCTCCTCGGACTTAGGTAAATGCTTCCAGCTCCGAACAGACAAAAAGATCGAAAATCCAAGGAAGACAAATAGGTAGATGAGGAGTTGGCCTTGCAATCCGAGATCTGTGAATGAGTGTACAGAGGTCTCTCCAAGAACACCGCTTCTGGTGAGGAATGTAGAGTATAAGATCAGAATGAAGGTGCTGATCACCAGAATGATGGAGGCTTTGAGCGCCGACTCATTCTTTTTATAGGCGATCATCGTGTGCATCGACGCTACGAGCGTAAGCCACGGGACATAGATCGCATTTTCCACTGGATCCCAGTTCCAGTATCCCCCAAAGTTGAGTGTTTCGTACGCCCAGTAGGCACCCATTAAGATCCCGACTCCCAGTACCAGTGCCGAAAACTGCGCCCACGGGAGAGCAGGGCGAATCCACTCCTTGTACTTGCCGGTGATTAGTCCCCCAAGGCAATAGGCAAAAGGCACGACGGTAGAGGCAAATCCGAGAAATAAAGTGGGTGGGTGGATCACCATCCAATAGTTTTGGAGCAAAGGGTTGAGCCCGCTGCCGTCCTCCGGTACAAACTCGGGATTGACTCTGAATATGTCATCTCTTATGACATCCCGAAGCAGCAGGAAGGGCGAACTGCCCAATTTGAGGTCAAAAAAGACCGCGCCAAGGATCATGGACGTGAGAAAGAACTGCGTGAGGGACATGATCAACATGACCGGCGACCTCCATTGCTTATTTGTTCGAATGAGCACTAGCCCCAGGAGGGCATTCCAAAACATCCACAGGAGGAAAGACCCTTCTTGCCCATTCCAAAAACTGGAGGCCTGGTAGTACACAGGTAGGAATCTTGAGGTATGACTCCAGGCATAATGATATTCGAAGTAGTGTCTGTTGATGATGGCGAAAAGTGTCACTACAATGCCGATGATACCCACAGCATGCACATAGAAAACAGCGTTTCCGTACTTTTCCCAGGATGAATCTTTGAGCCCTTTCGCGAAAGCGTAGGTTCCCACGAGCGCGCTAACGAAGGCCACGATGACAAACGTGTGCCCCAGGTTACCAATGAAATAGTGGACCATCTAGATATTCAGTTCGTCCTCCTTATACTTCGATGGGCATTTTAGAAGGATCTTATCAGCGAGGAAGACGTCGTTCTCGTAGGCCCCTACGACCACTACCTGCTCAGATTTATCGAAGTCAGTGGGCATCGGATTGGGGTAAAGCACTTGCTGTTCCTGCGCATTTTCATCTAACATCAGGAATTTGAAGGCCAGCTGATCAGGGCTTTTCTCTATTCCGAGGATATTCCCATCAAGGTCCTTTTTCAACGTTCCCACGACGTGTATTTTCTTCTTGTTTCCACTTTCTGAGAGCTCCCGGGCCTCTGTAAAGGAAACGTAGGTGCTGGCATCAGTTGCTGTCGACATGATGACCATAATGGCCACTGCAACCACAGCGATCGCTAGTATGTGAGATTTTTTCATTGCGTTTCGATTATTCCCCTCCTCTTATCTTTCAGATTCAATTTTTTTTATCCTCCTGTCCAATCTCATCAGGTACAGAAAGAAAGCGATCAAAATAACCAATACGATCGCCACAACTACATAGATTTTACCGTCAGCTCTCAGGCCATCGGCCATTTCAACCTCCTGTGCCAGTGTTTGGTTGGAAAGTAGCACTGATAGTATAAGCATTGACCAGGCAGCGATTTTTTTCATTCGTAATCGAGTTTTGAAATTCTGATCTTGATCGTAACAATCCATAGACCCAAAAGGGTCCATCCAAGAACGGCAGGATAGAATACCAGCCGCAAATTACTATCCAGGTCATACGCATTAAAGCCTGGGTTACCCCCGTTACCTGGGTGTAAGCTATCCGTCATTCTTGGGATGATAAATAAAAGTGCTACCAGCATGAAAAATGCCAGAATATTGTAGACGGCTGCGACTCTGGCTCTTTGCTGGTCGTCAGACATAGAGCCTCTCAAAATGAGATAGGCGAAGTAAAGCAGAAGACCAATTGCGGAGCTGTTCTGCTTGGGATCGTTGCTCCAAGGCTCGCCCCATGTATAGTTGGCCCAGACCATGCCAGTGACCAGACCTAGCACACCAAAAAGAAAACCAGTCTCAATCAATTCCTTGCTGTAGAGATCGAATTTCAAATCCTGGGTCAATAGAAACCTCACTGAGAAGACTGTGGCCCCAGCAAAAAGCAAAATCATGCCAAACCACATGGGGACATGAAAATGCAGTGCCCTGATCGATTCGTTGAGAATAGGAAGTCGCGGAACCGTGAACAGGAATCCGCCGATCACTGTATAGACAAGTAGAATCATTGCCAACCACTTCCACCAACCCGATCTAATGAAATATTCCATTGCTACTTTTTCCAGCTATAGGGGAACAGGACGAAAATCAGTGCAATGATAATAACATCAACAGAGATCAGTGACGTCAGACTGCCCCTAACATTATCAAAATTCTGACCCAATAGCAGCTTACGTGAAATCGTCACTCCCAACAGCAGTACGGGAATGGCAATAGGAAATCCAAGTACCGCCATTGTGTTGCTTTTTGGGTCTGCACTGGAGGCTATGGACGAGATCAGCGTGAAGGCTGCAGACAGGCCTATCGCCACCAGAAATCCATTTATCATAAAGGATGTGAGATCCGGGATCATCAGAGGGAAGAACAATTGCATGGCGAGAAAAGTCAGCGCAGTCAGAAGGACTACAAAAGTGAGATTGTAGATCATTTTGCTGAGCAGCAATTCCGTCGGTCTTACCAGGAAGTAATAATAGTAGGACCTGTCGTTCTCCTGAATAAAGGACTTGCCCACAGCAGTGGTAACGGTCACCAACGTAATGATCCAGAAGACTGCATTCCATGTCTCCACACTTAAGTCTGTCTGAAATGACAAGTATCCGATATAGGTGAGGGACAGAAGGAACGAAACCAACGAAAGGAAGGGATACCGTGTCCTGAATTCCAGAGATAACTCCTTGGTAAGCAGTGCGAAGATCCTATTCATCAGGCAAAACTAGCATTTGGGCATTATTGGCCTTCCACCCAACCGTGATTTTTGTAAAAGGGCTGTTAGTATGCTAGCATTGCGTAAAATTTACAATCGTCACCTGTCGACCAGAGTCAGGAATTTATTTCAGTGGAAAATCAAGATACTATACTAGTTACCGGTGCGGCCGGATTCATAGGTTTTCATCTCTCTCAGAAACTGCTTTCGGAAGGGTATAAAGTGGTCGGAGCAGATAGCGTCAACGATTACTACGATGTGCGTTTAAAGGAGGATCGACTCGCGATTCTCAATACCATTGAAGGATTCACATTTCACAGAATCAATTTGGCAGATGGCCCTGCCGTCAAAGCGCTTTTCGACAGCACAAGTTTCAAATATGTAGTCAATCTCGCCGCCCAGGCTGGGGTCCGTTATTCATTGACTAATCCACAGGCTTACGTCGAGGCCAATCTTACCTCTTTTGTCAATATTTTGGAAGGTTGTAGGCATCAGAAAGTGGAGCATTTGCTCTACGCCTCTTCAAGTTCGGTCTACGGAGCGAACACCAAGATGCCATTTTCAGTCAACGATAATGTAGATCACCCGATTTCCTTATATGCGGCCTCCAAAAAGGCCAACGAATTGATGGCCCACACCTATGCCAGTAACTTTGCGTTACCAGTTACAGGTCTTCGATTCTTCACAGTTTACGGTCCTTGGGGGCGGCCTGACATGGCGTTGTTTCTTTTCACGAAAGCTATTCTGGAAGGTAAGCCCATCGACGTATTCAACAACGGGGATATGCGTCGGGACTTCACCTATGTGACTGACATCGTGCAAGGCGTGTATCGTTTGATGCTGCATCCAGCTACCGCAAATCCTTCCTGGGACCCACAGCACCCTGACCCATCCAGCAGTTTCGCGCCATTCAGGGTCCATAATATTGGAAACAATTCACCGGTGGAACTAATGCATTTCATTCGGGTGATTGAAAAAGAAATCGGGAAAAAGGCTGAAATAAATTTTATGCCAATCCAACCGGGAGACGTACCCGCTACATATGCGGATGTTACAAGCCTAATGAACCTTACAGGCTACAAACCAAAGACATCTATCGAGGAAGGCGTGGCCAATTTTGTTGCATGGTTCAGAGATTATTATAACGTATGAGGATATTAGTTACAGGTGGAGCAGGGTTTATAGGTTCGCACGTAGTGCGAAGGTTAGTCCGGGATTATCCGGATTACACCATCATCAATTTCGATGCCCTGACCTATGCGGGAAATCTCGAGAACCTCAGAGATATTGAGAACTCCGCCAATTATCATTTTGTGAAAGGAGACATCTGCTCCGAAAGCGACTTGCAAGACGCTTTTCAGCAATTTGAGCCAACAAAAGTCATACACCTGGCCGCTGAGTCACATGTTGACCGATCTATAAGTGATCCACTTTCATTCGTTAAGACAAATGTCCTGGGGACAGTGAATCTGCTGAATGTTGCGCGCAAATCGTGGGGAGGAAAGGACGATTGCTTGTTTTACCATGTCTCTACGGACGAAGTCTACGGATCGCTTGGAGAGACAGGCTTTTTTCTGGAGACGACCTCTTACGATCCGCAGTCTCCTTATTCAGCATCGAAGGCGTCATCGGATCATTTTGTGAGGGCGTATGCAAATACGTATGAGCTTCCTGTGGTCATCTCCAACTGCTCGAACAACTATGGTCCTAATCAGTTTCCGGAGAAATTGATCCCACTGGCAATCAACAATCTAAGAAATAAGAAGCCGATACCTATCTATGGCAAGGGGGAGAATATTCGGGATTGGTTATACGTGGAGGACCATGCTCGGGCCATCGACACCATTTTACATAAAGGTAGGTTTGGAGAGACTTATAATATTGGGGGCTTCAACGAGTGGACGAATCTGGATCTGGTCAAGGTTCTATGTAGGGCGTTCGACGCGGTTATGGGTAATGCTGTTGGTGAATCGGAGCAATTGATCACATTCGTCACTGACAGAGCCGGCCACGATCTTAGATACGCGATCGATGCTACGAAGATCAACCATGAGTTAGGCTGGGGACCTTCTTTGCAGTTTGAGGAAGGGATCAAGAAGACAATCCAATGGTACATCTCCAACCAGGAATGGCTGGATTCAGTGACCTCCGGCGATTACCAGAATTACTATAACAAACAATATGCTGGGAGTCATTAAACTTGCAGCGGCGAATTTTTTCAAATCAGAATTCGAATGAAGGGTATAATACTGGCGGGAGGTAGCGGTACGAGACTGCATCCCCTGACCCTAGCCGTAAGTAAGCAGATGCTACCTGTTTATGACAAGCCAATGATCTATTATCCGCTGTCAACATTGATGCTGGCAGGGATTCGAGAGATTCTTATAATTTCTACACCGCGGGACCTTCCCTTGTTTGAACAGCTGTTGGGAGACGGCAGCAAGTACGGTTGTGAATTTCATTACCAGGTTCAGGAAAAGCCGGAAGGTTTGGCACAGGCTTTTTTGATTGGAGAGGAATTCATAGGCTCTGAGAAGGTGGCATTGATCCTTGGAGACAATATCTTCTATGCCTCTGGACTGTCGAGAAAGCTACAATCGTGTGTGGATCCAAATGGTGCATATGTTTTCGCTTACCACGTGGCTGATCCTGAGCGATACGGTGTCGTGGAATTTGACCCCGATCGCAATGTATTGTCTATAGAGGAGAAACCGTCAAATCCCAAATCCAACTACGCAGTTCCGGGTCTCTACTTTTATGATAATGAAGTGATACCGATTGCCAAAAACATTAAGCCGAGCCCCAGAGGGGAACTGGAGATTACCGATGTGAACAAGGCATATCTGGAGAGAAGAAAATTGAAAGTAGAGATACTGGATCGAGGCACGGCATGGCTGGACACCGGGACCTTCAACTCACTGCAGGAAGCAGGGAATTTTGTTCAGGCCATAGAGCAAAGGCAGTCGCTCAAGATCGGCTGCCTTGAAGAGGTCGCCTATAAAATGGGATTCATCAATGCTGATCAATTGGGTGCACTTGCTACATCTCTAGAGAAGAGCGGTTACGGTGCGTACCTCAAACAGTTGCTGACATGGAAGTAATTGAAACACCGCTGAAAGACTGTTACATCCTCGTCAACAACTTATTCCAGGATCCCAGAGGCTTCTTCATGGAAGCCTTCAACCGGGAGAGGTTTGAGGACAAGACCGGCGTTGCTTTTGATGTAAAGCAAGTTAATTTTGCACGATCTGAAAAAAGAGTACTAAGGGGATTGCATTACCAGCTGGAGCCATCGGCACAAGGTAAGATAGTAGGGGTCGCGAGTGGCTCCGTGCTGGATGTCGTGGTCGATGTTCGGGAGTCGTCCCCGACATTCGGTCAAAAGTTTGAATTCCTGCTGGATGGTCCAGCAAAGAATCTATTTGTACCTCGGGGTTTTGCCCACGGTTATGAAGTGCATGAGGACAATACCCTTTTCTATTATGCCGTCGACAACTATTATTCGCCGGCTGATGAGAGGGGCATATTGTACAATGACCCTGACCTTAATATCTCCTGGAAATGGGGCTCGACCAACAAAATCTCTGAAAAGGACGAGGACCAACCTTTATTAAAAGACGCTGAATTAAACTTCAAATAAAAAGATGAAAATAGCAGTTGTAGGAACTGGTTATGTAGGACTGGTGACAGGTACTTGCTTTGCCGAAACTGGCAATCATGTGACTTGTGTGGACATAGACGAAAAGAAAGTCAAGACCCTGCAAGGAGGCAAGGTTACTATCTACGAACCCGGCCTTGAGCCGTTGTTTGAAAGAAACCTTCGTCAGGGTCGACTCGACTTTACAACTGATCTGGCTGAAGGGATCAAAGGTGCGAAGATCATATTCCTGGCACTACCGACACCTCCTGGAGAGGATGGGTCCGCTGACTTGCAATATGTATTGAGAGTAGCTGAAGATCTTGGACCCCTTCTGGATGAGTACACGGTAGTTGTCGACAAGAGTACTGTACCTGTAGGTACAGCCGAGAAGGTGACTGCAGCCATTGCGAAGAACGCCAAGGTGGATTTTGATGTGGTTTCAAACCCAGAGTTCCTGCGGGAGGGAGTGGCGGTTGACGATTTCATGAAGCCCGATAGGGTCGTGATTGGCGCTGGATCAGAAAAAGCCCAGGAGGTGATGCATAAACTCTATGAGCCTTTCGTTCGTCAGGGCAACCCAATCATCTTCATGGATGTCAGATCTGCAGAGCTCACAAAGTATGCTGCTAACTCCTTCCTGGCCACTAAGATCACCTTCATGAACGAAATCGCCAATCTGTGCGAACTCCTTGGTGCTGACGTTGACATGGTGAGAAAGGGTGTCGGTACTGATGGACGCATAGGCAAGCGGTTTTTGTTCGCAGGCATTGGCTACGGAGGGAGTTGCTTTCCGAAGGACGTCCAGGCTTTGGCAAAATCCGCTTCTGAAGCAGACTACGATTTCAGCATCCTGAAATCGGTTATGTCAGTCAATCACAAACAGAAGCAGAAACTGATCGATCCTTTGAAAGCCCATTTTGGTGGATCGCTCGCGGGCAAGACTATTGCAGTTTGGGGCTTGGCATTTAAGCCTTATACCGATGACATCCGTGAAGCACCGGCGTTGGAGAATATCAATAGGTTACTCTCGGAGGGCGCTAATGTAAGAGCTTACGACCCTGAAGCGATGGACAACGTAAAAGGGATCCTGGGCGACAAGATCATCTTCGCGGAGGATGAGTATGACGCAGCTCAGGGGGCGGATGCATTGATGATCATGACCGAGTGGCCGGTCTTTCGCACACCGGAATTTGGAAAGTTGGCGGTAGCGCTGAATAACAAGCTGATTTTTGACGGTCGAAATCTGTACGACCTCCATGAAATGGAGGCGCTGGGTTTCACTTACTATAGCGTGGGCAGATCAAAGGTAGAATCGTGAAGAGGGTATTGATAACCGGAGGAGCAGGTTTTCTTGGCTCCCACCTATGTGACCGCTTTCTAAAGGAGGGCTTTCACGTCGTCGCAATGGACAACCTTCTGACTGGCGACATAGCAAACATCGAACATTTGTTCAAGGAGGAGCATTTCGAGTTTCACCGGCACGACGTGACAAAGTATGTCCACGTTCCTGGTCGGCTGGACTACATCCTCCATTTTGCCTCCCCAGCCAGTCCCATCGACTATCTCAAAATGCCTATCCAGACCATGAAGGTTGGCTCCTTGGGGACGCTCAACTGTCTAGGATTGGCAAAGGATAAAGGCGCGCGCATTCTTGTAGCCTCTACATCTGAAGTGTATGGAGACCCATTGGTACATCCGCAGACAGAAGAATACTGGGGCAATGTAAACCCAGTAGGTCCCCGGGGAGTATATGACGAAGCCAAGCGTTTTCAGGAAGCATTGGCGATGGCGTATCACACTTTCCACGGTTTGGAGACGCGTATCGTTCGGATTTTCAATACGTTTGGTCCTCGCATGAGGCTTGATGACGGGCGAGTACTGCCGACGTTCATATCTCAGGCATTGAGAGGCGAGGACCTGACAGCATTTGGTGATGGATCGCAAACAAGGTCCTTCACATACGTGGATGATTTGGTTGAGGGGATTTATCGGCTCTTGATGAGTGAATGCTCTGACCCGGTAAATGTTGGCAATCCACAGGAGATTACGATCAAGGAGTTTGGCGAGGAGATTATCAAACTGACCGGTAGCAAATCGAAGATTATCTACAAGGACCTTCCAAAGGACGATCCAAAACAGCGAAAACCAGATATTACCAAAGCCAAATCTGTTCTTGATTGGGAGCCCTCCTTCACCAGGGCCGAGGGGCTCAAACGTACACTTAGTTACTTCCAGCAAAAAGTATCTCAATGAATCATCAAGTGTGTATTGTCGGCCTGGGTTACGTGGGATTGCCTCTTGCCGTAGCATCCGCGAAGAAGTATCAGACATTAGGGTTCGACATAAATGATTCAAGAATCAAAGAGTTGTCCACGGGTATCGACCGGACGGGTGAAGTTGCCGAGGAAGAACTCGTCGCTATTAGCAGCAGATTAAGGTTGACTTCATCGATTGAGGATATTAGGGAGTCTAACTTCTACGTCATCACAGTCCCCACGCCTGTTGATAACGGTAAAAAACCAGACTTGAGACCCATTATGTCGGCCAGTGAGACTGTTGCCAAGGTTTTAAAAAAAGGAGACTGCGTAGTTTATGAATCGACCGTTTTTCCAGGATGCACTGAAGAGGTATGTGTGCCTATTTTAGAGCGTTCTGGCCTGAAATTCAATGAGGATTTCTTTTGCGGCTATTCGCCTGAACGGATCAATCCAGGTGATAAAGTACACAGGCTAGAAACCATCGTGAAAGTAACGAGTGGTAGTACCCCTGAGAGTGCTGAAACCATCGACCAATACTATAGTTCTATCGTGGAGGTGGGGACTTACAAGGCATCCTCCATCAAGGTGGCGGAAGCAGCTAAGGTCATTGAAAACACACAAAGGGATATCAATATCGCATTTGTCAATGAGTTGGCATTGATTTTTAATGAGATGGATCTCGACACGCTCGAAGTCCTAGAGGCTGCTGGTACCAAATGGAATTTTCTCCCTTTCAAACCGGGTTTGGTTGGAGGCCATTGTATTGGCGTAGACCCCTACTACTTGACGCACAAAGCAGAGGAGTTGGGGTATAATCCGCAGATCATCTTGGCAGGTCGAAGAATCAATGATGATATGGGCCGTTATGTAGCCCAGCAAATCATTAAAGGTCTTGGGAAAAACAACCGGCTGGGATCTACTGCAAAAGTCTTGATTCTGGGATTCACTTTCAAGGAGAACTGCCCGGATGTGCGGAATACCAGAGTGATCGATATTGTGGAGGAACTGCGTGACTACGGTGTTGACTCAGACATATGTGATCCGCAGGCAGACAAGGAAGAGATAAAGGAACATTATGGGCTAGACCTGAATGGATCCCCTGATTATGGGACCTACGATGCCATCGTAATGGCGGTGGCGCACAAAGAGTTTCTTGAATTGGATTGGTCGGCGATTGCAGCATCGGTTCCGGTGGTTTTCGACGTCAAAGGCCTTCTTCCGAAGAATTTGGTAACTTCGCGACTTTAATTAAAAGGGCTGGCGTGGAACACAGAGAAAACATCATTCCGCATAACCACGCGATTTCTCAGGAGGATCGGGTTAGAAGCTATGGGTTCGCACCAAAGTTGATTTGGTTCACAGGGCTTTCCGGCTCCGGTAAATCAACGCTTGCCAGTGGTCTGGAGTCCCACTTTTTTAATCTGGGAGTTCACACGTATATCTTGGATGGAGACAACGTGAGATCCGGGCTCAATGGTGACCTGGATTTTTCAGCCGCGGGGCGAAAGGAGAATATTCGTCGTATCGCGGAGGTAGGCCGCTTGTTTGTTGATGCCGGTATTGTGACGATCACAGCTTTTATATCACCGTTCGAGGAGGAAAGGGCCTTTGCCAAAACACTGGTGGGAGAGAAGCAATTCATTGAAGTATTTGTGGAGTGCCCATTAGAAATTTGTGAGCAACGGGATGTTAAAGGCCTCTACGCAAAGGCGAGGGCCGGGCTTATAAAAGATTTTACTGGGATAAGTTCTCCGTTTGAGACCCCCAAATCCCCAGACGTTACCGTCAATACCGCCGAAAATTCACTAGAAAACTGCCTTAAGGAGTTAGTTGATAAGATAGAGCCGCAGGTTCTACCAGTATGAAAAGCTATAATCTGACACATATCCGGGAGTTGGAAGCGGAGTCGATTTACGTACTTCGCGAGGTCTTCGCTCAATTTCAGAATCCCGCCATCCTGTTCTCGGGCGGTAAGGACTCTATCGTGGTGACACACCTGGCTCGTAAAGCCTTCCACCCCGCCAGGATACCATTTCCCCTGGTGCACATAGATACGGGACATAATTTCCCAGAGACGATACGGTTTCGGGACGACCTGGTAGCCAAAATCGATGCAAAACTCGTGGTCGGGTCTGTGCAAGGGTCGATCGATAAGGGTAGCGCGATGGAGGAGCGAGGTAGAAATGCCAACCGAAATGCGATTCAGACCATCACCCTTCTCGAGACTATAGAGGACAACAAGTTTGATGCATGCATTGGTGGCGCTCGAAGAGACGAAGAAAAAGCTCGGGCTAAGGAGCGATTCTTCTCACATCGTGATGAGTTTGGGCAATGGGATCCCAAGAACCAACGTCCCGAACTCTGGAATATATTCAATGGTCGTCATCACGAGGGGGAGCACTTCAGAGTTTTTCCTCTGAGCAACTGGACCGAGATGGATGTGTGGCAATACATATTATTAGAAAACATTCAGATTCCGTCACTGTACTTTGCACATGAGCGTGATGTGATACGCCGCAGTGGTACATGGTTGCCAGTTTCAGAATACATTAACGTTGAGGGCGAAGAAGTGGTGAAAAAGCAAATTAGATTCCGAACCCTGGGAGATATCACGATTACTGGTGGCGAGGAGTCCGACGCAGATACATTGGAGAAGATCATAGAGGAAGTAGCATCCGCGCGTAAGACGGAAAGAGGAAATCGGGAGGACGATAAACGTTCAGAGACTTCCATGGAGGATCGTAAGAAAGAAGGTTATTTCTAAATTTTTGTAGATAGCAATGGCAGGTTACCTGGATATGGAGCTGTTGCGGTTCACAACCGCAGGTAGTGTAGATGACGGTAAGAGTACGCTGATCGGACGGTTACTGTTTGATTCTAAATCAATTTTTGAGGATCAACTGGACCACGTAAAGCAGTCCAGCGAGAGGAAGGGACTTTCTCACACAGATTTGGCACTATTGACTGATGGGTTGAAGGACGAGCGGGAGCAAGGGATTACAATTGATGTTGCCTATCGCTATTTTGCTACGCCAAAGCGTAAGTTTATCATCGCTGATACCCCTGGTCATATTCAGTACACCAGAAACATGGTCACGGGCGCTTCCACTGCCAACGTCGCCTTGATTTTAATTGACGCCAGGAACGGCGTCGTGGAACAGACTTGTCGGCACTCTATCATAGCATCGCTGCTGCAAATCCCGCATGTGATTGTATGTGTGAACAAAATGGACTTGGTGGACTATGGCGAGCGGCGTTTCGAAGAGATCAAGGAGGAGTTTGAAAAATTCTCCTCGAAGCTTGATGTGAAGGACGTCAGATTCATTCCGATAAGTGCTTTGAAAGGGGATAACGTCGTCAATCGTAGTGACAACATGCCTTGGTACGAAGGATCCACGCTGCTATACACGCTCGAGAATATTCACGTCGGCAGTGATCAGAATCATATTGATTGCCGATTTCCTGTCCAGACGGTGATACGCCCCAAAAATGATGAATACCATGACTACAGGGGGTATGCTGGAAGAATCGCAGGAGGAGTGTTTAGGTCAGGAGATGAGATAACTGTGCTTCCGTCTGGATTTCAGTCTAAGATCAAGTCTATTGATACTTTTGATGGTCCAGTCGACGAGGCGTTTGCGCCGATGTCGGTCACAATTACTCTCCAGGATGATATTGATGTTGGCCGGGGTGACATGATTGTTAGGAATAATAATCAACCCCAACAAAATCAGGATTTGGAGGCGATGGTTTGCTGGCTCAATCCCATTGGCCCACGCCCGAGAGCCAAGTATGCTATTCGCCATACTACCTCGGACATGAAAGCAATGATCAAAGAGATTCGCTACAAGCTGGATATCAATACACTTCATCGCAATGAGGAAGACAAAGCCATCAAAATGAATGATATCTGTAGGGTCCAGCTTCGCACGACAAAGCCGATCCTATGTGACAGCTATCGTAGGAACAGAAATACAGGAAGCATTATCCTTGTGGATGAAGGGACGAATGAGACAGTGGCCGCAGGCATGATTATCTAGTAAGATGATGGATTTGAATCAGTTGTTGGAAGCCGCAAAAAGGGCAGCCCAAGAGGCGTCGGTTGAGATCTTAAAGGTCTACGAAAGCGACAACTTCGATATTGAAGCCAAGGGAGACAACTCCCCACTAACAAGGGCAGATAAGGTCTCTCATCATGTTATCTGTGAGGCTCTGCGTGAAACTGGTCTTCCAATATTGAGCGAGGAAGGGAAAGAGATCGCGTTTGGCACCAGGAGCCAGTGGGAATACTTTTGGCTGGTAGACCCAATCGACGGGACGAAGGAGTTTATCAAAAGGAATGGAGAGTTCACGGTCAATATCGCGCTTATTCATTGTGGTAAACCCATATTGGGTGTTGTTATGGTCCCGGTGACTGGTGACCTGTATTATGCAATAGAAGGGAGCGGGGCGTTCAAGAATGGCGAATCCATATTTGTCAATAAATGTGATATCGAAGATCCAGGTCTTCGGGCGGTAGCCTCACGCTCACATATGAATGATGAGACCACACATTTCATAGAGAGGCTCAACGATCCTGTGATCGTTTCGAAGGGTAGTTCCTTGAAGTTGTTGCTGGTAGCCGAAGGGGAGGCCGATATTTATCCCCGCTTTGGACCAACAATGGAATGGGATACAGCTGCCGCCCATGCGGTAGTTCTTGAGGCGGGAGGTACAGTGTTAGTTGCCAATTCTGATATAGAGTTGCAGTATAACAAAGAGAATTTGCTAAACCCCTTTTTTGTGGTAAAGGGAGAAGTGGTAGAATAGGTGTTGAATTTTAAGTAGTATGGCCAAGAAGTTTTTAGGGTTATTGTGCCTTCTTTTGGTGGCGTTAGTGTCCCTTGGTCAGGACATTGGGTCCGTTGATGTTCGCTCTCTTTCCAATCGCCAGATTTCGCAATACTGGGAAAGAGCTCAGAGGGAAGGTTATTCTCTTGGTCAAGTGAGGACCTTGGCTGCAAGTAGAGGTATGGATCCTTCTCAAGTTGAAATTCTCATTCAACGAATACAGGAGATTGACGGTGGCACAGAGGCCGATGGGCTGAATTTCGAAGATACCGGGCTCCGAGGTGTCCAGGGGTCTCAAGGTATGGGTCTTTTTCAGGATGGTAGCGAACTAGACGCACAGCTGACTCCTTTTGAGCGGAAGTTATTCGGCTATAAGCTCTTCTATAATGATGCGATAGATTTCAGCCCTAATTATAACATGCCCACCCCCGGGGACTACATCCTAGGACCCGGTGATGAGCTTCTTATTGAGATATATGGCACTTCGCAGGAGTCCTACCAGTTGACGATTTCTCCTGAGGGAAAGATCCTGATACCGTTAGTAGGTCCTGTGGGTGTGGGGGGACTGACGGTGACAGCTGCCCGCTCTAGGCTAAGATCCTCGTTGGCTAAGATCTACTCTGGCCTTGCACAATCCTCTCCCACCGTATTTATGGAGGCCACCCTCGGTACTATACGTAGCATACGAGTCAATATGATCGGTGAGATCAGGCGACCCGGAACTTATAGCTTGCCTTCGTTCGCAACCCCGTTTATGGCACTGTATTCCAGTGGAGGCCCCACAGTTAATGGTACTTTTCGGGAAATAGAGATTTACCGGGACGGAGGCCTAATCGAGAAGTTGGATGTTTATGAATTCCTGAGAAAAGGGCAGATGGGAGGAGCCTCTCGGTTACAAGACAATGATATTATGGTCATCAGGCCCTACAATAATCATGTAGAAGTAGTAGGTGCTGTCAAGACACCCGGGATATTTGAGCTGAAAGAAGGGGAGAATCTGGTGGACCTGATTAAATATGCCGGCGGATTCCGACCAGGAGCCATAGAGGAGTCTATCTCCGTTGAGCGTCTCAATGGGGGGGCACAATCGATACAGGACGTACCATTCAATGAGAGTTTGTTACTGGTAGATGGTGATCGCATAATTGTCCGGAAGGCGGCAGATCCTTTGATCGAAAAAGTACAAATCGAAGGGGCGGTGGCCAATGCTGGAGCTTATGGCTGGACGCAAGGGCTCACATTGTACGACTTGGTAGAGAAGGCTGGTGGCCTTTCCCCAGAGGCTTATTTGGAGGATGCCACGTTGTTTCGAAAGAGGGCGGACTTGAGTACAGAAACAAAAAGTGTGAAGCTAAATGAGATGCTGCAGTCACAAGCCACGTCATTTCCACTCGAGATCGGTGACTTGATTGTGGTATCAAGTCGCTACGAATTAGCCGAGACCCCCTTTATTGAAGTAAATGGAGAGGTGATAAGTCCTGGCGTGATGCCTTATTTCGAAGGGATGACGGTGTCTGATGCCATCCTACTGTCTTCAGGCTTGAGAAATTCAGGTGTTGGAGGTCAGATAGAGCTCGTTCGTCGCCCCCCGGTTGCCTCGGGAGATTTTGAAGTGCAGAAGTTCAGTATTCCCAATCAATTATTTCCCTTTGAAGTAGAGAACCTGAAGGCTCCATTGAGGCCGTACGACAATATTTTCGTACGGCAGGCACCTGGATTTCGCAATCCATCCTTTGTCGAGATAGAGGGAGAGGTGATTGGGCCAGGGAAGTACATTCTCAACAACAGGGAAACGAGGATTTCAGATCTGTTGCCCCGAAGTGGTGGCATTACGAAACAGGCATATATTGAGGGAGCGCATCTTCTCAGACCTCAAAAGGTTCTCCCACAAAGAGAAAGGGCCAGGCTATATCTGCAAAATGTGGAGAGACTCAATCTGTTTTTGACTGAGCGGCTTGCAGGAGGGACTTTGAGTGAGGTTGAACGCACCGCCCTTAACAGACGACTAGAGGGCCTGAGATCACGCTACCGACAGATACTCCTTAATAGCGGGGACTTTGCATCTGATACGCTGCTGGATAAATCTTTGGATTCCATATTTATTGACAAACCTCGGGAGTACGCAAAGATTGCATTTTCCCTAGAAGACATTCTCAACGGTAACAAGGATACAGAAAATGATTTGATCTTGCGGGATGGGGACAAGATTGTTATTCCCATCGAACCGCAGACTGTGAAGATAAGTGGGGAAGTGCTGCAGGGAAGTTCATTTGCCAGGTACCAGAAGAACTTGCCTTTTGATAGTTATATCAGTGCCGCAGGTGGCTATACGCCACAAGCAAAGAAGGGGAAGGCCTACGTCTTATACCCCAATGGGTCGGCGAAAAGATCCAGAAATTTCCTGCTCTTTAAGTCACGCCCTGCGGTGTTACCTGGTTCCGAGATCATTGTGCCAGGGGGCAGAGTAAGAGAACGGTTTGATATAGATCGCATATTTGGACTCGTGACGACTGCCGCCACAACGTATCTGCTATTTTTGACAATCAGAGACCAGCAAACTAACAATTAGGTTGATGAGGCGATTACCGGGCTGGAGAACCGATACAGAAGACATTAGGCGGACTTTTTCCGGAGATGAGATTGTTTTGCGTGATCTTCTCTCTGTCTTTTGGGAGAGGAGGTTACTTGTTGCCGCCCTTGTGGTCTTTTTTTTCTTGTTGGCTGTCATCAAGGTAACCACCACCCCTGCCTCTTATGCGACAAGGTCCACGTATATCTCAGAAGCAGGCCTGGAGAGGTCATCAGTTACTGGCGGCTTTGCGGAGTTGCTGGGTTTTTCAGAGGCTTCCATGTCGGGTCGGGCTTCTGGAGTATTTAGCGATCCGCAGTTTTACCCGTCCATTATTGCCAGTCGCCCTTTCTTGATGGATTTGGCAAAGGAGGAGTTCTTCTTTCAATACTCAAACCAGAATATGTCCTTAGGGGAATTTGTGACGCGATACGAGGACCGGGATCTCGTGGCGAGAATGTTTAGTGCCATGGGCTCGTTACCTCGCAGGATTGGACGTTTGTTTAGCAAGTCCGAAAAATCTGCTTCCGAGGACCCCATTGGCCTTGCTAACGTTGAGGGTGGCGATACCACCATATTGGTATTGACCAAGGCCGATATTTCGGTTATGACTAAGGTGGCAGAGAGAATCATTATTTCCAACAATGGTAACCTTATAGTGGTGGAGACCGAAATGCCTGATCCGGTCGTGTGTGCCCAGTTCAACCAATTGGTATCAAGGAAGTTACTACAATTCATCATAGATAAAGAAACTGATAAAGAACGTCGGGATCTGCAGTATATCGAGCGCAGAGTAGCTAGCGCAAAGGATAATTTTGAAACTTCACAGCGACGCTTGGCGGGTTTCAGAGACCGGAATAGAGGGGTAGTTTCGGCGACAGCCAAGTCCGAGGAAGAACGCTTGCAATCGGAATATTCCATTGATTTTGGCATTTACCAGAAGCTGGCAACAGAGTTGGAGGAGAAAAGAATAGCATTGGAAGAGAGAACCCCAGTATTTTCAGTTTTTGAGCCGAGCTATGTTCCGCCTGAGCCTGCAAAGCAGAGTGACGTCAGAACCATAATTGTTTTTGTCCTGCTAGGTATTTTCTTGGGAATAGCAGGTATCTCTGGAGTCGCGGTGCGGACTTTGATCAGAAAGGGTGAATAAGGACGCTAAAATTTACATTGCTGGCCACACAGGGATGGTTGGCTCGGCCATCTGGCGTCGTCTGGCGTCTCAGGGGTATTCGCAACTGATAGGCCGGAGATCGTCCGAGGTAGACCTTCGGGACCAGTCGATGGTCAGTGATTTTTTCTCACAGGAGAAACCAGATTATGTTTTCCTTGCAGCTGCAAAGGTTGGAGGGATCCTGGCAAACGACACCTATCGGGCAGAGTTTCTCTACGACAATCTGATGATCCAATCCAACGTGATACACGCCGCCCACGAGCATAATGTCAAAAAGCTAATGTTCCTGGGCTCGTCGTGCATCTATCCGAAGATGGCGCCTCAGCCGCTACGTGAGGACTATCTGCTCACAGGGCCTCTAGAACCGACGAACGAACCATACGCGATAGCAAAAATTGCTGGCATTAAGATGTGCGAGAACTATCGCAGACAATACGGATCGGACTTCATATCCGTCATGCCTACCAACCTCTATGGCTATGGAGACAATTATCACCCGACTAAGAGCCACGTGCTCCCAGCTTTGATTCGTAGATTTCATTTTGCGAAGGTTGAGAATCATGGGAATGTGGAGGTTTGGGGAAGTGGGAAACCACTCCGAGAGTTCCTATTTGCCGATGATCTCGCTGATGGCTGCCTTTTCCTCATGGAAAATTACAGTGACACTGGATTTGTCAATATTGGCACGGGCAAGGACATTTCTATCCGGGACTTGGCCGAGATGATAAAGAAGATAGTAGGTTTCGAAGGTGAGTTAACGTGGAACACGTCTAAGCCAGACGGAACCCCTCGGAAGCTCATGGACGTCACGAAAATGAAGCAACTGGGATGGAGTTATAGTACGGAGTTGGAGGAGGGTATCAGGCTTGCCTACAATGACTTTCTTAGTTTACAGAACGATATAAACGATTCGCAATGAACAAAGTTGCTCTTGTAACGGGGATCACCGGTCAAGATGGAGCGTATTTGGCAGAATTGCTTCTTAACAAAGGCTATGTGGTGCATGGCCTCAAGCGTCGATCGTCTTTATTTAATACTGACCGAATAGACCACTTGTACCAAGATCCACATGTTGAGAACCAGAGACTGATTCTTCATTACGGAGACTTGACGGACTCCATGAATCTCACCCGAATCATTCAGGAGACTCAGCCCGATGAAATCTATAACCTGGCCGCAATGAGCCATGTAAAGGTGAGTTTTGATACACCAGAGTATACGGCGAATGCCGATGGCATTGGTACGTTGCGGATACTGGAGGCCGTGAGATTGCTAGATTTAGAAAAAAAGACACGAGTGTATCAGGCCAGCACTTCAGAGCTTTATGGACTTGTTCAGGAAGTTCCTCAAAAGGAGCACACTCCATTTTATCCGCGATCCCCTTATGCCGTTGCCAAGTTATATGCATATTGGATCACCGTAAATTATCGGGAAGCCTACAACATGTATGCCTGTAATGGCATATTATTTAACCATGAGTCACCTCTTCGTGGAGAAACCTTTGTCACACGCAAAATCACCAGGGCGGCCGCAAAAATTGTCCTGGGCCTCCAGGATGTAATGTATATTGGCAATTTGGAAGCACAACGCGATTGGGGCCATGCGAAGGACTACGTCGAGGCGATGTGGTTGATGCTGCAGCAGGAGCAGCCTTCTGACTATGTGATTGCTACTGGCGTGACAACAAGAATTCGGGACTTCATCATAAAAGTTTACAATAGGCTCGGAATAGAGCTCGAATTTCGGGGAAAGGGGAAAGATGAGGTCGGTAGAGTGTCGGCTGTGGATGTTGATAAATTGAGTGGTTTACTGGGAGATATCGACTTAGGGATTGCGGAGGGCAAGGAAGTTGTGAGAATTGATCCCGAATATTTCCGGCCCACCGAAGTAGAGCTGCTGATTGGGGATGCTACCAAGGCAAGAGAGGAACTCGGTTGGACCCCGAGCTATTCCATTACAGATTTGATTGATGAGATGGTGGTAGCAGATCTTGATTTGTTCAAAAAGCAAAAGAGCCTGGAGGACGTAGGGCACAAAATATTGAGGCAGGCCGAATGATGGCAGATATGAGTGATCAATACCTGGTATGACGGAAGGATATAGCATTTCGATCTGGAAAAAACTGTATGCCTTAATGGACGGAAGAGTGAAGAAAGGGGTAACTCTTCTCACCGTATTGCTGTTTCTGGACTCGCTTATGGAACTCGTAAGTGTTGCTGCTATACCGGGGCTCATTTTGCTCGTGACCTTCCCCGACAAAGTCACCACTATTAGCTATATAGGACCATTGGTAGGTGCCTTTATAGATTTCTTTGGCTCATACTATGTGATTGCCTCCTCTGCTGCTCTCATATTGATCTATTTGCTCAAGCTCCTTTTCAAGACCTTTCTCAACTACATCAAAGGGAACCTGACGCGACATTTCCAGGTGAATTTGAGCAACAGACTATATGCCATATATCTCAAAAGCAAGTACGAGTTTCTCCTGGGGTCCAACATGCCAGAACTCCTGAGAAATGTCAATGCCGAGACGAGTCAGATTGTGGAAAAGGTGGTCCTCAAATCTCTCATGCTGATTACCAGTATCTTCATGACCGCAGCGATGGTTACATTGCTGCTTTTTGTGGATGTCGCAGTGTCATTGTTGACAGTCGTGCTTTTTGCGTTGCTGAGCCTCACGCTATTGAGAGCCACCAGAAATAAGATCAAGTCTTACGGAGTAATGCTCCAGGAGTATCGAAGAGCCAAGAATAGGGTGGTTATGAATGGGCTAAACCTGATCAAGGAAATCAAGGTGCTGAAGGTTGAGAACTTCTTTGTGAATCGCCATCGAAATGTCATAGCCCAGGAGGGTCGCGTGCTTTTATTTCGAGTGATATTGCAGTCATTACCGCGGGGAATTGTCGAATTTGGCGGGGCGTTAATAATCGGGCTGGTGATCATATATTTTGCCGCCCAGGGAAAGGACCCAGAGGAAATGATCGCAATATTGGTGCTGTTTACAGTAGCATCCACGCGTTTGAGGCCACTCACCACCCTGATCGCCGAATCGATCAATGAAATCAGATTTGCCCTGCCGTCTGTGGAGACAGTTTATGATGATATTACGAGAGTCCAATTAGAAGAGCCGGGGGGCGACTTTGATTTTGGTGACCTGCGGCACGGGCACATAGAAATTCGGGAACTTGGCTACAGCTATGATGGGAAAATGAATGTCCTGGACAAAATCAGTCTAACCGTCCAACTTGGAGCAAGCATTGGCTTTGTTGGCGCATCTGGCTCCGGCAAGTCTACTCTGATCAATTGCCTCATGGGCCTTCTCCAAGTGAAAGAAGGAGCGATCCTGTGCAATGGTCACGACACGCGCCGGGGAATGGCCTCCTGGCGCCGCCAGGTTGGGTATATTCCACAACACATCACTTTGATCAACGATACAATTATTAACAATATCTGCCTAGGGGTGGATCCTAGCAAAATCGACCCCGAGAAACTCGATCTGGCGTTGGAGCAGTCGCATGTAAAAGAATTTCTGGATTCATTGCCCAATGGCATCGAAACGTTGGTTGGGGATCGAGGAGTCAGGCTCTCAGGAGGTCAGATCCAAAGGGTAGGAATAGCCCGAGCTCTTTATTCAAGACCTTCCATTCTAGTTATGGATGAGGCGACTTCGGCCCTGGACAATATAACTGAGAAGGTCATTATTGAGGCGATCAATGAATTGAAGGCTTCGGTCACGACAATTACGATTGCTCATCGATTGACAACGGTACAAGATTGCGACCAAATCTATTTCATGGAAAAGGGACGGATCATCGATTCTGGATCTTATGACGAATTGCTTGAGAAGAACGCGAAGTTCAGAGAATTGAGCATGGCAAAAACTTAAGAACACTTGGATGGACTTAACAAATAAAACGACCTTGATTACCGGGGGCACCGGATCTTTGGGGAAAGCTTTGGTTGCCCATATCGTAAAGGAGCATCCAAACTTCAAGAAACTGATCATCTACTCACGGGATGAGCAGAAGCAGTTTCAAATGGGTCAGGAGTATAGTCGAGAAGACTACCCGAACATTAGATTTTTTATAGGAGATGTGCGGGACTACGGGCGCCTCAAGCGAGCTTGTCAGGATGTGGATTACGTGATCCATGCTGCGGCCATGAAGCACGTACCCATCGCAGAGTACAATCCTGACGAATGTATCAAGACCAACATTGGCGGGGCCGAGAATGTCATTAGGGCTTGCTTAGAAACAGACGTCAAGGGAGTTGTTGCCTTGAGCACCGACAAGGCCTGCGCTCCGATTAATCTGTACGGAGCTACTAAACTGACAAGTGATAAGCTTTTTATTGCCGCAAATAATATCAAGGGTGTCAAAGACATCAGATTCTCCGTTGTGAGGTATGGCAACGTAATGGGTTCAAACGGGTCCGTGATACCGTTCTTTCTAAAGAAGCGGAGAGAGGGAGTTTTACCTATCACAGATCCGGAGATGACGAGATTCAATATCTCATTGGAAGGGGGTGTCGAAATGGTGATGTACGCCCTGGCTCACGCTTCTGGGGGTGAGCTGTTTGTCCCGAAAATCCCTTCCTACCGAATTACGGATGTAGCCGAAGCCATTGGGCCCGATTGTGAGAAGCCTATTGTCGGCATTCGTCCAGGTGAGAAGCTCCATGAGGAAATGATCACGGCCTCCGATTCGTTCCACACATTTGATCTGGGTAAATACTACGTGATCCTCCCTCCGACGCTGCGCAAAAGAGTCGAGGAATATGAGCAGATGAAGGGTGTTGCCAGGGTACCTCATGGCTTCTCCTACAATTCAGGTACTAATTCTGATTGGGAAACTGTAGCGTCTTTGCGCAAGCTCATTCGACAGCATGTTGACAGTTCATTTGAACTGACCTAGATCTTACAGAAATTGCCGAGAGCTTTGTACTGGCATGGATGTATTTATGCATGTTATCTTCGCAGACAATTTGTCACCATTGTTGAATGAACAACACTGACAAGCGCTTAGATGTCATTCACGGGCTGCCGGAGAAGGTTGCAGTTCCTCGTAAACGCAATATTGAGTTTTATGGAGCCATACACAACGTTGCGGAATATTGCGGGCTGAGGAAAGTTGTGCTTCCGAAGGATGACCGGATCATATGGCAGCATGGCTGGCATCATTCCTCTAAGAACATAGACCCTCGACTGGTGATCGGTCACCAGGACCATTTTCCTGATAGACTTCAGCTGGTCGCCCGGAAAGACCAGGAGGATTACCTTCGAAGCCAGGGATTTGAAAGGACATTGGCCGTGGGTTTGCCAATTTGCTATTTGCCGGACCTGCCTACTTGCCGCCTGGATAATTCGCTGCTCGTGATGCCAGCACATTCGCTGAGCTACACAACACACAGCTGGGGGTTTCAGGAATACGCTGAGTACATAAAAGGCATTTCCGGAGATTTTGAGCATGTCCTGGTGAGCATTAGTCCCTCGTGCCTGGAAAATGGCTATTGGATCGAGGAATTCCGCAGCCTGGGAGTGGCGATGGTGCTTGGTGCAGATTCGAAAGATCGCAACGCCCTCAAGCGAATGCAACGATTGTTCCAACGATTTGAGTATGTCACGACCAACAAGATGGGATCCCATATACCCTATGCCGCAGCGTTCGGAGCCAAAGTGTCCATTGCTGGTCCATTCGCCGAATCTAAGGAGGCCGACTTCTCGGAATCCAAATACTACCAGACATATCCGGATCTGCTTCGGATGAACCTTGATTGGAATTCACTTGCCAACATTCGAGGCTTATTTGATTTCCTTTTTGTAGAGCCTCATGAGGCTGTTGACAGGACTGAATGGGGGCGTGCGGAGATTGGGTTTGCTTCCAGGCTCACTCCAGAGAGGTGCAAGGAAGTTTTTGATCTTGGCGTGATTACACAAGTGAAAATGGCGCTAGAGAACAGCCTGGACAACTTCCGGCAACGAGTCTCAGCAAAGAGTAGCTCACTCACTCGGAGGCTTACACGCTCAAACAACTAGCATTCGAAAGGGATTATAAATTTCAGTAAGTTGCGCCCGTGAAAGATTTTACAGAATTGAATCTGTCGCCAGGAAGTGTCGATCTCTACTATCATCGGGCATCCATATTAGGGGCATTGAAGCGGAACCTGCTGAAGTTTCATGGTGAATTCCTAGATGTCGGTTGTGGCAAGATGCCCTACAAAAAGCTGATTCTATCTCAATCCGAGGTCAAGAACTATGTTGGATTAGATATCGAAACGGCGAAGGTGTATGACGAAAACGTGCAACCAGATGTTCGGTGGGACGGCAAGGTTATTCCCCTGGACGACAATAGTTTTGATACAGTGATGGCCACGGAGGTCTTGGAACATTGCCCCGATCCCAGTGCCATCCTCGAAGAGATACATAGAGTACTTCGACCGGGTGGTTATTTCTTTTTTACTGTACCCTTTCTGTGGAATCTACATGAGCAGCCTTACGATTTCTACCGTTATACTCCTTACGCACTAGAGCTGCTTTTGAAGAATGCGGGTTTTGATGACATCGAACTTGAGCCACAGGGAGGTTGGCACGCGAGTTTGGCACAAATGCTCGGTCTCTGGATGAAGCGGTCGCCATACGCGCACTCAAGGAAGATGAAGCTGATCAGGCCAGTGCTCATGATGATGTATACGAGGCTCTTACATATGTCGAAAAAGGAGCAAGTCGATTTGACCAAACCTACCATGCTAACAGCCATTTATGGAGGCGCCAGGAAACTTTAGGTTAGCGATCGTCGCCAGGAAAGACCCGGCGTACTCAGAAACTTTTATACAGCAACATCGGGATATTCCTGGAGCAAAAGTCTTCTTCTATTTCGATGGAGATGTTCCTAAGCGTCTCGAGGGGAAAGGTTCCTTGCTGTCCACAATGCCGTGGAAGATCCTGATTCAGTGGGCCCAGGCAAAGCTTCGCGGCTTAAACCGCGTCGAATACGTTTTCCTAAGATCACTGGTGAGAAATCGAATTGATTGCGTTTTGGCTGAGTATGGTGTGACGGGTGCAGCTAGCCTAAGAGTCTGTAAAAGGAAGAAAGTGCCGTTGGTTGTCCATTTTCATGGGTTTGATGCCAGTCGTTACGATGTCCTGGAGAAATATGACGAGCCATACCGGCAGATGTTTGATTATGCTGCTGCGATTATTGCGGTGAGTAAAGAGATGCAACGGGATCTGGCAAACATGGGATGCCCGAGAGGAAAGATCATTTACAATCCCTATGGTCCTAGAAGTGAGTTCCTCGCCCTCCAACCAGAAATGCGCTCAAAAAGCCTTCTCGCGGTGGGTAGATTTGTGGAAAAAAAGGCACCACATTTGACGCTTTTCGCCTTCAAAAAAGTACTGGAGAGTCATCCCGATGCACATTTGGTCATGGTGGGACAAGGTCCTTTGCTGCAACTGTCGAAGGATCTCTGCAAGGAACTGGGTATTGAACGCCACGTATCATTTCCGGGGGTGAAAACGCCGGAGGAGATTCGAGAGTTGATGCGAGATGCGCGAGTTTTTATCCAGCACTCCGTGAAGTCATCGGATGGTGATAAGGAAGGAACGCCAGTCTCCATACTGGAGGCTCAGGCGGCCGGCCTGCCTGTGGTGTCAACCTTACATGCCGGAATACCTGATGTAGTCGTGGACGGGGAAACGGGCTTCTTGGTGAATGAGAAGGACACGGAAGGTTTGGCTCAGGCTATTGTGAGGCTCTTGGACGATCAAGCACTCGCCGTAAAACTTGGAGGTCAGGCCAAACGTCGGATAGAGGAGAACTTCACGCTTGACGCACACCTAAAAACCCTAGCGGACACAATTGCCAAAGCCTTTGGTGATCCGCCAGAAGATTAGAACTTTCTATAGGAATTTATGAGTAGTAAACCGCTCGCTTCTGTCATCATCCCAGTCTTCCAAGATGTGGGGCCACTTGAGAAAACACTGGAAGCTCTCTCTTCGCAAACAGTCTCAGACTTTGAGACGATAGTCGTGGACAATGGCGCTCCGGAAACGCTGTCGGATGTGGTGGTGAAGTATCCTGATGTGATCTGGTTGAAGGAACTGCATAATCTGGGTAGCCCCTATTCCGCGCGCAATAGGGGTCTCGAAGTTGCTGCCGGAGAGGTAATTGTTCTTCTTGATGCCACTTGTTTTCCGGCCCCTGATTGGTTGGAAAAGGGCCTACAATATCTTGATAAGAGCAGCGCTGACCTCATCGGCGGCAACGTACTCTTTGACTACGGTCCTAAAACAGATGCGGCAAAGATTTACGATTCCTTGACCAATATTCGCATGCGTCATGCAATCGAAACTAGAAAAGTGGCCAAGACCGCCAGCCTGTTTGTGAACAAAGCAGTCTTTGACAAGGTAGGGCCGTTTGTCGAGGGCATTCGATCAGGTGGCGACGTCCGGTGGACAAACAAAGCCACTCAGGCGGGATTCCAACTGCTTTTCTGCGAAGAGGCTAAGGTGTACAAAGTCGCCCGCTCATACATAGCGCTTTACGGTAAGCAGTGGAGGATAAGTCTGGCTCACCCTGCAGTTTGGGAAGAAGATGGAAGGCAACAGCCCTTTTACCGATACCTGGTTTCATTCCTCAGGCCCCCACGCAGACCTTCCATTGCAAAGATGATTCGCGAAAGAGGGACGGAGGAAATGCTCGCTCATCTCAATAGTGTTTGGCTAGTCGCCATCATTATGCATTTTATTGGGAAGACGGGGCATATTTGCGGCTACTTTAAACTAAGGCTGGGGCCCAAAAAATAGGAGATCTTGACAACACTATATAATATTCTAGTATCTACAGCCAGCAGCGCACTTTCGCTGCAAGATGCAGATGGATCCATGCCTCCAGGACACAATGGCCCCTACCGGGATCCTGAGACTCCTGTGAGAAATACGGCCCATTGGGCGATTACATTTCTAAAGGCTTTCGAAATCACAAGGGAAAAGAAATTCGAGGTTGCTGCCTCAAACTGCCAGAAATATCTGATGCACACCAAAGCCAGACCTATGGGTGCAACATTTTGGCACCGTAGGAATCCGGAAAAGGACTTTTCCAATGGGCTCGTAGGGCAAGCATGGACCATCGAAGCCCTGCTACAACTTGGCAAACACTTTTCTACTCAGGAGCCTATAGATGTAGCGGTTTCGACTTTTAAGTTGCATCCCTTTGTCGATAGGTTTGCCCTGTGGAGGCGTGTAAATGTAGACGGGAGTTATTACGATTTTGACAAGACGTTCAATCATCAACTTTGGTTTGCAGCCTCCGGCGCCTTGGTTTACGAGGCTACAGGCAATAAGTATATTGGTGACCTAATCCATACATTCCTAACCAGACTGCCTGACAACTTCTTTACATACCCCAGCGGATTGATTAGACATAAGTCAAGTAAGTTCCTGGCGAAGACCCCTCTGCATCGACTAAAAAACTTCTATCAAATCCGCGGAGGTGGGACGTATCTAAAAATGAAAGCGGAAGGTTATCATAGCTTTAATCTATACGCCTTTGCGTTGCTCAAGACTGTATTTCCTGATCATAACTTTTGGGGTCACCCGCGAATTCGAAAAGCCCTGGAGTACGCAACCACCAGTAACCATCGGCAGAAAGTAGCGGAGAGCAAATATGGATATCCATACAATCCTCCCGGCTTTGAGGTTGCCTATGCGATGCAGGTTTTTGGTTTGCTTGATGATAAGGAAATTTCGTCTTGGGTTTCGGAACAGATTAGACGTTGTTACAACTTTGACACGAATCTGATGTCCGGAGGGGGAACGGCAGATGAGAATACGGCTATTGCCCGGATTTATGAGGCCACCCGGTTGAAAGACTATGAGTTAGTTCTTTGAACTACCTACAGGGAACTTTCGAATTGTTTAAGAACGAGTGAAGTACATGGACCACTTGAGGGTTGTGTATCTTCCCATCTTACTGCCACATTGCCGTGAAAACTAATCTAGTCTCCCCAGAGATTTCAGTGATCATTCCCACTTACAGGGACTGGGATCGGCTGACGATTTGCCTGGAGCACTTGGGCCTACAATCTTGCCCAGCGGACTCCTTTGAAGTGATTGTAGTCAACAATGACGCAGCTCAAGATGTCCCCAGCGCGTTGTTGGAGCAGTTCCCCTCGGTCATTTTTCTTACTGAGCCCAAGCCTGGATCTTATGCCGCACGCAACCTTGCACTGGTGCAGGCTAAGGGCGACGTAGTTGCTTTCACTGATTCTGACTGCCGCCCGTCTCCGCGGTGGTTGGAGACAGGCTTGCGACGCCTTCGAAGTGAGCCTGCAGTCGACAGGTTGGCTGGCAATATTGCGATCGTAGTGAGTGAGAAGCGCACTGCTGGCGAGTTGTACGATTATATTTTTGGGTTTCCACAGCGGACCTACGTTTCGCAGGGTTTTTGTGCGACTGCGAATTTGATTTGTCGAACAGCTCTATTTGACGCTGTGGGACCTTTTGATAACCAACTGATGTCTGGCGGCGATTATGAATGGAACTTACGAGCCACCGAGAGGGGTTTCTCCATCGAATATATGGAGGACATGGAAGTGGCACACCCCGCCAGGGGTAGGAGTGAGATCTTACAGAAAGCCCGTCGCGTCTATGCCAAAACCTTTACGCTCGAAAGCAAGTCATTTTTGCGTCGATTTGTGGATGGCATAGCATTGCTGAGACCGCCCTTCCGGCATCTCTCGAGGGTGTGGAGGATCTCTCCAACGGAGCTATCCCTTCGTGACAAGTGGAGAGTGATGGGCATCATTATGATCCGTCGGTACGTGGAGGTGTCTGAGCATTTTCGGCTCCTGTTTGGGGGTAAAGCTCGCCGCGTCTAGCGCTTTAATTTCGAGAGCAATTTCTTCCAAAAAGCCAGCAGCAGGTACTTCAACTTGTACCTGTACATTAGCGCTAGAATAAATGGCCTTGGCTCTTTTGGTCCCACCACGTCCTCCGCTCTGCACAGTGACAACCCCTCGCCCTCCAAGCCCAACTGGATATTGAGTAGCTCCGGTAGCAGGAGGTCCTGGTATGTCCTCAGCGGTGCTTTGCACTCCTGACGCGTGAGAAAAAACAGGCCGGGGTAGTGCTGAGGCTCCTTTGTTCCATAGAAATCGACTTGCAACTGGTCGAGGGGCACTTCGAGTTTGACGTCATTATCCTCCAAAATGGGCTCCATGTATTGGTCATACTTGCGCGGGGACGAACTTGTCGAAAAATTCAACCCCGGGGTCGTAGCGAGTGGCGTGTTATATACATTGGCGGCAATGGCATGATTTGTTCCTTTCGCACCGACGTTGGTTGTCAACCCAACCTTTGGGTAGACTACGAAAGAACCCCGTTCGACGAGAAAAGCGTTAAACAACTTCTTCCAAGAGTTGGTGGGCCACCCTCGTACTTTTCGTGGTAGGTTGCTTTCAGTGACGAACGAAAAGTCACTGTCCTTGCTGTCCAGCCACCGCCGAAAGCGACTCCACATTGGTGGCGTCCACATTTGGCCCCAGGATGATCCCGTTCGCATCAAATAGACAGGCGATGTATCGTCGATGGGCTGAAAGGGGGCGTTTTCGCAAAATTCGTTGACCATTGGCGAATAAAGGGAAATTTGGTCAACGTCCTCTCGATGGCCAAACTCCTCAAAAAGGGCAAAGGACTGACCAAAAAAATGCTTCGCGACGAAGAGGTCGTCTTCGAGTATTAGCACAGGAGCGCCCTCCTGTGTCAAGTCTCCGCATTTGAGAATATGCTCCTTGAGTCCCAAATTCTCCGGGTACCTAATCACGTGCTTATCTCCATGCCGCCACTCGAAGTCCCTAGCCAACCTAGGGACATGGTCGGGGCCCCCTCCATCTATGCTGATGATCAATTTGACAGCCGTCGAATACACTGCGGCACCCAACCCGCTGAGTAGCCTCGCCAATGACTCCGGTCGGTTGTAAGCTGCTACCACGATAATCGGTACCGACGATTGAACAATTTCTGAAGTTTTCGAAGCCATCTATCGTTTACCTCTTGCTTTCACTGTTGCGAAAATAGTCGCTTGCCCCAAAAACCGCTGGAGTTTCATTACTTCCCTTTTCCTGGGATTTGAAACCCCGTATATCCCTCGTAAATCTGTAGTCCGGTGACGACCGTATTTTCGCTTTTGTGTGGGATCACCCAAACACGCTGTCGTTCACCCTTTTTCACTTTGCTCCGCCCTACGATATAAGCTTCCGTCCCGCCTTTGGCCTGGTGGCCTAGGCCGTATTGCCGTGTATTATTTCCACTTTGATGTCGAAGGCTGCCAATGTAGCGACCACGAGCAACGATGGAGATGGTGCCGGACCTCTGCGCTACCCACTCGTAGATCAGCATGTTCGAGGCGCCTGGTTTGATTTGGACACCTTCGCCAAGGGACTGGATTCCCTTACCGCTGAATGGGGCCCTGATACCCGCGCTGAAAAGAGGGTCGGAAATGATGCCAGGGGCAGGCCTGGCTCGAAAATTCCCAATCTTACCAACTGTTTGAGCGACATCAAAATCGAATTCTCCCGACAAAGCCGGCACTACCTTACAGGACCTGAATTCTACGTTTTCACTAACGATCTTGCCTTGGTAGGCTAGATCGTGATGCTCGACAAAACCGTTTTTCAAGTGAATGGGACGCGGCCCCTCGTGCTTTACGGCACAGCTCTTGGTTCCCTCAGGTGACCGACTATCCGAGAAATCAAAATGATCGATCACGAAGGGGTTGGTATAGACCGTATTCCACCGAACACTATCGGCAATCGTGCCAAGTGTCGTGTGATCAGAAGGATCTGCGTTGCCTCCAGAGCGAATCCATAGGTTGTTCCAGTTATTCTTGGCGAGTCCGCCCCGGATGTAGAGACCATTGAAATAGTTCTCATTGATGGCGCTGATCCCTCGTTTCAATCGCGCCTGTCTGACTTGCATGGCGCGACAAGAGAGATTGTTGAAGGTATTCCAGTAGAATCCTCCCCAGCCTGCGAAATTTTGGATGTAAACAAATCTTGCATTCATATTTCCTAACCGACAATACTGTAGGCCGATGAGGTTCAAATCGCCCTTTACTCGCAGCTTGCCCTCGAAAACGGTACCTCGCGATCTGGTGATGGTGAGGTTACCCTCAATAGTCACATTCTCAAAAATGATGAGCATCTCACTCAATGAGTCGAGGTGAATGTCGCCTGAATAAATCCCCGGTTGGATCCGAGCGAAGCCGGTTGACTTGGAAGCTTCTATTTGCCCTGCAAGGTCAGAGGTATTCTGTGACATTACGGTTGCCTGGAGTATTAGCAGATTACTAATGAAAATGCCGAGCTTTTTCAGTGCCATAAGAATTATGAATTGAGGGGCTTTCGTAGTAATTGACCCTTAAATTTGCGCATTCTTACAAGATGTCAGCAAATAATCCTTTAGTAACGATCGTCACTATTGCTTTCAATGCCACAAAGGAGATCGAGCAAACGCTCCTTTCGGTATTGAATCAGACCTATAAGAACAAGGAGTACATTATTATCGATGGAGGCAGTACTGATGGCACGATGGAAGTCGTCAATGCCTACTCCGATCGGATTGACGTGATCATTTCCGAGCCCGATGATGGGATCTACCACGCCATGAACAAGGCCTTCGAGAAGGCCTCCGGCGAGTGGGTTGGATTTATGAACGCAGGAGACTATTTCTTCGATGACAAAGCGATCGAGAAGCTTATAGATGTAAGAGGCGAGTCCAGGATTCTATTTGGCCAGTCTCTTACGACCGATGGCAAGTCCACGAAGCTGAGACACGCAGATTTCCAACTAGACGATGACTTGTGGTATCATATGAAGATGCCGAACCACCAAGCTATCCTATTGCATCGGGAGGCCTTTTCTCAGGAGCGGTTTGATATCGAGTTGCGAGTTTTTAGTGACACGGAATTTTTGCGACGTGTATTTGGCAAGTATCCATTTGCTTATTGCCCGAGCATCATTTCAGTATTTCACCTCGGCGGCCGATCCAATTATTACCCGAAACTGTCGCAGTTGCGGGACATTCTTAGAGAGTCGAAACAGCTTCGTAGTGGTAGTGGGGTTATCAGCCATCTCGTGAAGTTTGCTATTCAACAAGTGCTCCCAAGGAAACAGTACCTGAGCTTTTACCTGAAATATCTACTGAAATGATGTTCAGGTTAATTTTCTATATGGGGGCATGGTGGCGGAATGCCGAAATTTTCAAGCAGTATGCATTCTTGAAATCTACCGAATCGTGGTCCAGAGAACAACTGGAGGACTACCAACTAAAACGATTGAAAGAGCTACTGGCCCACGCCTACGAGCACTCCAGTTTCTATCGCGAGCGGTTTTCTAAAGCGGGTATGACGCCAGGAGATATTTACACGCTCCAAGACCTTGCCAGCTTGCCTCGGCTCTCGAAAGACAAACTGCGTAGTCAGGCGGAGGACATACAGATATCAACAAAAGATGCCTTTAAGTCTGAGACATCCGGCAGCACGGGTGAGCCACTGGTATTTTATCGGGGGCGCAACTGGGATGCTGCACACAGAGCGGCGATCTATAGGGGGTACTCCTGGTACGGCGTACGCCCATGGGATCGCAACGGATACTTCTGGGGGTTCAACATCGCCACTAGCCAACGTCTAAAGACCAAGTTTCTGGACTTCTTGCAGCATCGGTTCAGATGTTTTAGCTACGAAGACGAGGAGTTAAGGGGATTTTTGAAGAAACTGAGAAGGGCGCGGTACCTAGAGGGCTATTCCTCCATGATCGGCAAGGTTGCGCAATACATTAATGACACTGGCCGACCTTTTCATCACCGGCTACTGATGATCAAAGGAACCTCCGAAAAAATCAAAGAAAGTTATCAGCAGGAGGTGCAAAAAGCTTTTGGTCAGCGCATTGTCAGCGAATATGGTGCGGCTGAGGCGGGGATCATTGCCTTTGAATGTCCTGAGGGCCATATGCACATCACATCTGAGAATGTGATCGTAGAGGAGGAGGACGGGCAGATATTAGTGACAAACCTGGTGTCTCATACCTTCCCCATTATCCGATATCAGTTGGGCGATTATGTGCAACTTGATTTTGGCACACAGTGTGAATGCGGGCGTCAGCATCCCATCGTAAGCGAAGTACATGGCCGTGTGGGCGAGACGATCAAAGGACTCAACAAGGAATACCCGTCGCTTACATTGTATTATGTTGCCAAAAACCTGGCCAATGCCGGCGTTATTTTGGACTATCAGGCCATTCAAAGGAAAAAGGGTCACCTACAATTCGACATATTTGCTGATGTCAACGAAGAGATCCTTGGGATGATCATGACAGAGTTTGATAAATACTTCGGCGCAGATTTGAAGATCGATATGCGCACAGGGCTGTCCCGAGACGTGCCCAAGTCGAAGAGAAAGGATTTCATCTCTGAGATAAGCTAAGGGAGGATGGAGTTCAAGATAAAGAAACCATTGAAGCAGGTCCACAGCTTGCCGAATATCTGGCGGCAAGCGATGGCGTTAAAGATACCTTTCGAAAGGCCTGTAGAAGTGCAGAAGATAAGCTTCTTCTTTTTCCTGGTAGCCATTTTCTTCATTCCTTTTGATAGCTTTCCAATTTTTCCCGTTTCCAGCGTCTACCGTCCGGTTTCGGTGCTGTTCTTGCTCGTGCCCTTTTTCCTTATATTATACAGAGGTAAGCTCCGCAGTAGCGACGTAATGGTCCTTTTTGTCACATTGTTGGTTCTCATCCACTCCTTTTATCTTTCGGTGGTGCTATTTGGAGTATATGAGCAGTTACCCAAGGTGATGATCACGGCGCTCTTATCGGCTATCATTATTATCGTCCTTGCCCATCAGTTTGAGGAGGCTGAGAACAAAGAGAAGTTCCTAGCGCGTATCTCCGCAGTGATCTTTTTCAGTTTGTTCTTTGTCTCCATGATAGGCGCCCTTCAGCTTTTGTCAAAGCTCGGTCTGGCGCCCAAATCGCTGACAAGATCCATTACACTGCTTTTCTCGTATCGGACCACGGATAGGATACAGATGGTATCCGGGGAACCAAGTATGCTGGTAAGAAACCTGATGTTTTGCTGGCCTTTCATCTACTTCTACTATAAGGGACGGTATCGCAAACTGGCCTTAGCGATTATTGTAATTTTCCTTCTCCTTTCGGGGTCCACATACGGGTACCTGATCTTGATGTTCTTTGTCGCCGCCTACATGGTATTGTTTCGGTTCTCTTTACGTAATGTATTGGCAATTGTCGTTTTGGGTGCCTTCATGGGTGGCTTTTTATTTTATGCCTATCAGAACTTTCTCGATAATTATACACGACAGAAGCTCGAAAAAGTGGTGGCTGTAGCGCAGGACCCAAGGGCCTTGCAGGTCGTAGTGAGCGTCGACGGATCCATCTTCCAAAGAGTGATAAACCCCACAATAGGTTTCATGTCCGGCGATTACAACTATTTCATGGGAGTTGGTCTCGACAATTACCGGCACATTTATCCTGAGTATATCATGGAACATTTTCCTTACGCGATGAGCTATGAGACTGTGAAGGCAGCGGTGGATGGCGTCCAGTACATTACTCCCAAGTCACTTTATTCGAAGATCTACTCGGAGCTTGGTATTTTGCCATTTGTAGTTTTTCTGGGTTACCTAGCTTACGTATACTACAGGATTAGGAAGCTGAATCGGGAAACCAAGTTGTACAAGTTTCTAGCCTTTTGCTTTAGCCTATCGGTGGTATTCGTTTTGAATATGGACAGCATCATTTATGTGAACTTTCTCTTCTTAGCTGTTTTAGTCCCAATTTTGCTCAATGATGAAAGGAAACGGCGGCGAATCAGCGGGTAGAGCATTGGTCTCCATCATCACACCGGTCTACAACTCCGAGAAATTTTTGAGGGCGACCATCAGTGCAGTCAGGAGTCAATCGTATCAGGTGTGGGAGCATATTCTTGTCGATGACTGCTCGTCCGATCGCAGTGCGGAAATAGTCCGGGAGCTTGCCACAAAGGACCGTAGGATCAAACTTATCGAGAACGAACGCAATGGGGGACCAGGTGCTTCCCGTAATCGAGGGATCGAGCATGCGAGTGGGAAGTTTATCGCTTTCTGTGATAGCGATGATTACTGGCATCCACAGAAGCTGGAGTGGCAGATCAAGTACATGGAAGAGAACGACCTGTTCTTTAGCTATGGCGCTTACCAGCGAGTAACGGAGGATGGCGAGCATTTGGATGTCTTCGAACCCGACGATACCCTCACCTACTGGAACCTCTTACGAACCAACCAGGTCGGTTGCCTCACAGCAGTTTATGATGCTAAAGCTCTTGGCAAAATGTACATGGACCTACTTCGAAAGCGACAAGACTATGGTCTTTGGTTAAATATTTTGAAATCGGGCAAAGTAGAGCGTGCGCATAAGGTGCCAGCTCCAGAACCACTTGCCTACTATAGAGTTAGACAAAACTCGGTCTCTTCCAACAAGCTGGACTTGGTGAGATACAACTGGGCATTGCTCCGAAAACATCAAGAACTGGATTTACTCAGCTCACTATATTTTTTAACTTGGCAGGTGTATCATAGCATTTCTAAGTGACGGGAAAGTCCAGATACATATCCTCTTCGGTCAATTTCTCTATCAGTGAAAGGAAGATTTTACTTTTCTTCTTTGACAACTTGATCGGAGGAGGTGGCATTTTCCTGTATTTCCAACTGCTGGGGAGGCCCATAGATCTGATTTTCTATTATTCTATCGCTTATTTTCTTTTTGTCAACGCGGTCAACAACTCGATCTTCAAAACTTACGACATACCAATAGCCAGCTCAATGGAAAAGTTGAATCTGGTGCTATTTGTGTATATCGTTACCTTCTCTATCTATTTTCTCACACCGTCCATAACACCCAAAATCCCCGAAAACCGGTTGACGGTCCTTTATCTGGTGGCTGTGATGCCCGTGACTGTCACATTATGGCGGTTCTTCTATATCGCGATTATTCACCAGCCAATTTTGTACACTAATGTATTGATCTTCGGTCGTACGCAGTGCATCGGATTCTTGAGGGAGCACTTCGATTTTGAGTCACATGCGTACAAGATACTCGGAGAAAAGACAACTGAAGAAGGGGCAGAGGTGAACGAGGAAACCCTCAAGTCTTTTAAAAAACTTGTGGAGAGGCAAAAGGTAAATACTATCATCTTGGCCTACAATGACCTGAATAACATCCCGCCCAATGTCAACAAGTTTGTTGAGTTCTGTTCTATCAAGGGAGTCGAAGTATACAATTACCTGAAATTCTACGAAGCAGCCAACTACGCCATCCCAATTCGTCAATTAGGAAACAATCTTTATCTAAGCTTCCCCTTTACGCGGACAAATTACAATCTCATCTATAAGGGCCTCCACAGACTATTGGACGTCTCCTCCGCAGTTATTGGCTTGGCTTTTCTATTGGTCATTATCCCGTTTATCTTGGTCCTGAATGTTTTTTTTAATCCAGGTCCTCTGTTTTTCAAACAGTTACGAGTTGGCAAGGGGGGGGTGGAGATTCCAATCCTGAAACTTCGTTCTATGGTTGTCGATGCTGAAAAGCAGACAGGGGCGGTCATGGCTCAGAAAGACGATGCGAGGATCACGCGGTTTGGAAAGATTCTGCGGAAATTTAGGTTCGATGAATTGCCGCAATTTTGGGCAGTGTTGATGGGAGACATGAGTCTGATAGGCCCCAGGCCAGAGCGAAAAGTGTTCGTTGATCAGCTCAAGCAGGAGATCCCGGCATACGATATGAGGCATATGATAAAGCCCGGAATTACCGGTTGGGCTCAGGTGAAATACAAATACGGTGAGAACCTGGAGGACAGCTATCGCAAGCTGGAGTATGATCTGTACTATATCAAGAATCGCTCGATATTCCTGGACTTCCGTATTATAGTGGACACTATCAACACGATAATATTTTCTCGGGGCCAATAGTCAGGCCGTGTCCCAACCGATTGCCTTTGCCTTGTGTCTAATTGACTAACTTGCGAGCTCATTTTTAAACAGCAGATGGATCTACGCCTTACCAAGACGCTTGTCGTCTTTTCCTTTCTTATTGGTTGTCTTTGCTCTGCGCATGCCCAACTGGAGTTTGGTGCCGGCGGTCGATTGGATGATCTTAGCGACGAGCAACTCCAACTTTTGTTGGGAAGGGCCTCCAATCTTGGATACAGCGAGCAGGACATCTTTACTTTGGCAGAGCGCCAGGGATATAGCAGCGCTGAGGTTCTCCGGCTGAGGCAACGAATTGCGGACCTGGATGGAAGTGACGAAGGTGGGCGCGACGAACGAAAAGCGGAAGTTACAGCGATCAAGGGACCCCTTCCCGATTCATTAAGAATGGAACAGGTACCGTTTTTCGGTTATAGCATCTTCAATCCAAACACTAGAGGAGGCATCAGCTTTGAACCCAACCTCTTTATTCCTGCAACCGACGATTACGTGCTCGGTCCTGCAGACGAGGTTTCGGTGAATGTATATGGCGCTTCAGAAAAGAGTGAGATTGCCGAGGTGAATGTAAGCGGGTTTCTCACGCTTGAAAACGTGGGTCCTATTTTCGTATCTGGCCTGACACTCAGCGAGGCAAAGCAAGCGATCAAAAGACGATTGAGTCAGTATTATGGTGATCTTCTGAATCGCAATCCGAAAACATTTGTGGAAATATCGATTTACCGGATTAGGACGATTTCCGTCAGTATTGTCGGAGAAGTCCGCACACCTGGTACTTACTCACTCAATGGACTGACCACGGCCTTCAACGCACTGTACATTGCCGGAGGTCCCAATGTTGGCGGAACACTCCGCGCCATAAAAGTGATTCGTGACGGCAAAACAGTTGCCGTGATTGACTACTATGATTTCTTGATGAAGGGCGATACCGATGGGAACGTTCGCTTGAAAGATGACGATATCATCTTGGTGGGCAGCCACCTCGGCCGTGTGAGCATTGGGGGGGAGGTGAAAAGGTCCGCCGTCTATGAGGTGAAAGAAGGAGAGACCGTCCAGGATATCCTAGACTATGCTGGAGGCTTCAATGCGGATGCCTACCGAGACAGAGTCACCCTCAAAAGGAAGAATGACACAGAAAGATCGGTTGCAGATGTGTACGCCTCGCAATTTGAGATCTTCGAGGTGAAGGATGGTGATGACATATCGGTTGGCAAGATTCTCGAAAGATATAGCAATCGTGTGACGATTAAAGGGGCCGTGTTCCGCCCTGGGCCGTATGCGCTGGAAGAGGGCCTCACCCTTAGCAAACTTATAGAGCGAGCGGAAGGGCTGAAAGGAGATGCATTTTTGGAGCGGGCCCTGATCACTCGTACGGGAGAAGATCTCTCGACGGAGATCATTTCTGTTTCGCTTGGTGATTTGATAAGCTCTGGTGCAGGAGATATACAACTGCAGCGTGAGGATGCCGTGCAGATTCTCTCCATCTATGATCTCGAGGAAGAGCGGTTTGTACAGATAAGTGGTGAAGTGAATCGTCCGGGTGCCTATAAATACTCTACCAGCATGACCGTGCAGGACCTTATTTTCCTTGCCATGGGATTCAAAGAAAGTGCCGCCACTGGCAATGTGGAGATATCAAGCCGTCCTGAAAACCAAAGCCGCAATAATTTGGCTGAAATTCAAGTCCTCCCCGTGGAGGAGTCCCTATCGCTTTCACAAGAGAATCAGAAAGTGGAACTTAAGCCATTTGATCATGTCTTCATCAGGCGAAACCCCAATTACTTCGAGGAGCGGACGGTACAAATAACGGGTGAGGTCAAGTATCCGGGGAGGTACGCCATCGTGTCTGACGGTGAACGAATCTCAGACATCATAGAACGTGCAGGAGGCTTGCTTGGCAGCGCTTATATACCAGGCGCTAACCTGATTAGAGAGACGGAGTATTTTCGGGTAGAAAATGATGCCTTGCAACGAAAGGAGTTTCTTGAAGCCACATTGCGGTCTATGGATACGCTCAACCTCTCCGAAGCGGACGAGAAGTTCATCGAGGAGGCCTATGAGGAGATGCAGAATGCGGAACTTATTCCCGCTGAAGAAAATGCCGGCCTGGCATCGACCGCCAAGCGCGAAAGACTGCTGGAGTTGGCGGAAAGAAATCCTTTACTCGGTGGATTGGAGCTGAAGGAGACAGAGTCGATAGCGCTCGATATGGCGAAGATTCTCAGGAGCCCTGGGAGCGATGAAGACTTCCTTCTGGTGAACGGCGATGTGATCAATATCCCCAAGGAGCTGAAAACTATAAGACTTCGCGGCAAGGTACTCTATCCCAACACAGTACGGTTTGAGGATGGGAGAAGCCTCAAGCACTTTATTGGTAAAGCCGGGGGGTTCGACACACGGGCGAAGAAATCGAAGACCTATGTGGTTTATGCTAATGGAGATGTCTCCAGGACGAATAGCTTCCTATTCCTGCGAAGCTATCCCAAACCTCAGCCGGGATCTGAGGTAATTGTCCCTTCCAAGCCTCCAAAGATCCCTCTCAAGCCTGGAGAGATCGTCGGGATCACCAGCGGGCTGGCGACGCTTGGGTTGATTGTCACACAGATTATTCAAATCTCTCAATAATAGAAGGATGGAAGATAACAGGCATCTAGCGGATGATCGGATATCAATAAAAGGCCTCTTTCTTCGTATCGCTGATTGGATAATGTACCTGTGGAATCATTGGAAACTAATCCTCATAGGGACAACAGTGATTGCCGGGCTTTACATCACCTACCATCTTGTTAGGAGTGCCAAGTATACCGCAGGCACAACCTTTGTGTTGGAGGTCGGCGGTGCCGAAGGGGGGCAGATTTCTTCATTAGCATCGGCGGTTGGCCTTTCGATCGGTGGGTTCTCCTCCGAAAGCGAACTGTTCAGCGGTGAGAACATCCTCGAGCTGTACCGCTCCTACCGCATGTTGAAAAAGACATTTCTCACCAAAAGAGAGTTTGAGGGTGAGACGACGCGACTGATTACCAGATATGCCGAGCAGCAACGGCTCCTGAAAAAGTGGCAGCGGAAAAAGGGGCTGCAGGACTTCACTTTTGAAGTGCCGGTGGCTGAGATGAGAGTCGCCCATGACAGTCTCCTGATGGAGGTGGTCGAGGATTTCCGTGAGAAAAATATGATAGCGGAAAAAGTGAGTCGCCGATTGAGCATACTTCGGGTATCTGTCACATCCAAGGACCAGCTGTTTGCGAAGGCCTTCAACGAAGAGATTGTACTCAACGTCAACGAGTTTTATAAGGAGACCAAAACGAAGAAGACCTTTTCAAATCTGAAGGTGCTGCAGTTTCAGGCCGACAGTGTGAGGAAGGCGCTTGATGATGCACTACTCAAATTCGGTCAGGTCACCGAGGGGATTCCCAACCCAAACCCAGTCTTAGCGACCAACCTGGTCAATTATCAAAAGCTCAAGATTGACATAGAGACGACCACGGCCGTTTACGAGGAGGTGCTTCGTCAGTTGGAAGTGGCCAAGATCACCCATCTGGAGAATATACCGCTGATCCAAATCGTCGATTATCCCATACTCCCGTTGCCGGATGATAAGCCCAGTACTCTCAAGATGGTGGTGCTTGCCTTCTTTTTGGGTGGATTTTTGGTCGTCGCGTTTTTAATTGGCAAAAGAGCCTACCACCTGATAATGACGGGTAGTGGGGATGAATCCTGATGGCCACCGCCACAGACCATACACCAAGTGTGGCGATCATACTGGTCAACTGGAATGGGCATTTGGATACCGTTCGGTGCATTGAGAGCCTTCAAAAAATCACCTACCCGAGTTTCAGAATCATCGTTGTTGACAATGGCAGCTCTCCTGAGAGTGTGGAATATCTTCAGCAGCACACTCGAGGGATTGAATTCATTCACCTTGAACAAAACACAGGCTTCACAGGCGGGAATAATACCGGGATAGCAAAGGCCATTGAAATGGCGTGTGAGGTAATTGTCCTCCTGAACAATGACACAACTGTCGAAGGAGACTTTCTTGAACCATTAGTATCGGATCTTCAAGACAAGCAGATAGGGGCTGTGCAACCCAAGATTTGCTACATGGCCGACGTGAAGCGTATCTGGAACGCTGGAGGAGACTACCAAAGGATTTTTGGGCGGAGTGTCACCCGTGGCAAAGATCGGGCAGATGAGGGTTCCTTCGACAAGGAAGGCCCAACGGACTGGATCACAGGATGCTGCCTTGCAGCGAGAAAGGAGATCTTTGAATCTGTCGGCTTGCTGGACGACCGCTTCTTTGCCTACTTTGAAGACGTCGACTTGTCCATGAGGATCCGATCCGCTGGTTACACATTGAGGTACCAGCCCAAGTCTAAGATCTATCATGCTGTCAGCATGTCTTCCCGCAACAAGTCTGACGGAGAGGGCACAATCTCTCCCCGCGTGATCTACTACAACGTGCGCAACCATCTACTGATCGCACGTCGCTACGCCACAGGCCTGACGGTGGTGAGCACCGGACTGTTCCAAATAGGGAAGGTACTGGTGTATAGTCTCTACTTCTTACTACGAGGTAGACGTAGGAAATTGGCAGCAGTGCTTCAGGGTGCAAAGGACGGTTTGAGGGATTGAGGGTATGATGCTCCTGCTTTTCATATTGCTCTTCATTCTCTACATCGGCCTGATCATCTTCACCATTGAGCGGGTGGCGACTACTCGCAACTTTTGGTACCTGGTCATCTACATCCTCTGCTTTTTCCCCTTCTATCAAAATGCCATGATCTTCACCTACCAGCAGACGGGATCCATAGCCGCGGTGAAGTTTATTCAATATTCTAAGGAAATAGTCATCTTCGGATCGCTGTTGCTATTCATGGGTCAGGACCGCAATATTTTCCAACGGCGCTTTCGGTTGCATACCCTCGATTACGTTCTCATGGCGTTTTTGGGCTTGGCGCTGTTGTATGTCTTCCTCCCCCTGGGGGATGCATCCTTCGTGAACAAGGCAATTTATTTCAAGAATATACTCTTATTTGGGGTAGTTTACTTTTTCGGTAGGAATGAGAATGTCTCCGAACGGCAGGTGTTGTCGCTTCTCAAAGGTGTCATGGTACTCGGCGTTGTGGCCTTTGTGATCGTCACTATAGAGACGAGAATGGATACACACCTTCAAAGTGTCATTGGCTTCACGGAGTACACGCTGAAGGTTCTGGACGACGATCCCCAGGGACACTATGACCTGAAATGGAACTTCGAGGCTTTTGATGGGACCAAGCGTTTTGCCTCCA
This sequence comes from Cyclobacteriaceae bacterium, assembly GCA_965267435.1. Classification (GTDB taxonomy): domain Bacteria; phylum Bacteroidota; class Bacteroidia; order Cytophagales; family Cyclobacteriaceae; genus JAWPMT01. The sequence goes on from OZ253960.1 coordinate 5,169,731, forward strand.
TCTTCGCCAATCCCCTGGAGTTGTCCGCTGCCATGCTCCTCATGTTTTCAATAGCTGTGATCGGTTATCGTTTGACCAGACATAAAGACAATCGCACAGTATACCTCGTATTTGCATTCATCGTGCTCTTCAACCTGGTAGCCGCTTATTCACGAGCATCCTTAGGTGCGTTGTTCTTGATGATGATCTTCATCGCCGTGATCCTTAGGTTCTACCGCCTCATTGCCATCGGTGTCTTCCTATTCCTGATGCTAGTTGTGTATATCCTGGAATTCGCCCCGGAGGAGCGACGCTATTTTGTATACGATACCCTCACATTTGCGGATCCGTCTAGCTTGGGTCATGCGGTAGAGTGGCTAGAGGGGGTGGATAGCATGATACAGTCTCCGCTGGGGATCGGCCTGGCCATGAGTGGGAATGCTGGTGGAGTTGAAGATGACCTGAAAATCGGTGGTGAAAATCAATTCATCGTATTTGGTGTGCAACTGGGCGTGCTGGGCTTGTTGCTGTATGTGACGATCCTGCTCATGGGCATTTACTACAGCTTCAAAGCCTACAGGCAGGCGAGAGAGCCGTACAGGCAGGTGTTCCCATTTCTTGCGGCGACCGTCAAGTTTGGCTTGTTGCTTCCCCTGTTCACTGCCAATGCAGAGACCTACCTCTTTGTGTCACTCATCACCTGGTGGATGGTGGGTCAAAGTATTAGGACCCTCGAGGAAGAGGCATATGGCTCTTATCAGCAACCTCAACTCACCTCGGTAGCATAATTGGATGGATCATGTCGCGAGCTGAGCCCTCAAATAAAAAAGTCAGCGTACTTGTCGATTTACACGACCTGAGGGTTGCGTCTACAGGCATCAAAACCTATATCCGGGAGTTGCTGAAGGCACTGGAAGCAATTGGGAGCGACAAGATTGCTGTAGTTACCTGTCCTCCGATCGATCAGGTAGACAACAAATTCTTTCGGGAGAACTCCAAATGGAAGGCTGTCATTTTCCATCTCTTCACTATCTATTGGAAGCAGGTGGTCATTCCTTTCAAAATCAGGAGGCATAAGATTGACGTATTGATCTCTCCGGATTTTTATGCACCCATTTGGAAGATCCGAGCGCGGAAAATAGTTGTGTTTCACGACGCCTTTTTCTGGGAGAATCGCAGTCATTACAACGCGCTTTGGGGGCGGTATTTTCGCAGCGCTGTGATTTGGGGTTTGCGCGGCAAATCTGTTGTGCTCACGGTGTCGGAGGCCTCCAAATCCAAACTTCGGGGGATCGTCCCGGAGCACGTGCCTATAGCGGTAGCCCGCACAAGCATTGACTTCTCGGCTGTCCCACAACAAAAACCGGTGGAGCCTGCAACGCCCTATTTCCTGCATGTTGGCGTATTTGAGAAGCGAAAGAACCTGACGATGCTCATCAAAGCATTTCGACAATTCAAGGACCACTTGGGCGCGGATCAACCTTTCCAACTTGTGCTTATCGGTAATCAATACCCGAGACCAACACTCAGCGACTGGGAGGCGGTCAAGGATGCCATTGAGGAAGAAGACCTGCAGGACAGTGTGATTTGTCCTGGTCACTTGACAATGGAGGAGGTATGGGCCTACTACCGAGGGGCCACGGGCTATGCCTTACCCTCGGTAAACGAGGGGTTTGGACTTCCGTTGTTGGAAGCGTTTTATGCAGAGATTCCTGTCATCATCTCGGACATTGATGTTTTGCAAGAGATTGCCGGAGGGGCAGCATTGATGGCGAATCCCTATGAACCCCAAGAATGGGCAGAGAAGATGCGCAGAATCTACTTGGAAGAGAACCTCCGCAAAGAACTGGTAAGCCTCGGGAAGGCGAGACTTAAGGATTTTACATTAAGTAACTTTGCAAAGGAATTGGAAAGGGTACTTTTTAAATGAGTTTGGCAGTCGGAGGAAAGCGACGATTTGATGGGTCATGGAGTGCACGTGACAAGTGGCTCACCTTGTTTCGCTTGGTCCCATGGTTTATTCGCGGCTTGTGGAAAAGGTTGTTTTTTGCTAATGCATCTGGAATCACTCTAATCGGTCCGAATGTAAAAATCTACTACGCGAGAAAATTGCGGGTGGGCGCCAACTTCGTTGCAGAAAGGGGTTGTGAAATTAACTGTCTTGCCGAGCGCGGACTGGTTTTTGGAAATAGGGTGAGTGTTGGCAGCTATGCTGTGATCCGTCCCGCCAATATCTATGGTGGTGATATTGGAGAGGGTTTGAAGGTTGGGGACGAATCGAATATAGGGCCCTATTCTTACATAGGTTGCTCTGGATTTATTGAAATAGGCAACCGAGTGATGATCTCCCCCAGAGTGAGCATCTACGCTGAAAACCATGTTTTCGCTGATACTTCCATCCCTATGAAGGAGCAGGGTGTAAAACGGGGCTTCGTCAAAATCGAGGATGATTGCTGGATAGCTTCCAACAGTGTGATTCTTTCCGGTGTCACAGTGGGTAAGGGTTCCGTGGTGGCGGCAGGCAGTGTCGTGACTAAGGATGTTCCCCCCTACGCGGTGGTGGGCGGCAACCCCGCGAAAGTGATCAAAATGCGCAAGGACCGAACGGTCGTCAAAACTTCTTGAGGCATTCATGAAGAAATTTCTGTTTCTACATACCTCATCTGATTTGTATGGCGCAGGTCGGATATTCTTGAATACTATTCTTATTCTACACAGACAAGGACACAAGATAGTTGTGTCATTGACCGGGGCGGGACCACTCGCTGATGCACTTGAGGAAAGCGGGATTATCGTAAAGCAGATCAAACTTGGCATACTCCGGAGACGCTATATGAACCCAATCGGGCTCATCAATAGGGGATGGTATACCATGCTCGCCATTTTTAAGTTGAGTGCTCTAATCAGACGCGAGCGAGTGGACATAGTCTTTAGCAATGCTTGCGGCATTTACGCCGGTGCCATTGCTGCGCGTCTTACAGGTCGGAAGCATATTTTTCACGTTCACGAGATCATAGAAAACCCGCGATGGTTCGCGTCAATCACAGGTACTTTTATGAAGAAGACGTCTGACAAAGTAATTGTTGTCAGCGAGGCAGTGCGGCAGGCTTGGCAATCTACTATGCCGGCATATGACATCGACCTGGTATACAATGGCCTGGACTACTCATCCTTTTTGACTGAGCGGTCGACTTTGCGCGCGGAGCTGGGAATCGGCGATGAGCAAGTTGTGGTCGGCATGGTGGCCCGAGTTCATTTCTGGAAGGGACAAGGTTATTTCCTGCAAATCGCGGCAGCACTTAAGCAGCGATCCCCAAATGTAAAGTTTGTCATGGTTGGAGACGCCTTTCCCGGATACGAATACCTCTATGACGAAATCGATGCTCTCAAGAAGGAGCTAGGCTTGGAAGCAGATGTCATTGACCTTGGTTATCGTACGGATATCCCGAGGATACTCCAAACGCTGGATGTCTTCGTATTACCTTCTATCTTGCCCGACCCGTTACCCACCGTCATCCTTGAAGCAATGGCCTCAGGCAAACCGGTGGTTGCGACAGCCCATGGAGGAGCTCTGGAGATGGTGGTGAATGGAGAGACGGGCTTTCACATGCCTTTCGACGATCCTGAAGCGGCTGCCGAAATACTTGATACGTTGGTCCAGGACGAGGTGATTAGGGGAAAGTTCGGTGAAGCCGGTCGCCAAAGAGTACAAGCCTCGTTTTCGCTCGAGCAGTATGAGCGGAATATGACGGAAATTGTGCTGAATGTTTAGCTACTGATTTTTGGCCGTCGCACTGCCAAAGAACCGATTCTTGGTTTGGACGGCGGTATTGTAATGCTTGGCCATGAACTTCTTCAGAGGGCTCGCATTGTCTTTTGGGAACCAGTCGGTGGTTCGCGGCTTTTCTACGTGCTGCTCATGTGCAGTGTAGGCATACGTCGCAATGGATGTCCTGTAAATACCCTGAGGGAAGCTTGTCATATCATAGCCGTGGAGCGTATATCCGCGTGTTTGCTGGATGATCATCCGGTTGAAGGGCACGTCCAACTCCCCCTCATCTCCACTGCGCAGGTCCTTCAGTTTCAATTGCCCACCATATTCTTTCTTCCAGTCCTTGTTCAGGTACAAAAGCAAATTGAGGTTGCGGTACCAATTCTTTTCCAGTGGGTGATAGTTGAAGTCCAGGTGCATGTCCAGGAAACTATTCTTCTTTCCCTGATGCAGACCGCCTCCGAAGTTTTTCGGATCTACGAAGACTTTTTCATTCGTGACATACGTGAGAAAGTCGTTCATCCGCTCTGAGTTCAATTCAGAGTATAGCTGGTCAAACTCAGGGCTGATCTCGCGGTAGTTCGATTTCTCGAATTTGTTGCTGGCAAAGACATAGTCTCTGCTTTTGTTTTCAAGCTCAGGGATGCTATTGTAGGCATTAGCGAGCTTCTCCTCATCGCAGAACCCATCGATGATCAGATAGGGGAATGGCTTGGCGAGAAGAAAATTCATTCTCAGTTGTTCCTTATTACTTTCCAGTTTTGCGAAATCAATCATGGAAGGAGTTACTTTTGGCGTCAAAATTAGGCAATCCCCCAGAGTTCCAGCTGTGTTTATGGGGGATGGTTCTTAGGAATGTTCAATAGATTAGTAGACTATCAAGATCCAAATTCCTGGATCAGCAAAATCAGAGACCGGCGCTTCCAGTTTTTCGATTCCAAGCTCAAGAGCACGTCCCGCCGCCCAGTGACTATATTGGATGTAGGGGGTACTGAGGACTTTTGGAGATTGCGAGGGTATGCTGACAATGCCGACTATCAAATCACCGTACTGAATTTGGAGTCCGGGCCGACGTCGACCTCCAATATCGCCAGCGTGGCAGGCAACGCCACTCAATTGGATGAGTTTGAAGACAACAGTTTTATGATCGTCTTTTCCAACTCAGTGATTGAGCATCTCTATACGTGGGAGAACCAGCAAAAAATGGCGAATGAGGTGCGACGAGTGGGAGTTAATTACTTCATTCAGACACCCAACAAGTACTTTCCAATGGAACCACACTACCTGGTACCATTTTTCGACCTGCTTCCGAGGCCCTTGAAATTCTGGATTCTGACCAAGACAACTTGGGCGTTAAAGAGGAAATGGTCAGTAGAGGAAGCCAATACGTCCATCGACGAAATCCAACTTCTGTCGCTGAAGAAGTTTCGGAGACTATTCCCCGACAGCGCGATGCACAAAGAAAGACTCTTCGGGATGGTCAAGTCCTTCACTGCGCACTCATTCCACTAACAGCAATGAAAGTTGCCATCATAGGCTCGAGAGGCTACCCGTATGTCTACAGCGGCTATGAGACATTCGTACTGGAGTTAGGGGAGCGCATGGTCACGAGGGGAGTTGAGGTGCGTGTCTATTGCCACCGAGGGTTATTTCCGGAACGCCCCGGGAAAGTAAATGGGATTGAACTGGTATACGTTCCATCCATCGAGACGAAGGTTCTCAGTCAGTTGTCGCATTCCTTCCTGGCGATGATGCACTGTTGCTTCAGTCGCAGTGTCACTCATATCCTGGTGGTGAACACTGCGAATGGCCCTTTTGGATTGCTCTCGAGAATTTTCCGAAAACCCACTGCCATCAACCTGGACGGGATGGAATGGCTGAGGCCCAAGTGGAAAGGACTGGGGGCAAAGTACTTCTACTTTGCCTCATGGTTATCCACGCGCCTTTACGATCAGTTGATCAATGATTCTGAGGAAATGCGCAAGGTGTATCTCGAACTGTTCAAACGAGATTCTAAGGTCATCGCTTACGGCGCTAACCTTCGGGAATCACGCCAGCCGGAGTTGATCCGTAAATGGGACTTGCAACCCCAGTCCTATTATCTGATCGTTGGACGGCTCATTCCTGACAACAATGCCGATGTAATTCTGGATGGCTTCGTACGAAGCAAGTCAGCCCGGAAGCTGGTAATTGTAGGTGATGTTCCTTTTGAGGACGAGTTCGCCCATCAGATCAAGGCTGAGGCACGAAAAGATAGTCGTGTTATCATGACTGGCTACGTCACAAATCAGGATGAATTAGCCGAGCTGTACCACAATGCCTATTGCTATATTCATGGGCACGAATACGGTGGAACGAACCCTACGATGTTGAAGGCCATGGCCTACAAATCTGCGATATTGGCACTCAACACCCGCTTCAACCAAGAGATGCTACAAGATGGCACATATGGTCGTTTTTTTGATAAGTCAGCCGAAAGTGTCCGCGAGATGATCGAATATGCTGACGACTCGCCAGAAGAGGTCATTCGTTTGCGGACCACCTCTCAGCAGGGGATCAGTGAAAAGTACGACTGGGAGTCTGTTACTGAGAAGTACATACAGGTGTTGCGGGATCTTTAGGCGGCTACATGCGGCACAAGATCCTTACGCAGATTAACGAAACCCACAACAATCATCATCAATTCAGCGAGAAGTGCGGCAAAAATGAGACCCGTGGCCTGCCAATAGTAGGCCCCAGCGACGCCAAATGCTAGCATTGCGATCATTCCAGCGAAATTGTAGTAGAAGAAGTGTCTCCTACGGTTGAAGGCGATAAGTGTGAGACTCAGCGGGATATTGACGATGAGCATTACCGGTAAGCCGGCTACCAGCCAGAAGTGAAGACCAATAGGCTCTGGAGAGTCGATGGTTGTGATTAGTCCTAGTAGCCAAGGGCCCAGCGATCCGAGTAGCAACGACCCGACAACAGTAGGTCCGACCGCAATCTTGAGGAACCTTATAAAGAATTTCCGCACGCGTTCGAAGCCTTCTTTTGTGATCTCACTTACCCTGGCGAAGAATGCGCGAAAGACCACTGATCCGGTGAGGACAAGGACGGCAATGATCTTGTCAAAAATCGCAAAAAGGCCCAGAGGCTCGCTGGGTAGGAAAAATCCCCCAATGATCAGTGCGGAGTTGCGATGGGCCGCCGTGGTCATTTTTGAAAGAAAAATCGGAAAGTTCGTTACCAAACCTCGTCTAACCACACCACTGGAAAACCCAAAGGGAGAGAGGCGGAGTTTCCGGAGTACTATCCATAGGCCTGCGACAGCGGTAAACATCCAAGCTGCGCCATTGATGATGTTGACATATATGTAGTCACCTTCAGTTCGGATAAACCATAGGATGCCTGCGAGGTAGAGCACTCTGGCAAAAAAGTTGACCATTGTGATGACCTCCATCTTCTCAATCCCCTGAAAGTACCAAATTGGGAAGACAGCGTGTGCGCCGACGATTAGATATGTGGTCAGTATTACAAAGCTTTCTTCCCTCCAGGTAGGAATAATCCATGTCAGGCCCGCCAAGATGAGAAACCCCGCTACGACCAATACAAAGCGGACCTGCAAAATCTCTGAGGCAAGGGTCCTTAAGTGATCTGATGAATCCCGATGCTTACTGACATCCCTGGTGCCGGTGAGGTTGTATCCATAATCTGTGATAGCTAGGAAGATGCTGGATATGCTGAAGGCTAGTGATATGACGCCGTATTTGGCCAGCCCGACCCGATCCAACAAGATAGGGATAGCGATAAGAGGCACAAGATAATTAGTGACTTGTACCAGTCCCAGATAGGTGATATTGGCAAGCAGACGCTTACGAGCCATGATTGGTTGTCACTATGTCCAGTGAATACTTCTTGCCCATATACTCCGTGTAATAGGTAATGCCCATCTCATGCAGTCTCCGGAGATCCTCACAGTAGGCCTCAAGAAGGAACTTAACGGCGTCGCTTGGCGGGGATGACTGGTAGACACTTGCGACAGATTGCTGGACCCGTTTTCTCCAACCTGCATGCAATAGCTGCCTGCCGGGAAGTCTCTTCAGCAATTTATTCAAAGGGTTTACGCTGACCCCTCTATTGAGCTTAGGAGGATCTCCAATTTCGACTGGCGGTAGCGCGAGGAAATCCCAAATTCCCTGACAACGCTGCGAAGGGTTCTCGAAAAACTCCTCGTAATACAAAAGGAGCACGTTATCGGTGCCGAAAACATCCTGAAATCGACCGATGGCCTCTGAATAATAACCTAGCTCCATGTAGAGTCGAGACTTACCCCAGACCTTCGCAGGACGATTGATGTCATCCTTTAGTGCCCGCAAGAACGAAAAGTTCTTCTCGCGCTCTGAATGATAGTCCATTTTGTAGTGTGAATAGGCGCGCATCACGGGGTCCCTCAGAACGATAATGATCTTGCTATCAGAAGACACTTTGCTGATTCGAAACGCGCTGTCTGATTCCCACAGATAGCTTGGACTCGCTTCACCACGGTACCTTACCGCAGGGTCAGCAGTTTCGAACAAGGCCAGGTAATTCGCTTCATCCTGCACTGCCATCGCCTCTTTCTGATCGGGCTGCCAAGCAATATTCTCGGTAAAGAAATGCGGCTCCTTGACAGGCGACATATGGATAGCCGGATGCCGCCCTAGAAAATTGTGTAGGGTTGTAGTTCCGGCTTTCGCTGCACCTACTATGAATAGATTGGGCCAGTTCATGACCACGTTAGAAGAGGTACAGCGCCTTGAAGGTCAGCTGAAAATTCGAGACATCGTTTCCTGCAGTAAAGTATCGCTGTCCAGGAGGGTTGTTGTACAATTCCCATTGGTAGTTGAGGGAGCGAGTGAATAGGAACGAACCTTCGACGACCAAGGGTACCCATTTGATCTTGTGTGTGGCTTCAGCACCAAAGGAATAATCCACCCAGAATCTTCGCCAGTCGTTTTGATTGTCAAAAGCGAGGTAGTAAAAGTCGTTGTCACGTGCCATTCGTTCGAAGCGTAGCCCATATCGGTCAAAACCCTTGACATAGGCGGCACTGAAGTAATCCAGATTACTCCCCGGCCCAATTGCTGCTCCAAGTGTTTCCCCATGGTGTGTATAACCTTGGCGGATACCACTATGCATGTACCAGCTAAAGGCATTTCGAACCAGGTAGCTCACTGGCTGGGCCATCTCCGTATGCTCATAGTTGAATTCTAGATAAGTACCCTTTTTGCCCAACTCAAAAAGTTTTGACATTCCAAATATGTAGGCACGTGCATGTTCGGGGCCAAGCAGAAAATCCCGCAAATTGAGGGCCGCGTCATTTTTACCAAATTCGAAGTATATCTCCGCATTCTCCTTTCGCCAAAGCCAACGTCCATAAACCGAAAGTATCTGATCCACTACGCCCTCGTTTCTTGTGGGATCATCATTCTTTCGGAAGAGGTTTATAAAAACAGGAAAGTAATCCTTGTTCTCCTTTGCGGATTCCATATACTGCTGTACAGCTCGTGTAAGTCCAAATGTGAGACCTCGAATCCATCGAGGAGAATATGATACGTTCAGGGCGGACAGGTACCTGTTGTCAGGGTTTTTTCTCCCCAGGCGTCGAGTGGGGGCTTCCGGATCGCGCACTGGTGGGTCGTAGCCAGATTGCTCCAACCGACCGCTGAGAAGTTGCCATTCGAAGTATCCGACTGGTGTCCACAGCGGTTTCATAGTTTTAAACGTTAGGTGACGGAAGGGCCTCGCATTGTTCGACATTACGAGACTATTCCGCTTACCTGGGCCCCACCAGATGTTTTCGGTGGAGACGCCAGCTCCGATGCCAGCATATGTGAGTATAGCGTGTGACTGACCCAGGAACACATTACTCTTTGGACCAGCACCAAATTGTTCTGGCAAATCTGTTCTGTTCCACAAAACGTATCGCTTATCCCAGAGTCTGGTAGATAGCGTGTCTGGGAAACCGTCATAAGACTTGTTTTGTGAAAGTAGGATATCTGGCTTCACTTGAACAGAGAGTATGAACCACTTCACTTGCAGACCTCCTAGGCTGGTGAGACTCTGAAATCCCTTAGCCGGGGTGATAGCGCCATTATTGGAGTATTGTGGGTGGTGTGAATTCCACTCGATATGCGTGTGCGGTGAAAGTACAGATACTCGTGCTTTCCATTTCTTGTTCTCGTAGACTGTCATGACGGCACTTATCTGTGATGATAGGCTGTCTTTTGCCTCAAAGAATAGGGGTCTTTGGCTAAATGTAATAGAAGAATCGTAGACACCTAGCAGTTGTTGCCGTCTTAGGTATTCTTCGGCAATGGGAGTGCCAGCCGAAAGAGATTGCCCGATTCCGGCCATTGGAAGCGCGACCGAGATTATCAATAGCAAACGTGAGCGTTTTATTTTAAGTCGCAAAGTCATTCCCACACGCTGATTTCGAGATTGTCAATTGACCAACTTTCGTCACAAAGCCGGTCTGGAGTATTGTCCTGCTTGAGGCTATCCCAAAAAGTCATGTGCAATTCAGAACCCGAGTGAGCGATTACCTCCTGTATTCGGTAAATGGTTGTACCATCTCTCCTATCAGCGTGGTGGCACAGACCTCGCGATAAAGCGATATGATCCTGTCTAGAAGATATTGCAAATGGATATTGATTTGGGTAGGATTGTCGTTTACAATGCGGCTCGAACCCACATGGAGTGTTGGAAAAGGTAGTGGCAAAGACGTAGTCCCGCTGAACATATCTTTTGCTTCTGCTCACTGTGAACCACCAAATATCGGGGCCACCGACTCCGGAGGGATTGCCATCCCAGGAATCATGGATATTGAGGAGAAATCTCACATTTATATAGTTGTGGTCAGGGAGGTCCGAGATGGTCAAAGTGAATCCGTCATTATTATAATTGCCAAGAACCGTCGAATTGCGATATCGGATTGTCTTTCCACCTTCTATGCCCGTCAGTTCATTTTCGAAGTCATTTTCGTAAATGACGGTAAGTGCCTGAAAAGAGTCATCACAGTTGCTTAGCAAGACCCAGAACAAGATCCAGGCCCATCTCGAAAAATGCATTTTATGCAGAATTTTTTCTCTTCTTTTCTGAAAGTGTTCCAACTATTTCTTCAGTTGTGGTATCTAAATAAACGAGATGCAAAATTGGATAAAAAGGTTCTAATGCTCTTAAATTTTTATCTCGACACGGATTTAACTTCAATCAATACCGCACGGCGGCACTAGGCCCCGGGAGCACAGATGCGACATCGGCGATATTCCATATATTTTCCTTTCCTGTTTTTGATGCTGGACGTGATCTTTCTCAATGCGAGTTTCACGATAGCGAGCTACATCAAATTTGGAAAACATCTGTACTACGACCAGAATTATCTGGGACTCCAACTGGTCCTCAACCTTTTTTGGATACTCATCTATTTCTCTGGGAGATTGTATGACCTAAGTCGGGACCTCCGACTTGGCGAACAGATCAACAGAGTCCTTACCGGCTTGATCCTCAATGTTGCGGTTGTCCTGGCCATCTGGTTTGTCTCGAAACCATTCTATTTCTCGAGGCAACAGCTGTTCTTCACCTATCTCTTGTTTTGCGCGGGAATGATCACTTGGCGCATTCTGTGGTTTTACCTGATCAGGTACTATCGAAGAAGAGGCTTTAACGTACGTCATGTGGTCATGGTAGGCTACGAACCCATGGCTGCGCAGATGATTTCCTTCATGAACGCTAATCCTGGCCTGGGATACAAGCTAGTAGCAGTCTTTGATGACGAGCGCGACACACAAGATCAATACAAAGGCAAGGTCTCAGAGGTAGAAGGATATGTGATAAACAACAACGTCGATATTCTTTTCTGTAACCTCAATAGCCTCGCAAAGAACCGACTGCAGCAATTGATCAATTTCGCAGATAGCAACCTTGTTAAAGTCAAGATCTTGTCGCAATTCAGCGATCTGGAACTGCGCAATCTCACTATTCAGAATTACGGATTCATTCCTGTTCTTAATGTCAATGAGATTCCGCTAGATAGTTCTATAAACCAATTCACGAAGAGGGCTTTTGACATACTCTTCTCTCTTTCGGTTATCGTTTTTATTCTATCGTGGCTCATGCCCCTTCTTGCTTTGGCCATCAAGCTGGAAAGTCGAGGCCCTGTGTTTTTTAAGCAGAAAAGACATGGCAAGGAAAACAGGCCTTTTACCTGTTTGAAGTTTCGGACTATGATACTCAATGCCGAGGCGGATCAGCGGCAAGCAAGTAAGCAGGATGAGCGTGTCACTCGCATTGGTAGCTTCCTCCGCCAGACGAGTATAGACGAATTACCCCAGTTCTTTAATGTACTGCTTGGCGACATGTCAATAGTGGGACCAAGGCCTCATCCAATTAAGCTCAACGAACACTATCAGCCTTCCATCGAGAAATTCTGGCAGCGTCATGCTGTCAAGCCAGGAATCACGGGTTTGGCGCAAGCCAAAGGGTATAGAGGCGAAACAGATTTCGCTGCCATGAATGGCCGTGTAAAGCTGGATCGTTTCTACGTGAAGAACTGGTCCCTCATCCTGGATATTAAGATAATCTTGCTCACCGTCGCCTCCATGATACGCGGTAGTGAGAACGCATACTGACGCGGTCACGTCAAAAGATCAGTCATTCAACGTGCTGATTGGGCTTTTCATCGAGAATACAACGCTAGTTCAGGCTTTATTCATACTTTTAATGGTCCTAACCGTTATGGATTTATGGAATTTCTCATAGCCGCCAGTATAGCTTTTTTCATAGCTTTTCTGCTTCTTCCCGTTGTGATCAATATATTCAATAGCATCAACCTATTGGATATTCCGGATCGACGGAAGATTCACAAAGTAAGTACTCCTTCACTGGGAGGGATCCCCATCGTTTCGGCCTGGCTACTGTCCATGATCATCATCCTGCCATTTGCCGAAGTATCACAACTAAAGTTTCTATTCGCTGGGATCATCATCACATTTATCCTTGGTATAAGAGACGATTTAGCTTCGCTTTACGCAGGTCAAAAGCTTATCATTCAAATCCTCGCAGCCCTGCTGGTTGTCCATTTCGCCGATCTTAGGCTGCTCAGCTTTCATGGATTCTTAGGCATTGGTGAACTCGACCCTCTGGCCAGTAAGCTTTTCTCTATCTTCATGATAGTGGCGTTGACTAATTCCTACAATCTTATAGACGGTATTGATGGCCTTGCTGCCGGCGTTGCCATAATTGCCCTCTTCACAGTGGGATTCTGGTTCTTTCAGGACAATCAGATTTCCTTCGCACTGCTGTCCATTTCCCTGGCCAGTGGGTTAATGGCATTTATGTACTTCAACTGGTATCCATCAAAAATCTTTATGGGAGATACTGGTTCATTGGTCATAGGTTTCACTCTTGCTGCATTGATGATCAGGTTTATCAACTCAGGGATCACAGCTCAAGCAACTCAGGTGACGACCTATGTAGCATTAGCTATCGCGTTGCTAATAGTTCCTATTTTTGATACACTCCGTGTTTTTGTCATCCGTATAGCATCAGGTAAATCACCATTTGTGCCGGATAAGAACCACGTTCATCATCTTCTTCTCAAGTTAGGGTTGGATCATGGTCAGGCAGCATTGTGTTTATTGTCGTATACAGTGTTCATGTTGTTCCTTACCTACGCCAGCCAATCTCTGGGCAACAATTGGATAGTCCTCGGACAGATGATCATCACAGTACTCACATCCGTCGTTCTTGACATTTCCCTTGCCCGTAAGATCAAGCATCAGTGGGACAACCGTACCATTGAGGAGGGATTTATCATGTCAAAATCCGCCTAGTATCTCTTCAACAAGCATACTCTCATTAATTTTGAGGGATGTTTGATAAGGTTGAGCAGACGAAAGAACAAATCAAGGAGTTTGTCGCTGATACTGAGGCGGAGTTAGAATCTTTTCGCCTTCGATTCATTAGTAAAAAAGGTGAGATCTCTAAGCTTTTCGAGGAGTTTCGCAACATCCCTGCAGAGCAGAAGAAAGCTTTTGGTGCGGCTCTCAATGAACTAAAAGGTACCGCACAGGACAAGTTTCAGGAGCTCATTAGTGACGTCAAAAAGCGGCAGCGGCAAAATCACAAGGATGCTATCGACGTCACACTACCTCCACTGCCTTTTCAGACCGGGGGTCTGCATCCACTGAGTTTGACTAAGAATAGGATTATTCAAATTTTCGAGCGACAGGGTTTCAATGTTAGTGATGGTCCGGAGATAGAAGATGACTGGCACAATTTCACCGCGTTGAATTTCCCTGTAAACCATCCAGCGAGGGAAATGCAGGATACCTATTTTGTCAAAAGGGATCCGGACTGGCTTTTGAGGACCCACACCTCCAACGTGCAGGTCCGACTATTAGGGAAACAGAAGCCCCCAGTTCGCTCTATTATGCCTGGTAGAGTGTATCGCAACGAGGCCATCTCTGCCCGTGCGCACTGCTTCTTTCATCAAGTGGAGGGCTTGTACGTAGATTACAATGTAAGTTTCAAGGACCTAAAGCAGACGTTGTACCATTTCTCCAGGGAGATGTTTGGGAAAGACACACAAATACGATTTCGGCCGTCCTTCTTCCCCTTCACCGAGCCCAGCGCTGAGATTGACATCAGCTGCTTTATCTGCGGGGGCTCAGGCTGCAAGATCTGCAAAAAGACCGGCTGGGTAGAGATCGGTGGCTCTGGGATGGTAGATCCTAGTGTGCTTGAGAGCTGTGGGGTGGATAGTACCAAATTCAGCGGTTTCGCATTTGGCATGGGTATAGAGCGTATAACAATGCTCAAGTACCAAATCGATGACCTTCGCCTTTTCTCAGAAAACGATCTGCGCTTCCTGCGGCAATTCCACTAAAAGAGATCTTTGATGATCTGCTCTTCAGTAATGCCTTCGGCTTCAGCTTTGAAGTTGCGGACGATTCTGTGACGGAGCACCTCTGTGGCTACAGCCTGCACGTCTTCAATGTCCGGTGAGTACTTGCCCGTAAGAATGGCATTGCACTTCGCTCCGAGCACAAGAAATTGACTGGCTCGGGGACCCGCTCCCCATTCGAGGTAGTCTTTCGTTAGTTGCGGCGCGAGATCCGAACTGGGACGCGTCTTATGCGTAAGGCTAACAGCATAGTTGAAGACATTGTCTGCAACGGGCACTTTCCTGATGAGCTGATGAAACTGGATGATGTCTTCCTTGGAGATCACAGCATTGATTTCCTCTGTCACCTCGCTGGTGGTCGCCTTGACGATTTCCAGCTCAGAATCGTAGTCAGGATAATCTAATTTGATCATCATCATGAAGCGGTCCAACTGCGCTTCTGGTAGTGGGTAGGTACCCTCTTGTTCGATTGGGTTCTGCGTTGCCAAAACAAAGAATGGGCGGTCCAGCTTGTAGTGCTCACCAGCCACAGTCACTGACTTTTCCTGCATGGCCTCGAGGAGCGCCGACTGCGTCTTAGGGGGAGTCCTGTTGATCTCATCTGCAAGGATGATGTTGGCAAATACTGGACCTTTGATGAACTTGAAATTACGCTCCTTGTCCAGGGTCTCAGCGCCTAGAATGTCTGACGGCATCAAGTCTGGAGTGAACTGAATACGGTTGAAATCCAGCGATAGGGAATCAGCGATGGTGTGTACCAAAAGCGTCTTTGCGAGACCGGGCACCCCGACTAGCAATGCATGTCCGTTGCAGAAAATTGATGTCAAAAGAGACTGGACGACCTGCTCCTGACCAATAATGACTTTGCCTATCTCAGCCTTTAAGCTCTTGAATGCCTCAAACAACTTGTCGGCGGATTCTACATCATTCGGCATACTTTGAAAATATTTTACTCGACTAGGTTACAATAATCAAATTGTGGATCGATTTCGATGAATACATCGCCCCTTGCTTCGTCGAACCAATTCGCAAGTTTTCTTGCGCGCTTTTCATTGAGGGCAGCGGTGGCAATCTTCTGATAATCGTCCTTTAGATTGGCTTGGTGAGGACGGACTTTGCTCTTGTAATACAATATACGGAAAGCATAACTTCCGTCTCGTTCCTGAAATTTAATAGGTTTTGAGATACTTCCAACCTGCATGGTATCAATGGTGAAAAAGATGTTTGGATCCAGTGCTTCAACGGATACACGGGTGGCACCGTCGTCGGCAAGAAAGAACCCACCACTAGAGGAAGTATTCTGGTCGTCAGAGTGTTCTTTGGCAGCTTGGTCGAAGCTGATGCTGTCGTATTCCACTACCTCTCGTAGGCTATCCAGGAATGCTTCTGCGATGTCAAAGTCAGCAGGTGCAGGCCTTGGGCTCATCAAAATGTGACGCGTGCGAAAAGTATTTCCGCGTTTCTCCTGAAGCTCAATCAGGTGAAATCCAAACTGGGAGCGCACTGGCAGGGATAATTCTCCAGGCTTCAGTGTCAAAGCTGTGGCTTCGAACTCTGGCGCTACTTCACCCCGCTTGTAGAATGGTAGCTGACCGCCATTGGCGGCCGACCCTGGATCCTCAGAGTACAAGCGCGCAAATTCCGCAAATGACTTGCCGGCGAGGATTTCGTCCCGGATCTGAATGAGCGTATTGCGGACCTTTTCAACCTGGACGGGTCCTGCATCAGGCTTCTTCACAATCTGACCGACCGTAACCTCTGTGGAGAAGTACGGCAAAGAATCTGCTGGTATATTTTTGAAGAACTTCCTTACTTCTGCAGGAGACACTTTCAGGTCTGCGGTGATCTCCCCTTGCATTTTCTGGATCACCAGCTGCTCCTTCACATTTTGAAAGAGCTCAGCTTCAATCTGCTCCAGGGTTTTCCCATAAAACTCTTCAATGTTCTCTGGGCTACCGACCTGGGAGATCATATAGTCCATCCTTCTACGGAGGTTGCTTTGTACCTCTGCGTCCTCCACTTCGACTGAGTCGATCTCAGCCTTGGCCACCATCATTTTGTTGACCACCAGGCTTTCCAGGATCCGGCATCGTGCGCCAGTGGAATTGAACTCTCCCCTGGACAAAAAATCTAGATATGCCTTCTCTAGATCAGACTTCAAGATGATATAGTTGTCAACCTTCGCAATGATCTCGTCTATCACCAATTCATTGGCATCTTGTGACCATGCGCGTCCTGCTACCAAGAAAAGTAATAGGCTAACGGCTATAGATTTCAAAGGATTGATTTTGCAACGCCTCGTCATATATCGCTTCTTCTAACTCCTGCTTTAATGCAATCTTTCGCTTGTTGATGATGATATTCTCAATGTCTTCCCGTATAAATTCCAACGGAGAAAGGTCATCTGAGATTTTGTATTCGAGGATCTTGAGAAAGTATAAATAGTCCTCGTCCGAAGTTTCGCTAAAGGTACTGGATTCCAAAAATTCAGTCTGGTTATTAACCTCTTTTAACGGCGTGGCGCCGATGACTTCGTCAAAGTTGATCCATACCTCCTCATCAGTAAAGGCGCTGACGGAATACTGATAGGTGTAATCTTTGATGTCCTCCAGATTGGAGTTGGGGTAGTTTCGGATGTTACGTCGAAAATTGTTAACTGCAGGGCTCGACTTCGGCACTTTGGCGAAAAGGCACCGTACGATGTTCTGCTTCAGCAGGAAGTTGTCTGATTTCTCATTGTAATACTGCTCGATCTCCTCATCGCTCACATCGCTGTTGAGGTGGGAGTTGATGTAAAACTTTTCGAACTCGTGAACGATCAGCGAGTACTTATAGTCCAGAACTTTTCGCTCGATCTCGGCCTGATTGTATTGAAGCTCCCCCAGTGCCCTTCCGATCATGAGTTGTTTGCGGATCCAGTCCTGGACGTATTTTTCTGTGAGACTGGTGCTGTCTTGAGGTGAAAGACCTGTGGCGATCAGACCCTCCAGGTCCTCTGGGTACAGAAAGTTCTCGTTGGCCCGCGCCACCGGATTGGACTCGGTTTCTACCTTCTGCTGGAAGTACTCACACCCCGATAGCAGTACTAACACGAAAACAATCTTTAGATAATCCACAACGCTTTTTACAGCCTCTTTATGAGCCTGCAAATATTGTAATTGTTTTCGGTAGTAAATTCAATTTCGTCCATAATTCTCTTGACGAGCATCAGCCCAAGGCCGCCTTTCCGCTTGGAGGCAATGATCTCATCCATAGATGGTTCCCGGTAACGACTGAGGTCAAAACTGACGCCGCGGTCCCGTATAACAAAGGAGATACGGTCACCCTTCTTGAAATCCACAAGCAGTTCCAGCCTCGCTCGTGGGTCGCAGTTGTTCGAGTGGATGATCAAGTTGGCGCAGACTTCGTCGATGGCGAGCACGAGCTTATGGCTCTCCATCTCCGGTATGTCGTTTTTGGACAATATGTCACTGACGAAAGTCCGGATGTCCCCCAACTTCGATTTACTACACGGTATCGTCAGCTTATGCGTCATTCAGTGTCCTTAGTGCTTTTTCTTCGTCTTCCTCTATAGTGAGCAAATCGTGAATGCCGAGAATTTGAAAAACCTGGACCACTTTCTCTTTCAGTCCGAAGAGTACCAGGCGAATATCATTGTTCCTGATTTCCTCCAGGTATGAGATGAAAACCCCCAACCCGGCCGAGGAGATGTATTCTAATCCAGAAAGATCTACAATGATCCTTTTGTGCGCTTCCAGCGCTTTCGATAACGCATTGTCTAAGTGAATAGAGGAGCTGGCATCGACCTCCCCAGAGACGGAAAGCTTGAAGACCCCGTCGAGTTGCGTTTCTTTTACTTCTATCATTATCTAAATTTCAAGATCACGAGTGTATA
Organism: Cyclobacteriaceae bacterium; assembly: GCA_965267435.1. Taxonomy (GTDB): domain Bacteria; phylum Bacteroidota; class Bacteroidia; order Cytophagales; family Cyclobacteriaceae; genus JAWPMT01. The sequence goes on from OZ253960.1 coordinate 5,188,304, forward strand.
ATCGTCGTCTAATTTCTGCTCTCCAAGAAAGCGGTATAGATCATCAATAATTCCTTGTTGGATATCCTCGGGGCCACCATAAGCGTACTTCATGAGGGATTGTTTAAGACGGTCTTCCCCAAACTGCTCCCCGGCCGAGTTCATAGCTTCCGTGATGCCATCCGTGTGGAGCACCAGGATATCCTCGGTGGAAAGGCCAAGTGTATTCGCCTCAACGTATTTGTCATATTGAGAGTTGCGTATGATGCCCATACCCATTCCTTTGGTCTGTAGGTAACGTGCCTCCTGATCCTTTTTGCAGTACACAAGCGTGGGGCAATGGCCCGCTCTGACAAAGTCAACTTGCCCCGATTCTGCATTTATGGAGAAATAGGAGGCCGTGATGAAGGAGGAGCGCTCAAGGCAACTGCCAATGGCGAGGTTGGCTTTTTTAATGAGTTCCTCCGGGCTTAATTCCAATTGGACCAGGCTGCGAAAAACGCCTTTCATTTGCGCCATATTAAAGGCAGCGCTGGTACCTTTTCCAGACACATCTCCGATGATGAGGCCAAACTTATGATCCTGAAATTTTACCAGGTCGTAATAGTCGCCCCCAACCTCATCGGCCGCCATGGAGTACGCGCTAATATCAAAATAGCTGTTGCTCTGAAGCTGCTCTGGCAGGAGACTCTTCTGCACATTCTTCGCAATATTTAGTTGCTCTTTATAACGCTCATTTTCGATGGCGTCCCTGAGCAAAAGCGCATTTTCCAGGGAGATACTCGCCTGGCTCACGAAAGTCTTTATGATCTCGACCATCTCGCGATTAAAGGCCTCGCTCACTTCTTGCAGGAGCACCAAACAGCCTACCTGGACATTCTTAATGAATATGGGTAAGGCGAGCACCGACTTGTAGGGCCCAGTCTTTACATTCCCAACCATCTTCTGAAGACCAGAGGTCAAACTCACGTAATCAAAATCAATGATTTTGAGTACCGACTCCACCTTAATGTTGCTTTTGACCTGCTTGACATCCTTCGCTGTGAGATTCCGCAGGAAATATTCGCTCTTATCGTCTATTCGTATCTCCAACCATGCAGCGTCGGCAAAAACAGCACTCATGGAGCTGTCCAACAAAATGCCATAAGTCTGGTCTTCACTCTGGCCACTGGGAATCGCCTGACTCAATTTCTGAAAATCGACGGCCTCCTTCAATTTCCTCTCAAACACGGAGGATGTAGGCAGATTGAAAAGAGTCACCAGTATGGAGATGACGGCGTAGAGAAAGATAAAGATGAGGATAGCGACGATAAATACTCGATCCATCAGGTCGATGATCACCATCTCCATGACAGAGAAGCTATTGAGGTTGACCAGGAAATGGTACAGGTAGATGCCCGATAGGAGTATGAAAAGGATGCTCTTCCACTTCTGTTTGAAGTTGAGGTAGGCAATCCACTTCAGGTTCAATGACAAAACCAACGAGAAGCCCGTAATGAATACCAGGGCAATATTGAAGTTGTTGTCACCGAAGCGATACCCGAAGAAGTCGAAGAGCAGGCTACCATAAAGTATGTACTCAAAGAAGTTCCACAGCTGGATCAGATTCTTGCTCTTTTGATACAGGATGAGCCGCTTCCATACCACCATCGTGGAGATCAGGTAGATGATCACGACCGCACTGTAGATCTGGTATAGAAAGTTGACGGCTATCGGGTGCTCTACGAGCTGGCTCCCTCTGAATACCATGAAGAACCCCTGGATCCCCAAAGAGATGATTGTGGCAATCAACCCGGTGATGAAGACCTTCCATAGCAGATCAATAAAATTGATGCTCTCCGCCTTCGTGATCTTGTAGCGGTAGTAAGTCATCGTGGCAAGTATGAATACAGTAAGGAAGATCTGGGGCATCAGAGATACCAGATTCTCCTGGATGTCATACTTGTCTAGCAAAATGGTGTAGGTGTTGAAAAACACATACAGGAACCACCCTACCAGGCCGACGATAAATGAGATCCGTATTTTGAGCTTCTGAGACATTGAGCGAAGCAGCAAAGGTAGGACCGTGGTCCTAATAATAAAACCGCCCCACTACAGGGCTTTGTTAGCGACTATAGTTTGGCGCCTCTCTAGTGATCTGAATGTCGTGTGGATGGCTTTCTACTGCCCCGGCGTTGGTGATTCTTGAGAACTTTGCTTGCTGCAATTCGGCAATATTCGCTGCACCACAGTAACCCATACCGGCGCGCAGTCCTCCCACTAGTTGGTACAAGACTTCACCGACAAGACCCTTGTAAGGAACCCTTCCGACGATGCCTTCAGGAACTAGCTTCTTGATATCGTCTTCTGCATCTTGAAAATAGCGGTCTTTAGAGCCCTCTTCCATCGCCTCTACCGAACCCATACCCCGGTAAGATTTGAACTTTCTGCCCTCATACAGGATCACTTCTCCTGGGGCTTCTTCAGTGCCTGCGAGCAGGGAACCAATCATGACTGTGTTGGCACCGGCGGCAATCGCCTTCACGACGTCTCCCGAAAACCTAATACCCCCATCGGCTATCACTGGCACGCCAGAGCCCTGGATGGCCTTGGCCGATTCATAAACAGCTGTCAATTGAGGTACGCCAACACCCGCGATCACGCGTGTCGTACAGATACTACCAGGTCCTACTCCGACTTTTATGGCATCCGCCCCTGCATCAACAAGTGCTTTTGCGGCCTCTCCGGTGGCGACATTGCCGACAATGAGATCTACGTCTGGAAATTGGCGCTTCATTTCTTTGGCCGTGTCGATAACTCCCTTGGAGTGCCCATGCGCTGTGTCGATACTTACAAGGTCTGCCCCAGCTTTGATCAATGCAGTGATCCGATCGGCGATGTCGGGAGTGATGCCTACTGCTGCCCCTACGCGCAATCTGCCATACTCATCTTTGCAGGCGAAGGGCCGATCTTTGTTCTTAAGGATGTCCTTGTAAGTAATAAGACCTGTGAGTGTGCCATCCTTATCGACGATTGGCAGTTTTTCGATCTTGTGTTCTTGCAGGATATCTTCAGCTTCCGCCAATCCTATCTCTACCGTACCAGTCACAATGTTGTCCTTGGTCATGATATCGCTGACCGGACGGTGCATGTTCTTCTCAAACCGGAGATCGCGATTGGTGATAATGCCGATAAGCTTTTGGTTTTCATCCACGACTGGGATGCCACCAATTTTGTTCTCGCGCATGATTTGTTCCGCATCGCCAGCAGTGCTGTTCACATTTAGTGTAATCGGATCCAGGATCATCCCGCTCTGCGATCTTTTGACCTTTCGCACTTCTCCCGCCTGTTGTGTGATGGTCATGTTTTTGTGAATGATTCCAATGCCACCTTCCAATGCCATGGAGATGGCCAAATCCGCCTCTGTGACCGTGTCCATGGCTGCGGATAGCAGTGGCACATTCAGCTTGATACGACGTGTAAGTTGTGTGCTTGTTTCTGTGTCGCGGGGGAGAACTTCAGAATAGCCGGGGATCAACAGGACGTCATCATAAGTGAGCGCCTCTAGTTGGAATTTGGGGTCTGGGGAATTCATGCGCAAATAATCGCTAACGTTATTTGCCGTGCGAAATTACCAACTATATGACCTATTTGGAAGGAGTCTCTCGTAAATAATTTCATCTTTGCCGCCGTGCAAGAAATGATCCAAGTATTGTGGCTGCAGCTGCAGCAAACAACCACCCTGGAGGCTACTGCTGTCGCCTTTGGGTTGACGAGTGTGTGGTGCTCCAAGCAAGAGAGTATATGGGTGTACCCTACCGGCATCGTCAGCGTGATCATCTACATTTATCTGACCTACAGTTTCGGCATTTATGCGGATACCGGCATCAACAGTTACTATCTGCTGATGAGTATTTATGGATGGTATCACTGGATGGATACCGACAAGGGCCCCCAAATTCCGATCACATCTACTAACAGAATTGAGCAGGTCATCGCCGTGACCATAGTATTGGTTGCGTTTGTCATCATCCGATTTGGACTGCAATACACAGATAGCAACGTACCCAATTGGGATGCCACGACGACGTCAATTGCTATCTCAGGCATGTGGTTGATGGCAAGGAAAAAGATCGAAAACTGGATCGCGTGGATCATTGCCGATGCGATATCAGTACCACTATATTGGTACAAAGGGCTGCCTTTGACCAGTTTGCAGTTCTTAGTCTTCACTTTTATGGCTGTATGGGGCTACATCACATGGAAGCGCAAGCTGGCCTCGTTGATGGCCAATTCGTCAGTAACTTCGTCGCCTTGAAAGCATTTAGCGCATGAAGAAAATCGCAGTCGTAGGACCGGAATCCACTGGCAAAAGCGAGTTATGCCAACAGCTGGCCCGAACGTACCAAACGGAATGGGTCCCCGAGTTTGCCAGATTCTACCTGGACAGGTTAGATAGAGACTATGAGCAATCTGACTTACTGGAAATCGCCAAAGGGCAACTCGTGTGGGAGGATGATAAGGCTAACTACAGTAGGGATTTCCTATTCTGTGACACGAACCTAATCGTCCTTAAAATTTGGAGCGAACATAAGTACGGTTCTACGGACCCCTGGATCCTAAAGCAACTGGAAGAAAGACCTTATGACTTCTACCTGCTAACAGACATCGACATTGCATGGCGCGATGATCCTCAGCGGGAACACCCGCACTTGCGAAAGCATTTCTTCGACCTATACCAAGAGTACCTCGTTAATCATCAGCTACCTCACGCTGTCGTCAGAGGTATTGAGGGCGACCGATTGCAATCTGCAGTCAATTCATTGCAATACTATCTCCAGGACAAGTAGAAGCTGGGAATCGAACTATTTGAATTTTCATAAGTTTGTAGCTGATAAGGGGTGCCCATGACGATCTCCGATGGAGGAAGTCAGTAATGAACGGGCTGAGATCATACCCTAGAACCTGATCCGGGTAATGCCGGCGTAGGGATGTATGATAATCGAATGGAAGGGTCCCCTCTCTTCCAGATTTGAGATTTAAACCATTAATGAATTATGAAGAAGACACTTGCAATCCTTGTTGGTGCCATCTTTTCCATGGCAGTCCATGGACAAACTACTATCACTGGTGTGGTCAAAGATGCTTTTGATCGTGCGCCATTGCCGGGAGCCACAATCCTGGAAAAGGACACTCAAAATGGTACATCCACTGATAACCAGGGAAGATTCAAGATTACGACGCAGGCGGAGAAGCCAGTATTAGTAATCCGATTCGTTGGATATCAAGAGCAAGAGATCCGACCCGGAGATGGTCCGGTGACTGTTCTTCTGGAGACCGAATACCAACTTGAAGGGTTGATTATTGAGGGGATTCGGGCGGCAGAGGACGATCCTGTATCGCAGGCCACTATCAGTCGCAAGGAAATCAAGCAACGATATGTAGGGCAGCATCCAATCTTCATTCTCAATGAGTTGACGCCGGCCGTGTACTCCTTTTCAGAGTCAGGATCCAATGTGGGTAATTACGGGCAGATCCGCTTAAGGGGAATTGGCCAGGAGCGGATCAACTTTACCCTGAACGGCGTACCTCTCAATGATATGATCGATCACGGGGTGTTCTTCTCCAATTTCACGGACATTACCAGCAGTTTCGAATCAGTACAGGTGCAGCGAGGTGTAGGGATGTCGTCAAATGGCGCCGCCTCGTATGCTGGATCAGTCAACTTCGAGTCGATCAACCTGAAGAATACAGAGAAGTTTTCGCAGATCGAACTGGGGGCCGGTTCCTTCAATACTTACCGGGCCAATTTCAGTATGAGTACCGGTGTAAATGAAAAGGGCTTCGGTTTTTATTCTTCCTTCAGTCGGCTTTTCAGCGATGGCTACAAGAGACACACCGAAACGGATGCCTATTCTTTCTTTGTTACTGGGGGCTATTACGGGGACAGGGACCTGGTGAGGCTCACGGCATTTACCGGCAGATCCCAAAATGGTCTGGGATACTACACGATCGACGAGTCCATCCTTCAGACAGATCCCCGTTTCAATAACCTCACAGAGGACGACAACGATGATTTTTCTCAGCATCTGATACAGCTGCAATACACCCATCGCTTCCATGATCAGCTGACTTCGAACACTACCCTGTACTACGGAGGTGCCGGCGGGGACTATGCGGAAGGCACGCCGGATGTGGACAGCGTATTCGTAGAAAACTACTTCACACAGTATCAGTTGGACTTCTTTCAGATCAACTACCCGTTAGAGAATGACCACTTTGGGATTATCTCTAACCTGTCCTACCAGTCAGGAGGCCTGTCAATTATAGGTGGCTTGCACGCTTATCGGTTCATCCGGGAAAATCGCGAGGAGATCTTGCCACAGCGTTCCAATCCATACTATGAGGAAGGCTCACAAAAGGACGAACTGTCTCTATTTGCGAAAGCCACTTATGAGGTTGGGCGGTTGCGATTCCTTGCAGATGCGCAGTTTCGTACCATGTCGTTGGCCTTCGAGCCTGACTACGAATTCATATTTGGCCCCGGCGCCGAGATGGAAGATCCTGACCCTTTGAACTGGACATTTTTCAATCCCTCCGTGGGGCTCACTTACTTCATCTCTGACAATTGGCATGCCTACACTTCGCTGGGGTTGGCGCACAGGGAGCCCACAAGAGTGGACCTGCTAGGGGGCTTCCAACTTAATGGCGATAACCTCGATCAGATCGCGGGTACTCCGACTTTCGACCCAGAGAGGGTACTCGACTTCGAATTGGGTGTGCGATGGGACAATGCACTTGGTCGTATCGATGCCAACGTCTATGTCATGGATTTTACCAACGAGATTGCGCCTATCGGAGAACCTGTCGGCTTCGGATTGCTGCGACGGAGAAATATACCAGACAGCTACCGGGCGGGAGCAGAGGTCGCCTGGTACTATCCGCTGGTTGGAAATCTGTACTGGACGGGTAGCATGGCCTACATGCAGACCAACATAGCTGAGGTCAATATTGAGGGAGAGGGTGTTCTGACTGATCGAGCCCACATTCTGAGCCCTGAGTGGATTGTGAATTCTGGTTTGAAGTATCAGATACTTCCAGGCTTTACCGCTGACGTCACAGGACACTTCGCAAGTGAGCAGTACATGGAACTGACCAATAACCCGGACTTTGTGGTGCCCAGTTGGTTCACGATGGATTTTACGTTGAGCTATGCGCTTGGAGACTGGTTGACATTGACCGGCCAGATCAACAATGTGTTGGACAATGAATACTACACATATGGTTTGCCATCAGACGTTTATTTCAGTGGAGAATTGGAGCGGGGATTTCTGCCTACGCCGCCAAGGAACTTTTTTCTGACGGCACAAGTGCGGTTTTGATATATTGGTCTGTCTAAGGGGTAGTGAGATGTCGTCACATCACATAGTACGGGATGAGCAGGAGCCTGCACTCTATATCCACTCGGCAGACAACTTTACATTAGAGGCACTGGGGGACTTATTGGAGTGGTCCCCCACGGTCATTGTCAACACGTCAGTTTTCTCGAAGGTGGTTGCCTTTGGCATAAAGGTAGATGGCATACTGGGTACTCTTGCTGCGGACGAAGCCGAGCTATTACAATCTCAGGAGCCTATCCGGAGATTTGATACAGGGGACTCGGGTCTTATCGGGCTGCTACAGACGCTCTACGCTGAGAAATACCAAGGCCTAAATGTTGCCACGCTCGAGGAGGACGCTCCATCTGTTCTTATCGGGTTGAATGCTTACAGTGGGTCCATTGATTGCACTTTGTTGACGATGTCGATGCGAGCTATTCGATTGAGGCATGCGCTATTTGAAAAATGGGTTACTGGAGGGAGCTTTGAGATCTTGGTTACGGGTCGGAATCAGTTGAGCACCACCGGGTTTGACGAGGATTTGGACGGTGCCGTGCTGGATAAGGTGACATTGAAGAAGACCGATCCTGGTATGATCAGGGTGCGATGCGAGACGCCTCCCTATTGGTTCGTTGAGCGCGTGGAAGTCTAAAATAACGTCAGCAGGAGCGAAATGAAGGGCACCGAATAGATCATGCTATCAAATCGATCAAGGAAACCACCGTGCCCTGGAATGGAATGGCCCGAATCCTTGATGCTCATTGTCCTTTTAAACATAGACTCGATCAGGTCGCCATAAGTACCTGCAAGGACCACCATCAAACCGAATACCAACCACTGCCATGGTAGCAGATCCTGGAAGACCTGGGTGAGGCCCCAAGCGAACAACAGCGAGAGGATCGCTCCCCCGGCAAAACCCTCCCATGACTTTTTGGGTGATATTCTTTCGAAGAGCTTGGTCCTGCCAAAGAGACTCCCAGCAAAGTAGGCGCCCACGTCATCTGCCCAGATCAGCAACAGGAAGCCAATGATCACCTGATAACTATAATCACCACCAAAGAAGATCAAGCGGTTGAGGAAGAAGAAGGGCACCGAAATATAGAGTATGCCCAAATAATACAGAGCGATACCTACAAAAGGTTGAGGGGCTTTCTTATCGTATAGTTTCACAAGAAAGACAAGGGAAAATAACGGGAAAAGCAGGACGTAATAGTCTGCTGGTACGATATCAGCTTCTACCAGAAAGGATAGCACAAACAGGGCCGAGCCAGAAATCGAGCCTGCGATGGTCATGGGCTTGAAGCCTTTTGTGGCCAGGATCTGGTAAAACTCCAATAGACAAAACAGATGTATGAAGAAGAAGATCCCCAGATAGAACCATTTGCCAAGCAGCAATGAGGTCATGATCAGGGCCGCCCCAAGTATGGCAGCAACCAGGCGTGGAAGTAGGTTGGCGAATTTACTCAAATCGTATTTTCTCCTTTATGATTCGTAGCGCCCTGATGACATGGTCGGGCGCGACATGGACTTCAAAATGACCTAGCTGGTATGGGGTGTCTTTTTTGCTGACAAGGACTGGATTGAGGTCATTGCTTGCCAAAATGGATTTCACCATCTCCGCTCGATAAGCAACTTGGTCCTCATATACTTTCTGCCAGGCACTCATTCTGTCGCTGCCTCACTTTCTGCTCCATGTGAGCTGGACGTTTCTGGCTGAAAATACTTGCGAAAAACGATCAATAGCGCCGCGCAGATTACACTGAATAATACCAGCAGTGACGTCGGCGGCAATTCGGGCTCGACCGTAATGTTGTAGTCGATCTGGCTGTTGAAATACAGCGTCACAAGTGTAAACCCATTGTTGATGAAATGGCCAATCATGGCCAGGGACAAGTGACCTGACCAAAAGTATAGATAGCCAAACAAGACTCCCAGCAGCATGCGCGGAAATGCTCCATAAAACTGGAAATGGAAAGCGCCAAACAACATAGCTGTAAGCCAAATCGCCATGTGGGGATTGCCAAAACCTTTTTGAAAGAGGTTTTGCAGTAAGCCCCGAAAAAGGAATTCCTCACCGATTGCGGGTATGAGGGCGATTACGATCAGTCCTACGATAAACTGCCATAGGCCATCGAAGTTGGTGAGGTATTCGGTGAGTTGTTGCAGCTGCACCTCTTTGCTTTTTGCCTGAGACTCAAACCAACTCATGAAGGAAGGAAGCTCAATGTTTTGGTTCCATTCCACCACAACACTGTTTACCACCATAAAGCTGAATGTGATGATGGCGGTCATAATGATCGGTTGTGCGATAGGCTTTGGTATGGTGAAGAAGCTTTGAAGAGGGACCTTCAGAAAGGTGCGCAAAAAGAGATAGGGGGTCACAAAAAATGCACCGATAGAGGTAAGACCTTGCGAGATGAGCAATGGTATGCGGGACTCAGGGTGCTCAGCGGGATAGGTAAAAACCTCCTGCATCAACTCCACATCGAAGTTGAAAAACGGCAGCATCAACAGCTGCGAGAGCACCGCAAAACCAAAGAGACCGGCGATGGTATATACCGTCAGGACCAACATCAACAGCCAGGGCGACACCTTTATGTCCTGATTGTAATCAAGCACGTTCTCCATAATTGGCCTAAATTTACGGCGAATTTAAGACACAAAGAGTGGTTAGAATAGGAAACGTAGAAGTAGGAGAATTCCCTCTTTTGCTGGCACCAATGGAAGATGTCAGTGATCCTCCGTTTCGGGCGGTGTGCAAGCAAAACGGTGCGGACCTGATGTATACTGAGTTCATCTCTGCCGAGGGTCTCATACGGGATGCAGACAAGAGCATGCAGAAGTTGGACATCTACGACTATGAAAGACCCATAGGCATCCAGATTTTCGGGGACAAGATCGAGTCGATGCGGGAGGCTGCTGCCATTGCCGAAGAAGCCAACCCGGAGATTGTGGACATCAACTACGGTTGCCCGGTAAAGAAGGTGGCTTGCAAAGGGGCTGGCGCTGGCATATTGCTGGACCTACCTAAGATGCAGCGCATGACGGAGGAGATCGTCAAGCGAGTGAACAAGCCCGTTACCGTGAAGACCCGATTGGGGTGGGACGAGAAGAACATCAAGATCCAGGAGGTAGCGCAGCGCTTGCAGGATGTCGGGATTCAAGCGCTCACCATTCATGGCCGCACCCGCAAGCAGATGTACAAAGGTGAGGCGGACTGGACCCATATTGCGGCGGTAAAGGAAATGGCTGATATCAATATTCCAATCTTTGGGAATGGCGATATCGACTCCCCTGAAAAGGCCGTTGAGTACCGAAGCAAATATGGTGTCGATGGCATTATGATCGGAAGGGCCGCCATTGGATATCCCTGGATCTTCAATGAGATCAAACATTTTATGGCGACGGGCAAGAAGCTGAGTCAGCCAACACTAGAGGAGCGTGTGGAGGTGGCGAAAAAGCATCTGGCATTTTCCATTGAGTGGAAAGGGGAGCGCAAAGGCATCTTTGAGATGCGAAGGCACTACACCAACTATTTCCGCGGCATTCCGCACTTCAAACCCTTCAGGACACGCCTTGTCGAGGCCGAAAGTGGGAATGAGATCGAAACAATTCTGGAGGAAATCTCTTATACCTTCGGCTCATTAGCCGTTGCTTAATCATCTTGCTAGTTTCTGGAAATGACAGAGAATAAGGGCCTCCTGGCCCGTGTCTTATTGGTCATCCTGGCCATGATCTGGGGATCATCCTTCATCCTTGTGAAGAAAGGGCTGGTGGGGTTGGCCCCTATGGAAGTCGGGTCGCTTAGGATCGTAGCAGCCTTTCTTTGCTTATTGCCATTTGCCATCAAGTATCTGAAGCATATTGAGTCCCGGGAATGGGTCTATCTATTGTCAGTAGGTTTTAGCGGCAGCCTGATTCCGGCGTTCCTGTTTGCCATCGCGCAGACCCGGCTTCCGAGTGGAGTGACAGGTATTCTCAACACGCTGGTGCCCATTTTCACGATTATCATCGCCGCGGTCATATTTGGGCACAAGCAGCCATGTAGGGCTTACATAGGCATTGCTGTGGGATTTGTAGGGTCGATTGTCCTAATTCTTGCCGGAGGCGGTGGTCTCTCAGGAATCAACTATTACGCGCTGCTGGTTGTACTGGCGACTATATTCTATGCGACCAACGTCAACCTTATCAAAGAGTATTTACAAGGGCAGAAAGCGCTCGCCATCACCAGTGTGTCGCTATTACTGGTAGGCCCTATTGCATTGTATTTTCTCCTCGTACATACTGATTTTGTGGCCAAGCTCGGCACCAACCCGGCTGCAGTGTCATCAGCATTTTATGTCACGGTACTTGGAGTGATGGGAACGGCCGTCGCTCTCATCATATTTAATCACATCGTCCGTCTGACCAATCCAGTCTTTACGTCTTCTGTGACATATATCATTCCGATTATCGCGGTGTGTTGGGGGTTACTAGATGGCGAGGCACTTAGCCCTATGCATCTGGTGGGCATGGCCCTAATTCTATTGGGAGTGTATGTGACCAATAAGAGGTCCGGAGCACCGAAAGGCGTACAGCAAAAAGCGAAGGAGCTCGCCAACTAGACTATTTTTCGAGACCAGGTCTTAATGCTGCAAGCAAAGGCGGCTTCAATTAGAAAACAGGGCATAAAAAAAGGGTTTCGCCCTCACGAAACCCCCCAGATATGAATTACAAATAGTTGTCGAATACTTTCTCGAATTCATTTTGAATATACAAGGGCCCTCATTGGCAAGCGATTGTTTCAGGCCCAGCCGGTATTATCCGGGCTGAATCCGAATAAATCAAGAATGGATAGGGGATCGCGACTATACGAGGAGCTCGTGCTCCCTGAGGGAGCGTTCTTCGTTCCCTGGCGACTTCTCTTCGTTGGGATCGAGAAGTCGTGTCAATTGCAGCTCTATAGCCTCTAGTTTGGCATGAAGCCTATGGTGCTCCTCAATCACCAGATCCTTGATATGCTGTCTTCTTCTTCGATCCCCTTGATACTGAATTCGTTCATCGTATTGACTACGATGGCGATGAAGACATTGAGTGTGGTGTAGGTGGCGATGAGGATAAAAGAAAGTACAACAGGTCAAAGGGCATACCAATGCGTGAGTCTTTGAGAACTAAGAAAGAGAGAGCATAAAAAAACCCTCCGTCTGGGAGGGTTCTTTACTCAGGTTATGATTATTAAAATACGAGGTTATTGACTTTTAGCTTCCGCACATCTCACATCCCTCAGGGTCATCCAGCGAGCATTGGATGGCGGCCTGGTTTTGCAGCGCCTCTTCCTCTCCTTTTGGAGGCTCAGGCGTGTCTTCCTGCTTGGGTTGTGACTGTTCTTCTTTTTGGACGGTGAATTTGATAGCGTCAGTAGCGGCCTTGGTTCTCAAGTAGTACATGCCCGTCTTCAGGCCTTTCTTCCAGGCGTAGAAATGCATAGAAGTCATCTTGCCAAAGTTCGCGTCAGTCAAGTGGATGTTCATGCTCTGGCTCTGGCAGATGTAGGCACCGCGATCTGCGGCCATGTCAATCACCGATTTCTGAGAGATCTCCCAGACCGTCTTATACAGTTCCTTGATGTGATCAGGGATCTCAGGAATATCCTGGATCGATCCATTATTGGCTTTGATCTTGTTCATCATGCGCTCATCCCATAGCCCTAGGTTGATGAGATCTTGCATCATGTATTTATTTGCCACGATGAACTCTCCGGATAGTACTCTTCGTAGGTACAGGTTGGAGGTAAAAGGCTCAAAGCACTCGTTGTTACCAAGGATCTGTGAAGTAGATGCTGTTGGCATCGGTGCAACCAGCAGTGAGTTACGCACTCCGTGCTTGCGGACTTGCTGCTTCAGTTGGTACCAATCCCATCTACCAGAGTCAGGCTCTACGCCCCACATATCAAATTGGAATATACCTTTTGAGACCGGAGAACCCTTGAAGGTTTCATAGGTGCCATCTTCCTGTGCCATTTCCATAGAAGTTTCCATGGCGGCGAAGTAGATCGTCTCAAATATCTCTTTGTTGATTTGTCGTGCTTCCTCGGAATCAAAAGGGAAGCGCATCATTGCAAAGGTATCGGCTAGTCCCTGCACGCCTATCCCGATGGGTCGGTGACGCATATTGGACTTGCGCGCCTCGGGTACAGGATAGTAGTTGATGTCTATGACCTTGTTGAGGTTGCGGGTCACTACTTTGGTGATCTCATACAGCTTCTCATGGTCAAACGTCAAATCGCTCTTGACGAATTTGGAAAGGGCAATGGAGGCCAGGTTGCAAACGGCTACTTCATCCGGTGCCGTGTACTCGATGATCTCAGTACACAAATTGCTGGACCGGATCGTTCCGAGGTTTTTCTGATTGGACTTGCGGTTGGCGTGGTCTTTATACAGGATATAAGGTGTCCCAGTCTCGATCTGTGCTTCAAGGATCTCAAACCACACCTCCTGTGCTTTCACTGTGCGACGGGCTTTTCCCTCTTTTTCGTACTTCTCGTACAGTCGCTCAAACTCCTCGCCATGCGAATTGCATAAGTCAGGTGTTACATCCGGACTGAACAGCGACCAGTCGCCGTTTTCCTCGACACGCTTCATAAAGAGATCGGGGATCCACATTGCGTAGAAGAGATCTCTTGCCCGCAACTCCTCTTTGCCGTGATTCTTCTTAAGATCGAGGAACTCGAATATATCAGCATGCCATGGCTCTAGGTAGATGGCGAAGCTTCCCTTGCGCTTTCCACCTCCCTGATCGACATAACGAGCAGTCATGTCAAAGTTTCTAAGCATCGGTACAATGCCATTGGATGTGCCATTGGTGCCCTTTATGTATGCACCAGTAGCACGGATATTGTGGATGCTCAACCCGATACCACCTGCAGATTGGGAGATCTTGGCACACTGCTTCAAAGTGTCGTAAATACCATCTATGCTATCGTCCTTCATGGTAAGGAGGAAGCACGATGAAAGCTGTGGCTTAGGAGTACCAGCGTTGAAAAGTGTCGGTGTGGCATGAGTAAACCACTTCTCGGACATCAAGTTATAGGTTTTGATGGCTGAGTCCAGGTCTTCTCCGTGAATGCCTACTGCCACACGCATGAGCATGTGTTGAGGGCGCTCCACGATCTTGCCATCGAGCTTCATCAGGTAGGACCGCTCCAGCGTCTTGTATCCGAAGAAGTCGTAGTTGTAGTCTCTTGAGTAGTCAACAGCATCATCGAGTCGCTTGGCGTTGTTCTTGATGACCCCATAGGTACTGGTGGAGATGAGCGCGGCATTTTCCCCGGTTTTTGGGTTGACATAGGTATACAGCCGCTTCATGGTGTTGGAGAATGACTCCGAGGTCACCTTGTGTAGGTTGGAAATGGCAATGCGTGCCGCCAACTTTGCGAAGTCTGGATGGCGGGTGGTCATGGTCGCAGCTACTTCCGCTGCCAGGTGATCCAATTCGATGGTAGTGACACCATCGTAAAGCCCATCGATTACCTTCTTGGCGATTTCTACAGGCTCTACAAAATCTCGATTCAGGCCATCGCACAGTTTTTCAATTCGGGCGGTGATCTTATCGAACTTCACGGACTCTCGCCGTCCGTCTCTTTTTATTACTAGCATAACTGGGCGATTAAGATGTGGTGAATGGGTTAAAAGTCTTCATCTAAGCTAAACTTGGGCTTGTCCTTTTCGGCATTCAATACTCCGGCTTTCTGATACTCTCCCACACGCTTTTCGAAGAAATTGGTCTTGCCTTGCAGCGAGATCATTTCCATGAAATCAAATGGGTTGGTGGCATTGTACACCTTGGGACAATTCAACTCTGCCAACAGTCGGTCTGCGACAAACTCTATATACTGACACATCAGATCGGAGTTCATGCCGATCAGTTTCACTGGCAATGCGTCAGTGACAAATTCTTTTTCTATAGCTACAGCGTCCTTGATGATTTCCTGAACGGTCTCGACCGGCAGCTTATTGACCAAGTGATCATTGTATAGTAAGCAGGCGAAGTCACAGTGTAACCCTTCGTCTCTTGAAATCAATTCGTTGGAGAAACTTAGGCCGGGCATCAAGCCGCGCTTCTTCAACCAAAAGATTGAGCAGAAGCTGCCTGAGAAGAAGATGCCTTCTACAGCGGCAAATGCTATCAGGCGCTCAGCGAATGAGCCCTTGTCGATCCAGCGTAGTGCCCAATCGGCTTTGGTTTTCACACAATCCATCGTTTCGATCGCATGAAGCAAGCCATCCTTCTCTTCTGGATCTTTGACGTATGTGTCTATTAAAAGGGAATAAGTCTCTGAGTGGATGTTCTCAATGGCGATTTGGAAGCCGTAGAAGAACTTTGCTTCTGTGTATTGTACCTCAGATACAAAATTCTCAGCGAGGTTTTCGTTGACGATGCCGTCACTGGCGGCAAAAAATGCCAATACATGAGTTATGAAATGCCTTTCCCCGTCATTCAAGTTGGCCCAATCCTTAAGATCCTGACCTAAATCGATCTCCTCTGCTGTCCAAAAACTTGCTTCCGCTTTTTTGTAAAACTTCCAAATATCATCATGTTGTATTGGGAATAACACAAAACGGTCCTTATTCTCTTGGAGAATAGGTTCTTGCAGTTTCTCGACTACTTCTTCACTCATGGCTCTCTGTTATCTATTTGTTCTTTATTTATTTCTTCTTGCGAAGCTCTCCATAATGACAAAAAGCACAGGCAATATGTTTCCCCGTACGCTCGCTTGCGCATTTTTTTACACAGCAAAAGTTTGAATGTCAATAGTGGACGCTGTCCCGAAAGAAAAGTGGTTTATTTTTCTGACAGGCGTTTACAAATGTGTTCAAAAGGACTAAAAAAATCAAGCAAGGCCGTCGTCTGGCTTGCATGTTATCAACAAGGTGTGGATAAGTGGATAAAGCATTTATTAATAGGATGTTAGGCTTCTCAGTGGAACTGAAACTTTCAGGAATTTTGGCGAAATTGGGCAGTTAGAAAAAATGGAGAAGCACAAAAAAAAATTATCCACACGTTAAGAAATTATTAACCGCACTCGGTGTTTGATATTTGAGGGGAGCTTGGTATCTTTGCAGTCCTTTTTTTGAAGAGAAAGAAATATGTACGCAATAGTAGATATCGCGGGCAAACAATTTAAGGTTGAAAAAGACAAGTATGTATACGCTCCCCTGATGGATCAGGAAGAGGGTAGCTCAGTCGATTTCGACAAAGTCTTGCTTGTAGATAATGATGGGAAAGTCAAAGTCGGTACACCTGTTATAAAGGGTGCGAAAGTTTCGGGCAAGATCCTGGAGCACGTGAAGGGCGACAAGGTATTGGTTTTCAAGAAGAAGCGACGGAAAGGCTATAAGAAAAAGAATGGCCATCGTCAGCGCTTTTCTAAGGTATTGATAGAAGAAATTAAAAATTAAGATATCTCATGGCTCACAAAAAAGGAGTAGGTAGCTCTAAGAACGGTCGAGAATCGGAAAGTAAACGCCTTGGTGTTAAGATCTACGGCGGACAGCGTGCCATCGCAGGTAACATCATTGTACGTCAACGCGGCACCAAGCACCACCCTGGTGTAAACGTCGGCATTGGTCGTGATCATACTTTGTTCGCGTTAATTGACGGAACCGTTAGATTTCAAAAGGGTCGACAGGACAGATCTTATGTCCACGTAGATCCAGCTCAAGAGGCTTAAGAGGCCGAAAGGAATGCAGCACGACACGCGTCGTGCTTTTTTTTGCGGTACAGGCAGTACTCATCTATCTTCGAACCATGTTTTTGGAGAATATCTCCTATTATCTGCCCTCGGACGTTGTTCCGAATTCATTTTTTGAGGGCACATCCGGTATATCCAATCAATGGATTGTGGAACGTACCGGTATTTTGGAAAGGCGTCGTGCGCAGCCATCAGAAAATTCCCATACGATGGGAGTTGAAGCGGTGAGGCGCCTGAAGGAAACCACGGATCTTTCTGATGTGGACCTGATCATAGGTGCCACCTACACGCCCTATGACACCATTGTCACACTTGGTCATGTCATTCAACATGAGTTGGATATCGCCGACATTCCGGTGCTTTCTGTCTCTTCAGCATGCTCTTCTTTCATCAATTCGGCCGAAATCGTAGAGGGCTATTTTTCTCTTGGCAAGGCTAGGAAGGCCCTGGTCGTGGCATCCGATCACAACTCTGCCTACAGCCGGGATGAAGAACCAAAGTCTGGTCCCCTGTGGGGAGACGGTGCGGCCGCGGCTCTCTTTACCAAAGATCGTCTTAGTGATTCCGCTATGGAGGTGAGAGAAGTCAAGTCCGCAGGAGCGGCTACGGTTGGCAAGGCGCTGGAAGGTGTCAGTTTGCGACCGAAAGAAGGGCTGTCCCTGCCCAACGGCAAGGACGTCTTTACTCACGCCTGCGCAAAAATGTCGGCGATCACCTGGGAGATCCTGGTTCGAAATGGATACTCGGTCGAACAGTTGTCTTACATCGCCCCTCATCAGGCCAACTACCGCATTACCCGCAAGGTGCTAGAAAATCTGGGTGTCGATCCCTCGAAAGCACTATCTAACATCGAATATTTAGGAAATACGGGTTGTGCAGGCGCTGTTATCGCCCTGGGCGAAAAGTGGCATGAGTTCAAAAAGGGGGATGTGGTTGTCGCTCCGGTGTTTGGTGGAGGCTACAGCTACGGCGCTATCCTAATGGTGAAATAAAAAAGGCCGTCGTTAGACAGCCTTTCTTCCAGATCGTTTTGTGGGACCTTACGCCAGCACTTCGGCTTTTTCTTGGTTCTTGCGTGGTCGCCCTGGTAGGACGGTCGTCTCTTTGAAGCCATTCTTATACAGCTTCTTGCGAGTCTTCCAGACCTTGTAGTTGTTTTTGTTTCCTACCTGGAATTGCCACTTCATGTGCTCTGACGGCGTCATCCACTGAAGATTGGACGAATCATTATTCCTTGGATTGTTATCCAGGTGAATGATCATCTTCTTTTCGTCGGGGATGTCGTTGACCACAAATGCCTTGGCCACTTCTTTGTGTGGATAGACAGTTCGGCGTTTTCCTTCATCATCGATTAGGTCCAGGAAATAGCACTTACAGGTCTTGTTCCATCGTTGCTTCATCAGCTTGCCCTTCAATGTCATGTGGGTTTTGCTGCCACGATGCCAGGTCTTCCGTGTTTTGCTTCGGACCTTGCCACGACTGGAAACTTCGTAGTGCTGAAAACCAGGGATACCCTCCCACAGTTCTTCAGCCTTGTCACCTTTCTGGTTTGCCATAAGTTTTGCTTGTTTTTGGTTGAAGTAATGTTTCGTCTATAACAGTAACAAGCTGGATCTTAATGACGGGCCGATAGTAAAAATAGTATTTTTGGATTCTTGGGATCTTTTCTAGCCCAACAAAATCACGGTATATATGAAGATTGCAAGAATATTAATACTGTTTCCCCTAATAATCATGTTTGCTACTAACCGTCGTCCGGAATAGTAAGTTTTCTGGGCTGTAGATTAGGCCGTACACGACGGTCTGATAGGATGCGCATCAAAAAGAAAGCAGCTGATCCCTGTCATCAGTCGATAATCTTCAGATTCCGCATCAATATTGAGGCGTTGGTGTTTTGACATTTGCCCTCGTGTAGCTGATAGTCGAATAACAAACGATCCCCTTCCAGTACACTGTTGAAGCTGTAATTCTTGATTTGCGAATGCTGCTCGTACTCATCAGCCAGGGCCAGGTCATGCGTAGATATGAAGCCCGTCGCATTTCTTGGGAGCAATTTGGAAATGATTCCCTTGGCACCATCGTGGCGGTCATGCGAATTGGTGCCCTTGAGGATTTCATCAAGGAGGTACAATACAGTCACGTTACTCTTTTCTTCTATCTCGAAAAGGCCTTTGATGCGCTTGAGTTCGGCGTAAAAGGAGGAGGTCCCTGATGCGAGATCATCCTGCGTCCGCATACTGGTGTAGATCACAAAGGGCGACACCCGGAGCCTTTCGGCGCAGACGGGCAAGCCCACCCATGCCATCAGGGTGTTGAGTCCGATGGTTCGCAGGAAGGTGCTCTTGCCGGACATATTGGATCCGGTCACCAGGTTCACCGGGTGTGCCAGTTGGAATGCATTCGTGACTCGCTGCTCGGCGACTATCAAAGGGTGCCCCACTTCGCTACCCTCCCAGATGCTGGGCTCTTCAATGATCTCCGGGTAGGTGAAGTCACGATTGAGGTCAGCGAAGGAGGCCATGCTACAGAGCGTCTCGAGTTCGTTGATGCAGAGTAACCAGGCCTTGAACTGTGACGAGTTCTTTGTGATCCATCGTTGTAGCATCGAAAACGTGTGAAGGTCCACAAGCAATACAATATTGACAATGGGCCATAGCAAATTACCGCGAGAATCGAGGAAGAAAACAATCTGTCGCAGAGTGCGGATCTCTTTGATTGCACTCTTTCCCACCTGAGATTGTAGCCGCTGTAGCAGTGGGCTTTCGAAGGAGCCCGAACTGATCAGGCGTAGAGCAGCGAGGAAGGTTACCAGGAATCGTTGCAAGTAGTCTGTTTTGAGGGCCTGCTTCTGCAACTTGAGATTGAAGAACAAAATTACGAGGAGGTTGATCACGATCATGGTCCATGCGATCGCTGAGTATCCTGCGAAGAAATTGACGAAAATCAAGGCACCCAAAGTGGCTGTACCAAGGACCAGTGCGAGCACCATGGCGATGCGACTTCCCGGCATGGCTTGCAGGGACCGGGGGAGATCCTCTTCATCCACTTTTTGATCAGCGAGGCTACGGAGAGTTGCCTGAAATGATTGGCGCCAGGCTCGGTCTTTTGTCAATTCCTGAATGGCCTCTTGTCGCTCACGAACTTGTTGGGGGTCTGCTAGCGTGGTCAGCACTTTTGAGAGATGCTTTCGGGAGCTTTTCAAGTAAGCCCGATTGACGTTGCCAAATAGGGAGTCGTGGCCAAAGACGTCCAGATCCTGCGCAAAGGGGTGTTTGGGGTCCAGATACTCCGATCCGTCATATTTGCTCTCGTAGTGGCCTTTTAGTCTGAGCTCCTCTTCTTCATTCAGTGCCAGGAGATTCGCTTGCAACACTTTTTTCTTTTCGTGCGTGTGATCCCGTGCCAATAGCACCAGAAAGACCCCTGCCAGTAAAATGGACGCTAGCGCCGTGTATAGCAAAAACTCGAATCCCAGCAATACGACCATCAGAAGGATGAAAGTGATGGCCCTCGCCCAGGTAAATTGGTTGGAGGCTTGTTGTAGCTCTTTTAGTGATTGTCGATAAAGCGAATCGGACTCTCGAAATTCTTTAAGGATAGACATAACTCAACAGCCAAATACGTCCTATTGCGACAAAAGATTTTGGAACTGGCGAAATTATTTTGTGTCGTACTTCTTAGGGGCGTAGAGAAACCCGAACGCCTTCGCGCCTTTCTTGTCGTGCGACTCGTGGTGGATGTAGTGGGCATTGATGATCCGTCGCAGGTAGGGATGTCTGGCTTTGAAATTGATCTTGATCCGGCGGTGGACGATGACATCATGAAAGATGAAGTAAAACAACCCATAGGCCAGGATGCCGTAACCAATGAATTTCAACCATCCGACCTGTGGGAACTCATAGCCGATCACGATGAGCGAGACCGATGGGATGCTGAAAACCAAAGCAAAGAGATCATTCCTCTCGAGAGGATGTGGATGGACCCTATGGTGTGATCTGTGCCATGACCAGAGGAATCCATGCATGATGTACTTATGTGTAAACCAGGCCACTCCTTCCATGAAAAAAAATGTACCCAACACCAGGAGTGTAGCACCTAACCAGTCCATGAAATCAAAATTAGATCAATAAAGTAACAATTCCTGCTTCACCTCCTCCATCAACCACATCGG
Organism: Cyclobacteriaceae bacterium; assembly: GCA_965267435.1. Classification (GTDB taxonomy): domain Bacteria; phylum Bacteroidota; class Bacteroidia; order Cytophagales; family Cyclobacteriaceae; genus JAWPMT01. The sequence goes on from OZ253960.1 coordinate 5,209,542, forward strand.
AGTGGAAGTGGCACCGCAGATGCCAACACTATCGTTCTCTTCGAACCAGTCGGTCTGCAGTTGACTCTTGTTGGAAACGAAGTGCGTGGAGTCATTGTTCTGCTTGCAAATATTATAAAGCACCTTCCCGTTTGAGGACTTTGTGCCAGAGACGAAGACGATCTTGTCAAATTTCCTTGCAAAGGTCCGCAGTTCGCTGTCTCTGTTCGACACTTGGCGGCAGATCGTGTCATGGGCATTGACGGCGATGCCGGCTTCGGCGAGTTGTGAGGTGATGCTATAGAAGTTATCTGTGCTCTTCGTCGTTTGGCTGTAGAGGGTGATGCTCCTGGGGAGTGTTGCGAGGTCTAGTTCTCCAATATCCTGGAAGACCACCGCTTGATTATTGGTTTGTCCCAGCAAGCCGACTACCTCCGCATGTCCGGGCTTGCCATAGATATAGATCTTCTCTCGCTTGTCGAAACTGTTCTTTATCCGGTTTTGAAGCTTGAGGACCACTGGACATGATGCGTCGATCAGTTCCAGGTTGTTCATGATCGCGACCTTGTAGGTGGATGGGGGCTCTCCATGGGCGCGAATCAGCACCTTCGCATCCCGGATGCCCATCAGTTCTTCGTGATTGATGATGATCAGGCCTTTGTGCTCTAGTCGCTTGACTTCCTCGTCATTGTGCACAATGTCTCCCAGACAGTACAGTCGCCCTTCCTCATTGAGGATCTCTTCGGCCATTTCGATGGCGTAGACTACGCCAAAGCAGAATCCGGAGTTGGCATCTATATTTACCGTCAGATTGAGCATATATCCTAAACTACAAGACGCATTTTATGTTATTTCCGTCCTCTGAGATCTTTGAAATATTCATAGAGCGTGATATTCAGAAGTAGTAAAAACAGCGCGTAGACAGTGTCTTCTACCGGGATTGTGCCCAGCCGGACCCCAAAATTCTCAGCATCGTTGTACCACACAATTGGTTCGTCAATCCAAGATCCAGTGAGTACGCCATTCACTATGAAGAAAGGGATCAGATGTAGTAGATAGGCTATAATGAAGTGGCCGGCATACGGTGTCCGCAGCCATACACCATGAAGAATGAGCAAGATACCCGCACCTAAGAAATTGTAGAATGTGTAGGCCTGGTGGTTAAAGACAAGTGCAACGACTACCAAGAAGATGCCGGCAACCAACATCAAACGGTTGGCCAGGCGCACGCCGATGGGTTGTTTCAGAAAATACCGGACATTTTCATAGATGAAAATGGAGGCGAATGGTGTGGTGACAAAGAACAACCACTCCTCCACCGGGAGATTGACCAGATAGTATCCTGAGAGATATCGTGGGTTGAACCCCCACACGCCCATTTTGGTAAAGGCCACGTCCCAGGCTATGAACAGTGCGCCAGTGAGGCACAGTCCCATTGATAGCGGCACCCATTTCTTATAGTATTCGACCCTATACTCAAATGATCGCACCAGAGGGAAAGAGATCGTAAATAAGTGGAGGGCGAAGTACAGGGACACGTGCTAGATGGCGTTAATCCGATGGCGTAGGTACGTCTTTGTCAATAGCAACATCTTGCGGCTATCAGGAATACGCACCCTCTCGGCTAGTATCCGCGTAGGAGGGAGGTTCTTGATCTTTTCAAATAACCGCAGGTAGTAGACATAGGCCAGGTACACCCCCATTCGAGCGCCATCAGGGAGATTTCTGATGCCGATAATTGCGAGGTCGAAGTCTTTTTGTATGTCTTCTTCGATGGCTCGCTTGTCATTGGTGGTGAAATTGTGGAAGTCCACACCGGGAAAGTAGGTTCTCCCTCGATCGTCAAAATCGGCCTGTATATCTCGTAGGAAGTTGACCTTCTGAAAGGCAGCTCCCAGACTTCTTGCTGGCTCCTTCAAGTCTTCATACTGCTGGGTGTCTCCCTGGCAGAAAACCCGCAAGCACATCAACCCCACTACTTCAGCCGAACCGTATATGTAAGTATCCAGGGATTCCTCATTGTAGGTCTTGTGGTCAAGGTCCATTTCCATGCTATATAGAAATGCTTCAATCAATTCATGATCGATATGGTACTTGTTGACCACCAACTGAAATGCGTGCAACACCGGATTGAGACTGATGCCTTCCTCGATGGCTTTGTAGGTATCTTCCTTGAAACGATCGAGAAGACTCTCTTTGTCGTGATCATGGAAAGTATCCACGATTTCATCTGCGTATCGCACGAAACCATAGATCGCATAAATAGGAAGATGGAATCGCTTGTGTAATGTCTTGATTCCCAACGTGAAAGAAGTGCTATAATGCTGCGTGATCAGGCGACTACATTTCAGTGCTGTGAGAGAATAAAGATCTTCCATATCTCAATTTAGCGTAAAATCTCGTTTGACCTCGTTGGCTACCACCTCACCGGAAATGAGCGAAGGGGGCACTCCAGGTCCGGGTACCGTTAGTTGCCCCGTAAAATAAAGATTCTTGACCTTCTTGTTCTTCAAACTGGGCTTAAGTATGGCAGTTTGACGCAAAGTATTGGCAAGTCCATAGGCGTTGCCTTTGAATGAGTGATAATCATTGATAAAATCACGGTGCGCAAAACTGCGTTTGACGATAACATGATCGCGAATGTTCTCGCCATTGAAGTCCTCCAGCCGATCCATCACACGGTTGTAGTAGTCTTCGCGGATCTCCTCAGTATCGTCAAGGTTTGGCGCTACTGGAATCAGCACAACCAGGTTTTCGTGCCCCTCCGGAGCAGCCTTTGGATCAGTCTTACTTGTGGCCGAAGTATACAACAGGGGCTTCGTGGGCCACTTTGGATCGATGTAGATCTCATGAGCATGCTGATCGAATGGCTCGTCGAAGAAGAGTAGGTGGTGCAGCATTTTCGGCAGCTGCTTGTCCACGCCGAGGTAAAACAATAGAGACGAAGGAGCCATGACTCTTTTGTCCCAATACGCTGATGAATAATTGCGATATTTTTCTGGAAGGATATGCTGGTCAATATGATGATAGTCCGCCCCTCCGACAACGACGTCGGCGATCACATCCCCGGAGCTCGTAATTACCTTGGTGATTTTGCCGTTATCGAAGGCAAACTCCTTTACCTCGTGCTCAAAAAGAAACTCTACACCCAGTTCTTTGGCGAGTTCATACATTGCTTTCACTACGCTGTACATGCCTTCCTCCGGATACCATGTTCCCAAGGCCATGTCTGCATAGTTCATCAGGCTATAGAGGGCTGGTGTACTATCAGGAGTAGACCCCAGGAACAATACGGGAAATTCCATCAGCTCCCTGAGTTTCTCATTCTTGAAAAACTTGTGCACGTGACTGCGCATGGAGGTGAATACATCCATCTTCAATAGGCCATAGAGCAGCCTCGCATCGATAAACTCAGTGAGAGAACGACTGGGCTTGTGCACCAGATCGTTGATGCCTACTTCGTATTTGTATTTAGCCTGCGCCATGAATTGACGGAGGCGCTTGGCGCTGCCGGGTTCGAGTCGCTCAAACATTGCCTCCAACTCCGCCATCTTCGCGGGGATTTCCAGTAGTTCGTCCTTGAACTTGACGCCATAGGATGGGGACAGCCTTGTGAGAGAGTAGTAGTCTGACGGCGATTTGCCAAAGTGCGCGAAGAATCCCTCAAATACATCTGGCATCCAATACCAGGATGGACCCATGTCGAACTGGAAGCCGTCTACCTTCAACTGGCGGGCACGACCCCCTGGGGCGTTATTTTTTTCTACGACAGTGACATCGTAACCCAGGCGTGACAGATGACAAGCGGCCGAGAGTCCGGCAAAGCCTGTACCTATCACACAGACCTTTTTGGTCATAGTGTTTTCTTAATTGCGATGGGCGTAAATCTTCAGATCACCTTTCAATTCCTTGCGAGCTATGTGAATTCTGTTTTTCACAGTACCGATCGGAATCTCCAGCTTGTCTGCAATTTCGTGATATTTAAATCCACGGAAGTGCATTAGGAAAGGAACTTTGTATGCGTCCTGAAGTTTATCGATCGCCGAATTGATATCATTGAGCGTGAAGCTGGCCGAAGCGTCGTTCTGCGTGATATTGTCCGATGAGTTGATATAGTGCAGGTTCTCAGTTGTATCTATGAAGGTGTTTCTCCTTACCATCCTTTGATAGTTGGTAATGAATGTATTCTTCATAATGGTATACATCCATGCTTTCAGATTGGTGCCTTCAGCGAACTTGTCCCGATTGGTGAAAGCCTTCAACAAGGTTTCCTGCAAAAGATCATTTGCCTCCTCGTTATCCTTTGTCAGTTTCATCGCAAATGGCTTCAAAGATCCTGTCAGGCGGTCTACTTGGTAGCTGAACTCTAATGCAGTCATAATCGAGATCTTGTTTTTGTTTAATCAAATGTATGATGCATTAAACAAAAAACCAAACCTTTGTTTAATGAATTCGCTCTGTTATTAAACAAAAAAATGCTGTATGTACATGGAAAGGCGCTCAAATGCACAAAAAAAGCGATATTGATTCTTTCAATACCGCTATAAGGTTAAACAATACCTGCGTTCAGGCTTGTTTCTACAGTTCTTGGTGTTGTTGAACGCTTACGTAGTTTTGCTCTACAATCTCAATAAGCTGCTCAATTCTGTTGATGATTGTAACGTTGGGAGGCGTTTTGATGTCTTGGCCGACGACCTGGTAGCCGGTGATCAGAATCTGGGTCTTTGAGAATTCCTTTGCCAGTCTGTCAACATACGCCTGCACCTGTCCGATACCTGGGGTCGATGTCAAAATTGTAAGGATAAAGTCGGGCTTGTGCATCTCGCATACTTCCTTGAGATCGGGAAAAGGTAACGATTGGCCCAAGTAGACTCCTTGGTTTTGTCGGGACTTAATAATATAATCTGCAAACAGCAGGCTCAACTCGTGCAGCTCGCCCTCTGGCAGATAAAGGATATATTTCTTTGCGTTCTCATTCTTCTCGACGAATTGTCCGTCGATGGCTACGATCAGCTTTTGTCGTACAAGGTTGGAGATGAAGTGTTCTTGGGCTGGGTTGATTGCCCCTGTTTGCCATAGGATACCAATCTTTGACAGGAAGGGATAGATGATATTGAGCATGGTCTTCTCAAATCCCAACTTCAATATATTGGTGGACATGATCTTTTCGAATCGACTCTCATCGAGGTCGACCATCGAGATCGTCAATGCATGTATTTGTTCTGGGTACCGTAGGTTGGTCTCTGTGAACTTAAAGACCTCCCTTTGCATCTCCCCCTCAGACATCTCCGCGATCTTGGAGATCTTGAAACCATTGTTTTTCAGCAGGGCAACATTGAGGATCAGTTTCAGGTCTCTGTCGTCGTAATATCGGATGTTCGTATCCGTTCGTTTAGGATCGATCAACTGATATCGCTGTTCCCATATTCTTATGGTATGCGCCTTGATACCGGATAAATGCTCTAAATCTTTGATCGAAAACGTACTCATCTTGCCTACCTCTCCTTTTATAGTACTACGTTAACCGTTTGATTCTTGAATTGTTTCCTTATGCTTTATAAAAAAATAAAATTAGGCAGAAGTAGATTATCTGACTAATTATCAAGTAGATAGTAAACTTGTTTCTGAATTCACTAAGCAAGTATTGGCTGAAAATCTGTATTACCACAGAGACAGCGAACCAACCCAGGAAATTCATCGTCGGTATCTGATCGCCCGCCCATTGCCAGTAATCCAGTATAATCGCTACCGGCTCGATAAGCGCATCTAGTCCAACCATGCCGACGCTAGCGAGCACAACCTTGGCCCATGGGGGTGCAGAAGTGCGATTTGCGAGTTCGGCGAAACCATAAGATAGTACAAACCAATTGATTCCTATCACAAATGGCACACCCATCAATGACCATCCCAGTGTGGGTCCATAAGTATACTCTCCGAAAATGACGCCGGATGCCACTCCCAGCACCTCCACCACATACCCAATAACGAAAGAGAGTACCGCAAACTGGTAAAAAGACCTGCTCTTGTTGGTATGCGTAACTATGATCAGCCCGGCGGACAATGTCAGGTTGAGGGGGGTCAGGCTAATCGTCAAAGCTCGCGTAGGACCATACAGGGTGCCTACAACTCCAATGATATGGAAGGCCAGGATCCCCAGGCCCAAATTCTGCTGTAGCTTTTCTTTCACGACCATGATAACAGGTCTACCTTTGATCCTGTTGAATAAAAATTGCCAGAATGCTCGTTTACAATGTCACCATCAACATTGATCCTGATGTTGAGGAGGAGTGGAAGATATGGATGAGGGATATACATATTCCGGAAGTCCTGGATACGGGTCGGTTCGTAGATTATAAGTTTTTGAAACTTCTGAGCGAAAGCCCCGAAGCCGGAGGTAGCACATACGCTGTACAATATTTTGCTGAGTCCATAGATCAGGTAGAAATCTATTTGAATAATGAAGCGGCTGCACTTCAACGTAGCCACACGGACAAGTTTGGGACAAAATTTGTTGCCTTTCGCACGTTGCTCGAGGAAGTCGTCTAGAGATCCAGATGACAATTTAGCCAGCCTCCATCGAATCGAGTGTTGTACTTTTTGTAAAATTCAATTGCGGGCTCATTCCAATCGAGAACTTGCCACATAAGCCCAGTGCAACCTGTTTCTCTTGCTTTCTCTATTGTCGCATCGAGCAATAGCTTGCCAATACCCTTTCCACGAGACTCTTCTGTAACGATCAGGTCTTCCAGGTACAGCCGCTTGCCTTTCCATGTCGAATAGCGATAGTAGTAGATGCTGGCTCCGAGGATCCTCTGTTCCCGTTCTGCCACGAGGAATCGAAAAACGGAATGCTCTCCGAAGCCATCATCCTCCATCATCTCCACGGTGTTTTCGACCTCGTGCAGCCCATTTTCGTAAATGGCCAACTCCTTGATCAGCTCAAAGAGGCGAGGTAGGTCTTCGGGGTTTCCAGTGCGGATATTGGCCATAGTGGAGGGGGTTTATAGTTCTTGCCGGACCAGAGGTGGAATGATGCCCATATTATACCAGGCAAAGGAATACTGGTCTGTTAGTTGATCGATCCGCTTTGAGGTGGGCGTGCCACCCCCATGCCCGGCATCAGTCTCAATACGAATCAAGGTCACATTGTCTCCCGCCTGTGCAGCTTGCAAGGAGGCAGTGAATTTATAGGAGTGTGCAGGTACGACACGATCGTCATGGTCAGCCGTCGTGACGAGGGTCGCCGGATACTCCACACCCGGCACCAGGTTGTGGACCGGACTGTACGACAGAAGGTATTGAAACATCTCTTTTGAATCCTCAGAGGTGCCATAGTCGCTGGCCCATCCAGCTCCTGCTGTAAACTTATGATACCTCAACATATCCATTACACCTACAGCGGGGAAGGCGACCCTGGCCAGGTCTGGACGCTGAGTCATCGTGGCACCGACCAGTAGTCCTCCATTGGAGCCACCCGCAATCGCCAGGTAATCACTGGAAGTATAGTTGTTAGCGATTAGGTATTCACCAGCGGCTATGAAATCGTCGAAAACATTTTGTTTTTGCATCTTGGTGCCGGCCTTATGCCATTCCTCGCCATATTCTCCCCCACCCCGGATATTGGGCTGAGCATAGATCCCACCATTTTCCAACCACAATACTCGGCCCGTGTTGAAGCCGGGGCGCAAACTGATGTTGAAACCACCATACGAATACAAGTAAGTGGCGTTCTTGCCATTGAGTTCAAGGCCCTTCTTATGCACTATGAACATTGGTACTTGTGTTCCATCCTTGCTTGCGAAGAAGACTTGCTTTGTGATATAGTCCTCGGGATTGAAGTCCACATCCGGCTGCGAGTAGAGGGTAGATGCTCCCGTGGAGATATCGAACTTATAGATAGACGACGGGTAGGTAAATGATGTGAAAGAATAGTACAACTCTTTCGCGTCGGACTTATCCGAGAAGCCATAGGAGGTTCCGATAGCAGGGAGATTGACATTTCGTACCCATTGACCACTGGTCGTAAATTGCTTCACTTCAGTTTTTGCGTCCACCAGGTAATTAGCAAAGAAGTAGCCTCCGGCGGCCTGGACCGTCATCACATTGTCCGACTCTGGGATCACATCCTCCCATTTGGACAAGTTGCCAATGGTCGTTTCAACCAGCCTGCGATTAGGGGCATTGTCATTGGTCTGCAGAAAGAGTCGATCGTCAGCTGACCAAATCACGCTCTCATCTGTCTCGAGATCGTCATCGATGGTCTGTATCTTGCTACCGGGGTCTCTAAGATCTTTGACGAAAGAGGCATTGCCGCTTGTACTCTGTGCAGCACCTATTATCAGGTATCGTTGATCTTCAGTAACTCTGCCGAATATATAGCGGTAAGGCTGGGCATCTCCACCGAATACGAGCACGTCATCTTCCTGTGGGGTTCCCAGTTTATGGTAGTACAACTTATGCTTCTGCGTCTTTCCTGACAGCTGACTACCTTCCTTAGGCAAATCATAACTGCTATAGTAAAAGCCCTCGTTGCCCCACCAGGAGATTCCAGTGAATTTGAGGTTATGAAGCGTGTCTTCGACGATCCTCTTAGTAGCGGTTTCCATTACAATCGCTTTGCGCCAATCAGATCCGCCGATTGAAATGAGGTACGCCATCATGGAGCCATCTTTTGTGAAACTGGTTGTGGCCATGGAAATCGTACCGTCACTGGAAAATGTGTTTGGGTCCAGGAAGACTTCCTCGTTTCCTTCAGCGTCACGTCGGTAGAGCACGTTCTGATTTTGGAGACCATCGTTTTTGTATTGATACTCGTAGTCTCCATGCTTTGAGGGGGCATACACCCGCTTGTAGTCGTACAGTTCACTTAGACGCTCACGGATCTTGTCTCTGAATGAAATGGCCTCCAGATACGAGTGAGTTAGTTCATTTTGTGAAGTGACCCATTCTTCGGTTTTCTGTGAACGGTCGTCTTCCAACCAACGGTAGGGGTCGGCAACTTGCTCGCCGAAGTACGTGTCTACGGTAGCCGTTCTCTCAGCTCCGGGGTATTTATAACTTTCGCCGTCTTGCCTGCTTGCCGTACAAGACAATAAAATAATGGCGAGAAACAGTTGTAGCGATACCAGTTTCATGTCAGGGTAATAGTCTTCTAATGGTAGTATATCACTTCCTAATCTAAGCGTGAACCAACAATGGTAAAAGCCTTCTTATATATTCGGCTAACGGAGTATCTCCGCGAATCCAGTGTATGGCTGCAAGACCTTAGGGATAGTGATGCGATCTTCCTGTTGGTTGTTTTCGAGGAGTGCCGCGAGTATGCGTGGTATTGCCAGAGCGCTGCCATTGAGCGTATGAGCCAGTGACTTCTTGCCGTCAGTCCCTTTGTAACGTAGCTTCAGCCGGTTGGCCTGGTACGTTTCGAAATTCGATACGCTGCTGACTTCCAGCCACTTCTGTTGTGCCGCGGAATACACTTCGAAGTCGTAAGTCAACGCCGAGGTAAACCCGAGATCACCCCCACAAAGGCGGAGGACTCTGTAGGGCAATTCGAGACTTTGCACAAGTGACTCTACATGGCCGACCATTTCGTCAAGTATTCGATAGGACTTGTCGGGCTCTGCGATTTGGACCAATTCCACCTTATCAAACTGGTGCAGCCGATTCAGGCCCCGCACGTGGGCCCCCCAAGAGCCAGCTTCACGACGAAAACAAGGCGTATATCCTGTGAGTTTGATGGGCAGGTCATCGACGGTGACGATGGTATCCCGAAACATGTTGGTAATCGGCACTTCAGCGGTTGGGATGAGGAAGAGCTGACTGTCAGTGATTCCGTACATCTGTCCCTCCTTGTCTGGCAACTGTCCAGTTCCGTATCCAGAAGCTTCATTGACCACAATAGGCGGTTGTACCTCTCTGTATCCGGCTTTGTTGGCCTCGTCCAGGAAGTAGTTCACCATGGCCCGCACCATTCGGGCACCTTCTTTCTGATAAATCGGAAAGCCCGCTCCCGTCACCTTGATCCCAAGATCAAAGTCTATGATGTCCAGCTCTTGAATCAAGTCCCAATGGGCCTTGCTAGTGTCAGGTAAGGAGGGGAGATTGTCGGTAGTTTTTACGATTTCATTGTCCTCCTCCCGCAAACCGTCAGGCACTGATTCGTGCGGTACATTGGGGATATTGTAGAGTTTTTCGGTGAGCCCCTGCTGGATGCCCTGGAGGCGCTCGTTCAATTCTTTGCTTTGTTCCTTGAGGCTACCTGTTTCCTTTTTGGCAGTCTCGGCTTCCTCTCTTTTGCCTTCTTTCATTAGCTGGCCGATTCTCTTGGAAACCTGATTGGCCTCTGCGAGCAACTCATCGAGTTTTCGCTGTGTATCTTTCCGATTATCATCCAGCGCGAGTACCTCGTCCAGAATCATTTTTGGATCACTGAGGCCCCTTTTCCGGAGTCCAGCTACGTATTGATCGAGATTGTCGCGAATGTCATTTACCTGCAGCATTTGGGCTAGTTTTTCATTGCCGGGAGGCAAAGTAACGGGTTGAATTTCAATTATTCTAAGCCCCCGTTTGAAATTGGTATTATTCAGACTTAAAGTTTGCGTAATATTTAAGGTTGGTCTATTATTGTGCATCCATTCGTGAACAATACACTACGTTCCTTACTTTTTCCAAAGCAAGCGTATTGTATCCCATATAATCACGTAGTTTAATTTAATATCCACTACCACATAGTTTATGTACACCTTAGACGATCTGAGTGTCAGACTCTTATCTGAGCTTCGTGAGATTGCCGAAAATTTAGGGCTAAAAGGAGTGAAGAAAGCTGCCAAGAAAGATCTCATTTACAAGATCCTCGATCATCAAGCTACCCTCCCAGATAACGAGGTCGCCAAGCTAGAGAAGAAGAACAACGGCACTGCTGAGTCCGAACCAGCTGAAAATCAAGAAGATAAGCCTAAAAGAAAGAGACAGAATGTTACCCAAGTAGAAGAGACTGCGGCTAAGAGCGCGGAGGAGCTACTGGAATCATTCGATTTGTCGATTGACAAGTCAGTTACGAGCTTCGAGAAATCTCCTCAAAAGCCTCAAGAAGGTGGCGGAGAGCCCAAAACCCCCGACAACAAAGGAGGAGGTGACAGAGGAGCTGATAAAGGAGAGCGGAATCAACAGCACCAACAGCAACAGCAGCAACGCAATGAGGCGAAAGCCAAAAAGCAGCAGCATAACATCAACATTAAGGAGTTTGACGGTGTCATTGAAAGTGAGGGTGTCTTGGAGATCATGCAGGACGGTTATGGTTTCCTGCGATCCAGTGACTACAACTACCTCGCAAGCCCTGATGACATCTATGTTTCACCATCACAAATCAAGCTATTTGGCCTGAAGACGGGTGATACAGTCAAAGGTCAAATCAGACCTCCAAAGGATGGAGAAAAATATTTTGCTCTGCTCCGAGTCGAGTCTGTCAATGGTAAGACAACAGACGAAATCAGGGACAGGGTTGCCTTCGAATACCTGACGCCTCTCTTCCCGGAGGAGCGGTTGAAGTTGAGCACGAAAGCGGACAATTACTCCACGCGAATTCTGGACATGTTTTCGCCGATAGGAAAGGGTCAGCGTGGTATGATCGTCGCTCAGCCGAAGACAGGTAAGACGGTACTATTGAAGAATGTTGCGAACGCGATTGCTAGTAATCACCCTGAGTGCTATCTGATCATCTTGCTGATTGATGAGCGTCCAGAGGAAGTTACAGATATGGCTCGATCGGTAAAGGCCGAGGTTGTCGCCTCTACATTTGATGAGCAGGCTGAAAGGCATGTGAAGGTAGCCAATATCGTTCTAGAGAAAGCCAAGAGAATGGTAGAGTGTGGTCATGATGTGGTCATCTTGCTCGATTCGATCACAAGACTGGCCCGGGCTCACAACACCGTAGTGCCTTCCTCAGGAAAGATTCTTTCTGGAGGTGTGGACGCAAATGCATTGCACAAGCCCAAGAGATTCTTCGGCGCGGCGAGAAATGTAGAGAAGGGTGGGTCCCTCACAATCATCGCAACGGCACTTATTGAGACTGGCTCGAAGATGGACGAAGTGATCTTCGAGGAATTCAAAGGAACAGGCAACATGGAACTCCAGCTGGACAGAAAGCTGTCCAACAAGCGAGTTTATCCCGCCATCGATGTTCCTGCTTCTGGTACACGTCGTGAAGATCTATTGCTTGACAAGGAAGAGCTCAGCAGAGTTTGGATCCTCCGCAAGTATATGTCTGATATGACCAGCACAGAGGCGATGGAGTTCTTGCTCGAAAAGATGCGCGGAACCATCAACAACGACGAGTTCCTTATCTCGATGAATGGCTAAGGCCGAAATTCGATAAGAATATCAGGAGGCGGGTCCAGGAATGGCTCGCCTTTTTTATTGGTTCACGTAATCCTTCAGGTAGCTGTACCTTGGTGTCAGTTCCCCATTCTCGGCAATGGTGGCTCTTTTGATCACTCCCTCGTGGTCATCACCTAGTAGATGGGGCAGGACGTTCGCGATCAATTGTTCCCCGAAGCTCTCAGAGGCGTCCCGAGGTAGTTCGCATGGCAAGTTGTCCACGGCCATTACCGTCAGATTGGCTTCATCAATGAGCGGCTTTTCTACAACGTCCTCGCTCGCATTGTAATCATAAATGGGATCTTCGATTGTGCTCGCTTTCTTTGTCGCAGGGATAGAGCCCTCGATATCGCAGGTGATGTCGGCGATGATCCTCATCTGGAAGTTGCCTGTCAGTACGTCTTTGGGAGTGAATAACTTCGGCGCCTGCGGGTCCCAATACGCAGCAGCAATCAGCATGTCTGCTACCTCGGCGTATTTCAGAAAATCTGCTTCATAGAGATGTGGGTGGTCGAAGAACTCATGTCGGTTAAAGTCCCCACCGTCATGTTTCTTGTGATAGTCTCGTGAGTTGAGCTGGGTGAATACCGGCTGATCGAAGCGCTCTTCCAGGAACGCTGCAGGCGAGACCTTGCAGATCTTCAGGCCATGCAGTACCTCCATGGCTCCCTTGGCCACCCTTCCACCTCCTGTGATGGCGATTTTGATAGCGGGTAATTGGACTTTCTCAAACTCCTTCTTCAGGTCTTGCAGGTCAAAGCACTCATGCGCCCTTCTGATCTTGAAGAGGTTGTACCGCTTGCCGAATGTCCAAATGGCATTGTAGGCACCTACGATACCCGCCCATCGACCGAAGGCTATCACTCGATGGTTGTTTTCATCCGTTAGGGTTTCGTAGTCAATCAGCTTGATGTTCTTCTTGAGTACTTCCTGTAAGAGTTCGCGGTTGTATGCCTGCGCCTTGATGGTGTGACTGAAGAAAAGGTAAGTTTTGTTTGGGATGAGTTCCTTGATAGGCACTTCTTTCACTCCCATGATGATGTCGCAATCGTCCAGTTTATCGACAACTTTGACATGCTCAGCCTCATACTCGCTGTCAGCGAAACATCGAATATCACTCCTCTGAGCGACTATCTCCACCTGCGGATATTGCTCGGCAACTCTTAGTGCTTGATTAGGAGATAATGGGACACGCTTGTCTATCGGAATTTTTCCCTCGCGGATGAGACCAACCTTCATAACTCACAAAGTATGTGTACTGGCGCGCAAAACTAATTCAGACGCCCACCAGCCTCACAATCCAAGCCCAAGAATCTCCCTATTTTTTCAAATCGTCCAGGTCATCCCGATTGCGGAGTTTTTTGTCGTCCACCTCCCGATTGAGAAACTTATTGATTTGGTCGATGCTGAGATTGGACTTTATTTCGCCAAAAGCATCAACGGAGATATCAAATCCCTCCAGGTCCTTGTGCACTTTGGGCTTTTCTTGTTCGTCTTTTTTCTTTTCCGGCTTCATAGTCGCATTTCAGTCTATATACTGACTTAACGCATCGACAGCTCGATGGATACGCTCCGCAACCGACAAACTGCCCAATATTTCCATGGTGGTCATCAGATCGGGACCTGTGCTTTGACCTGTGACAGATAGACGCAAGCCTGGCATCACCTTTCCATGGCCATATCCCAGGCGGCTGACAACATTCGAAAACAATTCCTTGAATTCATCTGCAGTCAGGTTGTTTGTTTTCTCCAATTCTTTAGCATAAGTCTCCAATGCTTCGGAGGTGTCGGCATTCCATTTCTTTCGTGCCATCTTCTCATCATAGCTGTCCGGCAGTTGGAAGAAAGCCTTCGCTTCCACTATTAGCTCATGGAAAAAGCTGACACGCGGCTTGAGGAGGTCGACGATTTTCACGGCAGTTACCTGATCACACGAGATCGAGGCTTGCTCCAGCTCTGTGATCAGTTGGGACGCAAGGGTCTCCGATGACATCTGCCGGAGATAGTACTCGTTGTACCAGGTGGCCTTGTCAATATCAAACTTGGTACCCGCCTTACCCACGCGCTCAAGTGAAAACTCCCCGATGAGCTCGTCTAATGAGAATACTTCCCGCTCGGATCCGGGGTTCCAGCCAAGAAACACGAGGAAATTGATCATTGCTTCAGGCAAATAGCCTTTTTCGCGGAAGCCAATGCTCAGTTCCTTTGTAGCAGGATCCGTCCAATTCATTGGGAAAATGGGGAATCCTAGCTTGTCAGCAGCACGCTTACTCAGCTTCCCATTGCCATCCGGTTTCAAGATCAGTGGCAGGTGGGCGAATTGTGGCATAGATTCCTCCCATCCAAAAAACTGATACAGGAGCACATGCAACGGCGCTGATGGTAGCCATTCCTCCCCTCTGATGACATGGGTGATCCCCATGAGATGGTCATCCACAATGTTGGCGAGGTGATACGTGGGCAAACCGTCAGATTTCATAAGCACCTTGTCGTCCAGATTGACAGAGTGGACCATCACCCACCCTCTAATCATATCTTCAAATCGGATTTCCTCCTTGGGGGGCACTTTTACGCGGATGACGTAGGGTTCGCCGTTATTGATTCTGCGTTCGACTTCTTCGGGCGATAGCGTCAGCGAATTCTTCATGGTCATCCTCGAGGAGGAGTTGTAGTTGAGGTTGGCCATGCCGGCTTCCTTCAACTTTTCGCGCATCACCTCTAATTCTTCAGGTGTGTCAAACGCATAGTAGGCCTTCCCTTCATCGAGCAGCTTTTGTACATGCTGTTTGTAGGTCTCTTTTCGCTCCGACTGGCGATAGGGAGCATGATTGCCACCTTCGTCGACCCCTTCGTCCGGATGGAGTCCAAGCCATCCCAGTGCCTCCTTGATATATTCTTCCGCCCCATGGACAAACCTTGTCTGGTCCGTATCCTCTATTCTAAGGATAAACTGACCCTCGTGTTTCCTTGCAAAAAGGTAGTTGAACAGTGCGGTGCGCACACCGCCGATGTGCAATGCTCCGGTCGGACTTGGCGCAAATCTTACTCTTACAGACATAATATGTGAGAAGGTTTATCTGACAACGGCTATGCAGGATATTTCTACCCGTACATCTTTTGGAAGCCTGCTGACCTCTACGGTTTCTCTGGCAGGAGGGTCAGTGGGAAAGAAGGACCCATAGACACTGTTGATCCTTGCAAATTGATCCATGTCACGTATGAAGATGGTCGTTTTTACCACGTCCGAAAAGTCACTGCCAGCTTCCCCTAGCACCGCCTGCAAGTTCTTCATGACTTGCTCGGTTTCTGCTTCGATTTCGCCTGAGACTAGTTCCCCCGAGTGAGGATCGAGGGCGATCTGTCCAGATACAAAAAGGAAACCATTGGCTATCGTCGCCTGATTGTAGGGTCCGATAGGAGCTGGAGCATTGTCAGTTTTGACTATTTTCTTCATTGTCGGGTGGTTATTCTACGGTCACAGATTTGGCAAGATTCCGCGGTTGGTCGACGTTGCATCCTCTCATCACCGCTATATGATAGGACAGTAGCTGAAGTGGGACTACTGATACCAATGGCATGAGGATCTCATGTGTGGAGGGCACCTCAATGGTGAAATCCGCTAACTTGGGGATAAGAATGTCTCCTTCAGTGACAATGGCTATGACTACCCCTTTGCGAGCCTTCACTTCCTGAATATTGGAAACGATCTTATCGTAAGAGCTATCGCGTGTGGCGATGAATACGACTGGCATATTCTCATCGATCAAAGCGATAGGGCCATGTTTCATTTCTGCTGCGGGGTATCCTTCAGCATGGATGTACGAGATTTCTTTGAGCTTCAGAGCCCCCTCTAGTGCGACCGGGAAGTTATAGCCACGACCCAGGTAGAGGAAATTATGGGCATCCTTGAACAAGTCGGAGATCGTCTCGATTTTGTCATTACTCTCAAGTGCTGTCGTGACCTTTGCAGGGATATTTTCAAGGTCGATGAGGAGTTCTCGATACTTTCTTTCGGTGATGGTCCCCTTCCGCTGCGCGATCCGCAGCGCAATCATTGTCAATACTGTCAGCTGTGCTGTAAATGCCTTCGTGGAGGCGACGCCAATTTCAGGACCAGCGTGTAGATAAGCTCCTTCGTGTGTTGCACGAGCTATGGAAGAGCCTACTGCATTGACCACACCAAAGACAATCGCTCCTTTCTCCTTCGCCAGCTCGATCGCAGCAAGCGTATCAGCCGTCTCACCAGACTGTGAGATAGCGATCATCACATCACCTTCCCTGATCACTGGGTTTCGGTACCGGAACTCTGACGCATATTCCACCTCGACAGGTATCCTGCAAAGCTCTTCAAATATGTACTCGGCAACGAGGCCCGCATGCCATGAAGTACCGCATGCGACCATGATGATCTTTTCAGCATTTGTGATCTTCTCTGCATAGTTGCGGATGCCTCCCAACACGAGAGAGCCTTCGTCGGCGTTGAGTCTACCACGCAGGCAGTCAGCAATGGAGTTCGGCTGTTCGAAGATCTCTTTGAGCATAAAGTGCTCATATCCACCTTTTTCGATCGCCTCCAGCTCCATATCCAACGTCTGGATATAGGGTGTCTGAGGTATGTCGCGAAGATCCGTGATACGAAACTCGCCGTCTGAGATGACGGCTATCTCCTCATCGTTGAGGTAGATGACCTCGTTAGTGTATTCAACAATGGGCGTCGCGTCTGAGGCTATGAAAAACTCCTGGTCTTTAAGTCCAATCACCAATGGGCTGCCTTTCCGGGCTGCCAACAGTTTCTCGGGCTCGTCCTCGGACATGATGACGATGGCGTACGCACCGACCACCTTTGTTAGCGCTACTCGAAGAGCGTCCTCGAGAGACAAGCCTTCTGATTCCTTGATGTCTTGTATGAAGGTGACAAAGACCTCAGTATCCGTTTCACTTCGAAATTCGTGGCCTTTATGGATCAGTTCTTTCTTTAGCGATTCGTAGTTCTCGATGATGCCATTGTGGATCATTGAGATTTGCCCATTGGCGGAGAAGTGCGGGTGGGCATTGACATCATTGGGCGCTCCGTGCGTGGCCCAACGCGTATGTCCGATACCAATCTGGCTGGTCGGCTTTGCACTACCAACAAACGCTTCCAGGTCCTGCACGCGGCCTTGCTTTTTGAAGCTGCGAAGTGAGCCATTCTCGATTAAAGAGACTCCGGCACTATCATATCCCCGATATTCCAAACGCTTGAGGCCTTTGACGAGAATGGGATAGGCCTCTTGATTGCCAAGATAGGCGACAATTCCACACATGATGATTGCTAGTTGGTGGTCGTGTAAAAAACTTTCAGTTTCACACCATTTTTGAGGATTGCTGTATGCTCCAAACTTAGGGGTGCGACAGGCACAGTTACAAGTGCCTCAGTCAAAAAATCCTCTTCGTCTCTGTGGTTTTGTAGCAAAGACTGGAGAAATAGGGTCATTGTCTCATCGTAAGCGCCCGCGCCTTCTTCCAGTACGATGCGTCGACCAGTACCCTGGCCCGCTCTATTGGCATATGTCAACTCGTCCATCAAAAGGGTCGACGGCACATTCCCGACAATTCCCGGGCCATTGATGATCGATCCTTCCTGGAAGAAGTAAAAATAGAACTGACGCACGGTGTCCTTTATTATGCTGCCAGGAGCCTCGCCAATAGGGACCTCGATGTCCGCTTTGTTGATGATAATTCGTTCTGTTGATTCAACAAACCGTAAGTACGGGCCCAAATCTATTTTGGAGTAAACACCCGCTAGCAGGTTCATGTAGGAGAAGTTGTCCTCAGCCAGTGTATCCCCTGTATTTACAAGGTCAGCAATGCTAGACTGTGAGCGATCCTGCGTGATATTGTGAAAGTGATTCCTCAAAGCAAAGGAGGAAGTAAAAGCCGTATCCACCGGATCCCTGGTGAGGAACTCCATCTCCGCTGCTTCGCTGAAAATATCAAATGCTGCTAAGCCGCCCGTCGAACTCGATGACATTTCGATGCCAAATTGAATATTGTTGACATCCTCTGCCTCGACGGCGGCTTGCCAAATGGCGCTTCTCAATTGCTCGCTAAGTGCAATCGTGATGACAGTATCAGATTCCTCTACTGTCACTGACCAAGTGTCTACTACCTGATCAAATGAGGGGATCGCATCGTCTGCCAGATAAACCACAGAACTGAAGATCGTATCCACAAGCACCTTAACATCGACATCGAAACTGAAGTTTGACGTGGAAGAAAGTCGATCGGAAATTGGCAATCGCAGTAGTGCGTTGATAATTCTGAGCGAATCTGCAGGTATTTTACCTGTTTGAAAATCAATTTCACAATAGGCCGTTGAGGTGATGCTACCGAAAGTTTCGTCAGCATGCCCTCCCAACAGAATATTGGAACCGAGGTCCGTTCGCAGACTGTCTATGAAGTATGTGGTCACGGGCAGGTCAAACTCTGCATACAGCACGTCCACACCGCTCTGCCCGGGATTGAGCTCCAACCCGAAATCATCCGAGTTGTTGCAGGAAATCATACAAAGGGGCAATATGAACATTGCCCCTCCGCAGATCTTAGCCAATAAGTTCATTATAGAGGTTGTAGTACGATTCTTCGAAGTTCTCGTTCGTCTGGATCGTGTTGACTTTTGTCTCGTTTGAAAGGTCGGATACAAGTTGCTTGAAGCTGTCGGTAGACTCTTCATTTGCATAAATAACAGCATCTGCATACTGTACCCCAATTTTGATAAATCCTTCATAGTCGGCTGTTTTCAGATGATCTAGCATGCTGTCATCAATGTCCAGCATCTTCACCTTGTCCAGCAGATCGTCTCCGAATTTATGCTTGAACTCGTTGTTATGAATTGTGAATACCGTCTTCGCATCCTTGAAAATAGGATCGTTCTTATACGTTGACTTTGCATAAAGAGGGATCAAACTTGTCATCCAATCGTTGCAGTGGATGATGTCTGGAGCCCACCCGAGCTTCTTCACAGTTTCTAACACTCCTTTGCAAAAGAAAATCGCGCGTTCGTCATTGTCTTCGTAGAAGTTGTCCTCCTTGTCAAAGAACACTGACTTTCTATGGAAGTAATCTTCATTGTCGATGAAGTATACCTGCAGTTTTGCATTAGGAATAGATGCTACCTTGATTACCAGCGGTTTTTCCTCATCACCGACAGCAATGTTGATGCCAGATAGCCTCACTACTTCATGTAAGCGGTTCTTTCTTTCGTTAATTAATCCAAATCTGGGCACTAAAATCCTGATCTCCATCCCTTTTTCCTGCATGGCCTGGGGCAGCCTGCGGACAAAATCTGCGACCTGGGTGGTCTTCAGAAAAGGGTTTATCTCACTTGCCACATAAAGGATTCTGATATTCGACATAATTAAATGATATTTAGAGGGATCATTCGAGAAAATGAGCTCAAAATTACGATATTTTTGCATTTTTATCAATTTCAATTTTGGATCACCCCTAATTTCCCTGGATGCTAAAGGTTCGGAAAATTCAAGAGCTCAAGGGAATTCTCTCCACTCTAAGAAGTCAGTATTCGTCCCTGGGGTTGGTCCCAACCATGGGAGCTTTGCATGAAGGGCATTTTGTGTTGTTAGAGAGGTGCAAATCTGAAAATGACTTCACCATGGCGACGATTTTCGTGAACCCCCTGCAGTTCAATGACCCGAACGACTACGCCAACTACCCAGCTACATTGAATGACGATCTTGATGAATTGGAAACCCGGGGATGTGACCTTGTTTTTTACCCTCCCAAAGAAGAGATCTATCCCGAGGATCCTATGGTCACTCTTCAATTTGGAGACATGGAGAAGGTGTTGGAAGGGCAATATCGACCCGGACACTTCAGGGGTGTCGGAGTCGTCTTGACCAAGCTTTTTCACTTGTTATCGCCTAACAGAGCCTATTTTGGGTTGAAGGACCTACAGCAGTATCTCCTCATCCGGCGACTGGTGAGGGACCTGTCTTTTGACGTGGAGGTCGTGGGGGTCCCCACTGTCCGGGAAGAAGGTGGTCTGGCCCTGAGTTCACGAAACCTGAGGCTGTCAGAAAGTGGAAAGATCATCGCTCGAAAGCTAGCTGTCGGCTTGTTGAGTGCTGAAAACAGGATAACCGCAAAACATCCTCCAAACGACATTGTTAATGGCCTACGGGAATTCTACTCGGCGATCAATGGTTTAGAGATTGAGTATGTAGAAATGGTGAATGCGAGAAATCTCAAGCCATTTCGAACATATGATGAAATAGATGAAGTGGCCCTTTGCGTGGCTGCTTATGTGGAAGAAGTGAGACTGATCGATAATCTATATTTGCATCTGGATACAGCGAAGTAATGACGATAGAAGTACTAAAGTCCAAAATACACAGGGTGAAAATCACCCAGGCGGAGTTACATTACGTGGGTTCGGTGACCATTGATGAAGACCTCATGGATGCGGCGAACATCATCGCCAATGAGAAAGTGCAAATCGTCAATATCAACAACGGTGAGCGCCTCGAAACGTACGTCATCACTGGCGAGCGCGGCACTGGGGAGATCTGTCTGAATGGCCCTGCAGCTAGAAAGGTTCAGGTCGGGGACATTATCATCATCATTTCATACTGCGCGATGCCTTTCGAGGATGCGAAAAAGCACGAACCCATTCTTCTATTCCCCAATTCGGACAACAAAATATAAGCTATAACCAAGTGAAGGCCTTCGTTCAGGTCTTGAAGACCTTAATTCCCATTGTACTGGCGGTAATAATAATCTACCTGGCCTTTAGAAATGTTGACTTTGTGGAATTCTGGAGCAACATCGGCGAGGTTGATTATCGGTGGGTTGTCCTTTCTATTCTTCTGTCGCTGGTGGGCTATGTTGCCAGGGCTTACAGATGGAATATTCTACTGGAGCCGCTGGGTAATACCCCAAGATTATACAATACGACTCTGGCGGTTTTGGTCGGTTACCTTGCCAATATCGCGTTGCCCAGACTGGGAGAGGTCGTACGCTGTACTCTACTGTTCAGAACAGATAAACTACCTGTAGACAACAGTTTGGGGACCGTCATCAGCGAACGGTTGGTGGATATGCTGGCCTTGCTGATTTTGATATTCGGTGCCCTCATCTTGGAGTTTGAGCTGCTATCGGACTTCCTCTCCGGATACGGGGTTGGAGGTGCTTTTGGTTGGTTTTATTGGGCGGCGGGAATCGCCTTTGTGCTGGGTTTGGCGCTGTTCATTACAATGCTCTATCTGTTTCGAAGGGGATTCTTCCCCAAGCTACGGGCATTTCTTCGTGGATTGCTGGACGGTCTGCTTTCTATCCGGCACATCAGACGCAAGTGGCAGTTTGTCGTATCAACGGTGCTTATCTGGGTGATCTATTACCTGATGTCCTATACCATTGTCTTCGCGCTACCGGCTACAGCACACCTGGATGTGATTGCAGGGCTCATGCTGCTAGTCACGGCTGGTATTGCTATCTCATTACCAGTACAAGCTGGTTTTGGGACGTATCACGCGATGATTGCAGGGCTTCTTTTGGTGTATGGCATTCCGGAGGTCACGGGACTCTTTGTTGCTACACTATTGCATACCTCTCAGATTGTAGCTGTGGCCATTTTCGGCGGCATGGCCTTATTGCTTTCACTTTTTGTCCGCCCTACGAAATGAGCACCATTGACAAAATTGTTGGGCTCAATGAGTTACTGGATACTGTCCACAAGTGGAAGGCTGCTGGTCACCAGATAGTTTTTACCAATGGATGTTTTGATATCCTTCACCTTGGACACGTGGATTATCTTGAAAAATCTTCGCAACTGGGTCAGCGTCTGATAGTAGGAGTAAACTCTGATACGTCCGTCCGACAGATCAAGGGCGACAACAGGCCCATCAATGACGAGGAGACAAGGTCAAGAATTCTGGCTTCGTTACAGTATGTCGATGCTGTGGTGTTGTTTGAGGAATCTACGCCAGAAGCGTTGATTGGGATGATTTTGCCGGATGTACTGGTTAAAGGAAGTGACTACCATAGGGGCAACATAGTAGGTGCGGAAATCGTAGAGCAGAATGGTGGAAAAGTGGAGACAATTGATTTAATTCCAGGTTACTCTACCACCCAAATTATTGAAAAGATTAGGTTGAAATAGATTTAGAGAACATGTTGATTTTAATAGGTATAGCATTCTTTATTATTAGCTGGGCTGTGAGTGCCAGGCTAAAGTCGAAATTCAAAAAATATTCGCAGATACCCCTGCAATCAGGTCTTTCCGGTCGCGAGATCGCGGAGTTGATGCTTAGGGACAATGGTATATATGATGTGCAGGTGACGGCAGTGGAGGGTACACTTACCGACCACTACAATCCTGCCAATAGAACGGTAAATCTAAGCCCGGGGGTCTACCATGGCAGATCCGCCGCTGCCGCTGCCGTAGCTGCTCACGAATGTGGTCACGCGGTGCAGCATGCCAATGCTTACAGTTTCCTGGAATTCCGGTCGGCGATGGTGCCCATTCAGAACATCAGTGCGCAGGTGATGAACTTCATCATCATGATCATGATTTTTGGTGGAGGATTCTTCCTGGGTATGGGGATCAACAGTATTGTATTGATTCTAGTCGTATGTCAGTTTGTGATTACGATGTTTTCAGTAGTGACGCTGCCTGTGGAGTTTGATGCAAGTAGACGGGCTCTGGCCTGGATCGATGAGCGAAATATCGTGAACAGTGGCGAGCATGACATGGCAAAAGATGCTCTCAAGTGGGCGGCCATGACTTATGTAGTCGCCGCACTCGGAGCAATCGCCACACTACTGTATTACCTGACCTTCTTCTTAGGCGGCGACGAATAGTAGATAGATACGAGGATCATAAAAGAAAAGTGTGGGGCTTCCAATATGTTGGAGGCCCTTTTCTTTTTGCCGATTCCGAACACTAAGCATGCACGGGAAGTTATTGCCCCTAGAAAAAAGCTGGAAAATAGTATGCATGCATACTTAATATGCGTGATATTTGTCCATACCCAGAGAGAAGAAAACGATCTAGACAACATGACATTCAACTTGACCGAAGAACAACAAGCCGTAAGAGATGCGGCGAGAGATTTTGCGCAGAAGGAGCTCCTTCCCGGAGTCATTGACAGGGACACCCATCAGGAGTTTCCAGCAGATCAGATCAGAATGATGGGAGAGCTGGGGTTTATGGGAATGATGGTAGACCCTAAGTATGGTGGAGGCGGTATGGATACGGTCTCTTACGTACTAGCCATGGAGGAGATCAGTAAAGTGGATGCATCTGCGTCCGTTGCGATGTCAGTCAACAATTCACTGGTCTGTTGGGGTCTGGAGAAGTATGGATCAGAGGAGCAGAAAGAAAAGTATCTACCAGGTTTAGCTTCAGCCAGGAGCTTGGGGGCTTTCTGTCTTTCGGAGCCTGAGGCCGGCTCGGATGCTACTTCTCAACGGACTACTGCGGAAGATCAGGGTGATCACTACCTGGTCAATGGCACGAAGAACTGGATCACCAATGGGAATTCGGCGGGGACTTACATCGTGATGGCCCAGACGGACCACGAGAAAAAGCACAAAGGCATCAATGCACTCATTGTCGAGAGAGAGACCTCCGGGTTTGTGGTAGGTAAAAAGGAAGACAAGTTGGGAATTAGAGGTTCTGACACGCATTCACTGATGTTTCAGGACATGAAGGTGCCCAAGGAAAATAGGATAGGGGATGATGGCTTTGGCTTCACCTTTGCTATGAGCACACTCAACGGCGGCAGGATTGGTATCGCCTCGCAGGCGCTCGGCATCGCCTCGGGTGCGTTGGAGTTGTCGGTCAAGTACGCGAAGGAGCGAAAGGCCTTCGGTGTAGAGATCGCCAAACATCAGGCTATCCAGTTCAAATTGGCGGATATGGCCACAAAAATCGAAGCGGCAAGACTGATGTGCTTGCAGGCGGCCCGTCTCAAAGATGCTGGCCAGGACTATGCTCAAGCTAGCGCCATGGCCAAATTATATGCCTCATCAGTGGCCATGGAAGTGACCGTGGAGGCAGTGCAAATACACGGCGGATATGGCTATGTAAAGGAATTTCATGTCGAGCGTTTGATGCGTGATGCGAAGATTACGCAGATCTACGAAGGCACCTCTGAGATCCAAAAAATCGTCATTTCACGCGGATTATTGAAATAGTTATAATTCTAAAGGGTGATTCTCTCTAGGGGGTATTTTGGATATTTGTAAGAATATATTAGATTCGTACAACTATAGCACTCAAGTACGCCCAATCCTCTAACTAAGATTATATTTCTTCTCAATGGAAGATTATAATAGAATCATTGAATCCCTCTCTGTCCGCTTCGTAAAGGCTAGGAATATTAATATTTTGAAGTCGGTCACGATTGAAAACAACTACGATGTTGAAAATTCACTACTTCTAGTCAAGTCCGGTGAGCTACGATTTGGAAAGGAAAAAGAGGTCGTTCATAGCGGCCAGATGCTTTTTGTTCCAGGTGGAAAACAGATCTCGATTACCTACGGAAGTGGTGAGTCTGTAAGTCTCTCCAAGGATGATTTCCTAACGCACAAGGACAAGTATTTCCACACTGGCAATGGTGAGATCGACGGTGAGGCCTACAGCTACGTATCCTTCGATGCCAAGGTATTTGACTCTGTCAATTTCTTTGCCTCCCTCGATGTTCCACCGTTTGTAGTGGAGGCCAACGACAAAATCTCCTTGCTGATAGATAAGATCAACAGTGAAGTCAGTAGCAGTACGCCCGGTAAGGGGCGGATCATTAAGGTCCTAACCGAGTACATGGTCATAGAGCTGATCCGCCACATAATTGATCACGGCTTATTTGTCGAGCAGTTTGCGACCAATAGTACTTATTTCAAAGACCCACGCCTCATTGATATTTTCGGATACATCAAGGAGAACCTGGGCAAGGACTTGTCCAATAAGGTGCTTGCCAACGTGGCTAGTGTGTCGGAGGATTATGTCGGGCAGTACTTCAAGATGCTCACTGGTATCAACCCCCAGGACTACATCGAGTATCAGCGCATGGAGAGTGCGGTACATCTCTTGCGTACGTCTAAGAAGAGTATTCGAGAGATCGGCAAGGAGGTAGGCTACAAAGACACGGCCTATTTTTGCCGAAGATTCAAGATGATGTTTGGGATACCTGCAGGAAAGATGCGCCGCAGGGAGTCTCTTATGAGTTATTAATGCGCTGCTCGTCCCGCTTCCTGGATTCCAGGAATGCGCTGATAAGAAATGGAATCAAGAATTCGAGTGTGCGGCCAATCCATCGGGATCTACCTCGAGACCTTTTTGCCGGTCTGGATTCGCCTCCTCGCCCCATTAGGAACCTACCCAGGATCAACGTGAAGAAACCCACCGTGAGTATCGCGAAGATTCTTTTGCCTGACTTGATGGCTTGAGCCGAATCCGACTCTATCTCCTTTTTGATCGCGGCTTCCTGCGCATGCAGCCTGGCCTGAGCTTCTCGAAATGCCCTAGAGTGTTTCATCTTCTTCTTCCTCGTTTCGATCAATGATTCCCTTTTCGATGGCTTTGGCCAGGGATTGCGTCTTGTTGATCGCCCCTAGTATGATGATCGCAATGACCAGCAACCCAGCCACAGCCAGAAATCCCAGGTACGAGCTATCCCACCACTCGTTCAGAGCGTAAGCCAGTGTAAGCCCAAAAAACAGAAGAGCAAAACTGGTTAGAACCAGGAATCCCAAGAAGACGATAATCCTAGCCACCGCAGAGGCGACTTGTCCCTGGGCCTCCAGTTTGAACTGATCAAGCTTGATACGGATCAGTTCGGAAATTTTATCGATTAGCTTCGTTACCAACGGCTGTAAACTTCAGGGTGAATTTAATGTATAAGGAACTTTCCACAGAAACAGTTCGGCTACTTCTCTTCCACCACCTCTGTCCTTTGATTCTCAGCTACCCATTGATCAGTATCGCTAAAATAGATGAGACTAAAAGGCAATAGGAAAAAGGTTACAAGGACATATACGAAACCAATGAGCCTATTCTTCAGCGTGTAGTAACCTAATCTGTCACTCAGGAATGTCGGAATGCGGTTCACGGCGGGGATGATCAGAAAGATAAGTACACCGATCAGATTGAACATGAAATGCGCAATGGCGAGACTGATGGCAGCTTCGCTCTGGAACAATGCTGCCAAAAAGGCGGTGATGGTAGTGCCCAGATTTGCTCCCAGGATAAACTGAAAGGCCTTGTCTACCTTGACCTTTCCGGTGGCAACGAGCGGCACTATTAGTGATGTGGTCAGTGAGCTGGATTGTACGATGCCAGTGAATAGCAGGCCCCACCCAAAGGACTGTGCCTGACTGCCGAAGAAGTAATGGTCCAGGTTCCTTCTGGCCGGGCCAATCAGTCGATCATACAGCAGCGACGAGATGAATTTGATGGTGCCGAAGAGGAGGAATACCGACAAGAAAAGAAGGACAATAGGACCTAGAAACTCGAGAAGGAGATTCTCCAAGGGGGCAAATACTTGTAGTAGACTTCCCAGCGCTACGTCACCTGCCTCTTCAGGGGTCTTCATGAGGGAAGCGACGTTTCTGCTCATTCTTGCTAGGAACTGATACTTCAGCTCCAAAGGGAAAAGCAAAAGCACAACGATGACATTGAATATGTCGTGAGAGGTACCTGCCGAGATCGCCTTTCTGAATTCGTTCTTTTTGGTGATGTATCCGAGGCTGACAATTGTAGAGGTGATGGTGGTCCCGATATTGGCCCCCATGATGATGGGGACCGCGTGCTGCAAGGACACGGATCCAGAGGCTACGGCCGCCACTGCCAGAGATGTGGTAGTCGAGCTGCTCTGTAGTATGGCAGTCACCAATAAGCCGATGAATAGCCCCACAAAAGGATTGGAAGTGACTTCGAGGATTGACCGTGCCGTCCCCGAACCCCATGCTTTGAAGGCAACCCCCATCAATTGGATAGAGACAGCGAATGCCAAAATCGCTCCGATCGCGATGGAGACATTGACTATGACTCGCAATGACTTGTTGGTATCCAAGGGTTTGGGGTATTTCTGTCTCGTAGTAAAAGCCGGCAAAACTATCGCAAAGCTAGCATTTGACAAGTATTGCTGTGTTGGCGGTCAATGAAAGAAATGTTAAGAATTCATGAAAGCTAAGCCGGCTTAGCGAATAATATTCCGTGTTTCAAAGCAATTTTTCATTCTGATTCTCCATTAACCTCCTTTCAGGGCAATGGGTACTCGAAGAATGTTGTGATTGGCGTTGCTTGTTTTTGCTTTTGTTAAGCCAGCGCTAATGGAGTGTTAATTTCTCAGAATCTTGTCAGCGCGAGGTACCAACAGGTCAGATTTGGCTACATTAGACGCCGGATTTGAATTTCGGAAATAGTTGAAGATGGAACTAAGTCGGGACAACAAGATAATCTTCTTGTTTTGCTTCATCGCGCTCCTGCTTGGAATCGTGATGCCTTCGCGAGAGCTCATCATGTATCTCGGGTTTTTCATGGCGGCTTACTCGGTAATTGGAAATGACGTAATACAGACGCTAGGAACGTTTCTCAGCTCCAACGAACATAGACGATGGTGGGTATTGGCGCTCTACGCCGGCTTCATATTGTCTGCCGTTTTGCTGTATGGCTGGTACGTCAACGACGGTGACGTGACTTATGGTCGTTTAATTGGAGATCCGGAGACCAATGGTTTTGATAATCCCGTATACAAAGAGCCCAAGGATATCGAGTCTTTTGGGTGGCCCTATTTACTGCCTCCAGTAGTACTATTGATCATTACCCGGCTGGGTGTCCCCGTCAGCACTTCCTTCCTTATCCTGACCTTCTTCAATCCAAAGAACTTGTACGACATGGTAGTGAAGTCCATGTCGGGTTACCTAGTGGCACTCACAACCGCCATCGTCATCTATGCTGTTCTGGCAAAGAGTCTGGAGTTGAAGTTCAAAAACTCAGAACCTACAGCCAACGAAGTTCGATGGTGGACCGTCGGGCAGTGGTTGTCCACTGGTTTCTTATGGTCACAATGGTTGATCCAGGACTTTGCAAATATCTATGTGTATCTGCCTCGTCAGGTGGACTTGGGAACGCTCATTATTACGTTGGTCGTCTTCTTGACGCTCCTCAGCTATATTTTCTACAGTAAAGGAGGTGCCATCCAGTCGATCGTTCGTGCGAAGACCAACACTCGAGACCTGCGATCTGCTACGATCATTGACCTTGCCTACGGCATAGTGCTCTACTTCTTCAAAGAGCTCAACAATGTACCCATGAGTACGACCTGGGTGTTCATCGGCCTGCTGGCTGGGCGCGAATTGTCAATCAGATATGTGGGTCTAGGTAGTCTCGATAAAGCTACACTCAAAGATCTGGGCAAGGATCTCTTCAAGGTCTTCCTCGGTTTGGTGATCAGCATTTTGCTTGTGATCCTCATCAAGGTGCTTACCTAAGAATCCCGTACTGCTCAGGAGACTTAAGCCCGCAATTCGCTGAGCGTGAGGAAGGCCATGAGACCAACACCGATCTCCAGGGCATCTTCGTCGATATTAAAAGTGGGCGTATGCACCCCGGAGGTGATGCCCCGCGATTTGTTTGCCGTCCCTAGCCTATAGAAGCACGCATCCACTTCGTGAGAATAGAAGGCGAAGTCCTCTCCTGCCATCCATAGGTCCAGGTCTTCGACATTGTCTGCCCCCATGTAGGCGATAGCAGCTTTTTTGTTGCGCTCGGTGTAGATGGGTTCGTTTTCGAGGTAGGGATAGCCTTTCCGCACTTCGAAATCGCAGCTTCCGCCCATTGAACTCGCCAACCCTTCGGCCAGCTCCTTCATCAATCGGTGCGCCTCCATGCGCCACTCCTCATCGAAAGTGCGAAATGTACCCTGCACCTTCACGAAGTCGGGAATTACATTGGTGGCTCCGTCGCCATGTATATCTCCAAACGAGACGACCGAAGGCATTTTGGGGCTGGACCGCCTGCTGACGATCTGCTGCATGGCGATGATCAGGTGTGAAGTGATCAGCACCGGATCGATCACTCGCTCGGGCATCGCGGCGTGACCACCTTTGCCATGGACGGTGAAGTGTATCTCGTCGGCACTGGCCATGTACATCCCGGATCGAAAACCCACTTTCCCCACTTCCAGCAGAGGCATTACGTGCTGTCCCAGTATCTTGGAAGGTTTTGGCTTTTCCAGTATTCCCTCTTTTATCAGAATGGAGGCCCCGCCCGGCAGCCGCTCTTCACCGGGCTGGAAGATGAACTTGACTTCACCATCAAAATCTTCTCTGATATCCCTAAGTACCCGCGCAGCACCGAGCAAGGAGGCTGTGTGGACATCGTGGCCACATGCATGCATCACACCAGTATTCTGCGACCTATAGGGCACATCATTCTGCTCTGTGATAGGAAGTGCATCAATGTCCGCCCGCAGTGCCACGGTCTTTCCCGGCCCCTTGCCTTTCAGCGTACACGTGACACCCGTATTGGCGATTCTTTGGACATCCTCAAAACCAAGCTTTCTAAGCTCTGACTCGATGAATTGCGCTGTTTGATGTTCCTGGAAGGACAACTCAGGATGCGCGTGAATATGGCGGCGGATTTCTACAACTTCTGGTAGGTACCCCTTAGCCAGACCCTTGATCCGATCAGTCTCCGTCATTGCTCACAAGGCTCAGCTTGGTCGGAAGGAGTAAGGCCTGCGGGAAGGATCGCTTCACTTCCTGATAGACGCGAAATGCTTCAAGACGATTAAAGAAACTTCCTCCTTTCACACGATAGTTGGGCTGGTAATACTCAATCTTAGGCTTCAAGTCGAGGCCTAGTTCTGACAGCTCCTCCCTGGCGCTATAGGCATCCTCACGACTAAGCCCGGAATAGACCTGGATCGTAAATCCGTCCCAACCATTGCGAGAGGCATTTCTGCTGACAATTAAAGCCAGTACACTATCCAACTCACTGGCGATGTGCCCCTCCAGCACCGATGTTTCGTGCATGACGCTGGTTACTGGGGCGCCGGTGTCCGTAGGTGCCAGCGGCTTACGGTAGACACTTAGGTCTTCGCTATAGCTGGAGGCTGAGGGTGTTACGGTCGACGCTTTGCACCCCGCGAGCAGCAGAAGAATGGCCATAATGTGAACATGCCAATTGCTCCTATTTATGATTCTATCAGTACGCATTTGTTGTCCTTTATGTCCTGCTCCACGGTCTTGAACTTCACTCCCTTTTTCACCGTGCCGTCTGAGTATTGCACACTCACTTTTTCATTGCGGCCAGCCACCTTTTGAGATTTTACCGGAGCGCTCTTTTCGACCGGCGGCCTGTTACCTTTTGCGCCATCATACGCAAGTGCTGATTTGGACTCCTCTTTGCTTTCCTGGTAGTCCTGTTTAGGACGCCGTGCCTGCTGTGCCTCTCGCACCTGCTCGGGATCTTCGACTGGTATTTGAGCCTTTACGAGGAACGAGATCGTGTCTTCATTTACCCGACCGATGAACTGCTTGAAGAGCTCAAATCCTTCAAACTTGTAGATGATCAATGGATCTTTCTGTTCGTAGACAGCATTCTGCACAGACTGTTTCAGATCGTCCATTTCTCGCAAGTGTTCCTTCCAGAGTTGATCGATGATCCACAGCGTGGAGACCTTCTCCATACCAATGGTGACTTCCTGCGCTTCGGTTTCCAGGGCTTTTTCAAGGTTCACACCAAACCCGATTTGCCGCTTACCATCAGTGAATGGGACCAATACGTTCTCGACCGTCTTGCCCTTGTTTTTGTGGATCTGCTTCAGAATGGGTAGCGCCTTTTGACGGATCGCCTCGTTTTTCCGATCGTAGGCGGCGTAGCCTTCCTCGTATAGTCTTTCCGTCAGTTCGGCTTCGTTGGTTTTTTCCAGCTCTTCTTGCGTTATCTGGAAGTCGATACCAAGAACGGCGATGCTTGTGAGCTTCAGATTGTCGAGGTTGTTGTCGATTTTGGCGTTCAAGGCGATGTCCTCACACGTCTCGTACAGCGTGTTCATGATATCGAGGTGCAGGCGCTCGCCGTGCAGTGCATTGCGTCGGCGTTTGTAGATCACCTCACGTTGCGAGTTCATGACATCATCATACTCTAGCAAGCGCTTCCTGATGGCGAAGTTGTTCTCCTCCACCTTTTTTTGTGCGCGTTCGATTGATCGAGTGATCATGCTGTGCTGGATGACTTCACCCTCCTGCAGTCCTAGTCGATCCATGATTTTTGGCATTCGCTCGGAGAAGCCAAACAAACGCATCAGGTTATCTTCCAGTGACACAAAAAACTGCGAGGATCCCACATCTCCCTGTCGTCCTGATCGGCCACGGAGCTGTCTGTCTACGCGTCTGGATTCATGGCGCTCTGTACCTATGATAGCCAGTCCTCCGGCTTCTTTGGACTCCGGAGTGAGCTTGATGTCAGTTCCTCGTCCGGCCATGTTGGTGGCGATAGTTACTGTACGGGGTTTTCCAGCCTCAGCGACAACATCGGCCTCTCTCGCATGCTGCTTAGCATTGAGCACCTGGTGTTTGATCTTTCGCATGTTGAGCATTTTGCTCAGCAACTCGGAGATCTCTACCGATGTCGTACCCACCAGCACGGGTCTGTTGGCCTCCGTCAGTTCCACTATTTCATCCGCCACCGCGTTGAATTTTTCACGCATGGTCTTGTAGACCTTGTCCTCCATGTCTTTTCGGACAATGGGTTTGTTGGTGGGGATGACGACGACGTCCAATTTGTAAATGTCCCAGAATTCGCCTGCTTCCGTTTCAGCTGTACCAGTCATACCAGCCAGCTTGTGATACATTCGGAAGTAATTCTGCAACGTGATTGTCGCGTAGGTCTGTGTTGCGTCCTCGACTTTTACATTTTCTTTTGCCTCGATGGCCTGGTGCAAACCATCTGAATATCGACGACCTTCCATCACACGACCAGTCTGCTCATCGACGATCTTTACTTTGTCTTCGACGACGATGTACTCGGTGTCTTTGTCGTAGAGACAGTAGGCACGGAGCAGTTGGTTCACAGAGTGGATCCGCTGGGACTTGATGTTGTAGTCCTTGATCAGTTCCTCTTTGTTTTGCAGCTTTTCGCTTTCAGATAGGCTCTCGTCCCCTTCGAGCTTTGCGATTTCGCCCCCGATGTCCGGCAGGATGAAAAATTCTTTGTCCTCTCCGGTACCGGTGATAAGATCGATCCCTTTGTCGGTCAGCTCGATGCTGTTGTGCTTCTCATCGATTGTGAAGAAAAGCGGGTCATCTGCCTCAGGCATCATTTTCTGGTTGTCCTGCAAGTAGAAGTTCTCCGTCTTTTGCAGCACCTGTCTAATGCCCGCTTCACTTAAGTACTTAATGAGCGGCTTGTACTTAGGGAGACCCCGGTACGTCCTGAATAGGGGAAGGGCGCCATCCTTCTCATTGCCATTTTTGATGGACTTCTTGGCCTCATTTAGGTATTCGCCGATGAGCTTTTTCTGCGCATCCACCAATCGTTGAATGCGGGGCTTGAGCTCATAGAATTCGTGTTCGTCACCTTTCGGTATAGGCCCACTGATAATCAACGGTGTTCTGGCGTCATCTACCAGGACCGAGTCGACCTCATCGACCATGGCGAAGTGGTGCTTGCCTTGTACAAGTTCCTCCGGATCCCGCGCCATATTGTCACGGAGGTAATCGAAGCCAAACTCGTTGTTTGTGCCGTAGATGATATCGCACTCATAAGCCGCCTTCCTGGCTTTGGAATTGGGATCGAAATTGTCGATACAGGTCACGGATAGACCGTGGAATTGAAAGAGTGGCGCGTTCCATTCACTATCTCTTCGTGCCAGGTAATCATTGACAGTGACAACGTGCACGCCACGACCGGCCAAGGCATTGAGGTAAGCCGGGAGTGTGGCCACGAGGGTCTTACCCTCTCCCGTCGCCATCTCAGCGATCTTTCCCTGGTGTAGGACGACCCCACCAATGAGCTGAACATCATAGTGCACCATGTTCCAGAGTACCTGGGTACCCGCGGCATCCCATTCGTTGAGCCAGGTGGCTTTTTCCCCCTCGATCTTAATGTGGGGTTTGTCCGCTGCGAGCATTTTGTCATTCATGTTCGCAGTCACCACCAACTGGTGATTCTCAGTCAGACGTCTTGCGGTCTCCTTGACCACAGCGAATGCCACGGGAAGGATTTCGAGTAGAACCACTTCCAATTCCGTGTCGCGGTCTTTCTCCAGCGCGTCTATTTGGTTGAAGATCTCTTCCTTCTGGTGGATATCTAAAGTCTTATCTTCATTGACCTGATGGTGCAGGGACTCGATTTCATCGTCGATGCTTTTGAGTCTCTCGGCAATAATGTCCTTGAGCTCTTGAGTTTTTGCCCGTAGTTCGTCGTCGGTGATGTCTCGCAATTGCTCGAACTGCTCATTGATCTTGCCGACATAGGGTACAAGCTCTTTCAGGTCCCGGTCTGCTTTCGTCCCAAAAACTTTGGCTACCCCTTTTGATATGAAATTCAACATGGATAATAAGAAATCTGTATTTCCAAAAATCGATTAAAGTTAACGAAGCCTGCTGGTTTCGATGTCAGTCGCACTTTCTTTAATTCGGCATCCTCGGACGCTCCACAGCTACTCGAATGTCAGCAGACACTACCGATCCAAGTGTACAAATGTCTTGCCTTTTGGTTGGGATCGGAAAAATTGTCAGTGATGCGACGTTCTGTCAAATGTCAATCTCACCGGTGAATACTTTCGTGGCTGGGCCCGAGAGGTACAGATCGGTGAAGGTATCTCCCTCTTTTCGAAAACTGACAGATAAATCGCCTCCTCTTGTGGAAATGTGAACAGGGCTTGGCCGTCCTGTGGAGGCTGCGGCGATTGCCACGGCCGTAACTCCCGTGCCGCATGAGAGCGTTTCATCCTCCACACCCCTTTCATAGGTGCGTACTTTCAAGAGATCTCCCGCTTGGACGAAATTGACATTGGTGCCACCCGGGGCATAGGCTGAGGAGTATCTTATCTCTCTTCCTTTCCGTATTACATCGACTTCTTCGATGTCCTCTACGAAGCGAACGTAATGCGGAGAGCCTGTATCGATGAAGAAGTCGCTGCCGACCTTTTCAAGGCTTCCGACGTCATGGAGGTGAAAGTGTACGCTATTTCCGTCAAAGAAGGCATCATGAACCCCGTCAGTAGTTTCGAAATGTGTGGACTCACCTATGATGGATAGGGTGCGTGCAAAGCTGACTGCGCAGCGACTGCCATTCCCACAGAGACTTTGAGAGCCGTCACTATTGAAATAGATCATCCTGAAGTCCAACTGCTCATGGTCCTCTATAAGCATGAGGCCATCGGCTCCGATGCCGAACCGTCTATCGCAGAGATGAGCTATGACTTTACGATCGGATTTAGGAAAGTGGCCTGACCGATTGTCAATGACAACAAAGTCGTTTCCTGTGCCCTGGTATTTCGTAAATGATATTTTCATGGCTACAGGCGTACAACAAGTGACCTGGGAAGGTCACCTAATAAGTAATCCAGAAGAATTGGTGAGGAATTAGATCCGCTCCTTGATACGAGCAGCTTTTCCTTTGCGGCCTCGTAGGTAAAAGAGTCGCGCTCTGCGAACCTTACCTTTGCGGATGACTTCAATCTTCTCGATGTTGGGCGTCAACACTGGGAAGATACGCTCCACTGCCACTCCACTTGAAATCTTGCGAACA
The DNA here is from genome assembly GCA_965267435.1 of Cyclobacteriaceae bacterium. GTDB lineage: Bacteria > Bacteroidota > Bacteroidia > Cytophagales > Cyclobacteriaceae > JAWPMT01. Next base: position 5,244,658 of record OZ253960.1, read on the forward strand.
GTGAATGTCTCACCGTTGCTGTTCTTGTTGCGGATTTGCATGACAGTTCCCTGAAATTGCTGGATTCGCTCCTTGTTTCCCTCTTTGATCTTATAGTGAACATTGATCGTATCACCGGGGCCGAATGAAGGGATGGCTTCTCTTGTCTCTTTGCTTTGCTCTTCTACAAACTTCAGTAACTCGCTCATGGCATTAGAACTTTTGATATAACCCTTTCCGAAAAAGGAGTGCAAATATAGATCTTTTGAAAACAAATACCACTTCTGGGAAGTGATAAAAATTCACTCTCGATCCAATAGGTCTGGACGTCGATCGCGGGTCCGTTGCAGGGACTGTTCGTGACGCCATTCATTGATGTTGGCTTCATGGCCTGATCGTAGCACCTCGGGGATCTGCCATCCCTTGTAATTCTCAGGTCTGGTGTAGACAGGAGGGGCTAGCAAGTTGTCCTGGAATGAGTCAGAGAGGGCAGAGGTTTCGTCGTTGAGTACGCCAGGGATCAGCCTGATCAGGGCATCTGACAAGACCATCGCGGCTAGTTCACCTCCCGATAGCACGTAGTCACCGATGCTTATTTCTTTTGTAACAAGGTGCTGTCTTACCCGCTCGTCCACTCCCTTGTAGTGTCCGCAGAGCAGGATGATATTTTTCTTCAGTGATAGTTGGTTACAGACGTGCTGTGTCAGTGTGGTGCCGTCAGGCGTGAGGTAGATCACCTCATCATATGCTCGTTGCTCCTTCAAGCCTGTGATGCATTTGTCGATAGGCTCGATCATCAGGACCATGCCTGCACCGCCGCCATAGGCATAGTCATCTACATTCTTGTGCTTGTTGGTGCTGTAGTCCCTCAGGTTGTGGATGACGATCTCGACGTGACCCTTGGACTGGGCCCGTTGCACGATGCTCTGATTCATCGGACCCTGAAACAGGTCTGGTAGACAAGTGATGATGTCGATTCTCATTCTCCATCAATGTATAGATCAACAAGACCCTCGGGAAGCTTCACTGTAATCTTCCTCGCCTCGTGATCGACTGTTTCCATGACTTCATCTTGCGTCGGCACCAATATCTCTTGCTTTGTCTGCGAGTGTTGCACGCCCAGAAGGAAGTTGTTGGGGAGGTCGTAAATGTTCTTCACAACACCTATTGGCTCTTTGCCGTCGTGAACTTCGTAATCCAGCAACTGATGGTAGTAGAATCCGCCGCCGGGCAAGGGCGGGAGGAACTTCAATGGCAGCCACATTTCCGTGCCCACCAAACTGGAGGCCTGGTCCAGGGATTCGAATTCGTCGAGGTGCATGAGGGCCTCCTTCCCGCGAACTGAAAAGGAGCGAATAAAAAAAGGAACCAGCGCTCCATTTTGATTCAGGAACACTGATTCCAATTCGTTGTAGTAGGAAGGATCGTCCACATCCAGTGCCACGAGCACTTCCCCTTTCAATCCGTGCGTTTTCTTAATGTACCCTAATAGATAGGCATCATCGAAAACCATCGGAATACTACTCTTTCGTCTCTTCCTTCGCCTCTTCGGCTGGGGCTTCTTCGGCTGGGGCCTCCGCCGCCGGTGCTTCCTCAGCTGGAGCTTCTTCGGCTGGAGCTTCCTCCGCCGGTGCTTCCGCTGCTGGGGCTTCTTCAGCTGGAGCCTCCGCTGCAGGTGCTTCCTCGGCTTTCGCCTCTTCCGCTTGCTGCTCTACGGCTTCTTCTGCCTCGGCTGCCATTTCCTGCTCTGCTTCGTCCGTTGCCGCTTCGGCAACTTCCGCAGCAAGTGCTGCTTCAGCTTCTTTTTTCTTCGCCAGCTGCGCCTCGATTCTAGCCTGATTGACTTTGGCTTCCGCTTCGAGTTTCGACTTTCTCTTCTCGTCTTTCTCCTTAGTCAATCGATCCACCTTAGTTTGGATGGCCGAATCTTTCTTAGCCAACCACTCTTCCAGTCGCTTGTCGGCCTCCTCTTGGGTGATAGCGCCCTTGATGACGCCCAGTTGCAAGTGCTTTCGCAACATCACACCTCTATAAGACAGCATCGCGCGAACGGTATCCGTTGGCTGCGCACCGTCCATCACCCACTTGAAAGCACGATCTACATCGATATCAATAAAAGCGGGATCAGTGTTGGGATTGTAGATCCCAATCTTCTCAATGAAGCGTCCATCTCGTGGAGCTCTCACATCTGCAACAACGACGTCATACATTGCTCTTTTCTTCCGTCCTCGTCGCGCTAATCTGATTTTTACAGGCATAATTTTTTTTGTTTATGGAACCCGTCCATTCAAAAATTTTAAAACAGGAGCGCAAAGATAATGTTCTAGTTGTATATATGAAATAATTACCCCCGACAAAGGTGAGATATACTGAAAAACGGGTAATCGCATTCGCGGTTTTTTATCGGAACACTTATTACATACCTTTGGCCAGGCTCATCAAAAATAGCCTTCTTTATGGACAAATACTCTTACGTGGGTAATGCCGATGTCGGATACATCGATGACCTATATAGATCCTACAAAGACAACCCCGATAGCGTAGATGAGTCATGGAAGAAGTTCTTTCAGGGCTTTGAGTTTTCACAGGAGCGTTTCGGTGAAAATGGGGCGGCAACAACCACTACCAGTCCCAAAGAAATTCAGGTACGAAACTTCATCTATGCGCATCGCTCCAGAGCTCACTTGAAGTCCCTCACCAACCCTGTTCGACAGCGCCGTCAGCATGTGACCCGTTTGTCATTGGAAGATTTCGGCTTGTCTGAGAGTGATTTCAACGAGGAATTTCAAGTCGGTGAAGAAATAGGGCTCGGAAAGGCGACTTTCAAAGCCATTAAGGAGAAGCTAGAGAAGGTTTACCTCGGAACTATTGGGTATGAGTACAACCACATTCGCAATTCAGATATTTTCGAATGGTTCAAGACGAAGGTGGAGTCTGAGGGTGTGGAGATCAACCCACCAATCGAGGAGAAGCGCAGGATCCTCGCGAAGCTGACAGAGGCAGTGGTCTTTGAGAACTTTCTGCACACGAAATTTCTGGGCCAAAAGAGGTTCTCTCTTGAGGGAGGAGAAACCACCATCCCCGCCCTTGACAAGATCATCAACCGGGCCGCCGAGCTCGACGCCGAAGAAGTAGTGATTGGTATGGCGCACAGAGGGCGCCTCAACGTGCTTGCCAACATCATGGGCAAGACATACGAAGAGATATTCAGTGAGTTTGAGGGATCGATGACGCCAGACCTGACGATGGGGGATGGCGATGTCAAGTATCACCTGGGTTATTCCAGTTACCTCGAGACCAAGGGGGGTAAGAAGATCTACGTGAAACTCACACCCAACCCTTCACATCTCGAGGCAGTCAATCCTGTTGTGCTGGGTTATGCGCGCGCGCAGATCGATGACGAATACAGAGGCGACGAGAAAAAAGCCATCCCAGTTCTAATTCATGGAGATGCCGCTGTCGCAGGCCAGGGTATTGTGTATGAGTGCACTCAGATGGCGCTCCTTGAGGGCTATCGCACTGGCGGGACTATTCATATCGTCATCAACAACCAAGTCGGATTTACCACGGACTACGACGACGCTCGATCGAGTATCTACTGTACAGATCTTGCGAAGATCATCGACGCACCTGTCTTGCACGTGAACGGGGATGACGTCGAGGCGGTAGATTTTGCGGCCAATCTGGCGGTGGAATACCGTCAGCGTTATGGCAAGGATTTCTTCATAGACCTCCTATGTTATCGACGCCATGGGCACAATGAAAGTGATGAGCCAAAATTCACGCAGCCCAAACTCTACAACATCATCGCGAAGCATCCCAATCCGAGGGAGATCTACGTGAAGAAATTGACACAAAGTGGCGTCATGGATGCTGACACGGCGAAGCGATTGGACAAGGAGTTTAAGCAGCAGCTTCAGGATCGTCTGAATGATGTAAAGCAAAACCCACTCCCGTATAAGCCTCAGAAGATTGAGGAGGAATGGCATCATCTGCGACGGTCGACGCCGAAGGATTTTGAAAAATCACCCGTCACACACATATCGGAAGAGTTGGTGGCCCAGGTGGCTCACGCGCTTACCACAATCCCCAAGGAATTCAAACCCCTCAAGCAGATCGACAAACTGCTGAAAGAGCGCAAGGCCAATTTCTTCGAGAAGAAGGAACTGAATTGGGCAGATGGCGAATTGCTTGCTTACGGGTCATTGTTGGCGGAGAATCATATCGTGCGGATGTCAGGTCAGGATGTTCGTCGTGGCACATTCTCCCACCGACATTCATATCTTTTTGATTCGAATACCAACGAGCCTTATTGCAACCTCAATCATGTAAAGGAGGGCCAGGAGCCATTCAGGATCTTTAACTCGCTCCTTTCTGAGTTTGGTGTGCTTGGATTTGAGTATGGCTATGCCATGGCTACGCCCAATGCTCTGATCGTTTGGGAAGCGCAGTTTGGCGACTTCGGTAATGGCGCCCAGGTGATGATTGATCAATTCATCGTCAGTGCCGAGAGCAAATGGCAGAGGATGAACGGACTTGTGATGCTTTTGCCACACGGCTACGAAGGTCAGGGTCCAGAGCACTCGAGTGCCAGGCCTGAGCGATTCCTGCAAATGGCGGCGAAGGAAAACATGATCATGGCTAATATTACTACGCCGGCCAATTTCTTCCACTTGTTGCGCCGGCAGGTGACTTGGGAGTTCCGCAAGCCTTGCGTGGTGTTCTCGCCCAAGTCTTTGCTTCGACATCCCAAGGTTGTCTCTCCGATAAAGGACTTCACTTCTGGCACATTCCAGGAGTTGATCCCGGATAGCTATGTCACGAATAAGCAGGTGAAGCGCGCGCTGCTCTGTACAGGTAAGGTGTACTATGACCTGCTGGAAGAGCAGCAGAAGCAGAAGGCGAAAGATGTCGCTGTTGTGCGAATCGAGCAGATGTATCCTTTCCCGGAAAAGCAGCTGTCGACGTTGCTCAAGAAATACGGCGATCCTGAGATCTACTGGGTCCAGGAAGAGCCTGAGAACATGGGTGCCTGGACATTCATCCTAAGGACACTGAAGCATCCATTGCAAGTGGTAGCAAGGGCCGCGAGCTCCTCGCCTGCCACAGGTTTTCCGAAGGTCCACAAAGAGGAACAAGCGGATATCGTAAAACGAGCTTTTGACAGATAAGAAATTCAAGAAAATAACAAACATTCATGAGCCTGGAAATCAAAGTGCCCACCGTTGGTGAGTCAATCACAGAAGTGATCGTCTCTCAGTGGGCCAAAAAAGACGGGGACTACGTCGAAATGGACGAGATCCTGTGCGAATTGGAATCGGACAAGGCCACATTCGAGGTACCTGCCGAGGCAGAAGGAATCCTGAAAATCGTAGCCGCGGAAGGCGACACCCTGGAGATCGGCGCGGTGCTCTGCGAGATCGATGATTCTCAAGCCAAGTCAAAGCCCCAAGCGGCAGAGGAGGCTGCTCCGGCAAAGGGTGCGGAGCCAACAGGGGAGATTCTGGAGATGCACGTGCCAGCTGTAGGTGAGTCCATCAATGAAGTGACGATCTCCAACTGGACGAAAAAGACTGGGGACTTTGTTGAGCTGGATGAAGCTATTGCGGAAATTGAATCAGACAAAGCGACCTTTGATCTGACGGCCGAGGCTAGCGGCACACTCGAAGTCATCGCAAAAGAAGGCGATACCCTGGAGATTGGGGCACTTATTTGCAAGATCGCTGTTGCTGAAGGAGCACCAGCCAAAGCGGAGACAGCAACTGCCTCGTCTGCTCCGGCAGCTGCACCTCCATCCGGTTCGGAAACTTACGCAACGGGCCACGCGTCACCCGCCGCGGCCAAGATCCTCAGCGAGAAGGGCATGTCAGGGACGGATGTGAAAGGTACAGGAAGGGATGGTCGAGTCACCAAGGAAGATGCCATGCGGGCAGAGAAACCTGCAGCTCCACAAAGTAACGGTGCTTCCAAGTCCAAGCCCGAGATCCAGCCGCCGACAATTTCGACAGGTGGAAGCAGAGAGCAGCGACGACAGAAGATGACGCCTCTTCGGAAGACTGTTTCTCGCCGTCTCGTCTCAGTGAAGAATGAAACAGCGATGTTGACCACGTTCAACGAAGTCAACATGAAGCCGATTATGGATCTTAGGAAGAAGTACAAAGAAAGCTTCAAGGAGAAGTACGAGGTGGGCTTGGGATTCATGTCCTTCTTCACCAAGGCGTGCTGTATGGCACTTCAGGATTGGCCCGCAGTAAATGCGATGATCGACGGAGAGGAAATCGTCTACAATGACTTTTGTGATATTTCGATTGCGGTCTCTGCACCGAAGGGGCTGGTAGTTCCAGTCATCCGCAACGCAGAATCGCTATCATTCGACCAGGTGGAGCGCGAGGTCGTACGTCTGGCTACAAAGGCCCGGGACAACAAGCTCAGCATCGATGAGATGACCGGCGGCACATTCACGATCACCAACGGAGGCGTCTTCGGATCTATGATGTCCACGCCGATCATCAATGCACCTCAGTCGGCTATCCTGGGTATGCACAATATCGTGGAACGTCCGGTGGTGGAGAACGGTGAAGTGGTTGTGAGGCCGATGATGTATGTGGCGTTGTCCTACGATCACAGGATTATTGATGGGCGTGAATCGGTGAGCTTCCTGGTGCGGGTGAAGCAGCTCCTGGAGGATCCAAGTCGATTACTACTCGGAATTTAGAAACAACACGAGGCAGCTTAACTGTTTCTCTGTAAACTTATACTATGGATTATCAAGTCACTGTCATAGGCTCTGGCCCCGGTGGGTATGTCGCCGCCATCCGGTGTGCGCAGTTAGGGCTAAAGACCGCCATCGTCGAGAAATACGATACATTGGGTGGCACTTGCCTCAACGTTGGGTGTATCCCATCGAAAGCATTGTTGGATTCCTCGGAGCACTTTCACGCGGCAGAGGAAACTTTCAAGGAGCATGGCATTACCATCAACAAGCCCAAGGTCAACCTCAAGCAGATGATTTCGCGAAAGGCTGACGTCGTCAAGCAAAATGTTGACGGCATCGCTTTTTTGATGAAAAAGAATAAGATTGACGTCCATACCGGTTTGGGTTCTTTTGTTGACAAGAATACCATCAAGGTTTCTGGGAAAGAGGAGAAAACGATCACGACCGAGAAAATCATTATTGCGACAGGGTCAAAGCCCTCCACCCTGCCTTTCATCACGATTGATAAGAAGAAGGTTATTACCAGCACCGAAGCCCTGGAACTCAAAGAGGTACCGAAGCACATGGTCGTTATTGGCGGCGGAGTGATTGGCCTGGAGTTGGGATCCGTGTATGCCAGACTGGGATCAAAGGTTTCGGTGGTAGAGTTTATGGATAGTCTCATCCCTTCGATGGATAAGACGATGGGCAAGGAGCTACAGAAGTCACTGAAGAAATTGGGATTTGAGTTTTATCTCAAGCACAAAGTGACAGCTGTGTCAGCAGCGGAGAAAGAAGTGACGATCACGGCGGAGTCCGATAAGGGAGAGTCCATTGAATTGAAAGGGGACTACTGCCTCGTGTCGATTGGAAGGCGCCCTTATACAGATGGGCTTGGCGGCGAGAATATTGGGCTCAAGATGACTGATCGTGGTCAAATTGAGGTCGATGATCACCTCCGCACCAATATCGACAATGTTTGGGCCATCGGCGATGTGGTCAAAGGCGCGATGCTTGCCCACAAAGCGGAGGAAGAGGGCGTGTTTGTTGCCGAGCAGATTGTGGGACAGAAGCCTCACATCAATTATAACCTCATCCCCGGTGTCGTCTATACCTGGCCTGAGGTAGCAAGTGTGGGATACACGGAAGAGCAGCTCAAAGAGCAGGGGCGAAAGTTCAAAGTGGGCAAATTCCCTTACAAGGCCCTGGGCCGAGCTCGGGCGTCAATGGATATGGATGGCCTCGTCAAGGTCCTGGCCGACGAGCAAACTGATGAGCTGCTGGGGATGCATATCATTGGGGCCCGCGCCGCAGATATGATTGCCACGGGTGTGATGGCCATGGAGTTCCGGGCCTCCGCCGAAGACGTCGCACGAATGTCTCATGCACACCCCACGTACATGGAGGCTGTGAAAGAGGCTTGCCTTGCCGCTACGGAGAATCGACCTATCCACATGTAAAATCCCTGACCATGCTCCGATGGCTGAGCCTTCTCCTACTTTTTCCGACGATTGTTGTGGCGCAACAGCAGTTGGTCAAGTTTGAGGAGGTAGAATTTCGCAGCCGGCTAGAGCGGGAAACCCTGCAAAAGGTGCTTCAAACTGGAGAGGTAACTCCTGCCAGTTTCCTGGTCATCTCGCAAGAAGACAGTGTCAGCTATGACCAATGGCTAGAATTCTTCGATGACCAAATGGCCCCATTGAAGGGCAGAAAAGTCAAAAAGAACAAGGCCAGGGATGTTGAATTCCTCTATAAGGAACTGCATGAGCGCTTCCTCAGAAAATATGAGTCCAGAGCCTATTTCGATCAGATCTTTGAGAATGGTGTTTACAACTGTGTGACGGCCGTCGCCCTGTATGCAGTGACGTTTGAGGCGCTGGGTGTCGAGTATGACATCAAGGAGACTCCCACGCATGTGTACCTCGTAGCGGACCCGGATGACTCGCAACTCTTGATCGAGACGACCGACCCGGTAAACGGCTTTGCGGCTTTTTCTAAGACTTACAAGAAGACTTACGTATCAGAACTCGTCGATCGCAAGCTCGTGGACCGGGCAGATATGGATAGAGGCGTGAACGAGATCTTTGACCAATACTATCTGGGGAGTGATAATATCACAGCTGTACAATTGCTAGGCCTACAGTACTATAACAAAGGCCTGCAGCTCTATGATGAAGAACGCTACTACCAGGCTTGGTCGGCCCTGGCAAAAGCACAACTCTTTCACGAAACCACACCCATAAGTAATGTGCTCTTCTCATCGCTGGTTAATCACCTGGCCACTTGTGACTATTCTCAACCCCGGGATTATAGACTACTTCTTCTCCTTCCACGTTTTACAAGGGTTGACTTTAAGCCAGCTGACGTAGGACGTGAGTATCGCAGGATGCTCAATAGTGTGCTAGTGAATACTGGGGACGAGGAGCTCGCAGATAGCCTATTCCATGCGTTTACGGCCCAAGTCAGCGATGAGGACATCCGTGCAGAGGTGGTCTTTGCGCACAATTACGAGCGCAGTGGACTACTGATGCAAAGAGGGCACTTTCGAGAGGCATTTGACTACGCAAAACTGGCTTACGCGACCAAGCCTCAAAATACTGAGGCGGAGAGGTTGCTTGTGGTATCTCTGACGATGGCCAGCTTCAATGGTGGGCCAGCACAGACCTCTGCCATCATCGATTCCCTAATGATCACCTTTCCAAACCTGATCAACAACAATCACTTTCTAGGGCTGCAGCTCAATACGCTGCTGGACCGGATGGCCAGAAGCTTCCAGGACAGAGATCCTGGGGAAGGCCAGCGACTACAGCAGGAGTTTGAGCAAGCTGCTGGTCAGGTGTCCGAGGCATTGTTGGACGAGCTCAAGGTGGGCAACGCCTACTCTGCGGCAGCCGTCTATTACTTCCGAAGAAACCGCCTGCGAACAGCAAAAGAGACCATCAAGAAGGGCCTGGAATTTGCACCGGATAGTCGGGAATTGCAGGCTCGCCTCGCCATGCTCAGTCGTTAATTGTCAAAAGCCACGTTGACGGACTTCGCGCGAATGTAGGGGTTGCCGTAGAGTGTTTTATAGGATCCAACGAAGTACATCCTTTCCATGACGAACGTGCCCGGTCCAGGCTTGAAAACAATACGGCCTCTTCCGTTGACTTTCTCTATTTCAATCAACGAACGACTCATGTATTGACCGTCGATTAACTCTCCCTGATAGTAGGTGCCTCGGCTGGGCGTTTCGGAGAAATAGACCTCGACGATGTACTCTCCTGATGTACTGAGGTTGTTGATCTCTCGAACCTGCAGCGTTGGGTATTTGGTGAGCTGTTTGCCTCTCCGGTTGTATTCGACTAGTTGGGTGCTAGGCTCATTTCTGTAGTATTCCAATTCGGACTGTAGTTGCCCGCTGTCCCAATACTTCTTTCGTATTCCATGCTTCATACCCGCTTTATAAGGGAACTCCATTTCCAATTGCCCATTTTCATAATACTGTTTGGCCAGTTGCCTTTTGCCGTGCTCGTAGGTCACCTCGCTTTTTATGGCGCCATTTGGAAAGTACATCTGACTGACACCGTGGCGTTTGCTGTTTTCGTCTGTGGGGATTTTGGCTTTGATCTTACCATTCGAATAGTAATGAAGCTTGACGCCTTCCTTTTCAAGGGCTTCTTTTTCATTTGCCCTGGCTGTACTCGAAATCATCGACCGACCGCGATCGCAGGAAAAAGAAGTCAGGAGTACAATGATCAAGATGAAATTCTTCATGGTTGTTCAACGCATACGTTCCACTCTGCAAGGAAACCACTCTTGAATAGAATCGCGAATGTGCCTCTTTATTTTTCGAGTGTGGGCCGTTTTCTAGGTCGCCAGCAGCAGCGGACCGGGATAGTCTTTCCAAGAAATAGTATCTTGATTCCTGTACCGAAACCTAAATCACTATGACTCCCTCAAGGACCCTGGTTCTGCTACTAGCTTGTTTTTCGTGCCTTTGCCTCTATGGGCAGAAGTCCGCGAGCCAAGAGCTTAATAAATTCATACAAACGGGGATGGAGGAGTGGAAGGTGCCAGGCCTGTCTGCCCTGGTGGTTAAGGATCGGGAAGTGGTGTTCAAGGAGTCCTATGGCGTGAGGGACATTGACAGCCAGGAGCGGGTCGATGGTCAGACGATGTTCAATATGGCATCCACCACGAAAGCCATCATAGCCATCTCCCTGGCAATGCTGGTAGATGATGGTAAAATTCGATGGGATGATCAGGTAAAAAAACATTATCCGGCCTTCAATCTGGCTGACCCTTACATCACGGCAGATGCACGGGTGCAGGACCTACTCACTCACAACCTGGGCATGGGCAATGCCGACCTTCTGTGGATATTGGATAGTCTGAGCACTGGGCAGATCCTCGACAAGTTCGCCACCTACGATCCCGCCTATCCTTTGCGCGGTGGTTTTGTTTACCAGAATATCATGTACGCGATTGCTGGCGAACTCATTCAGGAGGTGAGTGGCCAGCACTGGACAGATTTTGTTGAGGACCGACTATTCGCACCCCTCGAAATGACCCGCTCGGTGACACGATCAAAGGAGATCTTTGAGAAGGGCAACTACGTGACACCGCACTGGGATGATTGGGAAGATGGCGTTGTCAAAGTGCCTTATACGCAATTTGATAATGTCGGGGCAGCGGGCATCATTTGGTCCTGCATCGATGATATGGCCAGGTACATGACCTTCCTGCAGAATCGCGGTATCGTCAATGGGGACACACTGCTCCAGCCAGCCACCTTCGACTATTTGTTTGAGCCTCGTTCCTTCATCAGTGAGGCGCAGTTCTATCCCACACAGCAGCTGACCAACCCAAAGTGGCGGACTTATGCGCTTGGCTGGTTTCAGCATGACTACAGGGGGGAGAAGCTCAATTTTCACACAGGCAGCATTGCTGGATTGGTGGCACTGGCGGCGATCATTCCTGAGAGGAACATCAGTGTCTATGTATTTGCCAATTTGGATCATGCTGAGCTTCGTCATGCCATCCTATACAAGGCCCTGGACCTGTACCTCTTTGGGGGTGAAACCCGGGACTGGCATCGGGACATTTATGACTTGTACCAAGGATTTAGGGAGAATATCATCGCGTCCCAGGAAGAAATCGTGAATGGTCGCATTCCCGATACGCAACCAACGCTTCCTCTGGATTCCCTAACAGGCAGCTACACCAACCATCTCTTTGGGACGATCGAAGTAAGCGTCTCTGGGGATCGATTGGAGTTCAACCTCAATGATCTGCAGGACTTCAGTGCGGAGCATTGGCACTACAATACTTTTAGGAGCGAAAAAGATCCGAGGTGGCGCTCCAGAACTCTCATCAGCTTCACTGTCGATCACCGGGGTAAAGCCGCAGCTCTCGAATATGGATCCGCTGGCAAGTTTGTGAGGGAGGAGTAGACAATTTGGTTCAATGGCAATCCCTGGATTTCAACTCTAGCCCCTATCATTAATCCTGACCTAAATCGATATGAAAACAAAACTAGTACTCACACTATCTCTGGTTACAAGCTTTTGCCTAGCGCAGGAAAAGGCGACGGAAAACATCTTTCTCATTACCCTCGATGGTCTTCGTTGGCAAGAGCTATTCAATGGTGCCGATTCGCTCCTCATTGACGATTCAGGCTACGTGGACGATCCTGAGGCCCTTGTTGAGGAGTTTTGGCATGACGATCCCTTGGAAAGGAGGAAGATGCTAATGCCATTTTTCTGGTCGACGATTGCCTCACAGGGGCAGCTTCACGGTAATCGGAGGCATGGGAGCAAAGTGGATTGCTCCAACTATATGTGGTTCTCCTATCCCGGTTACAGTGAGATCCTCTGCGGATTTGCTGACGACGAGCGGATCAAGAGCAATGACAAAATCCAGAATCCTAATGTGACTGTACTCGAATGGCTCAACAACCAGAAGGAGTTCAAGGGGAATGTCGCCGCTTTTGGCTCGTGGGATGTGTTCCCATATATCATCAATGAGGAACGCAGCGGGGTGCCGGTCAATGCTGGCTTCGAAAAAGCGCTCGACAATCCCACAGAAAAGGAGACCTTCCTGAATCGGCTTCAGGATGAAATACGTGGCCCTTGGGGAACGGTACGATTGGATGTATTCACGCATCACTATGCGATGGAGTACCTCAGGGCCAATAGTCCCAGGGTCCTGTACGTGGCATATGGTGAAACTGACGACTGGGCTCATGGAGGCGATTATGACCAATACCTTAAGTCGGCCAGACAGACCGATGCCTATATCAAGGAATTGTGGGACTATGCCCAATCCAACGCCCAGTATCGGGGGAAAACGACGTTGATCATCACCACAGACCATGGAAGGGGTACTCATCCAAAAAGGACCTGGAGAGATCATGGCACTCGGATTCCCGACGCCGGTCAGATCTGGATCGCTGCCGTGGGTCCCGGATTTGCTGCTTTGGGAGAAGTAAAAGAGGAGCAGCAGTCCTACCAAAACCAGGTAGCCCGCACAGTCGTGGAGCTCCTGGGTAAAGAATACGACAATCCCAAAGCCGGGAGTGCCCTGACCGTAAGTAAAGAATAGTTACAATGGGTATTGGACCGCGCAAGGGACCCAGCCTTGGCTAGGTCAAAACCTGTGCTTTGTCTTCTTCTAATGGTATTGACTTAGGGACAGTCAAGATGTCATGAAAGTAGGAGACACGCCCTTTGATCTCATAGTGGGGTGATAGTGCAAAAGGTGGGCTACGATATGGGGGTGACTTCAGAGTCATTTGGGGTGGAGGAGCTGCAAACCTATCCTCACACCCGTTTGAATGCTAATGTGGCAGAGATCAAAGACCTCCTGCGCTAGTGATTGGTTTATATGGTGTTATATGTTCTGGGAGTCGATTGGCGGTCAGGGTAAACTCATCTAATACCTTGTATACCTGTGCTTGCAAGGTGCGGTTGTTGCGGGCTCCGGAGCCCATTGACTCATAGCCTCTCCAGATGACCTTGTTGTGAATGTTGTCGAAGACGGAGATGTAGATGGATTCCCCTCTGATCGTTTTCTTTCTCCTATCGAACTGCTGATCCTGTTCAAAATCTGATTTGAACCAGAACCTCATTTTAGGTTGAACCCACGTTTCTAGCGTATAAGTGCCATTGTAGATCGTGTAATGGATCAGGATGTCCGGATCGCGTTCCTCGATCTGATAGCCGAGTGCATGAAATCTCTTGGCAATGCCCGTCTCAATGGGCTCGACAAGCGGGACTGGCAGATCGTTGTTGTGTACGATCATGAAGGTTTGAGAATTCCAGTTTTTGTCTGTAATGACGTAATCGAAGGAGCTCCTATTACCCAATAGACTACAGCCCATTAGGCATAGAGATGCCATGGTTAGCATAGCTAAATTCTTCATTTCTTGGCGGTTATGAAATTGAAAAAGGTGTATTGAATGTTATTCGAATGTAATAGATACAAGTGATTACAAAAATTTTTGTGCAGCCAATAGGGGTATTCACTCGATCAGTTGGTGCAAACCGCGGTGTACCAAAAAATGAACATCCAAAGCCTTGCACTTTCACCCAAGTGGCCCACTTGATTTATGGCTCATTTTCATGCCTATCTCTACTCATCTGAAGAAGCACCTAATCGTGGGACTCTGCCCTACAATATCCATCGACAGGCCAATTTCACATACGCAGTCCGTGAAGGTGTCGTTTCGGCCTTTGTTTCTCTAAATAATAGCAACGAAGTCGCCGCTCATGTAAAACCAATTCCCCTGCCTGCCATCCGCTACTGATTGTAGTTAAGTTTATGTTTTCCAATATTTTACGAAAATCAATGAAGAGAATAGTCTTATCTACTTGTGTGGCGGTGTTGTTGCTTGCTCTCCCCTCTGAGCTAGCCGCCCAAAAGAAAAAGAAAAAGAAACAAGACACTGAAGCATCGAAACCCAAGGAGAAGAAGTCAGACGGGAAAAAGTACAGTGACGTCGTTACTGACAAAGCCGAGACTGATGATGGGCTGTTCACCTTCCACAAGGTGGATGACAAGTACTACTTCGAATTCGATGACTCTGTACTGGATAAGGAGATCCTGATCGTATCAAGAATTTCTGGCCATGTGAAGGGGCTCAACTTTGGTGGTGCGGGAATGAAGTCTCGCCCTCAACAAGTGATCCGACTCCAGAAAAAGGATAAGTCCATTCTGGTGCGTTCGGTTTCTTATAATTCTGTGGCCGACGAAGACCTACCTATTTATCAGTCGGTAGTAAACAACAATTTTGAGCCCATCATTCACAGCTTCGATATCGAAACGATGGGTCCGGATTCTTCATCTTACGTCGTTGATATCAAGGGGTTCTTTACGTCTGATGTGCCGATGATTGGTGCATTGACCGAGCGACAGCGGAAGAATTTTAAGATCAAAAGTGTCGACAAGTCGAGGTCGGTGATCAGTTGGGTGAAAGCGTTTCCACAGAATGTGGAGGTACGGCACATACTTACCTATACGGGGACAGAGTTGCCCGACAATCAACTGACGGGATCGTTGTCGATCGAGATGAACCAGTCGATGATCCTTTTGCCAGATGATCCGATGGTACCCCGTTTCCATGATGATCGTGTTGGTTACTTTTCTATTCGCCATTTGGACTATGGATTGGATGAGCAGAAAGCAGCACGGCGTAGGTACGTCACCAAATGGAGATTGGAGCCTAGTGATTGGGATGCCTTTAACCGGGGGGAGGCCGTAGAGCCTGTCAAGCCCATTGTCTACTACATCGATCCTGCGACTCCCGATGAGTGGCGGCCATATATCAAACAAGGTGTCAACGATTGGCAAACAGCTTTTGAGAAGGCGGGATTGAAAAATGCCATCGTCGCTCGAGATGCGCCTACAGCTGAGGAAGATCCGGAATGGAGTCCGGAGGATGTCCGCTATTCAGTCATTCGCTACATCGCAACGGATATTCAGAATGCCCAGGGGCCTCATGTCCACGACCCGCGGACTGGTGAAATCCTGGAAAGCGATATTCTGTGGTATCACAATGTGATGAACCTCCTTCGCAACTGGTTCCTGATCCAAACCTCAGCGGTCAATCCTGATGCGCGCAAAGTAAAGTTTGATGAAGACTTGATGGGCGAACTCATTCGCTTTGTGGCGGCTCATGAAGTGGGACACACCCTTGGCCTGCCGCACAACATGGGCTCGAGTGTGGCGTACCCAGTCGATTCTTTGAGGTCTCCGACTTTCACCGCCACACACGGTACAGCGCCCTCCATCATGGACTACGCGCGCTTCAACTATATCGCACAGCCAGAGGATGGTGTGACCAATTTCTACCCTATGATCGGTGAATACGACGACTGGTCTATCTGGTATGGCTATCGGCCTATTCCTGATGTAGAAAATCCCGAAGATGAAGAGGACATCCTGGATGAATGGGTCAAGGACAAAGGTGACAATCCCCTGTATAGATACGGACGTGGCCGATTTCCTACGGTAGATCCCTCTTCACAGACAGAAGACCTGGGAGACGACTCCATGATTGCCTCTGAACTCGGTATTCGCAACCTGAAGCGAATCCAGGAGCGCTTGATGGAGTGGTCTACCGCTCCTGGAGAGGATTATGACAATTTGGAGGAGCTCTATCGCAATGTTGTCGGGCAGTACAACCGCTACATGGGCCATGTGGCAACCAACGTCGGCGGGGTCTACGAGTACTACAAGACAGCAGATCAGGACGGTGCGGTTTACATCCATGCCACGAAGGACAAGCAGAAGCGTGCCGTAGCGTTTTTGAACGAGCAGCTGTTTTCAACACCGAACTGGCTGGTGGATGAAGAAATATTAAGCCGGATTCAGGAGGATGGCATTTTGGACCAGGTGAAGTCGATACAAACGCGCTACCTCGACCGATTGATGGATGGTGACCGCGTGAAGAGAATCATCGAAAATG
The DNA here is from genome assembly GCA_965267435.1 of Cyclobacteriaceae bacterium. Taxonomy (GTDB): domain Bacteria; phylum Bacteroidota; class Bacteroidia; order Cytophagales; family Cyclobacteriaceae; genus JAWPMT01. Next base: position 5,261,280 of record OZ253960.1, read on the forward strand.
AGGCACTGAATGGCCGCGATGCCTATAGCTCGGTGGAGATGATGAATGACCTGAGAAGAGGTATTTTCTCCGAATTGCGAAGCGGAAGAGCCATCGACCCTTATCGTCGAAATCTGCAGAAGGCTTTTGTTGTGAAGCTTGGAGAGCTTGTGGCAACGGAAGACGAAGATCTGTCCACGACAGACATTCCGTCATTGGCCTATGGCAATCTGCTGGAGCTGAAGGGGCAGATCAGAGGAGGCCTCGGACGTCAGAGTGACACGATCTCCAGGTATCATCTGCAAGATCTGCAGTACCGAATTGATAAGATTTTGAGTGTAAACCAGTAATATTGCTGGCTAAAGTTGTATGAAGAAGAGAAGGCCTCGTCTGTTGGAGACGAGGTCTTTTTTATTTTGTAGACAAGTAAGCCTCCGGCTCTTTCTCAAACGCCACCTTGCAGCCATCGCAGCAGAAGTACACTTTTTCACCTTCATGCTCCAGCACATACTTGGCGGTGCTCTTCTGGACAGGAATCTTACAGACCGGATTGATATACAGGTCTTCCATCTCCTGTTTGAGCTCAGCTACCTGCTCTGGTTCGTGCGTCCGCTTGTGCTCGATGATCTGTGCCAGTATGGAGATGGCCACCTCTTCTGCCGTCTTGGCTTTGATGTCCAGGCCTGCGGGTGTCTTGATTTTGACGAGCTCCTCGTGAGGCACACCTGACCGTTTCAATTCCATGAATACTGAGTTGGCCTTTTTGTAGCTGGCGACAAAGGACAGGTAGCGAGGTTTGGACTCTATCGCCGCTCGTACGCTTGCTGCATCGTTTTCGCCTTGAGTACAGACTACAACGAAACTGCTGCTCAGGTTTTGGGAAGGTCCAAACTCCTTCAATGTCTTTACTGTAGCCTTGCCGAACATTTCGTCGTCCGCGAGGTCAGAAACGACCGTCAGGTCGAAACCAGCCACCTCGCCGATGGTACACAAGGCCTTCGCGATGTGCGATCGGCCGAATATCACGATTCTGGTCATAGGTAAGAGGGGCTCAATGTATACATCTACGGATCCACCGCTGGCGCAGGTCATTTTGTAGTTCTTGACGCCACTGATTTCGGGCATCTCCGTTTTGGGCTCGATGCGAACGAGCCGGGGCGTGCCTTCTTCGATGCAGGCGAGGGCTTCCTTGATGATGATGCCCTTGGTACAGCCGCCGCCAATCCAGCCCTTCACAGCGCCGCTTTGGGTGATGATGGCTTTGTCACCGGGCTTTCCAGACGAGGGGGCGTCGCGCCGAACAACCATGGCGAGTGCTTTCGGCTCGTCCAGTTGCTGTCCTTCCTCGATTTCTTTGATGATAGATGAATTAAACATCGCTCAAGATATTTTCAAGTTCCATTAAACTATGCAAGTTGTGCGCTGATTGAAAATTGTCGACGTGGGGCAATGCCGCTGACATGCCTTTTGCCAGAGGCTCGTAGCCCTGCATTCCCTTCAAGGGATTGAGCCATACTAATTTACTCGTGCGCAGCTTGATCTTCTGCACTTCCTGGCTCATTTTTTCGGGATCGCCATCATCCAGGCCATCGCTTAGTATCAGCGTAATGCTCCGTCCATTTAGCACGCGCTTCGCATATTCTTCATTGAATGCCTTGAGGCAGTCGCCTATTCTCGTTCCTCCCGACCAGCTACGGGCATAGCGGCTCATTTCCAACAGCGTTGCGCTCAACTGCTCCTGGCGCAGAAACTCCGTGATCCGCACCAGGTGCGTACTGAAAACGAAGGCCTCAATGTTCTTCAGATGCGACTTCAAAGACCACACAAAGCGGAGGAGATAGAAAGAGTACTTGTCCATCGACCCGCTGACGTCCAGCAAGATGATCAGCCGGTGCTTCTCCTTTTTTCGCTTCTGCCTTGTCAAATCAATAAGGTCCGAACCCCGTGAAAGGTTCCTGCGAATGGTATTGCGCAGGTCTACCTGCCCTTTGTTGGCGATCTGCAATCGTCGCTTCAGGCGATGATTGAGTTGCTGGAGGAGTTTGTGACTAAGCTGGTCCAGGAAATCGCTATCGATGGCCGCTACCTTCGAAAAATCCGTGTATTTGAGGGATTCGATTTTGCTGGCGCCGGTGACGCTACTCGCTTCCTCGGTATTCTCCTTTTCCTCGCTGCCTTTGGGCTTGAAGCCCGCCATCACCAGTGACGACTTGGTCTTCTTGGTAATGTTCGTAGCGCCTTTCTGAGTGGTTTTATGCGCGTAGGAATGCTTTCGTTTGAGCCAGTAGACGTCGAAACACTTGTCAAATGTGCTATACTCTTCCGTGCAGGTACAATACAGTGACCTCAGGGAATAGCGAAAGGTCGAATCATCATTGATCATTCCGACGGAACCAGCCTCGATGGCCTCTTTTGTATGGCTGAGGCCTATTGAAAGTCCACTTGCTCGGCACAATTCACTGAAGCCAACCATGGCTTCGGTCAGTGAACCGTGATGAGAATAGTGGACCAGACTCATATCAACTCGCTAAGTCCGACAATAGATTGCTCAGTTCCCCTTTGATGAGATCGATATCAGCGTTGGACTTGAGAATGCAACCGAGTGTTTTTTCTACTACCTCAGGGGAAAGCGCCTGCACCTGAAGCGTCAACAGCGCATTGGCCCAGTCGAGTGTTTCGGCAATACCCGGTGTCTTTTGCAGCTTGTGTTCGCGGACGCTCTCCACAAATCTTACAATTTCCTGAAGCAACTGCTCGTCGATATCGGGGTTGTGCTTTTTGAGGATTGCGTACTCCTTCTGAAAGGAAGGGAAGTCCACCCAGTGATAAAGACATCGTCTTTTAAGGGCGTCGCTGAGTTCTCTTGTACGATTGGATGTGAGGATCACGATCGGCCGATGCTTGGCCGCGATTGTGCCCATTTCGGGGATGCTGATCTGGAAATCGGAAAGCAGTTCAAGCAGGAAGGCTTCGAATTCCTCGTCAGCTCTGTCTATTTCATCAATGAGCAGTACTGGTGGCTGCTCCGCGGTGATGGCTTGCAGTAGCGGTCGCTTCAGCAAATAGTCCTCCCCGAAGATGTGGTCTTCGATGTCCGAGGATGACGTATTGCTGTTTTCATTGATCTTGATAGACAGGAGTTGGCGCTGATAGTTCCATTCATAGACGGCATTGTTCACATCCAGCCCTTCATAACACTGCAATCTGATGAGTTCAGTGCTTTTATAAGCGGCCATGATTTTGGATGCTTCCGTTTTACCAACACCGGGAGGGCCCTCCAACAAAAGCGGCTTTCCCAATTTCATCATAAGCAACATCACCGTTGCCAACTCCTCTTCGACAACATAACCAAGGCTGTCGAAGTCTTCGATCATGCGACCGACTTCGGGGATCATTGCTTTATGCTTCTTTCTTTTTGAAGATGCTCTTCACTGCACTTCCCACCATGGCTCCGGCCTTCAGATTGTTGTCAAACTCTTCACCTTGCAATAGGGCGTTGAAGTTGTCGACAAACTGATCCATCAACTTGGCGGAAACGTCATTGATCAAGCGTGACCCGAATTGTGCCAGAGTACCCTGGATGTTGACGACCATTTGGAAGTCGACGTTGGTACCGCCATCCTCTTCCTTGGCTACTCCATTCATGGTCATCTCCGCGTTCCCTTTTCCTTTCGAATCCAGTCCCTTGCCGATCAGCTTCATCTTGTGGCTGTCATTGTCCATCTCCTCGATAGTAATCATGCCATCATACTTGGCCTTTACCGGACCAAACTTCAAGGACACTTCGCCCTTGTAATTTTTGTCGTCTACCTGCTCGGTGATCGTAGCTCCTGGTACGCAGCTAGAGATCTCCATCGGATTGCTGAGGCTTGCCCACACCTTATCGATAGGCTCCTGCAGCGTGAAATTCTTATTGATTGTTGCTTCCATTATCTGTCGTTATTAAAGAAGACTGCCGATAATTATCAACTAACTATCGGCAGTACTGTTTACCGTTTGTATTTAATTAACCCTCGGCGATGTCCTTATCCAACACACCCATGTCCTTCAACTTCTTGAAGATCTTGTAGGGCGTGATAGGGATATCCATGTGAGTAACGCCGTAAGGCTTCAAAGCATCCACAATGGCATTAGCGATAGCGGGAGGCGCTCCAACAGTCGGAGATTCTCCGATACCTTTCGCCCCGATAGGGTGGTGAGGTGATGGCGTCACAGTGTGGCCAGTCTCCCAGTTGGGTGATTCTACTGCCGTAGGTACCAGGTAATCCATCAATGTTCCGTTCAGGATGTTACCATCGTCGTCATAGATCAACTCCTCGTACATCGCAGGGGCCAAACCTTGGGTCAGACCACCATGTACCTGTCCTTGTGCCACCATCGGGTTGATGATATGTCCGGCATCATCAATGGCGACAAATCGACGTACTTTGATTTCAAAGGTCTCTTTGTCGATATCGACTACACAGATGTATGCTCCTGAAGGGAAAGTCAGGTTGGGAGGATCATAGTAATGAGTAGCCTCAAATCCTGCTTCCATGCCCTGAGGGTGATTGGTATAGGCAGCGAATACGAGCTCCTGAATGGTCTTGGCCTTCTCAGGTGCCCCTTTTACGAAGAACTTACCAGGCTCCCACTCGAGATCATCCTCACTTACCTCCAACAAGTAAGCGGCAAGCTTGCGCGCCTTGTCTCTCAACTTGCGTGCGGCCATGGCTGCCGCAGCACCAGCTGTAGGAGTTGATCGAGAGGCATAAGTACCTAATCCATAAGGAGCCGTATCGGTATCCCCTTCTTCTACCTGGATATCCTTTGCAGGGATACCGAGTTCCTCGGCGATAATCTGGGCGTAAGTCGTTTCGTGACCCTGGCCCTGAGATTTTGTTCCAAATCGAGCAATCGCCTTTCCAGTGGGGTGCACACGGATCTCCGCACTGTCAAACATCTTGATGCCGAGGATGTCGAAGTCCTTCGATGGACCTGCACCAACGATCTCGGTAAATGTCGAGAGACCTATGCCCATCAACTCGCCATTCTTTCTCTTTTCCTGTTGCTCCTCACGAAGCTTGTCATACTCGACCGCCTTCATTGCGAGCTTCAGTCCAGCTTCATAGTCGCCGGAATCATATTCCCAACCAGTAGGTGACTGATAAGGGAACTGTTCCTTCTTAATGAAATTGTCGAAGCGAACCTCTGCAGGATCTTTCTCGATTTCCAATGCATATCGATCAGTGATACGCTCGATGGCATGGACAGCCTCTGTCACTCGGAAGGAGCATCGGTAGGCCACACCCCCCGGAGGTTTGTTGGTGTAAACTGCGTCAGCTTCCATGAAGGCGTTAGGGTAATCATAAGATCCGGTACCGATGGAGAACATACCGGTAGGGAACTTGGAAGGGTTCGCAGCAGCGTCGGTGTAACCGTGGTCTGCCAAAACCTTCATTCGCGTTGCCAGGATCTTTCCATCTTTCGTTCCTGCCATTTCAGCAGTGATGTGATAGTCTCTAGCGAATGAGTCCGCTTGCAGGTTTTCTGAGCGATCCTCGATCCACTTTACAGGTTTTCCGATGAGGAAGGATGCAGCAATCGCGATGACATACCCTGGGTAGACAGGTACTTTACCACCAAATCCGCCGCCAATATCTGGTGCGATAACGCGCACCTTTTCTTCAGTGATACCTACGTGGCCTGCTACCAATGCGATTACCGTTCGGATAGCGTGAGGCGCCTGCGTGGTCATGTACATGGTGAGATGATTCTCCACCTTGTTGTAGTCCGCCACACATCCACATGTTTCGATGGACGAAACGTGAATTCGAGGGATGTGCATCTGCTCCTTCACCACAACTTCGGCGTCGTTGAAGATCTTCTCCGTTTCCTCCTTCTGGCCTACTTCCCAGTGCCAGATATGGTTGTCCGTCTTTCCTTCCTTGTCTGTACGAAGGACCGGGGCATCCGCATCCAGCGACTTGAATGGATCGACGACAGGCTTCATCACCTCATAGTCTACCTTCACTTTTTCCCGTGCATCGCGTGCGATGTATTTCTCCGTTGCAATGATGGCCGCTACTTCCTGCGCCTGGTACATCACAGTATCTGTTGGGAGTACCATCTGCGTATCAGACATGAGCGTAGGCATCCAGTGAAGGTTGTACTGCTCGAGGTCCTTACCGGTGACGACTGCAAGTACACCCGGAATGGCCAATGCCTCGGAGGCGTCTATGTTCTTGATCTTCGCATAAGCATAGGGGCTGCGGACAATGTCCATGTACAGCGTTCCGGGTAGCTGAACGTCATCGACGTAGTTTCCTTTTCCATGAACGAAACGAGCATCTTCCTTTCGCTTCATGGAGTGGCCCATGCCGCTGATCTCCTTCGATGTTTTACATTGTATCATCTTATTTCGTCTTTCTCGTTTGGGTTATTCTACAAATTCAGGTTCGGTGCTAGGCGTTTCTTCGCCTCTCATTTTTGCGGCTGCGTACTGGATGGATTTCACGATATTATTATATCCTGTGCATCGGCAGAGATTGCCGGCGATGCCCCATCGGATTTCTTCCTCAGTCGGATTGGGATTCTTTTCTAACAATTCGACAGCCCGAAGCATCATACCAGGTGTGCAAAAGCCGCAATGCAATCCGTGATTTTCATGGAAACCCTCTTGCAAGGGGTGCATGCCTTCAGCAGTGGCAAGGCCTTCTACTGTAGTGATCTCCTTGCCATTGGCCTGGACAGCGAGAATCGTACAGGACTTGGCTGACTTGCCATCAATGAGAATTGTGCAGGCTCCACAGCTGGAAGAATCACATCCTATGTGCGTACCCGTCATATGCTGCTGCTCGCGAATGAAGTGAACCAGCAATGTCCTAGGTTCTACTTCAGCGGTGACTTCCTCACCATTTATCTTCAGTGAAATAGATTTTTTCATTCTTTCAATCAGTTTGAGGAACTAACCGTTGGCTCGCTCCAAGGCTTTGTGAATCATTCTTTTAGTGAGGACGCCTATAATTCTGCGCTTGTAGTCTTCGTCGCCGCGTAAATCGGCGGAAGGGTTACAGTCTTCAGAGGCGCATTGAGCAGCTTTTGCAATGGCTTCATCGTCGACTTTGGTCCCAACAAGGGCTTCTTCCGATCGGGCAGCACGCATGGGAGTCGGGTTGACGTTGGTCAGACCGATACCTGCATGAGTACAAGTGCCGCTATCATCAAGCACAAGCTGTACAGCGACGCCACCAGTGGCATAGTCGCCCACTTTGCGCTCAGTTTTGTGATAGGCATTACCCACCTTTCCTTGCATGACGGGAACGCGGATCTCGGTGAGGATCTCATTTTCTTCGACTGCCGTAGCATAGAAGCCATAGAAGAAATCGTCAATACCCACGGAGCGCTTGCCAGCCTTTCCGGTGATCTCCACTTCCGCATTCAAAGCGATCATTACCGCTGGTTGATCATTGGCAGCGTCGCCGTGTGCGAGGTTACCGCCGATTGTTCCAAAGTTCCGTACCTGAGGGTCGGCGATCAGCTTAGCAGCATCGTGAAAAATGGGAAACTTCGCCCCCACTTCTGCAGAATCTTCCAGCTGCATTTCGCGGGTCATGGCACCTATTCGAAGGTGGCCGTTTTCGAAGTTCGCGTAGGCCATCCCAGGGATGTTATTTAGATCGATGAGGTGCTCCGGTTCAGCAAACCGTAGTTTCATCATCGGTATGAGGCTATGGCCGCCGGCCAGAATTTTTGCCTCATCACCTAGCTCCTCCAGGAGGTTCAGCGCCTCCTCTATCGTGGCAGGAGCCGAGTAGTCAAAGGATGAAGGAATCATAAATGAGCGTCTAGTTTGGGTTTAATTTTTACATTTCTTTTAATGCGGTGGGATATCATTAACAGATTTTAAAAAGGGAGTGTTTGCAGGAGATTTGGCAGAAGGATATTTAGAATGGTTCTAAATAGAATAGAATCTCTTCAGACTCCAAAGGAAAATCGCTATTAGATGAGAACGACCGAATTAACTTTTGTGAGAGAGTGGTTGAGGAGCTCCCACCTGACACTTCCTTCGTTTCTGTAGTACAGATTACCATTAGCGGTGCCGAAGATGAACAGGTCGTTGCGCTTGGCAAAAGACTGACGAAGGGCGATATCAAAACAGTTTTCCTGCGGTAGGCCATCGCTGTCGGGCAGCCACGTCTGACCGAAGTCTTCGGTCCGGAAGACCTGCAGTTGAAGACCCGGGGCAATTCGCTGCTCGTCGCTTTCGACGGGCATTACCCAGGCCTTGGCAGGATCGTCCTCATCGATCGCCAGGGCAAACCCATAATAGGGTATTCCGCCATTTACTGATACATCATGCCATTGTCGTCCCTGATCCCTAGTGTAGAAAATGCCACAATGGTTCTGCTGCCATAGGGTATCGGGATCAGCAGGCGAGATCATGAGGCGGTGCGGATCGTGGCCCACTTCGACATTGGGGTTAGGGAGATAGGTCGCTACGAGACCATTGTTTCGAGCTTCCCAGTGGGCGCCTCCATCCGTTGTTTCAAAAACTCCTGCACAACTAACCGCTATGTACAAGTGCTCCGAGTTTCGAGGGTCAATTTCTATCGAATGAATGAACGGGTGATCGCTGCCGGCGCCAAACCATTGCTCCTGCCGCTGGCGACTGGGGTGCTCCCATAGAGGACAACAAAGTTGAAACGTGGTGCCTCCGTCTTCGCTCTTGAAGAGACCGCCGGGTTCGGTGCCGAGCCATAGTACGTCGGGATTGTCTGCGCCACCATGTGACATACACCAGATTTGCTTGAGCTTAGCCCGGTTGCCATTCGGCAGCTCTTCGCCCTTGTAAGAGGGGAGAGAAGTCTCGTGCCAGGTCTGACCAAAGTCATCGGAGTAGTGAAGCTTCTGTCCCCAGTGCTTATGCGACACTCCTGCCCACCAGCGATCGTGGCGTTCGTCTGCATATGCCATGTTCACAGAGAACCCAACAAAATGGAGCTCTCGGAGTTCGGGTGCTTTATCCTCCGGAAAATCGTAGACAACAAGTCCTTTGGCTGTAGCTATGAGTGCGGTCTGCACTATCCTCCGGACAAGGCTTGGTAAATCAGGACTTCGTCCCCAGACTTCACAGGGTCAGAAAGAGATTGGCGATCGCTGATGAGATCTTCTTTGATGAAAATGTTGACGTGCTTGCGGAGGCTGCCGTCTTCTTCCAGCAGGTAGCTGTCAATGCCCGGAACCTCCTGGTTGATTTTCTTTAGCACCTCGCCCACAGTCTCTCCTGATACTTGCATATCGGTGAGTCCAGGGAAAAACCGGCTCAAGGCGGATGTGAATTTGACTTTGGCCATCCTTCAGTGTCTTTTCATCCCAACAAATGTAGAAACAAAAGAAATCATACTTCCATTCAGCCAGATGGCCAAAAAGAGCATGGCAGCTGCTACATTGTAATAGAAGGAGGGAATCACGAGCTGATGAACGAGAACGATCACCAGTGTTGACAGGGTAGCCATTACCAAAGCGACATAAGTCCGTCCACCTCTGTGATTGCGTGCTATCAGTCCGGTGGTGATGAGCGCAAGAATGATGGGAAAGTAGGAAAGCCAGTTATTTTCGGCCATATACATACTCTCGCCACCGCAGATGGTCAGTGCGCTGGTGTAAGCCATGACGCACAATGGGCATTTGGGAATCAGTACAATAAGCACTGTACTCCAAAAGGAAACCCGGCGATTTTGTGCTTCGAGGGTTTGGGGTTTACATTTAGCACATCCTTCTGCCATCAGAATTGGGTAGGGTAGATTGATAACTTTTGAGAATTGCTTTGGTTTAAAAAAATATGATGAAGGAACAGTTAGACATCCTCGAAAAGTGGTCCGGTGAGGGACTGCGGGTGGCAATGGCGAGAGTCGTGAAGACATGGGGATCCTCCCCCCGACCAGTGGGGTCAATCATGCTGATCAACGAAAAAGGAGAAATGAGCGGCTCCGTCAGCGGAGGCTGCGTGGAAGGCGCCGTCGTGAAGAAGGCCATGGAAGTTTTTGATGGGGCACAATCGGTGCGACTGGCTTATGGGGTAAGCGACGAGGAGGCGTGGTCTGTTGGGCTTTCTTGCGGTGGGAGCATTCAGGTGTTTGTGCAGGAAGTCAAGGCGGAAAGCGATATGTGGTCCAAAGTGATTAGCAATTTGAAGGCTAATCGTTCGTCTACACTTGTAACAGCCTTGAAAGATGGCTCTACCGAAAATCAGGTAGTCGATGCCGACACGCCTACTTCAGATTCTGTACTTATTGCCGAGGCACGGCGTGCGCACGATGACCGAACTAATCGGACCATATCAGAAGGAGATAAGGAATTTTTCGTCCATGTTTTTCCCCGACAGGCACAACTGCTGATCATCGGGGCTGCGCACATTACGGTAGACCTGGTGAGCCTGGGCAATCAATTCGGTTTCGAAACCATAGTGATCGACCCTCGCGGCTATTTTGCTGAGAACATACATTTCCCCGAGGAACCGTCGAAAATCCTGAACTCCTACCCGTCAGAAGTGCTTGGTGATTTTCCGTTGGATGCATACACTTTCTGCGCTGTCCTGTCGCATGACCCCAAGATTGACGACAATGCCTTGGAGATTCTACTTCCATCCGATGTCGCTTACATAGGCGCACTGGGCAGCAGAAAAACCCACGCGAAGCGCACCAACCGGCTGCTGGAAAAAGGCATCTCTCAGGAGCTCATCGACAAGATCGCTGCCCCGATTGGTCTACCTATCAACGCCCGCTCAGCGAAGGAGATCGCGTTGGCGATCATGGGGCAGATCATCGAGGCTAAGAATGCGAAGCTGGAGCGGTAACGACCCCAAATACGTTTTGGGACAAGATAGGTAGCGTGTTCATTCACCCACAGTGTGCGTGTCATTCACGACAAATTGTGGCTTAGAATGATACTGGGGGGATCTATTTGGCATCTTCGATAGCTGTAACAATTTCCCTCCATGCTACACAATGCATTCATCGTCTCTTTGCGCCTGATGAAGCGCAACAGGCTTCAAAGCGTTATCAAGATCACCGGGATGGTCCTCGGTATTTCTTGCGTGATGCTCGCCATGCTTTACATGCGCTACGAATTCAGCTTCGACCGCTTCCATTCAGACGCGGACAATATCTATCGCATTTGCCGGGAGACAGAGCGAGGAACTATAGCTTCCACGGCCTTCCCCCTCGTGCCGACACTCAAGGAAGACTTTGGCGATTACCAGTTTACACGGTTCTTCAAGGATCGATCGAAGACGCTCTTTCGCAATGGTGACCGATCCTTCTATGAAGAAGGCATGATCTTCGCCGACGTCGATTTTCTCAAGACTTTTTCCTTCGAGGGCTTTCGAGGTGACCCAGAAACAGCATTGGAGGCACCTTACAGCCTCGTGGTTACCGAGAACATGGCCTTGAAATATTTCGGGGACTTGCCCCGACTTGGCGATCGTCTCGATTTCAAATGGAACGGAGAGTACTACCCACTCACCATTACCGGCATCATCCCCGAGTGGCCCACCAATATGCATATCCAATTTGAAGCGCTCGTCTCCTTCAAAACCGGCGAGCAGGTCTTCCCGAGTAGTATTTCCAATGGTTGGAACATGAACTACTGCTATAGCTACATCAAGATGCCTTCCGGAACGCAAAAGGGTGACTTTGAATCACAGTTCGAGGCTTTCTTTAGCCGACACATCGACGACAAGGAAAAAGACTACCAGGCATACCTTGGTCATTTGCAGCCGCTGACCTCCATTCATACCGATCCTCAGGTCATCGCGGGATACACCTCCACCATCGACCCAGTTTATCCACGACTGGCGGTAGCCATTGGTGTCTTCATTCTGATCATCACGATGGCCAACTTCATCACGCTGACGCTCGTTCAGCTACAGCATCGCGTGCGTGAACTCAACATCCGTCAGGCCATTGGGGCGACGCGTCGGCAGCTCCTTGCACAACTTACCATTGAGACACTCGTCCTTGTGGCCCTTAGCGCGACGCTGGCGCTCGGCGTGGTGTATTGGTTGGTCCATCTGGTCAATTCGCTCATTGGTGCATCCCTTCAATTCGGGTCTTTACTCAATATCTTTTGGGCGATTCCACTCGTGATTGCCGCTGTTACGTTAATTGCTGGATCCTACCCTGCCTGGATGTTGAAAACGAACCAAGTCTCAGGCACCAGTGCCACGACCGGCACGGGAGACGTGGGCGTCAGAAGGGGCCTCTTGACCTTTCAATTTGTTCTGGCTGCGATGCTGATTGCATTTACAATTACCCTGAGGCAGCAGCTCCAATTCATCCACAATGCTGATCCAGGCTATGAAAGAGAGCAGGTCATTTTCTCACCTTTTGCAAGGCAGATCAGGTATGATTCGCAGCCTTTCAAAACACTGGCTTTGCAGCACCCCGCCGTGCAGCAGGTCACGCTATCGTTCTACAAACCGACGGACAATATGGGCCTCCAGTTACCCATCAAGGCCAATGGACGGGAGGCACAAGCCATCAACGCTACGTCTGTCGATGAGGACTTCTTCCAGACGTTCGGCATCGACTTGGTGGATGGGCGGTTTTTCACTGATTCGGAGTACGATGCCGGTCAGGCCTTCATCTTGAATGAGGCCGCCGTGCGGTTGCTCGAGCTCGACAATCCATTGGAGGCCATCCTTGAGACTACCTACAATACAGGCAATCCCAACACGCCGACTGAAACGCGCAAAGGCCGCGTGATAGGCATCGTGGAAGACGTCAGGTTCGAGTCCCTACACAATGCCGTCAAGCCGATGGCTTTCATTGTCAAGCCTTATTGGTATTACTACATCAGTGTGCGGTTGAATGGCAATGTGAAAGAAGGTATTCAGCATGTCGCAGAGTCCTGGGAGACACTCTTTCCAGATAGGCCATTCGATTATCAATTTTTGGACGATGAGTTCGCCCGGCAATACCACAAAGAGGAGCAACTCGCCAGCGGATTTTCAATCATGACCGTACTGGCTATTATCACGACCTGCCTGGGCCTGTTTGCCTACATCCAGTTTGTCGCCCAAAGGCGCACAAAGGAAGTCGGTATCAGGAAGGTGCTGGGTGCCAACCACCTGGCCATCTCCCGTCTCTTCAGCAAGGACCTGTTGTGGCCCCTACTCATCGCGAACGTTCTGGCAACGCCGCTGGCGTTCTATGTGGCTGGCCGCTGGCTCGAGACATTTGCCTATCATACCGCGCTGACGCTTTGGCCGAGTATACTCACGCTTCTGGTGCTGGCTGTTGTAGTCTCAGCGACTGTATTCCGTGAACTCAGGAAGATCATGCGGCTCAACCCCACGACTGCGCTGAGGTATGAGTGAATTTAGGGGCTCCCCCTGACGACGAGATAACGATGGCAACAAGCCTGTGGTCTTGAGACGACCTCGTGTCAGGGTCGGGCTCTCGCTAGTCGTCCTGACTGGGAGAGGTACGACGGGTGCGTTACATGCCAGCCTCTCGATTCTCCCACGTCAGGGACTCCAACAGATCGCTCCATCCCTGAGCCGGGATGCTCGTTCCAGATCGCGGTCTCACGCCTGAATATCACCAGGCCGGTGGATTGCGAAAATGCATTCTCATAGGCACGACATTAAGCGTCACCGTCAACCAACGTTTACTTGATCAGCCGTCATCTTTCAAGACGTCCGTAGGGTTGGTCAAGACGACTTTTGTCGTTTGATAGACGGTGGTCAACAACACAATCAGTAAAACCACCACCAGTGGTACGACGAAGTAGACGGGCCCCACGGCGATGCGGTTTGCGAATCCCTCAAGCCAGTGTTGCATGGCCAGCCAGATAAGGGGTGAAGCGACAAGGAAAGACAGGATGCTCAACACAAAATACTCTTTGTTCAATTGCAGAAAAAGCATGTCGAGACGAGCACCCAGGACTTTTCGAATACAAACCTCCCGCAGCTTTTGATTGAGGAGGTAAGAGGCAAGCCCCAATATACCCAGCATCGCGACCAACAAAGCGATCACAGAAAAAAGTGAGAACAGTGCCCGAAATCGCCGTTCATTCTCGTATTGCTCGTTAAAGACATCATCCAGAAACCGCGCTTCATAGGGTGAGTCCGGGAAAAAAGTCTTGAATTGGTCCTCAAGCTCTCGGGTCAGGAGTGCCCAATCAGCAACTTGTGCTTTGACTGAAATGTAGTTGCCAGCCAATCCTGTATCGAGAGAAAATGACATGGGTTCGATGGCGAATTGGACACCGCGTTGATAGAAGTCGGCTACCACCCCTACAATGTCAAATGTTTGTCCCGCAAACGTGATTTGCTCACCTACGGCGTCCTCCGCATTTTCATACCCTAAAAGGACCGTAGAGTTGCGGTTGAGGAGTATGGCGGACTCCTCCGTTCCAAAGGATTTGTTGAGAGACCTTCCGGCGATCATCTCCAGACCAAACAAGTCGACGTAATTCTCGTCAACGATGGCTCGGTGAATGAATAGGCCAGAGCGATCATTGCGATCGTCCTCTGTACTGTTGCGCCAGAAGTTTTCCACCCCCGGAACCATCGAGCCGACCGCAACGGCCTCTACTCCCGCAATTTGACGGAGCTCGTTGGTCAGGGTATTCATGCGCTCACGAAAGTCCTCCCTGCCAAACTCATTTCCGGGGCTATCGATGATCACACGCTGATCAATTTGCACGCCAAGTTCATGATGCACCATAAACATCATCTGATTGTGAACAATGAGCACGCCACCAATGAGAAAGATGGTGAAAACAAACTGTAATATGACCAGTCCGCGGCGTAGAAAAATGCCACTACCTGTATGGCGAATCTTGCCTTTGATGACTTCTTTGGTATCGTAGCTTGACAAAACCTGCGATGGGTAAAAGCCTGCCAATAAGCTGCCAAGGACAATGGTCACTGCTAGTCCGAGCAACCAACGAGGCTCCGAGAGGGCACCGTCAAAAAATGGCTCGGAGGCGATCTCCTGAAGGAACGGTACAACAAGTATCAGCAGCCCAATGGATAGGGCGACTGCCAGTAGGTTGAGTAGGAGCGCTTCCAGTTGAAACTGGATTTTTAGCTGCAATTTATTGGAGCCGAGAGCTTTGCGAATGCCCACCTCTTTGCTTCGCGAAATGGATCTCGCGGTAGACAGATTGATGTAGTTGATCCATCCAATAATCAATATCCCAAAAGCGATAACGAGGAATAGATCAATAATTTGCCGGCTGTTTACGGGACTCATTTCCATTTCTGAGCCTGGGGTTGTATGGATGCTCGTCAGAGGCTGCAACCACACCTCATGTTCCTGCTGTAGCTGCTGATTGATGGCCTCACGAAATTCCGCTACGATCGCATTGGCTTTTTTCTCCACTGCGCCAATCGCGGCATCTTCTTCCAGCCTCACATAAGTGTGGAAAGAAAGCCATCTCCAGACCACCTGATCAAAACTGAGATTGGGCCCAAACAGGATCCCTTCTCTTCCAAAGCTAACCAGCTTGCTTCGAGGCAGTAATACTTCTCCTACGAGGTGACTGTTATTGGGGATGTCCTCAAAAACACCAGCGACTCTCGCCTGCCAGCTCTGACCGAAGAGCCCCTCCACTTCCAATACCTGGCCCTCTGAACCTTGGGGGAACAGCTTCTCGGCCACCCGGCGCGAGAGGAAGATGACATCGGGAGCTTCCAGGTCCTCAGGTGATCCGGACAGCAAGTCGATCGAAAAAATGTCGAAGAAATCGGGCGTCGTAATCAGGACATCTTCCTGTTTCATCAATCGCTCCCCGATTTTCAGAATGACATTGTTCACGGAGAGCATATGCGTGGCTGTCTCGATTTCCGGTATCGATTCTTTGAACTCATCTTTGGCCGCAAAGAATGTGAGTGCATTCTTAGTTGTCCCGGAGGCATTGGTCATCAAGTGACTGACGCGGTAAGTTCGGTCCACGTGTTCATGGAAGTCATCATAGCCCTTTTCGTACTTCACGTATTGCAGTATCGCGAAACTTGCGACGAAGCTGATGACGAGTCCGCCGAGTGCAAGCGCCGTGTTGATTTTGTTTCGCCTCAGACTTCGCAAGGCGGTTAGGAAATAATTCTGCCAAATATTCATAGAGCTTCTGTATGTTGTATTGCCGAGATTTAGTAGCGCAGGAAAGCGGAGATAGCCCAGTATTGAGACAACAAGCAACCAGTTACTTCTGATTCTGGAATGGTGCTGCCGGTTAGCAGCGTAGTCCTCCCACAGGTCGCCGCTGATGCTTCTCCAAAGCCATGGGTCGATGATCTTCTCCAACAACCGGAGAAGCCACCGCGGAGGTGAGGGCTTCATAGGGAAAAATTCAGGCTTGAAAAATTAGGCGTTCCCTGCCACAACTCCTCTCTCAACTGTCGCGTCGCGATCAATGCCTGTTCCCCTTGGGCGGTGATCGAGAAAATTAGTTTTGGACGCCCACCTCTATCGCCGGAGGACTCCGACTCATAGGCTGAGGTCACGAAGCCCTTCTTCTCCAATCGTTGCAGGGTGGCATGGATGGTACTGATACTAGCTGTGCGTCCGGCCCGTTCATTGATAAAGTTTCGGATGGCCAAACCGTACGCCTCAGCGTTTAAATTGGCGACGACCAGTAGTACCAATTCTTCGAGTTCACCAAGATTTGTTCCTTTCATTGTTGACTATTACGGGGTAATGAAGGGGGTTGTTTCGATTTTGCCGAAAAACATAGTGTGAACATCTATGAACAAAGGAGGAGGGAATTCTGGCAGAGTACCGAGCAGAACTGGAGTGATTGGGAGTAATTAATACCTGTATGGATGTGCTCTTGGTCACAAGTGCCGGCTCATGCGCCTCAATTCCGACGACGGTATTGAGGTATGAGTGAGGCTCCCTCAAACTTGTGCATCCGAGACTTGAGGGGCCCGATTTTCTCGCGCTGATAGAGTCAAATGAACTCCCTGGCCAAATTGGAGCACCAGGGAGTGATAGCTACGATGCTAGCAAAATTGAGCGGGTTGGATGATCAACTCTCCACCGGCACCGCACTGATCTGTTGCATGAGAGAAACCGTATCTGCTTGCATCCAGTGATTGACAATCTTGTTGTTTTCAACTTCGTAGATGATGATTCCTTCCACCTCGACTTTGCGTCCTGAGGCAGGCTGGCCGAATAGCTCGCCATTGTGCACGCCCGTGAGCAAAAACCTCAAGCAGGCTTTATTTCCCTCGACCATGAGATCTTGCAGTTTCATTTCATAGTTGGGAATACCGGCTTCAAAAAGGACGATATGACCTTTTAGGTGATCATCGGTTACGAATTTGTCGATAGTGGGCTCCGATTTGTCCGATGCAAGGGCCTGAGCGTACTCTTCGATGAATTTTCTGGTCTGTTCCGTTGTCATTTTTAACCTCCATTTTTTGGTCTAACATTGATTCTAAGGTAGGAGATGGTCATTGGGATCCATTGTAGAAAATGGACGTTTTCACCCTGCGGCTAACCGTGTCAATTTGCTCTTGTACTCGAGGAATTGAGATGGATTCTGACCGAAGAAGTCCTGAAAATCACGGATAAAGTGAGATTGGTCATAGTATCCTCCGGTATACACCGCGGTACTCCAATCCGTATTCTCAAGCGGAAGTGAGTTGGCGATATGATTCAATCTCTTGATTCGGGCAAAGCGCTTCGGCGAAATGCCAACCACTTCTGTAAAACGGCGATGGAATTGTCTCTGACTAATACAGAGATCGTCTGCCAACTTGCGAATAGAAACTTTGCCTCGTTTTGAGACAATCTGGGAAATACCTCGTTCTGCAACCAAGTCCGTTTTGCCTCGGTCTTCCAGTCGTTTGATAAGGTATTGCTCAAGGATCGCCAATCGCGATTCGACTCGATCGTGAGTGGCCATACGGTGATAGAGCACCGACGCATCTAAACCGATCGCCTGCGACAACTCCACTTGTTGATCGACAAAGTCAATCATGGGCAGTCCCAGAAGGGGTAAAAGTGCCGTGGGAGCGAAGACCACACCTATCACATCGACCTTGTCCTTGAAATGTAGAAAATATTTTTTTGTGACCTGTCCGGCGAGGAAACATCCAGGACTTTGAGTCGTCACCCCATCTTTTTCGACAAAGTAGTCGGCGCCAAAATTGAACACCATACCAACATCGCCCGAAGGTGTTGCTGCCACAGACATGGCCTTCCAAACTGGGGAATCATCCCTGAGATGATAATACTGATGGATATAAGGTCTTAGCGGAGGCGCGGGCTGGAATTTCAAATATTGCATGGCTGGGCTCCTTAAAAAATGTATATGGAATATACGCATTTTTAGCCTTGCAAACACCGCCTGAGGCCCATCTCCGAGAACCCAACGGCCTTATTTCAGCTCTATAATGCTGTCTGTCTCGACGCCATTGTCAATGATCTGTATATCGCCCGCCCCGGGTAATGCCAACATGGACTCAGTCAAAAGCTGGAAATAAAAACTATCAGTTACTAGTGGCAGACGAAGACCATTCTTTCTACGACACCATGGCCACTCGGGAAACACCGGTTTGAGGAGATGGAGCTCTCGACCCGGCTGTTGCAAGTTATGACGGACTGGTTGATGGAGGAGGGTACTCTGGGGGAGTAGAGGTTTCGGCCAAACAAAAACGACAGATCAAAAATAGGAAAGTGCCAAAACCCGGATTTATAGCGGGGTCTCCTGCCATGGGAAGTATATGCACCCAGACTTGGAGATCCCGGAACAGGTCCGGGAATACAGGGCCTATTTTTGATCTGTCATTCCATTCAACGAGTTCCAGACCTACCTATTTGGCCCGATCACTTTCTGGCCTTCGATCCAGGGGGCGCCGATGGCCTCCAGATCAGTCTCAATGCCAGGCAGCACATCATCCGTCATTCGCTGTAGCTTGGTCTGTATACCTGCTAATTGCGCTTTCCCGATGGCTACCTGTTCCTTGTGCATGTCAGTAGGCCCATAAGTGGTACCCAGGGATCGGCGTCCGATGCCCAGCCTGTTGCCTGGAGTAGGATTGGAGCGCTCACCGATTTCTCCCTTCGTCGGGTGACCGTTCAGCTCTATGTCCAGATCCAGCAATTCCTGGTGGGCATCGTAGATACGCTTCATGAGTTCTTTGCTGTCTCCATCTGCACGTCCCAGGGCTTTCCTCATGGCTACGACGCGCTTGATGCTGTTCTCGAGTGTAGTGGATGTTGCTGACATGGCTTCCTGGAGTGCATTCACTTCCAATCGGAAGGCTGCAATCTCGTCATAAGACTTGCCTGGCAATGCGCCGCGCTGGTCGCGGAGTGGCACCACATTGAATTCCTGAGGCCCTGCGATATCTGTCATTACACCGTCGATGACCTTAGAAACTGTTACGGAATACGTGCCAGGGGTGACCATCGAGCCTGATCGGCCCCACCAGCCTCCGCCACCGCGAGCATCCAACTCGATGCCTCGCTTAGACGCATAGCTGAGGTCCCACGAGACACGATTCATGCCCTTGGAGGTCTTGCCATCGACGACGTTCACCACCGTGCCTTGTTGGTCCTTGATCGTAAGGATCACCTTCGGGGCTGCCTGGCGTCGTTCGGCCTCCAGTGCGGCCCATCCGGGGAAAGGAACGCTGTTGCCAGCTTTGTTGAGTTCCTTCTCCTTTTCCTTTCTTTCGTCTTTCAGCGACTTGTAGCCTTCGCTCAGGAAGTAAGTGAAAGTCGCACCGAAAGGGGGATTGTCAGCTGTGTAATAAGAAGCACCCATCTGCCCATCGATAGAGCGTGGCTCATACCATAACGCATCCTTCGTGGCAAACAATTGAATTTCCTGGCTAAGGGATTCCTCGGAAATATCACGTAGCGCGCTGTAGTCATCCAGGATGTAGAAGCTTCGACCGAAGGAAGCCCCAACCAGGTCATTCTCCCTTCGCTGAATGGTAATGTCCCGGAAGGAAATGGTTGGTACTCCGCCAGTGAGCTTGATCCACTGATTACCAGCGTCGATGGTGAAGTAGATACCCCACTCCGTGGCAACGAACATCAGCTCTGGCTTCACGTGGTCTTGCACGGTCCTCCATATCAATGTGCGATCCGGCAGGTTGCTACGAATGGACGTCCAGCTACGTCCTCTGTCTGTACTCTTTAAGAGGTATGGATTGAAGTCACCGTACTTGTGGTTGTCCAGACAAACATAGACGGTATTGGCATCGTGCAGGTCAGCGCGGATATCATTGACGAAGGCCGTGGAGGGCACACCCTTGATGCTACCTACTTCGATCTTGCGCCATGTCGCCCCATCATCCTCTGTCACCTGGATGATGCCATCGTCTGTTCCGGCATATACGAGCCCTGCTTGCAGCGGGGACTCCGACAATGAGGTGATAGTGTTGTAGTTGGACATCGCGCCGATATCCCAGGGGTTGTCCCAGCTCTGCACACGACCCATGATGGGCAAGGTGATGCGCTCCTGGTCACGGGTAAGGTCCCCGGATATGGCCGTCCAGCTGTCGCCACGATTGGTCGACTTCCACACACGCGCTGATGCGAAGTACAGTGTTGCCGGATCATGAGGGCTCACCACAATCGGCGCATCCCAGTTGAAGCGCTCGAAGTCCTCACCTTCGCCCGGCTGTGGCTGAATGAATACTTGTTCGCCATTCACGCGATCAATTCTGTGGAGACCGCCTTGCTGCGTTTCAGCATAAGTGATCTTCGGATTGCCGGGCTCAGTAGCGGATTGATGACCATCAGCACCCAGCGTTTTGATCCAGTCTGCGTGGCGGATGCCATGTTCGGTGTCCGTGCGCGAAGGTCCGCCGTGTGAGCCATTGTCTTGTGTCCCTCCGTATACCCAGTAGAATGGCTCAGCATCATCTACCGCCACCTTATAGTACTGCGTGATAGGCATGTTGTTGATATAGCGCCAGTTTTCCGCCAGGTCAAAGCTCTCCCAAATACCGGCGTCCGTGCCTATCAGTAGATAGTTGGGATCGTCTGCGCGAAATGCCAGGGAATGGTTATCCGAATGCTTGTCTTCCTCCTTGAGTCTGCGGAAGGTCTTCCCGTGGTCATCTGAAACCTGTACCCGCACATCCATGAGATAGAGGCGGCCTTCCTGGTGCGGGGAAGCATACAGCTCTTGGTAATAGTGAGGTCCCGTAGCACCCGAAACGGCATTTGATTGCTTCTTCCAGGTTTTTCCGCGATTGGTGCTCATATAAAGTCCACCATTGGTTCTATCTGTTTCGATAGCGGCGTAGACCACGTCCGGATTGAACGGAGATACAGCCAGGCCAATCTTTCCAAGGTTGGACTTGGGGATGCCGCCTTTCATTTCTTCCCAGGTTTCTCCTCCGTCCATACTGCGGTGGATACCTGATCCAGGTCCGCCTCCCATATAGGCGGCCACCGTACGATGGCGATCCCATGTGGCAGCATACAGCCAGTTAGGATCTCGGGGGTCAATGACGATGTCTGTCACCCCTGTCCACTCACCATTTCCAAGGACTTTCTTCCACGATTCGCCGCCGTCAGTACTCTTGTACAAGCCACGCTCGCCACCACTATTCCATAGGGGCCCTTGTACGGCCACCCAAATTACGTCGGAATTATCGGGGTGAACGATGATCTTGGAGATATGCTCCGAGTCTTTCAGACCCATGTTCTTCCAGCTTTTGCCGTCATCTTCGCTCTTGTAGATGCCATCGCCAAAGCCTACATGGCGTCCACCAACATTCTCGCCAGTACCCACCCAAACAGTATGAGGGTTGTTGGGGTCGATCGTTACACAGCCAATGGAGTAAACCGACTGATCATCGAAAATAGGTGTCCACGTAATACCAGAATTCTTGGTCTTCCACACGCTACCGGATCCGACGGCAACGTACCAGATATTGTCGTTGTCAGGATGTACAGCGATGTCTGCAATCCTGCCAGACACAAAGGCGGGCCCGATGCCCCGAAGCTCCAGCCCCTTAAAGTTTCCTTCCGTCAATGGTGACTCGTCCTGCGCCACCGTCACACACACAAACGATAGCAAGACCACCACGCTTGCAAGTAGTTTTCTCTTCATGACATTATTGGTTTTTGAGCCAATGAAAGTACCACAATTTGATCTTAACCTGAAGCACGATGTGAGCAGCGGTGGCTGGCTTACCAAAGCGGCTTAACCAAGAGGTAAGATAGCTGTTCACGAAGCTCGGAGCATTCGCTGGCGACATGGAGTTTTGAGTTTTGATCTTTGGGTTATTTTCCTGGCAATAACGTGGAGTTGCATAAACTGAAGAATTCAAAACTCCGCACTTCTCTGATTCATTCGTCGACTACTGCCCTTCCGTGACGAGCAATTGATTGGCTGATTTCCGGCCGAAATGGTGATATAGGAAGCTTTGTTCATTCCACCGAATGGACTCCATTTCATTTGCGATGTAGTGCGTCATCAAAAAATTGGTCTTCAACTCTAGTAGGGCACCGTCCCTAGACATCACCTGATTCAGGTCATCGCTTGCAGCGTGATAGTGAGTCTGCATCCATCGATCGTATGCACTCACAGAATCTGCTAGGTTCGGGTGCTGACTTTCACGACCCCAAAGCCAAATGGCGGGGATGCCCTGTTTGACAAACGAATACTGATCGCTCCTCAGAAACAAATTTTCCTCCGGATTTGGATCGTCAATGATCTCGATAGAGAGTTCATTCGTGGCATAGTCAGCGGCCTCAGAGAGATT
The DNA here is from genome assembly GCA_965267435.1 of Cyclobacteriaceae bacterium. Lineage (GTDB taxonomy): Bacteria > Bacteroidota > Bacteroidia > Cytophagales > Cyclobacteriaceae > JAWPMT01. The sequence continues at coordinate 5,283,988 of OZ253960.1, forward strand.
GGAATGGGGGTAGCCAAAGGCAACCACATTACTCTTGCCGATGAAGGCTCCATTGATCATATCAATGTTATGATTAGCAACGATCTGCCTGGGATTTATGGTCGGAAATCTTGCCCAATACTCAGAACCCAAAAGTCCCTTTTCCTCTGCTGTGACCCATAGGAAGAGGATAGATCGTTTCGGCGGTGGCATCGCTGAGAAGGTCTTGGCCAGTGTGAGCAGTGCCGCGGAGCCGGAGGCATTGTCTGATGTGCCATTGTAGATAGAGTCGCCCGCCACCGGATTTCCGACACCGATGTGATCCAGGTGAGCAGACATAACGAGTATTTCCTCTTTGAGCGTCGGGTCTGTGCCGGGGAGCAAGGCAGCGACATTTGGGCTTTGGATATCATCATGATAGGAGCCGACCTCGACCGAGGCTTCGAAGCCAAATTCAAAACTCTGAGGACTACCAGCCAGAAGTTTTTCATATATAGTCGAGTAATCCCGTCCGGAGGACTTCATAAGCTCGGTAGCTTTCAAGTAGTTGATAAGGAGATCAACTCTCATTTTGGACCCCTCTGGAGGAACATAGTCGTACAAATAATTGGAGTGGCTCTGAGTAGCGAAAGCCCACTTGTTGATCGGCTGCAGATAACTTTGAGGCACGATCTTAATAACACCGAGTGCGCCTCTTTTCTCTGCTTCCAGCATTCTCGCGCGCTTCGGATCAATGATTGTTCTCTCAAACGGTTCGAGACTCTCCGGTAAGTCGATGATGTACATGACCAACTTTCCAGCAACATCCAACCCGGCATAGTCATCGTACCCGATTTCCGGGGCACTAATGCCAAAACCTGCGAAGACAACAGGAGCTGATAAATTCACATTTGTCGTTGTCAGACTTGGCCTGAAGCCATAGTCTTCCAGGAAGATTAACTCTTCGCCATCCATGCTCACTTTGGGCGGAGAACCATCCAATATGGATTTTCTGAAGGTTATTGGCTGGAAGAAGGTACCATCTACTCCCGCCGGCTGTAGGCCGATTTCCTCTGCCATCCGGACCACATAAGCTGCCGCCGAATCATAGCCTGGCGAGCCCGTGTCGCGCCCCTGCATGTCATCTGATGATAGCGTGGTTAGGTGCTTCAGGAATTCGTCGTAGCTAATGGAGGCGAGCGCGTCTTCTGTGCTTAGGCCCTTCTGAATTGTTGAGCACGCCAGTAAGAGCCCCAATAACAGGAAAAGTATCCTTCTCATGGTCAAGGGTTTAGACTTGGAATGTACTGAAAAAAGGCGAAATCTGTCTTGACTCTGCCCACCGATTACTCTTGGGAGCTGGCGACCATCAAGGGCAAGACAGGTTTTGCTGCTTCGCTTTTGAGTGATTTCAGTTTTCAACAGATTTTTAGTCAACTCCAATTCAAAAATTCAATAACTCCGAATTCAAAACCCTAGCAGATGCCATTGCAGTTAGTCCTATTTTAGATTGGGCTAGCAGCTTCGAACGCCAGCGGGGAATTTTCAGAAAATTGCACAACACCGTTAGATAGCAACAAAATTGAGAGCATACCATTTGCGTTAGATGTCAAGCTTTGATATCAAATAACGGACTAGTCTCTATGACACATGATTGCTGCAGCTAACTACGATCGATTAGGCAAGGTCAATGTTGAATATGGCGGTTGTGCGGCGAGTTGATATAGTGCAAAAATTATTTGAGAAAGTTCAATTTATTTGGTTTAAGGGCTCTGTGAGAGGGTTTTTTTAATATTTATTGGCGGGAAAGCTTGCTTGTTCCAAATGATTTTTGGATGTTTCGACAAGAAACAATCACTTCATTTAGATTCATTAGAGGTACAATAAGTCTTGCGAACAATTTTCGGCCCCCTGTTCCAAGCATCCAATTTTTGTCTTTGACAAGCGTCATTGACGTGTAGGGAGAAGTACCTATTTGTGTCTGGTGAAAGTGAGAATTGACTCGAATCCTAACCTGAATGAAAGAACCGCGTCACTCGCAATTGTGGATCATTAATTGGCCAGAAACGCCAATTTTATGCAGCCGCTTATCCTTTCTGAAAATGCACACTTCTGCACGTGCATTGTCCCCGTTTTGGTTCCCTATCAATTCTGGCTGCAAGAGCTTGCTCGCAGCGTTTGTTATTTCCGTCGAGATTATGTCCAACTCTAACCTAACTATAGTCTAAATGAAAATTGATTTTCGTTCAGTTCCCGTAGAGGAATCAAAACGAGCCCAGTCTACACGCTCCGTGGAGAGGCATAAGTTGCGCCCCGCGGTGAAATGGTCGCTACCGGCGCTGCTGGTGGTACTTGCCTTTTGTCTGACTCCGACTTTTGCGCAAGCGCAGCAACCGGAGTATATCCAACCGTGGATACTCCTTGAAGAGGCAGACTTTCACTTCGACGTACAATTTGCCGTTGTGAAATGCTCACCATCTTCTGATCCGGTGATTTTGCTCAATGCCTTTAACGAGGCTGGCAACGTCGACAGGATCGGATTCACATTTGAGCTTACTGACGCTCAGAATAACCAGGCGACCATTGAGGTGGCCGAATTTGCGATTGGCCAGGCACAGATGTTCCAGGCCTCTTGTGATTCGGATGAATATAGCTACTTGCGATTGGCGATTCCTGAGCGAGTGGATCCCGCGACCATTTCAATAGACATCACTTATAACCGATGATTATGAGAAGAATATTTACTGCTTTGATAATGGTTGTTTGTATGGGGCTAAGCACAAAAGCGGATGCCCAGTGTACGAATGTGCCAGTAATAAACTCTTTCCAGCCAAATACCGGCTTTATAGGATCGGTGGTGGAGATTTTTGGAGCGAACTTCGATCCGGTCAATCTTCAGAACAATATTGTCTTCTTTGGCGCGACAAAAGCCCAGGTAGTTTCGGCTACGTTTGGCAAGCTCGAGGTCATCGTACCACTGGGTGCTACTACAGGGCCGATCTCTGTGACCAATCAGTGCGATCTGACGGCCTATTCCAAGTCGCAGTTCAACGGCATCTTTTGTCCGACGCCTTTGGATAATCAGACGTATCAAAATGTGAGCTTCAATCTTCCTGTTCAATTTGGCGCGTACAATATGATCAGCCAGGACATGGACAATGACGGCAAACCAGAAGTCGTTGTGGGAGGATTTGGGAGCGGCATATCGATTGCCCAGAATTATAGTACCCCCGGCAACCTGAACTTTGTAGCACGCAACTATCCTACCGGTAATATCAGGAGTATCGCGTCTGCGGATTTTGACGGAGACGGACTGAAAGACCTTGTCACGACTTCTCAGGTCTTTCGCAATACTTCATCAGGTCCTGGGAATATATCCCTCACTTATGCCACGACTGCCCAAAACGTCTCGGGCTACCAAATTGCCGCTGGCGATTTCAACAATGATGGAAAGATAGATATTATCGGTTCGAGGGGAAGTGATATCTGGGTCGCGCTCAATATGAGTACTGGTGTTGGCAGTATCGTTTTTGGACCTCGCCAGCTAGTGGCAGGAGGTGCAGGACACTGTACTGGTATCCAGGTGGCCGATTTTGATGGCGATGGTAAGACCGACTTTGGAGGCTCTCAGGGGAGCTTCAATAGATTCATTACCATCAGGAATACCACCCCCAATGGCTCTATGACAGTCAGTTTTGAACCAATCGAAGTTTGGCCCTCTGGTGGAAGCTTCCCATACAGGATGATGATAGCGGATTTTAACAGAGACGGACTGTTTGACATGACCAGCTGTAATTTCAGTGGTGCTGCCAATACGGCTATCCGGGTTAATACATCTGTACCTGGAAATATCTCTTTCAATACCCTCGTGAACAAGCCAGCACCTGGTTCCAATTATAGAATTGGTGTAGGGGACGTGGATGGCGATGGCTTTGCTGACATCGTTACCAAGTCGAGTGGCAACAACGTCTTTAGCGTTTATCGCAATTCCACCACTAACGGTATCACGAGTTTTGATAACCGGATTGATTACACCTCCAGTGCTCAGGCCGAGGTGAGTGGGATCGTTATTGGTGACCTCGATGGAGACTTCGTGCCCGACATCGCCACATCTGGTACCAATAGTAGAGCGATCAGGTTCCACAGGAATACGAGCTCGCAAGCGGACACTGATCCACCTACGGCAATCTGCCAGGACATTACAGTCGCACTCGATCCCAGCGGTAACGTAAGCATCACTCCAGACATGATCGACAATGGATCGGGTGATGCCTGCGGTATTGACAATATAGCCCTATCCCAGACGGATTTCACTTGCAACGATATCGGTGCAAATACTGTGACACTGACTGTTACTGACAATGCTGGCAACACGGCCACGTGTACGGCGACAGTCAATGTGCAGCCTGCAGCCATCATCGTCACGGGTCAGACTACCGTTTGTGAGGGTGAAACGATCCCACTCGAGGCCAATGATGGAGATTCCTATCAGTGGTTCAAAGACGGTCAGCCCATACCGGGAGCGACCTCTCAAACCTATGTGGCCTCTGAAACAGGATCTTACACTGTAGACGTTACCAATGGAGGAGGGTGCTCAGGCACTTCATTGCCTGTGGAACTGACAGTCAACGACAACCCTACGGTTGATGTCACACCTAGCACTGCTTACCTCTGCCCTGGTGTCGGAGCTGTTCTCACAGCTTCGCAGTCATCGATCTATCAGTGGAAGCTCAATGGTGTGGATATTCCTAACGCTACATTGCAGGCGTATACAGCTACGCAGGCTGGGACGTACACCGTGGAGGTGATCGACCTGTTTGGATGCTCTGCCACTTCTGATGACGTGATAGTACTTGCCAATCCACCTGAGATTGACGTGACAGGCGACGGGAATTATGGTATTGTCTTGCCCAATGTAGACAATGTCAAGACCTTCACTATTGCCAATAGCGGAGGCAATCCGCTGACAGTATCTCAAATTGACTTCAGTGGTGCTGATGCTGCGTTCTTCAGTTTGGATGGCATCGCTTTACCAATAGTATTGGGCGCTGGTACTTCGATTACTTTCGACGTGATCTTCAACGCTCCTGATATAAGAACCTATGCTGGCGACATGACGATCGAGTCTAACGATTGTGACGAAGCCACGTTGGTCTTTCCTCTCACGGCAGAGATCGTTTGCGTTGGCGCTGATATTACTGGCCCAGGTAACCTACAGGTAAATACTGATCACGGCGTTTGTGGGGCAATTGTCGACTACACGGTCACAGAGCAAGGGACGCAACCTATTGATGTAACTTATACTTTTTCGGGAGCGACGAGTGGTTCCGGGATTGGAAGCGGCACTGGTAGCCTGTTTAATGTAGGAACGACGACTGTGTCGGTGATTGCCAACAACGCTTGTGGCACAGATATAGAAACGTTCGATGTCACAGTGGTTGATGCTGAGATACCTAATGCAGTAGCACAGGATGTGACCATCCAATTGGATGCAAGCGGCAATGCAAGCGTTTCTGCGGCACAAGTTGATAATGGCTCGAGCGACGCGTGTGGGATCTTAGACCTTGAACTGGACCAGACAGCGTTTGACTGCGGCCACATTGGCCCCAATACCGTAACACTCACGGTGACCGATGTTAATGGTAATCCAGCTACGGCTACTGCCACAGTGACGGTCGAGGACAACATTGCTCCTGTTGTGGACAACAAGGCTGACATAAGTGTCGATACGGATCCCGGAGTTTGTGAGGCAGTAGTCGAATACACCCTGCCCGATGCCACCGACAACTGCGACGGGGGTCTGGGTGGCAACATTGTGAATGGCTCGTTCGAAGATGGTTTGAACGGTTGGACTGTCACCAGTACTAACGGCAACTGTGGGACCTTCTCGGTTCTCACTACCGGCCAAACCATTTCTCCCAATGGGCAGCTTTTTGACTATGATGATCAGCGTTTTGAATCACAGACTTCTCCCGGCTTGCCTTATACGGGGGCTCCAACAGATGGAAACTCCCTGGCCATATTCTTGCAGCGTTGCAGTTCGACACACAGAATGTACCAGGACGTAGTGGTGCCCAATAGTCCTAGTACGACCTTGGATTTTGATCTTCAATACAGGAACCATGCGTCGGGAGGTTTTGATCCTAATAGTCAATTCATCTCGGTGGTTCTGAGAGATCCGAATACAGACCAAATCATAGAGACGCTATTCAAGACCCTGCCTGGTGATCCTTTGTCCATACCCATGACGGCTGAATCCTTTGATGTTTCTGCGTATGCAGGCCAGGCGGTTCGTTTGGAGATCATCTATGCCGTGATCAACAACTTCTTCTTTGATGTGTTGCTGGATAATGTAAGGTTCAGCGGCGGGGAACTCACCGTGACTCAAACAGCGGGTCTACCAAGTGGTTCAGTCTTCCCATTGGGCTCTACTACCAATACATTTGTCTGGACCGATGAGTCTGGCAATTCCACTAGTTCAAGCTTTGATGTCGTTGTTTCAGATAATGAGCCTCCGGTACCCTTCTGCCAGGACGTCACGCTAGCATTGGACGAGAATGGCCAGGCCGAGTTCTCATTGAGAGATGCCCAAGAGAATAGTACGGACAACTGCGGTATTCTATTCGTTGGTCTGGATAACGGCTTGTTTGACTGCAGTGACATAGGAGACAATACGGTCACAATATTCGTCAGCGATGTGAACGGCAATATCAGCAGTTGCACAGCGAATGTGACAATTGTAGACAACACAGCGCCGGAAGCGGTTTGCCAGGACATCACTATCCAGCTGGATGCATCGGGAATGGCGACCATCGATGACTCAGCTATCGATGGCGGTAGCTTTGACATCTGCGGCCCAGTTACCGTATCTGCCAGTCAGACGTCCTTTGATTGCTCGAATGTCGGAGTCAATATCGTCGAACTGACAGTGACCGATGAAAATGGCAATTCGAGTACTTGTGAAGCATCAGTGACTGTCGAGGACAATGTGCCGCCAGTACCAATGTGCCAGGATTTGGAAATCCATCTGGATGCAGACGGTCTGGCAAGCATCACGGCAGACCAAATTGGTGGTAGCAGTACCGATAACTGTGGAATCTTCAGCTTGGCAATTGATGTCGATGAATTTGGCTGCGATGATGTTGGACCAAATGCTGTGGTGCTAACTGTGACGGATGTCAATGGCAATATCAGCACTTGCACTGCGACGGTAACTGTCGTGGATAGCGAGGCACCAACAGCAGTTTGTCAGAACATCGATGTCTTCCTGGATGATGCCGGTATGGCAACCATTACTGCTGCGGATATCGACGGAGGCAGCACCGACAATTGCGGTATTGAAAGCATCGTGGCTGGCCAGACGGAGTTTGATTGTAGTCACTCTGGAGCAAATGATGTGACGCTCACAGTGACGGACGTGAATGGCAATGTTTCTACATGCATCGCCACTGTAACGGTGATCGATCTTGTCGCTCCGGCAATTGTCTGCCCTGACGACATAGTGGTTGGGACAGATCAGGACCTTTGTTCGGCTGTCGTCTACTATGACGTATTCGCAGAAGACAATTGCGTATCCACCGATGAATACATTGTGAATGGCAATTTTGAAACTGGCGACTTCTCGGGATGGACCGTGATTGATGCTGGTTCAGGAGCCTTCCTGATCAATGATGGGACGGTTGTTCCTGGCGGGCCCAGAGGTTCTCGGCCACCGATTTCCGGAGGCTTTGATGTTGTGACTACTCAAACGGGGCCGGGGTCGCACCTGGTATCGCAGCTGTTCACAGTGCCTACGAACATCACGAGTGCCAACATGAGCTGGCTGGACCGCATCCATAATTTTGCCGGTACGTTCTCTGATCCCAATCAGGAATTCAGGGTGGAGTTGATGGATGTAGCGATGAACCCGATCATGGAGATCTTCTCTACAAATCCTGGCGATCCACTGATCCAGGAAGGTCCAAACGCACGAAACTTCGATTTGACGAGCACGTTCCAGGCGCTGGAGGGACAGCAGGTCTGTATCCGATTTACGGAGGAGGACAATCTCTTCTTCTTCAATCTGACATTGGACGACATCAGTCTTGTTATTGAAACAGGTAACCTGACGATCGATCAGATCGCAGGACTGCCTAGTGGTTATCCCTTCCCAGTTGGCACCACGACCAACACCTTCCAGGTGACGGACGCGAGCGGCAACACAGCCACGTGTAGCTTCGATGTGACGGTTGAGGATCTGACACCTCCTACGGTAGAACTTCAGGATATCACACTGCATTTGGATGCGAGCGGCAACGCTAGCATAACCGATGCTACTTCTGCACAGCAGGTGATCTTCTTTGAAGACTTTGAAGCCGATATCCCAGCCCTGGCCAAGACGGATCTGGTGAACTGGAATGTCATCAATGGGGATGTCGATATCTTCTTCGCGAACCAGTTTGGCCTTCCGCTTAGCAGCAATGCCGCGGACATTGCCGGAGATGTCAATGGAACGATCGAGACGAAGAGTGCCTTGACACTTGATCCTGGTGACTATCGCTTGAGCTTCTTGATTCTCGGCAACGACGACGACGCCAAACTGAATGTGCAGATCGGTAGTCTACTCAATCAGGATTTCACTTCCTTCATTGGCGGTACTGTAGAAAGGAGAGTCGTAGACTTTACGGTCGCGGCTGCCACTACTGCTACCATCCGATTTGAGGAGTTTGGTGATGCGCCGTTCTTCAGTGGGTCTACCATTGACGACATCACGCTCAGCAAGCTCGGTGATGGTCTGATCACTTACGCAGATGATGCCTGCGGCGTAGCGAGCATAGCTGTCGACCCGACAGATTTCACATGCGCTGAGGTCGGAGACAATCTGGTGACCGTCACGGTGACAGATAATAATGGTAATGCGACGGTGGAGGTTGCCACTGTTACGATCGAGGACCTCGTTGCTCCGACGGCTGTCTGCCAGGATATCACCATCGAACTGGATGAAAACGGAGAGGCATGGATTACTGCTGGCGATATTGACGGAGGTAGCTCTGACAACTGTGCTATTGCGAGTATCGTAGCAAGCCAGACGGACTTTGACTGTAGCCATGTTGGTGACAACATCGTGACACTAACGGTCACAGATGCTCATGGGAATGTCAGTACATGCACCTCTACAGTCACTGTGGAGGACAACATCGCGCCGGTATTCGATCCAGTATCCGATCTGCTACTACCAGCTTATGCCAAGGAAGGTGGTCGAATCGTGGAATACGCTGCGCCTACTGCTACCGACAACTGTGGTTTAGCAGGTCCTCCTACGCTGATTGGCGGACTGGGCAGCGGCTCGTTCTTCCCATTTGGCACGACTGTCGAGGAATACTCAGTGACAGATGTCAATGGCAATGTGAGCACCATCTCCTTTGAGGTGACGGTCACGAAGGACCTGGGCATTGTTGACTTCGACCTCGTGTGTGCTGGCAAGTACAAGAAAGGCAAGAAGTACAGCAAGTATGACAAGTACTATAAGAAGGACAAGTACAAGGGACACAAGAGGTACGATAAGTACGGCAACAAGTATGACAAGTACAACAAGTACTGCGGTGGTCAATTCATCCAGACATTGAAGGATGGGGATATCATTGATGTAGCCCAGCCTGATTATTCGTCGATCAGCATCTTTGCTAATCCAAATCGTAAAGCTGGTAGTGTCGTGTTCTTCCTCGATGGTGTACAAGTCCAGGTTGAGAACTATGATCCGTTCGCGATTGCAGGCAATAGCTCTAAGGAGATCTTCGAGTTCAACCCTACGCTGGGTCAGCATACTTTAACTGCGATACCTTACACTGGTAAGAATGGCCTCGGTGATCCGGGTATTCCACTGACGATCACCTTCACAGTGATCAACACTTCGGTTGTGACATCTTTCAACCTCATCGAAACTGACAAGTACGGAGATACGCGTCCTTTGGTCGATGGTGAGGCGATTGACATGGCTGGTGACTATGAGTTCACTATAGAAGCTGTGACAGATCCTGAGAAAGTGGGTAGCGTGCTGTTTACACTGAACGGCGAAGAGGTGACCATCGACAATGACAAGATCTATGTCTTGGCTGAGTCAGGTAAGAAGGGTAAGGGCTCTAAGGGTAAGAAAGGCAAGGGTTCCAAGCTCAAGCCATATCCTTGGGCCGCCGGCGACTATGTCCTGACGGCCACGCCTTACGAGGATGAAGATGCAGGAGGTACCACCGGTACGGCTGGCACGATAGAGTTCACGATCTTCAATAGCGAAGCGGTGACTGCACTGGCGATCGTAGATACCAAGCGTGATGAAATCGTGATGCCGCTGGTAGATGGTGCCGTCGTGGAGCTTGCTGATCTGAAGGATAAGTACAATGAGGTGCAGGCCTTCACCAACCCTGATGAGGTAGGTAGTGTTGTTTTCACGCTTGATGGAGAGGTGATCGACATTGACTACAAGGCTCCGTACTTGACAGATGAGATCATCGAGAAATGCAAGTGCAAGGATGACAAGAAGAGCAAGAAGGACAGTGGCAAGCACAAGAAGCCTAAGAAGGACAAGAAGGATAAATATGCTTGTGTCCTGGGTGAGCATACTTTGACAGCCACGCCTTACTCTGACAAGTATGGTGAAGGTGTAGCGGGTACGGCGATCACAGTTACGTTTGAGATCGTGCAGACTACTCAGACCAGGGAGGAAACCACCATCGTAGTGGAAGAGACTGTAACGGAAGGCGGTACCGAGGAGGCCACGGAAGAGATTGCCGAGGTCCTAGAGGATGCCATAGAGACCAGTGTCTATCCTAACCCTACTGTAGATAAGATCACGCTGCAGGTAACGAGTACGAAGGAGGAGATAGGACAGCTGGCGCTGATTGATCTTTCTGGTAGAGTGCTGATCTCCAGGGAACTTGATCTGAAGATCGGTCAGAATACTGTGGAAATCAGTCTGGTGGATCACAACGTTCCGGCTGGTGCGGTCATGATGACGATCAGGACGGCTACCAAAGTGTTCCAACATAGAATCCTGAAGACTCACTAGTATTAGAACATAGTCTTGAGTGAAATTTGGCAGATGGTCTTCGGATCATCTGCCTTTTTTTTGCCTCGTGACTAGTGCCGTCCCCAGACCTTCAAGAAGTCAGCAGCTTGAAAATGGCTTCTTTCAAAACCTGGCCATTGATCTGAATGGCTAATTTGTGTTTGCCGGCATAGTACTTCCGAGTCGTGATGGGTTTTATGGGATGGGATTTGGAGAGCGTTATTCTTTCTCCGGCTGACATTTTCAGATTTTTTAGCTTGAAGACTTTGGGGGCCAGGCTCCCATTGGCCTTCATGAAGTGGATCACAAAGTCCACAACGACCTGAGCCTCTTCTTTCCCCCGATTGACCAACTCCAAATCGAAGTCGAGGAAGCCTCCAAGCACAACCGTCGGAGACTGGATGGTTAGGTTCGACACCTTTACCTCCGCAGCATCAAATCCTAATACTTTCAAAGCCCTTGGATCGCCCAGCTTGACCAGGCTTCGTAGCGCATGCTTGATGATCCACTGGGTGTGCGTAGACGCTCCTTGCTGCCATGACTCCACGAGATCCAGCACACGCTCGGGATTGTCTTTGGTGAGGTCATTGAGGTGATTGGCCACACTTTTCCTTACGTAGAGAGAGGGATCGTCTTTGAGGCGTTCGAGGATGGGAACCACGGGTGAGGGGTCTTTCTTGTACTTCGGCAACGCCACCGCCCAGGGGAGGCGTGGCCGACATCCTTCGGAGGCCAGTCGTCGGACATGTTCATTGGAGTGACCGGTCCAATCGAGCATCCGGGCCATGGTCAGTTGCTCATGGTGGAGGATAAACTGGCGAATAGCGAACTCGGCGCTGCCTATCTGCGTGAACTGCTCTAGCGCATCGAGACTCATCTCTGGATCGTGTAAGCCAAACTGACCGACAAAGTCGGAAAAGACCATCCCATTGAAACCTTCAGCGCTCCTGGAGGCGCCGAATAGGATTTGAAGTGCTTCTGCATAGTCTTCAGGCAAGTGTTTCCGGAGCACCTGGCTGATTCGAGCCATTCGCTGTGTTAGCGTCAGGTCATCCCACCCATTATTATAGATGTCAGTCATGAATGCCTGCTGATGCCAGGGGGGATAGCTAAGGCTGATTGCCGATCCCAGCTGGTCAAAGAAGGGGCGCTGAAAGAATTGGTTGACGAGGAGCTCTGCCATGGTCAATAAAATTAGGGTGTTTGTTTTTTTGAACGGGACAGGAATGGCCGAAAGCCGAAGTCGCAGACAAGGCTGGACTGCGGGGTGAGCTTGCGGGGCTGATGGCTGCGACCGGCCTGCCTTTGCCGCAGCGGCTCCGCGCAGGCAGGCGCGAGGAGGCTTGTGTAGTGGGCCGGGGTGCTGGCCTTGCGGGCCTCCATCTTACAAAAAATGAAGGACACACCTGAGGTGTGCCCTTCGAATCATGCTACTAGTTCAAATAGGTTTGGTGCTCGACAGCGTATCTGATGATGGTCTTCAGCTTGTCCACCGGTGTCCGACGCGGATCTGACAGGTAGATCTCATGGTGGTGTCCGGCGACCTTCATGCCTTGCTCGCTAATGAACTGCTGCAACTGCGTGATGGTCGGGGCTTCCTCTTCGTAAGACCCCAGGTGCAGGATCTGCGCGCTTGTACCTTCATTGATGAGCTCGTACTTGACGCGCTCGATTCCTTCGAGCTCAGGCTTCTTGTCCTTGACGGCCTGTATGGCCCGGAAATAGGAGAGGTGCTCGACGAAGTCCGGCATGCGGATGACGATCTTCCAGCACCAGGTCTCGCGCGGAGCTGCCGCAAACTCCTCCTGACTGTTGGCCCCTTCGACCCACCAGAAGCCTTCCATTTTAGGGACCACAAAGTCGAAGTCCTGCGCTTTGTAGTCAAACTTGATGGCGTAGGCCACGGCGTACAGCTCTTCGATCGCATCAAGAAACTGCTTCTCTTCAGGCGCACTCTGGCCCGTGACTGACAGGTAGTAGTAGGGCTCGAGGTCGACCAGTTCAGGCGTGCGCTTGCCTTTATAATAGGCCGGATGTGTTTTTGTGAGGTCTGTTTTTTCGATTACCATGACTTATCGTGTTGTTGTGATTAATTCGTTTTTGTAAGTGGAGATCGGTGTGAAGTGGAACATTTGCATTTGCTCCTCCTCTATGACCTCGAAAGCTTCGAGGGCCTTGGGGTCGTTCATGATCTGCTCGGCGGCAAGTAGTGCTTGCTCCTTGCTCTGCCAATAGACGATGTCTATCCACTGACCTTTTTCATTTTGTGCGAGCTTCCGCTCAAGGAATCCCTCAAACTTGAGGACACACTCATTGAGCGTTTCGAGTGCGGCTCGGGCTTCTTCCTGTGAGTAGCCGGGCTTTGTGTTGAAGATGACGATTTCGATTTGTCCGATTTTTGTTTCCATTGAGTTTTGATTTAGTAGGGGCGACAGGCCGACGACTGCCCATCCCACCAGGTACCAGATCGTTTTCATACTTCAAAGAAATCCGCCTCAGTGACAGCCCTATGTCACTGAGTTTTGGGGCATGAAAAAAAATTTAGAAAATAATTGCCAAAGGCAGTCTGGAGGGATTTGGCGGTCAATCCTGTCCCTGGATCACAGCGTTGACTGCGTCGTAGGCGTTGATAAAGCCGTGGCCTGTCTGGAAATCGAATCCGGGATCGCCGATGTCCTGTGCTATTTGAATGAGGATGTCTTTTACTTCCCACGGCAGTAACTCGGGGTTGGCACTTAGCATGAGCGCGACAATTCCCGCAGTATGTGGCCCGGCAAGAGAATTGCCAGAGGCGACGTTGGACAGGTATCCTTCGGGGTCCACGCAGGGAATCTGGAAATTGAGTGTTGCAAAGTCGGGCTTGTTGACGGTGCCTTCCTGATACAAGTGTGTGTTCCATTCGACAGGACCCTGACTGCTGAAAGGTGGTCGGACACCATCGCGACCAACACCGGCCACTCCCAACACTGCGTGAGGAATGTCTTCCGGATTGCGCATTTGGATGGGCACAGGAGCATAGTTGGCACCTGCGGCGAAATTGCCCGCGCCTGAGATGAATACGATGCCACAGAATGTTCCTTGTTCGAGTACCCGTCGCCAGTGCGAGCGATACTCGCCAAGATTGGGCTGCGAGAAGCTCATGCTGTAGGTGTCTGCGCCCTGTTCGATGGCCCATTCCACGGCCTGTTCGATATTGGTGGACCCAATGAGGGGCGCCCATCTGGAGTCAGGAGCCACGCCTATCGCCATTTTCGTGCCTGTCGCGAACGTCCCGCAGATCATTGCTGCGCAGGCGTTGCCATGAATGATGGTAGCGCGGCGAATGAAGGGATTGTTGAGGCCAGGGTTCCCGTCATCAAAATTGTAGCCATGGTAATCATCGACGTATCCATTTTTATCGTCGTCGATGCCATTGCCAGGGATTTCTCCCTCGTTTGTATAGATCGTTTCTGCAAGGGGAGGAATATCGAGCTTGAAGCCATGGTCGTGCACGATATTGAGGATGCCCTCCCGGTGATTTGGAACTGGTCCCACACCTCCCGGGCACGGATCTTTTCAATGTTCCAGGGGATGGAATCGACTTCCTCAATGGAGAATCGGGAGACAGGGATGCTACTGAGAAATTCTGGTCCAAGGTCTTCATTGGGGTTGGAGGGGCCCGCGTAGGGCTTCAAGAAGACTTTGTCGACCCCGGGCAAAGTAGTGATAGCTTGAAGCCCCTGCCTTGTTACCCGGCAGCTGAAGCCGTTGATGATCCAGTGTTGTTTGAGATCGGTCATCTGCCCCTCAGCCACGAGCTCGTTCAATGTCGTTTCGACTTCGGTGTAGGACGCTTCGCTCAATTCCTTCAGCTCTTTGATGACAGCGTTCCTCATCTGGGATCGCGTGTGCTTTTCGAAGTCATTTTTCTTTCGGAGGAACCCGTCTCCACCGGTCAGGAACTGTTTGTCGAACCAAACGACGACCGCCTGACCGTTTGTGGAGAGGTCCAATGCGGGATCCAGCCATACCTGACTTTTTTCCGGGTGATGCGAGTTGGAAGTACAGGACAACAAGCAGCCTAACAGAAGAATTGTTAATGTGAAGAGCGTCTGGGGAACAGTGGAGACGATGCGTGAGAGTAGGCCTTTCATCAACATCGAGCTTCAATTGTGATGTTCTGCCAGCTCCCGGGCATATTGGGCCGCCAGTTCTTTAAGTTCGGGAGGTCCGATGACTTCCACGTGCTGAAGATAGGACATGAGCCAGCTCGCCAGCATGTGGTAGCTGGGGGTCACAAACTTCATGTCGACGTAATCTCCATGCGCTTCCTGACTTACAAATCCCTGGTAATATTTCTGCTCCCCCGTAAATCGAGAGGCTGCTTCTGTAAATCGAACTGTAGCTTCCCGGGCGTCCGTACCTGCGATGGCCTCGTTGAGAAAGTCCATGTAGTTGGGGTGGCGCGTGTGATCGAAGGTGTGCGTAGTCAGCGACAGTTTTTGGATGCGATCTGTGCGGAAGTCTCTCAGTGCCTCTCGAAGCTGACAATAGGCGATCAGATGCCATCGTGCTGAGTAGAACACCAGGCCCAAAGGCTCTACTTCACGTTCGGTGAGCTCCTGCCGATAGTTGGACGCATAGATAAACTTTAGCGTTCGGTGAGATCCGAGCGCGAATTGTATCTCTGCCAGATGAGAGTCGGGAAAGCCCACTTTGTCCACTGATGGCGGAGCGACGACTTTGATGTTCTCTTCAAGGCTCTCCAGGAAATCGCGATCGCTGTAACGCAACACCGCTTTGATCTTCATCAGCGCTTCATTGAAGATCTTTTTGCTGGGTCCGTCGGCGTATTTCTCAACGAACTTGGCCCCGAGCAGGAGTGAGCTGGCTTCCTCCTTGTTGAAGACAACTGGTGGCAGATGGTAGCCCTCTACGATAAAGTAGCCTTCTGCGGCGTCTCCGCCGATGGGGACACCCGTCTCATTCAGCGCTCGAATGTCGCGAAAGATGGTCCGTCGGCTCAATTCGAATCGATCCTCAAGCTCCTGGATGGTGACCCGGCTTTTGCTTTGAAGGTGCGTCAGGATAGCAGTCAGTCGATCGATTCGATTCATTAGGTAAATATTACGAACATTGATCGCTGACAGATGGAATTGCCCAGTGTTTTTTTGAATGGCCACGTGAGGAGCTTGGAGGAGGGCTACTCACTAAGAATGCGGTGGAAAAGAAGTGGGCGCTGTGGTTTCGTCCAGCGCCCAACATAGCCTCGCATTGGTATTTACTCTTTCTTCAATTTGGTATGCACAACACTACCATTGGCGAGGAGTATTCTTAAGAGGTAAAGTCCTTCGTTGAATTGGGAGACGTCGAGTCGCATCGATTCATGTGCCGACCCTATAGAGATCATCAACCTGCCCGACAAGTCGTTGATTTCCAATTTTTCGATGACCTGGGAGGCTTCAATATTCAAGGTGTTTTGCGTAGGGTTCGGGTAAATGTCGACTGCCAGGTTCCAATCGGCATCGAGTACCGGTAGCGTACCTAGGATGATTTCATCTTCGGAGATTTCAGCAATTCTCAGCCAGCCCACCTCTTCGAATGGAAGATCCACCGGCTCGCCCGCCGAGAGCTCTTGCTGCACCACGAAGCGGATGTTGTCGTCGGCTTGTTTTTGTTGTCTGAGAGATCCCACGCTCGGGCCGTTTGCGGTCTGCAAGTGGGCGATCACTCCTGTGTCATTGAAGCTGCTGGAGAAGTTTTGCTTGTACCAATTCTCATCTACCAATTCGGCGGTACGACCGGCTTCGATCGGAATCGTGCCGAGCGCGCCGTCGCCTGTAGCCATTGCAACGTAATGCACCGTTTCATCGGAATGGATCTGATCACCCGCGGATTCCTCGGTTAGTTTGATTTCGAACGAACTCGCAGTCACGTTTCTGATCTGCTCTACAGTGGCTTCTGAGCCCTCCTCAGTGATTCTTGCCGCAAAAATAACTGGCGTAGCCTCAAAAGTGGAAGTGAGACTGACACTCTCCCAGGAGGTACTAGCAGTGACAGCTCCGGCTTCAGCTTTCAAGCCACCAAGGTCATGTTCACCCTCTGACAATGCCAGGTAATAGATGTTTTCTGTAGCGCTATGAGTGCCCGATAGATAATCCCACTGGTCGATTTGGATATCGAAACCTGTGGTGCTGACATTTTTTATGCGGTAGGTAGCGGCCTCATCACCAAAGTACGTGAGGGGTCCTGCAACTACGACGGGCGGTTCAGTGAATGCAGTAGCGAATTGGACACTCGTCCATGCTTCAGAGCTGTTCTGAGTGATATTGACTCGTCCATATTGGTAAACCCCAGGTAGCCCGATTCCCGTCTCTCCGTTACCTGTTTCTCCTGGTGTTGAGCCTTCTTCAGATCCTCCGCCTTCTTCCGTTCCGCCTCCAGTTTCCCCTGTCCCTTCTTCTGTTGTTCCACCCTCCTCGACCTGTTCTTCACCTGTTTCTTCCTCTACTGTCTCTTCTTCGGCTGCGGCGCTCACTGTCAATACCAATGTGGTTTCGGCCGTATGCGAACTGCAGGTGCTACCTATCACTTTTAGGGTCCATGTCCCTTCATAGGAGTGGCCAAGCTCGCCCGTCCACGTCACATTCGTATTCAAGGCGAATGTTTGATTGTCGGGCGCGATCCATTGATAGTCCATCCCAAGGTCGTAAGCAGGTTTTAGTACCAGCTCATCGCCCACAACAATGTGGGCAGCAGAGGCCACAGTATCCGCTCCTCCATTCACCGAAAAAGCGACTGCATCGTCGATCGAACCTATTTCGTCGGGGTTGTTTATCGTGACTTCATAGTTGGCATCGCTATATCGAGGGGTGATCTGCAGGTTGCCGTAGTCTGAGTTCTCGGCGATCGGGTAACTATAGCTGTCCTTCGTGGCGCTAAATACGTGCTGATCACCGTTTGGAGCTGTCAGTTCCAATGCCAGGGGAGAGTATTCTTTGAAATTGTTGGTACTGGCCAGTTGATCGTCCAGTCCCCACTTGTGACTGAGGTAGCCCTCGATCATTTCCAACTCGTCCCCAAGGACTGCGCGGTCAAAGATGATCACCTCGCCTACATGGCCTTTGTGGTATCGATCGGAGCTGCCGAACCCAATCTTACCCAGGTAAGTGTGGTCGCCACTGTTGAGCACGTCTGTGCCTGCCAGCGTCACCGAGTTTTGCAGCGTGCCATTGTGGTAAAAGGACAGCTCATTATCCTTTTTGGTGACAATACCTACGACTGAGATGGGAAGCACAAATGGATGGCTATAGATTCTGTGGTCGTCCGCGGAAACGTGGCTTTTTGTGGAGGCCATATCGGTCCGATACACCCAACCGTCGCCAGTAGAGCCATTCTTGTTCCCAATTGTGTTTGATAAGGCTGTGCCGGTCAGTGTCTTGTGTACAATGAATACGGTCCAGTCGTCTTCATAGAAGTTTGTTTGACTGGCATCGAGTAGCTTCAACACGGAATATCCAGCTGCACCAAACTCCAGTGCGGGCGCCCCGTTGAGGCCATCCGCATCATACGTGGGTGCTATGTTGGCATCATCCACTGTAGCATTGTTGCCACTGCCAGAGCGATCGTACCACGCCTGCACGGGATCGCCATCGGCGGGTTCATCCCCGTCTACAATATTGGTGGCGTCTAACCACACGAGCGGGTCGATGTTCAATTCCGCCCTCACTTCGTACGTGTTGTCTATGCACGCGTCAGTCCCTTCCAGATCGACCCACGTTCCGTCTTTCAGTCGTGATTGGATCTTGACATCTCCTGGTAGACCGATTTCTGCCGTCACTTGATTATTATCTACACAAGGAGAGTTACTTGTCACGGTGCAGGATACCACATCCCCTGGAGACAAATCTGTAGTGCTCAACCTGCTGCCGGTGTTGGAGATCACGGAACCATTGACCTTCCACTCGTACGTGGGATTGTCACCGGGGCTAGAAGCCAATGCGTCGATGTACTCCAAGTCACGATAGAGGTTTGCATTGTCATTGAATTTCAAGGTGACTGTCGGCGCGACGTTGTTAAATGTCCAGTCGATATTGGGCCATGCCTCCTGGGCCCAGGCGATGAGTTCGTCGACCAATGTGCATTCGACACCCAACTCGATGGCCATTTGGATGGACCAATACGTGTGATCAGCCCACAGGGGTTCGGTATTGTCGACAGTGCCTGTGACGTCCTGAACCGTCGATTTGGCAATAGGGTCCAGGTAGTTGGACTTGTCATTGCCAGCGGTCCATCGGGTCCAGGTCGAGAGGTCGTGTTTGCCAACGGCATCGAGAAACTCCCTGATGAGGGCGTCGAGGACCATTTTCGTTAGCCCTGGCTCGACTTCATCCAGCAGCCGTGGCCAATAGCCGGGGTCCCATTTATGAAAATGTGCACTACCCGTGTCCCCTTCTTTGCCGAAGAAATACCATGGTCCCTGCACGCGAATTCGGAAGCCTCGGCCATCGTTCGGCGTGAGGTCCCCGGACCATGTTTTGGTTTTGTACATGGTGCCAATCCCGTGGTAGTAGCGAAGCACCTCGGTGTTCCCCGAAGAGTTGGAAGCTGACAGAATGAACTCAGGATGATAGTTGTAGTCCACAGGGCCGTTCCACCACTGCATACCCTCTCCACCGGCGAGGATTCCCTGGAGCTCGTACCAGATGGTGGTTTCGTATTCGCCTGTTCTTTCTTCCTGCCCTAGGAAGGTATTGCAATCACCATCCAAACATCCCGTGAAGTGCGACGGGATCTCAAAGACATTGTGTGAAGACTTGCCGTGTAGCCACTGCCGCCTGGTGGGATTGTCCTCAGCCAGAAGATAGTCAGGAGCCTGATCCTGCAAGTTGAACTCTTGCATGATCTCGAAGTTTTTGACGGCCATGAGGCGAGCCATACTGGTCGCGGCGAATTCCTTTGAGATATCATCGGCACAGGCCAACATGCCATGCCCATCTATGGACCTCCAGTGCCGTCTGTCGGCGCCGTACTGTTCAAAATAGTGGCGGAAGTTGCGATGGAAAGTCACATGGGCATCTTGTACTGCTTTTACTTCGGTAGCATTCATCGACGCCATGTCTATGGTGACACCATCAGCCTTTCGTGGAAGACCCTCCATATACGCCCTGAAGTTGGCGTAGCCTTTGTCCGGGTTGAGGTCTCCGTTGGTCAATCCGTCGGTGTAAAATGTTCCTTTGGTATAGGCATCTTTGGGGTGAACCATAGGGAGCCAGCGCTTCCAATCGGCCATTTGGACCGCCAAGGGTAAGATCGTGCGATCTTCTCCCCGGTCTGAATCAAAATACTCCTGTACCGCTTCAGGAGTCACGCCATTGGGAAACATATAGTCCAGTAATTCGTCGTCGGAGTCCAATACAGCGTCCAGGCCTGCACCTGCAGCCCAATACTCAATAGGTTTGTCTTTCAGTTCCGGCCCAGGCTGATAAGGAGGGTTCCACGGTCGCCCGTGGCGATTGACGTTGTCGTGTTCTGCAGAGAGCGACCGTATATAGGAGGCGATCTTCTTGCCTTCTTCCTCGGATAGGTTGTGAAACTTGGCCCGTTCGATGATGGATTCGTTGGAATAGGAGAACAGTTCCAGATCTCTTCCATCCTGGGTATGGCAATCGGCGCAGGTGGCCTGGATGGGCTGGAAAGGCTTGAGCACCGCGCCGTACCAAAACCCATCTGCAGCGGGGTCGAGGTAGTTGGACCATAAGGAGGCGTTTCGCCACAGATCTTCCCCCTCGTCAATAGACGTAGCATCTGTGTAAGGGCCAACCCATGAATTGGGATCATCTTCTTCGAAGTAGCTGTCGTCCAGCAGTTTTAGTCCGTTCTCATCCAAAAGATTGAAGCGGACGACTCGGTAGCCGATGGAGATACCGTCAGAGTGGTTGAATCTGAAGTAAATGGTGTTTTCCCCCGCGGTAAAGCCTGATGCTGGAATGGAAAATCGAATCGTGCTGAAGCCTCCATGCGCCATGCCGCCCCGTACTTTCTCCTGGTACTGCATGTCGACGCTGCTGTGGTTCAAGTCGTACCAACTGCCATCGTTTATTTTAACCGAGCCTTTGTCTTCATAGCTGAGGCTGTTGACCTGAAGCCAAATCCGTTCAGAATTACTCGCGAGCTCAGCATCGAGCGTCAATGTTCGGCTCTTGATCGTTCCTTCGGCACCTAAGACTTCGACAGGCAACAGAAAAGCTTCACTCTCGGATTGTGCAAAGGCCTGTTGGATTGGCGTGAAAAGAGTGAAAACTATAAGTGACATCGCCGGTATCCCTACCCGCACGAAAGATTTGATGTTGTTCATTTTGCGACTTCTATTGACCATGTCAGTACCTACAGCGGGATAATTCAGAGCATTGACTGCAGCCCGTGTTATTCCCATCAGGCATGCCTGGATCCGCGCGGATCTGTGATATCAAGAAGCCGTTGCCGAAAAGGCAACCGTTAGACGTGAGGCACAAATGTAACCTCAATAATCAAATAAATGCAATTTTAACTAAGAATAGTTATGTAATCAGATGAAGCCTATGTAAGACTTAAGCGCGATTTGGCTGATCTACAGGTTTTTAATGCCGGCCGTACTCAAAACAAAGGTCGGGGTGATGCCTTGTGCCCGAATAAGAATTTTATAGTCCTCTTTTCGTGTATTGCCCGTGAGGACGAGCGCCGTATCGAGGCCATACTTGTTGCCCCCAATGATGTCGGTGGTGAGCGTGTCGCCCACCATCAAAACTTCATCTCTTGTTGCGTGAACACCATCCTCCTTGACATGTTCGAAGGCGAAATTGAACATGATGGCATCCGGCTTGCCGAACTTGATGAACTGTTTGCCCACGAGTTCCTGGATCATATCAGCGATGCCACCTATGGCGACGGATACGTAACCTTTCGAGGTGGGATAGCCGAGATCGGTGTTCGCCACGATGGTCGGTATATTCCTGATGCGCAGCAAATTGACCGTCTTATTGATATCAACCTGCCAGTCAAATCCCTCATCGTCCATCAACGCCAGTGCGCTGATGTCCTCAGTATGTTTCAGGTCCACATCACCAATGTGCAAGGCTTCCAGGCCCAGTGATTCAATGAAGTACGCGGAGGGCGGTGGACCGACGTACACAACTTTTCCTCCGTCTACTTTATGGCCAAGAAATTGGCTTGTAAGCATGCCGCTGGAGATGATATGTGACTCTTCCACATTCTTGTGGCCAAGTTTGTGGTAGGCGACAGCCAGTTCGTGCGGACTTCTCGAAGCG
This sequence comes from Cyclobacteriaceae bacterium, assembly GCA_965267435.1. GTDB lineage: Bacteria > Bacteroidota > Bacteroidia > Cytophagales > Cyclobacteriaceae > JAWPMT01. Next base: position 5,306,272 of record OZ253960.1, read on the forward strand.
TCGTTTGTGAGGATGTAGTAGGGGATATTTCGTTGCTCGAGCCAACGAAATGTGTTGTCGATATGAGCGATGGATCCACTAGATGTTTTGAGTACCCCGTAGGCATCAAAAAAGATCACTTTGTACTGTTCGGCGATTTCCTCGAAGTGTTGAATTTTCATATCAGAGATCTAAAGTACGAAGTATTTTTTCTGAATTGAACTTGTCAATTTGGGGGAAGTACAGCGTGTAGGCCTCCATCTGCAGTTTACTGGCATAGATCTCATGGAAGAAGTATCTGCCGTCTTTCACTACATAATTGAGAATGAAAAATCGGTAAGCTTCCTTCAGCAAGAGTACTTCCCTTTCCGTTAGAGGGAAAACTTCATGGTAGGCCTTCAGAAAGTCGAGGAAGCGATCCTCCATGAGGGGGTCGATGAGGTAGCTGAAGAAAGTCTTGTCTCCGGCACTCGAGCATACTCTACTGAAAAAATAGAAATCCATCATACGCGAGCTCATCCGAAACCAGTCGTAGTCCCATCGGGAGTAGAATGAGCCGTCTTTCGTCACAGAGAAATTACCAATATTCCAATCCACGAAAACCGGGATACTTGCCAGAGAATCCGAATCGATTTTGTCTGTATTGTTGAAGAATAGATCTATCTGCTTTCTGATTTCATCGACGTACCCACGATGGTCAAACTGACCTCTTTCCGTTTTGAGGATTTCCAATAAATGCTCAAGGTCATTGCGCATGGATTTGGACCACGGGGGCAGGACCCCTGAAATGGATTGGCAGGTCTTATGAAACCTAGCGAGTTCTGCGCCGAGCTTTCGCACTGTCGCGAGGGATTGCTTTTTGGGCAACATCTGATCTACACGCATGGGCTTGTAAAAGACAACCCAGGCATCCAACATGCTATCCGTATAGCGATAGATGTACACATTGCCCGCTTTTGTCAGGCTATGTGAGACGAAGTATTCATAGGGGGCTGGAAGGTTGAGCGCCAGCGCGTTGATCAGCGTATGATCCTCCGAAAAGTCCTCGTATTTGCCAAAGTAGGAAAGCTTCCCAACGACCTTTTCACCCTCCTCCAGATAAATCATGAATACGTGATTCGTCGAGACCCGCGCACTTATGTCGTGGACAGAAAGGATCTTGCGGTTGGGATCGTAATCTTCCCAGGCGTCATAAACGATCTCGGTGAAGTCTTTTAAATGCATCGGCGCAGCTCAGGTTTTAAGAGATTATGTAATGGCAAATATTGATGATCTATTGGGATTCGCGACTTTGGTGGAAGACATTTTTAAGTATCTTTCGCCCTTTGACAGATGAGCACACCAGACCAATCTTCTTCCCCTTCTTTGCAGAGAAAGCTTGGCCCCTTGATGCTATGGGGACTCGGCGTCGGATACGTGATCTCAGGCATGTACTTCGGATGGAACCTTGGCCTCGAAAAGGGAGGTACATTAGGGCTTGCCGTCGCCACCTTCTTCGTGATTATCATGTATGTCACGTTCACCTTTAGCTACACAGAAATGGCTTGTGCCATCCCCAAAGCTGGTGGTGCATTTGACTATGCCGTCAAGGCCTTGGGTAAAAACGGTGGTTTCCTTGCAGGTATGGCGCAAAACATCGAGTTCATTTTCGCTCCTCCAGCGATTGCTTTTGCCATCGGCGCCTACCTGTCCATATTCTTGCCCTCAGTACCAGTCATTGCCATTGCTATCTTCTTTTATCTCGTATTCACCTCCTTGAATATATATGGTATCGAGGCCGCCGCATCCTTTGAGTTGCTCATTACGGCGGTTGCTGTAGTTGGACTTCTGATTTTTGCCGGATCCACTCTTCCGGATTTTGATGCCGCTCAGCTCAAGGCCAATGCCTTGCCGAATGGTTGGGGTGGAGCTTTCGCGGCCATCCCTTTTGCAATTTGGTTTTTCCTCGCCATAGAGGGTGTGGCCAACGTAGCGGAGGAAACCATCAATCCTCAAAGAAATATCCTAATAGGTTTCGGTTCTGCCATATTCACCTTGGTTGCGCTTTGCATTCTGACCTTCTTTACCTCAATCGGCGTATCCGGATGGGAAAGTGTGGTTTTTGATGTTAATGGTGTCGCTTCAGACTCTCCCCTTCCATTGGCCATTAGTCGGTCCGCTGCCGCGGGGACCTGGGTGTATCAAGCCGTGGTGATCATAGGATTGTTTGGGCTTGTGGCCTCTTTTCATGGGATCATTCTTGCAGCAGGGCGTGCCACTTATGAGTTTGGGAAAGAGGGCTATGGTCCTCCTGTTTTTGGGCGAATCCACAAAAAGTTTAGAACACCTGCCAACGCCTTACTTATCAATATGGGAATCGGCATTCTGGCACTTGTGACGGGAAAGACGGGTGAGATTATCACCATTGCTTGTTTCGGAGCTCTCACATTGTACATTGTCTCGATGATATCGATCATCGTGTTGCGCAAGAAATTCCCTGATATGGAGCGGCCTTTCAAGGTACCGTTCTATCCAGTGACACCTTATCTTGCCTTGGTCATAGCGATCGTAGCATTGATATCTATCACCATTTATAATCTTCTGCTAGCTGGTATTTATGTGGGACTACTTGCGGTATCCTATGCATGGTATCATTTCGCAAAACCAAAAATCTCATGACTCCGAAAGGAATGCTGGACCTGCAGACGCTGCAACAAAAAGCGGCGAACGAGGAAATTGAAACCGTCATAGTTGGTTTTACAGACCACTATGGTCGCCTGATGGGTAAACGGTTCGACGTCGACTTTTTCCTGGAGGGGGCAGCTACGGACGGTACCCATGCTTGCGACTACCTGCTGACTACAGATATGGAAATGGAGCCCGTTCAGGGATACGAGTTAGCTAATTGGGAATTGGGGTACGGTGATTTTCACTTGGTACCGGACCTTAGCACCTTACGTGAGGCGACCTGGCTGGACAAGACCGCCCTTGTTCTTTGCGATGTGTTTCATCCGGATCATAAGCTGGTGGCCGAGGCACCTCGGAGCGTATTACGCAAGCAACTGCAGCATTTGTTGGATCGTGGCTACGAAAGCTTCGCGGCGTCAGAGTTGGAATATTATCTTTTCAATACAGGATACCGCGAGGCATTTGAGGGCACCACATCCCCAGAAAAGCCAGCGGGCTGGTACCTGGAAGATTACCACATTTTGCAAGGCACGCGCACGGAGCCTTTCACCGCCGCTGCCAGGCGTCATCTGAAGAAATCGGGGGTACCCGTCGAAAACTCCAAGGGCGAATGGGGACTGGGGCAGCACGAATTGAATGTGCAATATGCCGAGACTCTGGAGATGGGGGACCGCCATGTCGTGTACAAACAGTGTCTGAAAGAGCTAGCCGATTCCATGGACCTGTCGGTTTCCTTTATGGCGAAGTATGACACCGATCGTGCGGGATCCAGTTGTCATGTACATATCAGCTTGTGGCAGGATGGAGACAATGCATTTGTCGGTGATGAAGCCATAGGGCCCATGAAGGCCTCAGCGGTTTTCAGGTGGTTTCTGGGCGGGTGGATCAAATATGTCCCGGATGTGATGGTCTTCTATGCTCCTACCATCAACTCTTATAAGCGATACGTGGATGGCAGTTGGGCACCGACGAGATTGGCATGGAGCACTGATAATCGGACGGCCGGATTTCGGGTAGTGGGGACTGGCAAAAGCTTGCGTATCGAGTGCCGCATACCTGGCGCTGACTGCAATCCCTACCTGGCGTTTGCTGCGGCGATAGCCAGTGGTCTGGAGGGCATTAAGAACGAGATCGAGCCGCCTGAGTGTTTTCTAGGGGATATTTATGAAGCAAGGCACCTGCCACATGTACCGAAGACATTGAAGGACGCGGTGCAGCTCTTCGAAGGAAGTGATTTCGCAAAAGCCACCTTCGGCGAAAATGTTGTAAAGCACTACGGGCATTTCTACCGCCAGGAGATAGCAGCATTCGAAGAAAGCGTGACCGACTGGGAGCGGCGGCGGTATTTCGAACGGATCTAATAAACCCAAAATTTTGGGATAAAAGCTTAGTACATATCTCATGAGACTGAAAGACAAAGTCGCCATTGTGACCGGAGGGAGCAATGGCATCGGCAAGGAGACAGCCGTACTCTTTGCGAAGGAAGGAGCCAAGGTGGTAATAGCTGATATCAATGAAGAGGCTGCCAGGCTTGTCGTGGATGAAATTGGTGAGAGTGCGCGGTTTATTCGAACAGACGTTGCACAAGCAGCAGATTGTGAGCAGATGGTGGCCTTTGCTGAGAAGGAATTTGGCGCACTTCACATCCTGTTCAACAACGCGGGGATCATGCACGGTGATGATGGCAATTCCCAAGACACTGAGGAAGACATTTGGGACCTTACGATGAACATCAACGCGAAGGGTGTTTTCCTTGGATGTAAATACGGTATTCCGGCTATCAAGAGAGCAGGTGGAGGTTCGGTCATCAACACCGCGTCCTTCGTGGCAATCCTAGGAGCCGCCACACCTCAAGTTGCCTATACGGCCAGCAAGGGTGCAGTGCTGTCGATGACACGGGAGTTGGCCGTGATCCACGCACGAGAAAACATCCGAGTGAATTCGCTATGCCCAGGCCCCTTGCGAACGGAGCTCCTCATGAACTTCCTCAATACCGACGAAAAGAAGCAAAGAAGACTAGTACATGTGCCCATGGGACGATTCGGCGAGGCGGCTGAGATGGCCAAAGCGGCATTGTTTCTGGCTTCGGATGAATCCTCTTACATGACAGGGTCAGACTTTTTGGTAGATGGCGGCATCACTTCCGCGTATGTCACACCTGAGTAGCGACATGGATCGATTTCAGACGATATCTCCTGTAGATGGCTCTGTGTACTGCGAGCGGGCCTATGCGAACAGCCAGGAAATAACTAGGGCCTTGGATCTAGCCAGGAAGGCGCAAGAATCCTGGCGGGCGACATCCCTGGATGAACGAGCATCGATCTGCCACGGGGTGGTTGAGTACTTCATCCAAAACGCTGAAGAGATTAGCCAGGAGATCACGTGGCAAATGGGGCGGCCCATTGCCTATTCTCCATTTGAGATCAAGAAGGGGTTCAAAGAGCGAGCGGATCATATGATTGGCATCGCCGCCAAAGAGTTGTCCCCGGTTGAGATTGAAGATGGGGATCAGTTTCGGCGTCTGATTCGACGGGAACCTTTGGGAACAATACTGGTCCTTTCGCCCTGGAATTATCCCTACCTCACGCCTGTGAATGCCGTGATCCCTGCGGTCATGGCGGGGAACACGGTCATCCTAAAACATGCTGAGCAAACCCCTCTTTGTGCTGAGCGTTTTGCCTCAGCATTTGAGCACGCCAATGCTCCCGAGGGACTCTTCCAATACTTGCATTTGCGTCATGAGCAGATACCACCGATCATCCAGAATCCCATTATTGGGGGCGTCGCCTTCACCGGCTCAGTAGGCGGCGGGCAAGCCATACAGCGGGCTGTTGGGGAGCGTTTCATCACAGCTGGCCTCGAACTTGGTGGGAAGGATCCCGCCTATGTGGCATTGGACGCCGATGTAAGGAAGTCCGCCGAGAACCTTGTAGATGGCGCATTTTTCAACAGTGGTCAGTCATGCTGTGGGATTGAGCGCATCTATGTCCATGAGAAGCTATATGACGACTTCCTCGATGTTTTCAGGGAAATCACATCGACGTACAAAGTTGGAGACCCTACGAAAAGCGATACGACACTTGGTCCAATGGTTCGCGTCTCCTCAGCTCAGAAAGCTATGGGTCAATTGGAGGAGGCGAGGCAGTTGGGCGCCCAAGGCCTGATTTCGAATGGGACTTTTCCAGATCAACAGCTCCCCTACGTGAATCCGCAGGCACTCATCAACGTCACACATGAAATGCAGCTGATGCGCGAAGAAAGCTTTGCACCCATTGTGGGCATTATGGCTGTTGAGGGTGACGACGAGGCCATTGCATTGATGAATGACAGCAACTACGGTCTTTCCGCTTCTGTATGGACCGATGATCTGGATAGGGCGATGTCAATAGGCGCGAGGGTTGAAACAGGCACGTGGTTCATGAATAGATGTGACTATCTGGATCCTGCGCTTGCATGGACGGGTGTGAAGAATTCGGGCAAGGGGTGTACGCTGAGTGCATTGGGATACCAGTACCTGACCAGGCCCAAGTCGTATCACCTGAAGTTGAAGCCATGAAAGCCGCCCTGCTCGTCTGCGACCACGTACCACCGGAGTTCGACAAGAGGTTTGGTACGTATCCTAAGATGTTCGCACAGCTACTCCCAGACCTCGACCTGGAGTGTTTTTTTGCTTGCGATGGGGACCTGCCGAGCCCTGACGACTTTCATTATTATGTGGCCACAGGCTCAAGATTTTCTGTTTACGACAACCATACCTGGATTCGGGACTTGCTTGATTTCATTGCTGATTTGAGGAGCAGACAGAAGAAGTTTGTCGGGATATGCTATGGTCACCAGCTGATCGGACAGGCTTTGGGAGGAAAGGTGGCAAAGTCTGAATTTGGTTGGCAGATAGGTGTGCATTCCTTCCAGGTAACAGAGCATCCGGATTGGATGAAGCCGGCACTCACAAAATTCAATGTGCTCATGCTTTGCCAGGACCAGATTGTGGAATTACCTCCCGGCGCGCAAGTCCTGGCAAAGTCGCCGACTTGTCCGGTGGGCGTTTTTCAAGTTGGAGAAGGCTACCTCGGCATTCAGGGGCACCCGGAGTTCACCAAAGCCTATAACCAGGCCATTTACACCTCCCGGGCCGATCGAATTCCAGCAGAGACTATCCTGGCTGCAGACAGGTCTTTGACTACGAAAGTGGACCAATCCGCACTCACCTCATGGATCATGAACTTCCTGCAAAGCGCGTAGTCGTTGCCGATCAGATAATAATTATCAATTGATCAGGCCAAAGCTTTCAACTTCCTTCGGTGGGGCATAATTTTGCGCCAATTTGTGCATTGAGAAAATGGCACACGCACTCAAACTAATTAACTGCACCACCCATGCCAAAAGACGACTCGATTAAGTCCATACTTATCATTGGGAGCGGCCCCATAATCATTGGTCAGGCTTGCGAATTTGATTACTCCGGCTCACAAGCTGCAAGATCCTTGCGGGAGGAGGGCATCGAAGTGATCCTCATCAATTCGAATCCTGCGACGATTATGACCGACCCTGTGACGGCGGATCATGTCTACCTCCTTCCCCTCAACAAGAAGTCCATACGGGAGGTGCTGCAGAAGCACAAGGTCGATGCGGTCCTACCTACGATGGGGGGACAAACGGCTTTGAACCTGGCGATTGAATGTGAGAATGCCGGCATCTGGGAGAAGCACAATGTCAAGATCATCGGCGTGGACATCAATGCCATTGAGACCACTGAAAACAGAGAGAAGTTTCGACTGAAGATGCATGAATTGGGTGTGCAGGTATGTCGAGGAGAAACGGCTACTTCTTTCCTCAAGGGCAAGGAGATCGCTCAGGAGATTGGGTTCCCATTGGTCATTCGTCCTTCATTTACATTGGGTGGTTATGGAGGTGGGTTTGTCAATACCCAGGAAGAGTTCGATGTAGCGCTAGACCGAGGCCTGAAGGCCTCACCGATCCATGAAGTGCTGGTGGAGCAGAGTATCCTCGGATGGAAAGAGTATGAGTTGGAGCTCCTTCGGGACAACGCAGGCAACATCATCATCATTTGCTCTATCGAGAACTTTGATCCGATGGGTGTCCATACCGGCGACTCCATCACGGTTGCACCGGCCATGACCCTGCCAGATACCATCTATCAGCGCATGCGCGACCTGGCAAAGATCATGATGAATGGCATCGGGCAGTTTGCCGGAGGCTGCAACGTTCAGTTTGCAGTCAATCCCTCCACAGATGAGATCGTGGGCATTGAGATCAATCCGCGCGTGTCTCGATCATCAGCCTTGGCCTCCAAGGCTACGGGGTATCCGATTGCTAAGGTTGCGGCGAAACTGGCGATCGGCTATAATCTTGATGAGTTGAAGAATGCGATTACGGGCACCACCTCGGCGCTCTTCGAGCCGGCACTTGACTATGTCATCGTCAAAGTTCCCAGATGGAATTTCGATAAGTTCAAAGGTGCCGACCTGCGACTGGGACTGCAAATGAAGGCTGTCGGAGAGGCCATGGGAATTGGGCGCAATTTCCAGGAAGCCCTGCAAAAGGCTTGTCAGTCACTAGAGATCAAGAGGAATGGTCTTGGGGCCGACGGCAAAGAATTGCAAAATCAGGAGGCGATCCTTCATAGCCTCGCCAATCCTTCCTGGGATCGGCTATTTCATATCTACGATGCCTTTAAGCTTGGCATCGCCTTCAAGACGATCTTCAAGCTCACCAAAATTGATCCGTGGTTCCTCAATCAAATCGAAGAGCTGATCCATCTGGAGGACAAAATCGAAAAGTACACAATTGACTCAATTCCTCGGGAGTTGATGCTGGAGGCGAAGGAGAAAGGCTACGCTGATCGACAAATCGCGCATCTCCTTCGGTGTCTGGAGAGCGAAGTGTACCAGAAGAGGAAAGAGGAGATGAAGATCAATCGAGTGTACAAGCTCGTGGATACCTGTGCAGCGGAGTTTGAAGCGGTGACCCCGTACTACTACTCCACCTTTGATCAGGAGAATGAATCAGTGGTGACCGATCGGAAAAAAATCCTCGTTCTGGGCTCTGGTCCTAATCGTATCGGTCAGGGTATTGAGTTCGACTACTCGTGTGTTCACGGTGTGCTGGCCGCCAAGGAGATGGGGTACGAGACCATCATGATCAACTGCAACCCCGAGACGGTATCTACGGACTTTGATGTCGCGGACAAGCTTTACTTCGAGCCGGTATTCTGGGAGCATATCTACGAGATCATCCAGCACGAGAAGCCGGAGGGTGTGATCGTACAGCTGGGTGGGCAGACAGCCCTGAAGCTGGCAGAGAAGATGAGCCGCTATGGTATCAAAATTCTCGGTACGAGCTTCGAAGCACTTGATTTGGCAGAGGACCGGGGGCGATTCTCAGATTTGCTCAAGGAGCTCAAGATCCCTTACCCTGAGTATGGGACCATTGAAAACGCTGACGAAGCAATGGAGCTGTGCAAGGAAATCGGATTCCCGCTCCTCGTGAGACCATCCTATGTCCTGGGAGGCCAGAGCATGAAGATCGTCATCAATGAGCAGGAGTTGGAGGAGCATGTCGTCAACCTTCTTCAGAAGAAGATGGATGGCCGTATTCTCCTCGATCACTTCCTCGAAGGGGCGATCGAAGCAGAGGCCGATGCCTTGTGTGATGGTGAGGAAGTCCACATCATTGGGATCATGCAGCACATCGAACCAGCAGGTATACATTCAGGGGACTCATACGCCGTTCTGCCCCCCTATAACCTTGGCGACTTCGTGATGCGGCAGATCGAAGACTTTACCAAGCGTATTGCGCTGGCACTGCAAACGGTAGGGTTGATCAATATACAGTTTGCCATCAAGGATGATCAGGTCTACATCATCGAGGCGAATCCCAGGGCCTCTCGGACGGTACCGTTCATTTGCAAGGCATACCAGGAGCCTTACGTGAACTATGCCACCAAAATCATGTTGGGTGAGAAGAAGGTCAAGGACTTTAAGTTCAACCCTGTGAAAAAGGGCTATGCCATCAAAGAGCCCGTCTTTTCGTTCAACAAGTTCCCTAACGTCAACAAGGAACTGGGACCGGAGATGAAGTCCACAGGAGAGGCGATCTATTTCATTGATGACCTGATGGATGATTATTTCCTGGATATCTATGCGGAACGAAACCACTACTTGAGCAGATAGGTTAAACTACTACATGAAGTTCTTCCTGATCATATTGCTCTTGAGCTACGTCATTTACAGAGTTAGCGCTGTTCTGGCCAAGGTCATTGCCGCCGGGCGTGATCTGACCGGCGAACCTCAGCAGCGCAAAAGCCCACAAGGCTCCAATGTGCACGTTGACTACGTGCCAAAAGGCAAGAAGGGGAAGAAAGGAGAGGACTACAAGGGCGGCGAATACGTCGACTATGAGGAAGTCTAAGTTTCGGAACGGAGTTTTGATTCCAATTTCAAACGGTTAGTCAGAGATTGAAACTCGTAATTCCTTGGATCGGGTTAATTTTGCGACCCTGCTAGATTAAAGACTTTATGGCTTGGTTCAACCGAACGGATAAGGGAATTCAAACCCCCACCAAAGAAAAGAAAGAAGCTCCCGATGGTCTCTGGTACAAGACCCCTAAGGGCACCATCGTCCACATGCGAGAGCTTAAGAACAATGCCTACGTATCGCCCGAAGATGACTATCACGTACGCATTGGTTCCAAGGAATACTTCGAGATATTGTTCGATGACAATAAGTTCACAGAACTGGATGTGGACCTCACTTCCGCAGACCCCCTGAAATTTGTTGATACGAAGAAGTACCCCGTCCGCATCGAGTCAAGTCAAAAAAAGACAGGCCTCAAAGATGCGGTCAGAGCGGCTCATGGTAAGCTGAGCGGTATTCCCATCACGATCGGCTGTATGGATTTCTCTTTCATCGGTGGATCCATGGGTTCCGTGGTCGGTGAGAAGATTGCACGGGCGATTGACCATGCGATCAAGGAGAAGACACCCTTTCTGATGATCTCGAAGTCAGGCGGTGCCCGCATGATGGAAGCGGGTCTGTCGCTGATGCAGTTGGGCAAGATCTCGGGGAGACTGAATTTGCTCGACCGGGCTGGCCTTCCTTATATCTCCTTGCTTACTGATCCCACGACTGGTGGTGTCACTGCATCCTTTGCGATGCTGGGAGATTTCAACATTGCCGAGCCGGGTGCTTTGATCGGTTTTGCAGGCCCCCGGGTCATTCGCGAGACGATCGGCAAGGACCTCCCAAAGGGCTTCCAAAGTTCCGAGTTTGTACTCGAGCATGGATTCCTCGATTTCATCGTCGATCGTCGCCAATTGAAGTCCAAAATTGCGACGCTTTTGAAGATGCTGCAGTAACTTTTTGCTGTGACGCTATGTTGCTTTGGTAATTAGGTTCATACCACGTATTGTGAATAACCTGATAGCGTATATTTGTGCCGAAATATTGAAAAGGAATAAGAATTTATGTCCCCAATAATTTTAACATCGATTGTGGCCTTTACGGTCGTAATCCTGCTCCTGGTCGTGATCCTGCTGGTAGCTCAGTCCAAGCTGGTGCAGTCAGGCCCCGTGAAGATCATCGTCAATGGTGACGACGCCAACCCTATTGTGACGAGCGCCGGGTCGACATTGCTTTCGACATTGAGTGCACAGAAGATATTTCTCCCTTCCGCCTGTGGCGGAGGTGGTACCTGCGCCATGTGCAAGTGCAAGATCACCGAGGGTGGAGGTGACATCCTACCTACCGAGGTTGGCCACCTGAACAGGACCGAGCAAAAAGAAAATGTCCGACTGTCTTGCCAGGTGAAGGTGAAGGAAGACCTCAGAATCGAGATCCCTGAAGAGATCTTTGGTATCAAGAAGTGGGAAGCGACGGTGGTGCGAAACTACAACGTGGCCTCGTTTATCAAGGAGTTTGTAGTGGAGATCCCTGAGGAAATGGATTACCAGGCTGGTGGTTACATCCAGATCGAAGTACCCAAGTGCGAGGTAGATTTCAAAGATATGGACATCACCGCCCACCCCCAGGAGCATCCTGGTGACCCGATGAAGTTCAAAAAGGAGTGGGACAACTTTGGTCTTTGGGACCTGAAAATGAAAAATGATGAGACCATCGAGCGGGCCTATTCCATGGCTTCATATCCGGCGGAAGGTCGTGAGATCATGCTCAATGTGCGAATCGCCACGCCTCCGTGGGACAGGGCGGCCAATAGCTGGATGAATGTGAATCCAGGTATCGCGTCGTCATACATCTTCAATTTGAAGGAAGGTGACAAAGTGACCATTTCAGGTCCTTACGGTGAGTTCTTCATCAATCCATCAGAGGCAGAAATGCTCTACGTTGGTGGTGGCGCAGGTATGGCACCAATGAGATCACATTTGTATCATCTCTTCAAGACACTAAAAACCGGCCGCAAGGTGACTTACTGGTATGGGGGTAGATCTCGACGAGAGCTATTTTACATCGATCACTTCAGGGATCTGGAGAAGCACTTCCCCAATTTCAATTTCTTCATGGTGCTCTCCGAGCCTCAGGAAGAAGACAATTGGAAGGTGAAGAAGGATATTCATGATAAGGAAGGTGATGGATTCCTGGGATTTGTACACCAGTCAGTAATCAACCAATACCTGGAGAAGCATGACTCTCCCGAAGACATCGAGTTGTACTTCTGTGGTCCTCCACTGATGAACAAGGCCGTACAGAAGATGGGAGAAGATTTCGGTATTCCAGATGAAAACATCCGCTTTGACGATTTCGGTGGATAACAAAGAATAAGATACTTTTCGGAGGGGAATGAGAATTCCCCTTTTTTTGTGCTTGACCCCGAACGACTGCTTATGGATCTATCGCTTTATTTTGACCCTGTTGGAGAAGAATTGGTAGAGCTGACATTGAACAAGCCCAATCTGGGCCAATCTGTCCACCTCTATGAAGCACGCGTACCGGACCTCACCGGGATTCAGATTGCCATCATGGGAGTCCAGGAGAATCGTGGCACATCTACGCAGTCCATGGGATACAGCCATGCCGCGGATGAAGTCCGCAAGAAGCTCTACCCTATGCACAAGGGGACCGCCACATACCGCGTGGTGGATTTGGGCAACCTACGCAATGGGCCGACACGCGAAGACACTGTTCAACGGGTACAGCAGATCGTTCAGTACCTGCTCTCGAAGGATATTCTCACCATTATTGTCGGGGGCTCCCACGACCTTACAGTTGGCCAATACCTGGCGTATGAGGAATTTGAGCGAATGCTCAACCTGCTGTTGGTAGATCCCCGAATTGACATCGGAGAATCCGAAGCAGCCAACAGCTCATTTATAACGGATATCATCAAGCGCAACCCCAACTTTCTCTTTCAGCTGATCCATCTGGGCCATCAGAGCTACCTCGTCGAAGAGGACAAGCAGGAGCTACTGCAGTCCATGTATTTTGAGGCGATTAGGTTGGGGCTGGTACGGGAGAAGCTACAAGAGATGGAACCGGTAGTTCGGGCGGCGGATATGATGTCCTTCGATATTTCAGCATTGAGTCAGATGTTTGCTCCAGGCGCTACCCTCAATTTTCCCTTTGGGCTTAGTGGAGAAGAGGCATGTCAGCTCTGTTGGTATGCGGGAATGAATGAGCGATTGACCTCTGTGGGCTTCTATGAGTACGATGCGGACAAGGACGATGCCAGTGGCACGACGGCGTTTGTAATCGCGACGATGATCTGGTACCTCATCGAAGGTTACTACCACCGGGTGGAGGAGAAAGACTTTATGTCAGACAAATTCCTGATCTACGAAGTGGATATGGACGGCGAACCCGGCTCCATTCGATTTTTCAAAAGTAAGCGCACAGAAAAGTGGTGGATGGAGGTTCCCAATCCCGAAGGCGCCAAATCTGTCTTTCTTCGAAACAAAATGGTGCCGTGCAGTTATGAGGATTACGAATTGGCCCTCACTGGGGAGATTCCCCCTCGGTGGCTAAGCGCCTACACGCGCATCAGCTGAAAATTGCCGAAAAAATGCTAGTAAAAACTTCCGTTTGATATATTTTACATGGCTAAACCAATTTCAAGTTAGTGCCGCGTGTTTTCGAAGGGATCTGCTGTATTTCTTGCCATTTTCGCAATACCTCTTTTAACCTTTAGTCAAAAAGGTGACTGGCAGAACCTCGATCTGAAGAGGGACAAGGTGCTTGGCGTCAGCGCGGACAAAGCTCACAAAACCTTCGAGGGCAAGCCGTCGAAAACCATCATTGTTGCCGTTATTGACTCTGGTGTAGATGCTGATCATGAGGACCTGAGGGGCAATATGTGGGTAAATGTGGACGAGATACCCAACAATGGCATCGACGATGATCGCAATGGGTACGTCGACGATATCCACGGCTGGAACTTTCTCGGCAGCACCAATGGACAAAATGTCATTGCAGACACTTACGGTCACGTTAGAGAGTATTTGGACCTGAAGCAATCTCTGCAAGGGGTGGATTCCATGGCTCTGACAAGCGAGCAGGAGATTGATGTGGCGAAGATGCAGGAGCTTAAGCGCATAATTGACAAGAAAGTCTCTGCGGCCACAAAAGAGCTTGAGTCCATACAAGGTTTTGATGAGACGATCACCCAGGTGTACCGCATTCTCCGACCCTATGCAAAGTCCGAGGACCTCACTCCGGAATTGTTAGATGAGATCCCTGAGGAAAATGACAGGGTCCGGGCCGCGAAATCTATACTTGGTCAGCTATTCCAGAACGGCTTTGACCTCCAGGACTACAGGGAGTACAAAGACTATCACTATAAACGCATCCACTACCATTACAACGTTGCTTTTGACCCTCGATCGATCATAGGAGATGATCCTACGAATCCTTACGAGCAGGGCTATGGCAACAACGATGTCCTGGGAGGACACGCCGAGCATGGGACACACGTGGCTGGCATCATTGGGGCAACTCGAGACAATGGGACCGGCATCGACGGTATTGGGAAGAATGTGCAAATCATGGCGCTGAGGGCGGTTCCCGATGGAGACGAAAGGGACAAAGACGTGGCAAATGCCATTCGATATGCGGCTGACAACGGGGCGCGAGTGATCAATATGAGCTTTGGCAAGGGATACTCACCTTATAAGGCAGTCATTGATGAAGCGGTTAGGTACGCTCATGAAAAGGATGTGTTAATCGTCCATGCAGCAGGCAACGCTGGGGTAAACATTGATGAGGCCGTTCATTTCCCGATCAGGACCTACAAGGATGGCTCAATAGCCGCAAATTGGATTGAGGTGGGAGCTACCAGTCAAAAGCCGGACCAATATCTCTTGGCTTCATTTACAAATTATGGGAAACGGGAACTGGACGTCTTTGCCCCGGGTGTTGATCTATTGTCCACGATTCCGGATAGTAAATATGAACTCAATAGCGGTACAAGTATGGCGGCACCCGTCGTCTCTGGCATTGCAGCCAGTATCTGGTCATACTTCCCCCAACTCTCAGCAGCCGAGGTGAAGAGCATCATCCTGGATTCGGCGTTACCTTATGGGAACCTGAGAGTTCGGTATCCAAGTGCAAGTGAAGACAAGCCGGGCAAAGTCAAGCTCAAGAAGATTTCGTCGACGGCGGGAATTGCCAATCTTTATGAAGCGCTGATCCTGGCGGAGGAGCGTGCAGAAGACAACTTGTACGTCAGGAAGAATTAATCGCCGTAATCAGGCAGGACAATCCACAAAATGATATAGACCAGCACACCGGAGAAGGCTGTTAATATCGAGAGAAGTAAATAGGCTATTCGTACCAGCACTGGGTCCAGGTCCATGTACTCAGCAATACCGGCACAAACACCGCCGATTATTTTAGAATCGGAACGTCGTAGTCTTTTGCTCATGCAACTAAGATAATGCTATTTGTCTAGCCTCAGTAGGCTAACGATCTGCAAGCCGGATTCCTTCAGGAAAGGAGCGACAATCTTACTTTCAGCTTTACCGGAGGTTACTTTTTCCTGCGCTAGTGCTTTGGAAAACGTAGGAATGGATGAAGGTGTAAGATGGGCAGAGAGAGCACCTGAAGAAACACTCAGGTACAAGGCGATCACTACCCCTAGTATGATTAGGAGAGTCCGGGCAAGATTGCCTTTCTTCATGTGAGGGTTGTTAGTGATCATTGTTCACTAATTAGCAAATGGTGTGCCAAAGTTGAAAATAGTGGGAGGTAAGACCGGAATGATGCTTTTTTTGCCTTTTTGCATTCCTAAAGTGTACGGTAGTGTTCACCTGAAAGTCTGTCAGTGTTCGCCCTGCGGACAACCGGTCACAAAGTCCGAATGTCATCTTATGCAGTAATTCCCTTTGCCGGGCCCTACTGAACGTGGGCTCGACAAGGGGGATGACAATGCAAAAACTAGCCTGGGAATGACTGCATTGCAATCAATTCTTTCATCTGGTCAATATGTCGCTGGCTATGTCCTGATATGAATAGTAAGACCTGTACAGCATCTACCTTTCCAAAGGGGAATTCAAAATATCTGTTACGAAGGTCCTCATCGGTAGTCTTCACGAATTCAATGTTTGTGTCCCTCCTTTCCTTGAAGGCGTTGATTGTTCCCTCTACCGACCCAAACTGATTGGTCGGTTCGAGGTCTGGTCGTGTCTTGACCTTAGAACTTCTGTCTTTGATCAATCCAAGCACTTCCTCATCTGACATCTTGACATCCACTCTGCCGGAAGGATCTGGCGCACTTTGTAGTGTCATTTGCACTATACCAAAAAGTGTTTGTTCGGAGATCGTTAGGTGCTCAAGGCACTCGGCGACGGACCAGGTGGTTTCGTCTGGTTTGTAGTTCAGCTGCTGTTCCGACAGCCCCTTGACAGTCTTCAGCAATTCTTTCTTTGTCTGTTTGAACTGGGTTACGGCTTTGTCCCGATCTGCGGTTGTTAGCGATTGTCCAAGAACGTGGCCAAGAAAGCAGATAGACAGCGCGGAGTACAAGAGTATTTTTTTCATCATCCAAAAAGTTTATTTGCAATCAGGACGAAGGAACCGGACGAGGTAGGACAATACAGCCGGATTTTTTTTGGGATTATTCCTTCAAAGCATAGATCGCTGGATAGTTGCGGCCCAGTTCATCATAATCCAGCCCATATCCAACCACGAATTTGTTAGGGATCTCAAAGCCGCAATAGCTGATGTGCACATCGTGTTGCAGTGCTTCCGGCTTAAACAAGAGAGAGGCAAGGCGGAGGCTTGATGGGTTTCGCTTTTCTAGCAAGGGGATCAGCTTGGAAAGCGTTTTGCCCGAGTCGACGATATCTTCAATTAAGATCACATCACGCTTTTCAACCAGTATCGACCGGTTGGCTTCGATATTGATCTCACCGGAACTCGCCATTCCCACGTAAGACTTGGCTCTGATGAATTGCACTTCGCAGGGCCCGGCAAACCGTCTGATGAGTTCCGTACCAAACATGAAAGCGCCTTTCAGCACCATAATGAACAATGGGCAGCGGCCTTCATAATCTGAGTTGATTTGGGAGGAAAGCGCATCGATTCGCCCGGTGATCTCTGCTTGGGAGAGGTACATTTCGAAGGGCTTTCCGTGGACGGAGATTTCTTTCAAAAGGGATGGGTATTACGTCTTTTGGGGCAAAGAAATAGCTTTTTTGGCAATCTCAATCTGAAGCGGTCTCTTCTTTGAAAATCCGACGAAAAGAGTCATTCGTCTTTCAAAAATCTAGTTCATGCGTCGATTTATCGAATTGGCTTTGGACCATTTCCTAAACACGTTGTATACATATATCTTAACAACTCATTTAGTGACAACAACCGGCACATGCTAGCTACTTTAGATACAGACAATTTGAGGGAAATTCGGGTAGATGTTCGATCATCTATCATCGAATACATGGAGTACAGCAAAAGTGAGCTAACGCTTTCTATCAAGTTCAAAGGAGGAAAGCACAAAGGACGTGTGAGGTCGTATGAAGACATCGCACCACAAAGATTTTTTGAGTTGCTCAGCGAGCCGTCGATAGGCAAGGCTGTTCTACGAATGCTGAAAGCACGTCACGCCGCCTAACGGACTACTGACCGTTCGTGTATTTTTGCTGCCTTCTCTGTTGGGCCATTATGGGTAAGCCCGTACTTTTGAGCCCATGCGCACTATTCGTTTAAAGAAAATTCTACTGCCCGTATATCTACTGGTGTCCTTTGTTCATGCTCAGGAAATGAGTTTTGAAGATTACGACCCCGTCTCAACGTTGGTCGTTCCTGAGAATCCTGTCAAAAAGGCAAAATTCCCATTCATTGATGTCCATAGCCATCAGTGGAACGTCACGAAGGAACGTGTGGCGACGCTGGTGTCGGAGATGGATGAAATCAACATGGCCACTATGGTTAATCTAAGTGGTCGAGGCTTCAATAGGGCTGCTGGTGATATTGGCGAGCAGAGCTATCTCAACAGTATGATCGCCAGAATGAATGGAGAGGCTCCTGGCCGATTCATAGTATTCACCAACGTTTCCTTCAAAAATGTAGGTGAACCCGGATGGTCTGAGCAAGCGGTCAAGGAACTCGAAGAAGATGTTGCTAACGGAGCCAACGGGCTGAAGATCTACAAAAGTCTGGGCTTGCGAAATCTGGATGTAAACGGTGAGCGGATTGCCATAGATGATCCAAGGTTGGACCCTGTTTGGGCCAAGTGTGGCGAACTGGGTATCCCGGTATTGATCCATGCTGCTGACCCTAAACCCTTCTGGGATGACCACGATGAGAAGAATGAAAGATGGCTGGAGCTCAAGCTGCGGTCTGGCAGGAAGCGATCGGATACTGATCCTGCACCCTGGGAGCAAATCATTGGTGAGCAACACAACATTTTCAAGAAACACCCCAATACGACTTTCATCAATGCCCACATGGGATGGATGGCCAACGACTTAAAGAAACTTGGTGAGCACCTTGATACCTATCCTAATGTCAATGTAGGAATTGGCGCCGTCATCGCTGAGCTAGGCCGCCAACCGCGCATGGCCAAGGCTTTTTTCGAGAAGTATCAAGACCGAATCGTCTTTGCGAAAGACGCCTACAATAAGGAGGAGTTCTATACTTACTTCCGGGTGTTGGAGACCGAAGATGAATACTTCCCCTACTACAAAAAGTACCACGCCTTCTGGCGGATGTATGGATTGGGCCTATCCGACGAAGTGCTGAAAAAGGTGTATTACAAAAACGCCATCCGCATCATCCCCAATATCGACGCAAGTCAATTTCCGGACTAGCGCCTTGCGAACTCAGGTCCGGGAACTCAAACCATGAACCCGGAACCTGAAACGCGGAACTTTAATGCGCCTCGTCCTTCAACAGATGAGGGAACTTCGCCTTGAACCTATTCAATCGGGGGATTGACACACTTCGGACATAGGGTTCATTGGGATGTAGTGCTTCGTATTCCTGATGATAGTCTTCGGCGTCGTAGAAAGCGGTGAATTCCGCCACTTCCGTTGTGATCTCGCCATCAAAGACTTTGTCTTTTTCGAGTTTGGCGATGTACTCGTCAATGATCTGCTTCTCCTCTGACGTCTGATAGTAAATCGCGGAACGATACTGTGATCCACGATCCGGGCCCTGTCTGTTGAGTGTGGTTGGGTCGTGAGATCCGAAGAAAACCTCGAGCAGCGTTTCATAAGAAACGACGTCAGGGTCGTAGTAAACTTCCACCGCTTCGGCGTGTTGTGTGGCCCCGGAGCTCACCAGTCGGTAGTTGGGGTTTTTGATCTTGCCACCGGAGTAGCCGGATATGGCTTCCTCCACTCCCTTGACTGACTGGAAGATGGCTTCTACGCACCAGAAGCAACCGCTGGCAAAGTAGGCCGTGCTGAAGCCTTCGAGTTCTGCCGCCGTCTTAGGTACAACTTGCTGTTGCTGTGCAGTGGAGGGAGTGGTACAGGCGATTGCTACGAGGCAAAGCGCCAAAGTCATCATCAATGTTTTCATTATGCTCATTTTCATAAATGTTCCTATCGGTGTACGGCAGATGCTAGTTGGTGGGTCCTCATGCCGTAGTCATTTAACAACTGCGCGACAAAGTAGTTCGGCCAAGGTCAGCTATACTACAAAACTACCCACGGCCTCCAACAAAAAAGCCCAGCGAAAAGCTGAGCTTTAATTGTAACATTAGTTGCTGCAACCGCACATCGAAATGCAGCAACTTCAAAAGTCAGAAACCTTGTTTCAGGTTACTATGGTGTGTCCACCATCCGTACGGCGTCGGTTCCGCTTATAGGCCTGCCATCATAGAGTTCGCCTGTCAGTGTTCCTTCAAATGAGGCACAATCGAGACCAGTTTCACCGAGAAGAAAATGAAGCACGAGATCTATATCTCCGTCGCCATCTACATCTTCCTCATGTCTTTTGAGTTCTCCGGTTTTCTTATGGCTATGCCATTCCTGAGCTCCTTCAAACTCGACGGTAGTATGGTCCACCATTGTGGCATCGAACCCTTCTGTAGTAAGGATAGCAACAGGAATATTGCCGTTGACATTGTTGCAATTAATGGAGTTTGGATCACTTCCTGGTTTGATATCGATATCCACAGGAATGATTGGGGGTGCGCAAACGAAACTCTCTCCCCTTAGCAATACATTAGAATCAAGAATGCGATCCCCGGCATCGGCGATGGCCAGCTTGATGTGATTGGTGCCAGGATTGATCTTTGATGTGGCTGTCAGTATTACTGTAAATCCATCCATTTCAGTCTCCTCAGCTCCTCCACCGTCATTTAGGTCATTATTGATGAAAAGAGCACAATAGTTGTCAGCAGTTCCAAAAGGATTGCCACAGTTCAAATTGTTTATCGAAACTGGTGTTGTGGTTTCAGGAATCACGGCGATATTGACGCCATTGACGAAGAATCCAAATACATCATTGAAATTGGAGTTCACATATTCGTTGTATTCATCCGAGGCAAATACGTATTGGAATGAAATAACCTGGAGATAGTCACACTCAAAATCAAATTCCAATATGGTCGCGTCAAAGGTGCTGAAGCCTGGTATCAATGCATCCAGATCAGCATCCCCTGGCGAGCCATTTACAGCAGTAATTCCGTCGCTCACATTGGGCCCCACAATATTGTCAATGTCTCCGCTACTCAAGATGATGCCGCTTTCGAATCCGAAAACGTCCATACCATCGGTGAAAATACCAGCAGCATGGGGAACTCCTGAATAAGTCACATTGGAAATAGCAGGTGCATCCGGTCCTATGCCAATGAGTGCGTTGACCAGATCTGAAGATGTTGCTGAAGTTAAATCCTCAACGATACTCGCGCTTTTCAGATTGTCACTTCCCTGTTTTCTGGAAATCTCTAAATCCGGTCTCCTTTGAGTGTCCATTTTTGGTGAAGACAAGTCATTAGGCCTTTCGACAGGAAGGTCGTGTTCACATGAAACTACTAGGAATGCCAATAAACTTATGGCGATTAATCTTTGGGTCATTGTACTGTTTTTTTTCGTGGTAAATGGGTTCCAAGAGGATTTGTGGCCTGCAGTGGGAATTACTGCAGGCAGAGTCAGATGAAGGCTCTTAAGTCTCTATAGATCGTTTGATGCAAGAACATCACAGATACTGTTAGCTAGAGAAGTTGGCTATTTGTATTGATTACATTTCAGCGGCTTCAGATTATCGGTTCAGAACACAGAGGAAGACCCATTCGGGTGCCAGGGATCACAAAAATCTTCGATTACTACATTATTAGGACATGCCAGCACATTTTACCGGCTCCATATTGCATAACACGGTCTTAATTTCATCGATCGATCGATGATTTCCTATGACCTATGTCAGGCAAGTCGGGGAAAACGGATTGGGATGAGAAAAATGCTATAATAATCATACATTTTGATAGGGGGACGCCTGCTCGCGGCGCGTGTATGTCGACCCTCAGCGGAGAGCCAGCAGGATGCTGAGCTTTCGTATGAACCGGAGGAGTCAAACGGGGACGCCCAGTCCTGCAACCTCCAGAGGTTGCATTGAGGAGAAGGCATAAAAAAAGCCCAGCGAGATGCTGAGCTTTTAGTGTGAACCCGGCAGGAGTCAAACGGGGACGCCCAGTCCTGCAACCTCCAGAGGTTGCATTGAGGAGAAGGCATAAAAAAAGCCCAGCGAGATGCTGAGCTTTTGGTGTGAACCCGGCAGGAGTCAAACGGGGACGCCCAGTCCTGCAACCTCCAGAGGTTGCATTGAGGAGAAGGCATAAAAAAAGCCCAGCGAGATGCTGAGCTTTTGGTGTGAACCCGGCAGGAGTCAAACGGGGACGCCCAGTCCTGCAACCTCCAGAGGTTGCATTGAGGAGAAGGCATAAAAAAGCCCAGCGAGATGCTGAGCTTTTGGTGTGAACCCGGCAGGAGTCAAACGGGGACGCCCAGTCCTGCAACCTCCAGAGGTTGCATTGAGGAGAAGGCATAAAAAAAGCCCAGCGAGATGCTGAGCTTTTGGTGTGAACCCGGCAGGAGTCAAACCTGCAACCTCCAGAGCCGTAATCTGGTGCTCTATTCAGTTAAGCTACGGGTCCAGTAATGTTAAAATTTCCCAATTCGCGTCGAGTGGTCAACCCGAAAAGAGGCACAAAAGTAATAATTTGTTAAATAAATCCTTGCCAAAGGGAAGGTTTTAAAATTGCCTCTATCTTTGGCGCTCGAAAAATCTTTTTGACGCGAAGCATGAAGAAACTAATCGGGACGGTAGTGGGAATGAGTCTGGCGATCCTAGCGCTAGCCCAGGACAACGATAACAAAAGTAGATACGCACAACCCGAACTTCCAGGAGAACTGCTCATCGACTTTGGCTTCAACGTGCTATACGATGATCCTCCACAAATGGAGGAAAACTTCTTCAACTCCCGGACCTTTGGTGTGTACTATAAGCACATGATTAGCCTCAATGACTACCTCACAATCAATCCGGGTTTAGGGTTCACAGCTGAGAAGCTCAAGTTCAATGAGGAGATCAATTTTCAGGAAGACATGGATGGGAACATCGTCTATGACACACTGAGAGGATTTGGATCTATACGCAACAACAAGCTGGCCATGAACTATATCGAGCTGCCGCTGGAGTTTAGATATTATCCTTTGCGGACGGTCAGCGGTGAAGGTTTATTTTTTGGTGTAGGGGGTATGCTTGGCTTTCGAGTCGAATCCCACACTAAGATCAAATACACCCTCAACAATGAGGACCGCGCACAAAAGCTACGAGCAGCTTTTGGCCTGGAAGATCTGCGTTATGGTATTCAAGCACGCATAGGTCTTCGCGGCATTCATGTTTTTGGAAAATACTACTTCTCTGACCTCTTTGGGACTTCGCCTGTCCAAGGCACCAACCCAAGGTTCTGGTCCTTTGGTCTCTCGATCTCTGGCTTCTAAAAGCTGAGGGTAAAAAGTGACAGCGCCACAAAGCTGAAAACAAAGCCGAAAATAGCGCCCACCCAAATTTCCTTGGGCGTGTGATAGCCCAGGTACAATCGGGAGGTGGCCACCGCACCAGAGACCACGAAGGTGGCAATAAGAGGTAGAAAGAGTGGAAGTCCGCTGCGTAGCGTGAGGAAAGTCAATATGCCCGTCCCTCCCCAATTGGCTGCAGCGTGGATACTGATCTTGAATCGAAAGGTGATGATCAGCAAAGCAAAGACCAGCAGCGTGACGGTGATCATCATCAGACCAAACAATTCTCCAATCCGAAATCTGGTCAGCATAAAATAAGTCGTCGCCGCATAGAAAATTGTGATGAGGACAAATGGCCAGATCCGCTCTTCCCGCTCTGTCAGCTCATAGTCAGAGACTCTGCTGGAGATTTTCATGAAGCCTAAACTTAGTGCGGGAATGACGGCTGTACTGAGGAAGATTGCAAGGATGAGATTGGGGATAAACTCGAGTCCGATGGCGCCAATCACTGCCGGAGCGGTGAAGTACAGGACAATCATCATGTGAGTGCTCAGCAATAATGGATGAAACACCACCGATATTGACTGCATAAGTAGTTTCATGCTTTAATCAGAGCTCTTTGCGCAGACGTGCTACGGGGATATTTAGCTGCTCCCGATACTTCGCAACCGTACGGCGTGCAATGTTGTACCCTTGCGCTTTCAAGAGCTTTTCGAGTTTGTCATCAGAGAGAGGCTTTTTCTTCTCTTCCTTGTCAATGATCTCTTTCAGTTT
This sequence comes from Cyclobacteriaceae bacterium, assembly GCA_965267435.1. Taxonomy (GTDB): domain Bacteria; phylum Bacteroidota; class Bacteroidia; order Cytophagales; family Cyclobacteriaceae; genus JAWPMT01. The sequence goes on from OZ253960.1 coordinate 5,330,130, forward strand.
GTTTTTCACCTCACGGCTACTGACATCTTCACCGCTCTCAGTGCTGATACCTTCGGAGAAAAAATACTTGAGCGGGAAGATACCGAATTCTGTCTGTATCGCTTTGCTATTGGCTACACGCGAAACAGTAGATATATCCATGCCAATCCTGTCGGATATATCCTTGAGGATCATGGGTTTCAGCTTACTCTCATCGCCCTCCAGGAAGTAGTCATACTGGAAGTCCACTATCGCCTGCATCGTGTTGAGCAGTGTTTGTTGACGCTGTTTGATGGCATCGATAAACCACTTGGCGGAGTCCAGCTTCTGCTTAATGAAAGTGACCGTCTCCTTCAGTTTTTTGTCCTTCTTGTTGCCTTTGTCGTAAGCCTGCAGCATGTCTGCGTAGGATCGGCTTACGCGAAGCTCCGGCGCGTTTTTGCCATTGAGTGTGAGTTCCAGCTTGCCATTGTTTTCGGTAAGCATGAAGTCCGGCATGAGGTATTGCGTCTTTGCGACCTCGTCTCCACTACCCCCTGGCTTCGGGTTCAGTTTGGTGATGATGTATATGGATTCTCTCAGCAGTCCCTCATCCTGGATCCCCAGCTTCTTGGCGATCTTCTCGTAGTGCTTTTTCGAAAACTCAGCAAAGCAGCGATCAATGATTTCGTAAGCGATCCGGTTGACTTCTTCAGTTGGGTCCTTGCGCTCCAGTTGCAGCAGTAGGCATTCCTGCAGGTTTCTGGCGCCGATGCCCGCTGGCTCAAAATTCTGGATCTTGAATAGGAGATCTTCCAGCTCATCGGCGTCGGTTTCCACTCCCATGCTGAAGGCCATGTCATTTACGATCGCCTCCAGCTCACGTCGGATGTAGCCATCCGTGTCTATGCTGCCAATTAATTGCTTACCTATGATCGTTTCCCTCTCTGATAGGCGAAGAAATCCCAGCTGCGAGATCAACTGTTCGTGGAGGGTAGATCCCACAGAAATGGGCATCTCCTTGTCATCCTCATCCGAGCGGCCGTCCCCCTGCATTTTATAGCCGGAGTAGTCGTCGTGGAGGTATTCCTCTATATTCGTTTCTGGCGGTTCTGATTCTTCGTACTCCTCATTGGCCTCGTACTCATCCTCCTTCTCTTCGTTCTTTCCTTCTTCCAGCGCGGGATTGGTCTCCAGTTCCTCCTCCACCCGTGATTCGAGCTCGGCAGTAGGCACCTGCAGCAGCTTGATGAATTGGATCTGCTGAGGAGAGAGCTTTTGCTGTAGCGACTGGGTTAAACTGAGTTTTTGCATATTCTCTGACCAACAGTCAAAATTATCCTATTTCCTTCATAAGGTTGATATGTTCTTGTCCGGATGGGCCTCACAATCCTCCCGCTGACCCACTCACTGCCCCCTCGCGCCTGCCTGCACGAAGCAGTTAAGGCAAAGGCAGGGCGGTGGCAGACACGCACCGCGCTGCCCAGCGCAAATACAGTGCCTATCCGATAGCTATCGGATTTTCACTTCGCCTTCAAGGCCAATCAAACGCATTTGGATGACCACTGTTTCAAGAGATTGACATTCACAATGAAACGATTCTTTTTCCTTTCACCGCGCTTCGCACCATTCTTTTACATTTGCAGCCAATTAAAAAAACAGACAAAACAGAATTTTCAATTGTGGATACCAAGCGAGTAAAGATCAAGGCCATACTGGATGATGGCCAGGTCGGAACTAAGGTACTAGTCAAAGGATGGGTGCGCACACGACGAGGCAGCAAGAATGTGTCGTTTATCGCCCTTAATGACGGATCCACAATCAATAATATTCAGGTGGTGGCTGACGCTGAAAAATTCCCTGAGGATTTGTTGCGACAGATTGCGACTGGGGCCAGCCTTGCTGTGTATGGCGAACTTGTAGCATCCCAGGGCTCGGGTCAGGCCGTAGAAATGCAAGCCATTGATATCGAAGTACTGGGAGGTGCAGATCCGGAGAAGTTTCCATTGCAGCCCAAAAAGCACAGCATGGAGTTTCTTCGGGAAATCGCCCACCTGAGGCCTCGGACAAATACTTTCGGAGCGGTCTTCCGTATCCGGCACCATTTGGCCTACGGCATTCATAAGTTCTTCCATGACAGGGGATTCTTCTACATCCATACACCAGTGATCACGGCGTCGGATGCCGAGGGAGCGGGAGAGACATTCAAAGTCACGACAATGGACCTGGACAACCTCCCCAGAAACGAGGAAGGAGCGATCGATTATAAGCAGGACTTTTTTGGTAGAGAGGCCAACCTGACAGTTTCTGGTCAATTGGAAGGGGAGCTGGCAGCTTTGGCGCTTTCGGAGATATATACCTTCGGACCAACTTTCCGGGCGGAAAACTCCAATACGACCCGGCACTTGTCGGAGTTTTGGATGATCGAGCCGGAGATGGCCTTCTATGACCTGCAGGACAACATGGACCTGGCGGAGGAGATGATGAAGTTCCTTGTGAAGTTCATCATGGAGCATTGTGCGGATGACCTTGCCTTCCTCAACAGAAGAGAGCAACAGGAGGAAAAGTCCAAGCCTCAAAACGAGCGACAGGAGATGACACTGCTAGAGCGCCTTCAGTTCATCATAGACAATGACTTTGAGCGGATCACATATACGGAAGCAATAGATATCCTGCGCAACTCCAAGCCCAACAAAAAGAAGAAGTTTCAATTTCTGATCGAAGGCTGGGGAGCTGATCTACAGTCTGAGCATGAGCGCTTCCTTGTAGAGAAGCACTTCAAGAAACCGGTCATTCTGTATGACTATCCTAAGGATATCAAATCCTTCTACATGCGTCAGAATGATGACGGTAAGACGGTTGGCGCTATGGACGTACTGTTCCCCGGTATCGGTGAGATCATCGGTGGATCGCAGCGGGAAGAACGCCAGGACAAGCTTACGAGCCGCATGGAGGAGATGGGCATTCCGCAGGACGAGCTGTGGTGGTACCTGGAGACCCGCAAGTTTGGTACGGTCCCTCATAGTGGCTATGGCCTTGGCTTTGAGCGGATGATGCTCTTCCTGACAGGTATGGGCAATATCCGCGATGTGATACCGTTTCCGAGGACTCCGGGCAACTGCGAGTTCTAATACCTACTGATGTTGCCGGTGTCTCCACCGGCAGCTTTCTCTGATGGCTTGTTGGTGAAAACACCAACAAGGGCGAAGGCCTATAATCCCATCATCCTGATGGGCTGGTTCGTGTGCCACAAACCAGGGGGTTGGGTTCTAATACCTACTGATGTTGCCGGTGTCTCCACCGGCAGCTTTCTCTGATGGCTTGTTGGTGAAAACACCAACAAGGGCGAAAAAGCAAGTCATTTTGACGTTAGGAAAAATCTATTGATGGTGCTAGGCTAATCGTCGATATATGTTAAGAGATCCAGCTGGCCGTGCACCTCCTTCGCCGGGATGACTTTCAGAGGGATTGCTTTTCTGGAAGGCTGCTCATTACCACTAACTCGATACCATTCTTGTCCCTCTCAAGGAAGAGACGTGATTGACTTGCTATTGAGTAATCCCCTGTCCCAATTAAAGAGCTCTGCCCACGAAGAGAGGCCCTGGCACCATAGCCCGGATCGTAGTGGAACCCCGTGACGGTCGTGGGAAAGCCGGCGCGAACGAGGGTGAGAGCGAAGAGCCGGCAGTCCAGTAGATAAAAGCACTGACATTGGCTGCTCCAAAAAAAAGAGCCACCTCTTTCGAGATGGCTCCCAATATCTATAAGCGGGCTTGCGCTTTACTTCGCTGCTTCGTACAGCTTATTGACCTCGTCCCAGTTGATCACGTTGAAGAACGCAGAGATGTAGTCTGGTCTTCGGTTTTGATAGTTGAGGTAGTAGGCGTGCTCCCATACGTCCAGGCCGAGTATGGGGGTGCCTCCGCATCCAACGCCAGGCATCAGAGGATTGTCCTGATTGGCGGAAGAGCAGACTTCCAATTTTCCGTCTACGACACAGAGCCATGCCCAGCCTGAGCCAAAGCGCGTAGCAGCTGCGTTGCTAAACTGATTTTTGAATTCGTCAAATGATCCCAGGTCTGCGTTGATCGCGTCAGCAATAGCTCCAGTGGGGTTGCCACCGCCATTGGGAGACATGATCGTCCAGAAAAGTGAGTGATTCCAGTGTCCGCCACCATTGTTGCGGACGGCGCCGTTGTCGGAGTGATTGGCCATCAACTCATCCAGAGACTTGCCAGCCATATCTGTACCGTCTACGGCGGCGTTGAGTTTGGCGACGTAGGCTGCATGATGCTTGCCATGGTGGATTTCCATGGTCCTGGCATCAATATGGGGCTCCAGAGCTGTGGTATCGTAAGGAAGGGATGGTAATTCGAATGCCATGATTGAGTAGTTCTTTGATTGATCTATTAAATGTTCGTGTGAATATAAAACACCTCCGATTATTTATTGTTCCCTCGCATCTGCCTGAAAAATTCCTTGACGAGTTCTTCACACTCTTGCCCGAGGAGATCCCACTGTACAGTGGTTTTTGGGTGGAGGAGCGGTTCGTCCAATCTATCGAAACCCCTCTTGGGATCCCTAGCACCGATGATCACCTGTCCGATCTGGGACCAGTACAAGGCTCCTGCGCACATGACACAAGGCTCCAGTGTGACAAAAAGCCGGCAGTCGTTTAAGTATTTAGCGCCGAGGTGATTTTGTGCTGCGGTGATAGCGAGCATTTCGGCGTGAGCGGTGACGTCTTGCAGGCGTTCCACTTGATTGTGAGCTTTTGCTACCACACGATTTTTGGCGACCACGACGGCACCAACGGGTATTTCACCATCCTCAAAGGCTTTCTCTGCTTCGAGGAGTGCCTGCTTCATCCAGTGCTCGTCGCTGAAGACACTGAGCCCCATGGCTAGCGGATTCTCACGCTGGCCATGATGTCACGAGCTACGGGCTCCCACTGCTGTCTATGGCGTAGTGGAGCAGTGAAGTTGAAGAGAAGGACCTTCTCATTGTGCAGAGTGTATTGGATGTATGAGTACTTGGAGACAGAATTGTTGTTGAAGCTTTCCTCGCTGTATACTTTGGACGTGAACTCGAAGACGATGTACTCACGGCCACCTACCTCTTGAATGCCCTCCTGAATGAAGTGTACTTCGGTGTGAAGCCCCTGAATGTTGGCCTTGTAGAAGTCCTTGAGGATCTCGAGGTCGCCCGCTCCCCACCGTGTGCTGTTTTCATTGACGCCGACATCGACTGTGCGGTCATAATTGGTGAACATGGCAATGGGGATACGTGAGGACACGTACTTGCGGTTCCTTTCCTCTTCGCTCATATTGATGAAGTCTGACGGGATCTTTATCGATATCTCATCGGAGATCTTCTGGCGCTCGAGCTTCTGGGCCTTAGGCACAAATGAAATGGCCAATAGCGAAAGAAATAGCAGGTATCGCATCTCGTGTATTTTCTATCCAAGCTTTGTTTGCACTGGCAATTTAATGAAGTGGAGCGGATCTTCTCGCGGTGTTTGGATAGATCGGCATCCTGATCGGATGGGTGAGAATTGACCGCGCCAACTTATGCCAATTTCACAAGCACAAGCAAGAACAATCACTAAATTTGCCGCTGCTTAGAAATCTAACGTCGGCAATCAAGATTATTATGTTACGAACACATACTTGCGGAGAACTAAGGATCGATCACGTAGGTGAAGCGGTGACGCTATGCGGCTGGGTGCAGCGCATGAGGGACAAAGGAGGACTCCTTTGGATCGATCTCAGGGACAAATTCGGACTCACACAGCTGATGTTTGATGAAAGCAGCACTGCTCCTGAGCTAGTGGGAAAGGCCCGCGATGTGGGTCGGGAGTTTGTCCTGCGGGTACAGGGCAAGGTGATCGAGCGACATTCGAAAAATGACAAGATGCCCACTGGTGATATCGAGATCGAAGTGACCACACTTGACATCTTGAATGCGTCGGAGGTCCCTCCATTTATGATCGAGGATGAGACCGATGGGGGTGAGGATCTGCGAATGAAATATCGCTACCTGGACCTCCGCCGGGCGCCTGTGCGGAAGAATCTGGAGTTGAGGCATCGCCTCATGCAGAAAACCCGCGAATATCTCGATGGACAGGCTTTCACAGAGGTGGAGACCCCTTACCTGATCAAATCCACACCTGAAGGAGCACGGGACTTTGTTGTGCCTTCGCGGATGAATGAGGGCCAGTTTTATGCGCTGCCGCAGTCGCCACAGACTTTCAAGCAACTGTTGATGGTATCGGGGCTCGACCGCTACTTTCAGCTGGTCAAGTGTTTTCGGGACGAGGACTTGCGAGCAGACAGGCAGCCGGAGTTCACACAGATAGACTGTGAGATGTCGTTTGTCACTCGGGATGATGTGCTGGAGACTTTTGAAGGGCTCATGCACTTCCTCTATCGTGAAGTGCTCGGCAAAGAGATACCCGCTTTTCCCCGCATCACCTATGCGGAGGCTATGGAGAAGTATGGATCTGACAAGCCTGACCTGCGATTTGGCATGCAGTTCTGCGAGCTCAATGAGCTGGCACAGAATAAAGGCTTTCAGGTTTTTGATCAGGCGGAGTTGGTCGTTGGGATCAACGCGGCAGGATGTGCCTCCTATTCCCGAAAGGAAGTGGATGGATTGACAGATTTTGTTCGACGGCCGCAAATCGGGGCGAAGGGCCTCGTCTACGTCAAATACAACGAGGATGGCTCCTTCAAATCATCGATCGACAAGTTCTTTACCCCGGAGCAGCTCGGAGAGTGGGCTGCGAAGATGGAGGCCAAGCCAGGTGATCTTCTTTTGATCCTTGCGGGAGAGGCAGCAGCCACACGCAAGCAGCTCAATGAGCTGAGACTAGAAATGGGCACGAGGCTAGGCCTTCGTTCGAAGGACGAGGTGGCACCTGCATGGGTGGTGGACTTCCCACTTCTTGAATGGGATGAGGAGACCGCCCGATATCATGCGATGCACCATCCTTTCACTTCGCCAGCGCCTGAAGACCTCGATAAACTGGAAACCGACCCTGGCAATGTAAATGCCAATGCCTACGATATGGTGATCAATGGCGTAGAGATCGGAGGGGGGTCGATCCGAATTCATGACAGCGCACTCCAAAGCCGAATGTTTACCGCCCTTGGGTTTACTGAAGAGGAAGCACAGCAGCAGTTTGGTTTCCTATTGGGCGCATTCCAGTACGGAGCTCCCCCACATGGTGGTATTGCGCTGGGGTTTGATCGATTGTGTGCGCTATTCGGAGGACAGGACAGCATTCGCGACTTTATTGCGTTTCCGAAGAACAACTCGGGTCGCGATTTGATGATCGACTCGCCGTCGCCCATTGATAAGTCGCAACTTGACGAGCTTCATATCGCACTTAAATAAATAGGGCATGGCACTTACCTGAGTTTTTAAGTAAGTTTGTTATTGAGCAGAAACGCGGCATGACCAAAAAGTTTCTTATTTATTCCACCCCTATCATGGTTCTCTTTGTGGCGCTGGCCCTCTTCGAGCCATATATCTATCAGAACTTCATCGCAAGTACGAAGATCGACCGTCTTAAAGGCAAGGAGTTTGAGATCATCGCCCACAAAGGGGCAAGTGGTTCAGCTCCGGAGAATACGCTGGCAGCATTTCAAAAGGCGCTGGACCTGGGCGTGGACATGATCGAGCTGGATGTGCGACACACGAAGGACAGTGAGATCATCGTGTTTCACGATCAACTCCTGGATCGCACTACCAATGGTAAAGGAGATGTGCATGACTTCACCCTTGCCCAGATCAAAGAGTTGAGTGCGGGCTCGTGGGGTCAATGGGCCAGGGATACGACGTTTGTCAATGAGAAAGTTCCCACGCTTAAAGAAGCACTGGATTTGATCAATGGTCGATGTAAGGTACTGATCGAGGTCAAGCACATGGACCATGCCCTCTATCACGATTTTGCGCTGAAGCTGGTGGACGTCATTCGCGAAGAGAAGGACGGCTTTGAATGGTGTATCCTGCAGTCGTACGAAGATGACTACCTGATCGAGGCAAAAGAATATGAGCCGCGTGTGCAGACCAAAAAGCTCCTTGTGGGTGAGGACTCGACGCCATTGCTGGCGTTCTATGTAGAGACGCGCGTGCACCTCGGGCGTGGCGGGAAGGAGATGCCATTGGCTGCGCTCAATCCTCACTACGAAACCCTATCCCCACGGAGGATCTTCCGAATGCATTCCCGCGGCTACAAAGTGTATACCTACCCTGTCAATGAGCGTGATGATATGATCAAAATGCTCAATATGGGCGTCGATGGGATCATCACTGACTTTCCATCGCGACTAATAGAAATCCGGGAGGAGATAGAGAAGTTATAGGGGCGTTGCTTGTAGCGTCACTTGCTCGACTTCTGAAGCGATGTAGCCAAAGGAATCCCAACTATTCCCCGAAAGGACCTTGTCGAAAGTTTCAGCGGCGATTTCCACCTCACCTCTGAGTGCATACCAGTTGCCTAATCCGTAGCCTACAGTCGGATCGAGACTATCATCCCGGCGGTACGCCAGTTCATATAGTCGCTCCGGGGAGATCACGTTTTTGAAAAGCAGGAGGATATTGAGGTAGTCCTTGTTTTCTCGCACATTCATCTTTGGGGATACAGCGACGAGCAGGGTATCTGCCTCTTCCTGGTTGCCAATTCGAATGTATGTTCGGTAGAGCCATGCGGTTGTTGCTACGAGCAGGTCATCATTGTCACAGACCGTCAGGCACTTGTTATATGCAGAGATGGCCTTGTCGAAGTTGCCTTGCAGGTAGTAGGCAAGACCGAGATGATACCAGATACTGAATTGGACATTCCGTATAGGCACTCTCGCTCCAATACCGCTGACGGCAAGTTCTTTTTCGTTATTCCTGGATCGTGAGAAGAAGGCGGCGTTTTCCAAGTCTTTGACGGCTTTGTCAAAAGCCCGCGCGGTTATGTGTGCCTCTCCTCGGTGGCGCATCAGTTTGTAGGAGTTGGGGTGCTTTTCGAGTCCGGTGGTGTAGACCTTGATGGCCTCGTTGTACCGGCCGAGATGGGCTAATCGTCTGCCGTACCAGATAATGTATTCTAGGCTATCCGGGTTTTGCTGGTATTGGGAGTAAGCAGATGCCAGGAGGCGTTCACGCCGCGCCTGCTCCCGCCCTTCGAAAGCTTTTGGTGGAAAGGGCTCACCGAGCAACGATACGATTGGCTGGCTGCGAAGAGTGTCAGCAGCATTGGATGCAGATTCGGTGCTGCTTCCTTCGCTGGATTCGGTCTGAATACAGCGAGAAGCCACCAATGCCAAAATCAGCATCAACATCGTATGTGGAAACGCTCTCACTATTTACAAGTCTGTTGTGACTATAAAAACAGCGAGTGGTGTGTATCAAGATCAATCCGTCCAGTTCGGATATCCGGGATAAATAATATCTCCTTCCTCTTCTTTGGCGGTCTTTACCATACCCCTCACTTGTTTCAACAATTCCTTAGCATCAAAAATGATTCCATCTTTTATGGTGTACTTGACACCACCTACCCTTTCGACCTTATTGTCCTCTGAAAGTTTAATGGCTCCAGTACCATACAGGACCTTAAGATTCTCCAGGGGATTCTCCTCAATTACAATCAAATCAGCCAGCTTCCCTACTTCGATCGTACCGATCTGATCTTCCATTCCCAGCGCCTCAGCACCCAATAATGTGGCCGATCTGATCACTTCCAGCGGATGAAATCCTGCCTCCCTCAACAATTCCAACTCACGGATGTAAGCAAACCCATATAACTGATATATAAACCCGGAATCTGATCCGGTTGTTACCCTGCCGCCACGATTTTTGTATTCATTAACAAAGGTCATCCACAACTGATAGTTCTTTTTCCAGGCTACTTCGTGCTCTGTACCCCAGTAATGCCAGTAGCTCCCGTGAGAGACTTTGCTGGGCTCGTAGAACTTCCAGAGAGAGGGTAACGTGTAGTCGCGGTGCCAGTCTGCATTCATCGCCCTCATCAAATCGCGACTTGCCTCGTAAATGTTGAATGTCGGATCAAGCGTGAAGTCCAGTTCCAGTAGGCGGTTCATCACTTCGTTCCACTTGTCAGAATAAGGGGGTGCTGCCTGAGCCCAAAGCTTGCCTGCTTCACCAAATCGATCCTGTTCGTTTTGGTAGTTGTAGTCCAGTGGATAGTCCTGAATGACACGGTCTGCAAACATAGCCTCTGGCAGTCCATACCAATGTTCCATAGTCGTCAGACCAGCCTCAGCGGAATTGACCACATTCCACCAGCCGACATTGAGTTGGGCGTGGTGACATGCTGAGCCAAGACCTAACTTTTTATTTTCACCCAGTGCGGCCTTCATGATTTCGGGGCGAGCACCGAAAAACTTAATGCCATCAGCCCCTGCCGCTGCATTATCGCGGACCCATTGCCTGGCTTCATCGGGTGTATTGATGGAGGAGCCTTGTCCAAAAAAAGTATAGGCCACTATTCTCGGTGCCGTGATGCTATTGGCCTCGCTTTTCTTTTTGTGGTCCAATGTCCACTCGCGGCCGTTACCGCTGCCGGGCTCTCGGATAGTCGTGATACCGTGAGCCAGCCAAAGCTTGAATACGTACTCAGAGGGCGTGCCCTGGCTGCTGCCCCCGATATGTCCGTGCATATCTACGAACCCTGGGAGGACGTAGTGCCCTGAGGCGTCTATCTCTCTACCACCTTCTTTGAGCGCGGGTCGACGGTCTTCATTGATCTCCACGCCCGGATAGCCGACTGTTCGGATAGAGGCAATCTTATTGTTTTCGATGACGATGTCCACAGGGCCTATGGGAGGTGCGCCGTTGCCATTGATCACTGTGGCCCCTCTGATGATCAATTGATCGAAAGGGCCTTCTCCCACGGTACGGTCGGGCGCAGGGGCCACACCGTCCTGAGCGGAAGACATTATCCAACATCCAACCAAGCATATGGTAGCTATGAATTTCATAAGGCAAATACTTTGTGGCGGCAGTGACACATTGATGGTTGTTAAATTAATGATAAGACGTCAGATGCGAAACATATCATCCGTAGACGGTAGCCATTCGAATAGTCTTATAAGGTACATTTCACTTGATCGGTGATTTTATTATTTTTCCGCTCCTTTGAAACCCCACCATGAGTACTGCAAAAGGTCCGTTTAAGAAGATCACCACCCAGAGGCTGAAAGAGATGAAGGCCAGTGGTGAGAGGATTGCAATGTTGACGGCCTATGATTATTCCATGGCAAAGATTCTCGATCGCGCGGGGATCGATGTGCTGCTTGTGGGCGATTCCGCTTCAAACGTGATGGCCGGTAATGAAACGACTTTACCAATCACATTGGATCACATGATTTGGCACGCCACCTCTGTCGTCAAGGCGGTGAACCGTGCGCTCGTGGTGGTCGATGTGCCATTTGGCAGCTACCAGGGGAATAGTTCGGAGGCTCTGCGGTCCTGTATCAGGATCATGAAGGAATCTGGGGCACATGCCGTGAAGATGGAGGGGGGAGTTGAGGTACGCGAGAGTATAGAGCGCGTTTTGAGCGCAGGAATCCCAGTCATGGGGCATCTGGGGCTTACCCCACAATCGATTTACAAGTTTGGGACTTACACAGTTCGAGCGAAGGGTGAAGACGAGGCCGATAAGCTGATCGAGGATACTAAGCTTCTGGAGGAATTGGGATGCTTCTCAGTTGTGCTGGAGAAGATTCCGGCTGATTTAGGAAAGAAGGTATCGGAGCAGGTAGATATCCCCACAATCGGTATCGGGGCTGGCCCACACACTGATGGACAGGTCCTGGTTGTTCACGATATGCTTGGGATTACACAGGACTTCAAGCCTCGATTCCTAAGGGCGTATGCTGACCTTAATAAAGTGATCACCGACGCGGTGGTGAATTACATAGACGATGTGAGAGCGAGTTCTTTCCCTAGCGATGAAGAGAGCTACTGATAATTTTTTCTCGGCGGAAAGGATTCACTTCATAGTATTTGAAACAATTACGATCTAAATAAAATCCGGAGCGGAAAAGCAATGACACAAAAATCGAAGATCATTTATACGCAGACAGATGAAGCGCCAGCATTGGCCACCTACTCACTGCTACCCATTATTCAGGCATTCACCGGACAGGCGGGTGTAGAGGTGGAGACCAGGGATATCTCCTTGTCAGGCAGGATACTGTCGCAGTTTCCGGATTATCTAAATGACGATCAGAAGATCGGCGATCATTTGGCGGAACTAGGTGAGCTCGCCAAGACCCCAGAGGCTAATATCATCAAGCTGCCTAATATCAGCGCCTCTATTCCACAACTGCAAGCAGCCATTCAAGAGTTGCAAGAGCAGGGGTATGCTTTGCCAGACTATCCTGCTGAGCCTCAAAATGACGAGGAGCGTGAGATAAAAGCCAGGTACGATTCGGTGAAGGGCAGTGCTGTGAACCCGGTTTTGCGAGAAGGCAACTCCGATAGAAGGGCTCCCAAAGCTGTAAAGGAATATGCCAAGAAGCATCCACATTCTATGGGTGCATGGTCTTCCTCGTCGAAGACGCACGTCGCCAGTATGAGCGGTGGAGATTTTTATGGCAGTGAGAAATCCACTACCCTCGGTGGGGCGACTTCTGCCACCATCACTTTTCATGGAGCAGATGGGAGTGCGAAAGTTCTTAAAGAAGGCATTGCCCTGCAGGAGGGCGAAGTGATCGACGCAGCTGTGATGTCCATGTCAGCGTTGACCAGTTTTCTTGATGAGCAAGTGAAAGAGGCGAAAGAGCAAGGGATCCTTTTCTCACTGCACATGAAAGCTACGATGATGAAAGTGTCCGACCCCATCATCTTCGGCGCCTGTGTTAAAGTGTTTTATGCGCCTGTATTCGAGAAGTATGCGACTCTGTTTGACGAGGTCGGCGTGGACGCCAACAATGGTGTCGGCGATGTGTATGCGAAGATCGCCGGTCACGCTCAGGAGCAAGCAGTGAAAGACGACATTGAAGCACTTTATAAGGACCGTCCAGACCTCGCCATGGTCAATTCTTACAAAGGCATCACCAATTTGCACGTGCCTTCAGATGTGATCATCGATGCCTCGATGCCCGCGATGATCCGAACTTCCGGCCAAATGTGGAATTTGGAAGATCAGCAGCAGGATGCCAAGGCCGTCATTCCAGATCGAAGCTACTCCGGTGTGTATCAGGAGGTCATCGATTTTTGCAAGCAACATGGAGCGTTTGATCCCTCGACCATGGGGAGTGTGCCCAATGTCGGTCTGATGGCCCAAAAGGCGGAAGAATATGGCAGCCACGACAAGACTTTTCAAATGTCGGGCGCAGGCAGCGTCAAAGTAACGGATGCTTCAGGAGGCGTTCTGCTTGAGCAGCCTGTGGAAGAGGGGGACATCTTCAGGATGTGCCAGGTGAAAGATGCTCCGATTCAGGACTGGGTGAAACTTGCTGTGTCACGGGCGCGGGCCACCGGGGCACCCGCGGTTTTTTGGCTTGGCAGTCAGCGTGCACATGATGCGGAACTCATCAAGAAGGTAGAGAAGTACCTTTCTGATCACGACACTGCAGGTTTAGAAATATTGATTAAGTCGCCCGTGGAAGCCACGAAGTTTTCGCTGGAGCGAATCAAAGAGGGAAAAGATACGATCTCAGTCACAGGCAATGTATTGAGGGATTATCTCACAGATCTGTTCCCTATTCTCGAGTTGGGGACCAGTGCGAAGATGTTGTCCATCGTTCCACTGATGAATGGTGGCGGATTGTTTGAGACAGGAGCTGGTGGCTCGGCACCAAAGCACGTGCAGCAGTTTGTCAAGGAAGGATACCTCCGATGGGATTCGCTCGGCGAATTTCTTGCTTTGGCGGTTTCGTTGGAACACCTCGGCAATCAGTTCAACAATGACAGGGCGCTCTTGCTTGCCGAAACACTCGATATCGCGACAGGCAAGGTGCTTGACAATCGCAAGTCTCCTGCCCGTAAAGTGGGTCTTATCGACAACCGCGGAAGCCATTTCTATCTCGCGCTTTACTGGGCTGAGGCGCTGGCCGATCAGAGCAAGGATGCGGAGCTGAAGGAGACCTTCGCAAAGGTGGCTTCAGCGCTCAAGGAAAACGAATCCAGGATTGATGGAGAACTGATTGGCGCACAGCAAAGGGCTGAGAACATAGGCGGTTATTATCGTCCAAATGATGATCTCGCATCAACTGCCATGAGGCCCAGTGCAACACTCAACACAATCATTGACGCGTTGTAGGCGAAGACAAAATTGGCAGAGATATCGAAGCAGAGTCAGGAAGGTAATGGGGGCCTTACAGAGCTTTCATAGTTTCCTGATTCTAGGCTGAGGAAACATAAGTCCCTACCATTGGTCAGAATACCACTGCTATTCTTCTGTCGATTCCTTAGTTTGCAAAGCGAAATTTTGAATGTGGAGTTGGACGCGGCAGGGTGAACTTCCATTGCACATCGATTGGCCATTAAGGCATTGCACACGGCACTCGGACGAGCTTTCAAGTAAACGTTTCTTGGGTTGCCCGAGATTATTGTGCGAACCATTAACTCTGCAACTGGGAAGAGACAAATGATACGGTGATTATAAAGCAAGAAGGATGAATTTGAACATTAAAGCGAAGGCCCAGCAGAGCTACGACGCGATCGTGGTGGGTACGGGAATCAGCGGTGGCTGGGCGGCCAAGGAGCTTACAGAGAAAGGTCTGAAAACCTTGGTGCTGGAGCGCGGTAGGATGGTCGAACACGTGACCGACTACCTCACCCACAGTACGCCTCCATGGGAACTTCCCCATGGGGACCGCATTTCTGCCCAGGAATTGGAAGAGCATTATTGGGTGCAGAGACGAACGGGATATACGATCCGAGAGTCCACGAGACATTGGTGGGTCAAAGATTCTGAGCACCCATATACTGAAGAGAAGCGATTTGATTGGATTCGAGGTTATCACGTTGGCGGTCGGTCACTCCTATGGGGTCGGCAGAGCTACCGCTTGAGCGACCTGGATTTTGAAGCGAATGCCAAAGAAGGGATTGCTGCGGATTGGCCGATTCGGTATGAAGATATTGCTCCATGGTATGACTACGTAGAGGGCTTTGCTGGCATCAGTGGTCAGAATGAAGGCCTACCACAATTGCCTGATGGCAACTTTCTCCCTCCAATGGAGATGTACTGTCTGGAGACGCACGTGAAGGATACCATCGCCTCTAAGTACAAAGACCGGATCATGACCATCGGTCGTGTCGCTAATTTGTCTCAGGATCATAGAGGGCGATCGCATTGTAACTATAGAAATATGTGCATCAAAGGGTGCCCCTTCGGTGCTTATTTCAGTTCACAATCATCGACGTTGCCTGCTGCAGTAGCTACGGGTAACATGACGCTTCGGCCCAACTCTATTGTGACTGAGGTCATCTACGACCCGGAAACCAGAAAGGCGTCAGGAGTGCGGATCCAGGATGCAGAGTCTGGCGAGACCATGGAGTTCTTCGCGAAGATCGTTTTCCTCAATGCTTCTGCTCTTGGTTCGACATGGATTTTGATGAACTCAAAGAGCGAGCATCATCCTGATGGAATGGGTAACGCCTCTGGCGAGTTGGGTCACAACCTGATGGACCACCACTTCCGTGTTGGGGCTTCTGGAGAATACGATGGCTTTGAGGACAAATATTATTATGGCAGACGCCCTAATGGCATTTACATTCCACGCTTCAGAAATGTCAACGACAAGCGACCGGATTACCTCCGAGGCTACGGTTACCAGGGTGGTGCCAGTCGCGAGAAGTGGGAGCGAGCTGTAGCGGAATTGGGCGTAGGCGCGGATCTGAAGGACGAGGTGACAAAACCGGGCCAATGGAGAATGGGTCTTACGGGATTTGGCGAGATGCTTCCGTACCATGAGAATCATGTGCGACTCAATCCTGAAAAACTCGACAAGCATGGCTTGCCAACTTTCATCTTCGACTGCGAATTCAAGGAGAACGAGATGGAAATGCGCAAAGACATGAAAGTACAAGCGGCAGAAATGCTGGAAGCTGCAGGACTGAAGAATATTAAAACCCGGGATGATGCAGGGGGACCTGGTCTGGGCATTCACGAGATGGGTACTGCCCGAATGGGGAGAGATCCTAAGACGTCAGTGCTCAACAAGTGGAATCAAATCCATGACGTGAAGAATGTATTTGTCACGGATGGGGCCGCGATGACATCTGCTGCTTGTGTGAACCCGTCGCTCACCTACATGGCACTGACAGCAAGAGCTGCAGACTACGCAGTTAAAGAGCTTAATAAAAGAAATCTGTAACAACCTTAAAAGACACGAAAATGAGTATCAATAGAAGAGATGCCATCAAGCACGTCGCCTACCTCATGGGAGGTACTTTGTCTGCTCCTGCGATGATGGGGATGTTGCAGGGTTGTGCACCAGATGGAGAGCCAGGATGGACGCCAACATTTTTCAGTGAAGCTCAAGCGCTCACTATACAGGAAATGGCAGAGACCATCATGCCAGCTACTGACACGCTTGGGGCAAAGGACCTGGGTGTGCCGAAGTTTGTGGAAGAGATGGTAGCAACCGTCTACGACGATGAGGCGCGCGCTCAGTTTATGAACGGCCTGGCGGCTTTCGAAAAGGAAATCTCTGACAAGTACAGCAAGTCATTTGATCGCCTTTCTGCAGAGGAGCAGCTTGCAGTTGCCAAGGAGAAGAATAGCTACATGCAAGATCCTGCTAATCGCCCGGGAGAAGATGAACCCAAGCCATTTTTTATGATGATAAAGGAGTTGACGTTATGGGGTTATTTTACCACAGAGTACGGCGCTACCAAAGTTTTGCAATATCAACTGATACCGGCTGAATTTAATGGCTGCATGCCGATCGAAGAGGCCGGCGAAAACGGACGAACCTATGCCGTCTAAGTAAATCTAAAGAATACAACGATAGAGCCCTGGTATTTGAACATGCCAGGGTTTTTTGTCTTATTCAGTCAAGCCAACCGCCTGTAGGGATTTGACGACTGTTGGCAACTTCTCAACCGGGATAGACTTGATGACCTGTCGACTGTCGCCATCTACGAAGAAGATTGAGATGGCAGCTTCCATCTCGGAATCAGCAGTTGATACCTGATACCTGGTCACTTGGCCCAACTCTTTCTTGCGGAACTGGCGACCCATGATCCACCAATAGCTGAGGCTGATGTGGTCAGAGCGAATCTCCACGACTCGTCTGCTCGTCCAAAATGCAGGCACTATGGCACTCAATGCAATGATGGGCAGGAGGTAGGTAGCATCCTCCGGAGTAGAATTGTCCAGAAACCAAGCAATCAAGACCAAGAAGCCCACAGTGGCCACAACTCTTACCGGCATGGGAAGGACTCGGCCCTGACTAATTTTCACAGATTTTTCCATTGTCGCCTGAGCGAAGCAAAGCGAAATTCTGAGAATAAGCAAAACCCCATGGTGTTTCTGAGGTTAATCTTAGTATGCAAAAAGAGATAGCTCTCTTTCCACTGAATATTGTTGCTTTTCCTGGGGAAGATGTCAATCTCCATATCTTCGAACCAAGGTACAAGGACCTGGTCCGGGATTGCATGGAAAACGATCTGCCATTTGGCATCCCTTCTTATGTCAAAACGAAGGTGGAATATGGTACCCAGGTGCATATCACAGAGGTTTCGAAAACCTACGAAGACGGCCGGATGGACATCAAGACCAAGGCAGAGGATGTCTTCTTCGTCAGGGACTTTTATAATCCCTGGCGCGATCATCAGTATGCTGGAGGCCTGGTCGAGTTCGTGGGTGATGACATGACGGAGGACCCAGAGTTGCATGTGCGCTTAATTGATCTTTGCGGTGAGTTGTTTTCCTGGCTTCAAATGGATGGCAGAATTGAGCTGGGAGACGATATTGTCAGTTATACAATAGCACACAAAGTAGGGTTGAAATTGGAGGAGGAGTATGAATTGCTGCTATTGCGTACAGAGAAAGGCCGACAGCAGTTTCTCGTCAATCACTTGAAAAAGATTCTTCCCGCACTCGAGAGAGCTGAACAAGCCCGTGAGCGCATCCGCCTCAACGGCCACTTTAAACATCTCGATCCCCTACAATTCTAGCTGTCAGCACCTATCTTCGAAAGACAATCTTCCTGTTATGCCACAACTGTCAGGATATGGCGTCATTTTGCTTTTTCTCTTTGGAGGGATAGGTTTCGTGTTGGTCACACTGCTGGTGGGCAGAGTGCTGCGGCCCAATCGTCCCAATGAGGAGAAAATGACAACCTATGAGTCTGGGGAGGATACGGTTGCATCCGCCTGGGGTAATTTCAACGTCCGGTTTTATGTGATTGCATTGATCTTCTTGCTCTTCGAACTGGAGTTGGTGTTCCTGTTTCCATGGGCTATTGTTTTTGCCGACGAAGACCTCAATGCGGCGACCCAAGGCATGTGGGGGAAGTTCGCTGTTATTGAGACTTTCATTTTCGTAGGTCTGTTGGCTGTAGGCCTGGCCTATGTCTGGAAGAAAGGGATGCTGGAATGGGTGAAACCAAAAGTGCAGCCGAGCGATTATCAATCCAAAATACCCGCGAAGGCGTACGAGGATATCAATAAGAAATTTTGATTTATGGGGCTGTTGGACCATCAATTTGAGCAAGGGGGTGTCATCATTACCAAAGTCGATGACCTCATCAACTGGGCGCGCTTGTCAAGTCTTTGGCCCATGGGGTTTGGTCTGGCATGTTGTGCCATTGAGATGATGTCGACTATGACAGCAGGATATGATCTTGATCGATTAGGGGTATTCCCCAGGGCCTCTCCCCGGCAGTCCGATGTGATGATAGTGGCTGGAACAGTCACATTCAAAATGGCTGATCGAGTTCGCCGACTTTATGAGCAGATGGCTGAGCCCCGTTATGTTATTTCCATGGGCTCTTGCTCTAACTGTGGCGGCCCTTACTGGGAGCACGGCTACCATGTGGTCAAAGGAGTCGACAAGATCATTCCAGTCGATGTCTATGTGCCGGGCTGTCCGCCGAGACCAGAGGCCTTGATCGGTGGGGTGATGAAGCTACAGGAGAAAATCCGCGGAGAATCTCTCATGAAACCAGAGGCACTGGAGAAACTGCTGGCGAAGAAAATGGAGAATGCATGACGCCTGATCAAATACAAGAAATAGTTACCTCTGAGCTCGGCTGTCAGATTGGTATCAAAGAAAATGCGACGCCAGCCACCCTCTTGGTAGACAGTTCTGATCTCAAAAAGGTGGCGCATATGCTTCATGAGGACGCTCGCTTCTATTTTGATATGCTTTCCTGTCTGACCGCGGTGGATAATGGAGTGGAAGCAGGGACAATAGACCTGATTTACCATCTTTATTCTATTCCCTTCGATATCAGTCTGGGTCTTATGACGACGGTGTCCAGAGAAGCGCCATCGGTGCAAAGCGTCGCCGACATCTGGCGTACGGCCAATTGGCATGAGCGTGAAGCATTTGATCTGGTTGGAGTCGTATTTGAAGGCCACGAAGACCTGAGGCGTATTTTGCTTCCCGATGATTGGGAAGGTCATCCGCTGAGGAAAGACTACCAGGAGCAGGAAAAGTATCACGGGATGTCAGTCGTTTATGATCGTGACGAGGAGAATTGAAAATTGAGAATTGAGGGTTGAAAATGGAGAATTGGAAATTGAAAATTTCGTGATTTGGGGAAGAAGAATGTCTTGCTAGAAAAGTCATACAGCTTTGCTCTAAGGATCGTGAATTTGACTTTTGGTCTTCAAGAGGATTTGAAGGAGTTCGTGATCACGAGGCAAGTGATAAGAAGCGGAACGGCAATTGGCGCCTTGTCTGAAGAGGCCCAGCAGGCGGAATCTAAGGCAGACTTCATTCACAAACTTTCCATAGCCAATAAGGAGGCTCATGAGACGCACTATTGGCTCCGTCTGATGCGTGATAGCGACAAGTTTCCCGGAACCTTTGAGGATGAAATAAGAGCCTGTGATGAGCTAAAGGGACTTTTGATTTCCATCATAAAATCTTCCAGGTCATGAGCAAAATTCTCAATTCTCAATTTACCATTTTCAATTAGTTGGCTGTACAATACACATATCATCCCGATCATCTTCGGAACTCAGAACCACTCAAGTACGAGCAGTCTGAGTTGAAGTCCGGGGAGATGATTATCAACATCGGCCCTCAGCACCCGTCCACACACGGGGTCTTGCGGCTAGAGGTGGTGACGGATGGTGAGATCGTCGTCGATGTCGTCCCACACCTGGGTTATTTGCATCGTTGCTTTGAGAAGCATGCGGAATCCATGCCGTACAATCAAGTGATTCCTTACGTGGACCGCATGGACTACGTCGCCGCCATGAACAGTGAGCATGCCTACGTCATGGGTGTGGAGCAAATGCTAGGCATTCAGGATCAAATTCCCAAGCGAGTCGAGTACATCCGGGTGTTGGTTGCTGAGCTCAATAGGATTGCTTCCCACTTTGTGGCCATTGGCACCTATGGGCTGGATATAGGGGCGGTGACGCCCTTCTTGTGGATGATGCGCGATCGCGAGCATTTGATGCGACTGCTGGAGTGGACCTGCGGTGCGCGGATGCTCTACAACTACATCTGGATTGGTGGGTTATTTTATGATCTCCCAGTGGGTTTCGAAGAGCGGTGTGGAGAATTCATACGTTACCTCAAACCAAAGCTGGATCACCTGGAGGATTTGCTGATCTCTAATCAGATATTTATTGAGCGTACGGCCAATGTGGGTGTCTTACCGATGGATCTGGCCATCAACTATGGTATCACTGGTCCCATGCTGCGTGCTTCGGGTTTGAAGCTTGATCTTCGAAGAGTGGATGGCTACAGCGTTTACCCGGAATTGGATTTTGATATACCGATAGGATCAGGAAAAATGGGGACTACCGGCGACTGCTGGGATCGGACCTGGGTACGAATGCAAGAGTGCCGGGAGTCCGTCCGGATCATTGAGCAGTGTCTGGGGCGGCTGACTTCTGACTTGCAACGGACAAGAGACTTTGATCCCCGGGCGGTCGTCCCTAAGAAGATCCGCCCTAAGGCTCAGGATCTTTATGTGCGCGCCGAGAACCCCAAAGGCGAGTTGGGATTCTTCTTCAGGGCAGACGGTCGGTCAGACACACCTTTTCGCTGCAAAGCCCGAGGGTGCAGCTTTGTAAATCTGTCTGTGCTTCCCGAAATTGCCAGGGGAGTAATGGTCTCCGACCTTATTGCTATCGTTGGTTCCATCGACTTTGTGATGGGGGAGGTAGATCGATAGAAAACCTATGCGTGTTTTAAGCGCCGAGCAGATCCGTGCTGCGGATCAATACACAATTCAAAATGAGCCGATCAGCTCCGTCGATTTGATGGAGCGAGCGTCGGAGGCATTTGTAGCCGAATTTGTCGGCCACTATGGCAGCTCCCGCGAAGTGTGCATCTTCTGCGGGACAGGAAACAATGGGGGAGATGGATTGGCGATTGGTCGGATTCTCCTGTGGCGAGGCTACCATGCTCAGATTTGGGTGTGCGGCGAGGAAGGCAAGGGTTCACCTGATTTCCTCACTAACTACAAAAGGCTGTCCCCGCAACCGCAGCATCTGCAAAGCGAAGAGGACTTTCCGGCCCTGCCGCCCGACGCTATTGTCATCGATGCACTTTTTGGGTCGGGGCTCAACCGACCACTTGGCGGTTTGCCAGGAGCCCTTGTGCGTCACCTCAATGCATCACGTTGCACCATCGTGTCGGTCGATGTGGCCTCAGGTCTATTCATAGATAAGGCGGTGGATCTCCTCGCTCCCATTATTCGACCTGCACACACGATTAGTTTTCAAGTCCCCAAGTTGGCATTCTTTCAACCAGACATCGCGGGTTTTGTAGGCGAGTGGCATGTGGTGGACATAGGTCTTGACCAGGAGTTTATTCAGCAGCAAGACACTGCATACTTCCTGACGGAGTCGGATGATATGAGAGGACTGATCCCCATTCGGGATCGCTTTATGCATAAGGGGGTGGCGGGACGAGTGGCACTTTGGGCTGGCAGTCAGAACAAGATGGGTGCAGCCATCTTGGCGGCGCAGGCATGTCTTAGAAGTGGCGTCGGCTTACTCTGGATGGATATACCCCAAGAGGGAAACGAGACATTGAATGTCGCTGCGCCGGAGGCGATGCTAGCTGATACTGATGAGCTTTTGCAGGGACCTTCGCGAGAGAGTTTGCAGGTATTGGGTGCAGGCCCTGGAATTGGCACTGATGATAAGGCTCGATCAAAACTTCAACAGCTGCTTAGTAGGTGGGACAAGCCAGTAGTACTCGATGCAGATGCGATAACGTTGGCTGCGCAGCATCCTGATCTCCTTGCAGCGGTGCCTCCGCAATCGATCCTCACACCACACCCTGGTGAATTCCGCAGACTGGTCGGTGACTGGCAGGATGATTATGCGAAGCTCGAACTACTAAGAGACTTCTGTCGCAGGCATCAACTCAACTTGGTCCTCAAAGGAGCTTTCTCTGCTGTCTGCAATAGCGATGGGGAAGTTTATTTTAACCCCACAGGCAACCCGGGTATGGCTACGGGGGGTAGTGGTGATGTGCTATTTGGTATAGTAAGTGGGTTGCTGGCTCAAGGGTTGGCTCCGGGTGAATCCCTGCGTTTGGCGGTCTATCTACATGGATTGGCTGGAGACATCGCAAAAAAATATTTAGGAGAACATTCCTTGCTTGCAACAGATATTATTCACTACTTACCAAACAGTTTTATGGAAAATAAATGATAACTTCCTATAAATCAAATATTTGTTGGAATAGTGATAATTTGAGATTCTTGGTAATTTCCCCGAAAAACGATGAATTAACCAGATTTAACGTTTCTATTACTTAAAAATTTCATCGTTGACGACCAACTTTAATAAAAATTTTTCGTACTTTGCTATTACATGCGCCGTCAAAGGTCTACCATATTGATTCTACTCATTTGCTTCGGCTTGACAGCTTACGCTCAAGAAGCCAGCAATGCTACTTTGACTGAGCAGGATATAACTGTCCAGGAGCCTCTCTCGAATACGAACAAAATCGAGCTTTACCCCAATCCGGCAGTTGACTATCTCATCGTTCAACTTTCGAACACTAATCTGGATAATGCCAAGTTCGAGATAAGAAGTTTGCTGGGCACTCAAATGTCCATCAGTGCTGAAGATCTTGGTAATGGTCGATTTAGATTTCCGGTGAAGGACTTCGCGACCGGTTATTACTTTGTGGTAGTCGAAGATGAGACAGCACGATTTAAGAAAGCGTATCGCTTTCTGAAGAACTAATTACTCTCCCTAAAAGACTTTGTGTATGCCAGCTTATCGCTGGCTTTTTTGTTGTCCCGTATGAAGGGTGTGAAATCTCGCATCGGTTTCTGTGCACGGTATACCTTACTATTGGTTCGCTTTGAGGCTGTACACGTTGCGATGTGGATGTAGCAATGCGAGTGCAAGACACATTGATGTATCAAAGAAGTGTGATCAGAAGATCGGGACACGTAGAATCGACCTTCCGTAGGGTAGGAGGTCATGGCCAAAAGGAGCTATCCCCTATCCATTACGCATGGGTAGCTCACGCCAGGTAAAGTAAACTACCCGTCAGATAGTAATGCTATATGTTGTTAGGAACAGGTCGGCGTTCATTCATACTCACGTAGTAGTCCTGAAATGCCTTGTAGTACTTTTCGGCAATGTCAGCCTCACCATACTGGCGCATTGTTCGACTGAGTTCATTCAATGTAAGGAGTCGTCGTCGTCGCTCCAGGTCATCCACCCTGGGCTTCGTATCGTAATAGGCCAGCCACTCTTGTGCACGATCTCCTACCGTCTCTCCTATGGAGATGGCGAGATCCCTATCACCCACTGCAAAAAACAGAGCGATAGACTGCACGGAGAAAAAGTCATAGGGCACCGATGCATCGGGCATCACCTCCAACGATTTGTTGAGGACCTCAGCAGCCCTTGCCGTATCACCTTTTATTATTAGATCGGTAGCCAACGTATTCAGCGCAGACCGGTGGTTAAGACAGAAGTTTCTGTAGTCCTCGGTGTTGTAGGTAGTCGAGTCATTCAAACCGCGCCATTGGAACCTGTTCATGACGTTGTCGTACATCACATCGGTATTGACGAGGAAGTCCCCATTTTGTGGAGGGTACTCGATAGGCATCAGTCGATACGTCAACCCTTCCTGTACCACGTGCTTGTTGAGGTCGAAGCTGATGCTACGAAGCGATGTAGTATTGAAGTAGATAGGTCGCTCCCAGTTGTTGTTGGCAATGAGATCTATGATTGCCAGATCTTTCTTCTCCAGACCCCGACCCTTTATTCTCCATGTCAGTCGATCGGTCATATACCGGTAGAGTTCGGATGTCTCCTCCGGTATGATGGACAGTTCGTTGGAGGCCGTGAACTGTGTCGTATCGATGTTCAGGAACATCGTCGAGGAGGGCACCGAGTTATAGGCGCTGATGGAAGTTGGCACCTTAAGGCCAGGATGTTCTTGCCTCACGAGATCCATATAGAGGCGAGCATTGATTGCTCTTCCCTCCAGGTTCGGGCTTTCTACCACCGGCAGATAGTCATTGAGCCCTCCTTGCTGATAGTGCTCAAGTGTTAGTCCGAATGGTAGTGGTTCGGATAGGTACGCCGTCCTCATCATTTGCTCGATGTACCAGTCTGTGTTGAAGTAGCTCAGTACCACGACCCGCACGTCAGTGCGATACCCCTCTACTTCCTGGACGTACCAAAGAGGGAATGTATCGTTGTCGCCACCTGTGAAGAGTATGGCGTTTTCTGCACAGCTATCCAGGTAGTTCTTCGCGGCGTCCACGCTGAAATATCTTCCGGAGCGGTCGTGGTCGTCCCAGTTTTCACTGGCCATCAAGGTCGGTATTCCCAACCCGAGGACCGTGCCCGCGACGGCGGCCACTTTGGCACTCGTGACCCTGGACAGCCACTCAAAGATTGTGAGTACCCCAAATCCCACCCAAATGGCAAAAACATAATAGGATCCCGCGTAGATGTAGTCACGTTCGCGTGGCTCGACCGGCGGGGAGTTGAGATACAGGACAAGGGCAGCTCCCGTCAAAAAGAAGAGCAGCAGCGTCACTCCGAAGTACTTAGGGTTGTTTTTGTACTGGATAAACATACCGAGCAAGCCCAGCAGCAGTGGCAGCGCAAAATAGATGTTTCGCCCTTTGTTGTTAGCGAGTTCAGGTGGGAGTTTCTCAAAGGCGTTGCTTAGACCCACCCACTCGGCATCCTGAATGTCTGATGCCCGGCCGGAGAAGTTCCACATGAAATAGCGGAAATACATGTGTCCAAGCTGATGCTTGAACATATAGCCCAAATTCTGAGAGAAAGAGGGTTTCTGGCCTTCCCTAAGACCCATGATTTCCCGATAGCGCCGTTGATGACCGCCGTCCGGACTTTTGCTGTACATCCTTGGCAAGATCGTGGTGTGCGCCGGATCGTAATCGTATTCGACCTTCCAGTCTTTGATCTCGTACTTGTCTTCACCTTTTTTGTAGACAGGTGCGCCCTTGGTCTGGCTGATAAGATCAGCCGTGAAATATTGGCCTTTGAACAATGGCCGGTTGCCATACTGCTCACGCTTCAGGTACGATACATACTGGATCAGGCTCTCAGGATCATTTTCGTCAATGGGCGTGTCATAGTTGGAGCGGATCAATACAACCATGTATGACGCGTAGCCAATGAGGATAAATGCCAATGACAGCAGCGACGTATTGAGTATCAGTTTTTTCTTTTTCTCCGAATAGATAATTCCGTAAACAAGGCCGCCAAAAAGTAGAAGTAAGAACACGATCAGCCCGGAGTTGAAGGGAAGCCCCAGGTTGTTGACAAAGAAGATTTCAAAAGACCCTGCCATCGATGGGAGTCCGGGAATGATTCCGACCATGATAATGATGATGATAAACGCTGCTGCCGCCATTGTGGCGACGAGTTGGGTGACAGAGAAATTTGGCCGATACTTGAAGAGGACAATGAGCGCCAATGCCGGGATCGTCACAAGATTGAGGAGGTGAACGCCAATGGACAGACCCATCATGTAAGCGATGAGGATCAGCCATCTATTTCCGGAGCTATCGTCTTTAATATTTTCCCACTTGAGGATGGCCCAGAAAACAAAGGCCGTGAAGAAGGAGGACATGGCATATACTTCTGCCTCCACTGCTGAAAACCAAAAGGAGTCGGAGAAAGTACACGTGAGAGCCCCCACGGCGCCAGCGCCCATGATGGCGATGGTCTGTCCCAGTGTTTCTTCACCGTCATTGACTTTCAACACCTTTTTGGCAAGGTGCGTGATTGACCAAAACAAGAATAGGATGGTGAAGGCAGCAGAAAGTACACTGAGCATATTCACCCAAAAAGCGACCTGGGTTACGTCGCCCATTGCTAGCATGGAAAACATGCGACCTGTCAAAAGAAAGAATGGTGCCCCTGGTGGGTGAGGTACCTCTAGCTTATAGGCCGTTGCTATGAATTCTCCACAGTCCCAAAAACTGGCTGTTTCTTCGACGGTGAGAGAGTAGATAATTAGTGAGAATAAAAAAGCGGACCAACCCGCTATGACATTTATCTTCTGGTATCCCATGTTGCTCTTACTCAGAGTGCGAAATTAGCAATTAATGGACAATAAACGTTTGAGGCCTATTTCGATTTCGGGTTTTAACAATTGTTAGCACTTTTTAATTGAATTAAGTGAATCAAAGGTTTTCTGTACTCCGCGCTACAATGTTGTATTGCCGACGTCGGACCTTGATGTGAAGCGAGTATCTTGGACTCAGAGGAGTCTCCTATGGCCACGACATGGCACTATATGACAAATAACTAAACGACAGTTTATCACAATGAAAGTAAGACCAGCGTTTTTCTTGATCTCATTTGTAGCGATTGCCTCGATAGTAGGGGTATCCTTACTCGTTACCCCTGTTTGGGGGTACTTTATCATTGTAGGCCCTTTGTTTCTGATTGGGATGAGTGATGTCTTGCAGAAAAAGCAGGCTATTCGGAGAAATTTTCCCATCATCGGTCATGGGCGGTACCTGCTGGAGAAGATACGGCCTGAGATCATGCAATACTTCGTAGAGACCGACACGGAGGGCCGACCCATCAATAGGATCTTTCGCTCGCTCATCTATCAGCGTGCTAAGTCTGTCACAGACACCACTCCGTTCGGTACTCAAGAGGACGTTTATGAGACCGGCTATGAATGGATGGAGCATTCTATGTACCCACGGACTTTCGAGACGATGGATCACAATCCCAGAGTGTTGATTGGAGGCCCCGGCTGTCAGCAGCCCTACAGCGCGAGCATTCTGAATATATCGGCCATGAGCTTTGGTGCCCTCAGTAAGAATGCGGTACTGGCATTGAATGGTGGTGCCAAAACAGGATCGTTTGCACACAATACGGGCGAAGGTGGGATCAGTCCCTACCACCTCGAACACGGAGGGGATCTCATATGGCAGATAGGTACAGGCTACTTTGGTTGCCGGGATGAACAGGGCCGTTTCGATGCGGATCTATTCGCGGAGAAGACGGCGATACCCCAGGTGAAGATGATAGAGATCAAGATATCACAGGGGGCTAAACCTGGGCATGGAGGCATCCTACCCGCCAGCAAAAACACGCCAGAAATCGCCGCCATCCGCCATGTGAAACCTGGCGCGACGGTAGCTTCCCCACCGTGCCACACAGCCTTCACCAATCCGACGGAGATGATGCACTTCATTGCCCAATTGAGAAAGTTGTCTAATGGTAAGCCAGTGGGATTCAAATTGTGCGTCGGCAGCAGGGCAGAGTTTCTGGAGGTATGCAGGGCGATGGTGTCCACGGGTATCAAGCCGGACTTCATCACCGTCGATGGTGGTGAGGGAGGCACAGGGGCCGCTCCGGTTGAGTTTTCCAACTCCCTCGGGATGCCCCTCAGAGATGGATTGGCATATGTCCATGACGTCCTCAAAGGACATGGGCTCCGACCAGAGATAAAGATATTGGCAGCAGGGAAGATCATCACGGCATTTCACATGATCAGGGCGATGGCACTTGGAGCCGATGTGTGTTACAGCGCCCGGGCGATGATGCTGGCTGTGGGTTGCATCCAGTCGTTGCAGTGCAATAGCAACACCTGTCCGACGGGTGTGGCCACCCAGGATCCGGTCTTGATGAAGGGGCTGGATCCCGCTAATAAGCGAGACCGAGTGGCCAATTTTCATAAGAACACGATTGAAGCGTTCGTTGAAATGATGGCGGCGTCAGGCTTGTCCTCCGCGAGCGAGATTCGAAGGAATCATATCCTGCGACGGGTAACGATGCAGCAGGTACTATCCTATGAAGACCTCTACCCTGTCGTAGAGACTGGCTCGCTACTCGATGAAAAAGTCGCTGTGGCTCCGTCCTAGTGATTGTGGATTGGAGGCCTTCGGTCAATTCCTGGCAACAGTTAGGCAACAAATGCGTTCACCATATAGTCGTATGAGATGGGAATTTTCCTTTTTCTCATGTTCTCACCCAAGTCAAGGATGATAAATTTGCAGCCGAGTCTAAGAACTTATGCTAAGATTTCTAGGTGATAGAGAGGTGTATGTGATAAGATTTATGATTGGGTTCATGTTGTCTGCGTCGATAGGTTGGCAGGCAAGTGCGCAGCAGTGGATGGTTCCTGTTGATAGTGCCAACAACAGCATTCTCACCAACGCCCATGTTCAGTTCGAGGCCTCTGAGGCCATAGAGGACATGTACGACTTCAATTTTGATCGTGCTTTCCGGGGGTTCATCGCGTTGAAAAAACAGTACGCCTGGCATCCATTGCCCTATTTCTTGCAAGGCCTCAACTACTGGTGGCAGATCGTTCCCAATATTTACAACGAAGAGTTTGATGAGGCTTTTCTGGCAGAAATGGATACGTCCCTCGCTTTGGCGGAGCGATTGTACGAGGAGGTAAATGAGGTCGAGGGTGCATTTTTCCTGGCTGCCACCCATGCCTTCAGGGGGCGTTTGTTTTCTGAGCGCGGGCAATACACCAAGTCAGCATTGGCCGGCAGGAGTACGCTCAAGTACTTGAGTATCGTAAGAGAAAACGAAGACTACAGCCCCGAGATACTTTTTGCCGATGCACTCTTCAATTATTACGCGGTATGGATTCGAGAAAATTATCCGCTGCTACGGCCCATCATGGCATTCTTCCCAAAGGGCGACAAAGTACTGGGCGTCCAGCAACTGAACAAGGTTGCGACGAACGCCTTTTACAGCAGAACCGAAGCGCAGTACTTCCTGATGAGGATTCTGGCACTGGAAGAGAACGACCTAATTGGGGGACTTCGTGTAGCGAGCTACCTGTACGAAACCTACCCCAACAATGCCTACTTCCACCGCTTCTTCACGCGACTGCTGTACCAAACTGGCAAGTACCGCATGGCTGAGAAAGAGTGTCACCTCATTCTCCAGCGAGTGGATAGCATGGCACCAGGCTACGAATCGAACTCAGCGAGGTATGCCGCCTTCTTCCTGGGGCATATTTACGAATTGAGGAAGAACTATGAAGATGCCAAGCAGTACTTCCTGTTGTCCATAGAGCATTCGGAGAAAGCCGGTGCCATACAGATGGGCTACTATTTCTATTCCATGCTCAGGTATGCGAAGATCTCTGAAGATGAGGAGAAATATGAACTGGCCCAGGAATACTACCAAAAGGTCAAAAAGGCCGCCAGTCGCAAGCATCCGGCCCATAAGCAAGCGAAGGAGGGACTGAAACGGGTGAAGAAGGCGACGTAGCGAAATTTTGAGTTCAAGAATTCCCTAACTCTGGATGCCAAAGGATGGGGCCTCGTGAAGAGAGAGCCGCAGGGAATCTCCTTGCATGCCAAGATTCATGTCGCTCTACTTCACGACCGGGCTATTCGCTCATATCTGGCTCCGCGCTATCTCCCCTCAGCCGCCGCCGATACCCGCTACTATCCCTGGCCCTTGAGGATGCTGAAGTCTGCGTTGCTGATCTTTGCAACATCTCTATGCACAGGTCAAGATCTCCGACCACTAGGTACTGTGAAACTCCAAAACCTTTTCAGAGACATAGTCTAACTGCTCAGCTGACATACCGATAAAGAGAGGCAAACTGAGTGCTGTATCTGCTATTTTCTCGGCAATCGGGTAATCACCCTTGCTGAATCCCAGTTCAGCGTAAGCCTTTTGCAAATGAGGGGGCAAGGGATAATGGATCTGCGTGCCAATGCCGTGATCCGCAAGGAATTGTTGTAAGGCATCTCTCCTAGGCGTCCGGATCACAAACAAGTGAAATACTGAATGGGTATCATGGTGGATTTGAGGCAAAACAATCTCCTCATGCGCGAGATCCGACAAGTTTTTGATGTATCTGGCCGCTGTCTTCCGTCTCTCGTCATTCCACTTGTTAAGGTACTGTAGCTTCACACGAAGCAGACCTGCCTGCAGTTCATCAAGCCGCGAGTTCACTCCTTTGTGATCGTTGTAGTACTTTCTTGATGAACCACTGTTCCGCAGTGATCTGACTTTCTCGGCAAGGGCCGGGTCAGCTGTGGTGATAGCCCCGCCATCTCCAAATGCGCCTAGGTTTTTTGTGGGGTAGAAGCTTGTGGCATTGATGTCTCCAAATGTTCCGGTCATCTGTCCACTCCATAAGGCGCCGTGGGCCTGGGCATTGTCCTCAACAACATGGAGGTGATGCTTCCTGGCGATACTCATGATCTCGCTCATCTGACAAGGCTGGCCATAGAGGTGCACTGGGATGATGCATCGAGTCCTTTCTGTAATGGCCGCTTCCAGTCTGGCAGGATCGAGGTTGCAGGTGTCGATGATCGGCTCCACGAAGATCGGGGTCGCTCCCACATTGGAGACCGCGATAGCTGTGGCTATGTACGTGTGTGAAGGGACGATCACTTCGTCTCCGGGCCCCACACCCAGTGCCCTCATGGAAAGAGAAAGGGCATCCATGCCGTTCCCCACGCCAATGGCATGTGCTAGGCCATGGTATTCTGCATATTCCTCCTCAAACAACCTTAGTTGCTCCCCCAGGATGTACCATTTCGATTCGTAGATCTCCGCGAAGCGTGCGGTGATCTCCTCACGGATCTGGTCGTTGGTGTGGTCGAAAGAAAAATACGGTACCTCCATCATGGCGAATAACGTGAAATTGCACCTATTCTTGAAAAAGTCCCAGGAACTTGTCTTTGGTGCTATCCACTGAATAGTGCTTTCTAATGTGTTCCCTCCCATTTTCCCCTAGTTCCGTTCTCAATTCCTGTGACTCTATGAGTTGCATCAGATACTGTCTCCAATCCTCCTCTCTTCTGCAGACAAAACCGGTCTTGCCATGAATCACCACCTTGGAATTCACGCCAACCGCCGATACCACGGCCGGTATACCGGCGGCAGAGTACTGGATGGCCTTGAATCCGCACTTACCTCTTGACCATAGGTCGTCGGTAAGAGGCATGATACCTATGTCCATTGCTTGAAGGTCCTCCACCTCTCTTTCTCGGGACCATTTGACAAACCTGTAGTTTCTCAGATCAAACTGAGGGTCCTTGTTGGCGATGACTAGAAAATGGATGTTGTACCTGTCATCCAATTCCTTCAACAGGGGAAGTAGAGGGTGCAAATACTGCAGGGTAGTATGAGACCCGGTCCAGCCAATTGTAATCCCCGGATTTATTCCGGGGTCTCCCTCCCCGCCGTCATTCAGCTTCGCCGCCGGCAAGCTTTTGGACGCCGATGGAGCGCCAGCGAAGGATCTGTCGTCGGCGGGTCTGTGAATATTGGTATCGACCACCGTGGGAATGACTTCCACCTGATCACAGAATTGTCGGGCGAAGTCTGCCAGGTATTCATTACCCGCGCTCACCTTCCAACTCCAGCGGCATATCCACTTCACTTTCGACTTCCACTTGAGGATTTGCCACAATTTGTTGGTTTCATTCGGGTCTGGAAGCCAAATAGCGTCATCAAAGTCGTAGATGATCTTTTTTCGGAGCACTTTGGCGATCAGCCACTCGAAGATTGGTGGGCCAAGTGGAGACAGTTCGCGGTGAATAAAGACAAGATCGTAGCGGCTTGCGCCCACGACATGACCTATCCTACTCATAAACCCATTGACAATACCGAGCAATCGCTGGATTTGGTTGCCACAATAGAGACTCTTCCAGGATTGGTGCGTCAGGAAGGGCTTCATCATGACCTTCCAACCTTTTGCTTGCATTTCATCGACAAAGAGCTCAAACCGGAAGCGTTGAGAGGGTGCTTCTGAAGGTGGGTACGGGATGAGGAAGAGGACTCTGAATGGAGGGTTGCGAGACATGCCTTGCTACACCTGATATTGATCTTGTCGCAAGATAGAAGTATTCCGTTTATGCGCCGTCGTTTCCCATTCCCAATGGCATAGAGCGGTGTAGTGAGTATCTCAACGGCTATTAGTGCATGGGCCGTCAGCTTTTTGGGCATGACACCAATGGGTTTCCCCCTCATGTTTTGCATAAGCAGGAAAGACCAGCTGGTCTGTTCAGGCTGAATATTGCTACCTCATTACAGGTTTTTCCCGGAACGGGGAGCGTCAGGGGGCATTATCTGACGCCGAACCCTTTTCTTTCATATTTTTGGTAGCCGTTTGATGCCTAATTGATTGCAAGCGGTTGCATATAGGGCAAAGGAACCGGAAGCGTATTGTCACATAATGGGAATTAAGGATCTTTTTATTACGCCGATATATATCATACTGCTCTCATTGTTGGCGTTTGTTATCCGGCCGTATGTCACTGACGAGAAGACGCGACGTTATTTCATGCCAGCTTTGTGGGTCAGGTTCGCTGGCGCCATTTTACTTGGACTTATTTATCAGTACTACTACGAGGGCGGCGATACGTTTGCTTATTGGGAACATGGAAGTGCTCACATTTGGAGGGCAATGATGGATGACTTTGCCCTCGGGGTGCAGATTCTTCTGGGGGACGCGGGGGACTATGACCTGGGCAAGTTCGAGTATGTTCAGCGGATCTGGTATTACCGAGATCCTCGTTCATTTTTTGTGGTCAGAGTAGCGGCAATATTTGATTTGTTCACTTTCAGCACCTACTCTTCTACTGCGCTCTTCTTTGGGGCTTTTAGCTTTTCTGGATCCTGGGCACTGTTCCAGGCACTGAACCGAAAATATCCCGGGAGTAGTTTTCAAATCGCCATTGCCATCCTATTTGTTCCATCTACCATTTTATGGGGTTCGGGAATTTTGAAGGACACCATTACTCTGGGAGCACTCAACTGGATGGTTTTTGGCATTTTCAACTGGATTGAGCTGGATGGCAATCGCCTGAAGTCGATAGTCATTATCGTTGTTTCGGCATTGCTCGTCGCCGCTATTAAGCTCTACATTCTCGCGCTGGCCTTGCCTCTCTCAGTTATTTGGATCTATTTGCGTTTTGTGTCACGGTTGCCACGCCAGGTACCCAAATTTATTGTGGCACCAGTCATGCTCGCAATTGCAACGTCTGCAGGGTATCTGGCTGTAACCCAAATTACAAGCTTCAACGAGCACTATTCTATCGAAAATCTTGCACAAACGGCAATGATTACCGCCTATGACATTCGATATGGATGGGGCGCGCGGGATGGGATCGGTTCGGGGTATTCGCTGGGGGAATTGGATGGAACCTTGCAGAGTATGATTCTATTGATGCCCGGCGCTATCAACGTGACACTGTTTCGACCTTACCCTTGGGAAATCAGAAATCCATTGATGGCATTTTCGGCCCTTGAGAGTTTCGCCTTTTTCATGCTCGCACTTTTGGTACTGTTTCGCGCGGGCATGGTCATCCAAAGGATGGATCCGTTTATCACATTCGCTTTTCTTTTTTCAATTGCATTCGCCTTTGCAGTAGGTGTCAGTACCTACAATTTCGGAACACTCATGCGGTACAAGATTCCCTGCCTACCCTATTTTATGCTGTTTTGTGTGCTCGTCTTGAGACCTGCATATCACGCAGTGCCAGCATCCAATAAATTTCTTTCATCTGGAAAACCACAAGAAGAAGGTGAAAAAGGTCATTAATCTTTTATCAGGCGTACGCCGAATGTTCCGAAGTAAGGAAGCAAGGCACGCCTTGGTTGGGAATCCCGAGTTTTGGGAGATGAAGCGGGAGTTCCAGATTCAGTTCCTTCAGAGTCGGGGGCTGATGCCCTCCAATACGCTTCTCGATATAGGATGTGGTACTTTACGAGGAGGTATACCCGTTATATCCTATCTGGAACGAGGACGCTATTATGGTATAGACGTCCGGGACTATGTGATCAAAGAGGCACAGGTCGAATTGCGAAGAGAAGGGTTGAGATCGAAGGAGCCCTCTTTAATACATTTTGAAGAATTTGCAGCCTTGGAAGTGGAGCAAAAGTTCGATTACATATGGGCCTTCTCAGTCCTATTTCATATGGAAGATAGCATTGTTGGGGAATGCCTGAAATTCGTGAGGGAGCATTTACAACCTGACGGACAATTTTATTGTAATGTCAGCCTATCAACCAAGCAAGCAAAATGGGATGCGTTTCCGTTCGTTGGACGCCCATTGAAGTTCTATCAGGAACTCGCGAACGCGTGTGGTTTGACCGTGGAGGTCGTGGGGACATTGAAAGAACTTGGACATCATACCGGTGAGCAATTGCAAGACGATCAGGAAATGTTAAAGATCCAGATTGCTTAGTCAGCTTCAATACTATTTCGATCGACTAGGCTACCGCCTTCGTCTCTGGAGGGGCAACACGTTCCCCGGCTATTATCGGATCAAGGGATCGGGAGATACGGACTTCTGCTTCATTATTAGCGCAGGTCGAAGTGGCTCGACCATGCTGCGGAAACGACTGATGAGTAGATACCACATCCATTTTCCACCGGAATCCGGGGATCTCATCCCAAGGCTTTTTGACGTGTGGATGAACACATCTCGGCCGGAAATTCCTACGGCGGTGGCAGGGATGTTTGAATCCATTGAACCGCTGAAACTCTGGGAACTCCCTCCCGATATGCTGCGAGCTGAATTATCCGAACCGGAGCACCTTGAGGACATTCTGTGTGCCATCTATAATCTGCATCGCAAGCAGTATAATAGCAGTGCTACCGTCCTTGGGGATAAGACGCCGTATCTGGCGGAGTATCTGCCTCTCCTCCGGGTAATATTCCCTCGTGCAAATTACATCTTGTTGTTTCGGGATAGCTTGCCTGTGGTAAGGTCCAGAATGCAGCGCTTTCAAGAGTCTATTGGCAAAGCGACGGACAGATGGATTCTGTCAACGAGGGAAATGTTGAAGATGACCAAGCTCGATGATTTCAATTCTGTGACTGTCCATTATGAGCACCTTGTCCAGGATGCGGAGCAAGCGATGATCGATATTGAAGGGCATCTTACAGCAAAACCCAGGACCAATCTATTAACTGTGACTGATGCAATGATCGGTGATCATAATCTAAGTCATCATAGTCGGACGTGGGATCAGATGCAGTCAAATAGAAACGACCAGTTAGCAGGGGGATTTTCTGAGGAAGAGCGGGACTACATACTCAAGCGCACTCAAAAGTACCGACAGGCTCTCGGCTATGGATAGGATTCTACACATCACCAATTGGTACCCCAACTATGAGAACGCATTCGAGGCGCTATTTGTGAGAGAGCACTTCGAAAGTCTGGCGCCGCACTTTCGGAAAAATGACCTTTGTCACGTTCAGATCAGGGAGCAATCGACGAAGTTCACCCTGAGGCACAAGATGGCTCCAGGCAGTGAGCGGCATTTCCTGATTGCCATTCCTTTCAAAGTCCCCACCAGAATGATTGAGTTTGGCACCTTCCTCATGGTATGGTACGTCCTATGGAGAACCCGCGCAAGCTATCGGTATGACCTCCTCAATTTGCATATAGCCTATCCGTTTGGAGCCTATTTCAAAACACTGAAACGACTCTTCAGAAAGCCCATTTGTATTACTGAGCACTGGTCGGCCTACCACTTCGACTTTCACTTACCGCGAGCGTCGAGAGGCCATGGACGATTGCGCAGGCTCTTTTCTCATAACATCCCTGTGATCGCGGTGTCGAGGGCGTTGGTCTCAGATATTGAGCGTTTTGCCGGTCGCAATGACTTCCACAGTTACGTAGTGCCCAATGTCGTTGATGCAACTATTTTCAACAAAACGGCCTCACCCCCGACAGGAAGAATCATCTTCTTCACCGTCAACTTTTGGCGAGCCCTGAAGCGACCTCTGATCATGCTTGAGGCATTTTCCAATTTTGTATCGAACCACCCCGAGTCGATGCTGGTGATAGGAGGGTATGGACCTATGTGGGAGGACATGCAGCAGTTTGTTAGGGATCGTGGATTGACAGGCAATGTCGAGTTTCTTGGTCGGCTACAGAGGGAGGAGGTAGCGAAAAATATGTTGGAGGCCACGGCCTTTATTCACACGAGTTCATACGAGACTTTTTCGGTGGTCACAGCAGAGGCCCTCTTGTGTGGCACGCCAGTCATTGTCCCCCACCTTCCCGCCATTGCCGAATTTGTGGATGAGTCCAACGGTATTCTCGTGGAAGGCTACGAAGTGGAGACCTGGGAGCAGGCCATGACGAAGATGGCCCTCCAGCGATCTGTGTATGATTCACCCTCTATCAGGTCGCGTGCACTCAAGAGCTTCTCAAAAAAAGCAGTCGGCAACCAATATCGACAGGCTTTGCTCGATATACGTGCCGAATATCAGGCCAGTCGCTCATAGATGGCGTCGTACTCCTTGAGGCCTTCAAAGTTGTAGCCGGCAAAAATGTTGTTGAGGCCAAAACCTTGCTCACGCAGAAACTGATCTATGTCAAAATACTGGGGGCAATTCTCGTACTTCTCGTGGTTATTCATTTCGATCACGACATAGTCCGTTCTTTTGAGTGTCTCAATTCCCGCACGCAACGCATCCAGTTCGAATCCCTGAATGTCCAATTTGATGCACAGTACTTTGCTATCTGCTGGCACGAATTTGTCAAGTGCCGTGGTTTGTACTTTGAGTGTCTCCTTTAGCGTAAATTCGTCGTTGTCGTTGAAGGTCTTCAGGGAAGACGCACAAAGGTTATCGGAGACAAAGAACTCCATCTCGCCCTCCTTGTCTCCCAGCGCTATATTCTCGACCCTGATATTGGCGAATTGTCCAGTGTTCGCAGTCGAGATGGAGTGCATTTGAGGGTTTGGTTCAAAACCAATGATCTGGGTCTCGGGAAGGTGCTTTCCAAATAGTCGCAGCGTATTCCCTTCAAATGTGCCCACATCGAGAATGAGCTTCCCGGTATTGTCATCTCCTTTCCGCTTGACCATATGTATAAAGCTCAGGATATGTTCTTCCTTGTGCTGCAGAAGTTTCCCTTTTGCAAAGATTGCGAGCCTAAAATCTAGTTCGAGAGGTCGCAAATACAGGCGGATGAGCCTGTTGATAATTTTTCTCATGACGTGTGTATTTTCCTTATTTGTCTATCAGGGCGTCTTCACAATTTTAGATCTGTAGGCCGGCTCCGATGCCCGGTCAAAGCGATCGCCGGCGCCAGGTTTCATGGTGGATTTGCCCTTGGGACATTTCCAATCGAGCCAGTCCCTGCCCATCGCTCTGCGCTCCTCCATGCCGTTTAACAAGATCAAATTGTCCGGTAGCAGGAAGTCGATTTGCTGGTTCGCCGATAGGGGATCTTTCTCTAGCTTGGCCATTTGTGAACGCCAAGATAGAAATTTCTGGTTACCGACGTTTTAAATCCGCTTCATGTAGCTTTATTTTTGATCGATTTCTATCTTTTGATACCTTAGAAGCGATTAACACCGTTTAAAGCCAGCTAAGAATCGCCTGTGGTGAATATTCTCATAGTTTCATACCACTTTCCGCCACTCAATCACATTGCATCCTTTCGTACGAGGGCGCTAGCCCAGTTCTTACACGAGCATGGCATATATCCGACGGTGGTCACGCATGACTGGCAGGAGGATAGTCAGTTAGGCACCGAAGGTATCAAAGAGGAAGACTTCGGTACGCATAAGGTCATCAGACTTCCTCATACTTCGTCGAAGTATCGGGTCGATCGCGCTGGTAAGGCACAACTTATCTGGGATTGGATCCGCGGGGATTTTGACCATCGTGGGACGATGAGAGAGAGTGGTCTGATTTTCGAAAAATTTCTTCATGACTTCCTCAGGAACCACAACGGGGGATTTGACCTTATTCTGGGAATCTATTCCCCTTTTTTTCCACTGCGATTGGCCCATAATCTGTCAAGGCAGTTTCATATCCCTTATGCAGCCGACTTCCGGGATTTGATTGACAACAGGCAGTTGTCTACGTTTCATATTCCTATTGCCGAACGACTGAGAAACTGGTTTGTGCACAGGCATCTGCGAAAGTGGCTAAGAAAAGCACTCTTCATCTCAACAACCAGCGAAAAGTGGGCAAGGCATCTCACTGCTGTGGTCGGCGTAAAGGGCTATGAAATCACCAATGGCTATGAAGAAGAGATGTTGTCTTCCCAGAAGGATCCTGACACCTTCGAGCGGTTTGAAGTGTCGAGTGTGGGGACACTATACGCCAACCAGAAAATGGAGATCTTCATCGAAGGATTTCGTCAATTCGCTGCCGCAGTAGACAGACCGAAAGATCTGCACTTAAATTTTATAGGGGTGAGAGAGTCATATCGCCCTCAGGCGATCTCTGAGTTAAGAAACGGGTTGCCGTCGGATGTTTCTTTGCATATAGAGAATCGGGTGTCGAAATCCCAAGCCATCTCTCATCTGAAGAAATCTCAGATCCTCCTTTTCCCGACACCCGTTGGCTATTTTGGCTACTTTACGGGAAAGATTTTTGAATATCTCGGCGTCCGCCGAAACATACTCGCCTTTCCGGACGATGGCGAAGTCGCAAGTCAATTGATACAGGATACCAAGGCGGGTGTGGTCGTGGGTTCTGCCGAAGAGATTTCAACTTATCTGTATGCGAAGTATCAGGAATGGAGGGAAAGGGGGCAATGTGAATGGCACGGTGACATCACGAAGATCCAGCAGTATTCCCGTGCAGCTACCGTTCAAAGACTGGCCTCCGTCATCGGTCAACACTTGCCACAACAGTGATGGGTAGGAAGTCGGGCATCGTTATTATTTCACCGGAGGCTTGGGGAGCCAGTTTTGTGTCAAAGCATCACTACGCTGATAATCTTGCCCGCATGGGTTATCCTGTGATGTTCGTAAATCCCCCCCGATCGGTGATTGGAAGCTCCTCAGTTGAGGTTACTGGCATTTCCGAGAACCTTTCTCAATGCACGTATACCGTGCAAAAAGGCTTGAATTATCTGCCTCCATTTCTCAAGAAGTGGTACCTGACCCGAATTGCCACGAAGATGATCAAGACATGGAGTCACGAACCTGGGCTGGTGTGGAGCTTTGACCCTTATCAGTTTCAGGATCCAACGGTTTTTGGTTCTTCCGTCCGCTCGATTTATCATGCGGTGGACATACACCAGACGGCGCTGGAAGCTCAATGTACAAGAAACTTTCAAGAGATTTTTGGTTCGTCTGGCCCCATCGTGCAGAAGCTGAAAAACCTCGGGGCAGTGAACGCCGAAAAAGTAAATCACGGGTTGGCAGCATGGTTCTGTGAGCCTGTGGAGCAGCCAATCCCCCTACCAAGGACATACGACATTAGTGTGGGGTACGTGGGAAACATGCTCTATCCCTACCTAGACTATGAAGTATTGTATGAGATTGTCCAGAGCCATCCTAAAGTTGGGTTCTTTTTCATTGGCCCTGATGGGACCAGCAACCTGGGCACTACAGCAGAGGGACTGGCTGAAAAGCACCTTTGGATCACTCGGATCAAGGAAGAAGCTAATACGCATTTCCTCGGAGTCCAGCCGTCAAGGGAACTCCCGAGGTATCTCGCGGCTTTCGATGCCTTTCTCATGACTTACAAAGGCGAAGAGTACCCGGATGAACTTGCCAATCCTCATAAAATTCTGGAATACCTCAGTACTGGGAAAGTCGTGATATCTCATTTTATCGATGAATACCGGGACAAGGAGCCGTTCGTGGAGATGGCTACCCGCAAGGAATTGCCCGCGCGCTTCGCGGTGGTGCTTGCGGGACTGGCGGATTACAATACGCCCGAACTCAGGGACCAGAGGAAGTCCTATGCAACATCGAATGCTTATGACCAACATGTAGCGCATATACTAGGTAAGATTAATTACATAGGCGGTCATCGTGAAGATGAACCAAGCACTTCACCGCCTGTTGTTCAAGACCCCTAAACAACCCGACATATAAACGACGTGAAATTCGCCATTCTCATTCCCTATTTCGGCCGCTGGCCCTCCTACATGCCCTTGTATCTGGAAGGCTGTCGGCGCAACAGTTTACTGGACGTCATTTTCCTTACTGACATCGAGCCAGCAGAGGGTTCTCCCGACAATGTCAGGTATGTCCACTATACTGTCGGGGATGTAAAAAGGAAGTTTGAGGAGAAACTTGGTCTCGACAACGTCAGTATCGATTATCCCTATAAGCTGTGTGATTTAAGGCCAGCCTTTGGATATGTTTTTGCTGATTTATTGAAGGACTATGACTATTGGGGTTGGGGGGATATTGATCTGATATATGGCAATATCTCCAACTTCCTGCAAGGTGATCTGGCCGATGTGCTGAGTTTCAGACCCTACTGGATTTCGGGGGGATTCACCTTGATTCGCAACCGGCAGCCGGCCAATGAGCTTTTTCTTGCCAATGACGATTACAGGCAGGTATTCTCTTCCTCAGGGCACTTCAGTTATGGCGAGTGCGGTAAGAAATGGCAGGAACTTCGGGAAAAACCTCTGAGCACCGTGTCATTTGAAATCAGCAATATGACGACACTGGTCGACGACCATGTGAGAGAGCAAAAGATTACCTCGGCGTTGACAGATCATTTGAAAGAGTCGATCAAAGGTAAGGATTGGGTTATGTATGACGAGGGCGTTATCACCGATTCTTCTGGCCGTGAGTTTTTGCTCTACCACTACATCGCCGAGAAGAAAAATGGTGTATTTCGCTGTCCAAATTGGTCATCCTCACCGAGCAAATTCTATATTGACAATACCGGGTTTTTCACGGAGTCCCAATTTGCCTGGAGGTTTTGGCTAAGGTTGGGCCGGCAAGTTGAGAGACTGCCATCCCGCTTTTGGAGGAGATTGCAGGGCCTTCTTCGTAGAATTCGACGCTTATGAAGGACTCATTGGTATCGGTGATCATGCCATGCTTCAATGCCGAGAAATACATCGCTGAAGCGATCGATTCGGTGTTGAAACAGGATTACCGTGATCTTGAGTTGGTGATTGTCAATGATGGGAGTTCCGACCGGTCAGGAGAAATTATCAAAGCTTTCGGAGATCCAAGGATACGATACTACGAACAAGAGAACCAGGGGGTGAGCGCAGCCAGAAACCTGGGGTTGGTAAAGAGTAGTGGTTCATTCATATGCTTCCTTGATGCGGATGATGTCATGATTCCTTCCAGCGTATCAGCGAGGGTCCAGGTGCTTTTGGAAGATGCCCATGTCGAGTTCGTCACCGGAGGTCAAGAACACTGGAATGAGCCACTCACGGAAAGGCTGCAAGTGCAATTGCCTTCGTTCGATGGGCCTCCAAAAATGGCGCTCGCCCGCCTCAATGACCGATGCTTTATCAACTGCGGGGCCCTGATGATCCGCAGGATGAAAGACAAGAAGTACCAATTTCCCGTGGGATGGACCCATTGTGAAGATATTGCTTTCTTTTTCTCTATCAGCCATAGTGGGCTCTTGCGGAGCGTCCCCATGGCTGTGCAGAAATATCGCCGCCATGATACATCAGCCATGGGCCACTTGAAAGGACTGGAGAGGGGCTATCTGAATTATTATGAGCTGGTACAAAGGGATTCAAAGGTGACTACAGCTGATAGGAAATATTTGAAGATGAGAATACTCAGAATAATGGCACTGAGCTACTTGAGTGAATTGAGCCCGGGTGCGGCACTGCGGGTGAGTATAAAGATGTTAAGCAGATGAGTAAGTCCTACAAAACACACACGAAATGTTTGATTACGGGAGCAGAGGATTTGGTTCCCTTGCAAGGCTATGAGGCTCAATACCTGGTCAGGAGCAAAGGAAGTGGGCTGACCTTCGTCGCGCGCATTCCGGAGGAGCAGGAGCTGATCGATTTCTATGGGAGGTATGGACGCGGTGATGGGATATCCTCTATCACCATTAAGCGGTATGAGGAGCTTCTGGATAGATTCGAACCCTATAGAAAAAACAATCTCATACTGGACACTGGCTGCGGCAATGGTCACTTTCTGGCATGTGCCAAGGCCCGGGGCTGGGAGGTATATGGCAATGAATACACAAAAGAAGCTGTAGCCAAATGTGAAGAAAAGGGAATTACCACATTCCTGGGTCCACTGAGAGACGCTCCTTTTGAAAAAGGACAGTTCGATTTGGTCACCTCCTTCGAGGTCATCGAACACCTCAACAATCCCGTCGAAGAGGTCGGGACCATCCGTTCACTTCTGCGGGAAGAGGGGTTATTCTATTTAACGACTCCGAACTTCAATTCACTGGAGCGCCGCGTACTGAAGCAGAAATCACCCATCATTGGGTACCCCGAGCATCTGGCATTGTATACTCCGCGAAGCATCGACTTATTGCTCAGTCAGCAGGGGTATCAAAGGATCAAAGTGGAGACGACAGGCATTAGTATCGCAAACCTGCGTGGGGCGTGGAGTTCCAGGAAGGAGAGAAAAAACACAGGTATATCACCCACAGATGAGCGGATCAGGGAGTCCCTGGAAGGTAGCTGGTGGTCTACTGCATTGAAAAATGCTATAAATCTGATACTCAACGTCACAAGGCTCGGGAGTAGTATGAAAGGATACTATACGAAGCGATGAATTTCCGTCAGCTTTTTTTTCGGCTGATGAGTGTGCCAGCGCAAGTCATGATAAGCCTTGGGAAATTACAAGACCGGGTGCCGATTCTCCTTTTTCATCGGGTCTCCGAAGTCTTTGACCCATTTACTGAACCACTCCCACCCAGGGACTTCGAAAGAATCATTGAGTACTTTGGATCTCGCTACAGATTCCGTTCGGTTGATGATCTGGTGGACCTCGACAAGGAAGAGCTAAAAGGTAGTTGTATTGTGGCCTTCGATGATGCGATGAAGGATTTTAGGGAATACGCGTGGCCCATTCTGAAAAGACTGGGCGTGCCTACATGTATGTTCGTGCCGGTTCAGGCTGTAGAAGAGAAAGGGACAATTTGGAACTACACGTTGTTTTCGCACCTTCAATCTCTGAAGCAAGGAACCCATGACGTAGAAGTTGGAGGCAAAAGATTCGAGTTCAACAAGGACCATTTGGACTATCAGTCAGTGATGAATCTGCATGCTGAGATGTTGATGTTGTCCAGAGCAGAGCGCCTAAAAGTCTTGGAGGAAATTTCCTCGTTGGCACACAAGCCAAAACCATTTGCGGAGGT
Organism: Cyclobacteriaceae bacterium; assembly: GCA_965267435.1. GTDB lineage: Bacteria > Bacteroidota > Bacteroidia > Cytophagales > Cyclobacteriaceae > JAWPMT01. The sequence continues at coordinate 5,373,745 of OZ253960.1, forward strand.
GATGTCCTGGGATGAATTGATGCAACTGCACAAAGAAGGCCTGAGCCTCGGCACACACACCTGGGGGCATGATTATTACCCCAGTTTGACCGTTGAGGAGATGGAAAGGGACATTTACCTCGCGAATAGCACCTTTCAACGCCAGATGGGCTTCGTTCCGCGAATTTTTGCCTATCCGGTGGGGGGATATAACGATCTTGCAAAGAATATCATTGGCGCGCATTACGATTATGCGTTTGTGGTCGGAGACAAAAGGGCCGATTTGCACGATGTGCATAATGAACCCCACACGATTGCTCGAGTGAATGTTTCTGATCGCAGTCCAATAGAATTGGCTATGAGAGTACACGGTTTTCACAAATTTCTGAAGCGACTTAAGTCGTGAAACGCAGCATATTGTTTCTTGCTTATTGGGGCTTGGACGATGTGCTTACTGTGGCCACCGTCCTGCCCAACTTGAAGGTGCTCTCCGAGATGGAGGATGTTGATCGACTGGTTTTGGTGACCATGGAGAGAAATGGGCGATCACTGCAAACGGACCTCCGGCATATTGCGAAGCTGGAGCACAAGCCTTTCTTCTCGGCCAACATCAAGCCATATGCCCTCAACAAGCTGAGTGATTTGATGAGGATCAATTCACACCTGGACGACATCATACGGACTGGTGATATTACATTGATCATAGCAAGGAGTTCCTTATCCGGCACCATTGCCTGCCGATTGTGGAGCAAGCATAAGATCCCTTTCATTGTAGAGTCGTACGAACCTCACTCGGAATATATGTATGACTCCAGGGTTTGGTCAAAGTGGGACCCTCGTTATCTCTTCCAAAAGTACTGGGAGCGACAGCAACGGCGCAAGGCCGCTCATCTACTCCCGGTGTCAGTGAACTACTACCAATTCCTTCAGGAACAAGGCGTTGAAACTAGTAGGTTGACCGTCATGCCATGTATAGTAGATATCCAGAAATTCCAATTTCAAATGGCCGCTCGTGAGGAAAGGCGGCAGCAAATGGGAGTACCTGAAAGTGGAATAGTTGGGATCTACGTTGGCAAATTCGGCGACATCTATTTGGATGAGGAGGCATTTGACATCTTCGCACAAGCCTTTGAGGTGTTCGGAGAGAGATTTCACCTGACCATCCTATCACCTCAAGACAAGGAGGGAATAGAACTGGCGCTAAAGGAGCGATCGTTGCCCATGGATCGGTGCTTCGTCACGAGTGCACCTCACACACAAGTAGCTGAATATCTCTCGGCGGCGGATTTTGCGTTTTCTACGGTGCGTCCATCACCATCCAGAAAATACTGCAGTCCGATCAAAAATGCCGAGTACTGGGCATGTGGATTGCCGATTGTCATCCCTCCGGGGGTAGGCGACGATTCAGACATCATTGAAGACGAAGGGGTGGGGGCCGTCATATCCATGAACAGGGCGAGCATCGAAAAAGGCCTGAAAGAGGTTGCGCGGATGCTATCTCAACAAGACAAGCGCACAAATGTCAAGCGGATTGAGGGGCTTGCGAAAAAGTACAGATCTCTTCAAGTCGTGCAAGAGGCCTATGAAAAAGTGATACCAGGTTTGAATTTTTGATGCAGTTTCTACGGGACTTAAGGAACATAACCAGGGAGGGCACCTTTGCCAACAACTTACTTTGGGTAGCTTCTGCCCGATCATTGGCAGTCGTCTTCTCCGTTTTGCTGACGCCCGTCTTGTCCCGCATCTACGCCCCGGAAGCCTATGGAGTTTTTGCTGTTTTCAATGCTATCGTGACCATGGCGCTCCGATTTTGCACGTTGAGGTTGCCCAATGCATTTGTCCTGCCAAAATCTGATAAGATCTTCCAGTCGCTCCTGGTGATTTCGGTAACCAGTACGGTGATCATTGCATGTATCACGCAAGTCGTACTGGAGCTCGGTATACCACAGCTTGATGAACGATTGGAAATTTCAAGACTGGGATTGATGTTGCACCTCATCGGACCTGCGATCTTGCTTGGAGGACTGCTCGAGATTGTGAGCGGTTGGATAGTCAGGGAAGAGAAATTCAAATCAGCTTCTACTCACAATGTTGCCGCATTGGTGAGTTCCAAGATCTTGACCATATTCCTTGGATTCATACCAGCAGTGAGACTTTTTGGTATCCTCCTTGGCGACCTATCCTTGAGGGCCATCCAGCTCGCCCTGAATTTTCAATTGTTGCCCTTCCGTTCACTGAAGAAAGTTACTTTGCTCTCGACTGCGAAAGTGAAATACAGCTTGAGGAGGTATCGGGATTTTCCGATGGTTCTGTTGCCCAATGGCTTTATTTCACAGTTAATCAACTACCTCCCCATATTTTTCCTGGCCCCTGTTTATGGCATTGACAGTATCGGGCAGCTAACCTTCTCGATTGTGTTACTGGATCTGCCTCAAAGGTTGGTGGGTGACAAGGCGATCAATGAAGTGTTTTCAAAGAAACTGGTCAACAACAGAGACCAACAAATGGGTGCCAATACCTGGAACTCTACCGTCCGCCTTTACAAGTATTTGGTCCTCTTGGGCTTTCCAGTGTACGCGGTGCTGTTCTTCGGCGGGCCGATGATTTACGAGATTGCCTTTGGCGAACAATGGCAACTGGCAGGAGAGATTGCTTCGATATTCAGTGCATGGTATTTCCTCCGCCTCATAAACAGCCCAACAAATGCCATCCTGAAGATAAGTGAGAAGCTCAATGTGCTGCTGAAATATAACATCACGATTCTGATACTCACAGCAGTACTTTTCAAGGTCTGTATTGAACTTTCATTCGACTTCAAGCAGTGTTTGATCTCGTACACGCTATTGAATTTGCTTGGGACCTTGACCTTGTTAATTATTGTGTATAGAACCGTGCTAAGGAAGTATAAGGACGCTGACTAATTAAAGAAACCAGTGATATGGAGAAATCATCCACATTTTATGATGACCTCTTTACGGAGTCTCAGATGCACAATGCCTCCTATGAGGATTCGCCCTACTATGTTATGTGGACCCAAATCATCCAGATCCTTCGAAAAATGGATGACACCCCCCGTATTTTGGAGGTTGGGTGTGGTACAGGGCAATTTGCCCAGTATTTGACCGACAAAGGGTTTACCGATTATCAGGGATTTGATTTCAGTGAGGTAGCCATTGAAAAGGCCAGGGAACGACTGGATTATAAGTTTTGGGTGGGGGACGCATTGGATCAAAAGAACTATACCAGTGATCCTAACATCATCATTAGTCTGGAGGTCTTTGAGCACATCAAAAATGAACTCTCCATTCTCTCCTTCGTGAAACGGGGAACCAAGGTTATTCTGAGTCTCCCTCGTTTCGACAGTGAGAGCCATGTGAGGTGGTTTCTCAGCGAGCGGCAGGTCAAAAGCCGGTACTATCGACATATAGATATTACACGGATCGTGCGCATCTCAGAGTGGTATGTGGTCTACGGTGTCGTGGATCCGGTGAAGCCCAACCTGATGGGAAGGTTGTTGAAGACTAGGCGAAATACCAGCATGAGCTCCATTCTGTTCAGGATCAAGTTCCATCTAAAAAACAGATTCAAACTCAGATGGATAAAGCTCTGAACGATCGCGATTTTAAGGTCGACTTTATAGTGCTTGGAGCTATGAAGAGCGGGACAACTACGCTTTTCCAAATCCTCAACAGACATTCGCAAGTTGCTTTTTGCACACGCAAGGAGTGTGACTTTTTCTCCAAAGAGGACAATTGGAGCGACAATCTTGATAAATACCGACAGTACTTCCCTGGAGAGATTGAAGGCAAAATGGTCGGCGAAGCGTCCACCTCTTACACGGCCTACCCCCATTACAATAAAAGAATTTGGAGCGATCTGAAGGAATTCAACCCAGATCTCCGGCTGATATACATAATGCGTGATCCAATAGACCGTTGTATATCACATTACATGCACTTTTTTACAAGGCGATACACCAAGTTGCCCCCCGATCAGGCCATCTTCGAGATCCCAGAGATCATTGGGAGATCGAAATACTTTATGCAGATAGATCCCTATCTCCAGTATTTTGGTGAGGAGAGGGTCAAGCTCCTGCTTTTAGAGGAATTCAAACGTGATCCAAAGGCCGGCGCAAGGGACATATTCAACTTCCTGGGTCTCGCGCAGGAGGACACTGTCGTAGAGGGATCCAGGAGTAATCCAGGAATCGACAACGGTAGAGTACATCACAAAACGGACAAATTATTCAAGTTTCTTTATGAAAATCGATTGGGTAAGTCTGTTCATCGAATAGTTCCGTCTCGAATTAGAAAAATGGGAGCATCTTTAGTTACCCATAGTCTGTCCTCGCGACCCGTTCTCGGGGATGATACCTTGGAGTACATAGTGCGCAGCACGATAAGTGATGTGAGGCAGATCGAGTCCCTTTTGGGAGTGGAAAGGATTGAATGTTGGACGCAGTACAACCAGTTACGGAACCAAATCTTCGGATGAGAAGGACCCTGGCCGCCATAGTCCTCAGCCTAGGCGTGCTCCAGGCATCCGCTCAATGTCTTGGCACTGCCACATTTGACATTCCCGAAAGTGTGTGCAGTGGTGAGTTCGTAGCCATTACCAACAATTCGACTGGATCCGTCTCCTATCAATGGGATTTCTGCTCTCTTGACGAGGTGGAAGATACTCCATCCACAACACGAATCGCTTCATCATCAAGTTTTGGCACTTCCAACTACATCGAAATAGTGGAGGATGGTGGTGTTTACTATGGGTTCGTCCCTTCCCGGACTTCGGACTTTTTGGTGAGGCTCGATTTTGACAATGGCCTCGGAGCTGAACCTGGATACAACAACCTGGGAAATCTGTCAGCTCTCGACGATCCTGTAGACATTGCCCTCGTTAAAGATTCAGATGATGTTTGGCGGGCGCTGGTGACAGGTCTGACTACTGACAAGCTCTGGTTGCTTGAGTTCAATTCAGGTCTGGAGGCAGCGCCAACAGTCACAGACATAACGGGGACGTTGGGAGTCAGTCGCCCTAACTCCGTGGAGATCGTGGAGGATGGCGGGACCTATTATGCCTTCATCGTCAATAACGAAAGCGGGCAGTATCCCATGCTCCTATTGGATTTTGGGTCGTCGCTCGCTTCTGCGAAAACAACCGCACCATCCGAGACCAATCTGACAGTAACGGGCTCCAATGGGCTCACGACCATTTCCATGATCAAGGAATGCGATGAATGGTACGGGTTCGTCGTTTCCAGAACCAATACCGAGCTGTATCGATTGGAATTTGGGACTGATTTGACGTCTATCGATACTCAGACAGCGCTTGAGAGCCCTTCAGGTCTTACATTCAACGATCCCAGTGCGCCTTTTGCCATCCAGGAGGGAGATAGCAGCTATGTATTTGTCCAGTCCAGAAACGGAAACCTCTACCGGCTGGATTTTGGCTCGTCATTTGCCAACTCCCCGGAGGGCAACGACCTGGGGAACGTGTACGGTACATCTCGTGGTTGGGGTCTCTCATTTGTGAAGGACAGTACTTCCTGGCATGGTTTCAATGCCAATTTTCTGGGTCGTATCTACCGCCTGGACTTTGATGGCAACTGTGCCGCTTCTACGGCCATTTCGACCGAGACCACCCCCACAGGCATTAGCTACGCTTCTGCTGGAACATACTACATCAGCTTATCAGCAACAGATGCCAGTGGCAACATAGATCGATACACGGACACGCTCGTAGTCACTGGAGATGTTGCGCCGGACATTTCTTTCACGGTGGATGAGTCACGGTGTATTGCTAATGAGAATACATTTACGGCGGATCCATCCACAGGTCTCAACTACTCGTGGGACTTCGACGGAGACAACATGGAAGACGGCACCTTAGGCATAGAGACGTATCAATTTGCAGGTGCCGGCACCTACACTACTACCTTGACAGTAACTGATGGTGGTGGGTGTACCAACAGTACTTCTCAGGAGCTTACCATCTACAATGAACCCCCGGTACCTGCTTTCACCATCACCGGCATAGAATGTAGCGGCAGTGAGTTGACATTTACCAATGATACAGACGAGACCGGTTTCGATGATGTGCTCAGCTATGTCTGGGATTTTGATGGAGAGGGTTCTTCCACTCAGTCAGACACCACCTTCGTCTTTGGCAGCGCCGGGCTCAAGGATATTTCGTTGATAGTCAACTTGCCTGGCTGCGCAGATACAACGGTGCAGCAAGTGACACTCGGGGACGGGCCTGCCGCATCATTTAGTTTCACCAACAATTGTCTCGGGGAGGCTGTGGTTTTTGACAACCTCACACTTGGAGCAGACACATTGTCCCACAGCTGGGACTTCGGAGACGGGAGTGGCACATCCACCCTGGAGTCACCGAACTACACTTATGCGGGTGGGGGAACATTCAGCGTCAGCCTGACTGTGTCCGATGGTAGTTGTGAAAGTGAAGTAAGCAACGACGTAACCATAGATGCGGGCGATCTGGCAGGTTTTGATATCACGGGTTCGGAAGAGAACGTTCCTGTCTCATTTGCCGGGGTGGATTCAACACATGCTGCCGATGCGATCGACACCTGGTCGTGGGATTTTGATGACCTGGGTGTCTCCACGGATCAGTCGACGAGCTTCACTTTTAGTACGCCAGGCACCTATGATATCTCATTGGAAGTGACGACCACCCAGGGCTGCGCAGACAGTGTTGGCACAACCATCACAATTTTCGATGCCGTCTGCCCGACTGCTTCTTTTGACTTATCCAGTGCTACTGTCTGCATTGGTGAGGGCGTGAGTTTCACCAATACCTCAGGCAATGCCGTCAGCTATTCATGGGACTTTTGCTCGCTTGATCAGTTGGAAGACACGCCAACAATCACCGAGATATCAACGTCATCCAGTTTTGGCTCATCCAATTATATCGAGGTAGTAGAGGATGGAGGCAATTATTATGGTTTCGTACCGACCCGAACGACCGATTTTCTCGCAAGACTGGATTTTGGCGACAGCTTATATGCTGACCCGATCTACACCAACCTTGGGAATCTCGGGGCCTTGGATGATCCCGTGGACATCTCCTTGGTAAAGGAGTCAGATGATGTATGGCGAGCGCTTGTGACGGGCCTGACGACTGACAAGCTTTGGTTGCTCGAGTTCAACTCCGGGCTGAATGCGGTACCAGATGTCACCGACATTACGGGTACACTGGGGGTCAGCAGACCCAATTCCGTTGAAATTGTAGAGGACGCGGGATCCTACTATGCCATCATCGTCAATAATGAAAGTGGGCAGTACCCGATGTTGCTGTTGGATTTTGGGTCATCGCTGGCCTCGGCGAAAACGACAGCTCCCACAGAGACGAATCTGACGGTAACAGGCTCCAATGGGTTGACCACTATTTCAATGATCAAGGAATGTAATGAATGGTTCGGGTTTGTGGTCTCGAGGACCAACACTGAGGTATTTCGATTAGACTTTGGCACTGACCTGACGTCGATAGATGCGATAACGGCCCTGGAAAGCCCATCGGGGCTCACCTTTACGGATCCCAGTGCCAGCTTTGCTGTGCAGGAGGGCGACAGTAGTTACGTCTTTGTCCAGTCGAGAAGCGGCAACCTCTACCGACTGGATTTTGGGGCGTCTTTTGCCAATTCTCCCACGGGCACGGACCTGGGCAACGTTTATGGGGTTTCTCGTGGATGGGGCTTGTCCTTTGTGAAGGACAGTACTACCTGGTACGGGTTCAATGCCAATTTTGATGGCGCCATATACCGCATCGACTTCCCCGCCAACTGCTCGGCGAACACTTCGATCAGCACCGACACCAACCCAACGAATATTACATACGGGGCAGCCGGAACCTATGCCGTCAGTCTGTCAGCCTACGATGAAAATGGCAATGTCGATCACTACACTGATACATTGGTGGTGACCGGTGACGTAGCACCTTCCATTTCGTTTACGGTGGACGAGTCCAGATGTATTGCCAATGAGAATACATTTACCGCTGACCCATCTACAGGGCTTAACTACTCATGGGACTTTGACGGTGACAATATGGAAGATGGCACCTTAGGTATAGAGACCTACCAATTTGCCACCGCCGGTACGTACATCACCACCCTGACGGTGTCGGATGGCAGCGGGTGCTCCAATACTGCTTCACAGGAGATCACCATTTATGAGGAGCCTCCTATCCCAGCCTTTACGATCACTGGCAGTGAGTGTAGTGCCAGTGAATTGACATTTACCAATGGCACGGATGAGACCGGCTATGACGATGTGCTTAGTTACGTGTGGGATTTTGGTGGTGAGGGTTCTTCGACGCAGCGAGACACAACCTTCGTCTTTAGCAGTGCGGGCCTCAAGGATATCTCGTTGATAGTGAATCTTCCTGGATGCGCAGATACGACGATGCAGCAGGTGACATTGGGAGAGGGTCCCGCGGCTGCCTTCAGCTTTACCAATAACTGCCTTGGAGAGGCGGTGGTGTTTGATAACCTGACGCCTGGAGCCGACACCTTGACGCATAGCTGGGATTTTGGAGATGGGAGCGGCACTTCTGCCCTGGAATCACCAAACTACACCTACGCGGGAGGAGGTACCTTCAGTGTAAGTCTGACGGTGTCGGATGGCGCCTGCGAAACTGAAGTAACTGATGATGTCACGGTAGATACGGGCGATCTGGCAGGTTTTGATATCACGGGATCAGAAGAGAATATCCCGGTGTCATTCGTGGGTGTGGATTCTACACATAGCGGGGATGGTATTGATAGCTGGAGCTGGGACTTTGATGGTTTGGGCAACTCCACGGATCAGTCCACCACATTCACTTTCAGTACACCCGGTGACTATACGATTTCACTGGAAGTAACCACGACGCAGGGCTGCACCGACAGTGTGGCGACCACCTTGACCATTCTGGAGGCCTTGTGTCCTACGGCCTCGTTTAGCCCCTCCAGTTCAACGATCTGTGTGGGAGAGGCTGTGAATTTCACCAATACCTCTGTCAATGCGACGAACTATTTGTGGGACTTCTGTTCCCTCGATCAGTTGGAAGATACACCCTCCAGTACAGAAATTCTGTCGTCATCCAATTTCGGCATTTCCAACTACATAGAAATCGTCGAAGATGGGGGCAATTATTATGGTTTTGTGCCTACCAGAACTGGTGACTTTCTCGTGCGTCTTGATTTTGGTGATAGCCTTGACACCGACCCGCGATATGTGGATTTGGGCGATCTGGGATCCCTTGACGATCCCGTGGATATTGCGCTCGTTAAAGAATCTGACGATGTCTGGCGGGCGCTGGTTACCGGACTTACCACGGATAAGCTGTGGCTGTTGGAGTTTAACTCAGGTATAACTTCGGAACCGGATGTCACTGACATCACAGGGACCCTGGGCGTTAGCAGACCCAACTCAGTAGAAATTGTGGAGTCGGGAGGTAGCTACTATGCTATTGTCGTCAACAACGAGAGTGGGGAATACCCGATGCTTCTGCTGAATTTCGGTGCATCGCTGGCCACAGCCAAGACCACTGCACCAACCGAAACCAACCTGACCGTGACGGGGTCCGATGGGTTGACGACCATTTCCATGATCCAGGAGTGCAACGAATGGTATGGGTTTGTAGTTTCCAGGAGCAACAAAGAGGTATATCGCTTGGAGTTTGGCACGGACTTGACGTCTATCAATTCGTCTACAGCACTGGAAAGCCTGACGGGCCTGACTTTCGATGATCCCAGTGCGTCATTTGCCCTGCAGGAAGGGGACAGCAGTTATGTATTCGTTCAATCTAGAAATGGCAATTTGTATCGGCTGGACTTTGGGTCTACATTCTCCAATGCTCCAGATGGGAATGATCTGGGAAATGTGTATGGCGTTACCCGAGGATGGGGCCTTTCCTTCGTAAAGGACAACACGACCTGGTACGGCTTCAATGCCAATTTCGACGGAGACATATTCCGTCTTGCGTTCGACGGCAGTTGCGCGGCTAGCACATCGGTCAGCAATGAAACTGCTCCAGCGGGAGTAACATTTGCTTCCTCCGGTACCTACTATATCAGCCTGTCGGCCATTGACGAGAATGGGAATGTGGATAGGCAGACTGAAACGATCCTGGTAACAGCAAACACCGCCCCTTCCATTTCGATTTCCATCGACTCTTCCCGATGCCAACTCAATGCAAACACCTTTACCGGCGAACCCTCCATTGGCCTCAGCTACAGCTGGGACTTTAACGGTGAGGGGTCGGGAAATAGTGGTGTGGAGACATTTCAATTCCCGACATCTGGTGAAAAAACAGTACTTCTTACAGTGAGTGACGGTATCTGTTCCAATCAGACGATCGAGACGCTTACGATTTATCCCGCACCTCCTGATCCAGTCTTTGACTTCGATCAAGCACAATACTGCGCTGAGCTCGACTTTGAAGTCAACAACACTACCGACGATGCGGTTTTCAATGGCAACTTAGCGTATGAGTGGATTGTCGAAGCCGATTCAGACCTTGTATTCTCTGGGCCAGACCCCACCTTCAATGTTCCACCCATTGGCACCTTCCTCGTCACAGCGCAAACATCAGTCCCTGGCTGTGAGTCCAACATTGTCACAGACAGTGTCACGATCGAAGACTCCCCGGCTACGGACTTCTCCTACACCCCCACGTGTGATGGTGAGATCACTGAATTTACAAACCTCACGACTGGTGGCATTAGCCAGCAGTGGGACTTCGGAGACAACTTCACCAGCACACAGTTCGCTCCAGACCATTACTACGACTCGGTAACTACCTACCTGGTCACTCTCACGGCCTTCAATGAGCTTGGCTGTTCCAGGATTCACACAGATTCTGTAACCATCGGGAACCTCCCCGTCCCCGGGTTCCGGGTAACGCAGGCCTGCGAAGGGGACGTGGCGCTGGAAGATACATCCACTGTCGTGGGCGCAGATATTGCCATGTGGGAGTGGTCCCTGGAAAATGAGCTGTTCTCCAGCGTACAGAACCCCACCCAGGAGATAACAGAGCCGGGCACGTACCTCGTCAGACAAAAGGTTACAAGTTCTGCGGGTTGTGAATCGGAGGTTCTGCAGGAGATCACGGTTTTCGATGCCGCGGAGGTCGCTTTTGTGACTGCCCAGGCATGTGACGGTGATCCGTTCACCTTTACTGATGCCAGTTCGACCATCAATGGCAACCCCATTATTTCTCGGAGCTGGGACATCAATGGCACCTTGTACAGTGATGCCGAGCTGCAGCATACCTTCCCTTCACCGGGTGAATACGATGCGACACTTGTCGTCACAACCCAAAACCTCTGTACAGCCTCTCAGACGGAGACTGTCACAGTATACGATGTGCCAGCCCTTGATTTCTCGACTCTGGGTGGATGCCAGCACGAGTATCTGACCATTGACGATAGGTCAGCTGCAGGCAATGACACCATCATCTCACGAAGTTGGTACCTTGATGGTCAAATCATTGGCTCGGGGAAGACACTACAATACCGGTTTGACAACCATGGGGCCAATACTGTCACACTAACTACAGTCACCGAACAGGGTTGCGTCTACGAGCTGGCACAGGATATTGACATCGCTCCGGCTGCGGTCGCGGCATTTGAGTCTTCCACAACGTTTGGCGATGTAGGTACGCAAATCGTCTTTGACAACACTTCTACGCTTGGCTCAAACTTCCTCTGGAGGGTAGGCGAAGACTCTGCGGCCACAAGTCAAAACTTCAGTTACCAATTTGATGAGAGTGGGGACTTCAGCGTCTCTTTGATCGCTGTATCTGATTTCAATTGTGCCGACACCATCATTCAGGATATTCGCATCCGAAGGCCTGAGGTGGATCTCATAATCAACGAAATGATTCTCCAGCAGGAGGATGAGCAGTTTTCGACGATCGTGGTATCGCTGGAAAATCAGAGCAACCTGCCAGTGGACGATTTGATATTTACGGTCACCGTCGATGAGCAATTGCCCACACGGGATCGATTGAGCGATGTGGTGGAGATAGGAGAGACGCGCGTATTTCAATTAGGTACCAGTGTGCCCAATCAAGCAACCTTCATATGTGTTGAGGTGGCTTCGGGCTATAGCACTGAGGATGCGAGCCCCGGCGACAATGAGTTCTGCGTCAATATCGAACCCAAGGTTATTTTCCAGGACCCCTATCCTAATCCTGCATCGGATGAGACAGTCGTCCGGACCATCTTGCCTGAGGGCGGGGATGTAACTTTGACGCTCATTGATGTCTCCGGAAAAATCGAACTAAAGGAAACCTATAAGGACCTCCTACCTGGACTCCAGGCCTTCACCGTGGCGCTGCAGCATCTCGAAGCAGGAATGTATGTGCTTCGTATCGAGCACAATGGCCAGATTGACACAAAACGCATTCTCAAGCAGTAACTGAGAAGACCACAGCGAACATCAATCAAATTGCATCTGAAGGAAGCTTCGGGAATTTGTTCAGAATAAAATTTATATTCCTTAACTTTGGAGCAAATATTATTTTGATAATATATTCGTTGTCAAGTAAGTGGTCGTTATCAGCAAAAGCAGCATTGACTTACCATTTTTTGCCGGATTGGCGCACAAAACAGACGAGCCACAGAGACATAAACAGTGAATAGATGAAATTAAATTCTCCGAATATCAAGCTGGACAATACAGATCGCAAGATCCTGGAGATCTTACAGTCCAATGCCAAGATCACCAATGCCCAGCTATCAAAAGATATAGGTCTTTCCCCAGCACCGACTTTGGAGCGGGTCAAGAAACTGGAAAATGCCGGAATTATCCGAAGCTACCATGCAAAACTGGACACCAGCAAGATCGGCCTGGGAGTCAGCACGTTTGTACAAGTCTCTCTGAAAGGCCACAACAAAAACAACATCGACACATTCATCAAGCGGATCAACGAGATCCCCGAGGTCATCGAGTGCCATCACATCACCGGTTCTGGTGATTTTATTCTTAAGGTGATATCAAGCGACATAGCCTCCTATCAGCAGCTGATGCTGGAGAAGGTGAGCGAGATCGAAGTGGTCGATAGTATGCAGTCGATGGTCATCCTCTCGACCTTCAAAGACAGCAAGGTGATGCCCGTTCCTGGGGGCCCCACTACGTAAGAAGCGCGATGGAGCCCAAGAACCAGATTCTGTCAGAGGAAAAGATCTACCATATTCTGCAGCGCATCGCTGTTGAAATCTACGAAAACAACCTTTCTGAGCCTGAGCTCGTCTTGGTCGGTGTCCACGATCAGGGCTATAAGATTGCCCAATATCTCTTGCGAGAGCTTGAGAAAATCGACACGGACTTCAAAGTGACCTTGCTTGACCTCGAGATTGATAAGTCCAGCCCTTCGGACTCCATCCGGGTCAATTGGGACATGGAATTGCTCCAGGACAAAGCAGTGATCCTGGTGGACGATGTGCTTAGTACCAGCCGGACTTTGGCCTATTCACTCCAGTTCCTGCTGGCCACACACCTGAGAAAAGTCGAGACCGCCGTGTTGATCAACCGAAGTCATGCACAATTTCCCATTTCTGCTACCTACAGCGGCTACGAACTAGCCACGACACTGGATGAACACATCAAGGTCCAGACTGAGGGTGAGGTGGGTGCATATCTCTACTAAAGACGGTTCGATATCTCAGAGCTTTGGGGGCCTCGTGAAGTGAGGGTATAGATTCTTCCTTCAATACAAGCCTTCTCTTGCCTCTACTTCACGACCGGGCTCTTCGCTGTACCATAGCCGCTTTCCCCCTCGCAAGGGCCTTGCTGGGGTGCCGCTGCGATCCCTGGCCCGGAACAGTTCCCCGATTTTTGCAGTTTCACCCCAACAAGGACAATCGCAAACCCTCAATCAAAAATCCCTCACCCAAATCCCAATTATGAAAATCGCTGGCGTCGACTACGGTAGCAAACTCGCAGGGACAACCGTCATCGCCTTTTCAACTGGCGAGGATATAAGCATTCGGCAATCTGAGAAGAACCAAGATGCCGATCTTTTCCTGCAACAAATAGTGCAGGAAGAAGAGCTCGACACATTATTCATCGACGCACCACTTTCTTTACCAAAGGCCTATTTTGGGCAGGGTCAAGACTTTTTCTACAGATCTTGCGACCGTGAATTGGGCGCGATGTCCCCGATGTTTCTTGGGGGACTTACAGCAAGGGCAATGAAGCTACAGCACCAATGGAAGGGCTTAGGGATCCAATGCTTCGAGACCTATCCAGCTCAAACCGCCAAAAGACTGGACCTTATTAATAAAGGCTACAAAAAGGAGGTTGAGAACATACCCAAAGTGCTGAAATTGATCAGTGCAGCTCTTGGAAGAGGCTTACCAACTATCACCAACTGGCATCAGGTCGACGCGCTCCTGGCCCTTATTGCCGCCAATCGTTACCAATCCAATACCCATCAAACCGTCGGTAATCCCTCAGAAGGCTGCATCTACCTCTAAGTATCCACCTGCCATCCCCAATCCCCATTTCCAATCCTCCTTTTCGCAGAGTCCAATCCCAATCTGAAATCATAAATCCCAATCGACCATTTCCAGGTCTCAAAGCCGTCCACCGTCCACCGCATACCGTGATCAGAAATCCCAAATCATCTATCTTGACTAAGGGAAAATCTCTAATACGCATTGTGAAACATCGATTTGATCATATCCCCTTCATAGTTCCGTACGACCAACAGGTCAAACTCTCTGATTTCAGCACCGATTCCACCGATGGCGTTCGTAATAAAAAGGAAGCCAAAGAGCTACTGAAGAACGACATTCAGACGCTTGCCGAGGCCCAGGGTCTGCTGTATGCCGCCGCAGAAAGAAGCATACTCATCGTATTGCAAGCCATGGACGCAGCCGGCAAAGACAGCACGATCAAGCATGTGATGTCAGGTGTCAACCCACAGGGCTGCGATGTAGTGAGCTTCAAGCGACCTACCAGTGAGGAGCTGGCCCACGACTTTCTCTGGCGGTGTCACAAGGAAGCTCCCGCCAAAGGGCGCATTACCATCTTCAATAGATCCTACTATGAAGAGGTGCTGGTCGTGAAAGTCCATCCGGAGTACCTCGATGCCCAGAAGCTTCCGTCGCGAAACGGCAATAACAAAACCCTCTGGCAGGAGCGCTACGAGGATATCAATGGCTTCGAGCACTACCTTGATCGCAACGGAGTGAAGGTGATCAAACTCTTCCTCCACGTCTCTAAAAAGGAGCAGAAAAACCGTTTTATGGAGCGATTAAATAATCCTGACAAACATTGGAAGTTCGAGGCAGCTGATGTTCGCGAGAGAGGCCACTGGGAGGATTACCAGCAAGCTTATGAGGACATGCTCAATGCTACTTCGACACCATGGGCGCCATGGTACGTAGTCCCAGCGGATCACAAGTGGTTTACAAGATCCTTGGTAGCGGACATCATCGTTGCCAATGTGGAGTCTATGAATTTGCAGTATCCCCAAGTCTCTGAAGAAGAGAGAGAAGCATTGAAACAGTCCCGCATCCACCTGGAAGGAGAATGACCCACCGCTGCCATATTGCTACTGCTGTTTTATAAAATTGTTAAGCGCTTTTGAAAGCCGGAAATTGAGTTGATTTTTGACCAACAGGATGAAGATCACCAACAAGGTCGTTTACAAAAACCTGGACGAGCTCCACGATCGCTCTCCCGGCGCTGAGATCACAGAAAAAAGCAAGTGGGTCATCTTCAGTGATCTCCATATGGGGGACGGCGGCTCCACGGACGATTTTAAGACCAACGCCGCGCTGTTCGAAACTGCCCTTAAGGAATATTACTTGGCCAATAACTATCATCTCTTCCTTAATGGCGACGTGGAAGAGCTCCAGCGGTTTTCCATGAAGAAGATCCTTACGCAATGGGCAGATGTCTTCAAGATCTTTGATGCCTTTGCCCATCGAGAGGCATTGATAAAAACCATAGGCAATCATGACCTGCAACTGGGGTCTATGAAGTCCCTCCCCTACGATTACTTCGTGACTGAAGGCTACAAGTTGCACTTTGGAGACAACAACCTATTTCTCTACCACGGGCACCAGGGCTCCAAGAAATATCAGCAGCGCAATGAATTGGTAGGGTTCACACTCAAGTATTTTGCAAACCCGCTTGGGATCAAAAACTACTCGGTATCCCACTCGAGTCTCAAGCAGTACAAACTGGAGAGGAAGCTTTACCATTATTCATCGCATCGGAAGCTGGTCTCAGTGATAGGACATACCCACCGCCCTTTGTTCGAGTCGATGCACAAGGTCGAGCGACTCAAGCACAAGATTGAGCAGCTTTGCCGCGACTACACGGAAGGAAACCACGAAAAGTCGATCCCAAAAAGTATCAAATCTTATAAGAAGGAACTGCTCAGGTACCACAAGGACAACGAGGGTCACAATTATCAGAGTTACGTATACAATGCGCTCTTCCACATTCCATGCCTTTTCAATTCAGGGACAGTCATAGGCAAACGAGGGATGACTTGCTTAGAGATCGAGGGCAAGGATATACGACTGGTGCACTGGTTTGACAAGAAGATCTCCAAGAAGTACCTGAAAAACACCGGTTACGCTCCTGAACCCCTTGCAGGAACCGATTTTTACAGGATGGTGATCAATGAGGAGGCATTGGATTATATCTTTACGCGCATAAAATTCTTGAGCTGAATGAGATATGCTTTGCTCTATGCATTTTGGGCGGTGATCATGATGGGTTGCGGCACGGGGGAACGATCTGAGAGACTCGCAAGCGAGCTGGATATCCAGGGACACAGGGGTGCCCGGGGGTTGCTACCGGAAAACTCCATCCGAGGGTTTATCCGTGCAGTGGATTTAGGAGTGACGACGCTGGAAATGGACCTGTGCATCACCAAGGATCGCAAAGTGATCGTCAGCCATGAGCCTTACATCTCCAATGAGATCTGCCTGGACCCCAACAGAAGTATGATCTCTCCAGATAGCGCTCGCAGCCTCAATATCTACAACATGACTTACGACGAGGTAAGTCAGTACGATTGTGGGAGCCTCATGCACAGTCGATTCCCGTCACAGGGAAAGGTGAAAGTGATCAAGCCATTGCTGTCCGATGTCTTTAGCCGGGTAGAAGGATACCTTGACGAACAAAAGCTGGGCGCAGTGAGCTACAATATCGAGCTAAAGAGCAGCCCCGACTACGACGATCTCTACCATCCTTCTCCCAAGGAGTTTAGCGACATGGTCTATGAAGAGATCAGTGGAAAAGTAGACTGGTCCCGAGTCACCATCCAAAGCTTCGACCCGAGGATATTGCAGTACTTCCACTCCGCGTATCCCGATGTGACGCTCTCACTCCTCATCGAAAATGATAGATCCTGGCAGGACAATGTCGAGGACCTCGGTTTCACCCCGGCGGTGTACAGCTGCTATTACGAACTATTGACCCCTGAAATCATCGGTCAGCTGCATGAGGCCGGCATCAGGGTGATTCCATGGACGATCAACGAACTCGAGGACATGCAGCAGTTGGTTGACTGGGGTGTGGATGGTATCATTACTGACTACCCGGACCGCGCCCAAGAATTAAAAAGTTAAAATCAGAATTGTGACAAAAAAGAAGTACGATGTCTACGCTGTGGGCAATGCCGTGGTGGACTATGAGATCAAAGTAGACGATGCATTCCTGACGGAGCACGGAGTAGAAAAAGGGCTGATGACCCTTGTCGATGAAGATCGGCAGTTTACACTACTCACTGCCGCCAATAGAAATATCGCAAAGAAACAAGGAGGAGGATCCGCTGCCAATACGATCGTGGCCATGAGCCAATTTGGGGGCACTGGCTTCTATTCTTGTAAGGTCGCCAATGACGAAGATGGCCACTTTTTTATCAAGGATCTGGAGGAGAATGGCATAGATACCAATTTGTCATTCGATGCGCTGGAGGAGGGGATCACTGGGAAGTGCCTGGTGATGATCACCCCAAATGCAGACCGAACAATGAACACCTTCCTGGGGATCACTACCAATCTCTCTACCAATGATCTGTGGGAAGATGCCATTGCAGATTCCGAATACGTTTTTATAGAGGGATACCTGGTCTCTTCACACACGGGACGCTCCGCTATGAAGCACGCCAAAGAAGTGGCTGAGAAGCATGGCGTCAAAACAAGCCTGACATTCTCCGACCCGGCGATGGTCAAGTACTTTCGGGATGAGATGATCGATGTAGTAGGGTCAGGCGTGGATCTACTCTTTTGCAATGAGGAGGAGGCCATGCTCTTCACTGGCAAAGACGACGTGATGGCTGCACGTGAGGCACTCAAGAGTTCTGCAAAGCATTTTGTCATTACCCAGGGAGAAAACGGCGCGATTATTTGGGACGGAGAGACCTTCATCGATATAGAGCCGTATGAAGTGCATCCGGTAGACACCACTGGCGCCGGAGACATGTTCTCAGGTGCTTTCTTATATGGAGTGACGCATGGACATACCTATGCCGGCGCCGGCAAGTTGGCCAGCTTGTCTTCTTCGAGGGTCGTGGGGCAATACGGTCCCCGTTTGCCATACCACGATTTGCAGGAGATCCTCAATCACCTGGCAGCAGAGTAGAATAATTGTGGGGCCTGCCTCACCTTCGCCAGGAATAGTCACGATAAGGAACAGTTTGCAGCGATGGCTCGGTGATGCACCGGGCTCTCCGTTGTAGCTCGGCCGCGCAATCACCCCCTCGTGCCATGCCGGCTGCCACTGCGATCCCTGGCCCAAACTCCTCAACTCCCTTGTCCGTCGTAGCCTTGGCGAAGACGGATCAACCTATCAACTCCTCAACTTGGAAGGCCATCAGCCGAAGGGCTAGATGAGGATTGGCCATAGCGATGGGTTGAGGGTCCGATAGCTAGCTCCGGCGCGAGGAGGTATTGTGCGGTAGCCAATGGCGCTGGCCCGTGCGATCCACCAGCAATACAATTCAAAATTCAAAACTATTAATTCTAAATTCTTACGGAATTCCCTACCTTTGCACTCCATTTTCAAAAAATAGACGCAGGAGATGAAAAGGACATTTCAACCTTCCAATAAGAAAAGGAGAAATAAGCACGGATTCAGATCAAGAATGGAGTCTGTCTCCGGTCGTGCTGTGCTGGCAAGAAGGAGATCAAAAGGACGCAAGAAAGTAAGTGTCTCCAGCGAAGTATCCCATAAGAAATAAAACGGAGGAGCCGCAAGCTGCACCCACCGGTACAGACCGGCTCTCTTTTAGCAAACTCGATCGACTGAAAAGTAAAAAGTCGATCGACGCATTGTTCAAATCCGGAGCCTCCTTACGCTCCCAGTTTCTCTTCCTCAAATACCTCTCGACCGATCGAGGTCACTGCCAGGTACTGATCGCGGTACCCAAAAAGTTTCACAAGAAGGCTGTCACGCGCAATCTGCTGAAGCGACGCATGCGGGAAGCCTACCGTCTGAATAAGTCGCTGCTGGCAGATCAGTCACAGGATCTGGCGCTTATTTACCAATCCAAAGAGGTACTTGGATTTCATGAGATCCAGGAAAAACTAATTAACTTGTTGGTTCGTTTAGGGAGAAAGACATCGCCAGGTCACGTCGAACACGAAAGCAAAAAATTTTCTAGCAATGAATAGAGCCATCAAGACATCTGCCGTAGGACTTGTGCTCATTGTCCTGATCGTAGGGTTCAACCCAAACAACGATCGCTATTTTCAGATAGTAAAGAACCTTGACATCTTCGCGACCCTCTTCAAGGAGGTGAACGCGTACTACGTCGATGAGATCAACCCCAACACACTGATGAAGCATGGTATCGACGCCATGCTATCCAATCTGGACCCCTACACCACTTACATAGGTGAGGACGAGATAGAAGACTATCTCACAGTGACCACGGGCGAGTACGGAGGCATCGGTGCTTTGGTGGACCAGAAGAACGGCATCAGTACGATAGTGCTCCCATACGAGGGGTATGCCGCAGACCGGGCGGGCCTTAAGATTGGGGATCAAATCTTGAGCATCAATGGCATTGACATCGTAGAGAAGTCCTCTGATGAGATAAGCAAACTCCTAAAAGGACAGTCCAACTCGAAGATAACGCTCACTATTAAGCGGTATGGGCAGGATGATACTTTCGATGTGGATTTGAAGCGCGAAAAGATCACTATCGACAACGTACCATTCTATGGGATGGTCACGGAAGGCGTAGGGTATATCCGGTTGACTGACTTCACGACCAAGGCGGGTGCTGAAGTGGGCAGTGCACTTCGGAAGCTGAAGGACGAGGGTGCTTCAAAAATGATCCTGGACCTGCGAGGCAATCCTGGCGGCCTATTGGAAGAAGCGGTCAATGTTTCGAATGTATTCGTGGCCAAGGGCAAGGAGATCGTCAGTACTCGTGGTAAACTGGATGCATGGACCAAAACCTATCACGCGCTCAACAATCCAGTGGACGTGGAGATCCCTTTGGTGGTTTTGACTGACAATGGTAGTGCGTCGGCTTCGGAGATCGTATCCGGTGTGGTGCAGGATTATGATAGAGGTGTGCTGGTGGGCCGCAAGACGTATGGCAAGGGACTTGTACAGCAGACGAGGCCGCTATCGTACAATTCCCAATTGAAAGTAACCACTGCGAAGTATTACATACCTAGCGGGCGCTGCATCCAGGCGATTGACTATGCGAATCGCAATAACGATGGTAGTGTGGGTAAAATCCCTGATTCGCTCAAGGTGGAGTTCAAAACTATTAGCGGTCGTACGGTGTACGATGGGGGTGGCTTGGATCCGGATCACGCTGTGGAGCGTGTCAGGTACGCACCGATCACCTATAGTCTGTTGCGCAAGGATCTGCTCTTCAACTATGCCACAGTGCACTTCCACAATCGCCAGGAAGAGGTGACAGATGCCAAGGCCTTTAGGCTGACCGACGCAGAGTACGCAGACTTTATCGAGTGGCTACGTGACAAAGACTACGACTATACGACACAGGTCGAGCAAACCATCCAGGAGCTCGTGGAGACAGCGAAGGAGGAGAAGTATTATCCAGACATCAAGGAGCAAATAGAAAACCTACGCGTGGCGACGCTGCATAATAAGGAGTCTGATCTGCAGACCTTCAGGTCAGAGATCAAGTCGCTCCTGGAACAGGAAATCGCCAGCCGATATTTCCTCCAGCAGGGTGTCATAGAATCGACCTTCGAGAAGGATCCTGATATCCTGGCAGCAGTAGATATCCTCAATGATGAGGGACGCTACAATGACCT
>OZ253960.1:5400000-7083300 GCA_965267435.1 Cyclobacteriaceae bacterium
AGACGAACTCCGAATGCTAATAAATTATTCCTGCAGTGAGGGTTTGGGTGCTAAGGTCCAAATCCGAGAGGGAAAGAACCCAGACCTACGGCTAAGGTCCCAAAATTCGTACTAAGTTGAACTAAGGGGGTCCAATTGCATAGACAGCCAGGATGTTGGCTTGGAAGCAGCCATTCATTTAAAGAGTGCGTAACAGCTCACTGGTCGAGCGATAGGGCATCGATAATAATCGGGCATCAAGTACGATACCGAAGCCTAGGATTTATGGTAGGGGAGCATTCTCTGTGGGGTGAAGGTGTACTGTGAGGTATGCTGGACTGCAGAGAAGCGCAAATGTAGGCATAAGTAACGATAATGCGGGCGAGAAACCCGCACACCGATAGACTAAGGATTCCCCGGCAATGCTAATCAGCCGGGGGTTAGTCGGGACCTAAGGCGAACCCGAAGGGGGTAGTCGATGGATAATCGGTTAATATTCCGATACTACCCATAACTGCGATGGGGTGACGGAGGAGTGAAAGTCTCGCGTGCTGACGGAATAGCACGTTGAAGCGTGTAGGTATAGGATTTGTAGGCAAACCCGCAAGTCTTGCTGAACGTGATAGTACCACAAGTCTACGGATGCGTGGATAGTAGGCCTAATCAGACTTCCGAGAAAACCCTCTAAGCGATAGGTTATGGGTACCCGTACCGTAAACCGACACAGGTAGTCAAGGAGAGAATCCTGAGGTGCTCGAGTGATTCATGGCTAAGGAACTAGGCAAAATGACCCTGTAACTTCGGGAGAAGGGGTCCCTACGTGAGTAGGGCGCAGCGAAACGATCCAGGCGACTGTTTATCAAAAACACATGGCTTTGCGAACTTGAAAGAGGAAGTATAAGGCCTGACACCTGCCCGGTGCTGGAAGGTTAAGGGGGGGAGTTATCCTTCGGGAGAAGCTCTGAACTGAAGCCCCAGTAAACGGCGGCCGTAACTATAACGGTCCTAAGGTAGCGAAATTCCTTGTCGGGTAAGTTCCGACCTGCACGAATGGTGCAACGATCTGGATACTGTCTCGGCCATGAGCTCGGTGAAATTGTAGTAACGGTGAAGATGCCGTTTACCCGCAACGGGACGGAAAGACCCCGTGAACCTTTACTATAGCTTCACATTGGTATTGGGTAAATGATGTGTAGGATAGGAGGGAGACTTTGAATTGGCGTCGCCAGGCGTTGAGGAGTCATTGGTGAAATACCTCCCTTTATTTATCTGATGCCTAATCCGGGAACGGAGACAGTGTGTGGTGGGTAGTTTGACTGGGGTGGTCGCCTCCAAAAGCGTAACGGAGGCTTTCAAAGGTACCCTCAGCATGTTTGGTAATCATGCGAGGAGCGCAATAGCATAAGGGTGCTTGACTGTGAGGCCTACAAGCCGATCAGGTAGGAAACTAGGATATAGTGATCCGGCGGTTCTGTATGGAAGGGCCGTCGCTCAAAGGATAAAAGGTACTCCGGGGATAACAGGCTGATCTCCCCCAAGAGCTCACATCGACGGGGAGGTTTGGCACCTCGATGTCGGCTCGTCACATCCTGGGGCTGGAGAAGGTCCCAAGGGTTGGGCTGTTCGCCCATTAAAGTGGCACGCGAGCTGGGTTCAGAACGTCGTGAGACAGTTCGGTCCCTATCTGTTGTGGGCGTAAGAAGTTTGCGTAGATCTGACCTTAGTACGAGAGGACCGGGTTGGACTAACCGCTGGTGTACCAGTTGTCTCGCCAGGGGCACTGCTGGGTAGCTATGTTGGGAAGGGATAAGCGCTGAAAGCATCTAAGCGCGAAACCCACTACAAGATGAGACTTCTTTAAAGGGATGTTATAGATGATGACGTAGATAGGCTGCAGGTGTAAAGGCAGTAATGTCAAAGCTGAGCAGTACTAATTACCCGTAAGCTTCCTTTAGTGCAGCGATATATTCGTTTTTCTAATTCCGTGTGAATCTTTTACTACCAACATGTCAAAGATATTAAGCTGATCGAGTAGCGATCAGTCAAGGCTTTATGGTGATTATAGCGAGGGTGTCCACCTCTTTCCATTCCGAACAGAGAAGTTAAGCCCCTCAGCGCTGATGGTACTGCAGTAACATGTGGGAGAGTAAGTCGTTGCCAGTTTTTATTAGACCCTGATTAGGAAACTAGTCAGGGTTTTTTGTTTATGCGGGTTTGGGAAGACGGTGGACACCCTCTGGAAATCTCAGTCTCTTCCCATCCGATAGCTATCGGATCCGAACCGGGACACGTAGTCAGACCGGGGTAGCGTCCGACAACTGTTCCACGATGGGTTAAGCCCCTCAGCGTGCGGCCGGCTAGGCTGATGGTTACGTGGCCGGCTAGGCTGCAGGCTGCGCGCCCCGGTAACAGGTTGCCAGTTTTTATATAGGGATGTCATGAAAATGATGTCCCTTTTTTTATGTCTTATTCTGAATGATTGGGATAGCAGCAACGACCGGCAGTCGATACTGTTACTCTACGAGCGCAGACGCGTAGTCTAAGCCTGGCCGGCCGCGTCGCCTGCCGGCCGGTAGGCAGGTTGCCAGTTTTTACTGTGTCCGCCGAAGCCGTGGCGCAGGCGGATGAGACCCTTGGGAAACCGAGGGGCTTTTTTATGCCCTATCAGTAAGCAAGCTAAAATCCGAGGATCGAAAACTCCCCTCCTGCGAGCTCCTCATTGTTATTACGCTAAGCGGTTGTCTGGCCGTTCTCCAAAAGCAAACCTTCTAAGGTCATGCTGACAGAGGAAGCATCTATTGACATAAGATCGAAGATTGACCTAGCATAGTCAATAGATTTTTCCTACGTCAAAATGACTTTGCTTTTGAGAATGGCTTTTGGAGGTTCCTAGCTTAATCGCATTGGGGAGCGGCAGGGGATGGGTTGTTCACTTGCATAGTAAACCCCATCTACGAAATCAAAGGCTTCTACTACTAATAGTACAGCCTTGATGGCGCTGGCCGACGCTTTGATCTACATTAGAAGACGTCAGATCCCCAACACTGCCTCTTAGTGGCAGTTGTGAATCGTCACTCGACCTCCACAAATCGCTGCAACATCCGAACGAAGCCCTCTTGCTCCCAGACTTTGCCGTGATGGCCCATTGACGTATAGAAGGATTGACCCTCCCCCACTTTGCGATGCCAGGCCACTGGATGGTTGGCACCCATACCAAAGTCCTTGTCACTAATCCAAAGGAAGTTGCCGCTGGTGACAATAGCTTCACCAGCGATCTCGTAGATAATATTGAATCCCTTCTCAGCGGGGCTCTCAAAAAACACATACCACTCGTCGGTGTGGGTCCATTCGCTGGCCATTCCCGCTGCTAGTAGACTGTCGACGTCTTGCGTCATTGTCACCTGCGTCTCCTGCAATTGTGGGTCCATGGAGTGATGAGAAAAATTGGCTCCTATCAATTGGTCGACATACCATTGCCATGGATGGGAGCCGTCTCCAGCTCCGTGGATACCGATGTACTTGCCCCCGTTCTCGATATACTTCTGAAATACCTGGCGCTGTTCATCATTGAGCAGCGGCCCGGTGCAGTTGTTGAAGATGACTGCGTCAAACTGCGGGAGCTGCTCCTTGTTGAAGACACCACCCTCTTCGGTACTGTACAGGAACCAATCATTTTCTTCGGCGAGGTTGGCAAATGTCGCTTTCCCTGCTTCGATCGATTCAGTATGAGGGAAACCAGTGGCCTTTGAGAATAACAACACCGCCGTTTGGTCCGTCGGAATTGTGATGTCAGGAGCTTCCGTCTCATAAGTTACCGGGAAGCCGTACTTGACTTTGTACATGAGTCCGGCCATCATCAGGACCATCAAGAGGATAAGAGATCCGATGGTCCACAGGACGATTTTTAGCCACTTTTTCATAGTTCAGTCTTGTTAGATTGCTTGAATTCCAGGCTTTTGATACCGGCAAACATTTTGTCCTTATCACTACACGACACGACGAGAAAGAGGTCGTGCACCCCATCTACGGCTTCAAGATCCACCAAAAGTTCTTTAAACCCAAAATCCGTCAAACCTGGTTCGAAAGTACCACTTCCAATTACCTGGCCTTCTTCGTCATCGATGACTACCTCTAAAAGTCCACCGGAGAAATAAGTAGGTGCGACTGCCAACTCAAATTTGATTTGGCCAACATTCGTCAGGTCAATATCTGCGTACTTCACCACCGCATCGTGGCTAGGCAGGACCATCATGAACTCATTCTCCAGACCAGGCCATTGGTCTTCGGTGACTTTGAAGGTCATGGTCTTTTGCTTGGAGGTGAACTGATCTGCTGGGAGCACCGGATAGGCGAGCTCGACCACCTTCCGAGCGGTAAGGGCCTTGGCTCCTGTAGCGCCCTTGTCGGTGTATGAGGCGATAAATATGTACCTGCCGTCGGTTTCTCCCGCCTTGTGCTTGTCCAGCGCAAATGCCCCCTGCGTGGGTAACCCGTTGACTGTCGCTTCATCTCCTAATGAGAAAATGTATCGGACCATCTTCTCAGTTTCATTCGGTGTCAATTGCGGATGAGGAGACATCACGAGGTCTCCCCAAACGCCCGTACTCCCATTGATGATATTGTCAACGATGCCTTCGATGGCAGCGGGGTCGTTGGCATATCGCTCAGCGATCATTGTATATGGTGGACCGACCGATACTGTGTTCTCCTGGTGGCAGGCCATACAATCGGAGCCTTGTACTAGCGCTTTGCCCACTAGGTTTGCAGAGGCTGCGAGATTGGCCTCGTGGCCTTGAAGTACTTCGGTGACATCGTGTCCCCTCGCGAGGTAGTCGGCAGAGAAAGTGACTGTGGATGGATCGATCCCCTGTCCCATCGTGCCGTCCTCGGCATCGGATACGATGACTTCATAATCAAAAGTTGAACTACCCCAGAAAAACTGACTGTTCCCAGTGAAGCGAATGTCAACCTCGGGCAACTCATTGCCAGCGATCACCAAAAGCTGGGAAGACGATGTTTCGCCATCAGGGTCAGTGACGGTCAGAGTAACCTCGTATTCGCCCGGGTCAGCATAGCTGTGGCTTGGAGTCTCTTCATCTGACGTAGTACCGTCTCCAAAGGCCCAGCTAAATACCAATTCGTCACCGTCGGGATCCTTCGATTGGGAGGCACTGAAATTGATCGCCAGGGGCAACTTACCGATGGTCTTATCCGCGTCGGCAATGGCTTCGGGTACCCGATTGCCAGAGGAGTAAGCGATATGGATCAGCCGGGCGTCCATATTTTGGGTAAACCAATTGGTGCCGTACTCGAGTGCCCATAAATCGCCATTGGGTCCGAGCATGAGGTCTATCAAGTTGTTGAATAACATATTAGGCAGGAAGCGCTCCATCCGCACAAAATCACCCTTTTCGTCGAGTGTTACAGCCATCACCCAACCTCGCATCCAGTCGTAGGTAAACAACTTCTTGTCATAGTAGACGGGAAAACGATTCTCCGTCTCCGGGTATTGATCTTTGTAGAAGATAGGCCCTGCCATGGCATTACGGCCACCTTGGCCTACTATGGGGAATTCTGAAGAGATTGCATAGGGATAGTAGATCATTGCCGGTTTGGCTGGGGGCAACTCGCGAGCCCCGGTGTTATTGGGAGAGGTGTTCACAGGTTTCTTCGGGTCATACAACGGACCAGACTGGTTGTTGACATAGTCGTAATCGTTGTAAGCGAAGTTGGCACCGACGAAATAGGGCCATCCGAAATTCCCCGCCTCGCGGGCCTGGTTCACTTCGTCATATCCCCGCGAGCCAAATCCCACACTGTCGCTCCCGGCATCGGGACCGACGTCACCCCAATACAAAAAGCCAGTTTCCTGGTCGATGGAGATCCTAAAGGGATTTCGAGCGCCCATAATGTAGATCTCTGGGCGTCCATCAGAGGCATCTGCAAACAGATTCCCATCTGGAATGGAGTAGGTCCCGTCATCTTCCGGCCGGATTCGAAGGATCTTGCCACGAAGATCTTGAGTGTTACCGGAAGAGCGTTGGGCGTCCCAGCTTTGGCGACCTTGACCTTCATCGATCGGTCCGTAACCGGTCGCCCGCGGACTGGTATTGTCTCCTGTTGAGAGATAGAGTAGCCCATCAGGTCCGAACTCAATCGATCCGGCCGAGTGACAGCACTCCTCCCTTTGGGTATCGACGGTCAGTAGAATTTTTTCACTGCCACGATCCAACGAATCACCGGCGAAAACAAATCGAGAAAGGTGCTGGATTGGCGCATCGCCGATGGGTGAATAATAGAGGTAGACCCATTGATTTTCTACATAGTTTGGATCGAGCGCGAGGCCTAGGAGTCCGTCTTCCAAATCGCTGAAGACAGGCATGGTGGTGACCACCTGTGTCTCTTGCGTGGATTGCTTGAAAAGCTTGATGTCGCCCCTTCGTTCGATAAACAGGACGTCTCCGTTGGGCAGAATGTCCAGCTCCATGGGCTCATTGAGGTTGAAGTCCAGAACGATCTTTCGGAAGCGATTTTCTTCCGGAGCCACGCTGGCGTTGTCGTAGTTTACCGGTACACCAGCGCCTGCCGCATACTGTATGCCTCCCCAGAGCATTTGAAGGAAGTCGGGATCCTCAAAGGTCTCATTGGTATGGCCCAGCCCAGTGTACCAACTTCGACCCCCGTCAAAATCCCGGTACCAGGCTATCGGGTGATTTTCGCCGTTGGTACCGCCCTCGTAAGAAGTCTCATCAAGGTTCAATAGCACATTGATCTCTGGCTGGATGTCCTTATAGTTGTACCACTCATCTGTGCGTTCCCAGACCTGGGGCAGGTGCTCCGTAGAGATGTGACTGGCATCCATTACCTGAACGGTCGCGTCACGAACATTGGGATCATTCGGGTGGCTATCAAAGTACGCCCCCACCAACTCACCATACCAAGGCCATTCATATTCAGTGTCGGCGGCGGCATGGATGCCTACAAAGCCACCACCTGCCTGCACCCAGCGATTCATTTCCAGCTGCTGCTGATCGTTGAGCACATCTCCTGTGGTACTTAGGAAGACAATGACATTGTACTTACTCAATTCTCTCTCTTGAAAGACTTCACTGTTTTCTGTCGTGTCGACCTTGAAGCCATGCTTCTTTGCCATTGCCATCAATGCGGCCTTGCCAGGTTCGATGGACTCATGGCGGAAGCTCATGGTTTTTGAGAAGACGAGGACATTGATTTCGCGCGTGTCACGGGTGAAGTAGAAATACGCTGACAGGATGAGGCCAAGCAGTACCAGCACAACAATTTGCCACTTTTTCATAAGGGAGAATTCAGTGTGTCTAAACGATCTTAAATAATTTGAGTCAAATTGACTCAAATATATGCTAAGTTTGTCGAAAGTCCGGTATTATTTGCGGTAAGTAAATGGTAGACAAGATCAAGGAGTATATCGCGAGCATCAAGGATGAATGCATTCCGCAGGTGTCCATCAACTGTGTCATCTTCGGTTTCCATGCGCGTTCATTGCAAGTAGTTGTCAATCGCATGACTGTGGCGGAGAAAAACTTCACGGTCTTGCCGGGTGGCTTTGTCAAGCAAACGGAGGACCTACCTGCGGCTGTCACCCGTATCGTCAAGGAAAGCACGGGTCTGGACGAGATGCTATTTCGGCAATTTGCAGTAGCGGGCAATGCCTCTCGTTCTTTTGGTGATGAGTTTGCCGCTTTGGACGTCCTGGATGACGAAGAAAGTAAGGAGACGATGGCCTGGTTCAGTCAACGGTTCATCAGTGTGTGTTACCTGGCCCTCGTCCAATTCGAGGACATTGATCTTCGGCCAACACAGTTTTTGGATGGTGCCGAATGGTTGCCGGTCGCTGATGCGCAGGCCTTGGCCATGGATCACAGTGAGATCGCCAGGCAGGCAAGGGAGACATTGGCGCGAGAGTTGCCGCATACGCCTATTGAGTCGAACCTGCTTCCTTCCCACTTCACTCTGCCAGAGCTACATGCGCTCTTCGAATCGATACTCGACAGGAAAATCGATCGCCCCAATTTTCGCCGGAAGATGCTCCAATCCGGCCGCCTACAGAAAGTAGGACAAGATACCTCTGGTGGGCGAAGGCCAGCGGACCTATACAGCTTTGAAAGTGGGAAAAGGACTAGTCTAATTCATGAGTATAAGTTAGGGTTTTGAGACGCAGTTTTGTGCCTGGCCGATGGTGAGAGCAAGTACATCTCCGGTATCGAGATTAAGATCAATGGGGGATTTTGGCCGGTGCAGCACCACCAATCGGCAATGGACATCCTGGTCAGACAAGCCTGGAAAACCTCGCATTGGAATAGGGGAAATCTATGCCCATTGCGAAAGTGAGAAAACCGCCACCAATCACTGCTGCAATGATTGTTTCCATAGTCAGTCCTGGATCTATTGTCTGCTGTGGCACCTGAATGAGTGTCATCACGATCCCCACCAGCAAGGAGAAGATGGCTGTCCATTGGTAGAGCCTCAGACCTTGGATGATTTTGGTTTGTACTTCACCCCGGTAAGCTTCTTCGACGAACCGCCCCAGACTGGTGAGGATCAGGTAAATCCCGAAAATAAAGGCGTAGGAATAAGCATTTAGCCACAGCGAAAGCATAACGAATCCGACGATGGTGAGCCATAGTATAGAATACAGAGGAGTGGGGTGTAGCCACTGACCTTTCATCCCGGAGAGGTGACTTACCCGCGATCGGGGATGGTGATACCGGATCCCGATGGAGTGGTCCCTAGTCACTTTACCATGACAGCACCCATTCACAAGGCACCTAAGTCGCCCAACGGCTTGCACCCACGGCATGGCCACGGAGATGACGGCGATAATCACCCAGGTGTTGTAGCCCAACCCCCAAACCACCATGCTTGCCAATGCGATCCCAAATAAGCCACCATAGTACCCAAATGGACGCTTGAGTTTGTCCGAGCCCTCGACTAATTGCGCCCACAATGCGGAACAGATGGTCACAACGACTGCGAAGATGAGAATGGCGTACGCGTACATTCTGCCGGCCAAAACGCCTGCCATAAGGATACCGAGGAACGTACCTATGCCGATGTAAAAGCCGTGGTTGATGACTCGGATTCTTCCGAACGTCCATTCCTGCCAGGAATTGGCAATCCATTCGGAAGTTTCTTTGAGTGCCTTCCACTCCCAGCGATACGATACTGCAACGAGGCAGATTAGGAGTTGCCAGAAGAGCGCCATGGGTGCTGACAGGATCCACAGGACCTCCGCTGCGAGTAAGATCACCAGTGGGAAGGCGAGCAATATCTTGAAGTTTCTCAATCGAGTGATTTCGTAGAGGGAAATCATCAGCAACACTATTGGGAAGACGAATGACGCGCTGAGTCCTGTAAATGTGATGGCCACCTCGGGGTAGAAAAGGACAATGAACAGCAGGATACTCGTTGCCAGTGCCAGCGACGTGATCCACCGTCGGATGCTTACATTTTCCTTCAAAAGAAAAGGCACTATTATGATCGCGATCAGACCATGATGATGAATGGTAGAGAACCAGTCGTTATCAGGGTACAGGGATGAATGGGAGATCTGCGATGAGAGCAATTGCGAAGTCACAAAATTGTAGAGTAGTCCGAGGGAGAAAACAACAACCGTCGCGGCCAATTTGACACGCAGGGATGCGGTCCGGGATGTTCCCGGAATATCAAATACCGTAGTGACTGCCTGATCGGGAAACTGCTCTTGCAGGAAGGGTGCCTCATAGCCCATCACGAGCGCTAGCATTCCAAGGATGACCAAAGGTGTAATAAGCCACAGGCCAGCTGCAGAGCCCATGTACAAGCTAATCCCCAATAGTAGGGCCCCGAATCCTACATAGATTGGATGTCTGAAGAATTGATAGGGTCCAGTAGTTACAAGATTCGAGGGTGGAAAAGCATTCATCGGCAGACCTTCGCCCACTGTCATCAACATCCACATCGCCTTGAGCATGAGGGCCAGTCCCACGATGATGAGTGCTAGCCCGCCGGTTTCCGATACAATTCCCGGTAGTTGGATAAAAGGCTCCGTCAAGGACGTCCAGTACCAGAGGCCCACAGGTATCGCAACGAGAAACAATAGGGCATAGAGTGTTTTGCCCAGGGCAGTTGTATAGGGGCTCATTTTTTCTTTCGCATTTTTAGGTAGTAGATAGCGAGGGCGACCGCAAGAAGTCCGATACCGTAGAGAAAGCTGGAGATCCTTGCCTTCACTGCGGAGAAGTCCGATACCGCCGCAATAATGGCAGACTGCGAAGGGAAGTAGCCAGGGAGATATTTGATCATTTCCCGGTTTTGTGCCTCTGCAAAGAAGACGGGATTTTGTAGCCATCCCACATCAATATTGGCCAGCAAGACAATCAGGAAAATACCCTCGAGTTCTCCTCGTAAAATGCTACCCACCAGCATGCCATAGCTACCATAGACAAAGCCCGTCATGGCGAGACCGATCACAAATCCTCCGAAGTGCTCGGCCGGGTGAAGCCAGTGAGTCAGGAGACCTACGTACGTCGAAACCAGTACAATGATCAACAGAATAGTGAGCAGCTTGGAGATCAATAATTCGACTGGATGGTATCCACAGATGATCAGTCGTCGGCTTACCTCCTGGTCGATTTGAACGAGGTTGAGGGCGAGTAGCGACACGAGGAACCCACAAGAAGTGACAGAGAAAAAAATCAGTGAAATCACCCTTTGCTCTAGTTCCACAAATACTGGGTCCTTCAGTGAGGCCAACTGAAATGGAGTGATCGTCGGTGAGCCGGTGATCTCCACGACACCAAGGAAGATGGTAGGAATGAAGATCAAAGCAATGAGAATGATCCTTCGACGAACAAGCATCCGAATCGTCATCTGCAGACCCGTTGTGATTCTTCCCAAAGTCATTTCACCTGACCCTTTTCCATTTCATAGACACGGTCGAATGCTTCCTGGTCGGTCAACAGATGAGTGACAACCAAGACAGAACATCCTTCCTTAACAAGACTCGAGGTCAGGGACCAAAACCGCTGATAGGTATCCCAGTCGAATCCGCTGTAAGGTTCATCAAGGATCAGTAGATCAGGTTCGTGCAGAAGGGCTAGCGACAAGTTGAGTTTCTGTTTGGTGCCCCCACTCAGGGTATCGACGCGTTCGGCCCGATACTGCGAGAAGTTGAAGAAATCCATCAGTGATTCACTCTTCGAACTCCAAGTCGCGGGCGACAGTGAGTACGCGCCCGCAAAGTACCTGAAGTGCTCATCGACAGTCAATTGCGGTATCAGCTCTATTTGCTGAGGGCAGTATCCCAATTTGCCGCTGACCTTGATGTCCCCTTGGTCGGCACCGAGTTCACCCACGATGATTTTCATGAGCGTGGACTTCCCGGACCCATTTTCCCCAACCAGGCCGATGAGCTGTCCTTGGCCTATTTCGAAGGACACACCATTGAGCACCTTCTTCTTTCCAAATGACTTCCCGATATGATCTACGTTCAAAACCATCGGCTAACGGGGCTGGAAGTTGACAAATTCGTGGATGACGTCCCCATGGTCGCAGTCAATCCCATTGAGCGATAGCTCCCCCCGACTTTTCCACTTGGAGGAATCAGCCATCAGGAAGTTCGTAGTCATACCCTTTTGAAAACCTGGAAGGAATCTGACCAACTGCCTCGTTACGGCGCCAATTTTCTTCTCAGACTCCATGGTTCGATCCTTCTCCAATTGTAAGTAAATGCTCTTGTCTTCAATAGCAACAGCGTCATCGCCGATGCCCACTTGCTGCTGCAACTCGCCATTCCACCAAAGCCACTTTCTGACTTCGTCATGGCGGATTTCAATCCAAACCAAGTGATGATCGGCGCCAATGAAACGGCCCCATCGCAACTCGTGCATGGCTATTTTCCAAGCTGGAATGGTCATGATCAACTCTTCTGCATAACCTCGGCCATGAACTCGTCTCCCATTTATGAAGAGCGAAACATCTGAGACGGGCTGATGGCAGTGCCAGTCGAGATAGCCCTCGGTCTGATCCACGAGCCTCGCCTCAATACCCTTGGCCTTTGACTTCCATGTACCGGAAACGCCAAACTTTTCATGGGTCCACGTAAGCTGTTCCCCATCCGTGTGGGGTAGTTGTACGTGTCTGAAACCCTGCTTGAGGATCACTGTTCCTCCTACCGGGTCATGCAACCAACTGGTGTAGTTCACCTTCCACTGGTGCCACTTCAAGGTAGCTGCATAAAATATCATACAATCACCTTCGTCCGTGATGATGTCCAGATACCACTTTTGCAGGTGGAATGTATTTGTGTCACGTGTTCCGGACATGGGCTGTGTTGTTCATCGCTGAAGCGTATCTTCAAAGAGCTTTCTCGCGGGATTTTCATACACCAGTCGAAAAACCAGTTTTTCAAACCAACTGAAATTCCCTTCCGGCAACCTCCTGTGATGCTCATCGAGCAGTGCCAATCCGGCTTGTGCATGATGCTTGAGCCAGCGATCGATGGAAGGAGTCACCACTCCGGCTCGTAACTCCTCGGGTGAAATGCTAAAGTGCTCACAATCTTCCTTCGAGATATTTACGTAGCCCGTGCGCAGATCATCTTCGATGTCCTCAATGTTATACTCGTTGCGACAGGCTATACCCAGAGGTTCCAGGAATTCATACTTATCCGGGTCGTCATTGAATACCTTAAGCGTGGCACGGATCGTGCCTCTGATATCCAAAAGGAAGAAATGATGATGGAGCTCATCTTTCGGGAAGATGATGTGCTTGTCCCTCCTCTTCGCATCAAACTGCAGACAATAAAGGATATCCTCAGTTTCGGCCGAGAAGTCTTCGCCGAAGCGGCGGCCTGTTTCAAGGCAATGAACCATAAGGTAGTCCACTTCGTCCTTTGGGTCCTGGGGATTGGCGGAGAATCGGATTTTGGCATTGATGTATTCCAGTCCATCGATGTAGCCATCCGGTACCTTCGCGTCTCCGTCAACGATGTCATCAAGGAACCGCATTAAGGTATAATAAGATTCCAGAAACTCGCCCCTTGTCGGCGCAAATGCCGCGTACTTAAAAACTCGGAGATACCTCAGGAAAATACGATACTTGTGCCCACGTGTCCGTAGCATGTGGTCATAGACCCGCAATCGCATGGCTCGGGGGTCGATATCGCTGGCGACATGTCGGTCAACTTCCATGTCATCTGGGTTTGTCAGGCGATAGCCAGGTCAGGGGTTGTCGATGACATGGGGTCTGCCTTCGGTTGAACAAGCTACTAATCTTTCAACAAATTGACCTGGGAAATAATTTTTGGAATACTCGAAAGCCGCACGAATATTATGGCCCGGTCCGGTCAGATTTCTCCGAATTGCAGTTCACTCTTTTTCAGTAGGTTTGGACAAGTCGTGATCAGTTACTGAGTATCTAAACCTAACCCAATGAACCTGCGCTGTATCTCCCAACTCCTTCTTGTTATCCTAATTGCTCCTGTCCTTCTTTCCTCTTGCGGACAAGCGGCGCAAGAAATCACTCAACCCACTCTTGGCTATCGATCAGCCAAGTTATTGGATGTGGACGGCCTCCAGTTCAAAGACCTCAATCGTGACGGGGAGCTCAATGCCTATGAAGATTGGCGTCTCTCTGACGAGGAACGGGCCAAGGACCTGGTTGACCGGATGTCGCTGGAGCAAAAAGCGGGGTTCATGCTTATTAGCACCACCAGAATGGAGAATGACAACGGCTTCTCCCGTGGCCCTGCCGCCGGACCGATTGGCAGCGGATTCAACGAAGAAGACATGGTCAGCGAAGTCAATTTCTTCACCCGAAAGCCTTTAGACTATCCTATGATGGGTTCCGCAGGTACCACGAAGGGCGTGACTGAATTCCATGAACGCCACTTCATATTGAGAGCCAATACCTCGGCCCGAATTATCGCCGAGTGGGCCAACAACCTCCAGGCGCTGTGTGAGGCCGATGGCTTGGGCATACCGGCGATCGTCGCTTCTAATCCCCGGAACCATGTGACTTCTAATGCAGCGGTCGGCCTGAGTGTGGGTGAAACGGTCTTTTCTCAATGGCCTGGTGAATTAGGGCTTGCTGCGATGCGAGACATGGAGCTGACACGGCAGTTTGCTGATATTGCTCGTCAGGAATGGGCCGCTGCAGGACTTCGAAAAGGCTATATGTACATGGCGGACCTGGCCACAGACCCACGTTGGCAGCGTATCGAAGGTACGTTCGGAGAGGATCCACAATTAGCTGCAGACATGACTCGAGAGTTTGTATTGGGCTTCCAGGGAGAGGAACTGAGTGAGACATCGGTCGCACTGACCACCAAACATTTCCCCGGAGGTGGCGCTACGGAAAATGGACAGGACCCGCACTTCGACTGGGGAAAGCGTGAAGTATTCCCCGGAGGCAGGTTCGAAGAGAATCTCCTACCATTCAAAGCAGCAATAGAAGCGGGTACATCGGCGATTATGCCCTATTACTCCTTTCCCTATCAGACGGAATACGAAGAGGTCGCCTATGCGTACAATAAGCGTATCTTGCGTGACGTCCTTCGAGGGCGTCTGGGATTTACCGGGATCATCAACTCCGATACGGGCCCCATCCTCATGATGCCCTGGGGTGTCGAAGACTTGACGCCGACTGAGCGCTATAAGAAGGCGCTGGAAGCAGGGGTCAATCTATTCTCTGGTACGGCTGACCCAGCGTTGTTACTGGAGACGCTAGGCAAACATCCAGAGCTACTCCCGTTGGTAGACGAATCCGTTGAGTTGCTATTGCTAGAAAAATTCCGAATGGGCTTATTCGAAAACCCCTACGTCGATGTGGATGCCGCCGAAGCAACGATTGGCAAAAAGGAGTTTCAGGACGCTGCCGCAGTGGCTTTAAGGAAATCGATCGTTCTGCTGAGAAATGGCCAGGTCGATTCCCCCTCGCTGCCTTTGAAAAGTGGGACTAAGGTGTACTTCGAGGCCTATCAGCAACAGCGATCCGGAGATGCAAGTCGCGTGGTGAAACCGGAAGAGAACTTCTGGAACCTTGAATTTGTGGACTCTCCGGAAGAAGCTGAAGTCGTACTTCTATGGTTATTTCCACAGACCAAGTCCTTGTTTGCTTCGGATGGGTCGCCATTGTATGTTTCACTCAGTAAATGTGGTGTCGATGTGAATTATGTCAATGAGTTGATCGGCAAGAAGCCGACTGTCTTGGCCATCAACTACACCAGCCCATGGGCCATCGATGAAGTGTATGAAGAAGGGCAGCCCAACGTCACCGGGGTCCTGGCGACGTTTGGAACGACTGCCGATGCTTTGCTCGATGTAGTAACTGGTGCCTTCAATCCCAGTGCGAAAATGCCCTTCACCACTCCCATCTCTGAAAATGCCGCGCAAAATCAGTTGTCAGACGTTCCGGGTTACGACGAAGGTCCAGACTATGCGTTGTTCAAGTTTGATGAAGGTCTGTCCTACTGATGAAATTGGAAATTCACGGAGCCCTGCCTATTGGCTTTGTCTTGCTGTCACTTTTTCCTGGCTGTCAGCAACAAGCCGAGGCCGATGAGCCGAAACCGAGGGTCCTTATCAGTACGGACATTGGTGGAACTGACCCGGATGACAACCAATCGATGATCCACTTACTGATGTATGCGGATAGATTGCAGATCGAAGGATTGGTTTCATCTCCCTCCTACGGGGATGGAAATATAAAGAGCAGATCCTGAGAGCGATCGACCTGTATGAAAAGGATCTCGCTGACCTGCGATCTTACTCTCAGGAATTCCCTGACGGCGACGTACTTCGGGAAGTGACCAAGCAAGGACGTAAAGGACGGGCCCCTTACAAGGGATATAGTACCTCCACCGAAGGATCGAATTGGATCATAGAGTGCGCCGGGCGGGATAGCGATCAACCTCTATGGGTGCTCGTATGGGGTGGATTGGAAGATGTGGCGCAGGCACTGCATGATGCGCCGGAGATCGAATCCAAAATTCGGGTGTACTGGATCGGTGGACCCAACAAGAAATGGAGTGCCAATAGCTACGCCTACATTGCCGCGAATTTTCCGGACCTGTGGTTTATTGAGGTCAATTCCTCCTACTATGGCTTCTTCTCGCGCAATGTGACAGTGGACAGCCTGAAAAATGATAACTATTATAACTCATTCATCGGAGGAAGAGGCAGCCTTGGACGCGACTTCAGGAATCATTACGATGGCAGGATAAAGATGGGAGATACGCCCTCGGTGTTCTATGTACTCCATGGAGACCCAAACGATCCGCAAGGCGAGAGTTGGGGTGGTAGCTTCGAACCCACGCGTCGGAGCTCGAGGATCGTATTTGACAGGAACACCACCCTGGAAGATACCGTCACGGTTTGCTCCGTAGTGGAGTTTCACTTTCAAGGACCAGAGGTTGATATTTCGACTGACTCGGCGTGCTTTACCATGACCGTTCAAGCAGGCATTGGTGAGCAAAAATGGGAGGGCTATTATTTGGGAGAGGGAGAATATGCTATCAAATATGCCCCGAAGCAGACAGAAGCACTTTCCTACACCATTTCCTCTGATATCCCCGGATTCCCGGTACATTCGGGTGAAATGATGGTGGACAATCTATGGCCAGGCCAACCCAGATCTACCGATTACCTACTGGGAGCCAACTGGTACACAGACAAGGGTGATGCTGCGCTTTACGATGGTACTCGCCAAGGCGCTATTACTGTTTTGAAGTACCGCAATGACGCCCTGCTCGATTGGGCTGAGCGATGGCAATCCCTCAAGAACTGACCGGAAAAGACAGATCAGGCTGGGTCCTTTGAAGCTGTCCGTAATACGACCAAACCAGCAATAGCCGCGACCGTCGACGCAAGCAAAACGCTCACCTTGGCGGCCGATAATAGCTCCCCGCTAAAGGCACTCGAAGCCACGACGATAGACATGGTGAAACCAACCCCAGCAAGGGCGGCCCCACCGAAGAGTAGTCGCCAGCTGATGTCGCTGGAAAGTTGTGCTACATTCAGTTTTGAGGCGATCCAGCACACACCCACGATTCCCAGCGGTTTGCCGACTGCGAGTCCCAGGATAATGCCAAGATTCCCTGGTGCACCGAGGTCTAAATCCATCCCCGACAACAGAATGCCTGTGTTGAAGAAGGCAAAAAGCGGCAGAATGAAGAAGTTCACGACCCGCTCCAGGTTGTGCTGGAGGTGGTCGCTCGGTTCGATCAATCGCTCAATGGCATTGCGAATGACTCGCAGAGATCCAAAGCCGATGTTCTTCTGCTCGTTCGTGGGGTCCTTAATTTTGTGAATTTCCTTGTCAAAGACGATGGCCGTCTGTTCTGCGATCTTCGTCAGATCCGTTCCTCCTCTCACTGGGATGAGTACCGCAGTAATCACACCGGCGAGTGTTGCATGCAGGCCACTCTGGAAAATGCAAAACCAGAGTAAAGTGCCAAGCCCCATGTAGGCTTCTATGTTGTAAATCCGGCGTTTGTTGAGGAAATACATGATGGCTATGACCACTATCGCCGCGATAAAAGGCATCAAGTGAAAACCATGTCCATAGAACAGGGCGATCACCACAATTGCTCCCAGATCATCCGCCACCGCCAGTGCAGAGATGAATATTTTCAGCGATAGAGGCACACGTTTGCCGAGCAACGCCATTAAACCCAGAGTGAAGGCAATATCTGTCGCCATAGGAATACCCCAGCCATTACTCGTGCTAGCCCCGATGTTAACAATGGCGAAGATCCCCGCAGGTACCACCATGCCGCCTACAGCCCCAATCACTGGCATAGCCGCGCGTTTCATATCCGAGAGTTCACCATCGAGAATCTCCTTTTTGATCTCCAGGCCGATCAACAGGAAAAAGATGGCCATCAGGAAATCGTTGATCCAAATCTCTAAAGGGTGCATCAATTGGAACTCTCCTATGGCCACACCTATTGTCGTATGTCGCCAATGCTCGTAAGTTTCGTGGAAACCGAAGTTCACCATCACCAAAGCAGCCACAGTAGCGAGTATTAAGACCGCAGCGGCTGATGCCCCCCATTCAAAGAAGCTTTCGATGGCTAAGGTGATTTGCTTCCCGCCTCGCTTCTTGATGGCATCGAAGAGCGAGTAGTCGTCCCATGCCCCGTGATACGCGACACCATCTATCGTCAGACCAGGGAAAACTACTAATCCTGATTGCTTGGACGCAGCAATATCTTCCTCAATCCTCTTGGTCGTTGCAGTACTGTGGAAGTCTTTAACAAATTGATCCAATTGTAGCCCAAAGTCCTTTGCAAGGCTCATCATGGACTCTTCGGTAAACTCACTGTCACTACCTGAAACTGTCTGATAGATGTCCTCTGCTTTTCCTTGCTTTTCGGCCGCGACGACCGCCTTTGCTGCGAGTAGCGCGGATGGGTTTTCTTCCAGGTTGGGGCAATACCTGTATTTGAGCTCGACGGCATCGCCTAGCTTTTCCAGGGACTTTACGAGTGACTGAGAAGATTCACGAGAGACTTTGCGCTTGAGATCGCGATATCCTTCGAGGAGTACAGGATTGTTTTCTGCCATGGTTTGGTCTGGGTTTCGTCCACCGATCGGGCTAAGAGCCTTTACGGATCATCTGAGAAAATTAATGGCATTTTACCACAAGGTGGCAATGTGTAGATGATGAAAGTAAGATATAAGTTCGACCCGCGCCTTGTGGTGAACTGATTAGCGACTTTGAATCAAAGCGATTAGGCGATCTACGCAGTCTCTGACGAAGGCTGGATCTTCCGCATTTTCCTCGCGTTCTATGACCTCAATGCTGTCAGGTAGGCCTTCCTTTAACCTGTTGAAAAAGGCCGCGTCCGATTCCCGATCCTCAAGCACACCGCCGTCATACGAGTACCGGCCTACCCCACCTTTGGGGATCATGAAATAAGCCTTTTCGCGATTATCCTTCAATCGGGAGATGATGTCGTCAGCCACCCGGACGATTTCCTCCTTGTTCAGTCGTGGCACAAAGACTACGGGGCTGTGAAATACATGTTGATGATCTTTCCACTCATCGGGCACTTCATTAGGGTGGACGAGGATGCCAAGATGTTCAGCACCACCTGGGACCAGCACCTGCGGCAGTCCCAGCTTTCCAGCCACAGATAACCTTTCCGGACCGCCAGCTCGAAGTACCTTCCAGACATCATCAGCGATTTCACCCATGGCATAATCAAAGACGGCTCCGATGATGCCCTCTTTCATCATTTGCTCCATGGCGCGCCCACCGGATCCTACCGCATGAAACACAATCACTTCATAACCGGCGTCCTCAATGTACTTGATCGCTTGCATGGCACCGGTCGTGAGCACCCCAAGGTTGGACATACCGATAAGTGGCTTGTCAGATTTTTCGACCTCAAACTTCGTTTGCACATCCGCCATACCACAAGCTGCTGCGGCAGCATTGGCCAATATCTTTCGGGTGAATGGGTTGAGCTTGAGGATATCGCTCACTGAAAACATCATGGTGATGTCCTTGATCCCCACAAATTCTGACGTGTCTCCAGAGGCGATGGTGGACACCATGATTTTTGGGAAGCCGTAGGGCAGCGCCTGCATGATGTCACAACACGTGGAGGTACCCTGCGTGCCTCCCAGACCAAGGACGGCATGCACCTCATCTTTGCTGATCCGTTGTTTTAAGATCTCGATGGCCCCTTTGACGACGAATGGATTGGCTTTTTCTCTCGTGGGGTTGGATAGCAATTCATCGTAATTGCCACCGCCAAACGAAATCACCTGGTCTCTACTGAAGTCTGCGGTGATACCCGCTTCACCAACAACACCGATGTCTATCAATAGGCTCTTATGGCCTAATGCCTCAATTTGTTGTTTCAGAAAACCAGCTTCCTGGTCCTTGGTATCTAGTGTGACAAGAAGGGCAACTGTCTTTGACATCGGTTTGGGTTTGGGTTTACATAAACTTAATCACTTACTCGGAAAAGTAAGCCGGGCAAATTCCTGGGCCGTGGAGAGCACCGCTCTTTCTATCGGCAGACGCTCAGTCGAGGATCCGGTCCAGAATCCATCGCATGACGTGTTGTTTAACATGAACTGGGCGTCCGTGGGATTTTCCATCGCCGCACCATGTGCAATGAGCAATACATCAGGCTTGATTTTTCTCAATTGCTGATTGGCCTCTTCGGTGCGGGCCGCTGTCTCTTCAATCGTTTCCCCAGAGTCATAGCCAGACATTCCTCCCTTTGTGGTGCCTGCATGGAAGCAGAAGATATCGGGCTGAGCTTCCTCAACAATTCTGACACTGTCTTCCATGTTGAACGCCAATCCGATGGAAACCATATCCATTTCCTTGACCAGCTTGAGGAATTCAATCTCATTGTCGAGCGTGATACCACTCTTGGTCAACACCCTGAAGATCTCACTGTCTTTGTCTACGTAGCTGATAGACGGGCCTATGTTGGACGCCGAGTGGACGCCCATGCGCTTGCAATCATCCAACACCATTCGCATGTCCTTCAGCGGATCATTCGCATTGAGGCAAGCGCAGACAAAAGAGTCTCCTTTGATAGCCGGCATGATGTCCTCACGGGTGTAGTCCATGGTCTGTTTGTTGGAATCCAGAATGGGCCAAAGCATGGACATCGTTCCCATGCCATTGGCTCTCAGCCGGGCTCCGGAAAAGGTATTGATGCAATCCACACCGGCCTGTTCCAACAGCTTTGCCACCAGACCGCTGCCGGCGCTCGCTATAAAAATGGGCTTATTGTCAGCTACTTTCTTTTGCAGTTTTCCGAGTATTTCTGCTCTCGAGGTTTGAGGTACAATCATTGATTTTTTATTGAATTCTTAAATCACTCTTTCATTACCGCCGTCAATGGGGATCTGCGCTCCCGTCACCTTCGAGAAGGTACCTCCCATCATTGAGACGGCTAGTTGGGCCACATCTTTTGACGTGATCTCCTGGCGAAGGACATTGTTGGTTTTGTAGGCTTTCACGCTCAACCCATAGTGCTTTGCCCTGGCCTTGAGGACCTCATCGGTCCATATGCCGGTGTCATAGACCGCGTTAGGGTGGACGGTGTTGACCCTGATACCTTTGCTGCCCAGCTCAAGGGCGGCTACCCTTCCCAACTGGGCGAGGCCGGCTTTGGCCACAGAATAGGCAGAAGCGCCTGGACCGGGAGCCGGGACATTCTTGGAGCCCATCAGAACCACCGCCGGATCTATCCCGAGTTCCAGGTAGGGA
This sequence comes from Cyclobacteriaceae bacterium, assembly GCA_965267435.1. Taxonomy (GTDB): domain Bacteria; phylum Bacteroidota; class Bacteroidia; order Cytophagales; family Cyclobacteriaceae; genus JAWPMT01. Next base: position 5,421,241 of record OZ253960.1, read on the forward strand.
GTTGTATACTGCAACAGCTTTTGGTGGCTGGTCAAATTGATGTCCAGACTTTTGTTCCATACCGCCCCATTCATGTCTTCAATCTGGGCACTCGCCGGGAAGATACCCGCATTGCTGAGTACCAGGTCGATGCCGCCGAACGCCGTGACAACTTGCTCGATGCTTTTGACAATCTGCTGATCATTGGTGATGTCACAAACCAGAGGAAGCACTTCAGGTTCCTCGAAGATCGAGGCCAGTTTCTTGTCGATATCCAGTGCGGCGACAACAGCGCCCCTCGCCACCAGTTCTTTCACACAGGCTCTGCCAATCCCACTGGCGGCACCTGTGACGATGGCCACCTTTCCCTGCAGTTCAGGAGCCTTACCACCTTTGCCCAATTTGGCCTGTTCCAGACTCCAATATTCCATCTCAAAGAGATGCTTCTTTGACAATGGCTTCCAACCACCTAACTGCTCTGCCTGGTGGATGGACTTTTGGGTATGCTCGGCGATATCGGCCAGGATCCGGGTTGCTTTAAGGGTAGTGCCAAAAAACATGGATCCGACTTTGGGTAAAATGGCCCACCGGGGGGCAGGATCGAGCATTTTTTGCCCCGGGGAAGCATTCGCTTTGTAGTAGTCTTTGTAATCGCTGACAAATTTGTCGATGGATTGATCGACATCTCTCCCAATCACAACGGGCGCCCTTTTTGTCCTGATGATATGGTCAGGAGTGATCGGTCCCCGGTTGGAGATGGACGATACTTTGTCAAGATTGCTAAATCCGCTCGATACAGCGGAGAGATCGACAGGCGCCAAAACAGCTTTGCCGAAGGTTTCAGAAACTTTTTTCCGAACGGCAGCTACTTTCAGCAAATCGACCTTGGACTTGGATGCCTTGAGCTTTTCCGTGCATTGTTTCTTAAGATAATCCTCTGCTTTTCCACAGATGCTGATCATTTTGTCGTAGCTCTCTTTGGCTGTGTCGGCGAAGGTGAATACTCCGTGATTGAGCAAGATCATGCCATCGATGGTAGACCAATCCAGATTCTTGGTCATCTGATAGATCTTTTTGGCGAGGATGAATCCCGGCATCACGTAAGGGATGATGAGAATTCGGTCTCCGTAGATCTCCTGTATCAGCTGTTTCCCCTGCTTGGTGTTGGTAAGCGTCACGACTCCATCAGCATGGGTATGGTCTACAAATTTGAAAGGGATGATGGCATGCAATATCGCTTCAACGGAAGGGTTGGGTGCAGAAGGGTCGGTCATGGCGGCCCGCTGATATTTGACCATGTCCAGATCCGACAGCTCGTCTAACTCCGCCATTTTGAGCAGCGTCTCCATCTTCACAGGAGCAAAGCCCTGGGGTTCGATCGTTGCCAGGTCCCAACCACTCCCTTTGACGAAGAGGAGGTCCTCCTTCTCGCCGAAGAAGTTTTTCTTCGTGGCCTTCACCGATGTATTCCCCCCACCATGCATCACGAGGTCCGGATTAGCTCCTAGCAATCTTGAGGTCAGGACTCTTTGCTTTACAGGATCTTTCCCGCAACGCTTAAATGCTTTTTCATCCCAAAGGTTTTTCATAGTTGATTCAAAAATTCTGTGACCAATTTAGTTATGGATTGCTTATGATTTTTAGGGTCCACGTATCTCGAGGGTACCTGATGGATGGTACTTCCGTTCATCTGTTGGTAAATGGTTTCCGCCATGTCATAGGGATGTAGCGGATCATCCAGGTTGCCAATGACCATCGTCGGGACATCAATCGAAGCCAGGGCGTCCATGGTTGGGAATGGGTGATCCTGAACCATCGCCTTCAATACTTCGGGAATGGCTGGTTGCTGACCTCGATCGAAAACTCCAAGGATCGATTGTCCCACCGTCTCCAAATCACCTTTGATACGAATGAATTCTGGCAGAGAGGCGAAGTGCTCCACGCCGCCTTCCTTCCCAATCCATTTAGCCGCCTCGATGAGGATTGCCAGATTGTCTGGCCTGCCAGCCGCCAACCATGCTGGCCTTACAAGGATTAATCCTTCCACAAATTGCGGATACCGAAGGGCTATGTTGACGGAAATGCCGGAGCCCATAGAGATCCCGCCGAAAACCGATCGCTCTATGCCCTGGGCCCGCAGTCCCTCAATGACGAAATCAGCATAATTGTCAAATGAAGGAATATGATTTGCCAGGGGCTCCGCGCCATGCCCTGGACAGTCAAAGGCTACCAATCTGGTGTCTTCTAAGTCATTCAGTAAATCAAAAGACTGATTGCGATTGGCACCCAGACCATGTTGAAAACAGAGATTGTACTTCACTTCCTCCAGTTCGTCAGTTGTTCAGATGTTTCTTACAAAAGGCGATGTACTGTTCCCAATCGTATTCCGTGACATCGTGCTTTCCTGCTCGGATGTGGTAGCCAATGTCGTTCATGACCGGTTGATGGACCTCCGGTGGATCGGGGTTGGGAAAACCTTGCTTACCGTACAGCTCGTACACCGGGCTTGCATGAAAGCCCGAAAGATATTCACCCTTGGGATCCGCCCATCTATCCTCTTCCGCACTTGCGATGTAGACCGGGCGAGGAGCCATCAGTGCGATCAGCAGGTGTTGGTCGACCGGTAGGTCTTCCTCCTTGCCACTATAGGCATTGAAGGAATCAGAGAACCAATGGGGGAAGTTGCGGTTGATCGCCGCTGCAGTCTCTCCAAATTTCCGGTTGAACAAAGCTGCACCACCACATCCGGAGTTGTTGGAAATCACTATGTCAAATCTGGTGTCCAATGCGCCCGCCCATAGCGACGTCTTGCCCAGTCGTGAGTGACCAAAGGCGATGTATTTCGAGCTCTGTGTATCGGGGTCTTGTTGCAGGTAGTCGACTACTCGCGACATCCCCCACGCCCAGGCCCCGATGGACCCCCATTCATTCGGTTTTGGTTTCGTCTGCCCAGACCCATAGAAGAATGTGTGAATACCGTCGCTGAAGTCGTCGCGATCCGGATCGATATCACCATAATATATTGCAACCAATCCGAAGCCCGATTCGAGGATCTTATCAATGGCCCACCGGTGGCTTCGCATGCCTCTTGAGGATTCCGTCCCTACATTTTCGGTGATCCCAAATTCCTCGTCATTTCTCGCCCACGATGGGGAGATGACCACATCGGCGTCATCAATGATCGTCTGATTGCCATAAAAATTATACCCTATGAACAACGGAGGGTTTTCGACGCCCTGAGGGAGGTACACAAGCAGGTTCGCCGTCAACTGCTTTTCTCCCTTACGAAATGTGAGGGCGACCTGTTTGCGAATCGCTTTGGAATCCAACGCGTCACCGCTTGCTTCCAGCAGCTCTATTTGTGGTGCCAGCGTGCCTGCCGGGATATTCCCGTAGACCTCCTCTTTGAAAAGCCGAAGTACTTCTGGGCGGCGTACGTTTTCCCAGTCCGACACAGTCTCAATTTCCTTGCCTGTTTCGGTGGTCAATGCCTCAGGCAAGGTGTAGTCAGCGACTTTCTTTTCGTCGTAGAGAGGATCTTGGGCCCATGCTTCATCCACCATGGCGAGTACCAGCAGGCAAGAGACAAACGAACCTATGCGTCGCATGCATCAAGCAGCATAGAGCTTATCCATCCTTTCTGAAATATCCTTCAATCGCTCTCTATCACCACCACGAACTTCTGCTGATCCCCAGCCCTGATATCCCACTGCTGCGAGGGCTTCGTTGACCTTCGGCCAATTACAGTCGCCTTCGCCGAGGGGCACGTCGAAGCCCTTCCATATGCCTTCTTCACGCTGACGGGTCCTGCTATATTCTTTGATGTCGATCTTCATGATCCTCGATCCCAGGGTTTGGATCCAGTGCTCCGGCCACCCATAGCGGATGATGTTGCCCACATCGAAGTACCAGCCGATCATGGGGCTGTCAAACTCATCAATGTAACGAGCTGCTTCCATGGGGCTGAGGAGGAAGTTGTTCCAGACATTCTCAATGGCGATTTTGATACCGGTCTCCTCCGCCACAGGAAGGATCTTTCTGATTTCCTCCTGAGATCGCTGATAGGCGTCTTGATACGCTATTTTGTCATTCACCACAGCAGGTACCAATAGCACAGTGGTGCCGCCGTATTCCTTGCAAGCTCGAAGTGCAGTCTTCATCGACTCTACGCATTCCATCCTGACGACAGGGTCAGGACTTGACAGCGGAGCCCTCCAATGAACGGAGTTAACAACTCCTGGAATCTCTATGCCGACAGCATCTCTTGCTTTCAGAATTTCCTTGTCGTCCAGCTCATTGGGGCTGTCCATTTCGACGCCATGGAAGCCAAGGTCTTTCACCAGCCGGAACTTGTCTTCGATGGACAGGTCCTCCTGGATCATTCCAAACTTGAGACTCTTTTTGATGAGGGGCTTCTTGCTTTGCATATCCTTAGCTTCAACAGATGACCATGGGAAGAGTGTGCTTCCTACCGCAGCGGCAGAAGTCAAGGTCAAAAAATCCTTACGATTCATGCGTTATCCGATTTTCGTCAAGCCAGGTTTCGCAATCGCTGGATCATCCCACTTCAAATCCATGTTGTACTGGTCGATGGTCGGGCCGAGTGTATGCTCGGAATTGAGCGCATCTTCCCAGGTGATGCTCTGTCCCGTATAGGCCACCATGCGTCCCATTATCGCTAGCATCGTACTATTGGCCATCCATTCGCCGTCATTGATGGGCTCGCCTTTTCGGATGGAGGCAAAGAGCTCGTCATGCTCCGTTTGATACATGTTGTTTTGCTCTCCCTCGTATTTCCATTGGGAGGCACCCATGATATCGTGTTTACGACGGATCACATCGACGACCGCTGACCCTTTTGTTCCAGCTATTTCGCAGGAGTAGGCATTGGCACAGTTCGCCTGCTGGCGGCTGAAGTGGAAGCCTTTGGCGCCACTCTCATATTCGTAGACGATAGCGAAATGGTCATATATATTTCCAAACTTCTCTTCAGTTCGCCGTTGACGGCCGCCAGTTCCGACGGCACGCACAGGCATGACATCTCCCATTGCCCAGGACATCATGTCGATACTATGCACAGCCTGCTCAGTGATATGATCACCGGAAAGCCAGCTGTAGTAGAGCCAGTTGCGGAGCTTGTACTCCATATCCGTCCAGCCTGCCTGACGATCCTTCGACCATAGGGCGCCTGTGTTATAAGTATTGTAGACGGTCATCAACTCGCCAATTTCTCCATCGAGGACCTTGCCAAACGTCGCACGCTTGGGGTAGTGATATCTCCAGCAAAGACCGGAGACGAGAGACAAATTCTTATCCTTGGCCTTTTGGGCCGTTGCCAGCACCTGACGAACGCCCGGAGCGTCGACAGCTACGGGCTTTTCGCAGAAGACATGCTTGCCTGCATCGATGGCAGCCTCCAGATGTGCAGGGCGAAATGAAGGCGGGGTAGCTAGCAATACCACATCCACGTCGGAGGCGATAAGCTCCTTGTAGGCATCAAAGCCAATGAACTGTTTGTCCTTGGGTACTTGCACCCGGTCTTCGTGTTCTTCCTTCAGTGCATTCAGCGATGTTTCCAGTCTATCAGGGAAGACGTCGGCCATGGCCGTCAAGACCACATTGTCATCAGCGTAGAGCGCCTGATTCGCAGCTCCTGCACCGCGGCCGCCACAGCCAATAATCCCTACTTTGAGTTGCTCCGTCTGCTGACCAAAAGTGATATTCGGAAGTGCGCTCAGCGCAAACGTGCTTCCAAGAGCGGTCGCTCCTGTCGACTTAATGAATCTTCGTCGTGAGTTGGAAGTAGTATCTTTCATAATTCGTTGATTGAGTCACTATTGAATGGATGTACAATCTAAAGGTATGCCGTGAATATCAAAAGGTGTCGCGGTAAAAAGTGGGCGTGAACTGCCGGCGGTGCAAATATCAATTTGTAGGTATTCTTCGCACTAAGCGTCAGGGATGCCCATAGTTTGCCTGCTGAAGTGGCGTGTGCCTTTCCTCTTGATTCTCCTTGCGATTTCTTATTTACATCTTTTGCACCAAAAAGCGTGTCTCACAATTGATAGCAAATCTTCTACATTTGTGGTTGGCTTATATTGATGAATACAAGACAGCAAACTGTTCGTAAGTCCGCTCATTTTCAAGGCGTAGGCGTTCACAGCGGAGAGACCGTAAATCTGACATTCGTTCCGGCCCCGGAGGACTCTGGAATTAAGTTCCAAAGAGTAGACCTTCCCGGTCAACCCGTCATTGAGGCAAATGTCGACAACGTCGTTGACGTCACCCGGAGCACGACACTGGGGATTGGGGACGCGAAGGTGCAAACAGTCGAGCACGTGATGTCTGCTTTGAGTGGCTTGCAGATCGATAACGTACTGATACAACTGGATGGCCCGGAAGTACCTATACTGGATGGTTCCGCCGCTATGTTTGTCGAGCGGCTTCAGGAGAATGGCGTGGCTATTCAGAATGCCCTGAGAGATTACGCAGAGTTCAACACTGAGGTCTCCTACGAAGAGCCGGGCAGAAAGGTCAAACTCACCGCCCAACCCAGTCAGGACTTGCAGTTGGATGTCGACATAAGCTTCGAAGGTCAACAGTCTTTTGCGCAGTCGGCATCGCTCGATAATATTGACAAATTCAAAAAAGAAATCAGCAAGTCCCGGACCTTTTGCTTTTTCCGGGAGGTGGAGCCACTACTCGAGCAAAACCTGATCAAAGGGGGGGATCTGGACAACGCCATTGTCATCATGGATGGCGATGTGCCGCCACCGGAGTTGCAACGAATTGGTCGCATCTTCAATCGACCCGACATCAAAGTGCAGAAGGATGGCATTCTCAACAACATTGAACTGCACTACTCCAATGAACCCGCCAGACACAAACTCCTGGATCTCATTGGAGATTTGGCTTTAGTTGGCAAACCTTTGCGGGCCCATATTACAGCGGAGAGACCGGGCCATGCGGCGAACATCGAGTTTGCCCGGAAACTGAAGAAACAAATGAAAAAATCTAGCGCGCCAGCGTATGATCCTTCCCGTCCAGCGGTGAAGGACGTGAACAACATCATGGAGATGTTGCCTCATCGATATCCATTTCTGATGATCGACAAAGTCTTTCATCTGGATGATCGAGTAGTCTGTGCCGTAAAAAATATCACGATCAATGAGCCCATTTTTTCTGGTCACTTCCCAGGCAATCCCATTTTCCCCGGGGTATTGCAAGTGGAGGCGATGGTACAGACTGGGGGCATTTTGGTATTGAGTACCGTACCTGATCCATGGAATTACTGGACTTACTTTATTGGTATTGACAAGTGTCGCTTTCGTAGAAAAGTGGTTCCCGGTGAGGCGCTTGTGTTGAAGTGCGAACTGGACGGGGAAATCAGGAGAGGCATTGCAAAAATGTACTGCCATGGCTTTGTAGCAGGCCAAGTTGTCTGCGAAGCTTACCTTACTGCTCAAATCGCGAAGAAAGACCAATGAGCCAGCCAAAACCTGCCATACATCCCAATGCGAAAATTGGCAACAATGTGGTTGTTGAGCCATTTGCAGTCATCGAAGAAGACGTTGAAATTGGCGACGGTACCTGGATCGGGCCTCACGCTGTCATTTGCTCTGGGGCACGAATTGGGCGAAACTGCAAGATTTACTCTGGCGCTCAGATAGCAGCTATCCCTCAGGACCTGAAGTTTCAGGGAGAGGTCACAACAGCCACCATCGGCGACAATACAACGATCCGAGAGTTTGTTACAGTCAGCCGCGGAACGAACGATCGTCTGACGACCACCGTGGGGAATGACTGCCTGATCATGGCCTACTGTCACGTGGCACATGACTGCATCGTCGGAGACCACTGTATCATGTCCAATAGCGCCCAGCTGGCAGGGCACGCCGTACTTGACGACTATGTAGTGATCGGGGGTATGACGGGCGTCCATCAGTTTGTCCATATTGGGGCGCATGTGATGCTCGCTGGATTGGTCGTCGCCCGCAAGGATGTGCCACCCTACATTGTAGCTGGCAGAGAGCCGTTAGCATTTACTGGAGTTAACTCCATAGGCCTGCGACGCCGTGGATTTACTAATGACCAGATCAATACCGTGCAGGATCTCTATAGGATCGTTTATCATAAGGGCCTGAATGCCTCGAGGGCGATCGATATCATCGAAAAGGAAATCCCCAACTCTCCGGAGAAGGAGGTGGTGGTCAAGTTCCTAAGAAACAGCGGCCGGGGCATAATCAGAGGAAGTAGCGACAGTCTCTGATCAGGAGAAACGCCATTGAAGAGTGGCTATTTGTGTTCCTCGTAGTGAAACCAATCAAAGTCTGCGTGATGGCCGTTGCCAGTAAGGTCCTGGCAGCAAATCCCGACAAATGCTCCTGTAAACGCCGGGCGGTAAATGTGCCCATTTCGGACATGATCATCGGATAGGATGCCTGCGTCCACGGTCGGGCCGACAGCGTGCCATGCTTTGCCATCCTGGCTATATGCAAATCGGAGATCTTCACCTTTCAGGCTACCTCTCAGTATGACGCTTCCGGAAGAAATGGGATGGACATCATACTCCCGATATTGATGTTTGTCGACAGTGACGAGCCCCAGGATGCGATTACCGTGCTCGTCGGCTGTCAAATGTAGATAGTGGAAATGTTCTGTGTTGTAGTAAAACACAAGGCCTGCCATTTGCTGAAAGGATGTGGGCTCAAATTCGAGAACCGTAGTCGCCACTACATTGAAATGTTGGATCCTCCGCGCTAGTAGGCTTTGAGAAAAGAGGGAGCTGAGTGACTCACGGCCACGAATCCTTAGAAATCCTGGCTTGGATTTGATATCGAGCCAAGCTGAGGACGCTGGCTCCCGGAGGGTTTGGAAATGCCGGCTGATAGAGCCATCAAAATCATCATGTTCAAAGCTGAGGGGATGTGAATCACTAGTACTCGGAGTACGCTCGCCCGATGCCGTGTACAGCCATTGGTCGTCCGTCCAAACCATTGGTTCGATAGCCGTCTCACGCCCGAGGATACATCTCCCCCGCTCACTCAAAGGTCGCCCTACCAGGAATACCGCATACCAGTCTCCCTGTGGAGTTTCCACCAGATCTGCATGCCCTGCTTTCTGTAGCGGATGACCTGGCTCCTGCGCTGAACTGATGATTGGATTGTGGGGATGCACCTCGTAGGGACCCTCGATATTCTTACTTCGGGCGATCGTGACCGCATGATTGTACTCTGTACCGCCTTCAGCGGTGACCAGATAGTAATAGCCATCCCGCTTGTAAAGGTGCGGCCCCTCAGTACTTCCCAGTTCCGTCCCTTCGAAGATCCTTCGCACCGGACCTACCAGGCGATGACCGGAGTGGTCGTACTCTTGTAAAATGATGCCTCCGAAAAACCGGCCTTCCCGATGATCATGCAGCATGCTCGTATACCACTTTCGTCCGTCATCGTCGTGGAATAGGGAGCCATCAAAACCCGAGGAGCTGAGGAAAATGGGGTCCGACCAATTGCCTAGTATCTCGTCGGTGATCACCAGGTAATTGGGCGAATCCAGCCACGGTCCGTCAAAGGTCTTTACGTTCGAGTAGACCAGGTAGAAGGTGCCCTTGTCATAGCTCAGGCAAGGAGCCCAGACCCCGCAAGAATCTGGGTGTCCTCTCATGTCCAATTGGGACTTTCGATTCAATGGTCTTGCCACCAGCTCCCAGTTGATCAGATCGCGGGAGTGATGGATCTGCACGCCAGGAAACCATTCGAAAGTCGATGTGGCGATGTAGTAATCCACCCCCACCCGAATGATCGAAGGGTCAGGATTGAATCCCCGCAGTATCGGATTGGCAGGTCGTTTACTCACAGGCGAATCCAGCTATCCTCAAACATGGAACCTGAAACCTTGAACCTGAAACTATATACAATTATTTATAAGGTTCTCCAGGTACTCCTGTCGCCCACTGATCTGCTCGGGCTCGCCATTGCTGTGCGCGTGGGCATGTAAATCGAGCAATCCCATTTTGCCATCTTCAAAGCCCTTTCCGGCACCGGAGTCGAAGCTTGCATAGCGATCTTCAAACCGCTTCACAAAATCTGTTTCGTTGATGAGCTTCTCTGTGATGAGCAGCGCCCGGGCAAAAGTGTCAATGCCACCAATGTGCGCATGGAAGAGGTCCTCCAGATCTGTAGAGTTCCTTCGTGTTTTGGCGTCGAAGTTGACACCGCCGCCCTGCAAGCCACCAGCCTGTACAATGACAAACAGCGCCTCCACGAGCTCATTGAGGTTGGTTGGGAATTGATCAGTATCCCAGCCATTCTGATAATCACCGCGGTTGGCATCGATGCTTCCCAGCATCCCGGCGTCGGCGGATACCTGCAGCTCGTGCTGGAAGGTATGGCCGGCCAGTGTAGCGTGATTCACTTCGATGTTGCACTTGAAGTCCTGATCCAATCCATAGTGGCGCAGGAAGCCTACCACCGTGGCGGCATCGAAGTCATATTGATGCTTTGATGGCTCCGCAGGTTTGGGCTCGATGAAGAACGTCCCTTTGAAGCCCTGACCCCGTGCATAGTCTTTTGCAGCGTGCAGGAACTTGGCCATGTGTTCCACCTCGCGCTTCATGTTGGTGTTGAGCAGGGTCATGTAGCCTTCTCGTCCGCCCCAGAAAACGTAGTTCTCCCCCTCGAGAGCAATGGTCATGTCCAGTGCATTCTTCACTTGCGCTCCGGCGTAGGCCACGGCGTTGAAATCGGGATTCGTCGCCGCACCATTCATATAGCGAGGATTGGAGAAAAGATTCGCCGTTCCCCAAAGGACCTTGATGTTCGTGCCCTTCCGTTTTTCCTGGCCGTACTCCGTAAGTGCCTGGAGGCGTCTTTCGGTTTCGGTTAGAGAATCGCCCTCATCAACGACGTCTACATCGTGAAAGCAGAAGTACTCCAACCCCAACTTCGAGATGAACTCAAATGCAGCGTCCATCTTATCCTTCGCCCTTTCGATGGCGTCGGCCTTGGCGTCCCAGGGAAATACCTTCGTTCCTGGTCCGAAAGGATCACCACCCGTATTGCAGAAGGAGTGCCAGTACGCGATGGCAAACTTGAAGTGATCCTTCATCGATTTGCCTAGGACCGTCTTATTAGCATCGTAATACTTGTAAGCAAAGGGGTTATTGGATTCGGGCCCCTCAAATTGGATGTCTCCAATGCCCTTGAAAAATTCTGTGTTTCCGATAACGGCCATGGTCTTATTGATTTTACTTATTGAAACTTCATGATTTGATCCAGCCCTTGCTTCCAATGAGCATATGCTTCCTGGTACCTATGCTGTCTGTCTGCAGTGGGCTCCTGTATGCCGATTCTTTTCAAGCTGCCGAAGGCCTCCGCAGCAGTCCAGTGACGGAGACCCATTCCTGCTGCCCTGGCGGCACCGACGGAGCCGTCTGTTTCGTACAGTTCAAGCGGTGCACCCGTGGTATTGACGAAAGCCTCACGGAATAGTGCACTCTGGAAGAGATTGGCAAACCCCGCTTTCATGACTTGCACAGGAATATTCATCTCGCGAAATACCTCCACACCGTAATTCATTGCGAAGACAATTCCCTCTTTGGCTGATCGCACGATATGTGTGTTGTCATGACGATTGAAATTGACATTCCAAAGACTCGCCATGGGGTTCTTATTGTTGAGCACTCGTTCGGCACCGTTGCCAAATGGGTAGAAACAAACGCCCTCCGATCCTATCGGAGCTTCAGCGGCCAGCGCATTCATCTCTTCATAACCCTTTCCCAGGAGCTTACGGAGCCAATTGTACAGGATGCCCGAGCCATTCACACACAAAAGGATCCCATTGCGAGGGGCATCTTCCGTGTCGTTGACGTGGAGAAATGTGTTTACACGTTGACCCAGGTCGTAGCAATTATGATCTGCCACTCCGTAGACGACGGCAGACGTTCCTGCGGTCGTGGCAATCTCTCCGGGTTCCAATACATTGAGCGAAAGCGCATTGTTCGGTTGGTCTCCCGCACGGTAGGTAACTTTTGCGTCCGGGTCGATGCCCAATTCGGAGGCCACCTCCGGGTCGATCCTGCATTGCTCGCCAATAGTCGATCGCATTTCCGGTATGAGCGACTTGTCAAACCCAAACTGGCCCATCACATCCTCAGAAACACCACGCTGGCTGAAGTCCCAAAGGATCCCCTCGGACAAACCGGTAGAAGTCGTTCCAATATCCCCAGTCAGCCTCATGGCGATGTAGTCTCCTGGGAGCATAATTTTGCTGATCCTAGAGTAGATGTCCGGCTCATTGGCCTTTACCCACGCCAGCTTGGAAGCTGTGAAGTTGCCTGGCGAATTGAGCATCTTAGAAAGACTGTTCTCTTCACCGATGGCCTGAAACGCCTCCTCACCGATTGATACGGCACGGGAGTCACACCAAATGATGGAAGGACGGACGGGTTGCTTTTTTTCGTCGATTGCCACGAGGCCATGCATTTGGTACGAGATACCAATGGCTTTCACCCCCGCAAAGCTGGCAGTGTGTTTAAGTTCGTTGAGGGCGGCGAGAAGACTGTCCCACCACATTTGAGGATCCTGCTCTGCCCACCCAGCTTCCTTTGCCTCCATGGGCATCTCACTCTTCGGGTGGTATGCCTGACCCAGGACTGCGCCACTATCTCCGTCCAGGAGGGCAACTTTCACCGATGAGCTTCCGACATCTATTCCTAGCAATTTCATTCGTCTGCAGTTTTCTCATGTTTGTTGGGAAGGCGCGTCGCGTTCCCAAAAGAGCGGCAGGGATCGTCACTGCCCTCCTCCCGATGGCTATCGGGACCTAAGCCGGAGTCCCGTGTGCTGAGTTCGGTTCAAACAACTCGTCAAAAGACTGCCAACTAACCTTGGTGATGTCCAAAAATGTTGGTGTAAGTAAGTCACATTTTTTCAATTTCGTAATGCAAACGATTTCAGAGTAAAAGCCGCTGAACCATTAGGAACCACCATTTGTCAGTCAATTAAGTGCCTTGCTTTAATCGAATTATCGGCATCTTTGCAGCTGAAATAGAGGAAGAATCGAACGAAGAAAACCATGTTGAGAAAGTCACTCTTTTACCTACTTTTTGCACTGATTGCTTTCGGCTGCGAGAGAGACGAGTCTTACAAGCAGATACTTGCTGATCCTGAGACCTATCAGGCTGCGATGAAGCGCCTCACAGACGTCATCGTCTACGACATATTTTCACCGCCGGTGGCGTCGAGGGTTTATGCCTATCCCAATATTGCCGCTTATGAAACCATGCGTCACGCCTATCCTGACAAGTACCAGACGATGGCCGGGCAACTGACGGGTTTGGAAGAGGGGCCGGCACCGGGTGAGGGTGTCGATTTGCACCTGGCTAGTTTGCACGCATTCCTCACTGTAGGTAAGGCACTCATATTTTCAGAGGATAAGATGGAGAGCTTCACGCAAGGGCTCTATGATCAACTCTCGGACAAGGGCCTATCACGATCTGTCCGAACAAGTTCCCTTGCCTATGGTGAGGAGGTGGCCGCGCACATCCTTGCCTGGGCGGACAAGGACATGTACAAGCAAACACGAACGTATCCTAAGTACACGGTCATGGACGAAACGTCCAAGTGGAAGCCAACACCCCCGGACTACATGGAGGGGATAGAGCCTCACTGGAAGGAGATTCGCACGCTCGTGATCGATAGTGCCAATCAATTCGTGCCGATTGATCCTGAGGAATTCAGCCTGGAAGAAGGTACAGAGTTTTATCGTCAGCTGATCGAGGTCTATGAAGTTGGAAACGGACTGGATGAGGAGCAGACGGATATTGCTGAGTTCTGGGATTGCAATCCTTACGTGTCACATCACCGAGGTCACGCGATGTTTGCTACCAAGAAGATCACTCCTGGCGGACACTGGATGGGGATCTGTGCTATTGCCACAAGACAAGCCGGCAACTCCTTCGATGAGACGGTTGAAGTGTATGCCCGCACATCAATCGCCCTGTTCGATGCTTTTATCAGTTGCTGGGATGAGAAGTGGAGGAGCATAGTCGTTCGTCCAGAAACCCTGATCAACCAATACCTCGATGAGGAGTGGACGCCGTTGCTCCAGACACCTCCGTTCCCTGAGTACACCAGTGGACATAGTGTTATTTCCCGCGCTGCTGCTATTACGCTCACGGATTACTACGGCGACAGTTTTGCCTTCAATGACACCACCGAAGTGGAATATGGCTTGAAGGAACGGCAGTTTGATTCATTCCTCCATGCATCGGAGGAGGCGGCCATCAGCAGATTGTATGGAGGTATCCACTACATGATGGCCATTGATAACGGTGTCGATCAGGGTGAAAGGGTAGGAAAGTTTGTCGTTGCTAATCTGAAGACCCGGAAGAACGACCAGCAGGCGATGAATTAATTGGAGGGAAGACCGGTTTGGGTCGATTAACTTTATTTTGCCTCGATGGACTCGCAGTGACCGTTGGATTGCCAGCGCACCTGCTTCACTAATATCCCGATATGAAGAGATCACTATACCTGGCGCCCGTCTTGCTACTTGTTTACTGTTCGGCACCGACTGCAGTACAGGAGACCACTCAGAGTGTCTACTACCTGCCTTGGGAGCAGCTGCAGCCACTATTCGATGACGTGCAGATGTCTGGGATATTTGAGGACAGCAAGACCTTTGTGGACTGGACACCAAGGCAGTCCCCAGAGGTGATTATGGACCGATACACCGTCGACAAGGACCGTAGCACTTTTGATCTGGAGGCCTTCGTCAAGGCAAATTTTGATCCTCCCTATGTACCGGAGACGGGAGAGGTAGATACTGAAAAGCCCATTGCCGAGCATCTTCAATCACACTGGGACTACCTTACAAGGTCAACGAAAGACCAGCCGGATTTCACCACCCTCATTCCCCTCAAATCCATTTACGTCGTCCCGGGCGGAAGATTTAGGGAGGTTTACTACTGGGACAGCTACTTTACCATGATTGGTTTGGGGGTCTCAGGTCGTATCGATTTGGTAGAGTCCATGTTGGACAATTTTGCCTACCTGATCGACTCCATCGGCTTTATCCCCAATGGTAACAGGACCTACTACCTGGGGCGCAGTCAGCCTCCCTACTTTTCGTCGATGGTCAACCTGTACATTCAGCACACATCCATTGAGCAGGCACTGAAGTACCTACCTGCTATTCAAAAAGAGTACGACTTCTGGATGGATGGTGCAGAAAACCTGACGCCGGAGCAACCCGAAGGCAAGCGCGTGGTCCTGCACAAAGGTTTTATCCTCAATCGCTATTGGGACAATTATGCCACGCCACGACCGGAATCATACCGAGAGGACAAAGAACTGGCTGAGGAATTGCCCATGGATGACCGCGCGAAGCTCTATCGCAATCTCAGAGCGGCTGCGGAGTCTGGCTGGGATTTCAGTACTCGCTGGTTTGAAGGTGACGAATTCTCAAGCCTCCGAACAACTGACCTTTTGCCGGTCGACCTCAACTGTCTACTATACGCGATGGAGATCGCATTGAGTGTGATGTACGAGGCACAGGGTGATGTGGCCAAAGCACAGCACTACCAGAAGAAGTTTGAGATCAGAATGAAAACCATCAACCAGTTTTTCTGGAATGCGGAGGATCGGTCGTACCAGGACATTCTCTGGGAAACCGGTGAGTTCACGGGGCGGGTGACGGCTGCTGCCATGACTCCCCTGTACTTCAAAGCTGCCTCATCAGAGTATGCGAGTCTTCAGGCCGAGACGTTGCGCACTCAGCTCCTTGCCGATGGCGGAGTCCTTACTACGCCCATTCAATCGGGGCAGCAGTGGGACGCCCCGAATGGCTGGGCACCGCTACAATGGATGGCAATCAGAGGCCTGATCCACTACGGTGAAGAGGATCTGGCGAATGACATCCGCCAACGATGGTTGACTGTCAACGAGAAGGTTTTCAGAAACACTGGAAAGATGATGGAGAAGTACAACGTGGTCGACACGACATTGATTGCCGGCGGTGGGGAATATCCCACACAGGACGGTTTTGGGTGGACAAACGGTGTGTATCTCGGTCTGCTCTCTGACGATCCCAAGTATTAAGTTTCCAGACGCTTAGCACCGGTTTTGAAATAATTTCAAATCCAAACGTTTGTATTGTTTGGCTTTCAAAAAGGCCTTTCAATCCTTATATCCAATTGCTATTTTCTTAGTATTATAGAGCTTCACAAACCTATGAGAAAGCATGGAGAGCATTGGATTAAGTGGCATTGATCTAGCTATCATTATCACTTATCTCGTCGGTATCGTCTGGTACGGTATCAGCAAAGGGAAGCAACAAAGCTCTGAAGATTACTTCCTGGCGGGACGGAATATGACGTGGCCCATTGTGGGCATCTCGCTATTTGCTGCCAACATCGGTTCCAATACGCTGATCGGCCTATCTTCTGATGCCTATCAAACCAATACCGCGGTCTACAACTACGAATGGATGGCGGCTGTCGTGTTGGTATTCTTTGCAATTTTCTTCCTGCCCTTCTACCTGAAATCCAGGGTGTATACGATGCCCGAGTTTCTCGAGCGTCGATATGATAGTCGATCGCGGTACTATTTCTCGGCCATTACGATCGTGGGAAACGTCATCATCGACACGGCCTCGGGACTCTATGCCGGCAACCTGATTTTGAAGATCATCTTCCCGGAGGTGTCATCGACCATTATCATCCTGGGGCTAGCACTTGCGGCTGCAGCATATACCATACCCGGGGGCCTGTCCTCGGTGGTGCATACAGAGGTCATCCAGGCGGTGCTACTCATTGTCGGGTCAATCATACTTACCTACTTCTGTATGACAGAGGTAGGTGGCTGGTCTGGGATGATGGATCGCCTCACAGAACTCAGTGGTGCAGGATATATCTCCAAGCCCGCCAACGAGGTCTTTGACATGGCAGGGCCAATCGACGATCCCTATATGCCGTGGACAGGTTTGCTCTTCGGAGTGCCGTTGTTGGGCTTCTACTTTTGGGCCAACAACCAATTCATGGTACAGCGCGTGCTGAGTGCTAAAGACCTTAATCACGGCCGATGGGGAGCGCTCTTCGCAGGATTGCTCAAGATCCCTGTGATCTTCTTCATGATCCTCCCTGGCGTGATTGCCATTGCTTTGTTCTCAGACCTGGACATCAGCAGCATCAACTATTTCACTGCCAGTGAGACCGGCGGACGTGAGTTGTGTACCAACCTTAAAGATTGTCCAAATATGACCTACCCCGTTATGTTGGTGCAGCTGTTGCCCACCGGTATCCTGGGTCTCGTTATTGCCGGACTGTTGGCGGCCATGTCATCGAGTATATCAGCGACACTCAATTCCGCCTCAACACTGATCACAATGGACTTCGTGACGAAGCTGAACCCTAAGCTGACCAGTAAGCAACTCGTCCGCGTCGGTCAGATCGCTACAGTCGTATTGGTATTGTTGGCGGCTTTCTGGACACAATACATTGAGCAAATTTCGGATTCACTTTGGGAGTACCTGCAGCTGGTATTGGGCTTCATTGCTCCCCCGGTGGTGGCGGTGTTCCTGGTCGGATTGTTCTGGAAGCGCGGTAATGGCCATGGCGCCTTTGCTGCCCTGATGGCCGGTATACTCTTCTCTTCCATCTTCATTGCCTCACAGGCCAATGATCTATTTCCAGCGTTGAACGGTATCCACTTTCTGCACAAAGCCCCTTTGCTGATGCTGGCATGTATGATCGTGCACATTATCGTAAGTAGTCTGACTGCTCCGCCGTCTGAAGAGACCGTGAAGTCTATGACCTGGAACATTGGCCTTTTCAGAGCAGAGACCGAAGAACTGAAGGACTTACCGTGGACGAAGAATTATAGATACCTCGCCATTATTTTGCTTGTCATCACCGCGATAGTTGTTGGAATGTTTTGGTAATTAAGCACCTGGAAAATATGTCATATATCGTAGCACTAGATCAAGGGACAACCAGCTCACGGGCTATTCTCTTTAATAATAAAGGTGAGATGCTCAATGTCCAGCAGAAGGAGTTCACTCAGATTTTTCCAAAGTCGGGCTGGGTAGAGCACGATCCTGAGGAAATCTGGTCGACGCAGCTGGAGGTATACAAAAAATTGCTTCAAGAGTCGGGCGTTTCGGCATCCGATATTGCGGCTGTAGGAATTACCAATCAGCGTGAAACCACTGTCGTATGGAATGCCGAAACTGGCGAGGCCATCTACAATGCCATCGTCTGGCAGGACAAGCGGACGTCTGACTATTGCGAGCAGCTCAAAAACAAAGGCCTCAGTGACACTGTACGCGACAAGACAGGATTGGTGATTGACTCTTACTTCTCAGGGACCAAGATCCGTTGGATGCTCGAGAATGTGAAAGGCGCAAGGGAACTGGCGGAAGCTGGCAAACTCCGGTTCGGTACGATCGATACCTGGTTGATCTGGAAGATGACCAAGGGAGAAAAGCACGTCACAGACTATTCCAATGCCTCTCGCTCCATGGTCTACAATATCAAAGAGTTGAAATGGGACGAGGACCTGCTGGCGGAGCTTGATATACCTGCTTCTATGCTACCGGAAGTGCAGGGCTCCAGTTCCGACTTTGGGACATTCAAGACGAATGACGGGAACATCCCGATCTACGGTGTAGCTGGCGATCAGCAGGCGGCTCTCTTCGGCCAGGCTTGCTTCGAGGAGGGCGATGCCAAGAATACCTATGGCACCGGCTGCTTCATGCTCATGTACATGGGCCAGAATCACAAGGCCTCGGAAAACGGGTTGCTGACAACGATGGCCTGTAGCCTCGACGGCTCTCCGGCCTATGCCTTGGAGGGTAGCATCTTCATCGCTGGAGCTGCCGTCCAGTGGCTACGCGATGCGCTGAAAGTGATAGACTCAGCGTCAGATTCTGAGTACTTCGCCAGGAAGGTAAAAACCAGCGACGTGTATCTCGTGCCCTCATTCGTAGGATTGGGAGCACCGTATTGGGATCAATATTCCCGTGGAGCCATATTCGGTCTTGGTCGAGATACTGGTAAAAACCATATCATCAAGGCGGCCCTGGAATCCATAGCTTTCCAGACCAGAGACGTGTCTGAAGCGATGGAACAAGACTCAGGCATCAAAATGACGAGCCTCAATGTTGACGGTGGCGCTACGGCGAACAATTACCTGATGCAATTTCAAGCAGACATTCTTGGAACAATTGTGGATCGCCCGGTGATTACAGAATCAACGGCGCTGGGGGCTGCCTACCTTGCTGGCCTGAAGGCTGGAGTATGGAAAGCGGACGACCTCAAGCAAGTGAGGAAGACAGAGAAGCAATTCTCGCCAACCATCGCAGATGGAGAGCGGGAGCAACTCTACAAGACATGGAAGAAAGCAGTGGAGCGAACATTTAATTGGGCGAAGGACGAGTAATGAATTTATTAGGATCAGCTAATCGGGCCGCGCTTGTAGAGAAGATCAAAGATGAGCAGTATGACCTGCTGGTTATAGGGGGTGGCGTCACCGGCGCCGGTATCGCCCTTGATGCGGCGACCAGAGGTCTGCGAACAGTGCTCGTAGAAAAGAATGACTTCGCCTCAGGCACCAGCAGCAAGTCAACGAAACTCATCCACGGAGGACTGCGGTACCTGAAACAGTTCGAGATACAGCTTGTGCGAGAAGTCGGCCGGGAACGGGCGGTAGTGCACAATCTTGCCCCCCATCTCGTCATCAATGAGAAGATGGTGCTTCCGCTCATTACCGACGGCACGTATGGCAAGATGCTCACCTCCATCGGGCTGATGGTTTATGATGTGCTCGCCGGCGTGGAGAAGGAAGATCAACGCAAAATGTTGACAAAGGAAGAGATGTTGGAAATGGAGCCGCTAATTCGTGAGGACTTACTGGAAGGGGGCGGTATCTACGCCGAGTACCGCACGGATGATGCCCGTCTGACGATGGAGATATTGAAAACTGCCAAGCAGTATGGTGCGGACATCATCAATTACGCGGAAGCGGTGGACTTCATCTACTCAGATGGACGAATCACAGGAATTAAGTGGCTGGACCGGCTTACCAACAAAGAGAACACGCTGTCGGCCAAATACACGATCAGTGCTGCAGGCCCCTGGGTTGATCAGCTGCGGGCGAAGAACCAGTCGCTCACTGGCAAGTTTCTTCACCCTACGAAGGGCGTGCACATCGTGGTATCCCGGGAGCGATTCCCTGTCAATCATGCCATCTACTTCGATGTCCCCGACGGGCGGATGATTTTTGCCGTGCCGCGGGATAGGGTGACGTACGTAGGGACCACAGATACAGACTACGATGGGGACTTGGATGATGTGCGAACGGACCTGGCTGATGTCCAATACCTGATCGATGGTGTCAACCACATCTTCCCGAAGGTGAATCTGCAGGTATCGGATGTGGAGTCGACCTGGGCGGGGCTTCGGCCACTGATTGAGGAGGAAGGAAAATCCGCTTCGGAGCTTTCTCGCAAGGACGAGATCTTCGAAAGTGATACGGGGTTGCTGTCAATCGCAGGTGGGAAGCTCACGGGCTACCGAAAGATGGCGGAACGCATCGTCAATAAAGTCGCTGAGAAGATGAGCGAGGATCACGATCGCGACCTCAAACCCTGCCAGACGGAAAACACGGTGCTCGTCGGAGGAGTCTTTTCCAGTCAAAAAGACGTGAAGCAATACACCCAGTCAATCGCAGAGAAATTGGAAAAACTCGCGCCGGAGCTGAAAAACCGAGCGGAGTACCTGGTCAGCAATTACGGCCGACAGACAGGCGAGATACTCTCGCAGTATGACCAGAAGACGGGTTCCCCCGAGGAAAGGATGGCCTTGTGTGAGTTGGAATTCACACTTGAAAATGAGTCTGCCTACACTTTGCTGGACTTCTTTGAAAGGCGTACGGGTCGACTGTATTTCGATATCAACTCCATCGCAAAAGTCCGCGGAGCGGTCCTGAAGAGAATGAAGGAGTTTTTCAATTGGAGTGAGGAGGAAGTGAAAGTAAATACCGACTATTTGGATCGGGCCATTCGACTGGCCAGTCACTTCGAATAGCGGGCGGCAGAAGTTTGATTATTGGAAGTAACAAGTGCAAATAGTGTCATAGAGCGGCCAGAGGAGGATTGTGTGAACGAGGCTGTTATGAAGGATTTTGACCAAAGACTACACCGGTTTTTCCCTCGTGTGGAAGATCATTTCAGGCGATTGTATTCGCATCGGCCCGATGTTGGTACCCACTTGGAGGATCTCAAATCCGTCATGCGCAGTCATTGGCAAAATCGCCAACAAGACATCAAAAAGATCGATACAGAGCGACTCGCTGATCCGCAGTGGTTCCTGAACCAGCAATGGGTGGGTATGATGCTGTATGTGGATCTATTCAATGGTACACTGGAAGGCTTCCTTGAAAAGCTGGATTATCTGCAGGAATTGGGGGTGAATTTTGTGCACCTTATGCCGATACTCTCCTCCCCAAAGGATCACAACGACGGGGGCTACGCTGTCTCTGACTATCGGAAGATTGATGAACGCTTCGGGACGCTGGAGGATCTGCGAAAAGTCACTGCGGCGCTTAGAGAGCGCGGCATGTTGCTGATGCTCGACATCGTCATCAATCACACATCCGACGAGCATGAGTGGGCTGTAAAGGCCAAAGCTGGAGACCTGACCTACCAGGACTATTATTATTTGTTTCAGGACCGAACCATTCCAGATGAGTTCGAGCGGTCATTGCCGCAGGTTTTTCCCGAAACCGCTCCTGGCAACTTCACTTACATCAAGGAGCTGGAGCGATGGGTGATGACCGTATTTAACTCCTACCAGTGGGACTTGAACTACACCAATCCGCGTGTTTTTGTGGAGATGTTGGACAACCTACTGACGCTCTCCAACTGGGGAGCTGACATCTTGCGACTCGATGCCCTGGCTTTTATGTGGAAGAGGATCGGCACTGCCAGTCAAAATCTTGAAGAGGCACATCTGCTTGTCCAGGCTTTTAAGGCCTGCATCCAGGTCGCCGCACCGGGCAGCATTTTTCTTGCAGAGGCAATAGTGGCTCCCGAGGAGATCATCAAGTACTTCGGGCAGTACGAAGGAGAGCAGACCAATGAATGCGACCTGGCCTACAACGCCACTTTGATGACGTTACTATGGGAGAGTGTGACGACAAAAAGCAACAAGCTGCTGCGCGTTTCATTGGACAATGTTCCCAAGAAACCTTCCAATGCGAGTTGGATCACTTACCTGCGATGTCACGATGATATAGGGTTGGGCTACGAAGACCTGCACGCGGGATGGGCCGGTTATGACCCCCAAGGTCACCGACGATTCATTCAGGACTACCTCACTGGGAGGATCGATTGGAGCAAGAGCAGTGGGTTGCCTTTCATGGAGGACCACTCTAACGGGACTTTTCGTGTGTCGGGAAGCTTGGCATCGTTGGCGGGCCTGGAAAAAGCGCTGCAGTCCGGGGTCAATTGGCAGGTGCAGAAGGCCATTGATCACATCATCATGCTTCACGGCGTGATACTGTCTTTTGGAGGAATACCCATGCTGTACATGGGGGATGAGATCGGGATGCTCAACGACTATGGCTACCGGGATCAGGACGCCAAGAGTGGTGACAATCGATGGGTGCATCGGCCAAAAATGGACTGGGAAAAGGCCAGTCAAAGGGCGGACAACTCTGTGGTGGAGGGAAAAATATTTCAAGCTGTGCAGCGCCTTATTGCCGCCCGTAAGGATATCGGTGAATTCAGCGATGAGAACAATACCTACCTCTTTGACTGCGGCAATGAACACATCCTGGCTTTTGGAAGATACCACGGGCATTCCAAAGTCATTTGTGTATTCAACCTGAATGACCAGGACGAGTGGTTCGGGATCGATCATCTTCGTAGAGAGGGGCTGGCACCTGAGGGAGGACTGGTTGACAGGAGCAACGGTTTTGCCATTGACCAACCGTATGAGCAGATCAAGTTGGCACCCTACGAGTTTCACTGGATTGCGAACGATCCCACACCGGTGAAGAGATTTTACTGATTTAACAAGAGACTTAGCAAGCAAAGGAAGAAGATATGGATAGAGCTTGGTGGAAAGAGAGCATCGTGTACCAGATATACCCCCGAAGCTATCAAGATAGCGACGGCGATGGTATGGGTGATATTCGAGGTATTATCAATCGGCTGGATCATGTCCAGAGCCTGGGAGTGAATGTCATCTGGCTCTCCCCCGTTTTTCAATCGCCGAATGATGACAACGGCTATGATGTCAGTGATTACTGTGACATCCATCCCGAGTTTGGCACGATGGCCGACTTCGATGAGCTGCTTGAGGGCATCCACCGGCGTGGCATGAAGCTACTGATCGATTTGGTCTTCAACCACTCATCGGATGAGCATGCATGGTTTGAGGAAGCACGGCAGTCCAAAGAAAGCCCGAAGAGGGATTACTACATTTGGAAGGATCCAGCAGCTGATGGAGGCCCTCCCAACAACTGGCTATCATTCTTTGGGGGTAGCGCATGGGAACTAGATGAAGCCACCGGGCAATACTATCTCCACTACTTCTCTAAAAAACAGCCGGACCTGAACTGGGAAAATCCGACGGTTCGGGAGGAGCTGCATAAGGTCATGACCTTCTGGCTGGACAAAGGTGTGGATGGTTTTCGCTTCGACGTCATCTCACTGATCTCCAAGCGGCACTATGAGGATTCGCCGTACGCGGACTTTGGTGCTACGATTTCCAATCTATATGCCAATGGGCCCAGGATTCACGAATTCCTGCACGAGGCGAATAAGGAGGTGCTGTCAAAGTATGATGTGATGACGGTCGGAGAGGGGCCTGGTATTACGTTGGAGAATGGCCTTGACTATGTCGGCCGCCACCGGGAGGAATTGAGCATGATCTTCCACTTTGACCACATGTTCATTGACCACGGGGAGGGCGGTAAGTATGACCCCGTCCCCTATGATTTCCTGCGCTTCAAAAAGATATTCCTCGACTGGGATCGGGCGATGGGCAATGAGGGATGGTCGAGCATCTTTCTGGGGAATCATGACTTTGCGCGGATCGTTTCGCGCTGGGCGGATGATGGTGAGTATTGGGCGGAATCAGCGAAGCTCCTTTGCCTGATGCTGCTGACCATGAGGGGTACACCTTACATCTACCAGGGCGAAGAGATAGGCATGACCAACGTCCAATTCGACAAGGTCGATGATCACCAGGATATTGAAACATGGAACTATATCCGCGAAGCGCAGGCAGCTGGTGTAGAGGATGCGACGATACTGAAGAACACCAAATGGCAAAGCCGGGACAATGCACGGACACCCATGCATTGGTCGGCAGACGCCCATGGTGGATTCACGACAGGCACCCCCTGGCTGAAGGTGAACCCCAACTATGGTGACATCAATGTATCCAGCCAGGATATGAATCCGCGGTCGATCCTCAACTTTTATCGGAAGATGATCACCATCCGGCAGACGTATCCCGCCTTGGTGTACGGGGTGTTTGAACCGTTCGCGATGGATGACCCGAACATTTTCGCCTACTACCGGCAGGATGATGAGTACAAATTGCTCGTGGTGCTCAATTTCTCAGCTGAAGAGCAGGTATTTGATCTGGACGTGGTAGTAGACCCGGAGCGGCTGATTCGGATTGTCTCCAACTACCGCAACTCGCGGGAGCCGGGTGCCAATGGGCAAATGACGCTGCATCCGTGGGAAGCCGCGCTTTGGAAGGTGAAGCAGGGCTAGGGTTTTCGTATTGTCCATGGCCTGTGGCACACAGACCATTCTTTGCTTTCACATAGAGTGCTGGTTTGTGTGCCACAAACCATGAAGAAGTGTTTTTCACACCACCGCGTCATTCCGGTTTCGCTCTTGGTCTTACCGTCGTTTTGTGCTCGTGGTATGCGAATACCGGAATCTCTCTGGAGCAGTCTTCTGGAGTTTACTATCGAAAAAGCCAGATTCCTGCATCGCATCACATGCAGTTATGGCAATAAGAATTATCCAAGCTCGCAGGAATGACGGCTTTTTAGAAATTCATACTTCTGTCTTTTTGTGCCGTTATTGGTGTTTTCGCCCAACCGGCGTCATTCCGGTTTCGCTCTTGGTCTTACCGTCGTTTTGTGCTCGTGGTATGCGAATACCGGAATCTCTCTGGAGCAGTCTTCTGGAGTTTACTATCGAAAAAGCCAGATTCCTGCATCGCATCACATGCAGTTATGGCAATAAGAATTATCCAAGCTCGCAGGAATGACGGCTTTTTAGAAATTCATACTTCTGTCTTTTTGTACCGTTATTGGTGTTTTCGCCCAACCGGCGTCATTCCGGTTTCGCTCTTGGTCTTACCGTCGTTTTGTGCTCGTGGTATGCGAATACCGGAATCTCTCTGGAGCAGTCTTCTGGAGTTTACTATCAAAAAGCCAGATTCCTGCATCGCATCACATGCAGTCATGGCAATAAGAATTAGCCAAGCTCGCAGGAATGACGGCTTTTTAGAAATTCATACCTCTGTCTTTTTGTGCCGTTATTGGTGTTTTCGCCCAACCGGCGTCATTCCGGTTTCGCTCTTGGTCTTGCTGTCGTTTTGTGCTCGTGGTATGCGAATACCGGAATCTCTCAGGAGTAGTCATCCAGAGTTTACTGTCGAAAAAGCCAGATTCCTGCATCGCATCATGTGTAGTGATGGCAATAAGCATTCGCCAAGCTCGCAGGAATGACGGCTTTTTAGATATTCACAGTTCCTTTTTGGCTTTAGATCTCAGGCCTCTTGCGGCTGGGCGGAGGCTTCCTGTACGAGTGCCGCTACGACTTCGTCGGTGACATCCACGCCCCCACTTAGGTTCTTGTAAAGGCTCTGGATGGTGTAAATAGGTCCCCAGGGAATGCCCCACCACCCCAACATGAATGTGAGGAAGGTGAACCCCAATCCTGTGAGTACTCCATTTTCTGTACTTCTGATGAAGTAGATATCAGATGATCGTCGGAAGGTCATGATGACGATGGAGATGCAAAACTGGTAGACGACAAACTTGCCTCCGTGCTGGAGTTCGCGTTGGAGGTCCTGGCCGCTTAGGCCTTCGAGGTTCTTGATTTCTGGCATAGTGCAGTCGTTTTGTAACGGTCCAGGAAGGTAGGCCCTTGACTTTGCCTGACGAACTCCTTTCAAGTGAATTGGAAAAACTAGCGTTTCAAAAGCGTCGTCTCTGTGCTCATCGAGGGTTTTTGGCACAAAAACCCCTACGTGCAGTAAATGCGCGGCGATGTACCCTCTCCACGGTGGAGGAGCTCATGTGCTCCGTAGGTGTGCGGCTGACCCGCTTAGCGCCGGTCTAGCCGCAAGGCCTGCCCTGAAGTAGAGACGACTACCTGATGGGCTCGATCTGATCACAGGTTCTCTACTTCAGGGCAATGTGGGCCGGGGCGTCCCAACAGAGACTTTTCAATGCGGTTAGAAAAAAATTGCATCCCCTAAGCAACCATTTGCGGTACACCCTCCGTATTGCTGGCCGATTGAATGAAACGAACAAACAATATGAGAACATTGAGAAGCTTTTTGGGACTGGTACTGATAGTGGGAATGGTCAGTGCCTGCCAGCAGGACGCGGCGATTGGTGAGGAATTTAATTTGGCACCGGAGATATCGGAGATCGCAGCGGAGGAACTGCCGCAGCTGTCGCAGACATACATCGTGCAAAACTTTATGGGGGAGATCGTGACGAGTGCTTATCGCCTGACGTGGGCTGGAGATACTTACTACGAGGCATTTTTGACGAACGACCTCAACCTGGTCTTTGATGAGGATGGTGACCTGATCGGCTTTGGTGAAGCTGGTGCCAGGCTGACGTGCGATGGCTCTCCAGGTGAGGGGCTGGGAGGTCGACATGGCCGCAGAGGTAGGGGACGTCATCATGGTGATCGCGACTCGACGAATGTGCCGACGGAAATAGCCATCGAAGACTTGCCAACGGGAGCTCAGAGCTATGTGGCAGCAAACTACCCTGACGGAGAGGTACTAAAAGTGCTGGAGAAAGTGCGGGATGAGGAGACGACCTATCATGTACTGGTCGCAGAAGTCGGTGCACTCATCTTCGATGCAGACGGGGGATTCATAGGCCTGAGGGAGCGACGCGGCGGTGGCTGTGCGCAATTTGAGGAGGTGGAGCTGGCGGAGCTTCCCGAGGCTGTCACAACCTATGTCGCGACGAACTACCCTGACAATGAGGTCTTGGGAGCAAGGATCGGGACAATAGATGAAGTGGTGCAAATACATGTAAAAGTGGCGGACGCAGGAGTGTTGATTTTTGATGAGGAAGGTGCGTTCGTGGAGTTGAAAACCTGCGGAATGCGAGGTTAGAGGCTTCGAGTGTTGGTTGATTGGGGGGCTTGGTGGCCCCCTGATTTTTTCTTTAAATACAAGCAGTAGACAACATGAGGAATTCAAAGCTTAACACACTCTTTTTGACACTTATGTGGGCCTTCTTAGTGGTAGCATGCACGGAAGACATTGAGCAAATCGCCGAGGATGCCCAAGTGGAGGGTGGAACTGATGACGCCGGTGGAAGTACCTCTGGTGGCTCGCTGATCGAGCAAGTCTTTGGAGACAATATCAGCCTGGACAACTACCTGGATTATGAGAGTCAGCAAGTGCCGGCATATATCAATGAGGACAATACAAGGGGCAATGACATTGAAAATGAGATCGCGACACTGGGCCGTGTCTTGTTCTATGACAAGAACTTGTCTTCGAACAATACCGTCTCATGTGCCAGCTGCCATCAGCAGGCGGCAGCTTTTGGTGACACTGAGCAGGTAAGCCAAGGGGTGAACAGCTTGACCGCGCGGCATTCTATGCGACTTGTCAATGCCAGGTTTGCGGACGAACGCCGCTTCTTCTGGGATGAGCGTGCGGCTACTTTGGAAGAGCAAACGACGATGCCTATTCGCGATCATGGCGAGATGGGATTCAGTGGCACGAATAGTGATCCGGACTTTGACGATCTGCTCGAAAGACTCAATGACCTCGACTACCTATCGGAGCTGTCGGTGATGGCATTTGGTGACGGCGAGATTACGGAGGAGAGGATGCAAACCGCTTTGGCACAGTTTATTCGAAGTATTCAGTCTTTTGATTCGCGGTATGACGAGGGTCGGACACAAGTCAATAGTGACAATGCCGATTTCCCGAATCTAACAGCTCAGGAGAACCGGGGCAAACGGCTGTTTATGCGAGCGCCCGACGACGGAGGCGCTGGATGTGGTACTTGTCATCGGCCGCCGGAGTTTGACATAGACCCTGACTCCCACAACAATGGCGTCACTGGGGTTTTCGGTAGCGCCAGTAGGATGGACCATGACGTAACGAGATCACCGACATTGCGGGATCTACTCAGTCCTGATGGCTCCACGAATGGCCCGTTTATGCATGATGGTAGCCTGACCACCCTGGCACAGGTGGTGGCACACTACAATGACATCGCAGATATGCCCGGCAATGACAACCTGGATCGACGGTTGCGAGGGCGAAGGAATGAAGGGCGTCGGCTAATGCTCAGTAGTGATGAGAGAGCCGCTATCGTGGCATTTCTGGGCACTCTGACGGGAGAGGATGTTTATACCAACGAAATGTGGAGTGATCCCTTTATTGAATAGATTGTAAAAGTGATAGCCAACATCGAAGAAATCATAGCTGACTGTCGCCAGCAAAAGAGGCCTGCGCAAGCCTTGTTTTACAAGCACTTTTACCGATATGCGATGAGCGTTGCTATGCTGTACTCACAGTCAAAACTCGAAGCGGAGGAGGTGACGAATGATGGATTCATGAAAGTCTTCAAGAATTTTAAATCCTACAATAGCTCTTATCCTGTGGAGGCATGGATCAGACGGATCATGATCAATACCGCCATCGACCACTATCGCTCTCAGAAAAAGCACTACCACCAACTCGAGATCAACGAAGCGCTTGACTCGGCGGAAGTGGATGTCGACGCCATTGAGAAGATGGCCGTCGATGACATCATGCGATTGGTGCAGCAGTTGCCGCCATCCTATCGCGTGGTCTTTACCCTCTACACGGTGGAGGGGTACAAGCATCATGAAATAGCCTCGAAACTGAAGATCTCGGAGGGAGCTTCGAAGTCGAATTTGTCGAAGGCTAAAATGAAACTGAAACAGATGCTGATGAAGCATCAAATAACTGAAAAGACGTCATGAAGGAATGGGATGACATAGTGGAGGACAAACTGAAGTCCTACACGTACGATGAGGACGTAAGCGATGCGGAGGTGGCCTCGTTTTTTGAAGAGATGGATGACGAGGATGGTAAAGCCAAAGCGGCTACAAAAGCAAGGTTTGGGTGGCGCATCGCCGCAAGTGTGGTGGTTTTGCTGGCAGCAGGGGCCTCTCTGTGGGTCCTGAGTGCGCAGAGCTTCGATACCGGACTTGGTGAGCGCGAGGTGATCACGCTGCCAGATGGATCGAAGGTGCACCTCAATGCCAATAGCGAACTATCCTATAGTCGGATGCAGTGGCTGTTTGAGCGGGAAGTAAGCCTGGAGGGTGAGGCCTTTTTTGAGGTGGAAAAAGGCAGCACGTTTAGTGTCGTTTCGGCGCATGGGACCACGTCGGTGTTGGGTACGAGTTTCAATATTTTTGCCAGGAACAACGCCTATCAGGTGCAGTGCTTTACCGGCCGGGTACAAGTGGCATCAGAGGAGAAGGTCATAACTTTGACTCCCGGGGAGGGTGTGAAGCTGACTTTTGATCAGGCCCTAAGGAGTTTTGACTTCGATGCTGGCCGTAAAAACTGGGTGGCTGGAGAATTCTATTTTGAAGATGAGCCCCTGGCGCGAGTATTCGAGGAATTCACTTACCAATTCTCCCTCAAGGTCGACATGAGCGATTCGATTCGTGCCCTGCGATACACTGGCTACTTCCCTCAGGGAGACAGCGATCTGGCCTTGAAGCTGATCTGCGAACCGATGGATCTTACGTACGAAGTATCGGAGCGTACAGTAAAACTGGAACCAAGACGTTAAACCCAGAGACGTTATTAGGATTTCGTCATGAGGGCATGATATACAAGAAAATCTGGGCCATAGGCGCGGAAGCATAATGGAGTATTATGGTGACGAGCCAATGAAATGTTACGGCCCAGATTTTGAAGTAGATTATGTCCGCAATAGAAAGGTTAATGACGATTCTGGGTTCAAGTATGAGATAGACTTCTACTATGCCAAGGATTTTATCCTGCCTGTTATTTTTCATTTCCTTGCAAGTACTAGCCCTTCAGGGTACCGATCCAACTCGCATTACTGAGACTTTTGACAATGTGAGTTTGAAGGAGGCGCTGAACACACTGAAGACCAATTATGGATTGAAGGTGGCTTTTAGCGAGAAGCTTGTGGAAGACATCCTCGTCACTGTCCGGTTGCAAAACCTGCCGATCCATGAGGCTTTCGACAAACTATTGACTAATACCGCAGTCACCTTCGAATACGTGACACCTGACATTGTCATCATCAAGAGAAGGCCTGAGGATGAAGCTGGGATGAGGTTCTTAGGCCAGGTAGTCGATGCTCAGTCTGGAGAGCAACTCCCCTTTGCCTACCTCCTGGTAAAGCCGACCAATCAGGTGATCACCTCCAATGTCGACGGCTTTTTTACCGTGCAGGCACCGCGCCAACCACTGGAGATATATGTCCATTCTCTGGGCTATGAAGATACTGTTGTGAATGTCTCCGAAGACTTCTACGGCCAGCGTCTTTTCGTACAAATGAACGTGCAGTCGCAGGCCCTGGATGCGGTCGAAGTGGTGGATTTCAATACGAGGGACTTTGAGATGAGGGAGCAGATCAGCACTATTCAGGTCAATCCCCGGATGGTGGACGAGGTCCCGAAGAATGGCGAGCCCGATGTGATGCGCATGATGCAGCTCCTTCCGGGAATCAGCGCCACCGACGAGTTGTCGTCGGGCCTATATGTCAATGGTGGTACTGCCACCCAGAATCTTGTGACCCTGGACGGATTCACCATCTATCACGTTGATCACTTCTTTGGTTATTTCAGTGCGTTGAATCCATTGGCGATCAAGTCGCTGACCCTCTTCAAAGGGGGCTTTGATGCCAAGTATGGGGGTCGCTCCAGCAGTATTCTGGAGGCGACTGGGAAGGATGGCAATACGAAGAAAGTGTCGGGGACGCTTCTCTTCAACCAGCTGTCTGTCAATACGTCGCTCGAAGTACCGCTGTCCAATGACGCCACTATCTTTTTTGCCGCACGCCGGTCCTATACTGACATATTCAGTACCTCTCTGTTCGAGGAAATTTTTGACTTGTATGAGACCAGCTTTACGGAGAATGGAGAGCAACTCCTGATCAGGAATCTGGACAGGACTTTTGAGCCGGAATTCTACTATTCAGATCTGAATTTCAAGACATCTTTCAAAGTAGGGGCGAAGAACCAAGTCTCGCTGAGCTTCTATGACAGCCACGACCTCCTCAATTATGACGAGGACTATACCGGTGAAATCGGAGATACTATCACGATCACCAGCGCAGACGTCGTAGGACAGATCAGCTGGGGCAACGTGGGTTCCTCTATCAAGTGGTCGACGCTATGGAATGATAGGCATTATAGTCATTTCCTACTGAGCTACTCGCACTATGAGAGTACGTTTGAGGAGTTGGAGGTCAGCGAATATGCCTATCGGAGTGGAGCGATTGAGCGTGATGACAACAACGTGGAACAGGACAACTTCATCGAAGATATTTCGCTCAAGGTCGATCACGACTGGCACCTGGGGAACAACCTTCTGCAGACGGGTTTGAGTGCTTCCATCTATAATACGGCTGTGCGGAATGTGCTGAACAACGACCCGCTCACGGACAAGGAGCAGAAAGGCATATTTCTCGTCACGCACTACGTGCAAAATGTCTGGGAGCGCGAGCAATCCAAGCGGCTCACCCTCGGCCTCAGGTCCAACTACCTGTCCTCAACGGGCAAGTTTCTTTTTGAACCCAGGGCGTCGTTTTCCTACCCGGTGTCGCCGAAGGTCAATGTGATTGGTTCCGGTGGTATTTATCGTCAATTCGTCAACCAGATCAACTCGGAAAATGCACTGGTCGGCAGTCGTGACATATGGGTGGTAGCTGATGATGAGGTGCCTGATCAGATAGCCATTCATGGCAACCTGGGTTTCAACTACACTATTGGGGGGGACTACCTATTCAGTGCCAATGGTTTCTACAAGGACTTCGATGGCTTGCTCGACTACGCCTTCCGTAGGAGTAGTCAGCTGACGGAGTTTGAGGACTATGAAGACCAGTTTTTTGAGGGAGAAGGTAGGGCCAGGGGACTCGATCTGCTTCTGAAGAAGAATACCGGGAAGCTAACCGGTTGGGTGGGTTATACCCTGAGCGATGTCCGTTACCAGTTTCCTGAGATTAACAGAGGGCAGTCTTACTACGCTGACCATGATCAGCGCCATGAGTTGAACATTTATGCCAATTGGCAGCTCGGGAAGCTGTCACTTTTTGGGACATGGTTCTACGGGTCTGGTACGCCATATACCAACGGGGAGCAGATTGCTCCTTTTCAGAATGAGAAACCCCGAGAGGACGTCTACAGGATCGAAGTGCCGGAAAAGAACAACATGCGATTTGCGCCCTATCATCGGCTGGATATGGGCGCTTCTTATTTGCTTTCCTGGGGGGATGTGGATTTTAATCTGAGCTGCACCCTCTTCAACATTTACGATAGGCGGAATGAATACGACATCCGTCTTGATCCTGTAGGGCCAAAGCAGGGGGCACCCCCAGGCCCGGGGAGTCCACCCCCGGGAGGACCAAGGAGACGTGTCCCCAATCAAACGTACACTTTCGTTCGGTTGATGGGGTTCACTCCTACGTTTTCATTGAGGGTGGATTTTTAAGTATCCAGGTGATTTCGGATACACGGAGCAGATCGACTAGTTATAGTACTGGGGCACCTGATCCAATATCTCCAGGCTCATCTCCAAAATGGACCCCATGTTAGGACACAAGGCAAAAGCTGGCTCATTGTAGTACCGTGCCAGCTCCCGTCCCAACTGTGTGACATTGGCATCAGTCGATAGGCGGGTTTTTTTCATGGCCGCCAACAGATCTGTCACCTGATCCAACTCGGCCTTGCGCCGTGTATTCATCATTGTGCGTTCCTCGCGCTGGTATTGGCGCATGGTTTCAGGCGTGATGTGGCGCATCCCCAACTCGATGATCGGGTTGTTTTGCTTGAAGTATTGCGGTTGGTAGATAGATCGCTTGCCCTCATAGCTCTGCTGGTCGAAATCAATGGCTCGCATCCTATAGGACACCTCCTCAAAGTCCGGCGTGATGTCAATCACGAAGTTGGACGAGTGCATGTCACCAAGGAGGCGTACCAGACATCGCTCGTTGAATTTGACGAATTCCTTTGCCAGTCGGATTTCATTGAGGTTGGGGTCGCTTAAGTGTGTTCGAATAAACTGCTCCGCGGGTATGCCTACGATATGCTCTTCGATTAATGTGTCTCGACAGACCCGATAATCTATCCGATTGGGGGATAATAGGTGCTCCAATTCCAGGCCATAGATCCTCGAAGCATCTGCCTGCTTGATGTAGAAATAGTCGAAGTTGTCGTTGATGCGGTTGACGACGCGTACCCTGAAGGGTTTGGTGTTGGCGTAGGTGCAAAGGTCGACCCGGTCAATGAAGAGGTGCTTCATCACGCTCATGTCCCCATTGGCCTTCATGATCGCGTAGATCTTTTTCAGCGACGTGTGGATGGCATCCATGTCTGATTGGGGATAGAATACCGTCACCCAGAGCGTATCAGTGCCCGTGCGATCGTATAGTGTGATCGCATTGTCGTATCGCATCAGATCTCCATGGTCGATAGGCAGTTCTATCGAACGTGAATAGCGATCGAGGTACTGCCGCAAGGGCTCATTGATCGGAAACGGGACCTTCTTTTTGGAGATTAGCGCCATGGCTGGAAAAGATCAATGCTCGGGGATGACTGTCTTGGTCAACCTCCGGCATTGCTAAATTACTACCAATTCGCCGGCAAACCTCAAGCGGTCTGCTCCTCAAATCTGAAGTGCATGGCCCGCTCGACCATGTGCTTCGACCCGATATAGAAGGGGCTTCGTTCGTGAAACTCCTGAGGGGCGATGTCCATGATGCGTCGCTCTCCGTCGGTCGCCATTCCACCCGTTTGCTCCGCAATAAAAGCCAGGGCGTTACACTCATATAACAGGCGCAACTTCCCATTAGGTGACTTCTTCGTCCTCGGGTACATGTATATGCCCCCTTTGATCATGTTGCGATGGAAATCTGATACGAGTGAACCAATGTACCTGGCGGAGTAGTCCCGCTCTTTGCATTCGCGGATATACGCCCTGGTAGACTCCTCGAACCCATGCCACGAGCCTTCATTGATAGAGAAGATCTTACCGTCCGCAGGGCACTGGATCCCTTTGTGCGACAGCACAAACTCTCCCAGCGAAGGCTCCAGCGTGAATCCGTGTGCACCGTCTCCGGTCGTGTATACGAGAATCGTGGAGGAGCCGTAGAGCACGTAGCCTGCGACGACTTGCTCGCTGCCCTTTCGCAGCACGTCCTCTTTGGTGACCTCAGTGCCAACGGGGGTGAGCCGTCGATAGATGGAGAAGATCGTGCCTATGGACACATTGACGTCGATATTCGAGGACCCATCCAGCGGATCGATCGCGACGATGTATTGACTATGGGGATTGATGTGGATGATGTCCTCCTCTTCTTCGGAGACCACCGCACAGGTCATGCCACCGTTTTTTAGGGCTCGTGTAAAGCGGATTTCCGCGATCACATCCAGTTTCTGCTGATCCTCACCTTGTACGTTTTTATTACCATACGCACCGACGACGTCCAGCAGTCCGGCCTTGTTGACCTCGCGATTGACAATCTTGGCAGCCAGTGCGATATCACGCAGCAATTGGCTAAGCTCCCCGGTGGATTGTGGGAATTTGTCCTGCGATTTCTTGATGTACCGGTCGAGGGTCGTCCCGATTGGAAGCCCAAGCGTGTTGTCATCTATCGGTCTCATTGCTTTACATATTTGAGGTTCTTCTTCGGCGCGCCTTGCAGGATCTCTTCGTCTGCGAATTCAATGAATTTATCGAAGTTGTTGGTAAATCGCTCCACGAGCTGATTGGCTGCGGAATAGAATTTTATGTCATCCTTCCATGTTTCCCTGGGGGACAATACGGTGTTAGGGACTCCAGGGCAGGTGGTAGGTATCTCGGCACCGAAAATCGAGTGCGTTCGATAACCGACGTTGTCAAGCACGCCATTGAGTGCGGCGCTGATCATCGCTCGGGTGTATTGGATGGAGATTCGTGATCCAACACCGTAGGGGCCTCCCGTCCAACCAGTATTCACCAACCAGACACGTGTGTCGTGTTCTTCCAGCTTCTTACCCAAATGTCTTGCATATTCGGTAGGGTGCAGAGGCAGGAACGGAGCTCCAAAGCAGGCAGAGAACACGGGTGTGGGCTCGACGATACCATCCTCGGTCCCAGCAACTTTGGACGTGTAGCCGGAGATGAAGTGATACATGGCCTGACCCTTGGATAGTCGCTGAATGGGCGGGATGATCCCAAACGCATCGCAAGTGAGGAAGAAGATATTTCGTGGTACGCCTCCGATGGAAGGCTCCACAGCATTGTCGATATGATCGATCGGATAGGATACCCTGGTGTTCTCCGTGACTTCCTTGTTAGTGAAATCGATCTGCCGCGTTCCGGGAACGAATCTCGTGTTCTCCAGGATCGCCCCAAACCTGATCGCTCGATAGATGGATGGTTCGTGTTCCTCCGAGAGGTTGATCGTTTTGGCGTAGCATCCACCTTCGAAGTTAAAGACGTTATTGGCAGTCCACCCGTGCTCGTCGTCCCCGATAAGGAGACGTTCGGGGTCAGCAGAGAGCGTCGTTTTCCCGGTACCGCTAAGACCAAAGAATATGGCGGTATCAGCCCGCTCCTTGCCCATATTGGCTGAGCAGTGCATAGGGAAAACATCATGCTTCACGGGCAGCAAGAAGTTGAGGACAGAGAAGATCCCTTTCTTCATTTCGCCGGAGTAGCCCGTGCCGCCGATAAGAATGATGCGCTTGTCAAAGTTGATAATGGCAAAGTTTTCGCGCTGTGTGCCGTCAGTAGCCGGGTCTGCGAGGAATCCTGGACAGTTAATAATAGTGAACGAAGGTTCGAAGCTCTCTAGCTTGTACTCTTCTGGCTGGATAAACATGTTGTGACAAAACAGGTTGTGCCAGGCTACGGTATTGATCACTCGCAGATTGAGTCGATGGGTTTTGTCAGCGCCAGCGTAAGCATCTCTCACGTACACGGTCTTCTCTGCGAGGTAGCCAATCATCTTCGTGTATATCCGGTCAAAATGATCCGGGCTCATGGGGATATTGATGTCTCCCCACCACACTTTGTCAGCCGTTGTGGTATCGTTTACGATGTAGCGATCCTTGGGAGATCGGCCAGTGAACTTGCCAGTATCGCACATGATCGCGCCGGTATCGCTGAGTTGCCCTTCTCTATTTTGAAGGGCCATTTCCACGAGCTCGGAGGGGCTAAGATTCCAGTAGGCTTTGTCGACACGGCTTATGCCAATATCCGCAAGACCACTTCTTGATGAGCGTCTTCCAAATTCTTGCATAAAATTCTCATTATTGGGTTGTTGGCACGAAGTTCCGAAATTTTATGAAAGATTAAAGTTTGATAATAGAAATAAATTTGGAATCTTAAGTGTTGTCTCGACACTTTATGCAAACGTTTGCATTCATATGCGCTTTAAAGGCGGTTTTACCTCTCTTCACGCTCGATTACTATGCCCAAAGTGGCTAACCTGATTTTTGTCAGTCAGTGGTATTTCCGCCCCTGGCTCATTGTCAGATTTCATTGGGCCAGCGATGACATTGCGTCCCTTCCTGATATTCCGCGATCATTTGTCGAATGTAGAATTTGTCCAGAAGTTTAAACAGGATAGTTGGCTGGGGGCATGACTTGAATCTCGGGTGGAGTGGATACTCCTATGCCAGGTGTTGCAGAAAAACCTCTCTGTCGCGATCGGCCCAGTCCCGAAACCAGGTGGAAGTATCCTGGTACTGTGGCAGGTAGTCCACAAGCTTTTGGATCTCAAACTTGTCATGAGGGATGCCGGCTCCAGCCTTTTCCGCATCGACCGCATTGCAGGCCTGCTCGTAGTGGCCTTGAACGGGGACCATCATCACGGGTTTGCCGAGGTACATGGCCTCACACACAGATTCAAATCCTGCAGTAGTGACGTAGCCGCGGCACTCGGCCATTTTCTCGATGAACTTCTTATCATCCAATTGATGATAGGTAAGCGTCTCATCCCGCACCCACGTCTCGGGTTTCCCTTTCTTGTCCCAAAAGCAATCAAGGGGTATTTCAGGTGATTGTTGGTGAAAACGGTCCACTTCCTCTCCATAGCCGGGATTGACCATATAGATTAGCAGTCGGTCTCCTTTTGAGGGGGTCCGTTGTTTTACTTCATCTCGCAACAACGGCGGCACGACGTATATCTTTTTTGAAGGCAGGTCATCGAAGGGTTGGAAGGAAAGAGCCAGAATCTTCTCTGCTCCGAGTGCGGTAATCCAATTCGTTATATGCAATGTCGCTCTATCCAGCCTCCTGCCGGGTGGAAAGTCGAACTCAGGATGGACGATGAGGAACTGATGGGCGAGGGGGATGTATCGGGCACGGGGCTTCTTAAGGAGGTTGTATATGCCGCCGAGGAAATCGTAGAAATTGATGATGACATCGGGCTGATGCTCTGAAACTAACTCGTGCAAGCGACGAACACTTTTCAGATATACTGGAAACCTTGCCGCAACATGAAAGGCCGTACGAAAAGGCTTTACCGATTTGTGATTCTTGTCGGTGACGAAGTTGGGACTGTCCAATTGCTCAAAAGGAGCGCCGATCTTTTCCTTGAAGAATTTTGGGAGCTCTCGCTGCTTGCTTTTCCCTACGACCACTTGCACGATTTCATGGCCCGCGCCACGCAAGGTCTCGCCGAGGGAGATGGCTTGTGTCATGTGGCCTCGACCTTCACCCTGGACAATAAAGAAGTATTTCATCGGTGGCTCCAAGTTGAAGCTGTGAAGATAAGGTGAAAAGCCGGGAGGCTATTTATTCGTCAAATGGCTCTATTGGTTGAACTTCAGAGTAAACTCCGTGCCGACATTGAGCACTGATTTCACGGTGATATTGCCTCGGTGATTGCGCATGATCTGCTTGGAAAGGCTCAGCCCGATACCAGAACCATGCTTCTTCGTCGTGAAGAATGGAATGAAGATCTTCTTGAGCGCTTCCTCTTCGATACCCGGGCCATTGTCCTTGATGGTAATCAAAGCGCCGCCGTTCTCGCCGGGAAAGCCCTGGATGATCAGGTCTTTGCTTTCCTTGCCATCCTCGTCATTTTCAGCCAATGCCTGGATACCATTCTTGATCAGGTTGATGATCACTTGCTCGACCTGCTCTTTGTCGACCTGGAATGTCAGGTCCTGAGGCTCGACCTTGTAGTCCAAATTGATGCCGCCTTCCTTGATGTCGTATTTGAGTAGGGCGATGATATTCGTGAGGAGGTCGCATACCTTGTGCTCTTCGATGGTCGGCAGCTTGATCCGGGTCATATTGCGGAAGTCGCTCACAAACTTGATGAGTCCTTCGCTGCGGGTATGAATGGTGTGAACTGCCAGGTGAAAGTCTTCAAGGTCTTCATTGGGAATCTGGTTGACTTCACCTTCGCTGCTCAAGAAATCATTCAGCTCGCCTTCCACCGTCGCCGCCAATGAGGAAATGGGGGTTACGGAATTCATGATTTCGTGTGTCAGTACGCGAATCAGGTTTTGCCATGCTTCCATCTCCTTCTCTTCCAGTTCGCTTTGTATGTTTTGCAAGGAGATCAATTTGAACTCTTGCCCACGCAGGGAAAGCTCTATCACATACAGCGCCAACTGTACCTCATCACCCTCCTTATTGATCTTGATGAGGTCGCGACCGCCGGTTTTGAGATCGCGAATCGCACCAACAAGCAGTGGGGAGATCGTGCCAAACTGCGAGATGTTTTTCACCTGCCCTACACCTAGCAGCTTTTTGGCCGCGGAGTTGATGATCTGAATCTCACCGTCAGTGTCTATGGTGATGATCCCAATCCCGACATGTTGGACAATGGTCTTCAGGTATTGATACTGCGCTTCCTTGTCCGCTCGGATCTCCCGAAACTTCTTGATCACACCATTGAACTCACGGTAAAGGGCGTCAAGGCTTGACTTCGTACTATGCTCCGGATAGGTAAGGGAGAAGTCGTCGTACTGGATGCTCTTCAGGAAAGTGACGATCTCACGATTGACTTTTTCAAGAAAATGAAAAAGGTAATAGATCTGTACGAGTAGCAACACAAGTACGAGCCCCTGGGTAAAGACATAGGCGTCTTGATAGATCAGGTCGACAAAGACGAAGATCGTCAATATCACCAACCCAATCCGCCCAATGAGCTGTACTTTGAAGTGCTTAAAGACCATACTTCTCCAGTCTGCGGTAAAGTGATGCCCGAGTCAATCCAAGTTCCTTGGCGGCCTTCGAGATGTTGCCATTGTGTTTGTCGATTACGCGTTCGATGACGCCCTTCTCTACATCGTCGAGGTTGAATGTCTCCGGCTCTGGTACGGAGGCGACATCCTGCTTCTGCGATAGGAAGAAAAAGTCCTCAGGGTTGAGCGTGTCAGAATCGGACATGATGATCGCGCGCTCGATCGCGTGCTGCAGTTCTCGAATATTACCCGGCCAGCTGTACTTCTGCAGCTTTTTTGTCGTAGTTGGTGCGACCTTGGACACCGCTTTTCGGTACTTGTTGGCATACTGACTGACGAAATGATCAACAAGAAGAGGAATGTCTTCGAGCCTCTCTCGCAAAGGGGGGAGTTGGATTTCCACCGTGTTGATCCTGTACAGCAAGTCTTGGCGAAATGTATTTTCCCCCACCATGTCGTATAGTGGCATGTTTGTCGCGCATATGAGGCGGATATCAATGGACATTGGCTTGTTGGCACCAATCCTGGTTACCTCTCTGCTTTGAATGACGGTGAGAAGCTTGGATTGCAGTGGCAAGCTAAGGTTGCCAATCTCGTCGAGGAAAAGGGATCCTTTGTTGGCGACTTCGAACCTGCCGGCCCGGTCTTCTTTCGCGTCGGTGAAGGCGCCTTTTTTGTGACCGAAGAGCTCGCTTTCAAATAATGTCTCGGTGATGGCTCCCATGTCCACACCAATAAAGATATTGTCTTTGCGTAACGACTTCTGATGTATAGCTCTGGCAATCAATTCCTTACCGGTGCCATTTTCTCCCAGGATCAGGACATTTGCGTCTGTCGCCGCTACTTTGTCAATGACCTTAAATACGTCCTTGATCGCGTCGCTGGTACCAATGATATCTTTAAATGCAAGATGACTGTCATCCTGCAACTGTTTCTTTGTCTGCTTGAGTTGAGTGACTTCCTCGTATGATTTCTTGAGCCTGGATGCACTATGGAGCGTAGCTAATAACTTTTCATTCTGCCAAGGCTTCAGCACGAAGTCCGTAGCCCCAGCTTTCAGCGCCTTGACAGCCATCTCAACATCTCCAAAGGCCGTGATGAGAATGACAACGGCCTGTGGATCTTTATCCAGGATCTGCTCTAGCCAGTAGAACCCTTCCTTACCACTGGTGATGTCCTTACTGAAATTCATATCCAGTAGGATGAGGTCAAAGGACTCATTATTTAATAGGAATGGGATCTTCTTCGGATTCTTTTCTATGATGACTTCCTTGGCGTGCTTCTTTAAAAGCATTTTTGCGGCCAGCAACACATCCTCATCGTCGTCGATGATCAGTATACGTCCTAGTTCTTTTTCCACGTGTCGGAGGTTTTAGTTTTTGTTAGTGCCAGAAATTATGCCATGTGCCTCGAGGCTCAGCAGGCGCAATTTATGGAAATTTGATTGTTCACAAACGGACAATGTGAGCGTTTTGTTTCCGGGCACATTGGTATAGACCAATTGGCTCTACACAAGAATATTTGGTAATAGTGATGATTCATCAAAATATTATGGCAATTCGTGGGTAACCGGAGATAGCCATACCGTATTTCGTAAATGTTTCCTTTTTCGTTTCTTATTTATACATAAGATTGATTATCTTCGAGATGTTGTTGTGGATTAAGAATTTTAATTAGTCCTTTTATTTTGAGTTTTTGACCTTTGGGTTCAGGTTGACCGCCTGAACCTTTTTTTTGGTCGAAATCGAACACTTTCTGTATCATTCTGTACAGCCCCACCTCTTCGCAATTTTCCTGAAATTTTTTAATCTGCTGATTTTTAGTCAGTTACGAATAATGGCATCCTAATTGGCATCCCATTGGCACGAACGATACCCATAGCCTAAAATCCCTTATGGATCGAAAAATTAAAAAGAAGAAGTGGACACTAAAGCGCATCCTGACAATCGGAGCAGGTGCCGTGTTCCTAATGTTTGTAGTTTATAGCTTCATCTTCGCGGAAGGAGGAGCGCGACTCAACGTTGAGTTAGAAAAAATCAATGTAGCCACCGTTCATGAGGGAGAGTTCATGGAAACGATCCCCGTAGATGGTTCTGTGATGCCCATCAAGACGATCCGTTTGGACGCGATTGTCGGCGGTGTCGTGGAAAAGAAATATTACGAGGGCGGTATCCTGGTGGATGAAGGTGATACGATCCTGAAGCTCTCCAACAACGACCTCGTTCAAAACTTTGTTCGCGAAGAAACGCAGGCATTCATCCTGGTCAACAACCTGGAGAATACTAAGCTGAGCCTACAAAGAAGTCAGTTTGACCTGAAGCGGCAGCTGACGCAGCTGGATTATCAAATCGATCAGGCGAAAGATGCCTACGAAAGAGGTGAGCCACTATTTGAAGAGAAGATCATCTCAGAGCAGGAGTACCTGAATCTCAAGCGTGAGTATGAGCGCCTAAAGGAGACCCGGGCCATACAGATAGAATCCAACCGGTTCGATTCGATGAACGCCGTACTGCAAATTGCTCAGGCAGAGAACACATTGCAGCGGACACGACGAAACATTGAGATGATCAAGGGCAACCTCGAAAACCTCTACATCCGTGCCCCAATTTCTGGACGCCTTTCCACGGTGGTCGCCGAAGTTGGGGAATCCATCGCACCTGGTCAGAACATCGGGCAGATTGATGATCTGAATGGATTCAAAGTACGTGCCCAAATCGACGAGCACTACATCAGCCGTATCTATGAGAGCCTCCAGGGAACATTCCCATTGGCAGGACAGGAGTATGGTCTCTCTATCCGTAAGATCTACCCTGAAGTAACAGGAGGACTATTC
The DNA here is from genome assembly GCA_965267435.1 of Cyclobacteriaceae bacterium. Taxonomy (GTDB): domain Bacteria; phylum Bacteroidota; class Bacteroidia; order Cytophagales; family Cyclobacteriaceae; genus JAWPMT01. Next base: position 5,463,719 of record OZ253960.1, read on the forward strand.
TCTGTAGACATGGAATTTACTGACACCATTCCACGTGGACAGATCAGAAGAGGGCAGACCTTGCAGATCCGACTGCAGCTGAGCCAAAAAATCACCGCCGTGCAAATCCCAAGAGGTAGCTTCTATCAGACCACTGGTGGTAACTGGATCTTTGTCGTCGATGCTTCCGAATCGTACGCCGTACGAAGGGACATCAGATTGGGACGCCAAAACCCCAGATACTACGAAGTATTGGAGGGATTGCAACCTAATGAGAAAGTTGTTGTCTCTTCATACGATGGGTATGAAGATAAGGACCGACTTGTCTTCAAATAGCCACCGAATAACTCAACAATAACGAAATACTTAAATAGCACAAAATGGAAAACGCGAAGCAATTGATCAAAACATCGGGCTTGAAGAAGTTCTACTACACCGATGAGATCGAAACTACCGCTCTGGCCGGAGTGAACCTCGAAGTGAAGGAAGGCGAATTTGTCGCCATCATGGGTCCTTCTGGTTGCGGTAAGTCAACACTACTTAACATCATCGGCCTTCTCGACAACCCTTCTGAGGGTGACTTCCACTTCGGTGAATTGGAGATCTCTGGCTATTCAGAGCGTAAGAGAGCGGACCTCAGAAAAGCCAACATTGGATTCGTCTTCCAGAGCTTCAACCTGATCGACGAACTCACTGTTTATGAGAACATCGAGCTTCCGTTGATCTATTTGAAGTACTCTTCTGCCGACAGAAAGAAGCGAGTAGAGGAAGTAATGGAGCAGATGAAGATCATGCACCGACGCAACCACTTCCCTCAGCAGCTCTCTGGAGGTCAGCAGCAGCGTGTGGCCATCTCCCGAGCGGTGATTGCCAAGCCTAAGCTGATACTAGCGGATGAGCCTACAGGAAACCTGGATTCAGCGAACGGCCAGGAGGTGATGAATCTCCTTACAGAGCTGAACGAGAACGGTACTACAGTAATTATGGTGACGCACTCGCCTATTGATGCAGAATATGCACACAGAGTGATCCACCTATTCGATGGCCAGATTGTATCTGAAAATATCAATACGAAGGATTCTGCCCTCGTCTGATAGCCACGAACATCCAGCATTTTGTGCCTTGAGGAGAACTCAAAGGCCATAACTCAAAATAGAATACCTAGTTGCATGTCCATAAAAGGGCTATCCGTTAGGGTAGCCTTTTTACTAACTCTCAAATTTAGAAATGCGAAAAATTGCTTTTTTACTGGTAAGTTTCGTCGTGGCCACTATGGCCAAAGCACAAGACGAAAGGCAAGTCAGGGTACTCACCCTGGACGAATGCATCGAAATTGCGCTTAGTAATAACCTGGATATTAAGCGAGCCGGCAACAATGAACTGATTGCGCGATCCAACAGTCTGCAGTCTTTAATGCAGTTCTTACCGTCGATCAATGCTGGCATCAATTGGGACATCTCTGTAGGTAACCAGTTTGACAACAATACTGGCCAGGTTGTGAATGTCTCCACCCAGCGATCGAATCCTTCGGTCTCTGCGAATTGGGTGGTATTTCAGGGGCTGAGCAACTTCCACCAAAGGAAACAGCGCGAGAATGAATTGGTCTCTGCACAGATGACCAAGGACAATTCAGAGCTTACGACGGAAGCGAGCATTCTCTCTTTCTACTTGAATGTCATACTTAGTGAAGAAAATATCAAGATCGCTCAACAAAGAGTGGATCTCCTAACAGCGCAGCTCGACCGTGAAGTGAAGAGAGAGTCTGTAGGAGTAGGGAATCTAGAGTCAGTTTACAATTTCAGATCACAACTGGCGAATGAGCAGTTGAATCTGATCAATTTCCAGAACACATTCAGACGAAACAAATTGCAGCTGTTGCAAGCCATGCAGCTGGATCCGACCGAATTTGACTACAAAGTAGAAGCCTATCCCTTGGCGGATAGTGTTATACTTTCGGAGCCGGATATTTTCGCCAGAGTCCTCGATGAGGCGATGAATTACAATCCAATGGTCAAAGCCGCAGAGGCTAGCAGAAGGGCTTCCCTGTTTCAGTATCGGGCGGCCCAGGGTCTAAGGCTGCCCACAATCTCGGTCCTTGGTGTCTATGGTAGTAACTACTCATCAAATGGCGCCTTCAACCCTGAAACAGATGACTTTGAAACTGATGCCACATTCTTCGAGCAGTTGGGGTACAATGAGTTTCAGTTTCTACGATTTGATCTGAACCTGCCTCTATTTACAAGATTTAATAATCACAACAGGATCCAAACCGCTAAGCTGGCCCTTGCCAATGCGGAGTTGGACAATGAGCAGGCGAGGTTGAATGTAACGAATACTGTGCAGACGGTATATCTCGATCTGATCAACGCGCAGGCCACCTACAGATCGGCTCATGAAAACCTCGAGTCTTTGAGGCAGTCATTTGACTTCATGCAGAAGAGATTCGAAACTGGAAACAGTGATTTCTATACCTATCTGGAGAGTCTCAACAACAAGAATAGGGCTGAGATAGAACTCTCTAATGCGAAGTACAGCATTGCTTTGAGAAAGAGAATTCTCGAGTTGTACAGAGGGCTCCAGACTACTTCTTATTAAGCGTGTAGGTGTCCACCTGCCTTTCGCCTATGAAGTGGTAGTTGGCACCGCGCCTGATGACTGTCTGATATTGAACTGCGGGAGCTTTGACGGTGGTTGGTTGAGCTCCCTTGGATAGTTGTTGGGTGATCACCTTGCCCTCGGCATAAAGCACCAATTCACTTTGATCGATATGAGCATAGCTAAGATTGGGCTGTTCAACGGTCATTATCGGATTCCCAAAAAGATCAAAAATCCATACCCCTGTTTCTTTATCCACGATCAGTAGCAGGTTACGCTGTGCTTTGAAGAAGACCACTTCCTTTAAAGGGAACTCAACTAAGAGAGGGGTGGATTGAACAATTGTTCGGGTGAGCGGATCAATTTTCTCAATAGTCAGCGGACTCGACCGCAAGAGCCAGATATGCCGATCTAAAGCTGGGGTAGCGAGCCATGCAAAACTGCTTGCGAAGGAGCTGATGTCATAGACGACCGGATTGCTCAAAAAGCGGTCAAGGACAATCGCCTGTTGATTATCACGAAAGAACATGAAAGGCAACAGCATATTGCGCCCTTCAATGAGCGTCGTGCTGCCACTATTGGGGTAAGCAAACAACTGACTCGTTCCATCTGCGGCATACTTCGTTATCGTCCCGGTCTTTGTACCTATATAGATGGCCCCCCGATCGTCGAATGAATAGGCTGTGATATCCTCATTTGCCACGAAGGAGGACTGGAGTTCCCAGCTCTGAGACTGGCAGATCACTGGCCACAATATCAACAAAATGAGCTTAGCCCTCATAACGATGAAGAGCTAGTTCTGAGCCGTCGAAAGAAGCATAGGTCTGGTATTGAAGCCAATCACCCAAGTTGATGTAGTGCGTGTCTCCCACTGGTCGGTCTATCGGCATATGGCGATGGCCGAAAATGTAGTAGTCATGATGATCAGAGGCTTCTACACTTTGGATGTATTGAATGAGCCATTCGTCATCGCCCTTGAATTTGTCTTCCTTCTTATCACTGGCTTTGCGGCTACTATAGGACCATCGATTTGCGACCCACATGCCTACGTTAGGGTGCAGCCAGTTGAAGAACCATTGACAAATGTGGTTGCCAAAAAACCGCTTGATGACTTTGTATTTATAGTCTCCCGGGCCTAAACCATCTCCATGCCCAACGTAGAGTACTTTCCCATTACATTCGAAGCACGTGGGTGATTGATAAATAGGGATCCCCAACTCCTCGGTGAAATAGCCAAACATCCACATGTCATGATTCCCTGTGAAGAATACAATTGGGATACCCTCGTCACTGAGCGAGGCGAGCTTTCCTTGAAAACGAATGAACCCTTTGGGGATCACATGCTTGTACTCAAACCAAAAGTCGAAGATATCTCCAACAAGCACTATTCCAGCCGCTGTGGGTGCGATGTCATCAAGCCAGGAAATGATTCTCTTTTCCCTCTGTAAGCTAGAATCCCGATCGGGGACACCGAGGTGGAAGTCGCTCGCAAAGTAGAGCTTCTTGCCTTCTTCAATGTATTGGAACCGGAGGTCTATCATAAAAAAGGGAGCCGTAGCTCCCACAATATATGATTAGATATCTAAATGACTCTTTTATTATACGGATGCTGAAGTATCCTCAGTAGGCTCTTTCGTATTCTCCGCTCCATTGTCCTCGGGTGCAGCATCAGTGGAGAGGTCCTCTAGAGCCTCGCTCGACTCACCCTCTGGTGTTTCTTCGGACTTGTCTTCTCTCTGAGTAAATTCTTCGTACGTGGTCTTGGTCTCAAATGGACGCTTGCCAATCAAGCGCTCAAGATCGCTTTGGAAGATAATCTCCTTCTCTAGTAATTCTTTTGCAACTATTTCCAGCTCCTCTCTTTTGTCTTCCAGCAACGACCTTGTTCTGTCGTACGCCTTTTCGATGAGATTCTTCACTTCCTTGTCAATCAGCTCTGCCGTAGCCTCGGAATAAGGTTTCGTGAAGTTGTACTCACTCTGCTTCGAGTCGTAGAATGATAGATTGCCCACCTTGTCGTTCATTCCATAAACCGTAACAATGCTGTAGGCCATCTTGGTGATGCGCTCAAGATCGCTGAGAGCGCCTGTCGATATCTTTTCGAAGACAATCTCCTCGGCCGCTCTTCCTCCCAAGGCCATACACATTTCGTCCACGAGCTGCTCGGTTTGATAAAGGAACTGCTCCTTCGGCAGATACTGTGCATAGCCTAGCGCTGCTACTCCTCGAGGTACGATACTTACTTTCACCAATGGGTCGGCGTGTTCGAGGTACCAACCTGCAATGGCGTGACCTGCTTCGTGGTAAGCTACGATTCTCTTTTCTTCGGGAGAAATGATTTTGTTTTTCTTTTCCAGACCGCCAATGACTCGATCGATGGCATCCTGGAAGTCGTGCATCTCCACTTTTTCCTTATCCCGTCGAGCGGCGATCAATGCCGCTTCGTTGCAGACGTTGGCAATCTCGGCACCAGCAAAGCCCGGTGTTTGTGCAGCCAATTTCTTCGGGTCTACATCTTCGTGCAGCTTGATAGGTTTCAGGTGCACTTTGAATATGGCCTCGCGGCCCACGATGTCAGGTTTGTCAATGCTGATTTGTCGGTCAAATCTTCCAGGTCTCAAAAGTGCTGAGTCCAGAACATCCGGCCGGTTAGTTGCAGCGAGGATAATCACACCCGAATCAGTACTGAATCCGTCCATCTCCACCAGCAATGAGTTGAGTGTATTCTCACGCTCATCATTGGAGCCGGGCATCTGCCCACGGCCTCTGGATCGTCCTATGGCATCGATTTCGTCTATGAAGACGATGCAGGGTGCTTTTTCTTTTGCTTGCTTGAAGAGGTCACGAACCCGTGCGGCACCCACTCCAACAAACATTTCTACGAAGTCCGACCCTGAAAGCGTAAAGAAGGGAACTGCCGCCTCACCAGCTACCGCCTTAGCCAATAGCGTCTTACCTGTTCCCGGAGGGCCTACTAGCAAGGCACCCTTAGGGATTTTCCCACCAAGCTTGGTGAACTTTCCAGGATTCTTGAGGAAGTCTACGATTTCTTTGATCTCTTCCTTCGCTTCATCCAAGCCAGCTACGTCCTTGAACGTAATCTTCACCTTGTTTTCGGCATCGAATAGCGCAGCTCGGGATTTGCCAATATTAAAAATCTGCCCACCAGGGCCACCTCCGCCGGTCATCCGACGCATCAGAAACCAAAAACCGAAGATGAAGAGGAAAAAGATGCCATAAGTGAACAAAAAGTCTGTGAAATCAGACCGTTCTTCTACTTTATATCCAATCCGCTGCTCCTCAGGGAGTTGCTCCTGGACACGATTGAAGTTGTCGACAAAGATCTTCGTGTCTACTATTCGAAACTTATAGTGCGGTCCCGTCTGATTGTTGAAGGGGTTGGAATTCTCTAGATCGATGCGGTATTTGGCATTTTGGAGGGCCTCTTCTTTCAAGGTCACCTCTACCATATCTTTATTCTTGATGAGTAGGACTGTCTGGACGTCATTTCTCACCAACATCTCCTCGAACTGCTTGTCCGTTATCTCCTTGGCGGTATTGCTGTTGCTCAAATAGGTAAATCCAAGCACTGAAGCAATGAGAATGACAATCACCCACACTTGGTAATTGCTTCTTCCCGGTCCCCCCATCAAATTCTTTTTCTGCCGTGGTTTATCTCCCATCTACTTTGATTTCAAAATATTCTATTAACAAACGCGCATGTCTTGATTTAGTTCGGGTTTTCGATGCTCTCGATTTTGGCATCGCCCCACAACTCTTCCAGCGCATAAAACGATCTCTTTTCAATATTGAAGACGTGTGCTACAACGTCTACGTAGTCAATAAGTATCCATTCCCGATTGGTTTGCCCTTCTTTCCTCCAGGGTTTTTGTGATGAAGCTTTGCGGACATGTTCTTCAATGGATTCAGCGATCGCATCTATTTGAGTGTCAGACGTGCCAGAACATATGATGAAGAAGTCGGCAACTGCATGTTTTATCGATCTGAGATCCATGACCACAATATCGGAAGCCTTTTTTTCTGTCATCCCCTCAACCACCAGGTCACACAACCTTTTGGAATCTACGGCTTCCTCAATGGCTTTTGTCATTCATTGTCATAATTTAGGTATAAAACTACACAATTCCAGTTGCATAAATTCTTTGCCAAAACCTCCTTTCTGGGAAAAAACATCATATATCTGCCACATTGTCATTCTACCAATGACCTATTGCAACAATACGTCAAATCGGGGCACGCGAAGGAAGGAACGATTGTCACTACGGATTTTCAGACTGCCGGCCGCGGGCAAAGAGGCAATTCCTGGGAGAGCGAGCCCGGGGAGAATCTTCTGTTTTCTTTTTGCGTGAAACCGGACTTTCTGGATAGTCGCAAACAGTACTTCTTGAATGTGGTAACGGCGGTGGCAATGGCCGAGGCGATTGCAGAACTGGCGGATGACGGACTGGTCGTCGAAGTAAAGTGGCCCAACGATCTGTACATAAATGACAGGAAGTGCGCCGGCATATTGCTGGAGACACAGCTAACCGGTAAGCGACTCGAGAACGCTGTAATAGGCATCGGCTTGAACCTTAACCAGGAAGAATTCGCCGATTCGAAGGCCACAAGCCTGCGCATTGAAGGATTGGAAGTGGATCGCTGGGAGTTGCTGGAGATATTTTGCTTACGTTTCGAGCAATTATATGACTTGCTACATAGGGAGGGCGAAGTCGACCTAAGAGAGAGATACCTTTCCCGACTTCGATGGCTACAGGAACTACATAAATTTCACCTTACAAACAGTGATCAGATAGTTAACGGTACGATCGTAGGAATTGATGAAATCGGCCGTTTGCGCCTGCAATATGACGGTACGGAGCAGATATTTGACATTCAGCAGATTAAGTTCATCGTGTGATGTCCTTTTTGTTACTTTTGCAAGCCGAAATTGAATATGGAAATGATCGAAACGAAAGAAAATTTCAAGGTAAAAGACATTGCCCTCGCCGATTGGGGCAGGAAGGAGATCGAACTGGCAGAGGCCGAGATGCCAGGTTTGATGGCGCTTCGCGAAGAGTACGGTGATGCTAAGCCGCTCGCGGGTGCTCGTATTGCTGGCTGTTTGCATATGACGGTGCAGACTGCCGTTCTTATCGAAACACTCACCGCCCTTGGTGCTGAAGTGACATGGTCGTCATGCAACATCTTCTCAACGCAGGATCATGCCGCCGCCGCTATTGCAAAAGCGGGTGTACCAGTATTCGCCTGGAAAGGAATGAATGAAGAAGAGTTTGACTGGTGTATCGAGCAGACATTGTTTGCATTCCCTGATGGTAAGCCACTCAACATGATTTTGGATGATGGCGGAGACCTTACCAATATGGTTTTCGATAAGTACCCTGAATTAGCCAACGATATCAAGGGGCTTTCTGAAGAGACAACTACCGGAGTATTGAGACTCTATGAGCGTGTGAAGAACGGAACATTGCCGATGCCTGCCATCAACGTAAATGACTCCGTAACTAAGTCGAAGTTCGACAACAAGTATGGCTGCAAAGAATCATTGGTAGACGCCATCCGCCGCGGAACTGATTTGATGCTAGCTGGTAAGGTAGCAGTCGTTGCGGGGTATGGTGATGTAGGAAAAGGCTCTGCAGCCTCGCTTCGAGGAGCTGGAGTCCGAGTGATCGTCACCGAAATCGATCCGATCTGTGCACTGCAAGCCGCCATGGATGGCTTTGAAGTGAAGACGATGGCCAACGCTGTCCCTCGAGCAGATATCATCGTCACGGCCACTGGTAACAAAGACATCATTCGTGAGGAGCACTTCCGTGCGATGAAGGACAAGGCTATTGTTTGTAACATCGGCCACTTTGACAATGAAATCGATATGGCCTGGCTCAATGGCACCTATGGTAATACCAAGGTAGAGATCAAGCCTCAGGTAGATCTTTATACCATTGATGGCAATGACATCATCGTATTGGCTGAAGGTCGATTGGTGAATCTTGGTGTGGCAACTGGCCACCCCTCATTCGTAATGTCCAATTCCTTCACGAATCAGACGTTGGCACAGATCGAACTGTGGCACAACTCTGATCAGTATGAGAATCAGGTTTACACCTTGCCCAAGCACCTGGATGAAAAGGTCGCTTACCTCCATCTCGAAAAGATTGGCGTGGAGCTTGAGACCCTGACAGACGATCAGGCCAAGTACATTGGCGTAGAGGTGAAAGGCCCCTTCAAGCCGGAGTACTACAGGTATTGAGACTCCAATGAACTCACAAAAAGGGAGCGACAGCTCCCTTTTTCTTTTTGTATAGCCGCCATAGCAACATCTACTGAGGATGATCCACACGAGGACGGCATCGGAGACCTTTCAAACCCTGCTTCACAATCTCCAATCTGGAGCGAGGTTCACATACACCAGGTTCGGTGATGGCGATATTCATCTGCTCATGGGTAAGAGCTACCGTAATCATGAGTACTCTGACAGGATCCGCAAGGAAATGGAAGAATCCATTCTCACAGATGACCCCAACTACCTTCGGGCAGCAGTAGTCAACTTCCCTTGCGATCCAGAGATGCGAAATGGACTTTTTAGCATCTATCCGGACAATCCGGAGATGGAAGGCTTCCTTTCTCAAAACCTGCCCTCACTCGAAAAGCGTCCCCTGGAACATCCCTATGCTCTCCCTTATTATTGTCTGTTTCACAGTGAACAATTCCACTCACTCATGGAGTACTTGCGCTCCAGGAGGAAGCTCTTCATCGGGGGTGTCGATCCTTCGAAAGCAAGCCAATTCTATGGGCCAATTGACCAATACGTCCAAACTCCCTCAAAGAATGCCTATGCGGAGATCGACACTTGGTGGCCTAAAGTTCAGGCCGCAGCAGAGAAGGTCGACTTGGTTCTGCCGACAGCAGGAGCGGCAAGCAAAGTCATCAACAAGAGGCTATGGGCTGCAGGGTATCCTGGCACTTGCCTGGACATTGGCTCAATTGTAGACTGGGTGGCCGGCATCAACAGCCGCAAGTGGATAAGACTACTGGGCCATCGCATCAACCGCGTGATGCCCAAGGCCTATCAGAATAGGTCTTTCTCATTCAAAGTAGAGTACCAGGTGAGGGAGGCGTTCTATCATACAAGGAACGCCTGGAAAGATCTATTTGGTTAAGCTGGCTAACCTCCGATAGGCACTTATCACCCTTGGGACCACTCGATCGGGAGCAAAGGACTGCAGGGTTTTAGTGCCATTTTCTGTGAGCCACTCCGAGTATGCCGAATTGTCAAGCAAATTTTTTAAATGCTCGACGAAGGTTGTCGTATCTCCGATAGGGGCTTGTAATCCATTTACCCCATGAGTGATCAGACTCTTCAGGCCTCCTGCATCGCTGGTCACAACCGGCACCCGACAGTGGAATGCCTGCAATACAGAGGAACCCAGACCTTCGGATTTGGAGGGGAAAAAGAAGATATCCAGTGCGGAGATCCAGTCCAGAACATTATCTTGATGGCCCGCCAGAAAGACGTGGTTCTCCAATCCACGCTTCGCAATTGTGGTTGTTAGTTCCTCTCGAAGCGGGCCGTCCCCAATCCAGACGAACGCGGCATCGGGTCTTCGCTCTGACAGCACCTGGGCCACATCGATGAATGTTTGAGGATCTTTTTCGTGACTAATGGCTGCCACATACCCAATGACATGAGACTGTGGTATATCAGCCAATACTTCCGAAAAGTTCACTGGTCGGTATTCCTGCGGATCATAGATGCTGGGAATGACTTCTGTCATGGTATGGACGCTGTCCTGCACGGAGGCTTCGGCTTCTGGCGAGATGCCGATTACGAGATCTGTCTTTCGATATTTCTGCTTTGAGAGCCAATTGGATTTGACGGGGAAGACCGTGCGTTTGGTGGCAATGATTCTTGCTCGATTGCCAAGGGTTTCGCTCAAAATGGCAATCCCATGTGCGTTAGGAGAATGGCAATGGATGATGTCGATTTTCTCCCTTTGGCAAAGTCGCTGAAGACCCCAGGCGGACATCACATCTATTCCATTGCTGAAAGCCAGATTGGCAACAGGGATCTGCTGTTCACGGGCTCGAAGATCAACGGCACTCCCAGGTCGGCAGCAAAGCACATGCTCAATGCCCGGATCGATGGCCTGACAATACTTTATTAGGAGTAGTATCTGTATCTCGCCGCCCCTCCAATTCTTTTCTCCTGTTGCATGGAGTACGCGGAGGGTCACAAGAAGCGATATTCAAGGCTGAAAAGCGTGCCGAAGAAGTTGCCGAAGCCTCTGGAATCATATCCAAAAGCTGTACTGAGCGTCCAGGGCGTCTCTTTGAAGCGCTTCTGCAGTTCCAGGGACGTGTAATGCGCGCGGATACCATCGGCAAAATAGTAGTTGGGCCTACGATCCCAGCTCATGAGAAAGCCGCCGTAAAGACCGGCATAAGTGCCATAGTTCTCGGAAAAAGTCACCTTTAATTTGTAGTCGATGTCCAGCGGTACAATGTTTCCCATGACAGCAATGTGTTGTGCTTGCACGCGGTTGTTGATAACAAAGCTTTCGTCGAAAACTTCTATCTGGCGCATGTCATACAACCGATCCGCAGTCAGGAGTAAGGCATTGCCAATGATGAATCCCTTGTAGGTGTTGCCGTTAGGGTAGGCCCGATTAGTGTAATAGCTATCGCGCCCGCCAAACTCCAATCCATTATTCGATTCCCGTTTGATGATATCGGTCATCTCTTCGAAGGTGATGCCATTGGTGGTGATCCCAAATTCGTCCAGGACAAATTGGTCGTAGTCAACCCCTCGCAGGTCCGCATATGAGTAGCCCACGCCATTGATCCATGGATCCGGGAGTCCCTCGCCACTCTGGTTCATGGTGTTGACGTTTTCATACAGGATCTCCTGGATCCATTTTTGATTGTTCAGCTTGATATGGACTCCAAGCAAGTAGTCTTTATTTCTGCCTGAGAAATCTTGCAGTCCCGAGCCGTCCGACCAGGGCTGCTGGTAATAGAGAGCTACACCAAGGTCCTTCGTATCTATGTCGATTCCATAGTCGATAATTCCGAAGTGAGCCCCCGCCGCATTGAGCATATCCCCGTTCACATTGGACGTCGAGCTTTGCTTCCCGAAGAAAACCTCCCAGTAATTGGTCGATAGCTCATCACCATTGAGCTCGCCGCCAAAAAGCGCGTTGTGAGCAAATCCAGCATACACATTGACGGGCAACTTTCGTGATCGGAGATAGATATACTTTTCCATGTACCAGGGATTGGATACCTCCCGATCTTCCTCGAGTCTTGCTTGAGACAGTGCTCCGCGTATCTGTACGTAGCCTTTGGTCCAGGGGAAATTGGTGTAGTCCAGAATACCTATTGTAATGCGGGGGATTGTTGGGGCATTTTGACTAATGTACAGGCTCCCCGTACTGAGATGATCAGGGAATGCCACGTTGTTTATCTCATTCTTACCTATTTGAAGGTCAAACATTTTCCAACCCAGATTGAGGTACAGTTCATGGAAAAATGCCCTGTCGGTTTTCACCAGGCCGTCGATTTCGGCTTCCAGATACCAATCCTTGGTGCGAATGAAATCGTATTTGATTTCTCCACGAAAGTATCCGTCGAATTGATCGCCACCATCTATGAACCCAAAGCGATTGAATGTTAGCCAGTGAGGCATGGCTCCTCCCGTCGAGAAACCTGCCAAAGACTCGACTCTTGCTGAGAGCCTAAGGGAATCTGACTCTTGCGCCTGAAGGTTCCCCAGATTGCAAAGAAGTGTTAAAAGAAAAGTAAGTAATGCGGCTCTATTCATTATCAATTGCCCCTACTAGCAAATTCAATACCACAATGTAAAAGATGCGACTTTCTGCAGGGAACTTATGTCACCTAAAGTCGTAAAACCATGTAGCGACATGCATTGAAGGATTTATACTGGGTAACAAGCAATGATAGAAACAAAAGACGTACTCGCAAATAGCGAGGAATCCAATATATCGACGAAATATGAATACAACGATCAGGAGAAGGGCAAGATCTTTTATGATGAGTTCATGCCTCACATCGATTCGATGTACAATTTCGCGTACAGACTGACATTTGATGAGGATGATGCCAAGGATCTGGTACAGGATACTTACTTAAAAGCGTACCGCTTTGTCAGCAGCTTCCAACGTGGGACGAATGCCAAAGCGTGGCTTTATCGAATTCTGAAGAATAGCTTCATCAATGACTTCCGCAAGAAGAGCAAGCAGCCGGCTAAAGTAGATTATCAGGAAGTCGAGAACTTCTACAACTCAGACGATGTTGATGACAACAAAACGGTCGACCTGAGGATCGATACTGTGAAGGACATGATTGGGGATGAGGTCAGCAATGCTCTCAACTCCCTGGCAGTGGACTTTAGGACGGTGATCATTCTATGTGATTTGGAAGGCTTCACCTACGAGGAAATGGCCAAAATATTGGACATACCTATTGGGACCGTTAGGTCAAGGTTGCACAGAGCTCGAAACTTGCTGAAGGAGAAGTTGCAGTCTTACGCCCGAGAGATGGGTTTTGGTAAAAGCGAAAATTGAACCTACTGAAAAGATAAAATGGGACTTAAAAGTGATGAGCATTCGGAGTGTCAGAAGTTCCTCAAATTGATTTCGTTGCTATTGGACAATGAGGCATCGGAGGAAGAGGAGCAGTACTTGTCAGAACATATGGACGAATGTTCGCCGTGCTTTCAGAAGCTGGAAACTGAAAAGGAATTTAGGGAGCTTCTGAGAGCCAAAGTAGGGAAAGTGAACGTGCCTGCAGACCTTGTCAACGCTATCAAGACTAAGATAAAATCCTTAGCTTAGCGTGCATGAATAAAGGGAAGGCGTTGATTTTTTCGGCACCGTCAGGTGCCGGAAAAACCACCATCGTGCACCATCTCATCAAGAAGTATCCAAACCTCTCATTTTCGATCTCGGCAACTACACGTGAGCGCCGGGAGAATGAAATTGACGGCGTAGATTATCACTTCCTCACTCCCGAGGAATTCAAAAAGAAAATCGATGAGCAGGCCTTCCTGGAATGGGAGGAAGTCTACAGCGGTCATTACTACGGTACGCTGATAGCCGAGGTAGAAAAAATTTGGAATTCTGGGCGACATGTCATCTTTGACGTGGATGTGGAGGGAGGACTTTCCCTCAAGCGCGCATTGGGGGATCAAGCCTTGGCGGTATTTGTGAAGGTCAGTGACTTGGATACCCTTAGGAAACGACTGGAGTCCCGGCGGTCTGAATCTTCTTCCACCCTGGCGATTAGAATGGACAAGGCCGCCAAGGAAATGCTCTACGAATCCCGGTTTGATTGCAGCGTGGTAAATGACAAGATCCATGTAGCGCTTGCAGACGCAGAGAAAATTATCAGTGACTTTTTGTCGCCATGCGAGTAGGTCTATTTTTTGGGTCCTTCAACCCTATCCACACAGGACATCTCATCATTGCGAATTTGGCCTATGAGACCACCTCCATCGAGGAGTTGTGGTTTGTGGTTTCTCCCCAAAATCCTTTCAAAAAGAACAAAAATCTTCTGCACGAATTTGACCGAATTGATTTGGTCCGGGCGGCAGTCCATGACCATTACCGATTCCGGGTGTCGGATATAGAGTTTGATATGCCGAGACCGAGTTACACGGTAGACACGCTCGCAAGGCTATCTGAGAAGTATCCGGAGCACACTTTTCGCTTGCTCATAGGAGAGGACAACTTGGATTCTTTTCACAAGTGGAAGAATCATGACCAAATATTGGAGCATTATGGTTTGATAGTCTATCCCAGGCCGAATGCGGCAAGCGATCAATGGCAAGAGCATCCCAAAGTAGAATGGATGGACGCGCCGAAGATGGACATCTCCGCCACCTTTATTCGCAACTTGATAAAGAGCGGAAGGTCAGCAAAGTACCTGGTCACAGATGAAGTCCTGCAGCTGATCGAATCCCGAAAACTGTTTCAATAGTTTCTCGTTAAACGCATCAAACATAGCAATCAACGGCAGAATGTGGCCTAAATGGGTGGACGTAGCCGGGGTTGTCGGAATGTTCCTAAATTTGAGATTCCTACATTGGATAAGTATCAATTATGGTTATAAGACAACTATCAGTCATCTGTTTGATGACTTTCGCAATAATAGCCGGAGCTCAGGATGGGGCGGTGGACAGCGATTTCGGCTACACAGAAGGTACCTTCACCGACTCACGCGATGGCAAACAGTATGAGACGATTACTTTCAAAGTAGAACTGAAAGCCGGGATCATGGTAGAGAGGACATGGTTTGCGGAGAATGTGAATTACGAAGTCCCCGGGTCCTATTGCTATGATGATGAGCCCGCGTATTGTGATAAGTTTGGAAGGCTCTACAATTACAAAGCGGCTAAGGAGGCATGTCCTGAAGGCTGGCACGTACCCACCATTGAAGAGTGGAACACCCTGTTCAAACTATTTGGAGGAATGCACAATGCCGGCGAGCACCTCACACCCGATGGCGATAGTCACATGAACATGTTGTACGGCGGATTTGCCGAGCCTGGTCACAAGTTCAAGGACATCACGATCAGTGGCAACTGGTGGGATTCTGAGCTGAAGGGCTCAGACGCCGCAGGGATCATTACTATGGAGCATGGCACGAACGACATCGCCCATGCTGTAATTGGCAGCTACCACAAGTTGAGCAGCCGATGCGTCAAGTTCCATAATTAGGAAGAAACTGTACCGATAATGGTACTTGTCAGATGGTCATGATATCTGCCTCTTTCGTGGCGAGGAGTTCGTCAATCCTTTTCACGTGACTATCGGTCAGTTCCTGTACTTCATCTTCAGCACCTTTCACGGCATCTTCGGAGACGCCATCCTTCAATAGCTTTTTGAGGGAGTCATTGGTTTCTTTTCGCACATTCCGGATGCTCACTTTACCATGCTCCGCCTCAGCTTTTGCTTGCTTTACCAGAGCCTTGCGACGTTCTTCTGTCAGTGCCGGTACGTTGATACGGACGATTTCGCCATCGTTTTGAGGGTTCAACCCCAGGTCACTGTTGATGATCGCCTTCTCTATTTCAGGGATCATTGTTTTCTCCCAAGGCTTGATAGTGATCGTCCGTGGGTCAGGGGTATTGACAGAAGCCACCTGATTGAGTGGAGTTGGATTGCCGTAGTACTCGACATGAAGTCCATCGAGCATCGCTGGAGATGCCTTCCCGGCCCGGATCTTGGCCAGCTCGGCTGCGGTGTGGGCGACGCTCTTATCCATACTTTCTTTGGCATGGTCCAGGTAGAAGTCAATCTCTTCGTCCATTGCTTTGTTTTTCGAATTTTATGATATCAAAGTTCCAATTTCTTCGCCTTCTACGAGTCTGCCCAAATTTCCCGGCTTGTTCATATCAAAAACGATGATGGGCAGGTCGTTTTCCTGGCACAAGGTGAATGCCGTCATGTCCATGACGCTAAGACCTTTCTCATACACCTCCTGAAAGGAGATCTTCGAGTACTTTGTGGCATCAGGGTCTTTTTCCGGGTCGGCACTGTAGACGCCGTCAACCCGTGTTCCCTTCAAGACTACTTCAGCCTCTATTTCTATTGCTCTTAAACTGGCCGTGGAGTCGGTCGTGAAATAAGGATTGCCGAGGCCTGCACCAAAGATGACGATTCGACCTTTTTCGAGGTGGCGAATGGCCCTGCGTCGAATGAAGGGCTCGCATACCTTCTCCATTTCCAGCCCACTCATGAGACGAGTATAGGCTCCATTTTTTTCCAGCGAGCTTTGTAGGGCCATGGCATTGATGACAGTGGCCAGCATACCCATGTAGTCTCCCTGCACCCGGTCAATACCAGCACTTTCTGCCTGCACGCCCCTGAAGATGTTACCACCACCTATCACGAGGGCGAGCTCTACACCCATGTCATGCACTTTTTTGATCTCTGACGAGTACTGCTCAAGGCGTGTTGGGTCTATGCCGTATTGTTGGTTGCCCATGAGCGCCTCGCCACTCAACTTCAAAAGGATGCGTTTATATTTCATTCTT
This sequence comes from Cyclobacteriaceae bacterium, assembly GCA_965267435.1. GTDB lineage: Bacteria > Bacteroidota > Bacteroidia > Cytophagales > Cyclobacteriaceae > JAWPMT01. Next base: position 5,480,367 of record OZ253960.1, read on the forward strand.
GGGCTGGATTTTGCGGGCAAATATATGCATAACTACCTGACCAATGGCACGGCTATAATTTGATGACAACATCGTTCTTTTGCACGGTTTGCCCAGATTCGGAATTTACCCCAGAGACAGTACCAACCGACGGTGATTTGACGATGTTCTCCATCTTCATCGCTTCAAGTATGAATAACGGAGTACCTTCTTCAATTTCATCTCCCTCGTTGACGAGGATGTCGATTATTCTCCCCGGCATAGGTGCTCTGACCTCATTTTCCTGACTCTCCTCGCTTTTCTGAAAGCCCATCTTATTTCGGAGTGCTTCAAACGGATCCTGAGCGCGCACTTCCAGCTCCTTCCCATCCACACCTATTATATACGTGTCTCCTTCTCTACCCAACACCCAGACTTCTTTGTCGACACCATTTATAGTAATGATGTACTTGTTTTTGGGCTGAGGGCTTACGGTTGCACGCGGACCAATCTCAATCTCGACGGTACCATTGGAGATGTCCGTTTGGTACCCCTCATTGTTAATTATAAATGCTTGTTTCATGTCTTGCCAATGACTACCGTGAAAGATGCTAAACAAAATTGAAATCGTAAAATCAAAATTTTCTAGGAGATGCTCAAACAAGCTTTGATTAAAATAAAATTCCGTATAATTTTGCCATCCCTTTTTCGCGACATGTGGAAAAGGTTGTTCTTTATAGGGGGGATACCAAAGCGGCCAACTGGGGCAGACTGTAAATCTGCTGACTTATGTCTTCGTAGGTTCGAATCCTGCTCCCCCCACGTATTGTAAACAAGCGGGTGTAGCTCAGTTGGTAGAGCGACAGCCTTCCAAGCTGTAGGTCGCCGGTTCGAACCTGGTCACCCGCTCGAGTTGACTTTGAGTAGTCGGTTCAAAGTTCTGAGCAACGTTATTCGAAGCTTTGAGCTGCGAGCTCAGAGGCTTAAGCCGACGTAGCTCAGGGGTAGAGCGCTTCCTTGGTAAGGAAGAGGTCACGGGTTCAATTCCCGTCGTTGGCTCGATTTGAAAAAGAATTTTGACATATACTTAATTAATAGAAATTAACTAAACCGAGGATTATCAAATATGGCTAAGGAAACATTTGATCGTTCCAAACCGCACGTAAACATTGGTACTATTGGTCACGTTGACCACGGAAAGACAACGCTGACTGCAGCGATTTCATCTGTTTTGGCCAACAAAGGATTGGCTGAGCAAAAAGACTTCTCAGCAATTGATAATGCTCCAGAAGAAAAAGAGCGAGGTATCACTATCAACACTTCTCACATTGAGTATCAAACTGAGAAGAGACACTATGCGCACGTTGATTGCCCTGGTCACGCTGACTACGTAAAGAACATGGTAACGGGTGCTGCCCAAATGGACGGTGCTATCATCGTTGTGGCTGCGACTGACGGTCCTATGCCCCAGACCCGTGAGCACATCCTTCTTTCTCGTCAGGTAGGTGTACCCGCGCTTGTAGTTTTCATGAACAAAGTCGACTTGGTTGACGATCCTGAGCTTCTTGAGCTAGTAGAGATGGAAGTACGTGAGCTTCTTTCTGCTTACGATTTCCCTGGTGATGACATCCCCGTTATCCAAGGTTCTGCTCTTGGCGCATTGAATGGTGAGGCTAAGTGGGTTGAGAAAGTAGAAGAGTTGATGGATGCTGTGGATGAGTACATTCCTCTTCCTGAGCGATTGATCGACAAAGACTTCCTGATGCCTGTGGAAGACGTATTCTCTATCACTGGTCGAGGTACTGTGGCTACTGGCCGTATCGAGCGAGGTGTTGTCAACTCTGGTGATGCTGTTGACATCATCGGTATGGGTGCTGAGGACATGAAGTCTACTGTTACTGGTGTGGAGATGTTCCGTAAGATCCTTGATAGAGGTGAAGCTGGTGACAACGTAGGTCTGTTGCTTCGAGGTATTGAGAAGACTGAGATCCGTCGTGGAATGATCATCTGCAAGCCCGGGTCTGTAAATCCTCACGCTCACTTTAAGGCAGAGGTTTATGTACTGTCAAAAGAAGAAGGAGGTCGTCACACGCCGTTCTTCAACAAGTACCGTCCTCAGTTCTACTTGAGAACAACTGACGTTACTGGCGAGATCAAATTGCCTGAGAACGTAGAGATGGTAATGCCTGGTGATAATGTCACTATCGAGGTGAACCTGATCAACAAAGTTGCTCTTGAGAAAGGACTTCGATTCGCAATCCGCGAAGGTGGCCGAACTGTTGGTTCAGGACAGGTAACCGAAATCCTTGATTAATAGGAATAAAGCTTAACAAATGCGCTACAAACTTTGCTTTGAGCGCATTTGTTTTTAACGATACATTAATCTACCTTTGCAGTCCTTTTTGGGCTGCTGTTTTTTACGGGTGTAGCTCAATTGGTAGAGTAGCGGTCTCCAAAACCGTTGGTTGGGGGTTCGAGTCCCTCCTCCCGTGCTTACAATATTTGTAATATGGCGAAGATAACAGCATTTATAAAGGATTCTTACTCGGAGCTAATGACGAAGGTCCACTGGCCGAAGTATAGTGAGCTTCAGAGTAGTTCCATTTTGGTGTTGATCGCTTCGCTAATATTCGCCCTTTTCATTGGGGCGATTGACTACGGCTTCGATACGATTCTGACCTGGTTTTACGAGGAATTCTAAGGAAGAGGAGTTATGGGAGAGCTTAAGTGGTACGTGGTAAGGGCTGTCAGCGGACAGGAAAAAAAGGTCAAAACCTACCTCGAGCAGGAGATCAACAGGCGGAAGATGGAGGAAGCTATTCCTCAGGTCCTTATCCCTTCTGAGAAGGTTTACGAAATGCGAAATGGCAAGAAACGTGTCCGGGAGAGAAACTTCTTCCCGGGTTATGTTTTGGTGTCTGCAGACCTGTCGGTTGGAGAAACCCAACATGTCATAACAGACATTCCCGGAGTGATCGGCTTCCTGGGAGCTGGAGGCATGGGGGCAAGCAAAGAACCTGTGCCGCTGCGCCAAAATGAAGTCAATCGCATCCTTGGAAAAGTGGATGAAGTTGAGGAATACGAGGAGGTTTTGGATACTCCTTTTATAGTAGGTGAATCTGTGAAGGTCATGGACGGCCCTTTCAGCGGTTTCACTGGCACCGTCGAGGAAGTCTTTGAGGATCGCAAGAAACTCAATGTTACGGTAAAAATATTTGGACGAAATACGCCTGTAGAACTGAACTATATACAGGTAGAAAAACAAGAATAAAAGATGGCGAAGGAGATATCTGGCTACTTAAAGCTACAAGTACGTGGTGGCGCGGCAAATCCATCACCTCCCGTGGGCCCCGCCTTAGGAGCGAAGGGATTGAATATCATGGAGTTCTGCAAGCAGTTCAATGCACGAACTCAAGATAAGCAAGGCCAATTATTGCCCGTATTGGTGACGATCTATGCCGACAAGTCTTTTGACTTTGTCATCAAGACTCCTCCTGCTGCGGCGATGATCATGGAGAAGGCTAAGTTGAAGAAAGGTAGCTCTGAGCCGAACCGTATGAAGGTTGGATCCATCACGTGGGACCAGATCAAAGAAATAGCAGAGGTGAAAATGCCCGACCTCAATGCTTTCGAGGTAGAGTCAGCGATGAGAATGGTGGCTGGTACAGCTAGAAGTATGGGCGTAAAAGTTTCTGGAACGGCTCCCTGGAGCTAGACAATAGTCGTCATGGGTAAACTTACAAAAAATCAAAAGGCCGCTCTGGAGAAGTTTGACTCTTCGGCGGAGTATTCAATCGAAGACGCGTCGAAGTTGGTGAAAGAGATCACTTTCACAAAGTTTGATGCTTCAGTAGATATCGACATTCGCTTGGGAGTAGATCCTCGAAAGCCTGATCAGATGGTAAGGGGCGTAGTTTCTCTTCCTCACGGAATTGGCAAAGATGTTCGTGTCTTGGTGCTTTGCACTCCTGACAAGGAGCAAGAGGCGAAGGATGCTGGTGCCGATCATGTTGGATTGGATGAGTTCATCTCAAAGATCGAAGGCGGCTGGACAGATATCGATGTGATCATCACTATGCCGACTGTGATGGCCAAAGTGGGTAAGCTGGGTCGAGTACTTGGGCCACGTGGCTTAATGCCTAATCCTAAGTCTGGCACAGTGACCATGGATATTGGTAAGGCGGTAAAAGAAGTGAAAGCTGGTAAAATCGACTTCAAAGTCGACAAGTTTGGAATCCTCCATACCAGCATTGGCAAGGCATCTTTTGATCCCGAAAAGATCAAAGAGAATGCGCTTGAAATGATCAACACCGTAGCGAAGTTGAAACCTGCTTCTGCGAAGGGAACTTACTTTCGTTCCATTCATCTCTCTTCGACAATGAGCAAGGGAATTACGATAGATAAAAGCACTTTACCCGGAATCTAAGTCATGACACGCGAAGAAAAGGCACAGATAATTGCTGAATTGACTGATAAGCTTAAAGAAAACAGTCATTTCTATATCACAGATACCTCAGGGTTGACTGTGGCGGAAATCAATAAGTTCCGAGGCATGTGTTTCAAAGAGGGCGTTGAGTACAGAATTGTCAAAAACACCCTCATCAAAAAAGCTCTCGAAAATCTTGAGGCTGATTACACAGAGATGTATGCAGCGCTCAAGGGGACCTCAGGGGTGATGTTCATCAAGGAAAATGGTAATGTTCCTGCGAAGATCATCAAGAAGTACAAGAAGGAGGATCCCAACGAGAGACCTCAGTTTAAGGCTGCTTCCATTGATACAGATATATTTTTGGGTGATGATCAGCTAGACGTGCTCAGCAAGCTTAAGTCAAAGCAAGAGCTTATCGGCGAAGTGATCACCATTCTGCAATCACCTGCTAAGAATGTTGTTTCCGCTCTACAGAGTGGGGAGAACCTCCTTGCAGGTCTTGTAAAGACACTTTCTGAAAGAGAATAAATTAACTGAAAAAAGACGAACAATTTAGAGAAATGGCGGATCTAAAAGAATTTGCGGAGCAACTGGTAAACCTCACGGTGAAGGAGGTAAACGAGCTTGCGGATATATTGAAGAACGACTACGGTATCGAGCCTGCAGCAGCTGCAGCTGTCGCTGTAGCCGCACCTAGTGGTGATGGCGGCGAAGGTGGCGGCGGCGAGGAGAAGTCTGAGTTCGACGTAATCTTGAAAGCCCCAGGTGGTTCCAAGTTGGCGGTTGTGAAGTTGGTGAAGGAATTGACTGGATTGGGTCTGAAAGATGCCAAAGAACTCGTTGACGGTGCACCTAAGGCTGTCAAGGAAGGCGTTGCCAAAGACGAAGCTGAGGCTCTTAAAAAGCAGCTTGAGGAAGCTGGAGCCGAAGTCGAATTAAAGTAATATCCCAATATCATTTTTAGGAGTAGGCCCTGACAGTACCGTCAGGGTCTTTTCCTGTTTGTATCTAGGTATAAGAGCACTCTATTTCTAAACGAAAACATTCCATAGTTTTGGTTCAATCTATCACTACTCCTCGAATTAATTTCTCCTCGATAAAGTCAGTATTGGATTACCCAGATTTTCTGGATGTGCAGCTGAAGTCCTTTGTGGACTTTTTTCAGCTAGACACACCTGCTGAAAAGAGAGAGGAAGAGGGTTTATACAAAGTGTTCAAGGAGAACTTTCCGATTACAGATTCTCGGGAAAATTTCGTACTTGAATTCATAGACTATACAGTCGATCCGCCAAAGTATTCTGTCGAGGAATGCATCGAGCGAGGGTTGACCTACTCGGTTCCTTTGAAAGCCAAGTTGCGCTTATTGTGCAACGACGAGGAAAATGAGGATTTCGAGACCATCGAGCAGGAAGTATTCCTTGGGAATATTCCCTACATGACCGCGAAGGGCTCATTTGTGATCAATGGTGCCGAACGTGTGATTGTCTCGCAATTGCACAGATCTCCCGGAGTGTTCTTCGCCCAAAGCAAGCATACTAATGGTACCTTGCTCTATTCCGCAAGGATCATCCCATTCAAGGGGTCCTGGATAGAGTTCGCGACTGACGTCAACAACGTCATGTACGCGTACATCGATCGAAAGAAAAAGTTTCCGATCACTACACTTCTTAGATCTATAGGGTATGGCTCTGATAAGGATATCCTGGATTTGTTCGGTTTGTCAGAAGAGATCGAGGCCAAGAAGACGGAACTGAAAAAGATCGTAGGTAGAAGGCTCGCTGCGAGGGTGTTGAGAACATGGACTGAAGACTTTGTGGATGAAGATACCGGTGAGGTGGTATCTATCGATAGGAATGAAGTAGTTCTTGAGCGAGACTCCATCATTTCTGAAGATGATATAGAGACGATCGTCGATTCAGGTTCGAAGTCAGTGATCCTCCATCGCAAGGATGTGAACATCACCGACTACTCAATCATTTACAATACACTGCAGAAGGACAACTCCAACTCTGAGAAGGAAGCCGTCGAGCAGATCTACCGCCAGCTTCGAAACACTGAAGCACCTGATGAGCAGACTGCCCGTGACATCATCCAGAGCTTGTTCTTTAGCGATAAGCGATATGACCTTGGTGAAGTAGGACGATACAGGATCAATAAGAAACTGGGATTGGATGTAGGCTACGACAAGCGAGTCCTGACGACTGAAGACATTATCCTGATTGTCAAGTACCTCATTGGACTGATCAACAGCCGTGCAGTGGTTGATGACATTGACCACTTGAGTAATCGTCGTGTGAGAACGGTAGGTGAGCAGCTTTACTCACAGTTTGGTGTTGGCCTTGCTCGTATGGCACGTACGATTCGCGAGCGAATGAACGTGCGAGACAACGAAGACTTCAAGCCTGTTGATCTGATCAACGCGCGAACACTGTCGTCAGTGATCAATTCGTTCTTTGGAACGAACCAGTTGTCTCAGTTCATGGATCAGACCAACCCACTGGCGGAGGTTACTCACAAAAGAAGGATGTCTGCACTGGGGCCAGGAGGTCTCTCAAGAGAGCGAGCTGGCTTTGAGGTGCGAGATGTACACTATACACACTACGGACGACTTTGTACCATTGAGACACCGGAAGGGCCGAATATCGGTTTGATCTCCTCACTTTGTGTTCATGCCAAAGTGAATCAGATGGGATTCATCGAGACTCCCTACCGAGAGGTCAATGAGGGTACAGTCGATATGTCAGGAAACGTGAAGTACCTGACGGCTGAAGAAGAAGATACGCACAACATCGCCCAGGCAAATGCGCCGCTGAAGGATGACGGCGTATTCATAAACGACAAGGTAAAGGCCAGGTTTGAAGGGGACTTCCCCGTTGTTGGGCCTACCGAATTGAAATACATGGACGTAGCACCGAACCAGATTGTGTCCGTTGCTGCTTCGATGATTCCTTTCCTTGAGCACGACGATGCGAACCGAGCCCTCATGGGATCCAACATGCAGCGCCAGGCTGTACCTTTATTGCGCCCTCAAGCACCTATTGTGGGTACTGGCTTGGAAGGACGCGTAGCACTGGATTCTCGTACTTTGGTGGTTTCTGAAGGAGATGGTGAGATTGATTATGTCGATGCCAATAAGGTAATCGTTCGATATAACCAGACGGATGACGATAAAGTCATCTCGTTTGATGACGATCTGGTCGAGTACGATTTCATTAAATTCCGAAGGACCAACCAGGATACTTGCATCAACTTGAAGCCTATCGTACGCAAAGGCCAAAAGGTGACAAAGGGTCAGCCGCTATGTGAAGGTTTCGCGACGGAGAATGGAGAGTTGGCGCTCGGACGAAACTTGCAGGTGGCCTACATGCCATGGCAGGGTTACAACTTCGAGGATGCGATCGTCATTTCTGAGCGAGTGGTGCGTGAGGACGTCTTCACGTCCATCCATATTGATGAATATGAGCTTGAAGTACGAGACACCAAGCGGGGCGAGGAAGAGCTGACATCAGAAATCCCGAATGTAAGTGAGGATGCTGTAAAGAATCTCGATGAGAATGGTATCATCAGAATCGGAGCGGAGATCACTGAGGGTGATATCCTGATCGGAAAGATTACGCCGAAAGGTGAATCTGACCCCACGCCAGAAGAGAAGCTGCTTCGCGCCATCTTTGGTGACAAAGCGGGTGATGTGAAAGATGCATCGCTCAAAGCTTCGCCGTCTCTACGAGGAGTTGTGATTGATACGAAGCTCTTTGCACGTCCGAAGAAGGACAAGGACCTACGAGCACGGTCCAAGAAAGAGGTTGAGATCCTCAAGAGCACCTATGGCAAGCAGTTGTCACAGGTTCGTAGTCAGATGATTGAGAAAATGACTGTTCTATTGGACGGCAAGACGACCAACGGCATCAAGCATAAGTTTGGTGAAGAGGTCATGTCGAAAGGAGTGAAGTTCAACCGACAGAACATAGAAAACAATCTCTTCCCTGCGAAGAACATCTACCGGGATGAGAGTACCTATAATGTGCCGGAGGAAGCCAACTTGATCAGTGATTTGAACATTGATAATTGGACTGACGACGCACACACCAATGAGCTAATCTTTAGGCTCATCAAGCGATACATCGTAAAACGAAATGAGATTTCCGGCAACTTCAAGCGTGAGCGATTTACGCTCGAAGTTGGTGATGAGCTGCCTGCCGGTATTGTGAAGTTGGCCAAAGTCTACGTCGCCAAGAAGCGCAAGCTGAAGGTGGGCGATAAGATGGCCGGTCGACACGGCAACAAGGGTGTAGTAGCCAAGATCGTTCGTGAAGAAGACATGCCTTTCATGGAGGACGGCACACCAATGGATATTGTGCTCAACCCTCTCGGCGTACCTTCTCGAATGAATATCGGTCAGATTTATGAGACTGTTTTGGCCTGGGCTGGATTGAAGCTCAACAAGAAGTATGCGACACCAATTTTCGATGGAGCGTCTGAGGAGGATGTTCAGAATGAGTTGAAGGCTGCAAACTTGCCTTCATTCGGACGAACCTACCTGTACGATGGATTGACTGGTGACAAATTTGATCAGCCGGTGACTGTCGGTATCGCCTACATGCTCAAGCTGGGCCACCTTGTTGATGATAAGATGCACGCAAGATCAATTGGGCCTTACTCTCTCATCACGCAGCAGCCTTTGGGCGGTAAAGCGCAGTTTGGAGGTCAGCGATTCGGTGAGATGGAGGTATGGGCATTGGAGGCATTTGGTGCAGCTCATGTCCTGCAGGAGATTTTGACCATCAAGTCGGATGACGTGATCGGTCGGGCGAAGGCCTATGAAGCAATAGTGAAGGGCGAGAACATGTCCAAGCCTAACATTCCTGAATCATTCAATGTACTGGTTCATGAATTGAGAGGTTTGGCCCTCGAGATCACCCTTGACTAATCCAACAATAATCCAACTGTCAATAATTGACGTTACGATAGATATTTGAATATGGCGTTCAGAAAAAATAAGAAACTGACCAACGACTTTTCAAAAGTCACGATTAGCCTTGCTTCTCCCGAGTCCATCCTCGAGAGCTCGCACGGTGAAGTAACACAACCAGAAACGATCAACTACAGAACGTACAAGCCTGAAATGGGGGGACTGTTCTGCGAGCGGATCTTTGGTCCTGTGAAGGATTGGGAGTGTCACTGTGGTAAGTACAAGAGAATCAGATACAAGGGCATCATTTGCGATCGCTGCGGTGTAGAGGTAACGGAGAAGAAGGTCAGAAGGGAGCGCATGGGTCACATAGAGCTGGTTGTGCCAGTTGCTCATATCTGGTATTTCCGGTCATTGCCAAACAAGATCGGCTACCTACTCGGGTTGCCCACCAAGAAATTGGATCAGATCATCTACTATGAGAGATATGTAGTCATTCAACCGGGTATCAAAGAGGAAGACGGCGTCAACAGACTCGATTTCCTTACAGAGGACGAGTACCTCGATATCCTGGACAAACTTCCTCGTGAGAACCAGATGATGGATGATGATGATCCAAACAAATTCATCGCGAAGATGGGTGCTGAGGCATTGGAGATGCTTTTGGCCCGGACCGATTTGGATGAGTTGTCTTACCAACTGCGTCATCAGGCAGCCACCGACACCTCTCAGCAGAGAAAGACAGAGGCGTTGAAGAGATTGAGGGTTGTAGAGGCCTTCCGTGATGCCCGCACAAGAATAGAGAATCGTCCTGAGTGGATGATCATCCGCATGGTGCCGGTCATTCCACCAGAATTGAGACCGTTGGTGCCTTTGGATGGTGGTCGTTTTGCGACATCCGACTTGAATGACCTGTATCGACGTGTCATCATTCGGAACAATCGTCTGAAGCGCTTGATCGATATCAAGGCACCAGAGGTGATCCTTCGAAACGAAAAGCGAATGCTTCAGGAAGCGGTTGACTCATTGTTTGACAACTCCCGAAAAGTAAACGCTGTGCGTTCAGACGGAAACAGGGCGCTTAAGTCACTCAGCGACATGCTTAAAGGAAAGCAGGGGCGATTCCGTCAGAACCTCCTCGGTAAAAGGGTTGACTACTCAGGTCGTTCGGTGATCGTCGTGGGTCCGGAATTGAAGATGCACGAGTGTGGGCTACCTAAGTCCATGGCGGCGGAATTGTTCAAGCCATTCATCATTCGTAAGCTCATTGAGCGTGGCATCGTGAAGACGGTGAAGTCTGCGAAGAAGATCGTCGATCGAAAAGATCCTGTCGTATGGGATATCCTCGAAAATGTACTGAAAGGACACCCTGTACTGCTCAACCGCGCACCAACACTGCACCGTTTGGGTATTCAGGCATTCCAGCCCAAGTTGATAGAGGGTAAGGCGATCCAGCTGCACCCATTGGCTTGTACGGCATTCAACGCTGACTTTGATGGTGACCAGATGGCAGTACACGTACCACTTGGTCATGAGGCGATATTGGAAGCATCCCTGCTGATGCTTTCGACACACAACATTTTGAATCCTGCAAACGGAGCGCCGATTGCGGTACCATCACAGGACATGGTACTCGGTCTGTACTACGTGACCAAGGGTAGAAAGAGCACAGAAGAGCATCCGATCGAGGGTGAAGGCATGACCTTCTACAGTGAGGAAGAGGTTGTTGTTGCTTTGAATGAGAAGAAAGTTTCCAAGCATGCGCACATCAAACTGCGCACGAAGGTGAGGAACGAAGAGGGAGAGCTGGAAACGAAGATCGTCGACACTGTCGCCGGTAGGGTCCTTGTCAACCAATTCATTCCTGAGGAGGTAGGCTATGTCGATGCCCTATTGACCAAGAAGCAACTGCAGAAAACCATCGCCTTGGTCTTCAAGATAGCTGGCATGGCACGAACTGCCCACTTCTTGGATGATATTAAGCACCTGGGATTCCAGGCAGCCTATAAAGGCGGTCTATCCATGGGTCTCGGAGATATTCAAATCCCTGAAGCTAAGAGTAAGCTGGTCGCTGAGGCGAAAGCAGAAGTGGACAACGTGTGGAACAACTACCTCATGGGACTCATTACGGATAACGAGCGCTACAATCAGGTGATCGATATCTGGACGAGAACCAATACGCAGCTGACATCTACGTTGATGCAGCAGCTGGAGGAAGACCACCAGGGTTTTAACTCCATCTATATGATGATGCACTCAGGAGCCCGAGGTTCCAGGGAGCAAATTCGTCAGCTGGGTGGTATGAGAGGTCTGATGGCGAAGCCGCAAAAGAACCTTCAGGGCTCTGTCGGCGAAATCATCGAAAACCCTATCCTCTCCAACTTTAAGGAAGGATTGGATGTCATCGAGTACTTCATCTCCACCCACGGTGCGAGAAAAGGTCTTGCCGATACGGCATTGAAGACTGCGGATGCTGGTTACTTGACACGTCGATTGGTAGATGTGGCGCAAGATGTTGTCATCAACGAAGATGACTGCGGTACACTGAGAGGGCTGGTAGTTTCAGCGCTGAAGGACAATGAGGAAATCGTTGAGCCTCTGTCTGAGCGTATCCTTGGCCGAGTGTCTGTTCACGACATCTACGATCCAATCAGCGATGAATTGATCATCGAGTCGGGAGACGAGTTTACGGAGGAGATCGCTAATGCAATCGACGCTTCCAGCATTGAGGAGGTCGAGATTCGATCAGTATTGACCTGTGAAACCAAGCGTGGAGTTTGCGCCAAGTGCTATGGAAGAAACCTGGCAACAGGAAACATGTCGCACATCGGTGAGTCAGTTGGTGTGATCGCGGCACAATCTATTGGTGAGCCGGGTACACAGTTGACGTTGAGAACATTCCACGTAGGGGGTACTGCATCCAACATCGCCGTTGATGCCAACATTAAGGCGAAGTTCAGCGGGAAGATCGAATTCGAAGACCTGCGCACTGTGAAGTCCGAAGATGACGAGGGCAAGCCTATCCAGGTGGTTATGGGTCGATCTGGCGAGATCAAGATCGTCGATGAGAAGAAGCAGCAGGTACTTATAAGTAATCACGTTCCTTATGGCGCGTTCCTTCAGGTCAAAGAAGGCGATGAGGTAAAATCCGGCGATCAGCTTTGCTACTGGGATCCGTATAATGCGGTGATCCTTTCAGAGTTCAACGGTAAGATCGCATTTGATTCGATCATTGAAGGGGTGACCTACAAGGAGGAATCTGATGAGCAGACGGGTCACAGAGAGAAGGTGATCATAGATACCAAGGACAAAACGAAGAACCCTGCTATCGTTGTTGAAGGCAAGGACGATTCGAAATCATACAATATTCCTGTCGGCGCTCACCTGGCGGTGAACGAAGGTGAGAAGATCAAGGCCGGCCAGGTGCTGGTGAAGATCCCTCGAAAAACAGGTAAGTCTCGAGATATCACTGGAGGCCTTCCTCGGGTTACGGAATTGTTCGAAGCTCGAAATCCTTCGAATCCGGCAGTTGTTACCGAAATCGATGGTGTCGTCACTTACGGCGGTATCAAGCGAGGAAACCGAGAGATCTTCATCGAATCGAAGGATGGCGTGAAGAAGCGCTATCTGGTGCCATTGTCAAAGCACATCCTTGTGCAGGACAATGACTTCATCAAAGCAGGTGAGCCTCTCTCAGATGGAGCGATCACTCCTGCGGATATCCTGTCGATTCAAGGACCAACTGCAGTGCAGGAATACCTGGTAAATGAGATCCAGGAGGTTTACCGTTTGCAGGGTGTGAAGATCAACGACAAACATATCGAGACCATCGTTCGTCAGATGATGCAGAAGGTCATCATCATCGATGCCGGCGATACCAACTTCCTGACCAACCAGGTGGTTGACAGGTTCGCATTCATGGAAGAGAACGACGAGATTCTTGATAAGAAGGTCGTGACAGATGCGGGCGATTCAGAGTCGCTCAAGCCGGGACAGATCATCACAAGCCGACGACTACGAGATGACAATTCAAACTTGAAGCGTAGAGACCTGAAGTTGGTTCAGGTACGTGCGGCAGAAGCTGCCGTGTCTAAGCCGACACTTCAAGGGATCACACAGGCGTCACTGGGTACGGAGTCATTCATTTCAGCGGCCTCCTTCCAGGAGACAACCAAGGTCTTGAGTGAGGCATCTATCCGAGGAAAGTCTGATAGTCTGATGGGCTTGAAAGAAAACGTCATCGTGGGTCATCTGATCCCTGCCGGAACTGGTGTCCGACACTTCCAGGGCCATATAGTAGGCTCGCAGGAAGAGCTTGACGCGATGGTGGCCTCCCGTGAGGAGTTTGCCAGAAGCAAGGAGTACGCAACTCAATAGAATCATGGCAGATCAAGAACAGCAGGAGGGCAAGACCCCGAATCAACTGAATATTGAACTGTCTGAAGAAACTGCGGAGGGCATCTACGCCAATTTGGCGATGATTGCCCACTCCAGCAGTGAGTTTGTGATAGATTTCATTCGGCTGATGCCCGGCGTGGCAAAGGCCAAAGTGAAATCACGAATTGTCATCACTCCGGAACATGCAAAACGCCTTTTGGGTGCTCTGCAAGAGAACGTCCAGAAGTATGAGAATAGCTTCGGGTCTATCAAGCAGGCAGAGGAAGCTCCTAAGTTTCCTATGAATTTTGGTGGTACCATCGGAGAGGCGTAATTAAGCAATCATTATAATTGGGATAAAAGCACATAATTTCTATCTTTGCGTTCCCAAAAAAATACGGTATAGAATCATAGCATAATGCCAACTATTCAACAATTAGTAAGAAAGGGCAGAAAGAAGCTTACGAGTAAGTCTAAGTCCCCCGCTTTGGATTCATGTCCTCAGCGTCGAGGCGTGTGTACCCGTGTGTACACCACCACTCCCAAGAAGCCGAACTCTGCGATGAGAAAAGTTGCCCGTGTAAGGTTGACCAACGGTAAGGAAGTGAATGCATACATCGGCGGTGAAGGTCACAATTTGCAGGAGCACTCGATCGTGTTGATTCGTGGTGGCAGGGTGAAAGATTTGCCCGGTGTTCGATACCATATTGTTAGGGGAGCTTTGGATACTGCGGGCGTCAGTGGCCGTCTGCAAGCACGATCCAAATACGGTGCTAAAAGACCTAAGGACAAAAAATAAGGAATACCTGAGATGAGAAAGGCGAAACCTAAAAAGCGGTACTTACTTCCAGATCCGATCTATAGCGATACCATGGTAACCAGGTTTGTAAATAACCTGATGGTAGATGGTAAGAAGAGTATCTCCTACAGCATTTTCTACGACGCCGTAAAAATCGTCGAAGACAAGACTGGGGAGAGTGGACTGGAAACATGGAAGACAGCTCTTCAGAACATCATGCCAGGTGTGGAGGTGAAAAGCCGACGCGTTGGCGGTGCTACATTCCAGGTTCCTATTGAAGTGAGACCCGAGAGAAAGATCTCTTTGGGGATCAAGTGGATGATCAAGTATGCCCGACTTAGAGGTGAGAAGACCATGAAGGAGAAGTTGGCGGGAGAGATCATCGCAGCGTCCAAGGGAGAAGGTGCGGCTATCAAGAAGAAAGACGATACGCACCGAATGGCTGAAGCTAACAAGGCATTCTCGCACTTTAGATTCTAACCGAAACATACAACGCATTACTAATGGCAAAGAGAGAACTGAAGTACACCCGAAACATTGGTATTGCTGCGCACATTGACGCAGGCAAGACTACCACTACGGAGCGTGTGCTTTATTACACTGGCGTAAGCCATAAGATTGGTGAGGTACATGACGGTGCCGCCACAATGGACTGGATGGAGCAGGAGCAGGAGCGTGGTATTACCATCACCTCAGCAGCTACAACAGTGTTCTGGCCATACAAAGGCAACGAGTACCATATCAACATCATTGACACTCCAGGTCACGTTGACTTCACAGTCGAGGTGAACCGATCTCTGAGAGTGTTGGACGGTCTTGTTTTCTTGTTTAGTGCGGTTGACGGTGTAGAACCTCAATCAGAGACTAACTGGCGATTGGCGGACAACTACAAAGTTGCTCGTATTGGATTCGTCAACAAGATGGACCGCGCCGGTGCAGACTTCCTCAACGTTTGTAAGCAAGTCCATGACATGCTTGGCACAAAAGCAGTTCCCCTTCAGTTGCCGATTGGTGCCGAAGAGAACTTCAAGGGAGTTGTTGACCTGGTTGAGAACAAAGCCATGATCTGGAATGAAGAGGATATGGGAATGACCTTCGAAGAGGTACCCATCCCTGATGACATGGCAGACGAAGTTGAAGAATATAGAGAGAAGTTGGTAGAGGCTGTCGCTGAATACGACGAAGGATTGATGGAGAAATACTTCGAGGATCCTGACTCTATCTCTCGCGATGAGATTGTTGCGGCTCTAAGAGCGGCTACTATCGATCTGGCATTCGTGCCTATGATGTGTGGATCCGCCTTTAAGAATAAAGGTGTGCAGTCCATGCTCAACTACGTGATGGAACTTTTGCCGTCACCTTTGGATCGAGGGAATATCAAGGGAACTGATCCTGATACTGATCAAGAGGTTGAGAGAAGCCCAACTCCTGAGGAGCCCTTCGCAGCGCTTGCCTTCAAGATTGCGACTGACCCTTTCGTAGGACGTCTTTGCTTCGTAAGATCGTACTCTGGTACGCTGGAGTCTGGCTCTTACGTGTTCAATACGCGTACCAACAAGAAGGAGCGGATTTCACGAATCTTCCAGATGCACGCGAATAAGCAAAACCAGATTGATCAATTGCATTCTGGTGACATTGCGGCGGTAGTAGGTTTCAAAGACATCAAGACCGGTGACACGCTTTGTGCGGAGCACGGCAAGATCGTTCTCGAGTCCATGGACTTCCCTGATCCTGTGATCGGGTATGCCATCGAGCCCAAAGCGCAAGCCGACGTGGATAAGTTGGGTATAGCTATCGGCAAGCTGATAGAGGAAGATCCAACACTGCAGGTAGAAACTGATCACGATACAGGTCAGACCATCCTGAAGGGAATGGGTGAGCTTCACCTGGACATCATCATCGATCGTCTAAAGCGTGAGTTCAAAGTTGAGATCAACCAGGGAGCGCCTCAGGTTGCTTACAAGGAAGCCGTACGCTCCACCATCGAGCACAAAGAAGTCTACAAGAAGCAGACTGGTGGTCGTGGTAAGTTCGCAGATATTGTATTCGAACTCGGTCCCGTAGATGAGGATTATGAGAAGGAAGGTCTGCAGTTCGTAAACAACATCGTCGGTGGGGTGATTCCGAAAGAATTCATTCCTGCTGTTGAAAAGGGTTTCAAAGAAGCGATGGCAAACGGTCCTTTGGCGGGCTACCCCATCGACAGCTTGAAGGTGAGATTGTATCACGGTTCGTTCCACGATGTGGATTCTGATTCACTGTCGTTCGAATTGGCTGCTCGTATCGGTTTCAAAGAAGCTGCCAAGCAAGCGAAGCCGGTATTGCTGGAGCCAATCATGAGTGTGGAAGTAGTTACTCCCGACGAGTACACTGGTTCGATCACTGGTGACCTGAACAAACGTCGAGGGATCATGAAAGGAATGGATACCAAAGGCACGAGTCAGGTGGTGAAGGGCGACGTTCCTTTGTCAGAGCTGTTTGGATATGTGACCGATCTTCGAACAATGAGTTCGGGACGAGCTACTGCGTCTTTGACATTCTCGCACTATGATCAAGTGCCGCAGAGTATTGCGGATGATGTGATTTCCAAAGTAAAAGGACAGCCTGCTTAAGAGGCTGAGATATCATGAATCAAAAAATTAGAATCAAACTTAAGTCTTACGACCACAATCTCGTTGACAAGTCTTCAGAGAAGATTGTTCGTGCCGTGAAAACTACTGGAGCTGTTGTAAGTGGACCTATCCCTCTGCCGACAGAAAAGGAGAAGTTTACGGTCTTGAGATCACCACACGTGAACAAGAAGTCGCGCGAGCAATTCCAACTCTGCACTTACAAGCGCCTGGTAGATATCTACTCAAACAGCGCTAAGACTGTAGATGCATTGATGAAATTGGAGCTTCCTAGCGGCGTTGACGTAGAGATCAAGGTCTAAGGAAAATAAGGGCTTTCAAACCTGAAAAGAACCAATCTAGTGTTGGTTCTTTTTTTGTGTTGAAACTTCAGATGAGGGTTTGGTTCATCTAATGGAATTGCTATCTTTGCAGTCCTTTTCTGAAAAACTGAAAAGAGAGGGTTTAAATATAATAGAAACGAGAAATGCCTGGAATAATTGGACGTAAAATTGGAATGACCAGCATTTTTAATGAGGACGGCAAAAATGTTGCCTGTACGCTCGTTGAAGCAGGACCCTGTGTCGTTACGCAAGTGAAGAATCCTGAGACTGACGGATACCGTGCAGTCCAGCTTGCCTATGGCGAACGAAAAGAAAAAAATACTCCTAAGGCCTTGAAGGGACACTTCGCGAAAGCCAAGACTACACCTAAGAAAAAAGTGGTGGAGTTCAGGGATTTCCGTGAGGAGTTCGAAGACAAGGTCAAGTTGGGCAATACCATTAAGGTGGAAGACGTGTTCCAGGAGAATGATTTCTTAGACGCCATCGGTACTTCAAAAGGTAAGGGCTTCCAGGGGGTAGTTAAGCGACACGGTTTCGGCGGTGTTGGTCAGGCTACACACGGTCAGCACAATCGACTGAGAGCTCCCGGAGCGATCGGCGCATGCTCATTCCCTTCGAGAGTTTTCAAGGGATTGAAGATGGCAGGGCGAACCGGCGGTAGCCGAGTGAAAGTGCTCAACCTGAAGGTCGTAAAAATGTATCCAGAAAAGAATCTGGTACTGGTAAGTGGCTCCATCCCCGGAGCAAAAAATTCTTTTGTAATTCTTGAGAAGTAGGACGATGAAACTAACGGTAATCAATACGAAAGGGGAAGAGACGGGCCGAGAGGTTTCGTTGGACGATAAGGTCTTCGGAATAGATCCTAATTCGCACGCTGTATACCTAGATGTTAAGCAATACCTGGCCAATCAACGTCAAGGTACTGCAAAGACGAAGGAACGCAACGAAATTACTGGGTCAACCAAGAAAATCAAGAAGCAAAAGGGAACAGGTACCGCTCGAGCGGGTAGTATCAAGTCTCCTATTTTCAGGGGTGGAGGTACCATCTTCGGACCCAAGCCCAGAGACTACGGCTTCAAGCTGAATAAGAAAGTGAAGCAGCTGGCCCGTAAATCGGTCATTGCATCTAAGATCAAAGACAACCAGGTCAAGATCCTCGAAGACTTCGAAATGGAGTCTCCGAAGACCAAGGAATTTGTTGAAGTGCTGACGAATCTGTCACTCAGCGTTGACAAAGCGCTGTTCGTACTCGGATCGACCAATAACAATATTTTCTTGTCTTCTCGAAACATACCCAATGCGAAGGTGATCTCTATCGACGAGATCAATACCTACGACATGGTCCATGCCGATTGCCTGGTCTTTTTTGAGAGCGCTGTAGATACACTAGCAAACCGATTGAACTGATGGGAGTACTTGTAAGACCCTTGGTGACAGAGAAATATTCTGCTATGAATGAGCAGGGAAAATATGGATTTGTTGTCGCCAAGTCGGCCAATAAGATTCAAATAAAAAACGAAGTAGAGAAAACCTACGGTGTGACTGTTGAGGACGTGAATACAATGATTCACCCCGCTAAGAGCAAAGCTCGATACACCAAGTCAGGCATCATCAAGGGAAGTACTTCGTCGTACAAGAAGGCCGTCGTTAAGGTGGCCGATGGAGATATTATAGACTTTTATAGCGGAATATAAACATGGCGGTTAAGAAATTAAAACCTACTACGCCTGGCCAACGATTTCGGATAGCTCCTGTCTTTGACAACGTAACCAAAGACAAACCGGAAAAATCGTTGCTCAAATCGCATAAAAGCAAGGGGGGTAGAAACAATCAGGGACGAATGACTGTCCGCAACGTTGGCGGTGGTCATAAGAAGAAGATGCGCGTGCTTGACTTCAAGCGCGACAAGGAAGGGGTACCAGCAACGGTACATTCCATCGAATACGATCCCGGACGAACTGCCCGTATTGCTTTGTTGCATTATGCCGATGGCGAGAAAAGATACATCCTGGCTCCCAATGGATTGGCAGTTGGTGCCAAACTGATCTCGGGGCCAAAAGCAGCACCAGAGGTGGGCAACTCACTTCCTCTGTCAGCGATTCCTATGGGTACCATCGTGCACAACATCGAGCTCAAGCCTGGTAAAGGGGGAGCGATCGCACGAAGCGCCGGATCCTATGCACAGCTTGTTGCCCGGGAAGGGAAGTATGCCACGCTCAAATTGCCTTCAGGGGAAATGAGAATGGTGTTGGTTACTTGCTCTGCCACTATTGGCACAGTTGGTAATGGTGACCATATGAACGTTCGCCTGGGTAAGGCAGGACGTAATCGTTGGAAGGGCAAGCGTCCAAGGGTAAGAGGTGTAGCTATGAACCCTGTCGATCACCCGATGGGTGGTGGAGAAGGTCGTTCATCAGGAGGACACCCTCGTTCGCGAAATGGTCTCTACGCGAAAGGTAAGAAGACCAGAAAACCCAACAAGTATTCTGACAAACTGATTGTAAGCAAGAGGAAATAATGGCTAGATCACTCAAGAAAGGACCGTACATCGATTTCAGGCTCGAGAACAAGATCGACGCCATGAATGACTCCGGCAAGAAATCAGTAATTAAGACCTGGTCTAGAAGGTCTATGATTTCACCTGATTTCGTAGGTCACACCTTCGCCGTCCACAACGGAAATAAATTCATCCCTGTCTTCGTGACAGAGAACATGGTGGGCCACAAGCTCGGTGAATTTGCTCCTACAAGGAACTTCCGCGGTCACATTGCTAAAAAAGATAAAGGAAGACGATAATGGCTGAAGGTACAGAAAAGACGAAAGTGAAGAAGTCTGTCCGTATCCGGATGGAAAAAGAGGCCCGAGCTCAGTGGCAACAGGAAAATGCCGGCAAGCTTGGCCCAGCAAAGTCTTCCCTCAAGAACGTTCCTACTGCCCCTCGCAAGATGAGGTTGGTAGCGGATATGATCCGAGGACAGCGGGTGAGTGTAGCATTGAACATGCTTCGATTCGATACCAAGCACGCTTCTAACACCATGGAGAAGTTGCTCCTGACTGCCATCTCTGACTGGCAGCAGAAGAATGAGGAAGTGAAGATCGAGGAGGCTGATCTCTATATCAGGGAAGTCTTTGTAGATAGTGGTCGGATATTGAAGCGACTGCGTCCTGCCCCTCAAGGGCGAGCACATCGCATCAGAAAAAGATCGAATCATATTACCATCGTGGTCGATGACTTCAACGCAGAGTCCGCTCCGGCCCAAAACGAAACTGAAAACGAATAAGACACAATGGGACAGAAAGTAAATCCAGTAGGTCTTAGGTTAGGAATTGTCAAGGGTTGGGACTCCAACTGGTTTGGCGGTAAGGACTTCTCAGACAAGATCGTTGAGGATCACAAGATCCGAGAGTATATCAAGGCACGTATCCCTAAAGGTGGCATCTCAAAGGTTGTCATCGAGCGCACGCTCAAAAGAATCACATTGACAATCCACACAGCTCGTCCAGGTGTAGTTATCGGTAAGGGCGGATCTGAAGTGGACAAGATCAAGGAAGAGCTTAAGAAGATCACAGGAAAAGACCTGCAGATCAATATTTTCGAAATCAAGCGACCCGAGTTGGATGCAGTGCTTGTTGGCGAGTCCATCGCGCAGCAGCTGGCAGCTCGAATTTCTTATCGTCGTGCGATGAAGCAAGCCATCGCTTCAGCTATGCGAGTCGGAGCACAAGGTATCAAGATCAAGTGTTCAGGTCGATTGGGTGGTGCGGAAATGGCCCGCTCGGAGCAGTACAAAGAAGGTCGAATTCCTCTCCACACACTCAGAGCTGATATCGATTACGCGATCTCAGAAGCTCAGACAGTGTATGGAAAGATCGGTATCAAAGTATGGATCTTCAAAGGTGAGATATTCGGCAAGCGAGATCTATCACCGAATGTGGGTATGAGCAACAACACCGGCGGAGCTGGTGGCGGCGGAGCTCGTCGTAGAAGACAAGACGGCGGTGGCCCGAAGAGAAAAAGGTAATTAAGGTTAAAAAGACACTTTAGAGATGTTACAACCGAAAAGAACGAAATTTCGCAAGAAGCAAAAAGGCCGCGTTAAGGGCATTGCTCAGCGAGGACATATGATTGCCTTCGGCACCTTCGGAATCAAAGCGCTGGAACCAGGTTGGATCACAAGTCGCCAGATCGAGGCGGCTCGTATCGCCGTTACGCGTTCCATGAAAAGGGAAGGACAAGTCTGGATCCGCATTTTTCCGGACAAGCCTGTAACTAAGAAGCCTGCTGAAGTACGAATGGGAAAAGGTAAGGGAGCACCTGAGTATTGGGTAGCGACCGTACGACCTGGAACCATCTTGTTTGAGTGTTCAGGTGTGAGCGAAGAACGAGCTCAGGAGGCGCTACGTTTGGCAGCGCAGAAATTGCCGATCAGAACCAAGTTTATTGTCAGGAGGGATTATCAAGGATGAAAAATTCTGAAATCAGAGGTCTGACCCTGGATGAGCTCCAGAGCAAGCTCGCCGTCGAGAAGGAAAACTACGGTAAGTTGAAATTCGCGCACGCGATCACTCCCATCGAGAATCCTATGAAGATTCGGGAGTCTCGCAGATTCATTGCCCGGCTGGAAACTGAGCTTACGAAAAAGAAAAATCAATAACCCGACTATTGATGGAAAGAAACTTAAGAAAAGAGCGTATCGGTCAGGTGGTCAGCAACAAAATGCAGAAGACCATCACTGTCACAGTGAGTCGAAGAGAGAAGCACCCCATCTATGGCAAGTTTATCTCGAAGACTTCTAAGCTCACGGCGCACGATGAGAAGAATGAGTGCAACATCGGCGATACTGTACGATTGATGGAAACCCGACCCCTCAGCAAAAACAAGCGGTGGAGACTGGTCGAAATTATTGAAAGGGCGAAGTAATGATACAGCAGGAATCAAGATTGAGTGTAGCGGACAATAGTGGAGCCAAGGAAGTGCTCTGCATCCGTGTTCTTGGTGGTACAAAGAAGCGTTACGCTTCTATTGGTGATACCATCGTTGTGTCAGTGAAATCAGCCACCTCATCGAGTGCAGTGAAGAAAGGCACCGTATCAAAAGCTGTCGTTGTTCGGACGAAGAAGGAGATCCGACGAAAAGATGGATCATACATCAGGTTCGATGACAACGCGGCAGTACTGCTCAGTGCCAACAACGAACCACGGGGTACCAGGATCTTCGGACCAGTCGCTCGTGAGTTGAGGGAGAAGCAGTTCATGAAAATCGTTTCACTAGCCCCTGAAGTTCTCTAGAGATGGCAACACCTAAGATACATATAAAGAAAGGCGACACTGTAAAAGTGATCGCCGGCAATGACAAGGGTAAGACTGGCAAGGTACTGGAAGTGCACCGTCAGAAGTATCGCGCAGTTGTCCAGGGCGTAGGGATGGTAACCAAGCATGTGAAGCCCTCTGCGACCAACCCCCAAGGAGGTATTGAAAATACTGAAGCTGCTGTTCACATTAGCAACTTGATGGTGATAGATCCTTCATCAGGCGATGCGACACGCATCGGCCGAAAGGCCAATGACGAAGGCAAGCTGCAGCGTTATTCGAAAAAATCAGGAGAATTTATCTAAGCCATGGCAAATCCTAGATTGAAAGACAAGTACCTGCAAGAGATAGTACCCGCTTTGAAAGAGAAGTTTCAATACAAGTCGGTCATGCAGGTGCCAAAGATCAGCAAGATTGCGATCAACAAAGGTATTGGCGCTGCAGTGGCGGACAAGAAGCTGATCGATGTGGGAGTGGAGGAATTGACCCTCATTACTGGTCAGAAGGCGGTGCAGACCATAGCAAAGAAGTCTGTATCCAACTTTAAACTTCGTGAAGGAATGCCTATCGGAGCGAGGGTGACATTGAGAGGCGATAGGATGTACGAATTCCTGGATCGATTGATGACAGTGGCACTACCTCGGGTACGTGACTTCCGTGGCATCAAAGAGAAAGGTTTCGATGGTCGTGGCAACTACACCTTAGGTGTGGAAGAGCAGATCATCTTCCCAGAGATCAGTATTGACAAAGTCAACAAGATCTCCGGAATGGATATCACTTTCGTGACAACGGCAGATTCGGATGAAGAAAGCCTCGCGCTACTTCGTGCATTCGGAATGCCTTTCAAGAACAGAGAAAACTAATCGCAACGATGGCGAGAGAATCAATAAAGGCAAGAGAAAGAAAAAGAGAGAAACTAGTCGCACGTTACGCGGAGAAGAGAAAAGCTTTGAAAGAAGCCGGAGACTATGTCGGCCTGGACAAGCTTCCTAAGAACTCTTCACGTGTGCGTCTGCACAACCGATGCAAGCTGACTGGCAGACCTAAAGGATACATGAGAAAGTTTGGTATTTCTCGTGTGACTTTCAGGGAAATGGCCTCAGAAGGCAAGATACCGGGAGTGACCAAAGCGAGCTGGTAAAGAATCATATTTTTCTTTCTATTACAAGGGACAATAACTAACTTTGCACCCCTTTTTGAGGGGTCGAAAAAATTTACTTATGGTAACAGATCCTATAGGTGATTATTTAACAAGGATTCGCAACGCGATAAAAGCTAACCATCGCGTAGTCGAGATCCCTGCGTCCAATTTGAAGAGAGAGGTCACTCGGGTTCTTCATGAGAAAGGATTCATCCAAAACTATAAAGTGGAGGAGGAC
This sequence comes from Cyclobacteriaceae bacterium, assembly GCA_965267435.1. GTDB lineage: Bacteria > Bacteroidota > Bacteroidia > Cytophagales > Cyclobacteriaceae > JAWPMT01. Next base: position 5,504,481 of record OZ253960.1, read on the forward strand.
AGTAAGCAAGGGATCATCAAGATCGCTCTGCGCTACAATCCGAGGACCAAAGTGTCTGCCATTTCAAAGTTGGAGCGAGTGAGCACACCGGGTCTCCGCAAGTACACTGGCGTCAATGACATTCCGCGTGTATTGAATGGTTTAGGAATAGCCATCATGTCGACCTCGAAAGGAGTTTTGTCCGACAAGGAAGCGAGAAGAGAGCAAATCGGAGGAGAAGTCCTCTGCTATGTATATTAAAAGAGAGTCATGTCACGAATAGGAAATGCACCCATCGTTATCCCAAGTGGCGTCACCGTTGACGTGAAGGGGGGATCTGTGAATGTGAAAGGCCCTAAGGGAGAGCTTTCGCAGCACATCGGCACAGACATCACTGCAAAAGTGGACGATGGTCAGGTTGTCGTCGAAAGACCAACTGAGCAGAAGAGGCATAAAGCCCTTCATGGACTTTACAGATCGCTGATCAACAACATGGTGGTTGGCGTCAATGAAGGATACAAGCTCGAGTTAGAACTAGTGGGTGTTGGATACAAGGCCTCAGTGCAGGGGAATGTTCTGGAGCTTAACCTGGGATACTCTCACAATATCTACCTGGCAATTCCTGCAGAAGTGAAGGTGGTAGCTGAGACTCAGAAGGGTAAGAACCCAAAAGTGACATTGGAAGGAGTGGACAAGCAATTGGTCGGCCAGGTGGCGGCAAAAGTTCGCTCGCTACGAAAGGTTGAGCCTTACAAAGGCAAGGGTATTCGCTTTGTTGGTGAGAATGTTAGAAGAAAAGCAGGTAAGACTGCTGCTAAATAAATTTGGATAGCGATGGCCATCAGTAAAACAGCGCGCAGACTACGGATCAGACGAGGTATCAGAAGGAAGATCTCTGGTACGACAGATATTCCAAGGGTCTCTGTATTTCGTAGCAACAAGGGGATCTACGCTCAGGTGATCGATGACATCAAAGGAGTAACCCTTATCTCCGCTTCATCGGCGGAAATGGGCAAGAAGGCGGTAAACGTCGACATCTCAAAGGAGGTCGGAAAATTGCTCGCTCAGAAGGCGAAAGATAACGGCATCGAGAAGGTGGTATTCGATCGAAGCGGCTACGCCTACCATGGCAATGTAAAAGCTATGGCTGAAGGTGCGCGAGAAGGAGGATTAAAGTTTTAAAGATATAGTTTATGTCACAGAGCAACATTAAAGCGGTTAAAGCCAGCGAGATCGATCTCAAAGAGCGTGTCGTTGCCATCAAGCGTGTCGCGAAAGTGGTGAAAGGTGGTCGACGCTTCAGTTTCTCGGCGATCGTTGTCGTAGGGGATGGCCACGGTGTTGTCGGATATGGATTGGGTAAAGCCAATGAAGTCACTGATGCCATTACCAAGGGCATCGACGATGCCAAGAAGAATCTGGTCCGAGTGCCAGTTTTGAAAGGAACTGTTCCTCACGAAGCCATCGGTAAGTATGGTGGAGGTTTGGTCCTTCTAAAGCCAGCATCTGCGGGTACAGGAGTTATTGCCGGTGGTGCGATGCGAGCGGTATTGGAAAGTGCCGGCATCCACGACGTACTGGCCAAGTCCAAGGGTTCTTCTAATCCTCACAACGTGGTGAAAGCGACCTTCGACGCTCTCAACAAAATGAGAGATCCATGGTCTGTGGCAAAGCAGCGGGGAGTTACACTGGATAAAGTTTTTAACGGCTAAGTCATGGCAAGAGTAGCAATTACCCAGGTAAGGAGCCTGATCAAGAGGCCTGAGCGACAGCGAAGAACGATGCAAGCCCTGGGTCTAAAGAAAATCAATCATACGGTTGAGAAGGATCTCAATCCTCAGATCGAGGGGATGATCAATGCCGTGTCTCATTTGGTAGAAGTAAAAGAACTGAAGAAATGAAACTTGAGTCACTAAAGCCGGCAGCAGGTGCTGTAAAAAAGAAGAAGAGAATTGGCCGAGGTCAGGGCTCTGGCCGAGGTGGTACTTCTACCCGAGGTCACAAGGGGGCACAGTCGAGGTCAGGTTATTCGAGAAAGTCGGGTTTCGAGGGTGGACAGATGCCATTGCAGCGTCGTGTACCTAAGTTCGGCTTCAAGAACAACAACAAGATTGTCATGAAGCCCATCAACCTGGATGTACTCCAGCAACTGAGCGAAGACAAGAAGTTGACCGAGATCACTACTCAGGTATTGAAAGAGAATGGACTAGCTGGTAAGGATGATGTGATAAAGATTCTTGGTAGAGGTGAGTTGACGGCAGCGTTGACTATCACTGCTCACAAGTTTTCTGAGTCTGCAAAAGAGGCCGTAGAAAAGGCCGGTGGATCCATTACAGTAGAAGAATAGATGAATAAGTTTATACAGACCATAAAGAACATCTTCGCGATTGAAGAGCTGAAGACGAGAATCCTAAATACCCTAGGGTTCCTTGTCATTTTTAGACTAGGCTCGTTCGTGACTTTGCCAGGAGTGGATTCTTCCAAGCTCGCCGGAAGTGCGGAGGGCATATTTGGATTCCTGGATGCGTTTCTTGGCGGTGCCTTCCTGAAGGCCTCCGTGTTTGGTCTGGGTATTATGCCGTATATCTCCGCTTCCATCGTCATTCAGTTGATGACGGTTGCTGTGCCTGCGTTCCAGAAGATGCAGAAAGAAGGGGATAGCGGTAGAAAGAAAATCAATCAGATCACCCGGGTACTGACTATTTTCATATGTCTTGCCCAGTCTGCAGGGTATGTCTCCGCGACGATTCCTGCTGAAGCTATAGTCTTGAGCAACGCCACCTTCTTCAGGATCTCATCGATGATCATCCTGACAAGTGGCACTGTTTTCTGCATGTGGTTGGGTGAGAAGATCACTGACAAGGGCATTGGAAATGGTATTTCCATGCTTATCATGATCGGTATCATTTCGAGATTCCCGGCGTCTATCATCGCTGAGGCAGTTTCTCGAGGACTCGGTCAGGCATTGATCTTCCTTATTGAGATGATTGCACTGTTCTTCGTAGTCTTGGTCACCGTGGCGCTGACACAGGCGATTCGAAGGATTCCGGTACAATACGCCAAGCAGGTGGTTGGCAATAAGGTCTACGGAGGTCAGCGGCAGTACATCCCGTTGAAGCTTAACTCAGCTGGAGTAATGCCGATCATCTTCGCTCAGTCACTGATGTTCTTGCCTTCTTTGGTGGCAGGATTCTGGGCAGAAGAGAACGATACAGCACAGTATGTTGCTACGACGTTCTCACAGTTTGAGACCTGGGAATACAATACACTATTTGCGATACTCATCATACTCTTCACCTTCTTCTACACGGCTATCACAATCAACCCGAGTCAGATAGCGGATGACATGAAAAGGAACGGTGGATTCATACCCGGGGTGAAACCGGGAAAACAGACTTCGGAATTCATCGACAACGTGCTTTCTAAGATCACATTGCCAGGTTCACTGTTCTTGGCCTTGATCGCCATCTTGCCAGCATTTGCCATACTGGCAGGAGTGAACAGAGGTTTCGCTCAGTTCTATGGAGGCACATCACTGCTTATCATGGTAGGTGTCATTCTAGATACGCTACAGCAAATCGAGAGCTATCTACTTATGAGGCACTACGAGGGTATGATGAAGTCAGGTAAGATAAAAGGTCGTTCACAAAACCAGGCGGTGGCATAATGGCGAAGCAGCAATCTATAGAGCAGGATGGAACTATAGTGGAGGCGTTGTCAAATGCAATGTTCCGTGTGGAATTGCAAAACGGCCATGAGGTGATAGCGCATATCTCTGGAAAGATGAGGATGCACTACATCAAGATATTGCCAGGAGACAAAGTGAAGTTGGAGATGTCTCCATACGATTTGTCAAAAGGCAGAATAGTCTATCGATACAAATAGCTGAGGCGGATTCAGAAGATTCGTCAGAAAGATAAAGAGCAATGAAAGTAAAAGCATCGATCAAAAAGAGGAGTGCTGATTGCAAAGTGATCCGAAGAAAAGGAAAGCTCTATGTGATCAACAAGAAGAACCCAAAGTTTAAACAAAGACAAGGATAGTTATGGCTAGAATTGCAGGCGTCGACGTACCCGATCGCAAAAGAGGCGAAATAGGTCTGACCTACATCTTCGGTATAGGCCGGAGTAGCGCTAGAAAAATCCTGACGGAAGCAGGAATTGACTTTGATAAGAAGGTCGGGGAGTGGAACGATGATGAAGCCGGTAAGATCCGTTCTATCATTGCCGAAAACTTCAAGGTTGAAGGGGTTCTCAAATCCGAAGTGCAGCTCAATATCAAGCGTTTGATGGACATTGGGTGCTACCGAGGTTTGCGACACAGAAAGGGTCTGCCACTCAGAGGGCAGCGGACCAAGAACAACTCGCGAACCAGAAAAGGAAGAAGAAAAACTGTGGCTAACAAGAAGAAAGCGACTAAGTAATGGCGCAGAAAAGAAAAGATAAAGCGAAGAAGAGAGTTGTTGTAGTGGAGCCTACAGGACAGGCCCACATCAAAGCGACTTTCAATAACATCATGATCTCCCTCACCAACAATCAGGGACAGGTGATCTCCTGGGCCTCTGCCGGTAAGATGGGATTCAAAGGCTCGAAGAAGAACACACCTTATGCTGCCCAGGTGGCTGCTCAGAATTGTGCTCAGGCGGCTTATGATCTGGGTCTGAGAAAAGTGGAGGTGTTTGTCAAAGGACCTGGAGCAGGTCGTGAATCTGCCATCAGGACCATCCAAAATGTAGGTATCGATGTCACCATGATCAAAGATGTGACACCACTACCTCACAATGGATGTCGACCTCCTAAGAGAAGAAGAGTTTAAGATTTAGAGTTTCAGTATACTATGGCTAGATATACAGGCCCAAAAGCGAAAATCGCGCGAAAGTTTAGCGAGCCAATCTTTGGTCCAAGCAAGGCATTGCAGAAAAAGGCGTACCCTCCCGGACAACACGGAAGAGGTCGTCGAAGAAAGCAATCGGAATACGCTATCCAATTGGCTGAGAAGCAGAAGGCGAAATATACCTATGGTGTATTGGAGCGTCAGTTTGCTAACATCTTTGACAAGGCTTCGCGAAAAGCAGGTATCACAGGAGAGATCCTTCTGCAGATGCTCGAAGCGAGATTGGACAATACTGTGTATAGACTGGGTATCGCACCTACACGCCGTGCTGCCCGACAGCTTGTACTCCACAAGCACATCACCGTCAATGGTGAGATTGTGAACATCCCTTCTTTTTCAGTGAGACCAAATGATTTGATCGCTGTTCGAGAGAAATCAAAGTCTCTTGAAGTGGTGACCAACAGTCTGGCTGCGCATGGGTCCAAGAAGTACTCTTGGCTCGAGTGGGATGCCACGGAGATGACAGGTAAGTACCTAAATGCTCCTTCCCGGGAGGAAATTCCCGAAAATATCAAAGAGCAGCTCATCGTCGAGCTTTACTCTAAGTAATAGTTTTTCAAGATTTAATTCATAAGATATGTCTATTCTAGCATTTCAGATGCCGGAGAAAGTGGTGATGGAGAAGGCAGACGATTTTCACGGTCTGTTTACATTCAAGCCCCTCGAAAAAGGTTATGGAGTTACTGTCGGCAATGCGTTGCGACGGATCCTGCTTTCTTCTCTGGAAGGATATGCTATTACCGGAGTGAAAATCCCCGGTGTCCTACATGAGTTTTCTTCGATCGAAGGAGTCGTGGAGGATGTGACTGAAATCATTCTCAACCTCAAAATGGTGCGCTTCAAAAAGATCACCGACGTGGTTGACAATACTTTGACTGTCTCTGTGGCGAACAAGACGCAGTTGACTGCTGGTGATCTGGCTGGTGCGACAACTTCATTTGAGATCCTCAATCCTGATCATGTCATCTGTAATCTGGACGAGTCAGCCCAGTTCGAGATGGAACTGTCCATCGAGAAGGGACGAGGCTATGTACCTGCCGAGGAGAACAAGCCTGCCGAGCAGAACTTTGGATACATCGCCATCGACTCCATCTTCACGCCTATTAAGAACGTGAAGTACAGCGTGGAAAATACGCGTGTGGAGCAAAAGACTGACTACGAGCAGTTGATCATCGATATCGAGACAGACGGGTCTATTCACCCTGAAAACGCACTTAAAGGCGCTGCAAAGATTTTGATCCAGCACTTCATGTTGTTCTCTGATCAGAATATGATCCTTGAGACCCAAGAGAAGGGAGAGCCTGAGCAGGTAGATGAGGAGTTGCTGCACATGAGAAAGCTGCTGAAGAGCTCACTCAACGATTTGGACCTGTCAGTACGTGCCTACAACTGTCTGAAGGCTGCTGATGTAAGAACCCTTGGAGATCTGGTATCGCTGGAAATCTCTGACATGATGAAGTTCCGAAACTTTGGTAAGAAATCCCTGGCCGAGCTAGAGCAGTTGGTAGCGGACAAAGGTCTTACGTTTGGAATGGATCTGTCTAAATACAAATTGGACGAGGAATAATGAGACACGGTAAGAAATTCAATCACCTTGGGAGGACGGCCTCGCATAGAAGCGCCATGCTTTCCAATATGGCTTCGTCGCTCATCAAGCACAAGCGTATCAACACGACGGTGGCGAAGGCCAAAGCGCTTCGTAAGTACGTGGAGCCTCTGATCACGAAAGCCAAAGACAATACTACGCATTCTCGTCGGGTAGTATTCTCCTACTTGCAAGACAAGGAGTCTGTCAATGAACTCTTTGGGACAGTTGCTGACAAGGTAGCTGAGAGACCAGGAGGATATACGAGGATCTTGAAGACCGGTGCTCGTTTGGGAGATAATGCCGAGATGTGCGTCATGGAACTTGTGGACTTCAACGAGCTGCTGTTGCAGGATGACAAGCCGGCCAAAGCAAAGACCAGAAGATCACGACGAGGTAGCAAAGGCAAGAAAGCCGAGGCAGAGACAGCTGTGGAGGAAGTAGTAGAAGAAGTAGCAGTAGCTGAGGAAGCAGTCGTCGAAGAGGAGTCTGCGGTGGAAGAAGCCGAAACTGAGGCTGTAGCTGAAGCAGAGGAGGTCACTGAAGAGCCTGCCGCTGAAGCTGCTCCTGAAGCCGAAGCTGCAACAGAAGAGGAAGCATCCTCTGAGGCGGAAGAACCCGCTGAAGGTGATGAGGAGAAGAAAGAAGATTGAAAGAAATTTCCATTTAGATCTATAGAGGGCCAGCTATCAAAGCTGGCCCTTTTTTATTGCATGGAGCAAAAGAGAATTTTATACTTTTGCGACGCATGACAAGACAGGATACAAGACCCAACCGAGAAAAGTGCATCTTGCTACTTGCTGACGGTTCTGTTTATGAAGGATATGCCATAGGGAAGCGGGGGACCTCCGGCGGAGAGATCTGCTTTAATACGGGCATGACAGGCTATCAGGAAATATACACCGACCCCTCTTACTTCGGCCAGATCATTGTTAATACTACCGCGCATATCGGCAATTACGGTGTTCACGATGACGAAGACGAGTCAGACAATCCTAAGATCAAAGGACTGGTAGTCAATGAGTTTACACACGATCACAGCAGAGAAACTGCTACGAGTAATCTTGATAGCTACCTGGCCAGACATGATACTGTCGGCATTGCTGGTGTGGATACCAGACAGATCGTAAGGCACATCCGAAGCACTGGCGCGATGAACGCCATCATTTCCTCGGAGATTTTCGACATCGAGGAGTTGAAGAAAGAGTTGGAGAAGGTGCCCAATATGGAGTCGCTAGAGCTCTCTACCAAGGTAACGACCGCCGAGGCATATGATCTCAATGAAGATGCTGATGGCTTCAAAATAGCAGCCTTGGATCTAGGTATCAAGAAGTCCATCCTCAGGAACTTCGTGAAGCGTAATTGCCGCATCCGGGTGTTCCCCGCTCAGACAAGCTTTGAGGAGATGGAAGCGTGGGGTCCTGACGGATACTTCATATCCAATGGGCCAGGTGACCCGGGAGCTATGGACTACGCTGTGGAAACCGTCCGAAAGATGCTCAATGGTTATCGCCCGATTTTCGGAATATGCCTCGGCAATCAGATTCTTGCCCGAGCTGTCGGAATTGGCACCTACAAGATGCACCATGGCCATAGAGGTCTCAATCATCCTGTGAAGAACTTAAGGACGGGCTTAGGAGAGATCACTTCCCAGAACCACGGATTTGCCGTGAATCTGGACGAGCTGAACGCTTCTGATCACGCCGAATTGACACACATTGACCTGAATGATAATACTGTTGAAGGGCTCCGGATACTGAACAGGCCTGCATTCTCTGTTCAATACCACCCTGAATCCTCTCCGGGACCCCATGATTCAGTATACCTGTTTGACGATTTTATCAAATTAATAACCGAAGATAAACATGAGTATCATTGAGAGCGTGCACGCCAGGCAAATCCTGGATTCACGCGGTAATCCTACTGTCGAGGTCGATGTAGTCACTGAGAATGGCTTTGTGGGCAGAGCAGCAGTTCCCTCTGGGGCCTCTACCGGGGTCAACGAAGCCGTCGAATTGCGGGATGGTGACAAAGGTCGCTATCTGGGCAAAGGCGTTACGAAAGCTGTCGACAACGTCAACGAGATCATTGCTCCGGAGATAGTTGGCTACTCCGTTTTGGATCAGGAACTCATTGATAGCACCATGCGTGCCCTGGACGGGACGGATACTAAGAGCAAGCTCGGTGCCAACGCGATTTTGGGTGTGTCGCTGGCGGTAGCTAAAGCTGCTGCTGAGGAGTGCGGATTGCCTCTATTTCGCTATATCGGCGGCGTGAGCGCCCGTACCCTTCCAGTCCCCATGATGAACATCATCAATGGAGGAAGCCACTCAGATGCGCCTATCGCATTTCAGGAATTCATGATTCGTCCGGTGGGTGCTGAGACGTTCTCAGAAGCACTCAGGATGGGCGCTGAGATCTTCCACCATCTCAAGAAGATTCTTAAGGACAAAGGGCTGAGCACGGCTGTTGGTGATGAAGGTGGTTTTGCTCCCAACTTCACGGGTGGCACAGAAGAGGCGCTCGACAGTGTTTTGACAGCCATAGAAAATGCTGGCTACAAAGCAGGGTCGCAAGTGACCATCGCCATGGATTGCGCGTCTTCTGAGTTCTATGAGAACGATACCTACAATTACAAGAAGTTTGAGGGGGACAGTGGCAGCGTCCGGTCACGCGAAGAGCAGGTGGACTATCTCGCTTCATTGATCGAGAAGTATCCCATCGACAGCATAGAAGATGGCTGTGATGAAAACGACTGGGAAGGATGGCGACTGCTTACCGAAAAAATTGGTGACAAGTGTCAGCTCGTTGGTGACGACTTGCTAGTGACCAACGTGAAGTTCCTGTCGCGAGGAATTGCCGAGAAATGTGGCAACTCGATCCTCATCAAAGTGAATCAGATCGGTACGCTGTCAGAGACGCTCGCAGCTATCGAAATGGCGCACAAAGCCGGCTGGACGGCGGTGGTGTCGCACAGATCTGGTGAGACTGAAGACAGTACTATAGCGGATATCGCGGTAGCTACCAATGCTGGTCAGATCAAAACAGGATCGCTGTCGAGATCCGATAGGATGGCAAAATACAATCAGCTGCTCAGGATTGAGGAGGCTCTCGGAGAGACCGCCCAATACCCGAGCAAAAAGGCCTGAGCCTTATAAATCACATTCAAAATGGAAGGGCTGAGGGTTTCAGCCCTTTTTTTCTACCTTTACATTCCATGAAGAAGTTCCTGGATCGCGTCCCCCCTTTATTCAAAAGCTTCTATTTCATGGTTTTCCTTGGGCTGCTAGTCTGGCTTACCTTTTTCGATTCCAATGACCTCCTGTCTCAATATCGCTTGACGGCAAAAAAGCACGACCTTGAGCAGACAAAGGCTTTTTATCAGGAAAAGATCGAGGAAGTAAAGAGCGACCGCGCGGCTTTACAGGATCCAGAACAACTGGAAAAAATTGCCAGGGAAAAGTACTTCATGAAAAAGGAAGGGGAGGATGTATACGTCGTCGTGCCTGCTGACGAATAGAAATTTTTCTTCAAAGAGCCAAGCGAGCTTCGTGTTTGCACGAAATTTGAGGAGATCGTAGAAAAAATCACTAGGACTATGTCAAAGGTTGCCGTTACATTTCTTGCATTGTGTCTTTCCACTGCGGCTCTCAGTCAAAGCATGCAGATAGGGGACCGGTGGTATGCCGGAGGAAACCTGATATTCAACTCCAATCGTACCTTCGACAGCTTTGGTGGATCACCCCTCGTAGGTTACAAATTCACAAAGGCTTTCTCTGGCGGGGTACGCCTGACCTATATCTATACGAAGGACAAAATCAACAATATCAAGGTCAATGCTTACGGGGGAGGACCCTTCCTTCAATACGATTTTCTACTACCCGTACTGGAGCTACCGGTGTTTGCCTATGGTGAATACGAAATGCTTACCTACGACCTGAAATTCCCGGCAGGCTTTGAGTCACCGCCCAATGAGAACTTCAATAGTATGTTGCTTGGCGGTGGTGTTGCCCAGCGCGCCGGCAATATCGTCCTCAGCTTCATGGTACTCTACAATGTGATCTATACGGACGGAGACCTGGTACAACCCTACAATAGCCCTCTGGTATTTCGAGGGGGCATCAGTGCGGGTTTCTAGTGATGGAGAGGTACGTCGTACTTTTCGGCGAGGGACTTGAGGTCTTTGACGACAGGGGCCAGTAGGGGAATACCGTCTTTGCTCCTGATCGCTTCCATCTCTCGCTCAGGATCTCCCGGTATCAGTACCCTCTCCTGCCCTGGTACAGTCTCAGCTCCACGGAATCGGCGGAGCCAATTGTCCATGTGATCTTTAAATTCCTGCGTATCCCGAAATCCATCGACACGCATTGCACCAAAGAAGTGGCCAATTCCACGTCCTACAGGGTTTGCGGAGGGCTCCAGGAAGGCAACAAAGGGAGGCACCCAAGGGCCATAGTTGGCTCCTGACAGCACAGCAGAAAAGATATCTACCATGGCTCCCAGCGCATAGCCTTTATGTGACCCGTGTACTCTGTCGCCACCGAGCGGCAAGAGGGATCCACCTTTTTGGATGCCATGGGGGTCAGTGGTAGGGTGTCCCTGGTCATCTTGTACCCATCCAAAAGGCGCTGCCTCATTTGTTCTTTGAAGGATCTCCAGTTTGCCGTTGGCGGCGGTGGTTGTAGCCAGATCCGCAATGAATGGAGCCTCCACACCGGAGGGGATAGCCACAGCGATCGGATTTGTCCCTAATAACCTGTCATTGGCAAAGGTGGGAGACACCAGCGGACTGGCATTAGTCATGGCGATACCGATGCAGTCCTCCTCCAGTGCCATCATCGCGTGGTAGCCTGCAATGCCAAAATGGTTTGAGTTCTGGACGGAGATCCATCCTGAGCCGCAGGCCTTTGCTTTGTCGATAGCTATCTGCATGGCCTTGGGACCGACCACCAGTCCAAGCCCGGCGTCACCATCGACGACTCCAGTGCTGGGGGTTTCGCGGATCAGCTTTATCTGCGCCTTGGGATTGATGCGTTCCTTTTCATACAACCGGATATAGCCGATGAGTCTGGCGATACCGTGAGAATCTACGCCTCTTAGATCGGCACTTACCAGCACTTTGGAAGCCAGGTGGGCGTCATCTTCATTGCAGCCGATTTGACGAAATATTCCTTGACAGAACTCTGCCAAAGCTTCCGCTGAGTATATCATGATTCGATTTCGGGAGAAATTCCGACTAGATTCTTTATCGTGTGCAGTAGTACTCCTTCCTTTAGGGCGTACGCCGATACACGGATGTCCCTCAGGGCCAGACGTTCCAGCACGTACCTAACCAGGACGACAGCCACAACAATCATGTCGACCCGCATGGCGATCATGCCGGGAATGGCGAGTCGCTCCTGACGTGCCTTCACTGTCAACTGAGCGTAGATATCCTGAAATGCCTCGTAAGTAAGTGGGTACTCTGTGTCACCTTCCGGTTTGGTGCCTTCTATAGACTGCAGATAGATGTCACTGAGTGTGTCAAAGGTCCCGGAAGAGCCAATGAGCGTAGTAGGTCGATACTTCTCAGCCATTGACACAAGTTCTTGTAGCTCGCTGTCCAGGTAATGGTTGAGGCTGTGAATTTCAATGTCCGTGATTGGATCATTTCGATGGAACCGCTCGAGTAGTCGCTGCCCACCGATTTCAAAGCTCTGTTTCCACAGCACGTTGTCGCTGGTCCCAATGATAAACTCTATGCTGCCACCACCTATGTCCATTACCAGCGAGGGCTGATCCCCAATATCCAGGGCCTGTTGCACACCGAAATAGATCAACTCCGCCTCTTCCAGCCCAGAAATAATTCGTACCTCTATTCCGGTCAGCTCATAAATTCGCTGTGTGAGATCGCGTCCATTTCGAGCATTCCGGATAGCGCTGGTAGCTGTGGCTCGGACTTCGTGCACACCATGTTCGTCTATCACTGACTTAAAATGGAGGATTGCTTCGATGGCTCGACCTGCAGCTTCGTCCGAGATTCGGCCCTCATTGATGCCGTTTGCACCGATTTTGACAGGGTTCCGTTCGCGATAAACAAACGAAAAACCACCCTCCCTGATATCGACGATCATCAGGTGAAAAGTGTTCGTTCCCATGTCTACTACTGCAACTCTCATCGGTGTCTTACAAATGCGCTGCAAGTTAATTACAATTAGCCAATTGATTTCTGTGGGTATTCGTGGACCTATGCAATTCGTCTTGTTCCTGTATATATCTTTGGCGAAAACCCAAACGCACCTGATTATGTCATACGAAAAGCCACAGAGTGCCAGTTTTGTCGTTCCCATTGAGGAGAAGATCAAACTCCTGCAGCAGAAGAATTCAGAGGCAGAACAGGGCGGTGGTGCAGCGCGGATTGAGAAGCAACATGCCAAGGGAAAGCTGTCAGCAAGGGAGCGGCTGGATGTTCTCCTGGACAAAGGGTCATTTCAGGAGATAGGAAAATTTGTCATGCATAGGTCTTCGGACTATGGCCTCGACAAGCAAAAATTTCCCGGTGACGGAGTCATTACTGGATTTGGCACCATTGACGGACGCCTGGTCTACGTTTTCAGTCAGGACTTCACGGTTTTTGGGGGATCCCTTTCAGAGACCCATGCGGAGAAGATCGTCAAGGTCATGGACATGGCGATGAAGAATGGGGCGCCGATCATTGGGCTCAATGACTCTGGTGGTGCACGAATTCAAGAGGGGGTGGTGTCACTTGGGGGTTATGCAGACATCTTCTATCGCAACACGCTGGCTTCAGGAGTTATACCTCAGATTTCAGCCATTCTTGGGCCATGCGCCGGTGGGGCCGTTTATTCCCCTGCGATTACCGATTTTATTTTTATGGCCGAGGACACCAGCTACATGTTTGTGACAGGCCCCAACGTCGTAAAGACGGTAACGCAGGAGGACGTCACCTCGGAGCACCTTGGGGGCGCCAATACTCATGCCACCAAAAGTGGGGTCACCCATTTCAAGCATAAGAACGAGCTGGAAACACTATTGGCTATTCGTAAATTACTTGGTTATCTCCCCTCCAACTGTGAAGATGAGCTGCCATATGTGCAATACGATGATGGTGATGACGTGAGGGAGGGGCTCGACAGTATTCTTCCCGACAACCCCAATCAACCCTACGATATCAAAGAGGTCATTCATCAAACGGTAGACCATGAGTCATTTATGGAAGTCCATGCAGACTATGCCGATAATATAGTCGTGGGCTTTGCCAGGGTGGGAGGCCAAAGCATCGGAGTCGTTGGCAATCAACCCATGAGTCTAGCTGGTGTCCTTGACATTGATGCCAGTAAGAAAGCTGCGAGGTTTGTACGGTTTTGTGACGCCTTTAATGTGCCCTTACTCGTATTTGTAGATGTGCCCGGCTTTCTGCCAGGTGTTGACCAGGAATGGAATGGAATCATAACCAGCGGGGCCAAATTGCTTTATGCGTTCAGCGAGGCAACTGTACCGCGTATATCTATTATTACCAGGAAGGCCTATGGTGGTGCCTATGATGTGATGAATTCTAAGCACATTGGTGCTGATCTCAACTTCGCCTGGCCTACGGCAGAGATTGCCGTGATGGGTGCGCAAGGCGCTTCCGAGATTATTTTCAAGCGCGAGATCGCCGCTTCTGAAGACCCAAAGACAACGCATCAGGAGAAGATCGATGAGTATACGCGCCGGTTCGCCAATCCGTACATCGCTGCTGAAAGAGGATTTATCGATGAAGTCATTCTCCCCCGAAATACTCGCTTGAAAGTCATGCGGGCCTTCGAGATGCTAAAAAACAAGGTGGACAAGCTTCCGAGGAAGAAACATGGTAACCTGCCACTCTAATGCGAAGTGAAGAAAACAAACAGGAGCCGCCTAGCCCTAGGGTAGCGGTTGTAACGGCTGCGAGTCGGGGCATTGGGGCCGCTACCGCGGAACTTCTCGCCGATGCTGGATATAAACTGGTGGTCATGTCGAGGTCCGACGAGATCTACGACGTTGCCGACCGGCTATCTGCCCGACCCATCAAGGGAAGCGTGGAGGTTGACCGAGACCTCGAGCGGCTGGTGGGGTTGGCGTATGAGAAGTATGGCCGCATAGACGTGGTTGTGAATAACACAGGACACGCGGCAAAGGGGAATTTGCTCGAGATCACAGACAAGCAATGGATGCAGGGCCTGGAGTTGTCGCTGCTCAATGTTGTGAGGATGTCGCGCCTGATCGTACCCCATATGAGCCGACAGCCAACTGGGGGTGCCGTTGTCAATATTTCTTCTTTCGCCGCTGTAGAGCCAAATGCTGATTTCCCAGTCTCGTCAGTGGCAAGGGCATCTCTGAGTGCCTATTGCAAGCTCTTTGCCAGAGAGTTCGCCATGCACAAAATACGGATGAACAACGTCCTTCCGGGTTTTATTGACAGCTATCCTGCCTCGCGGGAGGTACTCCAAAAGATACCTATGAGGCGTCAGGGAACTGTGGCCGAGGTGGCAGAATTGGTCCGATTCCTTGTGTCAGATGCCGCTTCCTATATCACTGGGCAGGACTATCTCGTTGATGGCGGGCTGGTCAGCGGCCTTTGAGTGACATTTGGAACAATGCGTCTGACTTCTTAGGTTGACGGGCATTACCCTTTTTGCTTATATTTCCTACTGTATCCATCGAGGGCGACAATCAATCGGTACATTTGTCGAACCTGCGAGGATACTTGGAGGCTAGAAGGATATGTCTATGGATAAAAAGAGTCAGGATTTCTTATACGAATACTTAAACAACGCCTCACCAACCGGTTTTGAATCCCGCGGCCAGCAAATCTGGCTGGACTACGTTCGCCCATTTATAGATCAGCACATCACCGACCCTTATGGTAGTGTGGTTGGCGTTATGAACCCTGACAGCGAATTCAAGGTGGCCATCGAAGCTCATGCTGATGAGATATCCTGGTTTGTCAATTACATCAATGACAAGGGATACATATATGTCATTCGAAATGGCGGTTCAGATCACCAAATTGCCCCTTCGAAGCGGGTTAATATCCACACAAGCAATGGAGTGGTCAAAGGCATATTTGGGTGGCCTGCGATCCACGTGAGAAAAGACAAAGAGGAGACGCCCACACTCAAGAATATATTCATTGACGTCGGTGCTTCCTCAAAAGAGGAGGTAGAGGAGATGGGTATCCACGTGGGGTGTGTCATCACGTTTGAGGACGAATTGATGGAGTTGGGGGACAAGTACCTCGTAGGCCGGGCCCTGGACAATAGGATCGGTGGCTACATGATAGCAGAGGTGCTGAGGAGAATCAGAGAGAATGGCGATCGGTTACCCTTCGGCCTCTATGTGGTCAATGCAGTACAGGAAGAGATCGGACTGCGGGGTGCCGAGATGATCTCTCGAAGGATCGCTCCCGATGTGGCAATTGTCACAGACGTCACCCACGACACAAACGCCCCTATGTACGACAAAGTAGTCAGTGGAGATGTGTCTTGCGGACAAGGTCCGACGCTGTCATATGCGCCTGCTGTTCAAAATAACCTGCGTGATTTCATTATCTCGGTGGCAAATGACAAAGGCATTCCCTTTCAACGCCTGGCTTCTTCGCGGTTCACCGGTACCGATACGGATGCCTTTGCCTATAGTGGCGAGGGAGTAGCATCCGCACTCATTTCATTACCGCTTAAGTATATGCACACAACGGTAGAGATGGTTAGCAAGGCCGATGTAGGTCACGTGATTGATTTGATATATGAGAGTCTTCTCAAGATAGAAAATGGTCAGGACTTCAGATACATTAGGTGAGATAAGGCTTCGTGATCAGATGGGTCGTCGAGTACGGGTCCCAGAGAGCCCTCAGCGAATAGTAAGTTTGGTACCCTCTATTACTGAATACCTACTGGATCTAGGTTTGGCGGATCGACTCGTAGGTCGGACCAGGTTTTGCATCCACCCTGAAGATACAGTATCGGGTATCGCTAAAGTGGGGGGGACAAAGGATTTTGACCTTGCGAAGATCACCGAGCTACAGCCTGACCTGATCATAGGGAATCGCGAGGAAAACACCGAAGCGAGCATCAAAGAGCTTTCCAAACACTATCCTGTATGGATGAGTGATGTCGAGAGTCTTGAGCAGAATTTTGAGATGATGCAGACGCTGGGGCAGATCACAGGCAAAGATCCGGAGGCACAAAGTTGGATTGAGCGTGTACGTCAGAATTTTGCGAAACACCACTGTCGATACTCTGGCAGGGTCTTGTACATGATCTGGCGTAGGCCTTACATGGTCGCTGGCAAGGGGACATTCATCAATTCTGTGCTGGAGTATCTGGGATTCGAGAATATCGTGCTACAGCGGCGCTATCCTCAGATTGATGACTACATTCTTGAAACGCTCGCTGCAGATACTGTATTTCTAAGCTCAGAGCCGTTCCCGTTCAAGGAATCGCACCTCCAGGAGTTCAAGAAGCTATTCCCCAATGCCTTGACTAAGCTGGTAGATGGTGAGGCATTCTCCTGGTATGGTAGTCGCCTCGCCAAAGTGACCTTCGACTCGTTTAGGGATTTGAAGCTTCGCGTGTAAGCAACTGATACGACATTGAAGGTTTATAAGTTTGGTGGGGCCTCCGTTCGAGATGCGGAGGCAATTCGTAACCTCACAACGATATTGCAAGAGGAAGTTGACTTGCCTCATGTCATCGTCATTTCGGCTATGGGGAAGATGACCAATGCCCTCGAACTTCTTATCAGCAACTCCTATCAGCAGAAGGGTCTGCACGAGGCGTCATTCCAACCGATTGCGGACTTTCACGAACAGGTGGCCACAGACTTGTTGGGGGAGGTTCCGCCGAACGTCGGTAGTTTGATTAGCGATCTGCGAGAGGCAGTCAAGGATATTGGTGCCATACGAGAGGCTTACTATTCCAAGATCGTGGCATTCGGCGAACTCCTATCCACGACAATCATTCATGCATGGCTGGAACGGCTATTCCCTGTCATTTGGCTGGATGCCCGTAGGCTAATAATTACGGACGACGATTTCAAAGCAGCGAATATTCAGTGGTCGGAAACGGAGGCGCGCCTTCAAAGTGCGACCTCCGGTGCCACTCCAATGTACATTACACAGGGATTTATCGGAGGGACCTTGGATGGGAAGACCACGACCCTTGGTAGAGAGGGTTCTGATTTTTCGGCCGCCGCTATCGCATTTTGCCTGGGGGCTACGGGCGTCACCGTGTGGAAGGACGTGCCTGGCATCATGAATGCGGATCCTAAGATCTTTGACGATGCCCAGATGATTGAGACCTTGTCGTATGACGAGGTTACAGAAATGGCCTATTTCGGTGCCAAGGTCATCCACCCCAAAACACTGGAGCCCCTGGCAAGGGCTGGCATCCCGATGCAAGTAAGGTCTTTCATGGTCCCCACCTCGAAAGGCAGTCTGATCACCAATCAGAGAATGAACCCTGATATTCCTTGTTTTGTGTTTAGGCAGCATCAGGTGCTGGTTACTTTGAGATCACAAGAGAGTACGATTCTTTCGGAGAATCTGATGACTGATCTGCTTCAAATACTCCGAGAACTGCGGATTGAAACCAATCTCTTTCAACACTCTGCGCTGTCATTTTCCTTCTGCTTCGATGCGATGCCCGGAAGATTAGAAAGGTTGATGGAAAGATGTATTGATCATTACGATCTCTTTTACAATGAGGGGCTGCACTTAGCCACAGTGAAAAACCCGACTGATGGCGCTCTAGACAAACTACCACAGTTTGAGACAAAGTACCTCGAACAATCCTCACGTAATACGTACCAGGTGCTTTTCAAGCCACTCACAGATGCCTCCTGAGCGTCTGCTCAATACCAGATAGGTAGGAACTCCCAAAGAGATTCACGTGTACGAGCAGCGGGTAGAGGTTATAAAGATCTATACGATCCTCAAACCCCGGCTGGAGTGGCCACGAAGCGTTGTAACTTTCGTAAAAGCCTGGCTGGAATCCCCCGAAGAGTCTGGTGTAGGCTAATTCGACTTCTCGATGCCCGTAGTAAACCGCCGGATCGATAAGAACAGGCTCACCACTTTCACCCACCAGAAAGTTGCCCGACCAGAGGTCTCCATGCAAAAGCGAGGGCTCGCCGGCGACAAGTAGTGAAGGTAGCTGGTCATAGAGTTCACGGAATCGCCGCATGAAACCCTCGTCGATATGCGCATTGTAGTACGCCAGTGTAAGTTGCGTCTCCAGTCTGTTTTGTATGAAGAATTGGATCCAGTTGTCCATCCAATCATTCTTCTGTTGCAGTCTGCCGATTTCATTATCGTATCCCAGGCCATAGAGGCCACTATCAGGGGATAGTTGGTGTAATTCCGCCAGCTGCCGACCAAAGTCCCTCCAAAAGTTGCTTCCGCCATACCCGGGCTTGATATATTCCATGAGAAGATAGGACTGATCACCATATACGCCGGCATGGATGACTTCGGGTATTCTAAAGGTCTGACTGCCTGCCAGCAATTGAAGCCCCACTACTTCATGGTCGAAAAAGTTGTGGGTATTTTCATTACACTTGAGAAAGTAGGTGTCCTTCCTTGTAATGATTTTCAATGCTCGGTTGATACACCCGCCGCCTTGGACTTCCACTTGCCGTAGTTCCACCTGGGTACCGAGGCTTGAAAGCAAAATACCCTCTACGAGTCCAAATAGATCAGAGTGCTGCACGTTCAGGCTGATATGCTATCTGGGAAAGGAGCGAATATGATCGATAAATTGATCAATCGAGCGGTCCAGTATATCGAAGACCTCCTCGAACTCTTCAGCACCTCCCCAATAGGGATCAGGAACAGGCTGTCCGGGAGCGAGCGAGTCGAATTCTCGCATGAGAACCAGCTTTTCTCCGATTTCCGGGTAGTAGCTAAGTGTGTCCTGACGATTGTTTTCGTCCATCGCCACCCAATAATTGAACTGGTTTGGATCGTACGTACCGATGTTTTGAGCGCGGCTGATGCTCTCTATTCCTTTAGATTCCAGTACTGCCAACGTCCGGTCGTCAGGTCGATCACCAATGTGATAATTGCCTGTTCCAGCCGACAATGCCCCCCACGAATGGAGGTCTAACTGCTTGATTTTGTGGTTGAAAATGGCCTCTGCCATGGGTGATCGACAGATATTGCCTAGGCAGACGAATAAAATTTTCATTTTTTTTCAAAAGAGTGGGTTACCTATTCGGGTTTCTGCGTATTAACTTATGCATAACACAAATTTTATTCATACACCTGTTTGACATCTTAAGAAAGTCCTAGTCTTTGATTAGGACTTTTCTTTTTGTATGAATGCTGTGTTCGCTCGGGGTGGAGATCGCTGCTCTAGCGATAACTGAAGCCGAAGCCGATAGTCGCCGTGCTATACTCCTGCAACGCATACTCGGCATGGAATGTGATAATCCAAAGTTTTACTCTGGCTCCGACATTCATTCGCGGCCCCATTGAATTGAAACTGAAATCTATCGGATTGATGATCACGTCATCCTCGGTATCAAAAGTCCCTGTCACTTGGAAAGAGGAGATGGACGTACTGAAGCCAATGCCTCCGTAAAGCGTGAGCACAGAAATCTCCTTTGAGATCATGGCTTGAACGGTCATACCGGAAATTATCAGTTCGGCATTCTGGTCGGGATTATCCGCGTCGAGATCAATGCTCGATCTAAATCGGGTGTATCCCAGGAAGGCCGACAAGTCAAATGGCATCAGGCGAATGCCGGGGATCCACTGCTTTACATCGTGCATCACCCCTACACCCCAAAGCTCCGTGATGAATTCCTCGCCAGCGGAGTCGCCTATTTTGATTCTGGGGATGTAGCGGACCTTCAGCTCGGTATTCTTGACGATGCCAATACCCACCTGCACCGTAGGTGCGTAAAGCGCGTTAGGAAGGGGAGTCTCGTCCAATCCGAGACCTGTTAGCCCTGTGAACCTCAGGGTCTCTTCACCATCTTCGATGACGGCAATTTCGGGGATATCATCTGCATCGAGGTTTGGCCCCATAAAAGTAGGGAACTGATCGCGTGATGTATCCGCCAATCTTAGATTCGTGTAATCTGCATTGCTAAAAGTAAAA
Source organism: Cyclobacteriaceae bacterium (assembly GCA_965267435.1). Classification (GTDB taxonomy): domain Bacteria; phylum Bacteroidota; class Bacteroidia; order Cytophagales; family Cyclobacteriaceae; genus JAWPMT01. Next base: position 5,525,061 of record OZ253960.1, read on the forward strand.
AACTCGGCACTGGAAGGCACAAAGGCCAAACTTGGCTGAATGGTCAGGTCAAAACCCAGCGTGCCGTGCGGCTTGGCCGTATTGTACCAACCGCTATTGAATGCGTATCCTGTACCCACAAATACGGGACGCATGTAGTCCTCGAGGTATTGATTGGCATCGGCCACGCCTGCTTCCAGCAACGAGCCCAGGTCCAGCTGAGCGTGGGCACTTAAAAAACCAGTCAATAAAGAGATTGAGAGTATCGATCTTTTGAAAATAGTCATGCTCTTGTATTTCATTTTTAGGCCTGGGGCTTATAGATCTCTTGCCCTGATAGTGATGTCGAATATCAGCGAATAGTCAAATGTGATGCTATCGGCATCCGCCGGAAGCTCCGCGAGATCGAAAACTATGTCTGCAGTCACAGGTTCGCCAGAAGTCAGCGCTCTGACCATAGCGTCGCCTGCCTCCTGCGTAAGGGAGATCGGTGTGCGATCGATGTTCTGGAGCCGACGCCTCACGTTTAACAAGTCAAGATTCGTATCGAAAGTGTTTAGCGTGATCAGCATACCATCCATATCCACTTCTTCATTGCTGTCAAGCCCTTCAAACTGGTAGGCCAGGCTGTTGATGATGATGCTTTCCTGGTCCCGTAGCCCGTCAAGAGCGCCTTCGAAGGCCTCGATGTCGTTCAGGTCGTACACCACCGTCTTGGACGGCGGATTGAGATTAAGTAGTCGATCCACAGCACCAGCATCCGAAGGGTCAGGTATAGGGATATTTACTGGCACGGTAATGGGCACGGCTTTGGTAATGTTGAAACCCACTCCTGCGTCGCCGCAAGCTGTGATGCCCAGAAGCACCGCCACTACAGTGAAGTTGATTAAAGCTGATGATTGAATTTTTGATTTAGAATTCACGCGATTTAACAATTTAGTCTTTGCCTGTACGATTCAAATGTCGATGTATTTTTCATAAGAATCCAGACGTGAACATCAATTCATAGAGATATCACGTTGAACAGGGTATCCTTTGCGGTGGACTCAATGTCCACAGGCTTTAGCAAACGCCGATTTTTGATGAATATATGGTCAATAGTCACTAATTAATCAGTTAAAGAATGCCCTACTGATATCATCAAGGCTGAAATACCCACATAATTTGAAAAACGTCTTATTTTCGAACTTCTTTCCGAATTCATGTTCAGTCACCTCTTATACAATGCCTTCATTAGGATCTACGGGTTGACCATCTGGTGCTTTTCCCTATTCAATCCGAAGGCAGCAATGTTCATAAGGGGAAGAAGGCATGTTTATGGCAGACTTGTTTCCCTATCCTATTCGCGATTTTCGTCGATTGTATGGATACATGCCTCCTCGTTAGGCGAATTCGAACAGGCAAGGCCAATTATCGAGGGACTGAGAGCTCGAACAGAGCTTCTGGGAGTTGTGGTGACTTTTTTCTCGCCTTCGGGGTATGATGTTCGCAAGGACTATGGGTATGCGGACCTCGTTACCTATCTGCCGCTGGATACTCCCAAAAATGCTCGAAAGTTTCTTCGGCTTCTGAAGCCAGACGTTGCGATATTCATTAAGTACGACTTTTGGTACAATCATCTTTCGGAGTGTGTCAAACAAGGTGTAAAGGTGGTGTACGCTTCGGCAGTGTTACGAGAGCGTATGGTTCAGTTCAATCGGGCGCGCGGTATGTATCTGCCACTTTTCAGAAAGTTTGATAAGTTCTTTGTGCAGGATGACCGCTCAAAGCAGCTATTGGAGAAGCACAAAGTCTTTAACGCGGAAGTGACAGGTGATACGCGGTTCGACCAGGTACAGCGCACGAGCTCGCAGCGGTATGAGGATCCTGTGGTCGAAGCTTTTTGTAGTGGCTATGAGATTGTGATCTTTGGCAGCGCCTGGCCATCTGATCTGGAGGTGATCAGGGGGATGATAGACCATTTTCATCAGTTCAAGTTCATTGTAGCTCCTCACAACGTCGAAGAGAAAATTGTCGAGGAGATAAGGTCAGGTCTCCACACCAAGAGTGTCAGGTACACGGATATCGCCACCCCCCAGGTCATTCAGCAACGAGCAATGGTTATCGACAATGTGGGGCTCCTGTCCAGGCTGTATCGGTATGCAAAATACGCCTATGTCGGAGGTGCATTTCAGGGAGGACTTCACAACACATTGGAGCCAGCGGCTTATGGGATTCCAGTGTTCTTCGGTGAGCATCCATCAAACTTCAAGTTCCTTGAGGCGATGGGATTAATCGAGTGCGGTGGGGGATTTGAGGTAAGTGATGCTCGTAGTATGATCCAGCTCGTGACCAAAATGGAGGAAGACCCAAAAAACTATCGTGTGAATGCGGGCGCTTCACGAGAGTATATAGTGAAGCACACTGGCGGGACTGAGCGTGTCTTGCAGTATCTTTTACAGCAATGTATTCCACCGGTACAGTCGTAAAGTCCACCGGTTCCTGGTATTGGGTCCGGACAGATTTGGGAGAACTGGTAAAATGTCGATTAAGGGGCAAATTCAAGCTGCAGGACAAAAAGATTACCAATCCCATAGCCGTTGGTGACCACGTCAAAATGCAGGCGCTGGAAGAGGATAACATCGTCATAGTGGAAATCCTGCCTCGAAAGAATTATGTCATCAGGGCCTCTCCCAGGAAAAAGGGACATCATCATCTCCTGGCTACGAATGTCGACCAGGCAATGCTCATCACCTCCTTGCACCAACCACGGACCTCACTAGGATTCATAGATCGATTTCTGGTAACACTCGAGACTTTTCGTATTCCGGGGATCGTCGTAATCAACAAAGCCGATATCTACGATGAGGATCATCTGGAACTAGCTGCGGCGATACTGTCGATGTATGAAGACATAGGCTATACAGGCATGCTTACCTCTTTCACTCATCAGGAGCTTGGTGCCATCCCAGAGAGCTTGCAAGGCAAGACGACACTGCTGTCCGGACATTCGGGCACCGGCAAGTCCACGCTTATCAATCAGATCGTAGCGGCAGCCGGGCAGAAAATTCTCGAGGTCTCAGATTTTGCGGACAAGGGGGTGCATACCACAACTTTTGCGGAGATGTTTGCCGTCAATGACAAGACCTTTGTGATCGACACTCCCGGAATCAAAGAGCTTGGACTGGCGGAAGTGGAAGAGGAGGAATTGTCGCATTTTTTTCCAGAGATGAGGGATCTTCTGGGGGAATGTCGTTTTCATAATTGCCAGCACATCAATGAGCCCGGCTGTGCCATTCGGGAAGCTGTGGAGGAAGGCAGGATATTTCCAAGCAGGTTTGATAGCTATATAAGCATGATGGAAGGGGATGACAACAGGCGGTAGAGATCACCGGCGTGTCGTGGATGCGCGTAGTAGATGTCTGATCCTTAGTAGCCAAGACCAATCCACCGGCAAGGCCACCATCGCACCCACCATACGGTCCGCCCACCTTAGTGTCGAGACTTCAAGCAAGAGACTTCGATATTTGCGGGCGATCTGCCGATTGCCCAGTAATGCACATTGCCTGCGTTCATACCGGATTCGAGCTGCCAGCGCTTGCTTGTCCTCCTCAGATTCATTCAATGCCAGGGCTTTTTCGCAGACCTTGAAAGTTGATGCTGCGAGGGGATGGCCCTTCTCGTAGAACCGAACGGACAAGGAGCCCTTGACCCGTCGAATAGATGTTAAAGGCTCGGGGATGTACCCATACTTGACCAATTTCCCGGACCTCACCCAGAAGTCGAAGTCCTCGTATTCGAGTGTCTCATCGTAACCCCCCAACTTATTGAGCACACCCCTCCGGATCATCATGGTTGGAGGCGGTATAAAATACCGCCGCAGCACTTCGGAGTACACAATGCCCTCAACCGGATCCTGGACCTTGTGCAGCCCCAGTGGGTTGTCCTCCGCATCGATATAGTTTGCATCCGAATAGATCACACCGAAAGATTCACCAAGACTACGAAACGCCTCCACTTGCTTTTCAACCCGATCGGTTGCCATCACATCGTCACCGGCGAGATCGATGATGTAATCGCCATTGCATGCGGCCAGGCCCTTGTTAAAGGCCTCGCAGTTGCCCACGTTTTCTGACAGGGGGAGAAGAGTAGTTCTCTTACGCAATTCCGTATCAAAGCCCGCAACCGTTCTTTCGATCTGCTCTATGCTATCGTCAGAACTGGCATCGTCTATGATGATCAGCTCGATACCTCTATATGTTTGCCGCGCCACCGAAAGCAGGCTTTTTTCGATGAATCGTGCTTGATTATAGCAAAGGCAAATGACTGATACTTTCTCGTTTTCCAATGCTACAAATGATTTACAGATCGAGTTGATACGTTGGCTTATAACTAAGCTGTGCTCCCATTCGTTGCTTGAACTTGTACAGCCCTTCTTGCTTTTTGCCCTGGATCGACGAAATGCCCAGATCCAGAATTGAAACACCTCGAGACTGATAGTATTGGGCAATCTCTTTGATCAAGGGTACCATTGGGCTGTACGACTTGTACTCCTCTTGCGTAGCAGGCAGGTAGTAGTAGGCCACTCGAGGTGTCACCAGGCAGGTGACCACAGCGGCAACCCGTACTTCACCCTGAAACGCGGAGAAGATGTGGTATGAGTCTGGAAATCTTGCGAATAGATCGCTGAGTTTTTGCAGCGATATGTTGATTTTAAGGCCATTTTGGGATCGGCAGTAAGCGATGAACTCATGAACATCTCCAAGAGAGGACGGACCCTCCAAGGAGCATGAGATGTTGTTTTTTGGAGCTGAACGCAGCTTACGTACCTGCATAGGGTGCAGCTGACCGTCAAAACCTGTCGTGAGATCGAGGTGTTGATTCAGGTCCTCGAAAGCTACTTTGAACGGCCCCTTCGGCATAGGCGCGAATTGGTCATGTATTGGCGAAGGCTGGACTATGCGCATTGTGACTATACCAGATCGACGAAAGTGGTCAACGACAAAAGTCATGAAAGCGGAGATGTCTTCGGGTAGCACGGCTTCCATTGTGAAAATCCCTCCAAACGGGCTGCTGGAGAGACTTGTAGCCACTCCATTTTCGACAGCAAATGGGATCATCATTTGGTGAGTGGCATCCTGAGTGGCCTTCAGTACCTGCAATTGTTCATAGCGCTGAATCTCGAGATAGCCTTTTCTGTAGAAAAGCACCTCCACTTCTTCTCCAAGGCCCTCGATACCGCTTTCTGCCGTAAAATTCAATTTTTATAATGCTCTCGCCGTTCTAATTTAGCCAACAAAGAGGAACAGAAAGTTGATCTTGCCGCGTTTCACATACATAATGACCGTTTTAGGTGATCTTCGGCTCATAGTTCTGGTGGCGATCTCTTTGTTACCACCGCAGTCCTCTCAGGCTCAAATGCCCTTTTTCGATTACCCCGACAGGATTGCCTTGGTAAGAAAAGGAGGCGATTTCATCTACAACTTGCAGGAGGACTCGGCCTTGTATTACATATCCTTGGTAAAGGCCGAGCTACCCGATCATCCAGTGGGTCCATTGATGGAGGGTATACACCTTCTTTGGCAACATCTACCAGTACTTGAAGATGCTGTCTTTGAGCAATTCCTGACTAAGATGGAGGAAACTGTCGATCGCGCCGTGAATATGTCGGCAGATGACGAGGAGAACCCAGAGGCCCTCTTTTTCGAACTTGCAGCCCGGGGGCTGATGGCCGAGTATTACGCGGATCGAGACGAGTATAGGAAGGCGCTGTCCGAAGCAACCAAAGCTTACGGACTGGTCAAGGAGGGCTTTGATCTTACCGATGTCATCAGCGAATTCCTATTTACGACAGGTCTGTACAATTACTTTCGTGAAAAGTATCCCCAGATTTACCCAATCTACAAGCCCTTTGTATGGATATTCAAAAGTGGAGATCAGGAACTGGGCCTGGCACAATTGGATCGCGCCACAAGGGAGACCGTAGTGCTGAAGATCGAAGCCCACATATACATCTCTTACATCTACCTCCGGTATGAGGATACACCTGAAAAAGCTCAGGAGTACCTGGCTTTCCTCGTGAAGGAATATCCGGACAATCTTTACCTCATCTCGAAGTACCTGGAAGCGTTCAGAGATGACGTGCACTTGCCCAATGTCCCCATACAATATATTCGTAAACTACAGGCAAGTGAGAGGGCCTATTTCAAGATGGCAGGTAATATTTTCATGGGATTGTTTGAAGAAAAAGTGAAGAACAATGAGCATGAGGCATTCAATCTTTATGCTATAGGGGTACAGAACGGCGAACCCTTGACGAGACATGGCGAATTCTATAAAAGTTTAGGCTACTTGGGTATGGGTCGTATCCTGTCCGAAGATCGTCCCGATGCCGCAGCTATTCACCTCGAGCGTGCACTGGAATATGCAGAGACAAAAGACGTCAAGAAAGAGGCCCGACTACTTTTGCGACAATGACTACCTATCATACAATTGAGAGGTCTGGCGAGGGCTTTTTCAAGGATCGGGGCAGCAAATTCTTCTCGTTCGCATTTCCGGTGACCACCCAGGAGGAAATCAAGGAACGGCTTCAAGATGTGAGAAAGCAGTACCATGACGCGAGGCACCACTGCTATGCCTTTTCCCTCGGCATGAAAACGCCTCAACTCCGTGCCAATGATGATGGGGAACCAGGCCATTCCGCTGGCGACCCAATCCTGGGGCAGATCAAATCCCTGGGCCTTACGAATGTTCTCGTTGTCGTTGTCAGGTATTTTGGCGGAACAAAACTGGGTGTGGCGGGACTGATCAATGCCTATCGTACAGCCGCGGCAGACGCACTTCAGAGTATCGCCAAAACGGAGATATTTCCGGAGGTGACATTTCAGTTGACCTACACTTATGAGGAGACAAATGAGGCTGAGAGGCTACTTGCGACAAATGAGCTTAGGATCATTGATCGGGCATTTGACCATCAATGCGAGGTAACTGCCGCGATCCGCGAGGAGCTATTTCCTGAAATTCTTGCGCTTACACAGCCTCCCTCAAGTTTGAAGCTGGATATTATCGAACCTGAAGATTCAAAAGATTGACTGTGGCGGGTCCGGGCCCCCGGTGCGTTGGCGCCAGCCAGGCACCACGGTGCTGCTGCCAGTCTTCCCAGGTAAATTCCAATCCCTTCCACGGAAGAATCGACACCCACATCTTCCATGCTTTTGGCCTTCCATCACTGTCCAATAGCCATAAGTAGCTGTCACCAGGAGTAACACCCCCAGAAGTGTAAGTTACGAGCAATGCTGGCCCATCGTCAGTCTCCACCATGCGTCGTTCGGTGCCAGGATCCCTGATTTTGTATGGAGCCACTAACCAGAACGAATCATTGGCAAACAACTTCCAGGCCTTAGAGACGGCCTTGTCAAGATCCTCACCTGCAAGGGTTATGGAAGACTTTGATGCCGTGCCGGACTGATTATCCGGATCAAGCTGTACCACATAATCATCCCATTTGACCTCGACCGCGTTGGAACGCTTGTCCCAGACAAAGTGATGTCCACGAGGAAACGACCAGCGTAGTTCCTGCAAGGAGTCATAAGCAGGCTTATTGATCGCCATCAGCATCTTGTCGGCCAAGGCCTCGGCTTCCCTACCGGACTTGCCTTCTGGAAGTGGATCGCTTACGAACCATATAGTTAAGGATACCCCGGCAATAAGCACCACGAGCACGATCGCTGTGATTTTCAGAATCTTCATTTATTCATGGAGGAATGAGCGGTGAAGTTAGGCTATTTGTGCAAGGCCTGGCACTTTTTGGAAGCAGCCTTGTGTTACTAACCAGAACCCTGACTAACCACAATACAAATGACTCAGAATCTAGAAGACCTCAAGTATCCCATTGGTAAATTCTTCCCACCGAAGGCCATCACACCAGAAATGCGAACAGAGTGGCTGACCACATTGGAGACGTTTCCAGAAAAACTAAAGGGCATCATAGGTGATTTGGACGATACAAAACTCGATACCCCATATAGGCCTGGGGGATGGACGGTTCGACAGCTGCTGATGCATATTGGCGACAGCCACCTCAATAGCTACGTTCGCTTCAAGTGGGCGCTTACAGAGGATCGGCCCGTTATCAAAGCCTACTCGCAGACTGGCTGGGCCGATCTACGCGATTCACAAGAGGCCACAGGTGAAGAGGCTGTGCAATTCATTGCCGCAGTGCACAAGAGGTGGGTGAGGCTACTGCGGGTATTGGATGAAGCTCAATGGCAACGCAGCTTTGTGCACCCGGAGACAAAAAAGGAAATTGCGATTGGAGAGAATCTTGCGCTCTATGATTGGCACTCAAGGCATCATTACGCGCATATTGAAGGCCTGAGGAAGAGAGAAGGGTGGTGATTTTGACCCTTTTAAGTATGGGTGATATGTGGCATCTTTGTTGTAAGTGAAAGGGAATTATGGAAGGTATGAGATGGGTATTTGTCTTTTTTGCTGTTGGGCTCCTTGCATGTGCTGAGGAGCAAACGCCAAATTCGCCAGTAAAAGCAGGGGGCTCACTCTTTGCAGTGGAGAGAGTGGAAGTGGAATCTGACACCTACCAGCAGCTGACTGCGCTCCGAGGCAGTGTGGAAGTGACCGCGGAGAGCAACATCGTCACCCTCACCATGACCCTGACGGGTTTGGAGCCTGGCACATCACACGCCGTGCACCTTCATGATGGTACATGCGAGTCTCCCGGAGCACATTGGAACCAAAACACGATGGATAGCTTCTGCGGGAGAGAAAGCATGGGTTTCCCCTGGAATCGCAATATGGCCGGGGACATCGGCAATGTAACTGTAGACAACAAGGGCGAAGGCATGTTCATGCTTCAAACGGATCTCTGGAGCCTCAATACCGGCTTGGATTCGGATATCGTAGGGAAGGTGCTGGTAGTTCACCAATACGCGGAAGACCTCAGTTCCGCCTGCTATATACTATCGGCGCATGACCACTCCGGTAATCCAAAAATAGCCTGTGGGGACATCCAGGTAATCGATTAGAAGAGCAATAACGGCACTTACTAATACGTTCTATGTAATTATTTCGTGAATTATTATTCACCGGTTGAAATTCCTATTCAGCGCTGCTGATTCCTGTTCATAGCGGCATTGAATGCAAGCTCTGAGGTCTTAAGTAACTTGTTTCTTGCAATTACTAAGGAAACCACTTTCACTCTAACACAGTAAATAGATGAATAGACTCAGCTGGCAATACACAATCAGAGACCTCGCTTTCCTACTATTGGAGCGGATCTGGAAATCACAAAACAACGCAAAGACTTCACCATTTCGATCTGTTAAAATGACAGCAATGAAGCCAACCGTTTTTTCATAACGGTAGACGGCTCATCAAGAATCGAATTTGATCAACCGGTAAAGTAAATAGCTCAGAAATATCTGGCTTTTGAGCCAGGTCTGAGATAGAAATTGACCCAGGAATAAGCTGGGTTTTTTTATGCCTGAGGCAAACTCCTTGCCTGCTACACTCCACTGACCTCCCCACAGGCTTCTTAGGAAGACCTTTGCCCTGATGGCTTGCTGAGTGCGGATATCCAAAGGACCAAATCGTTGTTGGAACTGGTCGAAATAGTTTATTACAGCTTTATCATCGATTTCTGAAAGCTGCCCCATGCTATGGTATCTTATGAGGGCATTGCAGCCCTTCCGTTTCATTTGAGTTTTGACTCGCACGTGATTTCGAAGAAGCTCGGCCCACAGAAACAGATCTTCACCATAGAAGAGTCCTTCGTCGAAACGCACAGCAGCCAGTAGCGTTCGTCGACAGACCATGGACGTCATTTGAGGTGGCGAAGTGATCAGTGAATGGAAGCTTGAGGCTTCGCGGGATGGTAGCCGCCGATTTCGCCTGACCTGAACTTTCATGGCATGGTATCCCCAACCGGTTTTGATTGATGCTGGGTGCATCTTACATGGCATCGCCAAAACCTGGCCATCTCCAAGATCAGTAGTAGCTTCCTTTGCCTGCTCCAGAAATTCAGGTTCCAAAGTGTCATCGTCATCGAGAAAAAGCAACCACTGGCCTGTGGCCATTTCAATCCCCCTGTTTCTGCTGTACGCCACTCCTCGACGTTGATCATTGGTCAGCATAATCACTCTATTGTCGCTTATGCCAGTTGGTAGCATAGAATCCGCCACCGTCGATGAGTGGTCATCGATGATGACCAGTTGCCAGTCGTCAAGGCTCTGGTTCATGACGGAGTGCACTGCCTCCCGCAACATGTCTGGCCGATTGTGAGTAGGTAGGATGATTGAGAAAAGGGGCTCCTTCACATGCGCAAACTACTATTATCTGAGCACTTCTACCTTAGGGCAACGAATACCGAATGCTACTCCGCTTACCATTTGCCAGAGTCATTGCCGGCGAGCAGGGCACGGTAGCATTGCCAGTTACTTGGACGGTAAAATATATCCCTTACTTTTGCCCGCTGTTTCGAATGAGATGCATAGTCGAAAACGCCATATTGCCAAAACCATCACCTGGAGGATCGTCGCCACGGGAACGACTTTCCTGCTGACGCTATTCTTCTTTAGGGACGATCCTAATGCTACTGAGAAAGCTTCATGGGTGGCGGTAGCTGAAGCCTCTCTCAAAATGATCTTCTACTATTACCACGAAAGAGTTTGGTACAATGCCAAAATGAAGATCAGAAGTTCAGTCAGGCACCTTATGAAGACGGTCACCTGGAGGGTGATAGCCTCTGTGACCACCTTTTTGGTAGCGCTATTCTTCTTTCGAGACAATCCCGCGGCTATGGAGAAAGCCTCCAGCGTCGCGATCATTGAGACGTTCATAAAGATGCTCTTCTACTATTTGCACGAGAGAGCATGGCACGCAACTAAGTTTGGATTAAAGGGAGATTCGGACCAGTCTTAGGCGAGACGTCAATTGGTAACGAGCAGCTTTTCTGCCAGTATTTTGCCATCTTCTACGATCTCCAGCCTCACTGGGGTGCCAGCATACTTTTTGAGGTCGTAGGTCTGCTCCTTCTTGCTTGGGACGGGCTCCCAATAGTAGTATTCGAAGTCCTCAGTGCTGCCATTTAGGTAGAAGAAGATACTTAGGGCTGATATGTCTTCGTCCACAAGGGCAATTCGCAAGTCATCGGCACTTTCTGAGATCAAGATCCTCTCTTGGTTTTTCTCTTTCTCCTTCTCTTTGTCCTTTTTTCTAGCTGTTCGCGCCTCTGCAAGCACAATCTGTGCGGCCTCACCTACGGCGACAGAGTGCTCAAACTTGTGGTCACTGTATTTCACTTTGAAAGTGTAGACCCCCTCAGGCAGATTTTTGAGGTTGTAGGGCTTTTCGAAGCCATCGGACCATATCTTCTCCGAATTCAACGGACGGCCATTTCCGTCGACCAACCTAATGATGACATCATAAGGGTAGTCAGCATGAAAGAATACAGAGTATACTTTGTCGCCACGATCTTTGATTTTGATCATGGCATCCTGAGCGTACAGCGCAGGGCCCAGGAATAGCATGAAGAGCACAAGAAACCTTGCCATTTCCAGTCAGTGAACATTTTGGTCGAATATTAAAATTAAAGAAAAATTCATACATATCCACAAATCCAGGTTGTCGCACAAAACTGTATCCATTTACTGCAACGGGCCACTTGGGCGCCTACAGGGCACGAAAATCAAGAAAATCCGGTGGTAGTTTCTCACCGGATTCTCCTGAAATTCTATTGCTTGACTATCCCTAGAACTGAATCCTGTATAGAACATCTGGGAAGAAGCCAATTTGCTCCACGCTATTGATCTCATCCGTCACTTCGTTGTATCTTCTGACGAATTCGTTCGTTCGATTCGTCGTTTCTAATGGATCAAACGCTCGATGAGATCTTCCAGCAATTGGATCCTGCGACATTCTACAGAGCCAACCGCCAGTATATCGTAAGTATTCGCAGCATCGAGGTGGCTCATCGGTATCACAAGGGCAAATTACTTCTTCAATTGACTCCCGCTTCGGCCGAAGAGGTAGTCGTCAGTGCGGAGAAAGCAAGCGATTTCAAAGACTGGTTCGGAGAGTAGTGAATTCGTCCGATTCCGCACGATTTTATCGGACACTTCTGGCCTTTTCATACATCAAATAATTGATTTTCAGTAATTTATAAAACTGGTACAATTTTGGGCGATGAGTCTGTGATGCTTCATCACTACATCATATCAGCGTATCGCTCATTGACCAGGCACGCGACATCGTTCTGGATCAATGTCGTCGGTCTCAGTACCGGGATGGCGACGTCGCTGATGATTTTTCTGTGGGTAGCTGATGAGATCAAAGTTGACACTTTTCATGAAAATGATGAGCGGCTGTTCCAGGTGATGTCTACCAGAGAATTTGCCAACGGTCAATCCTCTACCTCGATGGCCACCTTTGGTTTACTAGCGGCAGAGCTCGAAAATGACCTGCCGGAGGTGGAGCAGGCTGCGACATACACGTGGCAGATACAGCACATCTTTAGTCAGGGGAATAGCCATTTCAAGCAGCAAGGGATCTATGCTAGCAAGGACTTCCTGACCATCACCTCCTTTCCGTTGCTGCACGGAGACAGGTCCCTGGCATTGAGTGACAAGAGAGGCGTGGTTCTGTCACGGCCGCTGGCTGAGAAACTATTTGAGGATCCTGCGAGGGCCGTCAATCAGACCGTGACCATCGACCACGACCGAACGTACAAAGTGACTGCAGTTCTCGCTGACATCCCCAGTACCTCAAGTAGGCGGTTTGATTTTATTGCACCTTTCGATGATTTTGTTGATCAGCAGCCGTGGGTTTTGGATTGGCGAAATCAGGGACCTCGGACCTTAGTACTCCTCTCCGAAGCCACCAACATTTTGCGGGTAAGCGAGAAAATACAGACGCTCCATGCGAAACACCTGGAACGGGACCATGCCCGATTTTCAATCATCCAGATGTCAGATCTCTACTTATGGAATGCCTTTGAGCACGGTGTGCCGGTGGGAGGAAGAATTGACAACATCCGTCTGTTCAGTGCCGTCGCTGTATTCATACTCCTTATTGCCTGCATCAACTTCATCAACCTAAGTACTGCCCGTGCGTCGAGCCGAGCCCAGGAGGTGGGCATTCGAAAAGTGATTGGGGCTGAGCGCCCCATGCTCGTAAAACAGTATCTGAGCGAATCCGTGGTCGTTACGACAATCTCAATGCTTTTTGCCTTGGGCATTCTAAGTCTGGTGTTGCCGAGGTTCAATGAATTCACCGGGAAAGTCATCGAGTTCAACTTCACCCCGGAACTGGTCACCGGCTCCTTAGCCATCGCGTTGTTTACGGGCATCCTTGCTGGTAGCTATCCGGCACTTTACTTATCCTCGTATCGGGCGATCCTGGTGATCAAAGGGGAGTTTCGGGCTTCTCCTAAACAAGTTTGGATTCGCAAGGGCCTGGTGATTTTCCAATTTTGGCTGTCGATTATCTTCATCGCTGCGGTGGTTGTCATACAGAGTCAGGTACAGTACATAGCGGACAAAGACGTCGGTTACGACAACGAAAGCCTGGTGTACTTTGAACAAAGTGGCAACGTCTCTCAATCCATTGACACCTACCTGGAGGAGCTGTCTCAACTTCCCGGTGTGGAGGATGTCAGCAGCGTCGGTCACACGCTCGTGGGTATGCAGAATTATACTTCGGAGGTTAGTTGGTTGGGGAAGTCACCTGCTGATCAGATGCAATTTGAGGTGATCAGGGTCAACTACGGTTTGATGGAGACGGTAGGTATGAGGATGAAAAGTGGACGGACCTTTTCCAAAACCAAGGCCAATGATCAGGCAGGTATTGTGGTCAACGAGGCGGCTGTTGCAGCCATGGGCATGCGAGAGCCAGTGGGCAAGAAGGTCACAGTGTGGGGAAAGCAGTCGCTCGAAATCATTGGTGTCGTAGAAAACTTTCATTTCCAGTCCCTCAAGCAAAAGCACTCGCCTGCTATCATACTATTGAGACCTGAGGCATCATGGTTCATTATGGCCAGGCTGATGGTTGGTAGAGAGGCAGAGGCCATTACTCAGATGAAGGATTTCAATGATTCGTACAATCCGGGATTCCCCATTGAGCCGAAATTCGTCGATGAGGTCTACAATGAACTCTACAGTACCGAGCAGCGTGTGGCATCCCTGTCCAAATATGCGGCCGCCCTGGCCATCATTATCTCTTGTCTTGGGTTGCTGGGTCTGGCGTCGTTCACTGCCGAGCGCCGAATCAAAGAAATTGGGATCAGAAAAGCACTTGGCGCCAAAGCGGCGAATATTGCGTGGCTGCTGACGACCGAGTTTACCAGGCTGGTCATTTGGGCAATACTACTGGCCGTGCCGGTGGCCTACTGGATATTGCGACACTGGTTGGATCAGTTTGAGTACCGAATCGACCTCAGCGTGTGGTTCTTCCTCTGCGCCGCGATTATCGCAATGGTCATTTCGTGGATTACTCTGAGCGCGCAGGCCATAAGAACGGCGATGGTCAATCCCAGTGATTGTCTTCGGGATGAGTAGAGAAGTGCTCGTTTTTCGAAGGACCCTTGTGGTTCCGTTAATCCTTCCTTCATGAAAGCCCTCCAACATATTACCACATCTTAGGCTGCACCATTAGATGCGATGTCGGAGGCTAAGATTTGACAATCGATAGATATTGTGTATTATGCGCTTGGCAATTTGTAAGCAGCCAAAGCATGAAGAGAGAAGGCGCCTACTTGGTCATTTTCGTTGTTACAGCCGTTGTCTTGAATCTGGTCCTGGTATGGGCAGAGAAGCAGGAGGCGGATGGGGCCATCACTACTTTCGGTGAAGCCATGTGGTACATGGTGGTCACGCTCACCACGGTAGGCTACGGTGACCTTTATCCCATATCTACCATTGGTAAGATCGTCGGCTACATCTATGTATTTGCAAGTATTGGGCTGCTCGGCCTACTCCTGGGGACCATCACCAACAAGTTTAACATCATCATGGAAGAGAGAAAATTGGGTTTCAAAGGGACTGATTTTGAGAATCACCTCATCCTTTATGGCTGGAATGACTTCTGCCGTCAGGTCCTTAATGGTATCCGGCACACCAACACGCCCGTTTGTATAGTGACCTCCCGCAAGGACGATGTTGACCTTATCTACGAGCAATATGGCAAGGATAACATATTCGTGTTGTTCAGTGATTTCCAAAATGCCGATGCCTACGAGAAAGTAAATGCGAAGCAATGCCGAATCATCTTTCTTGCCTTAGATGACGATTCGGATTCGCTTATGCATGTGATCAATATGAAGCAGTATGCTCCGCAAGCAGAGATTCTCGTCGCGACCGGCAAGTCCACACTCACCTATACATTTGAAGCAGCCGGCGTCTCTCGAGTGGTCCCGAAAAATGATATTGTCAGCAGACTGGTTGCCAGCTATATATTCGAACCAGACGTGGCAGAACTCAGCCTCGACCTGATGCGTCCAACCGAAGACGAGGAAGGGTTCGATGTCATGGAGTTTCGTGCGATTGATAGCAATCCCTACCTGGGAAAGAACGGTCATGAGATTTTCCACCAGATGAAAGATGACCAGGATGCAGTACTCATGGCCATAAGTAAGATGGAAGATGGCAAGCGCAAACTGATAAAGAATCCATCCAAGGACATCACCTTGGCGATAGACGATTACCTGATTGTAATGGCCAATAAACCCGTCAAGGATCGGTTGGAGAGTGCCTTTGGTGTGACGGAAGGGGTTAAGTGACGTAGTTCATGGTTTCTGGTTCGTGGATCCTTGTGTACCACGCAAGCCATGATCTAAGAACAAAGATCAAAGATCCGTCAAAGCTTCCCAACAATCTTACGACCGTGATACGCCTTGGCTCCAAGGGCAGCGTGGATTCTGGACAAATTTTGGTCGTCGATCTTTCCGCACGCCACCAATTCTTTGTCGCCAGCCACCTCTATGAGTTCTCTTAAGGCAGGTAAATGATCAGTGGCCCTTCCCTTACCACCGGCCGTCAGGACTGCATCTATAGACGTTTTCTCGAACAGCTCACGAGTGGAGGCGATGAGGTCCGAGGTCTCCTCGATGGCCTTGTGAAAAACTTTTTTCATGCCACCGCTCACCTCACAGAGCAAAGCCAGGGTTTTGTGGTCCAGGGTATTGTCGTCTTTCAGAACACCAAATACGACTCCCTCTATTCCTAAGGATTTGCATATTTCAATACTGGCGATCATTTCCTTGACTTCTTCCTTGCTGTACACGAAGTTGCCGGGCCGGGGCCGTATCATCACACGGATGGGAATTGACAACTGCTCGTTGGCCTCCATGATGTCGTCTATTTCGGGAGTGAGACCATCCTCTTTGAGGTCAGCGCAGAGTTCTATTCTGTCCGCTCCGAGCTCTTGGGCCTTCAAGGCCTGTGAGAGGCCTTCCACGCATGCTTCTTTGACATAAGTAGTACTCATAGCTAATTCATTTAGTATTTCGAGGTAGCATCCCTTAATTCGTCGGTTGCGTCAGTTCTGTAGCCATAGTTGAAACCTTTGTGGATACTATAGCCACCTACGGTGCCGTCTTTCCTCAGGGCGAGGAATCCTACTTGCAAATCTTTCGTTGTCGGCTCATTGTCGACAATGCGATCGACGATGTACTTGCACGCCTCCTCGGGTTCCATGCCTTGTCTCATGGCCTCCACCACCATAGCCGACCCGGCTACGCGAATCACTGCCTCACCAAGGCCAGTGGCGCAAGCAGCCCCTACCTTGTTGTCGACAAACATGCCCGCGCCGATGATTGGGGAATCACCGACACGACCATGCATTTTGTAGGCAGCTCCACTTGTGGTACAGGCTCCTGCCAGATTTCCCTCCTGGTCTAGTGCCAGCATGCCGATGGTGTCGTGATTCTCGATGTTGATCACAGGCTGATACTTGGACGTTATCAACCATTTCTCGTACTCTTCCTTGGCTTTAGGCGTGAGGAGGTCAAGCTCGGGGAGGCCATTGGCTATGGCAAACTGCTTGGCTCCTGCACCCACGATCATGGCATGGGGTGTTTTTTCCATCACCATGCGGGCTACCCGGATCGGATTTTCAATGTCCTGTAGGAAGGCCACTGCGCCGCACTTGCCGGTCACGCCGTTCATGATGCATGCGTCAAGCGTGACTCGCCCTTCTCTGTCTGGTCGGCCCCCGTAGCCGACTGACATCTCGTTGGGATCGGATTCTACGACCATCACACCCTGCTCCACGGCATCAAGGGCAGCTCCCCCTCCTGCCAGTACTTTCCATGCGGCAGCGTTGGCGGTGACACCAAAGTTCCAGGTGGAGATAACTACAGGGCTGTCCGAAGTCTGATGGCCGGCAAGCGCCTTTGAGGCGACGCCCGATAGACCTAGCCCTAGCGAGGCTTTGAAGAGTTGTCTGCGTTTCATTTCACCAATTTACAGGATGGTTGATGGAAGTCAAACGAAATATGGACTAACTCGATGCTTTCTCTCTGGCTCCATAAAATGGCTTACTGGCACTTACGGAGGCCATTAGGGCGCGACATTTCCGTATTTTACATAGAAACAAAGACGCACAATCTTGGGACGTAAGCTCCTTGCACTTTTTCTGTTTGTTGCCTCTGGCGGTCAGCTTGTAGCCGGCCAGGTAGCAGATTTTGCCGGACTATTCACCTATGAGCAACAGGAGATATTGGAGGAGGTATGTGTGGAGTTGCAGAAGAGACACCGTCTGATGGTCACAATCAGGATCTACCCAGATAGTATTTACTACGACGACCTGGCTGCATCCAAGTCGGAGTTGGACGAATTCCTTTATATCCATATTGGGCTGGGAGAGAATCGTGTGGTCACCAAAACAGCCAACTCACAGAATGAAGAATTCTTTTCCAATGTCCTGCATCAATGGGTGGAGATCAACCTCCAGGAGGGGAGAGACATCTTCGGTCCGTTACAGTCTGCGCTCGCAGACATTGATCGGGAGTATACACTTTTCAGGCAGCTAGAGGATCACGACTATGAGTGGACCGCACCCAGCGAGGAAGAGTGGACCCCTCGGACAGGGCGTTTTGTGAGGTTGTGCTTTTTCGCCATTGTCCTTCTAGTGATTCGCTTCACCGTGAAGAATTTCCGCAGTGGAAATTCCTTTGAGAATGTGGAGTTCTACGGGCTCTCGAGGATGACACGAGGGCAGATCATTGCCGTAGCCGCTGCGTTGATCTTGTTCGCATTTCGTTTGGTTAGACTATTTCCCTACGAAGAGATGGGTGTGATCCTCATCATGTATTCCCTGGCGTTTTATCCGTTTATGGCGGCCGTCGCGGGTGTGATCATGTGGGCGGTGGATGGCGTCCGGATCATGACTGCTGGTGGTCATAGGGCTCCTCTTTCACTGGCAGAGAAACTTTACCTCATTCGACCCCACGCATCGACAGAGCAATTGATGGAGATGAACTTCTATCAACTGGTCTACGAGAGGAGGATAACCCTGCGTCTGGAAACAGTTCGTCTAGGCTATCGGGAAGTGGATCATTACTCTGTCAAGAAAGGAGAAATTCCAGCTACACCGATACGAGAGTTAAAGGATCTTCAGGTGTTCGTCGATCATTTGCCACTGGAGGAAACCGATCTTGAGAAGTACCTGAATGACATTTACAATAGCTTCGGTAGATTCAAGGCGTTCAGAAAAGACTTTCTTCTCTACGCTCTCGTGGACAGAGGGCTTCATGTAAAGTGGCTGTGGCCTTTCAATTTGTTTATTCGGACGCCCTTGGGGAGCAATGCGCGAGCTAAGACCAGCAAAATAGTGGCTCGCCAATCCGAGCTAGTGGATCTTGCCGCCAATCATCCAGAGCGATGTGAAAAGTACATTTCAAAGCTGGACATGCATGTGTTTCTGATTGACAGCTTTGAACGTCGGTTGGATGAATTGTACAACGTGCTTTTTGACTGGGGGAAGCTTCCGGCTATTCCGGGGAAGCTAAAGGACTTCTTTGATCCGTCCTTTTCTTTCAGGTACTTCAACAGAAAGCTCAGAAGTGCGTATTACTATGAGAGTGCCTGGGGGAGTTGGAATGATGATGACGATTGGGACTAAGTTGATTTGGCACGGTTGTTGAAAACAAACAAAATTAGAATTATTAAAATATTATTTGGTTTTGTAATTTCAGTTCCCGATACTTGCAATAACAAACAAAAACAGAAAATGTATCTAAACACAAAACATATCACATCACCCATAGCGACAGAAAGCCGTTTTTGTGATGTATTTCATGTGTTTGGGTCTGATTGGTAATCAACTATAAGAAGATATAGATGAAACCCAGGCCCAACAGCCTGGGTTTTTTGTTTCATTTGGATTTTGGCAATATGACTCAAATACAGAATAATATTTGGTTTAGCTCAAAGAGTGATCGGGAGACGTACGCCCTTTTGGGTCGAAGGTCTGTCGATAGTGAACTGCAAGAGTTTGGAAGGTCGCTGATCACCTAGCCAGTCAATGGTGAGGTGTTTCAGAAGCCCCGTCCTGATTGCAGGTCGGGGCTTTTTATTACTCCGTCATTCAGACCGAAGCGGAGCGAAGGGAAGAATCTTCGACGGAGGATTCGAGAATCGCGCCAAAGAGATCCTTTGCTTCGAACTTGGCGTCCCCCTCTGGATGACGCGAGGAGAGCAGACCAAATGAAGAAAATCGGAATGTTGGAGAAGATATCCCCAACCTCCGTCACTGCGGGAGCTGCAAAACGGGTGGCTCCCCTGAGTTTGGAGAGTGGTTAAAGCCCACAAGTCGGGGTTCCGTTTGCCCCGGTGATGTATGACAAAGCTCCAAACAAGCAGGAAGATCACCTGACCTGGGTAGACCTGCCTAACTCCGGAAGGAGGTGGGTCGCTGATACCGTCAAGGGGTCCGGTGGTCTTGCCCTGACCGAAGCGTCAGGGCGCCCAGATCGAAGTGTTTGGGCTCGCCCAGACCGTAGCGTCTGGGTAAATGGAAGAGTAGCTCCAATGGTAGAGCGGCGGTTTGAAGCACCGTGAGTGCTAGTTCGATTCTAGCCTCTTCCACAGTGGTCCCCACTTGTGTGGCCCATCGCTCCCATCTCAACGGGCTGGTGTGCGGTTGGCAACATGGCTGTTCTGAAGCCGGTCGCCGCCAGCCGTCCTGATGGGGAGCAGCAAGATATGTCCGCAGACGGCGGATTGAAGAAGCGAATTGCGGCGTTTGAGGAAGCCCACGGTGGGTGTCTCTGAATGGCACTACAGTATCGGTCGATGCTATCAATCGATATGCTGCGTCCACCTACGCGGATTTGCACCAGATAGAAGGTTCAAACCCTTCCCTTTTTGGATGCGCCGGTTCGAATCCGGTCAGTCACTTTGGATGACTGTAGCTCAGTGGGTAGAGCACCACATTGTTAATGTGGGATTTTGGAGAGGAGTGTTCCACGGCTCTTGAAATATCGTGGAAAGAAAGCAGGCAGCCCTCCTTCGCTTCGTGCCAGGGAGGGCGCAGTAGGCCAGCATTTGTGGGGAAGTCTTCGGACACACCCACTCAAAAATTGGGCAAAGGCCCTGAGTCCGGTGGATACCGCTCGGCGACGGATCGGTGCTTTCTGCAACGCGACAGGAAAGGAGGTGATCCCGATAGGTATCGGGAGTAGGGACAAAAGTCGTGGATTGGGGAAACTACCCATCGGAAGTCGTGCTCAAGCCTGGCTCCGCCAGTTTGCCGATGGCAGGCCTGCTTGCCTCCCGTAGCCCCATGGCGAAGGGAGGCGCTGCTTTTACCATGAAGTGAGAGAATGGAAATCGCAATATCAACAGTCCATTCTGTACACTCTCTACTTCATGGTCAAAGCCAGGGCTGACCGGCCCCCGAAACGTCGGACCGCGGATGGAGCCGGTTGTTTGAGCCCGAGCAAGTAGGTGCGGTGGCTAGCGCGGCGAAGGGCGAGAGGTGACAGCCGGTCCCGATAGCTATCGGGAAGGGCCCCAAAGAAATGATAAAGAGTATTGGCTTCGGCCGATGAGTAAAATAGATGTATAACGCTAACGTGACAAGATGATGAAAAGGATCAGAATCAACACGGGAACTGTAGGTCTCGTCTTCAAACGAGGTGATTACAGTCGCATATTGACCAAAGGGGTCTACTGGATCTTCCCGTTTGAGACGGTGATCCGGTACGATCGAGGCAAGCCCTTTTACATGCCCGCAGGTGTACCAGGAGGTATCAACCTGTTGCTGGAGGACCAGGATCTGCGCCAGGAGCTCACCGTCGTCGACGTGCAGGACAACGAGATATGCCTGCAATATGAGGACGGCAACTTCAAGCAGGTGCTCATCCCCGGTAAACACATGTACTGGAAGGGGTCGGTAGATCATACTTTCATCAAGGCAGACTTGAGCAAAGTGGAGATCACCGAAGACATCGGTCTGACGATCCTTGAGCGCCGAGAGGTATTGCCTTACCTGAGGGTGTTCGTTGTCGAATCTTACGAGAAGGCGGTGTTGTACATCGACGGTATGTTCGACAAGATCCTCACCACGGGTACTTACTTCTTCTGGAAAAACACCATCCCTGTGAAGGTCGACAAGGTCGATCTGAGACAGCGGCAAATCGAGGTGTCTGGACAGGAGATCCTTACCCGCGACAAGGCGCCTCTGCGTGTCAACTTCATGGCCCAGTACCGAGTCACAGACATCGAGAAGGCCGTGATCGACAACAAGGACTACGAGAAGCAGCTGTACACTTTCATGCAGCTCGCCCTGCGGGAGTACATCGGTACCCTGACGCTGGATGAGTTGCTGGATAAAAAAGATGGCATGGCAGCGTATGTCCGTGAGGTCATCAAGCCGAAGGCTGAAGCCTTGGGTGTCACCGTCACCGACTGCGGTGTCCGTGATATCATCCTGCCTGGTGAGGTGAGGGATATCATGAACCAGGTGCTGGTCGCGCAAAAGCAGGCGCAAGCCAACGTGATCATGCGCAGGGAGGAGACTGCTTCTACCCGAAGCCTCCTGAACACTGCGAAGCTGATGGAGGACAACGAGATGTTGTTCAAGCTCAAGGAGATGGAGTACGTCGAGAAGATCGCTGAGAAGATTGGTGAGATCACTGTCACCGGAAACGGGCAGGTGATCGATCAGTTGAAGAGCATCTTCACGAATGGCAAGTGATATAGTGACTGGTGACTAGAGAGTAGTCTCGGGACGTGCGAATTGTTGTTTTTGCCTCTTGGCAAATCGATGTTCGACGATAGTTCCCGGGTACTAATCCACCAGTCAACTAATCACTTGAAGCCAACAGTTAGCATGCTTTCGAATGAATTGTCGGACTAAAACAAATTACAACTATGACAATGTACTTGCTAGATCAATATATCCTGGATGCCGAGGACGCTTTCAGGGAAGAAAACTATCTGAAGGGTAGGGAGCTATTGGAGTATGCGTTGGCCGATGAGCCTACGTTTGCGATGGCTCACAACCACATGGGTTGGTTGTACCTCAACCACCTCAATGACTTGGAGAAGGCAGAGCGGCACCTCATGCTGGCGATGAAGTACAGCCCCAATTATGGAGCTACTTACATCCACCTGGCGCAATTGCTGTTTGATTGCAAGCGCTTTGATGAGCACGAGGCACTGTTGCTCAGGGCGCTCAATATACCTCGAGTGAGCCAGTCGTTTATCTACAACGAACTGGGTCGCAACAAAGAGGTTGGGGGCCATTTGCGTCAGGCGATGAGGTTTTATCGACTGGGTATTAGATGGACGCTGGATGAGCATGAGCTCAGCGTCCTGAAGGACAACCTCCGTCGATGCCGTAGCAAGCGCTGGTCGCTGGCTTTGCTGATGTGACGATCGGGGCCGCTAAGGTCCCGGTCTTCCTTCTCTAGTCTGTCATAACCCTGCAGAAGCTGTCTTCCGCATCCTAACCCCCACGTGATGAAGCATCGTGTGGCTCGGTGGTGATCCCATTCAAGGGATTGTCCAAGAACAATCATCTACGAACAAGAAACAACATAGCTATGACAGCTAGCGAATTACAATTCGTCAAGAAGATGCTGGGGACCGGCAAGATCAGCTATGCATACTTCAAGGACAAGTATGTGATCGATATGATGAAGTTGGCAGTGAAGGAGGAGGTCAGTATTGGAGCTTTCAAGAAATCGCCATTTGGATTTCTTGCCCGCAAGGAGATCGCTCAACGGCTGCTTGCATCGGCGGGGAATGGCAAGATATCACCGGGCAAACTGGAGGTGTCGAGGCCGATGGACTGTCGAGAGTTTCACTACACCTTGGGATCCTGGGGCCAGGCGAGCAACAAGGACCATGACTTGTGGTATCAAACATCGAGAGCAGGATGGAACCTCGTGCTTCAGCTGAATTTCGATGCCTTTCACAACCATGGCTACTACGAGCTGATGAAGCCCGGGAAGGTTCACCCATTCGTGTATGACAGGCATCCTGTTCGTAAGAAGGGCGGCTTGACTATGGGCTGGGTACGCCTGGACTTCGACTTCGATACGGGTGAAGTGCTGGTCGAGGAAATACAAAATGACTGGCTGCGATACGTCGAAGATCAGAAAGAATGGGTGCGTCGCCATCGACGAGAGATAAGGAAAAAGGGGGGCAAGTTGCCGTCCAAACTTTGCGCCGTTCACATCGATGACTTCCTGCAGTATCGACGGGAGTATGTCTTGCCCTATCAGCCGATCTGGGAGGAGGCGCTACTCAATCTGGCGATCAACTTCTCGGTCAAAGAGCTCGGGTTTCGAAAGATCTTCTATCACACACACGAATCGGGTAATGCGATGAAGGCGATGCCGCACTTTTCCAGACCACCCATATCGATCTACACAAAGCTGCCTCGGAAGTTTGGCTTCAAGAAGACGACAAACTATCCGGACTTCTTAGGGAAAGACAAGCGCCTACGCAAAAGACTGAGAGCGGCTAAAAATTGGTTTTATCTCAATATTTAAATTGCTAAGAAGATGGCAACGAATAGAGTATCCGGAAGGGAGCTGAGAAAATTAGGTTACCCCGAAGGCAGGGTCATAGGCATGGCGATGAAGGTCATGGAGAAGGACTTCCGAGGCAAGACCCGCAAGCACAAGGTCGAACTGTTGGTACGCGTCTTGGAGAACCCTGCTTTGTACAGGGACCACGAGAAGCTGGGCCCTATTGCCAAGTCATTATTGATCCAGGAAGAGAAGCAGCGGCTGGAGTTGAAGACTCACCGACTGGATTACAAAATCTACGGTCAGGAGGGCATCGAGCCGGGCGCTATCAATCAAATGGAGATCGCCATGAAACTGCCGGTCACGAAGACAGGAGCACTTATGGCTGATGCGCACCAGGGCTACGGTTTGCCGATTGGTGGGGTACTGGCGACGGAAAATGCAGTGATCCCCTACGGAGTAGGTGTCGATATCGGCTGTCGGATGTGTATGGCGCTGTACGATATCCCTGCAGTATTTGAAAGACGCCACCGAGAGGAGTACCAGCAGCTGCTGTTGGATCACACGCGATTTGGCAATGCATCATTTGAGCGGCCGAAAGATCATGAAGTGCTGGATCGGAAGCTCTTTGAAGAGATCAACATCCTCAAGAATCTGAAGGATAGGGCGTATGCCCAGATTGGGTCATCAGGAGGGGGCAATCATTTTGTGGAGTTCGGTACAGCCGAACTGTTGACCGCCGATAATGAGTGGAATCTTCCGTCGGGTAAATACCTGGCGGTACTGTCACACTCAGGATCTCGGGGATTGGGCGCGAACATCGCGCGGCACTACACACGCCTTGCGATGGATCTCTGCCAATTGCCTTCGGAAGCCAAGCACCTGGCGTGGTTGGACCTCGGTACCGAGGAAGGTCAGGAGTACTGGCTGGCGATGAACCTCGCCGGTGATTACGCCTCGGCCTGTCACCACCAGATCCACGATCGGATGGCGGCGTCTTTGGGCGAGCGGCCACTGGCGATGATCGAAAACCACCACAACTTCGCCTGGAAGGAGCAGGATGCGGAGGGCAATGAGCTGATCGTCCACCGGAAGGGAGCTACGCCGGCGGGAGCGGGCGTGCTTGGGATCATTCCGGGCTCGATGACCTCACCGGGTTTTATTGTCCGGGGTAAAGGTGCCGAGGAGTCGGTGAATTCAGCCTCTCATGGTGCTGGTCGCGTGATGTCTCGGACGAAAGCCAAGGCTTCCTTGTCGCAAAAGGAGGTGACGAAGCACCTGAAGAAGGCGGGCGTTACTGTGATAGGCTCGGGGTTGGATGAAGCGCCGATGGCCTACAAAGACATCCACCAGGTGATGGCCAATCAGATCGATTTGGTCGATGTATTGGGTCAGTTCACCCCGAAGGTCGTTAGGATGTGCGGGGAGAAGCGGTTTCAGGAGGTGGATTGATTAAAAGGCTCGGCGGATGTTGAGCCTTTCTATCTCTCCCCTGACAGCGGTACTACACTATGGTAGTTGGGGTAAAAGCTGAAGACGCCGAAGAAGATGGATCCATGAGCTTCGTAGAGCAGCTCCGGGACTCCGTCCCCATCCATGTCCATCCACGGTAGGAGGAAGCTGTCGGTGAGAAACCTGTCATAAAACTCCCAGTGGTGACTACTCCGTTTGAAGATGGTGAAGTGATAGTGCTTCCCTTTATTGTGAAAGCTGCTATGACCATCCCCTTGCGCCAGTGCCATCAGGAATTCCCCGACGGGTGTTTCGATCTTGAATATGAATGACAGCGGATGATCGAGGCCTTCAAATTCGAAAAACCAGTTTTCTTCCTGGTCTTTCAGGAAGTGGATATCTCTTGAGTGCGGCTTGTGAAAGCTCCAGTTTTGCTCTGGGATCTTGTGAGAGGAGATGATACCAAGAGCCTCATGTAATGTTTCTTCGGCCTGATAATAGATCCCCAGGGCTGTGAAGCCATCATGCATCGGGTATCCAATACTAATCGAGTCGAAGGTAATGGGCATTTGGCTGAAGGCGGGTTTGTACTCTCCATGGTGGAATCCGCCCAGCTTATGGTTTACAAAGTCTTCCATGGTAGCAAACCAGAGCGGGTGACCAGCGTCTACATGGGGCACTGAATCCGCGCCCTCAGCGATCAATTCCAACAGTTGCGAGCTGCCTTGTGTGGCTTCATCATAATAGGCAAGATACCTGATCGTATCGGGCTTTTCTGTCAGCTCCATCGCCAGCCGATCGATTAATCTTTCCTGACTGTAAATGAATAAAGGGGCTGTCACAAGGACCATCACTAGGACGGCTCCTTTCGGAGAAAGTAGGTGTGGCGGTGGTGTCGAAATCATTTTTGCGGTTGCTTTTAATCTATAAGCTTTAGTTGTTTGTATACCTCAATCTCATCGACTGAGCCTTGGAATGGATTTAGCAACTACACCGAGTGCTGGTCTTATTGATAGCGCCAATAGCGACTATCTCAACCTAACAAAGATAGCAAAAAACGGAATTGTCGAGCGCTTTTACCAGAAAATACCGTAATCACCCACAATTTGCAGATTATCAGTCCCTTGTCTATTTCTGGTAGATCGAGTTTTCGCCAAACATGAAGCCCCTTGAAACCTCCGCATCGCCGGTAAAGCGGAAAATGGATTCGCCAAAGGAGGATACACGGAAAAGATCATCCACATTGAGCCGGAACTCGCTCTCTCCGAAGGACTTAGCCTTGGAGTAATCGCTGGTCAGGCCGATAGCGTCCACTTCGTTGTCGCCGAAGAATTTGTACTTTCCTTTTCCCACAGTCCCAGCATCTACCTGCAGTTCGTTTTCACCAAAAAGAGAAGCTACGAAGACATCTGTCTCGACCGAGGTTAGGACCACGTCGTTTTCACCAAAGAGCCGTAGCTTGAAGCGATCACCAGTCAACGAGCTATTGCATATGACCCTGTCTTCGCCTCGAACTTTGAGCTTCTTCAGTGTGACGTAACTGACCTGAGCCCTCACTCTTGCGTCGGCGTACTTCGATTTTTTGGGTTTCTTCGTATTGTATTGCCGGTCTTTTGGGATCATTCGCGCACCATCCAGATAGAGACGTAGCGTATTGCCATCGATATCCACGTGAATGTCCTGTCGATCAACGCCGCTGTATTTGAGCATTGTTTTTTCTTCATTGCCCTGGATAAGTTCTACATCAATGTGCGGGCCTACGACGATCTTGTTGAAGGAGCTCAAAGGGACTTCCTCGATCTGTTGAGCTACTGCCGGTGAGAGCGCGAACCAAAGGGCTGCGATGCTTAGAAACTTGAGTCGGTTAGTGAACATGATATTTTGAGTTTTTGCCTTTATTGATAGATGCAAGAATCCTCAAAAGGTTGCCTTGGGAGAATGGAAAATTGAAAATGGAGAATTGGGAACGTCAGGCTGAGCACTAAATTCTCAAGTATGCGCTAACAGCCATTTTCAATTATCAATTATCCATTCTCAATTTACTCACACTCACACTTCAATCCCGCCACAGCCTGAAAGGCGATGGCGGGCGCACACTGCATCATTCGTATCGCAACGACTCCACCGGGTTCGCCGACGACGCTTGCCAGATCTTGAAGCCAACCGATAAGAAGGCCACGATTATGGAGACGATTCCACCCAACCCATAGATCCACCACGCTACGTCGATTTGGAACGAGAAATTTTCCAACCACTGGTGTGTATAGTAGTAGCTCAGCGGTATCGAGAACAATAGTGAGAGCACGATCAGGACCATAAATTCCTTCGAAATGACATTACCAATCTGAACAACTGAAGCTCCCAATACCTTCCTAATGCCAATTTCCTTCGTTCGCTGCACAGTGGTGAACGAGATCAATCCAAACAGTCCCAGGCACGAGATAAATATCGCGATGCCCGTGGCCAAGGAGGCCAATTTCGATGTCTTCTTTTCGCTGCTATAGAACCGCTCGACGGTCTCATCCATAAACTTGAGGTCCAATTCAGTCTCAGGAAGAACACGCTCCCATGCAGCAGTTATATTGTCGATTGTTTGCGGTAGATCTTGCTGGAGATTGACTTTCATTGCTACGTAATTCTCACCTTCTGAATACCGGTAGAAAGTAGGCTCGACATCGAAGTGCAACGACTGTGTATGGAAATCCGAGGTCACACCGACGACTATGTAATTATCACCTAATCTTGCTCCGATCCCATCTTCGTTGGTAGCATATCCAAGTTCTTTTCGGAACGTTTCATTGATGAGGACTTCTTGTCCTTCTTCCCGAGACAAGACCATTCTTCCCGCAAGGACGTCTATGCCAAATAGTTCGAAATATTCCGAATCTCCGCTACGGACATGCGCCCGATGTTGAGATTCAACACTGTCCTTCATATGCGTGAGGGTGCTGGTGCTCCACCCTCTGCGGGCAGGTGTGCCACTATTGAGACTAATCTCCTGTATCTCGGGTATAGTCGATAATTCATTTTTTAGCACTGCCGACTTTTCATCAGGAGTATGCCATGGGATCCACGCATAAACAATCCCATCCTGGTCAAATCCGAGGTCCTTGTCCAGCATGAAATTGATCTGGGTGAGTACTACGACTGTGCCCATGATCAGGAACTGCGAGAAAATGAATTGGAAGATGATCAAGCCCTTTCGCAGGTATGATTTATTGCTTTTCCCTTGTCGATTTAGCCCCTGCTTCAATGCGGCGGCAACACTTTGGGTCGAGATCAGGATGGATGGGTAAAGCCCCGCGATCAGGCCCACCGCCAAACCGGTACCAATTAGAAAAGCCCAGAAATCCAGTTGGTCCAGGCCAAGTGTGAGCTTCGCGGGCACAAATTCACTGAAGATGGAAATGCTGTAAGAGGTCAATGGGACGGCAACGGCGATGGAAGCGAAAGTGATGATCAGTGCATTGAAAATGAACCGCCCCAGTAGCAGTCTTCTTGTTGAGCCGATTACTTTCCGAATGCCCACTTCTTTAAGTTTGGTACTGGCCTGCGCAGTTTCCAGGTTGATGAAATTGAAGATGGCAATCAGCAGCAATAAGAGGGCGACAGCGCCAAGCGTTTTCAAAGTGGACGGATAGATCGGTGCCGGAGAGGAGTCGAAAATTCCAACACCCGCGTTGTAATGTAGGTCATCGAGTGGCTGTAAAAAGAAGGAGCGCCTCCAGGCATTGTCCTCGTTTTTTCGTAGAATGGAGTCGGTTATTATGACCATTTGCTGCTCCATCGCCTGTCTGGCAGCAAGGCTTGTCGACTTTACAAAGAGCTGTGAGTTGCTATTGGTATTGCCCCATGCCGTGGGGTCGTAGTTGTCTTCCAACCAGCTGGCTCTGATGGTAGAGTAGGAGATCATCTCCGTGAAGTCAAAGTCCGTCGTCACCGCTTCTTGCCGAACGATGCCTGATACTATTGTCTTCAGCGAGTCCTGGTAAATGATGGTCTTCCCGATCATCTCATCCAGTTCCAGGTCATCAAAATACAACCGGGCCTGGGCTTCTGTCAGTACTACCTGGAACGGTTTATTTAATGACTCGTCCCGGGACCCTGACAGCCAAACATATTGGTCAACAATTTGGAAATAGCTGGAATCTGCTAGCAGGATTCTGTTGTTGTTCTGATGTTCTTCGAAGCTGCCGCGTGCGTTGGAGATCTTTACCTCACTACTGAATGTGTGGAAATGTGACAGGACTTCAAGGCCTTTGAGGTTGTCTCTTACGTACCCTGCGACAGGAACAGCGACTCCCATATTGGTGAACTGGCCCCCGTTCACACCCTCGAAATCCGTATAGATCCGGGCGACTCGATCACTATCTGGTAGATGGGTATTGAAGCTTAGTTCAAACGTTATGATCCGGTAGATCAGGATGAAGGAAGCCAAACCAATGGAAAGCCCCAGTACGTTGATGAGCGATGTCGTCCTGTTTTTGAGGAGGTCCCTCCAGGAGACCTTCAGGTTGTGACCAAAAAACATGATGAATGCAGTAGCGCCTTTATTTTTCATTTTTGACTTTTTGAATGCGTAAGAGCGTATGTTGCGGATGACCAACCACCAATAGAAAAAGGTGGCAAAGCGGGGTCCCTTTTCCTCAACAAAATCATTGTATAGCTCGAAAAGATCTCCTTCAATTTCTTCAAGTCGCCGATCTCCGCAGTAGAATCGCAGAAATCTCAAAGGCATTTTTGGAGGTTGTTGCAAGTCGGTCATTTCAAGTCCCCGAAAGCTATGTCAGGAATCTGCTGGCGCATTCTCGAGCGGAGTTCGTTGGCTTTTTCCAATGCAGCCTTGCCCGAGCGGGAGATGGTGAAAATCCTCTTGCGTTTTCCTCCCCGGCTTTTCTCGGCTTCACTCATGCGAGAATTCAACAGCCCCTTTTCCTCCATTCTGTAGACCGCGGCATGGATGGAGCTGATAGAGATCTTACGATCAGTCTGCCGGTTCAGCTCCTTTTGGATGGCTACACTATAGGCATTGTCATACAGTATTCCGACCGTCAACAATACCAACTCTTCGAACTCTCCCAGATTTGTTCCTTTCATAACTTTCGTAAATGTAAGGAAAAATATTTATTTCGTAAATGCAAGTAAAACATACAGGACATTAATGAAAGCTCATTGTGCTCATAAAATGAGCAAAAGCTGTAACTTTTATCAATGTGTGTACGTATGCATATATTGTGTTTACGGTATAATTCTGCAGATTTCACGCACCTTCAGGAAACACTCAAAAAAGCCTCGTAAGCAATCGATCAAAATGCTTACATTAGGAGTGCGATTCCTGACCTCGTGCTAATGCGAAACAACGTATATTCAAACACGCGAACGTCTGATTTTTTATCGTACTAATCTGTTCTTCTTATGAAGGAATTACTGGAGTTCTCTATTGTGGGTATCAATATCATCCCTACGGGTCTGCTCATATGCGTCTTCCTCTATTGGATCGTCGCGATGGTGGGCGTCATCGATGCCGAGGCCTTGGATATTGACCTGGATTTGGATGTGGACGCTGATGTGGATGCAGACGTCGGTATCGGCGGCGCTTCAGTTCTCTCGTTCTTCAATATTGGCGATATGCCGCTCATGATTTTCGTGAGTTTCTTCACCTTCCCTCTGTGGGCGATTACATTAATTGTCAATGATTTTCTGGGTATTTCCAGTTTTTTGGTGGGATTACCCGTGTTCCTTGGCGCTTTCGTCGTCTCACTTTTCATTGCGAAGTTTCTCACCATTCCGATTGCTAAGATGTTTCGGAATGCCAAGCAAAACACCGAGGCATTGGACAACATTGTCGGACAGGTATGTGTCGCAAAGCTCCCTATTTCCCATGACCGGTCGGGTCAGGCGGAAATAAAGGTGGAGGGTACAGCCGTACTCATCAACGCGAGGACGAACAAAGACGGCACCATCATTCCCAAAGGGGGAAAGGCGCTTGTCATTGACTTCGACCAAGCTGGTAAATTCTATTTTGTCGAACCTTATTCTTAAAACACTACACGTATGCTCGAATCAATCGGATTAATGGGGTTGTTATTGCTGGCCGTAGTCGCCATTTCATTCCTCATCATTGTCGTCAAAATGTATCGAAAGGCCTTGCAAGGAGAGGCGCTTGTGAGAACGGGCATGGGCGGTACCAAGGTCTCGTTCTCCGGAATCTTTGTCGTGCCCGTCATTCACAAGCTGGAGGTGATGGACATTACGCTCAAAACAATAGTCATCGCACGAACCGGTCGAGAGGGCCTGATCTGTAAGGACAACATGCGGGCGGATATCAAGGTCACCTTCTTTGTCCGCGTCAATAAATCGACCGAGGATGTCACGCAAGTGGCACAGTCGATTGGTAGTGCCCGGGCGTCCCATCAGGATCAGATTGAGCTCTTGTTCGATGCCAAGTTTTCGGAGGCATTGAAGACCGTAGGTAAGAACTTCGACTTTGTGGAATTGTACAATAGCCGGGACCGATTCAAGCAGGACATTTTGAATATCATTGGCACGGATCTCAACGGTTATGTGCTTGATGACTGTGCGATTGATTACCTGGAGCAAACACCGCGACACGATCTGGATGAAAACAACATTTTGGATGCGGAGGGTATCAAGAAGATCATCGACCTGACTTCGGCGCAGAAGATGCTGGCCAACCAGATCGAAAGGGAAAAGGAGAAGACGCTGACCAAACAGGATGTAGAGGCGCGGGAAACTATCCTTGAGTTGGAGCGGCAGCAAGCGGAAGCGGAGGCGCGACAGCTGAAGGAGATCATGACCGTCCGAGCTCGTGAGGAGGCAGAGACTGCAAAAATCCAACACGAGGAGAAGCTAAAAGCTGAAAAGGCTAGAATCACTACGGAGGAAGAGATAGGAGTGGCAGAAGAAAACCGACTGCGTGAGGTACTTGTTGCGTCCAAGAATAAGGAACGAACGGACGCCGTCGAAACTGAGAAAGTGGATCGTGCCCGTTTATTGGAACTGACCGACAAGGAGCGATTTGTGGAGATTGCCCGTATCGAAAAAGAAAAAGCCGTCGAGGAGGAACGCAAGAACATCCAGGATGTGATTCGCGAGCGTGTGTCCATCGAGAAGACAGTCGTGGAAGAGAAGGAGCGGATGAAGGACATCGAGGAAGTGGCGAAGGCGGAACGTACCAAGAAAGTCGCTATCACCCTGGCGGAGAAAGAGGCGGAAGAATCACTGGTCAAGGAGATCAAAGACGCTGAGGCCAAGAAACAAGCTTCCGAGCACCTGGCAAAGCAGGCGTTGATCGATGCACAGGCAGAAGAGAGTGCGGCCACGCACCGCGCACAGGCCAAAAAGACACTGGCGGAAGCTCAGGCTGCTGAGGCTGCGGCCCTGGGTTTGTCAGAAGCACAGGTAATGGAGGCGAAGGCGGCAGCTCTGGAGAAGGAAGGAGATGCGCAGGCCTCCGTTATCGAAGCACAGGCGGAAGCAGAAGCCAAAGGCATCAAGCAAAAAGGCTTTGCCCGGGCAGAAGCAGACGAGCATATTGGAATGGCCCAAGCACGGGTATCCAAGGAGCAAGGGCAAACAGATGCGGAAGTAATTCAGTTGAAGGCCCAAGCCGAGGAGAAAAGGGGTCTCGCAGAGGCCAATGTCATGAAAGAGAAGTTCGTAGCCGATGCCGATGGTATCCGACAGAAGGCCGAAGCCATGAAGGAACTCGATCAAGTGGGCAGAGCACACGAGGAGTTCAAACTCAAGCTGCAGACCGAAAGAGAGATCGAACTTTCTCGCATCAACATTCAGAAAGAGATTGCGCTATCGCAGGCAGAGGTCATCGCCGAGGCACTGAAGGCTGCGAATATCGATATCGTTGGAGGAGAGACCATGTTCTTCGAGCAGATCGTCGGCTCCATCACCAAAGGTAAGTCTGTGGACCGACTTATGGACAGCAGTGAAGTGCTGACGCAAGTGAAAGACACCTTCTTCGCTTCCGGCAACGGTAGCAACTTCAAGGAAAGGCTCAAAGACTTCATTGACCAGTTTGGGATGTCCGCGGAGGACGTAAAGGATTTGAGCATCTCCGCGCTTCTGCTGCAAATGGTGAAAAAAGCGGCGACTACTGACGAGCGCAATGTCATCAAGCAGCTGAGTACCATCGCCGACGTATTGGGCGTCAACGATCAGAAGGTTTCATCACTGAACCTTTAGCACCCCGGCATGACTAGGGCTGGAGAGGATAGTGGGCATTGTTGATGGGGTAGTTCCTTTTGATAATGGCTGCTTCCATGCCCTCCTCATTCCGAATTTTTGAAAATCGTGACCACATAAACTACTGGTGATGGCAGAAGAGCGAATTGATAGTGAAAAAGCAACCATCGAAGGCGGTACCTATGAGATCCTCAAGGGCCGAATCGAGAAAAATACCAAGTCCCTTCAGGAGACCCTCGACCGGCTGAATGATGAGCGCAAGCGCGTCTTCGGTTCGATCGAGACCTCTGTGTTGGCCACAGAGCGAGTGACCACTGACAACAATTGTGTGCCGTGGGACATGCACGCGATCGGCGACCGCTTTCTCTTTGGTTACAATGTCATGGTGGGCTTGAGGAGCGAAGTCAAGCCGCAGGATGTCTTGAGCTACTTTGAGTATCGGGAAGATCATTCGTTTCATGAGCTGCCGCTGGAGGACTTGATCAACGACCCGGTGTTCCTCGAGGACTTCCAGAAGCTGTACAAATACTACCGCAGCACGCAGTTTCTGCGGTTCGTTGAGGTCGGGCCCTTCCTGCACATGGTGTTCCGAATTGGCAAGGAGGTGACGGATATCAAAACCTTTAAGTGGGAAATCAAAGGGGAGAAACTCGTCTACGCCGATAATCGCAGCGAACACGAGTACAAATTCCCGGCGCAGCAGGACTTCGAGTGGACCCGGGCGAGACGCGAAGACTTTCGCGAAGGACTCCATCCGCATGTTTCGATTCGTGATCGCGTGTTCGTGGAGACGGTCGGTGGTGATCTCACGATCAAAGTGGAGGACAACACCGAGGATGGGAAAGGGATCTACAGTGAAGAAGTAGAGAACAAAGAACAAACACTCGCAGATGGCGAGATCCATTATGCTGAGCTGGGGCCTCTGATCCTACTCAAAGTCCGCCCCTACCAGGAAGACGAGCGATACTTCATTTTCAATGAGAAACTCAAAGAGGTGCGTCGCATCGACTCTATGAGGGACTCATGTATCCTGCTGCCAGATGGGCACGGGATCATTTTCAGCGATGGATACTACTTGCAGTCCGGGGTCTTCAAGCAGTTTGACTATGAGCTCGAGGATATGCTCTTTGAGCGGCGTATTACCTCACTCAATGGCGAGGACTATTTGTACATCTTCTACAATAGGCAGCATGGCATTTTTCTGCTGCTCAATTACAACCTGATTTCACAGCAGGCGGAGAACCCCATCACCTGCCATGGCTTCACGATTTTCGAGAACGGCGAAATGTGCGTTTTCAAAGCCGATGGGGAAGCCAAAAAGCACCATGCTATTCAGATCTGGCAGACACCCTTTACCGGACCCAATTTTCAAGCAGAGGAGAATGAAGATTCATTCCTTCAGAAGATCGGCAATAAGAGCGTGGTGCGGGTGATGGCCGAGTGTCAGGAGATCATCAATCTCGTCAACAAAGAAGAGGTCTACGCAGACTTGTACCTCGACATTATCAAGAAGTGCACGGACATCACCGATACCTATCACTGGCTTGATAAGGAGAAAAACTACGATCTGCTGGAGCCCCTGAAAGCCATTCGTAGTGTCGCAGAATCCACCGTTGATGAATTCGAGAAGGTTCGAAAGATCCGTGAGAGCACGAGTAAGCGCATTGTCGAAATCGAAAAAGCGAAGAGCAAGGTCCTCAAGAAATCCAAGGCGTCCTTTGGCAACATTACCCTGTATGTTGATGCGTTGGGTGAGGTCAGATCGGTGCGGGGTGAGGTGCTCACCGCGAAGGACCTACGGTATGCAGATTTAGAGCAACTCGATCGCTTTGATAAAGAGCTGGCAGAAGCTGCTGATACGTTGTCAGAAAGTTGCATTCGCTTCCTGGCGCAAGAGCGTGCACTGGCACCTTTTGAACAACAAGTAGAGGAGTTTGAGGCCAAGATTGAGGGCATAAAGAAGGTCGTAGAGGCTGACGAGCTGCAGCAGACCGGGGACAAAATCGCGACGGAGCTTGACCTCCTCATCGAGACAGTAAGCAACTTGAAAATCTCCGATGCTACTCAGACCACGCAGATCATTGAGAACATCTCGGAGATCTACGGCCAGTACAACAAGGTCAAGGTCCAGCTGGCCAACCGACGGAAAGCCCTGCTCTCGACTGAGGGCAAGGCGGAATTCTCAGCCACTGTAAAGCTGCTGGAGCAATCTGTCACCAATTACCTGGACATCTGCGAGACGCCCGAGCAATGCGATGAGTACCTGACGAAGCTGGTGGTCCAGCTCGAAGAGCTTGAAGGCAAGTTTTCCGACTTCGATGAATTTGTAGACGTTGTCGCCCAGAAACGTGAGGAGATCTACAATGCTTTTGAGTCTAGGAAGCTGTACCTCACTGAGCAGCGCAACAAGAAGAGCAATCAACTGTTCCAGGCTGCCGAGCGTGTCCTGGGAGCCGTCCGAAGTAAAGCCGCTCGCCTTAAGACGAAAGAAGAGATCAACGGCTACTTCGCGTCGGACTTGATGGTCGACAAAGTGCGAGGCATCGCGCAGCAACTTGTCGAGGCCGAGGACACGGTCAAGGCTGATGACATCTCGAGTCAGCTGAAAACCATCAAAGAGGATATCCTGCGGCAACTCAAGGACAAGGAGGAGCTCTTTGTCGATGGTGACAACATCCTGTCCATGGGCAACCACAAGTTCTACACCAATCAGCTCAACCTCGACCTGAGCATGGTTGTGAGAAAAGGCGTACCGCACTACCACCTGTCGGGCACCGACTTTTTTGAAGAGATCAAAGACCAAAGACTCGCCGACTTAAGTGACCTCTGGGAGCAGTCGCTGGTATCTGAGTCTGACAGCGTTTACCGTGGCGAATACCTGGCTCACACGCTTTTAACACAGATACTGGGTAGGTCTATGCTGAAACTAGAGGTAGCGGCACCTTTTCGAGACCTTGAGACGTTTGTGGCCCTCGGTGAGGAGGAGAGAACCGAGGCCGTACGCAAGGTGATGACGACCAAGTATGAGGAGGGATATACGAAAGGGATCCATGACTTCGACGCCTTGAGGATCCTCGAAGCCCTCATCACTCTGGTGGACGGTGCAGGTACGATGCGTTTTTCAAGTGAAGCCCGAACCAGGGCGAAGATCTTTTGGAAGAGCGAGATCGGGGAAGATAGTAGGTCCAAACTGCTCAGCCAGATGAAAGCCGCCGGCGTAATATTATCAGTCTTCCCTACCTCGCAGGAATTCGTTGGACTCGTAGAAGACATCAAATCAGCACTTTCGAAGAGTCAAACCTTTGAAAATACAGAAGAGCGGATTGTAGCTGAGGCCGCTGACTACCTCTTTGATGAGCTAAGCAAGAAGGACGAGTTCACAATTAGTGGTCAGGCTGCGCAGCTGTACAATGAATTCAATCAGGCGCTATTGCATAAGCGGGCAGATGTAAAATTCAAGGCCTCCTGGTCAGGATTTGCAGACGAACCCCTCATAGCCATTCGCACCATACTGAAGTGGATCGATGCCTTCCTGGCCGAACAGAAGCAGCATAACTACGGTGACGTCAAGACGGAGACTGCGGCCCTTCTTTACTTCCAGGATTTTTCAGCAGCACACGTGAGCAGTGCGTCGTTGACCATGCAGTTGGAAGATATGAGGGGGAGCCATGACCAGTTGCAGGATGGAAGATACTCCTTGCATCTGACGCACTTCATGACCCGACTTGGGGCTTACGAAGACCACGTGGTGCCACGATTTCTGGAACTGCAGCGGCTCAAGAAAGAGCTCACTGACACGTATCGCGAGCAGCTGAAGTTGCACGAGTTCAAGCCCAGGGTGTTGTCAAGCTTCGTCAGAAACCAGCTCATCGACAAGGTGTACTTTCCTTTGATTGGCGCCAACCTGGCAAAGCAAATTGGCACGGCTGGTGAAGGAAAGCGTACAGATCTAATGGGACTCCTCCTCCTGATCTCACCCCCGGGCTACGGCAAGACTACGCTAATGGAATACATCGCCAGTAGGCTCGGTGTGGTCTTTATGAAAATCAATGGTCCGGCCATCGGCCATGAGGTGACCTCTCTGGATCCCGCGGATGCGCCAAATGCCGCTTCTGCGGAAGAGTTGCAGAAGCTCAACCTCTCTTTCGAGATGGGCAACAATGTCATGATTTATCTTGACGACATCCAGCATTGCAATCCGGAGTTCTTGCAGAAGTTTATCTCCATGTGCGACGCCCAGCGACGTATCGAAGGGGTGTACAAGGGCAAGACGAAGACCTACGACTTCCGTGGCAAAAAGGTCTGCGTGATCATGGCAGGAAACCCGTACACGGAAAGTGGAGACAAATTCCAGATCCCGGATATGCTGGCGAACCGCGCGGACATTTACAATCTGGGAGATGTCATCGGCGATACGGCGGATGTGTTCAAACTGAGCTATGTTGAGAATTCGCTTACCTCCAATACGGTGCTTTCAAGGTTAGCCTCACGCAGTCTGTCCGACGTTCGTGAAATCCTCAAACTTGCCGCCACTGGCAACTCCGAAGGTCTGAAGTTCGAAGTCAATCACACCGGTGAGGAGCTGCAGGAATACGTGGCGGTCATCAAGCACATGATGGTTGTGAGGGATGTCATTCTCAAAGTGAATGAACTGTACATCCGTTCTGCAGCCATGTCCGATGAGTACAGGGAAGAACCTCCCTTCAAGCTGCAAGGATCCTATCGTGATATGAACAAGATCGCGGAGAAACTCCTGCCGATGATGAATGAGACCGAAGTGCAGACCATCATCCAGTCGCACTACGAAAACGAATCGCAGACACTGACCTCCAATGCGGAGGCCAATCTGCTAAAGTTTAAGCAGATGACGGGTGTCGTCAACGGCGAGGAGGAGCGACGCTGGAATCTGATCCTGGAGCAATTCAGCAAGCTGCAGAAGCTGAAGGGCTATGGCCAAAACGCCCAACTTGTGGAAGGCATGGAATCCATTGCAGTAAGTCTGCGAAAGATCGGTGAGGAGATTGGGGCGGCCAATAACGGTAATGGCAAGGAGCCTACTCCTCCCGCCGAGAAGAAGGCTACGCCTCCGAAGACGTCGGTCAAAAAGCAAGCAACTAAGAAGGCTCCTGTCAAGAAGGCTTCGGGCAAGACCTCAAAGGGCTAGTTGAGTACCACTACCCGAACGCTGTCTGCATCGACCCTCAACTGTAGCCAATCGCGGATCTGCTGTAGTTCGCGCTTTCTCGGTGCCTTTTGGAAGCCGACATAGGCGACGCATAGCGTATCCAGGGCCTTGGTCGCCAGGTTTTTGGCGACGGCGTCGCTCATCGCAAATTCTGTCAGATTGGGGTAGTGGATTTTCAGCTCTTCGGAGATGTCCTCGATGGGGTAGAGCTTCGCCCGTGACTTGATGAGTTCGGTCTCCAGTAGTTCGATCTGTGCATCCTTCGAAGCGATCACCTCATTGTTCTGCTTGTACAGGTCTTCAATGACGGTGAGCCTGATCTGGTTGGACATTCGCTCGAACTCTCCTGACATATCGGGCCGATCGATATACCCCTGATGGATCACTAAATCTGCTCCGTCGAGTTTGAATATGGGTAGCTGCCTCTTGATTTCTCCGATGATTTCTTCTGTGAGCGGCTTACCATATAATGTGACGTCGATACGTGGTTGCTCCTGGGCATAAGACAACTTTTGATGGATCACTTCTGTCTCCTCAAACACAAATTCCTGGGCGATGAAGTTGCGGGCGTTCTGTTCGAAAAGTGTGCGCTGGACGAGGTGGTACGCGAGGTACACGCTGGGGATGAGGGTGAGTACCACGAATGTGGCGATGTAGCGCTTGACCCGCACCTCGGCGCCCGGATCTTCGAACTTCTTCTTTGGGTATCCGAGAAATCTTACGATCAGAAAGGTTGATACACTGATGAAGACGCTGTTGATGAAGAACAGGTAGAACGCCCCGACGAAATAATACCAATTGAGATTGGCCAGGCCGTAGCCGGCGGTACACAGTGGCGGCATCAGTGCCGTAGCGATGGCCACGCCTGGGATCGCGTTTGTCTTCTCTTTTCTTGACCCTGCAACAATACCTGCTAAGCCACCAAAGAAGGCGATCAACACATCCCAAAGTGTGGGATTCGTTCGGGAGAGCAACTCAGACTGCGCTTCGTGCAGAGGGGTGATCACAAAATACAACGCCGAGGTCAGGACGCTGATACCCACTGCAATGGCGAGATTGCGAAATGCCTTTTTGATGAGGTCGAAGTCGTTGATGCCTGCACCCAACCCGATACCCATGATAGGGCCCATGAGTGGGGAGATCAGCATCGCACCAATGATGACCGCTGTGGAGTTTCGATTGAGCCCGATGGAGGCAATGAAGATCGCGAAGATCAGGATCCAAAGATTGGTGCCTCTGAACTCTACGCCGCGCTCGATCTCCTTGATGGTAACGGCTTCGCGTTCCTTGTCCTCATGAAGGTCGAACAAGTCCTTCACAAAAAGCTTGAGTGCCTTGGCTGGATTTTGACGTCGTGCCATCTCTCCAGGTTAGATTGAGTGGTGAGCCTTTTTCGCTTTCTCTGCAAGTAATCGCTTCTGGTATCGGCCTTGTACGACGTCGACCACCACAAGTACGAAGATGACGAAGTAAAATGTCGTCTTACTCATCGGTGTGACGTGACTACCGAAGAGCTCTAGCTCTGCGAGATGACCTCCTTCGGAGAGCAGCATGACACCAACCAGGAATAGGATAAATAATCCCAGGACTTCAAACATTCTGTTTTTGGCCAGGAAGGTGCTCACCTTGTCGGACAGCCATATCATCAGGACACCACTAAAGATGATGGCCGTGGCCATCACCCAAAATACATCGCTGAGTGCCATTGCACTCAGGATCGAATCAAAAGAGAAGATCAGGTTCATGAGCACGATCAGGGCGATCACCTTGCCGGTGTTGGCTTTTTCACCCGATTCCTCCCCGTGCTCTTCCAGGTAGACCATGTGCCAGATCTCCTTGACGGCGGTGTACAGGATGAACCCACCTCCGAACAGCACGATGAGACTATGGATGTTGAAAGTGCCCTCTATGATTCCGGAAGCGTGGAGGCCGAAAATAGGGTCTTGAAAGAGCTGGATGACATTAACCAATATGAAAAGGAGGGCGATCCGTAGCACCATCGCAATACCTATACCCAGGGTGCGTACGAACTTCTGTTTGTCTTCGGGAGCCCTTTTCGATTCAATAGAGATGTACAGGAGGTTGTCAAATCCGAGCACTGCCTGCAGCAGTATCAGCATGAGCAGCGTAAAAATATTGTCGAGCATATTGTTTTGGATAGTAGGTTTAGCGCCTACAAGAAAACTAAAAAAGTTGAAAGATCAACGGTCCGAGGGTTCAAGGGTCAGGGATCGCTCGGTCCGCCCAAGCGGCGGCATCCGGCGCCGCTGTTGGTGTTTTCACCAACAGCATTGGGCAGACAGCGCGGCCGTGATATAGCGGAGATCCGGTCGTGAAGTAGAGTTTCCTAAATCGTTGAGTCTCGGGATATCCGTCGACTCTCACTTCACGAGGCCCCCAAAATATCTTAATCTAAAATCCTAAGCTTTGCGAATGTCAAAAGGAGCGTCTTCTCGCCGGCTTTGTCGAAGTCCACTTTGGCTTTGCGATTGGATCCTTGTTCGTCGATGAGTGACACGACACCAAAACCAAACTTGGGATGCTCGACCTTCATGCCCACCTCGAGATTGGTGGTGTCGCTGGGCTCGAAATCGGGACTAGGCTGATGTTTGACGGCATTGGCAAAGCGCTTGTCACTTTGCTGCTTCTTCATGTTGGTCACAAAATTTTTTGTGACGTAGTTCATCGATGGAGAGATGGGGTCTTTGGCTGAGAACTGGCGATTGACCTTGAGAAACTTGGGGTCGATCTCCTCGAGGAAGCGGCTGGGTTCGCAATTCTTCAGTCGCCCAAATCGATAGCGGTTGAGGGCATAGCTGAGGAACAGTTTCTTCTTGGCTCGGGTGATCGCCACGTAAAATAGGCGCCGTTCTTCTTCCAGGTCGGCGCGACTCTGCAGCATCATCTGGGAGGGGAATAGCTCTTCCTCCAGCCCTACGATGAAGGTGTAGTTGAACTCCAGCCCCTTGGCCATGTGGATGGTCATAAGGGTGATGGCGTCATTGTCGGTCTTCTTACGATCCTCGTCGGTAAGCAGGGCGACATCTTGCAGGAACGCGGCAATCGACTTGTCCTCCCGCTCGGGGTCGTCGGTAAACTCTTTGATGGCATTGAGGAGTTCCTGCACGTTTTCATAGCGGCTCAGTCCTTCGACTGTCTTGTCCTCGTAGAGCTCGCGGAGTATACCGGAGTTCTTGGCTACGAGCGCCGCCGTGTCGTAGGCATCCTTTTTCTCGGCGGTAATTCGGAAGCTCTTGATCATCGCCGTGAAGTCTTCTACCTGCTG
The DNA here is from genome assembly GCA_965267435.1 of Cyclobacteriaceae bacterium. GTDB lineage: Bacteria > Bacteroidota > Bacteroidia > Cytophagales > Cyclobacteriaceae > JAWPMT01. Next base: position 5,567,154 of record OZ253960.1, read on the forward strand.
GCCTCCACGACCACCGATGAACTGCTTGGCATTTTCCATCACGTCCCACAGGGGCATGTCATGATCATTGGCAGCTACGATGAGTTTCTCAATCGTGCCAGGACCGATCCCCCTTTTGGGTGTATTGATGATCCGTCGCATGGCCTGTTCGTCGTTGGCATTTACCATGAAGCGTAGGTAGGCCAGGAGGTCCTTGATTTCCTTCCTCTGGTAGAATGACACGCCGCCGACTACCCTGTACTTGAGGTTCATTCTCCGCAGCGCCTCTTCAATGGCTCGTGACTGGCTGTTGGTACGGTACATGATCACGAAGTCATTGTTGGGTACCTGCCCATGCATCTTGGTTTCGAAGATGGCGCTGGCGACGAGTTTACCTTCCTCGTTGTCAGAAGTGGCTTTGATCAGTTCGATCAGCTCACCTTCCTCGTTGGAGGTCCAGACGTTCTTTTTGAGCTGTGCCCGGTTCTTATCGATGACCGAGTTGGCGGCATTGACAATGGTCTGGGTAGAGCGATAGTTTTGCTCGAGTTTGATCACTCGCAGTTCGGGGTAGTCTCGCTCGAAGTTCAGGATGTTTTGAATGTCTGCCCCGCGGAAGGCGTAGATCGACTGGGCATCGTCCCCGACGACACAGATATTTTGCCTGACGGCCGCCAGCTTTTTGGCGATCATGTATTGTGAAATGTTCGTGTCCTGAAACTCGTCGATCAGGAAATACTGAAAGCGCTGCTGGTACTTGTTGAGGACGTCGACATGCTCCTGGAAGAGGACGTTGGTGTTGAACAGCAGATCATCGAAATCCATCGCACCTGCCTTGTAGCACCGCTCCACATAGGCCTTGTACAGACGTCCCATTTCCGGGCGCATATTGGCTGCATCGTCCTCGGCGTAGATCGGATTGTTCAGGTACTCCATGTAGGAGACCAGTCGGTTCTTGGCACCGGAGATGCGGTTGTAGACAACGTTGGGTTTATAGAGCTTGTCGTCCAGATTGAGGCCTTTGACGATTTGCTTGATCAGCGTCTTGGAGTCGTCGGTGTCGTAGATGGTGAAGTTGGAGGGGTATCCGATTTTGCCTGCCTCAGCGCGCAACAGCCTCGCGAACACCGAGTGGAACGTGCCCATCCACAGGTTTCTTGCATCATGACCGACCACCGAAGCGATGCGGTGCTGCATCTCTTTTGCGGCCTTGTTGGTGAAGGTAAGAGCCATGATGGAGAAGGGATCGATGTCATGGGCCTTGATGAGATGTGCAATTCGATAGGTCAGGACCCGCGTTTTGCCTGATCCCGCTCCCGCGATGATCATGCATGGACCTTCCGTGTTGATCACCCCTTCGTGCTGGGGAGGGTTCAATTCCTTTAGATATTCTGCATCGTTTGTCTGGGCCATCCGCAAATTTATGTTAATCGACCCCGGCCATGGAATGAATCTCTCAAAAGATAGGCACAAAAAAAGCGGCTCCATCTTTAGGAGCCACTTACCAACCTAACCTACGGACTGCTATGAAAAACAGCAGCCCAAAAACACTTTAAAACTCAGAAATATGTCAGTGAGACAAGCAGAATGCGCTATGGTTTAATCGGTCGTCCCAATTAAGTCCAAAAACCCAAAAAATAATTGAGAACGAGTGCGAGCAGGAATGCAACAAACAAGCCCACCTCTACGATTGCCAAAGCTCGTTCCCTTTTCTTTTTCGCGTCCGACGATGGTCCAGTATTCACAAATGCCTTGAGCCTTCAGTTATCAGACGCAAAGCTATTTTATGTTAATGTTACCTGAAAATCTATTCTGTATTAATTGACGGGCGCTGGACAGTTTATCATGGCACATCTTCCCCGCGGGAAGCGACCCAAATGTCAAACCACTGCTCGCGACTCAAACGCATGTCACATGATTTCACAGCTGCGGCGATTCTCTCTCGCTTGCCTGTGCCGAGTACGGGGATGATGCCCACCGGATGCTCCATCAGCCATCGGAGCATCACCTGGTCGATACTGTCAGCTCCAATTTGCGTGGCAATTTCCGATACTTTCTCGCGGATTCGCTGTGCCTTCTCTGTCAGGGCCGTGAAGATGCCACCTCCTCCCAGCGGAGACCAGGCCATGGGCTTGACCCTGCCTTCCTGACAGAAAGAGATATTGCCATCATCGAAAGAGTCCAGACAGCTTACAGAGATCTCCAGTTGGTTGGTAATCAGTGGGAAGTCGAGGTATGAGTCCAGCGTTTTGAACTCTTGTATTGTGAAGTTGGACACCCCGAAATTGAGGACTTTGCCGGCCTGCCTCAACTCGCTAAATGCACGCGCTACTTCTGCAGGATCAATGAAAGGGTCTGGGCGGTGGATGAGGAGCAAGTCGATCCGGTCGGTCGACAGTTCTTTCAATGAATTTTCCGCCGACCAGGTGATATGTTCGTAGCTGGTATCGTAGTGTTTGCTTGTATGTGTCGGACGATTGGGCGTGATCAACTTGATGCCACATTTGGTGATGATTTCCATCTGATCCCGCAGGGAGGGGCTGTCCTTCAGCACTGCGCCCATGATTGCCTCACAAGTGTAGCCTCCATAGATATCTGCGTGGTCGAAAGAGGAGATGCCCAGGTCCATGCAAAACTCCAGGTGAGCACGAACGTCGTCTGTTTTCATTGACCATTCGTTGGCTCTCCAAAAGCCATATACAAGTTGGGAGAGTGAGAGCTCGGGGCTTAACGTGAGTTTGGGAACCATTTGCTTTTTTTGCGACGAATTTAATCATCAATTGGCGGTTTGGAAGCAGGAAACGGCAATCTTACGCCGCTCTCATCGACAATATGCTGGTGAGTTGCCCGTGACCATCACAGACGCAGGTACTGCCTTGTCTGATGTATCCTCTGTCGCAATCTATCGAAGTACTTGGTTCGCTCATGCTCTGAGGAGTTGCTTAGTAGCATGGAGTGCCGAATAAGGTTTTGCTTGATGGCGTGGGCGTTCTCGTAAAAAGCCGGGTCGTTGGTTATCAGTGTCTCCACGATGTTTTGACTGAGGTACACGGTCCGCTGATCGCCATCATCCAGCAGCAGGGTATTGTCACCTAGAATGACCTTGTTGTGGTACAGCGCCATGCTTCCTCCAGTGGCAGGCTCTCCGGGTAGAAACTTGCAGCCATTTTCGGCCATGGCCTGGAAATGGTCTACCAGCGCAGTGAGACATTCCAGGAGCGCATTGGTCTCTTGCTCGGAACTCATGTAGTTGGCTTCGTGACAGTAGCTGATCTGCTGCAGTATACTATTGAGGATGTCGTCATTCCAAATCTCCATGGAATCAATCGACGCATAGCTGCGGAAGATGTTGAGCCCCTGCTCTCGGTTGCTGTCCAACTGCTCATCCGCAGAGAACTTCAAATGACGGTAGGCCTGAAGGCCGAAGAATGTCTTGTTCCAGAAGTACGACTTGAACGCCGCAATCTCCGGAAAAATAAAGTTGAAGAAGACCGGAAAGTCTTTCGCGTGAAAGATCGCATTGCTGTTTTTGGTTTCCAGGGACTGTAGGTGTGTTTCCAGCCAGTTGCGGAAGGTTTTGTAGGAGGTTTCAGTACTATTGTCAAACTGCCACTGGAATCGTACGAACTTCCTCGAATTCTGACCGAACAAGATTTCAGTGTGTATGTTGAAGTGCCTGGTAAGCTTGGCCATCTCATCCACAGACAGCTGTGTGTGCCCACTAATCCGTCTGTAGGCACTCGTTTCGCTGACGTGCAATACTGCCGCCACTTCCTGGGCGAGGTTGGGCCTTTCTGCTGAGAGCGTCTCGCGAATAAGGTCAAAAAATGTTTCTTGGATACTCATTTTCCGTGAGTCCGGGCTGAAGCTGTTCTGATAAAGTATAAAGATACGGGGAAGTGATGTGAAGTTCCTGCAAAAATCCTCCAGAATGCAGGTCGAGCAGGCAAGGAATTTGCAGATTCTGCAAATGACGTATAACGTCATGTCTTAATTAGCAGTAGGAGGAATGCGAGATATTGCTAATATTTGCCGCACATCCTCCTGAAACAACTGTATCGCCGTTTTGACGGTGCTGTTGGCTAATTCAACCTAAGGCCCAATGCTGAATCACTAGGAGGTACGCTTACTAGACGAATAGCTACCAATCAAAGACCAGACAAGAGAAGTTAAGGTAAATGTTACTTTAGCTTCTTTTTGTTTTTGGCTTTGGATATTTTCACCAACTCAAGTGAAGATTATTCCTGTTGAACCTCAGGCCACCTTTCTTTGGTTTCAGGTGGTTCATCTTTGTCTACCAAAACAATACGTACTAATGGAAAAAGACCTGGCATCGGCCTTATCAAAAAGGTACTCTGGAGAGATTGTGACATCCAAGGACAAGGATTCAAAATCGAAGTTGGTAGAGGTAAAGCGCTTGAACAATCTTTTGGTTAAGGTACTTTTCGAGCTCGATGGTCAGGAGACGAGTTTCCGTGCCATGCTTTCGGAGCAGCGCGAGGGTACTTTGATGCTGGTTCAGGAAAAGGTTTCTGATCAGTACATCCTCAGTGGCGTCAGTGGGTTCCTCTACATGAAGCCCAATGTTCACGGTGGTTACGTCAATCGCCTCAATGGCTTCTATTTCCATATCATGATTGATTATTTCAACGGGACCCATCAGGAGGTGTACTTCTACGGTAAGGAGGATGAGAATGGTCTCAAGCCATCGGCAGACCCCACACGAGTCCTTCACCCTGCCCATTTCTAGGCCACCTCTCAAAGCCCAACCGATTCTGGCTTAACCTGACACCTAAGGCAAGAGAGCCCAAAGGAATTGGATGTTTTTCTACTGGCAAACGTGGCTATTGCGTGCTTGCCATTGTCTTTTTTCGCAAATTGGCTATGCTAGGAGGGCAAAACTCCAAGTTATATATATTGTCAAAACGTTTCGGAAATCCGAGGTATGCGCGAAGTCTTGCAACGAGCTTTTTATTCCTTGCCTGTGCAGCTTCTTTTTCACCATTTGAAGAAGAACTTGCCGCTCGTTGCGGTCTGGATTTTCTTTCTCCTGGCGGTATTTGGGAAGATCGGTAGCGTCTACGGTATCCACTATCTCTTCCTGGACCCCGAATATCTCCACCAGGTGGGCTTCTGGAGTTTCTTCATGGTAGGTCTGGCTTTCGCCAATTTCACGGTGGCCTTTTTCATTACCAGCTATATTTTGGACAGCCATCAGTTTGCTTTTGTAGGGATACTGGAGAAACCGTTCCTGAAGTTCTCGGTCAACAACTCGCTGATCCCGTTGTTTGTACTTATCATCTATCTCGCGCAGGTAGTGGCTTTTCACAGTGCCAACCCAGCGACAACAGCCTGGGACATCGCCCTTTGCCTGCTTGGCTTCACTTCCGGGTTGCTGATGCTGATCCTGGCCATCATGGCCTATTTCAGGCTTACTAATAAGGACATCTTCAAATATTTGGCAGGTAGCGTCGATAAGCGCCTTCGAAAAAGCAAGCTGAGTCGTGACCGGATGATGAATAAATGGAAGGAGTCCACACAGAGCAAGCACATGGTCAGGAGCTATTTTGACCTGAAGCTGCGAAATCACTCCTGCTTGCACCTCCACAATTTCTATGATCGCGAGGCCATCTTGAAAGTCTTCGATCAAAACCACTTCAATTCCGTCGTGCTGGAATTGGTCATCATCGTGATCGTATTGACCCTGGGCATATTTGTAGAGAAGCCTGCGTTTCAGATCCCAGCGGCTGCTAGCGTTCTATTGATGTTTTCGATCATCATTATGATGGTGGGTGCCATTACCTACTGGTTCAAAGGATGGAGTATTGCCTTTGTCGCGGGCCTGTTTGTCATCGCCAATATGCTGGTCGAACAGGGCATGACGAAGGGCATCCACAAAGCTGCAGGCATGAACTATGACGTGGCTGTTGAGTATTCGCTAGACAAGATCTATGTATCCAATTCCGGTGATCAGTACCGACAGGATCAGGCGCACATGATGCAGGTGCTTGAAAACTGGAAAGAGAAGCACCAACAGGAGAAGCCCAAGATTGTCTTTCAGTGTGTAAGTGGTGGAGGTCAGCGAGCGGCACTTTGGACCTTTCTGGCTATGCAGTCGGCCGATAGCATCCTTCAGGGACAGTTGATGGATCACATATTCATGGTGTCGGGCGCTTCCGGAGGTATGATCGGTGCCGCCTACTATCGTGAGCTCTATCGTCGAATGTCATCCCCTGAGCACTTGCAGGATGCCAACTGGGTCACTCAATTGGGGAGGGACAACCTCAACCCAATCATCTTCTCGCTCGTCGTCAATGACACTTTCTTTCGGCTGGGGACCTATACTTACAAAGGCCAGAAGTACCGGCGAGATCGGGGTTATGTTTTTGAAAAGAGCCTCAACCAGAACCTGGCATTCGTGTTTAGCGGGAGTATCAGCGAATATGAGCGTGACGAGTATGAGGCCAATATCCCCCTTCTGCTCCTTTCACCCACGATCGCCAACGATGGCCGGAAACTTTATATCTCCTCCCAGCCCGTTTCATTCATGAATCACGACCCCTTTAATACTGGCAATCGCCAGGATCAGATGCGGGGGATCGATTTTCAGCAGTATTTCAATCAGGCGGATGCAGGAGAGCTATCGTTGCTCACAGCGTTGCGGATGTCTGCATCCTTTCCCTACATTACCCCCATCACATCGCTTCCCAGCGAACCTCGAATTGAAATCATGGATGCGGGGATCTCAGACAACTTTGGTGTGACAGATGCGCTGAGGTTTATGTATGTATTTCGAGAGTGGATACGTGAAAATACATCGGGGGCGGTACTGCTGGTGATGCGTGATACGGATCGTGTGGAGGAGCCCCAGGAGCGGCCACACGCGTCGATTATCAATCGAGTGGCCTCGCCGATTTCCAGCGTCTACAACAACCTGGCAGAAATGCAGGACCTCAATAATGATCGGCAGATCCGCATGGTCGATGCGTGGCTTCAGCATCCTTTTGATGTAGTGGAGATTGCATACGGTAGCACTGGGAGTGGGGATATAAGGGCATCATTGAGCTGGCACCTCACTTCCCGTGAGAAGCAAGCCATCCTGAGGGCGAAGCAACTGCCCCGAAACCAATTGGCACTTCAAAAACTCAACGACCTGCTATTGAGCGATTCGACGGAGCAGCGACCTGTCGTCACGGCGGGAGACGTAATTGATAATTAAGATCCCCTTATTAGAAGATGGATGGATACTGCCTCGGATCGGCCTCGTTCATGAGCTCGTAAGCGGCCTCAAAAAGGTCTTCAGCATTGGGCTTCGAGTAGTAATCCCCATCCGAGCTGTAAGCCGGACGGTGCTCCCGGGCTGGAATTGTCTTAGGTGCAGAATCCAGGAACTGATATCCGCCGTCACGCTCGAGTACTTGCTGCATCATGTAAGCAGTGGTGCCTCCAGGTACATCTTCATCTACGAAGATCACCCGGTTGGTTTTCTTCAAGGACTGTGCGGCAATGCCTTTTATATCGAACGGGAGCAGACTCTGCACATCAATCACTTCTGCAGAGATACCAAACTCCGCCAGCTGGCCTGCGGCCTCCATGGCGATGCGGCAGAGGGAACCGTAAGTGACGATCGTTACGTCCTCCCCTTCTCTTAGGATTTCGGGTACACCCAAGGGGGTGCGAAATTCGCCAAGATTGTCGGGTACACGTTCCTTCAGGCGGTAGCCATTGAGTGACTCAATGACGATAGCAGTATCGTCTGATTCGAGCATGGTATTGTAAAATCCCGCCGCTTGCGTCATGTTTCTGGGTACCAGGACGTAGATGCCTCGGATGGCACCCAATATCATGCTCATCGGCGATCCTGAGTGCCATACGCCTTCGAGCCGGTGGCCTCTTGTGCGGATAATCAATGGCGCCTTCTGCCCTCCTTTGGTGCGATAGTGCAGGGTGGCCAAATCATCTGATAGCGTTTCAATCGCATAGAGCAGATAATCTAGGTACTGGATCTCTGTAATTGGTCTGAGTCCACGCAGTGCGGCACCCACGCCCTGACCGATGATAGACGTTTCTCTGATGCCGGTGTCAGTAACTCTCCACTCACCATGCTTCTCTTGCAGACCTGCAAAACCCTGGTTGACATCTCCGATTTTGCCCACATCCTCGCCGATGGCAAATACCAGCGGATTATTCGTGAGATGCCAGTCAAAGCATGCCTGTAGTACCTCGCGTCCATCGACGACTTTGGATTTTTCACTGTACTGAGGCTCAACCTTGTCTATGAGAAGCGCTGATTCCTGGGACTCACTATACATGTGTGAACTGTACTCTTCGTAGCGCTGCTGCTCTTTCTTTTTGTACCAGGTGATAAGGTTGGATCGTTCAGGGTGGTCTTCGCCTGCCATGTACCGGAGGCTCTTACGGACTGCTCGGGCAATATCGGACTTGATGGGGTTGAGCGTTTCTTTGAGTGCCTGGGAGATCTCTTCGAGTTCTTCCTTCTTCACAGAGACTTTAGCCGCTGCGGCGATGAGCTCGGAACCCTCTGCCAGTTCATCTTTGAGAGAGGCTATGAATGCCTTCCAGGCCGCGTCTTTCTGTTTTTTGGCTGTGGTTCTGGCTTCCTTTTCCAGTTGATCCAGTTCCTTGGCATCGGCTATTCCCTCCTCTTCGATCCACATCCTCATTTGGCGGATGCCATCATACTCTTCTTCCCACGCTAGTCGCTCTGCGCTTTTGTAGCGTTCGTGTGATCCTGAGGTACTGTGTCCCTGCGGCTGTGTTAACTCCGTGACGTGGATCATACACGGAATGTGTTTTTTTCTTGCCAGCCGCTCGGCTTTGCGATAGGTAGCGACTAACTCTGGGTAGTTCCAGCCAGGTACCGTGAAGATCTGCAAGCCGTTGGTACCGTCGTCCATTTGGAACCCGCTCAACGCCTCAGAAATGCTTTCCTTGATGGTGTGATATTCCTGCGGGACAGAGATGCCATAGCCGTCATCCCATACTGAAAGCACCATTGGCACCTGCAGGACGCCAGCGGCGTTCATTGTCTCCAGGAAGTGTCCTTCTGAGGTACTGGCGTTGCCAATGGTACCATAGGCTACTTCGTTGCCGTCTATCGAAAAGTCTTTGAAATCTTTGAGGTCGGGATTATTGCGATAGAGCTTGGAGGCGTAGGCAAGTCCTAGCAGGCGTGGCATTTGTCCGGCTGTACAGGAGATGTCTGCGCTTGAATTCTTCATGTCGGTGAGCGTACGCCATTCGCCCTTGTCATTGAGAGAGCGGGTAGCAAAATGGCCATTCATCAGTCGACCTGCGGAAGCTGGCTCTGCTTCGACATCGGTGTGGGCGTATAGCTGTGCGAAGAACTCCTGCGTGCTCAGTTGGTCGATGGCCATCATGAAAGTCTGATCGCGGTAGTATCCGGATCTGAAGTCCCCATTCCTGAAGACCTTGGCCATGGCGATTTGTGGTAGCTCCTTGCCGTCGCCAAAGATGCCGAATTTGGCCTTGCCCATGAATACTTCCTTCCGGCCCTGGAGACTGGCTTCCCGGCTCTCGATAGCCAGGGCATAATCAGTCAGGACTTCCTCTTTGGTGAGCCCTTTCTCCACATTTAAAGAACCGGTTTTCGTATTTTCCATATTTGAGCTAATCTCTGACCGCCACCACTTGCAATTGTAACCAAATATACTCGAATCCGTCCAGATGGCCAAGAATCAATACGGAATAAACTTCAGTTACTTGAAATTTCAAAGTCTATTTTAGGAATTATATTCTTCAATTTTTAAAATATCAGAATATTATATCAAAATACAAGCGCGTTGGAATCTTTCCTTTTAACGTTAATTGTCAACGAAAATTATTGGCAAAAAGTTGAATGCTTTGTTACGCCTAGTCGGCATCTTTGTGCTCAGAATTAACCCAAATTCCAAAGAAAATGATCATTGGTGTCCCAACGGAAATCAAGAACAATGAGAATCGTGTGGCCATAACCCCCGGCGGCGTGCAAGAATTGGCCAAGCGTCAACACACGGTTTACGTACAATCTGGAGCTGGTGCAGGTAGTGGTTTTCCTGACAATCTCTATGTAGATGCGGGAGCGACGATGTTGCCTACCATAGAGGAGGTTTACGATATCGCAGAGATGATTGTCAAGGTCAAAGAACCGATCGAGCCTGAGTACAAACTCATTAAAGAAAACCAACTCGTTTTTACCTATTTCCATTTCGCAAGTTACGAGCCCCTTACAAAAGCGATGATGGAGAGTGGAGCCATATGCCTGGCGTATGAGACGGTAGAGAAGGCAGACCGATCGTTGCCACTATTGATACCTATGTCCGAAGTAGCTGGTAGGATGGCGGTGCAGGAAGGAGCCAAGTATCTGGAGAAACCCATGGGCGGACGAGGTATTTTACTGGGTGGTGTGCCGGGTGTGCGACCAGCTAAGGTGATGATCCTTGGTGGGGGCGTAGTAGGTACCAATGCAGCCAAAATGGCGGCAGGTCTTGGTGCAGACGTCACGATTCTGGATCTCAATCTTCCGCGTCTGCGCGAGTTAGACGACATCATGCCGGCGAATGTCAATACCTTCATGAGCAACGAATACAATATTCGTGAATTGATCAGTTCGCACGATCTGATCATCGGGGCGGTATTGATCCATGGTGCAAAGGCCCCCCACCTGATCACCAGAGATATGCTGTCGGAAATGGCGCCAGGGACCGTCCTGGTGGATGTCGCCGTTGATCAGGGCGGATGCATTGAAACCTGTAAGCCCACCACTCACCAGGATCCGACGTATGTGGTGGACGGGATACTGCACTACTGTGTGGCAAATATGCCTGGTGCGGTACCTTATACTTCTACCTTGGCCTTGACCAATGCCACGATGCCGTATGTCATTCAGCTGGCCAATAAGGGTTGGAAGCAGGCGTGTCAGGAGAACAGTGAATTGACACCGGGGCTCAATATCATTCATGGAGACGTCGTCTATAAAGGAGTCGCAGAGGCTTTCTCCCTGCCCTATAAAGACGTCAGCTCTTTCCTCAACTAGCCTGGTAGTCGGGGAAGTTGGTCATGGGCGAATATCCTTCGCCCTCTCTTTGCCAGCAGAAGTGTTGTAGGCCGTTGCTAATGGCCACGTATCGCGCATTGAGGGTTTTGTTGTACACAGCCAATTGCTGCAAGGTGGTTGAAGTCAACTTCACCTCAGGATTCTTGCATTCGAGTAAGAGGTGCACTTGCCCCTCATTGTTGTAGACTACCAGGTCAGACCTTTTTGCGGTCTTGTAATACTTGAGACCCGCTTCTACTCGTATTAATCCTCTGGGATAACCCAGGTGGTCAACGAGGAGGTGGACGAAGTGCTGGCGGACCCACTCTTCTTTGGTAAGCAGTACCTGTTTTTTGCGGATGGGGTCGTAGATGTAATATTCATCCCCTTCCTTTGAAATGCGGGATTCAAACGTCGGCAGCCTCAGCTGTTGGAACGGGTTTGGCATGTGCCATTTTCACTTTGGTTAAAAAGAACAGACCGATGACAAAGAATGATCCCAGTGCCAGGGTGCTATTACGCATTGATCCGGTGATTTGCTCAATCAGACCGTAGCTAAAGGTACCAAGCACAACGCTTATGTGATAGGTAACATCAAAAAACGAGAAGTAAGATGCGTGGTCGACTGTGTCCGCCGGAATAAGCTTAGAGAAAGTAGCCCTTGACAGTGCCTGTATGCCGCCCATGACGAGTCCCACTACAAACGCGATGATGTAGAACTGTGTGACGGTCGTCATGAAATAGGCATAAAGGCACACGCCAATCCATATCAGGATCATCAGTGATAACGAAAACTTGTTGCCGCGCTGCTCCGAGACTCTGGCGAAGAGCATGGACCCCACGATGCCTACAAACTGTATAATTAACAGGACAGGAATCAATTGGCCTCCTTCCAGGCCCAGCTCCTTTGATCCGAAGAGTGTGGCAAGCAACATAATGGTCTGCACACCCATATTGAAAAAGAGGAACGATATTAGGTACCGCTTAATGTGTATCTGGTGCCGTAGCGCTTTGAATACTTTCCTGATTTCCAGATAGCCATTGAGGAAGATGTCTCCCTGGGGCTTTCTCTGGAAAACATTGTCGGGGAGTCTTTTGAAAGGAATCTGTGCCCAGCCGATCCACCATATCCCCACAAGCAGGAATACGATCCGAGTGGCCATTCCAGAATTCTCAAGCCCAAACCAATCATGTTTCTGAATGATGATCAGACTCAATATCAGCATCAACGCACTACCGCCATATCCGAATGCATAGCCCAGACCACTGACACGGTCGGTATCCTTATCATCTGCTATCTCAGGTAGAAAAGCGTCATAAAACACCAGACCACTGCTGAATCCTACACTCGCCATGATGACGCATAGGATGCCCCACTCCAATGTATCTCCGGTGAAGAAGAACATGGACATACAGGCAGCAGCGCCCAGGTAGGTAAATATTTTCAGAAACAATTTCTTCTTTCCTGTGTAGTCGGCGACGCCGGAAAGGAGCGGAAGAATGGCCGCCGATATCAGGTACGAAGTAGCGAGGGCATAGCTGTATAGCACTGAATTGACCACTTCCCACCCAAAAAAGGAGACGCGATCATTGGTCTCGGGATTGGCCGTGACCGCGGCGTAATAGATCGGAAAGATGGCCGTATTGATGACCAGATTGTAAACGGAATTGGCCCAGTCATACATGCACCAGGCCCGGATCAGTCGCTTGTTGCCTTTCATTGTTAGTCGCGAAAATTGCAGTTTTCAATTACGTCACAAAACTTTTGAGCAAGAATCAAGCGCACCCTCCATATATCGTTAGTTTCGCCCAAAAGCGCAGATCGTGAAAAACCTCGAAGAGAGTTTGCCACAGTCCGGCTTGCCCCGGGTGGTGATCATAGGTGGTGGATTTGCGGGCATAGAGCTGATCCAGAAGCTCAGGAAGTGTCCCGTGGAGACCGTCATGATTGACAAAAACAACTACCACACCTTCATTCCACTATTGTACCAGGTAGCCACTGCAGGACTGTCGCCAGGGGATATTTCAAGTCCTCTACGCGAGTTTTTGCAAGATGATGAGCACTTCCACTTTCGTCTGGCAGAAGTGCTGGAAGTTGATTTGGAGAAGAAGCAACTTGCTACCTCTCTGGGGCCGGTAGGTTATGATTATCTCATCCTTGCATCTGGCTCGAAGACCAACTTCTTCGGTAATAGCCAAATTGAGCAGCAATCGCAGGGGATGCGTGAGATCAGTGACGCCATTGCCTTGCGGACACACTTGATTGGAAATTTTGAGAAGGCCCTGCTGGCGCAGGGAGAAGTAGAGCTGCAGCGATACATGAATATCGTCATCGTAGGTGGTGGGCCTACCGGTGCGGAACTGGCCGGTGCGATTGGTGAGCTGCGAGATCACGTCTTACCCAAGGACTATCCGGAGCTGGATTTTCGAAAGATGCAGATCTTTCTCGTCGATGCTGGTGAGCGTTTATTGCAGGCGATGAGCCCTTTTGCGAGTAGACGTGCTAAGAAGTACCTGGAGGAGTTTGGTGTGAAAGTGATCCTGCAAAACCGCGTGGTAGCTTTTGACGATTGCCAGGTCTCGTTGACGGATGGGACTACCATCCCCTCCGACTGCCTGATATGGGCGGCCGGAGTACAAGGAAATTTCCCTTCGGGTTTTTCAGAAGATATGATCCGCAGAGGTAGGCTGCACGTCGATGAATACAGTCGTGTCCAGGGACTGCAGGAGGTCTTTGCCATTGGTGATGTTTCCTACCAGGAACAAGAAGGTTGGCCTCAGGGGCTGCCCATGCTGGCGCCGGTAGCGATACAACAGGCGCGAAACCTCGGTCGCAATCTGCACAGGGAGCTAACGTACCAACCCATGAAGGCCATGAAGTACAGAGACAAGGGCACTATGGCGACGATCGGGAGAAACAGAGCTGTGGTGGATGCGCCAGGTCTGAGTTTTGGTGGATTTTTCGGTTGGTTCGTCTGGATGTTTATCCATCTCATCTCAATCATGGGGTTTCGACGGAAGCTCCTGGTCTTCTCCAACTGGGTGTGGAATTACCTCTCCTATAATCGTGGCAATCGACTCATCATCAACATCAAAGACCGCAAGTAAGTCACTCCAAATACTGGTCGGATCTCACTACTTGTAGTGAAATGTGAGGATTATTGAGGACCGGATTGTGGGTAAATTGTGAGGAACCTGAAGCCTCTCAGCGCTATTTTGTCTCTTTGAACTTGACTTTTCCCTAATTCAACCGCTGCATCCTCGGTATTGGCAGATAGTGGTTTGGTGGAAAGTAAAATTTCATAGATTTGTTAGCAAGTAACCACTAAACTCTTTAGTCAAATCAGCTATTAGATGGGCGCTATCTACTCTTGTATTATCGTCGAAGACGACGAAGACTTTGCAGACCTCCTGCAGCGCTACATCTCGCGTCTTGGCAACCTTGATGTGCTGTCGGTACATGGCGAAACGACACAGGCGGCGTTGGACATTGAGAAGCAGAAACCAGACTTGCTCTTTTTGGATATTAGCATCTCCGGCCTGGAAGGTCCAGAGTTCATGGAGCTAGTGGATCACAAGCCACAAATCATCATTGTCTCCGGGCATCCCCCTCGCATCATGGAGAACTATAAGCTGGAGATCTGCGACTATCTGCAGAAGCCCTTCTCTATGAAGGATTTGCAAATGTCCGTGGAGCGGTGCTTGTCTAAGATCCATTGAGGTTTTAGAAAATCTCTTTTCGGGTAATTCGCTGTTATTTAGTTCCCTTGGGATTTTTTCTCTCCCAGTGTCGACTTTTGCCAGCTGATGATCTTTCATTAGCCCTGGCCTGCGTGAGTTCATAACTTGCCGGATTACGGTTATGTACAGGACATACCTTCTGATTACCAGCATATTCATCTGTTGCCTGGCGCCTGCCGGAGCTCAGTCACTACCTGTGATCAATACGATCAAGAGAGCGGAATTGAGTTATGCTCATTATGCCTATGCAGAAGCACTGGAACTCTTCAAAGAGGCCTATCGTAAGGATACCGCCAACGCCGAGGTCGCGCGCAGGATTGCCGATTGCCATATCAAGCTCAACGATTCTAAGGCCTCCGAGTACTGGATTAGGAAGCACCTCGAGCTCGGGGGTGCGAGCAATCAGGACACTCACTTCCTTCTTGCAGAGCAACTGAGCAAAAACGAGAACTATACGGAAGCCTACATCTACTATCAGAAGGCCTCTGCCAATCCATTGGCGAAGAAGAAACTGTTAGGTCTTGGGAAATTGGACCAGTTGGCCCGAAGCGCTGCACCTGTAGAGGTCGAAGCCCTCGATTTCAATACAGATGAGAGTGAGTTTGGTCCATTTTACTATAAGGGCTCCGTTGCATTCGTTTCGTCTCGCAGTCGTAGGTCGTGGGTGCAAAGCCAGTACAACTGGGATAAGTCAGACTATCTGGACTTCTATCATTACCAACCGCAAGACTCATCCAGGCGTATCGAACGGATTGTTGGACTCAATAGCAGATACCACGAGGGACCGGCTCAGGTCTTTGATAATGGCGCTCAAATAGTCTTCACTAGAAGTAACGTTCAGAAAAGCCGCCTGCAAAAGGATGCGGAGGGCGTAACTAACCTTCAACTCTTTTTTGCCAAGCTAGATTCCACTGGGGTGTGGACGGCTCCTGAGGCATTTGAGCACAATGAGGTGAACTATTCTTCAGGTCATCCCACCATCAGTGAAGATGGGCAGCTCCTGATTTATGCCTCGAATCAGCTCGGTACCTATGGCGGAACCGATCTTTTCTTTTCGCGAATGATCAACGGTTCGTGGTCGCGTCCTGCTAATATGGGTGATGTCGTCAATACAACGGGCGATGAGATGTTTCCATTTTTGTCTGACAACCGTCTCTACTTCGCAAGTAATGGCCATGAAGGACTGGGGGGATTAGACCTATACGAGGTCACTCTGAGCGATGGACTAGCAGATGGGGCCGTGAGCAATATGGGAGCACCATTTAACAGTAGCCAGGACGATTTCGGGTTGATCACCGCTGACGGTCTGATCACAGGTTATTTTGCCTCCAGTCGTTTTGGGAGCGATGATATCTTCCAATTTCGAAGGACTTCCATGAATATCAAGGGGCGTGTCGTAGATCAGGAGACAGGTGAGCCATTGGCCAACGTGCAATTGGTACTAGAGGACGAGGGTAAGCCAGTAGGGCAAGTTGCCTCCGGAGAGGACGGGCGATTCGTGGTGGAGATGGGCCACCATGGCAAATTCGAGATTTACGCGTCCAAAAAAGATCTTCAGCAGGTAGATTCCTGTGTTTTTGAATTGGCCGACGCCAGCTTGGACGTCGGGGAGATCAAAATGGTTCGCTCCTATTTGGAGGTGACGATACAGGAGGCGAAGTCCGGCGGGGCCGTTGATGGAGTAGATCTTATGCTCGTATGCCTGGATGATGCATCAACAGTCACCAGAAGGGGGGGAACAACGACATTCAAGATAGACCCGGCTCAAAGCTATTTGCTGATGCTTATCAAAGATGGCTATTATACGAAACGGGACACTATTGCAAGTGATAGACTCGATTTGGGGAGGAATGTCGAGAACGTGGAGCTGAAAAAAATTGTGGTGGGTGAAAGCATTCGCCTCGATCATATCTATTACGACGTTAACAGCGCCCACTTAAGGCCAGAATCTGAGGTCGAACTGGACAAACTCGTATTGTTCATGACGGATAATTCTCATTTGAAAATTGAGTTGAGTTCGCACACTGATTCGAGAGGTTCCGCGCCCTACAACATGAAGTTATCTCAAGAGCGAGCGGAGTCTGCTGCCAACTATCTGATAAATCAAGGTATTGAAGATCAGAGAATTGTGCCGAAAGGTTATGGGGAAGCCAAGTTATTGAACAATTGCAGAGATGGAGTAAAGTGCAGCGACCAAGACCATCAGGCCAACAGAAGGACAGAGCTAACGATTTTGAAAATTGAATAACCGTTGAATTTATTCTCAGGAATGCAACCGTTGCCATGCCTGCTGACTGGGCTTCTTTCTTGGCTCACTGCGGGATATGTGGATAGCATCGCCTGAGTACCGATTATTGCGGTGGCATAGATAAATTATGGGTATCACACGCAGCAGATATCGTCACCTACTCTGGGTGCTCGGAGCTTTGCTATTGTCTTCACAGGCGGTGGGGCAAACCAAAGGCCTTATCTACAAGCCTGCAACGGGCGCGGGAAGTGCTATCCTGGATCCCAATGGCGACGGTTTTACCTCGGAAACTGCTGCGGGATTTATCAATGATGATGAGACTGAGAGCGAGATACCGTTCGTCGCCCTGCCGATCATCGGCGCAGGAGAACCGTCTTCTGATCTTTCTACCGGCCCGAACTGTGGGTTTACCGACTTAGTTAAATCTACTGATAATGAGACCGTTTACACGTACTCGGACGGAACATATCTGTATTTCAGATTTCGCTTGGGGGGCACGGCCGAGAATTCCAAGGGCTACTCTATTCTCATCGACTCCGATTTGAAGTTTGGCTCCTCCGGATCGGATGCAGATCCAGATTATACTGCTGGGAACCCTGGATTCGAAGTGGAAATTGTGCTGGAATCCAATTTTGGAGTTGCCATCTATGACATAGACAACAACGCGCTGACGAGTACGGAAGTTGGTGATGCAGCCGTGGACCGTCCCTACGATGAGCACTGCCAAAAATCTATTGCACACTCCGAAGAATGCGGACAGGACTACTTCTACGATTTCTACCTTGCCTACGCAGACTTGTCCAGCCTGGGGATTACTTCTTCCACTCCGTTGCGAATGCTGGGCAATACGGTGATAAGTCCCAAGCCCTCTACCGGAGGGTCCATCAGCGACATTGCCGGTATTGATGATGACTTGGGAATAACCGACGACCTCTTCGAGGATCTCATTGATATCTTCCCTCCAACGTCA
The DNA here is from genome assembly GCA_965267435.1 of Cyclobacteriaceae bacterium. GTDB lineage: Bacteria > Bacteroidota > Bacteroidia > Cytophagales > Cyclobacteriaceae > JAWPMT01. The sequence goes on from OZ253960.1 coordinate 5,585,148, forward strand.
GGCGATGATCTAAGCGATGGTGATGAATTGCACCCTCGTGCCGATTGTCCTGGTATCGATGCGCCAATTGATATTGGCGTCACTTCTGTGTCGGGAACATCTACCGAAGTTGATGGAACGATCATCGAAGTCTTCAAAGATGGCTTTTCGCAAGGCAGTACGGTGGTGGCATCTGGTGTTTGGACGCTTTCGGGACTGACGGCACTAGTCGCTGGAGAGGAGATAACTGCTACAGCTGTGGTTCCTGCGTCTACTGGGACCGAGAAATCTGTATCCTATTCCGACTGCAATCCTGCAATAGTTGCGCTGACCTGCTCCAATGCAATTAGTGCCGCGACTTCGTTTACGATGAGTTCCAAAGGCCTCTGTGGTAGCGCAGGGAGTGCCGTGGCTGGCGCAGAAATCAAGGTCTATTTTGAGGGAGTTTTGCAGACCGCTGGTTCCGGTTCGAGCAATTACGCAGGTGGCCAGGTATTTGCAGAAGCGGATGGATCGTGGATTTGGAAATGCAGCACAAACTCAAATACAGGCTGCAACGGAGGAGCCGGCTGTGCAGGTTGGAGTACCACTGGCTCCTACGAGATAACCCAGACAGAGTCCGGTAAATGCGAATCTGATCCCCTCGAATACTGCGCAGGTGGTGCCGCTACCTCTACAGTCCCAACCTTTAGTGGCTCGCTGACCACCGCTACGACCACGCTATCAGGAAGTGCCACTACCGGCGCTTCTGTCACCTGGTATTTGGATGGGGTAGAGCAAGCAACAACAACGGCCTCCGCGGGATCCTGGTCTTTTACACCTGTATCGCTTGCTGCTGATCAAACCGTAAGGGTCGTATCCATTGAGCCGGGGCTTTGTTCGGCGGAGGCAAGTACCACCGTAGGCGGCGTTTCATTAACACCAGCAATTACCGGAACCTACTGTACTGGCAGTACCATCGCTTCCGTGAGTGGATATTCCAGCGAAGTGGGAGGCACGGTAACGCTCTATACGAAAGGCAGTGCAGGCGTTACTACAGGTGACACCCAGTCGGGGACAACCACTGTATCTGCTAGCGGCGATTGGACGATAACGAGCCTGAACCTTTCTCCAGGTACGTTCATGGCTGCAACCGTAACTAACACGGGAGAGCTTGAAAGTGGACTATCGAATGAAGCAGAGATTTTTTCTCAGACCATGGATGGCTCCCTGGCAATTACGACCTCATCCGCTAATGAAGGAGACGCCAGCATATCAGGTACTGGGACAGCCGGCAACACGATCCAATTGCATCTCGATGGTATTATCGAAGACGGCTTCACAACAACCGTGGATGGGTCTGGGAATTGGACGATTTCAGGTCTTGATGCCGCCAGTGCCGGTTACAATGTTCTTTTTGCTGGAGGAGTTGTTGGAGTAAGTTCCCAGAGCGGGTCGCTGTGCGCGAGTGATGTTGTCAGTGGATTCACGGTAGACTGTCTGCTCCCTGTTTCACAAACAGTAACGGCAACGACTTCCACGTCAGTTTGCTCTGACAAGACCATCACATTCAACCTTGCGTCAACAGAAAATCTCGTAGTCTATCAGTTGGTCGACCAATCACTGAACCCCCTGGGTACTGCGGCCCTGGGCGACGGGACGGCCATGGATTTGGTGGCAAGTGGGCTATCCTCATCCGTGACTTCTATTGCTGTAAAGGCATTGAAAATGGGCGTTACGTGTGAGACAACATTTGGTAACACCGCTGTTCTGGTGGAGGGATTTAGCATTTCGCATGTTTCTTCTAATCCCACGGATTGCGCCAGTCCGAATGGATCGATTACCATATCTGGAGTATCGTCTGGACAGGCCTACAACGTCGATTACAATGTGGACGGTGTGGCAGCAAGCGAATCATTGACTGCTAATGGGAGTGGGGAGATCAGCCTTCTCAATTTGGGCCCCGGAGAGTACACCGATATCACCGTATCGGGATTGGTTATCACACTGAGTTGCACTGGTAATGTCATTGCCGGTCCTGTTGTGCTAACCAATGCATCGTCGCCAACATTGTCCCTGGGAGCAGGAAGTGACCCTACCACATGTGGGGGAACAGATGGGTCAATTGCTTTGACAAGCTCCATTGCCGCAGTTACTTCTTATACCCTGAATTACATGAAAGACGGTGCAACGCTATCTACGAGCTTGGCAAGCGATGCATCCGGTAATATCTCCTGGTCTGGCCTCGGAGTGGGTACTTATTCCAATATCAATATTGTCAATACATCTGATGGTTGTAAGTCCAACAATGTTGGACCAAGTGTTCTCTCGGATCCCACTTTGACAATCGCCTTGGCGGGTAGTTCAAATCCTGCCTCCTGCGGAGGAAATGGTTCATTCAATTTGACATTTACTGGGCTCGCCGATGGCAGCTATACGGTGAACCACGATGGAGGCAGCTTTGCAGGTGTGACAGTCACCTCTGGCAGCGCCACGGTGACAACTCCCGCGGGAACATATACCAATATCAATGTCGTAGATCCTGTGACCTCCTGTACATTGGAGAATGGCCTGTCGGTTACAATCAGTGATCCTGCGACACATACCATTGCTGCCACGCGCACAAATCCGACTACTTGTGGTGGAAACGGCTCAATCAATCTGACATTCACCAATGTCACCGATGGCACCTATACTATTGACTACAAGGATGGTGTTGGCGCCTCTCAAAGCTTCTCTGGCGTTTCTGTAACCAGCAATGCGGCGACCATTTCAACGACGGCTGGTGCTTATAATGATTTGAGTTTAACCTTATCAGGGTGTGTTAGTACTGGTTTCCCGGACATCACGATCTCTGATCCTACTCCTCCAACTATTTCACTGAACAGCAGTTCCAATCCATCGACGTGCAGTGGCACGGATGGCAGCATCACTTTGGACTTCACGGGCGTAGCCGATGGTACGTACACGTTGAATTATGTGGATGGGGCTTTGGCCGCGCAGACCTTCACAGGCGTGAGTGTCAGCAGTGGCTCGGCCACGATCAGTGGTTTGGGCGCTGGCGTTTACAACGACATTACGATCACAGTATCAGGATGCACGTCCACAGACAATATCGATGTTACCCTGAGTGATCCGACGACTCCAACGATCACCTTGAATGGCAGTTTGAACCCTTCGACCTGTAGTGGCACGGATGGCAGCATCACATTGGACTTCACGGGTGTGGCAGATGGTACTTACACACTGAACTATGTCGATGGTGCATTGGCAGCGCAGACGTTCACAGGTGTGAGTGTCAGCAGCGGCTCTGCCACGATCAGCGGTTTGGGCGCTGGCGTTTACAACGACATCACGATCACGATAGCGGGTTGCACATCGACCGACAACATCGACGTGACATTGAGTGATCCGACAACGCCAACGATCACCTTGAATAGCAGTTCGAACCCTTCGACGTGCAGTGGCACGGATGGCAGCATCACTTTGGACTTCACGGGCGTAGCAGATGGAACGTACACCTTGAATTATGTCGATGGTGCATTGGCGGCGCAGACGTTCACGGGCGTGAGTGTCAGCAGTGGCTCCGCCACGATCAGTGGCCTGGGCGCTGGTGTTTACAACGACATCACGATCACGATCGCAGGTTGCACGTCTACCGACAACATTGATGTAACGCTGAGTGATCCGACGACCCCAACGATCACCTTGAATAGCAGTTCAAACCCTTCGACCTGCAGTGGCACGGATGGCAGCATCACACTGGACTTCACGGGTGTGGCAGATGGCAGTTACACACTGAACTATGTCGATGGTGCATTGGCAGCCCAGACCTTCACGGGTGTGAGCGTTAGCAGTGGCTCTGCCACGATCAGTGGCTTGGGTGCAGGCGTTTACAACGACATTACGATCACGATCGCAGGTTGCACGTCCACCGACAACATCGACGTGACATTGAGTGATCCGACGACCCCAACGATTAGCCTCAACAGCAGTTCAAACCCATCGACCTGCAGTGGCACGGATGGCAGCATCACTTTGGACTTCACGGGTGTGGCCGATGGGACTTACACCTTGAACTATGTCGATGGCGCTTTGGCGGCGCAGACATTCACGGGCGTGAGCGTTAGCAGTGGCTCCGCGACTATCAGTGGCCTGGGTGCTGGTGTTTACAACGACATCACGATCACGATCGCAGGTTGCACGTCTACCGACAACATTGATGTAACGCTGAGTGATCCGACGACCCCAACGATCACCTTGAATAGCAGTTCAAACCCTTCGACCTGCAGTGGCACGGATGGCAGCATCACTTTGGACTTCACGGGTGTGGCAGATGGTACGTACACGCTGAACTATGTGGATGGTGCCCTGGCCGCGCAGACGTTCACAGGTGTGAGTGTCAGCAGTGGCTCGGCCACGATCAGTGGATTGGGAGCAGGCGTTTACAACGACATCACGATCACAGTATCAGGCTGCACATCGACCGACAACATCGACGTGACATTGAGTGATCCGACAACGCCGACGATCACCTTGAATAGCAGTTCGAACCCTTCGACGTGCAGTGGCACGGATGGCAGCATCACTTTGGACTTCACGGGCGTAGCAGATGGAACGTACACCTTGAATTATGTCGATGGTGCATTGGCGGCGCAGACGTTCACGGGCGTGAGTGTCAGCAGTGGCTCCGCCACGATCAGTGGCCTGGGCGCTGGTGTTTACAACGACATCACGATCACGATCGCAGGTTGCACGTCTACCGACAACATTGATGTAACGCTGAGTGATCCGACGACCCCAACGATCACCTTGAATAGCAGTTCAAACCCTTCGACCTGCAGTGGCACGGATGGCAGCATCACACTGGACTTCACGGGCGTAGCAGATGGAACGTACACCTTGAACTATGTCGATGGTGCATTGGCCGCGCAGACGTTCACGGGCGTGAGTGTCAGCAGTGGCTCCGCCACGATCAGTGGCCTGGGCGCTGGTGTTTACAACGACATCACGATCACGATCGCAGGTTGCACGTCTACCGACAACATTGATGTAACGCTGAGTGATCCGACGACCCCAACGATCACCTTGAATAGCAGTTCAAACCCTTCGACCTGCAGTGGCACGGATGGCAGCATCACACTGGACTTCACGGGTGTGGCAGATGGCAGTTACACACTGAACTATGTCGATGGTGCATTGGCAGCCCAGACCTTCACGGGTGTGAGCGTTAGCAGTGGCTCTGCCACGATCAGTGGCTTGGGTGCAGGCGTTTACAACGACATTACGATCACGATCGCAGGTTGCACATCAACCGACAACATTGATGTAACGCTGAGTGATCCGACGACCCCGACGATCAGCTTGAATAGCAGTTCGAACCCATCGACTTGCAGTGGCACGGATGGCAGCATCACTTTGGACTTCACTGGAGTAGCTGATGGTACGTACACACTGAACTATGTGGATGGGGCTTTGGCCGCGCAGACCTTCACGGGCGTGAGTGTCAGCAGTGGCTCCGCAACGATCAGCGGTTTGGGTGCTGGCGTTTACAACGACATCACGATCACGGTATCAGGCTGCACGTCCACCGACAATATTGATGTCACCCTGAGTGATCCGACGACCCCAACGATCAGTCTGAACAGCAGTTCAAACCCATCGACCTGCAGTGGCACGGATGGCAGTATCACATTGGACTTCACGGGTGTAGCTGATGGTACGTACACACTGAACTACGTCGATGGGGCTTTGGCCGCGCAGACGTTCACGGGCGTGAGTGTCAGCAGTGGCTCGGCCACGATCAGTGGTTTGGGCGCTGGCGTTTACAACGACATTACGATCACGGTATCAGGCTGCACATCGACCGACAATATTGACGTGACATTGAGTGATCCGACGACGCCAACGATCAGTCTGAACAGCAGTTCAAACCCCTCGACCTGCAGTGGCACGGATGGCAGTATCACCTTGGGCTTCACGGGTGTGGCCGATGGTACGTACACGCTAAACTATGTCGATGGTGCTTTGGCGGCGCAGACCTTTACTGGCGTGAGTGTCAGCAGTGGCTCTGCCACGATCAGCGGTTTGGGCGCTGGCGTTTACAACGACATCACGATCACCATTGCGGGTTGCACGTCTACTGACAATATTGATGTCACCCTAAGTGATCCGACAACGCCGACGATCACCCTGAACAGCAGCTCGAACCCCTCGACCTGCAGTGGCACGGATGGCAGCATCACTTTGGACTTCACGGGTGTGGCCGATGGGACTTACACCTTGAACTATGTCGATGGCGCTTTGGCGGCGCAGACATTCACGGGCGTGAGCGTTAGCAGTGGCTCCGCGACTATCAGTGGCCTGGGTGCTGGTGTTTACAACGACATCACGATCACGATCGCAGGTTGCACGTCTACCGACAACATTGATGTAACGCTGAGTGATCCGACGACCCCAACGATCACCTTGAATAGCAGTTCAAACCCTTCGACCTGCAGTGGCACGGATGGCAGCATCACTTTGGACTTCACGGGTGTGGCAGATGGTACGTACACGCTGAACTATGTGGATGGTGCCCTGGCCGCGCAGACGTTCACAGGTGTGAGTGTCAGCAGTGGCTCGGCCACGATCAGCGGTTTGGGTGCTGGCGTTTACAACGACATCACGATCACAGTATCAGGCTGCACATCAACCGACAACATCGATGTGACCCTCACCAATCCAGGTGCTCCTACTATATCCGTCAACAGCAGTTCCAATCCATCGACGTGCAGTGGCACGGATGGCAGCATCACTTTGGACTTCACGGGCGTAGCCGATGGTACGTACACGTTGAATTATGTGGATGGGGCTTTGGCCGCGCAGACCTTCACAGGCGTGAGTGTCAGCAGTGGCTCGGCCACGATCAGTGGTTTGGGCGCTGGCGTTTACAACGACATTACGATCACAGTATCAGGATGCACGTCCACAGACAATATCGATGTTACCCTGAGTGATCCGACGACTCCAACGATCACCTTGAATAGCAGTTTGAACCCTTCGACCTGTAGTGGCACGGATGGCAGCATCACATTGGACTTCACGGGTGTAGCTGATGGGACTTACACGCTGAACTATGTCGATGGCGCTTTGGCCGCCCAGACCTTCACGGGCGTGAGTGTCAGCAGTGGCTCTGCCACGATCAGCGGTTTGGGTGCTGGCGTTTACAACGACATCACGATCACCATTGCGGGCTGCACGTCTACTGACAATATTGATGTCACCCTCAACAACCCAGGTGCTCCTACTATATCCCTCAACAGCAGCTCGAACCCATCGACCTGCAGTGGCACGGATGGCAGCATCACTTTGGACTTCACGGGCGTAGCAGATGGTACTTACACGCTGAACTATGTCGATGGCGCCTTGGCGGCCCAGACCTTCACGGGTGTGAGTGTCAGCAGTGGCTCCGCTACGATCAGTGGATTAGGTGCTGGCGTTTACAACGACATCACGATCACGATATCGGGTTGCACGTCTACCGACAACATTGATGTAACGCTGAGTGATCCGACGACCCCAACGATCACCTTGAATAGCAGTTCAAACCCTTCGACCTGCAGTGGCACGGATGGCAGCATCACTTTGGACTTCACGGGTGTGGCAGATGGTACGTACACGCTGAACTATGTGGATGGTGCCCTGGCCGCGCAGACGTTCACAGGTGTGAGTGTCAGCAGTGGCTCGGCCACGATCAGCGGTTTGGGTGCTGGCGTTTACAACGACATCACGATCACACTATCAGGCTGCACGTCCACAGACAATATTGATGTCACCCTAAGTGATCCGACAACGCCGACGATCACCCTGAACAGCAGCTCGAACCCCTCGACCTGCAGTGGCACGGATGGCAGCATCACTTTGGACTTCACGGGTGTGGCCGATGGGACTTACACCTTGAACTATGTCGATGGCGCTTTGGCGGCGCAGACATTCACGGGCGTGAGCGTTAGCAGTGGCTCCGCGACTATCAGTGGCCTGGGTGCTGGTGTTTACAACGACATCACGATCACGATCGCAGGTTGCACGTCTACCGACAACATTGATGTAACGCTGAGTGATCCGACGACCCCAACGATCACCTTGAATAGCAGTTCAAACCCTTCGACCTGCAGTGGCACGGATGGCAGCATCACTTTGGACTTCACGGGTGTGGCAGATGGTACGTACACGCTGAACTATGTGGATGGTGCCCTGGCCGCGCAGACGTTCACAGGTGTGAGTGTCAGCAGTGGCTCGGCCACGATCAGCGGTTTGGGTGCTGGCGTTTACAACGACATCACGATCACACTATCAGGCTGCACGTCCACAGACAATATTGATGTCACCCTGAGTGATCCGACAACGCCAACGATCAGTCTGAACAGCAGCTCGAATCCATCGACTTGCAGTGGCACGGATGGCAGCATCACTTTGGACTTCACTGGAGTAGCTGATGGTACGTACACACTGAACTATGTGGATGGGGCTTTGGCCGCGCAGACCTTCACGGGCGTGAGTGTCAGCAGTGGCTCCGCAACGATCAGCGGTTTGGGTGCTGGCGTTTACAACGACATCACGATCACGGTATCAGGCTGCACGTCCACCGACAATATTGATGTCACCCTGAGTGATCCGACGACCCCAACGATCAGTCTGAACAGCAGTTCAAACCCATCGACCTGCAGTGGCACGGATGGCAGTATCACATTGGACTTCACGGGTGTAGCTGATGGTACGTACACACTGAACTACGTCGATGGGGCTTTGGCCGCGCAGACGTTCACGGGCGTGAGTGTCAGCAGTGGCTCGGCCACGATCAGTGGTTTGGGCGCTGGCGTTTACAACGACATTACGATCACGGTATCAGGCTGCACATCGACCGACAATATTGACGTGACATTGAGTGATCCGACGACGCCAACGATCAGTCTGAACAGCAGTTCAAACCCCTCGACCTGCAGTGGCACGGATGGCAGTATCACCTTGGGCTTCACGGGTGTGGCCGATGGTACGTACACGCTAAACTATGTGGATGGGGCTTTGGCCGCGCAGACCTTCACGGGCGTGAGTGTCAGCAGTGGCTCCGCAACGATCAGCGGTTTGGGTGCTGGCGTTTACAACGACATCACGATCACGGTATCAGGCTGCACGTCCACCGACAATATTGATGTCACCCTGAGTGATCCGACGACCCCAACGATCAGTCCGAACAGCAGTTCAAACCCTTCGACCTGCAGTGGCACGGATGGTAGCATCACTTTGGACTTCACGGGTGTGGCAGATGGTACGTACACGCTGAATTATGTCGATGGTGCTTTGGCAGCCCAGACGTTCACAGGCGTGAGTGTCAGCAGTGGCTCGGCGACGATCAGCAGCCTGGGCGCTGACGTTTACAACGACATCACGATCACACTATCAGGCTGCACGTCCACAGACAACATTGATGTAACGCTGAGTGATCCCACGACCCCAACGATCAGCCTGAACAGCAGCTCGAACCCATCGACCTGCAGTGGCACGGATGGTAGCATCACTTTGGACTTCACGGGTGTGGCCGATGGTACGTACACGCTGAATTATGTCGATGGGGCTTTGGCCGCGCAGACCTTCACGGGCGTGAGTGTCAGCAGTGGCTCGGCCACGATCAGTGGCCTGGGCGCTGGCGTTTACAACGACATCACGATCACGGTATCAGGATGCACGTCTACTGACAATATTGATGTCACCCTGAGTGATCCGACGACCCCAACGATCAGCCTGAACAGCAGTTCGAACCCATCGACCTGCAGTGGCACGGATGGCAGCATCACTTTGGACTTCACGGGAGTAGCCGATGGTACGTACACGCTGAATTATGTCGATGGGGCTTTGGCAGCCCAGACCTTCACGGGTGTGAGTGTCAGCAGTGGTTCTGCGACGATCAGTGGTCTGGGTGCTGGCGTTCACAACGACATCACGATCACGATATCAGGTTGCACGTCGACGGATAACATCGATGTCACCCTGAGTGACCCCACAACGCCAACGATCACCCTGAACAGCAGTTCGAACCCATCGACCTGCAGTGGCACGGATGGCAGTATCACCTTGGGCTTCACGGGTGTGGCCGATGGTACGTACACGCTAAACTATGTGGATGGTGCTTTGGCCGCGCAGACCTTCACGGGCGTGAGCGTCAGCAGTGGCTCCGCGACTATCAGTGGCCTGGGTGCTGGCGTTTACAACGACATCACGATCACCATTGCGGGTTGCACGTCCACAGACAATATTGATGTGACCCTGAGTGACCCGACGACGCCAACGATCAGCCTGAACAGCAGTTCGAACCCATCGACCTGCGGTGGCACGGATGGTAGCATCACTTTGGACTTCACGGGCGTAGCAGATGGTACGTACACACTGAACTATGTCGATGGTGCTTTGGCCGCGCAGACCTTCACGGGTGTGAGTGTCAGCAGCGGCTCCGCAACGATCAGCAGCCGGGGCGCTGGTGTTTACAATGACATCACGATCACGGTATCAGGCTGCACGTCCACAGACAATATCGATGTCACCCTCACCAATCCAGGTGCTCCTACTATATCCGTCAACAGCAGTTCGAACCCATCGACGTGCAGTGGCACGGATGGCAGCATCACTTTGGACTTCACGGGTGTGGCAGATGGTACTTATACACTGAATTATGTCGATGGTGCTTTGGCAGCCCAGACCTTCACGGGTGTGAGTGTCAGCAGTGGTTCTGCGACGATCAGTGGTCTGGGTGCTGGCGTTTACAACGACATCACGATCACGATATCAGGTTGCACGTCGACGGATAACATCGATGTCACCCTGAGCGATCCAACGACGCCAACGATCACCCTGAATAGCAGTTCGAACCCCTCGACCTGCAGTGGCACGGATGGCAGCATCACTTTGGACTTCACGGGAGTGGCCGATGGTACTTACACGCTGAACTACGTCGATGGGGCTTTGGCCGCGCTGACGTTCACGGGCGTGAGTGTCAGCAGTGGTTCTGCGACGATCAGTGGCCTGGGTGCTGGTGTTTACAACGACATCACGATCACCATTGCGGGTTGCACGTCTACCGACAACATTGATGTAACGCTGAGTGATCCGACAACGCCGACTATATCCCTCAACAGCAGTTCGAACCCATCGACCTGCGGTGGCACGGACGGCAGCATCACATTGGACTTCACGGGCGTAGCCGATGGTACGTACACACTGAACTATGTAGATGGTGCACTGGCAGCCCAGACCTTCACGGGTGTGAGTGTCAGCAGTGGTTCTGCGACGATCAGTGGTCTGGGTGCTGGCGTTTACAACGACATCACGATCACGATATCAGGTTGCACGTCGACGGATAACATCGATGTCACCCTGAGTGACCCCACAACGCCAACGATCACCCTGAACAGCAGTTCGAACCCATCGACGTGCAGCGGCACCGACGGCAGCATCACATTGGACTTCACGGGCGTAGCCGATGGTACGTACACACTGAACTATGTAGATGGTGCACTGGCAGCCCAGACCTTCACGGGTGTGAGTGTCAGCAGTGGTTCTGCGACGATCAGTGGTCTGGGTGCTGGCGTTTACAACGACATCACGATCACGATATCAGGTTGCACGTCGACGGATAACATCGATGTCACCCTGAGTGACCCCACAACGCCAACGATCAGCCTGAACAGCAGTTCGAACCCATCGACGTGCAGCGGCACCGATGGTAGCATCACTTTGGACTTCACGGGCGTGGCAGATGGTACTTACACGCTGAACTATGTGGATGGCGCTTTGGCCGCGCAGACCTTCACAGGCGTGAGTGTCAGCAGTGGCTCCGCGACTATCAGTGGCCTGGGTGCTGGTGTTTACAACGACATCACGATCACCATTGCGGGTTGCACGTCCACAGACAATATTGATGTGACCCTGAGTGACCCGACGACGCCAACGATCAGCCTGAACAGCAGTTCGAACCCATCGACCTGCGGTGGCACGGATGGTAGCATCACTTTGGACTTCACGGGCGTAGCAGATGGTACGTACACACTGAACTATGTCGATGGTGCTTTGGCCGCGCAGACCTTCACGGGTGTGAGTGTCAGCAGCGGCTCCGCAACGATCAGCAGCCTGGGCGCTGGTGTTTACAATGACATCACGATCACGGTATCAGGCTGCACGTCCACAGACAATATGGATGTCACCCTCACCAATCCAGGTGCTCCTACTATATCCGTCAACAGCAGCTCGAATCCTTCGACGTGCAGTGGTACGGAAGGCAGCATCACTTTGGACTTCACGGGAGTAGCCGATGGTACGTACACGCTGAACTATGTGGATGGCGCATTGGCAGCGCAGACGTTCACAGGTGTGAGTGTCAGCAGTGGCTCTGCCACGATCAGCGGTTTGGGTGCTGGCGTTTACAACGACATCACGATCACACTATCAGGCTGCACGTCCACCGACAATATTGATGTAACCCTGAGTGACCCGACGACGCCAACGATCAGCCTGAACAGCAGCTCGAATCCATCGACTTGTAGTGGCACGGATGGCAGCATCACTTTGGACTTCACGGGCGTAGCCGATGGTACGTACACGCTGAACTATGTGGATGGTGCTTTGGCTGCCCAGACCTTCACGGGCGTGAGTGTCAGCAGTGGCTCTGCCACGATCAGCGGTTTGGGTGCTGGCGTTTACAACGACATCACGATCACCATTGCGGGCTGCACGTCTACTGACAATATTGATGTCACCCTCAACAACCCAGGTGCTCCTACTATATCCCTCAACAGCAGCTCGAACCCATCGACCTGCAGTGGCACGGATGGCAGCATCACTTTGGACTTCACGGGCGTAGCAGATGGTACTTACACGCTGAACTATGTCGATGGCGCCTTGGCGGCCCAGACCTTCACGGGTGTGAGTGTCAGCAGTGGCTCCGCTACGATCAGTGGATTAGGTGCTGGCGTTTACAACGACATCACGATCACGATATCGGGTTGCACGTCTACCGACAATATTGATGTCACCCTCAACAACCCAGGTGCTCCTACCGCTCCAACCGTGGCCACCCTATTGACAAACAGCGCGACACCAACGATAATGGGTACGGCCGATGCGGGTAATACGGTAACAGTTGTTGTCGGCGGAGCAACATACAGTACGACAGCGGATGGGTCTGGTGATTGGAGCATTGATACTTCGGTAGACACACCGACAAGCGGGTCCTTTGCTCCAGATGTAAACGGGGACAATGAGGTCGTGGCAACGGCATCGAATGGTTCATGTAATACTTCGGACACGTCAAGCAATGAGCTAACGATCGATACGACTGCACCTGCGACCCCTACGATTACTTCGCAAACGACGAATGATACCACCCCGACTTTGACAGGTACGGCGGAGGCTGGAACAACTGTGACAGTGGTAATTGATGGAGTGACATTCACAACAACCGCAGATGGCAGCGGCGATTGGAGTATTGACACCGGCTCAGATACACCGACAGCTGGCGGACCATTCATGGGCCTTTCAGAAGGGGATTATGATATAGCGATAACGAGCACTGATGGTTCAGGCAATAGCACTTCGGATGGGTCGACGAATGAGCTAACGATCGATACGACTGCACCTGCGACCCCTACGATTACTTCCCAAACGACTAATGACACCACCCCGACTTTGACAGGTACGGCAGAGGCTGGAAATACTGTGACTGTAGTGATTGATGGAGTGACATTTACTACCACTGCCGACGGCAGCGGTGATTGGAGTATTGACACCGGGACAGACACGCCAACGGCAGGCGGACCATTCACGGGTATGTTGGAAGGGGATTATGAAATAGCTGTGACCAGCACCGATGGTGCCGGCAACAACACTTCGGACGGATCTGCGAATGAGCTGACGATCGATACGACGGCGCCTGCGACCCCTACGATTACTTCCCAAACGACGAATGATACAACTCCGACATTGACAGGAACAGCGGAGGCTGGAACAACTGTGACAGTGGTGATTGATGGAGTGACATTCACAACAACCGCAGATGGCAGTGGTGATTGGAGTATCGACACCGGCTCAGACACACCGACAGCTGGCGGACCATTCACGGGCCTTTCGGAGGGTGATTATGAAATAGCGGTGACCAGCACTGATGGTGCAGGAAACAGCACTTCGGACGGATCGTCGAATGAGCTAACGATCGATACGACTGCACCTGCGACCCCTACGATTACTTCGCAAACGACGAATGATACAACCCCGACTTTGACAGGTACGGCAGAGGCTGGAACGACTGTGACAGTGGTGATCGATGGAGTGACATTTACTACCACTGCCGACGGTAGCGGTGATTGGGGTGTTGACACTGGGACAGACACACCGACAGCTGGCGGACCATTCACGGGCCTTTCGGAAGGTGATTATGAGATAGCGGTAACGAGCACTGATGGTGCCGGAAACAGCACTTCGGACGGATCGTCGAATGAGCTAACGATCGATACGACTGCACCTGCGACCCCTACGATTGCCTCTCAGACCACGAATGATACAACTCCGACATTGACAGGAACAGCGGAGGCTGGAACAACTGTGACAGTGGTAATTGATGGAGTGACATTCACAACAACCGCAGATGGCAGCGGCGATTGGAGTATTGACACCGGCTCAGATACACCGACAGCTGGCGGACCATTCATGGGCCTTTCAGAAGGGGATTATGATATAGCGATAACGAGCACTGATGGTTCAGGCAATAGCACTTCGGATGGGTCGACGAATGAGCTAACGATCGATACGACTGCACCTGCGACCCCTACGATTACTTCCCAAACGACTAATGACACCACCCCGACTTTGACAGGTACGGCAGAGGCTGGAAATACTGTGACTGTAGTGATTGATGGAGTGACATTTACTACCACTGCCGACGGCAGCGGTGATTGGAGTATTGACACCGGGACAGACACGCCAACGGCAGGCGGACCATTCACGGGCCTTTCAGAAGGTGATTATGATATAGCGATAACGAGCACTGATGGTGCAGGCAATGCTGCTAATGACGCAAGCAGTTCTGAATTAGTCATTACCACTGGTGGGCCTTCAGTGCCGACCATCAACAGCCAGGTGACCAACGATACGACCCCGATTTTGACGGGAACCGCGGACGCAGGCACGACAATTACAGTGGTCGTAGACGGAGTGACATTTACCACTACTGCGGACGAGGAGGGCAATTGGAGCTTGGATACAGAGACCGAGACACCTACAACAGGCGGTCCATTCACCGGCTTGGCAGATGGATCACAGGAGGTGTCCGTGACCAGTACCGATGGTTCAGGTGACAGCGCCAGCGATACCAGCAGTGGAGAGCTTGTGATTGATACCATAGGGCCATCCACACCCACCGTCAACACACAGCTCTCCAACGATCCCACACCAGTTGTGACAGGGTCTGCTGAAGCAGGAACAACAGTCACCGTAGTTATCGATGGGGTAACGTTCACCACCTCCGCAGACAGTGATGGCAACTGGAGTGTGGATACGGAGACGTTGTCGCCAAGCTCAGGTGGCCCATTCACGGGACTCGCAGATGGGGTGTTCGATGTCCAGGTGACCAGTTTGGATGATGCGGGCAACAGTTCATCGGACGGCTCGACAAATGAGGTGACCATCGATACGACAGCTCCTGCGGCGCCAACGATTACGTCTGGGACCACGAATGATAGGACGCCAACGTTGACAGGTACGGCTGAGCCAGGATCGACACTCACTATAGTGATTGATGGAGTGACTTTCACCACCACTGCAGACAGTGATGGCAATTGGAGTATTGACACACAAGTCGACTCTCCGACTTCAGGAGGTCCATTTACCGGCCTGGCTGAGGGTGATTACGAGATTATCGTAACCAGTACGGATAGCGCCGGCAACAGCGTATCCGGGGATTCACAATTAACAATCGTAATCGACACACCCATAGTCGATACTGACGGGGATGGGATCCTGGATAGTGACGAGGATACCAATGGGGATGGCGATCTAGCCAATGACGATTGTGACGGGGATGGAGTAGCCAACTATTTGGATACTGACTATTGTGACACAGATGGCGATGGGCTGCTTGATGACATAGAAGACGCCAACGAAAACGGCGATTTTTATGATGATGATTGTGATAATGACGGTACGGCGAACTTCCTGGACCCAGACCTGTGTGACAGTGACAATGACGGCATCCCGGATGTTGAGGAAGACGACAATGGTGATGGGGACCTGAAAAATGATGACTGCGATGATGACGGTGTGCCGGACTACCTCGATCGAGATCTATGTGTGGCGATGGTGGAGCCCCATCCTGGATTCACTCCTAATGGCGATGGTATCAATGATTTCTTTTACATCGATGACATAGAGGATTTTCCAAACAATACAGTCCAAATATTCAATCGCTGGGGTAACAAAGTATTCGAAATCGCCGGCTACAACAACCAGGATCGCGTGTGGACCAGTGAGTCAAATTTCGGCATCGTCTATGGTGACAAACGTGTCCCGGACGGTACCTACTACTACCTCATTGACCTCGGAGATGGCAGTGCGCCGCTGTCAGGTTTTGTCGTAATCAGCAAATAGAAAAAAGACCAGCATAGACATGAGATTAACCATCGCGTACACTTTCTTCTTACTTCTGTTGGCATTCTCCGGACATGCCCAGCAGCAGGCGATGTTCACTCAATATATGTTCAATGGCCTCGCGCTCAATCCAGCTTACGCTGGCAGTCATGGGTCTATTAGCGCTTCTGCCATAGCACGGATCCAATGGGTGGGAATTGATGGAGCTCCGCGGACACAGACCTTTTCCGCGCACTCACCAATCCCTGGTCGCAACATGGCCGTTGGGCTTGTCGTCTCTCACGACCAATTGGGAGTATCAAGCAACAACATGCTCTTCGGGTCCTATGCCTATCGGATTGAGATGGAGAAAAGCACACTGTCCATGGGGATGCAGGTGGGCATTAGCAACATGGAGGTAGACTATGGCAGCCTTGGGTTGGATGATCCCAATCTCCAGGCAAGTATCCGCGGTACGAAACCCAATGTGGGGATGGGACTATACTACTACAGTGATGAATTCTTTGTGGGATTTTCGATGCCCGTGATGTTCAGCACTGAGTTAGCCGGAACGATCAACGATGTGAATGGCGTGTATGACATCCGCACGGAACAGCTGAGTCATATGTTCATGACTGCGGGCTACTTATTTTACTTGTCCCCACTCATGAAGTTGAAGCCCAGCTTTTTGATGAAGTCCGTAGCCGGGGCACCGATTGAGTTCGACATCAACGCCAACCTGATCCTCGATGATAAAGTCTGGGTAGGCTTGTCCTACCGATCGATGGACTCGATGGACTTCTTGTTGGAATTTCAGGTAAATCCACAATTCCGATTTGGCTATGCCTACGACTACAGCCTTAGCGATTTGAATCGGGTAAACTCAGGGTCGCACGAGTTTATGATCAACTACCGCTTCGTGATCGAGAAGACCAAGGTAGTCACCCCGAGATACTTCTGATAGAAAGGATTCTCACGAAGGTGGAGCCGGAGAGGACCGAGCGTGAAGAAAGCTGCCAGTGGCAGGTTTTAGCAAGGGGCCAGGATGCAGGGGGGCTCCCGGAGGCGGAACGAAAAAATCCCGCCAATAGCGGGATTTTGAGTGGAGCCGGAGGGATTCGAACCCTCGTCCAGAGAAGGGAATCATGCATCCTCTACATGCTTAGTCTTACCTTTCGATCTTACTAGCAAGCTGGTGGTAAAACGACCCACTTACTAGCCAGCCACTAAAGTTTCGCCTCTGGTTAGTAGCCTCCCAAAGACTAGTCTCTCAAATGACACCCCAAAATCCTGCCCGAGGGACGGAGGCCTGGTGGGATGTGGCCAGGGAACGTCGCTGGACGCTCAACCTTTTAAGCCTGTCTATTCAACAATAAGTCGAATTAGGCAGCCATGGCGTAATTAGATTCGCCAATTATAGTTCGAGCATATTGATCACGGATGCATACTCAACACCCGACATGCAAATACATCACCCGCACTTCCTGTCGATTCCAGTCGGCCCCAAAAGTGTGGTTTCAGAATACAAAAGTACTGTTTACGGCACTCTCTCACCAATAGTTACAGCACCTGGAAATTAAAGGTTCGATTTAACCAGAGTTCTATTAGATTGAACTTCGTTGGAGGCGGCGAAAGAATCACTCAAAACCAATAATTGAAAAAACCATGTTCATAGGACACTTCGCTGCAGCCTTTGCAGCCAAGAAGATTGATCAGCTGCCGTCCCTGGCGCTCATGTTCATTGCCGTTCAGCTCCTCGACTTACTTTGGCCGATTTTTGTATTGATAGGTATTGAGACTTTCCAAGTTGATCCGGGCAATACGGCCATGACGCCGCTCAATTTCGTTTCTTACCCCTATTCGCATAGCCTGCTAATGTCCATTGTCTGGGGTGTTTTACTTGCGGGTGGTTACTACGCATTCAGCAAAAACCGCAAGGGATCGATGCTCCTTGGCGCTCTCGTGGTCAGTCACTGGGTCCTTGATTTTCTGACCCACCGACCAGACCTTCCACTGTCGCCGTTTGGAGGCCCGAAGCTTGGATTGGGCTTGTGGAACATACCCGTCGTCGAGATCATTATTGAAGTCGGCTTCTTCTTGTTCGGTGTCATCGTGTATTGGAGAATCGTACAGCCAAAGCGAAAGATTGCCTTTTGGTCGCTCATTGCTTTCTTCCTGGTCATCCATATCATGAACCTCACAGGGCCACCGCCGCCGTCCGTCGAGGCGGTCGCCTGGAGTGCCAACGCTTTATGGATCACCGTGCTGTGGGCGTGGTGGATCGAGAAGAAATAAGCCACTAAGTCTAGTAGCCTATGCAAACAAGAACCGTTACTGTTTTATTAGTCATCCTTCTCGTCAGTTGCACCGCCCAGGTGGACGACAAGTACAGATATCTCGCTCAAACCCCTCCCGGCAGGACCCCGGAGAAGTTTGCCCCAGGCTTGATATCTAAGGAGGCCGAGTATGAATTTGGCTCGGTGTTCAATGCCGATGGTACGGAGTTTTACTATGCGGTCAATGCCGCGGGCAAAGAAGAGATCAGATCCTCCCGACTTGTAGGAGACAGTTGGACCCAACCGGAGGTGATCCTCTCACATGAACGGTACGGGTACAATGATCCCTTTCTATCCCCCAATGAACAGCGACTGTATTTCATTAGTAAACGGGCCAAGGATGGTATTGGCGAGTTGAGTGACTACGATATCTGGTATGTCGAACGAGAGGCGGACGGATGGTCGGAGCCGATCAACGCAGGCCCCAACATCAACTCCAGCGGCAATGAATATTACATTTCGTTTACGAAGGACGGCACCATGTATTTCTCCACCAACAAGAACGCACCGGAGGATCGGGGCTTTGACTACGACATACACTACTCCAACTTCGTAGACGAGCAGTTTCAGGTGGCTGTAGTACTCGGGGAAGCCATCAATACCGATGGCTATGAGGCTGATGTATTCATTGATCCGGAGGAGTCCTATATCATCTTCGCTGCAGGTCGTTCTGAGGGGTATGGTCGTGGTGACCTGTATATCAGCTTCAAAAAACCCGATGGCACCTGGTCGGCCTCCAAAAATATGGGCCACCCCATCAATACTGAAGGCCATGAGCTCTGTCCTTTTGTCACCAGTGATGGCAAATACTTCTTTTACACGAGCAGCATGGACATTTATTGGGTAGACGCACAGGTCATTGAAGACATGAGGGAATGATACATGAATGCTGAGTTGAAGAATTTGGAATTCCCACGCTCACCCTTGAATCCCTAAAGGGCCCCTCCGCAGCAATTCCTCCATTTATCAAGTCCTCCATCATCAATTCTCAATAATTCGAAACTCCGGAACTATCGGTCTCTGTCTATCTTGCCATTACCCAACTCATTCAATATGAAAGCCAAAGTCGTCCTGGTCCAAACATCCCCCGTATTCTTCGACCTCGATAGGTCGATGGATGTTGTTGCTCAGCAGATGGAGGCTGCCAGGGAGTTTTCGCCTGACCTCATTGTTTTTCCTGAGGCCTTCTTGCCAGGTTACCCCCGTGGTCTGTCTTTCGGCACGGTCGTCGGCAGTCGTAGTGAGGAGGGACGTGATCTATGGTTGAGATACGCTCAGAATGCTGTAAGCGTACCTGGCAGCGAAGTTGATAGGCTGGGTGAGTTGGCCGGGAAGCATGCCACGCACCTGGTTATCGGGGTGGTCGAGCGCTCGACAACAGGTACGTTGTACTGCACCACATTGTATTTTTCTCCCGATGGGACGCTGCTGGGCAAGCACCGAAAGCTCAAGCCTACAGCGTCAGAGAGGATCATTTGGGGAGAAGGTGATGGTTCTGATCTGGAGGTATATCCAACGGATATTGGCCGCCTGGGGGGCCTCATCTGCTGGGAAAACTATATGCCGCTCGCCCGGGCATGGCTGTATGAGCACGGTGTTGAGATCTATGTGGCGCCGACTGCCGATCAACGGGAGAGTTGGCAGGCCACTATGCAACACATCGCCTGCGAGGGCAGGTGCTTTGTCCTGGGATGCAATCAGTACGTCACCCGGGACGAGTACCCATCAGACCTAGCCGGGGAGCGACCGGAGCAATGGCCGGATGTCCTCAGTAGAGGAGGAAGTGTGATCGTGGGTCCTTTGGGGGACGTGATCGCCGGGCCACTTTGGGACCAGGAGGGTTTGCTATTTGCAGAACTGGATCTCGATGAGGTGGTGCGGAGCAAGATTGACTTTGATGTCGCAGGCCATTATGCACGTCGGGATGTTTTCGAACTGAAGAAGAAGACCTGAGCTCTCAAACACCCCCGTCGCTGGTAGGTAGTCTTTCGGGCCAGGGATGGCAGTGGCAGCCGGCAATGCCGCGGTTGGTGTTTTCACCAAACGCTGGGATGGGTAGCGCGGCCGAGCTATAGCGAACAGCCCGATCGTGAAGTAGAGATTCACGTTTCGGCCACTATGAGGAATCCTCTTGTCTCTTACTTCACGAGGCCCCCTTGACAATTTATCAGACCCTGAAAGAGCCAACTAATTTTCCACACGTACGGCATAGATGGGTTTTAGTTTTTAATTTCACATCGTGGAAAGTTTTGTAGTATCGGCGCGGAAATATCGTCCGCTAGGGTTTGACGAGGTCGTAGGGCAGTCGCACATTACTACCACACTGCAAAATGCCATCGATAGCAATCAACTGGCCCAGGCGCTGCTCTTTTGTGGGCCTAGGGGCGTAGGAAAGACGACCTGTGCCAGGATCATGGCTCGCATGGTCAATGGGTTTGAGTCGCAGGGTCCCGATGGCGGATCCAATAGCCTGAACATCTACGAACTGGACGCGGCTTCCAACAACAGTGTGGAGGACATTCGCAACCTGATCGATCAGGTACGCTATCCACCACAGCAAGGCAACTACAAGGTGTACATCATCGATGAGGTGCACATGCTGTCCAATCAGGCGTTCAATGCCTTTTTGAAGACATTAGAGGAGCCTCCTTCTTACGCGATCTTCATCCTGGCAACGACTGAGAAGCACAAGGTGATCCCGACGATCCTCTCGAGATGTCAGATCTATGACTTTAACCGGATCGAGATCGGCGATATCATCTTCCAACTGAAGAAAATCGCTGAGAGTGAAGGGGTCGAGGCCGAAGAGGAGGCACTACACCTGATCGCGCAAAAGGCAGACGGCGCATTGCGAGATGCACTTTCACTGTTTGATCTGATTGTGACCTTTTCGGCAGACTCGAAGGTGACCTACCAGCAGGCGATCAAGAACCTGCACATCCTCGACTACGATTACTACTTCAAGCTGGTGGATCAGTGCCAGCAGGAAAATATGTCGGGGGTGCTGATGCTCTTTGATGAGATCCTGCGCAATGGCTTCGATGGTCACAATTTCCTCGTCGGCCTTCAGAGTCACTTGAGGGACTTGATGATGTGCAAGGATGCGGAGACCGTGTCGCTGCTGGAAGTGCCAGAAGGTATCAAGCAAAGATATTTGGAGCAGGCGGCTACAGTTTCCCCTTCTTTTCTGCTATCAGGGCTGAATATTTTGAGTCAAGCCGACCTCAACTATAAGGCGAGCAAGAACCAGCGCTTACACGTAGAGGTAGTTTTGATGAAGCTGGCCAATCTGAATCGTGCGATTCAGCTAACCTCGGCCGACGTAAAAAAAAAAGTAGCGTAGGCGAGGAGCCTGCAGAACAACCGCGTCAAGAGCAACCCCCTCAAGAAAAAGAAGCCAATCAAAAAGCGGAGAGTGCCCCTCCTGCCCCTCCCATACCGTCAACTCCACCAGCATCTACCCCGATAAGGAAGAAGGTCCAAGCCGCTGAGGGCGCGCCTGGTGTCAAGGAGACCCCCAGCATTTTCAATCGGAAAAAGCCAAAAGAGGAATCCGTACCATCGGGTGAGATCCTTCCTTCACGGTCAGAGGCCTTTACTGAGGACAATCTCCAGGAGGCGATGGGTCAATTCAGAAGCATGAAAATGTCCCAGGAGCTTGGGGAGACCGAGAGTTTGGTCATCAATCGTCCTGTGAGGCTCGGCGATGATCACGTTGTGATTGTTGAACTTGCCAGTTCGCTCGAGATGGGCATTTTGGAGCGATTTGAAGTAGAGCTCACTGGTTTTCTGAGGAAGACGCTACAAAACGACAATATCAAACTGGAAAAAGAGGTAAATACCCCGGATCAATCGAAGAAATTGTATACCAGCAAGGATAAGTATGAATATATGGTGAAGCAGAATCCTGCGCTGAAAGACCTGAAGGACCGTCTCGGTTTGGATTTTGACTATTGATTTATTCCCGTTCATCCCTTTCGGGACCTTTTCAATCTTCAATTATTTATATAATAAATTGAAATAGTTAAAATTAGACATTCAATTACTTCATGTAACCGCCGAGCAACCTATGGATAATTATGTCGTGCAAGCCACAAAGACTACCCCATACATCCATGTTGACTATTCTGCAGGGTATCTGGCGCTGAAGGGCACGTCGAGTCCTGAAGACGTTTTCAGTTGTTATTTGCCATTGTACGATGCTGTAAGGGCCTTTGCCCGTGCTGAGATCAAAAAGATCAGCGCAGAATTTGAACTGGATTATTTCAATACGGCAACAGCAAGAGCGCTGTATTCGCTGCTTCGGGAGCTGATGAATCTCAGAGACCTGGGCATGGAAATATCCGTGCAGTGGGTACATGACCAGGATGACGAGAAGACGATCGAAACGATCAACGATCTGAGGGAGCTGACGGAGATTCCGTTAGTGGCAAAATGCGCGTAAATCTCTGTAAATCACCCATTCATCGATAAAAACATTGCGTTTAACGGAATTTAGCTTTTGTTAATCAATTCAGGAGGCTGAAAGAGGTATTTTTATCCTAAGAATAATACGCATGTAGAGGTGCGTTTCGCTAAGCCCATCCACGAGTGACGAAAGCTACTTGGCAATAGTAAACCGTCAACCAGTAGTAGCATATATGACAAAACAGTTCGAAAAAGGAGTACATGACTCCCTTAGATCCCACTTTCAAATCCTGACTTCGACTTAGAAGTGGTTGGGCGAGTTCTCGGCGCCCTCTGCGACTGCCATTGATCAGTTGATCGCTTTGGGCATCCGAGTATCCGTGAAATTTCAAGACACCGTCAAGGAATGAAAGAGGATACTTTTTTAGCTTCCAACGAATCGACAGATTCTCATCGTCGGCTCAAATACGCTATGCCCAAGCGTAAGGTGCTACAATTTTCTCTTCGCCAAGTCCTGCAAGACACTTTGCTTTCGGTTGACGCGAATGTTCCATCTACTAGTGTCAGATACCCAAAAGGTTCATCTCTTTTGCAACGTATACTAAGGCGTCAGTCGATGCAGATTCGGATCGCTCTCATTTGGTTTGTGCTGCTACTTGGTGCCAATCACGTCACGGCGCAGACCACTTCCTGGAACACCGGGAATGGCAACTGGACGGTCGATGGTAACTGGACCAACCTGGCTCCTAACAATGGTGGCTCTGAAGACATCATCATCGACTGCTCGTGTACTGTTACCTGGAATGGAGGGGGAGACCTCACCCTCAACGGATCGCTGTACATAGAATCCGGTTCTACGTTGGATATGAACAACCAGGGCCTGCTCATAGGCTCGGCGGGCAACAATGGCGCTACTCTCACGAACAATGGTACCATCAGCAATATCGATCATTTCGAAAATGGCGGGGACGCCGTAGGCCTTGGCAATGGGCCTTGGGTGACGAACTCAGGTACGATGAGCTGCTTTGACATGCGGATTGGCAACAACCTTGGGGGTGGATATTTCATCAACAAGAGCACAGGGGTAGTCAATGTGACAGATCAGATCCACATGGATGCCACCTTGTGCAACTCCGGGACGATGATCCTTGGAGGAAGATTCTGGAATCATGGCGGACTTGTCGACTGCTGCGGCACGATCGAAACTCCCTCAGTAGAGTCTGCTGAGAATCCTGAGGTTCGACCCGGAACTTTCCTGTGTATCGACATGTGTACGACTGGAGGTGCGGACCCCACGTACATGGTCGGTGGTGGAGCGGAGCCCTCGCTTTGGGTAGATGATCCGACACAGATCAGCACGGATGAGGACGATACTTATATATGTGGAACGAATGAAAATGGTGTTTCTGGCCCACCCGTACTGCCAGGGCCTGGGGGTGTGACACCCAACCTGACTTTGTGGCTTAAGGGGAATGATGGCACGAATACCATCACCGACGGCGATGGCCTGATGGTTTGGTCCGACCAGAGTCGCAATGGCAACTTTGTTCAGCAGTTGACTGCGGCCAATCAGCCGATTTTCAGGGACAATAGCACCGACAACATCAACTACAATCCGGTTGTCGACTTTGATGGAACGGACGATGTCATGAATGACCTGAGTGGTCTCCTCCTCGGGAGCATTACCAACCACTTGAACGTGTACGTTGTATCGGTTTCCGACGTCGTTCAGGACTCGTATATTTTTAGCGAAGCATGTAGCCCTTCAGAATTTTCCCTTTCAGCGCCTGCCAGTGGGGGCAACTACAATTGGAACGCTGGAAACACCACAGGAGATTACCAATTGACGACTACTTGGGGCGGCACGACAGGCCAGCCCTACCTGTGGAGCAATCTGTACAGCACAGTCCTGGGGCAGACCGTAAGTGGGACCAGGCAGGTCGTACAGAGGAACGGCCTCACAATCGCTTCTGACGCGACGGCCAGTTCTGTAACTGGAAGTGCCTCGCAGTTTGATCTGGGAAGTGACTTGA
This sequence comes from Cyclobacteriaceae bacterium, assembly GCA_965267435.1. GTDB lineage: Bacteria > Bacteroidota > Bacteroidia > Cytophagales > Cyclobacteriaceae > JAWPMT01. Next base: position 5,610,526 of record OZ253960.1, read on the forward strand.
CGAGCTACTTCAATGGCAAAATCGCGGAAATCGTGGTCTATGTGGGGCCTATCGATGGTACCCAGCACAGCCAGATCGAGGGTTACCTGGCGATCAAGTACGGAATGACACTGGACAATTCCGGAGGAGGTACAGATGGTGACTATGTCGCCTCAGATGGGACCACTGTCCTTTGGGATGCTGATGCAAATGCGACCTATCACAATGATGTGGCTGGAATTGGTCGCGATGATGATGCGGCCCTCGACCAGCAGCGATCTCTTAGTAGCAACAGTGGTGCCATGGTTATCATGGACAAGGAAGCGACCATGCCAGGTGATCAGGATTTCATATTGTGGGGTAACAACGAGGGATCGACAACACTTACTGGCACCGGATCCCACCCGGACTATGACTTCATCCTTCCCAGAACCTGGAAGGTAGCGGTCACTGGCACACCTGGTGCTGTACAACTCCGTATGATCTTTTCGAATACCGGCGTCGTGGGCAACTACGCCCTGCATGTAGATACCGACAATGACTTCACAGCCGGGTCCAACACCTATGTTGCCTCAGCCATCAGTGGAGATACGCTGACCTTTGAGGATGTGACTTTCACGGATGGAGATTTCTTTACTTTGGGTGTCACTTCCCGCGGTCCAGGAAATGTGAAAGGCAACCTAGCGCTTTGGCTCAAAGCGGATGCCGGGGTCACAGGAAGCGCTCCAGTGACAGCATGGAACGATCAGGCCTTCAGTGCCAACCATACCACTGCTGCAGGCGACCCACAATTGGTGAATAACGCCATTAACTATAATCCCGCCATCGATTTTGACGCGGTGGGTGATTACTTTGCTACTACCAACACATCGATCATTGGCGACGATGGACCATATACCAAATTTGCTGTAGCGAATCTCAGAGCAACTGGAACGGCTGGAGTTTTAATAGGAACAGGTTCTGGTGGCGGAGGTTCCAGTCATAGTCTTCGGCGAACGGCTGGTGGCAATCTTAGAAATTTTCACGGGGCGACCGGGTTTGTCAACGGGCCTGCCTTTGCGACAAATGAAACGACAATTACCGGATTCAGGTACGGACCTACATTGAATAACGTCTACCGATTTGATGGTCTTGAACAAATTGATAATACTACCTTAACCTTTACAGACGCGGGCACTCTTGAGATCGGTGGTAGAAATGATGGAAATTTACTGGTGGATGGCCGTATTGGAGAAGTCATTGTATATGCAGGAGAAGTCAGCGATGCTGACATTATAAAAATCGAATCCTACCTCGCCATCAAGTATGGCATCACAAAAGCTGGCGACTATCAGGCTTCGGATGCTACCGTATTGTGGGATGCCACTGTGAACGCTGCCTATCATAACGACGTTGCCGGTATCGGGCGAGATAATAATTCTGTCCTTGATCAACAGAAGTCTATCAGTAGTGACGGAGACGACATCGTTATTGTGGACAAGGGAACTGTATTGCCTAATGATCTGGACTTCATCCTCTGGGGCAATGACGATGGACCTACGACGCTGTCATCTACCGGGGCCAGCCCAGACTACAACTCTATCCTGGGACGCACATGGACGGCCGCCGTCAATGGTACACCGGGCAACGTTACGGTGAGCGTCGTCTATCCCAATAGCGGCGTCTTGTCTGCTCATGGTCTGCTTGTGGACAGTGACAACGACTTCACTTCCGGTGCTACGAATATCCCCGTCTCGAGTATCAATGGAGATACATTGATATTTGACAATGTCTCATTATCTGATGGCCAATTCTTCACATTGGGTGTGAACATCCTGGCACCGGGTTTTGTGACGACGGACCTCGGGCTGTGGTTGAAGGCGGACCTGGGAACAAACACGACAACAGAGGGTGGTGCGATTACCTCTTGGGATGACCAAAGTGTCGGGGGATTCGACGTTACCGGCACGGGTAACGCCACTTATGCCAGCTCCTTTTCAAATTTCAACCCCGGCATTGACTTTACCAATGATGGTCAGCCGATTCAGGGCAGCATCTCCAGGACCAACGGCACTGCCTCCACCTTGTTTGTTATTGGCGAAAAATCTGCCGTCAGTGGTGAGGCTCTGGTCGAGATAGGTACGGGTACGAACAGGGCCTATTTCTACGATGATCGCTATGCTGGCGCTGCAAGCTATTCGGTCCAGACCGGAGCAGCGTCACTATGGGTGGTAAGCGACCCGGGGGGCGCTACCAATGCCACCATCTACCAGGATGGGCTGAGTATTGATACACAGGTGAAAACAGGCAACACCAACTGGACCGCTGGAGGAGCCTATTACCTGGGTGATGACAGAGATGGCAACAATGAGCTAACCGGCTCCATCGCGGAGGTCATCTACTACGACCAGGAACTATCGGTGGTAGACAGGCAGAAGGTGGAGACCTATCTGGCGCTGAAGTATGGCATTACGCTGGACAACTCTGGCGGGGGCACCGCCGGCGATTATGTCACATCTGAGGATGTCACCATTTGGGATGCCTCTGCGAACAGCACCTACCATTATGATGTCACGGGCATTGGCCGTGATGATAACTCTGACCTCGACCAGCAGCGGTCGCTAAACGCCAATTCCGATGGCAAGATCATTATCGATCATGGGAGCGCTTTTGGCGCTGATGGGGACTTTATCATGTGGGGCAATGACAATGACCCCGTTGCAAGCACCGGCACTGGAGCAAGTGCTTTCTACAATTCAATCTTCGACAGAACGTGGAAGGTCGCGATCACGGGCTCTCCCGGGAATGTGACTGTACAGGTTATCCAGGGTAACGATGGTATCACGGCCAACTATGGTTTGTTGGTGGATGCAGACGGCAACTTCGCAGCCGGCGCTACCAACTACGCAGCAGCAAGCATAAGTGGTGATACAATCACGTTCAACAATGTCGCGCTTACGGACGGCATCTTTTTCACTCTGGGCCTCAATGCCACAGGTCCCGGATTTGTGACAGGCAATTTGGAGCTATGGCTCAAGGCCAATGCTGGAACAAACACCACCACGAATGGCGGTGCGCTCACATCGTGGGATGATCAAAGCGCAAGCGGCAATGATGCTACAGGAACAGGTAATGCCACCTACTTGTCAAGCTTCGCTAACTATAATCCTGGCGTCAATTTTACGGATGACGTCCAACCAGTCTCAGGGTCGATCACTCGCCCCAATGGCACGGCATCTACCATCTTTGTCGTAGGCAACACGCAGGACACGAGAGACCCCATTTTCCAGATAGGAACAGCCGCCAATGACGTGTACTTCTACGGTGAGAAGTACGCAGGCGGGGCTGATGGCCTGGACCTCGTGATATCAACGAACCAGACTGCTATATGGGCTATCAGTGATCCGGGAGGACTGACAGATGCGGTGATCTACGAGGATGGCGCGTCGATCTTCACGCAAACAAAGACAGAGGATACGGACTGGACAACGGGAGCGAACTACTACGTCGGGGATGACCGCCAGGGTGGCGGCAAGGGAGATGACAAGTTCCTTGGGGAGATAGCAGAAGTGGCGTACTATGACCAGCAATTGTCAGCCGTTGATCAGCAGAAAGTAGAAACCTATCTGGCGATCAAGTACGGAGTCACACTCGATAATTCGGCCGGAGGTACGGCAGGTGATTATGTACTGTGGAATGGTTCGACTATTTGGGATGCCGACGTCAATAGCACCTACCACAATGATGTAGCGGCCATTGGTCGCAATGACTATTCCGGACTTGATCAGCAAAAATCCCTGAGCGCCAACGCTGATGGAATGGTAATCATGGACAAGGGCGCTGCATTTGGCTCGGATCTGGACTTCATCGTCTGGGGCAACAATGACGGTTCTCTGACTCCATCAGGCACAGGAGCAAGTCCCTTCTATACGGCGATCCTTGGTCGTAAGTGGGAAGTTGCGGTATCTGGCACCCCCGGAGCGGTAATTGTTCAGATCATAACAAACAACAGTGGCGAGGTAGGGAACTATGGTCTATTGATCGATGCGGATGGGGATTTCACATCGGGCGCTAGTAATGTGGCAGCGGCGTCCATTAGTGGCGATACTATCACATTTAACAACGTGACGTTTGCGGATGGCGACTTCTTTTCGCTGGGTAGTGAGCTGAACGCGCCTGGGTTCGTAGGCGACGACCTGATCCTCTGGCTACGTGCGGATGCTGGTACCAATACGACAACCGAAGGAGGAGCTATCACTTCGTGGGACGACCAGGGAGCTCTGGCACACAATGCCACGGGCACAGGGGATGCAGTTTACCTGTCTGAGTTTGCCAATTTCAACCCGGCCATATCATTCACCAATGATGACTTTCCCTTGCAGGGAAGCGTCACAAGAACGAACGGGACTACCTCCACCATATTTGTCGTCGGTGAGATCCCAACCGTCAATGATAAGGCACTCATGGAGATAGGTACGGGCGCCAACCAGGCTTATTTCTTCGACGAGCGTTATGCGGGAGCCACAAGCTACGCACTACAAACGAATGTGACGTCAATCTGGGCCGTGAGCGATCCCGGAGGTTTGACAAGCGCCACGATCTACGAGAACGGACTGAGCATCGACACGCAGACCAAGTCTGAAAATACCAACTGGACGACCGGAGGCACTTACTACATTGGCGATGACCGCAGTGGTAATGACAAGCTCACGGGAGAGATCGCCGAGGTGATCTACTACGATCAACAACTGTCTGCTTCAGACCAGCAAACGGTGGAAACCTACCTTGCCCTCAAGTATGGCATTACTTTGGACGATACAGGAGGAGGTACGGCTGGCGACTATGTATTGTCTAACGGTACCACGCTGTGGGATGCTGATGTCAACAATGTCTACCACAATGATGTAGCCGGCATCGGTCGCCATGACTATTCTTCGCTTGATCAGCAGAAATCTTTGAGTGCCAACGCCAATGCCATGGTAATCATGGACAAGGGAGAGGCCTTCGGAACAGATTTTGACTTTGTTCTCTGGGGTAATAACGGCGGTTCCATCATTCCGACCACTTCTGGAGCAAGTCCCGACTACAACTCCATCATTGGCCGAACCTGGCTGGCCGAGGTTAACGGTGCCCCTGGCACTGTAACTGTTCGTATGATCTATGGCAACGACGGCCTCATCTCCAACCATGGCCTATTGGTCGATACCAACACCGACTTTAGCTCTGGAGCTACCAACTACCCAGCCTCAAGCATCAGCGGAGATACGATCACCTTCGACAACGTAACCATCGAAGATGGAAACTTCTTTACCCTTGGGATCAATGCTACGGCACCAGGATATGTCACTTCTGACTTGACACTGTGGCTGAAGGCCAACACGGGGACCAATACGACCACAGAGGCAGCGGCGATCACTTCGTGGGCTGACCAGAGCGCTGATGGACATGACGCTACAGGAACAGGTGACGCCACCTACCTCTCCTCATTTGCCAATTTCAATCCGGCCATCAATTTCACGAATGATGATTGGCCCATGCAAGGCAGTATTGCCAGAACCAATGGAACTGGATCCACGATTTTCGTAGTAGGCGAGATTCCTACTACGAATGACAAGGCCTTGATGGAAATCGGTACAGGTGCCAATCAGGCGTTCTTTTTCGATGAAAAGTACGCGGGAGCCACCAGTTACGCGCTACAAATCAATCAGCCTTCCATATGGGCGGTGAGCGATCCGGGAGCCTTAAGCAATGCATCGATCTACGAGGATGGCTTGCTGATCAATACGCAGGTAAAGACCGAAAATACCAACTGGACGACAGGCGGTACTTACTACATTGGGGATGACAGAGATGGTAATGACAAGCTCACCGGTGTCATCGCAGAGGTGGTCTATTACGATCAGCAACTCTCGTCTGTGGACCAACAAAAGGTGGAGTCTTACCTCGCCATCAAGTATGGCATCACCCTCAGCAATTCAGGTGGTGGAACTGCGGGCGATCTGGTGGCCTCAGATGGGACCTTGCTCTGGGACGCCTCCGATGTCGGGTCTTATCACAATGACGTGGCCGCCATCGGTAGAAACGACTACTCGGGACTTGGTCAGCAACAGTCTATCAGCATCAATAGTGATGCCATCGTGATCATGGACAAAGGCGGCACGTTTGACAGCGACATAGCCTTTGTTACCTGGGGCAATGACAATGCTGCCATCGCACCGACTACCAGTGGAGCTAGTCCTGAATTCACTGAACGTCTAGGCAGAACCTGGTTAACAGGGGTCGCGGGCTCCCCTGGTGCGGTGTCTGTCAAAATCATCTATAGCAACGATGGCATCGTCACCAATGTGGGTTTGCTGGTGGATGGCGATGGAAACTTCACTGCCGGATCAACCAGCTACACTGCCTCCAGCATCAGTGGCGATACGATCACTTTTGAGAATATTAGCTTTAGCGATGGGGATTATTTCACACTGGGCATGAACCAAACATCTCCTGGCAATGTGGGAACAGGACTGGAACTGTGGCTCATGGCTAATGCGGGTACCAATACAACCACCAATGGCGTCGGTATCACTTCATGGTCAGATATGAGTGGAGCTGACAATGATGCGACAGGGACAGGAGATGCCACATACCTCTCAGACTTTGCCAATTTCCGACCCGCAGTAAACTATACGAATGATGTCCAGCCTATTTCCGGATCTATCACCAGAACCAATGGTACAGCCTCCACGATTTTCATTGTTGGGGAAATTCCAACAGTGAACACGAAACCGCTGATGGAGATTGGCACCGGTACCAACCAAGCTTATTTCTTTGATGAGAAATATTCTGGAGGTGCCAGCTATTCACTGCGAATCAACCAACCTTCTATTTGGGCTGTGAGTGATCCAGGAGGCACCACGAGCGCCACCATCTATGAAGATGGGAAGAGCTTGGTGGTACAAACGAAATCTGAGAACACGAACTGGACCACTGGTGCTACTTACTACATTGGCGACGATAGCGAAGGCGGAGGGGCCGGCGACAAGAAGCTAACAGGGCAAATTGCTGAAGCTATTTACTACGATCAGCAGTTGAGCGCTGCCGATCAGCAAAAAGTTGAATCCTACCTGGCCATCAAATATGGAGTCACACTGGATAACTCAGCCGGGGGGACTGCTGGCGATTACGTTCTATCGGATGGCACCCTCATCTGGGATGCCTCTGATGTCGGATCGTATCACAATGACGTAGCCGGCATAGGCCGTAGCGATGATTCAAGCCTTGGACAGGAAATGTCTATGAGTTTGAATGCCGATGCAATGGTCATCATGGACAAAGGCTCGGCCTTTGATAGCGATCTGGACTTTCTCTTATGGGGCAACAACAATGGGTCGACGACCTTCGCGGCCTCGGGACAACATCCGGATTATGATCAGATCCTGCCTCGCACGTGGCAGGCAGGTGTCAACGGCACACCTGGACAGGTATCTGTGCAGATCATCATTTCCAATACCGGGATTGTATCGAACTATGCGCTCCACGTTGATGGTGACGGCACATTCTCAGATGGCAATGCCACGAACTTCCCGGCGACCAATATCAGTGGTGATACCATCACATTCGCCAATGCGACATTCACTGACGGTGATTTCTTCACAGTAGGCATCAGCCAGCGAGCTCCGGGAGATGTATCTAATCAGCTGGTGCTTTGGCTACAAGGAAGTGCCGAGGGTAACTCAGATGGGGATGCCGTAGCATCCATGTTGGACCAAAGTGGTACAGGCAATAGCGTATCGCAAGGTGTCGGGGCAAGTCAACCGACTTTTAGAAATAATGCAACTGACAACATCAATTACAATCCGGTAATTGACTTTGACGGGACGGATGATTTTATCTCGACCACGACAACAGACTTACTTGTCAACCCCGATGGACACTACACGAAGCTCGGAGTTGTGCTGACTCATAACCTTGGAGCGGACCAAACCATCGTAGCTGGGAGTGATGCGGTGCCTCATATTCTGAGGATAAATAGCGTGTCAAAAGTGGCCATGATGCACAACAATGCGCAGGTAAGATTGAACAACACGATTATTAATGCGAACGAGCCTATCATTGCTGTGGCACGGTACAGCCCCACTGGTACGCATGCCGTGCGTGTGAGTGGTTCAGTAGCCACGGGCGGAACAGATAATACCTTGAATGATGGTGCGCTGGATATTGGTGGTTTCCGAAACGGGAATGCCACAGCGGAGCAATTTCTGGATGGTTGCCTGGGAGAAGTCATCGCCTACAATACGGACTTGTCGAATTATGAAATCGAAAAGATAGAGTCTTATCTGGCCATGAAGTATGGGATCACATTGACCAATACTGGTGGGGGTACTGCTGGTGATTACAAGGCTTCTGATGGAACTATCCTCTGGGATGCTGATGAGGATCCTGACTATCACAATGATATTATAGTCGTAGGCCGCGACGACGATTCGGGACTGTACCAGAGACAATCCCACTCTCCGGATGACTCTATCCGGGTATTCATCGACAACCTTGCAAGTGATAACCTCGCCAATGCCGGGGCCATTACCAATGATCTCTCCTTCATCTCTATTGGCCACAATGACGGTCGCCTGATCGGTGGTGGTGTTGCGGCTCCTCGCGGCATTATCAGTCGATTCAATAGGGTGTGGAAAATCACGAACACGAATTTCAATGATGACTTCAATCTGTCTATCGAATGGGACAGTACCGGCAATTTTGATATCAATGATATTCGATTATTGGTCGATAGTGACGGTGACTTTTCGGACGCGACCATCTTAGGCCCGGCGGACGGCCTGACTTTCTCTATAGGTTCTATCGTGGTTGAGGGCATCAGCACGACCCATATTCCGGCCAATAGTAGCGCCTACGTTACTATCGGATCGACGACATTCAGTACTTCATTGCCGATCGAACTGGTCAATTTCGAGGCCGAGGTCGATCAGGACAATCGAGAGGTGATTCTTTCATGGGCCACCGCAACGGAGACAAATAATGACTTTTTCACGGTCGAAAAGTCGGCTACAGGTCAGCAATGGAATAATGTGCTACTCGTTGTGGGTGCCGGCAATTCGGACGAGCTGATCGAGTACGAGGCGGTAGATACTAACCCTCTGCCGGGCTTGTCTTATTACCGCCTGAAGCAAACGGATTTTGAAGGTAGCAGCACTTACTCGGAGACCATTGGTGTCTCCTTGATTACCAACCAGTCTGGTCCCATAGAGATATACCCCAACCCGGCCTCTAACCGATTGGTGATCCGGGGGCCAGCCAACCTGGGAGCGCTTCAAGTGGTCAATAGTTTGGGTCAGGATATAACTCATCAGATCGCTATTCTACCGACTAATACTCCCTCAACTGTCGAGCTGGATGTTTCCAAGCTGGAGAGGGGCATGTATCTCTTACGTGTCTTGGATACCGAGTGGGTCCGTTTTATTACGCATTAAGACCTGGATCCAGGCCTTGGTTGTCTTCTAAGTCCTCAATTCTTAGTGAAACGGGGTTCATACATCGATTTTCACCAGTCGTCGCATCTATGATCACACTGATCGAAATTACATATAGCGGTATTGATAACATCTTTATCTTGCTTTTTGGATGGATAGACCGCCTCCAAGCACTTCCTGAGCTATAGACAGCAGCGTGCGGTCCGCTGAGATTTCGGATATGATCAACCAATACAATCAAAGCAGATTCCCTGCCTTGTTCGGGCTGTTATTCCTGCTGGTCGGATTGGAAGTTAGCTATGGGCAAGCCTCGGAGTACAACTTCCGGAGGAAGATCACTATTGATAATGCCATGGTGTCAGGCGGATCCAACCTGACGGATTTTCCCTATGCTGTCGACCTCACAGATAATCAGTTGCGCACCACTGCGAATGGCGGAGACGTCCAAAATGCCAATGGATATGATATCATCTTCACAGCGGCGGATGGGACTACAATACTCGATCATGAACTCGAGTACTACAATGGATCAAGCGGGCAGTACGTAGCCTGGGTCCGAATTCCTACACTCTATCACAGCGTAGACACGGAAATATACATTTACTACGGTAATGCAGCTATTTCTGTGGACCCGTCCACAACAGATACCTGGATATCCGATTATATCGCGGTGTGGCACCTGGCTGAGGATGCTGCCGGAACTACCACCAATAATCTTTACAGGGATGCGACAGGCAATGGCAATCACGGCCATGACCGTATATCGGCCACTGGTAAGACGGGAAGGTTTGGCCCAGGTCAGGAATTCGGTGGCCTCAATTCCAATGATTATATCGACCTCACGGTCATGAATCCGCGGACCTACAATCAGTTTACCTTTTCCTTGTGGTATAGGTCGTCGATTAACCTTGTCCAGGATGATCAGTACATATTTGATCATTATGATGGCTCGTCGTGGTTTCATGTCGGTATTACCGACGATGGGACCGAGGACGACCATATGAGGGTCTATTTCGAAGTCAATGGTTCGGGTGGAAGGTATTACTATGGCAATATCGATGTGGTGGATCAAACCTGGCACAACATTGTTTTCGTGCGGAACGCGACGCATGTGCTTCTGTACGTGGATGGTGTTTTGGATATTTCCATTGTTGACTCCGACCCGGGAGAGGCCTTTACCATCAATGGCACGGGAGCCTACATGGGCGACAGTCCCGGCGATAACGAGGAGATCGACGGCTTCATTGATGAGGTCCGGTTCATGTCAACTCCCCAGAGCGCCGACTGGCTGGCTACCGAGCAGAACAACCAGCTTGACCCCACAACGTACTCTATCGTAGATCCAGTTGAGGTGGTGGATCCGCCGGGGGGAGTGGCTGCTGATCTTTCCTTGTGGCTTAAGTCGGTTGCCGGTACGAGCAGTACGACCGACGGCGCCGCCATTTCATCATGGAGCGACCAGAGTGGCCAGGGTAACGGTCTGAGTCAGGGGAATGGGACCTTCCAGCCAAGATTTCGAAATAATGCTACGAATAACATCAACTATCATCCCGTACTTGATTTCGACGGAACTGACGACGGGATGTCGGATGCATCGGGGTTCCTCGGAACAGACGCTTATACTGACGTCAATGTATACTATGTCCTTGTGACCGATGTGGTCACGACCTCCTTTGTGTTGCATGAGAACTGCAGTCCCAATCGGTTTTCGACACACGTTCCGTGGTCTGATGGTACTTATTACTGGGACGCGGGTGACTTTGCAGGAAATTATCGCCTGAGTGGTACCTGGGGAGGAACTACAGGTGACCCTCATCTTTGGAGCAATTTGTTCAGCACGACATCAGGTCAGACAATCGCGGGTCAGTCGCAAGCGATCATAAGAGATGGGGAAAGTGTAGCAGTCGACAATACGGCGGGTACCGTCACAGGTACAGGTCAGTCACTTTACGTTGGTAGCAACGGCGGTACAACCAACTATTTCGATGGAAAAATCGCTGAAGTGGCCATCTATACCGATGCACTGAGCTCCGCCGATCATAACAAAATCCAGAGCTATCTCGCCATGAAGTATGGGCTTACCCTTAGCAACAGCGGGGGAGGCACTGCCGGCGACTATACAGCTTCTGATGGCACTACGGTCTGGGATGCCGATTTGAATGCCGGCTACCATCAACATGTTGTCGTCATCGGTCGGGACGACGATTCTGATCTGTACCAGCGACAGTCTCACACGCCGGACGATTCCTTGAGGGTCTACCTCAATACCTTGACGACCGACAATGCCTCCAACACAGGAACGATCACGAACGATGTGTCATTCCTGGCCATCGGTCACAATGGTGAAAGACTCTACGGAAGAAAGGCTGAAAAGCCGGCCTCTGTTTATTCCCGACTAGCCAGGGAATGGAAGATCACCAACACCAATTTCACTGATACGTACAGCATTGAGTTCGAATGGGAGGAAATAGGGGCGGTCAATACGGCTGACTTGCGACTGCTCGTAGATGCCGATGGGGATTTCTCATCCGGGGCCACAGCCTATAGTACTGCGGATGGACTCACTTTCACCCTCGGTTCGATCATAGTAGGTGGTATCAATACCAGCCATGTGCCTCTGAACAGTACGAGCTACGTCACCATCGCGTCGTTGGATTCCGGAACGCCACTGCCTGTGGAGCTCATCGGATTTGAAGCATCGGCCACGGAGGAAGGCGATGTCGCACTTCGATGGTCTACTGCGTCCGAGCAGGACAATGACTTCTTCACTATCCAAAGGTCTTTGGATGCACAACAATGGGAAAACGTCGTGATCGTCCCAGGCGCAGGTAACTCCGAAGAGCGGATCGACTATGAGGCTCTGGATGACAATCCTGTTCCGGGTAACTCCTACTATCGCCTGAAACAAACGGATTTTGATGGTTCTTTTGATTTCTCTTCCGTGGTGAAGGTGACAGTGGGAGAGACAAGTTCAGGATCCTTCTCGCTCTATCCGAATCCCGCTCACGACCGGCTGACACTGAGTGGATCTCTCTCTGATGTGCGAGAGCTCAAGGTTTTCGATGCCCTGGGAGACGACGTGACTCACCTGGTGAAGACTAGTGTAGGACAATCAACAGGCCTTTTCACCTTGGACGTGTCCCTTTTGAATACTGGGGTTTTCTTCTTAAGTACAGAGGCCGGAGTATACGTCCGATTCCTCAAGAACTAGGTTCAATATGGCGCAAGCCTCTTCTCCAAAGAGGCTATTTGTGCACCACCAATTCTTCGCCTACCGCCAGGCTCTTGTCTGCTTTCTTGTTGAGGCTTAGGAGTTCCTCCAATTCCATGTTATGCGACCGCGCAATCCCATAAAGCGTGTCACCGGGTTGTACGACGTAGGTTGCCGTTGATTTTGCCACGGGCTTGTTGCCCATGTCGGTCTGGCTGAGCGCTAGCTCCTGGCCGGGTTGTAGAGCGTCGTCACTTCCCAGGCCGTTCCACTCACGGAGGGAGGCGATTGGGATGTCGTAAGTTTTTGAGATTTTCCAGAGCGTTTCACCAGCCTCTACTACGTGAGTCGACGTCATGGCCGTTTCTGGACTTGCTTTTTCCTCTTCGATCTTTCTTATGGCCAACTCCTGTCCAGCCTGGATGCCGTCATCTTTTCCAAGTCCATTCCATTCCCGAATGGAAGCAACCTCGACTTCGTATGCCTTAGAGATCCTCCAAAGCGTCTCGCCCGGCTGAACGATATGATAATTGCCACTGGTCTTCTTCACGATTACCTCGGTTTCAGGTGCGGCTGGGATTGGTGGCGTCACTACAGTAGTGGCAGTCGCCACTGGCTTTTGTGAGACAGGTCGAGAGGTAGGCTCATCTTTCGTGGTCGTGGCTGAGGACGTGGTCGAGGGAGAGGTGTCCTTTTCCTTGGCTACCAGCTCTTTTTTGGGTGTCGTCACCGGGATATCCCGATACTCCACATCGACATCGTTCGGCCTTTTCTTACCCATCCACAGCACCCGACCTGGTTTGAGGTCATCGATCAGCGACATTCGGTTATTGATCGCCAGCTTGTCCATTCTGATTCCGTACTGCTGCGACAGCTTCCAAAAGGTGTCCTCATGTTTGACAACATGAAAACCAATGGATGACTTCTTCTTCTTTCGCTTTATGAAGTAGATATCACCCGGCAGCACGATTCGCTCTTTTTCCAGATCATTGAACTTGAGGAATTTTGCCATGGGCAATCCTGAGCGCGCCACGAGGTCACTGAAAGTCTCGCCATCCTTTGCAACAATGGCCGGCACGCCGTTGACCTTTATTCCGGTTTCGTTCTTCTCAAACGGCGACTTCAGAGTGACGCCCGCAAAGACGCCCGCAGATTTGTTGTTCTTTTTCTCCTGCTTAGGCTCTTCATTTTTGGCTACCATTTTCTTTGGAGCCTCTGTGCCTGGTCCCAGAGGGATCGAAACCATGTACTTCCTGTCATCCGGTATTCGCTCTTGCAGCAGCCACTTGTTGTACTCCTTCAGAGTGCTCTGATCTACATCGAAGTCCTGTGCAATTGCTGCAATGGCTTTGCCACCTCCTTTGGTGTACTCCAGCAGCTTCATGTCCTTGGTGTGCTTGTGATCGAGGTGCTCCTGGAAGGCGATCTTATGCGCCAGAAACCGCTTGAGGTACCAGTGACTGTCCTTGTTGATGGTCATCTTCTTCGCACCCTTGTCACCGGCTTTGACATACTTTTTGATGCCTCCTTCACCGGTCATGTGCGCCGTCACGGTGTGGGCCCAATTATCCAATTTCTTTTGGTGCTTCCAGAAGTACTTGGCGGCACCACGAGTCGAGGCGACAATATTTTTCCGCTCGTCAATTTTGTCATCAACTCTCATGCCTACTTCCTCAGCGGTGAAAGATTTGAATTGCCAGAAACCGACTGCATTCGATGACGATACCGCATCTGAGATAAGTGCGCTCTCTTGCAATACGAGGTATTTGAGATCGTCAGGAATCCCTTCTTCCTTGAAAATGCGCTCTATGATGGGCATATAGAGGGCTACCCTGTCCAGCTTCACTTTGAAATACCGATCACTTGCGCGAAGCATGTTGACATCCCGCTGGATATCCTGTTGTGCCTGGGAGGTGATCGTCAGTTTCATATCGGCCAGGTCCATCTTCGCAGGAACCTTGGGTATGGACGAGGACTGGGCGCTCACACCTATCAGTGTGAAGCTTCCTATCAAAAAGAATAAGCAGTGTTTCAACATTTTCTAATCATCATCAGGCCGTCCCGGATCGGAGCCAGCACATTTTCTACTCTTGGGTCTTGTTGGACTTTAAGATTAAAGTCTCTGATCGCAACGGTATCTTCGTCGTTTTTATTGTTTTGGATGACCTTCCCGCTCCACAGCACATTGTCCGCAATGATGCATCCACCCGGCCTTACGCGGTCAATGACCATGTCATAGTATCGGTGGTAGTTGATCTTGTCAGCATCGATAAACACCAGGTCCCATGAATGGTCAAGATTTGGTATGATATCAAGCGCATTGCCCACTCTCGCCTCAATCTGACCGCCATAGGGAGATTCATCGAAATAGGATCTCACGCGCCCTTTCAGCTCCTCATTGATATCGAGCGTGATCAGTCTACCGTCAGGCCGCAAGCCCTCTGCCAGACATAAGGCTGAGTAGCCGGTATACGTCCCCACTTCCAGAATATATTTCGGTGCGATCATTTTTGAGATCATCGACAGAAATCGACCTTGCAGGTGGCCGCTGACCATTCGGGGCTTTAATACGTGGAGGTGAGTTTCCCTGTAAATCCGTCGTAGGAGGTCGGATTCTGGCGTAGAGTGGTTCTCGACGTAGGTAGAGAGCTCCTCTGGGAAGAATTCCATGGCTGTAAAGTTACGGAGGAAAATGCTGTGGTCATCAGAGTGTGGAAAAGATTCTATTCTGATGGCAAGTTATCCACGAACCTTCCTTATCAGACCCTTGTTTTTCTCCGGATATTGTTCGCTACCGTGCTTTTCCAAGGGCATTTCCGGGGAGCAAACTTGACTTAAATTTGCGCGGGTTGTACATCATCCGAAATAGATATTTGACTAATTATAAACCAATGAAATATGGCTTCACAATATGATCTCATTGTGATCGGCAGTGGTCCTGGTGGCTACGTCGCGGCGATCAGGGCATCCCAGCTAGGTATGAAAGTAGGCGTCGTAGAGAAGGCAGAGCTTGGCGGCGTTTGCCTCAACTGGGGGTGTATCCCTACGAAAGCGTTGCTGAAGAGCGCGCAGGTCTTCGAATACATCACACATGCGAAGGATTACGGCGTCGATGTAAAAGACGCAGCGGTTGATTTTAGTGGGATGGTGAAGCGTAGCCGGGATGTCGCCAATGGTATGAGTAAGGGCATACAGTTCTTGTTCAAAAAGAACAACATCGACCACCTGGCAGGTTTTGGTAAGATCAAAAAAGGCGGGATTGTAGAAGTCACCGACGACAAAGGAAAGAAAACTGAATACAAGCCAAAAAATGCGATTTTGGCAACAGGCGCTCGCTCTCGTGAACTCCCTGCTCTACCAATTGACAATGAGAAAATCATCGGCTACCGCAAGGCCATGGTCATGGACAAGCAGCCGAAGAAGATGGTAGTTGTTGGTTCGGGAGCTATCGGTGTAGAGTTCGCCTATTTCTACAACTCCATCGGCACTGAGGTGACGATCGTGGAGTTCATGCCCAACATCGTCCCAGTTGAGGACGAGGACGTCAGCAAGGCTTTGGCACGGAACTTCAAGAAGAACGGCATCAAGATCATGCTTGATTCTGAGGTGACTAAGGTGGATACCAAAGGCAAGGGTTGCAAAGTGACCGTCAAGACGAAGAAGGGCGAGGAGCAGTTGGAATGCGACGTTGTGCTTTCTGCTGTTGGTGTGAGCACCAACCTTGAGGGCCTTGGGCTAGAAGAGACGGGCGTCAAGACAGATCGGGGCAAGGTCATTGTCGATGATTACTACAAGACGAATGTCAATGGAGTCTTTGCTATTGGAGATATCGTCCACGGCCCTGCTCTCGCGCACGTAGCCTCCGCCGAAGGAATCATCTGCGTGGAGAAAATGGCAGGTCACAACCCTCAGCCATTGGACTATAACAATATTCCGGGATGTACTTACTGCTCTCCTGAGATCGCGTCGGTGGGATACACCGAGAAGGCCGCCAAAGAGGCTGGCTACGATATCAAAGTGGGCAAGTTTCCCTTCACAGCTTCAGGCAAAGCCAAAGCTGCGGGAGCACCTGACGGTTTCGTGAAAGTAATCTTCGATGCGAAGTACGGTGAGTGGCTCGGTTGCCACATGATTGGCGCGAATGTCACCGAAATGATTGCAGAAGCGGTTGCCGCTCGAAAACTGGAAACTACCGGCCACGAGATCATCAAGTCTGTGCATCCACACCCTACCATGTCAGAGGCGGTGATGGAGGCGGCTGCGGCGGCGTACGACGAGGTCATTCACCTCTGATACGGCACTCAGCAAATAGAGATCAAAAGCCCCGGTTTGGGGCTTTTTTTGTTTCTTACAGCCATGGCGATTGGCGATATCAAACTTCGGAAGCTGAAGGAGGCCGATATTGAAGAGTTGGCAAGGTTGGCAGACAACCGAAAGATTTGGGACAACGTTCGCGACCAATTTCCCCACCCCTATACCGACCGTGACGCCAAGATCTTCATCCGAACAAAGATCGAGGAAGATCCACCTATGGCCCTGGCCATCGACCACAAGGGGCAACTGGCCGGAGTCATCGGACTGGCGAGGCAGCATGACGTTTATCGCTATTCAGCCGAAGTGGGCTACTGGTTAGGAGAGGAGTTTTGGGGCAAGGGCCTCGCCACGGAGGCTTTGAAAATGATGACCGAGTACGGTTTTGAGATACTACCGCTGGAAAGGCTCTACGCCGGCGTATTTGCAAACAACCATGCTTCCATTCGCGTGCTAGAGAAGGCTGGTTACCACCTGGAGTCGGTCGGCAAAATGGCGGCCTTCAAGAATGGGGAGTTTGTGGATGAGCACCGATACGTGCTGCTGAAGTCGGACTGGGATAGGGAGTGAATGCTCAGTTCAATGCCTAATGACACAAAAGTGGTAGTGATCAGTGATTTGTGACTTGCCGTAGAAGAATCTGATTCGCGGTAGGGGAATAGATCTTTTCCGCTCCTAGGAAACCAATCACGAATCACTAATCACCTCACTGAGAGAAATAGACTTGGTCACGAATTTCTGGCCGACCAAGGTAATCCATCATAGCATCCGTCGTCTGCAACGAAGCCAGGCGAAGTGAAGAATCTCATCATGACATTCACTCGCCCTTCGTCCGAGATACATCACCTACATTTTCACCAGCTGCTCGCTCTGCTTTAGGATAATACTCAAGTCACTCAATACAGCTGAACCAGTCGGCAAGCACCCCGCGCCTTTCCCAATCAGCAATTGCTTCCCTGAGAATTCGCCATCGATTTCGAAAGCGTTGTATTCCTCATCAATGGGGTACAGCATGTCCGTGTGCTCCAGCACCTCGGGCTGCACCTTGGCCAGCAGTTGATCACCCTGTGGCTTCAGCGTAGCAATCAACTTCACCTTCGAGTACTCTTTTCGGCCTTGCTGTAGTAAGTACGGTGACAGCTTATCGATGCCTTGCAGGTCGATGTCTTCCCGTGTCAATGTCTGGCCGAAAGCCTGGTGTGCCAATATGATCGTCTTGAACAAGGCATCATGGCCCTCGACATCAAGGGACGGATCGGTCTCAGCAAATCCCAATTCCTGTGCCTGCTTCAATGCCAGTTCGAAGGAGATGCCCTCCACCTTCATTTTCGTGAGGATGTAGTTCGTTGAGCCATTGACGATGGCACGGATCTGTTTGATAGGCTGGTTGCTGTAGAAGTTTTCAAGGCTTTCGAGGATGGGGATGGAACCTCCCACCGCTCCCTCAAATCTGAAGGGAGGGCCGCCATTCTTGCTGAGTCGTATGACCTTGGAGAGGTTCTCGGCGATCATCTTTTTATTCGCCGAGATCGTGGGCAATCCTCGGTGCAGACTCGTCGTCACGATGTCAAATGCATCGTCCGCCTGGTCGATCAGTTCGATGACGATGTCTATGTCAGGGTCTTCCAGGATGGCCTGTGGTTCCGTTGTAAAAAGCTCGGAGGGCAGACCACGCTCTTTGTTGGGGTCTTTGATGCAGATGGTTTTAACCTCGGCCTCGAGGGATTTCTGCACCTGTAGCGCCTGGTAAAATCCTTGCGCCACACAGCCGTAGCCAAACAGTCCAATTTTCTTCATGCGTCGTGGTTATATGAAATTTGCGATCAGCTCCTGCAGTGCTTGCATTTCCACGAGGAAGCCATCGTGGCCATAGATGCTTTCGATGATGTAATGGTCCGCACCAGGGATGTGTTGGGCCAAAAACGCCTGCTCCTCGACCGGAAACAGGATATCACTGGCTACGCTCACCACCAGTGTCTTGGCTTGAATTCTCCCAAGTGCCTCCTCATGTGAGGCGTAGTGTCGGGCGAGGTTGTGGCTGTCCATGGCCTTGGACAGATAGTAATAGCTCTCTGCAGTGAATCGCTTTCGAAGTTTGAAGCCCTGGTACTGCTGGTAGGAGGAGGCACTAAAGTTGTCCCATCGGCCGTCTTCGTCCTTTTGCGTATGCTGGTAAGTATTGTAATGTCGGTAGGAGAGCATGGCGATAGCACGAGCGGCCTCGATCCCTTTCTCCTGGTCTTTGTTGTTCAATGCCATCCGCTGTGCTTCGTTGAAGGCGATGCCCCATGGGGAGTGCTGCGCATTGGTGGCGATGGGGATGATATGGTCAAAAAGCTCCGGTTCCTGCACGGCCCACTCCAGCAGCTGCTGACCGCCCATGGATCCGCCGATGCCGATATGGACGCGCTGGATGCCCAGGTGTTCTCGCAACAGTTTATGTGCCCCAACCATGTCGGCAATGGTGACAACTGGAAACTTATAGTCATCAGGACCGGTGGACCCATAGCAGGAGCCCAGCATGTTGGCGCACACGACAAAGTAGTCCTTCGGATCGAAGAGCTTGTCTTCCCCGAAGAGTTCGGGCCACCACTCAAAAGGGTCGCTGTTGGCTGTAAGTGCGTGAAAGACCCAGACCACATTGGACTGGTCTTCATTCATTTCGCCTGCGACCGTGTAGTTGATAGTTACCTGAGGGAGGATTCCTCCCCCCTCAAGCAAAAATGGCTCATCTACTGTATGAGTCGTGGTCGTTTTAGACTGTGACAGGAGCGTTTGCATTTACTTTTTCAAAAGCTTGTTGAAAATCGGCCTTTAGATCGTCGATGTGCTCAATACCTGCCGAGATACGTAGCATGTTGGGTTTTACACCAGACGCGAGCTGCTCTTCATCGGTCAACTGCTGGTGCGTCGTTGCCGAAGGCTGAATGATCAGCGTCTTGGCATCACCCACATTCGCCAGATGGCTCACCAGTTGCAGAGCGTCGACGAATTGTGTGGCCTGCTCCTTATCGCCCTTCAGCGTCACGGAGAATACGCCACCAAAACCTCTTTTCAGGTATTTCTTCGCAAGGTCATTGTATGGGCTGCTCTCCAACCCTGGATAGTTGACGGACTCGACGGCATCGTGCTGCTCAAACCACTGAGCCAGGGCCAGTGCGTTGTCCACTGTTCGCTGCACTCGTAGCGAAAGTGTCTCAAGACCCTGTAGCAATAAGAAGGAGTTGAAGGGGCTCAGTGCCGGACCAAAGTCCCTCAATGCTTCCACTCTGGCACGAATCGCGAAAGCTACATTCGGAAGGCCCAGTGGATTGCCTTCGCCAAACACGTCCCAAAACTTCATACCATGGTAGCCCTCAGAAGGCTCGGTGAACTCAGGGAACTTGCCGTTGGCCCAGTTGAACTTGCCGCTGTCGACAATGATACCGCCGATCGAGTTGCCATGGCCGCCGATCCACTTCGTGGCCGATGAGGTGACAATGCTCGCACCATGCTCGATGGGTCGCACGAGATATCCGCCCGCGCCGAAGGTGTTGTCTACTACCAACGGAATGCCGTGATCATCTGCCAGCTTGGCGACAGCCTCAAAATCGGGCACGTTGAACTCTGGGTTGCCAATCGTCTCGAGGTAGATCGCCTTGGTATTTTCATCAATGTGCTCGGCCAGGTCCGCAGCCTTGTCGCTCGTCGCGAACTTCACATCGATACCGATTCTCTTGAAGGATACTTTGAACTGGTTGTACGTTCCACCATAGAGAAAGGGCGTTGACACCAGGTTGTCACCCGCTTTCATAAAGGTGTTAAAAGCCAGGAACTGGGCCGCTTGTCCCGATGCAGTCGCGAGTGCCATCACCCCACCTTCCAACGCAGCGATCCTCTTCTCGAAGACATCCGTCGTCGGATTCATGATCCGCGTGTAGATGTTGCCAAATTCCCTTAGGGCAAACAGATTGGCCCCGTGCTCAGAGTCTTTGAAGGTATAAGAAGTGGTCTGGTAGATAGGCACCGCCCGGGCGCGGCTCGTTTCATCTACTTCCTGTCCAGCGTGCAGTTGCAGTGTTTCGAATCGTAAGTCTGACATTTTTACTTCGCTTTTTTATGGTTAGAATGACTTTATTGCTGCCAATAGCGATTGATCATACAGGCTCCAATCCTCACCGTGGACAGCTGAAACTTTCAGCATTACCGGCAGGTGCAATGACGTCAGCGTCACCAAAGCGATAGAAAAAAAGATAACAGTCAGAATGAATATTGTCATACCAATTTATCTATCAGGACTTAGCACCTTCCCTTTTATGGGTGGGGGTTGCTAGCGCTTCTCAGAGCCTGTCTCTCAGCGCTTCTTTATAAATCGATGGTCGATTTGAGTACACAAACGTAATACGCGCACGCCAGTTTCCAAAACAACTGTCGCCAATTTGCATTTCGCCATCTTTTTTTGGAGGGAGCGGGGAGTGGTTCTCACCTTACTGTATCCCGGCTCTCGGCTGTACTTCGGCCCCGCCGGCCCGCGCTAATTTTGAGTTTTGAATTGCGAATTCTGAGTCCAGGAACTAATAAAACTCCAAATTCCAAACTCAGAACTCAAAATTCCCCTTCCTCGTGCCGCCTCCATCCGGCCTAGGTTGCAAAGTCATCCCTTCGGGCTGCCTGTTCCGAGTTCTAGGTTCAATGTTCGAAGTTGAACCGAGAACCTGAAACTTTGAACCCGGAACAAGACACACTAAATTGTAAGCAAACCCGACAATCCATGAAGTCACACTACCTACTCATCATTGCGGTCTTGTTCGCCGCATGCCAATCCACCACCACTTCGATTCCCAACTTTCAGATTACTTACTCATCAGAAAATGAAGGTCCCTTCGACGGACGCCTGTTGTTGATGCTATCAACCAATCCTGAAGGTGAACCCCGAAACCAAATCAACGACGGCCCCAACACGCAGATCGTCTTCGGTAAAAATGTGGAGGGATGGCAGCCCGGCGAGGCCATTACGTTCGATGCCGGTGACTTCGGCTACCCCTACAACAGCCTCACCCAGTTGCCGGATGGTGAGTACGTTGTCCAGGCATTGCTGCACAAGTATGAAACGTTCAATCTTTCTACAGGTCATACTGTCAAGCTCCCGATGGATAGGGGCGAGGGGCAGAAATGGAACCGTGCACCGGGGAATCTTTACAGCACCCCAAAGAGAGTTTCAGTCCGCGGCGGTGCTTTGGTAGCCGTGGAGATGGATCAGGAGATCCCTCCGATCACACCGCCGGAAGACACTGAGTTCATCAAGCACATTCGAATGAAGAGCGACCTGCTTTCGGAGTTTTGGGGTCGCGACATGTACCTCGGCGCTCACGTGCTTGTTCCTAAGGGTTTTGATGAGCGCACCGATGCGAAGTATCCGCTGATCATCAATCATGGCCACTTCCCTTACGACTTTGGAGGTTTCCGAACCACCCCTCCCGACCCTGACCTTGAGCCGGACTACTCAGCCCGATTTGATGTGGAGGGCTACAATATTATTCAGCAGCAGGAGGCCTACGACTTCTACCAGAAGTGGGTCAGTGATGACTTCCCCAGGTTTTTGATCATCAAAATCCAGCACCCCACGCCGTATTACGACGACTCGTACGCGGTGAACTCCGCGAGCCAGGGGCCATGGGGTGACGCCATCACTTACGAGCTCATTCCCTACATCGAGGAGCAGTTCCGTGGGATCGGACAGCCATGGTCCAGGTTCCTGTACGGAGGGTCGACTGGGGGCTGGGAAGCACTCGCAGCTCAGGTAATGTATCCCACCGAGTACAACGGCTGTTTCGCCGCATGCCCCGATCCCATCGACTTCAGGGCATTTTGCCTGACCAATATCTACGAGCACGAGAACGCCTACTACATCGAAGGGCCGCATAAGAAGACGCTGGTCCCGGGGCATAGAAATTACCTCGGAGAGGTGACTTCCACGCTTCGGGATATGAACTACCGCGAGCTGGCACTTGGCGATAAAACACGTTCAGGACAGCAGTGGGACATCTGGGAGGCGACCTACTCGCCACAGGGAGACGATGGCTATCCGGTACGTCTCTGGGACAAGATCACGGGGGAGATCAACCCCGAAGTGGCGGCTTACTGGAAAGAGAACTACGACCTTCGCTACATCATGGAGCGGGATTGGGGCAAGATTGGCAACGACCTCGAAGGCAAAGTCCGGATCTACTGTGGTGACATGGACAACTACTACCTCAACAACGCGGTGTACCTGACCGAGGAGTTTCTGGAGGGTACTACCAATCCCTACTACAATGGGGAGGTCGACTACGGTGACCGTGCTGAGCATTGCTGGAATGGTGATCAGGAAAACCCCAATCACATCTCACGCCTCCGCTACAATACGATGTATGTCGACAAGATCCTTGCCCGCATCAAGGAAAGCGCCCCCACCGGAGCTGACTTGACGAGCTGGCGGTATTAATTACCAACACGTCATTCCTGCGAACCGGTGGGTATGTGATCCCATAGGGTCTTTGGAATGTGATGCAGGAATCCGAATTGACCTCCATTGTCCCGCCAGATTCCTGTATCGCTCTTCACGTGTCTAGGTACTTAACAATACTCGAAGCACACAGGAATGACGGCGGGAGGTAGCTCCCCTTTTCGCGTCATCCAGAAGAAGGGCGAAATCCCGACAGAAGGATCTCTTTGACGCGATTCAAGTCTCGCGCTCACCAAATAGGCCCCCGTTACGCTGGGCTAAACTTGAGCCAGGGTTAGTATTATAATATTAATTACCAACTCGTCATTCCTGCGAACTAGTGAGTATGTGATCCCATAGGGTATTTGGAATGTGATGCAGGAATCTCAATTGACCTCCATTGTCCCCCCACGCCAGATTCCTGTATCGCCCACCATCCGTCCAGGCGCTTATCATTACTCGAAGCTCACAGGAATGACGGCGGGAGGTAGCTCCCCTTTACTTAGGGTTCAAAAACCTGCGAGGGATATCGAACTACCCTTGAAACACCCCACCAAGAAAAGTTCCTTTTCCCTTAGCGAGGATCTCGCATTCAGGCAAGCGTTTGGAGAGCGCCAGTAGCGCTTCAAAATCTTCGTCATTATCACAGTCAGCGATTAGCTCCTTGAGGTTGGGGAGTGATAGCTGCTCGGCTAGGTCTTTGGCGAAGATCTCCGTTTCATGCACTTGCAGGGAGATCAGAGAAGTCATTTGATTGAAGTGTGGGATACCGAGCGTGCTTACATCGGTCTCCTTGAGGCGAAGGTGCTGAAGGATTGGTAGTGAGGTTAAGTGCCCAATCCCCTCATCCGTAATAGGCGTGAAGGTGAGGTTAATGTTGGTCACTGTCACGCATCTGCCAAGGTACTTTAGTCCGGTATCATTGACGTTTGTCCCATTGAGAGATACAGCGTCCAGTTGGGAGAGCTGTTGCAGCTTCTCTAGCTCTCTCATATTGTCGATTTCCATGTAAAGCGTGGAGAACGAGAAGTGGGTAATGTCTTTTCTGAATTGCTCTCCGCAGATCGTTACATAGTCGTTTTTGTCTGGCACTTTTTCGATCGGTCGTAATTCTGCCGGGAAAATACCTAAAATCAGAATGCCGTTGGTGAAAACACCAACGGCGGCTGAAAAAGTGCCGTCGACAACGCCGTCGTGAAAGCGTTGAAAGGTCAACTCGTCGTTACTGCGAATTAGTGGGCGCGTGTCTCCTTTCGAGAGACTCAGGATGACACGCTTGATTTCGTTGTGCACGAAGCTGCCTGAAATACTCAAAAACAGGTTGTCGTGGTGAGGCCGTATTGAAAGCGTTGAAATATCAATTCGTCATTCCTGCGAACTAGCAGGAGCGTGATCCTATAGGCATTAGCCATGTGATGCAGGAATCTGAATTGACCTCAAGCGTCCCGCCAGATTCCTGTATCGCTCTCCATTTGTCTGGGTACCTATCAATACTCAAAGCTCACAGGAATGACGGCGGGAGGTAGCTCCTCTTTCTCGCGTCATCCAGAAGAAGGGCGAAAGCCCGACTGAAGGATCTCTTTGACGCGATTCCGAGTCTCGCGCTGACCAATTACGTCCAAGTTACCAGGACTACTACTCATACTTCAACGAATCTACCGGATTCGCCCTCGCAGAGCGAAGCGTCTGCAAACTCACCGTGAGGAAAGCGATCCCCACGACCAGTAGTCCCGCTGCAGCGAAGATCAATAAGTTGATCTGGGTCTGATATGGGTAGTTGTCCAGCCACCCGCGCATCAAATAGTAGGTGAGAGGCCACGCAATCACATTGGAGATCAACAGCAACTTCACGGCATCGCTGGCAAACAGCAGGACAATATTGCTAACAGAGGCACCGAGCACTTTGCGTATCCCGATTTCCTTTGAGCGCTGCACCGTGTTGAAGAGGGAAAGTCCAAACAATCCGAGGCAGCTGACGAAGATGGCCAGCACCGAGAAGACGGTGAAGAGATTGCGGAACTGGCGCTCTGACTGGTAGCGACTGTTGAAAAACTCATCGAGGAAGAAGTACTCAAAAGGATTACCGGCAAAGCTTGCTTGCCATTGGTCTTCGATTTTGTCGATGGTGCGCTGGTAGTCATTCGTCTGGACCTTCACCAGGTAGTTCTCAATACCATAGACGTTCAACGCAAAGAAAATCGGGATGATTTGTTCCTGTAGGCTTTCTTGGTGGAAGTCCTTCAGTACACCTACAATCTGACCAGCCCAGCCAAAATTGGGAATCTCCACTCCCTTCCCAATCGCCTCTTGCGGGTGCTGGAAACCGAGCGCCAGCGCCCCTTTCTCATTGATAATGATGGCCGTGTCTGGATCGCTGACGAAGGATCGGTCGAAGTTTCGTCCAGCAACAAACTCAAAGTCCAGTACGGCAGCTAATTCGTAGTCCATCATCGACAGGCCAAATGGGACCAGTTGGTCATCCGTGGCATTGGCCAATTTGGTGCCGGCTTTGAAGCGCATTTTCTCGCCGGGTACGGTAAGTGACCCTCCGAAGGATACAATGTCACTTTCATTGAGTAGTCCATTGCGGAAGCTATCGATGTTTCTTCGCACTACAGCGAAGGACGTATCTCTCACCGACGGTCGGGGGATGACAATGACCTGCTCCTTTTTGAAGCCGAGGTTCCGGTTTTGCATGTGATCCATCTGCTGGAATACGATAGAGGTTGCGATGATCAATCCCACGGAAGCGGTGAACTGCAGTGTCACTAATACCCTTCGTAGCAGGAGTCCCTCTCCTGAATTTCTGATTTTTCCTCTGAGTGCATCCACCGGCTGATAGCCGGACAAGACAAAGGCCGGATAGAGTCCCGAAATCAGTCCTCCGACGAGTAGCAACGACGGTATGGACATGAGAAAGAAAGGTTGTAGCCAGATGAGATGCTCCGCCGGTGTACCGCCGAGGGCATTGAAGAAAGGCGTAAAGATCAGCACCAGAATCATGGCCAATGCCAATGCCACCGCATTGATGACCAATGATTCGATGAGAAACTGGGCGATCAGTCTACGGCGGTAGGAGCCCATGACTTTGCGCAGTCCAATTTCTTTGGCCCGGTCCATCGCTTTGGCCGTACTGAGGTTCACATAGTTGATCCAGGCGATAAGCAGGATCAGCGCCGCAATGATGCCGAGGTAGTACACCGCATCACCATTACCGTTGACCTCGGCCTCGTCTGTCAGACGAGAATAGAGATGGATATCACGAATGGGCTGCAGCTTCAGGACATCCTTGCCGCCCTGGTCAGCCAACTCCGGTTTGTACTTGTCGACTATCGCTGAGAGTTTGTCTTCGACTTCTGCAGGGTCAGCACCTGGTGCCAGTTGTACATAGGTATAGAAGTCTTTCCTGCCCCAGCCGGTTATGTAGCGGCGAGTGGCCCATCCTTCCCCGTTGTCACGACCGTAAAGCGTCTCTGTTGATATAAGTATATCAAACTTTAGATGAGTATTGGCTGGACTGTCCTTAAATACGCCCGTCACCTGGCAGAGTTCGTTGTTGAAGTCGTCGTCTTCGAGCCTCAGGTACTTGCCGATCGCTTCTTCGTCCCCGAAGTAGTTCCTGGCCATTGTCTCAGAGATCGCCATAGTGAATGGATCCTTCAAGGCATTTTCTCGATCGCCTGCGGCCATTTCGTAACCTAGGATGTCGAGCACTGAGGCATCTGCGTACAGCAGCTTTTCCTGTTTGATGGTGACAGGCTGCAGGGGAGCATCATACCAGGTGACGTTGATGTTGTTCTTAGCGCCGATGTTGTAGAATCGACCGTAATCGACGACTTCCGGGAGTTCGTCGACTAACGCTTTACCGACACCTGGATAGTTTTCGGAGCTTTGATAAACGAGGTTGCCATTTCTGTAGACGTCCAACTGCACGCGGTAGGTGCTTGGGCTGCTTTCATTGAATTGTTCGTAGCTCGTCTCAAAGTTGACGTAGTGCAGGATCAGCCAAAAGGCTGCTATCCCAATTGAGAGACCAGCTACGTTGATGAATGAAAAAATGCGGTTTTTGAGGAGGCTTCGCCAGGCGACAGCCAAATAGTTGGTGAGCATAGGGTAGAGTTTTTGAACACTAAGGGTTGACTGACCTTACAGTGAATAGTTACGCACTCACCGAAATTTTTTTCACTATTCTATGCAAGCGGCTATAAAAAAAGGCTACCCCTGAGAAGGAGCAGCCTTTTGTAATGCGTTGAAGTTGCTGATTTACTTCAGCGAAGCGATCAGGTCTTCGTTTCTTTTGATGTAGCCGAAGTCTCCCGCCGAGTTGGCTTTTGCTGCTGCCAAGGACATTTCAGCCGTCGCGATGGCATCTTTCTTATTACCCATTGCTGCGAGGATGCGAGCCTTGGTATGGACATTCCAAAACTGCTTGGAATTCTCACCCACTGCCAGGTACATATCGACCCACTCCAGTGCCTGGTTCAGATCCTTGCCAGCCGCAAGGTAATAGTTGGCAGCCTGCATGTAGTTGCCAGGACGCACTTGAGTTTTCTGAGCAATATCCTCCATTACCTGCTTATCGAAGTCAACCTTCATTGGCACCTTAATGGAAACGTCAGCCCAAGCCAACTCGATGGCTGCGCTGGTGTTGTCCTCGCTGATGTCGGCAATATTAAAGGTCAAGGTCTCCACCTGCGGAGAGGCCGCCATAGGCTTCACAGTGGTGCGAAGTACCTCCTTTGAATTATCATAGCCAGCGACGTTGCCACCAAGGCTGACATCCGAGTAGAGCATGAATTGCCACTCGTCCTTGCCAGGGACTGTGAAGATCAGATACTCACCTGCCTCGACTTTCGTGCCGGCAATGTCGACATCTGTACTGAAGGAAATAACGGAACCTTGGTTGGCACCGGACCTCCATGTCTGGCCATAAGGCTGCAGAAAGTCGCTGCCTTCACCAAAGATCTTGCGACCTTTTACCTTGGGGCGAGAGTAGTCAATCTTGACGTCAGTAAGCCCCACTGTGCTACTTACAGATCCCGCCGGGCTAGGCTGGGGGGTTGTGATCTGTGCTTCACATGTAAAGCTGATTGCAGCTACTAGTACAACTGCTAGTATTAAGTTTTTCATGAAATAGTATTTGGTTAAGTTCATTAAAACGTGACGGAAAATTACAGCTTTGGTTCTTCCCTATCAACAGCTTTCCTTTATGTCATGACAAAAGGCTGTTCCTTCCTTCCAAAGAACCTTTCTAACTAGCTTTATGTAACTAGTTACGTATATAACTACCAACATGCATATTTTCACTGAAATGGGTCGTACCGCTATTGGAAGCAGACTCAGAAGATTGAGCGAATGGATCTCCGATGATATTGCAAGACTGTATGAGACTTATGGTGTCCATTTGCAGCCAAAGTGGTTTCCAGTCTTATATCTGCTGTCAGACAAAGAGCCACGCGCCATTACGGCAATTGCTGAGTTTATCGGACAATCTCATCCCTCTGTAAGCAAGATCGCGAGAGAGTTGGTCTCAGCCGGACTGGTCTCGGAATCGAAAAATGAACAAGATGGCCGCCAGAACCTGATCAGAATCCGTGAGCAGGGCTCTATCGAATGGGAGCGGATGCAGCCCCAAATCAAAGATGTGCGAGCTGCCATTGATGAAATGATGACTCAAACGAATCACGATCTGCTTTCGGCTATTGAAGAGTGGGAGTATTTGCTTGGCGAAGAAACGCTGCAACACAGAACGCTCCGGCAAAAAAAAGAGCGAGAAAGTATTGGTGTGTCCATAGTGCCCTACAACAGTGCTTACCGCCAGGCGTTCCACGACCTCAACAAGGCTTGGATTGACCAATACTTTACGATGGAGCCTTCTGATGAGAGGTCTCTATCACACCCTGAGGAGAACATCATTGCGGCCGGTGGGGAAATATGGGTGGCGATTGATGATGGACAACCTGTGGGAGTTTGTGCTCTGGTTGTGCTGCCAGAGGACTTTCCCTACGATTTTGAGCTGAGCAAGATGGCGGTTGATCCAGCTGTACGTGGCAAGAGTATAGGTTATCTCCTGGGTCAAACGATCATTGAGCGGGCGCGGTCCCGAGGGGGTAAGTCTCTCTTCCTCGAGAGCAATACGGTACTGGAACCAGCTATTAACCTATACAGGAAACTGGGATTTCGAAAAGTGGCACAAGGAGCCTCGAATTACGATCGGTCAAACATCCAGATGGCGTTGACTCTTTAGCGTGGATCGCTCTTCCTGCGCTTTTGGCCTCCCAATATATTAAAGGCATCGACGAGTAGATAAGTACCTGTGATGCCGGTAGCACCTCCCGCCACCAACAGTACTTGCCCAAGCTGGTCATTTTCGCGACCGAGCATGAGCCCACCAGCAATGGTGATGGAATACCCGAGTGTAGAGACGAGGATGCCTGTCTGAAATTGCCTGCGAGTTCGATCCATCCGCAGGTCCAGTTCCTGCGTTTTAAGTTCCAGGGCCAATACCTGGCGGCGCAATGAATCGATGTCTTGAGCATGTGCCACCTGGCATCCTAACATGACAATGATCAAAACCAGAGTTCTCATTTTTCAAACCACTTTTTAAATTCCTGAACCTTTTCCCTACTGACAATAAGCTCATCGATCTGTCCGGACTGCAGTTGTAGGATCAGTCGCTGATTGCTGTAGGCCTTCATCAATTCGATCGCTTCAATATTGACGATCATTTGTCGATTGATCCGAAAGAATTGCTCGGGGTCCAAGAGGTCACGCATCAATTCATCCAGCGTGAATTCGGTAATGTACTTTTTCCCCGGCTGCTCATCGTGCAAATAGACGATCCTATTCTCAGTGCTGAAATACGTGATGTCGCCGACTGCTTTATTGAAAAACTTCGTGCCATTCCTGACAAGGAAACGCTCGCGATATTTCCGAGGAGATTCGAGGTATTGTTTGAGCCTTTCTGTGTCAATTACGAAGTTTCGTTGCTTCAGAATGTGCTTATACTTTTTGATGGCCTGATCCAGATCTTCCAGTCGAACGGGCTTGAGGAGGTAGTCCAGGCTGTTTACCTTGAATGCCTTCAAAGTGTATTCGTCGTACGCCGTGGTAAATATTACGGGTGCATCGAATGTCACTTTGTCGAAAATGTTGAAACTCAAACCATCTGCCAGCTGAATATCACAAAACAAAAGATCGACTTCACCTCCATTAGACTCCAGAAATGATACCGTCTCCCTCACGGTATCAAACTGCGCAATGACTTCAATACTCTCATCGGCTTGCGACACCAGGGAATTTAATCTGTCCGCTGCAAGCTGTTCGTCTTCTACAATGATTGCTTTCATGATTCTACCTCTATCAATGGGATCTTAACTGTGAACTTTCCATTGGCATGCACGATAACCGGATTCTTCTTGCTTAGAAATGCATATCGGTTCCGAATGTTATTAAGGCCGACATACGACGACTCTTCTCTCTGCTCTTTTAGCTGAATATTGTTTTCTACGACGATGTGGTTGTCTTCTGACTTGATCCAAACGTGAAGGGGTGATTTTTTCGAAACTTCGTTGTGCTTGATGGCATTCTCGATGAGAAGCTGCAAGGCGGATGGAGCAATGTACTTGTCTTCCGCCTGGGGAGATATGCGACTTTCTATGATGAGATTGTCCAGGAACCGGATCTTTACGAGATATATATATGCCTCCAGAAAGTTCAACTCCTCATAAAGGGGAACGAGCTTGTTGTCCTGATTCTTCAGCAGGTACCTATATACTTGAGACAGCTGCTCGATGAACTTCGAGGCTTTGTCCGCATCCTGATAGACCAAAGTGGACAAGACATTGAAGCTATTGAATAAAAAATGAGGATTGATTTGCTTTCTCAGTGCGTCAAATTGCGCCTCGGCTGATTGCATACGAAAGCGTTCGGTTCGTACCTCGAAGAGATGAACGCGCCTCCTGAAGTACATTATCGCATTGATGCAATGCAAGAACAGGTTGATGCGGAAGTTGAAACCGACGATCTGTTTGAAGTGCGATTCATCAGAATCAGATAAGATATTCGAGAGCCAGGACCCCCCTGCAGATAGAATGAATATGAGCAATAGGGATAACCCGAAGTGGAGTATCAGTGGGCGGTATTCACTGCTGTCAGTCTCTTTGTAGCAGAATGATGCGATCAACCGGTTACCTTCCCAGACGAGAAGTACAAAGGCGAAGATGTAAATCGCCAAGGCCAGGTCACCGGCTGCCACCAGGGAGTCACCCTCGGTGAATTTGAGGTTGGCAAAGGAATAGAGTGCCAACAACAGCACATACAGATATCTATGTGGGGTCTGGAACATAGTCTTCCAGTATAAACCAGTAATCCCCCCATCGGTTTGATCCGATGAGGGGATTTGTTTACCGGATTATGGTAAGATTACTTTGTCTATTGTGTGAATGACACCATTGGTGCCGATTACGTCAGTGCCAATGATGTTAGCGATATTGTCGCTATCAAGTGTGAGTGCCGCATCAGTTTCGGTAATGGTCAGTGTACCCAGGTCTACTGTGAATGAGCCTCCAAGACTGCTCACTGTAGGAGATGTAAGGTTCGGTAGATCGGTGGACAGCACTTGCGCGCCAGCGACTACATGGTACTTCAGCACCGCCTCTAGCGTACCGATGCCAACAGCTGCGATCAGACCATCCAGATCCTGTACACCTGCAGTCTGATAGAGCGCTTCGAAAGCCGCATCAGTAGGTGCGAAGAGAGTGAAAGGTCCGCTGTCAGTGCCTCCTAGGATGGTAGCCAATGGATCGGTTCCACTATCTCCCTCTACAGCTACTACCGCCGCTACTAGTTGAGTGAACTCGGCATTTGTGGACTGCGAAAGATTGATAGCGATGTCTACGATGTCATTAGGAACAGGCTGGCTCAAGGTTCTACCCAAAACGTGAACGACACCATTGCTGGCTTCTACGTCGGTAGCAATTACCTGAGAGCTGGCATTGAGGAAGACACCGTCATTGTTGATGCTGAGAAAGACATCACCATTCAGCGTCTCGATAGCGCTACCAGTTGCTGGCAATTCTGAGGCCATTACCTCTGCTCCCAACACGTGGTAGAGAAGCAATGCTTCAAGGTCTTCGTTACTTATACCATCCAGACTTGTGATTCCGGCAGCGGCAAAAGCGTCATCAGTAGGCGCAAATACTGTAAGATTGGCCTCAGGATTGATGAGTGTCTCCAACAGTCCGGCCTGGACTACTGCAGCCGTCAGGATTTCGAAGTCAGTGCTGAAATAAGCAGGCTCTACGACGGTATTCACGATGCTCGCTTCCAATGAAGGTACGAGAACGGCATCAACGATGTGTACAATACCATTCACGGCATTGACATCGGCAGAAATCACATTGCTGCTGTTGATCGCCACTGAAGACCCAGAGATAGAAACACTGATAGATTCTCCGTTCAAAAGGGTTCCGGCAGTCTGTCCGTCAGATAGGTCAGTCGAGGCAATTGCTGCGCCACTGACGACGTGGTAGCTCAGGATTCGCTCCAAAACACTTGTAGGGATATCATCCAGACTGCTTTGTCCGATGACATCGAGGAGCTGTGCGAAGGCTTCGTTCGTCGGCGCGAATACCGTGAACGTCCCGTTTTCATCTGCTAGCGTATTGACAAATCCATCTACACGCGTCAGGGCATCTACAAGGATGCTGAGGTCAGAAGAGCTCTGTGCCACCTGCACAATGGAGTCGGTGACTTGAGGGCTGCTGCCACTGTCATCATCTGAACATGACAGAATAAGAGTGGCGCCAAGAATTGTCCCGGCTATTATGCTCAAGGACTTCAGGAATGATCTTTCGAATGCTGTTTTCATCATATTTCGTGATTTTGTAATCGATGAAAAGAACAGCCTTCAGGTCATGTTGATCAGTAGAAAATGACCGAACCGTCTAGTTCGATAGCCTCAATTGAGTAATTAAAAGCTCGAATTGCGCTGGGAGATAGGCTCAAATTACATCTTCGTACACACTTGTGACATTTCATGACATACGTTGACTGTCGGATGACAAAGGCGCTGGAATGTGCCCGTACAAGAGATTGTACACATTCAGAAAAAACTCAGAAAAATTAATAAAACGCAAAAACGCTATCTCATGAAACGCACAACAACACTTATCGCAGCACTTTTAATGATTATCGGTACTGCAGTCGCCAGCAATCCTACTGACGGAGCAAAAAAAACTGAAGCAAGTGTATCACTTGTATCATGGAAGGACAAAGTCCAGCGCCTGACCTACACAAGCAATGAAGCTGGCAAAGTAATTGTTAGAATCAAAGACGACAATGGGAAGACGCTTTTCCGCAAGACTGTTCAAAATCAGAAGGGCTTTGCAATACCTCTGAACTTTGACGAGGAAGGCTACGGTACCTACGAATTGATCATCGCTGACAAGAATGGTACTTACTCAAGAGAGTTCTCTGTCACACCAATCAGCAAGCCTTGCACATGTGATTGAGGCCGCTGAGGCCATGAGTTAAAGACTTTAAGAATTCATACTATTACTATTGGCAAAGTCTCCCGTCGACAGGCGGGAGATTTTCTATTTTATAGCATCACGAAGACAAAAGGGGCACAATTACATCTTTTTACAATCCTTGACTCCTATGTGACGCCGGCTTATGATGGTCTGCGTAAAATTGCTTAGATAATGACCACAAGCTGTTTTGAAGAGAGAAATGAAAACTGTTGGCATCATATTACTGGTTTACGCGCTGATGATCAGCTTTGATGTGAAAGGTTCGGGGAACGATCCCTGGGCCTCCGAAGAGCGATTGATCAATCTCCGCGGGGTTTGGAAGTTTACTATCGGGGACAATCTTGATTGGGCTGACCCAAATTACGATGACAATCACTGGGAAGAGGTCTATGTACCCTCTGCATGGGAGGACGAAGGCTTCAACGGGTATGACGGTTACGCCTGGTACCGCGTGGCTTTCGAATTCAGAGAAGACGTAGACTTGTCTTCCTTGTCCATCGAACTGGGCTACATAGACGACGTCGACGAGGTGTATATCAACGGCCATCTCATAGGCTTCTCCGGAGGGTTTCCCCCAGATTTTTATACGGCCTACAACGCCTTCAGAAAATATTCTATTCCCGGACACATCATTAACCTTGATGGCCCCAATATCATCGCCGTTCGTGTTTTCGACACTGTCCTGGGTGGAGGTATCGTCAAAGGAAATGTAGGCATCTACCAGCAGCGAAATAGAAATATCGCTGCTATGAACCTCGAGGGCGTTTGGAAGATCCGTGAAGGTCGCTATTCTCGTCGGGGTGATCTGGTTGATTACGATGAGGACGATTGGCAACGTATCATGGTGCCTAGCTTGTGGCAGAGTTTGAAGCGACACTTCAGACCAGACCGTAGATGGGCGGTTTATGAAAAAGAATTTGTACTCACAGATGAAATGAAAGACATGGACCAACTGGTCCTGGTACTTGGGAAGATTGATGACTATGACCGTACCTATCTCAATGGAGAACTCATCGGGTTTACCAAGGACGGGCGGCCATTTGGTGTATCCTCTTCCTTTCAGCAATTCAGGATCTATGTATTGCTGAACGAGTACCTCAACCGGGATGGTGTCAATGTCATTACCGTCGAGGTGGAAGACATAGGCCACAACGCCGGCATCTGGCAGGGACCAATTGGTATCGCGGCTCTAGATAGCTACGAAGACTTTATCGACTAGCGATCGACGGAGGTGCTGGCAAAGTGCTGCCTGATGACTTCCTCAGCTAGTTTTCCCTGTGGTGTGAAATTAGGATTGCCCGGACCTCCGACATCTTCCCGAAGGTGCCACTTCCAAAAGAATCCACCGGCGAACCATTTCTGATCCCAGAACACATTGAAGAGGGCCTGGTAGGCATTGGCTTGAACCTCCATGTCGATATAGTGATGCGACTTATCGATCTCCCAATGCTTACCAGCGGCGCCCTTGAGACTCTGGTAACCATATTCTGTAAAGAGGATCGGCTTCTTGTATTTCTTGCTGAATTTCTCCAACCGGCCCATTTCCTCTTGCCAGCCCTGTTCCAGTTCCGACATAGTAGGTTCCGGACTATCAGTGACCGGGAAGTAAGCATCCACACCAATGTAATCCAGCTGATCCCAAAACTGCACATTTTGGTAGTTGTCCCAGTTCGATGCATAAGTCACAGGGCCGTCGTAAATGTCCCGCACTTCGGTGATAAGCTTGCGCCAAAAGGCCTCTCGCTTTACAGCGCCTATTCTGAATTCCGTTCCGATGCAAAACATATCAGCCTGCAGGGAATCGCTGATCCTGGCGTAGTTGAGAATATAGTCTCGGTAGGTCCGCTCCCATGTCAGCCAGTCTTCCTCTGTTTCCAGGTCGTACTCTCCAGGCCAGCCTTGGCCACGCACCCATACATGCGGCTTGACCAGTACCTTTAGATTATACTTTTGGGCGCAGTGGATAAGTTCGCATGTGCCATCGGAACGTTCGCCCCACCACTGACGACCGTGATCAAAGTAGACGGTGGGTTCTCCTTCTCGAGAAAACCCGAAGGGGATGAGTGCCACCCAGCTTGCATTTAGGTCGTTGAGGGATTGGAATGTCTCTGGTGGAATCTCCCGGGGCGGCGAGACCAGGCTGGCCCCGTTGATGACCTCTGCACGCTTGGGTTCCTCACTTCCTGAATGGAGAATCATCAGGGAGGAAAAGACTAGCAGAATCGTTCCCAGGACAAAATACTTCACCGTTCTTTACATTCGATCAATTTTAGCACCCAGGGCATTCAGCCTTGTGTCGATGTGTTGATACCCACGATCGATCTGCTCGACATTGTGGATGATGCTCGTGCCTTCAGCCGACATGGCCGCAATCAACAAAGATACCCCAGCCCGAATATCCGGGGAGGTCATCTGGATCCCGCGAAGGTTAAATGCCCGATCTAGTCCGATGACCGTCGCTCTGTGCGGATCGCAAAGAATGATCTGCGCACCCATGTCGATCAGTTTGTCGACAAAGAACAGGCGGCTCTCAAACATCTTTTGGTGGATCAGGCAGGTGCCTTTGGCCTGCGTGGCCGTCACCAGTACGATACTCAATAGATCAGGCGTGAAACCTGGCCAGATCGCATCAGCGATGGTCAGAATCGAACCGTCAATGAAAGTGTCTATTTCGTAATGCTCCTGAGCAGGAATAAAGATATCGTCGCCCTTCACCTCAATCTGGATGCCCAGCCTGCGAAATGTATCAGGGATGATCCCCAACATATCGACCCGCGCATCTTTAATGGTTATTGAAGATTGGGTCATGGCCGCCATCCCGATGAAGCTGCCAATTTCGATCATATCTGGCAGCAGAGTATGACTGGTGCCCTTCAACTCCTTCACGCCCGTGATTCGGAGCAAGTTGGATCCCACTCCCTCGATCTGCGCGCCCATACTATTGAGCATATTGCAGAGTTGCTGCAGGTAGGGCTCGCAAGCGGCATTGTAGATGGTCGTCTCGCCTTCGGCCAGGACTGCTGCCATTACGATGTTGGCTGTTCCCGTCACTGAGGCCTCATCCAAATGAATATATGTGCCTGTCAGCTGCGAACCGTCGACCTGGTAGAAGGATGTCTTTGGGTCATAATCGAAGGTGGCGCCCAGTTTCTGAAAACCGATGAAATGCGTATCCACGCGCCGTCGTCCGATTTTGTCACCACCGGGTTTTGGCATTTTGCCCACCCCAAATCGAGCCAATAGAGGCCCCAGGATCATCATTGATCCCCGTAGGCTGGCCGCCTTTTCTTTGAAGTCTTCGGTGTCAAGAAAGTCGATTTGAACATGCTCGGCTTTGAATCGATAGGATTCTGGACCGGTTTTGGTCACCTCTACACCCAGATCCGCCAATAATTCGATCAGCTTGTTGACATCCCTAATATTTGGGACTTTGTGCAGGTGTACCTCTTCGGGTGTAAGCAATACCGCCGACACCACCTGCAGGGCCTCATTTTTGGCCCCTTGAGGGACGATACTTCCACTTAATCGGTGTCCTCCCTCGACTCTGAACGATGCCATTGAAAAAGCTTTCTAGTTGTTTCTGCGCTTTTTGTTGCGTCCCCCCTTCTTACGTCGCTGTTGGCCACCGCCACCGCCGCCGGATTCGCCTTTCTGAGGTCTCTCGCTTTTGACTTTGGAGTCGAATAGCTTGTATTCGGCGACTTTTTCAAGGTCAATCTCGAGCTTACCACCCGACATTCTCTTGATATGTTCCAGGACCGTCTTGTCCTCCATGTTGTCGTTGTTCCAGGTCTGAGCAAACGACTTCATCAATCTACCAATTGAAACGATCGCACCTTCTCGGCTCTCGGGATCCTCCATTTCGATCGCCTGTCCGATCATTATGTCAATATTCCTGCCGTAGTGCTTGTACTTGATCGCATTGGACTTGTAAGGCACCCTGTCCGGCTTGCGGTCTAGTATTTCCGCATTGGGGATTGGATAAGGGCTATCCACATCCAGGTCAAAATTGGAAATGATAAACAGGTCATCCCACACTTTCTGGTTGTAGTCTGTGCTGTCTTTCACGTTGGGGTTGATCTGCTTCATCAATTGGACCACTGATTCCGCATAACTGGTGCGTTTTTCCCTGTCTTCGACGGTCTTGATATGCTTCACCAGCTTGTGAATATTACGACCGTATTCCATCAGGGTCAACCCCTTCCTGTCAGTATTGTATTCCATCAAATTCTATTAAAGGCCTAAAATTACAGTAATCTGTTAGAACCGCGAGGAGCTAACGAAAAATTCAGGCCACTATATGTGATCGTGCAAGACTTTTTCAAACGTCAGCCGGTAGTCCGAAATGTCCCCCTTCCGCTCAAAATCTACCAGGTCAAAGCCATGTCGAATCCCAAAGTGGATCATATTTCGATGCCTGTTGCGGGTCTTGAACTGTAGCTTCTCATAACCCCGCCCCTGACACCACCTTTCCATATGGCGCTGCAGTGCTGTGGCTACACCTTTTCCTCTGAAATCTGGAAGTACGCCTCCGAGCCAGCTATAGTACGTCTCACCGTCCCTCCACCGATCATATCCCGCCTTGAAACCCACCAACTCGTGGCCTGACGTAGCGATAAGGACAAGCGGATCCTGGGTCATTCTCTGTTCCCATATTTCCTCCGTCGGGGGCTGATCAAACTCCGGGATCCTATGCATGATCCCTATAGCCTCGGCAATGGTCCCTTCCCGCGTATCAACGGTCATTGATCAGTGCTTCGATTTCGTCTGGCTCGATAGGTACCTGGTGCATCAGATTAAAAGGCTCACTGTCCGTGATGACGACGTCATCTTCTATTCGTATACCGATCCCTTCTTCCCGAATGTATATTCCTGGCTCTACCGTGAATACCATGCCCGGTTCGAAAGCCCGGTATCGAGATCCTACGTCGTGCACGTCCAGCCCCAGATGGTGGGAAGTGCCATGCATAAAATACCTCTTGTAGGCGGGCTGCTCCGGGTCTTGCTTCTCGATGTCCGCTTTGGTGAGCAGTCCGAGTCCGATCAGTTCGGATCCCATGATTTTACCCACCTGCTCATGGTAGTCCTTCAGATAGCTACCGGGACGTAGCATCGCAGTTGCCTCATTCTTGACCCTCAACACCGCTTCGTACACCTGCCTCTGACGCTGCGTAAACCGTCCGTTCACTGGTATGGTCCGTGTAAGGTCGGCGTTATAGTTGCCATATTCTGCGCCGACATCCATCAGTACGAGGTCTCCGTCCCGCAGGACCTGGTCGTTTTGTACATAGTGGAGGACACAAGCGTTCGCGCCTCCTGCCACGATGGGTTGGTAGGCAAACCCTCGCGACCCATGCCGCAAAAACTCGTAGTTGAGCAGTGCTTCGAGTTCATACTCATAAATGCCCGGAGTGATGCCGCCGAGCACCTTTCTGAAGCCCTTCTCGGTGATGTCACAGGCTCTTTGCAGCATGGATATCTCCTCCTCCGCCTTGATGGTTCTGAGATCATCGATGTGAGGTGCGATCCTGTCGAGACGATGCAGTGGGTATTCACGCTTCACCCGTGCGATAAATCGGTCGTTGCGCGTCTCCACAGGATTGGTGCCACGGTCATGTTCGTTCCTATACAGATAGACCACCTCGCAGGAGCTGAGGACCGCTGGTAGAAGACTATCTAGCTCCCTGGTCCATCGCACCTTTTCAATACCTGACCGCATCCTGCCTTCTTTCTTGGTGTACTTCTGCCCCTCCCAAATAGCAATGTCCTCACTCGTCTCTTTTAGGAGCAGTATCTCTCGTAGGTCGGGGTTTGGGTGGTTCGGCGCCAGGATCAGGATCGTCTCTTCCTGATCTATGCCTGTGAGGTAGAGTAAGCTATTGTTTTGGCGAAAGGGCAACGTGCCGTCCGCGTTACTAGGCATGATGTCATTGGCATGTAGGATCACCGCCGAGTTGGGTTGTAGTCGATCGACCAGACGGGCGCGGTTCGTTTGATAGAACTCAGCCGGTAGGGGTTCGTATCTCAATTGGTTCTTTCTTTTGTGAGTATCACGAAGGTAACAGATGCGAACTAACTTTACGTGTATTACCATCGATCAGCTATCCCGTGACAGCTGATCTCAACCCTGGGATGATACCATTGCTTCGCTCCATATTGACTCTATTGCTGGTCGGCCAGTCTGTTTCGATCATCGCGCAGTCAAAATATTGGCTGCCCAGGCCAGTTGGCGAGGGGCTAAATCAGGAGCCGATGTTCTGTTCGCAATGGCTGGAGTTGTGCTCCTATGAGCTCACGGATGAGCAAATCGCTAACCTCGACTACGATTTTCTTCCTGTCCTCCAATTCTCCCGACAGACTAGTGCACCTCCCGAGCATCTTGGTTATGCGCTAGAGCAGATAGAGGGGGACCTCTTCACACAGAAGGGGCTCACTGGCAAGGGGGTGAAGATCGGCATCATCGATGGCGGTTTCCTGGGCGCCAGGGAAGATCCATCTTTAAAGCACTTTTTCGCAAACAACCGAGTCAGATGGTACCGGGATTTTATCAATCCCGCGGCCGAAGACTTTGGTGGGTTTGAGGGCCTTGATGATGACCACGGCACGGAAGTCTGGGGGCTGATTGGGGGCGTCAATACCGAGACCAGTGTGCAGTTCGGACTGGCCACGGACGCAGAGATGTATCTCGCGAGGACGGATCATGGTGGGTATGAAAAGCGCATCGAGGAGGACTACCTGATCGCCGCTTTGGAGGCCATGGATTCCATGGGCGTGCGATTGGTAAACATATCCCTGGGTTACAGCACAGGGTACAATGATGAAACAGAAAACTATCGGCCGGAGGACATGGATGGCAAGACCTCGATGATAGCCCGGGCGATTGATCACGCTTATACAGAGAGAGACATGCTTGTCGTCGTGGCCGCCGGCAATGAAGGAGGTATCGCCGATTGGCAAGTGGTATCGACGCCGGGAGATGCGGCCGGAGCACTATCCGTCGGGGCGGCGAAGCTCAAAGTCTGGGATAAGATGGGATACAGCAGTATCGGACCGACGTCGCTTCCCTATATCAAGCCCGATATTTCGGTTTACGCCACGTCAGGGACATCTTACAGTGCGCCAGTTATTACTGGCCTAGCGGCCTGCCTGATGGAGTACCGACCCGACTGGAGCGCCAGTGAGATCCGGTCCGTTATTGAGCGAGCGGGACACTTCCATCCTTTCCCAAACAACTACCTCGGACACGGCGTCCCTACCGCTTCAGCCATATTTACGTTGATCGATGGCGAGGAGCCCCCTCGCCCGGTTTTGCTAAAAACTCGCAAGTCGTCCCTTAAGATCAGGGGAGATGTGGAGGGAAAAGTTGTCGTCCTTTACCATAAGGAAGATGATCGCAATGTGATGATGCGTACATTCCTTCGACCGGAAAAGACCGTTCTGAAAATCAAAAGGAAAGAGGGTGCTGCGTTTACTACGGTCCTTGTTGAAAAACAGGTGACAGAGATCCAGTGGCTGGATTAGTTCGTTTTGGGCGTACCCTGGCTTCGATGCTCTTCGCCATGGCCGGGCAGCTGGCACTCGCCGGTCCAGGCGCACGTGCCATTTCGGGCTCAAACAGATGCCAGCATCCCTTACGCGGAGTGACCGCCGCATGGGCGATTCTGAGGCTTTAAATGGTGTAGTTTTCCGAAGTGCTTAAATTACCGGAAAGCACCCAGATCATGCGATACTCACAGGTTGTCTTATTAATCATTGCTTCCGTCCTACTCGCCGGATCCGGCTATTCCCAGAAAAAACGGGCCCGCGACCATGGCATTACCATTGGCGTGTTGCCTCCCGGTCCTCTCAACGCGATCACGGATGTGGAGGGTGTCTCTGTGGGGCATGTTACACTCATCGAAGGCGAGGACGTACGGACAGGGGCCACGGCAATTATCCCACACCCCGGAAATGTGTTTGAGCAGAAAGTACCGGCAGCGATCTACATCGGCAATGGATATGGGAAGCTCGCAGGTTATTCGCAGGTGAAGGAACTCGGCAATATCGAGACGCCCATTGTTCTCACCAATACCCTAAACATAGCCAGTGGCATCAACGGGCTCATTCGCTACGCCATCGAAAATGGCAGTCCGGGGCTGAGGTCTATCAACGCCGTGGTAGGCGAGACGAATGACAGCTTTCTCAATGATATACGAGGCCAGCACGTGACTCCCAGTCATGTGATCGAGGCACTGGAAGCTGCTGAAGGTGGCCCCGTCAAAGAGGGTAACATCGGCGCAGGCACTGGTACGATTTGCTTCGGATGGAAGGGTGGTATAGGAACATCCTCACGGCAGATTCCGGAGAATGCAGGTGGCTATACGGTAGGGGTACTCGTGCAAACCAATTTTGGCGGAGTCCTACAGATTGATGGGGTACCCATCGGGCAGGAGCTTGACAATTACTTCATGAGGGGAGCCATAGAGTCGGCCGATGGATCCTGTATGATCGTGGTGATCACGGACGCGCCTGCCGACGCCCGCAACCTCGAGCGGATGGCAAAACGGGCCATTATGGGCTTGGCCAGGACGGGAGGGATCGCCTCCAATGGTAGTGGCGACTATGTGATTGCCTTGTCCGTCGCAGAGCAGAACTTCGAGCCACTCGGTAGCACTGCCAATGTGGAGACCAAGACATTTTTGAGAAATGATGAAATGAGTCCCTTGTTCCTCGCTACCATAGAGGCCACCGAGGAAGCCATTATCAATTCATTGTTCGCGGCGGAGACGATGACAGGTCGTCAGGGGCACACGATCCAGGAGCTGCCAGTGGATCAGGTACTCGAGATCATGAGAAAATACGGAAGGATTGACGAGTAGACACACATCACTTTAGTTTGAGGTAAGACTTTTGATAGCTGGAATTTATGCATGCACAAAGACTTAAGACGCTCACGCTTATTCATTGGTCATTGATGATGCCTCTCGTTTTATTTGAGGGGATCGTGCTGTACTTCAATACTTCGAATCCACCTGTTGCTGCTGAGGACGGCGGTCAGTTTCTCTACCTCCCGGGAGGCATGTTGATTCTCCTGTGGCCTATTTCGATGTTCCTCTTTCAGCGCTTGATCGGGGCGATCCCATCTGATGCGAGACTTGACACGAAGTTGATCAGGTTTCAATCTGCGCATTTGGTCAGAATGGCTATGTTCGAAGTGATCGGAATGATGGCGGCGGTAGTGTCTTTCATCACAGCTACCAATGAAAATCTACTAATTATTGCCATTGTTTTTGGGATGTTCCTGACGCAGCAGCCCACGAAGGTGCGGTTGATACAACTCCTGGGTTTGAATGCCGAAGAGCAGGTGGCCCTCGATGGAGAGTGAATCACTAAAGCTATGGCACATTCGTGATGATGAGCGAGTTCAGGGCCGTTTTGTATTCGCTCACCCTTGCTTCGATCCTTTCGAGCCGGCGATCCGTGTCGAGGTGAATTTTTCCCCCTTTATCCAACTTCATGAATGCCTTGTAGACTTTCTTGTACACGTCCGAACTCAGTCCCGAGCGGGCTGTCACCGTTGCTGATTCGGTGACTTCGTTGATATAGATCTTTTCAATGTATTTGAATGGTATCGGCCGGCCGGTTTTCATCCCCAGGATCCAGGTATACACGGTGTATTCACGTTTGTCCACGTCGATCATCAGTCCATATCGTGTGGTAATCATTGCTAAACCCAAGAGAGGTACAAATACTGTGATCAGCACCTTTGTGGCCATAGGGAATTCGGCCACCCATTGTAAGACCGCAAACAGGACAAGGAGGCCCCCCATAAGCTTGAAGGTGAACGGGAAGGACGACTCTTGTTTGATGTCCAGAGCCACCGTTAGTTGAAGGCTTTCTTTCTTCGGGTGTAGAAAATCAAATCCAGCTGTGGTGGTTCGACCCTGGCATCACGGAGACTGGCGACAATCATCCCTCGATGGTGTGTGCCGTGATTGACCACGTGCCCCAGGATCTGATAGATGGGCGTGATGAAGTGCTCGCCGCCGGTATTTTTATAAGAGAGGGGCGCATCCCAGGCGCCATCATACTTTCGTATCCACTTGAGCCATGAGTTGTCGGCGTTGAATTGTAGCTGACGTAGCTCGGTCAATGCTACCGTTTCCCACAGTGGAATTTTCTTTGATCCCGGAGACAGGCGATTGAACCACAGTAGCTCAGCCGCCACAATGTGCGAGAACCATAGCAGAGGCTTTTCTGGTTTTGGATCTACCGG
The DNA here is from genome assembly GCA_965267435.1 of Cyclobacteriaceae bacterium. GTDB lineage: Bacteria > Bacteroidota > Bacteroidia > Cytophagales > Cyclobacteriaceae > JAWPMT01. The sequence goes on from OZ253960.1 coordinate 5,654,732, forward strand.
CAATAGTGCGCCATACACCAGATCATTAGCCCATTTATTGTATTCAAAGAGTTCGAGAAAATACGATTTCATACGGGTTCATCTTCACTGGGAAGATACGGTATTTCTGGGTTTGGTGGTTCATTTTTACACGATCATGATAACCGGAAAACCACACTATACCGTTATCGATCGCTCTTGCTTATTAGCTAATTCGAACCACCTATCAACAACAAATCTGTCGCGCTTTTCTACACCATACCGATGGCGTAGGATTTTACTCCTGTCTCAATATGCCAATCAGATCAGCTTTATCAGCCCTGCGGGCAACCAACCAAAAAACGGAGAACATAAGCAGCAAAATCAATGCGGTCGGTAGAACGTACCATGCGGTACTGAGGTCGACAATGTATGCGTAGCTCTCAAAGATCCGCTCCTTGATGTAAAATGAAATTGGCAAGGAGACGCCGAGTGCCAAAATCGTCACGAAGCTGAACTCACGCCCAAAAATGCCCAACAGATGTCGAATGCGTGCACCCAGAACTCTGCGGATCCCGATCTCAAATAGTTTGTAACGCAAGACATAGGACAACACGCCGAAGAGCCCGACGATTGCCAGGAAAACGCCAATTAGCATAAAGGCGCCAAGCATGGTGATGGTTGTGCGTTCCTGATCATAGGCCCTCATTAGCTTTTCATTGAGATAACCGGTCTCGATGATATCATCGGGGAACTGTCGGAGGAGTTCTTTTTCTATGTCAGCAATTTTGTCCGCACCCGCCCGTACATAAGCCAGGTTCCATCGGGTGGCGATATCGGGAGAGATCACCAATACGAGGGGTTCAATTTGGTTGTGAAGCGATTGGAAGTGGAAGTCGTTGACTACCCCTTTCACAAGTCCTCCGTCTTGCCACTGGAAGTTGAATTTCAATCCCTCCAACTGTGGCTTCAGCTTCTGAGCAAGGGTCTGATTCAGATAGGCGACTTTGCCTTGGCTTTCTGTGATTTCTCGGGGGTGCAACCCCGAGAAGACCCTGATCCCAACGACGTCGAAGTAGGAGGGGTCGACATCTAAATCACTCGCAACAATATCCTGTTGCGCCCCGTCGGCACCGGTGAAGCCATAGGTTTGAAAAGCCATTTCACTATTGTCCGTGATCAGCCGCCACAGGAACGTCGTCGACGCTGGAGGAGCGAGTGCTCTTAGTTCATTAGTGATAGCCGTTCTGGCTCCACTTTCCTCATCAATTCTGATGGTAAAAACTCCCTCGGGTTGAAAACCAAGGTCTTTATTGAGAAGATATTGTTGCTGGGCCATCAAGACGAAGAGCGTGGCGATCATAACGCAGGACAGCGTCACCTGAACACCCACGAGGTACTTGCGAATTATGGCGCCCGGCATCCCAACGCGTATAAATTTTCGAAGGGCGTCTGAAGGTCGGCTTTGCAGTGTGTACCACATCGAGTACACCCCGGACATCATCAGTACAAACAATGTAACCAGGAAGAATAGGTAGGTAATTAGCTGATAGGTGTCTGTAAACGTCACCCCTGTCAGACCAGTGAATGCGTCTCGTGAGTATTCTATCAGCGTCAGGGACACAAATACAGCTCCTACCCAGAGCATGACGAGTTCGAGTACAAAGTCTTTGATCAGCGTACTCTTGCGGGCTCCCAGGATGCGGTAGATGGCAGCTCGCTTCATTCGGTCAAGGGACCGGATCACATTCAGATTGGTCGTATTGACCATGACCAATAGGAAAACAAGCAGGCCCGCAAAAAGAATGAGCCTTGAGAGCAGGAGACTGCCTTTGGGATTGTCCACCTTGATGCCGGAGACGAAGTGTAGGCCCGCCAGCGCTTGCGAACGCAATTCGATTTGCGTCCGCATCTTGCCGTAGAGTTCCTCTTCCGCGATTTTCAATGCTGCCGGGAGGGAAGAGGGCGGTGTGCCATCCTTCAATAACACGTAGGTGCTGAAGCCGAACATTTCGTGGGTATCCTCAGGAAAGCTGGGGTACATCATGCCATTGACGGGTTGATCTACATTTTGCGGAAGGTCTTCGAAGACAGCCGAGATCTGCAAGGTTTGGCCATCAGACTGAAGGGGCTGGCCAACGCAGTCTATGGTTCCGAAAAGCCGCATCGCCCAGCTGGCATTAATAGCAAGGTCGCCAGGATTCTGAAGAGCTTGCTCCTGGGATCCAGCCACAAAGCGGAAGGTGAAAACTTCCACTATTGATGGGTCTACATAATAGAAGTCTTCAGTTTGAAATGCCTTACCCTCGTGTTCCAACTTGGGATTCCCCTGGAACTTGGCAATCCGAGTAGTCTCCTCAATGAATGGATAGTTGGTCTTCAGATAATCCCCCACACTACCGCTGGTAATGCTCATCTCATCGTGGGTATCCTCAGACATCCATACCGATGATAGCCGAAAGATCCGGTCCCGATTCTCGTGGTAGCGGTCGTACGATAGTTCATTCCAGGAGAAGACCAGCATGAATGACCCTCCAACAAGTAGGAGGGTGAGGCTCAGTAGATTGATAATCAGAAAGAGCTTGTCCCGTAAAAGGCGTCGGATCGTGGTTCTAAGTAGCATAGTATTGTAGGCGCTTTCAGGTTAGTGTGTGAGGACTCCTATACATCTATTATAAATAATTCTGTTTGAAGTCGAAAACTTGTACCATCATCAAAAGAGCATGAGATGATCAGTGGCTGACGGATAGGCCTGTTAGGAGCGTTTCGTAGTTGGAACAGGAGATGGTCCATTTCCTGGCCAAAGAGCCAAGGGTCCTCGTTTTGGGCAGCAACGAATGCTGGCACCGAGAATTTCCTGCCTTCGTCGAGAACAGCGAAGAAATCAGTGATGTCCGAATTCGGTGGCAACCCGGTGTCACCCAGAAATATTGAGTCCGTCGCGACGATGGTTATTGCGTCGAGGGCCTGGGTTGGTTCAGGCGGTGGAGGAGAGCATGCGTACGTGGGAGAAACGAGGCCAAGGTTCCTCGGAAGGATGATTTCAGCAGATTCATACGTCGCGACCACAACTCGCAACTGAATTGTAGCTATAGTGAAATCCGTTGACGAAATCAGTTCAAACCCCGAGGGCCCAAAGCGCCCCAAGGCGACTTCCATTTCTGTGATGGTGGAGAATAGCTGATCGCCATCGCAGGGTGGCGGAAAGCACGAAAAGGGGAAATAACCGGCAGTGAAGACCGCGAGGACAAGTAGGCGTTTCATTTTATGGCGGCGGTTTAATTGAAATAACGAAAAAAACCTCCGCAAAGTACGTGGATCAATCCATCAGACCTATGCTAGAAGAGGAGTTAGAGTTCCACAACCAACTTGCCCTTGGCTTCACTGTTTTCCATCATCTCATGGGCTCGTGGCACGTCCGCCAGAGTGAGTATACTATGAATATTAAGGGAAATATTGCCTTTCGCGACTTCGTCAATAAATGCCTGCAACCTTTCGCTAGACAGATTTTCGGCGTCGCCCGCGTAAGATGTTAAACGTACCAATGATGGGACGTCACCCATCGGTGCGAAGTCATTCATCACCCATGAGTTGCCCAGGATCCCTGTCATACAGACAATGCCCTTCGGAGCGGCACATTTCAACGAGTCCTTCAAGGTCTTCGTTCCTACCAGTTCCAGTACTTTGTTGACACCCTGGGGGAATAGCTCCCTGACTTTCTCGGCAATCTCCCCATCGTCAATGACGACATGATCTGCGCCATTGTCTATGAGCGCCTGTGTTCGTTCGGGTTTGCGTGAAGTGGCGATCACTGTCGCATTCATTGTTTTGGCCAGTTGGCAGGAAAGCATACCTATGGATGATGTACCACCCCGAATGAGGAATACCTCTCCCGGTTGCAGGTCCAGTGCTTCGTTGACCGATCCCGAGACGGTTTGGAACATCTCCGGAATAGCACCCAATGTTGACCACGGAAGTGAGCTTTCAAACGGGAATACAATGCGAAGGGGCACGAGTGTATACTCGGCATATCCACCGTCAAATTCTCGTCCCATCTCGCCCATGATCGCCGCTACTTGCTGACCTGGTTGATAGGTGCCGCTGGGGTCTTCCTCTACGACTCCGACGCACTCAATACCCTGAATGCGGGGAAATTTCACATTGGGTGAATGGCCTTGTCGAGTGTACATCTCGGATCTATTCAGGCCAAAGGCCTTCACCTGGATCAATACCCAACCTTCCTTCGGCTGAGGCTTGGGCACGTCTTGAATTTTTATGACTGAGGGATCTCCTACTTGGGTGGTGACTGCTGCTTTCATTGAGTGGGTATTCGGGTACAGTGGATGATTTTCAAATGTAGCCGTCTAAAGCCCTTTTAGGAAATTAGCGGCCTCCTTAGGATTACGGAGCCGGACGAATTCGATGTGCTGAAATTGCGGGTCCTTCATGTAATTGACATGCACGCGACGATTGCGATGATGTGTCTTGATCGTCCATAGGACCACCGATTCCCGTGAGAAGAGGCGACTCCATGTTTCTACATTGCCGGTATTGGGCCACGCTTCCTTTTTGCTCACAATCCTCATGAGGGCCCGCTTGATGGCTCTCCAAAGCGTAACACTGAAAGGATAATCTAGCCAGATCACCGTATCAACGTCCTTCCACTTGACGGGGATCGTACGTTTGTAGTTGCCATCCAAAACCCATGTCTGCTGGTCAAGGGACTTGCCTATTTTCAGCATAAAGTCCTCGTCGGCCGATTCTTGCCAGTCAGGTAGCCAGAACAGTTGGTCAAGCTGGATATAGGGGTATCCCAATTTTTCGGCAAGCGCTTTGGAAAAGGTGGACTTGCCAGAGCCGCTCGTGCCGACTACGTTGATTCTGTTCACGCTTTCCTATGTTGCATCTATGAAAGGTATCATTTTTTCACCCTTGGCTGTAATGTTTCAGACTTATGGCCACTAACCAAAACAAAAAAGCGATTGAGCGACGACTTCTACCGATCTCAGATATTGCCTTATGCAGCCATCATTATCAAGATCTGCCGGGCTTACAGTGATTCTGAGGAGGACTTTGAGGATTACTACCAGGAGGTGTGCCTCCAGATCTGGCGATCCAGGGACAATTTTCGTGGTGACGCCGACTGGTCTACGTGGATCTACCGATTATCTCTGAATGTCTGCCTAACGCTGTTGAAGAAGCGCAAGAGATCGGCTGAGACGCGAGATGGACAACTCCCGGACATGAGCCAGGAGACGCAGGGAGCTTTTTCTGACGAGGACCTGGATCTCTTGTATCAGGCGATTCGCTCATTGTCGGAAGTGGACAGGGCGGTGATTTTGCTGCACCTGGAGGAGAAGTCGTATGCTGAGATCGCCGAAATCATGGGCACCAACGCCAACAACATTGGCGTACGCATCAAACGAATTAAGGACAAACTGAAAAAGAAACTCGATGGAAAGATCTATTGAAGCAATTTGGAAGGAGGGGTTCCTCAAGGAGGATCACCTGACAGCGCGCAAGGTGGCAGATATTTACAATCGCAAGTCCACTCACCTGGTGGATCGTATGCACAGGATGTTCAAAGGCAATGCGATATTCCTTTACATCTTATTAGCGATCCACTTTTTGATGTTGTTGGTAGTTTTTCGACTACCTGTTCATGCGATTATTATGGGGTTGCTTTTCCTTCCTCTGATCACCTACGGACGTAAGCAGTTAAAACATTCTTTAGAGGTCGATAAGACGCATGATAGCTACCAATTTTTGCGGACCTTCAATGACTGGCTTCAGGGAGCCATCATAGGCTACACAAAAATCTACCGGTGGTTTTACCCTATCTACATTATCACTTTGGGCACCGCGGTTTGGATGGCGCCCATTACACAGCCCATTTGGGACAAGCTGATGATGAAGTTTCCGGATCTATTTTGGATGGTGGGTGGGTTCCCCCTGAATTGGGCCATTGGCCTCGGAGTGTTGGCGCTACTGTCGTCGATCTTCGCTCCCAAGCTTTACGAATGGGATTTAAGGACTGTTTATGGTTCCGTCTTTGACAAGCTGGATGAGATGGTGACGGAGATGGAGGAGTTAAGGTAAAGGGGTGAAGTACAGGCACTGGGACAGTTGAGGTGTAATGATTTTCTCAGCCTTACTTCACCCTCTTTTCCAGTTTAAATGTTGGGGATCATGTGTGAAGCGATTGTCAGCAGGATCAGCAGCCTGAAGACCATGTGCTTCCTGTAGCCAAAGAACAATCCTATCAGCACCACAAGGAATCCTAGTATAAAAACAGGATCAGTGGTGAGCGAGGCCAGCCACCCTTCAAACCACTGCAGCTTGATGCCGATTCGCAGGAGCGGATAAAATAGTAGCGCTGTACTTACAGCAGCCGGAACAAGCGTGCTACGTGACCTGTCGACGATCGCATACTTCGCCCACACGATGAGACTGAAGATGGCACCTGGCAAGTACGCCAGGTAGTGCCTTAAGACATAAGGTATATCTTGACCCACAATGGGGATGACAAACATGATAAATGCAATCGAAGAGAAGATGAGGAGCAAGGTGTCACTTATCTTCTTTTGCCCGGTGTCCACGTAGTGCTTCCAGGTCATGGCATAGACATAGATCCCAGTAATCATGATAGCGAACATGAAGAAGAAAACACCGAGTCCCATGGCATAACCAAACAGCAAGTCCGAATAATTGAAGACAAGCCCAAATGCAATGAGGATCATGGCTGTTCTCTCAATAGCCCATTGATATTCCTCGAGGGTGCTAATGGCCATGTGTTGCTTGGCTTTAGTCCCTTGTGAATAGAAATACACAGCCAGCGCCGGAAATAGTACGCCCATGGATACGACGGAGGCATATAGTAGTTCGCCTGCTCCTGGTAGGTGCAAGATCTTAAAGCACAAACCGACGATCAGGACGACCACGGCAAACGTCACGCCGACGATGGCGTATTTTCCTTTGTGCGACGGGTGCGTGTAGATGGTGCGGTTGGACCCGACGATCAATGTGATGCATGCGGATATCAGGAATGAAAAAAGGAGGAGCGCCGCACCCGGCAAGTGGAGCGACTTGAACACCGTCGCAACAACCAGTAGGGCGAGGGTGAAGACACCTGCAATACGTACAGGCTTCATTTTTTGATTGATCAGTTCCATTGTTTCGTTTTGTATGATTTTGAAGTGATTCTTGGGGATTTGTTGCTTGATAGAAGACCAGGCTTGCTCGAAAGACATGCCCCGGTCCATGTGGCACTCGATGTCACAGAGTAGGTGATCGAGGAGCTCCGTTTCCAGGGAGTGAAAGGTCACACCCTGTCGCTCAAGCTCCAGCGAGATCTGATCGTAGTACTGCTTGTCTAAGCCCACGCCACGCTGAAGTTAGTGGCAGCATTGGGGGACAGCACCTGCTTCATCAGCTCCAGAAATCGCTGCAACTCCGCCACCTTTTCATTGGCAGTTTCATTGCCGGACTTCGTCAGCGAGTAGTACTTGCGAACGCGTCCGTCTACGATTTCGGAAGTTGTCACTAGCAGACCTTCGTGCTCCAGCTTATAGAGTATCGGATACAGGGCCCCGTAGGTGAGCTCAATTTCTCCGGAGGACAGTTCCTTCACTCGTTGGCTGATCTCATATCCGTACATCTTGTCTTTCTCTGACAACAGCTTCAGGACGATCGTTTTGATGGTTCCCTTGATGTACTCTTTTGATTTCATAATATTTAATTTTCTTAAATATATAACTAAATGTAATTACGGCCAAACTTTGGAGAAGGTTACAATAAGGGATCAGGATTACTCTTACGGTGCCAGCTGTCGATACAGCTCCATGATTGCCTGCGTCGTCTTCTCTTGAGAGAAGTGCTCAATGGCATATTGGTAGCCCGACTCGGTCACCTGTCTGCGATTTACCTCTAGCACCTCTGCCAGAGCTGTGGCCAGTAAGTCCACTTGATGAGGATCGACTAGCAAGGAGGAAGGGCCGGCAGCTTCCGGCAAGGAGGAAAGGTTGGAGGTGACTACCGGCACGCTCGATAGCAGTGCTTCCACTACTGGCAGCCCAAAGCCCTCGTACCAGCTGGGGTAGACAAAAGCCTTCGCGTCTGCGAAGACACTCCGCAAGGTGGCAATGTCCCTCACACCGGACAACCAAACTACCTTTTTCTCGAGCCCTAGTCGATTGGCAAGCGACTGCAGCCGTTTGAAGTATCGTCCCCCGTTGCCGATCATCACGAGCGCCGGCGCGTCAGTTCCCAGTAGCTTGTAAGCACGAATGAGGTTCAGCAGGTTTTTGCGAGGTGCAAAAGCTCCTACATAGAGCAAGTACTCCTCGGGTAATTGAAGTCGCTGCCTGGTTGCTACCATCTCACCAGGATGGACAGGCTTATAGTAGATGGGATCACAGGACTGGTAGATCACATGGATCTTCTCCTCGGGCGTAGCTGGGTAAAACTCGAGGATATCCCGCTTCGTTTGCTCACTGATCGCAACGATGGCATCGGCGTTCCCCAGGCTGTGACGCAGCTTGGCATCGTAGATGGCCCGATCCACAGCCCTATAGGTTTTTGGGTATCTCCGATGAATCAGGTCATGAATGGTGACCACTGACTTGATGCCGTACTTTTTCAAACCGACCGGAATTTCGTGGCTGAGTCCGTGATAGACTTGCGCTCCTCGCTTGACCAACTCGCTGACTACCCCGCGGCTCCTCCACAGTGGATGTATCCGGCGGCCTGGAGTTATGCACTGAAAAGGCTGTTCGAAAAAGGCTTTAGCAGCCTCAAGGTCTCCAGTCTTTGGAGTGCATAGGAGGTATTTGTTGTCTGGATAATATCGATACAGATTGCCGACGAGCGTTCGGCTGTAGTTGCCGAGGCCGGTGCTATTGTTAAAAAGTCGCTTTGCGTCGAAGCCGATTTTCACGTGGTTACTAACTCTTAAACAACGTAAGTTAAAGATGGAAACGGATCCTAAAATCCTTCATGCGATTAAGGTTGGTAACAATCCCCCTTGCCCCCTTTACCAAAGGGGGATTTCTACCTGATGACATTGACACTAAAATCAAAGGAAAGGCGCCTCAATGGGGAGAATTGGATATACCACAATTTTGCAATCTTACCGCTTTGTACCAAATCTGGTGACAACGATCCCTTTCCGATTAGACTTAAAACCTGTGACCTATCTGATTACGGATTGAATGATCTGGCCTATCTAATAACACTTCCTCGTATCTTTGCGGCCCTATGGCAGAATACGGGTTGATAGCGTTGGAGAATGGCATACGACTGGTGCACCGGGAGATCACCAGCACCAAGATTGCCCATGTGGGGATCATGCTGGACATAGGCAGCCGTGATGAGCTACCTGGCGAAGAAGGAATCGCCCACTTCTGGGAGCACATGGCCTTCAAAGGCACCCACAAACGCAACTCTTTCCACATCCTTAATCGCCTGGAATCTGTCGGCGGCGAACTCAACGCTTACACGACCAAAGAGAAGATATGCTTTCATGCGTCGGTTCTCCAAGAGCATCTTGATCGGGCTCTGGAGTTGCTAGCTGACATCACCTTCAACAGCATATTCCCCAAGCATCAGATCGAACGTGAAAAGATGGTGATCCTCGAAGAGATGGCCATGTACCGCGATACGCCCGAGGATGCAATTGCAGACGAGTTCGATGAAATTGTCTTTGCAGGGCACCCCCTGGGTGTCAATATCCTGGGGACAGAGCGCAGCGTGCCAGCACTCACCCAAGAACACTTTATTCGATTCATTCAGCGTAATCTGAATACCACGAAGATTGTCGTTTCGGCTGTTGGCAATTTCAACATCAAGAAGTTTGAGCGGATAGCGCGCAAGTATCTTACCGCTGTTCCGTACAAGAACCACACGCCGGAGCGGACTCCTTTTCAGACGAACGGGGTACATAAAAAGTCGATTGAAAAGCCAATTTCGCAAGTACATGTTGCCCTGGGCAATACGGCTTACCCAATTGGCGATGAACGTCGCATTCCGCTCTTTATGCTGACTAACATCCTCGGTGGGCCTTACATGAACTCCAAGTTGAACCTCGCACTGCGAGAGAAGAATGGCCTGGTCTATGGTGTCGATGCCAACTACAGTGCCTATAAGGACACCGGGTTGTTCTCCATCTTCTTTGCCACGGATCCTCGCAACCTCAAAAGGAGCCTGCGACTGGTCTTGAAGGAAATTAAGGCGCTGTGCAATTTGGAGATGAGTCCTACGGCGCTTCACCGCGCGAAACAGCAGATCAAAGGACATCTGGCGATGTCGGAGGAAAATAACAATGCCATGATGCTAATGATGGCGAAAAGTATGTTGGATCTTGACAGGGTGCCTTCCCTGACGGCGGTCTTCGACCGTATCGATGGTCTTCAGTCTGGCGAACTGCAAGAGATTGCCAGGGACATACTCGATCATGAGTTGAGCTCGCTGATCTTCGAGCCCTCTGTGGGTTGAGATTTGGGGATTGAATGCCGTTTACTTAAGACAACATTGAGTCGAAGCCGCCTCAAAAAGCACCCCTCTAGATGTCATCCCGACGAGGGAGGGATCTATTGACTTTTGAAAACGACAGTTCTACCACCATCAAAAGATCTTTCGTAACCTCAAGATGACTATGCTTTTAGAGGCGGCGGGCTCGACCTCGCTTAAGTAAACCGCATTAATTGAGGATTTTTGATTGGAATTCAATCTAAAATCTGCAATCAGAAATCATCAATCATTGCCATTCGCTTGAGGCAGAAATACTGATGGTTGCTGGCGCGTCCTGTCGAGGCCGTGAAACCCCAGATCACTTTCGTTTCACCTTCGAAGATCTCCTGGATCAGGTCGTGCTGCCCTTCGTAGACCACATCCCCATCGAGGAAGACACGCACCGTCTGATCGTCTTTGTCCCATCGGAAAATGAAGTTGTGCAGGTAGTTGTCCTCCAGGTCGTAGTTCTCGTCCTCCCCGTTCCAGTACTTCTCGTGCCAACTGGAGCCGTTGGTCAGGAAGGCCACATGATCCGATGAGGGATCATTTTGCCGCCAGTTTTGATAGGTATCAAACTCCACGGCGATGGATGGGTCAATCGAATTCCCGGGATAGGCGGCATTCCAGCGGCCATAGCCCATGCACTCTCCCCACGTCCCAAAGGCGTCAAAGCCCCTGATGTCATTGTGAATGACGAACGTGATACCATCAGCACCCTCTTCTTTATCACCCAGATAGAGGTCAAAGTCGATTTCGAAATCGCGACTAAGGTCCAGTTTCTCTGTGTTGTATGCGAGCCCTTCGCTGTAGGGCACATCTGGTGTAAGTTGAATGCACCCGTTGCCCATTCTCAGCGCGGTACCCAACATCACATACTGCGCGGTGGCAGCGTAGCATACAAATCCTGCAAGGATTGTGAAGAGCATTTTCATGGTGAGGCTTTTTGTGTGATATATAAGTTAGCCAAATAGGGCGGGTTTTGTTTCGAAATACTTCGGGTTTTTTGACGAACTGTGGCCCTAAGGTGTCTTGAGCTTCGAGGGCCTCAGCATGACACCGCCTAATTGTGGCGTAAACCCTGAGCCTCCCTGCCGGTAGGCAGGCCTGCCTGTTGGCATACAGGGTACTCGAAGGGTCGACGAGGCAGATGCCGTCAATAAGTGGACTCTCTCAAAGAACACTGGCTCTGGAGATGCCCCTTGCAACCTAGACCCGATGGAGGTGATATCCGGCGTAGGAATTTTGAGTTTTGAGAGTTTTGAATTCACTGCTCTGGGTGAAATCATCTCGTGATAGACTCAAAACTCAAAACTCAGAATTGGCGGTAGCCTGCGCGGCCGAGATAAAGCCGACAGCGGGACGATCTTCTGATCCTTGGGCACTGATCTTTCTCTCCAACATGAGGCTGTTCTTTGTTCCTTGTTCTTTGACCAATTCAGACAAATAGTCAAGAGCCGATGAACCAAGAACCATGATCCACGATCAAAGAACAAAAGTTTACGAACAGTGAACAAACGACCAAAAACTATAGTTTTGCGGGAAATTTGAGACTGAATCATGAAACTACTTGACGGGAAGAATGCGCTGGTCACTGGAGCATCTAAAGGTATCGGCCGGTCCGTGGCATTGAAATTTGCAGAGCAGGGCGCCAACGTTGCATTTACATATCTATCGAGCGTTGAAAAGGGAGAGGCCCTGGTGGCGGAGTTGGAATCGCACGGGGTGAAGGCCAAAGGCTACCGCTCGGACGCATCGGACTTTGCAGCTGCGCAGGAGCTGATCGATGGTATGGTCGCCGACTTTGGCTCGCTGGATATCCTCGTCAATAACGCCGGCATCACCCGCGACAACCTACTGATGCGGATGTCGGAGGAGCACTGGGATGAGATCATGAACGTCAACCTGAAGTCGTGCTTCAACACGGTAAAGGCTTCGGCTCGCACGCTGATGAAGCAGCGCTCCGGCTCGATCATCAACATGTCTTCGGTAGTGGGACTGAAAGGCAACCCTGGCCAGGCCAATTATGCCGCGTCCAAGGCTGGGATCGTAGGATTTACGAAATCTGTTGCCCTGGAGCTCGGTTCCCGAGGCGTGCGTAGCAATGTGATCGCCCCTGGATTCATCGAGACGGAGATGACGGATCAGCTGGATGAGAAGGTGGTACAGACGTGGCGTGACGCGATTCCCTTGAAGCGAGGAGGTTCTCCTGATGATGTAGCCGATGCCTGCGTTTTTCTGGCTTCAGATATGTCTTCTTATATCACTGGCCAGGTATTGCAGGTGGACGGAGGTATGCTTACCTAAGCAATCGTTATCTTCGCCCGTATAGGATCGCATACAACCGGCCAGGAATACGTGGCAACGGGTTCGATGTGATTTCGTAGACTTTGGCAGTGTCAACCACAAAAATGAGCATAAGGGCGATTCATGGATAACTCTTTCATAGTACTTCAGGAGGCGAACTGGTGGCTGATCCTTGCGGCCGTTGTCGCTGCGGTTTTTGCTGTTGTGGCCTATTGGAGAGTTTCCTACCCATGGTCTGCGCGTTTCTCCGTCCTGCTAGGCATGCTCCGTTTTGTCGGGGTATTTCTGGTTTTGTTTCTGCTGACCAATCCACTCTTGCGGCAGCTTCAGAATCAGACTGAGGCGCCAGTAGTGGCCATCGTGTATGACAACTCTACGTCCGTGTCGCTGATGACGGACTCTGTGCTGTTGCAGAACCTGGAGGGTCGATTACAGTCCTTGCAGGGCAACCTGGAAGACCAGGGAGTGGAGTCCTACTTCTATACACTGGAGGGCCAGGAGTCCGCGATGAGCCTGAGCAATGATGAGTCCCGCTCGAACCTGTCAGCAACACTCACATCTGTTACAGAGGCATTCGAGGGGCGCAATCTGGCAGGCATGATCTTCATGTCTGATGGCATCTATAACCGTGGCGTTTCGCCCACGTATCTGAACTACCCCAAGCCCGTGTTTACAGTGGGGCTGGGTGATACGGTCAAGGCCAAAGACATCGCTATCCAATCGGTGAAGACCAACGCCGTGGCTTATCAGGGCAACCAGTTCCCAGTAGAAATAGTACTGGACCAGGAAGGCTATGACGGTGAAGAGAAAGAAGTACGTCTCAGCCGTCGCGGCGAGACCCTTGAGTCGCAACGCATCACAGATGAACGCAAGGTTTCCTTCTTTGTGGAGGCCACAGAGCCGGGACTTGGACGATATACCGTGACTATTTCCCGGATGGAGGATGAGACTTCTTACCAAAACAACAGCTACGACTTCTACGTCGATGTGATCGAAGGTCGGGAGCGGATATTGATCATGGCACCAGCGCCTCACCCGGATATCAGCGCGATTAGAAATGCTCTGGCGCGTTCTGAGAACTACGAGATAGAGCTACACATCCCCGGCCTGACGAAAGATCAGCCGTCGGGAGAGTACGATGTCGTCATAGAGCATGATGCCTTTTCGGCCAGGTCCCCGCAGGTGGAGTTGCAGGGCAATCCCGCGCGATGGTACATACTGGGGTTCCGGTCGAAGTTGGCAGATCTGCCCCTGATCACCGGCGTGGAGGTCACACAGGAAAGCAATCAGCGCGACAACGTGAAGGCTTCCTTCAATCCAGTCTTCTCTGCCTTTGACCTGGGTAGCGATGACGTTGATATATTCTCGAAGTACCCGCCCATTTCTGTGCCTTTCGGAGAGTATGCCCTTTCCGGTCCGGTACAGGTACTTATTTATCAGCAGGTAGGCAGTATTGTCACTAAACGTCCTTTGTTGTCGGTTTTTGATGATGGATCTGAGAAGTCGGCATTCCTCGCAGGCGAGGGTTTTTGGCAGTGGCGGATCCTGGAAGGCATCGAAAATGGCGATAGCAAGAACTTCGATGAAATGGTTCAAAAGCTCACACAGTTTTTGAGCGTGAAGGCCGACAAACGGAAATTCCGTTTTCAGCCACGGAAGAGTTCCTTTGACGAAAACGAGGCGGTGGAGTTTGACGCTGAACTTTATGATGCCATCTATGAGCGTGTGTACAACAACAAGATCGATATCACCATCAACAATGAAGAGGGTGAGAGTAGGACATTCGAATACTTTCCATCGGAAGCTGATGGAGGGTTCAATATGGGTGCGACAGCACCCGGTGTATATCGATTCACTGCCACTACCAATTATGGAGGCGAGCGGTACACGAGTAGCGGGGAATTGCTGGTGCGTCGTATAAATCTCGAGAGTCTCAATCTGACCGCTGACCATGATGTCTTAAGGGAGATTTCCCGAAACAGCGGAGGGCGCTTTTATGGCGCTGATGACATCGCCGAACTCGATGGCGTTATAGAGGAGTTGGAGCCGCGGGGAGTCATCAGAACCTCTGAGAGTTACTTTCCGCTCGTCAACAGTTTGCTCATATTTCTCGCTGCGGTCGTGATTTTCACCTTGGAGTGGTTTCTGAGAAAATTCAATGGATCCTACTAGGCACTCAGGGCCTAAAGGTGCTGCTCGCGTTACCATAGCCTTTTACCTACCTCCGGAGGTACACATTCTGGATGCCTGCGGTCCTATCCATGTTTTTTACGAAGCACAAGAAATGGATGCCGCACTGGATATGCGTTTCATTTCGGTGGGATCGCGTGAAGTCGAGACAAGCAGTGGTCTGTTCTTCTCACAATTGGAAGACTATCGCTCTGTGGCATTGCAGAAGGGTGATTACCTGTTTATTCCGGGCTTGATCCATGAACTTTGGAACGACGACGACTTTCATCGCCAAAACGCCGACTTCTATACTTGGGTAAGGGAGATGCACGAAGCTGGTGTGTACCTGGCGGCAGTATGTACAGGGAGCTTTGTGTTGGCAGAGACCGGCCTGCTCGATGGGCGGTCATGTACCACCCACTGGAGATACCTGGACCGATTCACTGCGCGATTCCCCAAGACGCAGGCCATTGGCAACCGATTGTTTGTCGAGCAAGATCACATCTACACCAGTGCCGGTGTTACCTCTGGTATCGATTTGGCGCTGTACCTCGTCGAGCAATTATTTGGTAGCGCCTTGGCCCTGCGAGTTGCGCGGGAGGTCGTGATCTATTTCCGACGAGGGGAGGAGGATCCCCAGTTGAGTATTTTTCTGCAGTACAGAAATCATATCGATGACCGCATTCACCTGGTACAGGACATTATTAGCTCGCAATTGGAGGAGAAGCATACGATTGAGGCCTTGGCGGATGAGGTGAACACCAGCCCGCGCAATTTGACCCGACTCTTCAAGAAAACCACAGGCGTGACCTTGGGAGAATACACGGATCGACTGCGTCTGGAGAGGGCCCAGCAACTCTTGAAGGCAGGTCATAAGGTCGAGTATGTGGCACGGAAGATTGGCTATGTTGACAGCAACCAATTGCGTGCGGTACTGAAGAAACACGGCAAGCCTCTGCCGTCTGAGCACTGATCACTATGTCCTGATCCATCGCCTGGTTGTCCTTTGACATCGCTGGGCCTCCTTCTAGCTTTGCGTTCAGATCAAAAACTCAAAATAGAATGAAGTTTCCTTATTTCTTATTATTTGCCTTTGCCGTGGAGGTTGGGAGTAGTCAGCCGATGTTGGACGATGAAGCTTATTATTGCCTTCCTTGTAACAGCCGTTGTGACTTGAAAGCCTACGCAGCGCCAGGCGACTGCGAGCATTGCGGCATGGAGCTGGTGTTACAATCCAAAGAAGCAAGACAAGCAATGATGAAAAACCGAAAAACAGTGCTCTTCTACCTTCAGGATGGGGTGGAAGTGCTGGACTTTGCAGGACCGATGGAGGTCTTTGCTTATGCTGGGTATGAGGTGTTTACCGTCTCCAAGACGAAAGACCCCATCATTTCTCAGGGAATCCTCACCATCCAACCGGATTACAGTATTGCGGATGCGCCGGAGGCGGAGATCATGGCTTTCTTCGGGGGCAATTCCAGTCGGGCCTCCAAGGACCAGGAGGTGGTGTCATGGGTAAAGTCCCGAATTGAAGACACCGAGCTATTCTTTTCCGTCTGCACTGGTGCTTTCATTATGGGCGAGGCCGGACTTTTGGATAATCAGACCGTGACTACGTTTCACGACGCCATCGACGGTTTGCGAGAGAGCTTCCCTAAAGCGAAGGTGCTGGACAATGTCAGGTTCGTAGACAATGGCGCTATCATCACCACGGCCGGGGTATCTGCGGGTATCGACGGAGCAATTCATTTGGTGCAGAGGTTAGACGGCGAGGAGATGGCGAAGCGTGTCATCGAGTACATGGAATACGACAACTGGCAACCCAATCAAGGCCTGATCCTAAATGACCAGTTGTTGAGTGATAAAAACTAACCTATTTGCTGTTTTTAAGCGCTTGATCCATTTTCGGGCGCTTTTCTCTTGAGTAATCCCTACAAGTAAAAAAGCCTGAATTCTTTGCATTCAGGCCACTTCTCTATGATGTTCAGGAGGTTATCCCGCTGATTCATGCCGGGAGCATTCCCGTTGAATATCCTTCATTTGGCTGGACTGACGAATGGCTTTACATTGGTAGATTGCTTTAAGCCTGTGGCATGCAAAGGATATTCGTCGTCCTGCTTCTCTTGCTCTTTGGGGCTTGTACGCCCTATCGGCTAATTACTCTGAATTTAGCTAATCAGGACGACTATAAGCGTTTCCCTAACAAGGTCATAGAGCCCTCCAAGAGTCAATGGCAGTTTGAGGATGAACTGCTGGCGGAGCATTCCCTTTTTGTGGACGCCTACTTCGGCAAGAAGCGCCGTAACATCCCTTTAGAAGAATTTCTTGAAAGCAGCAAGAACATCGCTTTCCTAGTCGTGAAGGATGACAAGGTGTTGTTCGAGCGCTATTCCCAGGGATACGATGCTGCGAGTCTTTTGACCTCTTTTTCGGTGGCCAAGTCTTTTGTGTCGGCATTGGTTGGCATAGCTATTGAAGAGGGGGCCATCGGCAGCGTCGAAGATCCTATCACAGACTACCTCCCCCGGCTGAAGGAGCGACCGGGGTTTGAAAAGATCAAAGTCAAGCACCTGCTGAACCACACAAGTGGGATCAAGTTCAATGAGAGCTATGTGAATCCCTTCAACAATGATATTGCCCGATACTATTATGGTAGGGATCTCGATAAGTCGCTCAAGAAGCTGAAGATCGAGGAGGAGCCGGAAAAATCTTTCCACTATCACTCGGCCAACACGCAGTTGCTGGCATTAGTCTTAACGGAGGCCACGGGAGCATCACTCAGCGACTACTTCGAATCTCGCATCTGGTCCCGCATTGGCACCACCAATAAAGCCTTGTGGAGTACCTATGAAAAGGAGCCCATGGAAAAAGCCTTCTGCTGTGTCAATGCTGTGGCCAGGGACTATGCGAAGTTTGGCAAGTTGATGGCACAGGGTGGCGTTTGGGATGGTGAAGAGATCATACCCTCCGGCTGGATCGAGCAGTCCATCAAGCTCGACAGGACGGCTGGCGGCATTTGGGGATATCAGAACCAGTGGGTGATGGGGCTCAAAGAATATGGCGACTTCATGGCCCAGGGTCTCTACGATCAGTACATCTACGTGATGCCCCGAAAGAAAATTGTCATCGTTTCCTTCAACTCTGCTCACATTCCCAAGACCAACTGGGAAGGTCGCTTCCGACAGGTGGTAGATCAGCTCTAGGCCAACGTAGTGCCGCTTTTCTGAAAACGTAAGCGTTTATCATCATTTTTCACGTCGTTCATCGAAAAGCAATGGCGCATACGCGACACGTACAATCTTTTTTGGTAACTTTCTTAAGCCCAGTGCAACAACTATTGAAACGCTTCTCTTCATTGAAAAACAACTCTGTTCATGCAACATTTTACTCATGTTCGCAACGCTGTGGCGTTTGCGGCAATTTTTTGCCTATGTGGCCAAAAGGCAAGTGCCAATGAGCTTGTAGCATTATTTAACGATCCCCCTGCGATCAACTCTACTTCTCCGGCCTCAGGAGGAACAAGTATTGACGTCGCGAATTCATACTTCTATGTAGACTTCGATCGGGGGATGTACGATGGACCAGGGAAAATCCGACTGGTACATACGGCTACGGGTAATGTCATTGCCATAACCTCTCCAAATGAGTACAATGACGGCTACACGGGTCATGACTTTAGGTTTGACGGCATTCTCATGGAACCGTCAACCACCTATCATATCGAAATTGATAGCGATGCCTTCTATGATGGAAGCGGAATTTGGTTCAATGGCATTTCCTCAGAGACCGACTGGTCTTTTACCACGGAGGCGTCAGAAACGGATCCCCCACTGACTGTGAGCTTGTTTCCAGAGGACTCGGCGACAGGGGTCGATGTCTATCTGGACTATCTCTACTTTCAATTCAATGAGCTGGTTAGAAGGTTGGATGGCGAGATCAGGGTCTATCAGGAAGACAATAACAGCCTCGTCGTTACTGCACTTGTCTCTGAAACGAATTCCTATGAACAATTGCACTACATCTATTTCACTGGACCACTTGCTCCAAGTACAACCTACCGTATAGAAGTAGATCCAGGCATCTTTGAAGATGGCTTCGGCAATCCGTTCGGAGGATTTAGTGGGACGTCCTGGGTATTTACGACCCAGGATCCTGAGACCGATCCTCCTGAGTATGTTACCAGTTTTCCCGGCAACGGGGAAGTTGGTGTCAGCGTTACAAGTAAGTCTTTTGGCCTCCAATTCAATGAAAGAGTTTCCTATGTTGAAGGGTTTGCTAATTTGTACAATACCGGTACGGGTGACTTGGTAGACGCCGCCACCTTTGAGACATACAATCCCAATTCTAGTTGGCAGTATGTCAACTTCGATTTTAGTCAGCTATTGCCTTCCACAGAGTACCATGTGGAAGTGGATGCAGGTGCATTCTCCGACATTTTTGGGAATTTGTTTACTGGAATCAATGACAACACCGTCTGGTCTTTTACCACGCAGGATGCTGATTCTGATCGTCCCGTTGTAGTAAGTCTTGATCCGTCTCCCGGTGAATTGGGAATTGGCCTCGCTGGACCCACCAATAGTTTGAGTATTGGCTTCGATGAGGCTGTGGCCAGGGCCTCCGGTGAGGCCAGGTTGATCCATGCTGGAACGCAGGAAGTGGTGGCTACCACTACCTTCAATACCGACGACAACTATTTCACTTATCAATACTTCAATTTCACCGATCTGCTACTGTCCCCGCTTACGACTTACTTTATCGAAGTTGACTCGGGTACTTTTGTAGATGCCTTTGGGAATACGTTTGAGGGTATCTACGGTGATTCAATTTGGTTTTTTACCACTCAGGATGCAGAGACTGATCCCCCCGTAGTCCAGAGCACTTACCCTTCTTTTGGGGAGACCAATATTGAGCTGAATCAGACCTGGTTCTCCATTTGGTTTGATGAAGGGACTACGGTAGTCGCTGGGGAGGCCCGATTGGTCAAGTCCTCAACAGGGGAAGTCCTCGGGTTTTCTGACGTTACATCCAATGGGGGCACAGGTACTAATCAGGAATTTTTTATTAACCATGAGTTGCTGGAGCCGAGCACACAATATCACATTGAAGTTGACAATGGGGCTTATCAAGATCTGTTCGGCAATGCTTTCCCTGGTTTCTCGGATGATACATGGAAGTTCTTCACGAAAGAAGCAGATACCATTCCCCCTGCTATCGCATACCTCGACCCTGAGGATGATGCCCAGGGTGTATCCATCGTCCGGTTGCAAAACAGCTTCACGCTCCAGTTCGATAAGCCGGTTACGTTGGTTTCCGGGGAGGCCAGGCTGATTAAGACCAGTACTGGTGAGGTCATTTCCTCCATCCAGCTTCCAGACTATTATCCTCAACAGCAGTGGCAATACATCAACTTTCAATGGGACCTCATGCTGGAAATCGGGACAGACTATCACATAGAGGTGGATCCTGGATCTTACGTAGATGCGTTCGGCAACCTATTTGGAGGCATCTCAGATCCTGATATCTGGTCTTTCCGCACACAGGATCCCGAATCAATCCCTCCAGTGATAGCATTTAACTATCCACAAAATGGCGAGACAGGTATTTCAATCGGTCGCGCTTACAGTGAATTTACAATTGAGCTGGATGAGGTAGTCACCGCTGCAGGCGGCCAGGCACGATTGGTCGATGCGGTGACAGATGAGGTCGTCACCACCGCCACCATAGCACCGGATGAAAACCTCACGAAGTATCACTATCTGTACTTTGATGGGGTGTTGCTGGAGACACTCCATACTTACTATGTGGAGATAGATGCGGGAGCATTCGAAGATGTCTTTGGTAATGCATTTCAAGGAATAGCAGGCAATAGCACCTGGTCCTTCACGACAAGCGGAACGGAGACGGACGCACCCATACTTACCTATGTGGATCCCTCGGATGACAGGACCGGTCATCCCGTGGTAATAGAATATGGGTTTTCACTTGGCTTTGATGAGATTGTGACTCATGGAGCCGGGGAGGTCAGGATTGTAAAGACCTCCACCGGGGAGGTTGTTGCAACTGACAGGCCCAATGAGTATTATAACTACAAATCATATCAATGGGTGCCATTCAGTGGCACCATCCTCGAGCCTCTTACTGACTATCATGTCGAGATCGACGCTACGCTGTTCGTGGACGTTTTTGGTAATGCATTTGCCGGTATCTCGGATGAGACGACCTGGAACTTTACCACCGGAGAAGGCGACACTGATCCACCAGTGCTCGACTGGAGCACTCCACAGAATGGCTCCCAGGATGTGAGCATCGCTCAATTCTTAAGTCGCTCAATGGACTTCCAATTTGATGAAGCCGTCACTTATGTCGGTGGCGAGGTGCGATTGATCGATTTGGCGACAGATGAAGTAGTTGGAACGGCCTCACCGAGTGGCGATAACCCAAATAGCCGCTGGCAATACGCCTACTTCAACAATCTGACACTGGCACCGAATACCACCTACTACGTTGAGATTGACGCCGGTGCTTATCAGGATCTGTTTGGAAATGCTTTCGCGGGAATTTCTGGTTCAGGTACGTGGTCATTTACCACTGAAGCACCGGACGAAACCATTCCCGTTATGACGCAATTGTCACCTGCAAATGGCAGTACCGGCGTGTCCATCGCGCAGCTCGGAGATTGGTTCAGGATAACTTTCGACGAATCAGTGAGGGATGCTGGTGGCCAAGCACGCCTCGTGGAGTCCTCAAGTGGCACAACCATTACGCAGACTACCCTGGGAGTGGGGGATTATTTTGAGGATAGCAAGAGTATCTATTTCAACTTCGTACTGCTCGAGCCGTTGACCACTTACCATTTGGAGATCGACTCTGGGGCGTTTGTCGATGCTTTTGGAAACCCCTTTGCTGGCATCTCCGGCGATGAGGTGTGGTCATTCACGACCTCCGATGTAGAAACACAAGCGCCACAGATATCCTATACCTCTCCTGGTAACGGAGCGACGAATGTTTCTATAGCGGCGGCTGCGGAGGGATTCTATATAGAATTTGATGAGGCCGTCAGCTACAATGCTGGAAGCATGCGACTTGTAGAGACATCATCGGGCACGACAGTAGGTGTTGGAGAATCTTATGATGATAATCGACCTAATAAGTGGGCGCATTACTATTTCCCGGACGTGATTCTTGCTCCGGCTACGGCCTATCATATTGAGATGGACCAGGGGTTATTTGTCGATGTTTTTGGTAATGAACTGGCTGCCATCTCAGATGAGACCAGTTGGTCCTTCACGACCCAGGCGACAGAGACGGATGTGCCAGTCATTGAATACCTGTGGCCCACGAACGGTGAGAGCAATGTGAGTATCGGCAGGCTGCGAAATGGTTTTAGTATTCAGTTCGATGAGGTTGTGACCACCAATCAGGGCAATGTGGAATTGGTGAAGACCAGTACCGGCGAAACAGTTGCTACGGCCTACTTGGGTAATGGACTCACGCGGTATCCGTACCTCTACTTTGACTTCGAGTTTCTTGAGCCATCCACGAAGTACCACTTCAGCATCGACTCCGCACTGTATCAGGACGTATTTGGCAATGCCTTCGAAGGGATCTCGGATACTACCACCTGGTATTTTGTGACCCAGGATCCTGACTCAGATGCACCGGAGATTGCGGATGTCTGGCCGTTCAATGGCAGCAACCAGGTGGAACTTGGTCTTTCAGAAGTTTCGATGGAGTTTGATGAAGCAGTGTCCTACAATGGAGGAGAGGCCAGGCTGGTAAAAGCGGCGACGTCAGAAGTTGTGAAGACCTCAGGCCTCAATGACTTCTATCCTGGTCAGTCCTATCAGTGGTTTTACTTTCCAAGCGGTCTTTTGGAACCAGAGACAGAATACTATATCGAAATGGACTCGGGAGCCTATGTCGATGGTTTTGGCAATGCATTTGAAGGTATTTCTGCAGGCTCCTGGAGTTTCACTACGCAGTCTGCTGAGACCGACAAGCCGCAGCTCCTTTATTCCTATCCTTACTCTAATCAAACGAATGTTGACTTGGGGCTCACCTATGTCTCATTTGAATTTGATGAACAAGTGCATCCGGCCGATGGAGAGGTCCGCGTCGTGGAGACGGCTACCGGAGATGTAGTGATCCGGGAAAGGACAATCTCGTCTGATTATGCGTCGAGGTATCATTCGGTTCACCTGGATAGCCGACAGCTGCTGGATCCGGGCACTCAATATCATATAGAGATGGATACCGCCACCTTCATTGATCTATTTGGCAATGAGTTTGATGGTGTATACGATGAGAGCTTGTCATTCACTACTAAGTCCGCGGAAAGTGATCCACCGCAAGTGGAATGGACCCAGCCGAGACCAGGAGAGACCGGCGTCTCCATTGGCGAGAGCTATTTTTCCATATCTTTTAATGAGGCTGTGCAACTGGGCAGCGGCGAGATCCGATTGGTGGAGACAGCAAGCGGAACGGTCATAGATGAGACTTCTCCGTACGACTACGGTCAGGCGGAAAGATACTTCGGCTTTGACTTTGGGAATATCACCTTGGAGCCCAATACCGGGTACCATATAGAAATTGACTCAGGTCTGTTCGTCGACGTGTTTGACAATGCATTCGCGGGAATCAGTGATGAGACCAGCTGGTCTTTCACTACGCAAGCTACAGAAACCGATCCACCGTTGATTACTTATAAGGAACCACGCAATAATGAGAGCGCTGTGCCAGTTTCGAGGAATTATTTCACCGTCTATTTTGATGAGCCTGTGCAAGGGGGATCCGGAGAGATCCGATTGATCAATAGCACGACCGATGAGGTAGTGAAGACGACCACCGCATCCAGTTGGGGTTCATCTCGATATCAGGGCTTCCAGTTCGATCAGGAGCTACTTGAGGCCTCGACTACCTACCATATAGAGATGGATAGTGGTGTATTTGTGGATGTGTTCGGGAATGACTTTATAGGAATTCATACAGGTAATACCTGGGCTTTCTCTACCGAGGCCTCGGATGGTGATCCTCCGGTGATCAGTGAAACTTATCCTGACAATGGGGCTGAGGGTATCAATGTCACAAGGAAGTACTTCAATCTCGAATTTGATGAGGCTGTGCTGCCACAAACAGGCGTGATAAGCCTGGTCGAAACAGGATCTGGCACTGTGGTGAGTACCACAACTCCTGATCAGTATGGAGCATCGTCATGGCAAGGATTCTACTTCTACGACGCGCCGTTGCTGGAACCCGGGACAGAATATCATATTGAAATGGATTCTGGCAGCTATGCTGATGCGTTTGGCAATGGCTTCGGTGGAATTTCAGACGATGCGACCTGGTCGTTCACGACACAAGCTGAGGAGACGACCCCCCCTGAGATCGACTACCTATTCCCGAATAATGTTGGTGATATGCCATTGAATCCGGATTGGTTCACTATCGGATTTGATGAGCCTGTGCGAGCTACGGATCTATTTGCGCGATTGGTCAAGACAGGTACTGGGGATACGATCGCATCGGCACAAATATTTGATGAAGGCACCTACGAGTACAGCTACTTCTATTTTGACGTGGTGCAACTCGAAATGGGTACCGATTATCATATCCTGATTGACGATGGAGCTTTCGAGGATGTCTTTGGTAATGCCTTTGGAGGAATCAGTGACAGTGAGACATGGAGGTTTACCACGGAGGAAGCCGAGACGGTTGCTCCGGATCTTGACTGGCTCTACCCTCAAGACAATAGTGTCAATGTTAGCGTGGGGCGCACAGATTTCTACATGTATTTCGATGAAAAAGTCGTGAGCGCTGGAGGTGAGGCGCGACTGATAAAAACAGCGACCGGAGACGTAGTGAAGACTACTGACATTCCTGATCGGGAGGGCAGTTCGCAGTATTGGGATTTGATCTTTGACAATACCCTACTGGAGGCCAATACCGCATACCACATAGAGATGGATGCTGGGATCGTCAAGGACATCTTTGACAATGCTTTCGAGGGAATCGCCGACGAGACTACCTGGTCTTTCACCACCGAAGATGTAGATGCAGAGGCACCAAATGCACGGTATCTATGGCCGCGAACAGGTAGTATCAACGAGTCGCTTGGTCGCAGGTACTTCAATATTTCATTTGATGAGACTGTGCAGCCAGGCACTGGAAACATCAACCTGGTGGAGTCAGGCACAGGGACCGTGGTGAAGACTACGACACCTTTGGACTACGGTAACAGCGACCATCAGAGCTTCGTGTTTGATGATGCACTGCTCTCTGCGAATACCACCTATCACATTGCGATGGATGCTGGTGTTTATGTCGATATGTTCGGCAACGACTTCTCGGGAATCAGCGATTCGGAGACATGGACGTTCACTACCGTCAATGCCGAAACGGATCCGCCTGTAGGCACGCCTCTCTTCCCTAGAAACAACCAAGTGGATGTACCTGTGGACATTACCTTCTTCCAGGTATCGTTCGACGAGGTAGTAAGTGCCAGTACGGGTAATGTCCATCTTGTGGAAACGGTGAGTGGGGACACGATTGCGACTGCAACTCCTTCTGATCTGGGGGTTTCCAGGTACCAGGGATTCTCTTTTGGCACCATTGCACTTGACTCCATCACGGCGTATCATGTTTTGATGGAAGAGGGGGCCTACCTGGATGCCTTCGGCAACCCTTCTGAGGCTTTGACCGATCAGTCATGGAAATTCCAGACAGAGTACACAGGGGGTATATCTCTTCTTTCCGTAGATACTTTTGCGCCGACGATCAGTTCCACCTATCCAGAAAATGGCTCAGATGATGTGGCCCTTGAGGTGGTGTCCTTCACAGCCGTATTCAACGAACAAGTATCCGTTGAAACGGGAGCCATTAAATTGGTGAAGAGCTCTACTGGCGAGGTGATCAAAACGACCACACCTACTGATTTTGGTGACAGCAAGGTCCAGTCCTTCTTCTTCGATGATACGCCATTGGAGAGCTCGACCACTTACCACATAGAGGTGGACGCTGCGACCTATGCTGATCTGGTGGCCAATGACTTTGCTGGCATTAGCGATGGCAGTACGTGGTCATTTACCACTGCCGATTTCATCACACCGACGGTGACAAGGCTAAGTCCTGATGACGATGAAACTAATGTGTCGACAAGCACCAATTCGTTTGATATCACTTTTGACGAGGACGTGGAGCCGGGTAGCGGCAGCATCCGATTGGTCGAGTCTGAGACCGGGGATGTGCTGGCTACGACTACACTGCCGTCGGGTGCTGCAGACAGGTCTCACACGATCACGTTCGATGGTATTACACTCGATGCCCTGAAGACGTACTATATAGTGCTGGAGTCAGAGGCTTTCGCTGACGAATCAGGTAATGCGTTTGATGGCATAAGCGCCAACGAATGGTCTTTCACTACAGAAGATGATGTCGTTCCCACGATCAGCGACCTTGATTCTGAGAATGGCGCTGAGGATGTATCCGTGACTACTCTGTCATTTGACATCACCTTTAGTGAGCCTGTCATCGCCAATGATGGCACGATCAATCTGATCGAGACCTCAACAGGGAATGTGGTCAAGACCACTACGTCGGGTACTAGTTCAGGGACTTCATCCTTTAGCATTGCCTTCAGTGGGTCCAACCTGTCATCTGCGACGCAATACCATATAGAGATTGCATCGGGGGCCTACAGCGATCTGTTCGGTAATGACTTCACTGGAATTTCTGATGAGAGCGTGTGGTCTTTCACAACTGCTGATATCGAGGCTCCGGAGATAGCTGCCCTGGCCCTCGAAAATGGGTCAACGGATGTCGCGATTGATTTCAATAACTTCGAGATCACCTTTGACGAGTCCGTCGTAATTGGTTCGGGAGATATCAAGCTGGTCAACGCCACTTCAGATGAAGTTGTGAAGACGCTGACTCCTTCGAGTGTCTCTGGTTCTACCTATTCATTCTCTTTCGCAGAGGGAGATCTCGAAAATGGCACCTCTTACTACATTATCATCGATGAGGGTGCTTTCGCGGATCCTTCCGGCAATGAGTTTGAAGGTATTGCCAATGGAGCTACCTGGGCTTTCACCACTGTCGAGGCAGGGTCTGAAGGTGAGGGGTCAACCAAATTGGACCAGACGATTACATTTGACGTGCTATCTGTGAGAACCTATGGCGACGCGGCATTCTCGCTAGTGGCGAGCGCTAGTTCTGATCTGGAAGTTACCGTTACCAGTTCCAACACAGATGTGGCCACGGTGTCCAATGGGTCCATAGCCATAGTCGGCGCCGGCACCACTGACATCACCGTCTCGCAGGAGGGTGACGACACCTACAACGCGGCGGAGAGCGTCACACGGACACTGACTATACAGAAGGCCGTGTTGACCATCGTGGCGGCGGATGCTGCCAGCACGTACGGTGAGAATGTGCCAGCGTTTGGCTTCAGCTTTAGTGGCTTTGTCAATGGAGAAGATGAAAGTGTCTTGAACGAGGTCCCCAGTGCCACATTCACGGGCGGCACCGATCCAAATGCAGGTACTTACGATATCTTCCTAACAGGTGGTTCGGATGATAACTATTCATACACTTTCGTGGAGGGTTCGTATGTAGTAGCTCAGGCGTCGGCGACGATCACGATTGACGGGTTGGAGCACGAAGCGGATGGCACTGCCAAGACGCCTTCTGTGACGACTTCTCCGGCAGGGCTTAGCTACACGATCACCTACAATGGCGAAACACAAGCTCCAACGGCAGCTGGCGAGTACGAAGTGGTGGTCACTATTGAAGAGACCAACTACGTTGGCCAGGCGAGTGCAACGCTTCGTTTGAGTGAGGGCAGCCAGATCCTTTCGGTTGCTCCTGAGGTGAGTGCGATCCGTCTGTACCCTAACCCGGTTATTGACTTCCTACAAGTGGACCTGACAGAACGGGGAGCGTCCCTACGTATCTATACGCTGGAAGGCCGACTGATTCTTCAGAAGACAATTGGCACCGGTGGAAGTGTAGATCTGAGGAACGTACCTGCTGGCATCTATAGTTTGGTCATTCGCGGAGAGAACGAGAATATTTTGCATGAATCCAAGCTTATCAAGAGATAAGCAGCAACAACAGAGAAGCAAGAAACCGCGCCCTGCTGGGGTGCGGTTTTTTTTGACCTGAACCTTCCGCATGAGAGGCAGTAGGTCCAGGAATTATTCATTGCGGGCTAATTCAGGCAAAAGCCCATTCTTGATCCAGCTGAAGTTCGTTTCGACCTCCAGCGCTTTTTCGTAGGTCTCTCTGGCAGCCTCATCGTTTCCCCGACTAAGGTATGCTTGCCCGAGCCACGCGAAGGTATCCACGTACATCCAACTATCCGACTCCCGCTCCTCAAATAGCGTCAGTGCCTTCTTGTAAGCTTCTATCGCCTCTCCTTTATCTCCTCCCCACATATCGGGAGTAAAGTATCGATTATTGCCATACAGTTTTTGTACGATGGGGGAATTTGGATTCTCGTCCAAGGCGTCACTGGCAAGGTTGGCTGCTTTACTTCCCAGGAACATGCCTTTCCATGACCGGTGGCCAATCTTCAATCCCAGGATACCGGAAAGCAGCGCTTTCGATTCGGCCGTGTATTGCTTCTGATAGATAAGTTCCTGGAGGTGCCGTTCTCCTTCACCCACGTATTTGTCAAAAAGGTCCAGGTCGCCGTCCTTCATGGTAGCATTGAGCAGACCGAAAATGGATTGCGCCAACTCAAATTTTGCTGTTACGTCCTGGGTGCGTTCAAATGTGGCTCGCCTTTCTGCTACTGCACGCTCCCATTTTTGCATGGAGGCCGTCAAGTAGGCGCTGTATTCCATATCCTGAGCCAGCGCGGAGTGGCGCAGAAGGAGCAGTAAACCGATGATTGCTAGTTTGTTCATGATAATTATAAATTGGTTTATATTATAGACTAAATGTTCAAAAAAAATGGATCGTTATCGGATGTATCCTTTTAAGGCATTGACGTAATCCTCAAATGCTTGTAGTCCCTTCCTGGTGATTTTGCAGGTAGTAAGGGGTCGCTTGCCTTTGAAACTCTTTTCTATTTCGATGTAGCCGGCTTGCGAGAGCTTGTCCAACTGGACGCTTAGGTTGCCGGCTGTCGCATTGGTCTCCTCTTTGAGGTAGACGAATTCGGCGGACTCGACGCTGACGAGGATGGACATCACCGCCAACCTGAGTTGCGAATGAAGCAGTGGGTCAAGGTTCTTAAATCCCACGGCCTTCTCTTTTTTTCAAGATGAATCCTGGGACCAGGTAGCCGAGGATCATTGCCAGTCCAGAGAGGAGATGCTGTTCCGGCCGGGGCAGGAGGAAAGCGATGATCGCACCTGCAAACAGCACAATTCCTCCGAGTATCAATGGACGGAATCGGAGGATCTGCCCTGTCACGTAGGTGCCCAATGCGGCAAACATCAGAATAAGTGGTGTGCTTTGATAGTCAATGGTCTCCATGAAGAAGAGGGTCACCACGATGCATAGGAAGATCGCCCACCAAAGCTGGCCATAGATGTGATCGATGGTGCCATTGCCTTTCATCTTGCCATGCTTTTTGAATCCATACCAGGTACTCCAGATTGCGGCGGGCAGGATGAGCAACCATACGATGTAGGGGTGAGGGTAGTCCGTAAACTGGAGAAACGCATAATGCCCGAGGTTGGCAATGGTGACAACCGAACCCCAAAGCAGGAAATAGAAACTGCCACCACCGGCAAAGTTGCTCTTGGCTTTCGTAATCATTTTGGTGATCAACTCTAAGCTTTCTTCCGGTGAAAGTGTTTTGTCGTTCATCTCTTTTTCCGTTTATCGTCTTCTTAGGTACACGACAAAATTATAAAATAGTTTATAATATAAACTAAATATTCAGAAAAAAGGCCTCCCCGTGCTTGGGGAGGCCATATTTATTTTAGTCTTCTTTCTTTTTCTCTTCTTTCGGAGCTTTCTTTTTCTTCAGCTTCAAGGTCAGCCCGTCAGATTTTCCATCCCAGTCTGCCATGATCGTGTCGCCTTCCTGGACATCGCCCTTGAGGATTTCCTCGGCTACAGGATCTTCGAGGTACTTTTGGATGGCCCTGTTCAGAGGTCGTGCACCATACTGGGGGTCATAACCCTTATCTGATAGGAAATCCTTTGCTTTCTTCGTCAGATCTACCACATATCCAAGGTCAACAATTCGCTTGAAGAGCTTGTCCAGAGAGATGTCGATGATCTGATGGATGTGCTTCTTCTCAAGGCTATTGAAGACGATCACATCGTCGAGTCTATTTAGGAATTCAGGACTAAAGGCCTTCTTCAAGGCGTTCTGAATGGTCGACTTCATCAACTCGTCCATGTTGTCCCTGCGAGACTGCGTCGCAAATCCGATACCCGCACCGAAGTCTTTCAAGTCGCGCACTCCTATGTTGGATGTCATGATCAGGATCGTGTTTCTGAAGTCCACACGACGACCGAGACCATCCGTCAGGATCCCATCGTCCAATACTTGAAGCAGGATGTTGAAGACATCTGGGTGAGCCTTCTCGATTTCGTCCAGAAGCACAACAGAGTAAGGCTTTCTTCTCACTTTTTCAGTCAGCTGCCCGCCTTCTTCGTAACCCACGTAGCCCGGAGGCGCTCCTACGAGTCTACTGACGGAGAACTTCTCCATGTACTCGCTCATATCGACTCGAACGAGCGAGTCCTCCTTATCGAACAGGTAGCTCGCCAACACCTTGGCCATTTCCGTTTTTCCTACGCCAGTAGGTCCCAGGAACACGAATGTTCCGATCGGCTTCCTTGGATCTTTCAATCCGACCCTTGTGCGCTGAATCGCTTTGGTGAGTTTTTCTACTGCCTCACCTTGACCGATTACACGCTCGCCAAGCTCCTGCTTCATATTGAGCAGCTTATCACTCTCATTTTGGGCGATTCGCTTGGTGGGTATACCTGTCATCATAGCGATTACTTCCGCTACGTTGTCTTCATTGACCTGATAACGTCGTGTCTTGGTCTCTTCTTCCCATTTGGTTTTTTCCTCCTCCAATTGGGCGATCAGCTTCTTCTCCTTATCTCGCAGTTGAGCAGCCTCCTCATACTTTTGGCTCTTCACTACTCGATTTTTTTCCTTCTTCACATCCTCGATCTGCTCTTCGAGAGAGATGACCTTTTCCGGGACGTTGATGTTGTTGATGTGCACGCGGGCGCCGGCCTCATCAAGCACATCGATGGCCTTGTCCGGAAGAAATCGATCGCTGATGTATCGATCTGACAATTGCACGCAGGCGTTGACAGCCTCCTCCGTGTAGTTCACGTGGTGGTGATCCTCGTACTTGTCTTTGATGTTCTCGAGAATTTGGATGGTTTCTTCTGGTGTGGTGGCATCCACCATTACCATTTGGAAACGACGCGCCAATGCGCCATCCTTTTCAATGTATTGTCTGTACTCGTCGAGTGTAGTAGCGCCGATACATTGGATTTCGCCTCTTGCGAGAGCAGGCTTGAACATGTTGGAAGCATCCAGAGAGCCTGAGGCCCCACCAGCTCCAACGATCGTGTGAAGCTCATCAATGAAGAGAATGACGTCAGGAGACTTTTCTATCTCATTCATTACGGCCTTCATGCGCTCTTCAAACTGGCCTCGGTATTTTGTCCCGGCAACCAAAGAAGCCAAATCAAGGGTTACCACGCGCTTGCCGAATAGCACCCTCGATACCTTCTTCTGAACGATTCTGAGTGCCAGCCCCTCGGCTATCGCTGTCTTACCCACACCTGGCTCGCCGATCAGAATTGGATTGTTTTTCTTCCTTCTACTGAGGATCTGAGCGACTCGCTCGATTTCTTTCTCCCGGCCAACAATTGGGTCTAGTTTGTCATCCTCTGCCAGCTTGGTGAGGTCGCGACCGAAATTGTCTAGTACCGGTGTGCGGCTTTTTTCCTGTCCCTTGCCGGATTCTCTGCCCGAGCTGCCTGACGATCCTCCGCCAAACATTCTGCCCGAATCTTCGTCGGGATCATCCGTTTCAGAACTCGCCATTGGGTTCTCAGTTTGGTACTCGAGCAGCTCTTTGACTACGTCGTAGGCCACTTCAAACTTGTCCAGGATCTGAGTCGCAAGATTGTCCTCGTCCCGCAATATCGAAAGCAGCAAGTGCTCCGTGCCAATCAACTGGCTCTTGAAGATTTTTGCTTCCAAATATGTGATTTTCAATACCTTCTCTGACTGTCGCGTCAGAGGGATATTGGCAAGATTCTTAACATTGCTGGTTGCCGTTCCTTTTGTAGCCTGCTCTATCGCCGAACGCAATTCGTCCAGAGATACGCCAAGTTTTTTCAGTAGCCCGACTGCAACTCCTTCTCCCTCTCGGATCATTCCTAGTAGCAAATGCTCGGTGCCGATATAGTCGTGACCTAGTCTCAGCGCTTCCTCTCTGCTCAAAGAAATGACCTCTTTTACTCTATTTGAAAATTTTGCTTCCATGTAATGAATGGATTATGCAGATCAATATCTTTAAAATTATACCGAATTTGAATCAATTCCCATCCCCGCCAGATTAAAACGCAATCAAAATCAGAATTGTTCTTTGCCCAGAATACTGGACTTTTCAAGAACAAAAAGGGCCTCATTCCCGAGAGAGAGGAGCAAATCCAAAATCGACAGATTGGGGACAAATTCTTTGCCAAATATCTGAAAATACGGAAAGCTTTCATAAATAGACCGCTCACCGTAGGCTTTCTTTGGGTGAATCAGGTTTCGGAAGTCAGAAATGCCGTTTTCGTGCCTCTCATGGTAGGTATCCGTGTAGTCTATCGTCCTGTCAAGTTGGAGGCATTTCAGACAGAATGTCATCATTTCGTGACACAACTCCAGTAGGAAGCGAGGCCGACGCTGCATAATCCGATGAAAGGAGTCACCAAAGTATTCGAAGAATGGTGCCTTGCCATAGGCTGAATAAAGCGCTCCCCAGTGGTCCTTGATCCATCGCTCGGAGTACTCAATCTGCACGTCGATCAGCGGTGTTCGCCGATCAAATTTGACAGGCACGATGAGGTTCTGGGGGCCGTTTGCTGTGAGTATGACAGCCCTATTACGATAGGTCTGTTTGGTGAAATGCTCCCTCACCTCCCACTGGATAGTTTCAAAGTGCTGGATCAGTACGAAGTACTCCAGAGACCCCAGATAGTGGGGTTCGATGACCAGTTTTTGCCGCATCGTTTGGACTAAACGAGCGCCTCAAATTCGCCGAGGCCCTCCCTGATTAATTGTGGTTCTGGCGCCGTACAGTCGATGACCGTGCTCGGCGTGATCTTGCCCGGGCCGCCATCGATGACGATGTCTACGAGGTGGTCAAACTTCTCGTGAATGAGCGAGGGGTCCGTCGAGTACTCCAGAATCTCATCATCATCCCTGATGGAAGTTGTGATGATCGGATTTCCCAACTCCTGAACAATCATTCTCGGGATGTTATTGTTAGGCACACGAATGCCGACGGTTTTCTTGTTGGTATTCAGGATCTTGGGGACTTTCGCTGATGCCTCGAGGATAAAGGTGTAAGGCCCCGGTAGCCCTTTCTTCATGATTTTGAAGATGGGGGTCGTGACGTGCTTCGTGTACTCGGATAGATGGCTGAGGTCCGAGCAGATAAAAGACAAATTGAGGTTCTTGCCTTTGATACCCTTGATGTGCTTAATCCGATCCACGGCCTTGACATTGAATATGTCACAACCAATCCCATAGACGGTATCTGTGGGATAAATGATGACACCACCATCCTCCAGGCATTTCACTACGTTGGTGATTTTTTTGGGATCGGGATTGTCAGGGTGGATACTCAAAAGCTGGGCCATTGGCGCAAATTTATCGTTAATTAATGCAACAATGAGGGTCGTTCTTCGCTTACTAATAACCGTGAGTAGACCGTATCACGAAATTACTATTTTTGCCCGCAAATGATTGGAAAGAAGCTCATAACGGTATTTATGATCGTATTCACGGTCATGGCCTCCTCCTTCGCTTTTTACTTCTACCAGGTGCTGTATACTCCCAATATTCTCGTAGATGGGGAGGAGCAGTATTTTGCGATACCAAGCGGATCGTCCTTCTCAGATGTGCAAACGCTGCTGAAGGAGCAAAACGTAGTAGGCAATCTGATGGCGTTCAGCTTCCTGGCTAAGCTGAAGTCGTACGATGAGTCAGTGAAGCCGGGTATGTATTTGCTGCAACCGGATATGTCTAATACGGCCGCTGTCAATCTGCTGAGATCGGGCGCCCAGACTCCTGTGAAGGTGACTTTTTCAGTGGCCCGCAAACTGGAAGACCTGCCAGGCAAAATTCAGGATTTTGTCGAATTCGATTCTACCCAATTGGCGGGAGTTTTGATGCAGGATTCGGTTGCGGAGAAATATGGATTTGAGCCGGAGAACTTCATTTCTATGTTCATCCCAAATACCTACGAAGTCTATTGGAACATCACGCCACAGGCTTTTCTTGATCGGATGAAGTCCGAGTATGATAAGTTTTGGACTGACGCCCGTCAGGCAAAGGCTGGTGACATTGGGTTGACATTGAAGGAAGTATCCACGCTGGCCTCGATAGTAGAAGCGGAGACAAAGAAAATGGACGAGGCCCCAGTGGTGGCGGGCCTTTACATGAATCGACTGCAGCAGGGTATGCCATTGCAAGCGGATCCGACATTGGTGTTTGCGATGAACGACTTTACGGTGAGGAGAGTGCTCAACAAAGACAAAGAGATTGACTCACCTTACAATACCTACCTCCGAAAGGGGTTGCCCCCGGGGCCGATTGCCATGCCCTCCATCGGCGCTCTCAATGCGGTGCTCAATTATCAAGCGCACAGTTATCTATATATGTGTGCCAAGCCCGATTATTCCGGTTATCATGCCTTCGCAAGCAACTTGACGAAGCACAATGCCAATGCCGCCGTACTTCATAGATGGTTGAACCAGCAAGGAATCTATAGGTAATGTTCACGCACGAAGTCCAGCTCCGAGTACGATACGCGGATACCGACCAGATGGGCTATGTCTACTATGGTAACTATGCCGCGTACTATGAAGTGGGTCGAGTGGAGGCATTTCGTAGCCTGGGCTACGCTTACAAAAGCCTGGAAGCAATGGGCGTAATGATGCCGGTGCTGGAGATGAAGACCAAGTTTCACCTGCCGGCGAAGTATGATGATCTGCTCACCATCAAAGTTACCATTCCCCAGATGCCCAAAGTGAAGATCATCTATCACTACGAGATCTTCAACGAAGCGGGCCAATTACTCAATACAGGCGAAACCATCCTCGCCTTTATCAACATGGAGAGTGGCAGGCCCGTACGCATGCCCCAGGTGATGCACGATTTGCTGGCTCCATTTTTTGAAGAGTAACCTACGTATTGCTCCAGTATCAGGAGCTCCATTGATTCGTTTTTCACTAAATTTTCATACATGAAGGTACTCGTAGCAATCGCCTTGGTGGGATTCATGTGGCTAGACCTCACCGCACAGAAAGCAACCACCATATTCCTCGTCAGACATGCGGAGAAAGCGGATCAGAGTCGCGATCCTGATCTTAACCTCGCAGGCAAGGCAAGGGCCCATCGGCTACTGGAATTGTTGGGTGAAGCAGATATACGGGCCGTTTATTCCACCGATTACAAACGCACACAGCAGACAGTAGCACCCATTGCCGACAAGCGAGGACTGAATATCATTTCTTACCGCCCGTTCGATGAGGGCATGATCGAAGACCTGTGCACCAAGCATGAAGGTCAAAATATCGTCGTAGCCGGTCACAGCAATACCATCCCAGACCTGGTGAACAAGCTGATTGGAGAACAGAAATACGAACAGCTGGACGATAGTGACTACTCCAACATATTCGTGGTCACCCTCTTTGAAAATAATGTCTCACACTACCTCCTGACGTACTAATGGCTTACGATGAAACCACAGCTGATCGGATCAGGCACATGATTGTTGACATGAACCTGCCAGATATCACTGAGAAGAAGATGTTTGGAGGCCTGAGCTTTTTGTATAAAGGCAAGATGACCGTCGGAGTGGTGAAGGAAGACCTTGCCGTCCGGGTGGTCTCTGACAAGGAAGCTGACTGGCTGGAGCAACCCTACATCCGGCCCATGGACTTCACAAAGCGACCTATGAAGGAGTTCCTTTTTGTTGAGCCAGACGGATTTAAAACAGACCCCCAGCTCCGAGAGTTTATACTGCTTGGAGTGGAGCATGCGAAAACTAAAATCTGAGAAACCCGACGATTTTTGTTCCCGGCATGGCCGAGAGCTGATCAATTCGCTTTTATTTTGCCCGCCAAATAAAAAACCGCTTGAGTGCCCTGGCGCTTTTGTTCAAACTAACCAATGAACCATGGCTAACGAAAACATCTACCTAGCCGATTCGAGACAGCAAGTGGCTAATGACAAAGTCTCAGGAAAGTATGTCGAACTGTACGGCGAAGCTTTCTATCAGATAGCCGCGTACGACCAGATGCCCCCATTCTTTATGACGGTGGTGAGCCATTCAGATCATTGGATGTTCATCTCCAGTACAGGCGGGCTTTCAGCGGGAAGAAGAAATTCGGAGTCCGCTCTGTTTCCTTATTACACTGACGATATCATTTCCCAATCCGGGGAGACGACGGGAAGCAAGACGATCATTCGGGTCCTTGGCGCAGAACGCACATCCTTATGGGAGCCCTTCTCCATTCGAACTTCCAGCCTTTATCGTTGCCAGCGCAACTTGTACAAGAGCTTTGCTGGTAACCGGGTTGTTTTTGAAGAGATCAATCTGGACCTGAACCTGGCGTTTAGGTACTCCTGGCAGTATTCCGAAAAATACGGGATCGTCAAAAAATCCGAACTGGAAAACATTGGTCGCAGCGAGTGCCAGGTGGAAATGCTGGACGGTATCCAAAATATTATGCCGTACGGCGTGAGTAGCGCCGTGCAGAACATCAGGAGCAACCTCGTCACAGCTTATAAAAAGAACGAACTGGATGAGCAGTCAGGGTTGGCCATGTACATGCTCAGTTCGATGATTGTCGACAAGGCTGAACCTAGTGAGGCGTTGAAGTCCACGACTGTTTGGAGCGTTGGTATCGAGTCCGATGCCGTATTGCTTTCTACCAAACAACTAGACCATTTTCGTAGAGGGGGTGAGGTCAGCAAAGAAGTAGACGTGAAAGCTCAGGGAGGAGCCTATTTTATCAATGCTGCCCAGAATCTTGGTTCAGGCCAATCCGCGAGCTGGCTGTTTGCGTGCGAAGTAAACCAGGATTTGGTGGATGTGAACGATCTGATCCAGAAGTTGCGTAATGGGGATCAGCTCGCCGAGGAGCTACTCGATGATATCAATGAGGGCACGAAGGCACTGCTGTCATTGGTGGCGATGTCGGACGGCCTTCAATTGACAGGAGACCAGCTCAGCACAGGGCGGCACTACAGCAATGTGCTCTTCAATATTATGAGAGGTGGGATCTTCGATGATCAGTACCTCGTAGAGAAGGCCGACTTTGTCGACTACATGGCTACCATCAATCCCCGTTTGGCAGACAACGACTTCCTGAATAACCTTCCGGATACGTGTCAATATGGTGAATTGATTGCTCAGGCGCGAGCTACAGGGGATGCGGATGTGATGCGGGTGTGCTATGAGTACCTACCACTGACATTCAGCCGACGGCATGGGGACCCCAGCCGTCCATGGAACAGATTCTCCATCGAGGTGAAAGATGAGGAGGGTCACAAGATCCGGAGCTACGAAGGCAACTGGCGCGATATCTTCCAAAACTGGGAGGCGCTGGGTATTTCCTTTCCGGAGTATGTCATCTCGATGATCGCCAAGTTCGTCAATGCGTCGACTATCGACGGCTACAACCCCTACCGTATCACACGTGAAGGGATTGATTGGGAAATCATCGAGCCCGATGATCCCTGGTCCTACATTGGGTATTGGGGAGACCACCAGATCATTTACCTGTTGAAGCTGATGGAGGTGGCGAGTGATCACTACACTGATCAGATGCAGGAATTGCTGAGTGAATCGCTTTTCGTTTATGCGAACGTTCCCTACCGACAAAAGTCTTACGACGACATCGTCAAGGATCCCCAGGACACCATTGACTTCGATGATGAGTTGCACCACACCATCGAGCAGCGTGTGACGGAGCATGGCGCCGACGGCAAACTGGTATTTGGTCCAAATGGGGACCTGCTGCGCGTGAACCTGACGGAGAAGTTACTGGTAACGCTACTGGCCAAACTCTCCAACTTCATACCCGAAGGAGGTATCTGGCTCAATACGCAGAGGCCTGAGTGGAACGACGCCAACAATGCCCTTGTGGGAAATGGCGTGTCGATGGTCACTTTGTACTACCTCAGACGCTTTGTCACTTTCTGTAAGGACCTCTTTGGCCAGCAAGTTGACAACGAATACCAGGTTAGTCAACCTGTCGCTGATTTGTTCAAAGGCATTGCTGATGTTCTGCAATCCAATCGCGGCCTGCTGTCAGGTGCCGTTTCCAATGAAGATCGGAAGGTCATAGTGGATGCCCTGGGCCGATTGGGTGAGACTTATCGCAATAAGGCCTATGCTGGCTTCGACGGATCAATGGACGGAGTGAAAGCTCAGGACATGATTGACTTCTTTGCCGTGACTTTGGAGTACCTCGATCACAGCATCGTTGCCAATAAGCGATCCGACGGGTTGTATCACGCCTACAACCTCATTCAGTTTGATGGGGACGAAGCGAAAGTCGACTATCTGTATGAAATGCTCGAAGGTCAGGTGGCCGTGCTGTCGGCAGGCCTATTGAATCTGGAAGAGTCAACCGCCGTGTTGGACGCTTTGAAGAGCAGTGCCATCTTTCGTCCGGATCAATACAGCTACATGCTGTACCCGGATCGCGAGCTACCACGCTTCCAGGCCAAGAACAATATACCGGTGGACTTCATCGCACAGTCGCAATTGGCGGCCAAACTTTTGGCAGATGGCAATAGTACCTTGCTAAAGGCAGACTCCGCCGGAGGCTATCACTTCAATGGCACCTTCAACAATGCCGCCAGTCTTAGAGAGGCACTGGACGAGTTGAAAACGGAGTATGGTGAATTGGTGGACCGCGAGTATGATAGCTATTTACAGGTATTTGAGGAGATGTTTAATCACCGGGCGTTTACTGGCAGATCGGGGACCTTCTTTGGTTATGAAGGGTTGGGAAGTATCTATTGGCACATGGTATCCAAGCTGCTCCTTGCAACGCAAGAAAACATCTATTGGCACCATAGCGACGATGTTTCCTGGGAGCTGATGGGACGCCTATTCGAGCATTACTACGAGATCAGGGCCGGTATTGGCATCAACAAATCTCCGGACCTCTATGGCGCCGTGCCGACTGATCCTTATTCTCACACACCGGCGGGTCGTGGTGCACAACAGCCCGGGATGACAGGCCAGGTAAAAGAGGATGTCATCAACCGATGGGCGGAACTAGGCGTGAATGTCTCGAAAGGGCAGATCACCTTCGCACCGATCTTCCTGCACACAGAGGAGTTCCTGGCAAGTGCCGGGACATTCGAATTTCTGGATGTGAAGGGTGCCTGGAAGGAGCTCGGCGTCGCGGAAGGCCAGCTAGCATTCACATACTGCCAGGTCCCGATTGTGTATGAGCGATCAGATCAGCAGTCAATCACTGTACATAGGGCTGACGGACAACAGAGTACTGCGGAGGGACTCACACTGTCTGCTGCAGATTCGCAGGAACTGTTCAGTCGCTCGGGGTCAATTGTCCAAGTGACTGTGCAAGTACCGGTTGGCTAATTAGAAATCGGGTCGCCTAGAAATAGGCGACCGAAACGTCTGACAGTGTCAAGTCTTGCTGATCCATGATCACCTTGGCAAGACCACGCGTCTTACCCATCTCGTACTTGTAGTAGAACTTCATCGTGTGGACCTTGCTTTCGTAGAAGGTCGTGCTGTACGTGCCTGAGCCAGTCAGCAACGCCTGCTTGGCAGCTGTGGCCATCTTCAGCCATTGCCACCCCACGATGATGGTGCTGAACATTTCCATGAACAGGGTCGCATCGGCGAGGAATCGCTCGTGATCACCTTTCATTGCCAGTGGCATCAGAGCACCCAAGACCTCCTGTACCATCCCGAGGTTCTTCTGCAGCGTCTCGGCGTATGGCTTGAGTTCGTCATAGGTTGAGGCTGTTTCCACGGTTGTCATGATTTCTTTTGCCAGCCGCTGCAGTGCCTCGCCGTTTTTCAGCCCGACCTTTCGACCAAGTAAGTCCAGTGACTGGATGCCTGTCGTGCCTTCGTAGATGGCGATGATCCTGATGTCGCGGTAGTACTGCTGCAGGATGAAGTCCATCGTAAAGCCATAGCCACCCAGCACCTGCACGCCATTGTCGACGGCTACACGTCCCTGCTCCGCGGGGAAGGTCTTTACCACCGGCGTTAGCAGCTCTAGCAGCATATTGTAGGCCTCTTTCTCTTCTGGCGGTGCCACCAATTCCTTGTCCAGGAAGTTTGAGGCCTCCGTGATGAGACTCATGGCACCCTCGACGATGGCCTTTTGCAGGAGCAGCATTCTCTTCACATCCGGGTGGTTGATGATGAGGGTTTGCTCTTCGTTTACGTCCTTTTGACCGGTGCTATTCAGCCGGCGTCCTTGCGGACGTTCCTTGGCATAAGCCAAAGCGTGGTGGTAAGCTCCAGAGGCAATGGCCGCGCCCATCCGACCCGTAGCAATACGGGCTTCATTCATCATCTGGAACATGTACCGCAAGCCGTTATGAGGTTCGCCCACGAGCCATCCCACCGTTTCGCCGCCGTCGCTGAAGCCGATGTGCGCTGTGCAATACCCTTTCTGTCCGAGCTTCTGAAACTCGCCAAGTGTAGCAACGTGGTTATCAGTCAAGCTACCGTCTTCCGGTCTGAACTTCGGAACGATGAAAAGAGATATGCCTTTTGTACCGGCAGGGGCCCCTTCAATTCTTGCCAGCACCAGGTGCACGATATTGTCGACAAACTGGTAGTCTCCCGAAGAGATGAAGATCTTTTGCCCATCGATAATATATGTGCCGTCATCTTTTGGCTTTGCGGAGGTAACGACGTCTGACAAAGAGCTACCAGCTTGTGGTTCGGTGAGGCACATGGTGCCACTCCACTTCATGGACAGCATCTTCTCCAGGTAGAGTGCCTTTTGCTCTTCACTGCCAAACGTGGCAATCAGATTGGCCGCACCTGCTGTCAATCCCAGGTAGCCAGGCACATGGTTGTTGGCTGCCTCCATGATGAAGTAAGCAGCATTAAAAACAGAGACAGGCAATTGGAGGCCGCCGTCCTTTTCGTCAAAGGATGCGCCGACAAAGCCCATCTCGCCAATCTTCTCCAGTATCCGCTCAAACTGCGGGTGGATGAGGATTCTTCCATCCTTGTAGTGGGCTGGCTGCTCATCCATCTCGCGGAGGTACGGATACAGTTCCTTATCAGATAGCTCCTTGATAGCATCCAGCAGTAGGTCTATGGCTTCACGATCGTAAGACGAATAGCGGTCCTTTTCAAGTAAGGAATCGATTTTGTGTACGTCGTACAGTACGAAACGCAGGGTATCCAGATCTACATATTGATTGCTCATTGGCTTGATAGTTATTTTTTGGGGACCCTAAAGATATTCATTTTGGGTGTCGGTGAAGTGAATGGAGAAATTGGTCGCAGCTGTGTCTGCTATTGTATAGAAGTCTAGTATAGTGTCTGCGTCGGGAATCTGGAGGAGGGGGATGACTGGGCTGTTGGTGAAGACACCAACAGTGGCGGCTTGAGATTCGCCTTGGCTTCTTCAAAGGAAAAAACCCCGACGTTTCCGCCAGGGTTTGTTTGCAGAGGAGGAGGGATTAACTGCGTTGATCCCGTTCGGGGGATCTGGTGCA
Source organism: Cyclobacteriaceae bacterium (assembly GCA_965267435.1). Taxonomy (GTDB): domain Bacteria; phylum Bacteroidota; class Bacteroidia; order Cytophagales; family Cyclobacteriaceae; genus JAWPMT01. Next base: position 5,696,625 of record OZ253960.1, read on the forward strand.
AGCAAACCCTTTCCTCACTTCGTTCAAAAAGCCCTTTTTCGTTCTTCGCCGCCCTAGCAAACAAAGTTTGCAGAGCGCCACAAACGAAAAAACCCTGACGTTGCCGTCAGGGTTTGCTTGCAGAGGAGGAGGGATTCGAACCCCCGGTACCTCTCGGTACAACGGTTTTCAAGACCGCCGCATTCGACCACTCTGCCACTCCTCTGTTAGTCGCCGAAGCCTTGGCGAAGGCGACTCCAATATCTTATTCCGACTCCTTCGACCACCCCACCTTCATTTCATTTCGGCGGGCAAGTCTGCCACTCCTCTGTATGTTTAGTGATAGTGATCTAAAATTCGGAACGCAAATTTAAAGTCTTAGCGTCATTTTGCAAGAAGCGTGCCCTTTTTCTTTGGGTGAATTGAAGAAGGTACTAATCATGAATAAAAATCCCCCTGCAGCCACCCTCCGGCTGCTTGAAGTCGGTGAGGCACCGACATGGCAGAAGTGGTATTCGCCGCTGTTGGTGTTTTCGTTGTGAGTCCCCCGACATTCGCCACTGTCGGTGTTGTCACCAACAGCCTGTCGGGAGGGGGCAAATACTTCCTCCAGATTCCCGACGCGGAATTTGATGAGCCGCCAATGAAGGTCCAATTCATGCCTGCGGGCTTGGTTGACCGTACCTAATGTATCTGGCACTTCGCTGCGATACAGGAATTTTGGCGGGATAACCAAAAGCCAATTCAGATTCCTGCATCACTTGCCAATTGGATCAGATTCTCATATGTCCATGTTCGCAGGAATGACGAATTGGAATGAGTGAGTGCAATGCTGCCCGAAGCCACAGTCCCTGGCTACATAGACCCGATGGGAGTGGCAGTCGGCAAGGCCTGAGTGAGGGCTCGCGCGGCCGGACTAGAGCGGACAGCGGGAACTTCCCGAGAGGTGGAAGTAGGCCTGTTCTCTCCGCCTGAAATGCAAGCCATTTCGATAGTTGGCAAACTTTGCCGGCCCAATGTGCACTTTGAGCCGATGAAAAGGGCGGTCAATAGCCCAAAAAGGCAATTTCTGTGACATTTTCTCAATTTTTCCCCTACTGACGCCCGGATCATTCCCACTGGTGAGAAATTATTACCACATACCGGTGGGATTGCTTTCTTTTAACCTAGCATCATTATGAGCCGGAAGGTCATTGGTGCTGATTTCGCTTGTCGACCAACACTTTTTCCAGCACTAAGTCTAATTGCCATCATTTGGCAATGAGATACACACTATTAAATCAAAAACAACTGAAGGGTTCTCAGCATCCCTTCCTTTAAGAACCAAAACAAGACTGTGGCTGTATGGAAAGACAGAACCCCTTCATAAGAATAGTACTGGCAGTGGCATTGTGTATGTTGTTGCTTCAGGCCTTTTCACAAGATCAGACGATAGGTATCAATACGGATGCCCCCAATGGCAATGCGGTCCTGCATCTACACGCACCGAATGGAGACCAGGGTCTCCTGGTGCCTACGCTCTCTGCGAGTCAGCGAGGTGCTATGGCGCTGGCGGCAGCCGACAATGGCCTATTGGTATTCGATACGGATGACAATCTCTTCTACTATTGGCATGCCCCATCGTGGATCGCACTCTCAGTGAGTGATGACCAGCAGCTGACGCTGGACGGCAATATCCTCAGGATCGACAATGGTAATGAGGTCGACCTTGGAGTAATAGTACCTAGTGTGGACATGGTCGCGGATCAAATCACTTATAACAGTGACAGCTCACTGCTCGTGGCTGGAACCGTGCAGGATGCCATCGATGAGCTCGATGATCGCGTGGGCAAGGGCGAGGCGGTGGATATCGCGTACTCCGGCGTCGAGTCTGGACTCGGTTCTGCAGATGTGCAAAGCGCGATTGACGAGATGTATGGACTGATCTATGATGAGACTTCGCCGGTAGATATACCGGGAGGAAACCTGAACTTTAACTCTGTGAATGCGTCTTTTACGGCGAGCAACGTGCAGGAAGCCATCGAGATCCTGGATAGTGCCGTTATCGAATTGAATGCGAACGATCTATTCACGGTAGATGCCGACAGTAACCACCTCATGGGCTATGTGAGTGATCTGCCCATCGGCATGAACAATATCGTTATTGCTAACGGGACAGAGCTCAGAACTGAACCGGGAAGCATGAACATCATCATGGGCTATGGTGCCCGAACAAACACCAATAATGTCGCCGGCCTGGCTATCGGACCTGGTACATTTGTCAGCGGCAATCGAGGCATCGCTATGGGTGTCGGGGCGAGTGTCACTGGAGGCGTGGAAAATGCGATGGCCTTCGGGACAGAAACAAAGGCCACTCTGTCGAATACCATTCTGTTTGGAGATGGTGTCGGTTCGCCCAACTACCGAATGGGCATCAACACGCAGACGCCCCTCGCAACTTTCCAGGTAGGAGACCATCTCGGCATGTTCCATTTTAATGGCAGTAATGATCAGGGACCTATCGTGGGAGAAGTGATGGCCAATAACGTGTACAAGTCCGAGTCTAAGCTAATCAGTAGAGAGGCGGGTGTCAGTTCGTCCATCATATTCCTTGATGATGGCGTGAAGCTATTCTCCGTTGATCCCACATTTATCAATCACGAGGCGCTTGATTTGAACAATCAGGTAATCCCTACGCTTTTCGCTGAGCGTGATACTATCAAGGCTTTTGGGAGTCTTCAGGTTATGAATTCGGTTCAGATTGGGTTTCACGATGAAACGGGTGGCAATGTGGCTAGAGGTGGTATGATGCAATATCAACCTGGAAATCAGGAATTTTTGGTGCATAACGGCTTTGAGTGGAGGACGGTGGTCACTGAATCTGCTTCAGGGCTTGCGACCGCACCGACAGTTACCCTGGTACCAGGGTCTGGTGTGTTGGCTGGTCTGCCGGATACTCCCTTCTTTCCCCTCGAATCGGGTGCGGCAACCTCCTCTCTGAGGTCACTGGAGGCAGGAGACCCTGGTCAGCAAGTGGTGATCACGAATTCTGGCACCCTAGCCAACGGAACTGATTCATTTCTTATAGAAATTATTGACTGGGACAGCATCGGAGGGCACAATCTGGATATACAGGGGAGCGGTGATCCCAATAGCGTAATACTCCCTGCCGGTAGTTCCATCACCTTCATCTACGACAGCGTCCTGGGTCGCTGGGTGGAAGTTTCGAGGTCAATTAACAAATAATATCATGAGGTACTATTTGATCTTTGGCTGCCTCCTGAGTGCGATGGTGACAGCGGGGCAGGGGCTGGTCATGGGGCCTCAGACCTCCATGAATATAGGTGCGAATAGCACCCTCTACCTTGGAGCGGATGCCTCCCTTGGTGGTCAGGTAGAAAACAACGGAACGATCGTCGGTACGGCCAGCGTCGACTTCGATGCCAACCTGGAAACAGGCGATCTAACTTTCACGGGTACCGGTCAACAAATCCTGGCTGGAGACTCCCTGGTGGTCAATCAGATCACAATAACGAACGGTGGGGTGTTGACTTTGACTGCTCCCTGGGCCGTGGTGCAAAACAACTTGTCTTTGACAGATGGGTCACTTGTCGCTGATGATGACCATCGGCTCATTCTTTCTGATGAGATCAGCGTGGATGGAGAGGGCTTCGTGAGCGGGCAGGTTTATGCGGTCGTGGGTGAAAACCCCGTGATGTTTCCCGTCGGGGTGGGTGGTGCAAAAGGGCATCTGTCTATTTCCTCTGCGACGGAGGGCACTGTGATCCGTGTAGCATGTGCACTACCCGCCGACTCAATCCTCATCCCGGCATATGATATGATCGGCATCTCCGACGAACTGCAATGGGAGATATCAGCTGTAGGGCAGCAGATAACTTCAGGGCGCGTTTCGTTTGATTTGAACCGCCAGGATGTGTCGGACTTCGGCGTGGTCGCAGCGGACTTCTCCGGTATCGATCTGCAAAATTTTGTGCAGGTCAACGATATCCGTGCCAACGACTATGAGCCGGCGCTCATATACTATGATGAAGCCGATAGCAACTTTTCTATCGTCCAGGGCAGCGAAGTCTTCAATTCAGATGAAATCTCTAATGGGGAAATCACGACTACAGAGCGGCTACAACTGGGAGCTCTACCTCTGAGGATATATGTGGCCATGGTGCCTGTATTGACGGCTCCTACGTTCTTCGTACCGTCAGCATTTGCTCCTAATGGGACCTATGAGGAAAACCATCGTTTCAGACCTTATTTTGCCGGTAATAATGTGACATCCGTACACTTTTCGGTATGGGATAGCTACAATGTAGAAGTCCATTCTTTTCAGTGGCAGGGAGAAGAGATCGATCTGAGAGCAACGGGGTGGGACGGGAAGTATACCAACGGCGTAGAAGCCCCCTCGGGTATGTATTTCTTCTCGGTAGACATCTCTGCGGGCGAATCCCGCTATCAAAAGCAGGGCTCGGTCATGCTGGTCAAGTAAGCAGCTGAACTGGGTGCTCAAGCCGAGCTGTCTGCTACTTGCAAAGAATCCGAATTACATTCCTGTCCAATCTTTAGCCAAGTACAGATCGTGGCCTTTAGGTCAATGACCCCCTAAAAGTCAAAATCCCCGACTTCTGCCGGGGATCCGATACATAACTGTGTTTTGGGAATATCTTATGTCCTGCGATCAGTTCATCGCAATTGCACGGAGAGTGATCTCAATCTGGTAGGGGAACATACCTGATTTCATCAACCTCAATGTCTCCTGGAAAAGCGTGGATTGCTCTAGCAATTTGATGCTGTTCTGCTCTGAAAGAAATACAAGTCCTGTGAGCTTCTCCTCGTGGTTGTTGTTGTAAGCGATCACCTTCCACAAGGCCTGGTAGAACTCTTGATTTACATCGTTGACAGTTACCTTCACCTCAACAGCTGTGGTGGTCCGAAAGTCTACGATATCGATCTTTTCTTTTGCTCCTTCTCTTATTGGCACTTCAGCCTTGACCTGATCCTGCGTCGAGAGTTGCTGCTGCCAAGTCGTGGTGATGAATTGATCCGGCTTTGAAATCTCATCGTCGGCGCCCATGTCGTCTTCGTGCAGCTGATTACGATAGCCATGCTTGATGAAAAGCTGGTCTAGTGGTTGTATGATTTCGTCTATCATAGTCGTTGTTTGTCTAATGTAATACTCATTATATGCTGGAGGCCCGGTGATTGGAAATCAAGAAATGGGACTCAATAAAAGGTCATTGAATATATCTTTTAAAGAAGCTGAAGTATTGCTTCAAAAAGTAAGCCACGGCTTCTTTCTTATCTTCATGCGCAGCGAGGTTAAGTACCGTACATGAGCTGCGGTCTACATACAATGGTTTGGGAGGAGTTTCGCCCTTTGATAATTTGACAATGGGCTTGGCTGTTGCATATCCTGTGCCGCTACTGAGGATCATCGACACATGGTTCATATCCTTGGCATTGGAGAGGATATCAAAATAGAAGCCATCTCCAGCTACAGCTACCTGCCGTATGCTACTGTCTGAAGTGGGCTGATCGGTCCACACCCGATTTTTCAATCGAGGTACCTCACCAAGATATGGTTCGGCCTTTAGTCGGGAGCGATCCTGGACCCGCAGTGCGGATCGCGAGCGATTCTTGGCAGGGGCGTTTTGGGAAAAAATCTTGTCAAAGTCTGTGCCTAGTATTTCACGGCCTATGCTTAGCTCGAGGCTTCGGTATTCTGAACGCGTCATGAGTTAGTGGTTGTCTTGAAGTATTTTGGAAGGTAGAGACTTCCATTTTTATAGACAACGGTTCATGAGCGAAGCAGGTGAATGAAAGCATCAACCGGAACAGGCGATCGTTTTCCGTTTCGCCTGATTTTGGCCGATAGATGCTTTCATGGGTGGGTTTGCTACCGACGGGTCATTTGAAAGACCTCGGTGTGATATCCATCTTTCCGTTTCATTCGAAGCTTGATTTCCACGGTATTTGGCGAGGTGAGTTCGTAGGTGAGTCCCTCCATCACGATGCGATTCTCTTCAATGGATACCATTGGAAAATGAACCATTTCGTCCTTCTCCTCCCAACCCTTGAGTTCCGGCGTGAAATGCTTGAGGTGCATGCCTTCCTCGTCGAGTACCACGAGCTCGTAAAAGTTGAGGGAGCCATCTCCCTTCACATGTCGATAGGCACACACCATGGAGCCATCCGGTGCGGGTTCGGTCCACACCTCGTAAGAAGTGCCTCCAAATCCATCGCCTTCCCAACTGCCTGCGAGCCAAGCGTAGGCATGGGTAGATGATTCCGGTTCCTCGTGATGCATAAAGGCAAATAGGCTAGTGGCAATTGCGATGGAGGCGATTGTCCAAAGTGCTTGTCGTTTCATATCAGCGGATCATAAAGGGTTTGACTTCAATCTCTCCGCCATACTTGACATGGGGATTCTTCTGTGCGATGGCTACGGCTTCCTGCATCGAGGCGGCTTCGACTATGAAGTACCCAGTAGTAGGGAACACTTTGCCGTCACTGTCCCCGCTGATACCGGCGAGGCTCACGTACTGTGTAGTCAGCGCCAGCTCCTGGCCAGTGATTGTTACGCCTTGTTCTTCCGTGGATTGCATCCAGGCACCATACTCCTGAAACATCTCCATGGGATCACCAGGCTGGAAAGTGCTGGGCTCGTGCAGCAGCAGCATGTAGCCTTGCTGCGGATCGATCAGGGCCTGAGGCGCCTGAGATTGGCCGTAAAAAAGGCCAGAGAAAAAGGCTACGACGGCGATACTCGCCGCAGCCAACCAATAGGCAGGCCTCTTCATTGTTCGTGTTGTGGTCATGAGTCCTTCGTTTTTGAGTTGTCTAATAATCTCTTCTTCGATCCGTGCAGGTGGATCTTGTGCCCTGCTCAAACCTTCAAACAGTGCTTTTTCCTGTGGTGTCAGTTCCTCCTCGTTCCTTTCCATGGCTATGCGTTTAAGTGCTCTTCCAAAAATGTTCTCAGGGCCTTGCGGGCGTCGTGCAGTTGGCTTTTGCTCGTTCCCTCGGATATTCCGAGCATCTCCGCGATCTCTCGGTGTTTGTAGCCCTCGACGTCGTACAGCAGGATGATCTGCCGATGACCGGGAGATAGTTGGCCGATACCTTTCTCGAGGTCGTGGGAGGTTTGGTAGTTCTCACTGAAATCATGGCCCTTAGCTTCTGATTCTTCGAGGGCTACTGCTTCCTTTGCTTTCTGATGATTTCGGAATGTGTTGATCAGGACACCAATCAGCCAGGTCTTTAACTCCGAGCGCCATTCGAAACTCTCCAGGCGTCGGATGGCCACCACCCACGTTTCCTGCAACAGCTCATCTGCGACGGTGGCGTCTTGAGCTAGTCGCAACGCCATCTGGTACAGGTGCGGGCTCTTGGCCCTGTATAGGGCTTTGAATGCCTGCTCGCTGCGACTAGCCAGGAAGCGTTCTACTAAGATGCGGTCACTCATATTAGAAGCGTCTTTACCCATGAGTGTAGCGAGATAGGCAAAAGGTTGGGTGAGGGGATGAAAGTTATCAAGATTTTTATGGCCTACCTCTTCGTGCCGTAGAAGTAGGTCTGCTGTCCATCATCAAATAGTAGCGTATCTGACACTCCAAACTCACACCTCAATTGCCACTTTTCCTGAGGTGATCCATCAGTGAAAGTGATCGTCGCGGAGCAGGCGAACAATAGGGTATCATCAGAGGCGGGGCACACGACATGCCGACCGGATGTCTCTGCGCAGTTACCGATGGTGGGATCGATTGTGATTCTACCGATTATGGCATTGTTGGCTCGCTGCTTCCATCCGCTAGGAGGGGTGGGGAGGTTGGGTTTGCAGCATACGACCATCAGCACGACGGTCAGGAGGTATAGTTCCTTGGGTGCTTTCATGTGTGGGTTCCGTTATTGCGACTACTGAATTTCTGAAAAAGCGCAAGGAAAGTCAACAGTGCTAACGGTTGAACACTACAGGGCTGAGTAGAAGGAGCTCACAGCGGCGTTTTTCGGGGTCGTAGCGCCTTCGGGTATTTATCACATGAAATTTGGGTAAAAAGTCGATGTAGTAGGGTTACCTATTGATTCGTTCTTCACTAATCAGAGCAAAGATCGGCTGGTGATGTGGATTGCCACTTTGGGCTAGGGGCATGTCTACTTCACTCTGCCGGCTTTTGCTAACTTGTTACGGGTCAGTTGGTTAAAGTTTTGAAAGTGGGATTTTTACCCATAAAAAAGCTTTGATCATAGCCCTGAAACAAGTAGATTAAATGATGTAAGACCCTATTTTTTTATCGCCCAAATCAATTTGTGTTATGAGTAAGCCAATCATTTCTGTTCTTGCTACAGTAATTGCTATGATAGCATTGGTCCTTGTGTTGCAATTCTGTTCTCAGCAAACCTCAGAAGAAACGGCGTCTTCACCAGGCTGTAAAGACCGGACCATGGGGCTCTGTACGGATCCCCCTCTCGAAACGCAGTTGGTCGGAGACGAAAGCCACTTCCCAAGTATTATTCTTTGGTTGGATTCGGCGTGGCGGACCAGTGATCTTGAGACTGAACTGCGTGGTGAAAAACGACTGGATAGCGCGTTTGTGGAACTTAGTGTCTGTCCGACGTGTGATACATCCACTACTGCCAAAAACACTCTCTTTCTGTTAAGCTTGGATCCAACAATTCTGAAATTGGAGGAGTCGATACCGATTGTGAGAGATCGCCCGAAACTTAGAGATGACTCTGACATGCCGACCGATCCAAACAGCTTGCCGAATGCGCTAGGTATTAACTTCAAAGTTACAAGCCCGAAAATCCCTCAGGACACTATTCAAACCCGGGTAAAAGAGGAGGTTGACTCAATGGTTCCAAGTGATTTAAAAGTCGCCATAATTGACAATGGAATTGGGGACCATTATGGATATAATGTGACGCATTTTGACCTTGTCGATCCGTGTGGAGGGACACCACTGGACCCACACGGACAGAATGTTTTTAATCTGATAGCTATTCCGGAGCTGAGAAGCGTAAACTTTTTAGATATTCGGGCATTTGATGATAATCGCCAGAGTTCGTTATTCCTTGTACTGTGTGCCCTCAACACTGCCCGTGAGGAGGGAGCGAAGGTCGTGAACATGAGTTTCGGCTTTTACGCCTCAACGGTCTATAATTATGCGCACCCGTTATTAGCCAGATTCATGACCGAGGCGGAGGAGGCTGATATGGTCCTCGTCGCATCAGCTGGGAATAATGGGACTAATACAGATTGTTGGCCTCACTATCCGTCACGGTTTCAAGCTAGCCAGAATCATATGATCTCCGTTGCAGCTTTGAGTCTTGAGAAGGGAGCGACGGAGCTTCACGAAAATTCCAATTATGGGAAGAGCACTGTTGGTGTTGCTACATCGGGGCATCTAGACGACGAGGTCGTCGCTACCTCTTATGCTGCTGCTCGCGTTACGAAATTAGTAGCTCTGAAAGCTCTGTCAAACCCCACGCTGAAGAATGAGGATTTGGTCGAAGCTGTTTTCAATGATTCAACCGGAGAGAGAGTGCCTTGCCTCGAAGTTAGGATGGAGGGCAGATTGGATCTTCCATAGAGGCAGCATGCGTTTCTCAATAACGTGGGTACATGATACTATGCGAATGACCACAACGCTCGCCGTGTTGTGGTTCATTGCTATTGGTAGCAACGCACAGAGTGATCATCTGATAGATTCGCTGGATGAAATCATTGATGTCATAGATTATGATGTGCAACTCACGTGGGATCAGAAGATTTCCTCCCTGGCGTCCATTGGGGACTCAGTTGCTAGTCGTTACGGCTCGAGGTCCCGAGCCTTCGCCCATGTTGTCCACAGGAAGGGGGTATTCGAATATATCTACGGTATCGAGGGTGTAAGAACTAGTTTTCGCAGGGCGCGTGAGTCCTTCGAAGAGGCATTGGCCATAAGAATGTCCTATCTGGAGGAAGCGGATAGCCTGCTTTTCATCAACATTCTTAATGGCATGAACAACATTGGTATTTGCCAAATCGAGCTTAGTATGAAGTACGAAGCTCTTGAGACGCTCAAGAGGAGTGTATCGTTTGTGGAGAGATACCGTGAAAATATATACCCACCGGATGTACTCTTACTGTATCTCCAGCTAGCGCGCGCCTATGCAGATATTGGCGACTTCGACAACGCCTTGTTATACTTTGAAAGGCTTCGAGGCGAAGCTGAAGACCTATCTGAGAGGCACGACATTGCTCAGTCGTACTCCTTTCGCGCTGCGATAGAGAGTTCCATTTATAGGATTTTCCACATGGGGGATATCCAAACTCCACTGCATCTATTGGATGTCACTGTGAACGCTTTATCATGTGACAGTAGGGAGTTTTGTGCGCTACTTGCTAATGCACTTCATAACCTTGCTTTCGTACATAAAGAGCATGCCGACTATAACGAAGCAATGCAGTTTTGTAAGGAGGCCGTGAATATAAACCGCCAGATCGAGGAAAATCAATCACTTGCCGCGAACTACCAGCTACTAGGAATTCTTTACAGGTTGAATGGTAATTTTGCCTCTTCAGAGGATGCTTTAAGAAAGAGCCAATCTTTGTTTCGCGACCTGCAGGATTCCCTCAGGATGGTAATGGTCTCAGACGATTTCGGTGATTTGTTCTTTGACAGACACATGTTTGAGCAAAGCCTGGAGCACGATGATTTCGTGCTCGATTATCTAATGCAAAGGGGAGGCTCACAGCTGGGATTCCAGGATAAGGTTGGCGAGGAGGCAATTCTCCCGGACAAGGACCTGATCCTGACTTCTCTCGAATCCAAATCCACCACCCTCCTCAAACTCTACGAGATCGAAGGAGATCCCAAGTACCTCCACAGCGCTTACGAGCATCTCAAGCTGGCGGATGAGGTCATCGACCGGATGCGGGGGGAGTTCATTGCCGATGCCTCCAAGGTGTCACTGGTCGATCGGGCGAAACCAGTGTATGAGAAGGCCCTGGAAGTCTGCTGGGAACTCTATCAGCTGCAGCCAGCAGATTCGATCCTCACGCAGGCTTTTGAGTTTGCTGAGAAGAGCAAGGCCATCATCCTGCAAGAAGCGGTGCGAACGACGAGGGCCAAAAGCACGATCGATCCTGAGCTGGCGGCACTGGAGAAGGATTATAACTTGAAAGCCAACTACTACGAAAAGCAAGTGGCCCTCAACCGTGGCGAGGGATCCCCGGGCGACGCCAATTACCTTGATTCTCTGTTGCTGTATCGTCGCAAGCGTGAAGTGGTCGTAGCTCAAATCCGGGAGCAGCATCCCGACTACTATGGCTTTATTTTCGATCGCGCTACGCGATCGCCAGCCGAGGTGCAGCGGGCACTGGCACCGGACCAGGCGCTGATCGAATATTTTGTAGGGGACAGCACATTGTATGCGTTTACCGCCACCAGCGATTCCGTTATCTTCACTCGCGCTGCTATCGATTTTGACAGGCAGGCCTGGGGTAAGACCTTCACGGAAAGTATTGTGCAGCAAGACACTGCCTTTATGGCTACTAGCCATCAGATGTACCAGCGACTCATCGCTCCGATCGAGGACATCATCACGCTTCCGGAGCGCTTGATCATTGTGCCGGACGATGTCATTAGCACCATTGCTTTTGACGCATTGATAACAAAGCCGCCACCCGAGGGCCGGTTTTCCTTTGCAGCATTCAAAGACTATCTCATCCATGATCATCAGATCAGCTACGCCTTTTCGGCGACTACGCTGCTAGAGCGACCGGCACCCCAGGAGGAACCGGTTCGGTCGTTTTTGGGAATTGCGCCGCAGTTTGCGAAGGGAATCGAGATCGGGGATGCTTACTTTCAGCAGTTAGAAGGAAATGTAGAGCAGGTCGAGGAAGTTTCCAGTCACTTCCCTCAACGAGAGATTCTCTCTGGGAACACTTCTTCCGCAGTGCTGTATTCCGAGGCCGGCCAATATGACATTTTGCACTTCGCTACTCATGCGAAGGCCGACGTGGAGGATGGCAACCTCTCCTACATTCTTTTGGGGCCTGCAGACTCATCTAAGCTCTACGTCAACGATTTGTACGCGTATGACTTGAACGCGGAGATGACAGTGCTGAGCGCCTGCCAAACAGGGGCTGGGCCCATCTATCGTGGCGAAGGGGTCATCAGCCTGGCGCGCGGATTTGCTTATGCGGGCTCCGTTGCGGTGATTACGAGTTTGTGGAACGTGCGAGAGGATGCTAACGAGTCACTTATTCAGAGGTTTTACGAAGGCTTGGATAGCGGATTACCCAAAGACGAGGCACTGAGACGGGCCAAACTGAGTTTTCTGGCCTCAGCTTCCGGTGAGCATTCAGCCCTCGCCCATCCGTATTATTGGGCGCCTATGATTTGTATTGGCGATCCACGCCCTTATCGCATAGCGAGTTTTCCGTGGTTGTTCTTAGTTCTGGGGGCAGCTTCCGTAGTAATCGGCGCCGTCGTTTGGCAATTGCGACTTCGAAACCAATCTTAACTCATTCAGTCTTTTCAATTTTCTCCAGGTCTTCCAGTACTTCAGTTGCTCGATGGCTGAAGGGATTTTGCGGGGTTTGGGAGACGATGTTTTCCATCACGAGGCGTCCGGATTCCACATCCTCATTGAGGAAGTGGGCCAGACCCATGTACCATTCGGCATTGTAGCTGAGGGCACTACTACCCCGGGCAACTTCCTCGAAGTGTGAGATGGCTTCTGTCACATCTCCGATTTGGTAAAAGGCATGGGCCAGGTAGTAGTTTTGCTCGGCATTGCGGTTGGTGATTTTTGTCCACTCAGCAATGGCTGCTTCAAGGTCACCCCGGCGGTAGGCTTCGCTCCCCAGCCCCCAGTTTTTGTCCTCATCGCTCATGACACTGGAGGGTTTGGGTGGTTGGTAGTGGTTCTCCGCAACAAGTCGAGGTGTTAAGGCTGGCGTCGGCCTGAGCACGGCCACCGCAATGACAACCACGGCAGCGGCAGATCCTATGATGGCGGCCATCTTCCTTCGGAAGTCAACCTTGATCACCCTGCCTGCTTTTTTTGGTGCTTCTGAGGTGTCTGTAGAGATTGGCGTATCCATGTTCTGCAGCGCCTCCTGCATGATCTCCAGGTCGTCCAATAAGTCCCGGAAATCGGCGTCGGAGGCAAGGCGCTCTTCGATGTCCCTTTTTTCACTTTCGGTACAACGGGACTTGAGGTAGCGTTCGAGTTGGTCAATATCAGATGCTATGGTATCCATTGTGTCATGTCCTTTTCTTTAGGTTGTGCCAGGTGCGAGCCTCACTCCTTAAATAAGTTGCGAAGGCGTGCTATACACTTACACTTCTGGTTCTTGGCGGTGTCACTGTTCTTGTAGCCGAGCCGGTCGGCAATCTGCTGCATGGACAATCCTTCCTTATAATAGAGGAGAAGTAGCCGTTTGCAGGGATCCCCTAGTTTCTCCAGGCAGGCTTCCATCTGTTGCAGTTTTCTTTCCTTCTCCTTTTGATCGAAGGAGGTCAACTCCTGGAGTTGAAGGGATTCGGGAGTGACAAGTCGGTTTACTTTATTCTCGGAGCGCTGCAGTTCACGAGCTTTGTTCTTGCCAATCCCAAATAAGTAGGATTTCAGGTTGCCATTGAGTTCGTCAAGTTTTCCCTCCTGGATTTTATCATACAGTACGACAATTGAAATTTGGTAGATCTCTTTTGCCTCGCTACGATCGCACGCATAGTTGTGCGCGAGCCACGCGACAAACTCTGACTTGTACTCCAAGTATATCCACTCAAGTTTCTTGAGGTCTCCTTTCTGTATTTCCTCAATGATCAATCTGTCGTTCATTGGGTTCGGTATTAGTGCAGGGCGAGTGCAATTGTAACCTCCGAGTACCGGAATTTAATCAGGAAGTATCTGCTGGCAAAGAGAAACTCGTAGTCTGAGGCCACTTACCAGGTTACGTTTTGTGAATCCTGACACTACCAGCACAGACGAAAAAACTTATACGACATGAAACGAAGAGTATCATTCCTGCCTGTGCTTGCCTTGTTGGCGGTTTTGATGATCATCAATGCTGGTGGCGAAGAATCCCTGGACCCAAAGACATCGAGCCTACTCGTCGTCTTATTATTTGTGGGAGGCATCAATTTATTACTGAGTACCCGCTTCCGTTTCAGTTCTTTCTGTCTGTTTTTCAAGAAGTTATCAAAAAAGTTGGGTCGGATAAGGTTACTATTTTGACCCTCCTGCACTAAGAATACGCTGAAAGTCAGCTACGGAATCGGGCTTCACCGCTTCGGTTCTGGGTAAACATTACCAAAACAATACAAGAATGAATACCGCCAAGAAGTTTATGGCACCTATCCTGCTGATCGTCGGATTTGTGGCATGTAATCCAACAACACCCGTAGAGATTGATGATCCAGATCGGCCTGACGTCTCGCAGGTGAATGCAGCTGGGGACCTCAGGGTAACTGAAAGAGCTCCCTACGGTTACGTTAATCAAGACGCCCACGTCAAGTTGACAGGCGCGGGAGGATCCAACATCTGGAATCAGTTTCGAATCCAGATCGAACATGACGAGTATGAGTCGGGGAGCAATGGCAGCTTTGATATTGAGAGCGGCGTTTTTCGGCTCGTCAATGCTCAGAGCGAAGTGATCATCAGTGGCACTTACTTCGGGGAGGGGACGACAGATGGGAACGGTTTGAGGCATATGGAGCAGCACTGGACGATTTTGTCTGCCTCCCCTTCAGTGGCGATCGGCAGCCCCGAACTGGAGGCAAGCTTGCAACAGCTATCTGACGGGACCTATCGCTTTTTGCTGACAGGTGCCGGCCAGGATTCCCCATCGGAACCGTAACCTCAACCAGCCTATCACCGCCAGAGGAGTAGCCACCCAAGGGTTAGGGGGTGGCACTCTTCCTTTTTCTAAACTAACAAGCAATTATTACTATGAAATCGCTATTCAAAATGACAACGGGCCTTCTGTTGGTATGGACGGTCCTCACGGCCTGCACAGAAGATGATGTAACCCCAGCAATCTGCCAGAGTGGATGTCAGGACCAAGAGGCTATTGAGACCTTCTTCGGGCAAGGGACACTCCGCAGATCTCATACGGTCGGCAGAGAGAAAAATGAGACGAAGGTACACCTTACAGGTGTGGGCAACACTAGCCACTGGCAACCTGTCCTGCTTACAATGGAACACGTAGAGCTGGAAGGCCCGAATAAAGGCGTTGCCCAGATAATCTCAGGAATCTTCACCATCGAAAACAAGGGGCAGGAGGTGCTCAGGGGAGCATACGGAGGTGAAGCCTCCATCGAAGACGGAAAATATACTATGGAGCAGCGATGGGTCATCACCCAGGCAGCTCCTTCCCACGGATTCCTTCAAGGAAGAGAAATCACAGCGCTCCTGAAACAACGCGAAGGAGGGTTCTACGACATCGAGTTCGACAGTGAATTCGATTCACCGGTACGATAAAACAGGTGTAGACAAGAGAACCTCCCATCTTCCATCGAGAGGTCCATACAGCAGGGCACCCCAGAAATCAGGGGTGCCTTTTCTTATGCGAGTGGTGAGAACAAAAAGAAATTGCAGTTGCCTTATAGCACGAAACATCAATCATAGAAGGGGGACAACATTCCCTTGATTACGACGGAAAGTGGACTAGCATAAATAGCTTTCTACGGAGGCCAGCGCCCAATTTATGACTTTAGTCAATGGGGCTCATTTTGGGAGATAGAGGTGTGTAGAATCAAATCCAGGAATAAACTTTTTGCGTTGAAATATATTGAAGAGAATGCTCTTTTGTTGATTTACCTGAAGTGATAGATTCGGGCAATTGGATGCACTCGCTGAGGTGCATCTCTTTCCGCATTAGGAAGTTTACAATTGGTCTGATAGTAGAGAGGTGCCGCGGAGAAAGAGACTTTTATACAACGCCAAAACATATTAATAATGAACACTTTAAGGACTATGGCACTAGTTCTACTGGGTGTAGGATTAGTGGCCTGCAATGACGATCCGGAAGTAAGTCCGATCGGAGTGACAGAGGATGTTAGTGGCTTTGGACTGATGACATCAGTGACCAACCTGGATATCCCCACTGGAGAAGGTACCTACATCGTCACGCTGAATGGAGGAGGAAGCTATGGCCTTTGGCAGGATTACAATGTAGCGATGGAGCACAAAGAATGGCACTTCGCCGACAAAGCTCAATTTGACATCACTGATGGTGTATTCCTGTTTACTGATACTGAGGGCCGCGAGATTATAAGCGGAACGTACTCAGGGCAAGGCCTGATGGAAGGAACCCAGAGGCAGCAAATTGAGCTCGTATGCAGTGTGAAGAACTGCACCGATCCAGGCACACAACTTGTCAACAACAGCTTCCGATTGAAGCTGCACGACTTCGAAGAAGACGGTGCATGCTGCTTCACCATGAATGGATCCTGCATCCAATATGGTACAGAATAAGCGAGTTTGAGCCGAGAACAATTCTCGGGGAGTAAGTGAGGGCACCCGCTCTTTGTTTAGAATGAAAATATCTCTTGCGTCTGCTAGCAGGCGTCGTAGAACAAAGTGTCCTCCGAAAAAGAGAGGTTCATGTATGAGGCACCCGATGGAGGGTGCCTTTTCTCCACATCCATTGGACAATGTTTTGAAGCAGAAACTTTAGAAGGCATCGAGTCAATGATGGAGGAGGCTGAATTTGTTCACAACCGGAGGGAGGTGCTGCGGAGATGAGAGTTTTATATACAACGCCAAAATATATTGATAATGAACACTTTGAGGATTTTGCTGCTTGTACTACTGGGCGTAGGATTAGTAGCGTGTGAGGACGATTACACTGCCATCGAGGCACCGAATCAGGTGTCTATGGACTTGGAAGGCGCTGGTTACCTGAACGTAGAAGCCGTGGCTGATTTTGGTAGTGTGGACGGCACCTTCACTGTAGCGATCAGTGGTGAGGGGTACTCTACAGCCTGGGATGACTATCAGCTGGAGATGGAGCACAAAGAATGGCACTCAGCTGGAAACAACCAGTATGTCATTACTAATGGCGATTTCAATCTGATGGACGCCCTTGGGGAGGCAATCTTGAAAGGCTTCTACTCAGGACAAGGACTGATGGATGGAGACCAGAGGCAAGAAATGAGCCTTGTAGTCCAGATTACAGAGAATTTTGACCCTGAGTTTCAGATCACCAACAACACTTTCAGTTTGCGCTTGCACGACTTTGGTGAAAATGGCGAATGCTGCTTTACACTTGATGGGAAATGTCAGTCATATGGCCCTCCCCAGTAAGCAAAGGGAATTGGCGCGTTGAAGGACAGTGGAGTCACCTGCTGAAAGGGGGTGGCTCTTTTTTGTGTCCGGCTATACAGGTGAACATCAGTCTTACTCACATCTGTCGCTTCTGAACACCTAGGCTTCCACCTGGGTTAACTGTCGTAAGTAGGTTAGTGTATGTCCTATCAAAAACTGGCCCTCATTCTGGGCGATTGTCTTTTTCCTGATCATCACCGATTGGAGCCAGATGGCTCCACCCTGTTCTTCATGGCTGAGGACCGGGACCTGTGCACGCACTTCCAATACCACAAGCAGAAGATCGCCCTCTTCCTGTCTGCAATGAGATCCCATGCTGACGACGTAGCCGCCAATTGGCCTTTGAAATATCACAGGATTGATGAGGTGGATGGGCTGTCCTTCGAGGAGAGGGTAGAAGAGCTGCTGAAGTACCATCGGGAGATCACTGAGCTAGTCACCTATGAAATCGAGGATCGGTTTTTCGAGGATCGCATAAAAACGTTCTGCGAGAAGCAGGGCCTGCAGCTTACGATCGTGAGCTCTCCAAAATTCATCAGCTCCCGGGAGGATTTTGAAGCCTACAATCAGCGTGTGCGGAAGCCCTTTATGGCAAAATACTATGAGCAGCAGCGAAAGAGGTTGAAGATCCTGGTCGATGAGGAAGGGAAGCCCCATCACGGTCAATGGTCGTTTGACGAAGACAACCGCAAGAAGCTGCCGAAGGGGATTGTCATTCCACCGCAGCCCCGATCAGAGTCGACCCAGCATACGAAGGATGTCATCAAGACTGTCAACGATCTCTTTGGCGATCATCCGGGATCCCTGGACAACTTCAATTGGGCTACGACCAGGCAACAGGCAATCGCAAGGTTGGATGAATTTCTCGTGCAGCGATTTCAGCAGTTTGGGCCGTACGAAGACGCCATTGACAAGGAGGGTGTTTTTCTGTTTCACTCGGTGCTGTCACCTTATATCAACATGGGCCTGCTAACCCCCGACGAAGTAGTCAGGAAGGCCCTGGCTTTTCATGCCCAGTTTGGTGTTCACTTTCCTAGTGTCGAGGGTTTTGTCCGCCAGATCATCGGTTGGCGTGAGTTTGTGAGAGGGATCTACCATACGTACCACGATGACCTGTATGCCAACTTCTTTGGGCATAGTCGCCGAATGAAAGATTGTTGGTACAACGGTACCACTGGGGTGCCACCCCTCGATGATAGCATCAAAAAAGCGCTCAAGCATGGCTACACGCACCACATCGAGCGACTCATGATCCTGGGGAATATCATGCTGCTATGTGAGCTGCATCCCGACGAGGTGTACAAATGGTTCATGGAGATGTATGTCGATTCTGCCGACTGGGTGATGGCGCCGAATGTCTATGGCATGAGCCAGTTTGCCGATGGAGGCATCTTTGCTACGAAACCCTATATCGGAGGATCCAACTATATCCTGAAGATGAGCAACTACCGAAAGGAGGGAGAGTGGCCCCAGATCGTCAATGGGCTGTACTGGAGATTCATAGATCGCAATCGCCAGCTCTTTGGTAGTAATCCCCGTATGGCCATGATGACAAAGACGCTGGACAAGATGGGTGATGAGAAAAAGAAGCGGCTGTTTGGTTTGGCGGAGGAGTTCATTGGGAGAGTTACAAATTGAGAATGAATGCCGTTTACTTAAGGCACATTGAGTCGAAGCCGCCTCAAAAAGCACCCTTCTAAATGTCATCCCGACGAAGGAGGGATCTTTTGACTTTTTGAAAACGTCAGTTCTACCACCATAAAAAGATCTTTCGTGACCTCAAGATGACTATGCTTTTAGAGGCGGCTGGCTCGACCTCGCTTAAGTAAAAGGCATTAAATTGAGAATGGAGAATTAATTGAGAATGGAGAATTGAAAATTACTCTTCAACTCCTCCACTTTTCAACTCTCAACTAAAATGGCCGCAAGCATAGGTTCGAGACGAGACAAGACTGGGGCGATGGGTAGCGCGGTCGAAGGCTCGGACATGCGCGAGGAGGGGTGTGTGGCAGGTTGGGCTTGGGCCTGAGGGAATCCTACTTATTCCTCCTACACCTCTCGGAACAGTACTTGACCTCATCCCATACGGTCGCCCATTTTTTGCGCCAGGTGAAGGGTCTGCCGCAGACTGCGCAGTCTTTGGTAGGGAGGTCACCCTTTTTTCTCATCTTCTTTTCGTCATCTTATTGAGACCCATCAGTCCCTGCTGAGTACTCTTGAATCGGTGGTCATCACCGTCAGGCCTCGTCGCATCGTGCTTGGTTTTCCGCCCCTGTACTCGCTTGCGCCAGAGGTTGAAGCTTGATTGCTTCATCTCACGTCGCATGAGGTCGATGACTTCCTTTTCGGGGAGTCCAAATTGCCGCTCGATGGCATTGAAGGACGTGCGGTCCTCCCAGGCCATTTCGATGATGCGGTTGATGTCTTCGTCAGTTAGCTCTCTCTTTTTCATTTTGCGTGGCTAGGATCTTCCTGGCCTCGGCCTTGACCTGCGGATCTTTCTTCTTGGCCCAGAGGGCTTTCGAAGCCGATCGGTACGTCTGCTTGATGTCCGCGACCGGGTAGGGGTAGTCTTCCCCGATCACGCAGCCATACATCTGCTGATCCATCGTGGTCATCGTCCAGGGCTCGGTTAAGAGGTTGTCTGGTATTGCAACCAACTCGGGGACCCATTCCCTTACGAAGCGCCCTTCGGGGTCATTGTCTTTTTGCTGTTTTTGGGGATTATATATACGAATTGTATTAAAACCCGTGGTTCCGGCCTGCATTTGGAACTGTGCGTAGTGGATTCCGGGCTCAAAGTCCAGAAACTGGCTGGCAAGAAAATCCGCTCCGCGCTTCCAGTGTAGCCATAGATGGTGAGTGAGAAATGACACCACCATCGAACGCATCCGGAAGTTGAGATAGCCTGTAGCTCGCACACACCTCATGCAAGCGTCGACCAGCGGGTAGCCAGTCTGGCCTTGCTCCCAGGCTTGATACAGCTCCTCATCCCAGTCGGTGCGCAGATCGTCGTAGGCGGGATTGATGTTTTGTGATTCATAGTGGTCCATCATCTCAAACTTCTGGATGAAGTGGCAGTGCCAGCGCAGACGGGACATGAAGGAGTTGATGTTCCATTTTTGATCGCTATCCTTTTTGGCAGAGGCGGCAGCCTGGTAGACTTGCTTCATTGACAGGTTGCCCCAGGCGAGATGCGCCGATAGGCGGCTGCAGCTTTGACGACTGTCATAGGGCCTGGAGATGTGCTTATTGTAATTGGCAACGCGATCCAATAGGAAGGACTGTAGGAGCTGATGGGCGTGGCCCTCACCACCACGTTGGAACAAGGGGTCGTGTGTGGAAATCGTCGAAGCGACAGGTTTCGCTTCCAGCGCTCGCTGATCGGGGGGGGGAGAGGTTGATGGCCTTCAGCTGTGAGAGGACTGGCTCATCGGTCGGGGAGGACATGGTCGCATACCAGTGTTTCGGCCAGTTGTTGCGGCGCTTGATGCCTCGGATCACGCCGGCGTAGGGAGTCTCCAGCCATTCGATGCCGCGCTCCTCACAGAATCTCGCTACTACTTTGTCCCGATCGTAAGTGAGGGCGATGCCGGTCTCGGCGTAGCTGAAGATCTTGCCAATGTCATACTTGGTAGCGAGTGCCTCCAGCGTGGGTAGTACCTCAGCATGGAGCAGATGCAGCCGTGCTTTGACATGTTCGAGCCGCTCATTGATGTCAGCCACAGACTCGGAGACAAAGCGCCAATGCCGGTCGTCGCTTTGAGGCGCTGCCATGAGTGATGGCTCCAGGAAGCCCAATAGAAGTACGGGCTGCCCTTCCTCAATGGCTAGCTTGAGCGGACGATGGTCTTGCAAGCGAAAGTCTCGCTTGAACCACACGATGTTGATAGTTTCTTTCACTTACGATGATACCAGGCCCATAGCATCAACAGCGGTTGGATGAGGACAAGTCGCACCCACCCTACCCACAATGGAGCACACAAGCCGCCCTCGATGCATCCGCCGATCTGGATGAAATACACATGGGAAGGAATGAAGAGTATCAGCAGGACGATCACCGCATAGGCAGCGTACCTCTTCGTTGTCTTGAAGAGGAGGCCGAGACCAAGAGCTACCTCAGCGATGCCCGCAACGGCATTGATCCACCAATGCCATGGCAAGTAATCGGGGATCAATGGTAGGTAAAAGTCGGGATTGCGAAAGTGATTGATACCTCCGGCAAAGTAGAAGCCCGCCATCACCCACAGGCTGAATCGCTTTATAAGAGTTGCCATTTCTGCTGTCGGTAAGAGGCTCGTAAAATCAGGAAGAAGGGGATCCACCAGATCAGGTCATTGGTGATCAACGTGTATCCGAAGGCGATTGAGACCTTCCCCTGTAGATAGTTCATCACGAAGCCTACGGGACCCATGATCTTTCCCAGGAATCCGACGGCCACGACAGGCCAGTGTCGTATAGGGTCGAAGCTCGCCCACCAGTATCCGAGGCCATAGACACCTATGACCATGCCCATTCCCTGCCAGATCATGGGGTGATTGAGCGGCTCCATTCCTGTAAGCAGGAAAAATTGGTTGGGGAACAAGATCGTCCAGGTGCCCCATACAAGATTGTACACGGCAGCGATGCGCAGGGTGAGCGACATCCAGGCGGGTGTTTCCATCTGATTGTTCATCAGTGGAGAGAACTAGCTGGGCACCCCTAGGGTTTAGGGTTTTTTTGGTCTAAAGGGCCACCGCACACCCTTGCATCCCTAAAGGGAACCTACCGCGCGATTTCCTGAATATTGGACATTCGTGCTTCTCCCCTTTAGGGGCCGGGGGTGTAGGCGAACCATCGCGCACCCTGGCATCCATTGCCGGGAGCCCCTAAAGGGCGTCTGCCGCGCGATTCCCTGAAAATTGGACATTTGTGGTGCTCCCTTTTATGGTCGGGTGAACATAATGAACCCACCGCACACCCTTGCATCCCTAAAGGGAACCTACCGCTCGATTTCCTGAATATTGGACATTCGTGCTTCTCCCCTTTCGGGGCCGGGGGTGTAGGCGAACCACCACATACCCTTGCATCCCTGTCGGGGTGCCCCCAAAGGGGAACCACCGCAGCGATTCCTTGAAATGTTGGTCATCCGTTATTCTCCCATTAGGGGCCAGTGGTGTACAGGCAAGTTTGTTTCTTTGCCAGATGCGTGAAATGTTCTTTGGTGCCTCTCCTGAAATATTCAGAAGAGCTCGCGATCTGAGAGATAATCCGACTCCAGCAGAGAAGGTACTTTGGAAGTGCCTTTCGAGAGGACAACTAGGCGTTAAGTTTCGCCGACAGCACCCCATTAGCGACTTCATAGCAGATTTTTATTGTCACCATGCCAAGCTTGTGATTGAATTGGATGGGTCGATCCATGATGAAGAAGAACAATCTGATTATGATAAAGGAAGAACTTACGAACTAGAGGCCTTGGGTTTGACAGTCATTCGCTTTCAGAATGAAGAAGTCATGAGTGATTTGGACGTAGTCCTCAATCAAATAAAGTTATTGATTTGACTTCTCACCAAACCTCAATTCCGGGACATTTGTAGTGCTCCCGTTTAGGGCCGGGTGATATGACAAAGCCCACCGCACACCCTTGCATCCCTAAAGGGAAGCCACCGCGGCGATTCCCTGAATGTCAACATTCGTTGTTCCCCCCTTTAGGGGCCGGGGGTGTAGCGAATCCAACCTTTAGGGGTCGGAGGGTTTAGCGTTTTTTAGAAGTTGATCATCGTTCATTGGTCTTGGTTCCTGGATGACAAAGAACCAAGATCCACAAACCAGGAACATGCGCAGCACTAATCCAACTCCCGGATCATGTCTTCCAGATCTGTAAGGAAGTACGACCCTTCGAAGTCACTGCTGTTGTAGATCACCTGCAACTCTTTCAACTGCTCATCCTCATCCTCTAGTGAAAGGGCTTTGCGGATGTAAACGGCCGAGGCCACGTCCACGGGGTTCGTGTTGATATTTTCCGATTTGATCCATCCCGAGGTGAACCAGGTGTCTTCGGCGCTCATGCCCTTGAACTCGACAAAGGCACCTTCACCTTTCACACCAATTACGTCGAACTTACCCAAAATCTTGTCCGACTTGGTTAAGATGTCCGGGCGCTTGTAGAGGGGCGTGTTGTCTTTGAGCACTGCAGCAGGCTGGCCACCGATCATGATAAAGTCCTGCAGGATCCAGCCCTCCTTGCCATCCAATAATTGGATCTTTGCCCAGGTGCGCTCTCCATCGTCGGTAGTTACCTTCCGGGATTCGCCAAGGTATTGGAATCGTTCGCCAAGGGATACGGAAGTCACCCATTTGGCGTTGGCTCCTGGCTCCACGCGTACGCTGACCGTACTTTTCCAGACGCTGACAGCAGTGGCGGGCTCCGCTTGCTCTACAGCAAGCGCTGTGGAATCTGATGCTTGTTCGGCACCTTCGGCTCCAGTATCACTTTCGGCAGCACTGTCCTTGAGATCAGTACAGGCAGTGATCGTGGCGAGGCATATTCCGAGGAGTTGGGCTATGCGGAATTTCGAGTAGTTTCTCATTGGGTCTGACCTTTGTAGCACTGCCTTGGCAGATGCTGTTGAACACTACTTCAAAGGTAACGCACCCCTTGCCGGAAGACAAAAAAGCTCCCTTAAGCGACTTCGATCGACTCCTTGCGCATCGCCCAGATAGCGTTGCTATGGTCGATGATCTTTTTCATCTCATCCGGCGTAACCGCCTGCTTGGGATCGTCACCGATACCGTGCGGAGGATCTATGTGTGCCTCGATGATCAGTCCATCAGCACCGTAGGAGATCGCAGCGAGGGCGGCACTATGCACGTACTTGGCACGGCCTACAGAGTGAGACGGATCGACTATTACTGGCGCCCACGTCTTTTCCTTCAGCAGTGGAGTGATGCTCTCATCGGGATTGTTGCGATAGCCATCCATTTTGGGAATAGTACCACGTGGACAGAGCATGACGTCAGGGTTGCCGCCGGCAGCAATGTACTCGGCCGCGGCGATGAACTCGTCAATCGGCCCCATGGCTCGAGATCGCTTCAGGAGTACTGCCATGCCTTTGTAGGCAGTTTTTTCACCCACGGCTTTGAGCAGTGAGTAGTTGAGTGCGTTACGCGTTCCGATCTGCAGTATATCCACGCGTGCTTCGATGGCAATGTCGAGCTGGTACTCATCCATTACCTCAGTATCAATTGGGAGGCCAGTTTGCTCACGGGCCTCTACCAGTATCTTCATAGAGCGGTCGTCACCCTGAAAGGAGTAAGGCATTGTCCGCGGCTTCCACACACCACCGCGCAGGGCCTTCACGCCCGCTTCCTTCATCGCATGAGCCGTCTCGAGGAAGTACTGAGGATTCTCAGGATCGATGGTACACTGGCCACCGATGATGAAGGGCTCCTCGCCTACAAGCGTCTCACCGACTTTCACCTTATGAAAAGCCAGTTCCGACGAGCGGTCCATTAGCTTGTACGGGGAGTCGATCGCATCGATCCGGTCGATATAGTCCAGACCGAGTATGCGATTCTTCATGATCTCTTTCCTCTCCTCACCCAGGATCGCATAGATCGTCCTGTGCCACCCCACGATGGGTTGTAGGCGGCAATCGTATTCTGTCACGATAGCTTCGACCTCCTTGAGTTGTGCAGGAGTAAGCTTCGGCTCCTTTGGAATAATCATATAAAGTGAAATTTGAGCCACAAAGAAAAGGTGATTCCAACAAATACGATGTCTACCGCGAGATTATTTGCTTTTTCTCAGTAAACAGCACCTATTATTGAAAATGTTTAAAAGTTCCCCCTTTTCAAAGGGGATTTGGGGGATTGAGGGCGCACTACCAGCCCCGCTATCCCGGCGCACTTGCCGTGAAGTGAGAGAGCAATATTGTCGAAAAGGAAGGCGGAGACCCCCGCTATCTACTTCACGGCAGCCCCCTCGCGGCCGCCAGCATCCTCAGCCCCGCTATCAAAACCCACAGGGCCATGCTGGTTTGCTGGCTTGGCCTTTTGGCCTTTTTTTTGTTGAGAAGTGGAGGAGTTGAGAAGTTGAAGAGGAGAGTTGACAAATGGAAGGTAATTCTCAATTCTCCATTGTCAATTCTCCGTTGCTAACCCATCAACCCATCAACCCATCAACCCATCAACCCATCAACCCTCCTTAGGCACAACCTCTCCTAACCCTCAATCGCTCTCTCACCACAACCTTCTCCAAACAACCACGTTAGTAGACAAAGGTGAAACAAATACCATGAAAGGAACACAACTCGGAGAATTTGAAGAGATCGTGCTGCTCACCGTAGGAATTCTCTACGACGACGCTTACGGGCTGTCGATCAAAGACGAGATCGGAAAACAGACCGACCGCAAGGTCATGATCAGCGCGGTCCACAAGTCTTTAGTCCGCCTGGAGGACAAGGGCTTTTTGCAGTCACACATGGGCGGCGCTACCGATACACGCGGTGGGCGCAAGAAAAAGCTCTACGAACTCACTGCCATGGGCAAGCAAGCCCTGGCGAAGTCCAAGGAACTGCGCAATAAAATGTGGGAGGCCGTTCCCAAGATCGTTTGGGAAGGAGGTCAGTCATGAGCAATCCCCAACCCCCGAAGCTGCTCACACGATTCTTCCGTTGGTTTTGCCGGGAAGATCTTGTCGATGCGGTAGAGGGAGACCTGCTGGAGTTGTATCAGCGTCGCGTCGAAACCCACAGCCGGCTTCGCGCCAGCCTTCTGTACATATGGAATGTCCTCACCTTTTTCCAACCCTTCGCCATCAAAAGAAAAAGCCACCCCCTCAACCTTTTTTACCAATTCGATATGCTTGGCAACTACCTAAAGATGACCTATCGCACGCTGCGCGCCAGCAAAGCCTTCACTTTCATCAACATATTTGGCCTTGCGCTCGGCATGGCGTCTTTTATGCTCATCACCACATTTGTGACCCAAGAGATGTCCTATGACGAGTTTCATGCAAAGAAGGATCGCATTTATCGCCTCCAGTACCAGTACCAGGCAAGGGACGAGGAGCGCATCGTTTCGCGCGTGGCCTTTCCTGTCAAGCAGCGACTGCTTGAAAACTATCCGGAGGTCGAGCAGATCGTCAGATTCTACCAAAATAGAATTGATCGCTCTACGCTCAGCTATGGAGATAAGATGTACACCGAAGACAACATTCTGTTTGCAGACCCTGAGGTGTTGCAAGTCTTCGATTTTGAGCTCGAGCGCGGTGATCCAAAGTCGATATTGACCAATACGAACAGTATTGTACTTACAAAGAAGGCCGCTGCCAAATACTTCGGAGATGAGGATCCCCTGGGCAAGAGAATGAAATACAAAGACCGGGACCTGCTCGAGGTGACGGGTATTCTTGAAGATGTCCCAACCAACTCGCATTTGCAGTTCGACATCCTGGTGCCTGTCGAGCTGCAGCGACAGCGTTGGATGAATCAACAAGCGAACAATGGCTACGACTTCGAGAAGGACTGGAAGTGGTCTGGGGCATGGACCTATGTGTTGCTGAAGGAGGGTGCCTCCCTACACCACTTCTCCACCCGCTTGCAACAGGATGGCATTGATTGGTTTGGCAGACTGCCGGACCAGGAGATCCACTACCTATATGTACCTCGCTCCCTGGCGGAAGTCTACTTCGACAAAAATGTCCTTTCGCAGATTGGCCCGACTGGCAACCTTGTGCAAGTGTATGCCCTCGTCGCGGTGGCGTTCCTGATCCTCGTCATTGCCAGCATCAATTTCGTCAACCTCAGCACCGCCCGAAGCGCTCGCCGCGCTAAAGAAGTGGGTCTCAGGAAAGTCATGGGCGCCTTTAGGAGGCAGCTCATTACGCAATTCGTTTGCGAATCGATTGTCATCTGTTCATTGGCTGCCTTGACCGGCTTGCTGCTGGTCCATGCGACGATTCCCATTTTTTCCACCTTCATCGGCAAGTCCATTGAGATCTCTTATTCGGCGCACCCTGAGATTGTCCTCTACCTCTTGGCGGGTATCCTTACTGTTGGGTTTTTGGCGGGACTATATCCGGCCTTCTACTTGTCTAACTTCCTCCCTTCTCGCACACTCAAGGGCAATTTCGAGAGGCAAGGCGGGAAACACCTGGGCCTTCGTAAGTCGCTCGTCATTGGTCAGTTCGTCATCTCCAATGTTCTCATCGTAGGAGTATTGGTCATCCAGGGGCAGTTGAATTTCATCAAAAACAAGGACTTGGGTTTTGAGAAGGATCAGACAATCGTCCTCGCCCATGGCAATAAAGTCGATCAGTCGTTCGAACTCCTGGACAATGAACTGAGGAAGATACCCGCCGTGACACATGTCGGATTGGGTTATGTAGCTGGCGATGCTGGCTGGGGCCAGACTTTTCGGGTCAATGGTGAGGATACCCCGTTAGCGAAGCGTCTCGGGTTGAAGCATGTGGGCTACAACTTCGTGGAGATGTACGACCTGGACGTTGTCCATGGCAGGTTCTTTCAGCGGGGTTCGAAGGTGGACTCGGCCTCTGCCATCCTGCTCAACGAATCCGCCGTCAAAGTCTTTGGCTGGACCAATGAGGAGGCCCTGGGCCAGCGGTTCTCCTACACTGGGGGCAATGACAATAAGACCATCTTTCGTCTACGGGTGATAGGAGTGCTCAAGGATGCCAACTTCGAGTCGCTTTATGAGCCCGTGCGACCAAGTGTATTTCAGTTGGCCAAGTGGGGTGACATCGCCGTCAAATACCAAACGGATAGTCGCGAGGAGCTATTTGGTGCCATCGACGAGACGCAAAAGGCTTGGGAGGCCGTGACCACACGATGGCCTTTTGAGTTTAGGTTTCTCGATGACCAGATCGCCGAGCAATACAAGAAAGACGAATTACTAGGGGAACTCATCAAGTACTTTGGCCTGTTGGCCATCTCGATTGCCTGCTTGGGCTTATTTGGCCTTGCATCATTTACGGTACAAAGGCGGACCAAAGAGATAGGGGTGCGAAAGGTGATGGGTGCCACGGTACAGGCCATTCTGTTGCTCGTCGGGCGCAGCTTCGTAATCCTTGTATTACTTTCATTTTTGATCTCCATTCCTGTCGCTTATTGGCTATCGGGACAGTGGCTGCAGGATTTTGCTTACCGCATTGAAGTCACCTGGGTCTTCTTTGCTGCGGCCGCGGCGATTTCACTGTTGATTTCAATGATCGCCGTCAGCGCTCAAAGCCTTCGTGCAGCGCTGCTGAATCCCGTGGATGCGTTGAAATACGAGTAGGTTTCGAGTTTCAGGTTCAGTGTTCCAGGTCAAACCTTGAACCTGAAACCTTGAACACGGAACTCCTTCATGAATTTCTTGTGTCGTTCTCATGTTATTTTTGAAGCTAAGAAGAACTTTAAACAATGAAAGTAACCCTATCCTACCGCGGTGACGAGGAATTCAGCGCCACCAATGAGACCGGCAATAGCATCGACATCGACATGATGCAACCAGAGGACAAGCAGGCCATGAGTCCCACTCAGCTGCTTCTGTCAGCAACGGTAGCTTGTGCAGCGGTGGACATTGTGTCCATGATCAAGAAGCGGCGCAAGACATTTGTCGATATCAAGGGATCTGCGGAAGGAGAGCGAAGAGACCAGCATCCTCGAAAGTTTGTGAAGATGCACATCCACTATGACATCACTTCTCCAGACCTGACAGACGAAGAGGCCAGCAAGATCATAGCGCTTGCAGTGGACAAGTATTGTTCAGTCGCGGCGTCGTTGGACCAGGACATGGAGTTGACTCATGGTCACTCGATTTTGGCGCCAGCATAAGTCGTCCAACTCTCCGGTTGGGTAGTCATAAATACTCAGTCACTCCACAAGTCCACGGGTTCAGACTCCCATTTTGCCTATTCGCGGGCTCAGCCCCCATTTCTTGGTAAAAGTTTCAAATCTTTGCTTCAGAGGCTAAAAGGAAAGATTTGAAACTGCTCGCTACATCGTTTGTTCTATGGTTATTGGCTGCCGATCACAATGTGAAGATGGCCAGATTCCGAGTGGAAGAGCAGGGTAGCAACTACCAGTTTCGAGTGTCCTTTGATCGCGTTGATATCCTGGAAGCGATCTATGCCAACCCCAGTCAAGAGACAGAAGTCATCGACAAAATTGAGGACTATGTCCAGTCGAGAGTAAGCTACAGCTTCGATGGGCAACCCGCTTCTTTTGACTTCGAATCCATAGAGTACACGGCGGACATGATCATTCTTCGCGGTTTCCTGGACGCGCCACTAAACGTTGAGGAAATCAATGTAAGCAACACGTGTCTGGTCGATGATATCGATGGTCATCTCAACATCATGGAGTTTTTTCTGAATGACAACAAGCGCTATTTCCGGCTCCATGAAGGGCGCACCAAAACTACGGTGAGCTATGAGTGATCAGCCTACAACCTCCTTTTCATCGCAGATTCTGAACCTGTTAAAATATTGCTGGGTCTTGACCCTAACACCGCTAATTACCAATTGTGGATCTGATGAAGATCCAGTCGTGGACCCAGCAACACTCACCATCTCTGTTAGTAGCAGTACTGTCGGAGAAGACCAGGGACCAGTCCCGGTCACATTCTCTTTGAGTCGGGCGATCGATGAGGACCTTACCTTGTCGATTGCTTTCGGTGGCTCTGCAGCGCGTGAAACCGATTATATGTTCCCGCCGACTGTCACCATCAATGGAGGCAGTACAAGTACCAACGTCAATGTGGGTATCACTGACGATGGGGAGGTGGAGGACACCGAAACGGTCGAGATCTCCATCAGTGCCGCCGGTCTTCCTGAGGACGTGACGCTTGGTAGTGCTTCATCGATCACCATAAGCATCGAAGACAATGACACCACCGACGGGGGAGGAGATGACTGCACCAACGATAATTCCACCGATACCGACAATTTCGAGTGCACAACCACCCCGCCAGTGGCAAGTAGCTACTCGGAGTCGGTTTCTGGTGATGTTCGGAGCATCACAGCCAATGGAGTCCCCAATCACGACTACAGGATCCAGATTCCACAGATTGTCAGCACCATTAATTCCGATACAAGAAATTACGAAGTGGATGCCACGCCAGCCGCTGCCAGTTCTTCCACCTCCATCACTGACAACAACGGACGACCGCAATGGGCATTTGGTGTGGCATTGAATGGCGTCAAGATCGATCCAGCGCCAGCAGAGCCTTTCATCTTCGAGAATACTTCTACGGGCGAATACAACTGGGACTGGGTTTTCGAGCCCAACACCAATCAGGAGGCGGTCGGTTTGGACTGTGCCGTAGCGCACTTTCAGCCAGACGGTCAATATCATTATCATGGCGACATGACAGAGTATGCCGATCAACTGCTGGACGGCCTCGGAGCTGGTACTACCACTCCCACGGAGGCCGTACAAATGGGATGGGCTGCGGACGGATTTCCGATTCTCTACAAGTTTGGCCCCAATGCCGAAGGTACCATTATTGAGTTGATGCCTAGCTACCGCGTCAGGGAGGGTCAGCGATCGGGAGACGGAGTGTCTGAGCCCTGTGGCGAATACAACGGCAAATACACTAACGACTACGAGTATGTTGAGGACTTGGGTGATTTGGATGCCTGCAATGGCGTAGAGCGCCAGGTCACACTCAATGGTGAGACATTTAATTACTTCTACGTGATAACGAGTGATTTTCCTGTGATCTCAAGATGTTTCACAGGAGATCCGAGTACATCTTTCAGGCTGGGTGGAGGCTGACGAAGTCAGCTAATTAATAACACTTTTTTAGATTCATTCACGTGTATTGAGGGGCGCAGGTGGTTTGTTACAAATTGCGTCCCTCTTCTTTTTTGCCAAACATTCCATTGGTAGTCAAGCGCTGAAATAAAGCAAAATACCGCACGGCGTACAAAAACTAATCCCCATTAGAAACAGGGTCGCATTAGTTATTTTTGTGGGTACATTCACCCCAAAAATTGATGCGCATGGCTCATCCTGTTGCCGAAGTTTACAAGCCCAAGAATCATATCCGTATCGTTACGGCAGCGTCGCTTTTCGATGGACACGATGCCGCCATCAACATCATGCGTCGGATCATCCAGTCCACGGGGTGCGAGGTGATCCACCTGGGTCACAACCGGGCTGTTCAGGAGATTGTGGATTGTGCCATTCAGGAAGATGCCCAGGCCATCGCCATTACCTCTTATCAGGGTGGACATGTCGAGTTCTTCAAATACATGTATGATCTGCTCAAAGAGCGGGGTGCGAGTCATATCAAGATTTTTGGAGGAGGTGGTGGTACGATTCTGCCTGAGGAAATCAAGGAACTCCATGACTATGGCATTGCGAGGATCTACTCACCGGACGATGGGCGGGCGATGGGCTTGCAAGGCATGATCAATGACCTCGTCAAGCAGGCCGACTTTTCACTCGGGGAGCAACTCAATGGACAAATGCAGCGACTCGAGAGAGTGAATCACTCATCCATTGCACGACTTATCACGGCAGCGGAAAACTACTCCGATGATCATTCCTCAGTATTGGAGGAAATCCGCACGACTATCGAGCAAAAGAAGCTCGCCCCGGTACTTGGAATCACAGGCACAGGGGGTGCCGGAAAGTCCTCATTGGTCGATGAGTTGGTGCGACGGTTTCTCGTCGATTTTGATGACAAGACCATAGCAGTGATCTCAGTAGATCCCTCCAAGCGCAAAACGGGTGGAGCGCTCCTCGGCGACAGGATCCGAATGAATGCGATATTCAGTGACCGCGTCTACATGCGCTCGCTCGCTACCCGTCAGTCCAATTTGGCCCTTTCAAAGCATGTACAGGATGCACTCGATATTGTAAAGGCCGCGGGTTTTGACCTGATCATTCTTGAGACTTCTGGAATCGGTCAGTCTGACACAGAGATCGAGGAGCACTCGGACCTGTCATTGTACGTAATGACACCAGAGTACGGCGCTGCCACGCAACTGGAGAAGATTGACATGCTTGACTTTGCAGATCTCATTGCGCTCAACAAGTTTGACAAAAGAGGGGCACTCGATGCATTGCGCGATGTAAAGAAGCAGTACCAGCGCAATCACAACCTTTGGGATGCGAGGGAGGACCAGATCCCGGTTTTCGGCACGATTGCCTCTCAGTTCAATGACCCGGGCATGAACCAGCTTTACAAAAAGGTGATGGATGCCCTGGTGGATAAAGTGGGAGCTGATCAATTGCGGTCCACCTTCAAGAATACAGAGGAGATGTCCGAGAAGGTGTTTATCATCCCTCCCAAGAGGACGCGCTATCTCTCAGAAATCACGGACGCGGTCCGCGGATACAATGAGCAAGTCGAAAAGCAGCGCGACATCGCACAGAAGCTCTATGCGCTGCACACTTCAGCGGCCGTATTGAAAGATGAAACAGCAGCTCTGGAAGCCATCGACAAAGCGATGGAGCAGCTTCGGTTGGATCTGGATCCTCACAATTGGCAATTGGTGAAGGATTGGGAAGCGAAGAAGGCCAATTATGAAGGAGACGTTTTCACCTATCAGGTACGGGGCAAAGACATCAAGGTAGAGACGACCACCGAATCACTCTCTCACACAAAGATCAGGAAGGTGTCGCTTCCTGGCTACGAAGGATGGGGTGACATCCTCAAGTGGAGCCTGCAGGAGAATGTACCGGGAGAATTCCCCTACACCGCGGGAGTATTTCCATTCAAGCGACAGGGTGAAGACCCCACGCGAATGTTTGCCGGTGAGGGTGGACCCGAGCGAACGAACAAGCGCTTTCATTATGTTTCGATGGGCTTGCCGGCTGCGAGGCTATCGACGGCTTTCGACTCAGTGACTTTGTACGGGGAGGATCCCGATTATCGCCCGGATATCTACGGCAAGATTGGCAACTCAGGTGTGAGTATCTGCTGCCTCGATGATGCCAAGAAGTTGTATTCAGGTTTCAATCTCTGCGACCCGACGACCTCTGTCTCCATGACCATCAATGGCCCAGCGGCTACCATTGCAGCCTTCTTTATGAATGCAGCCATCGATCAGCAGTGTGAGCTGTACATCAAGGAAAAAGGGCTCGAGGACGAGGTATCAAAGAAGATTGAGTCCATCTACCAAAAAATGGGTAAGCCACGTCCAGCATACCACAGTGAATTGCCTGAAGGAAATGATGGCCTTGGTTTGATGCTGCTGGGAGTGACGGGGGATCAGGTATTGCCAGCAGACACCTATGCCAAAATCAAAGCCGATGCGCTCTCCAAAGTTCGTGGGACGGTGCAGGCTGACATCTTGAAGGAGGACCAGGCGCAGAACACATGCATCTTCAGTACGGAGTTTTCGCTACGGCTGATGGGCGATGTACAGCAATACTTCATCGACCACAAAGTCAAAAATTTCTACTCTGTCTCTATATCTGGTTATCACATTGCCGAGGCAGGAGCCAATCCTATCAGCCAATTGGCATTCACGCTGGCCAATGGTTTCACCTTCGTGGAGTACTACCTGTCGAGGGGGATGCACATCGACGATTTCGCTCCGAATCTGTCTTTCTTTTTCTCCAATGGCGTGGATCCTGAATACGCCGTCATCGGTCGGGTAGCTCGCCGCATTTGGGCCAAGGCCATGAAGCTGAAGTATGGCGGTAACGAGCGCAGCCAAAAACTCAAGTATCACATTCAGACCTCTGGGCGATCGCTGCACGCGCAGGAGATCGACTTCAACGACATTCGGACTACGCTTCAGGCGCTCTATGCGATCTACGACAACTGCAATTCTCTGCATACAAACGCCTATGATGAGGCGATCACGACTCCCACGGAGGAGTCCGTTCGTCGCGCCATGGCGATCCAGTTGATCATCAACAAGGAGCTGGGGCTGGCCAGGAACGAGAATCCTATGCAGGGCTCGTTTATTACCGAAGAACTGACTGATCTGGTCGAGGAGGCAGTTATGATGGAGTTTGACCGGTTGACAGATAGAGGCGGTGTACTCGGGGCGATGGAGTCCATGTACCAGCGCGGCAAGATCCAGGAAGAAAGCCTATACTACGAGACGAAGAAGCACACTGGCGAACTACCCATCATTGGAGTAAATACATTCCTCTCTTCCAAGGGTTCGCCGACGATCATCCCCGGAGAGGTGATCCGTGCCACCAAAGAGGAGAAGGAGCGACAGATCGAAAACCTGGAGGCACTACATGCCCGAAATGACGGTATGAGCCAAGAAATGCTGAAGAAGTTGCAGCAAGTGGCTTTACAGAATGGCAATACCTTCGATCAACTAATGGAAACGACAAAGTACTGTTCACTGGGGCAGATCACGCACGCGATGTTTGAGGTCGGCGGGCAGTACAGGAGGAACATGTAGCCTACAGGTCTTCCACCAGATCCTTCGCCTTCTCGTACCAATGTGAGTTGGGGTTGTTCGCCAGTGGAGCCAGTTCATTCTTGGCTTTATCGCGGGCATCCATCTGCACATAGGCCAGTGCGAGATACCATCTTGCAGCATCCTGAATGAGACTTTTGTCGACAGCGAATGGTGTCAGGCTGTCGATCGCCTTTTGGCTTTCGCCAACAGCCAGGTAGGAGATGCCAAGGTAGAGCCCACCTAGCGAGGGCATCTTTTGCGAGGATTCGAAATATCGTATCGCTTCTTCGTACCGCTCCTGATCATAAAGCAGGAGGGCCATCTGATAGTGCTCATCGTATGCGTCATTACCCCTTTGCAGGCCTACGGATTCGTAGGCTTCGAAGTGACTGGCGAACACTTCCTGGGCGGACATGGGCTCGTCAAGGAGGTAGTACATCGCGAAGAAGAATCCGAACACAACCGCTATCATGGCAGCGGCCAACAGGGGATTGGGGATCAGGAAACGCCGCTTCTGTTGGGGCGCTATGGCGGACCGGACAAATTTTTCATAGTCACTGCTTTCCTCTTCTGCGAAAAAACGGTCCACATCCCGATGCAATTCGAGTAGGTCCTTCAGCTCCGGATGTTTCTTCAGTGCGGATTGAAATTCCTCTTCAGAAACGTCACCGTTCAGATAGTTGTCAACCAGTATGTCCTGTTCGTCTCTGTTCATTCTTCCCTTAATTCAAGGTACAGAGGATCTTTCCTAATTTCATCAATCAGCCGCTGTTTACATTGGAATTTCAGCTTCTTTGCGTACCCCTCGCTGCTAAGTTCCAGGTCCGCTGCTATTTCCTTGAAACTCTTTCCTTTATAGAACAACTTAAGCAGCTCCTGACACTTTTCACTCAGGCGTTTGAAGCTGGTCTTGTAGATCATTTCCTTCTGTAAGTCGTTCAATGCTCCTTCAATTGAAGTTTGTTCCTCGGGATCTGTTATCAGATGCTCCTGATATTTTCTTTCAATCCCTCTTTTTCTCAAACGCATCAGCCAAAGCTTACGGCACATACCAAAGATGTAGGCTTCCATGGAGCCATCGACTTCGAACGAGCCCTCAGATGCTTTTTGATAAAGAATGCTGAGTGCATCTTGAAATAAGTCCACACCCTCATCACTATCACCGCCATTCCGCATTACCATGCTGGTTATGCGCGGTAGCAGTTGGTCATACCAGCCCTTTATACGCTCTCTATTTCGTAGAAAGTCCCTGGTTATGAGCATACGGTCACTAATGGTTGCATTCAGGTTGATTTCGTTACTCCTAGCGGTCAAAAAATATCTGATCAAATATACACGGGCTTGGAATGAATTCTTGCTAGGCAGTGGTAACCATTCTTCGATCAATGCAACCTATAGTCAACCGGGGCAATTCTGGCCACTTTTTCAAGCTGATGCCCCGCACGTCTCACAACGCAAACTGATTATGCAAGAATTCCAGTCTACTACAAGATATTCCTGCGCTCAGGATATCGACCCTAGCCAAAGCCAAGTGAACCAAATTTCTCGCTCTCAACACAACTATGAGTCCCGTCGTCATCAAGTTGTCACACTCTTGGTGGCAATGATTCTGGTGACGGGCATACAGCCGGCAGCTATCGCTCAGACCTACAACAACGTGGCTCACGCCACGGACTATGGACACAAGGGTCGCTACAATACTATTTTCGGCTGGGAGGCTGGCAGGGTTGTGACGAGTACGTCAAATCACAACTTCTTTGGGGGCTTCCGATCGGGTTACAACAGTACCTACGGAGATTACAATGTCTTCTTGGGCTCGTACAGCGGCTATGCAAACACAACTGGATCGAACAATGTCCATGTGGGGTATCGCTCGGGATACAGCAATAGCACGGGATACAGTAACACCGCCGTGGGATATTACTCAGGCTACAAGGGGGGCAATCGAGGAACTTATGTGGGACACAATAGTGGTAGGAACAGTACCGGCTACAGCAACACCTTCCTTGGCGCTGAAAGTGGTTACTCTACATCTTCCGGCGGGTACAATACCTTCGTGGGGGATGCTGCAGGGAGATACAACACCAGCGCATCACACAATGTCTTTCTTGGGTACAGTGCGGGCTACAAAAACAGCTCCGGTACATACAATACGAACGTAGGATCCTATTCCGGTAACAACAATACAACAGGTGCGAGGAATGTTAATCTCGGATACCAGGCAGGTTTTACTTCCACAGGATCCGGCAATGTCAAAATCGGCTATCAGGCAGGCTATAGTGATACCGGCTCTAACAAACTCTACATTGAAAACAGTAATACCTCTACGCCCTTGATAGGAGGAGACTTTGGTACCAACCAGGTGGGTATCAATACGTCGTCGTTTGCCAGTGGGTACGCGCTTACGGTAGGCGGTAGTGTCCGAGCTACTGGTAATCTTTCTGTTGGCGGAAGCCTGACTACAGGGGGTAACTTTTCGGTGGCCGGCACTTTTACGACCAGCGGGAATCTCACACTCGGTTCGGCAGCCTATATTGATGACGACGGCACCGTAGGCGGCAACAGCGATGACTGGATTCGTCTCAATGGTTACGTGGAGCTAAAATCTAACACCGACAACTACGGAATCGTCCTCCGAGACAAGGACAACGGTGAGTACCTGGGCATCACCCAAAAGAACGGCTGGAGCTACTTCTCTGATACCAACACCTCTTCCAGTTTCTTCCTTAGGGGCAATGGACGCGATGTGGAACTAGGGTCCGATTTGACGGTGGCCGACCACATCTATGGCAAAAGCGTCAATGCTTCCTACTCCAATCTCTACCGGTTTGGGGGCGTCTATCTTACCTGGGATAGCGATAGTTATGGTACGAATACGCATCATTCGATTCGGTCTACCTACGGTGATACCTACGGCGATGACATCACCATCAACACATTCGATAACCTGAGGATCAATCTCGACGCCAATAACAACAATAGCGCCTCAACCTTTCAAGTGGGTAACAACACCACTGGAACAGGCAATGTCTTGCTGCACCTGGGAGAAAATGGCAATCTTGGGTTAGGTACAACTGCACCAGGCTACAAGTTGCAGGTACACGGTGATATCTATGCGTACGATGGCTGGCTACGACTCACCAGAGGCCGAGGCCTCTACAGCCAATCCGATGGTACCTACTTCTACAATCATGACGCCAACTACTGGCGATCGCGGTCCGATAGAGGTCTGATCATTGCCAACAAGGCCAACCAAATCAAGGGCTACCTGTATCATGACAACGCCAACTCCTTTGGCCTTCTCGACGGCGACGGCAACTGGGGATTGCGACTCGTTCGCGACGACCACACCGGCTTTTTCATTAACAACAGCGAAAAGATGCGGATCAAGGGCAATGGGTACGTCGGGATTGGTACCACTGCTCCCACGTACAAACTGGATGTGAGCGGTGATGTCTACGCCAATGGTGGCTGGCTGCGGGTATCCGGTCAGAGAGGGCTTTACTTCCAGTCGTATGGTGGCGGGTTTTATATGACGGACAATACCTGGATCCGCACGTACAACAACAAAAGCTTCTACCACAATAGTGGCATCATGAGAACCGATGGCGAGTTCCATGTGGGGTCCGGGGGTAGCCGGTTCATTGTAGGCGCTAATGGAAATGTTGGCATCGGCGTTACGGGCCACTCCGCAAAGCTCGCGGTTAATGGTGCTATCAATGCCCCATCCATTACAGGTCTCACACTCGGAGGTGGAGGTATCAGTGGGAGCAACTACAACATCTCTGGCGTTAATGAACTCATTATCAATGATCCTGGAGAGGGCATCAATTTTCATGGTGCCGGAAGGATCTACGTCGTGGACGATGCCACGGACGATAAGATCTACATCGGCCCCGGCAACGTCGGTATCAACTCCACAAACCCGCTGGAAAAACTACATGTCAATGGCAGCATTCGTGGCAATATCAATGGCGCGCTTCGTGTCAGCACAGGCCATGGCTATGTTGATGTGGGTCCTCAAAACGGCAGTTGGGCGCACTTCCAAACAGATCGACCCAGGTTCTATTTTAGCAAGGGACTCACGGTAGACGAGGGGCTCATTGGTAGCTACAATGAAAACCTTCAATTGCAGACGTCGGGTACCACGCGACTCACCATTAACAATTCAACTGGCAACGTCGGCATTGGCACAGACTCTCCTACTGACAAATTACATGTGGCTGGAAATATTGTGGCCGGGTCATTTATCACGAGTAAGTATGATGCTACCAATGTCGACCACCTCTGGCATGACGACGCCACCGCAGGAAGCGCACCGGGCACATGGAATTTTGTGTCAGACAATGCTCAGGGAGCCAGTGGCAATTCACGTTTAAGAGCTGGTCACGTCTACATGTCCGGGAGCAATAGCGAAAACTATTTCGCTGGTAGGGTACGGGTCAACAATACCTTAAGCGCCCAGTCCCTGGAGGTGGATGACCTTG
This sequence comes from Cyclobacteriaceae bacterium, assembly GCA_965267435.1. Lineage (GTDB taxonomy): Bacteria > Bacteroidota > Bacteroidia > Cytophagales > Cyclobacteriaceae > JAWPMT01. The sequence continues at coordinate 5,735,769 of OZ253960.1, forward strand.
AAATAAATGGGAACCTGCTCTTTGACCTTAGCGGAGAACCTGACAGCCAGGTGCCCTTCGTACTTAACGTAGATAGCGCGGGCCACATCGGCTATCAAAGTGCTGAATCCCTCACCCCATGGCTGATACGACACGTCCTCGATGAGCATGGGGAGACGATGCATGTGATCTCCTTTGATCCGGAAGATCCCGTTTGTACCTGTTCCCCAGAAATGGTCATCGATATTGATCTGGTAGACATCGACGGGAATCTCCTGCTGGCAGACGATGCTTACATCGACAACGATCCAGATGCCGGCGGAGATTCTGACGACTGGATGAGGATCAACGGGTCCATCCAATTCCGCGGCACGGCAGCCGCAGAGGTAGGAATGAAGTTGCACGATCGGGACAATGTTTCGGGCCACTTCCTTGGCTTCGATCAGGTGGGCGGCATAAGCTACTTCAGCAACTCCAACAATAACCCCGCCTCCCAGGCTGGTCAGCACTTCTTGAGTGCAGATCAAGATAACAACGTCTCTTTGACGAATGATCTCAATGTGGCGAATACTGTGAATGCCGCCGCTTTCAGCGCTCAGTCTGGGGACTTTACTGGTACACTGACCGCTAACTCGTTGAGTGCTAATTCCGGGACGTTCACGAACGGGATCTCAGCCAGCACCGTCAACCTCTCTGGCACCCTGACTGGCAACAGCGCCGACTTTTCTGGCAATATCGACGCTGCCAGTGGCACATTTGCCGGCGCGTTGTCAGCTTCGTCACTTTCGCTATCTGGCGATTTCCAGGTGGGGCAAATAACCGCCTCGAGCGTTTCGACAGGTACACTTTCTTCGGGGGCTGCAACTTTCACAGGAGGGATTTCAGGTACTTCGGGCACATTCACTGGTGATCTCGATGCCCAATCACTGGATGTTGATGAAGTCACCACGGGTCAATTGTCATCAGGTGCAGCTACCTTCACCGGAGCCATTTCAGGGACATCGGCCAACCTCAGTGGTGATCTTTCTACTGAGGATATCACGGCAGCCAATGGCGACTTTTCTGGCAATCTGACAGCAGGCACGATTACAACGGGGACCCTGTCTTCAGGGGCAGCCACCTTTACAGGAGCCATCAGTGGCACTTCTGCGACCCTCACTGGCAATCTGTCTGCAGCGGAAATCTCAGGGACCAACGGTACCTTTAGCGGCAACCTACAAGCCGCTGGAGGGACATTTTCCGGCGTGCTCTCTTCTCAAAGCTTGAGTAGTGGCAGTGCTAATTTTTCAGGCGATATCACGGCGTCGGACATCTCGGCCTCCAATGGATCGTTTTCCGGCAACCTGAGTGGCGCTGCCGGCCTGTTCTCGGGGGCATTGAGCTCAGCTTCAGTAAGCTCGTCGACAGCGGAGTTCTCAGAAGAATTGACGGTGCCCAATGCTACATTCTCTGGCTCCGTCGATGCTGCTGACGTCATCGTGAGTACACTGGATGTAACCGGTGCCCTGACTGGAAATACAGCCAGCTTCTCGGGAAATGTTGGAATGGCTGACTTATCAGCTGGCAGTGCTACTATATCCGGTGACATTGCAGCACAAGGCGCTACTTTCTCAGCGCTCAATGCGGCCTCCGGAGCTTTCACTGACCAACTTTCAGCCGCCAGTGGCCAGTTCAGCGGCGGATTGGTAGCTCAAACCTTGCGGTTGAGCAATATTGTCCCCAACAGTCCCTCGGAGACGATTGTAGTTGTGGATGCGAATGGCAACCTCGCCTCGCGGGCAGCGAATACACTGGGTGTATCTGTCTGGTCACACATATCTGACACGTCGTCTAACCATTACAATGAGGCCCAGTACCTCAACGGCGCTGCCAGGGCATCAAGTTTCATTGCCCAAGTAGCGACGGTGAGCGACAAAGCTTTGGTGGTTGAGAATGTCCTGGATAGCAAAGAGGTATTCCGGGTAGATGGCGCCGGCCTTGTCAGGGCAGAGGAGATGTTGCTGACACAGCATGGCTGGCACGACTACGTGTTCCAGCCCGACTATGACCTAAGGTCGTTGGAAGAAGTGGAGGAATTCATTAACACCAACCATCATCTGCCGGACATTCCTTCCGAACAAGAAGTGAAAGAAGAGGGTGTCAAAGTCGGGGAGATGGAGGGACTGCTCCTGAAGAAAATCGAGGAACTCACCCTCTACATCATCGAGCAAAACAAGCGCATCGAGGAGCTCGAAGAACTGGTCAAGCAGTAATCACCTAACCGCAGCGATACGATGATTACAAAGAATAACCTACAGTCCCTGCTGGTCCTACTGCTCTTCCTTGGGTGTGGATCAGCCTGGGCGCAAGCGGAGATACATTTTGAATACGATGCTTCCGGTAACCGCGTCAAGCGATTCATTGTACTTCCTGAGCCAGACGCCCGGATAGCTACCGAAGAAGATCAGCTGGCAGATTCGCTCCAAACCAGGGAGCTGGGTGACTTGGTAGACCTCGTTTATCCCAATCCCACGGAGGGACTTCTTCGCTTCACACTACAGGGCGCAGAGAATCCCATCTCCCAGGTCAGCATCTTCGACCTCAATGGTCGGATGATCTATAAGAAGACCTTCCTTGTGCCCGATTTTGCAGTGGACATCACCTCCCAGCGGCTTGGCGTTTACCTGCTCCGCTGGGCATTTCTGGATCAATCGCGAACCATCAAAATCATCAAGCAATGAGGAATCCAATGATGATCCGATGCGTTCCGTATTTACTGTGGCTAATGGCCAGTTTAGGTGCGGCAGTTAGCGGCGCATTCGCGCAGGGCAATCCTACCATTCAGGGGAATTACTCAGGCAATTCCCATGTCATACTCGGCGAGGACTACATCCGATTCAAGCCGGAGTTTGAGTACCTGTCAGAACAGGACAATACGCTGCTGGCGACTTTTGGCCGGTACCAGATCTTAGATGATTTCGGCGGCTACCTGGGCAATCAACCCGGTACATTCGGCATTCCAGCGGAAGGTGAAGAGGGTGTAGTAGGTGGGACCGAAACCGCCTTCGACGTCAACCAATTGGGCGTGGCTTCCTACAGCATCCCTATCATCGTCTCTCCCGGAACGAATGACATGCAGCCCAGTTTGGCCATTGCCTACAGTCACCAGGGTGGTGATGGTCCCTTGGGGAAAGGCTTTGCGATCGCGGGGCTTTCTGCGATCACCCGTGTCAATGCCACAGAGTACCATGATGGGGAGGCGGACCGGATAGACTTTGATGAGCATGACCGATTGGCATTGGATGGCGAGCGCCTCATTCGCCTGTCCGGGACTTATGGGGCCGATGGCAGTGAGTACCGTTTGGAAAACAACCGCATGGCCAAAATCGTGGCGTATGGCACGGACGGATCCGGCTTTCCGCTGTATTTTAAAGTCTGGGAGAAGTCTGGGCTGATCAAGACGTATGGCACGACCACGGATTCGCGCATGCTCACGGGAGACCATGGCGTGCTGACCTGGGCACTGACGAAGGTGGAGGATCGCGCCGGCAACTACATGACTTACCATTACGCCCGGTCATCGACTGAGCAGCGAATCGCCGAAATCAAATACACCGGAAATGATGCCGCTGGACTTCAGCCATATGCCTCTGTGAAGTTCGAGTATGAGGACCGCGCGCATGAGCGCAACTTCTTTGTAGTCGGCCACGAGTACAAACTCCAAAAGCGCCTGTCCAACGTCAAGAGCTTCTATGGAACCGATCTTGTGCGCGACTATCGATTGTCTTATCAGGAGATTGATGATGCTCCCCACTTGACTTCGGTCACGGAATACAACGCCGCCAACGAACACTACAATCCCATCCAGTTTCGATGGAACCAATCCGGACAGAGGTCTTTCGAGACTACCGAGAGTGACACTTACATCACCATGTCCACGTGGGACAATGTCACAGTAAATCGCGATGATCTTTTGGGAGATTTTACGGGTAATGGCAAGTCGGAGATCTTGTCCTTCCTGAAAGTAACGGGTGAGTATGATACGGGGAATGGGCACATCACGAGGACAACCCAGGGGTTTCGTGTACTACACAAATACGAGGACGGTGAAATTGTGACTACGCTTCAGTCATCCGATCCGCAGCCTACGTGGAGGAAGTACCCCGGAGATTTCAATGGTGATGGGCTTACCGATTATATGGCGCTCGATTCCGACAATACATGCAAAGTGTATTTTTCGACGGGCAGCGGGTTCGAACTGGGCATTGACCAGTACCTACCAACGTCAAAGGATTTTGAATGGCTTCAACTGGGGGATTTTGACGGCGACGGAAAGACGGATTTACTCGTGTTTAAGACCAGAATCTCAAATTCTGGGGAGGCGATCGGTTTCAAGGGGGATATTCTCTACAACCAAGGCCATATTTTCCTTACCAACAAAGCCCCGGATCGATATGAATGGATATGGGACAATGATCGTGTAGCTCCAGGATTCCAATTTTTGGTGACTGATCTCAATGGAGATGGAAAGGCCGATATCTATACAGGCATAGAGGAGTGGCACATCTTTCAAAAGGAGGAATATTTGCTATTTGCTGGCAACCAGCGTTGGGATTTTACTCGGCAAGAACAGGAGGAGTGGCCGGGAATCTCCAGGCGCATTGCCAACCGTAATGCCATTCGCACAGATTTCAATGGCGACGGGATCTTTGACGTTTTGGACATCTCGGACTTTTCTCGATCGGAGCCTGTGGATAGTCCGGATTGCAGCCCTCCAGACCCTCGGCATCCAGACCCGGAAGATGATGACTACATGGAGCGATGCTTTGAGACCAGGCACTACTGGCGCCTTTACATGGGTACTGGCACAGGTTTCAAAGTCAGTCTGATAGAAAGGCCACAAGCCGCTCTTGGTGATCCGGAATATTACCTCGGCGACTTCAATGGCGATGGAAGGAGTGACGTGGGGACTCGTCATGGAGGAACGATCCGCATTCATGTGTTGCGAGACCTCACGGAATTCATCCAAGTGGAAAGCATTCAAGTCGGCGAGAGCGATGATGTTTTCGTCACTGACTTTACGGGCAATGGCATCTCAGACATTGCTACAATGCCTCGTACGACCAAGATCACCAAGACCGATCCCACTTGCGAGCTAAGCGGACAGGAGGATTGTGACTACGAATACATCAGCCAGGCTGTCACGATGCATACCGACTATGTCAAGGCTCCCGCCATGGTGGATGGCTTTGCGAATAGCTATGGCTCACGGGTCTATGTCAACTATGCTCCTTTGACCAACGATGAGGTCTATACAAAGGGCTTCAGAGACCTGCCTGAGGATCTCTTGCATCTGCAGGCAGCCATGTACGTCGTGCGGAGTGTGCATGGGGACAATGGTATTGGCGGTTTGAGTGACACAGGCTATACCTATCACGAAGCCAAGCTTCATACCGCAGGCAAGGGGTTTCTCGGTTTCTGCAAAAGGACAGTCGACGACCGTACGCAAAGGACTTTGCTATCAGAGTACTACTCGCTAAATGATCACTTCGTGCCACTACTGGATAGCCAGGAGGTGGAGTCGACGATCACGGGTGGACTTATTTCCAAGACATCGGTCAAATACCGGGATTTGCCTGATGGCTTGAACCAGACCTCTTTTCTGGCGAAATCGGAGGAGGAAGTCATGTCCTATGACATCTACTCAGGGCATGAGATAACTTCCCTTAAAACGACCTACAATCAATATGATGCGTATGGCAACATCCTTGAGATGAACCAGGTCTATGGGTCAGGTCATAGAACCCAGACGAAGAGCACCTATGACTATTCGGGGGTTGGTACCTGGATATTGGGGCGTCTCAAAACCACCAGAGTGACTAAGACTGCGCCGGGAGAGGGCCCATCCATCCGAAACTCAGCGTTTACGTATTACCCCAACCACTTTCTCGAGAGTGAGTTCGTAGAACCGGAGCATGAGCTTTCGCTGAAGACAACTTATACCTACGATGGCTTTGCAAATATTCTCACAAGTACCACAACAGGGGTGGTAGATCGATCCGGTAACACACAATCGCGGACAATTGCCTATGGCTTTGACACAAAAGGTCGATTTGTCCAAGAAGAAAGCAATGCGTTAGGCCACCAGGTGAGCAAGACATTCGATGACATTTTTGGCAATGTCCTCACAGAGACGAGCCCCAATGGTCTTCGGACCCGATATGACTATGACAATTTCGGCAGGCTTACTTCTGCGACGGATGTTGACAAAAATATCTCCAGCACAACCGCCTATCACTGGGCTGACGGTAGTGGCCCCGGACATACACGCTACTATAGCACGACCACTACCACCGGAAGCGCACCAGGAAAGACCTACTTCGACCGGCTGAACCGGCAACTCCGTTCGGCGGTCGAGCGGAAAGGTCGCTGGGTAATGTCCGATAAGCAATACAACTCTAAGGGGCAGGTTGGTCGGGCGTCTCAATCCTACTTTGAGGACACCAATCCACAGTGGACATCGTACACGTATGATCCCATCGGCCGTGTGGCTGAAACGATCGAGCCCGGAAATAGGATTACCCATAATGCCTATGCGGGATTGATCACTAGCACCCGAAATGCTAAAGGTCACTCGGTATCGGCAAGTTTCAACATGCTCGAGCAGCGTACCCATAGTACCGATGCGAAGGGGAATGACCTGCAGTATGAATACTACTCCAGCGGTCTGCTAAAGTCAATACAAGACCCTGCAACTAACATCACCACTTTGACTTACGACAGGTTTGGCAATCAGACTTCTGTCAATGATCCCGATTTAGGGACAATCCATTCAGAGTACAATGCCTTTGGTGAGGTCATCTACCAAAGAGATGCAGAAGGCTATGAGACCACTTTTGAATACGATATTCTGGGGAGGGCCATTGAGCGGAAGATCGCAAAAGGCGCAGATATTGATATTGCTACTTGGACGTATGATTCGAAGAAGATCGGTCTCCTCAGTAGTAGCTCCAATGGCGCCATTTCCAAGGAGTTTTTCTACGATGATCTGTTGCAGCCAACATTGGTTAGAGAGATCCTGGAAGGTCGACCTTATGAGACAGGCTATTCCTATGACAACCTGGGGCGAGTAACAGAGATCACTTATCCCTCGGGTTTTAAAGTGGCGCAGGGATATGATGACTATGGTCATCTGATGAATGTGGCTGCGGCCGATGGTTCCATCCAATACTGGCAAGCTGACGCTGAGAATGCCAACGGCCAGTTGACGGAATTTACACTAGGAAGCCAAATCAAGACGTCGCGGGATTATGATCCCAGAACAGGCTTGATCCGTAGTGTCATGACCACTGCAACAGGAGTTCCGGGTATGCTACAGCATGATGGCTACACCTTTGACAAACTCAATAACCTGACGAGTCGCACGAACTACCTGCTCGAGGACGGGCAGGGTATCACAGAGCACTTTCAATATGATGAGCTCAACCGGCTGGAGGTCGTGAACTTCGAGGGTGTCGAGTTGCCCGACCTGGTGATGGAGTACGATTTACTCGGTAATCTCACTTACAAGTCCGATGTGGGGACCTATCACTATGACTCGGAGGACCAGCCAGGCAAGCCACATGCGGTGAAATACATTGAGCTAAATGGCACCGCTATACCGGCGGTCACACAAGACATCACCTACACCGGATTTAACAAGGTCCGGTCCATTACTGAGGGGGATGCCCGGATCGATTTTGTCTATGGCATCGGGCATGAGCGTAAGGTGACGCGCACAACCGTGGCGGGTATCACGATGACGAAAAGATTCATTGGTGGTCTCTATGAAGAAGAAGAGTCCGATGACGGAACACTTCGCAAGGTCCACTATATCAAGGCTGGTGGTGAGGCCATCGCCATTCATACGGAGGAAGATGACCAGTCGACGGATCACTTCTTGCTCAAGGACCATCTTGGCTCGATGTCCGCCATTGTGAGCGTGACCGGTGAAGTGCTCGAGCGGTACAGCTATGACGCCTGGGGCAACCGTCGCGATGCACAGACCTGGGGCCCACTGGATGGAGCCACGTCCGTCAGCTATGCACGTGGGTTCACAGGACATGAGCATCTGGGTCTCTTTGCGCTGATCAATATGAATGGGCGCATGTACGATCCTGTAATCGGCCGCTTCCTGAGCCCTGATCCCTATACGCAATCTCCGGACTTCACCCAAGGGCTCAATCGCTATAGCTACGTGTTCAACAACCCGCTGAGCATGACAGATCCCAGTGGGTATATCTCCGTTGGGCAGATACTGGGCGTGGCTGCGGCAGTCTTGACATCGGCGATCCTCACTCCGGCTGGAGGTTTTGCGACTTTGGCTCTCCTTAAAACTTTCGTAGTCGGCGCTGCTGCCGGGTTTGCTGGGTCCTTTGTAGGTGCTTTGGCCGGAGGCGCAAGCTTTGGGGATGCGCTCATGTCGGGTCTGAGAGCTGCTCCGATAGCTGCGATTACAGCTGGTATTTCGTTTGGCATTGGCGAACTATTCGATGATGTGGTCTGGGCGGGGAAAGAATTTGCTCGTGCAACAACTCATGGTCTTGCCCAAGGTGGAATGCGAGCGGTAACTGGCGGCAATTTCTGGCATGGGTTCATTAGCGGTTTCTCGACAAGTGGAGTTGCGAGTATCATGCGGGATTTAAATTATGTGGAGGGCCTGGCTGTGACCGTTGCTGTGGGCGGAGCAACAGAGGCCATTTCTGGAGGTAGTTTCGAAGACGGAGCGCTCACAGGAGCGATGGTGTACTTGATGAACCACACGCAACATTCGAATAGAGATAAAGCCGTGCGAATGAAGCGGACTGTGATAAGAATCTACAGCCAGCAACAGATTAATAGTATTAGAAAAGCTAGGTCTTGGAAAGAGGCAATGAGAATTGCACTATACAGTATTTCCCATTCGTTTGTTGATGATTGGGGTATCCTGAGTGATTGGGCTGAAGTGTACTTCAGGGAGTTGCATCCCGGTTCTAATGTTGAGTTTCCGGCCTTTGGGCGAGCAGGTGAAGTGATCCCCGGGGAATCTGTCGATGAGATAATAATCGAAGGCCTAAATTATGAATCCGGGGAATTCGAAGTAATTGGATTACTAAACAATTCGGGATACAGCTCATCTCCTGGCATTTCATTGAAATCCTTTCAGAAGGCAATGGACAACCTAGGAGATGATTTATTCAAGGTTTGGACGGCCCCACCTCCAGGCGCGATGCCCCGAACACTTCCTATATGGATATGTATTCCTTGTATAGAAATGCAACTAGATATGTGGCTTCCTGAGAGCCCAGCGGGTTTGTGAGAGAAGTTCAAGCTATTCGGGGTGTTCCGCTAGGGCATCCCGAACGGTTAATACTACTGGATCAGCGATCCAGTGCCAGGTACGATCACATTTGGGCAGATTCCCAAAAAGCGAGATTCCTGCCTCCCCATTTTTGGCGCGGAAGTTACTTCCGCGTCTTTCGAGTACGAGACTTGTAACGCTTGCAGTAAAACCCATTTCTGGCGCGGAAGTTACTTCCGCGTCTTTCGAGTCAGCCCCGCCTAGCACGGAAGTTAACCCCCAGTGCTCGCGCGCATTGCAACTAAAGCCGTTCGGGATGTTCCACTAGGACATCCCGAACTGTTAATACTACTGGATCAGCGCCCAAAAAGCCAGATTCCTGCATCGCAAGTTGCAGGTTAGAATAGATGAATTGGGCCATGCTCGCAAGATGACGGCGTTTTTTGCCCATTTCTGGCGCGGAAGTTACTTCCGCGTCAGCCCATCCGCCTTCTCAAAACCACCCCACCAATCAGTAATACTGCCAGCAGTCCGAAACCAATCACCCAAGCATTCACCTCGCCTTTCTTCTTGATATTGATAGCATCCGTCTTACCCATCATGATGAAGGGCGACCAGAAGGCCGGGTGTTTCTGGATCCCTTCAGCGGATTGAATGAAATCGAGCTTTGCCTGTCGCAGGGCTTCGTCCTTCTTCATCCCGCTGTCGAGGTGATCGTAGAACCTTGTCATCAATTCGGAAGTCGATTCATCGTGCACCTGCCATAGAGATACCACCAAGGCGGGAGCGCCAGCATACATAAACGCTCTGGCAAGCGAGGCTACACCGTTGCCTGTTTCGAATTTTCCATAGCCCGTTTCGCAGGCGGAGAGAACGACAAGGTCGGCATTGAGTTGGGTCTTGGAGATTTCGTGCGCCTGCCAGAAGTTCGATTCGGTGCTGTCACTGTCCTCGGTAAATGCCAAGGAGGATAGCACCGGCCGCTCTTCGTCCAGAAATCCATGCGTGGCAAAATGCAGAATAGAATATTCCGGAGCCATGGCTTTCACCGTTCGTTCCGAGGCGACCTTATCGAAGGCGAAGAAACCCGCATATTTCTCCTGTAGGCTTTCGACCTCTTTGCGAGCCGCAGGTAGTTCGGTCAATTCACCTCGTCTCCACTGATCCGTTGGGAGCCGCATTGCCAGTAGTGTGGAATCGAGAGCAACGCCGTAATCCGCTGCCACCGCCAGCATCTGACCATTGTTCTGAGGGTCTTGAGCTTCCAGGTTTTCCTTCCAAACGGTAGAAGAGTAGCTATAAGAGATGCTGTAGTCATCCAGTAGATAGTGCGGACCCTCTTCTTCAGAGAGCTCTTCGACAAGAAAAGTCTCAAAAGGGAGGTGCCCCAACTCTCCGTCGGGGACAACCATGAGATGAGTAATTCCTTCTTTATCAGTGATAGCGGGTGCGATCAGACTTTCGTAGAACCAGTTTGCCTGCCGGGTGTACTCTTTGTAGGCATTCCTCGATGAATAGTCATTTAGTGAGTGGTGCATTGATTCAATTCGGTCCTGCAACTCACCATTTGGGACGGCCAGTTGATACCATTGGACCTGTTGCTGATCAACGTAGAATATGTGGACCACCGAATCACCAACGACATATTCCAGCAGGGCGGTGTTCCTGTCTAGAAGCGGCTGAATTTCATTAACCTGAGCATCTGTCATCTGATATTTGATTTGATGGTACTTCGGATAGTCCCTTTCGATCATGCGAACAAACTGATCAATTGACTGATTGATATCATTGAGCTGAGATATGAGGCTATCCTGCTCCGATCCTTTCGTATTTTCAAGCAAGTTGACTTGCAGCTGACTTTGATCCTCCAGTAGATTTCTCTCTTGCCAAACGAGGGAATCGGGAATCTCTCCAAGCCGGTAGGCCATTTCGGACTTGGTAGCTTGCAGCAATAGGACCGACTTGTTTTGTTCAGCAAGATGGAAAGCTTTGTCAGTTTGGCGCACTGGATCTAAAACCCGTAGGCTTTTCTGCAACCACTCGTGGCTTTGGGCGAGCAGGCGCAATTTGTCGTCTTCGCCGGATACTTGATTTCTGGCTTTGATCAACAGCGTGTTCGCCAGGTCAGCCACGATCGCTTGTCTTGCTTTTGCGTCGACCATATCAGGACCAATTCCTAGTATGTCATAAGCAACGCTCAATGATTTTATCACCTCCTGCAAATGGCCGGTTGATGGGTAACTAGCTGATACAAGCTGATCATACCAATGCTGGTCGATAGTCTCAGGGGCCGTTCTTCCTGCAGATAGAGACAATGCCTGACGCAAAACGTCCCAGCCTTTGTCAAAGTCGCCCATCAGATGATACAAGTGGGCCAGGTTATTGAGGCTCTGAATCAGTGCAACATGTCTTTCGCCCACTACCTCTCTTCTGATATCAATAGCCTCTACATATAGCGGCAGTGCCCTACGATAGTTACCCAGTGCTTCGTGCACTGCCGCCTGATTGTTCAGTGATGTGGCGTAAGAAGTGTGCATCTCGCCCAGTACTTTCCTTTCAATGACAGAGGCCTGGACAAAAAGCGGCAAAGCCCTGCTATATTCTCCCAAATGATAATGAAGAATGGCTAGATTATTCAGAGTGGTCGCATAGTAGGGATGATCCTTGCCCAGAACTCTTTCGTCAATTTCCTTGGTCTCATTTTGCAGTGCCAACGCCTGGCTGTAATCGCCCATCCTTTCGTACAGGACGGCGATGTTGTTAAGGGATGCGGCGTAATAGGGGTGTTCTTTGCCTAGCGCCTTTTCGAATACATCTTTCGCCTCCAAATAGAGTGGGAGTGCCTGACCATAGTTACCTATTTTCTTGTAGAGCGAACCCAGATTGTGAAGGGACTCTCCGTACTCAGGATGATCTCTGCCGAGTGTTTGTTCCCTGATTTTCTTCGCTTCAAGGTAGATGGGCAAGGATTTGTAGTAGTCACCGAGTTTCTCGTAGAGCAGTGCCAGATTGTTGAGGGTCATGGCATATTCCGGATGTTCTGTACCCAATATTCTTTTCTCGACCTCTATGGCTTGTATATACAGCGGCAATGCCTTTTGAAATTGGCCCATATTCTCGTAGAGGAATGCGAGATTGTTGAGGAGTGGGCCATAATCCGGATGGTCCATCCCCAGACTCGTTTCGTAGATATCCGTCGCCTCGAGGAACAGCGACAGTGCCTCTTTGTACTTGCCCATTGAACCATTGATCAACGCTAAAAGGCTCAGTGATTTCGCGTAATCAGGATGTGCCGGCCCCAGCATCTTATATCTTATTTCTTTTGCCTCCAGCGCCAATGGCAAGGCTCGATCATAACTACCGAGATACCAATGCAAATTGGCGACATAAAAGAGACCAATTGCCTTCAGCGAATCATTCTCGTTTATTTGCGACCTGTCTAAAAGAGCCTCGGCCAGTGGCATCGCGTCGAGGTACTCACCATTTTCGATGTGGACCTGAATCCGATTCTCCAGTGCCCGGTCGTCAAGACCTTTGTATCTATCATCGATCTGGCAATAAGCCGAAAAAATAGAAAGAAATAGCAAATTGAGGAGGTTCAGTCGTTTCATATTCAGTTGTTCTAATCCCAATCAAGGGCGCGCAAGCACTTAGGTAAAATAACCAAGAATCGCTTTGGAAAAGAATGGCGAAAATCAACTATTCTAGTGGTGAAAGCTCAGTAGAATTGGGCTCCAGTGTTGGCAGTGGTACGCTTTGGGGACAAACCGTCTCCCCGACCCTAGTGTGGAAGTTACTTCCGTGCCTTGGAGCTCCAGAAGCTGCTAGGAAGTGCTCACCTCCTCCGCCTCCTCGCAACAACCCCACCTATCACCAATACCACTAGCAAACCCACGCCTATCACCCAGGGAATCACTTCACCCTTCTTTTTGATATTTACAGCATCTGTCTTGCCCATCATGATAAAGGGGGACCAGAAGGCGGGATGCTGCGTAATCCCCTGAGCGGACTGGATGAAGTCCAGCTTGGCTTGTCGAAGGGCTTCGTCCTTCTTCATTCCGCCGTCCAGGTGATCGTAGAAGCGAGTCATCAGATCGGAGGTGGCTTCATCGTGGACTTGCCACAGAGATACGACCAGGGATGGTGCGCCAGCATACATAAAAGCTCTTGCCAGGGAGGCGATACCATTACCCGTTTCGAATTTTCCATATCCCGTTTCGCAGGCAGAGAGCACGACGAGGTCTGCATTGAGCTGGCTTTTGGAGATCTCGTAGGCCTGCCAGAAGTTGGATTCGCCGCTGTCGCTGTCTTCTGTGAACGCCAGAGAGGAAAGCACGGGGCGGTCCTTATCAAGGAACCCGTGCGTCGCAAAGTGCAAAATTGAGTAGTCCGGAGCTTTGGCTTTCACCATTCCCTCTGAGGCCATAGCATCAAAGGCAAAGAAACCGGCGTATTTTTCGCGGAGGCTCTCGACCTCCTTACGGGCGGCGGGTAGCTCCGTCAGTTCCCCTCGCCTCCATTGGTCCGTTGGGAGCCGCATGGTAAGTAGTCCAGTATCCAATGCCACGTTATAGTCTGCAGCTACCGCCAACATTTGACCATTGTTCTTCGGGGCTTGGGCCTCCATATTTTCCTTCCAAAGGGTGGCGGAGTAGCTGTAGGAGATGCTGTAATCAGCTATGAGGTAGTGGGGACTTTGTACGTCCTGACCTGTCTCCACAAGGAAGGTCTCGAAGGGCAGGTGTCCTAATTCTCCATCAGGTACAATGATCAGATTGGTAAGCTCCTCTTTGCTGGCGACCGCGGGGGCAACGAGGCGCTGATAAAACCAGTAGGCCTGGTCTACATATTCCTGGTAAGCCTCTGCAGAGGTGTAGTCATTCAACGAATGGTGCAGTGAACGAATGCGTTCCTTCAGTTCGCTGTTGGAAATCGCGCATTGGTACCATTCCACCTCGTCCTGATCCAGGTAGAAAATATGTACAGCGGAGTCGCCAACGACATATTCCAACAAGGCCGTATTTGGACCTATCAAGCTCTGAAGGTCTTGGATGTTGGCATCGGTTGGCTGGTACTTGATTTGATAATATTTGGGGTAATCCTCCTTAATCATCGTGACGAACTCATCGATCTGCCTATTGAGGTGATTGAGCTCATCTATCAGGGCCTTCTTGTAGTCCTGGGTTGGCTGTTCAAGCAATCGTGCTTGCAACTGGCTGCGGTCATTTATGAGATTCCGCTCAAGCCAAATGAGGCTGTCGGGCACTTCTCCCAATCGGTGGGCGACTTCAGACTTGGTGGCTTGTAGTAACAGCACAGACTTATTTTGATCTGTCAACGTGAGGGCCTTCACTGCTGCTGTTTGCGGGTCCAGCACTTGCAGACTTCTCTGCAGCCATTGATGGCTTTGAGAGAGTATCCGGAGCTTATCCTGTTCATTGGAGACCTCACTTCTTATTCTTACCAGAAGAACATTGGCCAAATCCGCGACAATGATCTGCTTGGTTTGAGCATCCTCTACACTCGGATCCTTAGGAAGAAGATCATACGCTATCCTGAGTGAGGAGAGCATTTCCTGTAAGTGAGCACTTGAGGCGTAGGGTACGGTTGCCAGTCGATCAAGCCATTCTTCATCGATCGTTTGAGCTAATTCAAGACCAGAGGGACTATAGATCGCGTCGGAGAGCGCTTTCCATGCCTGGTCGAAGCGATTGATTTTCCCATACAGTTCACAGATGTTGTTGAGTGACTTCCCGTATTCAGGGTGTTGTCTTCCCAGGGCCAATTCCCGAATGCTCGCGGCTTCCAGGTAGTAGGTCAACGCCGTGCTGTAGTTGCCCATTTTGTCATGGGTAAGGCCAATATTGTTGAGAGACGTAGCATAATTTGGATGGGACCGGCCAAGGGTTTTTTCGTCGATGGCATTGGCTTCGGTGAATAATGGCAGGGCCTGGCTATGTTTCCCCATGGCATTGTAGAGTGCCGCAAGATTATTCACTGAGCTGGCATAATACGGATGCCCCTTTCCCACCACTTTCTCGTCGATCTCCTTCGTCTGCAAATAGAGCGGCAGGGCCTCATCGTAATCGCCCATTGCTTCATAGAGCAATGCCAGGTTGTTGAGTAAAGTAGCGTATGATGGATGCTCAATTCCCACGGTCTGAAGTAGAATCTCCTTGGTCTGAAGGTAGAGTGGGAGGGCTCTCTCATAGTGACCCATGGTCTCGTACAGATAGCCGAGGTTATTGAGTGCCTGCGCGTAGTCGTGATGATCTTTACCCAGCGTGCTTTCCTTGATTTCTAGTGCCTGCAGATACAGCTGGAGCGCTTTATCATAGAGTCCCATTTCCTGGAAAGAGTAGGCGATGTTATTTAAGGTGCCGGCATAGGTGGGATGCTCTTTCCCCAGGGCCTTTCCAAAGATCTCCAGTGCTTGTTCATAGAGCGGCAGCGACTGACTATAGTTGCCCATTGACTTGTACAGGAAGGCCAGGTTGTTGATCGACAAAGCATAGTCAGGATGTTCTTCGCCTAGAGAATTTTTCCTGATGTCCCGAGCCTGCAGGTGTAACGGCAGTGCCAGGTCATAGTTACCCATGTATTCATGCAATACGGCGAGGTTATCCAAAGTATTGGCATAAAATGGATGTTCAGCGCCGAGTACTTTTTCGTCAATGGATTTGCACTCCAGAAGGCACTCCAGTGCGCGATCATAGTCACCTGTCTGTCGGTAGAGGAATCCCAGACGCGACAATCCTTCCGCTCGGAGTGAATCGCTGCTATCTTCCATGGCTTTCTGAACCATCGCTTGGGCCATGGGTATGGCCATTGCATCCGCCCCTTGCTGAATATGGCTGCCGATCAAGCTGTCTAGTTCGCTGTAGCTGAAATTCGTATAGGTCTCAGCTGACTGGCTATAGCCAATGAAGGGGAGAAGGATCAAAATGGATGCCAGGGCACGCGGTCTCATAGACTAGTTGTTGAAGTCCAAAAAAAGTATTGAGGGACAGGGCAAAAAAGGGCAAAATAATGAATAATCAGATTTGAAAGGAATGCCAAGGGTCAGCTGGCGATTAGACACAATATGGTATGGCCGTAGGCACCAAGTTGAAAACTAGAGATCTTTTATCAGGGCCTTTGCCTTGCCATTCCACCGCGAAGAGGGGTTGGCTACGAGCGGCTCCAGTTCCTTTTCTGCAAGTTTCCTGTCGCCCATTTGAAGGTAGGCCAGTGCCTGGTACCATTTCGCTGCATCCCTCAGTAAGTTGCCGTCGGAAGTATATGGCTCGAGTGTGGACAAGGCAAGTTCGCTGTCTCCATTAGCCAGGTACGATATGCCCAGGAAGAAATCACTGAAAGCAGGTGCCCCTACTGCCGATTCGAAAAAAGGAATAGCTTCAGCGTACTGCTGCTCTTCATAAAGTCCCATGGCCGTCGCAAAGTCATTGCTGCTGGCCGCACTATTCCGATCCGCCCCGATGGCCTCATAGGGCTCAAAATGCTCAGCGAAAAGCTCTTCAGAAGTGGCCGATGCTTGCAGCAGAAAATAGACCAAGGCGGTACCGGCAACCAGGAGCAACGATGCGGCTGCGGCAATCCGCATGGGTGACCAGAGAGCTCGCGTTTTCTGAGCCGGGGTGATGGCTTTTGCGACTTTGTCTCGATATGCCTTATCGAGCCGTCCTTCAAGGTATTGGTCGATTCCCCGATGAAACTCCACGATCGACCGTAACTCAGGGTGTTCATTCAGTGCCGCCTGAAAATCTTCCTCCGATACCTCGCCATTGAGGTAGTCGTCTGCTAATATGTCCAATTCATCTGCCGTCATGTGTCCGCTAATTCGCTGTACATCGGATCTTTTCTTACTTCGTCCATCAGCTTCTTTTTACATTGGAACTTCAGCTTTTTGGCGTACCCCTCGCTCTTCAATCCCAATCTTGCCGTGATCTCACGGAAGGAGATCTTCTCATAAAATAAGCGCAGGATATCCTGGCATTGTTTACCCAGTTGCTGGAAATGGGTTTCGTAGATGAGCTCCTTCTGGAGTTCGGCGTGGGCATCATCACTTTCCTTAGTGATACCTGATGCGACGTGCTCCTTTAGATACTTTCGCTCCACTCCCTTTCTCCTTATACGCATGAGCCAGAGCTTGCGGCAAATGCCGAATACATAGGCTTCGATCGATCCATTGATTTCGAAGGGTCCCTGGGAGGCCTTTTGGTAGAGGATGCTTAGTGCATCCTGAAAGAGGTCTGTGCCCTCGTCACTATCACCCCCATCTCGCACCACGATTGTATTGATACCGGGTAGGACTTCATCGTACCACTGGCGAATATTTCTCGGGTCTTGCAAAAGGTCGGTGGTTATCCGCATGCTGTTCAGCGATCAGTTGCTTTAGGTAGCAATTCGTTACTGGTCAGGGCCAGCTGACTTCAAATATAGGCTTGCCAAAAATTTTTTTTAGTTCCTCGCGGTAACCAATCCGGGGGTCTGGCAACTGTAGTCACAAAATGAGGAGACCGTGCCTGGCAAGGGTCGTCTCGATTGCTTGACTCACAACTTATGACTGATATGCAGACATCCCCAATCCCCAATCTCTTTTCTGCCAAATGGCCGTTTGAATCAAACAGGCAGAAACCACAGAGCCCTCGCTCTCACAATGACTATTACTCGCTCTCTGTCAATTGGCAGCAAGCTTTGAGGCTCATTTGCTTGCTGTTGATTGTGTTCGTATCAAGTTTCGAGACCGTAGCGCAGACTAACAATGCCTACGGTCATTTCAGTGATTATTCTGACAAAGGCTATCGAAATACGTCCATAGGGGCCGCGGCCTCCCGACTCATGAATTACAATACGCGGGACAATGTGTTTGTTGGTTTCGCTACCGGTTACGACAACAACAATGGAGATTACAATGTCTTTCTCGGTTCCTACGGCGGCTACAACAATAGTTCGGGGTCGAGAAATATCTTCATTGGCTATCAAAGTGGTTACCGACTGAGTTCTGGTGCCGGTAATATTTTTCTCGGGTACCAGGCGGGCTACAATGAACTTGGGTCCAACAAACTGTACATTGACAATAGCAGCACGTCATCACCCCTCATTTGGGGCGATTTCTCATCTAATGTCGTCAATATCAATGGCAATCTTGGGGTTGGCACAACGGGACCCAGCCATAAGCTCCATGTTAAAGGAGACATGTATGCTGATGGGGGTTGGCTACGTGTGGCTGGCCAAAGAGGTCTCTACTTCCAATCTTATGGTGGCGGCTTTTACATGCAAGACAACACATGGATCCGGACCTACAACAATAAGAGCTTCTACCACAATAGTGGAATAATGCGAACCGATGGCGAATTCCATGTTGGACCGGATGGTAACCGATTCATCGTGAATGCACAGGGCAATGTTGGAGTGGGCACCACTTCTCCAGGCTACAAACTCCAGGTGCATGGGGATACCTACATATACAATGGATGGCTGCGTATGACCGATGGCCGTGGAATGTACAACCAGTCAAATGGCACTTACTTCTACAATGATGATCCGAATTACTGGCGTTCCCGGACGGATAGGGGCTTCGCAATAGCCAATCGAGCCAATCAGACCAAAGGCTATCTCTATCATGACAATGGCAATGGGTTTGGCTTGTTGGATGGAAGCGGGGATTGGGGTCTTAGGCTTCAACTGGATGATTACACTGATATCTTGGCCGGGGCTACGCCGGGATTGCGTGTGGATGACAATGGCAATGTGGGCATATATACTGCCACGCCAACGGCAGAGTTGCATGTGGTCGGCTCAAACTATGACGCCACGCCGAATGTGGAGGGCACCCAGGTGCGTTCCGGGATCCTCGAACTCACCAGGAACAATGGCATGCCTTGGATAGACTTTCAAAATGATGTGAATGGAACGGACTACGACGCCCGGCTGGTGTTGGACAGCGACGATGTCTTGGCAGTTCGTGGAGCAAGCTTGAGTGTTGCTGATCAGCATCTCCTCAATGTTCGGAGTTTGCGGCTGAAAGACTGGGATGATGATACGGGTGGATCGGATACGAAATACCGGCTGCTGGCGAGGGATGGTGCCTGGATGTTTTACGACGGAGGAGTGGTCATTGGCAACTACGACAATGGTACGTGGTCTGACGTGCCAACGGGAAACCTGGTTGTCGAAGGCAATACGGGGCTTGGTGTTACGCAACCAATCGAGAGGCTGCAAGTAAATGGCAACGTGATGGCGGGAGCCTTCATCACCACCAGACGGAGCGAGACGAATATCGACCACCTTTGGCATGATGACGACCCCGCGGGCGGTGCGGGCGGTACATGGCATTTTAGCTCTGATGCCTCCTTCAAAAGTGGTGGAAGTTCCCGGTTGCAGGCAGGTCACGTGCACATGACGGGCACAGATCAAGAAAGCTACTTTGCCGGGCAGGTTCGAGTGGCAGATACCCTTCATGCTGAGTACGTGAAGACAGACA
Organism: Cyclobacteriaceae bacterium; assembly: GCA_965267435.1. Classification (GTDB taxonomy): domain Bacteria; phylum Bacteroidota; class Bacteroidia; order Cytophagales; family Cyclobacteriaceae; genus JAWPMT01. Next base: position 5,755,532 of record OZ253960.1, read on the forward strand.
ACTTCACAGTAAACGGAGATTTTAAGTTTGATCTGGATGGCGAGCCCGACAGCCAGGTGCCCTTCGTTTTAAACCTCGACTCTGCTGGTAATATTGGCTATCAATCTGCGGAGTCGCTGACTCCATGGATGGTGAGACACGTTTTCAATAGCGAAGGTGAGACCATGCATGTGATCTCCTGTGATACGGAAGATCCAGCATGTACTTGTCCCACGGAGATCATGGTGGAACTCGACCTGGTCGACATAGATGGCAATCTCCTCCTCGGAGACGATGCCTACATCGACAACGACGCAGATAAAGGTGGAGATGGCGACGATTGGCTCCGCGTCAATGGTTCGATACAATTCCGCGGCTCAGCGGCAGCAGAAGTGGGTATGAAGCTGCACGATCGGGAAAGCGTGGGTGACGATGGCCGATTCCTAGGGTTTGACCAGGTCGCAGGTGTGAGTTACTTCAGCAACTCTAATGACAACCCCGCATCCTCTGCTACCACTGAGCATTTCTTGAGAGCGGACGCGAACAACAATGTCACACTTACCAACAACCTGGTCGTGGCAAACAGTCTGACGGCGGATTCTCTGTCAGTAGAAGGTGATATGCGGGCCACCAATGGCGTGTTCACCGGTTATTTATCGGCTCAGTCTTTGGAACTCAGCGGCGTCTTGGAAGTAAATGAGCTAAGGGCAGATAGTATTTTTGCTGGTCACCTTTCTTCTGGATCAGCCGCCTTTACCGGGGGCATTTCGGGAACGACCGCCGACTTTAGCGCCGACGTTTCTATGGCCAACCTGACGGCAGTGGGTGCGACTTTTTTCGGAGGATTGCAGGGGACTGATGCAACATTCAATGGTGCATTGAATGCGGACAGCTTCTCCGGCGGGACCGGGGAATTCTCAGGTGGACTCACTGCTGTCACCGGGTCTTTTGTCGAGGACATTTCGGCTGCAAGCGCCTTGCTCTCAGGCACTGTGCAGGCCCAGCGGGGGATTTTCACAACAAGCATCTCCGGGCCTGCCGCAACGATCTCTTCACTCCAAGGTGGCAGTGTGTCACTCTCTGGGGGATTGACGGCCAGCTCTGCCAATTTCTCGGGAACAGTGTCAATGAATGACCTGTCGGCGGGAGCGGCCACATTTAGCGGAGTCGTCACCGGACAGGATGCCACGTTCTTGGGTGCCTTGACTACGAAGGCATTGCAATTGACTGGTATTGGATCCAATACGGATGCAGAGAGTGTGGTGGTCTTAGATACTGATGGTCATGTGGCAAAGAGAGACATCAGTTCATTAGGTCTTGGGCACTGGACGAAGGTCGAGGATGCTCAGTCCGATCAGCACAATGAAGTGCAATACACTAGTGGTGACACGAGGGTCAAATCAATGATTGCGGATGTTTCTGATTTGAGTGACAAGGCCCTTGTTGTCTGGAACGACAATGATCAGAAGGAAGTATTCCGGGTTGACGGAGGCGGCCTGGTCAGGGCGGAGGAGTTGTTTCTGACCCAAAGTGGGTGGCATGACTATGTCTTCCAACCTGATTACGATCTCAAGCCACTGGATGAACTAGAGGAGTACATCAATACCAATAAGCATCTGCCGGATATTCCGTCGGAGGAAGAAGTGTTGCGAGACGGTGTAAAGGTGGGCGAAATGGAGGGCTTGCTCCTTAAGAAGATCGAGGAGCTCACACTCTACATCATAGAGCAAAACAAACGCATGGAGGCGCAGGATCAGCGCATCGAGGAGCTCCAGCAACAAATCAACCAATAATCACCTAACCGGGCTGAGACGATGATTTTCAAGAACAACATCAAGCTCCTGACGCTCCTACTGTTACTGGCAGCAGCAGGAGCGTTGCGGGCACAAGACGCCATACACTTTGAATATGATGCCTCTGGCAATCGTGTGAAGCGATTCATGGTTGCGGAGGCTGAAGCGCGAGTAGCGGTCCTGGACGAAGCGCCAGAGGCCGATTCGCTTCTGAGAGATGAACTGCAGGAAGTCGTAGACTTGGTGTACCCCAATCCCACAGAGGGCCTACTCAGATTCACCATTCAAGGTGCAGAGGCGCCCCTGTCCCAGGTGAACATTTTCGATCTCAACGGGAGAATAATTTTCAGCAAGACCTTCAAGGTCCCGGATTTTGAAGTCGACCTCACAATAAAACCGCTAGGAGTATACATAGTCCGTTGGGCATTCCTGGATCATACCCGAACCATCAAAATCATCAAGCAATGAGAGGTTGTACCACACTTTCCGGAGCTACCGGCGTCATGCTGTTGGTGCTGTTGTTGATGGCCCTAACGACAACTGCGTACTCGCAGGGTAACCCGACAATCAATGGTGACTATTCCGGTGATTCCCACGTGATCCTTGGTGAGGATTACATTCGCTTCAAGTCCGAGTTTCAATACCAGTCTGAGGCTGACAACACGCTTTTGGCGACATTTGGCCGGTACGATATACGGGAGGAGTTTGGTGGCTACCTGGGGAACGAGCCGGGGACGTTTGGTATTCCAATGGAAGATGCAGCGGTCGGAGGTACTCAGACGGCTTTTGATGTTAATCAACTAGGCGCCGCGAACTATAGCATTCCCATTATGGTCTCCCCCGGAACCAATGGTATAGCACCGAATATTGCGATTGTCTATAATCATCAGGGTGGCGATGGACCGCTGGGAACGGGTTTTGGCCTCGCAGGGCTTTCTGCAATTAAGCGCGTGGGTGCAACAGAGCACCACGACGGTGTCCACGACAAGGTGGATTTTGATGGCCTAGATCGTCTGGCCTTGGATGGTGAAAGAATGGTTCTCAAGGTTGGACACGCCTACGGATCCCCAGGCTCAGAATATCGATTAGAGAACAACAGAAGGGCAAGAATTGAGTCGATAGGTACCGCCGCGGGTCCGGGTGCCCAATACTTCAAGGTCTGGGAGAAGTCTGGCACGATCAAGACCTACGGCAATAGTGGTGATTCCAGGTTAATGGCGGGAGATGCTGGTGTACTCACGTGGGCGCTGAATAAGGTAGAGGATCGATCGGGCAATTTTATGACTTACCACTACCTCAACAACGGCAACGAGCAGCTGATTTCTGAAATCAAGTATACTGGTAATGACAAAACGGACGCGGGTACTTATAGCAGCGTGCAATTCGAATATCAAGCAAGGAGCCATCCTCGCAACTACTATTTGGCAGGTCATGAGCTAAAAGTGAGCAATCGGCTAGTTGCAATAAAGACTTACTATGGCAATCAACTTCTGCGCGAATATCGACTTACATACGACATTATTGATGACATACCCCAGCTAACCAGTGTAACGGAATACAACAGCGTCAGCGAACATTACAACCCTGTTCAATTTCAATGGAACAATCTTGGTGCGAGGGCCTTCAACGCTGCTGAAGAAGAACTTCCTATTACGTCATCGGCGCCACAAGCCGAGGTACTCGAACGCATGAATTTGCCAGGTGACTTCACCGGAGACGGAAGATCCGAGATCCTGTCATTTTTTGATATCTCCGATGGACCCACAAGTGGTGATGTCAGGAATCGCGACAAGGCCATTCGTATGCTCCTGAGCTTTGAGAATGGACAAATCTCGGGCAGCGAAGAGTCCCCTGACCCTGATCCCGACAGCAAGAAGTACGTCGGGGACTTCAATGGCGATGGATTAGCAGACTACATGGCTGTAAGTGACTCCAATGTTTGCAAAGTGTATCTCTCGAGCGGTGGTGACTTTGAGTTAGGGTTCACGCAGGATATGAACTTGATCCAGTCCTTTGATTGGATCCAGCTAGGAGATATTGATGGTGACGGGAAGACAGATCTCCTCGCATTTGAGTATTTCATTTCTAATAGCGGTAATACCACTTTTTGGGTAAATGTGCTCTACAACGATGGAGAGAGGTTTATTCCTGATGCAAGTACCAGCCCGGAACTGACATGGATATCCCCGGAAATCCACGAAGGATTTCAAATCCTTGTTCAAGATTTCGACGGTGATGGTCGGGCGGATATATATGTTGGTTTACCAGCAATACTTGAGGGAGAGAGCGAGCCGAGTATTTATCTATTCCTGGCGACTGACGACCGATGGAATTTTGATGTAAGGGACCAAGCCGGTTCGGCTGGAGTATCAACTTCCATTGTCAATCGAAATTCTATGAGAGCCGACTTCAATGGAGACGGGCTCCCGGATGTATTGAATGTTCGAACCTTTTCAAGGCTGGAACCAGTAGACAGCCCCTATTGCAATGACCCTGATATTAAAGAGGCTGAAGGCGGCAATCCAGAATACCAGGAGGAGTGCTACGAGATTAAGGAATATTGGCGTTTGTCTATGGGCACTGGTACAGGCTTCGAGACGAAGTTGATTCCCAAACCATTTACATTCAGTGAGGAGCCTGACTACTATCTCGGAGATTTTGATGGTGATGGTCGCAGTGATGTGGGCATACAGGAAGCTGGCCAGCTGCGGCTATTGAGGTTGAAGGACCTATCTGAGTTCGTCAGCATTACCGGCATTTTAGTTCCTACCGGGGAGGATGTCCTGATTACGGATTTCAATGGAAACGGAATTTCGGATGTTGTTGTCCTCCCAACCGCCAAATTGAAGGTGACGACCATTCCTGATTGTGAGAATAGGAATTGTGAATCATACGGAATCACCCAAGTTGTAAATCTTTATGAGGACTATGTGAAGGCACCTGCGATGGTCGAGGGCTTTGCAAACAGCTATGGTAGCCGGGTTTTCGTAGACTACAATCCGCTAACAAATCCAGCTGTTTATGAAAAAGGTATTACGGAACTGGGGCCGGATTTGAGGCATGTGCAGGCACCCATGTACGTGGTGAGTGCGGTGTCCGCGGACAATGGCAGAGGCCGATTAGCGGATGTGCTATATCACTATAAGGAAGCTCTATTGCATCGCGGAGGCCGCGGATTCTTGGGATTTCTCCGGCGTGAGGTTGAGGATTTATCGCAGAGAACCAAGACAACTGAAACTTTCGAATTAAAAACTCCGCACTACGTTCCGGTTTTGGCCTCACAGCAAGTAGAATCGACCGTAACTGGGGCCGTACTGTCAACGAATAGTATCTCCTATGTTGATCTGGATGAACACGTAGGAAGTACATTCCTCTATGCAAAAAAGGAAGAGATCTCCGACAGCTACGACCTGTATAGTGGGCCCTCGGATGCGCCGATACGTTCTACCACGACGCTTTATGATCAATATGATCCATATGGCAATGCGGAGCGAATCATTGTCCAGTATGGAGATGGCCACCAGGTCATCATTCAGAATGAATACGACGAAATCGATGTCTCTCAATGGATTTTGGGGCTGCTTACCAAAACTACCGAAACCAGCATCGCACCGGGAGAGGATTCTCATACCAGTGAATCGACATTCACCTACTATCCAGATTTCTCCTTAGAGAGCGAGATAAAGCAGCCAGAACATGAACTGGCCCTCACGACAACCTATGCCTACGATGAGTATGGTAACATCACACATGCTGCGACTTCCGGCATTGCCGATAACGAGGGAAATAGCCAAACGAGGGCATTGACATTTGGTTATGACGACAAGCACCGCTTTGTGCGAGAGCAGAAGAATGCCAAGGGACATACAACAAGTAAGACGTTTGACCCTGCGACAGGGAATGTTAAGACAGTGACAGGGCCCAATGGCCTGACTACTTCGTATGACTATGACGACTTCGGAAAATTGGAAAGAGTTGTCTCACCCAATCAGCAAGCATGGACCAAAACCGCCTATCACTGGGCGGCAGGAGAGGCCCCTCCCTCCGCCAGATACTATATCGAAACTACAAGTTCAAGCGGGGCCCCGGGACGAACCTATTTTGATCGTTTAAATCGTGAGATAAGAACTGAGGCGACTGGCCTTTGGGGTAAAAAGGTTTTCGTTGATAAGCAGTACAATTCCAAGGGCCTTGTTGGCCGTGTATCGCAACCTTACTTCTCTGATGCCACTGCCAGATGGAGTTCATTCCGCTACGATCCGCTAGGCCGGGTTATAGAAGTCTCCGAGCCGGGAAACCGGGTCACAAGCAGCATATACACCAAGTTAGTAACCACGTCGACCGATGCCAAGGGTCATAGAAGTCAGGCCAGATTCAACATGCTTGGGCAGAAGATTAAGAGCATTGACGCAGAGAATGAAGAGCTTGTTTACAACTACTACTCCAGTGGGTTGCTCAAGTCGGTTGCAAACCCGCAAAACAACGTTACGCTCTTCACCTACGATGCACTCGGTAATCGTACATCGGTACGAGATCCTGATCTTGGATTGATATCGACCAGGTACAATGCTTTTGGTGAGCTGATCTATCAAACTGATGAAAAAGGCTATGAGACCAGCTTTAGCTATGATCACCTGGGCCGAATGATCGAAAGGGAGATTGCAAAAGGGTCTGACAAAGAGCGCACTACCTGGACATTCGATACGAAAAAGTTGGGCCTTTTGTCGAAGACTTCCACAGGTGATATCTTAAAGGAATACTTCTACGATCATCTGCTACGAACAACTGAGGTTCGGGAGGTTTTGGCAGGTGGGCAGTACAACACCCGCTACACCTACGACGAGCAGGATCGAATCACTTTCATCGAATATCCATCGGGTCTACGGGTCCAGCAACACTTCAACGAATTTGGCTACCTCCACGAGGTATCCTCCCCAGATGGTCAGACACGCTACTGGAGCGCCATGGCAGAGAATGCAACTGGCCATCTCACGCACGTTAGACTCGCTCGGTCGATCAATACTTATCGGGACTATGACAGGAGCACAGGTATCCTAAAAGGTATCAGAACGGAAGGAGCAAATGATGAGATGCTCCAAGATGAGTCCTACAGATTCGACAAAGTATACAACCTAACCAGTCGTACCAACCACTTGCTGGATGATGGTCGTGGCTTAACAGAAACCTTCTCCTACGATGCGCTCAATAGATTGAAGACCACCCAAATCAAGGACAAAGAATATGGTCATGTGACCCTCTCTTACGACGTGCTTGGAAATATCAAGAGTAAATCGGATGTCGGCAATTACGGGTACGATGTCGAAAACATGACCGGCCGCCCTCATGCAGTTAAGATGATTGAACTCAATGGAGAAGCCATTCCGGCTGTCACACAGGACATTGAGTACAACGGCTTTGATAAAGTACGATCGATCAGTGAGGGAGACGCTCGTATCGATTTCACGTACGGTGTATCTCATGAGCGGAAGGTAACCCGGACGACCATAGCGGGCCTTACCATCACCAAGCGCTTCATTGGCAGCCTCTACGAAGAAGAAGAGAATGCTCAGGGGGAAGTTCGCAAAATCCACTACATCAAAGCAAGAGGCGAGGCGGTCGCCATCCACGTGGCAGAAGAGGGTGCCGAGGCCATACACTACTTGCTCAAAGACCACCTGGGTAGCATCACTGGGATAGTGGATGATGCAGGCAAAGTGTTGGAACGTTACAGCTTTGACGCCTGGGGTAAGCGAAGGGATGCGGACTCTTGGGCACCATTGAGTGGAACCACTGCCATCAGCCACGATCGAGGGTTTACGGGACATGAGCACCTCGGGCTCTTTGGCTTGATTAATATGAACGGTCGCATGTATGATCCTGTGATTGGTCGATTTCTAAGTCCAGATCCCTATACACAGTCTCCCGATTTCACACAAGGTCTCAATAGATACAGCTATGTATTCAACAATCCACTCAGTTCAACCGATCCCAGTGGGTACATTGCATTGCCTTTCATTGCATTGCCAACCATTTTGAAGGGAATTGTGATCACGGCAAGTCCCCTGGCCGCTGTTGCCACCACGGTAGCCAAAGCTATTGCCTATAGTCAGCTTTTGGCACTACCAGCGACCTATGCCTATCTGGGGTCTACGAGTTTTGTTGCCAATGGAGCTACTGCAATACCAATGCCCAACGGAGGCGTGGATATGGGCTCCTTCAATTATAACACCCGCTCCTTCTCCCATTTTGAATTTGATCCATCCTCAGACATGATACTCCAGGGCCCGGATCCACTGCCTACTCCGAGGGAGTATCCGGTCCAGATTGATGCGACTTCGAGGAGCGTACCGTCTTTGACTGGATCAGCCCCAGGCCATATACCCAGTACGCTATCCCAGTTTGCTAATCCAACCCAGACTGCTGCAACAGCCACTTCTTCGACGGCAAGTTCGGGCTGGGGTTTTGGTTTGATGGATGTGGTTCACGGAGCACTTGATGTAGCAGGACTTGTACCTGTATTGGGGGAGGCTTTTGACTTGATCAACGCTGGTATCTACGCGATAGAGGGTGACTATACCAGCGCCGCGCTGTCCGCAGCCGCAGCCATCCCAGTACTAGGTACAGCCGCTACCATTGGAAAATTGGGTCATAAGGCTTACAGGGGGTACAAAGCGGTAAAGGCCGCTCGTAAAACCACAACGATTATTGGAAGGCTTTCGGACACGAGAATGATATCGAATGGCCTAAGCAATGTAAAGAGTGGTATGAACACTGGCGGGTACAATATTCTAAATATGCCAAATAAGTACTACACCTGGGCGAACAATCAAAAATGGCTACAAAGAGCAATCAAGCGGGGAGATATTATTAAAGTCGCTTCAGAGCCGTCGCCTGCGAATCTATTCAGGAATGGTGTAGACGGGATAAGAACGGGCTTCGGTAAAGAAGTGGAGATGCTTCAACAAGCCGGTTATCGCTACGATCCCTCTACCTTTAGCTTTAAAAAGAGATCTTTTTGGAAGTAGATATTGAACGAAGGATAGAATTCCTATTTGGGGTGAAATCAGATCGAGCTAAAAAGTTGCTCACAGATTTTGAGAACGAGTTGGATTTAGGTCCAAGAGTTTCACGGTGTATAGTGCATCTCTCTGAAGGATCGCTCGAGATGCTCAAGAGAACGATTCAGGAGGCGAGAGTTGATTGGAGGGATGTGATCATCTACGCTGAATCGTACGACTTTCAATTCAACGAACCCTTTAAGTAATTCATTGAGAGCGGAGGTTCCTTTATGGCACGCGTCAAGTCCGTGCCCTTCTCCTCCAAACCACCCCGTCAACAACGAAGACTAGAATCCCCCCACCGCTGGCGCGCGTCTGTGACGCGTGCCTTTTCTATTTTACTCCCAACTAACACACAAGTTACTTCCGTGCCTTTCTCCTCCAAACCACGCCTCCTACAACCAGGAGCAGAAGGAGACCAATCACTACAACCCGGCGCATGCCATCTCCTTTCTTCCGGATGTCGATGGCGTCGGTCTTGCCCATCATGATGAAGGGTGACCAGAAGCCAGGATGTTGCGTGAGTTCCGGAGCAGATTGGAGGTAGGCAAGCTTAGCTTGCCGAAGGGCCTCATCTTTGTCCAGGCCTTCGTCGAGGTGGTCATAAAAGTTTCTCATTAATTCTGATGTGGCCACATCGTTCACCTGCCAGAGAGAGACGACGAGTGACGGAGCGCCGGCATACATGAATGCCCGAGCCAGAGAGGCGATGCCATTGCCGCGTTCGAATTTGCCATACCCTGTTTCGCAAGCGGAGAGGACCACCAGATCCGCATTGAGCTGGGCCTTCGAGATCTCGTGCGCCATCCAGAAATTGGACTCAGTGCTGTCGCTGTCTTCTGTGAAGGCAAGTGATGAAAGGACTGGACGCTCATTGTCCAATAGGCCGTGTGTGGCGAAGTGCAAGATGGAGTAGTCGGCCGCCATTTCCTTGGCAACCTTTTCCGAGGCCAGCGTATCAAAGGCAAAGAATCCAGCATACTTTTCCTGCAACGTCTCCACCTCCCGGCGGGCGGCTGGCAGCGGTCCCAATTCCCCGCGCCTCCATTGGTCAGTAGGAAGGCGAACTGCCAGGAGGGCACTGTCCAGCGACACCCCGTAATCAGCGGCCATGGCGAGCATCTGACCATTGTTGCGCGGAGCTGGCGCCTCCATGTTCTCTTTCCAGAGCGCCCCGGAGTAGCTGTAGGAAATGCTGTAGTCGTTCAGTAGATAGTGCAGACCGCCATAACCTTGGTCTTGTCCTGGAGCCGCCTCAACAAGAAAGGCTTCAAACGGTAGGTGCCCCAAATGCTCATCCGGTATGATGACCAGTCTGGAGATGCCAGCCCTATCCTTCAGGGCGGGTGCCACCAAATTCTGGTAGAGCCAATGGGCTTGCTCAGTATAGTTCTGGTAGGATTCGTCAGAGGAATAGTTGCTCAATGCATTGTGCATAGCGCTGATACGATCTCTCAAATCCTTTTTCGGTACCGGAACCTGACTCCATTGCGTATGTTCCCTGTCAATGTAAAAAACGTGCACTGCTGAATCTCCGATGACGTACTCCAATAGTGCAGTATTCTGATCGAGTAACCCCTGGATATCCTCCACATCGGCATCGAGTTGCTGGTACTTGATTTCGTAGTACTTTGGGAATTCCTCTGCCACCATCTGGACAAAATCATCAATTTCCTGATTGATCTGATTAAGTTGATCAATAAGACCGCGCTCTTCTTCCACGGACAGTTTTCCAAGGAGTTGTGCCTGGATCTCACTCTGCTTCTTGAGGAGGTTTTTGTCTTCCCAAATCAGTGAGTCCGGAAAATCTCCCATGCGATGGGCCAGCGCTGAATGTGTGGCCTGCGATAGCAGTACCGACTTGCTCTGGTCCGCCAGGCCAAAGGCCTTGTTGAAGTCATTTTCAGGAGTCAAGACCTGCAGAATTTGTTTTAACCAAAAGTGACCTTTCGAAAGCAGTCGCAGCTTATCGCCTTCACTGGAGATTTGATTGCGAACCTTTACCAACAAGGCATTTGCCAGATTGGAGACTACTACTTGTTTCTCCTGCGAATCGACAATGCTGCTATCTACTTCCAGCAGACGATCGACTGTGTTCAGCGATTCAATAATATTTTCTATTTGCTCGTAGGTCGTATACTTCGTGGAATAGATGCTGTCTGCCCAAGCTGGGTCAATCGTCAAGGGTAATTGCCTCCTCGACGAACTGTTGATCGCTTGCTGTATCGTTTCCCATGCTTCACCATAGTTTTGTGCTTTTATCTGCATTGCGGCTAGATTCTTTAATGCAAGGGCATGGGAGGGATGTTCAAAGCCTTTCGCTTCCAGGGCGATTTGCTCAGCTTCCTCGAAGCATAGCAGTGCCTGTTCGTAGTCTTCTATTTTTTCATAGAGTATGGCCAGATTGTTCAACGCATTGCCATATAAAGTGTGATTTCTGCCCAAGACGGAGGCATATATATCTCTGCTTTGTAGAAAGAGAGGCAGGGCCTCATCGTATTCTTCCATTTCCATGTACAGGAAGGCTAGACTATTGAGTGCCGTTGCGTACTGGGAATGGCCCTCTCCGAGCGATTTCCTAATAATATCCTTTGCTTCTAAATACAGAGGAAGTGCCAGGTCATAATCGCCATTCTTCAAATACAGATTGCCGGTGTATTGCAATGACAAAGCATATCTGTTATGTTCCGGACCTAGTGAGCGTCTCAGGATATCGTTTGTTTGTAAATAGAGAGGCAACGCCTGGTCGCGATTTCCAAGCTTGGATTGTAGTAAGCCCAGGTTGAGCAATGTAAACGCAAACTGTGGATGCTCGCGCCCCAAGGTTCTTTCGAGAATCTCAACCGCCTGCTGAGTATATTGTAGCGCCGTTTCATAATCCCCCATGGTCTCGAGGGTCCTTGCAAGGTTGTTGAGTGTGTTGCCATACTTTTCATCTTCTTTACCGAGGGTTTTTTCCCTTATTCTCAAGACTTCCAGTTGTATAGAAAGAGCCTGAGGGTGTTTCCCCAGTCTTCCGTAAAGCGCTGCCAGGTTATTAAGTGAAATTGCGTAGTCTGGGTGTTCTTTACCTAGCACCTTCCCCCAGACCTCACTGGCTTGCAGAAAGTAGGGTAGCGCTTGCTCCTGTTCTCCTTTGAACCAATGAACTGCTCCCAGATTATTCAGTGATTCTGCATACTCTGAATTCTCTTTTCCCAAGGCATTTGCTCTGATGTCTTTGGATTGCAGGTATAGTTCCTTGGCCTTGTCGTAGTCGCCCAACCTAAGATGTATATTGCCCAGATCATTGATACCGCCGGCGAGCATGGAATCAAATTTGTCTTCCGTGGCTCTTTTGATCATCGCCTCTGCCAGAGGAATGGCCTCTCGATATTTTGCTTGCCCTATGTATTGGTTGATAAGGGTATCCAATGCTCCGTAGGAGATGTGCATGTAGTCCTCCTCATCCTGCCCTAAAGCGACGACGGTGAAAAGCAAGGCCAGGCCAATAAGAGCTATCCGTTTCATTTTTTAGCTGATGTTTGCGGTTGTTTTTCAGGTTGAAATCGAAATCTAGCGAAAAAGGCGCAGAGTGATTAGAGGTGAAAACTGATCAAAAACCTTAACCGCCGCAGAAATCAATTCCGAGCCTTTCTCCTCCAAACCACCCCGCCAACAACCACGAGCAGAAGGACGCCAATCGCGACACCCCGCCGCATTCCTTCACGCTTCTTCCGGATGTCGATAGCGTCGGTCTTGCCCATCATGATAAAGGGTGACCAGAAGCCGGGATGTTGGGTGAGCTCCGGGGCAGATTGGAGGTAGTCCAGCTTGGCCTGTCGGAGCGCCTCGTCTTTGTTGAGGCCTTTGTCTAGGTGGTCATAGAAGTTTCTCATCAGTTCGGATGTGGCGACATCGTTGACTTGCCAGAGAGAGACGACGAGTGAAGGTGCACCGGCATACATGAACGCCCGTGCCAGGGACGCGATCCCATTGCCGCGTTCGAATTTGCCATATCCTGTTTCGCAAGCGGAAAGTACGACCAGGTCCGCATTGAGCTGGGCCTTTGAGATCTCATGGGCCATCCAGAAATTGGACTCGGTGCTGTCGCTGTCTTCTGTGAACGCCAGTGATGAAAGGACTGGACGCTCATTATCCAATAGGCCGTGCGTGGCAAAGTGCAGGACGGAGTAGTCGGCCGCCATTTCCTTGGCGACTTTTTCTGAAGCCATCGTATCAAAGGCAAAGAAGCCGGCATACTTTTCCTGCAGCGTCTCCACCTCCCGACGGGCGGCGGGCAAGGGGCCCAATTCACCGCGCCTCCATTGGTCGGTAGGAAGGCGGACCGCCAGGAGCGTGCTGTCCAATGAAACGCCGTAGTCAGGTGCCATGGCCAGCATTTGGCCATTGTTCCTCTGGGCGGGTGCTTCCATGTTCTCTTTCCAGAGCGCCGCGGAGTAGCTGTAGGAAATGCTGTAGTCATTTAATAGGTAGTGGAGGTCACCGTAGCCTTGGTCTTGCTCCGGAGCCTCTTCGACGAGAAATGCTTCAAATGGTAAGTGCCCTAACTCTCCATCCGGTACAATAATCAGATTGGTGATGTGTTTTTTGCTACGTAGTGGGGCGCCAACCAAATTTTCGTAAAACCAATGTGCCTGTTCGGTATAATTCTGATAAGATTCGTCGGCGGAGTAGTCGCGCAGGGAATTGTGTAGAGATTGGATACGACTTCTTAAATCCTCTTTGGCGATAGGGAGTCGTGTCCATTGTACATTTTGGTTGTCCATGAAGAAGACATGGGCTGTGGAGTCACCGATGACATATTCCAGCAAAGCTATTCCTGGCGCCAATGCGGATTGTATTTCCTGAACGTCTACCTCCTCTTGCTGGTACTTGACTTTGTGATATTTGGGGTGCTCTCTGGCGATCATTTGAATGAAGGCATCAATCTCTTGGTTGACATGATTGAGGTCATTAATAATACCCTCACGTTCGGCCTCAGTCGGACCTGCAAGTAACTGCGCCTGCAGCCCGCTTTGTCTTTTGAGTAACTGACGATCCTGCCAGATCAAAGAGTCCGGTAGATCGCCTAATGTATAAGACCGTTCGGACTTCGTAGCTTCCAGGAGCAGAACTGACTTGTTTTGATCAACAAGCCTGAATGCTTGTTCTGCTTCAGCTTCGGGGGTCAGGATTTGCAAGCTTCGCTGAAGCCATGCATGGCTCAATGACAGCATTCGGAGCTTGTTTTCTTCTGTGGAAACTCGGTTTTTGGCTTGGCTAAGGAGCCCATTTGCTAGATTCGCGACGATCATCTTTTTTGCCATGACATCGTCAATCTCTCTGCCTTTCTCTAATAAAACATAGACCACTGCAAGACTTTCCACCATTTGTTCCAGGTGTGCACTTGATGGAAATGAGCCTGTCAGGAGGTCGTGAGACCACGCTTCGTTGATAGTGCGGTATACAACGCTACCTGTGGGGCTGTTTAATGCCAGACTGACCATCTCCCAAGCCTTGTCGATATCGCCAACCTTCGCGTAATGCGATGCCAGGTCATTCAGTGATTGATTGTAGCGTGGATGGCCTATGCCTTTTGTTTTCTTGAGGATTTTGTTCGACTGCAAATAAAACTGCAGCGCTTTATTACCGTCACCTTGCAAATCGAACATGGCTGCCAGGTCATTGATTGACTCAGCATAGTGAGGGTGCTCACGACCTAGTTGCTTTTCCTGGATGTCCCTTGCTTGTAGAAGTAAGGGAATGGCTTTAGCTGGTTCGTTCATTTTTCCGTATACCGATGCCAGATTGTTCAGTGAAATCGCGTACTCAGGGTGGCTTAGCCCAATTGTTTTCTTCGTAATCTGCAGATCTTGTGAATAGAGAACTACGGCCTCCTCGTAGTTGCCCATGATCTCGTGGAGACGCGCCAAATTGTGAACGGAAATAGCATATTGGTGATGCTCCTTGCCCAATAGCCGCTCTCGAATATCTTTTGATTCCAGAAAGAGTGGCAATGCCTTGCTGTAATTGCCCGTTTGCATGTACAAAATGGCCAGATTGTTGAGGGAAATAGCGTAGTTGACGTCCTCATCGGACGTCTTCTTTTTTATTCCGAGGGCCCGCAAATGCAGCGAAACAGCCTCGTCGAATAGCCCCATTTCTTCATACAAGACGCCGAGGTTGGTAAGAGATTCCGCATAGATGATATGATCCTCTCCTAATACCCTACCGCGTATGTCAATGGACTCCAGCTGAAGTTGCTCAGCCTTACTGTAGTTTCCCAGGAGTTCCAGGAGCACACCCAGGTTGTTCATACTTTCCGCTAGTAACGTGTCGTTCCGCTCTCTTTTCGAGTAATCCATCATCTCTTCCGCATAGGGAATTGCGTCCTCATATCTGCCATTTATATACAGGTCGATGAATTCATCATTCAGCTCCTGGTACGTCATTGAAGACAATGGATCAGCGTCCTGCGAATACAGTGAGTTGACAAAAACGATCGATAGACTAAGTAGGAAAGATCGCATGATTTAGACGTTTTGTGGTTGTTCTATGGTGACTGCACAGTGCCTTAGTTTGAAATCTAGCGAAAAACCTCGAGAGTCTTTAGGGGTGAAAACTGATCAAAAACTCAAAGCCATGGTACCCGGGAGTGCCTCTCAAATTGCTGGCATCTAACGACTCTATGTTATTCATAAACGACGGTCAGTCATGTACCCAACCTCATCTTGCAGGTAGTTTGCTTTGAACCTCAGGATCTACCTACATTCGTGTCCATGACCGATCCCCGCAACCTGCACTACACGCAATCCCTCTACCTCGATCGATCTCACGAGCGGCGATTGGAGAAGGAGTGGCTGTCAGCGCAAGAAGCGCACCCTGAAGCGGAAGTCATCCTACTAAGTGAGGGCAAGTTTCTCGTCCAGCCCAGTGCCGGGGGCTACGTCATTGCCCAGCGGTTGGACTCGCAGCCGACGGAGGATCTGACGTTGCTGGGAGTGGTCAATGGCAAACCGCTTTTTGCTGCTTCAATGTTGGAGGCCTCAACGGGTGGTGATGACTGGCACGATATGCGGTCGTTGTTCGCGGAGCTGTCACTCGAGCAATCGTCCTTACTCGCTTACGCCCGCGCGATGCTGCACTGGCACCGGCACCATCGCTATTGTGGCAAATGTGGGGGGGCGACCGTGTCTAAGCAAGGCGGTTTTGTGAGAGTCTGCGATGCCTGCGGCTATTCCATACACCCCCGGACGGACCCGGCGATCATTGTCCTCATCTATCACGTAGACGAGGAGGGAGTCGAGCGGTGCCTTCTCGCAGAAAATGTCAAGCGGAAGGGGACTGGCTGGTACTCGACGCTTGCCGGGTTTGTTGAGCCTGGAGAGACCCTGGAGGCCGCTGTCATCCGCGAAATGAAAGAGGAAAGTGGTTTGCAAGTCACAGATCTCCAATATGTGGCTTCTCAACCGTGGCCTTTTCCCTCTGCGCTTATGGTCGGCTACAATGCGCGAGCCGTGGATCGCGAGATCCGGCTGGATGAAAACGAATTGTCTGCCGCGAGGTGGTTTACGAGGGAAGAATTGAGCGAGGCGATAGCAAATGGCGAGGTGAAGCCGTCGAGGGAGGACTCTATTGCTCGATTTCTCATCATGAGGTGGCTCGGAAGGTAATTTTGAATTTTGAATTTGGGAATTTAGAGTTTGATATTGGGAGAACAACTCCAAATTCTTAATTCCAAACTCGGAACTCTAAAACCCGCGGCAGGGATGGAGCCGGCACCCAGCATGGCCAGTGTGCTGGGGAGCGGGGCTGAGGTACAGGTGAGAGCCCGACCCTGACACGACCAAGCAGTCTGAAATTTTGATTGGCCGAATGGCAATGTCGTCGTCGGCGGTGCCGCCCAAAAAGCACCCCAAAAGCCAGACATCTGACGGCGCTAGTCATTTTTGCAATTCGGGGGAACGCTTTGCTTCCCAATCTCGTAATAACATACGTTTCGTTAGGTGAAGTATGTCTGAGTCTACACTTTTCATTCCTGATATTTCGGGGTTCACACGCTTTGTGAAGGATACGGAAATCGCGCACAGCCAGCACATCATAGAAGAGCTGATCAACGTGATCATCGAGAAGGGCTCGCAGACCCTGGAGGTGGCCGAGGTGGAGGGAGATGCGGTGTTTTTCTTTAAGCATGGGACGAAGCTCTCCATCGAAGATCTCACGCTGGAAGCCAAGCGGATCTATCAGGCATTTCACAAGCATCTGCTCCAATATGAGCATCGTCGCATCTGCAACTGCGGCGCATGTTCGACTGCCGCGAATTTGAAGTTGAAGTTTGTGGCTCATTCGGGAGACGTGAACATGGCGGCATTTGCCGGGACAAAGCAAAAGCCTTTTGGCGGCGCGGTGATTGTCACGCATCGTCTGCTCAAAAATGACATCGACGATGATGAGTACCTCCTTTTTTCAGAGTCGATCCTGGCCGAGTCGGGCTTCCTTGGTGAAGGTCACGGATTTCTGGAGGATCGTGATCTTGGTCGCATCCCGTATCAGTACAACAAGATCAGTCAGTGGAAGGATGGGCTGGAAGAGGAGGAGAAAAGCGCTCCGCCCGTGAAAGTGGACCTGGTCGTGGAGGTGGCCGATGAGATCCCATATGATATCGATGTGCTTCAAAACTTCATCATGGACTTCAGATACCGACACCTATGGAACAAGGGGGCTGACGAAATCATCTTTGATGAGGACAGAATCAACAGAGCAGGAGAGGAGCACTATTGCATCGTAAAGGGGAAGCATCTCTTTTTTGACACAATCAAGCCACACGTGGAGCCGGATCAGCGTTCTTACGGGGAGATCCTGAAGAACCCTGCGCCGCTCAAGTACTTTGAGACCGACTTCATTATGACACCGGTGGATGAACACACCACCCGGCTCACTTTTCGGATGGCCATCTCCGTCAAATGGTGGGTACAGAAGCTGCTGGTTCCTCTAATGAAACCTCGTATGGCCAAACAGGCACAAGAAGTCCTGGTGGACATCAAAGCGGCGCTCAAGGTGCACCTGGAGCAAAACTCTGCCGTAGCTGTTTGACCGCCTGGCCGCGGATATTATCCCCCAACCAATTGATAACCTATGACACTTAAGAACACACTGGCTTTCTTCTCGGACCTCAAGGACAACAACCACCGAGACTGGTTCAATGCGCATAAGGACGCCTACCAGACTTCGAAAGAGGAATTTGAGGTTTTCGTCACGGCCTTGATGGAGCGGATGAAGGCCCACGATCATATCGACGAGGCCAACACCAAGATCTATCGCATATACAAGGATGTAAGGTTCAGTAAGGACAAGACCCCCTACAAGACCTCGTGGTCTACGAATATCAAGAGGGCAACAAAGCTGCTTCGCGGTGGCTATTACCTTCAGGTGGGACCTGGCAATTCTTACATGGCAGGTGGGTTCTTTGGGCCCAATCCTCAGGATCTCCTGCATATCCGCAAACACATCAGCCAGGATGCTACGGACCTTCGCGCTGCCTTAGCCCACAAGGAATTGACTGAGTTTTTCGGAGACCTGAGAGGAGAGCAGGTCAAGAGTGCGCCCAAAGGGTTTTCGAAGGAGGATGAGAACATCCATCTCCTACGCTACAAGCAGTTCATGCTTCGCCACAACTTCTCAGATCAGGAGGTTGCGGGTGGGGATTTCATTGCTCTCGTGGATAGGGGGTTTCAGCTCATGAGGCCGTTCTTCGACGTGATGACAGAGATCCTCACCACTGACCTCGACGGTCAGCCTTTGACATAATTCCCGCTCCTAGTTGTGCGCAGTAGCCTTGTAGGCCTCTGATATCTTTTTTGCGGTAGCTGCCAGCTCTTCTGGAGAGGGAGACAACTTCATGCGCTCGAAGTTCATGTCGCCCATCGAATTGATGGGGATAAGGTGTACGTGTGCGTGGGGCACTTCCAACCCAATCACGGTCACACCAATGCGTTCGCACTCAACGACGGCTTCGATGGCTTGTGCCACGCCTTTGGCAAATACAAGGATACCCGACAACAGTTCGTCCCGTACGTCGAAAATGTAATCGACCTCTTCTTTGGGGATCACCAGCGTATGACCCTCAACCAGCGGGTTGATATCCAGGAACGCCAGGAATTTGTCATTTTCAGCGACGATGTGAGCAGGAATCTCACGGCTGACAATCTTAGAAAAAATGGACGCCATGCCAATAAAAGGGATATAGTTGCTTGCTCGGAAATGCTTCCTCGCAGTGCCGTAATTTAGATGGAAATGTCGAGTATCTCGAACTCCATTTCTCCAGCCGGCACCTTTATTTTGGCTTTCTCGCCGACTTTCTTGCCCAGGAGGCCACCACCGATGGGCGATTTGACAGAGATCTTGTTGGCTTTGAGATCTGCTTCTTCCTCAGCTACAAGCTGATACGTTAATTCCGCCCCATTGCGGGCATTTTTTATTTTCACTTTTGACAGGATGGAGACTTTGGAAGAGTCCATGTTCGCCCCGTCGATCACTCGGGCATTGGCCACGATGTTTTCAAGCTTCGAAATCTTCAGCTCAAGTAGGCCCTGGGCATCTTTGGCAGCATCATACTCCGCATTTTCACTCAGATCACCTTTATCTCTGGCCTCGGCAATTTGCTTTGCCATATCTGCTCTTCCCCTCGACTTCAAGTCCTGAAGCTCGTCCTTCAGTTTTTGTAGTCCTTCTTTGGTGTAATAGTTATGAGCCATTTCTGTTCTTAATTCTTATCCCTTTATAACAAAAAAGAACGGCCCCGCTCGGAACCGTTTCTTATCTTCTGATTAATAATAAGCCCCAAATATACAACATTCGGGTAAAAGCCCGAGGACGCTCGTCTACTTAAATTGGAAACCAACTTTGAACATCGTCCGACTGTACCAGACGTTGTAGTCGGTGGTCACAGGCTGTGAAAAAGGACCCCATTCGGTACTCTCTCCGGCCGTGTTTTGGATGTACTGACTGAGGGACAGGAACCATCGGAAATTATGCCTTGATGGGAACTCCAGCCCAATGCCAGGTTGTGCAAGGACGCCGCCAGAATGCTCACCGTCCCACTCGTTACGAGAGAAACCCCATCCCAGTTTGCTATCGATGAAAGTCCGCCGTTTTTTTCGGCCAAATGGATAGTATCTCCCATACGCATAGACACTCGTAAAGTGTTGCGTGTGCCAGAACCCTGCGATGGAGATCGAGCCTCCTTCAAAGCCCACGCCACCACCTACGTGTACATCCTCTTTGATCCTGGAGATCACCGTCACATCCCACTGGCCCGTTCCATCATCGCCGCTGAAGCCACCTCCGAAACTCGTGGCACCATAGATCCCGCGTTTGAAGTGGTACTTCCCTCCGGGAAAGATCATGAGGTCTTTCGAACTACGAATCTTCTTGATCAGTGCCGGTTGTATTGTGATTGTGTCCTGCGTGACTATCCTCAATCGATAGGAGTACTTGTCGCGATCAACGACATGACCGATGAAGATGGACCCGTCGTAATACCGGATATAGAGTTGCTCTTCTTCCGGAGGGCGTTGGGCCATGACGGACCCCATGCCCATCAGCAAGAGCAAAAGTGCCAGTAGACTGCGCATCAACTTTCTTTAAAAGGCGACATGGCTCAGCAGTTGTAGCTGCAGGTCGTCGTCGGTTTCAAATTGGCTGAGTCCTTCGGGTCCGGCAATCATTAGCAAACCAAGTCGCGTCGGGTGCGCCAGCACGTCATAGGCTTTGACATTGCGCTGTGCCTCTTCCAGAACCAGGTTTCGCCGATCAGTGGCATCAAAGATCTTCAGGCCATTTTCCCCTTCACCGACGTAGAGGCGATCACCAATCAAGGTGAGGCCGTAGGGGCTTTCCATCTCGATGTCCTGCACCTGAACGGCCATGGACATGGTCGTAATGTCCAATACTACGAGTGCATTCTCATCACCGGGGCACTCCGCAAAGTCTCCCGTGCGAAGCGTGACATAGGCGGTCTCTTCATCCACGGGGAAGACTGGATCACAAGATGTAGCGTGCCAGAAAGAAGACTCATGTTGCGGCGATGCAGGGTCAGAGATGTTGTAGATTTCTACTGAGTTTTGCGATCCGATGAAGATCCTGTTGCCCATAGGATAGATTGTTTCCATGTTCCAGCCGATCTGTGCGGCATACACGCGGTCCAGTCCTACGGAGGCATCAAATACTGTCAGCTTGGATACACCCACTACGAAGACATGATCGTCAGTGAAGGCAATGCGGTTGACCGATCCTATTGCCTGGTTGCTGTTTCCGGCAAATGAAGCTGGTACCGCCGATGGTGGTATCAGGTTCTCCTGGTAGTCAAAGTAGCTTGGGCCTTCGGCATTCCAGACCTGATCATAAATATCGCTGTCTTTGTCCATCTTCTCTGTCACTTCCGCGAGTTCGAAACCGATCAAGGCCTCGCCACGACCGTTAGTGAATTCATTGCTGAAGGCATTCTCCACCCTAGAGACCACTACTGGCTGTAATGGATTGGATATATCGATCCTTAGCATGTCGTAAAGACTCTCTGCGTAGAGCATGGAGCCCTCGACATAGTACTCTCTATTGCCGGGTATCTGAATGAATGCTTGCGGTGTAGGGTTCTCGGGGTTGCTGTTGTCTACGACGTGAATGCCTTCGCCCTCTTCTCCGATGAGCAGGAGGTCTCCTCCAAGGTAGATCTTGCCAGCGTCTGTGATGTCACGTGCCGGAGCCAGGATAGGCGTTTGCCTCATCGCTTCCAAGTCTCCGTAAATTGCCGTCCCCTTGGTGTAGGTGACAGTTACTTCGCCAAAATCGTTGCAGCCCATGATCGTCAGTGCCGCAAGTAGGATAGTTAAGTGAAAGGATTTCATGTCTGTGGTATTAGGAGTTGCAGAAAGCCAACGTTGCTTTGACCTATTTATGATCAAAATACGAAAGTTCTCTAAATATTGATATTATATATTGTTAAATTTCTAATGCTAGCATAAGCTCTACGCGATTGAACCGACGCTTGTCTTCAGAGATAAATGTCACTTCACCTTCCCAGATGTTGATCCCTCTGATGGTGCTCTCAAACGTCCGATAGGCGATGTTGACTTGCAGGTCGGCCTGCTTTACCCGAAACCGGAAGCCTCCTCCGGTGTGCCAGTGCCAGCTACCTTCGTATTCGCGTCGAAAGAACTGCTCTTCTTCGTCCTTGCGTAGGGCGAATGTGTAGCCCGTATTGACAAATCCTACAATGCCGATCTTTCCAGGTGTACGACCTCTCACCTGCATGAACAGTGGCATGAACTGAGACTGCTCCCAATTGAAATAGGCGTCGTGTATCCCCAATCCTACCCCCACTCCACCCCATTCGTGGAAGTTCCATCCTGCGACCGCTTGCGCCGAGGCGGAGTGCGCCTCATCTTCGGTGGTTTTGTCTATGGACGTGCCAATCCCCAGCCCCATGTACCAGAGGTCTCTTTTAGGTTTGGCCAGTGAATCAGTGGCCCCCTGAGCACGCAACAGGCACGGAGAAAAAATCAGGAGGAGCAACAATAGGCGCTTACAACTCATCGGGCGTCTACAGTTGGGCAATGGCAATGGAACTAAGGAATGACCACGACTTGTCTTCGCAGTCATATCGATACTGGTGGAATCCATCGTTGCCAATCACCATCAATATCTCATCCAGCGCGATCACGTCGATGGCGTGAAGTTGCCTGATCTCATCTACCATGGTGATGTTGTCGATGTCCGCTGCATCAAAATACTTCAGTCCAAAGTCTCCTTCAGTGATAAATAAGCAATCGTCATTGATGCCCAGGCCGTGAGGGTTTTCCATTTGATAGGTCTTGTGCAGAGTGGGCGCCCGTAGATCAGTGATATCGACAACGTCGAGTTGATTGGTAAAGCCCTCACACTCATTGCCACTGCGTAAGGTGACGTAAGCATAGTTGTCCCTAACAACAACCGGATCGCAGCTATTGACATGATCGTATGTCGAGAGTTTGACGGGCTCAGCGGGATCAACATTGTCATAGATATGCATGCCATTTCTCGCACCGATAAACAGTTTGTCTCCGTAAGGAAAAATGGTTTCGATGTCCCAGCCCAGGTGTACAGTATTGCTTTTTTCTGGTGCAGTTGCCTCCGATAGGTCGAAAAGACGCATGTCCGAGAAGTCGACGGTATAGAGGAACTTGTCATAGATAGTGAATCGGGCCATGGAACCGCCAATGCCTACAGTGCCACCACTATTGCTGGAGGCCAATGATCCATCTGCACTAGCTCTTTGTACGGCGAGATTGGCATCTTCGAAGGCCACGGGACGCGCCCAGAAGAAATTGTCATCACAATCACTGTCGACCTCTTGCTCTACCCACGTTTCGTCGTATCCGGTCAAGATCACTTCGCTGGAGGCATCGTACCTGCCAGCCCAGATCCCGTAGTCGCCAAATACACTTTCCATCCTGTTCACTTCCTGAATATTCCCAGGGTCTGAAATATCAAGCACGACCAGGTCGATATAGCTGTCCGCGTAGAGGTAGTCACCTTTGGCGGCCAAGTCGAAGTTGCCAGGGATTGTGACGAACCCAATATTGCGGGGAGCCGCCGGGTCCCTATTGTCTATGACATGTATGCCCTCGCCAGCCTCATTGATGTACATGTATCCATCTTTGAAATAAAGTCTGCCTGGCGCGTTAATTTCCCGTGGAACGGTGGTGAAGTTCAGAGCTTCGCGGACGGAAGCCGTAGTTTGAAACACTGGATCGTAAGTCAGATATTGATGCGTTGTTGTGCAATCATCTGAACATGAGCCTATTACAAGACCCACGACAATCAAAAAGTAGAGATTCCTTATCATGTGAGCGAGGTTTTGATAAAACTTGCTTCTGTCATGGCAAAGACCATTCCAAAATAGGTGAATCACCTAGAATAATTCTACAGGCAACCCGGGATCAACCCTAAACCCTCCAGTTTGGAGATCATCACTTCGTTGATCCGGATGTAGGATTCGTGGCTCCAGCCAGCCACGTGAGGTGTGAGAATGACGCGATCATTGCCTTTGAGAAATTCAAAATCGACTTGCTCATCGGGAGTCATTTGCCCCAATTTTTCGTTTTGCAATACATCTAGCCCGGCACCATGTAGCTGACCTTCTTTGAGCAGGGTGGTGATGGCTTTGGTATCGAGCACACCCCCGCGGGCCGTATTGAGCACAATCAGAAGTCTGGGGAACTCCCGAAAATAGGCGAGGTCAAAAAGGTTGGCCGTGTCGCTGGCTAGTGGAATGTGGATCGAGAGTATCTCCGTTCGCTCTTTGAACGTTCCAAGATCAACTTCCTCCACAAGCTCAGAGCCGTAATTGTCTTTGTATTTGTCGTAGGCGATTACTTCGCAGTCAAATCCTGCCAGCTTTTCCGCAAGTGCGCTTCCCATGTACCCGTAGCCGAAGATGCCTACCGTTTTGCCTTTGAGTTCAATGCCGCGGTTGCTTTCGCGGTCCCAAATCTTCTCGCGTACTTCCCGATCAGCCAGGTTGAGTCGATGTAGTAGTGACAACAGTAGCCCTACGGTGTGCTCACCTACGGAATCGCGATTACCCTCAGGTGCATTGACCCACTGAATGCCTTTCGACTCCATGTAGTCGACATCCATCTTGTCGAGTCCTGATCCAGCTCTCGCGATAAATTTCAACTTTGGTGCTGCGTCGATCAACTCCCGGTCGATGGCCGTCTTGCTGCGGATTACCAGACCGATGAAATCTTTTGCGCGCAAAAGGATCTCGTCTCGGGTGATCTTCGGTGAATAATCCACCTCGATTTGCCGGGCACTGAACATCTCGATCAGGGACTCATGCATCCTGTCGATGATTAAGACCTTTGCCATCAGATATTAGACATTATATATAGCGTGGGCTACAGAGAAGTAAACAGCCAAACCCAGAAGATCATTCGCTGTTGTGATGAATGGTCCAGAGGCAAGTGCCGGGTTGATGCCAAATTTATCTAACACAAGAGGGGTAATGGTTCCCATAAATGAGGCTAGCAGCACAACGCTAAACAGAGCAATGGCCACTGTGTATGCCAGCAGTGCCTCGCTAAAAATGAGGATAACAGCGCCCAGCACCATAAGAGCGAGGATGACACCGTTTACAGCGGCGACGAATAAAACCTTGATCAGTCGGGAGCCCATGGAGGAAGCAAAGGCACTTGGATTGGCCAGGCTTTGCACCACGATCGAAGAGGACTGAATGCCCACATTTCCGCCGGTCGCCATGATGAGCGGTATGAAGAGCGCCAACCCGGTGATCACGGCGATATCGCCCCGAAAGAAATCAGTAATCTGTGCTGCAAGCAGACCACCACCCATCCCGATGATGAGCCAGGGGAGGCGGGCTTTGGATAGCTGCCAGATGGAGTCGGCTTCCTCCACATCTGCTGAGATTCCCGACATGATTTGCCGCTCCTCTTCAGCACTTTCAGTGATGACGTCCACAATGTCATCTATGGTAATGCGCCCGACGAGCTTTCCCGCCGGCGTAACTACCGGGACGGCATCGAGATCATACTTCTGCATGATAGAAGCGACCTCCTCTTCCTCCACGTAAGTTTCGACACTCACGATGCCATCATCATAGATGTCTGCCACCTTCACTTCATCTTCAGCAAGGATTATTTTCTTTAGACTGACCTTTCCCAGGAGGCGACTTTGATTGTCTACCACATAAACGGAGTAGATCTTCTCGACTTTCTCTGCCTGCTTCCTGATTTCTTCGATGCACTGACGAATGTTCCAGTTGAGATTGGCCTTGATGAGCTCTTTCGCCATCAGTCCGCCGGCAACATCTTCGTCGTAGCGCAGGAGATCGGTAATGTGTTCCGATTTCTCCTCATCGAGCATGCTGATGATCTCTTCCCGCTTCTTCAGGGGAAATTGCATCACGATGTCCGCCCCGTCGTCAGAGTCGAGGTACTCCAGGAAGATGGCTATCTCCTCGAGGCTAAATAGCTCCAAAAACTCTTTGAGAACATCTTCGTCGAGGCCATTGAGGATGGCTGCATCGACTTCCGGAGGTAGGATGTCAAAAACGAACTTGCAGTCTTCCGCAGTGAATCGATCAAGAAGGGCCGAGATATCCGCAGCATTGACGCCGTCCAATGTCCCTGTGATGAAAGTCTGATCTTTCTGCTCCAGGGCCTCTTCAAACCTGTCGAGATACTCCTTCGAAAGCTCGAATTCCATCATGGTTTCCATTCCTTCTCGATTTTGGTCGTAAGTAAAACAAAGTCCTCAACAGATAGTTGCTCCGCGCGAAGATCGAAGTCCGGATGAGATGCGACTGCAGCCGGCAAATTTAGATTTTTTAGCGCGTTGCGCAATGTTTTGCGGCGCTTTCCAAACCCCTCCTTGACCACCCTTTTGAAGAGCTTTTCATCACAGTTTAACGCATTTACGCCATTCCTCCGGAGTCTAATGACCGCGGATTGTACCTTCGGTGGCGGTTCAAATACATGGGGAGGAACGGGGAAAAGCAGTTCAATGTGGAAGAACGCCTGAAGCAGTACACTGAGGATCCCATAGCTCTTTGAGCCGTGCGGAGAAGCCAGCCTTTCAGCAACCTCCTTTTGGATCATGCATACAGCTTCGTGCACGTGCTGGCGCTCATCGTAGATCCTAAAGAAGATCTGAGAGGAGATGTTGTAGGGCAAATTGCCGATGATGGTGAGCGGTTTGGGCAGGGAGGCCAGGTCAGCTTTGAGGAAATCTTCGAGTCGTATTTTTTCCTGTTGCGCTTCGAAGCGGCGCTGCAGATATCCGACAGATTCCCGGTCCACGTCCATCGCGATGAAGTTGTCGATCTCCATAATCAGATACTGTGTAAGTACGCCAGTGCCGGGCCCGATTTCTATGACGGTGCCGTTGGCATGGTCGCCGAGGCTGTCCACGATTTTTCTGGCGATGTTCTGATCGCGGAGAAAGTGTTGTCCGAGGTGCTTCTTGGGTTTTACGTGATCCAAAAGGGAATAATTATGAGCCGAATCGCTAATTTCGATATTGATTCGGCAACGAAGAAGTAAGCATTGCTGACAAAGCCGAAGGTACTAATAGCCAATGAAAGAAAAGAAACCAATCATAGGCATCACCTGTGGTGATTTGAACGGTATAGGCACCGAAGTCACCATCAATGCCCTCAGCGACAATAGGATCTTGAAGCACATGACCCCTGTGCTACTGACAAATTCAAAAGTCGTCACATTCTACCGAAAGGAGATGGATGTGGAGAGTTTCAATTTTTATCAGACCGATGAGATAGGAAAGATCCACCACAAAAAGGTCAACGTACTGAATATCTGGAATGACCAAGTGGAAATAGTGCCAGGTGAGGCATCAAAGGACAATGGCAAATTTACGCGTCTGTCCCTCGATAAGGGAGTTGAATTGCTCAAGTCCCAACAAATCGATGCGCTGGTGACTGCGCCACTGAACAAGGAGCTGGTACAAGGCGACGGCTTTGATTTCCCGGGACATACTGAGTTTCTCACTTCAGCTTTTGGGCAGAAGGACAGCCTTATGTTTATGATCCATGAGGAGTTGCGCATCGGCGTAGTGACGGGTCATATTCCCCTGGCGGAAGTGGCTCCTTCTTTGACGCAGGAGAAGATCGTCCAAAAAGCACGTATTATGCTCAAGTCGCTGCGCAATGACTTTGGTATCAAAAAACCTCGAATCGCCATGTTGGGTCTGAATCCCCACGCCGGAGACGGCGGCCTGCTGGGTAAGGAGGAGATCGACATCATCGGGCCTGCTATCCAACAACTGAAGAACGACGGTCACATCGTCACTGGTCCATATCCGGCAGATGGCTTTTTTGGGAGTGGTATGGGTGCGAAGTATGATGGCGTGTTGGCCATGTATCACGACCAGGGCCTCATACCTTTCAAACAATTCGCTTTCGGGGCAGGCGTGAACTACACGGCGGGGCTACCGTTCATACGGACTTCACCCGATCATGGCACTGCCTTCAATTTGGCTGGTAAAAACGCCGCCGATGCCAGCTCTATGCGCAGTGCGCTATTCTGTGCGTGTGATATCTATAAGCAGCGTCATGAGCAGATTCCGGCCTGATCGGAGGGCTTACCTTTTTTTGGAGAGGGGGTTCCAAGTTTTCTTACATAATTACTACCTTTGCGGTCCTAATTTTGCTCGATGAACAAGAAGGACTTCAGAGAGTTTGATATCAACTTCCATCGCCTTACCAGTGGTGAGCACGAGTTTGAGTTCAAAATCACGTCGGCACTCCTTGAATTTTTCGAGCAGAATATAGTGGAGGGTGGTTCTGGAAACTGCACGATTCGTCTGACAAAGACGGAGACCATGATGTCACTGCATTTCCAGATCACTGCAAAAGTGGATTTGATCTGCGACGTGAGCTTGAAACCGTACACTCAGGATGTAGAGGTGGATAAGGAGCTGATCATCAAGTTTGGTGAGGAGGCAAGTGAGCTCAGTGATGACGTGCTGGTGATCCCTTGGGAGACGCAGCATATCAATATTGCAGAGTACATTTATGAGTTTCTGCTATTGGCGGTACCCATGAAAAGGATCCATCCAGATATTGCGGACAAAGAGCGGCCCGAGCTGATCTTTGTCTCTGAGGCGGACGATAGTGATGATGGTGAAGATGGAGACGACATCGATCCGCGGTGGGAAGCATTGAAGAAATTGAAGTAAATAAAACGAAGGAAAAGAAATGGCGCATCCTAAACGAAAAATCTCGAAGACTAGAAGGGACAAGCGACGAACGCATGTGAAGGCCAGTCCCAAGGGTTACGTGATCTGTCAGACCACTGGAGAAGCCCACCTACCTCATCGCGCTCACTGGCATGAGGGCAAGCTCTACTACAAGGGCAAGGTGGTCATGGAGAAAGAGGTACTGGCCTAAATAAGATTTTGTAACAGTTTAACCATAGAATCAGCCTGGTATTCCCAGGCTGATTCTATATTAGCCAATCATGTCTAAAATCAGAGCTGCTATCACGGGTGTGGGCGGACATGTTCCTGAATATGTTCTCACCAATAAGGAACTGGAAACCATTGTAGACACCACGGACGAATGGATCACTACTCGTACCGGAATCCGCGAAAGGCACATTCTGAAAGGTGAGAATCAAGGCACTTCGGTCATGGGAGCGAAGGCAGTGAAACAAGTGCTGGAGAAAACGAACACGGACCCTGCAGAAATTGACTTGCTTCTGTGTGCTACCGTCACACCTGATATGGTTTTCCCGGCGACAGCCAATGTTATTGCCAACGAGGTCGGTGCAGTCAATTCTTTCAGCTATGACATCGGCGCGGCTTGCTCTGGCTTCATTTATGCGCTGACCACAGCAGCTCAATTCATCGAGACGGGTAGATACAAGAAGGCCATCGTCGTCGGTGGCGATAAGATGTCTTCTATTATCGATTACCAGGATCGGGCTACCTGTATCATCTTCGGAGATGGCGCTGGTGCGGTCCTCCTCGAAGCCACTGAGGAGGAAGTGGGGGTGATGGATTCTGTTCTGAGGTCTGACGGTTCTGGTGAAACTCATCTCCACATGAAGGCTGGCGGCAGTAGAAAGCCAGCGACCATGGAGACTGTTCAAGCCCGTGAGCATTTCGTTTACCAGGAGGGTTCAGCGGTTTTCAAGTTTGCGGTCACTAATATGGCCGACGTAGCCGCGGAGATCATGGAAAGAAACAATCTCAAGGCCGAAGACATTGCCTATCTCGTACCCCATCAGGCCAACAAGCGCATCATTGATGCAACAGCCAAACGCATGGGTGTAGGAGAGGAGAAAGTGATGCTGAATATCCAAAACTACGGCAACACGACGGCAGGGACTATCCCCCTTTGTTTGTGGGATTACGAGTCCAGATTGAAGAAGGGTGATAATATCGTCCTCGCAGCATTCGGAGGTGGTTTTACATGGGGCGCCACCTGGGTGAAATGGGCTTACGATTCCTAAGTAATAGATCAATTTACAATAGACCTTTAGAGAGATGGCTACTACGGCAGATATCAAAAACGGTTTGGTAATTGAGTATAACCACGACCTTTTTAGCATTGTCGAATTTCAGCACGTGAAGCCGGGCAAGGGTCCTGCATTCGTGCGTACCAAACTGAAGAGCCTGACATCAGGCAAGGTGATCGACAACACCTTCTCAGCTGGGCACAAGATCAATACGGCACGGGTAGAGCGGCACAATTATCAGTACCTCTACAAAGATGACCTGGGTTACAACTTCATGAATTCAGAGACATTTGAGCAGATACCCATACCCGAAGAATCCATCACCAACCCGCAGTTCTTGAAGGATGGCGAAATGTGCGAAGTCCTCGTTCATGTGGAGCAGGACCGCATCCTCGGCTGTGAACTACCTCAGCATGTCCAGCTGCAAGTGACTTACACTGAGCCTGGCTTGAAAGGTGATACTGCGACAAATGCCAGTAAGCCCGCAGAGTTGGAGACAGGTGCAACCATCAACGTGCCGCTATTTATCAATCAGGATGATATGATCAAGGTGGACACTCGCTCTGGGAACTACGTGGAGAGGGTCAAGCAATAAGCACTTGCCATTGAGCAAAACAATATAAATTTGAGGTGGTTTCGACTGAACATTAAAGCGGTAGATTACCACCAAACCTACTTAAGAATTTAACCCAATGAAGGCCAAAGAAATCAGAGACTTGATCGATTTCATTTCTGAGACTGGACTCGAGGAAGTGAATATCGAGACACAAGAATTCAAGATCAGTGTGAAACGGTCAATAGATGCCCCGGCAGTGGCTGCGGCTCCTGCGCCTGTGGCAATGCCTGCACCGGTGGCACCACCTCCTGCGGCGGCGAGCGCACCCGCTCCGGCACCTGCGGAGCCTAGCGCGCCAAAAGCGGATGCTGCGGCAGGGGACGACAAACTGGTTACCATCAAGTCACCCATGATCGGGACCTTCTATAGGTCTTCATCCCCAGAGTCTGATGCCTTTGTGAGTGTAGGCTCGGAGGTGACAAAAGGCATGACCGTTTGTATTGTCGAGGCTATGAAGCTGTTCAATGAGATCGAGTCAGATGTCTCTGGTAAGATCGTGAAAGTGCTGGTCGACAATGCATCGCCGGTCGAATATGATCAGCCACTCTTCCTGGTCGATCCATCCTAAAGACCATCTCCATGTTTAACAAGATACTGATTGCCAATCGTGGTGAGATTGCATTGCGGATCATCCGTACGTGCAAAGAAATGGGCATCAAGACGGTGGCCGTTTACTCTACAGCTGATGCAGACAGTCTGCATGTACGATTTGCGGATGAAGCAGTGTGCGTAGGACCTGCAATGGGCCGAGAGTCTTATCTCAAGATACCCAACATTATCTCCGCTGCAGAGATCACCAATGCTGATGCTATCCATCCAGGGTATGGTTTCCTCGCGGAAAATTCCGAGTTCTCTAGTGTTTGTAAGGAGTATGGCATAAAGTTCATCGGCGCCAGTCCCGATATGATCAACGCCATGGGCGACAAGGCGACGGCAAAAGATACCATGAAAAAGGCTGGCGTCCCGACTATTCCTGGCTCTGACGGGTTGCTGGATTCCGTCGAGCAGGGAATGGGACTGGCCAAAGAAGTGGGCTATCCTGTAATGCTCAAGGCAACCGCTGGTGGTGGTGGCAAAGGGATGCGGCTGGTACACGAGGAGAGCCAGTTCAAAAAAGCATGGGACAGCGCGCGGCAGGAAGCTGGCGCAGCATTTGGCAACGACGGACTCTACCTGGAGAAGTTCGTAGAGGAGCCGAGACATATTGAGATCCAGGTGGTCGGTGACAGCCGCGGACGGGTTTGTCACCTGTCGGAAAGAGATTGTTCTATTCAGCGTCGCCACCAAAAGCTGATCGAAGAGACTCCTTCGCCGATCGTCTCACAGGAGTTGCGAGAGCGAATGGGTGATGCCGCCATCAAAGGCGCGGAAGCCATCAAATACGAAGGTGCTGGTACAGTGGAGTTCCTGGTGGACAAACACGGTGACTTCTACTTCATGGAGATGAATACCCGGATACAGGTAGAGCATCCGATCACGGAGGAAGTGACCGACTTCGACTTGATCAAGGAGCAGATAAAAGTGGCAGCAGGTATTGAGATCTCTGGGCGCAACTATTATCCGCAGCTTCATGCCATTGAGTGTCGAATCAATGCGGAGGATCCGGGCAACGACTTCCGACCAAGTCCGGGTCGAATTTCAAACCTTCACCTTCCTGGAGGCCATGGGGTGCGGATTGATACGCACGTTTATTCAGGTTATACGATACCGCCTTTCTACGATTCGATGATCGCGAAGCTGATTGTTTCCGCGCAGACACGCGAGGAGGCGATCATCAAAATGAAGCGTTCATTGAGCGAGATGGTGATTGAGGGCGTGAAGACGACCATTCCATTGCACCTCGAGCTGATGGACAATGAGAGATTCCGTTCCGGCCAGTTTACAACGAAGTTCCTCGACGATTACGATTTCTCAAAGCTGAAGGGGTAAATTCATTTGGGGCCCTCGTGAAGTCGAGCCACGAGGTCTCCTTACACCATTGAGTTCCGCCCCGCTCTACTTCACGACCAGGCTATCCAGGTTAGCGTTGCTGGACTACGACAAGATGAGGCAGTAACCCCAATCGGCATTTTTTGAGGCGACGCTTTTGCTGACAGTGCGTGGAGGCCTATCTTCCTCTCATGAAATCCCTCACCTTACTCAGCGCTTTCGCACTACTCATCATTGCTTCATGCGACCAGCAGGCCCAGACCTCTTATGACCAGGAAGAATGGATCTCGCTCTTCAATGGCACGGATCTCACTGGCTGGGACATCAAAATCGCTGGCTACGAGGTCGGGGAGAACCCTCTCAATACGTTCGTGGTCGAAGACAGCATGATCCGGGTGAAGTACGACGAGTATGAGACCTTTGGTGAGCTGTATGGGCACATGTATTACGAGCAGCCCTATTCGTATTACAAACTGCGAATGGATTACCGATTTCTGGGCGAGCAGACACCCGGTGGCGCGGAGTGGAATGTCCGCAACTCCGGCGTGATGCTACATAGCCAGTCGGCGGCCAGTAATGAGATCGGGCAGCACTTTCCTGTATCTGTCGAACTACAGATGCTCGGTGGACTCGGAGAGGGGGACAGGACCACGGCCAATGTATGCACACCTGGCACCGCTGTTGAGATGGGAGACAGCGTGAACTACGACCACTGCATTAGCTCCACTTCACAGACGTATCACGGTGATCAGTGGGTGACCACAGAGGCCATCGTGCTTGGAGGGGAGGAGATGATTTTCCTTATCGAAGGTGACACTGTGCTACGGTTTCAGCGTCCGCAAATCGGGGGAGGCCTCATATCAAAGGCCTTCGAAGGACAGGATTGGGACCGAATGGGCATCACAAGAGACAAGCAAAGCTGGATCGACCGAGACGGAGAACTCTTGACAGAGGGTTATATCGCATTACAGGCCGAGTCGCACGCGATTGACTTCCGCAACATCGAGTTGCTCAATCTCTGCGGTTGTATGGACAAGAAAGCGAAAAACTATAAGTCCTATTATGTCAAAGATTGTCCCGAGGACTGTCAGTATTGAGTTGCTTCTTTTTGTAGCGGCAGGTTCACTCCATTAATTACCCCGCTCTTCAATTTCCAAATAACGGTTTAATTGAGATCTGCTAAATTTTGACAAAGGCCCCATTTCTACCGCATTTTTTGAGGGGAATTAACTATTCACGCCTATGTCAAGAGCCACAAAAATCATTATTGCCTTTTCGGTAGTCAGCACGCTGTTCTTTGGAGCGGTATTATTGGCCGTTCAGCCTATCCCATTACCCACGAGTGAAAACACGGTATTGGTCCAGGGTTTTATCAAATCAGTCGCGACCAACGAAGAGACCCAGGACGTAATTTTCGAGATTGAGGGGTACGGTGACACCTACTATATCAATCGTGGGTTGGAATTGGGCATAGAGGCCAATCAGTTGGAGCATTTGGTAAATGCTGAGGTCGCTCTGTATTATGTGCAGAGCTCCAACCTACTGGAAGTGATTGCTCACAAGCATCATGTCTCCAGGATTGAGCTTGAAGGGGATGTGCTTTTCGATGAGGTCGAGGAAGTGCTTTCAGCCGATCTCGCAACCAATGGGGGTATTGAAGCTCCGTGGTAGTTAGGCCTTGCGCTTGATTCTCGAGTAGAGCGATACGTCTTTCCTCATCACAAAATCCCACAATACTTTCGACCACGACTTGTGCGCGTAAAGATCGTCGTAGTATTCTGATGCGATCGACTTCAACTCCGGCAGCTTCGAGCCAGGGATGGACGGGAAATCATGGTGCTCATTGTGGTAGCCGACGTTGAAGGTAATCTTGTTCCAAAAGCCATAATAGGAATACGTTTCCTGACCCTCCTTGAAGACGTAGTGCTCAGAAATGAAATGCCCGGCCAAAGGGTTTAGGCCACCAGCGAAGAACATTGAAAGTCCCAGATAGAGTAGTCCATACCCACCAACCCACATTGTAAATGGGATGATAAATGCCAGCTGCGCCAGCAGGTTGATCACTTGCCATTTGTCCATTTTCAGGGGTCTGATAAATACTGGGCGGAATGCATAAAACAGTAGCTGGTTGATCAACCAGATGAACTTACCTATGCGCCCCTTGAAGATCTTCGCTTCTGCTTCGCTGGGGATATCAACGTCGTCTTCCACGTCGCCTTGGCTCCAGTGGTGCAGGTGATGGTAGCGCTTGAATGCCATGGCATAAGGGATCACCAACGGAAAATTCGCGGCAATGGCCAGGATGTTGTTGTAGGCTTCCTTTTTGAAAGCCAGGTTGTGCGTGATCTCATGAATCGCGAGGAACAGCACGTGGCTGATGATGCTTCCAAAGACCAGCGCCATCAGTATCGCCCACCCGGCATGTGCCGGGACGAAATAGGCGATCGTCAGCTGTAGAATGATCCAAAATGAAGTGATTGGAAGAATACTCCTGTCGATGCCAAACAGGGAACGAACCTCGGGATGTTCGGACATGATATTTTTCCGCCTGCTGAGGTGGGGTTCCTTCAGGTCCGACCAATAGAACTCATCTCTCGCGACTGCTGCATTCTCCATTCTGTAGAAACTAATAGTAGGTCTTCAATTCAAGCAACCGCAAATATCGCTAATTCCCGAAGATTTAGCTGCTCGGCCTCGCAGACTAGCAGCACTATTGGTCCCCGGTAGTCATGGGGTTGTCCTTGTAGGCAGCTATTGGCTCTCCTCGGACACGTTCTCCACCTACGGCACATGAGATTTTTGGGCCTGTCTCAATCATTTCGAAGGAGGTGTTCTCCTGTGCTTTGTTCATCGCCTTTCGCTCGAGGAGATCATAGTTCGTCCACATGATCTTTCGGTATACTTGACAGTAATGGTCCTGTGCTTGCACTCGGACCAGCTGTTGCTGGTGTTGGCTTTGGTTTCGATGAGTTTTGCGAATGGCGATCAATTGACTAAGTACTTGATCATGGAGTTGACGCTGATACTCACCCCAAAAAGAATCTCGCGAACGGATTATCTCAGGGTATGTGTCTACGAAGATCTCTGTCAGGATCAGGCCAAGTCTGTCCAACCTGGCGATATTTTTCTTTGGGGCCGGATTATTTATGGTGGTGTCAAGGTGAAGAGTATGCGGGAGAGTCTCAAGTCTGATCTCTCCTATTGATTGAAGCTCAATGCGAGGGACGGGTGTTGGTACCCGCAATGCCAACGGTTCCCCCAGTATGACGAGTTGCGCGGATGCCGTACGGAATTCTTCAAAGAGCTGCACTTCGTCCTCGCTCAGCTTCGGGGACCTGTAAAGCAATGAGTCAAATACCTTAAAAGTAGAGCGATCTATATTGGAATTGTTCGCTCCGAACATGCCATTTATTTCCTCAACCCGCCGCAACATCTGGAATAGTTGGTCCCGATGCTTTGGACCACGTAGGGCTTGCGACGTGGCGAAAAATGGAAGCAGAATAACTGCTGTTAGTAGTAGCTTCTTCATAGGTTATCCATGATATTTTCGAGTCGACGTACTTGCGAATCGCTTCGGACTTGCAGCGCCTCCAGCACTGATCTTATATCTTCATTGGCCTGTATGAGGTCCTTATTGGATTTACGGAGCTCCATAATGACCTGGTTCAACTCAGCGTTTTCTGCTGGTCCTGCATAGCGATTCTGCACGGCCATAACAGCATCTTCGGCCCCCAGCATTTTGGCAAAGCCAGAGGCATCATACCAATTGTTGAGGTCCATCATCCAGTAGGGTTTCTGAGGATTGATACTCTCCTTTTGAATAGGGCGGGCAATATGGATGCATAGCACCAGCACTACAATCACGGCAATATTCAGGAAGCCTCCAGGTAATTCATCAGGCGCCGTTTTCTTGCTTTTTTCCGAGGATTCGTCCTCTTCCTTTTTGGGTGCTGGTACATCTTTATGGATCCAATTGAGCATCCCAAAAACTACAAGACTGAAAATGAACAAGAAGACGCCCGGACGCTGGATATCCAGTAAGAAGGAAGCAAAAATTGTTTGCGCACGTTCATATCTTTCGATGTATTGCGCCCCCTTGAGTTCGACAAGATGCTCGAACATTGGATCCTCTTTTTCTTCCTGGCTATGCCATAGTCTTTTGTTCAGTGGGTGTTTGAGGCTAAAGATGGTATTTTCTGTATCGGGGATTTCGATAGACTCGACCTTATCGCTATACTCCACAAGGCCTGCGAGGCGCTGCATGATGTCTTGTTGAAGGTCGTTGACAATGTTCAGTGTGGTGTCCAGCGACATTCCCGCCACAATTGCGTGTCTATTGTAAAGCTCATCCATTTTCTGAGCCTGTGTGAACTCGTCATGATAGTGGTTGAGCGTCCTCGTGTAGTAGTTGATCGGATGGAAGTAGAGACTATAATCTTCGTGATCCTCATTGTCGAGTGCTTTTATTACATAATTCTCGATATAATCGTAATGGACGTGGTAGAAATCAGAAATGGACTTTTGAGACGCGAAGTGCTTGCTTAAAGCCTTTTCCCTACCTAGGGATTCAATGGCCCGATCCAGCCTGTCAGATCCTTGTGACCTAAAATGAATAGTATCCTCCTGCTCTAACCTATCGATATAGGTTTTGAAATAGAAATATCGAACAGAAGCATCCGGCATTTCTTTGACAATCTCTCTCAAGTCAATTTGCAGTTGGGGCCTCCCGCGTGGTTCAAAAAGAACTTTGGCGGTGTCCGAGGCTCGATTTTTCATGACCGCTGCCAAATGGTGATTATTCTCGTAGATGAAGTCCGCCAACTCTGAATCTCGTACCAGGCTCCAGTCATTGCCCGTATTTTCGGATTTACTTACCAGGTGCTGCTTGACTTTACTTGCTTTTTCATCGTCAGCCATGAAGACGAATGGCATAATTTTGTTCGAACTGATGAGTTCATGCGATTCGAATCTGGACTGTAGATAATTGAGATTCGACTTGTACAAGAGGCGATCAAAAACGGTTAGTTGCAGGATGATCGCTACGGCCCCGGTCCCAACAATGGTGATTAGCCGCTTTGACGAAAGGGTTGGGTCACTGAGCTTCGCCCATTTTTGCTGCACCACTATGATCAACAGGATAAAAGTGAGAATACCGAGTGTAGCAATGCTGATATCAGCAATCTGCGCGCTCACTGTTCCGACTACCCACCAATCGAAAATGCTCAGCGGCTTCGAGTAGACTGCTGCCCCAAAAGCCATAGTAGCGAGCAGCAAGGCCATGATACCGAGTCTGATGCGGACTTTTTTTTCTGCTAACATCGTCCTGGTCAAATGAGACGGTATCAACAGCAGTAAAAGAGGCAGCAGAAAAGCAGGAAGTGCACCCACTTTGACATCTCCGAGTACCTCCCGAGCTACGAAGGGCAAATTGAGTAGCACGAAGAAGAGTCCAAATGAACTGATCCACAGATATCGGTAGTTGATTTGCTCCTGTTTGTTCATGCGCGTAGCGAAATACACCCAGCCACCGATCAAGACATAAATGGCGAATGACCCCAGTATTAGGTAGAAGATCTGATCCTTGTAAAGCATCCATGGCTCAATGAAGAAAGCCAAGGTGACGCCTATTGCAAATTGCAAGGTGAAGACCAGGAAGTTGGCCATGATGACCCGCGGGTCCTCAGTCTTGGAGAAAGAGATCTTACCATCGGGCTTTAAGTAGGTTATGACCCAAAACTGCGCAATGGTGAGGCCGGTGGAGATGACTATGATGACATCCACCCCGAGAACAATTGTATCAACGTAAAACTCCCGCACAAGGAACGCTACAATGGGTACACAGTTGGCTAAAAAGAAGCCAATCCCCCAATACGTATACTTAATCGAGTCGGCGACTTTTTTGCCAGTCACATGCCGTATATAGAGTCTTCGACCCCTTATCCACCAATAGAGTATGAAAAAATAGATAGGGGCAATGAAGAAGACCATCGAGAAGACACGCAGGGCTTTGGAGTTGCCCAACTGCACAAAGCCGCTTAGGCCTTCTATCAGATTTGGGAAAAGCGTGGAGAATCCACCCCAACCGATCATGACGCCCAATAGCGCCTGCGTGAAGGTGGCGTTGAGTTCTTCCTTGTCAAACATCTTGGTTTAGATTAGGTTCCTTAATGTGATTTTAATCTATAAATAATCCTGATAATCAGCAACAAAGGGCCTTCTATTTAAATCTTTGGTAGCACTATTTTTCGAATGATTTGTACTTAGCTAATTCTACTATCCGCGATGCCAAAAATCATCGCTAGTTAGCCCTAATCTCAGGGGGCGATCAGATCTAAATACTAGAGTCCACATATGCTCCTTCAACAAACTTCATGTCCATTTTGAAACTATCGAAAACTAGCCCTGAAATAGTGGTAGGTGATTAAAATTTATTCATTCATTTTAGTCATTATATGATCAAAATGTAATTATTTAATTACACTATTGATAATTTCGTACTAATTGATTGGTTTTGTGGGATAATTCTCAATTCTGATGGAAGCGCTTTTGAGAAATGAACTCCTACATCGATTAATGTCCCTGGGCGAGCAGTCAGACTTCATCAAGGGGACAAGGCTCACTGAGCAGTATGCTCAGGGCGATCGCTGCTATCTGTTGCTGGAGGGTAAGGTCAATCTCTACATCAACATAGAGGAAAAGGGAAAGGAATTGCTTGTGGGTCGACGTTGCAAGGCCATGACCCCGATGGGCTGGAGTGGATTGAATGCCCCTCATCGCTACACGGTGACCATCAAAGTCTCCTCGCCGAAGGCACGGCTTCTCGTCTGGGACACGGCGACCTTGCTGTCCCACTTTGCAGAGCACCCGGATGATCACCTGGCGTTTTTGCGATTCCTGACTGTGGAGGCGCGTCAATTGATAAAAGAGACGGGCAAGTTCCTCGACAAAACACGAGGACCAGAGCGATACGCCAGGACCATCAGCAGGCCTGAGCATCTGGAGCAAAATTGCCAGGAGGCGATGGAGATCTTGCGGAAGTCACCCTTTTTCGAGGTCTTCGATGAAGAGTTTCTGGCTTCTCTGATCCCCTCTGTGCAAAAGCGCTTGTATGGCGCAGGTCAATCGCTCTTTGTCGAAAAAGAAAAGAAGGAGGGTTTTCTCCTGATGAAGGAGGGAGCTATTGAATGTTACTATCATACCCGCGACGGCAGTCGTGTACCACTTCGGACCATCACCAGTGCCGGTTACGTCATAGGCTGGTCTGGGGTCATTGGTGAGGGGCATATCTTGTCGGCTTCCGTCAAAACACCCACGGAAGTTCTATTCATACCGAGAGAGGTGTTTCAGCAGCTCTTCGAAGACGATATCAGTCTGGCGATCAAGTTTCACCTAAGGATCCTGTGGCTCATCTCCAATCAGTTGCAGACGCTACGAGCCCGTTTGGTGCTCAAGCGCTATGACCAGGAGTGGCTGACCATCATGAGTCTGATCGAGCAGAACGCCACACGGTTACAGCTTGATTCAGCACTCAACAAACTCCCTTATCTGCTGAAGAGCCCCTTGACCTTGGGCGACGCTTTTGCGATTCTGGAGAAGACCCGCTTGCATGGTGACTCACTCGAGAGGCAACTTGCCAACATCTGCCTGGATATCCTCCAGGAGACCCATCGTGAACAGCTCTTTTTCAATGGACTGGTGAATGTGTACAAGGAAGTGTGTGGGCAGTCTGTATCCGCAGCGCCGACCATCGTTCGCCGACATTGTGCGGAAGAGGTGATCCGGACTTTTGATCATACTAAGTACATCATTGAGGGAGCCGATAGGCTACCATCTCGTGGCGGAAACATTTTTATCTATAATCACCTTAGGAACCATGTCTACAACACGCTCCCCAATGGATTCCAAATTACGCTTGATGCACACTTCATCAGCTCGCTCATCCTATACCCCAAGTATGGGGATCCTGGTACGCGTATCGTGCGCATAGGCCGTGGAGGCGAGTTTGGACACCAGGAGTATTACAAGAGGCTCGGCCACATCAATGTATTCACACCTGAGTCAGACCAGGAGCAGCTCACACCTGAGTTGAAGCGGCAGGCTCGTACACAATTTTACCAGCAAGCGGGTGCCGAACTCTCGGCGGGCGGCAACCTGATCATCAGTCCCGAAGGCATGTCTTTCTCGACTGAGGAGTCACCGGGCTCATTTCGCTCCGGCGCTTTCAACCTGGCCTTGAGTCTGGAGCAGGAGCCGTTGATTGTCCCAGTGGTAGTTGCGAATTTTGATCAGCGCGTGAGACACAATATCTTTAAGTGCGTGATACAAGCGCCATTCAAGGTCAGCGATTACTTGCCGAGGGGATGTAACAAAGAGGAAATGACGGCTTTCCTGGCCGATTATCAACATCGATACAAAACCTACGTGGACGAAGTCAAAGCTTTGGATGTCCCTGATGACTATGGGTCCTTGTGGCCCATTTCCGCGTAGGACAATATGAAATTAATTGAAGACCCGCATTTCTATGATGCGGAAATTGCCGCTTTACAACGGAAGATTGCCAATCTGACGGACCCAACGTCAACGATAGCATTTTATGGTAGCTCCTCTTTTAGGCTCTGGATCAGAATCGAAGAAGACCTTGCCCCGCTCAAGCTGATCAATCTGGGATTTGGTGGCTCATCATTTCTCTGGTGCATGCACCACTTTGATACCCTTTTTGCAGAGTTTGAGCCTGCTCAGATGGTCTTGTATGTCGGCGACAATGACTTGGGACAGGGCACTCCGAAAGAAGAAGTCATCTCCCGTTTTCACCAGTTGCTTGGGATGATCTGGGATCGATTTCCGGGTATTTTCGTCCACTATGTCAGCGTCAAACCTTCTCCCGCCAGGGACTATCTCATTCCCACAATCAAATGGGTGAATGCCTCTATCCAGGATTTTGTGGAGGGACACGAGAATATGAGCTTCATCAATATTTTCGACGGCATGCTTTTCCAGGGCCACCACCCCAATACCTCTTACTATCTATCTGATCTGCTGCACCTCAATAAGCGAGGATATATGGTTTGGAAGGACGTATTCCGGGACCACTTTCAGCTGGATGGGTCCTGAGCGGCTTTGGCCTGTACGGTCTTTTCTAGCTTCTCGTACCAGGCCTGGCCATATCTGCGGGTCAAGGCCTCCCGGAGGAATTTGTAAACTGGCACTTTGAGTTCCTGGCCTAGGTCACAGGCTGGAGAACAGATATGCCAGCGTTCATAGTTCAGCGCTTCGTGACCTTCCAGCTTTTGTACCCGTATGGGGTACATGTGACAAGAGATGGGCTTTTGGAAGTCGGTTTTTCCATCCTTATGGGCTTGTTCGATGCTACACTTGAGGATGCCCTTGTCGTCGTAGAAAGCAAAG
The DNA here is from genome assembly GCA_965267435.1 of Cyclobacteriaceae bacterium. Lineage (GTDB taxonomy): Bacteria > Bacteroidota > Bacteroidia > Cytophagales > Cyclobacteriaceae > JAWPMT01. Next base: position 5,797,329 of record OZ253960.1, read on the forward strand.
GCACACTCTCGCCCGTTGATCGCGGTGACCGCATAGTCACCATCTTCATCTATCTCATAACCGCCCTCTCCTTGCAGCACGTCGATGGCTTCTTGTGATAGATAGGGCTTTACCACTTCTATGACCTCATCGATCTTGTCGAGCTCGTCCTCCTGTAGGGGGGCGCCATTCTCCCCCTCCACACAGCAAGCACCCTTGCATTTATGTAGGTCGCAGACAAATTCGTCCGATATGACGTCGGAGGCGATCACTACTTTATCAATTATTAACATTTTGATATCTTATGGGACAAAGTTAAGGATTCAGGCAGGCGGCAGTTCGCACTTTGGTAATAATAGCGGTTTTCGGTACTTTTAAAGTCCGATGAGAACGTTAACTCTGCTTGTAGTCCTCTTAGTTTGCTGTGAAGCCCGATATATACCTGAAGATGGGGTGTACTCATTGACTGAAGAAATGCCTCGATATGATCAAGGTCAGGCGGCTTTTGATACCTACGTACAGGACGCGGCGCTCAAGAGTAATCACAATGGTGCGGGTCGGGTATTTGTATCTTTCGTCGTTGCCACTGACGGCTCATTGAAAGAGGCCAAGGCCGTAAATGCAAAAAGTGATGATGTGGGCCAAAGAGCTGTCCAGATCATCAAGGAAGCCCCGGGTACTTGGATCCCAGGTACTGAATTGGGAAAACCCGTCGATGTGAAGATGGTGTACCCGGTGAAATTCTGACTTTCGTTCCGTACTTCTACTTTTTTTAAAAATTCATCCAAATATTTCGAACCTTTCTACGCGGGTAGCGTTTTGAAGACATACTTAATTATATGTATATACATTAAATACAGTTTGCGAAAATGAAGACATTATTGATTTCTCTTGGAATGCTAGTTGCATTTGCCGGAGCGGATGTTGAAACTTACGAAGTGGAGCCAGGCCAAAGCCAGGTAATCTGGAAAGCAAAGAAAGTTAGTGGCGGTCATGAGGGCACAGTTGCTCTGCAGAGTGGCTCATTTAGAATGGAAGGCGATCAATTGGTCGGCGGCTCATTCGTTATGGACATGCGCACTATCGCCTGCACAGATCTTTCTGGTGGGTCCAAAGGTAAGTTGGAAGGCCACCTGAAGTCACCTGATTTCTTTTCTGTAGAGGACTTCCCAACTGCATCTTTCGTAGTTACCAAGGTAACTGCCCAAGGTGATCAGTACAAAGTGGACGGCACAATGGTGATCAAGAACATAGCTCAGGACGTTAGTTTCATGGCTGATGTGAAAAACGAGAAAGGTCAAATGACTGCTACGGCAGATTTCAAAATCGACCGCTCAAAATTCAATGTACGCTACGGATCTGGTAGCTTCTTCGATGATCTCGGTGACAACCTGATCTACGATGAATTTGATTTGTCAATTAGCCTGGTAGCCAGCAAATAAGATCAATCAACAAAAGACCAGGAAGGCTCTTCGAATAGAAGGGCCTTTTTTTATTGCTGGAAATGATTCCATCCCTGGGCCTGGAGGGGTACTACCTGCTGACTCCTGGTGACGAGCACCTTTCCCTTTTCAGCTTCGTGGATGTAGCCAATCGTGTGGATGTCTTCGTGATTCTTGATTTTGTCAAAGTCATCCTGTTTGATCGTGAATAGCAGCTCGTAATCTTCCCCGCCGTTGAGCGCACAGGTGTTGGGGTCGATACTAAACTCCGCCGCCGTAGAGTAAGTCTGCTCGGCGATGGGCAGTTTGTCCTCATAGAGCGAGGCGCCCACACCAGACTGTTCGCAGATATGGAATAGATCCGAGGCCAACCCGTCAGAGACGTCAATCATAGCTGTGGGCACTAGTCCCATAGATGCCAATTCATGGATGATGTCCATTCTGGCCCTTGGTTTGAGTTGCCTGCCGACGACATAGTTATATTTATCGAGCTTGGGCTGCATGTCTGGATTGGCCATAAACTCCTGTTTTTCCCTTGCTAACACCTGCAGACCAGCATACGCTCCTCCCAGGTCCCCAGTGATGCAGATGATATCATCCTTTGCCGCAGTAGACCTCTTGACCAATTGCCCTGGCGCCACTTCTCCCAAGATGCTGACCGAGATCACCAGCCCGGCCCCAGAAGCGGTTGTGTCTCCGCCGACGATGTCCACCTGGTAATCTCGGGCTGCAGCCTTCATGCCGTCGTACAAGGCTTCCACTGCCTCGACCGAGAATCGGTTGCTCAGCCCCAGGTTGATAGTGACTTGTCTGGGCTGGGCATTCATTGCGGCGATATCTGAGACGTTCACCGCGATAGCCTTGTAGCCCAGGTGCTGAAGTGGGAAATAGGACAGATCAAAATGAATTCCCTCCAATAGCATATCCGTAGAGAGGACCGTCAGCAATTCAGCGTTTGGGGAAATCACCGCAGCATCATCTCCGATGCCAAGGGCTGTACTGTCATGGAACCGTTCGAGTTGATGTTGGATACGCTCAATCAGTCCAAATTCTCCTACTGAGGATATTTCTGTTCGTGATTCTTTCATTTTCGCTCCTGGCACAATTCCACCAACACACCTTTGGTAGATTTTGGATGAATGAAGGCCACTAGTTTGTTGTCGGCACCTTCCTTCGGCTGTTCATTGATAAATTGGAAGCCCGCTGCTTGTAGCCTGCTCATTTCATCATGAATGTCCTCTACTTCGAATGCGACATGGTGCAAGCCGGGCCCTCTTTTTTGGATGAACTTGCCTATCGGTCCGTCTTCCCGCGAGGATTCCAAGAATTCAATCTTCGTTTCTCCCACCTGGAAAAATGATGTCTTTACCGCCTCGGAGGTCACCTCTTCTTCCTTGTAGTGCTCTTGACCAAATAGCTTCTCATACAGTTCATTTACCTCCTGCAAATCCCCGACGGCAATTCCGATGTGTTCAACCCTGACCATAATTCTAATGCAATGCCTATTTTTGTAAAAATGTTGAAACTTTTCCTGTTTCGAAGTTATTACGCATAAAGGACTAAAAAGCCTCGAGATGATAAATGTTACCGAAAAGGCCAAGGACCAGCTACTTGTCCTGAGAGAAGAGGAAGGTCATTCTCTGGAACATCACGTGCGCGTCGCCGTGAAGGGTGGAGGATGCTCAGGTCTGATGTATGACCTGGAATTTGATGACAAGATCACCGACAGCGACGATGTGTTTGAAGATCAGGGCATCAAACTTATAGTGGACAAGAAGAGCTTACTGTATCTCTTGGGTACTACCCTGGACTTTTCCGATGGGCTGAACGGCAAGGGTTTTCAGTTCGTCAACCCCAATGCAGCCCGAACCTGCGGTTGCGGGGAAAGCTTCGCGATCTAGGCGGGTTTTTCTTTCTTGATTGGGAGACTGATCGTAAAGGTCGTTCCTACCCCCTTTTCGCTAGATGCCTGCAGATGTCCACCATGCTTATTGATGATTTGGTGGCTGATGGCTAGCCCCAGACCTGTACCTTCTCCTACCTCCTTGGTGGTAAAGAAAGGTTCGAATATTTTCCGCATGTTTTCCTCGGAGATACCGCTGCCGGTATCGGAGATCTGGATTTCCATGTAGTCGCCTGCCACTCGAGAAGATACCGTGAGTGTACCCTCACCATGCATCGCAAATAGGGCGTTGTCAATGATATTGAGCAGTACCTGGCTGATCTCTCCGGGATTGCCGTACGTCATTGGGATGCGAGACAAGTTGTCCCTGAGTTCGATGCCGTGTGGGATACTAGGCTGGATCAGCGAAAGCGTGGATCGTATGATCTTGTTGATCGACATCTTTACAGGGGCCTTGTCATCCTGCCGCGAAAGATTCTTGAGACTGCTCATCAGATCACGAACTCTGTTGGTCCCATTCTCGATACCTTCGAGAAGCTTCTTTATTTCGAAGATGAGCACTTCGATCTCGAGTTCGTCCATCAGTTCCAGCAGGCGCCCACCTTTGGTTGTCTCTGAAAGCTCCGACCTCAACTCCAATATGAGAAGCAAGATTTCCTCCAGATCCTCAAAGTCTCTCATGAGGGGGGACACATTGCCAGATACATAGTTGATTGGGTTGTTGATCTCGTGGGCGAGGCCCGCGGTCAGCTGTCCAAGGGAAGCCAGCTTTTCTGATTCGATCAGTTTTGCCTGTGCGTCCTGCAGTTTGGTCAGGGCACTGCTGAGTTCCTGGTTGGATGTCTTCAGAGCCTCTTCCTGGTGCTTAAGTTCTGTGATGTCGGTGTGGACGCCCAGCACGTACTTGCGATCGTTGACGCGTAGGAGACTCTTTGTGAGGTAGAGCGATTTCTTGCCGCCACTACCATCTTCATGGATAGATTCGGTGACACAATCGTGACCGGTGCGCAGGATCTCCTGGTCTTCCTGCATGAAGTTTTGGGCTTGTCCTTCGTCCATCTCCGTGGCCATTACAGACTTCCCCACTACGTCATGCACCTGCTCTGGGAAGCTATCAGATGCCGCCTTGTTCACAAGCACATAGATGCCTTCTTCGTCCCTGACGAATATATGGTTGGAAGTCGCATCGATCACTTTTTGGAAGAAGTCCCTTTGGGCCATGAGTTCTCGGGTACGTTCCTCTACGATAGACTCAAGGTTTTCGTGATACTCTTCCAGTTGCTGCTCTATGCGCACCTTCTCCGTGATGTCGCTAAAGTTGCATGTCAAGCCCCGTACTTCGCCATGGTCTGTCAAAATAGGGGTGAAGATGATATTGAAGAACCGATCCCGCAGTTTGCGAGTGGTGGTCAGGTGGGCTCCGCCAAAAGCCTCGACAAAGTTCCGTTTCAGTTCGCGTGCCACGTCTTTAGGTACCACGGCGGATAATGACTTGCCGATTTCAGGTTGTGTCTGAAAATAGCGGCCCATGTCTGATTCATGCCGAGAGTTGAAATGCAAATACCTGAAATTCCTGTCGATGGAGAAGATATTGTGATCTGCCGCTCCCTCAATGACTGACTTAAGGTCTGCTGAGGCACTCTGCTCCAGCGCTTCCAGTTGCTGTCTCAACGAGATGGCCGTCTCACGCTCACGCCACCAGAGGGTGGCAACACCAAGGAGAAGGATTCCCATCGCGATACCAACGGCCTCTACAGAGAGAATAGGGGCTGAGAATTCGAACCACGAATCGGCGGCTATAGCAGCGGCCATCAATAGGATGACGGCGCTAACAATGAGAATAAACGCTTTGCGTGGTAAGGGCCTGCTCATAGGGGTGCCTAAAATAATAACCTCTCGGGAAATGACACCGCTGATCAGGCGACTTGAAGAAGAATCAGTACATAAGGTCGTAGTAGTCCTTGGCCATTCTTCTGCTCGCAAACTCAGGGACTACACCATCAATCCCGGCAAAAACGATCTCCTGCCATTTCTTGGGCTTTTCATAATAGGTAGGGATGACCTTCTTCTCCAGGATACTGTAGAGGTTTTCCGCATCTTGCTTGTCCTGCACTTCGATGGGTTCTTTGTAGTCCACGATAGGCAGCACAAAGCAATTCTTACCGTCTTTCGCAAATTCCGGGATCCACCCGTCAAAGGTTGATAGGTTGACGGAGCCGTTCATGGCGGCAGTCATACCACTTGTGCCGGATGCTTCGCGCGTAACCCGCGGGTTGTTGAGCCAGACATCGGAGCCGGTCTTGAGCTTGCGTGAAAGCTCCATCTCGTAGCCGGTGAGGATCGCACAGTTGTGCTGGTCTTTTGTAAACCTTACGAGCCGGTTGAAGGTCTCAATGGCCGAGTGATCAAAAGGATACGGCTTGCCCGCCCAGATCACCTGGATGGGTTCCTTTGCGTTGTACAATATCTTGTGAAAGCGATCCAGATCATATAGGAGAAGGTCTGCCCGCTTGTAGCCTGCAAATCGCCGCGCCCACACCAATGTGAGGACGTCCGGATCGAAGATTTTTCCAGTCTGATTGGCCACCTCACGGAACAGCTCTTTCTTCAATTGCTTCTTACGGGGCAAATAGCTCTTTACATCCTTATTTTCCCAGGCTTCCAGAATCTGCTGGTCTTGCCAGAAGTACTGGTTTTGTGCATTAGTGATAGGGACGATCTTGCTGATGCCGGAGAATTCCTCCCACATATCCTGGGAGACTGTTGCGTGCAGTTTGGATACAGCATTGGAGATCTTCGCAAGTCGCAGCGCGGCAACTGTGTAGCTCAGCATCCCGTGATTTACTGTAACTTCCTTCAACTCTTTCTCGGAGAGCTTTCTGCCGAAGAATCCCATATTGTTGAGGAAGTTGCCGTCACGCTCCTCATTGCCCGCCTTTTCTGGTGTATGGGTAGTAAATGCGAAATGATTTTTGGAAACGCCGTGGTCCTTCAGGTAGAAGAAGGCAGGGAGTCCGTGTCCTTCGTTCAAGTGGTAGACATCCGCGCCACCAAGTGCCTGGACGACCTTAGCGCCGCCTATCCCCAGTACAATACTCTGAGAGATCCTTGTTAGCTCATTGGCGTCGTACAGCCTATCGGTGATGGTACGAGACAGGTGGTCGTTCTCGGGGACGTCTGTGGATAGCAGATACAAAGGAATGGTACCAAAGATCTCAGGCTTTAGGACGTACGCCTTGACCTTTACGTGAGGGTTGTCCAGAATGGCTACCTCTACAGTGATCCCAGTGTCCTCGAGGAAGTTGTAGTTCTTCTCAGTGAACTTCACATCCAGAGACTGATCTTCCTTTCTTGCCTGATCGTAATATCCATACTTCCATAGCATACCAATGCCGATCAGGTTCTGCTTTTGCTCGTAGGCACTCCGCATGTGCGAACCTGCGAGGAATCCCAACCCTCCGGAATAGATCTTCAGGGCCTGGTCGACAGCGAACTCCATACTGAAGTAGGCGACTCTTTTACTGTACTCAGGCTTGGGTTTGTAGGGATGATACCACTTGCTGTATTCTGACATGGTCTTGTCTTGTATCGTGCTTTAAGCGCTCGAAATTAAGTGAACTACCAAACTTCTTGGGATCGAGGGGTTATAATTTTTTCGGCTGCGGTGGTACAAACGTTTGCAGATGTTAGGCGCAGATTTGAGCGGGGTCGGAGATTCTCTAAAACCCCGAAGTTCCGACGAGTTCTTAAAGACGGAAAATCACCCATATTTGTGTCATGCTGAGTGTTTGGGAACAGCGATCATTTCAATCCTACGACGTCATCATTGTCGGTGCCGGCATTAGTGGTCTTTCCACCGCAGCGTCGTTGCTGGAGGCCACGCCTGACCTCCGGGTTCTGGTCCTGGAACGTGGCCTGCTGCCATCAGGGGCAAGTACCCGCAATGCCGGTTTTGCCTGTTTTGGAAGCCTGACTGAGCTCCTAACGGATGTGGACGTCATGGGTTGGGATGCTATGCTGCAACTGGTCGAGCGTCGGTGGCGTGGATTGGAAAAGACAACCGATCGATTAGGTGCTGAGGCGATCGATCTGCAAAGAAAGGGGGGATGGGAGATGCTTTACGCACCCGCTTCCGATTTTCACGATCAGATGGCCCAAATCAACAATTATCTGAGGGCTATTTTTCGTGAGGATGTGTTTTCTGATCGCAGTGCAGAGTTGTCAAAGTTTGGCCTGAAGGGTTTTCAGGGCATGCTCTACAATGAGTTTGAAGGGCAGTTGGATACAGGAAAGTTGATTGCCAGTCTTTGGAAATACGTGACCTCCAGGGGTGCTATGGTGCTTACATCTTGCCCTGTCACTCACTTCGAGAGTGAGGAGGATAGTGTACTGGTACACACACCATCCATGGACTTTTCGTGCCAGCAGCTGATTCTCTGTACCAATGCCTTTACCAAAGAACTCATGGATGTGGACCTGGTGCCCGGTAGAGGTACAGTGCTAGTCGTTGAGCCCGAGGAGCCGCTGCGGTTGGAGGGTACTTACCATTACGACGAAGGCTATTTCTACCTCAGGGATTTTTACCGGCGCATCATTTTTGGAGGTGGCCGCAACATTGATAAGGACACAGAAGAAACAACGGACCTCCGTGTCAATCCGATGATCCTGTCAAGGTTGTGCGAAGATTTGGATCATAAAATTCTGCCAGGTCAAAAATACCGCATCACCGACCAGTGGTCGGGGATCATGGCCTTCGGGGAAAATAAGCAGCCCATCGTACAAAGGGTGGACGAGAGGGTCAGCCTTGGTGTGAGGCTTGGGGGCATGGGCGTTGCCATTGGCAGTATTGTCGGCCACGAGCTAGCAGAGATGGTTCTTCCCTCGATTCGATAAATTATGCGTAAATTTTCGATTCGCTTCAAAATATTCCTATGTCTGAAAAGCGCGAACCGACCTTATTAGAGGCCTTCGTTCCCATCATATTTCTCATTATTCTTTTATCAATCAATGTCTTCATATTTGGTGACAGTTCGCTGGATGGTTCCAATCAAATTGTGCTGATCCTTTCGGCTGCTGTGGCAGCTATTGTCGCTACCAGACTGGGTTTCAAGTGGCGAGAACTCCGGGAAGGCGCGGTCAAGAGCATTAGCTCGGCAATGACATCCATGTTGATCTTACTGCTGATCGGCGCGCTGGCAGGTACCTGGCTGCTAAGTGGGATTGTGCCGGCGATGATCTATTATGGACTGCAGATCCTCAATCCTACCATCTTTCTGTTTGCCGCTTGCATCATTTGCTCAGTAGTGTCTATTGCCACGGGCAGTTCGTGGACCACAGCAGCTACTGTGGGGATCGCACTTATAGGCATAGGTAAAGCATTGGGGATATCAGAAGGGCTTGTGGCAGGTGCGATTCTATCAGGCGCCTATTTCGGCGATAAGTTGTCGCCTTTATCGGATACAACCAACCTGGCGCCAGCGATGGCTGGGACTGACCTTTTTACGCACATCCGATACATGACATTGACCACGGTCCCCTCGATTTCCATAGCACTCGTGTTGTTTATTGTCATTGGTTTCTTTCAAGGCGAGGGTGGAGACATTGGCCAAAAGCAGGAGATGTTGCAGGCAATATCCAGCAGGTTTGACCTCAATCCCCTCTTGTTTGTCGTTCCTGTCGTAGTTATTCTACTCATTGTACGGAAGGTGCCTGCGATTCCTGCCATCCTTGTTGGAGCATTACTCGGGGGTGTGTGGGCGTTGATCTTCCAGCCGGATCTGGTGAAAGAAGCTGCAGGTGAAGGCTACACTGGTATCGAGGCGACCTACAGGGGGCTGATGACGTCGATGTATGGCGACATCAAGTTCTTGACAGGTATTTCGCAGTTCGATCAACCGGGAGACGAGCTGCTAAAGACAGGAGGTATGGCTGGCATGCTCGGCACGGTCTGGCTTATTATCTCAGCGATGGTATTTGGAGGGATCATGGAGAAAGCCGGTTTCCTCCGACGGATCACGATCGCGGTACTTCGGCAAGTGCGAAGCACCGGAGGACTCGTTACTTCGACTGCTGGGACGTGTATGTTCTTCAACCTCACGGCTTCTGATCAGTACCTGGCCATCGTCGTTCCCGGAAGGATGTACGCCGATGTGTACAAAGACAAAGGGCTCGCCCCGGAAAATCTTAGTCGTACGTTGGAAGATTCAGGCACGGTGACGTCTGTGCTGGTGCCATGGAACACCTGCGGGGCATATCACTCAAAAGTGCTGGGTGTGGCGACAGGCACGTACTTACCGTACTGCTTTTTCAACCTGATCAGTCCGTTTATGACGATCTTGTTCGCTTACGCCAATATCAAAATTAGAAAAAGAGCGGAGGCCAAGGAGGCAGCATAGATGTTTCGTGATAGCATAGACAAGGATCTCATCCAGCAATTGCCACTCACCAAGTTTGACGGAGAGATGGTGCTGGTGGATACACTCGACAAGTTTGCAGATTGCGTCAAGGATTTTGCGAATGAAAGGTACCTGGGCTTTGACACAGAGAAGAAACCCACATTCCAACGTGGGCAGTACCATCACACTGCGCTCGTGCAGCTAAGTACCTTGGAGCGGGCGTTTCTCATTCGCCTCAATATCATCGGATTTCTGCCGGCACTTATCAAACTCATGGCCAATCCCGACATCCTCAAAGTGGGGATCAGCATCTCTGACGACATCAAAGCGCTACAAAAAATACAGGATTTTGAACCGGCAGGATTCGTAGAGCTCAATGACGTGGCTACAGACATTGGTGTCAAAGACAACGGTGTCAAAAAACTGGCAGCGATATTTCTGGAATCACGGATCTCCAAAAATCAGCAAACGTCCAATTGGGAAAATGCCGAGCTTACCGAAGGCCAAATGCGGTATGCCGCCACCGATGCGTGGGTTTGTGCCAAGATCTACGACAAGCTTCAGCGCAAAGGCTATCTAGAGGGTTGATCTGGACTTACTCATCCACATCATCCACCTTACTCACCAGCAGTGCTGCGATGATCAGGGATACTCCTCCTGTGACCAGGGCATAGATCGACTGGCCTCCGTAGAGATTACGCACCATAAATCCGAGGATACTGGCTGCCGTGATCTGGGGTATGACGATGAAGAAATTAAAAATGCCCATATAGATCCCCAGCTTGTGTACAGGCAGCGCACCTGTGAGGATCGCGTAGGGCATCGACAGGATACTGGCCCATGCGAGGCCCACACCGAACATCGATATGATCAGCAGATTGGGGTCTTTGAAGAAGTAAATCGACAGCAACCCGAGGCCGCCGGCAATCAGTGAGTAAGTATGGACCTTTTTGCGACTGGTCTTAGCCGCCCACACAGGCAGGGCGAAGGCCACTATTGCAGCGATGCCGTTGTAGACCGCGAACAACACCGTCACCCAGTCAGCGCCATCGTTGTAGAGTTTGGAGGTGGTATCGGAGGTCCCGTAGATGTAGCTCGTCACGGCTGACGTGGTATATATCCACATGCTGAACAACGCGAACCATGAGAAGAACTGGACGATAGCCAGTTGACCCATGGTTTTCGGCATTTTGAACAGGTCATTGACGACCTCGACAAAGCCGTTTTCCGTCTTGCCCGCCTTGGTCAACTGGCCTGTGATGACCTGCAGCAGCCCGAAGCCAAAAACCATAAATGCCAGTATGTAGAGCTCTTTGTCCCAGCCCTGGTTGTTAATGAGCAGGTACAAACCTCCGCCCGCTATGAACCAGTAGTAGCCATACTTGAGGAAGGTGGACGGAGGGAGCACCTCTTCATGGGAGACGGCTGATGCACCTTGCTTCTGCTGGGCTTCCTCGTCCTGAAATTTCTTCATCTCCTCTGGCGAATACTCTTTGGTTGTAAAGACAGTCCACAATACCGAAGCCAAAAAGACGATAGCTCCGATGATGAAACTGAACTGGACGGAGGGAGGTACGATACCTTCGGCGGCAGTATTAGAGATGCCAAACCAATTGGTCATCATATAAGGGAGCGCCGAGGCCACCACAGCGCCGAGGCCAATAAAGAAGCTTTGCATGGCGAAGCCTGCTGTACGCTGATCGCTGGGCAACATGTCTCCGACGAAGGCCCGGAATGGCTCCATGGAGACGTTGATCGAACCGTCCATGATCCACAGCATACCGGCCGCCACCCACAGGTGCGGTGAGTAGGGCATGATAAGTAGGGCGCTACTTGCCAGAATGGCTCCCACCAAGAAGTAGGGTCGCCGCCGACCCAGTCGGTTCCAGGTCTTGTCGCTCATGTGTCCGATGATCGGCTGCACCACGAGGCCGGTGATGGGCGCGGCAATCCAAAGGATAGGGATCTGATCGATGTCCGCACCCAAGGTTTCGAAGATGCGGCTCACATTGGCGTTTTGCAGAGCGAAACCAAACTGGATGCCCAGAAAGCCGAAGCTCATGTTCCAGATCTGCCAAAAGGAAAGTCGGGGTTTCGAACTGGGTGCGCCACCGCCGGTGGGCATCGTACTGGGAGCTGCCATCGTAGTTAGGTTTGGATTGTAGTCACAAAATACGACCGGAATGATAGTGGATTCCGGCAAGCAATTCAAATTCATCCCGTTGTTAAGGGTCTCACACCTAGCCAATGGGTGCAGCCTAGTCACTTCGGCGATTGATGGAAGTCATTGTTTATCAGGGAAGTGATGAGTAACTTCTGGGTGCATCTGTATTGGGGTTTTAACTGAGGTGATTCTCTGGTCTATGTATAAGTTTCGTCCATCGTTCTGCGCCCATTGGAGGTTCCTACGGGCTTGCTTGTGGGTGCTGATTCCTGTCTTATCCTTAGCTCAGGAGGTTCCTGACAAAAAGCTATTGGCTGTGCAAATAATCGACATGAAATATCGGGCGTCTCAGGGCCTCCTTCTTGAACATACGGATAGCACAATCACATTGCTGGACAACCTCGATCTCAAAACAAAGCATGCCTATCGATACGAAGAAATATGGAGCATTCAATACTTTAAGCGAGGAACCTTTGGCCGCGGTTTCTTGAGAGGCTTAGGGGTAGGAGAGCTCATAGCTACAGGGGTGGTGTTTTCCAAGGAGCCGGGATATTTTGGGAGAGGTTTTGACTTCGTCGCTCTGAGTGTCCTCATAGCTGGTCCTGCTGCTATTGTGGGTGGCATTATCGATGCCAGATCAGGTGTCAAAAAGCATCTGCAGATAGAGGGAGATGCCGCTGCTTTGGAATCTGTTCGGAGAAAGCTTCGACGATACGAACCGGGCGAATTTGCAACAATTTACCGGACACCAAAAGGAAACACCAATATGCAGCGACTCCCACTCATGAAAAGGGCACAGCTGGGATTTGGTCCTGCTTATCCTATGTTTCGATTGCAGGTTGGGTATGGCGGGCGGAAATCTCGCTTTAGGTCTGCTCTTAATAACAATTTCCCGAGTCTGGAGAACAGTCACTTCGGTGGAAAGGCGGGTTTTGCTAGACTTGGATTGGGATTCTCTCCGACAAAGAATTTGGAGCTTGAGTACAGCTGGCAGTCAAAGACCTACAATGACCACCAACTTTCGGAATCTGGTGATGAATACGTGGGCCATCTCAACTTCTATCTCTCCACCGTGCATCATCAACTAAATCTCTTTTACAAGCCCCTAGCATATAATCGCTTTGCGGGCAGTGCGTGGCAATTCTCTGTCGGTTCGGGGCTGTCTTTTGTGGATAGCAATCTGTCGATCGCTGCTAGTGAACATATGCGGAACGCAGACACCGGGTGGACATACAACTCTGATGGCATACATAAGGGTGAGGTACTCACGGGTATTAATGCCATTACACAAATCGAATACTTCATTATTGAAAATCTATCTTTTCAATTGCGCTTTGAAGGCATATTTATACTTAATGATATCGGCAATGACCACCTGACCCTGGAAGGTGTACCTGCCGTGGGGGAAGGAATGGAAATACCTGAGAACTCAATAGCGCCGCATGCTCTTGCGGCGTCTCTGGGGATTAGTTGGCATTTATATGACCATTAGAATGCGTCGTACTTCAAAGAAGATGGCGGCTGTGGTTCTTCTAACTGAAAGAAACCTGTCATTCCAACTAGCTTCCGAAACTGGTTCTATCCATTGATGGATTCGAGGTAATACTGACGCACCCGCAACCTCGCAAAGATCAGCGGTAGATGAGCGGTAGATGAGCGAAGTGTCCGACGAAACTTCCGATACTCTTTCCAAAAGAGCTCGTCATCAAAACTTACCTTGCTGAGGATCATTTTGCTACATTCTAATTGACTCATTTGCTCTTGATTTTTTTGAAACTGCGATCATAAAAGGATGTCAGGACCCATGCCTGATGCATGGAATCCTGACCGTAACCCTACATCACTTAGGTATTCACCCGCGTGCTAGGTGATCACCTTTGTGATACGCTTGATAGGTATGGACGTACCCCCACTTAGAATGGCGTAATGTTCCGTCGCGGCCTGGACCAATGCCTCGACAGATCGTGATGCGCCCTGAGGGTCCTCATAGTGCAGTAGGGCTGCCTCATCGTAGATATTGCTCAGAAGGACCGCTCTTTCCAGGTCGTGCCGAACCAGTTCTTTCTCGATTTCATTAATCGTACGTCGCCGCCGAAGGGTGGGATTGATTGCAGTCCTCCCTCTATTAAGGGATATGGTGTTATTTGATCTCATTGCTGTCTCTTTTACTGTGTCGATTGAAATATTTGCGTAAGCGCCATCGGCATGGTTGGAGCCGGATGGTGAGTATTCAATCGCACAGCTTGAGAGCACTATGCCAGAGATAGAGTTTGGACCTTTTCGGTCCCTGGGTGACGAGCGTCTCATGCCACGTGTGCAATGGCTTTGGTTGTCTTGCTGGCTTTAGGTCATTATCGTTCCACTTCGCCGAGATTTGGAGTTGATGCGACGTGTGGATGTAAGCTTCCTCGACAAAATCGGAGGTCTCCACCACCTCTTTGGAGGACCCGGGGCTGACGGTGAAGGTCGCCACCAGGAGCATAAGCAGGATACGCCTGATCCAATCAATCCATCTATTTGCTATGCTGAAATCCACGATTTGTCAGAATCGATTTATACTTAACAATTCCAAATTCCCCCATTGAACAACTCATTACAAATAACTGTTTATTAGAAATTATTATGAAGATCATAATATCGCTGAGGATCACGGAGATACAAGCGGATCTTCGCGGAGCATTTATTCTTCATGCCTGGCCGGAAGATCAGGGGCAGTTTAAAAGACGTGAAAAGAGGCTTAACGTGTTATTGGAAGGATGATGGGGAAGGACTTATTTGCTGGAGGAAGGGCCGAAGGCCACTATGCTTACAATCCTGTCCAGAACCCAGAATGCTGCCGCAATAAAGAATATGTTGATATGCACATTGAACAGTGCAAAGCAAAGAATAGAAAACAGCGTGAGTATCAGGAAATAGCTGGCAAATCCCATAAAGAAGCGAGAGATTTTTTTGCTGGAGTGCTTTCTGATCCAATTTTCGATCATGTCACCATCGTAAAACACCAGGTAGCTGAGATACGCATAAAAGAGAATCATCAATAAAAAGAAGAAGACGTTGACAGAAGTGTCGCCATTCTTAATGGTCAGGAAGGCATTGACAAGTATCAGGGGGCCGGCGCTGATTTCAAAAATCGTCTCGTGCATGTCGTTCTCGAAGAAGTCGCCAATCACCACAATTTTTCCCGCTACGAAATCCTGTACGTCCTCGTCTGTCAAATAGAGCAACTCGCCCATGTTGATGGGGTTGAAGCCTGCTTCAAGGTCCTGAATGTCCTTTTGAAGCAATCGGTAGTTCATGATGAAGTTGTTGGTTGTCCATCGATCACCAATCCTGACAAAAGGTCCCAGGCTCTGGGCTTTGTCACCGGACAATGCCTCGTGTACTCTTAGTGGAAGGAGTTTGAGTGAGTCATGATGAATGAGTTGGTACTTGTAGATCCCATCGAATACGCTCCCAATCACATAGTCAGAAAGTCCATAATTGATCCCTTGAAACAGTGGTGCCTCGAAACTACCAGCCTCATTGATATGCGATGAGAGGATGACATTATCCATTGCTTCGAGTTCTGCAAGCAGGGCGCCATCGAAGGCGGTTGTGTCTACGAAATGAATGTCGATGATCACATAGGATGGCTTCGTCTCGCCTGCGTTGATCATCCGGAGGAGCGTCGCCAACTTGTCCCTGTCTGTAATGGGCTGATTGCCCACAGGGAAGCCAAAGTCGTCGTATCGGTCGATCAGATGGAGATCGTAGGAAGTATTGATGAAGGCAAAATCCTCTGACGCAGGCACTTCTCGAAATGAAAACTTGACGGCTGAAGTTGCCCAGATCAAGAGCTTCTCATCACCGGCCAGCCAAGGCAACTTCATGAGGTAGAAGGTGAGGACCATCATCAGCATTGTGGTGATGGTCGTACAAATGATGATGAGTAACCTTTTCACAGAGCTATTCCATGGCCTTTATCGCACTCTCCAAATACCCCTGCGAGCATTTGCCGTAGAGCGAGTTGATGACCTCCAGGGTACCTTCTATATCACCCTCCATTTGGTCTGCTATAGATTTCAATTCTTCATTGCTGACTACTGCGAATGAAAGGTCTGTGATCATCGACGATTCTTGTGTCGTCGCATTGTAGTAATACAAGGTGATGCCTGTGACTTCTTCCGGGTCAATGGACTGGCCATCGATTGAAAAGAAGTCTGATGTGCTTAGCTGAAGGTTGCCATTCTCACCTGGGAGTTTCTTGTTGATCGCTTCGCCA
The DNA here is from genome assembly GCA_965267435.1 of Cyclobacteriaceae bacterium. Classification (GTDB taxonomy): domain Bacteria; phylum Bacteroidota; class Bacteroidia; order Cytophagales; family Cyclobacteriaceae; genus JAWPMT01. The sequence continues at coordinate 5,813,473 of OZ253960.1, forward strand.
TTCGCCTGGTACTGAGCGTAGAAGAATTTGGTTTCATCCATCGGGTAGGCGACGGGGGATACTTCCACAGAGAACGAATCCCCCAAAATCGCTACCGATCCCTCTTGAAAATACTTTTCAAAATCCAGCTTGTTGTTGATCCCCCCGGCCCGAGTACTGAGCCTACCCCTGGCAGGCGAGACCACCGAAGACAGCGTATAAACAAGGTCACTTTTCGTCTCTGCTTGCGACGTTTCCTGGATAACAAACCTCCCTCGGGAAGAACCCAGGACAGCTGCACGGGCTCCTTTTGTTTCGAATTTCAAAGTCGCGGATTGGTCCACTTTGGTGCCCTTGGCGAGGTACTTACCGCTCTTGGTGTCCAATATCTTTCCGATGGTGTGGATGACCGTATAGGACTGGGCTACCGAGTGGGTAGCAATGAAGAGCAGAAGAATGATGGGTAGAAGTCGCATTATCGTCAAAGCTTGATTTGAACAGCGGATCATCGAGTCGTCGGTGACGAACTTGAGCAGCGGCAAGTGCTAGTAGACCCTAAAATCGTTTTTAATGTTTTCCTCTCTGGATGTGGGCACCTGCTTTCCGTCACTGATACGGATGACCTCTTCTCCAACATATGCCCGCAGTTCGGAGACGGTATAGGTCCGATCTCTATTCAGATCGGCCCTGCGTGAAGTGATACCCTGAATCAGGCAACTGGTGAACAGTCCATTCTGGGAATTGACGCCTTCAGCTGCGAACTCCGTCCCTCCCGCCGCGGAAACAATGGTCGCGCCGGTGCCTTTTTTCATGTCGCTGAAGAGCGCCTTCGACAACTCCAGCGTATTCTCCAGACCGAAGCTGTTTTCCTTCAGCCTGACGAGGCTGCCAGTGGAGCGAAAAGCAACAGACCCTACGCTTTTTACTTCGTTGTTGGCTTCTTCGACGTCGTCCTTGTCCAGTTCCCCTGAATGGCAGGTGTCCATCATTAGTATTTTGTTCCGGCACTTGATCCCATCGAGCAGAGACTGCAGTGCTTCATAGGAGAGTCCACCATTCGCTGGATTGCCGAAATCCATGTTGTTCGTTGCGAAATAGTAGTTGTAGTCCTTGTCCAGCACGCCATGTCCGGCGACAAAGATCATCACCACATCATCAACACCCGCTTGTGCTACAAAATCTTTGATTGCCAATATATTGGAATCTGTGGCTTGCTCATTTGTAAGGAGTTTTTCATTCACTTTTTCGTAGGCTGTGGAGGCCTTGAGCGTCGTCAGTATGTCCGAGGCATCTTTGGCTGCGAAGGCCAGGTTGTATTCAGGTTCCTGATACTTGGAGACACCGATGGCCACGATGTAGAGATCTGGCTTATCGTAGTCTGCTGTGTATTGGATCTCAAATGTTTGTGGAATGGATTCGGCTCCCTGTTGATTGAGAGCCGTTACTTTTATCTCATTGAGTCCTGCACTAAGCTCAATGGTCACGTCCTTAGAGACTTTTGTCGCTGGAGCTATCTCCAGGCCCTTGGACCCATAGACCGGGACGTCGTTGACGTAAATCCTGAGTCTATTGATAGATTGGCGGGCATCTTCTGCATCCACTGTAAACGAGAGCATGGACTGATCCGTCTCAAGCGGTAAGTCCATGGCATTGACCGAGACGGTCGGCAACTCTGCACTGGAAGTAAGGTCCTCTGCTGAATATCCAAGCCGCTGCAATCTCTTTTTGTAGGCCGCCTCATAGGATGCCACCAACTTGTCAGATGCATATCCCAGCGCCTTGGCGACAATGTCAGGACGGTTGTAAGTCAATTCCAATTGCTCAAAAGGCAAGACATTATTGCCTTCTTTGAAGGCAATTGCCTGGGCCGCGCTCTTGGATGAAGTATAGTAAAACTCAGGCGTGTAGGTGATGTATCCATTCTCACCCACGAGTGTCATACTTGCTGTTTTCTCCGCCTTCTCCAGGCTGTAGAGGGCGATCTCTCCAGACTCGTTGGCTGTGATGGCAAACCGACCATCACAGGACATCACTGCATCGGAGACCACTCCTCCCTGTGTGTCCGCAATGACTTCAATCCCACTTTTGCTGATAGACACATCATATCCGTCAAATGATACGCTGAAGTCTCCTCTCTCGAACTTGTCCTCCAACTGATCGCGCTGGGCCTTGGATTTTTTGGATTTGATATCGCTGATGGACCATTCCTTCACTGTGCCATCGTCCGTCATCGCGTAGACAATGTTCTCATCGGTATCGTCAAACTTGACCCACGTCATCGTCTGCTTATCCATCAGCGACTTGATCAAGCGACCACTACCGAGGTTCCATATTTTGGCGAACTTGGTATCCACTGCGGTCGTCGCGATGTACCGCCCATCTTTTGAGACATCAATATGGTTGACATCGGAGGATCTGTCAAAAACCCTGACCAACTGGCCTGTTGTGATGTCCCACATGGTCATGTTGCGATCCAGCGATCCGACGAGGATATGCTTAGCATCGGGAAGGACCTCAACCGCGAGGGCGGGTTGGACATAGCCTTGCATATCTCTGATCTTTCTACCGGACTCATAGTCCCAAAGCTTCAACTGCCGGTTGTTGTCTGAGGTAACGACCGTACGATAGTCCGGAGATAGCGCCAACCAGTTGGTATTCCGGGTGATATTCTTGATTTCCTTGACCACCGGCGGTACATACTGGGTGGCCTCTTTTGATCCCGCTTCGGGGAATTCCGCATTGGCTATGTCATAGACTTTGATGGAGCGCTCTTCATTGACAATGACTTTGGTCTGGTCCTGATTGAACAATGCAATACCGCGTGAGTGCGGTATTTGCCATCGGTTGGCCCTTTTCACTTCTCCGAATGTGTTTCGGTCAGGAGCAAGTTCGACGATCGAGGCAGAAGCACTGCCAGTATCTTCTTCCTCGCCCTTTTCTGCCAGAAAGGGCACGTAAATATTCTGTGAAAAGAGCACCTTGTTTCCGTCGTCGGTGAACTCAATATTGGAATATGACATAACGAAGATGGTTGTCATACCTTTCTTCACTCTTCCGTTGGCAACATTGCCTATCACCGCGAAGCCGGTCATGACCACCTTCGTATAGGCCAAAGCCGCTCCAGAACCCTTTACGTTGTCCAGTGCATCCGAGAGAATCTTGCCTTTTTCAGGGTCTACGAGCTTGACTTCTACCCCATTGTTTTTGCCTCCTCCTGTAACTATTCGGTCGCCACTGGGAGAGATGGCCAGGTTCTTTATGGGGGCCTTGAACCCTTTGATAGTTTTGATCGTGTCACCCTGCAATGTCCAAATTTTCAGGATCTGATCTTCGCCACCAGAAACGATTGTCTGCCCATCTTTGGACAGCTTGGCGGTATTGGCCGGCCCATCATGGGCGACAATTTTGGTGAGGACCTCGCCGGATAGGGCATTCCATAGGATCAGGGTCCCGTCAGCATCCCCTGACACCATCGACTGGCCATCTGCTGACAGCTCTATCGTCAAGACGGGCGCCTCGTGGGCGTTGAATGTTTCCACGTCAATGCCTGTGGCAACATCCCACATCTTGATGGACTTGTCATCACTGGCCGAATAGACATACTTACCGGTAGGCGAGTACTTGACCATGTTGATCGCTGCCTTGTGTCCTTGTCTGATGATCATCTCACGCTTTTGAGCAAAAGCGACCTGGATAACCAAAAGGACCGCAAAGAGAGAGGCTGATAACTTCATCTTGGAGGAGATTTTGGAGAGGAAAGAGGAATGGGGGCTGTGTAAAAAGCTACAAGTACTGTCAGGCTGAGGCGCTCGAAGCCCTTTTTGAACTTCAACTAGGCATTTCGAGAACCTCAATGTGACAGGTTAGTTTAGCCACTTTTTACACAGCCCCGGCATTCTTCTTACAAACTGTAACTGATGATTTGCTTTTTGTCGGCTTTGAAGAACACCTGTCCACTGACCAGGTCATAGTCATAGATAGGCTTCTTGTCTCCAAGTTGGAGTGTACCCAACTCCTCACCTGTTCTTCGATCCACTTTCACCAGACCGGAACCTTTGGCCTGGCCGCCTGCACCCACTTTTGTGAGGACCATGCGGATATTGCCCTTGGTGATGCTCGCTTTGAACTTTTTCTTGGCCTCAGCACCGGCCATCCCTGCGGCACTGGCAAGGTCCTCCGCCTGCTGTGCATACATCTTGGCGTAGTAGTCGTTGGAACCATACACAGAATTGCCAGCTATATAGCCTGACTGCGCAGCGGAGGCAGTCGCCATTGCCATAATGGCTACCTGTGCGGCTCTTAGTGCGATTTTCGCCGCTACAGACATTCCAGGTGCCTCCCAGTATTTTTTCCAACGCAAACTACCGTCAGGATTGATCATCACAAGGTTGTTGGACTCTGAGAAAAGGTAGCCGCCATCGACTAGCTCAATGTTGTTAGGGGCGGTTCCCTTCTCACCCTGAAATTCCTTGTCCAGGTTATTGTATAGCACTTTATAGTTGCCAGTGAGGAGGTCCACCTCGAAGAGGTTGCCATCTATTAGCATGATCTCCTTCGTGAGCTCGGGCTTGTATCGTAGAGCAGGTACTTCGAGCATTCCCTTTTTGCTCCAGATAAGTTCCCCATCAAACTGGATGTAGCCGAGTCTGCCCTTATCATCGGAATACATGATACCAGTTGCTGCCACTTGATCAATGGTGATCCCTTTGATTTTCTGATCCCAAATGATGGACCCATCGTCTTTGTTCATCAGCTGTAGGAACTTCCCTTTCGAGGTTGCGAGAATTCCTCGATCGCCCAAATCCACGACGTAGCCGTCAATCTTCTTCGCGGTCCATTTTTCGCTGCCATCTTTCAGGTCATAGAGCTTGAAGTTCTTTTCGTCAGCCACGACTACCCCGTAGCCCATGGCAGTCATGGCGGGTACTTCCTTCAGTTTTAGCTCCAGTTCCCAAAGTTTCTCGCCAGAAGAGATATCAAGAGCGATCAGGGCGCCACTATTCTTCTTCCTTTCGAAGAAATAGCCTGTTGAGAGGTCCAGACTCAAATCAAACTCCTGGAATGTTTGCTTTTTGTGGGTGGTATTGTAAGACCAAACCACGCCACCAGTTTTTGGATCCATTTTCGCCACCTGTGTGGTTCCAGCGAGCACGATATTTCCATCATCGAGTACGTAAGGGAATCCGTTTACGGCAATTTCATCGTTAGTCCAGATGACTTTTTGAGAGAGCAGATCTACCATTTTTGTGAGGGTGATTTCTGGCTGGCCTTTTTGCGCATAGTCCGTGTAAGACGTAGAAATGATCACCATTCTGAGCTCCGGGATATAACCCGTCCCAGTGTAGTTGAACGTGGCTATTTCCCCGATAATAGGCACTTTCTGGATGGGCATCTCAGCTATCCTCGGGCTAATTACTTCCGTTCCATTGTTAATGTTGATGATAGCATACTGCTTATAGGTAACATTATCCGAAAAGCGGATTTCGATGTAATCGGAGACCTCGGGAGCCTCTTCATCGGAGAGTACGCGTATAAAATTTTCAAATGCGTACTTAGGCTCTACCTTTTTTCCATCGGGGCCTTTCATCTTCTTGGCCATTTCGAAAGCATCGGTAGACCAAAGTAGGTTTCCATCGCGAGTGTCTACTCCATGGAGATTCCAGTCGCTTGTACCTACTAGCAGTATACCGCTTTCGGTTACCTTGTTCCATTCGATCTCCTTTTCGAAGTTGAGTTGCCATAAGGCCTCTTGGGCGGTTGCTACTCCTGTCAAGAATAGGAGTAAAATGAGCGTAGTTAGATTGTTCTTTTGCATCACAGTACAGTTTTTTAGTGATAGTGAACTTTTTATCGTCACCGTGATATCAAAACTAGAATCGACCGTAACGGAATGTAATCCGTATGGGCTGGCATTTTCACGTACCGTGAAACCCGTAGAATGTACTAGATGAGATTGTTGGCATAAGCGAACTTGATCAAGCCCACAAGGTTGTTAGTGCCACTCTTTCTGAAGATGTTTTTGCGATGTGTCTCGACGGTGCGTTCGCTGATACAGAGTTCCTCCGCCATCTGTTTGTTCGTGTATTCTTTGGCGATGAGTTTCAATATCTCTCTCTCCCGCTCGGTGAGCAGTCGCTGATCGTCATTGGTATGTAGGCCTCTGATGAGCATCGTATTTACATCTGAGCTCAAGTACACCTTACCATTCCTCACCGCTCTGATGGCGTGCACCAGTTCGTCTTTTGAGTCCTTCTTTAGAATGTATCCATCTACGCCGACCTGCAATATTTCCTTGATCAGGTGCGCCTCGTCATGCATACTCAGCACGATGATCTTGATGTCCGGATATTTCTGCTTGACTCTCCGAACAAGTGTCAGACCATCATCATCAGGGAGGTTGTAGTCGGAGATCAGCAGGTCTGCCTTCATCCGTGTAAGGTCCTCCAGGGTCTGGGACACGGTGCCTGCAGACCCGATCACTTCCATGTCGTCCTCCGCCGAAAGTATTTTAATGAGGCCAGCCAGAAGAATTGCATGATCATCTGTAAGGTAGATTTTCATTCTTGGTGTACTTTTCCCCGCGACGAAAGATAATAAACTCATAGATATGGTTTATTGACAGAAGTCATGGGTCTCTTGCTGAGGGCAAGTGACCCATAGCAGATACCTCTTTTTAATCAAAGGACTGGGGAAAACCGGATAAAGTCTATACCGTGGGAATGGTATTTTTCTGTGCGGGTTTGGGGGCTTTTACCAGGGCCGGGGCATTCATGATGAGTGCATTGCCTCGCTTGCCAATCTGGGCGTCAATCTCCAAAGTACCCTGAATCAGATTGGTTCGAGTGTTTAAGTTCTTCCACCCACTGCCTTTTGATTCGGTCAGCAGAGTCTTATCAAACCCCTGCCCATTGTCTTCGATCAATAGGGTTATTTCGCTGTCATCCGCTGTGACCTGCAGCGTTATCTTATCAGCATCGGAGTATTTGAGGATGTTGTTGATCCACTCCTGTGAAATGCGATAGATAGAGATCTCCTGAATCTCAGTGAGGCGCTTGGAAAGGCCGAAAAAGTCGGTTTCGACAAACACTTTTTCCGCTTTATTGATGCGCTCGGCAAATTCTTTCAGACCGCTTTGCAGTCCACTTTTTACCAATGTCTGCGGCATGAGATCAAAACAGATCCCCTTTAGCTCGTCGTACATGTCTTTGATGACTCGCTCGGATTCCTCGAAGACTTGCTGTCTCTCTGCGGGTTTTGAGTTGCTCTTCAGGTTGCCAAGGTTCATGTTCAAGATGGAGATCATCTGACCAAATCCGTCGTGCAGGTCCCTGGCGTATCTGGCTCGCTCCTTTTCTTGTGAACTGATGGTCGCATTGATCTCGGCCTCCTTGATGTGCAATTCTTCCTGCTGTAGTAAGATCTGCTGCTTCTTTCGCAAGCGGCTTCGATTGAGGAGCCACAGAGCGCTCAGGGATAGTACTGTCACCACCAGGGCGATCGCCAGGTATTGGGTTCTTTGTAGTTGGGCTTGTTTTTCGGAGATCTGGGCTTCCTGCAGAGCAATCTGTTGCTCTTTTTTCTCGGTCTCATACTGGGTTTGGAGTTCGAAGATCTGTTTGGTTTTCGACGCTTCAAACATCCGATCTTTGATCTCATTTCTTTGTAGGATGCTGCCGTAGGCATCCTCAAACCTGCCCTGACCAGCGAGTGCTTTGGACCATTCATTGAGCGCCTTGAACTGGAACTCCTGGGCTTCCATGGCTGAGGCTATTTTGAAAGCTTCCTCTGCACGGCTGGCACTGGCGACGAAGTCCTCCGTGAAATTGTAATTGGACGCCAGCAGGACCAGGGTGCTTGCCAGTTCATAGTCATTGCCGAGGTTTGTATGCTCCGCGATCGCCTCCAGGTAGTATGTTCTTGCCTGCTCATGATCCCTCAGGCTATCCAGGGCAATTCCGATGTTGCTTTTCATGTAGGGCACGTACCGTAGGTATCCGGCAGCTTCATAGGCTTGCATGGCCTCCTCTGAATATTCGATCGACTCTATGTAGTCACCTGTCTCCAGCATCACGCTGCCGATGTTTCCTTTCGTGACCATGATGCCAAAGTCTGAACCTACCTCCTCGTATATGCTCAAGGCTCGTGTATAGTACTCCAGGACTTTTTGGTACTCTTTCTGCTTCTTGTACACGATGCCAATATTGCCCAGGGCCATGGCTACGTTGAACTGCTGATCGTCAATGGCTTCAAATATCTTCAGCGCCTCAAAGTAGTGAGTCAGTGCCTGATCGTATCTACCCTGCTCATCGTGTACTATACCGAGGTTGTTGTAGGAATCTGCGATACCTAGCGAGTCGTCCAGCTCTATTTTCAGTGCCAAGGATTTATTGTGAAGGATCAAGGCACTATCCAGATCGCCTTTCGCCTCGAGCGCATTGGCCAAACTATTGTAGGAGGAGGCGATGGCTTTTTTGGAGTCCATCTCCAGACTTAAGTCCAAAGCCGACCTGGCGAATTGGTAAGCGCTGTCAGCATGGATGTTCTTGTAGAACCAGGAGAGTTCGTTGAGCGATTTAATTCGGTCAATCCCAGTCTGTTGAGGAAGGTTGGCTTTGATGCTGTCTATCTCTACATTTTGGGCGGCCAGATCGTTGAGTGCAACCAGAAAAAATAGTAACCCAATTGTTCTCACAACCATAAATCTAAGGAACTGATTGGTTTTCGCAATTTTACTATCAGGAAATTATGGAACATGCCGATTGATTGACTTACACAGCCCTTTGATTGACTTATATGGCCCTGCATTTTGGGGAAGTGTAACTGATCATCGCTATGCCGGTGTCTCCACCGGCTTACGAGACTGACTTTTTCGACGTCGGTGAGGACACCGACCGTGCGAAAGGATTTCCAAAAACATCAACTACCTCGAAGCCACCTAGCTGTCAAAATAGACCCGATGGGAGTGGCAGCCGGCAGGGCCTGAGCGGAGGGATAGCGGGGCCGTACTACAACGGACAGCGGGACAGAAAGTGGGTGCGGAGGTCAAACTGGTCTCTCCAAATAACAATCTGTCGGGGACGCCGTTATAATGTTTACATTTGCACAGAAAATAATATTTATGTGTTATGAAAGGCACTTATCTGGGAGAATTTGAGGAGCTGATCTTGCTGACCGTGGCATCCATCGGCAACGACGCGTATGCCGTCAATGTAAAAGAAGAGGCCAGCAAATTCTCGGATCGCAAGATCAATATCAGTGCGGTCCATTCGTCACTTTATCGGTTGGAAGACAAGGGCTTCCTCACGTCAGAATTTGGGGGCGCCACGCAAAAGCGTGGAGGGAAACAGAAGCGCCTTTTTAAGGTCACTAGTGCGGGTTTTGAGAGTCTACAGGCGTCAAAATCTATGAGAGAGAATATCTGGAAAAACATCCCGCAGCTTTCATTTCGCACGGTCTTTGGCACTGTCTGAGACCACCATACCACACCCTCCACGCTTTGGTCGCTGGCTCCTCGAGCGCATCTATGGCCGGGAACTGTTTGACGAGATCTCCGGTGATCTACAGGAGATCTATATCGACCAGGTGGAGAAAAAGGGGCGATGGCGAGCATCGGCGAACTACATGGTAGATGCCGTGCTGTCGCTGCGCAACTACGATTTGAAATACAGAAAAAGGTCATATAAAACTCATAATAATTCACTAGCAATGTTTCAGAACTACCTCAAGATGACGTTTCGCAACATCTCGCGAAACAAAGTCTACTCAGCGCTCAACATCATGGGTCTAGCCCTCGGTTTGGCGGCATGCCTGTTCATCTTCCAGTATGTGTCGTATGAGCAGAGCTACGACAAGTTCCACGTCAACCACGAGAACCTTTACCGCATACGGTACATGGTGTATCGCAATGGCGAGCTCAACATCGACTGTGCAGCGGCGGTGCCCAGGGTGGGTCCTTTTATGAAGGAGAACATGCCCGAGGTCAGGGAGTTTGCGCGCGCCTTTCCTACTTCGGGGATTGTAGAATACGAGAACCGCGTCTTTCGAGAAGAGCGGATGCACTTTGCCGATCCGGCATTTCTAAAGATGTTCACTTATCCCATGATCGCTGGTAATCCCGAGACGGCATTGACGGAGCCCAACTCCGTTGTGGTCACTGAATCCACAGCGCGCAAGTACTTTGGAGATAGTGACTGGCTGGGCAAGAAGATCAGGGTGGACCAGGAGCACACCGCTGAGATAACCGGTGTCGTAGAGGATGTGCCCAACAACTCCCACTTCAAGTTCGACTTCCTTATCTCGTACGAGACGCTGAACAACTTGACGAGAAATGATGACGGTACTTCGGCTTCAGAGACCGCTTGGGGTTGGTACGACTTTAACTCCTACGTGCTCCTGGAACCAGGTGTGGATATCGACGATTACAATAAGCGTTTTGCAGATGTGCTGTTTGCCGAGCGAGGCGAGGATTTTGAGAAATATAACTTCAAGGCCGAGTTCCCCTTGCAGCCGATCGTTGATATTCATCTTTACTCCAACCTGCTACAGGAGTCGGAGCCTGAGGAACAGGGTGATGGTGACGCTGTTTTCTTCTTGTCTGTCATTGCTATTTTCATCCTGGTGATTGCGTGGATCAATTACATCAACCTCTCAACAGCTCGCGCCATCGAGCGTGCCAAAGAGGTGGGCATACGCAAGACAATGGGAGCGTTTCGCAAGCAGCTTGTGTACCAGTTTCTCGCAGAGTCACTGGTGCTGAACACGCTGGCGATGGTGCTTGCTTTGCTGATCGTCATTGGTGGCATTCGGTATTTCAATATGTTGACGGACTCCGTATTGTCACTGGGCTTTCTGGTCGATCCGGTCTTCTGGTTGATAGTTGTGGGGGTACTATTCGTCGGTTCCGCGCTGTCGGGTCTCTATCCGGCTTTCGTGCTCTCTTCGTTCCAGCCTGCTACCGTTTTGAAGGGGCGAATGTCGGGTGATCGCGTGGGGAATCAATTGCGACGGGGATTGGTCGTGCTTCAGTTTACTTTCTCTGTGGTATGTATTGCGGGCACAGTGGTGGTCTATCAGCAGCTCAGCTACATGCAAAGTGTAGATCTGGGTTTTGAGATGGTGGATAGGCTTGTGATACATGGCCCCGATGCCTATGCTGGTTCAGATTCGTCTTATGTTGCGGCGCTCAAATCGTTTAAGAACGAGGTAGCCAGACACTCGGACGTTGCTGATATATCCAATAGCTCGAATGTGCCGGGGCATGAGATTTTCTGGACCACAGGGATCAAGAAGGCGGAGGAAACGGATGATAACTTCAAAACCATCTACCACGCCGGCGTGGATTATGAGTACTTCGATACGTATGGTATCGAGCTGCTTGCAGGTCGGAACTATGGTCCAACTTTCAGCGATACTACTTCGGTGATATTGAACCTCAGTGGCGTGCGTTTTGTAGGTTTCGAGTCTGCGGAGCAAGCCATCGGCAAGAAGGTGACGAATCGTGGGCGTGAGCAAACGATTGTGGGTGTAGTGGAGGACTACAATCAGATGTCTTTGAAGAACGTCATCGCGCCGATCGTGTTTCCATTGGTGGAGAATAGTTCTCGCTTCTTTACGGTGAAATTGGAAGCTGGCCGGTACCAGGATGTACTCCAGATCGCCGAAGAGCAGTACATGTCCAGGTTTCCAGGAAACCCGTTTGAGTATTTCTTCCTGGATCAATATTACAATCGTCAATATGAGAATGATCGCACTTTCAGCCGTGTCTTTTTGCTCTTCGCTGCGTTTGCGATTATCGTTGCCTGTCTGGGGCTCTTTGGGCTTTCGTCATTTAGTGCGCTGAAGAGGACCAAAGAAATTGGGATTCGGAAAGCGATTGGCGCAGATGTGGGGCAGATCGTGACCTTGCTCTCGAAGGAGTTTTTGATCCTGGTGGTGATTGGGAACGTCCTGGCCTGGCCTTTGATCTACTTCGGGATGGGCTCCTGGCTTCAGAACTTTCCTGACAGAATAACCATTGGTGTGCCTGTGTTCCTGATTTCGGCATTGATCGTGGTGGTCATAGCGATAATCACCGTGAGCTACAAAACCATCACGGCAGCACGCTCCAATCCCGTGAGGGCACTTCGTTACGAATAAGAAATAGAGGGATCGTCCATTTTGGCGGTCCCTCATCTACATTTTCTGTTGATTCACCGAAAACCAGCATTGGTTCACAACGGCCTTGCAAACGATTGCGTAACTTCATTTACTGTTATTCAATCACGCTTACCAACAATCGTTATCGTCATGAAAAGCATCATCGCTACTATCAAAGGTGAAATTCTGTATTACCTACTGTTGCTTTCCGCTGGTATTATCCTAAGTATGATCGTCACACCGATGTGAGGGTTCCCTTATCTAGGCAGGTACCAGAAATCTCTTCCTAATATTTGAAACAGTATTGGCGTATTCGGGTCTGACCCGCATCGCGGCCCAATCCGGATGTACTCTGAAGTCATCCCAGGTGGCGTTACGCTCGGCCATATCCTTGAAATTGATCATGTAGGTCAGACAAGGGCGGTAGGCGCCGGAGATCATTTCTCCGAAGAATACCGGATTGAGTTTAACCCTTAGGAAGAGGTCGATCTCCTCTTTGTCGAACATCATGATCTTGCGCCGTACGGCGTCTTCCGAGTAGCCCTCATAAGTGCGCAACTCGAACAGCCCCGCGCCATCGATAGGGTCCATCATTTTAGGCATGCCGCCAAATGCAAGTAGCAATGAGGAGCTGTAGCGATTGTAGATACGTCCCTCCGGCGCTATGTCGTTGTACTCCTGGCTTTCACTGACGAAAGCGGCGTCTGTTCCCAGCTGTTGGCATTGCAGATAGGCCTGAGCCGATGGGTAGCTGATCAGCACCCAGAGCTTCGCCGGGTCGGTCTGTCCATATTCATTGAACATCAGGAACTGATTGGCTCCAGCTCTTCTTACTGCTGGCTGGTAGACATCTCTCAGGAAAGCCTTCAGATTGTTTTGGTTGCCACCAAACTTGATTTCATAGGTCCTGAGCTCATACAACTCCTTGTTCGTTGCTTGCTGTTGGTGTCCATCTGCGGCGGTGGCAGCAAATACGGATGGCACAGCAGTGGAGGCGAGAGAAGTGGTGAGAAATTTTCTTCTGATCATGGGTTTGGAGGTTTGGCACAGAAGATAATCAAAATTGCCGCATCTCCGGCAGCCGCCAGGTGGCTTGTCGCCCCTCGAGGAATCAATTATCTTTCCATTTGATTTCCTTTTGAATATCACTCATGAAGCCACTACTTAGTCTGCTATTCATTCTTGCTATTCTTACCTGCTGCCAGCAACAGCGACCGATCGTTGATTCAGAGATTACCGGCTGCCCACCAGCTCCTCCCTCCCCGACGGAGGTTGCGGAACTCTACAAGGTGAAGCCCATCGAACTGATCCCCGAGGCGCTTGGCAAATTCCATCGAGAGATCACTACCACCAGCGAGGAAGCCCAGCGGTTTTTTGATCAGGGTATTCAGCTCAAGTATGCGTTTGCAGTCAACGAAGCCGCGAGCTCTTTCCGAGAAGCTCAGAAGGCGGATACAACGTGTGCGATGTGCTACTGGGGTGAGGCGTGGGCACTCGGCTCCTACCTCAACGGTCATATGAGAGAGAACAAGGCGCCCCTGGCGTTGGCGGCAGCGCAGAAGGCGGCGGAATTGGCAGAAAACAATTCCACTGATCTGGAAAGAGCCCTGATTGATGCGATGAAGGTCAGGTACATTGATGAATATGAATACGACAATCGGCGTGTTCAGGACTCCCTTTTTGCCCTGGCCATGGAAGTAGTCTACGAGTACTACGACGACGATGTGGATGTTGGTACGCTGTACGCAGAGGCACTTTTCTTGCTTGAGCCGAGAGGAGGCTACCGCGAACTCGACGATCCGGACGTCATGAGACTCCACGCCGTACTGGAAGGCGTTCTGGAGCAAGACATCACCCATCCTGGTGCATGCCACCTGTATATCCATGCCACGGAGTCCACACCTAATCCCGGCCTTGCCGAGTCCTGTGCGGATTACCTCGGTGATGCCATCCCCGGAGCCAGTCATATCAATCATATGCCCTCACATACTTATAATGAGATGGGACTCTGGGGGCAGTCAGTGCGAGCCAACCTGCAGGCGTCGCATTCCGATCGCCTGGCAGATGAGGGGAGGGCATTTGCTATTTATCCCGGTCACAACCTACATATGCTGCTGTTTGCCGCCTGCTATGACGGTCAGGGTGCAGTGGCGATGAGAGCGGGCAAGGACATGACCAAAATGTACGACGGCAATGCCGCTTTGGAGGCGCTGACGATGGTACGTTTTGGGCGGTTTGATGAAATGGTGGAACTGCCGCGGCCGGAGGCAGACAATTCGGTCTATGGGGCATTCTGGGATTTTTGCTTTGGCTATTCGAAACTCAAACTGGGAGAGACTGACTTTGCAGAACTCTACGCTCGTCGTGTGGCCAGAGTCGCCGACACCACTACTGCAGAATTCCGCTGGCAACCTGCTGGTCCGATACTAAATGAACTGGTGGCCATTTTGGAGGGGGAGATGGCAAGAGAGCAGGGAGACCTGGTAGCGGCGGAGAAGTTCTATCGGCAGGCTGTAAAGATCGATGATACCTTGCCCTACAGCGAGCCAGAGCCGTTACCATTCGATGCACGGCATTGGCTGGGAGCTTTCTTGCTCGATCAAGGGCGCTATGTGGAGGCAGAAGAGGTTTTTAGAAAGGAGCTTGCAGATCACCCCCACAATGGCTGGTCATTACATGGGCTGATCCAAGCCCTAAAGGCACAGGACAAGCCCTATGATATGGAGCAGGAGGATTTTGAGTCCAGCTGGGCCAGGGCAGACATGTGGCTGGAGAGGGCAATCTTATAGATCTCATTATTATTTTACAATTGGGTAAGAAATAGAGGCTGATTTGAAACCTTGACCTCTCTCATTCCGTGTGATCACATAGTTTTACAAATGGGTAAAAATGCGTAATCAACTGGGGGAGTTTGAGGAGATCGTCTTGCTTTTGGTGGCTGCTCAGCACGACCATGCTTATGGTCTATCAATCACAAGGTCTATTGAAGGCGAGCTAGGCAGGTCAGTGACGATGAGCAGTGTGCACACGGCACTGTATCGCCTGGAGGAAAAAGGCCTGGTGCAGTCCCGGATCGGCTCGACGTCTGAAAGTCGACGGGGGCGCAGCAAGCGTCTCTTCACCATCACGAGTTCCGGGAAGGAGGCGCTGGTACAGGCGCGAGAGGCTAGAGTGCATTTATGGAACCTAATCCCCGAGGCGGTAATCCCGACATCATGAAAAAGGTTCGAAAACCAGATCCGCCCCGTCTCGCCAATCGATTTTTCCAGTGGTACTGCCGCAATGAACTGCAGGACTCCATTCTTGGCGACATGCACGAGCGCTTTGATGACCAGACCGAAAAGTTTGGTGCAATCAGGGCTCGATGGCGCTATTGGTTGATGGTCTTTCGATTTATGAACCGCCACACCCTGCGGTCCGTCCCCAACACATCAAATAGCTTTCTTAATCTGCAAGGGTCGCTGCGATCCTCTGTGAGGTATCTGCGGCGGCACAAAGGATATGCGCTCTTGAATATTGGCGGATTGGCGACGGGCCTGGCTTGTTGTCTGCTCATCTACCACTTCTTGCGACATGAGCTTTCGTATGATCAGTTTCACTCTCATACAGATCAGGTTTTCAGGATCAACACGCTGAACTACGATGCTGCTGGGAATTTCGAACCCTTCGCCAACACAGCACCCGCCCTTGCACCGGGTATTCGAGGTGTATTTCCACAGGTGGAGAGTATTTCGCAGTTGAGGTACGCACTCCGATCCAATCTGCGTGTTGGCGATCGTGGATACTTTGAGAATGGTGGATTCTATGCTGACTCCGTGTTCCTGGAAATGTTTGACTTCCCTTGGCTAGCTGGGGATCGCGCATCGGCTTTGGATGAACCTAATTCGGTGGTGATTACCAAGGACCTGGCAATGAAGTACTTCAACCAGGCGACACCGATTGGCGAAATTCTTACACTGAACAATGCTCAGACATTGGAGATCACCGGGGTGCTCGACAACATTCCCAGCAATTCCCACATCCAGTTCGACTTTCTGGTTTCCTTCTCCACTTACCGGGTTCCTGATGGTTACTTCTCCGATTTGACTAGCTGGCGCTGGCTGGGTTTCCTTACCTACGTGCAACTATCTCCCGAGGCTGACCCGAAGCTATTCAACTCCCTATTGAATGATCTGTATCAATCCAAGTTGTCCGGATCAACCGTCTTTGATGAGCTGGCCCTGCAACCGCTGAAAGATATCTACTTTGGTTCCACAGGTGTTATCGACGATCTGGCCAGTCCTCTCAGAAGTGGTAGTTTCAGTGCGCTGTCGACGCTGACGATCATCGCGGTGATGGTGCTGCTGATTGCTGCTTTCAACTTTGCCAATCTCTCCGTGGCCATGGCGCTCAACAGAGGTAAGGAAATGGGCCTTCGTAAGATCATCGGAGCCACTCGCTCAATCCTCATATTCCAATCATTGATGGAGGCGTGGCTCGTGTCTATAGCAGCTCTGGCTGTCGCCTACTTACTGTTTTGGACATCGTACCCTTTGATCAGTGACCTTGTTGGATGGCAATGGTCTTTGAGTATCAAAGAGGTAGTTTGGGAGGCACCATTTGTCATATTGATAGTGATTGCCCTCGCATCTCTGGCAGCATTGTATCCGGCCATCCTACTGGCCCGTCTAAAAGTAGACCGCGCTTTGTCACAGATCAAAGTACGAGGCGGAAGCACACTGGCCAAAAATGTGATGGTCGTCACTCAGTTTACAATGGCCCTGGCCTTGATTGTAGCCACACTGGTAGTGAGTAGGCAATTAAGTTACTTGAGGACGCAAGAGATGGGCTTTGATAGTGAGCGCGTAATGGTTGTCAAATTACCTCCCGGTGACATGACACGATATTATGATCGCTTCAAGAAGGTGCTTCTCCAGAGTGCCAACGTGGTCAGCGTCAGCCGTAGCGAGAGATTGATCGGAGAGCCCTGGCCCGTAAACAGCGTCCGACTGGAAGGACAGTCCCAGGAAGACGCGAAAATGGTGGCGGGGAATCTGGTGGATTTTGATTACCTGGAGACAATTGGCGCTGAGATCAAAGCGGGCCGATCATTTGATGAAGCTTTTGCCACAGACTCCTTGCAAAGCATAATTATTAATGAGCGCGCGGCCAATTATCTCGGGCTCGAAGATGCTATTGGGAGGAAGCTCCATTTCTTTGATTTACAGGGTCCAAGGACAGTCATCGGTGTTGTTGATGATTTCCATTTTTCGTCCTTGCATGAGGACGTTGGTCCCATGGTAATGGTGATACCATTTATTGCGGTCGAGCAACTGTACATTCGGTTGAGTCCGGGACTCTTAAACGACCGAATCCGGGAAGTGGCCACCTTATGGGAGCAAGTAGCTCCCGGTGTTACCCTGGAGTGGAAATTCATGGATGACCACCTCAACACACTTTATGAGCAGGAGGAGCGTCTGGCCAATTTCATTACGGGGTTCTCTATCTTGGCGATCATCCTGTCCTGCCTGGGATTGTATGGATTGGTAGCCTTCATGGTCCGGAATCGGATGAAGGAAGTGGGTATTCGTAAGGTGCTGGGTGCGTCGATTCCATCGTTGGTGAAGTTGCTAGGGGGACACTACGCCCTGTTGCTGGCAGTAGCTGTTGCGATGGCATTGCCTAGTGTGAGCTGGCTGTTGGAGAGATGGCTCGAAAACTATCCCTACCGCATTCAAATCTCCTGGGCCGTCCACCTTGTAGCGATTGGTACTCTGGGCGTAGTGGCTGTGGTGACTATTTGTGCGCAAGCCATCTCTGCCGCTTTGACTGACCCGGCGCGAATCCTTCGCGATGAGTGAATGGCTTTCTTACTGAAATTGGATTGGTGAGGTCGAGTATTGCTTGTCACCGGGTAGTTTCCCTCGGAGGAATTGCTTCACGTGTTCCATCACCCCCTCAGCTTCCAGTAACAGGCCATTGGTGTCATGCCCCATGTTTTGGACTACGATACTTTCAGCATATTCGAATTCGTCGCGCATTTCGTTTACCGTCGCCAAGGGCGTTCTTCCATCCAAATCGCCAGAAATAAACAGGGTAGGTACCTGGCAATCCAGCGGTGTTCGGAAGTCTTCTGGCAGTTCCTCGACGCCGAGACGCTCACAAATTCCAGGGTAGGGGAAATTGGCAATGTCCGCGAGCCAATGGTCGTTTTGAGCGGCGAGTCTTGCTTTCCTCCCCCCAGATGCTCCCGAAGCACAATCCATGCAGGTCCCCATGATATTGAGACCCACACCGCGGCGGTAGTAGGCGTGGTACGTGCCCGTGGCCATGCCTGAGTAGTCGCCGG
Organism: Cyclobacteriaceae bacterium; assembly: GCA_965267435.1. Classification (GTDB taxonomy): domain Bacteria; phylum Bacteroidota; class Bacteroidia; order Cytophagales; family Cyclobacteriaceae; genus JAWPMT01. Next base: position 5,831,915 of record OZ253960.1, read on the forward strand.
TTTTCAGGGGATTGAAGTCAGAGGGTATCGTGCTTATGAACTCCTTTCTACCTATCATTCCAGCGACGAAGCTCTTGAAAAGGAATGAAGTAATAAGAATTTCCCGATCCCCATCGTCAGTACTGATTGACACGGTCACTGGAGTTACAGCCAGCGCATTACTCGTTTCCAGGATGAAGTCGTACAGGTCTGGAAATTCGGCTTTTGCCAAATCATCGATCTTCCGCAGTTCATGATCCAAGTCCTCCGGCAGTTTGTAGGTATTGTTATAACCCTCCACGCCAGCCAGGACTGCCCGATCGATTGAGCTCTCGAAATACCTCAGTACCGCAAGTCCCAAGTGTGAGCCATAACTCATCCCGACGATATTGATCTTGTCGTAGCCGAGGACCTGTTGCAGCGCGCGAACATCATGAGCGCTCTCCTTCGTAGTGTACGCGCTCAGGTCGATCCCTCTGGCTTCGAGTTCCTCCTTGCAGTCTCTAGCCACTTCTTCGTGCAGTTGTATGCTAAGCTCCTCGGTGATAGCCACACCCATAGGGTAGGAAGCTGAGGCTTCACATTCCAGTCCATTTAGTGACATCCCAGTCCCACGTTGATCAAGAACGATGACGTCCGCGATGGTAGCCAGGCTTGTATACAGTTCGTAGCGGCTTCTTTTGATGGCTGGAGCACCGGGGCCTCCTTCGAAAAAGAAGATGGGGGAGACGAATGAGTCTTCCGGGCCTTTGATGCGAAGGAAGGTAAGCTCGAGTCGCCCAGAGGAGGGAGCGGATCTTACTGCTGGAACTGGCATTGTCCCCAGTTCGGCCAGCGTAGAATCATTTCTGCTTTTGAAATAATAGGGTTCAAGGTTCACCAGGGATAGCGCCTGTTGCCCGCTAACCCAACTACAGGCCATTAGGAGGAAGAAGAGACTGAAAACTGCCTTGTGATGGGCGATCATTACTATAGTGTACGAATGGCTTTGGGCTGCTGCCATGGGCTTTCATACAAAGCCAAATGTGTTATCCAACTGACGCTTGACGTGCGATTTTGACGATGCCCACTACCATAATTACTCCTATGACAACAAAGGCACCTGCAGGGTAGTTTTGCCGAGGGTGATCATCCCAGACTTCGAGGAAGCCTCTCTTGAACCCTGACCTTGCCCAGCGGTAGGTGACGCCAATTGGTTTGACAACGCTGTAGAATATCAGTTCACTAATCACGTAAGTCAAAAATTCAAGCATGAGATAGGAGTTCTGATGAGATACTTCCTGAAACGAGCCTCTTGCCTTTGAGGTTATTTCTTGATAACCAGGGATGGATCGATCGGGTAGCGACCAAAGTCCTTACCATAAATAGCAATACCTCCCTCGCCCTGTGTTTCTATCCTGACTTTCAAAGTACCCTCCTCGGCAATTTGGGTCCGCAAGGATTCATCCAGAGGCACCTTTATCAGGTAACCATACGACCCGGCTTCCCGCAGCTTGCGGTCCTGAGGTTGGGCCATCCATGAAAGTGCCCCCTGGTGGTCCGCAGGATCATCCGGCAAGAGTGTTTTGCTCACATTCTCGCCATTGATGGAGACCTGGACAATGGACGGGAATAGTATCTCATCACTCATTGGGTAGGAGTTGGGATTGCTGCTGGGGGCGACTCGTGATCCCTTCATAAAATCCTGATTTCGGTCGTATTCCTCCATGTCTTTGACGAAGAGCTCTTTGGCCGAAGCCTCAATGATAAAATAGGCCTCCTCCGCATTTTCAAGCTTGGCGCTGCCGGGCACCTCGATGGAATATTCGAAATAACCCTCACCGGCGCCATTCACTTTTTTGCCATCCAATACATTCCACTGCTTTTTCGACCACTCGGCACCGCTGAAGTCCTTCGGGGAGACAGTCAACAGCTCTACACCTCGCGCACCTCGGGCGCCGGTGGTCGAGACGAAGACGAAGTTCCGATGCACGGTGTCGCCGTCCGAGGTTTTTAGATAGAAGTGCACTGTTGAAAGTCCATTAAAGGACGGAGACTCAATCTCAAGCGACTCCAATTCCCCCTGCGTCCAAGCCTCATAAGGGATCTGGCGATCGCCCATTTTCTGGTATTTTGTTACCTCTCCAAGCTCATTGACAGATGATAGGCCATACTCTAGCGTCAGCTCATTGCCGACATCCCTGGACGTCATCGAAGAGAGAAACAGTGCGACCGTCAGCGTCTCACCGGCTTCAACCGAATAGGCGATGTCCTGTCCGGTGCTTATGTAGATGTATGAATGCAGGTCGTTCAGGGTCATGCCAGGTATGACATCTGGAAGTCCCGTGAACTTCTCAGTGCGATCAAAGCGCCAGTAGCCGTTCCACTCATTGATCACATCGTGGTGCTCCGTGTAGAGCCAGCCCCCAATCTTGGGATACTTGCGGAAGGTATTGATCATGCGATGGTAGTCCCAACTCCAATCGACATCGCCGGTGCTGCCATCGTAGCCCCAGACATTGCCACATTCCGAATTGATGTTGGGTTCCGGGCCTTGAGTGTAGCCTTCTTCGTAGTGGAAGGTGCTGCCGACAAAACTGTTGTCGCTGATGTTTTTGAGGTGCTCTTCCCAGGCATATCCAGGCAGGTACACATGCCATGAGTTGATATCGGTTATGGTATGGCCGCGACCACAGCAGATGGAATTGTCCTCTACGAGCCGGGTAGAATCGATGGACTTTGCGAGGTGGTACATGGACTCCAACCACTTCATGGTCTTCGGTAAATATTGCCGCTGACCATCGACATTGGTCACCATCCCCCAAGTCTCATTGATGATCACCCATGAGAAGATGGACGGGTGGTTGTAGTCCCTCTTGATCATTTTGCGAAGCGTGTAAGTCGACTCGTTTTGCATGCGCTCTTCCGGCTCTCCCCAGCTATTGGGCAGGTCCTCCATCACGAGCAAGCCCAATTTATCCGCCCAATAGAGCTTTCTGGGCACTTCTACCTTGATGTGGGTTCGGATGCCATTCAGCCCGATGGACTTGCTTCTTTCGATTTCTTCGATGATGAATTCCTCGCTTGGGAAGGTGTAATAGCCGTCGGGATGATACGACTGGTCCAATGCCAGCTGAAGGTAGATGGGCTCGTTGTTCAGGGCAATGTAGGGGATATCGGTTCCGGGCAGACTCATCGTGCTGATCTTCCGCATGCCGAAGTAGGTGCTCAACTGGTCTTCGCCGTATTCGACGTTGACGTCATATAGATGAGGATCGTCGAGGGTCCAGAGGCGATGGTTGGGGATGGGAATGGTGGTGCTCGCGACGTATTGATCCTTTTGAAATTGGATCGAGCCAGTGAGGGTTACTCCTTCAGTGGTTATATTGATTCGAGCTTGGGTCTCCTCGCTGGTCGCGTCCGACAAGTAGGCTGTTACCGTGGCCATTCCCTTGTCGATATCGGGCGAAACGTGCACTTGCTCCAGGTATTGTTGCCCTCGACCTTCCAGATAAACGGTTTGCCAAATGCCACGGGCATTGCCATAACCTTGCTTACCATACAGGGTGTGCGCTCGCCGAATGTCGTCGACACGGACTACCAGTTGCTGCGTCTCGCCGTGCTTCACGTAGGGACTGAGGTCAAACTCAAACGGGACATAGCCACCTTGGTGGCTGCCCAGCAGTCTACCATCTAGCCAAACATGGGTTTCCCAATCGGCGGCTCCGATGATGAGATAGGTCCTTTGGCCTTCCCAGGAGGCAGGGACTGTTATCTCTCGTCGGTACCATCCGATATCAGCTTCGTCTTCGAGGCCCGATAATTTGGATCCCCAGGGAAAGGGCACAGTGATTTCCTGGCCATAATCGGTGCCTTGGGAGTACCATTCTCCCGTCAGACCCTCATTTGTACTATCAAATCGGAAGTCCCATTGACCGTTCAGGTTGATCCAGTCGGTCCTCATCTTGATAGGGTTGGGGTGTTCGGGGAGGGGGATGGATTGCGAGTGAGCGACTCTGAGAATGAGCGCCAAGGCCAAGGGAAGTAGGTATTTCATGGGGTCAAAAACAATTGCCGGAAAAAGGTAGCGAATTAATTGTTATTCCGTTGCTGTCCGGTCGAACGGGGATCACCATGCGCTAATTGCTTCAGTCCTTTCCTGCCCACTGGTGATTCACAATTCTAAGTCAGCCCGCTCCTGAGATATTTGCGAAAAGTAAGAATTGGCCTTTGACGGTTTGGCAAACATCGCTTTCCATAATCCAATTGCATTCATATTATTTGCTGCAAACACACGTTCTACCGATGAGCAATGCATCATTGTGATACGCACGCTATTGTATGACCGATATAGTAGACTACTTAGTTTTCAATGCTGCCTACGAGGACGTATTTGCCGTCACATTGATTTATTTTATGACGTTGTATTTCGGCCTCGCTCCCCTGTTCCTGGGGGTCTGCCAGCTTTTGGAAAGGTGGGGCTTGGTCAACAAAATCAACCCAACGAAGCTGACAAGAGATCAAGCATTTTATGAGATGAAGCATTCTCTCGTCTCTATTCTTGTGTTTGGGCTATCCGGCGTAGTGCTTATGTATTTCATCAGGGTAGGGCTCATTGCGCTGAGACCAAACACCACCTTCAATGTCACCATGGGGCTGATTGCCTTGACAGTCTGGAATGAACTGCACTTTTTTGTAGTCCATAGATTAATGCATCTGCCCTTCTTCATGAGGAGGGTACACGCTGTCCATCACAGATCGCACGTTCCATCGGTGTTCTCTGTTTATAGCTTTCACTGGTTTGAGAGCCTATTGCTCAGCACTGTCCCACTTACCCTTGCTACGTGGATGCTCCTGCCTTCCCTGAGCATCCTGATATTTCCTGTTATGAGTTTGCTGCTCAACCTGTCGGGTCATTGTAATTACCGATTTGGTACTGGCCTTGGCGGGCCTTGGTGGACATTCGGCTCGCGCCACAACGACCATCACCAGCGAGGCACTATTAACTTCGGATTTGTGACGCATTTGTTCGATCATTTCTTCGGGCAGTCACGCAAAGATTATTCAAAATGAAAGAGGTCTATATCACTGGCGTAGGAGCCTTTCTCCCGAATAAGCCCATTTCCAATGAGCATATCGAAGACTATCTTGGACTGATCAAAGGGAAGTCGAGCCGGGTCAAGGAGCGCATTCTCAATCAGAACGGCATCAAGCAGCGGCACTTCGCCATGGACCGATCTCAGAAGAGCACCCATACCAATGCCGAAATGGCCGCCGCCGCAATAGAAGCGGCGCTACAGCACTCTCAATTGTATCCGGGTGCAGTGGATATGATTGCGACGGGAACGACACAGGGAGATTTGCCCGTCCCAGGTTTTGCCAGCGCCGTGCATGCAGCATCCAACCTTCCTCCTTGCGAGTTGGCAAGTTTTCAAAGTGTTTGCGCAAGTGGTTTGATGGCTGCGAAGCATGCCTATGCCCACATAAAAGCCGGTGATGTCGAGTCCGCCGCTGTCGTGGGGAGCGAATTTGCCAGTCGCTTATTTAAATCCACCCGGTTTGAGGCGCAATGCGTGGAGGATCTACCTTTTGATACAGAGTTTTTGCGCTGGATGCTTTCAGATGGCGCAGGCGCTTTCGCCATGCATGATCGCCCCAATCCCAGTGGTTTGTCTCTCAGGGTACAGTGGATAGATCTTAAATCCCATGCCTCAGATTATCCCCTTTGCATGTATACCGGCAGGACAACGAACAGTGAGGATTCCGAATTGACATGGTTGGATTATCCAGACTATGAATCGGCTTCTAAAGCAGGTGCGATCAACCTCCGACAGGACGTTCGCCTGCTCAAAAAGGTCGTTCAGGTGGGCGTGGCGCATTACTTCGAACTGATTGATCAGGGAAGATTGACATCGGCAGGAATTGATTGGCTTTGTTGTCACTACTCTTCTGAGATATTCGTAGCCCCAATCAAAGAACTGATGGAAAAGGGTGGAGGCGCTATCCCTGATGAGCGGTGGTTTAGCAACCTCTCCACTAAAGGAAACACAGGTGCCGCCTCCATATTCATCATGCTTGAGGAGCTGGTGAAATCTGGACGGTTGAAGCCCGGACAGCAAATTCTCTGTATGGTGCCGGAGAGTGGCAGGTTCATCACCTCCTTTATGATGCTGGAAGTCGTTGGATCCTCTGGCTCAAAGGTGTTGCCCCCTTTGCGAAAGCTAGAAGCACCCGACCTGACCGTTCTTGATACACCTGACCATCAATGGCTCGTACGTCAGTTGGCGCAGACATGGATCTCTTTCGAAACGCAATTGATGCAAACACCCATCTTCCAAAAGATGCAAGAGGGGAAACTGCAAGTAGCGGATTACAAATTGCTTTTGCACGATTTGCGGCAGCAGGTGGTTGATGGTTCCCAGTGGATTTCCCGCGCCGCTTCGAATCTCGATATGGACCATTTTGACCTACGATCTGCTTTCATTACGCATGCGGCAACTGAGCATAGAGACTATCAGATGCTCGAAAAGAATTACGCTGCAATGGGTTGGGAACTCGAGGACATTCGGTCTGGAGTGAAGAATGTAGGTAGCCAGGCATTGACCTCCTATATCTTTCAGCAGGCAAGTAAGCCCAACCCCGTCGACTTGCTGGGGGCGATGTACATCATTGAGGGGATCGGAAAGCGGTTGGCAGGGTACTGGGGGGAAATGATTAAGAATCAACTTCAGCTATCAAAGAACCAGGTTTCCTTTTTTACTTACCACGGGGTGGCTGATGAGAATCATTTCGAGCGCTTAGAGGAAGCGGTGAATAGTCTTGATGTTGACAATGAACACTTTGCAGCCATTGCGCGAACGGCCAAAATTGTATCGAAGCTCTACTTATTACAGATGAACGAGTTGGGCAATTATTGAACATAGGAAGTATGACGTTGAATGTAGATAAACACGATAGTCGAGATCCCAATCCATGGTTGGCGCTATACCTCGACAGCAGCATTCCGATGAATGAGGGTACCAAAGAGGCGCTCATGAATGATAACAATTCGTGGTCCGCCACCTACCTCTTGCCACTCATCTCTCTATGGTCCAAGTTGATGATGTTTTTCATCCATCTCTTCAAATTCTTCCTTCCCAGGGTCTTCAATTCCTCAAAGGTCCTCCATCGGATTCTCGCGTGGGGGTTGAAGCACTTTGTAAGTGCCGATGCGAATCTGCTTATCTTCAGACACTTTCATGTCGGGAGTGAGATCCTGGGATTTATTGCCGGGAATATTCCTGGACTGGAACTGCAAACCAGCCCTTTGAAACCAAGGGATTTCAATGATGTGAAGGACGACCTGTTCCTACAGCATGATCTCAATTTGTACAACTTCATTATCAACCTCAACAAAGAGATCAAAGACAAGAATATCGTGATCAGTCGGCACCGGCCTTTGGACCTGAGCATGGTTACTGAAGATCGGTTTGATCACATCGATTTCCCTAACCGCTGGACCAATGTGCTGGACTTGCGATCGGCTATTGAGCTATTCACGCCCTTCTATCAACTCTTTCTCACTCGCAATGATTTTGTAAGAGCTTCCAATTCCTTGCAATTGGACGAAACTATAGCCATTTACACATCGCAAATATTGGGGACACCGGCGCATCTTGGACTAGTAAATAACAAGCACCCCATGGTACCAGCGACTACTTATTCGGCGGCTTATAGATTAGTCCTCCACGGTTTGGCGGCGGAGACCCTCCATAAGATATTGGTGAATATGAAGCAAGGGGTGTCCATTGATGGTACGATGACACCGACGGCTGTGTAGGTTCCTCTACTCGTCCCTCAAACTCTCCACGGGATTTATCATCGCTGCACGCCATGTCTGCATCCCAATGGTGAGACCAGCTATGATAAGGGCCGCCAGACCGGCTGCAGCAAAGAACCACCACTCGAGATTGATGCTGTAAGCAAACCCCTCGAGCCAGCGACTGGCGACGATGTAGCTGACAGGTAAGGCCACTACGACTGCGACGAGGATGACTTTCAGGAAATCCGTCATTAGGAGGGCGACAATTCCATTGATGCCGGACCCCAGGATCTTCCGGATACCGATCTCTTTTGTCCGACGCTCGGCGGCGAAAGAGGCCAATCCAAATAGACCAAGGCACGAAATCAAAATAGCGAAGCCCGCGAAATAAGTCGACAGAGTGGCGACTCGCTCTTCGGCTGCGTATTGCGCCTGGTAGTCCTGGTCTACAAATCGAGGTTCGAAGGGGAAGCCCGGGTTGAATGCGGTGTAAAGTTTCTCCATGGCATCAATCGATTCCCTTTCTCTTCCCGACTCCAGTTTGGCCATGATGAAATGCGTCTGATCTGGTCGGTACAAAAACAGCATGGGCTCTACAGCAGTATGCAAAGAGAGCAGGTGAAAGTCCTTGACGACGCCGATCACTTTCTTGTTGCCCGTGTAGTGCCATATACGTGTGCCAATGGGATCCTCAAGGCCCATCGCCTTGATCGCCGTTTCATTGAGGATGATTGCCGTACTGTCGGAAGCGACCTCTTCGGAGAAGGCCCGACCTTCGATTACCTCGATGCCCAACATTTCGATCAAGCCAACACCTGCCTGTGTCTCCCAAAACTGGATCTGATCCTCGTCCGTTTTTCCAGGCCAGGCAACGCCACCAGTTGAGTTGCCACCACCAACCATGAACCCGGATAGGGAGGCGTGGCTGATGCCTGGGAGGTTCCGTACTTCTTCGAGGAATGCTTGTGACTGTTGCAAGAGCTTGCCTTCACGCTCGAAGTAGATGACATTGTCGCGGTCGTATCCCAGCTGCATGTTTTGGACAAAGTCCATTTGGCGATGGATAACAAAAACGGCGACAATCATGAGGATCGATAGGCTGAACTGCACAGCCACTAGTGCATTGCGACTCCAGCCCTCACTTTTGTTGCGGGTCAGTTTTCCTTTCAATACATCCAGGATACGGAATCCGGAGAGGTACAGCGCAGGATAACTTCCTGCCAGAAGGCCTACAATCAAGACCATCAACAGAGAAGCGCCCACTAGAAATCCATCGAGTGCGAGCGTTAATTCCTTTTGGGAAAGGACATTGAATTGCGGAAGAAGCAGGGCCACCAAGACGATGGCCAATACAATGCTCAGGGCGCTGAGTAGCAGTGACTCTGTGAAGTACCGCCATGCGAGTGAGCGCCGAGAGGCTCCAAGGGATTTCTTCACACCAATCTCCTTCGTACGATAGGCCGCTTTGGCGGTGGAGAGATTGATAAAGTTGAAGCAGGCAATGGCCAGGATAAACAGACCGATGATGGCGAAGATGCGGACATACTCGATGCGACCTCCTGCCTGCACACCCTGCTGATATTTCCCGTAAAGGTACCTACCGGAGTAACTGGCCAGGAAGAGGTTTACCCGATCGCTCTCTTGCTTGTCGTGCAGTACTTCACTCAAATGCGTATTGACCTTCTCCACTGATGCCTCGGGATGAAGTACGACGCCAATCCTCGCATAGTAGTTGCCCCACTGTTTGTAGGTGATCAGGTCGTCGTGATAGTAGAGCCACGACATCACAAAATCGAACTGCTGGGACGAATTGCTCGGGAGGTCTTTCATCACACCCGTAACCTGCAGGTCCAGTTGCTGACCCCAGAAGTGCCACGAAAGGCGCTCGCCAATGACATCGGTACTTCGAAAGAGATTGTTGGCCAAGGTCTCGCTAATAGCGATTCCTTTGATGTTGCCTTCCGCGTCAGGATGATTGCCCGATATCATTGGATAGGTAAAAGCATTCATGAATTGTTCGCTGGCAAATAGTCCATCGGCCTTGATGGCCTGGTCTCCGGCGCTGAGTGTGAATTCGTGGGGATCTGTAAAAGCCGTGGCAATTTTCACTTCAGGAACAGATGCCTCGATATAGTCCAGCAACAATCCGGGCACGCCCCGCCATGTCGTGACACCACTGGCATCCGACTGATTAGACATGATCTGGTAGAGGTGCGCGTCGTTTTCATGAAAGTGGTCTGTAGATACTTCATCCTGTATCCACAGCATGATAAAGAGCACGCAAGCAAGGCCTGTTGACAAGCCCGTTAGGTTGATGAGAAACTGCAGGCGATTGCGCGAGAAATTGCGAATCGCAAGAATGATGTTGTGTTGGAACATAGCAAAATTGAGTTTTTGAACAATGGTGAGTGGTCGGATGATGCCAGGACGAAAGAGTAGGAGCACATCTCTGAATAGCAGCCACTTTGCCTTCCGTGATCCGTTGGTGCCCAGTCGGCGGCGGTACAGCTCGAGTAGATCACCCTCTATATCCATGTGGTAATCCGGGTCGCAATACCATCGAAGAAACCACAATGGGAAGCGAGGAGGTGCTATGTTGGATGACTTATTCATCTCTAAGTGCTTCTACAGGATTTTGTCGGGCGGCACGGCTTGACTGCAGTAGGACAGGGATAGCCGCCCCCGCAAGCGTCAGGATTGCTGCCACGAGATATGTTGGGATATCCATCTGCACAGCGTAGACGAAGTTGCTGAGATAGATGTCCATCAGGTACCAGACGGCTGGTACGGCCAGTAATACTGAGATCACCACCGGTTTGGCGAAGCCAACAGATAGCGCCTGGATGATTTGGGCGATCTCCGCGCCGAGTGCCTTCCGAATACCGATTTCCTTGGTGCGGCGCAGGACGACGAAGTATACCAAGCCATACAAACCCAAACAACCGATGACTATACTGATCGTGGCGAATAGCCCAAGAAAGTTGGCAAACTTCGTGTCACTGTCATAGTACCCTTGTAAGTGGTCTTCGATGAACTCGTAGGAGAACAACTTATCGGGATAAAGCGCAGACCAATAGCTATCGATAGCTTTCAAAGCATCCTCCTTTTGATCTGGGTGGATGGAGATGTTCGCGGTCATGTATCGATTGGGCTGGATGAGGAGAACATTAGGGATCTCGGCACTTTTCAGGTTTTCTGAGAAGTAGTTTTCCAGCACCCCGACAATCCGGCGCCGACTACTCCAACCTTCAATGAATTGCCCCAGAGCGCTGTCGGGTTCCGTAAAGCCCATGTGACTGACCATCATTCGCGTAACTAATACAGCATCTTCCACCGTGTCGGATAGTAGAAGCTTACGGCCGGCGATCAACTCGAGGTCATAGAAGTCCAGATAGTTTTCGTCGATGAATTGCACTCGTGCTGTCAGGGGTCGAGGGAACCTTGGGTGTTTGAACTCGCTGGACCATCGGCCGCTATTGGAAGGTGACATAAGGGAAAAGGACACCTGATCCACAGCAGGATGGCTCAGCAGCTGCTGCTCCAAGCGACTTCTTTTCACGGCGTCCCGATCAGGCATGTTGACCATTACTATGTCCTCCGTTCGAAAGCCAAGGTCTTTGGAGTTGAGGTAGCTGACCTGCCGACTGCCGACGAGGACCGCTACGATCATGACCTGGGCGATCACGAACTGCAGGGCGATCAACAACTGCCGAAGTGATACTCTGCTCCGTCTGGGAGTGACTTTCTGTTTTGTCAATGTCGAGCTACTCTGAGAAATGATCCACGCCGGGTAAGCCCCGGCAGCCAGGGTGACAACTATTGCAAGTGCCACCGCAAAAAGAGGGAAAGCACTTCCGCTCAGTGACATCAGGGGAATCTGGGTCGGAAAGAACTGATTGATATACTGCAGCAACAGCCCTGAAACTCCCATCGCAATGATAATCGATATCGATACCAATAGGCCCGTCTCGACTAGTACCTGTGAAATCAATGCTCCTCGCGAGCTGCCCAATACTTTGCGGATGGAGGTATTGCGAGCGCGAGTCATTGCATGAGCAGTTGAGAGATTCACAAAGTTGATGCAAGAGATGATCAGAAGGAAGACACCGGCATAGAGTAGCCAATCCAGAGCCCACGCAGGTGTGTAATAGTTGTAGGGGTCATCATAGGCGTTGGTGTGGACTTCGCTCAGTGGTACCAATTCCAGTCGATCGTAGCTGAAGGATTCGTGTTCTGTCGCGATGGCCGTCAGGCGAGCTGCGACTTGAGGTGCAGTGGAGGGATCCTTGAGCATGACCAATCCCTTGTGCGAAGAGTCCCCTCCCCCCCAGTCGTTGGTGGGGTCCAGCCAACTCCATGGATGCGCTGACAACGGGAAGATCATCTCAAAAGGGAAGCTGGTGTTGGGAGGTGCAGTGGCGATCACGCCACTCACAGCCGCTGAAAATGGATTGGCACTACTGCCAAACTCCACTACCCGGCCGAGGGGATCGTCATCTCCAAAGAGGCGTTGGGCCGTACGTTGGTCGATCACTACCTGGTCAGGCCGTGTGAAAGAACTCTCCGGTGATCCTTGTATCCACTGCACGTCGAGCAGATCGAAGAGGCCAGGGTGTACGAAGTAGGATTGGTCCATTTGATGTTTTTGACCGTCGACCACCAGCACCTGAGGGATCACCTTGTGGACAGTTACGGCCGAATCCACCTCCGGGAAGTCCCTGTTCAAGGTTGTGATGATGCCGCTGGGCACTTGCGTGTCGAAGTCCCCCGGTCGGAAGCTCATGATCTGAAAGATGCGGGGCTCATTGGCATGAAACTTATCGAAGCTCCTCTCAAATCGGACAATCCAGAAGAGCGTCATGGCGATCCCCAGTCCGAGCACAAAGCCCAGTACATTGAGAGTGAAGTAAGTTCGGTAGCGATTAAAATGGCGGAAGGCCAGCAATATATTGTGCTTCAACATGTAGATTCCAAAGTTTTCGGGGTTGCGAAAAGGCATGCGCATCAAGCTGGGTCGAAGTAGTCGTAGCACGTCTCGCCAGAGCCGCCGACTCGCTTGCTTTTCGGTCGTTTCATCAGCCCGCCGATCGTACATTTCCAGCAAGTCACCTTCGATATCCAAATGATATTCGGGCCTGCAAAACCACTTCAAGAAACGCAGGGGTAGTTGGGGAGGGGCCTTCATGCAAAATCCAACTTCAGCACCATCTGCGGTAGCGCATTCCACAGTTCGTTGCGGGTCTCTCTGGTGTATTCGATGGCTTTCTTTCCATAAGCCGTGATTTCGAAATACAACTTAGGTCGCCCTGCTCGTGACTCAGAGGAGTCTCCGTGCTTTGACGAGAGGAACCCCTTCTTCTCCAGTCGTCGAAGGGTGGTTTGCAATGCCCCGACGCTCACCTCGCGATTTAGCCTTGCTTCCATTTCGTCTTTGATGGTCACACCGTAGGCGTTGCCGTGCAGGATGCCTACGGTCAACAGCACCACTTCTTCGAACTCGCCAATCTGATATTTCTTCATAGTTTTACTACAACGTAGTAATTGAAATATGGTTCGATAGAAGGGTTAAATTTATTTTGTAGTATTAGAGATTCCCCTCTGTGAAAGGGCTATGAGTGGGTTGCGCAACCTCTAACCGGTATCTGCCTGGATACCGGCTCGATCTGATAGCCAATGGCTCTGTAGGCAAAGAGCAGTTTTACCCCTCCGTTAGCACAGGGTGATTTACCGGCCATGTAAACGGAGGGGGGTTGAGGGTAAAGGTCTGTTATTATTTAGCGGATCTCACAAATCATCAAATGCTCAAAGCGCTATCAATATTTGCGGCTGTTCTATATCTCGTGCTCTGGCCTTTTTTCGCCTTTTCCCAGTCGCTCACCGTCACACCCTACGCACCTGAGCTTTTTCCACCAGACTTGTCCGGCGCCGTATGCGGCTTTTCGGCGGATGGCCAGGCCATCTATTTTGTGCGTGAAGATCCCGATACCGAGAAGCTTTTCCTGTTCGAGGCCAGTCGAGATGGTGATCGATGGACAAACGTGAAGCGCCTTGCTTTCTCAGGACAATACAGTGACATGGGAGGTCGTTTTTCCCCAGACCGGAGAACATTCTATTTTACCTCTGACCGACCGGGTGGCTCAAACGATCCAGAGGATGTCTGGAATATTTGGAGTGTAGAGCGTTCAATCGATGGGTGGAGCGACCCACAACCTCTCGAGGCCATCAACAGCAACGGCGCTCAGTGCTGCCTGACGCCCATTTCCGACGACCGCTTGTTGTTTTCCAATGACGATGGGAAGAGGGAGTGGTTCATCTTCGGATGGAATGGAGAAGACTTGCTTGAGGCCCCGGAACTAAACGTGGCCGACGCCTGGCAGTGGCCCTCCTACTATTCACCGGAAGAGCAGGTCCTGTTCTTCAACAGTATGAAGCGTCCGGATACAAGGGGGAAGGACGATGTCTACCTCAGCCGATTTCAAGACGGCACCTGGAGCGAGCCCATCAATGTTGGTGACGTTGTCAATACATCGGTCTATGAGGATGGGGCCATCCTCAGTCCTGATCGCCGATACCTAATCTTTAACCGACATGGTAGTGACACGCCCTCGCGGGTGATGGCCGTGGAGTGGATGCCACTCCGCCGTAGGCTTTTTGAATGATTTGAACCGTGATTACTCGCCGTGTCCTTCAGTCGGTTCTGGAGGCGCTTCTAATCCGGATAGAAAAGCTACCAGATCCCGTAGTTCACGTTTGGTGAGTATGGCTCCCATCGGTGGCATACTGGAGGGTAGGTTCTGCCGTTGAGTTACACGACCGGCTTCGATTTTCAGAGGTTCAGCATCAGATGTCTTCAATAGGAAGCCATCTTCTGACTCCTCAAGCAAGATCCCTGTGGCAGTCGTCCCGTCAGAAAGCGTGAGGCTTACGCTACCAAATCCCGCTGCCAGCTTAGCACTTGGATTCACCATCGACTCCAGGATCTCTTCGCGGGTAAGCCTGTCGGCGACCCCCACGAGTGTGGGACCCACAGCATCGGGCTTGTCCTCCCACGCATGACATCTGACGCATTGTGCCGTCGAGTTGTAATTGAAAATGCCCCAACCCCGGCGACCGTTGCCTCCATACAATGCCTCCTGGTAGCCAGCTAGCACTCCTCCGGCGTTTCTGCTTTCTGCGACTTTCGCTGCCAGCTCCTCGCTGCCAGTCGCATCAATGGCCTCCAGTAGTTCGAGGGTCACCTCTGGATACAGTGCTCCTTCCATCCACAGATCGGCAACGTCGCTGAGGATGCTTTCACTTTGTGTTGGCGGCATCTCTCCCAAGATACGCAGGAGCTGTTGCTGCTCACCAATAGACCCCTTCTCAAATACAGGTTCCGCAAAGGCTTGTAGCTCATCGCCCTCCAGACCAAGCTCTGGCACGTAGCTTATGGCAAGAGTTCTTACTTCTCCGTTGGCATCGTTGAGGGCCGTTTGGATGATTCCCTCAAAGTCGTTGTATTCGAGTGACTTTAGCGCCGTAATCACCGCTTTTCGCACCACTTCCGAGGGGTGACTTTCTGCCATAGCCACCAGCTGGTCGGTTTGAGAGTTGATGCCCAGCCCTGCGACAAGCACCGCCGTAGCTTCTACGATCGTGTTTG
Organism: Cyclobacteriaceae bacterium; assembly: GCA_965267435.1. Lineage (GTDB taxonomy): Bacteria > Bacteroidota > Bacteroidia > Cytophagales > Cyclobacteriaceae > JAWPMT01. The sequence goes on from OZ253960.1 coordinate 5,847,316, forward strand.
ACCTGTTGGTCAGAAGCTCGGCGAGAGACCCTTCTATTCGCTGGACAGCAGGCTCTGCGGATCGCTGCACTTCTCCTCGATACCTACCATCGACACGGTCGAGTGGTGAGGGGGATGCCCAGACAGCAAGTGTCCGTAATGCCTCGGCGCGCATGGCCTCCGGGGCCGAGGACCTTCTGGCATAGTCCACCAAAAGCTGGATCTGCTCTTCACCGCCAACTCGGCTACAGGCGTTTATGGCTCTTCTGATAAGGGGCTCGCTGGCGAATCTTTCCTCACTCAAAACATTGGCTAGCGCGGGGAGGGCGCCAGGGATCGAGAAGTCATCATTGATGGCGCGGGCAGCTTCGGTCACAATGTATTCGCTTCGGTCTTCCAGGAAGCTAGCTGTTCCCTCATGGGCCATTCGTCGTAAGACAAGCACTCCCGCTGTCCGCATGGACACCAGCGGATGCTTCGCGAGGCCGACGATGGGATCTACTTCACCAATCCGTGAGAGGGCCAATACACCGGCGTGACGTAAGTAGCGGTCCTGATCATCATTCTCCTCCAGGAAATTCAGCAATGGCTGCACAGCTTCCTTCGACGCTATGCGCCCCAAGGCTTGTGCGGCATAGAACTTGACACGAGCATTGTCATGGGATAGCAACTCTATGTATTTGTCCGCAGTGGCAGAATAGCGATTGTCTCCCAGCACCTTCAGCGTCTGAGTGATGATCTCGGGGTCGTCGTCATCCAGCAAGGTGGTCAGTTCGGCTCCCTCTGCGTCGCCGCTCTCGATGAGCTGGCCGATCCCCCAAATTCCGTGGATCCGGCCCATTTGAGAGTCGGCACCCGCTGCTTCCAGCAGTTGCTTCTTTCCACGATCACCTCTCTTCGCCAGTTCAAACTGCGCCTTCATTCTGATGCGCATATCTGCATGACTGAGTAGCTCTCGTAGTTGAGCGCGCTTTTCTTTCCCGAAGTCGGACGCCATTAGTTGCTGCGTTTCAGCCCGCTCGTCGGCGAGATCATTTTCATCACTAGAAACGTCGATCTTCCATACACGTCCATAGTTTTTCGTGCCCCAGCCAAAGATCCAGTCAGCTGCATACATGGCGCCATCAGGTCCGAAGCGGATGCCTGTTGGCAGGACCCCGCGCGCGAACATGATGTCCTCATCGAGGTCGAAGGAGGCTCCATTTTCCTTGAGGCTAAATGCCCAAATCGGCGAACGCGCCGCATTTCCTACGAATTCAACGACAAAAAACTTCTCGAGCCACTTAGAGCCCAGCGCTGTCCCAGGGTTGTAAACAAAGCCCGTGGGGCCATTGTGGAAGTTGACAATGGGAGGGAGGATATAGGCGGCTTGCCCTCCCCAGTAGGGCACATACAGCTTTTCATCCATCCAGACTTTGTAGCTGTTGTTTTTTGGGTCGGTGTATTTGCCAAATTGCCAGTTGGTACGCCAGCCGGTGTCGTGACCTTCAACAATGTGGACCAGCCGCTCGCTCTCGCCGGGATGATCGCCATCGTTGTCGGAGCCGATGATGTTGCCGTACTTGTCAAAAGTGAATTCGTGTGTGTTGCGCAGCCCGGCGGCAAACACTTCAAAATTTGACCCGTCGGGATTGCAACGAACGAGAACACCCCTGTTCGGATAGTGGTATTTGTTTCCTTCCAGGTCGGTAATCGACGCACCGATATCACCAATGCCCCAGTAGATCTTGCCATCAGGTCCTTCTACAGCCCCAGACATGCCATGGCCGCTGAAGCCGATGTGGACCGCAAAGCCATGACCAATGGACTCCTTGGTGTCGAGTATGCCGTCCTGGTCCTTGTCATAGACTCGCCACATATCAGGACCGACGCCAACGAAAATGTCATTCCTTCTCACCAGGAGGGCGCCTGCGACATCAGTGATCTCTTCGTTGAAGTCCTTCAAAATACGTGTGGATTGATCGGCCATGCCGTCACCGTCGGTATCCTCCAGTTTCCATATCTCCTCCTGCTCCACGGCCAGGTCCCGCCAATCGTGGACACCGTCACCGTTCAGATCCTTGAGCCAATCATTGTCATCGCTCTTATCCGTGGAGAAGACGTCCTTGAGAAACTCCCGTCGATCTTCTACACTTTGTAGGGCGATGGATCGTGGCACCCAATCCATGTGCCCACGAATGTCAAACTCCGAGTTTTTCTGGCGATTGGTTCTTGTCAGGTAAACACTTCCAAAGTCATCGATGGACATGGCTACTGGATCCGGCGCCAATGAGTCAGTGGCCCAAAGTCGCATAGTAATGCCATCGGCCAGCTCCAGTGACGTATTGGCCTCGATTTCTGCAGCCATTTCTTTCGCCATGGCTGGGTCTTCGATGATCACTTTGGACTCATAATTCTCCACAGGCGCTTCGCAGGCTACGAGGACCAGCAGCATCACCGGGAGAAAGCTCGAAATTCGGATGATATGTCGCATGACTTAAAAATAGCGATAAAGTGTAGAAACGACACCTAAACAGCAGCTTGCTAGAATCGCAATCCGAGATCCGAGATGTGCGGTGTAAGGTCATAACCGCTTAAGGCCTTCATATCGTAGCCCATTTCTTGTGGTGACGGTCCTACCCAGGATGACGAGCGACCGGAGACTGTGAGCATTCCGTCCGGGTCAATTGTGACGAATGCGTACAGTGCCTCTTTGTAGGGCGCCACCTTACTCAGGTGGGGATATTGTTCATAGAGGCTTTGGTCTTTGTACCTGGTTTTCAGCTCGTAGTCAGCTCCCAACCATTGGTAGGACATGCTATTAATATCTATGTAGTGGATACCGTTGACTTGCCGGTGATAGTCGATGTGATTGTGCCCGTTGAAGCAGGCGATTACTTTTTGGTAGCCCGCCCGCGCATTCTCTTCCTCGAAGATCTTTTGAAGGACCACCCTGTTCTTGACTCCCCAAAGGTTGTTTTCAAGACTTTGATGCGAAATGACGATACAAGCGTTGTCAGTAGCTTGAAGGTCTCCTTTCAGCCATTCTAGTTGTTCATCATCTATCCATGTGCGAGCATCAGGGTAGTTATAGAAATTGGCATTGTCATAATGAACGAATGCTCCATCGATGTATAGGTTGTTAGCGTCAAGCACGATGAAGTGACAGCCCTGCGCGTCGAAAGAATAGTATCGCCCGGACATCCCCAGGAAGTCGATGTTGTCTTGTTTTGACCCCAGATCCATCTCGTGATTGCCGAGTACATGATACTTCGGACCAGGGTACTGGTCCCACAGCGCCAGGAATGGCTTGTTCTTCTCAATCGGGTGGCAGAAGTCCCCGATCTGGATGATGAAATCCAGGTCCTTGTCATCAGCGACCGAAAGGAAGTCCTCCAGGCGAGCCTCAGTATCGTGCATGATGTCTTGATGTGCGTCAGCGACGATGCCGAAGGAAAGGGGCCTTAGTTTTGTGTCATTTTCCCCAGAAAAGGGCAACTGCCATGGGAGCACCAGGGTACCGGCAAAGGCAGAGGACTGCCGTAGAAATTCTCGCCGTGAATTCATTTCGTTAGTGGGGGTTTCTTTGGAAATTTAAAGAAACTCACGCCCATGACCACCTTTTTGGTGGCTCGCTAACGGAAAATAGTGTGATGCCCTTATCGAAGAAGGATTTTCTGAATGATGGAGGAGTCCTCTCCTTTGATCTGCGCAAAGTAGATGCCATTAGGCAGCCCCCTCAAATCGTATCGCTCCTGCGCACCGAAACTCTTGACCAGCGCCCCACTCGATGAGTAGAGATCGACGGATTCGATCCGGGTCCTGGTGGTGATTCTGAAAAAGGACTTGGTGGGATTGGGGTAAACTTGGAAATCCAGGTTCTTAGCCACTGAAAGTACGGTTTCGTCCACGTCATTGAGTTGGACGGTCACCAGGAACTCCACACTCGTATTGTCGGCGTCGATGGCCTCCACCGTCATTAAAAAAGTAGGATTCGCTTCAAAATCCAGCAACGTGCTGTCTATCACGGTCAATATGCCTGTCGAATCGTGGAGTAGGAAGGTATCGTCGTCATTGCCTTCGACGATTTCAAACCTCAATGCACCATTGTCAGGATCTTTTGCCACAAGTGTACCGACAGTAGCACCCGCCGGGCTGTTCTCGTCGATCGTGAAGACCTGATCTGTACCGACGGGAGCTTCCTCGGCATTGAGTACCGTCACCTCCACCAGCATAGAAGCTGTGTTCTCGCCATCGCTGGCACCTACCAGTACTTCGTAGATATTGTCGGCATCATGATCTGTCGGAGATTCAAAATTCGGGGGGGAGGCAAATGTCAATATGCCCGAGGTGCCATCAATGTCAAACTCATTGCCATCATTGCCCCCTACTACGATATAGGTGATGGTGTTCGTTGGATCGCTATCTATGGCCTCAATGATGATGATCTCCCCAGTCTCGTTTTCTTCAAATTCCGCTATCGAATCTGACAAGATCTCCGGGATCACTTCATTGGTATTGTCGGTGATGGTCACCGAGTAGTTCATGCTCGTGCTGAAAGTGCCGTCAGTCACGGTCACGGTGAATAGGTAGACATTGTCGCTGTCGACATCGTCAGGATTTTCAAAGTCCGGTTGCTCATCGAATGAGAGAATACCGGTGGTCTGATCCACGGTGAACCACGAATCATCGTCGTCGCCGGTCAGGCTGAACAGGAGCTCGCTGCTCACATCAGTATCCGTGGCCGTGACTGTGTCGACGACGAGCGTATTCTCCACGAGCGTTGCAACACTATCCGAAGTAAAAGCTGGGGTGTGGTCATTGGCATCTCCGACGGTAATGGATAGACTATCTGTCAGTGTTTCCTGGCTATCCGTGATTGTCACCACGACAGAATAAACGTTGTCTGCATCGTCATCGCCCGGGCTCTCAAAATCTGGCGCAGCATCAAACGTGACGATGCCTGTCGACCCATCCACCGAGAACAACGAGGCGTCGACCCCTCCGGTGATGCTGTAGGTAATGCCATCGTCGTTGGTACCACCATCGCCTATAGCGGCGTCAACATCCAGGGCATCGGTAGCTTCTTCATCGACAGTGGCAGCACTACTGGAGTTGATCACGATGCTCTCGCCATCGAAATCGATTCCTAAGCCGCTGTTGGCTCCTTCGGAATTGGTGACATTGGCAGCTACCTCACCGTCAAATGCAGCGTCTGTAAATGTGAACTCCAGGTCGGCCACGTCCTCGACATTTTTGTGGGGGTCAGCTGTACCAGAGAGTCGGAGCGTCGCAAGAGTTCCATTGGGATGCACGGCCATTGTTGTGGTCAATCCCGACGGAAGACTGTCCATGCTGAAGTGGGTGGTTTCATCCAACGCCGTACCAGCGTTGACAAAAGAAACGCCATCAGCCTCAATGGCCAGGCATCCCTCGACTGTGCCATCGTCGGCATTTGTTTCCTGGAAAGCCAATGCGTTAGTGACTGAAAACTGGTAGATCTGCGCTGTCACACCTCCGACAAGAAAGATCCGGCTCTGCAGTGGATTGAAGGCGATCCCATTGGGATTGAGGTCCAATGAGTTGACGGCAACGGGTGATCCATCATAGGTCACGCCAGAGGTGGTCGTATAGGTTGTTGCCATGCTGTACTGATGCACATTGCTGCCTAAGACAAACAGCTTGTCACCACATGCGCCAAAAGCGATGTCTTCGGGCTCAGTCTCTTCATCGAATACACTTAGCGGACCACCGTTGAAGGAGACTCCGGAGGTGATGTCATAGGCCGTCGTCAGATCAAATTGGTAGATGGTTTCGTTGGCTCCTCCCAACACAAAGAGCCTGGATCCCGAAGGATTGAAAATAAGATCCTTGGGTTGGCTGTCAAGCGTTCCCACGTAGTAAGGGCTGTTATCGTAAGAGACACCGCTCGTAATGTCAAAGGGTGTAGTGAGAGAGTACTGATGTACTTCGTCGGTACTTGTACCAATGATATAGAGCTTGGTGCCGTCGAGATTGAACGTCAAACCGGTGGGTATGCCTTCCTGTCCTGATACGTCCAGCGGGCTGCCGTCATGTGAGACGCCGGACTCTACTTCGTATGCCGTGGTCAGGCTGTACTGATTGATCTCATCGCCATTCGAGCCGATAATGAACATCTTCATGCCGTCGGGCGAAAAGACGATGTCTTCCGGCACTGTTTCCTCTGTTCCGACAGCGTAGGATATGCTGTCGAAGGATAGCGATTGTGTGGAGATATCTAGCGGAGCAGCGTAGGAGAGAGACTGCGCGGTCACTTCCCGAAGCGGAGCAATCGCGAGCATCGTCAATACAAACAGATATAAGCGCATGACCTTTTGTGTTAAGCCCTCTTTGGGAAGATCCCTCAAGGGTTCATTTTTAGGTCGGTGCGTTCCCTTAAAAATAGGTGGGATTTATAGCTTCGGAAAATAGAGGTGGGTTACCGGGCATAGCCTAATGGTGAATAGGCTTTACAGGGGATTAACCGATATGCCCAGACTTGTTTATGCCTCTTGCAACTGATGTTTCGTCATACCACCCATCACCTGCTTCATGATACGGACACGTCCCCATCTTGGTGCTGTTCGCAGCGTATACACCAGGAGTTTGGTGAGTAATCCCGGCAGTACCGTACCCTTCTTTCCAAGGGCTTTTAGGATTGGTACACCCACTTGCGCTGGGGTCATTGTCATGCCCATTTGCATGTTGGCCCGGTTCTCAAAGCCCGTTTTCACTGGTCCAGGTGCCGCTGCTAGCACGTCGACACCTTTTGACTTCAATTCGACAGAAAGGGCCTCAGCAAGGGATTGGACATAAGCCTTAGATGCGCCATAATTGGCCGCCAGTGGTGCACCATGAAAGCCCAGCATTGAGCTGAGTAAAATGATACCGCCTCGTTGTTGCTGAGCAAATACTTGTGCATAGTGATGAGTGAGCACGAGGAGTGACTCACAATTGACACGGACCATCTGCACTTCTTCGTGTATGGAGGTATGCAAAAAGGATCCCGACGTACCAAAACCAGCGGAGGCTACCAGCAAACCAATGGGCATGCCTTCTGTGGCAGCGATTACTGCGGAGGTCCCTTCGTCAGATGACAGATCTGCTGGCAAGGCCTTGACCTGGATGTTATTTTCCTTTGAAAGGTCGATGACCATCTTGTCAAGTTTTCTGGCACTTCTCGCCACGAGGATCAAGTTCAGTCCGCAGTTGGCGAGTTGTCGGGCTATTTCTTCACCAATGCCCGAGGAGGCCCCGGTCACGATCGCCCAAGGTCCATACTTTGATTGGTATCTCTTTTTTTCTTTGGCTGTCAGCTTCATAATTCGACTATCATATTTCACCTCAAAGGTGAAGGCGTCTGAAGCTTTGAACCGATAACAAATGTTTAGGTTTTCAACGATCGGCTTTCTTTAGCCGGCTGAGGTGGATTGGAGTGATTCCCAGGTAGGAGGCTATCATGTGTTGAGGTACCCTATTGTGAATATTGGGAAACACCTTGGTAATCATATCGTAGCGCTCCTTCGGTGTGCGGATGTATTGGTTCTTGATGCGATTATCCTGGTAGATAAAATAAAACTCAGCGATCAACCGCCCCATTCGGTCCCCTTGTCGCAGGTTTTTGTAGCCCCAGTCAATAGTGGACCGTGGCAGTACTACAACCTCCGTCGATTCCAGTGCTTCCAGAGTATAGATCGAGACCTCTTTTTGCATGAAGGCCGAGTAGTCACAGATAAACTGATTTTCAAGTGCGAAGTGAATGGTATGCTCTGCACCATTCTGGTCGTGGAGGAGCACCCTGATGATGCCTTTTTCGACAAAGAATACTTCGTTGGGGATTTTGTGAGGATATGCTACGATGGCCTTTCTTGGGAAGTGCTTAGCGAAGCATCCGCCGAGAAAATCACCCATCTCCTGATCTGAAGTTCTGATCATTTGCTCGATGGCGCGTTGTAGCATTTCCATCGCTAGTCATCCACCTTGCTACCCCACCAGTCCTCGTTTGGCGTCCAGTCCGGCCGGAGCATCTCAGCTCTTTGTTTCTCCAGCCGGGGGAGGAGTTCTTCCTCATACCGTCGAAGGACGGCGGCATGGGAGACTGAGTCCCATTCAGGATCGGGAGAAGCATATTGGGCGCCTACATCGGTCAACCACTGGACCAATTGCGCTTTCATATTGGCGACACGAGCAGTCTCCTCGCCACTCAAATCAAATTGCTCGTCGCGATCGATGGTGAGGTCATACAACTCAGAGCGTTCATCTTCCCAATAATGGATCAATTTCCATTTACCCTGTCTGACAATTGCATGGGGCTCACCTCCCTGATTGCCATAGTGTGGGTAGTGCCAAAAAAGGGCGCGATCTGTCAGCTCGCCACCTTCCATCAATGGTTTGAGGCTTTGGCCATCGACGTGGTCCTCGGGGTGTAGAGGGATGTCCGCCAGGTCCAATAGGGTGGGGAAGAGATCGGCACCTGTGGCTGGTGTATTAATGATGGTTTCCTGGTTGGTCAGCCACGGTACCTTCACAAAATAAGGTACCCGTGTTCCGCCTTCCCATTGGTAGCCCTTTCCGCCACGAAGGTTCAGGCTATTGGTGGAGTAGTTATCACCGGAAGCTACCCCACCGTTGTCCGATGTGAATATGACAATTGTGTTTTCAGCGATGCCAGCTTGCTCAAGTGTATGCAGCAGGAGTCCCACGCCCTCATCCACCTGCTCGATCAGTCCGGCATAGACGGGGTTGTCCTGAAAGCGCCGAATTGGTAGCACCCGCTCCATTTCAAAACCTTGCTCTGCTATGCCCATGCTATCCGCCTTGTTGCGATAGTAGGTCCATTTCTCTTCTGAAGTTTGGATAGGAGCATGGACCGCGTAGAAGCACAAATACGCGAGGAACGTAGAGTCCTTATTTTCCTCTATGAACGCGGCGGTCTCCTTGGCCAGTTTCATCGACAGACTCATGCCTTTTTCTTCTGGACGATCTTCCAGGAATGGGTTGTTGAAGGGCGAGAAGAAACCACCACTATAGGGCCCTCCCCGATGGTAGCCTCCTTTGTTGATATCAAATCCGTGGTCAGTTGGTAGTGAGCGGAGTTCCTCTGATCCCAGGTGCCATTTCCCGGCGAAGAAGGTCCGGTAGTCATGCTCTTTCAGGACTTCGGGCAAGGTCGCCAACTCGAAAGGGAGGTGGTCCCCATTGGACGACGGCAAAAGGCGATTGAACCGACCTGCTTTACGCCAATCCTCACCGGTCCGCGCACCTATCCAGTCGGTGACCCCGAGGCGCGCTGGCATTCTACCTGTCAGCAGACTAGCGCGGGAGGGGCTGCAAACCGCACATGTAGCATACCCTTGAGAGAATCGAAAACCTGATTTTGCAATTCGATCAATATTGGGCGTTTCATAAAACTCGCTTCCTGTACATCCGAGGTCGTGATAGCCCAGGTCATCCACCACGATGAAAAGAATATTGGGGGTGGGGCGCACTTGTTCTGCCGAGGAGCAGGCGCCGATTACCGCACACATAATGGCGCAGGACAGTGTTTGCAAGTAGTAATTGTTCATTACTCGTAATCTAGTGGAATTAGTAATTTATTTCATCTGACCGCTGTAACCCAGTGTATTCCTCGGCGGTATGTCTGGTAAGGCCCTGGTGATGGAATATTATTTTCTGTTAAAAAAAGGCCTTTTTACAATCTTCTCGAGATACCGTCCGTTGAATTTCTCAGAGGAAATGTGGATAACGACATGACCGTTTTTAATTTTACCTAATCAAAAGCTCAAAGACTCAGGGAAATGCCAAAGAAGAGACTAATATTCATGGGTGGGGCGGCGATCGTGCTGATCGTCGTATTCTTTATCGCCACTCGATCTACTGGCGGTAGCACATCAGATATCATTGTACCTGTCAATCAGGGAGACTTCGTTGTTGAGGTAGTTGTTTCCGGCGAACTGGAGGCCAAGAGGTCTACAAAAATCCTTGGACCCCAGCGACTACGTAACTACAGGATCTATCAGGTCAACATTCAAAAAATCATTCCAGAGGGCACCTATGTCAAAAAAGGGGAATTTGTGGCCAGCCTGGATCCATCAGAGTTGACTACAAAGGTTGCGGAGGCACAAGCAGCATTTGACGAGGAAGAATCTGAATATGTGGCTACCAAGTTGGACACGGCGTTGACCATGCGCGAGGCTCGCGACGAGCTGATCAACCTGGAATATGCAGTCGAGGAGAAAGTGCTCGTTCTGGAGCAATCCCAATATGAGCCTCCGGCCAAGGTCAAACAGGCCGAGATTGAGGTAGCCAAGGCCCAGCGCGCTTTTACCCAGGCCAAGGAAAACTATGAGATCAAGCGCCAGCAGAACGTGGCCAAAATGAATGGTGCGAGTGCTGAGTTCAGGCAGAAGAAAGCATGGTTGGATGGTATTCTCGAACTTCAGAATGACTTTACTGTACTCGCGCCAGAGGATGGCATGCTCATCTACCATAAAGATTGGGGTGGCCGCCCTGTTAAGGAAGGAAGTCAAATCAGCACCTGGGAGCCCATTGTGGCACAGCTTCCTGATTTATCGGAAATGAATTCAACGACCTATGTCAACGAAGTAGACATTCGCAGGGTCCAAAAAGGTCAACGGGTATTCTTGGGCCTCGACGCTTTTCCTGATAAGCAACTCACCGGCGTTGTCACAGAAGTGGCCAATGTTGGCGAGCAGCGCCCTAACTCAGACTCTAAAGTCTTCAAAGTAGTCGTAGAACTGGACGCGGTGGATGAGACGCTGCGGCCAGGGATGACCACTAGCAACAAGATCATCACGAATAGCCTGGCTGATGCCATCAGCGTGCCTTTGGAGTGTCTTCACAATTTTGCTGACAGTATCACTTACGTATATAAGAGATCTGGCTTAGGATATGTGAAGCAGGAAGTGCTGGTGGGTGAGACCAACGCCGATGCCGCTCAAATCATCAGCGGATTGGATGCGAGTGATCGTCTCTACCTGTCCATGCCGTCATCGGACGATGGTGATATCGAGTTGCTCAAAGAGCTGGAAGGTTTGAGGAATACGGAGGAGTTGTCATCCCTCTAGAGAGCCTGGCCAGACATGCAAAAACTCATCATGAACTTTTCGATCGCCGTTGAGGCGGTTTTTGCGAATCGCGTTCGCTCGGTGCTTACAGCGCTGGGGATCATCTTCGGTGTAGCCGCTGTAATAGCCATGCTTGCTATTGGCAACGGCGCCCAGCAGGAAATCCTCGAACAGATCAAGCTGGTTGGTGTCAACAATATCGTCATCAATCCAATCGTGGAGCAAAGTGAAGAAGACCTGACAGACGATGCTCCAGCAGGTGAAGAGGAAAAGAAGAAATTTTCGACGGGTCTGACAAACCTCGATGCCATGGCAATCACGGAAGTATTGCCGGGTGTTGAGAAAGTGAGCCCCGAGATTATCCTCGATACCTATATCGTCAATAATGGTATCCGGAGAACTGCCAAGCTGGTGGGTGTGCAGCCTGCCTACTTTGATCTGTTCAATTTTGATCTGGCCAGGGGTTCAATGTTCGCGGAGCATCACCTGAGGGCTGGCGACGGAGTTTGCGTAATTGGATCGGCAATCCAAAGTAAATTCTTCCCTACAGAGGACCCTCTTGGGAAGTACATCAAATGCGGGAAGAATTGGCTGAAAGTGATCGGTATTCTCCAACCGAGAGTGATTTCAGAAAATAGTATCTCGAATCTCGGGATACGGGACTACAACATGGATGTCTATGTCCCCATTCAGACGATGCTGCTGCGATTTAAAGACCGAGCTCGCGTCACCACAGAAATGCTTCGCAAGGCCAATATGAGATGGAATGACGACGATGACGAAAACAAGGGACCCGTGAACTATCATCAACTGGATCGCCTGGTGATTCAAGTAGCATCTACGGACAACATGGCCTTCTCCGCGGAAGTACTCGCCCGAATGTTGGCACGACGCCATTTCGATGTCGTTGACTTTGAGATACAAATTCCCGAACTGCTACTTAAACAGCAGCAGCGAACCAACGACATTTTCAACTACGTGCTCTTCGCCATTGCTTGCATTTCACTTCTGGTTGGAGGCATCGGTATTATGAACATCATGCTGGCGTCAGTGATGGAGCGGATCAAAGAGATAGGCCTACGGCTATCGTTGGGAGCCCAGAAATTGGACATCGTCAATCAGTTCTTGCTGGAAGCGATGATGATCAGCGTGACGGGTGGCTTACTCGGTGTCATTTTGGGTATCGTGATCGCTGTCCTTGTCAGCACCCTGGCCAATATTCCCACGGTGATCACTTTCAGTTCTATCATCCTGTCATTTGGTGTGGCCGCCTCCGTCGGATTGATCTTTGGGATCACCCCTGCCCGACGAGCTGCCAGCCAGGATCCAATACAATCTTTAAGGTATGAATAACAAAATTGCCGCGCTGTTCGGCGCCATGCTGGCAATCTGCACAATCACAGAAGGCCAGACGATCCTTGCATTGGAAGACGTCATCCAACTGGCCAAAGACCAGGCGCCCTCTTCAAAGGAAGCAGAGACCCGAAAGGAGACCTTCTACTGGCAGTACAGGTTTTTCAAGTCCAACTACAATCCGTCCCTGACGATGTTTGGTAACCTGCCGGGATATAACAAGGACTTCTTCCAGGTGTCGCAGGATGACGGTACGTTTGCCTTTCGTAGTCGCGAGCAGATCAGCTCCAGTATCAGTTTTGCGCTGGCACAGCCGATCCATTATACGGGAGGAACACTCAGTGTCAATACACGCTTTGAGCAGTTCAATAACCTCGTCGCCGAGGATGATGAGGTCAATCCGGTTTACAATACAACTGTCGTTAACATTCAACTCTTCCAACCCATCTTTGGCTTCAACGATCTGAAGTGGGACCGGCGCATTGAGCCGCTCAGGTATGAAGAGTCCAAGCGATCGTACGTGGAGCAGATGGAGTTTATATCGCGACGAGCAACCGATCTCTACTTTGATTACCTCGACGCCCAGACGGGCCTGCAGATCGCCCAGTTCAACCTGGCAAATGATGAGGCCAACTACAACATCGAGCAAGGACGATACAACATCGGTACGGCATCGAAGGACCAATTACTTCAATTGGAATTGCAGGTCCTGAGGGATCAGCAAAGCGTGACGCAGGCTAGTTTGGACCTCAGATTGGCACGGTTGGCTTTGAGATCGTTCATCGGACTTCAGGAAAATGCTGAGCGGGAGCTTGACCTGGTTCTCCCTCAGGAACTACCTGACTTTGATATCCCCCTTGATCAGGCGCTGGAGTATGCCCGCCAGAACAGGGCGGATTACACGCAGTTTGAGCGCAATCGCCTGGAGGCAGAAAGAGACCTGGCGGAAGCGAAGGCAAGTAGAAATCAGACGGGTCTGGTAGCATCGTTTGGTCTCAATGATGCGGGTGGGTCGATCAGCGAGGCCTACGAAAATCCTAACCAGCAACAGCGCTTCAATATCCAGCTCAATATTCCTATCGTAGACTGGGGTCGTAGCAAATCAAGGGTTGGTATTGCCAGGGCCAATCAGCAATTGACGCAGTACACGCTGGCACAAGAGATTCTGAATTTTGAGCAGGAGATCATCACCATCGTGGGACAGTTTGAAGTACTGCGCGCGAATGTGGAGATAGCCAGGAAGTCCGATGAAGTTGCGAAAGAGCGATACGATGTAGCGCAAAATCGGTACGTGATCGGTAAGACCAACATCACAGATCTGAACATTGCACAAACGCAAAAGGATGAGGCTGTGAGAAACTACGTCGGCGCTCTTAGGCAGTTTTGGATAGCCTACTACGACTTACGCAGATTAACCCTCTATGACTTCATAGAAGATGAGCTCTTGTACGTCGTAAATGAATGAGAATTCGTGAATGGCTAGGCGTGGATCGAGTATTCCAGCCCTAGTAATTCGTAGACCTGCTCCTTGCAATCATTCATGATCTCTACCTGGCGGGCTTTCTCTGTCTCCATGCACAGATAAACATAAGCACCATCTAGCAGGCAGAAGATCATATTTGCTGACTTCGATGGGCTTTCGATGCTGAGAAGTCCCTCATGCTGACACTTGATGAGGTGTGATTCCAGAGCCTGGCGCAGGGAGTCATGGAGGTCTTTGTATTTTTTTTGGATGATGTCGCTGCGAAAAATGAGGCTGTAGCAGTTGTAATACACGTCGTCACTAATCAGTGAATTCCATTGCTGCGAGAACAAGTTGTCAAGTAAAGTTTTCAACTGGTCCAACGGGGAACCTTCCTCCTTGATTACGAATATCTTGCCGTAGCCGTCCAGAATAAAGTCGATGAGCGCTAGCACCAGTTCGTCCTTGTTCTTGAAATAGTGTAGGATCAAGCTTGGGTTCACATCCATGGCCTCAGCAATCTTCGCTATCGAGGTATTGTGCATGCCCTCTGATTTTGCCGTCTTGTAGAAGGCATTGATGATCTCTTGTCTGCGGACTTCTTTAATGCTCTTGCGTCCCATTTGTTAACCAATCATGAGAAAACAAATAAAGCTAATAAGAGATAATACCGAATTCAAAATAGTTGATTGACTGAATGGTTAATTAAAAATTAATAGTCCCCTAATATTCGACCGACCAGTCTCCATTCCTGCCAACTATCGCCGGGTATCTAGTCCTGAGTTGCTGCCGGCATCTATCTTTAATCCATGGATGACTCGACGCTCTCGATAGTAATGCAGACCCTGGGTTGGTCAGGTACCACCCTTTTCATTATTGCCTATATGCTGCTGAATATGGGCCGATGGACGGTGCGAACCAACATGTACCATATCTTCAATATTTTGGGAAGCATATTGCTGGTGGCCAATACGATCTACGATGCCAGCTGGGCAGCAACCTTTGCCAATCTGTTTTGGGGGCTTGTTGCCATTTATGGTCTCGTGAAGTTTTGGCACGCCGATGTGGGAGCCGATACCTAATAGACCGTCGTCTTTCGACTAGTACCCAGCCGCCTGTCCGTCCTTCCTACTCTCGGAGGCGCCTCGATAGACCTTGTTTTTACTGTCCCATAGAATGGCCTGGTAGCCGCCATAAGATCCGCGGGTATAGCCAACTCTGTGCCCCCGATCCATCAGGCCTCTGATCGTTTCGTAGGAGATACCTGACTCAACACGAACCTGGCCCCGGGAGGCCTCCTGTCCGGTGGGCGTTGAAGTACCGGTATGGTCCCATCGGGGCGCGTCACCCGCTTCCTGCAGGTTCATGCCAAAGTCGACAAGGTTCATCACTATCTGCGAGTGACCCTGTGGCTGAAAGTCGCCGCCCATGACGCCAAAACTGACAAAGGGTTCGCCATCCTTCGTGATGAAGGCCGGGATGATTGTATGGAAAGGACGCTTACCAGGCTCATACGTATTGGCGTATCCTTTATTCAGGTTGAAGAGCTCCCCGCGATTTTGGAGCATGAAGCCCAACTTCGGGGGGGCCATACCGGAGCCCATGCCCCGGTAGTTACTTTGGATAAGGCTGATCATCGTTCCTTCGCCATCAGCTACGGTCATATAGATCGTCTCGCCTGCGCTGATTTCGCCGGCGTTGTAGGTTCCTGCCCGGTCGCCGATCAGTTCTCTTCTCTCCGCCGCGTATTCCTCACTTATCAGTTCCTCCACGGGGACGTCATAGAAGTCCATGTCAGCATAGTACTTGGCGCGATCTTCGAACGCCAACTTTTTCGCCTCGGTGAATAGGTGTAGATGCTCGGCACTGCCAAATGCAATGTTTGAGAAGTCATAACCTTCGAGGATGGCAAGCATCTGCAGTGCTGCAATTCCCTGTCCATTGGGAGGTAGTTCCCAGACATCATAGCCGCGGTAGTTCACAGAGACAGGGTCGATCCACTCGGACGTATGACTGGCCAAGTCGTCTTCGGATATATAACCCCCTTGCTCCTGGATGAAGCTGGCGATGGTTTTGGCGATTTTGCCCTTATAAAAGGCATCCCTGCCTCCCTTCGCAATCTGGCGATAAGTTTCTGCCAAATAAGAATTTTGGAAGATCTCTCCTTCTTGTGGTACGTTGCCATCTCTCATGTAATTGTCCTCGATATTAGGGTAACCTGCCTCCAAAAACCTCGGTACTGTTAGGTTGATGTACCACGCGATGAGCTCTGTTAGTGGAAAACCCTTTTCTGCATAGTCAATAGCCGGGGCGAGGATGTCCTCCATTTCCATCGACCCAAATTTGCCATGCAACTCAAACCATCCATCTACGGCTCCTGGTACACTCACGGGTAGCGGGCCGTACGAAGGTATTTTCTCCAGTCCCAGTTCTTTGAATTTTGCCAGGGTGAGCCCCTTGGGAGACCGCCCGCTGGCATTGAGGCCATAAAGCTGCTGGGTCTTGCCATCCCATATGATCGCGAACAAATCTCCTCCGATACCGCAGCCGGTGGGCTCCATGAGACCGAGGGCAGCATTGGCGGCAATGGCCGCATCGATAGCATTACCACCTTTTTTCAGGATGTCTAGTCCGATCTGCGTAGCCAATGGATGACTCGTAGCCACCATGCCATTTTGGGCGATCACTTCGGATCGTGTAGCGAACAGTTCGCCAGTGATACGATCTTGGGCCAGCGCTGTAGCAGCAAAAAGTAAGATTGCCAGGGAGATATAAATCTTCATGGTTGGGTTGGGGTTAGTAGTTTAAGGTTTGAATGAAATAAAGAACTGCCTAGGAACTTGATTGTTGCTTGGCTTCGTCCTCTATCTGTTTTTCCACGACGTCGGGATCGACATATACCTTCAGTCCTGTTTGGACGGATTGTAGCAGGAATTTGTAATCCGGGACCTCTTCAGAATAGACGTAAGCGATTTTTCCGTCACCATCAGGGCTGGAGCGGAATCGGATGGTACGATTGGGCTTTTCCCATCGCATCTCATAATTGGTGATCCCAGTGTTGAGTGCACGATCGCCGTCCACATGTTGGATGATGGTTTCATTCTGAGCGGTGAGGAGTGATACGGAATCTAGCGGCTTCAACTTGAACTTGCCCAGTACTGCCATCAGATCACCGGATATGTCACCGTCCATGATGAATTTCTTCTTCGAGAGCTCGTTATCGATATGGTAGAAAGTCAACTCCCGCACCTTGGTCTTGTATAGGGTGAGATCGGGGTTTTCGAGGATGTGGAACTGAATTCGGTCTTCGAAAAATTTGCCGTAAAGCTCTGAAAGCGGCAAGTACTTGCGCTCGAGATAGCTGAGATTTTTGAGGAGTTCAGTTTCGTCCTTTAAGGAAGTCTCCTTCACTTTTGCAACAACGATAGGTACTTCCTCCACCTCCTGCTTTGGTTCTTCCCTCGAGCACCCCAGGCAAATGAAAACGCCAACCAATAGACACGCTCCATTGTATTTCATCGCGGTATCATTTATGAATCAATGACAAAGGGGAGAAAACGCTCTCCCCTCTGGTGAAAGATAAGTGTCGCGTGGCGAATTTGCCAGCCAAACTTTATTATTCGTCCTTCAGTGTGATGGCTGGATTGAGAAATGCCGTACGGATCGTATGGTAAGAAACCACAGCTACAGCGAGGGTAACCAGCACGAAGGCGGGAATTGCGAAAAGCCACCATGAGATCTCAATTCTGTTTTCGAAATCTTCGAGCCATTGCCTCAGCAACCACCACGTCAATGGAAGCGACACGAGGATGGCCAACATGACCAGCCGGAGGAAGTCCCCGGTAAGCAATAGCCAAAGTTTCTGGATCGTAGCCCCCATCACTTTCCGCACGCCAATCTCTTTGGTCCGCAAGGCAGTAGTGAAAGAAGAAAGGCCAAAAAGCCCCAGGCAAGCGACGAGAATGGCGAGACCAGCAAACAAGCTGAAGATGGTCCCGAACCTCAACTCCGCTTGGTATTGGTCATTGTAGTATTCGTCCAGGAAATAGTAGTTGAACGGATGATTCACAAAAGCCGACTCGTACTTCTGTTGTACTGTTTTCACCGCATCACTCATGTTTTTGGTGCTGACCGCTATCGAATACCGGCCGGTAACCTGAGGGAAATACCGAAATACCAACCCCGAGTAGGCGACCTTGGGTGATTGTTGCCGATAGTCCTTGAGCACACCAATGATGTTGAAAGTATCCCCCCAGAAATACATCTTCTTGTTGATAGACTCCTCCATGTCGGCGAAGCCCAATCTGCGTGCCGCTGTTTCGGTGACCATCACATTGTCGCGTTCGCTGCCGAAGGATTTGTCGAATTTCCTGCCTGTCACTACTTCGAGCCCGTAGAAATCGATGAATTTGTCATCGCAGCCAATTACCTGGTATTGGTTGCCCTCTCCCTGGCTCTGCGTGATCAATCGAATGCCACCAGCGTTCCAACCGGGAGATCTGCCAGGTGTCTCCGTGGAGGAAGCCATGCCTGTGACAAAGGACTGCGATTCGATTTCGTTGAGGAATACCCGATTGTGAATGGCAAACGCCGAATCACTGGAGTAACCGGGTGTCATCACCACCAGCGTTTGGTCGATCTTCACCCCTAGATCTTGCGATCGCAGGAAGTCCATCTGCTGATACACTGCAAACGTGAAGGTGATGAGCACGATGGAGGCCAGGAATTGAAAGATCACTAATCCCTTTCGCAGGAGATTGCCACTCTTGCTACCAGCAAACTTGCCCCTCAGGACAGCGATCGGCTTGAACCGAGACATGATAAGGGCTGGATAAAAACCGGAGGCCAGGATGCCCAGCAGGAGCAATCCCCCCCAGCCTAGCCAGAAGCTCGTATCCTGTGGCCAATAGTACGCGCTGCCACGATTGACGAAGTCGTTGAAGAAAGGGAAGGCGACGAATACAACGATCGTGGCGACGACGAATGCCAATATGTTGATTAGGGCTGATTCGAAGAGAAATTGACGGATGAGTTGACTTCGATGGCTGCCCATTACCTTTCTGATACCCACTTCTTTGGCGCGGGCCATGGACCTGGCGGTGGTGAGGTTGATATAGTTGATCCATGCGATGATCAACACGAACAACCCGATGATGAGGAGGAAATAGGTGCTGTTTTCGTCGCCGGTAGGCTTGATCTCCATCCGGTAATTGGAGATGAGATGGATTTTGTCAAGGGGCTGCAGTACAAAGTTCATCCCCTCGTCGTACTCAGCCAGTTCCTCACCTTCCCGAACCTGGATGACATCTTCAATTTTCTTATCCAAATCACTAGGATCGGTGCCGGGCTGCAGGACTACGTAGTTCAAAAACCCGTCGTGGAAGTAATTGTAGATTTCATCTTCTGACGATAGTGCGAGGTAGGTCTTGAAGGAAAAAAGCATCTCGAAGTTCATGTGGGAGTTTTCCGGGAAGTCCTCGAATACGCCAGTTATGCGCATACTCCTTGAGTCGTTTTGCACGATGAACTCACCAATAGGGTCGGCATCACCGAAGATCCTTTTCGCCATGGACTCGCTGATAGCTACTGTGTAGGGCTCGTCCAGTACCAGACTATCCACACCGCGAATCAGCGGAATAGAAAACACCTCGAAGAAGTTTTCAGAGGCGTAGTACTTGGAGGCGACTTCGATGTATTCATTCTCGTGGGATATGGAAACGTAGCTTCCCGTCAGTATCACGTAGTCAGTCACCTCCGGCAAGTCCTCATATAAAGTGATGCCTGCCCCCGCGGCCCCTGCGCCCCATTGCGTTGTCAGTTCGCCTTTATTGTAGCGGTCGGTACGTACCCGGTAGATATTCTCCTTGTTTTCGAAAAATGAATCGTAGGACAGCTCGAAATGCACGTACTGCAGAATGAGAAATCCGCAGGCCATTCCGATTGCGAGTCCGAGGGTGTTGAGCAGTGCGTAGAATGGATGCTTTACCAGACTACGCCTGGCGCTTAAGAGGTAATTCCTTAACATGGCTTCGTAATTTGAGTTTTTTGACTTTTTTCTAAATCGAATGCGCATGAACCCCATCGCCTGCCAGGCAAACAACATCCTCGCGGCGAGTACCCCCTTCCTGTCGATATTGTAGTCGAAGCCCTCGAAAAGATCTCCGAGGATACCTTCCACTAATTGTGGCTTGCAGGTTCGCTCCAGCAGTCGGACGAAAAACTTGGGAGGTTCGTGCGGGTTCATGACTCAAAGGCAATCTTCGGAATCGCATCCCACAGCTCATTACGCATGTCTCTGGCCTGTGAGAGCACCTTTTGCCCCGCGGTGGTCACACGGAACAGGTGCTTACGGCGGCCGCCTCGCGCGGGTGTCGCTCCATCGTACCTGGAGGTGACATAGCCCTTTTCATCCAGGCGATAGAGGACGGCGTGAACAGTGCTGATGGAGATGGACCGATTGCACTTCTCTTTGATCGTTTGCTGGATGGCAATACCGTAGGCTTCATCGTACAGCAGCGCCACTGTCAGCATGATCAGCTCTTCGAGTTCTCCGAGGTTCGTTCCTTTCATAAATGAAAAAAAATCGATTGCGTAATTCCTTATACCCGAAAGCTACATGATAAGTTTCGTATTTGTAAAATTCGTATTTGTAAAAAATGAATTAGCCGCCTAAAAAGGAGAAAAGCAATCCATGAGAGGATTGCTTTTCGGAGTATGCCGTACTGGTTACTGATTGCTACTTGCGATAGGAGATTTTGCGGATAATATGTGTCTCCTCACCTTTGATTTCAGCGATGAGAATTCCCGGCCTCACGCTTGCATTAGGTACAAAAGACCAGCTGTAGGCCTTCTCTTCCTGGACCTCCCCATCAAACAGTGTGGCTACTTTGGCCCCAGACACATTGTAGATGTTCACTTTGACATGATCGCCATAGGCTGGCACAAAATCAATATTGAGCATCTCAGTGAATGGGTTGGGATATACGGCAGTATTCACCAGGGGAGCTTCCTGGGGAACGATGTCGGACACTTTGGGAGCTACGCGAGCTTGCGCGACGTCGCCGCATCCTGTCACTGTGTAGGCTGCACCATCATCTATAGCAACAGCCTTCTTGTTATGCGGCACTTGTACAAGCACATTTGCAGACGTGGAATTGCCATTGCCGTCATCAACTGCCACGGTGATCGTATACACGCGACCGTTACTGGTACCCTGGCGTTCAGCGCGTAGCGCCACAGTTTGGCAGTCGTCACCGATGACCATGTCGTTCAGCGTATTACCATCGCCTTTGTCATTCTCAGGTTCGTCACTAGTTACCGAGCTGACATATATGTCATCGGCACTCAGGTCAGCACAGTTGTCGCCGATAGCAGTGACAAAGTCCTTCATATCAAACGTGTGATACTTATGATTTGGAGGCCACAGTGTGACCACTTCGCCATCCGTGGTGAGTGTTGGAGGCGTATCGTCCACCACAGTCACTTCAAAGGAGCAGGAGCTCTGATTGCCAGCGCCATCGGTGACTGTGAGCACTACCGTGTTGACACCCAGAGGGAACACACGCCCCGATCCCAGCACATAGCTTCCGGGACCCAACTCAAATTCCAGTTCCAGGAACTCGTTGTTATCCTGATCGAAATATTCCTCAAGCAGTGTAACGGGGCCACAATTCTCTGCGATAGTAAAGGTGCCCGCTCTGTTTTCCTCATCAAATCCATTGACGAACTCACAGTTTTCGTCGGCCGAGTGCGTAGAGCCCACACAGTTGAAGACAGCAGGGGCTTCGGTGTCCTCCACTGTGATGGACACAACGCAGCTACTTGTGTTGCCATTGAGGTCGGTAGCCATATAGGTAAGTTCAGTGGTACCCACAGGGAAGAATGATCCGCTGCCTAGCCCCTGACTGGGCTCCAGGACCGCCAGCCCGTCAAATTCGACGATCCATTGTCGAAGGAAAATGTCTTGCTCATCATTCCAGAGGCCAGGACCACCAAAATTGATGACTGTGAAGTCTTCACCAGCTTCGAAATCATTGGGCTCCCCTCCTAGCCAGTTTTCATAGGTGATTTTTTCACCGGTCTCCCAGATGAAGGTCCCCTCAATGGCACGGTCGGAGTAGCCCACCCAGGGGTTCAAACCTGCAGTATTTGTAGCCAGGAAGTTGTTTTCGGCCTCCGAGGTGATAGTGGCGAGGTGACCTCCAAGTGCTACGGCCGCTGCTCTTGCATCCACAGACAGAGCTTGCGCATCAGAAAGGAAATACCTGCTGCCGTTGAGATCGCCAAGTAGTGTGTAGCCCGCCAACTCATCAGGTACATTCGAACAGTCGTCGGTGAAGGAGGGGATGTCATAGCAGACTACGGCGCCACATTCCCCAGGATCAGTGCTAACAACTATGGGGGCAGGGCAGGTCAATTCCGGAGGTGTGTTGTCGGGTGTCGTGCCTACCACGATTTGGAAGGTGCTCACACATCCGTTGGCGTCGGTGACGTTCACGGAGTAATCACCTGCCGGTATTCCGGAAATATCCTCGGTATTGTCACCTGTACTCCAATCAAAAGTGAATGGAGCAATACCTCCTGTCAGATCCAGCTCTATGGCGCCATCGCTAGCGCCTGGGCAACTGGCATCTGTCACGGTGAAAGGTGCCAATTCCTCGGCATCGAGATTGATATCGCAGACAGTCTGAAGGTTTCGGGCAGCACCCGTGCCGGCAGTGAAGCCCCAAAATACTTCAGCATTTCCACTAAAGATGGCTGTCACGATGTCACCGGAATACGTGAATACGTTGCCACCGTTGAAGTTGAGTGATAACTGCTTGGCGGTAGCATCCCAGCTGACAGCTATATCGAAGTCCTGACCATTTTCCATCTCCCCCGTGGTAAATGGGCCTGCAAGGTTATTTGCGCCAGCATGGTTGAGGTCACCATTGCTGATCAGAGCGATGTGGTCTTGGGCGGGGTCAGTCAAGTTCCCGTTTTGCCATGTGTCAAACTCGATCGCCAGTGAAGGGTTGATCCCCTGAAATCCGAGGCCCCCGCCGTTACCGCCTAACCCGGTGCAAATGGGCTGCAGCACAAAAGCAATGCCGTCGGCGCCTTGCGAAGGAATATTACGCGAGCCAAGATTGATAGTGGCAGTTAATTGGAAGTCTTTGGCCAGGCTAATCTTGTTTTGCGACCATACGGAGCCTGATCGATAGAAAAGATCGGGCGTCAACTGAAAGCATCCCCCACCCAGGTCTGCTGCGTTGCCGTTGGTCTGAAACTGCGACAGGGCAGGTATCGAGACCGTGGCACTCAGCAAAAAGAGGATGGGAACAGATTTGAGAAAGCGTAGAGCGTTTTTCATGTGTAAGAGGTTTGGTGAAACAAAAAAATCCGCAATGAAACAGCGCTCGGATAAGAAGGACGATTGTCAATTATCTGGCAATCGGGAAAATAGTAGGACGGCCCTCCTCGTTTT
Organism: Cyclobacteriaceae bacterium; assembly: GCA_965267435.1. Taxonomy (GTDB): domain Bacteria; phylum Bacteroidota; class Bacteroidia; order Cytophagales; family Cyclobacteriaceae; genus JAWPMT01. Next base: position 5,870,663 of record OZ253960.1, read on the forward strand.
CGAGTGCGGAAACATTCTCTTACTATTTCTGTCTAAAGTGGCCGGGATTGGCCCAGTGCAGATGCTTTAGGTAGGTTAGTCGTGATGAAGGATCAAAGAGGTTCAGTAATTGAAAATCATCACGTAGTGAATATATGCCATATAATTCTGAAACACAACTGATTAGCGAATAATAATTGTAAGAAAGCCCGGATCCATCCTCGCCGAAAAAGGAATGATCGTGAGGCACCAGCAAGGATATTTGCCCAGATTGCAGATTTTCAAAAACTCGGTTGTTCCGGTCCGGTCCTGATTCAAATAGCTTTTACGCCCTCATTCCCGATAATGATTGGAGGGGCTTCCATTCGGGAGCTGTCGTCGTTGGGACCGTTCTCAAGCTTCAACACGCCTCTGGGGCAAACCGCCGCGCAGACACCACAACCCACGCAAGATGATCGGACAATGTTCTGACCCCGTTGCGCATACCAGCGCACATCGATGCCTTGCTCGCAATACGTGGAGCAGTTGCCACAGGAAATGCACTGGCCGCCGTTCGTAGTGATCCGAAATCTTGACTTGAATTTTTGCACCAACCCGAGATACGCTGCCAAGGGGCATCCAAAACGACACCAAACCCGGTTACCAAAAATGGGGTAGAAGCCTGTTCCTATGACTCCAGCGAAGACAGAACCGATCAGAAACCCGTAATAGGACTGCAAGTCGTAAGTGCCGATGCCAAACACACTGGAAGCTCCCGTGAAGTACGTGTAGAGTGTAGCGCCAGTCATGATGATCGCAAATACCAGCACACCATGAATCAGCCACCGTTCCAGTTTCCATGCCCCCAACGATTTGTCACTGTGCTGTCGATAGGGGTCTCCCAGGGTCTCTGCGAGTCCACCACAGCCACATACCCACGAGCAATACCAGCGCTTTCCGAAGAAATAAACAAACACCGGCACAGCGATCGCTGTCAGAGCGATGCCCCAGCCAAGCATGAAAATACCGATACCACCGCTGGCGATCAGCCCATTGATGTTCCAGTCAAAGAAGAAGTCATAGTCCAGCGGCCAGATGTTTTTGAAGTCCATGTACGGCTGATTCATCTGTACCAACAGCTCAGGGAGAGCAAAAGCAAACGCTACCTGGAAGAACAGCACAGAGGTGGTCCGGACCATCTGGTACCTATTATGGCGGTACTTTATGTACATCTTGGCCCCCATCACGAGCATCACACTTGTGTACATCGTGCCGTAGAGAAACCACTGACTGGCCATGTTGCCACTGAGCACCTGACTCAAGGGATCCACCGGGTACACCCAACTGATGATATAGTCGGGAAAGAAATACAGGAGAATATAGAAACCGACCAACCAACCGAATGTGACGTACGCAACCCATCCGCGGCCAGTGGAGCTGGTCTGGTAGATGTGATTGTTTTTGATGCCGGGCCCTCCCAGCAAGATGACATTGGGCAGGATGTACATCAACCCACCGATGATCGCCAGACCAAAAGTCAGGAAGAAAAACAGCCCCTTGTTGTCAACAATCAATCCCGTTCCTGCCGGCTTGAGCAGAGAGAAAGCCAGGTTGTGGGGCTTGTCCCAGATCACCTGGTCCCACTCCTGATTCTGTTTGTGCTGATCATTGGCTGCAGCAAGACTACCAACGATCGCTGAGGAGGCGGCAAACGACGAGGAGAATTCCTTGCCAATCACTTTTTCCTCCATTTGCGTCTTGAATAGCTCACTTTTGAATCCGCGAGCCTCATAGTAACTGGCAAACTGCTCACCACTGACCTGGTAGGATCCGATGAAGATCGAGAAGGTGAAGGTCAGGAGACCTATGAGGAACAGCGCCAGTCCGGCGTATTTGATGGTTTTCATGTTGGGGTTGATTCCATGCTAAGCGTATGACAAAATTCTTTTCCAGCTCCTTGATTTTGGCTTGATCGACGTGCCATTTTCCTGGTTGAATTGTGCTGCGATCTCCTGCTCATGCGCTTTGTAAAACTCAGGGTCATAGTTAGCATCCTTCAGATGCTCCAGCACATACTCGATCGATCGGCCCTCTTGTAGCCACGAGTTGAAGGAGTGATGTCGCAAACGGATACCAAAGGTGTTCACACCGAGAAACTTGCGTGATTCCTGCTCGAAGACAAAGTGCATACACTTCTTTCCTGAACTGTGTTGCCAATAGAAGTCGTGTTCCCCTTCTCTCAATTGTGGCCATACGTTGCCATACGTCTGGTATTCGATATCGAAAAACTTGGCACTATTGAACCACCAGCCTGGATCATAGGCCGTCTTTTCACCAGTAAGCGTCTTCGCCAGCGATTCCCCCATCATTCTCCCAGTGTACCAGACAGCTTCCACGGGTCGTCTGTTTGCCACGGGCACCCTACGCTGGGCGCAATCTCCTGCCGCGTACACATCAGTAATGCTTGTTTCCAGGTATTCATTGACAAGTATGCCTTTTTCAACTTCCAACGGAGTATCTCTGAGGAAGTCCACACTTGGTGACACGCCTACTGTCAATCCCACGAACTGACATTCGATCGTCTCTCCCTTGTTGGTTACCACACTTTTGACGCGGCCGGATCCATTGTCTACGATCTCGCTCAGCTCGGTGGCCAGACGGAGATCGATACCGTTTTCGACAATGTGCCTGTCGATCAACTTCGCTTCTTGATCGGGGATGACGATATTCCAAAAATGAGGCTCTCGCACCAGGTACGTCACGGGAATGTGTCTGGAGTGCAGCATCTCTGCCATCTCTATCCCGATGAGACCTCCTCCCACAACCACCGCTCTTTCGATGCCCGCAGTGTTCTTTTCCATCATTTCGAGGTCCTGCATATTGTAGAGTCCCTGCACACCCTCCAGGTCTTGGCCTGGCCATCCAAACTTGTTGGATTGACTGCCTGTCGCCAGCACCAGCTTGTCGTAGGCGATCTTCGAGCCGTCCTGCATCATCACATTTTTGGCCTCGAAGTCCACGGTCTCGACCCAGCCTCGAACGAGGTCCAGCCGATTCTTCTCCCAAAACCAGTCCTCGTAGGGTTTGGTGTGTTCGTACTTCATGTGGCCCATGTAGATGTACATCAGGGCCGTCCGGGAGTAGAAATGATCCGTTTCGCCGGATATGATGGTGATCTTATCATCGCTTCGTTTTCTGGCATGCCGCGCCGTGGTGACGCCTGCGATGCCATTGCCAATGATGACGATGTGCTGCATACGAGTTGTTTAAAGTCGGATCTAAATTAACGGCATCGATTTCCGCCGGTCAGATCAATTTAGGCATATCATTTGCTTATGTCAAAGGTGGGACACATCGGCGTGCATCTTGTGCGCGCTGCCAACCCGCCCGTCTTTTAGGGCGTATTGTGAGGAAATGCACAATTCATAGAATGAAGAATATTTTCGCAGTATTGCTATTGGCAAGTTCGATTGCCGTCACAGCTCAGGAGGCCTTCTTCTCCCAGGCCAACGTCTTTTTCAAGGAAAACGTCAGCAGGGAAGGTCTGGTGAATTATGAGCGTGCCCGGCAGAATCCCAGGCTCAACATATTGATGCAGATGATTGCTGAAGCGGACCTGGAATCAATGGATGAGGCGACGAGGAAAGCGTTTCTGATCAATACTTACAACATCGCCGTCATCAAAGAGGTCGTGGATCTCCTCCCTCTGAAGAGCCCTCTGGACAAAAGTGACTTTTTCAACGGTATTCGACACAATGTCGGAGGGCAGCAGATGACCCTGGATGATATCGAAAAAGGCACCCTTTACAAGGAATTTCCCGACCCCCGATTGCATTTTGTGCTGGTCTGCGCGGCGAAGAGCTGTCCGCCGCTTGCCCAGTTTGCGTACAGGCCCGACGGACTGGAGGAGCAGTTGGAGGAGCGCACCAAATATGTTTTGAACCTTGACTGGTTTGTTCAGGTTAATAATGGTAAGGTTCAGCTGTCGCAGATTTTCGAGTGGTATAGAGGAGATTTCGAACAAAACGACCAAAAGTTATTAGGGTACGTCAATCAATACCGGTATAAGAAACTAGAGGCTAAGCGACCGACGTTCTATAAGTACGATTGGTCACTCAACGCCCAAAGGTAAAGGTGGGTTACTGGTAGTATGTTAGGTTAGGTTTGGCGATTCTCACCTTGGCCCCCCGAGTTCATCGGGGGGTTTTTTTATGTTTTGGGGGCCTCTCGGGCTGTCCATTATACCCGCGGCCCCGCGGTCCACGCTGCAGGCCTTGCCGGGTGCCATTCCCATCCCGGGCCCAAACACCAACGTTGCACGTGTTTGGAAGCCGGTGAAGACACCGGCCAGGCCTTGGGACGAATTCATGGGTGCGCGCACAAGAACGTCATTCCTGTGAGCCAAAAGTCTTGTCTTTCTCTGGAGAAGTGGAACGCGATATAGGAATCTCTCTGTCAATCCTCTAGACGGACCCTCAAGGCAAAAATCTCGAGGTCATGCTGACGAAGGAAGCATCTATTCGCATTGCAAGGACGATTTTTCTAAGTACGCCAATAGATTCTTCGTTCCTCAGAATGACCTGCTTTTTTGAGAACTTTCCATTCCTGCGGATTCTTTCCCGCTAAGTCGGTGTCCTCACCGACTCCGGGTCAAGCAGCTGGTGTGCCAAACGACTGGTTTGTGTGCCACAAACCAGGGAGTAGCAGAGTGTTTTTTGGATCATTAATCTCCCCCTCGAGGGGGAAAAGGGGGTGACTTGTCGCCAAATTGGTTTCCTCACCCTCCTAACCTCCCTCAAAGGGAGGGACTCATTACCTGCCACCGAAGCCGTGGCAACTCTTTTGTGGTTAACTCCCACTAAGTTGACGGCTATGGTGTCCTCACCGACTTAGGCCAAAAAAGAAAAGCCACTCCCTATGGGAGCAGCTTCACTATTCAAATGCTCATGGTTTCCCTTAGCTGGAAGTCTTTTCGGTAGCCCTTGTCGTATTATCGTCGGGATTGCGATCGATGTACTTGAAGAGGGGGTCGATGCCGCCCTTCGTGGGCTTTGCGTCGACAGTCACGGTAATGTCTGTTTCGTTTTCAGTGATCGGGTGCTTTTGCAGATAGATCAGGCTGTCTTTTCCTTCAGAGCTGCTGGTGTAGACGCCTATATCGATCCATTCCTGCAGAGCTACCTCAGAAGTCACCCCGATGCTATCCGCCTCAAACTTCTTGACATTGACCTTTAGGTTCACTTCGTAGCTGTCCTCTGCCAGCTCCGTGTAGGTCACCTCATCCAGTTTGTTCTCATATAGAATGATCTTCTCAAACAAGTCTGTCAGCAGATACTGCAAGCTGTCGGGCGTCACCTCCCTGAAGTAGCCCATCATATCGGCCGTCGTAGCATAACGTCCGTTGGTCTCAAACGAGCCAAAATCTCCAAGCAGCCGTTGAAGGGCCACATTGACGCTGTCCTCGCCAATGAAATCCTGCAGGGTGAACATGACGTTGGCTCCTTTACCGTAGTGGATGTAGTTCTGGCTCTCTACCATTGTAAGTGGTTGCTCTTTCTTCTGCTCCGTGCGTCGGCCGCCCAGGTAGCGATCCAGTTCCTCCTTTAGAAACTCACGGATATGCTCTCGAGGGTACTCGTGCTTCATGACCATCAGCGCGGAGTATTGGCTTAGGGATTCTGACAAGGCAGCACTACCTCGGACGCTCGCCGGGAAAAGCTGGTGCCCCCACCACTGGTGGGCCAACTCATGTGCCGTGACGAAGTACGCCACGTCGACGTCATCCTCGTCGTCGATCTCCAGCATAAAGCCGATGCCTTCTGAGAAGGGTACAGTATTGGCGAAAGACTGGGCAAAGGTGCTGTACCTGGGGAACTCAAGAATGCGCATTTGCCGGTACTGATACGGGCTGAAGTTTTCAGAGAAGTACTTGAAGGAGTTTTTCATGCCTTGCATCATGCTCCCCAGGTTGTACTCGTGGCCTGGGTGGTAATAGATCTCGAGGCTGATCTCCTTCTCCACAGAGTCATCCATGATGGTCGTCACATCCTTCATGACTTCGTAGCGAGCTGAGACCACATTGTAGAACGGCATCATAGGCTGATCCATTTTGTAGTGGAAGTACTTGCGCCCATCATCAATCCACTGGCGCTGCAGATAGCCAGGTGCAATAGCAGTTTGGTCAGACTCGGTCCCGATTACGATCTCGAAGTTGATGCCATGCGAATCGTCAGAAATGAAGTTGTTGACGAGTCCACGAGGGTCATCCCGAGGGAGCATGCGCTCCTTGATCTCGAGGTCATTGTCCCGGCGGTCGTCATCTGAGCTTAGCTCGAAGCTTGAATTGTAGCCGATCGAGGGGAAGCTGCTATTGTTGATAAACGTCCCATTGTAGACCACTTCATTGTTGCTGCCAGATTCCCTGAATCCCATGGTCTCAAAAATCATCTTGAAGCTCAACTTCATTGTGTCCTGTGGAGCGAGGGGCTCCTCCAACTCATAGATGATGTAGTTGAACCGCTCGTCATGCTCCTTCACCGATGCAGCTTTACTCAGGCGGACATATTCGTGGTCGTATTCGTCGCGCGGTTCCAGCTGGATATGGATCTCGGGGATCGGTTCACTCTCAAAGTTTTTGAGCACATAGTACCCTTCGACTGAGTAATCTCTGTCCGCCGGATACAGCTCGACTTCAAGATTGACATCGGTCATCTTCGGCTGCGCCAACCACTCGTACTGGATGTATTGGCGCTCATAGTCCGCGCGGAAGGCGTCGAGCTCATCCGAGTTGCTGTAGGCATTCAAGACATTGGTATTGTAATAGATATAGCAGCCGGACAATGTGAAGACAAAGAATGCCGTGAGGCCGAAGGTGACAAGGGGCCGAGTCAGGCGCAGCTGTCCCACTTTCCAGCGCCACTTCATGGCGGCTTCGGAGCCACGTACAGCAAACATGACGGAGATCGCAAATAAGAATACCGCGAAGGCTGCCCAATAGAGGTCAAACCAACTGAAGCCAGTCACGAAGTGGCCAAAGCCGTTCATCTCCGAGTATGGCCCCAGCTGAGCGGTGCCAAACTGGAAGAGGCTGTGTTCCAGGCCGAGCGAATCCAACACTTCCAACGCGATGAAAAAGACAATGATCAAGGCGTGCCCGAGGAACTTGTGATTGACCATGACCTGGATAAAGAACGCGAGGAACGTGAACAGCACCAGCAAGGATATCGTCTCCGTGAAGAGAGAGGCGAAGTAAATGCCGAGATCAAATTCATAGAATCCCTTGACCGCTTGCATCACTACGCTACAGACGATAAGAAACAATAGCATGATAACGTAGATCAGTACCAGACTGAGAAACTTGCTGATCAGGTTCACAAAGTCCGGCATTGGGAGGGAGTCCTGGATGAGGTTGATCTTGACATCGCGTTCCCGCCAGACCAGCTCTCCGGAGTAGAAGACCAGGATAATGATAAAGAAGAAGGTGAAACCCTGGTTAATTTCTTGCACCATCAAATAGGTGGAGGGGTACACGTTGGTACCGAAGACCTGTCCCACATTCTGGGAGTTCATGATCAGTAGCACCAATCCGAAAACGGCAATGGCAATGAATGGAATGCTTCGAATCACGTAGTTGAAATAGAATCTCACCTGTGAGACGATTTGCAACCAATAAGTGGCGGCATTGATTCTCTGCGTAGCGACGGGCACGACGACGTTGGTCTGGGAGAGTTCGAATTTCTCTTTTTCGACACGTTTTCTGCGCTTGCCTCGCACGACGTTGAAGCTAAATGAGAAGTAGCCTACCACAGCGAGGACAACACCTACCAACATCCACAGGAGCCGGTTGGTGAGGACGTCACCGGTGATCGGTATCACTTGTGAGTTTTGTTCAGCCACTGTCCAATACTGCGTGCTGTTGTTCACCGTCCTCCAGGCAAACGGGTCCAAAATGGAGGCGAGACTTTTGTTGTCAATCTCGCGGGTTAGGATAATCGCTACCCGGTAGAGGAAAAACAGCGCTATCCACTGCACATACACGACGACCATCTTCCTGGCGATTGCTCCAGTGAAGAAAAACAGGACACCTGTGAAGAACAGGTTGGGAATCACGAAGAAGATGAATGGCTGGAGATAATTCCACAGATTGAAGGCAAGCAATTTGTCAGCATCTCTCCACGGCATGAATTCACCGAGTATGAATCCCAACAAAATGCCTACGTACGCAAAGAGTGCCACGACAAATGATCCCAGAAACCGGCCAGCGAGGTAATCAAACTTGCTGATTGGTGTAGAGAAGATCATGGACTCGGTGTTGTGATCGAAGTCTCTGAGCACACCGGTGCCCATGATTGCCGAAGTGATCATGATCATCACGGCGCTAAGAATCACCATCATATTGGCGATCGTCGCCGGAGCGTTTTCTTTTACCAGTCCGGCGCCGCCGCCGATTTGCACCACATCTGTGCTGATGGCCAGAAAAGCCATAAGGAAAAGAATTCCGAAATATATGTACGTTGCAGGTCGCTTTTTGCGATACTGCAACTCAAACTTGAAGATTTGAAACCACATAGTACTGTGCTTTAATTTTGAGTTGGTGAGGGGGGATTACACAGCGACTGGCTCTTCCTGCGGGACTTGAGAACCGAGTATCTGGGAGAAGTAGACATCTTCGAGGTCGGCATCTACACCATCAAATGATGGGTCGGGCTGTTGTTCTGAGAACACGCGGATCTCAGGCTTACCAGCAATCAGTCGCTCGCTGATTACAGACATATTGGATCGATATTCTTCCAACTCGGATTTTTCAATCTTCTTGCTCCAAACTTTGCCCTGGATGTCGGCGATAGTTTGAAGAGGATTGCCTTCGAGCAGTACCTGGCCTTTGTTGATGATCGCCATGCGGGTACAGAGCTCGCGCACGTCGTCTACGATGTGGGTGGATAGAATCACCACCGTTTGTTCACCGAGCTCACTCAATAGGTTGAGGAAGCGGTTGCGTTCTGCGGGGTCGAGACCTGCAGTCGGCTCATCCACGATGATGAGCTTCGGTGAGGATATCAGCGCTTGTGCAATGCCGAAGCGCTGCTTCATACCGCCAGAGTAGCCCCCGAGGTTTTTCTTTCGGGCCTGATACAGATTGGTTTTGTGCAAGAGGGCTTCTACGAGCTCTTTTCTTTCGTTTCTGTTGCTGATGCCTTTGAGGACCGCCAGGTGATCTAGCAACACCTCAGCACTTACTTTCGGATAGACACCAAACTCCTGAGGCAGATACCCCAATATTCGCCGGACCTCTTCTTTTTCGCGGAGGACGTCGATGTTGCCCAGCGTGATACTACCAGTATCTGGCTCCTGCAGTGTGGCGATCGTCCGCATAAGCGTGGATTTACCCGCACCATTGGGGCCCAGTAGGCCAAACATCCCCATCGGGATCTCCAGATTGACATCCTTCAGGGCCTCGACGCCGTTGGCGTAGGTTTTGGATAGGTTCTGTATGGAAAGATTCATGCTTGTATGTGAGGTTTATTGAGTTTTTGATTATTGCGTTTCTCTGTTTTCGAGTTTCTCAGGAGGCAGCGTATTGATCTGGCTCCATTGATGGGTTACTTCTTCGGGCATCTGCTTAGCCATCTCTTCTCCGGAGTCAAACTGATTCTCCTTAGGAATGGGTACGGCGCCTTCGGTCACTATTTCGTTCATGGTAAAGACCTGCTCAAAGTCGAAATCCGACCTTTCATTGGAGCTGAACATGTATCTCTTTGTGAGGCCCAGGTCAGCCATGGCGTAGAAGTATTTAGGGTACCACTTGCCTTCATGGTATTGGTAGCGGACTTTGCGTTCAAAGACAGGTTGGTGGATGGCCAATCCAAAAGAGAAGAGGAGAGGTCTGGCCCATGCGGGTACCACAAATTTGCCCGTGTACTCGACCGCAGCAATCGCATCCGAATCATGATCCAGGAATATGTTTCCCGACATCTTAATGTGGTCCACTTTTCCTTTGGTTTCAAAGCTGATGATGATCATCTCTCTACCCAGGTAGTTGGTGGCGCCAGCATATTCGTACTTGAACTTTTTGAACTCTGTCGTATCGAGGTAGGACTCCAGCGACAGCACCGGGTCATTTTCTATCACGCCCTCGGGTCCTCCCAGTGACGATTCGATCATGGACCCATCAAAGTCTTCCTCATAGGTTTCGCCCTTCTTTTCTGCCTTCCGCCGCTCCTTGGCTTCTTTCTTGAGGCGTTTTTTCTCCATGAAGCCGATGTTATAGAGCTTGTCCGCTGTGCGGTAGAGCAACAATTGATGCTGAGATGAATCAGACTGGTAGTCGGGGTAGTAGCTTTTGAAATAGCCCTCGTTGTACGACAAGGGCCTGTCGTTTTCTATCAACTTCTCGCGATAATAAGCTTTGGTTTCGAAAGCGGTAGTGGCATAATTCTCTGGGATTTTACGAACTGCCATCCTGAGCAGCTCAGCCGCCGTGACGGGCGTGACCACTAGCTCCTTCAATTCGATGAACGAAGGCTCCATTTCAATAAAGAGTTCTCCTTTGCGGATATCATCAAGGGCTATTTCGAAATTCTCATAGCCAATGAAGGTGCAAATGATGATACCATCAGATACGTTGGGTGCCTGAAAGTTGAATTCGCCATCTGCGTTGGAAATCGTGCCTATGGAGGTTCCCTTCAGATTGATCGTAGCGAATGGGAGCGCCTCCCCGTTGGACTGGTCGACGATCCTTCCATAAATAGATTTGGTGCCTTGCCTGGACTGCCCGTTGACCGACAGGCTCAATGCCAGGAAAGACACCAAACACACAAATAATGGAAAACAGTTTTTGACCTTTGAGATTTGTAAGTAATTATTCATGTCAGAAGGATGATTCGAATGTAGAAAGTGTTGCATCGTCTATAAAATCTAATAGACATTCTCATTGTTTGAGTCTACGAACACCGCGATTCGCTCTGCGACACCGTTGGTCGTTCGTTTTGAGGAGTTTGTCGATGGCGTTCGTGTGTTGGTATATCGCAATAGGTCAATTCACAATGCCCTCAAGATTCACACCTACATTTGGTTCATGACTAAAATCGAGTCATTCCAAAACAGGGTGCTGGGACGAATTGCGCGGCAGACTGCGCTCATACATTTTATCCTCGTTCCACTCTACTTTATAATCCTGGGATTTCTGGTGGTTACACTCGGTGACATGCCTTTTTACCAATACCTGGGGTGGCTGGTCATCAACGTGCCCATCAAGCTGGCGCTATTCTATTCTTACTTCTACATATTCGTCCCCAACTGGCTGGGAAGGAAAACCTGGCAGTTCGTGGGGCTGAGCCTGCTATTGCTGATTTTGTATCCGCCCCTTAAGTATGGAGTGGACAGTGTCTTTGCTTTGGAGTCTCTGCCCACCATCGTTGTCATCACGGATGACGGTGATGCTGATAAATACGAGCATTGGATAGAATTGGCCCGGAGGGCAGGGACGATACTTGGCTTGATTCCTTTTGCTACTTCCTTAAGAATTACTACCGATTGGTTTATGAGCCAGCGCCGAAAACTTGATCTCGAGCGGCAGCGGCTACGAAGTGAGGTGGATCTGCTCCGTAACCAGGTCAATCCGCATTTCTTGTTCAATGTCCTCAACAGCATCGATTCCATGGTGTACAAAGTGTCTCCCGAGGGATCCGAAGCCATTCACAAACTGTCTGCCATTATGCGGTACATGTTGTATGAAAGCAATGCCCGGACGGTACCCCTGTCAAAGGAAATCGAATACCTGTCCAGTTATTTTGACCTACAGCGCATGCGAATGAAGCCGGAGGATCAGGTATTTTTCGTCTGCAACTCAGATGTAGGGAGCAAACGTGTGGCGCCGATGCTTTTTATCGTTTTTGTAGAAAATGCATTTAAGCACGCGACCGTTCGCAATGGCAGACGTGAGATCAGCGTGGAGATCGATATTGAGGAGGATAGACTCCGGTTCGTCTGTCGCAATTCCTATGATCCGCAATCGACACAGCAGAAAGACAGTGTCGGCGGTATCGGGTTGACGAATGTCGAGAGGAGGCTGCAATTGCTCTATGGCGACCGGTATAGCCTCAGTACCAGAAACAATGATCAGTATTACAGCGTGTACCTGATAGTGCATTTGGATGGCATCAAAGACGCATGATGATGGATAATGACCAATTAAAGGAAACCAACAGATGAAACTAACCTGTGTTGCTGTAGATGATGAGCCCCTGGCGCTCGAAAAAATTGTTGATTATATAGAGCAAGTACCCTTTCTTGATCTGCAGGGAAAGTTTGATGATGGCATGGAAGTGCTGTCTTTTCTGCAGGACAACCCAGTCGACCTATTGTTTTTGGACATTCAAATGCCGCAGCTATTAGGCACCCAGCTGGTCCAGATTTTGAAAAATCGGCCGCAGATCATCTTCACTACTGCCTACAGCGAATACGCGATGGACGGTTATGAACTGGACATTACCGATTACCTGCTGAAGCCTATCTCTTTCGGGCGATTTCTCAAAGCCTCGCAGAAGGCGCTGGAGCGCAACTCGTCCACCAAGGGAGCCTCAAAAGCGCCGGACAAGCAAGCGTCTGCGGATGCCCTCTTCGTGAAAACAGAATTCAAATGGCAGCAGATATCATTGAAGGATATCCGCTACATCGAAGGCATGAAAGACTACCTCGCCATTCATACGGCGGACGAAAAGGTGCTGACCCTGATGAGCTTCAATGACCTGCTCAGCAAGCTGCCCTCCGATAAGTTCATTAGGATCCACAAGTCTTTTGTCGTGGCTTTGGACAAAATAAAGGAGATCGAGAAGGCTCGCGTCATCGTAGACGGAGAGCCACTGCCTATCGGCGAGACCTACAAGACGGCCTTCATCAACAAGCTCAAGAGTTCGGGAATGATGTAATGGATTGGAGTTGGCCGAGGACCTCTCCAATGGACTGGCATTGTGCTTCGCCTATCATCCAATGCATTTCGCTACATTCAATCACGATTTCAGAGGTCCCCAATTGATAACCTCCCCTTGCAAGTGCCTGTTCTGTCCAGAAAACCCTGATTTTGTCACCTGTGACTTGAACTGCCGGCCCCTCGGCCGTCCATTCCAGTCTGTGGTGCACCAGGTCATAGTTGTGGCCTTCAAGAAATAGCATCTTCTCCAACTCTCCGTTGAGCACGAGGTCTTCAGGTACACCCTTTTGAGCTTGCTCGCCAAACCCAAACAGCCAAAGCTCATCTGCCAGTTGATTCACCACCTGCACATCATGCGTGGAGATCAACACGCCTTTGCCCTGATTCGCGATTTCCCGAAGCAAGCGCATCACTTCGATTTTGTTATTGAGGTCGAGATGTGCAACGGGCTCATCGAGAATGATCAGGGGCGTGTCCTGGGCCAGGGCTCTTGCGATCATCACCTTCTGTAGTTGGCCATCACTCAACTCCCCGATGCGACGGTCAGCGATGTAGTTCGTCTTCGTCAGTTCGATCGCCTGGTCGATGATCTTTCGATCCTCCGCTCCCAGCCAACCGATCCAGTTGGAGTACGGATGACGACCTAGGGCGATCAGTTCCCGGGCCGTCAGGTTGCCTGTGGCCGGTGTGGAGGTCAACACCAAGGCGCACTGTTTGGCCAGCTCAGCTCTTGTAAGTTCCCCTAAGGATTTTCCTGCGATCAACACCTCGCCGGAGAGGGGCTGTATGAGTCCGTTGATGCTCTTGAGGAAGGTAGTTTTCCCAACACCATTCTGTCCCATCAATGCCACTGTTTGGCCTGCAGAAAGCGACAGGTGGAGGTCCCGCTGCAGTTCTTTTCCTGCCTCGTACCCGATCGTCAGCGCCTTCGTTTCCAGCAGCGTCATCGGAAGGAGTAGTTCAGGGTGCGTTTGCGAAGCAATACCCAAATGACGAAAGGTGCCCCAAAAAGTGAAGTGATGGCATTCAAGGGCAATATCATATCACTCCCTGGGACTTGGGAGATAAGGTCAAACGTCAGCATCAGGCATCCGCCAAACAAAATGACAATCGGAGTGAGTAGCAAATGGTTGGAGGTATTGAAGAGCATCCGCGCCAAATGAGGAACAGCCAGGCCGATGAATGCGATGGGCCCACAAAAGGCGGTAGCTGCCCCCGCCAAAATGCTGGTGTTGATGATGATCAGCAATCGGGCCTTTCTAAGGTTGAGGCCCATGCTCGCGGCATATTCTTCGCCCAGCAAAAGGGCATTGAGTGTTTTTGACAGAAGCACGGCGGCACTGAGTCCTATGATGGATAGCGTAGCCAGTACGAAAAGCTCCTGTCCAGCCACACCACCCAGACTACCAAAACCCCAGATGACATAGGCCTCGATGCGCTCCGCTTTACTGAAGAATTGGAGAATGCTGACCACTGCGCTGGAAACTGTACCAAACATCAATCCGACAATAAGCAGGCTTACCCCATCTCGTACCCTCACCGAGGCGAGGAGGACAGTGAGGAGTACCAACAGTGAGCCAGCAGCAGCGGCAAATACCAACGTCCAATTCCTTCCAACACCCAGTAAGTCAATGGACCAACCGAGGTAAACTCCCGAAAACAAGAGTAGGGCAACGCCCAAACCCGCTCCGGAGCTGATACCCAAGACGAACGGTCCTGCCAGTGGATTGCGAAAGAGTGTCTGCATCTGTAGGCCACTGACCGCCAAACTCGCACCAACCAATACGGCGGTGATGGCCTTGGGTGCCCGAAAGTTGCTGATGATCAGGTCCCAACTGTCGTTGCCTGTTTCACCCTGGGATACGTACGAGACCAGAGACTTCAGAGGGATGTACACAGAGCCGAGTGCAACGTCCAATAGTACCAGCAGCACCAGGGCGATACCCATGAGGAGCAGCGTCAATGACCATCGTCGGGGGGAAGTACCTATTGACCCTCCACTCATGGCAGTCTGCGGTAGTAATAGAGTTGGTGATGAGGCAGTAGTTCAGGGTGCAGGATATGGATGAGATCCGCCAGCACCCGATCGGGGCGGGCATATCCCGACTCAAAGTAGTCGTTGCCTCCCGATGAATTGAGGCGTTGGTCGTAATTGTAAATCTTGTCATTTCCGTAGGGGGCAAACAATGCATAGCGCTCGTCACCCTCCATCATGGATGACTTGGAATCGTACGATGCCGTCCCGATCCAAAAGTCTGCACCCCGGGCCTTGTCGAAGACTGATTCGAAGCTCAACTCCAGCCAGTTGGCACTGGGATCATCAGCCCAATAGTACCGGCCGCCTGCATCTTCGAATAACTTCGCTGCCCAGTTCTGACCACCCGGGAGGAACCACGCACCTCCCTCATAGGGGATCCCTGTGAGTACCGTGGGTCTGTTGGGGATATCCGTGGCCATGTCCCGTAGTTTATCATATTCCCGCTGTACTTCGTCGAAGAGGGAGTCTGCCAGGTCCCTCTTGTCGAATAGGGCACCAAAGAATTTCACCCATTCCGCCCGTCCCATGGCGGTTGATTCGAGGTAGTCGGCACAGAGGATCACCGGAATGCCCGCTTGCTCTATTTGGTTCAGCTGCGCTCCATTGGTCCCGACGTCGAAAGCGATGACCAGGCCTGGGTTGAGGCCGATCAGTAACTCCAGGTTGAGGCTGACGTCAGAACCCAAATCTGTTACCTGACCTTGTTCCACTCTTTCAAGTATGGCCTCAGAAGAGATGTAGTTGGTGTTGGGGAAGCCTGCCAGTGTATTGGCTACGCCCAGCATCTCGAGATAGGGCAACATGGTGGTGGATGTACACACGATCTTTTTTGGTGGTGATGGGATCGGATAAGATCGGTCTTCCGCCCCGGGCCATGGTTCGATGACCCTGATTTCAGTTTCGGTTAGGGCAAATCGCTTTGCATGTGATAAGGAGCCTGAGTCTGGGTTGTCAACTCCGCTATTGGGATTTGTCGGTTGACACGATGGCGGAAGGAGTAGTATCAGCGCCAGGCTTGTCCACGTACAGATAGTATTTTTTAGTCTTTCGATC
This sequence comes from Cyclobacteriaceae bacterium, assembly GCA_965267435.1. GTDB lineage: Bacteria > Bacteroidota > Bacteroidia > Cytophagales > Cyclobacteriaceae > JAWPMT01. The sequence continues at coordinate 5,886,640 of OZ253960.1, forward strand.
CTGGAAAGATACATAGTCCAATCCATCATGTTTGAAGGCGTAAACATATCGCGGATTAAACTCATTTTCTTCGAAGAAGGCATTTAACCTCGCATCCGACTCTGCCTGGATTTGCCCGGGCAGTAGTTGCAGGTCCTTCGAGAGCTTGGTCTGGAAATAGGAAGATGCACCTGCATTGCGACCGGCTACGCGGCTGCGGAAAGGATCCGTCAGTGGCTTGATGTCCTCTTCGAAATTGCCTACGGTCATCACGTAGAAACTGTCGTAGTCGTCGAGGTGCAATCCGATGTTGCCATCGTCAATTGCGCGAATGAAGTCTTTAGGAGTGTTGCGATAGTAGCGGGAGGCGGTATAAATGGTTTTGCCATCGGCCATGATATTGCTGAAAGGGATCGCCGCCATTTCTTTCTCAAATCGCTCTTTGAACAATGCCTCCGAGCTGTCAACGTGATTGATGTACACGAGTATCTCCTCGCCAGAAGATCTTGCGACCAATTCCAGATCGCCGTATCGGAATGAGTTGGAATTGTTGGTCGGGCCGTCCTTCTGGAATCGGCGATAGTTCACGATGCCTTCAGTATAGTCCTTGTCAATAAGGTCAAGCACGATGTATTCCGTGCCAGAGGAAGTTTCCAGTGTGAGTGTCAGCTCCTCCGACGTGGGATAGGCTTTGATCTTCTTCGTCGCGAGGGCTAGTCTTGGCTGTTCTCCAGGCACTATGACCCCGATGTCGATATCGTTGGGCAGGCTGATCGTCTTAAGTGTGGAGTGAAGGTTTTGATATTGAACGATGTTGTATTGGATGCGCTCAATGTTCTTCGGGGTGAGCACCTTGTAGAAGTTGAGGATATTACTCTTTTTCCGGGCACTCATTAGGTGGAATTCGTCGTCATACACGTAGTGGAATAGGAATTCATCCTTCCTACTCAGATCGATCGGTACCTGGCCCCGACGTATGTTCTTGTTGCGAAGATTGAATTCTAAGTACCCGACGACTGTCAATCCATAGTTGGCGTAGTAGCCATGAATGATGCCATCCCTGGCAACGAAGGAAAGAGGTTCCGTCAAGTAGTACTTCTCCTCCTTCATGGTGATGGGGTACGACTTCTGATTTACGAAGTTCATGGTGGAGTCGAGGACGATAATATCGACATTGTCGTAGGCGACATTCAGCAGGTAGCTTTGAGGCCGTGTCCTATCAACGATATGATAGGTCGCTGCCTTTTTGGCGAGCTTCAACTCCACCTCTAATAGCTGCTCCTGGGCATGTGATCTTACAAAAATGCAGATCAAGATGAGAGCTAAAAACGATTTGACGTAGGCAGTCACCTTGGTATGGAAGAGGGATGGTTTCTAAACAAAGGTGCGGAAAACATCAATAGGGTGAAAGGATTATTTCGGAAGATTCATCTCCAGTCCGGATAATACCGGCTGGAAAAGGCATAACTTTGACCCAGCTGTGGTTCCGGATTGGTCCTACGATCATCCGGATTAAAAGGGAACTCGGTGCGATTCCGAGGCTGTCCCCGCAACTGTAATTCCCATTCCGTATTATTCGGAATGTTTGGCGCCTCATCTTGCCACTGTCGCTTGATTGTGATGGGAAGGCGGTGCCGATGGAAGAGTCAGGAGACCTGCCATGGCTGATTGTTTTATCTCGTCCTCGGGTGAAGGTCGAATAAGTCGATTGGTAAATGGCCAGATGTTGCATGAAGCTCATAATCGCCGTGGCGGCGTTTTTGGGCGAAGTGGTTTCCGCGGTTTCGCAAGAGGCCGACACGGTATTCCTGGGTGAGCTCATCATTCCCGGAATACAGGAGGCAGACTATGCCCAGAGTCAATCGCTGACCCGCCTGACCATTGATTCCCTGGGGGGGCAATCACTTACAGACCTCCTTCTATCGCAACTGCCGCTTCAGATCAATCAATACGGAGCCAGGGGGCAATTGGCTTCCATCAACCTACGGGGATTAGGACCGTCGAGGACCAGCCTGCTCTGGAACAATATGGAAATCAATTCCTATACCACTGGCCAAAGCGATATGAGCCTTATCAGTGACGTTGGTCTTGGTAGTGTGACCCTGCTGCGTGGAGGTTCAGCACCGCTTTCCGGGAATGGTGCCCTGGGTGGTACGATATCGATCGAGGGGCCCACGCGGTTCGGCCGTGGTGTGGAATTGGGGCTCGGTCAATCGGTGGGCAGCTTCGGCCTTTCGAATACAACGATGGCTTTTGGTTTCGGCACCAAGGCGTTCGTCGCGGGATTACAAGCTAACTATCTGTCGGTTGACAATGACTTCAAATACTCCTTTGAGGGCAGTGAGTTGCGACAAACTAACGCAGCCTACAAAGCATTCAATATTGTTCCCTACCTGGGGTGGATCCTTTCTCCCACTTCGACTTTGAAACTCGACCTGTGGTACAGTGAAAATGATAGGCAAGTACAGCCGGGGAAAGGAGATATGAATGCCGATGACCACTTGAAGGACCGCAACTGGCGCGGAGTATTGAACTACTTCTATGATAAAGGCGTCCTGAGTTGGGAGAGCCAACTGGGCTTCACTCGTGATTGGCAGGTATACAATGAGGGCGATCCGCTGGTAGCCAATCGACTATTTGTGTCGACACAATCAGAAGTAGAAATCGCTAAACAGTGGACCACCCGGATTGGGGCGAACGTCAACGCTATAGACGTGCGTTCTGCTGCTCATGAGGAAGATGCCACAGAAATCAGAAATGACTTGTTCGCGTCAGTCGCCTGGCGACCGTCGCAGCGGTTCAATGTGAAACTGAACTTGCGTCAGCCGATGTCTGAGGGGCAGCTCAAGCCTTTTAGCCCTTCTCTCAGTATGTTTTGGACAGCTGTCATGAGTGATAACTTCCTGGGGGGTATCACCGCTGAAATTAGCCGCGGCTTTCGACTGCCAACCTTCAATGACAGGTATTGGCGGCCAGGAGGGAACCTTGACCTGCTATCGGAGACCAGTCATAACCTGGAAGCAGGTCTAAATGGCCAATGGGAGGGCAACGCGCTAACGTTATCCGGGCAGTTGCAATTCTTCCGGAATGACGTGGACAATTGGATACTATGGATACCTGGAGGACGTGAGAGGACTGAAGAGGGTGAAGTACTGTCATTTTGGTATCCAGACAATGTACGTCGCGTACTGGCGCATGGGGCGGAATTTCAGGTTGCAGCCACCTGGAAATTTGGTAGTCACCAATTAGGTGCTGACCATAGGGGATCGTGGACAAGGGCCACGAATCAAGAGGCGATGAGCACATTTGATCGCTCCAAAGGGAAGCAGCTTCCCTATACTCCCGAGCACATCCACCTGACCTCTGTGTCTTATCAGTGGCGAGACCTCAAGTTACAGGTGATCCGGGCCTTTACCTCCAAGCGATTCACGGAGGCCAACAACGAATTACCACCACTGCCGGCATACACACTCTACAACCTGAGGCTGGCCAATACCTGGCGGCTTGGGGATCTGCAATTAGCAACCATTGCGGCTATTCGCAACCTCACGGACGTGGACTATGAAAGCTTTGAAAATCGGGCCATGCCCGGAATTAATCTTGAATTCACACTACAAGCACAATATCGACTTCCATGAAAACCAAATATCTATTTTCTCTACTTGCAATTGCCTCACTTTTTGTCAGCTGCAGCGATGATGACGATGACGCCCTTCCCACGATTACCTCGGTTCTGGTGGTGAATGAAGGAAATTTCCTTTCGGCCAATGGCTCTATCTCCGGCTATGACATAGAAGCGATGACGGCGAATGCGGCGGTCTACGAGGCAGGTGCTACTGTTCAAAACCTAAGGGTGTTAGATGACAAATATTTCCTGGTCGGCAATGCGCCCGATAAACTGGAGATCCTAACAACCGACTTCACTGTCGAGCTCTCCGTAACGGAGGGCCTTGACAATCCCATCGATGTAGCGTCGAATGGCTCTCGCGCATACGTAACTAACTGGGGGGACATTAGCACGGCTTTTGGTGCCGAACCGGACTCGTACGTTGCCATTATTGACCTGAGTGCGGGGAGTGTCACGGATTCAATCCTATTGGATCATCGTCCGCAGGACATTGTACTGGCCAACAATCAATTATTTGTGGCTCACGAAGCTGCGAGCGTGATGACAGTTATTGATCTCAATACTCTTGAGTCGACTACGATCACTACACCAGCGGGTTCCTCGGAGATGGTTCTTGATGGAGAGGGGGACATTTGGGTACTTTGTACCAGTGGTACATTGATCGAGATTGATCCACGGGAAAATTCGGTTTCGACTTCATTGACAGATTTGGTTGTCAGTGGATTCAATGAGAAGATGGCGATTGACAATTCGAGCGAAACCATCTACTTCCTTGGAGGGGGCAACGATTCTTTCACAGGTTTGACGAATGTCTTTGCCGTCGATCTATCAGCCAGTGCATTGAGTGCTGAGGTCCTTATCAGCGATGGCTTTGCTTTCTACGGTATCGGTGTCAATGAAGAGACGGGCGATATTTACGTCGGCGACAGCAATGCCTTCCAATCTACCGGCACTGGCCTGCGCTACGGCAGTGACGGGACTTTGCTGGCCGATTTTGCTACTGGCATCGGTCCGAGCGGTTTTTTGTTCGCACGCTAGGGGTTGTGTTGAGCAAGCGAAATGGTGATCGAATAAAGTGACTCATTTTTATTAGATTCTGGACAATTGGATGAGGGCTGGGACTTTATCCGGTTTTCAGCATTTATCGGCTCTACACTCGTACGACTGACTCAACCTTAACTGTATTTGAAATCACTTAGGGAGAAACTCATAGGCATTTTGAAGGACCAACTGGCGTTGCTGAAGGTTCCATCCCTGAAGAATGCTTCGGTCCTGCAGACTTTCTGGATAGGTGGAAGCTATGGCATACTCTTTCTAGCCATATCGCTTGCGCTCATCACTTCCTTTCATATTGATTATGGGATCAGTCAGTTCTGGATAGTTACGGTGGCCACCGTAGCCATCATCCTTTCCATTGTCTTTTTTGCTTTGGTTGGTCAATTGATATTGACCTCCCTGAGACTTTCACCGATTTATTTTGTCTCGGCCCTTGGCGGTGCGATAGGTCTGTTGATGATCGCCAAACAGTGGGGGTTTGGATTCCCGGATCAGTATTTCTATCTGGGAGGGGCTGCGCTTATGATCGCCACCGCATGTTTGTTTGGTGCTGGTACTATACTATTCTCTGGTAGAATTTCGCAAGTCAGTGGCCAACGGAAGTACTGGACCATTGCTTTACTCTTGCTTTCTACGGGTGCTATTGGTTACAGCCTTTACTGGCTAAATGATGAGGGGACTAATCCCTATCGCGTGGACTTTGAACAGGTGCCATTGCAGGAGAGGCTTTCCAATCAACAGGCCGATCCCAGTGCTTCCGGCCCTTTTGAGGTAGTGGAATTCACGTATGGCAGTGGGATGAACAACCACCGGCCGGAGTTTGGGGAGCGCGTGACCTATCAAAGTGAGGTTGTCGATGGCACCTACATCCTGCCATCCTGGAAGGGAAAGCAGGCCGATAAACGTTCCGACTATTGGGGTTTCGGAATAAAGGATTGGCCTATCAATGGGTTGGTTTGGATGCCGAAGGGCGTTGGGCCATTTCCAATTGTTTTGATAGTACATGGCAATCATGGCATGGAAGAGTACTCAGATCCTGGTTATGCCTATCTGGGGGAGTTGCTGGCGAGCAGGGGCTTCCTGACGGTATCCGTTGATGAGAACTTTATCAATGGATCGTTTGCGGGCGATTTCCGAGGAAAGGAGCTACCGGCTCGAGCCTGGCTGCTGTTGAAGCATCTCGAGCAATGGCGAGCTTGGAACGACGAAGATGGGCATGATCTGCAGGGCAAGGCGGACTTGGACAACATCGTACTCATTGGTCACTCCCGCGGAGGCGAGGCGGTACCGATCGCAGCGGCATTCAATGAACTGGACTATTTCCCTGATGATGCCCGGGTCAAGTTTGATTTCGCGTTTGGGATCAAAGGCGTCGTTGCCATCGCTCCGACCGACTACCGATATGACCGCCGCGTGCATCTGCGCAATGTCAATTATCTGGGCATCCAGGGCTCTTACGATAGTGACGAAGACAGTTTTTATGGATTAAGGCAGCTGCAACGAACCCACTTCGATGGCGATGAATACCACATACGGGCGGGTGTGTGGTTGCACGGTGCCAATCACGGGCAGTTCAATACCGTTTGGGGGAGACATGATGCGGGGTTTCCCCGAAGTCTTATGCTCAATACAGCACCGATGATCTCAGAGGAAGACCAACGACAGTATGCCAAAGTCCTCATTAGTAGTTTTCTCGAGGTCAGCCTTCGTGATAATCTGGAATACGTACCAGTCTTTCGAGACATAAGACACGCGACAGACTGGCTGCCACAGGGAACTATTGCTTTGAATGTTTACGAAGACCATACTGCGAGGTACTGGGCACACTATGAGGAGGACATCGATGTCTTGACAGCCGCCGCTGGTCGCATCACCACGAAGGACTTGAAGGTCTGGCAGGAAGATTATCTACAATATCGCGCGGGCCTCCATCAAGAGAATACTGCTGTCATCCTGGGGTGGGAGAAGGACAGTATCGCCGATCAGTGCATTTATGCCATCATTTTTTCAGATACTTTGTCAGTGGAACCGATCGATAATTTCACCCTATCTGTGGCCGCCGGAGATCCCGGATTGCTGGAGGATGTGGATGAGGAGGACGTTGAGAATGACTTCACGATCGTTCTAACCGACATAGAGGGCAACGAGCTGAGGACGCAACTGTCAGACCACAAGAAAGTAGCGCCGAGATTCAAGGTGCGGTTTTTAAAGACCAAAGCCCTTACGACGGGCCGCTACAAAAATGAATGGGAGCCCTTGTTGGAAACGATGATCCTGCCGTTCACTGATTTCGAAGGGCGTGAGGAATTCAATTTTGATGCCCTCATATCGGTGCATTTCGAATTTCCCGGCAGCGCTCCTGGAATTGTTATGATCGATCGCATTGGTGTTACCGACTAATGCCCTCGCATATTGATCATGCGGTCTCTAACTCCCCTAGCAACCCTCTCAGGTCCAGCGGGCGAGTATACATGTCCAGGCTGCCGTCGGGTTTTGCAGGCCACAGTTCTTTGGGTCGGTCCCAGTATAGTTCTACGCCATTTTGATCTGGGTCATCAAGGTACAGTGCTTCTGAGACACCATGGTCCGAGGCACCACTTAGCGGATAATTGGCTTCCCGTAGCCGATTGAATATCAGCGCCAGGTCCTTTCGCGTAGGATAGACGATAGCTGTATGGAACAGACCGGCGGTGTTTCGAGGGGCGGGGTCAGCTCCCTTGCTAAACCACGTATTCAAACCGATGTGATGATGATAACCACCCGCCGAGATAAAGGCTGCATCTTCTCCGTAGGTCGCCATGATTTCAAATCCCAGTAGTCCACAGTAAAAGTCGAGGGCCCTGTTCAGGTCTGCGACCTTAAGGTGGACGTGGCCAATACGGGTTGCTGAGGGAAGCTTGTATTCATCTAGCGTAGACATGCTAAGGGAAGACTTTTCCGATCGGAAAAGTTTCCTGCCTGTTACTCCTTATATTTCACTGCGCTCTGCCGTTCGCGATTGACAATGAGCTGGGTGACGTCCGGGCGTGAATAATGACCTACTGGATCAAAGTTTTGTCGCTCCTCGAGTACTCTCATAAAGTCAATCGTACCGACAATCAGTCCCTCTTTGTCAACAACTGGTTCCACCACCCACTCCCCGTCCGGTCCGGCAATGCATGAGCCACCGTTGGCAAGCATGTCGGGCGCATTTTTTAGTATTTCGTCCAAATGAGGGGTACCGGCGGGAAAGTCCCCATTTCGCATCAAACTAGAAACAGACACGCAGTATGATCGAGACTCCTTAGCAATGAAGCGTGTGATATCCTTTGTGTTGCGATCACTTCCCGGCCATACGGCGATGTGGAGGTTTTCTCCGAGACCATACAGAGCGGTTCTTGACAGCGGCATCCAGTTTTCCCAGCAGTTGAGGCCACCTACTGTGAAACGTCCTAGTGGATGGACTTGTAAACCATGACCATCTCCCGGAGACCATGAGAGCCTTTCCTCATAAGTGGGCTGCAGTTTGCGATGTACTGATTGGATAGTGCCCGTTGCGTCGATGTAGACTAGAGAGCAATACAGACTATGACCACCACGATTTTGGGCGCGCTCAATCGTCCCAAGGTAGATGGCGATGCTCAAGTCTTTGGCAATGTCGCAAATGCCGTCGAGGTCTCCGGCTTCTATCTGGATGGCATTGTTGACATAGTGCGCATGGATCTCCTTTTGCAGAGGAGAATCAAAGTCCGCACCACGTGTCAGCGACAGCCAAAATGGATAGCCTGGAACCAGGGCCTCGCCGAATACCACCAGCTGGCATCCTTGTTTGGATGCATCTGCAACACATGCCGACACTTTGTCCAGGGTGGCGCTCTTATCGAGCCACGCCGGTGATATCTGGGCCATGCCGATGGTCAATTCACTATCCATGACGTGAGGGTTTGGATGTCGCCAAAGATAGAAGGTTTTACATCACAGCTAGTCGTGATGATCTGCCGGCTTCATGTGCTCGGCGCCTTCCAGTTTGCCCACCAATTGGGTCGGATCATGAATCAATATTGGGAGGTGCTGTGGGCAGATCCAGAGCTGCCTTTTCTGGTATTCGAGTGTGATAAGGGGAACTTCTGTCGAATCTCGCCCACAGGCGAGGCATTGGGAAACGTCTGTTTTACTGTCCATTCTCTTCGGGTCTTGTCAAAAAAGTCTAAAAAATAGGAACGGGTCTCAGAGCACATGTCTCCGTTTCCCGCCCATCTTCAATATGAAGGCAGAACAAAGATCTGAAGAATGAACAGTCGATAGGACTGACTTTTCACAGCATCGAATCGGATTTTGATCAGGCACTCGCCCGCACTTCCACAGGCACGTCGGATAGGGCGGCATTCCCCGTCAGGACATCCACTGATTGATCATCGGTCAAGTCGTTGATAGAAGCTCCAGCGTGGGCTTCGGCAATGGACCACCGGGTACCCTGGCGGTTGTGCCCCCACCCGTGCGGGATGCTGACAACACCAGGCATCACTTCTTCCGTGATTTCAGCAGGGAGTTCGATTGTTCCGACACGTGAGCTGACGGATACCAGCTGACCTGCCTCTATATTCCGCTTTTGAGCGTCATTGGGGTGGATCATCAGCGTACATCGTTTAGGCCCCTTCACAAGTCTTTGACTATTGTGCATCCACGAGTTGTTGCTTCGGAGTTCACGTCGTCCGATCAGACTGAGCTTTCCATTCTCTTCGCCGGCTGAGGGCAGATTCCGGAGCCCATCTACAAAGACCCTTGGGGCAAGGTCGATCTTCTTGTCTTTTGTGAACAAGCGCTGGGGCAGACTTGGTTGCAGAGGACCAAGGTCAACACCATGTGGGGATTTTCGTAGCTGCTCAAAAGTCACTGGCTGAGGGCCACGTTTCAGACCTTGCTTGATCATATTTTTGGGTGTCAGGAGAGGATCCAGCAGGCGCTGTCCTAGTGATCGCTTCTGGAACCTTCCCGTGATTTCCTTGAAAATCTCCCAGTCCCTGAGAGCGCCTTTCACCGGTGCAAAAAGGGCTGGCGAGTATTTGGCTACATTCCTCGTCGACAGCGTGTTGAAGACGACATCGTAGTGATCGTTTTCCAGTCCGGTCGCCGGAGGCAGGATAACGTCGGCGTGCCGCGTCGTCTCGTTGATGTAAATGTCTATGGACACCATAAAATCCAACTGTTCGAAGGCCTTGTCTAGTTGAGTGCCATTAGGTGTCGATAGGACGGGGTTGCCTGCTACCGTCATCATGGCCTTGATCTGGCCCTCTCCCTCAGTGAGGATGTCTTCGGCAAGGGCGGCCACGGGCAGTTCACCGTTGAATTCTGGCAACTTTCGGACGCCACTATGCCAGCGGTTGAATTTGTGAAGCGTGCCCTTTCGTGACATGCCGATGGAGTCTATTGCCGGGGTCGTAAACATGGCTCCCCCTTCCAGGTCGAGATTGCCGGTCAGTATATTGATCAAATTGATCAGCCACTGGCACAATCCGCCGTGTTCCTGTACGGAGACACCCATTCGTCCGTAGCAAACAGCTGTTTGAGATTTGGCGAATTCCGTGGCAAGTGTTTTGGTTGTCTCCGCCGCAACACCGGTCATGGGCGCCGTAGCCTCGGGGCTGTACGCTTCGAAGAGTGTGGGGAGGTCCTGCAGCCCATTCAAATAAGCGGGCAGGTCTGAGTAAAGGAGGTTGTCCTTGAGGAGCACATGGACAATGGACGCCAGGAAAAAGACGTCTTTACCGGGCTTGATAAAGATATGCTGATCAGCCTTCTGTGCGGTCTCAGATTTGCGAGGATCGACAACGACCATTTTGCCACCCCGTGCTTTCAACGCTTTGATCTTTTCCGGCATTCCACCCGCAGACATCAGACTGCCGTTGGAGACCATGGGATTGGCGCCAATGCACAGGAAGAAATGCGTACGATCAATATCAGGAATGGGCAGCAGGCCCATATGACCAAACATGAACTGGGAGGCAAAGTGGTGGGGCAACTGATCCACCGATGTGGCGGAGAAGCGGCTCTTGGTCTTCAGTGAGCGGATCATCGGAGCACCAAAGAGCATGGAGCCCAGGCTGTGCACATTTGGATTTCCGAGGTACAAACCGAGGGAATTGGGTCCAAACTTCGCTTGGACACTCTTAATATTCTCTTCCACGAGGTCGAACGCCTCTTTCCAACTGATCTGCTGCCATCCATCGGCAGTTTTTCGGACAGGATGCTTTAGCCGATCAGGGTCTTCATAAATGTCCTGCAGTGCCGTGGCCTTTGGACATACGAATCCACGGCTGAAGGGATCATTTTTATCTCCTTTGATAGATTGGATCTCGCCGTCCTGGACAGTGATTTCGATACCACACATGGCCTCACACAGATTGCAGGTGCGGTAGTGGGTGTGGGAGCCGGACCTTTTGCTCATTTTTGGTTAAATAACATGTCGGAAGATATTGATTTTCTGACAGAGTTCTGGCCTTCCCGGACCGAGAACTTAGCTACTTGATGATGGAGATCTTTGAGAAAAACATACAGGTTACTGAGAGCCACCTGGACGACTTGAATCATGTCAACAACGTCACCTATTTGCAATGGGTGCAGGACATGGCCGAGGCCCATTGGTCGAAGCGAAGCACCCCGGAGATCAATGCGGCGGTGTACTGGGTGGTTTTGAGTCACTACATTGAATACAAGCGGCCCGCTTTCCTGGGTGAAACCGTGTTGGGTCGCACGTTTGTAGTCAAGAGTGACGGCTTCCGGTCGGAGCGACATGTAGAGTTTCACAGGGACGGGGTGCTGCTGGTGAAGGCAAAGACCGAATGGTGTCTTATTGACAGGAAAACGCACCGTCCGAAGCGCATTTCCGATGAGATTCGGGATCTTTTTCACTCAGATTAGAATTTCTACTTTTGGCAACCCAACTAGAAACTGCTTATGAAATTTGGAAGCGTTGACAATCCCGAGGAAATAGACTTTACCCTACCCGTAGACCATCCGGGCACGCAAGGAGCGCTGGCAAAAGGAGGAGGCGGACTTAAGGAAGTTTTCGTCGGCTGCGCTAAGTGGAATAAGAGTGACTTAAAGGGATTCTATCCCCGAGGTACGAAAGACGAGCTTCCCTACTATGCTTCGCAGTTCAACTCTATTGAGCTCAACGCGACTTTTTACAATTTCTATAAAGAGGATCAGATCCAAACGTGGAAGGAAAAGACGCCCGAGGGCTTCAAGTTCTTCCCAAAGGTTAACCAATACATTTCTCACGTGAAGCGGCTCAACAACGTGGAACTGCCACTGGAGGACTGGTGCAATACGATGCGAACATTTGGTGACAAGCTGGGTATGGCCTTTCTACAAGTGCACAACAACTTTGCTCCAAAGAACTGGGACCGCCTCCAGTCGGTACTAGAGTTTTGGCCTAAGGATCTACCATTGGCGTTGGAGCTGCGTCACACTGACTGGTACAATGATGAGGCCATCGCGGGGGACCTGTATGGGCTGCTGGATGAGCATAAAGTAGCAAATATTGTTACTGACACTGCTGGTCGCAGAGATTTGCTCCACATGCGACTCACCAGTCCAGTGGCATTTGTTCGGTATGTGGGGGCCAACCATGAAAGTGACTGGACCCGACTCGATGACTGGATTGAGCGTATCAAGATTTGGCAAGATCAGGGTCTCGAGAAGCTGTATTTTTTCGTCCACCAGAATTTGGAAAAGGAATCGCCACTTCTATCGGCCCGCTTCATCGAGAACTTCAATAAGACTTTTGGCGTCGACATCAAAATCCCGGAGCCGGCAAAGAAATAGCCTGGTTAGCGCAGAAGCGGATAAACTTCCAGTCCCTGTAAAGCGTATGATTATCTGCATATGCGGAAGTTTCTCAGTATCGGGCTCCTCATAATCTCCTTCTTGACTCCCTCCCTGGCACACGAGGCGGAGCCGATTAATATGCGCCCGGTGAAATTTGGATTCGGGTCACCTGACGGAGCCTATCGATGTCCACCATGCGGCTGCCGATTCGATCACCAACTGTCCGATGTTCCCGGCAAGTGTCCATCCTGCCGAATGATGATGATTCCTGCGAATGATGGTTTGAAAGGTCGATTGGATCGAGGAACTATGGCTGTGATGAGGGATGGAGCTCTGGGGTTGGTTTACCCCAAATTTGTATATCCCGTGTTTATCATTGGATTACTCCTGTCATTGTATTTGTTGCTATTGAGAACGAGAGGGCGATCGTTGAATGTGTTCTTACTGGGAATCATTTTGGTACTTTCTCTCTATGGTTTCAAGAATCAGCTCTATGGTATCCAGTGGGGAATATCAACCAACTACCGCTGGTTATTCACTCCGATCTCATTTATCCTGGCACTGGGCCCCCTGAGTTACTTCTATGTGATGAGTGTCCTGTCCTCATCTTTTAGATGGCGCAAGCGCTACTGGCTGCATTTTGTCCCTTCAGCATTCTTTTTTCTTCTATATCTCACTGCCCTTATCAAGCCAGTCGATTATGATCCTGCATTTATGGCATCCTATTATGAGGTGTCCTTCAGCCACTTTGAGCAGGTACTCCTTATTATCTCTGGCGGAGTCTATTTGGCTTTTGGCTTTCGACACTTGTCCAGGTGGGGCAGACAGCAAGTCAATCATGTGAAGGTCCAGTCTTGGATCAGGCGTTTTCTGATATTGATGTCATCGCTGTTCATCATTTGGGCGGCACTTATCTTTCTCAATTACTGGTTGTACGACTTCGGTGTTGCGACATTGACCTACAATCCCCTTTGGTTATATATGTGCGCTCTGCTTCTCTGGTTGGGTGGTGAGATTGCCGCAGATCCTCGTTTCTTCCTGGTCAATAAAGGAATCAACGCTGGCAATGGACTCCGTCAGATCACGGATGAAGACGCCCAGCAATACGAGGAGCGACTAGAAAGGCTGATGAAGGAAGAGAAGCTCTATCAAGATGAGAACCTAAGTTTGGAAAAACTGTCTTCAACATTGGGTACCAATCCGAGGTACTTGAGCGCCTTTCTCAATTCTGCACTGGGGAAGAGCTTCTATGACTATGTGAATTACTATCGGGTGGAAGAAGTCAAGGTGCTGCTCAAAGATCCTGTCAGCAAGCAACTCACGATCGAGGCGGTCGCCAACAGGGCCGGTTTCAAATCAAAATCAAGCTTCAATGCGGCTTTCAAAAAGTACACGCAGATGACGCCACGGGAGTACATGAAAGCCTCCTAGGCTCACTCCGTTCTCAGGACCTTAACAGGATTGCTCATGGCCGTGCGGTACGTATCGAAGCCCACCGTGATCAGCGTGATCAGAGGAATTGGAATCTTCGGGAGACTACAGAGGTGTTTTGGGAACTTCCTCTCGTTTAACACTCCAGTCCAGCGCTCACTAGCCGTGTAATCTCCTCACTGCGTTTCCAAATCATCAAATGGTCGCCGTGGGGGATAACATGATCTACGTGCCCCAAATACTGATGGGGAAAGGGCCGATCCATCGTTCCATGGATGTGGATCACCTGGGTACCTTCCGGTAGCACCGGCTCCCGCCACGACGAAATCGAGGACAGGCCCCATCGGAAGTAATGCTCACTGAGCCGCTCCAGCATGCTACGAAAAAATGCGATCTCCGAGCGATCCAATCCGTGATTCCGGCCCCATAGCGGAAGCATCGTCAGCATAAGGGGCTTGAAAAACAACCTGGAGAGTCCCCACGGGGCGATGCGCCGGAACCAGGGGCTCAACTCTGATCGGCCTTTGATGCTGGAAACAAGAATGATCTTTTTGACGGGCCTGATTGCCGCCAATTCTTGGGCGATGATGCCACCAAAGGAATATCCAATAATCGTCAGGGGCTGCTCGTCATCGATGACGTCGCTCATCCTTCCAGCATATGTTGCCAGGTTCTCATGACCCTGAGGTTCGATCCATTCCAAAACCTCCGGTTGCCAGCGGCCAAAATCAATTCGGCTGAATATTCTGCCATCAAGCCCCAGGCCCGGAATACAACACACTTTACCCTGCGAAGGGTGCTTCATGATCTTGTTTTGGTTCGACTGCATCCAAACATACGCGATATGCGCCTTTCTCCACAACCCCGGTGATGATCTCCAGTACAAAGAGCTGGCCCCAGAGGTCAAACTCAAAATACATTTTTACTCAGATACCATAATCGATTCAAAATGAAAGGATTGTTACTGCTCATGCTCGTGCCCTGTGTGTTTTTCGCCAACGGCCAGGTCTGGTCCCCCGATGGGGAGAAGATCGCTTTTTTCTACATTCACGCCATTGAGGACATCTACACCGTCTCTCCTGATGGTTCGGACTTCCAGGTCCTGGAGGGCCACCCTGACCGCGACTTTGCTCCCATGTGGTCGCCAGATGGGCGGCGGATCGCATTTACTTCCGTTCGTGACGGTCATCACGAAGTCTATCAATTTGATACGGAAGGCCATCATCTTCAAAAGCTGACAGAAACCGAATTTGACAGTCAGGACCCATCATTTTCCCCAGACGGCGAGGAGTTCGTTTTTTCATCGAACCGCGCTGGCAACAACGAACTGTTTATAAGCGATACCAGGGGAAATGTCCGGCAGATCAGCTTCACACCCTTCAAAGAGCACACCCCCCGATGGTCACCCGATGGAGAGAGCATATTGTTTCTCTACCTGAATGAGGATGACGAAGCCTTCTTGCACACCATGAAGATCGATGGAACGAATCGGCGCAAACTGTCAAATACTTCTGGCTTCCATCCCTCTTTTTCAAGAGATGGTTCGAGGGTCTGTTTCGTCCACGTCGAGGACGGTGCCTTTGAAGTCCATGTAATTTCAGTCGAAGGAGGCGAGAGTACGGTACTCGTCAGTGACCAGGGGTATCAGGCCTTCTATCCCCAGTTTTCTCCTGACGGGACCAAGGTCACTTTTACTCGGGATATCATGGAGGGTACAGAGGAGGGGCTACCGGCCTTATACTCGGTGGATATAGGGTCATCTAGATGTGATAACCTCAAAAAACAGCTTCTAGGCTGGGTTTTTTTACCATTTTCAGATTCTGGCCTGATGGCCGGAGGGGTCTGATCGTACGAAATTGAGCGTTCAAAGTGTCCGAACCGTTCGGTGCCGAACGCTCTTTTACAAGCCTGGATTTTTGACAATTATTTATTTGGACAATTCGGTACATCAATATCCCGATTGGGTACGGATATAGTCTGTTTCGGTACAGAATTTGCATCTACGTCGGCCATAGAGAGTCTCTAGCCGTTAGAACTAGTACTCAAAAGGTCAAAAAAAAATAAAAGTCAAAAACTCAATAGGACTATGAAATTGTTCACAATTCTCTGCGCAGCTGTATGTATCAGTACATCCGCAATAGCACAAAATCTTTTAATGGGTCAACACGCTATCGACGAGAGCCGATACGAAGGGATCGAAAGAGGACCCTATCTATTCCAGGAATTTGCCAAAGGTGTTGCCACCAACACTGAAAAAGGAGAGACAGTAGAATATCTATTGAACTACAACGGTCACTCAAAGGAATTCGAATTCATGTATAAGGACGTGAAGTCTGAGATGGATGCTGCTTACTATGACGTGATCGAAGTCGCCAACTACACACCCAGTGAGCACTATGATAACAAGTATGCCACGCCAACAATCAAATTCGTACGAGGGTTGGATCCTAAGGCTCCCAAAGCTTTCAGCATCGTAGTTTACGAAGATGACAATGTAACACTATACAAAAGCTTTAAAGCAGATATCAGTGAAAGAGAGTTCAACGATCCTTCAAAAGGGTTGGTGCAAATTCAGTCTTTCAATCCTGATTTCCGATATTTCGTAAAGACGGACGGTAAGACAAAAGTTGTGGGTCTGAACAAGAAGAAGGTGGCCAATGGGTTGGCACACTCTAAAATCGAATCTTACATCAAGAAGAACAAATTGAAGGTGAAGACGGAGGATGAGCTTGTACAAGTGGTCACGTACTACTCAGAGCTTAAGTCTCTCGAAGCTGGCAACACTTCGCCGGTCGCTTCAGCTAACTAAGAAGATTTTTTCCATATTGGATTGGTACGTTGGGAAGCCGTTCATTTTTGAGCGGCTTCTTTTTTTGACCCCATCACTGATGGGGCTTTGTCTTTGTGGTTCTCTGGTCCTTGCGAATGCGTGTTTACGAAGACGGCATCTTATTTCATTCCTATTCGTATAACTAATAAAATTTACTTAACCTGATCTCCCACAATGAGAACGCTACTGATTTCGTGCATCGCTCTATACTCCTTTTCACTGCTTGCTACCAACCTCAAAACCGACAATGTTCGCCTTGTAAATCGGCAGGAGGTGAGCGATATGCCTCTCAGTGTGATCTTCGATGTGTCCTGGGACAACGCCTGGCGCAATTCGAAGAACCATGATGCCGCATGGGTTTTTATGAAATGGGGCGGAGGCTGGCGCAATCACGTAAAGTTTCAACAGGAAGGCCATAAAGTGCTGGTGCAACGATCCGGCCAGGAGGCCCAAGTAACCATTGACGTACCATCAGATGGCAACGGCTTTTTCATCTATGCGTCGGAGGAGTATCGCGGTAGGATCGATCTGAAGTTGCAGGTGATGGTAGATACAGCTGGACTTAGGCTAAGGGGCCCAATGGCACGAGGATTGACGGTGCATGCTCTGGAAATGGTGTATGTTCCAGGGGGGCCTTTTACGCTGGGTAGCCCCGACGAATCAGCGAAAACGCACGCCGCGTTTTATAGAAGCGATGACGGTGGTGAACCCGATGGCCTTTATGCTATCAGTAGTGAGGATGCTATACAAGTCGGTCCTTCAAAAGGTAATCTCTACTATTGGAGCGAAAATGAAACCTACAATGGGGACCAGCAAGGCCCCATTCCGGCGACCTTTCCTAAGGGCTACGATGCCTTTTACATCATGAAGTATGAGCTCACGCAGGGCGAATACGCGCAGTTTCTCAATCGATTGTCAGATGAGCATAGTTCACTGCACTCACCTATTGGCGCTCGTAACTACTATAAGAAAAGAGGTAGTCTCAGGCTTGAGGACGGCATCTATTTCGCGGAGTCACCTCAGCGCCCTATGAATCAAATCAGCTTTACCGATGGTCTCGCTTACACGGACTGGGCGGCGCTTCGGCCGGTCACTGAATTAGAGTTTGCCAAAGCGGCAAGGGGCCCTTCCAAGCCCATTCCTGGAGAGTTTGTGTGGGGCACAGACAACTACGATCTACTGGAGCGATATGTCACGGCGGAGGGCGAGCTGGTGTTGCAGAATGGTCGCCACGAAGGTGAACTCGCCGATGACAACAGGGCGACCTTCGGCGCATCCTATTATTGGGTGATGGATTTGAATGGCAGTGTCTGGGAAAAGGTAATCACGGTAGGCAATGAGATTGGTCGAAATTTCGAAGGTTCCCATGGTGATGGCTATCTACGTTTTGGGTGGGCTACGAATGAAGACTGGCCATCAAGCAATGACGAGGTCGGCGGGTTTGGTTACCGAGGTGGCGGATACTATACTGCCGGGACGGACTATCGTGCCTACAATCCGCACTCACCGATAGGCTATCGATATTATGGGGCGTGGTCAGGCGGTCCCAGGTCCATTGCGTATGGTTACCGGGCCGGCAGGTCTGCCGAATAAGCTCCCCCTAATCAATTAGCTTGTAACCTGCACCGTGTACGGTCAGGATGTACTTCGGGTCATTGTGGTTTTCCTCTATTTTCTGCCGTAGCTTGAGAATGAAGTTGTCCACCGTACGGGTAGTGGGAGAAGACTCGTAGCCCCAGACGTCCTCGAGGAGTTGATAGCGGCTTACGATTTCGTTGCGATGCTTGTACAGGTAAAGCAGCACCTCAAATTCCTTGTGAGACATTTTCACTGGCTCGCCATTGCTTTCGGCTTCATACTTGTGAAAATCTACGTGCAGTTTGCCGATGTCGAGCGTCTCGATGTCTTCTTCGGCCACGTCATTTGACTCCGTGCGGCGAAGAACGGCTTTCACTCTTGCGATCAATTCCCGGACACTGAAGGGCTTGGTGATGTAGTCATCTGCGCCTAATTCCAGCCCCAATACCTTATCGATTTCCTCACCTTTGGCTGTCAGAAAAATAATCGGTGTCTTGATGCCCTTGTTTCGAGCAGCCTTGCACACATCGAATCCCGATAGTTTGGGCATCATCACGTCGAGTAGGACAAGGTCAAAGGTATCGTTGAGCAGGCAGTTCAGGCCTTCTTCACCATCCTTTGCCGCCGTCACGTCGAAGGATTCGAACTCCAGGTTTTCCTGAAGGCCTCGCCTCATCATCGGCTCATCGTCTACCACCAAAATCTTTGACATAACTCAATCAGTTTTGATTAAACACCAACTTGAATGTGCTCCCGCGGCCAAGTTCACTTTCTACCTGCACGGTCCCTTCGTGGGCCTGCATGATAGAGTAGACCAGGGAGAGACCCAAACCTGCCCCCTGCACTGTGTGCACGTTGCCCTCCGAAATTCGATAAAATTTATCAAAAATCTGTGCCTTTTTGTCTTTGGGGATCCCAATTCCGCGGTCCGCTACTTCAATCAGGGCGTGGCCATTGTCGCCTCGCGTACGGATAGTAATGTGCCTGTCATCCTCGCTGTATTTGATCGCATTGTCAATCAAATTCACCAGTGCTTCATAGACGGATTCTTTATCGGCCCTGACCGGTGTGATGGTATCATCCTTCTCGACACTTACACCGAAGTCTTTCTGCTCCAAATGAAAGGAATAGTCGTGAACGAGTTCGTCTACAACTGCATTGAGGTCAGTTTCTTCGAATGAGAACTTCTTTCTCTCAGCGTCGATCTGGGCAAAATTGAGGATGCGGTTGACGATGCGGGTGAGGCGATTGGTTTCTTTGAAGATGATTTCGATGTACTCGGACTTCTTCTCTTCCGTCTTCACCCTGCCCAGCAGCAGCGTCTCTGCGAACATACTGATCAAAGCCAGGGGCGTCCGTAATTCGTGGCTTACGTTCGACACAAAGTCCGACTTGGTTTGAGCCAGCTTCATTTGTTGGATGGTCGTCCGAGCCACGAGCGCCAGCCCCAGCAAGAGCGTGGCAATCAGGATCAACGATGCCGCGAGGTTGTACTGCATGCGCTGATCCACCAGTTCTTGCAGTGACTTGTTTTTCAGGCTGATACCCAGGTCCAAAGATGGGAAAAGCCACATCGGTTTGGAGGCGATGATTTCTCCGGCGACGTCATCTGTTCGATACACCAATGTGTCCCTCACCTCATCAATAAGCGAGATGACCATATTTTGCTGTGCGACCTGCTGTAGGCGAGGGCTGAGCACATCGTTGGCATAGGTGGAGGGTTGGATGAGGGCAGTCAGTAGGTGGAGCCTCCCTCCAGGGTCGCTCAGAATCGCAAAGAGCACCTGTAGGTCGATCTTTTCGCCGTGTGGTTCGACCTTGGGCACGGTGATGAGGTTGTCCGGCTGGATCTTCGTATAGTCGTTTTGCTTGTATGACATCAACTGCTTGATGAGGGGTTGTTTGCTAGCGTACATGTCATCCACAATACGCAGGTAAGTCTTGTTGGCCCCCATCGGAAAACCCTGGACTTTGACCAGTTGTGAAGAGTCGAGACTCTTCACGTTGATGTATTCGGCGCCACTGTAGCTGACCAGAGTGCGTGTCTTCTCGGTCATCTCCAGAGTCCCGTCGGCCTGAAGGTTCTCTTCCAGACTGCTGACCAAATTGCTGAGGAAATCATTCGAGAATTGATTGGCGGAGAAGATCACGAAGTCCAGCTGACTTTCGTAGACCGCCTGTATCATTTCTTCATCTTCCTGCAATGAAGTGATCTCATAAACAACAAAGAGGATGATGGGCAGAAGGATCGTGCCCGACACGATGAGTAATATTCTTTTGCTGATACCTGTCATGATGTCTCCTTGGACCGGGCATTGTATATTGCAAGTATATAGGTAAGGTCTTCACCATTGTGCGCCTGCACCGAATACTTTAACTTCTTTTGACAATTAATTACAAGAACCATGAGCGAATCTAAGGGTCAAGTTGAAAACCTGTTGACTGAACTGGGCAAGCGAATTGATGATCTGGTCGATGAGTTGGCCCATTCCAAAGATGACTTCAAAGATGAGTTGGGTAAGCGAGTTGATGAACTAAAGGCTCAAAAACAAAAATTAGAAGAGGAGTTCGAAGAGTTTAAGAGCCAGGAGAAGTGGCATGAGGCCAAGTCACACTTCTCGAGCGCCGTTCATGAGTTGAGGAAGGGTGTCGAGAGCCTTTTCAAGAAGAGCTAAATCCGCTCGAGTACACTTACGATCAGCTCATCAATCACTGCATAGGGATCTTTAGAAAAGCTGTTTTGGATCCTGTTGGCAAGGATGGCATTCAAGCTGATCATTTCGTGACCTAGTAGTCGGGCAAGAGCGTAATAGCCTGCCGTTTCCATTTCCATATTGGTGATCCAGAAATCTCGTGGGTGAAATCTGGCCAGTTCCTCTACCATCCGTGGTTGTCGTATCGGCGTCCTAATGGCTCTCCCCTGCGAGGCGTAGAATCCATGGCAAGTCAACGTGTTCCCCGCTCTGGCGAAATCTGAGAATCGGTCGAAGAGGATCTGCGAACCTTTGACGCAATAGGGGACGTAAGGCAAGCCCAGGGTTTCCTGCAGCCGTTCGGAGACTTCTTGCTCCAGTTCGTCTTGCGGTAAATGATAGAAATGGTTGAGTGGGTCAAGCCCAATAGCGTATTCGCTGATGAGTTGACTGCCTACGTGTATATCGTCCTGAATGCTCCCTGAAGTGCCAATTCTTACAATCTCCAGAGTGGTGGTCTCGTCCTTCGTCTCCCTTGTCTTGAGGTTGATATTGACTAGGGCATCTAGTTCGGTCATCAGGATCTCGACGTTGTCCGTACCCATGCCGCTACTGATCACCGTCAGATGCTTGCCCTTGTACGTGCCTGTGTGCGTGATAAATTCTCGCTTGTTCATCTCGAAGTCGATATGATCGAAATGCTGCGTGATGCGATGTACGCGCCCTGGGTCACCTACGGTGATGATTTTGGAGGCTATGTCACCCGCCTTAAGGTTGAGGTGGTAGACACTGCCATCCGGGTTCAGGATCAGGTCGGTCTCAGAGAGTTTAGGCATTCGAGAGGTAAATTCCCTGAAAAAAAGAGCTTTTCCAAAGAATAGGTGCCCGAGTACCTCAATTGCGGTAAATGGCTACGATTAAGCCTCTTTTTTTACCTTACCTCGAGATTTCAGTCCCTTGTATGGATTGTAGTGGTTGGATTCCTTTTGATAGTATCCTGAGCCGTCGTACGGACGGACATTAGGAGCGTTCATGCATGCTTCGGAGCAACAGCCCTTGTACTTCTCCGCACCTGCCTCGGACATGGGTACGTGCTTGTTGCAGTCCTGGTTTGCACAGTTGACCATTCGATCAGTAGGCTCTCCGGTTACAAAGCATCGGCTGACTACAGTGGGATTTACCGTATTGACATCTTTCACGATGCGATTGTCAAAAACGTAGCACTTGCCTTCGAAGTCTTCCCCGTCTGCCTCCAGTCCATACTTGATGATGCCGCCGTGCAACTGAAAGACATTCTCGAACCCTTGCTCCAATAGATAGGCACTGGCCTTTTCGCATTTTATGCCTCCAGTGCAGTAGGTGATCACTTTCTTGTCCTTGTAGGCTTTGAGCTCTTCCACCTTTTCGGGGAAGTCGCGAAAGTTTTCGATATCGAGTGTCTTGGCATTTTTGAAATGTCCGACGTTGTGCTCATAAGTGGATCGGACGTCCAGAATGATGGTATCCTCATCCTCTTCTTTGAGGACGTCGCGAAACTCCTCCGGTTCGATGTATTGGCCGGTTTGTTTATTGGGGTCGATGTGCTGCAGTCCAGAGTTGACAATTTCGGGCTTGACGCGCACATGCAGTTTGGCGAAAGCCATTTCGTCGTGAGATTCGACTTTGAACTCCGTCTTGCTAAACCTGGGATCAGCCAGGACAGCTTCCATGTATTTCTCACAATTAGCTCGTGTTCCGGAAACCGTACCGTTCAGGCCTTCCTCGGCGACGATGATGCGCCCTCGGAGATCGAGGTCCAGGCACATGAGATGATGCTCTTCCCGGAATGCCTCGGGGTCCTCAATAGGACTATAGCAGTAATATAGTAATACTGAATATTGCGGTTGTTCCATAATCGGCTGGCCCTGTTTCAAGCAGGGTGCTGTTAATGGTTCGTAAAATTAAAATGCAAAAATAGATGCTTTTGGCATCAATTGGTACTGACTGTCAATGAGCTATGTCAATTTCTGTCCTTACCCGACCAGTTTGGCGGGGTTGCCAAAGACCGTCTCGCCGGCTTTCACCTCGGAGATGACAACGGAACCAGCACCGATCCTGGCATTTTCGCCGATGGTCACCCCACTGACGACCACCGCGCCACTGCCAATGAAGGCACCCTTTTCGATCTTTACTCCGGAATTGATGAGGGAACCGGCACCGATCTGGACGAAGTCACCGACTTCCACGTCATAGTCCAGGATCGCCCCCGTATTGAGGATGCAATGCTGACCGATTTGCACATTGGTGCCCAGACGGACCCCGCTTCCAATATAGTTGCCATGTCCTATGGAGGAGGACTCCGGTATGAAGGCCATTTGGTGGATGGCGTTGACCGGCATCACTTTGCGTGTATCAACGAGGAAAGAGACTGTGTCCTGACGGACTTTGTTGTCGTCACTGGCGACAAAAGCCTCGCATTTCTGACCTACCAGCTTGAGGTACCCATGATCATCCGGGCTACCTAGTACCGGGATCGTATTGATCTCTGTAGTGTACAGGCTCTTATCATCGTCCAGGAATCCATAGACGACGATCCCATTGCTTTCGAAGATTTCGAGTGCCGCCTTGGCGATGCCTTTGGCACCAAAGATCATTACAGGTTTTTCCATGAGTTGAGCTCAGCTTAATGAATTGACTGGCAATATTAGCCTATCTGGTCTTGCTTCTCAAAATACCGCTGCCAGGGGATCAGCATCACGAGCGCAAAGAAAATCGGCGAGAATCCAGCGCTATAACGCGACAAGCTGCCAAAGTTGGGTGTCGTGAGCGTGAGCATTACTGCCATCACCATGACGAAGAAGCATGCAGCGATGATCACAGGATCCCAATGTGCCCGCCGTATGTACCACAGAGAAATGAGTGTCAGCACCAAAGCCACCATGTTTTCCAAAGCCTGGACGATGGAGAAGAGGTCATCTACCTCCCACAGTCCCGGGCGGAAAAGACCTGCGAACAATGCTTGGGGCGTACTACTGATCAAGCTGCTCCATGTAGGTTCCAATCCAAAATCCATGCTCCCATCCATAGTTCTTGACCTGATTTCCTCGTGAAGCTCGTACACAGTGAGGGGCAGGCGTTCGGGGCGCAGTCGCTTGTAGAAGTACCGAAAACTGAAAATGCTCACCAAGAGCACCAAAGAAACGGCTGCGACCTGAACGAGTATCCTTTGCCGGGATAGTAAATGTCCTGTCACGGCCAGAACCAACACCATCGAGATCATACCTGCGAGGTAGTGACGAACAAAAAACAGGATCACGAATAAGACAATGGCCCATACACCTCTGCTTACAGTCAACTGCTGCTTCCAAAGTAATGACAGCACTGCGGCGATAACGTAGAAGGCGCAGGCGTTGGCCAAAGTGTCCTTCAAGAGCCCGGATGACCAAAAAAGAAAAGAGGGGAGCAATCCCAGACTTACAATCCAAACCCACCGTGAGTTGGGAAATTGCTCAGTGAGCAAGGCGATCAGAGACCAGGTGCACCAAAATGAGAAGATCGCCAGGTATGCGGCCATTAGCCAGTAGTTGTGATCTGTGAGCCAGCCCACAGGACTCAGAAGCCTGGTGAAGAAGATAGACCGAGGGTTGCCACTGTACCAGTCAATCGGCCCAAAGAGCCCACCGAGATAGTCCGAGATAGAACCGCCATGGGTGCTGTTGTGCCGAATGACGGCGTTGAAGATTTCTATGGTATCGCCTCCCCTCCAGACGTACCAGTAGGCAATGCCCAAAGCGGCAGCACCCGCGAGTTTCAATGCAAGTCCGATGTAGATGACTGGGCCAAGGCCCCGGAAGGGGCGACAGGCAGCCCAAGAGAGAAAGCCCAATAGGATGATATTGAGAACCACCGTCATGAGCTCAATATACGGTTACCAATGGCGCAATCGAGACACCGTCGGGCGTCGCAGTAGCTTTTGCTGAGTTGTAGCAAGCCCTGCGAATCCATGGCTGAGGCGTTGCTTATTTTCAAAGCCTGCCACCTTCTTGTGATCTTGTTGTCCTCGGGAGGTACGGAGGCCAACCAGTCCAGCGCCTTGTCCACAAGCCCTTCATCGCCGATACTCTTGCCGTAGGTCACCAGCAAAGGCACGATGGCATTGATGATGATGGACGCAATAGCGGTTTTGCCCGGAGGGCCGTTTGGTCTTTTCGATGGTTTGCCAAAATCGTAATGCTGTTGCCAATAGGCGGAAAGGGGCGAGGTGAGCATTTCAGTCACTTCCTGAAAAGCTGTTGCTTGAATAAGGCGATGAAAGAGAGACGGCTGAAATCCTAGGATGGCGCTCAATTGAGACAGTCGAATGGTTGGGAAGTTGGCTGGTCGCAATTTGGCAAACTTCCACCTGCTTTTGTTCAGCTTGGAGTCGAGGCGGTATTTCTTGAATAGGTACTGGAACTCGTGCTGCAAACTACCGTGATAGTCGTCCTCAGCTGAATAGTCAAGGAATCCGGCCATCCCAAATACCAGTGCCTCGATCTGCATTGGCTTGCCGTGATGCTTGCGGATGACATCACTTTTCAGAAGTAGCGCAAGCTCACGAAAGCTGTCAGCGTTTGTCTTCATGCCGAGTGATGTTGCGAGCAGGATGTAAGTGGCTTGCTCCCAATCTCCTTTGGTCTTGTCAAGCAGCTCCTTCACGATGGAAGATTTTTCCTCTATACGGTCCATTGCCGCACGTTCGATCATGGCGGCTACGGTCATCGTGTCTACAGTGTCTATCTGTGTTTCGCACGGAATCGAGGCCACTGTATGGGTGAGTGCCCGATGGCGGTCGGTGAGTGTCGGACTTATTCTTCCTGCCAGTGTCACAGTCGGTATCTGCGTGCCATCGGTCCGCTGGATCTCGCGGTCGGCCTCATGGACCACATGCAGGATGACATTGTCGTAGGCCACATCTTCATCGTGGCCGTGATGCAGCCATTCGGAGGCCTTAGTGTGTATTTCCACATGGCCAGCCCATTCCACATGGTCGATTTTCAGTCGTGCATCGGCAAAATCCGGCCCTGAGTCGTGGTTGTGATGACCAGGGTGAAATATCGATACAGGTTCACCGGTAGTGGTGGAAAGTGACGAAGCGTCGAATTTCTGGAATTTCCAAATGTAATGGAGCAGTCGTTCATCCATATTCATCAGGCTGTGGCAGTAGCCATTTAGTGTTTTGGATGAAACGAATTTATAACAACTTGCCGGCCTATCCTAAGCCCGCACTGTCATCAGCTGATGTGCCATCTCCTGTTGTAGTTTCTTTGCTTCCCGACCGGCGGCCTCTGCGAAGTCTCTACCGTTACTAGCATAAATGATACTGCGTGAGGAGTTGACAAGTAGCCCGCATTGCTTGTTCATACCATACTTGCATACAACCGAAAGGTCCCCACCCTGGGCGCCGACGCCAGGTATGAGCAGGAAGTTTTCTGGTACCATCACACGTATGTTGATGAGACTCTCTACCCGAGTTGCGCCCATGACGTACATCAGGTTGTTGGGATTGCCCCAATGTTGGCTCTTGCGGATGACACGTTCGTACAGCTTTTCACTATTGCCGTCTACCATAAGTTCCTGAAAGTCGAAAGATCCCCCATTGGAGGTAGCTGCCAGTAATATCACCCACTTGCGATCGTATTGCAGAAACGGCTCGATGGAGTCCTGGCCCATGTAAGGGGCGACGGTCACCGCGTCAAAATCGAGGTGCTCGAAGAAGGCCTTGGCGTACATGTTCGACGTATTGCCAATATCGGCGCGCTTGCCATCTGCGATTGTGAAGACATCCTTGGGCATGTACTCCATCGTTTTTTCCAAAGAAGCCCAGCCTTTGGAACCGTGCGCCTCATAGAAGGCGATGTTCGGCTTGTAAGCGACCGTGTAGGCGGCTGTAGCATCAATGATCGCTTTGTTGAATTCGAAGATGGGATCCTCGCTATTGAGAAGGTGCTTGGGGAGTTTGTTGAGGTCGGGATCAAGTCCTACACACAGGAAGGATTCTTTCTCTTTGATTTTGTCAAAAAGCTGTTGACGAGTCATTCAAATGGTTTGTTTGTAACGGCGAAGTTAGTTATTAAATGAAAAAGCCGGGATTAATGTAAACCCGGCCTCCTCCTTGTTTCTTAAGCGTTTATCGGAAATCGACCGTCTCCAAATTTTCGATCACTTTTGGGTCATCGGTATGCTTCCTGATGTCAAAGACGAAAGCGTCGTCACTCAGATCGCGGATTT
Source organism: Cyclobacteriaceae bacterium (assembly GCA_965267435.1). Classification (GTDB taxonomy): domain Bacteria; phylum Bacteroidota; class Bacteroidia; order Cytophagales; family Cyclobacteriaceae; genus JAWPMT01. Next base: position 5,913,893 of record OZ253960.1, read on the forward strand.
CTTTGAAATTGCTGACGCTGTATCGGTAGACGTTACCTGAAGGCTCAAATACGCTGAACGCTGTCAAGTTGTTTTGTCCGTCGATCTCCATGCGGATCTTAAAGTAGCTTTTGCCTGAACGATCCTCAGGTTCCAGGTCTACGTGCGTGACCCCGCTGACCACTTCCTGTACCCCGTATTTGAAACCGGTCTTGTAGATATCGTAGACATTGTTCAGGCTGATCTCATCTCCGCCATCGTCAAAGGGCGCGATGGTCACTTCATTGATCTCAGGATTGTAGGTAAAGACGTCTACACCATTGTTGTACACGAACGAACCGGATACTTCGAGAAGATACTTGTCATTCTTGACCGTGATCTTGCCGTCTATCGACTCATCGAGCCCGGCTGTTGGATTTTTTAGATTCTGAGTAAACGACGCTGAAAAGGCTGGCGCATTTTTGTACTTCGCACTCATGGCGTCGAGTATCTTCCGAGCTTCCGGATCATACTGCGCGGCGCTGGTCCATGATACCGCGATGAGTGACATAAGGATTAGAATTCTATTCATCTTCCTGGTTTTTTAGTATTTATTCTCCAATTCTGTCAATAATTGTTCCAAACTGTATTCGTCCTTGATTAAGACTTCCCTGGCCTTGCTACCCTCGAAGGGTCCCACGATCCCGGCAGCCTCCAGTTGGTCGATCAGCCTGCCGGCACGGTTGTAGCCTAGCTTCATCTTTCGCTGGATCAGGGACGTGCTGCCCTGCTGGTGTGTTACGATCAGCCGGGCTGCGTCGGCAAACAGTGCATCTCTTTCGGCGAGGTCGACACCTCCGATCTCACCCTCTTCTTCCCCGGCATACTCCGGCAAAAGGTAGGCGGAATCATAACCACGTTGCTCTCCGATGAATTCGCAGATACCGTCAACTTCGGGGGTATCGACGAAAGCACTCTGCAGCCGGGTTACCTCTGAGCCCAACGACAAGAGCATATCCCCCATGCCTATCAACTGATCTGCCCCACCGGCATCAAGAATCGTCCGTGAGTCAACTTTCGAAATGACTCGGAAAGACAGCCGCGCCGGGAAGTTGGCCTTGATGATACCCGTGATAACGTTGACGGATGGTCGTTGTGTGGCGAGGATCAGGTGGATACCAATGGCTCGAGCCAACTGGGCCAGTCTTGCGATGGGTGTCTCCACCTCTTTGCCCGCAGTGATCATCAAGTCTGCCAGCTCATCAATTACCAGCACGATGTAGGGCATGTAGTAATGTCCCTTGTTCGGATTGAGTCTCCGGTTGACGAATTTCTTGTTGTACTCCTTGATATTTCGACAGGCGGCATCCTTCAGCAGATTGTACCGATTGTCCATCTCGATGCACAGCGAGTTGAGTGTGTTTACCACCTGGCTGGTATCCGTGATGATGGCCTCTTCCCCGTTGGGGAGCTTCGCCAGGAAGTGACGTTCCAGTTTGTTGAAAAGCGTGAGCTCCACCTTCTTCGGGTCGATCAGGACGAACTTCAACTGGGACGGATGCTTCTTGTAAAGGAGGCAGGTCAGGATGACATTCAATCCAACCGACTTACCTTGTCCCGTGGCCCCTGCCATCAGCAAATGGGGCATCTTGGCCAGATCGGTGACAAAGACCTCGTTAGAGATCGTCTTGCCAAGCACGATGGGGAGTTCTTTGTCGCTTTTCATGAAGCGCTCGGTGGTGATCACAGACTTGATGTCCACCATCTCACGGTTCTTGTTGGGCACTTCGATACCGATCGTGCCTCGCCCGGGGATAGGTGCGATGATTCGTATTCCCAAAGCCGACAGGCTAAGGGCAATATCATCCTCGAGGTTTTTGATCTTGGAGATTTTCACACCAGCCTCGGGCACGATCTCATAGAGCGTCACGGTGGGGCCAATGGTTGCTTTGATGCTCGATATGCCGATCTTGAAATTGATCAGCGTCTCCACGATTCGGTCCTTGTTCTGCTCCAGTTCTGTCTTCGATACCTGCACATCCTTAGGGGGATAATCGATCAGGAGGTCAGGTCCCGGGTAGTGGTAGTGAGGGAGATCTAGCTTGGGGTCGTAGTTTTCCGCCACTTCCGTGACTTTCTCTTCAAAAGCCGCCTTCTGCACCTCCATCTCCAGTTCTTCTGGTGGTGTCGCCGTTCTTCGGGGTGACTTGTGTGGAGTGCTATCAAACTCCAGCTCGGTAGGTGTCCCTGGAGTCACGTCGTTATCGACGGTCGACTCCTCATCGGCAGGCTCTGTTCTGACGGGGCCTGTCCGTCTTTTTGGCAGTGGCTCGATCTCCCACTGAGGTTCGTCCTCTTCGTCTTCTTCATCGTCGAGAAGGAGCTCCGTGGTGCCAATTTGATCTTCCAGTTCCACTTCCTTTTTGACCTGAGCGAGTACAGTATTGAGGTCTTGCTTTTCCGCGGCGCTGCTTGGTCCAGCTTTGGCGCCCGCAAACAGGGATTGCAGCCATCCGGCAATCGTATTGGGGACCGACCAGAAGGCATCCACCATCCTTGCCAGTGCCGGGATCTTCGTGACATCGAAGAAATACATGTTGAAGACGATGAAGAGGAAGCCAATGATCAATGCAGTACCCCAGCCCATCAGGCTCTCCATGAGGATAGCCATCTCAAAACCGATACCACCACTCAGGAATCCCCAGTTGGAGACCTCATCAGAATTCAACAAGAAGTAGCCCATTAAAAGGCTTACCCACACCAGGTAGAAAGATGTGAAGATGAAAAACCGAAAGATGGGGATCAGCCGACGTTGATACAGGAGCTGATAGCCCATCACGAAAAGCAGTGGTGTGATCAGCAGCGAAGAGATCCCAAACCACTTGAAGACAAAATAGTGCGCGACGGTAGCCCCGATCACCCCAAACCAATTGGCAACTTCGGCGCCTGAATCTTTGATGCCGGTAGACATAACGGCTTCGACGACGCTCTGATCCATCTTGCCGGTATTGAGGTACGACATGATAGAAATAAACAGAAAGATCGAAGCCATGGTGAAGATCAAGCCAACAGCGATCTGAAACTTGCGATCGTCATAAAAGTTGAGCTTGAGAGAGACTGATTTCTTCTTCTTTCGGGGACGCTTTTTCTTATAGGTGTTTTTCGCCATTCTGTTTACTGAGAGCTTCCAAAAGGACCGTGATGTCTGGCTAATCAGGAGCTTATTAAGTGCAAAAATAACAGAATCTATCCGGCTTCCTCCATGTCGCGAAGTATCGCTTTGTTGATTCGTTTGATCAATCCAGGACCTTCGTAGATGAAACCTGTGTAGACCTGCAAAAGGCTTGCACCGGCCTTCCATTTTTCTAAAGCTGATGCTTCATCGACGATACCTCCAACGGCCACGATGGGTAGTTTGTTGTTTCGCTTTCGGATTTCACGGATGATATCAGTAGATCTTTCTTGCAGTGGGGCGCCGCTTAGGCCACCAGCGCCAATGCCTTCAACAGTCTCTATCGAAGTGCGTAGTCCTCCTCGGTCGATGGTGGTATTGGTGGCGATGATCCCGTCAATTGCCACTTCATCTACGATCTCGAGTATATCCGACAATTGCTCAGGTGTCAGATCTGGGGCGATCTTGAGCAGAATAGGCTTTGGCGTCGCCTTTTGTGCGTTCCTCGTGGCCAACTCCGAAAGCAGTGCCTTCAGGGGTTCTTTGTCTTGTAGTGATCGAAGGTCCGGCGTGTTGGGAGAGCTGACGTTAACCACGAAGTAATCCACCAGTTCATGAAGCGCTTCGAAGCATTGCACATAATCATCCGTCGCCCGCTCATTGGGTGTGACTTTGTTCTTACCAATATTACCGCCGATGATGATATGGTCCGGGCGCGAGGCCAATCGTTGCTTTGCATGATCCAGGCCCTTGTTGTTAAAGCCCATCCTGTTGATGATGGCTCTATCTCTCTTCAGCCGGAAGAGGCGGGGCTTAGGATTGCCGTCCTGGGGTTTGGGAGTGATTGTTCCAACTTCGAGAAAGCCGAAGCCCAAAGCCGGGAAGGTCTGTATTAACTCGGCATCTTTATCAAATCCTGCAGCAAGGCCCACAGGATTCTTAAAGTTCAATCCCCACAGGCGCTGATTCAGTTTCGGGTGTTCGAACCCATACAGTGACTGAAATAGCTTTTTCATCCCGGGCAGGTGACAAAGGGCGACAAAAAGCCGTGTGGTGACTTTGTGCGCTTTTTCTGCGGAAAGTAGGAATAGAAAGGTTCTTAGAATGCGATACATACGTAGACTTTAACTTCGGGGATGATATTCTTTGATAACCTGCTGCAAGTAATCCCTGTCCAGGTGGGTGTAGATCTCGGTCGTGGTAATAGATTCGTGACCCAACATTTCCTGGACGGCCCTAAGGTCCGCCCCTCCTTCGATGAGGTGTGTCGCGAAGGAGTGACGGAAGGTGTGAGGACTGACGTTTTTGCCAATGCCAGATTTCGCTGTCAGTTCCTTGATGACGTGGAATACCATCACACGTGTGAGCTTGGCCCCTCTGCGGTTTAGGAACAAGTAATCTTCGTGGCCGGGTTTCACATTGATGTGGTTTCGAACTTCGTCTCTGTAAATGCGGACATATTTAAGGGCCGACTGTCCGATGGGTACCAGCCGCTCCTTGTTGCCTTTCCCGATGATCCGGAGAAACCCTATGTCTTCGTAGATATTGCTCATGACCAGTCCTGTCAATTCGCTCACACGAAGACCAGAGCTATAGAGTGTTTCGAGCATGGCTCGGTTGCGAGTACCTTCTGGCGTGGAGTGGTCGATGCAGGCCAGCAACTGGTCTATCTCATGAACGGTCAAGGTATCCGGGAGTTTGCGACCCAACTTTGGTGTCTCCAGTAGCTCAGATGGATCCTTGTCCACGATCTCCTCATAGTGGAGGAACTTAAAGAAGGCCTTGATCCCAGAGATGATCCTCGCCTGAGAGTACGGTGACATCCCGATTGCATTGATGGATTCGATGAATAGCGAGAGGTGTTCCAGCCGGGTGGCTTGAGGCGTGACGGGTGGGTCCAGTTGCTGCAGGTAGCTACCCAGCTTGTCAATATCCGCCAGATAAGCCGCAATTGAGTTGTCCGCTAGCGATCGTTCCAGCTTCAGGTAATGCTTGAATTGCAGGCTATAGGCATCCCAACTCACGTCTGCGAAGATAAAGGGCAACTACGCAATTGACATGAAAACTAGAAAAATCCAATACTCTGTTATTTTTGTTCAGAACGTTGCAATTATTAGCACTGGTGAAAAGGATTGTCATAATTAATGGACCGAATCTAAACCTACTTGGTAAGCGTGAACCCGAAATCTACGGACACCTGGATTTCGATAATTTCTTCAAGACTTTGCAAGAGGAGTTTAGTGATCTCACGCTGGAATACTACCAGTTCAATTCGGAGGGTGATCTGATCACCAAGATTCAGGAAGTCGGGTTCAGTGCCGATGGGATTGTGCTCAATCCGGCGGGCTATTCTCACACATCGGTAGCCATTGCGGATGCCGTCGCCGCTGTCGATTGCAAGGTCGTGGAAGTGCACATTTCCAATATCTTCAGCCGGGAGGAGTTCAGGAAACACAGTTACGTGAGCCCCGTGAGCAGCGGGGTGCTGACAGGGTTCGGCTTGGCGGGATACCAGTTGGCCCTAAAGTATCTGTCGGAGAGCGTTTAGCATGGCCAACATTTCCTTTTACCCCGGCCCCTCGAGAGTGTATTCCAACATTACCGAATACATTTATGAGGCTTACAAAGACGGTTACATGTCTGCGAATCATCGGTCGGAGTTGTTTATGGATCTTTCCAGGGAAACCAAAGCAGTGTTGCATAAGCGATTGGGGATCCCAAAAGACTATCAAATCACTTTTGTTTCTTCGGCCACGGAATGTTGGGAGATAATCGCGCAGTCACTCGTTACTGAGAGCAGTCAGCATTTTTACAATGGTGCCTTTGGCGAAAAGTGGATGGACTATACGAAGGAACTCGTGAAGAAGGTCTATTCCTGTCAGTTTTCAATTGATGAGCAGCTGCCAGTCAAGCAGCTGAACAAATCGGCGGATGTCGTTTGTGTAACGCATAATGAGACCTCGAACGGTACTTACATCAGTCAGAAGGTGATGAAGCAACTAGCCAAGGCTCGATCAGATGGTCAACTCCTGGCATTTGATGCTACTTCCTCCATGGCCGGTATACAGCTGCCTTGGGAACAGGGAGATGTATGGTTTGCCTCCGTGCAGAAGTGCTTTGGGTTACCTGCTGGCCTTGCGCTATTGGTACTCGGTCCGAGCGCAGTGAAGCGGGCAGAGCAAATTGGGGAGCGGAGTCATTATAATAGCCTACTGAGGATTATGGAAAACGCCAGCAAAGAACAGACGCACCACACACCGAATGTGCTAAATATCTACCTTCTCAGGAGGACACAAGATCTGTCCCAGGGCATTGCCCATGCTGAAGGTAAAGTTTTGAAGAGGGCAGCCTTTTGGCGAGAGTTCTTTGAGGAATACGAGTCGTTCGAGTTTCTTTCGAGTGAAGCCGACGTACGGTCCCCGACCGTGATGGCATTGCGCACATCGAAGCCGAAGAAGTTGATAGAGTTGGCGGCTTCTGCGGGATTCACGCTGGGAAAAGGTTATGGCACCTGGAAGCAGGAGTCATTTAGAGTGGCCAATTTCCCGGCCATCAAACGCCGGGAAATCGAAGCACTCTCAAATTTTTTCAGAAAGAATTTTGATTAACTCCTTCTTTGTAGAGGCACGGCGGTGTTGATCCAACATCCCAGTGTGACCTCCTGTCCCTCCTCATAGTTTTCGTTGAAGATATCTTCTATCGAAGGGAATTGCTCTTTACAGGCTTCCATCTGTGACAAGTTGCCTGCCTTTCTATACATCTCGTAAGCGGCGATGAAAATGGCCCGGTCAATCACCCGACTCTCTCCCGCTTTGCAGTCATTGAAGCTTGAAAAGTACAGATTGCCGATGAAATTGTAGGGCTCAGTCTGAGCGGGGAACATCGCGCTGGCTTCCCTTGCAAGGGCTCTGGCGCGAATTTTGTCACCCTGCTTGGATTGGATGTTGGCTCTGCTCAACAGCAGTTCGAAGCGGTCTTCGTCGCTCTGCGCCAACTCAGCCGCTTTTTCGTAAAACTCCAGTGCCTTTTGGTAGTCTCTGCCTCCCACGTACTTGTCTCCCAGGGCTTTCGCCAGGTTGAAACTGGGGTCTGACTCGTAGACCAATTCGGCAGCCTCCAGAAACCAAGGCTCATCGGAGCACTTTGCCTGAAGCGAGTAGCTGAATATCTTCTTCGCAGTATTTAGATCTGTTCGATCCGCTCGCATATCGGGAACCAGATTACTGGCGATAAAATCACAAGAAAGGACACCATCCAGGGAGCTCAAAAACGCGTCGGCCTTGTCCTGATCTTTTTTCAGTTTGGTGACATTACCGCCGTTGATCTTTTGATAATCTATGGCGATGGAGATCTTGGAGTGAATATCCAACACCTCTGTGGCGGTCATTTCCGTCGGTTTCCTTTCAAAGTAGAACTTCGCCAAAGTCATCCATGGGATGAAGTTGTAGCGGGAGAGACTGTTGCCATTCAGCTCATACGCCGTTGCATACAGCTCCTTCAGCATGGGATATTTCGAGCTTTTGCGATAGAACATCTTGAAAGCTTCATAGGCCTTTCGATCCATCACGCTGGCTTCCTCACCAAAATATTTGATTCGCTGATCAAACATCCACATGGCCGAGTCTTCCAATTGGGCGACCCTGGCCTTGTCTTTTTCGGTCTTCAGTATTTCCTGAATGGTCTTTACGCCATCGATGTAGATCCCCGGATTCAACTCCGGGTTGTTGCTATAAAGCCAATAGAGTGTCTGGAAAGTAGCATTCTGATCCTCGAGTTGCATCTGAATGCGGTAATATGCCTGTCTTTCTTTACTCTGGTCTTTCAGTTCCTCGTCCTCAGGCCAATTCCAAACGTTCTGTGCGATCAGTGGCGCCGAGATGACAGTAAGGACGGCGAAGAATAATGATTTGTACTTCAGTTCCATCTTATTTCTGGTCGTCAATCAAATTAGTTGTAAAGTGAACAAACACCTTCATCACCTACTGTACGAAGGAGTTAGTTTTGTGTTAACAAAAATCTTCTAATATGCTGGATTTTAGAGAGATATTTTCGGTGACTCTCATTCTTTTCTCGGTAATTGACATATTAGGAAACATTCCTGTAATCCTCCAATTAAGGAAAAAAGTGGGTCATATACAATCAGAAAAGGCTACACTGGTAGCTGGGCTGATTATGCTGGTATTTTTGTTCTTGGGCGAGCAAATACTGCGGTTGTTCAATCTGGATGTTGGGTCCTTTGCTATCTCCGGAGCTATCATCATGTTTCTGATAGGTATGGAGATGGTGCTGGGATTACACATTTTTCAAACCTCACCCGATGAAACGTCTGCCACATCTATCGTACCTCTTGCTTTTCCACTGCTGGCAGGCGCGGGCACGATGACCACCCTCATTTCTCTTCGGGCAGAGTATGACATGTGGAATATCGTCATCGGGGTCCTCCTCAACCTCATCATCGTATATGCGGTTCTTAAGTCCTCTTCGTGGCTGGAAAAGAAAATTGGCCCGGCGGGTTTTGCGATTCTGAGAAAGGTCTTCGGCATTATTTTATTGTCTATCGCCATTAAGTTGTTCAAAAATCATTGGTTTGTGGTATGATCAGGATCTACACCGATGGTGCGGCCAAAGGCAATCCAGGGCCTGGCGGCTATGGGACCATTTTAGACTATAAGGGCAAGCGCAAAGAACTTTCTGAGGGATTTCGCAATACCACCAACAACCGTATGGAACTACTGGCGGTTATTATGGGCCTTGAAGCCATCAAAAAAGACGGATGGGAGGTGCAGGTCATTTCCGACTCCAAGTACGTGGTCGATGCGGTGGAGAAGGGCTGGCTCAAAAATTGGGTCACCAAGGACTTCAAAGGCAAGAAGAACCGGGATCTGTGGGAGCGCTTCCTGAAGGTGTACTACCGCCATCGGGTCAAATTCAAGTGGATCAAGGGGCATGCGGGCCATGCGGAAAATGAGCGTTGCGATGAACTGGCGGTTCAGGCTGCGAGTCAGGAGCCGCATCTATTGAAAACGGACAGAGGTTTCGAGAGTAGCAACTGAAGTCTGTCCAGACAGTGCCCAACGATTTCTTTCAGTTCAAACACTTTCGCATCGAGCAGGGCGACTGTGCGATGAAAGTGACTACCGACGGGTGTCTGTTTGGCGCATCCATTGAACTCACGGGAAAGGAGAAGAACGTTCTCGATATCGGCGCAGGTACTGGGCTGCTGAGCTTGATGATCGCTCAACGTTCCAAGGCCCGTATTCATGCAGTTGAAATGGACGAGTCGGCAGCCCAACAAGCCACGCAAAATTTCGCAAACAGTCCATGGGCGTCAAGAATGACACTTTTTACAGCGTCAATTCAGGGCTTTGTTACCGATCGAGTAGCACCATATGATCTGGTGGTATGCAACCCTCCATTTTTCAGAGGGCATCTGCGGTCGGGGACCACGCGGGATGTGGCCATTCATGATGACATGATGCCCAAGGAGGACCTGGTGCTAGCACTTGACAAACTCGTTGCTGCCGACGGTCAATTTTGGGTCATGTATCCGGCGCATGAGTTTGAGCAGTTCAACCTGCTTGCCGCGCAGCAGGGCTGGCACTGCCAAAAGCGAATCGAAGTCTACAATCAGCCTGGTAAGTCTGTTTTTCGTGTGATGGGCGCATTGGCTCGAGATGGGGGACAATGCGAGGTGACGACTGTGTGTATCCGAGATTCCAGCGGATCCTACTCACCGGAATTCGCCGCTCTCGTCGAGGATTACTATTTGTAGTAGCTACGAGATCGTCTCCCTCTCCGCAAACTCAAATCCCAGCGATGAGAGCTCTTCCAGCACAGGATCATAGATCTCCTTGCGAGTGGGTATCTGCACGCCCGTAAGCGATAATTGGTCTGTCAAAATCAACCGGGCAGCGATCGCCATTGGAAGACCCACTGTTCGGGACATGGCCGTATTCACGGGATCTTCTCCCACCGCCACCATGTGCGACTGGATTTGCTTCGGCCTGCCGTTGACCAGGAAGTCAAACTTGTGCCACATGACGATCATGTCGAGATCTTTTTCATCGAGTGTCCACTTCTTTTTGAGGATGTGCTCGAGGATCTGAGCGGGCGTGCCCTTTTCAAGGCCCACGGGTGTTTCGTCGAAGATGCCCAGCCATCGCAGCCTGTACATCTCCTCTGACTCCAGGCCGATGTTGATGTAGTGAGCCAATTTCAGCTCTACTGAATCGTGTGGATTATAACTCAGGAACGAATTGACGAACTGGCGGTGGGTCATTTCTCCGACTCGCTCCATTTGGTAGGAGTCATCGGTCGCTCCCAATTGCACAAAGACATTCCAGGCCTTGCAGAAACCTGGCCGCCGCAACGTGCCACGGTACAGGGTCCGAATGTTCCTCAGGTTGTACAAGTCCAGATATTTCAGAGAGTCCCGATTGGCGTAACCCTCAAAGTAACCATGTCCGGGAATGTGGATCACCTCGGTGCGACTGAACAGTCTCTGGTAAGGGATGTACTTGTACCTTCCCTCTTGGATAAACTTCACACTGCCAGTGCCTGCCATCACCACATTGCGGGGATTCCATGTGAACTTGTAGTGCCAGGGGTTGTCCTTTTCATCATCGTCTGCGAGCAGCCCTCCTGTAAAGGTCTCGAAAGCCGTGAGTTCGCAGCCCTCATCGCGGAGTTGATCGAGCACCTTCATGGCGGACATGTGATCTATCCCGGGATCCAGCCCCATCTCCATGAGAAGCAGCGCGCCATTGCTTTCAAAGTCATTGTGCAGGGCTCGGACATCCTCATTCACATAGGAAGCTGTGATCATGTGCTTGCCAAGGTCTGCACAGGCTTTGGCCAACTGGAGATGAAGGTGCGCCGGTAACATGGAGATCACCAGGTTGAAATCTTGTAGGTTGTCGCGAAGGCTCTTCTCTTCGAAGATGTCCAGATCCACGACCTTGATATTTGGGAAGTCTCTCTTCCGCTGGTCCAGGACGTGTTGATTTTGCTCGCAAACAATGATTTGCCATTGTTCGCTGTCAGCGCGATCATATAGGTATTGCAGCAGGGAGGTGGCGGATCTGCCGAGTCCTACTATGAGCACATTCTTCATACTATCAGGATTGTCTGTGCACCTTCGTCGCGGATGCCTGTGCCGTGGCCAGGATCGTCATATCAGCTATCGTCACGTGAGGAGGAGCCATCGCCACATAGCGAATGGCATCAGCAATGTCTTCGGCAGTCAGCGGCTGGAAACCTGCGTAGACAGATTTTGCTCGCTGTTCGTCTCCTTTGAATCGAACCAGCGAGAACTCTGTCTCCACCAATCCGGGGTTGATAGACGTCACCCGAATGCTGTGGGTGTTGAGGTCGATTCGCATTCCCTGGGTGAGGGCATCTACAGCGAACTTTGAAGCGCAGTAAACGCCTCCTCGTTCGTACACCTCTTTTCCGGCAATAGACCCTATGTTGATCACGTGCCCATGTCGGGCATTTACCATGGCTGGCAGTACAACCTTTGTGACATAGAGCAAGCCCTTGACGTTGATATCGATCATTGCATCCCAGTCGTCCACATTACCCTCCTGAATATGGTCCAGGCCGTGGGCGTTCCCGGCGTTGTTGATCAGCAGATCGATTGCCTGCCATTCTTCGGGAAGAGGATTGAGCGATCGCTCCACAGCTTTGCGATCCCGAACGTCAAATGCCCTAGTGAGGACGTCCGTCGCTGGGGATAGTTCAGAAGCCAATTCCGAAAGCCGATCTTCGCGGCGGCCACAGATAATTAAACGATGGGTAGGGGCGAGAATGCGTGCGGTTGCTTCACCTATGCCACTGGTAGCACCGGTGACTAGCGCAATGGGTTTGGTCATCGACGATTTTTCCTTTTGAAGTAACTGGGTCCACCTTCAAAGGTGACAAAAAAGGTAAAATTGTGAAAAATAAGTTTCTCAATCGGAGCATTGAACTCATTGATGTCTTCTTGTATCATATTGCGAAAGCCCCAGGAATACCGAAGCTCCGGGGAAAACTTGAACAGCGGAAAGTAGAGGTCGAACCCCACGCCACTCTCGACAGCGATGGACCAGTTCTTTGTTTCCAATGTTTCGATGTCCGCTTGTTCGTCTCCCTTCGCCGCGGCCTCCAATGATGGATTCACCCCGAGCACCAGATACATCGCCGTATTCCTACGCCGCTGGCTTTTGTACTTGAAGACGAGAGGTATCTCGAGGAAGGTGGCATCCTTGAACATCGTGAAGGAGGTGCCATTGGTATAGCGGTACTTCAGTTCGTTTTCATAAAGACCGAAAGTGGGCAACACCCGAAAGTCCAGGTACTGCCACAAGTGGAAGTTGACCACAAACCCCACCTTGAACCCGGCCAATGGCCGATTGACAATGGAGTGCAGTGTATCAAAAGAGGGGGTTACAAACGCGTCGCGGTACTTGAAGACGTATTTTGAAGAATGTACTCCCAATGCAAACCCATAGTGGATCCGCTCTTCGTCATAGTTAATGAGGTTCTCAGTACGCCGATTTGGGTTTTGTGCAGATGCGACTACCCCAACCAGCAGGAAGAGACTCAGTAAGCCTATTTTGAGCCTGTGTAGATCGAGCTTATACCGAAGGTTTGGGGTATACATTGAGTGTTTTGAAATCCAATTCTACTGAGAATATTTAAGAAATTTTGGCCATCAGGGAATTCTTTTACCGAGTCTGGCAGGTACGTGTAGGCGGCTTGATCATTGGATACCATCCTACCTATCACTGGCAGTATGTGCTTGAAATAGAAATTGTAAAGTTGCTTAAATGGGAAGGTATTCGGCTTGGAAAATTCCAATATGACGACTTTGCCTCCTGGACTTAGTACCCGATACATATCCTCCAATCCCCTCTCCAGATTTTCAAAATTCCGCACACCAAAGGCAACGATTACTGCGTCGAATTTATTGTCTTCAAAGCGGAGGCCCTCGGAGTCGCCACTTACTAGCTCAATGCGATCGTCCAGCTTTTTCCGGATCATTTTCTTCCTGCCCATTTCCAGCATCCCTTCGGAGATGTCAACACCGATCACTCGCTCCGGACCTGCAGCCAGCGCCTCGACCGCAAAGTCACCGGTCCCTGTTGCTACATCCAAGATCAGCTTCGGCGACATGCCCTTCAGCTCGCGGATTGCCCGCTTGCGCCATAGGATATCGATGCCCAAACTCAGGAAGTGATTGAGAAAATCGTATCGGCCACTGATGTTGTCGAACATTTGAGCTACCTGCTCCTTCTTCGATCCTTGTTGCTCCTTGTAAGGTAGTACCGCCATAGTCTGTGCAATATTAGTCGGAATAACGCACCCCATAGCGGATATGTTAAAGGAAAGATGGGGATGTCTTTTGTACTCCAAACCACCACTTTACTTTCGCTGTCATGTCAAGACCTGGTGACACATGACCTTCTTCAGACCTCTAGTTGCGATTTGCCTCTCCATGAACGTGTGCTCGTCACTGTTGGCCCAGGAGCTCACAACGCGGCAGCAGGATAGCTTGTACATCTTGCAGGTGGAGGGTGAGCAGAAGCCTGACAAGGTTCTGCATGCCGAGCCTCTTTTTATTGATCTCATCCGGGATCTTGGCGCCCGAAAGGGGGAGAAGGAGTGGAACATAGGCATGGGACTCACGGACAACACGACGTTCGACGAGTACGAAGTATTTGTGGAATATGAGTTTGCCCCTGTTGATCGGTTGGGATTTGAGATTGAAATGCCATTTCTACTCTTCTCCGGGATCAGTGACGTATCAGCAGACTCCATTCCGCCCAATAGGATTGAGAGCTTGAAGCTCGCCGCGCAATGGTCTTTTTATGTCAATAAGTCCCAAGCGACTTCCATGGCCCTGGGATATCTTAACGAACTCGAGATATCCGACTTTGACAATTTTGGTGACCCCCTGATCACTGGCAATATTTTCAATCCCTTCTTCGTCGCTGCCAAAAGATGGGGCAATCTTTTTCACACATTGGTCTACACGGGTCCTTTATTGCATCAGCATCGGGGTGAAGACAAGCTTGACTTCGAATATGAAGTCAATACGAACTTGCACTTCATGCTGTCGCAGTCGCGGAATTTTCTCGGCGTGGAATTCAACAAGGTTTTTGATGAAGGTGATTTTGACATGGTCATACGGCCGCAGATGCGATTGGAGATCAGTGAGCACTTTCTCATCGGGATCGTCACTGGCATACCTGTAAGCCGGGAGAATGAGCGGCTGAGTGCTTTTGCCAGACTTATCTGGGAGCCCTAATCGGCAGGGCGGCTACCTTTGCGCCATGGCGAAGATCAAAACGGCCGTTTTTGAGAAGAGCAGTTCCAAGCTGGCAGAGTGTCCCAATACCCATCTGCCGGAGTATGCCTTCATAGGGCGATCGAATGTGGGTAAGTCTTCCTTGATCAACCTATTGACTAACAACAAGAAACTGGCCAAGACCTCCGGCAGGCCTGGCAAGACACAGTTGATCAATCACTTTCTGATTGATGGCAAGTGGTACCTCGTGGACCTCCCGGGTTACGGCTGGGCGCAGGTGAGCAAGACCGCCAAGGCCAAGTGGAAGAAGATGATCGAGAACTACCTGACCCAAAGGACCAATCTTGTGAATGTGTTCGTCTTGCTGGATTCGCGCCACCCACCCCAGACCATCGACCTCGAATTCATGCAGTGGCTTGGTAGCAACGGTATCCCCTTTGCGATGGTCTTCACCAAGGTTGACAAGCAGTCGAAGAATCAGACGCAATCCAACATTGCCAACTACCGGAAGACCATGCTCAAACAATGGGAATCCTTACCCCCAATTTTCACCTCATCTATCGTTTCTGGGGAAGGGCTCGATATCGTTGACTACGTAGTTAATCTGAATCAAACCGCATTTACCTAAATTCGGGAACGATTGTTGCCAATATTCAATATTTACCGAGATATTCGCAATACAAGCTAATCGACCCCTCACTGCGGGTCTACTTTTTCAGAAAAGAGGATTACATGCCAGGAGAAGGAAAGAAAGCCAAGGAGTTCACTATCCTATACGTAGATGACGAAGCCCCGAATCTTCGAGGTTTTAAGTCAGCCTTTCGTCGATTGTACCATGTGCTGGTAGCAGATGGACCAGAGCCGGCGTTGGAAATCGTGAAGAGCACCAAGATCGATCTCGTAGTGACCGATCACAGAATGCCGGATATGGTGGGAACTGACCTCCTTCGTCAGGTCCACGAATACGATCCTGAGATCAAGCGAATGATCCTGAGCGGATTCATCAAAAGACATGAGTTGGATGAAGCGGTTGGTAGCTTTGGTATACATGAATTTGTTACCAAGCCGTGGGATTTTGACGATATGCTCGAAATTTTTGAGCGACTCCTCAGAACCAATCCTGAGGTAAAGAAGTTCTCAACGGCCCCACAGTAGCCTTCCTCATTCTTGTGACCTGACGCCTGGCAGACTCATGCCGGTGGTTGGAAAAATTACCGTGAAGTAGGTATTGTACTTCAGGCGGTTGTTTTGTTATTTTGGTATTACTGAAACCCATTTAACCGCCAAGTATGAAACTCATAAAACTACTTTTGCTCCTTGTCGGAGCTGTCTTGACCAGCGTCCTTCTTCCCAAAATCTTGAAGCCTCGAAAGCAGCGATTGTACAAAAGCGCAGGTCGCTACGCCTTCTTGTAAAAACGAACGTCTTTACGGTGAAACTGTCGGCGGAATCTCTTCGCTGACATCAATCTATTTCTATACGTCCTGTATTGGGAACTGTTTATTTCCCATGATTAGCGGTTGAGAAGAGTGATAACCGGAAGGTTCTTGCCGCAAATTTCTCAGGCTGGCCTTATACGAACGCCTCTGTCAAAGGTTGGACTGTCCGTGTAGGTGCATTCTCGTCCCAATTCTGTACACCATAGTGATGTTACATTATTGTAAGGTGTTGATTTTCAGTTTTTTAATTTTTTGGGCCTGGATTTGTTACGGGTGGGTCAAAGTCAAAACTCAAAATTATTATGCACATTAAGAAAGGTCTATTTGCAGTGGCCCTGGTGGCGACTGTACTCACTGCACATGCAACAGGTCCAAAATTGGACAACAAGGACAAAGTCTTAGAAAAAGCCCGTAGCGCTGTAGCCTCCAACTATGACAACAGCTGGAAGGTCTTCGCACAGTCTGCTCAAATGGTGATTGCCAAGAAGGTGGCACTTGAGGAGGCAAAGGAATGGCTAGAGGCGTCGATCCTGATAAAGGAGACCCCTTACAACCTCGAACTGATGGGCGACTACTACTACGCTGTTGGAGAAAATCGACAGGCGATGGACTTCTGGGTTCAGAGCATCATTCTGTTGAAAGAGACAGCTATCGCACCCAATACTGAAGAGCTACAGGCCAAAATCTGGAAAGCTCGCGGATAAAAGGACTTCATAATCTAAACTAAGTAGTAAAATGTTCGAAAGTGCTGTGATATCATCACAGCATTTTTTTTTGCCCAAAGTCCACCCCTCAACAGTGATAATTGATCAAATTCTTCGGTAATGATGCATTTGATCCTCACTCTCCCTTAGTTTTGCTGCGTTTTTAATCAGTGGTTGTCCATCATGGAATTCAGCGATTTAGCATCAGTTAGCGGCAAAGGAGGTCTCTTTAAGGTAGTTTCACCTACAAGGAATGGAGTGATACTCGAGGCGCTCGATGAAACGAAAAAGAAGTTTATCGCAGGTATGCGGACGAAGGTCTCAGTGCTCTCGGACATTTCTATCTACACGATAGACGGAGAGGGATCCGTTCCTCTGGAGGATGTCATGAAGAAGATACATGAGGAGTTCGATGGCGACTCAGGACTGACAGGTAATAGTGATCCTGAGGAACTCAAGTCTTTCCTGAAACACGTCCTTCCCAACTATGACGATAGCAAAGTATATGTCTCCGACATAAAGAAGCTCGTCAACTGGTACAATACGATTTCTGCCGACATGCCGGAGATCTTCGAGGCGAAGCCAGAAGCTGATGGTGATAATGCTTCCGAGGAGGCTGCTGCTGAAGCTCCCGCAGATGCCGAAAAGAAAGAGAAAAAGCCCGCAGCCTCCAAAAAGACTTCTGGGGCAAAGGGATCAAAAGCAGACAAATAAGTCCTATTCGAACTGGGCCTTGACTTCGTCCGGTACGACGCAGTCGTCCTTTCTTCGCGTATCTACCAGATGAAATACCTTCCAGCCCTCATTGGTATCGATGAGGTGAAAGGCGTCCACCCCACAGTGGTGGAAGTCGTTGCCGAGATAGAAGGCATAGTCTACCCATACAGAAGCTAACGGTCCATCGATTGCGATCTGTTCATTCCAGATGGGCTCATTGAAAGGGGCAGGTTTCTCACCATTGACTGCGTCTACGAACTTGTCCAGTGAGCCCTGCCTTTTTTGCACATTCCCTTCCTCATCTTCATACACGGTAAACATCGTGGCATCTTCGGTGAATGCCGCTCGTACCATTTCACCGTTGTCGGTAGCCATGCCAGTAAAGATGCTTTGTACTACGGCCAGTACTTCATCCTGTTGAGCTTGCGCAGAAGTGAATGACAAAATAAGCAGTAGCTTGAGTGAAGTTCGCAGCAGTTTCATAGGTAGGATGGATCAATTGTTACTTCAAGAGAGTTATGAACTTATCAAAAAGCACCTCCCTGTCGAAGGAAATTATGACGATGGCCCCGATACGACCTTCGATCGGTTGCATGCATGGTTGACAAAGGAGATACAGGTACTTCTTGATACAGATTTCAATGCGTTGCTCAATGCCTTGTATCGAATCGATGTCCAGGAAGTCCGCGTTAGAGAAATCATCGAATTGGGGGATCCGGACCTGGTAGCACCTGAGCTCGCAAGAGTGGTACTGCACCGCCAAATTCAAAAAGTGGACACCCGCAGGAAATACTCCTCCGGCTAAATTGAGCGCGGGTCACCGACAATTGGCCCAAAAGCCTTATCTTCCAATTCGTGGTTACTGCAGTAGTCATAATTCTTACAGCGTACGTCGCAGTCAATTTCGTCGTCTATTTCTGGCAAGAGAAGTTTCTTTTCAAGCCTGAAAAGCTTCCAACAGACTTTGAATTCAAATACCCGGACCTCCCTTTCATGGAGTACAATCTGGAGACGGTGCCGGGGGTCAATATCAATGGCGTCCATTTTTGCCTCGACAAGCCCAAGGGGGTGGTGTTGTATCTCAAGGGCAACTCACGTTCGATCAAGGGCTGGGGAAGGTTTGCCGTCGACTTTACGCGCCTGGGCTATGATGTGATCATGATTGACTACCGAGGCTTTGGCAAGAGCACAGGGAAGAGGTCCGAGGCGGGTATCAAAGAGGACCTTCAGTTCATCTACGATGAGATGAAAAAGCAGGTGGATGAGAAATATATCATTGTCTACGGCAGGTCCCTGGGTTCGGGATTCGCCGCCAAACTCGCCAGCACCAACAATCCGCGGATGCTCATCCTGGAGTCACCCTATTATAGCCTGAAGAGGGTCACCAAGCGATATGTGCCTTTTTTGCCTTTGTCATTGATCCTGAGATTTCCTATTCCCACGTACAAGTGGCTGAAGTATGTGAAATGCCCCATCAAGATCATTCACGGTACCAATGACAAGCTTATCCCCTACAAGACCGCAGTCAAACTATCAAGGATCAACCCTGAGAATACAAGGCTCTACTCTATCATAGGCGCCGGGCATAATAACCTTTATACTAAAGAGGAATATCATCGTATGTTGGACGAAATTCTCAATTCAAAGCAACTCCAGACCATCGACCCTGATGAGACGAGCCTCAACTTCAGCCGTAAAGGGGATAAGAAACAGGTGGTTCTCTGATATGCTGCAAGTAGCTCTCCTGCTATTCATTGGTTTGTATCTCATCACCACGGCGGTGCTTTATGTCACGCAAGAGAAGTTCATTTTTCGCGGTGTACCGATCCCGCAGGATTTCCAATACGAGTTTTCTGCCAGGCACGAAGAACGATTCATCACCATGCCGGATGGCGCGGTGATCAATGCACTCTATTTTACTAGCGACGAGCGCCGGGGTGTGATCTTTTACAACCACGGCAATGGCGGTGAGCTGCCGCGATGGGGAGAGATCTCCTACTTCTTTCTCGAGCTGGGATATGATGTATTCGTCTACGACTATCGAGGCTACGGCAAGAGCACCGGGCAACGGAGTGAATCTCTCCTCCTGGAGGATGCCCAGTTGCTGTATGATCATGTCAAAAGAGATTGGGCGGAGTCACAGATCATTGTGTACGGTCGGTCCTTGGGTTCAGGTCCTGCCAGTTATGTTGCCGGAAAAAACAACCCCCACAAGCTTATCCTGGAGACTCCATTTTATAGCCTCCGCGACGTCGCTGGTCGCTACTTCCCTTTTTTCCCGTTTGTGCATTTGATCAGGTATCCATTTCGAAATGCCCATCATCTCACCTCCGCCACGACGGACATTCACATCTTCCACGGCACATCAGACATGGTGGTGCCTATCGCTTCAGGCAAGAGACTACATCGGGCCTTGAATCCCGAAAAGGCACATTTTCACGTGGTGCATGGTGCTACACACCACAACCTGTTACAGTTTCGGGAATACAGGACAGGAGTCCAGGAGATCCTCAAAGCGGACGTTAGTTAGGGCTCGACACCAATTCAACATTGGGGAAGAATGCCGCCCAGGCAAACCAATAACCGATATAGGCATTGACAGGTGTGAGAGATACCCCCGTGTCCGGGCCAGACACAACCTTGCCGAATACGTCATATTGGTTGCCAGTAGCGTCAGCAAGCACCGCTGATGACCCATCGTCGACGACGGTCAATGGAAGTTGTGCTTCCAGGAAGGTGTCGCGAAATGCCACCATAAAGTTGTCATCGCTGTCACCAATGACGACGATCTCTTCCCCGCCTACTGTTGCAGTGACAATATCACGGTCGGTGAATAGCTCAAACCGAAAGGCCTTGCGTTCGTCATTGATATCCACACCTAGTACACGCTCTTTGGCTGGAAGCGTCATGTCCTCGTTCTCCACCGGGAATATGACGTTTTCCGATGTTCTGTAATCCCCATAGGGGTACTGGCCATAGTTGCGGGAGATACCAGTGTTCAATGAGGTCACCACAGAGTTGGGGAACATCTCCCGCCATGTCGCCCATGTGGTCTCCACCAGGTGGACGAACTCTGGCTTCTCGCCGATGAGGGTTCCATTGATACTTTGCTGCAGCATCTGGCTCCAGTTGCTGTCGGTGGCGCGGTCGTAGGGAATGAGGTTGGTATTGAAGAGTAGGCCGGAAACCCCGAATGTCGTCTCTTGCCCATTGATGACCCGGTTCCAGCCAATACCCGTACCTGTCAGTGGGCAGTACGTGACGGCGAAGTGTTCATTACCTATTTCATCATTGATAATCTCATGCCAGTCGAGGATCGGGTGGGCATAGGCCCGTAGTTGATCTCCAACTTGGATGCCCAATACCAGGTCGTTGGATGCAAGGAACTGCACTTCACCAACAGGAATGAACTCGGGATTTTGTAGTGCCGGGATGCCGTCTTTTCCGGGGCCGCCGTCAAAAACTCGCGTGGCGGGGATAAGCCAGTCGCCGCTGGTGGTGGTAGGTACGGCACCCTCGTCAGAACAACTTTGCGCAAGACCGCCCAGCGCGATGATGAGAGTGTGGAGGTACGTTGTATATTTTTTCATAGCACTTGGATTTTGATCTAGTTGAAATTTGGTATGGTCGACTCTGAAGATTCCTTTTTTCGAATGGTCAGGTAAAGACCCGTGTTGATCCGGTAGGTCGGGGATAGTTGCGTATCGTTGACGTTGGCATAGACAGGGAGCGACATATTGAACTGAAAGGAGAGGTCCGGGTTAATTGCGGCTGAAATACCCGGATTCACAAACACGAAAGCTCCGCCGGACGAAGGGAAATCAATGCCGTTGAATTGATCCCTCCCCTGAATCCGAAATCGCACCTTGATGGAAGGGTCCAGAAGTAGGGGACCCAGTACCACCCGATCTGCCAAGGCCGTGACCACTTGTGTTTCATTGCCGAACTCGTAAGTAGATGAACCCAGATAGCTATTGTTACTGCCTGTAAATCGATGGATCAGTGTTCCGCTAAAGGTCATGGAGGGTCGCGAGCCGATATTGGTCCGATAGTTGGCATACAAGAGTTGGTCCAGCGCGCCACTGCCTGGCTGCAGATCTGCGTTGAGCGGCAGACCATTTTCTCGGGTCCTGTCAGAAGCCCCCGTCGGTAGTTTCACCCCGATGCCCAGTGTGACTTTTGCCGTGACGGCATGCTTCACCAGCACCACCGCATCACCCAACCCTTGCGTTGCTACAAAGTCCTCTACCAGATTCGGTTGGTTGATGGTGCGCTCCTGACGCACAAAAGGCAGAAAAAGGTCCACCGACCACTTATCAGTGATAGAGTAGCCGCTTTCAAAAAGCACTGCATGCGTTTCCCGACGACGGGTCCGATCGTCCAGTACTGCTGTCCCCGACTTCAGCGTCTCCAGTACATTGAGGTCGTAGTTGAGCGTGAACTGGATCGTTCCCTTGCTGGACGCGGGTAGTCCAATGTTGCCGGACATCGGGACACCACCGGAGCAGCATTGTCCCAGACACAACGACACACTCAGACATATCAAGACGAAACCTAAGACTGTACGCATATCGATTGCTTATACCAAATACCTAACAATTCAGGTTGGCAGGTTTTTAGGTCATGCGCCCGGTTTGTCCGGATACTTACATTTCTCCGGTCCCCTCACCACCAAACCGCTCATTTCAGTCACTTCCGGCCTTGAAACCTACGTTCATGTAATTCACCGAAATAAAAGGTCCGGTTTTTGGTTACTTTGCTGCACACTTTTGAAGATTGATCAGACAATGCGCAGGATATTCTTGATGGTCATGGTTGGGGTGGGTTGCCTCCCATTTGACCTTATTGGCCAGGGACAACAGATAGACGAATTAGACGCCAGCTACTTTGACTGGTACAACAAGGACCCGAAAGCGGACGCCATAGCGGGAGTCAGTGCCGATCGGGCGTATGAAAAATTCGTGACCGGCAAAGCGCCAAAGAAGACGGTGATCGTCGCGGTCATAGACAGCGGCGTAGACATAGAGCACGAGGATTTCGAAGGACGGATCTGGATCAATGAAGATGAGATTGCTGGCAATGGCGTCGATGATGATGGCAACGGGTTTGTCGATGACATCAATGGCTGGAACTTCCTAGGCAACAAGGACGGTGAAAACATTCGCTACGAGAACCTGGAAGAAACGCGCATCGTAGCGCAGTCCGGTACGAGCAGCCCGCTTTACGACAAGGCCAAGGCCTCCTATGAGGAGCAGTTGGAAGAAGGGCGCCAGCTTCGAGACAATATTTCTGCTTTTGCTCAGGCGTATCAGGAGTCCAAGCGCATCATCGACGAAGCTACTGGCATTGACGTCACCAGCAGTGAGGATCTGGCGAAGGTGAATTCGGAGGCACAGGACGTGCAGTTCGCCAAGCAGTTCCTACAGGGTTATTTTGAAATGGGCTTGACCGAAGACTACCTGCAGGCGGCCGTCGAGTACAGTATGGAAACCATGGATTACTATCTGGATCCCGGTCTCAACGCCCGCGACCTCATTGGTGATGACCCCGACGATATCACAGATACAGACTATGGCAACGCCGATGTGGAGGGGCCGGACGCCTCGCACGGTACTGCAGTGGCGGGAGTGATTGCCGCGCGAAGAGGAAATGGAATCGGGATCAATGGGGTGTCCGACTACGTGAGGATCATGCCCGTGCGGGCGGTACCCCAGGGTGATGAGCGCGACAAGGACATCGCGCTGGCTATCCGATATGCAGTGGACAATGGCGCCGATATTATCAACATGAGCTTTGGCAAGAACTTCTCTCCACAGAAGCATTTTGTCGACGATGCTGTGCGCTACGCGGCGGACAATGGCGTCTTGCTTGTGCACGCCTCCGGTAATGATGGTCGGGATATTGATATCCACGACAACTTTCCTACGGACGTGTTCGAGGATGGTACCAAGGCATCCAACTGGCTGGAAGTCGGTGCCAACTCACGGGATTACGATGCCGAGATCGCAGCGTCTTTCTCTAACTACGGCAAGGAGCAGGTGGACATATTCGCTCCTGGCGCCTCCATTATTTCCCTTGATCTTGACAATACCTACAGCTCCCATGATGGGACAAGTCTTGCCGCCCCGATTGTGACTGGCGTTGCCGCATTGGTTTTGGCCTATTACCCCGACGCTACACCCGAGCAGATGATCAGCCTGCTGATGGACACGGCGTCTCCCGTCAAGAAGCCGAAGACGGTCCTGCAGCCATCCGAGGATGGTGAGGAAGTGGAAGTGCCATTCAGAGACCTCTCCCAAAGCGGTGGCATCATCAATACGTTCAACGCATTCAAAGCTGCCAAGAAGCGACTGAAGTAAGCGTCTTTTGATTGGGGCGCCTCCCTCGCCAGGCGAAGGGCCCCAGAAGTGGCCCTGACCCACATACAGGCTCGGGACCGGGCTATCGGCTGTATCTCGGCCGCGCGGCCCTGCGCTATTCCCACGCCGGCTGCCGCCTCTATCCCTGACGCGGGTGCAGGCTGCTATTTCTTCGCCGTCTGTCTTATGGCAAGCCCCAGCGCCGTGCTGGTTCTAAAAATTCTCTATCTTTTGACGATCATCTCCCAGACCTAACCATGAAGAAGCTCGCACTCTCACTTTTTGCCTGGACGCTCACCGCTACAGTTTTTGCACAGACGCTTAACCCCGCGCCCGATCGGCGACCCGATGAAGGAGAAGGCCCATTTGAGCGTTTGATCATCAGAGGTGCCATCATGATCGATGGTACCGGAGCTCCCCCCATGGGACCTGTTGACATTGTCGTAGAGGGCAACAAGATCGCGGAAATTGTGGGGGTAGGTACGCCCAAAGTACCGATCGACTCCGCATCCCGACCACAGGGAGCCACGAAGGAGATCGATGCCCATGGGTCGTACGTCCTGCCCGGATTCATCAACCTGCATGCGCACGTCGGTGGGGCCGAGAAGTCACCCAATGCCGAGTATCCCTACAAGCTTTGGATGGCACACGGCATTACCACCATCCGCGGGGTACCCGCCGCCAATGTCAACTGGACGAAGAGTGAAAAAGAACGTAGTGCGAGAAATGAGATCGTCGCTCCCCGGATCATCGCTTTTCATGTGATGGGCCAGGGCGAGGACTGGGAAGGAGGGCCCATCCACACGCCGGAGAAGGCTCGGGAGTGGGTGCGCTGGGCGGCGCAGAGAGATGTGGACGGACTCAAGTTTTTTAGCCATGACCCCGAAATCCTGCAGGCCGGTATCGATGAGGCACATAAAAATGGGATGGGCACAGTAGCCCATATCGCCCAGTCCATGGTCGGTAGGGTCAACGCACTGGACGCGGCAAGAATGGGCCTCGACAATCTCACGCACTTCTATGGGCTCTTCGAGTCCTTGTACAAGGACAATGATATTCAGGACTGGCCGCCGGACTTTATTTACAATGACGAACAGTATCGGTTTAGCCAGGTAGCCTACCAGTGGGACAAGATCCATCCTCGTGGCAGCGAAGCCTGGAATGCACTGATTCAAGAGTTTTTGGCGCATGATTTCATCCTCGACCCCACCATGACTGCCTACCTCGCGGGAAGAGACGTCATGCGGGAGCGCAATGCCGAATGGCATGAGAAGTACACACTGCCGACCCTTCATGATTTCTACTACCCCAGTCGTGTGGATCATGGGTCGTACTTCTACGACTGGACGACATGGGATGAGGTAGTTTGGAAAAACTTCTACAAGGTGTGGATGTCATTCCTAAATGATTACAAAAACGCCGGTGGTCGTGTGACGGTCAGCGATGACGCATCATTCATTTACAACCTGTGGGGTTTTGGCCACATCGAGGAGATGGAGCTATTGCAAGAGGCAGGGTTTCACCCTTTGGAAGTCATTCGAGGGGCCACGTTGCACGCATCCCAGGCGATTCACGACCCGAAGGGCAAGGAGATTGAGTTTGGGATCATCCGACCAGGACTATTGGCAGACCTGGTGATCGTGGACGAGAATCCCATTCAAAACCTAAAGGTTCTTTACGGGACAGGATTCCCGCGACTCAATGACGAGACCCAGCAGGTCGAGCGCGTAGGAGGTGTGAAGTACACCATCAAAGATGGCATCATCTACGATGCAAAGCAGCTGCTGCGGGATGTCGAAGAGATGGTCAACCAGCAGAAAAGAGAAAGGGGTCTTCCGGTTGATGGCGAGTGACGAGGAGCCTCCCTATACATGTTTACCGCGCGGCGCTTTCGAGCCAGTGGCGACGCCTTATAATTTAGTTTTCACATGAGAAACCTAAGCACTTTGCATTCCATTGCTGTCCCCTGTTTGATTTGCCTGCTGTTGACCATCGGCGGCTGTGGCGAGGAATCCCGACTCAAGTCGTTGGAAAAAAACAGCGTTCGTGATGGCGTGACCTCCATGCTACGTGCCTATCATGATGCTATTCGTGATCGGGGACTCCTGGCAGAGTTCGATTACCTCGACAATTCTGCCGATTTTTTCTGGGTACCGCCAGGTTATGGAGCTGCCCTCAGCTACGATTCTGTGAAAGTGATCCTCGAACAATCCGCTGGAAATATCACCTCCGCTGATTATCGTTGGGATTCTTTGAAGGTGTTTCCAATCGTCCCCTTCCTTGCCAATTTCCACGGGGTGGTTTCCGGGCAGGTGGTAGAGGCCGGGGGCGTGACGCGACGCGTTCGTATGATCGAATCCGGTACTGTAATTCTGCGGGCAGGAGGTTGGAAACTCCTGAGCGGCCAGACGTCAATGCTTAGCGATAGCAATCAGGGTGGACCGAGTCAGCCTGTCACCCAACCTTCCATTGCGGTACCTGCCGATAGCCTCAGCCAGTCACGAAGGGATTCCATAGAATTCAGGGATCGTCTTCCCGACGATCCCATGCCGGTTGATACAGTTTCAGGAGATTTTATCTAGCCTTTGAAGCTCTGCTCAGATCTCGGATACCAACTCGGCTGCCTCTTTAATGGCTCGCTTCGCGTCAAGCTCTGCCGCCTCCTTTGCACCGCCAATAAGGTGGGCATTGACCCCTGCTGCCACCAGTCCATCGTAGAGATCTCGTAGTGGTTCCTGACCTGCACAGACAACGATATTATCTACATCAAGTACCTGGGGCTCTCCATTGACTGATATGTGCAGTCCCGCGCCATCCACTTTCTCATAGGTGACGTTGGCAAGCATCTGTACTTTCTTCATATTCAGACTGGCGCGATGGATCCATCCAGTGGTTTTACCGAGGCCTTTCCCGTGTTTACCCGTAGACCGTTTGAGCAAGTATATTTCCCTGGGAGATGGTTCTGGCTGCGCTTCTGCATTGGCTCCGCCGACTTTGTATTCCATATCGACGCCCCACTCTTTCATAAAAGCCTCCACGTCCATGCTAGGTGGATTGCCTTGGTGTGCCAGAAACTCGGCTACGTCAAAGCCGATGCCCCCGGCACCGACGATGGCCACCTTTTTACCCACCTCTTTGTCTCGGTAGAGCACGTCAACATAGCTCACGACTTTCGGATCATTTGCACCCTCGAAGTCCACCTCCCGGGGCGTTACGCCTGTGCAGATGATCACTTCATCGTAGCCGCCAGCCTTCAATTGATCCAGATCGGCCCGCGTGTTGAGGTGCAGTCGGACGCCGTGCTTGTCGATCATCGATTGGTAGTAGCGGATGGTCTCGGCGTACTCCTCTTTGCCAGGGATCACTTTTGCCATATTGAACTGGCCGCCGATTTTGTCTTCGGCTTCGAAGAGATCCACTTCGTGACCACGCTCTGCAGCGATTGTTGCCGCTGCAAGTCCGGCCGGTCCTGCGCCTACTACTGCCAGCTTTTTGGCAGTCGAGACAGGCGGGTAGTTGAGTAGTGTTTCATGACACGCCCGGGGGTTCACAAGGCATGAGCTGATCTGGATCTGGAAGGTGTGATCCAGGCACGCTTGGTTACATGCAATGCAGGTATTGATCTCGTCGGCCCGGTTTTCTATTGATTTCTTCACGATGTCGGCATCTGCCAGGAAAGGGCGAGCCATTGACACCATATCAGCGCAGCCGTCTTGCAGGATATTCTCTGCGACGTCGGGCATGTTGATCCTGTTGGTGGTGATGAGCGGGATGGACACTTCTCCCATCAGCCGCTTGGTGACCCATGCAAAGCCCCCACGGGGCACGACCGTTGCGATCGTTGGGATCCGGGCTTCATGCCAGCCGATACCCGTATTGATAATAGTGGCACCGGCCTTTTCCAGCTCCTTAGCCAGCATGACCACCTCTTCCCAGGTGCTACCCCCTTCCACGAGGTCTAGCATCGAGAGCCGATAGATGATAATAAAATCCGTACCGACTGCTTTCCGCACGGCTTTCACAATCTCGATAGGAAATCGCATCCGGTTTTCATAGGGACCGCCCCACTCATCTTCCCGGTGATTGGTTCGTTTGACGATAAACTGATTGATCAGGTACCCTTCGGATCCCATCACTTCTACCCCGTCGTAGCCAGCCTTTTGTGCGAGCCTCGCGCATTCCGCAAAATCCTCGATTGTGCCATAGACATCCTCGGTTGTCAGCTCGCGAGGTTTCATTGGGTTGATTGGGGCCTGGATAGGAGAGGGGGCTACGTTGTGGGCATGGTAACCATATCTACCACTATGGAGTATCTGCATGCAGATCTTGCCTCCCTCTTGATGCACCGCATTGGTGATGAACTGGTGGGGCGCGATCTCCTCTTCGGTCGAGAGCTTGGCAGAGTGAGGCCCGACCCATCCCTCTTTGTTTGGGGCGATGCCGCCAGTGACAATCAATCCGACCTGACCCCGGGCGCGTTCGGCGTAAAATGCAGCGGCTCTTTCAAAGCCATTGGGAGCCTCTTCGAGCATGGTGTGCATGGAGCCCATGAGCACTCGATTTTTCAATGTCGTGAATCCGAGATCGAGAGGGGAGAGTAGTTTTTCGTACATAAGCTATGTTAGCAATTTACTCTGCATGCAGAGTATTTCAAAGATAATCAAGAAAGGTGGACGTGGGGTCTATGGAATGTAGAATTTATAAACCGCGTTCGATCACCTCTATCATTTCGAACTGCGCCAATTGCCCTCCATAGTTTTTGTAGATGAGCTTTACGAATCCATACTCCTCACTGAACCACATATCCAGGGTGTTGTAGCCAGTATTGGTGCCGACGATAGCGTTTACGTGCCACACATTTTCCAGCACACCGATGGGAAGTTCAACGGTTTCCTGCCCCAGGACTTCGTAATTGCTCCGGAGTTGCTGGTTGTCCCAGTCGCCCCAGCCATCATACATGATGAGGTTGCTGTACCATTGCTTGCCTTCCTCGAGAGGCAGATTGACGGACGGATAGGGACACACTTGTGTAAACTTGAATTGATTCTGTCGAAAGGGTGTCATCCATACGTCCTGCTGTGTTTCGGCAAGGCCTTGTACCATCTGCTGCACCCATCCGGTATCAGCTAGGGTGGTGTTGATGTTGTGGGGCGCGGCCCGGGCGAAGTCTGACTCTTTGTATTCATACTGGTAGATGCCTTCGACCTGCTCTTTGCCATCTTGCTTGATTTCGAAATTGCCAGTTATCGACAGCAGAACGCGAGACCCGGTGATGAGGTTGTAATCCTTGTCCCAGTATTTGGCATTGTACATGAATTGACGGCAGGGGGTATATATCTTTCGTAGATGTGGTCTTTCGAAGCATGTGATTTTTTCGAAGGTGTATTTCTTCTCTGTGCATCCCACAACTACCAATGCAGTGACTGCGATGGCCAACATTTGCCGGTTTTTCATTCTCATTTAATTCGATTAGGATTTGAGGTTAAGAAAGCTTTCCAACTGGTTGAGGACAATTCCACTTTCCCTCCCTGGAAGTGATGGCATACGGCCACTGCAAGTGCGTCCGTGGCATCTAGCAACTTGGGTGCTTCGTCGAACTTCATAAGGCTTTGCAGCATCGCAGCCACCTGCTCCTTTGATGCGTTACCATTGCCGGTCACAGATTGTTTGACTCTCTTTGGCGCGTACTCATTGATGGGTATCTCCCTCGAAAGGGCAGCTGCCATGGCCACACCCTGCGCTCGACCCAATTTTAGCATGGATTGAACGTTCTTGCCGTAGAAGGGAGCTTCCAACGCGACTTCATCCGGAAGATATTCATCGATGAGATTTGTCACGCGATCGAAGATTTTCTTGAGTTTGAGCTCGTGCCCTTCATATTTGCTGAGGTGGATGACACCAAATTGCAGGAGTGTGAGTTGGGCTTTCCGGATGGATATCAGACCGTAACCCATTACATTCGTGCCAGGATCCAGGCCGAGGATGATCTTTTCCTTACCAGATGTACTCACTGCCACAAATAAACCACATTAGATGGAAAGAAATGGCCCTTTATGCGTTAAAGGTGGTCATTTGCGGAGCTTGCTTCTTCTACATCTTCTCAAGACTGGGCCATATATCCTGGGCCGATTTGCAATTGGACCAATGGTTTTCTGAAAGCAAGTTTCTGATAGCCTTCATAAGTGCGCTACTCCTCTTTCCGCTCAACTGGTATCTGGAAGTTCTCAAATGGCAGCGGTGCGTTCGGCCGCTCAGGTCTATTTCCCGGTCTACTGCAGCCGCTGGTGTGTTGCGAGGACTGGCACTCAACTGGATCATGCCGTTCACCCTGGGGGATTTCATGGGGCGCATGTTAGGTATACCGCGTTCGATAGAGTCGATCAAGGTCCTTATGGTCAGCCGTATTTACGCTATGGGAGTCACAGCGATGGTAGGCATTGTCGCGACCGTATATCTGTATGCCTCCAATTACACCTGGGTGCTCTTGCCTCTTGCTGTGATTGTATATGCTGCGTGGCGACATCTCACGTCCAATAGCCAATTGTATGACGGCCAGGACCACTTTTGGATCGCGGTGCTGACAATCGGCCGATACATGATATTCTCTTTTCAGCTTATTGTTCTACTGTCGGCGGTGCTGCCAGATGTTGATTTATTGGTAATTGGGAGCGGAGTGGGTGTTGTATTCTTACTGCGATCCATCGTACCGTCCCTGCTGGGAGCATTGGGTGTCAGGGAGGCTGCTATTGTGTTTGTATTTTCCGCTTTTATTGCTGACGCGACACCATTGCTTGTCGCGAGTTTCTCCCTTTGGTTCATAAATATTATTTTGCCCTCCATCATGGGATTGGTTCCTCTACTGGCATACCGTTTTAAGTTATCTATATGATTGTCTTCGCTGGAATAGCGATTGTGCATGTTGTCATTTTTGGTGTGCTCACTCGTATTTGGAATGGGATCAATACTTTTCGGTCCTCATCCGATAGCCGTTATCGCGTGTCGGTGATCATTCCAGTTCGTAATGAGGAAGAACACATTGGACAGCTGCTGGAAGATCTGGAGAGCCAGGACTATCCTACAGATATGTTTGAAGTGATCGTTGTTGACGATCATAGCGATGACACGACCGGCGAGTTGGTAAACCGCCATCAAGCCAACAGCACTCTGGACCTCAAGACCTTTTCACTCGGTGACAAATTGGGCAAAAAGGCCGCGGCTTCATTGGGTGTAGAACATGCCTCAGGGGAGATTATTTTATGCACTGACGGAGACTGTCGGGTACCTGCCTCCTGGGTGAGTACCTATGCAGCATTTTTCCAGAAACACCAGCCGCAGATGGTATCAGGTCCGGTGAAGATGGTAGGTGATCGTTTTTTCGATATTTATCAGGCACTGGACTTCTCGTCTCTCATTGCATTTGGGGCGGCAACATTGCAGAAGGGTTATCCAAGCACATGCAATGGTGCGAATATGGCCTATCTCAAGAGTGCGTTTCATTCTGTGAATGGATACGAAGGCAATGACACCGTGCCATCCGGTGATGACGAGTTTCTCCTGCAAAAGATATTTGAGCAGTTCCCGGGGCAGGTGCATTTCATCAAATCGAGGGACGTGCTTGTCAGTACCTATCCCAAGGGCACTATCGGCGGCTTCATCCAACAGCGCCTCCGTTGGCTGAGTAAATGGCGCTTGAGGTCCAACTGGTGGTTGAAGGTGGCGTCCGTGTATGCCTTTGTCGACTTTGTTTCCATCTTCCTGATGGTGTACGGAATAGCCGTAGGCTGGTGGTCGTGGCTCCCGGTCATCGTGCTGATAGGTTTGCGGTGGTTGGCTGAGGCCCGATACCTGCAGGCTACAAGTCGATTTCTAGGGATCGCCAGATGTCGTCGGTACTTCCCTGTCGTCAGCTTTGTTTATCCCTTTTATGTACTGTTGTTGGGTTTTGGGTCTATTTTTGGCAAGTATTCGTGGAAAGGTAGAAGCTACTCATGAACGACGACGAATATGACGTATTGGATGAGCTATACTTTGTCGTTTCTTATGAACAACTGAAGGAAGCCTGCGATCTGACGAACGATCAACTGGTACATACGCTGGAAACACTTTATCAGCGGGGCTGGGTCAGGGTGCTGAGGAGCGTCGACGAAGATGCTGCTGAACCGTTAGAACTTGCCATGAAGTACGAGGATTACTTCTACCTTGCCTCGAAGAAGGGCCTGCTGGCTCACAACTCTAATTGAAAGGTTGCAAATGGCTGCAATAGGCGACATAAGGGACCTGGAGCTCAATGCTCTACTAGAGATCACTCAGGCGATCAACAACAACCTGCCCGAGGGTGATTTGTATCGAATCTATCGATTTACGCTACTCGCCGATCTGCAGGTTAAGAAACTGGCCGTGTTCATGGAGGATGAACAATGGCACTGCAAGGTGCACTTCGGATCAGGAGTCGATTGGTCCAATGAAGTGCTGCCAGAGAAGCATACCACCTATACTGATATCACTGAGATTGAGGAAAAGGATCCTTTTGGCGAGTTCTCTCACGTGTTCCCGGTGTATCATAAAGACAGGCTCCTGGCCGTCGTATTCATAGGAGGGCGCAATCCCGAAACAGACATCACTTTCCTCAGGGCCCTGACGAACATCCTGATCGTTGCCGTCGAAAACAAGAAGCTGGCCAGAAGACAGTTGATGCAGGAAGCCTACCGCAAGGAGTTGGAGATCGCCAAGAAGGTGCAAAACTTCTTGTTTCCTAAGAAGCTACCCAAGTCGACCAGACTCAAGATAGATGCGGTCTACCTTCCCCACCAGGATGTGGGGGGTGACTACTACGACTACATTTCTTTAGGTGACAACCGATTCATCGTCTGTATCGCGGACGTCTCCGGCAAGGGAGTGCCTGCAGCACTGCTCATGTCCAACTTCCAGGCATCATTGCGAACACTTGTCCGAAAAACGGAAGACCTTGAGGAGATCATCAGCGAGTTGAATCACTCCACGTGCTCCAGTAGCAATGGGGAAAACTTCATCACCTTCTTCATTGGTCTGTATGATTTCAATACCCACGTCTTCGAATATGTCAACTGTGGGCACAACCCGTCATTCTTGCTGACGAAGGACAAAGAGTATACACTGGAGGAAGGAACGACTATTCTGGGAATGTTTGATCCGCTGCCATTCTTGTCGAAGGTTCGGATCGAGCATCTTGATAACTTCCTGTTCCTGGCCTATACGGATGGGCTGACCGAGGCATTCAATGCGGAGGAAGAGCAGTTTGGAACTGAGCGCCTTTTGGCCATACTGGAGAAACACTGGCAGGAAGATCTTAATGCGCTGCACAAGCATGTGTTCAAGGCGCTGGACGACTTCAGGGAGGAGACTCCCTATCATGATGACATCACTATGATCTCGTGCCAGGTCAGCAACAAATACCCTGAGTAGTTACTGTGGGCTGGTATCCGCATCGGACGCCTATCTGGTTGACCCGGCTATTCCCCTATTCATTGTTCTCTGCCGAGGTGGGCGATGGCAAGACCATCTATCTGACTTTCGATGATGGACCTGACCCGCAAGCCACTCCATGGGTGCTGCAGGAGCTCGAGCGCGTGGGCGCGAAAGCTACTTTCTTCATGGTGGGAGATAGGATGGCCAGGCATCCCGAGATCGTTGAGCAGGTGATTGCCCACGGACAGATCATTGGCAATCATACCTATCATCACTTGTCAGGATGGCGTACCAGTCTCCCGAACTACCGTGCCGATATTGACGCCTGTCAGGAGCTTATCAATCAGCATCCAGCCACTTCCCCCCGCCCGCTTTTTCGTCCTCCCTATGGCCGGATCACCCCGAAACAGGCCAAAGAATTGTCGAAAGACTATCAGGTGGTGATGTGGAGCCTTCTGGCCGGCGACTTTGATGAGCGAATGACGCCTTCCAGATCCCTCGCCAAGCTCTCCGGTGCCAGGGGTGGAGACGTAGTGGTGTTTCACGATAGTGGGAAGTTCCTGCCTCTCGTGAAGCAGGTGCTACCCGGTTTTTTGGCGCGATTTCAGGACAAAGGGTTTAAGTTTGCCGGCATTGCCTAGCCCAATGATCGATACCCACGCCCATATATATTTACCGCAGTTTGACGAGGATCGTGACGAAATCATCGCCTCTGCTCAGGCACTAGGTGTCACCCAGATCCTGATGCCCAATATCGATCGTTCCTCCGTGGAGGCGATGCTATCGGTCGAAGAGAAGTATCCCACCGTTTGTCGCAGTATGATGGGCTTGCATCCTTGTTCGGTCAAGGAGGATTTCGAGGAGGAATTGAAGGAAGTAGAGCAGTGGCTGCTGCGTCGACCGTTTCTGGCCGTTGGCGAGATTGGTACAGACCTGTATTGGGACAAGTCCCATTTTCCGCAGCAGCAGGAAGCCTTCAGAATCCAGAGCGAATGGGCACTAGAGCGTGGACTGCCCATCGTCATACACTGCCGCGAGTCCATCGATGAGACGATTGAGCTGGTAGCCCCATTTGCGGAGAGAGGCCTCCGTGGCGTATTTCACTGCTTCACGGGCAATGTTGATCAGGCGCAAAGGATCATCGAGCTGGATTTCATGCTTGGGATTGGAGGCGTCGCTACTTTCAAAAATGGAGGACTGGACAAGGTGCTGCCGCACATTGCTCCAGAGTACCTCATTCTCGAAACAGACAGTCCGTATCTGGCGCCGGTGCCACACCGCGGTAAGCGAAATGAACCTGTCTATGTGAGACTCGTTGCGGAGAAGGTAGCTATGTACCTGGGTGCGACGATCAGAGAGTTGGACGATATCACCACGGCAAACGCCATAAACCTTTTCAATCTTGAGCACGAAACAAAAAGGTGAGGACTATAAGATAGCCGTGACCCGTACTTCTGATAAGGAAGAGAAGGGTTCCATACTCATTATATATACAGGTGGTACGATCGGAATGATCAAGGACGAAAAGGGAGCGTTTGTGCCGTTCACTTTCAGTAATGTCCTGGACAAGCTGCCCGAACTGAAGGAAATGGATCTGTTGATGACCCTCGTATCCTTCCCCAAGTTGCTGGATTCATCCAACATCAGGGTCGAGGACTGGCAAAGTCTCGGAGCCATTATCTCGGAGAACTACGACCAGTATGATGGTTTCGTCGTCCTGCATGGTACTGATACCATGGCATACACGGCCTCTGCTCTGAGCTACATGTTCGAGGGACTCTCCAAACCCATCATTCTGACGGGTGCGCAAATACCGATCGGTGAATTGCGCTCAGACGCTCGTGAGAATTTGATCACTGCATTGCAGATCGCATCCTCCAAAGAATATGGCGCTCCGATCTTACGGGAAGTGGGGATCTACTTCAACTTCGTTTTGCTTCGTGGCAACCGGGCGCAGAAAGTCAGGTCCAGTGCTTTTGCGGCCTTCGAATCCCCGAACTATCCCAAGCTGGCGACGTCCGGAATATTCATTGAATATTTCAAACAAAACATGCTGAGTGGACAGGCGAGCGGCGAGCTGATCTTCCGCAAGAGCTTTGAGCGGAATGTGATCATCCTGAAGGTATTTCCCGGCCTGAGTGAAGAAGCGCTACGTTGCATCCTCTCCATGGAAGGGTTGAAAGGAGTGGTCATGGAGACTTATGGCTCCGGCAATGCAATGAACTATGACTGGTTCATGGATGCCCTGGCGGAGACCATCGATTCAGGTGTGATCATCTACAATGTCAGCCAGTGCAGTGGTGGAGAGGTGATCCCTGGTCGGTATGAATCCAGTAAGAGGTTGATGGAAATTGGTGTGGTGAGTGGGGGAGACATTACGCCGGAGGCGGCTGTCACCAAACTCATGTTTCTCCTGGCGAATGAAGATAATTTGGTCAATATCAAAGCAAAGTTGGCCGCTCCGTTACGAGGAGAGATGGATATCTAAATTAATTTCAATTTGCATAAGCTCATTTTTCTTGATTTATTTGTCCGCCTAGAGGTCGCTTTAGGGCCTTTTGTTTTTAGAGAGGTGGCCGAGTGGTCGAAGGCGCACGCCTGGAAAGTGTGTATACCCTAACCGGGTATCGAGGGTTCGAATCCCTTCCTCTCTGCAGGTGTACATTTGGACAAAAAATTTTATAATTAACTTTACTTAAACTTAACCGAAGACTACCAAACAGATTATGAAAAAGTTACTTACTCTTTTGATGCTTACGGGTCTTTTTACCTTCACTGCGGTAAACACGTATGCACAAGACGACGCTGCGGCTGATACTACTGAAACTGCTGCTGCAGACTCCGCCGCTGTGCAAGAGGCAGAGCCTGTTGCGGAGGAGCCAACTTTCGTCGAAGAGGAGCCTGTGGCTGAAGCGGAGCCTGGTTTCCACCAAGTCGTCAAGAAACAATTCATCGATGGTGGACCTAGCTTTATGGGCATCGTTTTGATCTGTTTGATCTTGGGTCTGGCTATCTCCATCGAAAGAATCATCACACTCAATCTTGCAACCACTAACGTGAAGAAGTTGCTCGCCAGCGTCGAAGATGCGTTGAACGCCGGTGGCGTTGAGGCAGCTAAGGACGTTTGCCGCAACACTCGCGGTCCGGTAGCTTCTATCTTCATCCAGGGTCTTATGAGAATGTCAGAAGGCATCGAGATGGTAGAGAAGTCTATCATTTCTTACGGTTCTGTCGAAATGGGTAAGTTGGAGCGAGGTATGGTTTGGATCTCCCTGTTTATCTCACTTGCACCGATGCTTGGTTTCATGGGAACTGTAATCGGTATGATTGACGCCTTCGACGCCATCGCAGAAGCGGGAGACGTATCTCCTACTCTTGTGGCAAACGGTATCAAGGTGGCACTCTTGACAACAGTGGGTGGTCTGATTGTGGCCGTTATCCTTCAGTTGTTCTACAACTACCTGATCTCTAAGATCGATTCCCTGGTGAATAGCATGGAAGACGCTTCTATCTCTTTGGTAGACATCCTTGTGAAGCACAACCTTTCTGCTAAGTAAGATTCGTTCATCCGAAATAATCAGGATATGTCATTAATCGATCTAGGACTATATGCAGGCTATGTGCTGATCTTCCTGTGTGCTATCACAGCGATCATCATGCCTTTGATCCAATCTTTCGGCGATCCCAAGTCCCTCGTTAAGTCGGGCATTGGAGTAGGAATACTTCTGGTAGTGCTCGTCGTCACCTATACAATAGCTGACGGTAGCTCGGAGGGAGCGTCGGAAACCACCTCCAAAATGGTGGGTGCCGGATTGCTGACGATGTACGCTTTTGTATTCGCAGCTATCGCGGGAATTGTATATACAGAAATCTCTAAATTCTTAAAATAATGGCACGAGGTGGAGGAAGAAAGGCCCCTGAGGTGAGTTCTGGCTCCATGGCGGACATTGCGTTTCTGCTGTTGATATTCTTCTTGGTGACGACTACGATCGCCAACGACAAGGGTATTGCCATGCTGTTGCCGCCCCCGCCGGATCCAAATCAGGAGGAAATAGAACTGAAGCTACAGGAGAGAAATATCTTCAAGATATTGGCGAACTCTCAGGATAGGCTTTTGGTAGAGAATGAGCCTTACACGGCGCCAATCTCAGATCTGACAGATGAAGTGAAGAAGTTCGTACTAAACTTTGGAGATCCTTCTCCCGAGGGCGTAGAAGTCTATAACAGCTTGCCGAACTCAATGAAAGTTTTCGTTAGCCAGAATGGTCGGAACCCGGAATCATCCGATGATCCCACGAGTGGTAACGCCATCGTTTCATTCAAAGCCAACCGTGGTACCAGCTACGACCTGTACATACAGGTGCTGGATGCCATCAACGCAGCTTACAATGAGATCTATGCTGAGAGGGCAGGGGTCACCGTCGACGAGTGGTTGACACTTGACAGAGACGACGATATCCAGAAAGCGATGTATCAAAGAGCTCGATCCGGTATTCCCCGGGCGATCTCGATTGCAGAACCTGATTGATGACCCTAAAGGATAAGACTTATGCCTAACAAATTCAAAAAGAGTTCGAATACATCTCAGGATATCCCTACTGCGGCACTCCCAGATATCATCTTCATGCTTCTCTTTTTCTTCATGGTGACTACCGTGTTGAGAGAGCAGGAGATTCTTGTGAAGCAGATCATCCCGAAAGCGACGCAGTTAACAAAGATTGAGCGAAAGTCATTGGTGAGCTACATCTACATAGGTGAGCCAAAGAACATCTCACTGTTTGGAGAGGAGCCACGTATACAAACGAATGATGTCTTCATCACGCAAGAAGACATTATCCAATTTGTAAATACTGAGAAAGACAAGCTCTCGGAAGTGGAGAGAGATCAGATCACAATGTCCATGAAAGTGGATGTGGATGTGAAGATGGGTATTATCTCCGACGTGCAGCAAGAGTTGCGGAAGGCCAACGCCAGAAAGCTACTCTATAGCTCGTTGTTGAGAACTGACGATGAATAACTAACCTACTTATCATATTCTGTGAAAGGCTGATATCTCGATATCGGCCTTTTTTTATTTCATTGGCTAACAATTGAGAAGTGTCCAATACAGATTACAACCATCGAGTGAAACCACTGTTGAAAATTGCAGCGGTTTGCTCCTTCCTCGGGGCGACGACTACGGCATTGTTGATATTTCTGCCTAATCCGGAGGCGGCGGATTTCGAAGCGCGGGTCCTCCTCTATCAAAATCCTCTGCACCTCTCTAAGCTGTGGATCCTTTTCATACATCCGCAAGTCAACTTTCTGGCGTCAGTCGGTATCGCTTTTCTGCTATTCAGAAAGTATTCGTGGCAAATAGTCATTGGTACGCTTTTTCTCCTACTTTGGGCCTTTACAGAGATGTCACAACAGGCGCTGCTTATCGACGCCCTTAATCAGATGTGGAGACCAGGATATATGACCGCCGATGACGAGGCGGTGAAAGAGATGTTTCGGACGCTGATGACGGCGGCGGTGGGCATTTCGGATAGCAAGTACTTTCTCGTGGTTTACGGATTTGGGTTGGGCAGTTTCATTTATGGGCTAGCATTCGTACAGGAAGATGGGCTGCCCAAGTGGATTGGGATATCACTGCTCTTCATCGGCACGCTGAGTCTTCTGTCCTTCGCCAGGTACTACCTCGGTGCCACATCATTGAATGGCGTCGTGAACTGGTGCTACGAATGGGTCTACTCCTATTTGCAACCACTGGTGAGAGTGGCGATAGGTGTTTGGATCCTGCATGAGGCAGGTAGCCGCAAAGTGCTTACCGACTGACATTCGGTTACGGTCGAGGCCACTTGTGCAGGTTATCTATTTCCTATACCGACCTAGATGCCCTACATTGTCTGGAATTCACACAGACCTGCCATCTTGTCGACTGTTTCGCAACATCAATTTCCGCTTAATTGTGCCACCGGACGATGGACGCTCGCAGCCACCATCATTGCGTCGAGTATGGCCTTCATTGACGCCACGGCGCTCAATGTCATCCTGCCATCACTGCAATCCGATCTGGGTGCCAGCGCCAGTGATCTTTTTTGGGTACTGAATAGCTACCTGCTCATGCTGGCGGCCCTGATTATTGTCGGGGGAAGTTTGGGAGACAGCCTGGGTAGGGTGAAAGTCTTTCAAGGGGGTATCCTGGTTTTTACGATTGGCTCTCTGCTGTGCGGATTTGCACAGGACATCACGCAGTTGATCATTTACCGGTGCGTGCAGGGTGTGGGCGGCGCCTTCATGATCCCTGGATCGCTGGCCATCATATCGGCGACTTTCAAGAAGGAGGAAAAGGGCAAGGCGATTGGAAGTTGGTCATCAGCGACTACCATCGTTACGATTTCAGGCCCGGTCTTAGGAGGTGCTTTAGCCAGCATGGGCCTATGGAGGGCTATCTTCTTTATTAACGTACCTCTGGGGATTGCCTCTCTGATGGTACTGCAATGGAAGGTGCCTGAGAGTAAAGATCCCGAAGCACACAAGGTGGATTGGCTGGGGGCGCTACTGCTGACTTTAAGCTTGATGGCCTTGAATTTCGGCTTGCTCGAGATGCCAGAATGGACTTGGCGCCATCCCTATGTTTTTGGTTCATTGATTTTCGGTGTCGTCTTCTTTGCTGCTTTCTTGAGAGTGGAGTCAAAAAGGACATGGGCGATGGTTCCTCTGGGATTATTTCGTGATCGGATATTTTCCGGGATCAACCTCCTGACCTTCTTTCTGTATGCTGCTCTCGCAGGGGTGATGCTCTTCCTATCGCTCAATCTGATACAAATACAGGGTTTCACAGAACTAGAGGCGGGGCTGACGTTTCTGCCTTTTTCAGTGTTGATGGTTTTCCTTGCGCCAGTCGCTGGCAGATTAACTGACAAATACGGCGCCCGTCAGTTTCTAATAGTTGGCCCGACATTGGCAGGAATCGGTTTTCTCATGCTGGGAAACGTGGGGATGACAGGAGGTCCCAGGGACTATTGGACTACTTTCTTCCCTGGTTTCATGGTCTTTGCATTGGGGATGGCTATCACAGTTGTGCCGCTGACGACCGCCGTCATGAATGCTGTGAGTGATCAGCAGTCGGGCGTTGCGTCGGGAGTGAATAACAGCGTCACGCGCCTTGCTGCATCTTTTATGAACGCCGCTCTTGGGGTATTGGTGGTCTCGCTCTTTCTGGTCTATGTCCAAAACCAGGTGGAGACGATGGACCTGACGCCAGATCAGATCAGTCAGGTACTCGAAGAGGGCCGCAACCTCGGTGAAGCAAAGCCACCGCCGGAGTTAAGCCAAGTTCAGCAACAAGCTGTCTCCACGATCTTCCGAGACGGCTTCATCAACGTGTATCGGATCGTCGCCTTATTCTCCGCAGCCCTGGCTTTCCTCTCAGCGATCATTGCTGTATTCACCATGCGGACGCGCAAGGCAAAGGAGTGAGCCTTTCTCTACTACTTGTTTGGAGCTAGGGCCCGAGGAATGGTCATCAACTCCACCTGTCGGCCATCGATGTAGGTGACGTTTTCACCATCGAAGAAGGCATCTTCTTCCAACATGATACGGATCTCTTTGTCCCACTCTTCGAGGTACACACCAGCGTTGAGCTCTATGGAGTACGCGGTGTTGGCGTACAGCGGATAGTCTCCCTTTCCGGGAACGCCTCCTTGCTGGTCCCAAAGTCCAATCGTGGGACCGGCACCGTGCCCGTGATAGCCAATAGGGTGCGTGTATATGACGCCCTTTAGACCTGCACCCTCACAGTCCTGCAGTGCGGCACTTAGGATCTCATTTCCAGAGCGACCTTCTATGAAGTTTTGTGTTAGCATATCCTGCACCTGATTCCCCTTTTTGAATGCCTCCTTCAGGAATATTGGCGCTTCGCTTTCGCCAGCTTTGAGTACGTAAGCGTGTTGCTGCGTATCCGTGTTGAGGCGGAGGTATGTGATCCCAAAATCTACATGCAACAGATCTCCAGGCAAGATCATCTGTTGCTCTGGTCGATCGGAAAATGAGCGCAGGTGCTCGGATGACTCCGGGTCTTTTCTTTGGATGGCAACAGAAGGATGGAACCAAGCTGTGAAACCTAGCTCTCGGATGCGGTCGCGGTACCACCATACGACATCATCGGTCGTGGTCACTCCCGGCTGTATGACCTTTTCGGAGAATCCTTCGGCAATGATTTGATGAGCCATTCTCACGATCTGACGATAGACTACCATCTCCGAGGGCGTGCGGGTTTCCAGCCAGCCAATGGCCAGATCATCGGCACCTACCACTCGCTTTTGCCAACTTG
Source organism: Cyclobacteriaceae bacterium (assembly GCA_965267435.1). GTDB lineage: Bacteria > Bacteroidota > Bacteroidia > Cytophagales > Cyclobacteriaceae > JAWPMT01. The sequence goes on from OZ253960.1 coordinate 5,955,293, forward strand.
AAGGTAGCACAGCCATCAGTTGGTCGTAGTGCGTTGCAGATAGCCCATCTGCCAGGGCGAAGGTCTTCGACTTGTTGACGCCGATTTTTTGCGGATTCTTTTCCCTGATCATGTCGCTGAGGGCCTTCCACTGATTGGGTTGCTCCTCTTTGTCCCAGGCTTTGATAAAGAGCTTGCCGACGCTATAGCGAGCCATGGCAAATGTCTCAAGCGGCAGGTTACCCCCGGGATCATAGATTACCAGCATGGTTGTACGTCGAGCAGACTGCCAGGTGGAGGGTAGGAAAGTCTTGAGGACTGGATCTTCGTTGTATTCTCGAGAGATGATCACCCACATGTCAATACCGGCACGGCGCATTAGGCCAGGCAGGACGGTCTGCACTCTTTCTTCTAACCACGAGTCGATGACGGCGGCTCGTTCGCGCATATTGAGGGTCTTAGGGAAATAGGAGTTTTGTGACAATGCACCGAAGACGATCATCTGCGAGATGATCGCGTAGCTAAGTAGTTTTTTCATGCTCAGAGAATTCTCCTTCCAAAATAATCAAGAACGAGCGCTGCTACCAAAGATTTCGTACAGTCGGTTCGGGGATTATTCGGACATCCTTTGACGTGTCCAATCATCCAGTTGTTCACGGATGTAGGTCGTTATCGCGTCCAAACCGGTGTACTCAGAGCCGTAGTCCAGATTGAAGCCATAGTCAAAATGCCCCGGGTTGTCACCCTGAACGTGCTGCAGCAGTGTCTCCAATTTGTCGAGGGCCTTGGCGAGTTTTGCTTCGGGAGTCACCACCTGATCGTACTCATCCCAGATATCAAGGAACTCCTCACGCATGTCCATCGGCAGGGGTGCCAATATCTTTTGGAAGTCTGAGCGCTCTTGCTCGTTTTTGTTCTGAGTCGGATCCTGATGGATGGCTGGGATGTCACCGCCGATGATCTCCCCCATATCATGTATCAAGAGCATTTTCAGCAGTTTGACAAGATCAATATTGGGGTAGTATCGGGAGAGTAGCAAAGCCAGTAGGCAGAGACGCCAGGTGTGTTCCGCGACACTTTCATGTCGTCCCGTGGAGCTGTGTGCGCTCCGGGTTGTGCTCTTGAGCTGCTCAGCGATCTTCAAAAATTCTATGATCCCGTCCAGTTCCCGCCTTACGTCATCGTTGATGGCCATTGCTATCAAAGATAGCCAGAGGAGAGCCATCAATGCGGCCGTACCTTCAATCGATGGGGCAAGTCCTTGAGCATCACATAACCATAGCATACAAAAACTTTTTTCACGAGGTGATTGTACTAGCTTTGTGCTATCAATTTTTCCTGACAATCCCACATGAAATATTATAACTCCATCGTCGACACTATTGGCGATACCCCATTGGTGAAACTCAATAAAGTGACGGAGGGCATCAAAGGAACCGTCCTCGTGAAGGTAGAGTACTTCAATCCTGGCAACTCCGTAAAAGACCGGATTGCGCTCAAAATGATTGAGGATGCGGAGAAGGAAGGCAAGCTGAAGCCTGGAGGTACGATCATCGAAGGGACATCAGGAAATACGGGTATGGGACTGGCCCTCGTCGCAATCGGAAAGGGCTACAAGTGCATATTCACCCTGGCCGACAAACAGTCACAAGAGAAGATCGATATACTCCGGGCAGTGGGCGCTGAGGTGATCGTTTGCCCTACCAACGTGGAACCCGAGGACCCACGATCTTATTACTCCGTGGCGAAGAAGCTCAATGCGGACATTCCCAACTCCTTCTATCCCAACCAGTACGACAACATCTCGAATACTGAGGCCCACTACGAAACTACAGGGCCGGAGATCTGGCGCGATACCGAAGGGAAGATCACGCACTATGCAGCGGGTATGGGGACCGGGGGTACGATCAGTGGAACCTCGAGGTACCTGAAGGAGCAAAATCCAAATATCCTGACCGTGGGGATCGATACCTATGGATCAGTATTCAAGAAATACAAGGAGACAGGCGTCTTCGATGAAAATGAAGTATATCCCTATCTGACGGAGGGGATTGGTGAGGACATCCTGCCCAAGAACGTAGATTTCGGTCAGGTAGATCACATTGTCAAAGTAACGGACAAGGACTCCGCCATCATGACCAGAGTGCTGGCCAGGGAAGAGGGTCTTTTCATCGGGTGGTCCTGCGGGTCTGCTGTATATGGCGCGCTGGAGTACGCTCGAGAGCATCTCAAGGAAGACGACGTCATGGTCATCATCCTGCCCGATCACGGCACGCGGTACCTAGGCAAGGTCTACAATGACAACTGGATGAAAGATCATGGCTTCCTGGAGTCAAGGAAATTTGCCACTGCCAAGGACATCATCGAGCACCGCAATGGCACGAGCCAGCTGCACACCATCCCCAAGGACATGAAGGTAGGAGATGCCATTCTCAAAATGAGTGAGAATGGAATTGACCAGGTTCCGGTCGTTGATGGCAATCATTTTGTCGGAAGTTTGTCAGACACCAAAGTGCTCAAGAGCTTGCTGGAAAACCCCGAATTGAAGAACCAGCCGGTGGCAGAGATCATGGACCCGTCCTTCCAATTCGTCGGCATGGACAACACCATTGATGTATTGTCTTCCCTCATCAACAAGGAAAACAAAGCCCTTCTGGTCCGAGACGAGCAGCGCAAAGTGCATATTATCACACAAAGCGACCTGTTGGTAGCGATCACAAACTGATAGCAAATCAGTTGCGAAATGCCCTGAAAGTAGGTATATTCGTTTAGTTAATTCAAAATTTAATCAAACTCTTTGCTTGCAAATCCTCTCCCACTGGGGGGAGGATTTTTTTATTGGGAGCAGCCAGTGTCGTCGTACTACTCTGGAGGCCTGCCGGCTCTCACCTTTATCTGCGGCCCCGCAAGCCAGCGCCCGGGCCACGCCGGATACCGGTTCCATCCGGGCTAGAGGCGGGAGGCATCCCTTCGAATCAAGCTGTTCAGTCCACTATCCCCAACTGTATCCGGTAAAATGCCGTCTTTATAAGTAGACAAACACCCCAAGACATGGCATTTTTTGAAGATTACAAATGGAACCAGTTCACGAAAGGTAAGTCCCGCAAGTTCACCTTTCGACAGTCGATGGAGCGAAAAATGATGGCATTGCAGGCCAGATCATTTCAGCAACGATCACGGGAAAACAAGAAGGTCGGCAGCATACTGATGGCGTCGATTTTGATCGCTTTTTCTTTGATAGTGGCGTTATTGGTTGTGTAGTAGGACGGGAGTTGGCAATAAACACCTTGGCGTTAGCCTCAGTTTGCGAATGTCTCCAAACTTTCCATTTTGAGGGATAATGACTAAATTCTATCTAGTCATTGACTGCTTATACTACTTAACGCCCAATACCGATGAAACATCTACTTGGAGGTCTTCTCCTTTTCACTTCCTTTGCCAGTTACTCTCAAGACAAAATGCGACTATCACTCGAGCACTATGGTGACTACGAGTGGGCATCCAATCCGAGGCTATCTCCCAGTGGTCAGGATATCCTGTATTCCCGGACATGGATCAACATGGTTGATGATAAGCGCGAAACGGACCTATGGACGATGAGAGCGGATGGTTCTATGAATCGCTTTTTTCTGCATGGCTCCAATGGGTTATGGTCCCCGGACGGTACCAAGGTGGCTTTTACAAAGGAGGGAGAACCTCAGGGCACCCAGATTTTCGTGAAGTATCTCGGAGTAGACGGTGAGCCTACACAGATCACCAAGTTGGAAAAGTCTCCATCTAACATCGAATGGTCCCCAGATGGTAAATTCATCGCCTTCACCATGCATGTAGATGCGAAGCCAGCTTTGAAACCAATGGGAGTGCCTGATGCACCCAAAGGCGCGAAATGGACCAAGGCCCCACGTGTAATTGATCAGATGGATTATAGCCAGGACCGTGTGGGTTTCCTGGATCGAGGATTTAGACAGATCTTCGTTGTGCCGTCAGATGGCGGTACTTCGCGTCAGGTCACCACAGGAGAGTGGGATGTCTCCAATGGCATTACCTGGACACGTGACAGTAAGAGCCTCCTTTTTAGCAGCTACCGGGAGCCAGATTCCGACTATGAGAGGGAGCAAGCCAATCTGTACACGGTGAATATCCAGACTGCTAAAATCGATGAACTTACATCTCGACAGGGAGCCGAATATGCTCCCAGGGTGTCTCCAGATGGATCAAAGGTGGCGTTTGTGGGCTCTATATGGACCGAGAACTTCTATCACGACCGCAAGATGTACATCATGAATGCCGATGGATCGGGAATAAAGGAAGTGACCAAGAGCCTCGACCAAACCCCGGGTTCAGCCACCTGGTCTGAGGATGGGTCCGGTGTCTACTTCAACGTACGAGAGTTCGGGCAAAGCAATGTGTATTTTACCGATGTACGTGGGAAAGTGAAGAAAATCACCTCGGGCAATCATATGTTGTCATTGAGTGACATCGCCGGTGGTCGGGCAGTGGCCACCTGGAGCGACCCTCACAATCCATCGGACATCACCACTTTCCCGCTAAATGCTCCTGCCGACATTCAAAAATTGACGTCGCTTAACGACGATATCTTCTACAATGTGGAGTTGGGCGAAGTCGAGGAGATCACTTACAAGTCTGTCGATGGCAAGGAGATCCAAGGCTGGATCGTGAAGCCCCCAGAGTTCGATCCCACTAAGCAATATCCTTTGGTGCTTCGTATCCATGGAGGCCCTCACGGCATGTATCATGTAGGCTTCAATTACAACTTCCAGCTGCATGCAGCACAGGACCAGGTAGTACTATATACCAACCCCAGGGGCTCTACAGGCTATGGTTATGAGTTTGCCAACGCCATTCAGAATGCCTACCCAGGCAATGATTATGATGACTTGATGGCTGGTGTAGACGAAGTGATTGATCGAGGGTATATCGACGAGAGTAGGGTGTACGTCTATGGCGGCAGTGGGGGCGGAGTGCTTACCAGTTGGATTGTGGGACAAACGGATCGTTTTGCGGCGGCATCGGTCAATTATCCGGTCACCAATTGGTTCTCATTTGTGGGCACAACCGATGGTCCAGGGTGGTATTACAATTTTGAGAAATATCCATGGGAGGACCCGTCGGAGCACATCAAGCGATCTCCGCTTATGTATGTGGGAAATGTGAAGACTCCCACAATGCTAATGTGTGGTGAGAACGATCTGAGGACGCCAATTTCTCAAACTGAAGAATACTACCAGGCGCTCAAGATGAACAAAGTGCCTACGGTCATGGTGCGCTTCAATGAGGAGTTTCACGGTACTGGAAGTAAGCCATCCAATTTCCTGCGAACACAAGGATACCTGAATGCGTGGTTTGATAAGCACTCGGTCAAGAAGGACTTGTCAACCAAGGTGGTGACGGAATGAGAAACTGAATTCCATAAGGCCGCTGCCAATGTGGTCAGGGCTCACGAGTGACCACCAACTCATCAAAGAAGATGTCATAGTTGGGTACCTCGAAGGATAGTCCGGTGACCTCCAGACGGTTGTTGAGATCGAAGGTGACCAACCCGAAGTCGAACCAGGCATGCGTCTCGTCCCAGACGATCTCCCAGGTATCGTGGTGCCAGTGGCGCAGCTTGGCAGAAAGCAATGGGGCCTTGGCAAATGACAAGTTCAGATCCTGTCCTGCTTGAGTGATAACAATGTCACCATGCATAGGAGCATCGTATGTCCCGCTATAGTTTTTCAATGGTAGTGTGGGTTTTGTGCCTTTCATTTTGGCAGCTTTCAGATCGGCGATCGGGTCGCTACCAGACGAGGGCCGATTGAGGTGTTCTTCTGACCAATCCCGTAAGTCCTCTTTGATGAATTGGTTAACGATCCAGAGGCTCACGGGCAACGTCACACCGGACATACTGTTGGTCAGTATCACAATCCCCAGGTTTTCACCCGGCACCATGACCACCCGGGAATACATACCATCGTAACCGCCGCTGTGGGTCACTACTTTCCTGCCAAAGTAATCGTACAACACCCATCCTAGGCCGTAGCCATTGAAGTTACGGCCCGGGAACTGCTCGAGGGATGAGGCGCTGATCACACGGCTGTTGTGGGGCGTCCATAAGATATTTTGCTGTAGCGGGGAGAGGAGGGTTTTACCTTGCCAATCGCCATTTGCCAGGTTCATTTGTAGCCACCGGCTCATGTCGGCAACGGAAGAGATGATACCCCCTGCGGCCCCCATGTTGTCCCATTGGGTCCAGGCAATGGGCTTGTTAGCCCCTTCCACAGGTTTGTGAGGTGTCGCGACGTTGGTCGCAGGTATATCGGTAGTAGAGGTCACCGTACGATTCATAGCCAGGGGTGTCAGGAATCGTTCTTTGACAAACTCGTCCCACGGCTTGCCCGTCACTGCTTTGATCACTTCGCCCGCCGTGATGAACATGAGGTTAGAATAGCCATAGCCCGCACGAAATGAGTAGTCTTGAGGAACGTACTTGATTCGCTCGATAACTTCTTGTGCACTGAAATCGGACTTGTACCAAATGACGTCGCCACTGAAGGTCCCAAGCCCTACGCGGTGGCTTAGCAAGTCAGCGATGGTCGTTTGATTGGTCGCATAAGGGTCGTACAACTCAAAGTAGGGCAGGTAGTCTACGACTTTGTCAGTCCATTGGACATGGCCCTCATCGACAAGTATGGATAGCGCCGAAGCCACAAACGCTTTTGTATTGGAGGCGATGGCAAAAAGGGTGTTTTCATCAACTAGAGTGCTACTGCCCTGCTTTTGTACACCGAAGCCTTGCGACATCCAAACTTCCCCGTCTTTGACGATGCCAACAGACAGGCCCGGTACACCCCAATCCAGCCGGGCTTGCTCGATGTATTTGGAAACTTTTCTCGTGCTGGGCTGCGCAAGCGAGGAGACACTGAAGGCTACGAGGGCAAAAACGATCAGCAGGTTTTTCATAGCGAAAAATTAGAGAAAGATTGGCACAAGCCTACTCCCCGCCGCCGCTAAAGGGAGGTTGGATTTTCGAAGTGTCGCAAACTTCGGAAGTCACTTGTTTATATTGACCGTTCGGAGCAAGAGGAGTGGCCTGCCGGATTCAACAGGAGCGATTGGATGAATGCCATCAATTCTGTTGGTATTTCGACGAATACCGACCAAAAATCTACAATTACCTGCAGTTGGTCTACTTCCGCCAACGACCCCAATCACCGGCCCGTTCATTTAATTGTGACGCATCAAAAAGAACATATAAACGCACAGCCCTAACGTCCGCCAGTCCAAAAGAATAACCAGCAAATAACCAGCAAAGAATCAGTTAATGACCAGCAAAGAGTAGAGGGTCTTCCAGAAATGGAGGCCCTCTTTCTTTTTTGCCACACTCATCTTTTGGGGGGTAGATCCCAAATTCACGGTCTACATTTGCCGCTATGCAGCACTACTCCCGGGTTCTTTTTATCGTAACGCTCTTCGCCGTTGTTTTCGTCGAAGCGGTCGGCCAGGAAAGGCGGATGTGTATTACCGTCGATGACTTGCCCACCGTGGCCTACGGCACAAATAGAGCCACTCACCAGTGGACCATTACGAAGGGCATCGTGCAGGCATTGGTCAAGTATGACGCACAAGGGATTGGCTATGTCAATGAGCGGAAACTGTATCTTAATGGGGTGCTCGATTCGACCGGCCTTCAGATATTAGACTATTGGCTGAGCAATGGACAGGACCTGGGTAATCATACCTATTCGCATGCGAATTACCACCGCGTAGGTTTTAAGGCTTTCTCTCAGGATATTCTGAAGGGGGAGAAGCAAACCAAAGCCCTCTGCTCCAAATACGGGAAGCAACTGCGGTACTTTCGTCACCCATACCTTCGAAGCGGTGCCGATCCAATTGCGGCGGATGGACTCAAATCGTTTCTCGGGAACAATGGCTATGAAGAAGCGCCCGTCACGATCGACAATGACGATTATCTTTTTGCTCTGGCATATCATCGGGCCTTTGCCAAAGGCGATCGGGCACTGATGGACAGCATCGGCGAATCCTTCATCAGCTACATGGAAGCCAAAGTGATTCACTTTGAGCAGCTCTCCATGGCGTTGTTCGATCGGCCGATTGACCAGACGTTGCTGATCCATGCCAATCTCCTCAATGCGCATTGGCTGGATAGGCTTTTGGCTGTGTACCGCGAACGAGGCTATACCTTCATCTCCCAGGAGGAAGTCCTCGAAGACCCCGCCTATGAGACCAGGGTCACCCGTTTTGGGGACTGGGGCATCTCGTGGCTGGATCGCTGGGCACTCAGTCTCGATCGCGGTAAGGAGCTATTCCCAAATGATCCGACGGTTCCTACGTTTGTCGCAGACATGGCCCGGTAAGCGGGCTAGTGATTCACCTTCCTGATCACTACTGCATTGGGCGTGACCAGCCCGCCACCACCTGGAGCGACGAGGTCGCTCACGTAATCTCCTGCGGATGAGAACATGGGGATAGAACTTGTGCCGCCAGCGCCGATCAGGATGTTGCCATTGTCGAGAAATGCCACACCTTCAGGTGTCGACACACCACCGATGTAGATGCCTTCATAAGAACCATCTGCTGCAAATCTTTTGACGCTATTGGCTGACCAATCGTTGACGAAGAGATTGTCCATCGCGTCGAACCAGATATCTGTGGGCCCGGACAGACGGGAATTAATGAAGAATCCGAGATCATTGCCATCCAGATCAAACTTTTTGACCCAACCATTAGACCCGTCATTCCAGGAGGATACATAGAGATTGCCCTCACTATCCCAGTCCATGCCAATGGCTTGATTGATCCTCGAGGACGTGAAGTTGTCTACAAATGTGCCGTCGAGCTGGTAGCGTCTCACGCGGGCCTCGTCCCACTGCAACACATACAGTAGACCGTCGGGGCCGATATCGATTCGGGTCGGACTGCCAAGCCCCGTTGCGAATGCCCCTTCGAACTCCCCGGTGTTGATGTCAAACTTGTCTATGCGGTCCGAGCCCAAACTCGAAACCAATACGATTTCCTGATCTTCCAGGAATACGATATCCTGAGGGCGTGATACCTGGGTGGAGATAAAAACTACTGGACTGCCACCTTCTTCATCATACCTCAGTATCCGGTGAGGCCCCTGGCGATCACGACCAACATCGCTCACATATATTTCCGTCCTGGGTGCCGATGCATCCCACACCTCGATCACAAAGGTGTCCTCAACACCCTCTGTGCTAGCGGTGATGGTCGACGATCCTATAGCGACTGCCGTCACCAGACCACTCTGGTCCACGCTCACATTACCGTTGTCAGCAGACCAGACGATGGTTGAAGTCACATTGAGCGGTTCACCGTTTTGGTCAAAGCCATTTAGCGTCAGGGTAGTGCTTTCGGAAGTGGTGACATCCAGGCGATTGCCATTGCTGGAGGCGATCTCAATGCTATCAAGGATGAGTGATGGGCCCTCGTCGGATTCGCAGGCGACCAGGATCAGCAGTAGAAAAAGGGGTGTCAGGTTAAACAAAATCTTCATAGTATATCGGTTTGAAGGCATAACAACCCACGCTCGTGATCTCCTCTAAATTCGGCCTGTTACAAACTCGTTCAATTCTATTCAAGGAGGCGGTTCCACTGAGCTATTGAGCGATTTGTCCGATAGAATGGAGGGAAAATGGACCGCAGGAGTGGTGAGCTTTTTGTAAAAAATCCCGGGTCATGCGGCTCTATTATTTGGGCGTCGGTGTCAGTGAAAGGCTGATATCACAGTGCAAGAAAAAGCGGCAGCACTTTGGTGCTGCCGCAATATCTTTTCTGAGTCCTTAATTCCGGTGCTTAGATGTATCCCAGCTCACGCTTCAATCTTCTCCGGTTGCCGTGGAAATCGAAAGTGTCGAAGACGATATGAAAATCGTGGATATTACACACACGATCATGGGCATACAGTGCTAGCTCCATTCGGCTGTCGTCGAAGTCCAGCGATCGCATCATTCGTCTCAGGTCCTCGGCCATCAGCATGTCATTGCAAATAGCATCCTTAGCGACACGCAGCTTGCCACGGTCAAACGAACGGTAACGCATTTCTCTGACGACGTACTTCACGGGGAAGTTTTCAGCGTCATAGCACACTGGCCCGTAGCCATATTGGACTGGGTCCTGGTATCGCCCCCGGCGCTCGGGATAACGGCCGTAATCAGCTTCGACATAAAAGCCGCCCCTTCTGCCGCCTTTTCGGACGGAAAACATCATATTCGATCCCGGGCGAACGATCACCGTCTGATGGATCGTTTGTGTCCTGTAACCATCCTGGTACCTGCCTCTGCCCTGGTGTCCTCTGTTGTCATGGCGGCCACCACGCTTGTAGGTAGTGATCGCGACAGTATGACGTCCCGGACGCATTGGGAAAGTCTTTACCACCCGTGATGGGCGCCGATTGATACGCTGACCATCTACTGATACTCTCAGTTCAAAATCGCCGTCTGACCTGAATGTGGCGACGCCTGGTCTGCGTTGTCCGTGGGTTAAGGTTGGGATGAGTGCAATAGCAAATAGTAGAATAATAGTTCTCATAACCCTTTCATTTTAAGTTTAACTTCTGTCAATAAGGCAAGAGCTGTGCCAAAATTTGGCTGATAGCATTTTTTGACAAATGATGACAAAAGAAATTCGGGGTCATTAAATGGGGGTTTTACCCCCAAAGAGATCGTGGGATTTTTTTGATATTTCTTTCGGCTCGTCATTCCTGTGAGCGAGAACAATTGACAACTGCTTGGACCAAGCGATGAGCGATACAGGAATCTATCCGTCGTGCAAAGTCAATTCAGATTCCTGCATCACATTAAGCTCACAGAAAGCGGCTCATTCTCCCAAGTTCGCAGGAATGACGAATTGATGGAGGTGGTGTTTCTCCTTGGTTGGTGTCCATATGAACCCTTTGTCTCTGGAGTTGCGCGGATATACACTCATTGGGAGAAGCGACTGGGACGGAGGCAGTTGAGTCCAGGGGGAATGATAAACTAAATCTTCGTATCCTTGAACCATGAGTGAGGTAATCAAACGATGGCATGAGGTAGTAGCGTCCGGTGATATGGACCAACTGGATCAGCTGCTGTCACCAAAGTGCGTATTCTATTCGCCTGTGGTCTTCAAACCTCAGGAAGGGCGGCGGCTAACAAAGACCTACTTACAGGCTGCCTACCAGATGTTTGAGGGAGGTGGATTCCATTATGTGAAGGAAGTCATAGGTGAAAAAGCGGCGGTGCTGGAATTCAATGCCACGGTTGATGATGTCCTCATTGATGGCATTGATATGATCACCTGGGACGATTCCGGCAGGATCACCGAATTCAAAGTGATGCTCAGACCCTACAAGGCCATCAATCTCGTGAAAGACAGGATGCTGTCACAGCTTCAAAACCTAAGCGCTACCGACAAGGCTAAACTGAAGTTGGGTACGATGTGGGACAAGCTGACCAAACGCTGAAGGCCCGATTCGGCAATTGGATAACATTAACTTCAGGAATGCCACTTTTGCACCGCTAAAAAAGCACGGTCATCTTGAGGTAACGAAAGATCTATTGGCGTTGTGGGCACGCTCTCATTCATTGCTCATAGATCCTTCCTTCGTCAGGATGACATTTTGGAATAAGTGCTTTTTTAGCGGTCTTCGACCCATTTTTGCACCGTAAAGGGATCAATTCCACACTGCAGGTATTCATCATTCGGCATTAGCTGAGGCCTCCTCCAAAGAAGGGACATTAGCGTCTAGCTTCAGTTCTATCATCTTTCGATGCAGTTCTTCCAGGATATTGAGCACGGCCTCACTGCGTTCATTGTAGCTTGCCATGCCCGCAGCGAGTTCATTGCTACTACTCGCGACCTCCTCCGTTCCTGCTGCCGTTTGTTCGGCGACCACCACTACACTGCGCATGGCGTCGCGGACTGCCTCGATGTTTTCCTTTTGCCTGGCCGTGGAGTCTACGATGCTGCGGGACATCGACAGTGTCTCCTTGCAGAGGTCCGATATCCGGGAGAACGACTCCAAGGCCCCTTTCGATTTCGATTCGCTCCGTTCGATTTGCTGAGTAATTTCCTCTATACTTTGGGCAGATTGCCTGGTGTCCTCCTGGATCGTGTTGATCAGTTCTTCGATTTCGCCGGCTGACTGCTTCGAGTCCTCGGCCAGTTGACGGATCTCGGTGGCGACTACCGCAAAACCTCTACCTGCTTCTCCCGCTTGTGCCGCTTCGATGGCGGCATTGAGGGCAAGCAGGTTGGTTTGTGCGGCGATCTCTTTGATGAACCGTATCACACCTGAAATGCTATCAGATCGATCACGTAGCTGGGTGATGCTTTCGTGGCTTTGACGGGACAGTCTCAGCGCGTCCAGTATATTCTGATCCAAATCCCTCACTTGCTCCTCACCGGCTACACTTTGATTGGTCCCCTTCTCAGCGATCTGCTCAATATTGGCAGCCTGCTGTCCCACATCTCCCGAGACGGTAAGGATACCATCTATATTGTTGGAAGATCTGTCCACCTTGCTCAGCTGCGTGGAGGCTCCGCTGCTCATCTCTGAAATGGAGGATGAGATCTCGGAAGTGCTGATGTTCATCTCTTTGCTTGTTTGAAGCATCTCGCGGCAGACTGTGCTAATGATGACGATCTCATCCACGATATTGCTCATCAACGCCACCTGGTTGTCAAAGGCGGTATTGAGGTTTTGGGATAAATGTAGCAGATCGCCCTTGGCTTCCCTTTGGTAGCGCGCGGTCCAGTCTCCCTCTGCAATTCGGCTTGCAATTTTGTTGAGCTCGTCGATGGGTCCCTCCACCGTTTCAAAGAGCTCATTCATACTGTGAGCTAGCTGGCGCCACTCGCCAGTCTTATGGGTCTCGTCGAGCCGTACAGAGAAGTTACCTTCCTGTAGCACTTGCTCTACTGCATAGTTTGTTTCCTGCAAGGCCTCTTTGAGATGGGCATGCTGGGCATCCAACTCAGCATTTTGCGCCATCATCTCAGCAGTCGCCTCCTCGACCTTCTTCCGGAGTTCCTTTTCACGCCGGCGAGCGGCTTGGGCTCTTCCTCTAATGATCAGTACGAAGCCCCCGACGATGACAGATCCAACGATCAGCCTAAACCACCATGTGGCCCACCAGGGAGGTAGCACTTCTATTTCCAGCACCCGAGCCTCTTCATTCCACACACCATCGTGATTGGTGGATTTGACTTCGAAAGTGTATGAGCCCGGGTCGAGATTGGTGTATATGGCGTAGTTCCGATTACCTACTTCATTCCACTCCTCCTCAAAGTCCCGCATACGATAGGCATACTCCATATTTTGTGGACTGATATAGCTCAATGCCGAGAAGCCCAGGTTGATGATATTCTGATTGTAAGTGAGTGTCACGGATTCTGTCTGAGAGATATGGGCCTGGAGTGGTGACTTGCCACCAATACTGACTGTCTCATTGTTTAATTGAAAGTCCGTAATAGCGACTACTGGCAGCCTCTCGCTGATATCGATACCCGCGGGATTAAACACCGTAAATCCCTTGTTGCCTCCGAAATACAGACGGCCATCATGGGCCTGGTAGTAAGCGCCGACATTGTAGGCATCATTTTGCAGCCCACTTATAATCGAGTAGTTGATAAAGTTTTCTGTCGACGGATCAAAACGACTGAGACCTTTGCTGGTGCTGACCCACAGATTGTCACGTTCTTCATCAATGATCACTCCAAACACGATGTTGCTCTGGAGTCCCTTGTCTTCGTTGTAGACCGTAAAGCTCCCCGATTCAGGATCTAGCTTGGCGAGACCTCCGCCGTACGTCCCTATCCAATAAAAGCCTTCTTTGTCTTCCGTGATGGACATGACCAGGTCTGTAGCACCATCGGGGCTTCGGAAATTGGTGAAGGCGTTAGCTACTTCATCGTAGCGATGAAGACCCTTGAAGGTACCCACCCACATGACGCCCTTTGAGTCTCTGAATAGTGCCCGGATGTTGTTGCTTTGCAGTTTAGTGTTATCGCTTTCGTCGATCTCGAAGTGACTGAAGGTCTCGTTTTCTGCGTCGAAGACGTCCACGCTGCCGCCATTGGTACCAATCCAGAGCTGTCCATGTCGATCGAGCTCAAGGGCCCAAACGGAGTTGTTCGAGATTGTTGTTGGGTCTTCGGGGTCGTGCTGATAGGATTGGAATTCACCATCCCTGTAAACATTGAGTCCACCCTGATAGGTACCCATCCAAAGCCCGTCGAAGCTGCTTTGCATACACAGCACGACATTGCCCGAGAGATTATGGGAGGTGGAAGAAAAACGATGGAACCCCTCGCCGTCGAAAAGATTGAGGCCTCCGCCATCTGTGCCTACCCAAAGTCCCTCATTGGTCTCTTCAAAGGAGAGTACAATGTTGTGGGATAGGGTGGAATCATCATAAAGATCATTTTGGTAATGACCAAAGACGCTGTTTTCTGCATGATAGTAGTTGACACCTCCGAGGTAGGTCCCTAGCCACACGCCGCCTTCATCATCGCAGGCGATCGCGCGAATCACATTAACACTGAGGCTTGAGGGTCTCACGCTGTTGGCTACATGATTTTCTACTTCCCCATCATCGCGAAGGATGTACAGCCCCTTGCCATCAGTACCAACCCATATCTGATTTTCTGTTTGCCCCAAGGACCAAACACGTATGCTTTCTAAGACGGTAGGTACCGGGAGTCGGTCGCCTTCGGCACTAAAGTTCATGAGCCCATACTCTTCGCTGCCGACGTACATGGATCCGTCTGTACCCTTTTGTAAGGCACGGATAGTTCCTTGCTCCAACACCTCCCGCACATCGTTCGTAGCAGGTGAGGCTCTGAGTACGCCCTTGCCTATCGTTCCTACCCAGACATTGCCTGCTCCATCAAGTTCCAGCGTCCAAGCTGAAATATCCACCAGTGGCTGTGAGGACACTGGTCGGCAAGTGTTGGTGCTGATATCCAATTCCTGAATGCCGCGATTTTCTGTCGCTAGCCAGAGCATTTCATTGTCGACCTGAAGAATATCACGCACTCCGCCACCCGCGGCGGTGGCTATCCTGCTAAAGGTGTCGTTCTGGCGGTCATACCTTGCGAGCCCATTGTTAGTTCCTATCCATAAGTTGGCGTCCTGGTCTTCGAACAGCGCCACGACCGTATTGCTGGGTAGGGTGGTGGAGTCTTCCGACTGTCTGTAGGTGACAAACTTGGAGCCGTCGTACTTATTGAGCCCGTCCTCCGTGGCCAGCCAAATGTAGCCGTCAGTATCTTGTAGAATACTGTTGACCGTATTGGATGACATTCCGTCGACCAGGCCGATAGATCGGAAATTGCGGAAATCTTGCGAATAACTGGAAAGAGCTGCTAGAATTAGCCAACCGAAGAGCTGTGTTCTCATGATGTACCTTCAGGTGAAATAGACAATATAAAGCTACCTCGTACCTGCACCTACGACAAACAGCGCCACAAATACCTAGATTTTGACTGTTGAACTGGAATTGTAGCCGACGAGGCGGAAGGACCAGTGCCCAACGGGGCAAACCAGGCCTCTTTAGTTCGCTATAGGACTAGCATTAATTGTGATTGTCTTGTCTTTTGTTGTAGGTAATACTACCTAATTCAGCTGCTCCATTTCTTTGAGGATGGCATCTGCCTCGGCGGCTTTGTCATCACTGGCTTTTCGATCGGTATGCGACAGCCGGTAGGACTCTTCCATCAGCTTTCTGTAGCGCACTTGCAACTTTTCTTGTGGGGATTTTTTCCTGAACAAGTTCATTGAGGTCTATGAATTTTCAAGGGAAACCTCGAGGTCCCCTGAAATGTTCGGTATCATTTCTTTGGGGTGGATGTAATCTCCCACGGCCTTGCTATCTTCCAGGCTGTATCGAACCCCGACGAACTATGACTCTCCGATTTAACCAAGCCCTGTACACTGCCCTTGTCTTAGCCGCCATGATCTGCTGCACGTCACCCTCGCAAACTGCGAATGAGGCGGAGTCGCTGTTTCAGGAAAATGGCACTGATTGGGAAATAGGAGGTGATGCCAATTGGACTTTTGAAGGGGAAGAAATTGTTGGTAAGCTAGATAGTGGATCCGGATTCGTGATGACCAAAGGGATGTTTGACAATTTTGAATTCACTGTGGAATTTATGCCTGACAGCGTCATTAATTCCGGTCTGTTTGTACGATGTATCAACAGAGAATTGTCTTTCACTGATTGCTATGAGATCAACATTTGGGACCTGCACCCCAATCAAAGCTACAGGACTGGCGCCATTGTAGGTCGGCAGGAGCCTATGGTCCACGTCAATACCCTGGGCGAATGGAATACATACCGTGTGCGTGCTTCGGGCAATGTCATCGAGGCTTGGGTGAATGAACAACAGACCGCAAAAATTGCTGATGACCAGATGGCAAGGGGTTATATAGCGCTTCAGGCCGCTGGCTCAGGAGAGATCCGATTTCGAAACGCCCAATTGAAGCCCTTGTAGAACTGTATTCTTCGACAGAAGAGGATGATTTATCTCTGGAGTTTGATGGGCCTTTTGCCTACCTTGAGCACATGAAATCCATCGCAATTTTTTGTGGTTCAAGCATGGGCACTGAACCCATTTTCGAGAAGGCTGCTGTAGAGGTAGGTCAGCTGCTTGCACGTGAGAACATCCGCGTCATCTATGGCGGAGCCAAGGTAGGTCTCATGGGCAAGATGGCCGACGCCGCTTTGGCCGAAGGAGGCGAGGTGATCGGAGTACTGCCGACATTTCTTGGTGCGAAAGAGATCGCCCATGATGCCTTGTCGAAGCTGATCATGGTGGACTCCATGCATGATCGCAAGCTCAAAATGCATGACTTGTGCGATGGTGTGATCGCACTTCCTGGCGGCTATGGTACGCTGGAGGAGGTGTTTGAATTCATCACCTGGGCGCAGCTCGGATTGCACAGCAAACCTGTCGGTCTCTACAATGTGAAGGGCTTCTATGATTCACTGCTGCAGTTTTTGGACGAAACCGTGAATAAGGGCTTTCTGAATAAGAGTAATAGGGAGATGTTGCTGTCTTCCATCAGTTGCCATGATCTACTGCAATCTATGTCGGACTACCGTCCTCCCCACATCGCGAAGTGGATCTCCGAAGAAGAAGTTTAGACCTTAGCCGTCCTCGAAGGAAGTCCAAGCTCCCGCAGGAGCCCTTGACGGCGAGGTGTTCCGAGCTCCATGTTCCACGTTGACGATTTGACAGGGAACTTTGAACTTGGAACATTGAACTGGCAGACCGCAGGTATGCCAATACCATTGTTCCTCGTTGTTAGTTCCTTGATCATTGTTCTTGGTGACTTGATCCATGTCCAAGATCAGAGAACCAAGATCTAGGAACAAACCGATCTACGAGCATTTCGATCGAAGTACTTCCGCTGGCTTTTTAGCCCGGATAGGAGTGGCATCCCGCGTGGCCGCTGCTGGTGTTTTCACCTGCAGCCGTGGGGTAGCGCGGCGGTGATAGAACGGATAGCCGGCAGGCCACCAGAGGCAGAGAGATGCCCCTGGCTGCTCCTCAATATCAAATGAACAGCGACAGAATCAGGCAAAAGATCAGCCCACTCACTCCTATGACTGTCTCGAGCAAGGTCCAGGATTGGAGCGTTTGTTTTTCTGTGAGGCCCAGGTAGCGGTTGACAAGCCAAAAGCCACTGTCGTTAACGTGTGACAAGATGGTCGCCCCAGAGGCGATGGCGATGACAATCAGTGCAAGGTCCATATTGCTGGCACCCGGGTCGATAATGGGAGCCATGAGTCCCGCCCCGGTGATCATGGCGACAGTAGCCGATCCCTGTAGCACGCGAACAATAGCTGCCAGCACAAACGCGAGTACGAGGTGTGACATACCCGCGGCGGCAACGGCATTGGCGATGGCGGCTCCGGCACCAGTATCCACCAGCAGTTGCTTGAAAGCGCCACCGGCTCCTGTGAGCAGGATGATCGTACCTGCAGACGTGAGGGAATCTGTACTGATGTGAAGGAGTTCGCCACGAGAATAGCCACGACGCACGCCGAGGAAGTACCACGCGATGAGGTTGGCAATGATCAATGCCGAGAAAGGGTGACCAACGAGGTTGATGGCCTCCAGGAGGGCAGGAGGTATGGCGCCAGCTCCGCCCATAGTCGCGACGAGTGTCTTCAGCACAATGAGCCCAATAGGAATGAAAATGATCAGCGCTATCAGTCCGATGGGGGGCATCTCTTTCGACTCGTCGGGTTCCTCAACGCCTTCTGGGACTTCCACGAAGATCTTCCTTGAGATATAGCGCGCAAATATGGGCCCTGCAATGACTGCGGTAGGAATGCCGGCGAGTAGGCCGATCAAGATCACTGAGCCGAGATCTGTTCCGATGATCTCTGCCACAGCAATCGGTCCGGGTGTTGGGGGGATGAATGTATGCGTGATGCCAAGGCCGCCAAGCAGGGGCATACCATATAGCAAGAGGGATTTACCAGTCTTCCTCTGCAGTGCGTAGACGATAGGTACGAGGATGATAAAGGCGACATCAAGAAACACGGGGATGGCCACGACGAAGCCCGTGATGACCAGGGCTGTAGGAGCGCGATCCTCTCCAAATTTGGCGAGCAAGTAGTTCGCAATACCCTGAGCCCCTCCCGATCGTTCAAGAATGGCGCCGAAGATGGCTCCTAATCCGACCACCGTAGCGACGAATCCGAGGGTGCCACCCATGCCACTTTGGATGCTTTCGATAATCTCTGTAGCTGGCATACCTGCCACAAGACCTACTACGATACTGGCGATCAACAATGATAGAAAGGCTTGCAACCGGACAACGAGGACCAGAAGCAACAGTACCGCAATACCAACAGCTACCGAGAGAACGAGGAAAAAGTCAATCATGGGTTAGGGCGTTTTTTTTTGAAGACAAGCGTCAGATAAAAATATCGCTTTTGTCGACAATTCCGGCTATTCAATCACTCTCCCGATCGGCGTAGAATTGCTGATAGTGACCGTCGGCCAGCTCGATCAATTCTGCTGCAACGTCGGGATATACCTCTCTCACATTCCCCTTCTCCATGGGGTCATGAACTAGGTCGAAAAGCGCCGTGTCGATTACATGCTGCACGTACTTCCCAGGAAACCCATCCCTTCCGCCTTTTGTAAGTGTGCGGTAGCTATGCTGCAGGTGAAGTTTCCACTGCCCATCTGCACTGATGATACCCTGAAATTGGCGGCCGTTGGAGAATGGGTAGTATGTGCTGGGATTGGCCGCGCCGGGCTCGCCGAGGACAAGTGGCCACACGTTCTTGCCATCTATAGGATTGGTAGGCATCGCAGCATTCGTCACATGCGTGATGGTAGGCAGTATGTCCAGCGAACTGAATGTCTTGTGCGAAAACGTGCCGCCTTTGATGGAGGGAGGGTACTTGATAATACACGGATTGCGAACTCCGCCATCGAATATGGTGCCTTTGCCTTCCCTAAATGGTGTAATGCCCGCATGGTCGCTGTAGCTCAACCAGGGGCCATTGTCAGATCCGATGAATATGAAGAGTGTGTTGTCTTCGAGCCCGTTGTCTTTTAGGGCCTGATTGATCTGTCCGACGGACCAATCGATCTCCATCATCACATCACCATACAATCCTGTTCCTGACTTGCCTTCGAATTTGTCACTGACGAAGAGGGGTACATGGGGCATCGAGTGCGCTACGTAGAGAAAGAAGGGCTGGTCCTGCTGGCGGTTGATAAAATCAACTGCGTCTTCCGTGTACCAGGTAGTGAGGTAGCGCTGATCATCCTTGCTTACCTCCTCGATGGTCACCTCGCCATTCTTCCAGTATTGCAGGGGGTGCTTTCCCCAATGCACGGGGTTCTCCGGGTGATGGAGCCACATATCATTGGAGTACATCAGTCCGCTGGACTCATCAAATCCTCGCGCGTGAGGCCTCGTATGAGGAAGGTCGCCGATGTGCCATTTGCCAAAGCTGGCTGTAGCGTAGCCTTCCCCTTGCATCACCTCTCCGAGCGTTGCGTAGGCGGTATCCAATCCTGCTCCAAACGGGCCATGTGCACCAAATACCCCTGTCCGTCCCGGGTAGCAGCCAGACAGCAGCGCGGATCGCGACGCCGAGCATACCGATTGTGGTACATAGAATTTGGTGAAACACGTGCCTTCGTCAGCCAGCTGCTGCACATTAGGTGTGGGGTAGAGTGGCCTTCCAAATGGATGATAATCTCCGTAGGAGCCATCATCAATGAACATGAGTACCACATTTGGCCGGCGATTGTCCTCTGGTTGCTCACTACAGGAAGGCAACAGGAGAATGATGGGGACTGCGAGAATGGCTAGGAGGGTGAGCCTTGTGGTTAGGACTTTCATTGGTTCAAAAAAAGATGGAACGACCACTAATCTATGAAGAAGTGACTTTATACGCGGGGGATGTCTCGATGTCTTAGTGGGATCGTGTCAGAATCTCATCCACGATATCGATGGGCTCCTTGTCTATATCCACCAGGAGCGCATCATCAGGAGCCTCGAGAGTGGCTAGCTGCGAATCGAGTAGGGAAGCGGGCATGAAATGGTCAGTTCGGGCTTGCATCCGCGCCAGGATCAGTTCCCGACTTCCTGACAGGTGTACCCATTGCATATGGGGCAAACCAGCCTGAAGCACGGTGCGATACTCCGCTTTCAGCGCCGAGCAACCCAGGATGGCGCCTTTTTTGGACCATTCTCTCATTTGGGTGTTGAGTGTTTGCAGCCATGGCCAGCGGTCTTCATCGGTCAGTGGCTCGCCTTTCTCCATTTTCGCGACGTTCTCCCTGGGGTGGTAGTGGTCGGCGTCGTAGAAATCGATCCCTAGTTTTTCCGCCAGTAATTTGCCTACAGTCGATTTGCCACTACCAGAGACTCCCATGACAATGATCAGGGGTGGATCATCACTTTTTGATGTAAGGGAGGAATTCGGGTTTTTATGAGGTTCAGCCATCAATCCTTAAAGATAGTGCTTCGGTAAATTGTCGGATTGTCGCTGAATGCTCGTGCTTATTTTGCTAATGAAAAAGCAGTAATTTCGAACTTCAAGCGGGATAGCGTAGTTCCCCCGGTCCAATGCTATGATTACTTTCCTCTTTTTCCTTCCATTTTTACTCAGCTTTGTAGTCATCGGGGTGTACGGAGAGCGAAAGGTATCCGCTTTTATACAAAATCGTTTGGGCCCTATGGAAGTTGGCCCCAATGGTATCCTGCAGACCATTGCCGATCTTCTCAAGATGTTGCAAAAGGAGGACATCATCCCCTCTCGGGCAGATAAGTTCGTATTCCTGCTGGCGCCATTTGTGGTCTTTGGAGCGCTGTTCACTGGATATGCGGTCCTACCTCTGACCACTGGAACAGCCGGTAGCGAGATCCCAACGGGCATCTTCTTCTTACTGGCGATCGTCTCACTCGATGTGTTGGGGATCCTGATGGCCGGCTGGGGGTCCAACAATAAGTTTTCGGTATACGGTGCCATCAGGTCAGTAGCGCAGATCATTTCCTACGAAATACCCATGGGGATCAGTGTATTGTGTGTGGTAATGATTGCGCAGAGCCTCGACCTCCAAGAGATCACAATGCAGCAAGGGGGCGGGCATGAAAACTTCCTTTTTGGCATTCAGGCATTGGGTGTGGACGTGAGCAACGTGAATGGGTTCCTCAGCTGGAACATCATTCGGGTGCCACTGCTGATCCCTGTTTTCATCATCTTCTTCATTGCGGGCCTCGCCGAGGCGAATAGGGCACCATTTGACTTGCCCGAATCAGAATCGGAGATCATCGGTGGTTATCATACAGAGTACTCGGGCTTCCGTTTCGGCATTTTCATGTTAGCGGAATATGGCATGATGCTGCTGGTTTCCTTTTTGGCTGCGGTGTTGTTTTTTGGAGGATGGCAGTCGCCATTACCGAATATGGGTGCCCTAAGGCTCTATGACTGGACGACCGGCCTGGTATGGGGAGGATTATGGCTGGTGCTGAAAGCGATGGTCTTCATTTTTATCATGATGTGGATACGCTGGACGGTACCTCGATTGCGGGTGGATCAACTAATGAGTTTGTCGTGGAAGTATCTGACTCCATTTGCGATTGCTCTTGTTTTCCTTTGTGCTATCTGGCGACTGTGGGTAATGTAGGGGTGTGAACTGAATGGATTGAAATGGGTGAATATTTAGAGAACATAAAAAAATCTGCAAGCACGCTCAAAGAGGGTTTAAAACTTACCTTCAACTACTTGCTTGATGCCCGGGAGTCGCGTGCTCCCATTGGCATTGAAGATGGTCAGTATTTTGAGCAGGATAGCGGTACCGTGACCCTGCAATATCCATTTGAGTCGTTTCCTGTCCCCGATAATGGTCGTTATCGGCTGCACAATGAGATCGACGACTGCATCGTCTGTGACAAGTGCGCCAAGATTTGCCCGGTCAATTGTATCGACATTGAGCCCGTCCGGTCTGCCGACGAATTTGGCAAGACATCTGACGGCACGCCCAAGCGGATCTATGCCGCCAAGTTTGACATCGACATGGCCAAGTGCTGCTTCTGTGGACTCTGCACGACGGTATGCCCGACCGAGTGCCTGACGATGACGAAGGTGTACGACTTTAGCGAGTTCCAAGTGGAGCGCCACAACTTTGCTTTTGCCGAGATGACGCCCCTGGAGATTTTGGAAAAGAAGGAAGCCTTCGAAAGGTATCAGCAGGAGAAAGAGGCAGCCAAGGCCTCCGCAAGTGCTCAAGCCCCTGCCAAGCCTGGCCAGCCCAAAGTGAAGCCTGGTAAACCTGTGCTGCCGAAGCCTGCCGCAGCAAAGCCGAAATTTGTACCTCGACCCATGCCGAAAAAGAAAAAGGATGATGAGTAGCTGGTCCGTATGGGTCTCAATCAATCGTAAGCACCTATGAGCTGGGAGGAGGGACTTTTTGTGTTCTTCGCGGCCATCGCTGCCCTCTCCGCAATTGGCATTGCGATCACGAAAAATGTGATCCATGCGGTCCTCCTTTTGGTGGTAGTCATTCTGAGCCTGGCGTGCCTTTTCGTACTTCTCAACGCAGAGTTTCTCGCTATTGTGCAGGTGCTCATCTATGCAGGAGGTGTTGTGGTCCTGCTGGCCTTTGGCATCATGCTGACAAGACGCCCCAGTGAAGGGAAGTTGGTCACAGAGCATGGAAGGGTGGTGCCCGGTTTATTGGTGGTGCTTGCGTTGATCTTCCTGCTCCATCGTGTGATAGTCACTCGAGGGGTAGAGAAGGAAGCTTCCTCTGTTTCGGAGAATCAGGTGAAAGACATTGGTATTGGTTTCATGACGGAGCATCTCCTGGCTTTTGAACTCATTGCCTTTCTGTTGTTGGTGGTACTGGTAGGTGCTGGATTGCTGGCCAGAAAATCGAATGAATCGTGATTGATGTCGCAACTTACGGCCTCCATTTGGCAGCGCTCCTGTTCTGCATAGGCCTGCTGGTCATGATCACGAAGAAGAACATCATCTTCGTCTTGATCGGAGTGGAGTTGATGCTCAATGGCGCCATGCTCAACCTACTGATTTTCTCATCCGGAGATGCAACGCATCGGGGACAGATCATGGGCGTGTTTGTGGTAGTGGTCGCCGCTTGTGAAGCTGCGGTGGCGCTTGCCATCCTCCTGAATATCTACAAGCGATACAAGTCATCGAGCATGGAAGACTTAAACAGATTGGGAAGATGACGGTGTGGGCGATTTTCTTCATTGTACTGTTTCTTCCTCTGCTCGGAGGATTATCCATTTTCGTCTTTAGGAAACGGCAGTTGATCACGCCAGTGATTCTCCTGGCATTTGTTCCTGGGCTCGCTCTTTCCATCCATCTTCTTTTGAATGTAGGAGGGGGCGTGCTCCATCACTTTGAGTGGCTGCCGGGCTTCGAACTGGGTTGGGCGCTGGATCGAGTTTCGCTGGTCTTGATTTCACTCGTTTACCTGATCTCCCTGCTGGTACATCTTTTCTCAACCTACTACCTGCAGGATGACCCCGGTATCTACCGGTACTTTGCCAAGCTCGGTTTTTTTACCACAAGTATGATAGGCCTCCTTGGTGCAGACCACTTGCTGCTGCTCTTTGTTTTCTGGGAGCTGGTGGGCTTCTCTTCGTACCTGTTGATTGGATTCTGGTTTCGCGATATAGTGAAGAGTGAATCTGCGAGAAACGCATTTATTACCAATAGAGTGGCTGACGTCTGTCTGCTGGCAGGGATCCTGATCCTTTGGTCCATTACCGGGGAGGCCTTTTTGTCGGATCTCTCAGCGGAGGTGTCGGGTACAAGGTTGACAGTGGCTTGCTTTGGATTGGTGATCGGAGCCATGGGCAAGTCAGCCCAGTTTCCGTTTCACACCTGGCTGCCGCATGCGATGGCAGGGCCTACGCCGGTTTCTGCGCTGATCCACGCTGCCACGATGGTCGCTGCGGGAGTCTACCTGCTGATCAGAGTAGCACCAATTTTCCCCGTGGAGGTGCAGGTCTTCGCCGCGCTGGTTGGAAGTATCACGGCGCTGCTGGCAGCGTTTTTTGCGATCTCGCAATACGATATCAAAAAGGTGCTGGCCTATTCCACCATCTCCCAGCTAGGCTACATGTTTATGGCGGCAGGCGCCGGGGCCGTGGAGACGGGCTTCTTCCACTTGTGGACGCATGCCTTTTTCAAGGCTGGTCTGTTTCTGGGAGCCGGGGTCATCATTCATGAGATGCACCATCACCATCCGAAGCAAGACCCACAAGACATGCGACTGATGATGGGGTTGCGCTCCTCCTTGCCATGGACCTTTGTGACCTATACCCTTTGTATGCTCGCTTTGATGGGCCTGCCGTTGTTTACGGGATTCTTTTCAAAGGATGCCATTCTAGCGGCCATTTGGCAATGGTCTGAGGAGATAGGCGCCTTCGGTATTGTGCCTTTTGTCTTTGCTACAGTAGCTGTATTGGGGACGGCGTATTACATGGGCCGCCAGTGGTGGCTTTTGTTTGGCGACAGAACTGAGAAGCAAAAATCCTCGGAACCCATCATGACCGTTCGTTTGCCACTGGGGTTACTTGCTGTGGGGTCCATTGGGTTTTGGTATGCCCTTAATCCGCTTTCCCACGACTTTGCCTTTCTGCATTACATCTTCCCTGAGATTCAGCGGCTGCAGGTGGCAGGGTGGGTAGCTCCCTTATCTGTGGCGATGGTTTTCGTGGGACTGGGTCTGGGCTACTCACTCAAAGGCAAGTTTTCATATCAACTTCAAAATATGTGGATGCGGTTGTCCTCGGAAGGATTGTACCTGGACCGAATCTATCGCAGGACACTGATAAGGCCATACGGGCGAGCGGCTGCATTTATGTCATTCTTAGATCTACGGGTCATCGATGGCACGATAAAGTTCATGGCTGTGGCGGTTGTCGTTCTAGGTAAAGTTGCCGGCCTTATTGATCGATGGATTGTTGATGGCTTTGTTAATTTCACAGCTTATATATCAAGGAAATTCGGCGGACTTTTGCGTAGCTTCCAAAGCCACGCCATGCAGACGCAAATGTTTTGGGTTTTGGTGGGTGTCGCTACGCTGATTGTCTGGGGGATTTACCATTGGCCAAACCTATGAGCAACTACCTTCTATCGATAGTCACCTTTCTGCCATTGCTCTTTGCGATGATTTTGGCAGGTGTACCGGCCGGAAAGACCAATGCCCTGAAATGGACGGCCTTAGCAGGACTATTGTTGCAGCTGGGATTCACCGTGATGGTATGCGTTCAATTCGGGAAGACCTCGGTGGCGGTTTCCTATGCGGCCGCCTTCCAATTGGTTGAGAAGGTTACCTGGTTTGAGCTGGCACTGGGAGACGGCGGAGGATTTCGTGTCGAGTACTTCATGGGTATTGATGGCATCAGCCTGCCGTTGGTGGCGTTGTCCTCTTTGATGCTGGTGATCGGGCTGATCAGCTCCTGGGAGAAGGTGACGAAGCTCAAGGGTTATCTAATTCTATACATGGTCCTTGCCACCTCCATTGTCGGATGTTTCCTGGCCCTGGATTTCTTCCTCTTCTACTTGTTCTTCGAACTGATGCTGCTGCCGATGTTTTTCCTCATCGGCATCTGGGGTGGGGACAGACGCTCCTATGCAGCAGTGAAGTTTTTTGTCTATACGCTGATCGGGTCACTTCTCATCCTTATGGTGATGATAGGTTTGTACACCGCTGTGGTTGATGACACGGGCAGGCTTTCTTTCGATATTCTACGGATGATGGACCCCGCGAATTTCAAAGAGGGGAGTTGGCTTACGCTCCAGTCTAATTCCACGTTAATGGGTCTCGAGATACGTCAGGTGGCGTTCCTGGCGCTAATGATTGGTTTCGCTATCAAGCTCCCATCTGTTCCATTCCATACCTGGCTGCCCGATGCTCACGTGGAGGCTCCTACGCCGATCTCTGTGGTACTGGCTAGTCTGCTGTTGAAAGTCGGCGGCTACGGCATGCTGCGGTTTGCCTATGGGATCTTTCCGGATGCGGCGATGGCCTGGGCATATCCCCTAGCAATAGTTGGCGTAGTCAGCATGATCTACGGAGGCCTGGCAGCCATGGCCCAAAATGACTTCAAGCGACTGGTCGCCTACAGTTCGGTGGCGCACATGGGATTTGTGATCCTTGGGCTCGCCTCCATGACGCAGCAAGGTATGTCCGGGTCGGTGTTCCATATGGTGTCGCACGGCCTCACGTCAGGCGCGCTATTCCTGATCGTGGGTGTGGTGTACGACCGCACTGGCAATCGACGGATCGAGAACTTTAGCGGGCTTGCGTCGAAGTTGCCCATGTACACATTTGTGGTCGTCGTGATATTCTTCGCATCCCTTGGTCTTCCAGGCCTTTCCGGCTTTGTGGGTGAGGTGATGGTCTTGATGGGTGTATTCTCCTCAGCGTCAACCAATGGATTGCTAAGTATGGGGCTGGGAATTGTCGCGACTGTCGGTATTCTCGTTTCCGCGGTGTATTTCCTCTGGACGCTGCAGCGGATGTTCTTTGGCAACTATTGGGTTCGGGAGCATGCGTGGGAGCCGCAGATGAAGGATCTCACCCGGAGGGAGTTGCTCGTTCTTCTTCCTCTGGTGATTCTCGTGATTTGGTTGGGGGTCTGGCCGCGGGCGCTCCTGGATGTGGCCGATGTCTCCATTCAGCAGCTGCAGATGACATTTCAAAACTTTCGCTGATGCAGGTGGCCGATCTTCGACAAGTCTTGCAGGACAATATCGAGGGCTTCGGTGAACTCCAGTCGCTCATTATCATTACGGCGGGTTCGGTGCTGTTGCTGATGCTTGGCACCTTCATCAAGGCCTTCCGTGGCAGGGAATATTTCATCTTCCTTTTGATCATTCTGGGGGGGCTGTTCACTGTCAATTACTCACCTGCGACGCTCATGGGAGGAGATCTCCGTCTCGACCCTTTCATTGGTTTGGTGCAGTTCGTCCTCATCGCATTTACGGGACTGCTGTTGATTTTTGAGGACATACGTCGCCGTGATGTGGAGCTCCAATTCCTCGTGCTGGCGGTGTTGGTGGGCAGCCTGCTCATGACGATGGCGCAAAACCTTCTGATTGTCTATTTATCAATCGAACTGACTTCTCTCGCTAGTTACCTCCTTACTGCGTTTTCTGAAAAGAAAAAGAGCTACGAAGCCGCTCTCAAGTACTTGCTGACGGGAGCGATCAGTTCTGCCGTCATGATCTACGGGATCTCACTGATCTACGGCCAGCAGGGAACACTATTGCCTCAGGCGGCGCCTACGCCATCGGCTATGGAATTGGTCGGTTGGATCATGTTGCTCTGTGGCATACTCTTCAAGGTGTCACTAGTGCCTTTTCATACCTGGGTGCCCAATACCTACCAGATGGCGCCCACGTCTGTAGTAGCCTTCTTCTCGGTGGTGCCCAAAGTGGCGGCGTTTGTCTTGATGGGTCATCTTCTGAGGGCAGCGGACCTTCCTATTCTCAATGATCTGATGATCGGGCTAGCCTTGATCACTGTCGTCCTCGGAACCTTTGCCGCAATTTCCCAGACCAACGTCAAACGCCTGATCGCTTACGGTGCGCTGGCGCATTCAGGATTTATTTTACCGCTGGTGATCTTTGATGGTACGGAAGCGAAGACCGCTTTTCTGTTTTATGCGCTCGTCTACGCAGTCATGAACCTGGCGATGTTCTATGTGGTTGAAATCCATGAGGGAGACAAAGATCTGAAATTCAAAAACTTGAATGATTTGGGGAAGTCTTATCCTATGCTGGGTGTAGCGATCGTGATCGTGGCCATTGCCCTCATCGGGCTACCTCCTACGGGCGGTTTCTCCATCAAATTGCTATTGTTTTCTCAAGTATGGCAGGCAGCAGCAGGATCCTCCAGCTCGCTGTTGATCGCATATTTTATCGTCGGGGTTTTGAGTAGTGGCATTTCGCTTTACTTCTATTTGAAGGTCCCTTACCATTATTTCATGGTCAAAAGCGACAATTCCACCATTCAGATAGCCTTGAAGGATCAGCTCGTCACAACTTTTTTAGCCATGCTGTTGTTATGGTTCTTTATTCAGCCTGGGTTTTTGAATAATATTGTGGTAACAATTAGCACACCATGAATTCTCCCGAAAATGAGTGATCCCATCAAGCACGAATGCGGCATCGCTCTGATGCGTCTGCGCAAGCCCCCTCAATACTACATCGACAAGTATAAGACGCCCACATACGCTGTGAATAAGATGTATCTTTTGATGCAGAAGCAGCACAACAGGGGTCAGGACGGTGCAGGAGTTGCCAACATCAAAATCAATATGGCGCCAGGGTATCGATACATTAGTCGGTATCGCACCATAGACCCACGGCCGATTGAGGATATTTTTAGCAAAATCGGGAAGAAGTTTCTCAAGGTCCAGAAATCAGAAAGAAGCAATTACTACAACGCTGCCTGGCTGAAGGACAACATGGCCTTCACGGGAGAGCTGTGGCTGGGACATCTACGCTACGGGACGCACGGAAAAAATAGCATTGAAAGCTGCCACCCCTTTTTGAGGCAGAACAACTGGAGAAGCCGCAACCTCGTCGTTGCCGGCAACTTCAACATGACCAACGTCGATGAACTTTTCTCCAAACTGGTGGACCTCGGACAGCACCCCAAGGAGAAGACCGATACGGTCACTGCCATGGAGAAAATTGGGCATTTCCTGGACGAGGAGAACCAGAAGATCTTTGAGAAGTACAAGGATGACGCCAATAACAGAGAGATCACATCCTTGATCGAAGAGGAGCTCGATCTGCAGGCCGTTTTGCAGCGCTCATGCAAGGACTTCGACGGGGGCTATACGATGGCCGGCCTGGTAGGTCATGGTGCCAGTTTTATTGCGAGAGATCCAGCAGGTATACGGCCTGCGTACTATTACATGGATGACGAAGTGGTCGCGGTTGCTTCGGAGAAGCCAGCCTTGAAGACGGCATTTGGCTGTGACTACGATGACATTAAGGAGATTGATCCCGGGCATGCACTGATCATCCGTAAGGATGCCTCCATCCGGATGGCGCAGTTTATCGAACCAGTCGAGAGGAAATCGTGCAGCTTTGAGAGAATTTACTTTTCACGAGGCACAGATCCCGACATTTATCAGGAGCGACGCAAACTGGGAGAGCTACTGATCCCTGAGGTGCTCCGAAGCGTCAACTTCGATCTGAAGAATACGGTCTTCAGCTACATCCCCAATACTGCGGAGACATCTTTCCTGGGATTGCTGCGCGGTGTCGACAAGTACCTGCTCAACAAGCGCAAGGAGGTGATCATCGAAGAGAAGCCTTCAATGGAGTCCATTGAGGAATTACTCAGTTTCACGCCGAGAGTGGAGAAGCTGGTCCTGAAAGACGTGAAGCTCCGCACGTTTATCACTGACGACCAGCATCGGGATGATATGGTAGCTCACGTGTATGACACGACCTATGAGGTCATCCGCAAGGACAAGGACACGCTCGTAGTGATCGATGACAGTATCGTGCGCGGAACGACATTGGAGAAGAGTATCCTCACGCTTCTCGATCGCTTGCAACCCAAGAAAATCGTTGTGCTCTCGTCAGCGCCCCAGATTCGATACCCTGATTGCTACGGTATCGATATGAGCAAGATGAAGGAATTCCTCGCATTCCGCGCGATGCTTGCACTCTTGAAAGATCATGGCAAAGAGTACCTGCTCGACGAAGTATTTGACAAATGCCTGGCGGAGATGGGCAATCCCGATCAGCCCAACTTCGTGAAGGAATTGTATGAGCCATTCACTTACGATCAGGTATCTGAAAAGATCTCAGAGATCGTAAAACCTGAAGGTATGAAGGCGGAAGTCCAGATCGTCTACCAGACGGTGGAGAACCTCCACAAGGCAATTCCGAATCATCTGGGCGACTGGTACTTCACAGGTGATTATCCTACCAAAGGAGGTAATCGCGTTGTAAACAAGGCCTTTATCAACTTCATGAAGGGAAAAGAAGTCCGAGCGTACTGATCGCGACTTTTCAATTTTTTTACGGTTTTCCTACTATTCTCCAAAAATTATTTGGGTTTCGTTGCATTTTAGCAATGAACAGATCAGCTTTGTCTCATCTGAAAATGATTTTATACAGAAGCGCTGAGAGACGGACTCTTTGATGCGCTAGCAACCTTCCGCTTGGAAAGGTGCTAAGTTCCGAACTTGAAAAAGTGAATATGAAATTAAGAGAGCTAACATCCATTGCTATTTTCTCGTCACCACTGCGCACCCGCTCTATGAGCTGTTGTTGCTGTTGTTGTCGATAGTTTTTTCCGGCACTTACTGAGCTCAATCACCCCCTGTGCGCTCTGCCGGGCTAGCAATCATTTTACTACTTAGTCAATAATACTTTTTGAATGAATTTCGAAACCGACGCTGTACGTACGCAAATTGAAAATGCGCTCAATCGAGAGCACTCATCGCCTATTTTCATGACCAGTAGCTTCACGTTTGCCGATGCCGAGGAGGCACGTGCCATGTTTGCTGATGAAGTACCTGGCAACATCTACTCCCGATATTCCAACCCCAATACTTCCGAATTCATCGACAAACTGTGTCTGATGGAGAAGATGGAGGATGGTATCGCCACCGCCACTGGTATGTCTGCCATGTTTACGAGCCTGGCTGCCGTCCTCAATCAAGGTGACCATGTTCTTGCGTCACGGGCCATTTTCGGCTCCACACACCAGCTTTTCACCCAGATCCTGCCCAAGTGGGGGATCGAGCATACGTATTTCAATCTCCATCGACCTGAGAAGATCGAGAGTCTGATCCAGCCCAATACGAAGATGATCTTCGTCGAGTCTCCCTCCAATCCGGGACTCGATATCATCGATCTTGAGCATCTGGGTTTTCTGGCTGAAAAGCATGGCATCATCTTCAATGTCGACAACTGCTTTGCAACACCTTACATCCAGAACCCGGTGGACTTTGGCGCTCATATCGTCACGCACTCTGCCACAAAGTTCATAGATGGTCAGGGACGCTCATTGGGAGGAGCGATACTGGGAAATCGCGAGACCATCGAGAAAATCAGGTTTTTCGCCCGGCACACAGGGCCAGCCATGTCCCCTTTCAATGCCTGGCTGCTCAGTAAAAGCCTTGAGACGCTGGCGGTAAGAATGGACCGTCACTGCGAAAACGCCATGAAGATCGCGCAATACCTGGAAGGTCACGAGGAGCTGGAGCAGGTGAAATATCCCTTCCTCAAAAGTCATCCCCAATACGAATTGGCCAAAAAGCAGATGCGCCTGGGGGGCGGCATTGTCACTTTGATCGTAAAAGGTGGCATAGAGCGTGGCGTGAAATTTTTGAGTGCTCTCAAGATGCTGAGCCTGACGGCCAACCTGGGAGATACAAGAACGACGATCACTCACCCTGCAACAACAACGCATTCCAAGCTCAGTGAAGAAGAGCGATCGAGTGTGGGCATAGCGCCAGGACTGGTGAGGATCTCTGCAGGTCTGGAAAATATCAATGATATCGTCCACGACATAGAACAAGCCCTTGAGGCAAGCAAGTAGATTTTTTAAAAGGACAAAAACCACACTAAACAACCATGAGCACAGTATTTCAAGCACTACCGGGAGAAGTCCAAAAGGACATCGTCGAACTGCAAGACAAGATTGATCGCTTCAAAAAAGGGGAGCTTGAGGAAGAGCGATTTAAGGCATTTCGCCTCACACGAGGTGTTTACGGCCAGAGGCAAGCAGGCGTACAGATGTTTCGTATCAAGCTACCGTACGGTAAGATCACCCCCGACCAGTTGAGGGTCATGGCCGACCTGGCTGAGCAGTATGGTCACGGCAATTTGCACCTGACAACAAGGCAGAACATACAGCTGCATTATGTGGATGTGGCCAATGCTCCGGCGATCTGGGAGAAGCTGGAGTCTGCCGGTGTGACGGCCCGGGAAGCCTGTGGTAACACGGTTCGTAACATCACCGCGTCGCCATATGCAGGGATCGATCCTGAGGAGCCCTTCGACGTAAGTCCCTATGCACACGCCGTCTTCGAGTACTTCCTGCGCAACCCCATCTGCCAGGACATGGGCCGCAAGATTAAGATGGCCTTCTCAGCCTCAGAAAAGGATGCCGCCTTCACCTACATCCATGACTTCGGCTTTATCCCTCGAACAAAGGTTGTCGACGGTGTGGAAAAAAGAGGTTTCAAAGTACTCGTCGGAGGTGGATTGGGAGCACAGGCCGTAGTCGCGCAGGTCGCAAAGGAATTCTTGCCAGAGGACCTACTCATCCCATGTATCGAGGCCTCGCTACGTGTCTTTGATCGCTATGGCGAGCGAGAGCGACGACACAAGGCCCGTCTAAAATTTCTGATTGACCCCAAGAAGGGTCTCGGGCTTGATGGGTTTCTGCGTCTGGTGGATGAGGAGAAAAGGGCCCTCCCCTACCATCGCTATGAGATCGACAGAACGACGGTAGGTGAGGAGATCGATGAGCAATCACAACAATCAGCGCAAGTAGAACCCGCTGACGGATTCGAGCAGTGGTTCCAGTCCAATGTCTTCGAGCAAAAACAATCGGGGTACTACGCAGCGAAAGTGAAAGTTCCTCTGGGTAATCTAAGCGTAGATACAGCACGGAAGCTGGCTTCCATCATTGAGAGATGGGCATCAAAAGACATTCGACTGACGATCAATCAGGGCCTATTGGTGAAGTACGTCAGGAAGGAGGCGCTGGCTGGTCTCCACAGGGACCTACAAGGGCTGAACCTCGGCCAGGCTGGTTTCGAGAGCCTGGGAGATATCACTGCCTGCCCGGGTACCGATACGTGCAATCTGGCAGTGACGAATAGCACCGATATCACTACGGTGCTGGAAGAACTGATCCGCGATGAGTTCCCGCATTTAGTGGACGAGTCACACATCCAGATCAAGATCAGTGGTTGTATGAATGCCTGCGGGCAACACATGATCGCCAATATCGGCTTCCATGGAAGCAGCATCAAGCACGAGGGCAAAGTAGCTCCCGCCCAACAAGTCGTGATTGGCGGCGGTGTCGACCCCAATGGCAGGGGCTTCATCGCTGAAAAGGTCATCAAGGTGCCCACCAAGAGAGTACCTGAGACTGTCCGCACGCTGCTGAGCGATTACGAAAACAACAGTGCAGAAACTGAATACTTCAATGATTACTTCCAGCGCCAAGGGAAGATGTACTTCTACCAACTGCTCAAGCCGCTGGCCGACCCATCCACGCTGGATGAGGATGGATTCCAGGACTGGGGCAAGCAGATCTCATTCACGCCGGAGATTGGTGTAGGAGAATGCGCCGGTGTGGTGTTGGACCTGGTCAGTACCATCGTCAGTGACTCGAAAGAGAAGCTTGCATGGGGCCGTGAAGCCCTGGTGGAGGCTCGATGGGCAGGAGCCATCTACCATGCCTACAGTGCGTTTGTGATAGGCGCCAAGGCGTTGCTGTTGAATGAGGATGTGCAATGCAACACGCACAAAGGCATCATCGATGAGTTCCAACGAAGGTTCGTAGAAGGGGGCAGGCTCTCAGGCATCGGCAACTTTGGTGATCTCGTCTTGCAGATCAACAAGTTTGAGCCTTCTGAAGCGTTTGCCGTGAACTATCTGGATCAGGCCTCGGAGTTCGTCAGTGCCGTCGAAAAAGCCCGGGAAGTAGGGCTCAATGGGGAAGAGAAATTAGTGGTCAGTAACTTCTACAAAGCATAGGCACGATGAAGACACCTCAACTGACACTGGTAGGTGCAGGTCCGGGGGATCCGGAGCTGATCACCGTGAAGGGAGTGAAGGCTCTGGCCTCAGCCGATGTAGTGCTGTACGACGCCCTCGTCAATCCCGAATTGTTGCAATATGCGCCCAATGCGGAACATATCCCTGTAGGTAAGCGTGCCGGTCAGGCGAGCGTATCTCAGAGTACGATCAACCACTTGATCGTGGAGCATGCGCTGGCCAATAAACACGTAGTACGCCTCAAAGGGGGCGATCCTTTCTTGTTTGCACGCGGCTTCGAGGAATTGGAGTACGCGAGAAAGTACGGCATACAGACCGCAAGCGTCGTAGGTGTGAGCAGCCTGCACCTGCCGGGTGTCTACGGTATACCGCTCACGGTGAGGGGTATCAACCAAAGCATTTGTGTCGTGACAGCCACGACGGCCGAGGGCACACTGAGCCCTGATGTAGACCATGCCGCCGCGCAGAGCCCGATGACTTTGTTTTTTATGGGACTTGGCAAGCTGGAGTTGATCGTCGACAAATACCTGCAGGCTGGCAGGGGTGACTTGCCGGTAGCCATTATTTCAAGAGGATCCATGGAGGATGCATTTGTGTACCAATCCACAGTCAAGGAAGTACTGGCGGAGACAGCGGAGATCGATATCCCCGCGCCCGCATTGTTACTATTTGGTGAGGGTGCAGCCATCAGCTATGAAGCCCTACCAGGTCTGCAAAAAGAGATAACGGAGGTCGCATGAGTGGGAGCGGTGCACATCTGGTGAATAACCTCTTTCCCATCTTCGTCAAGTTGCGGGACATTGACACACTCGTGGTCGGCGGGGGTAATGTGGGCTTGGAAAAGGTGCAAGCACTTGTTAAAAACGATCCCCTTGCCCGTATCACTATCGTCGCTCCCGAAGTGAAGCAAGAGTTGGAGCAGCTCGCTGTGGCTAGTCAAAACATCTCCATCAAGAGGCGGCCATTTCGCCTAAGCGATCTGGAAAACAAAAAGCTCTTGCTCCTCGCAACTGACGATCCGGCTTTACATGCTGCGATAAAGGAATATGCAAAGGAGATGAACCTCCTGGTCAATGTTGCTGACACGCCTGATCTGTGTGACTTCTATCTGGGTTCTACAGTCCAGAAAGGAGCACTCAAGGTAGGGATCAGCACCAATGGACAATCTCCGACACTAGCCAAGCGGTTCAGGGAGCTCCTGGAAGACGTGCTCCCGGAGGACGTCCCCTACCTCCTTGAAAACCTCAAATCCATCCGGGACCGCCTCAAGGGCGATTTCGAATACAAGGTCAATACACTCAATACGATCACAACAAAATTGCTGGAAGATGAAAACAGTTTTGGAAAGTAAAGAACTCGAAAAACTCAACGCCAAATACGAGTCACTGACCTTTCAGGACCGGCTGGCACAACTTTTTGTGGACTTCGACCCAGAGGATATCCTCGTGACTACATCTCTGGGGTCTACGTCCTCTATTCTATTGCACTTGCTGAGCAAGGTAGCCCCCGAGCATCCCATCTACCTGATCGATACGGGCTATCTCTTCGAAGAGACACGGCGCCATAAGGAGACGATCCGTCAGAAACTGGGTATCAATATTGTGGACGTGCATCCCGCTGGTAACAAACACCAATTCACTGCCGAGAACGCTACCTGGGCCCACAATACTGACCTGTGCTGCTTTGTCAACAAGATCGATCCGATGAACAAGCTAAAGGCAGGAAAGAAGATCTGGATCTCCGGCCTATTGCGTTTTCAGAATGAAAATCGACGCCACCTGGGGATCTTCCATCCCCATCGCGACATTGTGAAGTTCCATCCCATCATTGATATGAAGCAGGAAGACGTGGGGCTCTATCATCAGGTGTTCGACCTACCGGTGAATAGTCTATTTTATCAGGGCTACGGGTCGATTGGATGCTATCACTGTACGGCCAAAGGGGAAGGACGAGAAGGACGCTGGCTCAATACCAACAAGAACGAGTGCGGCCTGCATTTGTGAGGGCGAGACCTATTTATTGAGGATGTAGATGCGGGCAAAGAACTCGACGTACTGATTGTACTCCTCGAATTCGTCAGTGACGAAGCCGCTTTCGTTCGTGAATTGTATTTCGGAGACAGGGGTCACGCTCCTCACAAATCGTGAGCCCACGTTGAATCTTTCATGTACATCCCAACTCATGCCGAATATTAGTGACAACTCCCTTTTGTTGGTGACCAGCTTGTTACGGACACCAAATGCGTCCTCCTGACTTGCATTGAGTAAGAATCCTGCCGATGGACCTGTCTCGATGAAGAGGTGCTTCCAGGGATTGACGGAGACCAGAATGGGTGTTTCCAGGTAGGAGAGCCACTCCAATTGGTCGCCACCCCTGATGACTCCCTTCCTCACATAGGCCGGCTCAAAGTACAACCCAAAAGCATCATTGAGTTGGATGTTAGAGGTCAGGCCCACGTGATAGCTGTCCCGTGAACTGAGCGTCTCTGGCTGGCGCAGATTATTGACTTGCGCCACACGGTGGACTGATACGATGTTGTAGCCGCCCTTCACCCCCACCCGTATGTCCTGCCCTTGTACGATGGAGGTCAACGAGATAGCGAAGATGATCAGAAAAGTACTGCGCATAGGGGTTGGACAGGTTTGTTTGCGGCCGTGCCGACCATGCACGATAAACGCCCTTTCGCGAGGAATTATTGTTGAAATACGCGCCGATTCTTTACGCGTAGGCCTTGGGCTCCAAATATTTGAACCAGTTGGTTTGCAGTCTTCCGGCAGCCGTTTTGAGAAACATGATGTAGGACGGCTTTACAGGATGTTTGGCAAGTTTCAGACCGGCCTGATCCAGCGAGTAATCGCCTTTTTTTGCGTTGCAGTGCTTGCAGGCGGTCACAAGATTGGTCCACGTGGATTTCCCCCCTTTACTCTTCGGGACCACATGGTCCAGCGTGAGGTCTTTATTCGTGCCGCAGTACTGGCACTCATGGCCGTCGCGTTTGAAGAGGTTGTACCGGGTCAGCACAACACCACGATAGGGCACGTGTTTGTACTGTAGGATGCGAATCACGGAGGGATAGGGGTAGCTGGTGCTGACAGTGCGTAGCGACTTGCCTTCTATGTGATCAAGCATTTCTGCCTTTTCGAGGAATACCAACAAAAAAGCCCTTTCCAGCGAGCAAAGGGTGAGTGGTGAGTAATCCTGATTGAGAACAAGTACGCTATTCATCCAACTTGCATTTCTTTTACTGCCCGACTTTCTTCTTTCTTTTTGATCGATTCACGTTTATCATAAAGCTTCTTACCCTTCGCGAGGGCGATCTCCATTTTTGCCAGGCCTCGTGAGTTGATGTACAGTTTTGTCGGGATCATCGTCAGTCCCTTTTCCGCAGACTTCGATGCTAACTTGCCCAACTCAGCTTGCTTCAGCAAAAGTTTACGTTCCCGTAGGGGGTCGTGATTGTTGTAAGTACTTTCCTGGTAAGGCGATATTGTCATCCCTTTTACGAATAGCTCTCCCTTGTGAAAGTGGCAGTGTGCCTCTTGCAGGCTCACCCGACCCTCACGGATAGATTTGATCTCACTTCCACGCAGGACAATGCCTGCCTCGTACGTATCGATGAACTGATATTCGTAAGATGCCTTTCTATTCCGTATGGAGATATTTTTCGCAAACCTTCCCTCTTTCTTCGCCATATACATTCTAAAATAACATGAAAACCTTTAACAACGACCCTCCATTGGGATCAACGGGATGAACATAGACGTAATTCAGGGTCATTTGTTGTGTGCCCGGTTTTTTGGTTTTTTTTGGAGACGCCCAACCGCTCGAGGCCTCTTGCCAGGCCGGCGCTATGCGGGCCTGCCGCTCTCCCCCGGAGCAGAAGTGGATGTTCTGTGCATTGGTGTATCCTTTTTTAAAAGCAATTGACTCTTGTTGACATCATCACGAGACCTACATTCGGCCTTCAAACGCGCCCTATCAATCACCTCCAATTGCCATTCTCGGCATTGGGCTATCAGCCAGCGAATCAAAGCGCTTTTCCAGGTAGTCGTAGTACCCTGCCATGGCAATCATACCAGCATTGTCAGTACAGTACTCAAACTTGGGAATGAATACCTCCCAGGATCCCTCAGATTGCTTGGCCTCCAGCCTGCTACGAACGGCGCTATTGGCTGCCACACCGCCGGCAAGGGCCACCTGGGTGATGCCAGTCTGTTTCACCGCCTTTTCCAGCTTCTTGAATAGCATTTCTACAAGGGTATACTGGTAGCCAGCGCAGAGGTCCGCCAGATGGTCCTCGATGAAACGGTCGTTCTTGGCCAGCTCCTTCCTCAGGAAATACAGGAGGCTGGTCTTGATACCTGAAAAAGAGTAATCGAGCTCTGGCACATCCGATTGAGCGAAAGCAAAACGCCTAGGGTCGCCTTCGGTTGCCAGTCGATCTATCTGTGGACCTCCAGGATAGGGCAGGCCGAGTAGCTTGGCACCCTTATCAAAAGCCTCGCCCACCGCATCATCGATGGTCTGACCGATCACCTGGAGGTCAGAGTAGTCGCTTACCAGCACTATCTGGGTGTGCCCACCACTGACCGTGAGGCAAAGGAACGGGAATGTCGGCTTCGGATCGTCGATGAAGTGCGCCAATACATGGGCGCGCATGTGATTGACGCCTATCAGGGGTACATTCAGCGACAGGGCCAGGGCCTTCGCGAAAGAGGAGCCTATGAGGAGTGCACCTAGCAGGCCAGGGCCTCTTGTATAGGCTATTGCTGAGATCTCCTGCAGGCCAATATTGGCCTGATTCAGCGCCTGATCAACGACAGGGACTATGTTTTTCTGATGAGCACGGGAGGCAAGCTCGGGAACCACACCCCCAAATTGCTCGTGTATAGTTTGGGTAGCGATAATATTATTAAGTACTTTGCCGTTTTGGCAAATGGCCGCGGAGGTTTCATCGCATGAGGATTCAATTCCTAATATCGTTGCGCTCATAGGGCTAAGAGAGATAGAGAGGTGGGAGCAAATTTGTCCATAAAACGCGTATTCAAGCAGACCTATACGGCCCTACTCTGGATTTTTATTGGCATTAGCCTTCTACTCGCCCTCACTTTCCTTCTATTACAGACCCCGATAGTAAAAGAGTTCCTCGCACAGAAAGTCGTTGAGGAGATATCAGAGCGCTCGGACCACCGTATCGAGTTGGGACAGGTGCACATCTCATGGCTCGACCAGTTTGTTGCCACCGAGGTACACCTGCACGACAGGCTAGACAGCACCATGGTCAAGGCAGAGGAGATAGAGGTCAATTTCGATCTCTTCGGGCTGTTCAAAGGCCAGACGCTGTTTTTCGATGACATTGTCGTGCAAGGTGCTGAAGTCAATCTCGTGCGATATCCCGGTGCCAGATCCATCAACCTCAAAGAGTTTCTGGATACCCTGATCAGGAAGAAGGACAGTACGAGTGCCAAACCCCTGCAAGAAGTCCGTATTGGCAATATTGAGTTGGTTGCGACCAAATTCCTCAATAGGAACATGAACGTTGACGAGCGCGGGGATGGTAAGTTTGATTTCAACAATCTCGGGCTTGAAATTGACGAGATGATAGTGCACAATCTGTCACTCAAAGGCAGTACGCTGGAGGCTTCGATTTTGACGTTGGTGGCAGACCACGCCACCACTGATCTGAGGGTTGAGGACCTGGCGGCCCATCTATTTCTGGATGATCAGCATTTGACGCTGGCACAGCTTGATTTGCAAACAGCCAATAGCCACATCACCGATTCTGTCGCGTTGTCCTTCAATCATTTTGGCAACCTCGCTTACTTTTCCGATAGCGTCCATCTCGATTTGAGATTGCGGGACAGTGAGCTCTCGTTGCTGGATATCGGTCACTTTGCTAAAGTTCCGGTCCTGGACACCACCATTGTTATTGACATGGATGCAAGTGGAGCGCTCTCGAGACTTACACTGCCTAAGTTCAGTATTGGTATTTCTTCAGGTTCGTACCTGGCGGGATCAGGTCTTCTTTTTGGGCTCCCAAATACTGAAGCCACTTTCGCTGATCTTCAGATCACGACCAGTCGCATTCAGGGCGCGGATATTCAGCGGTTCACTGGTGACCTGGATTTTGAGAATGGCGTGACTTTCTATGGAGGTTTCGTTGGCTTCGGTAGGGATTTTGTGGCCAACATGGACTTTCAGACGGACTACGGGATCATTGATAGCGACCTCAATGTGAAGATCCCCGAGACTTTCAAAGAGGCGGTTTACAGCGGCGGTATCATGCTGACAGGCTTTGACCTGGGACGGGTGGTTGACGATCCCAAGATCGGTACCATCAGCCTTACAGGGGAGGTCAATGGCGCCGGGATCACAAAGGAGAATGTGGACCTCGACATGGATGTGAGTATCAGTCATCTGTTGTACAATGACTATGACTATGATAGCCTTCACGCAAAAGGCAGGCTGAAGGACCATTTCTTCGACGGCACTTTTGAAGTATTCGACCCCAATTGTCGAATCGGGGGACGTGCGGACATCGAGCTCCTGGGAGAAGCCAAGCTAGACGTAGACCTGAAGATTGATACACTGCATCTACGAGAGCTCAATTTTGCAAAGGAGCAACTGGACCTGGGAGGATCGATTACCGGAGAGGTGCATGACCTCGATATCGACGACGCGGCGGGTAAATTGACGATTGGCAATCTTGAGATCACCAATGGCAAAAGTCGTGAATTTGTGCCCTATCTGGAGCTGGAGGCAAGAGCGATTGACGATCGGAAGAGCTACACGATCAGTTCCCCGGAGTTGGAGGCTAAACTGGAGGGTAGGTTTATGCCAAGCGCGCTATTGAAAGACCTCCCCGCTATCATGGAGTCCTATTTCTTATTGCTCACTACCGACAGAGATGACCTCGAGGAAAAAGAATTGCTCATCTCTCATGATACCACGACCAACTACAGCTGGCGACTGGAGATGGAGCTTATGGACGTCAACCCTCTCTTCGATCTGTTGGGCTTAGATGTCCATGTGTCGGAAAACGCGAAGATGGAGGCGGAGTTTAGTCGGAGGAAGAACATCAACCTTTCGCTTTTCTGCGATGTGGACTCGCTACAGATCGGCCCTGATATATTTGCGGCGA
The DNA here is from genome assembly GCA_965267435.1 of Cyclobacteriaceae bacterium. Classification (GTDB taxonomy): domain Bacteria; phylum Bacteroidota; class Bacteroidia; order Cytophagales; family Cyclobacteriaceae; genus JAWPMT01. Next base: position 5,996,729 of record OZ253960.1, read on the forward strand.
ATACCCTCGAGGTCAACGCCTCTCGCGACCTGGCCTCAACAGACGTTCTCGCGCTCATTCAGCTGAGCTCACAGCGCCAGAACTGGGAGCGAACATCACCGAGTGAAAACCTCTTTGTGGAATCCGTATGGTTCAACAACACCATCAGCTCCCAGATGAAAATCCGACAACCATCCCTAGACAATAGGCTCGTCTTGAATAGCGAGGTCACCTACCTCAGGGATTCTATTCTTTTCAAGATCCTGCCTTCCGACATTGTTGTCAATAGCAACACCTGGCGATTTGACCGAGACAATTATGTGAGTTGGGTGGATGATCAGATCAGGTTGCACGACCTGGAGGTCCGCAGCAAAGATCAGCAGCTGTTTGTGGCGGGGCAGTATTCACTTGACACCCTGTCTTCGTTGCAGTTTGGCATTGAGAATTTTGATTTGGCTAACCTTGACCCTATCACGAAAAAGAAGCTGGAGGGTCGCCTCTCACTCAAGGGCCGCATGGCCCAAATCGGCTCTGAAGATTTAGAGGTGGATGGAGATATTTCTATCGCCGGCCTGGCCGTGGAGGGGTTGACTGCTGGAGATGTGAAGGGTGAAACGTCTTATGACTCGGATCTGGATCAGCTGTTCATTGATCTCAATTTAGCACGGGAAGGAGTCAATACCATCGACCTCACGGGATACGTGTATCCGGCAGAAGACTACGACCAGATTGATGTGGCGGTCACATTTGATCGGGCCAATATTGACCTGGTGCAGCCCTTCCTCAGTGAATCATTTAGCGATCTGGCAGGATCGGTGTCAGGTCAGATCCAGGTAGGAGGACCCATCGATGGACCCACCTTCTTTGGTAATGGCAATATCAAGGATGGACGTATCAAGCTCAATTATACGAATACGACGTACGTGCTCAATGGCCCGCTCTCTTTCGATTCCTACGAGATTGCGTTTCGGGGCCTGGACGTACGCGATGATCTGAATGGGCGGGGAAAATTGTACGGTAGTATCTACCATACCAATCTCACCGAATTACAGGTGGACTTCTCATTGGCTCTGCAAAACCTGAGACTACTCAACACCTCATCCAAGGACAATGATCTGTATTACGGTCGCGCCTTCGGCACCGGGACCATCCGCGTTTCGGGCGTCACAAGCAGTCTTACCCTGGGTGGAGAATTGACCACCGAAGGCAATACGCGCGTATTCTTTCCCCTCGAATCTACTAGCAACGCCTTGCAGGAAGACTACATCCTGTTTGTGGATCCCACCAGACAAGTTGAGGAGGTGGAAGTATCAAGACCATTGAGAGACGCAGGCGTCACCGTGGATTTGGCCTTGAATATTACTCCGGATACGTATGCAGAATTGATATTCGATGCCCAGAAAGGAGATATTATCAGGGGGAGAGCTCAGGGAGCATTGCAAGTAAAGTTGAGCCAGAGCGGTGAGTTCTCACTGCTGGGAGGGCTGGAGATCCAGAGTGGTGCGTACAATTTTACCGTGCCCGGTATCAACAAGGAATTTGAAATCAGGAGAGGAGGGACCATCTCCTGGTCAGGAGATCCCTACGAAGGGCAGATTGACTTGCAGGCAGTCTACAGGCAGGCTGCTTCCTTAAATGACTGGGATCCGGTTATAGAAAATACAGCCAAGATTCCGTTTCTCGTGGTGCTGGACCTGGAAGGTGAGATGATGCAGCCTGATATCAGGTTCAGTATAGAGGCCGACGAATTGGCCGCCAGGTCCGGGGGTGGTACCGATGCTTTGCAGCGCTTTCTACTCACCGTCAATGGTCGCGAGGAGGAGCTCAACCGGCAGGTGTTCAGCTTACTGATGCTTCGAAAGCTTTCCCCGCAGAACAGCTTCCAGTTTGCTGAGGTGGGCCGAGGGATCTCCAGTAGTGTCAGTGAGATACTGTCCAATCAGCTGAGCTATTGGCTGAGCCAATCGGATGAGAATCTGGAGGTAGACATCGATCTGACAGGACTGGACCAGGAAGCGTTCAATACATTCCAATATCGGCTGGCCTATTCATTCTTCGATGGCAGGCTAAAAGTGACCGGTGGAAATAGCCTGGAGGGAACTACAACCAACGGGACCGACACAGAGCTGACGACAAACAACTCACTATTCGGTAACTGGTCCGTCGAATACCTGATCTCGGCGGATGGTAGATTGCGGGTCAAAGTCTTTAGCCGAGTCAACCCTGCGCTTTCCGGCACCACTGACACCTACCAGGAGACGGGGGCTAGTTTTCAGTACATTCATTCCTTCAATCAGTTCAAGCAGCTCATATCCCGACCTAACTCTGAGCTCAATGACAGGGCCACGCAGCCGGTGCCACAAGGCACGCCGGGACCGCCGGATGTCAGCTTGGATTTTTGAGTTGAATCTCTGACCACAGCGGACATCTACTATATTCTTCGTAAATTCCATGGCTGACAACCCAAACCTTCAACGACGCCTATGGATTTCAAAAAATTTAGTGAGCAGTTTGCCAAAGACATCGATGGTTCCTACACGGAGTATGACGAGCGCAAGTCGGTTTTTGTGATACCGCTGTCAGATGGCCGCAACCAGACCGTCATTGCCAGCATAGAGCACTTTGAGGAGTACGACAGGGAGGTCGTTCGGGTGGACTCCAAGATCTGCCCACTTTTTTCACCAATAAAGTACTCCGAGATCCTTGCGGCTAGTACACGTTTTATCCATGCCCGTTTCATTGCCGAAGATGATTTTCTGAAAGCGGAGGCTTCGTTTTTTCTCGATCACCTCGATGAAGACACGATCAAGGAAATGATCCTCGAGGTGGCCAAGGTCGCAGATGACTGGGAACTGGCCATCACTGGCAAAGATGTTCATTAATCCATTGTAGCTTTACGCAAGCAAGCCAGTTCATCGCTCCGATGGAGACATTGGGGAGGAAAGTCCGGGCAACGCAGAGCATCGCACTTCCTAACGGGAAGTCCTCTTCCATTTTGGGAGAGGGAGAAAGTGCCACAGAAAAGATACCGCCACGGCGCTCGTCGCTGGGGTAAGGGTGAAATGGTGGGGCAAGAGCCCACCGGGAACTATGTGAATAGGTCCGCTTGGTAAACCTTGCGAGTTGAAAGACCAAATAGGTCCTGCATTTTCAGATTTCGGTCTGAAAGTAAAGTGGCTCGCTTTAGCAGGATGGGTAGGTCGATTGATCCTGACGGTGACGTCGGGACCAGATAAATGATGAACCTCGACAGAACCCGGCTTATCGGCTTGCTTTTTTTTCGGCACAGATATTGACAAACTGTAGCAAAAAAGTATATGGCAAAGATCCTGATTGTCGATGACGAAAAGAGCATCCGAGAGACACTGAAGGAAATACTCGAGTACGAAAAGTACGATGTAGACGAGGCTGAGGATGGAGAAGTGGCCCTGACGAAGCTTCAAAAGGGGCAATATGATGCTGTCCTATGCGACATCAAAATGCCAAAGAAAGATGGCACCGAAGTGCTCGAGCAAGCTATGACGGATGGCGTGACTGCGCAATTCATCATGATCTCGGCCCATGGGACCATAGAGACTGCCGTGGAGTGCACGAAGATGGGAGCCTTTGATTTTATCCAAAAGCCACCAGACCTCAATCGCCTCTTGTTATCTATTCGTAACGCCCTGGATAAGTCCAACCTCGTTCAGGAGACGAAGAAACTCAAAAGAAAGGTCAGCAAGACATTCGACATCGTCGGTGAATCGCCCGCCATTCTTGAAATAAAAGAGACCATCGAAAAGGTGGCACCAACGGAGGCCCGAGTGCTTGTCACGGGTGCCAATGGCACAGGTAAGGAACTGGTAGCCCGGTGGATCCACGAAAAGAGTCAGCGTGCTGGAGGCCCCCTCATCGAGGTGAACTGTGCGGCTATCCCCGCCGAATTGATCGAGAGTGAGCTTTTTGGGCATGAGAAAGGTTCATTTACATCGGCCCATAAGCAGCGTATTGGCAAGTTTGAGCAAGCTAACGGAGGTACGCTTTTTCTGGATGAAATAGGAGATATGAGTCAGTCTGCGCAAGCAAAAGTGCTAAGGGCGCTGCAAGAGAATAAGATCACGCGGGTTGGGGGAGACAAATCCATCAACGTCAATGTGAGGGTTGTGTCAGCCACCAACAAAGATTTGAAAAAGGAGATCGCTGAAGGTAATTTCCGGGAGGACCTATTCCACCGGTTAAGCGTCATCCCTATCAAGGTGCCCTCTCTCAAGGACAGGAAAGATGACATACCTCTATTGGCCAGCTATTTCCTGGATCAAGTATCAGAAGAATACGGCATAGCCGCCAAATCTATAGATTCAGGGGGCCTTGAAAAGCTAAAGGAGTATGAATGGTCTGGAAATATCCGGGAACTTCGCAATGTCGTCGAACGCCTGGTGATCATGACCAACGATCAAATCACCGCGGCAGATGTTGTGAAATTCGCGTAGAGGAGGAGATAATTAAACCTTAGTAGAAGCTTCTGTTTCTACTGCAGGAGCATCATTCTTCGCGTAAGTAGGACATGTACGCTGAGTGCACGCAGACAATCCAACAATAACAAGTGCGATAAGTAATGTTCTCAACTTCATGTTTAAACCTGTTTGAATTGATTAATTCTTTATTTGTCTAGCTCCACCAAAAATAGAACTAAGTTTCTTACAACGCAATTTATAAAGGCCAAAAACACGGGATTCATCGATGAAAGTTACCGATATAACGATCAATGTATGAAATATTGTCGTGAACCGCACCCCTTAACATCATCCTATCAAGAGATTGCATCCGCGAATATCCGAATTGTCGAAACGCCCGACAATCTCGAACTTACTGTCATCTTTCTTTCTGCCTAAATCCATCGTCTCGATGAACGCACACGTGTCTACGTTGGCCAAATCAACAACATTAACACCCCCGATGCGAGAATGGTTCACAAAATCGAATGGATCGTTGATGTCACGTGCAAATACGCGGGTCCATGGAGGGAACTCAAAGATTCCCTGGGACTTAGCGTAAGCCTGAGACATCAGTTCCGTCATGCCGTATTCAGAATGGATGGCTTCCACACCCAGTCCGAATTGCAAATATTCGTGCAATTCCGTCCTGGTGATCTCATGGCGGCGACCTTTCATCCCCCCCGTTTCCATAATGATGGTGCCTTCAGTACGAAGTCGATTCTGCTCCGCCAAATCCAGTAACGCATAGGAGACTCCCAATAACAGCCGCTGACTTTTTGGAGATGTCTCTAACTCTTTCGCCAGTGCTATTTTATCATCGAGGAAGTATCCCGAATCCTCCGCGGCATGTCTCATAAAATAGTCGACCATAGCAATCAGGGAGCTATCACCTTGCTGTTGGTAGGAGGGCAGCAGCGCCTTGATACTGTAGTTAGCCAACGGTCCGTAAAAGTATTCGAAGCACTTCCTCGCATTTTGATGATAAAAATCAAGGTCCCTAACGTAATGGATACTACGTTGCTCACTTGTTGTACCACTGCTCTTGAAGAGATCGGCAGGTGACCACTTACCTGATATGATCTTTTGTGATTTGAAAAGCCCAATGGGTAGGAATGGTATCTCGGTGAGCGCTCTGACATTGGCTGGGTTTTTGCTCAAGGAACGGCAATATTCCTGGTACACAGCGTTTTCATTCCACTGGTAGTCGAATAATTCGAGAGCGGCGGTGTCAAACTCAGCACTTGTGATAGTATTAACACGTGTCTTGAAACTATCCGAAAAGGCCATGAGTTTGATCTATGTGAAAGGAAGAAAAACTAACTTTGCAAACATATATGAATAAGCGTAAGACCGTCATTGCTGTGGCAATTTTGGGCTTGGCTGGAGTCCTTGCAGGCTGTTTCGATCCGCCGGAATTTCCAGATACGCCTTCGATAGCCTTTGAGAGCATCTCCTTTGTCGAGGTCGATGGCAACCTGGATTCGCTCATTCTCACTTTCACTTTCGAGGATGGGGACGGAGACATCGGGCTGAGTCCGGAAGACCTTGCTCCGCCTTTTCACTCCTTTGATCTGGTCATCGACAGTCGCGACAGTATTATTACCATCAGCGATGATAATGTAGTACCACCCTTGTATGTCATTGATCCCTTTAGCAACCGTCGCTTTTTCAGCGATACCGACAATCGACCTCCTTTCAATTGCGACGAGTGGTTCATCAATTCTGCCACAGAGGACACCATTTATATCCAGCCCAACGAATTCAACAAAAACATCTACATCGACATTTTCCGGAAGAGGAATGGTAACTACATTCTGCTGGATAATGATTTAAGCGCAGGACTTTGCACTCAGACGTTCGATGCGCGCATACCGATTTTTGATGAAGCCAATGTTGGACGGGCGCTGTCTGGTAGTATCAGTTATGCGATGCTCTCGCAAGGATTCATTCCTTTGTTTCGTCTGGATACGATTAAAATTGACTTTTTCATTTACGACCAGGCGCTAAACCAGAGTAATCTGGCTTCTACACCGGATTTTGTGCTGCCAGACATCGCCAGATAATTCTGTGAGACAATCAAAACCATATTTGCTGCTCTTTTTGGTAGTATGCTTCATAGCTGGAGGGTGCGACGAGAATCTGGATCTGCCACCGGAGCCGGCGGTAGCCTTTGAAAGCCTTGTCTGGCAACAGGGAGAAGGTGGCGCGGATTCATTGGTGCTGACCTTTGCCTTCGCTGACGGTGACGGCAACCTGGGACTTGCTGACGATGAAATCGATGCGCCTTACCATCCCTTTGATCTAATAGTGGACGATCGTGATGAGTTAGTCACGATAAGTAGCGATGTAAGCCCCCCTCTGTATACCCTCAACCCTGAGGGCTCCAGACTACTCTATGCAGAAGAGGATGTGCGCAGTCCTTTTAATGCCATCGACTATCTGCTTGTGGATAGTACCGGTGCTGAGATGGCCAATGCCGCGTCCGATACGCTCTTCATCCATCGTAATATCTTTCATCACAACCTGTATTTGCGGTGCTTTAGAAAGATCGACGGTCGCTACGTACCTTTCGCAGAAATCGGGGATATGGAAGGCCTTGTAACAGGTCGTTTCTCACAAGTGGAGACAGAGCTTAAAGAGCCCCCACCAGTGGGCAAAATACAGTTCACCTTTGCTGCGCACAATTTTCTGCGTGTCATTAGGGCGGACACACTGAAGCTACAGTTCTACATCTTTGACCGGGACTTGAATCAGAGCAATCTCGCCACCAGTCCGGACCTAACCGCTGTGAATGTGGTTTCTGTCTTGGAATAGGTCAGAAAGCGACTACCCTTCGATCGCCTGTTCCAGATCGGCTACCAGATCCTCGACATCTTCTATTCCCACACTCAGTCGAATGAGGGAGTCCGTCAATCCAGATTTCACGCGCTCTTCTTTGGGTATGCTAGCGTGTGTCATGCTAGCAGGATGTCCCGCCAGTGACTCCACCCCTCCAAGTGACTCCGCGAGGCTGAAAACCTTCAACTTTTTCAGTACTTCGAAGGCGGCATCCTGACTATCGTCTTTCAATACAAAAGACAGCATGGCGCCATATTGCTTCATCTGGCGCTGAGCCACGTCATGATTGGGATGGTCTTCAAACCCTGGCCAGTGGACCTTTGCCACTTTTGGATGATTCTTCAGATAGTGGGCAATGTGCTCTCCATTGTGACAGTGCCGATCCATGCGGACATGGAGGGTTTTGATCCCGCGCAATGCCAGGAAGCAATCGTTCGGGCCAGGAATGGCCCCAGCTGCGTTTTGGACGTAGGCCAGCTGCTCATCAAGCACTTCTGAGTTGGTCACAGTGGCGCCCATCACTACGTCAGAATGTCCCGAGATATATTTCGTAACAGAATGCATGACTACGTCAGCCCCCAGGTCCAGTGGGTTCTGCAAGTACGGAGTGGCAAATGTGTTGTCCACGACGACGGACGCTTTGTGGCTCTTGGCGATATTCACAATACCTTCGATGTCGACGACGCTCATCATTGGATTGGTGGGGGTCTCAATCCACACGGTGCGGGTCTTGTCTGTGATCCTCTCTTCCACATTAGCAAGGTCCCGCATATCGACGAAATGAAAGTGCAGACCGTAGTGCTCATAAAGAGTTGTGAAGAGGCGGTAGGTACCGCCATAAAGATCGTTGGATACCACAATCTCATCACCGGGCATGAGCAATTTGATGATGCTGTCGGTGGCCGCCATGCCCGACGCCCAGCATCGGCCGTACTTTCCATTTTCTAGCGCGGCGATATTGGCCTCCAATTGTGTGCGGGTGGGGTTTTGCGTTCTGGCGTATTCGTACCCCTTGTGATCGCCCGGTGCTGCCTGGACGTACGTCGAGGTCTGGAAAATGGGCGTCATGATAGCGCCGGTGCTCGGATCGGGGTGCACACCAGCGTGAATGGCCTTCGTACCAAATTTCATTCTCTATGCAGTTACTTTTCGTGAATGCTCAAAATCGAGTCGGCAAACTAATCAATGTCTGAGGTTTGAAAACTATTTTTAACCGCTTATTCAGCTACGAATGGGCGCACAGACGGCAACACGACTTCAAGGGTTAGAGGAATACTACTTCTCCAGGAAGCTGGAAGAGATACGCCACCTCCGCAATGAAGGGCACGATGTTATCAACCTGGGGATTGGCAGTCCGGACTTACCGCCAAGCGAAGCTGTCATTAGCGCGCTCACCAATGCTGCTGCCGACCCATCGAGCCATGCCTACCAGTCGTACAGGGGGCTTCCTGAATTGCGCGCAGCTATTGGTTCATTCTACGGCGACAAGTATGGAGTCACTGTTGATCCCGAGAGGAGCGTGCTGCCTCTTATGGGATCAAAGGAAGGGATCACCCATATTTCCCTGGCCTACCTCAACGCGGGAGATGAGGTCCTCATTCCCTCGCTGGGCTATCCCACGTATACCTCTGTTACGAAGATGGCGGAGGCCACACCTGTCTATTTTCCTTTGGATGGATCAGATAACTGGGCGCCAGATTGGGACTTTCTCGATAAGTTGGATACCAGTCGTGCGAAGATCCTCTGGGTCAACTACCCACATATGCCTACAGGCGTGAAAGGCAACCTGGAGATCCTTGCACGGTTTGTGGCCTATGCCCGGGAACGTGACTTGCTGCTTTGTCACGACAATCCGTACAGCTTCATACTCAACGATGAGCCTCACAGCATCTTTCAGGTTGATGGGGCGATGGATGTAGCGCTGGAGCTTAATTCACTTTCGAAGACATTCAACATGGCTGGTTGGAGAGTAGGGTGGCTGGTCGGCGCACGGGAGAAGATCGATGCCGTCCTCAAAATAAAGAGCAATATGGACAGTGGCATGTTCAAGCCCATTCAAATAGCCGCAATAGCAGCACTTGGCCAGGGTAGCGAGTGGTATGACGAAGTCAATGCCACCTATCAGGAGAGGAGGGGGTTGGCAGCCAGTCTATTGAGGTTGCTAAAGTGTGAAGTGAGCGAGGATCAGGCAGGCATGTTTCTATGGGGGCGGGTGCCACGTGGACAAACTGGCGAAGAACTCTCGGACACGGTCCTGCATCGCGATCATGTCTTTCTAACCCCAGGCTTCATTTTTGGCCCGGAGGGAAAGGATTATCTGCGAATTTCGCTGTGTTCCAAACAGGCAACTTTTGAAGAGGCCATTAATCGCATCGAACAAAGCATATGAAGGTATTGATCATTGGTACGGGGCTGATCGGCGGGTCATTTGCCTTGAGTTTGCAACGGGATCCGGGTGCCTATAAGTTGGGTGGCTGGGATAGTAGTAGTGATCACCTTCAAGATGCCCTCCGACACAATCTTGTGTCAAGGACATTTGATTCAATGGAATCGGCGGTTGCCTGGGCAGAGGCCATTATTTTGTCAGTGCCTATCTCGGCTATCAAAGAGTTGCTGCCACGGCTGCTCGACATGGTCGATGATCACCAGTTTGTGATTGACTTTGGTTCGACCAAACTCAGCATTTGTCAGGAGGTAGCGGCGCACTCCAGACGTCATCGTTTCCTGGCAGCACATCCCATTTCTGGGACGGAGTACTCCGGGCCTCAGGCAGCTTTCGCCAGCTTGTATGACGAGAAGGTGATGATCGTATGCGAATCGGAGAAAACTGATGAGGAGGTGGTACGGGCTTTCGTGGCCATGTGCGGCTTGAGCGCTATGGAGCTCGTCTACATGGGTGGTGCTGAGCACGACCGACACCTGGCTTACATTTCACATCTTAGCCACGCCGTCTCTTACAGCTTAAGCCATGTGGTGCTGCAAAAAGAAAAGGACGGTCACGTGATTCTAGAGCTGTCAGGTTCCGGACTAGCGTCAACTGTGAGATTGGCCAAGAGCTCTCCCGAAATGTGGACGCCTATTTTTTTGGATAACCAGCGTCCGTTGCTGGATGGTATCGCCGAACTGCGCAAGAGTCTCCAGGCGCTTGAAGAGCTCATCAAAAACGATGACGAATCAGCTATTTTTCAGTTCCTGGAGGAAGGTCGTAAGATCAGAAAGATTTTGGAGTAGGGCCGGATAGAACCGAGGGCAAACCACTAAATACTCAATGAAAATGAATTACCGAAGGTTAGGAAAAACAGACCTTTCAATATCAGAGATCTCCCTTGGCACCTGGCAGGTGGGGGGAGGATGGGGGAAGTCCTTCGATGAGGGTGTGGCCCGGAAGATCATCACGACGGCGGTCGACGCGGGTGTCAATTTTCTGGATACTGCCGATGTATATGACGTCCAGCAGAGTGAACGCGTAGTTGGCGAGATTGTGCGAAGCAATCGCGACGAATTATACATTGCTACGAAGATCGGCCGAAGAGTCACTCCCCATGTCTCGCAAGGCTATACCCCTGCTGTGCTCGAGCAATACGTGGATGAGGCGCTGAAGAATACAGGGTTGGAATATTTGGATCTGGTTCAATTGCATTGCCCACCCCCGGCCGTCTACTCTCGCGATGAGATCTTTGGGAAGCTGACTGAGATAAGGGACACAGGCAAAGTTCGCCACTTCGGGGTCAGTGTCGAAACGGTAAAGGAAGCCATGCAGGCAACGACCTATGACATTGTGGAGACCGTTCAGATCATCTTCAATATGTTTCGGCTAAAGCCGCTCGATGAATGCTTCCAAACGCTCAAAAGTCGGGATGTCGGGATTATCGTCAGGGTACCCCTGGCCAGTGGATTGCTGAGCGGAAAAATGACTCCTAGTACCAATTTCGTCAAAGACGATCATAGGTTCTTTAATAGGAATGGCGAGGCGTTTGATAAGGGGGAGACTTTTTCGGGTGTACCTCTGGAAGCGGGATTCGAAGCCCTGAGGGAGCTATCGGAACACTTTGATCGGGAGATGCTCAATCAATATGCTTTGCGGTGGGTGTTGATGTTCGATGAAGTGAGTACCGTGATACCGGGCGCCAGCAAGGCTGAGCAAGTCATCTCAAATTCGGCAGCGGCTTCATTGCCGCCCCTTTCGCCTGAGCAAATGAAAGCGGTAGAGGATATTTATGACCGACATGTCAAGAGACATGTGCACGACCTTTGGTGATGAGTTTCCGGCATTCTGCTGAGGGCAAGTATCTACCTCACAAAGACTCTAGCGCCTTTACCGCTGAATAAGGAATTGAGGGCACCGAATGTCAGTGCTTCGATGATATCTGTGGCACCGGTAGGATTGAGGGAGTCGAAATGCGGGCCTGGAGGCATTCCCAACGTATTCACGGGGCTGGAAGGCGCGAGCGTCCACTTACTGCCATTGCCGTCTTTGTCAATGAAGTAAACGCGATCCTGCCTCAGCGTCGGCTCATAAACCGAGATCACTTGCATGTCATTGATTTTAAAATTATTATAGGCAAATTGGTTGAACCTATGTTCCCTATCGGCATTGAGGACGATACTGGGAGAATAGCTTTGGAAAGTAGGAGTAAATGAAAACGAGACAGGCTGGCTGGATAGAAGTTTTTGAGCGGAGCTGGTCGTTATACCCAGTGACAAAAAAAGTAGGCTCAAAGCAATCGATCTTCTCATAATGCTGCTGTCTCTCACTAAATATAATTAGTAAAATCCAATTACTAAACTGATTGTGACACCATCTCAAAGCAGCTGTGCTAACGCCGGGAGTTCTCGTTTCCAACCATTCTGTCGTCTTCAACTGACCGTTCTCGGTTGTGTGCTATCACTTGCGCTTCATGGGCAGGGAGACTTTGTGTCGGAGAAACCCAGGTCTGGAGAAGGTATCTCCACCTTTTTTGAGCGGCTGGAGGTAGCGTCGAAGTACAAGAAAGAGTTTGTGCAATTGAATCATGGGAAGTTCGGCCCGAATGAGTCGTTGCTATTGGGGATCAATTACCTGGTGGATCGGAAGTGGATCTCTGCCCCCAAAGAGGAGTGGCGGGATTATGTCATTTTCGGGGAAGACTACCGCAAGGTCAAGATCATTGATCACTCTCTGGATGGAGCCATTTTTTACCTCGTCTCCGGACATGGTGGCCCCGATCCTGGGGCTGTGGGTTCAGAGGGGGAGCGGCAGTTGTGTGAAGATGAGTATGCCTATGACGTCACCCTGCGACTGGCTCGTTGGCTTATAGAGCGAGACGCATTGGTTTATTTCATCACGAGAGATGATGATGATGGCATCAGAGATGGTAGGCACTTACCCTGCGATAAGGACGAATATTGCTATCTGGATGGAGCTATTCCCCGTCGTCATCTGTCGCGGCTGAAGCAGCGCACCAATGTGGTCAACAAACTAGCCAGGAAGTACCCCAAATCACAGTATCAGCGGATGGTTTCTGTGCATGTGGATAGTCGTTCGCAGCGAGAACAGGTGGATGTATTCTTCTATTATCATCACAAAAGCAGTAGGGGCAAGGCTGTCGCCCAGGATGTATATCAGACGTTTGAAAAGAATTACAAGGTCTTTCAACCCAACAGGCGTTACCGAGGGTCCATTCAGCCTAGCAACGCATTGTACGTCCTAAAAAGCACCCAGCCTCCGGCCATCCTCATTGAGCTGGGAAATATCGAAAGCCAGAGAGACCAGCGCAGATTGTTGCTGTCTGAAAACCGACAGGCCCTTGCAAAATGGATAGGCGAGGGACTGGCGAAAAATTTTGAAGCAATCGGTGGCTAAATGTGCCTCGCGTTTTTCACTAGTTCCTGGTAGTCGATACGTGCCTGTTCTATGATCTCGTAAGCAGTTTCAGCATTCTGAAACTCCTCGACTTTCACCTCTTTCTTCTCCAGTTTTTTGTAGTCCTCAAAGAAGTTTTTCAATTCGCGCAGGAAATGAGGGGGTAATTCCGCGACATCACCAATGTGATTCACACTCATGTCATTTTCGGCTACGGCAATGATCTTGTCATCGAGTTCACCCTGATCAAGCATACGCATGGCTCCGATCACTTTAGCGGTGATCAGGCAAAGTGGGACGACGTCGATCTTGCAGAGTACCACAATGTCTAGTGGATCCTTGTCATCGCCATAGGTGCGTGGAATAAACCCGTAGTTCGCTGGGTAGTACACGGCAGAGTAAAGCACACGGTCCAGCTTGAGCAAGCCGGACTCTTTGTCGAGTTCGTACTTCGCCCGTGTATTCTGAGGTATTTCTATGATGGCATTGACCACCTGGGGCGCTTTCTCTCCGGGCGGTACTGCGTGCCACGGGTTGGAGATGTCTACAATCATGGGTTTGAGGTTTGCCCACAAGTTAAGGTAAATGCGTATGTTTATCGCCCTATGAAATCACCAATAGAGGGGGTGCTTACGAAGATCTCTCCACAAACCAGATTTATCATTTCTACATCGGGTCGATTGACCTCCATGCGTCGTTATCAGAAGCTGCTGCAAGAGGTCTTGCAGGTGGACATCGCTTACATTCCGATACAACCCCGTGAAAATGCTTCTGCTATTTTGGGTGAACATTTTGCCGGTGTCATCCGGGGTCTGGGCGCTATTGGTGGAGCCATTTCAAAAGACATTAAGGGAAAGATCGTCCCGCACCTTGATGAGTTGGACGATTTCGCGAGGGAGGTGCAGTCTGTGAATACCGTAATTCGCCGTGGTGATCTGCTGGTCGGCTACAACACCGACGCCTATGGTTTTGAGCGCGCCATTCAGGAGGGGATGACAGCTTATGGCCAGGAACTGAAGACCGCAGTCGTGTATGGCTATGGAGGAGTATTTCAGGTAGTACAATACGTGCTGACGAAGCTTGGTTTCCAGGTGTATCTCACGGGTCGAAACCAGGAAAAGGTGGCGGCTGTCAATGACGCATACGGTCTTGCGCCTTACGCCGGTCAGTGTGATCTATTCGTCAATGCGACGCCAGTGACGGACGACCCTTTGGAACAGGCTGAGGGTTTCCTTGAAGCATTGGAAGGCTCGAAGATGGTCTTTGATCATCACATGCCGGGCAAACATCTTGCTGCCTATTGCCAGGCAAAAGGTATCCACTATCTGCCTGGTACGGCGATGTACTATCCGCAGATGTACAAGCAGTGGTCGCTTTTTCTCGAAGGAATAGTAACAGAGGAAGAATTACCTGATCTCATCAGGAGGAGTGACGAAGGACAGTAATCAGCTGCGCTCGGTGAGCACCTCTTCGCCATTATCCGCTTTTTCTGGCACTGGCAGTGTGATGGCGAAAGCGCTGCCTTCCCCTGGAGTGGAGGTGATGTTTAGGACGCCTTTGTTTTGCTCGATGAACTCGTTGCAAAGGGAAAGTCCTAAGCCGGTGCCGATTTCATTGGCCGTGCCTTTGGTGGTCATGTACTCTTCTACAGAGAAGATCTTGCGTATCTGATCTTCGGTCATCCCTACGCCGGTATCCTTGATCGTGATGCAGCAGCCTTCTTCGTTAGCCTGGGTGATTACAGTTATCTGTCCACCTTGAGGGGTGAATTTGATGGCGTTGGAGATAATGTTCCGAATGATGAAATCCAACATATTGGGATCTGCGAGGCACGTGCTGTTGGCCTCCTCGATGACGGAGGTCTGGAGTTCTTTTTTGGCAATGGACTCCTTGAAGAGCTCCAGGTTTTGCCTGGCGATATCTCCCGGGTGGTTTTCCTGAATGACCAGTTTGATGGCATTCATTTGCGACTTTGACCACGTCAGTAGATTGACCATCAATCGGTTGAGATTGATGAAGTTTTCGTTGAGTTTCTTGAAGAGGTCCTTCAGTTTGTCCGGGGGAATAGATTCCGGATTATCCTGTAGGGTCGAGAGGAAAAGCAGCGCCGTGCTCATAGGCCCTCTCAGGTCGTGAGAGATAATTGAAAAGAATTTGTCCTTGAGGCTTGCCAGTTTCCTCGCATCTTTTTCGGAAGCCACCAGTTTGTCGTTCAGCTCGGAGAGCTCCTCGTTTTGTTGTTGGACTTTGGACAGTTGCTTTCTGATCTCGATGAGCAGGCTGTTGTAGTCTTCTGTCAACTGCTGTATCTCGAGCGTGCTCTTATCTGTGCCTGGTGAGAGTGTTTCGCGGAAGTTGTTGGCGATGATTTTCTTCATCGATTCCGAGAGCTTCTGCAGAGGCTTCACAATCAATGGGGGGAGCAAGGCGGATGCTACTCCGGCAGTGATGATACAGATGACTACTGCCAATGTCAATATCAGCTGTAGATCGGCAATTAGCCTGTTTGCCCTGGTGTCGATGTTGAATTGCAGCGTTGATGTGGCTTCACTGATTTCGTCCTGAGTTTTGAGGATCTCGCCTACAAGGCCGTGTGTCTCGTCACCAATCTGATTCTCGATCTGGACGATGTCGGCAAACAAACGCCGGTATTCTGTGAGCAGCTGATGCTCCTTATGTCCTTCGGGAGTCTGTGCGAGTAATTCGCGAACGAGCAGGTGGAGTTTTTGCGCGTAGGCGAGGTCATTTCTCATGAAATAATCCTTTTCGTGGCGCCGCAACTGCAGGATGTCAGCGAGAGAGATGTGCCGGGGGTCTTCCTCCAATTCATGTATTTGCTTCCGCATTTGCCCCTCCACACCCCAGTCTTTGAATCCTCGTTGCTTAAACAGCTGCACCACTTGGGCGAACTGTAGCTGATATCCATTCAGCATCTGACTGATCGAGTCGATATCCGGTGCGAACTCCCAAAATTCAGCGACTCCATTTTGTTCCAGGGACTGCAGGCTTCTCTTCGTGCCCTCAAAAGTTCTGGCAATGAATTGCAGCCTCGGGGTGGTGGCTTTGTCGTGAAAGGAGGTCATGCTGACGGCGTCAGAAAAGATAATTTGCTGACAGGCACTCTTGAGCTCAAGCGAATGGACTTGCAGTTCGTATACTCGTGATTGTACGGCGGAGATATCATCGTGCTTTCGCAAGGTCCAAAAGCACATCGTTACGATGATAATAATCGACAATGTGAGGCTCAGAAAACCTATCAATATTCTGCCTCGGATGGTATTCATGATTCGCCGGTCAAATCGCAACACTGATGTTTTATCAAAACTGTTGGGGCCCCAGGAGATGCGGATAATGATGATTGTTCATCCCAGTTCCAACCTATGGCGCGGAAGATAAAACAAGGCCCATTCTTTTCAAACTTCACCGCCATCAAACAGCGGTTTTTGCGCTATTTGGGTATTTCTCACCAAGAGGAGATACCTGTTGAGATAAATGATTCACAGCGGTTTTAATGCATTTTCCAGATCCTCAATCAAGTAGTGGGCACTTTGCAGGCCCACACTCAGCCTTATCCGGCCAACCACCACATGGGCATGGTCGTAATTCATGGATCCGATGGTAGCAATCGCGGGGAATGCCAGTGACTCGTAGGATCCCCAGGAGGGGCCTAGTTTGAATCGCTCCAGGCTGTTAGAGAAGTGCTCCACGGCGGTGACATCGTCTGTATCAAGATCAATCGAGAATAGCCCCGTCTTCGGTACTGCATTCTCGTTGGCCTCACCAGCTCCCGGGAAGTGCACTTTTCGGATTTTTGGATGTCCCAGAAGGAAATCCACAATCTGCTTTGTGGTCTGCTGGATTTCTCGAAGGCGGATAGGGAGCGTCCGGAGCGAGCGAAGCAAGAGCCACGCTTCAAAAGGCGAGAGAATACCACCAAGGGTCATGTACGGACCATTGAATATGTCTCTGATAGTCTTTTTCGATGCGCAGAGAACGCCAGCAACAATATCGCTGTGCCCTCCAAGGTATTTCGTCGCGGAGTGCACTACGATGTCGATGCCCTGTTCGGCCCCGGGCTGCAACAACGGGGTCGCATAGCTATTGTCGAGGATGGTGGTGATGTTATTCTTTTGAGCTACAGCCGTGATCTCGCTTAGTGGCTGTGTTTCGAAAGTCCAGGAATTGGGGCTTTCGAGGAAGATAATTCGGGTCCGGTCATTGATCTTATTGGCCAGCTCTGCCGCAGAGCAAAACTCATGAGCGACGCCAAGTCGAGCACAAAACTGTTCAATGAGTTTCCGAGTCCAACTATAAGGGCTTTCGACCGAGAGGATCTGATCGCCAGCCGTTACCTGAGAGAGGATTGCGGCGGCGATGGCGGCACTACCACTTGCAAACAAGAGACCGGCCTCCATTCCTTCAAGAGCGGCAAGCTTCGCCGCTACAAGTTGCAACGTTGGGTTGGCCCCACGTGTATAGAAAGGTGTCTCGTCCTCGTGCTTGAGGGCCTTCTGCATATCCTGGACTGTGCGGAAAACATAATTGCTGGTCTGATGCAATGGTGGAGTCCCCGGACGTGAGGAAGTGCTCCAGTCCTCATCGCCAAAGATGATGTCCTCCCAGCCAGGGGGGAAGTCGGAGTTGGTCATATTAGCATCACTCTACCCTTGCGCAAGTAAGCCTCCTGTTCCTGCCAAAGAATGCGGATCCAAACCTTGTCCTCCGATAGCACTTCCACGCGGTGACCTTTGTCAATCATTTCGAGTGGTTCCGCTGCCGCAGAAGGCGCCGAGCGAAGGATCGTATGGTCGCTCGAGATGATTGCGACTCGCCGCTCGAAAATGTCGTTTGTAGCGAAGAACAGACCCACAATGATCGCCCCAGCGAAAATAAGGGGTACAACCACAGGGTTCCCTCGTTGGAAATTGTAAACGAAGACACCAAATAGCACCAGAGCCAGAGCTGTAAGTGCCAGGACCACATACAGGCGATACTGATCAAAAATATTCGCCAGCAAGTCGACATCATCGAATTCGTACCCTACAAGCTTGTGCTCCTGCGCGATTTCCGTCATTTTCCCCAACACCTTCTTGTCTCCTGACAACTCGTAGTACAAAGTGAGGTAGTACAGGGCGCTGGTGTAGTCTTGCAAACCCTCCTGAATAAAGGCCATCTTGAGTAGCATTTGTTCGGAAGCGTCACCTAGTTGAAGCAGGGAGTCGTAAGTCCCGAAGGCCTCTGTATATTTGCCGGTGCGGAATAATGAATCTGCCTCATCAAGCGTCGATTGACCCGAAAGTGGACTCAACGACATGCTCGCGACAAGGGCTGATATATAGAGTGCCTTAAAATTCATTATTCCTTTTGGTTTTGCTAGGTAGATATGTACTTTTGCATCCGCAATTTTAAGAAAGGCCCCTGCAAAGGCCTAATTAAAATCTGTTAAAAGGTAAAGATTCGTTAGCTCAGCTGGTAGAGCATCTCCCTTTTAAGGAGAGGGTCCTGGGTTCGAGCCCCAGACGAATCACTTTGCAAAATCCCGCTTCGGCGGGATTTTCTGCTTTAGGGCCTTGGGGGCGAGTAGAGCCCCAGCCTGCCTGCCGAAACACGGTGAAGGTAGGCCTGCCTGCCGGAATCTTAGTGAAGGCAGGACGAATCACTTTGCAAAATCCCGCTTCGGCGGGATTTCTTGTTTACCACTTTTGGTGGAACCGGAGCTGACGTCTTTCTTCCCGAAAACCTGTCACACTTCCCTTCTTTGACAGTCTAAAAGCGTAAGAGTACACACTAAAACTTCTTATGGCAAGCAAAGAACTGATCTACAAGTGGAAAGGTAATCAACGGTACACGATGCGAATGCTGGACGCAATGCCCGACGAGACATTCGACTTCAAACCTGCCGAAGGCATGAAGACCTTCAAATCTCAAGCCAGTCATATTGCTACCTGGCTGCGAACGAACTTTCGCCACCTCCAGGGCGCTGAACTAGAAAAGGCCCCCACAAAAAGCAAGGAGGAAATCAGCCTTGCACTCCAGAGCTTCTTTGATGCGTTGCTGGATTATCTGCAGCAAGCTCCTCCTGAAGAGTTGGCCACTCCGGTGAAAATGTGGTACGGCAAAGTATCAAAAGAATCGCTTTTATCCACCATGGACAATCACCTGAGCCATCATCGCGGTCAAATGGTCGTTTACCTGAGGCTGCAGGGCATCCAACCCCCCTCGTACATCGGGTGGTGACCGTTCGTGATCCTGCCATATTTAGGACGTAGCGGTTGGAGGGATAGTTGAGCTTTTGAGGATCTTGTGATATTGAAATCGCATGATCTGGTGCCACTTCCTCCATCTGGGAGCCTTTTTGCTCAAATCTACCTGTGGCTTGATACCGTCTATCAATTGCTGAATGGCAGCACTTTCCTCGGCCAGCTTCCAAAGGTCAGAAAGGTGGTGGTAGTGCAAGAGGTGTATCTGCTGAGAGACAATCCCGGCAAGCGACTGCAACCGTGGCTCAATGGGCGCATTGTAACGCATGTCAATGGCCTGTATGCCTTCTAATCCAATGAGGTCCAAGGCCGTGTAACTGAATACTGATTCCTCAAGGAAATAGAAATTGAGCCCTTTCATCCGCCTGATGCGTCGGTCTGTGAAGATTCTGAGCATGTTCTCCTTCCAGTGATGGAAGAAGTCGTGCGAGGCGTCGAGCAGGATGACCGCTGTATTATAGTGTGTCTGAAAGCGATGCCCGTCGGGCAAAAGCATTTCTCGCTCCCGAACCGTCGGGAAATAGTCCTGGAAGAGACTTTTACGCAAGTCCTGATATGCCGCGTCATGCAGGTGATGCTGGATCCAGGTTCTGGCGGCCAGGGACCTGCCAGGGGCTAATTGAAGATCATTCAGTGGTAGACAGGCCAACAGGTCGGTGTCGAGAAACAGAAGATTCGTGAATTGCTGAGAGTTGTGAGAAGCAAAGTGGCTCGCGACTAAAGGCTTGTTGGCGAGCGGGTAGAAGTCTAGAGAGTTGTTTAAGGGCAGATCGATCAACTCCACCTTGTGGGTTCGTAAGAAGGCTTTCGTTTCGTTACTGATGCTGCCGCCTTTTCTGGGCTTATAGGCCATGAGGACAGTTCCCTCAGGGAGGTTGGCCCACTTTCGTAGGCTATAGACCAAGACCTTGCATTGCTCTTCAAGCCAGCCAGACTCTACGATAAAGACGATACCGGTTCTTTCCATTCGTTTGGTCCAAAAGTAAAGGAAGATACCAGTTTTGAAATGTTCCCGTAAGTTTGAGTGAATCCTGCTCAATGATTATGAAAACTCCTCTCCTGCCTGTTGTCGTGATTGTCTTTCTGATGAATTGCACTACTCCTGCTCCTGGCCCTTCTTCCTTTGTGGCCACTTTGGGAGAAGATACCCTTGTCGTCGAACAATTCACCATCACGCCAGAATCAGTCGAGGCTGAGGTGCTGATCCGCACCCCACGTACCAGGTATATTAAACATTCTTTGCGGTTTACACCCGAAGGGGCCTTTGGAGGTTTCACTTCAACGACCTACGATCCGTCAGCGCTTGACGGTGAACCCGTGCAGATCGTCGAGGTGGCTCTCGAGGGAGATAGCCTGGTCAGTACGATGCGTCGAGAAGGTGAAGAGCACCGAGGTATGATGGCTTACGACCCAAAGGTGCTGCCTTGGGTGGATATGGTACATTGGCCATATGATGTGGCTCTCCGTCGCATGGCGAAGGCCGGTAGTGAATCTGTGGACCAGCTGATGCTTGCGGGACGAAGACCTGCCGTGTTTGAAATACGTGCAATAGGGACAGATTCTGTATCTATCAAACACCCGTTTCGGGGAACGATGTACGCGAGAATCGATGAGCATGGGGGGATCGTGAACTACGACGCGACAACCACTACTCGAAAGCTGATCGTCAGAAGAGCAGGGAATGTAGATATCCAAGCCTTGGCAAGTGTGTATGCTGATCGGCCTATTGGTTCCTTATCTGGAGCAGGGAGTTCCTCCTCAGCTGTGCACGGGGCCACCATCGAGATCACTTTTGGGCAGCCAGCCCGACGAGGTAGAGAACTCTTCGGTGGCATTGTGCCATGGAATGAAAGGTGGCGCACAGGAGCGAATCGTGCTACGCACTTCAAAACGGACAAGGACCTGAGATTTGGCGAACTGGAGATGCCTGCTGGCGAATACACTTTGTTTTCCATCCCAGCCCCGGACGGAGGTACACTGATCATCAATCAACAGACGGGGCAGAACGGTAACCGCTATGATGAAGCACAGGATCTGGGCCGTGTGCCCATGACGATCACCCAAAACAAGGAATCTGTGGAGTTATTCTCCATCGAGGCATCGGAGCGAGAGGCATCAGGTGTCCTCCAGTTGATATGGGGAGAGACGATCTTCGAGGTGCCTTTTGAAGTGATAGAATAGCTAATATTCAGCGCCAAAAAAAGAGCGCCAGATCCGCAAAAAGCACGAGACCTTTTTCGTGTAACGACACCGCTATGTAGCCAACCTCCTGCGCTACAGCGTTCCCGCATTCACCTGCTTATGGGCGTAGTCCACTGCGCGGGCCGTCAATGCCATGTAAGTGATGCTCGGGTTCTGTGTTGCAGAGCTGGTCATACAGGAACCGTCCGTGATGAATACGTTGGGCACCTCATGCATCTGGTTCCATTCGTTGAGTACCGACGTTTTGGGGTCTCGACCCATGCGAGCGGTGCCCATTTCATGAATAGCTGCCCCCGGAGCTGTTGCATTGTTGTAGGAAACAATGTCTTCGCACCCGGCAGCTTCCAGCATCTCTACCGCGCATTGCACCCCATCTTCCCTTAGCTTTATTTCATTGTCACGGAGCTTGGCATCGAAGGTGATGATCGGCATGCCGTGCTTGTCTGTTTTGTCGAAGTTGAGGAACATGCGGTTCTCATGGTAGGGTAGCAACTCACCGAAGCAGGTCATAGAGATGCCATACCCTCCGGGAGAGAAGATGGCCGACTTCAGGTCTTTGCCATAGAGCCCATCAGGGATATTGATACCCCGACCGGCACCCCCCTGGTAGCCAAACCCGCGGATGTAGTCTGTCCGGCGTGTGGCCTCGTCGATGTTCCTGAAGCGTGGAATGTAAAAGCCTCCCGGGCGCCGCCCGCGGTAGTAGGTGTCTTCAAATCCTGGCAGGGACCCTGCAGCGCCCATGCCGTAGTGGTGGTCCATCATGTTGTGGCCTAACTCGCCGCTGCCATTGCCCAGCCCGTCAGGGAACGTCTCAGAGCGACTGTTGAGGAGGATGGCTGTCGTGCCCACGGTGCTGGCATTGCAGAAAATGATGCGTGCAAAGTACTCCGTTTCCTCTCCCGTTTGAGCGTCTTTCACCCGCACGCCGCTAGCTTTTCCTGTCTCACGATCGAACATGATTTCTGCCACGATACTGTCAGGTCGCAAGGTCATGTTGCCTGTATCCGCAGCCACGGCCAGGCCGCCGGTGAGGCTACTGTAATAGCCGCCGTAAGGGCATCCTCGCCAGCAACGATTGCGGCTGACACATTGTCCTCGGAGGCCTTTGTGGACTTCCGGGTTCAATTGGGTGATGTGTGCCATGCGCCCCGGAGTGACTACCCGCTCGGGGTACAATTTGGACACAGACTCACGAAGATGCTCCTCCGCACAATTCAAAGGGAAGGGTGGTAGAAACTGCCCGTCAGGTACCTGCTTGAGTCCTTCTTTTTGCCCGACGACACCTACGATGCGTTCGGCATAGTCGTACCAGGGCTCGATGTCTTTGTAGCGAATAGGCCAGTCAATGGCCACGCCATCTCGCAGGTTGGCCTCGAAGTCGATGTCGCTCCATCGATAGCAGTGGCGACTCCACATAATGGACCGGCCGCCGACGTGGTGCCCCCTGATCCAGTCAAACCGCTCGACTTCGTCATAGGGATATTCGTCGTCTTTGTTGATCCAGTGTTTGTTGTCCTCATTCACCCACCAGTGGAGTCGATTTTGCTTCGCGTAGTGCCGGGCAATCTCCTCGGCGGAGACCATGTTGTGATTGGGCAATTCCCACGGATCTTTCTGAGCGGTAGGGTAGTCCCCATGCTTTACCATCGGACCGCGCTCCAGTACCAGTGTCTTATAGCCCTTCTCACACAGTTCCATGGCGGCAAATCCGCCGGAGATACCTGACCCCACGACAATGGCATCGTAGGTCTGCTGTTGCTTTCCTTTCACATTGATATTCATTCTGCCCAGGCTTTTCCATCCACATCTGTCAGGGGTATGCACGCATCATACGTACCCGGCACCGGGAGGTAATTCAAAAACTTTTTGGCGATATCTCCTGTGGCGAGGTAGTAGGAGACGGTCTGTTGTTTGATCTCCATCAAGCCCTCTCTCGCTGCCTTCCTATTGTTTTCCGTTGAAGATTCCAGCTTCTGCAAGGCTTCCTCGCGCTCGGCTTCGGACCGCTCGGCGAAAGCTCTGCCAAAATTCAGGTTGTAGGCCATCTCCCGAAACTTCTCTCGAAATGTGTCCTGCTGATCTGGAAAGTATACCGTAGCAGCCATGGAGTCTATGGTTTGATGCACTCCCACCGCGCTTGCCGCCGGACTGTCGGTCTCAGGGAGGATCGTATCTACAAGGGTTCGCAGAAACTGCATCTCCTTCGGTAGAAAGAATTGCGGCTTGTAGTCTGTCGTTTCCGTTCCGGAGGGGGAGCAGCCGGAAAGAATGGCGCTGGCAAGAGGTGCGCTGACCGCGGCACCGGTCACGAGCGAAGCATAGCGAAGAATATCCCGTCGATTCATTGACTGTGGGTTTGATGGTGAAAACGCGTTCATGAAAAGATAGGTCATTCCCATGAATCAAGCTTGAGACCAATTGAAGTAAAGTGCCGAACTCAGGGAAAATACGCATTCAAATGCCAGCTATTGGCTCCCGGAGTAAGAGTGCTCGGGATGTGGACTTGGATTTGTTGAGTATCTTTCCTCTACTCAACTCACCTGCGCATGAAATTCAAGTTTGCCGATTACTTCTTCATTGCTCTGCTGGTCTTTGTGTTTGTCGGCTTTTGGCCGAGTTACTTCTCACATATATTCAAGGGAACCGCTACCTTCACCCACTATTTTCATTTCCACGCAGCGACGGCACTAATGTGGATTGCGATGCTAATAGCCCAACCTGTGCTTATTCGGCGCAAGAATTTTATCTGGCATCGGCGCTTGGGTGCTGCCTCGTATCTGCTAGTTCCAGTGTTGTTCATTTCCATCCTGCTGTTAGCGCATCATCGGATGGCGGGAGTTGACGACCAGGCCCGCGACTTCTGGATCACGTTCAAGGACCTCATCATTTTTGGCTTCGGATTTGGTGTAGCTATTGCCTATCGCAAGAAGATGTCTCTCCATGCACGCGGTATGATCGTGGCGGGGATGGCCCTCATCGAGCCTACGATGGTGCGGGTAGTTTTCAATGTCCTAGCAATAAAGGCCGATATCGGTTACCTCCTGGCGATTTCGGTAGTCTACATTACGCTCGTTGTTTTGATCGTCCGGGAGCGGCATGAGCAGCAGTCTGTCAGATGGGTATTCCCAGTGGCGCTCGGTTTGTTTCTATTCATACACACGATTCTGATCGCGAACCTGATGACCCCACCATGGGAAGCTTTCACGAAGTGGTTCGTAAGTCTACCACTGACCTGAGTTGAGCCCTCAATGAGAGAACCAATCTCACACCGTTATTTTGTATTTTCTGTAGACGTATTTTTCCTTATCACTCCAAATTCCCCTACTGAGACGACTCCGTTTACTACCATTTAAGACAATTGAAGGCAATAGTTGTACTTTTCTAAGGATATCATTGAGTCGCAAGGCAGTATCCGGTTCTTTTCCTTATTTTCTGCCATAGACCTCGAATAAATACCCAAATATATCGAGGCAGATCAATTTAAGAACCAACGCTCAATACCGATGAAGGAACTTTCACGCTTGGCAGGCTATGGACTCATTGTCTGCTTTGGTCAAGTCTCAAGAAGGCTGCGAACAGACAGGTTTAACCGCATCTTATTTCTACGACACAACTTTTTATTTCTCCTTTTAATTTTTGCGGTTGCAGGAGTCTGTCAGACCCCCATCCTCAATGAAACACAGAGGTTGTTACCCGACGAAGCAGGTGCCTTTGACTTATTTGGTCGGTCTGCTGCTATCTCCGGGAACAGAGCTGTCATCGGAACAGGAGTTTTTTCCAGTTCAGTTGGCAACGCTGCGGCCTATGTATACGAATTCGATGGCTCCTCCTGGAACCTCGAGGAGCAGTTGGTGAGTGATGATCCCGCACTTTTCGATGCTTTTGGGACGAAAGTAGCTATATCGGGCGCTCAAATATTTGTGGGAGCAGAGCGGGACAATAGGCTTAACTATGGTGCTGCCTACTATTTTAACAGCGACCTTAGTTCGAGGCAGAAGTTGACGCCTGCCAGCACTGCACGGGATCAGCTTTTTGGCGTCTCCGTGGCTGTCAGCGACGAATTTGCATTGGTTGGTGCTTTCGGTGACAATGGCGTGCAAGGTGCGGCTTATTTTTATAGGCTCAATCCAGATGGTTCAGCAGACCTGATGGAAAAAGTCACCGCTAGCGATGGAGTTCCCGGTGATTACTTCGGGATTGCGGTGGCGATGTCCGGCAACACGGCGGTTATTGGTGCCCCGCAAGACGAAGAGGGGGGTACTAGAAGTGGCGCCGCCTATGTCTTCACCGAGGTGAATGGTGATTGGGTCGAAACGGACAAGATCGTACCGGGTGATGGACGGGATGGAGATCAATATGGCAGCTCGGTCGCGATTTCGGGGAATCGTACCTTGGTAGGAGCGCCAACTGCTGATGATTTTACTACGGACATTGGAGCGGTCTATACGTATCTCCTGGATAATGGTGAAGGTATTCAAGAGCAAAAGCTGATCTCGTCGCGACCGAGGAGATTGTCGTTATTTGGAAATTCCGTGTCCATTTCAGGGACCACGGCTGTTGTTGGAGCACCGAAGGATGATTTCAGTGCTCGGGGGATTGCATATGTCTATAGCTTGGATGAAGGCAACTGGGAGGAAAGTTACCGGCTCCAGCAATCCTCGGGCGATCGAGAGAATAGCGCCCAATTTGGTATCTCTGTTGCGATCTCCGGCTCGATGATCATTGCTGGAGCTTTTGGCGACGATGATCCTGATAGGGGGGACAACGTTGGGGTTGCTTATGCTTTTATCTTACCTGATGCTGAACCGCCTGTCATTACCGCCTCTGATATTTCCTTGGATACGGATGGGGCCCTTTGTAGTGCGGAAATATCGCTAGCTGACCTGATCGTTCAAGCAGGCGTTACCGCCGTAGACGACAATGATGGACCGGTCACTCCCACACTCTCAATAGATGGTGTTGAAATCACGACGGGCTACACTTTTCCATTAGGAGGTACGACAGTTACGGTCTCGGCAGAGGACGAGGCGGGCAATGATGCGCAGGAGGATTTCATTGTTACGACGGAGGATAATGAAATCCCTGTCTTCGAACCCGTAGACAATCTGTTGCGATCACCAGAGAAGAAACTGGATGGTGCCACGATCGTCTATGAACTGCCTGTTGCCTCGGACAATTGTGGGTTGGCTGGACCTCCGATCCTTTCTTCCGGCTTGGGTAGTGGCTCTTTCTTCCCTATCGGTACAACGACCGAGACTTATACTGTGACTGACGTCAATGGGAATTCCAGTTCCATTTCATTTGATGTGACCATCTCTGATGATCTGGGTATTGTCAGTTTCGATCTCATCCCAGTGGGCAAACAGAAAAAGCAAAAGAAACCCAAGAAAGGCGAGTTACCGACCAATCCTAATGCTATCCAGCCACTTGAAAGTGGCACAGTGATCGATCTCGCAGATCCGGCGACGGAGGCATTCAGTGTCGGTGCCAACACCAATCGCAAGGCGGGTAGCGTGGTTTTCCTACTGAATGGTGCCAATATCCGAACTGACAATAAGGCGCCATATACGGCGACTGGCAGTGACAAGCAAATCGAGGCACTAGCTATTACACCCGGCGATTACGTGTTGGAAGCCATTCCTTACACCGACGCGGATGGTACCGGGGATGAAGGATTCTCTCTGGCCGTTGCTTTCCAGGTCATCGATTCTGGCAGTCCGTCTGAGAAGCAAGTGGCCAGCAAGCCGATAGAAGCTGCTACAACAGCGGATAGGGATATCGCAGAGTCTCTGGGCATGGTATCCAAAGTGTATCCCAACCCAGTCAAGAGTCATCTGGCAGTGGAGATTCTAAGTCCGGTAGCTGAAGAAGCTCAGATCAGTATAGTTGATCTGTCGGGTCGGACACTGCTGAGGCAGCAGTTATTGCTGGTGGAAGGAAATAACAAGCTCATGTTGGATCTCAAGGGGGCAATGATACCTGCAGGTGTCACGATCCTCAATATCGAAACTGCAACTCAAGGACATAGTTTTCACAGACTGTTGATGAGTAACGATTGATAGTGACGGGAAGCTTGAGAGGTGTTTTTGCATGGCGGGGTTTTGATCCTCCTTTGGAAGGTCAAAACCTCCATTGAAGCGCTGTATTCATCGCAAGTCCGTCCGATTTCCAGCTGAATAGCAATAGCCGGTCGCCGCTTTGGCGGGAAAAGCAAGTAGGGGCCACGACTGTAGCCCCTGATATTCTGTGTCTCTGACGCTTTTGTTATTTCACTTCCACCGAGTATTCCAATACATCATGAAGGTCGGGGTCTCCTTCGATCACCTTCTTCGCAAATGGGCAGTAGGGTTTGATCTTGTAGCCTCCCGCCCGTGCGTCTTTCACTCCACGCATTACCAGTTTGAGTCCCAGTCGATGCTTTGCGTAGGCCTTTTCGACTCCAGTATGAATGATGAGGATCTTACCGGGCCGCTTACGATATGTCATCTCACCGATCCGCGTGCCATTGTCTTCAATGAAATAGGCGCCTTCTGTCTCGTGTTCCTCACGTTTGATCTCGAACTCCATACTTGTTCCGTGTTTTCTTCAGTGCAGTAACGATAGTTGAGAATTCCGAGCTTCGGGTTTCGACTGCAATGCAGAAATCAAAACCCAAAACTCAGAATCGTTTTTATCAGCCAGGCAATTCCATGGGCACTTCCATGAATAATACTCTCGTTCCACTGTTTGCCTTCAACGTCACTTTTTCAGTATCCCAAACGCCCAGGGCATCCCTCGTGCTCAGGTTCTGTCCGGCAATCTCTGCATCGTCATCCAGGACGAATGCATAGACACCATTTCCGGGCTTTCTGATCTCATAATTGGCCTCTGTCGTCTG
This sequence comes from Cyclobacteriaceae bacterium, assembly GCA_965267435.1. Taxonomy (GTDB): domain Bacteria; phylum Bacteroidota; class Bacteroidia; order Cytophagales; family Cyclobacteriaceae; genus JAWPMT01. Next base: position 6,025,205 of record OZ253960.1, read on the forward strand.
ATCGAACGTGCCAATATGGAACCACGCATCCTGATGAATCCAGACGCCATCGTCATCTTTGTTCGGTGACAACACCTGGTACAGTTCGTTCTGCTTTTCGAGATCCTTGATGCTCACCTGATCGTACCGGGGTTTTACTCCTTGCTCTCGTGGGAACACCCAGATCTGCAGGAACTTCACCTCACGATCGGAATTTTTGTTGTACTCGCTGTGGTAAATGCCTGTTCCGGCACTCAAGACTTGCACATCTCCTTGCTTGATGACAGCAGAGTTTCCCATGCTGTCTTTGTGTTCCAGGTCACCCTCCAGAGGGATCGAAATGATTTCCATGTTATCATGAGGGTGTGTCCCGAAACCTCTACCAGGTGCTACTTTGTCATCATTCAGTACTCTCAGCACACCAAAGTGCACCCTTTCAGGATTGTAGTAGCTGGCGAAACTAAATGAGTGATGTGAATCCAACCAGCCGTGGTTGGCGTGTCCTCGCGTGTCGGCTTTATGCAATACAGTGTTCATCTTTCAATCCTTTCTTTTTTCATGTATGTACATAGGTTAACGAGCGTAGTCCGATTAGGGTACTATAAAAACCGCTGGCAGTCCTACAAAAAGTACCGATTCAGCCGTTAGTCGCATACGCAGTAGTTACTAATCATTATGGCGCTTAATTGGACCGTTGCATTTGTCGATGATCATTTGTACATTCCGTTAGTTTTTATTTTATCAGTAACCAAATCAATGATTATGCGACTTAGTATCAAATCACTCATTGTGCCTATTTTGTTTTTGGCACTTTTCGCCTGCGAAGATCAGGCTGACACACTATCAGTAGAAAAGTCTGAGCCCACCCTTTCCGACGATATAGCGGGCGCCCGAGGTAATGGTGTGGTGGAGAGCGTCACCGGCAGTGGGCATATCACAGCTGGCGATGGCTTGAGAGTTTTCACTTTCAATGCCCGAAAGAAGGCCGACGGCTCCGTCAGTGGCGTTTATCACCTCAATATTCAAGCCACGGGCCTGAAGGTTAAGGGCAGCATTGAATGCTTCACCATTGAAGGTAATGTTGCGTACCTGGCGGGTCTTGTGGACAGGAGCAATAGCGAGGCCGCAGCCCTCAATCCACCTTCCGGATTCATGTTCAAGGTGACTGACAATGGTCAGGGTGCCAACGCTGCTGCAGACCAGATTTCATTAACGCAATTCAACACGGAATTGACTGAAGACGTTTTGGATGGTATTTGTGGAGATCCAAGTTCCTTTGATTTTCTGGATGACTTCACTTTCGATGTTGAGGCCGGCAATATTCAAATCCACTAACAATCTTATGTGTCGGGGACCTATTATAGGTCTCCGACCTCTTATGTTCCCATCTTACTTTTTCGACCTTCGAAATTCCAATGGCGTCTGGTTCATGCGCTTCTTGAAGAAGCTGTTGAAATGCAATGGCTCCGAGAACCCCAACTCCATGGCAATCTGCTTCACCGTCATCTGGGTGTGTAACAGCAGTCGCTTGCCTTCAGTGAGAATGCGATCAATGATATAGTCCTTCGCCGTCACCCCAATAGAATGCTTCACCACTTCATTAAGGTGCTTCGGGGTGATGAATAGCTTCTCGGCATACTCCGATACTTTGTGTGATTCAGAGAAATGGTTCTCTACAGCTGTTTTAAAATCCACAAGTACACACGAGCCTGCCTCGTCTTCGATCGGTTCTCTATTGCGCGCTTGTCTGATGCACTCGATCAAAAAAAGCTGCAGCGTCGCACCCAGGGCTTCGTCTTTGTAGTCGGTTTCTTCGTCGAAGCAATCCCTGATCAGGTCCATGATCTTGTGGAGTCGTTGGTCGTCCGACAGCTCAATAGGTGGACGATCGCTGTACTGGCGAAAGAGATTGATCTTGGACATGAATCCGCTATCGATCCCGGACTCCACGAGGAAGTCAGGGTGAAAAGTCAGCACCCATCCTCTCGGCTTGCCTGCGGTCTTCATCTGGTGAATCTGACCTGGGGCTACGAAGTACACCTGATTGGCCTTTAGTGCGTACTCGCTAAAGTCGATGACGTGAGAGCCCTCCGCTTCCAGCACCCAGACTATCGTGTAGTACGCATGTCGATGCGGTTCATCTGCCTGGCCTCCGGATGCTTCGTAGATGGCCTCCATGGTATCGAGTTTGATAGAACCCGACGCCTTGCTGTCTTTCTTGAATTCGTATTGCGAGATGGTCGAAGGCATGCTTCGAAGATACACCAATACTTAATCGGTCACGCTGCTTAATGTTCGGTCAAGCGGCCAGGTGGAGCTTATGCATCTATTCGTCTTTGAGTGTATCCACGGGATTGAGCAGTGATGCCCGATAGGAGCGGTACCCCATCGTTAGCAGTGCGATGGCAGCGATCACCCCAAAGGCGGTCAGGAAAACGCTGATGCCCAGAGGCACACGATAGGCATAAAAATCAAGCCATTTGCTCATGACAAAATACATCAGGGGCCCAGCGATGACGATGGCGATGGTAACCATCACCACCATCTCCTTGAGGAACAAGCGGAGTATGCTACCAATGGTGGCTCCCAGTACTTTGCGGATACCGATTTCTTTGGTCTTCTTTATCGCGATAAAGTCGATGAGGCCGTAAAGGCCCAAACAGCCAATGACAATGGCAATGAAAGAGAATAGCTGGAAAAGCGTGCTCATGCTTTCTTCTCTCTCGTAGGCAGCTTGTATTGCCTCATCTACGAAGTCATAATTCAGTACATACTGCGGATACACTTCCTTCCAGAGACCCTCCAGATCAGCAAGGGTTGTGCTGATGCTTTCTGAGGAAGTGGAGGCAAGCCTGATCGCCAGTTCATAGAAATAGTCCTCATTGTAATACATCAGCACTGGTCGGATGTCTTCTCGCAGGTTGCGGGCGTTGAAGTCGCTTACGACCCCCACAATGGTGAACTGCGAGCTTCCACCCGTGGTCACGTGCTCCCCAATTGCACTATACGGGTCGGTCAAGCCCATCTTTCGCACGAAGCTTTCATTGACAAGGATGTGCTCCGATGGTGATCCTTTTTTCAGATTCTCGCCTGCGACCAGCTTCAGGTCAAAGAGGTCCAGGTAGTCTTCGTCCACATCCTTGTAGTCAATGCTGAAGCCCTCTTCACCACCGGATTCGCCTTTGTAGATGACATTGCCCGTGTTGTTGACACGAGATACTGGGCTACCTAGGTGAAGGCTAGCATTAGACACAGAGGGGAGACCCAGCAGTTCGTTTTTAAGGACCTGGTTTTTTTGCTGATTGATCTCCGGTAGCACGATGCTGATGATCCCCTCCTGGGCGAAGCCCATTTCCTTATTCCGTAGGAAGTTGTTTTGCATGTACGCTACCAGCGTGCCGATCAGCAAGGCAAGCGATATCGTGAACTGAACGATCACGAGCAACCGTCGCAAGGACAAGTTGCCTTTGCTTTTTACGGAGCCTAGCGAGGTCTTCAATGCTTCGATCGGCTTGAAGCCGCTGATCACCAATGAAGGGTAGAGGCCTGTGAGTAGTGTGATCACAATAGTTAGGCCGCCGACCATGAGCGAGAGCCAAGAGCCAGACAGCTTTGTAAGGGTCAGTCGGTGGTCGATGATTGGCTCAATCCATTGGAAGAGCAGTTCTGCTGTCGCCAGCGCTCCTATCATACTTACCAGAACAATGATCAGCGTTTCCGACATGTGTTGGAAGATCAGCTGCCGCTTGCTGCTGCCCAATACTTTTCTGATGCCTACTTCCTTGGCTCGGTTAGTGGCCTTCGCAGTAGATAGGTTGACAAAGTTGATGGACGAAGCGATGATTAGCAGTGCCGCAATGATCCCAAGCGTCCAGGTAGCCATCTCCGGGAATGCCTGACCGGTTACCGATCCATATTCGGTGTCATAGTGGAGTTCACCTATGGGCTGGAGGACGCACATCGAACCCTCGTAGTGGCTATGTACATCATACGCTTCCGTGATTTCAACTTCCATAGCCCGCGCATCTTGACCTGGGGGGAGGGTGACCACACACATCGTACCCCCGTTAAGGCGCGCCCAAATCTTTCCTTCTCCGTAATAATCATTGACCCCCTCCTGACTTTCGTAGTTAGCGACCACTGGAAACAGAAAATCACTCTGCTCGGGCAGGTCGGCGTAGACGCCTCTTATCATCAGGTCATGTTGGTCATCTATCCGTAAGGTCTCATTGAGGAGCGTGTGATAGCTGTGCTCTACGTTGAAGTATTTCTTCGCAATGGAGGCGGAAATGACAATGCTATTGGGATCTGTCAAGTTGGGACTCCCTGCCAGCCACTCAAAGTCAAAAATCTCGAGCAACTCGGTGTCACCGTAGGCCACGACGTCCTCCATGAAGTGACGCCATTCTTCGCCTTCTCTCACTGATAGCTGGACATCTCCCTGCACAAAAAGCCGGGTCACTTTGTCTAGTGACGTCACCTGCTTCCGTATCATGTCCCCAAAAGGATGAGGCACGGTAGACGTTTTCATCATGTTGTTTTCGTAGGGAATATCGAGTACGACACGATAGATGTTGTCGTAGTTGGTCAGGTGCTTGTTGTACGAAGTCTCAAAGCGGATATAGCTGATAAGCACGATGGCACATCCGACCCCGAGGATCAGCCCACCAGTATTGAGGATGGTGAAAGTCTTGTTGCGAAGAAGGTTGCGGATGGCGCTGAGAAAAAAGTTCCTGATCATGTCCGGTTAAGTTTGGTGACTCAGTTTCCAAAATCGTACCCCAATCGTAACTATCAATTAATCAGTGGGTTATGGTTTCCTGTGACGCAATAGCGACGCACAGCGTACAGGTCTATGTTTGTTTTTGATACAAAATGAAGAACAGGCATGTTAAAGTCTTCTGCATTTTTTTGAGGGTTTGGGGCGTCCAGCCCCAGGCCCCTGCAGTCGAGAGGGGGCCATGCTCTTATGACCTGGAATCGCATACCTCTCCACTGCAGTGCCGGCCTCTTGGCAGCCCTGCTCGGACGGGCCTGCCGCTACCTTCCGCAAGGCGCTCAGTCAAGCCGGTGGAGACACCGGCGATGCGTTAGTGGCTCCGAATATCGCTTGGAGATATTGAGCCCACGCTGAGGTACGCCATATCTCTTAACGACGACACTTTTGAAGATGTCTTCCAGGCGCAAGTTGGCTTTTCACTTTTCTTCTGATCTCAACCTGAGGGTTCAGGCGATCAGGTCCCACGATAAAGGAGTCCCTCTCTCAATGGCTACACGGCATTCCTTTCCCAGGATGTTTGCCAGGTGAGAGGGATGTAGTCCATATCCAGGTCGCAAGGATTTGAGGTTTTCAGGGGTAAACGGCTGACCCGGCTCCATATCCTGAACGACAATCAACGAGCGAGCAGAGATGCTGGCCTTCTTCATCTTCTCTGTCTGCACATAGGAGCTGCTGCCGAGGGCTTCTTCGGTATTGCGCACGGCTTCCACCATTTCTTTGAATTCGTCCTTGTCGAGGGAGAAGGCAGAATCCACGCCCCCAAGTGAGCGATCCAGTATTATGTGCTTCTCGATGATCCGGGCGCCCAGGGCGACTGCAGCCACCGGTACTGTGGTCGACATCGTATGATCCGAAAGACCAGAAACAACGCCAAATGTGTCCTGCAGCAGTGGGATATTTTTCAAGTTCACCTCGCTTAGCGGAGTGGGATAGGCACTGGTACACTTGAGCAGGGCGATTTGATTGTTTCCTACCTTCCGGCACGTGTTGACGGCCAGTTCGATGTCTTTGAGAGAGGCAATCCCTGTAGATATGATGATGGGCTTCTGTTTTGAGGCCACGTACTCGATCAGGGGGGTGTCAGTGATCTCAAGGGAGGCGATCTTGTAGGCAGGAACGTCGAGGTCTTCTAGCAGATCCACTGCTGCATGGTCGAAAGGGCTGGAGAAAAAGTCCAGACCGAGTCCCTCTGCATATGCCTTGAGCTGCCCTTGCCATTCGTTGGGCATGGCCGCCTTTTTGTAGAGGTTGTAGAGTCTCTCTCCCGCCCAGAGGCTGTCTTTGCGTGTCTTGAAGATTTCCCGGTCGGAATCAAGCGTGATGCTGTCTGGAGTGAATGTCTGCGTCTTTACAGCGTCAGCTCCAGTCTCCTTGATCGCATCGATCGTGCGTTTGGCGAGATCCAGGTCATTGTTGTGATTGGCGGACAGCTCTGCAATGATGTAGGTAGGGTGCCCTTCGGTGATGGCTCTGTCTTTTATTCTCATGAAAGTGATTTTTTGAAGAACGCTGTCAGGTTCCTACCCAGGCCCAATTGAGCCAGAGCTTCATAAAATGTATTGACGTCCTTTGTAGGCAACTCGTCCAGAAGATTTTCGAAGGCCACCCTTGTGAGATGGACATTGCGGCCCTTCTTCTTATCCATAACGTAGTTGCTGTCGGGATTTAGGAGGTGGAGGTCAATTGGATAGTCCGTCGAGAAGCGGATAAGGCCCCATCCATTGTCAGCGGCGAGGTTGGTCAGCCCTTCGCGATTGAAGTAGGAGATGTGATCCGGAGCGACCACCCAAAACTGTCGATCTATTTGATCCTTTTCAAGGAGGAGTGCCTGCAGTCGGGAGAAATCATTGGGTACCTCGATGATTAATATACCCTGTGGTGCAATGATATGCTGTAATTGGGTGATCATCCTAGAAGGATCTATTACGTGTTCCAGGACGTTGTCGAGGATGACCACATCGTATTGCTTGCCATCCGCAATCAGTTGACCCAGATTGCTCCAAACATCGCCGGCCGTGAGAGCATCTCTGAGGTGTGTGTTGAATTGCATCAGCCCAAAGTCACTGTACTCCAGGCCACTCACCTCCCAACCTTCCTTGTCAAAGAAGTTCAGCGTCCAACCTTCTCCACATCCTACATCCAGTACTCGGCCCGGTCCCTGCAGATTTGTCTCCTCTTTGATGATCTCCAACTTGCGGTTGACGCGACTTGCGAGGAAGGCCCTTTCGTCCTCGTTGTAGTTCTTCTGATAGGCACCCTGGTTCTGCTGATAGTACTTTTCCTGATAGTATTCCTTCAGTTCTGCCTCCGTGGGTTTGTTGGCCAGCTCGTAGTAGCCGTATTTGTTTTTAATTACCTCGGGTGTCATTCGATCAGTATTTTCTTGTATGCTTGTTCGGCCCTATCTGCGGCTTGCTGTCGATCATTGCCGACGGCGATCAAACCTCCAAAGCGAGCGCCTGAAGTCGCAAGGTCAGGCACCGTGTCACCTTCTTTCAAAAACATAAACAGTTCCTTCATGCCTTCCGAAGACGCTGCCTCATCTAATCCCTGAAGGGACGATACTTGTCGAATTTGCGGTGGAATATCGTTTCGGGTGATGAACCGCACGCATGTTGCCGGATGTATCTCTTCTGTCACCATTTCCTCCCACGACGGGTGCTCTCCCAGGGCCTGCCAGACCGCTACCCGTACCATGTCGATGCCACTTGTATACATGGCTATTTCGCGATTGTTACCCCCGGGCATTCGGGCCGCAATCTCCACGACGTAAGGGCCCTCCTTGCTCATGAGTACCTGAGGATAAGCGATGCCCGTTTCCATGTCGATGGCACGAATTGCTTTGATCGATTCTTTGGCGACGGCATCGTATCCCTCCGCGGCAAGATTGGCTGGGACGAGATGCTTTATGGCGATGCCAAAATTTTTGATATCGGTTATTCGGTCTGACAGCGACAGGAGTTTGACATCTCCGTCCATGACGACAGCGCATACATTGATCTCCGGCCCTTCGATGTACTGTTCTACGATAGCTTCTCCATCTGTGGCATACTTGCGTGCCTCCTCGTAGTATTCCAGTAGATGGTCACGTTGGTCAAACATCTCGATACCCCGCTGGCCGGAACTGTCGCTGGGTTTGATGACCCAGGGACCAGCATGCCTATCAATGAAGGCTTCAAGCTCATTGTAGGTGCGAATCTCCGCAAATGCAGCGGTGGTAACACCCCTCTCTGCAAACCGCTTCTTCATGGCGATTTTGTTCGTCGCCAGCCTAGCGGTTTCTGGGGAGATTCCTGGTAAGTTCAGCTTCTTGCAGATTTTTGCGATCAGAGGTATGCATTTTTCGGAGGCGACCGTCGTGATGCCATCGACTTGCTCCCTGCGAGCGTATTCCGTGATGCCTTCCTCGTCGACAATGCTGATCTGTTCGAACTTGTCGGCCCACTGCACGCCAGGAGCCTGTGGGTTGATGTCCACCGTGAGGACTTCATGTCCCATATCCTTGGCCGCTCTGATGGCGAATGTCTGGTCATATCCAGCGCCGACAATTAGTATTCTCTTCATCCAAAGTATTTATAAGGTCCTCTGATACAAGTAGAATTTTGCGGGTTTCCCAAACCGCTTTCTGGTGACCAACTCATCGCTACGGTCAAATCCATTTTTCTCAGCCACACGAGCTGAAGCTTGATTTTCAACAAAAATCCAGGCCTTTATAACATTTACTTCTGGCCTATCCTTCTTTGCCTCGCTGACCAGTTTCACCGCCTCGGCCAGCAAGTGGCTACCAAGACCCTGACCTTCGTGGCTCGTCATTACGCTGTAGCCGACTCCCGCTTCTTGGTCAGCGTAGTCGATGTTGAGTGATCCCACACATACACCGTCTTTCAGCAGTAAGTATAATTTTCGGTTGGCGTCATTGATACGCTGTTGATACCATTCATTGAATTGATGATACTCGGGGGCCGCCTCGTACCCGGTCCAGTACAGGTTTTTTTCTTCGCACCGAAGGCGAAAATAATCATCATAATGGGAGACCGTGGCGGGTACTATTTCCAGCTGATCCATGGCAGTTCTGGCGTAAAGCTACTGCAATATTTTGGTAATCTCGGTGATGAGATTTTCCAGACCCCGAGGGTTGACCTCGGCTTGCAAGTTGGGCAACGATTTGAAGTACTTACGATTTCCGGACAGGACACTCTTCATGGCTTTATGCATCCGCTGTGGCAAGTCGGGCTGATCATAGGTGCCTATGGGATAGAAGTACCGCGAAGCCTCTAATGCGTCAAAAAGCATTTTTTCGCGAGCAGAGGATCCGATCACCAGCGCCGGTACTCCCAAGACTACCAGCTCCCAAAAAGTAAGCCCAAAGGAGATTAAGGCAGCGTCGCATTCCTCCATGATTTCCATCATGTGCTGAGTATCGACGTGCAGCGAAACCCGACCGTTTGATACCCCTTCGGCAACCTTTCGAATCTGCTCTAGGTGGGGGTTAAGTCCTCCGCAGACCACATGGATGTGCTCGAGCGCATCGAAGGAGTTATCAAGCATCACTTGCAGTGCCTTTAGCGTCAGGTTGTACTGATCCCCGCCGCCAAAGGCTACTAGCATGGAGTAGATGCTTTGGTCGCGATAAGGGCGTCCTGCACTTCTGAATTCTTCCTTGAATACAAAGTAATTGGGGCCAAGTAGAAGCCTCGTATGAGGCTCGGTAGTATAGGTCTGAGAAAGAGCAAGGATATTTTGATTGAAGACGATGTCCGCGTGATAATGCGGAGTGCTATCGATGGTGATGTACATCAGACTGGTTTCTGATGCTCGAATCTCCTGCTGTAAGGAGGACTCATACAGCGCCTTATCATCACTATCAATAATGAGGAGCCTCGGACCCTTTTGCTGCTTGACGAATGCAATCCATGAGTCACCCGACAATGTCTCTGCTACTGCGAACTCTTCCCGCACTCGATGTATGACTTCCTCGCTGCTGTCGACGAGGATGAAGCTTACGGTGAAATCTTTTTTTTTAGAGCACGGGCGATCATTAGACACCTTGTGAGATGTCCCATGCCTATGGTAGGATTAGCATCAACCTTGATGAAAATCATTGATTTCGTTAGGTGAGATAGTTATTCGAATTTAATCGAAAGCAGCAATTTTTCCAGTGCTTCGTACCCTTGTTCTTTGATCTGCGGTAGGATGGCCGACACTTGCTCAGCTAACCCCAAGGCGACGTGCTTGTGGGTGACATCCGAATTGATCTCTCGCAAATAGGGCTTGCGGTGAAGAAGGTTCGTGATCTCGTCGAGACCGAAGAGCTCATTCTCCTGGTACAGTTCATCGAAAATGCAGCACAGGAGGATGTAGTCTTCTGGCGTATCTAATGTGAGTCTCAGATTGGGATCCGTCCACATCTCCGGAGCTTTGAGCACTTCTATCCTATACTTTTCGGGATGCGTCTTGTAGAAGTAGGTAGTGACGTGCTCCTTTTCGTAGTCATGTATTGCGTTACGATAAGCTTCCTCCAGCATATCGAAGCTGAATAGGCTTGCATCCTGCCCGATGGGAAAACTGCGCCGCAGGCCACTGCTCGTGAAATCAGCTATCTCGCTGAAGTGAAGATCGATCACCTGTTGCACTACGACTGGATCCAGAACTGGGCAATCGCTCGTGATTCGCATCACATAATCAAGATTGAATTGCTTGGCAGCGAGATAGAATCGCTCCAATACATGATGCTCGCTTCCTCGAAAGACGGGCACATGCATTTCTCGAGCCTTGGAGACAATGGCTTCATCGTCCGATTCCGTGGTGGTAGCGATGATGATCTCGCCGATCTTCTTCACATGCCTCAGTCGCTTCACTACATGGTGCAAGGAAGTTTCATCCCCATGGAATGGCAATGGCTTCAATACTTTGCCTGGCAATCGCGAGCTACCCATGCGGGCCTGGATAATAGCACCTATCTTCATCGCTCAAAGAACTCCTTTATGGCGTTTACAACTTGATCTTGTTGCGCATCCGTCATCGAATGATACATCGGCAAACTGAGACAGCGGTCATAATAGGCTTCAGCAACGGGTAGGTCTCCTTTTTTCCATCCTAGCCGCTTGTAATATGGCAGCAAATGCACGGGGATGTAATGGACTTGGGCGAAGATGTTTTTCGTTCGGAGGAAGTCGTACAGGGCTTTTCGGTGTTCTGTTTGGATGACGTACAGGTGATAGGCATTCGTCGAACCCGGACGGACGGGGATGGTGGTTACAGGCATCGTTCTGAAGGCTTCATCGTAGCGGCGCGCAAGTCGGTTGCGATGCTCGACATTTACCTCCAACCGGCTGAGCTGACTGAGACCCAAAGCCGCATGGATGTCAGAGAGACGGTAGTTGTAGCCAAGCTCTTGCATTTCATAATACCAGCCACCATGGTTGTGCTCCATAACATCGGGATCTTTGGTGATGCCGTGCGTACGGAAGAGGAGCAACTTCTTGTAGAGCTCTTCGTCGTTCGTGGTCACCATTCCGCCTTCACCTGTAGCGATATGCTTCACAGGATGGAAGGAGAAGATCGCCAGGTTGCTATACTGGCAGCTGCCACTGTAAATCTTCTTGCCAGCGCCATCCTGGAAACTGCCACCTGGTGCATGGCACGCATCTTCGATGATCCAAAGGCCATACTTCTCTGCAAGCGTTCGAAACTCATGCATTGGGACCGGTAGGCCAGCAAACGACACCGGAGTGACGCCTTGGTAATAGCCTTCGGGTTTGCTCTTAATGAGATCCTCCACTTTGTTGAGGTCCAGCAAAATCGTTTCGGGATCGACATCAGCGAAGTCCACGGAACCGCCGCAGTACAGGATGCAATTGGATGAAGCAGCAAATGTGATCGGGCTGGTAATAACACGCGTTTTTTCATCTACGCCCAGGGCGAGCGCACAGAGATGAAGTGCAGCTGTACCATTGGCAACTGCCACGGCATATTTTGCTCCGATCTTCTGTGCAAAGGCGTCTTCGAACTCGCGGATCTTTGGTCCTTGCGTAAGGAAGTCAGACTGCAATGTCGCTACGACTGCATCGATATCTTCCTGTGTAATTTCTTGTTTGCCGTACGGGATCATATGGTCTATGGATTGATCTTGTCTTCTGGAGTGGATGTCGGTATAGATTGCTTCTCAAACGCGTCTATATAGCTACCAGAAGTAATATTAATGATTTCAACTCCCTGTTGCTCGGCATAGGGTTTGATTTCCCAGTAGGACTTGAAGCTCAAATAGAATTTCTCAAGTACTTCGTGCAGCTTTCTCTTTTCCATTTTTATACCCTTGAACATTGGAATAGGTGTCTCAGGTTTTGGACCCTCGTGGACTTTTGCAGCTTGCTTATCGTAGAAGTGCTTGTGCGTCAATAAGACTTCGTTCTCGTCATCGACAATTAGTTCCTGTAGCCAGGAGTGTTCCACACCTACTAAATAGAGCTTCTTCCGCTGGATGAAGATAGCCACAGCGATGCATGGTATGACCACATTGTGCGGCCGAGGCATTGCCAGCTGTCGTTTCATCGCCCATAAATTCACGGCGTTCAGCCCTTCTACGGGTGTGTTGTTGAAATACCGGATGCTAATATGTTTATGCGATTTAAAGCGAGCTTGCCAGCCGGAAAGACTTTTGGCAAACATTGGGGCATATACGAGCATGGGCCAGTTGGTCTTGCTCGCGATGGCGTCCCAGGTCACTTGCTTTCTTTTTGCATAAGGTTCGAATTCGTCTTTGAGGAAGAACTCTGGCGCTGAGATTAGATATACCTGCGGCTTGACCTTTTCGTACTCCTCTGAAATGGCGAAATGATTTACGCAGATTCTCGTCTTGTTATGAAGGAATTGTTCGTGAGTCCGAATGAAATCTCCCAGTGATGGTCCATTTCCAAGGATGACGGCTTCGGCGGGCAGTTCGTCTGTCTCTCGCAAGCGGCTGGGGCGCCGAGAGAGAACCGCGATCCTGATCAGCGAGATAAAGCTATTGACGAGACCATAAGTAGTGTCTCGGATTGCTACGATTATTTCTTGCTTGCGGGTCATTGGAAGTAACCTTGAAGAACCCAAAACCTAAATTTCACTACCATCGAAGCCGCCTGAAATCTCAATTGCAAAGAGTAAATAATAAAAAGGACAGCGGTACCCGCGACCTTTATCAATTCACTTGCAATTTTCTTAACTATTTCCTGTTTTGGCTGATTTTGCAGCCGCATTTTTTCACTTCTGCCCACGCCTTGTCCCATTCTTCGAATGTAATCTTCCTCCAATCGCTTTTCCGGGATGATGTGTCGTACCAACACAGCGGGAACATAATGAATAGGCTGATCCGCGGATTTCAACTTCATGAACAAATCCTTTTCTTCTCCAGCGCCCAGGTCTTCGGCGATTCTTCCAAGTGCCGTATCGAAGGCACCGAGTCGGGTAAAAACAGATTTTCTAAAAGCCATATTAGCCCCAATAGGGAACTTGCTAACTGGGAAAGGACGCGGCTCGTCACCCATGTCAACCGCCGCCACCAAAGGCAGCAAGAACTTTGACATCCATTGGGGTTCCTGACCCTCGTATTCTGGGATGATTTTGCCCCCTATGGCAGACACTTCCTCATGATCAGCAAAGTAGTCCCCCATTGCCTTCACATAGCCATGATCGGCAAAGGCGTCGTCATCAATGAAGGACAAAATATCGCCGTTCGCTTCCTTGATCCCCCGGTTCCGCGCGTGGGATAAACCGACAGACTCTTCAAGGAAATAATTCATCATCACTTCTGGGTGTTGCTCAATCACCTGCGCAGCAATCTTGGCCGTCTCGTCCGTGCTGTTGTTGTCAACTATGATCACCTCATACTGGTCCGAAAGTGCCGACTGATTGGCCAGGAGCTCCAGACACGCACCTAGATACTTCTCTCGATTGTAGGTGCAAACGATGACTGAGATCATCAGGCGAGGCTATCCTTCAAATTCCAACCCACAGCACTCAAAATCCAAAGCAAAATCAGAATGGAAGACGTCAGACCGATCGGATTTCCCGCGGTGTATACTCTGGGAGCAAATCGAAATTCGACTGTGTGCGATCCCGCAGGCAAGGACATTCCTCTAAGCACATAGTTTGCCTGCACATGATCCGCGGGCTCGCCATCGATGTATGCCTGCCATCCTATCGGATAATAGATCTCGGAAAAGACCGCGAAGGAAGGCTCTGCGTTTTGGTATTCATATTTCAGGTAGTTGGGCTTGTACTCAGCCAGGGAAATTTGTGCTGTGGAATCGATGGCCATTGGTACGGCCTCCGGACCGGATAGCTGAGGTACAGCAAATTTGGACACGTTGACGATTGCCGATCTTGCTGAGCTGACCGTTCCCAGTCGCTCCATCTCTCCATCAGCTGAGTTTACGGGGATTACTTCCTGCACAAACCAAGCGTTGCCGAGGGCACGGTCATTTCTAAGGACAGCATTCCTTTGTGGGCCTGCGACGAAGTATTTGGTGTTGAGCATGTTGAGGACGTGTAGATCGTCATAGTTCCGAATTCCACTTTGAAGACCCTGGATCAACTGCTGCATTTCCGTGGTAAGCTTGTTTTCGATGACCTCCTGGTACCTCCTCATTTTCGCGCCATGATATCCACCGAGGGATTTATGGAAGGCGGACGTGCGGGCTTCGTTAAAGGGGTTTTGAAGGTTGAGAACCCGGTAGTGGGTATCAGGATCGGCGAGAATGGCCTCGTCGGCTTCATTCTTCTGTGCAAAGGTCTGCTCAGGTCGTCGCTGGTAGTTTTCTTCATTGATGTAGCGCGCATCGATGCCCCAGAGGTCTAGTAATACCAGCGCTGCAAAAATTGCATAGGCAATGTTGGTGTTGATCTTACCTTTCATTGCGAACCAAACCACTGCGGCGAAAGCAACCACAAGGAACGTCGACCGCCACGCATCACCTCGAAGCAGACCCTGTCTGTCGACGATAATGGCACGCTGATACCAGTCAGGCAACTGGGCATCCGCAGCACCAACAAACGAGAAGACCGAAGGCCCGAGAAGTGCCATGATCGCAGTGATGCCAGCCGTGATCCCTACAGCATAGAGAAATCGCTTCGAATCTTTCTCTCCCCAGCCCGAACGGAGCACTTTGTCTAGAGACAGAAATCCCATCAAAGGCAAAGCAAGGAGTGCAATCGACACGGTCATCGACACCGCCCGGAACTTGTCATAGCCAGGGAATACATCAAACACCAGATAGTTAAAGGAGGAGAAATTCTTTCCCCAGCTGAGCATGATGGAAAGTACTGTGACTGTGATCAGCCATATTTTGTATTTGGGTTCCAGGAAGAAGATGCCGAGAACAAAGAGGAATATCACCGTGACACCACCATAAATTGGCCCTGCCGTGGACGGCTGATCCCCCCAATACGTTCGTGCCTGTTGTGTCAGCTGCCGGATTTGTTGTGGTGCGGCCCCTTGTCTTCTCACCGACTCGCCCAATTCGGAATCGCGATCAAGCGGCTGAATGCTGGCGCCACCCATGAAGTTGGGGACGAGGAAAGTAAGACTTTCAGAAACTCCACTGCTCCAGGCAAAGGCATAATCTCTGTCCAGACCTCCCTCGGACTCGGTGTTGGAAGTGAGCTCCGATTCCCCTCGAATGGAGTATTTACCATACTCTACGGTGGACCAGATCTTGCCGATGTTGCTCAAGACACCAACGGTCGCCGCTACCAACAGGAGCAAAACGGGCTGTATGAGCAACTTGATATTCTTTTCACGAATGTGAAAGACCACCTGAACCAATCCGTAAAGGAGGATGATCAGAAACAGGTAGTAGGTGATTTGCAGGTGGTTGGCCTGTAACTCCAGTGCTGTGCCCAGTGCCGCCAGTGCACTTCCTATGAGCATGTTCTTTCGGGAAAAACACAAGTGAACTCCCGCCAGCACCAGGGGCATGTAGGCAATGGCGCGCACCTTCCACATGTGACCAGCTTCGATACTGACGATATTGAAGGTGTTGAGACCGTAGGCTATGCCGCCGGCAATGGCCAGGTAGGGATTGACGCCAAATGACAGGAGTAGTATGTAAAAACACAGGAATCCGAGGAAAGTCGTACGGGCGGGCGGAGGCAGAAACAAGCCGATCACTCGCTGTATCTGTGGCATCACGCTACTCCACTTCACATTAATTAAATAAGCAGGCATTCCGCCAAACATGCTGTTGGTCCACAAGGCCTCTTCCCCCGTTTCCTGGCGGAACTGAACGATTTCTGATCCCGAACTCACCCCTTGCAGGACGTCATTTTGGTAGATCTGCTTGTTTTCGAAAAAGATAGGCGAATAGAAACCGACAGCCGTGATCAAGAATACCACCACGGCAATTACGTGGGGTATTGCTTTTTTGATCAGATCATTCATACTCCTGAATTCAAGTGTTTGATGCGAAGGCGGTAAAGATAGAGAGAATTGACAAGGGATAAAGCGCGAATATTCTGCCGCACGTAACCTCAGGAGTACATCATTGAGGATCGCAGTCTTTTGTTTCCCAGTGTTCTCATCTCGGATCTGTCAATTGCTCACAAGGCCTTCATACAACGGCATCGTTTCCCTCGCTCGGAACTGAATGAAGTGGCGCAAGGCCTCCAATTGCTCATCGGAATACTCAGGGTAGGCCGGCATACCCCGGTGTGTCAAGGAACCATCACGAACGACAGTTGCGAATGCCTCTTGGTTGAGTGGGATAGGTGAAGCGCGCAAATCCGGAGACATCCCGCCGGCAAGCATCCCCTCCCCATGACAGTTGAAGCAGGACCAATACATCATTGACCCCAATCGCACCAGCTCATCTTGTAACTCGAAGGATTCATCAACCAGGGGTTTCGGGACTAAAGGAGGAGGAAGCGGTGGCATCTCTGCATTGCCTTCGAGTGAGAAGGTCACCAGTCTGCGAGTATGGGTACGATAAGACCAACCTAATTTGTGCGCCTCCCATCCTCCACGGGCCCAGCCACCGCCAAACCCAATCAAAAGGGAGACATATTGACGCCCGTCGATCTTGTAGGTGATGGGTGGTGCTGAAATACCTAACCCCGCATTCCAATCCCATAAGATCTCCCCTGTTTCGGCATGGTAGGCCAAAAAATGTCCATCGGTTCTACCCTGAAAGACCAGATTGCCTTTGGTAGTTAAAGTCCCAGCATTCCAAAATGTCTCTTGCTGCACAACCCATCGCGCTTCTTGCTTTATGGGATCCCACGCTTGGAGGGAGGCCGGATAAGGTTTTGGCGCCTGCCCGGGTGCGCCCAGGCCCACTCCTATTCCCCCTTGAAAATCTTTGGATTCAAAACCGGCGAGATCATAACCCTCGTCTGAGAACCTCATTCCCTGGTGCAGTGAAGGTAAATAGACCAATCCCGTCGTCGGATTATAGGACATGGCGTGCCAGGTGTGCCCACCCCAGGGGTTGGGGTAAATGTCTGCCGGTCCGTCCTCGTATCTGGCGTTGGGAGTTTCCACGGGCTTACCCGTTTCCAGGTCGACGTGGCTGGCCCAGGTGGTTTGTACGAAGGGCTCTGCAGAGATTAGCTTGCCCGTTTCTCGATTGATAACATAGAAAAAGCCATTTTTTGGAGCATGCAAGATGGCTTTGATCTCTTCTCCTCCGACGTTGAGGTCTGCAAGGACTATATCCATGCTTGAATTGTAGTCCCAAGTTTCTCCTGGGGTGGTCTGATAGTGCCAAAGATATTCCCCGGTATCAGGGTCAAGAGCAACAATCGAGCAAAGGAACAGATTGTCCCCACCTGCCGGGCTACGAATCTTGCGATTCCATGGTGCGCCGTTGCCTGTGCCTATATATAGTTGGTCCAACTCATAGTCATAGGTAAACCCATGCCAGGCGTTTCCACCACCGCCGTACTTCCACCATTCGCCCGTCCATGTGTCAGCGGCCATTTCCATGGCGGCGTTCTCAAAGCCTTCGGCCGGGTTACCGGGAACGATCCAAAATTTCCAGGCCTCTTCCCCAGTTTCGGCGTCGTAGGCGGTAATAAACCCACGGGCGGGACCATCTTCGGTGCCGCCATTTCCCACAAGCACTTTCCCTTTGAATGCCTTAGGGGCACCTGTGATGTACAGAGATCGCTTGGGGTCGAAGGTCACAGCCGTCCACAATTCCTTACCTGTTTTGGCATCCAGAGCGATCAGCCGACCATCCCAGGTTGCAGTGAAGATCTTTCCCTTATAGTAGCTCAGGCCTCGATTGTGCATCCATCCTGTTTGGCGCTTGCCTTTTATAGCCTCACCCACTTTGGGGTCGAACGTCCAAAGTAGCTCGCCGGTGACAGCGTCGACTGCACGGAGGATGTTGACTGTTCCGGTAAAATACAGCACACCATCTACAACCAAAGGCGTGGATACGAGGCCGACATCGCCGGGCAGGTCCATGTACCAATCCACCTGGAGATCCATGACATTGGCAACATCAATATCGTCGAGGGGGCTGAAGCGTTGCTCGCAGTGGGTGCGGCCGTAGGCCAGCCACTCGGATGTATTGCCTTCATCAGCGATCTTGCCATCAATACTTTGCCAATCAACGGATTCTTCTTGCTGGTACCCGCACGCTGTCAACATTAGCAAGTAAGTGGATAGTTTGAGATACTTCATTCTGAAAAATTACAAAGTTTAACAACATCCTGGATCCGTGTAGGCTTTGCAGGCGATGGCCAGCCAATCTTATCTTCACTTTTGCCAGGGTCGCGAGGACAACTGTGTTTCCGTCGGGAAATCCTCCGGTACACTTTGCGTGACCGATCCAGTCGTTGCCCACTCAGCACCTCGCTGCAAAAGGGTGATGAATCCGACGCACTCCTGCGAGTAATCGAAGTGGCCCATTGGTGTATGGAATACCCGTCCCTCGCCGTACTCAATGACCATTGCGACTGGCACATGCCGGCCGGTACCCGCCAGCACCGGTGGCCATGGCTGTTTGTTCTTCTCGACATCTGAGTAGGCTGTCGCCAGTATCGTTGCATTCTTGAAAGGGCCGCGCATCCTGTCATATAGTTCATCCTGGGTATGTAGCCAATCAGTAGGAAGTCCCTCCATAATCGGATGACTGGGTTCGCGGGTGGTGACCACATACTCATGCTCCATTCCGTGGGACCCACAGATACCTGCCGAAGCATCCAACTCTAAATCACCGGCGGCGTTGTAGTAGGCGTAAGGCCCGGTGGTGCTGTCGCGATCACCCCAGGCACCTAACCCGATCAGTTCATTGAATTCGTCCCACTGGCCCCAGGCATTGTTGGCGGCATGGACGATCACCAGGCCACCACCTGCCGCGACAAACTGCTGGAAACTTTCCTGGGTCTGGCGAGGCCACAGAGCAGCTTCGGCACCGAGGTTTGAGACAATCAGATCGTAGTCCGAGAAGTCCATCTCAAAGTCGGAAGTTGTGATTGGTTTTTCCGAGACTCCGTTATCTTCCGTGCCCTCAAGGGGATATTGCTCGAGATAACCTCCCAGCACCACAGGACGGTTGGGGTTGTATTTGTACCCTAGCCAGATGGAGTCCATTCTGCGGATGTCGACATCAAAGAGACCTGTCTCTTCCAGGTAGCCCTTCATCATTTGTGTAGTCTTGGGCCAGATGTAGTGGTTGTTTTGACCGTCGAGGATCAGGGCCTTGAGCCTTGATGGTTGGTCATTGCTGGCAGGTGTTGATGTGCATCCGGCGGCGAAGGAGAGGATGGCTAGCAGATACAGATATCTCATTATCATAAAGCAGGTATTTAATTTCTGATAAGACGTATCAAGCAAAATAGATCATTAGTGCCATGTGAGCAAGAGAGGTGATCCCTACGAGTGAATGTTCTATTTCATTGTCCAGGCCCAAAAACATATGCTATAAAATCCTCCTAATCTTCGTTCTGTCCAACCAAATCATTGGATGACTGTTGTAGTATTGCACAAACACACACTATGAAGATCGCGGACAACGAGCGCTATGGGTTAGAGGTCGATCAGTCCATCAATCGGCTCTACATACGCATTTCAGGTTTCTGGAGGACCAAGGATGGCTATCTCGAAGACTTAACAGAAGCGTGCAAACACATGCAGACAGGGTTTAAGATCCGAGTGGATCTACGGACCATGAAGCCTCCACGTCAAGAGATCGGGGAGGTGCATGTGGAGGCGCAAAAGATACTCATGTCTCATGGACTCGCACGCACAGCCGAAGTACTCGGAGGAGATGCATTGTCTCGAATGGCCCTGAAGAAGTATGCCGACACCTCAGGGATGGCCAAGCGGGAGTTTGCCACGCTGGAGGAAGCAGATGCCTGGTTGGATACCTGACCAATTGGCGGCGCTGCCTGCACTGGGTTAGTTGCCGCTAGATAATTCCCTGAGTACATCCATGGCATGATCTGCCTGGGCCGCAACTACAAACAAATGATCATGATAATAGGCCGCGATGACATTGCAACTGACGTTGTGTTCGGCCAGTGCAGTAGATACTGCCGCTGTCAGTCCAACGGCTGCCAGGGATGAGTGCACCTCGAGGGTAATCCATGCGGCGACGTAATCATAAGCTAGCCTCCGTTTGTCGGCTTCTTCTTTCGCAAGTACCAGGGTCGTTCCTTCTTCCTCACGAAACCAGCAGATGACAGACGGGTGATCGATGATGTCGGCCTCCGTGACGGTGCAGAAAACATATTGGCCTTCATGCAGATGAGGCTTCATTTCTTTGAGGAGGACGTCGAGATCAGTGGTTCCTGACATGGGAGCTAAAGGTAGTCACTATCCCTTAGCCCGGATCGCAAGGGTATCCGGCGTGGAATTTTGAGTTTCGAATTCTGAGTTTTACGGGAACTCCTTGGCATCGATTGGATCAAGTTCGAAACTTCTGTCGAAGCCGTTTACTGAGCGAATGCTCCACCGCCTCTAAAAGCACTGTCATCTTGAGGCCACGAAAGATCTATTGACGTTGGTAGAGCTCATGTTTTTCATAAGTCAATAGATCCCTCCTTCGTCGGGATGACTTTAAGAAGAGGGCTTTTTGAGGCGGTTTTGACTCAACATTTCCTAAGGTAAACGGCTTTGGCTCAAGAACTCAAAATTGGCGCTGGCCAGCGCGGCCGCTGATACAACTGGAGAGCCGGCACTACCAGCAGCGAAGCGCCACTGTCCTCGCCACTCCAAATTTCATCTCACTTAAACTCCAGCTCCCTTTTAAGTTCGATCATCGCAGGCTCCACATCCTCGCGCGTCAGGTGCTCCTTCTTGCCAAAGAGTAGCCTAAACAACTGATAGATGCCCAATCTCACGTCGTTGAAGACGAGGATGATAATGGGGAAGAAGAACAGGATGAAAAGGGTTCCGAGTAGTACGCCCCAGGCCAGGGATACCGCCATTGGGATGAGCAGCTGGGCCTGGAAACTCGTCTCCAAGATGAGCGGGTAGAGGCCAGCAACAGTAGTGAGCGAGGTCAAAATAATCGCCCGGAATCGTGCTACCCCCGCCTTGTGGGCCGCTTCCTCGATCTTCATGCCCTCTTTGATGTTTTTGTTGAATCTATCCAGCATAACGACGGCATCGTTGACGAGCACTCCCGTGAGAGCAAGTACGCCATAGCCGCTGATGGTGTAGTAGAATACGACACCTTCTATCCAGTGACCAAACATGGCGCAGATCACTCCGAGCGGTATCAGGAACATGATGAGCACCGTCTGATAAAAGGAGCGGAAATTCAAGGTGATGAATAACAGCAGCAACAGGAAGATGATAGGCATCACCTGGGCAAGGGAACCAAACTCACGAGCTCCTCGGCTCGACTGTCCCTCGTAAGAATATTCAAGCCCGGGATACTTGGCGAGTATTGGTGGGAGGATGTCCGCAGAGATCTTTTCGAGGATATCCGGTAGACTCGCATCCTTGCTACCAAGCTCGGCATCAACGCGCACCTCGCGCTTCCCATTGAAGTGGTTGATATTGATGACTCCTCGGCCAATGGTGTAGTCGGTCAGTGCGGTGAGAGGGTACTCGGCTCCATCAGACATCTTCACCTTCATTTCCTCCAGCTGCGTGATACTCAGTCGGTCTTCTTTGGGGTAGCGCACCCATACCTTTACCTCATCAGAACCAATCTGCAGGCGCTGCACCTCTTCACCGAAGAAGCCCTGGCGGATCTGCGTGGTGATATCTTGCTGTGTCATTCCGAGCAGATAGGCGAGGGGCTTCAGCTCCAGCTCGATTTCTCGTTGACCGATGGAGGCATTGTCGGTGATTTCCTTGACCACAGTGATTTCCGAGAGTGCGCTCTTCAAGTCATCCTTTGCGAGTTCCAGGTTTTCGATATTGGAGCTCTTGAGGGAGATGGAGATCGGCTTGCCGAAGTAGTTGACGTTGCCGATGGTGAACGACTCCGCCTCAGGGACGTCGCCGATTTTTGCGCGGATACGTCGGCTCACTTCAAATGGAGCGATGTTTTTCTCTTCGAGGTTTTCGAAATTGATGTTGAGGTAGCCCAGGTGGCTGCCAGTCTGCCTGCTGGAGTTAGCACCCACCGCGAGGTCAATGGTAGTGATGATACTGTCCTCAAATGCGTAGGCCTCCTGAATCTCTCGGTGGACAGCCCATACGGAGTCCTGGAAGGCTACAAGATAAGCTTCGGTGACATTTTCGCGGGTCCCTGGCTTGAGCTGCAGGTTCATGTTCAAGTCATCAGCTGGAGGGATAGGGTAGAAGCTGGACTTCACAAATCCTCCCCGGAACATACCGATGGTGATGAAGATGAACATCAGCGGAACAGCAAAGGACACCCACTTCCAATCAATAAGGAATTTGAGCGCGCGGGCGTACACCTTGTATCGCAGGGTTTCGATAGCGCCCTCCATGAAACCGCGAAACTTCGAATACCAGTTGCGGTGCTCTTTCTTTGACAGAATCTTCTGACTGGCCAGGTGCGCGGGCAATACGAAGAAGGCCTCAACCATCGAGAAGCCGAGACATGCAATGACGACGATGCCGGTCTCCCTTGTGAAGCCATTGTTGTCAAGGTACAGTAACGGCAGGAAGGCCACGATCGTGGTCATCACGGAGGTAAATACCGACGGGATCATCTCCATAGTACCATCGATGGCTGCTTTCTTGGGGTCTTTGCCACGCTGAAAGTGCGTGTATATATTCTCTGCGATCACAATGCCATCGTCCACGAGGATACCCACGACGAGCAGCATTCCGAAGAGCGATAGCAAGTTGATCGTGATGCCAGCAAGATCCCCAACAATGAACATCGCCAGGAATGATAGCGGTATACCGAAGGCCACCCAGAATGACAATCGCAGCGATAGGAACAGTCCCAGAACTAGCAAAACCAGCAGCAGCCCTATACCGAAGTTCTTTTTTAGGAGATTGAGGCGATCCTCGAGTACTTCGTTCGCATTGAAGTACGTGAAGAGCTGCACCGTGGAGTTCTTGGTGTTGAATTCCTCAACGTAGTTCATCACGTAGTTGGCAATCTTTGTGATGTCTTCTTCCGGTAGCTTGGAGACAGAGATGCGCACAGCTCGTTCACCGTTGGAGTACAACTTGTTGGGAGCGTCGGCAAACTTCTTCTCTACTGTAGCTATGTCCCGCAGGAGCACCTTTGTGCCATCAGGATTGGCGCGTACAATGATCTGCTCGATCCGCGCGGGATCAAATTCTTTGGAGTTAGCCCGGATCTTGATTTCCTCTGCATCCGTCTTGATCGAACCACCTGAGACGTCGCGGTTATTGGCACGTACGGCCCCGGCCACCTGGCTGAAGGTCAGCCCATATCGACGCAGGTCAGCCTCACTTACTTCGATGGCGATCTCTATCTCCGGGAATCCCGATAGGCGTACTTGCGAGATCAGTGAGGAGTTCAGAAAGTCATTCTCCACCTTCTCTGCGGTGGTCTTCAGGTCTTCCAGTGGCACATTGCCCTTCACACCCATGAAGACTGCGAAAGTGGTGCTTTTCTGCTTGACGACCACCGGCTTTTCGGCGCTCTCCGGGAAGGAGTTGATCCGGTCGACGGCATTCTTCACTTCCGTGGTGATGTCGTCGAGCTCATAGTCCGTGGACGTTTCGATAGTGACAGAGGCACTATTTTCTCTCGAGACAGAAGAGACTTCCACGATGCCGACGATGCCCTTGATGGCTTCCTCAATCTTGATGGTCACACCTTCCTCCACTTCTTCTGGAGAGGCACCGGGAAAAACGACGCTGACTGTGATGAGCTTCGGCTGGGCTTCGGGGAAGAAAGATTTCTTGATCCCAAACACATAGCTCAGGGCCCCCACAATCATGACCACCCCAATGATGGCGTTTGCCCAAATGGGGTACTTGACGAAGAAGGTAACGATCGCTCTCATATCAATTGGCGATTTTTACTTTCATGTTTTCAGCAGCATTGGCAGGGGCATCTACGACGACTGGTGTGCCTTCTGGCAGTCCGCCTATTACAGCTTCTTCCTGGCTGATCTTGGCGACCTCCACTTGTTGGAGCGAGAGGACACTGTCTTGCACGACGAACACCTGATCCTTATTGCGGATCACCTTGCGGTCGATGGCCATGCCGGCTTCGATGATCTTGCCGGGGATGAGTGCCTTGAGGTATAGTCCATCATAGATATCTGCCTGGCGATTGTCGATCTGCACATACACATTGATGGACTGGTTATTGGGATCGATGAAGTCTGCGATCCGAGACACGCGACCAGTCCACTCCTGGGCACTGGACTCTTCGAGCAGCTTCACCTCCTTACCGATCTCCACATACTTGATGTCGTCTTTGAGTACCGGAACTTTGAGCTCCAATCGATCGGTGCGTATCAAAGTAGCGACCCGAGCGCCTGGGCTTACCACGGACCCTATTTCAAGGGCGACACCGAGCACACTCCCATTATAGGGGGCACGGAGTTGGTACTTAGTGAGATTTTCTTCCAGGCTCTTGATGCTGTAGTATTCAGATAGCACATTGGAGGTGGCGAGATAAGTTTTCAGCTTGGCAGAAGATACTGCCGGCAGTGGTGCCAGCTCCTTTTCCATATCGATTGCCAGGAAGTACTTATTCCACTCCTCATAGGCTTCGGGGTGGTCTATCTTCACATCCGCTAGCGCTATGGCCAGTAGATTCAAAAAGTTGCTCTTGCGCGCTTGCAGGTTGAGTACTTGCTCGCGATTGTTAACGTTTGCCAGCACCTGACCCCGCCGAAATCTCTGCCCCTCTTCCAACTGGACAGCGCCCGGCTCCAATTTACCGCCCACTTCGGCAATTAGATCCACACGCTGTGAGGACTGCACCCTCCCGAGAGCTTCAATCTGTATGGGAATGGCCTGATAATAGACTTCCTCCACCTTGACGTAGTTCACGGGCTGCGGCTTCGGCCGTTGCGGTGGCAGTTCCTTCTTGCCCGCCAAAAAACCGGAGAAGGCAAAAGCCCCCGCTAACATCACAACTACAAGGGAAATGGTAATTATTCTCTTTTTCATAAGGAGTTGCCTATTTGCTCTTAGACGCTTAGAAGACTAAGAAATGGACATTTTGTTTAAAAAAATCCGCCAAATCCTTCGCACGGTTACATATGATTTTGAAGGACCATAGAGGGGAGGGGGCGCACTGGCCGTGAAGAGAGAGCAGTTCAATGGCACCGATCTAAAAAGCCGGTGATTCTCCGCTCTACTTCACGGCCGCTCTCGCTATGGCCATCCCACTCCCGATAGCTATCGGTGCCCCCTCGAGCATGGTCAAGCCTTCAGCCGCGCTGCCCATCTCAAACCCATGCCTCGTCTTGACCCTATGCTTTTGGCCAAGGGGTTGGAACTGGGGACCCTAAATTATCGATGGTACTCGTTGAATTGATTGGGGTCGCAGGAGGTGAAAAAGGCTGGATTAGTGTATTTTCCAGTTAAAACCCACCATTATGAACCGACTAGTTGCCACTCTCTTTCTGATATCTGCTGTGCCAACCTTTGTGTTTACTCAGCCTACCCCAACGGGAAATCCTGAGGACTTCAAGCTGAAAACCTGCCTACATTCTATCAGCTACTATGGCGCTTGGCGCGGACAGACGGCATTGAGTGTTGAAGAATTTCTGGAGAAAGCGAAGGAACTGGGATATGAAGGGGTCATGCTCGTGGCGAAAAGGCCCCATGTCTCACCCCATGACTATGACAAAGCGGCACGCAAAAGGCTCAAGGAGAAAATCGAATCCTTGGGACTCACCCTTGTTGCTTTGGCCGGATATACCGATTTCACTGCGGGCATCGACAAGCCAGGTATACCCAATGCTGAGATACAGGCGGCGTGGGTAGGTGAAGTGGCAGAGCTCGCGAAAGACCTTGGTACGAACATGGTGCGGATCTTCACGGGCTACGAGCGTCCCGGCATCCCTTATGATAGGCAATATGCAGTCGTAGTAGACGGCTTGAGAATGGCAGGTAAGCTGGCTGCTGAGCATGGCGTGACCCTTTCTGTACAGAATCACCATGATATCGCCTTGCATCACGATGCGATGTACTGGCTCTTGAAGGAAGTGAATATGCCCAATGTCATGGCGGGATGGGATGCCTGGTCTCCCGCCTTGGAAGGACTGTCCGGCGAGGAGATGCGTCAGTCGATCCTTAAGATGAAACCTTTTATTGTGAATACTATCGCCGCCGACTATGTGGAGCAGGCTCGCTTTCAGTACGTTCACCAACTGACCAACTACCAGGCAAAGAAACCTGTCATGCGCGCGGTGCCCATGGGGGAGGGCATGATTGATTATGAAACCTGGTTTTCGGCTTTGAAAGAGATCGGCTACCAGGGTTGGGTTGTCTACGAGATGTGCGAGGTGTTGGAAGGGGGCGGTAGTATTGAGAACCTGGACAAGACTGCCAAGATCTTTTTGGAGTATATGAAGCAGTTCGAATAACCCAGATTCACAGCGACAATCGTTGGTCTTAGCGTCTAACTAAGGTGGCGTTGCTTCCTTGACGCGAGGGCCCGCGACTTAGCGCTTCATATTCAGTAAATTACTACTATGGGGATCCAAGGAGATAAAATGACGGGCGCCTCGCAATTGTCTGCGGAGAGCCTGCTGGACCGATTGGCCATTGACCAATTATCGTCCAAAAAAATGTTTGGTGGCCACGGCATTTTCCATGACGGTAAGATGTTCGGCATCGTCAACTCAAAAGGCGACATCTACTTCAAAGTCGACGACAGCAATCGGGCACGATTCGAAGCCGCCGGTGCACACCAACATGCTAAGATGCCTTACTTCTCCGTGCCTACTGCGGTGCTTGAGGACGTCGAGTCGCTCACGGATTGGGCGCAATCCGCCATTGCTGTCGCGCAGCGGGAAAAATAGTTATGGTCAAGGATTGATGCGCTGGTTGCGGAAGCTTCCGTAAACCAGCGCTGGTCTTAGCGAGACGCTAAGACCCATTTCTCGTGGTGTTGGATCTAGTCCTAGCGTCCCTGACCTAGTCTTAGCGTCTCGCTAAGACCGATATTTCGGTATTCGGGACTATTAATTGTTTGTAATTCTGAACTAGTCTTAGCGTCTCTGACCTGACCTATTCTTAGCGTCTCGCTAAGACCAATACTTATTGAACCCTCGCTAAGACGGCTTTTACTCTCAAAATACCGTTGTTCGCCCTCAATCCAGGAAATAGATGTTGATCATCCCTTTTTCCCCTTCGTAATCCCTGGCGCTGCTATATCTCCATTCTCTAGGTTCTTCGACAAAACCGGCAGTGACTGGATTATTGTGGATATAGTTGATGCGCGAGTCAATTTTGGTATTGGAGTTCATCTCTATCGGATGATTATGTTGCTGCCAAAACTGAAAGTCACGGTTATTGGACTTCTGCTTACCTGCTGTCGTGAACATTTCCATCATCCAAGCCTTGCGACTTTCCCGTGAGTTGGTCTCAATCGCTTTTCTGATATGTCGAGACGTGAATGCCTTGAGATCGCGGATGATGTCACTTAGAGGCATAGCGCCTGTGGTCCCTAATATGAAGTGTGCGTGGTTTGGCATGATGCACCAGGCTCCCACGAGCAATCCTTTTTCCTTCTGACAGAATTGAATACTCTCAACGAGCAATTGGCGATAGTCATCACGGGTGAAAACATCTATCCATTCTACCACAGTAAATGTCACAAAGTGGAATTGTTCTTGGTCTCGAATGGCGTACTTTCTACCCATGAATTAAAGTTAGGTAACTGGTCTGAGTGAGCCCAACGTCATTGGTCTTAGCGAGACGCTAAGACCAGTTCCTCGTGATGCTTAATTTCTTGATCTAGTCTTAGCGTCTCGCTAAGACGGCTTTTGGACGCTCGACTTAGCCTTGGCTTCCTGATAGCTCGACTTAGCCCCGGCGTCCTGATATATTCTTGGGGTCTCGCTAAGACCATTTATAACCCTTCGCTAAGACCTTCGCCCGGGCCTCAAGACTAACCAACTACCTATCCCCGCCAGCGCTACTACAAGAAGTATCAGGATCCAGTAGAGTGGTCCAATGCCACCAACCACCCCCAACGGTGAAAATGTCAGATACAGGATGACAATGCTCGCGATCAATACGAACGATGCCGGATAGGCATACCTCCATGGCTTCAGGTCTACATCGGGCTTCGTCGATGGTAAAGTCCACTGTTTGGTGGTTGGCCAGAAATAGCCGATCGTAAGCATGAGTGCAAACTCTGCCGCAAACAGGATCGCATAGACATGCACGAAGTGGATATCCACTTCAAATACGAATCGCAGCAGCGCATAGGCAATCACATGGAACACAATCGAGATCTTCGCTGCGATCGCCGGTACTTTTTTGAAGAAAAGACCAACAACGACCACAGTGATAATCGGGATATTGTAGAAGCCGGTGAAGATGCGTATGATCTGCCACAAGCCTTCGGGGGCATATTGGAGCAGGGGAGATACGACGAAAGAAAACAAGGCAATTATCACGCTGGCTATTTTCGCTACTCGGATAACTTGTCTTTCGTTGAGCCGGCCCTTGCGCAGGGGTTCATAAATGTCCAACACAAACATAGTTGCTGCGCTATTCAGCAGCGAATTGAAGGAACTGAAGACCGCACCCAGCAACACGGCGAGGAAAAACCCCGAGAGGTACGTCGGAAGCACTTCCTTGATCAACGTGGGATAAGCCAGATCAATAGTTGGGAGACTATCACCATACAAATGATAGGCGATCGTACCTGGCACCATCATCAAGAATGGGACCAGCAGTTTGTAAAAACCCGAAAGAATGACTCCTTTCTGACCTTCTTTTAGGCTGGCAGCCCCCAGTGTTCTTTGGATCACGTACTGGTTCGTGCCCCAGTAGAAAAGGTTGGCGAAGATCATCCCCGTGAAGATGGTTCCAAAAGGTAACGGGTCGGTGGAGCTACCGATCGCATTCAGCTTTTCCGTGTGCTCGGTCAGGAAGGTGCCCACGCCACGAAAGAATTGCCCATCTCCCAGCGCGATGAAACCAAGTATCGGGACGAGGATCCCCACGATCAACAATCCCAGCCCATTGATGGTATCAGATACGGCTACAGCTTTGAGTCCACCGAAGATGGCGTAGATCGATCCAATTACTCCAATCGTCACAATGGTGATCGTCAGGGCTTGCGAATAGCTGACGCCCAGCAGTTGAGGGACATCGAATAGACGGAGCACCGCGATGGAGCCTGAGTACAAGACAGACGGGATCGTGATCAATCCATAGCCCAGCATGAACAGCACAACAGAAAGCCTTCGGACACCATCGTCGAATCTGCCGTTGAGGAACTCGGGTAGGGTAGTAAATGCTCCCCGTAGGTACTTGGGAAGGAAGACCAGTGCCATGATGACAATGGCCAGGCCTGCCGTGACTTCCCACGCCATGCTGCTCAGATTGTAGCCATAAGCAGAGCCATTGAGGCCGATGAGCTGCTCAGCGGAGAGATTGGTCAGTAGCAGCGATCCGGCAATGAAGATACCAGAGAGACTACGACCTGCCAGGAAGTAGCCCTCTCGTGAGTCCGTCTGCCCTTTGGTTTTGAGGTAGGACACATAAGCGACCAGCGCCATGAAGAAGGCGCAGCTGACAAGTGTAAGTACGATTTGCCCCGTGTCCATTGGTTAGTTTCTAGGCCCGGCAGCAAGCGGGGTCATGGGTTCTTCTTTGGGCTTGCGTCCTTGTACCTCAGGCATCGAGCAAGTCTTCATTTGCGGCAAAACATATTTTGCGAAGAGTTGGCACTCATCCAAATGGGGGTATCCTGAGAGGATGAAGGCACGGATACCCATCGCTTCGTAGCGCCTGAGTTTCTGCAGCACCTGGTCCGGATCGCCAACGATGGCTGCCCCGCAGCCCGACCGGGCTTTGCCGATCTCAGTCCACAGGTGTGGTTCGACGAAGCCTTCATTGTCCGCGGCGTCCCGGTTGGCTTGTTGCAGCGAGACACCGAAGGACTTGGCATCCAGTGCCCGTTCTCTAATTTCCTTGCCTTGCTCTTCGTCGATCTTTGACATCAGTCGCTTGGCGGCAGCGCGTGCCGCGCTTTCCGTTTCACGCACGATGACATGCACGCGCAAACCGAAATCGACCTTGCGCCCATAGGCGGCAGCCTTTGCGCTCATCGTCTCCATGTGCGAGCGGATTTTGTCCTCCGGCTCGGGCCACATGAGGTACACATCGCAATGCTCGGCGCAAAGGTCGATGGCGTTAGGAGAGTAGCCACCAAAGTACAGCAGAGGGCCTCCATTTTGCTGGTAGGGTTTTACCGGCTCTGTATTGGCCAATTCAATGTCGTAGAAATCTCCTTTGAACTGGATGTGGTCCTGTGTCCACCCTTGCTTCAGTATCTCAATCACCTCCCTTGATCGTTGATAGCGGGCCTCAGAGGGTAGGACGAATCCAGGCAGGTCTGAGGAAATGATATTGATCGTCAGTCGGCCTTTCAAAATGTGGTCGATGGTGGCTATTGTCCGACCGAGCATCGGCGGATGCACTTCCCCGCAGCGAACCGCAGCGAGGAGATTAATATTTTCAGTTCGAGGTCCAACGGCTGCTACGAAGGGCAGAGTGTCTTGCCCCACTTGATAGGAAGAGGGGCACAGTACATTGCGGTACCCCAACTGATCGGCTGTTTCGACAATGCGCGAGGTATTTTCCCACGAACTCTTGTAGGTGGGGTCGTGTGCTCCCAAAAAGGCATCATCGCCATTACAAAGCGGTGCAAACCACGCGACCTCAGAGGCATCGAGGTCGGAAGAACGGATCGGGATAGTGGCTTCAGACATTTCCAGTAAATTCAGCCCTAAACTAATCGATTTGGTATTCTCTGATGGGCCTGTGAAAATGCCAGGATGAGCTTAGGGCAGCTGCTTTCAGCCGCCGTTTGTGCCGGCGACGTATATAACTGAAAGAATCTAAGAGCTTTTTTGTGATTTTTCTGCTCCGACTGCGAATCACTAATTGAGTAATGGGAGAAACTGTGACGCAATCAAAACAGCAATTGGTCGACATCCTCAACGAGCACAAGGCCTTGTTGTATAAGATCGTCAGCTTATACGCCCGGGATGACGAGGACCGGAAGGATTTGGAGCAGGAGATCACTATTCAAATCTGGAGGTCGCTAAAAAGCTTTGACTCAGACTACAAATTGTCCACCTGGATCTACCGGGTTGCCTTAAATGCGGCGATCTCACATCTGAGAAAAGAGTCCAGGCGCCGGGACCAGCTTGAGCCATTGCACGAGTCGATTTTCACACTCTCGGAGGAGGAGGCCCAGGCTCAGCATGTTACCGAGCAATCGAAACTCCTCCACACATTTATCAGCCAACTTGATGAGCTCAACAAGGCATTGATGATTCTCTATCTCGAGGAGAAGAGCTATAAAGAGATTGCCCAAATACTCGGAATCTCAGAGTCGAATGTGGGTACGAAGATTGGCCGGATCAAAATCCTTTTGCGCGAGAAATTTCAACAAGCAATGAATCACTAAGGTCATGGAATTATCGGATATGCAAGAACAGTGGAAGAAGGAAAATGAGCTACTCAAAGCACGAGTAAACTTGAACGAAAAACTTCTGCTGGAAATGAAGCTGGATAAGGCCCTGGACGAATTTCACAAGCTATTGAAGCTGTCCATTGCAGGACGCAATATGGCGCTGGTGTATTGCGCTATTTCGCTTGGGGTGGCTATCAGCATTTGGGATCAGATGGCTTACAGTATTCCCACGTTCATTGGCGCTCTAGCCATGCTGTGGTCCTTTATGCATCACCTGGCTATAAAGGGCCCAGTGGATCAAGAGCAGCTGAGCATTCTGCAATGGCAAAAGGTCATCGAGCAGTTTCGTGTGCATTCTCTAAAGTCACTCAATGCAGATATGGCAGTAACGATCCTTTGGTTTCTTGCGATAATCCCAGCCGGACTCAGGGTGATTCTTGGGGTTGACATTTATGGCAACAGGGCACTACTGATGATCACATCAGCAGTCTTTGTCGGGGTGATTTATTTCTTTACCTCCATCGGGAAAAATGCTTATCGAACGTACAATCAGAAACTGAAGAGGTCGCGGGCAGCGTTGGAGAATATCAAGGCTTTTGAGGAAGAGGGGGATACTTAAGCCTTCGGGTCTTGCGGTACGGGAGCCGCCATCAGCTGAATGAATATTCGTTTTCCGTAGTGCATCTTCACCACCGACCAAATATTGAAAAGCAGAATGGCACCGCCGATATTGATGATGTTGACCCAGAGGTGGTAGGTGTTGATCATGTCACCCATATTGGCGAAGGCGTTTGCCATGCTGCCAAATTCATGACGTGCATGGAATGCTTTTTCCAAGGCTATGAAGACAAATGCACCAATCATGTAGAGTATTGTGCGTATGAGAACCTCCTGCCATGCAGGTTTGTCTTCCGTGATCTTGATGGGTACGTATTCCAGGACCAGGACGACTTTGGCGATCGCTAGCGCCGCGACCACAGCGGAGGCAAACCCATAGAACTGGATTTCATACTCCCGCAACAATAGTGTCTTGATGAGGATCATACCACTGAACCAGAGCAGAAAGTAAAGGGAGGTGAAAAAGACAGTCTTGAATTCCTTGGCAAGCTTTTCTTTGGTGGGCATTGTCGTTGTCATTGTTGGGCTTTAAATATCAATAATTTCTTTGTCTGACTCATTTTCTATTATTTATTCTTAAAAATAGAAACATATATCTTTGCCCATCGTACATATCCTCTGAAAAGTAGAAACATACAATGAAAGGATACCTTGGGGAATTCGAAGAACTTGTGCTACTCACCATTGCGAACCTGGGATCTGACGCATACGGTCAAGGTGTGCTTCGGGCGATCAATGAGCGCACGAATCGTAATTTGAGTATCGGCGCGCTGCACTCGACACTGACGCGCCTGGAGGAGAAGGCCTATATCACTTCTTATCTAGGTGAACCGACAAAAGAGCGGGGTGGCCGAAGGAAGAGGTACTTCGAATTGACACAGAGTGCCATTACTGCCCTCAATGACATGAAGTCACTGAGGGACGACCTATGGTCGAACACCAAGATAAGCCTATCACCAGAATGAATCCAATGAAAGCATCTACTCCTCCCCGTGCCGCGGTATGGCTACTGAGCAAGTTTGCGGGTACGGCGGACATCGAAGACTTGATGGGCGATCTCGAAGAAGGATATGTCGAGATGGTTCGGCACAAAGGTCTACTTCGAGCCAGATGGTACTTTTGGCGTCACACGTTCTCTATCTGCTTCTCGTATGCACTGCGCAGTCGTCGGCGTTCTATGGCATTGTCAGCCTACTACTCCCAAGGCTCCTTTGGTATGCTGCAGAACTACGCCAAGATCGCCGTACGCAACTTTTGGAAGCACAAGCTATTCACGAGTCTTAATATCGTGGGTCTGGCCCTGGGCATGTCCGTGTGTTTGCTGGCACTATCCATTTCAGTCGCGATCATCCAGTCGGATGAATTTCACACCCATAAGGATCGGATCTATCAGATCAACACAGCCATTGATGATGAGGAGGGCTCGTCTGTTTACGGCTCTACATTTCCTGCATTAGGTGAGCACATGGAGGCGGAGTATCCGTTCGTGGAGGCGGCGATCGAGGTTCGTACGGGGTTCCGACCAGAGATTACACATCACGGGCATTTACTTGATTTCCATGGATACTATGTTGACCCTCAATTCCTGGAGGTCTTTAGTTTTCCTTTGCTTCAGGGCGATCCTACCACTGCTCTGGCCGCTCCCAACACGATGGTCCTCACGAAGGCTGTTGCCGACAAGCTCTTCAGGGATGCCGATCCGATGGGACAGGTTTTGGAAACCGAGTCGGGGACGTTCACCGTAACTGGCGTGATGGCGGACCTGAAGCAGACACACATGTACTTTCAGGTCTTAACGTCGGGTCTTACTATGACGCCTACTACTTCCCAGCGCTCAGAAGATTGGCAGCAGTTCCGCAATCACTACTTGTACTTGTTGTTGAAGCCGGGTGTGGGAACGTCGGCTCTAGGCGACGCACTGGGGCAAACGGCGGAAGTGGCTGGGGAGTACAATCCCGAGATAGGCGTGGGACTGGAGGGAGTCGTGCTAAACCAGGTGGTTCCTCGGTGGAATATTCGCAATGCCATTGGTATCGGCTGGGACTACCCGTCCATGATCTTTTTTCTCTTTATCGGTCTGGTGATACTGGTTCCGGCGATCTTCAACTACACCAATCTATCGATCGCTCGGGCCTTGAAACGGGCGAAGGAGATTGGCATCCGGAAGGTGGTCGGGGCGCGAAAGCAACAGATCAAGATGCAGTTCATCACCGAGACGGTGATCATGACCTTACTTTCCCTCATCGGCTCCGTCTTCATTTTCATGCCCCTTCAAAGAGAATTCCTCTTGATGGTCAGAGCCGCAGAAGTGCTGGATACGACGATCGGGTGGCCTGTCATTGTGGTGTTCGTCGCTTTTGCATTAATAATTGGCTTCATCGCTGGGCTGTTTCCCGCGCTGTACTTCTCAAGACTCAGTCCATCTGATTCGCTTAAGGGAACCGGCACCAATCGATCAACCTCGGTTTCTGGTATCAAGAAGGGACTGTTTGTGGCACAATTTGGACTATCCATGTTCTTCATCATAGGTATTGCGACGTTGGCCAGGCAGTATCGGCATGTGTTCAATGAAAGTCATGGCTTCCAATCGGAGCAGGTACTGACGATTCCATTTCATGGCCAGAACAAGCAGATAGCCATTGACGAGTTGGCCAATCATCCAGATGTATCCGCGATTACCACCAGTTCGCATCTGCCGGGCATTCCTATCAATCAGCAGGTGGAGGTCACGCCTAATTCGAAGGACACCATCAATGTTGTAGAGGTCTTCATTGGCGACAACCTTGTGAGCCAGTTGAAGATGGAGTTGGCATGGGGTTCAGATGACCTACTCGCCACTTCCACCAAGAATCAGGAAAGTGTGCTGGTCAATGAGCAGTTTCTGCGCTCGATGGCTGTCTTTGAAGGCACTGAGGACTCGTTGACGTTCACCATGGCGGATGGAACCCATGCACGCATCGAAGGGATCCTCAAGGACCTGCATTTTGAACCGCTGAGCCGGCAGATCCAGCCCATGGTCTTCCGACAGTCCCTCGATCACTCGAGATATGCTTTGCTGACTGTGCAGTCCATGGACATCCAGCATACGCTCGTCAATTTGGAAGTGATCTGGCAGTCGATCGATCAGGAGGTGCCTTTTGAAGCCACGTTCCTCGATGATGAAATCGAAAAGTCGTATAGCTTCCTGCGTGCTCAGATCAAGATCTTCAGCTACCTGGGTACACTTGCCGTTGTCATTTCCTGCCTGGGGCTGTTGGGTATGGTGTCCTATACCACTGAGAATCGCACCAAGGAAATTGCGATCCGCAAAATCATGGGAGCGTCGGTATCCGGGATCCATCTGTTGCTGGCTCGAGATTTCATTCGACTGATTGGTTACTCCGCACTGATAGCGGTTCCGGTTTCCTATCTTTTTTATGACAAGTTGTTCCTGTACTTCCTGATACGGTACGGCCTGGGGGTGGGCTTCCTTGAGATTGTAGCCAGTGTGTTGTTTTTATTTCTGGTGGGCTCAGTATTTATCTTCTGGCAAACCTCGAATGTTGTACGGACAAATCCCGCTACTAATTTGAGGTACGAATAGATAATCTCGTTGACGGTAACCTCGCTGCTGCTCACTTGTCATTAGGAGAGGATCAAAACAACCTTTTCTATGCTCGTCGCGCTAAATGTATTGTTATCCGTCGTTGCTATTCATAACATGTCTGTTCAATCTCCGACCACGATTTACTTGATTCCTGGACAAGGAGGTGATCAAAGACTCTTCACGCATCTGAGGATTGAGGGAGATTTCGACATAAAACATATCCATTGCTTTACGCCGGAAAAAGGCCTGTCAATGCGGGAGTATGCAGAACAACTGACCGAGCAGATAGATGTGGCCAATCCTTTTGTGATTGTCGGCGTGTCGCTTGGTGGTATGCTGGCAACAGAAATGAGTGAGCTCGTACCTGCGAAAAAGGTAATAGTGATATCTAGTGCCAAGACACGAAATGAACTACCAGGTCGCTACAAATTTCAACGGAAGCTACCGGTCCATCGACTAGTACCTCCGCGATTGGCCTTGTTGGGTGCAAAAATGCTACAGCCGATAGTCGAGCCCGATCGACAGAAAGAGAAGGACATATTTAAATCGATGCTTCGCGATAAAGATCCTATCTTCCTGGATAGGACGATTGAGATGATCATGACCTGGGACCGGCTAGAGGCTCCTGACAATATTATTCATATCCACGGCTCGAATGACCACACTATTCCCATTCGCAATGTTACTCATGATCATTGTATCAAGGGCGGTTCACATATGATGACTTTGACCCAGGCGGAAGCCGTAAGTGATACGCTTAATCCAGTGTTGACCGGTATGTAAATTGACGGCTACTTTTTGTTACCAAAGCACCGAAGAGGTTGGTGGTCTCTGCTCCTTGATCTAACTTGGTATTCGCAACCTATTACTATCATGAACCTTCAACCTATGCATGCATCTCGTAATATGGTATATAACGGATTAATTGAGCAATCTCGTTACCTGATAATCGTGGTGGCACTGGCCTCGTGTCAAGTGCCGATGAACAAAGAGAATTCTGTCTCGTCTGACTCTGGCCAAGAATCCTCAAACGCTGCCACTTCAGATCTGACGAGCGCAGATTCCGTGGCCCTTAGCAACTATGAAGCGGCGAAATTGGATTATGATCAAAATCCAGCAGACCCCGATCGGCTCATTTGGTATGGGAGACGGACAGCTTATCTCGGGGACTTTGAGGATGCCATAGCCATCTACACCCAGGGAATTGAAGAGCATCCACAGGATGCCCGGATGTACCGACATAGAGGGCATAGATACATCTCCACACGTCAGTACGATAAGGCAATCGCGGACTTTGAGAAGGCTGCGACCTTGATAGAAGGTACGGCGGACCAGGTTGAACCCGATGGTCTGCCCAATGCCCAAAATATTCCTCTTAGTACGCTACATGGCAATGTCTGGTATCATCTGGGGCTGGCCTACTACCTGAAAGGCGACATGGAGAATGCGCTGAGGGCCTATAGCAATCGGACCGTCACCGAGCGATATCCCGACAACCTTGTCTCAGGCGGCCACTGGCTGTATATGATCCTAAGGCGACTTGATCGCGAAGAGGAGGCCAATGCAGCGATCGCGGAAGTAGAGAAAGGAATGGATATCATTGAAAACATGAGTTACTACAAAATGTGTCTTTTCTACAAAGGCCTACTTCCGGAAGAGGAGTTGGCACCTGCGGGAGAGATCTCCTCGTCCAATGATGTATACAGCTACGGTCTTGGTAACTGGTATCTCTACGAAAAACAGGATACTACCCGAGCGAGGCATTTTTATCGCTACCTGCTGGACAATGGCAACAAATTCTCATTTGCTTATCTGGCGGCGGAATCCGACTGGAATCGGCTTTTTGAGCAGTAGTTCCAAAGAGTCTTTGCTCGAAGCAACTACAGATCCCCCTAGCCCGGATAGGAACGATAGCCCGTGGAGCCTGTAGGCTGTGTGAAAAGCTAAAAATTGTTGTCAGGCTGAGGTTCTCGAAGTCCTTTAAAAAACACAAATGGACATTTCGACAAGCTCAAAGTGACAAAAAGAGTTAGTAATGGGCGCTTTTTACACAGCCCCAAATTGGGTAGGGTAGCGGGACGGTGCTAAAGTGGATAGCCGGCGCTACCTACCGCCAAGTACCACAGCCATTGGCCGCTCCGAAATACATCGTCAATTCTTCCTTACAAGGAAGCGCTCCTCCTCGAGTCCCTCCATCCACTCGACCGCGGTCCACTCGTTGAAGGAAGCACTCACCGTGATCCGCATAGGCTCGAAGATCAAGGTATCTGACCTGGATGACACCAGCCGTAGAACAGCGTCGACGTCACTGTCGGTTCGAATGGCCGCACTGGGCAGGCACCACTGGTCGGGCTCCTCAACTGTAATGATGGCCTTTACAAACATGCCGGGAATGAAGCGGGAAACATCCTCATCCGCTATATGTCCATGCACATCGATCGTCCGTCGCTCGGGATCCACGGACTTGCCGACGAGGAAGATCTCCCCAATGAAGGCTCGAGCACCAGACTCTGGAATGCTGTAGACGATCTGCTGGCCCTCGCGCAGGAGCAAGGCATGTTGCTCGAATACCTGCAACTCCAGATGGATGTGATCGGTATTGACGATGCCTACAGCTACCTCCGATGCATCGAGGTACTCGTTGGTGGAGATATTGACCTCGGTGACGAAGCCACTGAGCGGGGCATAAATGCGATATGTGGAGGTGATGGTCTCTGCAGTCAACTGCTCAGGGTCCAGATTCATGAGCTTCAGCTGCTCACCCAGTGCATGGGCACGGGCGTGCATCACCTGGTAGTCTGACTCGGCCTTGCGAAACTTCTTTTCCGAAGAAATATTTTCCGAGGCGAGGATCTTCAGTCGCTCGTAATCCGCTTCCAGGTAGCTCAGCTGCATTTGTGCCTCCAGGTAATCTTCCTGCATGTGCAGGTACTCCGGATTTTTCAGTGTGAACAACAACTGACCCTTCCGGACCCGCTCGCCGGGTAGCACCTGGACAGTCTGGACGAAGCCACTGTAGAAGGCGCTTACCTTGGCCCTGTTGGAGGGGGGAACGTCGATTCTTCCTGACACCTCGATCGGCCGGGGAATCGATCGCTGTGTCAGCCCCATGATCTCGAAGCCGCGAGCGTCCAGCTCGCCTCGGGTGTAGGTAAATGATGGCTGTGCTCCGGGCTCGGGGGCGCTTCCGTTTTGGGATTCGGATTGGCAGCCACCGAGTGCCAGAGCGATGAGGGTGAAAGTGATGTATGTGATCTTGTTCATAGCAAGCGACTAATAGTCAATATTGGGAATGATATAGTTGATCTCCAGGGCGGTACGATTGTACTGCTGCAGCGTGCTGATATAATTGAGTTTGATCTCAATCCCTCGCTGGACGGTTTGGATGTATTGGAAGAAATCGATCTCTCCCGTCTGAAAGGACCGATTGCCTGTGGCAATGAGGGAGTTGGCCAGCGGCGCTCCCGAGGCGTCGTAGACTTCGAGGGCCTCGGCATACTTTTCCAGTTCGATGAACAACTCTTGACGGCGGGAGGCCAGTCTTCTATAGTAATCCAGGCGCTGTTGCTGTACGCGTTCCTGCTGTAATTTGGCCACACGTATATCGCTACGCTGTGCGCTGAAGAACAGAGGAATTTCCAGGCCGAACTGGACGCCGTGATAGGTATCGGCATTCTCGGCGTTGTTGGTGCCCTGGAAGTATTCCAGCTGCAGGTTGGGCAGCAATCGACTTTTGTTGGCACCAATCTGTGCGGCGGCAGCCTGCTCCATGGCCGTGTAGTAGACAATGCCGACATGCGCGGCCGTGTCGGGAGGTTGGACGGGTAGCCGGGCAAGGGGCTCTACCGCTATCTCGAAGTCGCCGGTGCTCTGCAGGAGACTGCGGAGCCGCTCCATGGCCTGGTCGATGTCTTTTTGGGACTGATTTAGCTGCAGGGACACCTGTTGACGCTGGCTCTCGGCAGTGAGTTTTTCGAGTAGGTTGCTCTCACCGACTTCAAACCGTCGGGAGGCTGCGGTGAGGAACCGAGCGTAGACGCTATCCAGATATTGGTACAGCGCTGACAACTCCCTGCGGTAGGTGATCGCAAGCCACTGCTCTGTGACGGACTTTTCGAGCAGGAGCCGTTGTACTTCGAGTTTTTGTTGCTCTACCTCGAATAGGCCCTGCTGTGCCTGCTTACGGGCGAAGTAGGCCGTGGGGAAGCGCAGCGTCTGCGCTACGCCCCAAACCTTGAGCGGCTCATCATTTGGGGCAATGTTGGCCTCATCGAAGTGGTAAAAGACATTGGTGGGTCCGACGTCGAACGCCATGGCGACGGATTCTTCAGCCTGTTCCACCTGAAGGCGCTGGGCATTGAGCCCGGCGTTGTTGGCCCAGGCGAGGTCGATGGCATCCTGTAAGGTCAGGGGGGGCGTGGGCTGCGCGCTCCCTAGAAGAGGCAGTAGCAGCGCGAGGAGAGCGATTGCCATTTTAGGCTTCACCGGCCGGAGTCTACGGCCTTCGAAGGTGTAATAGAGAATCGGCAAGACAAGCAACGTCAGCAAGGTGGACGTAATCAGGCCACCAATGACCACCGTGGCCAGCGGCCGTTGCACCTCCGCTCCAGCGGATGTCGATATGGCCATGGGCAGAAATCCCATAGCAGCGGCCGTAGCGGTGAGGAGTACCGGGCGTAGGCGCTGGGCGGTCCCTTCGATCACAAGGTCCCTGAGGTTTTTGTAATCATCACCGAGGCCCTTGTAGTGCTCAATCAGAACGATCCCATTGAGCACTGCAATACCGAAAAGTGCAATGAATCCGACGCCGGCAGAGATACTGAATGGCAGCCCGCGAAGCCATAGAAACAGCACGCCTCCGACGGAGGCCAGCGGAATAGCGGTGTAGACCATCAGGGCCTTGCCGAGTGACTGAAAGGCGAAGTACAGCAGGATGAAGATCAGCAGCAAGGCAATGGGGACGGCGAAGTACAAACGCTCCCGTGCGCTGCGCAGGTTTTCGAATTGACCACCATACGTGACGAGGTAGCCTGGTGGCAAAGTGATGTTGGCGTCGATCAGGGCCTCCACGTCGTTGACCAGTGATTCGAGGTCTCTGTTGCGGACGTTGACGCCCACGACCACTCTTCGGCGCGTATCATCCCTTGAGATCTTTGCCGGACCCGTGGTGAATGAGATCTCCGCCAGTTCGCTCAAAGGGATCTGGTGTCCCTGACTGTTGGTGACGTAGGCGTTTTGGAGGTTTTGGATGTCCTGGCGAAAGCGCGGGTCGAAACGTACGACCAGGTCAAACCGACGCTCCCCCTCGAACACACTACCAGCCACTTTGCCGGCAAAGCCCATGCTGATGATGTCGTTGACTTCCTGTATGTTGAAACCGTACCGGGCGATGTTGGCACGATCGTAGACCACTTGCATTTGCGGGAGTCCTTCGACTTTTTCCACGACGATGTCTGCAGCACCCGGGACCCCTTCGATGAGTTGTTCGATCTCTGCGGCCTTGTCAGCCAACACGCTGAGGTTGTCGCCGAAGATCTTGATCGCCAGATCGGCGCGCACGCCCGTGATGAGCTCATTAAAACGCATCTCGATCGGTTGCGTGAACTCGTAGTCGACACCGGGGATCTGCCGTGTCAGTTCCTCTTTGATCAGGTCCGCAAGAGCGTCCTTTGAGGCTGCACGCTGCCACTCGCTTTTGTTTCTGAGGGTGATGATCACGTCAGTTTCTTCCATCGACATGGGGTCTGTCGGAACTTCTGCAGCGCCGATCCTGGTGACGACCTGTTGCACTTCCGGGAAGGTCATAATGATCCTCTCGATTTCGGTAGTGGTCTCCACAGTGCGGGACAGGCTGGTGCCCGTTTTCAAGACCGGTTGGATGACGAAGTCACCTTCATCCAGGGTGGGTACAAATTCGCCACCCAGGTTTGAAAAGAGATATGCTGTCCCTACGAGGAGTGCCAGAGCAAGGCCGATGACGGTCTTGCGATGATGCAGCACCCAGCCCAAGATGGGCGCATACTTGCTCTTGAGCCAAGCCAGGAATCGTAGGGAGAGATTCTTGCTGGCATCTGTATCTGAGGGACGAAGGAAAAGGCTGGCGACGACCGGGATATAAGTGAAGCACAAGATCATCGCGCCAATCAATGCGAAACAGAAGGTGAGGGCCATGGGGCGGAACATCTTCCCTTCGACATCTGCCAGAGACAGAATGGGAATGAAGACAATGATGATGATGAGTTGACCGAACACCGCTGATCGCATCATTTTGTTGGTACTCTCGTAGGTGATCTCGTCGATCCAGATTTGTCTGGAATGACCCTCAGCCCCGACCAGTTCGGAGCGCCGCCGGAGTAGTTGGAACGCGATGAACTCTACGATGATGACAGCCCCGTCGATGATGATGCCGAAGTCAATGGCACCCAGACTCATAAGGTTGGCATCTACTCCGAAGACATACATGAGTGACAGCGCAAAAACGAGGGAGAGAGGTATCACCGAGGCCACGACCAAGCCAGTGCGCCAGTTCCCGAGGAAGACAACAACCACCAGCACGACAATCAGGCATCCCAGCACCAGATTCTCCACGATGGTGGAAGTTGTCCGACCGATGAGGGCACTGCGCTCCAGGAAGGGGTTGATCGTGACTCCCTCCGGGAGAGAGCCTGATATCTCTGCCACCCGCTCTTTGACCGCATCAATGACCGCTTTGGAGTTGGCGTCTTTGAGCATCATCACCTGCCCGAGTACTTTTTCTCCCTCTCCATTGCCGGTGATCGCACCAAATCGCGTGGCGTGACCAAATCCCACGTTAGCCAGATCGCGGATGTAAATAGGCAAGCCGCCACGATTGGACACGACGATGTTTTCGATATCCGGAATCTCGTCGACCAGGCCTTCCCCGCGGATGAAGTAGGCTTCTTCCTCTTTTTCGATGTAGCCGCCCCCAGCGATGCTGTTATTCGTCTCCAGTGCGCGATATACATCAGAGGCTGAGATCTTCATGGCCCGAAGTTTTTCCGGGTTGAGCGTCACCTCGTATTGCTTGAGGAAGCCACCCCAGGTATTCACCTCTACCACCCCTGGAATACCGGAGAGCTGGCGTTTGACTATCCAGTCCTGGATCGTGCGAAGGTCCATGGTACTGTACAGGTGGCGATAGGCCGGGTCCACTTCCAATACATATTGGTAGATCTCTCCCAGTCCCGTGGTGATGGGCCCCATTTCCGGTGTGCCGAAGCCAATGGGGATATTGGCAGAAGCACTTTTGATCTTTTCAGCGATCAACTGGCGGGGGAGGTAAGTGCCCATGTCGTCGTCGAAGACGATTGTCACCACAGAGAGCCCAAATTTTGAGATCGACCGGATCTCTTTCACGCCCGGAAGGTTGGCCATCTCCAACTCGACGGGGTATGTGATGAATTGCTCGACGTCCTCGGTGGATAGGTCGCGAGATGTGGTGATGACTTGCACCTGGTTGTTGGTGACATCTGGCACAGCGCCGATGGGGATCTGTGTCAGGGCGAAAATGCCATAGGCAACAATGGCGACGGTGAACAGGAGCACAATGAACTTATTGCGCAAGCTGAATCGTATGACGTATTCCAGCATGTAGAAAGAAATTAGCGTGTGAACAATGAGGGTTTATTGCCACGCCAAAAGCGGCATGGCTTAGGCCATGCTCGGGGGACCTCTAAAGGTCAGCTGTGGAGGGAAGTATGACGGTGGTGATTCCGTGGTCTCCGTGTGGTGAAGTTGCGCAGTAACATCGACTGCGACGGGTAGCTCAAACAATACCGAATAACTAGGGGCTGGTATTGCGATGAATTGAAACTCTTGTTCGACGTTGAAGTTTTCCAGGTGACCTTCCCCTTGGTCCATGTGAAAGGCCAGTTGGAAGAGGCCTGAAAGCGTTGTCGTCTTGTGTAGTGGACAGAGGTGGTCACCGTTATCGATCAGGGCATGATGCTCATGGGGCATAAGGGTATGTAGCAGGAGTAGGGCGCCTGCCACCAGGACCGAAAAATGACGAATGATCCTCATGACGTCGCTAAAAGTAGCGAATATCAGAGGGGATGCTGCTGATATTTATCAGAATAATTCTTGAGTTAGAAGTTGTGTAGCAAATGTTACCATTGAAAGAAACGCCTTTGACCATCTTGCGCAAGAAAGCATTCATCTAAAAGTAAAGATCATGAGTTATTATTTCAATAAAGTACTGACTGACAACACCTTTGATCAGGCGATCGAAAATGTAACGGCCAGACTGAAAGACGAGGGATTCGGCGTACTTACAGAAATTGATATCCAGGCGACACTGAAGAAGAAGCTGGATGTGGACTTCAAGAAGTACCGGATTCTTGGTGCCTGCAATCCCAATTTCGCGCACAAAGCGCTCCAGAATGAAGACAAGGTAGGTGTAATGCTGCCCTGCAACGTGATCGTCGAAGAGAATGACAATGGTGAGGTGGAAGTGTCTGCGGTTGATCCCATCGCGTCGATGAGCTCTATTGACAATCCTTCCCTGGGTGAGATTGCCACGGAGGTGCAGGGCAGGCTCAAGCGGGTGATTGAGGGATTGTGATCAAACGCCAGAGGGACTCAGACTTCACGCAGGTTGACCGGTAAATAAGAGCTATTCTAGAAAATCCCTTGTATCGCCCCTACCCTAAAGGGAGCCAAGGGATTTTCAAGCCGAGCACCTTTTAGGGCCGGGGTGCTATTAAGTTAAGCGATTGTCTAGCCATTCTCCAAAGCAAACCTTCTAAGGTCATGCTGACGCAGGAAGCATCTATAGGCATAAGATCGACGATTGACCTAGCATCGTCAATAGATTTCACTGGCCGTGCGCTTCCTAACGTCAAAATGACTTTGCTTTTGAGAACGGCTTCCGGGGTTCCTAGCCTAATGGCATT
Organism: Cyclobacteriaceae bacterium; assembly: GCA_965267435.1. GTDB lineage: Bacteria > Bacteroidota > Bacteroidia > Cytophagales > Cyclobacteriaceae > JAWPMT01. The sequence goes on from OZ253960.1 coordinate 6,070,106, forward strand.
GGGGCGGGGTAAACGAGACTGGAAATAGCGGAAGGTCGACTCCCACTAATATTCCTTAAACTTGCCGGGTGAAGAAGACCCTCCAACTATTACTCGTGGTGCTCGGGATCGCAGCACTCACACCCGACGCTCACGCCCAACCTGCCGATCTGGGCAATTGGTACATGTACTTTGGTAACAAGAAAATCAATGACCGGTGGAATTGGCACAACGAGGTCCAGTACCGGAATTACAACTTTATCGGGGACCTGGAGCAGCTACTGTTGCGAACAGGTATTGGCTACAACCTCACAGAAAATAACAACAACGTACTGTTGGGCTACGGCTTTATCCATAGCCAGAACTACGTGGGAGACACCGATGACAAGGTAAATGTCGATGAACATCGGATCTTTCAGCAATTCATCACAAGGCAGAAATTCGGGCGCTTTAGTCTGCAGCACCGCTATCGTTTTGAGGAGCGGTGGATCGAGGGCGATTTCCGATTCAGGTTTCGATACTTTCTGGGCGTCAATGTCGCCCTCAGTAGTCCGGAGATGAGTGATGGGACATGGTACCTCTCTGGTTACAACGAAGTCTTCATCAACGGAGATGGCGAGATCTTTGATCGCAATCGACTGTATGGTGGTTTGGGCCATCGGGTCAGCAAAGCCCTTCGATTCGAGGTAGGCTACATGAACCAATACCTAGGAGGCACAGGACGAGACCAGCTCAATCTGGTGGCGTTTGTAAATTTTTAGGTCGCATTACTGCCGATTGCAAACCTGCGGTGAGGTCGCATTTCTGATTGGGTTATTGAGTTCTGTCTATATTAGGTGAGCGATGACTCATGCTCTGTGGGGCATGAATTAACCCAACCCCAATGAAAAACCTAACCCTACTCCTCGCGTTGCTGGTCGCTAGTTGTCAGCCGCAGCAAAAACCACCAATCACACAAGCAATGGTGGAGGAAGCCTACGTCTGGGGCTTGCCCATCGTCTCCATGTATCGCTATTACAAGTTCATGCGCCCTGATGGCGAGATCAACACCCTGTTCCACAACAGAGACCTTATTCCTCCGGGGGTTCTTTCCGGTGGTCCTAACAGGGACGGTTTGTATAGCTACGGTTGGTTTGACTTAAACGATGAACCCATAGTGGTTTCACTACCCGATTTTGGCGAGCGCTATTTCGTTTGGCAGATTACGGATATGTATGCCACCAACTTTCACAATGTCGGCAGTTACCTGAGAGAAGGTCCTAACGAGAAGTACAGATCCGGTTATGACTTCCTGATGGCAGGTCCCGACTGGCAAGGGGAAGCTCCTGAGGGAGTTGAAGTAGTAAGATGCCCTGTCAACATGGTGAATGTGCTTTATCGCATTGCCTTCAAAAATGACGATGAACTGCCAATTGTCAGAACCCTTCAAGACAATACCTTGATGTTACCTCTTTCTGAGTGGAATGCCGGAAAAAGAGCATCTTTTGTGAAACCTCCTACCAACCCAATTCCGGAGTACAGAGATGTGCTCACTTTTAAACCTGGGGTAAAGGGGTCAGACCAACGTAATATTGATTACTTCTCTGTGCTTGCAGACGCCATTAATGCCAACAGACCCTACGCAGATTGGGATTTGAGGATCGTGAATGAGAACCTCAAAGCTTTGGGCATGGAAGTAGGTAAACCTTTCTCCTTTGAAAATTTAGATGAGGCCACCGAAAAGATCATTCTTGATGCCCAGGAAGCAGCCTTCGATCAGGTAATAGCTCGGGGTGATACGGCTTTTGGCGTAAAAATGAATGGGTGGTTGCTCAATCCGTCGAACCATGGTGAGTGGAAAGATGATTTCTGGAATCGCGCTTATGCCACCTACACTGGCGGTATGTATCCATCTACCAATAACAGTACCTACGCCACAACTTATTTCGATTCGAGGGATGTTTTGATTGATGGTGAGAGCACCTACAAGTTGCGGTTTGAAGCAGACAATTACCCACCCGCAACCAGTTTCTGGTCAATCACGGCTTACGATGCCGGCACTCGTGATTTGTACCCGAACGAGTGGAACCTGCACAACTACGGAACCAATGTGCCTTTTACCAAATATGGTGAGGACGGGTCCTTTGAGGTGATTATTAGCCATCAGGAACCTAACAATCGTGAAGAGATCAATTGGCTGCCGATCCCGGCTGACGGCGCCTGGATGTGTATTCGTTTCTACGCGCCCAAACAAGAAGTAATTGATTTGCAATACGAGATTCCGGGCATAGAAAAGATCGATTAGTATTGAAAAGAGTAATCCCTGTGCAAGCGATAAATTGAAAAGCAAATGGCCAAAATGAAAAAGGAATATTCAAACGGCGAACTGACCATCGTATGGCAACCTGAAAAATGCATCCACGCGGGTGTGTGTGTCAAGACACTGCCCGAGGTTTATAATCCCCAGGAGAAGCCCTGGATTAAGCAGGACAATGCCTCATCCGAAGCACTGGTAAGGCAGATCGATGCCTGCCCCTCTGGTGCACTGTCCTACTACTTCAACAACGATGAGGTGTCGGGCATCTTCAGCCAAAACGAAGAGCGAAAGCGGTATGAACTTGAAATCGAAGGACAGACTGCCTTTCTCGAGTACATCATTGCCAAAGACAACAAGATCTACTTGACGCATACCGAGGTGCCTAAAGGATTGGAAGGACGAGGCATTGGTTCAAGAATCATCCTGCAGGCTTTGGTCGATATTAAGAAGAAGGGATTGATCCTCGTTCCGCTTTGTCCATTCGTGGCTGGATTCCTGAAGAAGCATCCCGAGTGGAGGGAGTTGGTGTTCAAAGGGATCAATATCGCCTGACGGAGCAACTGTCATGAAAGCCCTTTCTACTTGGTTAACCCTCGCCGTAATCTTTCTCATGGGATGCACGGCAGCCAGCGATCGGCGTGTGTCCGAGCAAGCTGGTAATCCCAAGCTGGTGCTGCAAATCACTGTTGATCAGCTGAGGGCGGACATGCCGCTCAAGATCCTGGACCGATTGCCGGAGGGAGGGTTTAGGTATCTGTACGAGCAAGGTGCGGTTTATCACAACGCTCACCACAGGCATGCCAATACAGAGACTGTTGTAGGGCACGCTACACTTGCCACTGGCGCGTATCCTTCCGGGCACGGGATGATCACCAACCTCTGGTTTGACAAGGAGCTTGGCAGACCTGTGTACAACGTGGAGGATGCGCGATATCCCTTGGTCGGTACTTCGACGGGCGTAGACAAAGACGCTGAGATCGATCCTTCACAAGCTGCAGCTGGCACCGATGGACGATCTCCGAGTGCTATCATTTCATCGACCTTCAGCGATGAGCTTGCTATGGCCTCCAACAATCAATCGAAGATTTTCGGTGTGTCTGTCAAGGACCGCGGAGCGATCACGCTGGCAGGCCATGCTGGCAAGGCCTTCTGGTTTAGCAAGTCATCGGGAGATTTTATCTCCAGCAACTACTACTATGATGAGTACCCGGATTGGGTCTCTGCCTGGAATGAAAGCGATCATCATTTGTCCTACGCCAACACCACCTGGGAATTAAGCAGGGAGGAAGAGTTCTATACTTACCAAAACTCGGACGATTCGTCCTACAAGACCAATCTTTCCGGATTCGGTGTCAACTTCCCGCATGATTTTGGCCCGGCAGACAATCCTTACTTCACTACGTTTCTGACACTGAGTCCTGTCGGTGATGACTTGACGCTGGACTTCACGAAGCAATTAATTGATGAAGAAGAGATCGGGAAGGACGACATCACGGACTTCCTGGCGGTGAGCTTTTCCTCTACCGACTACGTAGGTCATATCTTCGGTCCCTCCAGCCTTGAAAGTGAAGACAATCTCGTCAGGCTGGACAGAACTTTGGCCCAACTTCTGAGCTATGTGGATCAAAAGGTGGGTTTGGCCAATACCCTGATCGTCTTATCGGCAGACCACGGCGGTGTAGATGCGCCGGCCGTCTTACAAAACAGTGGTCTTGATGCTGGCTACATGGATGGAAAAGCATTTGACACGGAAGTCCTGAACCAGCAGGTGAAGACGGCCCTTGGAATCAGTCGGAATGTCATTGCCTCTTTCTCCTACCCATATGTGTACTACGATCGGGACGAAATCGCCCGGTCGGGCATTGATCCATCTCAGATCTATCCGGTGCTCAAACCCTACCTTGAGGCTATCCCCGGGATGCTTGAAGCGGTAGACTGTCAAGCGCTTGTGTCAGGTGAAAAGCCATCTTCGGATTTGTATGATTTGGTCCTCAACAACTTCCATCCTCAGCGGTCAGGAGATATCGCAATTATCACCAAGCCCTATTGGTACATCAATGACTTCGACGGGTTGATCGTCGCCAGTACCCACGGGTCTCCATGGAACTATGATACCCACGTGCCCGTCGTTTTTGCCGGCCACGGGATTCAGGCGCAGAATGTCTACCGAAAGGTTCAAACAGTCGACATAGCCCTGACCTTATCCAACTACCTAAATATTCAAGTTCCTTCAAACGCGGTCGGTGAAGCGCTGGTGGAGGTGCTTGATCAATGAAACATTAACAAATCGCAATGAAATACTTATCCCTGCTACTCGCCCTACTGCTCGTCTGTGAGACTGCACAATCCCAAAGCCAGCAACTGGAAGATGACCTCTTCAAATTCAGAGCGCTGGAGACTGCTGTTTGGGCCATGCCCTTGATGAACTTCAAGAAATACCGTGATGCGCTTGCTGAAAATGGCGTGGACTTCAACGACGTTGCCTACTTTTCTAAAATCCAAAACTGGAAGTTCCAGACGGCCACACCGAACAATACAACTCCTTACATACTCTTCTACTGGAAAATAGAGGACGGACCTGTTGTCGTCGAGATGCCACCCACGACTGAGGGAGTGGGCCTCTTTGGGACGCTCATGGATGCCTGGCAGCGACCCATCGATGATGTGGGAGCGAAAGGTAGAGACGGTGGTAGAGGTGGGAAGTACGTATTGCTGCCTCCAGGGTATGACGGGCCGATGATTCCCGGAGCGTATACCTACACACAACGCACCAATAACGGATTCTGTGCACTCCGTCCTATCATTCCTGATGCAAGCGAAGAAAACCTGAGGAAGGCGGAGGCTATCACTAAGCAGATCAAAGTCTACCCTTTAAAGGATGCCGCGGCTCCACCCTCCATGGAATATGTGGATGTGTATGACAAACTGCTGGAATGCACCCCGGTCATGGATGAAACCATCTTTTCTGAGATTCACGCCTTCGTACAGGAAGAGTGGCTGGAGACCTACAATGTCACTATGATGGGCATGCTCAAGCAGATTGGGATTGTAAAGGGCCAGCCATTTAACCCAGATGAAAGGGCTCAGTCTATCTTTAAAGAAGCAGGTCCCTTGGCTTTGGATTATATGATTGACCAGTACCACCGTAAGCTAAACCCATGGATGTATGAGGGTAAGAAGTGGAGTGTGTTGGCCCCTCCTGGAGCGATAGAGACGGATTTTAGTTATGAGTTTCCGGCATATTACGATTACAATGCCAGAGGAGCCTTGTATTACGCGATCATAACCAGCGTGAAAAACTATGGTACTGCAACGTTCTATTTGGATCTCGCGGAAACGCCCGACGGAGAATGGCTGGATGGAAGTAGCAATTACCGACTTGTGGTACCTCCCAATGTACCTGTCAACGACTTCTGGGCAGTGACGACCTATGATCTGGAGACGGCTTCCTATCAGCGCAACATCGACAAAGCGTCCATCGACTCGAACATGAAAGAGGTGAAAAAGAACAGGGATGGTAGCACGACCATCTACTTCGGACCTGAAGCCCCAAGAGGTCAGGAAAGTAATTGGCTGCCGACTGTGCCGGGCAGAAGGTTCTTTCTAATCTTCCGCTTCTACGGCCCTCAAATCGGAGTTTACGATGGCAGTTATGCGTTGAATGACATTGAGAAGAGGTAGGATTCCTCCTTCCCTTTTCTCAAAGGGGAGGTAGCGGATTAGGAGAGAATCGTCCTACAAATGCAGCTATCTCACATTATCTTACAGTGCGATACCTAATCCATGAAAAAGGTCGCCATCATCTTCTTTAGCATCATCGGCTTTCTGTTCGTCGTTCTGAAAGGCTTTGAGCTGTGGCTGGAGGCCAATTTCCACCAAAGAATCAATGCCAATCCCGACCGGGCCTATGATATATCCTATGATGATATTGACCTGCATACCTTCTTTAGGGGAATCACGTTGGACGAAATGAAGATCACCCCCTTGAATGTGGAGGGTGGGACATCGGTTGTAGGAAAGGTGGACTACGCCGAGATCAGTGGTTTGGTGTGGTGGCAATTGGCAAAGGATCGAAGACTCCACTTTCATACGATCACGTTTGTGAGGCCCATCTTTGAAATAAGGCTTGGCGGGGAACAGGGTAAGAAAAGTAGTGGGAGGGGAATTCAGGGCCTCTTCGGCGATATCCTGGCGCGTGCAGACTTAAATGAATTTTTGATCGAGGAGGGCTCCGCTCTGATCATGGAAGGTCCTACAGATCGAATTGTCGGAAAGTTCGGGGAAATCAATATTTCGGCGAGTGATATTGAGACCGATTCCGTGACGATGACCCACATTGTCCCCTTTAAGATGGGCAACCTTTCTGTGTCGATCGACCAGATGTCTGTCGAAGTCAATGAGTATACTTTTAGCAGGCTTGGACACATGTCCTACGACTTGAATAACAAGCGATTGCTGCTGAATAAACTGGAGTTGGGTTTTACGGAAGACTGGGAGTCAGTCGCTGAGAGGTTGGGCGAAGAAAGGGACATCATTGATTTTGAATTGGATACGCTGGCCATCAGCGATATGGATTTCTCAAGTACAATTCTTGGTGGACTCGATGTCACAGCCAGGAAGATGCGCATCAATGGCCTGGACCTCAGAATACAAAAAAGCAAGAAGTTTCCTCGTCCGCCGGATGAGCGGAAGCCCATGTTCAAAGGAATGATCGACCAGATCCCTTTTGATGTCAATGTGGACACCATACACCTGAGTGATAGCCAGGTGAGCTTTACGGAACTGGGTGCGGATAGAGCCAACAGCGGCACGTTCCTTATCACAGACATCTCAGGGGACATATTGGAGCTAAACACTTCACCAGCCTATCAGCAGGAGATCGAGTTTTTCGACGCCAAGCTTCAGGCCAGAGTGGATGAAGCACCTCTCAACTTCCAGCTACGGGTACCGTATGCTCACGATGGATTTCAGCTGATCGCGCACGTGGGAGAAGCGGATCTGAGAGAATTCAACCCCAGTCTAATGCCTCTTATGGGTGTGGAAGTCACTTCCGGTGACCTCCGCCAAATGGTTTTGACGATGAATTCTTCCGACACGTCATCGCAGAATACCCTCAAAATGGACTATGAGAATCTGCACCTGAAGATACTGAGGGAAGCCGACGGGAAGGACAAGAAGCGATTCTTCGTTTCGGCACTGGCCAATGCGGCGGTTCGTACTAACAATTTGCCTGACGGTAAGAATTACTTTGTGGCTAAGTACGAGTCCCAACGGAATGTCTACCGTGCGCCGTTTCAATTCATCGTCCAGAGCCTAATGAATGGCGCCACGCGCATTGTACCCACCAAGGCAGCGCAGAAGATGATTAATAAGGAGAAGAAGGGCAAGAAGTGAACATGCTGAAGAAGCTTGGAGCAGTGCTATTGCTGGTGGGTATGGTTGTGGAAACCGACGGGCAGTCAGAGCACTATTGGTCCGAGCTATATGGGACACGATCCATGTTGCTGAGTGGGGTGGTCATTGGCAGTGTCGATGATCTGGGGGCTGTATTCTACAACCCCGCCCGCATTCTGTTGCCTGTGAATGATGCATTCCTTGTGAGTGCGGATGTCTATGAATATGACCGATTGACGATTAAGAATGCCCTTGGCGATCAGATTAACCTGCGTCGGAGCAACTTTGGAGGCACCCCTGGACTCGTCGCAGGACGGATCAAGCATAAGCTGCTGGGAAAACATCAATTGGCGTATTCCTACATTACCCGCAACAAAAGTGATCTCAATTTCTTTGTTCGTACGGAGCGTACCGCCGACATCGATCCCTCCTTTCCAGGCGAGGAACTGTTTCAGGGATCCATCGCACTTGGCAAGAAGCTAAAAGAAGAGTGGCTTGGGGCGACATGGGCATATCCACTGTCAAAGCGCTTATCGATTGGCGTGACTGGGTTCTACTCCATTCGCAAGCAATCTTCTAACTACGATCTCCAGCTACAGGAGTTGAGTGCTACACAGGATGTGGCCTTATTCAAGCGTACACGGCGATACTCCTATCATGCCAGGGGTCTGCTCGGCAAACTGGGGCTTTCTTATGAAGATAGCCGCTTGACGCTAGGATTTACTTTCACCACAACCAAGGCCCACCTGGGTGGTAAAGGTGACTTTCTGTACGAAGAATTCTTCGTCGGCGTCGACTCCACCGGGGATGGTAACGAGGATGATGAGTTCATTAGTAACCTACAAACAGAACTTGATGCCAGGCATCGCTTTCCATGGTCTGTAGGCTTTGGGGCGGGGCTCACACTGGGGGATGAAAAGAAAACCGTGCTTCATCTGAGCGCTGAGTACTTTGATGACGTGGATCACTATACGATCATGGAATCCCAGCCCTTCATCGGTCAGAGCACTGGTGAGGAATTGCAATCCCGCCTCACTGACAGATTGGTCAGGGTTTTCAATTTCGGCCTCGGGCTCGAGTATATCATTAGTAGCAGGTTCACGGCATTTGGAAGTTACTCCTCCAACTTCTCACCTGTCAGTTCTCGTGTCACCACATTCGTCTCTGTGGAAGATGAGACGAATGCCAGCGTCCTCAACGTCGATATGCACAACATGTCTGGTGGTGTGGCTTTCAAAACCAACAATATCGGCATGAACCTTGGTGCGAGCTATGCCTTTGGCAACTGGGACTTTCGTCGCCCTGTCGACTTCCCTAATGAAGATGAGGACATCATCCTTGAATCTGAGCAAAACGCCGATGCGCGAATCGAAAAGTGGCGATTCTTTGTGGGCGTGTCGATCCCTTTCATTGACAAGATCAAAGGATCGGTTGGAGGTTAAAAAAGTTGTGTGCCCCCTTTGTACTGCCTGCCTTTCGTCTCAGATTGGACGTACTCGAATGTGCCCTTCTGGTAAGTAGCACCAAAGAGTGAGCTACTCCTCTTTTCTGATTTGAATGGCATTCGTGCTGTCCCCCCAGTAAATTGTACGTTGCGGAAATGGGAACTCAATCCCTGTAGCATCAAAGGCCGCTTTCAGTCGCCGGTTAAATTCACGGCCGACGACCCATTGGCTATTGGGTCGAGTCTTAATTCGGGCTTTGATCACCATAGCGCCGTCACCGAACTTGTCGAGCCCGAAGATCTCGATGGGCTGTAGAATCTGCGGACCCAACTCAGTATCGCCCTCCAGAATGTCGGCGACTTCCTTGACGTGGGCAATCACCACGTCTACGTTTTCCTTGTAAGCTACGCTGATGTCAAATACCATGGCCGACCAATCTTTGGTCCTGTTCGCCAGTGTGTTGATTTTACCATTCTGAAAAGTATGAACAGTCCCTGTCCCGTCGCGAAGGGTGGTGGTTCGCAAGTTGATATTTTCCACGGTCCCAATGGTGCCATTGATAATCGCCGAGTCTCCTGTTCGTATCCGATTTTCAATGAGCACGAAAAAGCCGGATATTACATCCCTTACCCACTCCTGGGCTCCTAGCCCGACGGCCAGCCCCAAGATACCTGCGCCGGTCAGGAGGGGGTCGATGTCGACGCCTAACTGCTTCATTAGGGTAAGAATGAAGACCGCGGAAAGTACCCATGCTGCAGTTCGCCTGACGACACCGACCAAGGTATTGATTCTCTTCTTGCGTTCTTCGTCGCTTGCTTCTGATTTGCTGATGATTCTCCCGATCAGTCGGCGGATCGCCATCTTAAGCCCGAAAAAGACGACGAGGAATACAAGGGCTGTAGCTAGTATCCGGGGCAGTGCATCGACCACAGAATTGCTCATGTCAGACAGGAGTCCCTCGAAGACGTCATTACCCGAGATAACAGCCATTATCAGAAGTGAAAACAGTGCTAATCGTCCTTGCGGATATGAATGGTATTGGCGCTATCGCCCCAATAGATCGTTCTGTGAGGGAAAGGTATCTCAATCCCCTTCGCATCAAAGGCTGCTTTCAGTCGGCGGTTAAACTCCCGACCTACGACCCATTGACTACTGGGCTTGGTCCTGAATCGTGCTTTGATCACAATCGCACTATCGCCGAACTTGTCGAGCCCGAAGATCTCGATCGGCTGTAGGATCTGCGGACCCAACTCCTCATCAGCCTCTAGGGTGGCGGCCACTTCCTTGATTGCTTCAATTACATCATCTACATTTTCCTTGTAGGCGACACCGATATCAAAGACCATTGCTGACCAGTCCTTGGTCATATTGGCGAGCGTATTGATCTTGCCGTTTTGAAATGTGTGAACCACTCCCGACAGATCACGTAGGGTCACCGTCCGTAAATTGATGCTTTCGACCAGGCCCCCGGTACCGTTGACGACAGCCACGTCTCCAGTCCTGATGCGGTTTTCCAGGAGCAAAAAGAACCCAGAAATCGCATCACGGACCAGTTCCTGGGCACCAAAACCCACTGCCAGGCCTATGATCCCGGCTCCGGCGAGGATGGGGCCAATATTGATACCCAGTTCTTTGAGTATCGTCACAATGAAAACGGTCCATAGCCCTGTGACCGCAGCTCCCCGGACGATACCCGTCAGTGTTTTGGCTCGCTTTTCCCGCTCCTGGCTGTCAGCCGCCGAGTCTGCGGTTCTTTGCACGATGACCTCAGTTGTTCGGCGGATAAGAGACTTAACCACCTTGAGCACAATAAGGAAGACCACGACAATCAGTAGAATCCGCGGAAGTGTCGTAACGGACCAGTTGATCAATTGAGAAATGAGTTGGTCGTAGAAGTCTTCACTGAGTAGTTGATTCATAGTTTTAAAGGTGTTGCAGCTTTAATAACCACGACAAGATAATCGTGTTCGTTGAACAACAACCTAGTTTTCTCGGAGACATGAAATGTGATTGTACCCGAGGATTCCAGCTTATCTTTGAAGTGAAAACTACTGGAGCCCGGAACATTGAGAATCTACTTCGCGCTGTTATTCGTCTGCTTTTTCGTCCTGGAAGCGTTCACTCAGAAGAATAAGCCGGACAGTCTTGACCTGCAGCAATGGCGAGAGCTAAAGAGAGCAGAGTACGATCAATGGCACTGGCGCGTAAGTCCCTATGGCTGGCTACCTTCGATCTATGGCAGCATTGCGACGCCTGAGGGACCGGAGATCTTGCCCGAGCCACCTCCTTCATTGATAGATTTCGAAATCCTATTTAGGAATTTGAGGACACACATCAAGTTCTTGAGTGTGCTAACCGGGGAGTATCGCTACAATCGATTCATCGGTGCTTTTCGATTTGATGCGCTGGTGCTCGCAGCTCAGCCATTGCCCAATCTCGAACCTATTTTTGGTAGGACCACATTGGATTTCGGCCTGTACGGTGTGGATGGCCTCGCCGGATATCGGGTAGTGAACGACCGCAAGTCGAACCTCGACATCATGGGAGGTCTGCGATTCGTGCACATCAAGGTCGGTGTCCAAACAACCATTGGAGGTTCTCCGGCGGTGGACGAGGAAAAGGCTCCGGATTTGGATCCTTTGGTAGCTGTTCGGTGGAGGTACATGCCCAGCTACAGATGGGAAATCGCCATATATGGAGACATCACACCTATTCCTTTTGATGGCAACTGGAGTTTTCAGAGCGTTGCGGTAGCCAACTACTTTTTTAATCCCCGGTTTTTTCTGGCGCCAGGCTATCGTATTGTGGGTTATAGAAGGACAGATATAGAGTCTTTGTATTTTGATGGGGAGGTTCGAGGGCCCTACTTAAGAATCGGGTTTCAGTTTTAGGATCATGAGCGAATCTCTTACTCATATTCTAGGCTCAAGCAATTGTTCCCGGTTGCTGAAAAATCACTTGGCATTATGCGTCATTCTTTCGCTGCTTTCGGTACCTCTCATGGGACAAGAAGTAGAGGTGGATAGCGGCCAATTGCGAATAGAGAAGTTCGATGCGTGGAAGTGGCGCATTTCACCCTATGCGTGGATACCTGCTATTTCTGGCAGTATTTCTACCCCTACTGTTCCTGATCAATTACCAACCCCGCCACCCCCGATCTTCGATTTCACCATACTGATCAAGGACCTGCGTTCGCACCTCAAATTTTTGAGCGTCATGAGTGCAGAATATCATTCAGGGAGATTTATGGTCATCGGAACATTTGATGCTCTAGTCATTGGCGCGAAGCCGGTGCTGATCCTTGAGAACCTCATCGATGCTAATCTTGACTTTGGGTTATATGCCAGCGACCTTACGGCAGGTTATCGGTTTTTGAGGCGTGGCAAAATCCAAATAGATGGCATGGGGGGCTTGAGATTCCTGCACATAAAGGCGGGCTTGGATGTTAATGTTCTGGGACTAACGTTCTATGACGAGATCAAGACAACCTACTTTGATCCCCTGATTGCTCTCCGTTTTCATTATCTGCCACACTATCGTGTGGAGTGGACGGTGGTTACGGATTATACGCCGATTGCGACCAAAGGGACATCCAGCTTTCAAGCGATTTCCGTGATCACTTATCAATTCAGTCCCCACTTTTTTCTATCCCCGGGATATCGATTTGTTGCCCATCACAAAAAGGATCCGGAAATCACCTATTTCGATGGCAACGTCAGGGGCTTCTACCTAAGAATCGGGTTCCAGTTCTAATGACGAGTGTATTTTTGCGCAGAAATGTGGCTACCTAGGGTTTGAAAATTTTCCTGCCATTTTTGCTCGTGGTGTTCTTTGTCTCGACTTCTGTTGCCCAGGAGATAGAGCAGGATAGCGCACGAGCGGCCAAAGTTGCAAAGTTTGGCAACTGGGACTGGCGGATCAGCCCCTATGCGTGGGTTCCTGCCATTCGGGGTAGGATATCGACACCAGATATCCTCTTGGGCCAACCAGCTCTTCTACCAGAGCCATTACCGCCCTTCTTTGATTTCAAAATTCTTCTAAAGGACCTCCGTTCTCATCTAAAGTTTCTCAGTGTGATGACCGTGGAGCACCGACTTTCCAGGTTTATCATATCTGGACGATTTGATGCCATTGTCATTGAGTCGCAGCCAGTGCTCATCTTTGAGAATCTGCTCGCCAGTACAACCATGGATTTTGCTTTGTACAGTGCAGACCTCGTAGGAGGATATCGATTTGTTGTTCATCCCAAGGTAGATGTTTCTGGCTTAGCTGGATTGAGGCTTTTGCACTTCAAAGTGGGCCTGAATACCAATCCATTTGGGACCAAGTTGAGCGCCGAGAGGAAGAAGTCGTATTATGATCCATTCATAGCTACCAGAATAAAGTACATGCCCCATTATCGCTGGGAGTTCATAGCGTATGCGGATATTACCCCCATACCATTAGAGGGCAACTATAGCTTTCAAGGGATATCGGTCTTCAGCTACCACTTCAGTCCGGTCTTTTTCCTATCTCCTGGTTACCGCTTTGTGGCTCACCGGAAGACGGACCCTGATGTGACCTATTTCGATGGCAACGTCCGCGGCTTCTATCTCAGAATTGGGTTTCAATTCTGAGTCGAACAGTTCCGACAATCGTCGATTTCTCCTTCTGAATTAAATCATCGGAGCCTCTAGGCTTCATCATTGGATAGTACCGGTCCGTTATGGACATTCGGGTCAAATAACCCCTTTGGCCACATGGGAGCTGCTGCACCATTCCAATACCGGCTGAGTGTTTCAGATCTGGAGTCGCTTTTTAGCGCGCTGCATCAGCAGAACTACATCAACATCGGCCCAGTGGCGCGTGATGGTGCCATCATGTTGGAAGAGCTCGACTCTTTCACGAACCTTGCCAAGGGCTACTACGAGGACCAGGGGCGGGGAAGCTATTACTTGGACCATCTGGCTGACCAATCGCTCTTTGGATATTCGGTCGGTCCGCAGTCGTTGAAGAAGTATCTGCATCCCTCCCGGAGATTGTTGTGGTCGGCCAGGAAAAAAGAAAACGGTTTTGATCTTCAGTTGCCTCAGGCTCCTGAAAAAATGGCCTTTTGGGGTGTACGCAATTGCGATTTGGAGGCCATCAGAATACTGGACAGGGTCTTTTTGCAGGGTCACGTAGTCAATGAGTGGTACCAGCAGTTGCGCAAGGAGATGTTTGTCATCGCCGCTGGTTGCTCGCATCCTTCCGGCAATTGTTTCTGCACGTCCATGAATGGCAGTCCGATGCCTGTCGGCGATTTTGATTTGGCGCTAGTAGAGGTAATCGGTGGAGAACGTCAATTCTTTTTGACTGAGGTAGCATCAAAAAGGGGCCATGACCTGTGTGTTGAGTTAGGGTTTGCCAAAGCCGGTGAGGCAGATGTTCATGCGGCAAGAGAGGTCATCAACCATGCCGAAGAGCAAATGCCTCCCAGATTCACTGTCGACGAGACACGGGACCTACTGCGAAATAATTTGGAGCATAAGCACTGGGAGGAAGTAGCTGCCAGATGCCTCAGTTGTGCCAATTGCACGATGGTTTGCCCGACGTGCTTCTGCACGACTACAGAGGATGTGATCGACCTGACAGGTGATCATACAGAAAGGTGGTTGCGGCAGGATAGCTGCTTCACTGCCGAATACTCTTACATCCACGGTGGAGTGGTTCGCAGCAGTACCAAGTCGCGGTACAGGCAGTGGATCACTCACAAGTTCATGAATTGGCACGACCAGTTTGGCACAGCAGGCTGTGTCGGTTGTGGCCGTTGCGTGGCCTGGTGTCCAATGGGGATTGACATAACACAAGAATTAGCCGCCATAAAGGATTCAAAGCTGAAGAAACATGAAGCTCATGAAATCAATATCTGACATCCTAAAGGAGCAATCTTTTTTTGCTGAGATGTCCGAGGACATGCTCGACTATCTGGCAGGTTGTGGCCAAAATATGCACTTTGGCCCCGATGAGTACATCGGCAAGGAAAATGACGCCTCTGATTACCTATACATCGTCAAGAGGGGCAAAGTCGCGGTGGAGGTCGTACATCCTGTCCGCGGGCCCATCACTATTCGCACATTGGGCGCTGGTGAGATTGCGGGGTTTAGCTGGATCATCCCACCCTACCGCCTCCAGTTTGGGCTCAAGGCTCTGGAGCGCACATCGGTCTTGGCCCTCAATGGAAATTGCACGCGAGGAAAGTGCGAAGAAGACTATCATTTGGGTTATCTGCTGATGAAGCAGGCGGCCACGATTATGGACAAGCGATTGCGAGATACTCGAATACAGTTGCTAGATGTTTACAGCGAGAGAGTCTGATCAAAGTGCGCCAAGGCTTGATGCAAGTCCTTGGGCCCCTGTGCCTTACAGTGTTGTGCGTATTGAAACGGAGAACGACAAACTCTGGACATTCGACCTATGTCCTGCTGGCTCCCAATCTATCTCTCCCATGCTTCCTGGACAATTCAACATGCTGTACGCCTTTGGCATGGGAGAGATACCCATTTCCGTCAGTAGTCTGTATGTGTCACATCCGACATTGACCCACACCATTCAGGGCGTAGGTCCGGTTTCGCAAGCGATTTGTCAGCTGAGATTGGGTGACATGGTAGGGGTCCGCGGCCCGTACGGCACTCATTGGCCGCTGGAGGCAGCTCATGATAAAGATGTGTTGATCATAGCCGGAGGCGTCGGACTCTGTCCTTTGCGGCCGCTTATCGAGCATATCTCCATGAATAGAGAGGATTTCGGCGAGGTAAGTGTGTTGTATGGCACGCGCAATCCCGAGAGTCTCATCTATCATAAAGATGTGATCTCATGGCAATCGAATCCATCGATCAATTTTCAGGTCACGGTCGATCACGCCCAATCTCACTGGGGTGGCAATGTAGGTGTTGTGACCCAATTGATTGATCATGCCAAATTCAGACCTGATAATACTGTCGCCTATCTGTGCGGGCCGGAGGTGATGATGCGATTTGGTGTCTATGCCTGTTTGGATGCATGGATTCCTGAGGACCAAATCTACTTGTCTATGGAGCGGAATATGAAGTGTGCCATTGGATTCTGTGGGCATTGCCAATACGGGCCCCACTTTCTGTGCAAGGATGGTGCAGTCTTTTCTTACCCCATGGTGAAGGACTACTTCAATATTGATGAGCTATGAGCGACAAGCAAAAGAAACTGGCCGTATGGAAATTTGCCTCTTGTGATGGTTGCCAGCTGAGCATACTCGATTGCGAAGACGAGTTGCTGCCGTTAGCAGAAGCCGTGACCATCGCCTACTTTCCGGAGGCGACACAAACGGTCATAGAAGGTCCGTATGATATCTCGTTGGTAGAAGGTTCCATTACCACCCAGGTGGATGCCCTTAGGATCCTGGAGATCCGCAAGAATTCGAAGTCCCTGGTGAGCATAGGCGCCTGTGCCACAGCCGGTGGTATCCAGGCCCTCCGCAATTTCGTGAGAGTATCCTCTTACGTCAACAGGGTCTACGCGAGCCCCGAATACATTGACACGCTGGAAACATCCACTGCGATTAGCGATCATGTGCGTGTCGACTTTGAGCTACGAGGCTGTCCCATCAATAAGCATCAGCTGCTGGAAGTACTTATCTCCCTGCTCCACGGCAAGCGGCCTAATGTCCAGGCGCACAGTGTGTGCCTCGAGTGCAAACTCAATGGCTACCCTTGTGTCGCCGTGACCCAGAATGTGCCGTGTCTGGGCCCCGTAACCCATGCGGGGTGTGGTGCCCTTTGTCCACACTTCTACCGTGGATGCTTCGGTTGCTACGGTCCCAAGGAAAATGCCAATACTGCGGCATTGGCTGACTACCTCGGCAAAGAGGGCACAAGCCGTAAGGATTTGTTGCGGCTTTTCCGCAGCTTCAACAGTGCAGCACCAGTTTTTGTAGAAGAAAGTAAGCGTCATGAGTGAATCATCCGGTAGCCGAATCATCAAATTGGACTACATCGCAAGAGTGGAAGGGGAGGGTTCCTTCTATGTGAAAGTGAAAGATCACAAAGTGGAGGCTTCCCAGCTGAAGATTTTTGAGCCACCAAGGTTTTTTGAGGGCTTCTTACGGGGGCGCTCATTCCGGGAAGCACCGGATATCACCGCGCGCATATGTGGTATATGCCCTGTGGCCTACCAAATGAGTTCGGTCCATGCACTGGAGCGAATATGTGGCTATGAGACGCACCCAATGATCAGAGGGCTGCGAAGGCTGCTCTACTGTGGCGAGTGGATCGAAAGTCACGCCTTGCATACGTTCATGCTGCACGTGCCGGATTTTCTGGGCTACCCGGATGCTATCCAAATGGCCAGAGATCACAAGGAGTGGGTCGAGAAGGCCCTTGCGCTGAAGAAGACTGGAAATGACATCGTCAATGTCCTCGGTGGACGTGAGATACATCCGATCAATGTGAAGATTGGGGGATTCTATCGCTATCCACAGCCGAAGGAATTTGCAGCACTGAGGAAGCGATTGGTGAAGGCCCAGGAGATAGCACATGATGCCGCCCATTGGATGGCGACCCTTGATTTTCCTGACTTCGAAATGGATTATGAGTATCTCTCCTTGAGGCATCCTGATGAATATCCGATGAACGAGGGGAGAGTCGTTTCCAGCGCGGGGCTCGATATCGATGTCGATCAATACGAGGATTAT
Organism: Cyclobacteriaceae bacterium; assembly: GCA_965267435.1. Classification (GTDB taxonomy): domain Bacteria; phylum Bacteroidota; class Bacteroidia; order Cytophagales; family Cyclobacteriaceae; genus JAWPMT01. The sequence continues at coordinate 6,087,906 of OZ253960.1, forward strand.
TTCACCGAGGAACATGTTCCTTACAGCACCACCTTACACACGTCGCTGCAGGGTGAGAAAATCGTATTTACCGGTCCGCTGGCCCGCTTCAATCTCAATTTTGAACTGCTGTCCGCTGATGCTCAGGCACTGGCGAAGAGAATCAATCTCCCCCCTGGGACCAACAATCCTTTCAAGAGCCTTCTCGTGAGATTGGTTGAGACATTCTATGCGTGTGGCGAAGCCATCGATCAAATCGATGCTTACAAGATCGCAGAGGATGTCGATGACGAGGTTTTGCCGGTAGCAGGTATCGGACGATCAGTCACGGAGGCCCCAAGAGGTATCCTCTTCCATCGCTATGAGATGGACAAAGAAGGGATCATTCAAAACGCCCGAATCGTCGCCCCCACCAGTCACAATCAAAAGGTGATTGAGCAGGACCTGCGGCATATCGTGGAGCTCAATGCAGACTTTTCAGACGAGATGCTCACAGCGCGATGTGAGTCTGCCGTGCGCAATTATGACCCCTGCATTTCGTGTTCCACGCATTTTCTCAAAGTAAAAATTGACAGAGATGGATAAGCGACCTTTAGTCATAGGCATGGGCAACGAATTCAGAGGGGACGACGGTATCGGTCCCTTGGTCGTCTGGCAGATGAGCCAGTCTCATGCCGAGGAATTCGATTTTCACACGGTTGGCGAGGACCTAACGGTGCTGCTGGATACGTGGAAAGGGAGGGAGGTGATCATTGTCGATGCCATTCTGGATGAATCCGCGACCACGGGGACCATTCGCATTTCACAGTCCATGCGGGACTGGTTGGAAGCCAATCAAAAGGTCTTCTCTTCACACAGTCTGACACTTGACGGTGTCTTCCAAATGGGAGTGGAGTTGGGCAAGGTCCCCACCTCCTATTTGCTGCTGGGCGTCGTCGGGAAAAACTGGAATATGGGGACTGCCATGTCCGAAGAAGTGAAGGCCGCTATGCCACAGGTCATTGCCAGAATTATGGAACTCAAGGAGCAATGAAATGGAAGGCTTTTTAGCAGGTTCTGGACCTAAAATAAGTCATAATTCACCGGCTCCTATTGTCATAGTTTGTGGCTGTTTATGGCGCTAATATGCACATCCATTACGTCGAAAATTGATCATGGAAACTACGGAAATTAATGTTAAGCGAGTCTACCGTTTCGGCGACGGAAAAGCCGACGGTAGCACGGACATGAAGCCCTTACTAGGGGGAAAAGGTGCTAACCTGGGTGAGATGACCAGAATAGGTCTTCCCGTACCTCCGGGCTTCACGATCACTACTGATGTATGTACTGAGTATCATCGATTGGGAAAAGAAAAGGTCAAAAAATTACTTCGGCCCGAAGTACGCGAAGGTGTTCATTTCATCGAACAAATCATGGGCGCCAATTTTGATGATCAGGAGAATCCACTCTTGCTGTCAGTGCGCTCCGGTGCCCGGGATTCGATGCCGGGAATGATGGATACCGTCCTGGATATTGGTCTGAATGACAATGTCGTAGAAGGGCTGTCCAAGAAGTCTGGCAAACCCCATTTTGCCTGGGATTCCTATCGCCGATTTATTCAAATGTATGGCGATGTGGTGATGAAGGTCAATACCTACGTGGCCACAGATGAAGATGTATTTGAAGTGATTCTCCACAACATGAAAGAGGACCGTGGAGTAAGAACTGACCAGGAACTCACAACTGAAGATCTTCAGGAATTAGTGTCTTTGTACAAGGCACGAATCAAGGAATTGACAGACCTGGAATTTCCACAAGACCCTGCGACGCAGCTGTGGAATTCTATTATCGCCGTATTTGAAAGCTGGCATACGCCCAGAGCCATTGTTTATCGCAAGCTGAATAACATACCCGAGGAATGGGGAACTGCGGTGAACGTCCAGGCGATGGTTTATGGCAACATGGGTGAGACTTCCGCCTCAGGTGTGGCCTTTACTCGTGATGCAGCGACAGGAGAGAATGTATTCAATGGAGAATACCTCGTCGACGCGCAGGGTGAAGATGTGGTAGCGGGTATAAGGACACCTCACCAGATCACGCTGGAAGGCTCAAAAAGATGGGCGAAGCTAGCCAAGGTTGACGAAGAGGATCGAAAGCAGAACTATGCCTCATTGGAAGAGTTCATGCCAGAGATCTATAAGGAGCTCGTAGACATCGAGCATAAACTGGAGAACCACTTCCGGGACATGCAGGACCTCGAGTTTACTATCGAGGAAAACAAGTTGTGGATCCTCCAGACACGTAATGGAAAGCGCACTGGGGAGGCAATGGTACGTATTGGCATGGAAATGCTTGACGAAGGCCTGATTGATGAGCACATTCTTTTGCAGCGTATCGACCCCAATAAGGTAGATGAGCTGTTGCATCCTGTCTTCCATAGGGATGAGTTGGCTGCAGCCAAGCCGATTGCCAAAGGACTACCAGCCTCTCCTGGTGCCGCTTCCGGTCGTATTGTCTTCTTCTCTGAAGATGCTGAAGCCTGGAAGGCCCGGGGTGAAACCGTCATTCTCGTACGGTTGGAGACCTCTCCCGAAGACCTGGCAGGCATGGATGCGGCAGAAGGTATCCTTACCGCTCGCGGAGGCATGACGTCACACGCTGCGGTGGTTGCCAGAGGTATGGGTAAGTGCTGCATCAGCGGCGCTGGGGCGATCCGTATCAACAATGGATCAAGGACCATGACCATAGAAGGCAAGCTGTACAAAGAAGGTGACTGGATTTCACTGGATGGCTCCAAGGGCCGAGTCTACGAAGGCAAACTCAAGACCCAGCAGGTGGAGATCAGCGGCAACCTCGCTCGCCTGATCGAACTGGCAGACAAGTATGCAAAGACCAAGGTACATGCGAATGCTGATACGCCAGAGACTGCACAGATTGCCAGGAGATTTGGCGCTGTAGGTATTGGATTGTGCCGTACGGAGCACATGTTCTTTGATGGTGAGCGCCTGAAGATCATGAGGAAAATGATCCTGGCCGAAGACGAGGCAGGCCGTAGAGCGGCATTGGCGGAGTTGCTACCCATCCAACGTGGAGATTTCGAAGGCATACTCGAAGCCATGAGTGGTTTCCCTGTAACCATCCGGTTACTAGATCCACCGTTGCATGAGTTCCTGCCTCAGGATGAAGCTACCCAGGTGGAAATGGCCAAAACGATGGGTGTCTCCATTGAGGATATCAAAGCAAAGATCGCTTCATTGGCAGAGGTGAATCCCATGTTGGGTCATCGTGGTTGCCGATTGGGCAATACCTATCCTGAGATTACCGAGATGCAAACCCGTGCGATCATTGAAGCGGCGCTCAATCTGAAGGATCGAAATGTTCGTAGCAGACCTGAAATCATGATCCCACTGACCAGTGGTGTCAACGAGTTCAAGATGCAAGTGGATATCGTGAAGAAGGAAGCCGAGAAAGTGTTCCTCGAAAGGCATGATCACGTCGACTACAAGATCGGTACAATGATCGAGGTGCCTCGTGCAGCACTGATGGCTGATAAGATTGCCAAGTATGCGGAATTCTTCTCCTTTGGTACCAATGACCTTACCCAGATGACCTTTGGTTTCTCAAGGGACGACGCTGGTAAGTTCCTGCCGATCTACGTCGAGAAGGGTATCCTGGAAGAGGATCCTTTCCAGGTACTGGATCAGGAAGGTGTCGGTCAATTGGTGACTCACGCCATCCAAAAGGGGCGAACCTCACGGCACAACCTTGTGATCGGTATTTGTGGTGAACATGGCGGTGAACCGAAGTCTGTCGACTTCTGCCATCACGTGGGCATGAATTATGTTAGCTGCTCACCTTACAGGGTACCTATTGCGAAGGTGGCCGCTGCGAAGGCCAATTTGAAATAATAATCCCCAATCCAACGTGTCCCCGGGCCCAATGAAAGGCTCGGGGACTTTTTTTGCCCTGCCACAACTTTCATTGGCTAGCTGAGAAATTGTAATTTTCGGGAAGTACGAGGTTGTACGAAATAAATGACAAGGTATTGACGTCCTTCCTTAGCAGCCCTGTCCAACCGATGAGTCGCGCCGAAAAGATCTATGCGATACTGGCGGTTGGGTTGTATGGTTTCCTGTTTCTGCTCTTCTTTCAGCCTTTTGGGGTCAACAACTACGACCCAACTGAGCGCATCTCGTCGGAGTTTTTGCTGTTCATGTTCCTGTTTGGAGTGTACATCACCATCGTTCTGATGGCGAATGAGCTCCTCTTGTTCCCCTTTATTTTCCGCGGTGTGGTGTACAGGTGGCAGCTGGCACTATGGCTGGTCTGGACGCTGCTCTTTGCAAGTACGATGATGTTCCTTTTCTACAACTTCCTCGGTAATTGGCATGACTTCCGCTTTAGCAGTTGGTTGGAGTTTCTTGGCAATATCAGTGCCACGGCGATCATTCCCGTTGCAGTTATTGTCATGTACGCACGAATGAAGCAGCTGCAGGAACTGACACGCAGTGCACAAGACTACCGCACAGATGAGGGCCAGATCATTCAGTTCCCCTCCGACAATCAAAAGGATCAACTGAGTCTCGCATTGAGCGCCATCTTATTTCTGGAGTCCGAAGACAACTACGTATCCGTGCACTACTTGCATCAGGGACAAGTGACAAAGACCCTGGTACGCACGACCCTCAAAAAAGTGGAGGAGTTGGCATTGCATCAAGCGCTCGTCAGGTGTCATCGATCCTATATTGTCAATATCATGCACCTGACACAATTTCGGGGTAACCAGCAACAGGGTTATCTCACCTTGCAGCATGTGGAGACGCCATTTCCTGTTTCCAGAAAATATGCCACAGAGTTAGCGGCACTCCTTCGGTAGTCTTCAGTCATCCCAAATACGCGATTTTCATCCCAAATGCCTGCCGTGGCGCAACGGAGCCCGATCATTTACGATCTGTTTGAAAAAACGAATTGAAAATGATGAAAAACCTTTATGCTTATCGCACACCCAATCGATGGACCAATGTCCTGACAGCCATTCTCTCTATCACCTTTATGATCGCGTGGCTCCCTTTCATTCGGTCTGCGTTTGATGGTGAGAGTTACGTTTGGGGCATGCAGTACTTTGGTACCTGGATCAGAGGAGCGGGAATCACGCTGTCATTTAGCTTTTTGGTGTTGCAAATTGCTTTCTATGCCGTGCTGATCATAGGCCTTTATCGAATGCAGAATCGCCAGCTGTACAACGCCTTTCTGGTCACATGGTGGATACATGTTTTTGGGAACCTGCTATTCGACATCGCTGTGAATGGTGATACAATGTTCCATGGTGATACGATGAACGTGCACATCTCCATCTCCATGATTGTCATTCCTTTGGCCGCATTGGCGATGCTGATAGTGGTGCAGGTCATTCGCTCAGGCGGTAAGTCGGAGACATCAAAGATTGACTGGAACCCAATCAACAGCCGCTTGCTATTCATCTTTTTGGGGACCACGCTTCTGTTGTTGCCGCTTTTAGCCACCGGGGAGCCCCACGGTACCACTGATCAGGTTGGAGTGGTGATCGCCATTACACAATGCTTTTTCGTGCCTTTCATATTCAAGCCTTACCGCTACAAGGCGCAAGTGGTGCCTCTCGCAGGCTAATGATCTTTGATTTTGACCTATCTGTGCATTCCTCGGGCCTGTCGTTCGGGGAATGCCTTTTTTATTGAGAGCAGAAGACTTGCTTCATAATTTCAGGTGGATAGTCAATCCAGTCGACTTGCCGAATGATCTCGCCCTCATCATTGAAGGTCAGGATGATGGTGAAAGACATCTTTTCCTTGTCGCCATAGAGATTTCCCTGGTAGTAGAAGGGCGTGAAGTAGCCGCTCCCAAAAGCTCTCTGGTTGGTGGTGATCAATTCCTCCATTACAAGGGTCTTGGGATAATCCGGATGCTTGGCGAAGGATGTATCTGGCCAGTTGTAAAACGCTTTGAAGCCCTCCCGGTTGTCGAATTTGTAACCCAGGATAGGGTCTTCAAAAGTCATGTCAGCATCATAGCGATCCAGAAAACCCGACCAGTCATTTCGGTTGGCATAGTGATCAAAGAAGGCCAGTGCCTGCCGATGAGATTCGGGTTCCATGGAGAAGAAGAGTTCACAGGAGGAAGTGACGAGCAGAAGAACGATGGAGAGCAGGGAGATGGATTTCATATCAAAGGAAGATTGGCCTCTCAAACTAACCAAAATTCAACCTACTTGCCGAAGAATAGTCAGCCGGCAATTTGTACGAGAGTTTGATGAATGGCGAGCATCCATTTGGTAATTACGAATGAAATGACCTTCCTTGCTGTCATCTACACGTTCCCTAATGATCGCAATCATGCACTCCATGAAGACACTGCTCCTCCCTCTACATTTTCTCATTTTTCAAATGCTAACAGTGATTTCCCTAATCTGTACTATGTCCATTCCTGGCAAGGCACAGACACAAAGCAATGAGAAACTCTGGACACCCGCAGCTGACGATGTCTATCTCCAGGAGGTCGCGCACAAAATCAAGACCGACCGTCCGATAGAGGGGGTGGGCGTTTACGATGACCAGGTGTATGCCATCATCAATTCCGGAGTCTTTGCGCTCGAGGGAGATGCGTTCGTCGAGCAGAAAAATGCCCCTCGAGACGTGACGAGGCTGATATCCATAAGTGGTTCCCTTTGGGCACTGACTCCATCAGGGATTTTTCGATTGGGTGACAGTAATTGGGAGCAAATCAGCGAACAGCATTTCGTCGACCTGTGTATGCACCTGGGGGAACTGCACGCGGCGAAAAGTGACGAAATATTCAAGCTGGTCAACGATAAGTTCGTTTCCATCAAGCCTGAGGGAGGTTACTACAACAGCGACATCACCACGCAAATGGAGGATGGTACGCAGATACACACAGACCCTGTGAAGTTGGGGCCTATTCACAGACTTCAGTCGTACGCAGGCACTTTGCACATCCTCAGGCGCGGAGAGCTGATCCAGTTTGATGGAAAGATGGTCAATACTGATTTTATCGACTGGGGTGCGCTCCCATCCACAAACACGAGAAACATGCTGAGTCTGGGGAGCCGACTTTACATATCCACAGATCGTGGGCTAGGGGAGTTGCGAGGGGCTACACTCAACACAATCACAGGTGAGGACGGACTGCCCGTGGAGAATGTGAACTCACTAACACTAGGATTTGACAATGATCTCTGGATCGGTACCGAGCGAGGAGCGGTGCGGATGCTCGATGATGATTGGCATTACTTCGGTGCCGGCCACTGGGTTCCTGACAATCAGGTGAATGACATTGCGGTCTCCAACAAAACAGTTTACATCGCTACAGATGCGGGATTGGGGGTAATTGACTACGAGGATTACACGCTACGGAAGAAGGCCGACTACTACGAGCGACATCTGGAGGAATGGGGCCACAAACGCCTGGGGTTCATTCAGACAGTGTATCAAAAAGACGGCGAATGGATCCGTGAAGTAAGCGACAACGATGGCGCGCATACGGGTACCTATCTCGCTGCCTTGTGCTTCAAGTACAAAGTCACTGGTGATGAAACAGTCCGTGCCCAGGCAGTTGATGTTTTTGAAGCGATGCTCTGGCTGGATCGAATTACACCTATCGATGGCTTCATAGCCCGATCTATTTTCTCCATCAAGGGGGATAAAGGTGAATTGGGAAGGCATGGCTCCGGTGGGCTACCCGCCAAATGGTACAAAACAGAGGATGGCAACTTCTACTGGAAAGGGGATACTTCCAGCGATGAAGTCATCGCCCATGTCTACAGCGTGTCGTTGTTTCACGACTTGTTGGCCCGGGGCCGCGAGAAGGAATTGGCGAAGGAGCACCTGACCCGAATGGTTTCAAATATCATGAAAAATGGCTGGGTCATGATCGACATGGATGGCAAGCCCACCCGGTGGGGAAGGTGGAATCCTGAATACCTCCTGAGATCCTATGGATATAGCGACAGGGGAGTGAATGGTTTGGAAGCCCTCGCGTTCACCCAGGCCGCCTATGCCGTGTCTGGTGATGAGAAGTACCGCGAAGGGTTCCAGCAACTCGTGGATTGGGGCTATTTGAACAATACCTTGCGACAGAAGAATACCTTTCCGCCCACGTCAATAGCGCCATGGGACGATAACCTGGCTTTTGAGGCGTACAACACGATTTTGAGGTATACGACCGATCCGAAAGAGAAATCATACCTTCTCAGAAGCCTCGAACGCTCCTACGAGATCAAGCGCATGGAGCATATCCCCTGGTTCAATTTCACCTATGGGGCATTCACCAACAACGACTTTGACCTTGATCAATGCATGAAACATCTACGGGCCTGGACACTGGATTGCACGGAGCATAGTTTCAAAAATTCTCACCGCGATGATCTGCACGTGGAGGAGGGATACACTTCCTATGAGGGAGGTCTGAAGGCCATTTCGCCAAGGGAATCTATCGTGATGAGAGGTAGCAGGCGGGCCATTCGACTGGATGGAGGATCGAATGGCAGGAAGGTGATGGAGCCTACCGGGTTTTTGAGGGACTATTGGATGGGCAGGTATTATGGATTCATTGAAGCGCCCACCACCTCGGAGCCATCACTATTGACCGTGGAGCCACGAAATAAACAATTGGGAGCTGCTGCCTACCAAGGCCCCGGAAGGCCGGTTTTTAGATAACTTCTGTTGGACTGCCCGTCGTAGGTCGCAATCTGAAGTCGTGGGGGGAGCACAACCGGCTGGTAATGAAGATGTACGTGGAAAAGGACTAGTCGGCGGGCAGGATCGTTTCCTTCCTCACCCATCCGAGGTATCTGCTCTTCTCGATTACTCGGGTTTGCCAATCTTCAAACAAGCTGTTCTCCGGTTTGGTAATGGGATCGGTGATCACAAGATACCAGTCCTGATCGTTGATTGCAGCAGAGTCAAGAATTCCAACTTCGGTGCCGTTTGGAATTTTTCCACACATTACCGGATTCCCAGCCCGGAATTGATCATGGATCTCCTTCGTTCGGTCCCGGAAATACCCAGTGCCCCTGAGATCCTTCGGCGAAATGAACAACTCCGAATATTTGGTAGTCCCACGGTCGGTCTTATCCAGATCAGGCAGTCGGGCGAGATCGTACGCCACGCTGATATACACGATGTTTTCGGCACAATTCAACTCGTCGTCGAGCGCATAGCTTTTGATGCTGTTGGTGTAGCTATCGCAGCAGGGGTGTTCGAACGTGTAGATTTTTAGTTGCGGTGAGATCTCAATGTGGCGGATCCATCCTTTGGCGATACCCACAAAGTTGAAGCGGTCTTTTTCCTGGAGATAAACCTTTGCCGACCCTGCCCCCATGGTACCAGAATATGAGGCATATACCAGGTCGAGATCCCCGTCCTGATCCAGGTCGATGTAGTGAAGTCCCGCCGTGTCAAGCGGATACAGATCTCCGACCATGTGATCCATGAACTCAAGTGTGTCTTCTTCGGGGAGCTTGTTGAGCAGGGCTATTTTGTCCTTATCTGTCAATTTGGCTTCGGAGTCCTGCCACCGGGTTGTCAAATATCGACTCTCCAGCGCTTGAAAGATCTGCCCTGCACATGGCATTGAAATCATTATTAGGAGTATTGAGAAAATTCGAGGCATACGGATGATTTACAATGTACGTAATTCCAACGTACGATGAAATCACCAAGGGGCATGCAACCAACACATGGAGTCCCTCATCATATGGATGTCATTTTTATTCCATCTTCATCTTTCTACACAGATGCAATTTTTTGAAGCGCTATTCCTGTTTTGCACGCTCGTTCTGCTGGCGCTGGTGTGCTTTTTCTCCAATTCACGTAAGGGCCAGTTGCTGACCTTCTATGCTGCATTGGGAGCCCTCGCTATACATTTGATAGGAGAGGTGCCTCGATGGCAGGTCGGCCTTGCCTACGTGCTCTTTCCGGTTCTCCCCTTACTTCTTCTAAGAAATTCTGTCGCTCATATTGCGCTCCGGGTTCTGGGATTCCTGACGGGTGCGACACTTCTGGCTACGTCCATGTTTTTCGCCATGGGTATGCCCATCAAGCGGCTCCCGGCGCCCTCCGGCGAATATAAAGTGGGCACCACTTCATTCACCCTGGTTGACGAATCCCGCGAGGAGATACATACAGATCGCGCCGGGGACAAGCGGGAATTGTTTGTCGAAGCCTGGTATCCCGCAGGATCAGATGAGGACGATGTGTATCCCATGCGCACCTTGTGGTCAGAGCTCTACCGAGGAGAGTCGGATCAGATCAGCTTCTTTCTGAGCTATTTGCGTGGTGTCAAAACGCACTCAATGATTGGCGCCCCTGCCGAAGGGAGCGGTCAGAGGTTTCCATTAATCCTTTTTAATCATGGCCTGCAAATGTTCACCTCCCAGAACACGCTCTTGATGGAGCACCTGGCCAGTCATGGCTACATAGTCGTGAGCATCTCACACCCCTACGAAAGTCTTCGCGTGAACCTCGAGGGCGCTGGTACAGTGCTACCGAAATTCCTGACCAGCATAGAGGAATGGAACAAGGCCATGCAATGGATCGAAGCATCCTCCCGACCCATTCAGTTGGCCAAGGACTCTATGGCGGAGGTCTCGTCAGTGGAATCAAGGGCCCAAATCATGCGCAATGCGATCTCCGAATCGCCCATGAACACGGTGGTACAGGAATGGGCCAGTGACAACACTTTCGTACTTGACAATCTATTAAGCTCCGGTAGGGAGGCAACAATTTTCCAGGGTATCATCGACACAACCCGCATTGGTGCGATGGGGATGTCCGTGGGTGGGGCAACGGCAGCCGAATTATGCAAGCTGGATCCCCGGATCAAAGCCGGCATCAATGTGGATGGCTTGCAATATGGCACGACCAATAGTGATAGCCTCAATGTGCCCTTTCTAATGGTCTATAGTGACGACGGCCTGGGAACGAATGACTTTCTTCAGCTCAGCAGCACAACTGCATATCATGAATGCCACTTTGTCTCTTCCAAGCACGCTGACTTCACCGATTTCCCCATTATATGGCCCATGTTGAAGCTCTATGGGCAGCTAGGCAGTATTCCGGGTCCGCGGGTTCTACAGATGACGAATAATGTCGTACTGGGTTTTTGGGATCGCTATCTCAAGGACCAACCAGCGAGCCCGTGGAATGAGGATTATCCAGAGTTGACATTCAAGTCCCATAGAGACTAGGGCCTCGAATTTTTCAAAATATTTTTTTTACAAGCTACCGTTTTGATGCCTTGTGCTGGCAGTCCGGAAGTAAGCCGCCAGTGCTTTGCATGGAGCACTCACCCTGGGGTATGTTTGCTCCAATGAGATTATTCGTCACCCTAGTACTTGCTGGCTGGTTAGCATCCTCCTGCGAGGCACTCTCGGAAGGTCTTCCGAAAAACCACGGGAAAGTGGCCCATCAGCTGTTCCTGGCTGGAGACCAACCTGCGCCCTTGATCGTGGCCTTCGGCGGTAGCGAGGGGGGAATGGTCTTTGCGACTGAAAGGACAGCGGTTCTGAGAGATAGCCTCTTGGCACTAGGATATCACTTCCTTGCTTTGGGGTACTTTGGCTTGCCCGATACTCCCAAATACCTGGACCGGATCTCATTGGACGCCATTCATGATACCATCATGAGTGTTAGTCATCATCCACTGATCGATGCGGAGCGGATCCTGCTCTTAGGTGGTTCCCGTGGAGGAGAGTTGATCCTGAACCTGGCTGCTCGGTATGACGACTATGGTGGAGTGCTGGCATTGGTCCCAGCGCATGTTAGCCTACCAAGCGGCGTCACGAAGCGTGCGACTTCCTCGTGGACGTTTGGAGGAGAGCAGGTTCCATTTATTCCTATCACAAAAGAAGCAGTGCAGGTATCCAAGAAGGAGGGGTTCTACGAGGCGTTCAGTCTGATGGTTGAGGCCTCGGATCCCAATGGTCTCGAAGCGATCGCCGTGGAAGAGATCATGGGCCCTATCTTGTTGGTTTCCGCCTCAGAAGACGAGATTTGGCCGTGTCTGAAGATGTGTGATCTGATGGTCCACCGACTCGAGAGCAGCGGTTTTCCCTACCCGATGGAGCACGTGACCTTAGCAGGTGGCCATGGCGCTGTAGCCAATGACCACCGACCGGTGTTTCGCTTTCTTCGGGAGCACTTCCCCTCTAATTAATCGGAGATTCCGAGCTCCTTTTTTCGCTCCTTTATTCTTTTGGCGACATCGATCTTTTTACCTGGCTGAATGCTTTCATCAACTACCAGCAGCACTCGTCGCTTGCCATTCGCTCTGAATAAGATTTCCTGTCCGTACTCTAGGTTCACACCGCTATTGGAAAAGGGAGAAAGGTTGGGGTTCATCACACTGGGAATGATCAAAGGAATGGATTTCGCTGTATTGTTTCGGAGGGTGAAGCCTTTTGTATCGTGAAACTGCCATGGTTCTGCCAAATTGGTGGCAATCTATTACCGTTAACCTTTTGCCTCTGACCTTTCCTTCTTTGTAATCTGACGAAAATCAGGCCGATTAATAACGGATAAGTTTGTCCGAAATTATTTTGACGCTTAGATTAGCCTCGATTTAAAGCAAAAGCCATGTTCTCGAGAGCTTGCGAATACGCCATAAAAATCATGATTTTCATCGCTGCCAATGAGCAGGAGGGACGGCGTACAAACTTGAAGGACGTGACGGAGGCCATCGCCTCGCCGGAGGCTTTCACCGCAAAGATTCTGCAGCAGTTGGTGAAAGGGCGGTTGCTGGAATCGTTCCGTGGACCAGGGGGAGGCTTTGTGTTGCCACGGGGAAGGGAAGTGCTGCTGCATGATATCGTCGTGACCATAGATGGCGAACATCTGCTGAAGGACTGTGTGTTGGGTTTGCCAGAGTGTTCAGGTGAGAATCCGTGTCCGGTGCATGATAAGTTCATCACCATTCGCAATCACTTGAATGAGACACTGCTGAGTACGAAAGTCAACGACCCAGATCTGCTGGAAGGCAGCCGGGTTCTGAAGAAATAAAAAAATTTGAAATAATAAAGGATATAATGATCCGAAAATCTTAAATAAAACGGAATAATCCAATCGAGCATGAAACCGATATACGCATTACTTGTCATGATCTGCTTCCTCGCCTCTTGCGGAGGGGGACAGAGCCGAATTGATCGCATTAAAGAGCAATCACAAATGGAACCGACGGACCCCTATGAGGCATGGGAGACCAACCACGGCGTGGGTCCGATCAAAGCGTTCGAGCTGCCAGAGGGTATTGACGAAGCATTGGCCGGTGAGGGCCAGGCGAAGTACGAAGCCCTGTGCACCGCATGCCACAAGATCGATAAGCGCTTCATTGGTCCCTCACCCCAGGCGATTCTCACAAGACGTACACCAGCGTGGATCATGAACATGATCCTCAACCCTGAAGAGATGGTCCAAGAAGACCCTCTCGCCAAGAAGCTCTTCATGGAGTACAATGGATCACCCATGGCCAACCAGAACCTCTCTGAGGACGAGGCCCGGGCAGTACTCGAGTATTTCAGAACCTTATAAATCCTTATGCATATGAAGACCCATATTTTTCATTTCCTAATTTTCATCCTCGCGTTCGGGCTCATGGTCTCCTGCGGACCGGCCAATCAATCCGAGGGTGAGGCACAGAGCTCCGCAGCAAGCTCGCACCCAGATGGTCAGGCTTCTGTGAAGGACGATGTTTCGGACAAGAACATTCTTCAGGTGGCTATCTCGTCAGATGCCCACACAACGCTTGTCGCCGCTGTCGAAGCCGCGCAGATTGAACATGTGCTGGTCAATGTCGGCCCACTTACAGTCTTTGCACCTACCAATGATGCATTTTCGGCCTTACCAGAGGGAACAGTAGAAAACCTCCTGTTACCTGAAAACAAGCAGGATCTGGCAACCATCTTGACCAGGCATGCTGCTCCCGGGTCTTACAATTTGGAGGCCCTGAAAAAGGAGGCAAGCAAGGGCCGAAAGATCTACACGGCTACCGGTGACTACCTGGAAGTTACAGTGAATGGCGACCAGGTCGCCGTTGGCGGCGCCAATGTGATCGGCACCATTCAAACGACTAACGGCATCATCAATGTCGTCGACAAAGTCATATTACCCAATTGAGAATTTTTTAATCAAATACGAAAATGAACATTTCTAAACTACTCGTCAGCTGTCTAGTCTGCTTCGGCCTGCTGTTTGTCACCAATTCCTGCAATCAGGGTGGTAGCGGCGGCGGCGCCATCGGCGGTAACATGGCCGAGCGTGCTTACGTCCCTCCGGGGGAGCACGATGAGTTCTATGCATTTATTTCTGGAGGTTTCAGCGGCCAATTGGCCGTATACGGATTGCCCTCCGGACGACTCTTCAGAGTAATCCCTGTCTATTCTGTGGATGCGGAAAAGGGTTACGGCTTCAATGAGGAAACAAAACCTCTATTGAATACTTCCTTCGGGTTCGTTCCCTGGGATGATTCCCACCACCCCGATCTATCTCAAACCAATGGTGAAATAGATGGACGCTGGTGCTTTATCAATGGAAACAACACACCTAGGATTGCCCGAATCAGTCTCTCGACATTCGAGACGGAAGAGATCATCGAGCTACCCAATACAGCCGGTAACCATAGCTCTTCTTTCGTCACAGAGAATACCGAGTACATTGTGGCCGGTACTCGATTTGCCGTGCCTGTGCCTCAGCGTGATATGCCCATCGATGAGTACAAGGGAAATTTCAAGGGCGCCTTGTCTTTCATCTCCATCAACCAGGAGACTGGGAGGATGAATCTCGAGTTTCAGGTGATGATGCCAGGGTTCAACTTTGACTTGGCGCACCCCGGGCGAAACAAGTCACACGGATGGATGTTCTTCTCTACATACAACACGGAGGAGGCCAGTACCTTGCTCGAGGTGAATGCCTCCCAAAATGACAAGGACTTCATCGCGGCGATCAACTGGAAGAAGGCTGAAGAGCTGATTGCAGCCGGCAACTTTGAAACGATGAGCACAGAATATGCTCACAACGTGTACGATGAATCGACCCACATGGCCACTTCTACCATGAAGACGGAGGTCAAAGTCATCGATCCTTCGAAGTATCCAGGATTGGTCTACTTCCTGCCAACTCCCAAATCGCCTCACGGATGCGACGTCGATCCCACAGGCGAGTATATCATCGGAAGTGGCAAGCTTGCTGCATCCTTGACGGCGCATTCCTTCACTAAGATGCTCGACGCCATCGAGAATGAGCGCTTTGACGGAGATGCCTATGGTATTCCGATCATCAATTATGATGATGTCGTAGCCGGTGTTGTCCAGCAAGCAGGTCTCGGACCATTGCACACGGAATTCGACGCCAGTGGCAATGCCTATACCACATTCTTCATCAGCTCCGAAGTTGTGAAGTGGAAGGTAGGCAGCTGGGAAGTGCTCTCACGTGCACCGACCTACTACTCCGTGGGTCACCTGATGATCCCTGGTGGTAACTCTAGAAAGCCCTTTGGCAAGTATCTTGTGGCTTTGAATAAGATCACGAAGGACAGGTACCTACCCACGGGTCCTGAGCTCTCGCAGTCGGCACAATTGTTCGACATTTCAGGTGACAATATGGAGCTAATCCTGGACTTCCCTACTGTTGGTGAGCCACATTACGCAGCCGGAGCTCCAGCGGATTTGATCAAGCCTAATCAAACCAAAATCTATGAGCTTGATCAGAACAACCACCCTTACGCGGTCAAGACAGAGGCTGATACACGCGTTGAGAGGAATGGTAAGGAGGTACATATCTACATGACCACGATCCGCAGTCACTTTGCTCCTGACAATATTGAGGGAATCAAGGTGGGCGACAAGGTGTACTTCCACGTGACAAATCTGGAGCAAGACTATGATGTGCCTCACGGCATCAGTATGATCGGCGCAAATACTTCTGAGCTGCTCATCATGCCGGGCCAGACCGAGACATTCATTTGGGAGCCAAAAAGAGAAGGTGTGTGGCCATTCTACTGCACCGACTTCTGCTCGGCTTTGCACCAGGAAATGCAGGGATACGTGAGAGTATCCGCTGCCAATAGCAACGTTCCACTTGCGTGGAGCTTAGACGGAGAGTAAGTCTTTCTGTATGGTAGTCGGCCCGTCAGCTGGTCAGGCTGGCGGGCCCATTTAATCACCAAACACATTACCATGAAACCTTCGCAGTACATCATGATAGCGGGAGCGCTACTGCTCGCGAGCCTGTTCTTTCTGCCTCTTTGGAACATCACGTTGGAAGCTCCGCAGTATCCTGAGCCGATCGGGATGGATATCCACATCAACAAGTTTGCTGATGCCCACCCCAACGACATCCAGAATATCAATATCATGAACCACTATGTGGGCATGAAGGAGATACCTGAGCATATTCCGGAGTTCGAGATCTTTCCCTATTTCACGATAGGCATGATCGTATTGGGAGTGCTGTTGGGAATAATAGGACGCAAGAAATTGTACCTCGCATGGTGTGTGCTCATGCTTGTGCTGGGGTCCATTGCCTTCTATGATTTCTACTTGTGGGAGTATGACTATGGCCACAATCTCAAAGAAAATGCTGCCATCAAATTCACCGATGAGAAGGGTGAGCCCATGGCTTACCAGCCGCCACTGATTGGCAACAAACTCATTCTGAACTTCAAGGCCAAGTCGTGGCCGAGGTCTGGTGCCTACTTGATGTTTGCCGGCATGGCATTGTCCGTTTTTGCATTTTATAAAGCCAAAAAAGATGAACAGATTAGTAATCCTCAGCCTTCTGTCAGTGGGGCTGCTAGGGTGTGAGGTCAAGCCTCAACCCATCAACTATGGCCAGGACGAGTGTCACTATTGCAAAATGACAATCGTCGATCGGCAGCATTCGGCACAACTCGTAACCGTCAAAGGCAGGTCGTACAAGTATGACGCCATCGAGTGCATGATGAACCATCTCCGAGATTGGGATCATCCTGAAGTGAAGTACTATCTGGTGGCTGACTATTCCGAACCTGGAGTTTTGGTGGATGCCTGTGAAGCGTCTTATCTTGTAAGTGAGGCCATCCCAAGTCCAATGGGCGAGTTTCTGAGTGCCTTTCGCGAAAAAGAGGTGCGTGATCGAGCGTTGACTGAAAACGACGGCGATAGTATGGATTGGGAGGCGCTCAAGCAAGAATTTGAAGTGCCCGTGGTGAAAATAAACTGACGTAATCATTGAAATGAAACTCTCAGCTCTTGCCTTTCTGCTATTGATCGTCATCCAGGCATCACAGGCCAATGTGATCAATGTCTGCCAGGGCTGTCCATATGAAGAGATAGAGCTGGCGCTGGTTGCGGCACAAAACGGAGATACCGTACTTGTGCAGTCCGGCACTTACCGGGCGGTGAACCTGGAACTCAGGAGACCAGTGGTCCTTCTATCGACACATGGGGCAGTGCTTGATGGGGCAGGTGAGGGCTACGTGCTAAAGATCCTTGCCGACAGTGTAACCATTTCAGGTTTTGAGATTATCAACAGCGGCAGAAGCTACACGAAGGATTACGCCGCGATTTATGCCTTTAAGGCCAATCACTTTCACATTTCCAACAACCACATTCAAGATCCATTTTTCGGTCTGCTGATTGAAAAATCGCACGATGGACTTATCTCAGAGAATCTCATCCATGGCCTATCAAAAAAAGAGGATGATGCTGGAAACGGTATCCACCTGTGGCATTGCTCCAAAGTGCGCGTCGAGGACAATGAGGTTTACCAAATGCGCGACGGCATTTACCTTGAGTTTGTAGAGGAGAGCCAGGTCGTTGGCAATTATGCCCATGACAATGTGCGATACGGCTTGCATTTTATGTTCTCCAATCACGACGAATACCTGAATAACACCTTTGAGAAAAACGGCGCCGGTGTGGCCGTGATGTTTTCGAAGTTTATCACCATGCGTGAAAATCGATTCCTGCAGAATTGGGGGACTGCATCTTATGGCCTGCTCCTAAAAGAGATCTACGATGCGGAGGTGATGGACAATGAGTTCTCCGAGAATACAGTTGCCATTTACATGGACGGCACTACCAGAATCAATTACACCAACAACAGGCTCGTGCAAAATGGCTGGGCCATCAAGGTTTCCGGCGGCTGCTATGCCAATCATTTCATCCGCAATGACTTCATCTCCAATTCCTTCGATGTGTCCTACAACACCAAGATGAATGACAATACCTTTCATGGCAATTACTGGAGTGACTATGTGGGCTACGACCTGAATCAGGATGGCATCGGTGATGTCCCCTACCGACCTGTCAAACTCTTTTCCTACATTGTCAATCGAACGCCGGAGACGATCATTTTGCTACGCAGTCTGTTCGTAGACATCATTAACTTTTCAGAAAAGGTATCGCCTGTTTTTACACCAGATGAGCTGGTCGACGAGCGCCCGAGTTTGATCGCATTTGGAGATGATTGAGTTGAACAACATACACAAGAGCTTCGGCAGGATGCAGATCCTCAATGGTGTCAGCTTTGTCTTTGACAAGCCCGGGATTTTTGCCGTACTGGGACCCAATGGATCCGGGAAGACCACGATCCTCAAGATCGTTCTTGGCATGGTCCGACAAGATGAGGGGGAGGTTCAGTTCAGCAACAAAAGCACCAAAGGCGTCTGTGACTACCGCAAGCAAATTGGCTATCTCCCTCAGATCGCCCGGTTTCCCGACAACCTCACGGTCAGGGAACTGATAAGGATGATCAAAGACATCCGCGGGGTGCCGGCCTCAGAGGAGGGGTTGATTGATGAGTTTGGCCTGACGCCTTATCTAGGTCGTAAATTGGGCAATCTCTCGGGAGGCACGAGACAGAAGGTCAATATTGTGCTCACCTTCATGTTTGACTGCCCCGTGTATATACTGGATGAGCCGACCGCGGGACTCGATCCTATATCGCTGATCCGATTGAAGGAACTCATTGCCAAAGCCAAAGAAGATGGCAAGATCATCCTGATCACGACGCACATTCTGAGTCTTGTAGAGTCCCTCGCAGATGAAATTGTATTTCTGCTGGATGGACATATCCATTTTTCGGGGACGATTGATGAGCTTGCGCAACAGACGGATTCTGATGACCTCGAACATTCAATAGCCGCAATTCTACGCTGATGCTGAAGGTATTGAAATACACGTTTTCCGATCTCATCCGCAGCCGTTGGTCGTATGTCTACCTGGC
This sequence comes from Cyclobacteriaceae bacterium, assembly GCA_965267435.1. GTDB lineage: Bacteria > Bacteroidota > Bacteroidia > Cytophagales > Cyclobacteriaceae > JAWPMT01. The sequence goes on from OZ253960.1 coordinate 6,107,114, forward strand.
CTTTTACCTGTTGCTGGGCTTCGTACTCCTGTACCTCAATAGCGATCTGTCGAAAGCCGTCATCACCTTGATGAATATCATCGTCGTGCTGACTCCGATGATTGGGACGGTATTCGGTATCATGTATTACTACAATTCCCGGGAGTTTACCGAGTTGCTTCTTGCTCAGCCACTACCGCGTGTTCAGATCTTCCTCGGGCAGTATTTGGGTGTGTCCCTGTCACTGGCGTTGAGTCTTGTGTTGGGTCTTGGCATTCCATTTCTGAGCTATGGCCTGCTGCAGTCGGCGGAGATCTTTCAGTTTGGGATGCTATTGCTTTCAGGCGCGTTCCTCAGCTTCATTTTTGTAGCCCTATCCACGCTGGCGGGCTTACTCAATCCCAATCGTATTAAGGGATTTGGTTATGCCATTCTCTGTTGGCTGTTTTTCGCGGTGATCTATGACGGGATATTCCTTATCCTCCTGATTGGCTTTGCCGACTACCCACTGGACAACTTCGCACTGGTCGCCAGCTTTCTCAACCCAATTGACCTTTCGCGCATCATGATCCTGCTCAAATTGGACATCTCTGCCCTTCTGGGATATACCGGAGCGCTCTTCCAAAAGTACTTTGGGTCCACAGCGGGGTCGGTGGTATCAATGTTTACCTTACTTCTCTGGGTGGGTGTGCCGGTTGGCAGTATCGTTTGGTTGGGGAAGAAGAAAGACTTCTAGCACCTTACGTTTCTCAGCGTGTATTTGGGAACTAAGTAAGTGATCAGGACCTTAGGTAGTGTAATTAGCAGTGGTGACTTATGGAGGGAGAATACTATCATACCAAGGACTCCGTCAAGGAATATATCCAGTTGGCAAAGGACGTCAACGGGCGAGAACTCATTCTTCGACTGCAAGAGCACCTGCCCTCGGGAGCTGCCCTGCTGGAATTGGGGTCAGGACCTGGAACGGACTGGCGCATATTGCGCGGGCATTTCAAGGTCACAGGCTCGGATTATTCCGAAGAGTTTTTGGAGCATCTTAAGTCGGCTAACCCCGATGGGCAATTCCTGCACCTGGATGCCACCACCCTCGCTACGGACCAGGAGTTCGATGGGATCTATTCAAATAAGGTCCTCCATCACCTGAGGGACGAGGAGCTTACAGCATCCATCCGGCGACATGCTGAGCTACTCAATCCCGATGGGATCATTTGTCACTCATTTTGGAGGGGAGAAGGCTCAGAGATTTTTAAAGGGATGTTTGTCAATTATCACGATGAAGCGAGCCTTCGGAGAGAATTTGGTAGTCTCTTCGATGTGGTTCTACTTGAGCGTTATGCGGAGTTCGAGGCGGATGATTCCATACTGTTAATCGCCCGTCTGAAGTCGTCCTGATACCCTTTGCCGATCGATGGAGAAGTGCCTGATTTAGAAGTAATTTGACTGCGCAGTCAGAAGGTTATTGCATAGATCGGGTTGAATCACTAACCGCCTAATTGAGAACCCTACTCGTTCTCAAGCTTTTCAGATGACTTCCCACTCCAGGTCCGAAACCAGTGCCGCGATTTCCCCTGTTGGCTGGATTGGTGGGGTCGCTTATCTTACTTGCAAATAATCCTCGTACCAACCATGCAAACCATATTAGGCGCCGGTGGGGCCATCGGGCGTGAGCTAGGGAAGTCACTCAAAGATTACACGGATGATATCCGACTTGTGAGTCGCAATCCATCAAAGATCAATGAGGCTGATAGCCTGATGACCGCAGACTTGACAGTCAGGTCTCAGGTAGAGAGCGCCATCGAGGGCTCGGAGATTGTCTATCTCACCGTTGGGCTTCCATACAACCTCAAAGTATGGCGCAATACCTGGCCGGTGATCATGGAGAATGTGATCCATGGCTGCAAGGTGCACGGTGCGAAACTGGTATTCTTCGACAATATCTACATGTATCCGCGGGATTCTGTGGGCCACATTACCGAGGGCAATCCTGTGGAGCCGCAAACGAAGAAGGGTCTCGTACGCGCACAGATCTTCCAGACGCTGATGGACGCTGTCGACCAGGGCCAAATTGAGGCGCTAGTCGCGAGAGCGGCGGACTTTTACGGTCCTGGTATCGAGGGAGTGAGTGTGTTGACAGAGTCGGTGTTCAAGCCGCTTTCCGAAGGCAAGAAAGCTTCCTTGATTGGTGGTGCCGACTTCGTGCACTCTTTCACCTATACGCCCGATGCGGGGAAGGCGACGGCCTTATTGGGCAACACTGCGGATGCCTTCGGGGAAGTCTGGCATTTGCCGACAGCGGGCAACCCATGGACGATGAGACAGTGGATTGAGCGGTTCGCCATTGAAGTAGGCGCTGAACCCAAATTCCAGGTTGCCGGCAAGACGCTGACCTCCGTCATCGGGCTTTTCGTGCCCATCATGAAAGAGCTCTCCGAGATGATCTACCAGTACAATCAGGATTACAACTTCATCAGCGAGAAGTTTGAGCAGAAGTTCGATTTCACGCCTACGAGTTACGAAGAGGGGCTGCAGAAGATCATTGAGGCCGACTATCGGAAATGAAAAAGGCCCCGAAGGGCCTTATCGACTGTGTTGCTGTCCTGTCAATTTTGGTAGCTGGCCACTTCGTCCAAGATCGCTTTCCTCGTTTCCAGCGCAGCTTTGATCCGGTCACTAATGGACTCACCTTCTACTTTTTTCAGGCCGGTGATGATATTGTCAACGCCAAAGTCAATGACGGTCGAATTACCCCTCCCGACTACGGTGTTGTTGTCCCCAAATAGGCCATAGTGTGCTGCAATGGGATCCATGCCATTTGTATTGTTCCCCTGGAAAAGTGAGCCGTTCCCTTCATTTCGAATAGCAAAGAATGCTTCGCCACCGATGATATTGTTGCGGACAATCGCGCCATTGTTGCCAATGCCGACGCCAATTCCAGTCACAGCAGGGAAAATACCGATAGGATCAGAACCTGTGTTGATCAGCTTATTTTTCTCTATTAGCAAGCTGTACGAGGCACCGCCATCCGGTATCCAGCCGACTTCAACTGGCATAAAGCCTGAGGTGACAATAGTATTTCCGCGAATATGAACGGAATTGTCGTCACCTGGTACCGGCACGCCTTCCTGGGTTACTACTATGGCGCCGAAAGAAAAGGTCTCCATATCGTTGTTAGTAATGGAGATGCTGCTACCATGCATAAAGCGGTACAAAGTCTGCTTGAGATTGGAATACGTGTTGTTGTCAACAATGATCTGTGCATTATCGAATCCTTGATGTATCGTGCCCTGGAATCCAGCCTGATCAAAGTCACAGTTGGTGACTTGATGCACACCGCCACTGCTAAAACTTGGGAAGGCCGAGAAGTCTCCTTGCACCACAATGGAATTGTTCGGTTGACTACCGAATATGGGTGGAAGACTTGGGACTGCATCGGTGCCGTTGAGGGCTAAGTTGTCGAAATGCGTATCAGTTCCTTCACTCGTAAGGAGCACAAGCACGAACGAATTCATATTGCCCACAGTCGTCTCGAAACCGCTGGGAAGTGAAATTGAGAAATTGGACATGGTGAGAAAACCGGATGGTTCGACGAACAAGAACATAATACCAAACTCGAATGGTGTAACGGCATCGCCAACGCCCACGATCTCCGTAGCATCTTTACCATTACCTGTAAGTGTTCCGTTGAAGTCGGGAATGAATAGCTCACGATTCACATAAAATGTCCCTTGTTCCAGCAAGACAGTACCGCCGTCTGGCAGTGAGTTCAAAGCCGCCTCGATGCTGTTGGCGTCCGTGACACCGGAAGCGTCTCCGGAAGGAGATACTACGATATCTGCAGCGATTTTGGGCCCGCCCTTCTTGCCTTGTGTATCAAAAACTTGTTCTTCAGAAGGGCCTTTTAGGGCAGTGGGATTTTCCCCACATGAGAATAGGATAACAGCGAGAAGCATGCTTGCCATTCGCGCTACGAACGATAGAATTTTCATGGGTTAGGTTACTTTGGGATGAAAATAAATAGTATGAAACGGAAGCTAGTCAATAATTGAATTATTTGCAACTGTTTGCGTGAGCGCCGCTGATGTACAGGTAGTTACGTGGATCCGGGAGGTCTGGTACGAGGCTTCAAGGAAACGTATCAGCTGTTCGCAATCGTTGTTGAAGCCCAACGAGGCCACGCTTCGGGTAGGTGATTCTACAATTCAGCATATTATGCCCTCTCTGGAGCCAGCCTCATGCCCGCACATTCGTATACCTACTAAATCCCTAAATTGCCATGGAACCGATTACCGATGAGGAAGCAATGGATATAAAGGCCCAACTACTAAAAGTTCTCTGGATTACCCTGGCTTGGGTGGTAGTTGCCTTTTTCCAGTTTCTGATAGGGCTGAATATCCTTCTTGATCTGGGCCTGAAGGATCAGATCTCAATGGACTTTTGGGCAGGGGTCAGGGGGAGTATTTTTTCCGGCCTCTTAGCGGGTACCATGGGCGGTACGGTTCTGGTCTTCCTCTGGGAGCGCTGGCTGCGAACCAAGCCCTACGGTTGGGCCCTGCGCAATATTTTCCTTTCTTATACCCTCATCTGGATCCTGGTCTCCATACCGAGCACCATGTTCTTTCATAGCAAGATCTTCCAATTACCCTTCTTCCACCCGAAGGTATTCAATGAATCTCTACTCGACCTCGGCAAACCCCAGGTGCTCATTCCTTACACCATTTGGTTGATTGTCGTGATCATCACCATGATCGGCTTTCTGGTCAATGACAAGTACGGCCCTGGAGTCTTCAAGAAGTTTCTGCTCGGACGATACTTCAATCCTTCACGGGAAGAGCGTGTGTTCATGTTCCTCGACCTCAGGTCCTCTACGAGCATTGCCGAGCAGTTGGGAGAGGAGCAGTACTTCAATTTTCTGAGGGACGTATATCGTGAAGCCACTCCCGCCATTTTGAAGCACAAAGGAGAGATCTATCAGTACGTCGGCGATGAGGTCATCATCACATGGCCCCTCCAGTCCGGCATTGTCAATGCCAATTGCCTCAACTGCTTCTACGAGATCCGAAAGACTCTTGCTCGCAAACGCCTCTACTTCGAGTCGACGTTTGGTGCCTTTCCAGAGTTCAAGGCCGGACTCCACTATGGCCCCGTCATGGCTGGTGAGATCGGAGTAGTGAAGCGCGACATCGCCTTCTCCGGCGACGTACTCAATACCACCTCCCGCATCCAGGGCAAGTGCAACGAACTCGGCGTGGACATCCTCCTTTCACAGTCACTCACGGAGCGGCTCCGGGGAATTGTCAGTAGCTTCCAGCCTCGGGAGATGGGGCAGATAGAGTTGCGCGGCAAGCGAGACAGCGTGGCTTTGTTCACGGTTTGATATTTGGCGGGCAGCCGGGCTCTCCGCTGTACCTGCCTTTGCCGGTAGGCAGGCCGCAGCCGCAATGGCCATCGCAATTCTGAGTTCTGGGAGTTTCGAATTCTGAGTTGGTCATGATGAAGAAAGTCCAGACCCAAACTCAGAACGCCCAAACTCAGAATCCCATGCTGGGTGCCGCTGCGATCCCTGCCCGGGTTCCCTCGTCGCGTCGCATGGCCTCTAAACCACCGCGTATGGGAACCCTCGACAACCGCTGATGGCCGCAACCCGTTTACTTTCGAACATACACCACAGTACCAAACACCACCGCCATGAACAGGTTACTGACTATCTCAATGCTTGTGATGCTCGTACAGACCACGAGTCACGCGCAGACCGATTGTTCTGCCGTTGCGACAAAAGAACACTTGCAAAGCCTGCCGAGTACACCTGCGTATTATTGGGATGCCAATGAAGGAATAGCGATTATCCCATTGCATTCTGGGGACACCGTCAAATTCCAGATATCCAATTGCGAAAGTCACGCCATCGATCTCTTTTATACCGAAGACATTGCGAGGACCAAGAGAGTGTTTAGCGACGAACCGTATTGGCTTTCTCGAGCTTTGAAGTTCGCCAAATGGACCTTCCCCGGTGAATTGAATCAGAAACTGCTACAGAAACACGCGGCTGGTGAATATGACAGGTCTGAGGGGCACAACGTGATTGCTTATGAATGGGATGCTGATGATACAGAACGCCTGTGGCTTAGGATCGAGCGGATTGAAAGTAGCAGGATACAAATTTGGCTGAAATATTATCGCTCGAACCGATCTGAGGTATCGAAGAAATAGGATTTACCAGGAGAAGGACCCTAACTGAACTTGCCCTGAAGCCCCCATCAGGGAAGATCTTTCTCCAATATGAGTGTCATCTGCGGAGTCGCCATATCTACCATCAAAAAAGTGCATCCAAGGGATGCACTTTTTGGTTTACTACTCAGCTGGTACTTAAACTGATTTAGCTGGTTTTTATTTGATAGTCTGGTTCAATAATGGTTGGTTGGGAGCTAGCTGGTTAAATACCTTGAATTAAAGAAACAAGGAATAACCGAAACATCAGCAAAAAATTTTCATCGAACTAGCGAAATTCGTAATTATCTGTAAATGAAAGGGTTATAAAAAAAATCGTAAAAAAAAGTAAGAAAAATGTTCTTAACTATATTAATATTAAGTAAAGCTTTGTGACGATTGGATCTGATCAATATAAATATCAAAATGCTGCGGAAGCTCGAGGGCATCAAAAGCCAGTCGGAATTCGGCAATATCATTGGCGTTCCAAGTCACAACATCAACAAGTACGAGAACAATGTCATCCCCAAACCCGAAGTCCTGCGGACCATCGCCGAGAAGTTTGGGATCAACCTCCATTTGTTCATCACCAAGGAGCTCACCGAGTCCAACCACGAGGAGTTCAGAATTGAGCACAACACTGAAGCTAAGCTGGAAGACCTTGTTAACGAAGCTTCAAAAAACTATGAGATCACAAGGAATGACTTGGACCGGATCGCGACATTCTTCAGCGACAAGTTGAGGCGTATCGAGGAGGACGATTGCAATGAGATAGACCGCAAGCGGCTTTTTGGGGACATCCGGGCCATCTTCCTGGCCTATAATCATAAGCTGCGTGACTTCTATGTCATGCAGGACACGCTCTCCAATATCCTGGGCGAAAAAAAGGGCTAGCACGCGTCCGTACTAGCCCTTTTATTTTGAGGGGCAACAAGCCAGAGGCCCTCTAAGATTACTCCAACTTAATGTTTTGAAATTCGATCTGAAGCTTGGACATCGTGTCTGACACTTTGTGCGACATTCTGGATCGGTAGTACAGCGTGCTCCCCGCATATACACCAGCAGCCACTAAAACGACCATCAGCACAATGAACCACGGCTGCTCGTAGAATGGGATCACGCGGTTGAACTCGTCATACTCTCGAATGATATCCGCGAAGATCACTTCATCATTTTCACTTTTGTACCTCTCCCCGATGGCGAGGATGTTGTCTATTTCCTCATTGTATAGCTGCGCGTATGTGACGGCATCTTCGAATTCGTTTCGCGAAGCCAGGGCTGAAGTCAACTTGGAGTAGATTTCGACATGAATACGGTCATTCTTATTGAATTTTTCCGTCAAGGCATCTTTCCATGTCGCGATGGCCTTGTCGACCTGTCCAGCACTCTGGAGGACACTACCCAGATCATATTTTGTAATGAATATAGTGCCACTATTCCTTTCGTAGGCCAATGCATTTTCAAATGCGTCTATTGCGTCAGCATAATTTTCTTCCTCCATGTAAGTCACTCCGATTCCGTGATAGGCCTTGCCCACGTAGTCTAATACCTCAGATGATGGATCCACATCTTGATACGTTCGGATGTTATTTTCATAGGCAATTCGCGCCATTTCATAGTTCCCAAGGTCCTTGTACATCAGACCAACTTGGTTATTGACACTCGCGATATTCTCATGGTCATCTATCTCCTTGGCGACTTCCAAAGATCGCGTAAAAGCCTCTTCCGCCTTGAAAAAGGATTCTCTATCCGCTTTCTGTTTGTAGGTTCTTCCTAGGTTATAGTAAATATTGGAAAGGAGCTTTGCATCAATATCGTCCTTGTACTCAAGGGAATTCAGGTAGATGTCCTCCGCTACATCATACTGCGAGTAGTACTTGTTCAATATGGCGAGGTTGTTGCTCACCTTCACAATGAGCGTGGCGTCGTCCGTTTGTTTAAGATGCTTCAGGGCCTCATTGTATCCAAAATACGCTTTACTTACATCTTCCACAATCTTGTCATAGATGTAAGCCTGATACCACATTGCCTTTCCCGCATAGTAAGGCGATGAGAGAGACTTAGCCTGTTCAATTACCTTATCACACTTAGCTAGAGCAATGTCTGGCTCATCGGACATTATATCCAGGATGGTCTCGAGATCAGCATCTAGCGTGATAGCAACAGAATCGTTCAGTTCATCCGTCCCTGCCTGCATTTCGCAGCCTGTTACCAACAAGCATGCTAAGCAAAAGGCGACGAGATAAATGAAATAGGGTTGTTTCTTGCTGTTCATTTTAGTAGTGATTACTATTAGTTGTGTTCCACTTTGCCGGTACTAGTTTCCACTGGGACTTGATCCTTTGTCCCCATCGTTGTCCGTTTCCTTCTTCTTTTCGACTTCTACATTGTCGAAAATTTCGGAATCCTCTTCGCAGGACGTGAATACCGCTAAGGACGCACAAAGCGTCACTGATAGTATCAAGCCCTTTAGTCGTTTGCTCATAGTAATCTCTTGTTTGGTTAAATTCCAACTTTAAATATAACAAAAAGCACTCATTTAAACTAACGGCATTGTAAGTGCCGTTACTGGTTGTCATCACATGGTAATTTGAGATCATATTTCTTTGTGGTAATAATATTCTTCGTAATTCCATTTTAAGCTACCCTCAGGTCGGTTATTTGGACTTCGGGCGATGCCGCCTCTACAGGGACAGATACGACGAAGGTGGTACCTCTATCTCTGTTGGGATTGTCCGTCACCTCGACAGTTCCGTCCATTTTTGCAATTAAGCCTCGTACGGAATACAACCCGAGGCCTGCAGTTTCCTCACTGTCTTTTGTCGTGTAGAAGGGATCGAAGATCTTGCCCCGGTGGGATTCAGGAATTCCAGGGCCATTGTCCGCCACAGTCATGATGAGTTGTCCCTGCGACGCTGACATGGTCAGATCAATACTGGGTTGTGCCAATGCATCTATCGCCTCTATGGCATTCATCAATAGGTTATTTACCGTGAGCATCAAGCCGGAGACGTCCCCGGAGACGTGGATTTCTTCCTGAATTTGGACATTGAAATGGATATCCGGATAGCTCATCTTCAGCCATTGCAGCTGCGGGGCAAACAACTCATTGAGCGTATGCATGTCGCCAGCTTCCGCCTTCTGATCGGTGATCATTTTGAGGACGCTTTTGGTGGCATTTGTGGCGCGTTCGGCACTTTCATCAAGACATCTAAGCAATAGATCTACCTCCTGTGTAAGCATTTCCGCCGACGCACCACCCGTTTGTTCCTTCATCTCCTCGATACTCTGGCGAAGGGGCAGCACCGCACCACGTACAATATTGAGGGCATTGTTCAACTCGTGGGCCATTCCGGCATTGAGTTGATCCAAGGCCTCCGCTTTCTCCGTTTCGAGGAGCCTCATCTGCCTCGATTGAAATTCATGGAGCAACGTGCCTAACTGGTCCCTTTGTCTTAGGAGTCTTTCATTCTCACGTTGCAACTCGAGCATTTGACGATGATAGCTCGCCGCCTTTGAGTCAATCTGTCTGGTATTGTGGAAAGGCGATAGCAGCTCGATCCATAGGTCATTGATCAATTGTCTCAGCTTCAGCATAGGAAGTGGCGCTAAAAGTCCAGCGTATGAATGATAATCTCCCGTGAAGTGTACCCGCTTAACTTGCTGCGTCAAAAGAAAATACAGGTATCCTAGTGTGCACGCTGTCGCTACGAAAAGGACTGATTGAAATAAACTTGTCATGCTAGTTGTACTTTAGGTTGCTTAATCATCATCTCGAATTCTTGTATGCGTCCGAGACCAAATCGTTTTGTGATAATGAAATTAGTGAGGGCACAAGAATTTGTCGGAAAAAATATTCTCGAATGACCCAAAAAATGTAATCATCTGAAAATCAGGTATTTAATATTTTATTGATAACGGATTTTTGAGAATATTCTTCTCAAAACGACTAATTATGTTAAAGTGGCAAATGATGTTATGATCAAGAGGACCATTGCGCTCCGACCTTTTCAACTGATCCGATTAGGCATAAAGTGTGGGTAGTCAATTAGCAACCTCGCACATGGTGAGAGCGTTTGTACTTGTCAATGCAGCAACTTTCTATCCTTGTAAATGGCGTCGGCATAGTGCAGGGTTCGGTACTTGTGCTGACACTCTTGTGGAGAGGCCCTAGAAACCCCACCAACTATTGGCTGGCGGCTATGATTAGTGTACTGGTGCTGGCGATGATCAATACCCTAAATATCATCTCCGGTGCGCGTTTGCCGTATGTGCAGAATGCCACTAACTCCACGATGCTGCTCATTGGTCCGTTGCTCTATATCATTGCTCAGCCCTTGAGGAGCCGTGACACTATGAAGGCCTTATGGCATTTCGTGCCTTTTGCACTGTATCTGCCCCTGAGCCTGATCTTTTCTTTGGCAGAGAATGGTGCGAAGCATTCATTTCCGGTCTTGCAATACATCCACTATCAGTGGTTGCCTTTGTTTTGGAATGTTCAGTTAGGGGCTTATCTCCTTATGACCCTTCGGTTACTCGGCTGGAGAGGTATCACGTATAACCTGCGCAAACAATGGATTAATCAGCTGGTGCTCTCCATCACTTGCATTTGGCTATTGAACATTGCGCTCAAGGTATTTTCAGCCATGATCTTCACGCTCTCTGATCTTGTTCTGCTCAATATCACTGCCTTTTTTTCTATTCTGATCGTCTCTATCGTTTTCCAGCATCTTAGCGATCCGATTTCCAGGAAATCTGCGACGCAAAAGCATCTGATGGCAGATCCTCAAAAATCGCAGACATCCCAAAAATTGACAAGGCTGATGTCGGAGGAGAAAATGTATCGTGACCCCAATGTGCGTTTAGGGCAAATTGCCGGTAAGCTATTCATCACTGACCGCAGTTTGTCAGCGCTCATCAGGGAGGAATACGGACAGAATTTCAACGAGTTCCTCAATTCCTACCGGATCGAGGAGGTGATTCTCCGACTTACCAGTCAGGATGCCGAACAATATACCATTATGGCACTGGCCAATGAGGCAGGCTTCCGGTCCAACTCAGTCTTTTATCAGGCCTTCAAGTCAAAGACCGGCATGACCCCTCGTGCCTATCTTCGAGGCCTGGTTTGTTAGAAATTCCGTATTCCGAACACAAAGCCGGCCAACATCCAATTGGGTCTGGTCCGGTCTTGCGTTGATTGCTTCAAAAAAACGTGCAATAAATATGCGAAGCATTTATCTCAAACTCACCATTCTTACCTCCATCATTGCGACCCTCCAATTGACATCGTTTGGCCAGCAATTGGTCATCAAAAATGTCAATGTTATCCAGGTGCAATCCCAGACTGTTCTTGCGAATCAGGATGTAGTCATACAGGGGGATCGGATTGTTTTGATTCGTTCCTCCGTGGAGGAAGACGTCTTGGACGATGTGGAAATCGTTGATGGCCGGGGAATGTTCCTGATGCCTGGTATGATCGATTCTCATGTGCACACGGACAAATGGGCCACCGGCGCGGCGTTTTCTGACTCACTGCTTTATACACTCAATGGAGTAACTACGGTCATGAATCTGCGCGGGGACGAGGAAGTGTTGGCGATTCGTGATTCTCTTCGGCATAGGGGGAATGGGGGGCTTCATCCTGATCTTTATACCTCGGGGCCATTTATTAACCGCCCTTATTTTGAATCACCTAAGGAGGTTGTCACGGAAGTTTCGAGACAACAACAATTGGGATATGACTTTATCAAGATGCATGGTGACTTGAGTGTGGAGTCATTTCGGCACTTACACGAGAGAGCCAGGGCCCTGGACATCCAGGTGATCGGACATGCTCCCAGAAACCTGGGGATGGATATTGTCTTCGAGGAAGGTCAACATTTGGCTCACGCCGAGGAATTTCTCTATACCTCCTTCAGTCCATCCCGTACAGCCCTTTGGAAGAACGCCTTGCTAGTAGGAGCAATCCTCTCACTGGCTTTATTGTTGCTCCTTGTCATAAGACCTTTTGTATGGTTTGTGAGGAGGAGAAGGGGCAAGACCATTTCCCGTCGTGATTCGGTGTGGCTGCTATCGAGTGTTTTCCTTTCTCTTGTCTTGCTCTTTGGCTTTCTGTTGAGTGTGCCACCCGCCGCTCCGTTTTTTCTTAATTCAAACATCGCCAGACTGGTCATGATCGCGGCCAATGCGACACTTTTCTGGCAAGCTCGTCGAATGTACCGCTCTATTAGGGGCTCGAGCGGTCGGCGCCGTTTTGTCTACGGGGGATATTTTTCGCTAGCAGCAGTTGTGTGCATCCTCGGGATCTACTGGAACTATCTTACCTTCCTCACTACTGACAGCAACGTGGAGAACGTGGCGCAGGAGGTGGCCGATTCGGGAATCATGGTGTGTCCCAACTTTATAGCGTACAAAACGATTGCCGATTCTCACTACCAGGAACGTGTGAGAGGCTTTGAAGAGCGGGAGGAGATGAACTACCTGACGCCGGGCAACAGATCAGGATTTCTGAATCGAAATGACCCCATGGAGGGGATCAAGGCCTTCATAGCTCCAGGATTCGAAAAACAGGTGCCGCTGCTTATGGATCTCGTTGGCCTGCTGAGCCAGAAAGAGGTGCCTTTACTTGCTGGAACCGATACAGGAATTTATTGGATATTTCCAGGTGTTTCGATGCACGAGGAGTTGGCGCTAATGAAAGAGGCTGGTGTGGATGCCTGGTCGATCTTAGCGTCGGCGACCATCAACGGTGCGCGATTTCTTGGAAGAGAAGAAGAATTCGGAGATATCCGCGAGGGGTTGCGGGCGGACCTGGTGCTGCTCAATGGTAATCCAATAGAGGAAATAACCAACATTTCCTCCATCCAGGGAGTAATGGTCCGTGGTCGGTGGCTTTCGTACGACGATTTGACTGAGATGAAACAACAGATCCTGGCAGAAAGGGCGGACTAAGGAGATCTGGGGTGGGTTGATTTTCAACGACCGACCTTGTCCTTTTCCAAGGTGATCAATGCATCTTGCATATTCTCACGATTTAGACCCATCTACCAATGAGAATAGCAAGGAACAGGCTCCTGGTCGTTTTGTCCATTGCGGTTGTCGCCGTTATTACCTGGTTTGTCTACACAACTTCAGATGCACCATTTAGCAAAGGAGACGTGCGTCGTGCACAAGACCTGATCGGGTTGCAATTCACGGCCCAGGAGATCGATACCATGTATAATTATCTCGAGCGGAACCGCAAGGGGTACGATTCGATGCGAGCCATTCCGATTAACAACGAAGTTTTTCCAGCGGTGCTTTTTGATCCATTGCCTGCCGGGTTTCAAATCGAACCCATGCAATCTGCAAAGAACGTATGGTCAGTTCCTGCTACGGTCTTTCTTCCTGGTGACGAAGATTCGCTTGCCTTCTGCAGCATCCCACAGTTGGCCAGTCTACTCCGGTCAGGGCAGGTCACTTCCGTGGCATTGACTGAAATGTACCTGGAACGGCTGGTCCGTTTCGATACGTTGGAGGCTGTCATCACGCTGACTACCGAGCTAGCAATGAGCCAGGCAAAAAAGGCAGATGAAGAGCTGGCAGCGGGAATCGATCGAGGTCCGCTGCATGGAATTCCCTATGGCGTGAAAGACTTGATGGCCGTACCCAACTACCCCACCACTTGGGGAGCCATGCCCTACAAGGACCAAAATATCGGTTACATGGCGTCGGTCGTGCAGCAGTTGGAGGACGCGGGGGCAGTCCTTGTGGCAAATTGAGCTCGGGCGCTCTTGCCCGTGGTGATGTGTGGTTCGATGGTGAGACCAAAAACCCATGGGATCTTGAGCAGGGGGCCAGTGGATCTTCGGCGGGATCGGGTTCGGCGACGGCAGCAGGACTCGTGGCTTTTTCTATCGGTACAGAGACGCTGGGGTCGATCGTGAGCCCCTCCACGCGTTGTGGCATCACCGGTTTACGGCCCACCTATGGGCGTGTGAGTCGCTACGGCACAATGAGCCTGAGCTGGAGCATGGATAAGATAGGTCCCCTCTGCAGATCGGGGGAGGACTGCGCGATTGTGTTTGATGCTATCCGCAGAGAGGATTCCCGGGATCCTACGCTGATCGCTGCTCCTTTCGAATATCAGGGCAGTGTCGATTGGTCGTCACTGAAGATTGGTTATCTGGAGGATCAGTTCGAGAAAGACACGACCGATAATAGTGCGAACAACGACACCACATTGGTCATCCTTCGCAAACTGGGCGCCGAGTTGATCCCGGTTCAGACGCCAGAGGGAGTGCCCTATGACGTGTTTGATATCATCCTGCGATCGGAGGCGGGTGCTTTCTTTGATGAGCTTGTCCGAACAAAGGGGGATGGGTCCATGGTGCAGCAGACCGAAAGGTCCCGAGCCAATTCCCTACGACAATCCCGCTTTATCCCCGCGGTGGAATACCTGCAGGCCAACCGTCATCGACGGGTGTTGATCGAGAAGATGGATGATATTTTTGATGAAGTGGATGTCCTTGTCTCGCCGACCTATGGAGGCCGTCAGCTGGTGATCACCAACCTCACGGGACACCCGGCAATTTCTCTTCCAAACGGCTACGACGAAGAAGGCCATCCGACGTCGTTCACCCTGGTGGGCAAGTTGTTTGATGAGGCTACCATCCTGGGTCTTGCTGAAAGTTATCAGGCGGCCACTACATTTGACGAGGAGCGGCCGCCGTTGTTCAGTGAGTGACAGGCTACTCATACCTCAAACTATCCACGGGATTGGTCCTCGCCGTTCTCACAGTCTGAAAACTGACGGCAAGCAAGGCGATCCCCAACAGGAGCAAAGAAGGGATCACGAATAATAGGTAGTCGAGCGTGATTCGATGTTCATAGCCCGCCAAAAACTCATCCGCTGCATACCACACCAGGGGAATAGCGATGACAATGGCCAGAAGAATAATTCTCAGGAAATCCCAGGACAACAAGAACACAATGTGGCTCGTGGTGGCTCCCAAAGTCTTTCGGATCCCTACTTCCTTCGTACGCTGTACGGTGGTGAAGGATACCAGGCCCAGCAGCCCCAGAGTGGCAATGATGATCGTCAGCAGCGACGACAGGTCGGAAAGATCCCTGATCCGTAAGTCGTCATTCAGATGAGATCGGTAAGCTTCATCCATGAAGGTGTACTCGAAGGTAGCTCCGGGAAATGCCTTTCTCCATTCACTCTCTACAACCTTCAAACCCTCTGATAAGTCACCATGCAGTGCGATGAGGTAGTGATTGTACCTTCCATACGGATGCGCGGTATTGGCGAACATGTAGATCCGATCCTGCTGAACGGTGCCTTGGAAATATTCTGAGACATTTCCCACGACTCCAATGATCTTTAGGCGGACATCCCCGAATACGTGGTTGAAGCTCAGGGTCCTGCCCAGGGCTTCCTCCGCCGAGGAAAACCCGAATTCGGACAACAGTGCTTCAGAGATGACGATTGATTTCTCTCCCACACCATTCAAGCCGTAGAGTTTTCCGTGCATAAATTCCTCGCCAGCAACGATGGGGATGCCCATGGTCGTGAAATAATCGTAGTCTACCTGGAGGTATCGCGTGAATACTTCCACATCTGGTGCATCGATCAGAGAGAAGCCGGAGTTGCCACCTGTATTCTCACCAGGCCTGACACTGGATGCTGTAATATTCCCTATCTGGGCCCTGTTTCTGAGCGCGTTTTTGAAGGACCGGTACTTTTGAAAGTCAATGTCTTCCGTGCCGATTGATTTGATAGCTATCCTCTGGGTGAGCTCCAGACCCGTGTCTCTTGATACAAGAAAGTCCATTTGCCCGGAGACGGCGAAGGCGAAGATGATAAATCCTGTGGAGCATAAGAACTGGAAGAGCACCAATCCTCTTCTCAATGCCAATCCTTTCCCGGAAGTGGCAATCCTACCCTTCATAACGTGCCTACCCATCGCTTTCGTCAGTAGCAGTGCCGGGAACAGACCTGCTGCCACAGAAGTCAAGACGAGGATACACAAAAGCAGCAGCATTTGGGCCGCAGACCAGTCCAGCACAAACGAATTGATGTCCAGGAGCGTAGGCAACCAGGGCTTAAACAACTGCACCAGCGTAACCGCGACGATGAGTGCGACGGTATTGAGCACGACCGTCTCAGTCATGAATTGAATGATGAGATCTCTCCGCGCTGCCCCGATGGCCTTTTTGATACCCACCTCCTTGGCGCGCTTGACCGACCTCGCTGTCGAAAGGTTGACGTAGTTGATAAGAGCCAACAACATGATCACCAGGGATATGAGACCCAAAGCGTGAACGTAGCGCTGGCTGGTGATGACCATGTGATGATTATACCCCACATCGCCATTATTTACATCGAAGTGGATCTCTTCTAGGGATTGGAGTTCGAATGAGACGTGGTAGCCAAAAGAGTTGATCTCCTCTCGCCAGCTGTCAGGAGCGAACCCATTCAGTTGTGCAGTGAACTGTTCGGGATTCGCATCCTTTTCGAGGACTACAAAAGTTTGAAAGGCCTGGAACCATCCCCACAGATTGCTGATATCTGTTTCATAGTTGTCAATCCACGTCTTGTAAGGTAGCAGCAGGTCAAACTGTATGCTGGAGTTGGGTGGAGGGTCAGCTACCACGGCCGTCACCTGGTAGGTATACCGTGTTTGCTTGGATTCACTACCACCCGTTGTGATCTCCAGTGTTTTACCTATCGGGTTGTCCTCCAGGAAATATTTTCTCGCGGTGGATTGCGTGAGGACGATTGATGTCTTCGTACCGAGTGGATCATTGGTGTCTCCCTGCAGGATAGGAAAGGTGAATATTCGCAGAAAATCAGGATCCACATAGCGTGCCTCTAGCTCATTGAAAACGCGGGATTCGCCAGAAGGCGGTGTATAATTCACCACGCAGTAGGGCTCCTCCAGGCTCTGACGGATGTACCTTGCCACATATTTCATTTCCGGGATATTGGCCCGGATGTGATTGGCCATGGGATGGGCCGTAGCGCCGACGTGGCCATTATCTTCTGCCGAAGACCAGTAGGTCGACACGCGAAATATCCGATCCCCTCGCTCATGAAACTTGTCGAAGGAGTATTCGAACAGCAGGTTTTGGATACCAATCAGAAATGCAGCGATCCCAATGGACAGACCAACAATGTGTATGAGTGAGATGGTCTTATTTCTGATCAGATTGCGATAAGCGATGACGAGATAATGCTTGAGCATGACGCTTGTGGTTTAGATGGAAGATTTGGATGGGTTATTCATACCTGAGGCTGTCTACCGGATTGGCGCGGGCGGCCTTTATGGTCTGGACGTTGACGATAAACAGGGAGACGCCAATGATCATAAGGACCGGAATGATAAATAGCCATATGTCTAATGAGATCCGGTAGGAGTATCCTGCGAGGAACTCCTCTGCGACAAGCCAGACGACTGGAATTGCGATCAACAAGCCAATCATTATGGGTTTCAGAAACGACCGGGACAATAGCACCAAAATATTTCCCACCGAAGCCCCAAGTGTTTTTCGGATGCCGATTTCTTTCGTGCGCCGGAGGGTGGTAAAAGAAACGAGTCCGATCAGACCGAGACTGGCGATCAACATGGCCAAGGTGGAGGCTAGCCCGCTCAATCTCCTCATTTGCCGATCATTTTCAAATACCCGCTGGAAAGATTCGTCGAGAAATCGATAATCAAAAAGGGCGCCTGGGAAGGCCTCTTGCCATTGCTCCTCGATCAGGTCCAGGGTAGATGCCAAAGCCCCCCCATCAACATGAATTAAGTACAACCTGTATCGACCATATGGGTGACCGGTATTGGCGAAGAAGTAGGCGGTAGCAAGGGGGGTGTTGCCGGTGGAAGCCGTATTGAGATCTTCCAAAACGCCGATAACTCTCAGTTTATTGCCGCGATAAGTAATCAGCCTCCCGAGAGCCTTTTCGGGAGAGTCATATCCTAATTTTTTGACAGCAGACCTACTCAACAATATGACTCTTTCTTCTGACATGGTCGCCTGCCTAAACTCTTGTCCAGCGACGACCCTGAGCCCTAAGGTCCTTGCAAAATCATAATCGATGATATTGATATTCAACCCCACGAACTCTTCTGGCCGCAGGTCGGTAGAAAATTGTTGAAATCCATGCAAATCATCGCCAGGAAGATTGGCTGCCGCCGTGACACTTCTTACGCTGGCTTTGGCCGAAAGGGCTGTTTGAAACATTCGGAACTTCGCAAAATCAGGGTCCTCCGTTCCCAATGCTCTGATGACGATACGCTGTTCAGTGTCGAATCCCGGGTCTTTCGACTGCATGTAATTGATTTGCTGATTTAGGACACCGGTAAACATGACAAAGGCAGCGGAGACAATAAATTGAACTACCACCAGTCCCGTCCGCAACCTCTTACCTTTTAGTGACTGGCCAAGCTGGTTTTTTAGGGCTTTAAGTGGATCCACGTTCAATAGCAGCCATCCTGGCAAAATACCGGACAAACAGATGCTGACAAGTAGAATCAGCAACATGAGACCCAAAGTGGGTACTGACCAGGAAATCGTCGCGATGGATAACCCTAACCACTGCTGCATGGAGGGTCCCGCTACTTGAAGAATCGTGACACCGAGGAAGAAGCTAATTGAATTGAGGAGCGCCGCATCGGCAAGAAACCGGAGAATTAGATGACCATTCCCTGCTCCAGAGGCTCTTCGAATACCGATTTCCTTGAGTCTGTGAATCGACTGAGCTGTGGTGAGATTGACGTAATTAATAATAGCAACTAGCAGTATGGACAGGCCTATGAGGCTGACGATAACGAGCGTTGCGTAATCCACCGTGGATAGATAATTGTTATGCTCCAGGACTATTCGCTCAAAATGCAGATCTTCCAACTCGATGAGTTTTTGCCTTAGGAAGAGTCCACGTTCAGAAGCTTGTCTGGTGATATCCTCCGGGACCGCACGGTTGATTTTTTGTGTCAATTCTGACGCGTTCGTCGGACCTTCAGTCATGATGAATGAATAGAAGCAGGGCCAAAACCACACCCTGGACATGTCCAGTTTATAGAAATGCTCCAGATTGTAGAAGGGTAATAGAATGTCGAACTGTAAAGTAGAATTGGCCGGTACATCTGCCAATACCCCCGACACTCGATAGCTAAATACAGATTTCGTCGTTTCTGTACCGCCAGTTCTCACCTCCACGACCTTGCCTATCGGGTCGTCCGCACCAAAGTATTTCCTGGCGATCGATTCGGTGATGACCATGGAATTGGGATCCGTCAATAGTTCATCTCTATTGCCGCGAAGCACTGGGAATGAGAAGATCTTTAGAAAGTCTTCATCCACATAGCGCGCATTGGGCTCATTGTGCGCTGTTAGTTTCCCTGCCGGGTCCACATAGCGAACCACACAATAAGGTTCCTCCGTTCCCTGCTTGACATACCGCGAAGCAAGCCGGACCTCAGGGATTTTTTCTCGGATGATCGGCACTATTGCTGGGGTATTCGCCAGGTAGGTGACGGATTCCGTGGAGGAGGTCACGTCTGAAGCCACGGCGAAAATCTGCGGCTCACGTTCGTGCAGGTTGTCGAAATCGAGATGAAACAACAGATTCTGAGTAGTAGCCAGAAACACAGCCAGTGCCAGCGAAAGGCCGAATATGTGTATCAGGGAGATGGTCTTGTTTCTGATCAAATTGCGATAGGCGATGAGGAGATAATGCTTGAGCATGGCTTTTTGGATCTAGATAGTAAAAATGGATGGGCTATTCATACCTGAGGCTCTCACATGGATTGGCTTTCGAGACGCGATCCACCTGGACAAAAAGCAGGCCCAGGATCAAGGCTCCGAGCCCGACGACTGGGAGGACAAACAGCGGCCAGGAGAGGGTCACACGCACGGCATAGCCGTCCAGCCAACCAGATACAAGGTACCAGCTGAGCGGAATGGCAACCAGCGCCGCACCAAGGATCAGTGCGATGTAGCTACGGGCAAACAATCGGAAAATACCCGTCATCGAGGCACCCAATACCTTGCGGATGCCGATTTCTTTCGTCTTCCTGATCAACAGGATAGAGCTCAAGGCAAAGAGGCCGAGACAACTTAGCAGAATAGCAATGACCGTGAAGATCATCAGTATCTGCCGCAGGAGCTTGTCCTGTTCGTACTGCGACCCAATGTTTTCGTCCAGTAGGAAATAGTTGAACGGCGTGCGTGGAAAGGATTCCTGGAACTCACTTCGGACGCTGGCAATCGTTTCCTGAATGTCGGGACCAGACAACTTGACAGAATAGTACCCATAGGGCCACTCGGTCTTCCACCGGCTAAGGAAGAGCACCAGCCCTCGATTTTCCTGGATCGTGTGCAGTGGGTGTATCTGGTAATCTTCAAAAATGCCGACGACTCGAAATTGGATATGTTTGGCGGTGTCCGTGTCAACTCCGTCTGGATGTCCGTAGACAATGCTGTTCAACGCATCCTCCGGATCTTCGAATTCCAGGCGACGCATGGCGTGCTCACTTAGCAGGATCGCGGCGGTGTCTGGTGGGTAGTTCTCGCGGAGATTGCGTCCAGCCACTAACTCGATGCCAAAGAATTCGGTGAAATTCGCCTCGACCATGCCACTGCCTGATAGGCCGTACGGGGTCCGCTTTTCCGGACGGTAAAACAATCCCATACCCTGTCCATCCGGTTTGCTTGGATATCGGAGAGAAGCCGTTACATCGGAGATGGAGGGATTGGCCCGCAACCTTTCAAAGAAAGCATCCATTCGCCCTATGTCTGCCGCATCCTGTGGGGCATCCAGCACCAGTACCTGATCAGAATCGAAACCGAGGTCTTGGTCCAATACATAGTTGATCTGGTAGTAGATGGCCGCAATCCCAATGATGAGTCCCGTAGTACAGATGAATTGAATCCCCATCAATAGGTTTTGAGCGGCCGTGCGGTCCAACTTTCGTCCACCCAATTTACCCTGGAAGATCGCCGTTAGTGGGACACCTCTCAGCATCAGGTGTTTGAAGAAAGCGACCAGGCCGCTGGTGCCTATCATCGTCGTGACGATCAGCAGCCAGAACCACCATTTCGACAATACAAAGAAGCTTTCGTATTCCAGTCCGATGGCTCCCAGATAGGAGCTGGCCAACTGACTCACAGTGAGCGCCAGGAAGAAGGAAAGCACCATGATAATGATCGATTCGATCATGTATCGCCAGAAGATGCGACCTGTTGAGTCACCCATTACTCGCCGGACGCCTACTTCTCTTACTCTACCTATTAGCTGCGCAGCACTCAGGTTAAAATAGTTGGCAGCCGCAATGCCACTGATGGCGAAGCCAATTACCAGAACCACGTAGAAAACGTATTTTGGGTATGTCACTGTCCGGATTTTTTCCTGGTTGTCAAACCGGCTGAAGTGGACTTCATGCAGGGGCTGAATGATAGGTTCGATATGCACACTCAGTGAGGCTAGCAGTTGGTAAACCCGTGAGTAGTACTCGGGGTATCGGGCAGTCAATTTTGCTGCCAGTTGCTCGACATTCGCCCGAGGAGGGATTTTGAAAAAAAGTTGATAAGTGGGGAGTTCATAGGAGATGAGCTCACCAGATGCCTCCGGCATGGAGAACAATACGTCATACCGCAAAGAGGAATTTAAGGGAGCCTGATAGATGCCCACCACAACTTTGGCGTGTTCACCATTTACGTAGATTGTTTTACCAAGAGCAGCCCCATCAGGAAATATCTCTGAAGCGAGGGAGCTACTAAGAACAGCCTGGTCAGGTGCCAGAAGTAACTCGTCACTCTGGGCCTCGATCATCTCAAAGCTGAAAACATCAAAGAATGAAGGATCTGCCGAAGCAAAAGACCCTACATTCAATACATTCTGATCCACTTGCGGTGAAGGAGAAATCCACAGTTGATCAAGATTCGCGCGCCATTGTCCGTTGAGAAACACCCGTTGTGTAAAGCGAGCAGCACTCAGCACCTCTGGAAAGTCGCGAGCGATTTCTTCTCCCACTTTTTCCCAACTATGGCCTAGCTCGAGGTGTTGATCACCATTGGAGTCACTCCAATGAAACTTGCTACCCAGTCGATAGATGTTTTCCGAGTCCTCGTGGAAGTTGTCGAAGCTCAGGTGATAACCTACGTACTGGACGATGATGAGTGTGGCAGCCATGGCGATGGCGAGGCCACCAATATTGATGGCAGAGATGCCGGGTGTACGGCGAATGAGGCGCAGGGCGACGAGTAGGTAATTGCGTATCATGACGCTTGGGGTTAAGATGAAAAAATTGCTAAGGTCACTCGTACCTTAGACTCTGGCTGGGATTTGCTCTCGTTACTCGGTAGATCTGGGCAAAGAGCAACGCCAAGATCATGGCGACGAGAGCTATTACTGGAAGCGCGAATGTCGTCCAGGACAGCTCAATCCTAACGGCGTAGCCGTTGAGCCACTGCGTGGCAAGCCACCAAATCGCGGGAATGGCTATCAGAGAGGTGCCTATCACCAGCAAAACATAGCTTCGCGCGTAGAGAGGAAATAAGTTGACGATAGAGGCACCCATGATCTTGCGGATGCCGATCTCTTTGGTCTTTGACAACATCAGCAAAGACAGTAGCGCAAATAGACCAAGGAAACTGAGAATGATGGCGAGGGTTGTGAAAAGTAGCAATATGCTTCTAAGCAATTCATCTTTTGCGTAATCCTCCCTTTGAGACTCATCGAGAAGGAAGAAGTCGAATGGTGAGTTGACGAAATGCGCATTGTACTCCTGTTTTACATTGGCTACCAACCCTCGGAAGTTGTCCGTCTTCACTTTGATGTGGAAGTATCGATACGGCACCGGTTGCAGCTCGTCCGCCAGGGTCATGGCCATCCCACGGTTTTCCTTGATTTCGTGCAGGGGAAAGACATAGTAGTCCTTGAAGATCCCTATGACCCTGAATTTGTTATGCTCGGCGGTATCGGCATCGAACTCGAAGTGTCTGTATACTGTGGCGTTTAGTGCCTCTTCATTCGACTTAAATTCCAACCGCTGCACGGCATGTTCGCTCAGGAGAATAGCTTCTTGATCTGGCGGATAGTTCTGACGAAAGTTTCTCCCGGCGACAACCTCCACTTGAAAATGATCAATGAATGAGGCCGAGACAGGCCCGTTGCCATCAAGGCCGTATGAGCCCTTTTTACCTTCCCGATAGTGCATGCCCATGTTTTGGACGGTGTGGTTTTCACCTGGGTAGCTCCATGAGCCACATACGCTTTCGACGGCAGGCAGGCGTCTCAACGCATTCATAAATGGACGGATCTTGTTGGGTGAAAGATTGTCTTGAGGGGCGTCGATCACAATTGTTTGCGAGGCATTGTAGCCCTTGTCATGGTCCATAATAAACCCAACCTGGTTGTGCACGATAACGATGGCTATGATCAGTGCGACGGTACAGGTAAACTGCGTGCCCAGCAAGATCTTCTGAAATATTGGGCTCGAAAGGCGTTGAGCGCCTACTGTCCCCCGGAAGATGCTTATGATCGTAACCCTGCTGATTAACAGCGTTTTCACAATTGCCGTCAAAGCCGCGGTTGTCAACATAGTCATTGCGACCAAAGGGAAAAACCACCATAGATTGTACAAATAGTTGGGGCCCATGTCTATCCCCATTCCAACCAGGTACGGTTGTGTCAATTGACTCAATGTGATGGCAAATACAAATGCTATGATCATCATTATCAACGACTCCAGCAGCCCCTGAAGAAATAGGCTACGGTCTGTGGCACCGATTGCTTTCCGCACACCTACTTCTTGGATGCGCGAAATAAGCTGTGCATTGGTCAGGTTGAAATAGTTCGCGAGTGCAATCCCACTTATCACCAAACCGATGGCCAGCAAGACATAAAATACAGACCTCGAGTAGGTGACATTTTCCAGCCGCTCAATATTTGCGTAGCGGTCGAAATGCAAGTCGTCCAAGCGCTGAAAGATGGGGTATACTTCAGGACTTAAATTACTGAATTGCTTCAGAGTGGTGGCATGGTATTCAGAGAATTTGCTGGCGATCTTCTTGTAAACAGCTTGCCTGTTCACGCCGGCGACAGTTTTGAAAAAAGCCTCGTAACCCCAGACGGGCCATAGAAATCGCTTATGGACCGACAAAATCAGATCGTAGTTCAGGGTGCTTTGGGTGCTAGGGTCATAAGTTCCAGTGATCTGAATGGGTCGTTTACCATCGAGGTAAATCATCTGCCCAATCGCATTACCTGATGGGAATAATTCATCGGCCAATGCCAGGGAGAGCACCGCGCTATTGGGTTGTGAAAGTGCCAGATGCCGTTGCCCCTGCATCGGATAGTCGAAAACTTTAAAATAATTGGAGTCTGCAGAGATGAAGTTTTTGACCTTGATTGGGTCACGTCCAAAATTCTCATCTGGATAGATCCATACCCGATCCACCGATTCATCAAATTTTCCCTCGTGGTAGAGGCCACGCATAAACCACGTCGAGGTTTCGATCTCGGGAAAGTCGGCTGGTAGCCTCGTTATTATATCATCCCAGGCTCCGGGAATCTCAAGGTGCTGCTGGCCCTTCGAATCATTCCAGTGCCAATCATAACCAAGCCGATGGATGTTCTCCCAATCACTCAAGACCGTTCGGTCGAAGTCAAGATGAAAAGAGACGAATTGCAGGATGACCAGCGTGGCGGTCATGGCCACTGCCAGCCCAAAGACATTGATCAAGGAGATCAGCTTGTTCCTGCGGAAATTGCGAAGGGCGACGAGTAGGTAATTGCGTATCATAGCATAAAAAAATTTGATACACTCAGCTCATGCCAATTTGCATGCACTATTCGTAATATACTAATAATCAAATGATTACATAATTATCCTGTTTTGTCATTGTTCTACTATGGAACACTTTGTTGTTTCAGAGTGGTACAACTACGCACACTTCCTTTGCGATTCCTTCCATCTATTCATTCAGATAATCCTTCAATCCTGCAAATCCTGCTACTGACAATGAAGCACAGGATACTTTCTCCCCGGCGCTATTTAAATTACAGATAGAGCCATTTCTTAACCCAACCATGAAAAAAGAGAAGCAATCCCCACCTGAGAAACTGACCCGCCGACGATTCGTGGCAGGAACGACCGTTGCTGCCGCGGGCATTTCAATCGTTCCATCCCACGTCCTTGGAGGGCCCAGGCACATTCCTCCCAGTGACAAGATCAATGTCGCCTATATCGGCACGGGAACGCAAGGTTTGCGGGAGTTGCCTAGACTGATTCAGCAGCCCGAAGTACAGGTAACGGCGATCTGCGATCCTCAGCAGAAGGCCATCGACTACTACGATTGGAGTCCCACAGGGCTCCTCAATAGTATGCGCGAACTCATCGGCAATCCCAACTGGGAGACGGGTGGCAACAATACCATCCCTGGTGGTCGCGACAATGGCCAGCAAATCGTCAATGGCTACTACTCCAGGATCAAAGACGAAAACTACAAGGGTTGCCGGGCATACCCAGACTTCCGCGAACTGCTGGCGAAAGAAAAGGACATCGACGCGATGAAGATCATGTCGCCGGACCATCTTCACGGCGTGATGGCTATGGCGGCAATGAAGCGTGGTATTCACGTTACCATGCACAAACCCATCGCCAATCGCCTTATTGAAGCGAAGAAGGTCATCGACCAGGCGAATACATCTGATGTCACAACGCATCTGATCGCTTGGGACGCCAATGGTAATATGGACCAGATCACCGCCTGGATTGATGGGGGTGTGATTGGCACTCTGAAAGAGGTCCACAACTGGTCACATCGGCCCGTGTGGCCACAGTACGCGGAGATCCCCTCCGAAACACCTTCGGTACCCGATGGATTCGACTGGGACCTTTGGTTAGGACCGGAGGCTGACCGTGCATATCATCCCAACTACACCAACATGGTCTTTCGCGGGTGGTACGACTTCGGAGGTGGAGCCATGGCAGACATGGGGCATTACAGCCTGTGGACAGTCTTTAAGGCATTGAAGCTGGAGGGGCCGACGATCGTTGAGCCCAACTTTGTTCGCGTCTGTACCCTACGTGACAACCTCCGAGCGCACAAGATCCGAAATGACTACTCTTATCCGTTTGCAAGTAAGGTGCGCTTCCGATACCCAGCAACTGACGATCGAGGGCCGGTAGACCTCTTCTGGTATGATGGGGGTATGAAACCCAATGTCCCGGACGCCTATTATGAAAAAGACATTGAGTTTCCCGCCGAGGGCATGATGTTCGTCGGCGAGAAGGGCATCATCATGACGTCCGAGTTCCTCGTGCGGGAGCCGTATGTGTTGGATGGCGATAAGGGCTTGGCGGCGGATATCAATACCGCAGAGCCACCGGAACGTGAGCGTGGCGAAGTGAGGTTTGTCCGGGGTATCCAGGACAGCGATCAGATAGAGGGTAGCTTCCGGGAGGCGTGGCCCATCACCGAGGCGGTCAATCTTTATAGTGTCGCCTTGCGGGCCAATAAGGCCATCAAGTACGACGCCGACAAATTGGAGATTACCAATGATCAGAGCGCCAATGAGTATCTTGATCGTAGCTACAGATCGGGTTGGGAAATCGACAAAATTTGAAACATGCACCGATGACAACACGCAGATCCTTTTTGAAACAGAGTGGCCTGGCACTGGGTGCTGCAGGCTTTGCAACTCCCCTTGGTATCAATTCCCTTTTAAATGAAGACAAAGTGGTAGACTCATTCGGTTTCCAGGTTTGGACGATACGCAAGAAGCTGTTCGAGGATTTCCCGGGCACGCTCAAGATGATGGCAGGGCTAGGATACAAGGAGGTGGAAATGTGCTCTCCACTGGGCTACACCAATGCAGGTTTTGGACCATTGAATAGTATGACCGGCCGAGAGATGCGCACGATCATCGAGGATGCTGGGCTGAAGTGTGAGAGTTCGCATTACCTGATGGGTGAACTACGCGAAAGCCTGGACAATAGAATAGAATGGTCCCAGCAGATGGGCATCACCCAAATGATGTGTGCGACCTTCGCGCTGCCAAAGGAGGCCTCTATTGATGATTACCGCAGGGCATGTGACGAACTCAATGAGATTGGTGAGAAGACGAAATCCGCGGGTATCCAAATGGGCTTTCACAACCATCACAATGAATTTGAGAAGCGCGGCGATGAATTGATTTATGAAGCGATGATGGATCAGTTGGATCCGGACCTTATCAAAATGCAATTCCAGGTGGCTGTCGTCAACATTGGCTATAACGCCGCCGACTATTTCCGCAAGTACCCGGGCCGTTTTATCTCAGCCCATCTCGCCGACTGGTCGGAAGCGAAGGATAGTCAGACTCCTATTGGACAGGGAGACGTTGATTGGGAGGATTTCTTCGAGGCAGCCAAAATCGGAGGCCTGAAAAACGTTTTCGTCGAAATGTCGCCAGATACGTTCGAGGCAAGCGCGGAGTACCTGGCTTCCCTATAAGCGGATTCGCAGGGATTGAGATTTTTTTCCAAGAGTGCGTTAACAATTGTTGCCGTCGATCGCACTAAGGGGAAAAAGACGCCTATGGACTTTTCATTCATCGCAATTACCGCAGTCCAGCTGTTGCGGGATTGTAGTTTTAGAACCGCCCTAACTCCGCTTTTTGCCCTCGTGTTGATGATCAACACGCCTACGCTTGCCCTGGAGTCAACAGCATCACTCGGTGCTGGATATACCGAGGCTGATCACATCACGGAAGTCAGTGATTGTGAGTCGACACCGAACGTGACCGAGGCCAGTGACTGGGATTCATCTACCTCTGTGAGTCTGTTGACGACCAGAACTTCCAGTGATCTGCTCAACCTCGATGCAGAAGTAGCTGCCTTTGCATGGACCTACTGGTTTTCGCAATGCGTCTACTACTATGGAAATCTGGTGGTGGTGCATACATGGCATACCTCCAGCCAGGGTATGAGGAGATGCACAACGATCCGACAAGGATGCGCAGGGGCAGTGGTACGAGACCTTGGTTGCACGGTTTACGGGTGGTAGCGATGTCGCTGACGGAAAGACACAAAATGGATGAGGGCCTCAAGAGGGCCCTTTTTCCGTTGCAACTCGCCCTTCATTTACAGAACTTACAGGTCGACTGATGGATACATTGACATTCCGCCCAGCGGCCATGACTGAGCTCCCGATCCTGAATTATATCAGCAGGGCCTCCAAGCAGTACTGGGGTTATCCCGATGAGTGGATGGAGCGGTGGCGCGCCGCGCTGGAGGTCACAGAGATGGACATCAAGAAGGGCCGGGTAGTCGTCGCCGACCACGAAAGTGCTATCGTCGGATTCGTAAAAGTATTAGAAGGTCAAGGGCAGTATGAGATTGACCACCTGTTTATCCACCCGGATCATATTGGCAAAGGATACGGTCAACAGTTGCTAGGTGCGGTACTTGAAGCCTGTGGAGACAAGGAGATCATTGTCGTTTCTGACCCTAATTCAGAGGGGTTTTACCAAAAAATGGGTTTTGTCACCTATGATCAGGTGGAGAGCTACCCTCCCGGGCGGTACCTGCCAGTGATGAAGCTGGACAAAGGGCTCTAGTATCACATCAGGAAGCCGTTGTCATCTTTCATTGGCGGCGGGATATTGCTGTCGTCGATCATTTCCCGCATGTCGATTTCGATGCCCCTGGCGATCTGTGTAATGGGCACATCATTGTAAGTGCCCTCAAACGGATTCTCAGAATAGTCCCCAATCTTCTCCATCAGAAAGAAGATCCAAATGATGAGCCCCGTGACCAGCGGCATCACCCAATATTGCCAGCCGCCTTCCATTTTGAATATATCCAACAGGCCGAAGGGTACGAATGAGCTGAAAATGAAAGTCATCCAAAGCGCTGTTGAAGCATACTGCCGGGGAAAAGGGAAGTTCTTGATCCGCTCGGACTTCCCCTGGTCTTCATAGAAGCTCCTGACGAGATCGTGAAAGGCCATATGACGAAAGTGCTCGAAGTACCCTTCATCTTTCAATCCTTGCAAGCGATGGGCCTGGTTTCGCATGATCTGCGTCGCCATGTTGGTCTTATCCTTCACCGCAGCGATCTCCTCTGCCGAGATATAGTTGCGCAATTCTGATCCCAGGGTATTGTGATAGTCTTCACAAATGGTCGGCTGGTAAAAGCCCAGTCGCTCGCGAACATGCTCCCATGGTTTGCTCAGCCGTAGCTGATGGCGCAAAGCTGTCATCCAGGCTATATGCCGGTAGATTAACTCCCTTTTGATTTCTGCATCATTATCGCCTTGCACGAATGAAACCACCGCCGCACCAAAAGTCCGGCTATTGTTTACGATGCTACCCCAGATCTTGCGAGCCTCCCAGGTGCGGTCGTAGGAGCTGTTATTCTTGAAGCCCAGGTAGAAAGCCACGGCAATACCAATTATCGTTACAGCGCTCCAGGGGATGGCTATAGACACCCCGAAAAAGAAGGAAGAGGAGGCGATGAAGAGGCCGTAGAGGGCACCCACGTAAAAGGGTTTCGACGACCATTTGAAAGTAAGCCAAAATCCGTAGTTCCTTCTTGTATACATAGGGTAGTAGTTTTTAGTGTGATCTTACCGCCAATACTAACTCATCTCCCGCACATCGCCATAGGTGGTTTATCTTTAATGCCAAATCAACCTAACTCATGAACTATCAAAATTTCTGCTTCCTCGTTGCTGCCAGTTTGCTCGTGGCCTGCGCAGCACCCTCGTCATCCAATCAGGAGCCATCCTCCGCTACACCGGCCCAGGAATCTGCGAGTGATGTAGGTGTCGGCATTCAGGCCCCTTCTGATGCAGAAGTCTTCTTCGATGGTTCACGCGAAATGCTCGATGATAATTGGACCTATTGGGAAGGCCCCCGTTTCGCAGCTGAATTGCCCATCAAGTGGCAGATAGTGGACGATCCTGTGGACGAAGGCACGGCAATGAATGCGAACGATCCAGCTGCGGAAGGTGGTCTCTATGGGGCCGCAGACATTGTGACCAAGCAGAAGTTTCGCGATTTCCGGGCGCATGTGGAGTTCCTTATTCAAAATCCCGGAGGCAACAGTGGCGTGTATCTTCAAAATCGATATGAAATACAGATCCTCGATGGCGATTCCACGAAGCATGGTATTGGCGCCATCATCAACGAAACGGAGTCACCGTACTTTGCCTACAATGGGGTCGGCAACTGGAATGCCTACGATGTCACTTTCCGAGCGGCGAGATTTGAAGGAGATTCACTGGTTGAGAAGGCCATGGCTACCGTCTATTTCAATGGACAAAAAGTCCATACCAATCAGCGCATCAATCAGGTTTGGGGCGGCCCCAACTCCGGACTCGATGGTGGGAATGACGGAGGCAAAGGTATCACCAATGTCCCTGGAGGGCTTAAGCTCCAGGCTGAGGGCCACGACGTGCTCTATCGCAATATTTGGATCAGGGAACTCGACCTGACGGAAGCGGATACGGATTTATAGGAGGTTCCGGGTTCAAAGTTCCAGGTCAAAGTTTCGACAAAACTCGGAACCCGAAACTCCAAACTCGGGACTCTTCCCAATCAAGGTGCTTCTTGCTCAGGGCCCAATATGTCGGCCGTGAAATTTCTCTGCCAAAAGCGAAAGCACCACTCGTCACCCTCAACTTTGGCCATCAATCCTGGGATCGTTAGCTTTAAAGGATTGACCACATTAACGATGAAAAAACTACTACTTATCCTAATGGTCGCGACCTCCGCGACCGTATTCGCGCAGCGAAAATCGAAGAACACAGAAGAGACAAAATCCCCTCTGGAGGAGCTGTCTGTGGGTCTTAAGTTTCGCAATGTCGGACCGGCCATCACATCTGGCCGCATCTCAGACTTTGCTGTCAATCCTGACAATCCCAAGGAGTACTACGTAGCCGTATCCTCGGGAGGCGTTTGGAAGACTGTCAATGGTGGCACCACCTATCAACCGATTTTCGACAGCCAGGGCAGCTACTCTACGGGTGTCGTTACCATGGATCCCAACAACCCCAATGTGATCTGGGTAGGTACAGGAGAAAACAACAACCAACGTAGCGTTGCCTATGGCGATGGCGTGTACAAGTCCGTCGATGGTGGCGCGAGCTGGAAAAAGATGGGACTGAAAGAGTCGGAGCATATCGGCAGCATCGCCGTCGATCCTGAGAACTCCGATCGCATCTATGTGGCCGCATGTGGTCCGCTTTGGAGCAGCGGCGGCGAGCGAGGGTTGTATGTCTCCAACGATGGGGGTGAGACCTGGACGGCCAAACTGACTGTGGATGAACACACGGGTGTGAACGAGGTCGTCATACATCCGGAGAACCCCAACGTCTTGTACGCAACCACCCATCAGCGCAGACGTCACGTTTTTACCTACATTGGTGGTGGACCCGGATCCACGATCTACAAAAGCACTGACAAAGGCGAAACATGGACAAAATCAGACAAAGGGCTGCCGTCTCAGGACAAAGGGAAAATAGGCCTGGCCATTTCACCGGCCAATCCTGAGATCATCTACGCCATTGTCGAAGCGGCGCAGGGTAAGGGCGGCCTATACCGATCTACCAACAGAGGAGCGAGCTGGCACAAACAAGGGGGATACTCAACCAGCGGCAACTACTATCAGAAACTTGTGGCCGATCCCGTAAATCCTGACAAACTGTATGCGATGGATACCTGGCTCCACTTTTCTGTGGATGGCGGCAAGACCTTCAAAGTATTGGGCGAAGACACGAAGCACGTCGACAACCACTGCATGTGGATTGACCCGACGGATACCGATCACTTCCTCGTTGGTTGTGATGGAGGTATCTACGAATCATGGGACCATGCCAAGACATGGTACTACAAGAAGAACCTCCCCGTCACCCAGTTTTATAAGGTGGCGGTAGACAACGATGAGCCCTTCTACAACATCTATGGCGGTACCCAGGACAATTTTAGCATGGGAGGTCCGTCGCGAACGACCTCAGCCAATGGCATCCCCAATGAGGA
The DNA here is from genome assembly GCA_965267435.1 of Cyclobacteriaceae bacterium. Classification (GTDB taxonomy): domain Bacteria; phylum Bacteroidota; class Bacteroidia; order Cytophagales; family Cyclobacteriaceae; genus JAWPMT01. The sequence continues at coordinate 6,139,308 of OZ253960.1, forward strand.
TTGGTACATGACCCACGGAGGTGATGGCTTTGAGTCGCAGGTGGACCCTTCCAATCCCGATATCGTCTACGCGCAATCGCAGTATGGATTCCTCGTTCGCTACGACCGTCGCAGCGGGGAAGAGGTAGGCATCAAGCCTCAGCCGGGAGAAGGTGAAGATCAGTTCCGCTGGAACTGGGATGCGCCCCTCCACATCAGTGCGCATAGCCCCACGCGCATTTACTTTTCTGCCAACAAGGTCTTCCGTAGCGATGACCGAGGCAACAGCTGGACCGCCTTGAGCGGCGACCTCACGCAGCAGATCAACCGCAATGAGTTGCCGGTCATGGGCCGCGTTTGGGGTGTGGATGCGCTCATGAAAAACCAAAGCACATCTCCCTACGGCACCATTGTAGCCTTCCACGAATCAGCCTTGAATGAAAACCTGTTGGTAGTCGGCACAGATGACGGTCTCATTCAGATCACGGCCGATGGTGGAGGCAATTGGAACAATGTCGCCAGTATTTCCGGTGCCCCCAGCAGATCCTACGTCAACGCGGTCTTGACCTCTCAGCACAACGAGCAGGTCATCTATGCCGCCTTCAACCACCACAAGTACGGTGATTTCAAGCCCTATCTCTTCAAGTCTTCGGACCAGGGACAGTCCTGGACCAGTATTGCTGCCAATCTCCCGGAGCGGGGATCAGTTTACGCGATAGCAGAGGACCACGAGGATCCCAACCTGCTGTTTGTCGGTACGGAGTTCGGCGTTTTCTTTTCTCCGAATGGAGGCGGTGAGTGGAAGCAACTGAAAAGTGGATTGCCAACGATTGCTGTTCGGGATATTGCGATTCACCCGAGAGAAGATGACTTAATTCTCGGCACGTTCGGTCGTGGATTCTACGTCCTGGATGACTACAGCAGCTTGCGAGGTGCGGATAATACCGCGGCACAGGATGGGGCGCTTTTGGCAGTGAGGGATCCATGGCTGTATGTTGAGAAGCTGCCACTCGGCTTGCCAGGCAAAGGCTTCCAGGGTGACGACTACTATATGGGAGACAACCTGGGGCCCGTAGCCATATTCACTTATTATCTCAAGGATGCGCCAAAGACCCTGCAGGATTCCAGACGCGAAAGCGAGAGTGAAAACAAAAAGGATGGTAAGAACAACGCATACCCTTCGTATGAAGACCTCAAGAAGGAAAGGATGGAAGAAGACCCATATCTTTTGTTCACTATCAAAGACGACAATGGACAGGTGGTACGCAAACTGACAACGAAACCTTCCAAGGGATTGAACCGCATGACATGGGACATGCGCTATGCTTCTGATGACGCGGTGAGCCTTTCGAAGCCCTCGTTCTACAATCCTTTTGCTGGCGGCAGGCAGGGTACTTTGGTTGCTCCGGGTGACTTCACCCTGGAGATGGCACTGTTTGACAAAGGCACATTCACCTCTATAGGAGAGCAAGTGTCATTCACCATCAAGGCCTTGCATAATGCGGTTCTGCCGGCAGCAGATCGCGAAGCGAAGTTGGCATTCCAACGTGATGTTTCAGAGTTGAGCGGTGAGGTAGCAGCCGTCCGTCAGAAGATGGGCGAGGTCAACAACCAGATCCGCCATATTGAGCAGGCCATATTGGAGGCGGAGGCCGAGCATGAGGAGCTGTATACCAATCTCCTGGCCATCAAAGAGGAATTGGCCGGAATTCGCACAGAGTTATTCGGTGATGGAGTGGCCTCTACCCTGGACATGGACACGCCTCCCTCCGTAGCCGGCCGCGTGGGGTTATTGAATTATGAGCAACTCAATACAACCTCTGCACCGACACAAACGCATCGTATGTCCTACGAAATTGCGAGTAGCGCCCTGCCTCCACTTCGTGACAGGTTGCTGAAGCTAGTGGACGAAGATTTGGCGCAATTGGAGACAGACCTCGAAAACTCAGGTGCGCCATATACCCCTTACAGACTAGGGAGAGATTAGGTTGAAAAAAGTAAATGAAGAAAGCCCGGGAAAAATGCCCGGGCTTTTTTGCTACTGGAGATTGCTATCTCTCATTTCCTGGAGAATACCAGCCCTGAGATGACACTCATGACGGTCCCAATCAAGAATACCGAAGCGAACATGAGAAACGTCTGAAAGGGTACGTTGGCGAACGAGGTATATTCCGCTGCCATGGTCTTTTCTATTTCGGCGTGTTCTGACGGGTTGGCCGTAGCCAGGGCCTGCTCCAGTTGATAGTCGTAGTACTTCTCAAAGAACTGGGGATCCAGCACCTCAATGTAAAAGATGTTGTAAAGTGCGAACAACACTGAAGGGAAGAGGGAAATGAGCAGTCCCATCTTCAATACCTGGCCAAAAGTGATCGGCCCCTCATTTTCACGTCGGTATTGATGGATGCCGAGGAAGATGAAAGACAAGGACAGGACGATACTCAGCCATCCAAAGATCTCGCCCATACCATAATTGTCGCTGGATCCGGAGGCGCCTCCCATGGCCACAAAAAGTAAAAGGCTGACTGCTAGAAGGAAACCTGCACTATAGAGTCCGTTGCGAAGAATAAACTTTTTCATATCTGCTGCGATTTTTTTTGATCGAAGTAATCAGGCGGTGGTGAAAATCTACTCATACTAAAGTAGGATTTGAAGGATTAGTCCTTTCGACCTAGTCAATTAATCGATGATCTCGGGCTTTGTGGATGGCTTCGGTTCTCCGCTTGGCGTGGAGTTTAGAAAGCAAATTGGAGACATGCGTCTTGACGGTACTTTCGGAGATAAATAGCTTGTCCGCGATCTGCTTGTTGCTGAAGCCGTTGGACATTGCCTTCAAGACCTCAAGCTCTCGTTGGCTGATCCCGAGTTTGTTGAGGATTTCTGGCGGTGCACTGTACTCGATGCCGCTCCGTCGTCCCTTTAGCTGTAGCACCAGCACCACCACAGCGACAATGGCGATCGCGTAGCCCGTAAAAACCAGTTCTTCCCGATCCAAAAACGGAACGAGCACATACTTGGAGAGTTGGAGGAGCAGCCCCACTGCCGCGATCAATAGGCCGTATCGAATGACAAGTCGCCACATGCACCAAATCTAGTGGGCTCCAGCACGCAAACCAACCGCCAACATGTCAAGATCGCAATATCATCCTCTGACATGAGGTTCGTCATTATATAACACACAACGATTAGGTAACTATGTTGTAAACACTAAAGCACCGAAGGAATCAATCAGTACAACTACAAAACCCTATTCTGGCATGGTTGACAACAGAGCCCGTGCAGATGTACAAAGAAGCTTTGGACGCTGCACCCTTTCGCCCGGATTCCTCGACGATTTTTACAGAGCCTTCACACAGTCGTCCAACGAGATCCGAGACAAATTCCGCAATACAGACTTCCAGCATCAAAAGGATCTGCTCAAATCAGGTCTTTCGTTTATGATCATGTACGCCGGGGGGCGACAAACAGCAGCGACCAAGCTGGACAAAATAGGCCGCAGCCACGGAAAGGCCCATATGGACATACCCTACTGGATGTACGAAAACTGGAAGGTGGCCCTACTCAATACAATCAAAAGGCATGATAAAAAGATCACCTGGGAGCTACTGGAAGAGTGGGATGATGTGCTCCAGTCTGGTATTGACAGAATCAACGGTCGGCCGGCATTGGTCTAGCCCCGTTAGGACGTGTTGTTAGGCCCTGTTAATGGCCAAATTCCATGATGCTGCCTATTCATTTTAACTCATCCCTGTTGGGATGGTCATTGCTCCCGTCCAGCCATTTTTTTGGGTAGTAAAGTGGCTCCATCGTACGTTTGAATTGATTTTTTTCATTTGTATCAGCTATGCGCAGACGCTACCCTTTTCCCTTCCTAAAAGTACTCCTACCATTCGTCATCATGGGCTGGATCATTGCCTGCTCCGAGGATGAGCCCGATGAGCCCAATGAAGCGCCGGTCGTATCCAATCCGCTCCCGGACCTTTCCTTGGAAGGTGGCTTTGCTACCCAGACGGTCAACCTCTCGGGTGTCTTCTCCGACCCCAACGGCGATGATCTCACACTCACCGCCACTTCATCCAATCCACAGGTAGTCTCAGTCAATATTTCTGGGACTACGCTCACGATCAATGAGCGAGGTTCGGGTATGGTCAATATCACGGTCACCGCCAATGACAGCAAGGGGGGGACCGTATCAGATGAGTTCCAGGTGGCCATAGAGGTCAATGCGCCGCCCTCGGTGGCCAGCGAGCTGGCCGACCTCACTCTGGAGGTAGGATTTGCTACAGAGACCGTAGATCTATCTGCGACGTTCTCCGATGCCGACGGAGATAATTTGACATTGACCGCTACTTCCAGCGAAACCGGCGTCGTAACCGTCGCAGTAAGCGGCACAGAGTTGACCATCACAGAAGTGGCCACGGGATCCTCCACCGTCACCGTGACCGCCGACGATGGCAATGGCGGTACAGTGGCAGATGAATTCCTCGTTACAGTCAACCAGGGAGGTGTCCAAATCTCCGTTTCTTTTGGCGAGAGCACCGGCACTTCATTGACTATCAACCAATGGGGCGCCTCGGAGGGAGCGGATGGATACGTGATTGTGATCAATACTTCAAATAGCTTCACAGATCTCACCGACGGAGAGGATCCTGCGGCGAGCACCACCTATATCGGTACTGATGAGCAGGTTGTTTACAAGGGCACTTCGATCACGCCCTTCACCGTTGACCTGCTGCAGGATCAGACCGTGTATTACTTCAAAATCTTCCCCTATACCGGCAGCAATGTTTATGACAACGATTTTGCTTCCGCTGAGAACGAAACGGCATCCTGTGAGATTACCAGCACCACCGAGAGCCAGGTCTGTTTCGCAGTAGACGTCATGGCGGATACGCGTACGATCACCTCCAATCAGTATCCCAGTCATGAGACTGGCAGCTTCCCCAATGCTGACCCCACAGCTACCAATGTCACGCGTGTCCTCGATCTCACGCCCACATTGGCTGGGACCACCACCTATGTCTACGATGAGACGGGTGGACCTACACCGTCCAACGACAACTTTTGGCAGTTTGGGATGGCCATCAATGGCGTAGAGTTCCACCCGATGGGCCTTAAGCCCTGGACCAATCCTGACACGGGTGAAGAAAACTGGGAGTGGCAGGCGCAGGTATCTGAGGAGGGCCAGACCCATCTTGATGCATGGGGTGCTCACGTCACCTCACAGGGCAATTACCATTACCACGGCGATATCGTAGGACTTGCAGACGAGGAAGATGGATCGCGACACTCAGTCATCTATGGCTTTGCTGCTGATGGGTACCCCATCTATTATAAGTACAGCTATACGACGGCGAATGATGCTTCAACCGCCATCAAAGAACTGACCTCCAGCTACCAGCTCAAGTCAGGCACCCGACCTGGTGATGGCACGACCGCTCCCGACGGGTCTTACGATGGCACCTACATACAGGACTATGAGTACGTCGAGGGACTTGGTGACCTGGATGAGTGCAATGGACGTACGGGCGTCACGCCTGAGTATCCTGGCGGCACCTATTATTATGTTATCACTTCTGATTTCCCACGCGTCCCCAATTGCTTCAAGGGCACACCCGACGAAGACTGGAAGATTGGGAAGTAGATAAGCTTTTGGAGCGCCCCATCCCGAGCGCCCTGAAGTAGCGAATTGAGGATTGATATCTCTTGGAGTGCCACTTGGTATTCGCTGACTTCAGGGCGGGCCTTGCGCCTAGACCTGCGCTAAGCGGGTCGGGCGCCACACGAGCACGATTGCACCCAAATAGACCGGACAGTACTTCGCAGGCGCAGTGATTTTTTTTACTGCCGTTGTTGGTGTTTTCACCAGCAACCCCACCACCCCGGTCTGTGGCACACAGACTGAAGGCCTACCGCTTCCAAATCGACGTCATTCCTGCGAGCTTTGGGACAATGCAAGTTTCGACTGATAGTGATGCGATGCAGGAATCTCAATCGACTTCTCCCTCGGTTCGTGTCCTCACGAACCGCCAAACCTCTACCTAAGGATGCGCCGCCACCCACACCTCGCCATCGGCGAAGACTTCCTTCTTCCAAATAGGCACGGTCTCTTTTAGTGTATCGATGGCGTACTCGCACGCCTCGAAGGCCGCCTTACGATGCGGAGTCGATACCGCGATGATCACCGGCACTTCGCCGATGTCCAAAACGCCCACCCTGTGGTGTATCGACACATGAAACGCACCCCATTTCTCCACCACCTGCTCGGCGATCTTTCGCATTTCTTTCTCTGCCATGGGGACGTAGCTCTCAAACTCCAGCCGCAGTACTTCCTTGCCTTTGGTTTGATTGCGCACGGTACCGATGAATACGGTGATGCCTCCGGCTCCAGGGTGTTTCACGGCATCGACGCACACAGACTCTTCGAGGGGCGTATCAAGGATTTGGATATCGATCATATCAGCCGCCGCTTACTGGTGGGATGATGACCACCTCGTCTGAGGCACTGAGTTCGTAGTGGTCTTCCTGATAGTCCTCATTGACAGCGAACTTGAGGCTCCGAAGTTTTTCGAATTCCGGATACTGCTCAATCAGGCTCCGCTTCAGATCTGCAATCTTCGGATCTCCTTCGATGGCGAATTCCATTTGTGAGTGTTGTAAGATGTCTTTGGCGATGCCAAAAGCCACGAGTTTGATGGTCATTGTTGAGCTTCAGTTTCTAAGTGTGTCAATAGCGCCTTCCACGTAAGTGTAATACAATCCTCGCGCCCTTCAAAGTTCTTTAGTTCCACGAGTACCCGCAAATTTTCCGGAAGGTCGGAGTCAGGCGTGCCTTCGGCTACTTGTCGTATAAATCCCCTGATGAAGTCTTGGGCTTCCTTTTCGGACTTTCCCTCCAGAGCTCGGATCATCATGGAGCCCGATGCTTTCGAGAGCGCGCACCCTATGCCGTGGTAGTGGACCTGCTCCGGTATCGCGGACTCGTCCAAAAACAACTTGTATTTGTCCCCGCACAGGGGGTTATAAGCCAGCAACTCCGTGGACGCTTCTTCGCGGATTTCGAAGTGGTAGGGCGCTCGTGTTTCGGGAAGCACGAACTCTTTGTAGCGTTGCTTGATGTCTTCTTTAGTCATGCCAGAATGCGTAGAGTTCCCCCAGGGCTGCGGCGAGCAGGTCTATTTCTTCCTGGCTATTGTAGATCGTGAACGACGCGCGTACGGTCGCACCCAATCCCATTTCATCCAGCAGTGGCTGAGTGCAATGCATGCCAGCCCTTACCGCAATATTTTCTCGATTCAGTGCCGAAGCTACATCGTGAGGATGCACGTCCTCCACATTGAATGAGACAATGCCAGATTGCTGAGAGGGTTTGGCTGGTAGATGGATGCCCTCCAGTTCGGACAATCGCGCATTAGCGTATGTAAGCAGCGCGTCAATATGGGCGATGACTTCTTCACGGTCCAGTGACTCGATGTACGAAATGGCCGAACCCAGACCTGCCACCCCTGCCACGTTGGGAGTGCCTGCTTCCAGGTTTCTGGGGAAGTCGGCATAGGTCGATTGGTCAATCCCCACTTGCCGGATCATGCCGCCTCCATAGTTGTAAGGCTGTATGTCTTTCACCCATTGTGGGTGAGCATACAATACGCCCATTCCGAACGGCCCAAACATTTTGTGCCCGGAAAACGTCAGGAAATCACACTCCAGATCGACAACATTCAGTGGGTAGTGTGCGATGCTCTGTGCAGCGTCGACGAGTACGGGAGCGCCTTTTTCATGGGAAAGTTTGATGATCTCCACGATCGGATTGATTGTGCCCAGTGTATTGGAGATGTGGGTCACCGCGACCATCCGCGTGTTTTCGTCGATCATGCGTGCCAGGGCGTCCATGTCGATATCTCCGGCTGAGGTGAGCGCAGCCACTCGCAGTTCCGCTTGATGATGCAGCGCCAGTTGCTGCCAGGGAAGGAAGTTAGCATGGTGCTCCATGAGCGTCACGACAATATTCTCTCCGGGCTGCAGGCGAGGTCCCAGAAATGACCTGGCGACTATGTTGATGGACTCCGTTGTACCTTTTGTGAAGGCGATGGATTCACTTTGTGATGCGCCGATGAAGGTACCAACCTGGTCACGAACTTTCTCATAAGTGTCTGTCGCTTGATTGGAAAGGTCGTAGACGCCCCGGTGAATGTTCGCATTCTCCTCGGAGTAGAAGCGTGTAATCCGATCAATGACGGCTTGCGGCTTCTGCGTAGTAGCCGCATTGTCCAGGTACACCAGTGAGGGATACTTGTCGAAAATCGGGAATGAAGACTTATAGCGATTAGCCAAATCTGCGTAGCTTTAATTTTCAACGTAAAGAAAACAACGATTCGAGAGTAAGAGTTGTTTACTGACTAAACGTTTGCACCCAACAACGATGCTGAAGGACAATCACGGTCGTACGATTAACTACATGCGCCTGGCGGTGACCGATCGCTGCAACCTCCGCTGCTTTTACTGTATGCCAGAAGAGGGTATCAAATATGTAGATCGGGAAGACCTGTTGTCGTTTGAGGAAATGTACCGGATGATACGCGCATTCGGCTCACTGGGTATCTCAAAGCTGCGGATTACCGGTGGTGAGCCTTTCGTCAGAAAAGGTATCATGGAGTTTTTGGAGCGCGTCTCCAAAGAGCCGACCATCGAGCAGATACATATTACTACCAATGGCACTTTCACGGAGGATCGGATCGCGGACCTGGAAAAAATGGGCATCAAGTCCATCAATCTGAGCCTCGATACCCTCGACAAAGAGCGATTTTTCCAAATCACTCGGCGCAATCTCTATGATCAAGTGATGTCCACATTCGACACACTGGTGGAGTCATCCATTCGCACCAAGATCAATATGGTGGTGATGGATGGAAAGAACATAGAGGACATTCATCCGATGATCGAATTGACGAAGAATCGTGATGTGTCCGTCAGGTTCATTGAGGAGATGCCGTTCAACGGCACCCTCGGCCAGGGTAATGCGACCTTCTGGCCGATGAAGAAGATCCTCGATCATATCAGTGAATCGTATGACATTGAAAAGCTCCCTGACCCTCCGGCATCCACCTCCCGCAATTATCAAGTCAAAGGCTTCAAGGGCTCTTTTGGCATCATAGCAGCTTATACTCGGACATTCTGCGGCTCATGCAACCGCATAAGAGTGACACCTCAAGGAGAGTTGAAGACTTGTCTATATGATAAGGGCGGTCTTAGCCTCCGAGAGATCATTCGGTCAACCACTTCCGACGAGCAGCTGAAGCAGGCCCTACAGCACGCATTGCAAAACAGAGCGAAGGATGGCTTTGAAGCGGAGAATCGCCGCACTGGGGAGCTGCCGGTCTCCGAGTCCATGGCAACCATAGGAGGATAATCACATGATGACTGTCGAAGAGGCCAGAAGTATCATCACTGATCACGTCAGGGATTTTGGTAAGGAGCAAGTACCACTGGGCATGGCGATGGGCAGGGTGCTCCGCCAGGAAGTCGTTGCGGATCGGGATTTCCCACCGTTCCATCGTGTGACCATGGATGGTATCGCCATCAGGTACGAGGAATATCAGGAGGGAGAAAGAATATTTGGTATTGCGGGGGTTGCCGCGGCAGGAGCGCCACTTCAGAGTTCGCATACCAAGGGCGAGTGCCTGGAGGTAATGACGGGGGCTATGTTGCCCGCAGGTCTGGACACAGTCATTCCTTACGAGAAGGTCGAGATCAACGATGGAAGGGCGACGGTGGTGACGGATGAAGTAAACCATGGCATGAACATCCACCGTCAGGGCTCCGACCGTCAGGCTCATGATGCCATCGTGACCTCTGGTCGGGTGATCAGTCCGGCGGAGATTGGTGTGGCAGCCACCGTAGGGTACAGCAACATTACAGTGAGCAAACTACCAAGAACGCTGATCATCTCGAGCGGCGATGAATTGGTGGAAGTCGAGGAGACACCGGAAGCGCATCAGATCCGGCAAAGCAATGTGCATCAGATACAATCAGTGCTGGCCACCTATGGCATAACTGCGGATCGGGCGCACCTTGTGGATGACTATGATACCATTGTCGAAAAGTTGCGAGGGTATGTGCTGGAGTATGACCTCATAGCCTTGAGCGGGGGAGTCTCCAAAGGAAAATTCGATTGGCTGCCGAAGGCCTTGGATGCCGTCGGGGTGACCAAGCTCTTTCACCGTATCAAACAGCGACCGGGTAAGCCCTTTTGGTTCGGCACGGTGCCCGGACAGGTTACGGTCTTTGCTTTCCCAGGAAACCCCGTTTCGAGTTTCATGTGCTTGCAGCAGTATTTGATGCCATGGCTACGGGCATGCCTGCAATTACCTTCGGAGCCCACCATTTGGGCCACATTGGCCGATGACGTCCACTTCAAGCCTGACCTTACTTACTTTCTGCAGGTGGCGATAGGCCACAATGATACCGGCGGTTTGTCGGCGCGTCCCGTGTTGGGCAATGGGTCCGGCGATTTGGCTAGTTTGGTGGATGCCGATGCATTTGTGGAACTTCCCCGGGGTAGAGACACCTTTAAGAAAGGTGAAGTGCACAAGGTGCGATATTATAGGCGGTAGCCGATACATAGATCAAGGAATCGAATAGTCATGTCAACCACGAAGCTTTCATTGCCGGAGCAAGTTCGTTACAGCCGCCATCTCAATTTGCCGCAGTTTGGGATGGAGACACAGCAGAAGCTGAAGGCTTCGAAGGTGCTTGTCGTGGGTACGGGTGGCTTAGGGGCACCGATGCTCCAGTACCTAACGGCGGCGGGAGTAGGTACCATTGGCGTGGTGGACTTCGATCGGGTTGATGAAAGCAACCTACAGCGGCAGGTATTATTTGGGACGTCAGATATAGGCGACAACAAGACGACAGTAGCTATCCAGCGACTGCAGGACCAAAATCCTCATGTCAACTTCATTGAGCACAGGCTAAAATTGGATGCCGGCAACGCCATGGACATAGTACAACAGTATGACGTGGTGGCGGATGGCACGGACAACTTCCCGACGCGATACCTCGTCAATGACGCCTGCGTCCTCGCTGGCAAGACCAATGTCTATGCTTCCATTTTTCAGTTTGAGGGGCAGGTAAGTGTCTTCAACCATGAAATCGACGGGGAGCGCGGTCCCAACTACCGCGACCTATTCCCCACGCCACCACCGCCTGGGATGGTACCAAGCTGTGCAGAAGGGGGCGTGCTAGGTGTACTTCCAGGGATTGTGGGATCTATCCAGGCGTCGGAAGTTATCAAAGTCCTCACGGGCATTGGGAGACCATTGGCGGGGAGGCTATTCATTTTTGATGCACTCGACTTTTCTACCCGAACCCTGAATGTTCGGAAGGATCCTGAAAATCCGATATCGGGGACTAGCCCGACGATCACAGCGTTGATTGATTACGAAGAGTTCTGTGGGCTTAAGGAGGATACCGGGGTCAAAGAGTGGTCAGTGGAGCGGCTGCAGGAGGAAATGAATAACGGCTCTGCGGTAACATTGGTCGATGTGCGCGAACCCTACGAATATCAAGCAGCTAATCTCTCAGGGATTCTGGCGCCGCTGAGCGAATTGGAAGAGCACCTTGACGAAATACCACGTAATGGTGATGTGATCGTGCATTGTAAGAGTGGTGTGCGCAGTGCAAAGGCCATTTCTCTACTTTCTGACAAGTTTGGTTACGCCAATCTCATCAACCTTAGAGGCGGTATTCTCGCGTGGAAAGATTCTTTTGATCCAGATATGACCGTAATTTGACGGAAAATCGCCTTTGCGGTAGTTCTCATCCTTCCCCGTTAGTCGGAATATAATAAGTAACGGTCGGTACTTATACCGGTCCACTCTCCGAAAATTGCCATTCGTGTAGGCTCTGAACATCTTTGGAATACAGAACCGAACGTATGAGAGCCAAGTTAATCCAATTCTTTAAGGACAGGCCGGGACTGAAAAAGTACAGTGTCGAAAGGGAGGCAGGTTTGCCTCGCTGGAAGCTCAAAGAAGTCCTGAGCAACAAACAGTATCTCAGTGTTGAACAAAAAAAACAACTGGAGTCCGTGCTAACTAAATACGGATGGAAAGAATGATAGTCACAATGGACACCATCATACCGCCCAAAAAAATCACAGAAAAGCAGCGGAGGGAATTAGCAGATTTTTTGAATGCCAGGCCGTCTCTGAACAAAGCCTGGTTTGAGCGGGAAGCAGATTTGCCACTTTACAAGTTGAAGGAACTCACTAGTGGCAAGCAAACACTCAGTTTGCCTCAGTACACCAGACTCCTCCTTCTGTTGAGGGACTATGGCTGGCAGGAGGACTATTGATTCTCCTTTTTTTTCCCCTCTCCAATACACCCCAATCCCAATTTCTATTTCTTGCTTCTAAGACCGTCAGTAGCTTCATTGCAGCGCTGTTTCGGTAGTAGTATTGTCCTTTTACGTAGGGTCCCGAGCACACTCGCTTTGTGACTGCCAGGGCTATATTCCTCTATACCAGGTCCCCAGGACACACCCCAATTCCATTTCTATATTTTGCTTTACTGACCGTCGGCAGCCTCATTGTCGTGCCGGTAGGGTCGTGCCATTTCCCCATGGTAGCAGCCGGAAAGTACAGCGCTTTGCCACTTCGTGTTTACCGTCCTGTTCCAGTCTCCAATTCTGATACCTTCTTCAAAGCCACCAAAGTCAGGCAGAATAGTGGCCTGATCGACCACGGGATGGACGGGTAGTTCGCTACAAAGCTCGTCGGTCATCCAGGCAATTATAAGCGCTTGATGAACAGGCCAAACTAGAAATGATATAGCAATAAAAAAGAGCACCTGAAAGGTGCCCTTCTAATGAGAACAGTTAGTGGAAAGTTGTTAAGAGTGCAATTCTTACTCTGCAGCCAACACTAATTCATCGTTGAGTATTGCTCCCTCGAGGTTGGCCACCTTGAAGTAAAGTGCATAACGTCTATCTTCAGAGGAAGTGGACTTACATATCGGAACGGGATCTAATCCGTAGGTCACGAAATGGGTTACCACCACCGTGGAGTTGCTGTATTCGTTGCTTGGTCGGAAAGGCCTTGAGCCACGTCCGGCTTTGGTAAAACCGTCCACAAATGAGAAGAATCCATTGACGTCACTTCCAGAACCTAGCTGAATAGTGTCACCTACAGAAATCTCGACGGATTCATATTTGAACTCGTCGATATTCAGTCTGACACCACCAAAGTTCTGAGCTGTCGTGACGAAGCCAATGCTAAGTCCAAAAAGTATCAATGCAGCACGCAGTTTCGTCGTTGTAAGTATCTGCGAAGGGCTTCGGTCGTTAGTCATGGTTAATAGTCTGTATTTGAGTGTTGGTTTTCCTCAATCGGAATTGCTAACGAAGATAGCTTTTCATGACTCTCAGCTTCTTTCAAATTCGATAACTGACAAACGTGTTCGATGAATGGTAGAGAAAACGGCATTTTTGTTCACAACGGCTTAATGGATCGTCTGTGGGGGATCTGAGCCTGGATCAGCATCGCCCGCAGAAAAGCGCAAATCAGTCGGACAAATACATCGACAATTGGATAGCCCTGTGATGTCTGGCCACTCGATCATTCGCACTCAGACCGGCAAACACATTTGATTTGGAATGATTGCCCGTTGCAATTATGTTGCTCTGATGAAACGACTTTTGGGCCTAGCCCTTTGCCTTCAGGCTTGCCTGGTTCTATACAGCCAAACCTTTACACGAGCTGATACTCTCCGCGGCTCCATCACTCCTGAGAGAGCCTGGTGGGATTTGACATACTATCATTTGGAGGTGAGCGTCTTTCCCGATGACAAATTCATCGCCGGTCAAAATACCATCCACTATCGCGTCCTTTCCGAGCACGATGTCATTCAAATCGACTTGCAGGAGCCACTTGAGGTAACGGCTGTCACGCAGGATGGTCGCGACTTGACTTTTCAAAGAGATGGCAATGCGTACTTCATCCAACTAAAAAGTGCCCAGCCAGTCGGTTCCGTTAAGTCCATCACGGTAGGCTATGAGGGCCAGCCTCGTCCCGCCGTTCGTGCGCCGTGGGATGGAGGCTTTAGCTGGAAGCAGGATGATGCTGGCAACCACTTCATTGCCACATCCAATCAGGGTCTGGGGGCTAGCGTCTGGTGGCCTTGTAGAGACCATATGGCGGATGAAGTCGATAGCATGTCGATCAGCGTCGAGGTGCCGGAGGACCTGGTGGATGTCTCCAATGGCAGGTTGCGCGGCGTGGATCACGATAAAGAGAACAAAACCAAAACCTACCATTGGTTTGTCAGCAATCCGATCAACAACTACGGCGTAAACCTCAACATCGGCGACTACATCAGTTGGAAGGAGACCTACCAGGGAGAGAAGGGTCCGCTGGACATTACCTACTGGGCGCTCCGAACAGATAAGCGAAAGGCCCAAAAGCAATTCCAGGAAGTACCACGGATGCTGGAGGCATTTGAGCACTGGCTAGGGCCCTACCCGTTTTATGAGGATGGTTATCAACTGGTACAGGCTCCCTATTTGGGCATGGAGCACCAGAGTTCCATTACCTATGGCAATGGCTTCAAGAATGGCTACCTGGGACGTGATCTGAGTAGCACCGGGTGGGGTTTGAAGTTTGACTTCATTATCATCCACGAGTCAGGGCACGAATGGTTCGCCAACAATATCACGCACAAGGATGTCGCCGATATGTGGCTACATGAGAGCTTCACGAATTACACGGAAAGTCTATTTCTGGAGTACTGGTTTAGCAAGGAAGCTGGTCAGGAGTACGTCCGGGGTACGCGGACCAATATTGAGAACGTCAAGCCAATGATTGGAACTTACGGTGTCAACGATACGAACCACCCCATAGACGTTTACTACAAAGGGGGCAATATGCTCAATACATTGAGAACCCTCCTGGGAGACGATGAGATGTGGCGGGAGATGCTGCGGGGCCTCGGACAAGAGTTTTACCACCAGACGACCACATCTGCGGATGTGGAAGCTTACATAGCCAAGCAACTGGATCTTGACCTACGTTTCTTTTTCGATCAGTACCTGCGGGACCCTCGCGTGCCAGTATTTGAATATTATTTCAAAGAAGGCACGCTACACTACCGATGGACCAACGTTGTGAAGGATTTCAACATGGCTTTGGATGTCAGCGTGGAAGGCGAAAACACTCGACTTGAGCCTGTAGCCAGTTGGCAATCGAAAAAGATGGCCGGGACTGAGCTTACCGTGGATCCCAACTACTATATCGCAGTTCTCAAGAGCCGTTAATCGTCACCTCTACCCATAGTCTAACCTACTGCCTAAAAAGTGCAATTGAGAGGTAATCACCAAGACGATTACTTCAACTTGCCCCCAATAAGGGAATGCCATCCGGCTATTTTTGTTAATAACGCACGCAATTGAAAAAACGAAACTACTGTGACTGATTTGATAGAATTCATAAGCCAACCCTGGCCCTGGTATGTAGGCGGGGTGGTGATCGCCCTGATCATGGCCATACTGGTGCTACTGGGCAATCGATTTGGTATCTCCTCCAACTTACGGACGGTGTGCTCCATCATGGGTGCGGGCAAGCACTGCGATTACTTCGATTTTGATTGGCGGGAGCAGGGTTGGAACCTCGTTTTTGCTGTGGGTGCTATCGGAGGTGGCTTTGTGGCCCACACGTGGTTGACCCCAGACGCTGCCGTGGGGATATCGCAGGCGACGATCGATGAGCTCCTAGCCTATGGCGTGCAAAACCCTGGTGAGGCAATTGTACCTGAAGAAATGTTTCAGTGGGAGTCACTCCTGACATGGAGAGGTTTTATCATGCTGGTGGTTGGCGGATTTTTAGTCGGGTTTGGGACAAGATATGCTGGAGGCTGTACTTCGGGCCATGCCATCAGTGGACTGAGTTCCCTGCAGCTGCCATCGCTGATCGCTGTCATTGGCTTCTTCGTCGGCGGTTTGTTGATGACCTATTTGGTCCTGCCTTCTCTACTTACTCTCTAACCAAAACACTAAACAGATGAAGTTTCTACGGTACATTCTGCTGGGTGCAGTATTTGGCATCACACTCACCAAGGCTGAGATCATTTCCTGGTATCGGATCTACGAGATGTTTCGGTTCCAATCCTTTCACATGTACGGCGTCATTGGCACAGCGGTGATCCTGGGTATTCTCTTCTTTCAGATTGTGAAACGATGGAAGCTAAAAACCTTTGAGGGGCAGCCAATTGAGATCGAGAAAAAGCAATTGACAATACCCAGATACCTTTTTGGAGGTATCCTTTTTGGATGTGGATGGGCGTTTACCGGTGCTTGCCCAGGACCATTGTTCATATTGCTCGGCAATGGCGTAGGGGTGATGATCGTGGTAATAGCAGCAGCCCTTCTGGGGACGTACACCTACGGGTTATTGCGAAAAAAGCTTCCGCACTAGCGACGATCTCGGCGTTTCATCTTTTCTGCTTCCTGGCGGCGCTTTCATAATTGCCATTAGTATTCCCACGTCGATTGGGGGCAATGATGCATAAACTCACGGGGGAGAATCGAGAACTCCCAATTCACAGATCGTGTTAGTATCGTAACTTTAGCATAACGCAACATTTTTTTTAACCCATGGAGGAGCAAGTCAGGCAAGCGCTGGAGGGCGCCGGTTTGGAGCCAAAACTCGTCGAGGATATCCTGCAAGCAGGACATCATAAGGAAGTTAAGAGGGACCAGACGGTAATGAGTCCAGGGGAAAAAGCGATAGAGATGCCCATTGTCCTGGAAGGTCTGCTGCGGGTGGTTAGGCACGATAGTAATGGGAAGGAGATCTTCCTCTACTACCTGGGGGGTGGCGAGACCTGCGCGATGTCACTTACGTGTTGCATGGAAGGGAAGCCTTCGGAGTTTTATGTTTCAGCTGAGGAGGACTCCAAACTTTGGATGATACCCATGGGCTATCTAGACGGGTGGATACAGCGCTACAGGACTTTCCGGCGCTACGTTTTTGGCTCCTACCAGGCACGATTCGATGAGTTGCTGGAAACCATCGACGATGTCACATTCCTGAAGATGGACGAGCGACTCTATAAGTACCTGCTCGACAAAAAGCAGGCGACAGGGTCCTATGTCATCAATCGTACGCATGAGCAAATTGCCAAGGAATTGAATACTTCCAGGGTGGTCGTGTCGCGACTCCTGAAGCAGCTCGAGCGCGAAGAAAAAATAGAACAGTATCGAAATCGCATTGAGATCCTCTGATGAACTGAGCACCTTTGCGGAGATGTGGTTTATCGTTGTTCGTGGCTGCAAGGCCGGACAATGTAACTTTGGTTACGTCCAGCAGCATCAAAAAATAGTTGAAGGATTATACAACAGAAGAAATTGACCTTATGAAGATAGAGCAGATATATACGGGCTGTCTTGCTCAGGGGGCCTACTACATCGAAAGTGATGGGGAAGCAGCCATTGTGGACCCACTTCGCGAATCCGCTCCCTATATCGACAAAGCGGCGAAAGAAGGCAAGAAGATCAAGTACGTCTTTGAGACGCATTTTCATGCAGACTTTGTATCCGGGCACGTGGACCTGTCGGCGAAGACGGGGGCAAAGATCATCTATGGTCCCGGAGCCAAAGCTCAGTTTGATTTTCACGAAGCCAGGGATGGTGAGGAGTTCAAGATTGGTAAAATCACCATGAAGGTCCTTCATACTCCTGGACATACGCTGGAGAGTACTACCTACCTGCTGCTGGATGAGGAGGGCAAAGAGCATGCGATCTTTAGTGGTGACACCCTGTTTATCGGTGATGTGGGTCGCCCGGATCTGGCGCAGAAAGGCGAGATGACTCAGGATGATCTGGCAGGCATGTTGTACGACAGTCTGCGGTCAAAGATCATAACACTGCCAGATTCCGTGATCGTTTACCCCGCGCATGGAGCCGGTTCGGCCTGCGGCAAAAACATGAGCAAGGAGACCACTGATCTACTGGGCAATCAAAAGAAGACCAATTACGCGCTGCGCCAGGACATGACCCGGGAAGAGTTCATCAAGGAGGTTACAGACGGATTGTTGCCACCACCACAATACTTCGCTCAAAACGTCGCCATGAACAAAGCCAGTGCGGCGGGGCTAGATAGCATCTTGGCCAAGGGCAACGTTCCTCTGGATCCGGAGACATTTGAAGGCATGGCCAATCACGAGGGGGCACTGGTGCTGGACACGCGCTCTCCACAGGAGTTTGCCGCAGCCCACATCCCCAACTCTATCTTCATTGGTATCGATGGCAGCTTTGCACCTTGGGTGGGAGCACTGATCACAGATCTGCAGCAGCCAATCGTCTTCATCGCCCCTATAGGCCGGGAAGAAGAGGTCGTCACACGGCTTTCACGCGTGGGTTACGACAACACGTTGGGCTACTTGGAGGGCGGCCTCGAAGCATGGAGTACCGCCGGCAAGGAGACAGACACCGTCGAAAGCATCACCGCAGATGAGTTCGCAAAGAGGATGAGTACCGGGAAACTATCTGTGGTGGATGTCCGCAAAGAGTCGGAGTATAGCGCGGAACATGTAGAAGAGGCCCTGAACTTACCACTCGACTACATCAATGATAACATGGGACAGTTGGATGCCGAGCAGGAGTATCATGTGCATTGTGCTGGAGGTTACCGGTCGATGATCGCTGCATCGATCTACAAATCCCGGGGATATCACAGCGTGGTGGACATCGCAGGCGGCTTCAAAGCCATTGCTGAGACCGAT
Source organism: Cyclobacteriaceae bacterium (assembly GCA_965267435.1). GTDB lineage: Bacteria > Bacteroidota > Bacteroidia > Cytophagales > Cyclobacteriaceae > JAWPMT01. The sequence continues at coordinate 6,158,054 of OZ253960.1, forward strand.
ATACCAAAGACAGCGTACGTCTGTCCGACTACCTTGAGCTAGCGAGTTTTAGGTTCCAGGTTCTGCTCCGATCAACTTGGAACTTTGAACCTGGTACCTCTGCGAATCTTGCGGATCCCGGAGTTTGTGGCTAAATTCATTTACACCTTCAGCTACAAACCTATTCCTATGAAACGCAGACAATTTGTAAAGCGCTCAGCACTTACCGCTGTGGGAGTTTCTGCAGCAGGATCTATCCACTGGAATGGAAAATCCTACGCAGGAGACACGCCAACGACCACCGATATCCTGGGGCCCTTTTACCGCCCCAACTCACCATTGAGGTCCGATCTTGTCCCCGCTGATTCCACGGGAGAGGTACTACATTTTAGCGGAACGATTTTGCAGAAGGATGGCAAAACGCCGCTGGCCAATGCTCTGGTAGAATCGTGGCAGTGTGATGAGAATGAGATCTACGACAATACGTCTGACGAGTACCGCTTTCGAGGTTCACAGAAGACATCCGGTGACGGAAAGTACGCCTTCCGCACGATGGTCCCCATCCCCTACAACGATGCCGGTACATGGCGGCCCGCACACATTCACTTAAGGGTCTCGAGTGAAGATCACCAGGACCTGATCACGCAATTGTACCTCACCGGCGACAGGCATTTAAAGGATGACATTACAGCTAGCTTACCTCAGGCAAAGAGTAGGATCCTCCAATTGGACACCAATGCCAAGGGTGAAAAAACCTTGAATTTCGACGTAGTCATGGGCACTCCTTTGGCGTTGGAGGATGCTGCATATGAGAAGCTGGTGGGTATTTACCAGGTGGAGAATGGTCTGATGGAATTCTACCGGACGGACGACTTGCTGATGTTGAAGCACAATGGTCAGATATTGGAAGGCTTGCGTTACAAAGGCAACAACACCTTCGAAGGCGCTTTTGGGTCCTACCGGGCCAAATTCGATCTGGAAGAAGGAGGAGTGGTCAAGTGCGAAATCACCATTGACAACTACCCTAATCACAAGCAGTGGGCACGAACCTTCAAGGGCGTCAAGGCCTTCAAATATTAAGTCAGCAGTTTTTCGAAACGAACCCTCAAACACCAAACCTGGAGCACTATACCTTAAGCGTCTTAAACACTTCCTCCCGATAAGCCTGACCAATAGGGACTCGGTGCTCGTCCATGATGACCTGGTTGCCTTCGACGTAGTCGAACCTGGTCCGATTGATGATGTACGACTTATGCGTTCGCAGGAACTGGTCCGAGGGCAGTGATTCCAGGAGACCTTTCAGACTACTGGTCACTATCAGCGTTTTTTGTGCCAGGTGCACTTTCACATAGTCGCCTAGTGCCTCGCAGAAGAGGATATCAGAGAAAGGTGTCCGATAGATTTTCTTGTCCACTTTCAGCAGGATGGAATCATCCGCTCCCGGGGCGCTAGACAGCTTGACTTTTACACGCTCGATGGCTTGGACAAACCTTTCGAAAGATACCGGCTTCATCAGGTAGTCCACCGCATTGAGCTCAAAGCCCTCCACAGCAAACTCTGGGTACGCCGTGACGAATATCACTTCGGGCTTTTGCTGTAGGGATTTATAGAAGTTGACCCCGGAGAGCTTCGGCATATTGATGTCCAGCAGCAGCAGATCCACCTCCTCCTGAGACAGCACGCCTAAGGTCTCGATGGCATCCTTGCATTCGCCCACCAGAGAGAGCTCTGGGTGGTCATTGACAAATCGCCGGAGCACGTCCCTGGACAAGGGTTCGTCGTCGATGATAAGGCACTTGATCATCTCAGCGACAATTTAACGGTAAACGCGGTATCGCTATCATCGATGACCAGCTGGTGGCGGTCGGGATAGAGTAGCTCAAGCCGGCGTCGCACATTTTGCAGACCAATGCCCCCGGATTGGAAAGCCTCCACCTCATCCACCGTCCCTTTGCTGTTGCTGATGGTAAAATCGATGCCGTCCCTTGTCTCCAGGTGGATGTGTATGTAGCCATCCTCGGAGACGCCTTTGACACCGTGCTTGTATGCGTTTTCAACCAATGGAAAGAGGAGTAGTGGGGCAATGGTCTGTTGGTCGATATCCCCGTCGATTTCGAATTGCACCTCCGTGGAGGCGTCCGTCCGCAGGCCCTGAAGTTCGAGATAGCTCCTCATCATCTCTATCTCCTTCGTCAGTGGCACGTGCTCCTCTTTCAGTTCGTAGAGTGTATATCGGAGCAAGTCGGATAAGCGCAGAACGGTCTGTGCTGTTTGCTCACTTTGTGCCAGCGACATCGAGTAAATGCTGTTGAGGCTATTGAAGAGAAAGTGTGGATTCAACTGCGCCCTCAGAGATCCCAACTCTGTAGACAGTTGCTCTTTCACCATCTGCTGTAGCCGGTACCACGATCGCGCCAGATGGAGGAGGGTCGTCAATGCCAGGTAGGCCGCAAAAATGATCAGTAGCAACGCCGCGTCAGCAAAGGAGACGATATAGAACCCGGTGGGTAGAATTGGCAAAAGGACCTCGAAGGTGGCTTCATGCACGAGATACGTGATACCCAGTAAAACCAACCCACTGATACCATACAGGCTATATTGGTCCTTTTCCAATAGCCTTGGTACCAGCACCAAGAGGTTAAGATAGACCAGTACTACCAGTGGTAGATGGAAAAGAAGCGAGTAAAAAAAGTCGATACGTTCCACCGTATTCGATACGGAGAAGAAGCTCCCAATAAAGAAGACAGACAGGATCCAAAAGGCGACATGCGGTAACCATCGCATAATTGTAGTTTTTCTCGTGGTCATGGCGTTACCTTTCTTTGGATGAGCTGATCGGGGTCAAAGACAGAGTCGTCCTTGCTATAGCGAGCGAGAAACCGTTGAAGTTCTTCCGGGCGAGCGGTAATCAGTACCTGGTCATCGACGATTTCGTGCCGGAGTCTTATGAGGTTGCTCTCAAATAGCTTGAAGAGCTTCTCGAGGTCAAACATCGTGATGATGAGCTGCTCTTCGATCAGTTCAATTTTGTAGAAAGTGTGTACTGGAAATCGGTTGCCCAATGCAAAGTCCGAGTCTGCCCCATAGGGATAGGCATCGACGAAGAGGTGGTCTCCCAGATCGGAGATGTATACCTGATACTCTTCCGGCTCTTCCGAGCCATTGTAGATCGTCATCTTGTACCGAGCGGCATCCACGTCTGTATAGTCCGGCGAAAACCAGCCACTATTTTGATCGAGCATGTCGGCTAAGTCATCGGTGTCCATGGTCTTGCGCAAATCAGCTATGGTGTAGCCGGCAGTGTTCCTTGGGTCACCGGAAGCAAACGTCGGGTCAGACTTGCGCATCAACAGCGATTCAAAGCGGATGGAGTCACTGCCATCTTCACTTTCTACATCTACCCAGGTGCCTACTATGTCGGGTATGAAGACCACCTTGTCCTCCGTGTACAGAGGGAAAAGCGAGTAGACGCAAGAGCTTGCCAGCAGTGATATGACCGCCAGCTGTATCAGGGGATTTCCTTTTATTCGTTTCATCGTTTTGACCGTTTTGAGTTCATTGTTATTTGAGATCAAATGTCTGGTGCAGCGTGCGAACAGTGAAATTTTGTCGACAACCGCTGGAATTCTCAGGACGAAATTGTTCTTTCTGTGTTTTTGGAGAGAGCAGCTATCCCCAGAGGATCTCGGGGTAGTCCCGCTATCCATTCTAGCTCCGCCCCCGCTACCCAGCGCGCAGCGCCAAGGCGGGCTGCCATTGCTATCGGGTCTAGTGGGCTAAGGTTCTACCTAGCCCGCCGTCAGAGCGGAGTGAAACGTGGCGTGGCATCTCGGGTGGTGGTTTGTTACGAGTCTTGAGATGGTGAGATGCGCTTCTTCTGACTAGCCAAATCCCCCTTTGACAAAGGGGGCGAGGGGCGCCCGGCGAGGGGCGCCCGGCAAGGGGGATTGTATGACAATCGTGACAGCCGAAGGCTTTTGAAGTATTTGTCACTCGACGGCGAGCCGAGCGACTTGGGAGGAATTCGTGTACGGGGACGTCATTCCTGTGAGATTGAGAAATCGCAATTTTCTACGAAAGGTGGAATGCGATACAGGAATCTCTCCGGCTTCCTGAAATGAGATTCCTGCATCACATGCCAGAGCGGCCTAAAGGCATGGGTAGTCCAGTTCGCAGGAATGACGAATGAGAGGCGGTTTTTTGGGGAATCTCCGATCAGTCAATAGATACCTCCTTCGTCCATCAGCTGCCAAAGGCTTGCCGACTGCGAGGCAGCATGACTTTAAGAGATTTGCTTTTGAGCATGGCTCCATCTACCCACAGGCATTGCAAATGCTCAGAAAAATGCGACCGCAATGCAATTGCGGTCAACTGCAAGTATTTTAGCGCCGGAATGCGAGACCTTTGTTGATGAACGCCAATACTGTCCTTACATGTTGCTTGTGTCTCTGTATGACCTTGATCCTTCGGTGGGATGCGATCGGGCAAACCGATCCAGCGGACACGACACGGAAGTCCTCTTCTTGGGTAGTTTATCCGGCATTGGGCTATCAGCCGGAGACAAGTTTTCAGATTGGAGCGATCGCCGTGGGTACCCTGCAGAGCATTGATGCCACACAATCCACCTACGTTCGGCAGTCCTCCTTTACACCTTTTGCCATTTACACCCTCCGGAATCAGTTCCTCGCCGCCTGCAACGTAGATTACTTCTTTGCAACCGGCTGGAACTTGAACATCACTCCGAGATACTTCAATTTCCCCGACAGGTTTTTTGGTATTGGCAATGACAATGACCCCGACGACTTCGAAGACTACACGACGGAATTCTGGCGGTTGGAAGGCCAGTTGTCTATCCCCTACAATGCCAACATCTTTTGGGGTGTGGCGCTGGATATGCAAACGACCAAAATGAAGAAATTGGAAGAAGGTGGTGAACTGGCAGATGGTGATATCACTGGTTCCAATGGGGGCTTTCACCTGGGAATCGGTCCAGCCATTCGTTTCGATAGTCGTGACAATGCCATTTATCCATCGAAGGGCTACTTTCTCAATACTCAGCTGCTGATCACCCACCTGGGTGAATTCGCCTATACCAACTACTCTGTCGATCTGAGGCGTTACTTCAGTATCAAAGACGATCGCGATGTGCTGGCCATACAGTTGAGTGGGTCCTTCACGACGGGGGACGATGTGCCCTTTTACCGCATGCCCCAGCTGGGGGGGGATGAGCGCGTGCGAGGTATCGCCAATGCCAGCCTTTACCGCGACCGGCACGCGATCTATGGCCAGGTCGAGTACCGAAGACATCTTTTTTGGAGGATAGGGGGAGTAGCCTTTATCGCTGCGGGTGATGTAGCAGAAGCGATAGGCGACCTGCAGTTTTCTGAGTTTAAGTACGCTGGTGGATTGGGCGGTAGATTCCAGGTGCTGCGGGATCAGAAACTCAACATCCGGTGTGACATCGGTGTGGCGCGCGGAGGGCAGACCGCTATCTACATAGGGATGAGGGAAGCTTTCTGAAAGGCCAACTGCCTTTCCCACCATTATCCCATCAGCTATGCGGGATACGAGGCTGGATCCCTGGCAGACAGATTTGGCTCGAAGCCAGTGACCGCTCAAGATAGACCGGATCGTACCGGATATCCGGCAGGGAATGGGTGGCTGCCAGCGGGGCCGAGATAGGAGGGGAGAGCGGGACGAAATATGGCAACGAAGGTGGGACTGTTCTCTTCTCCTACAATGACTCCCGATCCTGAACCCGAAACTCCACGAGCAACTCCTCCAGTGCATTGGGAGCAAGGGTCGTCTCAAAGCCCAGCATCGTCACACCGGGATTGGCATCTTCAAACAAGTTGTCGGGCTGTGCGGAATAGGTGGTCCATTCCGTTTCCGGACTGATGATCTCCACCGTGATTTGTGCTCCCTCGATGGTCAATGTGGCGGTACTTCCGCGTATCCCAATCGCCGCTCTGGTGGGGATGGCCCAACGGATAGTGGAGGGCCGATCGTTGTTCTTCACTTCGTCGGTGATGGCGACGAGCCCTTCGCCGATCAATGAGACCGTGCGCACCACACCTGAAACAGTTGGGTACATCGGACTCAGGTCCAGGGTCGTGGACTTCAGCGAATCTGTGCCGGAGACCTCCAGGAGTTCCACTTTTTGGTCCACGGTCTGCAGTTGGTTGTCTACCACCAGTGTGCTATGCGAAAAGTTGTTGTAGCGGAAGATATCCCAGCGCTGACTGTTCTGAGCCCGATTCCACAGGTCCACACCCTGGCTTTCAAGCTTGTGGTAGTTGTGCATGCCGAGGTCCATGACCCACCGCTGACCTTTAGCGTCCAGCACAAAGGACCCAACGTCCATATGGCCGTGGTTGACAGCCGGTGAACCCGCTTTGATCCCGACGTAGGTATCCATATTTCCCCAGCCGGATCGGTGGAAGCTCACGGGGTTCTCTCCGCCGCCGCTCCACGATAACGGCTGGTTGCTCATGTCGAGGGGGGCTTCGAGCATCGCATTGTTGAGGGCCAGGAGCAGGAAGGGGAATAAGCGATTGCCGCTTCCTTCGATGGGTAGCTGATGGTCACCTGCCAGTAGGTCGTCGAGCAGCTGCCTTTGGTGGTAAAGGATGCGGTGGTCCCCTGTTTGCCGCGCTATCCAGAATAGCGGCATGAACAGCCTGTTACCACCACTATTGTCGGAGTAATTGAAGAAGCCAGCGGGCCCCATGACATGGAGCATGTATTGGCCGCTATTGAGGAAGGCCTCAGAGATCTCCAGGGCCTCACTTGGGAAGAAGCGTCGGTAGGCATCCAGAAAAACGACATGAAAGGAAGTCCCGTAGTCCCAATAGCTGCTGCCTTCAGGATATACGCCGTCTGGAGCGAAGACCTCTTCTGGAATTTTGATTTGCTGCCGAGAGCGCCGGATGATCGAGTCTGCCAGCTCGGGCACTTGGTCATAGACGGCCATAGCCCCCACTGCCAGCCCTCCATTGCAGACCTGGTTCCAGTTGTGCCTGGCCTTGAGCCAGCCATGGGTCCCCTCCATGGACGGCTGCAGCCCTTTTTCGACAATGGCCTTGCTAGTCGCTGCGATCGCTTCGTCGGAGAGGGCGGGCCGAGCCCAATCCAGACCGATGGCCAGTGCCAGGGTCATCTCCGCCACATCGAGAAAGTGTGACGGATTCCAGTCTTCGAAACTTGATGCCTTTAGCAGCAATTCCTCTGTTTTGGCGGAGTATCGGTTATCTCCAGTCAGCTGGTAGGCATAACTGAGGTACGAAACGCGCTTCAGGTACAAGCGAGAAATGCCCAATAACCGTCGGCCTGTCACTTCACGCTCAGGGGCGGGGAGCGCGATCAAGTGATCAGCGATACGGAGTACGATACTGTCCAACTGATTTTGCTGCGAGCTCTTCGGTTGCTGCAGCCTCTTTTTTACATCAAATAGGTAGCGTGGCTCTGGGGACGGACTACACCCGAGTAGATGCAAAAGCAACAGGGAGAATAATAGCCAGGCGCTGGTGAGTCTTGTCGCGTGGGTTTTCATCGGTCAGTGAGTGAGATGCATACCCTGCTCAATTTATGACATTAATGCGCATTCGGTTCTATGACCGTAAGCCTATCTCGTGGAGGACGTGGTGAATCTGTCGGTCGCGACTACTTACCCATGTACTTCGATGGGCTCGTCTCATCGATGAAAAAGAGCCCGTCAAACTGATGTGAGATAGCCACCCGCTGGAAGAAACCATAGTCGATGTTGACGTGGTTGGCGAATCGCATGGGCACAGGTGTCCCCAGCCATTCATCGCTGCCCATAAAATCCAGAAACAGATAAGGGTGGTCACGCTTGATGACAATCTCGTGCAGGGCGTGGCCAAGTGAACCTCGGGGACTGGGGTACAGGGGCGCATTCACCCTTTCGAAGTTGGTGTAGGACTTCAGTGCCAAATAGGACCCTTGGTAGGTCATAAGCCCATATGCCTTGTAATGACCCTCATAGTGACGGTAGAGATAGCCCCCCATGGATTGTCCATGATGAAGGTTGTATTGGGCCAGTGGGTGTCGGTTCTGAGCGATGTGCACATCATGCGCCCAAATGACCATTTTCTTCCCCTGGTAGCGCTTTTCCAGGAGCCAACGTACATTTTCAGCCATGGCTTCGTCTCGGTACAGTGACCAGTGGCCTTTATAGGCATTCTCAGCAAATTGACGAATGAGGCTGGCGTACTGGACTCCCTCCAGAATGTTGTTGGTTTCCTCGGAGCTACTGGCTTTTGCCAACCACGATTGGGAAGCTGTCTCCACCCAGTCAAATACTTTGGTTGAACTTTGCATCCATGCTTGCTTAGTGGAGTCGGGCATCATAAAAGAATTGGAGACGTTGGCTTCGAGGTCCGCCAACTCATCCTGACAGCGTGCCAGCAGCGCGGCGTCCAGCTTTTCGAGCGATTTGTACAGGGCTTTTAGGGGTCGGACGCCGTCTTGCATATCAAATCCCACAAAATAGACCGGATCCGACGAGTGTTGCTGATTGTACGACTTCATCCATTCGACGAGATCTAACACCTCTTCTGTGTACCATACTGCAAAGAGCCCTCGCATTGCCTCTCGTGCATCGAGGTCACCTTTCCCCAGTACGTACTCGTTGACGGGCTCACAAGCCACCATATTGTCTTCGATGGCAAACACCCGATAGCCAAGCTGTTGCACTGCGTACTGCAGGACTTTTCTCTTAAGTCTAAAAAACTCACTGGTCCCGTGGGTGGATTCTCCAAGTGCGATGATCTGGGCATCCCCCGCAACATTTTTCAGGAGGTTGAGGTCCGGATTCGGAGGTACACCATCCACACCATCAAATTCCTTGACATTCCTTTGCAACCAGTCCGTTTGAGATGGGCTGAAATCGGCTGCTACAGGTAGGGATGTAAGTACAGTCTTGTGATGTTCCAGACGAATGTCATCGATCCATACGGTGCCTGGGCCCTCGATGTCGATCTGCAGGAAGCACGTAATGGCTTCTCTCGGAAATTGGAACTCAACAGACTTCTTCTGCCAGGTATCTGAATCGTTAAGTTCAACCGTGATCAACGTGCTGTCCAACGTCTTTTCCGACTGCATCCACGTGTATCGAAGTGAAATAGTGGCCTCGCCAGAGAGATCCTGGGCCTTTGTCATGGCTGATAAGGACAGCTCCTTTCCGAGGAGGGAGTACGGTTCGAGAAAGTATCGGAGGCCGACAGGTTGATTGTCTGAGATGTCTGCGCGAAGGCTATAGCGGCCATCGGACTTGTCTGCGCTATCCATTACAAAGGGGTTGGAGCCCCAACTGGTTAATTCCCAGCCCCATGGTCTTATAGTCCCTTCTACGCTCTCCTTTTCAAAACTCAGATTGAGCGCCTGTTGACCAAAGAGAGGAGTAGCTAGCACCCACAGCAATAGCGGTATGACGATCGATTTAGCGTCCATAACAGTCATAGACAGCCATCAATCGCTGAGGGTTTCCATGATCGCTTCATTATCGGGATGCGGGTAGAATTGATCGAACTCCATGTAATAACCCTCAGGGTCGAAGCCCACAAAAGCCCGGTATTTACCTTCGGGACCTGTGCCGAGTTCATCCGATCGTAGCGGAAACGGCTGGGCTTTCCTGGCGTATTCAAACCAGCCTTCAACATCTGAGAGTATCCAGGAGACGTTCACAGCCTTGGTCTCTGTGAAGTCGTGCATGCCCCTTCGCTCATCAACAAGTCCGATGAAACCTGTGGGACTACCCTGGTAGATCTTCGTCCAACCCTGGTCGGCCACGAGAGGCAATCCTAAAACCTGCTCGTAGAAGTTCTGCATGGCCAGGAGATCCTTGTAATAGAGCCACGTAATAGACCCGTAGAAACCAAGGCCTTCCGGGACATCACTCTCGGCCACTGCTTCCTTGAAGGGTGCTTGTTGTAGAACTGGGATGAAGCGCTCGTTTTCCGCGTGCTGTTTGAACTGCTCAAATTCCAGCAGGTATCCCTCAGGATCTATCGCAACAAACCCATCATGGGGACCGCCGTCCCTCAGTTTCAGGGTGTACTTGATCTCCACATCTTGCGTTTGGAGGTATTCATACCAGTCCGCCAATTGGTCGGTGAGCAGTGCAAGCGCCACAGTTTTCGGCTCTTCGGCGGTGTGCATGCCTTTGGCGGCGTCCACCAATATCAGGTAAGAATTCTCCGAAAGAAGAAAGGTGGTCGCATTGTCGTAAGTCGCCAACTGGCGGAAGCCCAGCACCTTGCCGTAGAAGTCGGTGGCTCGGGCCAGATCCTTATAGTAAAGGAAAGTGTTGGTCGCCTTGATCCCAAAATCTGTGAGTGTGCGGTAATCAGTGTTGGAGGCAAGCAAACTATTGATCTTCTGAGGGGAGTAACTCAGGAGCCGCCCAAAGCGTCGTGCAATTTCTTGTCGTTCGGCGCCCGTATAGGCTCCATTAGCAACGAGTGCTTCTTTGTCTTTTTTCAATTGCTGATAGGCCTCGAGATTGGGAGACTTGAAGAGTAGTAGCACCTCTTTGCCCTCGGTGACAGATTCTGGAAAGAGGTCGGTGGTTAGAAAGTCCGTCTCGCGGTACACGTTCACGCCATACTCCCCGGCGATCTCCTTGGCGCGTGGCAAAAGGGCCTCCATCTCTCCAGCTGACAGGGGTGGGCCAAGTGCCAACCGCTTCACATCGGCCGCCACCATTTCAGCGAAAGCGCCGATAGATCCGAGGCTTTTCTCGGTGGATGTATCGCCAGTGCATGCCGGCAAGAGGAGAAGAGAGATAAGGACTGCTGAGAAGGTGGTTGTGAGGGGTAGGTTAGTCTTGATAATCACGTAAGTAGTCGTCTAATGAGAGTAGACAAATATCATAATTGCCCGCCTGCTGGCAGGCATAAACGACCGTATTTCCTTGGGGTGACCAGTCAGGTTCGGTGTCTCCATAGTCATTGGACGTGAGCCGAAGCAACTGGCCGTCCCCGACGCGCACAAGAAATAATTCGGGACGAGCGCCTTCCATGGACGTGGCACAAACGAGAAAATCTGCATTGGGTGACCATGAAGGGGCAAAGTTGTGGGTGGGCCAATTGGTGAGGCGATTGATAGTACCGGAAGGGACGTCGTAGGTATAGAGCTCGTCGGTTTTTCCTTGCGTGTCGCGCCTCGAAAAGAACGCGAGCTGCTCGGCCACAGGAGACCAAACGGGGTAGAGAGACCTCTTTGTGTCATGGGTTAGCTGAGTGACGGCGCTTCCTTGCATATCGGCCAGCCACAAATTAAAGGAATGGCTAAATACGATCTGTTGGCCGCTTGTCGAATACTCTGGAAAGAGCACATCGCCTTTGAGGTCAATCCATACCAATTTTTCTGTCTCGACGCTTTCCAGGTCAACTTCGTATAGCTCCAAGGTGCCAGATCGGTCCGAGCTAAATAGCAGGCGATTTCCAGAGGGATGCCACGTTGGGAAACGTTCATTGGAAGTCTGATCTGTGACCTGAGTGACGGGGGCTCCCTCAACCGACATCACAAAAATGTCCCAGTTGCCATTTCGGTTAGACTCGAAAGCGATGCGCTGCCCATCGGGCGACCAGCGCGGATATCGGTCATCGGCCGCATGATCTGTCAACAGGACCTGGGCATGAATAGTGAAGGTCACCAAAAGGATACCAGTGAAGCCCAAATAACGGAGGCAGATGACACCTACGCTATGAATTTCTTTATTCTTATTTCGTAGCATTGTAAAAACCCTCGCCGATGAAGCTCTTATTTTTAGTTTTAACATGCTTGTTTTTCTCTCCCCTGTGCGCTCAGGACGAAATGCGCTTATGGCCCGACAAAATTCCATTTAACAAGGACAACCATGGTGTCGAGGAGAGCATCGACCCTGCCCGACCTGAGACTGTCATCGTTCGCCAAATTACGGAGCCGACATTGAGACCCTACTTGGATACGGGTAGCGATGAACCTACTGCCGCTGTTGTCATCTGCCCGGGGGGAGGCTATGCTGTCAACGCCATAGGTCATGAGGGGTATGATGTGGCAGAATGGTTCAATTCCGTGGGTGTGGCCGCGTTCGTGCTGAAGTACCGCGTACCTGACGACCGTGTGATGACTAACCGGGCGATGGTGCCTTTGGCTGACGCCCAGCAGGCACTCCGACTGGTTCGCCAAAACGCTGACAAATGGAATGTAGACCCGGACAGAGTGGGGATTCTGGGGTTCTCCGCCGGCGGGCACCTGGCATCCACAGCCTCCACGCACTACGAGATCGACGCGGCCCAAACTGGCGATGACACGAATTTGCGACCCGACTTTTCTGTACTCGTGTACCCGGTGATTGCCATGGATGGCACCGGTCATCGGGGCTCGAAGAATAGGCTCATTGGAGTGGATGCCCGGCAGGACACCGTGGCGCTATTCAACAATCACCAGTGGGTGGACGAGCAAACGCCCCCCACATTTCTTGTGCATTCGACCGACGACAAAGGCGTACCTGTCAGCAACTCGATCAAGTACTACACGGCCTGCGTCGACGCGGGAGTCCCTGCCAGCCTCCATGTCTTCTCAAAAGGGGGTCATGGCTACGGGATGGGAAGGGCCAGTGGACCAGAGTCCAAGTGGGTGCCGCTATTGGCAGATTGGATGAAGAGTCAGGGTTTTTTGAAATAGTCCAATGAAAAGCGCTATCCTACTCCTGGCACTCGTCCTTGTGGCATGCGGTTCGGATGAGAAGGACCCCCAACAACCCACGCCCCCGAGTGTGCCGCCATTTGAGGGTACCATTTGGCTTGATCCTGATATCATTACTGACACCGATCCCACCGTCTTCGCCGATCTCACGCCCGCAGGGACAGGGACGCGCACTATGTTTGACCGGCGGGCGGCTGATTGGGTGACATTGGATGATGTATATCTGTACAATGCGACTTATAGCGATGGGCTGGCTATTGAGGTTCAGGTCAATCCTGAATTCACCGAAACACAGGCCGAGGTCGAAGCATTGAAGTATGCTACCGTTGTTGGGCGACTACCAAAGGGTTTGAGGAAGGATGTAGAGACCATGTGGATCCACCAGGGTGTACAACCCTACGGCGGGGGCAACAACAATATACTGATCCACACCGGCCAGACGGAGGTTTATGAAAGACAGGGGGTATTGGAAGAGACACTCGTCCACGAGGCCTCACATACCTCACTGGATGCCGAGCATGCCCGCTCGGCAGGATGGCTCGAAGCACAAGAGAAGGACCCAACTTTTATTAGTACCTACGCTCGGGACAACCCCGAGCGCGAGGATGTGGCCGAGACATTTCTTCTTTTTCTCGCGGTGACTCTGCGCGCTGACCGCATCTCCGACGAGCTCAAAGAGGAGATAGAGGAGACGATACCCCATAGAATTGCCTACTTCGCCGCTCAGGACATCGAGATGAGTCCGGTGGAGTAATGGGGTCGCATGAGTGCGACGTGGGAGGTACGACTGGAATTCATTAGCTTCAAGGAATCAATTTGTGAACGATGAGAAACCTAACCACAATCTTCCTAGCAGTACTAATAGCTGCCTGCACCCCTTCCGAAAAGTTCGCCGCAGTCACAGAAGCGGAAGCCAAAACCAAGATCAATGAAGTCATGGATCAATGGCACGCCGACGCCACGACTGGCAACTTCGAAGGCTACTTTGGCGTGATGGACAGCATCTCCATTTTCTATGGCACCGATGCCACGGAAAACTGGACCAAGCAGGAGTTTGCCGCCTTTGCCGAGCCTTATTTCGATGAGGATGGAGCGTGGAAATTCGATCCATTTGATAGAAACATTTACTTCAGCGATTCCGGCCAGGTGGCCTGGTTTGACGAACTCCTCAATACCTGGATGGGACTTTGCATTGGATCAGGAGTTTTGGAACGCAAAGGGGAGGATTGGAAGATCAGGCATTATGTACTCTCCGTATTGATCCCTAACGATGACATCTATCCGGTTTTGGAAGCAAAGCGCGCCAGCGATTCAACCTTTCTCGTCAGTAGAGGGATGGAGTTGAAAGCTCGGTAACTGCCGCCATACAAGTATTTGATCTACCCGAAAACGTGGAAATAACAGCTTGCATTCGGGAGGCTGAGGCGTGATAATATTTAGGTAAATTTTGTTAGCTTACGTGACAGGGACGTGGTTTTTGACCCAAATCTGCCGACTGCTTTATCTAACCTGATACCTAGCCAATGTTCACCACATTTGAAATCACCACCCTTGATCTCTCCATCCTCATCGGGTACATCATCCTGAGTAAGCTGATCCCGTTGTGGCTCACTCGCAAGAAAGGGTCGGACAGCTCAGGTTTCTTTCTCGGGGGTCGCAGTTTTACCTGGCCAATGATTGGGTTTTCACTGTTTGCCACCAACATGTCTGGGTCGTCCTTTGTCGGTTTGGCGGGCGCCGGATATGCGGGAGGTATTGCCGTGTATAGTTACGAGTGGATGGCGGCCATTATTCTCGTTATCTTCATTTTCTTTCTATTGCCCTTCTATTTGAAGTCCGGTGTATTCACGATGCCGGAGTTTTTGGAGCGGCGCTATGACTACCGCGTACGACGGATCTTTTCCATTCTACTGATCTTCTTTGCTGTCTTTCTCGGTGCAGCAGGGGCTTTGTATGCAGGTGCATTGGTGGCCTTGATTCTCTTTCCGGGGACGCCCCTGTGGGTGGGGGTGTTGGTGCTGGCCGTCCTGGCAGGTGTGCTTTCAGTCTTCGGTGGACTGGCGGCGGTTGTGATCAGTGATACACTCCAGGCGGTAGTGCTTTTTGTTGGAGGTATCCTGGTGTTCTATTTTACCTATCAGGCGATACCCTCCTGGGAGGCCCTCGAGGCAGCTGTACCAGAAGGTGCGCTGCATATCATTCAACCGGCAGATGATCCAGACTTACCCTGGCCGGGTTTATTCACGGGGCTTTTGTTCATAGGCATATTCTTTTGGACGACCGATCAAGCCATGGTGCAGCGGGTGCTGGGCGCCAAGAATGCCGAGCACGGTCGATTGGGAGCCATTTTCGCGGGATTCCTGAAGCTGCCGATCTTGTTCATTATGGTGTTGCCGGGTGTGATGGCTGTGATCCTTTACCCAGACTTGCAAACCCCTGATCTCGTTTTTCCGACACTCGTGGCGGGCGTCATTCCCACAGGCCTGAAAGGTGTTATCCTGGCGGCACTCGTCGCAGCCATCACGTCGTCAGTCGATTCCGTGCTCAACTCTACTTCGACGCTAGTGACCATGGACTTCGTCAAGCCCTTCAGACCCCAGGCCAGCGAGAAGATGCTGGTCCGAGCGGGCAGGATCACAACGCTGACCGTCATGGCGATTGCGGTTTTTTGGGCACCGCAGATACAGAAGTTTCCCTCAATCTGGAGCTACTTCCAGTCGACGCTGGCCTATACTACGCCGCCAATCGTCGCCCTCTTCCTCGGAGGCATCTTTTGGAAAGGTGCCAATCGCCATGGGGCATTTGCTTCACTGGTGATGAGTCTGACACTGGGCATTGTCGGATTCTTTATTGTGGAGATTCAGGGCCTGTTTTATATCCATTTTCTCTACAGTGCAGCGATCATGCTTGTTTTTAGCCTCGGTGTACTCATCATCGGTAGTAAACTCAGTAAGCCTGA
Organism: Cyclobacteriaceae bacterium; assembly: GCA_965267435.1. Lineage (GTDB taxonomy): Bacteria > Bacteroidota > Bacteroidia > Cytophagales > Cyclobacteriaceae > JAWPMT01. Next base: position 6,173,703 of record OZ253960.1, read on the forward strand.
TCCCGACGAGAAAACAGAAGGTCTGATTTGGACACCGGCGCTCTGGCGAGAAGAGACGGAGGAGTTGAAGGGGGTGCCCTTTTATAGAAATTATCGCTACTGGGCGGTGTTGCTCATCATCACCACGGCAGTAATAGTTGGATGGTTCTGGTAGAGGAGAAAAATGAACGAAACGATGAAAAAACTAACTAGCAATACTTCGAAGCACACCCCCCTCAACCGGCGGTCATTCCTACAGCTTGCTTCGACAGGAGTCGTCGGATCCCTTGCCTTGCCCGCCATGGGTGAATCCAGATCGCAGCAAGCGATTCAGTTGACGTTTGCCCATGGTCCTGATGACTCTGGTATCATCGCACAGGTCATCGATCAGTTCAATGCGGAATATGCCGGCCAGATCCAGGTTACCTGGAAGGTCATGGAGCGGGAATCAAATGACTATTACCAACAGCTCACTTCCGATTTCAATGTCGAGTCCGGTGAGATTGATGTCTTTTCCTGTGACGTGCCCTGGACGGCCCAATTTGCCAGAAAGAAATGGATTGCAGAGGTCTCTCGTCGATTTTATAAAGACTACACACCTGAGGATTTCCTCACCAGCACGCTCAACTCCAGCTACTACAACTACCGCATGTGGGGGGTGCCCTGGTATACAGATGCCGGCTTTCTATACTACCGAAAGGATCTCCTGGAGGGCGGTGGGTTCGCCTCACCACCGAGGACTTGGGATGAACTACAGCGCATGGCCAACAGCATCAGGAAGAATGCGGAAATCGAGCATGGCTTCGTCTTTCAGGGGGCAGATTACGAAGGCGGCGTGACCAATGCTTTGGAGTACATCTGGAATGCTGGTGGGCGAGTGTTGACGGGCAATATTTCAGTGGCCGCCTCATTTGGCCAGCGCGTCATTGACCCCAACGTTATTACCGTGAACAGCGCAGATGCCGCTCGCGGTCTCAATGCCGCGCGGGCGATGATATTGTCGGGAGCAGCACCTCCCGAGGTTACCGACCTGCGAGAGTTAGAAAGCCAGACACTGTTTATCGAGGGCAAGGCAGTATTTCTACGCTCCTGGCCCGTCGTTCATGGCCTCCTCAGCGATGAGTCGCAGTCGTCGGTAGACCCTGAGCAGGTGGGTGTCGCACCGCTGCCGACCCTAGCTTCGGATGGGAAATCCTACAGCTGCCAGGGGGGCTGGAACCTAATGATCAACGCTTTCTCAGACGAGGACAAGCAAGATGCGGCATGGACCTTCATCCGCTTTATGACGGCCCCAGAGCGGCAGAAATTTATGGCCCTAAGGGGAGGGTTCTTACCGGTGTACAATCGACTGTACAGCGATCCGGATTTACGCAGGTCTGTACCTGCCATTCGAGATGGAAAAGATATTTTGGCCAGTGCGAGATTGCGACCGGTTACACCTTTCTATCAGCAGGTGGCTCCACGTATATCAAGGATGTTCAACAGAGTGCTCAAGGGCGAACTGGTAGGCACGGAGGCCGTGGCAATATTGGAGAGCGAACTCCGTACGGTACTGCGCAAGAATAGATAGTAGCTGTTGATTGAGTCGGACAATGCATTACTCACAAATCGAAACCGATCCCTACAAGAGCCTGTTGGAGGAGTCCATTTCCGAAAACGACTGGACTGATCTGGAGGGGGGTAAGGTGACGACCGTCCATCGTGACGGCTACCTTGTCCGCGCAACGGATGGGGAATACAAGTCGCAACTCCTGGGCCACTTGCTCTATGAGGCGAGTAGCGGTGAGGGCAATTTGCCCGTGGTAGGTGACTGGGTAGTGTTCCAGGCCTTCGATGACCAGGGGATCATCCACGGGGTGCTTCCGCGAAAGACGACCTTAGCGAGGGAGACAGGGCGAAAGGGCTCGGATACACAGGTTATAGTTGCCAATGCCGACGGCGGCCTGATCGTTATGGGAGCTGACAGGGACTTCAACCTCAATCGTGTCGAGCGATACCTGGCCCTGTGCTATTCCGGCGAATTGCAGCCGCTGATTGTCGTCACCAAGGTAGAGACATTGGAGGAAGACAGGTACACAGAACTCAGTACGGCGATGTCCGAAAGGTTTGACAGCGTCCCCTTTTTTTTATTGGACTCCATCAGTGGTAAAGGTTTGTCTGCTTTGCAGGAGGCATTGTTGCCCAGGCACACCTACGCGATGATGGGTTCGTCCGGTGCGGGCAAGTCCACGCTCCTCAATGCCCTGGCGGAAGAGATCAAAATGAAAACGGGGGAGATCAGCGAGCATGTCAACAAGGGCAAGCATACCACCACCCATCGCGAACTGGTAGCTCTCCCTAACGGCGCTTTTATTGTGGACAATCCCGGTCTGAGGGCCGTCGGGGTGGGTGGCGCCGGCGAAGGGTTGGGAGCCGCATTTTCCTCTATCGACGAGTTGGCCAAAGAGTGCCGATTCGCCGACTGCACACATACCAACGAGCCGGGCTGCAAAGTGCTGGAGGCCCTTGAGGCGGAAGAGATCACACCCGAGGCTTACGACAACTTCCAACGGCTCGTTCGTGAGACGGAGCACTATGAATCCACCGAGCATGAACGTAGGAGGAAACAGAAGTCTTTTACCGCAATGGTGAAGCAGCACAAGAAGGACTATAAGTAGGGACTTTAGTGCAAGACCAAAATACCCTTGTCGGTGGCGGCGAGAACGTCCCCATTCTCCGTACGAAGGGCCAGGTCATAGATCTCACCAACGGAGGATTGCGCGGGGTCCTGATAGTGGATCGTTCGTCCATCTTTTGACACCCTAAGAATGTCCGTGCCATTAGATATACACCAGATGAACCCCTTGGGTCCTTCGAACATCGGCAGCACCGTTGTGCCCTCACGGTAGACCACCCAGTGCGAACCATCATAGTGGAGAAGCCCATCACTCGTGCCTACCCACATATTGCTGTTAGCATCCCGCAGTAGTTTTCGGCAGTTTTTGTCAGGGAAGAGGTATTTCCACTCGTCGCCATTGTAAATATTGAGTCCACCTTTTCGTGTGGCAAACCAGAGGGCACCGTGACGATCCTGTGAGATGTCGTGCACTACAGGATGCTTGAGTCCTTCGGCGAACGGGGTCCAGCTTTCGCCATCGAAGACAGAGGCTCCGCTAGGCGTCGCTGCCCAGATTCGATGCTGGTTGTCCTCGAAGAATGCAAAGGGTACCCGGCCCGCGAGCCCCAGGTCCTCTTTGATGGAGAAGGTGGTGTAGCGCTCACCATCGAAGCGATGCGCTGACATGAAACTCCCAAACCATAGGTTTCCTTTCGAGTCCTCGAAGATCGTAGACACACCTTGCTGGAGTGGTTGTTCCGAGGGGCCTGGTTGCCAGCGGTCTTCTGACCATCTGCTGGGTCCATTGTTGCTACCGGCCCATAGCTGGTTTTGGTGATCCGCGTACAGGACTCGTACTTCATCGCCAGGCAGTCCATCCTCGGTGGTGTACACACGTTGGATTTCGAGAGGTCTGACGAAGGAGATAGAAACGAGGGCCAGGAGCAAAACGGATTTCGAGATCATATGCGGAAGGTAGTGAAAAAAGCAAGGAGAAGTATGTTGGGACAAGCCCGTGTTCGTACAATTCGGATTGTCGATTCCCCCTTTGTCAAAGGGGGTGCAGGGGGATTGTTAGAAAATTTGTCTCTCCTCAGAGTCACTCCTGAGTGAATACTGTTTTGTCATTGTATCCCCGGAGGACTCTGAGGTGGAAATGGGGCACGTTGAGACTCAGAGTCCCGTGCCAGTGACTCTGAGTAGATCCGAGTTTTAAATCACACCCCGCTCGTCATTCCTGTGAGCCAGGGTAATCAACTTGTGCTTGCAGTAGTCGAAAAAGCGATACAGGAATCTGAGCGGGGGTACGCAGTCAATTCAGATTCCTGCATCACAAGCCATTCCGGTTATGGGATGCTGATTCCCGAGTTCGCAGGAATGACGAATTGACCGATGACGGAGGTCTCACTGTCTCTCCTCAGAGTCACTCCTGAGTGAGTACTGTTTTGTCATTGCATCGCCCTGAGGACTCTGAGGTCGAAATGGGGCACGTTGAGACTCAGAGTCCCGTGCCGGTGACTCTGAGTAGATCCGGTCAGGTGGAAACACCTGACCGCACGTTCAAATCAATCCCCGCTCGTCATTCCTGTGAGCCTGAGCAATTGACAATTGTCTATCACCAGTCGAAAAGCGATACAGGAATCTGAGCGGGTCTACCTGGTCAATTCAGATTCCTGCATCACACGCCATTCCGGTTATGGGGCAGGAAATCCCGAGTTCGCAGGAATGACGAACTGACCGATGACGGAGGTCTTTGGGGATTGTCAGAAATTTCCACCGGCCAGGGATAGGAGCGAGCACGAGGCACGCATGTGCGGCCGCCTGAGGGGCCGAAGTAAAGCGCATAGCCCGACCATGAAGTAGAGAGCGGCGATTTCCCTCTTATTAACTAATCGTACTTCTCTCACTTCTTGGGGGTCGCCTAAAAAACATCAAAAATATTTCATCATTTCTGTGTAACTTTACTATTGACCAACCGTTCAGTCAAAAAGAATGAGCCCAAAGTCAAAAGAGCAATTTGAGGAGATCAGGGAGGCGTCCCGTGAGAAGATCATGGAGGCGGCGCTGGAGCTTTTTGCGAACAAGGGCTATCAGTCGACCTCGATCACGGAGATAGGTCGCAAGGCGGGCATTTCGAAGGGGCTGATGTATCACTACTTCGACAGCAAGGAGCAGCTGCTGCGGGCGATGATCGACGCCATGGTGCAGGAGGGGGAAAAGGAGATGGCCTCGTGGCCGATGGACGACCCAACAGAGGCATTGCGCGGACTATTCACGGCGCTCTTCCATGAAATGAGACAGCATCACCAGAAGTGGCGCTTGCTGATGAAGCTCACGTTGCAGATCGATGAGTTTGACTTTATTCATGAGCTCGCCGTGAACAAGATGAAGGGCTTTTTGCAGCTGTTCGAAGGGCTCCTGGCGCAGCGTGGATTGGAGGATCCAAGGGGTGAGGCGATCATATTGGCAGCGCTCATGGATGGCATTGCGATCCAGTATCACGTCTTCAAAGAGGACTTTCACCTTGACGAAATGGAACAAGCACTAATCAGGAAATATTGCGAATCATGAAACGAAACCTGTTACTCCTTCTGGGTGTGCTCATCGGCGCTGCTGCCATGGCTCAGCCGACGGCCAGGGAGATCATCGAAGAGGCCGACAAACTCATGCAAGGGGAATCGAATCGCGGTACGATGAAGATGAGCATCGTACGTCCAAAGTGGACCCGGGACATTACCATGAAGAGCTGGGCACTGGGCACGGAGTACAGTCTCGTGCTTATCACTTCGCCGGCAAGGGACAAAGGGACCGGATTCCTGAAGCGTGACAAAGAGCTGTGGAACTGGCAGCCATCGATCGACCGGGTCATCAAACTGCCTCCGTCGATGATGATGCAGAGCTGGATGGGGTCGGACTTCACGAACGACGATCTTGTAAAGCAGTCGTCAATTGTGAAGGATTTCGAGCACAGCCTGGCGGGAGATACGACCATGCAGGGTTACGATGTGTGGAAGATCGTCCTGATACCCAAGCCCGAGGCGGCGGTCGTATGGGGCAAGATCGAGGCCTACATCACCAAGGAGAAGTACTTCCAACTCATGCTGAAATACTACGACGAAGACGAGTACCTCGTCAATACGATGAACCTGTCGGAGATCAAGCAGATGGGTGACAGGGAGATACCGACGAGGATGGAAATGATACCTGCGGAGAATCCTGACCAGAAGACGGTAGTGATCTATGAGGATTTCGAGTTCGATGTAGCCATGAAGGAGTCCTTCTTCTCCATTCAGAACCTGAAGCGACTGCGATGAAAATGTACCTGACCCTCGCATGGCGCAATATCTGGCGCAATAGAAAACGCACCTGGATCACGGCCTCGTCCATTGGCTTCGCCGTGTTCTTCGCTTGTGTGATGCAATCGATGCAACTCGGCTCGTACGAGCGGATGATTGACAACTCTGTACGCTTCTTTACCGGGCACCTGGCCATACATCAACAAGATTTTTGGGAAGAGAAGATCCTCGATAATAGCTACTGGACGGATGCGCTCGACGATCTGCCACTCGATGGTGACATAGAAGTATCTGTGCCACGGATCAGTTCATTTGCACTGGCATCTTCCGGTGAGCAAACGAAGGGGGTGATGGTCAATGGCGTGGAGGCAGAAAAGGAGGCCACGATGACGGGCCTGGATGCTAAAGTTGTGGATGGTACTTACGACTTGAACAGTGGGACCCTGGTGGCCAGTGGCCTGGCAGATTTTCTGAAAGTGGGTGTGGGCGATACTTTGATACTCATCAGCCAGGGATATCATGGCGTCAACGCTGTGGGGGCTTATCCAATCACGGGGCTTGTGAAGTTCCCAGTGCCAGATCTCAATCAGGGGGCTGTCTATATGTCACTGCCGGAGGCTCAGCGGTTCTATGGGGCCGAGGGGCTGGTCACATCATGTGCGCTCCTGCTCGAGAGTCCAAAATATATGGAGGAAACGCAACAGCTCATTGAGGCTTCGCTCGATGGGACGGAGTTGACCGTGATGAACTGGCAGGAAATGATGCCCGAGCTTGTTCAGGGCATCGAGCTGGATTATTACGGGGGACTGATCATGATCGGGATCCTCTACCTGATCATCGGCTTCGGCATATTTGGTACGTTCCTTATGATGACCAAGGAGCGAACGTATGAGTTTGGCATTTTGACGGCCATCGGCATGAAAAAGCCACGCGTGCAACTAATGGTCGCCCTTGAGATCTTTTTGCTCACTTTTCTAGGAGTGATTCTTGGGTTGATCGTGAGCGCGCCGATTGTGGTCTACTTCTATTTGAACCCAATTCAGATCGTAGGAGACGCGGCGAAGGCGTTCGAAAATTTTGGATATGAAGCGATCATTCCCTTTTCTATGGATCCGGTTGTGTTCTACTATCAAGGGGTGGTCATCTTCGTTCTGACGCTATTTTTGGGCATCTACCCGATCTTGTACATCAAGCATTTGCAAACCATAAAAGCGCTGAAAGAATGATACTGTCTCTGGCATGGCGCAACGTTTGGCGCTCACGAAGACGCAGCCTGGTGGTCATCGGAGCGATGACGATAGGGGTGTGGTCACTGATCTTCATTATCTCCTTCTACAACAGCTTCTATGCGGGCTTCAGTAGCAATGGGGTGAAGTACGAGTATTCGCACCTCCAGGTGCACAACCCTGAGTATCTGGTGGATCCAAATATTGCTTATCAGGTGGATCATATCCCGGAGCTGAAGGCCGCGCTGGACACGGCCCAGATCGTATCGGCTCAATCACATCGACAAAAGATACCGGGTATGATTGCCAGCGCCAAGAACAACTCTGGCGTACAGATCTATGGTGTGGTCCCGGAAGAAGAAAGCGCCACGACGACGCTTGATTCTTTGATCGTGGATGGCGCCTACTTTGAAGGGGTGCGCAGCAACCCGATCCTCATAAGTCGCAAGGTGGCAGAGAAGCTAAAGGTGAAAGTACGATCGAAAGTAGTGCTCACCTTTCAGGACATCAACCAGGACATCACTTCAGCGTCCTTTCGGGTGGCGGGCATTTTCGTCTCCAAATCTCCCAAGATCAATGAAGGTGTGGTCTATGTCCGGCGATCGGATAGTCAGCGCCTTGTGGGTGATGATGGTATCCAGGAAGTCGGCGTCCTGTTGCACGACGCAGAGATGATGGAGGAGGCCAGAAGTCAACTGGCGACGGTGACCAACTCCACGATCAGAACCTACAGGGAAATAGCTCCGGAGTTTAACCTGATGGAACAATCGTCTACGACTACGAAACGCGTGTTGACATTGATCATCATGCTGGCGCTGCTGTTTGGCATCGTCAATACCATGCTCATGGCCGTGCTGGAGCGCACCCGTGAGATAGGGATGCTACGATCCATTGGCATGCATCGGAAGAAGGTCTTCCAGATGATCCTGACGGAGACCATAACGCTGGGAATAATTGCAGGACCTATTGGTCTCTTGCTGGGATACCTCACCGTGCAATGGTTTGGAGAGCGGGGCATGGACCTGTCGCGCTATTCTGAAGCTCTTCAGGATTATGGATACGACGCCATCTTCTATCCGGTGATTGACAATGGCTCCTACTTGTTCCTCATGTTTACCGTATTGCTCACCGCCTTTATCGGATCTATCTACCCGGCCTTGAAGGCGATTCGAATTAACCCATTAGAAGCACTTAGAAAATTGTAGTTCCATGCCTGTTATAGAAACTAATAATCTGTCCAAAGTCTATAATCCCGACAAGATTCCCGTGACGGCGATTAGCGATTTGTCCCTGAAAATTGAAGAGGGAGAGTTCACTGCCGTTGTCGGCCCCTCCGGCTGTGGCAAAACCACCTTGCTGAATCTAATCGGGGGACTCGACCATCCTTCGGAGGGGAAAGTTACCGTCGGAGGCGAGGCGATTGAAGAACTGAGCGAAGCGCAGCTCACAGACTTTCGTATGCACAATATTGGCTTTGTCTTTCAGTCGTACAACCTCATTCCCGTGCTGACCGCAAAAGAAAATGTAGAGTTCATCATGCTGCTGCAGGATGTGCCGAAGAATGAACGAGAGACGCGGGCCATGGAACTACTGCGAAAAATGGGACTGGAGGAACAGGCCAACCGCAGACCTTCGGAGCTGTCTGGCGGGCAACAGCAGCGCGTGGCGGTAGCGCGGGCGCTGGCGTCAAAGCCGAAGTTCATTTTGGCCGATGAGCCGACGGCCAATCTCGATTCGCATTCCACCGAGTCACTACTCGATCTGATGGCACAAATGAACAAGGAGGAGCAAGTGACTTTTGTATTCAGTACGCACGATCAGCGCGTGATTGACAAGGCCCGACGCATCATCACATTGGAGGATGGCCGCATGCTGAAAGATGAAACGCGTTAGGATCCTGTGTCTTGGCCTGCTCGTGGCCCTTAGCGCTTATGGGCAGGAAGAAGAAGAGCCCAAGAAATGGTCGCTGGATGGATACATCAAAGATCTGGTCACCATCAACAAGATCGAGGACGTGGACTCAGCACTGTTTGATAATTTGATCCACAATCGCCTCAATTTCCGGTGGTTCCCGTCTGACAAGTTCACTTTTCGTATGGATGTTCGTACGCGATTGTTTCATGGCGATCTTGTCAAATCCATCCCCGACTACAGCGACTTTATCGATGTCAACAATGACTACCTCGATATGTCATGGATCCCGATCAACCGGGATGGGGTGGTTTTGCATACGATGATCGACCGCCTGTATGGGCAATGGAGGGGTGAGACGTGGGAGCTCACGGCCGGCCGGCAGCGCATCAATTGGGGGGTCAATCTGGCGTGGAACCCGAATGATATCTTCAATGCTTACTCCTTTTTTGACTTTGACTATGAGGAACGTCCCGGGAGTGATGCCATACGCTTTCAGCGATATATCGGCTACGCGGGATCGATGCAGGTGGCCACCAAGATCACGGACAATTGGGAGGACTACACGGCGGCGGCGCTGTACAAATGGAACTATAAGGCATACGACCTGCAGGTGCTGGCGGGCGTCATGAAGGAGAATGTCGCCATAGGTGGCGCATGGGCTGGGAGTCTCAACATGGCTGGGTTCAAAGGCGAGTTCACCTATTTCGAGCCACTGAATGATACTGACGAACGGACGTTTCTCGGATCGATAACGGTCGACTACTCCTTTACCAATTCGCTATACCTCAATGGCTCTTTCCTCTACAATTCGGCAGGTGACGGGAGCAATCCATTGTTCCTGCAGAGTTCTTCCAATCTGGACGTACGGGCGTTGTCCCCTTTCAAGTGGTCGACCTTCCTGCAGTCCTCATACCCTATCAATCCCCTGTTGAACAGTGGCTTCGCCGTGATCTACTACCCGGGAGAGCCGGGTGTATTTCTCAATCCTTACTTGACGTATTCGATCACCACTAATCTCGACTTCGACTTGATTGGCCAGTTCTTCGCCTGGGGAGATCCGTCAGTTACGCTGCTGTATTTTAGGCTGAAGTATTCGTTTGGAACTTGATTGCGCCTCCTCATCTTCGAATCCCTGCTACGTTGCCAGGTCCCTCATCCTGCCACTTGAATTTCGGCGCCTTCCGCTGTTCCGGATAAACTTCGTCGAGCGTATTCCCATCATAGAGACGGCCATTTTTGATGACCTGATGGACGGTGTTCGTATTGCGAATGTTGTCCAGGGGATTCTCATCCAATATCACCAGGTCGGCCACTTTCCCCACCTCAATGGATCCCAGGTCTTGCTCCAGGCCTATGGCTTCCGCACCGAGAATGGTGGCCACCCTCAAAGCGTCATGGTTTGAAATTCCCCCAGAGGCCATCGCCCAAAGCTCCCAGTGATAGCCCAATCCCTGTAGCTGTCCATGAGATCCGACGCCGGCGATGCCTCCTGCTTCCACCAGTTCTTTGACAAACTCCGCGTGGCGTTGGAAGATATGCTCCTCCTCCAGGAACCATCCGCTGAACTTCGTTCGGCGCCTGATCTTGCCATCGAGTTCTGCCTTTGGAGTGAAGTATCTCAGTTTTTCATCGCCAATGACATCTTCACGGGTGTAGAAGTAGTTTTCAGCAAATGGCCCACCATAGGCAACCAGAAGTGTCGGTGTATAAGCCACTCTGGTTTGCACTGAAAGTTGTATTACATCCTGGTACAATGGGTAAATAGGAAATGCGTGTTCGTGTCCAGGATAGCCGTCGAGGACCTGCGTGAGATTGAGCTTAAAATCCAGGCCACCTTCGGTTGTTGGCATCAGGCCCTGCTCTTTAGCTGCCTTGATCACCCATTGCCGATGCTGACGATTACCCACGAGGTACATCTTAATAGTCTTGGTATTGTAGTACTCGGAGTATTGCCGGAGTACACGCTTTGTCTGATCATAGTCTTTGAGATTGTAAAACCAGAAGCCTACTCCCGGGCCGGTGCTGTACACCCTGGGGCCCAACATTTGCCCAGCGTCAACCATATCGCCATACGTGATGACATCTGTGGTGGAGGTCTGCGGATCGCGGGTGGTTGTGACTCCGTAGGCTAAATTGGCAGCGTACATCCAAACTTGATTGGTGTGAAGTCCCCATCTGGGCCACATGTGCGCGTGGGTATCCACAAACCCGGGGACAACTGTTTTTCCTGCCAGATCAAAGACTTCAGCACCACGAGGAACCTCGAGCGAACCTGTGGGACCCACTGCCTCGATTCGGTTATTCACGATGAGGACATCGCCTCCCTCTATCACCTCGTTTCCCTTCATGGTGATGACCCTGGCATTTTGCAGCAAGGCCGTCCCCGAAGGAATGTCTCTATCCACCTCCACTTCTATTCGCAGTTCCTCGGGCTGGTAACCTTCGTCCTTTTTTTCTTCATCGTCTTCACCTGCCTCATCTTCGGATTCGTCCTCGCCAGACTCCTCTTCGTCCTCCTCTGCCTCTTCCTCGTCTTCTTCCTCGCTGGCAGCTTCTTCCTTTTTCTTTCGTTTCATTTCCGCCTCGACGCGCCTTGCCTCCTCGAGATCGTAGGAGAAGTAGGCGTTGCCAATGGTCCAATGAATGGACTTGCCGTCGGCGGACCATTCCGGGAACTGACCACCTATGGTAGTCAACTTTTTGGCTGGAAATTCTGCGTTAGCGGGATTGGCCACGTTGATCGTCGGTGCTTCGCTGCCCACTTTCGGTACATCGAGCCAAAAGACATCGTTGTTGATCAGCGCCAGTACTTCGCCACCATCGGGAGACATTTGTAGGACGCTTGCTGTGGAGGGCTTTTGCTGTGGCTCTTTGGCGGACAACATCCCATGGTCATCATCCATTACTGAGCCAAAAGTAGTGATCCCTTTTACCAGGACATGCGCGCGCTCATCGGAACCATCCCATTGGATGGAGGTCAGGCCCTTCTGTGCATGATGGAAATAGATCCTGTTTTGTCCTTGCACAAAATGGGGCATGCTCCTTCCTCGGGCGCGGTCGATGATCTGCACCTCGCCCCCGCCGGCTGGCAGCCAACCAATGAACTGCTGTGCGCCTATTGCCCAGGCGCCAACCCCGTTGTTGTAGTTCTCGGCCGAACCACGCAGCACCACAAGTCGATCTCCCCCTTCATTCCATGTCGGGAAGGAATATACGGCGGCGGTGGTAGTCAGTTGTTGAGGCCGGGGTCGCCCCGAGGTATTCACTTTGTAGACATGCCCTCCCTCTTCGTCGGACCATGTGACAAAAGCAAGCCAGTTGCCGTCCGGAGACCATGCGGGCAGCGCTTCGGTCATTTCGAAATTGGTAAGCCTTCTAGACTCCTTGGTGGTGAGGTCCATCACATAGAGGCGATTAAGTGCGGCAAACGCCACCTTCGTGCCATCGGGGGAACGCGTAGCATCACGTATTTGAGTGACGGTCATCTTGGGATCATCTGAGATGGGGAAGTCAAATGACACCTCAGGTCCTGCTGCCAATTCTGCTTTCACACGGAAGGGGATCTCCACTGCTTCCCCGCTATCGATATTGATCTTATTGATCTTGCCACCATAAGACAGCACCAAATGCCGGCTGTCCGGCGTGAAGGACATGGCAGGCAGTACTCCGAGAGGGGCGAGGGATTCTTGCTCATCACGCTGTACAGGATAGGCCAGCCATCTTTCCGTGCCTATCGCTAGTTCATGTAGGATGATCCCCGTTTCTGTATCGTATCGTGAGCCGTACACCAGCCACTTACCATCCGGAGACAGGGTGGGTGTAAAGGCCGATCCATGCCTGGCAGTGATTGTCTCCATCTCTCCACTCTCACGATCGTAGGTGCCGATCTGATATTGCGGGAAGGACGCATTGTACTGCCACCCGCCCTGTCTTCGAGCGAAGAAGATGTATCTACCGTCCGTACTCACGGCCGGTTCGACTGTTTTTAAATTTTTAGGTTCCTTGATCAACTGCACGCCTTTACCACCTTCGTGGTGATAGAGCCACAACTTCAGGCCACGCCTGCCCTTGGACACTACCAGGTATTCACTGTCCGGCGTCCAGGCGACGGACTGGAAGTTGTTTTGCTTGTCTTTTGTCAGTTGGATGGTGTCTTTCTCTTCCGTGTCGATAACCCACACATTTTCCGATCCGCTTCTGTCGGAGATGAATGCAATCTTTTTGCCATCAGGGCTAAAGCGAGCATGAGTATCAAAGGCCAGCCCTTCGGAAATAGGGACAGCGTCCCCTCCAGACATTGCCAGTTTATACAGATCCCCTAAGAAATCGAATATGATCGTATCACCATTGGGGTGGACATCCAGCGACAACCATGTAGCCTCGTTGACGTCGATGGAGATCGTTCTCGAGGCTTCCAGGGGCAATGGTTTTTTTGCTTTCTTGTCTTGGCTACTGAGAGGTGCGGAAATGGCCATTGCCATACAGGCAACGACGGTCTTTTTGAGTAGGTAGTACATTGGTATTGGCTTTAGTAAAGGTCGCTATGCGAACAACATGGTCAGACCTTGCAGCAAAAAGTTAAGCAAAATATATGGCTCTTCTAGCTGGACAAGCCCATCATTCTGAGTTGTTGCTGACTGGCCTTCAATTCAACGCCGATCTGGCCTGTGCAATCCGATCCACCATATTCCAGATGCGCTCGTCGTTTTCCTGCTGATAGAGGCGTTCGAAATGCGACTGCGACTGGCTCATATAATCCATAAGCATGGTTTTGAGATTGCTCTTTACGAGTACCTCCGGAGACAAGTACTGCATGTTCCAGCCGGGGAACTTAAGGTTGTCCAGGGGTGGTGAGATGCGGGTGTAAATGATACTGTGTCGGGAGTCTAGCCTTATCTTCTGCAGTAATTGGATCAGCACCTCCTCCTTTCCTTCCAGGTACTGCAAAAAGCGAGACCTGTCGTAGTAGAGAAAACCGGTGATCCCTAGGCGGTAGTTTTTCACACCGGCATGATCTGCTAGTGCTCGTAACTCCTCTCTGGAGAAAGGTTCGGCCGCCTCGCTCAAATAGATGACACCTTTACGAATGATCGTTGCCGTACGGGACTTTTTGTCAGTGTTCATATTCCAGCCCTGAGACGCTCATCGTGACACATGGTTTCCCCCGGTAGAAAATAAGGGCTCTTTTCCTATTGCCCCACAAAACCTCCAATCAAGTCCAGATCGGGTCTGTTGTTGCGTAATTCACCTACGTAGTCGTTGGAGGCTGCGGTTTGCCAAATATAAAGTCTTTTGAGGCTCTCCAGTTTTGCGATGGTTTCTAGCCCAGCGTCTGTGATCCCTGTTCCGTACAAGTTAACGACTTCGAGATGCTCCAAGCCGGTTAGTGCATTCAGATTTTCGTCTGTGATGTTGCTGCCGTGGAGGTCCAGGCGCACCAGGTGCTTCATAGCAGGGATGCGCTCAAAGAGGGGACTTGGTAGTTGGGTGTTGGAAAGATCCAGGAATACCACCTTATCTTCCACCTCCGTTAGCAAGTTGTACTGGCCTGCCTCGAGGCTCTCTCCACGAAAGGCGAGGTCCAGCAGGAAATTGTTCTCTCCCAGGCACTCTACAGAGAAACCATTGGAGCGAAGCTTCTCCAGCACCTCTTCTGACGATTTCGCGACTGTTACTCTCTCATAATAGGGCAGTGGATGCAAGTCCTTTTCATAGTCGCGCATGACTAAGGCGACCAATTCCTCATCCATTGCCTCATAATCGAATTTCTGCAAACTGTCAGCTCCCTGCGCTATCCACCACTTCAAAATCGTCAACTCCGTGTAGCTGAGTGCATCGCCTGATGGCGGCATAAACTTGCGGTTGGCAGCATCCAGTGTCACGCGTCGAAAGAGCTCACTCGTGTGCGGACTGCCAGCGACAACGGCTGTGGAGGTCTCCGATTCCCTAAATAAGTTGACGAAAACGGTCAGGTCTAATCCACCTCGGGCTTCTTCCGTATTGTGGCACCGCATGCACTTGGCTTCGAGCACCGGCTGTAAGATTTGATCATAGACCAGAATGGAGTCCGGAGCTGTACCCTCGAGGTCCACAATGACCTCATCACCAGCGCCCAACAGGGGGGCGATAACGGAAGGAGCGTAGTCACCGAGGTAGCTTTCTCCGTGGGTCAGCACACCTCCCAGGTGACCGGTAATGGAGAGCAGAACGCCGATCACCAAGGAGCCGATCACTGACCACTGCCGATGGTAGTCGGATTTTACGCCCTTGAGGACAAACGCTAAGCCCGATAGTATCAGAACGGCGATACCAAATGCTTTATGTTGCTGCAAAGCGGATCCGCCATGCTGGCCCTCTCCTTCAAGGAGTAATCCTGTTGTCACGGCCAAAATCCCTGCCAAGACCCCCAGGCCTAGTGCCCAAAGGGTAGGTGCCCGAAAGGTGTCCTTTTTACCAAATTTTTCGACGATCTCCAGCACCACTGCCAACAGGAGAAAACCAATGGGCAAGTGAACGAGGAGTGGGTGGAAACGCGCTATAAAAAGTTCTAACTCCATGTCTTTAGGCTAGGATATCTTTTACAACATGACCGTGTACATCGGTGAGTCGGTACCTGCGGCCCTGGAATTTGAAGGTCAGTCGCTCATGATCAATGCCCATGAGGTGCATCAGTGTGGCTTGAAAGTCATGAACATGTACACCGTTCTCAACGACATTGTATCCGAACTCGTCGGTGGCGCCGTAGGAGAACCCGGGCTTCACGCCTGCGCCCGCCATAAAGAGCGTAAAGCACTTGGGATGATGATCACGGCCAAAATTGGTGATGCTTGAGGTAGCCGTACCTCCGGTTCTGATGCCTTGTGAGTAATTCGTGCGACCAAACTCACCACCCCAGATGACCAGCGTATCCTCCAGCAGGCCTCGCTGCTTCAAGTCGGTGATCAGCGCTGCCGAAGGCTGGTCCGTTTCCTTGCATTGCGTGCGGATGGCGTTGGGAAGATTGCCGTGGTGATCCCACCCCTGGTGGTAGAGCTGAATGAATTTCACATCTCTTTCAAGTAGCCTGCGGGCCAGCAGACAATTGGCGGCGTAGGTTCCCGGTTTGCGCGAGTCTTCGCCATACATATCGTAGATATAATCAGGCTCTCCGGAGGTGTCCATGATCTCGGGTACCGACGTCTGCATTCGGAAGGCCATTTCATACTGCGACATCCGGGCCTCGATTTCGGGGTCGCCCCAATCCTGATGCTGAAGGGATTGCAGTTCATCGAGCTTATCCAGCTGTATCTTCCGCGAGGCTTCACTCACTCCGGGAGGGTTGGACAAGTAGAGTACGGGATTCTTTCCAGCTCTGAATTGCACGCCCTGATGCTGAGAAGGCAGAAATCCATTGCCCCATAATCGAGAGTAAAGCGGCTGCCCGTATTTGTCTTTTGTGACCAGCACGACGAAGCCTGGGAGGTTTTCATTGTCTGTTCCCAATCCATAGGTTACCCACGAACCTATTGAAGGCCGACCTGGAAACTGGGAGCCCGTTTGCATGAAGGTGACCGCCGGATCATGATTGATGGCCTCGGTGTACATGGACTTGACGAAGCAAAGTTCATCAGCGATCTCCGCTACGTGTGGCATCAGGTCGCTGACCCAGGCGCCGCTGTTGCCACGCTGCTTAAAGTCGAAGATCGTGCCTGTCAGTGGGAAGGATGTTTGACCGGCAGTCATGCCCGTCAGGCGCTGACCCTGTCGAATGCTCTCTGGCAGTTCTTCGCCGTCTCGTTGATTGAGAAGGGGCTTGTAGTCGAACAGGTCGATCTGCGAGGGCGCGCCACTCTGGAAGAGATAGATCACTCGTTTGGCTTTTGCCGGAAAGTGAGGCTGTCCCAGAATTCCGGGATTGGTCGCAGGACTCGCACCCAGGGGATTGAAATAGGAGCCCATGGCCAGGGCTCCAAGGCCCAGGGAGGTCTTGGTTAGGAAGTCGCGACGTGAGTAATTCTCATTGAAGTGATTACACATACAGTTATCTTTTCATATACGCTTCGTCCATGTTTAGGAGCGTGTTAGACACTACCGTCAACGCCGCCAGTTGGACAGGATCGAGGTCGTCCAATTCCAGGGAGAAATCCCCCACGGCAAGCAGCTTATCAATTTCATCTTTTTGCTTTTGGAATTCCGCGACCTGCTCCGTGTATAGCTCTTCCATGATCCTCTGCTCGTCTGGTTCGGGAGCACGACTCAGCACCAGCTTGAAGCCGGTCTCTATTTGCTTCGCCAGCGAATCGCCACCTTCCTGGGACAGCCGATAGGCCAGCGCCTTCGACGCCTCCACAAACTGCGGGTCATTGAGAAGAACCAGTGCCTGTAGCGGCGTATTGGTTCGCTCCCTGGTAATCGTGCAGACCTCCCTGTTTGGGGCGTCGAATATGGTCATATTAGGAGGAGGAGATGTGCGCCGTATGAACGTGTACATGCTCCTGCGGTACTGGCTGTCATCGTGGTCCTGCTTGTAGTGCCTGAGGAAATGAGAGAAGTTACCCAACTCGATCCACAGCCCTTCTGGTTGATAGGGCTTGGCGCTAGGTCCACCCACGGTAGTGTTCAGGAGACCGCTGGCGGCGAGGGCATTGTCGCGGATAAACTCCGCTTGCCACCTGTAGCTCGGTCCTCGGGCTAACCATACGTTGGATGCATCGATTTCATAGACCTTCTCATCGATTTTGCTCGACTGCCGGTAGGTAGCACTCGTTACCATCAGCTTGATCAGGTGCTGCACGTCCCAGCCAGATTCCTGAAATTCCACTGCCAGCCAATCCAGTAGTTTTGGATGGCTGGGTAGGGCACCTTGACTCCCAAAGTCGTTGGCTGTCGCCACGATGCCTCGACCGAATATCATCTGCCAGTAGCGGTTGACAGCCACACGAGCAGTCAGCGGATTGCTTTCATCGAACAACCACTGGCTCAGGCCAAGTCTGTTGGGGGCATACGTCGAGTCAAAGGGCAGGACCTTCGACACCCCACCCGCTGAGACCTCCGCAGTGGGCTTATCATACTCCCCTCTTGTCAGAATGAATGTGGGTCTCCTCTCGGGCATGTCCTGCATGACCATCAGCTCTTCCACCGTATCCATGACTGCCAGTCGTTCCTTTCGCAGGTCGAAGGCCTCCTGATCAAGTTTGTCAAGTTCTCTACTTACAGGAATTAGTGCGGTCTGAGGTTCGCCGTACTCGCTTTGTTTCTTCAGCCGCATGGCATTGGAGGCGGGAATGGCCCGATCGAAGATGGCCAGTTCATCCACCGAACCCTGGAAGATCCCGTCGTCACCCGTAAACGCTCTAGCGCTGCGACCCATCATCAACCCACGATCACTCCGCTCTCGGGACACCGTAGTCGGTATGATCGTTTTTGCCAGCTTGTCAAAAATCACGTTGGTCGTCCCCGGTTCGCCGTCAATACTGATCGTAACGCCCTCCGCCTTCATCGAGCCGTCATAGCTCACAAGGATATGAGCCCATTTGCCGAGTTCAATTGACCTGCGACTCTGCACATGCAGGTAGTCGTGCGCGAGGTTGCTGATCAATCGGAAGGCCACGTGATTGCCAGAATCCAGATAGAGATCCCAACCTCTCCACATGGTGTTCTTACTTCCTGCATTGCCAATGAGTACTTTGGTCTTTTTAGAGTCTTTGACCATCTTGGCCCAAAGAGATACCGAGAAAGGCTCGTATGCCTCAAATTGGCCGATATCTTTGGCGATTACCCTGTCATCCTGCCGATCAAACAAAGGGGCATTGCCGGAAATGCCCTGCACTAACTCCAGTTCACCAACCGCACGGAACTGGGGGTTGTCGTCGAGGAATTTGGATGAATCAGTCACTGTGATTTTCTCGAAGGACTGGGATAATATTGGGCGGACCTCCTTTACCTCACTGGCTGTTGCCGTCATCCGCTCCAGATCTTCTTCGACTTCTAAGATCTGATTGTCGAGATAGGCAATCAACTCATCGGTTTCTTCGTCCGACAGGAGTACGGTTGGGCCATAGTCGCCGTCATCTCCGGTCATGCCCAGTTCCTTCACGCTGTTGAAGAACGCCGTCATCTGATAGTACTCCTTTTGCGAAATGGGATCAAACTTATGGTCGTGGCACCGTGCGCATTCGAGCGTTAGGCCCATAAAAGCTGTACCGATGGTATTGGTCCGGTTGGCCACGTACTCTTGACGGAATTCTTCATCAAGTGCGCCTCCCTCGGCAGTCATGGGGTGATTCCTGTTGAAAGCCGTGGCTATCACCTGGTCTTTCGAAGCGTTGGGGATGAGGTCTCCGGCCAGCTGCTCGGTGACAAATTGATCGTAGGGCATGTTTTCCCGAAAGGCATCGATCACCCAATCTCTCCAGGGCCACATACGTCGCGAGCCATCGGCGTGGAATCCGTGAGAGTCGGCATACCTGGCAAGGTCCAGCCAGTCCAACGCCATACGTTCAGCAAAGGCTGTGGAAGATAGCAATCGATCGACCACCTTGTCGTAGGCATCATCACTGCCATCAGCCAGGAAGGCGTCAATGTCTTCTACTCTCGGTGGCAGTCCGGTAAGATCCATGGTCACCCGCCGCAAAAGACGGCTTTTGTCCGCTTGCTCTGCCGGTGATAGCCCCTTTTGGAGAAGCGTTTCCTGTATGAAATGGTCGACAGGGTTGTATTGGACCCAATCCGTTTCCTGAGTGGGGATCTGCGGTCTTTCCGGAGGAATGTATGCCCAGTGCTCTTTCCATTCGGCACCATCCTCTACCCACTTGACAATAGCCGCCTTCTCCCGATTGGATAGTGAGAGCTTTGAATCCGGTGGTGGCATTATCAAATCCGGGTCATCGCTGAGGATCCGTGCAATCACCTCACTACCCGAAAGATTGCCCGGTTGGAAAGGAACGTGGCGGGTGGTCGTCTTTGCAAACAGGCCATCCTTCGTATCTAGTCGCATTTCAGCTTTCCGCTGATTGGCGTCGGGTCCATGGCAGTGGTAGCATCTGTCCGACAGGATCGGTTTGATATCCGTGTTATAATCAATGGCCTGCGGCAGTTCGCTGTATGCGGTCGCCACCTCATCAGCCATTTGGACACCACACCCACTGATCGACAAGAGGACGATTGCCCCCATCGCCAGGTGAAGAAGGAAATTGTTCGGATACGTCTTAAGATTCATTTATTCGGGCTCATTTCCCAGCATCGAGAATAGCGATCAATTTAATTTGAATGTGATTGCTATCCAAAATGAAGGCATTAGGGGCTGTTGACATTCCTGCTCCTAATTGCCCTGGGCTTTGTGGTCCGACGTATCTGTATCCTGTATGCCGCTAGATGTACTTAAGTTAACCCCTTATGCACCTTCTTTTCCAGGTATCTGGCAATGGACGGGATGTCCAAAGCCGGAATGGGGTGTCCGATTGCTGTAAATGACCACTCGGTGGCATGGCGTTCTAGCTTTCCCAATACCATCGAGACATAGCCACGATAACTTTCCTCATTGCTCACATGAAAGTTGGCCAGAGATTCACCAAAGTTTCTCAATCCGCCTTTGTAGAGTCGCACCTGCGAATAAGGTATGGTGCTGAAGTCTTGTCCTCGGAAGGAGTTGAGGTAGAGGTAGATAGTGTCCACTGCCGGGTTCACCATAGGTAAGTCGATTGTGATGACCTCCTGATCCACGCTGTTGCCCCATTTATCCCGTGAAGACTCGTCGGCTGAGTGATTGATCGCACTGTCTCGACTACGGAGTTTGCGAAAGCAGATGGTTTCGAACGCCCTGCCACGTGCAAACGTCGTAACCCCGCCATCCAAATCAGTACGTGCCGCCGGTCCCGAGATCTTTGGAAGTCCTTCGCTTGCTGTGGAGTTGCCCCAACTCAGACCGAGACATATATGGTGAAATCGACGATGACCTTTTTCCAGGCGAATGGAATAACCCTTCTGAAGGGTCATTCCTGGAGAATTGCCTAAGGAGATCATGACAGTGACTGCTTTTGGTTGTAATGCCCTGTGCGGATTTGGGAGGAATCTTCTGCATGTCCTGGAGAGACGCCCGCGGTGATGGTAATAACCATAGATGACAAGTATTTAGATGTTCAAGTAAGCTTCATTAAATACTCTCGAAGTGCGGAGAAGACACTTCAACCTGTGACGAATAGGCAAGGGGCCCAACGAATAGGATCGGGAGTGGCGGTATCCAGCATTTCGGCGAGTATCGTAACGGGCCTTCACAAGAAGGAACCCATCAAATTCAAAACAATATATTAAAAAAATTAAAAATATTATTTGAATTATTATATAAGCATTTTACGAAATGAGGGCCATTGAGTTGTGCTTCAGCCACCATGTACCTCGAACGCCGATGTGATTACGTTAGAAGCGAATTGTGAGAATCCTGGCCTGTTAGTTTTTGATTATCAACGTGTTAATAACGAGTTCGTACCGTTCTTCCGGCTCCTTTGAACGAACGATAAAAAAGAACAGGAATCCCTTTCGTTAGAGCGCCAGCTTCTTCAATTGCGGCAACATGGGTGCATTTTTTTCCTGCAGGCTTTCCATATCGGAGAGTATCGTATCGAGGAGTCGGATGGCTTCAGTGATATAAGGCCCCTTGTTGAGCATGACGCATTCGCTCTTGACAGCAGACGTCGTATCTGTGATCTCTGATCTGGATGGTAGGCCTTTCTTAGCGAGGTTCTCGAGTACCTGTGTGGCCCAGATGACGGGTATGTGCGCAGCACTACATAGCAGCACCAATTCACGTTGCACTCTGCCGATGCTGTCCCACCCTGTTTCTACAGCGAGATCACCGCGGGCGATCATCACACCTACGTAATGAGATCGCATGGCGGTAAAGAGGATCTGAGCCAGGTTGTTGTAAGCCCGACGGGTTTCAATCTTCAGGATCACATTGAGCTTGTTGAGTACACCAAGCTTCTCAAGCTCGTCGTAGAGCTCCTCGACATCTTCCTTACGACTGACAAAGGAGAAGTTGACTACGTCGGCGTGTGCTGCGACGAACTTCAGGTCTTCTTTGTCCTTCTTCGTCAGCCCGCTTATGTGCAGGTCCGTGGTGGGGAAATTGATGCCTTTCTCCGCTTTCAGCTTCGACCCGTTTTCACGAGCGCGTGTGATCAGTACTTCAAACTGTTCGGGGCTGACAGTATCGATGATCCCCTCGATTTTGCCGTCATCGAATAGGATGCGCTCTCCTACTTTGACGTGCTCAAATACTTCCGCCAATTGGCAGGATACGTGCGCCTGCTGGAGTACCTCGCCATCTTCATCAAAAATGGCTGGCTCGCCCAAAATGCCCTCCTTGTGAATGGTCAGTCGGTCGTTGACTCGCAGGAGGAGGAACTGTTCCAGCGGAGGCATTTCTCCGATGGTCGCCTTAGGGACGCCCTTACGTTCAGGCTTGAGTGTAGTGCCCGTACCCAGGTAAGAAGTCTCATAGCAATTGACAAGTACTGCGTTAGGTGAAACGTCGATCACCTTCATCGCTCGTTGCTTGTCGCGCATGTCGGATACGCGTATTCGGTCCCCGACCTTGAGCTGGGCCATCCTCTTCCGAGGGACTGGTATGCAGTGTCTTTCGGATTCCTCATTGACCTCGGGAACGAAGAGGATCGATGCCGGATTCATGACGCGACCAAGCTCGTCGCGCTCGGGATTAAACTTACGTACCTTGGGTCCAGCCTTTATCGCGCCAGTCCGGATCTTGGGGCCCGCAAGGTCCATAGTGATCTTGATCTCCCGACCCATAGCAGCGGATGCTTTCTTGATATTCTTGATGATCTTCAACCACACTTCCGGGCCGTCATGGGCGCAATTGATGCGCGCACAGTTCATTCCGCTTTTGACCATGTCGTGGACCAGGCTGTAATTGTAAGCTGCTTCGGTGGGTTGCGTTACCATGATGCGCACACGGCGCCCTTTGGATCGATAACCTAGCAGCTCCTTGGTATGGTTGACCAGGAGCTTCTCGCCGCTTTTAATAGACAGGCCCGACTTCCTGAACTTCTGGTTTTTCTCATGAATAAGCCGCCCCAGGATATGCCGGGAAAATAAGAGGCTCGCCAGCACATGCCCCTCCGCCTTGGCCAGCCGAGATAGTCCTAAGTGCCCCAGTTTCTTTTGTACGAATCGAAGGTCCATCTGGCGAAATACGAGGTAGTGCAGAAGATTTCTGGTGCTCTTCTTGTAGGGTTCAGATACCTGGCTAAGAAGGGCCTTGTGTTTTGTCTCCTTTGCCTTTAATCGAGCCACCTGGGCGTCGATTTCTTCGATGAGCTTGGAGATCTTTTCGGGGTTGTACTTCATTGCTCCAGGACAGGTAAAAAAAGGGCGTCGATCAGTACTTCAAAGCTAAAGCTTGCTGGGCAAAAAATCCCCTGACATTGGGCCCAATCCCGCATCTGGGCAATTGATTTATGTCATCCGTTAACAGCTGATTAATATCTTATGCCATCCCGGGGTAAATCTTTAACTTCAGGCCGTTATTTGAGCACACGAGAATTGCGACTATGAGACTATTACCCCAAATCACATCATTACTCTTATTATTTATTCTATCGATAATGGTGCCATTGCACGCCCAGGAATGGAAAGATCCTGCCGTCATTCAGGTGAATACCGAAGCTCCTCGCACTAGCTACATTCCTTTCGCGACCAAAGCCGCTGCGCTGGCCCGCGTTGACCAACCCAAGCAAAGTAGCCGCTACTTTTCATTGGCAGGAAAGTGGCGCTTCAAGTGGTCACCCAATGCGGCTTCGAGGCCAGCAGATTTCTATGCTACTTCCGTCTATGATGGGGGTTGGGATCTCATTGACGTGCCCGGCAACTGGCAGGTACAGGGCTATGGTTTGCCGATCTATACTAACATCATATATCCGTTTGATGCCTCCGAACTCCGACCTCCGGAAGACTGGAATCCAGTCGGGTCCTATCGGAAAACGTTTCGACTGCCTCCGGGTTGGACCGCGTCTCCTGAATCTGGCAATCAGATCTTTCTCCACTTCGAAGGGGTGGATGCTGGTTTCTACCTCTGGGTCAATGGTCAAAAAGTGGGGTATAGCCAGGGCAGCCGTACGCCTGCCGAATTCAATATTACTTCCTTCCTCACAGAAGGAGATAACCTGATCGCCGTAGAGGTTTACAGATGGACCGACGGTGCATTGTTGGAAGATCAGGATTTCTGGCGCCTTAGCGGCATCTACCGGGACGTCTACCTATGGATGGCTAACGCTGCGAACGTGAAGGATCTGGAAGTGCTGGCGGACTTCGACCCCAGCTCGAGAAATGGATCTCTCACCGTGGATGTCAATGTGGGTGGCAGCGGAGGTGCCCAGGTCAGCGCGGAGCTTCTGGATGCCAATGGCGTGTCTATTGCGAATGCGTCAGCAAGTGCGCCAACCGACGGCCAATGGTCATGGAATACTTCGGTGTCCAATGCCAGGCCCTGGAGTGCCGAATCCCCCTACCTCTATACGTTGTTGACTACGCTAAGCGATGATCAGGGCAATGTGCTGGAGGTGATCCCACAGCGCATTGGATTTCGACGAGTGGAGATCAAAGATGCGATCCTGCTAGTGAATGGTGTGCCCGTGAAGCTCAAAGGTGTCAATCGACATGAGCATCATCCAGAAACGGGTCACGTTGTAGATGAGGAAAGTATGATGCGCGACATCACCATGATGAAGCGACACAACATCAACGCCGTAAGAACCTCTCACTATCCCAATGTGCCCGCCTGGTACGACCTCTGCGACCGCTTTGGGATCTATGTGATGGATGAGGCCAATCTGGAGACGCATGGCTTTGGTACCCGAGGCCAGAGTGTCATCAATGAGGCGCCAGAATGGAAGCAGCCTCACGTCAACAGGACTGAGAGGATGATCGAGAGAGACTACAATCACCCAAGTATCATCATGTGGTCAGCAGGTAACGAATCTGGTGATGGTCCCAACACCAGGGCCTGCGCGGATTATGGACGTCAGAGAGATCCATCACGGCCATTCCACTATGAGAATGCCAGTGTTGATGGGTTTGACGGTGCCGGCACGGACGTGATTTCACACATGTATCTGCAGGCAAAAGACTTCAATGAGGAGCTGGGCAAATGGCCGGAGAAGCCCCTTCTTCTTTGTGAATACACCCATGCGATGGGCAATAGCAATGGTAATCTGGATGCCTACTGGGATGAAGCATGGAGCAATCCCCGTATTTCAGGGTTCTTCGTCTGGGACTGGATGGATCAGGCCATGCAACAACCAGTCCCCTATGGCAAGTCCGATCCCTGGGGTCGTAAGGATTTCATGGCCTACGGAGGTTGGTGGGAAGACAGGGCTGCTGTTCACCACGATGCCAACTTCTGTATGAATGGCCTGCTGGATGGCAATTGGAATGCGCACCCTGGTTTGATTGCACTGAAACACATGCAGCAGCCCATCAAGAGCGAATTGGCGGGGTCTAACCTTATTGTCTATAACAGGAATGATTTTATTGATTTCGGAGGTAAAGTTGAAATTGTGTGGAACGTCAGTACCGAGGGCCAGCAAATTGCGCAGGGGACGATCGAAGTGCCTTCCGTCGTAGCCAAGGGCTCCAGGACATTGCCGTTACCAGCATTGCCCGCCGCTGGTGGCCAGGAAACATGGCTTAATATCTCCTACAGATCAACAGAAAATACCCCCTTCTGGCAGGCCGGATTCGAACTCGGCTGGGATCAGTTCAAGCTGGGTGGGGACTGGTCGATTCCTGCATTGCCGGAAGTAAAGGGAAAACCTTTGCGAGTCAGCGTCGATGCGGCGGAAGTGACCGTCACCGGCCGCAATTGGGAGGTGCTCTTCAATAGAGAGAATGGGACGCTGAAGAACTGGAGGTACGAGCGCACCAACCTACTGCAAGCAGGGGGTCAGCCCGATTTTTGGAGAGTGCCATTGGATAATGATCAGGGCGCAGGGCTAAGGGCCAATGGAAGCACCGAAGGAGAAGGGCAATTAGCTGCCAGCGGTATTTGGAAGGCAGCAGGCAGTAGCTGGGATCCCGACCTGCCGGACGTAGAGAATCAAGCCGATGGTAGCGTCCTGCTGACTTTCAAAGGGCCCATACTTGATGGCCAGGGCCAAATCGAGCTTTCCTACCATGTGAGAGAGGATGGGACGATGAAGGTGGATTACAAATATTCCACGTCAGCATCATTGCCCATGATCCCACGTGTAGGCACGGCATGGGAGATGCCCCTGGCCTTTGACCAGATCCAATGGTACGGCCCAGGACCCTACAGTACATATAGCGACCGAAACTTCGAACGTGTGGGACAGTACAGGAAGTCGGTAATGGACAACTGGGTGGACTACTCCCGGCCTCAGGAAAATGGAAACAAGGCCGACGTGCGATGGATTTCAGTGACCAATGCAGGCGGTCAGGGATTGCAGTTTGTATCCAATGAATTCCTGAGCGCAAATGCACTGCCTTTCAGCAAGTCTCAGATCGAACTTACTGATTACTCCTGGCAGTTGCCACAGCCTGATGCTACCTATATCAATATTGACCATGTCCAGTTGGGCATCGGTGGTGACAATAGCTGGGGACTGATATGTCACCCTCAGTACAGATTGGAAGGGTCAGAATACGCCTATTCTTACGAAGTACGACCAGTCGGTTTCTGAGGCTACCGTTTCAAGTAATATTGAGGGGTCGTCGCTTCTTGCCGGCGGTCCCTCTTTCTATTTTTATTAATTAGCTATTTTTAGCAGCCCAAATGGAGCAGACGAGCTCCGATCATGCTTAACCTAAACCGATTTCTATGAATCTCTCCACCATTGATGCCACCATTTTTGTTGTCTACCTGCTCAGTATCATCACACTGGGTTTATGGGTGTCCAGAAAGGGAGGGCGCAGTTCTGAGGACTACTTCCTGGCTGGCAAGTCATTGCCATGGTGGGCGATCGGGGCCTCGCTGATTGCTGCCAATATTTCAGCTGAGCAGTTCATAGGCATGAGCGGCTCCGGGTTCGCCATCGGATTGGCCATTGCCTCTTACGAATGGATGGCGGCGATCACACTCCTGGTTGTTGGAAAGTTCTTCTTGCCAATATTCATAGAGAAAGGACTCTATACCATTCCCCAGTTTGTTGAGAAGCGGTTTAGTACCAACCTAAAGACGATACTGGCGATCTTTTGGATCGCGCTCTTTGTCCTGGTCAATTTGACATCTGTGCTCTATCTCGGAGCGAAGGCTTTGGATACCATCGTTGGTGAGAATGATGGCGGGTTGATGATGACTGCGATCATCGGACTGGCATTGTTTGCGGCGGCCTATTCAATCTGGGGCGGTCTAGCTGCCGTCGCCTGGACAGATGTCCTGCAAGTAGTGATACTTGTAGCCGGAGGTTTGATGACATCCTTCATCGCACTGGACATGGTGGCACCCGAGGGAGGTGTTTGGAATGGCATCACCCACTTGTACAAAGTAGTACCTGAGAAATTTTCGATGATCATTTCCAAAGGAGAGATCATCACCCCCAATGGTAAGGACGCGTGGTGGGACCTGCCAGGCTTGTCCGTCCTAATTGGAGGATTGTGGGTAGCCAACCTTTATTACTGGGGTTTTAACCAGTACATCATCCAGCGAACGCTGGCAGCCAAGAGTCTCAAGGAGTCGCAAAACGGTATTGCTTTTGCGGCCTTCCTCAAGCTGCTAATCCCATTGATTGTAGTACTGCCTGGCATCATTGCCTACGTCATGAATGTAGAAGCCTCAGGAGAGATTGGTGCTACCGCAGCAGCCAATGGCTTCGTCAATGAGTCTGGCACCGTGATCAATGACAATGCAGCGCCATGGCTGATTAGGAATATCATACCTGTCGGATTGCAGGGGCTCGTGCTGGCAGCGTTGGTGGCAGCGATTGTGTCTTCACTCGCCTCTATGCTCAACTCCACGGCGACGATTTTCACAATGGATATCTACAAGCCTTATATCAACAAGGATGCCTCCGAGAGACAATCCGTGACAGTTGGTCGAATCACTGTGGCAGTGGCTTTGGTTATCGCCGTATCGATAGCGCCTTTGCTGGCGAATCTTGGACAGGCCTTCCAGTTTATCCAGGAGTACACGGGCGTTGTGAGTCCAGGGATCCTGGCTGTATTCCTGAGTGGCTTGTTCATCAAGAAAGCCAATAATAACGGTGCTATTTGGGGTGTGATCCTGTCGATCCCTATTGCGATGTACTTCAAGGTTGCACCAAAGGGCTGGTCTGATGCACCCATCTTTGTGAACCTGCCTTTCCTTCAGCAAATGTTGATCACCTGCATTCTGGCATTGGTCATCATTTATGTTGTGAGTCACATTACAGGTAAAGGCCAAGAAGATGATAAGGCAATCCCACTGACTAAGAAGCTATTTGAGACCTCGCCGGTTTTCAATATTAGCGCAACGATTGCCATGATCATCACGGCTTTCCTTTACGCATTCTTCTGGTAGGAGATTGATTAGATAGTGGGGTGAGAGGTCTGATCTGGCCTGGGTCTATCCCCGCCGCACGATGGCGAGGGCTTCTCGCGCAATGTTCGTATAATCACTTCCAGACCAGAGATCAAGGAAGAAGCCAAAGGTGGTCGAGCCATCGGCGTTGAAAAAGACCCCCTGGCCGGTGCCCAAGTTGTTGCCATCTGCGTCTTTCAACTGTCCTCCACGCCATAGGTCCTGGAAGAATTCCGCCTGGCCCTCGAGATTGAAATCACGCCAGTCCTGCTTGTTTCTTTCCTCGATCTCCTTTCGCCAGTTGTAGGCATCTGCTACGAACCATTGCGCCACGATCGCGTCGCTCGTGTAGCGGTTGTTGATCTCCTGAAACTGCCACGCATGCATGCTCTCGTGTACCAGCAGGTCAGTGGTAACCAGGGAGTATTTCATATAGATGGTATTGCCCATCGTGAAGGGCCTCGAGCTTACACCATACAGACCCGACCTCCCCTCGACCAGCCTGATCAGATAGCAGTTGAGAGACTTCCCATAGACACCTTCCAGGTACGCCTGCTCTTCCGGGGTCAGCGGTCGCTCGAATACCTGGAGGTAGAACAGAGTTTGGATCCAACCAATCAGTTTGCCGAGTATTACTACAATCGTCCCAAGCGTGGGTGAAAAGAAGTCCCAGATGCCGTCGAGAAGTACTCGGAACTGCAAAGTCAACAAGCCTCCGATTAGTCGAATTGCTCCCCCAAGGATACCCGCAATGACGCCCACAACCCCTTTGATGATAGCTGCTACCAGGGTAAGCGGGCCCTTGATCACTCCGCCAAGCCACGAGAATACAGGCGCGATTCCCACTTTGTTTCCCAGCCAATTGCAGCCGTTTTCGATCGCGACGCCAAGTGCTTCGAATGGGACGCTCAAGGCGTTGCCCAGCTCATTGACGACGTTGGCCGTGGCCCTAGCGGCAATTACGACGGCTTCTTTGATTTTGGTCCAGGCACTCATGGTTGGTCAGGTTTTGGGATACAATGTCGACATGGTGATCCCTGCAAGCTAAGGAGTCTTTCGGTAGGGCACAATACCCAAAAACGGGTAGTTACTCATGGGGGAAGGGATACTACGCTTTCGTGATCATGGGCCGGTCATTTCGAGACCACTCGCTCCATGAGCCTACGTACAGTTTTGGAATACCATAACCGGCATACTCCATGGCCAGCAGCGTGTGGCAGGCAGTAATGCCCGAACCGCAATGGACAATCACGTCTTCGGAGGATTGGTGCTCAAAGATGTTTGCGTATTTCTCGCGAAGTGCGTCAGGTGACAGGAACAGTCCTTCGCTATTAAGATTCTCTTCGAAAGGGATGTTGATGGCGCCAGGTATGTGGCCGGCGATCAAATCAATGGGCTCCACTTCCCCGGCATACCGTGGGCCTGAACGGACATCGATCACTGTACGGCCATCACTTGTTGCAGCATCTGCCACCTCCTCCATGTTGGCAATTGGTAGTAGCCATTTCTCTGCCGGGTAGGGGTCCGTGGGGTTGGCAGCTACAGAAGCGTTACTCACCGGAAAGCCATTGGCCTCCGCGTGGGAAAGTCCTCCATTCAGCAGCTGAACTTTTTCGTGGCCTACGGCCTTCAGCATCCACCACAATCGCGCAGCTGCATTGCCGCCTGAAATGCTATCATAGATGACGACATGTGTTGTGGGTGAAATGCCCAGTGCACCAAGTGTCTTGCAAAATACATCGATGGACGGTAGCGGATGTCGCCCGCCTTGGGCGGCGTCGGCTGGTACGTCTGCCAGAGCAGACTCGGGATCAGCATAGAGCGCACCTTCCAGGTGTTTCCGATCATAGTTGCCCTTTGCATTGGGGCCGCTACTGGCATCCACTATGACAAGCAATGAAGACTCCTGCAGATTGACCAGGCACTGGGGGTCGACGACAGCGGATATTTCAGACTTCATATCTAATTGACTTTTTGTCCTCGGCCGACGAATAGATAGATGAGGGCACCCACGAACGGAAAGAAAAGCACGATAAGCACCCAGAGGACCTTGTTGTTACCCGTAAAGTTGCTGCCTATGATATCCACGAGGGCCCAAATCCACAAAATCAGAGGTAAAATCCATAAAGCGAGGGCGATCAATCCCCCTTCAAGAATGAATAATAGTGGAGACATAGCTTAACAATGGCTGGGTATAAAATTAGAGAGGAATTTAGGGGATTTTTTGGACTAGATACTTCAATAGGGCATTCAAATAGCGGTTTTACCGGTTCACTTATGGATTTTGCCGGTGCACTCTGTGGCACTCGGGGATTGGGAATTTGTTGTCTATTTTTCAGGTTGGGGTATTTCTGGTGTATGAATAACGGAGGGCCCCATCAGTGAAATGTGACCAAACAAAACCACTCAAGATGACCTCTTCTTTAACTAATCCGATTCGCTACGTCATTCAGTGCCTGCTTAAAAAGCCATCGCCGTATCACCTGCGTCGTGATAGCACTGACAAAGAACAGTTCCGTATTTACTATTACGGCGGTAGCATCTTCGAAGGCACTTTGACAGAATGCCGAAGTTTCGCTCGAAAGATGGGCTATCAAATCAACCCGTCGCTTTATCTGTAGCAGCGGGACTTGCATCTGATCTATAATCCGGACATAAAAAACAAAGGCTAGGAAACACAGTTTCCCAGCCCAAAACATTCTATTTCCGAGGGCACTGTCTGCCCAGCCTATTCGGCTGGTTTATCGTGCTTGATGATGCCTGATGTCACCACTGGAGACCTCCAATAAGTGCAAGTCTTCAGGCTCATTCCTCTTTCCGGTGCCTTTATTTCTTTAGCTTATTCTCTATTGAAGAGAGGCCACGAGCATCATTCTGATCTGTAAACCCTGCGTGTACTTTATTGTTTGTACGCCTTCACTAAACAAATGTACACATTTACCTTGGTAGATTGAATTTCCATTGTGTTGGTCTTTCGACAATCAAGTTGCCATGGTTTGGTATATTCGAGGAGAACACTTTTTGACTACTTACCTTCATGCAGCGACTCACACTTTTCCTGATCTCAGTAATCTTTATTTTTTCCTGTGGCACAAAGCCTGAATCGTCGGAGACAAAAGGGCCTCCCAATATTCTGTTTATTATGTCTGATGACCATGCCTACCAGGCAATTAGTGCCTATCAGGATCATCTGCTACAGACGCCCAATATCGACAGGATTGCAAATGGGGGTATAAGATTCAACAATGCGTGTGTGACCAATTCCATCTGCGCGCCTTCCAGAGCCGTGATACTGACGGGTCTTCATTCGCACCTCAATGGAAAGATCGACAACAGAATGCCGTTTGATACGACCAAGGTCACGTTTCCTCAACTCTTTCAATACAATGGCTACCAGACAGCCATGTTTGGCAAGCTACACTTTGGCAATAACCCCAAGGGCGTGGATGACTTCATGATCCTCCCTGGGCAGGGTAGCTATATCAATCCGAGGTTCCTGACTGCTGAGGGTGATACCACGATTGAAGGCTACGTCACCGACATCATTACGGACATGACGCTCAATTGGCTGCAGAATAAAAGAGATCCTGACAAGCCCTTTATGATGGCCTACCTCCACAAGGCGCCACATCGTCCCTGGTGGCCGAGAGCTGACAAATTCAAGGAGTTTACCCAGAAGAGATTCCCCGAGCCTGAGACTTTGTTTGATGACTATTCGACACGCGGGACAGCAGCCAAGACCGCCGAAATGAATCTGCTCACTCACATGATGTATGGGCATGATTCCAAGATCCGTCCTGAAACAAAGGAAGAGATGGGTGAACTCGTACAACCTGTCGTTCGGGAATGGGAGGGAGGCTTCCGAGGTCCATATGGCCGGATGACTGAAGAGCAAAGGGCACAATACGACCCCATTTTGGATAGCATCAACGATTGGTTCAGAGCCAACTGGCCGACGATGACTGATGAAGAGAAGATGAAGTGGAAGTTTCAGCGCTACATGCAGGATTACCTGGCCTGTATTTCCTCGGTGGATGACAACGTGGGTAGAGTGCTGGATTATCTGGAAGAGAGTGGACTGGCAGAGAATACAGTCGTTGTGTACACGTCAGATCAGGGCTTCTATCTTGGTGAGCATGGATGGTTTGACAAGCGCTTTATCTACGACGAGTCATTCAAGACACCACTCTTGATGAAGTGGCCCGGCGTCATCGAGCCAGGTATCGTCAATGAGGAGATGGTCCAAAACCTTGACTTTGCGCCTACCTTTCTGCAGATGGCCGGCATTCCCGTTCCAGGCAACATGCAAGGAGAGAGCATTATGCCTTTGCTTGAAGGGAATGAGGACCAATGGACACGCGAGGCGGTCTACTACCACTACTATGAGTACCCCGCCGTTCATCAGGTCAAGCGACACTATGCTATCGTGACCAAAGAGTACAAGCTAGTCCACTTCTATTACGATGTCGATGAATGGGAGCTGTACAATCGCCTCCGAGATCCACTCGAGGTCAACAATGTCTACGACGATCCAGAGTACGCGCAGATCATAGAACAGCTGAAAGGCGAATTGCAAGCGCTTCGAGTGAAGTATGGGGATTCTGAGGAATTGGACCAGCACTACATCTCCCTGTATGAGGAGAAAGGTTGGCTGAATCGGTGAAGGCGCCAGGCGTCACGGCTGGCCTGTTAGTTTGGGTGGCGTTCTCAACATCTGCCCAATCTACTACTCGGTGGGATGATGAGGTCAATAAGAACTGGCCCGAGGAATGTGAGTTGGTCAGTATCCCCAGTACGCTGGATGGGGAGTCACAGCAAGCCTACTTCTATTCATCACAAGCCCAGAACAGACCGCTGATCGTCAGCTTGCACACATGGAGCGGCAACTATGCCCAACGAGATACGCTGTCCTGGATGGCGATTGACCTGGACTTCAATTATATCCATCCCGACTTTCGCGGTCGAAATAACAATCCGAAGGCCTGCGGTAGTGAATATGTCGTGCACGATATCGAAGATGCCATCAGCTTTGCGCTGGAAGCTGGCAATGTCGATCCCAATGAAATACACGTAACCGGCGTAAGTGGTGGGGGATTCGCAACGATGCTTACTTATATGAAGACCAACCATCAGGTTCGAACCTTCTCGGCATGGGTCGGAATCTCTGATCTGGTGAAGTGGTACCATGAATCGGAGGGGAGGAGCAATAGGTACAGCTTGGAAATTGCTCAGTCGACCTCAGCTGGGGCTACGATGACAAAAGACAAGTACACCCTCAACGAAAGGGAGGCCAGACGTCGGTCACCGATGTTCTTGGCTACGCCCGTAGGCCGAAGGGCAGATAGTAAGCTCTTCATCTATGCAGGCGTGCACGACGGATACACAGGGTCGGTGCCGATCACACAGTCCATTGATTTTTACAATAAGGTTGTCACCGACTTTGGGGCGGAGCTGGCCGATCGTGTTTCTGACTCCGACGTCATCACTCTCCTTACGAGGCGGTCTTTTCCATCGGATGGATTCCCCGGTCTTGGACAGCGTCAGGTGCACTATCGTCGGACGTATGATGACAATGTGCAGTTGGTGCTCTTCGAAGGGGGCCATGAACGAGTGCAGGAGGCGGCCACCCTTCCGATGCTGGGGAGGAGGGTTCTGGTACTTGGTGATTCGAATGGCGCAGCTGAAGATGGCTGGGTGACACAGCTTCAGCGGCTTCAGTTCCGGGACTTTTTCTACAACACCTCGGTGTCGGGCAACACAATTGGCTTTGATAATCTGGACAATCCCCAACTCAATACACTACGAAACATTCAAGATTATCTAAGTGGAGGGGCAACCAAACTAAATGGCATTACCGACATCATCATATCGCTGGGTACCAATGACTGCAAGGCGGTGTTTGACGACCGATTGTCAGAAGTGCCCTCGAATTTGGATGCGCTGATTAGTAAGATCAAGGATCACGAGGATTATCAGCGTACCCAGCCGAATATCTATGTAGTAGGCCCGCCTCCCTACGGCCGCGATGACGTGATGCTACCAAAATATCATGGGGGTGCCAGGAGGGTGGCGTGGCTCCAGAAGGAGTTCGAAGACGTGGCACAACGTCACGGATGCCAGTTCATAGATATCCATTCGCGACTGGAACCCAACTGGGACTACTACGCTCCAGAAGGCATACACCCAAAACCTGAAGCCCAGAAAATCATCGCCTCGATGATTGATCGGGCACTGGATAAGCAACCATGAAGCGGAAAGTGACCTACCTGCTGCTGCTGGTGACAATGACTGCCTTGCTGATAGACACGGTGATCCCGACGCAGCCTTACGTGCCGGAGGAACGCAGTGAAAAGACTGAGTCATTTTTCTGGCATGGCTATCGCCCAACGGGCGGAGAGGTATTTTCCTTTTTGGAGGTGGATGGCCATGCTTTGCTGGTCGAGGAGGTGACAGACGAGCTCTACAATGCCCGCTCCCTTACCCTGCATATGACGAGAGTTTTGGGGCAGGTGAAGAGGTACGAAACTGATCAAATTCCTCCTACTACCACGCGCAACTTCCTTTTCGCTTGGCTGCTGATCGTGCTGGCAATAGGCACATTGGCAGCTCATTACGAATTGGCCAGGGAGTCCTACGCCCTTTTCGAAATAGCCGGGTACTCCTTCCTTGGCATTCTGATCTATCTGCTATTCATTATGTAGTTCGAGACACTTGTCGCGAAAGGTACTTTTTATCTCGTAGACATGGTCAATCCGGACCACAGGCTATGTGCGGAGGGTGACTAAGGCTGATTGAGCCGCGGCATTGACAAAAGGATGGCCGAGGCTATTGCTGAGGAACAAGAAATTCTTAACCTTTGAGTTAGCCTAAGACATGCTGTGAACCGATGAAAATGACTAAGACCACGATGGAGGGTGTGGGTCCAATCTATGCCCGATGGATAAGTGGGGCAGGCGCTTTGAGAACGATACTCTTACTAATCACCTGTCTTATGGCCAATCAACTTTATTCGCAGTTGGCGGGCTACGGCAATAGGAAGCTTATTACCATTAACAGTTCTCAGGTCGCTGGTACCGCCGACTTGACCAACTTCCCACTGCTCGTCAACTTCACCAGCCCTACTGTTCCAGACCTACGCACCACGAGCAATGGTGGGAGCGTAACCAGTTCTGATGGCTATGACATCGCTTTCACGTCATCCGATGGGGTCACCGAGTTGGATCATGAGATTGAGTTGTATGTGGCAACCACCGGAGCCTATATCGCCTGGGTGCGTATCCCCACTCTTGATTACGATGACGATACCCAGATCTACATGTACTATGGCAATAGTAGTGTCACCACGGACCCTTCAACAGCAGCGACCTGGGACAGTCACTACCAGGCTGTTTGGCACCTGAACGAAGCAGTGACGGCAGGTGGCAATACAGGGACCCACTTGGATGCTACCAGCAACGGCCGTAATGCGGGTCAGGACGGGAATGAGGGCGTGAGCAGTGGCCAGATCGGCAATTGTCAACTCTTCGATGGCGGTGATGATCAAATCAGCCTTCCCGCTCCGGGATCCTACACGAATTTGACG
This sequence comes from Cyclobacteriaceae bacterium, assembly GCA_965267435.1. Taxonomy (GTDB): domain Bacteria; phylum Bacteroidota; class Bacteroidia; order Cytophagales; family Cyclobacteriaceae; genus JAWPMT01. The sequence goes on from OZ253960.1 coordinate 6,209,803, forward strand.
CTATCCATATGGATCAATCACAACAGTATTGGCAATAATGTCCAGCGATACTTGAACTTGAGTGATGATTTTGTGCTTCGGTTTGATGGGGCCAATAGTGGTACCAACAATCAAGTTCACTTCTATGTCCGTGATGGCGTAGGAACGATTTCATCACTGAGGGAGGATGACGACCTTACTACCGGGGCATGGTTTCACATCGCCGGTACCTATGATGGCAACGACCAATACCTGTACATCAATGGGGTGGAGGTGGAGACGGCCACACCTGGCTTTGCCTTGGGCGCCCTGGCAACCACTCACTCCCTGAGTGCGGCGGCGGAGACAATGAATGGCCTGCTCGACGAGGCCAGGGTTTCCAATATCGCTCTGTCTGCTGACTGGATTGCTACCGAGTATAACAACCAGAGCAGCCCCGGGACCTTTTTGACGTTGACGGACACGCCATTGCCCATTGTGCTCCTCGGTTTTGAAGCGAGTACCTCTGCGAGTGATCAGGTGAGTCTGACCTGGAGAACTGCCACGGAGACCGACAATGAACACTTCACCATCGAGCGGTCGAGAGATGCCAAAGTCTGGGACGAGCTTGTGACCATAGCGGGGGCAGGCACTTCTACCGAGCCTATCGACTATCGCGTGATCGACGACAATCCTCTGCCTGGCCTGGCTTACTACCGGCTGAAGCAGACGGACTTTGATGGTAAGTTTGAATACTCAGGGACCGTGGCGGCTATTGCTGGGGAATATGATGATGTACCACTGAGCGTCTTCCCCAACCCTGCGCAAAATCGCTTTGTCCTGACGGCATCTCCAGAGGCTTTGCACCATCTTCGCGTAGCAGATCTGGCAGGCAGAGATGTGACCTCACTGATTCGAATTGTCAAACGTACGGAGACCGCGGCCGAGCTCGATATATCAAGCCTGCCAACGGGTACTTACAACATTTGGACCAGTGCGGGGAGTGCGAAACTCGTGAAGGAGGCGAAGTAGGTTGAAAGGACTTACGCTTGTGTTCCTGGAACTGAATGCGCATTGCCGGTGTCTTCACCGGCTGGGGGATCTCGCGACGGAGGAAAGCGGCAGACACGCACAGCGCCGGTCTGCCAAGAGGCTAGCCCTGAAGTGAGAGAGTAAGTTGTAACCTCAAAAAGCTCACAGTTCTTGTTATCTCTCCTTCTGGGCGAGTGCGCCCGGGCGTCCCAATCAAACCTTCCCATTGCACCATCATCTGAAAAATTACCGTTCAGATTGTAAAAGCAACCCGAAACGTCTAATATCGTTGTCCAATTGAAGCATCGTAGCGAATGATATTTGCGAGTCCGTTTTTTTGGTGGGGTCTGGTAGCGCTGAGCATTCCTATTCTTGTCCATCTGTTTGTCTTCCGCCGAACGAAGAAAGTCTATTTCTCGAATGTTTCTCTGATCAACCTGGTGAGGGACGAGACAAAGTCGAGGAGTCGTCTGAGGCACCTGCTGGTACTGGCGAGTCGATTGCTGTTTTTCCTGTTTTTGATCTTGGCCTTTTTGGCGCCTTCGCTGCCCTCTGAGACGTACCAAAGGACGAAGACCATTATCTATATCGACAACAGCTTTAGCCTCTCGGGAGAAGTGAGCCCTGGCATCACAGGTCTTGACGAGATACTCTCCAGTGTCAACGCCTATGTACGTCGGCAGTCTCTGGATCATCAGTTTGTGATCCTCACCAATGACTTTGAGCCGTTCGCCAATCATTTCAAATCAAAGACGGAAACGTTGGACTACCTCACAGAGGTAGGCTTCAGTGCTCGCAGCCGCAGTGGTCAATCGATCATTGACCGGCTCAATCAATATGAGGTACAGGACGTCAATCGACTGCTATTCTCGGATTTTCAGCGCTCTACGTTTGGAGACCTTAGCGACGCTGCCTGGGATGAGGTAGTGGGAAACATGTACCTCGGCATTGTGGACGGTGGTGCGGCAGGAAATGTCTTTGTGGATTCCGTCTACCTGTTCAATCCCTTTGTGAACCTGGGAGAGAAGAACACGCTCACCTTTGATATCAGATATTCTGGTCGTGGAGATGTGAAGGACCTTAATGTGAGGCTACTCAATGGTAACAAGCTGCTGGGCTCACAGGCTACCGAAATGGTGCCCGGAGCATCCACGGAAATGAACTTTGATATCGATCCACAGGAGCTGATCAGCAACGAGTTGATGCTATCCTTCGAGGACTTTCCCGTGACCTTCGACAATGAATTTTCGCTGGCTATCGAGCAGTCACAGAAGATACGGGTAGCGATCATCACACCAGGTGAGCAGTCGTACCTCCCCATAGTATATGGCAATGAGGCACTTTTTGAGACGGACATCTATGATCCCAATGCCATTGATTTTTCAAAGCTGGCGCAGTATGACTTGCTGGTACTCGAAGAGATAGGAGCCGTGCCCAATTGGCTACGCGGACGCCTAAGCGAGTTGGGGGATCTGATCATCATTCCTGCGCGGGAAATTGAGGATTTGGAGAGCTTCTCCAGACTTTTCCAAACGCCGATATCTGTCTCGACGGACTCCGCCCTACGTACGTTGGAACTACAAAACCTCGAACATCCATTCTTTCAGGGCTTGATAGATGTCGAGAGTAGAAACGTTTCGTTGCCGAAAGTACGCTCGGTACTCAATTATCGGTCGTCCGTCAATACCCTGCTATCCAATGAATTTGGCGCCCCGTATTTGACGACCTTCGATCTGGGGGCGAGCACTTACTTGTTTTGTAGCCCACTGAACCGAGATTATACCAACCTTGCAGAGCACTCCCTGTTTGTGCCGATGATGTACAAGATTGCGCAGTTGAGTGCACAGGCGATTGGTGTGCGGGCGTACACAGCTGATGACCGAATCATCAGTATCTCTTCTCGACGACCCTGGACGGGTGAGAGCATCTCCCTCGAAAACAGCGGCAGTCAGTTCATTCCCAACCACTATTATTCTCAGGATCGGCTGGTGCTTGAGATGCCCCCGGAAGGCTTTGCAGGTGGTTTCTACACGGTGACCCAAGGTGGCGACACGATCACTACGCTGGCATTCAATCCTTCCAAGTTGGAATCGGAATTGTCGTCGTACACGTTTGACGAATTGGATGAGATCGTCCAGCAATATTCGAACCTGAACCTTCTTTCGAGTCAGCAGTCTCAGAATGTGGCGGGTGTGTTTTCCGACTACAACGAAGGAACGCCATATTGGAAATATGCCTTACTTTTGGCCATATTCTTTGCTTTGCTGGAAGTAATACTCGTCCGAATTGCTCACCAAGATAGATAACTGCTCCACGGTTTCAGGATGATGAATATCCTACTGCAAAAAGTCTCAAGGGTAGGTGAACCCTCACAGGCGATTGACATGCGGATCGTGGATGGGAAAATTGCCGAGATAGGCCAAGGCCTTGCGACAGGTGATTCCCAATCAATTGACTTACAGGGCCTACAGATCACCGAGGGCTGGCTTGAGCTTTTTTCAGATTTTAGCGATCCCGGATTCGAATATCGGGAAGACTTGCAGTCGGGTGCTGCTACGGCCGCCTCCGGTGGATTTACCGATGTCTGCGTGTTACCCAACACCTCCCCCGTGGTTGATTCGAAAGCGGACATCGAGTATGTCAAGTCCCGTGCTGCTTCGCTTCCAGTCACTTTACACCCAGTAGGCGCGTTGAGCATGGAGGCGAAAGGCGAGCGCATCGCAGAGCTTTATGATCTCTGGCATGCCGGAGCTGTTTTTTTCTCTGATGGTACGGCGCCAGTGTGGAATTCCGAGCTGCTGCTGAAGGCTTTACAGTACACCCAGCGATTTGATGGGCTGGTGGTGACCACTCCAGTCGATAAGGGACTTTCCCAATTTGGGCAGATGCACGAGGGACCGGTGAGCACCTCGCTAGGTTTGAAAGGTATACCCTCCATTGCCGAGGTGATCAGCCTGCGGCGGGACCTCGAGATCTTGAAATACGCAGGGGGTAGAATGCATGTGTCCGGACTATCGACTGCCCAGTCGGTGGAACTGATCAGGGACGCCAGGCAGGAAGGGCTGAGGGTCACTTGTGACGTACCGCTCTACAACCTGCTGTACGTAGATGCCGACATGCCTCCATTCGATACCACCTACAAAGTAGCGCCTCCATTGCGCACTGGAGAGGATCGAGAGGCGCTGATTAGGGGATTGAAAGATGATACGATCGATGCTATCTCCTGTCGCCACTTTCCGCGGGACAAGGAGGAGAAGGATCTGGAATTTGACCTGGCGGAGTTCGGTGCGATCTCCTTGCAGACAGCCTTCAATGGTCTGGAGATGCTATCAAAAGATATCGATATGCAGGTGCTGCTTAAGAAACTGAGTGAGGGTCCGCGCCAGGTGCTGGGAATGGATCCGGTGTCTCTGGAAGTAGGTTCGGTAGCGAAGATCACTATCATCGATGCGGAAGTACAGTGGACGTATGATCTGGCTTCCAACCGGTCGAAATCTGCAAATAGCCCTCTTTTGGGGAAGGAGCTGAAGGGACGAAGCGTGGGTATCATCAACGGTGACAAAGTCTTTTTGCCCGAGCATCTATGATCAAGAGGTCCTGGAAATACGGATTGCTGTGTAGTATTTTCCTTATCGGGATCTTCGCGTTTACAGTATTCATAGGGACCAATCCCTTTATCAATTTTGGCTCGTTTCTGGTAGACATCGTGCTGTTTGCCGTATTCGTTGGCTTTGCGTCCTATGAGTTTAAGAATTATGCCAATGGCGGCTATCTCCATTTCTGGCAGGGGATGAGCATCGGATTCTTTGTGTATATAATAGCGATTTTAAGCTTCGCTGCCTTGCTGGCGCTCTACTTCCTCGTCAACGCGGACTTCATGGCTTTCTATGAAAAAACAGGGCTGGCTTACTATGAGGGAAGGCGGGAGCTGTGGGTGGAAGAGTTTGGGCAGGAAGCCTACGATCAGCAAGTGCAGGGGATTCAGGGCCGATCGTTGTGGGGTCTTTGGGGAGAGGCGTTAGGAAAAAAAGTCTTTGCGGCTGTAATTCCTACGCCCATTATGGCACTAATTTTAAGAAAGAAACCCAAAGAACTATGAATCAACATGCAATTAGGAGTGGAGCCATCATAGGTATAATCTCCGGAGTAGTAAGTCTGTTAATATACATGATCGACGGATCCCTGTTTGCCGCCTGGTGGGTGGGTATTGGGCTCATGGTGTTAGGCCTGGCATTGGTCGTGTACTTCGGTATCCAGCATCGCAACGAAGAAGGCGGTTACCTGACCTTTGGCAAAGCCTGGATGTACTCCATGCAGACATTTGTTATTGCCGGGTTGATTGGGACCATTTTCAATATCTTGTTATTCCAGGTCGTGGACCCTGATTTGGCGGAAGTTGTGACGGAAAAAGCCATTGAGAATAGCGTTGCAATGATGGAAAGGTTCAATACGCCACCGGACGCTATGGAGAAGGCGATCGAAGACACGAGAACCAGTATGATGGATCGGTTTACAGTGGTCGGCAGTATCAAGGGGTACGGTTGGGCGATATTGATCTATGCATTTATATCACTCATTACGGGCGCTATTATTAAGAGAAACGAGCCAGAAACGCTTTAGCCTCTAGTGTCAACATTTCAACCAGACGTAAGCATTATCGTTCCTGTCTACAACGAAGAGGAGTCTCTTCCGGAGTTGCACCGGTGGATCTCACGAGTTGTCGGTGAGAACAAACTTTCTGCAGAAATTATCATGGTGGATGATGGCAGCTCGGATCAATCATGGGCTGTCATTTCCTCATTGTCATCTGAGGACCCCCGCGTCAGAGGGGTTCGATTCCAGGGAAATCAGGGCAAATCCTCAGCACTTCAGACCGGCTTTCAATTGGCGGCTGGAGAAGTGGTTATTACCATGGATGCCGACCTGCAGGATAGCCCCGAAGAGATCCCAGGTCTGAGAAAAATGATCATTACCGAAAACTACGACCTCGTCTCTGGCTGGAAAAGGAAGCGACACGACCCTTTGGAAAAGACACTTCCCAGCAAGTTCTTCAATAAAGTCACGAGTATCGTCTCGGGCATCAAGCTCCACGACTTCAACTGTGGATTGAAGGCTTACCGCAACGAAGTCGTGAAGTCCATTCGCCTCTCCGGTGAAATGCATCGGTACATACCCTTGCTTGCCAAGTGGAATGGCTATGGCCGCATCGGGGAGAAAGTGGTGGAGCACCGGGCCCGGCAGTTCGGTGTAACCAAATTTGGCTTCGAGCGCTATATCAACGGGTTTCTCGATCTGATCTCGGTCATTTTTGTCACCCGATTCAAGAAGAAGCCCATGCACTTCTTTGGACTATTGGGTTCGCTGTCATTTCTCGTGGGCTTGTTCATCACACTGTATGTCATCGGGGACAAGATCTACAAGCTCTACTACAACCTGCCTGTCCGTGATGTTGTCGATCAGCCGCTTTTCTTCCTTGCGTTGGTGGCTCTGATCATCGGTACCCAGCTATTTCTGGCGGGCTTTCTCGCAGAGCTCATCTTGAGGGTGAACCCCACCCGTCACGATACACTCATCGCGGAGACCACCGATACCGTGGAGGTGGCTGACACCCCATGAGCCTCCGGTTCTCCGTCGTTATCCCCGTCTTCAACAGACCTGACGAACTGCGAGAGTTACTGGAGTCACTGGCAATGCAGCAACGCCTACCGGATGAGGTGGTCGTGGTGGAGGATGGCTCTACTGTGTCTTCTGCCGGCGTTGTAGCTGATTTCACCGATCGCCTTGCCATCATCTATCACGAAAAGGAGAATGGCGGCCAGGGCTTTGCGCGCAACTCTGGGTATCAGCTCGCCAGTGGTGACTATTTTGTCGTCTTCGATTCTGATTGTATTGTGCCTCCTAACTATTTCGCAGTAGTCGAGACCTTCCTTCAGGGGCGACTGGTGGATGCATACGGCGGACCAGATGCGGCACATCCGTCATTTACTAATATCCAGAAGGCCATCAACCACACGATGACGTCATTCTTCACCACCGGAGGCATCCGTGGGCGAAAGCGGCACGTGGGGGAGTATCATCCACGGAGCTTCAATATGGGGATCCGCAGGGAGGTATTTGAGAAGACGGGAGGCTACATCATCCCTTTTATGGGCGAAGATCTGGAGTTCAGCACTCGTATCATCAAGATGGGCTTTTCGACAGCCCTCATCTCTGATGCATTCGTGTACCACAAGCGCCGGTTGGACCTTCGCAAGTTTTACAAGCAGCTTCGCTATTTCGGTAGGGCCCGTATCAATCTGACGAGGTTTCATCCCGAGCAGATCAGTATCATACATTTGTTCCCTACCGTCTTTACATTCGGCTTGCTGGCATCGTTGGTGCTGCTCTTTGCGTTGCCCTGGGTGGGTAAGCTCCTATTGGGTGGCTATGGCCTATATCTGTTGTTGATTTTTGTGGAGGCGCTCGCTGTGACGGGCTCGCTGGCAGTGGCGCTCTTGACGCCATTCACCGCCCTGCTTCAGTTGACGGGGTATGGTTACGGTCTCGTGTATGAGTATGTCCGCAAGCTTCGCGGCATCAATCCAAATACAAAGTACACTGAGCTCTACTAGACTTGAGCTTTCTCCGCCCGATAGATCACCTCGTCCTTTGGCAGTGCATACTTCTTTGCCGTCTCTGGTCCCAATTGGGCAGCGATATCTATCTCTTTCACGAGCAATCCTGACGCCTTGATCCTTTCGGGGTAATCCTTGCCATACAGCCGTACATGGTCGTCCTGTCCGAAAGCCTTTTCGCGTTCCCGAGGATCGGTGATGGATTTATCTTCGTATGTTTCGTCCGGCAGAGGGTGAAATAGAGGGATCTGCAAAATCGCCCAACCACCGGGCTTTAGCACACGGTTCATCTCCTGCATGGCCTTGATGTCGTTGTCAACGTGCTCCAGGACGTGATTGCAGAAAATGACGTCGAAGGTATTGGCTTCAAATGGTATCTCATGGATGTCCATCTTCACTTTTGCCAGTGGCGACTCGATGTCTGCCGTAGTATAGTCTAGCGTCGTTAGCGCCTCGAACCGGTCCATATAGCACAATTCGGGAGCCACATGCAGCATCTTGAGGGGTGCTGAGAAGAAATCTGTTTCTGACTGCAAATACAGCCAAAGCAAGCGATGACGTTCTAAGGAGAGACAATTGGGGCACAAGGCATTATCTCTTGATACACGCCCATACGGCAGAAACTTTCGAAATTTTTTATCACAAATAGGACATTCGACGTTGTTTCCTCGGTAGAAGATGGCCATGATCCGGAGTACGACATGGCTAAAGCGTTGCAGATACTTCCTGGGGATCTTGCGAAGGGCAACGCTGATGAGGGATTTGATCATGTGAGAGTATAAAGGTGTCCGATCTTTCGGGAGCCAAAGTTATTTAAACCCGAATTAGGTGATAGAATATTTTTGGAGATCAATCAAAATATTCTATCGCATAATGGCGAAAAACGATTGGGAAATCGATTTTGCCAGGGTTAACCCCGACAAAACGGAAGTTTTCGTCGGCCCAAAGGGCAAATTCCGCTGGTTGGCGGAATTTGGGTTAAAGAGAACCTTTTATCTTCGGAGTCGAAACGGTGTATTGAATTTGAACATCTCCAAGGTACATATCTTGCTATGCATGTGCATGTTTTTCTGTGGGCTGGAGCTATCTGCCCAGCGAAAGACAAAGCCAGTCGGTGACTACATTCCCTCCGAAAACATTGATCGCAAAAAGGACTTCAACAAACGCAGGAACCGCCCGAAGCAGAAGAATATCTCACTCATCGTCAAAAACAAAGGCGACGGCTTACTCTATGGCAACCCGTGCATGATGCAGGAAACGCATCGCATGGGCTTCGAATACTCCGTTCAGGTCAAGGGTCTCCCTGGCAGTCTTAAGTTCTTTGGTCGGCTTTGGCGCAACGCTGGCGTACACACCAAACTCGTCTTCACCCGTGGGCCGTGGTGGAAACTCACCCTGAACAAGCGTGTGGAGGATTGTCGAGTGAAAAGCGGCGATTTGGTCGGCTAATCTACTTGGGATTTGGGGCGCCCCTTCGCGCAAAATCCTCTTGGCAGGCCGGCGCTAAGCGTGCCTGCCGCTACCCACCGTAGCACGTTTTACAATTGCCGGTGGAGACACCGGCATAGCAATAAGGTCGTCGACGGTAAGGCCGGTCAACTCATCAACCCATCAACGATCGCTACCTACAATAACCTGGCACTACTACATTTCCATCCAGCGAAGCCGCCAGTTGGTAGTGGTCACAGGCCTCGTTCACTCGCCCCAGCTCGACCAGACCTCTGGCAGCTATGGTGTAGTTCGTGGCGCTATCCGGCCATGTCTGGATGTTCCAGCGGGTAGCAGCTATCGCCTTTTCCGGGAGGTCATTGATCATGTAGGCCTCTGCCATTTCGGTGAACAGGTGATAGTGTAACGGCGGCAGATTTTCTTGATTGACGATGAGGAGATAGGCATTCCCGTAGATCGATTTGTAGTACTTGATGGCTACCTCGCCGGCTACCTCGAAATACCTGAGTGACATCTCATGATCCTCCAGCTGATCGCGATGGATGCGCGCGAGGCGAAGGTAGGTTTCAATATGCCTGTATCCGCTGAGGAGTAGCTCATTGAGAATGCGGATGGATTCCTGGGGCTGGTTGACGTATTGGTAGCATATAGCCAGCTCCTCCTGTAGCGATGACTTGCCGATCGGCGCAAACTTTTCGAACAACTCGTAGTAGTAGATGGCCCTTCTGTAGCGTTGCGCCTCGAAGGCCTCTTGTCCCTCTTCTGAGATATTGTCGAGGAGTTCGCGCTTAAAGACCTCCATGTCCTCCTCCACGCGGTAGAAAACGCCCAGTTCGCGCAATATGTCCAATGACTGCTCTAGCTGACCGACGGACTCGAGCTCCTGGGCCATCTCGAATTGCGATCGACGCTCGGCAAGGTGCTCTTCGTATTCCAGTCGCTCAAAATAATTGTGGATCCACACGCCGGTCATGATGATGGTAGCTACTACAAAGGTGAATCCGAAGGCCCATGCGGTAGCTTCCCAGTTTTGCTTATAGTCAACCGGTGGTGCGGCGTAAGATCGAGTTCTCCTGGCTGGACCGCCTTCTTCCCAGTCCACTGCCGAATATTCGGCAACACCATACTTGAGAAGTAGGTCGTAGCGGGCTCGTTCGTAGGGGTTGGAGAGTACCTGATAGGCCTCATTGATGGCTTTGAACTCTTCCTCGGTATCGGAATCGAGGTTCTTATCGGGATGATAAACGACCGCCAGCTTCTTGAAAGCAGCCCTTACATCCTCTGTTGTACAGTCCTCCTGGAGACCTAATATGTCGTAGTGGTTTTGCATTGGATATATCCACTCTATGGAACGTCAGCAAACGCTCCCTATTTTGTCACCAGTTCTTCAAGATGAATTGCAGCCCGAAATAGCCTAGCAGGCAAAGACCTAGTCCTCCGACTAGGCTTATAGTCAAATATACTATAGAAATGCTCCAATTACCGTTCTCTATCAACTTGATGTTTTCAATAGCAAACGTCGAGAAGGTCGTGAATCCACCGCAAAAGCCGGTAACCAGCAACAGTGTCCAGGAGTGACTGCTCCTGATAGCGCCACTCAAAAGCACGCCAATAAGGAAGGAGCCTATCAGGTTGGCCAGCAGGGTGCCAAGCGGAAATTCGTTGCCGATCTTGTGGAAAAAAGCCAGGCTGATCTGATAGCGTAGGACGCTTCCCAGGAAACCGCCAGCCCCGACAAGTAGGAGGTGATTGATGTTCATGAGGTCTCGTTGAGATAGTCTTGGGCAAAGGACACGGCTTCTGGAAAAAACAGGTGGAAGTCTCGCTCAAAAGTCTCGTAATTGGCTTCCAGGTCGGCCACGGCTTTGGACATATTGGACTTGTACAACGTGCGTCGTGACAACCCCTTTAGTGCTCGATCGACACCTTCCTTGAATTGATAATTGTAGAGCCAGTTGTCCTGCCTCATGTAGGTCAACATATACAAGGCTCGCTTTGGGATCAAGTGCTTGAATCGGTCGGTCATTCCGTAAAACCAGTCTGTGAAAGCCTCTAGAGAGGTACCCGATATCTCCTTCCATGATCGGGCGAGAAAGTGGTCGTAGAAAATATCAACAATCACTGGGGAGTAATGGCGGTGTCTCTTTCGAAGCAGAGAAGTGCTGGATCGGACGATTTCGTGGCTGTCTGTGAACTCATCAATTTTGCGATGAAGACTGATACCACGCTGTACCTCAGGGGGATAGTTGTCAAAGGCGCGGCCCTTTACGAAGTCGCCAATGAAGTTGCCGATAATGACCTCCTCCGTGGGCCCCGAGAGATAAATATGTGCGAGGAAGTTCATAGATAAAATATTTTACATCCACCTGTTTTGTATTGAATGGTAGACCGCAAAAACTTCGTAATTTTAGAAAATATAGCACGAAACAATTACATTTAATGCGATAATCGGCCCGAGAGGTTATATGTCATCCGCAAATCAGCTCAACGTATTGATTCAACTGGCTAAGGTCGACGGCGTCATAGTTCAAGACGAAATCGACCTCATTAAGCACATCGGAGAGGCCAACGGGATGAGTTCTGCCGAGATCAGCGCATGTTTTGACGATCCTACGGACGTTGGCGATCTACCTTCACTTTCTGACGACGAGAAATATGACTACATCTACAATCTGGTGCAGCTCATGAAGATTGATGGTAGACTCTACAAGGAAGAGTTAAACTTTTGTGCGCGGGTAGCTGGGAAATTGGGTTATGACGAGGAAGTTCTCATAGAGCTGCTTGTCAAGGTCTACAGTGATCCCGATATCACCACCGATAAGGAGAGTCTCAAATCCACCATTCAGAAATATCTCAAGCACTAGATGAAGCATCAGGAGCATTTTGCTCACCTGACGCAGCTACTGAAGACCGAGCGCGCCGAGGACCGGAAGCAGTACGAGCAAAAAATCAGGAACAGATCGGTATTTGATCGCAGACAGGATGGCGTCACGTGGTACCCCGTCATTGTCAATCGCTCATCCCTCAGTACTGGCGAGCGATGGGTCCTTGAGGTGGAGCGTACGCAAGCCAGAGGCCAGCGGCATTTACTGCAGGTGGGCTCTTCCGTGAGTGTCTTCCTGATGGAGGAGAAAATCACCCGATCAGCAAATGGTGTCGTCAGCCGCCTCAGTCAGGATTCTATGCGCATTGTCCTCAATCGCGAGGATCCCCCTTCCTGGCTAGACGATGGGAAACTGGGTGTCGATCTGTTGTTTGATGAGTCGACGTACGAGGAGATGGAAAAGACCATGCGGAAGTTGCAGGCTGCGAACAAGGGTCGTATTCTCGAACTCATCCCCATTTTGCTGGGAGACCAGATGCCCACTTTTAAGGACGCTCCGGCGTCGCAAATCCCGGGACTAAATCCCAGTCAGCAGTCGGCCGTCGACCATATACGCTCGGCGCAGGATCTGGCCCTCATCCACGGTCCTCCCGGAACAGGAAAGACGACCACTCTCGTACAAGCAATTGTAGCCACAGTAGAGCAGGAGCAGCAAGTACTCGTATGCACCTCCAGCAATGCGGCAGTGGATCTCCTTGTCGAAAGACTCCACCAGCAAGACATCAACGTGCTAAGGCTCGGGCATCCCGGGAGAGTGGATGAAGAGGTGGTTTCGCACACTTTGGATGTGCAGCTGTCGAGGCACGACGATGCCCGTACGCTAAAACAGCTGCGATCCCGATCGGCAGAGTTGAAGCAGATGGGTCGGAAGTACAAGCGCAATTTTGGCTCGCGGGAAAGAGAACAGCGGCGATTGCTGCTGGATGAGTCCCGCAAACTGAAAGACGATGCATTGGCACTCGAGGAGCACATGATTTACCAACTGCTACAAGATGCACAGGTAATAGCCTGCACGCTGATTGGATCCAATAGCGACTACCTGAGGAGTCGCCGGTTCAAAACACTGTTCATCGATGAAGCCTCTCAGGCGCTGGAACCCGCTTCCTGGGTGCCCATTCTGAAAGCCGACCGCGTGATCATGGCTGGCGACCACAAACAGCTGCCGCCAACCGTGAAGTCGTTGGAGGCGGGGAGACAGGGCCTGAGTGAGACGATTTTTGAGCGTACGATTAATAAATACCAGATTGCCACGATGCTCGATGAACAGTACAGAATGCATCCGGCGATTGCTGCCTTTTCCAACAATTACTTCTATCAAGGTGGGATCAAAAATGGTCCTATCATCGACCAAAGGCGGATCTTATTCCCTGACCCTGTCACCTACATCGATACGGCCGGATGTGGCTTTGATGAAGATATCAACCCTGAGACGCTGAGTACTTTCAATAAGGAACAAGCACGATTCACGCTGAGCTATCTCGATAAGCTATTGCATGAAAGCGCTGAGGCCCGTCGGTGTTCTATTGGTATCGTGGCGCCTTACAAGGCGCATGTGGAACTCCTACGCAATGATATCCGCGATTATGAGTGGTTCGAAGCGATGACTACGCAGCTGACCATCAACTCCGTTGACGCATTTCAGGGGCAGGAGAGGGATATCATGCTGATTGACCTGGCAAGGAGCAATGACCGTGGTGAAGTGGGGTTTCTTTCCGACATCAGACGGACCAATGTCGCCATGACCAGGGCTCGTCATAAGCTAGTGATCATAGGGGATTCAGCCACCCTGTCAAGCTTTGAATTCTACGATGAGCTGATCCAATATTTTCAGGAGCAAGGTGTATATCGCAGTGCTTTCGAATACATTTACTAGACCAAGGGCTCCGTATTCTTGCGAGGAGATGGTTGGGTACGACGTCCTTTAGTCAATGTGTTTTTTAATCCTAGCTTAATGAAAAGATCCATTCTACTGCTGGCAGCGATAATTTCCGTTTTGACGATCGCGGAAGCCCAGCGCACCATTCTACACGCCGGAAAGCTGATCGATGGCGTCAGTAATCGAGTTGCCCAAGAGCAATCCATCATCGTTGTCGACGGTAAAATCACCAGCATTGAAAAGGGGTATGTCGCCGGAAATGGGGATGATGAAGTGATCGATCTAAAGGCCTACACCGTATCGCCGGGGCTTATTGATATGCATGTTCATGTCGAGGGCGAAACGAGCCCGGACCGATACCTAAAGCGATTTACGGACAATCCTGCTGATGTCGCCTTTAGTTCCACCGTCTATATGAAGAAGACGCTAATGTCCGGATTCACTACTGTGCGAGACATGGGTGGCTCTGGTGTGAACGTTTCTTTGCGCAATGCGATCAATCGAGGCAAAGTCGTAGGTCCCCGGATTCTTACGGCCGAAAAGGCCCTGGCAATTACCGGCGGTCACGCTGATCCTACTAATGGATACCGGCGGGATTTAATGGGGGATCCGGGTCCCAAAGAAGGTGTCGTCAACAGTATCGAAGATGCTAAAAAGGCCGTTCGTTGGCGCTACAAAAACGGCGCCGACTGGATCAAGATCACCGCTACCGGGGGTGTATTGAGTGTCGCCAAAGACGGACTTGGCCCTCATTTTCAGGAGGATGAGATTGCCGCTATTGTTTCTGCAGCGAAGGACCTGGGGTATTCGGTTGCTGCCCATGCCCACGGCGCGGAAGGCATGAAGAGGGCGGTCCGTGCCGGGGTGAAAACGATCGAACATGGGACCATGATGGATGAGGAAACCATGGATCTGATGATCGCCAGAAACTGCTACCTCATTCCGACGATCTCTGCAGGTGAGTATGTCATGGGGCTCGCCAAACAGCCCGGGTACTTTCCGCCGGTGGTAGCAGAGAAGGCCGCCGCCATCGGGCCTCTGATCAAGGGAACGGTGCGAAAGGCTTATGAGAAGGGTGTGCCCATGGGATTTGGCACGGACGCAGCAGTCTTCCCTCATGGTGACAACTGGAAAGAATTGGTCTACCTCAATGAAGCCGGTGTGCCGCCGATGGAGGCCATTAAGATGGCCACCTCCATCAACGCGCAGATCCTCGAAATGGAGGACCAGATTGGGGCGATCCAAGAAGGACTCAGTGCTGATATCATTGCCATCGACGGCGACCCTCTGGAGGACCTCAACGCATACGGTCGCGTACAATTTGTCATGAAGGCCGGAGTAATCTATAAGCAATAATTGTGAGGCGCCAGCGGATCTTCTTTCGATGTCTGCCACCTTGGCGAGTGTTGGTCATGAGTTGGTTGATGGTAGCTTGTGGCGCGCCACAAGAGCAGGCCCCGCCTCCGACCAACAATCTTTTGGTTGGCCTATTTACGGAGGAGCAGGCCACTTCAGTGGAAGAGCTATTTGCAAGAGACTGCGCCAGCTGCCATGGAGCCAATCTCAGAGGCACGGAAGTGGGCAATTCGCTTATTGGCGCACGATTTCAACAAAAATGGGGTGAGAAGAGTCTGGGTGACCTTTTTCGTCTGACGAAGAGCACTATGCCCTCTGGGAGACCAGAGGCTTATGATGATGAGACGTACGCCTCATTGTTGGCTTTCATCCTGAGGGCCAACAACTACCCTTCTGGTGACAAACCTCTACCGGCGACGGTAGCAGCGCTTGATCGATTGGCTTTTGGGCCCCCATCTCCGAAGAAGGTGATGGAGCGGTACTTTCGGCCTAAAGCCGTAGACAAAGGAGTCGAAACGATCGAGGGGGACTGGCGCCAGCATCGTGCTGATGTTGGAAGTTCCAACTACTCCGCCCTTGATCAGATCAATCGGGAAAATGTTGGTCAGCTAAAAGTCGCATGGCGATGGAAGAGTGACAACTTTGGGCCCCAACCGGAATACTACTTCAAGGTCACTCCATTGATGGTCAACGGTGTCCTGTACTTCACTGCAGGCAGCCGCCGGGCGGTCATTGCTGCGGATGCCCGGACGGGGGAGACGCTCTGGATGCACACCTTGAACGAGGGCGAGCGGATGGCTTACACCCCTCGTCAAAACTCAGGACGGGGAGTGGCCTATTGGGAAGACGCGAATGGAAATGGCCGAGTGGTCTACATCACACCAGGCTATCAATTGATCGCATTGGATGCGAGGACCGGTCGCCGGATTCCAAGCTTCGGAGACGAAGGTATTGTAGATCTAAAAGTAGGACTAGGCGTCGATCCGATCACCTCTGCCGTCGGCTCAACATCGCCGCCGATCATCGTCAATGGTGTCATCGTGATGGGCGCTTGTTTCCCTGCCGGGACGGCTCCCATATCCAGAAATGAAGTCCGTGGCGACATAATGGGCTACGATGTGCGTACCGGCCGGCAGCTGTGGACTTTTCACACCATCCCGCAAGAGGGGGAATGGGGTAACGATACATGGGAAAACGAAAGCTGGAAATACACGGGCAATACGGGGGCATGGGCGCCATTGTCCGCCGATCCCGAATTGGGGTACGTGTACCTCCCCATGGAGGCGGCGACTGGTGACTACTATGGAGGACATCGCCTGGGGGACAATCTGTTCTCGCAATCGCTGGTTTGCCTGGACGCCAAAACAGGGAAGCGAGTGTGGCACTATCAGCTGATACATCACGACATATGGGATTACGACACGCCGTGTCCTCCGGTGCTGGCGGACATTACCGTCGATGGGCGCGATATCATGGCCGTAGTTCAAGTCACAAAGCAGGCTTTCACGTATGTCTTTGACCGGGTGACAGGTGAACCGGTGTGGCCCATAGAAGAGCGGCCTGTACCTCCCAGCGATGTGCCGGGTGAGCGAGCGTCACCGACACAACCTTTTCCCACGTGGCCGTTGCCCTTTGATCGGCAGAATTTTCACGACAGCCTCGTGATTGACTTCACACCCGAGATCAAAGCGGCAGCATTGGAGATCACGAAGAAGTTCAAAAAAGGCAATCTCTATACCCCATTGGCGGTAGTAGATCCTCCAGAGACCTATGGGAGCATTGTACTCCCCGACCCTGTCGGCGGTGCCAATTGGCAGGGAGCAGTACTTGATAGGGAGACAAACATCATCTATGTATCATCCACCACCTCTATGCGGACGGCCGGTCTTCAAAAGGAACCGGAGGTCTCAGATATGAACTATATCGCCTGGTCCGGAGGATCCCGTGATGGGCCTTGGGGTCTGCCACTGGCTAAACCTCCATGGGGAAGGATCACCGCGATAGACCTCAACACTGGCGAGCACCTGTGGATGGTGCCCAATAGCGATGCGCCACAATGGCTGCGCGATCATCCCAAGCTGAAGGGCGTAGATCTACCGAGGACTGGGAATCCTGATCGAGTGGGCCTCCTCGTGACAAAGACGTTGCTCTTTGCCGGTGAGGGCTCGGGTCTCTATGCTGCCGCTGGTGGTGGGGGTAATGTTTTCCGAGCTTATGACAAGGCAACCGGAGAGATCGTCGCTGAGATCGAACTGCCCGCCAACCAGGCCGGAGTGCCGATGACGTACTCTGTCAATGGTAAGCAGTACATCATCGTGGCAGTCGGGGCACAAGGCCATCCAGGAGAGCTTGTGGCTTTGAGCCTGTAGGAATGCCCAGGCACTATAGGGTAGGTTCGTAAGGATTCGATCCTTGGAGTCCACATGGCTTCGCCTAAGATAAGTCTTTCTGAATTTGCTAGTAGTCTGGTGTAACAATACTAGCGATGGAGAATTGGCTTGAATTGTGGAATTGTGGTTCGTGCCAATTCCTTCATACACAGTCGTGCCACAACACTTACGTGGAAAGCATCTTATCTCGAGTCCTTGGTGCCACTGAAATAGACTCGAAGTGATGTCTTTTCTCGGAAGACCTTGTATGGAGGAAAGATTTTTTGCTTCGTTTTTGATCTCTCAAAAATGAAGGCCAGCCTGGCAAGGCAGAAGGTAATACGGATGAATTGATATGACACCTATTGGCTTTTTCGTCAAGTATGGCAGAGGCGTTTCTCGCTTGGTTATGCAGAAGATGATGCGGGTAGAGTTTATGATATGAGACCTAGTTACTTTTCATTACGTATTTCAGAGACCTTCTCTTACAATTCAATGGTCTGATTCTACGATTCAACGATTGGAACTTCCAGTGGCGGCTTATGAGGGCGTTTTTAATGAAAAGACATCAAAAACACACTTTCACACATGAGCAGACTTACATCAATCCTTGCAGTAGCCCTATTCATCGTCTCCACCAGCCTATTATCAGGTCAGGAGTTACCAAAAGATGGCATCCATATCAAAATGGATAACCACGACCTGACTTTGACAGCTGGCCAGGCTGAGGCGAAAGTATCTTACCTCAGATCAAAGCGACTTCGAAAAGTGAAATTGGAGACGCCTTCTGTTCAGGCGCTGGCAGGTCTGGAAATTTCCATTGTGCCGATAGAAGGGGAAAACGACACTTATCTGTTGACTGTGAAGTCTGACGGTAGTTTTGTAGGACCTAGCACGCTCATGATCGATGGCGTAGGTCGCTGGGGCCGGGAGACAAAAAGCACATCCTTTACCGTGAGCGGCGGAAGCGAAGCTCAGGTTAGCAAGAATCGCTGATTTACTTTAAATTAATTGGACTAATTGCGTTTTTTGAAATGGCGGGGATTGTCTCCTCGCCATTTGACGTTTTAACCCGAAGATGATGAAGGTCTATAAGAAATATGGCTCCCGCATCCTCATTGCGCTGTTTATCTACTTCTTCTTTCATGTGAATAGTGCGCAGAATGCCAGTGAGATCATGACGTTTGGTCCGCTTGACGTGATCTTCACCTTCTACGTCATATTCATCGTACTGGGCATCCTGGAATTGCTCGACTGGCTGCTCCTGAGGATGGAGGCGCGCAATATGGATCTGACGCGTTACACGCAGCATGCTAAGTTGGTGGTCATTCTTACTCTGGCAGTCGCACCTTTCGTGGTTTTCTTTAGCTGGTTTTCCGAGTATGGCATTAAACCTCTGTTTGTTGTTTGCGACCCTCTTGTTAGCTTGGATTCATTCATCAGAATCACTTTCCAGGGGCAAGTGCTTGCGTGGCTAATTATAGGCGAGCGGATATTCAGAGTTACTCAGGATCAAGCCAAGCAAATGGAGAGAGACAAAGCGCTCATGCAAAAAGAGCTGTTACAAAGCCAATATGTGAACCTCAAAAATCAGGTCAACCCCCATTTCCTTTTCAATAGCTTTAGCGTGCTTCAATCCCTGATAGACACGAGGCCTTCGGAGGCTGGCAAATTCCTCGCCGAATTGTCCAAGATGTACCGCTACATACTAGACAACCGACAGGAGTCGATGAGTAGCATCGGCAAGGAGTTGGAGGTGCTGAAATCGTATCTCTATCTGCTGCAAATCAGGCATGAGGAGAGCTTGCAAGTGCATATTGAAATCGATCCGAGATATTATGATTGTTACGTGCCGACCCTCTCTTTTCAAATGCTCATTGAGAATGCGGAGAAGCACAACCAGTTTTCACATGCTGAGCCCCTTATAGTGAGAATCTATGTGGATGGCGAATATCTGGTAGTACGAAACAAAGTAAGGAGAAAGGGTGCTCACGAAGATTCCACGCGACTCGGCTTGGAAAATCTCCGAAGTCAGTATGAATTACAGACGGAGAAGTCTGTGATCATCACCCAGGACGAAGATTTCTTCACTGTGAAATTGCCCGTTCTCCATGGGTTGAGATTTGCATGATGCAGGCATTGATTGTAGAGGACGAGCGTCTTTCCGCAGAGCGCCTGAAATCCCTGATCGCGAAAGTCGATCCCGAGATGGAGATTGCAGGCATACTCAATTCGGTCAGCAGTTCGAAGGAATGGCTCCGGGACAATAGCCCACCGGATGTCATGTTTCTCGACATTCAACTCAACGATGGGACGGGATTTGATCTGCTGTCGGAGGTCGAGGATTCCTGTCCTGTGATATTTACGACAGCCTACGACAACTACGCGATCAAGGCCTTCAAATTCAACAGCGTAGACTATCTCCTCAAGCCCATCGACGAAACTGAACTGGCATCGTCTATCAAGAAACTAAAGCAGCAAGCGAGTGTGCCGACACCCCAGGAGCAGGACTTCGGCAAGCTACAAAAGATCATTACAGGAGACTTCAAGCAAAGGTTTCTCGTGAAACTGGGGGATCAATACCAGTCGGTGGTCATCCCTGAGATCTCTTACTTCGTCTATCAAGACGCCATGTGCTATGTGGTCGTCAAGGAGGGTAGGAAGTATCCCATCGACTACACCATGGATCAGTTGGAGGGACTGCTCAATCCCCTGGAGTTCTTTCGCATCAACCGTCAAATGTTGCTTTGTCTATCGGCGATCAAAGAGATCCATAGCTACTTCAATAGTCGCTTGCTCTTACGACTTGCTCCTGATCACGAGGAGGACGTCATTGTCAGCCGCGATCGCGTAGGGGATTTTAAGCGTTGGATGGACTTGTAGAGTTTAGAATTTTGAGTGTCGAATTCTGAATTGTCGTTAAAACGAGGCATACTCAAAACTCAGAATTCAAAATTCACTACAAATCCTTGTGCACGTGCACGTCCATCTGAGGGAATGGGATGTTGAGGCCCGCTGCGGCGAATGCCTTGTAGACCTTCTCATTCATATCGACCGTCACCGCCCAGAAGTCACCGCTGTTGACCCACGCGCGCACCACAAAGTTGACGGAACTATCTGCCAACTCAGACAATGCGATGGCGGGCTCGGGATCCTGGAGGACGCGCTCATCGGCATCGAGTAATTTCCTGAGGGTGGATTTGGCCAAATCGGCATCATCACCATAGCCGATACCAAAGGTCCACTCGATTCGTCGCTGCGGCTCGGTGCTGAAATTGGTCATGGCCGCATTGGAGAGTGATCCATTGGGGATGAAGATGGTCTTGTTGTCGGGGGTTTTGAGGATGGTGTAGAATATCTGGATCTCGCGTACGGAGCCCAGGTGACCACCTGCATTGATGAAATCGCCGACTTTGAAGGGCTTCAGGAGGAGGATGATTACTCCTCCGGCGAAGTTCTGCAGTGTACCCTGTAAGGCAAGCCCCACCGCGAGTCCCGCTGCACCGATGATGGCTACGAAGCTCGTCATCTGCACTCCAACCATCCCGATGACCGATACAATGAGCATGACCTTCAGCAGTGCGCTTGTCAGTGAGCGGAGAAATGGCGCGAGGGAGGGGTCTACGTTCCGTTTGTCCATCAGCCGGGCCATCCCGCGTACCAACATTCGGATCACCCACAATCCTATGATTAGGGTAAGGATTGCACCTACCAATTGGGGGCCTGTGGTCCAGATTAGATCTAAAGCTTGTGAGGAGTAGTTTTCCAGGTCTGCCGTATTCATTTTTTGGATGGTTTTTGGGCTGACGAAGATAGGAATCAAAGGTGCCCGCTCGCAAAGCTTGGGTTGTTTTTTCCCGATTAGTCCATGAGCAAAAAAACATGCCCACCGATCTACAGCGGAGGGGTCCTTGCACCCGGGATAGAGGCGATACCCGACAAGGCCGTTGTCGGTTTCTTCACCGACAGAAGGGTTGGGCAGCGCGGTCGCAGGTAAAGCCGATAGCCCGAGAAGGTGCCCAAAAGGGACGGATCCTGTTCGCTGTTATTCCACCACCAACACGCCCCGCATGATCATATGATGGCCTGGAAAGGTACATACATACTCATACCTTCCTGGTGTCCGTGGAGCGGTGAAGTAGATGCTCTCGACCTCATCGGGGTGGAGCAGATTAGTATGGGCAAGTATCTCATCCGACTTGGGAATGTAGCTGAGCGTCTCACCGTCCAGTCCAAGCTGTTGCGCGGCTTCACCTACCTCATCCGCCTTGCCGGGGTTCACGATAATCACATTGTGCAACATGTCATCGTTGTTCGCGAAGGTCCACTTTATCTTGTCTCCGGCTTTTACCCTGAATTCCGACTGGTCAAACTTCAATCCCGGCAGTGTTCCCAACTCTATCACTACGTCCGGCTTGTCCCAGTCTGCTGGTTGAGTGGTGACCCGAAGGCTTGAAGCCGTGGCCAGGGCATCGTCTCCAGTGGCGTCACTCACTATAGTACTGCCTTCAGGAACCTCGTTGAGCGTGTAGTAGCCGTAATCATTCAGTAGCTTGCTGGAAGCGGCATTTCTGACCCCTGATGCCCTTATTTCATAGACAAATCCCAGTCTGAATCGATCGATTGTTAGCTCCGCGGACATGCCATCATCAGCGACCTTAGCCTCACGGATAATTCTGCTTTCTTTTTGCTGCACGGGGCTTCCATAGAAGTGATGGTACAAATAAGTGAAATCGGTGATGGCGTATGAATCAGGGTTGGCCGCAGAGGCCTTATCGACAGGCTGCGTAAAGGTTATTTTGAACCCGTTGGGCTGCACCTGGACTGTTTTCATATCGAATGGCACTCTGCCGGTCCAGGTCAGTCGTTCCAAAGCATGGTCCTCCCCACCAGAGGAAGCCCAGCCTCTGGCAGTCTGCGCCACGTAGATGGCGTCCTTTTCCGGTGAATAACACAGCCGGATCACGCCAGATGAAAACCCCTCGACGAAGGGGAAGCAAATCCCCTGATACACGCCGTTGACCTTTTCCTGGTACACGCGCATGATCTTGCTATGTCCCTGGTCGCCCACCATCAGCTGCCCCTCAAACGGGCCCATTTTGTTGCTAAATACTTTGAAGTCGGAGGTAGAGATCCCCATCAACGTATGCGGGAACCAGACCGAAGGTGGCTTCACGGCGGGAATGACTTCCTGGTAGTCGTACAGTGAGAGCCCAATGGTATCCACGATATCCTCCATCGTTATTTTCAATGGTGAATCGGGTTCGCCTGTCCATCTCAGTCCTTCGGGACTTCCTGCGAAATCACCATGTTCCAAATGGGTCATCCGCCCGGAGCCTACCCAGTCTCCCTGGTTCTCGGTGTAGAAGATGTCTCCGGCAGCGTTCACGCCAAAACCCGCAGGTGACCTCAGACCCGTGGCCCACGGCGTGACTTGTCCGTCTTCGGAGACCTTCAGCATCCAGCCTCTCCATTTTGATTCGCTGACGCCCCTTCCTTTCCATCCCAGGTTGAGGGTGACGAGCATTTCACCATCCGGAAGGAAAAGAGGACCATACGAATATTCATGATAGTTGCCGCTGAGTTCCCAGGTGGTGATTGGCTCATACAGGTCGGCCCTTCCATCTCCATTGGTATCCGTGATCTTCGTTAGTTCACCTCTCTGATTGGCATAAAAAGAACCATTTCTGAAAGCGAGCCCCAGGGGCTCATGCAGGCCATGCGCGAATCGCGAGAAAGTGGGATTTGCGCTCGCGGGATTATCTATCAACCACAGCTCACCTCTACGTGTAATCACACCGAGCTGGCCCTTGTCATTGAAGGCTGCGCCTCCTCCCTCGAGGATCACACCCTCTGGGAGGTTGATCTTTTCGATGGTGTAGTAGCCTGCGTTTCGATTTTGTGCAAAACCAATCACTGCCCAGGTCAGCAGAGAAAAGCAAAGTAGGGATCTCTTGGTCATCACTCTAATGATAGTTTCGGGTTGTGATTGATTACCAGATAATGGCATATTTGGCTTGTGATTTGGAGGACATTTCCAGCAGCATCTCCTTCTTTCCGTTGGACTCTCTGATCGAAGATGTGGCGCCATCCATCATCTCGAGATAGTGATTGCCATCGATCACGAAACAGGATGCTCGGACTTCTTCGATGAAATCACCAACAGCTATGGTGACCGTGATGGCTGTCTCTGCGTCATTGGACAACGTCCTGATCAGGCCGGTGCCATCTGGAGACGGGTGATACGCATCTTGAAGATCAATGCCGGCATTCGCAAATCGAAATGCTGGCCGTCCTGACTCGTCGATCGCATGACCTCCATAACCTAATTCCCCCGACGCCTGAGCCGATGATCCATTCTCCGTCAAAAAGACATTTTTTGCCAGCACAACTGACATCCCCTGGGGCAGCAGCAATTGGGGTGTGCCTCTATTGACCCAGGCCTGTGACATGTCTGCGAAGCCTCCTCTCCATACTTGCAGTAGAGATCCACTTTTTAGATCGTAACTGTAGTTTATCTGTGCCGGATCTCCCACGGAAATGGCGTGTGTTAGCTTGTCACCTTTATAGGAAATAAAAGATCTGACCATCTCCGGCTCGTCCGACTTAGGGTCGAGAGGGAGCGGTGCGGGTACTCTTCGAAGCCTTTCGGGGTAAACTCCCGCCAGCGCCGTTCGCCGCTGGCCTGGTCCCTCATATTCGAGAAACAGAAGCTTCCGCCGGTTGGAATTGTAATAATCGAGCCGCAGGTCGTGTTTTCCAGCCGTTAAGTTTTTCAAGGCTCGATCCTGCCCATCAGCAATAACCTCCTCATCATCGATGAAGAGTCTTGCGCCATTGTAGGCGGACAGGAAGAACAGATGATCGCCAGGCACAGCGACATTGAGGTCGCCCTTGAACCTGAATGCCACATCGTTTTGCTGTTGCGACAGTCGGTCGACAATCATCGTCGACGTAGTATCAGATAAGGTAACGGGTAGACTGTCGAGCATTGGGAACTCCCTATAGTCATCCTCCATTTCGTAATAATCGTAAGTCAGGTTGGAGATGGCGAGCGAGTTGTTGTCGTACAGTTTGTATTTGATATTTCGGAATGCTACCGGTCCATGATCCCCCTGGATCATCAGTGGTGCCAATGGAACTTCTGAATCCTCTGAAGCCGCAGCGCGTGTGGGTCCGGTGACTTCGACATTTTCATGAATTTTGATCCCATTGAGAATGACTTCCTCGAATACGGCGTTGGCGGTCTTGACGCCTTCCGCATCAAAACGGGGTGCCCTGAACTTTATATGAAAGTGTTGCCACAATCCTGGAGCCTTGGCGGCATTTATTCGTGGTGGATGTCCTTCATAGCCTTTTTGTCCATCTGGTCTGGAAGGATCCCAACGTTCATAGATTCCCCCACAATCTTGGGCTGCAGGCTCTTCCACCATCCAGCTGTCCAGCAATTGCACTTCATACCTGCTTTGGAAGTAAATGCCCGAGTTGGAAGTTTTCGGCATCAAAAACTCAATGTCCAATTCCATATCCCCGTGGTCGAAACCCGTGAATATATGGGCCTTGTGCTCTGGTGTCTGGTTGTTCAATAGTACTCCGGTCCCCTCTATCAGCTCTATGTGGTGCTTCTTTTGGAAATCGGACACCACTCCCTCAACGATCTGCCAGTTGCCACCGGATGTCTCCATCCCTTCGAGAGATGTCAATGGAAGAGCTTTGTAGGGGAGTTCGCTGATGACCTCCGGTATTTCCTCTGCTTCTTCCTGAGGTGTGCCTTCCTTACATCCTTGCCAGGTTACGCTGATGATTGTAAGCAGCATCAGCCATTTACCCCTCCGAGCCGACAAAGTGGTTAGTGTTCCAGCCATGTTATCAGTCATGCAAATTTTAGAATCTTGGTATTTGTATTGTCCATCATCTCTTTGCATCAAGCTACCAACATCACGGTGATTCCTGGTACATTGATGCTTTTCGCCCCTGGCAGTTCGCGCCGGTAAAGTAATCGTTTCTGCCAACAAATTCGAGGGGGATGGCACGGCTCCATGAGTCCGGTTGCAGTATGTATCGAATGAGCAACCAGATGGATGTCATTGTCAACCACGACCGGCGGGCGGATCTTTCAGAAGACGGATAGCTAATGCGACCGGGAATCGTGTCAGTCCACGGGATAAGGAACAAACAGGAAATTAGTGAATTCCGGATCCACGACGAAGAGGCAGCAGAACTCGTCCGCATCCTTATACACAGCCTTGAAGTCGGCTTCTTGCTCGATCAAATTGCGCTGCACGAACTCTTCCATGAAGGATGCATAATAATTGAACTCATTGTCCATCTGTCCACTTTCGTAGAGTAATTGGCCGACGGGGATCTGCGCATCAGCTGCAGGGAAGATGGGGAAGTCGCTGTAGCCCCGCGTCCGGATTTGATAGGAGGCTTCTTTCAACTGGTCGGCGACCTTGACAAAATCTGATGAGATCTTGCCGAGTAGCTTGGGATTCAGTTCGGGATCGTTTTGCATACTTCAAACGGAAGTGGTGTGCAAAGCTAAGAAATAGAGCTTCAAACACAGGCCATCTGTGGGCAGAGGGGACCATGAATCCAGCTCGGTGTGTCGGATCCTTCTGACGGTCTGGTTTTTATTTGGACTGTTCTATCTACTCTTTTGGAAATGCCGCACGGAGTTTTAGTGCAAACTACAGGCCTGTCAAACAGATTGCATGTCAATATCTTCTCGTCTAACTTGTCGACATGACAAACCTCCGATACGTCGCTTGGCTATTAATGGCCGGGGTCCTTCTTTCGTGCTCGGAAAGCACCAATCAGAACAAACGATCCTCTGAGAGTAAATCATATGAGCAAATACATGAAGAGGCCATCCTGGTAGATGGTCACAATGACTTTCTGTTTTTCATCGTCGATGAACTGGTCCAGAAATACACCGGAAATCAGACGATTGATTTTGGGACGGACCTGGAAGGTACGACCCACATTGACCTGGCGAGGCAAAAGGAGGGAGGCTTGGATGTTCAGTTTTTCTCAGTGTTCTGCCTGGGTAGCCAGGTCGATCCCTTTGCTATGGCGATGAGACAAATCGACTCGATGGAAGCCATCGTGGGGCGTCACTCCAGTCAGATGGATCTGGCCACTAGCAGCAAGGAAATTGCGGATGCACTGGCAGATGACAAGTCCGTCGCGATTATGGGAGTAGAAGGTGGACATATGATCGAAGACGACCTGGACAAATTGGAAACGCTCTATGACCGTGGAGTGAGGTACATGACTTTGACTTGGAACAACTCGACCTCATGGGCGACTAGCTCCTATGACGAACAACCTGAAAAGAACGTACCACAAAAGGGATTGACAGATTTTGGGAGAGAGGTAGTGAATCAGATGAATGAACTCGGAATGCTCGTCGACATCAGCCATGTGGGCGAACAGACATTTTGGGATGTGATGGAAGTAACGACAAAACCTGTGATCGCTTCACACAGCTCTGTTTACACCATCTGCAACTTCCATCGGAACCTGAAAGATGATCAGATCAAAGCTGTGGCTGAAAACGAAGGGGTGGTCATGGTTAATTTCTATCCCGGTTTTATTGATAGCGTGTTTTGGGAAATGGAGAGGGCATTTTTTGTAAGGCATAAGGAAGAGAGTGATTCTCTAATGGCCGTGTACGACGACGAATGGCTTGTGGAATATCACATGTACCGTAAGTACTCTGAGGAGGCTGAAGAGATGAGACCTCCATTATCGAAATTGATTGATCACATAGACTATATCGTCGACTTGGTCGGCGTCGACTATGTGGGTTTGGGATCGGATTTCGATGGCATCACCATCAACCCTAAACAGTTGGACGACGTGTCGGACTTTCCTGTGATCACAAAGGCTTTGCTTGAGAAAGGCTATTCGGAAGAAGATGTCAGTAAGATCTTAGGGGCCAACTTTCTTCGTGTGCTCGAGGCCAATGAGATGAGGTAACCGACTGGAGTATAGCTAGCAATTGATGACCATGACCCCTGAGGGAAAACTAAGCCTCCAAAACCTGCTGATCATCATGGGGATCGGACTGAGCTTCGGTCTCCTCTACAACTATTTCTTCTATCCTCATTCGCTTACTGAATTCCTTGAGGCGGGTACCATTAGCGTGATTCTCAGTTTTGTTGTTTGGCTACTTGAAGAGTTTGTCGTTACCGCAGCGGTTAGGCATAAGTCGTTCCTAGTTGCGTCCGCCCTTCGGGCTGTATTGTACGCTCTGCTCGTCAGCATTACATTGAGCCTGGTCCTCTCCATCGAGATTGCCATGGTTGAGGAGATAAGCTACGGTGAGGCGCTGCTCCAATACCTGACAGGGCCATTGTTCCAGAGGGACTTTATATTCAGCTTCCTGTTCGTTGTCTTTATGCTTTTCAGCCTGCAGATCCTTCTGCTTGTTGGTAAGGCCAATTTTGTGAGGTTGATATTGGGACTGTATCACCAGCCTCGCGAGATATCAAGAATCTTCCTATTCGTCGACTTGAAGAGCTCCACCCCGATGGCTGAGCAACTTGACAACAGGCTGTTCAGCGCGCTTATCCGGGATTTTTACAACGATATTTCGGATGCGATCATCATGTTTGGTGGAGAAGTCTATCAGTATGTCGGTGATGAAGTGGTGGTCGTTTGGCCGATAAGAAAAAGGAAGTCGAAAAGCGCCTTGTGCTTCTTCAAGATGCAGGAAATCATTGACCGGAGGCGAAGTGCCTACCAGTTGAAATATGGCGTTGTCCCTGAGTTCAAAGGTGCCATTCACGGTGGCAGAGTGGTCGTCACGGCTGTTGGAAAGCAAAAGAAAGAAATCGCGTACCATGGGGACGTGTTGAATACGACATCCAGGATCGAGGGAAAGTGCAATGAATTGGGACAAACGCTCCTCATCTCTGAGGACATTCTCCCCAGTATCGAACTTGGAGATGACTTGATCGTCGAAAAGAAAGGCGACATTGAGCTACGGGGTAAGACCGAGCGACTCACGCTCTTTGGGGTGAGTAGAAAAAGTTAGACTCAGGCCAGATCGTGAAGATTTTTAGAAAAAGGATACGGCAATTGTTTGCTGAAAGCAGTTTCTATTCATTGCGCTGACGGCCATTCCCGCTTCTGTGGTGCTGTACATGTACTTTTTACTTGCGTCAAAACCTTCAGGGAGGTACAGGTCACCCGCCAGGTCTACGCCAAATGACTTGAACGTTACGTCGTTTTTTCCTTCCCGATAGCTATCGGGATTCAGATTGTTCATTGTATCAGATTTTTGTTGTTGTCCTTTGAATTATTATCTGACACAAAAGTCGGGGTGTCCAGGGGTGACTTACTTAAACATTTTGCTAGAAGAAGTATGCATTTTGGTGGCTGGTGGAGGAATTGAGAAAATACGGATTGCTCCGGTGATATCAGGCTCAATGGACGATCGCATTCATTGCTTTTCCGAACGGCGTGACATATCTCATTGTTTATTGCTGCTATCTGGCCTTCCTTTGGGAAGACGCATGGAGTACCGCAATGACCCGCCTCAACGCCATCAAAACGCTGCAATTCAGCTATTTAGCTGGCGTAGCCTTACTGTCATTGCTTCTGGCTTCCAGCCTGTCATTTGCCCAAAGTAAGCCAGACAAAAGGTTCATGGCGGTCCGTATCGATCAACTGGATTCGACATCAGCCTATGGTCTGCTGGTAACGTTTCGAGACAGTACCATCACTATTCTCGACTACGAGGATCTTCAAACCAGACACAACATTGCTTATGATCAGATTTCTCGGATCGTATATTATAAAAAGGGAGATTTCCATTCGGGTTTCCTGATCGGCTGCGGAGTTGCCGGACTCCCGACATTGGTGTTAGCTGGTCTGGTCATAAGCTCCGATCCGACTGTTGGAGGATATGTTATAGCATTCGGGGCACTATTTACCTTGGGGGGCATCTTGGGAGGTTCGATCAGTGTGCTCTCCAAGATCAGCATTTACCAGGAAGTGAACGGCGATCTTGACCTTTTTCAGGACCGCCCTAGACGTCTTCGCAAATTCCAAATGAAAAAGGATTTTTCGATTCGCAAAACGAAGAGAGGTGCGAAGAATATCGACAAGCTAAGAAGCATGGAGTAAGGGGTGCTTCTGTGACTGTCATTATCTCATGATTCACATCTGTTCACCGGCAGCACTCGCCAGAAAGCTTTCTTGGTAATTTCGTTTGTCCGTGGAGTGGGACTTGCTACTTCAGCGTCAGCAGCGCCACATTCTCCACATGGTGTGTATGTGGGAACATGTCGACAGGCTGCAGTTTTCTCACTTCGTAGTTGTCGGATAGATCCTGTATGTCTCTTGCCTGTGTCGCTGGGTTGCAGCTGACATAGACGATCCTCGGCGCCTTGAGGTTGTTCAGCGCTTTGATCACATTCTTGTGCATGCCCGCACGAGGAGGATCAGTGATGACCACATCAGGTATTCCCTGCTCTTCCACGAATTCTGGTGTGAGCAGGTCCTTCATGTCCCCAGCAAAGAATGCAGTATTCTCAATGTGGTTGATGGAGGAATTGATCTTGGCATCTTCGACCGCCTCGGGCACTGACTCGATACCCACGACCCTGGCCGCCTGCCGTGCGACAAAATTGGCGATGGTGCCTGTGCCCGTGTATAGATCGTAGACCACCTCTTTGCCGGAGAGTCCCGCGAAGTCGCTCGCGATTTTGTACAATTCGTGGGCCTGCTTGGAATTCGTTTGGTAGAAAGACTTCGGACCAATCCGGAAGGTGAGGTCACCCATCTTCTCATTGATGTAGGCCTTACCGGAGAAGTTGATGACCGGCAAGTCGTAGAAGGTATCGTTTTTCTTTTCGTTGACGATGTAGTTCAGCGACGTGATCTCGGGGAACTCTGATTCAAGAAAGCTCAGTGCCTTGAAAGTCGCCTTATGATCCTTTCCGGCAAACTGTACGATTACCATCACTTCGCCGATGGATGTGGTTCGGATGATGAGGTTGCGGAGAAATCCCTCATGCGTTTTCAGGTCATAAAATGCCAATTCTTCCTGTTCAGCATACGCTTTCAGCTTCAGGCGGATGGCGTTCGAGGGCGTGGCCTGCAGGTGGCAGTGATCGATGTTGAGCACCTTATCAAACATCTTGGGAATGTGAAATCCCAGCGCATTTCGACTGAGGACCTCTTCCGATTCAATTTCTGCTTTCGTAAGCCATCGCTTGTTGGAAAAGGTGAATTCCAGCTTATTACGATAGTAAGTCGTAGGATCTGACCCAAGAATGGGGGAGATGTCAGGAAGCGGAACATCAGTAAGTTTTTTCAGGTTTTCGGCTACATGTTGCTCCTTATAACGCAATTGGGCATCATAATTGAGGTGTTGCCACTTGCACCCACCACACACACCGAAATGATCACAGAACGGAGCTACCCGGTCCGGCGACCGCTCGTGCAAATGCACCGGAACGCCCTCCAAAAAGCGCTTGTTTTTGCCGGTAATGCGTACATCCGCCACGTCTCCGGGAGCACCTCCACGGACAAAAACCACCAGCCCATCCTTGCGTCCGACACTTTTGCCTTCGGCAGAGATTCCAGTAATTGGCAGCTTTTCAATAATTTTACTATTTGCCATTGGGCGGCAAAAATAAGTATTATCGCCCGTCGGCGAGTGAGGGGCCAGCCTTGTTCGACTGTATTAGGTAAGGTGGACTTATGAGAAAGGTATTAGGCAGTTTGATGATTTTGATCTCCATCGCCGCAGGCGCCAATCACATTGTCGGTGGGGAGATAGAATTTATCCATTTGGGGGATAACAACTATCAGATACGCATCATCCAATATTTCGATGATGCCAATCCCATCAACCCTGGCCCTGAGGCCACAGCTACCGTGCGCATATTTCGAAATGGTGACGATGCACTCATGTCGGAGCACATTCTCTTCTTTCGTTCCCGCGAGATCATCCCCTATACCAACCCCGAATGCGCCATCGGTGAACTACGGACCTCTCGTGTAGTGTGGTCTTCAGATGTTGTACTGATTCCTGAGAATTACAGCTCTCCTGAAGGCTACTACATTGTATGGGAACGCTGCTGTCGCAATGTCAACCTCGTGAATATTGTCAACCCATTGGCTACCGGGATGAAATATACGCTGGAGTTCCCTCCACTGATCAAGGAAGGGGAGAGGTTCTACAATTCGTCCCCTGTGCTATTCCAGCCGCTCAGCGATTATGCCTGTATCAATCAGCTCTATTATACAGAGTTCACAGGTTCAGACCCCGATGGTGATTCCCTGGTGTATTCACTCGCACAGCCGCTCAATAGCTCGGCTGCCGTCGCCGTACCGATCCCGCAGCCCAAGCCGCATCCACTGGTACTATTCAGACCCCCTTTCGATACCAGAAATCAGATACTGGGGAGTCCCGCGTTGAATATCAGCAATAAAGGGTTGCTCACAGTCACCCCCACACAAGAAGGCCTTTTTGTATTCTCCGTCCTCGTGGAGGAATATAGAAACGGCGAAAAAATAGGTGAAGTCCAGAGGGACTTTCAAATGCTCGTCATCAGCGAAGGTTGCAACCCACCAGATCCCCCCGTGGTGGGAGCATCGATACCTGGCGATCCCAATTTCCGCTCAGAGATTGACACACTGAAGTACTCCGTATCTGACAGCAAGTGCTTTGATTTCTTCGTGACCAATCTTACTGAAGGTGAGACCATCGGTCTACGTGCGGAACCCGTCAACTTTGAGGGAGAAGTCGGAGACATCTTTTCCATCGATCAGCAATTCATCAATGGCGAGACGGATTCATTGAAACTGGAGGTCTGCGTGTCGGACTGTCCGCTGGTTGCGGATGGACCCTACATCATTGACTTGATTGCTGGTGATGATGCGTGTCCGCTGCCGCAACTGGATACGCTGAGGCTGACCATCCTCGTGGAGCCACCACCGAATAATTTCCCGTCCATCACGCCCGGAGATCGGACGATTTTCGTGGAGGAGGACGATTCGTTCTTCCTGGATTTCTCTGGCACGGATGCTGACAACGATTCCATCTATCTGGACCTCTATATGCCCGGAGTGCCGGACCCTTCAGAACTGGGGATACAGCTGCAGACCCTGTCAACAGAAGATGGTAGTATAGAGGGCAGGTTCTCATGGGATACCAACTGTATCCTTTATGATTTCAGCGAGAAGCAAAACTTCAAAGCAGCCATATTGGTAGAAGATGCGGACTCGTGTATGAGGCCCAATCCGGATAGCCTGTGGCTTGACCTCAATGTCATATTGCCGCCTAATACAGAGCCTGTCGTGGCGCTTGATGGATCCTTCTCAGGTAGGAGCGACATAGCTGTGACACCATCAGGGGACCTCACATTTGATGTGGAAGTCTCGGACGCAGACAATGATACCGTGACGCTGCGCATGATTGGGGATGGTTTTGATCCGCAGGCGTATGGTATGATATTTCGCGAATCTGAAGGAATAGGAGAGACCACATCGACCTTCAACTGGTCGCTGGATTGTCCATTTGTTGATACCACGAAGACGGAATTCACACTCCTATTCGTCGGAGACGATCGGGACAAATGCAAACAGCAGAATTTCGATACGTTGGAGTTCGTGATCGATGTAGATTTCTCAAACAACCGACCTGAGATCGATCGACCCGGCCCGATTCAATTATTGGTGAATGAAACCTTTGGAATGGAACTGAGTGCCACAGACATCGATGCGGAGGACAACATCACTATTGACTTTTTCGATGGCTTCCGGCTGCCGGACTCACCTTCATTGTTATTTGAGCGAGCCCAGGGCAGAGGGGCCGTTTCTTCGACATTGTCCTGGTCACCGGAGTGTAGTCTGCTGGATGGCGAAGACCAGGCCTTTTACGAGTTAGTGTTTATCGCCTTCGATGATGCCTGCCCCGACCGGAGTTTTGACTCCACGCGCCTGGTTTTCGAGATCATCAATCCACAGGGAACTGGAGAATTTATTCCGCCGAACGTATTCACGCCCAACGACGATGGTAAGAACGATGTCTTTCGACTGACTGGCAACAACGATCCCAATGCCAATATCCCCCCTGACAACTGCGACGACGTATTTCAAAATGTGACGATCCATGACCGCTCGGGAAAAACGGTCTTCGAGTCGGACAGTCGTGAGTTTCAGTGGACTGGGGGCAATCACCCGACGGGGGTGTATTATTACATTGTCCACTTCCGCGATTCCCAGTACAAGGGATTCATCCAATTGCTGCGGTAGTCGAACAAGAAGCCGGTCGGGAGCGTTCCCTTACGTAATATGCAGCTTGAGGCTAAGGATATCAGCAAATCATACGGTAGCAGCACGATTTTGAACAACGTCTCTCTCCATGTAGACGCTTCAGAATTCCTTGTGATCGTAGGACGAAGTGGTACTGGCAAATCCACACTATTACGCATACTCGCCACTTTGGAGCAGCAGGACGCTGGTGCTGTCTTGTTGGAGGGAAAGGAATTGCCAAAACCCAAGAAGAAGCTCGTTCCGGGACACGAGGATATCCAATTGGCCCATCAGGGTTTTGAGTTGCACCCGCACATGTCCGCGCGGGAGAATATCGAGCGTGGCCTCCTAGCCTACCAGGCCGATTACAGGGCACATCGGACGAATCAGTTGCTGGACCTCGCGGACCTTCAACATGCCACCGAAGCGAAGCCAAGGCAGTTATCAGGAGGTCAGCAGCAAAAGCTATCGATAGCAACAGCCCTGGCTTCTGAGCCCAAAGTGCTTCTCCTGGATGAGCCTTTCAGCAACCTTGATCCATTTTCAAGGGATAGGTTCTTGCATGAGATAAAGATCACGGCAGCAGAATTAGGTACGGCCGTGATACTCGTGACCCATGATACGAGAGAGGCATTGGCCGTGGCAGACAGGATCATGGTGCTACAGAATGGAGAGATCTCCCAGGAGGGTACGCCCGAAGAGATCTATCACCAGCCCAATACCCGCAGCGTAGCGGAGTTTTTCGGTCGAGTCAACTACTTTTCAACTGAACAGGCTGCTGAGTTTTGGCCCGAACTGTCTCTCGGATCCAGTAGTTGGGTGGGTTTTCGCCCCGCTTCTTTCCAACTGTCTGGGGAAGGTGTTCTTAGAGGAACTGTCTATGGTCACTCCTTTCAGGGAGCTTATTACGTCGTGCATTTGGAGCGAAGGGATGGCTTGAAATTCGATATTCTCAGTACCGAGGCCATCGAGACCGGAAGAGACCTGCGATGTACAGCAAATCTGGCTCGGGCGATGTTTTTTGATTAGTTATTCACAATAGTAGAGGAGCGTCCAGACTGACTCCAGAGGGTGAACCAATTCCGCCAACAATTCCACTTCAATTTCCTGCTAAATCCTTAAATTGTTCAAAGAATACTGAGCGGATTTCATCTTGGTCCACTGAACTTTTTGCGGCATAGGCATGTGAATATGAATATAATCCAATTCATCGCGTAATGGAGAGCATCAAAGTGCTTGTGGTGGAAGACGAACCCATCGCCGCGAGGCATTTGTCTGTTATTCTGGAGGGGTTGGGCTACCAACTCATCGGCACGGTTGACAACAGCATCGACGCATTCTCAACGATCACACGCGAGCAGCCTGATTTGGTAATACTGGACATCGACATTAGGGGCGAGATGGACGGGATCCAACTGGGTCAGAAGCTCAACGAGCACCACCCTCTCCCCATCATTTACCTCACCTCTTCAAAAGATCCCGATACGGTCAATCGAGCCAAGCAGACCAGCCCCCAGGCATACATGGTCAAGCCCTTCGATGCAGAGCATTTGCAGATCGCAATCGACCTGGCGGTGCACAATTTCCGAGAGAAAGAGGCGGTAAGTGATCGTCAAAACTATAAGATCAAAGACAGCCTGTATATCAAGGTGGACAACCGATATCAGAAACTGGTGATGTCAGACATCCTGTATGTCGAAGCCAGCGGCAGCTATGTGGATATTTACACCGGGACTTCGAAACACACACTGGCTATCAATCTCCATCAAGTGGAGATGGAGATTGTGGACAATCGTTTCATGCGGGTACATCGATCGTTTGTAGTGAACCTAGGCAAGGTGGATAGCTTTGAAAAGGCACGTCTCTTCATCGGTGATCAGGCCATTCCTATCAGTAAGACGTATCGGGAGAACTTTCAGAAGCGCTTCCATCACATCTGAGTACACCCCTGGAGACCCTAGCTCCCGGTGTTTCCCGTTTGCTCGAGCCAGATCACATGAGCATCATCATCTTTCCACTCTTGCTTGTGAGACTCCATCACTTTCTCGACGGCTCCACGCTTAATTTTCATCGTGGGTGTGAGTAGTCCATTTTCGACAGTCATTGGTTCTCGCATCACGACCATCTTTGCCATTTGCTCCAGAGGGCTGAGCTTGCTGTTGACCTTTTGGAAGATCTTTTCCAGTTCCTTGTTGAGCGACTCCCTCGGCTTCTCGCGTGATTCGGGCAGAAGTACCGTCATGGCAACGGGCCTCGATGGGCCATCACCCACCAGGCATACCTGATCGATCAGATCATGTTGCGACACCTTGCGTTCGATCTCATTGCAATGGATCACGCCTTCCTCCGTTGTCATTTCCTCATCTATGCGTCCCAGGAGGTGGAGGTTGCCCTGCTCATCAAAACGGCCGCGATCTCCTGTTTTTAGAAAACCCTGAGAGGTAAACGCTTGAAGCGTCAACTCGGGCTCCTTGTAGTAGCCACGCATCATGCCCTCATGCCGGATGAGTACTTCTCCGGTTTTTGATAGCTCCACCTCCACTTCGGGCAGTGCTTGTCCGACGCTGTCGATGGGCGCTGATGCCTCGAGCGTGCCGAGTCCATAGCATGTGTTTTCGGTCATGGCATAGATCTCCTGGAAATGGATCCCCAGTTTCCCAAACCACTTTTTCAGTACGGGGTCCATCGGCGCACCACCCGTCAGGAAGGTCTTCGTTTTATGTAGACCAATTTTTTTCAGTATCGCTCGACGCGCCACACCGCCGATCACAGGAATACTCATTGCGACGTTGAGGAATCCAGCCTTTGCCTGGATCCGCTCTTTGATCTGCTCCCAGTAGTGGGGCAAACTGCCGAAGAGCGTGGGCTTCGCCTCTCGTAGCGACGGGAAGAAGTCCTGGGAGAACTCCAGGAAAGTGATCGATGCACCACAGTAGATGGCCTGAAGCTCGATGAGGATTCTCTCAGCCATTTGTGCCATCGGCAGGTGTGAGATCAGACGGTCCCTGGGTTGAATACCCAACAGCCGCCGATAGTGATCGCTGACAAACGTAAGGTTGTAGTAGTCATGCATTGCTCCCTTCGGGCTATGTCCTGTGCCCGAAGTGTACATGATTGTCGCGGGTGTACTGGCATCAACTGTGATCGACCCACTCAAGGGATCAAATTCCTTGACAATCTGGTCCCACTCGATCCCAAACTTGGCGGGGCCATAAAATGGAAACGACACGCATGGCAGGTCGGAAGGAATAGCCCCTAGTAGTTTGTCCCGGTCGTCGAGCTTTCCGACGAAGAGCAACTCCAGGTCGCTATGATCAATGATCCGGCTCAGAGAGCTCTTGCTCATGTTAGGAAATAGTGGTACCGAGATGTGTTTCGCCATCATGATGGCCAGGTCGGTGATCACCCAATGGGCGCAATTATTTGAAAGGATACCAATCTTGGTGAATGGTGCCAGACGCAAGCTCTCAAGGTAGGCGGCGATTCGTCGCGCCTGATCACCTACTTCGCGCCAGGTGTAAGCATGGTACTCTCCTTCAACAGGTTGCAGCAGGAAATTCTCCTCTGGCATCTGCTCTTCCCAGCGCAGAAACATTTCGAGCGGTGTGAGAAACGTCATATATCTGGTTAAGTTTAATAATCTAAAATAGCGTTTGCTGCTTATCGTTTTTACACAACAGCAATAAATCTAGCAGAACTCTTTACTGAGTACAATTAAGCTTTGTCAGAGTGCTATTTCGTTTGTGACCATCATCAATTTCTTTGTAAATGAGCAACGGTTACAAATAGAAAAAGCCCGTAAAAACGGGCTTCTATTGCTTCATTCCATATATAACGGTCTCTGTAAAGCAGACCTGGTTCCTATCAGGAATACACTTCGTCCTGCAGCGCCGCTACGCCAGGAAGCACCTTGCCCTCCATGTACTCTAGCAGCGCGCCTCCTCCTGTACTCACATACGATACTTTGTCGCCGTATCCCAGGTTATTGACTGCTGCAGCGGAGTCCCCTCCACCGATCAACGAGAAACCACCGTTTTCAGTGGCCTGGACGACCGCCTGAGCGATGCTGTTGGTTCCATTGGAGAAGTTGCTCATTTCGAATACGCCCATGGGCCCATTCCAAAGTATGGTCTTGGATTCTCCCACAACCTTCGAGAAGACGGCAATGGCCTCCGGTCCGATGTCCAGACCCATCCATCCTTCACCGATGTTGTGGTTATCCACGGTTTGGCGATTGGCATTATTATCGAACGCATCAGCTGCTATGGAATCTTTGGGGAGTTCAAGGTTCACCCCTTTTTCCTTGGCCTTTTGGATCAGTTCCTTGGCGAGATCGAGTTTCTCTTGCTCCACCAGGGAATTACCTACGTTACCACCGAGGGCCTTGAAGAAGGTGTAGCTCATACCTCCACCGATGATCAGATTATCCACCTTGTCCAACAGCTGCTCGATGATCAAGATCTTATCAGAGATTTTCGCACCGCCCATGATGGCGGTAAAAGGTCGCTCCGCATTTTTCAGGACCTTATCGGCGTTGGCCAGTTCAGCCTTCATCACGTATCCTGTGCACTTGTCGGTGAAGAACTTGGCGGCGACGGTCGTGGATGCATGAGCACGGTGGGCAGTGCCGAAGGCATCATTGACGTAGATGGTTCCCAGTTTCGAGAGTTTTTCGGCGAATGCCTCATCACCCTTGGTTTCTTCTTTGTAGAAGCGAACATTTTCCAGCAGCAGTGCCTGGCCACCCTGCAAAGCGGCCGCCTTGTCAACCGCTTCCTGCCCCACGCAATCATTCGCAAATTGCACATCGACACCCAGCCTCTCTGACAGCCTTGGGATGATATGCTTCAATGAAAACTTCTCTTCAGGACCTTCCTTGGGGCGACCCAGGTGACTCATCATGATCGCTGATCCGCCGTCATCGAGGATCTTCTTGATGGTGGGGATCGCGGCCTTGATCCTCGTTTCATCAGTGACATTGAAGTCGCCATCAAGAGGTACGTTGAAATCTACTCTAATGAGTGCCTTGTGTCCACTGAAGTTATAGTCGTCAACAGTTTTCATGGATTGTCTGGTTTGGTCCTTGTCAAATAAAACTGATACGAAATTGAGTGCAAATGCCCAATTACCCAAGTGATTGAAATGAATTTTCAAAGAAGTTGACGCCCTCTTACGGAAGCATGACTTTCGTTATTTGTGGTTTTGGGTAGTTGCGCTATGTTAGCATACTCATGTTAACAGCAAGCGAAGAATCCGTGATTTCAGCAGGCGGGGATCGTCGAAGACCTCCCGCCAGATTGCAGATGACTGAAGAGCACTCGATAGGGCTACATCACCCTCTTGGAGCGACCATCCTTGATGGTGGTGTCAACTTCTGCGTATTCGCGAGACATGCGGACTATCTGGAGCTTGTCTTTTTTGATGACGCAGATGATCGCGAGCCCGGCCGTGTTATTCGATTGGATCCCCGGCTCAACCGAACGCACCATT
Organism: Cyclobacteriaceae bacterium; assembly: GCA_965267435.1. Taxonomy (GTDB): domain Bacteria; phylum Bacteroidota; class Bacteroidia; order Cytophagales; family Cyclobacteriaceae; genus JAWPMT01. Next base: position 6,249,109 of record OZ253960.1, read on the forward strand.
ACTGGCACGTGTTTGTTCCGGGTATTGGAGCTGGTCAGATCTATGGCTGGCGCGCACATGGGCCTTTTGACCCGCAGCGGGGTTATCGCTTTGATGGGCAGAAACTTCTCATCGACCCTTACGCCAGGGCCATCATGGTACCGAAGGCTTACAACCGTCGGGAAGCTTGCATCGCCGGAGACAATACACCGCATGCCATGCGCAGTGTCGTCGTGGACATGGAAGCGTACGATTGGGAAGGAGACCAGCCACTAGAGCTCCCTTTCAGAAAGACAGTCATCTACGAATTGCATGTCAAGGGATTCACCAGGCATCCCAATTCGGGAGTTGCTCCTGACACCCGGGGGACCTTTCGCGGGCTCATTGAAAAGATCCCTTACCTGCAAGAGTTGGGTGTGACAGCTGTAGAATTGATGCCGGTATTTCATTTTGATGACCAGGATGGGCCTACGGGCTTGACGAACTACTGGGGATATTCCCCGATTTCTTTCTTTGCGCTCCATTCGGGCTATAGCTCGGACAAGAGCGCCATGGGCCCACTCAACGAGTTCCGTGACATGGTCAAGGCACTACATCGTGCAGGCATGGAAGTGATCCTCGATGTAGTGTACAATCACACGGGAGAAGGGGATCATGATGGTCCAACCATGAGCCTCAAAGGCCTGGCAAATTCCACTTATTATCACCTGGAATCGGACCCTAGGCTCTACGGTAACTATGCCGGGACGGGTAATACTCTTTCGGCTAACCACGCGGTCGTCCGACGTTTGATCCTCGACAGTCTCCGGTTTTGGGTGACAGAGATGCATGTCGATGGATTTCGATTCGATCTTGCCTCTGTGCTTAGCCGGGATGAAGACGGCAACCCCGTCGAGCGACCACCGATCCTTTGGGATATACAGTCAGACCCCGAATTGGCCGGGGCCAAGATCATCGCCGAAGCCTGGGACGCTGCAGGTCTTTATCAGGTGGGAACGTTCTCCGGTGAGCGTTGGAAGGAGTGGAATGGCCGCTTCCGGGACGATATCCGTAGCTTCGTCAGAGGCGACAACGGCGCCGTGGCCCACGTGATACAGAGAGTATTGGCTAGCCCCGATATCTACGGTCACCAGGACCGGGAACCCGAGCAGAGCATCAACTTTGTCACCTGCCACGACGGATTCACGATGAATGATCTCGTCAGCTACAACACCAAATACAACCTGGCCAACAGAGAGTCTAATCGCGATGGACATAACGACAACCTCAGTTGGAATTGCGGTCACGAAGGTCCGTCCAGCGATCCAGAAATTGAGCGATTGCGCAATAGACAAGTCAAGAACTTCTTCTTTCTCAATTTGATGGCTTTGGGTGTCCCCATGTTGCTGATGGGCGACGAGATGCGACGCACACAGGGAGGCAACAACAACGCCTATTGTCAAGACAATGAGATCAGCTGGCTCGACTGGTCACTGCTCGATATTCATAAGGACATCCACCGGTTTGTCCGGCTGATGATCCATCTACGATCGCACTTTGATGTGTACCGTGAGAACACGCAGATCAGCCTGCGTGAACTGGCTGAGCGGTCACGTATTGAGTGGCATGGTGTCCGTCTCGACCAACCTGACTGGACTGACGAGTCGCATAGTTTTGCCTGCACGATATGGGGCTACCAAGAGCGTTATGTGATGTACCTGGCAGTCAACTCTTTTCACAGCACACTGTGGTTTGAGCTGCCGGATATCCACGAACTTGGAGGAGAATCGTGGAAGCGAGTGGTGGATACCAACCTGCCATCCCCTTATGATATACAGCTGGAGGACCAGGTTCCTTTTCTCAGCAAGAACTACGCCGTGCAGGGTAGAAGTGCCATTATGCTCATGGAGCACATTGATGGTGTGGCGTAGATGTCTAGTGATTTGGAAAGAACGATATCCAAAAGCCTCCTGCCAGTGGCCCTGCTCTCTATTGCTCTCCCGCCCGTCGCCACCTGCGGATAGCCCTGCAGGCGGACGTAGTGGGGATGTCCAAGTCGCTCCGGTGATAATCGGATCGATCTATGCTGCCAGGGTTGTGGCTTCGGGATTTGTATTTCAGTCAAAACTGATAGAGCTTATGCTGAACGGTAGTCTATCGTGCGGGGATCACATGGTGCCGATGTATTGGCTTTTTTTCAAGGGAGTTGGCCTTTTTTCGAGGTTCTGAGTGAAAACCGAAGGTTGCCATTGGTAACTCACCGTACATGCGTATATTGGAGATTGTTAATCGGAATAGACACCAATTTTTTTCGCCATGCCCACCAATTTCAAACTACTACTACTTAGTGCCGTGCTTCTTGCGGCATGTCACCACCAAAAAGAAGACGATAACCTGACGTCCCTCGACCGTCGGCTAACACAAGCCCTGACAGGGGCTGCCGGTGCCAATGGACTGGACTACTTCCGGTTGCCGTCAAGTAATGACCTTGCCAGCATCCCTCAGGACCCCAACAACCCCTTGACTGAAGACAAGGTCGCACTGGGCCAGGCCCTTTTCCACGAGACTGCCCTGGGGCTGAGCCCCATGATGGAGATCGGCAAGCAAACCTACTCCTGTGCCAGCTGTCATCATGCCGGGGCAGGATTTCAAGCCGGTATCAGACAGGGAATCGGTGATGGCGGATCCGGATATGGTTATGCCGGTGAGGGACGCGTGCCCAATGCGTTCTATGCCGAGACTGACCTGGACGTGCAGCCGATTCGTACACCCACTGCGATGAATGGCGCCTTCCAAAAACTGATGCTTTGGAATGGGCAGTTTGGTGCCACAGGCGACAACACGGGTACGGAAGATAGGTGGACGCCCGGAACACCCCTCGAGACGAATGCACTGGGATATGAGGGACTGGAAACACAAGCCATCGCGGGGCTCTCAGTACATCGGATGGAGATAGATATGGACGTGCTTGCTCCTTTTGGATATCAGGAGCTATTCGATGCCGCCTTTCCGGACTTCAGCCTGGCAGATCGTTACTCCAAGGAGACAGCGGGGTTGGCCATTGCCGCTTTTGAGCGTACCGTGTTGGCGACTGAGGCGCCATTTCAACGATGGCTTCGAGGGGACCACTCAGCCATGTCAAATTATGAAAAACTTGGCGCGATCGTGTTCTTCAAGAAAGGCAATTGTGTCTCTTGTCATACCGGACCTGCTCTGAATAGCATGGATTTTCATGCCTTGGGGATGAATGACCTGCAGGGAGACGGTGTACACGGAGTCAGTTCGCAAGCTGTGGGGGACGCAGGAAAAGGTCGCGGAAGTTTCACAGGCGAGGTTTCAGATATGTACAAGTTCAAGGTGCCGCAGTTGTACAACCTGGCTAGCTCTCCCTTCTACGGGCACGGAGGTAGCTTCACCAGTATCCGCGAGGTGGTGGAGTATAAAAATGCGGCTATCCCCGAAAATGTCGTGGTGCCACAGTCGCAGCTCGCCGCTGGCTTTGCGCCATTGCACCTCAATCAACACGAAGTATACAATTTAATTGAGTTTCTACAGGGTGGCCTGTTCGATGACGACCTTAGTCGGTACGAGCCAGATGCGTTGCCTTCCGGCATGTGTTTCCCCAATGCCGATGATCAATCTCGGGTCGATTTGGGGTGCGATGCCAGCTCTCCACACTAAAGGTGTGTAGAAGGTTTTAGGAAGATCCCTCTTTGCCCCGGGCTCCAATTTGGAGGTTGACGGTTGGCCAGCAAATAGAGTCTGATTTCCTGCAGTCTCCGTTTCGTCTGCATTTCAGTGCGCAATGCCTTATTCTTGTTGAGCCTTTGGCGAGCAATGAATAAGAAAGATGAACATAGTATTTGACTTTGGGGGAGTATTGATTGACTGGAATCAGAAGTATCTCTATCGGAAGATCTTTAATGATGACGAGGAAATTGATTTCTTCATTGAAAACATCTGTACACCCGCCTGGAATGATGGGCTGGATCGTGGTCGTCCATTCGCGGAAGCCACTGAGGAGCTGGTAGCCAGGCATCCTGAGTATACTGAGGCGATCAATGCTTATCACCACCGGTGGACCGAAATGGTGGGAGGCTTGATCGACGGTACGTCGGAGACGCTGATCGAACTGCATGATCGAGGCTACAGATTGTACGGGCTTACCAACTGGTCGCACGAGACATTGCCCAAGGTGATCCCTGATTATGCATTTTTCGAGCGCTTCGAGGGCATCGTAGTGTCCGGAGAGGAAAAGGTCGCTAAGCCAGATGCTGAGATTTATGAGATCTTATTGACCCGTTATGGTCTGGCGGCAGAGGAGTCGATCTTCATCGATGACAATGCCCACAATATTCAGGCGGCGATGAGACTCGGATTCAAAACCCATCACTTTCAGTCCGATGGGCAACTGCGAGACTGGCTTCGTGAAATAGACATTTTGTAAGCCGATGAGAAACGGAGCCCGACCCCTTATCTACATGGCCATGCCCCTTCTGCTATTATTGATCGGCTTCACGGCCTGTCAGCAGACCGTCGAGGTAAAGGTGATGGCTTGGAATATTCTTCACGGAGGGAATGATGTGGAGGACGGCCCTGAGCGTTGTATTGAGATCATCAGGGAGCTCGACCCTGATGTCATTCTCATGGTCGAGACCTACGGGTCAGGTCCGAAGATCGCTGACGCCCTGGGATACAATTTTCACCTCGTTGCACCTGAAGGAACGCCCCCTGATGATAAGAGCGTCAATCTTTCCATTTACTCCAGGTATCCCTTCGGGGATCGAATTGATACAGACTATCCCTTCTACCTGGGAGGTCGTGAGGTCATCATTGGCGAACAAAGGGTGCGTTTTCTCAGCAATTGGTTTCACTATGATCCCTGGGAGGATGAGCCTGAGAAGCTGGGCATGACTGCAGACGAGCTACTGGCCTGGGAGAAAACAGGCACGAAATATGAAATGCAGCAGAAGGTGCTTCCATACTTTCAACAATGGGCGAGCGAGGCCGAAGAGATTCCCTTGATCATCGGCGGTGACATGAATGCTCCGTCCCACCTTGATTGGGGGCCGGAGACTGCCGAGCTGCATAACGGTCTGGTGGTTCCCTGGCGAACAATGGGAGTACTGCAGGAGATCGGCCTCATAGATACCTATCGTACAATCCATCCAGATCCCAACACCCACCCGGGGATCACTTGGGATCAGAAAGGGAAACGGGATGAGCACCGCATCGACTACATTTTTTACAAAGGCTCTATACTGAAACCGCTCTCATCAGAAAGTCACAATGCTTTCCTTGGGGAGCCCATCCGCTTAGGTGAAAAGGTGATCACCTATCCCTCGGACCATGGTATTGTCATGACGGTTTTTGAGGTTGGATCATAGATCGTTGATCTGGGATCGTAGTACCCTCCGCCGGAAATTCCAAGCATGCTTGATCAACTCGCCGACTTCTATTCTTCCAAAGAAGAGCCCAACAGGAGCTGCTGGTTAGCCTTGCGAGACATCATCCTCAACAAGGATGATAAGCTGACTGAGACGGTCAAGTATGGCATGCCTTGCTTTACCTATGGCAAGGAGCCCTTGTGCTATTTATGGGTAGACAAGAAGACGACGGAGCCCTACATCTTGATGGTTGACGGCAACTTTCTGGATCACCCCCTTCTGGAAGTCGGGAGTCGGGCGAAGATGAAAATCCTCCGTGTCAACCCCAAAGCGGACCTGCCATTGGAGGCAGTCGAGTCGGTGCTAAAGCAAGCCTTGGAGCTATTTCGCAAAAGTTGACCACTCGCAAACGTTACCGGCGAACAAGGCCGCTCGCGAAGGGGGGTACTTCCGCAGGAATGCCTTAAATTATCAGTCTTTAAACTGACAAAAACCCAATGGAAAAGCTATGAAGTGCCTCTTAGGTGTAATAGTTACATTTTTTACTTTCCAAGTAGCTTCTCAAGACATTCTCAAGTTCTCATTGCAAACAGACCGTGGCAACTGCCCGGTGAGTGTTTCTTTGGAGCAGTCCAACTACAATACTGATAACGGGGAGCTAGCGCTTTTTGAGCAAGTGAAGGGGCAAGACGTGCCCATTCCCTGTCAGATCGAATACGGGCAAGCTGCGAGGATGTGGTTCATTCTTCCCAAGGCTGACAATAAGGGTAAGAAGAGGTCTTTCGTCGTGAGACGGTCGGAGGGCGTAAGCAATGAAACCAGCATTGGACTGTCGAAGGACAGTAAAGACTTGGTTCTGGCTGTTGATGGTAAGCAAATCCTAAGCTATCGTCATGGCACAACGATGCCTCCCGATGGCGTCGATCCCCTATTTCAACGGTCAGGTTACATCCATCCTTTGGTCTCTCCCGGGGGTGAGGTGCTGACACGCATTCAGCCACCTGATCACTACCATCATTACGGTGTTTGGGGTCCATGGACCAAAACGCATCGCGGTGACCGGGAAATTGATTTTTGGAATCTCTTGAAAGGACAAGGTACCGTGCAGTTTGCTGGTTTCCTATCAGAAGTGGAGGGCGCTGTTTACTCAGGATTCAAGGCCCTGCAAAAACATATAGATTTTGGAGCAGGGGGCCCCGACGAGGTGGCCATCAACGAAGTATTGGATGTCCGGGCCTGGAATGTGCAAGAGGGTTACTGGCTTGTGGACTACACAATTACACTCAACAGCCCATTAGAGGACGGGATTCTATTTGACGCCTATAGGTATGGAGGGGGTATTGGCATTCGATGCACTGAGAAGTGGCATAAGGACAACTGCACGGTACTGACTTCTGAAGGCAAAGACCGGAAGGAAGCAGACGGCACCAACGCCCGATGGTGCCTCATCGAAGGGGAATCGGAAGCCCCCGGCGGGCGGTCGGGGATCTTATTCATGAGTCACCCATCCAACCGTATGCATCCCGAACCGATGCGTGTCTGGCCGCTAGATGGAAATGGTGGCAGAGGTGATCTGTTTTTTGAGTTTTGCCCCATCCGTCATGAAGATTGGAACATTGAGAACGGCAGGGATTATGCACTGAAGTATCGCATGCTGGTATTTGATGGTGCAGTCAGTGCCGAAGAGGCCGAGCAGCATTGGCAGGCTTTTCAAAACCCACCAACAGTAGTCGTTGAATAAATCGAAGATCGTGTATAAGATATCGTCATTCATCATTGGAATTTGCTTTGTAGCGGCCGCAGTCCATGGCCAGAAGATGGACCAATTTGACGTGACCGAGCAATGGTCCAATAAGGTCCGGGAAGCGGCGCCGGTGAAGCCCGAAGTAGCGCCAAAGAAGCCTCGGAAAGTACTGGTCTTCGGACTGCATACAGGATTCTATCATTGGGCGATCCCACATGTCAATGAGGTCATGACCATACTGGGAGAGAAGTCCGGTGCATTTGAAGTGGATGTCCGGACCAATGTGTCCCAGTTCAAGAAAGAATTATTGTCGCAGTATGATGCTGTCGTTTTGAACAATACTTGCTCAGTGGGTCCAAGAAGAGACCTTATCCTGGATGCGCTCGAAAGGGACTCCACCCTTTTCGAAGATGAGCAGGTTAGCCTTGCCGCGGAGTTGGAAAAGAATTTGATCGAGTTCGTTGAAGAGGGTGGAGGGTTGATGGTAGTTCATGGAGGCATCGTCATGCAAAACAACTCCGAAGCCTTCAGCGAAATGGTCGGGGGCAGCTTTGACTATCATCCGCCCCAGCAGGAGGTCCAGCTGGAACTCTCAGATCCTGATCACCCTTTGGTACAAGCATTCGATGGAGCACCTTTCACTCATATCGACGAGCCATACATGTTCAAGAATGCCTACGAAAAGAAAAACTTTCGACCCCTTCTGTACTTTGATGCGACGAAAATCACCAAGAAGCGCAAGGAAGTAGATGGCAATGTGGGCTATGTGTCCTGGATCAAGCGCCACGGTGAGGGCAGGGTTTTTTATGTGTCACCATCGCACAACGCGCAGAGCCTTGAGGATCCCAGGATGCTAAAGTTCTATCTCGATGGGGCGCAATACGTCCTCGGAGATCTGGCTTGCGATGATTCACCAATGGAGTTGTCGGTTGACTACAAATAAAACATCATGGAAAGACGAAAATTTTTAAAGAATACGGCAGCAACAACCACAGCTGCGATCGCCGTACCGACCATTGTCCCATCGACGGTATTTGGTAAGAACGCTCCCAGCAACAAAATCAATGTCGGTCAGATTGGCTGTGGTAGGATTGCCGTTGGACACGATATGCCAGGAACGTTGCAGCATGATGTTGCCAGAATGGTGGCTGTCTGCGATGTGGACCAGATTCGTACGGAAAAGGCCAAGAAGCAGGTCATTGACTTCTACAAGAAGAAAACTGAGAGCAGCACGCCGCTAGAGGTAAAGACTTTTGCTGACTACAAAGAAATGTTGGCTGACAAGGACATCGATGCAGTCATCATTAGTACACCCGATCATTGGCACTCGCAGCCCGCTATAGAGGCGGCGTTGGCAGGTAAGGACATCTACTTGCAGAAGCCTACCTCATTGACGGTTGCGGAAGGTCGCCTGTTGAGCGACATCGTGAACCGGAAGGGTACGATCCTGCAAATGGGGACACAACAGCGCTCCTCGTCGCAATTCCGTAGAGCAGCGGAGCTGGTTCGTAATGGAAGAATAGGGAAGCTGCACACGGTGAAAGTTGGATTGCCGGGAGATCCTGGAGGTCCTGTGTTTGAGACGGCCCCCATACCCTCAAACTTGAACTTCGATGCGTGGCTCGGCTCTACACCGGACATGGAATACAAGGAGAAGCTGGTACACCCTCAACATGACTACAGCCGCCCCGGATGGTTGCGCCACGAAAACTACGGAGCCGGCATGATCACCGGCTGGGGTCAGCACCATTACGACTCCGCTGCCTGGGGTATGGATACTGAGTATACGGGTCCTATCACGGTGGAGGCCATCGCGGATTTTCCAAAGTCGGGAGACTGGAATGTCCATGGCGATTTCATGGTGAAGCAGACCTATGCCAATGGTCTGACGGTACTGACCAGTGGAGGTTATCCCAATGGCATTCGCTATGAGGGTGAAGACGGTTGGATCTTTGTGACCAGAGGAGCCTATCGCGCCACCGCTTCCGATCCCATTCCAGAAGGGGCTACCAAGGCGCTCAGTGCGAGTGATGAAAAGATCCTCGGGTCAGTGATAGGGGACGATGAAACGAAACTCTATGTGAGCCAGGAGCAGCATGGCAACTGGCTGGACTGTATCAAGAGCCGCAAGCAGCCAATTTCTCCTGCTGAGATTGGCCATCGCGCTTGCTCTGTCTGTTTGATCAGTCACATTGCGATGAAGGTACCCGGTGAATTGAAGTGGGATCCGAATACCGAGAAGTTTGCGAATAATGACCTGGCCAACTCCATGCTTAGTCGTCCACAACGTTACCCTTACGGCACCAATTATATCACACTATAATCGATGATGGAAGACATATTTCTAGGAGCACAGATGCGAATGATCTGTGCCCTGTTGGTTGTATGCACAGCCATTGGTATCACGGGTTGCCAATCCGGATCCAATACATCCACAGGGCAAAACGAGTCAACCAACGTGCCTGTGTTTAGCGGAGCACCCGGCGAGGTGAAAATCATGACGCTGGATCCCGGACACTTTCACGCGGGATTGATATTGAAATCCATGTACGAGGAGGTGGATCCTGTCGTCCACATTTTTGCTCCGGATGGACCCGAGTTGGAGGATCACCTCAATCGAGTGGAGGGCTATAACTCACGGCAGCAGGATCCGACATCGTGGGAGGTCAAAACCTATAGGGGTCCGGACTTCTTTGAGCGGATGATTAGTGAGCGGCCGGGTAATCTGATGAACATCGCTGGCAACAACGCCAAGAAAACAGAATACATCAAGGCCACCATTGATGCCGGTATCCATGTCTTAGCGGACAAACCTATGGCCATCAACTCAGAAGACTTCGCGATACTGGAGGAGGCGTTTGCCGCAGCCGAGGAAAAAGGCCTGCTGCTTTACGATATCATGACCGAGCGCTATGAGGTGACGACGATCATGCAAAGGGCCTTGTCGCAGTTGCCGGAGGTGTTTGGTGAACTGGTCACAGGCTCAGAAGAGGAACCAGCTATCACTAAGGAAAGTGTTCACCACTTTTTTAAGTATGTGTCGGGAAGCCCACTGAAGCGGCCACCCTGGTTCTTCGACGTCACACAAGAGGGCGATGGCATGGTGGATGTTGGCACCCATCTTGTTGATCTCATCCAGTGGGAGGCATTCCCGGAAGTGACTTTGTCAAAGAGCGATGTGGAGATCACGTCTTCCCGTCGGTGGGCTACTGAAATGACGCCAGAGATGTTCAAAGGCGTTACGTCATTGGATGAGTATCCTGACTATTTGCAGAAGTATTTGGAGGACGGGATCCTCAAAGTATACTGCAATGGCGAGATCAACTACAAACTGAAGGGCGTTCAGGCGAAGATTTCTGTCATTTGGAACTATCAGGCGCCAGAGGGAGCGGCTGATACGCATTATTCGATTATGCGGGGTACGCTGTCCAACCTCATCATAGAGCAAGGGGAGAAGGAAGGCTACAAGCCTCAGTTGTACGTAGAGTCGGCTGAGGATATAACGACAGCTCTGGAAGGAGCCGTCAAGGGTTTATCCGAGACTTACCCGGGATTGGAACTGGAGAAGTTGGACGATGGGCGATGGGCGGTTCGCATTCCCGACGAGTACAAAGTGGGGCATGAAGCGCATTTCGCCCAGGTCACCGCGAAGTACCTGGAGTTTCTGCAGGATGGGAAGATGCCAGAGTGGGAAGTTCCCAATATGATTGTGAAGTACTACACTACGACCAAGGGGCTGGAGATGGCGCAGAACTAACGCGCCTGGGGTATAGAATTCTCCATCAACGTAGGTTCTCAATGAGAGACTTCCATCTCCATCTCAGTGCTTCCAACGCTGATATGGCCAGCCTGCCGAAGATACTTTCTTCAGAGTAATCGAGACTTGTGACTTGAATCATTTCCTGTGAACTTCATTGATGCTACATTATGGGCGCACCTGAAGATAAGTCATGAGCGCCTTTGGAAGAATCATATTATTGGTTGTCATCATAGGAGTGATTGCCTGTACCCCTGGCAAGAATAAGCCAGTTGATAAACAAACGACAGAAGAGACGTCTGCAGGACTGGAGAAGCCGTCTGATGCTGAATTTTTGGCATTTATGATCTATCACCATATGCAGTACATGCAAACAACTGCGAAGCAAGCGGGCGGAACAAACAGGCTTCTGCACACAAGAACGCTACCTACGGAGGGAACTGATCCTGTGGTAACACCAGCGCTGGACCATTTGTACACCAAGGCCGTCATTGATCTTTCCGAGGGTCCTGTATTTGTGGAATTTCCTGAGGTGGAAGAAGGTAGATACTTCTCCATTCATATAACCGATGAGGAGCACTACACGATTTTTGATGAAATATTTCCTAAGGGCAAGTATGCATTTGTCCGGGAAGGGGTCACAGCTGATGTACCCCAAGGCACAAGGATAATCAGTTGCAGAGGCAACTACCCTCACCTTTTCATAAGAATCCAGGTCTTCGCCCAGGATGACCTCAGGAATGTCTATCAGATCCAGCAGGGTATTCAACTCGAGGGTAACAGTAAGTCATTGGAATTTGACGACCCAATTGCGTTTACGCTTGAAAACCGAGATGCCTACGAGCAGAACCGCTCTATGATCGAAGCTTCTGTGGGTTTTGCACGGCAGGAGTATGCAAGAGTTAGCAATTACATCGGGGTCAATGCACCCCGACTTGGGGCGTCAGGCAATTTTGGCAAATTTGGACCTATTGACAGTCAGGAAAGAGGAAGTAACGACTTGGAAAATAGAGCCAGTGGTATTGTAGGACATCTTGGCTTGCCCGTCCATCATGCCTATTACCAACCCTATTTCACCAATTGTGATGATGAAGTTCTCAACGGAGACAAAGTAGAGGTATTTACTTTTCCCTATGAGCCTGAGGGCGTTGAGTTGTTTTGGTCAGTGACTCGTTATAGTGCCATTACAAGGAATACGTTGCCTGGCAAAAACGACCTTTTCAATGCATACAACACTTCCCCTGATGAAAATGGTAATATTACCATTACGTTCAGTCCGGATGACCCTGAAGACGGCACCTATTGGATGCCGGTGGATGTAGGGGAACCCTATTACTTCGTCTGCCGATACTACAAGCCAGATCTTGATAACTTGCCAAAGAAGCCTTGTCAATAATAGGGGACGAAGGAATCAATGCCTTCCATTACTCAAAGGACGAAGGACCAGAATCTGTATTCTGGCTTTCAGGACATTGTCCTCCGACAGGTGATTGCCAAATAAGGTATGCACTGCTTTACACAATGCAACAGGGGAGGAGCCTTGCGTGAGGATTGTCAAAGGGGACAGAGTATACCCCTAGTCAGCCGAATGCACTTTGTTCCACCTATGCCCCATAGAACGTACTGTCGTTTTTGTCGAAGTAGTAGCACCAGATCTCCTGCGTGCTGCGATTGTCATGTCCGACCGGGTTGTAAGTCGCCCGGATCTCTTCGGCCTGTGAACCATTCTCCATGGTCACCTCGCCCATGTGCGTGAGGTTCGGACTGGCATCGAACAGCTTGCACGGCATACCAAGGCGTACATGGCACTCATCACTGTGGCCATGGGGTCCGAATCAGTGAGTTCCTCATTCTCTATTTTGAGGCTTTCACGGGTCATATTCGATTCGGTGGCTCACATCATCTTTTTCCCAGGTGATCAGCACTTCGAATTGAGGCCGCATGACCTACTCGTGGCGTAGGGCTAGAACGGCTACCGTGCAAGATCCCTGAATAAGAAGGAAATCCCTCCGAGCATAACAGTCACGGCTCCGAAGATTATCGATAGGCCTATGACTTTTGTGATTTTGCCATTTTGCCCACCAAAGCTTTTGTAAGATGCTATGTCCCGCCCTTGGATGCCAAGGCATGCAAGGACCCCAGTGACGCCAAAGAAAAATGGGAGCAGCGGCCAGAGGAAGGCCACCAAAACGCCTTCAGGTAGAGAGAATATGGCGACACAAAGGAGCAAAACTGCCACGATATAGCCCCAGGAATACTTATCGGCGAGTTGCTTTTTGTCGAAGACGAGGAAGTTTTCATGAAGGAAGTAGCCGGCACCGAGGGGGCCGCCTATCATAGCGGCAAGTCCAATCATCCAGCTGGGATATATCGGTTTCAGTCGGCTCCACTGATGATGACGCTTTGGTATATAGAATCCTTCGAGGCCATCGACAGGTGCCAGTCCACGTCTGTGGATTTGATAGATCGTAGGCAGACGAAGGCGATCAAGGGCTCCCTCTCTTATGGCCTGGGAAATTAGCGGCAGGTAAACACTCGTGTCTATTCCCGACCAATAGCCATCTAATGCGGAATCATGGGCCAATTGTTGTTCGAACACCTCCACATCATTTTTGTCGATTGTGAGCCAGCTGCTGCGGTACCGAACGTAGTACTCATCGCCCTCATATTTCACCTCCCATTGTACGGGGCAGTCCCCACCTCCCTTGAATGGAAGTACCTCTGAGTTTTGTGGTGATATCAAGTTATCTTATTAGTCAAACAGTGAAAGCATCGGTCCTTGGAGTATTTCCAGCCAAAAATTGAAATTATCTGGAGTGCCTTTAAGCCTTTCCTAATTCCCAATGGTCGGTCAACCTCCCTCTACCATTTCCACCTCATAATCCGAATACCAAAACTCTGCTCTCAGGAATTGGATATTTCGGGCGCTGTCGGAGCGCCAAGACTTGCGATGGGCGTGGAATTGTACTGGAGTCGTTTGATCAAATTCGAGATTTTGGATGTAGGCGTAGGTAGGAGGGTGATGCACGAGTGCCCCATAGAACGTACCGTCGTTTTTGTCGAAGTAGTAGTACCAGACATCCTGCGTGCTGTGATTGTCGTGTTCAGCCGGATTGTAAGTTGCCTTGATCTCATCGGCTGCGGCACCATTCTCCAAGGTCACCACGCCCATGTGCGTGAGGTTGGCGCCGGCGTCGAGCAGCTTGTACGGCATACCGAGGACGTAGATGGCGCTCATTACGGTTGCTGACGGGTCCGAATCGGTCAGTTCTTCATTCTCGTATTTTGCCGCCCTTCCAGGACCATAGTCGATGCGGTGATTGACACCGTCCTTTTCCCAGGTGATGCGCACCTCAAACTCCGGTCGCATGACGTACTCATGCCGCTGAATATTGTCCACTTCTGTTGTGCCATCTTCCAGAAAGAGCATGTTGTGCTTGGTGTATTTGATGGACTTGATTGCTTGCCATTTCTCGTAACCCCCGGCCTTATCTATGGCTCTCCGGAGGATGGACTTCACATTCTCGTCCTGAATATGAGCATAAGCATCGGGAGGTGCACTTTCGTCAGACGATTGATCAGTAGGTTGGGGGCTGCAACTAACAAGTATAATCAACGCCAGTAGTACGGATAGGGGATTTTTCATGATGAATGAATAATTCACAATATAGCTGGTTCCTGGTTCAATGTTTAAAGTTTCATGTTTCGCAACCTTGAACATTAAACGCTGAACGTCAAAACTCAGTATTACGCTGAGGCTCGCTCCAACCGATCATTAATCGCCCTTCCCAGGCCCTCTTCCTGGAAACGTTCGGCCAGGATCACCTCCACGTCGGAGTCATCCAATAGTCTCAAGACCCTAAAAAGGTGCTGTGCGGCCTCTGTGAGTGACCCAGCCGGAGACAAGGCGTGCATCTCCAGGACATCGTACCTCTTGTCCAATGAGATGACGCCGACTTTCTTTGGATCATGGTCCTTGAGGAGTGCCACCACATCGCCGATGATCACTTGCTTCCCAGGTGCATAATGAGACTTTAGCATACCGGGTGCGGAAGGATTGGAGCTTTTGTTGAGCATCACATCCACATCGCCGATTACCTCACGGATCCTCTCCAACGACAGGCCTCCCAATCGGTAAACCGTGGGCACGTTACCCTCGAACCCTACAATGGTCGATTCGAGGCCAATTTCCGACGAACCGCCATCGAGGATGTAGGGAATTAGATCTCCCAACTGATCCTGCACATGTTGTGCTGTCGTAGGCGATACGTAGCCAAAGGGATTGGCACTGGGTGCTGCGACTGGGAAGGGTACCCGGTCCAATAATGCCCTGGCAGTCTCATGTCCGGGTAGGCGGACCGCTACTCGCGAGGATCCTGATGTCAGCAAGTGAGGAATGACAGTAGACTTCTCTAGCAAAAGTGTCATGGGTCCAGGCCAGAAGGCATCAATCAAACGCGCGGCCTGCTCAGGTACGTCTTTGACCAATTCTGTTAATTGGTCTCTGTGAGCGATATGCGCAATGAGCGGGTCAAAGCGAGGGCGCTTCTTGACCTCGAAAATACGAACGATGGCTTCCTCATTCAGGGCGTTGCCCGCCAGGCCATAGACAGTTTCGGTGGGAATGCCAATGACCTCTCCCTGAGAAAGCAGCTGCGCTGCGCGATCGATATCTTTTCCGATAACTGCCATTAGACAAGCTGCAATTATCGCAAATATCGCTGGAATAGCTACGTGCGGCCATTATCTTTATCACTCACCAATAACCTAGTCGAAACCATGTCTCGAAGTACCAGGAACTTACTCAGAATCTTATCCATCATCATCGTGTTGGTCGTAGTGCTCATCGAACTGGACGTTTTGAAGGCCTTCATCGGCTACCGCATATGGTGGGCGGTCGGAGCCTACGGTTTGCTTCTTTTCGCCACCAACCGGTAGGCCATAAACCAGAAAGGGCCGCACCGAGCGACCCTTTCTTGCTATGTTTTTCTGTCTTGTTTGTTATTCGATGACGACGTTTACCTTGTTGAGCTTGCCTTCTTGAAGGTTGCTGGTTTTCGAACTGCGTCCATCGTTGTTCATTTCGCCCTTGCGCGCCTCGATGTAATATGAGCGAGGCTCGACGCCTTTAAAGGTGACGCGTCCCTTTGCATCGGTGCGATCCAGCTTCAAAGGATCTGTGCTGGCCAGAAAGTCTTCCTCCGAATTGTACAGGCTCACTGTGGCACCCTCCACGAGGTTGCCTTGGCCGTTAATCACGGTGACTCGCAGTTTGGTCGGAAGTAGTTGGTCATCTTCGACGGGTCGGCTGCCGACGAGTAGTATCGAACAAATGACCAGCGTAGTAGTAAGGAGATATTTGAAGTTTTGTGACATGGTTATTTATAGGTTTTCTGAGTTCAACAAATAATCGACCAACAACTCGAAATCCAGTGCCTTCGAATAGTTCCTGTCAGAATAAGCATTGGCCATCACCTTCAGATAATTGGGCTGATTCCCCATCGTGGAACTCTCTATCAGGATGTTTCCAAATTGCTGCTCAATAGGAGGGTCAAAATCATTGATTGGCTTCAGATAATACTTCTCAATCGTTTCGACCTGCTTACCTTTTTCGATAATCGTAATATCGGCATTGGCTCTTTTATAGCGGTAGTTTGTCAAAATTTTTTCGGCAAACCAATCGAGAAGGAACTGAAACTCCATTTCCGAATACATCGTCGAATGCCCGAGTGCGAAGCCATTGGAGGCGTTGGAGGAAAGGAGGTGAACCGGGGGGTTCTGCTCCACGTCTTTGCGGCTAAGCTGCAGTGAGTTATACACAGCTTTTACGACGGTTGTGCGGCGATCGCTGACGGACCATTCGTTGTATTCCTTTAGGTATCGCTCATTGCGCGTCAGGACTTTTTGAAACGTCAGTGGCTCAGACTGCTCCTTCTTGAAGAGTCTATCATATACCTGATCAAAAAAGGACATGGCATCAACGGATTAGCGTGACAGAGCCATATTGCTCGATCACGCCGAGGTCTGGCTCATCTCTAGCTGTAAACTTCATGACGTAGGCATAAGTTCCGACAGGTAGCGGCTGATCACGGTACTCGCCGTCCCACTCAAAATCGATCTCGTCTGTATAGAAGACCAATTCGCCCCAGCGAGAATAAATGAAGATCTCGAACGTATCGATGAATTCATTCGGGAAGACGTAGAAATTCTGGTTCTCCGTAATGTCACTTTCGGGATAGAAGGCCGTTGGTGCATTGATCCGTGGGTCGCACCTGACATTGACTGGGAATGAGGTCGCATCACATCCAATCATAGGATCGCTTATTTGTACCTGGTAGGTACCCTCCTCCGTGGCGTTGATCGTGGCGGTCTGGCCTACGATGGTTCGGTCCGGCCCGAAAAACCACTGATAGCTGAAAGGTCCCGCTGAAGTGCTGTCAATCACGGCAGTGAGTGTCAAGTCGCCCGCGCACAGGTCTCCGTCGGATTGGATGTTGACGTCAGGGAATGGATTGATATTGATTTGGATCTGTTCTGTTCTTGGGCACAGATTGGCGCCTTGTGCGCTTACGAAGTAGACGCCGGCCAGATCGATGTCGACAGATTCTCCAGCTCCGATGATGTCCCCGCTGCTATTGGACCAGGTGTAGATAGCATCACCATTCGTGCCCGCAGTGATCTCGGCCTGATCACGGGTACCACACAGCTCCTGGATGGGGGAGAAGGTGAAGTTAGAGCGAGGGAAAGCTTCACCCAACGTGACCGTATCAAACTGGATACAGCCCAATCCACCTACTTCCTCGATTTGTACGATGTAAATGCCTGTATCCAGACCCGTAACTTCTTGCAGTGGAGGTGCCACGCCTGCTTGCGAGAAGACTGGTTGTCCGAGGTCATCCGTGAGGTCCAGATTTACGGTGGCAGGGACAATACCCGTAATATCGATCAAAAGCGCACCATCACTACCGCAGTCTGGCAGGCCTGTAGCCGCCACTTCGAACTGGGCGATGTCTTCGACGAGTGCCGGAGCCCGTGTAGTACATCCGGTCACTATGTTCTCCACGGTGGTCTGAAAACTACCGGCCGCGAGGCCCGTGAAGCTTGGAGGTGTGCCCGGCCCATCGAAAGACTGAGGGCCTTGACTTTGGGGGCCCGCGAAGCTATAGAGGAAGCTCCCGTTGGAATTGATGGTAATACTTATCTCGCCGTCATTGGCGTCGCACGTGGTTGGCGGCGTAGTGAGGGTCGTGAAAACGGGATTTTCCAGTACCGTTATGATCGTGGTGTCTCGGGCCAGGCAACCAGTAATGGGTTCGGTGAATTCCAGGGCGTAGCTGAACGTTCCCGGGACGGAAGTGTCGATGGGCTGGAATCTGCCGGAGCTTCCCGTGGGACTACCGTCGACGGTCCAGTTGAACGTACCCTGCGCATTTTGCGAATCGAGGTCTGGGACTGTAGCATCCTGACAAATTGTTTGGTCGGGACCGAGGTCAACCGTGAGCGCCGGCCCGACGAAGGTTTGTAGCGTATCGCTGGTACAGCCGTCGGTATTCAGTATGAAGACATCAACTATCGTGGGTTGCGTAACGGTGATGGTTCGGGTGGTCTCTCCAGTGGACCAGTTGTAGATCAGTGAGGGATCGTCCAGGGCGGGTGGCAATGCCTCTAATACCAGCACTGAATCGCACAATGCCGCATTGTCAGGTACTTGAGGGCTTGGTGGTACCTGGAACACCTCGATATCCTGGATAAAAAGTGAATCGTAACCACACCTGTTGAATATTCTCAGTTGGATCGTGTGTGTGCCAAGAGTACTGTAGGTCACCTGGATGCTATCACCAACTCCCGCTTGCGGTGACGCGTCGGCGTCGAAAGTCCATTCGAATTCGTCTATGTTACTGGTGCCCGTCGCCATGAGAGTCAGCGGCTGCCCAAAACAGGCGTTTTGTACAGTCATTCCTGGTGGCTGGATTGGATCATTGACCTGTTGCGTGAAGTTCGGTAGCCCTCGGCGGCTGGTGCGTCCCATCAGGTCAATGCCCGAAGGGTTGAAGGAAGCACCCAGGTCATCCCCAGTGGGGGCGTCGATAGAGGCTACATTGCCCGCATTGTCCAGAGCCATGTAGATGACACCATTCGGTCCCCGCTGCAGTGCCCCATAGTTGGAAGCGGAAGGGTATCCATCAAATTTCGAAGCTTCGATTTCGGCTACCTCATTCGGTGTGTCGATGCTGTCCATGTCATATTGCATCAGTTTGGTGGCCGTAGTGATATACAGGCGATTGCCGGCGCCGCCAAACTCGATGCCGTACAAAGGATCCCCGGCGGGCTCGTTGGTATCGATCGTTCGTGCGTTACTCATCGCTCCCGTCTGGTTGTCAAAGTCCAGAATGTCGAATGTATTGGCTCCCGGAAGCATGTTGACCGCACGTGCCGTGCCAGGTTGGAAGCGTAGATAACTGGTGCCGGAAGGTTCGTCAAGGAAATTGAGAAACTCTCCCACAGGGGAATGTACAGCAGCACTGATCCCCAGGTCACTGACAAACTGGGCCCGGAAGTTGTTGTTGCCAAACTCATGCGACAGCAGCCAGCCATTGGCGCCAAATCCCGAGGCCGTCAGGCGCTCCGTATTGTTGCGCTGCAATTCGATGCCCTTTACCACTACTGATCCGCGGGCGGTGTCGTCTTTGATATCGACTATACTCATGAGCAGTCGATTGGTACGATCACCATATAGCTCCTGGGTCGAGAATACATAAAACATCGTCTCGTCGTCGGGGAATTGGAGAATCATCGAAGACTGGGCCGACGTGCTATCACCGCCGAGATTAGTTCCATTGGCCATGACCTGATGGTCTTTGTTCCACACGGTGTTGCCATTGGTGTAGAAGAGCAGGCTGCCGTCGGAGTCCGAGATCGTGGCGCACCCTTCCGGTGAATCCATCAGGTTGTCGTCGACGATGGCTGCCGGTGGTTGTTGGTTGAAATCGATGCCGGCCATTTCGCCGAAATACCATTGATTGGACAGTTGCCGCTGAATGCCGTATTCCGTGACGACGATGGCATCGAAAGAGGTACATCCATTCCCCACTGGAGCGACCACCTCCACCCAATAGGTGCCTGTGGTGTCTACATCGATTGTTGGGGTCGTCTCACCCGTACTCCAGGTGTAAGCAAGTCCCTGTCCCATATCGCCAGGGTCAAGTGTTAGCACCTCATCCACGCAGATGGTGGTATCGTTGCCCAGGTTGACCATGAAGTCATTGGCGAGTATTTCTACGAATTGTGTGACAGGGGTCCTCCGCCCATTGATCTCAGCCACCATGGTCACAGCATAGCCCCCGGGGGCCTGGTAGGTGTGCACCGGCGCAGCATTCGTTGAGAAATTGCCATCACCAAAATCCCAGAAATAGGACGTGGGGATCGTATCGGTGACAGGGTAGAATTTCGTAGTCTGCTGCTGACAGGTGTCCAATGCTACGAAGCTGATATCCTGGAAGTTGGGAAAATTGGGTGGTGAGAATGCCGGAAACTGGCGGGCCTGAAAATCGGCAGGCAGCGCCACGGCCTGGTAAGCTACGGAATCTGCGACACTGTCGGCATTCATGATCTGCCCCACGAGAAAGGGAGAGGTGGCCGTCTCCTGATAGAGGTGAAAGATATTGTCATCCATACCTCGCTTCAGACCATAGCTTCGAAATATTGGATTGGGCAGAATATTGTTGAGCGCCAGCGTGTCAAAATCCCATTGTAGCACATTCGCGACGTTACCTGCGCTACCAAATCGGGACATATAGAGTTTCGTGCCGTTTGCAGACCACTCCAAGTCATAAATTGACTCCCCTTGCCCGTCGTCAAAGCCTGTCTGCAAAATCTGTTGATTGAATACCAATGCCCCCGTTGCCGGGTCGAAATCGAGGATCATCACGTTGCGGTTCGCCGTTTTCGGAGCTACAGCGAGCTGCGAAGTCACCTCATTGTAGGCGAAGGCGGCGGCTTCCAAAGCAGGCTCAGTAGCAGTGACGAGGTTGAAAACCTGTGTGCTGTCAAGACCCGTGATAGGGATGGCCGTTACTCTGAAATTGAAATTGGTGCGATCCTGAGTGACTAGCCAATAGGACTGGCCATCACCGGCTTCGATGATGATCATGGCCTCCGAGGGGTTGGTAAGTCCTGTACCCTGATTGGCGCTGGTCATCTCTCCAAACGGGAAATTGGCATCTGTAGAGTTGCCAATGCTGCTCATATTCACCTGGCTGAGTTGGATCTCATTGGGCCCGCTCGAATAAGGGTTGGTAAGAATGAAGTACCTGTCGGTGGTGGCCGAAAAGGGCACCACAACAGCTGCCTGATTGATGGAGGAATCTCCGTTGAGGGTGGTGGATCCGGCCATGATTTGATGGCTTTGGTCGTAAACTTGAACACCATCGGTGTACAAGAGGAGGTTGCCTGTCAGTTGATCACTGAGAACAGCGGGCCCTCCCGTCCCGAATGGCCCGGCCATTCTTTGCTCCTCATAGATTTCGCGCCCGTTCTTGTCAAAGACAAAATTGTCGGCTGTGTTACCAAAAAAGTATTGAGTTTCGAGGATTCGCTGGGCCGAAACACCCACACTTGAGACCAGCAAAACACCTGTTAGGAATGTGGTTGCCCACGTTCGTAATATCATAAATTCGCCACTAATGCTCTGAAATCCGCGGTAAATGTAAATATACAACGGAAGAAACGCTTTCGATCCTCTTAAGTAATGATGGCTTTCTGTTCCTCTATTCACTTGCCTAACCTTATCGATGTCATCAAAATACTAACGGTAACGCGGTCGTTACATTACACGGAACAACATGAATGCTGCTCTACCCCCAAGAGGTGATGGGCCATGTAGCAAAAAATGTGCCGCATGGGCACGGATTTTGTTAAGGGATGACGGCAGTTTGTGTGTTTCGCTAAAATCAGCAATGTTTGCTATCTAACAATTGGGTCTAATGCCAAGAGTACTAAGTGTTGTCTTTGTTTTGTTGATCGTAGGGACGGATTGTCTAGCTCAGGATCCTCAGTTTTCTCAATACTATTCCGCGCCACTCAACCTCAATCCCGGATTGACAGGGATCAATCAGAAAGGTAGGGCGGGATTGAATTATCGGAATCAATGGCCCGCGATTGATGCCACATTTGAAACCTATTCCTTTTGGATCGATTACAACTTCGAGGACTATTACAGTAGTGTAGGGCTTTTGGTCAATGTGGACCGTGAAGGTATCGCAGGGCTCCGATCAAACACGGTAGGCCTTAATTACGCCTATCAGCTGCAACTAAACTACGAGTGGACATTTCGGCCTGCCGTACAAATTGCGTGGATCCAAAGAGATATCAACTTCGACCGGCTCACTTTCGGCGACCAATTCAATCAGTCGGGCCAGGTGATCCTTGATAATACCCGGGAGAATTTCAATACCGGTCAAAATGTGAACATGTTTGATCTGTCCTTTGGGGGTATCGTCTTTAACAAAAATCTCTGGGGTGGTTTCAGTGTCTACCATGTGACTGAACCTAACCAGTCCCTCGTCGATGCCGACGACTCGCCGCTATACATGCGGACCTCGATCCACGGAGGCTACAGGATACACTTCCATGAGGTCAACAAAAAATTGCAGAATCGCCCGGACAAAGAACGCAGCTTCACACCCTCATTCAATTATCGCTCGCAGGCAGAATTTGATCAATTGGACCTTGGAGTGTTCCTGACCTTGGAACCCGTCCTGTTTGGAGTATGGTACCGTGGTATCCCGGTGAAAAACCTCCAGAGTATTCCTAACAATGAATCCGTCATCTTCCTTGCTGGCTTGACTAACAAGAACCTATCGGTTGGCTATAGTTTTGATTTTACGATTTCAGATCTGGGCATCAACAGTGGCGGGGCTCATGAGATTTCTCTGATCTATTCATTTAGTCTGGATCCTCCCGGTAAGCCACCGAAGGAAATTCGGGACCTGAAGTGCCCTGTTCCTTTTATTTTCTAGATGGCTCGCAACCACCGACGGGTGCTGATACGTTTAGTTAGTTATCGCTATCTATCGCCGCCCAGTCATGAAAAACTACCGATTTCAATCTTACATCTTCTTTGTGCTGGTGTTGATTGTTGCCTCTTGCCAGTCTTCACTATATCCCGATCAGGTCCACGAACCGGTAGTCATTGAGGGCGAACTCGTATTCAAACTCATCACGCTCCCCAACCTTTATGGTGTCCCTCCGTCGGTAGCCTCGGAGTTTATGCAGACCACCGAAAATGAGCAAATAGAGGATGCCTCATTGAGGAGTCGCTCATTCGCTGTTCATTTCAGGACGCTGGAGGGTAGCGGTCTCTTACATAAACCCTACTTTCAGTTGAGGACCAAGGACAAGGAAACCTTCACTGTGTACGTCAGCGACGAGGAATACGAGAAGGTGAGAGAATTCAGATACGCCGACCTACGACGGAGCAGAGAGAAGGTGACATTGACGCTGAGAGGCCTATTCGTAGATGGAGTGGTCGATTGTGACGAGATACTTCAAGTGAAGCGAACGGCTGGACTGACGATTTACGACAAGTAGAAAGCCAGGCGCCAACTGCTAGCCTACTCCAAGGCCTCTGGGCATCATTCATGGCAACGATTATTGTTACTTTCGTGGCATGATTGAATCGACTATCTTAAGTATTCTGCTCATTATTGTAGCTGCGGATTTTGCGCTAGAGCGGGTATTGGAGTATCTCAACAATCGCAGTGCGCGACAAACCATACCTGAAGAATTGCAGGGCGTGTATGACGAAGAGCAATATGCCAAGTCCCAGGCGTACCGAAAAGCAACCGGCCGCTTCGGTATTTTGTCTTCGTCACTGTCATTCGTTGTGCTATTCGCTGCGTTGTATTTTGGCTGGTTTGGTCGGCTGGATGCGATTGTCAGGTCTTTCAGTCCTTTTGATCTGCTATCGACGCTGATCTTCTTCGCGATACTTTACATAGCAATTGATCTCATCTCAGTACCCTTTTCCATTTATGGTACATTCGTGATAGAGGAAAAGTTTGGCTTCAATAAAACCACCCCGAAGACTTTCATAACGGATAAACTCAAGGGGTATCTCCTGTCGATCATCATCGGAGGTCCGTTGCTCATAGCCCTTGTCTACCTCATTGCTGCCATGGGCAAGGAGTTTTGGATATACTTCTGGATGGTGATAACGGCATTCATGCTGTTTATGAACATATTCTATACATCATGGATATTGCCGCTTTTCAATAAGCTGCAGCCGCTCGAATCCGGGGAGCTGAAGGAGCGGATAGAGGCGTTCAGCCAAAAGGTAAAGTTCCCATTGCGCAACATCTTTGTCATGGATGGCAGCAAGCGCTCCAGCAAGGGCAACGCTTTCTTTTCCGGTCTAGGTAGAAAGAAGAAGGTCGTGCTCTTCGATACGCTTGTAGAGAAGCATACTGTAGAAGAACTGACGGCGGTCTTTGCTCACGAGGTGGGTCACTACAAGAAGAAGCACATTGTTACTTCGACGGTAATCGGTGTTTTGCAGACGGGACTGATGCTTTTTCTATTGTCACGCATGCTATTCACCAGCGAGGTGAGCTACGCAATGGGTGGCGAAGTGTCGACGATCCATTTGAACATACTGGCATTTGGTATCCTGTATACCCCACTGTCGCGTATTCTGGGCATATTGATGAATATCGTCAGCAGAAAATTCGAATATCAGGCGGATGCGTATGCGGCGGATACCTACAAAGCTCAACCCCTTATTTCGGCACTGAAGAAGATGAGCAGCGATCACTTATCCAATCTGACGCCTCATCCGGCCTATGTTTTTGTGCACTATTCACACCCCCCATTGTTGCAACGGGTGCGAGCGATGGCCAAATGATCCTTTAGTCGAGGAAGTCGATCTCCGCTCGGAATGGGAACTTCATGAGGTAGGTATGCGCCTCCTGTACAGAGGTTTGTCGATGGATGACACGAAAGAGTGTTTCGGTGATTGGGCATCTGATGCCGTAGAAGGACGAGAGGTTTCTGATGATGTCGATGGTCTTCACACCTTCGGCCACTTCTTCCATGTCCGCCATGATGTCTTCAATTATTTCGCCGTTGGCCAGCCGTTTCCCAACGGTGAAGTTTCTACTTAGCTCGCTGGAGCACGTGGCAATCAAATCACCAACACCCGCAAGTCCCAGGAATGCTTGAGCATTCCCTCCCATGGCCTTGCCGATGTGGACCATCTCCACCAGGCCTCTACTGATGAATAGCGCCTTGGCGTTTTCGCCCAGGCCCAAACCAGAGACGGTACCGGCACCCAGCGCAATGATATTCTTCAGGATACCACAGAGCTCGATCCCTATGAGATCACCACTTCCATAGATCAGAAAGCGATCTGTCTTGAGGAGCTTTTGTCCGATTTGTACGACTTCATCAAACTGGCTGGCAATCACCGTGGCCGCAGGTTTTTTATCTGCAATCTCTCTGGCGAGATTGGGGCCCGCCATGCTGCCCACTCTGACTACGGAACTTTCCTCGAGAATGACCTCGCTCATTGTGCGGACATGGTCACGCGTGAGTGTTTCGTTCAGTCCTTTTCCACCTTCCTGCAGTAGGTCGAAACCTTTGGTGCCATGTATCAGGATATGGAATGGGCGCAGGGCAGGTGAGAGTTGTTTCATCATATCTCGAAACCCTGCAGATGGGACCATTGGGAAAATTACCTCGCAATCCTCACCTATCTCTTCAATCCTCGTTGTGATTTTGATGTTGGGGTGCAGTTTCTGCCCTGCACTGGCACCGGTCTCTTTGATAGATTGGGCTTTTTGGGCGGTCCTGGCGTACAGAAGTACGGACTCGTTTTTCTCGGCCAGAATATTGGCGATGGCTGTGCCAAAACTTCCCGCGCCGACTACGCCAATTGATTTAGATGTATTTATCGAGTCCATATCCATCCATTCTGTTGTGGTAGTAATAGAGCGTGTTGGGATCCTGTATGATGATCTTATCCTTCTTCTTGATTATCGGCCGCTTGGCATGGTACATACCTACATTGCGGAGTCCCTCATTGATGGCCTTTTCGGAGCTCTCTTTTAGTTTCGGACTGGTACCCAGCTTACCTTTCTTCTCCAGCTTCACTATTTGCTTTCGCAGTTTCTTGAAGGCCTTCTTAAACTCTGCGAATTCGATGATCAGATCTTCATCAGGAAGCCGTAGCACATGGTATAGATCGAGTTTTGGATTGCGGCGTTCAAGCATTTTGAAAGCTGTAAACGCCACGAGATGACTGCTGAATACGCGATTGTTGAGGTGATATTCCTCTACAATTCTCTTGGCCAGGATCCGCACATACGTTTGCTCTCTCTGCTTGTCTACCGTCACCTGTCCCTGGCTCACGAAATAGTCACGCGGATGGATCCAGTTGCCATTTTTATCCTTGCTGTGCCCCTCGTCATCCACATAGTTGCCCAAGATGTCCATGCCACGTCCGATGCTGACCGAGATATCCGAGCCCTTTGTGAAGAATTTGAACAAAAAGCTGGCGATTTTGTAGCTCGTAGAGTACTCGTCGCTCTCTTCATAGAATCGTTCCTGGCCTGTGCGCTTTAGATGTTCGCGGATCAGCGCCGGCGCCTCCAGAGTGAACTGGTAGTTGATCACGACAGGGACAATGAAAACCTTCGTTTTGTCTTCGGCATTGTCCTGATAGATCATTCGCTGTGCTTCGATAGCGGTGCCCAGCAGTCCAAGTTTGAGTGCCTTTTCGATTTGCCCGGAACGGGACCTCGTGCCTCCAGGGAAGAACAGACTATGACAGCCGCGGCGTATGGCCAGTGTCGAGTACGACCTAAGGGTTTGCAGATAGACGGGGTTCTTCTTCCGGCGATCGACCTTGTACGCCCCCAGGCTGTTCATGAAATAGGCGAATATCTTGATGTTAAACAGGTTCAGTCCTGCACCATAAATGAAAGCGGGGAGACCTAGAAACTGGATGACCCATCCAATCAAAATAGAATCCAGGTTACTGAAATGTGTGGGGACCATGACCACAGTTCCCCGTGTAGCAAGTGAACGGAGGTGTTCAGTTTCGCCGACTATTCTGATTTTGTCATCGAGGTCTAGTTGTCTACTAAATAGTGAGAGAAAGCCCTTGACTCGTGCTGCGTTGAGCAGCCTGGCGAAGCCGAATGTGACAAACGTCTTGGCGAACTTGTAATAGGACTTTCGAAAATTGCCGGCTACTTCGTTGGCATAGCGCCCGATAATATCCTGGAGGATGCGCTGTTCTTCTTCCTCGGCACCTTCCTGTCCCTCGCTTTGCAAAAGGCGATGCTGGATTTGATACCAAAAGTCCTTTTCATCCTTGGGGTCCACTCTCCAGGGATTGGTCTTCATTCTGAGTTTCTCGCGGTAGACGGTGGTCTCCAGTTCCTCGCGTAGACTTTTACCTTTTCGGATGCCCTGCAGGTTGTCAAAAGAATCGGCAATCACCTCCCGGATGAAGTCATCACTATTGCGCGACAGTTGGAAAATGGGCCATTCGCTCGTTCGAGGAATGAGCTCCGTGTATTTCACTTTGTTTTTACGCATGAAGGATTTCCAGATGCGGAGCAAATATAGATTAACCCGGTTTTGTTATTGGAATTTAGTCTTGATAACCTGTCCTGGTCCGTTTTGACAAGTCGGGAAATGAATGGGTTGGAATTGGGACACCACCAGAAGAATGCTGACACCCCTTGGCTAGTCGATGAATAGCTCTCCGGATCCTACGAACACACAATTTCCTCCTACAGCAACGCCCTCGATCTCGTTGTTTTCAACTAGCGCCTCAAGGTACAAGATACTTGGGCGGCCCATCTCAAAGCCTTGTTCACTGACCGTCGGGCCCCTCTTCACATCATATTGGTGACAGTAGGCCGCCAGCGGGCCATTCGCTGAGCCCGTCGCCGGATCTTCGATCATGCCCGCCTGCGGTGCAAACATCCGACCGTGAAGATCTCCCTCCGCAGTAGTGCCGGAAGGAGTGAATGCATAAATGAAAAATGGCTCCAGGACACTGCGGTCTCTCGTCCAGGCACCGAGGTCGAACTGGATGTTTTGGATCGCCGACAAGCTCCGTACAGGAACTATTAGATACGGCACGCCACAGGAGACTACCTGGAGGGGTAAGTCGAGCAAGTCTGAAGTCTGAAGGTTGAGGAGGTCAGCAATCTTCTCACGATCTTCAAAAACACGACCAAATTCTGGTTTCGGAAAGCGCATACGCGTCATTTTGGGTAGGTTGTCGGTGAAGGTGACGTCCACTTTAATCTCCCCAATTTTTGGAAGCAGGCGAATCTCAATGTTGCCGTTGGTGGGGTGGTCGAGTTCTCTGGAGATGTAGAATCCCGTCCCCACAATTGGATGGCCCGCGACGGGCAGTTCCATCGTGGGGGTGAAGATGCGCATAGGAAATCTACCATCGTCATCGGCGGGATAGAGAAATACCGTCTCTGATAGGTTGAGTTCCGCCGCGATGCTTTGCATTTCCTCCGGAGGAACCCATCGTGCATCAGGGAAAATGGCAAGCTGGTTTCCTTGATATTTTTCTTTCGTAAATACGTCTAGCAAGTAGTAAGAGCCCTTCTTCATAAAAGTTCAAAAAATCCCAAGTCACCGGGGTAAATCGCTAAAACTACTAAACAAGTAGAGTACCTCAAAACGTTATTAACTGTGTGGAGAACATTGCAGGAGTTCCGTTAATATTGTGGCCTGGTATGGCATTGAGACTTAAGGACATTCAGGCGCCCGTGGCGGAGGAGATGGTGGTTTTCGAAAAGAAATTTCGAGAATCCATGAAGACGAATGTCGTCCTCCTCGATAAGATTATGAGCTATATCGTCCGTCGCAAGGGAAAGCAGATGCGACCTCTGTTCGTTTTTCTCAGTGCTGGAGTAGCCTCGGGGATCACCGATACGACCTACAGGGGCGCCGCCATGATCGAACTGCTTCATACTGCTACTCTCGTACATGATGATGTGGTGGACGACTCGCACTATCGCAGAGGCTTCTTCTCTATCAATGCCCTCTGGAAAAATAAGATCGCCGTTTTGGTGGGAGATTTCCTTTTCTCACGGGGCTTCCTGGTGACACTGGAGCACGATGATTTTGGATTGCTGAAGATCGTGTCCAACACGATCAAGGAGATGAGTGAAGGCGAACTGCTTCAGATGGAAAAGGCACGCAAGCTCGACATCACCGAGGAGATCTACTACGATGTGATCAGGCAAAAGACCGCAAGTCTGATTGCCGCCTGCTGTGAGATCGGAGCAGCCTCTGCCGAGGCGGAAATAGAGGACCAGAAGAAGCTACGGGATTTTGGCATCAATGTGGGGATGGCCTTCCAGATCCGGGATGACCTTTTTGACTACGGATCCCACGAAATAGGGAAGCCGACAGGTATTGATATCAAGGAAGGGAAAATGACGCTTCCACTGATCTATGCCTTGCAGCAAGTATCAAAAGCCGAGAAGAAGTCCGTCATCTCGAAAATGAAAAAAAGTGCCAAGCGCTCCAAATACGTCAAAGAAATCACTGATTTCGTAAAGGCAAAAGGCGGATTGGACTATGCCATCGGGGTCATGGAAAACTATCACCAGAAGGCCCTCGAGGTCCTACGGCAATTCCCAGAGTCGGCCTATCGTACTTCGCTCGAGCAGCTGGTGGAGTTCACCATCAAACGTACGAAATAAAAAAAGGGGCCACCTCCCTAACAAGACGCCCTCCCTTCCGCTGATTTGCGGATTGGGCTCAGACCTGGCTCAATCCACCATCGACTGGCACTTCCACGCCATTGATGTACGAGGCCTCATCCGAAGCAAGGAATAGCACCGTGTTGGCGATTTCGTCCGCAGAGCCAAATCGGCCAAGTGGCACCGATTCGGAAAATGATTGGCCCATGGCTTGAACCTGCTCCTCCGGCAGTCCCAGTTTTCCATAGATCGGCGTCTCGATGGGGCCTGGCGCGACGCTCACTGTTCTGAGCTCTTCTGCTCACGTCGTAGTCTTTTGAGCCAACAAATGTGCGTAAGGAGAGCAATTGCATGTGATTTTTGTGGAACCTCCGTTCAGAGGTTATGCCATCATAAGCCCTCTGTCTTGCAGATGGTTAGGGTTTGACCGACCACTCGATGAAGTAGCTGGCGGTGCTGGACATGTCTTCAGTTCTCATACTGGTCGAGAAGTTGCCTTTTTCTCCAGCTGGTTTGAAAATGAACTTTCCCAGCAAATCGTTTCTACTCAATAAATCAAAATCCCAGAGCTCGATTTCAATGACATCTTCATCACTCTCGAAAGAATAGTTGATATCTATTCTCTCTCCTGTTCCAATTTGCTTGTAGAATCCAGATGGCCAGATCTTTTTGCCATTCAATTTCAAGTAGACTTCGTCTTTGTCTACCTCATCATTGAGCGTGCAGTGAAGGGACTTCAGCGTAATTTTTTCCATGGTTTCGGGACGTAATTAAACATTAATGGTCTGCCGGTACCCGGTGCGTAGGTTGATTCGACAGCATCGCTGGTCTACTGAAGATACGAAAAAATATGGCACATCCACACTGGCCCGTTGGCTTTTCGATAAGCGTCCACGTACAGTGTGAGCGCCGAGGTGACTTGCATCCCGTCGGCTATGGCAACAGAGAGACTTTTTGAACTGGAGTAGACCTGCCTTTGGTAAGAAACGTTCGCGTTGTAAGCAATCCTAGCTGTCCTACGGGTGTGGAGCGCTCTATATCATGCTGTCGCTGATGTCGAAGTTCCTTAGGCGACAATTGTGTGTCCACCACCTGCGGTGCTTCAACCGCTGGTTCAGGTCCACCTGAGATGACTGCCACCCTCACTCTTCTGTTCAAGGCGTACTCTTCTTCGTAACACCAATTTCCATTACCGCACGTATTGATGGGTTTGGTTTCTCCGAAAGCTTCCATTGCGATTCTTGACGAATCAATTTCGAAGGTTGCCAGGTAATCCGCCACGGCAATATTCCGGTTTTGGGACAGCTGCATGTTGTATTCGCTGGAACCTCTTGTGTCAGCATGACCCTCGAGCTTCAATGTGAGCCCAGGCTGCTGTTGTAATAGAGCAGCTATGCCATCCAATTTCATTCGGGCTGTATCGGTCAATTCGGCTCTGTCGTATTCGAAGAAAACCAGCCGACGATTGACAGGTGCAGCGGCATTTGGATCAATCAGCTTGACCCACATGACATGGTCCAGGTTGAGTTTGGACCGATTGGACATGAAATAACCTGTTTCGTCGTCGTCAATGACCAATGCAAAGTCGTCATTGTTGGAATTGACAGGCCTACCGGCATTCTCAATGTTCGTAACGCTGATTTTCCCACCTTCTATCAATAGATCACCTCGGTAGATGTCCATTCCCCCGTAGCCAGGTCTGCCTTTGGAGGAGAAGTAAAACTTGCCGGCATGAACCATAGGGTAGATATCATTTTCAAATGTATTCACATCATCGAGGCCCTTGGGATCACTCCAGCCGTCCCCAGTTCGGATGGAATACATGATGTCAAAACCTTTGTCCTTTTTCTGGTGGTCCGAAGCGAAAAACATGATGGAATCCTGATACAGGAAAGGGAATGAGTTGTTGCTCTTTTTGAAGCCTATGTCGAGGTCCTTCGTCTCCACGTTTTTCGCGCAGGACAGTGAAGCTGATTGTAGGCGGAGTTTTCGGTTTTGCTTATCGTCTTTTTTCTCCGGATTATTTTCAACCGTTCCGAAGTAAATCAACTCCCCATCTGTGTAGGGGTTTGCGTAAAAGTTGCTGCTGCTCGTCAGGCATTTCAGCTTGTTCGGATTTTGTTGAAACTGCTCCTGGTTGATCCGGTCATAGACGGCAATCTGATACTTGGTGTAGTCTTCAGTCAGAGCGGCACTTTCCACAAAGGAATGCCTTGGTATGATGAGGTTTTCGCCATCCGTCGCTAGGCCTACTCCCTTGTGAAACGGCTTGATGTCTGTATAGCCCACTTCGGCGATTCTCGTGGTAATCAGGCTCTCCTGCAACTCCTGCCATTCTACGAGATTGTATATCCAATCCTTCTTTTTCTTTTTGTCGTTGACATTGTCCAGCACCTGTCGAACACCAGAGCCCTCGCCGCATTGTATGAGTGATTGAGCGTAGTAGAACAATTCAATGTCATCCAGTTTGTAATCAAATTGTGTGATATACTCGTCCCATTGCTCTTTTGCCTTCCTGTAGGCAATGTTTTTGTAAAGGGCGAGTGCCTTCTTACGTGATGCCTC
Organism: Cyclobacteriaceae bacterium; assembly: GCA_965267435.1. Classification (GTDB taxonomy): domain Bacteria; phylum Bacteroidota; class Bacteroidia; order Cytophagales; family Cyclobacteriaceae; genus JAWPMT01. The sequence goes on from OZ253960.1 coordinate 6,281,260, forward strand.
TCTCAACTGGCCATTTGTGGCCTTCTTGTTGTCGAGAACAAGGTCATATAAATAGATAGCATCGGTGAAGAAATCTTTTTCGAAGGCGAGATTCGCATTTTTCAAATCCCTCTTCTGTGAGTGAGCTGTGATTACGCAAATCATCAGCATCAATGTCTGGAGATATTTCATGTGCTGGCTAATTATGTAGGTGCTGGTTGGCTAAAAGCTACTTTTGTCTTCTTAAAATCTTGGTATCACCAGGTTTCCAGTTTGTTTCTTATCCTGTAGTTCAAATAATAACATGACTTCGTGCGTACCGCCCAAACTGGCGATTTCAGCATTGGCATGTTCGTAGGCGTATCCCAGTTTCAATCCTGCGCCTATGGGGATTCTCAGCATCCCTGTAAAATCATTTGTAGTGGAGATGGAAGTGCCGATACCGAAGGCTCCTTCCAGCTCAAACATGAAGTTGAAGTCCGCATTTACGGGCTGGCCGTTTACAGCCCTTACAAGCGTCGACAGCCATAAAAGGTAGCGTCTTTCCTTAATCTTGAGGGCCCTGGTGTCATATACACCCTTGAGGATTTCATGCAAAGCCAAGCCGGCATGGAACTTAAAATTGATGCGATTGCTATTCACCAATGTTTGCGCTTGCACGTCACTCTGAAAGAGTTGATGGCCAAAATTGGACATGGCCAGACCCCCATAATAATAGTTCGTGTAGTAGTAGAGCCCCCAGTGAAAGTTGTTGAGAGAGCTACTTTCGTTGATTGCAGTAATTGGATCATTAGTGTCGATGATATTGAGCTCCGAGTAGTCTACTTGCAATCGGGTATGACCATAGGACATCCCAAAGGCCAATCTGGAATTCATGCTTGCCTTGATCTCGTAGGATATCGGTAGGGCTACTCTCGTATAACTGTGTGCCCCGATTTTATCATTCATGATAGAAATTCCCGGAGCGATAGAATATCGTTTGATTGGAATCGAAAAGTGACCTCCCGAGACCACCGGAGCACCTTCTAGTTGGGTCCACTGGTTTCTGTAGAAAAGCACGCCATTCAGGTGCTCATAGCTTGATTGCGCCGCGGGATTGATCAGTGGCTGATAAAACATGTATTGATCTACCCGGAAGTTCTGTGGCTGTGCGTAAGTCACAGTTGCAGCTAGCAAGCCGAAGCACAAGGCTAAAAGTCTTTTGCTAATTGTGAGGGTCATGCTGATTCTTGAAGCTTTCATCGTTTGATTTCAAAAAAGCCTTTTAAGACTCGCTGTGACACCATCGGTGGGAGATCCTCATCTGTCCCGAAATCGAGGAAATAGAAATAAGTGCCACTGGGGAGTGGGCTATCCTTGAAGGTACCTTCCCAGTCATTTCGGTAGTTGTTGACAGTGTATACTTTATTTCCCCATCTGTTGAAGATCTCTAGTCGGCTTTTCGGATAATCTTCGATGTTGCGGATGTAAAAGGCATCATTGATACCATCTCCATTAGGAGAAAAGACTTCTGGTACCAGAAACTCTGGGATGTATCCCAGGACGTAACTATCTGATGTGAACTCGCTAATTCGAGCGCTGGCCACCATGTCAGGATCTCCAAATTCTGCAATTAGGGGAGCCGGGGAGAAGTTAAATTCGGCGTTGTCCCATCGGCGCTCGTCGGCGAGCCACTTTCTCACCTCATTGAATTCTTCGCCATCATAATCGTAATTGAAGTAGTACAGGTCTATATCCGCACCGCCGCTGCCAAAAGACTGATAGATGTTGTGGTAATACTGATTGTTGAGACCGGAGCCTGTACCAGGCTGCTCCATCAGGTCGAATGGACCTTGTATCCCTGCAGGAGAAGTGCCCCTGTCAAAGGTGGCATTCACTGCCGCCAGTCTGACCAGAAATACCGCGGAGTCCGAATTGGTCGGTGTGATGTCTATCGCCCGATACTGATCCTGGAGTGACTCATTCCCTACCGGGAAAGGATAAATGGAACTACTGTTTGTACTTCGTGCCAAAGCGCCACCTAATGTGCTGCTCTGAACAAATCCCTGATCCCAGGTAAGGGCGTCGATATCAGGATTGCTCACATGCACGATGTTGGATTGAGTCTCAACGATCGCATTTTGCAAATCCAGATGATCGGAGACGATGGCGCCAGTTGCAAAAGTCTTAAAACCTTCGCCTGTCATTGCCAATCGGCCGAAATAAGTATCTACACTCCCCTCAACCATTTGGTCTTCTCCATTCATTACCACAGACCCCATCGTGCCAGCAGTGCTGGAGTAGTTGGCCAGATCGCCGCTGAGGGCTATTAGCCCTTCATTGGCGAAAGAAAAATCTTCCTCCATGACGATGTGGCCACCCACAACGACCTGAGTACCCTCGTTGATAACCATCTGAGCGGCTTGGCCGACCAGGTTGGCATCCTGACCGATTCCTAGGAAGGGACTGATTAGGAGGGCAATCATTAAAAGATGAATTCTTACTCGATTCATTTGCCGGTTGTTTTGTCAGATCAATTTCCTGCCTAAATAGATTTTTATCTATAAAAACAGTTATATGTAATATGAAGTAAGGGAATTTTGAAGAATTTTGGCCCCTATTTACGTTGTCCAAGCAATAACCTTCGATGACTAGCCGTTTCGCTTCGATGAATCATTTTCGCCAAAAGCGTAAAAGACTAGCTATCATCTTGTTTTGAGGAATCTGGGCTTGAAATGGCTGTGTAATGGGCAGCAGCGTCATCGGACGGGCTCAATTGCCGAACGCTGAGGGTTGTTTTCGCCCCAGTTGGAAGTACTTACCATGTCTCATATAAACGGGCCGCGCGCCGATGACTTCGCCGCAAGCAGAAATTCTGGCCAGGTCTGCTACTAAATCTGGGGAACTTTCTCCATAAGTGTCAATCACCTCCTGCCAGGTAAGCGGTCCGTCACCGTTTATGTCGTATATCCTTCCACTTTCGTCATCTGCTCCACCAGAGCAACCTGAAGTACTTACAATAGTCCCACCTTGAATCTCTCCGCCGACGCCAGCACCGGCCGCCCCTGCGGTCGGATTTGGTTTGATTTCCAAATCATCCACGTTGAGCTCTCCGGAACCGCACAGTATCCCTCCATGTAGCAAGAAATTACCTGTGAAGGTCATGATCCCGTCGTTGCAGATCTGCCCGTCAACGTGAGCATCGACTCCCGTTATAATTCCTGTGGCACTGTTGGTGACAACCCCACCGCCATTGTTGTTGCCCGCTGAAAGCTTTGTGACTGCTGAAATGGTACCATGATTCGTGAAAAAAGGCCCATCTCCGTACACGCCAGTGCCTTTGGCTTTGATTTCCGCCGTGTTGGTAATTACCCCAGAATTGTCGAGTGCCGCCGTATTGTCGTTTCTTCCCAATTCCAGCTTTTCGCCATTCAACTCGAGTGTGGTGCCTGCAGCAATGGTAAGGGACCCGTCAAGACGAAGATCAACTCCCCCATCCCAGTTGACCGTACAGCTGCAGTCAATGGTAATGTCAGCCGTTTGGGCGGGAATGCCATTCGGGTTCCAGTTGTTGGCTGTCTCCCAGTTGAGGTCGCCTCCACCACCATCCCAGGTCACCTGCGCCAGGGTTGGCAAGGAACCAAAGAGGAGCATTGCAATCAAAGCTAATGGTAATCTGCATGTGGTCATTTTTGAGGAAATCGGGGAAGAGAGCAATTTGTCCATGCTAAAGGTCATTAATGTCTTTGGTTCTTATAGTCGGCGCTTGTTGTAATTCAGCGTGATATCTCCCAGTCGGATAATGCTAGTGTCTGCTGTACCCGCATCCGTCACAATCAACTTGAAGACAATAATACCGGTATCTCCGGCCGTCAGGCCAGCCATGTTGGTGGCGGTTCCAATGGTTCTTTCTGACCATGACGCCACACCACTTCCGCTCAGAGCGGTGTTGGACTGCAATGCCGTGCCGCTTCCTTCCTCATAGATATCTGCCTGAAATGATGCGTCAGCTGTACCCTGGTAATCAACGATGATGGCTTGTGGAGACGAAGACCAGCTGTCGAAGTCTTCCGGTAGTGTGAATCGCACGATGATGTCGTAGTCGTTTGTCCCACCGTCAGTGTTGAAGTTGCGTACTTCATAGTAGTTCATGAAAGTTGGCGCTCCGGAGTTAGCGCCATTCATGCTAATAATATTGTCGGAGCCATCTGCCTGGAGCACGGCTCCCGCATATTCTGCGCTGAAAACGAGCTTGGCCGCCGTAGTTCCTGAGGCATTCACATGGATACCTCCGTCTGTTCCGATTGTTGCAAGGTTATTGGCATCGCTGCTCAGTAGCGTGATATCGGCGGTATGATTACTGGTTCCCGATAGAGACACACCAGTTCCGGTGCCATCTGTTGTGATAGTGAGTGCTGTTTCTGAAGCGGTCACGTACAACCGGCCGTCCGTACCTGCAGACAGGTCATTGTTGGCGTCGGTGCTGATCAGGGCGACGTTGGCGTTATCAGCATCCTCGTTAGTGTAGACCAGCTGACCTGCACTTATTCCTAGTGTCGTATTGGTTTCCGCTGTGACAGCATCCAGGTACAATCTGCCGTCTGATCCTGCTGAGATGTCGTTGTTGGCGTCAGTACTGATGAGGGCGACGTTGGCGTTGTCCGCATCCTCGTTGGTATAGACGAGTGCTCCGGCACTAATTCCAAGCGTTGTATTTGTCTCACTGGCTGCTGCGTCGAGGTACAATCTGCCGTCTGATCCTGCTGAGATGTCGTTGTTGGCGTCAGTACTGATGAGGGCGACGTTGGCGTTGTCCGCATCCTCGTTGGTATAGACGAGTGCTCCGGCACTAATTCCAAGCGTTGTATTTGTCTCACTGGCTGCTGCGTCGAGGTACAATCTGCCGTCTGATCCTGCTGAGATGTCGTTGTTGGCATCGGTACTGATGAGGGAGACGTTCGCATTGTCCGCATCTTCGTTGGTATATACAAGTGCTCCAGCACTAATTCCCAGGGTTGTGTTTGTCTCGCTTGTGACGGCGTCGAGGTACAGTCGGCCATCCGTTCCAGCTGAGATGTCGTTGTTAGCGTCAGTACTGATGAGGGCGACGTTGGCGTTGTCCGCGTCCTCGTTGGTATATACGAGTGCTCCGGCACTGATTCCCAGCGTTGTGTTTGTCTCACTGGCTGCTGCGTCGAGGTATAGTCGGCCATCCGTTCCAGCTGAGATGTCGTTGTTAGCGTCAGTACTGATGAGCGCGACGTTGGCGTTGTCCGCGTCCTCGTTGGTATAAACGAGTGCTCCAGCACTAATTCCCAGCGTTGTGTTTGTCTCACTGGCTGCTGCGTCGAGGTATAGTCGGCCATCCGTTCCAGCTGAGATGTCGTTGTTGGCGTCAGTACTGATCAAGGCGACATTGGCGTTGTCCGCGTCCTCGTTGGTATATACGAGTGCTCCGGCACTAATTCCCAGCGTTGTGTTTGTCTCACTGGCTGCTGCATCGAGGTACAGTCGGCCATCCGTTCCAGCTGAGATGTCGTTGTTAGCGTCAGTACTGATCAAGGCGACGTTGGCGTTGTCCGCGTCCTCGTTGGTATATACGAGTGCTCCGGCACTAATTCCCAGCGTTGTATTTGTCTCACTGGCCGCGGCGTCGAGGTACAGTCGGCCATCCGTTCCAGCTGAGATGTCGTTGTTAGCGTCAGTACTGATCAAGGCTACGTTGGCATTGTCCGCGTCCTCGTTGGTATATACGAGTGCTCCGGCACTGATTCCCAGCGTTGTGTTTGTCTCACTGGCTGCTGCGTCGAGGTATAGTCGGCCATCCGTTCCAGCTGAGATGTCGTTGTTAGCGTCAGTACTGATGAGGGCAACGTTGGCGTTGTCCGCATCTTCGTTCGTATAAACGAGTGCTCCAGCACTAATTCCCAGCGTTGTGTTTGTCTCGCTTGTGACGGCGTCGAGGTACAGTCGGCCATCCGTTCCAGCTGAGATGTCGTTGTTAGCGTCTGTACTGATCAAGGCCACATTGGCGTTGTCCGCGTCCTCGTTGGTATATACGAGTGCTCCGGCACTAATTCCCAGCGTTGTGTTTGTCTCACTGGCCGCGGCGTCGAGGTACAGTCGGCCATCCGTTCCAGCTGAGATGTCGTTGTTAGCGTCAGTACTGATCAAGGCTACGTTGGCGTTGTCCGCGTCCTCGTTGGTATATACGAGTGCTCCGGCACTAATTCCCAGCGTTGTATTTGTCTCACTGGCCGCGGCGTCGAGGTACAGTCGGCCATCCGTTCCAGCTGAGATGTCGTTGTTAGCGTCAGTACTGATCAAGGCTACGTTGGCATTGTCCGCGTCCTCGTTGGTATATACGAGTGCTCCGGCACTGATTCCCAGCGTTGTGTTTGTCTCACTGGCTGCTGCGTCGAGGTATAGTCGGCCATCCGTTCCAGCTGAGATGTCGTTGTTAGCGTCAGTACTGATGAGCGCGACGTTGGCGTTGTCCGCATCGTTCGTATAAACGAGTGCTCCAGCACTAATTCCCAGCGTTGTGTTTGTCTCGCTTGTGACGGCGTCGAGGTACAGTCGGCCATCGGTTCCAGCTGAGATGTCGTTGTTAGCGTCTGTACTGATCAAGGCCACATTGGCATTGTCAGCGTCTTCGTTGGTGTAAACCAGCTCGCCCGCACTCAAGGCCAAAGTCGTATTTGTTTCACTTGTGATGGCATCTAAATACAGTCGGCCATCCGTTCCAGCTGAGATGTCGTTGTTGGCGTCAGTACTGATCAAAGCGACATTGGCGTTGTTGCCTTGTTCGTTGGTGTAGGCCAACTCAGCAGAGGCGTTTAGGCCCAGCGTCGTATTTGTTTCTGCGATCGAAACCGAACTGACATTGAGATACAACCCTCCGTCAGTACCGGCGGCAAGGTCATTATTGGCATCGGCACTAATCAGATCAACATTGGCGTTGTCAGCGTCTTCGTTGGTATAGACCAGTTCTCCCGCGGTCAAGGACAGTGTAGTGTTCGTTTGGTCCATATACAATCGCCCATCTGTACCCGCGCTCAAGTCGTTGTTGGCATCCGTGCTGATCAGGGCGACATTCGCATTATCAGCGTCCTCGTTGGTATATACGAGTGCTCCGGCACTAATTCCCAGTGTTGTGTTTGTCTCACTAGCAGCTGCATCGAGGTACAGTCGGCCATCCGTTCCAGCTGAGATGTCGTTGTTAGCGTCAGTACTGATGAGGGCAACGTTGGCGTTGTCCGCATCTTCGTTCGTATAAACGAGTGCTCCGGCACTAATTCCCAGTGTTGTATTTGTCTCACTAGCAGCTGCATCGAGGTACAGTCGGCCATCCGTTCCAGCTGAGATGTCGTTGTTAGCGTCAGTACTGATGAGGGCAACGTTGGCGTTGTCCGCATCTTCGTTCGTATAAACGAGTGCTCCAGCACTAATTCCCAGCGTTGTGTTTGTCTCGCTTGTGACGGCGTCGAGGTACAGTCGGCCATCCGTTCCAGCTGAGATGTCGTTGTTAGCGTCAGTACTGATGAGCGCGACGTTGGCGTTGTCCGCATCTTCGTTGGTATATACGAGTGCTCCGGCACTAATTCCCAGTGTTGTATTTGTCTCACTAGCAGCTGCATCGAGGTACAGTCGGCCATCCGTTCCAGCTGAGATGTCGTTGTTAGCGTCTGTACTGATCAAGGCCACATTGGCATTGTCAGCGTCTTCGTTGGTGTAAACCAGTTCACCGGCGCTCAGTGCCAGAGTGGTGTTTGTTTCGCTGGCAGCAGCATCGAGGAATAATCTGCCATCTGTTCCGGCTGAGATGTCGTTGTTGGCGTCAGTACTGATCAATGCAACGTTGGCGTTGTCCGCGTCCTCGTTGGTATATACGAGTGCTCCGGCACTAATTCCCAGTGTTGTATTTGTCTCACTGGCTGCCGCATCGAGGTACAATCTACCGTCTGATCCTGCTGAGATGTCGTTGTTAGCGTCAGTACTGATCAAAGCGACATTGGCGTTGTTGCCTTGTTCGTTGGTGTAGGCCAACTCAGCAGAGGCGTTTAGGCCCAGCGTCGTATTTGTTTCTGCGATCGAAACCGAACTGACATTGAGATACAACCCTCCGTCAGTACCGGCGGCAAGGTCATTATTGGCATCGGCACTAATCAGATCAACATTGGCGTTGTCAGCGTCTTCGTTGGTATAGACCAGTTCTCCCGCGGTCAAGGACAGTGTAGTGTTCGTTTGGTCCATATACAATCGCCCATCTGTACCCGCGCTCAAGTCGTTGTTGGCATCCGTGCTGATCAGGGCGACATTCGCATTATCAGCGTCCTCGTTGGTATATACGAGTGCTCCGGCACTAATTCCCAGTGTTGTGTTTGTCTCACTAGCAGCTGCATCGAGGTACAGTCGGCCATCCGTTCCAGCTGAGATGTCGTTGTTAGCGTCAGTACTGATGAGGGCAACGTTGGCGTTGTCCGCATCTTCGTTCGTATAAACGAGTGCTCCGGCACTAATTCCCAGTGTTGTATTTGTCTCACTAGCAGCTGCATCGAGGTACAGTCGGCCATCCGTTCCAGCTGAGATGTCGTTGTTAGCGTCAGTACTGATGAGGGCAACGTTGGCGTTGTCCGCATCTTCGTTGGTATAAACGAGTGCTCCAGCACTAATTCCCAGCGTTGTGTTTGTCTCGCTTGTGACGGCGTCGAGGTACAGTCGGCCATCCGTTCCAGCTGAGATGTCGTTGTTAGCGTCAGTACTGATGAGGGCAACGTTGGCGTTGTCCGCATCTTCGTTCGTATAAACGAGTGCTCCGGCACTAATTCCCAGTGTTGTATTTGTCTCACTAGCAGCTGCATCGAGGTACAGTCGGCCATCCGTTCCAGCTGAGATGTCGTTGTTAGCGTCAGTACTGATGAGCGCGACGTTGGCGTTGTCCGCATCTTCGTTGGTATATACGAGTGCTCCGGCACTAATTCCCAGTGTTGTATTTGTCTCACTAGCAGCTGCATCGAGGTACAGTCGGCCATCCGTTCCAGCTGAGATGTCGTTGTTAGCGTCTGTACTGATCAAGGCCACATTGGCATTGTCAGCGTCTTCGTTGGTGTAAACCAGTTCACCGGCGCTCAGTGCCAGGGTGGTGTTTGTTTCGCCAGCAGCTGCATCGATGTACAATCGGCCATCTGTACCTGCGCTCAAGTCGTTGTTGGCATCGGTACTGATCAAGGCGACATTCGCATTGTCGGCGTCTTCGTTGGTATAGACCAGTTCACCGGCGCTCAGTGCCAGAGTGGTGTTTGTTTCGCTGGCAGCAGCATCGAGGAATAATCTGCCATCTGTTCCGGCTGAGATGTCGTTGTTGGCGTCAGTACTGATCAGCGCAACATTCGCATTATCGGCATCCTCGTTGGTATAAACCAGTTCACCGGCGCTCAGTGCCAGGGTGGTGTTCGTTTCGCTGGCAGCAGCATCGAGGAACAATCTGCCATCTGTTCCAGCTGCGATGTCGTTGTTGGCATCGGTACTTATGAGGGCGACGTTGGCGTTATCTGCATCCTCGTTGGTGTAAACGAGCTCCCCCGCACTCAAGGCCAAAGTCGTATTGGTTTCGCCAGCAGAGGCATCAACAAACAATCGACCATCGGATCCAGCAGCAAGATCGTTATTGGCGTCAGTACTGATCAAAGGGACATTGGCATTGTTTCCCTGCTCGTTGACGTATGCCAATTGGGCGGCTGCAGTCAAACCTAGTGTGGTATTGGTCTCGGCAATAGAGACGGAGCTGACGTTGAGGTAGAGACCGCCATCAGTACCTGCGGCCAGGTCGTTGTTGGCGTCCGCACTAATCAGATCAACATTGGCGTTGTCGGCGTCTTCGTTCGTATAGACCAGTTCTCCTGCAGTCAACGACAGTGTGGTGTTCGTTTGGTCCACGTACAATCGTCCATCTGTTCCCGCTGAGATGTCGTTGTTGGCATCGGTACTGATCAAGGCGACATTCGCATTATCAGCGTCTTCGTTTGTATAAACCAGCTCGCCTGCACTCAAGGCCAAAGTCGTGTTTGTCTCACTTGTGATGGCATCTAAATACAATCTGCCATCTGTTCCGGCTGAGATGTCGTTGTTAGCGTCAGTACTGATCAGCGCGACATTCGCATTATCGGCATCCTCGTTGGTATAAACCAGTTCGCCTGCACTCAAGGCCAAAGTTGTGTTTGTTTCGCTGGCAGCAGCATCGAGGAACAGTCGTCCATCTGTTCCCGCTGAGATGTCGTTGTTGGCATCGTTACTGATCAAGGCCACATTGGCATTATCAGCATCTTCGTTGGTATAAACCAGTTCACCGGCGCTCAGTGCCAGGGTGGTGTTCGTTTCGCTGGCAGCAGCATCGAGGAACAATCTGCCATCTGTTCCAGCGGATATGTCGTTGTTGGCATCGGTACTGATGAGGGCCACGTTTGCGTTATCGGCATCTTCGTTGGTGTAAACCAGTTCGCCAGCACTCAGTGCCAGGGTGGTGTTCGTTTCGCTGGCAGCAGCATCGAGGAACAATCTGCCATCTGTTCCAGCTGAAATGTCGTTGTTGGCATCGGTACTGATCAAAGCGACATTCGCATTGTCGGCGTCTTCGTTGGTGTAAACCAGCTCTCCTGCACTTAGTGCGAGTGTTGTGTTTGTTTCGCCAGCAGCAGCATCGATGTACAATCGGCCGTCTGTACCTGCGCTCAAGTCGTTGTTAGCGTCAGTACTGATCAGCGCAACATTTGCATTATCAGCATCTTCGTTGGTGTAAACCAGCTCTCCTGCGCTCAGGGCTAAGGTTGTGTTAGTTTCGCTTGTGATTGCATCCAAATACAATCTGCCATCTGTTCCGGCTGAAATGTCGTTGTTGGCATCGGTACTGATCAATGCGACATTCGCATTATCAGCGTCCTCGTTGGTGTAGACCAGTTCTCCTGCGCTCAGGGCCAAAGTCGTGTTTGTTTCGCCAGCAGCAGCATCGATGTACAATCGGCCGTCTGTACCTGCGCTCAAGTCGTTGTTAGCGTCAGTACTGATCAGCGCGACATTCGCATTATCGGCATCCTCGTTGGTATAAACCAGTTCACCCGCGCTCAAAGCAAGGGTAGTGTTTGTTTCAGTCATCCAAATACAATCTGCCATCTGTTCCGGCTGAGATGTCGTTGTTGGCATCGGTACTGATCAAGGCGACATTCGCATTATCAGCGTCTTCGTTTGTATAGACCAGTTCTCCTGCGGTCAACGACAGTGTAGTGTTCGTTTGGTCCATGTACAATCTGCCATCTGTTCCGGCTGAGATGTCGTTGTTGGCATCGGTACTGATCAATGCGATGTTCGCATTATCAGCATCTTCGTTGGTATAAACCAGTTCACCCGCGCTCAAAGCAAGGGTAGTGTTTGTTTCAGTTGTGATGGCATCCAAATACAATCTGCCATCTGTTCCGGCTGAGATGTCGTTGTTGGCATCGGTACTGATCAAGGCGACATTCGCATTATCAGCGTCTTCGTTTGTATAGACCAGTTCTCCTGACGCGTTCATACTGAGGGATGTATTTGTCTCTGGCACGGCAAGCGTGCTAGCATCAAAATACAGACCTCCGTCCGTACCTGCCACAAGACTATTGCTCGCATCACTGCTGATCAGTGATAGTCGGGTGGTGGCGCCATCTTCGTCGTTGAAGTCGATGAATGTCTCTGTGGCTGAGTCTCTTGTGAGTGATATGCTCGTCGTTGTCTCTTCGGATGCTATGGCTTCAGACAGGTTGAGAATGGAGATTGTTCCATTTTCATCCGTGTAGATCAATGCCTGAAAGTCGTCGGATGTATCATCAGGTGTGTTGTTGTCGTTGGCCGAAAGACCCAAAGATGTGATCGTTTCTGCCATGTTGATTTCAGCCAGGGGGATGGACACCGTATTTCCATCGCTATCTGTCAAGATGACATCTGCCCCATCCTGTGTCAGACTGACGTTGGTTGTGCTACTGCCTGTACTTCTACCGCTACCGACCTGTACCCATCCACTACCTTGCCAGTAATAAAAACCGGGAACTACGTCGTTAGAAGTGGCTGTGTTAAAGACCAATAGACTAGTCTGCGGGTCGGTCACCGGCTCGGCAGTCGTAGTTGATACCAGTGCGATCCTTGGAACAAGCAAACCTTTATTGATACTTGAGATATCCAGGATGGCGGAAGGATCCGCTGTAGAACCATCACCATTGATGGCGACTCCTGGTTGCTGGCCGAAAAGTGCAAGCCCCGTCAGCCAGAAGCCACACACAAGAGACAATTTCAGAATTCGCGTCATAACGTGGTATTTCGGTTGTGTTGTTTTGCCAGAAGGATTGAGTCTGAGGATAATAACCGTATCCCCAGAGCTGATTCAAAAAGTGTCCGCATGGCTTTAGTCACCCCATGCGCACATACAAGTGTAGATATCTAGTATATTTTGGTATATAACTGTTCGATAACTGGTATCATTTCAACGATGAACAGGGAAGGATTTACACTGTAATTGGCTTCCCCTGTCGTGAGCCGACCAGAAGGCATTTGCCCTTAATGTACCCCTGTTACAAGGGGATTTTGCCGGTTCTCAACACCCTGAGAGTAGTTTTATGATATACCCATTTGACCGCTATCTTTTGCCTCTGAATTCGAGGAGTGAAATGGTGCCTTGGTCCCAAGATGCCCTACATATCAGCTATTTGGGACATGTCGTAGAGGAGGTGCCGGGTTCGAATCTGACCATTTTTTCGATAGGTACCACGTTCGAAAATCAGCAATGACAGCGCCTGACATTCTTACCTCGTACCAATTCTTCCATTGGCGCGCATTCAGCTCGTGATTCGGATGCACTGTCATGCTCTTGCGCAATGTTGGATGCCGCGGGTTGGAAAAGTTCATTGGGAAATTCCTTGGCGAAAATCCATCTGATCCCTTTTTCTCCACTTTCTCCCACCGATAGGTCAATTTCCTTGAAATTCACTGATTATTGCTAGCTATACTCTCAATATCTCCTTCATTTACAGCACAGAATATGTTGACAGGCCGGGGCCATTGTGTGGAAAAAATAAAGAACAGTGGCTAAAAGCACCTTTTTACCTCAATTAGGCCACTATTTCTCTGAAAATGTGTTTCAAAGTGGGAGGAAGTGGTTGAAAATGTTAGAAATTAATCTATCTTAGCCTCGGTGGTTTATATTTTAGGCTCACATGGCTTTTTTTACAAGCGAGTTTGAGTGTAAGTTAGATACTAAGGGAAGGTTAGTTTTGCCTGCAAAGATCAAGACGAACCTTCCCGAGGTTTCTACTAATGAGCTCGTCCTACGAAAGGGTTTCGAACCTAATCTGACGCTCTATCCGATGGTCGAATACAGGAAACTGCATCATAAGATCACGGCCTTGAGCGAATTCAACCCCGAGCAGAGAAAATTGAAGCGCATTTTTTTCAAAAGCATTGCACAGGTGGAATTGGATAGTGCAGGGAGAATATTGATACCAAAGGCAATGCTAGCTCATGCCCAAATAGAGAAGGAAGCGCTACTGATTGGCATGGGCAACTACATTGAAATATGGGATCCAGGTGTCTTTGAAAGAGAGTCGATGGCGGATCCTGATGTGTACTCGGACCTGGCTCAGAAATACCTGGACGACTAAAGTACCTGGGGATGGCTTATCACATTCCAGCACTTTTGGATGAGAGTATTGACGGGTTGGCTATTCATCCTGACGGCGTGTATGTAGACGTGACATTCGGTGCCGGAGGACATGCCCGGGAGATCCTGAGTAGACTGACGACTGGACAGTTGTTTGCCTTTGATCAGGATGCTGATGCGAAGGCCAATGCAGATCAGCTGAGTGCTGACATGCAGGATCGTTCTTTCACATTTATTGAAGCCAATTTCAGACATCTGAAGAGATATCTGAAGTTTCATGGGATCACCGCCATTGATGGCTTGTTGGCTGATTTGGGCGTATCATTTCATCAATTCGATACAGCTGATCGTGGGTTTTCGACCCGTCATGATGGAGAGCTTGATATGCGAATGAGCAAGGGGACAGGACCATCAGCCCGCGAACTTATCAACGAGATTACTGAAAAAGATCTTATCCATATGCTGAGTAGTCTGGGTGAGATTCGAAATGCCCGAACCCTGGCTCAGCGGATCATCGCGGCGAGGGCCGACCAACAGATAAAGACAAGCAAAGAGTTGAAAGATATTTCCTGGGAGGTAGCACCGAGGGGAAAGGAATGGAAATACCTCGCTCAGGTTTACCAGGCTATCAGAATAGAGGTCAACGATGAATTGGGAGCCATTCGGGACTTGCTCACGCAGGCATCGGAGATATTGAAGGAAGGTGGCCGTTTGGCGGTCATCAGTTACCACTCCCTGGAAGACCGATTGGTCAAGAATTTCCTGGCCTCGGGCAACTTTCAAGGGAAAGTGGAGAAGGATTTCTACGGCAACGTGATCAGACCGATGAGACCGGTGAATAGGAAGCCGATTGTGCCATCGGAGGCAGAAATAGATGCGAATAGCAGATCAAGAAGCGCGAAACTGAGAGTAGGAGAAAAGACAAATGGCTAATAACACGTACAGACTACCAGAGCAGCAGGGGTCAGGCCTTTTCGGATGGCTGGAACGCTTCCTGCGCATTGATGAGACCATCTCTCAGGTCATTCATGTACGATTCCTACCTCAAATTCTGTTCATTACTGTTTTGAGTCTGGCCTATGTGGGCAACCGTCACTACGCGGAAAAGACCACCCGCAAGATTACCACACTGGAGCGCGAAGTCGAGGAACTCAGAGCGGACTACACGACCCTAAAGGCCGACTACATGTTCGCCACTAAGCGGTCCGAAGTAGCCGAAAAGGCCAAAAGCATTGGACTCGTAAAGTCAGATGTTCCACCCTTCAAGATCAAGGTGCCCAACGAATGAGCTACAAGAGATCCATATTGCTCAGAGTACGGGTGTCATTCCTGGTGGTGTTCATCTTCAGTATTGCGGTGATTTATCGGCTTGTCGATCTGCAATATCTGCAAGGAGACAAGTGGAAGCATCTCGGTGAGCAGATCGGCCTTCGCTTCCAAAAAGTGGATGCCACTCGTGGCAACATCTATTCCGATAATGGTGCTTTGCTAGCCACCTCTTTACCTTATTATCGCGTTGCTCTGGATCCATGTGTAGCGACCTCATCGGAATTTAATCACCACATAGATTCCCTGTCTTTGCTTCTCTCGAAGTTCTACGGAGACCAGACCGCGAGGTATTACAAGAACAAAATAGTGGAGGCCAGAAAGGACCGGCGCCGGTACATAGTCCTCAACCGGCGGGAGGTCGGCTATCAGGAAAAGAAGGCGATGGAGGGGTGGCCGCTATTTCGGCGCGGCAGGATGCGTGGCGGTATCATCTTCGAAAAGGTAGAAAAGCGCGTTCTGCCTTTTTCGCATTTAGGGTACCGAACGGTCGGGAGTGTCAATGACGAGAACAGAGGTACTGTTGGACTAGAATACAGCTTCAATCGCTACCTCGCCGGAAAGGATGGACAGGCCCTGTACCAACGCATGTCTGGAGGCGGCTGGAAGCCCGTGGCTGACGGTTCTGAGATACCTCCGGTAGATGGATACGACATCGAGACGACCATCAATATCGATCTGCAGGATATTGCGGAGTCGGCACTACTCAAGGCCCTCCTTCGGCACGAAGCAGATTATGGTGTCGTGGTCCTGATGGAAGTAGCTACTGGGGAAATCAAGGCGATGTCCAATCTGAGCCGCAATGCCTCGGGCCAGTACTTCGAAAGATACAACTATGCCGTGGGAAGTCAAGGGGCGCGAGAACCTGGGTCGACGTTCAAGCTCGCTAGCATGATCGCGCTATTTGAAGAGAAGGAGATCTCGTTGTCGGATACGATCCACACTGGTAATGGCACCATGAAATTCTTCAATGAAGTAATGAAGGATCACCGGCCAGGAGGGTTTGGCGTCCTCACCGTCCAGGAAGTTTTTGAGCTATCGTCAAACATTGGAACAGCCAAGCTTATCAATCGACATTTTGGTGACGACCCGCAGGGTTTCATCGATTATTTGATTGGAATGGGCCTTTCTCAGCCGTTGGGCTTCCAAATGGTCGGCGAAGGCAAGCCTTTCATCAAGTCACCCAGTGAGCCAAGTTGGAGTGGAACTACCCTGCCATGGATGGCCCATGGATATGAGTTGAAAATGACACCGCTGCAGACGTTGACACTTTACAATGCCGTTGCCAACGACGGTAAGATGGTCCAGCCCCTGATCGTCAAGTCTGTGCGACAGGCAGGCTCGGAAGTCGAGCAGTTCCGGACGAAGGTGCTGCATGAAAAGATCTGTTCAGATAAGACACTCAATAAAGTGAGGATACTTCTGGAAGGCGTCGTGGAAAACGGGACCGCTAAGAATGTCTACGACAGTAAGTACCAGATTGCTGGCAAGACGGGGACCGCGAAGCGGGTAGAAAATGGACGTTATACCAATCAGTACTACACTTCCTTTGCCGGCTACTTCCCGGCGAAAGCTCCCCGATACAGCTGTATCGTCGTTATCGATAACCCAAAAGGCTTTCAGATCTACGGTAGTGATGTGGCCGCTCCGGTATTCAAGGAAGTGGTCGACGAGATTGCCCTGATGGAGCTAGACCTAAATGATCGTAAGGCGGAAGGTGAAATGAAGCCTGGCGTATTCCCCGTTGTACGGTCGGGCAGGCAAGCGGACCTCGAGGTGATTTGCAATGAACTAGGGATCGCCAATCATTCTCAATCCGATGACCCATGGGTGACCACAAGGATCGTTGGTAATTCCATCCAATGGATGCCCAATAAAATGGACATGAAGAAGGTGCCAGACGTACAGGGTATGACGCTACGGGACGCCATCTACATATTGGAAAACGCCGGCCTTGTCGTCGAAACACGGGGGCGAGGTCGTGTGGAAACACAGTCCATCGCGCCGGGCTCGAATATCTCTTCAAACTCCTCAAAAATAACCCTGACACTTGGCTGATCTGAAAGACATATTATTCGGTATTAGCCTGGAGGCGATAGAGGGTAGTCGTGAGGTTCCGATTGCCAATGTGGCTTTTGACTCCCGGAAGGTGTCAAAAGGTTCGCTGTTTGTTGCTGTGAAAGGCCTGACAGTAGATGGTCACGATTACATTACTCAGGCCATTGAGAAAGGTGCGGTATCGATCCTCTGTGAGCACTTTCCTGAAGAGCTGCAAGGAGGAGTCACTTATGTGTTGACGAAGAATAGTGCCGAAGCACTTGGTATTGCGGCGGCCAATTTCTACGGCAACCCATCGACAAAGCTCAAGTTGGTGGGCGTTACAGGGACAAATGGGAAAACTACTACCGCGACCTTACTTCACAACCTGTTTTTGAAGTTGGGGTACAAGGCGGGTTTGATCTCAACAGTTGAAAATAAGATTGGTGGCAAAGTGTTGCCTTCCCAGTTCACCACTCCGGATGCGCTCCAGTTGAATGAGCTATTGGAAGAAATGGTCAAGGCTGGATGCACGCACTGCTTCATGGAAGTGAGCTCGCATGCCTTGGTACAGCATCGGGTGGCCGGGACAACATTTGCTGGTGGCATTTTTACCAACATTTCCCACGATCACCTCGACTTCCACAAGACATTTGATGCTTACATAGAGGCTAAAAAGATGCTGTTTGACAGCCTTGGCAGTGAGGCGTTTGCCTTGGTGAATGTCGATGACAAGCGAGGTTCTGTCATGCTACAGAACACGAAAGCATCAAAAAATACTTTCGGCATCAAAAGCATGTCGGACTTCAAAGGACGGATACTCACTGATTCCATGCAAGGTCTCCAGATGGATGTGGATGGAAGGGAGGTATGGTTCAAGCTGGTGGGTGAATTCAATGCCTACAATCTGCTCACGGTTTATGCCACAGCGGTGCTGCTCGGTGATGAGCGCGAGGAGGTATTGGCGGCTTTGTCCAGCCTTGAAGGAGCGAGGGGCCGATTCGAACTGATACCTAATAGCGAGGGCATCATAGCCATTGTCGATTACGCCCACACACCCGATGCATTGGAAAATGTATTGAAGACCATCACCCAACTGAGGACGAAAAACGAAGTGCTTGTCACGGTGGTGGGCTGTGGCGGTGATCGCGACAAGGAGAAACGTCCGAAGATGGCCCAGGTAGCTACGAAATTCAGCGACAAGGTTGTGCTGACGTCAGACAATCCCCGAACGGAAGATCCTGAGGAGATACTTCAAGACATGTTGAAGGGTGTGACCAAGTCAGACGAGCGGAAGACGATGAAGATCGTGGACCGACTGGAGGCTATCAAGGCCGCCTGCAACCTCGCTGGAAAGGATGATATCGTTCTGATCGCTGGTAAGGGGCACGAGGATTATCAGGAGATCAATGGCAAGCGACTGCCTTTCGATGATAAGGAAGCTTTAAAGTCAATACTAGATCAGAATTAGATGTTTTACTACCTGTTCGACTACTTAGAAAGTGAATTTGACCTCTTCGGGGCAGGTGTTTTCCAATACATCTCTTTCAGAGCGGGTTTGGCGGCTATTCTGTCATTGCTGATCACCATTGTATTTGGTAAGCGACTCATTCGGACCCTGCAAAGATTTCAGATCGGGGAATCCATTCGCGATCTGGGCTTGGAGGGCCAGTTAGAGAAGCAAGGGACTCCCACAATGGGCGGAATTATCATTATCCTCGCGATCGTCGCGCCCACGCTCTTATTTGCGAGGGTTGGCAATGTATATATCATCCTTCTTGTCGTTGCTGCGTTGTGGATGGGAGTCATCGGATTTATCGATGACTACATCAAGGTGAAGCGAAAGAACAAGGAGGGATTGAGAGGCAAGTTCAAGATTTTAGGGCAGTGCGTGCTGGGATTGCTCGTGGGTTTGGTAATGATATTTCATGATGATATCGTCATTCGCGAATTCCTGGCAGATGGCACCTATGAAGACAAGCAAGCCATTCTCACGACCATTCCATTTTTCAAGAACAACGAATTTCAATACGATTGGCTTCTGCCCGGATTCCTGCAGGACTACACGTGGATCCTTTATGTTCTTCTCGTGATTTTCGTGGTCACTGCTGTTTCCAATGGCACCAACATTACAGATGGTATTGACGGTTTGGCCGCAGGCACCTCGGCCATCATTGGTCTGACGCTTGCCATCTTCGCTTACCTCTCAGGTAACGCCATTTTCTCCGATTACCTCAATATCATGTATATCCCCAATGCGGGTGAACTGGTGATATTCTGCAGTGCCTTTGTCGGCGCATGCATAGGATTCCTTTGGTACAACGCCCACCCTGCCCAGGTCTTCATGGGGGATACTGGCAGCCTGTCACTGGGTGGTGTCATTGCGGTGCTCGCATTGGTGATCCGAAAGGAACTGCTGATCCCCATTTTCTGTGGCATTTTCCTCGTGGAATTGGTCTCGGTGATGGTACAGGTGTCGTGGTTCAAATACACGAAAAAGAAATACGGTGAAGGTAGGCGGGTGTTCTTGATGTCGCCGCTCCATCATCACTATCAAAAGCAAGGCCTCCATGAGGCTAAAATCGTGGCCAGATTCTGGATCGTCGGAATACTGCTGGCCATTTTCACACTCGCCACATTGAAACTTAGATAAAGCAAAAGATATGACAGTAGAGCAAATTGAAGCCAGAAATAAGAAATTCCAGGATGGGGCCCTGGGATTGCTTGAGTTGATGCCCAAATCTGATTTATTGGATTATTCCACGCTATTGAAGCGTCACGCCAAGAGCCTGCACGGGCTCTTCAAGAAACTCTTGTTGGCAAAGAGCCTGGAGGCTTTTTGGACCAATCTGGAGAAAATGGAGGAGGTGATGGATGACCTCGTTTACGAGCTCGATCGACTGCACGACGTGAATTGTGTGATGAAGATCAAAGCCGTAGATGAATTCATCAAGTTTGGTTACAATCTGCTGTCCATTTACTCCATCAGCTGTGATCAATTGATAAAAGCAAGAACAAAGGAGCACAAGCTCATCTGATGAAGGAATGACGCAAAGACTGGTCATATTAGGTGCAGGAGAAAGCGGTATTGGAGCCGCGATACTCGGTCACAAGAAAGGGCATGCTGTGCTGGTTTCGGACAACGGAGCCATTTCACACGAAACCAAGGCCCTTTTCGACAAGCAGGGGATCGCGTACGAGGAAAGTGGCCACAGTGAGCAGGTATTTGCCGCGAATCTGGTGGTGAAAAGCCCTGGCATTCCAGACCATGTGCCAGCGGTTCAGCGTCTAATGGAACAGGGCATAGAAGTGATCTCCGAGATCGAATTTGCCTACCGATATATAGGCCCTGACCAAAAGGTCATAGCGATCACAGGGACGAATGGAAAAACGACCACTACCCTCCTGACGCATCACCTGATGACCAATGGTGGTTTCAATGCGGCGCTGGGAGGCAACATTGGGACCAGTCTTGCCCGGCTTGTGGCCGATGGACAATATGATTACTACGTCGTCGAGGTCAGTAGTTTCCAGTTGGATGGGATTGCAACTTTCAAGCCCGATGTGGCGGTGTTGCTGAATATCACGCCAGACCACCTCGACCGATACAACTATGAGTTCAAAAACTACGTCCATTCAAAATTCCGAATCACCGAGAACCTGACAAAGGACGAGTGCTTTATCTACTGCGCGGATGACCGTACAATCAGCGCTGAACTCACAAGGTACCGGGTAGAGTCTTGCCTTTTTGCGATTTCTGCATCGAAAACGGATAAGGCTGCGGCATATGTTGACAATGAGCACCTCATTTTCAATTACCAGTTCAAAAATCGTGATAGTTCTCACAGCGTCCCTGTAACCGAGATCTCGCTCATCGGCAAGCACAATATGATCAACACCATGGCGGCAGTGTTGACCTCATTGCACTTCGAGGTGCCAATTGAGAAGATCTTCAAAGGGTTGAAGACCTTCAAGAATGCCGCTCACCGCCTGGAGCTGGTGAGGCAATTGGAAGGTGTGACGTTCATCAATGATTCGAAGGCGACCAATGTGGACTCGGTGTACTATGCGCTTGATGGTATCGAGAAGCCCATTATTTGGATTGCCGGTGGAATAGACAAAGGAAATGACTACAGTCAGATAGCCAAATTGGTCAAGGCCCGGGTACGAAGGTTGATATGCATCGGCGCCGATAACCGTCCACTTCACGCAGCCTTCGGGCAAGTTCTGCCAGTAAGGGATGCGCAATCCATGAAGGAAGCGGTGGAGATGGCGAGGGCCTCAGCGAAGAAGGGACAGGTAGTCCTGTTGTCCCCGGCCTGCTCAAGTTTTGACCGATTTAAGAACTACGAGGATCGAGGTGACCAATTCAAATTGGCCGTCACGAAGTTGACCAATGATAAAAAACTGAAGGTATGACGACCATTGAAAACATAAAGGACTGGGCATATCGCAACCTGAAGGGCGATCCGGTGATCTGGCTGATTGTCTTCGTCTTATCCCTCTTCAGCATCGTCGTGGTTTACAGTGCCACGGGTAGTCTGGCTTATAAGATGATGGGAGGCGATACGGAGTACTATCTCATGAAGCATTCCGCATTGGTATTGATCAGCCTTTTCGCAATGTGGCTTGCCCACCGTGTTGACTATCGCTATTACTCAGGGATCTCAAGGTTGTTGCTGTGGTTATCAGTGCCATTGCTGATCGTCACATGGAAGTTCGGAACAAACATCAACGAGGCATCGAGGTGGTTGACTATTCCGGTGATCAATCAGGCTTTTCAGCCGTCTGACCTGGCGAAGCTCGCCTTGCTTATCACTCTTGCCAGTATGCTTAGTAAGCGGCAAAAGGACATTGAAGACTTCCAGCGTGCCATTACACCCATGCTGCTATGGATTGGTCTCATTTGTGGACTCATTGCGATGACCAATATTTCCACGGCGGTGCTTCTGTTTCTCACCTGTATGTTGCTCTTATTCCTGGGGAGGGTACCCACCAAGTATCTAGCCCTATTGATGGTCATAGGGGTGTTTGCCGGCACTGCGGCTATTTTCCTCGGTCAAAGAGGTGAGACAGCCATAAATAGAGTCGAGCAGTTCGTCACTGGTGAGACGACTTTCCAGGCGGAGCAAGCGTACATCGCCATTGCTTCGGGTGGCGTGTTTGGCAAAGGTCCGGGGCAGAGCCAGCAACGCAATTATCTGCCACATCCGTACTCGGACTTTGTCTACGCCATCATCCTGGAGGAATATGGATTGGTCGGGGGAGTCACCGTTCTACTTCTGTATTTGGGGCTACTGTATAGGGGCATGCAGGCGGCTTATAATAGTCAAAAACCCTACGGCGGACTTTTGTCTGCGGGTTTGAGTTTCGCTCTTGTACTCCAGGCGATGGTAAATATGGGGGTGGCTGTGGGTTTGGGACCCGTTACAGGGTTACCACTTCCGCTGCTGAGTATGGGAGGAACTTCCCAGCTATTTACAGGCGTATCGCTGGGTATTATCATCAGTGTGAGTCGTGGTAATCTGGAAAGAAAGTCGAACAAAATGCAAAAGCAATACACCGAAGTGCCAGCTGCTGCGTAGCTGGAGAGTGAAGATGGAAGACAAACGGACATATCGGATCATGATTAGCGGTGGGGGCACTGGTGGCCACATCTACCCCGCCATTTCCGTGGCGCAGGCGCTGAAATCCACGCTTTCGGATGTCGAAATACTGTTCGTCGGCGCCCAGGGGAAAATGGAAATGCGGAAGGTGCCCGACGCCGGCTTCGAGATAGTAGGGTTGTGGATCTCGGGCATTCAACGGAAACTTACATTGAAGAACCTGTTATTCCCTGTCAAGCTGGCCTCCAGCATTTACCGGTCTTTTAAGCTTCTCAAGGAATTCAAACCGGACGTTGTCGTGGGGTTTGGTGGTTTTGCGAGCGGTCCGCTGTTGTATGCTGCAGCACAGCGTAAGATCCCTACATTGATACAGGAGCAAAATTCCTATGCTGGTCTTACCAATAAATGGCTCGCCGGCAAGGTAGATAAGATATGTGTGGCCTATGATGGGCTGGAGAAGTTCTTCCCCAAGGAAAAACTGGTGGTCACGGGCAATCCAGTGCGTTTAGATATCAAGAAGGAAGCACTTGATCGCGACAAGGCCCTGGCCCATTTCCATCTGGACCCTTCCAAGAAAACACTCCTTGTCTTGGGTGGCAGTCTTGGGGCGCGCACGATCAATGAATGTGTTTTTGATGGTCTGCAAGCGCTAAAGGATCATGATGTGCAGTTGCTTTGGCAAACAGGAAGCTTCTACTTTCAGGATCTCACTGGTAAGGTGGACCTGGAGGTGTACTCTCAGGTAGTGATGACGGATTTCATCCAGGAGATGAAGTATGCTTACGCCGTAGCCGACCTGGTGATCTCCCGGGCAGGAGCACTAAGTATCGCCGAACTGATGCTGACGGGCAAGCCCACGCTACTCGTGCCCTCACCCAATGTGGCGGAAGATCATCAGACGCTCAACGCCAAGGCTTTGGCCGAGAGAGATGCAGCCATCATGATCAAGGACAGTGATGCGCCGAAGTCGCTGATTTCCACCGCAGTGGCGACCATCAATGATGATCAAAAGCGAGAAGAGTTCGCAGAGAATATTTATAAGCTGGCAAAGCCCCAGGCTGTTTTCGACATCACCAATGAAATAATTAAGCTAGTCGCGTGAAACTGGACGAAATACATAGCGTCTATTGCATTGGCATCGGAGGGATTGGGATGAGCGCCATTGCCAGATGGTTTCATCGGCGAGGGATCCCCGTCGCCGGATATGATCGCGTCGAAAGCCCACTTACCCAAGCACTGGTGTCTGAAGGAATTCCAGTTCATTATGTGGACGATGTGTCGGAGATAGCACAGGACTTCAGTGATCCGACGAGTACCCTGGTGATGTATACTCCAGCGGTGCCAGCAAGCCTTGGTGAGCTGAAGCATTTTCAGGAAGGCAATTTCGCCATCAAAAAGCGCTCTGAGGTGTTGGGATTGATCTCCGAGGGGCATTACACCATTGCAGTTGGGGGCACTCACGGTAAGACAACGACTTCATCGATGATTGCGCATCTGCTTTATGGGACACCGTCAGGATGCTCCGCTTTTGTTGGCGGGATTATGACCAACTATGACTCCAATCTTTTAGTTGGTGAAGAGAATTCCGCCGTTATCGCTGAGGCAGACGAGTTTGACCGTTCATTTCTGCGACTCAAACCGGATTACTCCATACTCACCTCTCTCGATCCTGATCACCTGGATATTTATGGAACAGAGGAGGCGATGCAAGAGGCCTATCTGGAATTCTTATCGCTCAACAATAAACGGGCAGATCTCTTGCTGCACTCGGATACGGTGGATCAATTGGGAGACAAGCTTGATTCTTTCAAATTTCGGTCTTTCAGCTTGACGCACGGTGATATTGTCGCTGAGAATATAAAGGTAGATGACGGGTACAACGTTTTCGATTACGTTGGAGAAGTACGTCTGGAGGACATTCGGATGCAGCTGCCAGGAAACCACAATATTTCTAATGCACTGGCCGCAATCACCGTAGCGATAGATCGAGGAATGACTCCAGATGCGATCCTGTCAAGAATGGAAGAGTATCGGGGCGTAAAGCGTCGATTTGAATATCAGTACAAGGCTGGTGAGGCCGTTTTCATTGATGATTACGCCCACCATCCATCGGAGATTGAGGCACTGTTGAAATCAGTTAAATTTCTATACCCGGATAAGCGAATAACGGCTATTTTTCAGCCACATCTCTTCACTCGAACCAGAGATTTCAGCGAGGGATTCCAGAAGAGTCTTTCCCTGGCTGACAGTGTTTTATTGCTGCCAATTTACCCAGCGCGGGAGGAGCCCATTCCGGGCGTCGACAGTGCTATGCTGCTGGACGGGATCGAAACGGAGAAGCGACTGCTGGAAAAGAGTGAATTACTTCCGTTTTTGGAAGAGGCTGATATCGAAGTGTTACTAACTGTGGGTGCTGGTGATATCGATCGGCTGGTGCCCGGGATAAGAGAGCTTTTGGAGAGGAGGGGAGGTTATGCGAGTTAGCGTTTTCAATATAGTGAGCACCCTTGGTGTGATCCTACTCATGGTGGTCCTTATTGGCTTTACAGGAGCCAGGAATGATCACCGTGCGATCCATGATGTAGTGGTAGATATCGAGCAGGAAGAGGGCAACTTTTTTGTCGATCAAGCAGAGGTTATTTCGCTACTAAATGCCGCAAATACCGATTATGTCTTGGGATCTACCATAGGGAGGCTGGAACTGAAGCTCCTCGAGAGCAGGGTTGAGGCCCATCCGTTCGTGGATGACGCGGACGTATTCTACGACCTTCATGGCAACTTGCGGGTGACTGTGGACCAGGCACGGCCCATTGCCCGATTGTACAACCCTAGGGGGGCTGATCGCTATATAGATCGAACTGGCAATATCCTACCCACGGATGCAGAATATACCGCTCGTGTGCCACTGATTGAGACAGAGCGGCCGATGGGCTGGGAAGGGTCTCTGCTCCAAAATGAGCAGGGCCGCCAACTCCTGGAGTTCCTGGCCCTCATAGATGGGGACCCATTTTGGCGGGCACAGATTGCGCATTTGGTGATCGAAAAAGGTGGAGACTATGTCATGTTTCCACAAGTCACAAAACAGAAAATCATCTTCGGACAACCGGAGGACCTTGGTTCCAAGTTGAGGCGGTTGGAGATCTTCTATAAAGAGATCCTACCAAAGAAAGGTTGGAATCACTATTCATCAGTCAACTTAAAAATTAAAGACCAAATCATCTGTGAATAAACGAGCGATCATATCGATTGGCTTATGGGCATACCTGGGAGAGGATGCCTTTCCTGGTACAGAATCATGTGTTTGTGGTAACAAAGAACGCTATGCAAGAGGATAAAATCATCGTTGGACTAGATATAGGAACGACAAAAATCTGCGCGATCGTAGGGCGCAAAAATGAATTTGGAAAACTAGAGATTCTCGGCATGGGTAAGGCGGTCTCCGACGGCGTGATTCGAGGTATCGTCACAAACATTGACAAGACAGTCAATGCCATAGAGAAGGCGGTCTCTCAGGCTAGCGAGCAAGCGGAGATCGACGTGCGCGTCGTCAATGTTGGCATCGCTGGGCAGCATATTCGAAGCATGGTTCATCATGGCTCCATTACTCGCGAGTCCAATGATGAAATCACGGTCGAGGATGTTAATCGCCTGGCCAGTGACATGTATCGGATCCTCATTCCGCCAGGTAGCGAGATTATCCATGTCATGCCGCAGGATTATACCGTCGACTATGAGGATGGCATCAAAGATCCGGTGGGTATGTCAGGGGTGAAATTGGAGGCCGATTTCCATATCATTACGGCCCAAACCAATGCCATCAACAATATCAATAGGTGCATCAAGCGTGCCGGTTTGGAGATAGAGCATCTGATTTTGGAACCATTGGCATCAAGCCTGGCTGTCCTTAGTGAGGAAGAGAAAGAGGCTGGTGTTTGCCTGGTAGATATTGGGGGCGGTACGACAGACATTGCCATTTTCCATGAGAACATCATTCGGCATACTTCAGTGATCCCTTTCGGTGGAAATATCATCACTTCGGATATCAAACATGGTTGCATGGTGATGGAGCATCAGGCGGAGCAGTTGAAGACGAAATTTGGGCGTGCGATCGCCGAGGAAGCGAGCCCCAATGAGATCGTCGCTATTCCTGGACTACGAAACAGACCTTCCAAGGAGATTTCTGTGAAAAACCTTGCCCACATTATAGAGGCGCGCATGGAGGAAATCATAGAGATGGTACACACCGAGATCATCACCTCCGGTTATCACAAACGATTGGCCGCTGGCGTCGTAGTGACAGGAGGAGGCTCTCAACTCACCAACCTTCAACAGCTCTTCGAATATATGACCGGGTTGGATACCAGAATCGGATATCCTAATGAGCACTTAGGAAAAAGTAAAGTGGATATGGCCAGAAGTCCGATGTACGCTACGTCTGTTGGTCTGGTATTGTCTGGGTTCAAGGCCCTGGACTTCAGGGAAGCCGAGTATGAGCAGCGTAAGATGCAGGAAGGGAAGCGTCGTAAAATCAGACCAGAGGGCAAGTTTTTTCAGAATATTCTGGAAAAGACCAAGGGGCTATTGATCGATGATATGGATGACAAATTAGAATATTAATAGAGCGAGAGCGAGAGGAGAGGAGAACAAAAACTTAGAAAATCATGGAAGAGAATACATACACCTTTGACATGCCTGCACACCACAAGTCCATCATCAAAGTTGTTGGGGTTGGAGGCGGCGGAAGCAATGCCGTTAATCATATGTACAATTCCGGTATCAGGGATGTGGAGTTCGTCGTCTGCAATACGGATAGTCAGGCGTTGCAGAGCAGCCCAGTGGCGAATAAGCTACAGATTGGCATTGACCTAACGGGAGGTCTTGGTGCTGGCGCCAACCCCGAAAAGGGCCGGAATGCGGCCATTGAGAGTAAGGAAGACATCAAGGAGTTGCTCGCTACAGATACGAAAATGCTTTTTATCACTGCAGGCATGGGTGGTGGTACAGGTACCGGAGCTGCGCCGGTTATCGCACAAGTAGCCCGGGAACTAGATATCCTGACAGTGGGCATTGTTACTGCGCCATTTGGATTTGAGGGTAAGAAAAAGATGGCCCAGGCCAATGAAGGGATCATGTTGCTAAAAGAGCACTGTGATACCGTGCTCGTGGTGCTGAACGACAAGATCAAAGAGATCTTTGGCAATCTTGCCATCAGGGAGGCTTTTGCACAAGCGGACAACGTCCTCACCACCGCAGCCAAGGGAATCGCGGAAATCATCACCGTCCCTGGGTATGTCAATGTCGATTTTGAGGATGTGAAGACGGTCATGAAGAATGCGGGAGCGGCTGTCATGGGCTCCTCTCACACCTCAGGAGATAATCGGGCAAGGCGCGCTGCAGAAATGGCACTGAACTCACCCTTGCTTAACAATCAGAACATTCACGGCGCTGAGAAAATCCTGCTTTCCATCATGTCTGGGGACGAAGCCGAGCTGCAAATGGACGAATTGGCGGATATCACCGACTATATCCATGAATTTGCCGGAGATGACGCGGAGGTGATATTTGGTCACGGTATCGATCCTGCGCTAGGCGAAAACATTCGTGTGACCGTGATTGCCACTGGTTTTGCGAGCACAGAAGACATGCAGCTGAAGCTACGTCCATCGAGAGGTGCAGACTTAGCGTCACTCAAGGCGGAGGTTCAAGAAGAAGTAGAGACGGAGGAAGACAAGGAAGGTGTGTCGAAGCGGGTCTTTGACCTCGAATCGTCACGCCAAATCCGACGAAACTCTGTCTACTCTGGTAGAGGTGAGTCTGAAGACGCTCCGGAAGAAGAACAGAGACCGCCCGCCTTTGAAAGGTTCGGGAATGACGAAAATGGTGATCTCGACGAATTTGAGTTAGACCTTGACGGGTTTGAAGAAGAGGTCCAAGACGATGAAACGAAGTTGAGTCCCACCTTCACTTTTGAGTTTGAGAAGCCCGAGCCACGAGACACCATAGACGAAGATGATGAAGACGATTTCCTCATGGAAATTGACGATGAGGTGGGTGAGGAAGAGGATTTTGATCTGGAGGAGTTGCTGGATGGCCCAGCCAATCCTGTCTCCAGAAAGGTCGAGATGATAGAAGCCCGAAGGGCAAGGGAAGAGAAGTTGCTACAAAGGCAAAAGGCTGCGCCAGCTCCAGAGGAAAACATGAACGCGGAATCTTTCCGGGAAAAGTGGGATGTTCCCGCATTTGAAAGGAAGAAGGTGAAGCTTCGAGATGTCCCTCACTCATCAGAAAGGAACATTTCCAAGTTCAACTTGACAGATGAGAACCAAATCCTAGGCAACAACAAGTTTCTACACGACAATGTAGACTGAGTTCCTTCCCGATTCGAGCGGATATTTGCCTAGCGCATACACGGAGGTTTGTTTTGTGCTGGGCTGTCGGTGAGATTTACGGCACATACGGCGACTGGTAGTAGCCGTGTTTAGCTCCTGTGGCTGATTCTGGAAATGCTTATTGTGTTAAGCGGTCCGGTCCATGCAGGATCTATTCCGGTTCAGCATGAAATATTCCAGTTCATCGGACCGTTAGCCGAACTCTATATAGATGGGTGGTAAATTGTGGAAAGGTTTCAGAATAAGCCACCATGTGATCAGCTCCAACCAGAGCTAACAGGAGAAGTACATCCTGTGCAGGCGGTCTTGTTCCTACCAGTGACAACAAACAACAAGCATAGACGCCATGAAACTAAACCTAGCACTCAGCAGGCTTACGCAGATTTTGCGCTCAAAACGCGCAGTTACCGCATTTACTTTCATTTTTCTTTTCGGACTTTCGTCATTGGCTATTGCGCAAAGCAATGGCAAGGGCAATAGCTGGAAGAAAGATCCCGGAGCGGCAACGATTACTACAGATTATTTGATAACCCTGGATGCAACGCAGCCGCTTCAGCACTTTTATGAGGCGGATATCTCGCATTTGCCCTTTAGCGACAACAACGATGCAAAAGACTTCTTCAAAGACATGAACGATCCGGCCTGGACGATCAATGTGGATTGGAGAAATGAGCACGTCATTCACATCATACTGCGACCAAACGAGTTGACACGCAACTGGACAGTCGATCAGTGGTCTATGCGTCTCCAAGAAAAGGCCCAGCAACTCTAAACTACGAGCACTATGAAATTGATGATTACACAGAATCTTTACAGGACAGGTATCCTCTTTGCAATTTGGATGGTCTCATCCATGGCCTGGGCCCAAGGCCCCGTTTCTTTTAGCGTAGTGTCGGAAGGTGCGAGTTCATGCTTTCAAAACGACGGCTCTCTTGTTGTCACCGCAAGCGGTGGAGTTGTCGGCGAAATGGGCATGGGTACTGTCGGAACAGACTGCGCAGAAGGCCTTACACAGGCGATGGACCAGATGGCGCACAATGTCTATGCCTTGACGCTGATCAACCCTGAGGCCTATTGCTCGCACTCGCATGCCGAAGGTGATACGTTCTCCTACATGATCGATGTCTACAATCCAGATACGGATACATGGACGGAGGTCTTCTCCGTTACCACCGGAACGGACTGTTACTACTTCCCTGAGCATATAGAGTTCACACCTCAATCGGCAATTTCGGCGATTCGCTTCCGTTCATCGCCGGATACCAATTGCGGTATGCACGTGCAAGGTCTCAACTATAGATTCGAAGCCTACGGTTACCAATATTCCATTGATGGAGGCGCTACCTGGAGTACTTCCAATGCCTTTACCGGGCTTACACCCGGCACTTATCAGGTGAAAGTCAAGGACGGTGTTGGCACTCAAAGCCTCACGCAAATGACGATTGTGTCACAAGCACCTGAGACGTCAGTTGATGCTGGCGATGACCTTTATATAGCAGTAGGAGATAGCATCGGTCTCAGTACGTCCGTGAATAACCTTGGCGAGGTACTCTACGGTGCCAGCGCGCCACCTGAGGATTTCTGCCTCTTTGATGCTGATGGAGGAAATACAGATTGTTCGGCTTTCGGTACCAGTATTTGTACGGAAGGTTATATCTGGCAGTACAATGATGCTTCACAGTCCGCTTCCGTTTCCTCAGCAGAATTGGCAAGTGTGGAGAGCTTGAAACTGAGCGTCTTCTATTCTTGCGGTGATTATTCGCAGCCAGATGGTTACAATAAATGGGACCTATATGTGAATGGGACCATGGTGGGGACCACAGGCGAGACCTCATCACAAGGATGTACTTGCGAAGCTGCTGGGTTTGGGACCTTCCCAAAAGAGTTTGTATTTGACGACTTCGGCTTGATCAATTCGATTTGGCAAGTAGGGGGTGAAAACACCGTGGAGGTTGTCTACAATTCTCGGTACAACACAGGTATAGCACTTTCAGCTTACAAACTGCAAGTGACTTATGGTGGTATTCAGACGTATGATTGGACACCGTCAGAGTCCCTGACTGCCTCCAATATTGCCAATCCAAAGGCATTCCCGACTAATTCCACAGAATATACCATCCTGTACACAGACAAGTATGGCTGCCAGGATACGGATGTTGTAAAAGTCAATGTGTTGCCGAGCGGCCCTGGCCCTGGCCCTGGACCTGGTCCCGCCCCTGCCCCAACGCCTGATTTATTCAATGTAAAGACAAAGGATATAACGGTCGCTCTTGAGGCAGATGGAACGCTCGAGATCACACCGGATTTGGTAGATAATGGCTCAACTGCGATCGCGGGTATTGCCAATCGCTCGATCGGTATCACCAGCTTTGATTGCGGTACTTTGGGCGATTTTGACCTGTATTTGGTAATCGAGGACGAGGTGGGCCGCAAAGATTCGGCTGCAGCCACCGTGACTGTTGTGGATGATTTGGCTCCGGTCATCACACTTGTTGGTGATGTAACCATCCAGCACGAAAGGTATACTGATTACTCAGAGGCAGGAGCGACGGATACCGACAACTGCTCCTCTACTATGACAGCCGAAGGATCTGTGGATACAACCACTCCTGGTGTGTATCAGATCACTTATACGGCGACTGATCCTTCAGGCAATACCACTACTGCCACGAGATCTGTAGAAGTAGTGGATGATGAAGACGACGATAATGATGGTATTCCAGACAACATCGATGATTACATTCTGGATCCAACTAACAATGGCGCACCGTCCATACTATCTTTTGTCTGGGATGACATGGATGGTGACGGTATTCAGGATGAGGGTGAGCCCGGAATCCAGGGAGTCACCGTAGAACTTCTGGACAAGAAAAGCAAAACACTAGCGACCAAGCAATCGAGCGAAGATGGTTTGGTCGTATTCTTCGACCTTTCGGTAGGTAGCGTCCATCGACTTCGATTTGTAAGGCCTGATGATTATGGCTTCGGACAGATCGATGCGGGAGCTGACGATACAAAAGACAGCGACGCCTATCACAAGACTGACAAGTTTACTGTGGTCGACGGGATCAATGACACATGGGATATTGCATATACGTCCCCCGGCCTCGTGCGTTCATTCGTGTGGGATGATCTGAATGGCAATGGATTACAGGATGAAGGCGAGCCTGGGATCGAAGGAATCAATGTCGTTTTATTAGGCTCCGATTACCGTGTGATCTCCTCTATCAATACCGATGGCGAGGGGATTGCCTTGCTGCAAGATGCACCGGCAGATGAGAAATTCCGCCTGCAGTTCCTGAAGCCTGACGGTTATGCCTTTACCCGGCGAGGTGTTGGTAAGAACGATAGCAAAGACAGTGATCCGAAGAGCAAGACTGGATTTACGAAATCCTTCAAGGTCCGCAAAGGGAAGCAAGAATTCCTACAAATTGATGCGGGACTTTGGAGCCCCGGGGTTGTGGAGACATTCGTCTGGGACGACCTCGACGGCAATGGCATGCAAGATGCCGGAGAGCCGGGTATAGAAAATATCGTCGTGAACGTGCTGAATAGGGATGGTGAGACCATATTGCAAGGAGCATCGGATGCAGATGGCATCGCGTCCATCGGTAATATTCCTGCCGATCAAAGGCTCAGGCTGTCAATAGATGTTCCAGAGAATTATTCAATCACCTATCGCAAACGAGGCTCCAGTGAAGTGAACAGTGATGTCCGCCGCAGGGACCTGACAACTGGATGGTTCGGCGCGAAAGGAGGAAATGAAACTTTCGAGTTGCTTGATGCGGGACTTTGGTCACCGGGATCGATAGAGTCTTTCGTGTGGGATGACCTAAACGGAGATGGTATTCAGGATGCGGGAGAGCCTGGGTTACAGAATGTGCCGGTGCAGCTGCTCGATAGAGGTGGAAACCAATTGCGACTTGGTCTCACAGATGCTGGTGGTATTGTCACATTTGTTAATGTACCTGCTGCCGAGAAGCTAAGACTTCAATTCCCTCACTTGGATGACCACCAATTCACCCATAGACGCAAGGGAGGCGACAACGCTTTGGATAGTGATGTTGCTCGCGGTTCCGGTAAGTCCAAGTACATTTTCTTGACTGGCGGGGGAACCTTAAAGGATGCCATTGATGCAGGTGTCTGGACACCGGGTACAGTTTATTCGTACGTCTGGCAGGACTTCAACTCCGATGGTATTCAGGATGTCGGTGAGCCTGGTAAGTCCGGTGTGACAGTGCATTTGCTGAATAGCGATGACGTCACGATAACCACTGCAGTCACCAATGCAATGGGTATTGCCGAGCTAAGTGGGGCTCCTGCAGATGAGAAGTTTCGACTACAGTTTGAAATTGCCGAGGATGATGAGTTCACACTCTTGATGGAGGGTGGGGATCCTGAAAAGGACAACGACGCCAGACCTTCCGGCATGACGAGGAAATTCCGGGCCAGTATGGGTGCTCAGGTCTATATGGACATCGATGCGGGTATCAAGGTCACTGGAGTGCAGCCTATGCAAGAAGGTGACATTATCAATATCGAAAATCCGATTTCATCCAGTCCACCACCAAACAGAGGGGATCAATCAAATGCTATTGATGTGATCAACCTTGAGAATCCGATTTCTACCTCTCCTCCACCGCGGGGATTCAAGTCTGGAAACTCTTTTTCCAGGACTGAATCTTTACCTGAGATTGAGGAGCTCACAATGGAGATCTATCCGAACCCTGTGACTGAGCGACTCTTTGTGCAGATCGCCAATCCGGTCGAGGAGGACATGCAGCTATCTCTCATTGACCTGAGCGGAAGGGTGATCGTCGAAAAACAACTGCACTTCGAAGTGGGGGTGAATCAAGTCGAGATAGACTTTGGTATCATCAAGATCAACGAAGGCAAGTTTGTCCTGCGACTGCAGTCTCCTTCTCGAGGACAGCTGATAGAGCAGTTGATAAAATACTAAGACATAAAGATCAGTGTCTCAAACGGTTGGCCGTCCTGGAGGATTTCTCCAGGGCGGCTTTTTTCTTTTTAAGGTCGGTGCCGCCTACATTTGACTCTGTCGATTCCCAGACCTTGACTTGGTCCCATTAGCTACTACACGTTTGGGAGATTAGATCGGTGGATTGAAGGGCGTGTAGATCTTGGTCTTTTGCGGAATTGCACTTTATCGAATGAGATGAATTGATAATGAATCGCGAGCCCGAAATTGTGACACTCCCAGACCGGACCCTTGTCGGTCTGCGGACGGAAATGTCCTTAAGTGACAACCAAACTCGGGAGCTATGGACCTCCTTTCGTTCGAGAACGGCTGAAGTTAACCACCGGGTCGATGAGGGCTTTTACTCCGTTCAATATTATCCCAGGTTTCAGGAATTCACACCACAGACTGTTTTCTCAAAATGGGCCTGCGTTCGCGTGAGCGAGGTCGATAACCTTCCCGAGGGAATGGAGGCCATAATTCTCGAAGGGGGGCTATGGGCCCGTTTTCTTTACCAGGGTTCTGTAGCGAACTTCCGGGCAATGTGGTTGTGGATGTACCAGCAATGGTTGCCGGACTCCGGCTATATGTTGGATGATCGCCACCACTACGAGTACCTCGATCACCGATGGTTGGGTCCCCACAATGAGCAATCCATGGAGGACATTTACCTGCCCATCAAAATCCAGGGAAGCTAGTACCAGGCCCTCTTGAAACGTATTGCGCGGTCCTTTGGACCATGTACCTGCCCAATTTTGGTAAGTCGTTCATTACCTTGTACCGCTGTACCCAAGCAACGAAGAAATGAAAAAATCCAGGAGAAGTTTCCTGAAAAAAGTAGCGGGAACGGGAGTTGTAGCAGCGTCTTTGCCCTCGCTCGCGGCCACCAGGCCCGAAAAGGAGTATCTATTGCGAAGGAAAAGCAACATCGCGCCATCTGACAAAATCAGACTCGGAGCCATCGGCATGGGTATCATGGGGTACAATAACGTGGAGTCGGCGTTGGAAGTGCCAGGCATGGAGCTCGTAGCTGTTTGTGACCTATACGACGGGCGATTGGAGAGTAGCAAAGAGAACTTTGGCAATGATCTATTGGCCACCCGTGACTATAAAGAAATCTTGGATCGAGATGATATTGATGCGGTGGTGATTTCCACTTCTGATCATTGGCACGACAAAATCTCTATTGACGCGATGAATAGCGGGAAGGCCGTGTACTGCGAGAAGCCCATGGTTCACAAAATCGAAGAGGGTCAGGCGGTCATCGATACGGAGAAAAAGACCGGAAAGGCTTTTCAAGTAGGAAGTCAGGGAGTGAGCTCCATTCTTTATGAGAAGGCAGCGGAGATCTATAAGTCTGGAGCAATCGGAGAGCTCGTCATGGCAGAAACCTACAATGATCGATTCTCAGCACTGGGGGCTTGGCAATATTCGATCCCAACCGACGCATCAGAAAAGACCGTAGGGTGGGATGCCTTTCTAGGGGACGCGCCAAAGAGGGCTTACGACCCTAACAGATTTTTTAGATGGAGAAATTATCAGGACTACGGTACTGGAGTGGCTGGTGACCTCTTCGTTCATTTGTTTTCAGGCTTGCATGTGACGCTCGACACACTGGGACCGGAGCGCATATTCGCTAGTGGTGGATTGCAGTTTTGGAAGGATGGACGGGACGTTCCGGACCTCATGCTGGCTGTAGTCGATTATGGCAATACAGATACTCACTCAGCTTTTTCCTTGCAGATCCGTGTGAACTTCACCGCTTCCGGTGGTGGAGGCTCGCTTCTGGAGCTAGTGGGAACGGATGGGACCATGACCATTGGATGGGGAAAGATCACAGTGAAGAAAAATAAAATCACCGGTGGGCCGGGGTACGGTGGATGGGATTCGTACAACACCTTTACGAAACAGCAACAGGCTGACTACGAGAAGTGGTATGCTGAGAAATACCCGAAAGACTATAAAATGCGGGAGCCGGGCGAGCAAGTCTACCAGACGCCCGATGGCTACAGCGATCATCTTGATCACTGGACAAATTTTGCTGAGGCCGTGACGACAGGGAAAAGGATTGTGGAGGATGGAAGCTTCGGCATGCGGGCGGCAGGGCCCTCATTGGCTACCAATGTCAGTTACTTTGAGAATCGCATTGTGCAGTGGGACCCTAACAAACTAGTAGTGTCATAATTCACTTTTTTTTCATACGTTTCTGGTTTAATGACCCTCAGGTATTGAGGGTCATTTTTTTGTTTGGGCTGTGACAGGACGAGTGATAGAGCCCGGCGCTGGCGTGTAGGCCCTGTAGTTTTACCGGTCTTCGTGTATCTGAGAGAATTCTCCTGTCTCTTTGTTTTTGAGGATGACTTTCTTCGAGCCGTCGGGCAATCGTTCCTCTTTTACCAGGTAGTGCTGGCTGTCGTACTCAGATAGTTCCATAATGGGCTCTGACTGGTTATCACCGCGCCACTCCTTTAGCTCAACAGGCTCCCATAGCTTGCTTTTGGCTGATCTGTAGGCGGCATCCATGATGGCATTGACCACATACCCGTCGTAGAAAGTCTCCATGGGTGGCTTACCGGCCTCGTAGCAGTTGAGCATATCGTTGAACATATTGGTATAACCCAGCTCCACATTCTCGTCACCGACAGGGAAGAGCCAACCGGCATTGGTCTCGCCTTTTTCTGCGACATAGCCACCCTTGCCTCCGGCCGAAAAGATTTCGAAACCCGTTCGCATAAATTGGTTGAGCCATATCGTCCCTTCTGTACCTGATACCTCGTCGCGAAGGTCCATTCCCCCTCGGAAGGCCCAGCTCACCTCAAACTGCGCCACCGCGCCGGTGGCATACTTTACCAGGCCCACTGCGTGATCTTCAGCGGCAATTGGCTTTACGAGGGTGTCCGCCCAGCACATGACCTCGACAGGTCTCACTTCCTTACCGATGTAGTTGCGGGAGATCTCAATGCAGTGGCAGCCCAGGTCGACAATGGCGCCACCTCCAGCTAGCTCGATATTCCAAAACCAGTCGCTGTGAGGGCCAGGGTGCGTTTCGCGACTCCGTGCCCAGGTGACTTTGCCGATCGCACCCTCTTTCACGGCCTGGGTGGCCTTCATGGTCTTAGGGGTGTAAGCCAGGTCTTCCAGGTAGCCATGGAATATGCCAGCTTCTTCGACAAGCTTGAGCATTTCATACGCCTCTTCGGCATTGCGGCCGAGGGGCTTGGTCATCAGTACGCCTTTCTTCAACTCGGCACACAGCTGGACTGCTTCCAGGTGCAGGTGATTGGGGAGAGCGATAACGACCAGGTCCACTTCAGGGTCCTGGATGGCCTCACGCATATGAGTTGTATAGCGAGGCACATCATTTTGCTCACAAAATCTTTTGAGGTTTTCTTCATTGCGGCTCTGGACAATGACCACTCGGTCGCTGTTTCTGTAGCCGTGTAAGGATCGGGTGTAGAAGGCACCGATAAAACCGGAGCCAAGCATTGCAAAGTTTGACATGTGCTAAAGCTAGCGGATAAAATGGACCTCGGCCAAATCCCGGCGTTTCAAAATCCGATAGCTGGTGTTTCTTTGCGAGTATAACTCATGTTACACCATCACTACCTCCCATGAAACCAATAAATGTCGTCTCCAAATTTGAGTCTTTCAAAGAGCACTGGACCCCGAAGATCATTGGCCAGCTCAATGGCCAGTACGTCAAGCTTGCTAAGCTGACCGGTGAGTTTGTCTGGCATAGTCATGAAAACGAGGACGAGCTGTTCATGGTGATGAAGGGTGAGCTTACCATGCACTTTCGTGATAAGACGGAAGTCGTTCGGGAGGGCGAGATCATCATCGTACCCAGAGGCGTCGAGCACTTTCCGGTCACGCAGAAGGATCAGGAGGTATGGGTGATGCTTTTTGAACCGATGGACACAAAACACACGGGCGATGTAGAGCATGAGCGTACCGTGCATAACCAGGACTGGATATAATTGAAATTATGGTTGTTTGTCATTTGTGAGGCCTTACTTTGCTTTCACAATTGGAGCTGCATAAGACCGACGATATTGCGCAAATTGATGAAGCCTCGTTTGAGGGGATTTTCAGGCAGTATTATGGTCCACTGACAGGGTTTGCCAGGCAATACGTAGACGACGAAGAGTCTGCGGAGGAGGTAGTGCAAGAGACCTTTGCCAATATTTGGGCCAAGCTGGATCAGACCAATATCAGAACCACGGTCAAGTCTTATTTGTACGGTGCCGTCCGCAACGCCTGCCTCAATCAGCTCAAACATCAGCAGGTCGTATTCAAGCATGCCAGTTATGAGCGCCATCGGGCTTCGGAAGGTTTCTCCTTTGATTTCCTGGAATTTGATGAACTGGAGGAAAAAGTGCGACTCGCCTTTGACAAGCTACCAC
This sequence comes from Cyclobacteriaceae bacterium, assembly GCA_965267435.1. Classification (GTDB taxonomy): domain Bacteria; phylum Bacteroidota; class Bacteroidia; order Cytophagales; family Cyclobacteriaceae; genus JAWPMT01. The sequence continues at coordinate 6,319,635 of OZ253960.1, forward strand.
CGAAGTGTCGCGAGGTTTTCGAGCTCAGCAGGTTTGAAGGGCTGAAATACCAGGAAATTGCTGACCGTCTCGACCTTTCTGTGAAGACCGTGGAGCGGCACATGGGAAAAGCGCTGAAGATCTTTCGGGAAGACCTCGGTCCTTATTTGCCTTTTGTCCTTTGGTTATTTGAAAATAATGGGTGGGGGTAAAATGAAGGTTGGCTGTCCAAAATATACGGGATACAATGAATGAGGAAAGCCGACATATCGTCAACGAGGATCTGGTAGCGAAATTCTTTGCGCAGGAGACCAGCGAGGAGGAAAATGCGCTGATCCTCCAATGGCGCATGGACAGCGCCGCCAACCAGCGGCAGTTTGATGTGTGGCGGTTGGTATGGGCGGATACGGGACAGATCCGCGTATGGGATGATGGAGCTCGTTATGACGTCGAATTTGCTTTGGGGAAGGTTCGCCGCCGGAAGGAAGAGATTATCAACGACGGGCTCACGGACTCACCTGGTCTGGGCTGGGTTTGGCGTGTGGCCGCTATTGTTGTGATGGGTATGGGTATCGGATGGTTTGTTTGGTCCACACAGGAAGCTGATGTGCAGGAGCTCGTTGCCGAGGCAGATGTGCTTGTCTCTGAATTGGATGATGGCAGCGTGATTTCGCTCAACGAAGGAAGTCGCTTGCAAGTGACACAGGTATCTGACACGCGCCGGGAAGTATTCCTGGAGGGCGAAGCATACTTCGAAGTAGAACCGGATCCCGTTCGTCCTTTCGTTGTGCGCACCGACAGAGTGGCTGTAGAAGTACTGGGCACGTCCTTCAATGTTTCTGAGAAATCCGAGTCGCTCACACTGGTATCGGTGGAAGAGGGGAGGGTGCGTTTGAGCATAGAGGCAAAGGAGCTCATCCTCGTGGGTGGACAAACTGGTTCGTATGACCACGAAACCGGAGATCTCAAGTTACTGGAGATTGAAGACACCGGCGAATACCGCTTCTGGAAAACAAAGAAACTGGTATTTCGCGAGCTATCTCTGACTGAGATAGTATCGACGCTGAATCGCACGTACGACGCGCAGATCAGGATAGCCAACGACACTATTGGCGATTGCCAGCTGACTGTGAGTTTCGACAACGAGTCGATCGACAATATTCTTGACGTCATTTCGATCACCCTGGGACTGGAAGTGATCAGAGGCGACGACGAAATCGTCATTGATGGCGAGGGTTGTTAGGACGATATTGATTGGATGCTCGCTGCTGACAGTCTGTTTACGACTGTCGGCGCAGGAGGCATTGGATAAGCTGGTGACGCTGGAAGTGGCGTCACTGTCGGCGGTGCAAGTCATTGACGAACTGGAGGTAGTCACAAAGCAGACTTTTTCGTACAATCCCTCCACACTACCTACCAGCGATATCTCTGGTAGCTGGCAGGAGACCCCCCTCAGGCAGGTGCTTTCGGAGACGCTCGGCGAGGGCTTTAGCTACAAGGAGCGTGGCAATTATGTGATCATTCAGGCACCCAAAGTCCCTACGAAGCAGACCTTTGCCATCGCCGGGACGGTGGTAGACGAAACTACAGGCTCACAGCTCTCCAATGTCTCGGTATTCGAAGCCAACACCCTCACCGCCTCGCTATCAGACGAGAGTGGTAACTATAACCTGAAGGTGGCTTCTCGATATGAAGAGGCTACGTTTATTATCAGCAAGCAGAACTATCAGGATACACTCATCCGTGTGCGAAAGGGCGAACCTGTACCCTCTGAGATACAACTAAGGCCCGCGCCCGTTCGTGCGGAGGCGGATGTCCAAATGGATCGGACCAAGTTCTTCAAAGGTGTGATCGCGACGAAGATCCAGCGGCACCTGGCCAATGTCAAGCTGGGGGAGCAGCGTCCCATTCAACTCTCGCTTCTACCAGCAGTAGGTACCAATGGTCTGCTCTCCGGTAAGATCACCAACAATGTATCACTGAATATCATCGCTGGCCTCGCTTATGGGGTCAAGGGCGTGGAACTGGGCGGTGCCATTAACATCATCAGGCAAAATGTCAGTGGTTTTCAGGCCGGAGGCCTTGGCAACTACGTAGGTGGAGATATCAAAGGGGCGCAGGCCGCAGGGGCTTTGAATGTAACACTTGGCAGCACTACCGGGGCACAACTGGCAGGGGCAATCAATGTGAATATCGAGGATATAACTGGCCTACAGGCTGCAGGGATGCTCAACCAGATGTCGGGGAAATTCAAGGGCCTGCAAGCCGCTGGTATGGGTAACTGGGCTGGAGAAGTGCGCGGGATGCAGACCGCAGGTATGATCAACTACGCATGGGACCCGGTCCATGGTGTCCAGCTGGCGGGGATGGTCAATTATGCGCGGGACCATGTGCACGGATTGCAGCTGTCGCTTTTCAACTATACCTACACGCTTAGTGGAGTGCAGATAGGCCTTGTAAATATTGTCAACGACTCGCGAAAGAGTGTCTCTATTGGCTTGATCAATATCGTGAAGAATGGCTTGAAGAAGGTCGAGTTGAGCTACGATGATGCTACCAACTTCAACCTTTCCTACCGGATGGGCACAAAGGGTTTTTATACCATCTACGTAGCCGGTATTCACAACCAGAAGGTCAAACATTGGAATTATGGCCTGGGCTTTGGCACACAAGTGGATTTCAAGGGTAACTATTTCAGCAACCTCGAAGCAGTCAGCCTCGGGTTATTACCACTGAATGAGGACATTGAGGATAAGCACAAGTACACCCTCGTCAAAGTCAACCTCAACCTGGGATACTCCTTTCACAAGCACTTTTCAGTGGTCATGGGCCCTCAGCTAAATATCTATATTCGTGACCGGTCGAGGGAGGACGCGTTCCAAATTGAACCAGATCGGCTGCTCCTCGAAGAGGGTGGAGTCAGTATGTGGCTGGGATACAGGGTTGGCGTGAGGTTCTAATAGTCCGACTTTGACGGACTGTTGCTTTCGATTGGAAATCCGAAGATAAGAGTGACGATCGACTGACAGCCGGAGCACGGATTGCTCATCAAATAAAAGATCCACCCACTGGATGGATCTTCGACATCAACCTAGCCCAAAACAATATAACAACCTATGCAATCGGCTCATTGGAGATGGCCGATAAAGAAAGATTGTTGAGGTAATATTCTAGTCAAGAAGCTCGCCCACTTCTAAGAGCAGCTTCGGGTTGGTGAACTAGCTATCTGTTGCTGGCACCCTGATCACGTTGAACTGGTGATCGATCAAGTGGGCCGCGGCCTGGGACGATACCAAGGTTTTGTGGACCCGACTGCGGTTGAAATTACCCTACCAGCCGGATACACACCCCAGTTGTTTGATTATTTGTCCTTGATCGTAATGAATACTTTTTTCTGGTAGCTTACTTCCTTTCCCAACTCTTCGGCACGAAGTGCAAACTGGTGCATGCACTGACCAGATACTGTGGTAACTTCTACAGTCTCGTCGTCCACCCACGTGAGATTGGTAGTCGACTCCAGTCTCTCGGTCAAGACCTGCTCAAACAATTCTTTCAAGTTGTCACAAGTCACCTCCACTTTCGCCGAAGGTGCAGGCGAGTTGCTTTGACCATGGTTAGAAGAAGTAGTTACTGGAGATGGGGCTGTGTCGATTGTAAAGCTCATTATTTCATGAATTTTTAATATCCTGTTGCAAATGTGGAAAAAATAATTCATAATATATTATTTATTATTTTTATCGAAAACATGATGCTAAGTAAATGAATTACACACTCCATCAGCTCCAGGTATTTCTCAAAATAGTTGAATACCAAAGTGTTACGAAGGCGTCTGAGGCGCTCCACTTGACACAGCCCGCAGTCTCAATTCAACTAAAGCGGTTGCAGGACCAGTTTGAGATTCCGCTTACGGAGCTCATTGGTCGGCGCCTTTACGTCACTGATTTTGGGAAAAAGATGGCGGAAGTCAGCCAGCGAATTTTGGATGAAGCCGAGACCATCAAGACCACGATCAACCAATACAAAGGGCTACTCACGGGCAAGTTGAGGATTGCTGTGGTGTCCACCGGTAAGTATGTGATCCCCTACTTTCTTCAGGAGTTCATGGAAAAGCATCCCGGAGTAGATATCACCATCGATGTGTCGAACAAGAACCGGGTAGTGGAGGGTCTTATGCAGAATGAAAGTGATTTTTATCTTGTCTCGGTGCTGCCAGACAATGTACCACTGAAGATGGTGGAGCTGATGGAGAACCGCCTGTACTTCGTTGGCAGCAGTCGGTTCCGGGAGATGGAAATAGGCGTTGAGGATCTTGGGAGCTTGACATTGATTCTGCGCGAGAGCGGTTCAGCGACACGATTTGCCATGGAGTCCTTCCTGGAAAAGCATGATATCCAACCTTCGAAGTCGATGGAGCTCGTTTCTAACGAGGCTGTGAAGCAGGCAGTCCTGGCAGGTATTGGCTTTTCGATTATGCCCCTCATTGGCTTGCGGACGGAGCTCGCCCAGGGAAATATGACGATATTTCCTATCAAGGGTCTGCCGATTACCACTACCTGGAACCTCATCTACCAGCAGAAGAAACAGTTGACCCCCGCGGCGGAGGCACTCATCAGCTTTATTGATGACACGAAGCAGCGAGTAGTCCAGGACTTCTTCGATTATGATCAGCATATAATACCTGGCACTGACTAAATTTTCTACGACCATTTAATTGTCAGCGTAAGCAAGCCTGTCGATAATTGCTGTTATGTCACGTGTCGTAATTCTTTTCCTCATGGTATTTTCCCCTGGCAGTACCATCCTCATGGCGCAGTCTTACTCCGCCATGTCCTACAACGTCCGGTATGACAATCCCAACGATGGCGACGACAATTGGCATAAACGCAAGGAGTACCTTGTGAGCCAGGTGCAGTTCTATGAGCCGGATATACTTGGTGTGCAAGAAGCACTGCATCATATGGTGACTTATCTGGACGAAGAGTTGGCGGACTATAGCTATGTCGGCGTCGGCCGGGAAGACGGCCAAACGAAAGGTGAGTACTCGGCGATCTTCTACAAGCATTCACGATTCGACGTTCGCACCAAAGGAACATTTTGGCTCTCTGAGACTCCCGGGAAGCCGTCAAAAGGCTGGGATGCTAACCTGGAGCGCATTTGTTCTTATGTGGAGTTGGAAGAGCGCGAAACGCGCCGTACGATCTGGGCATTCAATGCGCATTTTGATCACAGAGGGCAGGAGGCCAGGGCCGAATCCGGTAAGCTTATCGTTGAGAAGATCAAGGAATTGGCCGGCTTAACAGACCCTGTGGTATTGACCGGCGACTTCAATGCAGTGCCAGACTCTGAACCCATCCAGCCCCTGGCCGCGTTTTTGGAAGATGCCCGCTACTGCAAAGCTTGCGTGGTTTTTGGGCAGGAAGGGACCTGGAATGGTTTCGACGCCTTGCAAACCGAAAGCCGTAGGATCGATTATGCTTTCACGAGAAATGTGACAGTAGAGAAATATGCAGTTTTCAGTGAGCTGATCACTGGCCGATTTATCTCCGATCATCACCCAGTTTACATTCAGTTTAGCGTCGATTGATCGGGCGGTAATTCAAGGCTCACGACACCTTAGAGTGCCTTTAATCTCGCCTCATAGACATTTTGGTCTGTGTTAGGGGCACCTCACTTTACAGCTATTTTGTTGACTAACGTTTTTACCTCTTTCGGCAGGTATCTCTCGCGTCCATGCGCTTTCCCTTACTATCTAATTACTAGGTACTTACCTTCCCATCCAAATTGATTTTTGGGTACAAAATCCCTTCAATCATCACCAACTGTACAATTACCACAAAATACAATTCCTATGGAAAGAGCAGTGCAGCTTACCCTTGTTTTGCTATCGCTCCTCAGTGCTGTGGACATGTCTGCACAGGATGAGGTAGCCTCGTTGGAACCTCAGGATCAGGAATCTGATATGTTTGAACTTTCATTGGAGGAATTGATGTCCATCGAGATCTTTTCTGCATCTCGTCAGGAGGAATCCTCTTTTGATGTGCCACTTTCATCTTTCGTCGTTACCAGACGAGAAATAGAGCTCCTTGGAGCAACATCCATACCCGATGCACTTCGGATCGTGCCCGGAGTGATCGTACGCGAGGTCGCCAATGGCAGCTATGATGTTTCTCTCCGAGGTGGAGTGGACGGTCTTCCTTCCTACGATTTCACATACGTCAACTCGTCGATCCTCGTAATGATTGATAATCGTCCGGTATTCAGCTATTTCCAGGGAGGTACTTTCTGGCAAAACCTGCCGGTGGGTATGGCCGAGGTGGATAGAATAGAGGTCGTCCACGGCCCTGTTTCTACACTGTATGGTCCCAATGCTGTGAGCGGGGTCATTAACATCCTGACGAATCGGCCTAACAAAGAGCGAAATGTCTATGGCAATGCGACAGGCTTTGCCGGCACGCACGCATACATGGGGTCGGCGGTCGCCGGAGCGAACATTGGCAATGACTGGGCCGTGGAATTGGCCTTCAACTATGAGAGAAGGAAGAAACTTGAGGAAACTCTCTATGAGCCGGATCTTGAAGAGTATGTGCCCGTACGCGACTTGGATCTTGGAACACTCGAACGGAACATAGAGCGCTATCCTGATCCTGAAGAGAGCCTGGACAAGCTAGGGGCAACCTTCAATGTTTATTACCAGAATGACAACATTGACCTGAAAGTCGGTGGCTCGTACAATAACGCCAACGCACTCTACCCCTTGGCGGCAGGTGCTGGCCTGACAGTCTTCACCAATGATAGTAGGAATGTGCTGTTGTCGGGGAATGTCTTTGGATTCACAGTGATGGCCTCATATCTCACGGGTACCCAAGGCCTCTCCGGTGATGTGACGCCCAACCACTATGATTACTCCAATACTGACCTGTACCTGGATTATGTATTGACTGTCAACGACAAGATCTCGGTCCGTCCGGCGGTCAGCTATCAGTCGGCATTCCTGGATGACACACAATACACCGTGGATCGGGGTGAGGTAGGAAATTTCAATGGTGAAGGTACCCTCACCAACTTTGCCCCTTCGGTGAAAGTCGACCTGACACCGTGGGAGCAATGGCGTTTCATTCTTGGTGGTCGTTACGATATCTTCAACTACCCCGAGGATGGTGTGTTCTCTTATCAGGGCATCGTCAATTACAAGCCTGCCGAACGTCACCTTTTAAGATTTGTGACTGGAAAGTCGTACAATAGTTCGTTTCTCGTACCGACCCTCGTTAGTATACAAAACCAGTTGAACGCGAGCATTCGACTGAACCTTGAAGGGAACCAGAACCTCGATCTTGTCAGCAACACGCTTTACGAAGTCGGGTACCGCGCCAAGTTCGCAAACAACAGTGTCCTGGACATAGCACTGTTCCAGCAGCAATTTGAGAACTTCAACACCTCCATTGCTCAGTTGCCCTTTTTCAACCCGGCGACAGGAGTCCTCAATTTGAACTTTGAGCAGGGTAACCTGCCCCTGACCGCCCAGCAAAGAGGGGCGACCATATCTTTCCAGGCAACGCTCTTTGATTCTAAGCTACAAGTCCGGCCCAATGTCACCTTCCAGCAGACCAAATTGTATGATTACTCACCTTACTACAACGTGGAAGGAGCATATGACAATCCCCAGTTCAACTTTGTCCTGGGTGAGCACATTGACAATGTGGAGGACGTCGATAGTGAATATACCCCAGACGTCTTTGGTGGTATGAATGTCATTTTCAATCCTATCGAGAAGTTAAATCTCAATGTATCCATGTACTATTTCAGCGCGTATGCGATGGACATGAATACGGAGCTGGACTTCAGAACGGGTCAAATCAATAACCAGGCCGGTCGTAATATTGATGGCAAACTGCTGCTCAACGCCAACATCAACTATGCGGTCAATAAAAACTTCTCACTATTCGTCTACGGAAGCAACTTGCTCAACAACGATTCCCCCGAGGGCTTCGGCGCTGACAAACTGGGCTTTCAGGCAATGGGCGGTTTGAGGTACCGATTGTAAACAATAGAAGACATTTTTTTCGCACTCGCGACACGTTCATTTGACCCCGGGATCTTTTTCCGGGGTCTTTTTTGGTGGGAGGCGATACAGTGCAATCGGGTCAGAAAATAGTATTTCTTGATCAAACCCACTTTGAGGTTGACTGCAGGATACATCCCCTCTAACATCCATTATTACCCAACCATACGTGTTTGTTATGGTGCCGTTATTTGGAACAATACTTTAGCTACTGTATAGCTTAGGCACCGGAGTGCTTTGTAAAAACCGACTTCATTTTAGACCAACAAACTCTTTAAGATATGAGAAGAGCCATCCAGCTTTCGGTAATGCTCATGATTTCTATTCTGTGTGCAACGGCAGTCAATGGTCAAGACACACAAATCACGGATTCAGCTGATGAAGGGGCCGACATTTTCGACCTTTCTCTCGAGGAACTGATGTCCATCGAGATTTTCTCCGCTTCCAGACAGCAGGAGTCATCCTTTGACGTGCCGCTGTCTTCGTTTGTGGTCACACGTAAAGAAATAGAGCTGTCAGGAGCCACCTCCATTGTAGAGGCGCTGCGAATCGTTCCCGGAGTCATCGTCCGCGAAATATCTCACGGCTGCTACGATGTATCACTGCGCGGTGGTATCGACGGCAATCCAAGCTATGGATTCACTTATGTCAATGCCAGTATTCTGGTGATGATTGACAATCGACCTGTTTTCAACTATTTCCAGGGCGGTACTTTCTGGCAAAACCTGCCAGTAGGCATGGCAGAGATCGAGAGGATCGAAGTAGTGCATGGACCGGTCTCCACATTGTACGGTCCCAATGCGGTATCGGGAGTGATCAATATCTTGACAACAAGGCCTGAAAAGGACAAGAACATCTATGGCAACGCTACAGGGTTTGCCGGTACGCATGCCACCATGGGATCCGCTTTTGCCGGGGCCAATCTCGCTGATAAGTGGGCGGTAGAGCTGGCATTCAATTATGAGCAGCGTCAGAAGTTTGAGGAGACACTTTATGATCCTGGTGTCCAGGAGTACGTGCCAGTAAGGGACTTTTATGGCGATGCGGCGACTAGCGCGATCTTCTTCCCGGATGCCAACGAGAGCATGGAACGACTGGGAGCAACATTCAACCTCTATTTTCAGGATGATGAGATCGACCTTAAGCTCAGCGGAGCACACAACAATAGCAACGCCCTATATCCATTTGCCACAGGCGCCACGGTGGTGACGGTGAACAATGAGAGTGAGAATATCGGTATTTCCGGGGACTTGTACGGCTTCTCTGTTGTGGCCTCGTACCTGGCAGGTACGCAAGGGCTGGCAGGTGATGATGAAACTAGTCAATTCGACTATGCCTATACCGACCTCTACCTGGATTATATATGGACGATCAACGACATGATATCGCTGCGCCCTGCCATTGGCTATCAGTCGGCGCATTTGGATGATACCAAGTACACCATCGATCGGGGTATGATTGGCAACTTCAATGGCGAGGGTACCATTACCAATTTTGCCTCCTCACTCAAGTTGGAGCTATCTCCCTGGGAGCAGTGGCGATTCATCGTGGGTGGTAGGTATGACAAATTCAACTACCCAGATGAAGGAGTGCTGTCTTATCAGGGAATTGTCAATTACAACCCTTCCGAAAACCACCTCTTTCGGTTCGTAACCGGCCGGTCATACAACAGTTCATTCCTCGGTCAAACCCTCGTGGATGTGCTGCTGCCAGCACAGCCCGGCGTCAATCTGAGCTTGCAGGGCAATACCGACCTGGATTTGGTGAATAACACATTGTATGAGTTGGGTTATCGTACGAAGTTGACGCCGAACACCATTCTGGACGTGGCTCTGTTCCAGCAGCAGTTTGAGGATTTCAACGCCACGGTCACACAGTTGCCCACTTTCGATGTTGCCACGAATACGGTCACAATCAACCTGGAGCAGAACAACCTGCCACTTACTGTTCGTCAAAGAGGGGCCACTGTCGCCCTGCAGGCCACGCTTTGGGATTCCAAGCTGCAGATCAGACCAAATGTCACTTATCAGCAAACGCAACTACTGGACTACTCACCTTACTACAACGTAGAAGGTGCGTACGACATGCCGGCAGTGAATTTTGTCCTTGGAGAGCACGTCGACAAGGTGGAGGACGTGGATAGCGAGTACACGCCTGACATCTTTGGCGGTGTCAACATTATTGTGAATCCTGTCTCGAAGCTGAACATCAATATCTCCAGTTACTATTTTAGCTCCTACGTGATCGATATGAATCCGGAGGTTGTGCTAGGAACTGGTCAGATCTTCAATCAGGATGCTCGCAACATCGACGGCAAAGTGCTCCTCAATGCCAATATCAATTACGCTTTTACTAAGAATTTCTCTGCGTTTGTATATGGCAACAACCTGCTCAATATCGATACTCCCGAAGGCTTTGGAGCGGATAAGCTGGGAATCCAAGGGATGATCGGATTGAGGTATAGGCTGTAGCCTGTTTGTTTGTAACACTCATTTTAGAATCACCAGCAACCTAACGACCCGGAGCACAGCGCTTCGGGTCTTTTTTTTTAAGCACGACCCGAGAAAAGTGTGGCTGGAAGCGACCGGACATTTTGATGACTCGTAGCGCTGAGCACTTGAGTACCTTGTGAGCAGTTATCAAAAGTGCTCGTGCCTATGAAACCGTCCAATCGATGCCATTCCCACCGCTCTCTGATGTCCGTCATATTTCTTGTCGTACTGCTTGCACCCTTTCTCTGCACGTGCCAGGTAGGTGATAGGGCAAGCATTGAACAGGCCATCGACAATTACATAGTCGGGTGGCGCAAAGGCGATACGACTTTGCTGAAGAAGGCCTTTGACCTGGAAGCCGGTGTAGTGCTCTGGATAGAGAGAAAGGAAGACCCCGAGCGTTTGAAATCCATGAAACTGGAGGCGCTGGCGAAAAGGGTGAAATCTCAGGAAGGTTATGGCGTAGGATACGAGATCCAAAACATAGATGTGGTAGGCGATCAGTTGGCAATGGCCAAAGTGCGCATACCAATGAAATCAGGCAACCATTACATCGACTACCTGCAGTTGCAGAAGATCAATGCTGAGTGGCGGATAGTATTGAAGTCGTATGTGTATTTTCGGGAGGAATAGCCTGCTAGGAAATTCTTGAATTTCGAACATGGAATCCGGAACCTTGAACCTTGAACGACTATTGTACTAACCTCGTACCTTCGTAGGGGGCACCTTATCTAAACCTCGGAGGATGAAGAAATTGCTACTGTTCTGCTTAGTTCACCTACTGTGCACAGCCGTCCTGGCCCAGCAGCCACTCGTCAATGCCCATGCCCACAATGACTATGAGCAAGATCGACCCCTTTTGGAGGCACTCGAAAATGGCTTCATTTCTGTGGAGGCAGACATCCATGCCATTGATGGTGAGCTCTATGTGGTGCATGACCGGCCATCCGATCTGGCCACTATTCCGACGTTGGAGCAGCTCTACCTGAGGCCACTTGAGCAACGAATCACCGAAAACAGAGGAGAAGTATATCCTGGATACGACGGTTTTTTCTACCTGATGATCGACATCAAGACCGAAGCTGAGGACACCTACGTCCTGCTTCGGCAAGTGTTGGAGGACTACACAGGTATCATTTCAGTTGTCAGTGGAGATCAGGAGGAGAAGCAAAGGCCTGTGAAGGTTTTTCTGAGTGGCAATCGTCCCATTGAGACCGTGCTGAGGGATCCGAAGAAGTTCGTGGGACTGGATGGTCGCCCCGCGGATTTGGAAAAGAACTACCCGCCTGCGATCATGCCCGTGATCAGTGACAACTATCGTCGCTTCCTGTCCTCCAGAGATCCGAAGACCATTGATGACAAGGAACTGGCGCATCTTAAACAAACAATCGCCGAAGCACACGCTCAGGGTAAGCTCCTAAGACTATGGGCGATTCCTGATAATCCCGAAATGTGGGAGTTTCTTCTGTCTATTGGCGTGGATCTGATCAACACCGATCGCCTGCCCGAACTGAGGATGTTTTTGGAAGAGAGAGGAAGATAGGAGTAGGACCCCCTGGGCAAGACACAAAGAACAGATCGTTTGCTTGCTGCTTGGCTTCCCGGTGTATTCGCTAGATTGCTACCAAGACCATGGCAGAGAATCAAGAAAAATTTGATCAATTACTTTCCAGATTGGATGAGCTCCAGGAGAAGCAGTTGCTCTTCACTCAGGAAATAACCGTCCTCAAACAGGAGATCGAAGCATTGCAGCCTTCCACGCGAAAAAAGGGCAGACCCATATACACTTCGAAAAGGACCCAACCAACGGCAAAGAACGATCCTCCAGTAGCGCAGCACCAATCGCGCCAAGAATTGTCAACTTCCGCCCGAAAACCTCCGGCTATGCCTGCCATTAGGGATGGGGTGGAAAGGTTCATTGGAGAAAACTTGATTAGCAAGGTGGGCATCGCCATCACCATCATTGGCGTCGGCATCGGGGCTCGGTACGCGATTGAACACCAGCTAATCAGCCCATTGACTCGAATCATTCTAGGCTACTTGTTTGGATTGGCTCTGCTTGTTACGGCTTTCAGGCTGCGAGGAAAGTACGAAGGTTTTAGCGCGGTACTGCTTAGTGGCGCTATGGCCATCATGTACTTCATCACCTTTACAGCCTACGACTTCTATCACCTGATACCCCACCTGATGGCATTCCTGCTTATGGTTGGCTTCACGGTATTCACGGTGATGGCGGCAATTTCCTACAACCAACAGGTCATCGCCCATGTGGGCCTTGTAGGTGCTTATGCGGTGCCCTTCCTCCTCAGTCAGGACTCAGGGAGAATGGAGGTATTCTTTGGCTACGTAGCCATCATCAATGCCGGTATCCTTGTTATAGCGCTCAAGCGATATTGGAAGTCACTGTACTATGCGTCCTTCGTGCTCACATGGCTCATATTCCTTGGTTGGTATGGACTCGAAATGAGTCCATCGGACGACTTCGGTATTGCCTTGCTTTTTGGTATTGTCTTCTATGTCCTTTTCTATTTGACATTTGTAGCCTACAAGGTCTTACATGACGACCCTTTTGACCGAGGTGATGTCGTTTTGATCCTCTCCAATTCATTCATCTTCTACGGGGTGGGGTACGACTTGCTCGCCAACCGTTTTGATACCAAAAATCTATTGGGATTGTTCACAGTTGCCAATGCGGCCGTTCATAGTGTAGTGGCCGTACTAATTCATCGCCGGCAACTTCTCACACAAGGGCCTTTCTATCTCGTTGCTGGATTGGCGCTGGTCTTTATTACGATCGCCATACCGGTGCAGTTAGAAGGCAACTGGGTCACGCTCCTGTGGTTATCAGAAGCAGCGCTCTTGTTTTGGGTAGGTAGAGCCCGAAGTTTACCAGTGTACGAGAAGTTGTCCTACCCATTGATGTTACTGGCATTCTTTAGTCTATTGCACGACTGGTTTGGCTCTTATGGGCATTATGTACCCGAGAGGCCCGAGACGAGGATAACGCTACTCCTGAATATCAATTTTCTTACGACTATCATATTTGCGGCGGCCATGGGATTCGTCAACTATTTCCATTTTCAACATCCGCTTTCATCACCAGATTCCACGTCGCCCAGGAAGTTGTCAAGAATGATGAGCCTCTCGATACCGGGTCTGTTCCTGCTTGGACTCTACGGAGGCTTCTTTATGGAGATCTTCAATTATTGGGATCAGAGATGGGTAGACTCTCTGATAACGATCGAGTCCGGCAGGGAGGTGGTCGGGGTCTATCGCGATTCCGATATACCAGCTTTTCAGGTAGTTTGGTTGATCAACTATTCTCTCGTATTTCTTTCAGTGCTGGCGGTAGTGAATAGCAGAATCTTCAAGAACGACCAATTGAAATGGGTCAACCTCTTGCTACTCAGCATTTTGCTATTGATCTTTCTGGTGACCGGGTTATCCAGCCTTGCGGAATTGAGACATAGCTTTTTGCAACAGACGCTCTCAGAGTACTATACCCATGGGTTTTTCAACATTGTGCTACGGTACATCTCTCTTCTAGTGGTGGCGGCGGCTCTTTGGGCAGCTTTTCAATATGCCGGCAAGCAGTCCAGAGGAAGGGAATATCCAGTATGGTTGGATGCATTGTTGCATATCGTGCTACTTACGGTCATCAGTAGTGAACTTATACACTGGATGGATATGGCCGGATCTAACCATGAGTACAAGTTAGGCTTGAGTATTCTCTGGGGTAGCTACGCCTTGTTTGTCATCGGTCTTGGGATCTGGAAGAGGCGCAAACATCTGCGTATTGGAGCTATTATGCTGTTTGCCGTCACGCTGATTAAGCTTTTCTTCTATGATATAATTCATTTGAACACAATTGATAAGACCATCGTCCTTGTGTCTTTGGGGGTGCTTCTGCTCACGATTTCTTATTTGTACAATAAGTACAAGCACCTGATTTCAGATGAGACTTGAATTGGAAAAATGATTCCTTTCCATCATGAATTTGTAGTGATCCGTGACGAATAATGGCGAAAGTAAGTCGAGATGCTAAACGTCAGTCCCTGATTCTTTACCCCCCCGACAGTCCCTGGTACCTGCCTTGAGCTGCTTCGGCCTTTGCCGTCATCCCCAGGCGGTCGTAGATCATAGATAGCGTATTCCACAGGTGTGCCTGGTTGGGGCGGATATTGGACGCCTGCTCCATATAGGGCATGGATTTTTCCAGGTGTTGACGAGCTGTACCTTCCACCTGCTTGCCCCGGGCATTGTATTCATCGACAGGCATGGCATTCACCATTTTGTACATGTCAGCAGCTTTCTTGAAGTAGTAGACGCCCAGGTTGTAAACCGGATCAAAGTACTCGGGATCGACGTCCGCTGCTCGTCTATAGTACTCAAGGGCTTCATCCTTTTGGCCCTCCTCCTCGAGGATGTACCCGAGGTTGAAGAGGAGCACAGGATTCCGCGGCTGTGCGGCGATGGCCTCCTGCAGTGCGGTCTTCGCTCGCGCTTTTTGGCCCGTCTCTATTAGCAGGTTGAGCTCCTGGGACTTCAGTTCGCTGTCAGTGGGGAAATACTTCTGTGCTTTGCGGACCCATTCAAGGGCTCCGTAGGGATCCTTTTCGTAGGTTTTGGTGTAGTACACCAGGCTCCGATACATATGTACATCCTTGTAGCCCATTTCTGCGAGTTTGCGGAAGTTCTTTAATTGGGTCGGGATATCATCGATACCCTGGGCCGCCACGCCTGCATACAGATAGGCCGACGTATCCGATGGCCGCACCACTTTCGCCTTGTCAAACCATAGGATGGCTTCCGCGTTTCGGCCACCCTGGTAAGCGCCACTTCCTTTGTTGATCATGCGTGTCCAAAGGTTTTCCAGAAGCGTCGCCGCCAGCTTGTGGTGCATGCCACTGACAGGTTCCAACCCCAAAACACGGTTATATCCTTGCACCGTATGCTGCAGTGCCAGTGGGTCGAGGGATTGTACGGTTCTGTCCTGAGAGTTGAAGATGTCTTCGTGTACAAGTCCATAGACGTACCAGGCGCGGGCGCTCTCCTTGGTTCGTTGGTCTGCGATTGCCTGATCGATCTTGGATTTTGCTTCGGCTAGTTGGCCCGACTGCTGGAGATGTGCCGCATCATCTACGGCGGAAGTCTGTGCAAGGGATGGGAAACTGAGAATTACCAAAACAGGCAAAAGTGCTATGCGTTTCATGGGCTGTTTTTCTTGACAAGTGTTTAGCGGAGCCCTACTTTCCTTTCCCTACTTCTAATGACGTTGTACGAAAGTACGTTTTTTCTGATGAATATTTGGCAAATAACGCTTTGAAATTACAGGTATTGGACATTGCGAATGCTGAACGGGAAAAGTCCGGGACTTAACCTAATTTGTGTCCTGTATCGAAAACCCAGATCCATGAATCGCTCACGTAGAAAATTCCTTGCACAATCAGCACTCGTCGCTACACTGGCAAATCTTCCCACTGCACTGAGCGCTGCAATAGCCGGGCAAAAGCAACGTCAATTCAAGATGTGCCTCAACCCCGGCTCCATCGGGGTACAGCTCAATCAGACGGAGTTGTTGGATGCGGCGGTGAAGTATGGCTTCGAGGCCATGATCGCGATCCCCGATCAGCTATCTGCGATGACCACCGGAGAGCTTGATGCCCTTCTGTCTTCCATGAGCAAGCAAGGCATCTCGTGGGGTGCGGCCGGCCTTCCATTGGACTTTCGTGGTTCGGAGGCCAAGTTCAGGGAGGGGCTACTGGAGTTTCCACGGCGTTGTCAGGCGCTGCAGCGGGCAGGAGCCACACGCATGAGCACATGGATCATGCCTACGCACGCCAGCCTCACCTACCTCGCCAATTTTAAGTTGCATAGCACACGTCTGAAGGAGGTGGCCACCATCGCTGACTATTACGGTCTCCGCGTCGGACTGGAGTATGTCGGTCCCAAAACCCTAATGGCCCGCGACAAGTATGCATTCGTGCACAGCCTTAGCGAGACCCGCGAGCTCATCTATGCCATCGACGAGCCCAACATGGGCATCCAACTCGACAGTTTCCACTGGTATTGTGCCGGCGAGACGAAGGCCGATCTCCTGAGTCTCACAAAAAATGAGATCGTCACGGTGGACCTCAACGACGCCCGGTCCGGTCGGACGCGCGAGGAGCAGATAGATCTCGAGCGTGAACTGCCGATGGCCACTGGCATTGTTGATCTGAAGGAGTTCCTCTCCGCATTGGTGACCATAGGCTACGATGGGCCTATCCGCGCTGAGCCCTTCAACAAAACACTGAATGACATGGACAACGAAGCCGCCCTGGAAACGACGGCCGCTGCGATGAAGAAGGCATTTGCATTGATATAGCAGTTGGGGGCCCCGCGAAGTGAGGGGCGAGAACTTTTCTTACGTAGGCTGATATACTTACCCTCTCTTCACGACCGGGCTCTTCGGAGTAGCTCGGCCGCATCACCCTCGCTTTACCCACGCCGGCTACTTCCTACGATCCCTGGCCCGGATAATGGTGAATGTTGAATGCGTAAATTTTGAATGAGGGTAAGCTCCAATTTTCAAATTCTGATCCCCAATCCAAAATCCGCAATCCCCAATCTCCAATCCTAAATCACAAATCCCCAATTCTCCATTTTCAATTTTCAATTCCCTCGCTCACGCTTCACTTCCCTAAAGGGAAACCCTCCGCACCCAGTTGACGCAATCACGAAACCTTAAGCAAATCCCCAATTTTCAATTTTCCATTTTCCATTCTAAAAGGGTAGTCCAATGGCAAAAACAAACCCATTCAGGGCCAGTCGATTTTGCCATACCCAGCGTTCGCCGTCTTCGAAAATAGGCGCGTACATCGCGCCACCCCAGTCGATGCGGGGCACCAGGAAGCCCAGGTCTATCCGAATGCCGATACCGGTTGTGAGGTAGCTATCCGCCAGGAGAGAGCCGGGGTTGACTTTCCCGCCAGGCTTGTCCGGATTTTCACGCAGGAGCCACACGTTTCCGAGATCCGACCAGATCGCCCCATAGACCATGTAGCCCATCCTTAGCCGAAGCTCAAAGTTCGTTTCGATGAGCAGATCCCCCACCTCCGAGGCATCCGAACCGCCGATATTCTGGTACCGGCCCGGACCGACAGTCCTTGCTGCCAAAGGCCTGAGACTGTTGTTGCCTCCCACGTAAAACTGCTCTACAAAGGGGACCGTCTCACTGTTGCCGTAAGCTGCTGCCACGCCTACGATCTGCCGAAAAGCCAGCTGATGCCCCATTTGGCCGAATTTGTAGAACAGACGTAGTTCGGAACGCACCTTCGTAAACTGGCTGTACTGTGCACCAATGAAGGTATTCTGTGAGCCATCCTCCCTTGGGCCGTTGAGGCCATTGACGGCACTTAGGAGGTTGCCAGAGCCCATCAGGTTGAGGCGATAGAAGTAGGAGAAAGGGGTCGGCCGCTTTGATTTGTCGATCTCAAACTCATACGACGTCCCGACGATCAGCCTTCCTGAGTTGGCCTGGTTCTCATCGATACGCTCATCATCTCCCCGCAAGTCAAACAGGTCGATGTGCGTAATCTCCGCTTTGTGTTTGAACCCATTGCGCGTGCGCCAGGTGAGCGCGTTGGAAACCTTCCAGCTACGGATGGATACCTGATCCGGCCGCACATTGTCTTCGTATCTCAGCATGAGATCGCCCCGTGGCAGGAAGACAGCTCGCCGTGTGATGAATTTAAAAGGTGATCGGAAAATGTAGGAGGATAGTTGCCCGGTCACGGAGTAGCCGAAGGAGTTGGCGATGTTGCCACTGAATCGCCCGGTTGGAAAATCATAGTAGCCCTCCAGGCTCAGCGAGAGATCCTCGGCCTTGCCAGAGAGGTTTTTCTTGCCAGCGGTCACCCGAAGCGACGGGCCGAAGTAGCCCGTGTTCTTCAAGGCCAGGTTTCCGCCAGTCTCCAATCGGAAGGGCTTGATCGTTTTTGTATGGATGTGCGCCACCAGTGCACTGGAGTCACCCGGTACCGGCTCATAGATCACGTAGGGATCCTTGAAGATCTCGGTCTTGAGCAGGTTGCGAACGGTCATTTGCGTACTCGTCGCGCGATAGGGAGCGCCGCTTGTTAGTGTGATAGTATTGGCCAGTAATTCCGGTTTTACGCGCATGAGTCCGGCATTATATGTCGTGCCAGGAATAGGATTGGCCACGGTCGTGTCTATCTGGACACTGTAGCCGACCACCCTACTTTTTATATTCACTCGTTCCGGTATATCCGGCAACAGCTGGTACCGAATGTCTACCTGTTTATCACCGGCCGTTGTGTCGGCAGAGATCAGAAGATGACTTTTCTGAATGTAGAAATAGCCATCATCGTGCAAGTGATCCACCAGCGACTGCTTCTCTGCCTCTACCCGCGAAAGATCAAAAAAGTCACCGACCTTCAGATGGCTGTTCTCCAGATATCGGGTGATGCTGCTACTGATTTCCCTTTTCGTCGAGTCGTAATGAAAGGAGATATTCCTATATTGATAGGCCTGTGGCAGCTTATAATGGAAGCTGACCGTGGCTTTAGTTCCTTTCTTGTTGGGGTGTATCTCATAGCGACCTGTCGCCCCGAAGTGACCCTGATTGAAAAGCCAGTTTTCTGTCTCCTTGATGCTGATATCCAGGTTGAGATCGCTTAGCAATTTCGGTGGCTGACCCAGATTGTCCATCATCCAGCGAGAGAACCCTTCTTGCCTGTAGGTATAAAACGCGTTGTAAAAGTCCAGGCGGACGGAGATAGGTCCCTTGCGAGGAAGACCAAAGAGCGAGCCATTGGGGTAGGGCATGGAGTTGAGCATGATCTGCATCTTCTTCCGATTGGACCACTGGATCCTTCTGGGTTCGCCGGGCTGAATCTGCTTTTTGATAGAGATCGACTTCACACCTGTGTAGAGCACTTCGCCATCGGGGACGTGCTTTGTGCTGGCGCAGGAGAGCAGCCATGTGCCTAGGATGAGGACAAGGAGGGCGTTGACAATCCTCATTGGGGCTCCTCCTTTCTCTTTTTCAGACGGAAGCGCTTCAGGAAATGCAAGCCTATCGTCGTTTCCTGAACCTCACCATCAAATACGTCGTCGAAGCGATGTTTGTGTGTACCCTTGGCGGAGAGCATCGGATCTTTCTTCAATAGGTAATTGACCTCGACGTCATCCAACAGGTCTGCTACCTCACCCTCCGCCAGTTCTTTACCCAGTGTGCCACCCAGTGCTACGGATAGCCTGTTCTTGAGAAAGCTCTTGGATACAGAGTATTTGAAGTCTGTGCGTTCCCGTGTACCGTCTTCATTGCGGACGTCGCTGGCTTGAAAGAATACGTCCGCATGCTTGATATTCCGATGGGCCAGTTCATTGAGTTTGCTGGCGACGATACTGAAGTCCGACCCACCGTCACCGAACATCTCCAGGGCACCAAAGGCCAGGATATTGATGGCATAGGTAGTACGGGTATCTGGTGGCTTGCTCCTGAGGAAGTCATTCACGTCAGGGTCGTCGCTTGTAAGATCGAAGTTCACATCGATCGTTTCGGGAGTCGCCTCGTCCAGTTTAAATATGACTTTGAAGTTGACGTCCCTTTGCTTATTGGCGAACGCCACATCCAAAGCTGCTGGGCTCAGGTGGAAATTCTCGTGACCAACAAAGGTGATCTTGGGATTGCTCACGTCGCCATCGAAGCGCACATTGAGCTGGTCGATGATCATATTGATATCTGACACCGTGGGCAATCCGATGAATGCCCGACCCTTCGTCGATTCGATGGTGCCAAAGATCCCCGGCAGCTCGTCCTCGCCCTTCACGAGCTCCAGGGTGCCATTGGCGAAGAAGCGGACAAACTCCTGACTTTCTTCATCCAGGATGATCTCAAAATCAGTCTCATTGAGGATGAATTCCACATCCCAATTGATGGCGTGTGTCACCGGTGGGGGAGCAAGGGGCAGGGCCGTTGAGTCGCTGAAGTCGATGAAGGAGATGGAGCTGTGGGTGCTTACGATTTCCGCGGTTTCCTCCGGGTAGTAAGTCAACCGTGCATCGGGGAGAATCTCGAAATCCCCAGAGATGTTGATTTCGTCCATATCTCCGGTGGCGTGAAGTGAAGCACGAGACGATAGATGCCCGGCAAAGTGCCCTGAGCGTTCCTCACTTTGGATCATGATGAAGCGGTCACCCTCGACGGTAAGATCAAAAGGTACATTTTCCTCCATCACCTGGACGGTACCATTGATCGTCAATGGATTGTCTTGCTCATCATACACGACGAAGTCCCTGAGGGATAGCTCTCTTCCATCAAAGTCGATGAAGTCCTCTGAAAGCTTGATGACTGTCTTGGACTCCGGCAGCTGCAGCAATGACTCGTCGATGGCCAGGTATCCTTTGATCGCCAATGTGTCACGATAGGTAAGGTGCACATCTGAATAGAGGGTTCCTGTCAGGGCCAGGTCTTGTGGCCAATGGACGACCTTTTTTATAGGCTCAATGTCTACATGTTCCAGGAGCACGTCCAGGACAGTATTTCCGGGGGAGTGGTTGACAAAAAGTTCTGCCACTGATGGCTCTTTGTCAGAGCGAGCCATCACCTGCAGGCGACCGTGTACTTCAGACAGATCTTTGTCAAAGACGATGAATTCATCCGTGACTCCGTGCCATTTAAGGTCTGGTTGGGTGAGGGGCAGGCTGTCAGCGAATCCGACGGCGTAGCCATTTGCCAGTGTCTCAAAACGTAGCGGCAGCCTGATCTCCTGCTGACTTTCCTTGATCATTACCTCCAGCAGTACATCCGTGTCCCGCAAGCTGCCATTATGATTTAGCTGCAAGGAGAGGTCTTGCAGTAAGGGGTTGACAAGGTGAGCTGCCGATAGTGTGCCTCGTTGCGCTCCGTTGGCGTACCCGAAGGAGTAGATCAGACTATCCAGCGCGTAGTCTCCGAAAGACAAATGCGGCATTGCCCACGACGCATCCCAATGGCCCTCATTCATGTCTAGTTGGAACGTGTCCATCTCCAGGGCCCACTGCTCCTCTCCGAAGCTGCCATGCAAGGCGCTGTCCAACCAGAATTTGACATCCATATGCTGGATGATGGACAAGAGGTCAAGCGTGTCCGCCGCTTGAGGGTCTCGCCAGATCACATTGGCGTATTGCCCATCAGCGAACTGCAAATGCGACCGATTGAGGGAATCCTGCTTGCTGTAGGTTAGTGCTGTGCCTGCTACCACGGTCTCTGCCAGGTCGGGGACCTTCACTCCCAAAGTGTCGAAGGTGATTTGGCCGTCAGCATAAGAGTTCCCGTGCCACTCATAGGACGCTGACAGCCCTACGCGTGCATGTTCGAGGTAGTCCGAAATAGCGGTATACCCTTCCGTATTCGCCGCTGCAGATACCGACAATTCAAGTAGAGAAGTATCTCGTTCTTCGTATCGACCGAGGATGGCAGCATGGAGTTGGTCGTCTACTATAGCGAGGGAGATACTGTCCCGACCTGGAGATTTGCGATAGAGAGCACGGATGGTGTCGACTTCGAAATCCTCCACCTGCAGATCTGATAACGCAATGTCCGAAGTCAGGGAGTAGAGTGAATCGCCACGGAAGCGTACGTCCAGATCAGATACCAGCGACAGGCTCGGAATGCAAACGGGCAGGTCACGGACGATCTCGTTGATCTTGAGTGAGCGTACATCTGTCTGAACATGAAATGCCATGGAAGGGGAAAGTGTAGCAGTGCCACTAGAGGTAATTGCTCCCGAAGGTGTTAGAACTTCTGTACTCAAATTGAATTGATCAGCGTTGCCGAATGCTTCCACGGATACCAGCGTCCTGGTGGGCCAAATGATCGATTCAAAGACCTCCTGGGGAGCTACCAACTCCAGCAAATTGGCGCGTGTCGATTCGAACGCTAGCTGTGGTACCTGGAATGCGATCGGAGAGGCGAGGTGGTTGATGGTGCCCTTGAGCTCGACCTGTGTGCTATCAAGTATAGAGGCCCTTAGTTCGTCGATCGTTATTTGTTGGTTGTCAAATGAGGCATGTGCGAGCAGACTGATCCTTTCACGGTCGTCTAGTCCGGCGTGCAGCCACTTTCTTGATTCTGGAACAAGTCGCCGTATCAATCCAACGGAGATATACGAAGGGTCCATTTGAAGCTCACCACTCTGGTCATTGATGGAGTAGTTACCATTTGTTTGCAGCGACAGACCTGGCAGGTCAATGTGGAGGCCATCCACCAGAGTCGTGAGATCCCGTGACATGGTACCACGGTCCATCCTCAGGCCAATCGACAGTGTATCCTGGTAATCAAGTGAGAGATGTTCGAGTGAGACGCTCAGCAGGTCCGAGCTGCTCAGTTTGGCCACAGCCAATTGCAGATGGTCGATGCGATCGACCCGCGTCGGGGTTTGGAGGGTGAGTGATCCGCTATCTATCTCAAGGTAGGTCAAGGTCAGACCTGGCAGATCATCGAGCCGGAAACTGGTAGTATCACCAGCTCCGGATTGTTGGGTCGTATCCCCGAGATAGTATCGAACTTGTGGTCCACGAAGTACGATGCTGTCCAAAGTGTGGACGTCGGCGAGGTTTGCCCTCGTTAGGAGCAACTGGTCGGCACTACAAGCGATGGTATCATTGATGGCTACGACTTGCAAGTTCAGTCCCTCAGCAGCAACATCGCGGATGTGGATGCCTTGTCGTCGCCAGAGGTCTGACCAGTGCCATGTGACGTGAAATCCATCCGCCTGGAGAGAGAGGGTGTCCGTTGGCTGCGCATTGATTCCATATAGGTGAAGTGTGGAAGGGAAATCGTATTCCCAAGCCAAGAACGATATCTGGAGGTTAGTGGCGAGATAGGATCGGCCAAGAGCAAGCCCCGTCCATACGATGCATATCAGTATGGTCATTGGAGCCAGGAAGCGCCATAAAATCCTTCTAGCTAGGTTGTTCAAATCCATGCGGTTGGTGGCGGGGAATATACGATCGATTGATGGGCTGTGGCAACGAAGTGTAGTGGACCGGTAACGTATACACCTCAACGTGGGTGGCAGGGGAAAATGACCGTTGCAAACGATGGGTGCCAAAGAGATTTACTGTGTACCCGGAATGGGGAGGGACACTCGCTCGCTTCAGTTCGTTGGCCCCGACTAGAAGTTGAGAATCATATACTTATAAGTCGGGGTAAATGGGATTTATTGGATTTTAATTACGTTATAAGCAATTGTATTATCCCAACTACTATTTCAACCTTCAATTCACCATTCCACGATTGAAAATTCCTGATCACGGGTTTCTATGAGCTTGGTACTTAGGCCTTTCATACCTTAGTTGCGTGGTTGCGATTGGGACACCAGTCCAAATTTTGTAAATCGCTCCTTCCCATACCACTTGAAAGCAGCTAAAGAGATTTTTAAACACAATTTACAACAAGCTATGACAAATAAATTCCAACCTTTAGTAGGAGCACTGCTGTTGTTCAGTGCGCTAGTATTCACCTCTTGTGGAAGTGACAGTGAGGATGAGCCTCCAGTAAACATCGATCACATTACCTCTGCGGTATGGACATTTGAAGAAGTGGTGGACGCAGCTGATGCCAACTCTTCTATTGGCCTATCATTTTTTGCACCCGCTACGTTATCTTTTTCAGATGACAATACGTTCGTTGCGTCGACTTTGGACGGAGAGTTCGAAGGTACATGGAGCTTCGCTGAGAATGTGCTCACATTCGAGGATGAAGAGAACCCCACTACTTTCGAAGTACGTGAATTGAATGCCAGCCGATTGCTTCTGTATTTCAATGGTCCTGTTTTCGATCCCAATACGGAGCAGACTTTTGAATTGGACGGAGCTCTGCTTTACGTCGCAGGCCAGGAATAGATATTTCTTCTAAGCATACAAGACCCGATGGAATGACTTCCATCGGGTTGAATTATTTCGTTTGATTTAGAATAACGTTATATGCAATTAGAGTTGATCGTGGTGCTCAAGAAAGCCTGGTGGAAGTTGCGACCTATGCTTTTTCCTAGCCAGGAGCCCAGGAATTTTCTGTTGAGCAAGCTTCCACAGAATTCCGTCGGCGCTGAGATAGGGGCATGGAAGGGTGATTTCTCATCGAGGATACTCAGCAAGATCAACCCAAGAAAACTGTACCTGATCGATCCTTACAGGTACGTCGCCGAGTACGGAGAAGCCCTGTACGGAGGTCGGTCTGGCAGTCAGGAAAGAATGAATGAAGTCTACAAGTCTGTTGTCAACAGATTCCGCACCGAAATAAGCAACGAGCGGCTTGAGATCATCCGAAACTCTTCCCGGTCCGCTTTGTCAAACTTCCAGGACAATGACCTGGATTGGGTCTACATTGATGGTGACCACACGTACGAATACGTGAAGAAAGACCTCGAAACCTCATGGAGCAAAGTCCGGATCGGTGGATTCATCACCGGCGATGACTACAACCTAATGGGCTGGTGGGAAGACGGTGTGACGAAAGCCGTCAATGAATTCATAGAGCAAAACCGGGATTCCATCGGTGAGGTCCTTTTCAACGGCACGCAATTCCTTATTGAGAAGAGGCGATAGGCCTTCCACAAACCCACAAATGCACTTCTAAGGCACCTTTCGCCTTACTTCCGTCCCCGCGAATCGATCAAGAAATAATCGCTGTTTCGCCGTAGTTTTTTCGACCGTTCAGGTACATTGGTTCGCAGAAGCTATCACCATGACAAGACTGCTGACCTTCCTGATATTTACTATTCCCTTCACTATGGTCGCCCAGGAGGTAGAGAAGCCTCGCAAGGCTACACTCAAGGTAATGACCTACAACATCTGGAATGGTTTTGATTGGGGCAAAGACAGTGTACGGCGGAGACAGACTGTCCAGTGGATTGCCGAACAGGCACCTGATGTTGTGGCCTTACAGGAACTATGCGGTTACACCGAAGAGCAACTGAAAATGGACGCAGCACAATGGGGGCACGCCTACACACAACTCCTCAAGACCGAGGGTTATCCGACCGGAATCACTTCCAATCAACCCATTGATATTGTCGAGAAGAAAGTAGATACCTTCTGGCACGGGTTGCTGCATGTGCGTACGTACGGGATCGATTTCTACGTGGTTCACCTTTCACCAGCAGATGTTGACTTTCGGCTACTAGAGGCCCGTCAGATCACCGCACGAATTCAGGAGGGCGCTCCCGAGCACTTCATCATACTGGGTGATTTCAATGGGCATTCCCCGATGGATGCACAAGCAATGGAGTTGAAGACCGGCTTGAGGGAGCGGCGTACACCTAAAGAAGGTGCGCAATACAGCAATCTGCGATTGGGTGAGTTCGACTATGCAGCCATGTCAGAGTTTCTGGCCCTTCCGGCTGTTGACCTGGCACTGGGAAGAGTTGATTTGGTTGCAGAGGGCCATACGTTTCCGACTCCTGTCCTCGTGGGACTGTACGATCAGACAGAGCAGACGGTTATCCAAAATAGAGTGCGTATCGACTACATTTTGGCGAGTCCGGAACTGGCGAAGTCTTGCACCGGCCTCCAGATCTTTAACCAGCGAGGCACACACGATTTGTCGGATCATTATCCAGTGATGGCGGAGTTTGAATGGAAGGATCTTTGATCCTGGTTCTTGGTTGCGGTTCTTGGTTCTTTGATTCTTCTTCGTAGTTGCATCGTGTGAACCAAGAACGAAAAACGAAGAACAAAGAACTATCTGTTCATCCTCTTCCAAATAAACAGGATCAAGAGTGCTCCCAGTACTGATACGATCCAATCCCTGGGACTGAGGAAGCTCACACGGCCATCGCTGGCAATGCCAATGAGGCGTCCAAGCCATCCGCCAAGAATTGCACCACCAACGCCAATGAGAATGGTGACCAAAATTCCTCCCGGATCTTTGCCGGGCATGATGGCTTTTGCGATCAGACCTGCGACAAGGCCAAAGGCGGCCCAAACTAGTAGACTCCAAAGCATAATTTGAATTGATTAGGATTTATCAGAAAAGTGTCTGTATCAAGATACCTGATTCCTTTCAAAACTGGAGAGCTTGGCCCAAAGATTCACTCCTCCCATCTTAGGTTCAAGCAGCATTCAATTGTGGACTGTCGACTACAATTGTCAGTTTACCACCCAATAGGATGCAAGCTTCACCCTCAGCGAATTCTGGCCATTTATGGCTATTTTTATCCAATGAGGTTTGTCTATATCATGATGTCCGCGATGTTGTTGATGGCTTGTGCAGCATCCAATAAATCTGGAAACTACTACGATACCGCAAAGTCTGACGACAGTCGGTTGTATCTCAATCTCATGGACTACCTACGTGGGCAGCCAGGTGTGCAGTTTCACAGAGATCACGTGACGATCCGAGGAACGAGGTCCTTCAATGCTGATGAGGAGCCTCTGTACGTCATCAACGGCAGCATCATTGGTAACAGCTATCAGCAGGCCAACAGCGTGATCGACCCCAACGACATTGCGTCCGTGCGGATTCTCAAGGACGTCACATCCACGGCCGACTATGGCATGCGAGGTGCTAACGGCGTGATTTTGATCAAGACCAAGCCATCTAAGGAGAAGAAAGCAGAAGACTCAGGGGAGCAATAGTCCGCCACCTGATTGGGTGTGAGTTCTACTACTTTTTTGTAATTCCTTCGACAGATTCAAGATCGCCAAACGACGATCCACCGATCCTATCCTCTGGCTTCTCTACGCAGTACACTCCTCCCAGGTCCATCTGCGGGATGCACTCATTGCAGGCGGTACAGCCGGACCTTGTGATCAAGCCTTTTTGGAGATTGTGGACAAAAGCAGCGTCATAGATCAGCGCTCTCCCCAGTGCCATTAGTTCAAAACCGGCGTCCATCGCAGTGTTCATATTGTCCAATGACACCAAACCACCAATCAACGCCAGGGGTAGCTTCACGTGGTTTCGTACCTCTTTGGCCATCTCGAAGAAGAACATCTCTTCGAACGGGTATTTCTTTACAATCCCCGGCCCAAACAGACGCATACCGATTCTCTGCAGCTTATTTTCCTCGGCCTCAATCATTTGTTGCAGTGGACGTCCACCGCGCAAGAGATAGAAGGGTGTTTTGCTGGTGTAGCCCCCGGAAAGGACCAATGCATCGACGCCTGCCGCTTCCAACATTCCCGCGAATAGGACTGCTTCATGCAGTTCCAATCCGCCTTTGAATCCATCGGCCAGGTTCATTTTCACAAGAATGGGGAAATCCGCCGGTAGCCGTGAACGGATCTCGGCAATGATCTGGAGAGGCAGTTTTGCCCTGTTTTCGAGTGGTCCTCCGTATTCATCTTTCCGACGGTTGACTTTCGGGCAAAGGAACTGGCTTAGCAGATAGCCATGCCCGGCATGCACCTCAATCGCATCGAAGCCCGCCGCGAGAGCCAATTCCGCTGCGTTGCCATACTCCCTAATGACCTGGCCGATGTTGGCTTTGGTCATAGCATGCCCGAAGGGCAGGCCGCTGAACATCCCATATTCGTTGACAATGAAGGAGGGCCCCTTCGGGCCACGACCGGTTGAGGGATGGACCTTGCTGAAGTATCCACTGTGCGCGAGCTGAATGGAGGCGGCACCTCCGGCCTCGTGCATAGCATCGGTGAAAGCCGTGAGATCAGGGATGATTTCCGCCCGCAAATAGATCTGCCTGTCAAAAGTCCGGCCATCGGCATTCACCGCACAATATGCCAGAGTTGTCATCGCCGTTCCTCCCTCTATTATCCGGCGGTGCCATGCGATCATTTGATCGGTAGGCGCATTGTTTTCCCAATAACCCTCGCTGGTCGCCGACTTGATGATCCGATTCTTCAGTGTCAGCCCACCAAGCCGGAACGGTGTGAAAACCTCGGAACGATCAGCTCCTTCCATTCAATTGACCCTCGTCTTTCGATTGCTGTTCTTTGATCCTGGTCATGAACCAAGAACGATGATCCAGGAACAATGATCCAAGAACCATCACCTGTCCATCGCGACGCCCTCATCGCCCTTATCCCTGTACTTCTCAAACCACCCCAATACGTAAGCGACCTTCGACATGAGGTAGCTGGGCCGATTGGCGATCCCGTGACTGGCTTCAGGAATTCGTACCATCGCTGATTCCACTTGCTGGATCTGCAAGGCAGCGTAATATTGTTCACTTTCTGAGATCGGTGTTCGATAGTCTACTTCACCAGTGAGAAGCATTGTGGGCGTTGTGACGTTGCCCACCAATGAGATCGGTGAGCGTTTCATGTAGTGCTCGGCGTGATCCCAGGGATAGCCTGGGAACCAGTACTTGTAGAAGAATGCGGGCCCATCAGCGTAGAGCACGAAGCTGTACCAGTTGATGACGGGCTTTGCCACTACAGCCGCTCGGAATCGGTCTGTCTTGCCGATGATCCAGCTACTGAGTACTCCGCCTCCACTGCCGCCAGTGACAAAGAGATTGCTCTCGTCGATATAGCCCTTCTCGATCACGGCATCGACACCCGACATGAGGTCGTCGTAGTCTTCGCCGGGGTAGTTGTGATGGATCAGGTTGCCAAACTCCGCACCGTAGCTCGTACTGCCACGAGGATTTGTGAAGAGTACGACATAGCCGGCCGCGGCATAGAGTTGGCCCTCGGCTGAGAAGCGATTGCCATAGTTGGCGAATGGACCGCCATGAATCTCTAAAATCAACGGGTACTTTTTGTTGGGATCGAAATTGGGTGGCTTGCAGATCCAGCCTTGTACATCTCTGTTGTCATGTGACGACTTGAACCAGATCTCCTCTACTGCTCCGGGTGCTTTGTACGTAAACAGGTCCTTATTGACGTCGGTCAACCTTTTTGCCGTGGCACCCTTAGCTACTGAGGCCAGATCCGCCGGATGGGAGGGGCTGGTGAGGGTAAAGGCGATACGGTCATTGGCGGAGACGGTAAATGTTCCTCCAGAATAAGGTCGTCCCAGCGAGAGCCCTCCCACCTGATCGGCTATTTGCTGGACCTTTCCGGCGAGGCTCGTCATAGCGATTTTAGTATCGCCTTTGTCATCGTATTGGAAATAGATACCCTTGCTGTCCCCACTCCATTGGGGGTTGGCAATATCGCGATCAAGGTTTGTAGCGATCATTTTCTTTGAACTGCCGTCGGCATTCATCACATAGAGGTTTGTGACCTGGTAGCCTTGGTACGTATCATCAAATCCCAGGTAGGCGATCTTCTTTCCATTTGGCGAGATGACTGGACTTCCATCGGGTCCCTGCCTGTCGGTGAGTGCCGTGATTACCCCTGTGGACACCCGTACCCTGTGTACCTCCGAGTTGCGGGGGTCGTATTCACCATTCTCCTTACGGTTGGCGGAGAAGAGGATCGATTGGCTGTCGGGGGTCCAGGAGAGTTGCCCTCCATGATCGAAATCTCCATCTGTCAATTGTCGGGGGGTACCGCCATCAGTTGACACGACAAAGATGTGGCGGAAACCCTCGCGGACATAGCCTTGCCCATCTTGCCGATAGGTCATTTTTGTGATGTATTTGGGGGCTTCCGCCCAATGGGCGCCGGCAGGCTTGGCAGGCAAGGTGACCAGGGATTCGCTCTGTCCCTTGACAAACATGGATATGGCAAGCCGGGTGCCGTCGGGAGATAGGTGGAGGCTACCGGGGGTTTCAGTGAAATTGGTGAGTTTGGCTTCGGAGCCGTCATCAAACCATTTGGCGTAGACCTGAGTCGAACCGTCCTTGTTTGAAAGAAAATAGACCTTCTTGCCGTCGGGTGACCATCGTGGTGAGTAGTCGTTTTGATTGCCCGTCGTCACGGGACGATTGTCCGACCCGTCAAAGTTGACCATCCAAATGTTGGTATGCGTTTGGTCGCATTTTATATCCCGGAATGCACGCAGATAAAGGATGCGATTCCCGTCTGAAGAGATCTGTGGATCAGAAACATTTTCGAGTTCGAAGACATCCAGCAATTCCAGTTGGTCGGTCTGTGCGACCAGGTCTGAGGCGAAAAAGAGCAGACCGATAATTAGCGAATAAAAGATTTTCATTGGTTTGGTTGGGAATGGTGGATAAGCAATTTACTGAAGTTCCTACTTCTTTGATCTGTCTTCCCCGTGCATAGTTCGTCTGGGAAGAAGGATCGAGCAATCCCTGCCAGGGAGTAGGAGCCTGCAGAAATTCAGTGTTTGTGGCGGTTTGGGGCAGGTGTATAGGCTTCCTGTTGATCTCTGGAATTGACCATATTTGTCTGTGTATGTATTGCGGGATCAAGTGTTGGGAGTAACAAGTATGAGGCAATTCTCAGTTTGGAATACAATTAGTCTGGCATTTCTGGGACTCTTCTTCTGGTTTCGCGTCACCCCTGCAGAAGGCGAAAACTTCATTTTCTGGCCTGGTGGTTACGTACTTTCCATTTGGGTGCTTAGCCAGGTAATGCCGACTATTCACCAATCTTATCATCAGGAGCAGCGACTGTTGAGCGCCAGGATGCTCCTTGTGATCCTGGCGTTTGGTGTGCTGCACCTAATTTTGACTGGCGTCTTTATTCTCCTTCTGGAGCGACTCTTTCGCATGCAGGAGCATTATGCATTGGACGAGTTGAGTCGGTACTTTAAGGATTCCTGGTATTACGCCATCGAAGGGGCGATGATCGCTGTGGCTTACCTCGTGGTGTTGCAGGCGCTTCATTTGGTACAGCGACTTCGGGAAGAGCGCGAGCGTCATCTGGGTGTGCTGGCCGAATTGCGAACCTCGGACTTGAAGATGCTCAAATCTGAATTGAACCCTCATTTCCTGTACAATGCCATGAATGGCATCTCGATGAAAGTACGACTCCAAGAGGGGAAGACAGCGATCAATATGATTGCTTCTCTAACTGACCTGCTACGCACGATCCTATCTTCGAGGAAGGTCAATCTTGTGGCGATGGATGAGGAAATTGTCTATCTCAACAAATACTTGTCCATTGAGGAGGCTCGCTTTGGAAAGCAGGCCAAAATGGAACTGTCCTTTCCTGACGAAACCCGGCGTGCTATGGTCCCACCGTTGATCCTGCAGCCCATCGTGGAAAACGCCTTTAAACATGGTCCGCCTTTGGGTGCTGAGCAGGCGTTTATTCGTGTGTCCGCCCAGAAGGTAAAGCAGCATCTGGTGATCGAAGTATTCAATGCCAATAGTGCAGACAAGAAGATCATTACAGACCGCACGGATGGTGTTGGTCTGCCCAATGTCATCCATCGTTTGCGGCAGCTATATGGGGTGGACTTCCAATTTCAGATACTGAATCAACCCAATGGGGTGATGTGTAAATTGACACTGCCATTTCGAACATGAGGATCAAGTGTGTTATAGCGGACGATGAGCTACCTGCGCGGCAGGGCCTGGCGGCCTTGCTGGGGGACTTTGCCGATATTGATGTGGTCGCTGTTTGTGCAGATGGCGTGGAGGCGATTGATGCCATTCGTGAGCATAAGCCTGATCTTGTTCTATTGGATGTACAGATGCCTCATGTCGATGGGTTTGAAGTGCTTGCCAGTATCGAGACACCCCGGCCGCAGGTTATATTCATTACCGCTTTTGATGAATTTGCCCTGAAGGCCTTTGAGGTCAATGCCGTCGACTACCTGCTCAAGCCATTCAATGACGAGAGGTTCGCCGAATCCATCGAGAGGGTCCGGGAGAAGCTGGGGCGTGATGGTGAGGAAGACGGCGTCGAGGGCTTGATCCGATCTGTGAGCAGCAGGGAGCTGCGACCCGTGGCCCCGCTGTCGGACGATCGCCTGGTGCTAAGAGTCGATGGGAATGTTCACCTCATCCCGTATGCCAAGGTCGTTTACATCGAGGCGTATGATTATTATGTAAAGGTGCACAGTGAAGGCAATTTCCTGCTGGTTCGAGAGACCATGAAGAATTTGGAAGATCTACTGCCGTCTGCAATGTTCCTACGCATTCACAAATCCTACATCGTCAACCTCCAATGGGTCAAGACGCTGTCAAAAAGAAGCAATGAACACGTACTACAACTGGTCACGGGCGAGGAGCTCAGAGTGAGTAGGAGCAAGCTGAGCACGGTGAGAGAATTTCTCCAGGGACCGACCTAGTTTTGCAGTTGACTGCATCCACAATACCATTCACTGCACAGCCTACACTATTTCACTGACTTGCCCGTAGTAGGTGTAAAGGAATAATTAGCTGCTATGTATCGTAATCACCTCCTCTTCGCTATCAGACTCTTTCTAAAGGAAGGCGGATACTCTATCCTCAATGTGCTGGGTTTGGCACTAGGTATCACCGTCGGTATCATCTTGCTCAGCTACCTACATGGCGAGCTTACTTACGACCAACACTACGAGAAGCACGATCAGGTCTTCCGCTACACCAATTATATGAAAGCCGACGGCGCTGATTTCAACACAGCCAGGTCCGCCAGAGAACTGGCTGAGGTGTTGAAGGCGGACCTTCCAGAAGTCATCCAGTATGTGCGGCTCATAGGGTATGACCGATGGTTGATCGAAGTTCCTCGAAGCGATGGTAGCAAGGGCCAGTTCTACGAAGATCGTATTTGGTCCGCGGACAGCACCATGTTCCAACTGTTTGACCACAAATTCTACGAGGGTGAACCCACATCGTGCCTGGAAGGACCTGGCAAAGTGGTACTGACAAAGTCGATTGCTGAGAAGTTCTTTGGCGATGAACCGGCCCTTGGAAAGGTGCTCGATTTTCCTGATGGAGACAAAAGAGAGGTCACTGCCGTGATTTCTGATCTACCCTACAATACCCACCTGCAGTATGATATCCTTCTTTCAGGAGTGTCTGAAAGAAGATGGGTCAATAGCGGAGATGCCACCAGAAAGTCGGAAGGCTATTGGAATCCCGGCGCCTATACGTACCTGCTGCTGCCCGCTGATTATGACCCTCAGGTGTTCTACGATAAGTTCCCGGCTATTTTTGACAAGACCTACGGATTGTTTGCACAAAGGATCAACGGCAGCGTAGAGCCCAACCTTCAAAAAATCGCCGACATTCATTTCAACTCTCAACGGAATGGTGACCAACCCACAGGTAACAAGGCTTACATGTACACCTTCGCCGCTGTGGGCTTCTTCATCATTTTGCTGGCATGTATCAACTATATGAACATGGCCACCGCCAGGTCGGTCACACGCACTGGAGAAATAGGTGTTCGAAAAGTGCTGGGTTTTTCGCGTGCTGCCCTTTTTCGTCAGGTAATGACAGAAGCGATATTACTGGCAACAGTGGCGATGCTGTTTGCTGTGGCGGCTTCCTACGTGATATTGGAATGGACCCCCTTCAACGATATGATTGGTAAGGAACTGTCGCTAGACCTGATGGCCAATCCCTACTTGCTGCCAGGCACCATCAGCATTACCCTCTTCATCGGACTACTATCTGGTTTGTATCCGGCCCTCTACATTCCTGCAGTACCGGTGGTACAGGCCTTGAAGGGAACGTTTACCGGGGACCGTTCTGGTGCCATCCTGCGCAAGGGACTGATCGTTTTTCAGTTTGTCATCTCCCTTTTTGTCATCATCTGCACGGTCATTATGGACAATCAGATTACCTACATGCAGCAGAAAGATATCGGTTTTGAGAAAGATAATGTTCTCTTGATTGATGTGAGGGATACCGCTTCCTCTAACCACATGGACGCTATCAAGGAACTGCTGCTGGCGAACCCCAAGATTGAAGAGGCTGCAGCTTCCTATGGCACTCCGGGCGTTGGCACAGGAGGCAATGTGATGTGGGTGGAGCGTGATACGGGTATGGTACAGCAAAGCATGGATATCATCTGGGCCGGAGAGGACTATTTGAAGACCCTGGGCATTGAGATTGTCGAGGGGCGAGGGTTGCGATGGGGTACAGATGGCGACCTGCGCAAATCGCTGCTGGTGAACCAGACCGGTGTCAAAGAATTGGGCTGGGAAGGGAACCCCCTGGGTAGGCGGGTTCGGTACTTCCATGCCGAGGATCACATGCGCGTGGTCGGTGTGATGAAAGACTTCAATTTTCAATCGCTTCATGATCCGATCTACCCCTTGTTCATCATTCCCGACAACGACGGAGGAGGCACCTTGCACCTTCGAGTCAGTGGGGAGGACTTGCCTGCGACTTTGGCATTCATTGAAGAGGTATGGACTCAGTTTGATAGAAAACACCCGTTTGACTATACCTTTCTCGACAAGGAATTTGCCCGACAATATGAGGAAGATCAGACGCAGCAGCGGTTGATTGGGGGGCTTTCCTACGTATGCATCTTCGTTTCCATTTTGGGCTTGATAGGTCTCTCGGCATTCACCGCCAGCCGACGCGCGAAGGAGATAAGCATACGTAAAGTCCTTGGCGCCCAGATTTCTACGATCATCATACTGTTCTCAAAAGATTATCTCCGACTTATCGTGATCGCGTTTGTCATCTCGATCCCCCTGGCCAATTATGTGATCATCGAATGGCTCAGTGGTTTCGCCTATCGCGTGGATATCCTGTGGGGTGATTTTGTGATCCCCGGATTGCTGGTTTTGGTACTGGGGATGGTCACCGTCTCCCTGCAGCTTGTCCGATCCGCCAGAGCCAATCCCGTCGATGGACTCCGTAGTGAATAGGCCTCCCGGTTGGAGGTGGATCTACTTCTGGATGTATCTGGCCGGGATGGGGTTGTCTTCTGATTCTACAGTCCACAACATGCTCGAGATCCACCATTTGTTCCCGAGATAGACGAGCTGAATACTGTTGATGCCGCGTGCCTCGTCACCTTCGGAGTCTTTGCCATAGAAGGCCTGGAAGGCATGAGCGATGCCGTTGTATTCTTCGATGATGTCCCCTATCGATGTCTCTTCGTATTGGTCGTAGTACGGGTCCTTCATTAGCTCAATGAAATCGTCCAACTCCACCATCTCGATGGGTTGACTAGCCTCAGGATCTGGATTGACCACCATGAACCGGCAGTACGGAAGGAATAGATCCCGCAACTGGTCCAAGTCCCTGGTCTCCCCTTTGTCGATGCTAATGATGCGGTTGACTTCGTCGATGACCCACTTTACGGATTGGGAGTCCTTTCGGGGCTGAGCAGTGGACAGGCAGATGGTCAGGAGGGCCATCGATGTACAGGTAGCAATACGTATCACG
The DNA here is from genome assembly GCA_965267435.1 of Cyclobacteriaceae bacterium. Classification (GTDB taxonomy): domain Bacteria; phylum Bacteroidota; class Bacteroidia; order Cytophagales; family Cyclobacteriaceae; genus JAWPMT01. The sequence continues at coordinate 6,355,313 of OZ253960.1, forward strand.
GTCTTTTTTTAAGGCAATAGAAAGACCGGCCATGTTCAAATCAAAAAATGGAGGCTCTTCTTTACGACTCTTTAACAGGCTTTAAGAGAATTTAGGATTGCGATAGCGTGTCGGTGATCGCGTCAAACTCTTCTTCGATCTTATTGAAGTCTAATGGCTTGCCAAATGAGTTGATGATCAATTCACTATCGAGCGCTGCTTGAATTCTTTCCCCGATCTCATAACCGGTGAGGAGGTAGTATTTTTTTTCGGGGTGTTTCAACTTCGCCTGTCCGATGAATTCAAGTCCATCCACCTTTGGCATTTGTAGATCACTGAGGACTAAAGCGATGTCCTTATTCGAATCGAGAAGCGCCAGGCCTTCCTCGGCATCGATGGCTGTTACGACGTTGTAACGTCTGGCAAGATTGACCTGAAAGATCTTTAGGTTGATCTCCTCGTCATCGACGTAGAGTATTGTTGTTTTGTCCATTCCTTGCGTAAATTCTGACGTATGCCGATTGAAACTCGAAACGGGACGTCATGCTTTTGGTTCTTTCTAAATATAGAGATCTTCTCTCTTTCCAGAGGCCACAATCCGCTGTACTGCCTGTAATTGCCGCTCTTTGGGAATTCTTATTGATACCGGCACTTCGTGCGTATCAATCATAGAGGTCCCGGACATCAGCTGTTGCGAGATCATTCATGAAATTGGACATCTTTTCAGTGACGGCCTTGAAGAAAAGTTCGCCTTTTTCACGTGTTGCAGCGCGTGGGTCGCCGACCCCTGTGTCTGGAGTGATTTCGGACCATTTTCTTTCGGCCCATGCCCAGCCCTCGCGCAGGGCTGCAATTTTGACTTTTTTCTCTGCGCCGTCACCCCATTGGTCGCGGGGCAATACCAGTTCAGGTCGGAACAGGAGTAGCAGGCTTGTTTCCATCTCGTCGGCATGGTCGCCTTCGTTGTCGAAGAATTGCGACTTGTCAAGGGACTGAAACCAGTTGCTAAAACAAATGAACATCTCTGGGAATCGCAGCCCCAACTCCCGGACCAGGGGCTTGAAGTTATTGCCTCCGTGACTATTAAGGATCATAAGCTTTTTGAGTCCCTGGCGATTGAGGACGGTAGTGATATCATCGAGGATGGCCAACTGTGTTGTGGGGTTGAGGTTGATATCCAGGTAGATATCTGCTTGTCCGGTATTGACTCCAAAGGGTATCGGTGGCAAGACTATGACCTTGGCCCCCTGCTCCCAGGCAAGACGAGCGGATTCAGCCGCGATGAATTCAGACTCAAAGATATCTGTGCCATAGGGCAGGTGGTAGTTGTGGGCTTCGGTAGCCCCCCAGGGCAGTATCGCCAGGTCAAATCGCTCAGTCTTTAGCGCGTGCCAGTTCGTCTCGGCCAGAATGTAGGGTCGGATTTGCGTCATGTTTTTATTGATGGTTTGGTGGCCGTGTCACTCGTTGTGAGACTTGGCGTAGTGCTCCTTTAGGATGTTCTCCCCAAAGTCATTGGAAAGATCGCGGATCACAGCGTGCACGTGGTTGGCCCCATTTTGTGTATTGTCATATTCGATGAGTAAGGTGCCTCCCTGGATCCGATAGTAATGGCCCGCACCCGGTTTCATTGAGCCGGCCCATGCGAAATACAATTGGTCATAGCCAGTGGCCTCGATCTTTTCCCGCAATTGATCTGCAAAGCCGAACTGATAATTGCTGATATAGACTTCCAACAGTTCATGGAAGATCTTCTTTTGCTTCCCAGTGAGGTCTGCGTAACCAAGACCCAAAGGCTCCAACCGGCGGGCCTCTTTATCATTGCTGGTGTAGATATCGTTGGGTGCCGTTTCTGAGAAGCGGGCCAGGGCCAACTGCTCCTTATTTAGTGAATTGACTAACTGGAAACCCATTGAGGTTTCAAGTTTTAGTACTTCCATTTTTTCAAACCCAGGTACGTCTACTTTTCCGGGGTTCGACCCGAAGAAAAAAGGTGTGGCTGCCACCAATTCACTACCCATCATTGTGAAGCTTAGTGACAGATGATGGCCCTCGAAACGCCAGGCCCATGGTTTTTCATTTGCGGCTTCTCCGAACTGTATCCAGTAGTACTTCTCTGCATCGCGCCTTGCTGTGCCATCACTCATCGTGCCACCACCATTGGGCTCAATAGCTTTTAGTACATGTTCCAGGGACATGATGTCGGTGGCCTTCGTGTAGGCTGTGGGGCTTATGGCACTTTGGATCAATTGCACAACGGCCTGCTCCTGTTCGTCGTTGAGCTCGGCCAAAGTGACACCCTCACGTAATATCGGGACGAAGTACCAATTGAAGCGTTCTTCATCATCCAGAGCGCGTAGTGCTTCCGCTTTCTGCTCTTGGGTTAGGAGGTCTGAAATGGTGTTTGCTTGCTGCAAAAAGTTCTGGCCTTGGACACTGGTGACGGTCAGGGCTAGTAACAAGCCAGGTAGTAGTCTTTTCATCGGAGGGATCGTTTCTGTTAATCTAACCAATTTCCAATCCTTCTAGTGCCTGTGTAATCCACAATCCGTCATTTGAGAGCCAAAGCATGAAACCTGTGCCATGTGTCAATTCAGTAAATCACCTTGGGCTGGGCACAGGTAAGCCCTGGGATGGATGAAGTTTGATTATAGAAGGCGATTAAGCGACACTTGGTCCTAAGAAGCATTGTAGAGAATGACCTAAGTCAATTCGATTCGATAACTTTATAATGGCTACGACCCAGTCGATGAAAAAATGGAGAAAACTGCAGAAATAGACCGGCTCAAAGCGCTGGATGGGTATTCTATTCTCGATACGATGCCCGACAGTGACTATGATGAGCTTACGGTGCTGGCTGCGAGCATTTGTTCCACACCTGTGGCCCTTATTACGCTCGTCGACAAAGATCGACAGTGGTTCAAGTCCCATCACGGTATTGCCATTGAAGAGACTCCGCGCGAACACTCCTTCTGTGCCCATGCGATCAGGGCGGGAACCAGGATTTTCTATGTTCGCGATGCACGAGAGGATACTAGGTTTTCCTCTAATCCATTGGTGACTGGTGATCCTTATGTCACGTTTTACGTGGGTGTGCCTTTGATCAACCTGGAAGGTCACGCACTGGGTACTTTGTGTGTGATCGACCGAGTACCCAGGGATCTTTCTGAACACCAATTGGCGGCTTTGGAGAAGTTGGCAAATCAGGCGATGAAACTGCTTGAGCTTCGTAAGCACAAGTATCATTTGAAGTTGGCCAACGATCGCTTAGACCGTCGAAACCGGATGCTGGAGCGATTTGCCCAAGTGGCGGCTTCGCAGATCAATTCCCCTCTGCAACTGATCAGACAGGCCGCAAGTGAGACCATGAGTCGTTGGGCGGTCAAAAATGAGGAACTGGCCCAAAGCCTGAGACCCATTCAATCGTCTGCAACTAAGTTGAACAATCTGGTTCAAGGGCTTCTCGCCAGTGCACAGCATGCAGATGGAGACCTGGAGAAAGAGGAGATAGCAGTGGAGGAGTTGCAAGATGAATTGCTCAAATTGTTCCCAAGTTCAGCGGATTGCCAATTGGAGTTCTTCTTCAGGATGAGATTTGTTCGCGCACATCACTTGATCCGAGCGGTTTTTCGTGAGCTCGTCTCCAATGCCATTAGGCACAATGACAAGGCCCGGGCGCATGTTGAAATTGGTGGATCAGAAGATGATAAGTTCTACGATTTCTTTGTGTCTGATAATGGATCAGGCATGTCTAACAGCAATTTGTTGCAAGCTTTTGAGCTGTTTACCGCTCTCGGGCCGACCGACAGATATGGGGAGTATAGCCTTGGAGTAGGACTTTCCAACGTGAAGAGCCAGATCTACGAGCTAGGCGGTATGCTAGATATTGATTCCGAAGAGGGAGAAGGGACCATTGTGACTTTCTCCATCCCCAAGTGATAGTGTGCCTCCGTGGCTAATAGAGGGACATGTCGAATTTGCGCCGATATTTCTTGGTTAACTCATGAGCATCACCCATGATTTGGAAGAAGGCAATGGACGCTCGTCGCGGCAAATCACCTGCATAGTTTTTGTTCATCATGACCGCTTGTATCAACCGGTCAATACCCTGGTCATGATGGCCTGATATAAAAAAGTCTTTCGCCTGGTGTAGTGCCTCATTTACACTGAGATCTTCCTTGTGGTCGTAAGTCAGTAGCTCGGCCATGTCCTTCAAGGACTGGGCGGTGGCGTGTTCCTTGTCTGCTGGTGTGATGGACTCTACGAGCGTTTTACTCTCTTCGGGGTTCGCCCATAAGATGAGTTTGGCAAGTGCCATGAACCCCGCTTTAAAGTCATCGTTGCTCCTGACAAACTCACGAAGCTTGTCAAAGTCCTGTTGGTTCGTGGCTTCTGATACCAGGGTTTCTAAGGTGCCCAGTCGCTCATCAGGAATGTGCTCATCCAACCATTTGGCGATTTGATGTTTGGGGATAGCTCCGGTAAATCGTGCGAGTTCGACACCATTGTGGAATAGTCGCACGTCTGGAATGCCTCGAATGCCGTATTTCTGACTCACCTCCGGGTTTTCGTCCACATTTACTTTGACAAGCCGCCAGGTCTCTTGTTCTTGCTCTAACTCCTCCAGCGCCGGACCGATAACTTTACATGGTCCGCACCAAGGCGCCCAAAAGTCTACCAAGACCGGTATGTTACGACTTGGTTGAATGACCTCCTGTTCGAAATCCATCATGCTCTAAAACTTCTCCATGCGCTAACAACAAATAGCTTTCAATATGTTCCCTCAAATCCACCAATGATGAAAGGAAATATCCAGCGACAAAAATAAAAAAGCCATCTCGGATGAGATGGCTCAGGGTGCGGGATTGAGCGGTTCATTGGTTGGTTTCAGTAGCCGCTGTCTTTATAGTCTTTGTGGTTCCAGGCGGGGAAATGGTGAAGCTGACCATGAGGGCATCCCCCGCAATCCCCGCGCCGTTCAGGCCAGAGTAGGGGATAGCCGAGAGTTCGTATTCACCAGCGGGCCAGCTCATAGAGAAGAGCTCGCCAGACTCGGCACCAGCGACGGCATAGGGTGCTTCATTGATGGTTTGTACTATATGCCCGTTGAGGATGAAGACGATGCTACCTATCTGGCCCGTAGTAGGGGTGGCAGTGATGGTCAGGTTGCGTAGGATTTCCTCACTCAAGTGTATCTTGTCACCATCCTCCAGGTGGCCGATGGGTTTTCTCAGTTTTGTCTCTACCAATGTCAATGCGGCAATGCTTGCCTGCAATTCTTTGGAGTCGACTTGCGCGGTCTCTTTTGGGATGGCACAAGCCAGAAAGATGGCAGACAACAGTACCACTCCGATACTTGTTGTTGTGCCCGCCGAAGGCGATTGTCTTGTGGTGCGTCTCATGTTCAGTATAGTTTCAATCAGTGCCTTTCGACACGCTTTAACGGTTGTTTTTGACTGGTTCTATAACTGGAGAGAGCAGGTAGGACCATTCTCGCAGGTGATAATTTCACGCTGAACGGGAATTATCCTATACTGAACGTGAAGATAACGTGTGTGAACGTGCCGACCAAGGATATTTGCAGAAAAATAACGTTTCGTGCAAGCTATCGGGGAACAAGGTGGAAGAGGTGATGTCGTCCAGATGCCTTTCATACAGATCTCAGCTCATCTTAGCCAACCATTCCGCGGTTTGCATGGTATAGAAGATGGTCCCATGAATACCCACGAGCAAATAGAATCGACCTTGCGAGGCTGCCTTGCCAATGACAGGGCCTGTCAAAGGGCTCTGTATGAGCGCTTTTATGGGTATGGGATGAGTATTGGGTTGCGATACAGCAACAATGAAGATGATGCAGTGACGATTTTGAATGATGGGTTTATGAAGGCATTTAAACATTTGAAAAACTTCGACATTACCAAACCTTTCAAGCCGTGGTTTCGGCGCATTCTTGTCAATACTGCCATCGATCACTACAATAGAAAGCTACGGGAGCCTTACACCACGGATATCAATGACGTTCATGAGGCAGATCGCGACCAGGACATACTGAGTGGCATCAACTATGAAGAAATTTTGGAGTTGATGCGTCGACTCCCACCTAGCTACAGGATGGTGTTTAACCTACACATTGTGGAGGGTTATAGCCATGAGGAAATCGCTGAGAAATTGGGGGTTTCCACTGGTACTACGAAATCAAATTTGTTTAAAGCGAAAAAGAAAATGCAGGAGATGCTCGAAGAGCATTTCACGGTAAGCTGATGGCCGAGCAAAGCAACAATATCGAAGAGTTTTTCAAGCGGTTTTCCGAGACCTATCCTGCTAAGATAGAGTTCAACGAAGCGCATTGGAAGCGCATGGAGTCCATGCTCGATGAGGAATTGCCTTTCACGCCATCTGCAGGAGGAGAACAGAAGCCTTTTCCTTTGGCGCCGGTATTGACGATCCTGGTTCTCATCCTCATTTTCTTGGGAGTGATGATTAGCTCGTTCCCTGGAGAAGAAGCTCCCTTGCCAGCAGAATCCAGCCAGCCAGTTGAAGCCAACGAGTCACCACGGGAGAATGCGAAGGTAACTGAAGAGGGATCTGCAGTGCCTCCTGTTTCCGGCGGAACGCTCAACGATGGTGCTGCGCAGGTTCCTCCCGTGAAGTCGGAGCGAGCATTGGCTGGTGATGAGCAGAATCCGGAGGAAGCCGGGGCGTACCTGGTGACAAATGAAGAGGCCCTCGAAGCAGAGCCATCCGGGGGTGCTTTTGGCGCCGACCGAGATCGATCTGATGCACCAATCGCAACGGTTGGGCTGGCAGTCGATGATGATCTATCAAAACGTGTAACGAGTAGTCGCGAGTATGGGGAAGGACCAATTCTGCAGGGCTTGCTTCCTCCTACCCCAGGTCAGGTGGCACCCGGGGATCATAGCGTCTCGCCTGTCGTTGTAGAAGACTTTCCTGTGAAGGAACATGTGGCTTTTCCTCGAATCTCTGTGGCAGTGGGAGTATCGCCAGATCTTAGCAGTAATCAAATCGGCACCTACAATCGAACAGGGAGCGCATTTGGCGGCATCTTCGAGTACCGCTTTAGTCGACGATGGAGCGTGGAGGTCGGTGTACTATCAGCCAAGAAGAAATATGCTGTTGATGGCGAGGATTACTCACCGAAGGAAGGTTTTTGGGAAAATACTACCCAGGGGCAAGTACCTAATACGATAGATGCAGATTGCTGGGTAATTGATCTGCCGGTCAATGTGCGATACCGGGTATTGCAGAATGAGTCTTCGACACTCTCGGCGTCGGTAGGTCTGTCTAGCTACCTAATGATGTCAGAGGATTACTATTATACATTGGGCTATGGTTCTGATGGATGGGGGAGCGGCCATGAAAATGACCACTTCTTCGGCGCAGCCAATATCCAACTGCACTATGAGAAAAGAATAGGGGAGCTCCATGCATTTGAGGTGGCACCTTTTGTGAAGTTGCCCCTGACAGGATATGGCCATGGTGACATCAAGTTCCACTCCACCGGTATTCTTCTCAGTTTCAAGCGCTATCTTCTTTGGAAATAGGCACTATCCGTTTTTAGCCTTATTCCGGCTCTGAAGCCCTTTTTACCTGCTCACTACCGGATTTTCATAATTAGTGCAGCGTAGTTGGTATATTGGCCTCAGATCTTTTCAACAAAACTAAGGCTATACATGAGGACGATCACTAAGGAGATGCTTGATCTGGAGTGCGAAGAAGCCGCACTGGTGGAGGAGTGTCGCAAAAATATGATCAGAAATATTCAACGCGCAGTGATGCGCTCTGAAGCACCCCCAAAAAGAATTTCCAAGCTACTCTCTATGAAGTGGTACCTCGAGAACGACGTTAAGGTGAAAACCAGTTGAGATACAACGACTAAATAGATACCTATTATTGATAGACCGGTCACTTAAGACCGGTTTTTTTTTGCCCTCCGCGATCGATTCACCTGTCACTTCTTACTCAGCACGGAAAGAATTCTGAACCTTTTCGATAGCTACGGAGTCATATTTTTGAATATCGATTTTTTCAGAAATTACAGAAACTTTGTATGATTACATCTGTGAATTTTCAAGAGGCCAAGGAGACACTTATAGAAGCATGGGGAACGCTAGGTAGCAGTTGGGGTATCAACAAGGCCATGGCGAAAATTCATATTTTGCTACTCATATCTCCTGATCCGTTGTCAACGGAAGAAATCATGGAGGAGCTCAATATTTCACGTGGAAACGCCAACCTCAATATCAGAGCGTTGATTGATTGGGGGTTGGTACATAAAAAACTTGTGCCAGGAGAGCGGAAGGAGTATTTCTATCCAATCAAGGACATGTGGGAACTGATGAGAATTGTGGCGACAGAGCGTAGAAAGAGGGAGATACAGCCAGTGACGAAGGTACTTGAGGAGGTGTCCAAGATACAGGCAGGAGGTGATCCAAAAAAGGAGGAGTTTCTAAAGGCAGTAGAAGGGATGAAAGGACTGGTTGATAACTGTAATATGGCTGTGGACCAGCTAGTGAAGGTTCAAAAGAACAGGTTTTTGAAAGCGCTTCTTTCTCTAAAATAATTTTTTTATTAGAATTTTCAGAAATATTTGAAAGTTCGAAAACAATTAGTAGTTTTGATTGTTCAATAAGAAAAACGGGGAATATCATGTCAGAAGTAGAATTCGGAACAGCAATAAACAGTTACTCAAAGCCGCTCTATGGATTTGCCATGAAACTCACGAAGGATCGTGATGATGCAAATGATCTCATGCAGGAGACATTCATTAAGGCATACACGAACAAGGATAAATTCAAAGAGGGTACAAATTTGAATGCCTGGCTATTTACAATAATGCGCAATTCGTTCATTACGCAGTATCAAAAGGCAGTAAGGCAAAAGACCTATGTAGATAATTCTGAAGACTTGCATCTGTTGAATAATAGTTCAAGTGTTTCTGACAACGATGGTGAGCACAGCTTGCGTGTGAAAGAGATCAACGAAAGAATAGACCGTTTGCCTCTAAAATATAGAGAACCTTTTGTCATGTACACACGAGGTTTCAAGTACATAGAAATTGCCGAGCGGCTACAAATTCCTTTGGGCACGGTGAAAAATAGAATTCATGTCGCAAGGCACGAATTACAGTCATTCTTTATGGGTATTTACAAGAATTAATAGTGGGTTAAGTTAGTTGGGTTTGTGAAGTGAGGTAAGAACCGGGAAATGTCCCGGTTTTTTTATGGCGCATAACCTAAGTGATGATTTATATCATCTCTAGTTGGAAATACAAACGTTTGTATTCTTTTTATATTTATATAATTGGAGAAGATGTATAACTAACAGAGGGGCGCTATGGACACAAGACAAAGAGACACCATCACAGTGAGGAATCGATTCAGCCGTGAGTTGTATTCTATCGAATTTCATGATTATCAAAAGATTACTGACCTCATTCATTTGTATCATGAAAACATCTACAACCTGCCAGATTATGAGGAGATCAGGGCTGTTCCGCTCGATCGTCGCAAAGGGGGAAGTTGTCTTCTGAAGGTGAATGAAATAGTATTCGTATAATATTTCTCGAAATCGTTAATTAAGCTCTTCGATGTGCGGGTATCCATGGAGGTTCGCCGTTGAATGGGTTCATGCCGCCAATATGACTTGAGCCAATGGCCACTGCTCGTTTCACTGCGTCCTGACCAAATCTTTTTCGTATGTGATCCATAGCTTGGTAGAGATTGCACATCTCCTCGGTATCATCCAGCAGCGAGATTTGATGACCTCCTTCGACGATACCACCGTATCGGACACCAATCAGGCGGATGAGCAGCCTTCTATCGTAGAGTCTCTCGAAAAGGTCTTTGGCTACCTCTATGAGCGTGTGGTCATTGGAGGTATAAGTGATGCGCTTTTGTTTGGAAAAGACCGTCAGGTCCGCATATCTCAACCTTACTGTAACGGTAGATGTGAGTTTGTTGCCATTTCGCAACTGCATGGCAAGATTCTCGGCCATCGCGATCACTAGACTTCGGATCTTTTCTACATCTATGGTGTCCTTTTCAAAGGTGCGTTCGAGTCCTATAGACTTTCGCTCATGGTATTGAATGACTGGAGCTGTATCTATCCCCTGGCAGCGATTCCAGATCGTTTTACCATTCTCTCCAAATGAGGCATGCATAAACCGTTTGGGCATTTCCTGGATAGTTTTGACATGCTGGGCTCCCATATCTCTCAATTTGTAAAATGTTTCAGGTCCTACACCTGGGATTTCTCTGACCAGGAGGGGACTTAGAAACTGTTTTTCTGTACCCTTATCTATAGTAATGAATCCGTTAGGCTTTGCTTGGCCGGTCCCCACTTTGGCAACCACTTTGTTGACGGAGATTCCCATGGATATAGGTAGCCCCACCTCCTTAGTGATCCTTTTGCGTAGTTCCCTGGCCCATTGTACGGTCCCAAAAAACCGATCCATGCCTGTCATATCTATATAAAACTCATCGAAGGATGATTTTTCGTACAATGGTGATTCTTCTTTGATGATCTCAGTTACAGCCTTTGAATACTTTCCATAGATTCCACTGTTTCCTCTGATAACCACCGCTTCAGGACACAATTGCTTGGCCAATCTCATTGACATGTTCCCATGTATGCCAAACTTTCTGGCCTCATAGCTGCAAGTAGATACAATCCCTCTCCCAGACGTCCCACCAATAATCACTGGCCTGCCATTCAATTTGGGATTGAGCAATCGCTCGCATGACACAAAAAAAGTATCAAGGTCTAAGTGGATAATAGTCCTCATATATACTAATATAAATAGCAATTTAATGAATATTACTAACAATATTAGTTTATTAACTAGCCTTCTGAAACAGTAATTATGGAATACTGATGCGGCAATTGTTCCCACTTAACGGGTATATCACTGGCTCATAAATAGTAACGTTCCGCGTATGCTTTAATTACCAATTACCGATACTTCCTCCCAATTATCGATGAAAAAATGCTACTCATCTTAAAATCTTCCGGCTCGCTACCGCATAATTCTACCTTAGACATGTCATTAAAGATTAAATGTCTACTTGAAACAGCGATGAAGAAGATCATATATTATGATTTGTCTCAGGCTACATTCAAATTGGTGAAAATTCAACAGGATGATATCGCCTCTTATGAGGAAAGTCACCCTAACTACATTTTGATTGACTTCCCTGAGACTGACTTGAAAAAGGTCAAATTAACTAATGTGATAAACAAGCTTAATAAACATTTAAAAGAGGCGAGTATGGCCTACTCGCTGAATTGAATTCGCTAATTATCGGCCAACACTAATACTTGCCCTGACTACCGCTTTTATACAACCAAGCATAGAGATATCGTTCTCACCGCTTAATATACGTTGCTATCCATTCTGGGCGTAATGCTTGGAATACTTGCTTTACTGATCTCCTGGAGTCTTCTCCTGGAGATCTTTTTTTTGATTGGCGCTTGTAGGCAACGTTCATTCCTTGTTTTTCCCCGTTCAGCCATCAATATGTTGCTTTCAGGTCCCAAAAACCTACTTTTATATACTACAACTAAGCAACTAGCATACCATGACATTCTTAAACAAGCTCCTAGGAGTAAGAGCCCCTGGTGGGTTCGAATTGAAGTTCAGTAAGCTTCACGGCCAATGGCAAGTTTATGTTGATGACCGGTTGGTCTATCTCGGTGAGAAGGTGGACTGTCAGAAATTTCTAGACAACGCCGCCGCACTTCAGGGCTTGAGATAAGCCCTTCATTTCTTTTTTTCATCACCTCCCTATTTCGATTATTGAAATAGATTGACTGTAGTGTGGCTTCATCAAGCGATCATTGCTATGATTGACTTGGCAAGTGTCCTTGCCTGATTACCGGATCTGAGTTGAGCCAATCCACTGCCATTCTTTCTTTCCCCCTTCCCTCTTTCATGCCCGAAGATCCGTGCCCCTTTTTGCATCGGACGGAGCTAGGGCCTTCTCTGTGACCTTCCTTGTTGCTGCTCAATATTCATGATAAATTCGAGTTGCTGACCTAAGGTCAGTCTTGCTGTCGACTACAACCCAAACGCAGCGATATGAATGTAAAGACGGAATTGTTACGATTTGAGTCCAGCCCTCTCTGGGGCTATTATCTTCCCGTATCTCCCGATGTCGCTGATCGATTCATCGAAGGCAACGATAGACGGGTGATTTGTACCATTGCTGATCGTCAATTGCATGTCGCTCTGATGCCCAATAAATTTGAGTACTTCATTATGATGAACAAGTCCCTGGTCCAGCAATTGGGTTTGGGGATTGGGCAAAAACTGGAGATCAACATCGAGAAGGACCGCTCAGAATACGGCATGGATATGCCTGACGAGCTGCGGGAGCTGCTAGCCCAGGATGAAGAGGGGTCGAAATACTTCCATGAGCTAACCCCTGGAAAACAGCGAACTCTCATCTATGTTGTCTCTAAAGTAAAGAATACCAATAGCCGACTGAATAAGGCGCTGGCTATCGTTCACCATTTGAAGGAAGTGCAGGGCAAGCTGGATTTCAAAATGCTCAATCAGACCATAAAGTACTTCAATAACCTATAGCCCCTCGATGTCTGAGGGATTATCCTGGTGTTTTGCTTCGATGCTCCAATATGTGCATCACTCAAATCCAATGCACGTGATGCGTAAACTTTTATTCGTTATTTTTGTCTATTGGTTAGGATCAAAAAATCGTTTCGTCGACGTTTGATCGTTAGTTGAGTCCGGATTCTTACGTTTTGTCGACTTAATTGCGAAAACCCTTGCGAAACACAACATTTTTGTGCTTCTAGCGATAATGGATTGGGTATCCACATAAATGTCCTACTACGCGAAAATATATTTCTACGGATGCTGCCTATGTTGCTGCATTGCTAAGACCTATGGTCAGAGCAGCTATAGACCCAAAGTTGCGGAGTTTGCTATAGAGAAGCTCACGGACTATCGGGCGCATTATGACGGAGAGGGCAACCTCGAAGGAAGCTCCGAGATCGATAGCGAGTACCTGTTGAAGGGTAAGATCGCCATTCCTCTGGTGATGAACGATCAGCGGCTCATCGGCATGCAACTCAAGCATTATCAGCAGCGATTCATCTTTCACGACGAAGACTATAATCAGAATACCGAGATTTTCTCAGAGATTGAGAATAGGACGTTTTACAACAGCGCCGTCAGAGTCCTGTATCAGGAGCAACTGACGCCTTTTAAGAGTTTTCGCTTTCTCGGCAGCATTGGTATCAACAATGACCAGTTCAGAGTTACCCGTGAAGCGCTCAATTTTTCCGGTAGCTTTAGTTATACAGAGCAGCGGAGTAGCACCGAGGAAGTTGGATATGGTTTGATCTTCAGCCAGACACTTGGAAGGTTCCGTGTTTTGCCCATTTTGACCTACGAAAACCACTTTGCTCCTCGCTGGGTGGTGGATTTGGCGCTGCCAAAATCCGCATCATTGCGCTACATCATCAACAAGAGAACGTTCCTGACTGCCAGAGGCGAGTTCAAGAGCAATCGCTATAATCTCACTGATCCACTGGTCGACAACTACCAGGATCTGACCATTCGCAAAATGGACTTTCAGTGGAACCTGGTATTCGAACGAGAGATCCACGATTGGCTGTGGTTTGGATTGGAAGCCGGCTACAACAAAAATTTACTGTACACGATCGTTGAGAGGGGCCAACCCACCAGGGATTACCTCGTGCGCCTCCAGCCAAGAGATGCTGCCTACATGAAAGCATCGATCTTCATCGTGCCACCAAGGAAGTGGCTCCGATAATCCCCCGGAATTTCGAACTCACGGATTATATTGCTGCCAAACTTCTTTGAAAATGCGTGCAGTAGTCCTTACCCATTATGGCAGTATCAACGACTTATCTCTTCGAGAGATAGAGGAGCCTACCCCATTCGCTGGTCAGGTCCTTGTAGACGTACACTACGCAGGTGTCAATTTTCCGGACGTATTGATATGTAAAGGACTTTACCAGTTCAAACCCGAGCTGCCATTTTCTCCAGGAGGGGAGGTCTCTGGCACCGTCGCGGCCATTGGTGATGGTGTGACGGGTTTGCAGGTGGGAGATCGGGTCATTGCGGCCAATCCTTTCGGGGGCTTTGCTGAGAAGATGATCGTCGATCAATGGCAAACGCATTCGTTGTCCTCCGGGACTCCCATGGATAAGGCCGCGATACTTTTGGAAACTTATGCCACTGCGATCCATGCCTTCCAGGACAGAGGTGGATTGTCTCCGGGGGAACGGGTGGCTGTTCTTGGTGCCGCCGGAGGTACAGGCATTGCTGCCATACAGGTTGCCAGGGCGATGGGGGCAGAAGTGGTGGCGGCGGCGTCCTCATCAGAGAAACTGGACCTGGCCTCGCGAAATGGCGCTATAGAGTTGGTCAACTACGAAGAGGAAGATTTGAAGGATCGGTTGAAAGACATCGGGGGAGTGGATGTGGTTTTCGATCCGGTTGGTGGGGTGCAGTCGGAGCGGGCATTTCGGTCGCTAAGGCCAGGAGGTCGCCATCTGGTGATCGGGTTTACGAGTGGCCATATACCTTCTATTCCATGGAATCTACCTCTATTGAAGCAGGCGTCCGTTGTTGGTGTATTTTGGGGTGGCTTTTGGCGTACCGATCCCCAAGGAAATAGGGATAATGTGAGCCAACTGCTTAGTTGGTTGGAAGAGGGCACCATCGATCCGCAGATAGACGAAGTAATGCCACTCGAGGAGGCTGTGGCAGCGCTACGGAAAATCGAAGACCGGCAGGTCAAAGGCAAGCTAGTTTTAAAAGTACGTTAAGCTGGGATTGGGTCGAAAGAAGAACATACCGCATGATGTTCCCGAGATCGACTATTGGAATTTTGAGGAGGATCGGCAAGTATTTGTCGCTCACCGAGAAGGCGACATACAGGTGCGCCCAGATTTCTTAAGACCCCATCGCCTGGGCTACTTTGCGATCAGGTGGATGATCAGGGGGCAGGGCGTCGTTTACGTAGATCATGTTCCCTACAATCTCTCTGATGATACCTTGATGGTGGTCAACCCCAACCAAATCAGTTGGTTCGAAAAGGGTGGTCTAGCGCAAAATTTTGAAGTGAAGCTCATCACTTTCACTCCGGAGTACTTTGGCAAGATGCCTTTGGACGCCGCCGTTGCACAACGACTGCAGGGTACCCTCAAGCATTTCTTTCATGACATCTCTTCGGAGGAAAGGCCGATATTTGAGCGCTTTTTTGAATTGATAGAGGCAGAGTACGATTCTTTGCCGTCCACTTCCCGAGATCGACTGCTGGCTCCTTTGATCAGTGCGCTATTGGCCCGGATATCTCTCGTCACTGAGGAAACGCTCGTCTCTGATAGAAGCAGGGCCTACGTAATGCTATATCGCGATTTCCTGGAGGAGTTGGAGCGCAATTTCAAAAGCCATCATCAGGTGGAGGACTATGCTGGCGCCCTCAACGTCACCGACCGTAAGCTGAATCGGGCGTGCCACGCGATGGCCAGTACTTCGGCAGGGAAGATCATCCAGAACCGGATTGACTTCGAAGCAAAGCGTCTGCTTCGGAATAGCTCCTATACCGCAAAAGAGATCGGATACGAACTGGGCTTTTCAGATCCTGCTCACTTCAGCAAGTTTTTCAAGCGTCATAATGGCTATCCTCCGGGAGGTTTTCGAAAGTAAAACCACTATTGTCTGAAATATACAATTTATGGCCGGTTATTGACCACATCTTGTCATGTTGAGTGTCGTTTATTACAATGAACACTAAATAACACGACGATGAAAACAAGATCAATCACCCTCGGACTAGCAATTGCGGTACTTTTCACAGCATGTTCTGGAATAGACGTAGTCACTGACCAGAAGATTGGTGCTGATTTTTCAGAATATGAAACTTACTCGCTAGTCAACACAACAGATGCCGATGAACCTCAAAGTGTCCTTAATAATCCAATCAATATGGGCAGGTTCGAAAGCGAACTGCACAATGGACTGGAAGAGAAGGGTATGGCGATCAGTGATACTCCCGATGTCATTATCAGTTACGCCGTCACACAGAGCGAAAGAACGAGCTACAGTAGTACAACTACAGATATGGGCGGTGGATACTATGGTCGCTGGGGTAGAGGCTGGTACGGTGCTGGCCCTGGGATGAGTACGACTCAAGTAGATCAGCATCAAGTACCTACAGGTACAGTGACGATCAGTTTGCAAGATGCAGAGAGCGGTGAGCTGCTATGGTATACCACGGCAGCCGGAGACTTGAAGATCAACAACAAGAATGTGGGGAAAGGAATACCCAAGGCGGTCGAGATGTTGTTAGACAGCTTTCCCATCCAGGAGGTTATGACAGTAGAGAGTGAGCAGCCTGTATAGGTTGCCGGATGGGAATTAGAAGGCCTTCGAGAGAAGGCCTTTTTTATTACCCTCGTGTCTATACCATCTTCTTCCTTTTGATCAGGTACGAGCTCAGGACCTTGTCGAAAGAGTCGCGGGCATTGGTCTCTACGAGATCAATTTTGAGCTGTCCACATCGCAGCTTGATCTGATGATAGAATTCATCCATCTTTTTTCGATAGTCGCTTTTGATAAGTGCAGGATTGATCTTGATGGATTCATTCGTTTCCACATCTATAAACTGGTAAGGGCGATCTCGGAAGTCAAATTTCTTTTCAGTTTCGATATCTGTGACGTGGAATAGCAAGACTTCATGCTTGTTGTGCTTGAGATGCTGCAGGGCCTGAAAGAGATCATCAATATCCGTTCGTTGTTGAAACATGTCACTGAAGATGATGACGAGCGATCGCTTGTGGATCTTATCTGAGACATGATGGAGCACCGAGACAATATCCGTTTTGGGGCTGCGCACGGGAGGCTCATCCAACCACGGACTGATGATAGACAGTAGATTGTTGAGATGGATCCGGGTCGACTTCTGGTCGGTCTGGATGTCTATCCCTTCTGAGAAAGCGGTCATACCCACTGCATCTCTCTGATTGACGAGGAGGTACGCCAGAGCGGCGGCGCCGTAGATTGAGAACCTTATCTTGTCATAACTCGGTATGGGGTAGTACATCGACTGGCTCGTGTCCAGTATCAAGTGAGCCCGGAGGTTGGTCTCCTCCTCATATTGCTTCGTATACAATCTATCAGTCCTGGAGAATAGCTTCCAGTCGATGTGACGGGTACTCTCCCCGTAATTGTACAGTTTGTGTTCTGCAAACTCCACGGAAAAGCCGTGGTAGGGGGATTTATGCAGGCCGGTAATGAAGCCCTCAACAAGTTGCTTGGCGAGGAACTCCAGGTTCTCAAATTTCCGGACGTCTGATAGATTCATTTGTATTTATCTTAATGAAACCGCTGGTTCGTTAAACAAAAGTGCAAGATAAGTGCCTCTATTTTTGTAACTGGTTGTTTCTCAAAGGCAAAATAGGTTTGTGAGAAACACATTTAAAATGCTATATTTAAAAATAAATTTTTTGAATAACATTGCGAGGTAAATTTTTACTTACCACCAAATAGGAAGAGAAAGTGGGAGACAACAATGAAAATGGGAGGGATGAGATTTACTCCGAAAGGGTGAGAGCTGGCAAGCGGACCTATTTTTTCGACGTCAAATCAACTCGATCCAACGACTACTACCTAACCATCACGGAGAGCAAAAGACGATTCAAGGAAGACGGCTTCGTCTATGAAAAGCACAAAATCTTCTTGTACAAAGAAGACTTCAACAAATTCATCGAAGCGCTCAATGAGACCGTCAATCATGTGAAAACTGAGCTTTTGCCAGATGTCGATTTCTCCGAATTTGACAGAAACAACGATGAAGAGAGTGTAGAAGTGAGTGCCTCCATTGATGACGATACTGAACTAAAGTGGGATTGATGTAGCCCACGACGAAGATAATAACAGGGACCTCGATTTCGATCGAGGTTTTTTTTTGCCCTATGCCACCGACCAATGAGGGTTTTCCCTGGAGCAAGAAGGTGTCAGTCATCGTTTGTCGTCGTATTTTTGCGTCCGAAAATTTATGAATATCCTGATATGGGTCTGAAATGTGGGATCGTCGGACTGCCTAATGTGGGCAAGTCTACCTTATTCAATGCGTTGTCCAATGCCCGAGCAGAGGCAGCCAATTTTCCATTTTGTACCATCGAGCCCAATGTAGGTGTTATCACTGTGCCTGATGAGCGCCTACGAATACTTGAGGGCCTGGTCAATCCTGAGAAGGTCATTCCGACGGTGATCGAATTTGTGGATATTGCTGGTCTCGTAGAAGGCGCCAGTAAAGGAGAGGGGCTAGGCAATAAATTTCTGGCCAACATCCGTGAGGTGGACGCCATCATTCATGTGATCCGGTGCTTTGAAGATGACAACATAGTACACGTGGCGGGCCGGGTGCACCCAGTTGAGGACAAGGAGATCATCGACACCGAGCTCCAGCTGAAAGATCTGGAGTCGATTGACAAGAAGGTCCAGCGAGTGGAGAAGATCGCTAAGTCTGGCGATAAGGAGGCGAAGAAGGAGTACGAAGTGTTGGTAGAATTCAAACAGCACCTGGAAAAAGGCGAAAATGCCAGAAACCTGGAAATGGATGGAGAGAAACGAGCCATAGTGGGGCCCCTCAATTTGCTCACTGATAAGCCCATCATTTACGCTGCCAACGTAGACGAGGAAAGTGTTACCAGCGGCAATCAGTGGTCTGAGCAACTAAGGGATGCTGTGTCCAACGAAAACGCCGAAGTCGTTTTGATATCTGCAGCACTAGAAGCGCAAATAGCAGAATTTGAGGATGAGGAAGAGAAGTCAATGTTCCTGGAGGAGTATGGCCTGAAGGAGTCCGGTCTCAACCGCCTGATCAAAGCGTCTTACCGATTGCTAGACCTTGTCACTTACTTCACTGCCGGTGTGCAGGAGGTCAGAGCCTGGACCATCCGTCGAGGATGGAAGGCTCCCCAGGCAGCTGGCGTGATACATACTGATTTCGAAAAGGGTTTCATCAAGGCAGAAGTAATCAAATTGCCGGACTACGAGTCACTGAAAACCGAACAGGCCATCAAGGAAGCGGGGAAATTGGCGATCGAGGGCAAGGAATATGTCGTGCAGGATGGAGATATCATGCATTTTAGATTCAATGTTTAATAAAACTGTAAAATAGATAAACAAAATAGCTTTTTTCGCTGTTCCTTTTCTAACCCTCAAAATTTTGAACAGCGTGAGAGTTCGAGTTACTTTTAAGGTGAAAAACAAGGGAGCTGCTGTGCCCTTCCATCACCAATATCTAATAGCACAGATCCTGAAAGGCCTTGTGGTTACCTCAGGAGCGGATAAATACACCGATTATCCTTATTATAGTTTCAGCGGTCTTAAAGGATTGACGAAGGTCAGTCGCGATGGACTGCACTATAATTCCAATCGTGTGACGATCGTCATTACGTCCCCTAATGGTGATTTTGTGGACTTTTTGGTAAACAGAATTTTTGAGCAAGAGGAGATTGCTATTGGCTCACTGCTTGTGTCTCCGGAGGCGGCTGATCAGGAAGTATCGCTAGATTTTGGGCCGTCGACCAAGTTCATTTGCATTTCACCTTTGGTCATCTTGCCGGCAACATTCAATTCGCGTGAAGGCAAGCAGTTCATTGAACCTGGCACTGATGAATTTTCTGATCTGCTCTTTGAATCGACCGTGAAGAGAATGGAAGAGTTTGGCATAGACGTGGATAAGATCGAGCATCTTCAAAAGTTTCAGGTCGTGCCTGATCTCTCTTATATCAATAAGATCAGACAGTCTCAGAAGAAATTTGCCAGGGTCTACTCCATGTTTGACAAAGACGTCAAATATGAGGTGAGAGGGTACACTTTCCCATTCACGCTTTATGCGCCTCCCGAAGTGCAGGAATTCTTATTTACCTGCGGATTGGGATATTACACCCACAAAGGTTTTGGTATGTTGGACATCGCAAACGCTGATCCGACAAAGCGAGCCGTCGGCTACGCGGTCTCAAGCCTAATTTCGGCTTGACAGTCTCGCGTAGCCTACAATCCTGTCAAAAGTTCTGAAGGGATCGTTGTAGTAGACGATCACTTCATACATGTTCTCAGTCTCCCTGAAGTTGCCTTCCACCACATGTGGCTTGTCGCTGGCCACATAATATTGGAAGTCGTAGAATCCTTGTTTCAGACGCAGGCGCGCGGTGTACAACTGGCGGTCGACATCATAAATCATCTTATTAGAGGGGTTAAGCTGCCAGTTATTGAACTTGCCCCAGACATACACGTCACCATTATACTGAGGGGCCTCCAATTGAAAATCCACCAATAGGTAGTCTGCTTCTATCAAGTCTGCTCCGGGGTTGCGATTTTCGAGGAAGAAGGAGCCATTGCTATCTCTTGTTAGCCCCGTATATGGAAGGTCAGCCCTGGGGAAGTCTCGCCCGAGCTTACATATATATCGACCATTTTCCGGGAACACAGCTGCGACATTTTGCCCTCGAAACTGGGTAGCGCGTGCATCAAAAAAGCGAAACTCGTTGGTAGCAGGAAAGTTGTTCTCACCGTTAAAATGTTGATACTCCAATACTTTTTGATCGATGCGAGAGACCGTCGGCTTCAAATCTGTGATGACTGTCTGCCAGTTGTGGTTCTGTAGGACAGCTACCTTGATGTCGTTGAAGGGATTCGTGATATTCAGTCTATTGTACCTCACGTCGAAGACGATCTCATGATGTGTTTGTCGCTGCGATACAATCGAACTGAATTTGGCCTCTGCCGTGAGCGGGACAACATTTTCTACGACCAGAAAGCGCCTGGTCAGGATAGGTGTGTCAGGTTGACCCTGGCGGTAGACCATAACCGAATAGTTACCCGACATGGTAGGGGGTGGCAGAGTGATCCTGTAGTTTATATAATTGACAAGCGTGTTGGCGCTGTAGTCGAAGTTATTGACAGGAAACTCATTGTAGATCTGTAGGTAATCGAGCTCACTCAAGTTGGACTTGGTCCAATCATGGTTGCAGTGGACGAGCTTTGCATAGAGGAAATCATATTCATCTGCCAGTAGATCAAAATGCAAAGTGACGGTCTTTCCAAGAGAAATGACCGGTTCGGTGGCAACAGGTCCTTGATCGGTGGGAAATAAAAGAACTGCACCTATATTGTCTTGATAATCAATATTTTCGTACATTGTACGAAGCGCTCCCGAAGGTGAGGTGGTTGTGATCACGGGAGCACATTGACACAAGAATAATACGCTTACAACGGTTTGGATAATATGCTTTGGCATACTTTCTGATAATAATCGGGTAGCTTTACAACCAAATTTGACGCAAAGTAGTCATTATAGAAATGCCAGCTTGATGAAGCCTGACAAAACACTCATCGAAGGCTGTCTAAAGGGACACCGCGACATGCAAAAGGAGCTGTATGACAAATACAGTTCGTATATGTATGCCGTAGCCATTAGATATGCACGGTCCGTACCAGAGGCCGAGGATGTGTTGCAGGAGGCATTTGTCAAGGTATTTCAGGCACTGAAAAGTTTTCGTAATGACTCACCGTTGAAGTACTGGATCAAAAAAATAGTCGTCAATACCGCCCTCAACCAACAACGTAACAAGTTGTACATGCACCCCATGGTTGATGTCACCAATCTCCAGAATTGGTCGGAGGATAGTACGGCCATAGCCGATTACAGTTATGTTGAGTTATTGGAGATGATTCGAGAGTTGCCTGATGGTTGTCGAATTATTTTCAATTTATACGCGATTGAAGGATACAAGCACCACGAAATCGCGGAGCTACTAGGTATAAGTGAAGGCACTTCGAAATCGCAATACGCGAGGGCGAAAATGCTCCTTCAAGGCAAGCTCGAAGCACGAAATAGTATCAAGTATGAGCGATCGGCTAGATAACGGACATTTTGAGCAAGACTGGCGCGAAGCGCTATGGGAGGCTCAGGTTGAGCCACCAAAAGCCGTGTGGCAGGAGTTAGACCACGCGCTCACCAATGCGGAATTGATAGCCATCAAGAGGCGTCTCGTTCATTATAAGTGGGCGACGATCGCAGCTATTGCGTTTGGACTTTTGTTGGGGATGCTGGCCCTCACCTCCCGATATGACTTCAAACTAGGAGAAGCTCCTGGTGATATCCTGGTTGTACCTAAAGGTTATGACTACCCGGAATACCTGATCCCCGATGGTAATTTCTCTGGGTATGCGATTCTTCGGTCAGATTTGCCAACCTACACGGAAAGCACACAAGGGATTGTCTTCCAAAATCAAGTAGCTGACACTCCTGGTGGTATCACGCCAAAATCATTGTCTGAAGGCGTTGCTCCATCAGCGGCTTTGGTGGCCTCGGACGAACGTTCGGATAGAAATATACGACGAGAGTCCTTCAAACACCTGGATGGGCAGAGTGTTGCCTTTGAAAGTACCGCAGATCTCAGCGATAGGTGGGTGCAAAGTGTTCCTGGATATCATTACTATCGACCACTCCGTCCAGGTAGTGACATGGAGCCCGACCGGAAGCGCTTTTGGGCTGGACTTAATCTGGGAGCGGGGTATTATAATCCCAACTACCAGGGTAATGCACAACTTGACTTTGTAAATGACATCTTCAACGGAAACGGCGAAGCGGGCAAGCAGGAAGACATTCCCGAGTTGACCGAGAGCATGAAGGGCGGCACGTCATATATGATGGGCGTGAATATGGGTATCAACATTTCTAAGCGCTGGTCGCTTGAGGGAGGTATGCAATACTCGCTTTCTGGTACCCGATCCTTGAGTAACCTGATCCTTGAGAGCGAGCGGTTTAATCAGGCTTTGGCTGTTTCCAGCGAAATGATAGGTGTCAATGCGGTGACGTCCTTGACGGAAGATGCTTTGACGGTAATCAAAGCGGATGAAACCGAGCAGACCAATACCTTCCAGTTTGTGTCTGTACCGTTGCAGGCAGGCTATCTGTTGATTGACCGGCGCCTGAGCCTGCGTATCAATGGTGGTGTAGCTGCCAATCTTTATCTGGGCAATACCATTGCTGGGAGTGATCAGCTCTCTGAATTGGAGATCAATCCGGAGAACTCGCCCTATCGGGCCCTGAATCTAGGTACTATCACCGGTCTGGAGGTAGGCTACAGGCTCTTTGATCATTTCCATATTAGTGTGGAGCCCGTCTACCAGCGGTCGTTGCATTCACTGACTAAGAGCACTTCTTCATTTGCAACTAACCCGTCGTCCATCGGTCTGGAGACTGGTTTGAGGTATTCTTTCTGATATCGAGGGAACCTCAGTCTAATTCAAAAGAGGCTTTCAGCACGAGATTTTTTTTCATTATTGATTTTCTCGGTTGTGCGGGATATTGTTGGACATGACCTTACCTTTGCCAGTCACCAACCAATAACTACATGCCGAATAAGATCGTGATCATCGGAGCGGGTGGTGTTGGCAGAGTAGTCGCCTACAAATGCGCTCAGGTTTCCGATGTCTTTCATGAAATCGTATTGGCGAGTCGTACCCTATCCAAATGCGAAGCGATCGCAAAGGATGTGAAGCGAGACCTTGGAGTCGACATATCTGTCGATCAGGTGGATGCAGATGACGTGAGTGAGGTGGTCAATCTCTTCCGCAAGCATCAACCTAAGATGGTGATTCATGTGGCACTCCCCTACCAGGACCTCACGATCATGGAGGCCTGCCTCGAGACGGGAGTTCATTACCTCGATACTGCCAACTATGAGCCTCCAGATGTTGCCAAGTTTGAATACAAATGGCAATGGGCCTATCAAGCGAAGTTCAAGGAGGCGGGGCTGACGGCGATATTAGGGTGTGGGTTTGACCCGGGTGTGACGAGCATATTCACGGCCAGAGCTGCCCGACATCACTTCGACGAGATGCATTCCCTGGACATCGTCGATTGCAATGCCGGTGATCATGGCAGAGCTTTTGCCACCAATTTCAATCCAGAAATCAATATTCGGGAGGTCACTCAGAAGGGTAAGTATTATGAGAACGGTGAGTGGCATGAAGTAGAGCCCCACTCCATAAGAAAAGAGCTTAATTATCCTAACATTGGTGTCCGTAGCTCTTATCTCATTTATCACGAGGAGTTGGAGTCGCTCGTAAAGAATTTTCCCACCCTGAAGCGTGCGAGATTCTGGATGACATTTGGAGAAGAGTACCTGACCCATCTGCGGGTAATTCAGAACATTGGTATGGCCTCCATAGAGCCTGTCAACTACGAAGGAAGGGAAATCGTGCCACTACAGTTTTTGAAGGCCGTTCTTCCTGATCCTGGAGAATTGGGAGACAACTATGAAGGTGAGACAAGCATTGGCTGCAGGATTGCGGGGATAAAGGACAGCAAGAAAAAGACTTATTATATCTACAACAATTGCGAGCACCAACAGGCGTTTAGGGAAACAGGGGCGCAAGGCGTTTCTTACACTACCGGAGTGCCGGCAATGGTAGGTGCGATGATGTTAATGAAAGGTGAGTGGAGCGGGGCCGGCGTCTTCAATGTGGAGGAGTTCAATCCCGATCCCTTTTTGGAGCAACTGGGTACCTATGGTCTTCCCTGGCAGGAGGTCCATGACGGTCCGCTTGAGATGGACTAAGTCCATTTGTGTTTTAACTAACAAATAACTCAACCAATTACACTACTTATGACGATGATCAAGGCAATGATTAGACCGGAGTTGGAAAAAATCCCCAACTTCTATCGTGGGTATGTCAAGATGGTTCCGGAGGGCAAAGACTTGATGCCATCCCTGATCGAATCCAGAGATGAATTTATACAATTACTGACCGCCATCCCGACCGAGAAGGAGACCTATCGGTACGCAGAAGACAAATGGTCAGTGAAGGAGGTCATACAGCATATTTGTGATGCAGAGCGGGTTTTCTCTTACCGGGCTCTGAGGTTTGGCCGTGGCGACCTGACAGACTTGCCTGGTTTTGAGCAAGACGACTACGTCGCCAATTGCCACGCAAACAGGCGGGAGATGGTGGATCTTATCAGAGAGTTTAGAAATACACGTAACTCGACCATCGATCTATACGATAGCTTCGAGTCGAAGGATCTGACACGCTTTGGCTCAGCAAATGGCTTTAGGATAGATGTGACGTCCTTGGGTTATATCATTGTTGGCCATCTGCTGCATCACATGGCTATCCTGCGGTCCCGTTACCTAAGGTGATTGACTATCAGCGGATACCATCACCTGCTTTCGTACTAGATGAGGCGCGCCTAATCTGCAATCTGGAACTCATCGGCCGGGTGCAGAAAGAGGCCAATGTAGAGATCATTCTGGCGTTCAAAGGGTTCGCCATGTGGGGTGTATTCGATATCGTCAAGAGATACCTGACTGGTGCAACAGCAAGTTCTCTGCACGAAGTACGACTCTGTGAGGAGTACATGAAAACCCCGGCGCACACCTATCTGGTCGCCTATCCCGATCACGAGTTTGATGAAATCGCCCAGCGATCCTCCCATCTAACATTTAATTCACTCAATCAGTGGGAGAGGTTTCGCCATCGAATCCCGAAGGGAGTCCGGTGTGCTCTGAGAATCAATCCGGAGTGGTCAGATGTCAGCACGCAACTTTATAACCCTGCCAGCTCACAGTCAAGGCTCGGTATTACTGCGGAGCATTTGCAGAGTGGTTTGCCAGAGGGTATTGATGGGCTGCATCTACACGTGTTATGCGAGTCCGATTCTTATGCCATGGAGCAAGTGTTACTTGCTGTGGAGCAACGATTTGGGCACTTACTGGACAGGATATCGTGGCTCAATTTGGGGGGTGGACACCTAATGACCCGAAAGGACTATGATGAGGGACATTTGATCCGGTTACTATCTGAGTTTCGCGAGAAGCACAATCTTCATCTGATACTGGAACCGGGGAGCGCCATTGCGTGGCAAACCGGTGACTTAAGAGCCAAGGTCTTGGATATCACTGAAAACGGAGGTACAAAGACGGCAATTGTAGACGTTTCTTTCACTTGTCACATGCCTGACTGCCTCGAGATGCCTTATCGTCCTGTCATAACGGGAGCTCATATGGACCCTGCCTTCGGAGCTCATGCTTATCGTATCGGTGGCTTGAGCTGCCTTGCTGGCGACTTCATGGAAGAATACGGGTTTGATGCCCCATTGTCGCCAGGTGACGACATCATTTTTGAGGATATGATGCACTATACCATGGTCAAAACCACAACCTTCAACGGGGTCCCTCATCCAGCTATTGGGGTGTGGAGAGACAGCGAATTCGTGATGCTCCGGGAGTTTGGTTACGACGACTACAAGGGTCGGCTGGGCTGATCTGGCACTCCCTTTTGGCTCGAGATAGCGCTTCGGCGGATCCCCAATCCTGCCTCATGGTCAATAGTGAATTCCAATTACCAGAGGTTTTCGGGTGATCTGTCTTGCCGGTGGAATACCGACATTTCCATGGCTTGAGGCGAAACCGTCCCGGCTGCCGTCGGTAAACGATAATTGGATGAAACACATTTTATACCCAGATATGGGTTGAAATAACCCTTTCATTCGTCCCCAGATGGCTAATACCCAATCATTTCCGTTCTTTGATTCGAAGCAAAGACTTCGTCGAATCTTAATATGAAGACGATGAACAAGATACTCCTAATTGCGTTGTGCCTCACCCTCCTGGCCGGGTCTTCGGCGGTGGGTCAGATCCAGGTAAACGAAGGAAAGAAGTTTGATCACACACTGGGAACAATGATAGACCCCAGGGATGGCAGAGAATACCAGACGATCACTTTCATCAGAAGACATCACAGTGGAGACATCATGCGTACCTGGTTTGCGGAGAATGCGCAGTACCCAGTCGAGGGCTCCTATTGCTACAACGATCTACCGGAATTCTGTAAGAAATACGGACGACTTTACAACTATCGTCAGGCTCAGACGGCTTGCCCTGAGGGCTGGCATGTGCCCACCATTCATGAGTGGAGACATCTGTTTCACTTCTTTGGCGGTTGGCACCACGCCGGTGAGTTCCTTATTGAAGGGGAGGAAAGCGATATGCACATGCTCTACGCCGGCTTTGGTGAGCCAGGACACCTCTTCCGTCAAATTAGTGTGAGTGGCAATTGGTGGGACAATGAACTAAAAGACAGTAATACAGCTGGTATCATCACTTTGAAGAAGGGTACTGGCGAGATATATCACTCCGTCATTGGTGATCGGCACATGCTGAGCACCAGATGCGTGCAATATCACAACTAACTAAAAGCAAGTATCCCCACCGCGGGGATGCCCTTGATCACCAAAACTAGTCTTAGAAATGGTGCGCGATCCGTGCACCATTTTTTTTGCCATATAGGGGAAGGTGAGGGCTACTCGGTCACTTTCGGTTCCAACAACCCTCTCATGAAGAGATTGTAGTCCTCACATGAGAGGTAGGGTTCACCTGCGGAATAGGGACAGGTCTTGTATATCCTATCAAAATACCCTGCTTTTATGATAACGCCATTGCCATGGCAGACCGGGCAGATCATGTTGTCAAGTCCATCACAGTCGTAATCTTCATTGACCAATTCGCCTGCCATATCCTCCATTTTCTTTCGCTGGAGCTCGATGTAGGCGTTTTCGGCCAACTGCAGGTAGTACACGGCCGGCTCATAATACCGTCCCTGGGTACCTTTGATCTGGATGTACTTGTTGAGCCAGTTGATACTCTGCTTGTATTTTTTGAGATGATAGCTATTCTGTCCAAACAAAAACGCCATACTACTCGGTAGGACCTTTTGATTGTTGATGACAAAGAGAAATGATTCGTTGGCATCCTCAAATTTGCCCTGCTTCATGAGTTCTTCACCACGATCCATCGCCGTAGCCAGTTGTCCTTCGGTGATTTCCTGGCCGACCGAACTTCCCACGAATAGGACACTAAATACCCCCGCTAACAATATGATTCTCATAGATATACCTCCCCTCTGGCCTTCGACAAGAAATTTGCCGACTCACTCGCCAGACCACGTCTTTCCAACGCTAATATCCCTAATGGGTACGGAATTTCGAAATCTGTCGTTTAAATGTTAGTTAAATTTGTGATATGCAAGGAAAGAATATCGTTCTGACATTATTTCTATCGCTAATCTTTTCGGCTGCCTTTTCTCAAACCACACGAGATGTAGCCGCTCCCAAGGCTCCCGAGCCTCAATGGCAATCCTCTAAAAAGAAGCAAGGTTTTCTCGGCATCACGATAAAGAAGAAGTCGCAGACCCACAAGGAAGTCTATGAGGCCCGCATGAAGCAGGTGGCAAAAGACAACAAGAAGGAAGCCCGTATCATGGAGAAACCTCAATACTCCGATCCCACGTACTTTGGGCACAAGAAGCCGCCGAAGAAGCGACCTGCCCACAAGATGAAATACTGCAAGGTCTGCCAGCTGCGGCACTGACCTTGGATCTCTCAAAACATATTGAGCTGACAAATCTCTCGCCAGTCATTACTGGAAGGGAGGTGGATGAATTGGTGGCCGTGGCCATTGACCGGGGGCTGCATGGCATATGTGTGCCTCCCTTCTGGGTGAAGCGAGCTTTCCGCGAAATAGCCGGCCGCGAGCTGGTACTCACCACCGTAGCCGGGTACCCGGCGGGATTCCAAATGACCGAAACGAAAATGCTTGAAGTGGAACTGGCACTTCGCGATGGCGCGGATGAAATCGACTTGGTGCTTCACCATTCGTCATTTGCCTCGGGAATGCCCTGGACCAAAATCGAACTAGCCAAGGCCTCCCACCTGGTACACAGTCAGTGGAAGCTTTTGAAAGTGATCATCGACGTGGATCTGTGGTCCGAGGGGCAGCTGGGGGAAGTCATCAAGCTTTGTGCTGATACGGGTGTTGACTATATCGTGATGACCACTGATCTGGATCGAGAAGTGAGACCTCAAGAAATACAACAACTCCGGCAGAAGGTGCCTTCAGCGCTTGGATTAAAGGTTTGCTGTCGAATTGGGGATCGCAGTGATGCCGCAGCGCTAGTAGCGGCTGGGGCCGATCGCATCGGTACCGGGGACCAATTTTAGACAATACCCTCGCCTGACCTGTCTTGATTTAAGAGCCTGTAGCATAATTTTATAGACGGAGATCAATTCACAATGAAAGTAGTCAGGATCACATGTAAGGGCAGAGTGCAGGGCGTATTCTTTCGTGACTCCACACGGTCCAGAGCCCGAAATCTGGAGTTGTCAGGATGGGTCCGCAATGAAGCCAATGGTGACGTCCTCATTCATGCCCAGGGTGAGGAGCTCGCTATCAATGACTTGGTAGAATGGTGCCACGAGGGCCCGACTCATGCTGACGTGACTTCTGTCACCGTGGATGTCGCTGAGGAGGAGGTACTCACAGGCTTTGAGGTGCGACGTTATTAGGACTACCCGAAATTGCTAATTTTTCCAGATTTGATCGCGGCCATGGCGTTTTCACCACATGCCCGGACTACATGGATCAATGCCGCAAAGCGCGGGTCTTGTGTGAAGCCCTTCTGGTACCGAGCGTAGATCTGTTGGACAATTACGCCGATCTTGAAGCTGCCAAAGGCATAGTAGAAAACAATATTGCTGCAATCAGTACCAGTTTTCTCTTGGTAGCGATCTACCACCTCAGCACGTGTGAGGTTACCTGGCAACCACGTCAGGTTGAAGGGTTTGAGCGTGTCGGTGTCTCCAAACTCCCCCCAATACCCGAGTGTGGTACCCAGATCCATCAGGGGATCGCCGATCGTAGCCATCTCCCAATCGAGGACGGCCTCTATGTTGGACAGGACAAATGGATGCAGTACCAGGTTGTCATATTTGAAGTCGTTGTGTATCAGGGCCGCACCTTGTTCCGGGGGCATGTTGCTTTGGAGCCACGCCGCCGCTTCCGTCATGTGGGGGATATCGTCCGTAGCGGCTCGTTCGTATCGGCCTATCCAGCCCTCCACCTGTCTTTTAACATAGCCTTCCGGCTTGCCAAGTCCCGAGAGGTCGTTTTGAGAGAGGTCCAGCTGATGAAGAGATGCCAGGTGATCTACGGCTGCTGAGGAAATGGAGCGCATCAACTCAGGGTTCAAATCGATGCCCTTGGGTGGTCGACTTCTAAGGATCACGCCCTTCACCCGTTCCATTATGTAGAAATCTGTCCCTAGAATGGCGGTATCATCCTCATAAAGCACCGTCTTTGGCACATACGGGTACACCGGGTGCAGCATAGTGAGCATACGATACTCGCGATGCATGTCGTGCCCTCCTTTGATGTTGGCGCCATGAGGGGGTTTGCGAAGGACAAACTGCTGATCGCCAAACTGAAGCATGTAAGTGAGATTCGAGAAGCCACTTGGGAACTGCTGGATGGTGAGTTTACTCTTTTCGTTCAGTTGGTCCTGCAGGTAGGCTTCGAGGACATCCGCGTCCAGTTCTTCTCCTTTGCGGACGCCGGTGGGTTCGTCGATTGCTTCGCGGCTCATTTTGGTAGACCGTAGGTTTTGAGGATAGACTTGGCTAAAGAGGATTTGTGGACTTCATCGGGGCCATCGTAGATGCGTGCCCCACGCTCGTGTCGGTACCACCAGGCCAAAACAGTATCATCTGTGATCCCAAGGGCGCCATGCACCTGTATCGCACGATCAAGGACCTTCATCAACACGTCGGCTACGTAGAACTTAATAGTGGAAATATCTTGCCTGGCGGCTTTGGTCCCTTCCTTGTCCAATTTCAGCGCGGCATGCAGGACCATATGCCTAGCGGCATTGATCTGCGCGCGCGATTCGGCGATCCAGTTTTGGATGGTTTGCTTGTGGCCGAGGCGGGACCCATCTCCCATATCACGGTCCACCGCTCGCTGGCACATCAGATGAAAGGCCCGCTCGCAAATCCCAATCCATCGCATGCAGTGGTGGATACGTCCTGGACCTAATCGCTCTTGCGCGAGGACAAACCCCTGCCCTTCGTGCCCGACGAGGTGGTCTTCCGGTACCCTGCAGTCATGGTAACGAATCTCGGCATGACTGTGATAGCCTCCGCCTTCCTCACCCATGATGGGGATATTGCGGACAAGTTCAAAACCTTCTGTATCTGTGGGCACGATGATCATGCTTGCCCGCTGATAAGGAGGACCGTCTGAGTTGGTAACTGCCATCACAACGGCAAAAGCGGCGCCATCCGCTGCGGTGGTAAACCATTTGTGGCCATTCACCACCCAGTGACCTTCGGTGGCAGTGGCCGTTGTGGCCATCTTCAGGGGATTAGAGCCCGCAAACTCCGGCTCCGTCATGGAGAAGCAGCTGCGGATTTCGCCTTTGATAAGTGGTTCGAGATACCGTTCCTTCAACTTTGGCGAGGCGTACTTGAGGAGCAATTCAATATTCCCAATGTCAGGTGCCTGGCTGTTGACTACGTAATGACCAAAAGGTGTCATCGCCAGCAATTCGCTGATTTGGGCAAAGTCCAGCATACTCAGCCCCAATCCCCCGTGGTTTTCTTCCAGGCTAGGGTTCCATAGTCCATTCGATTGGGCTAGCTGCCTTTTTTCAGCCAATAGAGGTTCTACCTGATCCCAGGTACTGGACAGCAGTTGGTCCTCCATTGGGATCAGCTCCTGTTCGACAAACTCCTTTACTTTGGGGTAGAGGGCTCTTAGGGCGTCGGAGGCAAATAGATCAACCATAAATGTGCTTTTTATATCGTGAATCCGCCGTCTGCAGCGAATACACCGCCAGTGACAAACGAACTTGCAGGAGATGCGAGGTAGACTGCCATTCCCGCCATATCTTCAGGTTGCGCTAACATTTGCAGGGCCTGCTTGGCCATGACCATATCCATGATGTGTTGATTCGAGGTAAGGGCTGTGCTGAATTTGGTCTCCACCAGTCCCGGGCAGATGACATTGGCACGAACTCCCTCTTTCCCCCATTCCCGGGCCATTACTTTCGTGAGGGCGATGAGCGCACTCTTGCTTACGCTATAGAGACCGAGTCCAAACCCGGGACTTATTCCTTCAATACTGCTGATGTTGATGATGGATCCCTTGACCTCTTTGAGGTGTTCGTAGGCAGCTTTGGCCAGCTCCCAAGGGCCCTTCACGTTCACGTTCATGATCTTGTCAAACGCACCGCCGTCGGCATCTTCCAGCCCCCCAAAGACTGGGTTGATGGCTGCGTTATTTACCAGGATATCAATGGAACCAAACTCAGCAATGGTCTTGGCAACGAGCTGTTGGATCTGATCTGGGTCACCCATGTGACAGGCGACTCCCAATGCCTTGATGCCTTCGTTCGCGAATTCGGCAACTACTTCGTCACACGCCTCTTGTTTCCTGCTGGAGATGACAACCGTCGCTCCTTGCTGACCAAGTGCCCTGGCGATGGCTTTACCTATGCCCTTACTAGAGCCTGTAACTATTGCCGCACGACCCGACAGATCAAATTCCGATGCGATTTTCATGGAGTGGGTTTTGATGAGCATCGAATATATGGATTATTCTTTATACCGATGATCGTCAGTACGACCTAGCTTGATGACATACTTTTATATATTGCCGACTGCCATAATCTGAAACTACTATGAAGAGCGCTGTTTTTGAGAAATTAGGTTTACCCTGGGAGGTGCTGGAAATTCAGGAGCGACCGCTTCCCCAGCCTGGTCCAGGTGAAGTGAGGGTCCGTGTTACAGCCTGTAACATCAACCCATCCGATATTATGTATATCCAGGGTTTGTATGGGATCAGACCTGAGATTCCTGGGGTAGGGGGATTCGAAGCAACTGGGGTTGTGGATGAGTGTGGAGAAGGCGTGCAGATGCCCCAAGGCATGCGTGTAATTTTCACCGGCCTGGGCGTTTGGGCGGAGTACATCGTTGTATCTGCGAAAACCCTTATACCCGCTCCTGAAGGCATGTCTGATGAGGTCGCTTGCCAGGCATTCGTTAATCCATTTACAGCCTATGCTATGCTGGAGAGTGCCAAGTTATCGGAAGGTCAGACACTGCTGCTAACGGCGGGCGGAAGTGCTTTCAGCAAGTTTGTCACTCAAATGGCTGCTTCGAAAGGTATTTCTGTCATCAGCACCGTGAGACGAGACGGAGCAAGCGAAGGCCTGCTACAATTGGGAGCGAAGGCTGTCATCAATACGGAAAAGGAATCGTTGCCGAAAGCCATAAAATCCCTGACAGATGGCAAGGGCGTGGATGTTGCCTTTGACGCGGTCGGGTCCCAGACCGGCGCTGATGCGTTGGCTTCACTGACTGAAGGGGGTACGATGTGGGTATATGGACTTCTCAGTTTGCAGCCGATACCGCTGAATAGCGGCCTCATGATTTTCAAGGACCTCACGGTAAAGGGTTTCTGGTTGAGCTCTTGGATGGCCAGGTTACCCAAAGAAAGGCGTATGCAGGTAGTGGGAGAAGTACTTGGAATGCTAGGGCAAGAGCAGCTCAAAGTTGAGATCGAGAAGACCTATTCGATAGACGAAATCAAGGAAGCAGTCAAACATGCAGACACGCCGGGTCGTACTGGCAAGATCATCTTGAAGCTTGAATAAAAGGCTCTGATTCATCTCACGTCAGACCTTCCAATTGTTCAATAAATACCGTTATTTATAAAACTTATAAACGGGGTAAATATCTGCGGCCAGACCGTTGACGAGCAAAAATCTTTGTTCATCTAACGATGAGCGGCGCTCGTCGAAAATATAGGGTGATTCACGGATAGTCATGGTATATTAAGAGTGTATCCAATAAACAAAAAGAACCAACGGATACAATACGATTTACACTCTCTTATACCGCCATGAGACTAAGAATAATCTCCGCCATTTTTTTGATTTCAGCACTGGTCTTTTCATCCTGCACCGAGATTGATCAGAAGCAAGAAGAAGTCACCCTTGTAATTGAGGCAAGCGTGATTGTGGGTCAGCCCGTCACGGATATCAAAGTGGTCCGCGTAGATGAAGCCGATAATGACGGGGAAACATTGGTAGCCGACGCCAAGGTTAAGATGTTGTCCCTCGGTCAAGTATATGAGCTGGAGCCCATCGAGGGAAGACGCGGCTATTATCACTACGAAGGCAAAGATTTGGAAATTGTGGAGGGGAGAGAGTACATCCTTTGGGTTGAGTACGGGGACCAGGTCGCCGTGACTACCAGGGTAGTGGGGCAATCAGTCCACGGCGCTGAAGTCAGCGGAGAGGATGAATTTTACGTGGCAAACAACTAAGCCACTGTACAGTAACCAGCAAATAGATAGACATGAGATCGTCATTGAAGAACAGGACCACCGTCGTCGATCGCCCGAGGTGGTATGAAGTGCTCACATGCCGGGCTGATATGCTCAGAGCGTATTTCACACATTTCCGAACGCCTCTCAATGCGGGTTTGCGTTCTTCAAGCACACTCGGACCTTTGCGATCCATTCAATATTTCGTCACAGGTACTCAACCCACAGTCGTCGGCCGCGAGAGTGCCTTTCTCACTGCTCAGGTGTATCAGGCAAGGGATTGACCTTCTCAAGGATCCTGGGATCAGCTCGTTCAGACCCTGAGGAACCTGTTGATATTTTCATTCCTAGTTCAGGATTCTACTACCGGTCGTTCTCGTGAATTCTAGGTAATTTTCACTGCCATACAGGAATGGAACGATGAATCAAACCTCCACTCAAAATCAGCGATTGAAATGGCCTGAGGTGTACAGCCTGGCAGCGCTGAATGCAGCAGTCGTGATCAGCTGGATTGCCTACCACGAGTATCAACCGGTGCTCATGGAGAAGTTCAATTTCACGGAGTTGGTGGATTTCCTGCTCGTGACCAAGGCGCTGGTGCTGATCATCATACCACCCATCGCCGGTCTTGTAGCAGATCACTTGATGCGCCGCAATGGCAAGTTCTTTACCATTTTCACCATTGGTATCGGCTCTACCGCCATGGTGTTCATGGTCGTTGCCACCATCATCGGCGCAGGCCCCATCAGCCAGGTCCGTCCACTGTTGCCGCTAATGATCGTGATCTGGCTCGTGGCCATGAACATATTCATCAGTCCTGCCAATTCTATGATTGAGGCTTTTGCGCCAGCCCAGAAACTACCGGTTGTCATGGGCGTACTCTTTCTGGTGACAGAGTTGATCTACGCGTTGGAGCCCATTGTAGTGGAATTGGTACACTTCTTCGGCGACACACTGACATTCGTAGTGGGTGGAATACTCATTGCCGGCACCGGACTGATCTTCCATAGGGTATCTTCAGATGAGGTGATCCAACGACGGCAGCAACGTCTGGAGGAGTCAAACCAGGCCGCACAAAGTCTACGGTCTTATTTCATCATACTTGTGGTGGGTCTCGGGCTGGGAACAGCCAAAGCCTTCCTTGTTGAGTTCCTTCCGGATTACGCTGCCAAAAGCACCACCGCTATTGGCCCATACGGTCAGTATATCTCATTCGGACTTCTGGGCTTTTCAGCCATCCTGGGTTTTGCGGTGAGTGGACTTGTTTCAAATATGAATCTCCAGCGAGTGCTGCGCCTGAGTACGGTGGTCATGATCATTGGCATTCTGATGTTGCTCATAGCTCCGAATGCCACTTTACTGGTGGCTGGAGGTGTTCTGACTGCCGTGGCCTTTAGCTTTATCAATGTTAGCGGTCTACCTTATGCCATCAGCCATTTGTCCATCAAACACATGACCTATGGAGTGGGTATCTACATTGGTGCCTCTGAGGTCGTAACGGGCATAATGGAGGTCTACCTACAATAGTCCCACAGCGACGACCAATCAAGTGACGACAATGACGAGAAAATATACTACGGCACGAAAGATCGGCCTGGTCCTTGGGCCACTCCTTTGCGTAATCATCAATTTGTTGCCTCTACCGGTGGAATCTCCCGAGGTCGTCAAGGTGATCTCGATGGCCACCTGGATGATCTGTTGGTTTGTGACCGAGGCGGTTGACCTGGCCGTAACGGCGTTGGTGCCGATGTTTTTATTGCCCTTGATGGGGATCATGCCATTTGGGGAGGTAGCGGCGAATTACGGTAGCTCGATCATTTTTCTTTTCTTCGGCGGCTTTGTCCTCGCTCTCGCGATGGAGAAGGTCAATCTCCATAAGAGGATTGCACTGAACATTATTCGCCTGACAGGAACCAATGCCAATGGCGTGATTCTGGGGTTCATGCTGGCTACAGCTTTACTCAGCATGTGGATCAGCAACACGGCGACCACATTGGTCATACTGCCAATTGCCATGACGATGATGCAATTCCTAACAAGTGACGAATCACTACCGGCAAAAGGGCGGCGCAATTTTTCTCTGGCCACAATGCTTGGTGTAGCCTACGCGGCGAACATTGGCGGGACAGTCACAGTAATAGGCACTCCACCCAATGTGGTGATGGTCGGCTACCTGGAGAGTGAGTACGGCATGCAAATGGATTTTCTCAATTGGTCTGCCATTGGCTTACCGTTTGCATTGATCATGCTGACGGCCACGTTTTTTGTTTTGACAAGGTTCTACCCCAATCGCTTGGGAAATCTGGGCATGAGCCGCCGGGTATTGGACGAAGAGATTGCCAAACTTGGCAAGCGATCGGACAAGGAGAATATGGTGCTCATTTGCTTTGGCCTGACAGCCTTTCTCTGGATAGCTCGCACTTACGTCAATTCGTGGACTGGCCTGGACCTCGGAAATGCGCAAATCGCCATACTCGGTGCATTGCTGGTGTTCACCGTTCCGACCAATTTCGGCAAGGGTGATTTCGTCCTGGAGTGGCAAGATACGAGTCGCCTGCAGTGGGGTATCCTCATACTCTTTGGTGGTGGGCTAGCGCTGGCAACTTCCCTGTCCAAAGTGGGGATCATAGGAAGTATTGGGGACTATGTACAGGAAAGCGGCTTCACTGCCAGCACGACCATACCCTTTTTGATTACTGTGATGTTATTCATGACAGAGTTGATGAGCAATGTGGCCCTGGTGGCTGTCTTCTCTCCTATGGTGGCGGGTATTTCTGAGGGTTTGGGCGTAGAGTTCCTGCATATTGCTATCCCCATTACCTTGGCATCGAGTTGTGCATTTATGCTGCCCATGTCTACACCACCCAATGCCATTGTCTTTGTCAGCGGCTACATCAAGGTCATTGAGATGGCCTTGGTCGGTATCGTACTCAATCTGATTTCCATTACCCTCCTCATCATTCTCAGCTGGACGCTGATACCGATACTGTTTTAGTTGGTACCTAAGGTGGGAATATCGGCCACCATGACTGTCATGGGCGCGTTATCGAAGAAAGAGTTGGCATTGCCATAGAGCACGTAGATCTGCGAGTTCATGATGGTCATTGCCGTGATGCTGTTCCAGCCTTCATCGCTGAGTGAAGGGCGAAGTTCAAAGAACGTCAGCAGACTGGGGTTAAACACACCAAAGTAGATGTCCAGGTCCTCGGACGAAGGATCAGCGTCGATGGTCTGTCCGCTAAGAAATATCGACGATCGGTGCAAAGAAGTGAACGTGCGCGCGACCGGCTGCGGAAGCTGACTGGTGACGGTGGTGTTGGAACTCAGGTCGTGGATAAATACGACGTTTTCACCCCGTTCGTCCGTGAACTCTCTTCGTCCACCAAAGATAAAAAGCTTGCCGCCGATGATTTCTCCAAGTGCCCACGTCTTGGCAGTGGGTAGCTGTCCGATCTCATCGAAGACTTCTGTCTGCTTGTTCCATCGGTAGACTTTGTCTGAATTGGTTTCTTCGATGTCTCCTCCCCAGATGTAGACTTCATTTTGATATACCGCGCTGCCAAAGCGAGTGATCTGCAAGCCATGAACGATGTTCTTAGGGCGTTCCAGGTCTAGTGGATAGATATTCACGAAGCTACCCCCAATCACATAGAGGGAATCATCCAATAGGTGCATCCGTTTAGTGATAAAGTCCTCCCTGTCAAAGTATCGAAACTTTACCTCCTGAGTTTCAAGGTCAAACCGGATGATCTTTTCGGAGGAGAATCGAGTGGTAGGATTCGTTTCGCGGTGCGCGAAGTAGAGCGCATTTTCCTCTTCACTAGCAATGAAACCTGTGGCTTGATTCAGCGCTGTACCCTCTAATACCAGCAAGGGCTCGAAAATCAGGTCCGCGTCTACAACCGGTTCTGTGGCATCATCATCATTCTTACAAGATGAAAGGACAACAACCAACCAAACACACACAATCCACGGAATCGATTTCACCACTTCAGAGTTTAGATTAAGCAAAAATAGCGGCATTCGCCGAGGAACTCAGAACCTCAATAAATATGCCATCGTGATGACATCGTCTCTCGTAAGCCCATCGGGGTTGGTCTTTCTGTCCGTGATTTTGTAGCCATAGATGACCTTTACGGACGATATTGTATTGAGGTGGTATGTGAAACCGGCTAGTGTTGACAATGCAAGCCCGGTAGTCTTCACCACGCCTCCGTTTTGGCGGGTGGCTATTATTCCCTGATCAGGAGTGATCCTATAAATAGGTAAAAGACCAATATTGAACGAATAATTGATGAATCGGAAGTTGCGCTCTACCCTAAACATCAGGTCTATGCCTCGCTTAAGGCCAATGCCGACGTCGTGATTGCTGAGGTATTCCCGACTGGGATAGTCCACCCATTCACCCCAGAAGAAGGTATTTCCATTGGCAGTGAGGGCTTGCTGATAGCCAAATGCGAACAACCACTTTTTCGTCAGCAAAGACATGCCCGCGACAATATCATAGCTACCAAGACTTGTCTGGTAGTACATGGGAAGTACAAGCCCTGCGTCATTCTTTTTATTCGAGTCGTTGGTTGGAATCTTGCCCCCGACAGTGACATTTAAGTCCATCGTTGGACTCCGAATGAGATTGCGCGTGAAGCTGAAGGAGATATCGCCAATGCTGCTGGTATTTCCAAAATTGCCGTTGACCCACTGATAAGGCAGTTTCAGTTGCATGCCCAATTTGTCTGTCAGGCCGTAATTGATATCTGCCGTTAGGGAATAGATAATGGGAGAAAGCGTGGATGTCCCGCGATAATAGCTGATCTCAAGGCTCCGGAGTTTGAAGTTGATCTTCCGGCTGAATGTCTGGTCAGGCTTCATAGCGCCCATAGTACAAAATCCCGCGTCGCTGCATCCCTGGGCCGTGCTGTCCCACGCGAAGAGAATTGTGCAATAGACAAGGCAGATGAGGCGGCGGTTCATTGGGCTTGGCTTTCGATGGTGATACGAATAACATCCTGCGTGGCTGGATAGCTGAAGTCGTCGTCTTGCGGCCTGACAGCTTCATTTGGGGTGAAGACACCTTCTCCCGGAGTAGACTGCCTCGGTGGTTGAAATTGCCCCTCATAGGGTGTCTCGTTTTCTTCCGTGCCGGCATCCCAAAAAAGGACCTTGCCTGTGAAGTCACCCGTGATAGGGTCGCCATTGGGCTCAAACAAGCTGATACCTTCATCACTGAAGGAATAGAACAGGTCATTGCTTTCCATGAACATGGTGACGAAGTTGAATCGATTGCCATACTCTGCACTGAAGGTAAATTGGATCGACGATCCAGGTGGGATATTCCCAAATCGCTCATAGCCGATGATTTCACCTCTATCATCGATGGTCGTGAGCAAGCTGTCGGGGTTACCATCTTCTGCCAGTTCTTCGAGACCGTCACCATAGTCAAAAGCCCGGTTAAAAAACAATGGGCTGCCGAGCTGTTCTTGCCGATAGTGGACACCGGCACCTAGCATAGCCGCTGGTGCTGCTTCGGTACCTGACAGGTTTTCAATAGTGACGGTGAAGTTGGCAGACGCTTCGGGTGGTACTTCGGCGCAAAATGTGCACAGGGTCAGGAGGATAAATGGAAAAAAGAAATGGCGCCTCACAAAAAATGTCATTGACGATGATAAACTTAAGTCTTTAAAAAAACATATTCAACCCCCGCCTGAGTACTATTTTCACATCGGGATCTGACCGTTCATGACATTTCACAAAGATTTTTTCGCCAATGCGTGATAGGTATCAGCGATATTTTGAAACTTTCGTCCGGTTATTCGCTTTTAATCTTTGTAATCAAATTCACTACAATCACCCTAATTATGAAAAATTTACTGTTCGTAGCGTTGTTTGCAGGACTTATTTTCGCTGCTGATGCTCAGAAATTTCCTGGCTTGGATGGCAGTCCAATGGATGCGTCTGTATATCCCGGACGTAGGGAAGGAGCTCCCAAAATGCGGGTACTGTACTCTCGTCCTCAAAAGAAAGATCGTGACATCTTCGGCGCCTTGTTGCCGTACGGGCAGATGTGGCGTGTAGGTGCGAACGAAGCCACAGAGATCGCGTTTTTCACTGATGCCAAAGTGAACGGAACAACAATCGCAGCCGGACGATATACAATCTACGCTGTCCCCAATGAAAAGGAGTGGGAGATCTACTTCAGCTCTGATACGGACACCTGGGGTCATTATGCTTTCGACCCTAGTGCGAGCACCGTGGCCAAAATTACCGTGCCAACAGCCAAGACACCTTCTACTGTGGAAGCATTGGCCATCATCTTCGAGAAAGCCGATAATGGCGCTCACATGATCATTGGTTGGGATGACACCATGGTACGGGTCCCTATTGAAATATAGAGCAATACATACGACATAAGATCAGGGTCCAGGTTCTTCAACTTGGACCTTTTTTTTGCAATTTTGAATCTGATTTTTTGACCTGTGAACAATGAACATTGCGCAACTGCAATACATCATCGCCCTTAAGGACTATCAGAGCTTTTCACTAGCTGCAGAAAAGAACCATGTCACTCAACCCACCCTTAGCACCCAGGTGAAGAAACTGGAGGAGGAGTTGGGAGCGACACTATTCAACAGGGAAAGTCACCCCCTGATGCCTACGCCGGTGGGAGAGGAGGTGATTGAGCAAGCCAAAACGATCCTCAATGAACTAAATGCCCTACGTGAGATCGCCCGGGCGCATAATGATGTCATATCAGGCAGCCTGAAAGTGGCGGTGATCCCTACTTTGGCGCCATATCTCGTGCCGTATTTTCTGGGAGACTTCCTGAGACAGTATCCCGACATCACCTTAAAGATCACCGAGGAGAAAACGGAGAATATCATCCAGGGGCTAAAGAACCAGGAGTTCGACGCAGGTATTGCCGCCACCCCAGTGGGTGACCCAGGTATTCAAGTGATGCCCATGTTCTATGAGAAGCTCCTATGCTACATGAATGTGGACCTGAGCCTCCGCTACTCCAACAAAGTAAGGGTGGAGGACATCCTGGATTCCAAAGTGTGGGTGCTTGCTGAAGGCAACTGTTTGCGCACGCAGGTCTTTAATCTCTGCAACATGGCGCAGTTGCACCACAGGGACCTGGAAATGGACTACGAGAGCGGATCAATTGAGACGATGATGAAGCTGGCCGACCGTGAAGGGGGAAGCACTCTGATCCCTGAGCTGTCGACGCTAGATCTGGACGAGGACCGGCTGGAGCAGGTCAAGTTCATTGCCAATCAACATCCCGTCAGAGAGATCAGCCTCCTCACACGACCCAGAAACCACAAAATGAGACTCTTTGAGGTACTGATGACCACTATCAAGGGTAATCTCCCGCCTCAGATCACGGAGAACAAGCCCAACAACGTCGTGCCGATAGAGCCAGCGTAGTATCCTCAACGACTGGCACTCCCGGAACTAATATGATCTGCAAAGAATATCGAATTCAGGAACAGTTTGTTCGTGCCGTACCAGAACGCCCGAAAGTTCGGGTTGAATGAGAACGAGATGACTCGCCCTCGGCCACTGGCGGAGACGACTACTGCTGCCTTGTTACCAATACGCTCGAGGTTCTCTTCGGAGATATAGCCACTCAGTAGTGGTCGATCAGTAAATTTTAAGGGAGTGGCATATGGATTGCTGTCTGCCTCATAAAAGGAATTGCTGTTGACAAAGACCGGCACGGATCGGTCTTCGTAGCCAAAGCCAATGGGGTGGCTGTTATCCAGATCAGCCTGGAAGATAGCCCCGCCTGTCACCTGAGCACCGCGGTACTCGTTTAAGTCCTCATAGTTCTTGCGACCAAGCGTATCGGCAGGTGTACCACTGGTCTTTAGATTGATGATCCCCTGGGCTGCGAGCCAGCTGTTGGCACCTTTGAACGCGATGATATTCCCACCTTTGCGGACCCAATCCTTCAATTCTTCCACTTTTGATTTTGAAATACTGCCATATCCGCCGTTCACCATCACGAGGGTGTTGTACCGGTCGAGTTGGACTCGGTTAAAGATCCGTGAGGGTACTCGTGATACAGGTATGTCGAAGCGATTGTCCAGTAAGTGCCAAACTTCACCGGCATCGTTTGAGGAGACCGCGCCCTCTACCACCATAGCGATCCGGGGCTTTTCGACCATCTCCAGGGTCCTGCTGCCGAGGTTGACTCCACCGGTTTTCCCGCTACTGGCATTGTATACT
The DNA here is from genome assembly GCA_965267435.1 of Cyclobacteriaceae bacterium. Classification (GTDB taxonomy): domain Bacteria; phylum Bacteroidota; class Bacteroidia; order Cytophagales; family Cyclobacteriaceae; genus JAWPMT01. Next base: position 6,397,778 of record OZ253960.1, read on the forward strand.
TTGATGCCCAGCGATCGTTGCAAGTCCAGAAGTACAGCATGCAGATAATTGGCACCAATAGTCTGGATGCCTACAGGGACGACCAAAGCACCCCTATCGAAGGTCTCGCCATTGGAGGTAAAGGCTTCTGTAGCGACCTTCACCTTCACACCTTTCTCCAATAGGCCCCAGAGGAACTTAGGGGCATAGTAACTGTTCCATTTGATCAGGTATGCGTAGTCGGCAGGCTCGAGGGATTCATGCTCGGATGCACTGGCTTGCACTGATTCCACGGGCTCCGTATCAATTGCGGCCAACTGGCGACTGTCCAGGTAGCTGTAGTTGAGATCAAAGGCCAGGGGTAGCGTCCATGTGGAGATGTCGTAAAAGAGGCTATCCTCGAATGTGGTCATCGTCTCAAACATGGACTTTATCAGCTTCGCCTGTGGTTGCTCCATGGCAACGACATAGCTGCTTTCCGCGGGGTAGTTGATTCCCGAGACCACTTGGTTGCTCGCGGGGCTGGACACATTGACTTGCTGCCTGAGGAGAATTTCTGCTAGTGCACCCGCCCTGTGGGCATCTTGTCGCGATCCAAAAATGATACCCTTCTGAGCGCTTTTTTTCGCCTCTGAGATAGCCGTGGTGTAGAAGTTTCGTTGGTGGGTCAGCAGTTGCTCTCTCAGAGCCACGGCGGCTTTTGACGTGGAAATGACGGTATTGAACTGATTCTTGATCGTAAAAGGAAAACGAAGGACACCATGATCACTTTCCTGACTGTGGCCCCGTGAGCTGGCTTGCTCAAAGAGAATGCCGATTGCCCCTTGTACATCTGGAAATGTGGAGCCTTTGCCATAGAAGAAATCGTCATAGTCCTCTTCGGAGTAGTACAACGAACCTATGCTATCCAGCGCAGCGGCATGAAACTCACCTATGGCCGTTGTCAGGCGCACATTCTCCATAGGAGTATTCGGATTCTTTCTTGACGGGATGCCCGGCTGAAAGAAGAAGGTAGAGTTGGTGCCCATCTCATGATGGTCCGTAAGGATATTTGGGCGCCAGCGATGAAACTGCGTCACTCTATTGCGTGATTCTGGCTGCTGGACGGTTAGCCAGTCACGGTTGAGGTCGAAGTTGTAATGGTTCGTTCGGCCTCTTGGCCACATTTCATTCTGTTCAATGTTGTTGGGATCTGACACGAGGTTTTTGCCCCGATGACTGTTGACCCATGTCGCAAACCGCGTGAGACCATCGGGATTGAAAGAGGGATCTAGCAATATCACAGTGTTGTTCAGTATACTGTTTATGAGATCGCCTTCTGCCGCGGCATAGAAGTATGCTGCCAGTAGAGACGCATTGCTCCCGCTAGGCTCATTGCCATGGATACTAAAACCCTGCCATACGACCGCGGGCATTGTCGATACATCAAGGCTGCCCGACGTTGCCGGGTCAATCAATTGCAGGTGCTCTTTTCGAATATCTTCGAGTCGGGAATGGTTGTCTGTCGAGGTGATGATGAGGAGAAGTTGCTGCCTGTCTTCGTGAGTTACGCCTGTTTCGACCAGCGTGACACGAGGGGAGGCCTCGGCAATGGCCCTCATGTAATAGACGAGCTTGTCATGGGTTACATGCCATTCGCCGACCTCATGTCCAATGACTTCCTTGGGTGTCGGAATTTGTGGATTGTACGTGACAACATCCGGGAGGTAGTAGGAGAGGTCTAACTGAGCGAATGTGGGTGCCGTCAGACCCAGCATGGTGATGACAAATAGTAGCTTCTTCATGACGTGAAGATAGACATCGAAGGCTATTACGCGAAGGATCGTTTTATCAACGTATGACAGCCTGGGCCAAGTGGTAAGGATCAGCTAGGAACTGATCGGAGAAATGACAGCATGATTTCCAGGCGTTTGGCCTTGGTCTCTTCCTTTTTGGCATCGACTATCCCCACGATAAACTCTTTCTTTTGAGAAAATGAAAGCCCCTCGTAGGCGGTGTTGAGTCTTTCCTTTGACAGCGCTTCGGCCACGTGGTCCGGGACGATCACTTTCTTCTGTTGACGGTCAACATTTGGGTGGTCCTGACCCCTACGAAGTTCCTTGATATCCGATCGTCTCCGAAAGCGAAGTGTAGACCAGTCGCTGTTTATGGAGACCTGTCGCACGGGCAACCATCCTGCCTGTTCCATAGCTTCCCAACCACTGTCTCTTGAAATGTCAGTTTTGAGTTGCCCACTTTTCTTTGGGTAGGCCATCCAACATAAACCATTGGGGTCCAGGTCCGGAATGATCTTTTTGGCTGCCTGCTGAATATCGTCGGTCGACTGGCAAAAGATAAGCGCATTACGGGGTCTGTGCGAGATTGTGAGCGCGAAGCCCTCAGATGCCAACAGGGGCGCGAGGTCTTCAGGCAGGTTCATCACTTGCAATTCACCAGGTGCCTTCACTTGTAGTTTTTTCGCGAGTTCCATGATACCAAGTTACTCACCTGGAAACAATACCGAGTAATTGATATCGGCTTTGATCTTGTTTTCCACAGGCTCCTTATCCCATTCCGTGAGCCCATTGAAAAAAGCCCGAATAGAGAAGAACAGCAATTCTCCATCCTGGATCTTGAAGAGAGAATAGTCAGGGATCACAAAAGTCTCGTCCACCATTGCGATAGCGCACCAGCCACCGTACGCAGGTGCGTACTTTTCGGGTTCTCTCTCAAACTTCTCACGATTTCGGTCGCTGGCAAAGAGCACCTTTCGGCCATCATGGAGAGTTGCGTACTGCTCTGTTCCTTTCCGGGGAATGCCGTCGAAGTAGGCTACCGGGTCATAACCGTCGAAGAGGACGTCTCCCTTGTAAACCGGATAGGCTTCTTGCCCTAAGGCGCTCGTCAAAGTGACAAAAAGGAATAGGGAAGTGAAGAATTTCATTGGTGTGCCTGTGCTAGTAGGGTTTCTGTCCCACCCAATTGCCAGGGGGGTCGTATTCACAGACCCAGGTAGTGGAGCCATTGCAAGTGATTTTGGCGCAGCCCACTTTCTTGGTATTGGCCCATACGATTTGAGTATAATGGCCGCACACTTTTCCCTGTCGGCACTTGTTCCGCTTGTAGTTGTAGTCTGCCTTTTCGCCGGCCCATGAATCGATAGCGTCGCCTACAGTGAAGTAACCAGTCGTTCCTTTCCAGAGATTCTCTCCAAAGCCATAGTCACTGTGATAAAAGCCGCAGTTGTCCTTCTTCAATGCTTTCGCCCACTTAGAGGCAATTTCGGACAGCTCATCTGACCACTCAAGAGGCTCCACACCTACCTCCGCTCTCCAGAAGTTGTGTCGCTCCAGTATGACGGTGATCTCTTCGTCGGAGACAGCGCTTTCACCAGCAGGCGAATGGACGCCAAGGAACCCGGTTGAGGCTATTAGAAGAATGGACAGCACCACATATCTCATATCTCAAATTTATGAGAATCGCAGTTCTTTCTCTCGGATGACAAACAGATACTTTGCGAGAAAATAGGCGCCTACCCCGCTGAAAAGGTGCCATAGAAAGTGCGAGCCCATTGGCAGAATATGCACGACTCGGAAGTCCATCTCGCGGAAGATGAGCGAGATCGATAGAAATGCCACACTAGAGAGGATCAGGTACCACTTCTCAAACTTTGTCCGGAACAAGTAGATAATCATTGGACAGAAGATGATCACACCGGAAATGAAGTAACTCAGATTGACGGCAAAATGCCCCTGGAGTAATGTATATGCTGCATATCGCACGCCGGTGAATGGTAGCACGATGCTTAGGGTGGACCACCAGGTCGGCATCACTTTGAACCAGAAATATAAACCCACAGAGAAAGTTAGTATGGCTGTCGGCAGGACATCCATCAATAGGAGCCACCCTGAGCTACGAAAAGCATGAAATAACGTACTGCCCATGCCTCCCAGGATGAGGAGGGGGATACAGTAGAAAATGAAAGGGTACCTCTTTACTTGCCACTTGAGTTTGAAGGCCCAGTAGAGGGCTGGAAGGACGATTGCCAGGGAAGATATTGCATTCCAAGGCTCACTGAAAACTACTGAGAAATCCGTCTCTGCGTAAATAGGCCCGCCATCAGGTGCCATACTTACCATTGCTGTATCCATCTAATCGAAAATTCTTTGCGGTCGGAGTCCTAACGATTCTAATATAAAATATGTTGGCTGGCTCATCAATTAAAGATGCTAAAGTTGGAAAAAAGACAACTGGCTACGGCAATTTCACCGTTAAGGGTAAAAACAATCTGGGCAGAGCTCACTATATTCGTGCTTTAAGGGCATCTTGCGACGAAATGTTAAGAACCTTAAGTACCCTAATTTTTCTGTCGGGCATTGCTGTTGTATTCATGGGTTTGACGATCATGCTGATCGTGGATGAGTACGGCACCAGACCAACAATGCTCGTCAATGCGACATTGACACTGAATTTCGCTGCTGGCGGTATTTTGGTGTTTTATATGATGAGAAATAAGGGTATAAACTGACCCTATGGATACACCGATCAAGATACTTTATGTCGACGATGAAGTCGGCAATCTCAATTATTTTAAGTCAGCATTTCGAAGGGAGTTCACAGTATTAATTGCGGGTTCTGGAGCAGAGGGTTTGGAAATTCTCAAGGAGAATCAGGATATTCCTGTGATTCTCACTGACCAGAGGATGCCCAAAATGACGGGTGTTTCCTTCCTGATGAAATCCATGGAGATATTGCCTGAGGCAATACGTATCCTGGTGACGGGTTTCTCGGATATGGAGACGGTCATCAATGCCATCAACCACGGTAATATCTACCATTTCATACACAAGCCCTGGTCTTATGACGAGATGCGCATTGTGATCCAAAAAGCCCTGGAGACGCATCAACTCAGAGTGCAGAACCGGGAATTGCAGATCAAAGCGGAGCGTCAGGAAAAGGAACGTATATCGTCTCAGTTGATCGCTCTCAGAAATCAGATCAATCCCCACTTCTTGTTCAATTGCCTTAACACCCTACGGGCGATGATTCCAGACAATGAAGACGCCCGGAAGTTTATCCAGCATATGTCTTCCACTTATAGGTACATGCTGGACCATCAGGATTCCAATCTGGCCAATCTGACCAATGAGCTCAAGTTTGCCAAAGACTACATCTACCTGCAAAAAGTTCGGTTTGGCGATGCGCTTGACTACAATATCAACATCCAAAACGGCATTTACGAGATGTCACTACCTTCAGGGGCGCTCCAGTTGCTTGTGGAAAATACGATTAAGCACAATGCGGCATCCCGCACCAAGCCTCTGATCATTGATATTTATGATGAAAGTGGCTATATGGTAGTCAAAAACAACTATCAGCCCCGGCCAGAGGCCATGGAGTCCATGGGAATTGGGCAGTCCAATCTCAGAAAACGGCTTGAATTCTTCACTGAGCAGAAGGCCGAGTTCTTCAAGGAAGATGAGTTTTATTACGCTAAAATTCCTTTATTAGAAAATTTATAATAATTTGACCAATCGCTTAGATACCTAGCCCGTAGAATATGTTTCACGTTGTTATCATAGAAGACGAGCCGCTAGCGGCCGAAGATTTAGAACAAACGCTACTGCAGTTGGACGAAGAGATCCACATTGCGCAGAAGCTGGACAGCGTGGCCACCGCCACCGAATGGTTTGGGAGTAATGACGCAGACCTCATCCTTTCGGATATTCAGTTGGGAGATGGCCTCAGTTTTGAGATTTTCTCAAACATCCAAACGAAAGCCCCGATTATCATCACGACAGCATTTGATCAGTATGCTATTCGGGCCTTCAAGGAGAACAGTATTGATTATCTACTCAAGCCCATCGATAAAGATGAGCTGAAGTCGGCGATCGATAAATTCAAGAATTGGAAGAAGGATCAGAAAGAGTTTGATCTTGATAACTTTTTGGAGGTACTCAAGCCTCAAAGAGAACCCCAGTATCAGGAACGCTTTATCGTTACACTCGGGGAGAAGATCATCTCTATTCCGGAGACCAATGTCGCCTATTTTTTCAGCGAGGACCGATACACCTATTTAGTAGAGAGGTCAGGCAAGCAGCACATCCTCAATACCAATTTGGGAGATCTCGAAGGAACACTGAACCCAAGAGATTTCTATAGGATCAATCGCAAGTACATTATCTCCTATTCGAGTATTCGTGGGATGGTAGCCTACTCCAAGAGCCGGGTGAAAATCGATCTTGAGCCAGCACCACCCAATGCCATGGAAGTCATCGTGAGTGTAGAGCGCTCGGGTGCTTTCAAGAAATGGTTGAATAGATAAAAAATTGAACACCTAATCGTTTTTGGCCTCATTCTTGTTATCAAGTAAACAGTGGCAATCAGGTTAGGTTGTTTTTGAGTTTTTTGGTTGGTTGAGCCCTCTGCGCCCGTGGAGGGCTCTTTTTTTGTCGCCCTCAAACTTTTTTGGGGATTTATACCTTATTCCAGCATATAAACTCGATTCGGCCTTAAATTGCTACTATGCCCGGACCATCGCCCAATGCAGTACAAGACGCATTGTCGTCTCTAGAAAAGTTCAAAAACGTTAGGTCCCAATCTGAAGTGCTTTGTGCACCCCTGACCGTTGAGGATCACGTAGTACAGCCCATCACAGACGTAAGCCCTCCGAAGTGGCATCTGGCCCACACCACCTGGTTTTTTGAAAATTTTATCCTCGTCCCCTTCGATAAGGATTACAAGGTTTTTCACAAGGATTACAGTTTCCTCTTCAATAGTTACTACGTGGCCGCAGGACCTCGCTGGATGCGTAGTGAGCGGGGCTATCTCACTCGACCTACGGTACAGGAGGTTATGGACTATCGTCAGCATGTGGATGAGGCGATGACCTCGTTTTTGGAGCGCACAGAATCCGAAGCCGTTTTGAGACTTTTGGAGCTGGGCATGCAACACGAGCAGCAACATCAGGAGTTGTTGCTTTATGATCTAAAATATATTCTAGGTCAGAACCCACTGTTCCCCGCTTATCAGGAGACTTCTGCGACAGCGGAAAAAGAGAGACCCACTCAGCGGTGGTTGGAGGTCGGAGCAGGTGTTTACGACATCGGCTATCAAGGGCCGGCGTTTCATTTTGACAATGAGGAAGGCGAGCATCAGGTGTTTCTCCACGACTTCGAGATCTCCTCTCAGTTGGTGACCGTGAGGGAGTACCTGGAATTTGTGAATGACGGGGGGTATCAGGAGCCTCGCTGGTGGCTTTCAGAAGGCTGGGATTGGGTTTCTCGGGAGGAAGTTCAGAGTCCGCTGTATTGGATAAGGCAAGACGGGGGATGGTTCCACTACACATTAGGAGGCGTCCGACCCCTGGGCCTGGAGGCACCGGTAGCGCATGTCTCATTCTTTGAGGTTGATGCTTTCGCAAGGTGGAAAGGCCTGCGTTTGCCGACCGAATTTGAGTGGGAGGTCGCTTGTCAACAGTACCAACCTGATATTCCAACAGGGGCCAACTTCGTAGAGGATGCGCACTACGGGCCGATCGTGACTGGCGAGTATGACTTCTTTGGGAACTTATGGGAATGGACCTCCAGTGCCTATCGCCCTTATCCCTTCTACCAACCCCCTGAGGGTGCCATCGGCGAATACAACGGCAAATTCATGATCAATCAAATGGTGCTGCGCGGGGGTTCTTGCGCTACGCCTCGTGACCATATAAGGAAAACCTATCGAAACTTCTTCCATCCGCACCTGCAATGGCTTTTCAATGGATTTAGGCTTGCCAGGTACAAATAATCAACCCGAACTATCTTACCAATGAACAAACTCAACGGTGTAGAGCCATCGGAGGTCGTCGATGAGGCCTTTGCGAGCGATGTATTGAAAGGACTGCAGTCTCATCCCAAGACCTTGCCCTCGAAATATTTCTATGATGAGGTGGGCGACAAGATCTTCCAGGAGATCATGGCCATGGACGAGTACTATCTCACACGTGCAGAACACGGCATTTTCGAGCGGCAGAAAGAAGAGATCTTCACGGCGATAGACGACGATGGATCGGCATTTCGGCTGTTGGAGTTGGGTGCTGGTGATGGATTGAAGACACGCGTCTTGCTGGAGCATTTTGCATCCACGGGTGTGCCATTTGATTACAGCCCGGTGGATATTTCACCTCATGTGCTGGAAATACTTGAACGCAAGGTGAGGGCTGAGCTTCCAGAGCTGTCGGTCACTCCCTTAGCGGGCGACTATTTTGATGTACTGACCTCAATCAACTACGACAAGTCAAAGCGCAACGTGGTGCTCTTCCTTGGCTCCAACATTGGCAATTTTAGCAATACACAGGCGGTTTCGTTTTTGAGTAGAGTGCAGCAAAGCTTGCATGTAGGCGACTACCTGCTGATAGGTTTTGATCTGCGCAAGGATCCGGATATGATCCTCAGCGCTTACAACGACTCGGCGGGAGTCACGAAACGTTTCAATATCAATTTGCTTGACCGAATCAATCGAGAGTTGGGTGGTGACATCGATGTGAGTGCGTTTGAGCATTATCCAATATACAATCCGGCTACAGGAGAGTGTAAAAGCTATCTGATCAATACCTACCCACAGCGGTTCACGATTGGCGCACTCGAAATGGAATTTGAGCTGGCTGCCTGGGAACCCATCTTCACTGAGGTTTCGAAGAAGTACTCCCTTGAGGAGATCGAGCAGCTCGCAGAACGGAGTGGTTTTGAGAAAGTCAGGGACTTCTTTGATGAGGACAGGTACTTCGTGGATTCACTTTGGAAAGTGTCCCCCTCGTAGAAGAATACTCCTTTGTGCATTTACCTGACGATGAAGCTTGTGTAAGCACAGATTTAGCTTACTTTTGTGGTCCTTTTCAGGGTCACTTCTATATGCGCACGTGGTGAAACTGGTAGACACGCCATCTTGAGGGGGTGGTGGGAGCAATCCCGTGGAAGTTCGAATCTTCTCGTGCGCACTTCTTTTCTTTTCCTGCATTTCTTCTTTCCCGGTTAGGTTAATTTCGTGATCGTCTTCCAATAGAGACTGTACACTGAATATGAGCACACTCGACTTAGCTACTTTAAAAGAATTATGTGAAATGCCTGGAGCTCCAGGGTTTGAGCAGACGATCAGGGAGTTTCTCCATAAACAATTGGAGGGGGTAGTTGACGACATCTACGTGGACAACATCGGCAACCTGGTGACGGTCAAGAAGGCCACGAACAATCCCAACGGCAAACGTGTACTGCTTGCCGCCCACATGGATGAGATTGGGTTTATCGTCACCTACATTGATGACAATGGATTCATCCGCTTCAGTCCTCTCGGTGGTTTTGATCCGAAGACCCTCACGGCGCAACGGGTATGGGTGCATGGCGAACGAGATATATTGGGTGTGATGGGTTCTAAACCCATTCACGTGATGAAGCCAGAGGAGCGGAAGAAAACTGTAGAAATCAGCGATTTTTTTATCGATACCGGCCTATCTGCCGAAGAGGTGAAGGAGGTGGTGTCAGTGGGAGATCCCATTACTCGTGAGCGCGAATTTGCCGAGATGGGCCAGTGTGTGAATTGCAAGTCAATTGACAATCGTGTATCCGTCTACATACTGCTCGAGGTGATGAAGAACCTCAAAGAAAATGACCTTGACGTGTATGGTGTCTTCACCGTCCAGGAGGAGGTGGGCATCAGAGGGGCTACCGTTGCGGCCCATCACATAGAGGCGGATTTTGGTCTGGGGATAGATACGACGATCGCATTTGATCTGCCAGGATCTAAACCGGAGGAAGTTGTCACAAAACTGGGCGAAGGTGCGGCCATCAAGATCATGGACGCTTCCACGATTTGCGATCCACGAATGGTGCAATACCTGAAGGATGTCGCGATCGCCTCAAATATTCCCTGGCAGCCCGAGGTATTGACGGCGGGAGGTACAGATACATCCGCTCTTCAAAGAATGGGAAAAACGGGCTCGATTGCCGGCGCAGTATCTATCCCTACGCGTCACCTGCATCAGGTGATAGAGATGGCACACCAAAAGGATATAAGCGCGGCGATAAAGTTGTTGTCACACGCCCTGAAAACGATGGGAAGGCACGACTGGTAGAGACGATAACCCTAGAAGCACACAAAAGAAAAAGGCTCCTATTGGAGCCTTTCTTGATGCGTTTTAGTGTTGTTCTTCTTCTATACCATCCTCTTCGGCATGGTTATCTTTCGGGGTATGGTGCTTATGCTTGTAGCTGTGCGTTACCTTTTCCGTATGAGCCAGGAGCAGGGCTGAGAGGATGAAGACCATGTGAATGACGATTTCCATGATCACCGCTTCCGCATCAGGCTTGTTTTGCGATTCCCGATAATTGATGAATGTCTTAAGGAGCTGAACTCCGGAAATCGAGGCCAGCGAGGTGGATAATTTGATCTTCAATTGACCGGCGTCCAGATCTTCCAGCCAAAGGGGTTTGTCCTCGTGGTGATCCACGTCAATCTTACTCGTGAATATGGAATAACCCCCGATGGTCACCATTACTACGAGGTTCATTACCATGGAGATATCCACCAATCCCAGGATTTCCAACATCATGTCATTTTCCTTCATGATGGGTGTGTCGTGCCACACATGCAATAAGACCTGGAAGAATTTGTAGAGGTAAAGGACTGCGCCGATGATGAGACCTATGTATAAGGGTGCCTGAACCCACCGGCTCCAAAACATGAATCCCTCGAAAAAGTTCTCAAACTGCTTGAGTCTGCCCATTCTTTTAATGATTTGTTCGCGAAAATATAAATATTATAATAGTCATTCTAAAATTACCATCACTGGTGTGGGATAATGACTACGCTTTTGGAAAGCTTATCGTGCAGCGTTTGTCGTCGGCGGTCAAAGCTAGCCATCACGAAGCCGTAAAATAGCAAGGAAACAGACACGATCTTCAAGAAATTTCGAATTAGTGTCCTTTTTAACGGGTTTGTATCAGAATCTTCGGCTTTTACCTCCATCCTAAGCATTCTCTTCCCCACACTTCCGTGCCAGCTGGTCATTTCCATGCCAATGTGGTACGTTAGGTACAGTGCCGCGAGACTCACATAGAGCATTTTATTGTCGTCGATCAACCAGGATAGGAGATAGGCTGGCCCCAGGAGCACCATTAAATCTACATTCTGAGCCAGGACTCGGGACCAAAATGGGGCAAATGACAGTCGGTTCTCTTTCACAATGATGGCAACTCACGACGAAAAACCAAGGGGAGCTTCCTCGGGCCGTTGCAAAATATGCAATTAAGGCGGTTAGAAGGTGCGGGATTTTAATGACTCCTCAATTTGATGTCGATTTCCATTCGAATAGTAGGACTATTCTTAGAATTATTGAAATTTTTCAAATTCATTCTGGTCTTTTGGTATGAATTCCCAAAGAGGAACCTCAGATCAACGTTTGCATTTTGATGAAATGTAAAAATGGCGCTATTTGGTAATGAAATTACAATAAAAAGAAGCGATTTCTTGCAAATTATATTGGCATGTGGGCAATTTTGCAATGACAATAATAATCAATCAAACAGTCAGTATTTAATCTTAGACAAGTATGAGAAATGCAGTTAGACAAATGGTCGTACTGGCAATAGTTGCCGGTGCCATGACCTTCAATGCCAGCGCCGCTGATTCAGTTGCGGTAAACAATCACTGCAAAGTGTTTTCAGTAAAGGATGCGAGAAAGGTGAGGTTGGTATATACCTCAATCGTTGAGACGCCTACCTATGTGAGAATTCTGGATGCAGAGGATGATGTGATCTTCTTTGAGAAGATCAGCGAAGGTGGATTCGTAAAGGATTTCAACTTCGATTTGGCTCCAAATGGCCAATACAAGTTCGTAGTAAGCTCAGGGTCTTACACGCATGAGCAAGTGGTAAGCCTGGAGGATGCTGAGGCGCTGGTTATCAACAATCAGTTCGATTTGAGCAAAGCCCAGTTCGTGCTGACTACTATTGAAGGACAGCCTGCCTTGCTTGGCAAAAATGCCTCAGGAGCCAATCTTCGGTACGTTATCTACAACCAGAATGGTGACCGTCTTGAGTCTGTAGAAATCGCCAATAATGAGGAGATCCACACCAAATTCAAATTCGATGGTGTACGCGGTGAAGAACTTACTTTCAAGTTTTTCATCCAGGATGAGCTCATTCGTGAGAAAGTAGTAAAGATATAATTGGAAATAGGGTTAAACATTTTTTTGAAAGCGAAAAGACCTGTCGGATGGCAGGTCTTTTTTTGTTTGTTTTATTCGCACCATTTGATAGCTTTGCGTCCCTTTTGAACGAAAAGGGATTCCATTAAAATGCCCAGGTGGCGGTCCCGATAGTTATCGGGATGGTAGACTTAGCGAAGTTGCCGTTGTCTTCATCCCAATATCGTGATCTTACCTGGCATCTGAAAAAAATGCCCAGGTGGCGGAATTGGTAGACGCGTTGGTCTCAAACACCAATGGTAGCAATACCGTGCCGGTTCGACTCCGGCCCTGGGTACTTTTCTTTCTCCTTCAGTGCCATATTACTATCACAGGGACCTCCAGCCGATGGTCTGCCGACCGACGTCTGTTGGAGTGACCGCCGTGAGCGTGGATTCTGTAAAAGAAACGATTTCGAGGATGGTTAAGGATTCTTGGGGAAACCAAGGCGGTGTGATGTGGATTTCCGTGTTATCTTCATTCACCTCCCACGTGCCATCGTAGTTGGTAGTTTCGGTACACTCATCTCTACTAAAGAAGCTGAAGGAGCCATTTGCTCCGAATGTGATTTGGATACTGGTAACGCACTCATCCGTGATAGGGCTTCCGCCGGAAGTAGCAGGACTCCAGATCTTCTGAGATCCACCTGTCAGGCACGCGGAGAAGTCCGCACCTTCACAGTCAATGGGCAGGGGGGGATTATCATCACCACCACATGAGAGGATCAGCGTAATACAAATGATTGCGTATGCCGCGTGGAAGGTTCTTCTTTTCAAGTTTTTCATTGTTCTTTTTTTTGTTTTTTATCGGCTTGCCACCAATTATCACAAGTTGCTCGTGGGTAATCGGTGACTATCCAAAATTGGCAGATCAGATGGCTGTGGGGTTAACAGAGGTGTTGCACAAACTTTCGATTTTGAAGCATGCCTTTAGCAAACCGTGCATTTAGGGCATGTACGAGGCATGTGGAGGGAGACTTCCGATCCCGTAGATGGACTGTATGACAGGCGCTATTGGGGTGACTAGCTAATAGGCGGCCTTCGTCATGGTAACCAGATAGTAAGTGCGGAGAAGAGCCGTTACGGCTTCAAATGATGGCAGGAAGGCAATAAACCCTAAAAGGCACTACCTCTTCTCTTGCGAGGCAAGCCCGGCCACGGCCTCGTCGATGGCTCTTTCGATCTCGTCCATCTCAAAGGGCTTCGTAAAAAAACGCTGAATGGTTTCGCCTTTCAGGGCCTCATCTATCTCATCGTTGTAGTCGAAACCTGTCAAAATGAAATAGATGATGTTCTCATATTTCTGCTTGGCTTTCTGGATGAATTCGACACCGTTCATCTTCGGCATCCGCATGTCACTGATGACCACAACTATCTCGTCATGGTGTGCATCCAGTTTTTCTAGCCCATCGATTCCGGATGTGGCAGTGTAGACAGTGTACTTGTCCTTGAAGTTCACATGGAATAAGAACAGGTTGGCCTCCTCATCGTCCACATAAAGGATGTTGACATCTTTCTTATCCATAGGGTTTACAGGTTGCGGGGTAGCATCACTGCGAACTCCGTTCCTTCATTTACTTCTGAGTTCACTTCGATGAGTCCCTTGTGCTCTTCAATAATAGAATAAGTTATGGATAAACCCAAACCTGTTCCGGTGCCCGGGGGTTTTGTTGTGAAGAACGGATCGCTGATCTTGTGAAGGTGCTCCTCACTGATGCCTACACCGGAATCTTTGATGCTGATGGAGATCAATTTTTCTGCAGCCAGGGTGGTGATCACGATGGTACCTTCCCCCTCGATCGCCTGCTGGGCGTTTGAAAGTAGATTGAGAAATGCCTGGTGTAATTTACCTTCGTTCCCCTTGAGCGTAGCGGGGTTCTTGGTGTAGTTGCGCGTCACCTCCACGGTATGCTTCAGTTTGCTACTCAGAATTGTTAGACAGTTGTCGAGGATATCATTGACGTCGCAGATCTCCATCTGAGAGGATCCCTGGTGACTGAAGTGACTTAGGCTCTTCACGATGTTCGATGCCCGTACGACACCTTCTTCGATCACCTCAAAATAGGACTCGAAGTCATTGTTCATGTGGCCATTGAAGTTGAGCTCCTTTTTCAGGGCATGAACACCATTCTTGATGAAGTTCAATGGATTGTTGATCTCGTGTCCGATGCCCGCGCTAAGGACCCCGAGGGAAGCCATTTTCTCGGATTGGATCAATTGATTTTGGGCCTGTTTCAGGTTTTGGATTGTTCGCTCCAGGGCGGTATTCGATACTTGGAGTTGCTCGTTGGCCTCTTCAAGTTTCTGGGTGCGCTCACCAACAATCTCTTCCAGGTTACGGGTGTATTTCTCCAGCGCCTGCTGTGACTTTCGCAATTCCGTAATGTCTTCGACAAACATCGAGGTACCTACAATCTCGCCGTCTGCGTAAATAGGGCTATAATTGAACAGGAGGTAGATGGAGCCCCCATCACCTGAAGGATACTCCATCGTCTCCTTCACTTTTTCTCCTGCCAGCGCCTTGTCATGCATTTTTTCAATCTTATCGGCTACTTCCTGGTTCTTCATTGCACCGAGCACATGCATGCCCTCATACAGATCGATATCGTCCGTCTGTTTTGCGTACAGTGCAAATGAGTGGTTGAATTCTACCAGGTGTTTGTTGATGTCAAAGAGACCAATGATGCTATTAGTACTTTCAAACAGCGCTTTCAGGTTGGCGTCTCTGTGTCTTAGCTTCTTTTCATACTCCTTCTGTTCAGACACGTCATTGCCAAACCAGACGGATTCAATGAATTCTTCACCTTTGCTGTATTGGGTCACGGACCTCCAGGCCACTGTTCTGTATTCCCCCTCTTTGGTGCGCAACTGCATCTCAACGAAAGGCACAGTATTGGAACGTATTCTTCTTTTGATGATCGATATCTCCTGCTCCGTAAGCTCCGGAGCCAGAAGGGTAAACCACTTCTTGCCAATGATCTCGTCTCTGGAGTATCCCGTCAGGCGCTCAGCCGCCACATTGAGAAACGTGCAATAGCCGTGCTGATTGATACCAACGATGGGAGAGGGTGTCACGTCGATCACCTTATTTGAATAGTCCCTTTCGGTCTGGATCTGGCTGACGTATGTGATTTCTTTTTTCAACGAGGCTCGATAGGCCAGTCCAATGAAGCCTACAAGCGTCAGGAATGAGATGAGGATCAAACGGAAGTCGTTCCAAAATTCCTCTAATAGGATGGCATGATCCACGGTAATGATCAAATCGTGCTGCAGAAAGTCCAGAGACGATCGAATACCTATGCACCGTTCACCAGTCAGTTGGTTGGTGCCTGTAAAATGGGTGAAATTCTCTTCCCGTCGAGTCTCTGTGAAGTTGGAGTAGATGTCTGCTGACGCATGCAGTATACTGTCATATTGGGATGAATCGAGGGGATGGTAAAGCTGGGTGGAGTTGAATTGATTGTTGATCAGATGGAAGTGATACCGAGGGTTCAGGCGAAATTCCTTTAGGTGGTTGATCATGTTTTCGTAAGGAATGGCCGAAGTGTTGATGGCCACGAGTGTCCCGTCTGAGTCACGGATCGGCATCCTAATGGGAATGATCCAGTCGGACACTGTCTCGAAGTGGTAGGCTTCTCCGACCACCAATCCTTTGGCTTTCTTTGCCTCCAGAAATGATCGTCGCGTCTTTGGATTTTTTAAGAGATTTGGAACACGCCTGGAGGAGCTATTGGTGCTGAATGTCACGATATTGCCAAGGGTATCGACGTATCCGAAAGCAAAGAACTCGTCATAAGTCTCAAGGGCCTGTGTGAGATAGGCTTCTCTCCGCTCTTCCATATCAGGTCCGGTGATCGCGTGAACGCCCAATCCGACACTTAAGAGTCCCGTCTCCCTTTGCTCGAACGTGTGTTCATAGAATCCCACCAGAAGAGAGGCGGTATTCTTCAAATCCACGAGTCTATCCTCTTCGGTCTCTAACCATATCCAGTAACTAGCACCTAGTGTGAATAAGGTGAGGCAAACGAAGATCGTGTAAAAAATTATAGCGAGTAAAGAAGAATGCTTCTTCTGCATATAATCGTGTGAATAGCTGATTCAGGGCCTTATGCACGAAAATACACGAAACAACAATATTTTCCGGCGATTGGTAAAGGTATTACGAACAACTGCGGAATGACATTGGAAAATAACGGCCCATGGCCGCGAGTCGATCGGTCAGAAGTCGACCGTTCCGGACATATAAAAAGTGGTTGAAGCTACTTCATGGGGTTGTACATATAGCCCAGCGTCGAACTCACCATCGCTTTCATGCCAGTGATCATTCCAGCGTCATCCACGTAGAAATCAGGTGTGTGGTGTGGCGCAGCATCCTTGGGGTTTGCACCGTCGGGGCATCCACCGATGAAAAAGAAGAAACCAGGTACTTCCATGGAATAAAAAGCGAAGTCCTCCGCACCCGTTACAGCTTTTCTGAGCAGAACGTTTTCCTTGCCTATGGCCCGCTCGATGTGTGGAACAAGCGACGTCGTCAGGTTGGGATCATTGTACGTGACTGGCACTCCTTTGTCGATTTGCAGATCGACCGTTGCGCCCATGCTTTCTCCGATATTGGTCGCGACGCGTTGAAAATCTGCGTGCAGCTTGTCCTGCATCGCGGGATCCAGCGTGCGAATGGTTCCGATCATTTCTACTTCTTCCGGGATGATGTTGTTGCGAACTCCCCCACGGATGAGACCTACGGAGATAACGGCTGCCTCCTTGGTGAGTTCTGTCTGTCGACTGATGATGGTCTGGATGCCATTGATGATTTGTGCCGAGGTTACTATTGGGTCGATCCCCGACCACGGCGCTGAACCATGAGACTGCTTGCCCTGCACTTTCATCACCCAGCGGTCTGCGGCTGCAAGAGTACCCCCCGGCTTATAGCCAACCATGCCTACCGGGGTTTGCGAATTGATGTGGAGCCCGATCATCACGTCGACGTCAGGGCTTTTGAGCACACCCTCCTCAACCATCAACTTGGCTCCACCTTCTTCTCCAGGAGGTGCACCCTCCTCAGCCGGTTGGAATACGAATTTGACAGTGCCTTTTAGATCGCTCTTCATCGTACTGAGCACCTCTGCTACCCCCATGAGAATAGCTACGTGGGTGTCGTGGCCGCATGCATGCATGACACCCGTCTCAATGTCGTTGTAGGATGCGGTTACCTTCGAAGCCCAGGGGAGGTCGACTCTCTCTGTGACGGGCAGGGCGTCCATGTCAGCTCGCAGGGCAACTACCGGTCCATCCTGACCTCCTTTGAGGATACCCACAACACCGGTTTTGGCAACACCTGTCTGCACTTCCAGTCCGAGGGACTCGAGGTGCTGAGCCACCTTCTCCGCGGTCTTGAATTCCCGGTTGGACAGTTCAGGGTTTTCGTGAATATCATGTCGCCACTCGATGACTTTCGCTTCTGTTTTTGAGATGAGATCGTCGGCTTTCGAAAGGACTTTTTTGGGTTGGGCAGCCAAGATCAGTGTAGCCGCCAACAGGAGACAAGTAAGGGTATATTTCATAAGTAGTATAGATTCCAACCTGAAATCTAGCGAAAAAATATCGAGAAGGAGGTTGGCCTATTTGGTTACTTCTGACTCAGTCCGGCGTCAGGAGCGACTCTGAGCAGCAATGAACTCAATGATTTGACTAAGATGCCTTCCTTGCGGATCCACGAGGTCGAAAAAGTAACTCCTGTGTGTTTCATCAGGAAGATAATGGAAAGAGATATTGGCGTCCTCAGTCCCATTGGCGGCCTCTTCGAATACCTTGGTGTAATCGGTCGTTTCACTCTCGGCGATGACGAGCATAGGCACTGCGGATGAGCCTAGCCACGTCGTTACCGAGGCATCTTTTAAATCCTCCATTGAATCGCCAAATACTCCCTTGACATGGGCGTCGGCGAACTCCTTGCCCCGATAGGTCTTGTGCGACTCATAATAATCGATCATGTCATAGGCGCCTGCCAGCGGGATGGCCGCTTTGACATCGGCCAGTTTTCTGCCCTTGGCGGCGAGATACCTTTCGTCCAGGACCAACAGCGCTGAGAGATGTCCACCAGCCGAATACCCGCTCACGAACAAGTTGCTCTGATCATATCCGTACTTCTGGGCGTGCTTGTATAGAAAGTCAAAAGCCATGGCCACGTCCTCAATATGGGCAGGATGCTCAACGCCTCCAATCTTGGGTGGGTTGGCCCAGGTGGCAGGACTGAGCCTGTAGCTCATGGCAGCAACAGCGACACCATTTTCGGCGAAGCGCCTCGCCAGTTCTTCTTCGCCCTTGCGGTCTCCAAATGCCCATGCACCTCCATGTATCCAAAGCAGCAGGGGTGGGTGGTCGATGGCTACAGGGAGATAGAGGTCAAGCTTATGTTTCTTATCGTCGGAGTCGGGACCGTCATTGTAGACAATGTCCTCAATTACCTCAATATCCATAGATGGCTTCTGGGCCTGGCAACCCAATACACCGAATAGAAGCAGGAGGACAACGAATTTATTCATAGTTGGAGGCTGTTCGGGTACTTATGATTTTGGGGATCAAAGACACTGGTACGGAACTTTCGGAAAGCACGGCCGTATGGAAGTCCTTGTGCGAAAAAGTGTCTCCTTGCGCTTTCATTTGGACGGCGCGTGCCTCCAAAATTTCCTTTGCCCCGATCTTGTAGGTAAGCACTTGAGCGGGCCATCGCCGCATTCTTTTGATTTCCCTCCTGCCGATATCATCAAGGGCGGAGATGTATTTGCGCCACTCAGACAGTGCTTCTTCATCTGTCCAGCCATTATGGTTGATGCCGACATCCAGGATCAACCTCACTGAGCGGATCAGGTCCCATTCCATTTGACTGTAGCGGTCTGCATCTGTAGGGTAGAGGCCCAGGCCGTGCGCGATCTCTTCAACATAGGCCGCCCATCCTTCGCGGAATCCGCTGTAGCTCATGCCCTCACGATATTTCGGCACCTCACTTTCCCCTTCGTAATTGAGTTGGAAGTGGTGCCCGGGATTGGCCTCATGCAGGTAGAGCCATGGAATTTGACTCAGGTCAAAGGCCTTATCAAACAGGTTGTAGGCCAGACGATTGCTCCCGTAGTAGCCCGGTACCTGTGCGAGTGCTTCGTTGGTGCCGCGCTCAAAGCGGATGTCTGGCAGACCCCTAAAGTCAGGAAAATAGGTGGCCATAGACTTAGAAAGTGATTGATCATATTGACGGAATGCCTCTTCGATGACTGAGGGCTCCTTCGTAAATCGCGAGCTGTCGATGGGGAATTTCAATTTCTTCATGGCCTGCCGGATACGACGTGCTTCGTTGATGCCGTAGCGTTGAATGCCCTGAGGACTCATCATGGAGCTGGTCCAGTGCTGAACGAGGTAGTCGTACCATTGCCGCCCTAGTGGCTGATGAAATATGCCCGCATCTGACAATTCGATCCCTGAGGGCGATTGATCCAGAAGATCCAGCTGCTTTAGGTGGAGAAGAGACTCATAATGAAGGATGGAATAC
This sequence comes from Cyclobacteriaceae bacterium, assembly GCA_965267435.1. Lineage (GTDB taxonomy): Bacteria > Bacteroidota > Bacteroidia > Cytophagales > Cyclobacteriaceae > JAWPMT01. The sequence goes on from OZ253960.1 coordinate 6,417,498, forward strand.
TCCAGCTGATTGCGTGTAGTCAGATTGGATACGTCGATCTTATTGAGCTTACTTTGAACGTCGGAGAAGAACTCGCGCTGCTGATCTCGGTCCTTTGTATCGAGGATGTCCCCGACAAACTGGACATAGCTCAGTGTCAAGGTGGGCAAATCGAGGTTTTGAAAATCCTTTTCCCAGAGTTCCTTCACCTCATCGAGCAGGCGATCACCTCCGGATTGACCCAAGGCCGTGGTACTGCACAGCACAAGCAATACAATCATAGCCATTGTTGCAGTCTTATTTATCACTTGCAAAAAGCAGGATATCGTCACCTCGGAAGGAGCAGATGTACAGGTCGTTCTTGCCATCACCGTTGAAATCAGCAGTTTGAAAATCAAACGGATAACAATTCATAGAGGGAAAGAACTTATTTGAGTGGTCATGGAAATGCCCGACTCCATCATTAGTCAGTACCATCATTTGCAATCCATTCCAGCGGTTACCACAAACCAAGTCGAGGTCGCCATCCTGATCGATATCAATCAGGTCGCTATCCACGGTGCGAAGCGGGCTGCGAGGCAGATGACTGTCGGTGACTTCCACATATACGCCGGTACCATCATTGAGAAGGAGGCGATTTTGAGGGTTGCCAAAGCCTCCGAAATCCACATTTGAGAAGACGATATCGAGGTCTCCATCTCCATCCACATCACCGAGATCAGCATCTCTAGTTTGGTCCTTCAGACGAGGGAGTGCCGCTTCGGCCTCTTCGAAGAAGCCCTTCCCATCATTGAGAAGAATGCGATTGTAAGTCTCGTTGCCCTCAAGTAAGTCCAGGTCCCCATCTCCATCCACATCACCCAACTCCAGGTCCTGGGTGGTGTATCCGTTGACAGGGAGCCGATCCACAGCTTGCCGGAATCGACTCCCGTCATTGATCAGAACTACATTTTGCCCGGCATTGCCGATGATAAGGTCTTTCAGTCCATCGCCGTTCAGATCTGTTGCCTCTACTGCATTGGAGATGCCTGTAGTGGGTAACACGTCCTTTCTGCTCTTGAAAATTGCCTGCCCGGTGTTTTCGTAATACTCATTGGTCTCGTCGTCCTCGCTGACAAAGACAATGTCTAGATCGCCGTCGTTGTCGAAGTCCGCCACAGCCATATCTTCTGAGTCATGCGATGACTCGGGGAACCCACGATTTGATTCATCCACGAGGCGACCGGTACCGTCATTGATGAGCAATACATTTCGTCGAAATTCTACGGCAATGATCATGTCAGGATCTCCATCCTGATCTATATCTATGGCCTGACCATCCATCGAATTGTAACCCAGGTTTCGGCTTTGCAGCATTTGGGAGCTGACATCCGTGAAAGGTAGATCCTCGCTGCTGGCATTTTTTGAGTAAAATGCGGTGATGATAACGATCATCACTGCGAGGGCAAGGCCCCCGAGCAATTTGCGATAAGAGGTGGTCATGCCGTGATTTTACGGGCCTTCATGCGGTGGAGAGGAGGACATGTGGTAATCGGCAATTTTTGTTGCGAGTTGTCAAATAAGGTGATTCTCATCGTTTTCGGAATGCTTTTGTGGCTGACAGTACCCTCCAGGCCACGCAGGCCTCTCGTTCAGTGCAATGGCCATTGAAGCTTATTCGCTACATTCGTTTTGTGAATTCCTGGGGGAGATCTTTACCATTTTCATTCACTTATGTACTGCTTATTACGACAGGTTTTTGCCTACTTGTCATTTTGCAGTCCAGCCTGATTGTGGATGGTCAGGTGGAGCTCAATTTGAATCGCATCCTGATCTTTGTGATCAATTATTTCCTCTGGGCTTTCACTGTACCTTTCATTTACACGACGGTCATCCCACGCTTGCAACAGGTGTCATGGGAGAATATCGTCGTCGTACTCTTGTGGGGTACCCTGCTGAGTTTCCTGAATCTGGTCATCTCCAATGCGCTATTCTTTCTGCTGCGATGGAGCTTGGGACCATTTGACTGGCAGACAGGTTTAGTGCAGTTTGAGGCGATTGTCCTTCGGGCGTGGTCCAGCCGCTATGTAGATTTTCTGGTTGTTTTGGGTATTTTGAAATTGGTAGCGTTTGCCCGAGACTACAGCGGCGAGCGGCTAAAGAATGTGGAACTCCAAAAGAATCTAACTGAGGCGCGTTTGCAGGGGTTGTTGATGCAGCTTAATCCACATTTCCTATTCAATGCTCTGCATGCGACGCAGACGTTGATTGGGGTAGATGACAAAAAGGCCCGATCCATGGTCAACCGCATTAGTGAGCTCATGCGACATATGCTTGCCCGAAAGGACCGGCAGTTTGTGCCATTTGAGGAGGAGCTCTCCTATATCAGGACCTATCTGGCTGTGGAGCAGGAACGGTTTCACGATAGGCTGACTATTAATTATGATATAGAGGAGGACACTCTGCAGCGGCAAGTGCTCAACTTGATGCTGCAACCGGTCGTCGAGAATGCCATAAAGCATGGGATTTCATTACTTGAAGGTCCCGGAACTATCACTATCACGGCCACTGATGGCGAGAGTGGATGGTCAGTTGCAGTGGAGAATACATTCAATATTGAAGGGGAGCGCACAATGCCATCATTTGGCATAGGTCTGACCAACCTGGAGCAGCGACTAAGAACCGCTTACCAGGATGCTGCCCACTTGGAGACCAGTCTTCGTGATGGCCAGTTTTCTACAACAATCACTTTACCATTAGCTCATGAATAGGTTTCGAACCATTATCGTAGATGACGAGCCCCACGCCAGAAACTATCTCCGCGGCTTATTGGAAGAAGATGATGAGATCGAGATCAAAGCAGAGCTCAAAAATGGGCGGGAGGCCATCGGCTATCTGCAAAAGGAGCCAGTAGACATCATGTTTTTGGACATCCAGATGCCTGGTGTCAGTGGTATGGATGTGATACAACACTTACCCGCTGACCCTCCCGAAGTGATCTTCACCACAGCCTTTGATCAGTATGCGGTGGAGGCCTTTGAGCATCAGGCACTGGACTATCTGCTCAAACCCTTTAGCGACGAACGACTTTTTGCCTCACTGGATCGGGCGAAAGAACGGTTTCGTCTTAAGGAGCGCTCGGGTTTGGGATCACAGCTCGTCAGTTTCTACGAAGAGTACCAACGACGGTCCTCGCCACATCTGACGGAGGTCACTATCAAGGAAAAGGGGCTTGAGCGCACGATAGTTATGGCAGATGTTCTTTACATCGAGGCCAGTTCTGTATACGCCTTACTGCATACCCAAGCTGAAAGTACCCTGTACCGCATGACGCTGCACGAATTGGAACGACAACTCGACCCTTACTCATTTGTGAGGATCCATCGATCACTCATTGTCAATGGTCGTCACATCGATCGCTACAAATACCTAAGCAACAATCGGTTCGATATCTACATGAGCAATGGCAAGTGCCTGACATCGAGCAGATCATACAAGCAGGCTATCCAAAATTTTCTCTCTCAACAGCAATCCTAGAGCCGCGACGCCTTACAACGGGGGTGCCTTCGGAAAACAAAAGAAAGCTATCCCGATACTCAAAAGGCGCGTATCAGGACAGCTCAAAGTTTGAATCCTATTGACTCTACAATAACCAACTCGTAGATTTTGCTGGAGCTATGCCGTTCATACGCATATAGATGGTAATCTTACCATGCTCCCGATGCAGGTGATGTTCTGTCTGCATCAAAAGTTCCGTTTTTGTGAGGTTCTGACCGTAGAAACTCACTGGGTCTTCAAAACCGGTGATTTTGGGCAGCGTGGCGATGACATAGTCAAAAGATTGCTCAAGATCAGCGATGATCGCTTCTTTCCCCGTTACTTCCTGTAGGGTTTTTTGATTGGCTGCCTTGTTGTCTTCTCCCACCAGTACCCCGAGAAAGAAGCGGTTGGAGGTGGCTATATGTTTGAGTTGATCTTGAAAGCTACGGACCTCCTCTGTAGGGCTAAAAGCAAAGTGCTCTTCGGGCATCGCTTTGGCTGATTCCACAACCATTTTTTTCATATTGGTCCATGCGAACACGAGGCGTTCCGCCTCCAGGGATTGTGCGATCGACATTGTGCTCAAGAACAATAATGCGAACGTGGTGGTGAGTGTGCTTTTCATTATTCCTAGATTTTGATTTTTGTCGTTAGAACGGCTGAGTTCCGGCCGGCGACAAGAAGTTGTTGTGGTTGGTAAAAGGTGATGCGAAGGGATATGTGGATTTTTCTTGGATCTGATGGTCAGAATGCCTGCTCAGCAAGAGGTGTACCCACCGATCTTTGAATTCGATGATTTTTTCCTAGTTTCGTTGCTCAGGACACTCATGATATGACAGTTGACGAAATGAAGCATGCTGCTGCTGGTGCAGCTTTGGCGCACGTACAGCCAGGCATGAAACTAGGCGTAGGTACCGGTAGTACGGCCAATCATTTTATCGACCTGCTCGGGGAGTGTGGCATTGAGATCGAGGGGGCGGTGGCCAGCTCGTTGGAATCGGAACGGAGACTGAAGCATTATAACATTCCCCTGTTCGAGCTGAACGACGTGAATGAACTGCCCCTTTACATCGATGGTGCTGATGAGAGCAATGACAATCTCCAACTGATCAAGGGAGGGGGAGGAGCCCTGACCCGTGAGAAGATCATCGCGGCGGCGAGTCAGAAGTTTATCTGTATTGCGGACATCTCGAAGAAAGTCGACGTCCTCGGAAAGTTTCCGGTGCCGGTAGAAGTGGTCCCGATGGCGCTGAACTATGTGGCGCGACGTCTAAAAAAACTCGGAGGATCACCGATGGAGAGAAAAGGCTTCCTCACGGACAATGGCAATGGGATCCTGGATGTGAGTGGCTTCGTCATTGATGATCCGATCAAGCTGGAGAAGCAGATCAATAATATCCCCGGGGTGGTGACCAATGGCTTGTTTGCGACTCGACCCGCTGACCTCTTGATCCTCTCTGGTCCCGATGGTGTGCGAACCATCGGCTGGCAGTAAACCGCTCTCTTTCCCTCGGTCTGTGGCACACAGACCGAAGTCTGTACCTGACGTGACAAGACAACTCTTTCCCGCACCGTCGGTGTCCTCACCGACGTTCACAAGTCTGGCTGCTGGGGCCCAATTGCGCGAAGAGCGCATGGCGGTGAGTCCTGATCCGAAGCCGGTGGAGACACCGGCATAGCATGCTGGGTCTTTTAATGTCAAATCCTATAACAAACATTGAAAAGGACATGTATTGATGCTTGTCACCCCTTGGGGCATCAAATTGAGGCTCTCCTTCCTAGTAAACATTATTAATGGTCAAAAATGATGCTTGTTGCTTTGATGGGGCGTTATATTGAGGTCTCGTAGTGGCATAAACATTAAAAAACATAATAAATTAATGTTTATAACTCAACCAGACCTCAAATCCACTTCCAGTGCCGCTACAGCCACCCAACGAAGCTCAGACCGAGATCACTAGACCCGGGTGTGGGCAGAGCGTCAGCCTTGGCGGAACACGGGACTACAGCAAGCGACGAAGCGGTGACTTATGTCTCCTAAGAAAAATCAAAGCAGTGCCGCGCCGAAGACGCCGGCACTATCACCCAGTTTTGGTCGCAATATGGGGGTGCTAAAAGTGGGATTGAACACATGCCGCTCGACAGCTTCCACTCCCTTGGTGTAGAGCAGATCGAGATTGGAGACACCACCACCCAGTACAATAACGTCGGGGTCTATCACATTGATGACGTTGGCCAGGCCCACGCCGAAGTAGCCCAACAGGCGATCGATGGTCTTGTCAGCGATAGGGTCCGTGCCTTTGCCATAGCGGTCGGCCAGCTCCCGCAGCTTGACAAAGGTGCCGCTTTCCTTTTCGTAGTACTTCTCCGTGTGGGCGCCGGAGAGGTAGAGTTCAGCGCATCCATAGTCCCCGCAGTAGCACTGATGGCCATCGGGGTTGAGCTGCGTATGGCCCCACTCGCCGCCGATACCGTGACGTCCGTTGATGGCTTTGCCGTTGACCACCACACCACCACCGCAGCCGGTGCCCATGATCACGCCAAACACCACTTCCGCATCGGGTACCTCGTCGGGCACGACACCCATCGTGGCCTCTGCCAGCGCAAAGCAGTTGGCGTCGTTGGCGATCTTCACTTCCATGCCCAGCTCACCGATCAAGTCCTTGAGGAATGGCTTGCCATTGAGCGACGTGGTGTTGGAATTTTTGAGCAGCCCTGTCTGTGGGTCGAGCGAGCCTGGCGTGCCGATGCCAAGGGCACCGGGCCTATCGCCCACCTTCTCCGCAATCTGGTCGACGAGCGTGCCGATCCGCTTGATCACATGTTCGTAGCCGTGGTCTCCTTCTGTGGCGATGCGCTCGCGCACAATGGGCTCCAGCTTCTCATTCAAAACGGCACCCTCGATCTTGGTGCCACCAAGGTCGATGCCCCACTTGTAAGTAGTTTCACTCATCGGGATAGGATTGTGGCTTTAAGTTTAACAAGATCTCGCACAAATCGAGGCTGGCGATCAAAAAATCACAATGAGCTGCTCACCCATCCTCGCCAGCTGTTTGCCGGACAGGGCCCTGCTCTGTGACCACCGTAACATTGGCAGTATAGGGAATGCCCTCGAACAGCACACCGGTCGCCACACATCTGTCTACTTGCTTTCGTGTATCCCCGACCACAAGGGCCGGCAGGTGGCGCGCAAGCATTAGATCGACCAATCGACCAGAGCCGACCTTGTTCACAAATGCCCGTTGGTCATACTGGTCCATACCAAGTAGACAGACGTCGACATCATCTGCGATCTCAGATACGAGACCGTCCTCAATGATTTGCACCTGGAGGTCGGCCATCTGCAAAACTTCCGCCTGCACCCTTCCCTCTTCTCCCGGGGTAGAGACCGTTTGAACGCATCGCAGGTTGAAGCCTCTCCGAGTCAGTTCGTGGATCACCTGTATGACCTGGCCACTCTGGCTATGAAGCAGTAGCATCAGGTCGCTATGAGGAAGCAAGGGCACTAGCTCAGCAGCAATCTGGACAGGCACATTTCGCCAGCGCTGCTCATACTGTTCGATGGTCTGCAACAGGTCATCGCCCATGCTGGCTTCCTTCAGGAAGTGGTGGACAATGGCCATGGAGGGATCGATGCGCTGGAGCTGATCGAGTGCCCAGAGGCCTGCCTGCACATCAGGCTGGTAGGTCTTGAAGGCATCAATGATCATCCTAACGAGAGTGGAGGATCCATGTGTCCGATCGTCGACGATCGCTGCGATTGTTTGTTGCCACCGTTTCATGCACCCGTAATTTATGAGCTATATTGGGATAGTGCCTGGTATGAGCTTCTCTCGTCCGTGGGAGACAATACAGCCTATAGTTATTTACGCGAACCCAAACCTAACGTCATGACCAGATCGCTTGGCATTGTCCTATTACTCAGTCCTATTTTTTTCTCGGCATGTTCACTGCTCAATGTGGAGTTGAAGACAGAAACCAACCCCTTTACTACGAGGGAGATGAATGTGCGCGTACGAATGCAGGAGTTTGCCAGGGATTTTTCACAGTCCATAGAGACCGCCGCCGATAGCATCCTCCAGTCAAAGACCAGTACTGTGGAGCAGCAAGTCAATGCCCTCTTGTGGAAGATCAATGCAACGTCGGCGAGTCGTCAGGCTGTTTTTCAGACGATCCCCTCGATCGCGGCCGTGGATACCTGGGTGCTCTGCCGACAGATGAGCGACCTGATGGCCAGTCCACAGGGGGAGGCGTATTTTGGTAGTTGGCAACCTTTCGTCGCGGAGACGGCCATGGAGCTCGATCGGTCGATAGAGGAAGTCGCCGCTGGGTTGGTGGAGCCGTATGTGTTGGAGGATGCCAGCCAGTTCATCGATGGGTATACAGATACCGTTCGACTTCGGGATCTGAGCTTCCAGCGCGTTCGCATCTATTCTGCCTGGAATGACTACCGCGGCATTCCCGACAGCCTTGCTGTGCAGACCGTGGGCAGCCTCCCTCAGGTTTTTGACAATGCCACCGTACAGCTGTCAGAGCTGGGGACGGCCCTCCCCAAGCAATCAAAATGGCAACTAGAGCTACTCCAAAAGCAGTATGGCAACGACACCATTGCCGTCTTCCAGACGATGGACAGTATCGCTCTGGCGATCAACAGGATTTCTCGCATCGTCGAGAGCCCCGAGCTGATGGACACGACGATGTTGCGACTGAGGGCCGAGCTCGTACCCTTGGTGGAGGGGATGCGCGAGCAGTGGGACTACACCATGCTCTTTCTCGGCCGCGAGAGACTCGCCGCTACTGATTCCCTGAAGGTGCAAAGTCAGGCGATCATGGTCGGACTCGACAGCCTGAGCACGAGGATCGTCGATCGGGCCATAGGTCGGGCGATGGATGGATTGCCCGCCGTCATTGGGCAAGCGACCCTCCTCATAGTTGTGATCACCGTGGCCCTCATTGGACTGCCGTTTATCATGGGTTTGACGATCGGCAGGCTATCTATGCGGAAGAAGTTGAAAGCGTAAATTTTTGGGGGCGCCCCACCGCATCTGCCATGAAGTAGCGCAGGCGCGGTCGCACACTCCAGCAAGATGCCCTCATGCGCATACTTCAGGACAGGCCTCTTGCCAGACCGGCACTGGCGGGTCTGCCGCCGGCCAACGCTCACTGGCCATCGCTCTTGCAGTCCATGGCACGTGGATGTACCTTTAACCCAAATTATGCATTAATGCATAATTTGCCCGAAGGGCAGACGAAAGCTTTGCTTTGTCTGGGTTACCCTGACAAAAATTTCCTGAAAGAGAAATTTTTCGTCATTATGCAATAGAATATTTCACTTTCGAACAATAAATATGCTATTGCATAATCGGGTTTAATACCTAAGCCAATCTGCTCTCTATGAAACTACGTCTGATCTGTCTCATCACTCTATTGCTCGTCAGCTCCCGCTCATTTGCTCAGCTCCAGGAATCTGTCTACGATCAAATCGATAGTCTCTTCCTTCCCTGGAATGTCCCCAACCATCCTGGTGGCGCGGTCGGGATCATGAAAGACGGGCAGATCATCTTTTCAAGGGCGTACGGCCTTGCGAGCCTTGAGTACCTCGTACCCAACTCCACTGAGACCCTCTTCAACACGGCCTCCGTCTCGAAGCAGTTTACCGCCATGTCCATGGTGCTACTGGAGCAGCAGGGCAAGCTGTCTGTCGATGATGACATTCGCAAGCATGTCCCGGAGGTCCCGGATTTTGGAGAGACGATTACCATCCGGCACATGCTCCATCATACGAGTGGCCTACGCAGCCTCCATGCACTGTTGGGGCTGGCAGGTTGGCGGGATGATGATACGAGGACCAATGAAGATCTCAATCGATTGCTCTGGAAGCAGACGGACCTCAACTTCAAGCCCGGTGATGAGTACCTCTACTGCAATACGGGATATATGCTGATGGCGACCATTGTCGAAAATGTCACAGGCGAGAAGTTCGTAGACTGGATGCGCGCCAATGTGTTTGTGCCACTGGGCATGCATAGTACGTATGTGGAGGACCAATACAATCGGGTGGTGCCCAACAATGCCACCAGTTACAACATGGGACAGATCCTCACCAGGGAGGTAGAGTATTGGGGCTACGTGGGTTCGGGCAACATGCACTCGACGACCAATGACCTGCTGCGCTGGTTGAGCTGCTTCTATGATCCTCCGGAGGGATGGGCGCAAGCTTTCGAGCGCCTCCAGACGCTCGATCCGTTCAACGATGGGCGCCCCAATAATTATGCTTTTGGTGTGAGCATCGGGCAGCATTTGGGAAGAAAGAGAGTGAGTCATGGTGGATCCATCGGGGGCTTCCGTAGCTATGTCTGCGCCTACCCTGAGGAGAAGCTGAGCATCGCCGTATTGACCAACTTCTCCCGAGGAAACCCTGGCGGCAAGGCCAGTGCTATTGCCAGTATCCTGATGGATGACAGGAGTGAGGCGAGGGAGGTGGAGAAGTTCCGATCGAAGAAGCTCAAAGTAGCAGAGTTGGAGAAATATGAGGGCCACTTTTGGAATGCTGCCAGCAAGCAGCCGCGGAAGCTCTACGTCCGCAATGACACACTGCGGTATGCCCGCTCACAGTTCAATGAGAGCCCGTTGGTCCCCGTCGGCGACGATGTCTTCAGAATGGTCGGCGTCAACTCCAAAGTGGAACTGCAACTGGATCAGGGGAGTGATCCGCGCATCTTGACGTTCCGGGAGGGGGAGGGTGCTCCCGTCGTGATGACAGAGTACGAAGATGTAGAGGAGACGACCGAAGAGCTGGAAGGATACGTCGGCACGTACTTCAGCCCGGAGATCGAGACGACCTACAGCATCCACCTCCGTGATGGTCGGCTACAAGCCTATCACACGCGACATGGCTGGTTCGGTCTTGGTCGGACGGCGAAGGACAAACTTGAAGGAGCCTGGCCACTGAATATCGTCGAGGTAGTCCGCGGTGACGAGGGTGAAGTACTCGGTCTCATGATCACCAATGGTCGCGTCCGAAACATGTGGTTCGAGCGGTCATAGATCCTACCGGTGTCTTTGCATTTGCCCATCTGTCAATGACTTTAGGTACACGTTTGAGCCAGGTCTCTTAGGCATTGGCTTGCCTTCCCTGCTCCGACGACCTCCTGCGGCCGATGTGTATTCTGGGTCGTGATTTAGTACGATTTCATCAATTGTTTGTATATTTCCTATGGTGCGATGTCTGGCAGGGTTGACAACCAAAATCGACTAAGAATGAAACTTACAGCTATTGCACTCATGATCATGGCAGCGTTGCCCATCGCTGCCCAGGAGGGAGGTACGACGAAAGTTGGACTGATCTATGACCTATCTGGCTACATCTACCACAAGCACGTCGCATTTCTACCGACTGACAATTTTGATAAACACTACGAGCAGGATGATAGCCTTAATGTCGTTTTTGAGGGATTGATTGACAATAAGGTCTCGGAGATCGAAGGGCTGGAAGTTGAGCGACTTGACTTTTTTGGCTATGAGGAGATTGACAATATTGTCAAAAACCGACGCAACCACCAGCTGGATCGCTTTGATATGCTCATCGTCGTTCATGACGCGGGCGTCATTGCTCCTGGTCGCTATGAGACCTTGCACTTCAAGGGCCGAGGCATCAGTTCCAACTATGAGGAAGGTGTGATGATTTATGGCAATCTACGGATTGAAGTCATCAATATGTCCAACAGGCAGAGGGGATCCTTTGATATAGACGAGCATGCTGATGAAGACTTGCGCTACAAAGCCGTGAGGAGAGTATTAAAGAATTTCTATGAGGTGGGCCAGCAAAAAGGCGACCTTCGAGAAGATCAATTGGCCACGATCCATCAGCATTTCTCTGAAATGTATCGTCTTCAGATAGGCCATCTACTTGCAGAGGATAGGCTTGGGAAGGAAGTAGAGGCGGTGATGCAATAAGCAATTGTTTCGGGTTTCGGGTTCAGTGTTCCAAGTTGAACATTGAATATACAACCTTGAACCTGAAACGTTTTCTCTATATTCACCCTATGACAACTGCTGGATATTCCGGTACTCCCCTCTCCAAAAAGTTGGGCATCAAGGCCGGCTACAGACTCCTGGTCTTCAACGCGCCAAAGCCTTACGCGGAGTTCTTCGAGATCTTGCCCGAGGATGTGGAGGAGGCTGATTATTCAGACGGGAAGGTAGATTTCATACACATATTCGCCACTACGTCCAAGGAGCTCGCGGGCAGCTTCGCCAAAGCGAAACCCGCCTTGAAGATGGACGGCTGCCTATGGATCAGCTGGCCCAAGAAGGCCTCGACGATCACATCGGAGATCGACAAGTTTGATGTGATGAAGCTAGGACAGGAAGGCGGACTGGTGGATGTAAAGGTCGCGGCAATAGACGACGACTGGAGCGGACACAAGTTCATGTACCGTGTCAAGGATCGAAAATAGCAATCAATGAGCCATCAACGTGTCAACGGCATTCATCTCGTCGGATCATGGATCCGGGGGCGGTCGTACTGGGTGCTTTCGTTGGCGGCAGGTGGCACACTGCTATCAGTACTCTATAAGAGGTATCTGCTGTTTAGCAACTACGAGAATCCGCCGCCGGTCATCACTTACTCCCTGCTATTTGAATACCTGGCGTTCGTGGCGGTGGCCTTCATTTTTCCATTGAGTCTCCGGAGGTACAGTCATCCCCAGTCACGGGCTACGTTCATAGTTGTAGTGGGCATAGCTTTCACCGTGGTGTACTTGTTGATCTTGTCGAGCCTTGAGTGGTTCGAAGGTGGTCAGTCTTACCAATTGGTCAAGGGTATCGGATTTTCTCTAAGGCACTCGAGTCCTTATGTGTTGGTGATCTATGCCTTGATTTGCGTTTTCCTTTTCTTCCTCAATCAGGGGTACAAGGTGCCTGCCGACGGCTATCTGCAGAAGGTGGAATACCGACTTAAGAACAAGTTGCATTTCCTGCCCCTGGAAGAAGTTCAGCTGTTGGCGTCCGATGGCAACTACGTGGCGGCCGTAGATCGCGAAGGAAAAAAGCACCTCGTACGAAAGACCCTCCAGTCACTAGAAAAGGAGATTGACCCAGACCTGTTTGTCAGAGTCCACAGAGGGTACATCGTCAATCCATCCTGCATACAGTCGATGGAGTCGGACGCTGGTGGTGGCTATGTGCTCCTATTGGGCAACGATGTGCATGCCAAGATGAGCAAGAACTACACTCATCTCGTGGACGAACTGAAGAAGCGGGCGTCACTCACTTGAATTTCGCCCCACGAAACTGGTATTTCGTCCCATTGCGGGATTTTGACATTGGCACCACTCATGGTCCCGACTAGTTTGGTTGTCAAAAAAGGACTATGAAAAACTCAATGAACTTAACAGACCGATTACAAAGCGTTGTCAATGTACTCCGCAAAATCCAAGGCATTTTGTTGTGGGTGATTACCGCGTACATTGCCTTTACCTTTATTAAGAATGGCATTCTCAAGTTTGATCCTGAAGGCTTTTGGGGCCCGGCCTTTGAGCGATGGGGATTCCCCGTCTGGTTCCTCTTTTTGGTTGGTTTTTTGGAGACGGCTGGTGGTATACTCATTGTAATTCCTGTACCCAAGATCCGCTTTTTTGGAGGGATCACGATTGGCGTGGTCATGATGGGTGCCTTTATTACCCGCCTGATTCATGGGATGAGTTTTGACGACGCCATCTTCATATTTTTTGCTTCCATGGTCAGTTTTTATGTGGCTTCCCTGACACAATTCAGGAAAGCCGAACAGACAGGATGACTTTTGGCAGGTCCCGAGGTACTGAGGGCGATAGGTTGTAACTTACTGTTACCGGTTCAACTTATCGCCTCATGTCAGTCATCCATTTTCAAGTCAACTATCAGGTGCATCGAAAGGAAAAGCTAGAGCACTTCCTCAATGCCTATTCAGAGGCTGTCGACAAGGATTTGGTAGACTTGAAGATCGAGCGCTATGGGAAATTTGAGAATCAATGGCAGGCAACCTTCCACCTGATACTGCCGAACCTGTCAAAAGCTGACTTCGTTTATGAGCAACTCCTCCTGGCCAATGCTTTGAGTGATCGCACGGGCGGTCGATGGACAGTGTTGGGGCCACACGATGACGGGAAGTTGCACTTTGAATGCATCTGCAACAACTATGAGGCGGGGCAACCGCTTCGGTGGGCGCACCTCACCACTTAGCGGATGGGGCGCCTCCGAATTACCAAATCATGCTAGACGGATAGGTTCGGGAAAAGCCGCAGTATCGCTACGGAAATATCGGCTGTCCAAAACCGGTGTTATTAGGACCCTTTCCTCTTCTTGCGCTCTCTGGGAGCCTTTACTTTGAATGTCCCTTCAATGGAATTCGAGCCGCTGGTGATCACAACCTTGAAGCTCCCTGGTCGTAGGTAGGTCACATCGTTGTCTCCGGCTTCAAAATCCTCCTTTACCTGGTCCTCGAGAGTCTCACCATAGGCCTCGGTACGCTCCGAAGCGACGGCCAGATTGTATTTCACAAAATTCAATCCCCGATCGATGTCCACTTCCCAATTGTTGATTTCCAACTCCTCCTGCATTATCTGTATGGTCGCCTTAGCCGCACTGCCCGCATAGATGCTCATGGTCAATTCCGGTTCCCTGGGCTCACCCCAGGTACGACCGCTCCCCCAGCGAGAGCTGTAGGTAATGGCTGGGGCATCAAAGAAATGCAGGGGTTTCGCGATGATTTCATTGGTCAATTGCTGTACCAGGCTGATATCTCCGATGTAGATCGACCGGCCGTGAGTGCCCACGATCAGGTCGTTTTCCCGGGGATGCACGACCAGATCATGTACAGGCGTGTTGGGCATGCTGCCGATGGCCATGAAGCTCTGACCGCGGTCCAATGACACATAAGCACCATGGTCCGTCCCTACATATAATACATTCTCATTGGCGGGATCTTCCCTGATCACATTGACCGGTTCTTTTGGTAGATCACCACCAAGTTTGGTCCAGGTGGCCCCGTAGTTCTCGCTCACATAGATCAATGCATCGAAATTGTCCCAGCGATAGCCATTCAGGGAGGCGTAGACGCGTTCGAGTTGGTGACTACTGGCTTCCATGCGACTGATCCAATAGTCCGCAGGAAGGCCACCGGAGATTTGGGTCCAGCTCGTGCCCGCATCTTTCGAAACGTGAATTAGCCCGTCGTCGCTCCCGACGTAGATCAATCCGAATTGCTTCGGTGATTCGGAGATGGTCGTGAGTGTGCCGTAGGACACGTCGCCTGTTTTGCCACCTGTGGTGAGATCCCCGGACATCGTTTCAAAATCATCTCCCTGGTTCATGGATCGGTGGAAGCGGTTGCTTCCGAAGTACACAATGTCCTGATTATGCGGGGACAGCAGGATGGGGGATTGCCAGTTCCATCGGTAGGGAGACTCACCCAGCTTGTGTCTTGGTGTAATGCGCTGGCGGTTCCCGGTCTTGGTGTCTATGCGCCAGTAATTCCCAAATTGGAAACCTGTGTATACAGTGCTATTGTCCCGGTTGTCTACCTGCACCTGCATCCCGTCTCCACCCATCAGGGATTGATAAGGATACTTCCCGCCACTGTGCCACCTGTCGCTGTATCGGTAGGTACTGGGTCCTTTCCAGACCCCGTTGTCTTGCAGCCCGCCGTAGACGTTGTAAGGTTCCGCCATGTCGACGGTCACATAATAGAATTGACCTACCGCCGGAGAGTTGCATTTGATCCATGTCTCCCCATCGTCTTTGCTGATATTGATACCACCATCATTCCCCAGGATCAAATGCCCGGCGTTTTCGGGGTTTATCCATAATGCGTGATGATCCGAATGTACATTGGCGGCACTGAGGCTTTTCCAGTTCTTCCCTCCGTCATCCGAAGCAATGATCGGGACCCCGAGGACATACAGCTGATCCAGGTTGCTGGGGTTATGTCTGATTTGACCAAAGTAGTAGCCGTAGGTGTTGATGACAGATTCGATATAACCCTCGTGTGTCTTCACCCAGCTATTGCCGCCATCGGTTGATTTATAGACCTCTGCACCCTTGACGGAGGTGTCAAACAATAGGGAGTTGGCATCCTCCACATATGCTACCAGATCCTGTGGCTTCACTTTGCCATTCCTCACGTCTTCCTTGATATCCACTGCATTGTATTCACTCGGAAAATACCTTCGGTCGAGGAAGTCATTGAGATCGGTGTTGTTCAATGCGAGGAATTCCTCGTTGGTCATCCCTCTCAGTTGCTCTTTGTTCACAGCAAACTCTTCGTCATCCTCATCAGGTTCACGACGGTCCTGGTTGTCCAGGATAGCAAAGACGACATTCCCGGGGGCATACGAAAGACCTACTCTTCCCATGCCATCTGTATCGGGAAATCCTGAATCGCCTTCGGAGATGTTATTCCATGTTTCGCCACCATCGGTGCTTTTGTACAAGCCTGAGCCCGGTCCGGCCTCTACGAAGTTCCACGCCTTTCTGTCTTTTTCCCATGCCGCGGCGATCAGCTCATCCGGGTTATCGGGATTGATGACCAGTTCGATGATGCCGGTACGATCGTCCACAAAAAGTTTGCGCGTCCATGTCGTGCCGCCATCGGTGCTTTTATAGAGTCCTCGTTCCGCATTTTCCGAATACAGACGTCCGGCTGCACCGACCCAGATAACGTTCGGATTTTCGGGATGGATGATGATCCGTCCTATGTGATGGGACTCCTCGAGGCCGATGTGCTCCCACGTTTCTCCATTGTTGGCAGATTTGAAGAGGCCGTAGCCAGAGTAGGAGGATCGGCTGGCATTGTTTTCTCCGGATCCGAGATAGATCACCTTGTTCGTCCAGTCCACAGCGATGTCGCCTATGCTCATGACGATTTCATTGTCGAAGATGGGTTCGAACGAAGCACCTTCATTTTTTGTCTCCCACAGGCCTCCGGACGCGTAGGCTACATAGAAGTGGGAGGGATCCTCCGGGTTGACCTCGAGATCTACGACTCTCCCGGACATCACCGTTGGACCGACATTGCGGAATTCGATGTTTCTGACAAGTGAGTTGTCCTCCAACGACTTCCTCTGCTCGTACCCTTGCCAGCGGTCGGGAGCAAGGGTTGCTGCAGGCGCGGTTGGGGCACCTCGCTTTTTCCTCTGTGCCTGGGAGGGGAAGGTGACCATCGCGACGATAAGGATGAGAAGAACATTCCTGGAAACCCTTCGGGTTAAGGGCATGGATAGTAAGGCCAGGACTTTCATAGTTTTGGGGACATTGGTTTGCGCCCAATTTAGAAAGCTTCCATGAAATGAGGGGTATCGCCATTAAATAGTGCCCTCAAAGGGCGGAACGTCATTTGCATGGCGATGCTGAAGGATTAGTGGCCACCTGCACCATTCGATGAGGCCCTTCCGGAATTTCGCGGATCTCCAGACCGGCTTTGGCCCTCTAGCTGGCTCTTGCTAGATTGTGGGCAAAGTGCCTGACCTGATGACCTTGACTCCTGCCGAAGCCCAATGGACACGTAGCCAACTGATCTCATTTCGCTACCTGTTTGTGTTCTTTTCGCTCATCATCTTTCCTTTTCCCCTGTCTCTTATTCCCGGTTCCGATGTCATCTTCGATGTTTACACAGAAGGGTGGACCGCGCTTATCAACCTGGCAGAGACCACTTTTTTCGGAGTGGCTGAAGAGATCAAACTCCAATTCACGGGAAGTGGCGACAAACTCTACGACTGGTTGTGGTATTTCTGCGTGTTGGTGCTCACCGTTGTCATTGGCACGGTCTTCACCATCCTGGATCGCAAGCGTCAGAGCTATGAACGACTAGCAGGATGGTTCCTACTGGTCGTCACCTATTATCTGGCCTACTACATGCTCACCTATGGTATCATCAAGCTTTTCTACTTGCAGTTTGGTGCTCCCAATCTGGAGAGGCTTCACCAAACTTTTGGGCAAGCGTCACCTATGAGACTGCTGTGGACTTTCATGGGCTTTTCGAAATCCTATACCGTATTTGCGGGTTTTTGTGAGACCGTCGCTGGCTTGCTCCTGCTTTTCCGTCGGACACGTACCTTGGGTGCACTGACGACGATGGGTGTGATGCTCAATGTGTTTCTGCTCAACATGAGCTACGACGTGCCGGTGAAGCTGTTCTCTTTTCAGTTGATGCTCATTGGGGCGTATCTGGCCCATCTGGATCGAGAGCGAGTATTGAATCTATTCCTGTACAATAAGACCGCAGAGCCCATCGATGAGCGTCCTTTGGTTGCCTCGAAAAACGGGAAATACATTGTACTGGGCGTTCAGGTGCTTTTTGCCGGGTATGTCATTTTCAATCTGGTGACAAGCAGTATGGAGAACCGCGAGCGGTATGGTGAGGCAAGGGCCAAATCCGCACTATACGGTGTCTACAACGTGCAGGAATTCATTGTCAATGGCGACACACTGCCTCCGCTGATCACCGACTCCACCCGATGGCGCAGACTACTTTTTGATTACGCCAGTTTCGCCTCCGTCATCATGATGGATGACAAAGTCACTCGCTACGATACTGAGATTGATACAGTAGCACAAACAATCCTTTTTTCTCCGCGGGGAGACACGATCAACCAGTATCCGTTTGACTATGATCGGACCGCCACGATGTTGTCGCTTGACGGCGTACTGGCAGGGGATACATTGAGCGTGTCAGCGGAGCACTACCCTTTGAGCAAATTCGGACTCCTCAACCGTGGCTTCAACTGGGTAAATGAGGTCCCATACAACCGGTACAATTACGATTAGTACTGGCACTTCACTACCACTCAAAGTCCCAAATAGGCTCCACGCCTCGCAAGTGCTCCACGAAGTAGTTCCATCGCACTTTGCGGAAGTAGCGATCGTGACCTCCACGGTACCCATGTCGCTGGCTGGGTAGGATCAGCATGTCAAACTGCTTGTCGGCTTTGATGAGGGCTTCCGCGAGTTTGAAGGTGGCCGAGGGGTTGACATTTTCGTCTATCCCTCCATGCGTGATCAAGAGTTTGCCCTTCAGATTGCCGGCCATGGTGATGTTGGACTGCTGGTGATAAGCGGAATCTACGGGCCAGCCCATGTACATCTCAGGCCACCACGCCTTTTCCATTCGATGGTCGTGATCGGCAGAACTGGCGACGGCCACATGGTAAGTCTCGGGGTAAGCAAGGAGTGCATGCGCAGCATCGTAACCCCCCGCAGAGTGGCCGAAGATGCCGACGCGAGTGGTGTCTACCCAACTGTACTTTTTGCCCAGTTCGCGGATGGCCAGCACATGATCTTCGAGATTGCCACCCAGATTCTTGTAGGAGTAGTCGTGGAATGCCTTGGACCTCCTGGCTGAGCCCAGCCCATCGACACTGATCACCACAAACCCCAATTCTGCATAGCTCTGCAAACCGTACAAGGCATTGCGAAATTCCTTAGGAAAGACCTGTGTGTGAGGACCTGTATAGACGCTTTCGATCACCGGGTACTTCTTATTAGGGTCGAAGTTGGTGGGCTTCCATAGGGCGCCGTAATTGGTTGTCTTACCATCCCGGGCGGTGGCTGTGAAAATCTCAGGCAGCGACCAGTTTTCAAGCCCCTCAATGGATGCCTCACTGATCTCGAGGAGGACTTCTCCATTCTCTGTACTTCGCAGTACCGTTTTGGTAGGGATTTCAACGGTGGAATAATTATCCACGACATACTTGGCGTCGGGCGAGATGCTCACGTTGTGAAACCGATCTTCCGGCGTCAGCAATTGGGCGTCACCTCCATCTAGTGATACGCTATAGAGTTGCTGAAAGTAGGGATTGAGGTTGTAGTCCTTTCCTGAGGCTGAGCAATAGGCCTTTCGTTCGGTCTCGTCGATTTTCGTAATGCTATTGACATAGAATTCGCCCTGGGTGAGAGGGACTACTTCTCTGGTCTCCAAATCGAACCGGTACAATTGGCGCCAGCCGCTACGCTCCGAAAGGAAGATGGCATGGCCCAGATCTTCCAACCACCGCCAATCAAAAGCATCAATATTTGTCTCGCTACTCTCAGAATAGATGGTCTCCAATTTTTCTGTCTCGAGATTGAGTTTGTGGACATACATGTTTTGGTAGCCCCGGCTGGATCCCGTCAAATAAACAATTCCGGGGGTCGAAGACCATTTCACATTGTAGCCTGTGAAGTGGGTAGCCAATGGCAAGTCAGGCCGGACAATTTTTCCGCTCTTTATGTTGAAGAATACTGGATTTTCATAGATCACCGTGCTGTCTCCGGGTGATCCACGGTAGTAAGAGAGCAGCCGTGGGCGGTACAGGGTATCCACACCCCAGTCCAGTAGATACATTTTCTGGGCTACACGGAAGTCAACCAGGTTTCCCCAGATCCATTGATTGTCTGGCGCCCAATCTACCGAGAACCTTTGGGGTCTTTCTCCATTTTCTCCCTCTATAATGTCCGCCCAGCCGTACCAGGTGGCATATTCATAGCCTCTCTCACCGTCGGTACTTAGTTGTTTGATCATCGTGCTATCTGCTGATCGGACGTAGAGATTGTATTTGTGAGGGTATGCGATCCATTGCTTATCTGGAGAGGCCTCCTCAAAATCGCCGCCGTCTTCTCCTCGCTCGGGTTCCGTAAGGGAGTAATCGGTCAGGTCGAGTTCGTAGCGCTTGTTTTTTGCATTGAAGGCCAGTTCCGTCGGGCCCTTGTACGTCAGCCGACTGATCGGGAGCTTCTTGGGGTCGACCTCTTCGTCTCCCAATTCCTCCGCAAGGGCCTCGGCTAGCCTGTCATGGTCAAACAATTGGGACTGATCCAAATCCGGCACCGTAACTTTTCGATAGTCGCGTCCTTCCGCAGAATAGTAGGTGTACCAGAAGCCGGTACTGTCCGGAAACCAATTGGTAGTGACATGCTCTCTGAATACTTTTTTGTTGGCGATATTTTGCCAGAGGAAGCCGACTGCTCGTTCGTAGTCATCTTTGGTAATCTGCTCTTGAGCCGCAGCAGCAAGTGAGAGAAAAATGCTGAAGACAGCGATAACACAAGACCTCATTAGGCGGTTAGGGGTAGTCATGGCGTTGATTTGGATCGGAGTCATGAAGTCAGAAAGATAATACGTTTTTGAGGAGTCCAATTATCCACTGATCTCACTCCTCCGTTGTCGGAGGTTGTCTTTGAGTTTGTTTGGGGTTCTGTTGGCTGTAGATTGCGGAACAATCCAATATTGCGAACGACAACTGATGAAAAGGGCTTTGACTGGAATCCTACTCCTGCTACTGCACCTCACGCTGGTGAGGGTCGCGATCGGTCAGTCGCAGGATATTCCCTCTCAGTTTCAGGACACGGTGCCCAGTAAATCAGGCTACAGCGGGCTACTCGTTGTGGGGGGTAATAATACTACCTCTGCCGATCTCAAGTCAGACGACGAAGTCAAGGCCACATGGCTCAATCTCGATTTGTCTGACGAGCTCTTCGGTGGCTATTACCGGTTAAAGGGTCTCACGAAAAGGAAGCTAAACATCGCCCTGGGTACTGACTACATGTTCCTGACCCAAGTGGCCTCATTCAGCGAGTCAGACAGAAATGCGACCAGTGGCATCTTCCGGTTTTTTGGTGTGTGGGAGGCATTCAATACCAAACGCGGATGGGTGGGTGAGCTGCAGGCGAAGGTCGAAAACCGGCATAGGATCGGGAAGGGGGGACTTCCCAGAACACTCGGTTATGAAGCGGGCGCAGCACTCAGTACCGCAAGCTTCAAGGATTTCAACTGGGGGCTAACCAACTTCTTTTGGAAGCAGGTTTTTCAGAAACAACGAATGGGACTCGTGATCGGCATCATGGATGCAGGAGACTGGCTCGATCTATTTCCGTCCCTCAATCCATACAAATTCTACTTGAATGAGGCTTTCTTCAACAGCCCGACAACCGCTCTGCCCAACCAAGGCTTTGGTGTTGCGGCGGAGGCGGACCTCGTTTCTCGGTTGTACGTCGCGGGGGGGATTCATGACGCCAATGGCGAGGCCCAAAACTTCCTCGTCGACAACCTGAACTCATTCTTCGGCACCCAGGAGTACTTCACATGGGTCGAGCTCGGCTGGCGAATGTCGGATAGATATTCATCTGGTGAGACGATTCATGTCACTTACTGGCAGCAGGACGCTCGCACCGAAGAGGGATTGGAGGCTAGTAGCGGCTGGAATTTCTCGGCATCGAAAACCTTCAACGGATCCTATACACCTTTTATCAGGGCGGGGATAAGCGACGGCAATGCGGCGGCTATGCATCACCTGATCCAGGCTGGTCTCACGACGAAGATCCTGAGTCATGACTACCTGGGCATCGGCGTACACTGGGGAGGACCGAGTGATCGCACCAGACGTGATCAATCAGGCGTCGAACTTTTTTATGCATTCCAACTGACGGACAACCTCAATATCACCCCAGATGTGCAGCTGACATTCAACCCTTCCTTCAATGACCAAAAAGATGTCGTGGCGGTGTATTCGGTCGTGCGCATGCGCTACGCCATGTGATGAGCATGCGTGACTTTTCCGACCTCAGACTCAGAAATGGTTTTGAGGCCCTTCAAGAAACCTCGGATCCCCCCATTCCATTTTGATTTGATCATTAAGCCAAGCAGTTTACCGATCAGGCCATATTTCATCTCAAACATCTGCAGCTGAGTCACTTCATATTGGTTGGGTCCCACTTCGCGAAAAGAGTACTCATGCGAGAGCTGGTTGACAGGGAAGGAGCAAGCGGTGAGATCGTACTTCAGAGCCTTCTTTTCATCGAAGACGGTGCACTCTTCTTCAAACCAGTTCTTCCCATCTTTCATATCCACTCGTCGTCTGGCGCCCAGGCCCGATGACAAAGCATTGAGGGCAACAGAAGATTGACATCCGGGGTCATACGCAGCCAGGCGATCGACAAGTGCCAACTCTTCCCATATGCGTTCGATCGGGGCCTCGATAGTGATGGTATTTCGTAAGGTGTACATGTTAGTATCAGGTTTTAGCTTGCAAATTAAAAGTTAAATATAATTAACTTGTAAAAAGAAAGTTAAAAGTTGACCTTATTTTTGTTCTTGATGGATTTTAGATCACACTGTCCTGTTAACTATGCTTTGGAGCACTTTGGTGATAAGTGGTCGTTGTTGATCATTCGTGACCTGATGTTCAAAGGCAAGAGGCACTACAATGAATTCCTGGAAGGCGGGGAGAAAGTCTCGACGAGCGTGCTTCGTGACAAGCTGCGCCTGCTGGAAGAGGGGGGCATCATCAGTAAAGGGCCTGACGCCGTGAAAAAGTCCCGGATTCGGTACAGCCTTACGCAGAAGGGAATCGATATGCTGCCTTTGATGGTGGACTTGATTGCCTGGAGTGGCAATCATGATAGCCAGACGGCTGCGGAAGAGAAGTTTCTGAAGGATGCTGCGACGGATCGGGAGGCCCTGATCACATCTATCAAAGCTCAATTGTCCTCACAGCATTTGGATCGCTAGAGGGAAGGTCGCTAGTAGATATTGCGGTCCAGGTAGGCATTTCGAAACTTGCCCTCAAGGTCGTAGGATTTTGCCAGGGCAAGAAAATCCTGATACTTCTCGTACCGGCTTTGCAATACCTGGGGGTCAAGTGTAAACAGTTTTCCCCAATGAGGTTTCACGCCAAACGGCGCTAGGGCTGATTCTATTTTTGGTAAAAGAGCCATGACCCCTTCCTTGTTGGGCTTCAATGTGAAATGTATGGCCACACTGTCTTGCTGGTAGCAGGGGCTCATCCAAAAGCTGTCTGCAGCGATGGTCCTGATTTCCGTGATCATGAGCTGGGGATTGACCTCATCTTTTATCGCTTCCACTGCGAGTATCGCCTCCACAGCGTCAGTTCGAGGAACAAAGTATTCGGCCTGGAGTTCGTCTCCGGCACTGGGCGTGAAACCCATTTTAAAGTGAGGGAGTCTATCATACCAGGGGCCTGGTACGCCCATCTGATCAGTGCAGTGTTCCGCTGACAATTCGATGATGGGATGAATATTTTTCGTCGCAGCGGTCGCTCCGTAGAAATCATTGCCCAAGTCATCGGCTGGTAGATCTGTTCTCCGCTTCACCCATACTTCGCTGACATTTTGGTTCATCCAATCGGTGAAGAGGCTCACACTGTAGCCTGCAGACATGATGTCGTCGAAGTTCTCCACCAGAGATGAGAGTGGTAGATCCAGAAATACGTCCTGGCGCACGTCAAAGGTTGGTTGGATGTCAAGGGTCATTTCAGTGATGATGCCAAATGACCCGAGGCCTACGACCACAGCGGCAAAGTCGGAGTGGGAACGGTCCATTTCGACGACCTCGCCATTAGGAGTGACCATCTGAAGAGAGCGCACGGCAGTAGCGAGGTTTCCATTGCCTACTCCAGAGCCATGTGTAGCTGTGCTGCAAGCTCCTGCTACGGTGATGTGTGGTAGGGACGCGAGATTGTGAAGGGCGAACCCTTGTGCGTGGAGTTCTTCGGCAAAATTGCCATATCTGGAGCCGGCACCTATCGTGATCGTCTGTGTTTCCGGATCTAGCGCCTTGACCCCATTGAGTTTGGCGGTGGATATTTGGTTCTGTGGGCTATCGGCGATGTTGTTGAAACAATGGGTGGAGCCGAGTGCCTTCTGGGAATTAAGTTTCTTGACCAATGCCTGTAACTCATCAATCGTAGTTGGCTCATGCAGTTGTGGAGCTTTGTAGGTATAGTTTCCTGCCCAGTTGGTACGGGGTGCAGCGGCATCACTCACAGCGTTGGTTTTTTCTTTGGGTGAGCAAGAGGAGAGGGGTGACAGGATGCTGCCTGCCACGGCGAGTGAGGAGGTCGTCAGGAATTCTTTGCGTTTCATCCGAAGGATACATTGTTCCTCTCAATATACTGAAGACCTGTCACTTCGAATTTGGTCGCCCAAATATTGGGTATTTCTGGGTGCCATTGTTGATAACTTCCTTTCTTTGCGGCTGTCATTTCAATCAAGCACCGATGCGAAGTCACCGTATTGCTACCACGATATTTTTCTTTGTCAGTGGGTTTACCCATGCCAACTGGGCTTCGCGTTTACCTCAGTTAGAAGAATTCCTGGACATCACACATGCCAGCCTTGGGACGCTGCTATTCGTCATGGCTATTGGGGCGCTGTTGGCAATGCCGTTTACGGGATGGTTGGCTTACAAGTATGGTAGCAATAATGTATGCGGAGCTACCGCCGTGCTGCTTACCGTGTTTACCTCCCTCATTGCTATTCAAAGCGATCTGTACGTGGAGGGCGTTATTATTTTCTTTATTGGCTTCGCCAACGGCTCGATGGACGTCGCCATGAATGAACAGGCGGTGCTGGTCGAGCGCGAGTACAAGAAACCCATTATGTCGTCGTTTCATGCTTTTTGGAGCATAGGCATGGCCGTTGGTGCTGGATCGGGAGCGTTGTTTTCCAAACTTGGTGTTCCGTTGGGAACGCACATGATGATCATCGCTGCTGTGGCATTAGTCGCTTTTCTGTTCGCCGCCACTCGTCTGATCAAAAATGTCAATCACGGGGATGCCAAACCTGCCTCATCCTTCCTGCTGCCCAATCGAGTCATCATACCATTGGGGCTGATTGCTTTCTGCGGAATGCTCTCCGAGGGCTCGATGCTGGATTGGTCGGCCATCTATGTCAATGAGGTTGTTGGCAGTTCCAAAACAATGGGCGCTGTGGCCTTTGGGATATTTGGTGCTGCAATGACGACCGGGAGAATTTTTGGTGACTTTCTCACTGCGAGATTGGGCAAGAAACGCCTGTTGATGCTTGATTCGGTTCTGGCGATTTCCGGCTTGGCAATTATTCTCTTGTTCCCTGTTATGCCGCTCACCACCGTTGGCCTCCTGCTCGTTGGCCTGGGACTTTCGACAGTCGTACCCATCGTCTATACAACTGCCGGCAATACGCCCGGCATCTCGCCCAGTGTAGGCATAGCTATGTCGACCACCATCGGTTATGCCGGCTTCTTCGTAGGGCCTCCGACTATCGGATATATTGCGGAGAACTATGGTCTCCGGGTGGCATTGGCCTTTACGTTGGCTCTTCTGGTGGTCATGTTTTTCCTTATCGCTCCCAGGAAGTTCGCTCGTCCAGCCGAATAAATGCCTTTTGT
Organism: Cyclobacteriaceae bacterium; assembly: GCA_965267435.1. Classification (GTDB taxonomy): domain Bacteria; phylum Bacteroidota; class Bacteroidia; order Cytophagales; family Cyclobacteriaceae; genus JAWPMT01. Next base: position 6,443,173 of record OZ253960.1, read on the forward strand.
TCTTTGGTGGTAAGCTCCTAAACTTGCTCCGTGAAGAAGATCATCCTATTGAGTGCAACAGCATGGATGTTGTTGTGCTCACAACTTAGCATCGCACAAGACAATCCTCTATCTGTATTCGAGCCTTTGGTAGGCAAAACATGGGCGGCCGCGGGCACCTGGGGAGATGGCTCCATTTTTATGCAGGAGATTACGATGGAGTGGGGCTTGAATAAGACCGTGATCAAGGCCAGCACCAGGGGTTTTGTAGATGCCGATCGGACCCAAATTGGGGATCGAAATTTTGGCATCAGACAGTATAGTAAGACAACTGAGAGAATTGAGTTCTACGAATTTGACACATTCGGGGGCTACACACCTGGGTATATAGATGTGCAGGGGAAAGACTTCTATTACATCTATGAGTATGGTGGCACCACTTTCGCCGATATCTGGGAATACCTCAATGAAGAGACCTATGGATTCCGCGTCGTGCAATTTGATGGCGGAGAAATAGGCGATACCTACCTGAGTACGGAATACCGGCTGAAACAGTAGCCGTCCTTACTTGTCTTCTTCCTTGGCCCGTAGGCTTTCCAGTTGGTCCTGCCTCAATGTTGGGTACGTGATGCCCAGTTGCTCCAGGTAAGTGTCGTGCTGGGCTTCGTCGTAGTAGAATTCCTCCAGCGCCGGGCGGTACTCCTCCATGATGTCAGCATTCAATTCGATGGGTGGTTGATCCGTCTCAGAGATCATTGGCACATACTCCTGAACAGAGGACTGCTCGTTGTTGAAGTAATCCCAGGCCTGTTCGACCAACTCTGGTTGCAACAGGAAGTCGAGTATCGTCATGGCCTCCACCTGTGCGCCGGCCACTACGCCTTTGTGAGCGATTGGTGTAGCCATGGTGATGGCGTTGGACCAATGATGGCCCTGCAGCCCAGGGATGTTAGAGGGGAATCGTAGTGTCACCGTAGGCAGCTTCCAGCTAATGTCGCCAATGTCGTCAGAGCCGCCGCTGATAGGGTTTTCCAATGGTAGTCCCAACGTATCCAACTCGACATCCAGGCCCATAGAGTCACGGGGGGAGCGCACTTCAGCCTGCACAGCCCGGGCAAGGAGCTGATCATCCGCACTCCACTCAGGCATCCCGACAGTTTTGATGTTTTCATACATGGTCTCGGCGATCACCTTATTGAAGTGGCGCGGCCACGCCGACCCGAGAACGCGGCGGCTAACCTTCGTACGCGTCATCATCGCCGCTCCCTCGGCAATCTCATTGGCACGGTTGTAAGCTTCCATGATACCGGGGTAAGTGACTTCCCTGAAATAATACCAAATCGACGCCTTGGATGGCACGACGTTGGGCTGATCCCCTCCATAATTGATGATGGAATGGGATCGACCTAAAGGATGAATGTGTTCGCGCGCATATTGCCAACCAATGTTCATGAGCTCTACAGCATCGGCAGCACTTCTTCCTCTCCAGGGCGCTCCGGCAGAGTGGGCAGACTCCCCCTCAAAAGTGTATTCTACGGAAATCAAGCCAGTTCCCCTGGCCTGGCCATAGGACACCGTCATATTGGAGGATACATGTGTGAAAATGCACAGATCCACATCATCGAAGTAGCCATCTCGGGTGAAATAGGCCTTGCTGCCCAGGAGCTCTTCAGCGACGCCTGGCCACATGATCAGCGTACCTGATAGGCCCTCCCGTTCCATGATCTCCTTCACCGCCAATACCGATAGGATGTTAAGGGGCACTCCAGAGTTGTGCCCTTCCCCATGGCCCGGCGCGCCCTCCACGATAGGATCATGGTAGGCAACTCCCGGCTTTTGGGATGCCTTGGGGATACAATCAAGGTCGCTGCCAATGGCGATTACGGGTTTGCCTGATCCCCACTTTGCCCACCAGGCTGTCGGTACTCCAGAGATGCCGTATTCGACTTCGAAGCCGTTTTCTTCGAGAATACCGGTGATGTACTTGGAGGTTTCCGTTTCCTGGAATCCCAACTCCGCGAAGCTGAAGACTTTATCCACGAGTACCTGGGCCATCTTGGTTTGGGCACCAATCTTTTCTTGTATTTCAGCTTTAAGGGCTTCGAGGTCTTGTGCAGGGCAGAGGTATACGACGCCGACAATTAGCGCCAGGGAGATAAATTTTCTCATGGTTAGGTAGGTATGTCGAGTAAACTAGTCGATTTGCGACAAACTCTCAAGTAGCAGCCATCGTGCTGGACAAGCAGGAATACTTAAAACAAGAGCTTTTGACATAAAGACGTTATTTATAATATTATTTGTATAATTGTATTATATCAATATAAAACATCATAAAACAATGAATACAGCCAGCTATTCCAGGGTCCTTTGCATGGGAGCCCTTATTATTCTATCTCTTTTTGGATGCAACGATGTAGGAGAATTCTCTGGAGATACCGCCCGTTTGGAAGTTGTCCTTGTGGATGCTCCAGCGAACTTTGGGGGGGTGTTTATCGAAATCCTTGATGTGCAAGTACGTGCCGACAAAGGAAACGACGAAAAGGGATGGGTTTCTTTGGAGGGTTTTGAACCAGGGGTCTACAATCTGCTCAGTCTCGTTAATGGCGAGGAAGCTTTTATGGGTGTCGTGGAGCTTCCGGAGGGTCAGCTCGCCCAAATAAGGTTGATCCTGGGAGAGAATAACTTCATAGGTGATACCGAGGAAATTTTGGAGTTGAAAGTGCCATCGGGAAGTCAAAGCGGTCTGAAGTTGCAAATCAACGAGACGATCGAAGCAGGCGTCTCCTACAAACTCGTAATTGATTTTGATGCCGGACAGTCCATCATTCCAACCAAAGGAGGCCAGCGCTACATTCTTAAGCCGGTTCTACGTGCCTCACTAGAAGCTCAGGCTGGAAGCGTGAGCGGTATCGTTGCACCTTCGACTTTGGAGGCAATCGTTTATGCAATCAACTCAGAGGAAGACACAGTATCCAGCTATCCGGATGACACCGGAGGGTTTATGATCAGGTCCCTCAAGGCTGGAGAGTACAAGGTGGTAGCCGTCTCAGGGGAAGCTAATGGCCTGGACAAGATCACCAAAGATGGCGTTCAGGTGCTGGTGGGCGAAGATACGGATATCGGCACGTTTGACTTCGCCAACTAGAACTTTAACAACCAACTGTCCAGTGGATAGCCACTGGCTCCACGAGGGCGTCACCGTTTGCTTCCGAGGAAAGGAACAACGTTGGCGCCGTCACATTTTCATGGTTCGAGGTGTCAATGATGAGGTCGAGGCGATCGTCCCCATCGAGGTCCCCCGCCCAGAGGAGGTTCATCATGGATGCTAGGTACCGCGATTCCTCTATCAGTACTTGCTGCTTCAATACTCCCTCAGACTGCGATAGCAATATCACCTGGTAGTCATTGATAAATCCGTCTTGCCTTGTTCCACGGAAGATGATCCGGGTACGTTCGATCTCCAAATCGACATCAAGCGTATCCCCTATTGAAAGTGCCGCTTCCGAGCCAAGTGTTGGTACAGGCCCTTCGGCCAATTGGGTGCCTGTGATGAGTAAAATGCATTGGGCGTCCAGGTCGGTAGACACCTTCCAACCTGTTTTCTCTCCCACCCCGTCCATGATCACATCTTGCACATGCTCAAAAGCCGGGTCTACCCGTTGCAGGAAGTGGCTGGTTTCATTTGAGAACAGCCCAATCCAGGTTTGGGTCTGCGCCTCAGGCCATAACTCGTCATTGTGGAATCGACTGGTTGTCAGGATTTTGATGGGCGAGGCATCGAGTGCCTCACGGAGCACCAGCCCATGGTATTTTGTGAGGATCGTGTCTATTTTCTTTTCCGATGCTTTCACATCAGTCGGCTTTTCACCAACAGGAGGATTCACTTCTTGAGGACTGAAGGTGGCATTGGTGGCGTCAATCACGGGTCCTGTTGCATTCGGCGGTGAGCACGAGGCGGCCACAACCGCCAATAGTAAGAGGTATTGGATGGTTTTCATTTGTCTATGCTGTGGTGGTCGAATAAGGAAAAAAGTTGCTTCATCAAAATGCGACAAAAAATCCGGCCGACGAAATATTGAGGAATGGCCGGGTAGGAATGGGTCACCAGCCTTGGTAGCTTGATGGCGCTTCCCCGAGGTGGATTCTTTGCAGTGAAATGCCTACACTTTGGCGTGAGGGTCGAAGCAGACCTTCATAGTCGGATTGTTAAGACATCCGGGGAGATGGGTCGAGAAGCGACCCTGGCTTCGGGTTCTGGAAGGAGGAAGTATCAGGCTGTGCGCAGCGCCAATACCTTGTAAATTTTCTGTCTTTGCAGCCAGGCAGGTATGGAGGCCAAAAGTGCAAGCATAGAAACGACGACCGTCGTCAGGCCGATTTCGCCACTGCTCTCTATGAGTCGAAAGGAACCAACAATCATAGCGACTGAAGCACCCGCCCACACGGTGCACAGCACGAGATTGGAAAGTACGGCTCTGCGGGACAATTTTTCGCTGGTGTAGGTGTCAAATCTTTCGAAGATCATAGAAGGAGCTTTTTTGAGATACAAATGCGTTAACGGGCAAATGACCTCAAACGTTGCTTCTTAATGCAAGATTAGTTGAGTCCCAGAAAGGCAACTACCGCGTCAAGTCCGTCAAGAGACTTTTCAGGCCTTGGATTGGCGGTATTAAAAACTTCCAGCTGTTCCTTTGGTAGGATCGTGACGAAGTCTTCCACGTATCCATCCTCGTAAGGAATTCTTCGCGCATTCAACCTCAGGTGATGGGCAAAAAAGTTGTAAGCTGCTGTTCTCTTCGAGTACCCGTAATCATGGCGCTCATTGGCGAGGTGCACGTTCTCGACTTTATGTTCCGCATCATAAAGGGCATACACGCTACGAACATAAGGGTACTCTATACGAGGAGTATTGCGTGTCCAATCTCCGCCATTCGAGATCATCAGTAGAGGTCGTGGTGCACAGAGGGCCGCGATCTCGACATTGTTGGTCTGATGATCCGGGCTCTTATGGATTGGCATGCCACTCTCGCAGACGCACCCTCCAAAGAAGTGTGCCGAAACCTGGACAGCGGGTGCGGCGGCAGTGATGCGATCATCGATCGCTGTCAATACAAAAGTCTGCGTACCCCCTCCTGAGCCACCCGTCATGCCGACGCGATCAGGGTCTACATCAGGGCGGGAGAGGAGATAGTCCAGTACACGCTTGCTGTTCCATGTTTGCAGGACCAGGGCGATAGGGATTTTATGCTCCACCTGGGTGCACTCGCCGTAGCCCACCATGTCATAGGCGAAGACCACTGCCCCCATCCGTGCCAGCACCGCGCTGCGTTTTTGGATGTAATCGGTAAACCTCTTGTCTTGCAGATGCCCATGGGGGCAGAGCATAGCCGCAAAAGGCCCCTCACCTTCCGAAGGCCTGTACAGATTGCCAGTGACATAAAACCCCGGAAAGCTTTCGATAGCGATATTCTCCACTATATAGCCATCCATTTCCTTCGTGCTATGGATGATCGCCTTGGTTGGCCCGGAGATTTTCGCCAGGGTCTCGAGTTGCATGCCATCGATGATACCCTTCCTGATTCGATCGGCCCTCTGCTCCCAGCTCTCAAGGTCATCCCATTGGCTGGCGAACTCTTTCATCTTAAGGTTGGCTTCGTCTTCCGTCCAATGGTTGCCCATGCACAGCATGGACTCCTGGGCCAGTAGCGAGAGACTTAGGGCGGTGGTCAGGATATATAGAGAAAGTTTCATAGAATGGGTTGCTAACAGCAATGGAAGTTATAGAAAAGCGAGTCGTTTCTGGCTTCTTGCTTCCCAAAAAACAAAACCCGAGCTATTCCAACTCGGGTTTAATTTCTTTAATGGGAGACTTGGACTTACTTCGTACCTGAATCCCCGCAAAGCCGATCGTAGATGAGCACATGCTCCGAAATGTCCTGCCACTTCATCTTTTCACCGCTGTAGTTTTCCACGAAGACGTCACAGTTCTTAAATAGTCTGGTCAGCGCTTCTTTCTTGTACCGACCCTTCTTGTACACTTCCGATTTATTACCGTCATAGACGATGAGATAGGAGGTGTCTTCACCGCCCCCTACCTGGATACCATTGATTTCAGTTGTTGCCGTTTCGTTTGAATTAGGCCTTAGATAGACTTTGATTTTACTGTCAAAGCCGGGGTTCAACAGCTGCATGAGTGCGTACTTATCTTTCTTCTTTGTCGGCAATAGCGCTTGTTCGAAAAAAGCCCACTCGCGGTTCCCTACTCTTTCCCAGTCCATCTCTATCGCCCGCAATAGGTTGGGTACTGCCAGGGCACTGCTCACTTTCATGAAGTCAGTGAGTTTGACAGCCAGCAGTTTCACCTCTTCGGCCTTGAACTTGATCTTGGTCTTGTCTTCTTTTTTCAGTGTAAAGGACCTTACCTGGCCGTCGATCATTGTTGCCATAGGCAGTCGATTGCCATAGATCGTATCGTTGGCGTTCGTCACAACGTAGAAATTGCGACCCATGCTGATCTGCTCCTCCTGGATGGGAGGGGTGAAATACTGGGAGTATTGTGCCTGGACTTGTAATAACGCCAGCGCAAAAATGGAAAGTGCGATGCTTCTTTTCATAGGAACAAAATTGAGGTGGCAATAACTGAAATCCTGATGAGCAATGCGCCTTTTGAGTAGTCGACCGGTCCTATTACTGACTCAATAGGCATGATCATAGCCATTGGCCGTGTTGGCGTTCGATGACTTTCATGCTTTCCAACTATCTTACTTAGAGACCCTAACCTTTCGATCTACTATGAAAAGCAGTCGGCGTTCCTTTATTAAGTCCGCTTCACTGGCAACAGGTGCAACCCTCGCAACAGCAGCTTGCCAAGCTCCACAATCTCCTCCCAAGGTAGACTATTACCCAATCGATGAAGAATTGGCTCGTCCGGTATTGAAGACCGATCTCTTCGATCGTCCTGTGGTGGTGCAGAGCATGGAACTACTACTTTATGACAATGGCTCGAGGAAAAATTTCATCTGCCGGGTCCGGTCGACAGATGGAGCAGAAGGCCTGTCTGTCTCCAACAACCAGCAAATGAGATCGCTATGGCCAGTGTTCTTCAATAGGTTGCAGCCGTTCTTCATAGGAAAGGATGTTCGTGATCTTGAGTCGCTGTACGAGGAGCTATATGTATATCGGAGCAACTACAAACTACAGAACCTGGCACTTTGGGTGCCGTGGGCCACGATCGAATTTGCCATTCTGGACATGCTGGGACGGATTGCCGGTCAACCAATTGGAGCGTTGATCGGCGAGGTCCGACACGAGAAGATTGCTGTATACCAGGCCAACAATTTCAGGGGGAAGTCGGCTGAGGAGTCCATTGACCTGATCCAGGAGCATGTGGCTTCCTCACAGGCGAAGGCTGTTAAGTTCAAGGTCGGGGGTCGTATGAGTAAAAACAAGGACTACCCATCCGGCCGGACGGAGAAGTTAATACCCATGGTGCGCGAGGCCTTTGGTGATGAGATGACCATTTATGCAGACTCCAACGGGTCCTACGATGTGCCAGAGGCTATTCGTATCGGGCAAATTATGCAGGAGTACCAATACGATTTCTACGAGGAGCCTGTGCCCTTTGACTGGTACCAGGAGACGCTCGAAGTGACGGCCGGCCTAAACGTGCCTGTGGCAGGGGGCGAGCAAGAGCCCAGCATGCGCAATTTTCGCTGGCTCATTGCCAATCGGGCTCTGGATATCGTACAGCCTGACATCTTCTATTTCGGTGGAATGATCCGTGCAATGAAGGTGGCGAGAATGGCTCATTTCATGGAAATGCCTTGTGTTCCGCATATATCGGGCTCAGGATTGGGGTACCTGTACATGATGCATTTCGTCTCTGCCCTGCCCAACGCCGGACCTTATCATGAGTTCAAGGGATTCAATCAGCAAATCCCGTTGGAATGTGCCACTTCCAGCCTGACAAGTGACGGGGGAGAGATCACAGTGCCCACCGGCCCCGGCTCTGGCGTAGAGATCGACCCAGAATTCATCAATAAGCACGAGGTATTGAAAATCGATTAATGCTGGTTTTTGCAGGATTGCGCCGAAGTGTGCCGGAATATTGAATATTTTACTCGATTTCGTCTGCGAATTTTGCCTGTTTGTTTTTAATTTTAGCCAGTATGGAGGGTATGCCCAAGAAAGAAAGCCTACTGATCGCCGGCCTTATCGCAGTTGCTTTTCTGGCCGTTTGGTTGCTGCTTCCCAATTCAAAGGAAGAAGCCACTGTGACTGCTTCGGAAGGGGCAATACCGGAGGCCATCAGCTTCAATTTTCACGTCAAACCCATCCTTTCTGACAACTGCTTTGCCTGCCACGGTCCGGATGCCAACAAGCGCAAAGCAGGGTTGCGTCTCGATATCGAAGCAGACGCCAAGGACGAACTCAAAGAGAATGCGGGCAAGTACGCTATAGTACCAGGTGACGCGGCCATCAGCGAGTTATTGGCGCGTGTGAACACCGAGGACGAGAGCATTGTCATGCCGCCTCCAGAGACTCACCTAAAGCTCTCGAAACGAGAAAAGCTGATCCTGGAAAAGTGGATCGAGCAAGGCGCGGAATATGAGCCGCATTGGTCATTCACTCCTCCGGAGAAATCAACTCTGCCGACAGTGAAAGATGACGATTGGCCTCGCAATGACATTGACTATTTCACACTACGGGCGATGGAGGATGAGGGCCTTGCTCCTGAAGAAGAAGCTGATGCACCCAAGCTGCTTCGTAGGTTGAGCATCGACTTGACAGGCCTGCCTCCGACCAAAGAAGAGCTAGGCCGGTTTATTGTCGATGATCAAATGACAGACTATGATGCAGTCATAGACTACTACCTCGACAAGCCCGCCTTTGGGGAGCAAATGGCCAGGGAATGGTTGGATGTCGCCCGTTATGCGGATTCACATGGCTATCAGGACGACAGCTATCGGACCATGTGGCCGTGGAGAGATTGGGTGATCCATGCTTTCAACCAAAACTACCCCTATGACCTGTTCCTTACCTGGCAGTTGGCGGGAGACCTCTTGCCAGAAGCAACGAGGGAGCAGATATTGGCTACGGGTTTCAATAGAAATCACCCGATCACCCAGGAGGGAGGTGTGATTGATGAGGAGTATCGGTCTACATACGTCACCGACCGAACCAACACCCTTGGCAAGGGTATCCTCGGGCTCACCCTTGAGTGCGCCAAGTGTCACGATCATAAGTACGATCCCTTATCCCAGAAGGACTACTTCAGCGTCTATGCCTTCTTCAACTATGTAAATGAGAAGGGCTTGCGTATGGATGCGGTTCAAGCCAAAGACCGAAAGTATTATGCAGATGCGCCATTCATTAGCATTGAAGATCAAGACCTGGACGGCATCCTATCATTTGTCAACAAGAAAGACACGCTACCACTCAATGTAATGGTGATGAACGATTCGGCAGTCAAGAAGACCCATGTGCTATCGCGTGGCAACTATGATGCACCGACTGACGAAGTTGAGGCATCTACGCCGGCATCGATACTGGCATTTTCCGAGGACTACCCAAAGAACCGCCTGGGCTTGGCCAGGTGGTTGGTGAGTGAGGAAAATCCACTGACAGCGAGGGTCTATGTCAATCGGCTGTGGGCGAAGCTATTCGGTCGCGGATTGGTGGTGACCACAGAGGACTTTGGTAATCAGGGTGCGTTACCCACTCATCCTGAGTTACTCGACTGGCTGGCTGTTGAGTTTGTCGAAAATGACTGGGATGTAAAGAACTTATTGAAGACCATAGTTTCTACGGCCACCTACCGCCAGTCATCGGTCATCCAGCCGAAAAAGGAGCAGATCGATCCAGAGAACATTTACCTGGCCAGGGGACCGCGCTTCCGGTTGAGTGCGGAAGAGATCCGCGATTACTTCCTCACCACCAGTGGCCTGCTCAATGATGAGTTGGGAGGCCCCAGTGTGAAGCCCTATCAACCACCCGGGCTGTGGGAAGAGACGAACGCGGGCAACGATCGCGGTATCCTGACCTCTTACATGCCTGATTCGGGGGCTGCCCTGTACCGACGGTCGCTATACACATTTTGGAAAAGAACGCTTCCGCCACCAACCATGACCATTTTCGACGCCCCCAATAGAGACCTGTGTGAGGTACGACGGCAAAAGACCAACACTCCGCTGCAAGCCCTCGCATTACAAAATGATGAACAGGTGCTCGAGGCTGCTCGTGTGCTGGCGTCCAATGTGGCGAATAATTCGGAAGACAACGAGGAGGCTATTCGCCACTTGTTTAACAGTATTCTGATCCGTGATCCGACGGGCGCCGAGATGGAACTCATGCTTGACTACCTCGAGAGCAACCGGGAGAAATTTGAAGAACAAGAAGAGGACGCGAAAAAGCTCATCGCCGTGGGGCAGCACGATCAGACCGCGGAGGATACTATAGAGGCGGCGTCATTGATGCTGGTGGCACAAGTACTGTACAATCTGGACGAAACGATAACGAAAGAATAATGGATAATTCGGAGAATCTGGACAAGGACAAGCTGAATATCAATAGGAGGCATTTCTTCTCCAAAGCCAGTGTCGGTTTAGGTACGGTGGCATTAGGATCTTTGATGATCCCTGATCTCTTCAAGGGTGGTGGATCGGGGCAGTCCCTGGATACACCGACCTTGGGCATCCCCCATTTTGCTCCCAAGGCGAAGCGGATCATTTACCTCTTTCAGGCGGGAGCGCCTTCGCAGTTGGAGACCCTGGACTATAAGCCCTTGCTAAGCAAAAGAATGGGCGAGGACCTGCCAGCGTCCATTCGAGGCGATCAGCGACTGACGGGCATGACCGCCAACCAGGACAAGTTCCCGTTGGTAGGACCCTATCACGGATTCAGCCAATTTGGAGACAATGGTACGTGGATCAGCAACTACTTCCCGCACATTGGCAAGATCGCCAATGAGATATGTATTGTGAAGAGTATGCATACCGAGGCCATTAACCACGACCCAGCCATTACCTTTTTCCAGACAGGCAATCAAAATTCCGGTCGACCCAGCATGGGTGCATGGATGAGCTACGGTTTGGGTAGTGAAAATCAGAACCTGCCAGCCTTTGTTGTGCTGACCTCCCGTGGGCCTGGCAACAGCCAGGGACTTTACTCGAAACTATGGTCTAGTGGATTCCTGGACTCACGACATCAGGGTGTATTGCTTCGAAGCGGCAAGGACCCGGTCCTCTATCTGAACGATCCGGATGGCATTACCCGCGATGACAAGCGGGAAATGCTTGACCATATTGCAGAGCTCAATAACTCACACTACGACGAAGTCAACGATGACGAGATTCAGTCTCGTATCTCCCAGTACGAAATGGCATATCGTATGCAGATGTCGGTACCGGAGGTCATGGACATCAACAATGAGCCGGAGTCGATCATCAAAATGTATGGTGCGGATGCCTTGATCCCGGGCACGTACGCTGCCAATTGCCTGCAAGCGAGAAGGCTTGCCGAAAATGGTGTTCGATTCATTCAGCTGTATCATCAGGGATGGGATCAGCACGGTAACCTGCCAAACGAAATGTCTCAACAGGCTCTCAACGTGGATCAGGCCTCAGCAGCACTTGTCCTGGACCTCAAGCAGCGGGGCATGCTAGATGATACGCTGGTGATCTGGGGTGGGGAGTTTGGAAGAACCAATTACTGCCAGGGGCGATTCCAACCCGACAACTATGGCCGCGATCATCACCCAAGGTGCTTCAGTATTTGGATGGCCGGCGGCGGCATCAAGCAAGGTATCAGCTACGGTGAGACCGACGAGTTTGGTTACAACATTGTCAAAGACCCCGTGCACATTCATGATTTTCATGCGACGCTGCTCCATTTGATGGGGCTGGACCACGAACAGCTCAATTTCAAATACCAAGGTCGTAGATTCCGACTCACGGACGTTGCCGGCCATGTCGTAAAAGATCTGCTAGCTTAACCTAATGAGTACAACTTTATTCAGGACCCTACTGGACTACGCAATCTTGGTGCTGTCAGTCCTTCTAATTTTTTTGGTAGTGTTCGAGAGCTACCTGGTGTTACCGGGACTGATGCGATGGATTGGACATTTCCATCCCCTTGTCTTGCACCTGCCCATTGCCCTTGTCTTTGTCACCATTGTCCAGTACTGGCGCAATGACCCTCAGGTTCAGTGGTATGTTTCCATTACCGCCCTGCTTTGTCTGGTCACATCGATTACGGGTACCTTTCTGAGCATTGAGAGTGCCGCCGAAGGAGTTCTGATCAATCGACACCAGTGGTTCGGAGTGATCGTCACTTTTCTGATGGTTGTTTGGCACTACCGCGCAGCCCAGTTGAAAGGCCAAGTTCTGAAGATCTTTCATCCCTTGCTGATCGTCGGCATTCTTGCCACTGGTCACCTGGGTGGATCCGTGACGCATGGTGAAGATTTTCTTGCCTGGAGCACAGATGATAATAGCCCCGAGGAGGCACTGCCCGATAATCCCCAGGTCTTTGCGCACTTTGTCCAGCCCATACTCAAGCAAAAGTGCGTGAGCTGTCACAATCTCAATAAAGCCAAAGGGGAGCTGTTGCTCACGGACTATGCCGCGCTGGTGAAAGGAGGGGAGGGCGGATCGGCCCTTTCAATTGAAGCGGGTATTCTCCACCATATTCGACTGCCGCTGGATGACGACGATCACATGCCTCCGAAAAATGAAGAGCAATTGAATGGCGATGAGTTGGCAATGCTTTCTTTTTGGCTCGAGGCGGGTGCTGCCGAGTCCATGACCTATCAGGAGGTGGCCCCTGAGTCACCAGTGTATGCTCAGATGACAGCCCGGATCGAGCAAAGCAAAAGGAACCAATGGGCGGACCTGGCATCCATCAGTGATGGGGAGATAGAAGATCTTAACGGCGACTATTGCACGGTGCTGCGCAAGTACCACAATTCGAACGCACTACAGGTATTGATTTTCCCTCATCCAGAATATGCAGGCAGGGAGCTGGAGGAGCTGGCTTCTGTGGCAAATAATGTCGTTGAGCTCAGTGTGGGGAGCCTTCCTCTTACGCTAGCGGACATGGAGCGCATTGGGCATTTCAGCAATCTGGAATTGTTGGACATGCATGGGGCAGAGTTTCCTATGGAGGGATTGAGTGAACTCACCCGTCTGGCGAAACTCAAGACACTCAAAGTCTATCGCACTCCCCTTGGGGATAATGAGCTCCAAACACTTGAGTCCTTATCATCACTGAATGAGTTGTATGCCTATCAAACCTCGATTTCCGATGAAGGGGTTGCTAGCATGGAAGCTGCAGCACCCCAACTTGCTATCTTTCGAACAGCACCCGAGGTCAGCGATTTCAAGTCGGTGTTGACCGTTCCGAAACTGGACCCTGACAAGCAATTCTTTCGGGAGCCATTTTACGTCAAGATTGACTATCCCCTAAAAGACATTGATATTCGGTATACCCTTGATGGCAGCAATCCCGACGAGAATTCGTTGGCCATGAGGGATAGCCTGCTCATCGATCGTGAGCTCGAAATGAGATTCTATGCCGCAAGTGAAGGATGGGAACCCAGTCCATTGGATTCGGTCACTTTTATGCGTTCGGATGTGCAACCGGTCACAAGTACTTTGGTTCACGATCCCTCAGTGAGATATGAGGGCACACCTGACGAGTTGTTTGATCTTGTGAAGGCTTCTCCCAATTTCTCTGATGGTCCCTGGATGGCTTACATAGAGGATCCATTCATCTTGAAGTGCGATTTGGACGAGGCTACCGTCCTCGATGAAATAGTCCTTAGTACCTTGACGAATCCGGGTTCCTATATTTTTCCACCAGAGCGAATCCGCATTTACGGCGGGACTTCAGAGGACAACTTGCGTCTCATCAATCAGATGGCCCCCGCCAAGTTAGAGGACTCGACCACCCCCAGACTCGACTATTATCGTCTAGCCATGAATGACGCTTCTGTCAAGTACCTGCGCATAGAGATCATCCCGATTCGGCGACTCCCTTCATGGCATCCCGCCAAGGGAGAGCCTGGTTGGCTGTTCATCGATGAAGTGGTGATGAAGAAGAGTTGATAGGCGTTCGTGGATTTTCGATTCTGGATCTTGGTTGATTGATCCTGGATCTTCGTTTTTCGTTCTTGGTTAACAAAGAACCAGGAACAAAGCACAATGAACAACGAACAAGGAACCAAGAACTCCACAGCTGACTAAACTCACCCATCCAACCCATCGGACAACACCCAGTGTCCGGAAATTATGCAGTAACTTCAGTCATCACAGAATGACATGAACACCCAAACTGAAATACTCATCATTGGTGCGGGCATTGCGGGTGTCACGACAGCACTCGAGCTGCTCGACCACAAGAAGAAAATCCTCATTCTGGACCGCGACAAGGAAGAAAATCTCGGAGGGCAAGCCAAAGAATCATTTGGAGGCATGTTCTTCGTAGACTCGCCTATCCAGCGCAAGGCCGGCATGAAGGATAGCCCTGAGTTGGCCTTCTCAGACTGGGAGGCCACGGCTCATTTTGGCGATGGCGATGACATTCCCAGAGCCTGGGCACGGCAGTACGTTTTCAACTGTACCGAGCACGTGTATCACTGGCTGAAAGATCGCAAGATTGGCTTCTTCCCGGTTGTCCACTGGGTAGAACGAGGGCTGCATCATCCTGGCAACTCCTATCCACGGTTCCATATGGTCTGGGGCACGGGTCACGAGTTAGCAGTGGTCCTAAACAAAGCGCTACTCAACCATCCCAACGCCAAAGAGTGCCTCACCGTCAGGTTTGGCGTCAAAGTCGAAGATCTCCTGTCGGAGGGTGGTACTATCGTTGGTGCCAAGGGTATTGAGGAGGCTTCTGGTGAGCAACTGGAAGTGAAGGCAGATGTCACCATTGTGGCTACCGGGGGCATGGGCGGCAACCTGCAAAAAGTAAGAGATAATTGGTACAAGCCCTGGGGTACGCCACCTGAAGAGATTCTCATCGGTGCCCACCAATATGGGATGGGAGACATGCATGATGCGGTGGAACGGAAGAAGGGCAACGTCACCCACCTGGACTGGATGTGGCCCTATGCGGCAGGTGTCCATCACCCACGACCCAAGAAGCCCAATCATGGGCTGAGTCTGGTGCCGCCCAAATCTGCCCTGTGGCTCAACCACAAAGGCGAGCGGATTGGCCCTATGCCCTTGATCACGGCTTATGATACGCGCTTTCTTGTCGAGCAGATCTGCAAGCAGGAGAAGAAGTACAGCTGGCAAGTGCTCAACCTGACAATTGCACATAAGGAATTTGCCATCTCTGGAGCGGAGTTCAACACCGCCATCAAAAACAAGAGCTACGCGGGGTTCCTCAAGACGATCCTGTTGGGCAACAAGTCCCTGGTCAGGGATATGCTGGACAATTGCGTGGACTTCGTTGTCGCCGATACCGTCGAGGAGTTGGCAGAGAAAATGAATGCACTCACAGGTACGGGCGACGTAGAGACGCAGGCTCTGTCTGAGTCCATCAGGAAATACGATGAGCAAATTGGTCGCGGTCCCAGCTTCTTCAATGATGAGCAGCTCCGGCGAATTGCCCATGCTCGTCAATACCGGGGAGATCGGGTGCGTACGTGCAAGTTCCAAAAGATCAATGATCGCAAAGCACTTCCTTTGATTGCCATCAGGGAATTCATTATCTCTCGAAAGACTCTGGGTGGGATCCAGACCGATCTGCAGTCTCGTGTTTTGGACCAGACGGGAGATCCGATTCCTGGACTGTATGCCACCGGTGAAGCCGCAGGATTTGGCGGAGGGGGCTTGCACGGAAAAGGGGCACTGGAAGGTACCTTCCTAGGGGCATGTATCCTCACGGCGAGAGTCGCCGCTTATGATATTGTTGGAAAAAAACTAGTCGATTGATTTGAAAAAGAATGGAGCCCAGCTGGCGATCTACGCCCTCGAACAACTGGGCGTAAAATACACGTTCGGGATTCCCGGCACACATACGACTGAGTTGTACGATGCAATGGATCAGTCCGAGCAGATCACCCCCGTCCTGGTGACCCACGAAGGACCGGGGGCGTTCATGGCTGATGCGATATCGCGAACATCGGATAGTATCGGAGTATTGACCATCGTGCCCGCGGCTGGCTTGACGCAAGCCATGAGTGGCATCGGTGAAGCATTCCTCGATGGCATTCCTATGTTGGTGATCGCTGGTGGGGTGAGAACTGACATTGACAAGCGCTACCAGTTGCATCAGTTTGATCAGATGGCATTGGCGAAGCCGATCACTAAGGCCCAGTTCCACGTTGAGCGGCATGAGGATATCATTCCGACCTTGTTCAAAGCGTATGATATCGCCAATGGTGGAGAGCCCGGGCCGGTATTTATCGAGCTGCCGGTGAACCTCTTGCTGTTTGCTGCGGATGTTGGGAAACTACCGATTTATAAGCCTCAGGTTGCCGAGAGGGAAATCGACCACGTCAAGGTGCTGGAAGCTGTAGACCTGCTTCATGCGGCCAATTCGCCGATGTTGTTTGTCGGCTGGGGTGCGGTGGATGTTCAACCACTGACGCTTCGATTGGCAGAGATGCTGGTGGCTCCGGTATCGACGTCCCTGCAAGGGAAGAGTGCCTTCCCCAATACGCATCCACTTTATTGCAGTGAGTTTTTAGGAGCATCCGGCAAGCCCTCGGGTCAATGGGCGCTCGAGAAGCACGATGTGATGATTGCCATCGGTGTTCGGTTTGGGGAGATCGCGACAGGTAGCTACGGCCTGGAGCCTCCCAAAAACCTGATCCATATTGACATCAACCCAGAGGTTTTTGATAAGAACTTCCCGAGTACCGTCGCCATCGAGGGAGATGCGGGTCAAGTCCTGGAGGCCATTATCTCCAAGTTGGAAGAGGGGAATTACAAAACGGAGCGGTCGCTGGAGGAAGTGGGCACCATTATCACGGAGAAAAACAACAAATACTTCTCGGAGTGGCTGGTACCGAAGAACAAAGACCTCGTCTCTCCGGGCCAGTTGTTCCTATCGTTGCAGTCGAAAGTCGATGACGAGGTACAGGTGGTGGTCGATGACGGTAAGCATACTTTCCTGGCATCCGAGTTATTCGCGGCGGAGCGTCCCAGGAGCTTCATCTCTCCGACGGACTTCAATTGCATGGGGTATTGTGTCCCTGCTGCCATCGCCGCCAAGCTGGCGAATCCGGATCGACAAGTCGTGGCCATCGTAGGGGATGGGGCTTTTATGATGACCTGTGTGGAGCTGGTAACAGCGACGGATCTGGGGTTGCCCATTCTCTTCTTTGTCTTCAATGATGGTGAGCTCGGACAGATCTCGCAGTTCCAGAGGATACCGCTCAATCGAAAAACCTGTGCCGTTGTGGGACAGATCGACTACGAAAGCATGGCGCATGCCACAGGATCGGCTTTTGTCCAAATTGCCAATGACCTGGAGGTCGAAGAGAAAATGGATCGTGCATTTACCCTGCTGTCAGAGAACCGCCCTGTAGTCGTCGAAGTGAAGATCGACTACTCCAAAAAGACCATGCTCACCAAAGGGGTCGTCAAAGTGAACCTCAAGCGATTTCCGTTTGGTGAGAAGGTGCGATTCTTGTCACGAGCTTTGAAGCGGCATGTGCTTGGGTAGTACTACGTAGTCTTCAATAGGAGCAGCCAGGGTAGTGCTTCGAGCGGAGGTCTGTGCCGGCTCTTCATTATAGCTCCACCCCCGCTACCCGCCCAGTTGGTTGGTGAGGCCGCCTGCCGGCAAAGGCTGCGACACACAACCAAGGCCCGGTGGGCTGCCTTTGCGATCCGGGCTAAGGGGCAAATGGTGGGGCTTAGATTGACTACTCTAAAAAGACCATCATACTAAGGGTGCTTTCAAAGTGAATCTCAAGCGATTTGCCATTCGGAGAAAAAGAGCGATTCCTATCCCGTGCCCTCTAAAGACACGTGCTTGGCTAGGGTCAATCGAGCCTCGGATCCGAGTCAAACTGCACTTTGTACTCTCTCGGCGGTGTGCCATTGAGCAGATGCCGGACAAAGTAGTCCCACCGTCGGCGCATGATGTAGTAATTGTCGCGGCCATAGCCGTGCCGGGCGTTGGGTAATAGGAGAAAGTCGAAATCTTTGTTCGCTTTGATTAGCGCATCAGCGACGAGGTAGGAATTGTAAGGAGGGACATTGTCATCCATGCCACCATGAATGATCATCAGCTTACCCATTAGGTCATTGGCATACATCTGGTTGGCTTGTCCTTCAAAATTGGAGACGCCGTTTTCGTCAAAGGCCTGAAGACCAATGTATCGCTCTCCCCAGTCATCCTCGTAGTTGCGGTTGTCATGATTACCCGATTGAGATACACCCACCTTGAAAAAGTCAGGATACTTCAACATCGCAGAAGCCGTAGCGAAGCCCCCTCCTGAGTGCCCCCAGATACCGACACGGTCCAGATCGAGAAACCCATGTTTTTCAGACAGTTGCTCCAAGGCGGAGATCTGATCCGGGAGTGTGTTCTCTCCCATGTTGCCATAGCAGGCGTCATGAAAAGACTTCGACCGGCCTGGATTGCAGCTACCCTCCAACTGCACAACGACAAAGCCTAGTTCGGCCAGTGCCTGGTTATCGCCACGAAATGTGAATCCCCAATAACCGACACTCCCACCTTGAGGGCCCGGGTAAATGTAGACCACCACGGGGTACTGCTTTGTGGGGTCGAGGTTTTTCGGTGTGTACATGAGGCCATAGAGGTCCCATTGCTCATCAGCGGACTTCACTGAGAATTCCGTTGGAGGTTTCCATCCTGTGGCCTCTAGACGGGAGATGTCAGCATTGCCCAACTCGGTAATCGTCCGACCCCTCTCGTCCCGTACTTTGTACACGTGCGGCACGCCAGGTTGAGAGTAGCTGTCCAGAAAGTACTCCTTGCTAGGTGAGAAAGTAATGGAATGATCTCCGGGCTCAGGTGTCAGCAACTTAAGGTTGCGGCCGCTAAAGTTGACGCTATAGAGAGAGCGGAAATACGGATTGGCTTCTTCTTCCTTGCCGCTCGCCAGGAAGTAGATGCGGCGATCATCATGATCCACATGCACGACCTCTCTAACTACCCAATCACCTTGCGTGATCACATTCTTCATGATGCCCGTCTTCGCATCATACAAATACAAGTGCCCCCAATCCGATCGCTCTGAGTACCATATGATCTCGTCATTCGCAGAGGAGTACCGCCACGAAAAGGCGTCCTGACCAGACTCGAATTGTGTATCTACAATTTCTTCGAA
Organism: Cyclobacteriaceae bacterium; assembly: GCA_965267435.1. Lineage (GTDB taxonomy): Bacteria > Bacteroidota > Bacteroidia > Cytophagales > Cyclobacteriaceae > JAWPMT01. Next base: position 6,462,464 of record OZ253960.1, read on the forward strand.
CAGCTCCGTCACCTCCCCCGTGGAAGCGTTGGCCATTCGGACCGTCGCGCGCTTGTGGTCTCTGCTGGATGACACAAAGGCCAGTTGCTGGCTGTCATCACTCCAGGCGACATCTGCCAGTTGGCCTCTCCAGGCGATATCGTCGAGGTAGGTGGATCGACGATCGTCCGCTGGCATATCGAGTCGTATCACTTTAGGTTCTTCGGTGATGTCAATGATTACCCGATGAATCTTAATAATGGCGGAATCTTCCGGAAGTGGATATTTCCATTTCATCAGCTCGGGCGCACCTACCTTAGTTTTCACCAAGTACATGTCATTCAAGTGTCGCTGGTCCTGCTGGAAGGTGGCGATCTTTTTGGAGTCGGGGGACCATCGCACGATCGCCCGGTCGCTGTGCAGCCAGCCGGCATTGTCGGTGGCATAGCCGAAATCTTCAATACCATCAGTCGTGAGCGGGCGCTCGTCACCTGTCGCTACCTCTTTCAGCCACAGGTTCCAATCTTTAATGAAGGCCGTGTACTTCCCGTCAGGTGAGGGTCGCTCCAGCCAGCTGAAGTTATTTTCTTCATTGACGATGGATGCTTTTTCCTCCAACTCTTCTCTCGTTGCAGCAGTGAGGGTCGTTTTTGATTCCGGATCAAACAACCGAAACTCCCGGCCTTCTGACGTGAAGTATTGGTACATCAGTCTCCCATCACCCTGCCAGCTTACTCTCCTGGTGCCATCGATCAGTTGGTAGGCATTGCTGTAAAGCTGAGAGACCGCCCGGTCATAGTCGACGGTTGTCAGTGTAGGACCGTCTTGACTAAATGCGAGGGTGGAAAGGCATAGGGCCAAGACGGCCAATGGATAAGTTGTTCTCATGGTTTTCTTCTTCGTAAAACACCGGGGAGCGATGTGTCTCCATCGAACTCTCCGCGTCGAAAGTAGCCAAAACGCCACAAATGGGAGCTACTCCACTTTCTCGAACTTCAGGTTGCGGACACGTCCGTTGGATTGACTTCATGATTATGACAATTATCATACGCACTATTTATTCGGAGCCTTATGCAAACAGGCATTCTTAACACATGACATGTATTATATTAGTTATTTATTGTATTTGTATTAAGATAATTAGTTATAAGCAACTATGATGAAAATTAATTAAATAGTGAACTTGCTTTTGCCTGCTGATCTCCTCCCTGTGACGCTGTAACAAACCGGGTTTTGTAGCAGTCTAATTAGTGTACCCTCTCCGCTAACCGATGGAGCGTATTTTTTCACCTTATTGTCGCGGCATCCGTCCATTTTGCTGCTTAGTAATAGCCCTCTTATGTTGTCGTTTCTCCAATGGTCAGGGTGTACGGAATCCGCCCTGGATGCCGAAGGATTTGAAGCAGGTTGTGCTCCTACTGCCGACAGGGGAGTTGGTAGATAGTCTGCCCGAAATGAAATTTTTTGATGCCTCTGATGAGCGATATGACCTGGCTATGACCAATGTCACCAACTCGTTTATCTATGAGTTTTTGGATGTCTACTTCCTGGCCCAGATCTACCTTCATAGCTTGGGTGAGACAGATACGATCTACCCGGCCTACCTGGCATTGACCGAGAATCAGGGAGGCTTTGCGAAGTTCGGCTTTGCCCTTGTACAGGGTGGATCCCATATCTTACTCGAAGAGGCACCATACATTGATATCACGGTAGGTCAGGCTACAGGAGGGGCGGACAGACTCATGTCCATTTCGCAGCTTTACCCTCATGAAATGGGACATGTCCTGGTCCATTTGCTTTGTCCGGAGGATACTGCGGCCAGTAATACGAGAAGTGTAAACATGCATTTCTTTTCGTTGGTTACGGATTATTCGACTGCGTTCAATGAGGGATTTGCCGAGCACATCGAAAATGTCTCGAGGCATTTTGAGAAAAATGATGAGATACGCGCGGGTACCGCTGCTGATCTTGCAGAGATCTCTCGATCCTCTGAGAGGACCATCAATGGGTTTGAGCGAGACTTTCGGTACCCGGTGAGATTGGGTTACTATAAGGCCTCCATGCTGGGTTGGTACCAGAAGTTTGAGGATTACAAGCGGCACGAGCATGCCTTCAGCGGAGATGTCTCCTTCAAAAATGCGACGCTGGATCTTGCTAACATCAATGACCAGATCACCTACCGCAACAGCGGTGTGGGACTGAGTTGGGAAGAGAGGAGAAACCTCGTTCAACTCCACGCTACCGAGGGGGCAGTGAGTGCATTCCTCACGCACCTGACCACTAGCTCTCTGGCCGAAAATTATCAGGAGGCGGAATTCTATCGACCGTTTCTAGAAGACACCACACTTCTTGATCGCCTGGAACCGGCCAGACTGTTTACCCCACTGCAGAATCAGTTCATGAAGTACTTCGTAGTGATGCACAAGCACGTCACTTTCAACAACTCATCACGGTCGCAATTGGCGGACTTCATCGACGGCTACATACAGACATTCCCAGAGGAAAAGGAGGACATCCATGCGATATTTGAAAGGGCCCTTCACAGACCCTACGCGAATAACCTGCCGCCACCCTTATGGATAATGGTCGAACCTTATGAGCACAGGCTATTGGTATTTGATCCTTTTGATGCGATCACTGTCCCGATCTACACTTTCGATCTAAATGCGGCTGAGGTCGCGGATCTCTTGACTGTTGGCCTGAAGTCGGACGAGGCTGAGCGGGTCGTTGCCCACAGGGAAGCACGAGGGTTCTATACCAGCCTCGAACAGCTGAGGGAAGTTGAAGGTATTTCGCCAGTAGCCGCGGATCGACTTATCAATTTGAAGCTCGATGGGGACAGGTTCGAGGAGGTCCTGGCAGATTTCGATCCCAAGCTGACGATCGGCTCGCTGGTGGCGAAACCCCTGGAGTATATCTTCCTGAGGGGAGGTGGCTATTTCCTGCTGATTGTCTCGATTATGTTGGTATCCTTCAGGCGATGGTCCGTCAATAACATTGTGTTGGCTATACTAAGGTATCTCCTCTTGTGGGTACTCCTTCTTTTGACAACCCTGATTGTTGTATTCGTCTCCCCATCGAGCGCAGTATTGTTTGTTGTTGGACTCTTTCTTTTACTCCCTCTTTTAATTCTGGGACTATATCGACGCAAGCCCGCCAAGAGAGCGCGGTCTTTGATTTTGGTGGGGTCGATGGCTGTGGTGTTGCTGCTTTCCGTGATATAGTGAGATGAATTGGGTGCCTATCCACTTTCAACTCTAAACTTTCCACACCCGCCGTAGCTCCAGCGCAGGCGGATCAACTAACCACCGCTTCCACTTCCATCTCCACCAGGAACTCATCGCCCACCAATTCAGCATGTACCAACGTGTTCACTGGCTGGACGTGACCGAACCGCTGTCCATGGGCCTTCGCGATGGCCTCCCAGTTCCCTCCGGGAGGGACGAAGATCCTTGTGCGTACGACGTCCTCCAGTCGACCTCCCAGGGACTGGATGGCTCCTTCAACCTTGTCGATCACAAAGTGCATCTGTGCGGACGGGTCGTTGCCACCGATCAATCGCTCCCCGTGGGATGCGGTCGTACCTGACACCAATACGCGATTGTCTTTTCGCATGGCCCGGCAGTAGCCGTATTGCTTTTCCCAGGGCACTCCGCTTAACAATTTTAGGTCACCATTGGGTAGCGGGCTAGTAGTATAAGGTGAGGGCATCTCTTCGAGGTGATGGCTAAGGTCGCCGGACGCAGTTAGGAAGGGCGGCTTACGGTACTCATCGCCACAGTCACCTGGGATTGGGGTCATTTCATTCAAGGCTTGCCCGATCGCGGCCTGGCTTTCCCCGCCCAATTTCAAGTCCATGATCTTAAGGTTGTCCTGGATGTGCTGACTTTGGCCTAACCGCGCTCCGATGATCACGCCACCGACAGCGGGTTGATCCAACATGTAGCGAGTGGCAACATTGGGGATGGTGACGTCGTGCTGGCCAGCGATCTGCTTTAGAATTGTAAGGAGGTTTTGAAACTTTGACCAGCCCCCAGCTTCATCGATAAATCGCTTGTATTTCATCAGAGACCACGTAGGCAGTTGGTCAATAGCCGGATCAGGTTTATCGAGCCATTTCTCTGATAGAAAGCCACCAGCCAACGTGCCGAAGGCTAGCAACTTCACACCAAATTCCCGGCACAGGTCGCTCATGGCGCTTGCGGCTCTTTGATCGAGAAGCGAAAAACAAACCTGGTTGCTGACCACTTCGATACCACTGGTTAGAAGCATCCGAAGGTGCGCGGTGTCCATGTTCGTTACGCCGAGATGTCGTATGAGGCCCTCGTCTTTCAACTCCTGCAACCAAAACATTTGGTCAAGCCACGAGGGGTCCGCATAGTTCCAGGCGTGGTATTGTAGGAGTTCCAGTTGTTCGCCCTGCATTCGCCGAAGGGCCAGTTCAACGGCATCGCGCACTTCCGCTTTCTGAAGCTTGCCTGGTTTAGGTACCCATTTGGTGAAAAGTTGGGCTTTGGGTCCGAGCTCGTGATGTTTGCGAAAGTGGCCGGTGAGTATTTCAGCGGAACCGTAGTGATCGGCCATATCAAAAGTCGTGAGCCCTTTTTCAACGTACGGAGCGATAGAGGACATCGTCTCCTCCGGGTCAAGTAGTTCCCCGTGTCTTTCCATGTCAGCCACTTGCCACAGACCGACAAGCAGTCGTGATATCTTCAGGTCAGGAGCGAGATCGATGTATTCCATATTTATTCCGGTGGCAATGTTTTGAACAACTGCTTGAGATCGGCGCCTGATTGTTTGAGTTGGCGATACTCCTTCAGATAGATCAGGGTCGCGATGATCATGACGAATAGCCAGATGAAGGTCGACTTCATGTACCAGCTCATCTCCGATTGCAAGTCTTTCAAGGTATGTACCAGGAGGAAACTCCCAAGAAGTAGGATCCCTCCAATCGCGATAACCAACTGCCAGCGCCTCTCCCTGATAACCACGATGGCTCCAGCCAACGTCGGATTGCCACTGGGTATCAGCAATAGTGTCACGCACATCAGCAGGAAGTTGACCAGCATCGATGTCACGAGTATGTCGATGCCGAGGAAGAAATCGCCCGCGAAGTGACATCCGAGGATACCCAAGGAGGCCATAGTCCCGCTGAGGACGATGGCGGTCGTGGGCGTATGATGACTTTCGCTGACTTGGGCGACGGCTCTGGGGAAGATGCCGTCCTCTGCCCAGGCGAACATCATGCGGGACACAGAGAGGATCATTGCAGGAAGGTCATTGATGAGGGCGACTGCTGCGCCGGCAATGATAGCTGCCGCCCAGAATGGTGAAAGGAGGTAGCTCAGTAGTCCCGGTGCGGTGATGTCCTGGCTGGCAGCCTTGTCAGCCACGAAGCTCCATGGGATGGCATGATACACTGATGCTGTGAACAAGAAGTCAAACGTCATGACGATCAATACCGCCAGTATGATCGCCCGGGGTAGGAGTTTTGTTGGATTTCTCGCCTCGCCGCCTGCTTGTGCGATCGAATCAAAACCTATAAAGCTGGTGAACAGGATAGCTCCAGCGGCGAAGAAAGTCTGAAGGTTGAAAGGCGAAGACTTGGTCACGGATGGGGCGGTTCCCTCCGAGGCCATCAGCGCCTCACCGAAATCTTTGTGATCGAAAAGCAGACCGGCAATGATCACCACGCTGCCAAGGGCGAACATCAGCCCCATGAGGGGGATCAATGTCCGTTCGTAGAGACTGATCCCGCGGAGGTTGATCCACACGAAGACCCATAGGAATGCTAGAGAAAGCACCAGACGGAGGGAGCCCGTGTCAAGAGCAGCCGCCCATTCAGCCATGCCCGCAGTCGCGAACATATCCCGGAGGAAAGGCACGATGACGTATGACACTACGCCGATAGCCATACAGAGGCCAAACCACTGCGAGAAGCTGGCGACAAAACCGAGGTAGGGATTCAGCGCCCGACTGGCGTAGATGTAGCTACCGCCCGCTCGCGGCATGGCCGAAGCCAGGGACGCATAGGCAAGTGCAGCGAGTAGAGCGGGGAGAACAGCAAAAAGCCAGGCCGGCAACACATAGGCATCAATGCCCGGCACGCTCCGGTGGATCATAAATGGTACCACATAGATGGATGCGCCCATCATTGAGCAGACACCGGTGGCGACAAGGCCTGTTAGACCCATCGAGCGTTGCAGTCCGGTTGGTTGGTTAGTTTTTTCCATTGGCAGGCGGGAACTTAAGCGATTATGTCGACATGGGCAATTAGTGGTCGGGAACATCGGTCTCGAATGACGATTGTTTGACTTTCAGTCCTCCGTCAATTGTACCAGACAGTCCACTTTCCATAAAATCCACAACTCGTCCTTTTCATCGGATCAACGCTTTTTCTCCGGGCTTGGAGGTATCCATAGCTGTGGGTATTTCCTTTTTATGGACATTACAGCGTAGAAATACCTCGCCAGTTGGAGCAAATACAGCCCCATGTAAATCCCCAATGGCAATCACCACTCAAGTCGGCAAACCCAAAGCTTCCTCTGACGAATGAAATAAGCCCGTTCACTTAATTTGACTTGTAACGGTATACCGTGCCCAATACTTTACATTATCAAATAATCAATGACACTCACGATGCCCGGAACGTTAGCTGGCCATCCGGGTGCAACCAGTTCGGGGATAAACGTCGCGGCGTAGCCAAGTGCTCAAGTCCGAGTCGTATTCCTGTAGTCTTCCAGAGGAATCCAGCATATCCTGGAATGAGGTTATTATATGTCTGCGACTCTTAAATACCGACCAGAGATTGATGGTCTCCGAGGCATAGCTGTCCTGGGGGTGATCATCTTCCATGCCAATAAGACCCTGCTCCCGGGAGGCTATCTGGGCGTAGACGTCTTTTTCGTTATCTCGGGCTTCCTCATCACATCCATCATCCTTCGGGAAATGGCGGAGGGTAATTTCCGTCTTAGGGACTTCTGGGCCAGGAGAATCAAGCGCATACTGCCGGTTGCCGCTTTTGTACTATTAGCAGTCTCAGTGATCCAGTCGTTTGTCATATTTCGTCCCGATATCCTCTCTACTTCCGACCAAAAGCTCGCAGCCCTTCTGTTTTATGCCAACATCTTTTTCTGGAAGGACACGGGAGATTATTGGGGCCTCCCCTCGGAGGAATCGCCTTTTATTCACTACTGGTCGCTATCAGTTGAGGAGCAATATTACCTGCTCTATCCTTTGATGGCGATGATGTTCATTTCCAGAGGGCAGCGACGTTTTCTCTTCCTGCTCATATTCGTGACTGTTTCAAGTTTTGTGGTCTTCACCTGGGGGGTCGTGAACAAGCCGACGCCTTCTTTCTACCTGTTGCCAACGAGGACGTGGGAATTGGGAGCTGGTTGTCTCTTGGCTTTCATACCTGCGAGATTTTTGAACAACAAGCCCATCGGGGCCGTCATAGGCATTCCTATGCTGCTTCTGGTATTTCTTCTTCCATTGAATGATTCCACGTTGGGATATCCTTCGCTGGTGGCTGTATTGGCAACGGTACTCATCATCTGGTCGGGTAGCAACAGGATTTCCAGACCCCTTCTCGAGAACCAGGTAATGGTTCAGGTTGGGAAGATCTCATTTTCATTGTATCTCTGGCATTGGCCAGTGATCACGACACTAAGGAAGATAGCGGGCTACAATTTTGTTTCTTCACAAGTGACATTGACGATGCTGGGCGTACTTGTCCTGGCAGCTCTGAGCCTTTTGTCTTTCTTCCTGATTGAAAAGCAGATCAGGCGGCACAGGCATGGGGTATCGATGGCATTTAGCCTCGTCGCACTCTTTGGTATCTATCTATATACGATTGAGCCCTGGCTGGCTGAAAGACACTATGCCAGTAACTATGAGCGGCCTTCATGGCATGGGAGATACTACGACTTGAAACCCAGTGGAGAGTTGACCACGGCATTTAATGTCATTGCGGGTTCGGTGGATGCGCCGTTTAGGGAAGCCAGTCCTACGGCATTCAAGGAGGGGGGCATCATTAGGCAAAGAACAGATCCCCAGCCAAGGGTCGTGGTCATCGGTGATTCACATGCGGTGATGTGGAGTAAACTGGTGGACGACATCACCGGGGAGCTGGATCTTACGACGTCTTTCTGGTCAATGAATGGTGAATCCGGTCTCATGCATGTGCCACCGGTTCAGAAGGTGAGTGACTTTCTCGATGGGAGACAGTACTTCGACTATGACTACCAACGCCAGCAATTCATCGAGATATGGAAACCGGACGTTGTGGTGGTTGCTCTGCGGTGGAACCCGTACCTGGTCAAAAAGGCCGAAGTGCTTTTCGATTTTATAGGGTCACATGCCGGTGAAGTGATCATTGTCGAATCGCCGCCAGTACTGTCGGAAATTGGGAACAGAAGTGCTTACCAATTTCTCTCGTACCTCGGCCGGGATGATTCGACGGGCCCGAATGAGCGTCAACTATGGCCACAAGAGCAAATACCTGGAAAGTCTAAAGCCAGGGAGCAATTACTGAAAATCGTGGAAGACCGTCCCAATTTTCACTTCCTGCCCACTGCGGACCTCTTCTTGTCGGAGGACTCAGTTATTGTTTCAACTGGCAGGAAGTTCTTCTACGTGGACGATGATCATTTGTCCAACGAGGGCGCCTGGCGCGCCCATCCCCGATTTTGGAGTGTACTCCATAGTGCGACGAATGAAGGCGCAGATTCATTTCCTGTCTTAGTGGACAATGATCCCAATACAGGAAACCGATTGCTGGCAACAGCCAATCCCCAGGAAGATTGACACATAGGGGAGGCGCCACCAGGTCGCAGTCTTACCGGTGACTTACTTTAAATTTGAGGCAATCTGATAGCCTTGATGCGGATTCCCCTATTTATTGCTGGATGCCTGTACGTAACTGTAGGTTTGTCGCAGGATTTCGATTCCATAGCGAGCCAATTGACGGAAATTCAGGAACGGAGCCTTGCTTTGCGGAATCAGGTCATGCCGACCCTCCGCGAGTTTGGATTTGGGTCGCCGCAAATGGACTCCCTGGACAGGGAGATCCAGCATTTCGACTCCGTATCATTGGCAGTCGTTACGGCCATCATTGACAAGCATGGATGGTTGAGTAAAAGGCAAATTGGCAAAGCCGCGAACCACACACTCTTCCTGGCCATCCAGCACGCGGCCGATGATTCTGTCCGTAAGAAGTACTTCCCACTGCTCAAGGCTTCCGCGGAAAAGGGTGACTCCGAACTATCTGACATGGCCACTATGCAAGACCGGATGCTCGTTGAGGAGGGGGAACTTCAGCTCTATGGCACGCAATCGAGAATGGTAGATGGGGAACTGGTACCATTTCCCATCGCGGATGCCGAGAGCGTCAATAAAAGGCGACGGAAGGTAGGACTGGGAAAGATGAAATAATCGGTAGCTATCTACATCAATCCTTGCTATTGGCGTTCCGGTGTTGTTCCGCTATTTTGAAGACATGTTCGTGAAAAACTACTTTGTACTTCTCCTCTTTTTCGTGGCATCTTTTGCGAGTGGCCAGGAGCAGGTCGACGGTAAGGTGATCATCACATCCAAAGGCCGCAAGACGTGGGTCCGCCTCGATGAGGATGGGCGATTGCTTGTTAACCTGCGTAAACGGAGTGTCCGAAAGCTGAAGTCAGCGGGAGTCGTGCAGTATGGCGACTTGGGCGCTGTCGGTGATGGCGAGACGGACGATTTACTAGCGATAACGGCGACCCACGCATTTGCTAATCGGAATGGACTGCGAGTAAAGGCTGATGATGCAGCGACGTACTACATCAGCGGGAAGGAGATGATCATCGATATTAGGACAGATACCGATTGGGGCACCGCCTCCTTTATTATTAATGACACCGATGTCCAAAATCGCAGTGCGCCTGTCTTTATGGTTTCGTCCGATCTGGAGCCGCTTAAGATGGACGGACTCACTACCCTGAAGAGAAACCAGAAGAAAGTCGACCTGTCTTTGCCGGGCCCTTGCCTGATCACCGTCACCAACTCTAACGTAAAGCACTACATTAGGTATGGCTTGAACCAAAACAATGGCTCATCGCAAACAGACATCTTCGTCGTCGATAAAGAAGGCCAGGTGGACATGAATGCGCCCATCATCTGGGACTTTGAGGAAATCACGGATATGACAGTCCTGTCCATCGACGAGACCACTCTGACCCTACGGGGAGGTCGTTTCACGACTATCGCCAATCAGGCGGAGTCGAAGTACACGTACTACATGCGCAACATTGCTATTCGACGCTCCAATGTAGTCTTGGAGGGTTTGGAACATCGCATTGAGGGTGAAGGTGACCACGGTGCGCCCTATAGTGGATTTATCAATATTGGCGAGTGCGCCAACGTGACTGTGCGTAATACCATATTGACTGGCCACAAAACCTATCGCACCATCGGCAGAGCAGGCAAGCCCGTGTCCATGGGGTCCTACGACCTCCTGGCCAATCGCGCCATCAACGTGTCTTTCGTCAATTGCCGGCAAACCAATAACATCGACGACAGACAGTACTGGGGGATCCTTGGATCTAATTACTGTAAGAACATGTTGTATGACAGCTGCACGCTGTCTCGCTTCGACGCGCACAAGGGTGTTGCCAATGCCACCATTCGCAACTCCACACTAGGCCACATGGGAATCAACGCCATAGGTAGTGGGACATTTCTGGTCGAAAACTCAACGATTCGTGGGCGGAGCATCATCAACCTCCGATCTGACTATGGCAGCACGTGGCAGGGTGAGTTCATCATTCGCGATTGTGTATTTGTCCCGGCTGGTGGCAGGTCCACCAGTGCCTCGCTGATCAATGGTTCTTATTCCGGTCAGCATGACTTTGGCTATACCTGCTATATGCCTGAGAAGATCACCTTTGAAAACGTGAGGATTGACGACGCCAATCATCCTGAGGATTACCAGGGCCCGGCGATTTTCAGGGATTTTAATTCGCAGATGACGGATGAGAGCTACAAGGAGAAGTACCCGTATGTCAAAACACAAGAAGTAATACTCCGAAATGTGACGACTGCTAGTGGGAAGGAGCTGAGGGTCAGTGACAACCCATTCATGTTCAGAGATGTGAAAGTCCTGCGCAAGTAGCGGGATTACCTCTCCAGATACTTCTTCAAATTGACTGTAATGAATCGATCCCAGGTGCTTGAGCAGAAATCATAGCAGACAAACGCCGGAACCAGCCCTCTATGCTTCAAATGCACTTTGATGTTTTCGCCTGATGGCGTTATGGTCCATTGCAGCTGGGTGCCAACCCATTCTTTTTGGACGCCCTTCAGGTCACCAATGATTTGGTTGGCGTCGATGCACTCCCATACAATCAAATCCGGCGGATGGAAAGCCTTGACTTGAAATTGATACCAGGGCTCACCCCACGATACAGTGAAAACATCACCCACTTTCTCAGCGGGATGGTCCTGATCACCCCACCAGTCACTGATTCTGGTACTCAGTTCGTCGAACGCACGCGGCGCCTCACATCGGACCTCCAAACCAATACTGTAGCTGTTGTTTACTGACATAATCTAGTTGTAAAATACAATCAGTTGTAAATATAAAGTACTGATTGTAAATTACAAGTGGTTATTGAGTGATATGAAAGATGCCAGATCCAACTGCCCACAAAACCTCATTCTCGAGGTCATCGGGGACAAATGGACCCTGTTGATCATAAGGGACATGATGATTCAGGGCAAGCGTTATTTCCGGGAGTTTTTGCAATCACGTGAAGGCATCGCCTCGAACATCTTGGCGAACCGCCTAAAGACCCTGGAAGAGGAGGGCATCATCACCAAAGGCAGTGATCCCAATCACAAGCAGAAGATCAGGTACTCCCTCACCCAGAAGGGCATCGATTTATTCCCCATACTGATGGAAAATGCCCGGTGGAGCCTCAAGTACAAGTCTGTCGATCCAGAAGATGCCTCGATTGCCTATGCGATCCTCGATGCCGGTGAAGAGGGCATCCAGTCCATGATGGATGAATTGAAGGAACTGCACCTGAAGTAGCCAGCGGTGGCTTCTTCTACGTGATGCCATACCTACTATTTTGGTCCAACTCCATGAAGGTTTGTCCTGAGCCCAAGTCGAAAATCCTTAGAGTCGAAGCACTTCCCGTCCCGAACATTGGCCGCCCCCTCTTCCAGGTAATTGTAGACTGTGATGAAGTCCTGGTAGGTGATGGACTGACTATTGGCACCTTGCTCCCGTAGTCTGCGAAGTGACCCGTTGATGTCCTTGTTCTCATTGAGGGATAGCATCAGAGATCGTTTCAGGGCCTCTCCGCTCACACCAACCTTGATGGAGTCACTGGCCGTAGAACCGATGATCAGCGGCCGCACCTTTTCTTTCTTCAAGCAAGCGTCCATTCTATTTTGCCGATAGTTGAGTAGTAGCATCACGGAGTCGGTCTTGTAGTCTTGCAAGGTATAGGAGTTGATCAGCCGCCAGAGCGCTTCCTTCTTGAAGGATGTACTGTCTGCGCAGAGCTTCTTGAAGTGCTCTTCTACCGCGAGGCTCGAGCATGTCGGAGGATCAGACGAAGCCAGCCAATAGCCCAAGCCGCCCCCTGTGATGCTTCCACCAACGACAGCAAGCCAGGTACGCCAGTCTCCCTTATTGGATCCGAGGCTGGACTTCATCACCTCCTTGATGGTCCATCCACTACCTCCTCCAAGAATAAAAGTGGCGATGCCTTTGTTCTCATTCATCACATACACCAGCTGAGATCGCTTCTCGCCCTGCTTTGGGGGGCCAAGGGCACTGCGAAAGGTCTTTGTTTTCAGATCGTATTCTAAGGAAGTTTCCGACCCACACCTAAGTACCAGGCGCGCATCATCGTCGCCATCCTGCGCATAGGAGAGATTTCTATAGACGGCTTCTTTCAGGAATTCGTCGGTCTCGTAGTACTTGTCGGACTGCCAACCAAAGTAGGCACCAATGCAAAAGAACAAGACAAAGAAGACAAGAAAGTATTTTAGTACGTCTGACATACGATGGGCTCGGTTTGGATTTTGAGAGATTGAAAACTAGCGGTACGTGAGGAAAAACGCAAGCTGTCCATATCGGTTTTGTCATTCATACGTTCACTGTGTGATGAAACCCTTCTAATGCCATGAATCAAAACGACATCACCGACATCCCAAAAGCCTATACTCAGCTCGAAGCAAAATGTGACGAGATTGGATTCAGTATGCCCTCCGATGTGTTCATTGGCACGCTATTGAAATCACTAGTCTCCTCCAAACCCGGTGCGCATGTTCTTGAGCTTGGAACAGGTATGAGCCTCTCTCTTGCATGGATGCTCGATGGACTCGATGAACACTCGAGATTGGTCAGCATCGACAATGACCCCCAACTCATATCAATTGCCAACGACTTCTTTGGAACAAATTCCCGGGTAGACCTGGTATGCGCTGATGGTGGAGAATGGATAAGGAACTACACCGGCGATACCTTCGATCTGATCTTTGCTGATGCGTGGCCAGGTAAGTACAGCGATTTGGACGAAACCTTACATCTACTGAAAGTCGGTGGTTTCTATGTGATCGATGATATGAACCCACAGCCCAACTGGCCAGATGGTCATGCGAAAAAAGCACAGCTGCTCGTCGAACACCTCGAATCCCGTACGGATTTGACCCTGACGAAAATGGATTGGTCTACCGGAGTGATTATCGCCGTCAAGAGGTGACCGTCAAATCCGGCAATGAGTGAGGTCGTCTTAATGAGTGAGGTCGTCTTATGGAAGTGTTGCATTCCGATCAAATCAATTGTTTGATATTTGTTTTATGTTTAGGAAACATATAACTTCAATATCGAAATTCACGGAGAATGCACCGAAAGCAGCCCCCACGATGGCCATTCAGATTGCTTGAGAAAATTTGTTCTGAAGAGCAGTTGGAGGTCTTATATGGTGACATATTGGAGATCTTCCAAGGTCGCATCGAGGCCATTGGCTACCGCCGGGCTTTGCTCCTATTCTTTCGCGATGCTTTCAGCTTACTCAGACCCTTTGCCATGAAGAAGTCCAGCAATTCATATATACGCTCGATGCTCATGCTGTACCGCAACTATTTGACCATCACCTTGAGGGGTTTTGTACGAAACAAGCTCTCGTCATCTATCAATTTTTTTGGATTGGCTGTGGGCTTTTTTGCCATGCTCGTACTGGCACAGCATATTCTGTTTGAGCTGAGCTACGACCAGTTCCACCCACAGTCTGAGCAGCTGTATCGCGTGAGTTATCAGCATTGGGAGCAAAATCAATTGACCTTCAACGGCGCCACGACTTTTCTTCCAGTAGGACCCATGCTTGTGGACCAGCATGCGGGGGTGACAGCTCAGTGCCGCTTGTACTACTCCTTCACTCACGCGGTCTTCACGTACGAAGACCAGGCTTACCATGAAGAGCTGCCTGTCTTCGCTGATGAATCATTTTTTGATGTATTTGGATTCAATCTTCGCCAAGGCGACCCATCCGGGGCCTTGTCAGAACCAAATGGCGTCGTCATTAGTGAGCGTCTGGCCGCGAAATACTTCGGGGCCGATGATCCTTTGGAGCAGGTCATGCGGTTCTCTTTTGAGGATGGTACGACAGATCTGATTGTGCGAGGGGTCATGGATAATCCCCGGCCGGACTCGCATCTCCAGTTAGATGTCCTCATCTCGTTCTCCACCCTCGATCAATGGCCCATTTTTCAGGACAATGACTGGCGCTTTCCATTTTACCATACCTATGTCCGTGTGCTGTCGGGGACACTCCCTGGGGAACTGGAGCCTTGGGTAAGTGAGCAGTTGGAGCTATATCGCCCCATGGACGAGGGGCAAGAGCAGCGAGTGGTTCTACAGCAGGTAGGTGACATTCACCTCGACTCGCATTTGACATTCGAACTTGGGCAGAACGGAGATCGATCAGCCATTCACCTGCTCATGCTCGTGGCGGCTTTGATTTTGATCATCGTCTATCTCAATTATGTCAACCTGGCTACGGCACTGTCGACCCTCAAAGGAAAGGAGGTTGGAGTTCGTAAGGTGATGGGTTCTCAACGTGGCCAAATCGTTGGTAGATTCGTGCTGGAGGCCGTCCTCGTGAACGGCCTGGCTTTCTTGGGGGCGGTGGCCGGCTTATGGCTGCTGCAGGGTGCACTGAGCACTATGCTCCAGTTTGACATAGTGGTTTCCGATGATGTCATGTTTTGGACTGGAGCCGTATCCACCGTCTTCTTTGGTGCTATCATGTCGAGCCTATATCCTGCGATGGTGTCTGCCGCCTTCAGGCCTATTGCTATTTTCTCGGGCAGTCTATCTATGAGAGCAAATGGGGGCGCACTGCGAAAGGTCCTAATTGGAGCTCAGTTTGGAATATCTGTGGCAATGATTGGTGGGGCGCTCCTCATTTCTCAGCAGACGAATTTTCTACTCGATAAGGACCGCGGCTTCAACGCAGACAAGATCCTCGTCGTCAGCGCACCACCAGTTGATGACAATAAGCCAGACGCCTTCGAGGCCTTTGGAGGAGAAGTCGTAAGTCACGTGCTTGTGGAGGCCTTCACGGCCAGCAACAGTGTGCCTGGCAGGGTGATGAGCGCCGGATCTATTCAGCGAATGGACCAACCCACGGCTGAGCCGGCGCCCGTGCATTTTATGACGATAGACCCGGACTACTTTGAGACGTACGGCGTCAAAGTGACCCACGGCAGAGGATTTTCCCGGTCGTTCCAGTCTGACGATATGATGGTCGTCATCAACGAAGCCGCCGTCCAGGCGCTCGGGTTTGGCAATCCTGAAGAAGCGCTCGGTGCTCGTCTATCGGTCGGAGGTCGACTGGAGTTCAAGGTTCTGGGTGTTGTCAACGACTACCATCATTCATCACTGAAAACGGGTTATGAGCCCATTGTTTTTTCCTTGAATTTTGGGAAGCCGATCTACCTCAGCTTTAGGGTCGCTGCAGAGAACTTGCCAGAGACCTTGGCGTCCATCAAATCGGTATTGAAAGCTCATTTCCCCGCCGCTCCTATTGATTATTTCTTTCTTGATCAGGTATTCGATAAGGAGTTCAGGATGGAGTTGCGATATGGCATTGTGTTGAAAGCGTTTTCGACATTGGCCGTACTCTTGGCTGGACTGGGCTTGTTTGGACTCGCTTCCTTCCTCCTGATTGAGCGCACCAAGGAGATCGGCATTCGCAAGGTGCTGGGCGCCACGACTCCACACTTTTGGCGATTGTTGGGAGGTCACTTTGTTGCCCCTTTGATGGTAGGCTGTGCGGTCGCTTTTGCGGCCCTTTATTTCCTGGGGAATCGGTGGCTGGAGAGTTTTCCATTCCGCATCGATTGGCAACTGAGTGTGTTTTTGGTGCCATTTGTGGCGGTAGCCTCCTTGACGATCATCACATTGGGAGTCATGACCTGGCGCACATTGAGAGTAGATCCCGCCCGAATTCTAAAGGACGAATGAAATGAAAAGCACGAACCTGGGAGCATTTGAGGAAATCGTTTTGATCGTCATTGGGATCCTCGATCAGGAGGCATATGGTGTGACCATCCTCCGCGAGTTGGAGCAACATACCAAGCATCGACCAAGTGTCGGATCGTTGCACGCCGCGCTCTACCGACTCGAGAATAAGGGGCTCGTCACCTCCTCAGAATCCGGCGCGACTGCTCAGCGCGGAGGTCGTCGGAAGCGCTATTATGCGATTACTGCCTTGGGAAAAAGGACACTGGTCAACGCCCACAAACTCCGGGATAACATGATCAGACTAATCCCAAATCTGGGATTGGACTGAGATCCCAGAGGTGACTTTGAACCAACCCCGAACTTTTGAACCTTGACCCCGAAAACTCCTACAGATTGAACCAATAAGTCATCTTGAACACCAATGCCCTTGCTTTAGGCTGACCGAAGTCGATCAATGGTCCCTCGTTGGTTGCCAGATAGTTGTCCGTGTACACAAGGAATATATCCGATACAGGCTGGTACCGCCACTGCAGTCGGGTGTTGATATTCACATTGTCGATCTGGTCATTGTACTGGATATAGGTAGTCCAGAAGAGGTTTTTTGTAAACGTCAGATCAATACGCGGCCCAATGAGGATGAGGTCGGCGTCGTTGTAGCCCTCTGGCATGCGGATGTGATTGTAAGTCACGTCGAGAGAGATGTTCCCCAGCTGTTGGAAGCGATACCCAAGGGAGCCGTTGATGCTACTGCGATGGCCATTGAAGTATTGACCAATGCGCGTAAAGAAGTCGTAGAAGAAGGGCTTGCGCTGATCAGAGTTGAATGAGGCAATGATCATGTTGTAGTAGTATTCCGTATCTGCCGGCAGTTCAGGACCTCCCGTCCCGGTAGGGTCAAAGGAATCGAACAGGTAGACATACTCCCTTCGTAGTCGGAAGCTGAACCTCGACGTATTGCGGAAGTTGATGCGATACAGCAGATTCATGTCCCAGTCGGTCGTCCCGTACGTTTCGTTCCATGTCACATCCCAATCATAACCGGGAGCATGTGACTGGATGAGCCCCCCCGCAGGATAGAAGTTACGGTAGAACGTGCCATTGAAGCGGTTGACGTCTGTTCTTCGTACGAACCCCACTTCCGGGTTGAAGTTGGTACCGATAGATCGTAGATCCATTCTCGCCTCCCAGTTGAGGGTTTGGTACTGGGCGCCGACACCCCAGGAAAAGGCCGAGTCCAGTTGATCCTGATCAAAGGAATGGTGGAAATATCCTTTGCCACTCCATTTGTTGTCCTCTGTAGCCAGATTGG
This sequence comes from Cyclobacteriaceae bacterium, assembly GCA_965267435.1. Taxonomy (GTDB): domain Bacteria; phylum Bacteroidota; class Bacteroidia; order Cytophagales; family Cyclobacteriaceae; genus JAWPMT01. Next base: position 6,480,271 of record OZ253960.1, read on the forward strand.
CATCCAGGCCTACAGTCCGGTTGTATGCCAATGGGTTCATCGTGAAATCTGAGCCCAGGGAGTCCTGCCACGCTTGCTTGTTCACAAAGATGGCTGAGATGTTGGACCGCGGGCCTATTCGGCGCTGCAAGGCCAGCGCCGTGTAGTTCACAGAGGGCAACTGAATTTCCTCGTCTTCCGCGGCTTGTACAGATAGCACACCTATTCGCGTCTTGTTGTTGAGGTTGCCACTGAGACGGGCGCCCGCGTAGAGGGGGTTGGATACGTTAGTACCTGTGGCGGTATCGCGGGCCACACCGATGCGCCTGGAAAAGAACGGTCGGGTGCCAGATGAGCCAAAGTCTGAAAATAGGTCGGCGTTTTCCAGAAAGAACTGCCGTCGCTCCGGGAAAAAGATTTCAAAGCGATCGAGGTTGGTGACCTGTTGATCAGTTTCGACCTGGGAGAAGTCTGGATTGATCGTCAGGTCCAGATTCATCGCAGCAGACAAAGCGATCTTCGCGTCCCCCCCGAGGAGGTACTCATTTTTCACTGGTGTACCCTCATCATAGTTTTTCGAGGTTCTGTAAGAAGCATAAGGAATGAGGGAGATGTTCTTGCCGGGGCTACGTAGGGGCTCATCCCACTTGAGCTCCTTGTTGAAGCCAATGTTGATGATCGAGAAGTTGCGAGGGATCGGAGACCATGTAGATTGTTCGGCGTACTCACTGTCGATACGATAGAAGTTGACATACCAGGAGTCCATCCCTTCTTTGAAGCGCAGAGTCTTAAATGGTATCGCCATTTCCACCACCCAATAGTCATCGTAGATCTTCGCCTCCGAAAACCACTTATTGTCCCAGTTGAGGGAGAAGGCACTGCCACCACCTGTTCGGCCCCTGCGCGTGAAGTTGCCACCATTGGCGATAAGGCCTTCGCGCTGTACGCCGTACGGATTTACACCAAAGATGAAGGCGTTGGTCTTGTCTTTGTAGGTATCAAGGACCATGGTGAAGCCATCGAAGGCATTTCCCAGGAAATCGCGTCGCAACGACGGCACCACGTACTCCCGAGGTCCCAGATTCAGCATCTTCGCTGCCACATAGATGAAGTTGTCGTCGTACGTCATCCTTACCTCGGTTTGGGCGATAGCCGCCGAGGTATCGTAGGGGAAGAATTGCCGGAAATTATCCGCGACATCGAGGTTTTCCCACGCCTCTTCATCGAGCACACCGTCGATCTTTATGGGGCCGGTGGCTTTCGAGATCTTCAGGTTTTGAGCTGCGAGGGTCCCCGCCAGCATCAATAGGCTTACAACTAAGTAGAACGATTTCCTCATAAGGAGACTATAACTGACTGGTTTATAAACCGTGAAGTTTGAAAATTGTGTTGTTTAATGCTATATCTCTGTTGCTGAAAGGTTCATTTGGGCTGTTGAATGGCCGTAGTTTGGGGGCGACTCCCGATGGCCGCGTGCCGGGCTAGTGAAAAGTTCTCACTACCATCGGGATCGGGCTATCGCTACTCACCGGCCACCGCCTCAGGCCACTTCGGGTTCAAACATACGCTCTATCCCTGTCGCTCTATGAGTTGATGAGTTGACGAGTTTCCATTCTTCAACTTCTCAACTCTTCCACTTCTCCTCTCCTCCACTCTCAACTCTTTCACTCCTCAACTCTTCCACTTCTCCACTCCTCAACTCTTCCACTTCTCCACTCTCAACCCAACACTAACCCAATTTCTCTTTAAAAAACGCTACAGTTCTTTCCCACGCCAACTTTGCAGCGCCGGCGTCAAACCGCCCGGTTGTGTCATTGTGGAAACCATGATTGGTATCCGGATACATATGGGCAGTATATTCTTTCCCCTGCTTTTTGAGCTCCGCCTCATAGGCGGGCCATCCCTCATTCACGCGCTTGTCAAGCGCGGCGTATTGTAATAGCAGCGGGGCCTGGATCCTGGCTACATCCTCCTGTGAGGGCTGACCCCCGTAGAATGGAACTGCTGCCTTCAAATCCGGGCAGCGCACAGCCATCATATTAGAGATCCACCCACCGAAGCAAAATCCCACCACACCAACATTGCCAGTGCAGCCCTCATGCTTCCTTAAGAACTCAAAAGCGGCGATAAAGTCTTCGAGCATCTCCTGTCTGTCGCGTTGGCGCTGCATGGTGCGCCCCTCGTCATCCGTGCCCGGATACCCGCCCAGAGGAGTCAGCGCGTCCGGGGAGATCGAGATGAATCCCGCCAGTGCGGCGCGTCTGCCTACATCCGCGATGTGCGGGTTAAGCCCCCGGTTTTCATGCACGACGACGATCCCCGGTAACTTGCCGGTAGCGTCAACAGGTCGTGAGAGCTGTGCCTTCATGTCACCTCCACCCTGGGGAGAAGGGTATGTGATGGTTTCGGTCTTGAGACGGGGGTCATCTTCTGCTACCTGGATCTTGTCCTGGTAGTTGGGCATGATGAAGCCCAGAAGGGCAGGCAGAGTGATGCCTCCTACCGCATAAGTACTGAGCCGGTCCATGAACTGCCGGCGATCCAGCCGGTTATGCGCGTAGTCGTCATAGAGGTCAAATACCTCCTGACTTACGTCTTCTTTTCGAAGCTCTTCCATTTAGAATTCTTCTTCATTTTTGGATAAGGACAAAGTAGCTACCGTCTTACGGGCGAAGCCAGGACGGACCACTTGATCCTACAAAAGAAGGGATAGATTATGAAGATATTTTGAAGTACCAGTGGCCTCTCACCAGCCTTTGGTTCCCAGGAGATGGGCGCTGGCCTTTGTTTGATGAAGATTTTTGATCACGTCTACTAATCCGCCCACTCTGGAGTCGGTATCGATTCATCAAACAGTTCATCCAGATAGTAATCGCGTTTGAAAGTGTTGTTGCAGTCATCCCCACCATCGATGGCGTAGATGCAAGGGGCATACACCTCCAGATTGTTAGCCACCATCATAGTGCGGGGGTCGCCATTGGGAAGTAGGCTCTCCTCATGTGATCGTAGCAAAATGCAATGGCCCAATTCGTGAAATATCAGTGTCTCCACGAGGGTTGGATTGAAATCCAGGCAGTTTGGGTTAAGTCGGATGATCTTTTGAGCTTTGTCGGAGCTTTCAAGTGAATTGCAGACGCCACACATGCTGATTGTCAGCTCGTCGTCGATCTCAATAATGAGATTATTGATCTCAAGATCATGACCCCGCGCTGCTGCCTCCCGCAGGAAAGTGTCAATGTACACCTGGAACTCCGTGGGTACTTCATAAGTCGGGGTAAAACCTTCGTCAGACTGGCACGCCTGCAAGGGCCCAAGCCATAAGGCCAGCAGTGTGATTTGGAAGGTCCGGATATTCATTTTTGTCTTTCAGTAAATGTAGCAAAGAAGTGTTGGGTTGATCTCCACCAGATTGAGGGATCGAGTGTTGTTTGTGGAGGGATCATACCCGGTCAGTTAGATTAAGTTCCGGCAGCAATGGTCATTTGACACGATCTATCTATGTTTGAGATATGCGTAAAAGACATTTTCTGCCACTTCTTACCTTATTCATTCTTCATTCTTCCGTGCACGCTCAGTCTGATTCCGGGGCCAGAGATAGCGAGGGGCGGAGGACGGGTCCATGGAAAGTATACCTTGGCGGCTCACTGAACCATATAGTCGAGTACAAGGCTGGCCTCAGGAGATCGCCAGATCTCACTGCCTCACTCTAGTCTTTGAGCAGCCATCCACTCCATGATGGTCACGGGACGATCATCCAGTAGTACAGGAGATCCGTCGTAGTCCAGCTGGCATTTATTGGCATGGCCGTAGATCCATGAAAGGTGCCCATTGTACCAGTAGTCCTTGCCCCCATACAAGCCCGTGATGTCGACCACATGGTCATAGTAGGAGAGATAGATATTGTCCCCGCCTGCTGCCTTTAGGCGCTTATACACCGGCACTGCCGTTTGGTCCGGACGTGTCGTGCGATCATCGGCCGAGTGCATGAACCAGATGGCTTGAGGAGCTAGCGCTTTGATATCTTTATCACTGAGATACTGGGTATCATACGCCAGCGCACTGACAAAACCCGCTGCGAAGTAGTCTGGGTACAATAGCATCAGCTTCACCGTCATGTATCCTCCATTGGAGCATCCACCGAGGTAGATCCTGCTCGTGTCGATGTCTGGATGATTGGCCACATAATCCTTGATCAGTGCCATCAGTCCTTCATTGTAAACGTCATTTTCCTTCCCCCGTGTTGAGATACCCTGGCTGTTATGCATCCATGCCCCGGGGCATTGTGGTACGAGTACATAGGCACCACCAAAATAGGTCTGGATTTCGTCGGAGGCGTAGTTCGAGGCCTTGTTGGCCATCAGCGGTAAGGTAGGGTCGGTACCACCTTCACCGCCGCCGTGTAGCCAGATGATCAGCGGGTACTTTTCCTGTTCCAATTTTGGTTCGAAGTCCGCGTAGGCCATGGTAAGCGACTCGCCGTGGGTGTAAGACTTCGTCAGGTCAAATTCGTCTATGATGGGCATGATCCGATTGACTTCAGTGTCCCATACCTGACCGAGTGCATCGTTGGTCACCGTCACCGAATAGTCCACCCAGTTCGTGCCTCTGCAGTTGTCGTTATAGAAGAATTGCATTGGCGAGCCGATGAATACCTCCGGACCCACCGTCATCACAAGTGTGATGTACTCCCCTCTGGAGACACGATTACCCCGGGCATCTGACACATAGGCGAATAATACATCCCGAGTACCTTCGGTGAGGGCCAGGTTTGAAGTAAAGCACGGGCTTGTGCGGATGGCTGTTACCTGGAACTGGTCGCCCGAGACACCCGAAACGGATTCGCCCATGTTTAAGATCACCTTATTGACTGCTGGCCCCCAGTCATAGCCCGAGATCACAAGCGTGTACTCCCCCGCGGCTATAGAGGTCAGCGGCAGCAGGGCAAAAACAAAGAGATAGATAAGGATCCGGGCACTTTTCATGTCAGAAGGGGATATGGGTCCAATATTACGCAAAAAAAGAAGCCAATTACACATCGGTAATTGACTTCACCCAGTTGCTTGCGCTGGTTAATATTTTCTTACGCCTCGCGAGTTTCCGGGCCAAGCCAGAATCTACGGATCGCGGCGATCAATCCGCCTCCCGCGATCAGCAACACCTTCCAGAATTTGGCGAGGAAGACGCCAACGACCTTAAGGATACCAGCTTTGGCGGCGAGCTTTCCAGCAACCAATGCGCCGAGGCCGTAAGCCGCCACCTGGTCCACAGAAGGATCAAAATCGAAGTACGTGTGTCCTTCGTTGAACTCGACACGTGCCAGTAGGTCTTGCATAGATACTTTGACAGAGGCCAGTTGCTCAGTGTTGGCGACAGCATTGAGTTGCAGATAGCCCCTGCGCCCTAGCACTCGGATGTCGTAATTCAACGTGCTGCTCTCGGTACCATCGAATGCCAACTCCTTAGCCCAATAGAGTTTCTTGGCGTCTTCATCATAGTAGGGCGACTCGGCCCAGCCTACTACGTTGTAGCCTCCGTAGCCCGCTGCACGTCTGTTTTTGCTGTCCTCGATGGCATCGTCCTGCAGCGAGCTCAGCAGCTCGTCGTAGTCAATTTCCTGAGCATCTTCATCCTTGATGTAGCCATCTTCGACGTAGTCGATGACCACCGCCCAGCCCTCCCAGAGGTAAGGGTTGAGGGAGTCGGGAACGATCATACCAAGACTCTCCTGCGGAGGGTTACCCCAATCCTGTAGCAGCTGGTTGGTCTGCTCCGGGTCCAGGTATTTGAAATTTTGTTCGAGATCGAGAGTAGCCAATCCACTTGACAATTCGATCAAGCCTCGCTCATACTGCAGAAGAGAATCTTTCAGGTGTGCTTGCTCATAATATGAGATGAGTTCCTGCAAGTCGACGCTGTCAAGTTCCAGGGTAGTGGATTCGTCCTCCTGGGCGACCGCAAGTATTTGGTTCAGTGCCAGAAATAATGCTATGCTTATGTATTTCATTTGGAAGTATGTGGTGGTTTCTACGGAGTAAATAAATTATATTTCATACAACTGAATTAATGAAACGGGTGTATCGGTATTATTCAGTGTTGTTCGAGAATGCCGCAGCAAAAGGGCCAGACACCCATTGGTCATGAGCTATTCAGTCGATGATCTCTCCTCCTATCCTCGGTGTAGACCGAAAAGCTAATAGCCAGTAGTTTCCCTTTTCCAATCCCTATCTTCGCACATCAAATAGAAAACCATGAAGATCAACATCAGCATTTTTCTACTGACGATGTCCCTGTGCGTGGTCGCCCAGGATGTTCCTCCTTATGCGGGGAAGTTTGAGTCGATCGATCGACTGCTGACACCTCCCAGTCCCTATCGCACAGCTTCAGGGGCACCTGGTGCAGAGTACTGGCAACAGCGTGCTGACTACAAGATCAAGGCAGAGATCGACGAAGCCACTGACCGACTCCTTGGATGGGAAGAGATCACGTATTACAACAACTCTCCTGATGAACTGAAATTGCTTTGGATACAACTTGATCAAAACATTAATCGCAAAGGGAATGAGAATTATGGTTTCATTGTCGGTGGCGTCAGTGAGTCCATGACTTCCCGCAACATGCAATTGCTGGCAAGGCCGCTTGACGCTCCGGCAGGGACAAGTATCAAGGCTGTAAAGGATACCAAAGGTGGGAACCTGGACTACATCGTGAACAACACGATGATGCGCATCAATTTGCCTCAAACGCTTAAGCCTGGTGACCAATTGACGTTCACCATAGAGTGGGAAAACTATTTCACGGATCGTATGCAGTTCCTGCTGGCGAGAGAGGGCTATGAATACTTTCCAGAGGATGACAACAAGGCCTACTATTTGGGTCACTGGTTCCCCCGTATGGCAGTTTACAATGACACTGAAGGCTGGCAGAACCAGCAGTTTCAGCGGCTGGGAGAGTTTGCCCTGGAGTTTGGCGACTACGAGGTCGAAATGACCGTGCCAGCAGATCACATTGTGGCCGGCACAGGAGCGCTCGTTAATGAAAGCGAAGTGCTAACCAAGGAACAAAGGGCCCGTTTTGAGGAGGCGCGCAGCTCTTTCGATAAGCCCGTGATGATCGTCACGCCTGACGAGGCACTCGAAAATCAAAGCAAGAAAGCGCGCGGCAAAAAGACCTGGAAATTCTCGGCCACAAACGTTCGTGATGTCGCATTCGCCAGTTCACGAAAGTTCATCTGGGATGCGCAGGCTGTGAAGCTCCCGACGAATACCGTGATGGCTATGTCTTTCTACCCCAATGAGGGGATGCCCTTCTGGTCACAGCTATCGACACAGGCCATCAAGGACGCCTTGGAGGTCTATTCCGAAGCGACGTTTGACTATCCTTATCCGGTAGCAATCTCGGTGAACATGTCCAACATTGGCATTGAGTATCCCATGATCTCATTCAATGGCGGGCGACCCGTTAACGGTCAGATGAGTGACCAGGCGAAGAAAGGCTTGATCAACGTAGTCGTGCACGAGGTAGGCCATAATTGGTTCCCCATGATCGTCAGCTCCGATGAGCGCAAGTGGATGTGGATGGATGAGGGACTCAATACCTATTTGAATGTCCGTACAATGGCACAGCGCTACCCTCAGTATACAAGCACAACACCGAGCAGTATTGTGCCTTTCATGCAGGGAGACCAGAGTATTCTCAGACCCATCATGACGAACTCTGACAATGACTTGCTTTTTCAAATGGGCAACAACTACTACGTGAAGCCAACGGTCGGATTCCAAATGCTGAGGGAGACGATCATCGGCCCCGAGTTGTTTGACATTGCTTTTAAGGAGTACGCCAATCGGTGGAAATACAAGCACCCCAATCCCTCGGATCTGTTCAGAACACTTGAGGATGAGACCGCCGTGGATCTGGATTGGTTCTGGAGAGGGTGGTACTTCACAACGGACAAGGTAGATATTGAGCTGGCAGAAGTGAAATGGTTCCAACTCCGAGATCCTGAGGTGGCCTTGGAGAACAAAGTGAGCAAGGGTGAATCAACGAAGATCTCCGGCAGCGACGATGCGTCCTCCGAGGGAGGTTTTGGTGACGGTCCCACGCCCATCTCAGTTTTGCCGACTCCAGATGGCGCCTATGGACAATTCCTCAACCGTATGGATGAGCAGGCCATGCAGGAGGCGCTCACAGATAAGCACATCTACGAGCTGACTTTTAAGAACGTGGGTGGGCTGGTCATGCCGATCATTATCGAATGGAACTACGTGGACGGCACCAAAGAAATCGAAACGCTCCCGGCACAGGTTTGGAGGCACGATGAGTCGCAGGTGACGCGGACTTTCATAAAAAGCAAGGAAGTGACGAACATCAATATCGATCCCAACCTTGAGTTGGCGGATGTTGATATGGGCAACAACGTATTCCCCAAGCCAGAGGGCCAGTCAAGAATAGACGCGTTCAAAGGGGGCAATTAGTCCCCTTTCAAACCCGAAAGCATCACTCTTCCGGGCCCCTGTAGGTCAGGTTGGTCTATTCTTTGAACATCATGCCTGATCCAGGGATCGAGTTGGAGGTGCCCCAGGCCGGATACCAGTAGTGCTCTGTGCGGGACTCACCCTCTTCATCGAAGTCGTAGTAGCCGATGCCAAGGCGCAGACTGGTCCAGTCCTTCAATTGCTTTTCGTTGAGATACTTCGCAGGGATGATCATTTCGACATGTACGCCGTCTTTTGTCGGTGTCATTTTCGAAGTCACGCCCTCGGGTAGGCGGTCTTTCCATAGCACGGATTCGTCATCCTTGAACGTGCGGAAATAGGCCATCCACTCGCGGTTGCGGCCGCCGCCGTTGTTCATGGCGCTGATGTGTGTGGGACGCGCGTCCACGGCGACAATCAACGCATCCTGTTCCCACAGAGAGCGCTCCTCGTCGACGAATATCTCGTCGTCGGTGATGTCGAACGCGAGGTAGACGTTTTCTTCGTCGTAGGCCGCCGAAAATTTGAGGCTCAGGTCTTTGTCTCCCCGGTAGTCAAAGGGTTTGCCAGTCATGTTTTCGCTGGGGATGCTGATCCACCCTTCCTTCCATTCCTTCAGATCGCCATCCACTTTCACTTTTTTTGTGGCTTTGCCGATGCTGTGCTTATAGACGGGTGCGAAATTGATTGTTTGTGGGAGGACCATGTCGGGACGGCCTTCATAACTATAAGTGACCTCAGCGTCCAGTTTGATGGGACTAAGACTGTAGACATTGGCCGCGTTGATGTTTTTTAGCTGCAGTGGGAGGGTAGAGACATCGTTCGGCTGTACGGTCGCTTCGTTCTGCTCAAGTCTGTAGAATAGGGATTCGTTCACATTGCCTTTGATTTTTACCGTCATCGGGTAGTCAGACTCATTGGTAATCTTGATTTCTGCCGCTATCTCGTCGAAGCTTTCGGTAGCGAGGTACATCGGCTCCACTTTTACAGGATAGGGGCGGTTGCGAACGAGGTCCACGATGCCTTCGGTGACCACATTCTCGTCCCAGACACCGTCTAACAGGAGGTTAGCCAAAATAGGCCCTTCCTCGGTCATGGTCACCCATACCACGTGGTCAAACTCGCCATAAGCCGTGCCCCGAAGCCTGCTGCCTCCACCGGTTGTGGCCAGAGCGATATAGTTACCCTTTCCTTTCGTCGTCTTCCAGTACCTGTGATAGTGCCCTGCAAACACGTAATGAGGTCGGTCGGCCAACAGGACTTCAACATCAGGCCACCTCATGGGGTCATCCTGGACCCACATTGGTTGGTGTTGAAATACCATGGTCCACTTGACGTCCTCGTTTTCTTCCAGCGTCTTTCTGATCCATTCATATTGCTCATCGTCAATGGACCCTCTGCCAGCACCGCGGTAATTGTCCTCAGAATTGAGGCAGAGGAAGAGCACATCGTTGTACACAAAGGAGTAATACGTGACTCCGAACAGCTCCTTCCATTTGTCCTCCATTACCTTGTTGGTGATGTCGTGATTTCCCGGCACATAGAAGAATGGGACGTCGAGGCTATCAATAAAGCCCATGAACTCCGTCCATTCGGCGTCCAGGCGCATCTGGTCTTCTGTGTACCCCTCGATCAGGTCCCCGACGCTCATGACAAACTCAGGCTGTAGCAAGTTGAGCTTTTGAATGCCTTTGAGGAAGATCCCCGGTCGATGACCTCCTGTGCGATCTGTGACGATGGCAAACTGAAACTGATCCACCTTACTATTCCAATCCAGGTTGTTCCAAGGTTTCTGTTGTGTGGGAACTTCGATGATGACCCGGGGCCGGTCTTGTCCGCTGACCCCCACGGCCATTGCGACGAATAGTACGGTGATTATGTAGGTTCTCATTAGGAATGGGATTTACCCACAAGTTGATGCCAAAAGTTTACCAAATCCCTATTTCTGGTTTACTAAATTTTTAATTGAAGTCAGGGCCAATTGACCGGCTGGAAGTATCCGCACTAGTTACGACAGTGTCGGATAAGCAGGAGGCCGTCATTTCTTGTTTCAATCCAAAAAGCCCCATGAAGTACCGAACCTCCAGACTCAAAGTAGTAGCTACATTTTTGCTGATTTCATGCCATCTCGGCCTCATTGAGAGCCGCGCTGAGACCTTCTTGCTCATGGAGTACGTCCAGGTGGATGACGATAATGCCTGGCTGGACTTCAATGAACAAATGAAACCCCATCTTTCGACATTAACGCAGAGGACAGACCTTGTCAACCGGGTCGTACTGCAACTCTGGTACCCTCATCCAGGAGAAAGGGAATTCAACTTTTTGATTCTTTCGGAGTATGGCACTTGGAACTCTCTTCAACATTCGTCTGCAGAATTCCTCCGAATGCATGCCGCGGGCGACCCGGAATTATTGGAGATCCTCTCGGAACAGTCACAACTATCCCGAGTAGTCAGCCGAGAAGTCACTTCGAGCTACTGGCGAGAGCATCTTGTTGCCAGGAGTGTGGAAGGTGAGGATATCATGGGGCATCTCGACCCCGGCGATTGGGCGATGTTCCAGTACCTAAGTGTCGACCCCGACATGTGGGGTCCTTATTCGACCATGGAGGAGGAGGTCTGGAAGCCAATCCACGAAGCGAACGTCAAGAAAAGACGCCTCAAATTCTGGACGTTGCTGGGCTACTATTTTGAGAGCCGCAAGATCGACTACGACCTGTTTGCGGTGTTGGTATATCCTTCCTTTGAGGGCTTGCAACTCAACATTTATACCCATGATACCTGGACGGAGGTGCACGGTGAAGACAATGACGTATTCAGCCAAACATTTGCTAATCGCACGCAGGTACAGGCACAGGTGTGGAAGGTGGTCGCAGCTTTGCGGGAGCAGTAGGTACTTTATGGAGGACGGCCTGTAATTGATGATTTCTACCCATTTCATGGATTTTAGTAGGTAAAAATTCCTATTGAGCAGTGGCTTTTCTCGTTCAACTTCTTTGTGTGTTTACGGGTCTGGAAATCACTATGTTCGATCTAGTTTTCGTCAGATCTCCAGCAGTATATGCACAGATTTTTTCTTGTTTGGTTGTGGTGGTTAGGTACCGCAAGTGGGGCACTCGCACAGTACGGAGGATTGTCTCAGCTAGAATTCCAACATCTCAACGAGGGCTTGTCGCAAAATCGAGTGACATCCATCCTTCAGGATAGCGTCGGTTATATCTGGGTGGGCACGTATGCCGGACTGAACCGCTATGACGGCCTGTCTTTTGAGGTTTTTGAGAATGTGCGGGGTGATACCACCAGCCTTCCTGATAGTTATATCATGTCGATGTTCGAGGATCGTCAGCAGAATCTATGGATCGGTACTGCTTCCGGTCTGGCCCGCTACAACCCCATCATGCATCGGTTTGAACGGTGGAAGTCCAAATACCGGGACGATGGAGACATCTATTCTCAAGTGATCAATGCCATCAACGAAGATCATCGGGGGCGACTGCTGGTGGGGACTACAGGCGGATTGTATCGCCTGGAAGAAGATGGTACCATAGCGAGGGTACCGGGCGAATTTCAAAATCAGGAAATACGGGCGTTGCTGCCTGATGGCCAAAATACTTTGGTAGGTACATCCCAGGGCCTTGACATCCTTACAGCAGATGACGAGATCGTCCGTGTACAGGACGTGCAGGGCGTACCGATCCCTTGTGGTAGGGTCACGGACCTCATCAAATTGGGCGACAATGAATACTGGGTGTCCACCCAAGGCTATGGAGCTTTCCAACTAATAAAAGTTGGTGATGGATTTCAGTGGAATCATTTCACTCATGACCCATCGGACCCCACATCATTGGGCAATGATCGTGTGCAGGCCTTGCTCGTGGACAAACGGGGGGCACTTTGGCTCGGAACTGAGAACGGCGGGCTGGCACTCTATGATGCTCAAGACAGTACATTTCAGCATTTTGCCAACGATCCAGCCATACCCACCTCACTCAATAGCAACTCCATCTGGGAGGTAACAGAGGACCGTGAGGGGCGGTTGTGGGTTGGTACTTTTAACCAGGGAGTAGAAGTATGGGATCCCTATTACCGCAAATTCCAAACTGTACAGGCGGGCTTAAGCCACAATGTGGTAAGTGCCTTGATTGAGCACGATGGGAAATTGTGGGTCGGCACAGATGGTGGAGGCATCAACTTACTGCAGGATGGCGAGTGGAGCTATTTGCGCAAGGGAGGGAGTTCGGGTCTTAGCAGCGATGCGATTTTGGCTTATTACGAGGACCACCTGGGTGACCTTTGGATAGGGACCTGGGCCGGAGGATTGCTCCGATATGATACTGAAAGTGAGACATTTGAGGTTCGGACTACAGATCCCGACGACCCCACTTCGATTTCGTCACCCAATATATTTGGCATCAACGAGGACAGTCAAGGCAATCTGTGGGTCGCTGCCCTGGATGGGGGCCTCAATAGATGGCATAGGGAGTCAGACACATTCTTCAATATTTCTTCTGATGATGAGGGGGGACTCACTATTGATGTGCTCATCTCTCTCTTTGTGGATTCGAATGACATAGTGTGGGTAGGTACCGAGTCGGGTTTGAATAAGGTAGATTTCAGAAGCGAGTCGGATTATGATGTACAACAATACACCAAGGACTCGGAGGATCCCGCGGCCCTTCAGTCCAATGTCATTAATCAGATCTATGAGGATTCTGAGGGTTCAATATGGGTCGCCACTGGTGCTGGCTTAAGTCTATTCAATGCCGAAACAGAATCCTTCACCACGTACGATAAGCTAAGTGGCCTCCCTAACTCGGTCATCAAGGGCATTGTAGAAGATGGGGCAGGAGGACTCTGGATATCGACAAACAATGGCATTAGTCACATGGTGATGGAAGGTGGCGAGGCGGTGTTTGATAACTATAGTGCCAAAGATGGCCTTCAAGGCAAGGAGTTCGGAAGAGGCGCTATGTATAAAAATGAGGATGGCCTCATCTACATGGGTGGGACCAATGGGTTTAGCTTCTTCGATCCAACGGTCATCAATACCAACCCCAATGCGCCGCATGTAGTCTTGACGGACTTTAAGTTGTTCAACAAGTCTGTAGAAATTGGTGGGCCAGGATCGCCACTTGATCAGCACATTACATTTTTGGATGAGATTGTGCTTTCGCGGGCCCAGGATATCTTCTCCATTGAGTTCGTGGGCCTTAATCTGACCCATGCTGACAGAAATCAATACTCTTATATGCTGGAGGGCTTCGAGGAAAACTGGAACGACGAGGGCCATACCAGAATTGCGACGTATACGAATCTGGAGCCCGGGACTTACAACTTCAGAGTGAGAGCTAGCAATAACGATGGGATATGGAACGAGGATGGTGCAAGCATCACCATTCACATACTTCCCTATTGGTGGGAGACCTGGTGGTTTCGAGGAGGGATGCTCGCTGTGCTGGCCTTCGGAACGGTTGTCTTCGCGAGGCGTAGAAGAGAGGTGATCCTGGCCCATCAAAGAGAGCTCGAAAGCAAGGTAAAGGATGCCACCACGGAGTTAGAAGGAAAGAGCATGGAACTCGAGCGACAACGAGATAATCTCGAGGCAGCAGTCCTCGACACTGACTTTGTTATTCGTGAAGCTGTCGAGTCTGGAAACTTCTCCGCACGCGTGCAGGTAGAGGGAAAGCAGGGCGAATGGAAGAAATTGGGTACCTCGATCAATCAACTCTTTGACTCGGTACTTCAGCCCCTGAATACCGTGAAGCGACTTATGATGGAGTTGTCGCAGGGCAACATGACTTCCCGCTACACGGACGAAGCCAAGGGGGATATCCTGGATCTGGCCTACAACGTCAACCATGCCATCGAGAGCTTGTCCAATCTTCTGGGCCAGGTCTCAGAGGAGGTGGCCAATATGACGGAAGTCTCGGACAATATGCATCAGAGCAGCGAGGATATGGCGTCGACCACTTCGGAGGTTTCAAAGGCGATGGAGGAGATCAACGCTGGCGCCTCGAATCAATTGCGGATGATCGATGAGGCCAACAACTTCCTCGCTGGGGTCGTCACTTCCACGGAATCGATGAACAAGCAGGCCTTTAAGATCAATGAGACCGCCGCACAGGGTACGGACCTGAGTGCCCAGGGCTCCCAACTCATGGACAAGCTGGCGGAGAGCATGAAAAAAGTGATGTCGTCAAGCGATAAGACGACTGATGCTACCACAAACTTATCCAACCGATCCCACGAGATCAGCTCCATCGTCAGCATCATGAAAGAGATAGCGGCGCAGACGAACCTGCTGGCGCTCAATGCAGCCATCGAAGCGGCACAGGCAGGTGACGCCGGGCGTGGCTTTGCGGTTGTGGCCGAAGAGATACGAAAGCTGGCGGAGGACTCGAAAAAGTCGGCCAACGAAATAGAGAGCATCATCCACAACATTCAGGAAGATACGGGGCGCACGACGGAGTTGATTACCGAAATGAGTGACGACATTCGCTCGGGAGAGGCGATGACCAAGGAGGCCGCAGTCTCTTTCAAGGGTATTTCGGATTTCTATCAGAAGACGTTCGAAGTCTCGACGAATATCCTCAATACAGCGCAGCAGCAGACGACGGACATAAAGACCATTGTAGAACTTATTCAAAACCTGGTCGTGGTTTCAGAGCAGACCGCTGCAGGCTCTGAGGAGGTGAATACTTCGACAGAACTGATGCTGCATGCCATGGAATCGGTACGCGATCAAAGTCAAACGATGCTGGACGCCCTGAAAGAAATGAAGGAGCGCGTGGACCACTTCCAGTTGAAGGAGGGTCGAGAGACAGATGCGCCTGCCTCCGAAGAGCCAGTTGATGCGGATTCTCAGTCAGCTTAGCAGCTGATTTGGCGAGATGTGCTGCTGACAAATGTCCTGTCGCCGCAGGACAGAAAACCTCTTGATTCGTACTAACTTGGACGCAAAGCTACCGGGCCATGAAACGTCTCACTTACTTACTATTCTTTTTCTGTATGGCATGTGCTGAAGCACAACAGACACAGATCATCTTTCGTGGCGATGACATGGGTTTTTCTCACAGCTGCAATGTCGCCTGCATTGACGCTTATCAAAAAGGGCTGGTCAGGACTGTCGAAGTGATCGCCAATGGCCCATGGTTTGAAGAGGCCGTGCAGCTGCTGGCTGCAAACCCAGGGCTCGATGTGGGTGTACACCTGGCCCTCACTTCGGAATGGGCCAATTTGAAATGGCGCCCGTTGACCAGCGCTCCCAGCCTCGTGGACGAGAACGGCTATTTCTTCCCTATGATTTGGCCCAATGACAATTACCCAAAGGCTGCTCTCCTCAATCAGAATTGGGACATCAATGAGGTGGAGGCCGAGCTGCGTGCACAGATCGAGTTAGTCCAACGGCGTATTCCTCGGGTATCACACCTAACAGCTCATATGGGCTGCACCCGGATCAATGATGACACGAAGGCCCTGATGAGCCGACTGGCCGAGGAGTACGGACTGGATATCGCGCCTGGCGATTTCGGTTTCGAAGCGCTACCCTCATGGCAAGGGAAGCAGTACAATGCTGAGGAAAAAGAAGAGCGTCTTCTGACCATCCTTGACACACTGCAACCTGGCAAGTATCTTTCTGTCGTACACCCGGCCTACCTCACCGCGGAGACGGAGGAAGTACATCACATCGGCTACGAGAATGTCGGGGAGGATCGGGATGCGGAGATGCAGGCCCTGACCAGCGAGCGAGTGCTAAGGGCTATTGAGGAGAAAAATATCCAGGTCATTGGCTACCATCAGGTGGTCAGTCAGTAGGCTCGTGCATGGTGCACTGTACTGGTACGGAACCTGGGTCATCCCTCAGCAACATGGCCGCCCCCAGGGATGAGCCAATGGCCAGCGAACTGGATTGCACCTGAAATCTTGAAAGCTTATTCGCCAGCAATTGCGTGAAGTGATCGTTGGAGCTGAAGCCACCATCGATATAGACCCTCTTGATAGGTACCTCACCCAGGCTGCTGCGAAATGAGGCCACCTGGATGTTGGTGAGTTCATCCATCAGCTGCAAATAGGCATCCTCAAAAGTGTCGAAAGCTGATAGATCCGTCGCACGATTGTTTTGGTAGCCAAAGCGCTCCGGGTCGATGTATTGATAGTTGAACTGTAGGGACTTGTTATCGATATGCTTCCACTGGGAAGGATCGAATCGTAAAACGCGGTGCAGGGCCTGATCCTGATGAAAATGGCTAGCCAACATTTCCACCTGATGCTCTATTTCCTTCCCAAGGAAGACCCTGGAGGCTTTCAGCGGTTGTCCCTTTTGGTTCATGTAGCATAGCGAACCCAGCGACAAGTCGTGAGGCGTCAAGGCGTCGTGGTTGAAAGGATTCAATGTGACACTCCAGGTACCAGTTGACAGGAGTACAAACGGCTCGTCACTCAATGTCAAGTAGGGCAGTAGTGCAGCTGAGCTATCATGTACCCCTACGCCAGCCTGTACCTGGAGCTGTCCGATTTGCGCATTGTATCTCTGATCCGTTCTGACGATGGGAGCCAATTGTTGAAGTAGGTCACACTTCCGCACCCATTGGTGGTAGTTGTCCGCACCGAAATCCCACAAGCCCGTATGGCATCCCAGACTCGTGTAGTCGGATACCATTTTGCCTGTAATCAAAAAACTGAGGTACTGGGGGAAGTGCAATGAGTACCTGATGTTCTGAGCCAGACCTGGTTTATACTGCTGGATATAAAATAGCTGAAAACCAGAGTTGAGCATGCCCGAAAGAGGGCTTGCGATGGCCGTCTCAAATTCTGCCGGTTCCCCAAATCGCGTAAAGAAGTGGTCATAGAAATCGTCGGGTAGTGGCTTTGTGTAATTGTAAAATGGAGTGGCCAGTTCGCCCCGGGCGTCGAGGTTTACAATGGAGGCTCCATAACCCGAGATGTTGATGCCCCTGATCTGAAACCGCTCATCAGCCGCAGTGGCATGGAGCCTATCCGTTATCCATTGCGTCAATGCTCCAAGGTTTTCACCAGGATAGCCATCGTCGTCCTCGATCTCATCTAATTGTGTATAGCTTTCATGTACCACCTCATATTGGTCGTCAAAGAGCATGAGCTTTTTGTTGGTCTTGCCAATATCAAAAACGAGGTCGACGGGGAGCCGAAGACTCATAGTCCTGTGGCGATTGAATGCTGGCCCCTATTGTCGGTCAGTGTATTTCGGATGTCCAATTTTCTATAGGCCTGCAATGGTTTGAGTACTGCGTCCTTCCGTAATCGCGACTCAGCAAGTAGAGGCCGCACATCGGTGCGAAATGCATCCTGAAGGACCTCCTGAGCAGCACTGACATCATTGTTTTGCTGGGCGGCAGATAGGCCACTGCGGTCAACTATCAAGGCCTGCGCCTGAGCCACCTTGATCGCCTCGATGGACTGCAGTAGGTCTTCCAATGGGTCTTTGGTATTGTGGCTGGCATCAATCATCCACGATACTTCCTTGTTGCTCGTATTAGCAAAACCATCGATCAGTTCGTTGAAGATGAGGAACAGTTGGTATGGCTTGATGGCACCGACCGTCAGGTCATCATCGCCGTATTTGCTGTCGTTGAAGTGAAATCCACCCAACTTGTTTTGCATCATCAGCACGGCGACGATTTGTTCGATATTGGTGTTGGGCAGGTGGTGCCCCAGATCTACCAATGTACGTGCCCTGGTCCCGAGCTCGGTCGCCAGCAAGTGCGACGTCCCCCAATCCGGGATGACCATCGAGTAGAAGTTGGGTTCGTAGGGCTTGTATTCCACCAGCAGGGTCCAGTCTGCTGGTAGGTGATCGTAGATCTCTCTGAGCGAGTCCAGTGTGCGTTGCAGGGCGTCTCGGAAGTTGTGCTGCCCAGGAAAGTTGGAGCCATCCGCCAGCCACACCGTCAATGCCTTCGAACCTAACGCCACACCGTAGTCGATCACCTGCTTATTGTGCTCAATGGCCGCCTTCCTGACGCTGGCGTCGATATGACATAGCGACCCAAATTTGTAGGAGACCGGGGCATCGGGTTGATCCTGGAAGGTGTTTGAGTTGACGGCATCGAACTTCACATTCGCAGCATCTGCATAGTCCCTGGTCGCCATCGCATTGTCAGGTATGTCCCAGGGAATATGAAGGCTGATCGCTCCACAAGAGGCATTGAGTTGATGCAGTAGCCCAATATCCCCAATCTTCTGATGCAGTGTCGCCGGCTCTCCACCCCCGGGGAACCGTCCAAAGCGTGTGCCGCCGGTTCCCAGCGCCCAACTGGGCACGGCGATTTCGAAGCGGCCGATGGCATCCAGGACCTGGTCTACTTGTACTCCCCGATCCTCGAGTTCTATCTTGAGCGCCTCAAATTGACGACGATGCGCTTCAATATGGGGTCGATTGAGTTGGCCAACTTGTTCTTGAGTGATCATGGGGTTAAGTCTTATTGAGCTTACAAGATAGGCTTACCGAACAAATGCCGGCGCTACTCCTCCGTCGACGTTGAGGATATTGCCAGTGCTCTTGGATAGTAAACCACCGACGAATGCGAAGACCGCATTGGCGATGTCCTCCGTGGAGATGATCTCATTCATCAGGGTGCGCTTCGCGTAAAACGCCGGTAATTCTTCGACTTTGATGCCATAGGCTTTGGCGCGCCCCTGGGCCCATTTGCCTTCCCAGATTTTGCTGCCTTCGATCACCGCGTCTGGGTTCACGGTATTGACACGGATCTTCTTGGGGCCCAATTCGGCTGCCAGCAGTCGTGACATGTGTGCTTGCGCGGCTTTTGCTGAGCCGTAGACCACATTATTGGGGCCTGAGACCAGCGCATTTTTGCTGACAATGTTGACGATGTCACCCCCCAGACCCTGTACGTTCATGACTTTTACGGCCGCTTTCGACAGGTTGAATTGGCCTTTGGCCAGCACATTCATCAACAGGTCATAGTCCTCTTCAGATGTATCGACCAGTGGTTTAGAAATCGCCAGTCCTGCAGAGTGCACGACGATGTCCACGCCACCAAATGCCAGGCAAGCGATCTCAACCGCTTCATTCACGCTTTCTGGTCGGGTAACGTCCGTCACAGCGTATGCCGCCGTGTCACGAGCAAACGTGCTGTGGGCTTCGATGGAGCGATCTTCGTTGATGTCCGTGATGACGACACACGCGCCTTCCTCGACCAGTTTATCGGCGATGGCCTTTCCGATACCGCCTGCCGCTCCGGTTACCAGGGCGATCCTTCGGGATAGAGGCTTTTCCTTCGGCATCCGCTGTAGCTTGGCTTCCTCAAGGAGCCAGTACTCGATGTCAAAGGCCTCTTGCAGTGGAAGAGCGACGTATTCCGACACCGCCTCAGCTCCGCGCATCACGTTGATGGCGTTGATGTAGAATTCGCTGGCGACTCGGGCGGTTTGCTTGTTCTTTGCGAAGGTGAACATACCCACACCAGGCCAGAGGATGACGACCGGGTTGGCGTCACGCATTGCGGGGCTATTGGCTCGTTTGTGTTGCTCGTAGTACTTGGCGTACATTTTCCTGTAGCCCTCAAACGCGGGCGAGATCTGGTCCTTTACAGCCTCAGGATTGGAGAGGTCGAGGTCACTGGGTTCATTCAAAACCAGCGGACTGATCTTTGTTCGGAGAAAGTGGTCCGGGCAACTGGTGCCCATGGGTGCCAGCTTAGTCAGGTCGTGGCTGTTGACGAATTGGAGTACACGATCGTCATCAGTAAAATGGCCCACCATTCTTGAGTGACTGGAGGCGAGGCCCCGGAGGATCGGTGCCATACGTGCTGCCTGTGACTTACGGCTATACTCGTCCAGAGAGGAGGTTTTTTCACCACCGAAGACCGGCCGATTGACTCCTTCGTGGCGCTCGACATAGAGGCTGGCTTTTTCAATAGCCTCCAGCGAATTGACATAGCATTCATAGGCCGTATCTCCCCAGGTGAAGAGGCCGTGGCCCCCAAGGTAGATGCCCTTGATGTTGGGGTGCTGCTCGACGGCTTCCTGCAATTTCAGCCCAAGATCGAAGCCTGGTCGCTGCCATGGGATCCACGCGAAATCATCTCCGTAGATCTCGTGCATGATCTTCTCGCCGTCCTTCGAGGCGGCAATCGCGATGGCCGCATCCGGATGCAGGTGATCGATGTGTTTGAAGGGGAGAAAGCCATGTAGGGCTGTGTCGATCGAAGGTGCCCGTGAGTCCAGGTCGTAGATACAGTGATTGAAGAGCGCCACCATCTCGTCTTCATGTGCCAGTCCCCGATAGATGTTTTGCAGGGCGCGTAGCTTGTCGCAATACAAACCCGCAAGTCCGTTCCTTTTCAGGCTGCCGATATCGCCGCCCGATCCTTTGATCCACATGACCTCAACTTCCTCGCCTGTCAGCGGATCCTTTTCCATGGTTTTGCAGCTGGTATTGCCACCTCCATAGTTCGTGATCCGGAGGTCGGACCCCAGTATGTTTGATCGGTAGAGGAGGAGTGCAATCTCGTCGCCTTCCAATGATTGGGCATGGGACTCATCCCACAGGTAATCCACGTGCTGGTAAGCAATATCTTCGTTATTCATGTGCTTTGGTTTGAATGGTTCACTTCAAAAGTTCAAATCTCATTACCTTTCATCGATAGGCCGACCTGCTGTTTGCTGCCCGAGAATGACATGGCAGGTACGTTCGCACCGCGGATTGAAGTTACTTACAAGTCGATTTAATCGAAAACCCTATGTCTGAAGAAACTATTGAAAACGTTACCGAATCAGAATACGAGCGCGAACCCGTCCCATCTCATGCCCAAAAGGGTTGGAAGAGCTTCTTAGGAATGTATGCCGGAGAGCACACGGCCGGCACGGAATTTATGATCGGTCCGCTTTTTTTGACGGCGGGTGTGAGTGCTTTTGATCTTATCGTCGGACTCTTACTGGGGAACTTCCTGGCAGTACTGAGCTGGAGGTTTCTGACGGCAGAAATTGCTACCAAACATCGTTTGACGCTGTACTATCAGTTGGAGCGTATCGCAGGTACGAAGCTGGTCACCATCTACAATCTGGCCAATGCACTCCTGTTTTGTTTCCTGGCAGGATCGATGATCACTGTATCGGCGACGGCGGTGGGGATACCTTTTGACATGCCCATGCCACGCCTTACCGACACCATGCCCAATGGTGTTGTATGGGTGGTGATTGTCGTTGCTGTGGGAGCGGTCATCTCAGTAGTAGCCGCGAAGGGCTACAACGCCGTATCGAAGGCGGCCAATTGGATCTCTCCCTACTTAGTACTGGCCTTTATCGCCTGTGGCATTGTCGCGCTTGGCGATCTTGGTGTGAAGTCACCTTCGGATTTCTGGAACATCTGGGGCGAGGGCTCTGAACCCTTTCCCGGCCAGATCAAATATACATTTTGGCATGTAGTCATCTGGTCCTGGTTTTGCAATGCGGCCATGCACATTGGCATGTCAGACTTGTCCGTTTTCCGATACGCAAAAAGCCCAAAGCTGGGATGGACCACCGCTGCTGGAATGTACTTGGGCCACTACATTGCATGGATAGCGGCGGCATTGTTGTATGCTGCGTATCTTCAATCACCGGAAGGCTCCTCTTTCCTGGCAAATGGTGAGGCACCACCTGTTGCTCCGGGACCATTGGCTTACAATGCCATTGGCTTCTTTGGGATCATCGCCGTGATCCTCGCGGGATTGACCACTGCAAATCCCACCATCTATCGTTCGGGACTGGCACTACAAGCCATCTGGCCAAAGCTCAGCACCTTTTGGGTGACGATCGTGGCAGGAGCACTCGCCACAATTGCCGGTCTTTTTCCCGCAGTGGCGATGAAGCTACTCGACTTTGTGGCTTTGTACGGGTTCATCCTGGCACCGATTGGTGCCATCATAGTATTTGACCACTACTTCGGAGATAAGTGGCAGCTGTCGGGCGCAACGAGCTCGTTTAATGCGAAGGTCTTCCTTGCATGGGCGATTTCAGGAGGATTTTTCTACTGGCTGTCCGACCAGTTTGGTGCATTCTTATCCTTTTTGACCTTGCCGGCCTGGCTACTTTGCGGCATATTGTACCTACTGTTTCATCGACTATCACCAAACCCAACAAAAGCATGAGGCCCGGATTCTTCAACCGATACCCTGACCTTTGGCAATTGCAGCAGCGCGCGAAAAAACGGATCCCTTCATTCGCCTTTGAGTACCTCGAGGGAGGCTGCAATGAGAATGAAAACATGCAGCGCAATATGTCTGACTTCAAACAGATCCAGCTGATGCCTCAGTACCTGCAAGACTTCAAGGCTTCGGATCCGTCGGTGACAATTTTCGGAGAAAAGTATGACGCACCTTTTGGGGTGACGGCCATCGGGTTGCAGGGACTGATTTGGCCCAACTCGGCGGAAATACTGGCCCGGGCTGCGGCGAAAGGCAATATCCCCTTCATGCTCAGTACGGTGACAACGAGTAGCATTGAACGCATCGCTGAAATAACGGGCGGGAAGGCCTGGTTCCAATTGTACTATCCGCAAGACGCAAAAGTGCGTGATGACATCATTCGACGATTAAAGGATTGCGGTATCAAGAACCTGTGTTTGCTTAGTGACGTTCCTACTTTCGGCTACCGGGGCTGGGACATTCGCAATGGTCTGTCAATGCGACCAAAGATGTCGTTGAAAAACTTTTTGCAGATCAGCGGGAAGCCCCGCTGGGCCCTGAATACGTTGAGGCATGGCCAGCCGAGTTTCGCCTCCCTGAAGCCTTACACACCGAAGGGTCTCAACCTCACGCAACTCGGCGAATTCATGAACAAGACGTTTGATGGCCGGCTTTCGGAGCGCAAGATCGTCGAGGTCAGGGAGCAGTGGGAGGGCAACCTGATCATCAAGGGCATCGTGAATCCCAAGGATGTAGAGGTCGCCCTCAAGCTGGGAATAGATGGTATCATTGTTTCCAATCATGGTGGTCGACAGCTGGATGCCGGGGAGTCGTCGATCAAACCCTTGCGATCGTTGGCCCGGGAGTTTGGAGACAAGCTCACGGTGATGATGGATGGTGGTGTGAGATCGGGACCAGACATGGCACGAGCAGTGGCCTGTGGGGCGAAGATGGTCTTTATGGGCCGGCCTTTTATGTACAGTGTGGGTGCCCTGGGGGAGAAAGGCGGTGATCATTCGGTAGACATGTTCAAAATACAATTTCAGCAAGTAATGGAGCAGACTGGTTGTCAGAGCGTTGCCGATTTGCCGTCCCGATTGGTCGAATGAATTGTTGCCGGTATTGCTGGAGAGAGGATAAATCCGATGATGTAGCTCTGCCCTTTTATGGTTAACTTCGCCATAGGCTATGCAGCTAAACAATGAACCTGCTCTAACATATCGCCCCGAAAATTGCGCTGCTCACGGCGCTTGCCATTTTTCCTCGGTACCGAGCTATTCAGCTTATAGTTCTGCATTTACGAGCCACGTGTTGGCCTTCCAAAAGATCTTAGTGACAAAACAACTTCGTTGCCCGCAAATAGCGGCTGCCATGGCACTTGTTTTTGAGGTGCTCAGTTTTTTGTTTAACCACGTAGAAAGGAGAAAGTAAAATGGGAAGAAAGAATTTTAATGCTTTTTTGAAACGGCAAAAGGCCGAGCAGAAGCGGAAGAAGAAGATGGAGAAGCAGGCGCAGAGAGAAGAGCGCAAGCAGGAGGAAAGTAGCGGGAACCTCGAGGACATGATGGCCTTCGTGGATGAGGATGGCAATATCGTATCGAAGCCCGCTGACGAAGGGCAAGAGGAAATCATGGACGAGATCATCTCCAACGCCGAGGATCGGGAAGAGACCGAAGATGATGACGACGAAAAAGAGGATTAATTCCAATTCCAATCTCGCGATCAACCAAATAATCAACCGCGCAGCACTCTAGTAAAGCCGGGGCTTTCTTAATTGGGACAATTCGAGAAGTGTACGACTGCTTCGACCGAAACCACCAGGGACCTCGCCCCGATCATGCAACGCCTCGATTTCGAAGTTGAGTACCGCTCGGTATTCGAAGATTATTGGGTATTCGATTCAGCAGAGGGTACCCATCAACAAGGCCGTTTTCGGTCGAGGCTCGAGTCCAATACTGATTGAGGAAAAAAATGCCGAGGCCTATGCCCCGGTATCTTGTGAGATTCTGTGCTCCCTGCTCGAAGGGAGAAGCCATTAATCAATCGCATATCGGAACGTGCAATCCAACCATGACTCCTTGCAGCCCAGGACATCGGACCTCTTATTCATGGGTGGATTCGCTGGTTCTCACGATGTCCGTTATTTTTAGCTATTGAAATACCTGACCTATGAGAACTCTTACAGTCGTTTTGCTCTTGTCGCTTTTGTCTTGTCAGCAAGAGTCCCCAACAGCCATTTCAGTTGATGGCCTTCAGCAGGAAGTAGAAGTTATCCGCGACGAATACGGTATCAATCACATCTATGCGCAAAATCAACGGGATCTGTTCTTTGCGCAGGGGTATTGCGCAGCCAAAGACCGCCTCTTTCAGTTTGAGATCTGGCGACGCCAAGCCACAGGCACTGTCGCCGAACTACTTGGTGAAAGAGAACTCCAACGCGACATAGGAACACGCCTGTTTAAATATCGCGGTGATATGATCGAAGAAATGAATTACTACCATGAAGATGGGGAGGAGATCATTACCGCTTACGTCGATGGTGTCAATGCCTATATCGCGGAGATGCAGGCCAACCCTGAACTACGTCCGGAGACACTCAAGGCGCTCGGGACGATGCCGGAAAAATGGACCCCCGATGTGGTTATTTCTCGCCATCAGGGGCTGTTAGGTAATATTGGCAATGAATTGGCGATTGGCCAGGCCGTGCAGGCGCTGGGAGTTGACAAAGTGAAGAAGTACCTGTGGCTTCATCCCAAAGATCCGAAGTTGGACCTGGATCCACGCATAGCTGATGTGGACTTATCGGATGAGGTGCTGGGTCTGTACAATGCCTACCGCCGGTCCGTGTCCTTTCTACCTGCGGATGTACTGCCGGAATACCGGGCGGAGTCCACTACCGGCTGGCTCAATGATCAGATGCAACAGGTCGCCAGCAACGAGGAAGATCAGGACTGGATAGGAAGTAATAACTGGGTGACGCGACCCAATCTCGCTGCCAATGGCCATGGCTATATGGCCAATGACCCACATCGAACTCTGGCGATCCCTTCACTCAGATATTGGACGCACTTGTCTGCGCCAGGGTGGAATGTCATAGGAGGCGGGGAGCCTGAGATCCCAGGTATCTCCATTGGGCACAATGAACATGGAGCATGGGGCCTTACGGTGTACCGGACGGATGGTGAGGACCTGTACATCTACGATCTCAATCCTGCCAATCTCAACCAATACCAGTATGAAGGGCAGTGGGTAGACATGAACATCATCACCGAGGACATTCCAGTGAAAGGCCAGGAGCCGGTGTCTGTTGATTTTCGCTACACAAGGCACGGCCCCGTCACCTTCATAGACTCTACGGCCCTCAAGGCGTATGCTGTCAGATGTGCCTGGATGGAGCCTGGTGGATCGCCTTATCTGGCCTCACTAAGAATGGACCAGGCCACGACTTGGGAGGAGTTCCGAGAGGCGTGCAACTACAGTCACATTCCCGGAGAGAACATGGTGTGGGCTGACAAGGAGGGCAATATTGGCTGGCAGGCGGTGGGTATCGCACCACTTAGAAGGAACTGGAGTGGCCTGGTACCAGTACCCGGTGATGGTTCCTACGAGTGGGATGGCTATTTGCCTATCAAGCAGAAACCAAACCTCTACAATCCATCTGAAGGTTTTCTGGCGACGGCTAACGAGCATGTCACTCCGGACCACTATACAGAATGGGATGCCATTGGTTTCAGTTGGTCGGATCCATTTCGCGGTGATCGCATTAGGGAAGTCCTGGCGGCGGATGAGCTACTGACGATGGAGGATATGCAACGTCTGCAGACGGATTACCTTTCTCTCCCGGCCCGTACGCTTGTACCCATGGTGATGGACCTGGCATCTGGAAGCATGCCAGAGGTCACAACACTTTTCGAGGAGTGGGACTATCGGCTCGAGACCACATCGGCAGCTGCGGCCTTGTACGCAAGCTGGGAGAATCGTTTGCGTCAGGATTTCTTTGATTACTTCCCAGATCCGGAAGCTGAGCCCTACATTTCTGGTATTCAACTTGCCTCTATCATCCGATGGCTGGAGGACCCTGCATCGTTCATCGCCTCAGGTCGCGAAGATTATCTGATGGGGACCCTCCGTGGCGCGGTAACAGAGCTCAAAGACAAGTTCGGAGAGAATACAGCAGCCTGGGCCTATGGTCACGAGGACTTAAAGCATGTGAAAATTGAGCATCCATTGTCAAATGCAGTCAGCAGCGAGTGGCAGGAACGCATCAATGCGCCTGTCCTTCCACGCGGAGGCAACCAATATACGCCGGGAGCTACAGGCAGTTCATGGCGGCAGCGAAGCGGGGCCACCTTCAAAATCATCGTGGATGTCAATGATTGGGACCAATCGGTGGGCATGAACAGCCCCGGACAATCTGGCAACCCTGATAGCCCATTCTACAAGAATCTCTATGGGCAGTGGGCACAGGATCAGTACTTTCCGGTTTTGTACACGCGAGAGTTGGTAGAACAGTCAGCCACCTCTCGAACGCTGCTTAGGCCTTAGAGAAGAGTAGCTGCCTATCGCTACGACCTGAACAACTCATTTTTTCGCGTCAGTGGTGGTATCCCGAGTTTGAAAATCCCTTGGTATTGGGCCCTGTTCATTGTGGCGCTTCGCTCTGGAATTTGGCCATTTCAACAATGAAATGACTGACTCTCACAATGCCCAATTTGTGGTTCTCCCTACCTATCATGCCGTTATGGACTATTGCCTAAGGTGCTCGCCCACGAAATCGGCTATTTCAACGTCGATATGACTGACTCAGAGGATATCATCCCTTTATACCCTTTTGTACAATGTATATTGAAAGTTGTAACCTATTGACTAACAGACCATAGTGATGAATATTAATCAGTTTTTTAGACTTTTAGCTTTTGCGACGATTTTGATTTCTCAGCAGTCGTACGCCCAATTCAACTCCACTTCCAGGGACCAGGCCGACATGCAGGCCCTCTTCCTGTACAAATTCACAGATTACGTGACGTGGCCGCAGGAGTCAGAGGAATCCATTATTGGAGTACTCGGCGCACCGGATGTTGTGAACAGCCTGAAGGTCTTTCAAAGAAAGCGGCCCAATTTGAGGATTGTGGATGTCAAGGGGCCTTCCGACGTGCAGGGACTTCACATCTTGTATCTTTCGGACAATGCCCAAGAGGCGTACCAGGAATATGTCAAGCCCCTGGTGGGTAAAAGCACCCTTGTAGTCTGTGAGAATAAGGAGGACATGACCTGGTGGGTCGACATTGCCTTTTTTGAAAAGACTACTGGTATGGGCTACGTGGTCAATCAAAGCAGCCTCGACAGACGCAGCCTCGTTCCCTCTTCCAAGCTGTTGGGAATGGGTGCGCGGTAGTCACGCTAAAGTCACTTCCCATAACTTTTCTCTTGCACATTGGCGGGAAGCATTCGCTCGATGAGCTATCTTTCTATCCGGAAAATTCATTCATTAAAACTCAAACCAATGAAGAACTTTATCGCAGTCAGCATTCTGGCGGTTTGTGCATTTACTTTCGCACCACCAAAAATCAAGGTAGTAGAAGTTGCGGTCAGTCCGGAATCCGTGGGTATCGGTGGCAAGGCATTGTTCACAGTGAAGCTCAAGAGCCCGAAAAATGCAGTGCAGAGCGTCACGGCAATCGTGGCGGAGGCACCTGATTACAGGTTTTATCTCAATGATAATGGCGAGAACGGAGACGCGAAGGCCGGAGACAATACGTGGTCTTACGAGGTAGTGGTCCCGGGCGAAGCGCAACCCGGTCCCTACACCTTACAAATCAAAGTCCTCGACAGCGAAGGCAACCAGGTGGTGGCTGAGGGTTACGAGAACCAGATGTATGGTAAAGCTGGGAAGCTCACGGTCAGTGTGAAATGACCCGACTGATTTCTTAGAGATACAAAAAGGCCGATGGATTATCTCCGTCGGCCTTTTTGATTTTCTACCCCCATTTCGTTTAGGGTTACTCCGTCAGCTCATTGAGCTTGCTGACCAGACTATCGTAGGCCTTTGAGGCACTCTTCAGGGCAGCATCGGACTCCTGCTGGATCTCTTTCCAGGTGCCTTCGGATGCCTTGGCGACCTGATCAACTTGATCCACGACTTTCTGCCGCTCCTTCCTTATACCTTCGATAGCTGCAGTGAGTTGTTGCCTAACATCTTCAGAAGCTTCCGCTGCCTGTGATTCCAGCTCCGTGATCTTTTCGTCGGCTTCGTCAATGGCGTCGTGCAGCTGCTGCTTCAATTCCTCGCGCGCTTTAGCCAGATCTTTTGCCGTCTCTTTATCTTTCCTTCCATTGCCACAGCCGCTAGCCACAGATAGGAGGAAAACCAGTGTGATCAACCTGATCAATGATCTTCTTTTTAGCTTGGTCATAGGCTTCAGATAAAGCTATCGACCTCTCTGTAGGCCCTGATCAAAGCCTCTTCACCCTCCTTGCCTTCCCGGGCGTTTCCGTGTTCCATGCCTAGAATGAAGTCCGTACTTCGCTCATGGATGTATTTGAAGAGGTTCTTGTAGTTGATTTCGCCCGTTGTCGGCTCCTTTCTGCCGGGGTTATCACCTATCTGGAAATAGCCGATCTCGTCCCAGACCAGTCCGATGTTTCGGATGAGGTGCCCCTCGTTCTTTTGCAGGTGGTAAACATCGTAGAGGATCTTGCATGCCGGACTATCGACAGCTTTGCAGATCATGTACGCTTGGTCTGATCCACGCAGATATAAGTCCGGAGAATCTGACAGGGGCTCGAGTACCATCACGAGTCCGTGAGGTGCCAATATTTCAGCACCTCGTTTGAGTGCCTCGATGACATTGGCATGTTGGATGCCAATAGGGAGTTGCCTTTCAAATAGCCCCGGGATGAGCGTCATCCATGTGGCGTTCACTCGTTTTGCCACCTCCACAGCCCGGCGGCATCCATCAAGAAATAGGTCTACGTTCTCCTCTTTTCCTTCTGTCAAACTATTGGCGCGGTTGCCACCCCTGTCGAGGACAAATACACCCATGGACATGTCATTCTTCGCCAGGGCCTCGCCGATTCTGGTTTGCGTCGCCACATCGCGTTGCATCAGGCCATTGTCTTCGAACGCTCTGAATCCGCGCTCTGCCATAAAATCGATTTGATCAATCAGGTCCTCACCGGCGCTGTTGGAGAACATGCCAAAGTGTGGCGCATAGTTGAGGTTAAAAGTCTGGTATTGCATTTCTTTTATAGTTGAGGCCAACGACGGCATAGTTGAAGCCATGGCTCCTCCGGCCAGCGCACTAGCTTTCAGAAAGTTTCGTCTTTTCATAGTCGGCAAAGGGTTAAAGAGGAAGGGGTGTGGCCATCCATCGGATGGCCACTGTACTTTTCATCTCTGAGATAAGAGAGACTTAAACAAAACCATCTACTTCCCGGTAGGCGCTGATCAAGGCCTCTTCACCCTCCTTGCCAGGTTGGGAGTTGCCGTGCTCCATGCCCATGATGAACTCAGTGTTCCGCTCGTAGATGTACTTGAAAAGATTTTTGTAGTTGATTTCACCTGTTGTGGGCTCCTTTCTGCCGGGGTTGTCCCCGATTTGGAAGTAGCCGATTTCATCCCAGGTCTTTTCAATGTTGGGAATCAGGTTCCCTTCGTGAATCTGTTGGTGGTAGATGTCAAAGAGAATTTTACAGGCAGGGCTGTCCACGGCTCTACAGATTTGATAGCCTTGAGCTGCTTTGGTGAGGAACAAGCCAGGGTGGTCTCGAAAGTTGAGTGGCTCTAGCACCATCACCAGACCCTCCGGCTCCAGAATGGCAGAGGCTTGCTTCAATGTCTCGATGACATGAGCGGTTTGATAACCCATGTCCTGCCTTGGGTCGACGTGGCCGGGTACAACCGTCATCCATTTTGCATTGACTCTTTTAGCGACCTCTACGGACTCGCGAATGTGACCGAGAAACTCTTCCCGAAGCTCTTTGTCTCCACTGGCAAGGTTGGGCTCCCGCCAATAGATCTTGTGCGCTACGAACACGCCCATCCTCATGTCAGTGGCCTCCATCTGCTTGGCGATGGCTTCCTGAGTGGCCACGTCTCTGTTTTTCATGCCATTGTCTTCCATCGATCGGAAGCCTTGATCGGCCATGAATTTGAGCTGATCAATCAAGTCCTCACCGGCACTGTTCTTAAACATGCCGAAGTGTGGCGCGTAGTCAAGGTTAAATGCCTTGGATTGCATTTCGTTTTGGGTGCTTGCCATCGACGGCATGGATGTGGCGAGGGCTCCTCCAGCCAGAGCACTGCCTTTCAAAAAGTTTCGTCTTTTCATAGTTGGCAGAAGTTAATAACTAAGGCGCAAATGACCCACCTGGTCTTAGGGCGTTTTCAGATTTTTACGCGGGAGGTAAGTGGACTGTGTGTCATTTATTATCTTCCAGACTACTGAAGATCTTTACGTGACCCGACCATCCTGCACTACGCTTCTACTCTTGTTGATTGTCCTCTTCTCCTGCCAGAGGAGCGTCGATCGTCCCCGGTTGGTGCTGCGCATGGGGCACGCTGTTAATAGTGAACACATCTGGCACAAAGCCGCCCTCTATTTTGCTGACAAAGTTGACTCCCTCTCCGGCGGAGAAATTGAAGTTCGTATCTATCCAGTGGAGCAGCTGGGTAAAGAGCTTGAAGTCATACGCATGATCAAGGCGGGTGTTGCCGACATGGTCATTACGGGTGAGTCGATGCAAAACTGGACAGATCTTGCTTCCTTTTGCGGTATGCCCTACCTGCTCCGGGACCTCGATCACCTACGGGCTGTGGTGGAGGGCCCTATAGGCCATGAGTTGGCAGAAGGGATCACTGAGGAATCCGGACTTCGTCCGATTGGCTACTTTGCCCGAGGTCCTCGCTACCTCACCTCCAACAGGCCGATCACCCATCCCGATGAGTTGCGGGGGATCATATTACGCGTGCCACCGGTACCGATTTCTGTCGCTACCTGGCAGGCCCTGGGTGCCAAACCCACGCCAATGGCTTTTTCTGAAGTGTTCACAGCCCTTCAATCCGGCATTGTGGAGGCGCAGGAGAATCCTTTTGGATTCATTCACAGCGCTGGTTTTCATGAAGTGCAGGATTATATCAACCTCACGGGTCATGTCATTGGCTGGGTGTATCTGGTGATGGGTGAGAGGCAATTGCAGGGATTTGATCCTCGTGATAGGGAGATCATTTTACAAGCCGGGGAATTGATGAACGAACATCACTGGGGCTTACTGGCTCAGCAGCAGCGTGAGCTGGCGCAGATACTGCAGGACAATGGCATGGAGTTCATAGAGGTGGACAAGGAAGCTTTCGAAAGGATCGCCAGCGAGGCTGTGGTCAACGCACTACCAGACGTGATCCGCCCGACGTATCAGCAGATCAAGGAGGTGGGGAGGTGAAGTTCTATAGTGTCATGCGCCGTTTTGTGGAGTTGGCGGCGGTTGCCAGCCTGGTGGCGATGGTCCTTGTGGTCACGCTGCAGGTCTTTGCTCGATTCCTGCTGCCATCGGCACCTGCCTGGACAGAGGAGCTCAGCCGTATCCTTTTTATTTATTCTGTGGCTTTCGGGATCGGTGTTGCAGTGGATCGGGAGGAACTGGTAAGGCTGGCCCTGCTGGATCAGTACCTTTCGCCCGGTTATCGCCGGCTGATGTCACGGACGACTCAGCTACTCGTCATTGGTATCTCAGTGGCTATTGCGCTGTACTCACTTCGATTCGTTGCCATTGGCCATGAAGAGTACTCGCCTGTCCTCGGCATTAGAATGAGTGTGGCATTTGCCGGATCGCTGATAGTGATGGTGGTAGCGGCCTTTTTCACTACTTTCAAAATGATAAGCCCGAAGGAGGGGGATAGCGAAGGATGATTTGGCTGCTGTTTGTGCTATTTTTTGTGCTGCTGATCCTCGGCCTACCTATTGCCTATTCGCTGGCGGTCTCTTCTATTGTCTATCTGCTGCTGGCAGATGTGTCTCTGGTGGTCGTGCCGATCAAAATGTATGGAGGCATGGATGTATTCGTGCTACTGAGTATTCCGGGGTTCATTTTGGCGGGTAATGTGATGAGTGCCTGCGGGATGACCGACCGCATCGTCGATTTTTGTAACAAGCTGGTAGGGCACATTCGCGGAGGACTCAGCCTCGCCAATATCGGTGCTTCTATGATCTTTGCGGGAATCTCCGGCACGGCTGTCGCCGATGCGGCCAGCCTCGGATCGATCCTGATCCCCGCCATGAAGAAGGAGGGCTACGAGCCTTCTTTTGCCTGCGCGGTGACATCCTCCAGTTCCACTGTTGGCCCGATCATCCCACCCAGCATGCCCATGATCATTGTAGGATCACTAACCGGTTTGTCGATTGGCAAGCTTTTCCTGGCAGGTGCTGTGCCCGGGTTTCTGCTTGCGACGGGATACATGATCACCTCTTATTACATCTCCCGAAAGAAGGGGCACCCGGTGAATGAAAAGTCCAGCTGGCGTCAGATGCGTGGTAGCTTCATCGCTGCTTTTTGGTCGTTACTTATGACGCTGCTGATTTTGTTTGGCATTGTGGGTGGGCTGTTCACACCAACGGAGGCATCGGTGGTGGCCGTGCTATACGCCGTTCTGATAGGGGCGGCAGTGTATCGCTCTCTCAACTTCCGTCAGCTGCTGAATGTCCTCAAGAATACTGCCGGTACTACGGCGTCGCTCATGTTGCTTGTGGGCTTTGCCAATCTCTTCGGATGGATACTCATCATCGAAGAGGTACCTCAGAGCCTTGCGGGGGGACTGATGGAGATCACCGAGAACAAGTGGGTGCTGCTGTTACTCATCAACCTGGTGCTGCTCATTGTCGGCACGTTCATGGAGACCATGGCCGCCTTGCTCATTTTGTTTCCGATACTACTTAGCGTCGCAACGTCTGTCGGCATACATCCTATCCAGTTTTCCGTACTGGCTGTGCTGAATTTGATCATTGGCCTGAATACGCCACCTGTTGGTGTTTGTCTTTTCGTGGTTTCCAGCATTGGCAAGGTTCCTGTCGAGCGAATAGCTCGCGCGGGGCTACCCTTCCTGCTGGTAAGCCTTTTTGTGCTGATGCTGGTGACATTCGTGCCCTTCATATCGCTGTGGCTCCCCGGCCTTTTCCTGGACTGAAATGCATTGTGGGTGGTGGTCGCGCTATTGCTGACGGGTAAGGCGCTGCACGGCAAATACCTTCAGACGACTGGCGAACACACCAAATATCACGAGGCAAGCGATACTCTGTAAAAGCAGGGTTGTGAGGATACCCAGTGCGTCGGCCAGAGCACCCATCGCCACACCACCTAAAGTGATGGAGCCGTTGAAGGTCGTGATGTAGAAGCTAAGGACGCGCCCTCTTTTGTCACTGGCTGCGATCGTCTGGAGCATCGTGTTGGTCCCCGAGAAGAACCATAACCTACCAAAGCCGATGACGGTCACCGCCGTGAATGTCAGCGCCAGTGTCTCAGAAGTGGAGGCGACGAAGAGTCCAATAGCGACGAGCGCAAGGGCAATTGTGATCAGTCGGGGAATACCCGCCGCACTCTTGCGACTGGCCATGTAAAGGCCTCCAAGGATGGCGCCCAGTCCTCTCGCACTATTCAGGTATCCATACACCAGGGGACCTCCCTGCAGTACCTCTCCCGCAAGTGGTGGCAAAAGGACCATGTATGAAACGCAGAAGAAGGAGAATGCGGCCACGAAGAGCAGTGATGCCTTTATGGGGGCGATCTTGAAAGTGTACCGGGCACCCTCTGTAAACTCTCGCCAAAAGACCAGCTTTTCGCCGGAGACCGCACGCGGCTTTTCCCTGATCAGTTGGAAGACGAAGGTGGTGCCAAAGCTCATGATACCGTACACAAGGAAGCAGGCAGCCTCACCAACCAGTGGAATGATGGCCCCGGCAATGGCGGGTCCAATGACTCGGGCCGTATTGAAGACCGTGGAGTTGAAGGCGATGGCGTTCGTCAGTTTGCTGGTCGGCACGACGTCGTTGATGAAGGCTTGTCGCGAAGGCATTTCCAATCCTTTCAGGGCACCAAGCATCAGTTGTAGGGCTATCAAGATGCCTATCGTAGTGAGTTCCTTCCAGGCAAGCAGGGCAAGTAACGACGTGAGCAGACCAATGCTGGCATGTGAGTATTGCACCAGTCGCTTCTTGTCGAAGTGGTCTGCGACAACTCCGGAAAAGAGGCCCGTCAGGAATACCGCCAGCTGCTTGGAGAAGATCACGACACCCAACAAGGTCGTAGAGTTTGTGAGCTCGTAGGCCAGCCATCCGACCGCCACCTCGTGCATCATATTGCCGATATTGGACAGGGCCTGACCTGTGATGAAAAAGCGATAGTTTCTGTATCCGAGGACGCGCATAGAAGGGCTGGCAACCGGGAGGGTGTTACCTGCTGATATGAGTTCTACTACTGGCGAAGTTAAGGTGGTGGGCACTTAGGCAACCCAGTTTGGTTGTGATGTTAATAAAGGAGGTGACAGATAAAAAATATCATTTGGGTAATCTCCGGATTTATTCCGGGGTCTCCTCCAACAAAAGGTTCATCATTCAAAATAAGGAGATCCCGGAACAGGTGCTACCGGCGAGGTCCGGGAATGGTGACATTTTCTGTCTGTCATCGGTAGGCCCTCAAAGAATTTTTTAACTTAATAGCATTGCTTAATGGGGCCGGGGTGGGTTATCGAAGCCACTACCCTGGCAAAATAGACTGGATCGCAAGGACAGCCTGCCTTTGTCGGCAGACAGGCCGGCATGGGAGTTTTGAGTTTTGTAATTCTGATTTAGCATCTTCTGACGTCTGGTCCAACTCAAAATTCAAAACCAAAACTCAAAAGAGTGGTCGGCAGCGCGGCCGAGCTAGAGTGGAGAGCCTTTATGTTTACCTCATATCATTATTTCAAGATTCTATTATTACTATACCGTTATATGGGGGTCTAGGGGAGCCTGATAAGTTGTGAATAGTGTGGATATTCATTAAGAAAATTGAAGTCAACACCTACCAAAAGCGAATTATGCGGAGAGCCAGGTAAGACCTAGGTCCGGATCTAATCTTTTGGTAGGTATTATTGGACAGATATCAAATAGAAATTTGGGATGCCATTCAGAGTGGTATGGCCCATTATTAAGGCTTTGATCGCCATCCAATAAAGCTGTTGACCTCAACAAAAAGTTAAATACTATGAACAAACCTACTTATTTCATTGGAGTCGATGTAAGCAAGAAGACCTTAGATTTTGCAGTCAATTCATCAGGCCAGGTGCTTTTTCATTTCCGAACAAGTAATAGCCATTCTGGAATTGAGCAAGCTTTAAGTAACCTAAGAGTTCAGAATACCTATCTGTCTGATGCATTGTTTTGTATCGAGTACACAGGGGTCTACTCATTGCTGTTGTCTACCTCCTTGGTCGATAAGGGATATAAGGTGTGGATGGAGTCAGGAGTTCGAATCAAGAGATCTCTGGGCATACAGCGAGGTAAGAATGACAAGATCGATTCCATAAGAATCAGTCAATACGCTCATAGGTACCAGGATCAGAGTGTCTCATGGGAGCCGATGGACGAAAAGATTAGCGCCTTGCAACGACTTGTCCGCAATCGTAAGCGCTTGATGCTGGCCAAAGATTCATTACAAGTGCCGGTCAATGAGATGAAAGGTATTATTCCCAATGAGGAACTCAAACAACTGCAACTGATCAATAAGAGCTCCATCCAGAATTTGAAGAAACAGATCAAGGCGATCGAACAAGCTATTCACTCACTCATAAAATCTGACGAACAATTATCTCACTTGTTCGACCTGGTTACTTCGGTGAGAGGAGTGGGCCCAGTTGCCGGGTGGCATTTCATCACTTCAACACACGGCTTTAAGAAGATCAAAACAGCAAAGAAATATGCATGCTATGCTGGGGTAGCTCCATTTGAACACACCTCTGGGACAAGTTTACAGGGTCGCAGCAGGGTATCGCACATGGCCAATAAATCATGCAAAACAGCCTTACATCTGGCAGCCGTCGCTTCTATTTCTAATCCCTGTGAGTACCGAGATTACTTTGATAGAAAACTGAAGGAGGGGAAGAACAAAATGACCATCATCAACGCTATCAGAAACAAGATCATTCACCGTGTTTTTGCCTGTGTTAGAGAAAACAGGAAATATGAAGATTCTTATCACTATGCTCTTGCTTAGATAATAGAAATCCGGACAGGGCTCAGCCATAGAAATCCGCCCTTTCTCTCCCAGGAAACAAAAAAACCCCGACACACGTGTCGGGGTCCTCACTTCAGTTAAGAGTTGGCAGTCCTATACCCTTAGCGTATCCCAAGGGCCGGTAATCGCGAAAGTAAGTCCTTGTCCTTGTATGTTGACGAACAATGTCTTGCCAGAAGGAGAGAAGCACACGCCAGCCATCTCGGAGTCCGAACCGATGTTGCGAGCGATGTTGTAAATCTTGCCTTCAGGCGTAATGCCACGCATGTAGGAGTCAGGATGGTCTTCGACAAGCACGACATCCCCCCATGGTGAGACGGTCAGGTTGTCGCAGTTTTTGCAGAGCTCACTGTCGTTGGGCTCGGCAAACAAGACGAGTTTACCTGGCTGGTCGTTTTCGCCATCTGTACCTTCGACGGGGCTGGGTACATACTTGAAGACTTGCCCCTGTTTGGCGTGACCGCCACTGGTGCAGGCAAAATATACTTCGTCGTTGCCATACCACATGCCCTCTCCGCGAGCGAAGACTGCCGCGCCTGCAGCATGTCCCCGTAGTCGCAAGTCATCCTCGATAGGGTCGATATCTTCCAGATCAATCCACTCAACCTCTACCTCCTGTCCCACCTCGAGGGTCTGCTCCTCATGGTTGCGGGTGTCGAAGCTTGGCTGGCTTTTCACTGCCAACGCCTGGAGTGTTCCGCCTTCGGTGAGTTGGCCGGGGACGTTGGGGATGAAGCGGTAGATGAGGCTGTCGCCCTGGTCCTCAGTCTGGTAGACGATCCCTGTTTCGGGAGACACACATACCGCCTCATGGTTGAAACGACCCATTGCCTTGAGAGGTACGGGCTTCACAATTCCATTGGCATTGGCGGGTACCTCGAAATTGTATCCGTGGGCTGTTTCGTTTTCTTCACCCGCCGGGGTGGTGTTTTCTTCGCAGGACAACCAGCTGCCCCAAGGGGTAGGGCCTCCGGCACAGTTTCTGATCGTGCCGACAAGACTGAGGTAGTCACGCTCCATCTCTTGCGTATCCTCGTTGAAGACAATGTTGGTCGTGCCACCCACACAAGGTCGCTTACCGAAACCGTAATCGAAGAAGTCTTCTTTGTTCATTTTGGCCAGGAGCTCCGGGTCGCCGCCATAGGGGCTGTGCCTATCGGCTCCCGGGCTCACCTCATGATTGCGAACGAGGACCACCTTACCCTCCACATCGAAGGCAGCCATGCCGTCATGCGCGCCGGGCACTTTGAAGCCATCGGACATGGTGTCGCCCCACTTGGAGATGATCTTAGCTGTGAAGCCTTCCGGCAATTCCAGCCAATCGCTTGCGTTGGAGCTCAGGTCCGCTGCCAGAGGCTTCCGCTCTGGTGAGCTGCAGTGCATCAGGTACTGGGAGAAGCCCACAAAGCCAGCTGATACTGCGACAGATTGTTTGATAAATTTTCTTCGATTATTATTCGGGTTCATTTTTCTCATTTCTTAGTCTTCCTGAATGTTTTCGGTGAGGATCTCTCCTTCTTCTGAGATGGTAAGATCGATTTGTCCTCTCTCCTTTCCGAGGCGTACATAGTATCCCCACAGATCATCATTTCGCACGTGGTTGACACGCTGTACTTCGTAGCCTTTGTATTTTTTAGTCAGGCTATTCTCGATGTCCTGTGGCAATTGGTCCGTATATGAGATGGTATTGTTGTGAAGGCGTTCGGGGATGGCCTCCTGCTGTCTTTCGACAAATCTGTTGGGCTTGCCATCGTCTGACTTGATGATGTCAAACGCATCGTAGAGCTCGCCGGTGGCCGTATAGGATTCATAGGAGAGCGTATTGCCAACCACGGAGATCACCTGCACCAGTTGTGTGTTTTCCGCAGCCCTTTCCCTTGTCGCAGGCCACCCATCCCAGGCATTGGGTCGGAGACTGTACATCTTACCGCCGCTGACAGACACGACGTAGACCGTGCCCGTGTAGTCCCTCATGTTCAGGCCATCCATCACATTTTCGTTGGCTGCTGTTACCACCGGCTCGGACCGACCTCTGGCGTAGGCGTGGTCATGCCCCTGAAGGGCGAGGTCTACGCCGTACTTATCGAATAGGGGCTTCCATAGCTCCCTGAGGGATTGGTTGTCGCGGCCGGCAGAGGCCGAGAAGAGTGGGTGATGATAGGTGGCTATGGTCCATTTGTTGGGATTGTCTGCCAGCACTTTCTCCAGCCAGACCGCCTGCTCTTCATGCATCGTGTTGGTGTTCAGCCCGATGAACCTGACATCCTGGTAGTCCACATAGTAGATGCTTTCCTTGAGGTCTTCCGGCAGTCCTTCGGGACCATTCTCTGGAAAAGTGAACTGAGGTCTCCATTGGACGGATAGCCCGCGAATGCGATTTTCCCACTCTTCCGGGGTCCGTGATCGCCATTCGTGATTTCCGGGAATGGAGAAGGACGGAATCATACTGTGAATGAATCCGCCGGCAGTAAACCACTCGTGCCACTCTCTCTCGTGATGGGCGTTGTTGATGAGGTCACCTGCATGAATGAACATGCTGGCGTCTGGCGCCTGGCGATAACCCTCCCGAACAAGCCGCGACCACAATTCAAGGACGTAGTTTTGGGCATCACCGACATAAAGAAATGAGAAGGGTTTTGCCTCGTCGGAGGCAGTACGAAACTGGATCCATTCGCTCCATCGCTTACCGTCACCCACGCGATAGGCATAAAGCGTCTCGGGCTGGAGGCCCTCAAAGGTCACGGAGTGATAGTTGTTGACTACCTCTGCATCTCGTACCCTGGAAGCGTCCATTGTTTCGGTCTTCGCCGTATAGGTGACGGCATTTCTCCAAAACTTCGGGGCACCTGTCGCGGGAGCGATTTCCGCATACGCTTCTGTGATATGGGTGTTTGTGCGCCATGTCACACTCATGGATGTGGCAGGATCCTCGGTGACGTTGAGCACTATATGGTCAGGATGAAGGCTGGAATCATCCCAGGTCTCGGCGAACTCGGGGACTTGATACACTTTGTCCTGAGAAGTCGCTACAAATGTGCAGAGCAGCGAGCCGGATAGGGCAGCTATTCGAAAGGGATTAGTTACGTTCATTGGTTCAAGGGATACAGGGCCAAGATAGCGGAGAACCAGAAGAAATACGAAGATTTGATTGGCGAAGACGCTGGATAGACTAAGCAAGGAATATGAGCCTGGAAGTTTGAAAGCGCAAAGGAGGAGGTATGCGAGTACTTTATTGGTGTTCGTGTCGATTCTTCAGTGATTAGTACTAGATTCACGATACTTTTTTTGACTGATGGAAACTACAGATCAAGGGCAACTTTTCAGTCTTTCAGGCAAGACGGCAGTGGTAACAGGCGGGGCCAGCGGAATTGGCCTTGCGATTAGTCAGCTATTCGCTCGGCGCGGGGCCAATGTCATTATCCTGGATATGAATGAGGTAGCCGCCAATCAGTTGGTGGACGAGATAAAAGGTGAAGGCCATTCGGCCACTGCCGTGCTCTGCGATGTGTCCTCGCCGGAGTCTGTAGAGGAAGCATTTCAATATCTCCCTGGCGGTCAGTTGGATATTCTCATCAACAATGCGGGCGTAGCCCATGTTGGCAACATCGAGCAAACGACCAGCGAAGATCTGGATCGGATCTACAACATCAATATCAAGGGTGTCTTCAACTGCGCCAGGGTGGCCATCCCTCTTATGAAGGACCAGGGAGGTGTGATTGTTAACATTGCCTCCGTCGCTTCTTTGCTTGGCATCACAGATCGCTTTGCTTATTCCATGAGTAAGGGGGCCGTGCTTACGATGACCTACTCCATAGCCAAGGACTACCTGGCAGATGGGATTCGGTGCAACGCCATAGCCCCTGCCCGAATTCACACGCCTTTTGTCGACGGTTTCCTGGCAAAAAATTACCCCGGAAGGG
Organism: Cyclobacteriaceae bacterium; assembly: GCA_965267435.1. Lineage (GTDB taxonomy): Bacteria > Bacteroidota > Bacteroidia > Cytophagales > Cyclobacteriaceae > JAWPMT01. The sequence continues at coordinate 6,521,064 of OZ253960.1, forward strand.
AGCAGCAGATGTTTGATCAATTGTCCGCAACACAGCCGATAGGTCGTATGGGTACTCCTGAGGAGGTGGCCGCACTGGCCCTCTACCTTTGCTCGGATGAGGCTTCGTTCCTGACAGGCACCTGCTACCCCATCGACGGCGGATTTATTACTTTGAATACCTAACCCAATGAAACTGATAAGATATGGCGCCCCGGGCGAGGAGAAGCCCGCCATCATGAGCGACGGCAAGTACTATGATGCCAGCTCTCAAGTACAGGACTATGACGAGGCCTTCTTTAGTGATCCTGCCTACCTGCGGCAGTTGGAGAAAGTCTTCGAGTCGGAGGCGCTCCCGGAAATCCGACCAGAACGAATCGGCCCTCCTGTGAAACGGCCTGGGAAAATCATTTGTGTGGGCCTCAACTATCGAAAGCATGCCGAGGAGAGTGGCATGGATGTCCCTTCAGAGCCGGTGCTATTTGGAAAGGCAACGTCTTCCATTTGCGGACCATTTGATGAGGTGATCATCCCTAAGAACAGTGTGAAAACAGACTGGGAAGTGGAGCTCGCCGTAGTGATAGGCAGGAAAGCATCTTATGTTTCCGAAGCCGACGCGATGAACCATGTCGTGGGTTACACGCTTCACAACGACATCTCCGAGAGGGAGTTCCAACTCGAGAAAGCCGGGCAGTGGATCAAGGGCAAAAGTGCGGATACATTCGCACCCCTGGGGCCATTTCTGGCAACGACGGATGAGATCGCGGATCCTCATAGTCTTCGTCTGTGGCTGAAGGTCAATGACGAAATGTTGCAAGACAGCAACACGAATGATCTTGTCTTTGACATACCGCACCTGGTTAGCTACATTTCTCACTTTATGACACTCATGCCTGGAGATATCATTTCTACTGGCACGCCTGCCGGCGTCGGGCTGGGTTTGAAACCGCCACGTTTTCTACAACCTGGTGACACCATGGAGTTGGGTATCGATGGACTGGGCGTCGCTCGTCAGACAGCAAAAGCTTACAACCCATGAGAATTGATGCACATCAGCATTTCTGGAAGTACGATCCTGAGCGAGATGGATGGATCACCGACAGTATGGCAGCCATAAGGAAGGATTTCCTGCCTGCAGACTTAGAAGGACCTTTGAGTGAATCAGGGATCAATGGCTCTATCGCTGTCCAAGCTGATCAGTCAGCAATAGAGACCAACTTTTTGCTGCGATTGGCGGATGAGCATCCGAGCATCCTGGGTGTAGTGGGTTGGATAGATCTCAAGGCCCCCAGTCTTTGGGCGCAACTCGAACTGTATGCCGAGGAAAGGAAATTATTGGGATTTCGCCATGTCCTGCAATCAGAACCCGAGGGCTTCATGCTGCAGGAGGACTTTGTCAAGGGACTACGGATCTTGGTGGAAGCCAGCTTTACCTACGACCTGCTGATTTATGAACACCAGATGGCCGAGGCCTTTGATTTAGTGAGCGGGCTCCCAGATACTTTTCAAGTAGTCATAGATCATTTGGCAAAGCCAAGAATCGCAGATCAATCATTTGAGTCGTGGGCATACTACCTCCAGCAATTTGCCGAGCGGGAAAATGTGCATGTGAAGCTGTCGGGAATGGTGACAGAGGCCATTTGGGCCGGTTGGCAGGCATCAGATTTTCGTCCCTACCTGGATCTGGCGCTCGAGTTATTTGGGCCGGATCGTTTGATGTTTGGGAGTGACTGGCCGGTTTGCCTGGTTGCGGCCAGCTATGATCAGGTATTTAGTATTGTCAATGATTATATCTCACAGCTCAGTGATGATGAGCAGGGTAAGATACTAGGTGGTACCGCTGCGAGATTCTACAATATTGCAATCAAATAGCCTATGGATCTAGGACTGAGGGACAAAGTCATCATCGTCACAGGTGGCGCCAAAGGGATCGGATTCGCTATCACGATGGACTTGGTTCAAGAGGGAGCTACTGTTCTCATAGCCGACCGAGATGCCGATGCGGCGGAGACATTGCAGCGGAGAATATTGGAACGAGGGGGGACAGCCTCCATTGCGCTGGCCGACCTGACAGACACAGCTAACTGCCAGCGGATCATTGAGCAGGCTGTTGAGGAATTTGGCCGAATAGATGGTGTGGTGAACAACGCCGGCGTGAACGATGGTGCCGGGCTGGAGCAAGGCCCCGAGAAGTTTGAGGAGTCCCTTCGGATCAACTTGCTACATTATTATAACATAGTGCATTTCGCTTTGCCAGAGCTCAAAAAGAATAAGGGCGCCATAGTCAACATTGCCTCGAAGACTGCCCTCACCGGCCAGGGCGGTACCTCTGGCTACGCTGCCAGCAAGGGGGCGCAGCTGGCATTGACCAGGGAGTGGGCGGCAGAACTTTTTCCATTTGGGGTGCGCGTCAATGCCGTGGTGCCTGCTGAAGTGATGACGCCCTTGTACCAAAGTTGGCTGCAGACGTTCCCTGAGCCTGAAGCGAAACTTCAAAATATTGTTTCCAAGATACCCTTGGAAAAGAGGATGACAGCACCCGAAGAGATCGCGGCTATGGCAGTGTTTCTTCTTTCGGCGCGAAGTGAACACACGACCGGACAGTGGATGATCGTCGACGGCGGTTATGTGCACCTGGACCGGGCATTAACCTAACACAAACCTATGACTGAAAACAAACCACCTCTTGTAAGCAAAGAGATCCTCATCCCCTTCATACTAATCACCTCCTTATTTGCACTTTGGGGCTTTGCCAATGCCGTGACTGATCCCATGGTCCAGGCTTTCAAAAAAGTTCTGGAACTGAGTAACTCCCAGGCGGCTTGGGTGCAGATGGCCTTTTACGGCGGCTACTTCTGCATGGCGCTCCCTGCGGCATTATTCGTAAGAAAGTACTCTTACAAGACCGGGGTGTTGATAGGCCTGGCACTTTATGCGGCAGGGGCGTTGCTATTCTATCCGGCAGCTACGCAAGAGAAGTTCTGGTTCTTTTGTCTAGGCCTCTACATTCTCACCTTTGGGCTGGCGTTTCTGGAGACGACCGCCAACCCCTATATCCTCGCGATGGGCAGTCACCAAAATGCGACCCAGCGCCTGAACCTTGCACAAGCGTTCAATCCGGTTGGATTAATACTGGGTTTGCTTGTGGCGCAGCAGTTTGTTCTTCGCAAACTGCAATCCGATGACATTGAAAACTACAGCATGCTCGAGGAGGCGCAGAAGGCGCTCATCAGGACGTCCGACCTGATGGTCATCCGCAATCCTTATGTCGTACTGGGGATCGTTATCATGTTCATCTTTGTCCTGATCCTGGTCAGCAAGATGCCCCAGGCAAGAGATGAGGGTGGTAGGCCCGACTTGAAAACCACTTTCATGGATCTGATCGAAAACAGGAAGTGGCTCTTTGGGGTCATCGCCCAGGTCCTGTACGTCGGTGCGCAGATCATGTGCTGGACGTACATCTATCAGTATGCCGAGGCGATAGGCGTCAGTAGCGAATCGGCGGCGAACTATCAATTCATTGCTTTCATTATCTTCCTGGTCGGTCGCTGGATAGGGACGGCTCTTTTGAAGTTCTTTAGCTCGGGTAGACTGCTCGAGATCTTTGCCTATGGTGGTGCCGTTTTCACACTAGCGACGATGTTCATCGAAGGTTCAGTAGGGCTGTACGCTTTGGTTGGTATTTCGTTTTTCATGTCACTGATGTTCCCGACGATATACGGTATCGCCCTCGATGGACTGACCGAAGAGGATGCGAAGATCGGGGCGGCTGGTTTGGTGATGGCCATCGTTGGCGGCGCGCTGATGCCGAAGCTTCAGGGAATGATCATTGATGTCGGTGGATTCGGCGTCAACGATACCACGATCCTTGGAGTATCAGAAGTCAATTTCTCTTTTATACTGCCACTGGGCTGCTTCTTGCTGATCGCCGTCTACGGGCAGTTTGCGCATAGAAACAATCACAATTAAATGGCTTGATTATGAACAAACTGTGGGCCTATTCATTGCTGGCAATGCTGATGGTGGGTTGTACACAGACCCCTCAGGAACAATCGACAGACCCGGTTGTCGAATCGGAAGTCGAAGTCACCGACAAAATGCAGTGGTGGCGTGATGCGCGTTTTGGTATGTTTATCCACTGGGGGCCCTATGCAGTTCCTGCCGGAGAGCACGGCGGTGAACGAACCCCGAACAACAACGCGGAGTGGATCATGCACCATCTGAACATCCCCATTGCGGAGTATGAGGCATATGCCCGCCAGTTCAATCCTGTCAAGTTCGATGCGAAAGCGTGGGTGGACATTGCCAAGGAGGCAGGCATGAAGTACATCGTTATCACGAGCAAACACCACGATGGCTTTTGTCTGTGGGACTCCGAGGTCACGGAATATGACATCATGGACACTTCTCCTTTTGGCCGGGACATCCTCCAGGAGCTGGATGAAGCTTGCAAGGAAGCCGGTATTACATTGTGCTTTTATCACTCCATCATGGACTGGCATCACCCTGATGCGCAGGCGATGTGGGAGCCCAATTACAACCAGGCGGCATGGGAAAACAGGGAGCCTAATGTCAATCCGAATTTCCGCCGATACTTCGACGACTACATGATGCCTCAGGTCAAGGAGCTCATCACCAAATACAATGTGGGGGTGATGTGGTTTGATGGTGAGTGGATCCCCGATTACACCACCGAAATGGGAAAAGAGGTGTACAATACGCTTACTGACATGCAGCCCAATCTGATCATCAACAATCGCGTGGATAAGGGGCGTCAAGGCATGCAAGGAATGAACCGCGAGGGCGAATTCGCCGGAGACTTTGGTACCCCGGAGCAAGAGATACCTGCTACGGGCCTGAGCGGCGTGGATTGGGAGTCATGCATGACCATGAACGACACCTGGGGCTATAAGCACTTCGATGACAACTGGAAGTCTGCAGAGACGCTCGTCCAAAACCTGGTGGACATCGCCTCCAAGGGTGGCAACTACCTGCTCAACGTCGGGCCTACGGCGGAGGGTCTGATTCCGGCGCCCAGTGTCGAACGACTCCGAGCCATGGGAGAGTGGATCGGCGTCAATGGCGCCTCGATCTATGGCACGCAGGCCAGTCCCTACGAGAAGCCATCCTGGGGGAGGTACACCCAAAAGGACAATACTATTTACGCCCACGTCTTCGATTGGCCAGAAGGTGGCAAGCTGACCCTTGAGAATGCGACGCTGCCAGTCAAGAACGCTTATCTCTTGGCCGAGCCCGACACGACGATAGAGGTAGTGGATGGCACGCTGACACTACCTGCGTCCGCGAAGATGGATTTTGACACAGTGATCGCACTAGAAATATGAAAGTATACTGCCTGACCCTTGACTTGAAGGACGATCCCGCGGCGATTCGGGCGTACGATGATTACCACAAGCAAGTATGGCCGGAGGTGCTGCAGAGTCTGACAGACAGTGGTATACAGGCCATGCAGATCTATCGCTTCCACAACCGACTATTCATGCGCATCGAGACAGATGACGACTTCAGTTTTGAGCGCAAGGCAAAGATGGACCTGGCGAATGCAAAGGTTCAGGAGTGGGAGAAGCTGATGGAGAACTATCAGCAGGCCCTGCCCACTAGCGATCCCGATTGGCGTTGGGTGCTGATGGAGCAGGTGTTTGATTTTCGAGGTTAGGGGCTTACGCTGCGTCATTAGACCTTGCAGATCCATGACTGGCGCCGGGCTGTCCCCACCAGGCCATCGTCCTGCCCACCATCCCTAAGCCAGGCTCACCGTTTCCAGGCGCAATGCCTGAGTTAAGTTCTCGCTAAATAATGCGGACATCTCTCAAAGCAAGCCTCCTCAATGTCATTCCGACGAAGGAGGAATCTATTAACAACACGAGAGCCATTTCTACTACGAACGTGATAGATTTCACTAGCCGTTCGCCTGCTTTTCTTCCTAATGGGGTCCACCGAAGGAGACCCCAAGTAGTTGCGAAGATTTACTTCTTGCATAAGTTAGCAAGCGTCGCGGGGTCCTCTACGAGAGACCCCGCCAGGAAGAACGTGCGCTTTGGGAGGCGTCAAACGAAGTAAGAATAATGAAAACGCGAGTGCGAGGTGTGGTATGACCCACCCCCACCCCTCCCCAATGCTATTAAGTTAAGCGGTTGTCTGGCCATTCTCCAAAGCAACCCTTCTAAGGTCATGCTGACGCAGGAAGCATCTATTGGCATAAGATCGACGATTGACCTAGCATTGTCAATAGATTTCTCCTACGTCAAAATGACTTTGCTTTTGAGAATGGCTTTGGAGGTTTCTAGCATAATAGCATTGGGGAGGGGGAGGGTCACGAGCGTCTGGGTCGCGTGAGGGATAGCGCCGGTACCCAGCAAGGCCATGTGCGCGGCTCGCGGGGCTGCAGGTAAAGGCAATAGCCCGGCCCGTAGCGTAGTTCACGAAGCGAAGGGACACGCCCTCCAAAAAGCCATTTTTACAAAATAACGTTTGCGGGAAGACGCATAGACCCCTCATTACCACGGTCTTGACATAAGTCAGCCACCCCGCTGACGTTGCGCATATCTCCCCCCCGCCGGTCGCCCGAGATTAACGGTTGAAAATCGAGGATCATGAAAAAACCGGAGTACGTGACCATAGACGGCAATACCGCGACATCGAACATCGCGTATGCCTTCAGCGAAGTGGCAGCCATCTACCCCATCACGCCCTCATCCGATATGGGTGAGAAGGCGGACGCATGGGCCGCTACTGGAAGAAAGAACCTTTTCGGCGAAAAGGTGGATGTAGTACAAATGCAATCTGAGGCTGGCGCAGCAGGAGCAATCCACGGCGTGCTATCAGGAGGAGCCATGGCGACGACTTTTACAGCGTCACAGGGCCTGCTACTGATGGTACCCAACATGTTTAAGATCGCCGGGGAAATGCTGCCGACCGTTTTTCATGTATCCGCAAGATCCATCGCCGCACAGTCGCTTTCCATTTTTGGGGACCACTCTGATGTGATGTCTACCCGTAGTACTGGGTTCGCTATGCTGTCCAGCGGCAACGTGCAGGAAGCCCAGGACATGGCTGCCATCGCACACCTCAGCACACTCAAGTCACAGATCCCATTCCTACACTTCTTCGATGGGTTCCGGACTTCGCACTCGATGCAGAAGATCCTGTCCCTTAGTGAGGAGGACTTGAAGAAATTGATAGACGTGAGTTCCATTGAGCGGTTCCGTCTGGATGCCCTGCGGCCTGACGCCCCTGTGTGTAAGGTGGGAGCGCAAAACCCGGACGTCTACTTCCAGGGCCGTGAGACTGTCAACCAATACTATACAGACTGCCCAGGCATCGTGAAAGACATCATGGACAAGTTCTACGAGGTCACAGGCCGCCGCTATGATTTGTTCCAGTACGTGGGAGATCCCGAAGCGGAGAACATTCTTATCGCCATGGGCTCCAGCATCGAGACGATAGAGGAGACGGTCAATTACCTGAATGCGAAAGGGGCGAAAGTAGGGGCGATCAAGGTTCGATTGTATCGTCCATTCTCCATCGAAGGACTGCTCGAAAAAATACCGCAGACAGTGAAGAAAATAGCTGTGCTCGACCGGACGAAAGAGCCTGGTGCGACTGGCGAGCCTTTGTTCCTCGACGTGATCTCCGCTTATGCAGGAAGATCAGATGTGAGAATCATCGGAGGTCGATACGGACTGTCCTCCAAGGAATTCACGCCTTCCATGGTCAAAGCTGTCTATGATCATCTCGAAAATGATGGCTTCCACGGTTTCACCGTCGGTATAGAGGATGATGTCACCAACTTGTCGATTCCGGTGAAGGAAGAGGTCGACACCGAGCAGGAAGGGATTATCCGATGCAAATTCTGGGGTTATGGCTCAGACGGTACCGTCTCTGCCAACAAGAACTCCATCATGATCATCGGTCAGAACACCGATCAGTTTGTGCAAGGCTACTTCCAGTACGACTCCAACAAGTCAGGTGGGTACACCGTATCTCACTTGCGATTTGGCAAGGAGCCGATCCAGTCGGAGTACCTGCTCAATAAGGTCGAGTTCGTGGCATTGCACCGACCTCAGTACATAGGAAAATATGACTTGCTCGAAGGCATCTCCGAGGGTGGCACCTTCCTGATCAATAGCAGCCAAAAGCCGGAGAAGATCTTCAATCTCTTCACGGAGAATATGCAGAACACCATCCGTGAGAAGAAGATCAAGGTCTTTGCCATCGATGCCAGCAAGATCGCCAAGAGCGTAGGTTTGGGTGGCCGCATCAATAGTGTCATGCAGACAGCCTTCTTCAAGCTATCTGGTGTACTGCCGGAGGATGAGGCCATTGCGATGATCAAGCAATACATCGAAAAGCAATTCAAGCGCAAAGGCCAGGAGATCGTCGAGATGAACTGGCGAGCCATCGACGCCGCTTGCGATGCGGTGGTCGAGGTGCCGGTACCTGAAGTAGCTGAGAAGCACGCTGATATCTTGCATGTCGTGCCTGAGGGTAGCGGAGAGTTTGCCGAGAAGGTGATGGATCCCGTCCTTCGACTGAAGGGCGATCGCGTGCCTGTTTCGATGATGTCCCTCAACGGCGCTATGCCTGCGGGTACGAAGAAACTCGAAAAGAGAGGACGTCCTGGTAACGCAGCCACGTGGCTGGCCAAGTTGGACTTCACACCTCCCCACAACTCTAAGGAGCCCTACTTTGAGTATCCCGGCTGCTGTTCCGGTTGCGGTGAGACACCTTATATACATGCAGCCACGCAGCTGTTTGGTGATCGCATGATGATTGCCAATGCCACGGGTTGTTCATCCATCTATGGAGGTACCTTCCCATCTACGCCTTACGCGGCCGATAGCAATGGCAAGGGCCCCGCATGGGCCAATTCACTGTTCGAAGACAATGCGGAGTATGGCTTTGGCATGAGACTGGCGGTCGATGCCAACCGCAGACAGTTGCTGACGAACCTCAAGACGTTCATCACCAAAGCACCCAAGTCGAAACTGGTGACAGCCTTGTCAAGGTGCGTCGACAATTGGAAAGACGTCTCGGCCGAAGCCAAAGAGCATGCTGAGCAAACCAAGGAGTTGCTCAAGGGTGCAACCGTAAAAGACGAAGCGCTGCAGCCTGTCCTGGCGAAGATCATCGAACTGCAGGACTACCTGATCGATAAGTCGATTTGGATCTTTGGTGGGGACGGCTGGGCCTATGACATCGGATTCAGTGGAGTGGATCACGTGATGGCTTCTGATAAGAATGTGAATCTCCTGGTCATGGATACCGAGGTATACTCCAACACTGGAGGACAGTCGTCCAAGGCTACACCGAGAGGTGCTGTAGCCAAGTTTGCCGCAGACGGTAAGAAGACTGGTAAGAAGAATCTTGGGCTGATGATGAGCACTTACGGCAATGCTTACATCGCTTCCGTGAACATGGGTATGGATCGGGAGCAAACGGCGAGGGCGATTGTCGAAGCCGAACAGCATGATGGTCCTTCACTGATCATTGCTTACTCACCATGTATCGCCCACGGCTACTCACTGCAGCTGGCGAAGAAGCAGTCTGAGAAGGCCTCGAAGAGCGGCTACTGGCCCATGTACAGGATCAATCCTAACAATGAAGCCAAAGGCGAGCCCGTCTTCACATGGGATTCTCCGGCAGTGGAGAGTGATTTTGAGAAGTATGTCTCCGAAGAGATTCGCTATCGGTCCCTGATGCGGTCCAATCCCGAGGAGGCAGAAAGGCTGATCAAGCTAGCGAAAGAAGACAATGCCAAGCGATTTGCGAGCATTTTATCGATTGGCGGAGGTCAGCAGCCATCAGTAGAAGAGAAGGAAGCGGAAGAATTGGTAAACGCAGAAAGTCATGAGTGATCTATCAACATTATACTGTGGGATCCACCTGAAGAACCCACTGGTCATCGGGGCCAGTAACCTCGTGACCGACATGTCCAACCTTATTAAACTCGAAGAAGCAGGCGCATCAGCCATCGTCTACAAGTCGCTGTTCGAAGAGCAGATCCAGCTCGAGTCCTATGCGATGGAGCAGGAGACTGGCTTGTACGAAGACTGGGATGCAGAACACGCCTCTATCTTCCCGGCGCTGGGCCATGCAGGCCCGACGGAGCACTTGTTGAAGCTTCGGCGCATCAAGGAATCATTGGGTATCCCGGTGATCGGCAGCCTCAATTGCGTCTATGAAGAGACCTGGGAGGAATACGCTATTAAGATGGCGGAGACAGGCGTCGACGCGCTCGAGCTGAATTTCTATTCGACGAATCTCGATCCCAATAAGACGGGAACGAGCATCGTGGGCGATCAGGTCAACCTTGTGAAGCGAGTAAAGGATGCAGTGAATATTCCCGTATCCGTGAAGCTAAGCCCCTATTATACGAATGCACTTGGCGTGATCAAGCGCATGGATGAAGCGGGTGCGGATGGTTTTGTCCTCTTCAATCGACTTTTCCAACCGGATATCGACATCGACAAAGAGGAGCATCACTTCCCTTATAACTTCAGTAGCTCGCAGGACAATCGCTTGGCACTTCGGTATGCAGGCTTACTGTTTGACGATGTAAAGGCCACTGTCTGCAGCAATACGGGTATCATGACCGGCGCCGATGCGATCAAGATGATCCTGGCCGGTGCTGATGCCGTGCAGGTAGTAAGTGCGATCTACAAAAAGGGAATCTCGCACATTTCGCAGATGACCGAAGAGATCAGTGAGTGGATGGAAAATAAGGGCTATGAACACATATCGGATTTTCGAGGAAATCTGGCCAAGTCGAATATGAGTGACCCGTTTGCTTACAAGCGCGCTCAGTACATCGACATTTTGATGAAATCAGAATTATTCATGCAATATCATCCAAAGGAGGGTGAGGAATTTTAAATCTATAAAAAGTCAACTATGGCGACTATTGGAATTTTCTATGGCTCAACCGAAGGTAACACGGAGCGGATCTCACAGCAGATCCAGGAGGCTTTCGGAGGAGAAGATGTAGTAGCACTACACAATGTCAACTCGGCGAGTGCCGACGACCTGCAAGAGTATAAGTATCTCATTCTGGCATGCCCCACATGGGACATTGGCGAGTTGCAGGAAGATTGGGACTCCTTTGTTGACGAAGTCGAGGATGTTGACTACGAAGGCAAAATGGTAACCTACCTGGGCTTAGGCGATAAGGAGGGATATCCTGATACATTCATGGATGCGCCTGGCATTATTCACGAGCGAATAGTCGACTCAGGTGCCGAGTTCTGCGGCCTATGGGACATCGATGAATATGAGTTTGAAGAATCAAAAAGTATCGTCGATGGCAAGTTCCTGGGGCTGATGATCGATGAGGACAATGAGAAGGAAAAGACCCCCGACCGCATTGCCCGCTGGGTAGCGCAACTAAAATCCGAAGGCTTCGGAGACTAAGCCTATGAAGCAGGTCGAGGACATATCACACAATGCCATCGTCACGGATTGCTCCGGCGGTCAGGCGAAGCTCAGCCTCATGTCGGAGGAAGAGTGCCACCAGTGTCACCTTCAGTCGCTGTGCAAGATGGAGAACGATCCATCACTGACTGTGCCAGAGGACGATTTGAAGGTGGGTGATATGGTGCGAATCGACATACGACCTTCCCAGGCATTCATGGCCTCCTTCCTGGCCTATCTGTTGCCTTCCATTTTGATGATAGGTGTCCTGATCGTGGGCACCTTGTTGCAGGTAAGCGATATCTGGCTAGCCCTAATCGCCCTCGGTGTTTTGGGGCCGTACTACCTGATCATTGCTTCGACGCGAAGTCGCGTAAAATCCCTAGTCAACTTTCAGGTCCATAAGTTATGAGCGAGATCGTCTTATATACCGTCATCATTCTTGTATCCCTGGGCGCCTTGGCAGCTATCATCTTATTCCTGGTATCCCGGCGATTCCACGTGGAGGAGGACCCAAGACGGGAACCTGTGATGGATGCCCTCCCAAACACCAATTGTGGTGGCTGTGGCCAACCTGGATGCAGCGCGTTTGCGGATGCGCTGCTCGCAGCTGATGATCTTTCAGAACTGCACTGCCCTGTAGGCGGCAACGACGTGATGAAAGAGGTTGCGGAAATTCTGGGCAAAGAAGTCGAGGAGCGAGATCCCTATGTAGCGGTTGTGAGGTGCTCCGGGTCATTTGAAGTACGTAAGCAGACTTCTATCTATGAAGGGGCTACGAATTGCACAGTAGCCGCGGAGCTGTATTCCGGCGACCATGCCTGTGCCTACGGGTGCCTGGGTCTTGGAGAATGTGTGGAAGCCTGCGATTTCGATGCGATGTACATGGACGAGCGCACGGGTTTGCCCGTGGTGATCGAAGACAAATGCACCGCTTGTAATGCGTGTGTGACGACCTGCCCGAAGGACATCCTCGAGTTGTGGCCTGTGGGTAGGAAGCACCAAAGGATCTATGTCGCGTGCAAGAATGAAGAGAAATCAGGCGTCGCACGGAAGGAATGTGCCATTGCCTGCACGGGCTGTGCCAAGTGCTTTGATGAATGCAAGAAGGACGCAGTCATCATCGAGAACAACCTGGCGACGATCGACTATGAGAAATGCTCCTTGTGTGCCCGGTGCGTGGTCGTATGTGAGACTGGTGTCTTGCATGGTGACAATGTACCGGAACTGCAACTAGAGAAGCTCGCAATGGCACGCGAAAAGCGCATTGCCAAGGAGAAAGAGCAAAAGCGACTCGAGAAAGAGAAGGCAGCGGCGGAAGCAAAAAACCAAAACTAGAAACCTATGTCATCAGGAGCTGGAAACGGGTTGAAGCATTTTCACATCGGTGGAGTACATCCGGAGGAGCAGAAACTCTCCGCCACCGCACCGATAGAAGTGATGCCACCACCAAAGATGGTGACGGTATCCATTGCCCAGCACATTGGAGCTCCCCCTGAGATCATCGTGGAAAGAGGGCAAACTGTGAAGGCTGGCGAAATTATCGCGAAGCACACGGGCTTTGTCTCGGCCAACGTCCATGCCCCTGTCGCTGGAAAGATCGGCAAGATTGACCCCGTGATGGACACGAGCGGCTTTAAGCACATCGCCATAGTTATCAGATCGAAAGGGGATGAGTGGCTGGAAGAAATTGATCGCAGCGAAACCTTAATTGACGAGATCGCCGCCACGCCAGAGGAGATCGTGCAAAAGGTGATGGCAGCGGGCATCGTCGGCCAGGGAGGTGCCGCATTTCCCAGCCACGTCAAACTCTCCCCTCCCAAGGACAAACCCATTGACACACTGATCATCAATGGTGTCGAATGCGAGCCCTATTTGACTGCTGATCACCGGGTGATGCTTGAGAAGCCACGCGAAGTGATCGTCGGCACTCAAATATTGATGAAGGCCCTGGGAGTGAAGAATGCGATCATCGGTATTGAAAACAATAAGCCCGATGCCATAGAGTTGCTATCAACCTTGACAGAGGGCATTGAAGGTATCAGTGTACAGGCATTGAAAGTCCAATATCCGCAGGGCGGTGAGCGTCAGCTGATCGAGGCGCTCCTGGATCGGGAAGTACCTTCTGGTGGTTTGCCCCACGACGTGGGGGCGATCGTGCACAATGTAGGTACTACCTATTCAATCTACCTGGCGGTCCAGAAGAACCAACCGCTTGTCGAGCGAGTGGTCACCGTGACGGGCAAGGATGTAGAGAAGCCCTCCAACTTCCTGGTGAGAATAGGCACTCCTGTGGCCGAGGTGATTGCCGCTGCTGGCGGTGTGCCGACGGGTACGGGCAAGGTCATCAGTGGAGGACCTATGATGGGTAAGGCCCTCAACGATCTGCAAGCGCCCATTACCAAAGCAACGTCCGGGTTACTGCTGATCCCGGAGGAGGAGTCTCACCGATCGGAAGTCTACAACTGCGTTCGCTGTGGCAAGTGCATCGAAGCGTGCCCCATGGGCCTGGAGCCCTATCGTTTGATGTTGCTGGCAAAGGGAAAAAATACTGACAAAGCGAAGGAAGAGAACATCATGGACTGCCTGCAATGTGGCGCCTGTTCGTTCATCTGTCCTTCGAACAGACCCATTCTCGATTATATCAGATTGGGCAAAGCCAAAATCAAGAAAGTAAACTAGATGAGTACCACGCTACTAACTGTATCGCCATCACCACATGTCCATGAGGAGCTGACCACCCCGCAGATCATGCGTGGTGTGATCTATGCCATGCTCCCTGCCATGTTGGTGGCGCTCTACACTTTTGGTTGGGATGCGATGAGACTGACGCTCATTGCAGTTCTTAGTTGCCTGCTATTTGAGCAGCTGATCAGTGGCTACCTGCTTGGCAAGAAGATGACCATAACTGATGGTTCTGCCGTCATCACGGGGATGCTTCTTGCATTCAACCTCCCTTCCAATTTACCATGGTACATGATCGTCATAGGCAGTGCCGTAGCCATTGGCATTGGCAAAATGAGCTTCGGGGGACTGGGCAACAATCCGTTCAATCCGGCACTCGTGGGCAGGGTCTTCCTGTTGACATCCTTCCCCGTGGCCATGACCAATTGGCCTGTGCCGATTACGCAAGGGGCCGTCGATGCTACCAGCGGAGCCACGGCTTTGGGTATCCTGAAGGATGGGCTGCGGCAAGGTGAGACTGTACCTGCTTTGATGGAGGAGATGCCCAACTACCTCAATATGTTCCTGGGCTATCACGGCGGGTCCATTGGAGAAATGTCCGGACTGGCACTCCTTATTGGACTGATCTATATGCTGTATCGCAAGATCGTCACCTGGCATGTGCCAGTGTCGATGATCGTGACGGTATTTGTTCTTACAGGTCTGTTCTGGCTGATTGACCCCAGCCAATACGCGAACCCTGTTTTCCATCTCCTCACAGGAGGAGTGATGCTGGGAGCTGTATTCATGGCGACGGATTATGTGACGTCGCCCTTCACCCACCGGGGTATGCTCATCTTCGGTGTGGGTATCGGCCTTATCACGGTATTGATAAGGTTATTTGGAAATTATCCGGAAGGGGTCTCATTTGCGATCCTGATCATGAACGCCTTCGTTCCGCTGATCAACAAGTACACCAGGCCCCGATTATTTGGTCAAAAGCAAAAGAGTTATGAGTAGTAGTTCAGGAGCTTTCTTTAGAATGGCCATCGCCCTCATTCTTGTTACGGGCGTGGCGTCTGTCTCCCTGGGATTTATCTACGCCTGGACAAAAGGTCCAATCGAAAGGGTGCAGCAAGAGAAGCAAAAAAGGGCGATAGAGGCCGTGACCGGTCGCTACACCAATGACCCGGTCGCAGAACAATTTGAGGTGACTGTGGACGACGATGTACTCACGGTTTTTCCGGCAAAGATTGGTAAAGGACGGACTGTCTTTGCCATCAAGACCTCGTCTGGCAAAGGATACAATGGCGAAATCCAGCTGATGGTGGGAGTAGACATGGACGGCTCGATTACCAATGTCCAGGTGCTGAAGCACATGGAGACGCCAGGTCTGGGTTCGAAGATTTCGGACGATAGGTTCAAAGGTCAGTACGTGGGTAAGACCCTCGAGAATTTTGACTTTCAGGTGAAGAAGGACGGCGGTGATGTCGATGCCATTTCGGGTGCGACAATTTCATCCCGGGCCGTCTCGGAAGCCCTGGTGAAAGCGCTAAAAGCACAAGCTGAAATCTGACGGAATGAAAAAGGAACTGACAAATCGAGAGAACTTCGTCAAAGGCCTCGTCAAGGAGAACCCTGTATTTGTATTGCTATTGGGACTATGTCCTACGCTCGGGGTTACAACCTCCGCGATCAATGGACTGGGTATGGGTGTAGCGACCGTATTTGTGCTGATCATGTCCAACCTGGTGATCTCACTGATTGGCGGTCTGATACCCAAGACCGTGAGGATCCCGGCCTTTATCGTGGTCATTGCCTCATTTGTCACAATTGTCGATCTATTAATGGCGGCTTTCAGTCCGGCACTCCATGAGCAGCTGGGCCTTTTCATTCCCCTCATCGTCGTGAACTGTATCGTGCTGGGTCGGGCTGAGGCCTTTGCCTCGAAACACAGGATCCTACCTTCCCTGATCGATGGTCTGGGCATGGGTATCGGATTCACCTATGCGTTGACCTTGCTTGGAGGTATCAGAGAGATTCTGGGCAATTACTCGATCTTCGGATGGAAGATGGTCGATGCAGACGGCATGATCTTCTTCATTTTGGCTCCTGGTGCCTTCGTCGTACTGGGTCTGTTAGTAGGATTCTTCAATTGGAGAAGTAGTGTGAAAACCTCATAAATGAAGCCATGGACAACTACGTGATCATCTTCGTCTCCGCCATCTTCATCAACAACATTGTGCTGGCGCGCTTCCTCGGGATCTGCCCCTTTTTGGGAGTGTCTAAAAGTACGTCTACAGCACTTGGCATGGGCGTCGCTGTTTTGTTTGTGATGACCGTCGCTTCGATCGTGACCTTCGTCATCTATAAGGGCTTACTTGTTCCTTTTGATATCACGTACTTGCAGACGGTGGCGTACATCCTGGTGATCGCCTTCCTCGTGCAGGTGGTCGAGATCGTGTTGAAGAAAGTGAGTCACGATTTGTACCAGGCCCTCGGTGTCTTCCTGCCGCTGATCACCACCAACTGTGCAATTTTGGGTGTGGCTATCCTGGTGATTCAACAAGAGTTCACGCTTCTGGAGTCCGTCGTTTTCGCAGTGGGCAATGCGATTGGGTTCACACTGGCCATTGTGCTGTTCTCAAGCTTGCGCGAACATCTCGAGATGGCTGAGTTGCCCCCGGCGATGAAGGGCGTGCCTGCCGCACTGGTTGTGGCGGGTATATTGAGCATGGCCTTCATGGGTTTTGCCGGATTGGTATAGTTGACAAATCTCGCTTTGCCATGTGCGATTCGTCACCTTGGGGGTTGCAGAGGCTAGATATCTTAGAAACATAAGAAAGCGGACAATTATGGAACTAACAACAGAAAACCTCCTCACCAAAGCGCTGCAAGAGTATGATCGGGTGAAAGAGGAACTCAACAGACCTCAGGAGGACCTTGTGATGATCGCCGCGTGTGAATTAGTGAAAAGATCGATCTCCGAGTTTTTGGAGGCATTCCTTATTGAGAAAGGAATCGAGTCCTTTGAAAAGGGCAATATCCTGCAGCTTCAGAGTCTATGTATGACCCTTGATATGCGATTTGCCGATCTTGATTATTCCTCGATAGCGTGCCTAAGTGAAGACGACAGCATGGCCTATACCAGTGGTCTCGAGGATCAAAGACTGGTGAAATACGTCCAAACCCTTGATCGTACAAAAGACCTGGTGATGGAGATATTAGAAAGCGAAAAGTAGTTACTTCTTTTTTACAACCCTGGAATATTTTGGAAATTGGGAGATACAGCATCTCCCTTTTTTTGGTCTTCATAAGAGCCCTTCAGAGCAAATGGGAATCCCGGTGACCGGGAAGCATTGACATTGCCAAATTATCCTAGTACCTTGTTAGAGAGTGTCGATCGTCCAAAATGCGGTACGAAAATTGTTGGTTGAAGATCCTCACCTTTTAAATCTGCAAGCCTTATGAAAACTTACTTTTTCCCTTCAGTCAAAAAGTCATTAATCATCTTTCTCGCGTTAGGTTTTTTCGCCTGTGGAGAAGAGATCAGTTTGTTGGACGAGGAAGTCATCGACGACGTCTTCGAGTTGCCGGATGTTATGGTAGTGCACACCAAAGATCCACACGTTTCGAAGGACGTTACTTTCAAAGGAGAGCTGAAGTCCTTGGGTCACGCCGATGAGGTCGAGTATGGATTCATGTGGTATGACCCCAATGCCAATGAGATCAGCATCACTGAAGTGAGGGTAGGTTATACCACCAAGTTGCTGGATTTTGAGCAAGTGATGACTAATCTTCCGGACAAGCCGAAGCTGATTGTTTGTAGCTATGCCCGCGTCCATGAAACCGAGGAGACAGTCATTGGCGAGGAAATAGAGTTTGATCCTTCTCTGTAGCAAGCCCCTTTTGTAGTCATGTATTTTCGGGTCAAACAGGCCTGAACAACTTTGTCCAGCTTTTTTCATCTAATCGCTGAGGCACCAAGTGGTTTTCTGTAATTTTGATATTCAGTGAGAGTGAATATCAGGACCCGAACCATGGTTGGAAGAGACTTTCCCAAGATTTTTGTTGTTGTAGTAGCCCTATCATTTGCTTGCCAGGGACCTCCTCCCGGTGATGACCGCCGCTCTGCCGAAGCTCCGGTTGATAATGCTCCCCAAAAAGTCGTAAAGCCCGTGCCACCAGGTGAGGGCCCTCCAGGTATGGTGTGGGTCCCGGGAGGTCAGTTTGCCATGGGTGCACTCGATCATGATGATCAGGCGCGTCCGGATGAGAGACCTGCGCACCAGGTGAAGGTGGATGGTTTTTGGATGGATCAGCACGAAGTCACCAATGAGCAGTTTGCGAAGTTTGTCGAGGCCACTGGCTATGTCACCACCGCAGAGAAGGCCCCGGATTGGGAGGAACTGAAAAAGCAGGTGCCGCCTGGCACACCAAAGCCCCCGGATTCTGTTTTGGTGGCCGCCTCCATGGTATTTACGCCTGTTGAAACGAACGATCTGGCCAACTGGCAACAGTGGTGGAGTTGGGTAAAAGACGCAAGCTGGCGCCAACCTCAGGGCGAGGGCAGCACTATCGAAGACAAGAGCAATCATCCCGTAGTACAGGTGTCGTGGGATGATGCCAGCGCCTATCTGGCCTGGGCAGGCAAGCGCTTCCCAACTGAGGCCGAGTGGGAATTTGCTGCACGCGGAGGTCAGGAGGGTCAGCTATACCCCTGGGGAGACGATCCAAATATTACCGTGTGTGGGAATACCTGGCAAGGTCGATTTCCGGCGTACAACAGTATGGAAGATGGCTTTTTCACGACCGCTCCTGTGAAGAGTTATCGGCCCAATGGGTTCGGGTTATACGATATGGCCGGGAACGTCTGGGAGTGGACAGGTGATTTGTATCACGCCGAATATTACGCCATGGTTGCCTCACAAGGTGTGTTGGACAACCCGCAAGGTCCAGCACGATCGTATGATCCACGCAATCCATATATGCAGCAACGAGCGCAGCGAGGAGGCTCTTTCCTGTGCAATGAGGTCTATTGCAGCAGCTACCGCGCCAGTGCGCGTATGCACTCAAGCCAGGATACCGGTCAGGACCATGTCGGTTTTCGCGGGGTCATAACACATGACCAGTGGCTGCAAGTCAAAAAGGCGACGGGACCTTGATCACCTACCATCCAAAAGCAATGAAAAAGACACACATCATCCTAGGACTGTTTTTTTGTTTAGCGGGGCTATCAGCCTTGAGTCAGGAGTTTGAAAATGGCGCTTATCACATAGACACTGGCGAACCGATTGATGAAAGCGTGTGGATGAATGCTATCAAAGGAGACATCGACATGTTTTCCAGAGAAGGAGCACTACCCATCACCTTCGAAAGCAACTTCAAGCAGTTCATCGCGAGAAAGTTAAAGGATGAATACCAGGAGGCGCTACTGCATTTTCCGGTCTTCGACACAATCATTGTGAAGCGGGTGGTGCGAATAAAGCCCCGAGGAGAGTTTCGCAAGAACTATTGTGCGACGCCACCCATCAGGCTGAATATGAAGAAAACGGACCTTGACAAATACACTCTACAGCGTCTCAATAAAATGAAGATGGTCCTAAGCTGTCGCAGTAGCAAGACGTATGAGGAGCTGGTACTTCGTGAATTCGTCGTCTACCAGCTATACAATGTGCTGACGGACACGAGTTTTCGGGCGAGGCTACTGGATGTAACCTTCAAAGACATAGGACGCAAAAAGCCCAAATCCAATCGCAGCTACGCCTTCCTGATCGAGGAAGAGAAGGATGTTGCGGAGCGACTCGACCTGCTGCCGCTGAAGATAGATGTCCTGCGGTACGAGCACATCCAGGATCGGGCCATGGCCCGCTTTGCCATGTTCAATTACATGATTGGCAATACGGATTGGTCCATTACTGATCGGCACAATATGAAACTGGCAGCGAGCAAGGTCCCTGGATCCAAGCACCTTGTTATCCCTTATGACTTCGACTACTCTGGTATTGTGGGGGCTGGATATGCCGCTCCTGATCCGAGGTTTGGTATTGCTAATGTGCGCCAGAGAGTGTTGCGTATACCTTGTTTCTCAGATGAGATCTTGCAGCAGACAGTGCAGGAGTTCATTGACAAAAAAGCGCAGATCAACGCGACTGTGCAGGACTCGGAGTACCTCACTGAAACCAGCAAAAAGGATATGCTTAAGTATATCGGTCAATTTTATGATATCATTGAGGCACCTAGCGCCATAAAATATCTCAAGAACAATTGCGGGCAGTTCTTGTAGTCGCCCAAATCCCGGGCTGTGACCGAAGAACCCAGGGTGAATTGGCAGGCAAACACCCATCGACATCGATCACGCAACCTGCTGACAACCTTCGGATGCCAGATCGACGGTCAACTTTTTGACATACCCTCTTTTTTTGTATTCTTATCGGCGGTTTTGGTAATACCACTGGATCCGATGTGGCCGTTTGTATTGATCGGAGGGATAAAATCATGGATAGAAAGAATTTCCTTAAAAAGCTTACGATGGGCTCAGTCGTCGCCGGGGCAGGGATCACAGTTGCTCAAGGTGCAAGACGCAGTACTTACGATAAACTCAAAGAACAGGTAGGGTTCAATCATCTGCCACTGGAAGAAGAGAATGGCGTGAAGAGTGTCTTGCACAAAGCTGACAGTAGGGGTCATGCCAATCATGGGTGGCTGGACACGCATCACAGCTTCAGTTTCGCCAGATACTACAATCCCGAGAGAATGCATTTTGGTGTTCTGCGCGTGCTCAATGACGACCGCGTCACTGCCGGTCGAGGTTTCCGTACTCATCCGCATGATAACATGGAGATCATTTCCATTCCATTAGAGGGTGACCTGGAGCATAAGGACAGCATGGGCAATGTTGCCGTCATCAAGGAGGGGGACGTTCAGGTCATGAGTGCCGGTACAGGGATCAGGCACAGTGAATTCAACAAGAATGGTGACAAGGATGTGAAGTTCCTCCAGATCTGGCTGTTTCCTCGTGAAAAGGGCGTCATCCCCCGATATGATCAGATATCCATACGGGATGTTGCCGTCAAAAATGACTTCTACCAGGTCCTATCACCCAACCCTCACGATCAGGGAGTTTGGATCCACCAGGATGCGTGGTTCCATATCGGAGAGATCGAGGCCGGTCAATTGGCTGAATATACCTTGAAGCAACCAGGGAATGGTATCTATGCTTTTGTGATCGATGGGACGGGTACTATGCAGGGACAGCCCCTGGAAAAGAGAGATGGCTATGGGGTATGGGACACGGATAAGATCGCATTTGAGGCTACCTCTGATTCGAAGGTGCTTCTCATGGAGATCCCCATGACAATGTAGCCCCAGGCCAGGATTTTAATACCAGGAGGAGTGCAGATACTCTACGGCACGTGAGCGCTCCTCTCGGTTTTTCATTATCCAGTGCGTCTCGTCGAGTTTTTTGTAGCGGTAGCCCAGCAGGTGAAAGATGTCCTTTGTAAAAAACCTCGCCACCGTTATATTCACCTGCAAAGTCTCATGCAAGGAGTCTGTCCAGGACACGCCTGGTAAAATCGGAAGCAACTTATCAGCCCTGACCTTTCGAAGTAGTTTGGAAAGCCACAGGAAGAACGGATGGATCCTGCGGATGACAAAGTATCCATCTATTCCCTGACTTTGATACAGTGGCATGAAGATCCGTGAGCGGCGGTCGGCCACGATTTCCTGCCCATCGCTATTCGCAAGTACACAGCCCTTTGGTATAAATTGGAAGTTGACAAACCCGGGCTTCATCTGGAAGACCTCCAGGGGCCGGATCTTGTGCCGGTAGAAGATCTCATACATCTTCTTCAGGTTGCGAGAAAGGCCACTGAGTCGCTCGTAATGCAAGCTGAAATCCACTTCGTCTTTTTCGATCACACCTGTGTAGGCCAGCGACAGGCATACGAAGGCGATGTGGTTGTCGATCGCCGCCAGGTCGTCATGCTGGCCACCTTCGTAACCGAAAGCCACATATCCCAACTCGTTCATGTAACTGAGGATAGGTCCATCGAGGTACTCTTCGATGCCCAGGACAATCGGAAGGGGGTACTGGGAGGTATATGTGCGGTTGAGGAGGCTGTCATTGACGGTCAGAAACGGGATAGATGGACTTGACGTACTGTGTAGATCCATGAAGTAAAAGGGCCCTGACTCGGTATCCAGTATGGACTTCACGGTTTGATAGATCTCCATTTGCTCCCGCTCGTCCTGACTACCAGGTTCGAACGTGCCTTTTTCGAGGGCATCCACCTGCTCCTGCAGCCAAAGGCGGTTGAGGTCCTCCTTCTCAAAACGCACTCCCCGTTGAAGGGCCCATAGGTTGCCGGCGATGCCGTATACGGTGCCGTGCATTTGTGGTTCTTTGCCTTCCAGCATTTGGAAGATATGATCCAATGCAAATACGCCGGACGGCTCGTTGCCATGGATGCCTCCAATGAAGACAACGGTAGGACCAGGCTTGCCACCTCTTAGATGGCCAATGATCCTGTCTATGGAAATGGTCTTGTCAAGCGCTTTGCTGTGAACCTTGACCATGCTCGAATTGTATTAAGTCCTTGATTGTGACGATCCCCACAAGGTGATCCTTTTGTATGACAGGCAGACAGCCGATGCTGAACTCCTTCATCAGGGCAATGGCATCGGGAATAGAGGTCTCCGGAGTAGCCGTGATTAATTGCTTGGTCATAATATCTCCGACGATCATTCCGGTACCGCGGTCTTCTTTTAGAAACTTCTTCATGTGCGTCCACGTGAGCAATCCGCAAAGATTACCCTGTTCGTTCTCTACAGGCAAGTGATGTATGCCTTTCCATTCCATCATGCTGGTGGCCAGTTCGGCAAGGTCATGTTCACTGATCGTGAATAGCTGTGTACTCATGACATGCGCCAGTAGGCTAGCCTCCGATTTATCAAATGGCTCTGTTTCTAACATTGGCCAGGTGTGCACCGGTTGATTGCTCATCTGGTTTTCATGAATCTTACGCGTCAGTACCCTTAGGGCGTCATCCTGCTTCATGCCTGCGCGGAGCTGCCGGTAATTCTTGACCTGCCAATGAGCACCTGTATTTTTGTGCGCCCGTCGTTCGATGATGTGCAGGTACCTCTCTATATCCGCTTGGTCAATACCCACTTTTTGCAATCCTGTTTCAGCGATAGGTATCAGCTCGCGAGTGACTACTTCGGTAACGGACATGTCTCTGTCACCCCAGATAAGCATAGAAGCCTTTCCACCTCTTGCCGCTTTGAAAAAGTTCTCCTTAGCATCCCGAAAATCCATGCAGTTGCTCATGTCATCGCATTGCGCAGGACGCCCTACCATGACGCCCACCCAAAACGCAAATGTCGCCATCTCATCTGCGACGCTTGGACCCGAAGGAATATATCGGTTCTCGATGCGCAGGTGCGGTTTGCCGTTGCCCACGCCATAGCACGGGCGATTCCATCGGTAGATCGTCCCGTTATGGAGCTTCAGTGCGTCCAGTTGAGGGATCCGTCCTTCCTCAAGCTCCCGGAGAGAGTCCTTCTCAATGTCTTTTGAAAGGATCACCTTGTGTCGGGCGATGTCATTCTTAAAAATATCCGCTGCATTGCCGTAGGCCCATCCATCGCCATAGGTCACCCGCGACTGCTGGTTTTTCAGGGCATAGGAGCTGCTGCGCGTGTCAATGCTTTGCTGAAATAGCCCGATCCTGGTCTCACGCCACAACTCCCTGCCGAGCAGGAGAGGGGAATTGGTGCTCACGCCCAGTATGGGTGCGGAGATGGCCTGTGCCCAGTTGTAGCTGGCTACAAAGTCTTCTGGCGAAACTTGCAGGTGCATCTGAAAGCTGGTGTTGCATGCCTCAAACAACACCGATTCGTGTGTGATCGTCAACTCGTCAACACCTCTCAGTCGTAGCTGGATGTCGCTTCCTCGGAGCGCCCGGATCATGTCATTGAGCGCAAAGTATCTGGGCCGAGGCGTCATGTAGTCGAGCTCCAGTTCGTTCTTGCTGATGGTTGGAAGGATACCAGCCAGTAGTACCTTGTTGTTGCGCTTGATGGCGGCATCGTTGGCTTTATTGAGTAATTGTCGGAGCTGTTGTTCCGTGGCCCGAAAGCAGTCACGGTTGAGTAGGACCGGGTCGAGGTTGATCTCCAGATTAAAAAGCGCCAGCTCCGTCGTGAAGTGGGGGTCATCAAGGTCCAGCAAAATGTCCTCAGCCATTCTTGACGGTCGCCAATGCTCTGTCACAAGACAAAACTCTTGCTCGGCCCCAATACGCGTCACATCATCCTCAATCATTCCGTCGTCGAGCATTTTCTCCAATGCGCGCACGTCATGCAGCAAGTGTTGGATAAATCGTGTGCGGGTTTCTCTTTGTAGCTTGCTATTAACTGCGAGGTCTCCCATGCAATTCTCCTTCAGACTTTAAGTATAAGCAGTGACCCAGGTGGGTTTGAATCATCGGTAAATTAATCTAGCAAAAAAAAGCCATAGATGACATGTGTCATGGAGGCATTTGATTTTCCGGTGCTTCCAAGCAGCGTTTCATCGCAATTGACTTATCTTCCGACACTCCATTTATTGCAACCTATCCATGAGAATTCGACGAAGACCGATTGTCATTTTTTGCGCTATCTGCTGCCTTTCTTTCTCACTCTTTGCGCAGCCCGACTGGTTGATCGACCCATCAGGCTACAATGCCAACATCTCGACGGAGAAACCCAACGAGATTGAGCTTTCGAACGGACTTGTCCGTCGGAGTTTTCGCATCAGTCCCAATGCGGCAACGGTTGCACTGGACAATCTCGTAAGTGGCCAATCATTCCTCCGGGGTGTGAAGCCCGAAGCGATCATTACCATCGATGGAGTCACGTATGAAGTAGGCGGATTGAAAGGGCAACCGAACTATGCGTACCTCAATCCGGAATGGTTGGCGACGATGGCCAGCGACTCTTTGGCACTGCAATTTCAGGGCTACGAAGTGGGGGAGCCTGTCGCTCCCTTTGAATGGGGTCGGGTACGCCACGCACAGAAGGAGGCGTCATGGCCGCCCAAAGGTGTCCAACTACGCATGGACTATGACCTCCCTGAAGTCCCCGCGACCGATCGTCCGCGACTGGGCCCTAGTGATCTTTCCGTTTCCGTATACTACGAGCTCTATGATGGCCTTCCCGTTATTGCCAAGTGGATAACAATCACCAATCAAACCGACAGTCCGATCGTGTTGGAGAAGTTCACGAGTGAAATCCTTGCCGCCGTAGAGTATGCCTCGGTGGTGGATGCCCGTGAATTCGAGATTCCTACGCCGAACATTCATGTGGAGACGGACTACGCTTTTTCAAGCATGATGGCCAAGGATGCCAATCACCACGCCGTTCGGTGGGTGTATGACCCGGACTACCACACACAGGTGAGCTACGAAAAGCTGACGCCCTGCCTGCTCCATGTTGGGCCCGAGCTAGGGCCGAATGTTACGATTGCGAGCGGGGAGACGTTCGAGAGCTTCAGGACATTCGTCTTACCTCACGACAGCTACGATCGCGAGCGACAAGGGCTGGCCATGAGAAGGATGTATAGGACCGTCGCGCCCTGGTCTACAGAGAATCCACTGATGATGCATGCTCGGTTCGCAGATTGGGAGAGGGTAAAGACGGCGATCGATCAAGCCGCCGAGGTGGGGTTCGAGATGGTGATTCTCACTTTTGGCAGCGGCTTCAATATCGAGGATGATAGCGAGGAGTACATCCAGGAGATGAAGCGCTATGCCGACTACGCCAGGAGCAAGGGAGTGGAAATAGGAGGCTACTCCTTATTGGCATCTCGCAAGGTGGGTGGCGGCAATGATGTAGTCATGCCAGAGGGGATGACGCCCACTTTTGGCAATTCGCCCTGCATCGAAAGCGAATGGGGAGAAGTGTACTTCAGGAAGCTTTATAACTTCTATGAGAAGACTGGATTTACCCTGCTAGAGCACGACGGGTCCTACCCAGGAGACATTTGTGCGTCTGAGGACCATCCCGGTCACAAGGGTTTGGAAGACTCGCGCTGGAATCAATATCAAACCATCTCGAAGTTCTATCGATGGTGTCGGGCGCAGGGTATCTATCTCAATATCCCAGACTACTACTACATGACTGGTGGCAACAAGTGCGCCATGGGATACCGGGAAGTAAACTGGAGCCTGCCCCGCAGCCAGCAGCTTGTCCATGCCCGACAAAACATCTTCGACGGCACTTGGGAAAAGGCACCTTCGATGGGTTGGATGTTTGTGCCCTTGACCGAATATCATGGCGGTGGGGCTGCCGCGACAGTGGAACCATTGCACGAGCACCTTCCTCATTATGAAATGATGATGATGAGCAATCTCGGGGGTGGCGTACAAGCGTGCTATCGCGGTCCCAGGCTTTTCAATACGGAGCAAACGCGAAACATGGTGAAGAGTCGGGTCGATTGGTTCAAGGAGCACCGTGAAGTGCTGGAAGGGGATATCATCCACCTGCGGCGCGCGGATGGCCGGGATATTGACTATTGGCTCAATGTGAATCCCGGGGGTGAGGAGAAGGGGCTGCTCATGGTTTTCAATCCTACTGATGAAGTTATCGCCAAGGACATAAAGGTGCCACTCTACTATACCGGATTGGACGACAAGATCACCGTCGAGATGGCATCTGGAGAGGAGCTGGAGCTGGATCTCAACCGTGATTATGGCATTGAGCTCTCAGTTGAGGTGCCAGCCAATGGGTACACATGGGCCGTCATGCGTTAGTTGTCGATCAGGGCCTTTTTCACCTCATCCTTGTAGCTCCTCCCGATCGGTATTCGCTTATCGCGGATCACTACACTGCTCCCTTCGATATAATCGACAAAGGCATTGTTGATGATGTAAGAGCGATGAGTGCGCGTGAATTGCGAAGGCGGCAGGGTGTCCACTATGGCCTTCAGCGACTGCAATGCGATGATGCGCTTCCCTTGCTGGAGGAAGTAGGAGACATACTCGCGTAGCCCCTCGACATATAGGATATCATCGATATGCACTTTATATACGCGATGGTCTGCGTGGATCGTCAGTGTTTTCGAAGCCGCTGGTGTAGCCGCTGTCAGGTTGGCAATCGCCTTGTTGGTGGCTGAAGCAAAACGCTCGAAGGAGAAGGGCTTGAGGAGGTAGTCAGTCACATTAAGTTCAAAGCCTTCGATCGCATAGTCCGAATAGGCCGTAGTGAAAATAACTTGAGGCGCATTCTCAAGCGTCTTTAGAAATGAAACACCCGTTATCTCTGGCATCTGGATGTCCAGAAACAGAATGTCCACTCCCTCACCATTGATGACTTCCATAGCTTCCAATGGGTTCTTGAAGCTGCCAACCAATTCCAGAGAGGGCAGCCTGCCCACGAAATCTTCGAGTAGCCTTCGGGCGGGTTGTTCGTCGTCAATGATGATGCATCGACTGGCCATCAGTTCAGTGGAATATTCAAGTGTACGTGAAATGAATCGTTCGTGTCTGTGATCTCCAATGTGCAGTTATCACCGTAGAGGAGCTCCAGTCGCCTCCTGACATTGTCAATGCCAATACCTCCTGTCTTGTCAGTCTCCAATTCACTGGGTAGACTGTTTTCCACGCTGAATATTAGTTGTTTTGTGTCTTTGACCTGCAAATTGATTTTGATCCAGCCATTCACAAGATCTTCCACTTTACTGTGCTTGAAAGCATTTTCGACAAAGGGGATCAACAGCATAGGGGGTATGAAATAGTCAATATCACCTTCATTGGTGAACTCGATATTGCTAATCTCATCGTCTTTCAATTTCTGCAGGGTGATGTAATCTTCTATGTACTTGATCTCAGACGCCAAAGGCACCCTATTGTCGTTGCCTTCATACAGGACGTAGCGGAGCATCGACGACAGCTTCAAGAGCAAATCAGGGGCATGGTCAGACTTTGTGACCGTGAGCGAATAAATATTGTTCAGCGCATTGAACAGAAAGTGTGGGTTGATTTGCGACTTCAGTAGCTTCAACTCAGTGTCCGATTTCTCGGCCTGGAGTAGTGCCACCTCTTTTTCCTTTTCCCTTGCCTGGTCTCCGGTTCTTGCCAGGGCCGAGAGCGCCCATGTCACGAGCATCAGAAAAGAAATGGGCACGAGCCTAAATGATACAGGAAATTGCGCTCTTCGCCGCGGGGCTCCAGGCTCCCGAGCATCTGGCCGGCGACCAAATTGGCGTGGACTTTCAGGAGACGCCCTGAAGGCCGGCGTCTCCTCACGTAGTGCATTGCGAAACCTTTGTTCGAAACTTGGAGGAATGGCTCGCTGCGTCTCGTTCATAATGAACACACCCAGGCAGAGCATCAAGGCAATCAGGGAGAAGTACAGGGCATACTTTTTAGTCAGGTAGAAGCGGCTGGCCCAACTGTAGTTGGCATAAAAGAAAGAGGAAAGCACGGCTCCGTTGATGGATGTTACTACCAATGCCTCCAAGTCGTCGTACCGATTCCTATTCAGGACGAATAGCAAGGTAAGCAGCACGCACCATACCAGGAAGTGGATCCTGAAGCGTCGATCTGATAGCAGATTCATAATTCCAAAGCTAATGAGCCACCTCCATTAGGTGGCTTCTTAATCAATGAAGGCCCCAATATTTTCTATAAACCGCTGTCCTCGTTGATTTTTGCTCGTCGTTTGTTGAAAAGATTCTGCCAGACCCCCTCTATCATTTCTTTTTTGTTGTCGACAAAATGATGTGGACCATGAGCAGACTACTCCTGATGTTTTCTTTTCTGATACTTCTCTTACGGGGTTATAGCCAGGAATCTGGCATCAAAGTGAAGGGCTCTTTTATGGGTAAGACCCGGCACATGGTTCTCAATGAGCTTGGCCAGACCTACGGCTTCGAGGTGGATTACGATCCGGAGCAACTGGAAGACACCCTCATGAAGCCCATGTTTCTTCTGGACACGCCTATTGAGGAAGTGATCGACCGATTGCTGAAAGACACCGATTTCCACTATGCCTTGGGGGAGGGCAAGCTGATTCTTAGACCCACGAGTGAAGAGATCCAATTGATTTTTACACCACAGCTGACAGACTTCACATTGAAAGGTCTGTTAATGGATCAGAATTCGGGAGAAGCGCTGCCTTTTGCAACTATCCGAGTTAAGGGCACTGAACATGGCGCTACGTCGAATGTTGACGGGTATTTTACGCTCCTTCATGTGCCGACAGACACGTCCACGCTAGTGGTTTCCTACATTGGCTATAGGAGACGGGAATTCAAACTCACGCCCAATCATGTCGCTAGCGGCCAAAGGGTGGAAATAGGTATGGAGTCAGCAGTCACCGAACTAGAGAGTGTGACAATCAGCGATCGTAAGGAGCACATGGTCAAACTCAATGATAAAATAAGCGCTGTCTCTATTTCACCAGCGCAACTCTCCGCATTGCCCAGTCTTGGTGAAAAGGATATTTTTCGTTCCTTGCAACTGCTACCGGGGGTCAGCGGCACGAATGAAACTTCATCCGGCCTGTATGTTAGGGGAGGTACACCCGACCAAAACCTCATACTCTTTGATGGGTTCACTGTTTATCATGTCGATCATTTTTATGGTTTTTTTAGTGCTTTCAATGCCAATGCTGTAAAAGACATTCAGCTTTTCAAAGGGGGATTTGAGGCCAAATATGGGGGAAGATTGTCCTCTGTCGTAGACCTTACCGGAAAGACAGGCAACTCGAACGAAGTCTCGGGTAATGTGGGAGTGAGTGCAATCAGTGTGAATGGTTCCCTGGAAGTGCCATTCGACGAGGGTAGGGGAAACATATTCCTCGCCGGTAGAAGGTCGTACACAGATGTGATCCAAAGTGGACTGTACAATGACATTTTCGATCTCTATAACGACAGCAACAACAACACTACTCCACAAAATGCCCCGGGTGGTGGTCGTGGTGGCTTCCGTGGAGGAGGGGGGAGGTTTGGCCAAATAGAAAACGAGCCTTCCTTTTACTTCTACGATCTTAACACGAAGATCTCTTATCGACCGACTGATCAGGACGTCGTGTCCTTCTCACTTTACAACGGCAAGGACAACCTGGACAATAGCAACGAAGTCAATTCCGCGCAGCTGGGCTTCGACACTGGCAATGGCCCCAATTTCAACAATGCTACGACGGACATCAATAGTTGGGGCAACTGGGGTAGCAGCTTCCGGTGGGGGCGACAATGGAATGACCGATTGTATTCCAATACGATCGTTTCCTATTCGAAGTATTTTACCGATCGCGATCGTTTCTCTACGACCGAGATCACCCGGGAGGACAGCACTTTCGCCATTCGAAATGGCACTATCGAGGACAACAATGTCAATGACTTCACCGCAAAAACCGATCTGGAGTGGCTGGCAACGTCGAAGCATACTGTTGGGTTGGGGATACAGTATACTTACAACGACGTCAGTTATCTTCAGACCAGGAATGATACCCTGACTGTGCTCGACCGGCAGGACCAGGGGGCCACGACATCGGCCTATCTGCAGGATTCGTGGTCGCCCACCGATCGACTGACGGTGAATGCTGGTTTGCGACTGGTCAATTTCAGCAAGGCCGATCGCGCTGTATATTTTGAACCGCGACTATCAGCTTCCTACAATCTCACGAATGGCCTAAAGTTGAAGGCTGCCTGGGGTCAGTACAATCAATTTGTCACCCGTGTGGTGCGAGAGGACGTGTCGCAAGGAAGTAGGGATTTTTGGTTGTTGGCCAATGAAGATCTCAATCCTCCGAGCAGTGCCACACATTACATTGCTGGCCTGAGTTATGAGACTGAGCAGTTCTTGTTCGATGTGGAGTTGTACCGCAAAAACATGGACGGTCTTTCTGAGTACACCTTGCGATTCGCCAATAACTTCCGACAAAGCTCCATCGATGAGCTATTCTTTCAGGGCACCGGATATGCCCAAGGTGTGGAGTTCCTTGTGCAGAAGAAGTTTGGCAAGTATACGGGTTGGTTGGCCTACACTTTGAGCGAAGTGATCCATGATTTTCCGGGCATTTCTGATGAGCCTTATCCGGCGCTCCACGATCAAACTCATGAATTCAAAACGGTCAATAGTCTCCGGTTGGGACGTTGGACGCTTGCAGGTACATGGGTGTTTGCGACAGGAAACCCCTACACCGCGCCCATCGGGGGATACGAGTTGACGCTCCTGGATGGCGCGTCTACATCCTATATTTCCGTGGGTGAAAAGAATGGCTTCCGCCTTCCCAACTACCACCGCCTCGATGTATCTGCCAACTATACGCTGAAGCTCGGCAAGAAAGCAACGGCTGATGCCGGCATCTCCGTTTTCAATCTGTATGACCGCAGCAATATTTGGTACAAGACCTTTGAAGTGATTGAAAACGATGTGGTCACTACCGATGTGACGACCATTGGATTTACTCCCAATATCTTCTTCAACCTAAAATTTTAGGGCAAAATGACGCGACTGAGAGTGATAGTGTTGCTAGCGCTGACTGCAGCGTGCAATAGTGAGACGATTGATCCCGAGGAGGCTACAAGGCTCGTAGTCGAGGGCTTTTTGTATACTGATCAGGCAGTTGAGGGCTTGAAAGTAAGCCAGCTCATCCCCTTCAACGCCGAGGAAGGATCCAGCTATGCCATCGATGATGCGGAGGTCGAAATCGCCGTGGCCAATGAGGTCTTCACACTCGAACCGCGCCGTGATGGCACAGGTATTTACGATTACCTGGGAACTGGCTTGGGGATTCAAGAGGGTGTCACCTACCAACTCAGTCTAAGGTACGAGAGCGAGTTTGTCGAAGCGACAACAACGGTCCCTCCGGCCCCTCGAGGCATCGCTATTTCAGAGGAGATCATTGAGATGCCCCCAATCACCAATTTTCAGGACTTGAGAAACCTCAGGGAACAGGAACCGATAGACGTCACGTGGGATAATGCAGCTGGCGATTATTACTACGTGCTCGTAGAGAACATCGAAGTCAATCCAGAGGAAATCAACCAGTTAGAATTTGGTGGCCGGCCGAACTTCGCGTTGATCACACAGCCGACGACCCTCGACAACTATAGAGTGAGACCCAATGATATGACGCAATATGGCATCTACCGAGTGGTTGTCTACCGCGTCAATCAGGAATACGTAGATCTATACGAAACTTCAGAGCCTGACTCACGCAACCTGACGGAGCCGCTGACTAACGTTGAGAACGGGCTTGGGATTTTCACATCCTTCAACTCGGACACCATCTATTTCGAGATTGTGAAACCTTGAAGGGCATTTTTCACAGCCGTCACCAGCATTTATAGTTCAAATTCTCTTCAACATTGGTAGATAATTTTACAACCTTAATTGAGGATTCTGGTTGTTAAGTTGATATCAACGACCCCCAACCACAGCAGTCCGTAGAAAGTTGTAGAAGAAGTTTGATGCTATGAAAAAGTATTTGTCCCTCCTTATGTTCTCAATGGTTAGTCTGATTTTGGTCCAGGGAGTCACCGCCCAAAGAGGCTTTGATCCAAAGGCCATGGCTGCCCGCGAGAAAGCGATGCTTTACAAGAAAGCGGAAGGATTGTCCGACGATCAGAAGCTGTTGATCGAAGGAATCTATGAGGAGTATGCGCTGAGTGTTGAGGAAATTAGGGATGAGGTCCGAAAGACCAGAAACTGGCAGGAATTTCGTCCAAAGATGATGGCCTTGAGGGAAGAGAAAACCCTTCTGATGAAAGATCTGCTGAATGACCAGCAGTATGCAGTGTACGCGGACATGATGGATGATCAGGAGAAGCAAATGCAACAGCGCCAACAGCAGCGCCAGCCACCTACTCAAGATCCTAACTAAGTAGGTTCTCGCACTACGTCACCAATTTGAAAATCACACAAATTCACCACACGTTGAAAAAGCTTTCGCTGATATTGCCCCTCCTGATGTTGATGGGAATGTCTTTTGCGCAAACGCAAAATCTGGCAATCTCTGGCCGCCTTGCCGATTCTGAGGACGGTTCTCCGGTAATTGGAGCGGTTGTTATGATGATAAGCATCAAAGACAGTACGGATGTCTATGGTGCCACCACCGGCACCGATGGGCGATTTGTTGTAAAAGATCTACCAAGGAGTTTTTATCGCCTGAAGACGCGTAGCCTCGGCTACAAAGAATTTACTCGTGTCTTTCGGGTGACAACATCCGCCGATATTGGGAACATCACGCTGGCTCCTGACGCAAAGCTTCTGGATGAGATAGAGGTGGAGGCCGAAGTGATCCCGGTTGAGAATCGAGGGGATACGACATTGTACAATGCAGATGCCTTCAAGGTCAATCCTGACGCTTCGGCTGCTGATCTCGTAGCTAAGATGCCTGGTATCCGGATAACAGATCAAGGGGTCGAAGCTCAAGGCGAGGCTGTGCAGCAGGTGCTCCTCGATGGCAAACGTTTCTTTGGCCAGGATCCTCTGCTGGCATTGAATACTATACCGGCTGAGGTCGTGAACAAAGTGGAGGTATTTGACCAGCAAAGTGAGCGTGCTCAAATTACTGGGGTCGATGACGGCAACACCACGAAGACCATGAATGTCGTCACCAAAGAAGGAAAGCGAGAAGGCATGTTTGGTAAATTCCAGGCCGGCTATGGTACTGATGAGCGCCACAAGGTCGAGGGTAGCTTCAACCAGAGAAGCGGGGATAAGCAATTCACAATTCTCGGCATGACCAACAATGTCAATCAACGTTCCTTTACCGATAGCGATATCCTGGGTGCTGGCGGCAGTCGGCGTGGACGCTTTTTCGGCAACAGTGGTAGTAATACGCAGCAGACGGGTATCACCCTGACAGAGTCCGTGGGGGCTAATTTTTCTGATGACTGGGGCAAAAAGGGCAAGATCGAGACGAGCTACTTCTTTGATAAGTCGAATTTTGAAAACGTCGAGGAGACCAGCAGGGAAACCTTCTTTGATCAGGGTACACAGATCTATGAAGAGGTCAATCGCACGGAGCGCGATAACGTGAATCATCGTCTCAATATGAGATTGGAATACAACTTTTCAGATCGGACATCGCTGGTGTTCCGTCCACGGGTGTCCATTCAGGACAATGAACGGCAGACGCTTACTAGCGGTGAAACCTCCGTAGCTGAGCTCCCGATAGGGGAGACGATCAATAATTTCACTTCGGAGAGCAATGGGTATTCAATTGGCGGTGAGGTATTGCTTCGACATAAACTCAACGATATCGGGAGAGCTATCCTCGTGGAGTTTGAACCAACGATGAATGACTTTGATTACGAGAATGTCTATGATGACCAATTGGTGGATTCGACCCTCCTGTACTTTGATGGCAGCAGCAACTTCACTTACAATACTGAGATAAGCTACCTGGAGCCCATCGGGCTCAAGGGCCAGTTGCAAGTTGAGTATGATTATGTCACGGGGACGCGAAGGGCCGACAGGGAAACCTACAGTGTCATAGGCGCCGACGAAGACAGGATATTGCAGGAGTCACTGTCCAATAGATTTGCCAGTGATCTTATCCAGCATCGACCTGGTGTCTCTTTCTCCCATAGGGGAGTTCAAAACTTCTTCCGGGCACAGCTGGAGTTTGAGAACACCACCTACAGCGCCGATCAGTCCTTTCCAGGTGAGTCCACGGGCACGAAGAACTTCAATGTAGTACTACCAACTGTCATGTCCCGCCTGCAGTTGGGGAGCGAGACTTCGATGTTCTTCCGATATGCTGCCAATACGCAGCAGCCGTCTGCAGGGCAATTGCAGGAGCTGGTGGACAACAGTAACCCACTATTTTTCTCCACGGGAAACTCTGACCTCGATCAGAGCTATACACATTCGTTTTTCGCCCGGATTTCGTCGAGCAACGCCGATAAGAATAGCTCATGGTCCAATTTTGTTTTGATGCGTAATACCTCCGACTATGTGACCAATGGTACTTTCTTGTTTGCCAGGGATACTACCTTGTCAAATGGCGTTGTGTTACCTAGAGGTACGCAGCTCTCCCGTCCTGTCAACCTCGACGGCTTCTGGACCGCGACGAATAAGACCAGCTATAGCTTCATGGTTCCGAAGCTCAAGATGAATATGAACTACGACCTGGCGTTTGCCTACAATCGTCGTCCAGGATTGGCAAACAATGTCGAGAACGTGTCCAATACCTTCTCCATTATACCGGGAGCGTCCATCAACAGTAACATCAGCGAGAACGTGGATTACACCATTGGTTATACCGCAAATTTCAACCGAGTTACCAATTCGATCCAGGAGCGGCAAGAGAGCCAGTATCTTACGCATGTCGTCAGCGGCAAGCTCAACCTGATCTTCTTGCAGGGCACCGTATTCCGTACTGATTTTAGCTATCAGATTTACGATGGTATTTCAGGTGACTTCGACACACAGTACTTCCTGTGGAATATGTCCATTGCCCGCAAGTTCCTGAAGAATGACCTGGCCGAGATTGCTTTGACGGTCTTTGACCTCCTGGATCAGAATACGGGACTGACGCAAAACGTCACTTCAAACTTTGTGGAAGAAAGTCGGTCGCTGGTACTGAAGCAGTACTTTATGCTTTCTGTGACTTACAACCTGAGGAAATTCAAGAGCAACTAATCCTTCTTAGAAGATAAGAAATGAAGGCGCAGGTATTGTTGCTTGCGCCTTTTGTATTTCTACTCACTTGCCGTCACACCGCTGAAGCAACACCCATCGCTTCGTGCTGTGCCACTGTATCCGTGTACTGCTGAAACTTCACGATCTTTCCGTCTCGCACAGTCCACACGTGGCAAAAGTGACTATCAATGGACTTGCCGGTTTCCTTGAATGTGCCGGTATAGCGTCCTTCTACGACCACCGTATTTCCCGCATCGTGCCAGATCGAAGGAGTCGCCGCAAAGCCATCCCACTCTCCACCGAGGCGAACAAAGAGTTTGTTCAATATATCCTCAGGTCCGACGAAAGGTTCTCCGTCTGGAGCATAGGCATTGTTTTCAGCTTCGTGCCATTGGACGTTCGGGTCCATTAGACTGAGGACTTTTGGGATGTCTCCCTGGCCGAAGGCTTCATAAGCGGTTCTGATAAGATCAATGCTGTTCATTTGGACTGGGATTTTGGTTAAAAAATTTCGCGAAGTAAAATTGCTCACGTGAATCTTATTTGAAGATAGCCTTTTCAGTTGTCATGCAGTGAAGAAACACAGCAGAATGTCTGGATGTGGTTCGGGCGCTTGAACTAGCTATTGCCAATAGGGTATCAGGTGACTGGAAACTTGTAAAACAGCACTAAAGCACATTGATTATATGTTTTGATAAGTTGCTTTCACCTCTGTCAACAGGGCAATACGTCGATTATTCTCCCTCTTTGAGCTCCTCAATTGTCTGATCCAAATCGCGCAATACGTCAGCATACCTTTTGGTATCCAGTTTGACGATAAAAGGAACAGAAATGAACAACAATACTATAAAGATCGAGAAGTAGGATTCATAGGTGTATGGTCCGTTGAGCGAGAAACTTATGTTCTCAAATCCCCCAATTTTTATCAATGTCTCTACTTCTATAAATGCCAGAATAGCCATCAGCAATATTGTTCCCATCCTACTCTTTGTTATCGTTTCAAAATACGATTTCGTTTTTGTTAGTGATTCCTTCAATGTGCCAGTATTGTAAGTGCGTCTCATAAAATTCATATTCCTTTTCAAACTCATCAGGGCATAAATCATGAAGGCTTCAATGAGACCTGGTACGACATATGGGGCACCTAGTCCTGAACCGCTTTGTGGAAGTAGTCCTTGGCTATCACGGTAAAAAAGAAATAATACAACAAGTGGGATGAAGATCACAACACCTAGATATCGATTGAAATCAAGCCGGTGCTTTCTATCTAGTTTGCTGATGACCCCATTACCTTTTTGGGCGATGATCTCCAAAATATTCTCTTTGGCCAAGGTCTCTTCGATTACTTCTTCTTTGGCAAGCGTGCTCCATATTCTTTTTAGTTCAGTGGTTCCCATTTTCAAATGACTTTAAAATTTGCATTTTGATCCTTTTGATTTTTACTCCTGTGTTACTGACTGACATACCCGTCATCTCAGAGATTTCTTTATAACTATACTCGTCCAGATACAAGACGATGATGCCCTTATCAATAGGTGATAGCTTGTCTATAGCGTCATACAATTTTCTCCTATTGCTTTGATTGAGATCATCTCCATCGGATAGATGATCCATTTCGGCCTCAGATAGCTTTACTTCTTTCGGCTGCAATTTTTCCTTCCGCAGGATGTCAATAGATGCATTGATACAAACCCGATACATCCAGGTTGAAAATTTGGCAGCGCCATTATAACTGGGGAAGGCCTTCCACAATTGAATAATGAGTTCTTGATGGTAATCCTCTTTTTCGAGCCTGTCTCTGAAGTAGATATTACATATTTTATGGACTATTCCCTGATTCTGACATAGCAACTCCGTAAACCTCTCTTCCATGAATTACTCTTTTAATTCTGCCCGATATGACGGAAGACTAAGGCCAGAAATTACAAAGTCTGAAAATATTTTATGGTTGGAGACGACTATATTGAAGAGGCAAACCCAAAAGTCACCCAATATGCCTCTGGTATACTGCTTCCCTTTTTTCTTTCTCCTGATGACGTTCAGCCTACCGCTAAATGCCCAGGGTGATGTCGATTCTTGGACCGTTGAAGTCCTAGTCGACGAGTTCATCTTCTCCGATCCACCCTTTGCGGAGTGCCATGCCTCTTCCGTCGTCGAGCTGTCCGATGGGACATTGATGGCTACCTGGTTTGGTGGTACGCGCGAGAGGAATCCGGACGTCACTATTTGGGGGTCTATCAAAACCGATGACGGTTGGAGCGAACCAACAGAGTGGGCAGATGGGATTATCAGTGAATCGGAGCGGTACGCGTGCTGGAACCCGGTACTGTTCCTGACGAGGAAAAACGAGCTCTTCCTTTTCTACAAGGTTGGACCCTCACCCAGGGAGTGGTGGGGCGAGTACAAGACATCAGCGGACAATGGAGCGACATGGTCAGACGTGGTGAAGCTTCCAGATGGCCTCCTGGGGCCAGTCAGAAACAAGCCCATCTACTTGTCGAATGGAAATATACTGAGTGGCTCGAGTGTTGAGACGAAGAAGACCTGGCATGCACACATGGAGATCTCCGAAGATCATGGTCAAACATGGTCCAGGGTTCAGCTGGACACAACAACTGGCTACAAAATCATCCAGCCGACGTTGCTGTCATTGGAAGGTGGAGATATCCTGACCCTCATGAGAAGCAATCAGGGCGTGATTGTCGAGAGCCGCTCATCGGATATGGGAAGAACCTGGACTACTCCGGCAAAAGCTTCACTTCCAAATCCCAATTCGGGGATAGATGCCGTCACTTTGAGCAATGGACTGCACCTATTGGTCTACAATCCACATCCCGGTGGAGGGAGATGGGTAGAGGGCCGGGCAAAGCTCAATGTGGCCATTTCTGATAACGGGACGGACTGGCGCGACATTCATAAGCTCGAAGATAATGAGGAAGGTGAGTTCAGCTATCCGGCAGTCATCGAATCGAGCGACGGGAGGATACATATCACCTACACACACGACCGTACCAATATTCGATATGTAGTGCTGGAGCTAGCACAGTAGAGCCACAAATAAATCATCAGGGATAGCAGGTTTCAGACGAGCTCAATTCTCCATTAAAACAAGAGCCGAGCGATACTCGGCTTTTGTCTCCATCAAAAAAAGTAATTGTAAAAAGCTAGTTGGCTGCCAGTAGCCTTCAGACGAGGAAGCAAGCATCTCCCGTTATCGTACTCCTACCAACAGTCAGGTCAAATATAGTGAAGTAGTTGGCATTGGATTGATAATCACTTAGTTATTAGAATGCATTTCATGTATTTATTCCCGTTGAAAAGGTCTTTGTGCTCATTGAACACAATAATGAAACTATCTATTTGATTTGTCGTACTTTTGTAATTGATAGTATTACTATCATAATTAACCAAAAGGCTTTTTATGTCACTTGTACAACTATTAGTGCCAGACCGGTATTTTGTAAAAGACCCCAATTCAAGTGAGTTAGGGAAGAAGATTGTCAGTAAGGGCGTAGACCTGGTGCACGAGTTGGGTTTTGAGGACTTCACATTCAAGAAGTTGGCATCATGCATTGATTCTACGGAAGCCTCCATCTATCGATACTTTGAAAACAAGCTCAAGTTCTTGCTCTTTCTCACAACCATGTATTGGCGGTGGATAGACTACCTTATTGACTACAAGACCCACTATCTCGAGGACCCTTCAGAGAAGTTGACAGCGATTCTGAAGATCCTCACGCACCAGGAGGAATTGGTACCGATTTCCAATAATGGGGAGATTGATTTGATCCGGTTGCGTGCGCTGGTAATGACAGAGTCGGATAAGACCTATCTCACAAAGCAGGTAGACGAGATCAACAAAGAAGGCCTCTTTAAGGATTACAAAGCACTCTGTAAAAAGATCGCAGATGTCATTACGAAGATCAACCCGGAGTACCCATACCCTCGGGCGCTTGTAAGCACTGTTTTGGAAGCTTCGCATCAACAAGCGTTCTTTGCAATGCATCTTCCGTCATTGACGGAGATAACTGTAGGGGAACAATCCCTCGACGAGCAGGTTATGCAGTTTCTGAAAAAGACAATTGAATCAGCCATAAATAAGTAGGTGTGTTATGCAACCAAGTTCAATAAATCCCTTTCTTATGTCGCCCGAGGCGGCATCGAAGTGCCTGGACAGTCAGCACATCTTACGAATCCTACATGGCAGCGCTGAGCGCCTGAAGCTGGATCTGGATAGTTCCGTACTGAAGGAGACTGATCAGCTCTTGCGGCACTACGAGCTCCATGATCTTCCGGAATTCATACGGGACCTGACTGAAATGGCCAATTCCAATGGCATCGTCTATATCAAGAAGGAAGTGTCCCGTGCCGATTTCGAGATATTCATAGAAAACTTTGATGGCCCGATGATCCTCTTCCTCACAGAGGGTGATCATATCGTGCCTGGTCTGATAGATACCAACAGCAAGCACAAAAAAGAGATCACTCTTCTGCGGGAAGAAGGCAATGTAGTGAAAGACCTGAGTGCTGTCGACGACACCAGCATCGTCTGCAATACAAAAGGAGAGATTGTTTTTCTATCCGTGTTTGCCTACGAGAGCGTAGTGGGCAGTGACATTAGCGATCCTGATAAGGAAAAGAAGCTGTCGCCTGTAATGCGGTTGTTCCGACTTCTTTCATCCGATAAGAAGGATATCTTTTATGTCTACGTCTACGCGGTGATCATCGGTATCACGAGTTTGGTGCTCCCTCTCGGTATACAGGCAGCGATCGAACTGATTTCAGGTGGTGTGTTCTTTAGCTCCATCTATTTCCTGATCGGCATCATTATCGTCGGCGTGTTGGGCTCTGGGGTGCTACAGGTGTTGCAGATCATGATTGTGGAATTTCTCCAACGCCGGGTATTCACCAAGGCGGCGTTTGAGTTTGCCTACCGCGTGCCAAGGATCAGAATGGAAAGCGTGCTCAATTTGCATTTCCCCGAATTGATGAACCGTTTCTTTGACGTGCTGACCATTCAAAAAGGGTTGCCGAAGTTGCTGGTGGACCTTTCGACAGCTGTGATCCAGATCCTCTTTGGTTTGCTGCTACTGTCATTTTACCACCCTTTCTTCGTGTTCTTTGGTCTTTTCCTGTTAGGAACGCTGTTCCTGATATTTTACAATACCGGCCCCAGAGGCCTGGAGTCTTCCATTGTAGAATCAAAATACAAATACAAGGTCGTCTATTGGCTGGAGGAGCTTGCCCGTGCACTCTACAGCTTCAAGCTTTCGGGAACGACGGACTTACCTCTCAAGCGGACCGACTATTACGTCAACAATTACCTCAAGAACCGTAAGAAGCATTTCCGTATCCTCGTAAGCCAGTATTCCTACATTCTCCTTTTCAAGGCTGTAGTCACTGCCGGTTTGTTGATCATTGGTACAGTCCTCGTGGTGCGTCGGGAGATCACTTTGGGCCAGTTCGTAGCCTCGGAGGTTATCATCATTTTGATCCTCAACTCCGTGGAGAAGATCATCATGTACATGGACGTCGTCTACGACATGCTCACAGCCGTGGACAAGATCGCCCACGTCACAGACCTTCCCCTGGAAAAATCTGGGGGAATTGATGTAGATATTGACCGGTCCGAAGGCTTTGAGATTGAAACGCGTGACCTTACCTACACCTATCAAAGCTCGAGCAAACCAGCGATCAAAGGTGTGACCATGTCGATCAAACCTGGAGAACATGTCTGCATTAGTGGCATTGGAGGCTCAGGTAAGACGACCCTGATCAACGCCCTTGCTGGCATGTACAACTCATACGAGGGAACGGTCACCTACAACAAATACTCGCTGCGAGATGTGGATCGTGTCCATCTACGAGATCGCATCGGGAAAAACGTGTCTACAGAAGACATTTTCGAAGGGTCTATCCTGGACAATGTACTGGTGGGTAAGCCCTTCATCGACGAAAAGACGGCCATAGAAGCACTGGAACAGGTGGGCTTGCATAAGGAAATTACGGGCTTACCCGAAGGGCTACATACACAGATCCTCAGTGGCGGCAAAGGCTACTCGGAGACTTTTGTACAAAAACTCATTCTCGCAAGATGTATCGCTAAGCAGCCCAATCTGCTGATCTTGAATGACTTCTTTATCAGCTTTTCAAAGAGTGAGCGACTGGAGCTGATCTCAAAGATTACCGATGAAAGCTGCAACTGGACCTTGATACTTGTTTCCAATGACCCACTGGTAATGGCCTCATGCGAGCGGGTCATTTACATGCAGGATGGGGAGATCATCGCTGATGGATCCTTCGAGGACCTGTTGAAACAAGATGAAATCGTCAAAAACCTCAACTAGTCATGCTGAATATTTCAAAGAACAATATAGATGAGCGACTAGCTGACAAGCAGCTGTATTCGCTGAAGGTGCTGAGAACACCAGGACTGAGCATTTACCTTGCGCGCGTTCTGATCGTCATGTCAGGCATCGCGCTCATTTCCCTCTTCATGCCATGGCAGCAGAACATTCGTGGTCGTGGGAAGGTGACAGCCTTAAATCCTGCCAATCGTCCTCAGACGGTCCAGTCGGTTATTCCGGGAAGGATCGCTGAGTGGCACGTTGTCGAAGGCCAATTTGTCGCCGCAGGTGATACCCTTCTGGAGATCTCAGAGGTCAAGGACAAGTACTTCGACCCTGAGATCCTGACAAGATTGAGGGAGCAGGTCGACGCCAAGAAGTCCGGTTTGATGGCAAAGAACCTCAAGCGTGATGCCTATCAGAATCAGATCAAATTCCTCCGTCAGTCACTTACGGTGAAACTGCAGCAGACGGAGAATAAGATCACGCAGACGGAGTTGAAAGTGGAGAGCGACAGCATCAAGCTGATCGCAGAGGAAGTGAACTTTGAAAACTACTCGAATATCTTCGAACGAAACAAGCGGAGGTACGAGGCGGGTAACATCACAAGGACCAAATTCCAGGAAATGGAAACGAAGTTCAACGAAGCTCGAGCTAAGTTAATCAGTCAGCAAAATGCCCTAGTACAGAGCCGAACAGGTTTGACGATCGCTATTACGGACCTGGCGGGTGTGCAGGCGGAATACGCTGAGAAGATCAGCAAAGCGACCACCGAGCTGCAAGCCACACTCTCGGAGATCAACGAGTCTCAGGCGGAGATCGCCAAGCTTGAAAACGAATATGCCAGTGTAGCCGTGAGGCGCGAACAGTATTTTCTCAAAGCGCCACAGACGGGTTTTGTTGTACAGGCATTGAAAGTAGGTATCGGGGAGACCATCAAGGAGGGTGAGGCCATCGTAACCATTCAGCCCGATGAGCCGGATCTGGCTGTCGAGATGTATGTGCGCGCCATGGATGTACCCCTCATACAGCAGGGGCGCAAGGTCCGGATACAATTCGACGGGTGGCCAGCCATTCAGTTTTCAGGGTGGCCCAGTGTGTCAGTGGGAACTTTTGGAGGCAATGTGCAGGTGATCGATCGAGTCAATGATGAAAATGGCTCTTTTCGTATTCTGGTAGTTCCCGACCCGGAAGAGGACCCATGGCCAGAGCAGTTGCGATTGGGATCGGCGACGAAAGGCTGGGTCATGTTGGATAATGTCCGTATTTGGTACGAAGTCTGGCGTCAGCTGAATGGCTTCCCACCGAGTCTGTACGAAGAGCCTGACGAAGACGAAGGCAAGGATACCCCAAAGAACAAAATCAAGTTGAAATGACGCGACTGATATCGCTGATATCCCTGCTGTTCATGGCGTCAGTCGGTTGGACACAACCGGTAGACAGTACGGAAGTCATGACACTACAAAGGTTTCTTGGTCTTGTCTATGCGCATCACCCTGTGGTGAAGCAGGCGCGCTTGCAACCCCAATCGGCGGATGCCAAGCTGTTGGAGGCCAAAGGGCAGTTTGATCCAAAATTGGAGGCCGGCTACGATTATAAGCGCTTCAAAGGCACCGAATATTGGAATACACTGGGAGCAGGGCTCAAGTTCCAAACTTGGTTTCCAATAGATCCAAAGATCGAGTACGATAGGAATCAGGGAGACTTTCTAGACCCGGGACAAACCATCCCTGAATCCAATAACTTTCGGCAGCTCTCCTATGGCATTTCGCTCCCGGTGGGTAAAGGGTTGATCATTGATGAACGTCGCAGCACGATGAAGCAAGCGCGCATCTATCAATCAATAGCGGTAGCGGAGCAAAATAAGATGCTCAATAAGATCTTACTGACGGCGACGAAGCACTACTTTGAGTGGTACCTGGCATTTCGACAGGCGACGCTGCTGGGCAACAGCGTGGATATCGCCTCCGAGCTCTTCGATCGGGTCGTACTCGACTATGGTTTTGGTGAGGCCGCTGTAGTGGATACG
Organism: Cyclobacteriaceae bacterium; assembly: GCA_965267435.1. Lineage (GTDB taxonomy): Bacteria > Bacteroidota > Bacteroidia > Cytophagales > Cyclobacteriaceae > JAWPMT01. The sequence continues at coordinate 6,565,156 of OZ253960.1, forward strand.
GTGCAGGCGCAGATCACCTATCAAACGAGACAGGCCGACTACGAAAAGGCAAAATTCCAGCTACAGTTCAACAGACTCATGCTCTCTCAGCATCTGTGGTCTGAGAGTGGCGATCCGATGGAACTGCAGGCACTGACCATCCCCGATACGACCCTAAACTTTCGTGATATGCCTACCGAGCAGGAGGTCAGCGATTTCGTCACCTGGTCAAGCACGAATCACCCAGAGATACGCAAGCTGGCCTTCAAGATCCAGCAGCTGGAGGTCGAGCAGAGATGGAACCGCGAATCCATCAAGCCTCAGGTCGACCTGAGCTATGCCTTCATCGATGCACCGGTATCTGGAGGAGGGGAGACGTCCGCACCTTCTTTCAACGATAACTATAAGATCGGGGTGGACTTCTCCTTTCCCGTGTTGATGCGCAAGGCCAAGGGAAAGCTACAGCAGACGCGATTGAAGTTGGAGGGCACCAATTATGAGTTGGCCCAAAGGCGCGTAGAGATCAAGAACAGTATCCTCGCCAAGTATGCGGAGACACAGATGTCGCAGCGTCTCTCGCAGCAGTTCCGGGCAATGGCTGACAACTATAGACGGCTGCTTCAAGCGGAGCTCCTCAACCTGGAGACCGGGGAGAGCGATCTCTTCAAACTCAATATCCAGCAGGATAAGTTGATCGAATCTGAAATCAAGTACCTGGACAACCTGGTGAAATTCCACAAGAACAAAGCGGAACTCTACTACGAGGTCGGTACGCTGTTCAGCGAAGTGGAGACGGCATTGGGCATCAACACCCCGTAAGTTGCAAGCAATTTTGGGGCGATGAGCGTCGTTGGGATGGTAATACATCCCTCATTCCTATATATTCGAGTACATGTGGCCACAGAATATCCATTTGATCCATGGCTTGGGCTTGCTGCTTTTCGTACTGCTTTCTCCCGTCCTATCGATGGGTCAGGATGTAACGCAGCATGCTATCACTATTGGCTCCAGCGAATTTGAGATCAATGGGCGCACGAATGTGAGCTCCTTTCAGTGTTCGTTGAAAGAAGACTACACGGAGAAAACCCTATTGGTAGAGAGTGTCCTCTGGAGCAACACCCAGTTGTCTTTTGGAGGTATGGAATTTAGCTATCCGGTGACGAACTTCGAATGTGCGCTCAGACCCATGACGAAGGAACTGCACGAAACCCTGAATGCCTCGGAGTACCCGGAGCTACTGCTCGAGGTCCGAGATATCACCGTAACTGACGGCAACAGCGAGATCCAAAACTTGCAGGTGGGGGCGCATGTCACGATCACATTGGCGGGAGTGAAGAAGGATATCTTGATCTCGGATGGATTTGTCATCAATGAAAGTGGGGATTCGTTGGTGCTGGGAGGTAGCAAGGAGTTGCTTTTGAGTGATTTTAACCTGGAGCCACCCACAAAGATGCTGGGGCTTGTGCGGGTGATGGACCAGCTCCTTGTGTCTTTTCGCATTGCCATGAAAGCCCAATCTATCAGATAAGAAAAGCCACCCCTAGCGAGGTGGCCTTCCCTAATGTTTGAACTGCGTAATTAGAACGGTATCTTCTCTGCTTAGAAGGAAATGGCTGCTTCTATCATCACACCATTAAATTCAGCGCCTTGGAATTTCGAGCCATCCCATCCAGCGCCGTCGTATGACTGACGTACATATTCAAATTTGGTGAGCACGTTGTTGGTCAAGAACCAACCACCACCAATATTGAGTCGATCTGTATTGGTATCCTCTGCCGCATCGGTGAAGTTGCCGGTTACAGAATTATATCGACCACCTATGTATAGGTTTTCATCAGCACCAAATCTGTAGAGTGCTTCGAGTCCAATCTGGGTGAATCCACCACCACCGCCTTCATCAGCGTCGCGGCCGTCATTGGCAAACTCAAACACGCCAAAGAACTCAAAACCAGAAGCTTTCAGGAATGGGTTGATCTGGATGGCAGTCTGGTAAGGGAATCCTGTATTCAGACGAGGTAGGAAGTCACTGGGTCGTGCATCGTTGATGCCTTCCAATACGCTGTAGTAACGTGAGCCCGCACGGTCGCCGTTGTAGAGGTAATCACGTGTTCCAGAGCTTGTGCTGCTATAGAAGGAACCTGTCAAACGCACCCTTAGATTGTCACTTACTTGATTATCATAACCTAGTTTACCATAGATGGCTACACCATCATCGCCCGCTACTGGATTCTGATTGAGTCGTCCATTGGATACACCAAGTACACCAAGAAAACCGCTTGTGTTGATGGTCACCTGGGCGTGGGGCTCTGTAGTGAAGGCATCCATGATGTAGTTGCCCACAAAAGGGTTGAAGATCACGCGTGCGTTGTCGGACCTACGGAAGTGAGCGTCACCGTAGTTGATCTCGTCCATACCAAATCTCAAGGTAGCGACATCCATGAACCCACTTAGGAATCCGGGGCTGATCCAATCTAGTCGGTCCATTTGCAGATAACCGCCCTTGACCCATGCTTCTGGGTGATGTCTGGAAGAAAGCCATGTACGAAGGTGCATTCTCAAACCATCGGCTAATTGGACATCGAAGTTGAGGTTGGCAGTCGGCAAACTGAAGTTGTTGGCTAGTTCTACGAGAGTATCACCTACCAGGTCATTTTCCTGAGACAGGCCCTGGAATTGCATGGCGAAATCACCACCAATTCTGACCCTAACTCCTGAGAACTCGACTGTGTCCGTCTTAGAGGTTTCGAAGACATTTAGACCTCGCTTGTCATTGTATCTGAAGTATTGAATGCTGGGTTGCTGTGCAGCTACGATGGTAGTGGCCAACATCATCAGCGCCACTGCCAAAGACTTGTAGTATTTAGTTTTCATGATTGAAAAAGGTTAAATCAATGGTCACTTTTTTGTGATAATTAAACTCGAGATCTGGCGGTTTTTTTGTCCCTCCAAGGTCTTGAATTCGAGAGCAAGCTATCGTCAAACGGATTCCCAGAGGATGACTTCAAAAGGTCACCTATGTGACACGTATCAATTGCTCAGCCAACAAATGTCAGTCTTCTGGGATGAGGGATTTATTAGTCGTTTTTGAGTGAATCCTAACGGCTTATAGTTTGAAAAATGCGGGTAACATTTTGATAATCAATTGTTTTGGGGAAGGTATTTTTCTCCTCTACAGGGGTCCACTACGGTTGATGGCAAGGACTTGTCGTATGTCGGCACTCAATTAGGACGCGAGCAAGTCGTCGTTTCATCTTTCATGGATCGCCGAGCCTTGATGATCATGGACTGGCTGGATGAAGTGCTGCTCGGCGGAGATCAGTCATGCCTGGTGGAGTGCCGATCCTATTATATAGGTGTCCTTTGATAAGGCCGGGTAAATGCAAGTTTTTCCTGACATACTCCAATCATAACGTTGTTTGTCGTTTTTCTTTCTGAAGTTTCCGTCGCATTCACAATGAGATATTGCAATCGTTTGCACTTTGTAGTAAATTCAGTAACCTGACTGCCAAATGTCATTATTTACAGTATAGGCATCTTCTACATTTGGATCGGACGGTTTAGGTAAGGAGCGTTCTTACACACCTATAAATAGATGCGACGATGAAAAATATATTAGTACCAACGGATTTCTCGGAGCAGGCGCGTTTTGCTCTGGATTTTGCGAAAGAACTAGCGATCAGAGAGGGTGCACAAATAACATTACTTCATTCGTTAGACACTTCAAGAGTGTTCAGTCCTTTGTACATGGATCCTTCATTGACAGTGCACATGCTGAAGGACCTTGAAACACAGGCAAGAGAAAAGCTGAGAGAACTGCAAGAGAAGCAGGGGAACAAAGTACACATCGAAGCTGTCACAAAGTCCTGTGCTTTGATAGACGCGATAGAAGCGGTATCGGAAGAGAGGCACGTAGATTTGATTGTGATGGGTACCCAGGGTGCCAGTGGTCTCAAGGAGTTCCTGGTGGGCTCCAATACAGAGCGAGTGCTCAGAACGGCGAATGCGCCAGTGTTCACTATCCCGGCACCTTTCTCTGTCAGGGATGTGAAGAAGATTGTGGTTCCGGTGGACTACACCAAAGTATCCGAGCGCTTCATGATTGAACTGCACAGTTTACAGCAGATCTTTGACGCGTCTCTGGAATTCCTGTGGATTAAGACACACCATTTCATTGGCAATGAGGGGTTGCTGCACAACAACTTCATGCAATATGTGCGTAGCCACTTCACCGGGGATTTCAACATCCACCGAAGATTGGATTTCACTCCTGAGTCCTGCATCTTGCAATTCTCTATGGAGATAGGTGCGGATGTAATTGCGATGGAAACCAGCCAGCGCAAAGGAATAGATCATTTGTTCCTTGGCAGTACGACTGAAAATGTCGCCAATCATGCACCTATTCCTGTAGTGGGATTCCCAATGAAGCATCATGACAGGCTCCTTAAGCTCGGTGACGAAGAGCACGCGGAGTTCGGAGAATTTATTTTATGAGTGAATTGCTGGAGGCGCTGCCTCCTGATACAGAGGCTGGTTGCGAATTGTGCGGCCAGCTCTGTGCTGATGAAAAAGTACATGCCGGTGACTTGACCTTTTGCTGTGCAGGCTGTCGGAGCGTCTATGAGATCCTCAACTCTGATCAGGAACTGTCCATCCCCGTCAATCGCAAAGAGAAGAGGCGCTTCGACTATCTTGATATCCCCGAGATCAGTGACCAACTCCTCGTCTTCCAGTCAGACGTCCATGCCCGCGTCCGATTTCAGATACCCGCCATTCACTGCAGTTCGTGTGTCTACCTGATAGAGCAGCTGCCCTATTTCTATCCTGAGATCCTTCAAAGTCGTGTCAATTTTCCGAAGAAAGAAGTGGACATCCTCTTCAAGAAGGAGATGGGACTGGCGCAACTGGTGTATCTCATTTCGGCCATTGGCTATGAGCCTGACATTAGCCTTGCCAGTGAGGAGAAACCCAAGACCAAAAAGAATTCATTGGGTCTACGTATTGCCGTCGCGGGATTTTGTTTTGGCAACTCGATGCTCCTGAGTGTGCCAGAATACCTCGATCACAATTTCCTGATCACCGATGACTTCCGGTCCCTCTTTGGCTGGCTCAATGTCCTTTTTGCATTGCCTGTGGTCTTCTATTCCGCCAGGGACTATTTCAAAGGTGCCTGGGGCGGCTTGCAGAAAAGGTACTTCACCATCGACGTGCCCATCGTATTGGGGATACTCACACTCTTTGGTCGTAGTCTGTACGAAATACTGGCCGAGGTAGGGCCTGGGTATGTGGATTCGCTGTCGGGGTTGGTGTTTCTTCTGCTTATCGGCAAGTGGTATCAGCAAAAGACCTATGAGGCCTTGTCATTCGACAGGGATTACAAATCGTACTTCCCGATAGCCGCCACCATTCTTAAAGACGGCCAGGAATCTTCGATTCATGTGAAGCACTTGAAGGCTGGGGACCAGCTACTCGTGCATAGCCAGGAGCTTATTCCCTGCGATGCGATACTGGAAAGTGATGAGGCGGTGATCGATTACAGCTTCGTGACGGGTGAGTCGGAGCCGGTGACGGTTGTTGAGAGCGAGCAGCTGTACGCCGGAGGGCGAAACAATGGCGCTCAGATCAAGATGAGATTGCTAAAGCCAGTGGATATGAGCTACCTCACGAGCTTGTGGAATCATGAGTCCATCCGTGAGGAAAAGTCCGACTTTCAAAATCTGACCGACCGCATTGCCAGATACTTTACCATCGTGATTCTGGCCATTGCCACCGCCGCGGGCATGTACTGGTGGTGGGTTGATGTCGACGCTGTTTGGAACGTAGTCACTTCTATTCTGATTGTGGCCTGTCCCTGTGCCTTGGCGCTCGCTTTGCCGTTTGCCTACGGACACGGGATGCGGATATTTGGTCGTCATGGGTTGTACCTGAAGCACGCCGATGTCGTGGAGAAGCTGACACACCTCAAGACTTTCATTTTTGACAAGACGGGCACGCTCACTTATCAGAGTGCCAAGAAGATCGACTTCGTGGGCCATCTAGACGACTTCGAGTCGGAGCTCGTGGCGGCGCTTGTCAGGCAGTCCGCACATCCTCTTAGTCGGATGATTGCCTCCTCGCTCAATCGTGGGTCCAATTATGAGGTGAGGGATTTCGCCGAAGTGACAGGGCAGGGCATTATGGCGACGATCATGGACCGCAGGCTCAGAATCGGCTCACGTGACTATGTTGAGGCCCATGGGGAGGTGTCCGACGCCAAGGAGACGAGGGTCTATGTCAGGATCGACGATGAAGTGCGGGGTTATTTCCAGGTCAGACATGCCTATCGCAAGGGTTTGAAGGAGGTCTTGCGGCAATTGCGGCGTAAGTATGGACTGATGTTGCTATCAGGAGACAAGCCGGTCGATGAGGAATTTTTCGAGGAGGCTTTTGACGATGCACAGTTCGAAATGAAGCCGGTCGACAAACTCAATCGCGTGAGCGCTTTGCAGCAGTCCGGACAACAGGTCGCGATGATCGGTGACGGCCTCAATGACGCGGGTGCGTTGAAAAAAAGCGATGTAGGTGTGGCGGTATCGGACGATGTGATGCAGTTCTCGCCGTCCTGCGACGCGATCCTGGACGCAGGGAAACTTCCGCAGTTGGGAGCTTTCCTCGGATTTGCCAAGTCCTCCGTGACTATCGTGAAGGTCGCTTTCGTATTCTCCTTCCTGTATAATATTGTTGGACTCTCTTTCGCTGTCGCCGGTCAGCTCTCCCCACTCATTTCAGCCATCCTGATGCCCGTCAGTTCCATTACTGTGGTGGGCTTGGTTGTCCTGCTTTCACATATAGCGGAGCGATCACATCTTTTGAGACCTGCCTCCTCCTGAGGTACCGTTTTATGGGTTCTTGTGAAGGTATGACTGCCAATAATTAGACAAAATTGGCTACCTTCTGCAAAACATGACATAAGTCATAAAATGCGATGTTAGTGGTCATGCAGGTCTGTCGGCCTCAATCGCTAAAATTGCTCCAAACTAATGTGCGTGCATGAAGGTCATCATCCTACTCATTCTGATAAGCCTAACTATTGCCATACTGTTTCTCGCAGCTTTCCTATGGGCTTCAAGGTCTGGCCAGTTTGAGGATGACTATACACCTTCCATTCGCATTCTCTTTCCTGATAACGAAAATCAAAAAGACCATTAAATGAGTACGACGCTGACCAAAGACGGGGCTGTGTCATCTCCCGAGCAAACCGGGGAGCTTGAGACGTTCTACTATGACAATCAAACAGTTCGATTGTTCATAATCGCTAGTGTAGCTTTTGGCATCATCGGCATGACCGTTGGCTTGCTAGTCGCCCTCCAATTTGTATACCCCGAACTCAACTTCGGTTTGCAATACACCACCTTCGGACGCATTCGGCCACTGCACACCAACGCAGTGATTTTCGCGTTTGTTGGGAACGGTATTTTTGCGGGAGTCTATTATTCTCTTCAGCGTCTGTGTAAGGCGCGGATGTTCAGCGACTTGCTGAGCAAGATCCACTTCTGGGGATGGCAGGCGATCATTCTCTCAGCGGCGATCACCCTTCCACTGGGGATCACCACCTCGAAGGAGTATGCTGAATTGGAGTGGCCCATAGATATCGCGATCGCCCTGATCTGGGTGGTCTTTGGTGTCAATATGTTTGGTACCATCTTCAAGCGTCGCGAGCGGCACTTGTATGTAGCCATCTGGTTTTACATCGCCACGTTTGTGACGGTCGCCGTACTTCACATTTTCAATTCCTTCGAGATTCCCGTTCATCTGTTCAAGAGCTATAGCTGGTTTGCAGGTGTGCAGGACGCACTAGTGCAGTGGTGGTATGGCCACAACGCAGTGGCATTCTTCCTTACTACGCCTTACCTGGGCTTGATGTACTACTTCGTGCCGAAGGCATCCAATCGACCGATCTACAGTTATCGACTGTCGATCATACACTTTTGGGCCCTGATATTTATCTATATCTGGGCGGGACCTCACCACCTGCTGTACAACGCGTTGCCAGACTGGGCGCAGTCACTGGGAGTAGTATTCTCGATCATGCTGATCGCGCCTTCCTGGGGTGGTATGCTCAATGGTCTGTTCACCCTTCGTGGTGCCTGGGACCGTGTACGGGAAGATCCCATTCTGAAATTCATGGTCGTGGCGGTATCCGCCTACGGTATGGCGACCCTGGAAGGCCCGTTGCTGTCTCTGAAAAATGTCAATGCGATTGCGCACTTCACCGATTGGATTGTGGCTCACGTGCATGTGGGCGGATTGGGATGGAATGGCTTCCTGACCTTCGGTATGTTGTACTACCTGATCCCGAAACTTTGGAATACGGAGTTGTTCTCCAAGAAGCTGGCCAATGTCCACTTCTGGGTGGGTACACTCGGTATTGTCTTCTACGCGTTGCCACTGTACTTCGCGGGATTCACTCAGAGTCTGATGTGGAACGAATTTACAGAAGCTGGTGTGTTGGCATATCCAAACTTCCTGGAGACGGTTACGCAGCTCAAACCTATGTATGCGATGAGGGCCTTTGGTGGGGCGCTCTACCTTGCTGGTGTGTTCATCATGGTTTACAACCTCTGGAAGACGGCCAAGAGCGGCAGCTTCATCAAGGAAACAGAGGCCAAAGCGGCTCCTCTGGCGCCAGGCTACGTGCCTCCGGCCAAGGACCACTGGCACAGAAGAATCTTTGAATGGCGACCTGTCAACATGCTGATCTGGAGTTTGGTCCTGATCATGATAGGGGGTGTCGTAGAGATGGTACCTACGTTCCTGATCAAGTCCAATGTCCCTACCATTGCCAGTGTGCAGCCATATACGCCGCTTGAGCTTGAGGGCAGGGACATTTACATCCGAGAGGGCTGCAACGCCTGCCATACACAGATGGTACGTCCTTTCAGATCTGAAACTGAGCGCTATCAGGGAGAATACGCGAAGGCAGGAGAGTTTGTCTACGATCACCCCTTCTTGTGGGGCTCCAAACGTACAGGCCCCGACCTGCTGCGGGTGGGGGGCAAATACGCGAACAGTTGGCACTTCGTGCACATGTTAACGCCCAATGAGCTGTCTTCAGGCACGTTGATGCCACCATATCCCTGGTTGTACGAGCAAGATCTCAATACCAGTTATACACATGCCAAGATAGGTGCCATGCGAACTATGGGGGTTCCTTATCCGGAAATGTCAGAAGCAGACGTCCAAAATCAGCTGAGCTTCCAGGCTGAGGGAATCGTGACTGACTTAAAAGGGGAAGGGTTCTCGGTAAGCAAAGACAAGGAGATCATTGCATTGATCGCCTACCTGCAGCGGCTGGGTACTGATATAAGCAAAGTAGATCCTGAATAACGAATAGAGACCGATGCTGAAGTTTATCAAACACCACATGGAGACGATTGCGGGTATCGAGCTTTTCCCGTTGCTCTCCTTCATCATATTCTTCCTCTTTTTCACAATCTGCCTCATATGGGTAGTCCGAGCAGACAAGAAGAGGATGGATGAAATCTCAAAGTTGCCATTAGAAAATGAAAACGAATAGCCCCTGGCCCTTTCAAAAACGAGTGATCATGAACAAGAAAATCGTTTCTCTACTATCTATTCTCTTGCCCGGTCTGGCTACCGCTCAGGCAGCTGACAGCAGCGGGGGCTATCTCCTGGAGATCGTATTGGCGCTGGCGGTTGTCGTGGCAGTCATTGCACTAATCGTACTGGCAGTGACCCTCAACGTGGTAAAGGCACTTTTGGCGGCACAGAAGGAAGACGAGGCCTCGGAGGCGGTGGTTGAAGAGGAACCGTCTGCTGTCGGCAAATTTTGGGTGTCGATCAATGACTTCCAGCCCATCGAAGAGGAATCCTCAGTACTGACCGATCATGAGTATGACGGCATCCGTGAGCTAGACAACAACCTACCTCCATGGTGGAAGTGGTTGTTTTATGCGACCATCGGATTTGCCGCGATCTACCTTGTCTATTTCCATGTATTGGGGATGGGGCCATCCTCCAATGAAGAATACATAGCAGAAATGGAAGCTGCGGACATACAAAAAATTGCTTATCAGGCACAACTTGCGGCCAGCATGGGCGATGCCGAGATCCCGACGGAAGGGCCTGAGGCGATATTGGCTGGTCAGTCAGTATTCATCAAGTTTTGCGCCGCATGCCATGGTAACGCCGGCCAGGGAGGTCCCATCGGACCCAACTTGACTGACCAATATTGGCTGCATGGCGGTTCGCGAGGCGAAATCCTTAGTACAATAGAGAATGGAGTTCCTGCCAAGGGTATGGTTCCCTGGAAGGGGCAGCTCGCACCTACCGAGATACAGCAATTGGCATCGTACATCATCTCCCTGGAAGGTACCAACCCTCCTGACGGTAAGGCACCACAAGGGGACCTTTATGAGAGACCCGCGGAGGAAGGAGAAGCGGAAGAGGCAGAGGAAGCGGAGGCGGGTGAGCCTGTAGCATTAAATGAGTGAGACAACAGTCGAGGAGAAACAACGCAAGGACGAAGGGTTCGAGGAGCTTTATCGCGACGAATCCTTTCGTGATGCGATCAGTACGGTAGACGAGAAAGGCAAGCGCATCTGGGTCTACCCCAAGAAGCCTAAAGGTCGGTTCTTCAATTGGAGGGCCGTAGTCAGCGTTTTCCTGCTCGCGTTTCTATTCCTTGCTCCCATCATTAAGATCAACGGGCAGCCGATGCTGCTCTTTGATTTTTTTAATAGGAAGTTTGTGATCTTCGGTCAGATTTTTTGGCCTCAGGATTTCCATTTATTTGTTCTCGGCGTCATCGCCACTGTTGTTTTCATTATTGTATTTACCGTGGCCTACGGCCGTATCTTCTGCGGTTGGGTGTGCCCTCAGACCATTTTTATGGAAATGGTCTTCCGCCGTATTGAGTACTGGATCGAGGGTGACTACATGGCGCAGCGTAAGCTCAGCAAGCAGCCCTGGGATAGCGAGAAGATCTTGAAGCGTGGGGCCAAGCACCTGATCTACGTCGTGATCTCGTTTCTCATCATGCATACATTCATCTCCTACCTGATCGGGTTTGAGAGTATGCTGGCACTGGTTCAATCTCCACCTACCGAAAACATCGGCGGATTCACCGCCATGTTGGGATTCACCGCAGCATTTTACGTGGTATTTTCACAACTCCGAGAACAAGTATGCACGACCATTTGTCCCTATGGACGACTGCAGGGTGTCTTGCTGGACAGGAATAGTATTGTGGTGGCTTACGACCATCAGCGTGGTGAGCCGCGTGGTAAGATCCGAAAAGGACAGGAGAGGGGTAGCCAGGGCGACTGCATTGACTGCAAGCAGTGTGTTGTGGTATGCCCAACAGGCATTGACATCCGCAACGGTACACAACTGGAGTGTGTGAACTGCACGGCTTGCATCGACGCCTGCGATAGCATCATGGATCGGGTAGGCTATGACCGAGGGCTGATACGGTATGCTTCGGAAGCGAATATTTCGGATCAGGTGCCCTTTCGATTTACAGGTCGTCTGAAATTTTACTCGGTGGTACTGACGGTCATAGTAGGCCTGTTGGTATCGCTCCTGCTTCTCCGGTCGGACATAGAAGCCACGGTATTGCGTACTCCGGGTATGCTCTACCAGGATCGCGAGGATGGCACCATCAGCAATCTGTACAATTACAAAGTGGTGAATAAGACCTCCAATGAGGTCCCGTATGAATTCCGGGTAGAGGGTGCCGAAGCCACCATAGAATTGGTAGGTGAACTGCGGCCGGTGTCTGGTGAGTCGGTCGCCGAGGGTGCACTGTTCATTATTATGAACAAAGAGGACATTGAAAAAATGTCGACCAAGTTGAAGGTAGGCATCTTTCGGGGAGACGAGCGGCTCCAAACGATAAAGACCACCTTCCTGGGGCCGGCAAATTAAAATTTGAGATCATGAATTGGGGACACGGACTGACAATCAGCTTCATATTATTTGCGGGGATCATGGCCTGGATGGTGGTCGGTAGCTTCAAGCAGAACGTCGATCTGGTGACGGATGAGTACTACAAAGCAGAGCTCGAGTACCAGGATCGGATGGACGAGATTCAGAACACGACCGAGGATGCTCAGATCACTGTGTCGCAGACTTCCGAGAAGATTGCGCTTAAGTTTCCAGCGGTCCCCGATGAGGGTGAGATCCACCTTTACAGACCTTCTGACAGTCGGCATGATCGACATTTCAATGTCCCGGATGGGAAGACTGCCGCAGAGATCGAGCTGCAGGGACTGCTGAAGGGCTACTATATTTTGAAAATGACCTGGACAGTAGACGGGAAACGCTACTACCAGGAGAAAGGCGTATTTATCTGATGCTGACACTGGTCACAGGTCTGACGCTCGGAGTCATCGGGAGCTTGCACTGCATGGGCATGTGTGGCCCACTGGCGATGGCTCTGCCGTACAGGACCAGTGCCCCGGTACCTCGTGTCGCGAGGGCGTCCCTTTACAGCCTGGGGCGAACACTTACTTATATATTATTAGGCGTGCTCCTCGCGACGCTCGGGGAGGTAGCTACGATGGCTGGTGTTCAGCGTATCCTTTCTGTAGCCTTGGGCAGCCTGCTGATATTTCTGATCGTCTTCCCGAGGTATTACCGGCAGCTATCGGACAACCTTGAGAGAACTACCTTCTACTCTCGTATCAAGACAGGTATCCGCTCGCAGTTTCAGCGACGGAGCTTCCTCGCCTTTTTTACCACGGGGATGCTCAATGGCCTGTTACCGTGTACGATGGTATACCTGGCAGCCTTCGCTGCCATCAATACTGGTAGCTGGCAAAGTGGCTCGCTCCTCATGTTGGGCTTTGGTCTCGGGACTTCACCAGCGTTGATCGCAATGGCAGCGGCGCCGTCCCTGTCGCTCTTTGGCCGCATCAACTGGCGGAGGGTGGTGCCTGTGGTGGCGGTGCTGGCTGGCACACTGATGATCGTCCGTGGTGTGGCCACGGAATTGCCTGATGTACCCGCTCTAGGGATGCTCAATCCCAAGGACCTGACCTTGTGTCGCTAAATCTGTGAATATGCAGCACCTGCTCAAAAAATATAATGTCCCCGCGCCAAGATACACAAGCTATCCCACCGTACCGATGTGGGACGAGACTACGTGGACCATCGATGGGTGGAAGAAGGCGCTCCAGGAGGCTTTCTGGGTAAATAGCCGCGAGTTGAGCCTTTACATTCATCTGCCGTATTGTGAGCACCTCTGCACCTACTGCGGCTGCCACAAGTACATCACCAAAAATCACTCGGTGGAAGCGCCCTACATCGACGCCGTACTCGCTGAGTGGAAGATGTATGCGGAACTGCTGGGAAGCAAGCCTGTATTAAAGGAGCTGCACCTGGGGGGAGGCACGCCCACGTTTTTCCAGGCGAGTGAACTGGAAAGGCTTATTACCGGTATTCTCGAGTACTGTGATACCTCGGACGATACTTCAATTAGTTTGGAGGGGCATCCGTCCAATACGACATCCGATCATTTGCGTACGCTTCATGACCTCGGCGCCCGGCGACTGAGCTTGGGTATCCAGGATTTCGATAAGGAAGTGCAAAGGGTGATCCATAGGCTGCAGAGCCAGGAAGAGGTCGAGGCCATTGTAAAGGAGGCCCGAGATCTGGGATATGATTCCATCAACTTTGACCTGATCTATGGGCTACCGCTGCAGTCTGCGGATACCATTGCCAGGACTGTGGCTATCGTAAAGGATCTCCGACCTGATCGCATTGCCTACTACAGTTACGCGCATGTCCCCTGGATGCGGCCCGCACAGAAGTCCTTTGAGCACCTACTCCCCAGTCAGGAAGAAAAGCTCGCCATGTACCTGCAAGGCAAAGAATTGCTGGGCGAAGCAGGCTATCGCGAGATCGGAATGGACCACTTTTCGTTGCCGTCCGAGGAACTCTATCTGGCTCACGTTGAAGGACGCCTGCACAGAAACTTCATGGGATATACCATCCAGTCGACCAATCTGGCACTGGGTCTGGGCGCTAGCGCTATTGGTGACTCCTGGACAGGATTTGCACAGAACGAGAAGGACGTCCGGCGATACCAGGAAATCGTCAGGTCAGGGGAACTGCCTGTCATCAAAGGCCATTTGCTGACATCTGAAGATCTGTTTTTCAGGCACCACATCCTTAATCTGATGTGCCAGGGAGCCACGTCCTGGACGCCTGAGGAGATAGATCGCCACGGCCTTTCGGTCAATTGGGAGTTGATCGACGAGCTCAGAAGAGATGAACTCATCCATGTCACTGACACCAGCTTGCAAGTCACCTTACTTGGGAGACAATTTCTGCGCAATGTCAGTATGGCCTTCGATGCGAGGCTATGGCGCAAGAAGGGTGGTACTCCCGGATTCAGTCAGGCGATCTAGTGTCTTACGAATTCCAGGTTTAGGTCTTCGGGTTCAAAGTTGGGGCAAACAATGAACGTTGAACAATGAACTTGGAACAGGATCGCGGATCCCCATGAACAAGGAACCCCGTCAAGTTCGAAACTGATGAAAATCAAATGAAATGCGTTCGGTGTTGCATATCTTTTGCGTTAGATATTATAGAGGAAACAAATAGCAGAACCCATGAAACGATTACTAGTACCCACGGACTTTTCTAAGGAGGCTGGTTATGCTTTGGATGTAGCCGCTGATCTATGCACCAAGATCGAGGACTCCAGCATCGTGTTGCTACATGTGATGGAAGTGCCTTTTGGCTCTTTTAGCGTGATGGGTGAGGTCCATACAGACTATGCCTTCGAGCAGCTCTATCAAGTGAAGTTGATAGAAAAAACGAAAGAGCGTCTCGCAGAGCTGGAGGACCAGCTAAAGAAGAGAGGCGTCAATGTCTCCTCCAATCTGGTTTTTGGCAATGCTTTTGAGAACATCGCCTCGACGATCTCCGAAGAGGATGTTGAACTTGTGGTGATAGGCTCCAAAGGTGCCTCCGGACTGGCAGAAGTATTTATAGGCTCCAATGCCGAGCGAGTGATTCGCAATGCGAAGTGCCCCGTTCTCACCGTGAAGGGCCCCACAGATATACTGAGCATTAAAAGTCTGGTGATGGCGACAGACACATCCCCTGAGCAGGAACCAGTAGTCAAGGAGATCCAGAAGCTCCAGCAACTGCTCGATATCAATATCCATGTTGTACGTGTGATCACACCGTACAACTTCCTTGCGCGTGGACATGCGCTTCAGCAGTTGAAGGAGTTTGCCAACAAGGTGAAACTGGAAGACTATACCCTGGATACCATTGAAGCGGAGTTTGCCGACGAAGGCATCATTGACTTTGCGGAGAAACACAACATCGGCTTGGTAGCCATGGGTACGCACGGACGCAAAGGTCTGGCGCACTTCTTTGGTGGCAGTACCGCGGAAGACGTAGCAAACCACTCCAAGATCCCTATCTGGACGATGAAGATGGGGTGACCGGTAGTGTTTTAGTGTTTGGGTTGATAAGTTTTTGGGTGTGTCTCGATACGGTCGGGTCAGCACAGAAGTGGCATAACCACCTTCGACTTGTACGGGTACCGCAAATCTCAAAAACCTAAACACCCAAAAACCCAAGAACCTTCTTTGGCCTGAAGGCCATGTGAGCAACCGAGCAGGCACTGTGCGCATGGTAGCGGGGCGAAGTGTGCTCACGGCCGCGAGGGGGCACCTGTGGGCGGGCCTGTGGCGGGGCTCGTGCGACTCCAGGGACTCCATTCACTCCCTTGGATGACAAAAAGCAGCTTTCTCAGATCCCTTTCTCTTTGAATGTGAATTAAGTCAGGTGCGAAGAATTATCCCCATCGAAATGTGCCAGGTCCGCTGACCTAAATCATCGGGCCGGACCCTTTCTTGTCATTTCCGTCGGCTAGGCATATTGATACCTTAGGATCGCATAAAACATGAGACGAGATGAACAAGCGTAAAATCCTAATCCCTTTAGAGGAAAATCTCATGACCGCCACACTGATGACGTTCATGATGAGATTGGCGGCCAAGAAAGACTTTAGCCTGATTTTCCTACAAGATGACACCCACCCTAATGTGCTGCTCGACCTGGGGCAGTTTGATCGCCTGGAGGAATATAGTGAGGTAGACTATCAGGTCGAGCATATAGACGGCGACTGGGTGAGAAATGTCAACGAACTGGGAGACAAGCACGGCATCGATCTGGTGGCTCTCGGTATCGGCCCAAACAGAACGAAGTCCCACGAGATGATCAGGGCAATCCAGCGTCCATTGCTGATCTTCCCTGACCATTGGACACCCAAAGACATCAAGAAGATTGGATTTGCATGTGATAATCACAGCTTTGAAGATTCGTCCGTGCTATCTATCCTTTGGTACCTGGCGATCGAACTCCGGGCTGAGGTGTACATCATACACATCAGTGAGAAGCCCCTGGATCGCTGGGAACTCAACGGACGTGTGGAGGATAGCATCGAGTTTTATCTGCAGGATGTTGAGCATCACTACGAGTTCATCAATAGCGAAAATGTGGCCAAGTCTCTCCTCGATTTTTGTGAGGAAAGAGATCTTGACATGTTAGCTACCATGCCCCGTGATCACCAGATCAATAGAATGGAGAACGGCGGTAAGGTGACCGGTCAATTGATCGAGAATGCCCCTATTCCTATTATCACGATTGACTAAAACCCGAGAAAAATGGAAGCTTTAGTAACCCAAAAAAGGACAAAAAAAGTAGATCACTTACTTACTGATCAACCCGTAGAGTTCAAGAAGAGCCCGGGTAGCCAGAAGGTCTATCAGCAGATGATAGACGTAAAGCAAGAGAAGTCCGCCAGGGAGTCACGAGAGAAGTTCCTCTTTTTCTTCGTGGGATTGACGGTATCGCTGGCGCTGATCATAGGTGCCTTTGAATACAAGAGTGTCGATGATGGCCAACTTGTGGATTTGACGGGTGAGGTTGCAGAGATCGAGGTGATGAACGAAGTGCCTCCCACCGAGCAACCACCTCCACCACCTCCCAAGAATATCTTGCCGCAGGTGATCCAGGAGGTAGCCAATGATGAAGAGGTGATAGAGGACCTCAAGATCGAAATCGACATGGAGGTGACGGAGGAAATGGCGGTCGAGGAGGTCGTCTATGAGCCTGTGATGGAGGAGGAAATGGTGGAGGAGATCTTCACCATCGTGGAGGCTCTGCCTGAGCCAAAAGGAGGATTTGCAGCGTTCTATGAGTATTTGGGTAAGAGCATCGAGTACCCCGGCTTGGCCCGGCGACAAGGTGTGGCCGGCCGGGTGTTTGTGCAGTTCGTCGTCGAAAAGGACGGCACATTGAGCAACTTCGTTGTGGTGAAGGGAATAGGAAGTGGCTGTGACGAAGAGGCGGTGCGCGTCTTGCGAGAGGCGCCGGCATGGGAGCCCGGAAGGCAAAGGGGCAATCCAGTAAGAGTCTACAAGACGATACCTATATTTTTCCAACTGAGAGGCACGCACTAACAGTTGAATTAGGTAACACGCTCGTTCAGTTTATAATAGCCATCTCGAGGAATCGGGGTGGCTTTTTTATTCAGAGGGCTCCTGTTTCAAGGTTCCAGGTTTTTTGGCAGAACTATTTGGAGGTTTCAGAAAAGATCTCTACTATTGCACTGTACTAGTATGGTAGTACACTAATTCACTGATATGATTGATATTCAAAAACTCAAATTTCATTACCCTGGCAGCAAGGAGCCACTCTTTCGTGAGTTGGATTGCCAGCTGCCGGGGGGTAGCATCACTGGGTTGCTGGGCAAGAATGGTGCGGGGAAGACAACCCTTCTCAAGATCATGATTGGCCTGCTGTTTCCAGACAGCGGCTCGGTGGGGGTCCTGGGGGATTCCCCACGGCGCAGGAGGCCGTCCTTCCTGCAGGACCTGTTTTTCGTTTCGGAGGAATTTTACTTGCCGGGCATCTCTATTGAGCAGTTTGTAAAAGCCAACAGCGGCTTTTACCCTACGTTTCAGAGGGACTTGCTCGACCAACTTTTGTCGGACTTTGAACTGCCCTCCACCGGGAATCTGCAAAAGCTGTCCTACGGCCAGAAGAAGAAATTCATCATTTCTTTTGCGCTCGCTTCGAAGTGTCGCCTTCTCATACTGGATGAGCCAACGAATGGGCTGGACATTCCTTCAAAGACAATCTTTCGAAAGGTGATGGCCGGTTCGCTGGATGAGGACCAGTTGGTGGTGATCTCTACTCATCAGGTCAAAGACGTGGAGAACCTCATCGATCGGATCCTCATTCTGGAGGAGGGGCAATTCATCCTACAAAAAGATCTGCTGGACATTTCTTCCAGGCTGAATTTCTCACGGAGTACGACTGGCGAAGGTCAGGAGGTGCTGTACAGTGAGATGGTACCGGGTGGTTACAAGGTCATAACCCCCCAGCACAATGGTAGCTCATCGGTGGATATCGAATTACTTTTTAACGCGGTCACCCAAGGGGATCAAAAACTCAAAAGCTATGTCGACTAACAACACATTCGATTTTCGCCGATTTGGGCTGCTATTTCGCCAGTACCTGATCCACAACAACAAGACGTTGGTCTATTCACTCGTAGGCTACAGCGGCGTCGTATTTCTTGTGCTGTTTCTGGCACAGCTCGGTAATGAGGGCAACCCCCATACCATTGCGACCTTCTTGCCTGTTTTACCCGCCGTAGTGATCACCTTCGGGTTGTTACATGTCGGGTATTCATTTCCCGCTTTTCGTTCCAAGGAGAAGAGCTTTGGTTACCTGACATTGCCGGCGTCTACGTTGGAGAAGTTCCTGTTCGAGCTGGTCACTCGAGTGGTGTTGCTCCTCATCATCCTACCGGTATTGTATTGGTTCATGTTCAATGTCCAGGGCTGGGTCTTTGAGTTATTTAGCCGCCAGACGGAGTTCAGCAGTATCGGTCTCAGTGATTTCCGGGCGATAGACATCAGTCCTGTCAATGAGAGGCCCTGGCTGCAGGTGGTGATCATTGGAGGCGCTCTTTTGACTTTTGTACTCCCATTTACAGGTGCTGCGATGTTCAACAAGCAGCCCCTGGTGAAGACGATATTCGCGGTGGCACTCATATTCCTCTTCTACTTTGGCACGGCGTACATCGTCATCGAGCCATTAGGGCTGCACAATTACAGAGTGGACGACTCCATGTGGCTCGTCCCTGAGGATGACTTACAGATTGCCACATTGTTTGGGCTGCTGATGATTGCTGCTAATGTGGCGATGCTATTGGTGGCGTATTTGAAGGTGAAGGAAAAGGAGGTGTAGCATGGAATTCAGAAATGGGAAGAGCATCTTCCTGCAAATAGCAGACACGATTACGGACAAGGTAGTCAACGGCGAGTACCCGGCGGGTGAAAAAATCCCCTCGGTTCGCGAACTGGCGGCAGAAATGGGCGTGAACCCCAATACAATTATGAGAACATACAACGAACTCCAGTCCATGGAGATCATCGAGAATAGAAGAGGCATCGGCTACTTCGTGCATGCCGAAGCTCAGAAGGTCATTTTGACAGAAAAACGAAAGGAATTTTTTCAGCAGTTGCTGCCTGACTTTCTCTCGAAAGCACAGTTGCTAGGCATCGAATACGAGGAGCTAGACAAACACCTCCAATCCACATACAAAAACGGTAAGTCATGAAACTAAGCGATAAAATTTTGATAGGCTTTTTTGGCGGCGTGTTGGCGTATATGCTGGCAGCATTTACAGAGGTGCGTGTACGAGGTGAGCGCAGTCACTTCACTCCTGAGAACTCTGTCGTTGAGACGCTGGAGGTGGGTAATATTGGTTATATCGTAGTGCCCGATCTAGACAAGAAGGTGACCATCACGACGGATGACGAATCCAGAATCAGACTGAGGAGCAAAGAAGGAGACCTATCCAAACATGTCTCGTATTCAATGAAGGGTGATACCCTTGTATTTGAGGGTCTCACAGTGCCGGAGGATACAAGATATGAACTACATGTCTTCGTTCGAGCTGGTCAGCTGAGAGGTATCGATGCCACCTACAGCTCATTGGAGGTAGGCGATCTGGGAAGGTCTACACTCGATGTTACTCAAAGAGGTGGGGTACTTGTGATGGGTGGAAATTTCTCCCTGGATACCATGAACCTACATGCTTCGAGGGGTGCGCAGTTCGATACCTGGAACTCACAAGTTGATGTCCTAGCTCTGGATATGAACAGTGCCAACGTGGAGATCCGCGGGGTAGTCGGTCGACTGGAAGGTGAGATGATCAATGAATCTTATCTTTCGGTGGGTAGCGCAAGGGAATTTGCCTTCCGCAAGGACGGCACCAGTCATCTGAGCTATAGGAACTAGCTGTTTCCTGAAAACGAGTTGAGGAGGACACTAACAATCAGTGTCCTCTTTTTTTTGCGTTGAACTAGTGACGTCCTGGCGGACCTTGAATACTTGGGTTTCAGGGGGAGGGTTGAAGCAAAGTTCCTTTCTGATAGCTTGAACAAGGACTTGCTATTGAAAAGGACTTCCGAACTACTTCAGGCCGATAGCACTGCAAGGTCATATTGGGATTCCGCCACAGGCAATATAGAATCTGTGATCAACCGCCTCGGGAGCAATGCCTGACGCACCTTATCTGTCCACCGGGCTTTTCAACCGATTGTTCAGTCCAGCACGTTGCTACGAGCCTCGATAGCAAGATTTTTTCTATGCAATCGTTTTCGAACCCCACTTCCTGACGAACGATACCCGACCACATGATCGTAATCATAATCGGGCCATGAGCGTACCGCTACTTTCACACTTGAAATAAATGCCCATTCTAAGCAACTCAATTATGGAAGTCAGTGCAAAAAATCCCACAAAAGGCCAAGTAGAAGTGAAACACAAAGCCCTGAGACAATGGGTCGCTGAAGTAGCAGCTAAGTGCCAGCCAGACGAGATTTACTGGTGTGACGGTTCTGAGGAAGAGTACAACTCCATGACTCAGAAACTAGTCGAAAAAGGAACATTCATTAAGTTGAACGAAGAGAAGCGTCCCAATAGCTTCGCATGTTTCTCCGATCCGAGTGACGTGGCTCGTGTCGAAGACAAGACATTCATCTGCAGCCGCAGAAAAGAAGATGCCGGTCCTACCAACAACTGGATGGATCCCAAGGAAATGCAGGCTACCCTGGACCCACTTTTCGAAGGTTGCATGAAGGGACGTACCATGTACGTTATTCCTTTCTGTATGGGTCCTCTGGGCTCACCCATATCACAGATAGGCGTGGAGATCAGTGACTCCGAGTACGTGGTCGTCAATATGAAGATCATGACCCGGATGGGACTCGGCGCCTTGAACCAACTCGGTGAGGACGGTGAATTTGTCAAGTGTCTGCATACTGTAGGCGCTCCCCTCGAGCCTGGTCAGGAAGACGCCAAGTGGCCTTGCAATCCCACAGTAAAGTACATTGTTCACTACCCTGAGGAAAGAAGCATTGTATCCTACGGATCAGGTTACGGCGGTAATGCCCTCCTTGGCAAGAAGTGCTTCGCTCTACGCATCGCTTCCGTCATGGCGCGTGAAGAAGGATGGCTGGCTGAGCACATGTTGATCATGGGCGCCAAGAGTCCCGAAGGCGAAAAGACTTACGTAGCAGCGGCATTCCCAAGTGCCTGTGGTAAGACCAACTTTGCTATGATCATCCCTCCTGAGGAGATGAAGGGTTGGGAGATCAGCACCGTAGGTGACGACATCGCGTGGATTAAGCCCGGCGAGGACGGCCGACTATATGCCATCAATCCTGAGGCCGGGTACTTTGGTGTAGCTCCCGGAACCAACTATAAGACCAACCCCAATGCTATGGAGACCATCAAGGCCAACAGTATCTTCACCAACGTGGGGATCACGCCAGATGGTGACGTATGGTGGGAAGGAATGAGCAAGGAAGTACCTGAGGGTGTCATCGATTGGCATGGCAACGCGTACGATCCTGCAGCAGGTGGCAAAGTAGCCCACCCCAATGCTCGATTCACTTGTCCCGCAAGCCAGTGCCCAAGTATCGATGAAGCCTGGGAAGATCCTCAGGGTGTGCCTATCAGTGCCTTCATCGTAGGTGGTCGACGCAGTACTGCCGTTCCTTTGGTCTATCAAGCGTCTAACTGGAACTTCGGCGTGTACGCTGCCTCCACTATTGGTTCTGAGATGACTGCTGCCGCATTTGGCGAAGTAGGTAAGGTTCGACGAGATCCATTCGCGATGCTGCCATTCTGTGGCTACCACATGGCGGACTACTTCAACCACTGGTTGCAGTTTGGTCGATCACTCGCCAATCCTCCCCGTATGTTCGTTGTCAACTGGTTCCGCAAGGACGGTGAGGGCAACTTCCAATGGCCTGGATTCGGTGAAAACATGCGCGTACTTGAGTGGATCATCAATCGCGTGAGAGGTAGAGCCGGTGCCGTTGAGAGCCCCATTGGCTGGATGCCTACTTACAACGACATGAACTGGGATGGCCTCGATTTCTCCTTCGAGAAGTTCGACGAGATCATGGACATCGACACCGAGCTTTGGAAGAAGGAAGTGTTTGGACATGAGGAACTCTTCGAGAAGATGTACGATAAGCTTCCCAAGGAATTTACCTTCATGAGAGAGCTGCTGTTGTCAAGCCTCTGGAGGTCACCCGAGAAATGGGAGCTGGCACCTGAAAGAATCTAGTGCTGTACCATAATTTGTAATACGATTCGGCAGCCGGGAGTAGTTCCGGCTGCTTTTTTTGCTTTAGACGAAGTGATATTGGTCTCGCTGTAGGTCCGCGGTATGGAGCTATTGTTGATATGATCTGATCGTTCGGCTACCCTTCTGAGGTTTAGAAGCCAACATTGCAGCCGTTGTTTAGTTCTCTTCTTGCTACTTTCACGGGAAGTGGACGGATGGTCAGGCACAGCTGGCCGATCCATTTTGGTCAATTTGGACGTCACCGAATCTTATGAAAGCAAAAACGCAAAATAGACAGCTGGGAACAATACTTCTGATCTTCTGCCTGACACTGGCGGGCATGGCAGCATCTTTAGCCAAGGATCGAAGCTCCAATAATTACTCCGACGCCTCGGTCGAGGGAACCTCGCTCAATCAACAAGAAAAGGTCGTTCGAGGCAAACTGACCGTCGATAAGACGGGGGAGCCCTTGCCATTTGCAACCATAGGTGTACCCGGCAAGAACCTGGGCACCATTTCCAGGCCTGATGGGTCCTATTCCGTCAATCTATCACAAGCCGCACCTACAGACAGCCTCGTGCTCAGCACTTTGGGCTACGAGAGGAAAGCCTTTTTAGTGTCTGATCTTCAGGGTGGTCAGCTCGACGTGCAGCTGAAGCCACAAGCCATTGTATTGCAGGAGGTGACGATCACTCGCAAAAAGGAGAAGCCGGTCCTTGAGAAGATTGGACGATACAAACCTTCAAAGACAACCCGTGGCCAGAGCGGCATCAAGGAGTTTGGCTTTGGAGGTGAGTACGGCATCCTGATCAAGAAGCATGAGAAGGTCTACGAGATGCAGGATGTCAATTTTCATATGAGGTTCAATTCCACCGACAGCATTCTTTTTCGGATCAATATCTATTCCGTCGCCGACGGTTTGCCCAACAGGTCTATTTTGGACAGGGACCTGTTTGTTACCAGCAAAAAGGGTAAGAAGTGGATCAGCAAGGACGTGACCGACCGCAAGATCATCGTCAATCGGGACCTGTTCATAAGCTTCGAAGTAATTCGAATTTGGTACAGCGACAGCGGACAGAACAATATCTTCTACACCTATGGCAGTGCCTACCCGGAGGGCGGCGTGTATTTGCGTAGGTCCAGTATGGATCGATGGATCCTGGGAGAGCCCGACGGCTTTCCAATCACCCTCTATGTCACCGGCAGCATCTATGATACGCCATAGTATTTGATGAGTACTACCCTTGGATTTGCTGTTCAAAGTTCCCGATTACGAGATCCAGTAGGCGGTTTGGCTTGAAACATCGAACGTTGAACCTGGAACGGGAAGAGTATGACCCTGACCCATGTCATTGCACAATCAACGTAGATTTGCTACTTTCAGCGCATTTAAGAAGCGAACAACAGTAACTCCATTGTCATAATGAACAACAAAATTTTTTACCTCATCCTGGCTATCCCATTTTTCCTTACCCATTGCCAGCCCCCCGCCGAACAACAAACGCTAGCACTAGTTGCCGATACTACCAACTTCCAGTGGAAGACCGAGCAGTTCGCCGACGTGCAGATCAACCGCTATCTCATCCCCGGCTGGGAGCAGCTGACTTCCCAGCAGAGGAAGTACACGTACTACCTGGTGCAGGCCGGATTGGAGGGGAGAGACATCATGTATGACATCAACTACCGTCACAATCTTGAGATCCGCAAGGCCCTTGAGACAATCGTCCGTGACTATACGGGGGATAAGTCTGCCGCTGAGTGGGATCAATTCATCACCTATCTCAAGCGAATTTGGTTTTCCAGTGGTATCCACCATCACTATTCCATGAATAAGTTTCAGCCTGAGTTTTCTCGGGAGTACCTGGAAGGACTGCTGACCTCAGTGAATACGACACTGTCCGAGGATGCAATGGCCGCCATTTTCGACGCCGAGAAAGATGCCAAAAAGGTCAACCTCGATCCCAATGCCGATTTGGTCCTGACTTCAGCTGTCAATTTCTATGCTCCTGACATTACACAGCAAGAAGTGGAGGCCTACTTCGAGAGCATTGTCGACAAGGATGATGAGACACCCGTCTCCTACGGCCTCAACTCGCGGATCGTGAGAAACGAGGATGGTTCTGTCGGCGAGGACGTCTACAAGGTCGGCGGACTGTATGGCGCGGCCATTGAGAAGATGGTAGGCTGGCTCCAGAAGGCTGCTGGCGTCGCAGAAAACCAGGCGCAGGCGGATGCTTTGCGATTGTTGATCGAGTACTACCAGACTGGAGACCTACAGAAGTGGGACGAGTACAACATCGCATGGTCCCAGGCCACTGATGGGGACATCGACTACATCACCGGCTTTGTAGAGGTGTACAATGACCCGCTGGGCTATCACGGCTCTTACGAAACCATCGTCGAGATCAACGACTTCCAGGCAAGCGCTCGCATGAAGGTGCTCATGGACAATGCCCAGTGGTTTGAGGACAATTCCCCGCTGATGGACCAGCACAAAAAGGAGAGTGTCGTGGGAGTCACTTATAAGGTGGTGAATGTAGCCGGTGAGTCTGGTGATGCGTCTCCATCGACACCTATCGGCGTCAACCTGCCCAACGCCAACTGGATAAGGTCAGGCTACGGCTCCAAGTCAGTGAGCCTTGGCAATATCATAGAAGGCTACGCGCAAGCTAGCTCCGGGGGTCGTGTAGAGGAGTTCTTCCTGACGAAAGAACTACAGGACCGTCAGCGGGCCCATAGCGGCCTGGCCGGCAAGATGAGCACAGCTTTGCATGAAGTCCTCGGCCACGCATCGGGTCAGCTCGAGCCCGGTGTGGGCACACCAAAGGAAACACTCAAAAACTATCGCTCAGCTTTGGAGGAGGGACGAGCCGATCTATTTGCCCTCTACTACATTACCGATCCCAAGCTGATGGAGTTGGGCCTCATAGAGACTGAGGACGTCGGCAAGGCTGCATACGACAACTACATTACCAATGGCATACTGTATCAGCTGCGAAGACTGCAGCCAGGGGAGGTGATCGAGGAGTCCCACATGCGGAACCGCGCCATGATCGCCCGATGGGCGTATGCGAATGGCCAAGCAGACAATGTCATCGAAGAGGTCAAGCAAGAAGGCAAGACCTACTATGTCGTAAATGACTACGGCCGACTCCGTGAGTTATTTGGAGAGCTGTTGCGCGAAGTGCAGCGCATTAAGTCGCAGGGAGACTTTGAAGCGGCCAAGGCACTCTTCGAGGATTATGGCATCCAGGTAGACCCGGTTGTGCATCAGGAGGTGCTCGATCGGGTGTCGACATTTGCCGGCGCGCCTTACGGTGGATTCCTGAACCCGAAGATGGTGCCCATTATGGAAGGCGACGAGATCGTAGACGTGAGGGTCGAATACCCCGATGATTTCACTGCGCAAATGCTAGAGTACTCAGAGGTATACGGCAATCTATAGTTGTTCCAGGTTTCGGGTTCCATGTTCAATGTTGCACCTGGAACACTGAACTCGGAACCTAGCAGTGGAACCGTTCCCTATAAGCCTCCGTCAAAGCTTCGCGGTGATCGGGGTGGGCGATGCTCGTGAGGAGTTTGGCTCTTTGTACCAGGTCCTTGCCAAATAGGTCGACCGCTCCGTACTCTGTGACTACCCAGTGAACGTGGGCCCGTGTAGTGGTTACGCTTGCTCCCTGCTTCAGGAATGGAGAGATCTTGCTCTCACCTTTCCGGGTCGTAGACGTCAGCGCGATGATCGGCTTGCCACCCTTCGACAAAGCCGCGCCCCGGATGAAGTCCATTTGACCGCCGACGCCCGAGTACTGATAGGTGCCGATACTGTCCGCACAGACCTGGCCTGTGAGGTCTAGCTCGATCGCGCTATTGATTGCGACCACCTTTGGATTGGCGCGGATGTTCACCGTGTCATTGGTAAAGCTGGCCTCCTTGAACTCCACGATAGGGTTGTCATCCACAAAATCATAGAGCTTCTGCGAACCAACAGCAAAGCAACTCACGAGTTTGCCAGGGAGTACCTTTTTCTTGCTGCCATTGATGACACCTTTTTCTACCAGTGGCAGGATGCCATCTGAAAACATCTCCGTATGGATGCCCAGGTTTTTGTGACCTCCTAGTTCCGCCAGCACGGCATCCGGCACACCGCCGATTCCCATTTGGAGCGTGGAGCCGTCTTCGATGAGTCCGGCGATATGTTTGCCGATCAGTTTTTCCTCGTCCGACAGTACCTTCGGCTGCACAGAATGCATAGGAGTGTCAGTCTCGATAGCGAAATCTATATCGTCCACATGTATGAACCCATCCCCATGTACTCGGGGAACATTCTTATTGATCTCTGCGATGATGATTTTTGCTGTGTTGATGGCGGCCAACGACACGTCAACCGATACGCCGAGGGAACAAAAGCCATGCTTGTCAGGTGGCGATACTTTGATGACGGCTACATCCGATTTCAGTTCTCCTCGACTCAGGATCTGGTAAATCTCGCTGAGGAAGACGGGTATGTAGTTCGCATTGCCGTTGGAATTGATGAGCTTCCGAATATTGGCACCTACGAAACAGGAGTAGGTGTGAAATCGTCCTGATTGGTCCTCTGTGTATTCTGCCTTTCCTTCAGTATGAATATGGGTCAGATTGATGTGTTCGGCGGGGCAGTCTGTGATCAAACGATTGATGATGGTATCGGGGGTCATGGCCGCGCTGTGGACAAAAACATTATCACCAGACTTGATGGGTGACAGGATCCTTTCAATGGGGACAATCTCCATGGCTCTGTTTTTCTGCAAAGGTAGGAGCCAAAGAGATGATTAGGTGGGCTGCCACTCTGATCAAAATCACTCAGGAAATTGATACGTGCCAGTTGTGGCTAGGAACTCTCGCGTGTACCTTCGCCATCTCTCACGGGCCTATGAGCATGAATAGAAAGAACCAAATAGCCATGGTGGTCACACTCCTGGCAATCGTGATTGCCTCTTACCTGGCGTCATACTATGGCTACCAACAGTCGGAGGTGAGGGTAGTAGGAATTTTGGTATTCGCTGCCTGTTTTTGGATCCTGGAGCCTATCCCGATTTTCGCCACGAGTATCATCATTATATTGACGGAGGTACTGCTGGTATCGGACAAGTCCATCAGGGGTATGGAAGTAAGCGATGGTTCGGCTGTATTGCGGTATCAGGAAGTCTTCGCCACTTTTGCATCACCCATAATCATTTTGTTTCTCGGTGGTTTTTTCCTGGCGATGGCCGCCACCAAATATCGACTGGATCAGAATTTGGCGCGGATACTTCTGAAGCCCTTCGGCAACAAAATCCGAACGATCACACTGGGGCTCATGGTCATCACGGCCTTCTTCTCCATGTTTATGAGCAACACGGCTACCACGGTGATGATGTTGTCTATTTTGACACCTGTTCTTGCCGTCTTGGGGGACAATAAGAGCGCAAAACTGGCCTTGGTGTTGAGTATCCCGCTAGCGGCGAATATTGGTGGCATCGGGACTCCCATAGGTACACCGCCCAATGCCATCGCGTTGAAATATCTGGTGGGCGAGGATGTTATTGGTTTCGGCGCCTGGATGGCATTTTCCGTGCCTTACGTCATCGTCCTCTTGCTGTTTGGATGGGTACTGCTAGGCGTACTGTACCCTGCAGGAGGTCAAACGATTGAGTTACAGATAAAAGGTAAGTTCTTGAAAAACCCCAAGGCGTACCTGGTTTATGCAACGTTCGCTGGAACCATTCTTCTGTGGTTGACAGACTTCATACATGGCCTCAATGCTTATACCGTGGCGTTGATTCCCGTCGCCATCTTTCTTGCTTTTGGCATTATCACGAAGGACGAACTTCGAAATATTAGTTGGGACGTCCTCTGGCTGGTAGCGGGAGGCATCGCACTCGGACTGGCATTGGAAAAGACAGGCCTTGCGGCGCATCTTATGGAGAGCATATCCTTTGACGCCCTACCGGGTGTGGCGGTCATCGTTGCGATGGCGCTCATTGCTGCGCTCATGGCCAACTTCATGTCCAATACGGCAACGGCGAACCTACTACTTCCACTCGTAGCTGTCCTGGGAACCACTCTTCCAGAGCTGGCGGATCTGGGTGGCACCCGGTTAGTGATCCTCAGTACGACTTTCGCTTGCTCCATGGGCATGGCGCTACCTATCAGCACACCCCCCAACGCGCTAGCATTCGGTACTGGCTTTCTGACGACACGAGACATGGCAAAACCAGGAATAATTGTTGCGATTGTGGGACTCTTGGCCAACGCCCTATTGATGATCGCATTGAAATCCATTAACTTTTTCTAGATGGAGGCGACGGTGATAACAGATCGAATGGAAGATGTGGTCAAGTGGTTCTTTTCTGATGAGGACCGAGCCATCTACTTGAAGGAGGGCGACGTGTTGCTGGAGCAACGGGCAAAGAATAATCGCATCTTCTACGTCCATGAAGGCAGACTTCTGGGGTTCCTACCTAATGAAGAAATCGCGGATCCCATTTTTGAAGCAAAGGCAGGGGAATTTGTGGGAGTCTACAGCTTTTTTTCAAGAGACCATGAGAGCTATTCGCAGGTAGTGAGCACGGGTGACAGCAAGGTAGTCTTCTTCGAGGGGGATCCTTTTGAGGTGGAAGATGATAAGGCGCGCGTATTTCAGAAGTTTTTATTTGCGATGGTCGTGGAGGAGCTACGAAGTCGCCAGCATTTTGCGGGGCAGATGGCCCGTGAACGACAAAAAAGCATGCGACAGCTGATCAAGAGCGAGAAAATGGCCTTGCTGGGGGAGATGGCAGCTGGATTGGCCCATGAGTTGAACAATGCCGTAGGTACACTTCGGAGCAGCCTGGATCGGATCCGCACAAGGCTCGAGTTCTACCTGCAAAATGCAAACCACAGACTATTTGATCTGTTTCAAAAAGGCTTGCACGATGGACCGGAGATTGGTTCAAAACACGCCAGGGAAATGCGCTCCTCCTTTGAGCGCCTGAAGGGAGTAGATAGGCTGCTCGCCCGCCAACTGGCGAAGACAGGGATCACACCCTCAGAAGTCCAGCAGCTGCAGGAGGAAAGGATCAACCTGAAGGAGGCGATCAACCACTGGGAGACCGGTACATGGATCCACGATATGCAAATAGCGGCCAATCACGCTACTCACGTCGTCAAGTCCGTGAGGGAACTTGGGGTAGCCAATCAAACCTGGTCGAAGGATGTCGACGTGGCGGTGACCATCCAACAATCGCTCACGGTACTGGCGAGCATGGTCAAGAAAGTGGAGCTTGAGCTCAAATGTCCCGAGGACCTTCCGAAGATCCAGGCTTCTCATGGCGAGCTCATGCAGGTTTGGATCAATATCGTGAAGAATGCCATTGAAAGTCTGCTACTCAATCACATCAAGCAACCGAAAGTCACAATTTCCTGCTGTGTGGAAGAGGGTTTTCTACGGGTAACTATTCATGACAATGGCCCGGGAATTCCTAAGGAGTTTCAGGAGAAAGTCTTTCTCCCAAGCTTCACAACCAAGGTCGGAGGATTGAGCTTTGGCCTCGGGTTGGGGTTGACGATCGTGCAGAGGATCGTAGTGGAGCATCGGGGCACAGTCGATCTAAAAAGCGAGCCAGGCAGCACGGCTTTTGAAATATCATTACCCATTGTAGAATCTGAGGGACCCAATCATGGATAAACTATTCATCATCGCTGTCGACGATCAAGAAGAGGTGCTCAGGGCACTGGAGGACGATTTGTCATTTTTCCTATCGAAGTGTGAGGTCGAGACCTGCCACGGGGGCGAGGAGGCGTTAGAGTTGCTAGAGGATATTGATGCTGCGGGAGATCATCTGGCGGTGATTGTCTCTGATCATGTGATGCCCGGGATGACGGGTGTCGAGCTACTCGTGAAGGTAAAGGAGGACGGCCGCTTTGCCTCCTCGCAGAAGTTATTGCTGACGGGACTGGCCAGTCACCAGGATACGATTGATGCCATCAACAAAGCCGGGCTGGACATGTACATCAGCAAGCCCTGGGATCGGGAAGATCTGCTGGCAAAAATCAAAGTATTGCTAGCCAAATTTGTGATTAGCAAGCACATTGCTCATGAGCCGTACATGGATGTCCTGGATCAGACTACACTCTACACAGCGCTGCGGCATCGAACCATCTAGCCCCCGGAAGGGCTGATATTAGTCATGATCGGAGCTTCGCTTGCTCATTTTGTCGTAGTCTTTCCCGCCACACTTTTGTTTCGGATAAGGGAAGCAGATAGTCCCACATCCCACCAATAGTAATCAACAGGTCACGAAATTGAAGGTGTCAAGGGCTACATCCGGTACGCGATTTAGTCGTGACGATGATGAGGACCTGCAGGTAGCGTAATGCTGCCATCTTTATAGGTTTAGTGTGAGGGCCGTTCCTGGTTGGAGCGGCCTTTTTTGTGCGAATAAAAAAAGGGTGCCAACTGATAGGTTGACACCCCGGTCACTATTTGATGCAGAAACCCAGAGTTTAGTAGGTCAGTCTTTGATAGTCACTTCGGAGACTTGCCCCTCTGAGCTCAGCAGATATAAGCCAGCTTCAAGATCTTCTACATTGATGCGGTCCATATTTTTCCCTTCGATCACAGGTGTTCCTTTGCTGTCGGTGATGACGACATCAGCCGGGATGGACAGGTTCAGAAAGTTGGTAGCAGGATTTGGGTAGATGACCATGCTTGCACCACGTCCAAAGTCCGGTTCTGGGATCACATTAGACACTTCCAGATAGTCAATGGCGATATCGGCCTGCTTGCGCATGATGCGAATGGTATTCTTCCCTTGTAAGAGGTCTACCGTGGTTTCCCACATGTTCCAGTGCGGCCCTGAATTCGGCAAGTCCACGCTTGAGTGCAGTGCGCCATTTACAAAGAGGTGTATTTGCGAGCCGTTAGCACCGAGATACGTGAGCATCAGGTCCGTTTTACCGGGAACAGGCACATGCATGCTGTATTCCAGGTAGGATCCTTTTTCCTGCAGGAACATTTGACCCTCCCCGGAAAATCCATGAATTTGCCTGCTCATCAAGGCGCCATGATGCGCTGTGAAGTCCTCGGCTTCCACCTGTATTGCGTAGACATCGGAGATCTTTCTGAACAGCGCCTTTACTTCAATATTACTGTAGACTGGCAGTGTGATCTTCTTGTTTTGGGCGATGATGCCATCCCACCCAACAAATTCGTATCCTTCCTTAGGCTCGGCAACTAATGTGACGCGTTCCCCCGGTAGAAAGCGATCTTTCCTGGGGAAGCGTTCGATCGAACCATGTTCAGTGGATGTCGTCAGATCATAGGAGAGTTTTTCGAAAGCCGCGGTGATAGACTGGTCTTTGTTGACTATGATCTCTATCTCTTCGCCATCTGCTACGATGTCCCCGGTCCATCCGGCAAATACCCAGCCATCTTTTGGCTTCGCCGAAACAGTCACTGTATCGCCATTGACGTAGGTTTCAGAGAACATCGTCTCCCCCTGTCCGATGTTGTTGACGGTGAGCTTGTAGGCTTTTGAGGTGCCAGTAGCGGATTCTTGCTCTGATGCACCCTCATCTGGTGCCTCGATGAAAACGGCTTCTATGATCAGGCCCTCTTCCATTACCACGGAAAGCGGATTGTCAGCTCCGGCGATGTCACCGGACCAACCCTCAAAGGTGTAGCCCTCTTCCGGCACGGCTGTCAACTCAACTGCCTGTCCTGCCAGGACGTAATGATCGGATTCAGAAGTCTGAATTGCGCCATTTTCAGCCGTCAGCTCCAGCTGGTACCTGGTGGCGCTCCCTGCCTGATTCACGACGATGCTTCTACCGATGCCTTCGGTATAGATCGTCAGTTCGCCGATGCGCTCGCTATCACTGTCATTGGGAGCTACCAGAACAGTTACAGTCGCATCACCTTCACCAAAGGACGAGGTAGTGGTGATCCAGGAGTCTTGCACCTTTATCGCCCAACTGGTATTGGAGAATATCTCCAGATCCCGTGAGCTTCCACCCGAAAACTTCAGATGGTGTGAGGATACTTGTAAAAGGAGTTGGCTATCGTCATCCTGGGCCACCGATAGGCCCTGAAATGCGTGGGCTTCATGTGCCTGCAGCAGAAGGCCCAATCCTGCTATCAGTGTAAGTATTGAACATAAAGATCTTTTCATGACTGTTCGGTGTACGTTCTTAGGTGAATCAAATAGATCTTCTCACTGGGTAGGCTTGTCCAATCCTACACAGCGAGATATGCACGCATCGGTGCCATATGGGAGCTATGCTTCCGATTCGAAATCAGGGAAGTAAAGTATGGGGGCTGGACTCCATGAAAGTACGGAGTCGTACCCTATGGGCGTCAGGTCGGTGCCGTCGTCTGGATGTCTCTGCTGGTTCGTTGCATCAATAGTGATATTTTATGATTGTATGGTACTAAAATAAGATTTTCTACCTAGGTCGTGAAATCTGAAAGCGCATAACGCCTGTATGCGCCGGAGTGAAAATGGAGAATGTGGTCATGAGTGGGGAAAGAAGGCATCCTTCAAGCTGGTGCCGAAGGCTTCAGTTTTTGTCTTAGTCTCATGCCTGTGAGAGGATATGATCTCAGATGTCTCTGTGCATTTCGCGACGTTCACGCGCCCATTGACGAACAAAAACGAGCAGCCCCCGGGACAGGGGATGACTTGGTTTTTCTTGCTGGGACAAATCATAAATTTTTCCAAGGCGGCCGGTGCAAGACCACTCTGAAGTGCTAGTGAAGCATGGAATTTTGGTTGAAGTATGTGGATATTGGTTGCTGAGGATTAACTTCCAATTATGAAGCTTCGCCAGTTGCTGTTGCAGGAAAGACGTTATTTCTGGGTAGCCTTTGCCCTTTGCCTGGCTTTATCTGTGGCCATGATGGCACAGTCTTTTATTAGATATGGAGGTTATGAAGGATACAATCCATGGAATTCCCTCCAGTATGAATTGATAGTCTACTTTCTATTTCTTCCCGTGTTGGTGCCATTCTTCCAGTTGGGAGTGTTCTTCAAACCCGGTGCGCATTCCAGGTATTATTTGATATTGACCGGGATAGCGATAGGTTTTCTAATAGGTTTCTATGTGCTGACAAGTGTGCTCTTCCGATTGCTGGGTTACTTTCAAGAGGATGGTTGGTTGTCGGTAACCTACGCCAGTTACTACTTTGGTCGTGATGCACTATTTCATCTGTTGTTCCTCAGTGGTACTGCCTTCTACATCAAAACCAGGAATGGCCAGCCAAAAAGAGTCTCGGGCACACATGGCAGAAAGAAAATAGAAGTGAATTCAGAGACCATCCATTGGATAGAGGCCGATGATCACTACCTCAGGATTCATACGCCGCACTATGAGCTTCTCAAGCGCAGTACTCTCGATCAAATGGCCCAGGAGTTAGACCCGGATTTTATTCGAATCCATCGCAAATACCTCGTCAACCGCAAGATGATTGTAGGGACTGAGAAAGTCCAGCGTGATAAGTTTGTAGTGCTTGATTCCGGGGAACGGATCAAAGTCGGAAGATCTTATGCCTCCAGCGTGACGGGTTGATCGGTCTTGATGGGTAATACCATCACCGGTACTGCTGCCGATTCGATCACCATCCTCGTATTTTTCCCCATTACTGAGTTTAGGCCGCCGTTGCCATTGATACCCATGACGATCAGATCGTAGCGTGTCTGTTTCAGGTGCTTGACAATCTCTTGCCCCACATTTCCATTCAAAACCACAGTCTTCGTGTCGCCATTGAGCTTCAACCCCTTTTGCATGAGTTGCATTTTCTGCTGTAATAGATTGACAGTCTGTTCGTCTTTGGCCGCTTGACCCGAGGCTTTACCAGGGACAACATGTAGAATAGTAATGTCCGCTTCTATGCACTTGTGAAAGAGTTCAGCATACTTCAATGCCTCCCACGAAGCGGGGCTGAAGTCTGTCAGCACCAGAATATTTTCGAAACCTTGCACGATCGGCGTTGTTGAATGGGCAAATTAATCTGAAGTACGGGCTGGATCGAATGAGATTAGTTCATTACAAAACTGACTTATGTCAGCGATTGCTTTTCTTTATATCAAACCTTATGATTGCCTAGATCATTTCTTAGACGAACCTCTGAATACAAATTGCAAGAGTTATCAAATAATGACATGGACATCAAGGACTTCGATTTGCTTAAAAGCATATTTACGTCTGCATCGGAGGGTATCCTGATGATTAACAAAACTGGGAAGATCCTCTTGTCCAATCCCAGCGCGGAGCGCCTCTTCATGTATACTCCTAAAGAAATGATGGGGATGGTGATAGAGGACCTCGTGCCGGAGCGGTTTCGCCCGATACATCAGGAACACCGGGAGCGGTACTTCGCCTCGCCCAAAAATAGGGCCATGGCTTCTGGATACGACCTGTGGGCACTTTGCAAAGATGGCAGTGAGATTCCCGTCGAGATCAGTCTGAGTTCATTCGCCTCCCCCAAAGAACAATTCGCGGTAGCTTTCATTGTCGATATTACCTTAAGAAAGCAGCAAGAACTGGAAATCAAGAAGAGCCAGGACAAGCTGAAGGAGTATGCTGATAAACTGCAGGAAAAGGTCCGGGAACGCACTCGGGAGCTGGAGCATCTCAATCTGGGTCTTCAAAGTCAGGTGCAGGAGAGGAAAATGGCGGAGTCCGCGCTCATCGAGACACAGAAATTGTACAACGCTATCGCCGACAACTTTCCCAATGGCGTCATTTCCGTCCTCGACCTGAAGTTCAATTATGTTTTTATCAATGGTGCCGAGCTCAAGGAGCGCTCGTGGGAACCTGATCGCTTGATCGGTAAGCCCTACTTATCGATGGTCTCCAAAGAGGAATTGATTCTGCCTTTGCTCGAAAAGCTGCGGACTGAGGAGGTAGAGTTTTCTGAACAGTTGCCCATCAATGGTTATATGTACGAGGTACATGGTGTTCCCCTGTATGATGACGAAAACGAACTCTACCGGATCCTACTGGTGGAGGAGAATATCACCCGCCAGAAGAAAGCCGAAGAGGAGATCCTTCGAAGCTTACAAAAGGAAAAGGAGCTCAATGAACTAAAGTCCCGCTTCGTGTCCATGGCAAGTCATGAGTTCCGCACGCCATTGAGTACCATTCTCTCGTCCATCTCATTGATTGGTAAGTATCCGGACGACGCCAGGGAAAAGAGAGAAAAACACATCGATCGGATCAAGTCGGCCATTTCCAATATGACGAATATCCTCAATGACTTCCTGTCCATCGGCAAATTGGAAGAAGGTAAAATTGACTATCAGCCTCAAAAAGTAAGCCTGGGCAACTTACTGAGCCACGTGTCGGACGAAATGGAGGGAACGCTGAAGAGTGGTCAGCTCATCGTAATCAATGGACCCGACCTGACGGTCAAAACTGACCCGAAGCTGGTAAAGAATATCTTCCTCAATCTGCTAAGCAATGCCAGCAAATATTCCAACGAGGGCCAGAAGATTACAATTAATGTGAAGTCTAAGGATAAGCATGTCGCCGTTGAAGTCATCGACGAAGGATTGGGTATACCGGAGGACGAGCAAAGTAATATATTTACGAGATTTTACCGGGCTGGCAATGCTACGAACATTCAGGGCACAGGACTGGGACTGAATATTGTACAGAGATACGTGGAATTGCTCGGAGGTACAATAGGTTTTGAGAGCCGTCTGAATGAGGGCACTAAGTTTAAATTGACGATACCCACCGAATGAAGAAAAAGATATTGGTAATTGAAGACAACAGGGATGTCAGAGAGAACATCGTTGAGATCCTGGAATTGTCGAACTATCTGGTCGTAGAAGCTGAAGACGGCAAAGAGGGAGTGAAAGCGGCAAAAAGTGATTTGCCAGACCTCATTTTATGCGATATCATGATGCCGGAAATGGACGGTTACGAAGTCCTTTACATGCTGGGTAAGGACGATAACACTGACTCCATTCCGTTCATTTTTCTTACTGCCAAAGCCGAAAAAGAGGATTTCCGTCAGGGCATGAGCCTAGGTGCAGACGACTACCTCACCAAGCCCTTCGATGATATGGAGCTTTTGGCTGCAATTGAGAAACGTCTGACAAAGTACGAGAAGTTCAAACAGATGAATCAGGGTCATCACCACGAGGCACTCCTGGAAGGTATTCATGTGGAGCGACATGATGTGTCCACAGCAGCCAAGCAGGAACGAAATTATAAGAAACACGACGTGATCTACAGGGAGGGAGATTTTCCGCACTACCTCTACTTCGTGAATACGGGAAAGGTCAAGATCTATAAGATCAGCGAGGATGGTAAGGAATTCATCCTGGACGTTCTCAATGACGGACACTATTTTGGATACCAATCGCTACTTCAGGACAAAAACCAGACGGAGTTTGCGGAGGCCATGGAGCCTACAACACTCAAACTCATCTCGCGGGATGACTTCCAGCGCCTCATGTATTCCGACAAGGAGATCTCCCGGATCTTCGTCAAGATGCTGGCCAATGATGTCGTAGAGAAGGAAAAAGAGCTATTGCACCTGGCCTACGACACCGTGCGCAAACGAGTAGCTGACAACTTGCTAAAGCTCGATGATGCCTATGGCAATGGCCTCTTCAAAGTCGCCAGGAATGATTTGGCGGGTATGGTGGGAACAGCCACAGAGTCAGTGATTCGGATCCTATCGGAATTCAAAAAGGAAGGCATGATCGCCATCGAGTCAAGCGGCATCAAGGTGCTGGACCGCGAGCGACTGCATGCCATCAGGTGGTAGGGACCACCCTACTTAGTTCAAGGGCGTTTTGAGGATAATTGGTGCTTTGGCTTTCTCCAGTAGCAATTGATTGTCTTCGTCGTAGGCTCCCCAGGGGCTATTGGCAATATAAAAGAGCTGCCCGTCGACGACAGTCCCCAGGGTAGGCTCGCCATATTCGGGAAGTGCCTTGTCCAGAAATTCAAAACTGACAACCTCCGAATGCGATTCGTCTAATTGATACTTGACCACCCGAAATGGGTTCAGCCCATTGTGTATGGCGACCAGCGCATCCTCTTGATAATACAAACCATCGATTCCTTTCAAAGGGTGAGGTGTCTGGTTCGTGAGTTTCACCACGGCCTTTGAATCAATATCGATTTTCAATAGTCCCTCGCGGTAATCGGCAACGAGAAGGTCATTGCCGGAGGAAGCGATACCCTGTAGGGATATCATCGATGGTAGGTTAAGCCACTCCTCAAGTACACCCGTAGCTTCATTCACTCTATAGATCGAGGGTCGCTCCGGACTGCTGCTTGTGGCATACACGCTGCCGTCGCGCCCGATCGTTAGGTCACCCAGCCACATTTCGTTGGTATGTGTGAATTCGTTGACGATCCTACCCGCATCAATATCCACGCTAAGTACCTTGGCTTTGCCACGCAGCTCGTCGTCATAGCCAATCATTTCGGGTATGGATGTAGAGCACACCCACAAGAGCCCACTGTTCTCGTCTACGGTCATTCCCATAATCGCCCATAGCCGGTCGTCTTGTATGAGATCTGATACTGTGCCTTCTGCATCGACTTGTATTACTTTCCGATGATGTACGCTGCCCAGATAAAATGCGTCCCGGCTCTGGTCATAGGCTATTCCCTCGGGGTGCAGTGAGGAGTCTTGGAGAACTATTGCCTTTTCTGCTCCTTTCACCGTTTCGTTGAGGAGCTGTTTCAGGCCGACCAGTGTTTGAAACTCCGTCATTGCCTCCTTCAAATCCACATCCTCTTCAAAAGGCAATGCCGCGTTCATCCAGAGTGCTTGTTCCAGGGGTTTCAGGCTTTTTTTGGGCTCCTTCGTCAGTGCGTAGGCTACCGCCAGATTATAAAGAATGGTCGGGTGATTGGGTCTCAGGCTGTCTGTCAGTTGTATTTTGCTCAGGTAAGTGCCATAGTCACCTTGTTCGTAGGCGGCCCTGGCCGCTTGGTAGGTGGCGAAATAGTCTTGTGCTACTCCTCTGTTGATGGACCAAATACAGAGAATACCAGTGATAATTACCAGGTGCTTATGGAGAGTCATATTCGTAGGGGGCTCTGCAAGAAACAATCGATGATAAAGAAACCCCCTTTGTGAAACATGGCACGATTTTTCTGGCCTCTTTTTCAAAGATGATTTTTATGAGAAGTGCGCTGGTATATATAGTGGCTGCGGTGTGTATCCTGGCCTCTTGCAAACTTGATGACCCGCAAGAGATTTCTACTTCCGAGTTCCTTTCAGGGACCTGGAGCCTTGTCAATGTCAATGGTGGGTTCGCCGGTGTGGACGACGACTTCGAAGAAGGTGTGATCACCTGGACCTTCAACCCAGCCAACCAGACCGTGCGGGTAGAAAACGAAAACACGGAGCCTGTGCTGATGGATATTTTACCTTCTGGCACTTATTCCTTTGAGATCGCGCAGAGGGAAGGATTGGAGGAGCTAATTGTCAATGACCAGAACCTCGGGATCATTGATTGTGTGGATCTCTACCTTGTGCATGTCGATCAACGGGCCGTAGACGGAGTTGCGATCACATTTAGTAGATAGTAAGGTACACGACAAGAAATCACCCATTCACCGCCAAAAAAAGGAACGCTGAAGTAACCTTTTGCTGTTTTTACAGTATCATTACTGAGGTCAGAACTCTATCTACTTATGTTTAATCTGTTTAGTAAAAAGAAAAAGGAATTTCGAGCCAGTTGCGAACTCAGCAAAGAGCCGCTCGAGAAAGGGAGAGGTTTCGTTATCACCACTGCACAGTTGATTTCTTCACGCAAGTTTTGGGACAACAAGATGACGGAGCCAGAGACGATGTCGTATACAATCTCGCATTTTAAGTCTGGAGACAAGACATCTACACACATGCGGGAGATGATTTTCAATAAGTA
The DNA here is from genome assembly GCA_965267435.1 of Cyclobacteriaceae bacterium. Classification (GTDB taxonomy): domain Bacteria; phylum Bacteroidota; class Bacteroidia; order Cytophagales; family Cyclobacteriaceae; genus JAWPMT01. The sequence continues at coordinate 6,604,717 of OZ253960.1, forward strand.
CAGCAATAATGATAAGCCCTGGCTTATTTCTGAGTCTTACGGTCATCTTTTTGAGATCGATGAGAGTGAGGCAAGAACTTTGGCAGAGCAATGGTGGGAGAACGAAGGCAACTTCGTGCCCGCAGGTGCTGATCAGTCTCTTGAAGTCTTGGGTGACGGAGTCTTCCAGGAAATAAAGATGTACGCAGTGATGGAGGCGGGCAAGAGCCGCGTCGCATAACCATCATCAAAAGAAATATGACAAGCAGGCATTTTACGAAATGCCTGCTTTCTTTTTTGTAGGCATTCTCTATTGCCACCTATTCATCCGGCAAGTACATGGGGTCTGGCCGATAATTTCCCCGGTCAGTTTATTCGCCCTCTTTCTATGGCCGAAATCCCAGGTTTCTGCCTTCATTTACGGAAAGCAATCTAAAGGAAACGACCATGATTCGATTCATTATTACCCTATTCGAACTGGTGAAATATTCAGTTCTGAGTATCTTCCGGCACATATTCAATACTTACCCATCAAATTAATTTAGCCACTTGTTAGCCTTTGGGCAGGCCTTTCTATCTTAGAAGGTCGAAGTGACTAAATGGACATCTCTGAGTTTTTTATTCTCCGGACGAGGGTTCGGGACAAGATCATTTTTCTACTTTATGCATTGTTGATTACAGTGCTTTTCTATCTGGCAATTGCCAGTAGGCCAGTCCCGGATTTCACTACCGTCTCATTTTTGATTTTAGTTGTTGCGCAGTTCTATCTGTCGGCATTTCTGCGATTCCCCATCGAGAGCCGTTTTTGGCGACTGGCAGCCTACTCCCTGTTCTTTGCTTTCAACTTTGTCCTCTTCCGGGAACTTGCTCTCGCCATGGCGCCCTACCAGGTGACACGAGGTGAGAATTTCTTTTGGATCTTACTGGTGCTGTTTAGCCTTACACTGGTGGGTAGAAATATCCGAATGTATATATCACTCATCGCCAGTCTCGAAAAACTGAATGCGCTGAGGGTGCGAAATCAGCTATTTGGGAAGCCAGAGGAGATCACGATAAATTTTGGTGATGAAGGCAAACTCAAACTGCACCCCAATGAGATAGTGTATATCCGTACGAAGTCCTCCGGGGATCATACGAAGATATTTGGTATCAAAGAGCGCAAAAACGAAAACGAGCAGAAGAAGCTTGTCGAATACGAGACCACAGTCTATCAGAACTTCAACGAAATATTCAAGGACCTTATCCACTTCTCACAGTTCAAGCGCATAAGTCAAAGTACTGTCATCAATTTCCAGTACCCTTACGAAGAGAAGAATGGCACGATGATCATCGAGTCCCGCAGGTTTACGATCAGCCCCAAGTATTCGCAGAAAAGAGTAAATAAGAAATAGGGATCAGTGTAACCTTCCTACTGATTTGGAGTATTTACACAAAAGCTATTTCACTATGCGTTTATTTACACTTCTGGCAGCACTGGTTTTCTGTGTCACCGCTGTTGCTCAAGACACCGACTCCAAAGAAGATAAAACCAAAGGGTTGAAAAAGATCAGCTCCAATAGCAGATCTATGGAGGACCTTGACATCAATATTGACCTTAGCGGACTTTCTGAGCTATCCTCACTGGCTGCACTTCAAAGCCTGGAGGCCCTCGAGGAACTCGAAGGCTTGGAGGTTTTGGGCGATGTAGACATCGACCTTAGTGGGCTCGAAGGTCTGGAGGCTCTGGAGGAAGTTAACCTCAGTGTAGAGGTGCTCGAGGCGATCGATCTCGAAGCCATCATAGAGATGTCTCTGGATATTTCCACCGACGTCCTTAGAAGCCTGGAAGAGATCGAAGTCGATCTTGACCGACCTCGGAGGGCACAGAAGTAAAAGGTCTACTTGGCCTGTCTGTAGTACTCCAGGGCCTTAGGCATCTTGGCCTTCAGGTCACTGATCCGTGTATCGTGCGAAGGGTGTGTGGACATGAACTCTGGAGGAGCTTGTCCACCTCTGTTGGCTGACATGCGTTGCCAGAATGATGGTGCTTGTTGTGGATCATAACCTGCCATGGCCATGAAGTAAAGACCCAATTCATCGGCCTCAGACTCGTGCTTGCGTGAAAACTTGAGAATGCCCAATGAGGTGGCCGCTCCGGCACCTTGCAGGATCATATCTCCTGTGAGAGACGCACCACCCCCACCAAGTGCAATCGACGCTATGCTCAGTCCCGTCTGGGCTGCCAGTGTCTGGCTGATTCTCTCACGACCATGATTGGCGATGGCATGCGCAATTTCATGGCCCATCACGACGGCCAGACCTGTTTCATCTTTGGTAATAGGTAGGATGCCCGTATAGAAGGCCACCTTCCCACCTGGCATACACCACGCGTTGACGGTCTTATCCTCTATTAAAATATATTCCCACTTGTAGTCTCTGAGGTAATCACTCTGTCCCTGGTCCCTGAAGTACTTCTGAACGGCACTTTGTATGCGCATCCCACAGCGCTTCACCATTGCCGCCTGGTCACCGGCAGTGACCACCTTATTGGTTTTTTTGACTTCTTCGTATTGCTCGAAGCTCATCGGCAAAACCTGATCGTTGGGGATAAGGCTTAGCTGCGAGCGCCCGGTGATGGGCACCTTTGCACATTGAGTGATGATCAGGAGGATGGCTACGGCTGGGAGGAGAATCTTCAAATTTCTCATAGCGGTATTAGCTGGATAAAATTTTTTCTCAATGATACGAGCTTATCTCGCCATAAGCAACAGCCACCAACTCAACCGTCAAAAAACAGGTGTCACCGTATTTTCGAAATCAGCCGGTATAAGTGATCCGGTAGATCGTACCTGAAAGGTCGTCTGATACCAGCATAGACCCATCCTCGAGTACGAGCACGTCCACAGGCCTTCCCCAGGCCTGGTTGGTATCTTCATTGAGCCAGCCGGTGATGAAGGGTTCATAGCTCGTGCCTACGCCACCTTCTTCACGCACCATGGTCAACCGATGGCCGGTATGTCCTGCCTCCTGACTGCGGTTCCATGATCCATGCTCGGCGATAATGATCTTGCCTGAGTAGCTCTCAGGAAATGAACTGCCAGTGTAGAACTTCATGCCTAGAGGGGCGACATGCGGGCCAAGGTTCTGCGCAGGTGCGACAAACTCGTCGCAGGCGAATTTCTCTCCGAACTCGGGATCGGAAATGGTGCCACCATGGCAGTACGGATACCCAAAATGCTGACCTTTTTCTGTCGCGCGATTGAGTTCACAGGGTGGCGTGTCATCTCCTAGCATATCTCTGCCATTGTCTGTAAACCACAGCTCATTGGTCTCGGGGTGCCAGGCGAATCCTACGGTGTTTCGTACCCCGGTGACGTAAATCTCCCGATCGCTGCCATCCGGATTCATCCGAAGGATAGATGTATACATCTCATTCTTACTTTCGCAAATGTTGCAGGGAGCTCCTACTGGCACATAGAGCTTGCCATCTGGACCAAATGCGATGTATTTCCAGCCGTGGTGACCGTCCTCAGGGAAGTCGTCATAGATCAATTCGGGTGCTGGGGGATTGGCCAGGTTGGCTTCAATGTCCCGGTACCGCCACATCTTGCTGACCTCGGCGACGTAGAGATCGCCATCTCTAAAAGCCACGCCATTGGGCAGGTTGAGGTCTGAAGCGATCTTGTAGCGCTCATCGATTTTGAAGTCGCCATCGACGTCTCTCACGGCATAGACACTTCCCCCTCCACGATTGCCGACGAATATCGTGCCCGATGGAGAGATCGCCATCGATCGGGCTTTGTTCACCCTACCATAAACATCTATTTCAAACCCCTCAGGCAGTTGCAGTCTTTCCATCTCCAGGCCATCAGCGCTAGTTAGACCGATCTCGTCAGCCGAGGAGGCTTCATCCGAGGAGGCGTTGTTTTCGGAGGGCTCAGTGGTACAGGCAAAACTTAGCAGCAGAATCGAGAGGATAGAGAGATATTTCATTGTAAAGATTGTTGGGTTGACTATACAAAAAGAAACCACTGCCTTGAAGTTAAGTTTTTTGTAGTCAGGGCCCAACTGGTAATTTCCAATCGGTGGGCGTTTCCTACCTTTGCTTGCGATGATCAGCATCAATAATCTATCATACTTTCTGGGTGACAGACCCCTTTACGACGAAGCATCCTTGTTCATTGGTCCGAGGGATCGCATGGGCCTTATCGGTCTCAACGGAACCGGTAAGTCCACATTGCTACGAATGATCGTTGGTGACGTAGTGCCCACAGCTGGAGAGATTTCGAAGTCGAAGGATACTACCATTGGGTTTCTCAATCAGGACTTGCTTAGTTATCAGTCGGATGAGTCTATCCTGGAAGTGGCGATGACGGCTTTTCAGGAAGCACACGATCTCCAGCACCAGATCGACGAGGTACTTCATAAGATGGAGACGCAGTACGAGGACAAGCTTGTCGAACGTCTGGCAAAGCTGCAGGAGCGCTTTGAGGCAGTAGAGGGCTATACGATCCAGTCACAGGCCGAGGAAATACTGGAAGGGATAGGCTTCAGAACGGAGGATTTGCGAAGGCCGCTAAGGGAGTTTTCAGGAGGGTGGAGGATGAGAGTCATGCTGGCCAAGTTGCTCCTGGAGAAGCCATCACTGTTGATGCTGGATGAGCCCACGAACCACCTGGACCTGCCTTCGATACAGTGGCTTGAGTCCTATTTGAACACCTATGATGGGGCATATATCATCGTCTCACACGATCGCCGGTTTCTCAATGCATCGGTCAACAAGATTGTCGAAGTGTATGGTCAAAAGCTCCACTTGTATTCCGGCAATTACGACTTCTACGAAGAAGAAAAGGAATTGCGCAATGAGATCCAGCAAAATGCCTTTGAGAACCAGCAGCAGAAAATAAGAGAAGCGGAGCGCTTCATAGAGCGGTTCAAGGCCAAGGCAACAAAGGCTCGCCAGGCACAATCTAAGATGAAACAGCTGGCGAAGATGGAGCGGATCGACGAGGTCGTCGACGAAAATGCTCAGGTGAATTTCAAGTTTAATTTCAAGACGAAATCGGGGCGGCATGTTGCTCGACTCGGGGGCATATCCAAATCATATGGAGACCTCAAAATTCTTGAGCGTACTGACGCACATATTGAGCGGGGAGATAAGATCGCGCTGATCGGCGCCAATGGCAAAGGGAAGTCGACGGCCCTGAGGATCGTTGCGGGTACTGAGCCACATGAAGGCAAGGTCGAGACCGGTCACAATGTGATGACTTCCTTCTACGCACAGCATCAGTTGGAGGCCTTGGACCTTGAGTCCGAGATCCTCGAAGAGCTGAAGCAGCAGGGGACGGGAAAGACGGAGCAGGAATTGCGTGGAGTGCTTGGTTGTTTTCTTTTCACTGATGATGAGGTCTTCAAAAAGATCAAGGTCCTATCCGGAGGAGAGAAGTCCAGAGTCGCCTTGGCGAAAACGCTCATTTCCGAATCTAATTTCTTGTTGCTGGATGAGCCTACGAACCACCTCGATATGCTATCTGTAGGTATACTTGTCCAGGCACTGCAGCAGTTTGAAGGGTCCTTCTTGCTCGTTTCTCACGACCGGGACTTCATCTCCAGGGTAGCGACCAAAGTTTGGTGGATTGAGGATCACGAGATCAAGGAATATCCCGGCACGTACGAAGACTACGAATGGTGGATGAAGCAACGCGAGAAAGAGAGGGCTGCTGCTAGTACCCAACAGGCGCAACCAACTCCAGCGGTGAAGAAGGAACCAAAGGCCAAGCCCAAGCCGGTAGATGATGGATTGCAGAAAGAGATCAAGAAGCTGGAGAAAACGATTCAAGGCAAGGAGGAAGAGCTCGTCCAACTGGAGGCTGAGATGTCGGACCCACAGCACTCCCGGGATCTTGATAAGCTCACATCACTCAATGAGCAAGTGGAGGAACTGAAGGCCGAGATTTCCGATCTAACTGAGCGCTGGGAGAAAAAGGTAATGCAGCTGGAAGGCTGACATATTCTGGCACGACGGTTGCCTGTGGGGTAGTCAAAACCTGAAAAAATGATTACCGCCCGATTCTTCTCTTCACGGATCTCAAATGTCTTTGCGATTTCTCTTGCAGTATTGCTCCTTACTGGATGTGAGTATGTGCCCCAATCCTCCCGCCAGTATGGGTATCAAAGCTATGCGACTGATTACCATGACTACGAGGTGCGATTGCCCCTGCGGCGATCCAGTGTAGGTGAGGTGCAATTGTATTTCGACGACATTCCGTTTCCTAAAAAGGAGTACATCGCTGGTGGTAGACTTGGGGTGATGAAAGGGGAGGGCTTGTATGCGCATTCCCGCATCCTCGCGCAGCGGTTGGAGGAGAAAGCTAGCGTGCTGGGTTATGACGCGGTCATCGATATTGAAAAGCGTGTGGCATGGAAGGTGGAGGACGGACCCTGGGAGTATTCCTTTGCTGAGGATGGAAAGCGTTACCCTGGCGAGCGCAATTATACCCTGCTGATCGGTCGAGGTATCAAGTTTGTGGAGACTTTCGAAAGCACCGGATCGATCCGAAAAGAACAACGGGCCTATTTGGTCGAAGCCGGGGATTTCAGGGACTCTTTGTTTGCCAAAACATATTATCCGGATGGATCCTTCCAGACGATGATCACTTATATAGAGGACGGCAAGCGGGTGCATGACGAAGTTGTACACGCTTTTGACTTGACTCGCCTGCTGGATGAAGAGCGCGGTTGGCAGTACCTGCAGGATGATCGGGGTCGCATCAAGGCCCGGCGACGACGCAGATTCGATGATTGGGTGGTCGAGGAAGTCTTTCTGAGATACAGGGAGGACAACAACCATGTGGCGCGAATCATCATCAAAAGAGCGGAAGAGGACGAAGCGAAGGCATTTGAGATCCTGACATCATACAACGAGCAAAACCAGCTGGTGAAGAAGGTGATCAGAGATCGTAGCTCCACAATGTGGGAGGAAATGCTGTCATATGACAATAGTGGGCGACACGTACGGTCCGTTTTTACGAAACCCGAGGGATCCGTGGAGCAATTGGTGGTGGAGTACACCTATTATTCGCCGGATGAGATACAGACGCTCCTTACCCAAACAACGGGTGCAGAGGGTGTCAGCGTAGATAATCCCTGATCATTGCTTTCGTCTCGACGATCCGTTCCCTGACCTCCAGATAATAGTTTGACTTTCCCTGGTGAAACGCCCGATACGGCTGGACGATACTTCGGAACTCCCTTGATTGGAGGCGGTTGCCGTCGATCCTGGCACCAAAGGTGTATTGCAGGGTGCCGATCACATAGGGCCGATAAAAGTCCTTGATATGATCATCTACAGCCTCATTCCATTGGTGCATGCCCATGTAGTCTTGCTCGTAGAGCTCCATGATCCTCGCTGCCAGCTCGAAGTCTTTCAGGGACTGTATGCCACCGGAGGCTTTCATCGATTCATACACCGCCTTTTGCGGCGCGAATGGAAGGTTGTAGAAGATGTTGTAGATGAAGTACCCCACAGAGTCGGAGGTAATGCTTTCCTTCCTTAAGAGGCGTGTTAGCGTCACCTGCTGAAATTCGTTGATGCTTATCAGCGTGTCGAGCAATATGGAATCTTGTTCCAGGCTTCGCTCAAGTTCCACAAGGAATGCTTTCTCCTGCTGTAGAACATTTTGATTTTCCCGCCAGCTTTCGAGGTAGAAGGCTACGCTTATGCCCAGAATGACGACAAATAGATTAATGAAGTGGTCTTTCCAATTGATTGCCAAAACTCAAAGACTGCTAGTGCAACTGTGAAAATAGGTACTCTCCAACAATCATTGAGCAATTCGCTTCCAATTGCTTACCGAAATGGAATCGAGTAGATGACTTTGATCTGTGTGAGGAAGTAGAGATCGTTGTCATCAGGGTTTCCTCGGATAGACCCGGTGACTCCTGATCCCACAGCGCCATTGATCCGATAGCTTTCGCCATTGTGACCTGCTATTTGAACAACACTTTGGGGGAATCGAGACTGCCCGTTGACTACTGCCACAGGTTCTACGTATCACCCAGCTCAAATGCCCAGTCTCAGCGACTAAAAAGTGATACCCCCCAGTACGAATGAGAATGTGTGCTGATCTGATGGATTGGGTTCATCGATGAGGTAATTGTACCGGACACCAATATCCGCATCCACCAGGCGCAGGAATCGAAATTCGAAACGGAGCTCCGCACCCGTGGAAGCCCTCTCAGTAACAATTTCATTCAATGAGCCTTCCACGCTAGGGTTAGCAAGCGGCTCCAGTTCATCGATGTTCCTTGACTTCAGGATGGATCGGTCAAAGTCATAAAATGGTGACAGTTTGATTCGCTTAAGGAATAGGAAGGGACCTATCGCAAGATCCGGCAGCCAAACCGGGAACGTATAGTCCGCCCCGATCCGCCATACATTGTCAGCAAAAGATGCCTCGTAGCCCCGTGCGTAGAAGAAATTGTCACGAAACTTATAGTTGTCCGTCAGATCTTCCAGTTTGATCCCCGGTCTGATCGAGAACCCATGAGTCTTTACAACTCCGGGAAAGATGAAACGGCCCATCGCATGGAAATACGTACTGGCGTATTTCTCGGTGCCAATCGTACGGCGGTAGGAGAGGTCAACCAATTGTGCCCACCTGGGCAGCACTTGTCTCACAGCGGAAGTTTGGAACCGATTGAATTCTACGTTGATTTCTGCAGCACCAAAATTCTGGTCGATCCTCGAAAAAGCCCTTGTCTCTCCGGGAAGCCCCAACAGATATTCGTAATCCTTCATGAAGATCTGGCTGTACATGGTCTCCACCTCAAGGTTGCCAAAGTGGTTGCCACTTGTGAGGTTGAAAGGAAGAATGACTCCCAGGCCAATGTCGTCCTCCACCCACTCACTGGTTGCGGAGAATCGAAAAATGGTGTCGCTGGGGCTGATGTCTTCGTAGTAGACTAGCGTATTTCTACTTCTGTCAGCATGGTCGTAATCCACCCGCAAGACAGGGTACCATTCGGCAAAATTGCCACTGACTCCCCAACTGCCTTCGTTCTCATTTACATTGTATTGGTAGTTGGCTGAGGCGCTTAGCGTGCTGAGCTTGTTACCCATGAAGACAATGCCTCCATAGTTGGGGTGAAGCGCAATGGCCGACCAACTGTGTAGCTGAAATAATCCTTCGGTCTTGTTGAATCTGCTGACAGCATACTCTTCGTTGGGTACATCTTCCAGAATATTCCCTTGCGTCATAGCTGGCTGGTAGAAGTCGATCTCCGTAGGATATCTCTCCTTTATCGGGCGCCATTGGCTAGGGTCCAGATCCATCTCCATGAGGTTCCAGCCCATTGATGTGAATTCACTGTACACCAGCGTACTCCCATCTGGGGAGATTACGGGTTGCACACCTCCCAGGAGCGTACTGGTCACCTGCGACTCTTCCTTTGTAGAAAGGCTCACGGCGTGGATATTGTCAATACCAGTCCTTGTCGAATTGAAAAAGGCGTGGTTGCCATGCACACGCGGATAGCTCAATTGATACTCCTGAAAGTCAATCAGCCAATCGTAGCTCTCGTCTCCAACATCGATGATCGCCAGTCCTTGCAGTCCCTGGTATTGTATCACCGCGATGATGCGCTCGTTGTCCACCCATCGAGGAAATGAGAAAAAATAGTTCTTGGGGTTGCCAATCGCTTTTACCAGCTCGCCAGTACTTGATTCCAGGATGTGAAGGCCGTATTGTGTTGTCTCAGGCACATGGGAAGTCACGAGCTGCTTACCGTCCGGCGATACTTCTGGTGCAAAATACTTGGACCTTTTTGTCAACTTCTGCTTTTTCCCTCGCTGCATATCGTATCTCGTGATGACAGAGAAGTTTTGATTGCCCCAGCGCTCATCTACCGTTCGCTCCGCCCAAAACAGCCATCGATCGCCGTAGGAGGATATTACGGCATTGTCAGGGCTATACAATCCTGGGCGGGTGATAACGGACTCTTGGCCCGTGCGACGATCAATCATCACGAATGTGCGAATGTCCCTAAAACCCGATTTTTCAACAATCAGCGTCTCATTGTCTATAAAGACAGGCTGCTTGTAGCTGGTAAAGGCGATCTTCTCCTGCTGATTGATTTGCCGGCTGGGAGTGAGGTCCAACTGCTCGGCCTCGTTTTGCCATTCGTCGGCCAGTGTCTGAAAAGTCTCCCTGTAGAGGGCTTTGGTACCTAGACCCGTTGAACTTTTGAATCCGCGGTTGAGAGGATAAATGATGCCCTTGTAGTTCACTGCATCCATTGCTGCCTGGTTCAATGCCTCCTGGCCATACTTATTGCGTATGTGGGTGGTCATGTAATACCCCAGGTTGTAGTGGTTAGGCACGAAGTCCTTGAAGGAGAAGGCCGAAGCTTTTTCGTAGTTGTAATGTCTGTTGTCCAGCATCAATGCCCGGTATTGCCTGTCAAAATCGGGTGTTCGACCACGACCGGCATTGGTAAGGGCCGTTTCGTAGAATGTCGCATCCCCCTCGAAGAACCAGCGGGGCATCGCCACAACCGCGAAACCTCCCCAGCCGTTCTGACCAAACAAATAGGAACCGAATTTGGTGATCCCGCGCTTGGCATTGCTGAATTGCTGTACATGGCGGTATTCGTGAATGGTCAGAAAATCCATCCAGTCGACAGTACCACCAAATCCAAATTGCGGGGGTGTGGTGAAGAACTCTGACCTGAAAGGCCCTACTGTTACAAAACCATTGGAAATGGTAGTTTGATTTTGAAGGATGATGCTGACTTTTTCGCGGAGCACATCCAACTGATAGTAGCTGCTGTCATCGAGCATGTGGATGATGTTTGCCGCCCGCTGTGCCCGGTCTTCAAGGCCTAAGGGAAAGATGACTTGCACTTTCTCCGTGTTGATTTGATTCCAGGTGATATTGCTGGGGTTCAGGCCGAGGCCAAATCCCTGACCTTGTACGAAATAAGGAATAAAAGCAAGGAGAACGAGTATCCGCTTCAATGACATAAGTAGTCTTTATTCGTGAAAGTAAGCCCAACTAGAACAACCTACCAAGCTAAAACCTCTGTTTTAGCTCCACGCCAGCGTACTGATGGCTGGTTACTCCTTCGGTTTCGGGTTTATGCAGATGGACGACAAAGTTGAAGTCAAAAGTGCCATATCTGAAGAGCAGGCCAAACTTTTGATGAAAGACCCATGGGTTGGGCTCTTTGGTGAAAACCGAAGGCTCCCAACTCAGGAGTCCACCTTGTAGGGTTCCGTCGTAGAGGGTGTATTTTATGCCAGGTGAATACATAATGTAGACCTCGATCGTTTGCGCGTATTCGCCATCGGGTTTGATGAGACCAAGGGTATTGCCAAAATAGCCAGTTTGATTGACAGGTAGTGTGCGCCCAAATCTAAAAACCAGTTGCTCGTGAATGGAGTTGAACACGGATCCGAATGAGAGACGGCTATCCAGGATAATATCCGGTTGGTAGTGTTCACCGTTTGATCTGAGGATTTCTATGCCGTGTCGCAGGTGTGCGTTGATCACCGGGGAGTCGCTGATTTGCGAGTCCCAACCATTGACGGGTTGAAGTCCAAAAGCTTTGTGCCATCCCCTTTGGATTTGGCCAGTTCCCGTGCGGGGCCCCATCCAGCCGAGCTCAAGTTCGATTTCTAACGCCTGCTTCCTCTTGAAGTAGTAGGATTGGCCGATCATAAAGGATAGGATACCTGCATACGGTCGATCCATATTCTCAATGTGGATCTCTGCCAGCGAATTGGCTGTATACATCCGTTGACTGACTTTGAAATTTCTTATGACCTGTATTAGCCTTGGGCCCACCTCTGCTGAATCGAGTCTATCGCGGTAGCTCGCGTAAATACCACTGCTGTAGTATTGGTCTAGCAGAATCGAGGTGAACACATCGTTCTCTATCAGAAGCGTAACCTCCCGGTTAAGCACCTTTTGAGATGCATTCTGACCAAAGACAATGACTGCAAGGCCACACAGTAATATGCCAGCTAGCAATGGTCGCATTCTCCAAAGATATAATTTTGGAGGCATGAAAAGACGGCTCATTGTGGATAACCTGGGTGATTCTTCCATATTTTGTCGCCATCGGGAGCATTTCTGCCGTGGATTTTTGTGTGGAACACACATTTGCGCATGAAGGAGGATTTTCTGAGACACTACCTGCAGAAGAGAAGGGAGCAGGGGACACTCAGGTCGTTTCCTGCTGCAGAAGCTCCTATTGACTTCTTATCCAATGACTATCTTGGTTTGGCACGGAATGAGGAGCTAGCTACGACTATTGCCGAGAGGTGGGCAAGAGATCATCAATTATCGGGTGGTACAGGCTCCAGGTTACTGTCAGGCAACCATTCTCTTTATGAGGAGCTCGAGTCGCGACTAGCAGCTTTATTTCAGGCCGAAGCAGTGCTGGTTTTTAACTCTGGCTATCAAGCGAATCAGTCTCTGATATCGGCGGTTGCAACAAAAAACGACGTTGTCCTCTACGATGAACTGGCCCATGTTTGTATCAAGGAGGGCGCCTGGCTCAGCCGTGCCCGTACCTATGGTTTTCGGCACAATGAACTTCACGATTTGGAGAGGCGCTTGAATGATGTGACCAGCTCTGCGACTAGAGTTTTCGTTGTCACCGAATCTCTATTTTCTATGGATGGTGACTTTGCACCGATGGAGGAGGTTGTTAGCCTGTGTGAGAAATTCGGTGCTCTGCTGATTGTGGATGAGGCACACTCCACCGGTTCGTACGGACCGCGGGGCGCAGGATGGTTGGTCGAAAAAGGTCTGGAATCACGTGTTTTTGCCCGGGTTTATACTTTCGGTAAAGCGATGGGCAGCCACGGGGCGTGTGTTGCGGGCTCCTCGCTTTTAAAGGATTACCTGCTGAATGCGGCCCGATCTTTCATCTATACCACGTCTCTTCCCCCTCATAGCTTGCGATCACTCATCGAGGCTTTTGCTTACCTCGGCCAGCATCCGGAATTGGCGGAGCAACTGCACAAAAACATCGATTTCTTCCGACGCACCTTCGAAGCGGTCGTCGGCACGTCCTCTTCCAGTCTGAGTGCTATTCAACCCATAGCTGCTGCTGGAGCCGAGAGATCCCTGAAGATGGCTGATGGCTTGAAGAGTGCAGGTTACCAGGTGATGGCAATTCGGGCCCCAACAGTGAGAGCGGGGGCTGAGCGGCTGCGCATTTGCCTCCATAGCTACAACACAAAGGAAGAAATCAGAGGATTGGTCGCTGCTATCGTTGGATACTTGTAAAAGCTCACCAGCCAACGGGTTTCAGTTCCCGGAGATGACTAGTAATTTCGCCGGGTGAACTACTTTGTAACAGCAATAGGGACTGATAGTGGAAAAACCGTGGTCTCCGCCATTCTGGTCAGTTACCTCTCCTGCGATTATTGGAAGCCCGTGCAATGCGGCGAGCCACGGGACACCGATGCCGTCAGAGGTCTCACGGGTGCCGAACCCAGCCGTTTCTTCAATGAGCGACACTTTCTCAAAATGCCTGCATCGCCACATGCCGCTGCAAAAGCCGAGGGTGTGGAGATACATCTAGAGGACTTTCACCCGCCAGTATCCAATAGGGACCTGGTAATCGAGGGGGCCGGAGGTATGCTGGTGCCCCTGAATCAGGAGGACTATGTGATTGACTTGACGAAGCAATTTGATTCCAGGGTGATCCTCGTTTGCAACCTGTATCTTGGAAGCATCAACCACAGCCTTTTGTCGGTCGAGGAACTGAAAAGAAGGAACGTGCCAGTGCTGGGGATCGTCTTCAATGGTCCTGCCAATGAGGACAGCGAACATATCATCCTGGAAAAGAGTCCCTGGCCTTGCCTGCTACGTGTGGCTCAACATGATCAGGCCACTCCAGAAGTGGTGCAGCAATACGCCGCCGAGCTGGCATCACAGTGGGGCCCGGGATTCGCGCATTTTCAGGACGATTCAATATTTGGACGGTGAAGAAGTGGCAAGTATCGGACAAGGAGGTAGTCTGGCATCCTTTTTCGCCGCTGGCGAGTAGTGACCCAATTCCCGTCGTCAAAGGCCGAGGGGTCTACCTCTATACCCCAGATGGTAGAAAGATCCTCGATGCCATTTCGTCGTGGTGGGTAAATATCCACGGCCACGGCCACCCTGTGATTGCCAAGGCCATAGCGAAGCAAGCCAAGAAGCTGGAACAAGTGATTTTTGCCGGGTTTGCACACAAGCCTGCCGCGAAGGTGGCGGCGACACTGATGGAGCTATTGCCTTCTGATCAGAGCAGGGTCTTCTTTTCCGACGATGGCAGCACCTCCACCGAAGTGGCCATTAAGCTCGCATTGCAGTACTGGCACAACAAGGAGAGGCCGCGACGGCGGGTGATCGCGCTTGAAGGGGCTTATCACGGCGACACTTTTGGTGCGATGTCGGTAGGGGATAGGACTTCCATTTTCAATGAACCATTTGTACATCATCTTTTTGAAGTCGACTATCTACCGTTTCCAGAGGGCGACGGATCCAATACCTTGAGGGCGATGAAGAAACTGGCCAGTGATGGCCATGCGGCCTTCATTTTTGAGCCTCTGGTCCAGGGCGCTGGAGGCATGCGCATCTATAGCGCTGAGGTACTCGATCAGTTGGTCGCCTTTGCCAAGGAGCACGATATTGTATGCATTGCCGATGAAGTCATGACAGGCTTTGGTCGGACGGGACGGATGTTCGCTTGCGATTACCTGTCGAACAAGCCGGATATTTTCTGCTTGTCAAAGGGTATCACAGGCGGTTTCCTGCCCATGGGCGTTACAACTGTCAACACCAGGGTAGCGGAGGCCTTTGATTCGACCGACCGGCGCAAGGCCTTCTTCCACGGACACTCTTACACAGCCAATCCGATGGCTTGCGCAGCTGCTAATGCCAGTATGAAACTGATGAGGTCCACGGAAACACAAGCAGCCATTGATCTTATCACGGCGCGTCACGCGAGGTATGTGAAGAGATTTCAGAAGACGGATCAAGTGGCTGATATCCGGCACTTAGGGACGATCCTGGCGATCGAGCTGAAGGCTGATGATGCCGGCTACACGAGTGCAATCAAGGACCGTATCTACGAACATTTCCTTGAAAGAGATTTGCTCTTGAGGCCGTTGGGTAATGTCATTTATATCCTACCACCTTACGTCATCACACCTGCCGAATTGGATTGGATCTATGAGGAAATCGATGCATTTCTATTAGAGCTGTCAGGGCGAATGAAGTAAGTGCTAATTTGCGCGTGAGACATCGTTGATTATGAAAAAGATTCTGGTTGTCCTTCTGGTGATAATGGGCCTCGTGGTCACTGCCCTGGCTTTCTATCTCTTCCCCAGATTGCAAATCTTGAACGGTCATGCCGCCAAAGTGATGTGCTCCTGCGTGTTTGTGGCGGGTATTGATGAGGAGGTGGTGCGCGCGGAGGATATTGGGTTCTTTCCCGTGAGCTTGGGCAACCAAACGGTGGACTATGAGCAAAGAAAAGTCACTGCTGATTTCTTTGGATTCAAGCCGAAGACAGCTGTGTACAGAGAGGGACTTGGCTGTGCCATTTCCAGTGTAAATGCTCCCAAAGACATGGGTCTGACATTGGGCAACATTGCGTTTTCGACGGCTGATTATTTTGACAGGAATGATTCGTCACTCGCCTTGGTGATGACGACCGTACCCGACGTAGAGTCCGCCCTCGATTGGGCGTTTTCTGAAGAAGACCCTGAGAGCCCTTCGAAGATTACTCGCGCGACACTGGTCGTCCACAAGGGCCGACTGATTGGTGAAAGATACGCGCCCGGTTTTGACAAAGATTCCCAACTCCTGGGCTGGAGCATGACCAAGACGATCACGGCACTTCTTTATGGTATCCTGGAACGCCAGGGGCACCTCTCGCTGGATGACCCCATGCCGGTCCCCGAATGGAGGGGCACGGACAAGGAGGCCCTCACTATTCGCCATTTGCTCAATATGGCTAGTGGGCTTGAGTGGCAGGAAAACTACGCGGACCGTTCCGGAGCCACCATCATGCTGTATGAATCAGATGCGATGGGGAAGATGGCGGCAGAGGCGGAGCTCACCGCCAGGCCAGGTGAGAAATGGTATTACAGCTCCGGCACCTCCAATATCCTGGCAACGGCACTGGCATCGTACTTTGATGATCTGGAGGCTTACCAGCGATTCCCATACGAGCAACTGTTTGGTCCTTTGGGAATGCAATCGATGGTGATGGAAACTGACGCCGCTGGTTATTTTGTAGGCTCTTCCTATTCATGGGCTACAGGTAGAGACTGGGCCAGATTGGGCCTCTTGATGCTCAATGATGGTGTCTTCGAAGGTGATACTATTGTAAATCCGTCGTGGATTGAGTTCATGAAGACCCCAGTAGCGGACTCCAAGGGACTATATGGTGGCCAGACTTGGTTAAATGCGGGCCAGCACATGCCCAACGCGCCCGCTGATGCCTTCTCAGCCCGAGGTTTTCACGGTCAGAGGGTGGAGGTGATACCTTCAGAGGACCTCGTCATCGTTCGTCTGGGCGAAACGTATTTCGAACCCAACTTCGATTTTGACGAGTGGAATACGCGCGTAATTGATGCCTTGCGTAGCCCATTGACACCTGTGTCTAAAGAGGCAAATGGTAACTAGCCTGTTCAATCATTTCAATGGCGTGAATGACTCACAGATATTTGCTTTTAAAGACAAGCAGCTTCTCTCTGGACATATCTTCCATTGAGTACTTGATCCCGCCAATGCCTAATCCAGATGCATCCCATCCCCCAAAGGGCATCCAGTCCACTCGAAATGCCGTGTGGTCGTTGATCATCACGGCTGCAGCACTTAGTCGATTGCTGGCATCGATCGCAGTATCGTAGTCATTGGTGAACACTGAAGCCTGAAAGGAGTAAGGAAGGTCATTCGCCAAACGAATCGCTTCCCGGTAGTCTGAGTAAGGATAGATACAAACGACGGGCCCAAATATTTCTTCCCGTGAGACTTTGCTGCTGGCGCTGGGATTCAAGAGCAATGTTGGCTGAAAGCTGTAGTCGTTGATTCGCTTTCCGCCGATGAGGAGTTGCGCGCCTTCATTCACAGCTTCATCTACCCACCTTTCTACGCGGTCCACTTCCCTTGGAAGTATCAGTGGCCCGCAGTCAATGTCCTTATCCAGCGGATCACCGACGCGAAGGTTCTCGACTTTAGGGATCATTCGTTGGACGAGATCATCGACAATTTCCTCGTGGGCAAAAATGCGCTGAACAGACACGCAGACTTGTCCGCTGTGGTAGAAGCCTCCTTTGATCAGCGGGTCTATGATTTCGTCCAGATTAGCAGTCTTATCCACCAGCGCTGGAGCTGCCCCACCATGTTCCAAAGCGCATCTCGTTCCGGCGGCGAGTTTAGAGCGTAGGTACCAGCCCACTTTGGCCGAGCCGATGAACGAAAAGAAATTGATGCGCGCGTCGGTAACGAGTTTCTCCGAGGACTCATTGTCTGTCAAGAGATACTCGCACCAACCAGCCGGAAGGCCAGCCTCTTTTAGGATGTTGACAAAAGCGATGCAGGAGCGAGGTGTGGTCAAAGCTGGTTTGACGATGACAGGGGCCCCTACTGCCAAAGCGGGTATTGTTTGGTGGACAATCAGGTTTAGTGGATGATTGAATGCGCTCACAGAGGCGACGACGCCGATGGGCTCCTTCACCGTGTGTGCCCGCCGATTCACTGAGGACTTGTTGAGTCCCATAGCGATTTCTACCCCGCCGAAATTGCTCAATTCTTCGACCGCTATTTTCAGGCCGTTGATGGCACGATCCACTTCCACCAGTGAGTCCACATAGGGCTTACCACCTTCCTGAGCGGCAATGGTAGTCAGCTCTTCTCTGCGCTGTATCATGATTTTTGCCGCGCGCTCGAGGATAGCTATTCTTTCATGTTTGGGTAGCCAGCCATCCCGATTATCGAATAGGCTTTTGGCCTTGGCCAGCGCTTGCTCCACATCCGATGGTCCATGCATCGATAATTCCTCGATGAGCGATCCATCGTAGGGAGATAGTACTTGCAGCTTGTCACTCATGATTGACTATTTTCCATTAAACCTTTGATAAGTATATCGACGTTGAGCGAATAATCTACTGGCAGGTCGATGACGTGTACCCCGTCCTCTTGTAAGCAGGAGGCAAGCCGGTCGGTGAAGTCCTGACTGGATTGTATTCTGTAGCCCTTGGCGCCGTAAGCCTCCGCGTACTTCACAAAATCAGGATTGTTGAAGTCCAAACCGAAGTCATCAAAGCCCATTCCTTCTTGCTTCCACTTGATCATGCCATAGGCACTGTCATTCAATATGATCACCACGAGGTTGAGCTTCAGGCGCATTGCGGTCTCGAGCTCCTGGGAGTTCATCATGAACCCGCCGTCGCCGCAGATGGCCACCACTTTTCGGTCGGGATACGTGATTTTTGCGCCCATGGCTGAGGGCAATCCTGCACCCATAGTGGCCAGGGCATTGTCCAGCAGGACCGTGTTGGCTTCGTAGGCCTTGTAGTTGCGAGCAAACCAGATCTTGTATACGCCATTGTCCAGGGTGATGATACCGTCATCGGGCATCAGCTGCCGGATTTCGTTGACGATCCGCTGCGGTAACATGGGGAAGCGCGTGTCACCAAAGTATTTGCGGATGTGTGACTCCACATCGTCCTTGATCTGCTTGAAGGTATCCAGTTCCCAATTGGACTGGCGGTGAACGTTTTCCGCCAAATACTCGACGCTGGAGGCGATGTCACCGACGACTTCCACCTGGGGGAAATAAACCGGGTCCACCTGCGCGGAGAAATAATTGATATGGATCACATTGCAGCCGTCCTCACGCATGAAGAAGGGGGGCTTTTCGATGACGTCATGACCGATATTGATGATAAGGTCCGCAGTATCGATGGCCTTGTGCACATAGTCGTCATCGGAAAGCGCAGCCGTACCGAGGAACTGCGGGTGGCGTTCGTCGACTACCCCCTTGCCCATTTGTGTATTGAAGAAGTAGATGCCGGTTTGATCCAGGAAGCTTTCCATCGCGGCTCCCGTTCTATTGCGATTGGCACTGGCGCCGATGAGTAACAGCGGGCGTTTGGACAAGTGGATCATCTCTAATGCGGCATCCAGCGCCTTCTTGTCGGGATGTGGGCGGCGCACGAAGCTGGGATAGAGCGTGTGGGCGTCTGCTTCTTCTTCGGCAATGTCTTCCGGGAGTTCGATATGAACGGCTCCTGGTCGCTCTTCCGTCGCGATCCGAAAGGCTTCCCGCACTACAGAGGGAATAACATTGCCATTGACGATCTGTCGTGTGTACTTCGTCAGAGGACGCATCATGTCCACCACGTCTACAATCTGAAACCTCCCTTGCTTGCTCTTCTTGATAGGTTTCTGGCCGGTGATCATCAGCAAGGGCATACCACCAAGTTGTGCGTAGGCCGCGCCCGTGACAAAGTTGGTCGCCCCAGGGCCCAATGTGGCCAGGCACACACCGGGCTTACCCGTGAGTCGCCCATAGGTGGCCGCCATGAAGGCAGCCCCCTGTTCATGTCTTGTAAGGATCAGCTTGATCTTCGACCCCTTCAGTGACTGTAACAGGTCGAGGTTCTCCTCGCCGGGTAGCCCAAAAATGTATTCAACTTCTTCGTTTTCCAGACATTGGACAAACAGATCGGACGCTTTCATTGGCATGTGATTTACCTAGCGAAAAAGTAAGCACTTTCGACAGATGGTCGAGGGATATCTGCTACTATTCTATGATCGATTTTCCAGTGACCTCCTCATCTGGACATCTGACACGGCAGTTTAGATTTCTCTGCCGGTATCGAACTTCTCGAGGTAGTCGGCGACCCGTCGAACAAACATGCCGCCCAGTGCGCCATCCACCACCCTGTGGTCGTAGCTGTGGGATAGGAACATTTTGTGTCGGATACCGATGAAATCGCCTTCTTCCGTCTCGATGACGGAGGGCTTCTTCTGGATGGCCCCCAGGGCAAGAATTCCCACTTGTGGCTGTACAATGATCGGTGTTCCCATGACATTGCCGAAGGACCCGACATTTGAGACGGTATAAGTACCGCCGCTTAATTCATCGGGCTGCAGCTTGTTCTCCCTTGCGCGCTTGGCGAGGTCATTGACTCTTTTGGTGAGCCCCAAAATGTTGAGTCTGTCAGCATCATGGATGACAGGTACAATTAGATTCCCTGTTGGAAGTGCTACGGCCATGCCAATGTTGATCCGTCCTTTACGGACGATTTTGGTGCCGTCCACCTGCACGTTGATCATGGGATAGTCTTTGATTGCCTTGACGATAGCCTCGATCATGATTGGCGTGAATGTCAAGGGCTCTCCTTCACGCTCGATAAAGGTGCTCTTCATCTTGCTGCGCCATTTCACCATATTGGTGACGTCTGCTTCCACAAATGAGGTCACGTGCGGGGAAATCGCCTTTGAAGCCACCATACGCTCGGCGATCATTTTTCTCATGCGATCCATCTCGATGATTTCGTCCTCTCCCGAGATAGTGAGTGGTTCTGGCTGGTGCTGAGGGCGTGCTGAGCCTGCAGTTGGTGCGGGGATCGTGGCGCCCTGGGTCTTCCTTTCTTTGACGTAGGCGAGAATATCTTTCTTGGTCACACGACCTTCCTTACCCGAACCTTTGACCGTCTCGAGTTCCTGGAGGCTGATGTTCTCCTCTTTGGCAATGTTCCGCACGAGGGGAGAGTAGAATCGTCCCGAACCACTAGAGGCAGGGATGGGCTCTGCGGCGACAGCAGCAACCGAGTGCTCGGCGATGGCCTGGTTCAAGAGATTGGATGCACTTTCTTTGAGGATTTCGGCAGGTTCTGGAGAACCGTTGTCACCGGCTGGCGCTTCCTCACCTCCTTCGGTTTCGATGATGGCTAGGGGTTTGCCAATCTGCACGACATCCCCTTCCTGCGCGAGAATTTCCTTCAGTACCCCACCATGCGTTGCGGGGATTTCCGTGTCAACTTTGTCGGTGGCTACTTCCAGCAGAGATTCGTCTTCATCAATGGTATCACCTACTTGCTTTAGCCAGGTGATGACTGTGCCTTCCATTACGCTTTCGCCCATTTTGGGCATCAACATCTCTACTGTTGCCATAGATTATTCTGTATTCGTATCACTTTTGGGTTCAACAAAGATAAAATATTTTGCCTATCGCCGGAAATTCAATCGCAACAAGTTCAGCGCTGCGAGTGTGCTTAGACGAATATTTATGCCCCTGTCTTTGGTGAACGTCATTTTTTCTGCAGTAGTTTTCTGCCCGTCGGAATATCCAATCCACACGGTGCCGACTGGTTTTTCATCGGACCCTCCAGAGGGGCCGGCAACGCCACTGGTGGAGATACCTACTGTGGTTCCCAACTTTTCTCGTACTCCCTCTGCCATTTGACGGACGACCTGCTCACTGACTGCTCCGTGCTCTTCCAGGGTTTTAGACTCCACTCCCAGTTCTTTCATTTTCACGGAATTGTCATAGGCCACGACGCTTCCCATAAAGTAGTCGGAACTACCTGCAACACCGACGATGGTGCCTGCTACGTTGCCTCCTGTGCAACTCTCGGCAGTCGCTACGGTCGCTCCGGCCTCTTTCAGCATTTGTCCGATCACTTCCTCCAATTCCACATTGCCCTGTCCATAGTAATAATCTCCTAGTATAGGGAGGAGATCATCAGTTGCCTTGTTAAGCGATTGTTGGAGATCCGTATGGTTGTTCCCCACTGCCGTGAGTCGAAGTTTGACCTGTCCCAGAGACGGAAGGTAGGCTAGTTTCACTTCGTCAGGGAGCCCTTCTTCCCAGTCCCTGATCTTGTCGGCGAGTCTAGATTCTGGGATGCCCACCGTTCGGATAATGCGATGAAGGATGTTACTAGTGCTGTACTTTGCTGCCAGGTGAGGCAAAATAGTTCTCCGCATCATTTCTTTCATCTCTCTAGGCACACCGGGCATGGAGATGAATACTCTCCCATGTTCTTCAAACCACATACCCGGAGCGGTACCCACGGTATTGCTGATTTTCTCGCAGTTGTCCGGTAGCTCGGCTTGCTTTTCGTTCATGCTGGTAGGCACACGTCCTACCGATGAAAAGAGTTGGTAGATTTCCTGCAGCGCTTCGTCATTGAGGTGTAGGGAGGCCCCGAAGTACTTCGCCAATGTAGGCTTCGTCAGGTCGTCGCTGGTGGGTCCAAGTCCACCGGTTATCAGTATAATGTCTGCTCTGCCTTCGGCGGCCTCCAGGGTTTCAAGGATTTGACCCTCATTGTCTCCGATGGTGGTTTTTTGGACCACTTTGATGTCGATAGCATCGAGTTCCTCGCTGATCCAATGACTATTGGTGTCCAGAGTCTGACCGTAGAGGATTTCATCACCAATCGTAATGATCTCAGCTTTGAATGACATGTTTTGTCTTGTTTAGCAATTCCGGCTTGGGCAGTTTTTCAAGGGCTTAGAAAGCCTACTGATCGGCCTCGTTTCCGCGGTCAAACGTAGTAAAAAACAGCGATTTTTGTGCTTCTGACAGCGGTCTATAAAAAATCTCATAATGTCCCAATATTGGTTATCTTGCGACTTGATCGCTGATCCAAATCGCTGGAAATGTTAACGGAGATACAAGAGAAAAAACTTACGCATTATTTCAATGTGCTGGATTTTGATAATAATCAACTGATCGAGAAAGACGATTTTATCAGTATTGGCGAAAACCTTTGTATCCTCTGGGGTTTTAAGCAAGGCACACCTGAGTACGACGAATACTTGGGGAAATGCGAGCATCTCTGGGTTAGTTTCAGAGAGTTTATCAACCAGGAAATCGAAGAGAGTGCCAACTTGACTGAGTGGCTCGAGTTTGCGGACAAGGGCATCGTCAACGGCAGTGATGATCTGTACGAGACACACGTGAACCAGTTTGTGAAGGATACATTCGATGTGTTTGACGCGAACAAGGATGGGTTCATTTCCCTTGACGAGTATATCGATCTATTCATGGCCTATCGTATCGAAATCAGATACTCCGCCAAAAGCTTCACGAAGATCGACTTAAATAAAGACGACCTGATCAGTAGGGAGGAGCTTCTGAGTGCAGTTCGGGAGTTTTATCGAAGCAACGACCGCGATGCCCCTGGCAATTGGTTGTTTGGCTTCTGGGACGGTGCCACCTGGTAGTCTGAACTATTCTCATCCCATTTTTTGATCATTCCTGAACGGTCCGTCCAACATCGACCGACAGGCTTTCTATATTTGCGACCCAATTTCAATGTGATATGTCTCAGAAAGACTACAAGCGACATACGATTACTGCCGCCCTACCTTATGCCAATGGTCCACTTCATATTGGTCATATGGCCGGGGTCTATGTGCCTGCCGATACCTACGTGCGGTACCTGCGTCTGAAAGGCGAGGATGTAGCCTTCGTTTGCGGGTCTGATGAGCACGGCGTGGCCATTACCCTGAGGGCCAGGAAGGAAATGAAGACTCCTCAGCAGGTAGTGGATGAGTATCATGAACTGATAAAACGCTCCTTTGAGGAATTTGACATATCCTTTGATATCTACTCAAGGACCAGTTCGAAGACACACCACGAGACGGCGTCGGAATTCTTCCGTACGCTGTATGATCAGGGAATATTTGAGGAAGAAGTCTCCCAGCAGTTTTACGATGAAAAGGAAGGGCAATTCCTCGCTGATAGATACATCAAGGGCACGTGCCCGACGTGTGGCTTTCCCGATGCCTACGGCGATCAATGTGAGAATTGCGGCAGCACCCTAAGCCCGTCGGAGTTGGGCAACCCCAGGTCTATGCTAAGTGGAGAGCCCCCGGTGATGAAAGAGACCAAGCACTGGTACTTCCCGCTGGATAGATTCGAGAACTGGCTCAAGACGTGGATCCTGGAAGGCCATAAAGAATGGAAGCCCAACGTTTACGGTCAGTGCAAGAGCTGGCTAGACAGTGGCCTCCGACCAAGACCCATGACCAGGGACCTAACATGGGGTATCCCGGTACCCCTGGAGGAAGCCAAGGGCAAGGTATTGTATGTATGGTTTGATGCACCGATCGGTTACATTTCGGCGACGAAGGATTGGGCAAAAGAACAAGGCAAGAATTGGGAGGATTACTGGAAGGCCTCCGATACTCGCCTGTTGCATTTTATCGGGAAGGATAACATCGTATTCCACTGTATCATCTTTCCAGCTATCCTCAAGACTGAGGGTAGTTATGTCTTGCCGGACAATGTGCCGGCCAATGAGTTTCTCAATCTCGAGAGCAATAAGATCTCCACATCGCGTAATTGGGCGGTATGGTTGCATGAGTACCTCCAGGATTTCCCTGGCAAGCAGGATGTGTTGAGGTATACGCTGCTCGCCAATTCCCCTGAGACGAAAGACAACGACTTTACGTGGAAGGACTTTCAGGCGCGCAACAACAATGAGCTGGTCGCAATCCTCGGCAATTTTGTGAACAGGGCTGTTGTGCTTACACACAAGTATTTTGACGGGAAAGTGCCTGCCAGAGGCACATTGCAACCAGTGGATGAGCAGTTGCTTGCTGAAATGGGCGAGTTCCCTTCAAGAATAGGGCAGAGCCTGGATGCTTTTCGTTTTCGAGAGGCCCTGGCTGGATTGATGGATGCTGCCCGAGCTGGCAACAAGTACCTGGCAGATACTGAGCCGTGGAAGTTGATCAAAACTGATCCACAGCGGGTGGAATCGATCCTTCATGTGGCGCTGCAGGTGGTTGCCAACCTGGGTGTGCTGTCAAGTCCTTTCTTGCCTATCGCCGCAAAGAATATCAGGGAGATGGCCGGGATCGGCGAATGCAGTTGGTCAGATGCCGGTCGTGGTGACCTGCTATCCGAAGGGCAAGAAGTGCAAAAAGGAGCACTCTTGTTTGAAAAGATCGAAGACGAGAAAATCAACGAACAAATCCAAAAACTAATGGATACGAAAGCAGCCAACGAGGCCACCGAAAGCAATGTGGCGCCTCAGAAGGAGGAGATCACTTACGATGACTTTATGAAAATGGATCTGCGAGTTGGTGAGATCCTCGAGGCTGAGAAGGTGCCCAAGTCCAACAAGCTGTTGAAGTTTAAGGTGGACATCGGGATCGATCAGCGGACGATTGTGAGTGGCATCGCCAAACACTTCGAAGTCGAGGAGATGCCTGGCAAGAAAGTTCTGGTGCTGACCAACCTCGCGCCTCGAAAGATCATGGGTATCGAATCTCAGGGCATGCTGCTGTTTGCCGAAAACGCCGACGGGTCGTTGAAGGCTGTTACGCCTGATTCGGAGGGCGAGAACGGGGCTACTGTGAGCTAAACGAAAGCCGGCACGGTGCCCCGTAGGGTGTTACCGATCCAGATTCTTTTCTGCAAAGGTGATGTCCCTGTTGGGGCTGTAGTGCATCTTGATGAAAACCAGCAGCTCCTCTGCTCCAGCCTTTATGCAGGCCGCCTGGGCTTTTTCAGCGGTCTCAAGGACCTTATCGTAGGGGCCCTCAAGAATCGTATCCATGGCTGTCACCTGGTACCGCAGGCCTGACTCCTGAATCACCTGAATCGCCTCATCAACAATCTTGTAGGGATGCTGGGATTCAGATTTGGGCACGATCTGCAGCGAGTAATGTATGTTGTGCGTCGTCATAATGTTTTGATATGATCTGATATTAGCCACCCGGCGGTCCAACAGCTCTGGAAGTTAAAACCACCTGTAAGGGCGTCAATGTTTAGAACCTCTCCAGCAAAGTACAATCCTGGATATTTTTTTGCCACCATACTATCGAGATCAATCTCACTCAATGCCACGCCACCGCTGGTGACAAACTCCTCTTTGAAGGTACTCTTGCCAGTGACTGTGAAGGAGGCCTGGGTGATTTCTTCCGTGAGGCGATTGATGTCCTTTTTGCTCAATTCACCTAGTGGGCTATCTGATTTGATTCCCAAAAACTGCAACAGGGTAGTCCAATACCGCTCTGGGCAACCTGCCACTTTCAGGTTACCGAGTTGTTTTTTCGGGTTTGAATGGATCGATGCCTGCAACTCGGCACGAAATACTTCAGCTTCTTTATGGGGGAATGAGACGATGATTTGAAATTGATAGTCCCGGGCGGCCAATTCCCGTGCCCCTACAGAGGAAAGTTTGAGTACCGCCGGGCCACTCAATCCCCAATGGGTGATGAGTAGAGGGCCCGACTCTCGGAGTTTAGTTCCGGCGATTTTTATTTGGGCATCCGGAAATGCCAGTCCTTGCAGGCCCTGAAGTCGTGGGTCCTTGATATTGAAGGTGAATAGTGAAGGTACCCGCGGGACCAACTGTAGGCCCAGGGGCTCCAGCCACTTCCAGGCCATCTCGCTGGATCCTGTGGCGATGATAACGATATCGAAGTCATGTTCCGAGGTCGTTGTTTCCACTTGCCATTGGTCATGGCGGGAGATGCCTGTGACCACTTGATTTCTCTGTATATCAACCTTCAGCTTTTGGCAATAATGAAGGAAGGCATCAATGATCGTCTGCGAGGAGTTGGAGACCGGAAATGCCCGAAGGTCCTCTTCGACCTTGGTGGCCACACCATGCTCGCTGAGCCAGGAACGCATGTCCGTCGTGCCAAATTGAGAGAGTGGTCGGTACAGTTTTTTGCCACCTCGTGGGTAGAAGGGGACAAGCTCGGAAGGCTGCTCTCGGCCGTTGGTTACGTTGCAACGACCACCGCCGGAGACTTTGACTTTTTGCAGCACTTTTCCCGTCTTCTCGAGGATAGTCACCTTGGCATGAGGGCATTTCTCTGCAATATTGATAGCTGTGAAGAAACCAGCCGCGCCACCTCCAATGATCCCTACCTTCACGGTCTTATGAGCTCGTAAAGGACATGTCTCCCTAGCTGGTGATCTGCTGGCAGCGAAGGATGGTCAAATTCTCCAACGTAAGTCATGCCGATTTTCTTCATGACGTTTTCGGAGCCCTTGTTACTGATACTCGTGAAAGAATAGATCCGCTCTATGTTCAACTTGTCGAATGCAAATGACAGGTTCGTCTTGGCGCCTTCGGTGGCGTATCCGTGACCCCAATGTTCAAATCCGAGTCGCCAACCGATTTCTATCCCGGGAGTGAAGTGCGCTTCGAATCTGATGGGCTTGAAGCCAATGAAGCCCACAAACTGCCCGGTGTCCAGTCTTTCGGTGGCAAAAAAGCAGCATCCTTGGGCATCTAGACAACGTTGCTGGCGTTCTATGAACTCACCGGTAGCCGCACGATCTTGTGTGCTGGGAAAAAATTCCATGACGCGTGGGTCTTTGTTGATGGCTAACAAACTCTCCAGGTCCTCGTCATGCCACCCCCTGAAGCCCAGGCGCGCTGATTGGAAGAGGTATCTAGCCATTGTGATGGTTCATAGCCCGATCGATACCGATGGTGGCGAAAGCCAGAATAGCGTCTATCGCTTTGTCCATTACGAAAACGAGCTCATCCATTTCTTCCCGCGAGAAGTTGCTGAGTACGTAATCTACTTGCTGCCCCTTATGGAAGTCATCTCCGACGCCAACCCGCAAGCGCGGGTAGTCCTGGCCACCATTGAGTTGCTCAATATTCTTGAGTCCATTGTGCCCTCCGGCAGAGCCCTTTTTGCGCATTCGAAGTTTGCCGTAGGGCAAGGCGATGTCGTCGGTCACGACAAGCAAGTTTTCCTTTGTGAGTTTCAGCTCTTGTAGCCAATAATTGATGGCCTTGCCACTCAGGTTCATGTAGGTTGTAGGCTTGACGATATGCAGCGTTCGGCCCTTGTGCTTGACTTCACCCCTAAACACATACCGATCCTGCTCGAATGATGTACCGAATTTGTCCATCAGACGGTCGACGACGAGAAAACCGATGTTGTGCCGGGTTAGCTCGTACTCGGGACCAGGGTTGCCAAGTCCAGCGATCAGGTATTTCAAACTTCTGGCGTTTTAGTGTTGAGAGTGCGAAATAAAAAAATCCCATCGAGTTGCAATGGGATTTTTTGTGTGTTTGCCAAATGGCGATTCGGCTTATGCCTCTTCTGTAGTCTCCTCTTCTTCTTCCTCTTCGCCTTCTACGTCTTTGCCTCGCATAGCTCTTGGTACCTCTACAGATGCGATGGTTACCAAATCGCTGTTGAGTATTTCGTAATCACCAGGCTCTAGTGATCCCACTTTGACGGTTTTGCCTAGCTGTAGCTGACTGACGTCGACATCGATGAACTCAGGCATCTGACCTGGCAGTGCCTTCACCTTGATGTGACGCAACTTCATGATAAGCTTACCCCCGCTTTGCACACCGGGAGCAGTGCCGACAGTTCGTACCGGGATATTCATTGTCACAGCCTTATCATCCTGAAGCTCGAGGAAGTCTGCATGCAAGATGACTTCACTCACCGGGTGGAACTGGATATCCTGAAGGATGGCTCTGGCCTTCTGTCCTTCGATATTCAACTCGATGAATCGCGCCTCAGGAGTGTACACTACATCCCGAAATAGGATCATCGGGGAGTAAAAGTGAGTTTGCTCTTTTCCGCCATAAAGGACGGAGGGTACGTATCCCTCGGCTCGCAGTCTCTTAGATTCTGACTTGCCGAGATTTGCTCTTTTATACCCTATAATCTCAACAGTTTTCATTTTATGATAATAGTATTAATTGATTGCTTTTTCTTTATCCTTTTCCTTATTGTCGTTTTCGATAATGAAGAGGGAGCTGATCGATCCATGCTCATGTATCTTCATGATGGCCTTGGCGAATAGCTCTGCTACCGTCAAGACCTTGATCTTGGAGCTTTCACGCTTCGGTGGAATGGTATCGGTGATGTATACTTCTTCCAATGCCGAGGCTTCTATATTTTCGTAAGCCTTACCGGACAACACGCCGTGTGTGCAAACAGCACGAACGGAGATCGCTCCTTTCTCTTTCAGGATATCTGCAGCCTTGCAGATGGTCCCTGCCGTATCGATCATATCATCAACCAACACAACGTTGGCATCTGTTACGTCGCCGATCACTTGCATCGATGCAATTTCGTTGGCACGTTTGCGGTGCTTGTCGCAGATGACCATGTCTGCATTGAAATGCTTGGCAAAAGTTCGGGCGCGTGCACTACCACCCACATCAGGTGAGGCGATCTTGAGGTTTTCGAGTCCGAGGGTCTTCAGGTGAGGGACAAAGATGGCCGCACCATCAAGGTGATCCACCGGAAAATCAAAGAAACCCTGTATCTGGCCTGCGTGTAGATCACATGTCATGATCCGATTGGCTCCCGCCGCGGATAGTAGATTGGCCATCAGCTTGGCAGCGATAGCGACGCGAGGTTT
Organism: Cyclobacteriaceae bacterium; assembly: GCA_965267435.1. Taxonomy (GTDB): domain Bacteria; phylum Bacteroidota; class Bacteroidia; order Cytophagales; family Cyclobacteriaceae; genus JAWPMT01. Next base: position 6,634,072 of record OZ253960.1, read on the forward strand.
GTCCTTACGATCTTGTCGGGCATACCCATAATAAGGGACTACAACGGTGACAGATGCTGCACTCGCGCGCTTGGCGGCATCAATCATCAGGAGCAGCTCCATGATGTTTTCTGAGGGTGGCATTGTCGACTGGATCAGGAAGACGTTACAGCCACGAACACTCTCCTTGTAGTAGAAGTGGATCTCGTTGTCGCTAAAGGTCTCGCTGTGACAATCACCCAATTCTCTGCCGTAATAACCGGCAATTTTTTCGGCCAATTGCTGAGTACCTCTACCTGCGAAAATCTTTACTGTGGACATGCGCTAAAAGAAAACAAATGATCCCGGAAATGTTATCCCGGGATCATGTTTGTTGGCCTACTAGGGCTCGAACCTAGACTCTTCTGAACCAAAATCAGACGTGTTGCCAGTTACACCATAGGCCAATACTGTTGCTCCTGTTCAAAGTGTGGAACTTTCACTTCTGCCGGGTTGAGTCTGATTTTAATCAGACCTGCCTGCCGGCAGGCAGGCGTGTTGCCAGTTACACCATAGGCCAAAACGGAGGGCAAAAGTAGCCCTTTATCCGAAAAGATAAAAGAGCAGCTTGCAAGAATTGCAGTGCATATTTTGCAGGCATCGCTCGTGCCCCTCACGGGCAAGTTACTTTGGGTCAATATAAGGCCGTCAATAAAAAAACGGCTTTCGTGTGAAAGCCGTTTTCAAACCAATCGTGTGTTTTACGAAAAGGATTATACTACTATAGTCAAAAGATTTTGAGTCAGTCGAACTTTATGTTTTCAACTTCGCGCCAGGCGACATAGACAGGATCTTTCCCGTCGAAGACAAGCAGGCCTGTGTTGTCTTCGTTGACGTCCTGACTGCGCTCGAGTCGGAGCTCACTGCCGTCACGTAGCGTGACTACCGAGTAGCGATAACTGCGAGGAGCGATCTCTTTGATATTGGCAAATGGAATGACATATTCCAGGTCATCATCTCGTCCGTTGAGGACCTCGTAATCGTAGGTCTCATCCAGGTCGTAGATGATTCCTCCCTTGAGATCTCCCTTGGTTGTTGTGACAGTGCCGCTGAGCTTCTTGATGTTTTTGAAGCTTGAGTACGCGGGTCCTGATTTTTTGAAATTTTCCTCAAATGTGACTTTCTCAAAATCTCTCCAGGGAATGTCTACTCTGCCGAGTCCGTCCACAGTCACTATGATCCCTCTGTTTCCTTCATCGACATCATTGCTGCCTCGCAGGACAAGTTCACGTCCTGACATCAGCGTCACTTGAGACCGGCTACCGCGGTTCTCGATGCTTTTGATCTTGCCGAACTCGATAGAGACGTCTCCGTCGTAGGTGTCTCCGTCCAGTACGTCTGTGCTTACGCGCTCATCATGGTCCCACTGGACGAATCCGGTGAATTTTCCAAAATCTGTTTCCACTGTGCCGTACAGCGGCTCTCCGAACTTGCTGTCGAGTTGAGAGGGTGTATCCATGAATTCGATCTTCTCGATTCGTCGCCAGCTCAGTTCTATCTGGCCAATTTCATCATCACGGACACGGATCTTGTTGCCAATGTCATTGTATCCGTCACCGTCTACTTCTACTACGCTGCCGTCTTGCAGGGTCACTTCAATCTCATCCCATCGGCTGGGCTCGATACTCTTGATCACGCCGAACATGCAGCTGAACTCGTGAACGGAGGTGCGACTGCTGCTCCAATTGCTCACCCAGGTGGCGACGCCGTTATCATAATCTCTTCTGCCATATCTCATCTGATCCAGTTCATCACGGCTGAGATAATCCAGATTGGGATTGTCAGTTTTGGAGGCATTGAACATATCTGTCCAATAGACTTCTTCCTTGCCCCATCGGATAGCGCCCTGATAGACGTCGCCGTCTTCGGTCGTTATTTTGCCGTAGATGAATCCTTCATCTTGGGCTTGTACGGGTTTTGGAAGAATGGTTAGTTGAATGGCGAGGACGAGGATGTAGGGTTTAACTAAGTAATTCATGTCGAGTCTAGAGTTTTCTTTAGGTTCTAACCCCGGTCAACACTCCCTACTGTGCTTAATCCGGGGAGTCGGCTAGCCTACTGCCACCCGACCCCAGGATTAATGCTTCTGAGTTTTGACCTATGGGCACCCCTTTTGGGTGATTGACAATTCGAAGATGGAGCGTATATATTAGGTGTCAAACCCAATTCCGACGGAATGGGCCATAGTCTTACCGAATCGGGATATAGCATGGACCGAGTATTGAAGGAATTTTGAAGCTGCAATCAGCCTATTTTTGGTGACTAATCCATACCCTGCGATGTCAGACTTATATGACGCCTTTGTTTCGAGGCACTACGCTGCTTACCGACCCCCGCTTCACCAATTGATCCTGGAGAAGGCCCTTGGGCAGACCCACTTTGAAATGGGCTTGGATGTTGGATGTGGAACCGGTCAGTCAACAATTCCTTTGACCGCCTTCTGTGATACAGTCGTCGGAGTGGATCCAAGTGAGGATATGCTACAGCAGGCCACGGCCCATCCTCAGGTGCGATACGCGCAAGGGACGGGGGAGGCCCTGCCGGTTGGAGATGGATCGGTCGATTTGGTCGCCTTTGCAGGCTCGCTATTCTACACCAAGAGTGATGCATTGGTCGAGGAAATCCGGAGGCTGGCAAAGGTTCCCTGCACGATCGTCGTCTACGACTTTGAATTGCTGATATATCAACTGCTGACGGAGCTGGGTTTTGAATTCCCGGAGGACAATGCCTACTACAATCACTCTGTCAATTTTGAAGACGTGCCTGCTTTTGAGGAATTGATCAGAAAGAAGGAGAGGACTTCGTTTGCCGTGAGTCCGGAGGAGCTGGCCCACGTGATGCTCTCAGAGCGGGACCGCTATGTGGGCCTTCAGGGTCGCTTGCAAGAAGGGGATCCTTTCGATGCTCTCACTAATCAGCTTCGGAGGCACACAGAAGATCCGCGACTGGAGGCTGATATGTATTACGCCACGTATCGTCTCCACTCTTGATGATGAGCAAGTAGGTTCCGCATTGCTTCTCTGAAGGTGATTGAGGGGTGTCAATTGCTAATGGCAATTTTTTCAAGCATCTTACTCTAGAACAAACCAAGTCCTTACCTAATGAAATCTCACACTAACCTGCTGCTCATCAGCCTTTTTCTGGCCGCATGCGCAGCATCAAACACTGAAGCCCCCACGAGGGTCGCGACTTTTGACGAAGTGTCTCCTGAAACAGTCGGGCTCATGCAGGACTCGCTGGATCAGATATTGCCACTGCTGAGTTCGGCTATCGATAGCCAATGGATCTCAGGAGCGGTGGTCTTGGTTTCTCGAAACGGTAAGGTAGCCTACCATACGGCCATTGGATACAGTGATCGGGCAAAGCAGAATGCCATGAGCAAAGATCATATCTTTCGCCTGGCATCGATGACCAAGCCCATCACGTCTGCTTGCATCATGCAGCTGTATGAGCAGGGCAAGTTGGATCTGGAGGATCCTGTGTCTCAATATATTCCTGAGTATGCTGATGTCCAGGTGATCGATGACTTCAATAAAGAAGATAGCTCCTATACAACACGGCCGCCGGGCCGCCCAATCACCCTGCATCACCTTCTGACCCACACATCAGGTATGCCCTACGGTGTTTTTCACCCCGTGGCAGGTGCGACCTACGGCGCCTTTGATGTAAACGAGGGTTGGACAACGGAGGCTCTGGTGCTCGAGCAGAACATTGCGAAGATGGCAGCACGACCACTGATGCATGATCCTGGAGAGGCATTTACGTATGGAACGAATATCGATGTACTCGGCAGAGTAGTGGAGGTTGTCAGTGGTATGCCGCTAGACGAATACATGCGACAAAACATTTTTGATCCATTGGGAATGGACGATACCTGGTTTTACTTACCGGAGGAGAAAGCCGGCAGACTAGTGGATGTCTGGCATACCCCAGGGTATGAACCGGGAGACGATGCCATCTCCGGTGAGGATTACCCCATTAGTGGCGCAAAGACGCTGTTTATGGGGGGAGCAGGCCTTTCCGGGACGGCGCACGACTATTTTCTGTTTTGTGATGCCATGCGGCAGGGTGGCGCACGCGATGGGGCCAAAATCCTGAAGGATGAGACTGTCGAGCTGATGACGCAGAATCAAATCGACACACTGCAGCTATCAGATGGCCTAAGGTTCGGCTACGGTTTTGCGGTATGGGAGGAGACGCAGGAATGGCAACGCGATCCGGGTAGTTACCACTGGGGCGGCTACTGGGGCACATCATTTTGGGTAGACCCCGCTCAAGACATGATCGTCGTACTTCAAACCAACGTGATGGTCGGCCAGGGAGACAAATTCATGCAGCGATTCGAAGAGATCGTCAACAATGCCGTAGTCGAGGAGGAGGCTGTAGCAGTGAGGTAAGGAACCCACCCCTACATCTCTCTGATGCCATTAGGCTAAGAGAATTGAGCTGCCTTCCAGAAAAGCAAGTCATTTTGACGTCAGGAAGCGCACGGCCAGTGAAATCTATTGATGATGCTAGGCAAATCGTCTATTTATGTCAATAGATCCCTCCTTCGTCGGGATGACTTTTAGAAGGATTGCTTTTCAGGAAGGCTTGTCCTGTCTTAACTTAATAGCATTACTCAACTCAGGAGGGGTTCTTTTCGTCGTCTATTTAATATTCATGCAATGAATCCCCGGCCAGGGATCATCGCGGCAGCCCACGTGGCTGCGCCGGTGTCCTCACCGGCGATTCGTATTGGCCAGCGGGAGTGGAGCTAGAGTGGAGAGCCTTTATGTTTACCTCATATCATTATTTCAAGATTCTATTATTACTATACCGTTATATGGGGGTCTAGGGGAGCCTGATAAGTTGTGAATAGTGTGGATATTCATTAAGAAAATTGAAGTCAACACCTACCAAAAGCGAATTATGCGGAGAGCCAGGTAAGACCTAGGTCCGGATCTAATCTTTTGGTAGGTATTATTGGACAGATATCAAATAGAAATTTGGGATGCCATTCAGAGTGGTATGGCCCATTATTAAGGCTTTGATCGCCATCCAATAAAGCTGTTGACCTCAACAAAAAGTTAAATACTATGAACAAACCTACTTATTTCATTGGAGTCGATGTAAGCAAGAAGACCTTAGATTTTGCAGTCAATTCATCAGGCCAGGTGCTTTTTCATTTCCGAACAAGTAATAGCCATTCTGGAATTGAGCAAGCTTTAAGTAACCTAAGAGTTCAGAATACCTATCTGTCTGATGCATTGTTTTGTATCGAGTACACAGGGGTCTACTCATTGCTGTTGTCTACCTCCTTGGTCGATAAGGGATATAAGGTGTGGATGGAGTCAGGAGTTCGAATCAAGAGATCTCTGGGCATACAGCGAGGTAAGAATGACAAGATCGATTCCATAAGAATCAGTCAATACGCTCATAGGTACCAGGATCAGAGTGTCTCATGGGAGCCGATGGACGAAAAGATTAGCGCCTTGCAACGACTTGTCCGCAATCGTAAGCGCTTGATGCTGGCCAAAGATTCATTACAAGTGCCGGTCAATGAGATGAAAGGTATTATTCCCAATGAGGAACTCAAACAACTGCAACTGATCAATAAGAGCTCCATCCAGAATTTGAAGAAACAGATCAAGGCGATCGAACAAGCTATTCACTCACTCATAAAATCTGACGAACAATTATCTCACTTGTTCGACCTGGTTACTTCGGTGAGAGGAGTGGGCCCAGTTGCCGGGTGGCATTTCATCACTTCAACACACGGCTTTAAGAAGATCAAAACAGCAAAGAAATATGCATGCTATGCTGGGGTAGCTCCATTTGAACACACCTCTGGGACAAGTTTACAGGGTCGCAGCAGGGTATCGCACATGGCCAATAAATCATGCAAAACAGCCTTACATCTGGCAGCCGTCGCTTCTATTTCTAATCCCTGTGAGTACCGAGATTACTTTGATAGAAAACTGAAGGAGGGGAAGAACAAAATGACCATCATCAACGCTATCAGAAACAAGATCATTCACCGTGTTTTTGCCTGTGTTAGAGAAAACAGGAAATATGAAGATTCTTATCACTATGCTCTTGCTTAGATAATAGAAATCCGGTCGTGAAGTGAGCTTGCTGAATCTTTGTGTGTAATGCGCGTCTGCCGCGCTCGCTTCACGAGGCCGCCAAAAAACGCTACATATCCAGCCAGTGCTTGAACTCCGGCGTGCGTTCGGCGCTGATGGTGAGTTCTTCCTGGGCTTCCGGGCTGAGTGTCACCTTGAGCCGCCCTTTGAAATAGGGTTCGATCTCTCCGATACTTTCGATGCTGATAAGGTATTGCCTGTTGGCACGGAAGAATATCTTGGGGTCGAGTTGACTGTCGACGACTTCTAACGGCTGGTCGATGGGGTACTTCTTGCCGTCCTTAGTGACGGCGTAGGTCAATTTGTGTTGACTGAAGAAGTAGGCGATCTTCTCGACTGGCAGCGCGAGGATCTTCTGGCCCGCCTTGATCATGAAGCGTGACTTGAATGCTTTTTTCTGATTTTGTATGAGGTCGTAGAGGTTGCTGAAGTCAGCGGGGAACTTCTTGTCTTCAGTGCGTTTGATATGGCGCTGGATGCTCGCTTCGAGTTTTTCTTTTTGGATTGGCTTGAGGAGATAGTCGATGCTATTGACATCAAAAGCTTTGATAGCATACTGATCGTAGGCCGTGGTGAAGATGACCGGTGTCTCTGTCTTGACTTGCTTGAACAGCTCAAAGCTAAGGCCATCCAGCAGGCGAATATCACTGATGATCAGATCGGGTGCTTCGTTGGCTTCGAACCAGGCCAGTCCCTCTTCGATGGATTTGATGTCTGCCAGTACCTCGATGGTGCTATCGATCTCAGAGAGCATTTTGCGAATGCGATCGGCGGCTAGAGATTCATCTTCGAGAATTAGTACGTTCATATCGTCTCAATTTCTAGTAGGGGCACGCTCACACGAAACTCATCTTCTGACTTGGTCACAGCCAACTCCTCATCCGAGAAGTACTTGAAGCGAGCCTTGATATTCTTCAGTCCGGTTCCCGATTTACTCTTCAGATCTTCTCGTTTTTCGAAAAGTGAGTTACAAATATGCAGCCTTTGGCCATTGGTAGTGATGGAAATGATCAAAGGTCGCTTCTCCGTGATGATGTTGTGTTTGATGGCATTCTCAATGAGCATCTGCACGGTGAGAGGCGGGATCATGAAGTAGTAGGAGTCGGGATGGATATTGATGTTGAACTGGATGTTTTGTTCGAATCGGGTCTGGATCAGGAAGATATACGACTGGATGAACTCGAGCTCTTCTTCGAGTGTGACGAGGTCTTCACCTTTGTTGAGTAGGAGGGCGCGGTAGACTTCAGCGAATCGAACGAGAAATTCCTGTGAAAGGTCTTTGTCCTTGTCGATCAGCGAGGAAAGAATATTGAGGTTGTTGAACAGAAAATGCGGGTCCAGGTGGTTTTTGAGGTTGACCAGTTGGCTGGCCATTGTCTCCCGCTGGTATCTCTCCACTTCGAGCTGTGACTGCTGCCAGTAGCGGAGGAAATGAAGACCGAAGTAGATAGAATATGACGGAATGGTGAGGACGATTCCCCACACATTCATCACGACGACCTGGTCAATCGCTGGTGGCTCTTCTGTGAAAATATACTTGAATATGAGATAGGCGCCATTGATCACAATCAGTGACCAAAAAAGCCCCGTACCGAGCTGCATGAAGAATCGGCGACGACCGTATTTCTTCCACGAGACGTGCTTGTTGAAGGCCCTGGTGATGCCTTGATTGCCGAACCACAGTGCCAGAAACACGAGGAGCATCCAGGCTCCGGTGAAATAGGCTGGTTGGTCAGGGTCAGTGTATCCAAAGTAAATCAGAGTGGCCAGGGCCAACGGGCCCAGGATCCGAAGTAGATATTTTCGCTTTAGCAATTTGATGGTGACTGGTGCGGGTGTTTACCTGTTATCGTTTTTTCGGAGGACAGGGTTGCCCTATCAATCGAAAACTATTTCAGCAGTTTCCCTCCAAGGTACATAGATTGGATCTTTCTGGTTCGCCTTGAAGATCAAAGTACCATCATTTGCCGCCGATACGTCGCGCACATCGCCTAGCAGAAGCTTGTCCCCATTGCGGAGCTCGACGGTCGAGAATTGGTTGTTTTTTGGTGTGACGCTTTTGATGTTGACAAAAGGAATGCTGTAGTCGATCATGTAGTCTTTGGCATCTAGTGTCTCTACCTCCCAGGCCTCATCGATGTCATAAACAATTCTGCCCTCGAACTTCGTGTCATCAAACGTGTACACTGTGCCGGATAGTCCTTTCGGTGCCCGATAAGATTTGTAGGGCGCACCGCTGCTCTTGACTTGCTCGAAGGTCGCCTTGCGGAAGATCTTCCATGGGATGTCGACCTGGCCGAGCTCAGGGACGGTAACGATGATTCCGCGATTTTCATTGTTGACGTCATTGGAACCCTTCAGGAAAAAGTCCCGACCAGAGTTGAGTACCACATAACTGCCGTTTTGCTCTTTTTCGATGGACTTGATCTCTTTGAATGGAATCGAAAGGTCACCATCACGTGTGTCACCGTCGAGCACGTCTTCTCCAAGGCGCTCGTCATGGTCCCACTGGACGTAGCCCGTGAAAGTACCTCCCCGGAATGTCTCCACTGTGCCATAAATGGGGGCGCCGCCTTTGATCCGTAGGTTTTTTGGTGTGTCTGAGAATTCCACCTCGCGCATTCTATGCCATGGAATGTCGATTTTGCCCAGTTCATCGTCATAGACGATCAGGGTAGTCCCAACATCATTGTAGCCCCGACCGCTGAGTTCCAACTCAATACCATTCTTAAGGCGCAGAGCCACAGTGTACTTGCCCGTTTTGATGAGCGCAGCGATGTTGCCAAACTGCGTAGCAAACTCATGTGTAAGGTTGCCTTTGTCCTCCCAGATGCTCGAAAGGCTCCAGTTGAGACTTTCCCAAAAGGCGATTTCCTCCGAGGGTGCATTCTCCTCAAGTACTTTTTGATAATACTTGTCCGCGACTTTGGCGGCATTGAAGAACTCATTCCAAAAGGCTTCCTCGTCACCCCAACGGATCTGCCCCATGTAAGTGGTCTCATAGGTATGCACCTTCCCGTAGATGTATCCTTCGGTATTTTGTGCCTGCAGGGATGTGAGCACAATCAACGCTGCTACAAGGTTTCCGATGACGATCAGAAGCACTCGGCGGTGTCTAGCAAGTAATGCGCCTTTATTCATGTTCCAAAGATTCGCTCTTCTAGAACAAATGAAAAGTGAAAACTTCTATAGCTGGCATTGGTCAGACCGAAACCGGATATCTCCAAACTCAAATGGATCTGCACCTTTTGGGCACTCTTACAATTTTGTTTGTAGAAAAAGAATTATTGAATTCTTCTCGGCAGGCTGATTCGGCGCTAATAGCTACTCCTCACGCAGCGATTCAATAGGGTTGATCAGTGAAGCCTTGATCGTATGATAGCTCATCACCAGACCTGCCACTGTAAATGCCAGCAGCCCACTCAACAGAAAGGGTCCAAGGTTCATCGGCGTACGGTAGGCGAAGTTTTCCAGCCATTGGCTCATGATCCAGTAGGTGAGGGGCACACTTAGCACAATGGCTATTAGGATTTGCCACCAAAATCCCCTGGCGATCAAGCCGAATATTGCCCGTGGTGTAGCACCCATGACTTTGCGAATGCCAATTTCCTTTTCCCTGCTACTGACGACCAGCATGGAGAGACCGAGAAGACCTAGTGCCGCAATCAGTACGGCAACGCCCGTCGAAAGGGAGACGAGGTCCTGCATTTGCATTTCAGATTCGTATTGCTCCTGGATGCGTTGATCGAGGAATTGGAAGTTCAATTGTTCATTCGGGAATGTGCTTTCCCAGGCCTCCTTTAGTATATCTGGTGCTTCCTGTAGGTTACTGCCATTGTAGGTGAACACCAGTTTAGGGATGGGAGAGTCGCCAAAACCGACGTCGGAGATCCCCTCCATGATCGGCCTGGCGTTCTGGACGATTACAAGCGGGCTGATCTCTGTATGCAAGGAGTTGAAATGAAAGTCCCTGGTCATGCCGATGATCTGATGCTCACCAAAGCTGCTACCAGGGAGCTTTTTGCCCACAGGCTCGTCCAAGTCGAATAGCTCCGCGGCGGCTTCATTGATGATGACAGATTGACGTTCATCAAGGCCATTGCCCGGTTGGAAGTCTCGGCCTTCTATGACCTGTATATCGAAGGTTCCAAGGAAGTGGGCATCGGTGACCAGCATATTGAAACGTCGGAAGACGTCGTTTTCATCGGTGTAGGCGAGCCCTGCCCAGCCGGGAGTGCCAAACATGTGCGTACCCATGCTTATACCGGATATCTGTGGGTATTGCTCGAGTTTTGATTTCAGCATCTCACCATTCTGCATACCCGAGGAAATCAGCTCACCAAGACCTCGAGATGCTGGGTCGTAAACCAGTCTGGTTGAGACCTTCGTGCTATAATCATAGCCCAGGTCTTTGCGTAGCAGGAATTGTATTTGGTCTCGCATGATGAGGGTCGAGCTGATCAGAAAGACCGTGACGGCAAATTGAATGATCATTAGCGCCTTTCGGACCAATAGCTTCCCTGATGACTGAGTGGTAGCGTGCAGGGCTTGTACTACCTCTGATCGTGCCGCTACCAATGCGGGATAGATGCCGGCTAGTATTCCCACCACCAAAGCGACTAGCAGATGGAGGTAATGCAGGGACGGTGTGATGTCGATGCCTACCATTTTGTTGAAAAAGGGGATCGTGAGAAAGGTAGCGACTGCCGCTAATGTGATAGCAATGAATGTCAGTAGGATGCCTTCAGTGAGGTATTGCATCACTAGCTGCATACGATGCGCGCCCATACTCTTGCGGATGCCTACCTCTTTTGATCTTCGTAATGATTGGCCCGTTGCGATGGATGTGTAGTTGACGCAGGCGATAACCAGGACGAGTAGACCAATTGCTCCGAGGATCATAATGTACTGTGGGTTGCTGACGGGCGCAAAACCAAGTGGTACTGAGGGGTCGAGGTGAATGTCCGTCATCTTTTGGAAGCCGATCTGGTACTGATCGCGTTCCATGCTATCATCTCCATAGGTGGCATCACCCATCAATGACATCACTACATCCTGCATTTTGGCGTCGATGTCTTCGATCCGGGCGCCAGGCTTGAGCAGTAGATACGTTTCAGTAGCGACATTGAACCAGGCCATCAGGGCTCTTTCACTGAACAGCTGGCGATTATTCAGATTGGAAATACCGATGTCGAATTGAATGCTGGAGTTTTGAGGGATGTCTTTGAAGATGCCCGCGACAGTAAACACCCGCTGATCATCGCCCAACTGGATGGCAAGTGGCTGGCCAATGGGGTCTTTGCTGCCAAAATACTTGAGGGCATAGGCCCGGGAGATCACCACATCATCAAGTTCGTCCACTACTTGTGTCTTCGAACCAACCAGGAGCTCGAAGTCAAAAACCTGGAAAAACTCAGGGCTCAACACAGCGACCTTTTCATTGATCTGATTATCAGCTTCGCCTACCAGCCCATTTTGTTCCATGTACTGTAGCGCATGTTCCGTCTCGGGGAAATTCTCTTCCAGCAGCGTTTCAAAGCGCAGGGGCGTGACCGCATTGAAAAATACCTTTCCATTGCCATAATCCTCCTTGAGCCAGACCCGGTACAAACGTTCTTTCTTAGAATGGAACTGGTCGAAACTGAGCTCGTGCTGTACGTACGCTCCCAGGAGGAGGAAGCAGAAAATGCCAATACCGAGGCCTAGCAAATTCATGGATGTATTGAACCAATCCTTTAGAAGGACACGCAGTGCGATCTTGATATTGCCGTAAATCATGATGGGTTTTGAGTTTTTGAGTAATTGATTCTTTTTCATGGCGGAGGGTCGCAATGATCGGAGCACAAGCCAGCTGTAAAGCATTCGTGCTCGTCGAAGCCCGCTTCGTTCCTGCATTCGTTGGAAGATCTCCAGCAGGTCACCCTCCAGATCCTCGATGAGATCGGGGTCGCAAAACCACCGGAGCAATCGCGTAGCCCAATTGGGGGGAGCCTCCATCACGACTGCAGATTGACTTGTAATAGTTTTTTGTACAACCTAAGTCGTACCTCCATACCGGCGTCCAGTGTGCTGCGTCCGGCGGGAGTGAGAGAGAAGAATCGCTTCCGTCTGCCTCCGCGGTCATTGCTAGCTCCACCCATTTTCGATTTGACGAAGCCTTTTTTCTCCAGCCTCCGCAACACTGAGTGGACGGCAGTGACGTCCATACTGCGTTTAGCATGACTCATGATCTCGTCCAGAATGGCCACGGCGTATGCTTGCTCACCCAAGCCCCCAATAGCCAGCAGTACCAATTCCTCAAGCTCTCCGAGGTGCTCTCCCTTCATTATTGCGATAATATTACTTGTACAAATATACAAGATTTTTATTACTTGTTTTTTTGTACAAGTAATGAACAAGCTAAAAACATGATTTTCGTATGGCAGGTGCCAATTGGACAATGGCTATCTTCGTTAGTGAAGAAATGATTTTGAGAACCCTTACATTGAAAGCTATGAGAACCCTCATTTTTCTTACCGTGTTGATGGTCGGTTTCCATTCGGTAAAGGCTCAGGAGGCGCCGGAATTGTCTGTGATTGGCCAGTCCCAAATATCCGTGGAGCCGACCCTTACTGTAATATCCTATACAGTCCGAAGCAAGCAAATGAGTTATGTGGCAGCGGTGGAGGACATGACCAGGCGAGTAGATCAACTCGTCGATATTCTGAAAAAGACGGGTTTCAAAACAGAGGAGATCGTCACGTCGAACTTTATGGTCGCTGAGCAATTTGCCTACGACCGCGGGCAACGACGCAGTGACGGTTTTGCCGCGACGCAGGCACTTCGTATCGAATTTGGCGTGAATAAAAAACGACTGCTGGATATCTTGACGAAGACAACTGCAGGCACGGTGAATGCTGAGGTAGGTATCTCGTTTACGCTGGACGAAGCAGGGAAAAGTGCGCTGGCGCTACAGCTGATCAAGATGGCGGTCGATGATGCAAAGAAAAAAGCTGAGGCGATCGCCGAGGCATCGGGCTACACCGTCACCGGTATCAAGGAGATTTTATACGGCAGTCCGCCTGTGACGACACCGAGGCCTATGGCACGTGCGGAGACGATGACATTGGCTGTATCAGACGCAGGAGGTGCGCAGGTTTCGAACTTTGAGGCAGCGGACCTTGTGTTTACTGATAATGTGAGCATCATCTATACCATTGGTCCTTCGAAGTAGGCGCTACTTGTCCTCCAGCAGCCGGTCGATCTCTCTGGAAAGACGCGTGCGTTTCAAATCGCGAGCAACGATGACTCCTTCCTGATTGACCAGGTAGCTCGTAGGGATTTCGTCCACATTGTAAGTTCTAAAGGCATTCTTCTCTTCGAAGTCCCAGACGTGCTGCCAGGGGATGCCATACCTTTTCACGGCGTTTTGCCAGGCACCTCTCGTCCGATCAAAGTTGACCGCAAATACTTCGAAGTTCTTGCCATGGTACTCCTGGTACATCGGCTTTAGCCAATCCTGTATGTCTTTGATACAAGGTCCACACCACCCGGCCCAGAAGTCGATCAGTACGACCTTTCCCTGAAGATCGGAGAGCTTCTGCTCCTCCCCAGCAAGATTGGTCAAGACGATGTCCGGCGCCTTCTTGCCGATCAGAGGATCTCTTTGGGCGTAGGCGAAGCCGACGATGCTTAAAGCCAGTATGGCAGCGAAGACTTGTTTCATTTCCAGGAATTTATTGCCAAGGTAGTTTTTTGATACGCAAATGGTATGCCGGATCGACTCAGTGACGGTAATATGTCATGGTCGGGGCTTTTTTTGTCGAGAGGGCATATGTACTAACCTTGCCAGTGCTATGATCCAGAATGACTGTTCAAGGAGCAGGTATCATTGGATGTGCGTTTCCTTCGAGGAGGAACATTTCGCCGGTAGCTCCTCTTCGTTACACAGAACAGACCCATATTTGGTCCATGGACTACATCCTCCTGAAATACACACATTTCCTGGGCATCTTCGCCGTAGTCGGGGGAGTGTTCGCGGAGCTTATGATGATCAAGGGCAAAATGACCCGTGGTGAATTGAAGCGGGTCTCACAGGTCGATGCCATCTACGGAGTAGGTGCGATCATCACCGTGGCGGCGGGTTTGGCCCTATGGCTTACGGACATCGGGAAGCCAGCGGAGTTTTACAGTGAAAATGGACTGGTCTACTGGAAGCTGGGGATTTTCACCGTAGTGGGTCTATTGTCGATTTATCCGACAGTTTTCCTGTCCAGGAATCGACTGTCCAGCAAGAATCCCGATGGGACCGAGGTCGTGGAGGTGCCCTCAGCGGTGATCAAGGTGGTGATTGTCGAACTGATCCTGTTGCTGCTCATGCCATTTTTGGCATCATCCATGGCGATGGGTCTCCAGTTATTTTAGAGTGAACAACTCGTGCAAGAGTGCGTCTCCCAGGTCACTCCGATGAGCCTGGATGTCAACATCATTCACGCCCTGGAAATCGAGGAACTGCGTAAGGGCTGACTTCCATGCTTCAAGGAACTCGTCGTTGACAGACCGAAGGAGCAACTGCATGTTTCTGATTTCCAGAACACCCGTCGCTCGATTGGTCTTCACATCCATTTGACCAACCAGGTTATTCTTCCAAAGGATAGGCAGACCATAGTATCCGAACACCCGATCTGGGGCCGGTACGTAGCACTCGAGTGTGTAGTCAAACCCGAAGAGTTCTTTCGCCCGGGCTCTGTTGATCACGAGGTTATCAAAGGGGTTTAGGATCTTCACCTTTTGACTAAATCGTCCATTCAGCAGCGCTAAAGAATCACTGGAGGTGTAATAGTCTCCGTCCAGGCCATTCACACGGCATAGCTGGATATCACCGGTCTCCTCGAGCAGCCTCACCTGGTCACGGATCTCCTGCTGGCAGCCTTTCAGGAGATAGCCCATTTCGCGTGTGGAAATGATCCCATGCGCCCGGATATCTCTTTTGATGAGGTACTGAATGTATTCTTCGCGTGTGGGTGTAGATGTGTCGAGATCTTCCGGAAGCACACGCTCTGGCAGATCATATACTTTTTGGAAGCCCTGTCGTGATCGCACCATGATCCTACCCTCCATGAAGAGGTTTTGCAGCGCTTTCTTTGTGGGTGCGGCTTCCCACATTTCGGAGACCTTGAAACCTTCTGGCTTTTCGAAGTCCTTAGACATGAGGGGGCCCTCATCGGCAATTCGGTCCAGTACATGCTGCATCACCTTCTGGTCCTTTTCAAACCAAAACTTGTCTTTGGCGAGGATTTCTTCTTTCACTGGCAGTGTATAGCGATAGTCCCTCATCGGAAGGTAACTGGCCGCGTGACTCCAGTATTCGAAAATCGAGCGGTCGTTTTCCAGGCGGGACATTATGTCTCCACGATACGTATGAAGTCGTGACCAAAGGACATGGTGATGGGCCCGCTCCACGACTGAGATTGTGTCGATCTGGACATACCCGATCTGTTCAAAAGTTTCTCTTGCCAGGCGTTTGGGAGATTGACCAGCAATCGATGGCCGCTTGAGATGCTGGCTGGCCAGAGCTATTTTTCTGGCTTCCTGTTTGGATAGTTCAGTCAATGTCTTGTGCCTTTTTGAGACGTATCAATGGATGGGTGGGAGCGAACACTTTACCAGCTGGAAAAAATTTGTGCATCGACCAATCAATATAACACCAGGCGTTGTATTAACAGTGGTTGATCAGTAATCTTGTCTATGGCCAAAGTCATTCGCATACCTTCCGCGTTTGTCATCGATACCAAAGTCGTGGGGGTGTCGCGAAGCAACGAGGACGGCACTTCGCGCCAGGACATTATTCGCTCCAGTGTACAGGAGCTGGATTCTTTGATTTTGGAGCGCGAGCCTACCAACCCGTATGATTCCCAGGCAGTGAAAGTCATGACAACAGACCATCGTCAAATTGGCTATTTGTCGCGAGAAGTGGCGGGTCGCGTGAGTTTTGCCCTCGACAACGAAGCAGAGGTGGTTGCCAAAGCAAGCTGGGTGAGTGGAGAAAAAGTGACAGGTGTCGGTCTCAGGATCGAGCTATCCAATTAATTCATCCAGCCTTCACGGCCAGGTGGTAGGCATTGGAAATTCCTTTTTTTGCATGTGGTAGGGCCGCACAGAATTATTATCTTTCGCATACTAAAAGATCAACAAAACCCATGGCCAAAAAAGCTGACCAACCAATCCCCGGTGGTATGCGCACCCTTACCACACGTATGTGGTTCAATGGTAATTGTAAAGAAGCGATCAAGTTCTACCAGAATGCCTTTGAAGCAAGCGTGAAAGGATCCGTGGTGGAGAACCCCGCCAATCAAAGAGTAATGCATGCGATGATCAAAATTGGAGATACGCATGTATTGATGGCCGATGCGGTTCCTGGTAATTGGGAACAGGGGCCAACTTCCGGATCTACCATGGGATTCTGGATGTATGTCGACGATGTAGACAAGGCCTTTTCCAAAGCGAAAGATGCAGGGTGTAAGGTGCTCGCAGAACTGGAGGAGCAGTTTTGGGGTGATCGAATGGGCAAGTTGAAAGACCCTTTTGGTCACATGTGGTCTCTGGCCTCTCGCCGTTGGGATTATACGGACGAAGAGATCGAACAAAATGAGCAGGAGTGGATAGGAAGCCTTGAGGAGGAAGACTAACTCACAATTCCAGACATTACATCGGGATAGTGAGCTCTCAGTTCCGAACTCAGCATTTCCGCCACCTTTTCAATACCTGGCTTCACTCGTCCCCGTGATTCGGCAGCCTGATTGTAGTTGGTGTTGGTATTGATATCGTAGAAGTATCGTTTCCCTTCGAGGTTCTCGACATACTCAATACCGGCGATGTCTATTCTTTGCTGTCTTAGCAGGTTTTCAATTGCAGCGATCTCTGGAATATCGAAGTTGGGAAGGATTTCAAACTTGTGTCTTTTTGAGCCGTTGACTCCCCCGGATGCTGCCGGGATTTCGCAGGCATCTGCAGGGCATAGTTTGAAACCTTGGGACGTATCGACAGAGACCGCATAGTGGAACTTCCCGCCGATGAACTCCATCCTTACGATCCTGGATTCAACCGGTTGGATGTATTCCTGCACGATGTAGAGACCATCTGCTGAGCCAAAATCTTCAGTTTCCATCTCAGACGGCAACGAGTCAAGTGAAGGGACAAGCTGAACACCCTGGCCTTTGCCACCACAATTGGGTTTAAGAATAAAGGGCTCCTGACCAAGCTGCCTGGCAGCTGCAATTATTTGCTCCTTACTGTTGGCAACGATCGTTTGCGGCGTGCGAATGCCTGCACTATTCAGTAGTACATATTGCCTCGCTTTACTGACTTCGGTCTGGATCGTTTGGCCACCATTGATCACTCGTCTCCCATGCGCTTCAAGCCACTCAACGAGCGCTGCCGTCAGCCCCAAGGCTGTACGGTGACCGCGGCTATGCGCGGAGGCACTCATTTTGGAATAGAATATGCCCTCGGGGGGCGTGCCATTGGGATCCAGCGAGCTGTCATCTACTAGCCACTCCTCGTGTGGGGCCTCTTGGCTGCTCAGGGCCAGGTGCAGTGGTTTGACCCATTCAGGGTTTTCATGGATCACAAAGATCCTGGGACGCTCTTCTCTCATTCAGTACATGTTTTGCGCAATCAACCGACCGCAAAACAACACAGTTTCGCAGTAGTAAAAAGGCCCTCTCCTTCCATGTGTCGCCGAATTTGTCTCATGCGTCGGCAATCATCAAGATTCCCTCAGAAATGGTCAGGACTTTTGCGAATTAATTTTTCCAATTGGCGGTTTTCTCAGAGCCTGCTTTTTCGAACAAATGCTACCTATTTTAGTAGTACTAGAGTCAATAGTAAACTGATGAATAAGACCCTCAAGCGTATACTGTACTTTCTACTTTTTGCCGTAGTCATCTTTATCGCTGCCTATCCTAAGCTAGATTTTTCCAGTGGTGAGGATACCGCGGGGGCTGCGGCCATTGCGACGCCCAGGACTTTGACTGTCGATGGTAGACAGATCGTGCACCAGCCACTTGACTTTACGGTCAACGTCACGGGTTCCATCATCGCCGATGAAACTGTTGATCTCAACGCAGAGGTATCGGCAAAGGTCATTGCCATACATTTTCGCGAGGGCCAGCGAGTAACTGCAGGTCAGCTATTGGTTTCCCTGGATGATCAGGAGTTGCAGGCGGAATACAATAAGCTGAAATACACCGAGCAGCTCAACAAGGCCAACGAACAGCGTCGAAGCCGATTATTGGAAGAGCAAGCCATCAGTCAGGAAGAATACGATGTGGCATTGACCACTTTGAATACGTCTCGCGCCGAGTTGGAGTTGGTGGAAGCCAGGCTGGCCAAATACAAAATATATGCGCCTTTTGACGGGAAAATAGGCTTACGGCAGGTGTCTGTTGGCAGCTATGTCAATACGGGCAATATCATCGCCCGGATCTACAAGATCAACCCAGTGAAGATTGATTTCTCTATCCCCAGCCGTTACCTCAATGACATCAACGTCGGAGACAAGCTGACCTTTACTGTCGATGCTTATGAAGAGACATTCACGGGGGAGATATATGCACTGGAGCCGCAAATCGATCCCACTTCCCGCAGCATCAAATTGAGAGCCCGATGTCCCAATCCGGCAGGCAAGCTGCTACCGGGTCAGTTTGCGAAGATCAATTTGATATTGGAGCGGATAGAGGATGCCATTATGGTGCCTGCCATCTCGGTGGTGCCGGAACTCAACCGGATGAAAGTCTTTGTGTTTGAAGATGGCAAGGCGCAAGCGAGGGAGGTGACAACAGGCATACGTACACAAGATGAGGTGCAGATTGTAAGTGGCCTGGAGCCGGGGGACGTCGTAGTGACAAGTGGTATTTTACAAGTACGTCCTGGAATGAACATAAACGTAGATCTATAATGGCAAGTCTCGCGGATGTTAGTATTGACCGGCCAGTTTTGGCCATTGTGATGTCACTCTTGATCCTATTGTTTGGTGCGATAGGATTCAATTTTTTGGGTGTTCGTGAATATCCCTCGGTGGACCCGCCCATTATCACCGTATCGACTGAATATGTGGGTGCCAGCGCAGATGTGATTGAGACCCAGATCACGGAACCCCTCGAGGAGTCCATCAACGGTATCGATGGTATCGAAAGCCTTACGTCCACCAGCCGTGATGGTCGATCCACCATCCGTGTGGAATTTGGACTGGATCAGGACCTGGAGTCCGCCGCCAATGATGTGCGCGATCGTGTGTCGCGCGCCCAGGGACGGCTCCCACCTGACTGTGATCCGCCACGGGTGTCAAAGGCGGATGCAGATTCCAGCCCGATCATTGCATTGCAGGTCTACAGTCCCAATCGGAGCCTACTCGAGCTTACTGAGATAGGGGAGACCATCTTCAAAGAGACTTTCCAAACGATAGAGGGAGTATCCGAGGTGAGGATCTGGGGGTCAAAGAAATATTCGATCCGGTTGTGGATGGATCCCGACCGCCTGGCGGCTTATCGGATCACGCCACTGGAGGTACTCAACGCTGTCAATACGCAAAACGTGGAACTCCCCTCGGGACGTATAGAGGGTTCGCAGATGGAGCTCACGGTACGAACCGTGGGAAGGCTCTCCTCCCCCCAGGAATTCAACGACCTGATCATCCGTGACGATGAGAATGGTGTGATTCGCTTCTCGGACATCGGCAATGCGGAGTTTGCCCCGGAGAACGAACGGACAGCCTTGTACACCGATGGTACGCCGATGGTGGTCACAGCCATCACCCCCCAGCCCGGCTCGAACAACCTGGCCATCGCAGAGGAGTTCTATAAACGCCTGGAGATGTTGGAGAAGAATATTCCCGAGGATATAGAGACGGCTGTGGCGTTTGATGAGACTGAGTACATCCGAGACTCCATAGCGGAAGTACAGCAGACGATCTTTGTGGCTTTTGGTCTCGTTGTGTTGATCATATTTACCTTCCTGAGGGACTGGAGGACCACCTTCATACCTGTCATCACAGTGCCTATCTCGTTGATAGGCTGCTTCTTCCTTATGTACATTCTGGGCTTCTCCATCAATGTATTGACGCTATTGGGAATCGTATTGGCCATTGGTCTGGTGGTGGATGACGCCATTGTGGTGCTTGAAAATATATACTCCAAGATTGAGGCTGGAGCAGAGCCACATGAGGCTGGAAAGCAGGGCACCCGGGAGATCTTCTTTGCGGTGATCTCAACAACTGTAGCCCTCACGTCCGTATTCTTTCCCATTGTCTTTCTCCAGGGTTTGACGGGTCGACTCTTTAGGGAATTTGGCATTACGGTCGCAGGTGCCGTGATCATTTCCTCTTTTGTGGCATTGACGCTTTGTCCCATGCTCTCTTCCAACATGCTGAAGAAGCGGGAGCGAAAGCAATGGATCTATCGCAAGACAGAACCCTTCTTCGTTTGGCTCAATCAGAAGTATAACAACGCTCTGGATAATTTCATGCGGAGGAAATGGCAGGCGGCAGTGATCGTGGCTGCTGCTTCAGGGCTGATATTCTTCTTCATCGATTTTCTGCCTAAGGAACTGGCACCGTTGGAGGATCGGTCTGCTTTTAGGATCATAGCAACAGGTCCTGAGGGGACTACTTTCGAATACATGGACGGCTACTCCCAGGAAATGACGCTGCTGCTGCAGGAGAATCTTGGGGATGAATTGAAGAACATATTCACGGTGGTGTCACCGGGGTTTGGAGCTTCCAGCTCGGTGAATTCGGCGTTTTTCATCGTTCGGTTCAAGGACCCCGAGGAGCGCGATCTCACACAAACTCAGATGGCGAATCTCCTGCGTCCGAAGGTGTCCGCCATGACAAAGGCGCGTGCATTTATCTCCGAACCTCAAACGATCGGAGGCCGGCGCCAAAGATTTCCTATTAGCTTCGTTATTCAGGGCCGTGAATTAGAAGACCTAAAAGAGATCCTTCCGGCGTTTCAGGAGGCCGCTCGCAAAAGTCCGGTATTTGGCTTTGTCGATGTGGACCTCAAATTCACCAAGCCCGAAATCGAAGTGCGGATCGATCGCGAAAAGGCCACCAGCCTGGATGTGTCGGTGCGCGATATCGCCCAGACCCTGCAACTAACGCTCAGTGGGACACGATTTGGCTACTTCATAATGAATGGCAAGCAGTACCAGGTGATTGGCCAGGTGACGAGACAGGACCGAGACGAACCGCTAGACCTTCAGTCCATCTACGTAAAGACCAGGAACAACGATCTCACTCAACTAGATAATCTGGTTACGCTTAATGAGCAATCGACACCACCCCAATTGTTCCGATTCAATCGATTTGCCTCGGCCACAGTATCGGCGGGGTTAGCGCCGGGTTATACGATGGGAGATGGCTTAAAAGAAATGGACCGCATTGCCAATGAGGTGTTGGATGATACTTTCCAAACAGCCCTGTCCGGTACCTCTAAGGACTTTCAGGAGAGCGCCGGTAATCTTTACTTTGCCTTTGCCCTGGCACTCGTGTTGATCTACCTCGTGCTTGCTGCTCAGTTTGAGAGCTTCCGGGATCCGCTCATTATCATGTTCACTGTACCCCTGGCACTGGTCGGGGCATTGTTTGCTCTTTGGTACTTCAATGAGACCGTCAACATCTTCTCCCAGATCGGCATGATCATGTTGATAGGTTTGGTGACGAAGAATGGTATTCTTATCGTCGAATTTGCCAACCAGCGAAAGGCCAAAGGTATGAGCGTTGAAGAGGCCATCGTCGGTGCTGCGAAAGCTCGGTTCCGGCCGATTTTGATGACTTCGCTTTCCACGGTCCTCGGTATCCTGCCGATTGCCCTGGCGTTGGGCGCAGGTTCTGAGAGTCGGGTATCGATGGGTATAGCTGTGATTGGGGGCTTGCTGCTGGCGACGTTCCTCACCCTGTTTGTGATACCGGCCATCTACATGTACCTCACCAGCAAGCAAAAGCGGATGGCGAGATTCTGATGGAAATGAACGCAGCCTACTGGCAGCGCCGGTATGAGGAGGGTTCGACAGGCTGGGATGCTGGGGCAATTACGACGCCGCTGAAGGAGTACTGCGATCAGCTGGAGAACAAGGATGTGAAGATCCTCATCCCTGGTGCTGGGAATGGCTATGAGGCCGAGTACCTGCATGGCCTGGGCTTTTCGAATGTCTTCGTAGTGGATCTGGCAGAATGGCCTCTGCAAAATATCAAACAACGTACACCTTCGTTTCCCGAAGACCATTTGGTGCTCGGAGATTTTTTCGACCTGCAGGGTCAATACGACCTGATTGTCGAGCAGACTTTCTTCTGCGCGATCGATCCGGCCTTGCGAAGAGAATACGTTCGCCAAAGCTGGCAGCTACTTGCACCTCGCGGCCAACTTGTGGGTTTGCTGTGGAACAAACCCATGCGAACAGATGCACCTCCCTTTGGAGGCAGCGAAGAGGAATATCGTAGTCTCTTTGGTGATCTTTTCCATCTCGAGATCCTGGAAGAAGCTTATAATTCCATTCCTCCCAGATCTGGGAGTGAGGTATTTGTAAAATTTGTGAAAACCTTGCGGAGGTAAGTCGCGAAATCGTTGGAAAGGGGCAGAGAATACTTGTAATTTGGCGTCATTCACTAACCAATAGAATCGAGCCATGAAATTCTTCAAGTTCACGAATCCATTTGTCCTGATCGCTTTTGTCACTCTTACGTTGACGCAATGCCAGCAGAACCAGGAGCAGTTGCAACAATTGCAGACGGAGAATCAAGAGCTTAAGCAGCGAGTAG
The DNA here is from genome assembly GCA_965267435.1 of Cyclobacteriaceae bacterium. Classification (GTDB taxonomy): domain Bacteria; phylum Bacteroidota; class Bacteroidia; order Cytophagales; family Cyclobacteriaceae; genus JAWPMT01. The sequence continues at coordinate 6,657,013 of OZ253960.1, forward strand.
AAGGCCAGGAGTTGGAGATCATTGACTTGAAGACTGCTGGGGATGATTACGTCTCAGAAATCAACAAACTCCAAGGTAAGGTTACCGCGTATGAAGGCCAATTGGCCAGTACCAACACTCGGCTAGCTACAACGCGGTTTGACGCTAAGTATGCGCAGTTGATCGACAAAGTACACGAGGGATGGGAAGAGCTGGCCGGCGGGGGCAGCAGGGACAAACTGATGTCCAACTTCACTGAAGGTTACAGCGTGAATGGTGTCCGCTTCACTGGCGAGGCCAGTGCCAGTGTCGGTCAGGGAATGAATAATTTCGAGCAGTACCTGGACGAATTGGAGAAATTGGAAGATCTGAAAGCAAGCTTTGGGCAGGTTGAAATACTATTCGCCGACCAGGTTGGGAACAACTATTCTGTAGCTTATACCACCACCATCCGAGTCTTTCGGGGAGGTCAGGAAACAGATCAACGTAAGATCATCTGCGTGATCAGTGGCACGGAGGGTGATGGCCTGAAAATTGGCAACTACTCCTGGGTGTCTCTGCCCCAGCCGTCCTGATATTATTGCCTTCTCAACACTAGTGTTCGTCTGAGGCCGACTCCTCGTGATCTGCTTCGACGAGCATATCCAATTCGAAAATCATCTGCTCCAGGCGAGCGATCACTTCATCTTCCGAAAGTGTGCGTGATTCCAGCAGTGAATCCAGCTCTTCATAGATGTGGATCTCATACTCCTTTTTTTCGCCCTCTGCATACTTGAGAGCGTTTTTGAGATGGAGCATGCCATATTTCATGGCAACAATCGCATCCATAGAGTGGTGCTCCTTGATAAGAACTTCAGAGACTTTTAATTCAGCAAGTGTAAGGGCACTCAAGGCGTTGGTGAAGGCTCGATTAAGGTCCTCTTGTACCAATGAGTCCATCACCATTTCTGTTCGCACCTTCACCAGGTCCGAGATCGAGGTCTCAATGACGTCTTTGCTGTCCTGATCAAGGTCCGCTTCTATTTCGCGCATCGCTGCAATAGCTTCATCCAGCTGCGAGATACTCCTTTCGTAGGCGTGCTCTTTGAGGTAGTATTTCGTATTGTCCAACAGCAGATCGGGCTTGATGGCATCTGCAGTCAGTAATGAACTCTCATTGGCATGTCGCCAATTCGAGTAGAGTTGCATGCCCCCAAAAACCACAATGAGCATGATAACGTAGTAGTATCCCTTCTGCATAATTTTACCTGTACCTTTTTCGCCAATATAAGGGAATTATAGATACAAATGTATAATTCGGTACCGGATAGGTATTTCGTCCTTGTGATTGTTTAATGGTCCTTATTAGCGGCTTGCGATGAAGTCAAACGTTGACCTTACGTTATTGCACGCGGAAGAAGTATTCGCGTTCTGAAACAAACAAGTTTCTGGAATCGATGCGGTTACAGTCTTCATACAGGATCAATCCCGAAAAGCCTTCTATCTGGTAATCCACCGCAAATAGTCCGTTTCGATTGACGTTGGTCACAACAGAATTCTCAAACGTGATCATGTAGTCACCAGCTTCTTGTGGGACGATGCCCACGCGGTACACAAAGAAGTCAGTGGCTGCCACTGGTGAGATCAGGATCTTGTGGAGTCGGCAATCTAACAGGGGAGTTGTGCCACCTTGATCGCTCACCAATTCTACCAGCTCAAACGCATCTATCGCATTTGTATTGATGGTATCGTTCACGGCCAGTTTGAAAACGCTGATACTATCTCTGGGTGCAGAGGCAGCCATGACGGAGTCTCCTGTTACCGCATTGAGAGCATTGGAAGAAGTGGATCCTGCCAGCCAAATGGTATCTCCCAATGCGATCGTCGCATCGCTGACCCCGGTTCGGTAATTGTTGAAAACTAATTCAAGGTCGGGTTGAGGGTCATCTTTGGAGCAGCTGAGAAGTGCTATACCACAGAACAATGCACCAATAATCACAATGGGCTGAAACCTTCGTCGTATCCTCTTCACTTTTCTTTCTTTAGATTTTGCGAAATTAATTCAGAAACAAATATTGGGCCTGAAATTCATCTACAGTATCTAAAACATACAGACGGATGAAATCTGTAAATTCGTCGCAACGCCAATAACTGTTTGTGTTATGAAGATCACCGAATGGATCGAGAATTTTTGGAACATTCCACCCGACACGCAATGGAAGATTGGGTTGTCGATTCTGGTGATCGTGGGACTTTGGGCTGTACGCACATTCATCAACAAACTACTTTTTAGTCGGCTGAAGAACGTACGTGAGCGCTACTTCTGGAAGAACGTCGTCCGCAACATCCAATATGCACTGGTCATTATCATCATCAGCAGTATTTGGGTGGACCGTATTGGGTCTTTGGCTACCTTCTTTGGTCTGGTTACTGCAGGCCTCGCCATCGCGTTGCAGGATCCTCTCGTCAATGTTGCAGGTTGGTTGTTCCTCATTATCCGGCGTCCATTCGAAGTGGGCGATAGGATAGAGATCGATGATTGTGCCGGAGATGTGATCGATATCCGATTTTTCCAGTTCACTTTGAATGAAATCAATAATTGGGTGGATGCCGATCAAAGCACTGGCCGGATTATTCACGTTCCCAATGGCAGAGTTTTCAAAGTCTCACAGGCGAACTACACGCAAGGCTTCAGTCACATTTGGAATGAGATCGGCGTAGTCGTCACATTTGAAAGCGACTGGCAAAAAGCCAAGGGTCTGCTGGAGGGCATCGTGCGGGAGCACTCGGAGCATCTCTCTCGGGCCGCGGAGAAGAAACTCATCGAGGCGTCAAAGAAGTACATGATCTTCTATAAGACATTGACCCCTATCGTGTACACAGCAGTAGTGGATATTGGGGTGAAGCTGTCGATGCGCTACCTGGTCAACCCAAGGCGAAGGCGCAACTCCGAACACAAGATTTGGGAAGATATCCTCGTCACATTTAAGCAGCACGACGACATTGACTTTGCCTACCCTACACAACGCATCTATTACAACTTGCAGGAGGGTAAGTCCGGAACCGCTCACAGGCCCAACTTTCCTGAAGGGGGCTAACCACCTTCGGCCGCTTGGTCGCGCCGGTTGATCTTCGCTTGCGGCAACTCCTTGCGTTTGTTGGCATCTTTCGTTCGCCGCTCTTTCGCGAACATACCTGTCCAAGGGATGCTCTCATCCAGCCACGCCCAGCCTGACTTGGTCGCTTCCCATGTGTTGTCAGTTGCATCTCCTAGGGCCTTGACGCTTTTGTCGGCGAAGATGAGGGGCATCAGGCCATTGTCCTTTTGGCGTGTTTCGATTCGCTGGTTTTGATGGGCTGCGGTGAATTCAAAGGGAACAACCGTCTCTTCTACCCAGTACGACACTGTATCCGCGAGCCAATCTGGCACGTCAATTGGGAGACCGTGACCTGCCTCGGGATGCAAATAGAGTTCGCTGTCCAGCGACTCAGCCACATTTTCGAGGCACGACGTTGCCACAATTTTGTCAGCCTCAGATCCAACGACCAGTACCTGGGATATGGGTTTCGTAGGATCCGGCTTGTAGACCATACCCGCCAGTGTTTGCTTTAGCAGCGTGCCTTTGGATACGGGGTGCTGTTGCTGCAAGGCGACCCAGGAAGTGAGCAAGGAGTCCTTTTCTTCATTGAGATTGCTATTGATGGACAGGAAAGCCTTTTCGCGCTCAGCGATGTCGTCCATCAAAAAGATATTCACAAAGTCCTTCTTAGCCTCGGGCTTCACACGCTCCTTGCCTTTGCATACCCCCTTGAGGCTGGAGCTGATCAGGACCGCACCGTGAAAATCGGTGGGGTAGGTGGAGACCCATTCAAGGGCCACATTTCCGGCCAGCGACGTGGCGACGATCACCCTTTTGGAGAGTGAGTCGTTTTGGGGGTGGTATTGCTCTCGTAGGAAATCCGCCATTTTTTCGATGGTGGGGAGTGCCGATTGATTATGGTATTTACCAGCGCCGGGCAGGTCCATCATTACGAAGCGAGCATTGGGCATATTGGCCCGAATTGCCTCGGGCACGTGCGTACCCCAGTGTCCCGATTCCCTGCCGATTCCACGTAGGAGGTAAAAGGTGACTGAGTCCGTTGTCGCCGTGACCCACGAGCTGATGACCAGGCAGCCTATGGTGGCGATCGTTTTGAGCGCGTTCATTTGAGTAATTGTCCTTTGTAATGAAAGACAATGTTTCCTGGTGAATGTCAACGATCCGAGCAGAGGATTGGAGGTACTTCAGAGTTTTCTATTCTCCTTGTGAAGGATTAGACTTTATCGCCTGATAGAGGTAGACCCCGATCGTACCAAAGATGGCCGACAGGAAGATCGGCATGAACAGTGGACCAAGACCTACCTGGTTGGACAAGGTGATCTGGATGGTGGCAAGGCCAATGTACCAGAAACTGGCGACGATCATTACATTGAGAACGCGAACCAGTTTTGTCGCCACCCGATATTGACGCTCGGCGTTTTCCGGAGTGATCTCCGTCGGATAATTGAAGATGTGCGGGTACCGATTCAAGGTGAACATCCCAACATACATGAGTACTCCAATCACCGGCAACGCCCAGATGGTGCCCTTGACACTGTAACCATCTGGTTCTCCAGCAGCGTTGAAGTGCCTCGGGATGGTATCTGGTAATTCCGCAAAGAAGTAAATGGGAAACCCAACCATCAGGAGCAGAAACACTGCCCCGATGATCTCAATGATCCAGTCCCAGGTATCCCATTTGATGCGTATGATCGGTCTGGTCATGACGTTGTGAGGGTGATTCCCTCGATCAAATTTAAACCGATTGGTCGCTGAGTTACGAATACAGCAACCCGAAGCAAATGATATTGGCTCCTCCCAGGATGAACTCTGTGACAAGCCCGGTCATTATTTCTTTGCCAGGTTTTCCGTCTTTGCCATAGCTGACCAATCTCCCAAGTGCGAATCCCAGAAAAATCAGAGACGCCACCAACAGCGATGAAAAGGTCAATGAGGGCAGGAAGATGCCAAGCAAGATGATGATGGCGCTACAAAGCATCAAGGCGCTAACGCCCCGCATTTCATTGAGCAGGTTCACATCGTTGGACAGCTGAATGCCCGAATTCTTCGCATAGGTTTTTATGGGGTTTAATAGTCGATTGATGCCCACCATGAGTAGCAAAAGTCCTGATAGAGAAAGTGTGATGATTTTGAAGATTTCCATTTTGATTGTTTTCAAGTTCGTAGCAAACGTACATGAGGGGTGTGACAAAGGTGTGTCAGGGGTACTCAGAATTTTTGACGTAATCCTCAAAATACTTTTGAATGGTCATGTCGTGAGGGGTGAAAGTCTCCTCCTGTCGCACCAGCTTTTCGATGAAGTCGATTCTAAAAGCCCTGAAATCCTCTCGCAGCCGGCAATAGGCAATGAGCAGGAAATTGCCATGGATGCTGTAAATCGCAAAGGGTTCTATATTTCGAGTAGTCCGTTCTTTTTTGGAGGAGTTGTAGGCGATCTTCAATACCTGGAAATGAATGAGGGCGGACTGGATTTCCATCAGGTTCTTGCTAGTCTTTTGATCACTATCGTTGCCGCCAAAATAGATCCTGTCTGCCAGCAGGTCAGCATTCCCTTTCTGCGAATATCTCAGGATGGCTTTGATCTTCTCAATGGCGCTGGCCACGCTGTCGCTCAAGGATTGATCTTTGTTATTTGTCGCGAGGCGCTCTACCGTGATCAAGGCGTTGGCTTCCTCCTCGGTAAATACAACGGGGGGGAGGTGGTAGCCCTCCATGATGGAGTAGCCCTTGCCTTCCTCCGTGATGATGGGGATGCCGGATTTTTCCAGGGTCCGAATGTCCCGGTAGATTGTGCGCACACTCACGCCATGTCGCTCGGCCAGATACTGGGCCGTGACGAGCCGTTTGGACTGCAGTTGTGTGATGATGGCTGTCAGTCGGGAAAGTCTGGGCTTTTCTTCTTCCTCCATGCTAGGGAATCATCGGTGGGCAATGCGGTAGCGGTGCCATTTATTCTGGGTCTTGAACTAGGGGCTGGAACCCACCGTAGACCATTCGGGTGGCGTCAAAAATCATTGTCGAAGGATCCACTAGTGGAGCAATGAGCTCGGTCATCCTGGGATCTGCGGGAACACGCTCATTGGCGGTGTCACGAGCCTCGCGCGACTCAAACACCACCCATCCAAAAATGATGGCTTCCGCTGCTGACGCTCCGACTGCTTCCGGGAAAGGACGCAAGCCTTCCACGTTCATATCATCCCCCACGTACTCATAGTAGGCGAGCGCACCATGCTCCTTCCAGATCTTCGCCACCTCTGTGGCCACTTGCCTGTATTGGTCGAGGTGCTTTCTGGGGATAGGGAGGACGAATCCGTCAATGTAGTTGGTCATGTGGCTTTCTTTGGTTTTCTCACTTACGCGATCTTCTCGATTTTCACCTTTACATTCTTGTGGTAGGGTGTCTTTGCTAAAGGGTCACAGTCTTCGGTTGATGTCAGGACATTCACCAGCGCGCCTGTCGTCGATTCATCGTGATCGGGATAGGAGAGGCCGTAGCCGTGAGGCATGGAGAGCAAGCCTTTGGGCACTTCCTCCGTCATCCACATCTTGATCTTCACCTCACCGGTTTTGCTGCTCACCTTCACCCAATCGCCGTTTTCCAAACCATACTCTTTGGCGTTTTCGGGATGGATCTTCAGCACGCCTTCCATGTCCTTCTTGCGCCACTCCGGATTCCTGATGACCGCATTGGCATTGTACGATCGCCTTTCCCCTGCTATGAGATTGAAAGGGTAAGCCATCGCCTCCGGCTCTTCATCGACGACTTTGTCTGTGAGGTCATCCAGCCACTGGAGCATCTCGGGTATTCCCAGATGCACTTTCTTATCCCGGTGTCTGATCAGTTCCCAGCTTTCGTCAAAGGTATGCTCGCTGATAAAGGTGCCCGACTTGCTTGTCAGTATCTTATTGAAGAGGGCTTCTCCCAGGGCATAGCCTTTTTCTTTGAAGCCCAGACGACGGACCTGCTTTTCGTATTTGCTCACATACCGATGAGCTGCGAACCATAGCAGTGCCGCTGGCTTGGCGTATGAATAGGGTAGGGCCTTGCCCAATGTCTCCTTCAAGATCAGGAGTTGATACTTCTTCCATTTTGGCTTGAAAAACGTCGTGATCCCAAGCGCTAGTGGCAGCAGCTTGAGCATCGGAAGGCGTCTGTCGAGCTTAGCCACTTGATACAATAATGGGAACGACGCAGGCAATTCTCCCATCGCCGTTACCAGGCGGTGATAGATCTCCGGTTCGGCCAGGGTATTTGCCAACGGCTCGTTGATGGGATGCCTCAGGTGGAAGAAGTTCTTAGGAAACTCCAGGTTGAAGAAGGTGGCTTCCATTTTTTCGAATTGTGTCTGGGCGGGTAAGACATATTGGGCTGCTTGCGCCGTTTCGGTCATCGCCACGTCGATGACCACCGACAACTCCAACTTCTCAATGGCCTGCCGTTGCCTGTTGGTGTTGGCATAGGTAGCCACCGGATTGGCACTGTCGACAATGAGCGCTCGTAAGCGGTCAGGATGGTCTGTCTCGATTTCCAACGGCAGGATGTTGGGAGGGAACAGTTTGGCGATCGCTTTCATCTTGGTGACCTGCGTGGTGATGCCGCCGGCCTCAGGTTCTTTGGAATGACCTATCAGAGGAAGGAGAGCCGTATGTAGACAGTTGGTCCCTTCTCTCCCGAAATGACCCGTGATCAAAAACAGCAACCTCGCGAGGTACGCATTCAGTGTGCTATTGTGGCTTTGCTCGATGCCCAGGTCGGACCTGAGCGCAAAGGATTTGGCGTTGGCGATTCCCTCTGCTACCTGCTTGATCAGGTCTATCTCCACCCCCGAGACTTTGGCGTAGTCGCTTACGGGGATCTCCAGCAAGTGCGACCTTACGCTGTCCCATCCAACCGTTCGCTCTGAGAGGAAGGTCTTGTTTTCCAAGTTGTTTTGGGCAATGCGTCCCAGGATCGCGGCAAGTAGGAAGGCGTCTTTACCGGGCTTCACCTCGAGGAAGATATCCGCTATTTTGGCTGTGTCTGTCTTTCGGACATCGATGACGACCAGGGTCTTGTCTGGATTCCTCGATGCTTCATTGATGGTCGGTCTTGCCTTTGGGATACCGTGGGACTGCACGGGGTTGGCTCCGAGAATCATGACGTAGTCTGCCTCGCCGACAGGTTCCGCATAGTTGGTATTTTGCCTACCAAACAGGTGACCATTCACCCAGAAGTTACCGGTTTTTTCCTGTGCCAGGGCCGAATAGAAATAAGGGGTGTCACACGCGGTTCTGAAAGCGGAACCGAAGACCCCACCCATGTGATTGCCCTGACCGCCACCTCCAGCGTAGGCAATGCTTTTGCCCCCATGCGTATCTCGAATGTGGACGAGCTTGTCGGCTATTTCCTGGATCGCGACTTCCCAGCTGATCTCTTCGAAGGTGCCATCCTCTTTCCTCTTCAATGGACTCGTCACCCGGGCCTGGTGTTGGTAGTAGTTGAGGCGCGTCGCTTTTTGGCAGAGGTAGCCTTCGGATATGGGATGGTTTTCGTCTCCTATGATCTTGCCGAAGTTCCCTTCGGCGTCCTGTTCGACGACGATCCCACAATTTTGGCTGCAGAGAATGCAGGCAGTTTCTTTTTGTGTCATCTTCTGTTAGTGTGGCGCCGTTCCACTGCCAATCGCGTTGGGAACTAGCATGTTACCTACAAAATAGCACAAGTTGGAGAATTTGGATTCCTACATCCTATCCTTTGTCCCTCTGTGTCTGCACATTGTCTTATTTTAACCGGCGTGTACCTCATGATAGGCAACCGATGTGGGATGAATCTTTCGGGCGGCCGATTGATCAGCGGAATGACTGCGAATCTCGGTAAGCCTATGGGAGGTCGGTATTCACCTGATTGAATTTTCCAAACCTTAAGACAATCAGCGCAACTACGGCGTACACACCACACACAGCCAGGTAGGGGCCAGCGAGTTCCGCGGGTAGAGTCGTCTGTGTGATCAATTCAGGAGTAATGGGCACTTCCTGATCCACTGGCATAAAACGCACGATCGATAGCGATGCGTTGGAGATGGCGTGAAAGCTTACCGCGAAGATGAGGCTACCTCCTGACTTGTTGTACAGCCAGGTGAAAAGGAAGGACCACGGGAACAAAAAGCACAGCACGAAAATCAATGGGGCATTGTGCATCCCTTGACCCAGCCAATAGGTGGGTAAGTGCCAAAACATGTGTACAAGCGCGAGTACTAGTGTTGCGGTAATAGGCCGGAAGTGCCGTTGAAGTCTCGGGAGGGCGAAACCCCTCCAGCCCAGTTCCTCACCGAAGCCGGCGATGAGGAAGGAGGGGATGATCGCCCCAAGCCAATATTGTGGGTCACGGAAAAAGGGATTGACGGCCCCTTCGTAGTACCACTGCCACAGGGATCTGCCTGTGAAATGGATGGCGGCAGGAAGGAACAACAATGCCACCCACCAGTACCACTTGACCTTATACCGGGAAAATCTCGAGAACATTTTCCTGATGCCATCCTTGCCGTAGAATACGCCAGTCAGCACTATCGCGCTCAGTGTGGGACACCATACACCAAGCATGATCAGCGGCATCAGCGACAAGGCGTGACCTATTGAGAAGAGTGACCAGGAAGCAACGTAGGTCACCAGGAAGAATGTGATCAACTGTTGATTGGTGGAGAAGTTGGAGGTTTTCATGATTCGCAATTCTTATTCGTTGCTGAATGTTACGGCAACGAGGGGTTGAACTTTTCCCCGAATTCGTTCAAATCATGATTGGGACAATTTATCTCGGCAGGTGCTGCCGCTGGAATTGGCCCGGCGTCAGGCCCTTGTAGTTCTTGAAATGTTGACTAAAGCGGCTCAGAGAGGCAAACCCTGCATTTTGCGCGATCCCTTGAATGGTCATGTGCTGGTTTTTAGGATCTATCAAATCCTTTTCTGCTTGTGCCAATCTCAGTTCGAGAAGGTACTCGCTAAAGCTCTTGTTCAATCGCTGGTTGATGGCCTGACTGATGTATTTCTGCGGTATTCCCACCTTTTCTGCCAGCGATGAAAGCTGCAGGTCTGGGTCGAGGAAGAGCTTCTCCTCCGCCATCATTGATTCAACCTTTTTCAAATGATCGTCCAGTTGCTCGTCGGTCAAGTGGGAGGTGCGGTACTTCTGTGGAGACGGTCCGAAATCGGGTGATGCATTCATCTCCCGGTAGGCCATGTAGAAGATGGGAAAACTTAGTAAGGTGGTCAGGCTGAGTAGCAGTTCGTCAGCAACGAAGATCAGTCCAAGGGATATTAGTGCCTTGAGTACGAAATTGGCCACCAGGACGACGGTGAATGTCATGATAGATGGCAACGCCCAATGAGCGAATGACCTGATGGACGCATAGTGTTGATAAATGTACCTGAACGTCAGGGATACATAGATCAACATTTGTAAGAAGCCTATGGGTGGCAGGTACAACACATAACTCGTGTCGTAGAGGATGAGCCCGATCAACGCCAATATGGCGAAAGGTAAAAGGTGCATGCGCACGAGTATGGAGGGCGTGACTTGCTGATGATTTCGCACAAACAAGTACATGCTCGGCGCGACCAACCAGAGGGAATTATTTGACAACTCCTGGAATAACAAGGTGTCTCGATCTGAAAGAATCAGATATGTATTGAGTGCTATGAGCCCAAAGACGCCTACTTGAATAGCGACTAGCTGATTCAACTGCCGGGCACCCTGCTTCTTCAAGGCGAAGTGAACAAACAGGAACAGGGCCTGCACCGCTATGATGAGGTTGGCTATCGACAGAGCATCGATCATCACACAAAAGTAGAGCGATCATCGCGTTTTCCCCGGAAATACTGCACTTCCATGCCGTCGCAATAAAGCACTGTTATCCAGCACACCGCATCACGTCATATAAGAGCAGCATCTCTGGCTCAGGAGACCCTTCTGTTTCGTACACGGCAAAGGCAATAGCGAGAAGCCCTCATTCCCACCCGCGCTGAAATGGCATGTCTTCATCCATGAATTTCACTGTTGCCAACATCTGTAACAGGGAATCTGTAATTTCCTTCTTCTCGTAGGCCATGTTGATATTCTCGCCGGGGTCAAACTCATGATCGTACAATTCCAAAGCCACTGTAGAATCTGATTCTGTGGCCCAACGGACTATTCTGTATTGTGGCGTTCTAATAGACTGCCCCAACGCCCCATTTCTGTAATAAAAGCTTCGAGCAAAATCCTGGCCCTTCCTATTTGGATGCTTCAACACGTCAACCACGCTTTCGCCATCCAGGTCGTCCGGATAGTCTAAACCACACAATTCAGCGAGCGTCGGATAGATATCTATTGACTCTGTCAAGTGATTTAGTTTTTCACCTCCATTTGCGAAATCCGGAACCCTAATGATCAGAGGACTGCGGGTAGCAATTTCAAAATTTGACATTTTGCCAAACATCGTGTGCTCTCCCAAATGCCAACCGTGATCCGACCATAAGACGACAATTGTATTCTTGGTCAGCTCCAATCGATCCAACTCGTCCAATACCTTTCCGACCAAAGCATCTACATAGCTCACGCTGGCATAATATCCATGTTTCAATGTCCTGGCACTTTCAGGACTCACAATTCCGGCACCATCTGGCCATGGGTAGTGCGTCGTCACCTCCGGGCTCTTATTGATGCTATAAGGATTGCTTAGGTTTTCAGGAATGAAGTTGTTTTCCGCCATGGGAATACCATCACGATCGTACAAATCCCAGTATTTCTTGGGTGCGTTGAAGGGCAAGTGTGGCTTGTAAAAACCGAGCGCAAGGAAAAATGGATTCTCCCCTCCTTTGAGTCTTCTGAGTTGCTGTATAGCTTCAAGCGCATTTAAGCCGTCAGTGTATCCCTCATCATCGACGTCCCCTGCTTCATAAGGTAACCGGGGCGTTTCCACCCCAATTCTCATTGCAGTATTGTGCGCATCGCCATTTGAATAAGCAAAGAATGAGCGCCAAGGTGTAGCCCACTTTCCGACGGCGGTGTAGGTCGTGTCCCAACTGAAAGGAATTTGGGCAATCGCTTGAGACTCATCCATGACGCCCCCTGGCTCATGTGTTATTTTACCTATGCCAACCGTATGATACCCATTTTTTTTGAAGAGGTGAGGAAGAGCGACGGGGACCTCGGGCTCCAGGCCCCTCTCTCTCACTGCACGCCAGGGATCCCACTGCTGAGAAACTTTTCCAGTCAACAAGGATGACCTCGAGGGTCCACAAATTGCTGATTGTACATAATGATTACTGAATAAGAACCCAGAAGCTCCCAGCCTGTCAATATTGGGCGTTTTGATGATCTGGTTTCCGTAGCACCCTAACTCCGGACGAAGATCATCGACGCAGATCATGAGAACATTGTAATGCCGGTCTTTATCTTCTTCGTTTGGAGCGGCACATCCGAAACAAATGATTAGTAGCAGCGATAGTATGGCAACAGATGAATTCTTGGTCTTAGAAATGGCCAGAAAACCAAAGCCTATTTTTTTGCTGTGCATGCGAATTGGTCGTTTTCTCCTTGATCGTATTTCACAGCAATAATGGCCAAAGCCACACTAACTTTTTGGCTGGCCTCCAAAATACTACAGCTTGAAGAATTTTGATTTTGAATTTATGAAGCCGGATTCAACTTGGCTTGACTACCGAGGAATGCAGGAAACGCACTTTCAATTCAGTGCCGACAGCCACCAAATAGACGCTGTGCAAGTGAAAAGCCCCTTCTTCCGAACTAGCTACGTCTTGGTCGGTAGGGCCGTAGTAGTATTTGACAAAGGCACTGTTGCAGTCAGACTCGATCTCAAAGTCGAACTCATGATAGTTGTACTTATCCGGCTCGGGCCAATCCTTGATGAACTGCACCAGCTCATCATAGTTCATTTCTCTTCCATCGCCGTACATTAGAAAGTCCGTGGTGGTCAGATCTCTCAGCCGGTCAAATTCACTATAGTTGGCGGCATGAATGAAGTCCACCATCACCTCTCTGACCAGTTCCCGATCAATAGGATCACATTGCTGCTTTTGAGATACGCACCCTGCCACCCCTATCAGCAAGAGTGCGAACAATAACTTGAGCGTTTTCATCTCCTTGGGATTAACAGGTACTCGGTTTTTGCAAATTTCCGCACCTGCAGTGGAAATTAAAATGACCTAACTCATTGGGAGTGACCTGCGAAGCGGAAAATCAAATCTCTATGTGATGAAGGTTACCTCTGTGACGCGATGGTAGTAGTATATTTCCTCCATGCTTGACGGACCCATGAACATTGCACCCCTCCATTCACATCGCCAGATGATCCATCAGTATGTGGCGATAGGCATCGTTTTGGCCCTGATCTATTCCACGATCGAATACCTGGCCAAGGCAGGTAGTACATTTCCTGAACCACTCCTTCCGTTGCTCATCAGAGGAGGATGTGCGGGCATTCTGATTGCCAGCTCTGCAGCCATCATTGAGATTTTGGCAATTAACTTCTTTCGACAAAGGACTTTCTCTCACGTGGTCTTTTTCAGGTCGGTTGCTTATACTTTCATTATAACGTTCTGGCTCATTCCGATCAATGGCCTTTGGGAAATGATCGGCCGAGATCAGGGATTTTTCGAAGGCATAAAGATGTACCTCGGAAGTGAAGGATACCGGATGAATTTGATTGTAATTTTTGTGCTATTGATTGTCATCTTCGGGATCAAGCAAATCAATAGCCTGCACAAGAAAGGCGAGTTGTGGAGATTCATCACCGGCAGGTATCATCATCCGATGGAAGTGCTTCGGATGTTCTGCTTTATCGACCTGAAGTCTTCGACGACCATTGCCGAGAAGTTGGGGCACTTGAAGTTCGGGTCCTTTCTCAAGGATTACTATTCGGACATTACTGAGTCACTGAAGCAAACAGACGCCGAGATCTATCAATATGTGGGAGATGAGATCATTCTGATGTGGAACTACAAAAGGGGCATAAAAAAGTCCAATGCCATTGAGTGCTTTTTCAAGATGCGAGACGTCATGACCAGGCTCAGAGAAAAGTACATGAACAAATATGGCGTGGTGCCGGAGTTCAAAGCGGGACTGCATGGAGGAAAAGTAATAGTCACATGGGTGGGGGAGTTGAAGAAGGAAATCGTATATGTCGGCGATGTGCTAAACACCACTTCAAGAATACAGGAGCAATGCAAGTTGCTGAACAAGGACTTTCTTGTGAGTGAGGAATTGATGGATCGATTTTCACCGCCAGCCAAATTCAAATCTGAGTTTATTAAGGAAGTGGAACTGAGGGGCAAATCACAAACACTGGGTGTTTGCAGTTTGGAGTTGGTGTAATGGGAGGCATCATCCTTAATTGAATCCTCATTCGGTCAAGTGAAAGATTTGGGAAATACCTGACCACACTATAGACCCGATCACAAACAGGATGAAAAGGATCAGAATTACGATCTTTCCCTTCACATAGCCCTGATTGGGGTCATCCATGAATTCGTCAAATTTTTCCTTGAGGTCTACCCCAGTGGAGGATGGTTGGGCAGGTCGGGGATTCCTTCTTCTCTTTCTTCGCTTTACCAGGTTGACAATGATGATCACTATCACCGCTATGGGTACTGTGAATATCAGGAAGACGACGATATAGAAGAAGGCAGTCATCATGGTTCCAACCCCTCCATTATCTATTTTTCTTTTTGAGCTACTGTCCAGGTGATGCCCCACCTTTTCACGTACTCTTCGATTGGTCCGAGGCCGACTTCCTTTCGCCTTTGATTCACGTACTCCGGCTCCCAGATTTCATAGACTGTTTGCTTACCGGTCTCGGGGTCCATGGAGATCTGCGAGCCATAGGTCTGGGGCTTGCCATTTCTCATTTGGATGCGATCCTCCAGTAGTGCCAAATGCCTACCGCTGGATTCGCCCTCCAGCACGGAGGCCTTCAACATCGGCAAGTACTTTTCTTGTACTTCGAGTGGGGCGTGTTGAATAACCAACCATAGTGTCATGTTTGCTTGCCCGCCGACCACACTCGTGCCTACCCAACCTTTTTCTTCGATGATCGCTAATACCTCCGTCTCATTGATACTATCCTCCTGCGCCATTAGGGACCAGAAATACATCATCTCCTCCGAGTCCCGGCCAAACTTCTCCTCGGCATCGCGATAAAGTTGGCGGAGTGTTTGGTCCCTCACATAGATCCGATCGAGCTGGGCCTTCAGGGGCTTGTCAAAATCCTTTTCGTAAAAGTCCAGGTTGGCCTGTACTTTGGCCAGCACTTCATTCCACCCTTCCACGGAATGCAGGGAGGTCAAGTCTTTATCCCTCTTGATGTGTTTCAGATTTCTCCATCCTTTATCAGCAGAGAGTTGCAGATACTTTATCGATTGAATGGTGTCGCCCGACAGGGCCCAGGAACAGGCGGCGTTGTAGTATTGGCCGAAACTCCCCTCTTGCACGGCGAAGGCCTGGTCGTAGGTTTTTGCTGATTCGTGGTACTCCTTTTCGTCATACAAGGCATCTCCTTTTTGAATGAGCTCCTCGAAAGATTGGGACTGAAGTGAGAAGGTGGACAGGGCGACAATAAACGTAAGCAGTAGTCTCATGGGGTTTATTGATGATTCAGAAGCGCTCGCTAAAATAGTGGACTTAGCCGGATGTAGGCAAGTACTGGCCTCCGAGGTTTCCGAAATACACCAGCCGGCATATCTTCAGAAAAGCGTTTGGTTGATCAATGCAACAGTAAAAAGCGATAGCAAAAACCATCCAATGAATCCCTGGATGACGCAGATGTACCTGGGCACACCTGTGGTTGGAATGTTGCCGAAACCGAGTGTTACGAACGCGTTTAAACTGAGCACAACAGAATTAAGCATGTGCTTGACAGCGACGAACGAGGCCTTTTTGAACCCTTGTTCCTTCCATTGCTTCCTGTCCAGCTCAAACTCGTCCCACTCGGAGGGGAAGAAGAAGTAAAACAAGGAAAAGAAGATCAGCAGGTAGAAGGAAATAACGATAGCCTTGATAGGCTGCGTACCATGTTCGGTATAAAGTTTCAGTAGTTGGTGCAGTTTCGATTTGAGGAAGTTCTTGAGCGTCCTGTCCTTTTTGTACAGCGCCTTCAGTCTTCTCCCTTCGAGTTCCTTCATTTCGACGTACACGGCATTTGCATCATCGACCCTTCCCTGCACTTTGAATATTGTATAGATCCGATAGTAATTGGCCAGAAGATTATCGAAGTGCCTTTTGGACAGAAGCTCACGTGAGGAGCTGCCGAAATAGAATTGTGGTACCCACTCCTCTCCGAGAAAATTCATCTGATCATAGTAGTCCTCCAATTCTGCTCTGTTCAACATCCCATCTTCGAGACTGTGCCAGTAGAGATTGGCCAGTCGGTGCCCTGCCAGGTCATTCCAGTGCACTGAGGCATTGAATCCTGGGAAGGAGAATTCTCTCGAATCGAAGTAGTCGATCTCGTTGCCGGTCATTGTAAGGAATTGACTCTTCCCAGTCAGCCGAAACAGTCCTTGGATGGTGTTGTTGTTGATAGAAATGTCTTCTCCGTCGGGGAAAGCACAACTGACAATATCATATGGGCCGTGTCCATTGAAGGTATTGCCGCGGAAGTATATCTCCGTTGCCTTGAGCACCTCAATGGAGTTGTTCGTAGGTTGGACCTCATAAAATAGGGAGGAGTCGCTCACAGTTATCGTGGGTTTTGGAATATTGATCACGTTGTTGGTCATGAACAAGTCTGAGGCGTCCACGTCTATGAAAATGCTCTGGAAATGAGAATTGTCAATCTCAACAAGCATGTCAATCTCATCGCCATAGGAGATGAATTTTCCAAATGTTGATCCTTTGATGATCAATAGCTCGTGGGTATTGAAGTCAAAGTAAATGGTGTGGCACTTCAGATTTCTAAAAATAGTGTGAGACTTGAATGTGCAATCTGAAAAGATCAAACTGTCCTGGAAATTGAAATCCGATAGAATAAAATCTGGGGGAAATGAGCAACTCACAAACCGGGTTTTGGCTTCGATAACATACCTGCCCTCCTCGTCTCTGGGCAGATCGAGCGCCAATTCATGAGGAGGTACTATGTCCATTGGGCCAATTATCGGATCCACCGATTGACCTTTGGTATAGACAATGGTTTGGTCAGCAATCAGTATCTCACCGTCCTTTGGTGTCTGTGTTAGTGCTGATTCTATGGTGATTTGTGCTGTCACCTGGGAGCAAGCCAAAGTCAATAGCACGAAAGCGAGTTTTTTCATGGACGATCGGTCTGAGAAGCTATGGTGTCAGCGGGAATAATGGCGACTTGCCACCATTCAATGCTTGACACCAGCCAATTATGTCCAATATACTGTAACTGAGGCGAATGGGAGGAGCAGCGTCTGATACAAACGCTCTACTTCAACCAAACCGGCTTCGTCTCCGAATTATGATCGTGGCCGATGATGTCCCGATATAGTTCAGGTCTCCGAGCATTGCGGTAGCGAAATCCTCCGGCCAACTGGAGTTTGTCAGGTGTCAACGTCGCGATGGCCATATCATCCTCAAAACTCTTGATCTCGGTGAGCACTTCGCCGTAGGGGTCGAGGATCATGGAGTTTCCATTCTTCAGGTGTTCGCCGTCGTAGCCAATGGGGTTTGTGTAGACGTAGTAAACGCCATTATCGTAGGCTCTGGCCGGCAGCCATCGCATAAGCCAGCCTCGTCCTTTGGGTCCATCGAATTCCATTCGAAGAGGTACTGGGTCTTCCTTGCGGTTTTGCCACAGCGTATCGTCCACGTATCCTCTTCCGGGCATCGCAGAGGGCGTGCAGCAGGTGACATGCGGCGCGAAAATGATATCGGCACCAAGAAGACTGGTGGCGCGCACGTTTTCAATGATGTTGTTGTCGTAGCAGATCAATATACCGCAGGTCCAGCCTTTGAGGTTGAAGGTGACATACTCTTCACCAGGCGACATGTATTGGCTGATAAAGGGGTGGAGCTTCCGGTACTTCGCCACGAGTCCGGAGGGGTCTACACAGATGTAGGTATTGTAGATCTTATCTCCCTCTATTTCGACGAGCCCGGCCAGAATCGGTATGTCATGTTTGGCTGAGATCTCAATAAGCCTTTCGGTACTCTTCCCTTCTGGTATAGTCTCCGCCAACTCAACTACTTGCTCCCTACTCAAGTTTTTGAAGAAGGTGTATGCTGTGATCGACATCTCATGGAAGCTGATCACGTCAGCGCCCCGCTGCTTCGCTTCAGCGGTCAGGCGCTCGATAACCGATAGGTTGTAGGCTTTGTCGCCGTCTTTCGGCTCAAACTGCGCGACGGCTATTTTTAGGTTTTGCATAATGGCTGTTCTCCATTTGCAATATCAGAACGCGTCGTACGAGTTCCAAAACTGTTGTTCGAAGAATGGCTAAACCGGCCTACAGTTTCCTTAGACTTACGATCTCCATCCAAGGAATTGGCTATTAGATAACACCGAAGCATGTGGCTGTTCGACCACGCTTCTAAACATCCATGAAGTTTAATGACGATGCCAGGTGCCCGTAAAAGGAACAACTCTGAAGGAGTCCGATTCTATGCAAGTCAGATTCTAAATCTCCAGAATCTATCAATACTGAGGAATGACCGATGAAGTGAATCCATTTCAAATATCCATACCGGCGCAAGCCACATGCTGCCTGTTATCAGTAGTTACTCGGTTAATACTATTTCGTGCTCGGAGATAATTCTATCCAGTTCTTCGTCAAATGTTGTTGTGAAAGTCTTCTTGAATCGGAAATACGCCGCCTGCCCAGCGGGACTGTTAGTTAGCAGTTCAACAATGATTACCTGATACCTGTTCCAGAGTTCAGGATCTACAAATCCGTTCACATAGTTATAATACGCTGTCTCGAATATCAGGAAGTTGATATACTGCTGCCATATCAGTTGTTCCGTTTCGGAACTTGTTAGTGGAATGGAGTCAAGAATTTTTCCGTTCGCTTCGGCAATAACCGCCGAGTTCATCATCGATGTTAAGTACGTTATGTCGTTCGTTGCGATGGATTGCCTAATCGAAGCCCGGGTTGCTTTAGTGTTCTGGTTAATCTCGACTCCAATGAAGATTAATGACATGACTACTGCTATCATCCCCAACACTTGTGATATGTCAACTAGTTTCTGAAGTCTCATTATCCCAAATTACTGATAACTATTGGTGCAAAAAAGGCGTTTTAATACCTTTTTGAACAGTGTTATGCTCTTTTTTTTAGTCCGTCATCTCAAAGGGATGGATATTCTTCAGCTATTACTTCTCTGATATATTCTGCTTCTCCTTGCATTCTTGAGTATGGGAGATTTAGCCTCTTAGTACAAAAAATCAAGTCGACAAGCAGATTTGCAAACTCTCTATTTTGAAGTAAGCCAGCATTAGTATCCCGAAAGGGAGATGGATTTCGTTTAGTTACCAAATCGGCACCTTCCTGATATGAGTCGATAACAGTCCTATCCATGTTTTTATTTAGGAAAGGTCTAAGTTGAGTATCAACAAATCGAACTTGTATTGCTTCAAACTGCAATAGCTTTTCCTGGTCCGCATTGAATTGAGCTAACTCTTTCCTCAATTCTTCAGATCTAATAAAGTTCATATCACCTGAAATATTTAATGATACATATTTCGTAGTTGGTGTTGCGGAAAGCCAAAGCCATGTCAATTTATGCAAGTCAAGTTCTATATCTTCCTTTGATGCACTTGCCTCTGGATTCCTCATCACATCGAGTAAGCGTTCTGCTGTGGCTATCACTTCATTCATGCGTCCACCTCCATATTCAATCATGAATTCATAATATTCCATTTCTGATAGTATCTCCTCAACTGCCCGCAACTCTCTTTTGGCGTTTTCCTTTTCATCCATGTAGGAAGAAACAGAGAAAGCAAAAAGGATGCAGATGAATCCAATCAATGTTAATCCAACACCAAGTGAGAGGAGTTTCATGAAACTATTTTTACCATGTGTTTTTTCATTCATCGCGCATTGAGTTTAGTGCTTGACAGTCAATAAAGAATGAACTAAAATATCTTAGATTCCAAAAAATATTACTCTTTGAATACATTGCTGATAACGCTACAGTTATGCGGCGCCTGCTCGAGATCCGTCGCCAGATGCTATAGCCGCCGAAGACCGGCATAGGCAGGTAACTCAGTTGGCTTATGGATGATAGTGTTTGTTAGCCTCTTTTTTCATCGAATTGTTGTACTTGTTAAGCTATTCATGTCTCGAGTATCAATAGCATAGAAGGCACTAAGTATTTCACCAAATTTCTCCGGATTGTGAATCCAGCCAATATGTCCGCAATCTTCAATTACATGAAATTCCGCTGTCGGATACCTTGTATAGACCTCATTCTTACTCTCTCCATAAATATCTCCATCTCCGTAAGTCACGATGATTGGAAAATTGGACTGGGTCATTGGCTTCAGTTTTTTATACGAAACAATGTTTTTTCGGGTGATATTAACGGGGTCAGCGGTGATGGTTCGCAGTTGTTCTTTATTGATTGAAATATCTGAGTAGTTCTTGTGGTAATTTTTCAACACAAGAAAAAAGACTTCCTGGTATGCGCTATCTGACCCCAGCATGCCCAGTAGGGAATTCCACCCCATTTTCATCCATTCTCCCCATGAGGCGTTCATTTTGTTGTATTTCATCACTTCTTTTTCGGTCTTTTCCCAGGTTGAATTTGTTCCCGAACTCGGACTACACAGAAATAGGCTTTTTATGTTCTCGGGTCTTTCCTCTGCATAGATTTGGGCGTATAATCCTCCCCATGAATGTCCAAATAAATGGAAAGATTCAAGGTTGAAATGACAGGCAATCGAATCAATGTCCGAAACGTAATCTGCTATTGCGTACTCAGAATTAGGATTCAAAGAATGACCTGTCCCTCGTTGTTCGAAGGTGATCACCTGAAACTTATTATTCAGTTCCAAGGCCACTTCAGTCATTGGATCAGGCACTCCTGGGCCACCATGAAGAAGAATTACTGTTTCAGCATGCTCTTTAGGATAAATTGTGGTGTTCAAAGTCACCTCTCCATTTTGAACTTTGAGGTATTCAGTAGGTTGAGCGAATAGGTTTTCTGATGGTAACATGAGGATTAGAATTAAGCTTCTGATATTGTTTTCGAATCAATAATCCAAAGCTCAGGTCCATCAAAACCAAAAGCATTAACAAATGATAAAATGCAAACTCAGTCCCTGATTTCGCTCCTGAGCCTACTCAGTGAAATATTTGTAATTCCCAAGTAAGAAGCGATATAAGGGTGCGGAATTAAGTTCTCCAGGTTATGATACTCGCTCCTAAATCTTTTTAGTCTTTCCCTTGCGGTAAGGGAGGCAAGCCCAATTTCTTTGGAAACTTTCATTAGTAGTTCATTTTGAAGAACCCTAAAGGCAAAGT
Organism: Cyclobacteriaceae bacterium; assembly: GCA_965267435.1. GTDB lineage: Bacteria > Bacteroidota > Bacteroidia > Cytophagales > Cyclobacteriaceae > JAWPMT01. The sequence goes on from OZ253960.1 coordinate 6,678,528, forward strand.
TCCTGACTTCTTCATTTTCGGATCGAAGGATTTCAAACTCTTTTGCGTCTACAACAGCGAGTTTAACGTTCGTTAGAGCTTGAAAGAATAGCTGAGAACGTCCTTCCTTGTTGCGAGCGACATGGGGTGTCAAAACAGAATTTGAGCAGAAAAAAGATATGGTAACTTCTACTCCTTGTGGATTAAGAATATAACTTCTGACAATACCATCCAGGACAAAGTATTCTTCATTGTTGTGTGCGCCTTTCTGAACAATTAATTCCTTTTTTCGAATGTCCGAGGCCGTAGCCAGGTCCTCTATGGCCTTGATTGAACTTAAGGATATCGGATAAGTGGTTTTAATAATTTCAGAAAGCATGTCTGGTCTTTTGGGGATCCAAATACTTATGGGAAAGAATTGATGCTATCTACCGCCAATCTAGTGCAACCTCGGCTCACCACACTTGCCCGCCGAAGCTTTTCTCCAAGTAACCAACGGCCTTCATTGTACGAACTCTCTCTGCCAACCAGGCGAAGGCGGGAAAGCACGAGAAGAACCACTGCGTATTCCAGTTATTTATCGAGTTCGTACTGCCTTGGCTCGAAGTACTGTCCTGCCAGGGGTGCATGGTCATACCGCACGCTCTCTGCTAGAAACCGGTTTGCGCATGACGTATAGTGATTGTTAGCGGCTGTCAAATTCACAGATTTCCTCCAAAAAGTCTATTGCTGCAATTATTCCGTGACGATAGGCTTTCAAAAAATCAGCACAGGCTTGCTCATCTTCTTCGAGGTTATAACGCGCGACCCCTCTTTCATAGTAGGCTTGAAAATATAAGGAATCAAATTCAAGCACCTTGTTAAAGTCCTCTATGGCGGCAACATCATCTTCAAAGCCATATTCTCTTATAAACCCTCTTATGTAGTAGGCGTGGGGACTGGAAGGATTTATCATCAGTGCTGTGTCTAAATCCGATAGTGCGGCTAAACTGTCTCCAACCTCATAATAGGCAGTTCCTCGAGTCATAAAAGCTACAGCTAAGTGTCCTTGTGGTGCCGCTGACATTATTTCTACAGCATTGCTAAGATCATGGATTGCGCTGTCTAACTGCCGTAATTCATAATTGGCTAATCCTCGTTCATAGTGAAACTCCCATATATATTCAGGAAATTTCTGAAGCAGATAATTCCAATCAAGCAATGCTTGCTGATATTCCTCCATTCCCGTATGAATCATGGCTCGCTGGTATCTGGCCATATCAATTGTGGAGTCCAAAGAGAGTATCTGATTAACGTCGATCAGTGCTTCTTGAAAACGGCCATCATCTATAAGTGACTGGATTTCGTGTAGCTGATAATTGCCAACTTCCATAGTGACTTGGCAAAATCCAACCTGAAAAAAGCAAAAAATGAGAGAGCTTACGACGCTGGTTTTCATGCACAGTTTCTTGATTGCCGCTAACGCTACGCTATGTGGCGTGTGCCACCGGTAGCTAACTACCACCAATCTAGTGCAACCTCGGCTCACCACCAAAGCAAGGGGAGAACCACTGCGTATTCCAGTTATTTATCGGTTTAGCATTTCCTATGCTCCTGGGCACTGCCCCGCCGAGGGTGCATGGTCGCACTCCACAGCCTCGGCTAGAACCACGTTTGCACATGCCATATAGCGACTGTTAGCGGCTTTCTTACTTCAACAGTTTGTAAGTCAACTCATGTTGGCCGACTAGGCGTAATTCATCACCGGCAAGGAGATATGTCCATTGGTATTTGATTTCTTCTCCGAGACTAGCATCGACCTCTGAGACAAGGCCGTATTCATCCATACGTAAAGTGTCGGATTGAAATGAATAGGTGAACCTACTGTGTAACTGAAATTCGCATCGATACTCCTGACCTTCCGTTTCTGACTTAAAAGCTAAAGTGTCAACACAAGTTGGTGCTACTTCTGAAATCCAAATCGTTCCAAGAAGTTGCTCCGGCGCCACACCCTGATTTTGATCAGAAGCTTCAAGTCTGTCCGATTCTGCAACGTTGTCTTCAGTCCTTGATTTAACTGGATCCTCCTGCGATGCAACTTTTTCATTCGAGTTTACACCGCAGGCAGCAAAGAATGCGATTAGAATAAGAGCGTGTTTCATAAGATTGCCGCTAACGCTACGCTATGTGGCGTGTGCCACCAGTAGCTAACTACCACCAATCTAGTGCAACCTCGGCTCACCACCAAAGCAAGGGGAGAACCACTGCGTATTCCAGTTATTTATCGGTTTAGCATTTCCTATGCTCCAGGGCACTGCCCCGCCGAGGGTGCATGGTCGTACTCCACTGCCTCTGCCAGAACCACGTTTTGCACATGCCATATAGCGATTGTTAGCGTGCGCTATTTAATATCCCTTCTTTGATCAAAAAGCTCCACTACAGCGCCCAACTGCTGTAGAAACGCTGTCAGAGTAGATGCACTAACTCTTTCCTCAATTTCAATCAGTTTCTTCAGCCTTTTTCCCAATTCGTCCGATTCGTCGGTCAGTAATTCAGCAAACAGTCTTTCAGTCTCGATTCTGTGATCCCATAATGAGTATTGGCCATTTGGACCGCCCCAAACATCTTTCTCTTCCTGATCGTCCTGTCCGTCGTCTTCCCAAAAGCATACGGAACAGATTTCCCAGCTACATCTTTCTGTGAGCGTTGGATAGCCACATGACGGACAGGTATTGGGAAGACCATCCGGAAGGTCAACTCTGATGTTCGCGCCGGGAAGTGGGGGCATCAATGCATCGAAAATTCGCCTTCGGTTCTTGATTCTGTCTATAATCTCAAGGTCAGTCATTCCGAGCTCTGAAGAAGTGCACGCTAACGCTACGCTATGTGGCGTGTGCCACCAGTAGCTAACTACCACCAATCTAGTGCAACCTCGGCTCACCACCAAAGCATGGGAAGAACCACTGCGTATTCCAGTTATTTATCGGTTTAGCGCAGTCTCGGTTCCAGGGCACTGCCCGGCCGAGGGTGCATGGTCGCACTCCACTGCCTCTGCCAGAACCACGTTTGCACATGCCATATAGCGACTGTTAGGTGTCGTATTTAGTCTCAATCTCTGTCTTATCCGTCAGAACGAAAAGGCTGATTTTTTCCAGTTGCCACGACCCATTCACGATTTCTCCATCAATCTTCCGAACGGTCGACAATGATCGGTTCTTTTTAAAGCCAATGTCTTTCACGCAATCGTCCAAGTCCTTCCCAAGTGTCAATTGAGTTTTTAGCTCTTTTATAATCGGATCGTCATTTCTGTTGAAGTCCAAAAAATACTTGGGTTCATTATCTTCAAAAACGATCCACTCATTAATTGATAGTTCATGAAAAGGGATAGTCCGAAAGCTTACGTCTTCCGACTTGACTAAGTGCGATTCGACCTCTAACGTTATTTTCTCCAAGGGATATGACACCTAACGCTACAACTAAAGGGCGTCCGCCCCCAGTTCAAGTAACCACAAAATAGTGCAACCTTGGCCAACCACCAAAGCATGGGGAGAACCACTGCGTTATGTAGTTATTTATCGAGTTTGCACTGACTCTGCTCCAGGGCAATTACCAGCCAAGGGGCGCGGGCGTACCCCACAGCCAGCAGCCAGTTCGCAGGTTAGCGGATGACCTTTAGTGATTGTTATGAGCCTCTTTTTATAAGCTCAGCTTTAAAGGATTCGTATTTATCGATTGGTTTGGGTATCCAAATCGTCTTCTTAGAGCCCTTCACCATGAGTGCAAATCGCCCTTCCTTACTTGCCCGAATTTCATTCAAGTTAATTGATGTGCGAACTCCGTTGTTCGTTGCTATTAATTCCTCGGAGGTTAATTCGTACTTCGAACCAGTTATTTTCTTTGTTGCCATTTTCAGACCAACAAAAACAGCCAACGTTACAATGATCAAAGTAACTGGTAGGACGATTGTCAAAAGGCCAAAATCCAAAGGCGTTCGTACCGAGCTGTAGTAATAGAAAAGGCCACCAGTTATTCCAATTATTCCCGCTGGCATCAAAATCGGTAGTTTGCCGCGCGTGATGGCTTTTGCGGCTTTGTCATCTACGGTTGCTTCTATCATTTGCAGGTCATTCTGTGGCTCATAACGCTACAACTATACGGCGTGCGCCACCAGTTGCTAACAGGCTTCAATCTAGTGCAACCATGGCCAACCACCAAAGCACGAGAAGAACCACTGCGTATTCCAGTTATTTATCGAGTGCGCACTGCCTTGGCTCGAAGCACTGTCCCGCCAGGGGTGCGCGGTCGTACTCCTCGCTCTCTGCTAGAAGCAGTTTTGCGCATGACGTATAGTGATTGTTATCAGCTTTTAATCGGTTTTGATCCTAGTCAGGAAACCGCATTCGATTCTTTCGTCTCGATCTGAATTCGAGTGTTCTGGTTTGACTATGACCTTCAAGTTCCGTTTGAAAAAGAGTTCAAGTCTTTCGATTAGTTCAGGGTTCAGAGATTTTGCCCCATCAAGTAGTCCTTCCTCAAAGTAATCCATCTGTAAGTGGTCGATTCTTAATGTTCGAAGATTGAAGCTATATGAAAAGAGAAGGTTCTGTTCTTTAATCAAGTCATCAATCTGTTCGGTCGTCGCGAAATTCGCAATGGAGTCGTTCAGCAGTTCATACGGTCTAGGTTCCAATCTTTCGACTACATCTACACAACGGAGCTGACATTTTCCTCCGAAAGCCGTCAGAAGCAAGAAAGTTGAAATTAAAAGTCTCATTCTGAGCTTCGTAGATTGCTGATAACGCTACAACTAAAGGGCGTCCGCCCCCAGTTCAAGTAACCACAAAATAGTGCAACCTCGGCTCACCACCAAAGCATGGGGAGAACCACTGCGTATTCCAGTTATTTATCGGCTTAGCATTTCCTATGCTCCTAGGCACTGCCCCGCCGAGGGTGCATGGTCGCACTCCACTGCCTCTGCCAATTCGCAGTTTCGCGGATGACCTTTAGTGATTGTTAGAAATTGATCAAGCTTGAGACTAGTAGTAGATCATCATATGCGTTCCCAAGTCAGCTAGGAATTTGGATGGGAAGCCTCTCTTATCGCCAGAGACAAACTCTGTTATAGTGAAGATTGAGGCTTCGCTGTCAACTTTCCTCAAAATTAGAAGCTGTTGATAATTGGTTCTAAAGTTCGCTGCCTGAAGATAGTGCTTGTCGTCTCTTATTTTAGAGATTATTGCTTGGATTTCCTTTAATTCGATCTTGGTCAGTTTGTTTTTCTGAATCGTCATATTGCTTCCAATTCGCCCTAAATAGAGACCGGATTTCTTATTGATTCCAAGTACCCAATAATTTTGTCCCGTGTGTCCCAGTTGACTTCGATTTTGAAAGAACAAGATCACGTGGTCAAACTCTCTTCCAGAAGTAAGCTCCTTTTGAAGTAATTCCAATTCCTTGAGCGCTTGCGATATATCCAGACGGGGAATCGATAAGGTATCCACTCCATCGGCTAGCTCTTGAAGGCTTTCAAATTGGGTTGAATTGATCGGAGGTTGAGCATGCCCAATCGAATTCTGAATAACAACCAGTAATAGTAGAAGGTATCGTTTCAGTCTCAAGACAGATTGATTTCTAACGCTACAACTAAAGGGCGTCCGCCCCCAGTTCAAGTAACCACAAAATAGTGCAACCTTGGCTTACCACCAAAGCGTGGGGAGAACCACTGCGCTCTGTAGTTATTTATCGAATTGCCAGTGCCTCAGCTCCAGGGCACTGCCCAGCCAAGGATGCATGGTCGTATCCCACAACCAGTGCCAATTCGCAATGTCGCGGATGACCTTTAGTGATTGTTACCTGCTGGCTCCTAACCGCTCAATAAGTTCGGCTGGCTGGATAATCTCCGTGTTTTCGTAAGATTCGAGAATAAGGAGGTCCTCGTCTCCTGTGACCAAGAAGTCAGCCTGTGATTCGGAAGCAAGGCCGAGGATGAAATTGTCTTTTGGATCTCTACAAACATCCGGAATGGTCGAAACGGTGAATGCTTCTCCAATCGTTTCTAGCAAGTCGATCAAGTCTTCTATATCTTCCTTCTGAAAGTGTTTCGAGAGCTTGGGTCGGGCAGTGACCTCTTGGATTTCGTCAATCAATTGGTCTGAAAGTATAATTTGAATCTCCTTTTCGATTATCAAGTCTGTCAGCCCGGAAAGGCGACGCCCAATTAGATAGCTAATCCAGATGTTAGTGTCGAAAATGACCTTAGTTCCCCTTTCGGCGGTCATAAATCTTTTGTCTTACGGCCTCGGTTTCTTTTGTAATATCGTCCAGGGTTAATTCGTCAGCTTTGAAGGCTTTCAAAAGTCTTTTCAATCTCGTTCCGATCTCTTCTTTTTCTAGTTCATCGGTCAAACGAATCTTGTCATCCTTTGGCAGTTGTCGGACCAAGGCTAGAATCTGATCAAAAGACAATTTCATTTCCATGCTCATAGAATAAAGTTACGAAAAGACGAGGACAACAGTTCAGAGAGGGGCTTGCAGGTAACAATTGGATAAACGCACCAGTGGCGTTTAAATCATTTATGTCTAGTTGTATTTATCTGTTCCCCAAACTAAGGAATTCTAAGCAGAACCAGGAGCGCTTCCACAAGGAAACATTGCAGCTGGTCATACCTACACGAAGTACATGGGGCCCTTTGTTTTGGGCCATAGGAGCCGGCCGCAGACCGAAATGGCTCGTGCGTAGGCTGGCTGCGGCGGCGGGTAGCCTGAGCGGTAGGAGGTGCGAGGGGAGGTGCGGTGCCCTCCCCAATTCAGGATTCGGCGATCTCTGCGTTTCCTTTGGTCTTGAAGATGATCCCCTTTTGCATGTATCGAACAAAGGGCTTGAAGAGGACAATGCCGAGCAGAATGACCGCCATCACAAATGGGAAAGCGGGTGCTGCGCTCACACTTTTTGAAAAGGTGCTCAGGCCAAGAATCATGATCGTGGAAAATGGTAGACTCATAGCAAGCATATTCATCGCATAGTCCAGGTCGAAAGTTCGTTCTGATATCGATTGGCGGTTCGCTTCCATCGAGGCAATCGCGGACATATGTGCATAAGGCCAGAAACTGAAACTGCTCTGTGGGAACAGGATGACGAGCATGATCATCGCCGGATCGGTCACTCCAAAGATGGTAATGACGGCGCCACTGAAGGCGAAAGCAAGGGCGGACTTGAGCAAGAGCATCGACGTGATGGTCTTGATCTGACTCCATTTGAACTTTACGGAGATGCCTATGAAGAGCAGAATGAGGGGAGTCATGATGATACTGAGGCGATCAACGCTCATTTGCAGAAACGATGGGAAGCTTTGATAGTTGATGCCGAGCAGGAGCAGCGCCAGTCCCAGAAAGATGGCGAAGTTGACAGGCTCCTTGATCATGGCACTGAGGAGATCTTTGATCTTATCGGTGTTGTTGCCCGCCTCCACTTTTTGCACGTGATAGTACCACTTCATCGCGACGAGGTACAGGATGATGAGTACAAATACTTTGTTGCCAATATCGGCCAGTGCTGCATTGGCGAGGGTGGTCTCACCGAAGTACTCAAGGAGAAAGGGGAAGCACGAAAGGCCAGGTGCGAGGGAGGGTATCAGCATTTTGAAAGTGCGAAATGCCGGCGTGTCTTTTTGGATCTTCAGGGCGGGGGTGAAGAGGTCTGCCAGGGTGAAGATGAGCAAGTTGAATCCCAGAGCGAGGACCGGTATGAGGATCATCTGCATCTGGAAATTGATCTTCTGGATAGACAGGAAGATCATGGCGGGTAATGCGACACTCAGGATGATCTCCTTGATGCCGGCCCGGTTGTCTTTCGTGGCCACACGCTTTTGCAGGAGGTATCCCACAAGGATCAGAAGGAGGAGGGAAATGGTCTTGCTGACCGCGCTGTTCATCTCGAGAAGTGATTTGGGAAGATGTGGTAAAAAAGACTGGGGGCCGACCATTGACGACCTCCCAATCCACTATGAATGAAGAAAGTCAGGCTATGACTTGCTTCAAGGTTTTTGTAAATAGTTTGACTTCATCCATGGTGCCCATACTGACGCGACCCCATGGCTTACCATCGATCTCGAAGAGTCGGACGCCGACTCCTTTTTCGTACATGCCCTTCATATAAGCCTCACCGTCGATCGCCAGTGGAAACAAAATGAAACTGGTAGCTGAGGGTATGTAGTCGATGCCCATCGCCTCAAACTCGGTGTACACATAATCCTTGGCCTCCAGGTTCTTCTCATGGCACATCGCCAGATATGCCTTGTCGGTCATGCTGGCCATCGCCGCTTTGAGCGAGGTGAGCGCCAGGTTGTAGGAGGAGCGTAGCACATTGTTGATGGCTTCGATGCGCTCTTCCTTGGCGACGACGTAGCCGATTCTCAAACCTGCCATGCCGTGAATTTTAGAGAACGTCCTCGAGAGGATGACATCTTTTCCTTCACTGACCAAACTGACCATGCTTTTCTGTTCGCTGGCAGGCATGAACTCGAGGTAGGCCTCATCGACGAAAACCGGTGCTTTTTCAGATGCCTTCGAGCAAAACTCCCGCAGTTGGGTACCGTCTGTCGGTGCCCCGGTTGGGTTGTTGGGATTGCAGACGTAGATCAAGCGGGTGTCCGCATCGATCGCTGCGTACATGGCGTCCAGGTCATGTGACCAGTCTGGTTTGGAGGTGATGTTCTTCCACTGGGCGCCCACTCGCTGGGCAGACCTGACGACCGACATGTAGGCAGGATCTGCCGAGATGACATTGCCTTTGCCATCCATAAATGACATCACGGCGATCTTCTCCAGAAGGTCCGTGGATCCCGGTCCCAGTATGACCTGTTCTGGCTTTACGCCCTCCTTTTCGGCAATGAGGGCCATGAGTTCCATGACCTCTTTGTGCGCATACAAATTGCCCTTTCCGGCGTATTGGATGATCGCGTCTTTGGCGAGGGTGGAGGGCCCAAACTTGTTCTCATTGGCGTTGAGTTTGGCTTTGAGCGGGTAGTCGCTGTATGGAAAGGGTCGTACGAGGGCCCTTGGCGTATTGTACCAAAAGGGTTCTTTGCCAAGCCTCGGCGTGGCCACTGCTCCCCAGGGGAGGGCAGCGCCGAATGTGGCGCCGCCAGCCGCGAGGGCTGCTTTCTTTAGCAGTGTTCTTCTATTGATGGGATGGTTCATAGGAATTCGTATTTGTGTTCCAGTGGTTTAGTTGGAGTCCACGGGATCTGCATTCATTCCTATGTCACCTTGCGCTCTGATGCTGCCAAGCGTATTGTCCGCGTACACGACCACGTGGGCGTCCAGTTCGGATAGCCCGTCGTAGAAGTCCACATCGTCGATGACGAAGTATTTGCTTGTAGAGAACTCCCCGAAGTCGTACCCCTCACCTGTATTGGCAACGGTGTAAAGGTCCATGATTGTACTTGTGGAGCTATCCGTCGGCCCACCGACGATGGCCGTCGGCATTTCCTCATCACCCACTTTGTATAGGGACAATTGTACCAACGTCTTGCCGTCGATCGCTCGCCAGAAGACTACTCTGCCGTTGAGTGAGTCTCCGGCCATTTCTCCCAACGTATAGGCCTGGAAGTCCGTCAATGTGCCTGCGCCTATCTCGGTAGTAAGCAGCGGGTCAAAACTCTCTTGTTCGCAGGAGCTAAGTGTAATGGACAGTATTGCGATGAGAGCGACTAGTATTTTGCTGTTAGCAGTTTTCATATTTGTAATGAATCAGTGTCTTAAAATGAAAAGCCCATTCTTGCGAAGTAGTAGGCACCACCAGAACCTTGCTGATAGTTGGAGTACAGACCAAAGTCCCTGTTTTCATACCTGATCACATCGGGCAGATTGTTGAAGACGTTGCTACCTCCAGCAGTGAGCGATAGGTTAGGCGTGAGCTGATAGGATATACCCAGGTCGACAACGACCTCAGCGCCGTACGTTTGGTCGGCATATTCGATGATCGGATTGCCCTCTGCGTCCAGGAGGTTGGGGATGGTCTCCGTGTAGATGTTGTAATCGGCGTCGATGTCCTTGATGTTACTCAAGTCATTTTGCCTTGTGGTGACCTCACCGAAGTAACCAGGGCGCACCATGAATCCCAACTTGCCAATTTTGTAGGTGAAGGTTCCAATCAACCTCGAGCTGGGTGTTCCCGTCTCGAACTGCGCGATGCTTCCGCGCTGCACGTACTTGGCCGCCAACTCCTCGTCGGTCAGGACAGTATTCAGGTCCGGAACGGTGGCTTCCTCGAATTCATTGTCTCTGAAGGTCGCGGCAATCGTGGCTCCAAATTCACCATTACCCAGGACCGTGGAATAATTGGCGACGATCTCGAGCCCTTTGGTAGAAATCGTTCCGCCGTTGATACGAAACTGTGCCTCACCATCACCAATGAGCGGTGCCAGGGCTGGTGCTTCGGCGGCAACGAACGGATCCGTCTGGAAGATACGATCTTCGATGGTGATCTTGTAGGCATCCACACTGAGGCTCAGTCCATCGATCAACTGGGCGGCAAAGCCGAAGCTGATATTTTCGGAGGTCTCTTCCTGTAGCGCGCCGATGCCGATCACACGGGCCTCAGAACTCCTATTAGGGTAGATCGTGGCGTCCGCGGGAATGGTATTGACGAAGTAGGTGAAGGTGTGAGAGTAGTTTAGTTCCTGCAATGAGGGGGCCCGAAAGCCTGTACTGAACGATCCGCGGAAGGCAATGCCATCGGTGATGGAGTAGCGGGCGGCGACCTTACCTGTCAGGACGTTGCCAAAGTCACTATAGTTTTCAACCCGGGCGGCACCCGCCACTAGTAGTGATTTCGTGATGTCCAGTTCCACGTCGAGGTAGGCACCGGTTACCGTTCGGTATTCGTTGGCCTCATTGTCTGAACTGAAACCTGTAAAGCACTGGTTGCCCTGTGAGTAGTTTTTCACGAGCGTACCGTCGCTATCCCATGGCTGCACGACCAGAGGACAGCCCTTGTCGTCCACTATAGGTGTAGAGTTGTGATTTTCAATGGGCATTCCATCGGGGCCTACCAGGAGCTCATTAGGTTGCGAGGCATAGTAAATCCCAGCGATGTCACTTGCACCATACGCTTCAGGCTGCCCCTCGCTGATGCTGTAGTTTTCCACCCGCATTTCTACGCCGGCTCCGACGTTCATTCCTTCCAGGACCTCGTCGAAAAACCGAGATACGTCCACATTGGAGGTATTCTGCCAGAAGGCATGGTTCCCCAGGTCCATCTCCACGGGCGACAGATCACCATGCGTTACATTGATCGTGTTGATCATGCCAATATCCATGGAGTTTTGGCCGAAGGTGTTGCTGATGTCTACCCGGTAATCACCGATCTTGCCATTCACTCCGGTGGTCACATATATGTTGGATTGGTCGGTCGTCATCTGCGGTCGGAATCCGTTGGGATACAGACCGGCGGCCCCGGCGCGACTGTTCCATGAAGGCGAGCGATAATAGCAGCTGAAGCCCTCAATGTTCTTGAAGCTGATATCACCATTGGCATAGAATTCAAAATCTGGTGTGATGTCTATACCCATATTGAAGCCCATGGTACCCATATTGACAGCCGGCATCCCCTGATAAGAGGCGACATCGTATTGGCGAATACCCCGGGCCTCCATTAGACCGACGTTGGTCGTAAGCTCGTCGGTGGTAAAGCCATTGTAGTCACCATTTGTCTGGGCGATCAGTAGCTCGGGGTTTGTGATGATGGGATTACCCTCGGGACCGGTACGCTCGTTGTTGAGGTAGCTGCTGTTGTAGGTGCTGTACCGCGCATAATCCAACACCGTGGCCCTCACCGTCGGCCGATCCTGTCGCAAAAGGCCCGTGATATTTAAGAAGCCTTTGGAGCCCAGGTTGAATCCATAGTTGGCATCGAATTGGTAGCTCTCCCCATCCCAACCTGTAGGGATCTCGTCCTGCAGTATCTGCTCTCCAGCAGTCAGCCCGCCGTAGTCGTTTTCGAATTTGGGCGTTGACATGTTGGGATACCCTCCAATCGTGAGGTTACCCGTCAATTTGCCAGCAGACTCCTTGAGGACGATATTCATGACACCGGCAATGGCATCTGATCCATACTGTGCGGCAGCGCCATCACGTAATATCTCCACTCTCTCGACAGCAGCCGAGGGGATGAAGCTCATATCCACGGCGTTGGCGTAGGTACCGGTCTGGGACGAGTTGAGCAGAGCGGAAGTATGTCTCCGCTTGCCGTTGATCAACACGAGCATTTGATTGGGTGCCAGACCTCGCAATGTGGGTGGATCTACGTGTGAGCTTAGATCCCCGCCCTGTGACCTGACGGCATTGAACGATGGTGCGGTAGCCACCAGCAACTGCCCCAGGTCTAGCTGAGGAGAGGCTGCGGCCATTTCCTGCACGTCAATGATATCGACTGGTGCTGGCGTCTCCAGCTTTGTCCTTCCTTCCGACCGGGACCCCACCACGACAATCTCCGCCAGCTTAGCCGTGCTAGGCGCCAGCGCGAGATCAATGGTAAACTGTCCATTGACTGGTATTTCCTGGGTTTCAAAACCGATCGAAGAGAATACCAACGTCGCGTCGGTTGGAGCAGACACAGCATATTTCCCATCAGCGTCTGTGATGGCTCCCGTTGCCGTGCCTTTGATGAGTACGTTGACCCCGGGGAGCGTCTCCCCAGTCTGGTCTTTGATCACCCCCGTGACCGTGGACTGTGCGTTGGCGTGCCAGCTTAGTGTGGTCAGCATGGCGCTCAACATTAATAGCGTAGTAAGCTTTCTCATAGGCATCTTCATAAGTTGTGATAATTGCAACAAATGAAGATTTGGATATCATCTTATTCAATAATGAGCTATAATTATTTCACTATTTTTATTGTGGCGTGGATTTGTTTGAAAATACATTGAAAGTAGATGCAGTTATATGGAACCTATTGAGAAAGTGTCCAATTCAGGCTTATTCATGCAATATATTCATCTTTATGAATGTGATAATGACAAATATTATAGCGATCAATGAGAATATTTCAGAATATTCACCTAATTCATTGGTGCTTTTTGCTTGTATTGAAGAAAGTCGTTCAAGTGCCGTCCTTTCTCTTTGTTCGCGGGGAAGCCTCAAAAGGCAGTGTTGAAAGAATTGCAACACATTTTACTTGATGAGCTGGGCCATTTTGGAGGCAGGTTACAACTTCCGATACATAATATGCGCATCCACCAACCCCAGTTGCTGGTGCTGAAATGCCTCTGGAACCGTGCCGATGATGGCAAACCCTAGCTGCGTCCAGAGCTTGACGGCCGGTTCATTCGACGCGATGACGATATTGAACTGTAGTGCCTGGTAACCCAGATCACGAGCTGCCGTCAGTGAATGCTCTCCCATGGCTCTGCCGACGCCCATGCCACGGGCTGATGACGCTACCATGTATGAGCCATTCGCAATGTGGGATCCCAAGCCAGGCTGATTGTCTTTCAGGATATAAGTGCCTACGATGGCGCCGTCGTGGAGAGCGACATATGTATGCTTGTCGGGTCCCAACCAGTAAGCCAGCATCTCCTCTCTGGAGGAATCGGGGGCGAACACATAGGTATCGCCCTTTTGGATGACTTCCGAAATGATTTGCCAGATGCTTTCTGCGTCGGAGGACTCAGCCTTCCTGATGTGCTCCCTGCCGCTCACGAGCCAACACTTTTTGCCCGACTTCACGAATCACATAGACGAGGTAGTCGATGTTCTTCTTCTGCAGGCGATGATTGATCAGGCATGCTCTGATGACGGGTGTACCGTTCAGCGATGTGCCAGTGATGAAAACTCTCCCATCCGCTTCCAAGGCGGGAATGATGGCCCGATTGAGTTTCGCAATGGCGGTTGCGTCGCTTGCAGCGAGGCCGCCTGTGTATTGGAAACAGGTGATGCCAAGACTGGGTCCGGAACTAAGCCTGAAGTCATCGGCTTTGTCGACGATATCCGCGAGATAGGCGGTAAGGTCCACGTCCTTTTCGATCATATCCACGAGCTGCTGCCTGCCATAAGCTTTGAAAGTCATCCAGATTTTCAGGGCCTTGGCATTGCGCGATAGTTGAAACTGATGTTCGTTGAAGTCGCGGCGGCCGTCTTCTTTCTTATCCGAGGCGAGGTAAGAGGCTTTCTTCCAGTAGGTTTTGTTGAGTTGTTCCCAATTGCGAACGAGCGTGCAACCAGCTTCAAAAGGTTGGTACAACCACTTGTGGAAGTCTAGGGCGATGGAATCTGCCAATGCGATGCCCTTGTAGAGGGGCTTTAGCTTTCCCACTGAGGCGGCCAGAGCGCCATAAGCTCCGTCCACGTGAAACCACATACCATGTTCGCTGGCAATCGCCGCTAGCTCCTCTAGCGGGTCTACTGCCCCTGTGTTGACCGTGCCGGCATTGCCAATGACGCAAAAGGGTCGGTACCCCAGAAGGATGTCATCTGCTATCTGCTGTCGGAGGGCGGCCACATCGATGGTGAAGTCCTCCAATACGGGTATTTGGCGGTACTGCTCCGTGCCAATGCCCAGCAGGTCTATGCTTTTGTCGACGCAATTGTGGGTCTCCGTCGATGCATAAACGGTAAAAGGTTGCTGTGCGAAGAGGCCAGTATTACCAATGCCTTCCTCACTGAAGAAGTTATTGCGCGCGACAGTCAGTGCGGTAAGATTGGCCGCACTGCCCCCACTGACGAGCGCACCTGCTGCATCAGGGCTGTAACCAATGAACTCGGCTCCCCATTTGATCACCTGCTGCTCCATCTCGGTCATGACGGGTGCCAGGTGCCACTTACCTACATTCTGGTTGAGGGTGACAGCAATCATCTCCGCCAGAATGGAGATTTGCGTACCTCCTGCCATCACATAAGCGTACATGTTGGGGGCCATATTCATTGTTGCGGTATCGACGACTTTTTCCTTTACGAAGTCCAGCAGTGCTTCGGGTTCAAGGCCTTTATCAGGGATGGGTTCGTCCATCCATTCCCTGATCTGGCCGGGAGTGACTCCGGAGAACGCCTTGGCAGACTCCATGTCGCGCTTTCGCTCGATGATGATGTCTCTTGTCTTGTCGAGCAGCTTCTCGAATGCAGGTAGTGATTGGTCGAGTGATTTCATGGTTGTTGTGTGATTTTGAGTCGTTGCAGTGTTCGTTCCTTAAAGCTCTTTTCGGCGATGGCGTCCTCCAGTTCATCCAGCGCGGAGAGTATCTCCTGGGCCGAGTCCATTTCGGCGACCCCCTCAATGCCCGCCTTCCAGACTTCTTCAAAGAACGGAAGATCTTCCAGCGCCTTTTTCGTGAGTGAGACCAATTGCTTGCGTCCATCTTGCTCGCATCGATCGGCCTGCAGAAACCCCTTTTTCGTCATTTTCTCAATGATGGATATAATAGAGGGGTGGGACAGTTGTAAGCGACTGGATATCTCCGTCACTGATAAGCGCTCATATTGTTGGAGTAGCTTGAAGATCATGTACCAATTGGGTTCGATATCAAGCTCCAGGGATTTGTACATTTCCCTGCCACTGTGGATCATACGGTCACTAAGCCGCTTGAGTCGGGTGGCCAGTGATAGGTGTCCAAGTTCTCGAAGAAAGTCGTCCGTCATGTATTTATGTAGTTCACTACATAGTTACGGAGAAATGTAGTTAACTACAAGAATTCCCCCTTACATTTTTTGCCCGAAACAGACATCGGTTTCAAAGGCCAATGGTAATTGCTTCATTTCGGGGGAGAGCGGGCTGATTATTAGGGTGATCGCTTATATTGAAAATACAACCTAACCCTAACTATTTTGAATAAAGGACTTATACTGCTCATCACCTGTGTTGCCGCGCTAGGAGGTCTCCTTTTTGGATACGATACCGGCGTCATCAATGGCACGCAGTTTTATTTCAGTAAATTTTTTGAACTCGAGGGGGCCATGAAAGGCTGGGTAGTCAGTAGTGCGCTGCTGGGGTGCCTGGCAGGGGCCATCATTGCGGGACCATTGAGTAATGCCTGGGGACGGAAGCTGAGTCTCATCATCTCTGCATTACTCTTCACGGCTTCGGCTTGGGGTTCGGGACTACCCGAGTTTCTACCGCAGTCCGTGCCATTGCTGGTGTTTTTCCGAATTGTCGGTGGCTTAGGTATTGGTGTTGCTTCCATGAACGCCCCGATGTATATCGCCGAGATAGCGCCTGCGGATCGTCGAGGCAATCTCGTCAGCTACTACCAGCTGGCCATAGTTATTGGGTTCTTTGTCGTATTTCTGGCCACGTATTTCATCGGACAGGGCTACTCTACGGAAGAGAACATTCAGACGGGCTGGAGGGTAATGTTCTGGTCTGAGTTGATCCCTTGCGTTTTGTTCTTGCTGATGTTGTTTCTGGTGCCACGAAGTCCGCGTTGGCTGGTCATGAAGGGGCACAATGAAGAGGCCATCGTCGTATTGAAGAGGATCCATGGACCAGAGAATGCGATGAAGGAATTGGACGATATCAAAGAGTCCCTGATGAAGTCATCCAAGCAGTCGAGCATCTCACCTTTCGCTCAGGGCGTCCTACCGATCATTCTCATCGGTTCCTTTTTGTCGATCTTTCAGCAGTTCACAGGTATCAACGCCGTGCTCTACTATGGTGCGGACATCTTCGAACAAGCCCTGGGGATAGGAGAGGATGAGGTGCTTCAACAGCAGGTGTTGCTGGCAGGAGTGAATTTCCTCTTCACCTTCATAGCGATGTTCACAGTCGACAAGTTGGGTCGACGGCCGCTACTACTGATAGGCTCTGTGGGTATGATGGTGGGATTCCTGGTCTTGGGATTGACATTACTGTCGGGCAATGTGGGGATCCTTTCATTGATCGGTGTGCTGCTTTTCATTGCCAGCTTTGCGATGTCTTTGGGCCCGGTGACGTGGGTCATATTGGCGGAGATGTTCCCCAACCGCATCCGCAGTATGGCCATGTCCATTGCTGTGTCTGCGCAATGGGCAGCTAATTTGGCTGTGTCGTGGTCCTTTCCTGTTATTGCCGAAAGCGAGGCGAACAGGAGTGAGAGCTGGAACCTGTCGATGCCCTACTTCATTTTTACGGGTTTCATTATTCTGCTACTCATCTTCGCGATCAAGTACATCCCAGAAACCAAAGGGCGTACGCTCGAGGATCTGGAGAGTATTTGGGAGAAGAAGTACGGAGCTATGCGCAATTAGCCTGCGGATCTAAAGCGTCAGATCGATGGTATTTGAGCTGCCAGATAGTTTTACGTAGCCACTTTCATTCAGATAGATAGTCGCTGCATCCATTTGCAATGCACCGCTAGCAGGTGGATAGAAAAGTATATCCCAATCCTTGGTCTGCTCTATCACGAACGTCACTTTGTTTCCATCGGTGGACTTTGTCAATGTAATCTGGTTGTCGCCAATTTTTACATCCGAGATCGAGGCATTGTCCCAATCGGCGGGCATATTGGGCCGTAGCGTAATCTGCTTGAGATGTGCCTGTGGCTGTATGCCAAAATACTTAGTGACAATAGGCACAGCGACCGCATAGATGTTCCATGCCTGGGCCATCATTCCATAATCGGGGCTGACCTCATAGGTGGATCCCGGCAGCGCATGGCTGAATGAATTGGTCAGCTGTTTCATGTACTCATAAGACTCCTCAATATTGCCATAGTTGGCTTCCGCCATGGCCTGCACCCCTGTCGGCAAGGTCATCACAGCTCCCACATAGCTAAAGACTTCCCATTTCGATGATTCGGATTGGGACTCATCGCGGTCCAGACCGGTGACGTACACACCATACTTGCTGCGGTACTTTCTGCCCTCCTCGAGGGCTTCCTGAGCTTTCGCAGAATCAGCAATACCCATTTCCATGGGTGTATTCACGACCCAGTTGTGATAGATCACTCGACTGTCTACAACACCCGAAGGGCTAGCTGCCACGGCGACCTTTGATTCCTTTAACTCCTCTACCGCCCATGGTTTGTCTATGGTGTCTGATCGAACGATGGCGGCGTCGATCAATTCGAGCGTTTTGCCCCGCGTAGCTCGGAAGTCCGCGTACGAGCCTGCATCCTCCGACCACCATTCGCTGTTGATCTTTGAGCGTAGAGCACTGGCGATGGAATCGTATTCGGCGGCTTCATCGCTCATGCCCAATGCGCCGGCCATCTGCCCCAGTGCCCAGGCCGCTTGTTGCGTGTACACGAACACATCAATCATCTCCGTGTGCAGTCCGGGGATCTCCATCATTCCAGGTCCATCAGCATAGCCATTGCCATCGTGGTCCTGCTCCATGATCCACTCCAGACCGGCCTGTGCTTCATCGAAATATTCCCGTAGGAAGGCTTCGTCGCCGGTCCATTCAAAGACCTTCCAAAGCAGGTAGATGAAGTGGGGTGTTTCATTGAGGTTGCCGGGATTAAATACTACGCCATTTGTGGAAGCCTCATGCATGATACGGCCATTGTCACCATTCGCATCTTTTGACAGTTTGAAGATGAGGTCGATGGTGCTAAACACCTCCTCATGCTGCCCGGTGGCCAGCAGTCCCTGAAGTGAGTAGCAATTGTCGGCACCAAACCACCACGGATAATCGGCCATGCCTGCGGACAGACCACGCCCAACTCCGTCGACGTCACGCATCAGCCAGTCGGTATTGTACTTTGTCCACTCATACATGTCGGCGAGCTTCTTGTCCGGGATGTCGAGTTTGCTGGATGCATTGATGGCTTCATATCGAGCGATTTTGTCTGCCATCAGCGTGATATGGGAGGATTTGATGGCCTCCATGGTACGAACGGCCTCTTCCAGGGATTGATCAGACCCTGCGATGAAATATCGTATAAACGTTCGGTCATTTGCAGGCACGGTGATTGAGGAGGTGATTGTCGCATCCTCGCCCAGGCCTTTTCGCTCCGGGGAATAGGATGGCTTGCCGACCGTGGTATTATCGAGGGCGCCATCGACGGTCCACGCGGTGAACCAGTCATTGACGTTGTCCTTGGCCCACAGGTAGCTTTCTTCAACCTGGATCTGGTCAGGCCCGTCTTCGAGCGCCAGTTCTTCTGCCAACCACACGGGCATGAGGTCGACCATGGCGGTGAAATTGAAGTCGATCGTCTGGGCGCTGGAGGAATTGTTGCGGATGGAGAACTCTACCATGAGCCCTTCCATCTGATCAGGGACAAATTGCCGCCGCTCTACGACCAGTTGTCTCTCTTCCGATTCGAAGATGTGTCTGTTATCAACGGGGGAACTAATGAAAGATGAGGCATCATTTAGGACCCAGAGATCCTCATCCGCATCGATGGCCGCCACAAACCCGTCCATCAGCTTAATGGGATGAGCCCAGATGCCACCCATTTCTCCCTGCACGTGCCACCCGTGATCGGGAAATGTGCCGTCCTGGTGGCCGACCACATACAATCTATCTCCGGCCGTGACAAACGGTGAGGCCAGGTAGTCTGGATTTCCTGTGATCGAAGGAAGTGACCCCTGAGAGTCAGATTCGGTCGAGGAGGGACTCTGACAGGTGGCCAGCAACACGATGGCAACCAATGCTGTGATAGTTTTCTTCATGGTCGTCGGAAGGAGTTGGAATCGCCAATTTAGAGAAACTTCTCTAGTACTTGAATTGGTAACCAGAGGCGTCAGTGAACTTTTTCACGCTGACCTCTTTAAAGTCCGCAGTCAAATCGGAAAATGTAGGAGGAGCGATCCCCAGCTCATTGGCCGCAGCTTCGTAGAAGTCTTTTCTCGTAGGGTGCCTAGGTGAGCAGAGACTGAAGACCTCATTCCACAATTGTTGTCTGATGACCTCAGTGATTGCACCCAGGCAATCTTCTAAGTGAATCATGTTGACGGGACTATTGGCGCCAGGTAGACTTTGCTTGCCAGCAAGGAACCTACCTGGGTGTCTGCCTGGACCGTACAAGCCACCTAGTCGCAAAATCGTAGTGGTGAACCTCTCGCAAGACCTGAAGACATTCTCTGCTTCCATTAAGTTGACGCCGCCTCGGGATTTGGTGTCACTACTGGCATCAGATTCTGAGACCATTCGGTTAAGGTTCGGGTAGATACCCGTGGAGCTGATGTAAATGACGTTCGGGATAGCAGCCTTAGCTGCCGTATTGGCAAGTGCCGATAGCTGTTTGATGTGGTATTGGTCGTTGCCCTCCCTGTTTCTTGGGGGAATGTTGATGAACAGGACATCAGTATCGAAGAATCCGTCCCTGTCTGCCTGCACTTCGGGACCAAGGCGGATCTGAAAGGGATCGATCCCTACACTTCTCAGGTGCTCGATCTTCTCAGGGCTTGTGGTGCTACCTTTTACTGCAAACCCCTCTTTATTCAAATGTACCCCCAGGGGTAGGCCCAACCACCCACAGCCAATGATACTGATCCTCATCGCTTCCTTTTCTTTTGCCGTGCAAGTCCTTCATCGATCTCTGCTGCTTCATATAAAAATGACCTTAGCAGATCAGCGTCGATTTCAGAGGTACTCAGAAAGTCTTTCCAATACACCTCCTTGCGGTCTCCTTTGTCGAGGTATTCGCCATCATTGCTCAATAGATGTCCGCGTGTGAAGCCCATACGTACGCCATCGTATGAGCGTTGTTTGCCCCACAAAACTGCACCTGGCCATATGAAACAGATGTTGGCGTGGATACGGTAAAACGGCACATTGTAGGAGAGCTTTTCCTGTGCCTCTGGGAGGGCTTCCTTCACGATGCTCCGCAATAGGTTGGTAATTCTCCTCTCGTCCTCTGGCAGGAAAGAAAGGAAATCGTCAACACCGGAAAACTTATGCGTCGCCACGAAACAAATTTATGCCGATTTGTGGCGCTTGAGGTCTAAATGAAGCGTCAAAGAAAAAACCAGTAATCCTCCACCGGTTGCTTCCCC
Source organism: Cyclobacteriaceae bacterium (assembly GCA_965267435.1). Classification (GTDB taxonomy): domain Bacteria; phylum Bacteroidota; class Bacteroidia; order Cytophagales; family Cyclobacteriaceae; genus JAWPMT01. Next base: position 6,699,399 of record OZ253960.1, read on the forward strand.
CAGGCGGCCAGCTGTTTGTTGATGACTTCCCGGTCGTCAGGAGAGGTGACGACAATCAAAATTTGCGGTGATAGGATTTCCTCGATGGAATCGAAGTGATGCATGCGAACGCCGTAGATGTCTTTGCCGATCTTCTGCTCGTTGTCACACACCCAGTGGATGGCGGACTCGTTGTCCAGCAATCCCTTGACCAGGTCCTTGCCATGCTTCCCTGCTCCCCACACTACCAGTGGGCGATTGTTGTCCCGATCCAGTTCGTAGAAGTAGCGGAGCTTCAGGTCAAAGTACCTGTTGTCCTCATACTCCTCCCACGTTCGGGAGATGCGGTTGGATCTATCACGCCAGTAGTGGAGGATCTTGTCGATGCCGACGACTTTCAATCCGGCACGATAGAACCGGAAGCAGAGGTCGTAGTCTTCGGGATACACGATCGGGTCAAACGCACCGACTCGGTCGAAGTCCTCTTTGTGAATGATCCAGCAGTGGGAGGGGATGACGCACTCCTGGTAGATCTGCTGATAATGTGTGTTGCTGCGGGCGACTTCATTGAGCCACTGTTCATAGCGCCTAAAGCCACCACCTACTTCACCTTCGTCGACGAAATGCTCGGTTCCTCCGGCAATGATGGTTCCTGGGCCATGAGGTAGCCATGCACGTACGAGCACCTCTAGTTTATCATGAGGCATGCGGTCGTCGGAATCCATTCTGTTGATCAGTGTACCCCTGGCTTGTGCGTAGGCCACTTGTAGCGTAGGGATCAATCTGGGGCGATCACTGTCAAATACCCGTATTCTGGGATCTTGTGTGGCATACTCCCGCAGTATTTGCGGAGTCCTGTCTGTCGAGTGATCGTTGGCGACGAGCAGTTCCCAGTTGGTGTAAGTCTGGCTGATAATGGAATCAAGACAAGACTCGATGTACGGCTCGGTGTCCTTGGCTGCCATTACAATGGAAATGAGAGGTTGGTCACTCATAGCGATGAAAAATGAAATCTAGTCCAATTGGATGAAAGGAGGAGCGGTGATGAGCTTGTAGGTAGAGATTATTGAATCATTCAGCTACTTCCATTCTACAATTCAATACAGGGGATTCACAGTTCGGTACGTGACGGGTGGAATTCCGTTGATCGGTGGGTAACCTTGTACAGGTCAAAAACTCAAAATATATGCTCGCCCATCAACTCAAAAGCACGCTGAGGTTTCTCCTACGGTCTCCGGTTTTCAGCGGCATCAATCTATTTGGACTTGTCACTGGGGTCACGGTGGCCGTGCTGGTAGCTGTTTACTCGCACTTCATTTTGTCGTACGATCGCTTTCATGAGGACCACGAGGATATCTACCTCATTTACAAGGAGCGCATCACGCCGAATGGTACGCAGGCCACTTACGATACCTGGTTTCCCCTCCTTACCCAACTGCAGCAGGACTATCCGCAGGTGAGCAACGGTACCAGGATTCTTCCCACCAGTACCCGTGTGACATGGGGCGATGAGCAATTTGAGGAGGAGGCGGAGTACGTGGACCCCGCGTACTTTGACGTTTTTAGCTTCCCATTGCAGCAGGGGATGCTCCAGATGCCGCTGCAGAATGTCAACAGTGTGGTGATTTCGGAGGAAATGGCGATGCGTGTCTTTGGTACAGTAGATGTCGTAGGTCTCACTTTGGAGGTCACAGACCTAAGGTTTGACGGAGCGCGCAAGTTTGAAGTCACAGGGGTCCTCGCGCCATATCCGGCCAATACTTCCGTGCGTCCTAATCTGCTATTGCCAATGGAAGCTATGCCGCTTTTGGAGCGCGCCCAATCGGAGTGGGGCAGCTCTTTCCTGTTTACCTATTTGACGATAGAGGAACCTGCCCATGTCTTGACTATGACCTCGACTTTTCCCGAACTTATCGCGAAGATCTGGGATGAGGATACCCAGGTCCGGACGCAATTCAAGTTGCTACCAATGCAGGATAGTTATGCGACTTTTGAAGGTGATCCAGGGCACGTCTATGTGCTATTGATCATCGCGGTGGTCGTGGTATTGATTGCGTCCTTCAACTACATGAACCTATCAACAGCGCGCTCCATGGACCGGGCCAAAGAGATCGGTATCAGAAAGGTGATGGGCGCCGGTGCCGGAAGCCTGGGTATGCAGTTTTATTACGAAGCTTTCCTCATGGTTACTTTGGCAACAATTGCTGGTATAGGACTTGGCAGGTTGCTGTTGCCCTTTCTAAACGACTCCCTCAACCTGCTCCTATCGTCGGGCATTTTCGCCTCAGCTTACTTTTGGTTGGCAGGTGCCTTTTTCATTGTGGTATTGACACTCCTTTCCGGGAGTTATCCAGCGTTTGTACTTGCCAGGCTGGATATTCCGTTGATCACCAAAAACTACAGTCGAACCAAGGGCGGCGTGGCTGTACGCAATGCACTTGTTATTCTACAGTTCGCGCTGGGAGCGATGATGATCATTGGTGCCATCGTGATTCGCGAACAGATCCAATACATGCGGACCAGCGAGTTGGGTTTCAACAAAGACCTGCAGATAGCTGTGAGCGCATCTGCCAGTGATTTCCAGTCAGAAGAGGTTGGCGTCAGTCGGTTGAACTCGTTCAAAGAGAAGCTACGGACCATGCCTGGCGTAGATCAGATCACCAGCTCCAGACACGTACCTACTCGGTGGTCGGGCAGTTTCACGTTTGTAAGAGCAGCTGGCGTGGAGGGTGATCCACTCAGAATGAGATATACTTACCTCGATGCAGAATTCTTCGATGCCTATGGCATAGATATGATCCAGGGTGAGGGCTTTCTTCCAGACGATAATGGACATCAAAGGGATGTGGTCGTCCTGAATGAAGCAGCCCTGTCGGCATTTGACTGGCTGGATATCCGCGACAAATACATTCAGATTGGTGATCAGCGCATAAAAGTTGTTGGGGTGATCAAAGACTTCAAGTTTGAGTCACTCCGCGAAGAAGTGGCTCCGACGTTGCACTTCCACCGAACGTCTGAGCATCCTGTGCATCGCTACATCAGCTTTCAGTTGCACGATGCCAATGTACGTGAGACAGTCGCCGATCTTGAGACGGCCTGGCAGGACTTGGGGGCTTCGGCGCCTTTCGAGTTCTTTTTTCTGGACGAGGGCATAGAGCGAATGTATCAGGAGGAGGCAAGGCTGTTAAAACTTGTCAGCTGGTTCACCGCGGTGGCCATGATTGTAGCCGCACTGGGTCTGCTGGGATTGAGTTCCTATTTGCTGGAGAAAAAGCGCAAGGAGATCTCGATACGCAAGGTTGTGGGCGCCGGTCTTGGCGGCATATTTTGGATCATGACCAGGGACTTTGTGCGTCTGCTCATCATAGCGTTTGTTGCCGGTAGTATTGGGGCGTTTTACGTAACAGACCAATGGCTCAGCGACTTTGCTTTTCGGGTGTCCGTTGGCCCAAAAGTTTACTTGCTGACGTTTGCAGCTACGGCGATATTGCTAATCCTGTCCATCAGCGTCAAGGTGATGGAGGCCGCACGAACCAATCCGATTCGGTATTTGCGAGATGAGTAGGGGTGGCTAGCAAAATCACGAGTGACATTTGTCATCAGTGCACCGCATACAGGTATGACCGATCGCTCTTTTCAACCTAATGAATTACTTCTCCCGCAGTCTTCACCTTCTTGCCTGCCAGATTGCCTAGCGCATCGTAGCTGGCATATTTGTACAGGTCGTGGAGTGTTGGGAAGTTGAAGACCGTGCCGATCACATAATCGAGTGTCTTTTCATTCCGCACCAAAGACATGCCGTAGTGGATGAGTTCGGTGGCGATGAAGCCCATGATGTGCACTCCCAGGATCTTCTTCGTGGTCTTGTCGACCACAAGTTTGAGAAAACCATTGTCGCTGTAGCCCATGATCCGGCCTCTGGGCAGGTCCCGGTAATAGCTGTATCCCGTACAAAAGTCAATCGCCTGTCCGGCCGCTTCCTCCTCAGTGATGCCAATCATAGATACCTCCGGAACAGTGTAAATGCCATACGGAAAGATGTCTGCCAGGGAGTGCAGATCCCCAGTCTGAAACATGTGAGTCACAGCGATGCGACCCTGCTCCATACTCGTGCTCGCCAGCGCCGGGAAGCCGATCACATCCCCCACGGCAAATATGTTGGGTATGTTGGTACGGAAGTTCTCATCGACGACGATCGTCTCCCGTTTCCCGGTTTGGATGCCTGCGTTGGCACAGCCTAAACCGGCGATGCAGCCGCTCCTTCCGGCCGCAAAAAGGAACATGTCCACATTCAATTGTTCACCGGTCTTCAGCCCCAGGTGTAGTTGCTCTTCAGGGTCCTCTGGCACGTTGAAAGAAACGATGGAGTTGTTGAAGAGGATTTCGATGCCATTGGCCTTCATTTGCTCTACGAGGGCTTCCGATACTTGCTGGTCCAGGAAACCGAGGATCTTATCCCTGTCGTTCACGATAAAGGTCTTCACACCCATCGAACCGAAGATCGTGGCGTATTCGCAACCAATGACGCCGGCCCCCAAAACGCAAATAGACGATGGAAACTCCTGGATGTCGAGTATCGTATCCGAGTCATGTACTCGGATGTTGTCGAAGGGGATTTCGCTCGGATGATAGGGGTAGGAGCCGGTGGCTATGAGTATGAACTCCCCACGGATGGTCTGTTCGATCGCTCCCTGGATGTGGATCTCGTGCTTGTTTTCGAAACTGGCAAAACCATGGAAAACATCCACACCGTGGCGTTCTAGGTTGTGATGAATGATCTTGTCCATCGATTCCGTGACAACATTTTTGCGGTACATGAAGTCATGCACGCCAGTTTCCCGGCCGAGGCTTTTATCAATCCCAAATACGCCCTTCTGGTAGATCCCTGAAAGGTACAGAGCCGTTTCCTTGAGCGTTTTGGAAGGTAATGTACCTGTCTGCACACCCGCGCCTCCGAAATTGTCTTCTTTTTCAATGAGGGCCACTTTTTTCCCGAAATAAGCGGCCTTTACTGCGGCCTTTTCGCCAGCGGGCCCCGAGCCAATCACAATCAGATCGTAGGATTTCATCAGTCTGTTTGGTTTGCAGGTTTCCTACTCAATTTAGGTCAGTGCAGGGAGAATTTTGCCTTGATGCGCTTAAGAATCGGGAAGCAGCCCATGGAGAATGTTGCCATAGGACCTTCATCAGAACTTGACGACAAAAAATATTAGGTTGACAGTCTGGTATTCAATATCTTCCCTGCATGGTGCTGAGTATTATCTTCTTCGCTCATTGGGTGGGAGATTTTTTGCTTCAAACGACCCCCATGGCTATCCACAAGAGCCACAGCATCAAATGGCTCTCTATCCACGTGTTGGTGTACACGGGAGTCATTGGATTGGCCACAGTTTTCATTATGGATTTCTCCATGTTTTGGGAGTACACACTGTTGAATGGGGCCATCCACTGGGTTGTGGATTTCTTCACTTCCAAGATCGTTTCACGCTTCAAGGATCAGCCTCGACCCTTCTTTATCTTGATAGGCCTGGACCAACTGATCCACATCTTGTCCCTGCTGTGGACGTACTACCTTTTTTCCTGATGCCCCCCTCCATTCAGGCGTAGTTCCCTCATTTTTTTTGGGTAAAAAGGGGCTTATTTATGCCATCTGGAAGACAACGGGATTTATTTTCTGGCAATTACTTAAAATATAATTATTTTCACTCTATATTGTATTTGTCAAATAATTATCAGCCCTGAATCCAAACCAATATGAAAAAGTTTATACTTATAATACTCTTCCTCAACGCGTTTTGCGTCATCTCTCAGAGTGAGGAGCCACAACAGCCTGTCTACGAGATTTTTGATAAGAAGACTCCGTCCCTCGAGTCCTCTGCGATCATAGAATGCGAGTATGTCAAAAAGCAGCACACCTACTTTTACTCCATCAATAGTCAGCGAATTATAAGTGACAAGGCACCGGAGGAGATCACAAAAATTGCCATCATTCCGGGAGTGCATGACATCAAAATGAGATTTCAGGCGAAGGGAGAACTGCCCACGACCGTGGACCCTTTCGAGCAGCTGGAGTTGCTCAATGGTCACTCCTATTTGATAAAGACAGAGTACAAGCCCGGCCGAGGCGAATATCCCACATCTACCTATACTGCGCGTCTTCGTATGTGGATTATAGACAAAGAGGATGGTAGTGTTGTGGCCGAGAAGATAGTGAATGGAAAAGGCGACTTAGTCGCTGGTAACTAAGGTTTCGTCTTCGGGTCGCGACTGCTCGCGTCCCTCGAGCAATGCATTGATATCTCGTTTAGAGAGGTTCGTATACTCCTCCAGGGCTTTGATTCCCAGGTCGGTGGTCTGTAAGCCGTTGCGTTGGCAGAGGTCCTCAAATGACAGCTGTTTCAGTTCGTCCATTTTAGACTCTGAAAGTAGCATTTGCACACGTATCCCTTCAAGAAATTCAGAAAATGTCTTCCCTAGCTCCTGGTGTAACAGATAGATGATGGTGTCTTCTGATACATTCACCAGTCGTGCCATATCTTCCACCATCACGTCCTGGTGTTGATGGATCCGATATTTCTTGACCTGATCGTATAAATCCTCGATGCACTCCCTGGGGACGTCCGGAGAGAGCCGCTTTTCCAGGAATCGCTTGGTGACAGATTTGAAGGTGAGCGTGGGAGAGTCTGAGAACCACTTGAAGCCAATCCAATACGTTAGCATGGCGAATGGTAGGTACACAGTTTCGTAACCCATGCGTAGTCCTTCGAAGACGGATTCAAACGGTGATATGTACAATGTGATGACCGGTAGCCAAATGGCAAACTGAAAGAACACAAACAAGTCCAGAAACTGCTTGATCCAAATGGACCGGGGTGAGGACTTGTAGTTTTTGTAAGTGATCAGCCCCAAGACCAGGTAGCTGGTAGTCACTAGCCACACCAATAGATCTCCGTAGTCATAGAAGTATTTGAACCAGGTGTACAGTGGCTCCTGTAACCGCGCCGCAAAGCCTGGCCCCACCACACTTAGTAGCACTAACCGGAAACTCCAGATACCAAAAAGGAAGTGTATCAGATCCTTACGTGATGGTTCGAAGCCTGGCTCCATTTCCGACCGTACGAGGAGGTAGACAATGGGCCCGACCAGGATCAGATGGTAGAAAGGAAAGATGGAGATCCACGAAGAAGTGCCGGCCTGCCACTCTTTTACAATGAGCCCAACACACGCCAGGAAAAATATCAATAGGAGTGCGGCGATGAGCTGGTTGGACTTTGGATGTCTTGTGGCCTTGCGTAGAATCACTACCGCCAAGAGCAGGCCTTGCACAACCAAGACCCAAATCAATATCGTCCAAATGTTAAAGACCAATTATGACTGGTTTAGCACTAATTTACTACATATCAGCCATCAAAAACCCTAATCTGCTTCAGGGAGGCCCAAAAATGGTGGTTTGTAAGTGTTTTTTGCGGTTAACTGACTTCTGTGGTGTTTTCTCCCCCTTTTGGGCCATAGAAAATAACCCATGTGGCAAAGTCATCCGTGAAATCTTCGAAACGATGAGGCTGACCGGCTGGGACGAACAGCAGGTCACCGGGGGCAAATTGGATCTTTTGCCGCCCTCGGACAAATGTCCCAGAGCCTGAAATGACTACATACACCTCGTCCTTTGCATGGGGCTCCTGCAGGTCTACCTTTTTGGGCTTGTAGACCTCTACGAGGAGAGAGCCGTGTTGAAACAATTTGGTAAATGTCTTGGGAGACGCAGACAGACGCTTGAAGGCATCCTCAGTACTAAGCTTCATCTTTGGGGGCTGTATCCATTTATTGGTTCAATCTCCAAAATATGTAGATTTTGCTCATTGAGGAAGGGGCCGTTGTCCCAATTGAGCATGGTACAAGAACCATCGCCCGAAGCTCCCGGAAAAAGACCGTGAAATGCCCAACAAGCGACTTTTTCTCTGGACAAGGGGAGACCCAGGCTATTCTGACTCAGGTATCTTGTATCGAAATGCCAATCCGGCAGAGATGACCAGACCATCTGTTTTTATGTTGTCGATCTGTGTGCGATCATCGCCGATCTTCACCATGTTCAAGGCGAGGTCGATCTTATCTCCATTGCGATACAGCCTATTGTTGCTCCCCAGTCTGTACCCCAGCTTCACATTGAAGACCAATTGTTTCGTCACGTACAGATCTGTATAGAGACTGATTTGATTGATGTTTTCCTGCAAATAATGATTGCCCAGATCTTCCAGCCGATAAGTGGCGAAGACTCCTGTGAAATTGACGCCATACAGGAACCGGTCAGTACCTTTCACTTGCATGGTCCCGTTAATGGGCAAGACGCCAAAAAATCTGACACGCCGGCCGATGTTCCAGTCAAGTCCGAACAATGGTGTAAAGAACTGCCCTACGAACTCTGTATTGGTGTAGAAACCAAACTGCAACATGGGTCCTGGCTTGTCCCGATAGGTATATAGGCCAATAACTCCAAACTGGAAGTTGTCAATGTTGGGTTGGTAGGAATCGCCATTCATTCGGTGGATCGTTATCAATGTCAACGACTTTTGCTCATTGATTTTCCACCTATACCCCACGTTGAATCGTAGGTTGCGTGGCTCAAATGTGGCATCATCAAGTGAAAGCCCGTATCCACCAACAGCAAGGCCAGTCAGCACTACATCTTCATTCTTGAGAACAATGGGATATTGCGCCGAAACACGTAGCGCTTGATAGTCGTCGTAGTTAGCATCGTTGAGCCCATATTGATACTCTACTTTAGCCAGGTCCAGAAAACCTTGGGCGGTTGCACCAAGACCCGCGAGGAGGAAGCCAATCAGCGCCAGGGGTTTCATAATCGTGTCATCCAGTCCATGAATCGTATACCTTCACACGTTCCCAGAGATCTGAGTAGTCGTCGATGAAATCGAGATGAGCCTGGTGTGCCTGGTATGCGTCTTGATCTTCTTTTGAGTTGAAGGTCACGACTGCACTCACCGTATAGCTATTATCTACCACCTCTCGTGGCGTTTTTGCGGGCCGGCCTATGTGGTATGTTTGGATTACGTCTACCTTCATGAAGAAAGCTTCTGTCCCCTTCATGAACTCTTTGATCTTGCCCTCACTGTCAGGGTTCTTGAACCAAAAGAAAACGATATGAAAAAATTTCCCCTTAGATCGCTCCTGAGCTTTGGCCTGAAATGGGAGCCAGCTAATGGCCGCAAGTGAGGCAAGTGTGCGAGCAAGAAACGATCTCCTTTTTGTAGGTGTAGTCATATTGGTATTTTTGGATTTGATAGTTATAAAGGTAAAAAATCAACGTATATTTTTTCATGAGAAACTACGTGCCAAAACTGATCTTTGTCGCTTTCCTGGCTTCCTGTAGCGGCACGCCCGAGATGCCGCTTTCGTACCTCCCTGACCATGCCAACTGGGAGGAAGAGCGCGTGCAGCTCCTCTACGCGCCAGAGGGATTCCTGAATTTGGCAGGGCTCTACTGGATGGAACCAGGTGAATATACTTTTGGTAGTGACAGCACAAGTGACCTCATCTTCCCGGAGGACTTTCCTGCTGCTACAGGGAGTTTCTTCGTCACTCGCAACCGTGTACTGATGACACCTGTCAGTGGAGCAGAAATCTCAGTCAATGGTGAAAGTATGACTGAGCCAACGATTGTCTATGATGAGGAGACGAATAAGATACTGGAGATGGCGTGGGGAGAGTATCGGTGGCATGTGATCGAACGTGCCGGAAATATTGGACTGCGGTTGCGGGACCTGAGGCATCCAGCCCTCTATCGGGAACTGGACATCCCGAAGTTTCCAGTGGACTACCGGTGGGTGGTCACTGCCAGCTACGTGCCTTATGAGACTCCCAGGACAGTTTCAATTGACAATGTTATCGGCTTCAATTACCAGATGAAGATCGCGGGCCAGCTGCGATTTGAGTTGGAGGGCCAGGACATGACACTTGAACCGATCATCGAGGGGGATAAATATTTCATCATCTATTCAGACGATACCAGCGGGGAGGAGACTTACGGCTCGGGACGCTATCTGTATGCGGACATACCAGAAGAGGGAGATGATGTTATACTGGATTTTAATAAGAGCCGAAACCCACCATGTGCATTTACGGACTTTGCGACATGTCTTATACCTCCACCCGAGAACCGACTGACGCTGCGAATTGAAGCCGGGGAGAAAGATTATCATCTACCGGAGTGACCGGCAAAGCTAGGAAGCCGTCTGCAATTCTGTTACTGGTGTGCGACCCAGCATGAACAGCATCTTGCCGTGGCTGATGATAGCACTCAGAAAGCTTCTCTGCGTATGATATGCGATCCCAAACTCCTTAGCGGTTGAGGACACAATTCTGGAAAGCTCCGCATAATGTACGTGGCAAATCGTCGGGAAGAGGTGATGCTCGACCTGAAAGTTCAGACCGCCGATTGCCCAGGACAAGAAGCGATTCTTTGGGGCAAAGTTGGTAGTCGTTGCCAATTGGTGTACGACGAAGTTGCTTTCAACATTGCCTTCATCGTCGGGGATAGGAAACTCACACTCTGGCATTACATGTGCACTCTGGAATACCAGCGAGAGCAAAAGGCCCGTCACAAAGTGCATGAGTAGATAACCCACTATAACTAGCCATGGTGCGAAATCAAGCACCAGCAAGGGGACCAAAAGCGTGTAGGAAAGATAGATGACTTTCCACAAGAGGATATCACTCAGCACACCCGCAAATGCTTTATCCGTCTTGATCAAGCCCATCTTCCGATAGCGAAATGCTCGCACGATGTCGTTGTAAACCAGCTTGCTCAATGTCATCAGACCATATAAGAACCAGGCATAGATGTGCTGAAACCTATGAATGGTCATCAAGCGCTGATTGGGTGAAAACCGAAGAATGGGTGTAACGAAAATATCTTCGTCACCACCGTCAATATTGGTGAACGAGTGATGTAAAACGTTGTGTTGTAGTCGCCAGATCTCAGTGTGGCCGCCAATCAAATTCAGGACATAGCCCATGAATTTATTGACTTTGGGGTTTTTTGAGTAGGCCCCATGAATGGCATCATGCATGACATTCAGACCAAGCCCGGCGGTGCCGATACCCATGAGAGTCCACAGCAGGAAGAAGATGATAAGGTTATCGGAAACTCCGAGTAGAAGAATGGAATAGGGAACCAGGAACATCAGGCACATGACGACGGTCTTCCAGACGATGGCCGAGCCGCCGTCTTTCCTGATATCATTGTTCAGGAAATAATCCTTTACCCGCTCCTTGAGAGTCTGTGAAAAGTCTGCTTGGATTTGGTTCGAAAATCTGAAGGTAGTTAGTTCCATTCCATTTCTTTGGTTAGCCGCAGGCTATTATCAAATACTCCGCTGAGTAATGATAGCAAAAAAATGGATACCTCCTTTGCCGAGTATGGCTAAAACTATACCACCTTCAGAATTCGACAGATGAGTGGTACCCAGCACTACGCTTCTTGTGGTAATTTGGTATTTACGACCTTACCATTTTTGACTTCGCCGTAGTACACTACATTGTAAAAACCTTCGTAGCGTCTAATTGATTGATGCAATTGAGCTACATTTTCACTTCTGATCTTCACGCCCTTATTCTCCCCTTGTCGGCGTAACTCTATATAGTAACCTGCCCGTAGTTTCACGGGTGTTGTTGATGGTCTTGCCAATTTATTTCTGTTTTAGTTAATAAAAATCTATTCAATTACTTTGTTCCTCAGGTGGAGTGGTGCTGATATTACCCTCTGCGTCGATATAGGCAATCATATCATCCAACGAACCACCTTTTACATTGTTTTCCCTGCGCTCAATGCGCTTTTCTGCTTTCTCTTTTTTCTTTCGCTGCTTCTCTTTGGCTCTTTGAGCCTTCATAAAACTATTTTGTGATCTTGCCATTTAGCCCTTTCACTTCTATTTATACATTCCATATACAGGCATCAAATCGATACCTGAACAATTTCCTACCCTAAACACTCCCGGAATCAGGATCACTGCTGATCACATTTCCCGAAGTATCAAAGGGGTCAACAGGTGAGTTGGATGGTTTATTGATTGTAGGGAGGATTGTCGATGGCAATCAGGCGGACGATCACTGTGGTGGTTTGTGATGAGCTTGTCTCTGCCTGTCCTTAGTTTCTTTGCCATAGAAAATTACTCCAACTATTAATACAAGAATCCTCCAGGAATAATTCCATGTGGGAAAGAAAATTCTTTCACTTAACTCAATGAATCAATGAAAAGAATTCTGATGCTTGTATCAATGAGCTACAATAGGCAAAGATAATTCTTTTTCTGCAAATGGGCGTGAAGGGGCCCTTAGGAGGCCTTTGGGTTCTTTCTGCGCTTTTTTCGGCGGCCCCCGGAAGGTTTGGGCGTGTACTTGGGGCCATCACCAATTTCTTCGGGCAGTTTGGCCTTGATCACCTCATTTCCGAGGAGTTTCTCTATGCGAGCAAATTTGGTCTGCTCCTTGGGGCTGATCAGGGTGAAAGCGGCGCCTTTGGATGCTGCACGAGCAGTCCGACCGATTCTGTGTATGTAATCCTCGCCTTCTTTTGGGACGTCGTAGTTGACGACCAACTCGATATTGTCAATGTCAATACCTCTGGAGAGAATATCCGTTGCGACAAGGATGTTGAGTTTCTTCGCTTTGAATTGATTGAGAATGGCTTCTCGCTCTTGCTGTTCCAAATCGGAGTGAATTCCCTCACTTTGAAGTCCCAGTGACTTCAGGGCTTTATTTAGCTCTTTTGTCGCCTCTTTGGTGCCAGCGAAGACGATCACACTGCCCAGGTTTTTTCGGGTCAGGAGGAATTTCATCAAAGGAACCTTTTGGTCCTCATACACGCAGAAGGCAGCTTGCACTACTCGTTCGGCCGGTTTTGATACTGCAATCTTTATTTCATCGGGTTCAGTTAATACCTGGTCCATCAATGCCCTGATTTTGGGCGGCATTGTGGCAGAAAAGAGGAGTGTTTGCCGCTCTTTTGGGGTGTGGGAAATGATCCGCATGATGTCTTGATTGAAGCCCATGTCAAGCATGCGATCGGCTTCGTCCAAAACCAGGTACTGTAGCTTGCTGAAGTCCACGTAGGGCATAGACAGGTGAGCGATGAGGCGCCCCGGGGTGCCAATAACAAAGTCGGCACCTTTTACCAGCGCGGTCTTCTCTCTACTAAAGCTATCGCCGTCGTTACCGCCATAGATGGCAATACTGCTGATAGGGGTAAAATACGACAACCCTTCCAGCTGTTGATCGATCTGAACTGCTAATTCTCGCGTGGGCACGACGATCAGTGCTTTCACGGCATCATTTTCCTCGGAATTGATGATTTTGTGAATGAGTGGGAGGAGAAAGGCTGCCGTCTTACCAGTGCCTGTCTGTGCCGACCCAATGATGTCTTTACCGTCAAGGATCTTTGGGATCGCCTGTTCCTGTATCGGTGTTGCGTCCTTGAATCCCAGGGCAGCTATGCCCTGCTCAAGGCGCTCGTCTAACCCAAATGATGTGAATTCCAAATACTATACTTTTCAGTTAATCGAAAATTGCAGCTGGCAACGGCTAGCGTTAGTATGCTGTGTCTATTATACTCCTGCAATAAGTAGCTCTTGCTCACAACATAAGGAGTGGGTCGGGGTCCCCGTGTCCACAAATATGGCGTTAACCAAGATTTTATCATAGGATTTTTTTCTTTTTGGTGATTCATGCTCCCCTCCAATAACTTCGAATCATGAATTATCTGTCGGCTGAGGGCCTTTCCAAGAGCTATGACGAGCGCGAACTATTCAAGGACTTGACCTTTGGGATCGATCAGGGTCAAAAGGTCGCATTGGTAGGGGTCAACGGCTGTGGCAAATCCACACTCATGAAGATCATCGCCGGGCTCGAAAACGCCGACGCGGGGGTGGTCTCTTTTCGCAAGGGCCTCACGGTGGCTATGCTACCCCAAAATCCCGACTTTAACGATGAGGACAGAGTGGTGGAGGCAGTCTTCGACGGAGAGCATGAGGTACTCGACCTGATTCGCGACTACGAAGTGGCCTTGCAGAAGTCTGAGAAGGATCCGGCCAATGCGCCGGATTTGACACCTTTATTGGAGCGGATGGATGCTCTCAACGCCTGGGAGTACGAGAGCGATGTGAAGCAGGTGCTAGGAAAACTCGGCATTCATGACTTTGACCAGTTGCTGGGCACAATGTCAGGGGGCCAACGTAAGCGGGTAGCCCTGGCAAAGGCGCTGGTCTTGAAGCCAGACTTTCTCATCCTCGACGAGCCGACCAACCACCTCGATCTGGAGGTGATCGAATGGCTCGAAGAGTTCCTGGCGACGGCGAATCTCACGCTACTGATGGTTACACATGACCGCTACTTCCTGGATCGGGTGACGAATGAGATTGTCGAGATCGATGAGGGCCAACTCTTCAAGTACAAAGGCAACTACAGTGCTTTCCTGGAAAAGAAACGCGAACGAGAGGAGATGGAGCAGGCGACCGTGGCGAAGGCTCGCAACCTATACAAGAAGGAGCTCGAGTGGATGCGCCGCCAGCCTAAAGCGCGAGGGACCAAGGCCAAATACCGTATCGACGCCTTTCATGACCTGGAGAAAACGGCGTCGAAAAACCTTGAGAAAGCCGAAATGCAGGTGAAACTGCAGAGCGAACGCCAAGGGAAAAAGATTCTGGAAATACAGAAAGTATCGAAGGCCTTTGAGGGACGTCAGCTGATTCGAGATTTCGAGTACGTTTTCAAACGGCGCGATCGAATTGGGATCGTGGGGCCAAACGGGGTAGGCAAGTCTACTTTGCTGAAGCTTATCGCTGGGGAGATCAAAGCCGATGCTGGTGAGCTCGACTTCGGCATCAATACGAAAATAGGACACTACACGCAGGAAGAGCAGCAGTTTGACCCTGGCAAGCGGGTCCTCGATATTGTGCAGGAGGTAGCAGAGTCCATCCAATTGGCGGATGGGTCTGAGGTCTCAGCGTCGCAACTCCTCAATCAGTTTTTGTTCCCTCCCAAGATGCAGTACAACGTAGTAGGTAAGCTGAGTGGTGGCGAGCGCCGGAGGCTGCAGTTGTTGCGGGTACTGATCGACAACCCGAACTTTATCATCCTTGATGAGCCGACCAACGATCTGGACATCATGACGCTCAATGTGCTGGAAGAGTATCTTGAAAAGTACGACGGCTGTCTCCTGATCGTCTCACATGACCGCTATTTCATGGACCGCCTTGTAGATCACCTGTTCGTTTTCGAGGGGAACGGCGTCATCAGGGACTTCCCCGGCAACTACACCGATTATCGCGAGGCAGCAAAAGAGAGGCAATCGCAGATTTCAGAAGCGAAGCCCAAGGAGGCTGCCCGTGAAACTCAGAAGGTTAAGGAGAAGAAACAGACCTTGTCTTATAAGGAGAAGCGTGAATACGAGTCCTTGGAAGGAGAAATTGCCAAACTGGAGCAGGAGAAGAAGGACCTTACGACCAAAATGAATGCGGGCAATTCTGACTTCGAGGAATTACAGAAGCTCTCCAACCGAATTCAGGAGATTGATGATGACCTGGAGGAGAAAGAAATGCGCTGGCTGGAGCTTGACGAGCGGGCTTAGGCAGGCTTACCGTCGCGCTTAAATGCCAACTTGTTATCCGAAGATTCGGAGGGATCGAAGTAGTAGCCTTCGTAGTTGAAGTCTTTCAGATCCGCTGGATCGCTGACGCGATGGTCGATGAAGTACCGGGACATGTAGCCTCGCGCTTTCTTCGCATAAAAGGAGATGATCTTATACTGACCATCCTTCAGGTCTTTGAACTCCACATCGATGATGCGCCCCTTGACGTTCTTTCTGTTCACGGCCGTGAAGTACTCAACAGAAGCCAGGTTGAGGAGGATATCGTCTCCTTGTTCCGCCAGGTCCTGATTTACAAGGTCTGTGATCTTGTCGGACCAGTAGTCGTACAGGGTTTTGTAGTCATCGAAAGCGAGCTTGGTACCCATCTCCAGACGATACGGCTGTATCAGGTCCAGAGGACGCAGTAGTCCATACAGGCCGCTGAGGATACGAAAGTGCTTTTGAGCAAAGTCCATGGATTCGGGATCCAGTTCGTCCGCTTTCAATCCCTGGTACACATCACCCTGGAAGGCCAAAACACACGGTTGAGAATTCGCGCGGTTGTGGTCAGGCGTGAAGGAATGATAGCGCGCGACATTCAGTTCGGCCAGCTTATCGCTGATGCTCATCAGCTTCTTCACCTCTGGAGCCTCTTTGGTGCGCATGACGTCGATGAGTTTCTCTGTTTTGTCAAGCACACGGGGCTGGGTCGTCTGCACATCGTGTTGCGTTTCAAAATCCAGGCTTTTGGCGGGAGAGACTATTGCGATCATATCTTCTAACTATTACCTCTTCGTACTTTCAACACGCAAGGATATAGAAGGTTCATGATGGCTCGAAAACATGGGGCTAGAATTTACTTTCCGCCCTTGCAGTCTGCCAACGCTTGTTGTGACCGAATGGCTTCGGCTTGTGCAGCGAGGGCGTTCACTTTCTCAATTTCCGCTTGCCGCTCGGCCTTGGCCTTTTGCTCCAGTGCCATTTTCACATTTTGGTTGCCAACAAACATTGCCTCCTTCGCGTAGCCCGATTGGATTTGGGCATAGACTACAAAGAATGCATTGGAGAGGAGGAGGACCACAATGGCGATCCAGTAGTAGACTTTGTTTTTCATCACTTGGGGGTTAGCGGAACTTTAAGATCCATAAAAGGTCGTTGGTAGGCTCGAACGTATAGTTGCCTGGTTAGAAGAACGGGGTATTTATTTGCTTCCCTCACAGTCCCTTAGTGCCTGTTGCGCTTGCATGGCTTCGGCCTGCGCTGCCAGGGCGCTTTCCTGCGCTACCTGGGCTTGCTGGGCAGCGAGAATGGCCTGCTGCTCCGCCTGGACTTGCAGTTCAGCTGCCAGTGCCGCGCTCTGCTGGGCTTCTTCCATCGCTTCGCGTGCATACCCTCCTTGGATTTGTGCGGTTACCACGAAAAATGCATTGGAGAGGACCAGAACCACAATGGCAACCCAGTAGTATAATTTGTTTTTCATGATTTGAAGGTTAGTGATCCTTAAGATACGAAAAAGGCCGCAAGCATGGTCCGAAGACAAGGCACATCCCGATGGTATCGGGAGCAGCGTGGGGTCGAGGGGCCGCCGGCTGAGGAATGCGCGAGGGGGGAAGTGGGATGGCTTGGCGCTAAGGCTGCGCGCCACAAAAAAGAGTAAGGGCCGGCTTATCCGCCGACCCTCTTTCAACATCTTATAAATGTCTCAATATCTCCCTGGCGTTGGTATTCGCCGGATCCATCGCCAGCGCTTTGCGAAACAGTTCTTCGGCCTCCTCTCTGCGATCCAGCCGAAGGAGTGCCTCCCCCAGAGAGTCATAAACATTGGCTTCCTCAGGGAACTCCTCGGCGTTGCGGTTGAAGACCGTCGCAGCGTCCTCCACCTTGTCTTCCTTGAGTAGCATGTAGCCGACTATATTGAGGGCGCCGGAGTTAATGTCCATCGTGTCCTTCATCAGCTCAAACTGCGTAAATGCTGCTTCCATTCCGGAATCATTGTACGCCTGGTAAATGTGATGCTGGGGGCTGCGAGGATTGCGCAGCCAGTTGCTGAAGTTGCGCTGCTTAATCTGCTTGCCGAGGATGCTAAACTCTATCTCGACTTCTTCTGACAATGCCGCCAATTCTGCTTTGGCTTTGTCCCACCGGCTGCTGATTACATTGTAGTCGCGGCGATTGAGCGTGTAGGATCCGAAGAAGATCACCTGATCATCTCCCCGGCCATCTTTTACCACCCCAATGGGCTTAGCCAATTCCATGGTGATTTCTTTTGTCACGTCCTTGAGGGTGAGGTCGCCAGTCAACATGAGCTTGTCGCCATCCATGCGCGCCGAAGAGCTGACAAAGGTGATGGCGGGAAACTTCTCCACGTGAAACCATCCTTCCGACTTGAGGTCCCCATCGCGCCAATCGTGGTTGGTGTCAATGGACTCGGTGCCGATTCGTAACGTGACGGAGGTCCGCTCAGGATGGTCCTCATCAAAGCGGATCGTGCCGCCAAAGTCCCCGAAGCTGCCTTGCACCTTGGAGTAACCCATGTAGATGATGGTGAAACTGACGTAGGAGTGACTGGTCTCGATCGGAAATATTTGATCGATGGAGAAGTCTTCCTGTGCGCTTGCCGATGCCCAAATATGGAGCGCCATCACGGCTGTAAGTATGTTATTTCGTCTCATTTATTTTGAAGGTTTTTGAGACGAAAAAACCCCTCTATTTCTTTGGGTTCGACAATCCCTATAAAGATTGACGTTTTTGTGGGTGGCTAGGCCGACTTTTTGAACTGTGAGGGGGTCATGCCTACATGTCTTTTGAAAGCATTGTTGAAGGACGTCTTGTTGTTGAAGCCCACCTCAAAGGCGATCTGCAGGAGCGACTTGTCCGACTGGTCGGTGATGCGCTGTTTGGCGGCCTCCACGCGGTACTGGTTGATGAGGTCGAAGAAGTTTTGCTGCAGGCTTTCGTTGATCACTTGTGAGAGGTGGTGCACAGAGACATCGAGATGCTCGGCGAGGTCATTGAGCCGCAGCTCGCGCTGGGTGTAGAGTTCCTCTTCCTCCAAGGCCTTCTTCAGTTTTGCCAGATACTCTTCTGCGATCGCTGGTGACAGACTGGATTTTTTATAGCGATGATCGCTCTCGGACTTAGGCAATTGACTCTTGAAGAAGAGCTGAGGGTATCGCAGTGCCTGGTAGGTCAGCAGGTAGATGCTGACCGAGATAGGGATGACGAACAGGTAGTCCGTCGGTCGGCGATATGCCTTGGTCTGGAACTGGTAAATCACGTAGGCACCCACTATGAGTACCGCGCCGATGGCGACCCAGTGGAAGACCCTTTGCCACTGCAACGTGGCAATGTCGATATGGGTGTATTCTTCCTTGAGGCCTTCTTGGGTTTGACTGATCAGTCGCAGCGACATCCACGAGTAGCCAGCCACGTAGAAGAACTGTCCCAGGGCGATGGCACCATAGACATACTGGAAGGGAGTGATCGGATCGGAGTTCCATGAGTCAAACACCGTCAGCATGCCATAGTGTACGGCGCGATTGGTGACCAACTCTTCGTGGAACAAGGGGATCACCAACCAAAACAGGATAAATGGTAAAAAATTGAGGGCGTCCCGCTTAGTGAACTGGAAGTCAGCGAGGATGCTGGACCTTGTGTAGAGATACAGCAAAGGTCCCAAGGCAAGCCATGATCCATAGCGTGTGCCATAGAAAATGTTCAAACCAACCTCCCATGGATTGCGAATGGAGTGAAACTCGAGCTGGTACCAAACCAGCAACAGTAAGATGAGTACCAGAATGAGTCTTGCTGGCCGGTTTCTACTCTCTATCGCCGCGAAGGACACTACGAGGAAGATCACCTGTGCGATGGTGATCACTAAAAGCGTAGAGGCAAGGTCGAATCTCATCCTAAGAGACTAACAAGCTACTTCCCCAGTTCCCGGATTTTCACATTACGAAATGCCACACGACCACCCCAGTCCTGTAGGGCGATCCTGCCTGTCTGTGCCTTGCCAAAGGCTGGACCACCGAATCCTTTCTCGGCAATGAGTGCGTCCCATTCCGGCCCATTCACAGGGAAGCGCACCACCTCCACGTCGTTGAATCGCAGAAATCCCTCGTTGTTCGTCTGATCAATGTGAAGAAGGTAATGATTCCACTCATTCGCTGGCTTGCTCACAATCGAAGAAGGCGCCATAAGTCCATACAGCGATCCGGCGCGGTTGATGTCTCCCCGCTGCTCTATGTACTCCGTATATCCATCGTCGAGGATCTGTATTTCCGGCCCTGTGGTGTAGGCATGTTCGTATTCATCACTTTCCTGCACCGCCCAGAAGAGACCGGAGTTGCCATTTTTGGAAATGAGCCACTCCAGCGACAGCTCAAAATCCGTGTACTCTTTGTTGGTCACAAGACTTGAGTTGCGAGCTGCAGTTCGCTTGGCCGGGTCAAAGGCGATCACGCCCTGATCCACGTACCATCCATTGTAGCCTTCTTCGACGCCATAGGCATGCCAGCCGTCAAGGTTCTCTCCATTGAAGAGGTCCTGCCAGCCGTCGTCAGAACAGCCAGCAAATAGGAGGGCAGCGCAGATTGGAAGTAGTTTCTTCATATCAACAAATTTGGCTGAGTAATTTAGCGACATGAAGCACGCCCTGCCTTACTTTCTGCTCATTTTCCTACTCGTGGCCTGTGGCTCCAAAAAGCAACCTGGCGACGACTTCAGCTTTGAGGATACTGCCGAAGATAAGGAGGGAACAAGCCTAGCATCACAACATGTGGACCTCGTCAACAAGGGGGTAGGTCCGATCACCGAGGTCACGCTAGCGGAAGAGATTGACACCGCGCTGGTGGCTCGAGGTACGGCCATGTACGAGGAGAGATGCCTGGTTTGTCACAAACCGAAGGAGAACTTCATTGGTCCGGCCCCTGCGGGCATTCTGCAGCGCCGCACCCCTGAGTGGGTCATGAACATGATCCTCAATCCGGGCAAGATGATCAAAGAGGACAGCCTCGCTCAGGCCCTGTTCATGGAGTACAATGGCTCACCCATGTCGGACATGCAGTTGACTGAAGAGGACGCCCGAGCTGTACTGGAGTATTTCAGGACATTGTAGGGCGCCTGCCGCTCCTCGCGGGAGCGACACTCACCAGGCCTGATCCCCGGACTCGTCGCGGCACCGGGCTATCCGCCTGTATCTTCGGCCGCGCTGCCCACGCTAATTTGAATTCGGAGTTTTGAATTTGGAGTTTGCTGCATTCGAAATAGAGTCAACTCAAAATTCAGAACTCAAAAATTCCCCTGCCGGATACCGGCTTCTATCCCTGTCGCGAAACCCTGGCCCACACGGTTGGGTTGAGCCATAGCGATTATCTTGCCGCCGAGACTTTCTACCAAATTCTCGTTTTATGAAAAGAATTCTCTACCTGCTACTAGTCTTTGGCTTGGCCTGCAAGCCACAGCCTGACACCTCTTCCGCCACTGACAAAGCCACCATCTATCAGTCATTCATTGACCAGCTCGTGGAGCGGGGTCAGTTCAATGGTAATGTCCTTGTCGCTGAAAAAGGGGAGGTGGTCTTCAGAGCTTCCGTTGGCTTGAATTCGGTGGAAGGCGACTCTCTTTCCATCGGTTCTCAGTTTCGGCTAGCCTCTGTTAGCAAGCAGTTCACCTGCACGGCCATCATGCAGTTGAAAGAAAAGGGGACGCTGGCGTACGACGATTCCGTGCAGAAGTACATCCCCGAGTGGCCCTATCCAGGCACTGTACGGCAGCTGATGCATCATACTTCTGGCGTGCCCTCCTATGAAACTCTTTTCGACGAAAAGTGGATGCCTGAGTTGGCAGCGGACGATCCGGCCCGTTCCATGCATGGCAATGAGCACATGGTATCGTTCATCGTGGAGCATCAGCCGGAGCCCCACTTTGAGCCTGGCGAGAAGTATGAGTACAGCAATACCGCTTATGTACTCCTTGCAACGATTGTGTCTCGTGTGTCAGGTCAACCGTTCGAAGAATACATGAGGCAGAATGTGTATCTGCCAGCGG
This sequence comes from Cyclobacteriaceae bacterium, assembly GCA_965267435.1. GTDB lineage: Bacteria > Bacteroidota > Bacteroidia > Cytophagales > Cyclobacteriaceae > JAWPMT01. The sequence goes on from OZ253960.1 coordinate 6,721,063, forward strand.
GCATGGAAGACACTTACGTTTACAGCCCCCTACGTGAAGACCCAATGACACGTCGTGTGTATGGGTTCCGGGAGACCTCGGAAGGAGAATTAATACCCTCTGATTACCACTTTGTCAATCCAGTAGCTGGCGATGGTGGTACGTACTCTACGATTGATGATCTCTTTTCCTGGAATCAGGCCCTCTACACAGATGAGATCGTCTCGCAAGCCTCTCTGAAGGAGGCCTTCGCGCCAGCGGTTCTCAACAGTGGTGACACCAGCTGGTACGGCTTCGGGTGGGGAATTGATCCGGGAGGCCAATGGGGTAAAAGAGTATCGCATGGGGGCGGTTGGGTAGGATTTCGAACCTACATCGATCGATTGCTGGATGATGAGAGTTGTATCATCGTGCTGACAAATCACTCATCGCCCTACCTGGGCGGTGCGGTTCGTGGCCTTCGTGATATTGCAGTGGACGGCACTTATACTCTCCCGGAGCTGTAGGGCCGATCCGTTTACAATTTCTCGGTCAAAATCGCCATCATCGTTTTGATCCCTTCCTGGTAGTTGCCAAGCCGCAAGTTTTCATTCGGGCTATGTTGGTTGTTGTCGCGGTTCACCGTTGGCACCGTGACTGCCGGAATACCAAGGGTCGTCACAAATGGCGAGATCGGAATGGATCCACCGCTCATGCGTATCATGATCGGCTCTTCCCCAAAGCCTCTCTTCAGGGCGCTTCGCAGCCATAGCCCTACCTCTGAATCGAAGTCCGTTCGGAACGATTGGTAGCTCACTTTGGAGGTGAATGTGGCGATGAGGGGATGGGTCAGTCGCTCTTCCTCAGTGGGCTCCCTGTCGATCACATAGTACCCCTGTTCTCCAATGTGACCTTTGATTAGGCGCATGAGTCGGTCAGGGTTGGACTCCAATACCAGGCGGACATCGATTTCGGCCCGGGCCCATCCGGGGATGATCGTTCGGACTTTTTCGTTGATCCAGCCCGATTGCATACCGCGAATGTTCAGTGATGGATACTGTATCGCCTCCTGATAGTAGCTTCCTACTTTATCTGTCTCGGCAATTTGCAGCCTGCCCTTGATACCTACTTCGTCGTCTGGTACAGCCTTTAGGATGGCTGCTACCTCATCGCTGATGGTTACCCCGTCGTAGAATCCGGGAATGGTCACTCGTCCTTGATCGTCCTTCATCGAGGCTAGCAGCTTGCTCAATCTCAATGCCGGGTTTGGGGCGTAGTTGCCGAAGTGTCCGCTGTGCTGCGGTACGATGGGACCATAGGTGGTCAACTGGATCGTAGCAATGCCGCGGGCGCCAAATGTCAATGTGGGGCGATTGGTAATGTGTCTGGGGCCGTCGAAGATGATCAGCATATCTGCAAACAACATCTTCGAATTGGCCATCACGGCTTCCGGCAATCGAGGCGAACCCATTTCCTCTTCAAAGTCCATAATGACCTTCATGTTGAAGTTGGGCTCAGCTTTGAGTTCCTTAAGGGCGTCGAGTGCACTGAGGAACATTGCTACCGGCCCTTTGGCGTCGCTCGCAGACCGGGCGAAGACCCGCCACTCTTCTTCGAGCCCTTCCATGGCATCCCATGCTACTATTTCCCATTTGCCACCTCCGATGGGTTTCTTCAGTACCGGCTTCCACGGACTCTCTTGAAACCACCTGGAGTCATCGACAGGCTGTCCGTCAATCTGGAGGTAGATCAGAACGGTTTTTTCCGCATTTTTCGCAGGTCTTTCAGCCAGTAGGAGGGGAACGGTTGCTGTTTCTATCCGAGTAGTCTCGAAGCCACGATCTCCAAACTGCTGCTCGCACCAGACCACATTCTTTTCGATGTCCTCCGGGAAGTTGGCGTCGTTGGGGATTGATAGCACCTCCCTCAAGAGTGGAATAGAAGAGGTGGCGTATTTCCGAGATAGCTCATCGAGTTTAGATGCTTTTTGCGCGATGCCGGTGAGGGGTAGCAGCACCGCAATAAAGAGGGTTAGTTGCTGTAGTTTCATGGTTTCAGAATTCAGCCTCCAAAATAGCCGAATTGGGTCGGGTGAACAAGTTAGTCGGAGCACTCGGTAGGTAGTTCCCGAGATTTTTAGTCCTCTCGCAGTCTTCACTAGGAGAATCAATTCCCCCTTAGAAAAGGGGGCTAGGGGGTTGTAGATGCCCCCTTAAAAAAGGGGGCTAGGGGGTTGTCAAACCACTTCATGATTTCAGACTGATCCAACCCTCTATCGGGGGCCAGGGGGTTGTTCCTCCCACTCCAGAATATAAGCTTCAATCGTCCTTAGAACATTGGCGATATCCTTCTTGACCTCCTCATCTCGAAATCTCAAAAATGACAGGCCAAGTTTCTCCAATTCTCGTTGCCGCTTACTATCTGCTTCGAAGGCTTCATCGGTATCGTGACTACTTCCATCGATTTCGATGATCAGTCGAAGTTTGCCGCAGTAGAAATCGACAATGTAGTTGCCTATGGGTTTTTGCCGCATGAATTGATAGTTGTACATGCGACGGCCTTTCAGCTCGTTCCAAAGGAGGACTTCTGACAGTGTGCTGTTGTTCCTAAGGTCTCTCGCTAGTTGCTTGAGTTTAGGGTTGTAGTGGATTTTCATTGGACTAGTGTTTCGGTACAACCCCCCAGCCCCCTTTGATAAGGGGGAGAAGTTACTCTGTTCTTTGTGGCGTAGTCTAAGATTTTTGACATTCTCGTAGTTCCGGATGAATCAACAATATATCCATTGTCGACGTCAATGCCTGGACAAGATTATCGTCAAACTTGTTGTGTGCAATTCCTTCTCGAAAATCGGAGCAATAGCATTGTTTAGGGAATCGATTCCCCCTTAAAAAAGGGGGGGTAGGGGGTTGTAAATTCCAGCTTTAAAAGGTGGGCATGAGGTTGTCTTTCCACCCCCCAAGGAGTCTCATGATCTTAGAACTGCCTTAATTCGCTCAGGAAGGTGTCTTGTGATTCACATCCCACGCCGATATCTTACCACCATGAAATACCTGTCCATTTTCACCTCCATTTTCGTTCTTGTGGCTTGCAAAGTCGAGATCGAGCATGATCCATCTGTAGTCACGCAGTCGATCTCCGATGACATGGCATCGGCTATTGACACCGTGTTCAACGACATCAGCCCGGATGGTGCAGGGGGTGCTCTTGCAGTGGTGCAAGATGGAGAGATCGTCTATGCCACGGGTTATGGACTGGCGGATTTGGAACATGATGTTCCCATTACTCCTCAAAGTGTATTCTACATTGGGTCAGTATCCAAGCAGTTTGTTACCTTCAGTATTTTACAACTGGTTGAAGAAGACAAGCTGTTTTTGGATGATGACGTGAGGAAGTACATCCCGGAGTTTCCGGATTATGGTGTTCCATTGACTATCCGTCACTTCATCCACCACACTTCCGGAGTCAGGGATTATCTCACATTGTGGGAGATGGCAGGTTATGATTATTTAGACAAAGTACCTAAGCAGGCCGTCATCGATATCATTTGTCGCCAGAAGGAGCTTAATTTTGAGCCAGGCTCGAGGTACATGTACAGTAACTCCTGCTATTTCATGTTGGCCCTCATCATTGAAAGAGTAACCGGCCAGACAATGGCGGAGTACGGAGAAGAGAAGATATTTGGTCCCTTGGGTATGACCAGTAGCCGCTTCCATGATAACAATAGAAAACTGATCGAGGATCGGGCCTTTTCGTATTTCCAACGCCCATGGGATTCGGAGTGGGAAAACATCATTTCCCGCTTCGACCTGGTAGGCTCCGGTGGTATCTACTCGACAGTCGAAGACCTGGCCAAGTGGGACCAGAACCTGTACGAGAATAAGATTGGTTCGCAGTCTTTGCTGGATACGCTGAAGACTGATGGTAAGCTCAATGATGGCTCAAGCGCCGAATATGCTTTTGCTGTGAAAAACGGCAATTACCGAGGCTTAAAGACCCTGGGTCATAGTGGGGCACTAGCGGGCTATCGCTCTCATTTCCTGCAGTTTCCGGATGAGCGGACATCCATCATTCTACTCGGGAATAGAGTGAGATTCGATCCGTCCCGCAGAGCTTACGAGATCGCTGATATTGTGCTTGCGGATCGATTAGGAGATCGAGAGTCCGAAGAGGAGGGTGCTTCTGGAAATCGAGAGCAAGAGAGTTTCGATGGTACTTTTTTCCGGGAGCTACCGGCGGTTGCGGGACGATATTACTCCGAAGAGCTCGATACGTACTATGTGATTGAGCGGACAAAGGATGGGGATCTCGAACTTCTCATACGCTACAACCGGCCTCTTTCTTTGAGTGTTAGTGGTGAAAGGACATTGAGAGCTCAGGGAGCTAGGGCTCTGGAGTTTGAAAGCGCCAATGCGTTCCGCGTTCAGTACGGCCGGGTCCAAAACCTATTATTCAAGAGAGTGAATTAGGACGCTGTAGTCTACGGCCTACTGGGTGTTTGGCTTTGGACTGCTATCTACAAGTTTCAGTACCTCCTCGATATAGATCTCTGCTGTCATCTCTCCCAGGCTCGTGCGGCTCACATAATCATATCGTTTGAAGCTGTTGAAGTCTTCCTTCGTGAGCATGTAGCCAAAGGCATCATTGGTCAATCCGAAAAGGAAGGGGTGCTTGGTCGGCATATTGCGCTTGAGATAGAAACCGATATTGGGGAGTGCCTCACCCGGGATCGTAAGAACCTGGGCCGAACCGATGTTCACGAGATTGAGGGTGGTGTGGGCGGTGTCTTTCTTCGGGTAGTAGCTGCCCATCAAGGAATATTCCAGGAGCCCTTGCATCATGGGTGAGGTGATAGGAAACTCGACGACCTTGCTAGTGCTATGCAAGACTGGATCTGCTTGCCATGGTTCATCATCGATGATACGGAGTGCCTCCTCGGCCAGTAGGTGGCCGATCCTCACGCACTCGTCCCATGTACCAATTGACTTGCCTTCCTCATCGCGATTGTCTGCTGTCACCATACCTCCCTGGGCGCCATTCATAAAAAGGGCAATGCCGCCTGCTTTTTCCTCAATGCGGTCGTAGAGAGGGCCACACATGTCTGGACTCAGGATACTTCTTCCGTTGCCAAGCACCTCAGGGTGTACGGCGTAGTTTACTAGGGTTGCGATCACCTCGCCCTCGCTGTCTGCGGCCTGAATCACACCACATCGCCGGTCATAGAGTTGGGGGGCGTAGTAGTTGTAGGCAATTCTCTCAGCAATTTCCTCGTGTGCGACCCTCAGTTGTGCGGCTTTGAGGTTTTCCACGGCCTCATTCACCGCCTCAGCAATCATGGCAACGCAACGACTGAGGTAGGCTGTATCGGCTGTCAGTCCGCCCTTTCCATCAAAGAAGGCGTAAGCATCAGGGCCGCTGTGGGTGTGTGTGGCGCCGATCAGTACATTCTCTCCAGGAATGCCTTTGATGAGGGCCCGCGAGCGGTCACCGAGGATTGCAGGCCAGCCAAGATTGTCGATGTTGACAATCGCCACTCGGGTTTCTCCTTTTTCGAGGACCATCGCCCGAGCCCAAAGCTCACCCATTTTTTGGGTGACCGGCTGCGGTGTTCCGATGCCCCCAGACACTGGCAGAAGGGGTTCCGGGGTAATGACCCGTTTGGCAGCGCCGACACGAAGAGATTGCCCAAAAGAGGGGATCGCCAGGAAGGCGACTAGTGCGAGGATTACAGTGCTTTTCATGGTTCAGTAGCTCCTAACCGGAGGATCGTGCAACGATGGAAATTTAATGGACGACAGGGATCTACTTATCCTTTTTCTTCTTTTTCTTCTTCTTGGGGTTGGAATCACCAGAGAGCGAACTATTCAACGAACCAAAGGGTATATCAATGTTGAAATGCACCTTCAGTTCCTCTTCGTATTCGGTCGTGGCGGTGAGAATATCGAAACTATGACCCTCAGCATGTTGCAAGGCCTGCATACTGGAGCGAAGGCCCAGGTAGTTGAGCACAGAGTATTCATCGGTTGTAGACATCACTATGTAGGCGGAAGTCATTGACTCGCCGTCGCCACTAGCCAAAATACTCTCAATCAGTCCGAAGTAGGCCCCATACAACTTCCGAAACTGAGCCATATCCCGGACCACATAATTGGCAGTGGCCACCCGATAGATATCATCGAGCTTCAACGGATTCGTCTTGAAAACCTTATCAGACATCTTAGCCAGCGATTCGAAGTCTTCCTTCTGCCAGAATTCGCTGATTTTTGAATTGGAGGATACTCCGTAGGGTGAGTAATCACTCTGCTGACCCTGGCCAACATAAAATCTGAAATAGTCGTCGAGCGGCAACAATGCACCCTGCTCCAGAAGTGTGGATAGCGAATCGAAATCTGGCACTGTGTCGTTCTGTAGCATGTCCGTTAGCTTGGCAGACTGGTAGTCGGTGAACTTATAGTCTTGGTATTCATCCTGATACAGCACATCTGGTCTGGTGATGGAGAGGATCTGTGCTTCCAGTCCCATAACGAAAGCCTCAAAACTGAGGGAGTCCAGGGACAGTGCTTTTTTTGATTGTTCCATCGACGCTTGAAAATCTCCCAGGTAGAGAGCACTTAGTCCAGCATATAGGCAAAAGTCAATTTGGAGGGAATCCAGCGCCTGGCCTTGCAACGCGACCTCTCTTGCCATCTCGAAGTTGCCGCGGAAGAAGTGCTCCTGCGCCAAATAGTACACAGTCATATCGTGCGTACTATCGAGAGCGTAGGCCTTATTGAAGTAGGGCAGTACTGAGTCAGGTTGCTGCTGTTGCTGTTTGAGCAATGCCAGGCGGACGAAGCCTTCGGGGTCCTCTGCTTCGAGGGATATGTACTTCTTGAAGTAAGCCTCTGCACTATCCAGTTCTTCGATCGTTTGAAACACATTCGCCAAATTGAAAAAGGGATCGCTGAAGGAGGAATCGATCGCGATAGAGGATCGATAGTCCGCAATGGCGTTCTCCAGCTGGTTGACCTCGTAGTAGCAGTTACCCCGCATTTTGAATACATCGGCGTTGGTAGAGTCCTCCTGGATATACTTGTCCAGAAGATCTAACGCCTCCCTGTATTGTTCATTCTCATAATACTTGATAGCACTTTCCAGCAGGGTCGTATCGGTCTGAGCGACAGACTGGAATGAAAAGAGTAGGAGAAGGACAAGAGAAACTGCTCGGAGCATATGACAGGTGTTTGTTTGAAATTCAACTTCGGCCCTTTTGCGAACAAATTACGGCAGCGCTGGCATTCTATCAAGAAAATACAAAATCTGGCGAATCGTCACTTCACAATCGCACTGATTGGCATTTTGTTGCATAGACGTGAGATCACTAGTCGCTGCCAAGGCCATCATCTGCTCCAGATCAAAACTTCGGTGCCGTTTGGTTGTACTAGCAAGAGGTGCGGCTGGGGGTTAGTGCCGTCAAAGTACAGTTCTGAAGCAAACAGCAGTACGCCCATATCACTGTATGCCACCCAGTGGGGTGTGAGCGGATCAGGGTGTTGCACAATGACTGATCGATCGCCCTCTTGGTCGACCTGGTCGAAAGATCGATTTCCCCAGTAAGCCAATAACAGTTGGCCCTCTTTATAATCAACATCGAAAACCGTATTCATATTGAGCGGTGAATCGGTGACACTGGTATTGATGAGTTGTGCCCATTCATCCACTACCTGGCCATCTTCCGTGATTAGCTCGCAACTACTCTCACCAAGTATCAGCAGATGGTCATCGTTCACTTTCCTTATGCGCTTAATTGGCTTGTCAGAATCCATGAAGACCTCGGCATCCTCACCTTTCATTTGCCGATAGACATTGGGATAGGAAGCGAAGACAATTTCATCATCAGCAGGCATATGAAACCCCGCCTGACCTAGCCGTAAAGGATCATGTTCCCAACTCCATATTTCTATTGGAGGTGCTCCAATCTTCATCTTCAGTATTCTGGCTTCGAAGCGATCATTGGCATTGACGTAGCGACTTTCTACGATGTACACATTGGAACCACGCGTTGAAAACATATAGTCGCTCGCGGGATGCTCAGATCTGAGCAGGACCCTTGGGTTCTCACCCTGTCGCCATATCATCACACAGGCATGGTGGTTTGGGTCATCCAGCGGATAAACATAGGACCATAGTACATAGTCTTGAACGACGATCATATTGCCACCAGGGTGAGCGATAAGCCGTGATATCGAAGCCGACAGCAAGAGAATGGAGAGGTACAGATGCACCGGCTTCATAGCGCCTCTCTCGGTTTTTCTATTGGAGTTTTCGGACCAAACGTCTTCTTGATGGCTTCTACATATCCGAAATCATGCTCGAGAGTAGGTTCTATCACTGTGCCTTCTGCAAACTCATTCCAGCAGCAAACCAGCACGTTGCCCTCGGTGAGGTCCTGGTTGCGGTTGATGAAGTCCTTTGCCTGTCCAATGTGCCGCTCAAAAGTTCGTGGCGTACTGAGCGCCTGGTCCCAGATGGCATACTTGTAATTGTTTTCAGGGCAGGGCTTTTTGGGGATCGTGTCGTACTTGCCCTGCTCGAGCTCCCGGAGGTTCAGTGGGCTGCGATCCCACCCAGCCGTAGCAGGCACGTGAAACTTGACGCTGCCGTCGCTTTCGGTTGCATAGAAGTTCCAATAGTTGCTATAAACTTCCGCCATCTTTTCGTAGTCATACCCTTCCCAGTTGCCGATATCCCCAGGGTAGCAAGGGTTGTCGCCAGGACTATAATTTCCGTAGAAGTCATCCCCATCGAAGATCTTGTAGGTATAAGATGATACCGCATCGTATCCTGCTTTGGCGGGGTAATCAATGAGCCAGTCTTTCTTGATCTGTTCGGCGGTGCGCGTAGTATCGTTGTCGACGAACTGTTTCTCGGGAGCGCCCAACACGGCAACGAAATACAGTGGTCCCAGGTCCATCTTTTTTTCAATGTACCGCAGCATGACCCCCACCTTTTGGCTGTGCGTGTCACCCTCTTTGCGGGCTTTGCCGAGTTCGTCAAAAAATGGGTCGTCAGCACACATGGCGCAAAGGCCATTTACAGTGTTTGTGAATGTCTCTTTATATCCGTGGTAAGTGGCCTGGGCGATATCGGCATGACCAATATAAAAATACGGCTTCCCGTCGGCGGTCTCGAGGTGGTTGGGGTGTTGCAGATAGGGCTTCCAGTACTCGATCATTCTGTCCAGTCCGCCACCAGGTTGGAAGAAGCCCCGGCATCCTTTGGGGTTCCCGGAGTCTTGTGTGTCCTCAATTTTATCGGCGATGAGTGTGGTGAAGTCGTTGCTCCATTTGATGGCAAATTTCAGGCCGTGAAAGTCTACGGTTGTAGGGTAGCTATCTCGCCCAGGGTAGCCCATGCCGCGGTTGGTCTTAGGAAAGATGTTGTCCATTACGTGGTCCCAAAACGGCCGCCACTTGGCCGGGTCGTATGCCGGTTTTGTGTTGCAGCTATTGCAGTATTGCCAGAATGAATCGAAGACCACGTAGTCAATGCCGTGGTCCGACATGATCTTGAGTTGTTTTGAGGTCACCTCAGGGTCGTCTTCGTTATAGTAAGGTCGGCCCTCTTGATATGCTATTGGGTGCCTGCGCTCCCTTCGGCTGCTTACCTTATTGAAATCGTCGATGACACTCCAGTGCCCCGGGGCATCGCCGGCGCTGCCCTTCGACCGGGACTCGAATCCCCAGAAAGGCATGTAGAATGTCCCAACCTGATAGTCAGCCAATGACGGAACCTCGTCAAGAGGGGGCGTTTCCCCCCGGTCGGGCGGGTTGGTATTGTTCCCTTGACCGCCGGTCGCGTTTGTTGGATTGGGCGAGGGGCACCGGAAGAATAGGAAGCCCACGGCAGCGATTAGCAACGTGGCTGTTGATGGTAGTCTCATAGGTTAGGGATCTTCAACTCAATTTCCTCAACCCAAAGGTAGTGTGCAACTGACTTACTGTAATCGACAGGAGTAATTCACAAGCACCAGAATGATTTCTGGTGGCCATGGGATGGAATTCTCACACTCATTCTATCGAATTGACAGGTCATGCGCCTATTTTTTTGCGTTACCGGGCAATTCCCTACTATAGTCTCCTAACTCTGAATTTAGATTGTAACAATGTCCTGTTCAAAGCAACCAGCATTCTACCGGGAAGGTGGAAAGAAAATAGGAGTTTTCCTGTACCTGATTATGGCCGCATGGGCACACTGTGAGTCGCAGCCAATGGATATGACCATTGGGTCGGTGTTGGACAGCCGCAAGCTGCCACAGCAGACTGACTTACAAGCGGAGGAAGCATCCACAGCCTTTGTGGGTGTAAAGAACTCGACTGCCTTGTTCTTCAATGAAGGTCACAAGATGACATATTTTGGTTTTGGCTTCCATCGCAAGGCCCTGCGATTTGCGGTGTCCGAGGATCACGTCAATTATTCAGGCATAAAGTCACTGACTTCCAAAACGATCAGTGGAAAGTCGGCTATTAATGCTTTCATCAACATTGACACCAGTAATTATATGGTCCACAGTGAGGCCACTAACGACACAGACGAGGCGGTAGTCTATGTAACGGAGGTCAGTAAGGACATGGCCACTGTAGGATCGCCAGTTGTCCTGACACGCTTCAAGGATCATAAGCGTGATGGCATGAGAATTTTCGTATCCTCTTCCGAAGACAAAAACTATTGGCTCATCTCCCGTATAGTGGATGGCAAGGGGAAGGACCCATGGATTGAGTTGAGGGTGGTGGACCAGTCTTTTGCACCTGTTTGGTCGAGGGATATTACTATCTACGGGCCCTTTACGGAGAATTCGATCAGATCCTTAGAACTCGACAATGCCGGGAATTTCTATATGCTGGCTGAGGAGGAATCATCCACATCATCCGAAGCAAGATTCTACGCGTATTACTGGAGGTCGGAATCATTAAAGCCCACTGATTTGAGAAACGAGTCAGCGAAGATCTTTGGCGTAAATGCGAAGGTCCTGGACGGTGAGAGAGTCATATTAATGGGATTGTCGCAACTTGAGGAGGACGTCTCCTACTTTTATGCTCAAGTCAATAAAGAGTCCCAAGAGGTCGGGCCATTGAAATTCACACGGATGCCAGAGGACTTTCTGGAAGGATTCGATAAAAAATTTGGCATCTCTTGGCGAGTATCTGAACTGGTGCCTCTCGACAATGGTGATGTTGTTGCAAGCATCGAACGTCAAAAGCATACCGAGGGCATGATGAAGTCAAATAGAGTGTATATTTTGTCCTTGGGAGACGACGGCAAGATCAACTGGATCAGACGGGTCTACAAGACGCAGGAGATGCCTTATGAATACGCAGGTCATAAGTTGCTTACAGCCGGAAACAAGACATTTGTCGTATACAATGACCACGAGGACAACCTATCAAAGACCCTCGAGGATGATGACATCAAGGCGTTTGACGGGAGAAAGGGAATGCCGGCAATAGTGGAGATTGATGAAACGGGTAAGGGCGAGAAAAGGCCATTTTTTCCTGGGGCAGAGATGGAAGGTTACCTGATATCCCTTAGCAACCTTTTCAAGATCAGCGACCACTTCTACTATTGCCTTTCGAAAAAGTATAAAGGGATATACACTCACGACTTACGAAACGTCTCATTTCGCGTAATGTGACCTAAATACCAGCTGATTTTTTGGCGCATTGCATGCACCTCCACTTCTTCACACCATCGCGTCAAACCGCAACTTTGGATTTCTTAAGGCCTTCATGGCCATACCCAGCCCCTCGAGCGTCAGTGGGAACATCCGGTTGTTGAAAAACTGCTGTAGCATCCGTGTGGATTGCGTGTACTGCCAGTAGGACAGGTGCGTGGGATTGAGCCAGACGATGCTCTTGAAATGGTCGCGCATTCGCTCGAGCCAGACGAATCCCGCTTCCTGGTTGTGATGCTCGACGCTGCCTCCCGCGTAAGTGAGCTCCGAAGGAGCCATGGAGGCGTCGCCCACGAAGATGACTTTGTAGTCCTGGTTGAAAGTATGGATCACGTCGAGCGTAGGGGTCTTGGCGTCCCATCGGCGGCGGTTGTCTTTCCATACCCCCTCATAGACGCAATTGTGAAAGTAGAAGTACTCGAGGTGCTTGAATTCATGTTTGGCGGCCGTGAAGAGTTGTTCACAAGCCTCTATGTGACCATCCATTGAGCCACCGATGTCGAAAAACAAGAGGACCTTCACGTTGTTTTTTCGAATGGGTTGCAAGGCAATGTCCAGGTAGCCCGCATTTTCTGATGTACGCTTGATTGTGTCATCCAGGTCCAGTTCTGTGGGTAGTCCCTCGCGGGTCAGTACTCTCAGACGCTTGAGGGCCATCTTCATCGTGCGGGTATTGAGCTCCTGGTTGCCAGAGAGGTTTTTAAACTCTCGCTTGTCCCAGACCTTGAGCCCGCGATTCGCTCCCGAACCTTGCTTTCCAATCTTGATGCCCTCAGGATTATAGCCGTGAGACCCAAACGGTGAGGACCCACCAGTACCGATCCATTTGTTGCCTCCCGCATGTCTTTTCTCCTGCTCGTCCAGCAGTTGCTTCATTCTCTCTATGAGCTTGTCAAGACCACCAAGTGCCTGGATCTTGGCCTTCTCTTCATCGGTGAGGTTGTTCAACTTCGGGTCGTTCAGCCAGTCCTCGGGTATATCGGCCTCATATTCTTCCCCAGCCTCTACGCCGTGGAAAAAGCTGCCAAACAGTTGATCAAAGAGGTCATAATGGTGCTCGCTCTTGATCCATGTGGATTTGGTGAGGAAGTAGAAATCGTCAATGCTGTTTTCTACCACCTGTCGATCGAGGGCCTCTAACAGATGAAAGAGGTCTGCAATGCTTACCGGTATGCCGCCGCGCTTGACGTAGTAGAAGAAACTCAGAAACATGACTAGTTGAGAAAGTTGCTACCAAAACGCGTGACGAACTCCACGTCTTGCTCATTCTTAAGCAGTGCTCCGCGATAAGGGAAGTCTTCCTCAGATATCCGGGTGTTTTCAAGATCCTCGTCGGTGGCCTTCACTGCCATCAATAACCTGATCCAGTCGATGAGTTCGCTCGTGGAGGGCTTCTTTTTGAGCTGGTTGATTTCGCGCACTTCATAGAACCTCGTGAGCGCCCGGTCCATGAGCGTATCGCGCACTTCCGGGAAGTGCACCTTCACGATTTTGGCCATGGTCGTGGGGTCGGGGAATCGAATGTAATGAAAAAAGCAGCGTCGAAGGAAGGCGTCAGGCAGCTCCTTCTCGTTGTTGGAAGTGATGATGACAATGGGGCGGTGCTTTGCCTGCACGGTCTCTTTTGTTTCGTAGACATAGAACTCCATGCGGTCCAGTTCGAGCAGCAGATCGTTGGGGAATTCGATATCGGCTTTGTCAATCTCATCGATCAACAGGACCGATTGCTCTTCGCTGGAGAATGCTTCCCACAGCTTACCTCGCTTGATGTACTTGCCGATGTCAGAAACGTCATTTTCACCAAACTGTGAGTCGCGAAGTCGCGAGACAGCATCGTATTCATAGAGGCCTTGCTGGGCAGTAGTCGTGGATTTGATATGCCACGTGAAGAGCTCTTTTTTCAAAGCCCGGGCGATTTCATAGGCCAGCAATGTCTTGCCGGTGCCAGGCTCACCTTTTAGTATGAGTGGTTTTTGTAGCGTCGCAGCCGCCTCGACGGCAATACTGAGTTCTCTCGTCGTTACGTACGTATCAGTCCCTTCAAATTTCATATCCATGCAAGTTACAAAATGGAGCGCTATGTGGTTCGGAGGGAATTCGACGTTAACCCTATGGAGGCGAGGCGTAATATCCGAAATGCCTCTTATGTTTGCACCGCATAAATTCTGATAGGTTGGGAAGAAGGTTCACTTTGGTGTTGGTATTGCTCAGTGCTGCCATGGTTACCACGTCCGCGCAGACGCGGACGGATGTGGGCATTCGAGGTGGTTACCAGCTTTCTTCGGCATACATCAATCACACCCTTTTTCCCGTCAATATGCGCACTGACTTCATTCCGACTTACCACTTCGGCGTCGTTGTGAAGCACTTCAGCTTTCGCCGTCCCAGTGGTAAGGGCGTGCATGCTGGGTTCCAATTAGGGGCCAATTATATTGAAAGAGGCTGGAGACAGACCTTTGGCTTGACCTCGCCACTACAGCCGCTCGATACAAAGCTGGGCTATCTCGAGTTTCCGATAGAGGCTATCCTCTATGGCGGCAAAGGTCAGACTAAGTTTTTTGGGACGTTGGGGATCTATTACGAACGACTGGTTACCAGTGAGACTCCTGAGGCCCCGTCTGATGAAGATCTGGAGATCACACGCGAAGACTTCTACACCTATGATCCTGACCGCGATCCAGAAAATGGCTATGGCATACGTGCCTCGCTGGGAGCATTCGTAGATCTGCCCTTCGGCACTGTCCAACTGGAAGCCTTCACTTCCGTGAGCTTCAGTGGAGTATTCGAGTATGGCACGCGAAATACGATGATCCCCGATCAGTCCAACTTGTATTCGGTAGGCGGATCTGTTTCCTACTTCCTCTCCTTTGGGAAGTTGGAATTTTAGTAAATTGATTTCATGTACCGCAAACTGGGCGCGTCCAAATATTTCCTTGTGCTGGTGCTGCCGGTACTGGCTTATATATCATTCACCAACACTGGTTGGCTCACCTATCTGCCTCTTCTGGACGCTTTTGTCCTCATTCCCATCGTAGAGCTATTACGCGGTCCGGACCCGGCAAACTATTCCGAGGAAGAGGAGCAGACCTTGCTCAGTAACCGCATGTACGACTTCGTCATCTATTTGATCGTTCCCGTCCAGTTGATTTTCATGGTCTTCTTTCTGCAAGTGATCGATGAGCCTCATCTGACCTGGGTGGACCAGCTAGGAAGGTTGAGCTCGATGGGTTTAATGTGCGGCGTGTTGGGTATCAATGTGGCGCATGAACTCGGGCACCGTGACACATGGTACGAGCAGTTGATGTCTAAGGTACTACTGTCGACCTCCTTGTACATGCACTTTTTCATCGAGCACAATCGCGGCCATCATCGGTACGTCTCCACACCTCGGGATCCGGCGACAGCGCGGAAGGGAGAGAGTGTCTATGCCTTTTGGTTTCGCTCGAGTGTGTTGGGCTATATGTCGGCGTGGCGCTTGGAAAGAGAACGGCTTAAGAAAATGGGGTTTGGTGGATTGCACTGGCGAAATGAGATGATCTGGTATCAGGTTATTCAACTCGGTTTGATAGGGACGGTTGTTATCGTCTTTGGCTGGGTCGTCGCGCTGTTCTTCATCGCTGCTGCTACGATGGGGTTTTTGCTTTTGGAGACCGTCAATTATATCGAGCACTATGGCCTGATGCGGACAGAGACTGCCCCCGGCCATTACGAGCGTGTGATGCCGCATCATTCATGGAATTCGGATCATCGGGCAGGGCGATTGATGTTGTTCGAGCTGTCCAGACATAGCGATCATCATTACCTGGCGAGCAGAAAATATCAAGTCCTCAGGCATATCGATTCCTCTCCTCAAATGCCTACCGGATACCCCGGAATGGTCCTACTGGCCCTTGTTCCTCCCGCCTGGTTCGCAGTGATGCACAGGCAATTGAGAAGATTTAAATCTGCAAACGTTTGAATTTATTACACTTAACAGAAAATAAATCTTTTCTTGTTTTTGTGGGTAGGATTTCTTCTACTTTTGCAGCGAATTCATAAATCAAGAACGTATGAGTACTATGGCCGTATCCGTAGAGAAAGTAGAGAAGGCAGCCACCAACGCTAAAGACAAACTTACGCAGCTAAATATCGAAGAAAAGTTAGTTGCAGAGTTGGAGTGGTGCCTGGGTAGTTATGCTAGCGACGGTAATCCTTCTGGATTGATCGAGAAGGGAACCGAAGCTCTGGAGGCTTTGAAGAAATTCAAAGAATCTAATCCGCGCAAAGTTGCGAAGAAATTGATAGACGACCTGGAAAAGGCGTTTAGCTAAGAACAAAGTGCCCCTGGTCTTCGGCCGGGGGTTTTTTCTTTCCCGTGCCTGGGAATAGCCCTTCAATCCTTCCTCATGGGCAGCAGATGTTGATCTGCAATAGATCGCAAATACGTTTTACTGGTGTTGATGTCAGGGTCTGAGTAGATGTATGCTGACAGGTCTGCGATGACTCCGGGTTTGTAGCCCAATTTGATGGCGATCTTCTCGCAAAATTCGATTTCGGTTTGGTAGATCTTGCCGTCCACTTTCATCATCTGGATGATATCAAAAAGATAAGTGAACTTCTCATCCGGTGGGAGGTCCTTTAATGTCTTGATGGGCTTTGGATGGTCGATGATGTTCTCCACCTGATCGGGTGTCAAACCATTTCTCTTTCCAACGCGGTGTATCAAATCACTCTCTTCCTGAGCAACAAAGTTGTCAGCCTTGGAGAGATGGACGAGTAAGCTTATTTGGTCCTCTACAGGTAGCATGGGCTTCAATTGCTAATCAACAATCTAACTTAACGTATCTGGCCTAACGAAAAAAACATTTGGTTCGTTTTCGACCGGAGACCTCTTCCCTTCGCCAGGAGGTATATCGCTGAAAAAAAGTTTTCATTTTTACTTTGAATTTGGGCGCATGTGCCTATAGATTCGCAGAACAAATGATGAATTACACAACGACATATTGGTGGTGGCATACAAGTCGAGATCGGCACTTGTGAGCTACTGGCATATGTAAAAAAATATAGAAGGCCTGCTGTTCACAGCAGGCTTTTTTTTTGAAACCATGGAAAAAATCAAACTCTCAATTCGAAGCAAGAGACTGCTTGCGGATACGATCACTCCGGTTGCGATCTACCTGAAGATGCGTGATCGATTTGCCAATTCGTTTCTGCTAGAGAGCTCGGATTATCATGGCGAGGAGGATAGCTTTTCGTACATCTGCTGTTCACCCATTGCTTCTTTTACGGTCCGCGACCGAAAAGTCCAGATGTCTTTTCCTGGCGGGAAGGAAGAAGTGGGACAGGTAGATCCACAAAATTCAGCTGTGAGTTTCTTGCGTGGTTTCATCGATCGGTTTGAGGTGCCTGAGCCCGAGGTGAAACATATACAAACGGGCCTTTTTGGCTATATGGCCTATGATGCCGTCAGGTATTTCGAGGATATCGAGATCCAGTCACCTCGAAGTATGGACGTCCCGGACATCTCTTATCATGTCTTCCAGTACATTATCGCCCTGGATCACTTCAAAAACGAGTGTTTCGTCATCGAGACCTACATTGACGAACCTGATGAGGAGCGGTTCAAAGAGATTGTCGACTTGCTGTATGTCAGCAGTGTACCCGCATTTCAGTTTCGAAAATCCGGGGAAGTCGCATCCAACTTTACAGATGATGAGTTTCTTGAAAAGGTAAAGGCAGGCATCCATCACTGCGACGTCGGTGATGTATTTCAGGTGGTCTTTTCCAGACGGTTCCAGGTGCCATTTCAGGGTGACGAGTTTCAGGTCTACCGATCGCTGCGATCTATCAACCCCTCGCCGTACCTATTCTATTTTGACTACGGCGGGTTCAAGATTTTTGGTTCTTCTCCGGAGGCCCAGATTGTCGTTAACAATGGCGAGGCGACGATCTATCCCATTGCAGGGACTTTTCGCCGGACTGGCGACGATGCTGCCGATGCGGAGCTGGCCAACAAGCTCCTTGAGGATGAAAAGGAAAACTCGGAGCATATCATGCTGGTAGACCTTGCCCGCAATGATCTGAGTAAGAGTTCCGACCAGGTCACCGTGGAGACCTACAAAGAGATACAGTACTACTCGCACGTCATCCACCTGGTGTCAAAGGTCACTGGCCAGTTGCGGTCGGATGCTGACCCACTGGACATTGTGGCTTCGACTTTTCCGGCAGGCACGCTGTCTGGCGCGCCAAAGCATCGGGCGATGCAGCTCATTGATGAGAACGAGCAATTGGGTAGAGGCTTTTATGGTGGCGCCATCGGCTTCATGGATTTTCAAGGCAACTTCAATCACGCCATCATGATCCGCACGTTTTTGAGCCAGAGCAATCAACTGCTTTTTCAGGCAGGTGCGGGTATTGTTTCCAAGTCCAATCCCGAGAGTGAGGTGCAGGAAGTGTACAATAAACTGGCTGCGCTGGACAAGGCCATGAACGAGGCAGAAAAGATCGACGAGAGATGACGAAGAAAGTGCTCGTTCTGGACAACTACGACTCTTTCACCTACAACCTCGTGCACATATTGCGAGAGCTAGGGCAGGAGGAGACGATGGAAGTGCATCGCAATGATAAGATCTCCCTTGAAGACGTTGAGAGGTTCGACCACGTCCTACTGTCACCGGGGCCGGGGCTGCCAAAAGATGCGGGGATCATGCCCGAGCTCATCAAGCGGTATGCACCAACAAAAAATATACTCGGTGTCTGTCTTGGACATCAGGGCATAGCGGAGGTATTCGGTGCCACATTGTACAATTTGCCCATTGTCTATCATGGAGTGGTGACCACCGTGAAGGTTGATGATGACGTTGATCTCCTATTTGAGGGGATACCTGATTCTTTTGACGTCTGCCGCTACCATTCATGGGTGGTCACGCCGGAGACGTTGCCTGGTGAATTGCGCATTACCGCCTACGGAGAGGAGGGCCGGATCATGGGCATTGCACATAGAAAGTATAATCTTCGCGGTGTCCAGTTTCATCCGGAATCTGTTATGACACAGCACGGCAAGCAACTAATGACCAACTGGCTGAATATTACCTAGCATGAAAGCAATACTGAATAAACTTTTCAAGCATCAGTCCCTGGACAAACAGGAAGCGAAGGAGGTGCTATCAAACCTCGCCTCCGGGAAGTACAACCATAGCCAGATGGCCGCATTTCTCACGGTGTACCTGATGCGAAGTATAACCGTGGATGAGCTGGAGGGCTTTAGAGATGCCATGCTTGAGTTGTGCATCCGCGTTCCGCTGGATGACTTTGATACCATTGATCTTTGCGGTACGGGAGGTGATGGCAAGGATACCTTCAATATCTCCACGCTTTCCTCTTTTGTGGCGGCGGGGGCCGGTCTGAATGTTACAAAGCACGGCAACTATGGTGTGTCTTCGCGATGTGGTTCGTCCAACCTATTGGAGCATTTTGGTTGTCAGTTTGGTAACAATCTTGATACCATCAAGAAGAGCATCGACGAGGCGGGTATTTGCTTTCTGCATGCGCCGATGTTCCACCCAGCAATGAAAAATGTTGGCCCTGTGCGGAAGGAGCTGGGGGTGAAGACATTCTTCAATATGCTGGGCCCCATGGTGAACCCTGCCTTCCCACGCAATCAATTGGTGGGTGTCTTTAGTCTGGAACTTGCGCGCCTCTACGGCTATCTGTATCAAAAGGGGGCCGCCAATTTTGCCATCGTTCATGCCTTGGATGGGTTTGACGAAGTATCACTCACGGGCAATTTCAAGATGGTCAGTCGACATGCGGAGCGCGTCCTGGGCCCCTCGGCGCTGAATCTATCAAAGGTCGCCCTGGCGGATCTCAGTGGTGGCGAAACGATTGAGGACTCAGCAAAGATCTTCACCGACGTGTTGGAGGGCAAAGGCACCAAGGCACAAAAGGAAGTCGTCATGGCCAATGCCGGACTGGCGCTTGCAGTTGCAAAATCCATCGATATCACTGAGGGCGTTGCGGAGGCCAGGGAGTCCATCGAGTCGGGCCGGGCGCTGCAATCATTCAAAAAATTCATCGAAATAAATGGCTGAAGTAATGAACATATTGGACGAGATCGTCGCACATAAGCGCAAGGAGGTAGCTGAGAAGAAGGAGCTGTTTCCGGCGAAACTCTTGGAGCAGAGCTTGTTCTTTGGAGGTACGCCGGTGTCTCTCAAGAAGTATCTCCAGCGACCTGATAAGGTAGGTGTGATCGCAGAGATCAAGCGCAAGAGTCCCTCGAAGGGGGCGATCAACCAGCATGTATCTGTGGAAAGAACATCCATCGGCTACATGCAAGCCGGGGCAAGTGGTCTGTCTATACTGACGGACACGAAGTACTTTGGAGGAAAGAATGATGACCTGCAGACTGCCCGCAAATTCAACTTTTGTCCGATCCTTCGGAAGGACTTCATCCTGGAGGAGTACCAGATCGTGGAGGCGAAGTCGATAGGTGCTGATGTCATCCTTTTGATCGCTGCGAGCCTCAGGACTGATGAAATGAAACGACTGTCTGAGTTTGCCCATTCCCTAGGCATGGAGGTACTGCTCGAGGTACACAATGAGGAGGAACTTCAGCGCGGTGTCGAGGCGCAGCCGGACATGATAGGGGTAAACAATCGCGACCTACAGACCTTTACTACCTCTGTGCAGACTTCTATCGATCTAGCAGAGAAGATTCCGGACGATTTCGTGAAGGTCTCTGAAAGCGGTATCAGCGACCCGCAAGTCGTAGCCGATCTGATGCGTCACGGTTACGAGGGATTTCTGATTGGGGAGTACTTCATGCAACACGGGCAGCCGGCTAAGGCCTGTTCCCGCTTTATCAAAGCCGTCAAGGCGCTATCGAGCTGAGGGATGATGTGGAAAGTCTGCGGCATGAGGGAAGGAGCCAACATTGAGGAGGTCTTGGGGATGAACCCTGACTTCCTTGGGTTGATCTTCTACGAGCGATCGAAGCGCTTTGTCAGTGATTTGCCCGCAGAGACCATCACGACTTTACGAGTCTCTGATACGAAGATTGTCGGAGTGTTCGTCAATGAAGGAGAGTCTGCCATACTCGAGAAGGTGCAGCGATATAGCCTGGACTATGTACAGCTCCACGGCGACGAGTCCCCGGAGTTGGGGGCGAGCCTCAAAGGTGCTGGCGTGGGGCTTATCAAGGTATTCCGCATAGAAGCAGAGCTGCCTGTGCAGGAAATGGAGAAGTGGGAGCCGCTGGTAGACTATTTCTTGTTCGATACCCAAACCAGCCAGTACGGTGGAAGCGGAGTGCACTTCGATTGGGGCGTACTGCGAGACTACAATGGTACCAAGCCCTTCCTGCTGAGTGGAGGGATCCAGCTCGAAGACTTGCCGGACATCCAAAATCTCGAATTGCCAAAAATGGTGGGGATAGATGTAAACAGCCGCTTTGAAACGGCACCAGGACTGAAAGACATTGAAAAGGTCAAAGAATTGAAGGAGGAGATATGTTAGCGACAAGTAAAAAACATGGCGTCGATGACCATGGCTACTACGGTGAATTTGGGGGTGCTTATGTGCCAGAAATGCTTCATCCGAATGTGGCAGAACTGAGGGAGAATTACCTGCAGATCATGGCGAGCGACGAATTCAAATCGCAGTTTCACCAATTGCTGCGCGACTATGTCGGCCGTCCTACGCCGTTGTATTTCGCCTCAAGATTGTCGGAAAAGTATGGTGCAAAGATCTACTTGAAGCGGGAGGACCTTTGCCACACAGGAGCGCACAAGGTAAACAATACCATTGGTCAGATCCTCATGGCCAGGGCGCTGGGTAAGGAGCGTATCATCGCTGAAACAGGCGCCGGACAACATGGCGTGGCCACGGCTACGGTCTGCGCGCTGATGGGTATGGACTGTATCGTTTACATGGGCGAGCTAGATATGCAGCGTCAGCGACCCAATGTCGAGCGGATGAAGATATTGGGGGCAGAAGTCCGACCCGCGACGTCGGGTAGCAAAACGCTGAAGGATGCCACTAATGAGGCAATGCGTCACTGGATTAATGACCCTGTTGGCACGCATTACATCATCGGATCGGTTGTTGGGCCGCATCCGTACCCCGACATGGTGGCGAGATTTCAGTCTGTGATTTCTGAAGAAATCCGCCAGCAATTGCAGAAGGCCGAAGGTCGCGAGACGCCGGATAAAGTCATTGCCTGCGTAGGTGGAGGCTCTAATGCCGCCGGTGCTTACTATCACTTTCTTGATAGTGAGGACGTCGAGCTCATCGCTGTCGAGGCGGCGGGGCTGGGCACAGGGTCTGGCAAGTCAGCGGCCACCACGACGCTGGGGCGCCAGGGGGTATTGCACGGCAGCCGCACATTGTTGATGCAGACGGAAGATGGCCAGGTGGTCGAGCCCTATTCCATCTCGGCAGGGTTGGACTATCCAGGTATCGGTCCTTTGCATGCACACCTATTTCAATCAAGGCGGGGGACCTTTCACAGTGCTACGGATGAGGAGGCCATGATAGCGGGAGTGGAACTCAGCCGATTGGAGGGCATCATCCCGGCGATCGAGTCGGCACACGCATTTGCTGTGCTTAACAAGCTCGACTTAGCAGCGAGTGATGTGGTCGTCATCAACCTCTCGGGCAGGGGAGATAAGGACCTCGAGACATACATCAAATGGGGGAAGTACTGATATGGAAACAAGTGTAACGAACCGAATCGATCAGGTTTTTGAGAACAATGGCAAGGACCTGCTCAATGTGTATTTCACTGCGGGCTATCCCCAACTCGGGGATACCGTTCCCATCGCCTCCGCTCTCGCGGCGCATGGCGCCGACCTCATTGAGATCGGACTGCCATTCTCCGATCCGATCGCTGATGGTCCCACCATTCAGCAGAGCTCAGACGTAGCACTGGGCAATGGCATGACGCTTCGGGTGCTGTTTGACCAGTTGGCAGGCTTGCGTACTTCGGTACAGGTTCCTGTGCTGCTGATGGGCTACATCAATCCCATCCTTCAGTTTGGCTTTGAGTCTTTTTGCCAAAAGTGCCAGGAAGTGGGTATCGACGGTCTGATACTGCCCGACCTGCCGATGTATGAATACCTGACCCACTACAAGGACCTGCTGGACAAATATGGCCTGTACAACATATTCCTCATTACGCCACAGACCTCTGAGGAGCGCATTCGGGAAATTGACCAGCATTCACGTGGATTTATTTACATGGTATCGTCAGCGAGTATCACTGGAGCCAAATCCACGATCACTGATACGCAGATCGCTTACTTCGAAAGAATCCAATCGATGGGTTTGCAGCGCAAGACATTGATAGGTTTTGGCATTTCCAGCAATAGCACTTTTCGGCAGGCTTGCGAATATTCTGATGGTGCCATTATCGGCAGCGCATTCATCAAACAATTGGCGGAGGATAGTTCTGAAGCCGCTATCAAGAAATTTATTCAAAACATCAAAAACAGTTGATAAGTCATGATTATCCAACTCGAACGGACCATCGATCCATCAACAAAACAGCAAGTCATTGATAGGATCAATTCCCTGAAGTACAAAACGACAGAGGTAAAGACACAGAAAGGTGACTACCTCGTGGGGATTGGCAAGGCTGCCATCGACGTGCGTGAAATAGGACACATGCCTGGCATACGGGACGTGCACATTGTTAGTGACAACTATAAACTGGTTTCACGCAAGTGGAAAGTCGACCGAACGGTAATTGACCTCGGGGATGATGTGAAAATTGGCGGAGGCCACTTCGGGATTATGGCGGGTCCTTGCAGTATCGAGGGGGAAGAAAATATCCAGCAGACCATCGATCACCTGAAGGCCAATGGCGTTCAAATGATGCGCGGAGGCGTGTTCAAGCCAAGAAGTTCGCCCTATTCCTTCCGGGGTATGGGCATTGATGGGCTGAAGACGTGGTATAAAATTGCTCGGGCCAATGGGATAAAGATTGTCACTGAGGTGATGCAGGTGTCTCAAATAGAGGAGATGTACGACTATGTAGACATTTACCAGGTCGGGGCGCGAAATACCCAAAACTTCAACCTGCTGGATGAGTTAGGTAAAGTGGACAAGGCAGTGATGATCAAAAGAGGTATTTCCGGTACGATCGATGAATTGCTGTACAGTGCGGAGTACGTTTTTTCCGGAGGCAATGAAAGCCTGCTACTGTGTGAGCGAGGTATCAGAACCTACGAAAAGGCTTCGCGCAACACATTTGATATCAACGCGATTCCCATTCTCAGGGAGAAAACGCATTTGCCGGTTGTGGCGGATCCGTCTCACGGGATAGGGATTCGTGAGCATGTCGAACCAGTGGCACTGGCGGCAACGGTAGCGGGTGCCGATGGTGTCATTTTTGAAATTCACGATGTACCAGAAGAAGCGTTCTCGGATGGTCAGCAGACACTCAACTTCACTGAGTCCGAGAAGCTGATCAGGAAGATCAAACGAGTCGTCGAGTTGAGAGACGAGCTCTAGGAAGGGAGTGCGAGAATTAAGGAGAGAGTTGAGATGAAGCAGATATACGACAGCTATTCAGACGAGGACTTCAAGGTTTGGAAGATCCTGTTTGAAAGACAAATGCAAAACCTGCCGGAGGCCGCAAGCACGGCCTTCCTCGACGGTTTGCGCAGGATTGAATTTCATGCGGATGCAATTCCCAATTTTGACGATACCAATAGGCTTCTGGAGGAAATGACCGGCTGGCGGCTTGTTGTGGTTCCCGGAATTGTACCGGACTACACGTTTTTCGAGCTGATGTCCAACCGATGCTTTCCGGCAACTACCTGGCTGCGAAAAATGAAGGAACTCGACTACCTGGAGGAGCCCGATATGTTCCATGATGTGTTTGCACATGTGCCGCTGCTCACCAACCAGGCGTTTGTTGATTTTCTCGAGCAGCTAAGCGTCATTGGATTGGAATACCATGACAATCCGTATGCGATCGACATTCTCTCACGGATCTATTGGTTCACCGTCGAGTTTGGCCTTATCAATGAACAGCAGGGAACGAGGATCTATGGTGCGGGCATCTTGTCTTCTGCAGGAGAAACGAAATTCTGCCTATCAGACGAGCCACCACACCATCCATTCGATGTGCAGGCTATTGCCGATACGGGCTACACAAAGAGTGTCTTCCAGGATCGATATTTTGTCATTGAGTCTTATGAACAACTGTATGAAGCCATACCGGAGGTACGAAGTATACTGGCAGATATGGTGGCAGCCAAGGGACAGGTTATTGTCTCCTGATAGCATCTATGAAACTAGCGATTGTTAAATACAATGCCGGCAATGTGCAGTCCCTATCGTTTGCCCTCAATCGACTGGGTATCTCGCCGGTGGTCACCGATGATCCTGAGGAACTCCGAGCAGCTGATAAAGTGATCTTTCCGGGGCAGGGGGAGGCCAGTTCTGCCATGCGGTACCTTCGTGAGCGGGGCTTAGACAAGGTGTTGTGCGACTTGCATCAACCCTTTCTGGGGATATGTCTCGGCATGCAGCTGATGTGCCAGCATCTGGAGGAGAACGATACTACTGGCCTTGGCATTCTGGAGGAAAATGTCCTGCGCTTCCGAGGAGAACTGAAGGTACCCCACATGGGTTGGAATGATATTTTCGACAATGAAGGTCCGCTGATGCGAGATGTGAGTGATGGCAGTTATCTCTATTTCGTCCATAGCTATTATGTGGAGGTAGGCCCCCACACCATTTCCAAGTGCAATTATGGTGTGGACTTTTCTACGGCGCTGCACAAGGACAACTACTATGCTGTGCAGCCTCACCCTGAGAAAAGTGCCGAGGCGGGCATGCAAATTCTGGACAACTTCCTAAAGATTGTGTGATGGACATCATACCTGCGATAGATATCATCAATGGTCAGTGCGTACGACTGGAACAGGGCGACTATGGTAAGCAGACCACGTACCATTCGGATCCTCTCGAAGTGGCAAAGAGCTTTGAGCAGGCTGGACTCGAGCGACTTCACCTGGTCGACCTTGATGGTGCCAAATCGAAGCGAGTAGTGAACCTGCCGGTTTTGCAGTCAATTACAACGGAGACTTCGTTGTCTGTGGATTTCGGTGGTGGTGTCAAGACCACAGAAGAGGTAGAGAAGGTATTCGACGCTGGTGCGAAGCAAGTGACGGGCGGAAGCGTGGCGGCAAAGAACAGACCGCTCTTTGAGGAATGGTTGAGGGCGTTTGGAGGGGATCGAGTGATACTTGGCGCTGATGTGTTGGACAAGAAGATCATGGTGAGTGGCTGGCAGGAGGAGACGGATATCGACGTATTTGCCTTTCTCCGTCACTATGTAGATCAGGGTTTGAAGTATGTGATTTGCACTGATATTAGCAAGGATGGCATGCTGGCGGGGCCTGCGATCGGATTGTACAAGGAGATTTTGCATGAGTTCCCAGGCATCAAATTGATAGCCAGTGGCGGAGTAAGTAGCTTCGAGGATCTGGTGCAGTTGAGAGAAGCTGGATTGCATGCTGCCATTCTGGGCAAAGCCATCTATGAAGGGCGCGTAACATTAAGCCAATTAGCAGATTTCTGATATGCTCACGAAAAGAATCATACCTTGTTTGGACGTTAAAGACGGGCGGACCGTCAAAGGGGTCAACTTCGTTGGCTTGAGGGATGCGGGAGACCCCGTCGAGCTTGCACGACGCTATGCCCACGAGGGCGCTGACGAGCTGGTCTTCCTTGATATATCCGCTACGCTTGAGAAACGCAAGACACTGCTGAAGTTAGTCTATGACGTGGCGGCGGCGGTCCATATTCCCTTCACAGTGGGTGGCGGCATTAGCACTATCGAGGATGTATCGGACCTATTGGAAGCTGGCGCTGACAAGGTATCTATCAACTCAGCTGCGGTCAGACGACCTGAGCTAGTAGATGAAATTTCCAATCATTTTGGTGCTCAATGCCTGGTGGTGGCGATTGACTCGCGCCTTGTGAATGACACCGACTTAGTACATACGCACGGAGGCACCCGACCCACAGCGTTGGAGACGATCTCCTGGGCAAAGGAAGTAGATGGGCGTGGTGCCGGGGAGATCCTTCTGACTTCGATGGACCATGACGGTACGAAAGCTGGATTTGCCGACGACTTGACCAACAGGGTGAGCAAGGCTGTATCTATTCCCGTTATCGCATCTGGTGGCGGTGGCCTTGTCGGGCACTTCACAGACATCTTTCAGAATAGTGAGGCGCAGGCAGCCCTCGCGGCGAGTATATTCCACTATAAGGAAATAGAGATCAAAGAAGTCAAGAGCGTCTTGAGAGACAACAATATCCCAGTGAGATTATGAAACCGGACTTTGAAAAAGGAAATGGACTTATACCGGCGATTGTGCAGGATGCAAGAAGCCGCAAGGTATTGATGCTTGGCTATATGAATGAGGCAGCCCTTGAAGCCACGAGGGAATCAGGCAAGGTCACCTTTTATAGTCGCAGCAAGGAGAGGTTATGGACGAAAGGTGAGACGTCTGGAAACTACTTGTTGTTGCAAAACATCGAGGTGGATTGTGATGGAGATACCCTGCTCGTCAGTGCGATTCCCGAAGGTCCCACATGTCACACTGGGACGGATACATGTTTTGGCGAAAGTAACGACGACCTCCATTGGTTTATTGAGCATCTGGAAGGCATCGTTCGGGACAGGAAGAATAACCCATCCGACAAGTCCTATACTTCTTCATTGTTCCAGAAGGGGATCAACAAGGTTGCGCAAAAAGTCGGTGAGGAAGCTGTCGAGCTGGTCATCGAATCCAAGGATGATAACGAGGAGCTATTTGTGAATGAGGCAGCAGATCTTTTATTTCATTACCTCGTATTGCTGGAGGCGAAGGACATACCCCTTCAGAATGTGTTGGCGGTTCTACACCAACGACACTCCTCAAGGTAACTGGAAGAGTGAGTTTCTACTGGGCTTTGGCGGCACATGGCGAATATTAGGGTGCCAGAAATTGAGAGTGAGGGAAAACCCTGAATCCGTCTGATTCAGGGTCTCAACCAGCTATAGACAAAAATACTTCTGACAAACAGAAGAAGACTTTTGAATTTCTTTGAGAGTAGGAGAGCGCGTCTCTCTCACAAACTCTTACAAGATCAAAGGTGGAAAGTGTTGAGATTTCAATCCTGCCAAAATTGTTACCGTTTCTGCCAAAAGCAAAAAACCCTGAATCAATTGACTCAGGGTTACCAACCAGCTATAAAAACAATCGCATTTTGATAGAGACAAGAGCGATTGAGGATTTCAATGTCTTTTGTATGGCGAATGAGCTGTCGACTGAAAACCTCTCGGCAGATCATTACCAGATTTCGGTAGCGGCGTCGACGCTGCTACTTACTCACTGTATCGAAGTAAGTCAACAATCCTTACCATTTCCTGCCAAATCAATTTAAAATCCTGCCAAAATGGAATCGATTCGTTGGAAGCTATGTGTAGAATTCAGAGATAGCCTCCAGGGGTTTCCGGGTGAGATTAGGAACGTAGACCTCTTCCTCGGCATAACCAATCGGTAGCAGTAGAAACGGCCGCTCATTTTCCGGACGATTGAGGATGTTGGACAGGAAGTTCATAGGACTGGGCGTATGTGTCAACGTTACCAATCCTGCCTCGTGAATGGCAGTGATGAGCATGCCAGCAGCAATGCCCACAGACTCATTGACGTAGTAGTTGTTCACCTTTTGGTCCTCTTCACCTTTTTCATAGACCTTCTTGAAAAGAATAATCAGCCAGGGGGCATTTTCGATGAAGGGTTTGTGCCAGTCAGTGCCGATAGGCTTGAGGTCATCAAGCCAGCGCTCAGACATTCGGCCGTGGTAGCTGTCATATTCTTCCTTCTCGGCGGCTTCCCGGATTTTCTTCTTGATGTCGGCGTCGGACACAGCGCAGAAGGTCCACGGCTGCTTATGTGCGCCAGAGGGAGCGGTAGAGGCGGCGAGGATTAGGTGCTCTATCAGTTCCCGGGACACGGGGCGGTCGGAGATCTCGCGCACTGTTCGTCTTTTGTCCATCCATTCATAAAAGGATTTGGCTTTGCTTTCAGCCTCAGGAAGGGAGTAGCTTTCGCGATGATATCTGATGTGTTCGTGACCGTTGATAAGAATCTTGTCGGACATAAGAGTCACTTTGGGTTTGATGCAGCCTCAAAACTAATTGGTGTTGAGATACTTCGTGTTGAAGTAGCCATGAAAACCCCGTCTTGTCGGGGTGGGGGCTAATTCATTTCCCGATGTCCATCCAAATAACTCGTGAGAGATCGCCAAATGTCCTCCACATCGGTATAGGCATGCACCTGCGGATAACTTTGATTGTACTCTATGAGCAGGGCATTGAGGTGCCTTTCCTCTATGTTGTACTTGGCCATCAAACTGTCCCTGACTGCCCCGTCATTGACGAAGAGCTGAAACGTCATGGTCTGCGATGTGTTTTGTTCAGCTTGTTGCGCTTGTCGTGCCTCTTTCTGGGTGAAGAAGGATATTGGACCATACAGCACCGCCGATGGTCCTGGGACTGGCTCTCCTGGAGCGGGTGTGCCTCCGCCTCCTCGCACGCTACCTGCTCGTACCGGTTTTTTGGCAGCACGCTTCTCTACACCATCAATGTCGAAGGGCTGTCCCTGATAGCGGGCGGGTACCTTGTACTTGTGATTGGCCAACACATAAACGGCATCCAATTGGACGAAGTCCGCGGGAAGTTTAACACTGATGTAGCGGCTATTGAAAACAGTGTCAACGGCGATTTCCAGGGACTTGAAGCCTACGTGTGAGAAGACCAGCGTATCCAGGTCACCAGCCTCCATCGAGAAGAAGCCGTTGACCTTGCTCACCGTACCCTCCATCTCCTGGTGTTTCACGGCTACGTGCGCGAATGGTATGGCCTGGCCAAGTTCGTCCCTGACAAAACCCTCAACTGTTACCTGCCCCCAAGTCCATTGGGAGAGCACCAGGAAAAAACCGCATATTATCCATCTCATCACATACAAATAACGTCATTTTTCGCTGTTGCATTCCGGATGGATGGTCCTTTTGCCGTCGGTGGGAATTATTGCCAGGAGTCCTCGACCTGATCGACGATCTCCTGCATTTTAGAAGTAGTGTAGCTCCCTGAGGTCGTATAGACGATTTCGCCCTGGGGATTCATCACAAAGAAGTAAGGCACGTCATTTCCCTGGAAGTCGAGGGCTTTCTTATACGTCTTGATATCACCCTTGTAGAACAATACGTGCGGCCGGAGCCGTTCGTCGATGCCGGCTTGCACCTTTTTCATCGTCGATTTATATGCTGCTCTCTTCACACCGGTGAACATAGGTATGAAGTATACGTTCACGTCGTAATTCCCTGCGAAAAGTGAGGGCGTCTCCGGTTTGTGAATGAATGTGTTGTAAGCTGGCGAGAACCACGTCTTGAGGTGTTTCTCTGACTTTTTGGAGTAGGCGAGTCCAATGATCGAATACTTACCCTCCAGTGCTTCTGGAAGTGTGAGTTCCTGATTGTTCAGGGTTTCAGCTTCCATTGCAGGAAACGGTCCCCCTATTTGGGCATACGTGAGTGTCGATAATAGCAGCGCCAGGGCTGCAGAAAAGAAAACTTTCATCTTGGCGTGTTTATGTGTGCTTATTCTTTGTAGAACTTCTGAACTTGAAGTAGGTCGGATCCGGCTCGGATTTGGAGAAAATATAGTCCCGTGGGTAAATCTGTCACCTCGATATACTGCTCTTTCAGCGACTCGATTGCCAACTTCTTCACCTTGCGGGATTGTACATCTGAAATCACCAAATGCGTGGCATCTGTCAGGGCCGCTGAGGGAATTCGGAGCCATTGACTCGCAGGGTTGGGGTAAACATGTTCCTCAAGTGGTATGTCATCGATTCCCAAGACTGTGAGTAACACGGTATTGGAGGGCTCAGAGTTCCCTGAAATGTTAAACGCCCGGATTTGGTAGGCGTAGTCCGTTCCTCGCTCCACCTCGTTGTCGATGTAGGTCGTAGTATTGGCAGTGGTCCGACCTATTTCCTGAAAATCCTCTAAGCCGCCGTCTGCTCTTTCTACAACGAAGCCCTCCTCTATGTCATCATTGTCTGTCCAGCTGAGTGTCACGAAACCTGATGATTGCTGCTCAGTCAGATCCGACGGTGGATTGGGGATTTGTGGCAGTGACGTGATGGGCGAGATATTGGAGTAGTCCGACACGGTATCGGCAATGATTGCTCGAACCCGGAATGAATACTTCGTTGTCGGGGCCAAATTAGTTACTGTGGTGCTATTGACGTTCTGGGCTGTATTCCCCAGTGGCTCAAAGGCGCCATCTTCTACGGCGATTTCCACTTCGTAGCCGTCATTGGTCTGTAGATTGGTCCAGCTGAGATCGACCTGTCCGGGCTCAGATGCGCTGGACAGTAGCCAAATGGCCTCTTCAAATGTGCTGACAACAAGCTTCCATCCGTTGAGCGTGCCGACGTCTCCTGTGAAGTCATCTGAGACCTCCAGAACCCAATCGCCCAGTGCCGACTCACCATCAAAAGCGCTGAGCGGTTGTTCGGGCTGATAAGCCTGCCCATCGGTAGGTGGGCACGGGACACCAAAGGAGGCTTCATCGTCAAATGTGATGAATACGTTGTCGTCACTACTGCATTCGCCGGACATCAGCAGTACACTCGTGTTGGAGGGTGAGGTAAGTGTGATTGAAAGGTCGCCGACAAATGAATGGGTGATGTCCAGATCCTTCACGTCAATATCTGATACCTCCAATTCAGAATTGATGGTGATCGTAGAACTAATAGTACTTACATCGACGATTGATATGGGGACGTCCTCTGCGGCCAATTCAGTAGTTCCCAGATTTGATGTAATGAAAAGGCTTTGTGCAAATGGCCCAACCCCGCAGGTATTTGTGGTGGCCACACGCCAGAAGTAGGTCGTTTTTGCTTCCAGATCTTCGCTAAGTGCAAAGGAGGTCGTTTGCAGATTGTTCTCCTGTACTACTATTTCTTCAAATTGATCATCTGCGGCTAGTTCGAATGTGTAACCGTCTATGTTCTCAATAGCACTCCACGTGAACGTTGTGAGTAGTGAGACGCTCGTCTGTTCATGGAGGGGATTGAGGAGGTTAGGTGCTTCGGTCGGTGTTTGTGCAAAACCGAAATCTATTACATGCTCCCTGATGCTACCTTCCGCAGAAGCTGACATGGTCAGACTTCCATTACCGGTAAATCCGCCATCATTTACAATTCTCAGCGTTGTACTGCTTCCAGGGGTCACCGCACTGCTTCCAAGGTTCAGTGACAACCCTTGTGGGGCATCTTCTGAAGACAGTGTCACCGCATTGCTGAAGCCATTGATAGCCACGACCTGAAGTTCGAACTCCAACGTATCCCCACAGGTGGTTTGGGGTACTTCCTTGATCAAGAGATCGAATCCTTCTTCCTGTGTTTCTTCAATGACGAATCCTGTGGAATTGATATTGTAAAAGATGTTCCCTACAGATGAAACCATGATCCTTGTATCGGAGGAGGGGGTATTGGGTAACACCACGTACTCTGCGCCGTCATTGGTAGTGCTCTCCTCCAAAATACTGGTAAAATTCAGACCTCCATCCTCGGACAAAGCAATACTCACAAATTCGCAGCTTACGGGCTCCAGGTTGGTATTGGCTACGTCCCACTCGACCAGGACGACACTGCCGCCGGCCAACGTGTCAGCAGTACTTTGAGACGTTACGATAAAAGGCCCTGCATCATCGGTCGCGTCGATCGTCAGATCTTCACTGGCAGTGCCTCCACCCAAAGCGCTATTATCCCTTAGGGTAATGCGAAAATTCATTTCACGAGTGCTACTTGGTAAAACCTCACCCTTTACCGTACCTTCTCCCAAAACCGTGGAAAGCGAGGGTAGATACCTGACTCCGGAGGTCGTAGGTTCAAAGCTCCGAAAGAGTGGCGCTGTACCTTGAGGATCAGAGGGCGCTCCTGCCTCCCCAGTATCCATCTGTTCCCACGTAAATGTCAACGAATCTCCATCTGTGTCGGTACCTGAGGCGGTCAGCTTAAAAGGCGTGGAGATGGGGATTACCTGTCCTCCTTCCATGACCTGCAGTTCTGGAGGCGTATTGCTGGACGCGGTCGTCTCTGGGCAAGTGCTTCCGCCACCGATCTCGATAAAGTCGAACATTTGTTCCAGTGAGGCCGCGTGGAAGTAGGGGTCACTATTGTCCTGTAGATCGTCTGTTCCGCAAATGCCGGCGTAGGCCATTATCGTTGATCCGGATCCCGGTTCCACGGCGGTGGAAGAGTTTCGCTGGGATTCGGTACACGAACTTTCAGTGCCATTCCATGTGTGTGTGGCACTGAATTGATGGCCGATCTCATGGGCCACGAAATCCACTGCAAACGGATCGCCCTCGGGGGGGCTGGTACCAGTGATTCCCCGGGCTTTTGATTGGTCATTGCATACCACGCCTAAACTCGCCAGTCCCGTGCCTAGGCCGTCTCCGGGGTTTGTGAAAATGTGGCCAATATCATAGTTCTCCGAGCCGATGACGTCATCAAGGTTGGTTTGGTTGGCTGTCAAAGCCGCACTTACTCCCAGGTCCTTGTATGGGTCGGTGGCGCCATCGACATAGATGATGGCGTCGTTCTCGGCCACGAGCTCAAAGGTCACGGAAAGGTCATTTTCGTAGATCCCGGTCATTCGATTGAGTGTGGTGATGATACCAGCGAGTGCACCCTCTACTGTCCCTCCGAAGTGGTCGGTGTAGAGACTGTCGGCAGCGATGGCGATTCGATATTTTCGAAGCTGCGTACCTGTGGTACGTGCCGCCGTTTGCGACTTTCGAATTTCGATTTTGTTTTGTCCAAAGGTCATCACAGGCTCCTGCTCTTCGAAGTGCTTTTCATGTTTGTGTTTCTTGTAGTCACTCGAGTAATAACTCACATAATGATCCGCTTCGGGATCGACGAAGATGGTGCCTTGATGGGTGAAGGCGATGGCGTGAAAGCCGCCGGGG
This sequence comes from Cyclobacteriaceae bacterium, assembly GCA_965267435.1. Lineage (GTDB taxonomy): Bacteria > Bacteroidota > Bacteroidia > Cytophagales > Cyclobacteriaceae > JAWPMT01. Next base: position 6,754,758 of record OZ253960.1, read on the forward strand.
TCAACGTTGATTCTTATTGTCTCGCCGCGATCATTTTTCCCTTTGTAGACCTTAAGGTTTGGAAATTTCCTCTGCAACTCAGGGTGTAGAAGCCCGGCGGTCTCGATCGTGAATTGCATAAGCTTCCCGTCTGGTGTAGGTAGATCGAAAGGCTTGAGTCTTACCTGGCTCGAGGGAAGGCTAGCCTCGAGCAAACTTCGATCGAGTTCCACATGATAGTTTTCGAACGAGGACCACTCCGTAGATTCAGTACGTTGTGACGACGGCTCCCATTGCTGCCAGAGGGATACTTGACTCTGTGCGGAATAGGAAATGAGAAATGACAAAAAAAGAACTCTTCTCACGGGCTTTATTGCTAGTAGGTTTTTCCTTCCCAAAATGAATTGACACCGGAAAGGGCATCTTTCCGATAGACCATGTATAAATCTGATTCGACGTCCAATGGGGAGATAAACCAGGTGTTTCCTTCGGAGATGACCATTACGTGCATGCCGGATTTTGGCAACTCCATGCGAATGCGAGATGTAACATCTGAGGTGCGAAATCCTTTGTAGGCGATGAGGTGTGGATATTTTCTGGCCATTTGCTTCGTCACCACACCTGATTGCCACACTTTGAAGGGCCCCACGTTGTCGTCAGGATCGGGCAATTGCACCAAAAGGCTTTCGTCTTCACTATCACCGACATCTTTTAGTGCATCACGCAGCATCTCCACTTCAAATCTGTAAACCCTATATTCCGAAGGGAGGTCCATGCTGTCAGTCTGTATACCTTCAGGAATCTCTGATGAAGTCCAAAGATCAGGTCCCTTCCGATAGGAAGCGCAGGCTGTGACTAGCAGACTTAGGAGTATTGCCACTGGTAATTTCATCTATGCTCGGATGCAAACAATGTCCTTAAAATAACGATTATTAGCTGTTTTATCTTGCGCTTGGCTCCATATATATCTACAGCTTGATGAAGATTATCCCCACTGAGCAATTGACGAATGAGTGCTTCGCCTGGGTGGCTGACAAGCGAAATAAAAGAGTTTGAATCGCCCAGTCCGTTTTCTACGATCCCTGCACCCTTTTGCTGCATGTCGACGTTTTTCCGCATCTTCGATGGAAAGATAAGGAAATGGCCACTACTTTTTGATGAATCTGCGGCTCTCGGAGGTGCCATCTGAGAAGACGACATAGAGTAAATACGGCCCTTCACGCAAGTCATGAATAGCCAAGCCGTGAGCTTTTCTTCCAGCAGCGGCACTGGCAATACTCTTCTCCATGATCAGCCTTCCCTGAAAGTCGAGGACTCCAAGGTGGGAAACAACCCGATCAGTCATGATATGGATATACTCCGATGAGGGATTGGGATATACCGAAAGCGACAGATCTTCACCAGGTGCTACGTTCAATACCAGAGGTGTTCGTTCCCAAACCTCGTAGAAGAGGCCGTCACTGTAGAGGCATCCGTCGGCGTCTTTACCTTCTACCTCAATGTTATAAACGCCTTCCAATACAAAATTCAGTATAGGGGTCACCCCGGCGTCATAAAAGGCGCCGTCGATGTACCATCGCATGTCGTACAAGGTCGTGTCGATGCCAAAAGTGACGTTGCGGCTTTGGTCGAGATAGAGAACCTCCGCCTCGGGGACTATTGAAAAGGAAAGGTCGTTGGGTCGGAGTTCGATCTCGACAGCTTCGCCGGCCAGTCCCTCATCTAGCCCCGCGATATACAAGGTAATATGTGCCACTAAACTATCCAGATTCATGCTGGCACCTTTGTGAAGGGGCTCGGTTAGAGTCGAGTCCGCGTAAAACCCAAAATAGTCGCCATTACCAGGACTGACCACTATGTCATCCCCCTCGCAAATGACCTCAGGTGAGGTATAGGTAGGCGTGGCACTGGTGGCGATCGTCACAGAGTTATTCAAGGTACCACTGCACCCAATGTCATTCACGGTCACAAGTTCTACATTGTAGGACCCTGCGGCGGCAGCAAATACGAGTGTATCCTGTGATGACAATAAATTGCCGTCGATGCTCCACGTGAGACTTTCTTGATCGTTGGTGGTATTAATAAACCATAGATAGTCCTCCTCCAGTGAGTCGAGTGCCGGTATGACAGAGTAGGAGGGTGATACGTCGTTTACGTCAATGGTGATTGTCTCCTTTTCACTCTCGTAGCCGTTGACGACGTTGCTAATAAGCAACACCGTATCCTGAGTTACTTTCTCAAGCATGATGGACTGGCCGTCATATACATAGGACGTGTCGGTCGCTGACGCGTAGACGCGAAGGCCATCATTGCTTTTTCCCTCGATCATGACATCTTCACCAGCGCAAACTTCTACACGTTCTATTCCCAGTGTTTCTGGTCGGTCCACGACCTCGAGGGTTTTACTGATCGTACCTTCACAGCCATCTTTGGTGACCACTGACAACTCAACTGTGTATTCACCCGCATCAGAATACACCAACTTTGGATGCTGGATGGTAGTCGCGTCTCCATTGCCGAAAGTCCAATTCCATTCCACAGGCTCGAAACTGTTGTCAGTAAACGAGACGATGTTGTTGCCACTACCCAGGAACACGACTTCCTGATCTATTTCGAAATCGGCGACCTGCTCTACATACAGGATCGAGACCCTTCTGATGGCGCCTTCGTAAGTACTATCGGCCAGGGCCGCATATATTGTACTGTCAGCCGTTACGGGGCCTACGGAGATGGAATCACCGCTACCAACGAGTGTTGTCCCCAATACGTCCGAGTAGAAGTTGTAAGTGGCTCCTTCCTCCAATGTCACGTCGGCAAATGCTCCTTCGCAGGAATAGAAAGTGGCCGCAAGAGGCGGATTGTTCACAAAGTCGTCATTCAGGTCCTCTAATGAATCAAGGCGGGCCTCAAGCGAGGTCAGGTCTGTGGCGAATGCAATCAGCATCGTCATTTTTTCGGAGTCATTGGCGTTGAGGGCGTCAAGGGTGGTCCCGATAATTTGGGCAACATCGTTGCCAGACCCTATGGCCCCGGCTTCATCCTCTTGCAGAACAGCCAGGTAATGGTGCTTTACAGAGTCGGTGAGTTCGACGACGTCCAATGCATTGCCATTAAATCCACCGACATCCAGGGCCGAATGCCGCACTGTACCAGAGGTGATTACCCTGATGCCAGCGAAAACAGAACTGTCCGAGTCACACGTGTAAGCCGTCCGGTCGCTGTCCCATGTGGCGTGGTTTTCGGTCTTCAGCCCCAAGTCCCAATCCCAAAGCATGCCTGCCGACAAATCAGAGAAATCGCTGTTTGAGGTGTTGATGATGCGGTAGTCAATGACCAGCCCACTGTCCAATGATTCCCACGCCATTGTCGATTGTTCGATCTTAAGTCCCAATTCGTCACGATCAGTGAAGACGTTGTAGGTGTACAGGTCTGCGACAGAATTGTAAAGGGGTCTGATGGATTCCTCCACTTCGAAGTCAAGGTTTTTGCCACTGCCAGACATCGTCGTGGGAGCATTGTCAGCAACATCGTCGTAAGACATCGAGAAGATCAGTCCGATTTGATCCGCGATTGTCGTGGATGCAAGCTCTAAGCCACTGCCAATCGTTCCAGAATTTACTAAGCCAAGCTCGCCATTACCCCCCAATGTGAGTAACACGTTGCCGGCTTCGAAATCAAGGTAGTCAGGGGCAATCTGAACACTGAACTGTTGAAAATCGTCGTAGCCTTCATCTTCAAGGCCCACCCTTATTTCGATGATATCACCAGGCGTTGCATCCTCGCTGGCCTTGCCACGGATCCGGACAACTGACTTGGATTGTAAAGAGCCGAGTGATCCAAGGGAAACCTCCTCAAAAGTGATTTCGTCGTCATAGGTTGTCAATCGGAGTGTCAGATCGCCAATGGAATCCAGGAAATTCTCTACGGTGAGATCTACAAAGATGGAATCTCCATAAAAGATTTCTTCACCCACTGGGCCATACGCAGTAAATTCTGATATCCTGGCGGCTTTGAGGTTAGTGTTACTGACTGCTTCCTCGGCATTGAGGCGACCTTTGCCGAGTTTGCCGGCCAGCAAAGGGCTGGAGTTGATACTGTAGATGTCATCTGCCGTCACCCGTACGCGCTCCATTACCTGCCGGGCATTGAGCTCGGGAAATTCGGCTCGAACAAGGGCAGCGACTCCTGCGACGATTGGTGAGGCGAAGGAAGTACCATAATCCGATCCATATCCAGAGTTGGAAGTCGAGTAAATGGCGGAACCGGGAGCGGCAAGGTCCACCTTGTTGCTGTAAGTACTAAAGGACGCCTTCGAGTCCGCGTTGTCTGTGGCAGCCACTGAAAGGACATTGTCGTAGCTGGCGGGGTAAAACTCCACGTCTTTGTTGTTGTTTCCAGCTGCAGCCACTATGACTACATCATTTTCTAGTACGGCGTAGTTAATGATGTCCTGGTTGAATTGTGAGTAGGAATCAACCGATCCCCATGATAGGTTGAGTACATCGTAGTCGTTGTCTGCTGCGTACACAATCGCTTCGTAAGTCCCAAACGACAAGTTGGATTCAGATGTGAAAGCTTTGAGCGGTGCAAGCTTTGATTCGAAACCAAGTCCTGCGATCCCAACGCCATTGTCTGTATGAGCCGCGGCAAGTCCTCCTACGAGTGTGCCGTGCGCACTACCGTCAGCTTGCGGGTCGTTGTCCATGTTAGCAAAATCGTAACCCAGACGGTCGTCGATGTAGCCATTGCCATCATCATCAATGCCGTTGAGGAATTCCGTATCGTTGACATAGATGTTACCCGCAAGGTCCTCATGATCCATATCAGCGCCGGTATCGATTACACCGATGATTACATCGCTGCTACCCCGTGTCACAGACCACGCTTCATAGGCTTTGATGACATCCAGATAACTCTGCTCACCATCGGCGGGATCTGCTTCAGGGTCGGACGGTACATAAAATAACTGCTCCTGGTAGATGGGTTCAGCGTATAGGATGTTGCCAAATGACTCCAATTCTTCACACTTGGAGAGGACGTCTTCCCCTGGGAGAAGGTAGACTTTGTAGATGCCATCCAGGACAGATTTGGTATTCCTAGCTGCGTGAGTGGCGTTTGTCTTTAGTGGCTTTACTGCCTTGGTATCAAATGGTAGATTATTGGCATTCAGTGTATTGGGAGCATTTCTCGCCATGGACTGGTCCACTTTGAATACCAGTACATCAGGTAAGATTGGAGGCCTCCCTTTGTGTGGAGTCACACTGTTCTGCCCGAAAACAGTTATGTGCAATAAAAGTTGCAAAAGGATGTATATGCTGGTTGATCCTTTTCTCATCTATGCGGTGTATGTTGTTTTGCTGGGGGGGACCTTAATTCACTAGGTCACCGCCATCTTTCTTATCATTCTACTAAATGCTCTCGGCCAGAAGCGTTTCAGATAGATTCCCATCTTAATCTTCGCATCGGCGATATACACTTCTTCCTTATTCTTCCTGACGGCGTCCAGAATGCCCTTGGCGCATGCTTCTGCTGATATACCGTTGGCCTGTCCATCGTCCATTTTGTTTTGCTTGCTACCATCACCCTTCAGGGCATTGACCGAAATATTCGTTCGAATAAACCCTGGCACGGCTATGGTCACCTTGATATTGTCCTTGTGATGTTCTGCTCTCAGCGAGTCGTAAAACCCATGTAACGCATGCTTGGCGGCAGCATACGCTGATCTCAATGGCGAACTAATTATCCCAACCGCCGAGCTGACTACTACATGGTGGCCAGACCCTTGTTTGATCATCCCCGGGAGAACTGCCTTGCTCAGTGCTATACTTCCGAAGTAGTTGACCTCCATAATCTGTCGATCGATCTCCAAGGTGGTTTCGATGGCCTTCTCACGTTGGCTTACTCCGCCATTGTTGATCAGCACGTCGATCCCTCCAAGCAGTTCTTCGGCTTCTTTGGCTTTGTCGGGCAATGAAGCACTGTCAGCAAGATCTAGGGTCAGGATTTGGACATTTTCCGGGTGGGCACACTGATTGCGAACACGCTCCAGTTCCTCCTTTCTCCGGGAGGAGATTACCAATTTCGCTTGTTCTTTATTCAGTTGATATGTCATCGCTTCGCCGATTCCCGAGGACGCCCCCGTTAACCAAATTCTTGCACTTTTCAGTGATTTCATATAAGAATTACTTTAAAATTATAGGTCACAATTTCTTGTATGTAACAAAATCGAATGAGTGTAGATGTTTAGCGTCCGACGGGTGTTTTCGCCGTTGAACTTCCGTCCATATTTTCGCGTCAAAGTCAGGGAAATAGACGTCTCCGTCCACCATTGCCTCAATCTCTGTTAGGTAGATAGTGGTGGCAACTTCAAGGCCCAGACGATATATCTCGCCTCCTCCAATGATAAAGGCTTCCTCCTCTCCGCGCCCTCTGGCGAGATCGAGGGCTTGTTCCAAACTCTGTACGACAAATACGCCATCTGCTACGTCATAATGCGGCTGTCGGGTAATGACGATATTCGTCCTCTTCGGTAGGGGCCTGAAAGCGTGCGGGAGTGATTCGTAATTTTTTCTACCCATGATGACGTGATGTCCCCTGGTTGTGTCCTTGAAGAATTGGAAGTCGTCCGGGAGATGCCAGGGTAGATCATTGTCGCGTCCAATGACTCTGTTCTGGCTCATGGCCGCTATCATGGATATTTTCATGTTTTTATGCTTTCAAACCTCTCAATAAATCAGCTGTAGGCATTTTTTTCTTCCCTTCGAGCTGCACCTCGTCAAGGCGCAACTGGTAGTCTTGACACTGGACGCGCAATTCCCCATTATCCTGAAATAGCTCTCCGATGGGTCTGTTGGAGCCTTTCGAGAGCACTGTGGCGTGGAAAACCTTCAGGTTTCGACCCATGAAAGTTGTCCAGGCAGAAGGGTATGGACTGAGCCCGCGAATATGATTTCGAACCAGCTCTGCAGGTTGATCCCATTGGATTTGGCAGGTTTCCCGGAAAATCTTTGGTGCTGGTTTCAGCTCTTGCGATTCATCTTGTTCCACTTGAGGGTAATTGCCTTCTTGGATGGCTCTTATCGTTCGAAGTACGAGATGTGACCCTTTATCCATGAGTCGTGCATAGAGAGAGCCCGCCGTATCGTCATACGCTATCGGTACACGTTCCTGGAAGATGATCATTCCTGTGTCGATGGCGTGCTTAAGGAAAAATGTGGTGACACCGGTTTCGCTCTCGCCATTCATTATTGCCCAGTTGATCGGGGCTGCTCCTCGATATTGGGGTAGGAGCGAGGCATGGAGGTTGAAAGTGCCTATTGGCGGCATATTCCAGACTGCCTCCGGTAGCATCCGAAATGCTACCACTACCTGTACATCGGCTTCCAGGGAGCGCAGATGTTCCTGAAAGCCTGGATCCTTAAGGTTGGTCGGTTGGAGTAGGGGTAGGTTATTGGCCACCGCATAGTCCTTCACGGCAGAAGTGGCTAGTTTTTTTCCACGCCCCTTTGGCTTATCGGGAGCCGTGATCACGCCCACAATGTTGTGGCCATGGCGGACAAGGATGTCGAGACTCGGAACTGCGAATTCCGGAGTGCCCATGAATACGATGCGCAGAGGTAGTTCGGGTGCTTTGGTCATCTAATCGTACAGGAGGTATTGTTGGCGCAGTTGTATGAACTCATCGAGTTGAGGCTGCCATGAGGCTCTGATCTTCGCTTCACTCCAGCCGTCTTCTATTTGCTGCTGCAATGAAGACACACCGGCCAGTCGCGCGAAGTAAGGTTTGAAGAAATCATCCCCCATTTTTTGGTAGAAATCAATGACAGGCTGTACAGTGAACTTATATTGGATGCTATCGGCACCATAATCGACGCCGTAGCACTTCTCATTTTCAAAAATCGGATTCGCCGCACCTGGGCGAGATCTCGGCACGAAATGGTAAGCTGTATCGGGGTAATCCGGGTGGCCGATATGTTGGAAGGCCTTGTCTGTACCTCTTCCCACTGAACACATCGTTTGCTCAAACAGACAAAGGCTCGGATACCACGCTATGCTCATATCGTCCGGGAGGTTGGGAGACGGCTTCACAGGAAGCGAATAGGGTATGGCGTGCTCCCAGTTGGAGCAGGGAATTACCTGCACATCGCATCGCAGACCACTTTCCAACCACCCTTCTCCGTTGATCATCACTGCGAATTCGCCTGGTGTAAGTCCATGTACGATCGGTACGGGGTGCAACCCAACGAACGATCGGTGATTAGCGGTGTCTAACACCGGCCCATCCACGTAGCTGCCGTTGGGGTTTGGCCGGTCAAGGACGATCAGGGGTAGGCCCGCCTTTGCACATGCATCCATTATATATGTCATGGTGCTGATATAGGTATAGAACCTGGCGCCCACATCCTGAATATCGAATATCACGATGTCCAGGTCGGACATGTCTTCACCAGTAGGTTTTCTGTGACTACCGTAGAGTGAGATCAGCTGAAAAGCCAGTTCCTGGTCCTCGTACTCCACGTGCTCACCAGCGTCGGCAACACCCCTGAAGCCATGCTCAGGGGTGAATACTTTGGTGATGTTCACACCTCGACTCATAAGCGTGTCGATCAAATGCGTTTCGGCGATGAGACCCGTGTGATTCGTGCAAATACCCACACGTTTGCCTTCAATCAGTGGCAGATAGTCTTCCAATGAATAGGCGCCCGGCAGCACCTCTTGAGTATGTCCCTCAGGTTGATAACAGGATAGTGTCAAGAGCCCAACCATTAGGATCAAATAATTTCTTACCATAAGTGCAATTGCGGCTAATATTGCGTTCAAAGTTATTGTATTGAACTTACCCTACTTCATATCCTCCAGAATATCCCATCAGGCGAAAGGATCATTTTCTACGGTCATTACCAGGGTAGCTGTGGTGTCGATAGCGCTGAGTGTTGCATCGCTATTGCTGGCCTTTATGATACTGTTGGGGTTCCAGGATAAGATCAAGGATAAGATCTACAGTTTCAGTGGTCACTTGCTTGTAAGTAAGTATTCTCTCAGTACCTCCTACGAGGAGACTTCCCTTTTATTGACAGATGAGTTGAAACAGACGATTGAAGAGGTGGAGGGCGTGACTCACTGGCAACCCTATGCCTTTCGTGCCGGGCTCCTGAAGACACCTGAAGAAGTACAGGGGGTATTGCTCAAAGGCGTCGGCACTGAGCAGGATTCACTGGCCTTCAAAAGACACCTCATTTCTGGCCGTATGCCCAAAGTCGGCGGAGAGCGGTACAGCACCGAAGTGGTCCTGAGTAAGCGCATTGCCAAATACTTACGGTTGCAGGAGGGGGACGATGTTCTGATCTTTTTCATACAGACACCTCCCAGATACAGGAAACTACAGATAGTTGGTATCTATGAAACGGGGCTTGAGGAGTTTGACGAAAATGTCATTTACGGAGATATTGACCTCATACGCCGGATCAATGGCTGGGAGTCCAATGAGATTGGGGGTATCGAGTTGTTTGTCAATAGCATTCGGCAGGTGGACGGGACGCGAGATGCTGTAGCCAATGTCCTCAACTACGATCTTTTTGTGGAAAAAGTAAGTGAGCGCTACTTGCAGATTTTTGACTGGCTGTCGCTACTCAACCGAAACGTGGCCATATTTCTGGTCCTGGTCCTTTTTGTATCGGCCTTTAGCATGGTGTCCATTCTCCTGATACTCATCATGGAGCGCACGCAAATGATTGGGGTCCTCAAAGCGATGGGTGGGTCCAATGAACTATTGCAGAGGATATTTATGGCCAATGGCCTGCGCCTGGTGGTTCGGGGTCTGGGATGGGGAAATGTCATTGCCGTGGCGCTGGGACTGGCCCAGGACCGTTTCAAACTCATTCCGCTGGATCCGGCGAGCTACTATATGGACCGCGTCCCAATAGAATTTGAGTGGATGGCGTTCGTAGGTGTGAATGCCCTGGTAGTCCTGTTGATTGGCGTAGCGTTGTTTATCCCATTGGCAGCTATCTCGAGGATTGACCCAATCAAGTCCATTCGGTTTGATTGAGAGCAACCGGCTGGTACTTTTTGAAAAGGCTGCGCACTTTCATCTCTATCACTCCCAATACCGCCTCCCGGAATATCGACGGAGACATCTTTGACTGACCACGGGCCCTATCCGTAAATATGATAGGGACTTCCTTGATCTTGAAGCCATGCTTCCACGCTGTGAACTTCATCTCTATTTGAAAGGCATAACCTATAAAATGTATTGTGTTGCTAGGGTCGATTGTCTCCAGCACACGTCGATGATAGCACTTGAACCCAGCAGTGGAGTCATTGATGGGCAAACCGGTGATCAGTTTGACATATAGACTGGCGCAGTAAGACATCAGTACGCGCCCAATCGGCCAATTGACGACGTTTACCCCTTTGATATAACGGGATCCGATGGCCATGTCAAAACCTTCCTGCTTGCAGGCTTTGAGAAGATGCACAAGGTCCTGAGGGTTGTGAGAGAAATCGGCGTCCATCTCGAAGATGTAGCTGTAACCCTTTTCCAATGCAAACTCAAAACCCTCGATATAGGCGGTGCCAAGCCCCAGTTTCCCCTCTCTTTCGATCAGGTACAATCCACGGTAGGCGTCCTGCAGCTCCTTCACGATCTCAGCCGTTCGGTCAGGAGAGTTGTCATCGATGATCAGTACGTCAAACGGATCTGTCAGAGAGAACACCGACTCGATGATCTCCTCCACGTTCTCACGCTCGTTGTACGTCGGTATGATTACTAAGCTGTCGGTCAAGGGCCTCAAATTGAATTTGGAAAATAATTATTATTTATTGCGTGACTCATACCTTTTAACAATTATTGATGAAAAAGGCCTTCTTTTTTGATAGGGACGGTATTATAAACATCGACAGGGGTCGTTACACCTACCTGATTGATGATTTTGAAATCAATGAAGAGGTCATAACTCTCATGCGCCGTCTGAAATTTGACGGGTTTTTGCTAATTGTGGTTACAAATCAGGCCGGTATAGCAAAGGGTGAATACAACAGGGAACAAATGCATGCCTGTCATCAATACTTTCAGGAAACATCGGGAAATCTGGTGGACAAATTCTATTACGCCCCGGATCATCCCACTTTTTCCGAGTCGCTAAGCAGAAAACCCGACAGCCTCATGTTCGAGCGGGCGATTTCGAAGTTTGGTATTGATGTTTCTTCAAGCTGGATGATTGGCGATATGGAGCGTGACATCATGCCTGCGAGGAAACTAGGCATACGCACGATTCGACTTAGTGAAGACCAGGTCGACACGGAGGCAGATTATCAAGTCCGAAGTGTAAAAGAGGTGACAGAGGTCCTCAATCGCTGAATCCCAATTCCTTGATACGCTCTTGCAGGGCTGGCAACAATGAACGTTCAAACCATGGGTTTTTGTGAAGCCAAGGCCGGTTTCGGGGAGATGGGTGCGGTAAAGGTATTGTTGCCGGCAGATAGGATGCATAGTCTTTCACCCTTTCGGTGAGACTTTTTTCTCCGCTCTGCGGAAGGTATCGCTTTTGTGCATACGCGCCAATAAGCAAAGTCAGCTGCACTTTCGGCATCTGGGCCAGCATTTGATGGTGCCATTGGGGAGCACATTCTGATCTGGGTGCGAGATCGCCGGACTTGCCTTTCCCCGGGTAGCAAAAGCCCATAGGCATAAGCGCAACGCTGTCGGGATCGTAAAAGACTTCATGGTCAATACCTAGCCAGGTTCTTAATAGTCTTCCACTGGGGTCATCCCATGGAATGCCGGTTTCGTGGACCTTGGCTCCTGGAGCCTGGCCTATGATGAGCAGCCTTGACCTTGCCGAAAACTGGAAAATGGGTCTTGGACCCAAGGGCAGGAAGGCGTTGCATATCTCGCAGGCAGCGATTTGCCGTCGAAGTAATTCTGTGTTCTCGTCTTTCATGATAAAGGTCCGTTTTCCGAAGATAAGCGATTGTCAACCGAAGTTCATCCACATTCTCTGGCGCTTTGTTAGACCCTCTTTCATCCGAAGAATGGCACTTCCAGCTAAAGCAGTGGAGCTTTTGGACGATAATAAGTAGATTGGCAAAAAATCCAATTAGTCAATGGTTAGATGCCTTTTTATGCTCTCAGTGATAGCCTTCAGTTGCTCTTCACCGTCATCGCAGACCCTCGTATGGCAAGACGAATTTGACGGTGATCAATTAGACGCCGCGAAATGGACAGCAATAATTGGAGATGGTTGTCCGGAGCTTTGTGGCTTTGGCAACGAGGAATTGCAGTATTACGATGAGGCCAATGTTTCGCTGAACGATGGCATCCTACGCCTGGAAGCGCGGATGGAGGGAAAGGGGCAAAGCAAATACAGTAGTGGCAAACTTGTAACTAAAGGAAAAGGGGACTGGCAATATGGCCGGGTGGAGGTAAGGGCGAAAGTCCCTTATGGCAGAGGTACATGGCCCGCTATCTGGATGCTACCTACGATCGAGGGACGTGCCATGAAGTGGCCTAATGATGGTGAAATCGATATTATGGAGCATGTCGGCTACAACCAGGGTATGATCTATGGGACGATTCACACAGAGCTCTACAATCACTGGAAGGGAACTGAGAAAAACGACAGTTTGCTGGTAGCCGATGCTCACGAGGCATTCCATGTGTACTCCATCGATTGGGATCATAAAAGCATTACATGGGAGATCGATGGCGAACCCTTCCATTCGTTGGATCGTGGAGATGATGGTTATGACGGGTGGCCCTTTGATCAAAAGTTTCACCTGATTCTTAACCTTACCGTCGGTGGCATCTGGGGTGGTAAGTATGGGGTGGATGACAGTGTATGGCCACAGGCGATGGAAGTAGATTACGTCAGAATTTACCAATAATATACCCATGCAGCTCTTTTCGCCCCAATCATACATCGATCGACGTTCCAGACTGAAGTCTCTAATTGGCTCTGGTCAGATCCTCCTTCTTGGTAATGTGGAGAGTAGTTCCAACTATCCACACAATCACTATCCATTTCGTCAGGATAGCAGCTTCCTGTACTTCTTTGGCATTGACAGACCGGGAGTTGCGGCCTTGATAGACGTAGATGAAGACAAGGTCGTGCTATATGGTGATGATCCGTCCATGGACGACATTGTGTGGACGGGTCCGCAGGATGCCATGCAGGATTTGGCAGGAAGAGTCGGGGTAGAGACCACCAGGCCTATGAAGGACCTACCTGGCAGTCTTCGACAGGGTGAAGTACATTATCTTCCGCCGTATCGCCCAGAGAATCAGCTGAAGCTCAGTGAGTGGCTGGGCATGAAGCCCGATGATGTGCTGAGTCAAGTCTCTTCAGAGCTCGTCCGAAGCATTGTGTCCCTCAGGTCTACTAAAAGCGACGAGGAGATCGCCCAGCTTCACGAGGCGGTCGAAGTGACGGTTGCTATCCATACGGCGGCCATGCGTTCGGCCGTTCGGGGCAGTAAGGAGTTTGAGGTACTCGCAGCCATGGAATATGCATCAAGAGTCAGGAATAGCGCATTTTCATTCCCACCCATCGTCACCACCAATGGCCAGACATTGCACAATTATTACTATGGGCACACGCTCGAAGAGGGCTTGTTTTTGTGTGATGCGGGCGGTGAGAGTGGCATGCACTACGCGGGAGATATGACCCGCACGTTTCCTATTGCCAGGGAGTTCTCCACGCAGCAAAAAGAGATTCACACGATCGTTGCTGATGCTTTACATGCAGCGGTGGAAATGGCACAGACGGGAGTTTTGTTCAAGGATGTCCATTTGAAAGCGTGTCTCACGATCGTTGATGGCCTAAAGTCGCTGGGTTTGATGTCAGGAGAGTCTGCGGAAGCCGTTAGTGTAGGTGCACACGCACTCTTTTTCCCCCATGGCCTGGGGCATATGATGGGTCTTGATGTGCATGATATGGAGGATCTGGGTGAAGACCTTGTCGGTTATGGAGATGGAGTATCACGCTCTCCGCAGTTTGGTTTGAGTGCTTTGAGGTTAGGGCGAAAACTCCAGGAGGGTTTTGTTTTCACGATCGAGCCAGGTATTTATTTCATCCCACAGCTGATCGAACAATGGGAGTCAGAGGCGAAATTTAGCGACTTCATCAATTATCCAAAATTGCAGGGATATTTGGGTTTTGGAGGTATCAGGCTCGAAAATGACTACGTAATAAAAGGGGGAAAGGCCCAAATTCTGGGGCCTTCTTTGCCACTTACGGTTTCCGAAGTGGAAGACTTCCGTAAATCACTCGATTAGCGGAAAAAATCCAGCCTGAGTACATCCTATCCTCAATTATATAGCATGGTTGGCTTGATTTGGAGCAGAATTTGAGAGAATGTTTATCAAAAATCTCGCTACCGCCATGAGTTCACAATCCCTTAGAATCCATATTCTTTGTTCTTTAATGGTATTCAGTATAGCTGGATTCGCACAAGAAGAGGAGTTTGAAGAGATCCGGTTTGGTGACGACGAGTTCGCTACTCGTGAAATTGCACCAGCCCCTAAGGAGGAGGTGATTGAGAATGTATCTATCGAAGGTGTCGTCCTGGATGTGGACACAAAAGAGCCTCTACCCTTTGCACACGTGGAAGTGGGGGAGACTCGTACGGTGACAAACCTGGATGGCGAATTCAACATTCTCATCAAAAACAATGAGGCACACGAAATCCATGTATCCTTTATCGGATACATCGCCTACAAGGCTCCTCTCGACCCGAATGTAAAGAACCTCACCGTCGAACTAAGCCCTACAGTGACCGAACTAGAAGCTGTAGTCGTAAAGACTGGTCGGAGTATCGTAGAAGAGGTGATCAAAAATATTCCCGTCAACTATATCCTTGAGAATCAATTCATGACCTGCTACTACAAGGAGAGCATCAAGCAGGAAGAAAAGTTTGCTTACCTGGCGGAGGGCATTCTCGATGTATTCCAACCTAGTGAAGTCAGCAATGACAAAGCGATGATCAGCCCGGTCCGAACACGGAAGCAGGAGGCAGAGCACGCAAAAGAGAATATGGTGCTGGTCTATGGCCACGCCTCTGATATGCTCCAGTCGCTGGTACGCAGGGATAAGAGCTTCATCAGTGAGGATATGCTCAATCACTATGAATACGAGTACATGGGCGCAAGTAGTTATAATGGTAGGAACGTGTTCATCGTCCAGTTCGAGCCGAAGACAAGGAAGGGCAGCTCCCGAGGAAAGATCTATATTGATGAACTGTCACATGCTGTGATCAAGGCGGAGTATGCTCCCCTGCTGAGAACGAATACGCTTTGGGATGAAGTACATTGGGTAGAGGAGTTTGGCAATGATGTCGAAGGCGTATGGGACCTAAGACGAGTGACCTATGCCGGTACATGGTATCAGGACGATGCGCTCTACACCTACAATTCGCTATTGGTAGTCAACGAATCCGAAATAGTCGTGGAGGTTCCTCATTTTGACGTTGTCCTTGGAGATAGAGATGTATTCTACGATGCTGCCGGAGACTTCTCAGACGAGTTTTGGACAGGTCACAATTACATCAAGCTCAACAAGGCTGAGCTAAGTAGCATGTAATTGACAAAGAAATTGCAATCGAGAAAGGGGCCTGTTGAGCCCCTTTTTTATTGTCAAAGAAATCAATTTGCACTCAACCATGCCTCCCGAACTTTGAGCTGGTCGGGCGTGGCATTTTCATCGAATTTGAGCACGTGCCTGTTTTCCTTTGTTATTTGCATGGCTTTGGCCTTGAGCTTCACTTCTTTCTGCTCTCCCTTTACTTCACGTCTGACGGTCATTTTGATCTTGTCACCGACTTCCAGTCCGTCCGTATAGTTATCGAGCACGGCATTGATGTTTGCAAGGCTTATTTCTTCACCTTGAAACTCGAGCAGTACATCGCCCTCCTGGTAACCCATGGCCTTGCCAAAATCATTCAGATCACTGATGTCGGAAATGACGATCTCCTGGTTTTCTCCGAGTGCCAGGCCGATATTACCGAGTGTGAAGTCCTGGTATTCTTCAAATGGGAGGTAGCTCACTCCTGCCCAGGAAAGCACTTCAGGAATAGGCAGCGGACTGTCGCCAGCAACGTAAGTGTCTAAAAACTCCCGTATCTCAGGGTAGGTCAGAGACTCGATCTCTCCAAACAGGGCGTCGTCATCGAATGAGCGCGATGGACCATATTTTTTGGCGAGGTCCCTCATTAGGCTCTGCAGGTCATAAGACCCTTCGGAGAGCTTCAATAGGTACAAATCCAACGCCATTCCAATAAGCGCACCTTTGTAGTACACATTTGTGTACATGGGTTCGTAATTGGGCTCGAGGATCTTCTCGCTCATCACGGTAAAAGGTACGTCCGTTGGGAACTGATCGCGAACTTGAATTTTCTCTTTGACCTGTTCAAGGAAGGTGTCCCGGTCATAAAGATCGTATTTTACCTGCACATGCATGGCGGCGTACTCGGTACAGCCCTCGTACAGCCATAGGTGCTTGGACATTTTGGGATCTATGTAGTCGAAGTTCCCAATCTCCTCTGAGTGGATATTGAGGGGAGTGACAATATGAAAGAATTCGTGTGCTGCCACATCTCTCACAGTCTGACCGATTTGGTCTGCATTGGCATCAGGCAAGGTGTAAACGGAGGAGTAGGAGTGCTCCAGGGCACCCATGCCACCAAGTGGCTGGCCGTCCATAAGATAAATGAGATAGGCGTATCGGTCCACGGGGAGTTGCCCTCCCAGGTACTGGCTCTGTGCTTCCATTAAGTCTGAGATGCGGTCCATGACCTCATCGGCAGACAGCCGCTTATTTGGAGAATACACTGACACGATCACCTCCGCATTGGCCAATTTCTTGGTGGCGATGTCAGGCACATTGTACATCAAGGGCCCATCTGCCAGGAAGTTGAAATCTCTCGCCGTGAAAACATCCAATGAGTCGGACAAGCTGATCGACTCCAGGGCCGTTGCTCCCGCAATGTCGCTGGGATGTTGGATACGCAACGTGAATGTCTTGAACTTGTAGCCGGCCAGATATCCAACAAACCCAAACGTGTTGATGACAAATATCTTATTGTCAGCTTCGATGTTCGTCCCACCGGGCTCGAAGATGAAGTTGCTGTCATATTCCTCAAACCGGTCGAAAGTATCGTGTGCCTTGTAAGTGATTTTGTGGAGGCTCGTGGCATTCTTGATCTGCCATTTGTTGGTGGCGATCTTTTCCACGTCCAGCGTATTGCCTGCGCTGTCAAAAGCTTGAAAGTCAGTAATGAAGCGGCCAAAATCCGAAATAGAATATGTGCCAGGGACAATCTTTGCCATGTGAAACTCTACTTCCTCCTCCTCGATTTTGGGAGTGAGAATAGTGACTGGTATTTGGTCATTGGTCACATTGACCAGGTCTAATGTCACTTCGTATTGATCAGTCTGGGCTGCCAGTGGCCACATCACCAATCCGGCCAATAAGAAAAGAATGTACTTCATGTTCATTTCCAGGTTTTTGTTGAGTGCAGCAAACACCAGCCGATTGACTATGGCTTTCGTTCACTTCATTTATCTAATAAGACAAAAACGTGCGTCGACTACCTCCATTATTATTTGGAAGGCGATCTACCCGATGTCAATGGTCGTCTATAGCTTTCAGCTCAAATGCTTTGGCGCTTTCTTTCGTTTTCGTCCAGGAATATCTTCCTCATACGCAGGGACTTTGGTGTGACCTCCACGTATTCATCCTTTTGTATGTATTCGAGCGCTTCTTCCAGAGAGAATTTCCGTGCCGGCGCAATCTTCATACTATTGTCCGAGCCCGACGCCCGCATGTTCGTCAGTTTTTTCCCCTTTTGGATGTTGACTACGAGGTCGTTGTCACGACTGTGTTCGCCAATTACCTGACCCGTATAGACGTCTTCACCGGGGTCCACGAAGAACTTACCCCGGTCTTGCAACTTGTCTATCGAGTAAGGCGTGCCTGGTCCGTGCTCCATAGAAATTAGCGAGCCGTTAATGCGACCGGCAATTTCACCTTTGTAGGGAGCATATTCTTTGAAGCGATGTGTCATCACCGCCTCTCCAGATGTGGCCGTGAGCATGTTGTTTCGGAGACCAATGATACCACGTGCAGGTATGTCAAACTCTAGATGCTGGATGTTGCCCTTTGGCTCCATAATGGTCATTTCCCCTTTTCGCGTGGTGACCATCTCGATTACCTTCCCTGATAATTCGTCCGGGACATCGACGACGAGGTGCTCAATAGGCTCTTGGCGTTTTCCGTCGATCTCTTTGAAGAGCACTTGCGGCTGGCCCACCTGGAGTTCGTACCCCTCTCTCCTCATCGTTTCTATCAAAACGGACAGGTGCAGAACACCCCGACCGAAGACATTGAACTTGTCTTCTGTTTCCGTCTCTTCCACCCGGAGGGCTAGATTTTTTTCCATCTCTTTCATCAACCGGTCCCTCAAGTGACGGGAGGTGACAAATTTTCCTTCTTTTCCGAAGAATGGGGAGTCATTGATAGTGAAGAGCATACTCATTGTAGGCTCATCGATGGCAATGCGTGGTAGGACCTCGGGATTCTCCAGATCGGTGATGGTGTCCCCTATATCAAAGTCGTCCAAACCTATAACTGCGCAAATGTCTCCGGATCGCACTTCCGAGATCTTGCGTTTACCAAGCCCCTCAAAAACCTGCAATTCCTTGATTTTGACTTTCTTGATAGAGCCATCTCGTTTACTCAGCGCAAACTGTCCCTCGGTCAATGTTCCCTGGTATACTCTGCCGATAGCAATACGCCCGACATAGGAACTGTAGTCCAAAGAGGTGATCTGCATGGCCGGCACTCCCTCCTTGATCGGTGCGGGAGGGATGTCCTCCAGGATTTTGTCAAGTAATGGGGCAATAGAGTCCGTGGGTTGCTTCCAGTCCTCACCCATCCATCCTTGTTTGGAGGAGCCATAGAGTGTTTGGAAGTCGAGCTGCTCCTCTGTAGCATCTAGTGAGAACATCAAGTCAAAAACGGCCTCGTGCACTTCATCCGGCCGGCAATTCTCCTTATCCACTTTGTTTACCACGAGTATCGGCTTGAGCCCAAGGCTGAGGGCCTTGCTCAACACAAATCGCGTCTGTGGCATTGGTCCCTCAAAGGCGTCCACCAGCAGGATGACACCATCAGCCATCTTTAGAACACGCTCCACTTCACCACCAAAGTCGGCGTGACCCGGTGTGTCGATGATGTTGATCTTGACGTCCTTGTAAGTGACGGATACATTTTTCGATAGTATCGTGATCCCTCGCTCTCTCTCGAGGTCGTTGCTGTCGAGGATGAGTTCACCCTTCTCTTCGTGTTCCTGGAAAATCTTGGAAGCATAGATGATTTTGTCTACCAGGGTGGTCTTACCGTGATCGACATGGGCGATGATCGCCACATTGCGGATATCCTGCATGCAGTGTTGAATTCAGCCGCAAAAGTAGAGACCCTGAGGGAATAATGCACCTAGAATTCCAATATGAGATGCAATATGGTTTGGGAAGTCCACGACAACATCACCATAATCACCCCAAAAGTGATCGCTGATGAGAGCAAAGCCTGGATCAACAGAACAGCACCTCGACGGAAAGTGGGACTGCTTTGACCCTTAGTGATTTCCCACCAGCCCATTCGATAGGTGGGAATATTCCTGACCGGAATCCCGGTGTGGTGGTCTTTTTCGGAAGGGAAGTGTGGGGTTCTTGAGGTAAATGGGGGAGAAATGTTGCCCCGATAGAGGGCTTTTTGGTTGTTCATTCGACTTAGGTTTTGTGGCATTATGAATAAATGATCAAAATATGAGCATATCTAATATCACGACTAAATATTCCTTTCGGTTATATAATTAGGTAATTATGTGAAATTTTATAACATATTTCTCGATTATTCCGTGTAATATATTGTGTCTGTTTCCTAAACCAAACCAAAAAACCAACTACAAATGCTATTATTTGGATTAATTGCTATAATTATTGGCTTATGCTTTGTTGTCTTATCTCCGTGGGCGGCGAGAACAGAAACTCTTGAGGAAGACCGTCGGCAGAATTCACTGGATAGGTGGCGGCGCTTCGTCAATCCCAAGTTGGGACTGGCCATGGTCGCCATAGGTGTCTTACTTACTATGCTGCCTTATTTGTCTGTTTGGTGGAATCCCTGAATAAGCTAACCGACCAGGCCGACTATCGAGGAAATAGACCGAACCAAAGATCATCCTCCTGAAACAACTGAGGTGAAAGGCTGTATCAAGATCAAAGCCCCGATCTAGTAGATTGGGCGACCAACTGCTTATCTCAGATCTTGAACAGCCTCTTTTTCATGGCTTGCCGTTAGCAAATCGGACAATGGCGATTAGATCGTCCTTCTTTTTCCATCTGAGTTTTTCGCGTTTTGCAAAGGTTTTGACGCTTTCGTAGTCGTCTCCGAAGATGTCGGACAAACGTCGGGATTGGCCTTTGACCAACAACACGGCCCGGTCTGGCCGACGGATGAAGTAGTCTACCTTACCCATGTACCTGCTGGGCTCGTCAGTCACTGCACTTGTTGGGGCTTGCCCTGTTTTACGTAGCTGTTTTGACGGTCGTGCCAACAAAAGATAAGAGCCGGAATCCAGGACGGTGAAGAATTCTTCCATTCCTTCCGTCTGATGCTGCAAGGGTACCAGAAACTTCTCAAAAGCGTAAGTGGAATCTGGAGCGAAGAGACCAAAGCCCTTGATTAAGTCGTGATTGATAATGAAGCTTTCATCCGATTTTGGGGATTTATACTTTAAGTACCCCTCGGTGACATTGAACATCAGAAGTACCTCGTCGACTTTTAGCCCCTGAAGGGTGATAAGATACCCCGGACACCAGTTGGGCATTAAGTAGGGGGTACCCTTCAGTTGCGTTGAATCAGTAAGGCCGTCGTCTTTGGTAGCGAGAACATATTCGCCGGGGAGTCGCAACGACCCATCCGGACCTTGCATAATCTGCGATTGGGCGATTAGGTTTTGATACATACACAGACAGCATAAGATGCTCAAGGTCCTCATCCCACGTCATTGTTTAGTGGCTCAGTATTCGTGGCCTTCAAGGTGAATCTATGAGTAAGAAGTGTCAACGGCAAGGGCCCGCTCATCAAATGTTCATCAATGGAAACCGGCCCTTTCGAGTAACTTCCACGCGAGAATGAAATCCAAATTCCCATGAATCAAAAGCAATTACTACTTAGTTTGGGTCTGATCGTCGCATTCCTGACTGTCCTTGGCCAAGGTCGCAAATTACCGGCAGACACCATGGCGGTGACTACCCATGAAGTCGCCATCAAAGGAAAGACGGTCCCCTACAAGGCCCAGGTGGGCACTCAGCCCGTTTGGCATGAGTCGGGCACAGTCAGTGCCTATTTGCACTATACCTACTACGAAAGGACAGATGTCCGTGACAAGTCTACGAGACCATTGTTCATTTCCTTCAATGGTGGTCCTGGATCCGGGTCTGTTTGGATGCACCTGGCCTATACGGGTCCCAAGATATTGAAGGTTGATGACGAGGGGTTCCCAATCCAACCTTACGGAATAAAGGACAATCCGCACTCCATATTGGATGTGGCTGACATTGTTTTTGTCAATCCGGTGAATACTGGCTATTCGAGGATCGTGGACCCTGAAGCGGATCGGAAAAGGTTCTTCGGCGTGAATGCGGACATAGATTATCTGGCGGAATGGATCAATACCTTCGTCACACGGATTAAGCGATGGGAGTCTCCCAAGTACCTGATAGGCGAGAGCTATGGTACGACGAGAGTTTCAGGCCTGGCACTGGAGCTACAGAATAGCCAGTGGATGTATTTGAATGGTGTCATCCTCGTTTCTCCCACATCTCTCGGTGTCGATGCGGGTGAGTTCACCGGCAGACCCGGTCCTTTAGGAGCGGCATTGAGGGTCCCGTACTTCACGGCGGCGGCCTGGTACCACGAAAAACTTCCTTCGGATTTGCAGTCGAAAGACCTTTTGGAGGTACTGGAAATGTCTGAACAGTATGCTATTGACGACTTGCTGCCGCTCCTGGCGAAGGGCGGATTCATGGACGAGGGAGATAGACGCGCGGCAGCTGGTGAGATTGCTCGCTATAGTGGTATTTCCAGCGAGGTAGTACTTGACTACAACCTCGACATACCGACACGATTCTTCTGGAAGGAGTTGTTGCGCGACGAGGGCTTTACCGTGGGGCGACTGGATTCCAGGTACAAAGGCATTGATCAGACCGATGGGGGTGATAGCCCGGATTTCAATTCCGAGCTCACTTCGTGGCTGCACTCCTTTACTCCGGCAATCAACCACTACTTTAGTACGACGCTCAATTTTCCGACAGATGTGAAGTACAATATGTTTGGTCCGGTGCGGCCATGGGACCGCTCGGGTGACGAGACGGGGGAGAATTTGCGTCAGGCGATGGCCCAAAATCCCTATCTCCATACCATGATCCAGTCAGGGTACTATGACGGAGCTACGAGATACTTTGATGCCAAGTACACGCTATGGAGACTCGATCCAAGCGGTAGGATGAAGAACCGTCTGAGCTTCAAAGGATACCGCAGCGGTCATATGATGTATCTGCGTAATGAGGACCTGGAGAAAGCCAACGACGACCTGAGGGACTTCATCATACAAACGTCGACCGGAGGCAAGGCAGCCAAATACTAGAAATGAAAATCCAATCCGTCAATATTGGTCAGAAAAGGGATGTGCCCTGGCGGGGCAATACTGTGAAGACTGGTATTTATAAGGAGTCAGTCTCGGGTCCTATTCTTTTGGGTAAGGAAGATGTTGGAGGAGATCATGTGGTCGACCGTCGATATCACGGAGGGGTCGACAAGGCGTGTTATATCTATGGCGCCAATCATTACTCCCATTGGCAGGAATTGCATCCGGCTATGGAAGTAGTCCCTGGTGTGATGGGCGAGAATATCACGGTAGAGTCTTGTGACGAGGCTTCCATACGGATTGGTACGATTTATCAGGTGGGGGAGGCGGTAGTAGAGGTCGTACAGCCTCGCCAGCCTTGCTTTAAGCTGGGTATCAAATTTGGTACCCAGCAGGTACTGAAGCAGTTCATTCAGTACCAGCATCCCGGTGTTTACTTGCGAGTGTTGGAGGAGGGCCGTGTTCGGGCGGGTGATACGTTTTCAGAGAAAGACATCCCTGCGGGCGCGTTGACAGTTCAGGAGCTCTTCAAAGCACTGTATGAAGAACCAGATCCGCAGATCCTTGAACTGATCAGCCGAAATACGGTGATCCCCTCGGACCTGCGGACCTATGTTATTGGCAAGTACAGTATTAATTAGGTGTCGATCGGTCGTAGCTAAACCCGCCTTGCTTCTGCTCGGCCCAGGAGGTGAACTCCACATCTACATATATGTCGTCCTCAATCAAATGCAGAACGAGTGACTTACCTACGACATCCTTAGGGCTGCCGACAGCCGCCCGAAAGGGTTGGAAGACCAATCCTTC
Organism: Cyclobacteriaceae bacterium; assembly: GCA_965267435.1. Classification (GTDB taxonomy): domain Bacteria; phylum Bacteroidota; class Bacteroidia; order Cytophagales; family Cyclobacteriaceae; genus JAWPMT01. The sequence continues at coordinate 6,778,248 of OZ253960.1, forward strand.
CAGGGAAGCGGTGGTTCCCAGTGCCCATTCTGTTCCCACTGGACTCGCATTTTGATCAGCGCTACTCTCGAGGGCTGCATTGTAGATCTGCCCGCCCTCATTACCTCTTGTGATAAAGACGTTGTCGGTAAGGCGATCCTGGCTGTCAGCTTCCGTCGGGTCTGCGTCATTGCTTTTTGAGAATGTCAGTGTCTCGCCTGACCATATTGTGCCCTCGAATACATCGGTGAGAAATACGGTAATATCAGCGGTATTGGTAAAATCACCCGCGGCTATGGTGACCACGGCGGTGATGGTGGGGTTCTCTTCAAAGTCAAACAGCTCGGCATCGTTGACGGTAAGCTCACCGGTCGCGGAGATTGCCAGAGCACCAGCGGGGGACTCACTGGATAGTGCCAGTGTAAAGGATTGCCCATCGGAAGAGGAAGCCTGGACGGTTCCCAGGGATTGACCTTGGGTTGGGTTCTCATCGATCGTCACCTCAAAGTCTGCGATGTTCAAGGGGTTTTCGGGTGGCACCTCATCGTCATCGCCGCCGCACGAAGCCAGTATTGAAAGAATGCCAGCCATCGTGAAATAGAAAATGTACTTGCGGATATGTTTCATATTTTTCATTCAGTAATCATCCAACGACCAATACCGGGTGAATTGTTTAAAAGTTGGTCGGCAGGCTGTTTCTTTTTTCGGGATGGTCCATGACAGATTTCAAGTCAAACCTTCTTAATGTCAACTTGATTCGGCAAGACGCAGTGCAGAATGTTATTTCCTAACTAAATTGATTACTGGACATTTGGGGACCCAATAATGTAAATATGGCAAGTCGAAGAGATTTTCTAAAGCAGGCAGGATTCGGAGCAGCTCTGGTATCCACATCGCCATTTTCCAACATCATCATTCCACAAGATCGCAAGCTCGGTGTGGCCCTTGTGGGCCTTGGGTACTACAGTACTGATCTTTTAGCACCCGCCTTGCAACTAACAGAAGAGTGCGAGTTGCGAGGAATAGTTACCGGCAGTCCGTGGAAGATCCCGGTCTGGCAGGAAAAGTATGGCATCAAAGATGAAAATGTCTACAACTATGAGACCATGCCGGATATTGCGAATAATGAGGACATTGACGTCATCTACATTGTCTTGCCCAACAGTCTCCATCGGAAGTATGCAGTCATCGCAGCTGAAGCCGGCAAGCACGTTTGGTGCGAGAAACCCATGGCTCCTACCGCGGCAGATTGCCAAGCCATCATTGATGCATGCAAAAAGAGCAACGTGCAATTGACCATCGGTTACCGTATGCAGCATGAGGACAACACTCGGACTTTCATGAGATATGCTAAAGAGAAGCCCTTTGGTAAAATAAAGAAGGTGGATACCTGGGCCGGATATCGCCATTCAAATGGTGAACACTGGAAGTGCAAAAAGGAAATGGGGGGCGGCGTGTTCTACGACATGGGTGTATATCCCTTGCAAGCCGCACGATACTCAGTAGGACAGGAGCCTATCAGCATCCTGGCGCGCCATGAGATCGAGCGCCCCGATATGTTTTCCGAGGTGGACGAGACGACCTACTTTGATCTGGAGTTTCCCAATGGTGCGTTGGCCTCGTGCATGGCGAGCTTTGCCAAGAGTGGCAGCAAGTTGAGCGTCGAGTGCGCGAAGGGTAGCTACGGCCTCGATCCCTTCCAGAGCTACAGTCGCGTAGGTGGGTCGGCCAGTGACGGCACTATCTTCCGACCCGTCCAGTACAATCAACAGGCACGACAGATGGATGATGACGCTCGCGCCATCAAGAGAAGTGAGGCACCCCTGGTTCCTGGCGAGGAGGGGCTCAGAGACATTGCGATTGTAGAGGCGGGTTACAGGTCTGCACGAGAAGGCAAACTTATCAAGCTGTAGGCGCGTGGCGAAAAAGCCGCGAGTGCATCAACATGTGAGTTTGGGCGATACACGAATGGCTCGCTTGAGAGCTTTGGTAACTATGGTTCGTGACGGAGATGTGCGTCTTGCCGGAAATCGAAAGGCCATGATCTACGGGACCCTCCGCTGCAAATCTGGCCGTCGCCTTAAGGTAGAAAATCGTGTATTCTTTGATAATGAGGCCACAGCTATTGCGGCTGGCTACCGACCCTGTGCTCACTGCCTGCCATTAGCTTACAAGAGGTGGCGGCTCAGACAGTGATCGCCATATGTAATAAACAAGATATGCCTCCCATCCCTCAGCGCCAGCGAGGAAGTCTGTTAGCTGGGCTCTGGTTGGCTTGGAAGCTAGTTCCAGAAGGTTCTTCACGCCATTGATCAAGCCGGCGTCACCATAGGGCACACTGTCTGTCCTTCCAAAAGTTTTCATGAGGACATAGTTGGCTGTCCATTCGCCCACTCCTCGCAATCGCTGCAATTCCTTACTCATCATCAGGGTATCGTCCCCGATGCCTTTTAGGTGGTCGTGGAGGTTGACTTGCTGCAGGTATCTGGCAGTGGCTATGATGTAGTCTGCTTTTTGTTTGGAGAAATGTAGGTCTTTCAACTCCGCAATGGTCAATTGCGACACAATCTCTGGTTGGGGGAAGAGTAGTAGTTGCACACCATTGAAATGAGTGGTAGTGCCATACGTTTCAACGAATCTCCTCTTTAGGCGATAGGCAAAAGTCAGATTGATCTGCTGTCCAATGATGCTCCAGCAAAGTGCTTCGAATAGGTCGGGGATGCCAACAAGCCGAAGACCGAAATATTGCTGCTGCAAGCGATTGGCCAACGGATGCGAAAGGGAATAGAATGGAGACAGGTCGCGGTCGAGATCCCACCAGGTTCGCAGATAGGTTTTTACCTCGCTCATGAGTTGAGGGTCGTCCCTTGATACCTCGAGCAGCAGAGAATCACCTTGTTCTTCCACTTGAAAGGCTACGCTGTCCCCAGCTGCCGCTATGGCCTTGAGTACTTTTTGCCCCCTGATAGCATGCATGCAATCGTCATAACCCCTGTCAAGAAACCAAAGACTCTCCCTAAAACTGAAGAATCGTGGTTTGGTGAGGGTACTTGATGACATTTTTTGGGTTGGCGAAAGCTGTGATTGTGGAAGGAATAAGCGCCAAAGCTAAACATACTAAGGGTGATGTTCATATCCTGTGGATAATGAGTCGGGCAAGGTCCTTTTTGGCGGCAAGATTGTTATCAACTCGTGCATAAGTGGTGTATATGTTGTTTGTAACTGTTACCCAATAAAGTTTGTGATTTTGATTTATTGACGCAACTTTATAAAACCAAATGAGGGATAGAAAGCAGAGCCGTTTGGCTCGGAGGTCTCTCGGGGAAATTTTCTAACACCACGGTGTTAGGGAGTGAAGCGAGAGAAATCAAGAGAAGGCAGCTCGCAGCAATGTGAGTGAGCTTTCGAAGGCTTCGAACAGTAGTTTGGCACTTCAGTTGAGGCCACGGCGTCAGCGGGGGTGAAAGGGGGTGATTTCCATCTGCGAAATGACCCTCTTTTGTTTTCCAAAGCAATGAACTTCCCTTCGCTGACAACTTTTGACACTAAGTTGTTTTTTCTATTAACTATTTATTAATCAGTGCTTTATACTCCTGTTCGCACAGCGGCATCGAAGATTTATGCTCCTGGAATTGAAGTTTGGAACAGTTTTGGTTTTCTCACTGGCAAGATCAAACTTCTTTTCAATCATGAATACTATCACTAAGGTCGCTTTTCTCGGTTTAATCGTTTCACTTGTTTCATGCATCGATGCCAATGATGGCCCTCCCGGCCCCGAAGGTCCCGTTGGCCCCCAAGGCCCACAGGGGGAACCTGGCGAAAGTGGCTATGTGCTGGAATATGCAGATATCGACTTCGATGCTCCGGATTTCGAGGTGTTCCTGCCATTCCCCAATGACTTCGAGGTGTTGACCACAGACGCCGTCCTGGTCTATCTGCTTTGGGATGTAGTAGAGGTGGACGGGATCGACACCGATGTGTGGCGACTCGTACCACAAACCTTGTTGACCGACCTTGGTATCCTACAATACAATTACGATTATACAATTCTGGATACACGACTCTTCCTCGATGCTGAGTTTGATTTAGAGACACTGGACGCGATTGATACGCAGGATTGGGTTGCGCGCGTTGTGGTCGTTCCCGCGGAGTTCATTGAGGGTGGCCGTATTTCATCGACTACCAGCTATGAGGAGGTGGCGAGTATGCTCCAATTGCCAGACTTGGGCATCAAACACCAAAAAAGACATTGAGTAGCGTTTGGCTTTAGACATGTGACAATGTTTACCTTGAAGGGGTTTCGATTAGTGAATCGGACCCCTTTTTCTTTTGTGATTGGATAATTGGTGACGATTGATCAATTTCGGCTCCACAATTCTTATCAACATCATGTCTGAAAAGATCGCGTTCGCTCTGGTCATATTGACAGTTGCTATTGGCTGCACGCCGAACCAGCCATCCTCCCAATCCGTGACCGGCGTTGACACGGTTTTGATTCAGCGGCACCTTGAAACACTGTCTTCGGATGCTTTTGAGGGCCGCAAGCCGTTCACTGCAGGGGAAGAAAAGACCATCCAATACCTCGAGACTCAATTCCGCGAACTTGGGCTGGAGCCCGGAAACGGCGACTCCTATTTTCAGGATGTACCGCTTGTGGGGATCACGGGCATTCCGAGCCCCACCCTACAGGTGCAGGGCGCAGGTCAGACGTTGGACCTCCAACTAAAAGACGAATTCGTGGCCTACACTGAGAAGGTGCAGGACAGGGTCTCACTCGAATCTTCAGAGTTGGTTTTTGCCGGATTTGGCGTAGTGGCTCCCGAATATGGCTGGAATGACTACGAGGGATTGGACGTCCGTGGCAAGACCGTGATCGTACTCGTCAATGACCCTGGTTTTGGATCTGGCGATACCGAACTTTTCAAAGGTGAGGCGATGACTTACTATGGGCGCTGGACCTACAAATACGAAGAGGCCGCACGGCAGGGGGCAGCAGGCTGCCTCATTATTCACGAAACCGTACCGGCCGGTTATCCCTGGTTGGTGGTAAGCAATTCATGGTCCGGTGCCAAGCTCAACCTTGATGGAGGTTCAGGACCACTTTGTGATGTGCAGGGGTGGATTACACGGGAGGCCGCCATCAAGATCTTTGAGCAGTCCAATGTGGACATGACAGACTTCGCCGCAAAGGCCCGTAGCCGCGACTTCCAACCGGTCCCCCTTGGGCTCAAGGCGTCTGTGGCGGTTGAGAACATGATCGAACGCAACACCTCCAAAAACGTCATCGCTAAAATCACCGGCTCCACAAGGCCGGAGGAGGCCATCATCTATTCCGCACATTGGGACCATTTGGGCGTAGGAACTCCTATCGATGGTGACAGCATCTACAATGGTGCCCTGGACAATGCGAGTGGCACCGCCATGATGCTTGGCATCGCCGACAGATTTATGAGGGAAGGATCATCACCGGAGCGGACGGTGGTCTTCCTCGCAGTTACCGCAGAGGAGCAGGGACTACTCGGTTCGAAATACTATGCCGAGAACCCGACATTCGAACCCGCGAAGATCGTCGCCAACCTCAACATCGATGGTGCTTCCTACTACGGGCCGATGATGGACCTGACGGTGGTAGGTCATGGCCAGTCGGAGTTGGACGACATAGCCGAGGAGATCGCCCAGTCGCAGGGGAGGTACATCAAGCCCGACCCCGATGCAGGCAAGGGATACTTCTTCCGTTCCGATCATTTCAATTTTGCCAAGATTGGTGTTCCGGCATTGTATGCTGGTGCTGACTACGAAGCCGTAGATGGAGGGGTAGAAGCTATCGAAGCGCTCAAGACCCAATACCTCAATGAGCGGTACCATCGACCTGCAGACGAGTTTGACGCCATCCCCTGGAAGTTTGGTGGCCTGTATCAGGACGGTAATCTCTATTTTGAGGTCGGTAGCCAACTGGCTAATTCCAACAGCTTCCCGAAATGGAAGGAGGGCTCAGAGTTCAAGAGCTTGAGGAAGTGACGATCCGCTCGGAGCGGGGCCCAAGCTCGATCACCTCCAGATTTTTGATGGTGTCGGTCACCTCGAATCGGATGAGTGTTCGCACTTTGTGAAAACCATGCCTGCCGGCAGCTCCCGGGTTGATGAAAAGTACACCATTCGTGCGATCCATTTCTACTTTCAAAATATGTGAATGTCCACAGATGAGGGCATCCGGCTGATGCGTTTGCAGGAGTTGTCTTACTTGGGCATTGTATCGTGGCGGCTTTCCTGCAATATGTAGCATCAGGAATCGCTTGGATGATCGGGAGAGCAACAGTACCTCCGGCGCATCTAGGGCTGACGGGTTGTCGATGTTTCCGTAGACGGCCCAGGTGGGCTTGAAAGATTGGAGCTCCTGCAGTACTGACGAGTCGCCAATGTCGCCGGCATGCCAGATCTCATCGCAAGACGAAAAGTACTTTTTGACCTTCTCATCCAGAAAGCTGTGGGTGTCAGAAATCAATCCAATTCTCATGCAACTTCGTTTAGCCGCCTTGATCGGCAAAAGCCAAGGCTCGCTCAAAAGAATACGGGTATTTTGCCCAAAGCTGCACAAATGATGTTAATTTATGCCTACTAAATACAACGGTGTAAGGCTAAGGATGTGTGCCATGCGTTTCTCCAGCGGCATCTTTGGTTTGATCAAGACAGGGCACGTTTGTGAAAGCATTAGACTTGGAATCGAAGGAGCACTTTGAAAAGCGCATCAAGGATCTTGAGCGTCAACTTCGCAAGGAGAGAACTGCCCGTAAAGAAGCCGAGACGTTGCTCAGTCAAGCACGCTCTTCCCCCACTTCCTCGCAATTTTCAGAGATAGATCCACAGGCACTTGGTCAGAGCACCGAGTTCCTGACGGCCATACTTCGCAACCTCCCATCGGGAATCATCCTGACAGATCAGCATGACCAGGTAGTCTTTGCGAATGCGATCTTTAAAGACATTTTTCGTTGGGAAGATCACCCTGATCAGCAGCTGGGCATGACCCAGGTGGACGCCGCACGTCATGTCAGCCGACTGATGAAGGATCCCGAGGAGTGGCTGGAGGTCGTAGAGATCTGCGTCGAGAACGACGCGACACTTTCTGGTGAGGTCTTCGAATTAGTCGACGGTCGGGTGCTGGAGTTTGACTTCTTTCCGATCATTTCCGGAGGGCGAAGAATGGGGCACTTGTGCTCTGTGAAGGATGTCACTGACCAGCGGAAGGTGCAACTGGAAGTGGCTCGCTCTGAGGAGAAGTACCGTGGGGTGATGGATAACCTGCAATTGGGCCTACTCGAGTTCGACACCAAGGGCAACATCACCAAAGCCTACAAGAACTTCTGCAAAATGACCGGCTACGCGCGGGAAGAATTGGTCGGTCAGCGGGCCCGTGAGATGCTGGTGCCGGATGAGTTCATACCATTGCTCGAGCAACTCGACGAGCAACAGGAAAAAGGGCAGAAGACGGGCGTCTATGAAATACAACTGACCACGAAATCCGACGACCGGATCTGGGTGTTGGTGACCTCCGCACCGATCTTCGACTACAAAGGCCAATTGACGGGCTACCTGGATATCATCTACGATATGACCAGTCGCAAGCTCCTCGAGCAGGAGCTCAATGTCGCCAAAGAGCAAGCGGAGAGGTCTCGTGAAGCCGAGAAGCAGTTTCTGGCCAATATGAGCCATGAAATTCGCAATCCCATCAATGCCATTATCGGTATTTCCAACCTGTTGTATGACACAGAATTGACCAAAGAGCAATTGGGGTTTGTCGATAATATCAAGTACTCGGGAGATATGCTTCTGGGCCTGATCTCAGGGATACTCGATCTGTCGAAGATTGAGTCCGGTGCAGTGGACCTTTTGGAGAAGAACCTCGATTTGCATTCCACTATCCAGGCCATTATTCATAGTATCAGCTTCAAGGCCAAGCAGAAACCCATCGTCTTCCGGTATGAGAAGGATCCACGCATCAATTTCCGCATCATGGCGGACCGGGTCGTTCTCAACCAGATCTTTTCTAATCTCCTGGTCAACGCCGAGAAGTTCACCGACAAGGGGAAGATCGAGGTTCGTAGCAAATTTATCGGAATCACAAACGGTAAGGCGCACCTTGCCTTCTCCGTCTCCGACACGGGCATTGGCATAGCCAAAAACAAGTTGACCAAGATCTTCGAGACCTTCGAGCAAGCCGACAGGGAGACCAAGCTTAGATATGGGGGTACCGGACTTGGTCTTGCTATTGTGAAGCAGCTTGTCAGCCGATACGGTGGCGGGGTAAGCGTTTCGAGCAAAGAAAAGAAAGGGTCGACCTTCCAGTTCGACATGCATTTCAGCATGGCTGAAGAAATTGAAGATGCCGATCGGTCAGTCGTCTACAAATCTTTTGAAGAGAGTCGCATTCTCATCGTAGAGGACAATCGAGTCAATCAGCAGTACCTCGCGGGTATTCTGGATAAATGGTTCTTCGCTTACGACTTGGCAAGTAACGGAACGGAAGCCTTGGAATTGCTCAACCAACACCGGTATCAGCTTATTCTGATGGACATCCGAATGCCTGAAATGGACGGGTACGAAGCGACCATTCGGATCAGGTCAGAGGAAGGCAATCCCAATCATGATGTGCCGATCATCGCTTTGACGGCCTCCGCACTGGTGGATGAAAAGGAAAGGGCGCTGGCGGCCGGCATGAATTATCATCTTACAAAACCTTTTTCTCCTGAGGATCTTGGTTTAGTTTTATCGAAGTTTAACCTCATTGAAGCGGTTGAAGTGGACAAACCGGATAATTTTACCTTTAGCACACAACTAGATTCAGAGTATCTCGACGAATTTTATCAGGGTGACTTACAACGGGCCGCTCTCATGTTCGACGTTTTTCTGAAAGTCATTGACGGAGAGATGGATAAGCTGGAGCAGCTCAAAGAAGAGCAGGACTGGAACGCTTTTTCCTCACAAGCCCACAAAATAAAACCGAATTTTATGATGGTTGGATTGCGCGAATTCAGCGAAAAGATGAAGTACTTTGAGGGCGCAAAAAAATATGCTGATTTGAGGAAAATGATTAGTTTGCAATTCGATGAGGTTAGGCGCGATTTTGAAAATTCGAAAGCACTCATTGAGAAAGAACTGGTTAGACTCAGGGAATTCACCTAATGATGACTTGCATAATTGTCGATGATGATGAAATGGCCAGGGCTTCTCTGGAGTCGCTATGTGCCAAGATAGAGGAGCTTAAAGTGGTGAAGACCTGCGAGAGTGGTTTGGATGCCATGAAGTTTCTCAAAAGCAATACCGTGGACCTGGTGTTCCTCGATATTGATATGCCTGACTTCACAGGTATGGACCTTGTCAAGTCCATAGATAATCTTCCGCAAATCATCTTTACTACTGGACATCTCCAGTATGCGCTGGAAGCTTTCGAGTACCATGTCACTGATTTCATTCCGAAGCCTATCGAATTCCGACGGCTGCTGAAGGCTGTGGAGAGGGCGAAGGAGCTGCAGACCAATATCGATACTGGCAAAGACCTGCAAAACGACATCTATGTGCGTGTCGACGGTCGATACATCCGCCTGGATTTCGAAGACATTCTCTACATCGAGTCACTGGGTGACTATGTCACGTTCATTACCAACAATGGCAAGTACATTGTTCATAGTACTTTGAAGAACATCGACGAGAAGATCAAAAGCGAGGACTTCCTCAAAGTGCACAGATCGTACATCGTCAATCTGACGAAGATTGTGGACATCGAGGAGACCAACCTCGTCATTAAGGACAAGGTGATACCGGTGAGCCGGGCGCACCGACCTGTCCTCATGCAGAAGATCAAGACGATCTAGTATCTACTACCCTCAGTAAAACTTAAGGCAGACAGGCTTCCCGACACGCAAGGGAGACCCAAAAGGAGTCAGCTGACCAGTTGCTTTATCGATACGAAAGGCAATGACCGTGTCAGTGCCCTGATTTCCTACGAGCATAAATGAGCCGTCCGGTGAAATCACAAAATTACGGGGGGTGTCGATGCCCCTCGTTTCATGCCCCACAGCCTCCAAAGATCCATCTTCCAGAATCCTGAAAATAGCGATACTGTGGTACCCACGGTTGGAAGCGTAAACGTACTTCCCATCGGGAGACACGTGAATATCCGCTGCCTTGCTGTCACCCTCAAAATCCGATGGTAGCATCTCCAATCGGGAGATAGGCTCAAAATCGGCCGAGACCGTCACGTTCAAGGACATGATCGTATTCGACAGCTCGTTGGCGACGAAGACCAGCGGCCTGGTCGGATGGAATTCCAAATGTCTCGGGCCGTCACCAGGTTCCATCTTATGCGCGACCGAACCTTCCAGTGGGCCAGGGCGACCGCCTGTTTGGTACTTCATGATGTGATCAGTCCCCAGGTCGACCACGTAGAGATACCCATTCTTGAAGGTATTGAAGTGTGCGTGAGGTCCCTCTTGCCGCTGTGCATTGGGGCCGCTGCCTTCGTGTTCATAGGGCCGAGCCTCGCCCAAACGGCCATCCGCCAGTGGGAAGATCGCACCATCACCCGAGGTGTAGTTGGCTACGGCCACGAGGTTGTTGTCGGCATTGATCGAGATATGACACGGGTGCACACCAGCCGACCCCTTCGTTTCGACAAGATCCAATGTGCCTCCTTCGCTCCATTGAAATACACTGACCGATCCGCCATCCTGCTCATTGACAGCGTAGACCACCTTGCTGTCTCTTGTCGGTACGAGATAAGAGGGATCCAGGGATTGGGCGGCCAGTTGCAGGTTGGAGAAGTCTCCGGTTGCAGGGTCGAATTCCGCCGTGTAAATCCCTTCGCTACTGCTATTGGTGGTGTAGGTGCCAATCAGCAGCCGAAGAGTAGAAGGTTCATTCATGGGTTGCGGAGTTGTGCAGGCCACGGCCAAAACAACCATAGCGAAAACGAAGTGCCATTTTTTCATGCGACTAAAGTAGGTATTCGTAGTTTGTCAAACCTCACGGTATCCAGTCGATAGAGCTGAAGTCCGGTTTTCGTTTCTCGAGAAATGCGTTTCGCCCCTCCTTGGCTTCGTCCGTCATATAGGCCAGACGTGTCGCTTCACCGGCAAAGACCTGCTGTCCTACCATCCCGTCATCAGTCAGGTTGAAGGCGAACTTCAGCATCTTGATTGACGTCGGCGACTTCTCGAGGATCTCGAGTGCCCATTGATAGGCAGTGGCCTCCAGTTCTTCATGAGGAATGGCGGCATTGACCATGCCCATGGCGACAGCGTCGTCGGCACTGTAGTTACGACCCAAGAAGAAGATCTCTCTCGCTTTTTTCTGTCCAACCATTTTGGCCAGGTACGCTGAGCCATACCCACCGTCAAAGCTGGTGACGTCCGCATCTGTTTGTTTGAATATTGCGTGCTCTTTGCTCGCCAGCGTCAAGTCACAGACCACGTGTAGACTATGACCACCACCTACTGCCCATCCAGGCACGACGGCGATCACTACCTTGGGCATAAAGCGAATCAGTCGCTGCACTTCCAGGATATTGAGCCTGGGCATCCCTTCGTCGTCCACATATCCCTGATGTCCACGCGCGCGCTGGTCCCCGCCACTGCAAAACGAGTAGACGCCATCCTTGGGAGATGGGCCTTCGCCCGATAGTAGCACGACACCGATCGACGTGTCCTCACGCGCATCCAAAAAAGCTTCGTACAGCTCGCCCACCGTCTTGGGTCGAAAGGCATTGCGTACTTCAGGCCTGTTGAAGGCGATTCTGGCTACGCTTCCAGCCTTTTTGTAGGTGATGTCCTCGTATTTCTTGACGGTTGTCCATTTCACTTCACTCATTGCCTCTGGGTTTTCACTAGCCGTGAATTTAGACCCTTTAGCGCAAAAGAAGGATTCAGAAATGGGCTGAAATGTAGTACCGCATTACGAATGGAAAGGAATGTGGAGCGCACTGCCCATCACACTATGCCATCGCACATGGGCCACCTCGCGGCTGTCGGCACCTATCGCCCCGCTATCGTCCGCACATCTCTTGCTCAGTTGCCGACTTAGCCTTTCGGCCTATCTAGTTGATGAGTTGATAGGTTGAAAAACTCAGCAACCCATAAACTTCTCAACTTATCAACTCCTCAACTACTTATACTCCTCCCGTCCATCAGCGTGCCTTGCAAATCTCCCCACCTCGCGTGGATGTACGTGATCGTGCTGTGGCCACGGCCAGCCACCAAATTGTGTGCGCTGGTATTCTGAGAAAGTCTGCTGGATTTCTTCTTGCGTGTTCATTACAAAGGGGCCGTACTGCGCCACGGGCTCGTTGATCGGACGCCCTTGTAGGAGCAGGAAATGACCTTCGCTATTACCATTTCTGATCGTCACCGCTTGGGATGGGTCCAGGTGTACACTTCGATTTTTTTGTATGGTCTGACCATCGATATCGATGGTGTCTCCTTCGAAGAAATATACACGCCGATTGATATCCGAACCAGCCGTTGGCAACTCCCACTGGGCATTGGGCCCCATCTTGAATGTCCAGATGGCTACCTCGTTTTGTGGGTCTGCTGCCCATGAGTCGGGAGCAGGTTTCGGAGCCACGCTATCACCCAGTTGTCCGGCGATCACATCGACCGATGTCTTCCTGCCGTCTGCATCTTCGTGTACATGCTTTGGAATGGTGTCCGACCACAGCATGGCAAAGTGCGGTTCCACGAACTTGCTTTTCTTCGGCAGATTCAGCCATATCTGGAAGAGCAGCAATGGATTGTCACCCTCTTTGTTGAGCAGGGGAAACATTTCACTGTGTAGCACACCTTTTCCGGCGGTCATCCACTGCACATCACCATTACCAAATCTTCCGGCAGCTCCCAAGGAATCAGAGTGATCCACCAGTCCTCGTGGGACGACAGTCACTGTCTCGAAGCCCCGATGTGGGTGCTGCGGAAAGCCCGGCACGGTATCTCCATGGTACATGCGCCAGCCATCCTTGATCGTGAAGTCCTGGCCGATGGTTCTTCCCTCCAAAGATGCATCGGGGCCCATTTGATCGTTACCACGCGGGTAGTCGTCCTTATGGTATACACAAAACAAAAACGGATCGCTGGTTTCCCACGGAAACCCCAGGGCATTTACACTCTTTATGGCTGTCATTTGTATCAAGGTTCGTTCGTGATACATAACACATCCGGGCACGATTCGTTCGCTGGCGCTTATTCCTGCTCCTTAACGTCCAGCTCATCCTCGTCGTTTCTTTGTTCGTCGACCATCTCGATTTTGACGGTGACGTCCTCATATTTATGTCTTGTATTATTTGTTAAGATAGCTCCAAATGCACCTGCACCCGCGGCAGCGAGTAGCATGGTGAGAATGAGAGCCACTAGCCGCAATGCTCGTTTTAGCCTATTCATGGCAATGAAATGTTTTGATGGAAAAATGATGGAAGCGGTAGACGGACTACCAGTGAAGGATCTTAGCAGATCCCGGCGCCATCAATGGCTCGCGGCTGTAACGCCCGGAGAAAACGAAATCGATTCGAGGCGAATGCCAATGAGATCGATCGTTGGAGTTTTGTCTCGGTGCTTGTGTCGTGAAGGTCACCAGTGGACTTACACGCCAGCACCGGCGAGTGCGTAGCCTTGGTAAGACCCGCAAGAGTGATTAGCGGCTTTCGGACCTGACGTGGCCCGTCGACTGATTCGATGGTCGTGCGTTCGGCCCTCCAGTCCTGAGCATGAGTTGCTCCGACGCCGAAGATTAGCGTCAGGAGAACGGGGACGATATATTGAACAGAACGAAGCATCCAGTGGTAAGCTCAAGAGTCCAAACGGAAGGGGGGGAATCAATGTTTCCGTGAACGAGCCGGTATCATTATGAATTCCTTTAATTTTCCATCCGCACTCAATACCTAATCCTAATGATGAGACTTCTTTACCTCCTGTCAGTAGCATTCCTTTTCTCTACCTGTTCTGCTCCCGTTTCAAATCCTGAAATCCAGAAGTGGGAGGCGCAGGCCGCTAACATCGAAATCATCCGGGACGACTTTGGGGTACCGCACATCTTCGGGAAGACAGACGCCGACGCCGTCTTCGGACTGCTGTATGCGCAATGCGAAGACGATTTCCCAAGGGTCGAGCGCAATTATGTTTGGGCGACGGGGCGATTGGCGGAGGTTGAGGGCGAAGAGGCGCTGTACAGTGACCTGAGGGCGAGACTGTTCATGACCAAAGATGAAGCCATCGCCAACTACGAAAGGAGCCCCGAGTGGCTCAAGAAATTGTGCAACGCGTATGCCGACGGCATCAACTATTACTTGCATACCCACCCCGAAGTAAAGCCTCAGCTATTGACGCGATTTGAGCCTTGGATGCCGATGTACTTCAGCGAAGGATCCATTGGTGGTGATATCGAGCGCGTGAGGACCTCACGCATAAAGGAATTCTATGAAGGAGAGTCTCTGGCCATGGCCGTGGAGGAAGATCTTTTTCCGGAACCCAAAGGCTCCAACGGATTCGCAATCAGTGGCGACCTCACCGCCTCGGGAGATGCGATGCTGCTTATCAATCCGCATACCTCCTTCTACTTTCGCGGGGAGGTGCATGCTGTGAGTGAAGAAGGGCTCAATGCCTACGGCGCAGTCACCTGGGGGCAGTTTTTCGTCTACCAGGGCTTCAACGAAAATACGGGATGGATGCACACCTCTACTTACACGGATGTCATCGACGAGTTTGTCGAGAATGTGGAGGAGCGGGATGGGCAATTGGTTTATCAATACGGTGAGGAGTGGCGTCCGGTGGAGACTTCTGAAGTGACGCTCAAGTACACAACCGATGAGGGAATGAAGGAGAGGACTTTCCCCATGTACCGTACCCACCACGGCCCGATCACCCATAAGATTGATGACAAATGGGTAGCGACGGCCTTGATGTGGGAGCCGGTCAAGGCCCTCCAGCAGTCGTACATTCGTACGAAGCAGGATGGCTATCAGGGATTCCGGGAGATGATGGACATCAAGACCAACTCCTCCAATAACACGGTCTACGCCGACTCTGAGGGGAATATCGCCTATTTCCACGGCAACTTTATTCCGATCCGGGATACGAGTTTTGACTATTCACAACCCGTCGATGGGAGCAATCCGGCAACAGACTGGCAAGGGCTACATGACGTCGAGGATGCCATCAAGCTACTGAATCCAGCCAATGGTTGGCTGCAAAACTGTAATTCCACGCCATTCACCTCTGCACTCGAGAATAGCCCTAAGGAAGAGGATTATCCTTATTACATGGCCAGTGCGCCAGAGAACTTCCGGGGAGTCCACGCCATTCGTTTGTTGAAGGATGCGAAGGATCTGACGTTGGATGGACTGATCGCCTTGGGTTACGATTCGCAGATTCCCGGTTTTGAGCAATTGATCCCTGGGCTCGTTGCGGCCTACGATCAGAGTAGCCAGAAAACCAATGACATGACCAGTGCGATTGATGTCCTGAGGGATTGGGACTTTGCCGTCTCTGCGGAATCCGTGGCCATGACATTGGCGCATTTCTATGGTATGAGATGCCTGCAGGATGGAGAGGCGCCATCGGGGCTGTCATTTATGGATCGGGTTGATTACTTCGGAACAGATGCGCCGATGAATGAGCGACTTGCCTTGTTTCAGCAGACTTTGGATCAATTGATAGCAGACTTCGGGAGCTGGGATCAACCCTGGGGAGAGGTCAATCGCCTTCAGCGACTCAATGGGAAGATCACCTCAGAATTCGATGATAATCAGCCAAGTCTTGCCGTTGGTCTGGCCTCCGGGCGATGGGGTTCACTGGCGGCCTATGGTTCGCGCACTTTCGAAGGCACGAAAAAACTCTATGGATATCGCGGTAACAGCTTCGTAGCCGTGGTTGAATTTGGCGATAAGGTCAAGGCCAAGAGCATGTTGGCGGGCGGTCAAAATAGTGACCCTGGTTCTCCGCACTTCTTTGATCAAGGTCAGCGGTACGTAGATGTGGACTTCAAGGACGTCGCTTATTACCGCGAAGACATCGAAGCAAGAGCCCAACGCACGTATCGTCCCGGGGAGTAAAAGGTTGCTAATACGTAAGGATTGTTACCCTGAGGATAGACATTTGGTGCCCAAACGCATAAAAAGGAGGTGACAGACCAAAAAATATCATTAGGGTAATCCCCGGATTTATTCCGGGGTCTCCTCTAATAAAAGGTTAATCATTCAAAATAAGGAGATCCCGGAACAGTGATATTTTTTGTCTGTCATCGGTAGGCTCTCGAACGCGAGCCCGGTCGAAGGGTCGGACAATTCCGAACACCCTCACTTCTTCATGGCATCCTCAGTGAAGTGGCCCGATCTTTTCCCTCGCGCCATGCGCTCCTGAAAGTACTGTTCGGATTGCCCTTTGGGTATCGATAGACTTTGCCAATCGGGCCCCTTGATCATGCGAGCAATGTACGTGATCTGACCTACGTGATAGGAGATGTGCGCGATCTGTCGATTGACGGCCTCAAGTACTGTATGCTCATTGTTCCGGATATAGACCTTCGAGCCGAAGTTGTCAGTGTTCAGCCCTTCGATCGCTGCAAACAAGCAAGCCCATCCCTCTTCCCACATATCCATCAGTCGGTCCCGATCCTGATCCGTCAACTCAAACTCGGTATCCCGATGCCGCGACTTCTTTTCACCATCGGTTGTCAGAAAGTCCGTCCATCGCGACAGCATGTTGCCGCGAAGGTGCTTGATGATGATCGCAATCGAGTTGCTCTCCTCATTGTACTGCCAGAAGAGATCCTCCGCCTCCAATTGCTGGATCGCCCCCTCAGCTAATTGCTTGGTGTATTTGAACTGCAGAAGGGCATTGGTCAGGTAGTTTTCGATGACAGACTGCGACATGGGAGATGTGGTTTAGTGACTACTGATTAACATCTCTCTTAGGTTTTCCAGTTCCTTCCTCTTGGGTCTGTGAATTCTCCTGGCCTCCCATTTTGTTAAGAAATAAGCCAGTGTGAGGCCACCAGTCACAATGACCAACTTCAATAACATCTTCTCGGGTTCCTCGAAAAATATCATGTTGACGAGCAAGGGCACGCCAAGAGGGAGGATGTACCACCAAGCCATGGTCCGAGCCATGCGCTCCAGGTAATTGACATTGGCGATGGCATGGTCCAACTCACCCAATAGGGTACGATCGTATTGCTCTTCTCCCTTTTTTCGTTGGAAACGAATGTAGACGATGTAAACTATGCCGAGGGCCAACACCAACGGGATTGTGATGGCGTAGAAGGTGGAAACGGATTCCCGGAAGCCAAAGAATATCGCTGCTATAACCGCGAGGTTGATAAGGATAAGTCCCCATTCGTTGAGCCTGGCCCACTTTGCGGCTTTGTTTTTCTTTTTCAGAACTCTCTTCAACAATGTGTTCTCGTCGATTGCGAACAGTGGTCGATCGTTCTGTGTGTCCCATATTTTTTTCATATCCTCAAATTCCATCGTACTCGTATTTTTTTGATTCAGCAACCAATTGCTTCTTGATTCGGTGGATTTTCACACCGATGTTCGATTCTGTGATACCTAGTATCTCTGACATTTCTCGGTAGCTGTAGCCGTCAAGTAGCAGAATGGCCAATGACCGGTCTACGGCGCTTAGTTGAGCAATTTGGCGGTACAGCCAGCCGATGCGTTTATCTTCCTCGGAGGTGGCGTGCAGAAAATGTTCATGGCCGTCGAGCGAGCTACTTCCGGCGTGTTTCTTTGCTTTTGTCTTCCACTTCAAGGCTGTGTTGATGGCAATACGGTAGAGCCATGTGGTGACCGCGCACCTTCCTTCAAAGCCAGGGATGGAATGCCAAACCTGGATCGAGATCTCCTGGAAGAGGTCTTCCTGATCCTCCAACTCGCTGGCGTAGGCACGAATCACTTTGAGCATCAGTGCCCGGTACTTCTCCAGCCATTCTTTGAAGATCTTATGTCTCTCGTTTTCTGTCATGCTTTGGTACACTAGTACAGGGATCCAATGTAATCCTTACAAGGGCCACTACTTTTTTTTGAATTAATGCATTTCGTCGGTGATAAAGCCAAATCTGAGTGGGGTCGATTTAGTAAATTCCATGTTGAAATAACCCCAACTTATGAAAAAAGACAGTCGTCGATCATTTATCTCAAAATCAGTTGTTGGCCTCGGACTAGGATCTTCATTGCTTACCTCATTATCATCCAGAGCGAGCACTCGAAAAGTTCACCAGCAATTACCGTCGCTGAAAGGCAGGAAGGTCCTGTTTACTTACGGTGGCTGGAAAGGGCATGAGCCTGAGGTATTCAAGGACTACTTTGTGCCGTGGTTGGAAAGTGAAGGAGCGGAAGTCCTCGTTCACAACACAACTGCACCTTATGCCGACGCCGAGTTGATGCAGTCGATTGACCTCGTGATCCAGCAGATCACTATGGACAAAATTGAGAGAGACCAGGTAAAGGGACTGATGCAGGCAGTGCAAGCAGGTACGGGGATGGCCGGTTGGCATGGCGGCATGTGTGACAGCTTTAGGGCAGATACGGGCTACCAATTCATGACTGGCGGACAGTTTGTGGCTCATCCCGGTGGTCAAATAGGCTATACGGTGAAGGTGGTTGGTGACGACCCACTGACGGCAGGCATTACCGAATTTGCGATGAAGAGTGAGCAGTATTATATGCACGTGGATCCGAATATGAAAGTGGTGGCGACTACGCAGTTTAGTGGCGAGCATAATGACTGGATTGAAGGCTGTACCATGCCGGTGATTTGGAAAAAGTACCACGGCGCGGGTCGGGTCTTCTATTCTTCGCTGGGGCATGCGTTGAATCACTTGACGGAAGTCCCCGAAGCTATGACAATCATCAAGAGAGGCATCCAGTGGGCAAGTGCCAGCAAGGACGGGCCCAAGGAAGAGTGGGTAAACCCGGTATATGGCGCATAGGCGCCAAAGCTTTTGATTTTACAGAATAGTTTGAATGCAACCCCTTTTAGACCATGAGAACAATCCTATTTTCAATCTGTGTACTGCTGGCGGCCCATTTAGTATGTGGCCAGACAATACCGAAGCGTGTTAAGTACAAAGACATCGATCTTTTAGACGGCTCCATTATCAAAGGGTCCGAGATGAAAGGCAAAGTGATTGTCACCAATTTGTGGGGTACGTGGTGCAAGCCGTGCATTGCCGAGATCCCTGACCTCAATGAGTTGGTGGAAGAATTCGGAGAGGCAGACGATGTCCTGTTTCTGGCCATAGCAAGTCCACCCCTGGACACGCCTGAGAAGATCCAGAATTTTCTGGAGAAGCGGGAGTTCAACTTCCGTCAAATGACCCCCGACGCCAAGTCAATCTTTTTCGATGTAACGGGCGGCGGTACTTTCCCAACGACGGTGGTATATGATAAAAGTGGAAGCATGCAGGCGAAGTTTGTGGGTAGTCTTGAGCCGGATGATTTCGCGAAGCTGAGGTCCATGCTTCCAGAGCTTTTGGGGGAGTAAGGGAGCCAACTTCTCCACTCCTCAACTTATCAACTCCTCAACCAAGAACTCACCCAATCTTCCTCACCACCGGATTCCAGGCCTTGGAGGCAACGATCACTTTGTCGCCGGGTTTGAGGTGGGCGGCGTCGTTTTCATCAGCAACGATTTCCACAGTCTCGTTGCCGATCAACAGTGATATGAGGTACAAGAAATCCTGCTGAACCACTTCTGCTACTTCAGCAGTGAATTGAAACTTACCGCTGAGTTTTTGCGATACGAGGACTTCCTTTGGTGGGCCCATCCGTCCGATCTGACCATCGATGATCTCGATCACCTGATCGGACATCTTCAATATCTCCAAACGATCATGCGTCACGAGCAGCGTCGTCAATCCATATTCGGCGTGTACGCGTAGGATGTAAGATTGCAGCTTGTATTTGAGCGACTGATCTACTGCCGAAAAGGGCTCATCGAGCAGCAACAACTTAGGTTTATTCACCAGTGCGCGAGCGAGTGCGACACGCTGCTTCTGGCCACCTGAGAGTGTGTCCGGCTTTCTTGTGCGAAGGCCCTCCAGTTCCATCAGCTCTATCAATTCCTTTACGATACCCGCATCCTGGCCTTTGCTCAGCGCAAATCGCAGATTACCCTCCACAGTCATGTTTGGGAATAGCGCGAAGTCCTGGAAGAGCAGTCCCACCTCCCGTTGTTGCGGGGATAGGTTGGTACTGTTCGAGGAGTCATACCATGTAGTACCATCAATGGCGATTCGGCCGCTTTCCGGCTTCATCAGCCCACTGAGCATTCTTAAGACAGAGGTCTTGCCGACGCCCGATTTTCCGAAAAGTGTAGCAAAGCAGCCTCGTGGCAACTCGATCTTGAGGTCCATCTTCATGGGGCCGCTGCCCGAATGGAGTGTTTTGTGGATGTCGATCTCAATCATCTCAGCACCTCCCTTGCGCGCTGCCCGTTGAGAGAGTACACGATCAGCAAGATGACAAAACTGAGCCCTACCATGACCAGTGAGTAGCTGTTGGCCACTTCGTAATTCAAGGCTTCGACCTCGTCAAAAATGGCAATGGAAGCCACGCGTGTTTCTCCGGGAATATTGCCGCCAATCATCAGCACTACGCCGAATTCACCTACTGTATGTGTGAAGGCAAGTACCACGCCTGTTACAATGGACCGCCGAATGTTGGGCAGTAATACCCGAAAAAGTGTTTCAAGTTTTGACTTTCCCAACACGTACGACGCGTCCCTGAGGTCGGGAGAGAGTTGTGCAAAACCCGACTGGATCGGATGCACCATGAAGGGTAAGCTGTAAATGAGCGACGCTACCACCAATCCTTCAAAAGAGAAGACCAGCCGAAGACCCAGAGACTCGTCGAGCCAGGAACCAAACGCATTGCTCGGGCTGAATGCGACCAGCAAATAGAAACCAATTACTGTAGGGGGTAGCACCAGCGGCAGACTCACAACGGATTCGACCAAGGGCCTTAGCCGTGATTTGGAATGCGCCAGCCAATAGGCGAGGGGTAATGACAAAACGAGTAGTAGGATCGTCGCCGTCAGGGCCAGCTGAAATGTCAATATGAAAGGCTCCCAACTCATCTGGCTGATAGCATTACCTCATTGGTTTTGACCATTGCGACAACTTCGGACCCTACTTCCAGCTCCAGTGCTCGCACGGCGTTTGTCGTGATGATGGACGAAACCGTTCCTATGTCCGTCTGTAGCTCCAGGCGACTGAGTAAGTCCCCTTTTTGTAGTTTTTGGATCGTACCTGGGACTCGATTGCGTAGGCTGATCCCTTCGACATTTGGCAACCCAATGATGACCTCGGTTTCCTTGAAGACAACTTCCACGCCATTCCCAACTTTCAGATAGGCCGCGGTGTCCGGCGTATCAATGACGATCGCCGAGAAGTGCACGTCTCCAACTGCAGCATCCACCAAAGTGAGCGTTCCATCGACCGTCAGGTCAGTTATATGGCCTTTGAGGGTATTCATTGGTCGGATCGAAGTTAGTTCGAAATCCGATATTCGATGGCCTTGTCTCCTGCTTGAGGGGCTGGGTCAGCCTCAGCATGTGTCGTTCAATCGCCTGGGCTAACACGACGGAGTCGAACCGATACCCAAGCTACTACCGCCAGAAACACCAGCAACACCATCTCCACCTGCAAGCCCAACCACTTATTGGGAATGAATCCGGCCTGGGCAACGAGGAAGATCACCAAGGCAACGAGCGCGAGGTAGACATTGATGATGTGTGGTTTTTGCTTGGAGAAGATGGCCGTCATGATCATGGGACCTAGCAGTGATGTACCCGCGAAACTCAGCCTCCCCAGGAGCACCAACTGATCACCACTGAAGATGGAGAAAATCAGGGCTGCAGCCGCAAAGAAGTAGATGGAGGCTTTCACTTTCCAGAAGGAGACATTCTTTCCTGCCAATGATCGGAACTCATTGCCCATGGCGAAGATCTGGGAGTCACTCGTTGATAGTGCCGCGGCAACAAGTCCGATAATCGTTGCTGCCGCCAGAAAGGCGGTTTGGTCATTGAGCAGCACATTGGACAAGAAGTCCGCCGTAGCGAGATCACCGTATTTAGCGGCGCCGTAAAATCCCAAAGCCATGGTGGGAAGAATGACAAGCATAGCAAACACACCGACCGAAAAGGCCATCGTGTGCGTTGATTTGATGTTTTTCATGATCACAATCCTCGTAGTAAGCTGAGGCTGTGTTACAGGTAACATCGTGATCACCAGCGCGGAGGATACAAGAAACTGAATGGAGAACAGGCCCTTTGGTCCTGGGACAGAAAGCAATTGTGGGTTCGTTTCACCGATGGTGCTGAACATTTCCTGCACGCCACCAAAGTATTGCACACATCCCCACGCGACCACCCACACTATGACAAGAAGAATGGTGCCCTGCACTACATCCGCGTACAATATGGCGCGCAAACCTCCGGTGGCGCTATAGAACAACATCAAGACCACGATACCAATGGCCCATCCCCAGTAAGGCAGAAATGTGGGAAAAGCGGCATTGAGGAATATGGCAATCCCCCGGATCTGGATGGATACATATGGAATCAGGAAGAGGAAGATCCCGGCAAAGTAGATGTATGCGGCCAGAGAGGTGCCGTAGCTGTTGCGCATGAGCCCCGCCACTCCAGTAAATCCTTCTTTGTGCACTTTCCGTCGTAGGTGGAGACTGAAGAAGATCAGGAAAAACACCATTACCGCATCGGAGAACGCCAGGAAGATCCACGCACCAATGCCGTGATTGCGGAAGAAGTCCGGCATTCCCATGATCGTGAATGTGCTGAACAACGTGGCTGAGAACGACATGAACCCGATGAAGAGGCCGATCTTGCCGCCGCCCATCATGTAGTCCTCGGTGCTTTTATTTTGCTTTCGTGAATTGAGCGAAAGGGTGACGAGGAGGCCTACGTAGGCAATCCCCAGGATGGCCATCCAGGTAGTCATAGGTCCTCGGTGTTTTCGCTATTCAACAAGTATTTTGAGCCGATGGCTGCTAGTGCCACGAGTCCAGCAGTTGTCAATATGCTGATCCAAAGGGTATAGGGCATACCCATCAGCATTGGTTTATATTTCCCAATGGTCAGGATGGCGGGTGAGAGGGTAGCCACTGTCAATAGTAGCGCAAGCGCAATGCAGAGATACCATCGTTGTTTGTTCTTATCCATATTTTATAATCTATTGACTGCCAATCCGCCGTCGACCATGATCACCTGCCCGGTCGAGTAGGGGAAGTCACCCTTGGCCAGTGAAGCAACTGCGAGGCCCACATCCTTTGGCAATCCCCACCGGGGCTGGAGGCACAGGCCATCGGCAATTAGCTTATCATATTTTTCCTGCACGCCGGATGTCATGTCGGTACGAATGATGCCAGGCCGCACCTCGTATACCGGGATGCCATCAGCACCCAGGCGCACGGCGAACAGTTGAGTGACCATACCTATTCCCGCTTTGCTGATGCAATACTCTCCTCGATTGATGGAAGCAATCGCAGCGGAGATGGAAGAGACATTGATGATGCACCCTTCGAATTCCTTGTCGGCAGCCTTTTGCTCGAGCATCCAGTTGGCGGCGGCCTGCGTCAGGAAGAACACACCCTTCAGGTTGATGTCCATGACCCGGTCGTAGCTCTCCGTTGTCGTCTCCAGCAAGTCAAGACGCTCCTTCGGCGCGACTCCCGCATTATTGACAAGTACATTCAGGCTGCCTAGCTTCTCCCGAACATTCGTCAAGATCGACTGGCGATCGTCATCATCCCCGATATTGCCCTGACAGTAGATCACACGGACGCCCACATTGCTCAAGCCTTCCAACACGTCATCTACATCAGCTTCGTCCCGCATCCCATTGATGGCGAGATCAAAGCCATTTTCGGCCAGTTGTTTCGCTATTCCGAGACCTATTCCTCTTGAGCCGCCGGTAACCAATGCCACTTTTGCCATAAGAAACTAAAGGTTAATCCAGGTCCTTTTTTTCCAGCTCTCAATACCTTTTTCCGCGAGCTGCACGCCTTTGGCACCCTCTTCCAGTGAATACCTAAATGGCTCGTCCAGCACCAGGTGCCTTAGGAAAAGCTCCCATTGTATTTTGAAGGCGTTGTCGAATACCTCCTGCTCCGGCACCTTGGCCCAGTCATCATAAAAATTGATTGGTTGAGGGATGTCGGGATTCCACACTGGTTTGGGTGTCGAGGAGTAGTGCTGCGTCCGGCAATCTCGGAGACCGGCCACCGCAGATCCCTTGGTGCCATCTACTTGTACCGTCAGCAGATCGTCGCGACGTACCCGCACGGTCCATGACGAGTTGAAGTGGGCGATCACACCATTGTCCAATTCAAAAGTCGCATAGGCCGCGTCTTCTGCTGTGCACTTGTAGGGGTTGCCTTGCTCATCAATCCGCTCTGGAATATGAATGGCTCCCAGGCATGAAATCGCTTTGATCGATCCGAAAAGATTCGTGATGAGGTAGTGCCAGTGACTGACCATGTCCATGATGATACCACCACCTTCTTCTACTTTGTAGTTCCACGATGGTCGCTGTGCCGGAATGCTGTGCCCCTCAAAAACCCAGTAACCGAACTCTCCACGAACAGATAGGATATCTCCGAGGAGGCCGCTCTCAATGATCCTTCTCAGCTTGATCATTCCTGGCAGCCAGAGCTTGTCTTGTACCACTCCGTTTTTCACACCTTTCTCCGTGGCGAGTTTTGCCAGATCAAAGGCCTCTTGTGCATCAGCGGCGACCGGTTTCTCACAGTAGATATGCTTGCCTGCCTCGATGGCCTGACGGACGGCCTCCACCCGGCGGCCGGTTGTTTGCGCATCGAAGTAAACAGGGTAGCCCTCGTTGGACAGGGCTTCCTCAAGGCTCAAAGTATAGTTGGCGAAGCCGGTGATGTCACATAGGTGCTGGATCTTGACCTCGTTGCGCCCTACAAGAAGGGGATCAGGCATGATGGTTTCGGTCGGGCTAATTCTCACACCTCCCTGGTCTCTGATGGCCTGGATCGATCGAATCAAGTGTTGATTGGTACCCATGCGGCCAGTAACCCCATTCATAATGATACCTACCCGATGTACTTTTTCTTTTGACATGGTCATTCCGTAGTTTTCATGGCTTTGTATGCGGAGATGATCATCTCCAGGAACTGGTCCTGGTCCATCTCCCAGTAAATATTGGAGAATATCTCCACTTCCTCATAACCGGAGAATCCCGTGTCTGCGACCCAGCCACCGATTTCATCCAGATTGATACATCCTTCTCCCATCAGGCCCCGATCATTGAGAAGGTCTACAGTGGGAGTCTTCCAGTCACAAATGTGATAGGCCATCAAATTGTCATTGGCACCACACCGCTTGATTTCTTTTTGAAGGTCGGGGTCCCACCAGAGGTGATACACATCCACGGCAATACCCACATAGGGTGAGTCGATCGATTCCGCGATGACGTTGGCCTGACCAAGCGTACTGATGGCCGAGCGGATATCGGCGTACATTGGATGCAGGGGTTCGATCGCCAACTTCACACCCAATTGCTCCGCGAGGGGCAACAAGGATACGATCCCTTGTTCTATCTGCGATCGGGAAGTGCCCAGTGACTGCTCGGTGGACGATCCGCAAACGAGTACGACGTGAGGAGCGCCTACTTCTGCCGCTTGTTCCATTGCCAGTTTGTTATCATCAATCGCTGCCATGCGTTGTGTGGCTGAGGGGTGGGGAAAGAAGCCTCCGCGGACGAGGGAGACCACTTCGAGCCCATGATCTTCCACGATCTGTCGAACTTCCGATGGCTTGTTTTCCTCAAAGACATTGCGCCAGATAGATATGCCTTTGACACCTGCAGCTGAGAACTTGGCGGCCGCTTCCTGAATAGACCAGGGTTTGGTGGTAATCGTGTGGATACACAGCTTGTCGAGATCGCCAGCCATTGCTATTGTTTTAGGCACCCGAAGAAGGTGTAGTAAGGCTCATTCACACGGATTTTTTGTAGGAAGATTGCCAGCTCCCTGACATGATAATCTCCCCACATACTCGACTCACCATTGGCCGCCTGATTCGGGTTGGGTCGATGGTCCCACCCATTGGGTTCGTGATAGATCGAGTGCAAGATCATGCCCTGATGCTGTGGGTCCGTACTGAGATAGGGTTCCTGGAGCAGTGAGCTAGTGACTGTGAGTCCAGCTGCCCAATATTTTTCTGCCGATTCATCCTGTTTCTCCTGCAGGTACTTGCCCAGACGCAAGAGTCCTTGTGCACCAATCGCCGCCGCAGAACTATCGATGGGTTCGTAGGGATTGTACGGGTCGGAAGTTTTCGACTGATAGTCACCTAGCTTGTGCAACTGAGGTGCGCCAGTGTCCCAATAGGGGATGCCATCCAATGGCGTATTGTCAATAAAGAAGTCGCAAGTAGCTTTCGCGGCCTTGAGCATCCAGCCTTCGATAGCTTGTCTGCTGCCTAGCTCTGCCGGCAGTTCGTCATCTGCCACCGTCGCGAGAAACTCCAATTCCTCTGCAAAGCCGACCATTGCCCAAGCCAGCCCTCGGGTCCATGTTGTGAAGCCACTAAAGCCCTGCTGGGCGTTGGGGCAACGGAAGTTGCCATCAGTCGTATTGAAAATGCTTTCGTGAGCGGTTCGCCCCCATACGTCGTATTGGTCACGGCCCTCGCCGTAATAAACGGAGTAGTCTGCCGTCGCCTTGATGTGGGTGAGTGCCCGCTCCAGTAGGCTGTGTTTCACGTCATTCTCCGCATGGAGCGCATGCCCCAGTCCATGAGCAACCATCAAAATCCGGCATGAGCGGATCGTATCCACGAAAAGTGAGTGCGGCCCATTGAAAGAATGGATATAGCCTCCGCCTTGAATCGGTGTCCACCGGCTGGCCTGCACCGCCCCAGAGATCTTGATCGCCAGTTCGTAAAAATGGGCCTCCCATTCGTTTCTCTCTATTTTCCCCTCGCGCAGTAGGCGCAGCAAGTTGCCGTAGGTACTGAGGTTATTGAAGCCATGATCGTGTACACCAATGTGGCTAACGTGAGGCGCCATTGCTCCCACGGTGTTGTCTCGGCCGATGGTTAGGAATTGCTCGTCTCCCGTCGCATCGTACTGTAGGACCGCTGAGCCATACTGGAATCCCTGAGTCCACTCGGTCCACCCACGCGTGGAATACTGGCCATTGACAGTAAAGACCGGAGCGCCGAGCGCCTTGTCAAACTGCTTTTCGATCAGGTGGATTTTCTCCCCGGAGAGTTGCCAAAATTTGTCGAGTTTGCCAGCGAGAGAGGAGACCTCGAGTGTCTTGTCAATGTGCATGGGTATGCAGTAAGTAGTCTTTGGGTTAGTAAAAAAATACGGCTTTCCAGCTTGTACAATCTACATAAATCAACTCAATAATTGAGGCTTTGCGGCGAGCGTTCGAAATGCTCTGCGGATAATAACGATTCCGGTAACGCTCCCGCTCATTTCAGCGATGAATGGATGCACGGTCCCTTCATAGGTTGGGCGCTCTATCCTTGGTTTGTGGCACGCAAACCAAATGGTGAGCTACAGGATTCGGTCTGTGAGCCACAGACCTAGGGCAGTAGATTGATGAACTATGAGACTTCCTAAGTTTTTGAAACTTCGGAAGTCTGTTGTAATTGAAGTCACTTATCAAAGAAAACCACGAGTGTGATATCCTCCTCAATGTCCACGAACCGATGATCTACTTCGGCCTTGACAAATAGGATACTCCCCGCGGTCACCTCTTCAGTTTGACCATCGGCGGTGAACTTGGCTTTTCCTGAGACTACATAGTACACTTCATCCGTGTCGTGCGCGGGTTGGCCGTCTTCGGAGCCAGCCTTGAGGCTGTAGATGCCGGCGAGTACGTTTTCGCCCTGGAAGAACGGTAGCCACGGCCGGCCGCTTTCTTGCATTGTTGCCTGCAGGTCCGTGAGTTGGAAAGAGGCAAAGGCAGGGTCTGCCTCATCTTGAGCGGTGCCGGCAAAAGTGATGAAAATGATGGCCAATAGGGAAAAGATCAGTTTTGACTTCATGGGATTTTTGGTTGGGTTATGTACTTGCAAACACACCTGACAAGGCGGAAACACCTAGTGGTGCAGAGACAATTTAATTCGTAAGAGGTACCCTGCCTTTGTCGGCAGGCAGGTCGTTGTCCAGCAAATAGCCATGTTGTTTTAATATTTCACGGGCTCTGTGCGATACCATGAACTGCCGGAACTTCTCCGCCTTGTCGGGGACTTTGCTGCTTTTGAGTATCACCATTGCTTGCGGAAGGGAAAGTCGGTGTGCGCCGGGAGGGCTGGACCACGACCCCTTGTTTCTCAGCTCGGGGGAACGGACTGTAGATAGCGAAGTAAACCCAACATCCGCCACCCCAGTGGTCACGAATTGATTGACCTGCGCGATGCTCTCACCGAATACAAGTTTGCTCTGCACCTGCTCCAAAAGGTCATGCTGCTGCAAAATCACCTCTGCTGCTCTGCCGTAGGGGGCCAATTTGGGGTTGGCGATCGCGATTTTCTGGATGTCCCGATCAGTCAGGTCATCCAATGAAGGGGTGCCATTGATGGCCATGGTCCAAAGTACCACCTGCCCACCTCCATAAACTTGTGGAGGAGCTACACAAAGATCCTGTTCGTATAGCCTATTGGGGTAGTCGGTGTCAGCAGAGACAAATACATCGAAGGGAGCCCCATTCATGATTTGTGCGCTGAGTTTACCAGACGAGCCGACGATGATTTGACAGGGAATATTGCTTTCCTTTTCAAATTGCTCTACCAACTCCGCCATGGCGTACTGGACGCTGGCAGCGCAAGCAATGGTCAGGCTCTTCTCATGTAATGACGAAGAGCATCCCAGTACTCCAAGAGTGGCGACCATTAACCAGGCGCTGGGCTTCAAGGATCTCAAAAGTTGAAGTTGTCAGGATCTGGCCCAATTCGTCTACCCTGGTCCAGTCCGTCGATCTGGGCCATGTCTTCACCAGAAAGCTCGAAGTCGAAGATATCGGCGTTGCCTTCGATGCGTTCCTTTTTCGTGCTCTTGGGGATCGTGACCACGCCTTTTTGCAGGTTCCATCGCAGCACAATCTGCGCTTCGCTCTTACTGTATTTTGAGGCCAGCTCGTTGAGCGTCTCTATTTGGAAGATTTCTCCACGCATCAAGGGAGCCCATGCTTCATACTGGATGCCCTTGTCGACGCAAAAGTCCACCAGGTCCTGCTGCAGCAGGTGTGGATGAAACTCCATTTGGTTGACAGTAGGAACAACTTCGGCAATCGGCAACAGGTCTTCAAGGTGGTGCTGGAGGAAGTTGCTGACGCCGATGGCCCTCACTTTGCCCTCCCGACAAAGTTGCTCGAAAGCACGCCATGTGTCTTGGTATTTGCCTACCACCGGCCAGTGAACGAGGTAGAGGTCGAGGTAGTCCATCTTCAGTTTTCGCAGACTATCCTCGCAGGCCCGAATGGCCTTTTCGTATCCCTGATCGCTGTTCCAACATTTGGACGTCACAAAGACGTCGTCCCGAGATAGGCTACTTTGGCGGATGGCCTGCCCGACGCCTTCTTCATTTTTGTAAAACGCTGCTGTGTCTATGTGTCGATACCCATACTCCAGGGCGTATCTGATAGCATTGATGACTTCGGCTCCTTCCTTGGACTGGAAGACACCGAGACCGAAATAGGGCATTTCGACGCCGTTGTTCAGTGAGACGGTTCCCTGCAGGTTTGAGATTTGCATAGGGGCGAATTTAGTGACTCGCGAGTAAGTGATCAGTGAATTGGTGACTAGTGTCCGAGTGATCCATGAACGAGAGCTGTTCGCCACCCATGACTAATTGCTATTTGACTGGTCCCTAAATGGCCGGAAGGCTAGGTCGGTAACCAAGCAAGACTGTGCGGATGCTTGCGGGGCGAAGGGTGCCGACAGCCGCGAGGGAGGTACCGTGAAGGAGAGAGTCCGAAGTGCTAAGATCAGCAGTGGTTGCGCTCTCTCGCTTCACGGGAAGTGAGGAGGGCTTGCGGGCTGGTAGTGGGATACGTCCTGGACACCTCAGAGAGGAGTTCTTCCTTAGAGGACATAAAAAAAGGACTACCATTTGGTAGCCCTTTTCCTGGCGGTGTAAATCTATACTGGTGGATCTTTAGAACTTTATAGTCTTGGAGACGTCAGCGACTGATGTCATATTCATTCGCTCGAGCTGTGCCATCACAGCTGCCAAAATTCTCTTTTCGAGGCCTTCATCGTCAATGGGCTCGGCGACGTAGTCGTAAGCACCCAGGATCTTGGCGTCTCTTCTGCGCAGGGCGCTGTATCCCTGATCATAGACAAGAACGGGAACCTGCTCGGGGATGTCCTTGCAAAACTTGACCAACTCATCGTAGATGGGAACCATCAGTCCGGCGCAAGTGATGAACAAAGTGGGAAGTCGGTGGCCATGCTGCATTCGGTACTGAAGACCTGCGATGGCTTCTTCCTGGTTTTCATACTGAGTCACATGTATGTCCAGAGCTTCCAGTGCCTTATTGAAAGGTGAAAATCCTATGGTCGCTATTTCTGTCTTAAAGGTTGTCATGTTCTTCACTTCTGTTAGTCGTTTATTCGTCTCTGCTGGTATAATTCGAAGGTATATTGATAGAATCGAGTGCGACCTTGGAAATAGATGAGTGGGACTGATTTGTCGATTTTTGGTTATTGGCATCGACGAATGACCTTAGGATTTTCGAGGCCTGGAAATCTATACGCCCTGCACACTTAAATTATTTTTGTTTTTCAACAAAATTGCAGTATGGCGCATACACAATTAGATACTTATCAGAAAGCCCTCAAGGCGGATCAGGAGGGTGATTGGGAGGGAGCCCACACGCTTATCCAGGACCTGCCCGATCAGAAGGCCGCCTGGATCCACGCCTATTTGCATAGAAAGGAAGGCGATCAATGGAATGCAGACTATTGGTACCGACGTGCAGGCAAACCCTCCTTTCAGGGCAGCCTCGACGACGAGTGGCAGCAGATCTGGGATGCGATCAGTGCTTGATCAGCTCCACCTTGTAAAGATCCTTGCGGCGGTCGTTTAGGTTTCGGACGCTGCCATAGGTATTGAGCTCTCTGAGGAGGTTGATATCCACATCAGCCACCAGGATCATTTCAGTGTTTGGCGTCGCTTCGGCCTTGATGCCATTGGTAGGGAAGGAAAAGTCGCAGGGTGTGAACACGGTAGACTGTGCAAATTGGATATCCATGTTGTGCACCTTGGGGATGTTTCCAACGCTGCCAGCGATGGCCACATAGCACTCATTCTCGATGGCTCGCGCCCGGGCACAATTGCGCACTCGCTCATATCCATTTTGGGTGTCAGTGAGAAATGGTACAAACAAGATGTCCATGCCATCTTCTGCGAGCAACCTGCTTAGCTCGGGGAACTCGACGTCATAGCAAATCAGGATGCCGATCTTGCCACAGTCGGTGTCGAAGGTGCGAATTTCATCGCCGCCCTGCATACCCCACACTTTCACCTCATCGGGTGTGGGATGGATCTTCACATACTTGTCGACACCACCTTCCCGGTGGCATAGAAAGCCTACATTGTAGAGCTTACCGTCGACCACCTCCGGCATACTACCCGTGATGATATTGATATTGTAAGAAATCGACAGCTCGCTGAGCCTCGTCTTCACGGCTTCGGTGTATTCCGCCAGCTTCCTGATCGCATCTGGCTCATCCAGTTCGTTGTAGTCTGCCATGAGTGGTGCATTGAAGAACTCTGGGAAAACGCAGAAGTCACATCGATAACCGGAGACTGTATTGAGGAAATATGTCACCTGATCCATGAGGCCATCCATGTCTTTGTAGAGGCGCATTTGCCACTGGACCAAACCGAGCCTCACCACCGATTTGGAGGTGTCGACGGCGGTCTCTGATTCTTCTTCGGGTTCCTCGTAGTAGATGTTGCGCCACTCGAGGAGTACCGCGTAGTTGCCAGAGTCCTCATCGTCGGGCAGGTAGTTCCTCAGGATCTTGGCGATATGGAAGTCGTTGGAGAGCTGAAAGTCAAGTACTGGATCGTGGATCTCCTTCAGGCGTACATTTTCTATGTATTCCTTCGGGGTCATGTCATGCGCGTACTTGTGATAGTTGGGGATCCGACCTCCAAACATGATAGCCTTCAGGTTGAGCTTCTCACATAGGTCCTTGCGGTAATCATAAAGGCGCCTACCCAACCGCAACCCACGGAACTCGGGTTTGATAAAAATATCTATTCCATACAGGATATCACCCTCCTCGTCGTGGGAGTTGAAGGTAAAGTCATCTGTGATCTTCTGATAGGTGTGGCCACGCTTATAGAGGCGCTCCTCGTAGGTGATCATAGATAAGGCACCGCCGGCTATCTCTCCGTTGACCTTGATGACGACCTGGCCATCAGGAAAGATCTTGAGAAGTTTTCGAATATGCTTTTTCTCCCAGTAGTTGTCAACGATCGTGGGATAGCTGGTGATCATCGCCTGCTTCAGTTCCTCGTAGTCCTCGAGTTGGAGGAACTGGAGCTCAATGTTTTCAATTTTCTGCTCGGTCTTTTCCATGCCGGCGTAAAAATACGAGGCAAAAAATCGAAATATCTCTTTTTACCCGGGAGAGAATGTGATTCAGCTTTCGCTGCTGAAGAGATCCGAGCTCAAATACCGATCCCCTCTGTCGCATACAATGGATACAACTATGGAGGGTTTTGTCAATGTCTGGGCCAGTTGCACTACAGCGTGCTGCACTCCACCGCTACTCATACCGGCGAACACACCGGCTTCTTTGGCCATTCGACGGGTCATTTCCATGGCCTGGTCGCGATTGACATACAATATCTCGTCCACCCGATCCGCTTCAAATATTTTTGGAAGGAACTCTGGCGACCACTTCCGAATACCCGGGATCTGTGAGCCTTCTTCAGGCTGAACGCCGACGATGCGGATATTGGGGTTTTGCTCCTTAAGGAATCGCGAGTTGCCCATGATGGTGCCCGTAGTGCCCATGCTCGCTACGAAATGCGTGATCTTACCTTCCGTATCTCGCCAGATCTCTGGTGAGGTAGTCTTGTAGTGAGCGAGGTAGTTGTCGGGATTGCCAAACTGGTCCAGCATATAATAGCCCTCCTTCTCCACCATTTCTTCAGCCACCGTCCGAGAATACTCGATGGTCCCTTCGGAAGGGGTGAGAATCACCCTGGCCCCGTAAGCACGCATGGTATCGATACGCTCTTGCGTAGAGTTTTCGGGCATGATGAGCGTGATATCCAGCTTGAAAGAAGCCGCAACCATGGCCAGTGCGATACCGGTATTGCCACTGGTAGCTTCGACGAGCTTACTGTGACTATCAATATCTCCCCGCTCGAGCGCCTGCTGGATCATATTGTACGCCGGTCGGTCCTTTACGCTGCCACCAGGATTATTGCCTTCCAGCTTACCGTACACCATGACATGGTCAGGGATCTCAGGCAGCTGTATCCGCACCAGCGGCGTATTGCCAATCAATTCACCAATGTTTTGGGCCAGTTCCTTCATGATTTAGAGTGCTTTGATGGTTTGCTGATCCTGTGATTGGTAATATACCCTGGAGTTGGGGGCGACACTACTTGTCAGCCAGACGCTGCCACCTATCATACTATTCTTTCCGATGAGGGTCTCGCCGCCCAAGATGGTAGCACCAGCGTAGATGACGACATTGTCTTCGATGGTCGGATGACGCTTCACCTTCGCCAGTTCCTTTGCGACGCTGAGGGCCCCGAGGGTCACACCCTGGTAAACTTTCACATCATTCCCAATGATGGTAGTTTCCCCGATGACTACTCCTGTGCCATGGTCGATACAAAACCTACGCCCAATGATCGCACCGGGATGTATGTCAATGCCTGTACGTGCATGGGCATATTCGGTAAAGATCCGTGGCAAGTAGGGGATCTCCAGTTTGATCATTACGTGAGCAATGCGATAGACCGCGATGGCAAAGAAGCCTGGATAGCTGCGGATAACTTCCTTCAGGTCATTGGCAGCGGGATCTCCCTGCAAGATGGCCTCGGCATCTTCCATGCACTCGTCATAGACTTGCTCCAGTTGCTGAAAGAAGGACTTGCAAATGGACTGTACTCCTTCCTGCCGACACGCTTTGGTCTTGCTTAGCAGCTGCTCGAAGTCAAACTGGATATGTCGGTATTGATCTCTGATGTTTTCCTCGTCAGTGTAGCGCAGCCGGTTGAGCTCTGGAAATAGAAACTGGAGCAACTTCATGATGAAGTCGTCGATTTCTTCTTCGCCAGGCAGGGCTTTGGGCTGACTATGTGCTTCGGAGATCTTCCTGAAGAATTGTGGCGTCATGGTTGTAGAGAAATACAGTGAAACAACGACCAAATACCAGCGCTGGTTCTCAGATTTACAGAAAGAACGACAAAATAGGTGAACTACCCGGTTCAACTAGCAGTGGGGAGAATGAGCCGGAATAAGAAGAAAGATCTTCGCCATCGTCGATCAGAGGTGGTCATCAGGTGTTAACAGATTTTAACATCAGAGCACACTTGAAATTCTTTGCCGCCCCGCCTAATATTGCGATCGATTTGCAAATGTCTATTAATCAATCGTTTTGCAACATAATCCGGAATTGAATCATGTCAATCATTGTAGAAAACCTCACCAAGAAATACGGTGAGCAGAAAGCAGTAAATGACATATCATTTGAGGTGAAGACCGGGGAGGTCGTGGGATTTCTTGGGCCGAATGGCGCGGGAAAGAGTACGACGATGAAGATGATCACGTGCTTCATGGCTCCCTCGACTGGGGATATCCGTCTCGATGACTTGTCCATTCACAACGATCAGGAATCCATCAAGAAGAAGATTGGCTATCTGCCAGAGAACAACCCGCTCTACACAGATATGCCGATCATTGACTATTTGCGCTTCACCGCGGAAATCCAGGGTGTCGAGAAATCGCTGATACCCGCGCGCATCGGCGAGATGATCGAAAAGTGCGGCCTGGATCGTGAGAAACACAAGAATATCAATGAACTCTCTAAGGGATACCGGCAGCGCGTAGGACTTGCCCAGGCGATGATCCACGATCCTGAGGTGTTGATCCTCGACGAGCCGACCACGGGACTTGATCCCAACCAGATCGTCGAGATCAGAAAGCTCATCAAGGAACTAGGCAAGCAGAAGACGGTGATCCTCAGTTCGCACATTCTCTCGGAGGTAGAGGCCACTTGTGATCGGATCCTTATTATTAATAGGGGACGTATCGTCGCGGACGGTTCGTCTGATACACTGCGACAGCAGGCACAGGGGCAGGAGTTGCTGACTGTCAGTCTGGAGGCACCGAATGAGGAAGTGCAGAAGGCGCTACTGGGACTTGCCACGGTGGAGACTGTCAGTCCCCTTGAGGACAAGGATGGGTTCTTCAGGATCCAGAGCAAACCGGATTCCAGTTCACGTAAGGCAGTGTTTGACCTTTGCGTGGAGAAGAAATGGTACCTGATGGAGATGACGGGCATCGAGACCCGTCTGGAAGATGTATTTAGAGACTTGACCAACTAAAAAGAATTGAGAGATGAATAAGACCTGGATAATTACTAAACGGGAACTGGCCTCATTCTTTGATTCCCTGATTGCTTACGTCATGATCATCCTGTTCCTGGGGCTCAGTGGCATCTTCACATGGCTCGTGAGTAGCAATATCTTCGTGAGCCAGCAGGCGAGTATGGGAACGTTTTTCGGTGTGGCTTTCTGGTCACTGTTCTTTTTTATTCCAGCCATCACCATGCGGATGATTGCCGAGGAGAACAGGGCTGGTACGATTGAGTTGCTCATTACCAAGGCTGTAACGGATTGGCAAATCGTGATTGGCAAGTTTTTGGCCTGCCTGATTCTTGTGCTGATCGCTTTGGTGTGTACCCTTCCTTATTATGTGACGATCTCACAGCTTGGCAACGTGGATGATGGTGCCGTCATTGGCGGCTATTTGGGATTGACTATGCTCTCTGCCGCCTACATCAGCATTGGGCTATTCGCCAGCAGCATGACGCAAAACCAGATTGTGGCGATTTTGCTGGCACTGTTGATCTCAGTTTTCTTCCATTTCCTTTTCGATGCAATCGGAGGTACGCTCACGGGGTTTTTCGGAGAGCTGTTCAACTATCTCAGTATTCGCACGCACTTTGATTCACTGAGTCGGGGTGTCATCGACAGTCGTGATATCATCTACTTTCTGTCGATCATAGGCCTTGGGCTTGTGTTTGCACAAACCATGCTTTCCAAAAGAAACTGGCAATCATAAACAGCAACGACGATGAAGCAGACTACCATATTGACACAATTGTTGATCGTGATAGCCATCGTGGTGGTGGCCAACCTCATATCGCGGGGATTGTATTTCAGAATTGACTTCACCGAGGACCAACGGTACACATTGAGCAAAGCCACGAAAGATGTCCTTGCCGATCTCAATGATGTGATTACCGTCCAGGCCTACTTCACGGAGGAACTGCCCGCACAGCTGGCGTACGTTCGCAATGATCTACGAGACATGCTCCTGGAATATGAAAACCTCGCCGGCGGCAATCTTGTATTTGAATTCATCAACCCCAATGAAAGCGATGAATTGAAGCAAGAAGCGATGCAGAGTGGCGTGGCACCTCTGTCCATAAATGTGGTCGAGAATGATCAGCGCCAACAGATACAGGCATTTCTGGGGATAGTGATGAAGAGTGGTGATCGCAGGGAAGTGATCCCCGTTGTGCAGCCTGAAGGTGCAATGGAATATGATTTGACGACTGCGATCAAGAAAATCGCCATTGTTGACAAGCCGAGGGTAGGCGTAATCAGCGGGTATGGCGAAGCCTCGCTGAATTCGATGATTCAGTTGGCGCAACAGCTATCTGTCCTTTATGATATCGAACCCTTCAATATCAGGGATACTTCTGCAGTCCCCGTGTCCTACCGAAGTCTGATCTGGGTCGGGCCTAAGGATACCATACCTGCGTTTGAGTTCGCCAAATTGGATAGGTACCTCGACCAGGGCGGTTCAATCTTTCTAGCACACTCGAGCGTGGCTGGAAATCTACAGCAGTCCCAACAACTAGGTGTCGCACCAGACATTGGGGTACGCAACTGGGTGATGAACAAGGGACTGTCTTTTGGCGGTGAGTTTGTGATCGACCCCGCGTGTGCATCTATCACAGCGCAGGAGCGTCGTGGTTTTATGACGATCAACAGGCAGATACAATTCCCCTATTTTCCTATCGTGGGCAATTTCGCAGACCATCCCGTGACCGGTGGTTTGGAAGGCATCATTCTGCCTTTTGTCAATGCCTTTGTGCCCAATAGCATCGATACGACCACGACCATTACGCCTTTGCTATTCACATCAGAGATATCTGGTGTCGTGCGTCCTCCGTCCTACGTAGATATACAGAAAGAGTGGCGGGAGGCCGACTTCCCTATGGAGCAGCAAATTCTTGCCGCCACCATCGAGGACATAGGGCTTGGCGGTGGAAAGCTGACGGTCATCGGTAATGAACTATTCATCGTCAATGGCGAAGGGCAGCAGGCGCAGCAGCTCAGCCCCGACAATGTCAATTTTGCGAGTAATGCGATTGACTTCATGTCTGATGACACGGGCTTGATAGATCTTCGGACCAAAGCGGTCACCACAAGGCCTCTGGATACTATCGAAGATTCCACGCGAAACCTGCTGAAATACGGCAATGTCTTTGCACCCATATTGCTGATACTGGTTTACGCTTTCATAAGGAGACAGGCGAAGAACCGTCAGCGTCAGAAGTGGGCTCAGGGTAACTACGCATAAACCATACGATCGATATGAAAGGAAATACAACAATCAAGTTGCTTGCTGCTCTCGGCATTCTGGTGGTCGTCTATCTGGTCATGACCCTAACGAAGGGAGATGATCGCAGCAAGTCGTTTCGCTCTGTGCTGGTAGAGATCGATACAGCCCAGGTTACGAGGATAGAGGTGGTGAATGCCGGGAGCGAGACGGTGGTAACCAAAAAGGGGACAGACACCTGGGAAGTGGGAGTGGAAGATGGAACGAAGCCTGCCAGGACCTCGGCGGTGAAGAACTTGCTCACCACAATAGAGGGTGCGGTGCCATCGCGCCTCGTATCACGATCTCAGGACCGCTGGAAGGACTACGCGGTAGATTCCACCGGGA
The DNA here is from genome assembly GCA_965267435.1 of Cyclobacteriaceae bacterium. Taxonomy (GTDB): domain Bacteria; phylum Bacteroidota; class Bacteroidia; order Cytophagales; family Cyclobacteriaceae; genus JAWPMT01. The sequence continues at coordinate 6,816,484 of OZ253960.1, forward strand.
CGCGGGTGAAAGTGTTTGAGGGCAATGACATGACCCTGGATCTGGTGATTGGCCGATTTGGTGTAGAGGGCCAGCAGCAGTTCCATACCTTTGTGAGGCTGGCGGAGGACGATGATGTCTATCAGGCGGACAACTTCATGGGTATCAGCATTGCCAAGGCGCCGGAAGACTTCAGAAATAGCGATATCCTCCGGTTGAGGAAGGATTCGCTCGTAGAAGTGAGTTTCAACTATATCGATTCGGCGTTTTCGTTGTACAAGGAAGGTGATAGTTGGACATCCAGTACTATCGCTGCTGATTCGGCGAGTGTCGCTAGCTACCTGCAAGGTTTGAGCTTCGTCACCAGCCGAAACTTTGCCGAGGGAGATGGCCTTGGCACACCAACACTAAATGTGACCTTCGGCTTCACCAATCGCGCGGAGATCCAACTCTCCGCGTACGAGCGAGCTGATGGATGGATCCTGCAATCAACGGAAAACGGCGATGAGTACTTCCAGGATGATGAAGTATTTGAAAAGATCTTCCAGGGACCGTCGCAGTTGGCAGGTGGCCTGTGACTTTCAGTCCAGATAAGGTAAAAGCTATGCCCGGTCATTTGATCGGGTTTTTTTTTGCCGCAGTGGCTGCCCTTTCATCCAATTGACGTTCGAGAGACTCGTAATGGATCCTGTCCCATTGCCTTTCTGAAACCACGGTCTTATATTCATCCAATTATCGGTGGTCTTTGGTCTGCTTCTTGCTGACAAGGCCCATGACGCTCTCATGCATAAAATTGGAATGAAAAAAATATTGCTCCTCGTACTGCTAGGCTATGCTCTTGGTGTTATCCAGGTCAGTGGGCAGAATACTTACGACAAAATGACCAATGAGAAGATGCAGAAAATACTGTATCGAGAGACCCAGGATGTAAAGGGAGAACTGGGCAATTGGCAGTTTGTTATCGGTGAGCGTCCGATGCTGGTGCTCACAGATGTCAATGCCAATCGCATGCGAATCATGACTCCCGTCGTGGAGGAGTCCGAATTGAAGAAGGACCAGTACAAGATCATGTTAGAGGCCAATTTTGATCGCGCGCTGGATGCGAAGTACGCCATCTACCAGGAGGTGGTTTGGTCGGTCTTCACACATCCCTTGGGCGAGTTGACGGTCGAGCAATTCAAGGATGCCATGGGGCAAGTCGCCACTCTTGCTGACAACTTTGGAGGTAGCTACAACAGTACCGACCTGTTCTTTGGTGCAGGAAACTAAGGCACCTAGTGTCCCGATGGGGAAGGCATGTCGCCTTCGTCAGTGACAGGCTCATCTTTGACAAAGCTCCAGGCGACGAAGGATATGGCCAAAGACACGGCAGAGATGATGAAGATCAAGGTCTTATTCTCAACCTGGTTGATAGCATAGCCCACCCCGAGGCTTGCGACCAACTGGGGTAACACCACCGATAGATTGAAGAGCCCCATATAAAGACCCATTTTGGACTTCTCTACCTTCTGGGACATGATGGCAAAGGGTAACGAAATGATTGCCGCCCAGCCGGCACCGCAGACTACCATGAACCCATAGATAACGCCGGTTCCCAGGTGCCCCAAAAAGACCAGCCCCACATAACCTACCGACATCGTCGCCATACAGATGTAGTGGGTCTTCACGCGCCCCCAGGTCTTAGAAAGTGGCTCGAGCAGGGCGACTGGGAGAATGGCGGCCACACCATTCAGGATGAGGAAGCTCCATGAGACCACACGCCCTTGTTCAACATTGTCCAGTAGCGCATACTTGTCCTGGACATAGAAGAGCATATAAACAAACATTGTATGAACACCTACCCATGAAAAGGAATGGGCTGCAAGCACTTTGCGGAAGCCAATCTGATTCGCCTCTTCTTTGGGTTTGTCTGCCTCTGACTTGAGGACCGCTTCCAATACCAGGACAATGGTGATGGCCAGGCAAACAAACTCTACCCAGTAGTGATCGACCTCAATGTGGGCCAGCCGCAGGGTCATTGCGTAGACGTCGTAAATGAGAAATCCCCAGAGGGGTTTGATCGCCATCAATATCCCTGCCAGGGAAGTGTTGCTGGATGTAGGCTGTTCCTCTGCACTCTCTTTGAGCTCTCGTGGCTCAGTGATGAAGAAAGGAGGAATGACGGAAGTCAGAAATACTACAAGCACTCCCACGTAGATGAGGACGTAGTTGTCCCAATAGGCGCCAATTGCGTAGGCACCTACACTGAGTGTCCCGGATACGCTCTGCATCCAGGCGTACCCTTTCGTGCGGGCATCGCCCTCAGGTGTGACATCTGCGATGATCGACCTCGTGGGGTTGAATGAGACGTTGATGGCAAGGTCGAGAATCAGGGCCACTGTGATGGCTACCCCCAAAATACCCCCGACGCCCGTACTGGACGATATGACATCGATATTGGGCAACGCCAGCAGCATGAGTGCCCCCAATACGCCACCTATCAGTATGAAAGGTCGCCTTCTGCCATTCCAAAACCATACGTTGTCGCTGATGACGCCGATGAGCACCTGGCCAATGATACCAGCGATCGGCCCTGCTGCCCATACGAGTCCCACGTCGTGAATGTCCAGCCCGTATTTGTTGCTCAGGATCCAACTAAGGGCTGAAATTTGCACTGAGAGGGCGAAACCCATGCCTGTAGCAGGTAGACTCAACAGGGCATAAAATGAGTTGCTAAGTTTCTTCTGAATGGCCAGCATATTTCATAATTTAGGACCAGGCAATTTAACCCGGTTTAGTCAATGGTGTTTCGTTACGAGCCGTTAAAGTGCGATAAAATCAAGTGCTTAGGTGTGAAGTCATAATTGACCATAATGGTGACGAGCCAACAAGTGTTAAGTGCTTGATTTTGAAGTAATTTGAGGGCGCAGTAGAAAGAATATTGGGTAAATAGGGTTTCAATCCGGGAGAGACGTTTAAAGGTAAAGACCACGTCATTTTCTGTTTTCATCGGAACTTCCCGGAGCCAAACCATGTAAGAATTATGTATCTTTAAAGTTATGAAAGCACTTCCTTACACGCTGGCGCTCCTTCTAGTCCTCCCTTTGATGTCTGCCACAGGTCCCAAAACTGATGGCAAGGAGAAGGCGGCATCTGACAACATTGAATGGATCTCATTTGAAGAAGCAGTAGAGAGAAGCAAGAAAGAGCCTCGGAAGATATTGGTAGATTTCTACACCGACTGGTGTGGTTGGTGCAAGCGAATGGACGCTGACGTCTACGCCAAAGAAGAAATTTCCTCGTATATCAACGAGAAATATTATGCAGTAAAATTCAATGCTGAGAAAGTAAAGCAGGATATCGAGTTTCATGGTAACACCTTTTCTTTCGTTCCTCCGCCACAGGGTGGACGAAGGGGAATACATGAATTGGCTTACGTCCTTATGAACAAGAGGGCAAGCTACCCAACGACTACATTCCTTGATGAGAACCTCAATATGATACAGGCAATCCCGGGTTATCAGAAAGCACCAAGATTCGATATGATTCTCAAGTTCCTTGGTGAGAATTCTTACAAAAACACCGGTTGGGAGGAATTTGCTGCCAACTATAAAAGTCCTATCCAGTAGGGTCCTTCCAAGAAAAAAAATTAAAGGGTTGTTGCAACCCTTTTTTTGTGCGCTGGTCTTTAGGGCAAATACCAATACAAATGATGCAGAAAATCTATATATCATTTTTCGCAGCCCTCTTACTCGCATGTAGTTCAATTGCTCAAGACAAGGATACCAGAAGCCTTGGGTCGTTTGATGCCATTTCTGTGGGAGAGGCGATCAACGTCGAAATCACCAAGGGCAATAAGGAGGAGGCTCGTGTAGAGGTGTATGGCACTGACGCATCCAATGTGATCACCGACGTATTCGGAGGTCGCCTGCGAATCAGGATGGCGCGCGGCAACTGGAGAAATGTTGATGTCAACGTGTACGTCACTTATAAAGAACTCAATGAAATCGATGTATCATCGGCAGCAGATCTGGAGACGACTAATATGCTCGTCAGCGAGCGACTAGAGGTAGAGGTGAGTAGCGCTGGAGACGCCAAGCTCATGGTGCAGGTGGCAGAGTTGGAAGTGCGTGTCAGCAGTGCTGGCGACTTGACGATGGAAGGGAGCGCGGAGGAGCAGTATGTACGCGTCAGCAGTTCAGGAGACTATGAGGCGTACGACCTGAGGAGCAAAGTCGCAGAGGTAAATGCCAGTAGCTCTGGCGATGCGCGCGTCTTTGTGGAAGATAAATTAGAGGCAGACGCCAGTAGCTCTGGATCTGTATACTACCGTGGTGATCCCACTAAGGTATATGCCGACTCAAGCAGCGGTGGACGCGTGAGAAAGTCCTAAATTTAAAATTGAACATTAGAATGGGAGAAGGCCTTTATAATTTTGTAGAGGCCTTTTTCTATGCGACACATTTCACTCGGACTGATCATCATTCTTGCCTTTGGCTGCACGGAGTCTGCCACCACACAGCGTGACCGATTTTTCTTTCTCGGCAACCAGGCCATAGACGAAGGAGATTGGGACAAAGCCATCAACTACTATGACAATGCTATCAGGGTTGATGCGGATTATGCATTGGCGTACAACAACAGAGGTGTTGCAAGGGTTAATCACGGCCATGCCGCTGAGGCCATTCTCGATTACAATGAGGCACTGAAGATTGATCCTGAATACTACGAGTGTCTCGGCAATCGCGCACATGCCTACGAGCTCGTTCGGCGGTATGAGAGCTCCTTGCGGGATTGGTTGCAGTTGACGCAAGCCTTTCCCGACTCGGCTTTCCTTTTCCTTTCGAGAGGTTTGGTCTCCAGTAAAATCAACGACTACGAAGACGCCGAAGCGTCTTTTCTGCGCGTTTTGGATCTGGATCCGAACGATGATGAAGCCAGAATCAACCTCGGTGTACTGGAGTATTACAAGCACAATTTTGACAGCGCCCGCTTTTGGTTGCAGGAAGGGATCACCCAGAACCCACGCAATGGTCATGCTTACAATGCCCTCAATCAAATTGCCATTGCCGAGGGGAATCTCCAGGAGGCATTTGCTCAGATTGGTGTGGCGCTGGAACTCGAGCCGGACAACCCCTACTTCCTCAATAATCGCGGATATACCTATCTACTGATGGATTCCCTGCAGCGAGGGTTGACCGATGTCAACGAAAGTATATTGCTCGATGCTGACAACATGTGGGCTTTTCGAAACAAAGGGGTATTTTATCTCCTCAGCGGCAGCCCGGAGACAGCTCTTCGATACTTCCAGCAAGTAGAGGATAGCGGTGCTTTTGTTGAGGACCTGCACGCGTACACAGGGCTCGCTTATTGGGATATGGATAGGAAGCGTCAGGCATGCGAAGCGTGGGGCCGGGGACGGAGCCTACGCTCCAAGGCCTTGCTGTCAGCACGTTGCGAATAGCGCCTTTTTTGATTCCTGATTGACTCCGAATCCCGCCAGGGAATTTTCTCGATAGGCGGTCTGAATTAGATTGCTTTCATAGTTTTAGATCAGTGGGGGCAAGAATGCCATTGCATTGGTATATGTTATACATTCTTGGCTTGTCCGGCGTCTCTACGTGATCATGTCTCCCTCGAGGAGTAAGCTGCTCATCGAGCACTGGTCCGAGGCACAGGCCACTGACCTTCGGTGCCACGCTTTTTTTGCCGCGATATCTATGGGGTATCATTAGATTCGTAGCATGCAAACATTCATCCAGGAGGTCGCCCAATACATACTCAAGCGGCATGAGCAACACCTGGATCAACTGACGGTCATCTTTCCCAATCGCCGAGCCGGCCTATTCCTCCGAAATGCTCTTGGTCGAACGATTGAGCGCCCCGTTTGGCTGCCTCAGATCGCCAGCCTGGAAGACTTTATTTTCGCGCAGTCGGGGTATGAAAAGATAGAGACGCTTGAAGCGGTATATCGCCTTCATGAGAGCTATCGCAAACATCAGCCCCGCGAGGAGTCCTTCGATCAGTTTTTTTTCTGGGGCGAAATGATCCTTCGCGATTTTGATGAGATCGATCAGTACCTCGTAGATCCGGAGCATCTGTTTCGAAGCATCAAAACGCAGAAGGAATTGGACGAGGAGTTTTACTTCCTCGATGAGGCGGAGATGCAAATCATCCGGTCCTTCTGGAGCACGTTTTTGCCGGAGGCCTCGAAGACACAGCAGGCATTTCTTAAGACATGGAAGCTGTTGGGCCCGATTTATGAAGAGCTCAAAAAATATCTTGTCGATAATAAACGAGCGTATGTCGGCCATGTATACAGAGAGTTCTTAGGCCAGATGCGTGGCGGGGCCTTCACACTTGATCGTAAGATGGTGTTGGCTGGATTCAACGCCTTGACGACGGCGGAGGAAGCCATCATCAAGCATCTCGTCGACGACCATGGCGCCGAGGTATTGTGGGATGTGGATGCCTACTATCTTGATGATGAGCAGCAGGAAGCAGGTCACTTTCTGAGGAAGTACAGAAACGATCCGGTGCTCGGACCTACCTTCGAAGATAATATCACCAATCGAATCGCCGTACCGAGAGATATTGCGGGTGTGGGCGTCTCGCTGGAGGTAGGGCAGGCCAAGGCGCTGGCAGAACACCTCGACGAACTATCGCAAACACCCGACTTTAGTCCTGAGGAGGCTGTCATCGTTCTGCCCAATGAATACATGCTATTCCCATTGTTGTCTTCGCTACCTCCGAGTATCGACAAGCTCAACATAACAATGGGTTTTCCTCTTAAGGATACCATTGTATTCAGTCTTGTAGAGAGCCTGCTACAACTGCAGAGCAGCAGCCGGTCCAGCGTTGTCCATGGGGCGTCGTTTTATCATCAGCCCGTGATCGACATTCTGGAGCATCCGCTGATACATCCCCTTGGTAAGAGCAAAATCGACAAGACCATCGATGAGATCAAGAAGCGCAATCTAATTTTCCTCTACCGCGACGAGTTGCTGCAGTCGCCAGAGATCTTTTCTTTGATCTTTGACAAGCATCATCAGCCGTTGGATTATTTGCTGCGGATCTTATCAGAGTTGCACGGTATATGGCAGGGGAAGGGGCATGAGATTGAGCTGGAGTTTGTCAGCCGTTTCCACAGCCACATCACCCAGCTCAAGGAGATGGTGGGTGATACCGTCCAACTGAGCTACGACTTCCTGATTCGACTATTTCGACGCCTCGCCAGGAGCTTGAAGGTGCCCTTCACAGGTGAGCCATTGGAGGGTTTGCAAATCATGGGAGTGCTGGAGACACGTAATCTCGACTTCAAAAACGTCTTCATTCTTAATATGAACGAAGGCAGTTGGCCGGCACCGCCGAAGCGCGGATCCTTCATCCCCTACAATATTCGAAAGGCCTTTGAGTTACCGGTCTTTGAGCATCAGGATGCGATCTACGCCTACTTATTTTATCGACTGCTCCAAAGGTCCAGTCAGGTCAGGTTCTACTACAATACCGTCGCGGAGTTCAATGTAAACGGTGAAGTAAGCCGCTACATTCAGCAGTTGGAAGTGGAGTCGCCCCACCAGATATCTCATCAGTTTCTGGCCAATCCTATTGAAGTCACTCCGCCTCTGCGAATCCAGGTAGAGAAGTCTCCCCCGGTCATGGACCGGTTGAAGAAATTTCTTGTGACGAGCGATAAATGGTCACGCAGGCTTACCCCTTCGGCGTTGGATACTTATCTGTATTGTCGACTACGATTTTATTTCAAGTATGTCGCAGAGCTGTATGAGCCTGACGAAATGCAGGAAGAGCTCAACCCCATGGTTTTTGGAAATATTCTCCACGATACCATGGAGATACTCTACAAGCAGTACATGCAGCAGCAGAAACGTGACGTCATACAACCTGATGACTTTTTCTGGCTGGATGGTGGCGTGGATGGCGCAATGAACCGAGCTTTCATTCAGCACTACGAGGTGAAGAATGAAAAGAAATTCAAACTGGAAGGGCGCAATATTATCGCGGCAGAGATCATTCGCAAGATGGTGCGCAAGATCCTGAAATTTGATCAGGACTATGCCCCATTTCGTATCCTGGGACTCGAGACCAGCACGAGGGATGGCTTTGTAGTCGACTACCCCGTCCAGGTGGGTGATAAAGAATACTTGATAGGCCTCAAGGGGAAGATTGATAGAATTGATATCAAGGAAGGAAGGGTGCGGGTACTGGACTACAAAACCGGTCGGGATGAGAAGGACTTTACAGATGTCTCTTCTCTCATCGATCGTGAAGACAACCATCGCAGAAAGGCCGTCTTCCAGGTGTTCTTCTACAGCTACCTGTTCATGAAAACACATACAGGGGAATACGGGCAGTTGCAACCAGGTCTATTCAATAGCAAAGACCTATTCACGGGGGAGTTTGACTGGCGGATCATTCAAAAGAAGGACAGGCAGAGCATTCCGGTCAGCGAGTTTCGGGAGCATTTGGAGGAATTCGAACTCACTGTGACTGAACTGCTATCAGAGATCTACGACGAAGCAGTTCCATTTGATCAGGTGGACGATCTCAAGAAATGCAAGTGGTGTCCGTACCGTTCTATCTGCTCACGCGACTGAGGCACGATCAAAGCAGCCGGCGCGTTTTGATCTGAATGTAGCGATTGATCACGTCGGCAGTCAGATGCCCGGGCGTGGTTTGTAGATGCAGAATCCCCACCTGATGTAGTCGCTCGGCGATAAGACGCTTTTCATGAAGGAGCTGGAGTGCCATGGTCCGGTTGTAAATCCCCTGTACCGTCTTCGTAGGTTCTCTGACGACCTTGTCCAATTCGGTGTTTCTAAAGAAGATCACAAGGAGCAGGTGCTTCTTATTGAGCATGCGCAGGTATGCGAGCTGTCGCTCCAGACTGTGAATGGATTCGAAGTTGGTAAAAAGCAACAACAGCGACCGCTGGGGTATATTGCTATGCACGAATGTATAGAGCGACGTGAAGTCCACCTCCTGAAACGAGGTCTCTTCCCGATAGAGGGACTCTGTGATTTGATGGATCTGTTGGGGACGGTTGGTTGCTTTGATATACGTTTGGGGTCGATCCTCGAAGGTGATGAGACCGGCACGATCACCCTTGTTCAAAGCGATGTAGGACAGAACCAATGATGCGTTGATGGCATAGTCCAGCAGTGTCATGTCATCAAAAGGCATCTTCATGGAGCGGCTCTTGTCAATCAGACTGTAAACCCCTTGTGATTTCTCATCGGTGAAGTGATTGACTTGCAGCGCCTGTCTTCTGGCCGTTGCCATCCAGTTGATGTGCCTTGGATCATCACCGAGGACGTAGCTTCGGATACTGTCAAATTCCTGACTGTTGCCGACCTTCTGGATTCGCTTTTGCCCGGATTCCACTAGCTGTTGTGAGATGGCGGACAGTTCGTACTGGTGCAGGTGGGCAAAGGCCGGGTAGACACGGATCTCTTGTGGTTCGCTACTTTTTATGCGCCGTGTGAGTATTCCTGGAAAGGGGGTTCGCACCAGTAGGTTTGTCACGCCAAAGTGATAGGCTCCCCGAGTTTTGGGTGAAATGGTGTAGCTCACGTCGCGTTGTTGGTGAGCCTTCAAAGCAAACGTCAGCTTGAAGTCACGGGTCTGTAGCTGGTCTGGGAGTTCCTCCAATATGTCGATGGTCGTCGCAAAAGGGTAGTGCGACTGCAAGTGGAGGACCACCTCATTGTCGATCCCGTTGGACAAGCGGTCGTGTACATTTCTGATGGATCGAACCGACCCTCTACGGAAGAGCAGCAGTGCATCAATGATGAAAGCTCCAGTGAAAGTGAAAAACAGGAGGACAGAGACCTCATAGACAATCGGGAAATAATAGCCCAGCACGAAAAGCACACACAACGTGGTGAGTGTCCAATAGGCCCGACTGGTGAGGAAGACCTTCACAATTTAGTTGGGGACCTCTACTTGTTGGATGATCTGCTGGCTCACTTCCTCCAGTGTTACGCCCTGAAGCTCGGCCTCGGGAGTCCGCAGCACCCGGTGCTCGACGATCGGTTTGAATAGGTACTGAATGTCTTCGGGCGTGGCGTAGTCACGACCGTTGATCACGGCGAAGGCTTTGGAAGCGTTCATCAAATCGATCGACGCCCGTGGCGAGGCGCCCAGGTATAGGCTGGGATGTTCGCGGGTAGTCTGTACAAGCTTTGAAATGTATCTCAGTAGCTCATCTTTGATAATCACGCCTTCTATGAACGCCTGCATGGCGACGACTTCCGAGGTAGAGAGGATCGGATCGATGAATTGCAGTGCCTTGAAGCTTTGCTGGCTACCAACCAGTTGCAGGATGCTATACTCCTCGTCGAGCGTCGGATAATCCACATTGATTTTGAAGAGGAATCGGTCGAGTTGGGCCTCTGGCAGTCTGTAGGTGCCCTCTTGCTCGATCGGGTTTTGGGTGGCTACGACCATGAAGATGTCTCCCATTTCGTACTCCGTGCCGTCGTTGGTCACCTGTCGCTCCTCCATCACCTCGAAGAGAGATGCCTGTGTTTTGGCCGGCGCCCGGTTGATCTCGTCAATGAGCACGAGATCTCCGAAGATGGGCCCTTTGCGAAACTCGAAGTTCTGGTCTTTCAGGTTAAAGATGGACGTACCGAGAATGTCAGAGGGCATTAGGTCTGGAGTGAATTGGATACGCTTAAATTCCGATTTCACCATAGCGGCCAACAGTCGCGCCGTCAAGGTCTTGGCCACACCGGGTACTCCCTCGATGAGGACGTGTCCTTGGGCAAACATGGCTGTGAGCAGCAAGTCGAGCATCTTGGTTTGACCAACCAATGCTTTCGATGCTTCCTGACGCATATTCTGTATTTTCTGGGAAAACGAGCTCAAGTCTAGGGGCTCCCGGCTCATAGTAAGGGTTTAGTTTTGTAGCTGAAAAATATCTATTGGGGCTCCAGATGAGGAACCCACGGTCAGCAAGTAACTAAATGGCATGGAGAAAAGGAAGATATTTCTGCTATTAGCTTTGATCTCACTGGGGGGGTGTGACAATTCCTTTGAGCATAGTGATATCATGGGCCTCTGGGAGCTGAAGCAGGTGACTGTCGATGCCCTGGATCGGCCTGTCAAACCGACCTTGTTGCAAATCAAGCCCAATTCTACCTTCTCTGTATCGATGGTAAGCGGGGACTTTAGTGGCATCTACCAGCTGCGTGGCAGGAGGTTGAATTTTGATGCCCCTGATCATAAGTGGTTTCGGACCAGTTGGACGATCGATTACTATCCTAATCACATTCTGCTACAGGGTACTGAGTGGGGCTACCGTGGTACGATCCTGCGCCTGGAGAAAATTACCGAGGTCCCTGACTACCGCTCTTTTGAGGAAAAGGTACTGGGAGATTGGCAGCTGTATAAGATCCGAACAAAAGGCGAAGTTGAAGCCTTTGAAGAAACCACGTTCACCATTGACGAGACAGGACGGTATGCCATTACCCAAGAGGGGGCTACACTTGATGAGGGCCAGGCGATCATCAATACGAGGCATCACAAGATCGTTTTTGTTCGGGATAGCATTCAGTGGGATGCCTGGTTTTATGGCCGTGAGCTACGATTGGAAAACAAGCAAATGGACATCCAATACAGCCTCAGAAAGTCTGATGATCCTGCAGTGGAAAGCGACTGATGCGATCGTTTAGCTGATTGAGTTGCTTTTCGGAATAGTGCAGGTAGGAGGGTAGCTGCTGTATCTGCTGAAAGGTCTGAATGACGTGGGTTTTTTCCAGACCCGTCTTGTTGGCGAGCCATTCATAGTACCGTTCGGTAAATGTAGGAGGCTTATGATATTTTTTGTTGAGCTCCTCCTGGAAGTAGTGCGCCATCTTGCTCGCGATTTTCTTGTGATCCCTTTCTCTATAAAACAGCGCACCAATCGTTTTGACGAAGTTGACCGTTGTGTTTTGTGGAGGCAATAGGACCTTCACTTTCCGCTGTCTTCTTTGGGCATCGATTATTAAAAGGCACAGTACGGTAGCCAGGGCGATATAGAGGGCCCAGGTCAGGGAAACTTCGGTCAATACATAGCGGAAGGGCGACGTCGACCGCAGTTTGCCCATATGGTAGAAGTAAGTATAGTGCAGGTCCTCGTCTGGCAACAAGTTGAGGGCGTATTCTGCAAGTCGGTGATCCTGCAGTATGCCGAAATTGGTAAAGGCCAAAGGTGTTGATGATAAAATGAGTGTGCCCTGGCCTATTTCCTGTGAGATCAAGATGGGTTTGTCCGTCGAGGCCAAAACTTTCCAGGGGCTCTTCGAGGAAAGGTCAAAGTGGGTCTGGACGAGTACATCGCTTAGCCGGGCTGTAGTGTCGCCGATGGTCACATCAGTCGTATCGGTCTGGTTGGGCAGGTTGAATATTTGCCCGCGCCTTGTATTGATATCCAGAGTGTCTGTGAAGTCACTCGAGAACTGCTCGGCTGCAAGAAGGACGTCGGCACCTCCAGAGACTCTTTCGAGTAGCAACGTGATATCCCCCTCGGCCATATTGGCTTGCGTGGTCAGTATCAATACGGGACCCTTCGAATCCTGGAGCTCGTATAAAGTACTATCACCGGTAAATACATCCCCGGAGAAGACGTCACCGATCCGATCAAAGACGATGTAGCCACCGTAGGGACTCTTGTCTTGCGGATGGAAAGTCGCCTTCCATGAGAGCGGCTTGGGCTCATAGTACTTGAGGGTCACGTACAGGGCAAACATGAATCCCAAAAAAAGATACAATCGCCACTGCCTACGCATCGACAAGCTGGTTAGATACGTCCTGATAGTGATCCAACTCCTCTGGCGAGGGCTTATGCTCGCCAAACCAGCTGGACTCGAAGAACTCTGATAGCGCGAGATAGCCCTGCCTTTTTCCTCCATCCAACTCCGTTGCGTAGTCGTGGGAGGTCTTCCATTTCTTCCATTTGACATGCCCCCGATTGCTCAGTTGCTGGAGAGTCAATAAGAATAGGTAGCGAGCTGCCAGCTGTAGCTGGGAGGATTTGCGGGCATCTTCCAGCGCTTGGCGATAGTCTACGTCTTCTTCGCTCTCAATGGAAACGGGCACGGCATGCTCCCCCCTCTTACCGCCAATCAGCACCCTGCCATATCGCATGTGTACGATGAGCGCAATGGCCCCCACGGCAACGATGCCCCAGAATAGGTACCAGAGTATCTGGCTGAATTCGCTACCACCCGGTGTTCGCAGCAACCGAAAGAAGTTTTGCGCCAGCCAATAGAAAGCCCTTGAAAGCCAGGTTTCACCCTGTTGGGCGTTCTGGTATTTGAAGTCCGACTCCTCTGCGTAAGCGGCGAGTGCCTTTTCATCAAACTCACGAGGCGTGGGTTCCTGGATGCCTGCGACCATCTTCCAGGCTACCGCGAGCAGGAGAAAGACTAGAAAGCGGTGCTTAGCTGATACTCTCAAAGTCTTCGATCTCCGACTTTAGTCCGGTACCTTCAGTGCGCTCCTTGAGGTTGAAATACTGAAAACCAACAGCAATAAGTGGTAGCAGGCGCGTCACGTAAGCGCCAATCACGGCAAGGGCTATAGTAGTCACCAGCCACCAGCTGGAGAACAGATCCATAGGATTGTCAGGGAAATCGCCGGCCTCTTCCATACGAAACATCTCGAAAATGAAGAGCAGATAGGAAGGCAACACAAACATGCCCGCTACCATCTGAGCAGTCAGGGTGGTGATGAAGAATATGCCAAGGGTACTCCACCATTTGCCTTTGATCAGTTGGAAAGGTCGACTGATGGCGTCACCAATCGAAGCATTTTCGAAGAGAAAAACAGGTACAGAGATGAGGAACACAACTGTCAGGTAGATGCCAGGGAGGATAAAGAATGCAAAACCCACAGCGGATATCAGTCCGACGATGATCGTCAGCAATATCAATCCTGGGACCTTCTTAAAGGCCTCACCGAGTACGGTACCCATCTCGGGAGTGCCGTCTGTCTCGGGCAGTAGCCGCATGTACGTATAGACCGCCGCGACAATGAAACTGCTCGCTATGAGGCTCACAAGGATCATCAAAATATAGTTGACACCCATTGCGCCGAAGAGTGCCAAAAAGAAGAATTCGTCAGGTTGAGGATTGGACTCACTTAACTCGAAGATATCCTGCATAAAGCCCGAAAAGAGGAAGCCGATAATTACTGTGGCCGGCAATGCAATTACAAGTACGAGCAGTGCAAGAGACTTGAAGTTCCATCGGATAAACTCAATGGTGGCATTGAACTTTTGACCGAAGTCCCTGAGCTTGTAGTATTCAATCTGTGGTTGAGACATGGTTTGTATTCTTTGGTAGTATAAAAAGATAAAAAATCACAATTGACGCCGAGATACCGATGATAATCAGCTTCGGCCAAAGGGGCCAATGGGTATTTCGGGTGATCACGGATTCCAGGAATCCTGCGACAATAAAAAACGGCACCAGGCTTAGCAGGATCTTGACTCCCTCTTTCGCACCTCGCTGCAGTGAGTAGCGCCGTGGGTAGCTCTTGGGGAAGAGCATCGCATTGCCCATCGCCAATCCCGCTCCCCCCGCCATTACAATGGCTGATATCTCAAGTGTGCCGTGGATCCAAATGGTGAGTATTGTCTCGTCGAACAACCCACGGCTAAAAAACAGCTGGTGAAAAACTCCCAGCATAATGCCATTTGTAAACAAGATGTATCCAGTGCCGACGCTCGCAAGAATGCCCATCGCAAAAGCCAGGAACGACACGCGGATATTGTTGATGGTGATCATGAAGAACATGCCGGCCTGGGAGTGACCTTTGTACACGGCCATGGGGTCACCCTCCTCTATGTTGCGGTAGGTCATCTCCACATACGCATCGCCAAGGATGAGCCGTACGAATTCCGTATCGTTCGAAGCGGACAGCCAGCCCAGGGCCACGCCAGTCATGATGATCAGAAAGGAGATTAGCATGTTACGCCGGTTGGCATAGAGTACCTGCGGCAATTCCGCCGTCCAGAAGGTCACGAGCCGCGATGATTTTTCCGGTTTGTTGCGGTAGATGTGATGGTGGATCTTCAGGCTGAGGTCCGCGAGATAGATGCTCACTTTGGACTTGGGGTACTTGGCACGGGCGAAGGCCAGGTCTTCTGTGAGATGAACGTACATCATCGCAGCTTCATCAGGGTCCAGGCTCCTGGCGTTAGAGATCGCGCGTTCATAGCGAAGCCATTTTTCTCGATTTTGCTCTACAAATAGTGCCTGGCGCATCCTATTTTAGCTTTCGTTGACGGAAATTAGCGATACGACCCCTCATGGCCAAATTTATTACCAATCAAAACATTGAGCTCGAATTGGAGCTTGCCAGTCTCGGGGATCGGATCATCGCCTTCGTCCTCGACATGCTCATCATTAGCGTTTATAGCCTGTTTGTGATGACGGCTTGGTCCATGACCGTGACAGGCGGGGATTCGTATGCTTGGTTGGCGTTCATTCCGGTCATGTTCTATTCGCTACTGTTTGAGACATTCGGCGAGGGGCAGACACCTGGGAAGAGAGCCCGGGATATCAAGGTCGTTTTGCTGTCAGGCGGGTCCGCGTCTTTCGTTCAATACCTACTTCGCTGGCTTCTGCGGCCCATCGACTTTTTGTTTTATGGCGGCATTGCCATCAGCTCCATCATCTTGTCGAAGAACAGTCAGAGATTGGGGGATATCGTTGCCGGCACCACGGTCGTGAAGCAGAGAGCAGAGGTGCGGCTCGGAGATGTCAAACCTGTCCACGAGGAAGACCGCGAAGTGCAATTTCCCCAGGTTCGCCGCCTCAATGACGCCCAGGTTTCGCTCATCCGCAAGGCCCTTCACATGCGCCGCGACGGCTTTAGTGGCGAAGGCGTCAGAGACCTATCCATCAAGATCAAGGACATCCTGTCCATCGAGACTGACATGCCAGATGTCAAGTTCCTCTACGCCATCATTGCCGATTATGAATTCCTGGCTACGCGTTGAGAACTTGATCGGAGGTCGCACTACCCAGCGCGCAAAAGCTGCTCACGGGCTTCCTCGCGGCTGTCGGCACACTTCGCCCCGCTATCATCCACACACGTCTTGCTCGGTTGCCGACCTAGCCTTACGGCCTTATTTGATTGAGAATTGTGAATTGATAATTAGTTACCGCGTGACTCAACTCTCCACTCACACTCACACTCCACTCTAAACCTCTCCACCTAAAGTCACTCATACCTTAGCGACCGCACGGGATTGCTGTTCGCCGCCCTTAGCGTATGGTAGCTGATCGTCAGCATGGCTATGGCGAAAGCTGCCAGTCCGCCGATCAGGAATATGAAGAGATTGATCCCGATTCCATAGGCGAAGTTCTCCAGCCATGTGTCCAGATAGTAGTAAGTGACAGGAGCAGCGATGGCAAATGAAATGAGAATAAGCAGCGCAAAGCGCGATGACAAGATAACCAGGATCTGCGAGACTGAGGCCCCCAGTACCTTGCGTATGCCCACCTCTTTGATCCTACGCTGGATGGTGACTGCCGAGAGCCCGAAGAGGCCCATCGCACCGATGAGGATCGACAGCACCGCCATGAGTGTCACGACCAGGGACATGTTTTGATCGGACTTATACAGCTCGTCAAAGTGCTCATCGAGAAACGAATAGTCCATTGGGAAGTCGGGCACCATTTCACTCCAAATTCTTTCCACGTCGGCGACACCGGCTTCGATATTTTCTCCATTCAGCTTGATGGACATCTCATCAAAGCCCCATTCGGTATGGATGACCAGCGAGAGGTTGTTGATGTCAAAGTGGAGCGAATTGAAGTGGAAGTCCTCGACGACCCCGATGATGTTTCCAAGGGAATCATTGGGGTACCAACCATGTCCCGCTCGGCGTCCCACGGGATCATCGTAGGGCAGGTCCTTGGCAAAGGACTCATTGATGATGAATGCCAGCCCATCGTCGGTGCTGAATTCCTTTGAGAAGCCCCGACCATCCTTGATTTCGATTTCGTACACGTCCAGGTAGTCATAGTCCACCAGCACGTTGCTGGGCACCAGGTCGTACATGCCTGTATCCACCTCTGTTTTCCAGCCCCATTGGTGGAAGTTACTCCCCAATCGCTGGCCCGAGGCGGTGACGCCCTTGATATTACTACTGCGGAGCAACTCCTCCTTGATCACATCATATTTCTCGTTGGCAGTGCCGTTCATGTCTACCAGCAGGATGTGATCCTTGTTGAAGCCCAGGTCCTTGTCCCTCATATAATTCAGCTGCTGAGCAACTATGATCGTGGCAACGATCATCGCCAGCACCAGGCTAAACTGTGTGACGATAAGGACACTCTGCAGGCCTGCTTTCTTCTCGCGGATCTCGCCACCCTTCAACACCGTCGCCGCTTCGAAGGACGAGAGTCGGACAGATGGGTACAGTCCCGCCAGCGTACCCAGCAGCACGAGGCTGCCAATGAGCATCACGAGCAATAGCGGGTCGCCAATGATGGTCAGCAGAGAGAGCTCTCTCTCCAGCGCGCCGTTGAGAAAGATCAATCCGACAAAGTCTACCAACAAGGCAATAACCAAGGCCGCGAATGATAAAAGGATAGACTCAATGATGAACTGCCAAAAAAGTTGAGGTTTGTTGGCCCCCACGGATTTCCTTACTCCGACTTCCTTGGCCCTGCGGCTAGCTCTTGCGACGGACAGATTCATGAAGTTGACCGTCGCGATCACCATGATGAATATCGCCACTAATGTGAAAATCCCCAGGTACTCACCATTGAATTTGCGATAGTTTTGGTAGTCATGCTCCACATCCGTTGAGGCGAGATGAACTTCTTCCAGGCGTTGCACGAACAGCTGATAGCCCTCGTTAATGTCTTCATTACCCGTATAGTCAATCAAATAGTCTGGGTACCGCTCGGTCATGGAAGCAAGGTCAGGATTGGGCGCAAGTTCCAGGTAGGTGACCAGAAAGTTTGACCCCGATTGCGTATTGAATTCCGGATATTCCCGAGTGACGGTGGTCATCGATACCAACGCATCAAACTGCAGATGCGATTGCTCCGGCACGTCCTCCAGGATTCCCGTGATCTCGCAGGTTTGTCCGCGCAACTCGACGCTTTCGCCGACTACATCCAGATCGTTGAAGATCTTCATAGCGGACTCCCGCGTCAGTAACAGGGATCGTGGCTCATCGAGGCAGGTGTTCCTGTCGCCGTAGAGCAGAGGGAAGTCGAACATCTTCAAAAACGTACTGTCCACAAAAGCAGTGGTCTCCAGGGCCAGAGTGCGTTCATCTCTCTGCACAATGTTCTTGCCTCGATTCCAGTACCGGGTGTAGTTGATGACCTCCGGGAAGTAATCATTGATGGTTGGTCCCATCCCTGACATGGAGAGTGCTACGTTTTGCTCATTGGTTCCCGTCCAGGTTTGGACTTCGCAGAGTCTGTACAGGTCGTCTTTCTTCGCATGCTGCTGATCAAAGCCGCGCTCGTCCGCTATGAATAGGTAGATCAGTAGACAAGCGGCAATACCAATGGCCAGACTCATCACATTGATGATACTGAAGAATTGATGTTTGGTGATGTTGCGGAAGGCAATCAATAAATAGTTTCTAAGCATGACTGTTGTTGTAGAGTAAGGAAGTGTGTGTCGCCGGAGGGCAAAGGGCCTCAGGTAGTTCAAGACCTGGTACCAATAGTTGGCCTTCGCGACAAGCACAGATTTAGATTCGATAGTTTCTTCGTACTTCTCAATGAGATCGCCACTGACCTCTTCCCAAAGCTCATCGCGCAGAAACCAGCTCAGGAGCCGATCTGCTATGCGCGGAGGAGTGGGAAGGTGGTTACTCATCGTGATGTCGACTAGAAGGAGAATTTGACTTTGCCGTCAGCGAAAGACGGATACTGATTCCATAGGGACATTCTCAGTTCCCGTGCTTCTGCCAGTGTCTGTTGACCGACAGCGGTAATGCGATAGATTCGTTTTCTCCTACCGCCACGCGACTTGGTGGCGCCACCCATAGCGGATTTCAAGAAGCCCTTGTCTTCCAGTCGGTTCAGTGTTGAGTGCACCGCGCCGATAGCTGCCGACCGTCCGGTCTGTCGCTCAAACTCACCGGCGAGATTAAATGCGTAGGCGTCTTCACCGAGGATGCCCACGAGCAGCAGGATGACCTCTTCAAATTCTCCGAGTCTTGTTTCCTTCATGAAAGCATTTGTTACTAGATCGTAGAACAAATGTACGGACAGCAATGAGTTTTTGTTCTACAATCTGGTAAGAAATACTACGGAGGAGAGGAAAGGTTACAGGCTATAGCTTGATATACACGCCCGTCCGGGGAGAGTGACGGGAGTATTTGATGGCAGGGGTCACCTGGTACCAGTGCTGATAGCCCAGTTCCAAACTCAACGTTTCATTCACTTTCCACATCAAGCTAGTGCCGGCGCGGTTCTGATCAAACTGGAAGTTCAAATCCTTACGTGCCTGGATCATGTACTCCTCCGATATCAGCCAGGTTATCCGAGGGTGTATGGGCACTTTGATCAAAAGTCGATTTCGTAACCGGAAGAGCGCGTATTTAAAATTGGTCATGCCCGCTTCGTGCCTCTGGGTGCGAAAAAACCTTTCTTCAGCCCGGAGCCGCAGTGACATACGCACAGCCCCCATCTTCAGGCCTTTGTAAGAGATGCTTTGGTTCCATCGCATTTCATCCATCCTGGCAGTCTCTCCGACATCAGGATCATGAGGCAGTGCAAATCTCAGATAGGTGCCGTGCAACCCCACAGACCATTTGGATGAGACTTTCTTTTTCAAATGAAACTCCGTGAGGAAGATATGCGATCGCCAGGGGGCAATGTACTTGCCGTCCTCAATCAGTACACCTGTATGCCAGCCGCTGGGTAGCGACTTATCCAAGTAGAGCCGGTTCCAAAGTGTCGGTTGAGATACTGTGGGAGCTTGAGTATATGCCGTGACGGAGATGCACAGCAGCAGCATATGTGGAAGTAGGCGCTTCATTTCGCTGGTGAAGGTAGGATGCCGGATACCTGTGACGAATGACGTCTGCGCCTCGTTAGAATGACGAAAGTCATGCAAACGTTGCTGTTGGCTATGTTATCTCAACTTTTTTTGGGAGAGGGTGCCTAAGTAGTGAGGTTCACTCTTCTTTTTTCTCGGTGAACAGCTTGTACAGGCACACAAGATGCGAGAAGAAGACAGCCGGGACGACAAATGTTGGCAGCCAGATGAACGGAAAATAGAACACCGCAATGTTGGGGTTCTCGAATGCCGTGGCATCAAAGAAGTAAGGCGTGGCGCGGATCGCCATTTGTACGATGAAGATGAGTAGACCCAGACCTGCGAAGTTCCAGACGATGGCGGCAAAGGTGCTCTTGCTTCTGAGGCCAATCAAAAAGATCGCCGCAAAGGGCGCGGTCACCCCAGTAAGGATATCGAAATTGGCACCCTCAAATGTCATCATCGTATCCACGACGCCCGCCGAAGCCAACCACCATAGGACCAACTCGACTGGAACGCGGATGATGTGGATGTAGGTCAACGTTGTCATCGGCATGCCGGCAAGGAAGGTTCGACTTTGCTTTCTGCTGAATAGGACGATGATAGTAAGGATCACTACCGCCATTATCACGAACAATCGCGGAGGCCGCGACTCGAAATCCTGAGTGACACCCAGAAACGTGAGGAGCGCAGTGATGAAGAGCCACGCAATCATCAGCGTGAGTACAATGGTAGGGACAGAACTCTTTTTGTTGGTGGCGCCAGCGTTGACTGCAGCAATGATAAACGAGAGGGTGGTTATAGTGATCGCCACGAATGTATAGGATACAAAAGCGGGGACGTTTTCCATCAAGGAATCTTGGGTTAGTTCAGAGCAATATAGTCAATTCGGATGAGGATGCCCTCGAATCCATTGGATGTGATCACGGTTGAAATAGAGTGGCTAATTTTGTGCATAGATGAATTTAGAGGCGTTCAAAGCTGCAATCAGCGACAGACTAAAAGCAGAGCTCCCGGGCAAGCAGGCACACGACCTGATGATGCCGAGATTGCCCTCGGGGATGCCCGCCAACTTACAGCACAAGCAGAAGCCTCGTGAAGGGGCGGTACTAATCCTCATTTATGAGGACGATGCCGGTTTGAGATTTCCGCTGATCCAGCGACCCACATACGACGGCGTCCACAGTGGACAAATGGGACTGCCCGGCGGCAAAGCGGAGCCTGAAGACCCGTCGCTCCATACCACCGCCATACGCGAGGCCCAGGAAGAGATCGGCATTGTACCGGAGCAAGTCGAGGTTGTGGGTGAGCTATCGTCATTTTACGTCAGTGCTAGCAATTACCAGATCTTACCCGTGGTCGCCATCACGCACGAGATGCCTCAGTTCGTGCCCGATCAGCACGAGGTGGACGAGGTAGTGATAGCCAATGTTCATCACCTGATCGACCAGTCGTTTTTGAAAGAGAAGGAGATCGTCGTCGCCGCCGGTTTTCCTTTGCAGTCCCCCTACTTCGAAGTTGAGGGTAGGACGGTTTGGGGTGCCACGGCCATGATGTTGAGTGAGTTTTCTGTGATCCTCAAGGAAATCTACGGACACCCCTAATCACGCATGACGACAATTTCGTATTTCACATTGATCTAATTTAGCGCACAGATCAGGGACAGTGCTCCCCACGTTTTTCCGAACCCATGCAAAAACATCTTGACGTCACGCTTAAGGCTTCTTATCGCACGCTTCACGAATTGACTGATCAGACAGAATTTGTGTGGATGGTATTCCATGGCTATGGCCAGTTGACGGAGTTCTTCATTCGCAAGTTTGATCAACTGGACCCCGCAAGGCATTTTGTGATCGCACCGCAGGGATTGTCAAAGTTCTACCTCGAGGGCTTCAGCGGTCGCGTAGGGGCGACCTGGATGACGAAAGAGGATCGCTTGACGGAGATCGAAAATCAGCAACGCTATCTGCGAGCAGTTTTGGAGCAAGAGGTGGGAGAGAGGCGCTCCGACATCAGACTCATCCTCTTTGGGTTTTCGCAAGGCGTAGCGACTATGTGCCGTTTTGCCGCTTACAATGACATTCCGTTTGATCGTATGATCATGTGGGCGGGCACATTTCCGCATGACCTGGAGAAGAAGGACATTAGCCACTGGCCAGATGATTTTCCCATCAAGTATTTCATGGGTAGGCAAGACCCTTTTTTCAAACCCGGCATTGTTGAGCAGCAGCAGCAGAAGGTGACCGAGTTGACCGGCATTGATCCGACGCTCCGCTTATTTGACGGCAAGCATGAGGTTGTTCCCCATTTGCTGCATGAAGTGTTCCAATAACGTCAATTTTATTGTCCGATATCGAACGGGTATGCAACCTTTCATGGGATTAATTGTCTGATTATCAGGCGGTAGATTTATTGGCATAACATTCGTTGCCTTTTATTGTCACATTAGACTAAATTCAAACCAAAATTCTTATATGATCAAGTTAGCAGAGGTCGACAAGTACGTAGACTCCAAGTACCAGCGCATTTTTATCCTCAAGAGCATCAACCTTGAAATCAAAGAAGGCGAATTTGTCAGTATCATGGGTCCCAGTGGTTCTGGTAAGTCTACATTGCTCAACTTGATCGGCATGCTGGATAAGCCGTCCGCGGGCGAGTACTATTTTCAGGATGAGCCTGTGCACAAGTTCAATGAGCGCAAGACTTCGCGGATTCATAAAGAGAATATTGGCTTCATCTTTCAGGCCTATCACTTGATCGACGAGCTCAATGTCTACGAAAACATCGAAACGCCCCTCCTTTACCGTGGTGTGAAGAAGAAGGAGCGTGCCAGTATGGTGGCCGAGATGTTGGATCGCTTCCAGATGGTGGCCAAGCGAGACCTTTTTCCAGAGCAGTTGTCCGGCGGCCAGCAACAGTTGGTCGGTGTAGCCCGTGCGATCATCGGCAAGCCCAAGTTGTTGCTGGCGGATGAGCCCACTGGTAACCTGCATTCCGAGCAAGGTGAGGAGATCATGAAGATATTTACCCAACTCAACAATGAAGGCATGACGATCCTGCAGGTGACACACTCGGAAAAGAATGCTGAGTTTGGCTCGCGGACCATTCGTCTGGAAGACGGTATGGTGAAGCAGAGCTAGGAGAGAGCGGCCGGTTCTTCGCCCCTCAGTGCTGTCCCGCTGTCCGTTTTATCTCAGCCCCGCTAGCCGCCGCACCGGCCTTGCTGGCTATCACTGCCATCGGGTCTATTGTGCTGTGTTGGTGGCTTCGGGCTACTATTCCCGATCAAAGACGTAGACCAGGTCCAGACTTACTGAACTGTGCAGTTCCACATACTCCTGTGCGGTGAGAGAATTGAGATACTCCTGGCTGATGGTGTCATCCACGGCATCGGGAAGGAGCAGGAAACTCACCGTCTGTGAGAGCCATAGCTCGTTGTCCTCGTTCTTCTGTATTTCCCAGTTGAAGTCTATGTTTTCGCTGTCCATTTCCATGGTGGAGCCATTTAGCATCCATTCACCTGCGTCTTCGAACGGGTCATCCCTCCCGATCACTAGCAATTCGCGCGTGTAGGTGCCATCGTCGTAGATCTCGAGGTGATAGTATTCCAGTACTGAACTACCGAAGTTGATTTCGCTCACATCGTATAGATGCTCTTCGAGGCGGGCAAAGCCATCAGGAAGGTTGATGGTGGAGTAGTTCACAAGATCCCAATTGCCAATTTCGTGGGCCGGGGCCGGCTCTTCGTTGTCACTACACGAAAAGAATAGAGCAAACGCCAGTAGCGCCAGTGCTGAAGGTTTTACTCGCATAATTATTTGATGTTAGTGTGTGGCAGGGAATCTTTATTCAAGAAACTAATTGCTTGCCAAATAACCTTACGAAACGCCAGATTACTTTGGAATTTTCTTTTCGACATTCGTCATGGGATTGCTCTGATGGCTGTGAGGACATATATGCCGATGATCTTTTATCGAAGGATCGCCTGTAAGGTTCGCACTTTATTTTTCCGCATTGTGGAAATAAATAGCATTATTTCCATAAGTAAGAAATGATCCAATTGATCATTCGAAATGACAATTATGGTATTTTGAAGAAATCATTTCCATAATATGGAAATATTTATTACTTTTTCCGTAAAATGGAAAAATGAAAAACTTCCACTACATTATCATGGCTGATATCATAGGAAGTCGCGAGCTACCCACTGATTTTATGGATCAGTTTCACCAGTTGGCTGATCATGCCAATGCAGCCTTCAAGGATCACATCCTCTCACCGCTCACTATCACTTTGGGCGATGAATTTCAGGGGATCGTCGCCGACCCGGCGACATTATTCAATCTACTCTTCTACCTTGATGAGTATAGCATCAAAAACAACTACGGATTTCATCTCAGGTACTCTCTAGTCTATGGTGAAATTCAAACAGAGGTCAATCCTAAAATCGCCCACGAGATGTACGGCTTGGGGCTCACAAAGGCTCGCGAGGCCCTAACAACGATCAAGGAATCCAACGATCGCTTCCATCTTGATCTGAGAGACAAGACGAACGAACAATTATCCCTTTGTCTACGGCTCTATCAATCCATCACATCCGAATGGAAATCATCTGACTACCCTGTCATTGCCGCATTTCTCACATACAAAGACTATAAGACACTCCAGGAAATAGGCCTCTACAAAACGACATCAGGTCCGTGGAAAAAGCGCAAGACTTTGAGAATAGAAGAATACTCCATTGTCAAGGAATTGATATTTGCTATTTTGAGCCAGTGATGTCGCTAGGCTACGCTATACTCTTTTGGACGCTCATAGAAGCACTCCTGGTTTTCGTGTTCTTCTTTGTCGCCAAGTGGTTGACTCCTCGTGAGAAGGCGCCTCCTACCACCGACGACGTTGCAGCCGCGAAGCCCGGGAAAATCAAGATAGGATTCACATCCTGGTTCAAAGGACTCATCGAAAGACTCTTCCTTGTGTTCATGCTGCTGGCAGGTTTCGAAGGTGCGGCGATCGTGGTATTTGGTGCTATCAAGCTGGGTACAAGACTGGACAACGACAAGGACACCAAAGTCAGCAACGACTACTTCCTGATTGGCAACCTACTTTCCATCGCCGCAGCCACCGGCATTTACTTGCTAGTCAAGGACTTTATCCACATCGTCTAGCCTCGCAAACACCAACCGCTATCTGATATTCTGCATCACTTCATTGCCACCGACATCAGGTAGTCGTCAGCGGCGAGGAAAAGGGTTTTGTAGTCCGACGTGAACCCGCAATTGGCAGTAGCCTCTCCGGTGAAGATCCTGGCAATGACCCTTCCTTCCATATCGAATACCAATACGCCTCCTGGTCCTGTGGCAAACAGGTAGCCATCAGGGTGCATCTTCATTCCATCAGGCAGGCCCTTTCGGTTTTCTTGCCCTACTTCTTCCGTAGCATCATACAGGAGCTCCTTCCCGCTGACGACTCCGGGACCCTCTATATCATAGCGGTACCATGCCGCATGTTCAGGATCGGAGACCGCCACAAACAACTGTGAACCATCAGGCGACAGTGCGATCCCGTTGGGTCGTGTCACGGTCGAATCCAGCAGCACCGTTTCCCCGCTCTTCAGAAGGCAATAAACCCCCTGGAAAGGTATCTCCTTTGCCGGGTCCTCCATTCGCCGCTCCAATCCATATGGGGGATCCGTGAAATAGAGATTGCCCTGACTGTCAAATACGAGATCGTTGGGGCTATTGAATCGCTGGCCGTTGTAGTTGTCAGTGAGTGTGCTATAGGTAGGCTCCGGCGCATTTAGTGGAGCTTCCATTCTCCCAATTTGCCGATCGCCATGCTGACAAAGGATTAGGCGCCCCTCGGTATCCAGCGCCAGGCCATTCGAGCCAGGCTCGCCGGTACGAGGTACGGATCCGGTGTATCCGGAGGGTTGTAGATAGGTGGACGTATCGCCATCCCACTTGTAGATCTTGTTCGGCGGAATGTCTGAGAAAAGCAGGTAGCCGCCATCTTCGTCGATCCAGACGGGGCCTTCAGTCCAGGTGAAACCACCAGAGAGTACCTGAACTTCAGTGGACTCATCGAGCAGGCCGGAGGCCTGCTCGTCCAGAATAGCAATTCTCCTTTTCGACGTGGAGGTTGGCTCC
This sequence comes from Cyclobacteriaceae bacterium, assembly GCA_965267435.1. Classification (GTDB taxonomy): domain Bacteria; phylum Bacteroidota; class Bacteroidia; order Cytophagales; family Cyclobacteriaceae; genus JAWPMT01. Next base: position 6,842,622 of record OZ253960.1, read on the forward strand.
TCAGCAGTTTCTCGGCTTTGGGCAGATTGACCACATTGACAGAGCAGGCTGACTAGAGCAATCCAAATAGCGTTCTTCATCGTGCGCAGTTTTTACTGCCCAGAAGTTAACGAAAACGAAGGAGTTGCGGGTGCTGACTACCCGAGAAGCCGATTACCTTCTCTCGAAAACAAAGGTCAGGTCTACCAGGGCTTGATCGAAAAGTGCTTGATAGCCTTCGGAGTCCAGAGAACTGAGGTACTCCGCTGAGAGAGTGTCAGCTACATTGTTCGGGATCAGGGGGAAGTTTGTGGGGATGGACAACCATAGTTGATCGCCTTCATTTTGCTGTACGTCCCACCTTTCGGTGCCAAGTTCAGACGTCAGCGAGAGCAATTCGCCTTCCAACTCCCATGTTCCTTCTTCGGTAGTGGAGGCGCCATTTTCTGCCTCAATCTCCTTGCTATAGTTTCCGTCATTTCTCATGTCTAATGAGTAGGAGGCCAGGGTGACGCCGGCTACGGTAAGAATATCCAATTCATATTCACGCCCTTCGGAAGCAGAATAGTCCGAGGGCACATTGAGCACTGTGTAATTGCTGAGATCCCAGGTGCCGATTTCATGTGGTAGGGCTGGTTCATCGTCGTCTCCGCACGAAACCAGGATGAGCAACAGGCAGAGGAAGGGGGAGATGTATCGATTTTTCATTTTGAAAAGGTGTTGAAAATATGTCTATCTGTGAGTTGTAGCTCTTTGTTGATAGATGCAAACTGAGGCAAAGAAATCGCTATCATATCAGTTATTGGCTCTTCCTTTTTTGGCCGGTAAAAACTTAACAGTCCACAGTCAATAACCCCTTAACTCTCTCTGTCGAAGGGAGTGTAGAACCAGCCTTCCTGAAAAGCAATACCTCTAAAATGCATCCCGCCTCGCCGTCGGCAAGCCTTTGGCGGCAGATGGACGAAGGGGGGACCTATTGACTTAAATGGACGTTTTGCCTAACATCATCAATAGATTTCACTTGTCGTGCGCTTCCTGGCGTCAAAATGACCTTGCTTTTAGGAGGGCAGCTTGATGCTCCTAATTTGATAGGATTGGCCCCGGTCTCCTATCGGATCGGTCGCTGATGCTAGTCTACGTTGTCTTGCAGCTTGTCAAGTTGCTCTTTTAGCTCTTCTAATCGAACCTGCGCCTCCTTACTTGGTGCCTGATCGGGGCCATTGACCATACCGTACAGGTAACCTATCTGGTCGGTGATCATGGGTTGCTCGTACGTCCCTTCCTTCGTTTGGAGCGCGGTTAGTTGCATACTAAGTGCTTGCAGACGTTCGGTGTCGGCATCGGAGAGGTTTTCTTTTTTCTCCAGCTTTTCCTTTTCGCTCTCAAGGTCGCTTTCCATTTTTCGCGCAGCGGTCAGCAAGTCTCGCACCGCCAGGGCGACCTTTTCATTGGCCACCACTTCCTCTGACGTCACATCACTACGGGGGTCTGTCAGTAGCTCGAAAGTCTGCTGGTAAGTATCTCCGCCTGCAGTGAGCCGAACAGTGTATGTACCCGGACTTACGCGCGGACCACCAGCGAATCGACGTCCCTGGCTCTCGTGCCAGGCACCCTGATGGGTCATATCCCAGCTGAAGCGCTGTAGCCCTTTACCAGTTTTTAGCGAGGTGGACACCAGGTATTGTACCTGATTGGTGCTCATGTCTGTAATCACTGACTCCGAGGCTTTTTTGGCGGTGTCACTTACGAATGTGTTGATCACCTGGCCATTGTCATTGAGTATCTCCATTTTGGCTGGAGTCGATAGTTTCTCGGGTAGATAGTAGTCGATAATTACCGAAGGCCTGGGGTAGGAGGGCTGCCGAATCCCTCGCGCGGGAGAAGGGTAAGGGTAGCGATAGGTATCCCGAGGCTTGAAGAGAGTGATCTCGTTGGTGTTGGTGATGGCCTCCTGTCTTAAGGTGGTGATATTGTCGAGTGTCCAAAACCCACGGCCCATTGTAGACATCACGAGGTCACCACGCTGGATCTTCAGGTCAGTGACGGGTGTCACTGGCAGGTTGTTTTGCAGGGGTTGCCATGCGGCACCATCATTAAAAGAAACGAACACGCCGTACTCTGTGCCAGCAAACAGCAAGCCCTCTCTTTCGGGATCCTCCCGGACAACGCGTGTCGGATAGTCGGCAGGAATGCCATTGGTTCCGTCCGTGAGCAGGGTCCACGATTTACCGAAGTTTTCGGTCTTATAGATGTAAGGCTTACGATCACCTAGTTGGTAGCGCAGAACGCTGACGTATGCTTTCGCGGCGTTGTGCGGTGATGGCTCCACAGCGTCCACTCTTCCACCTCCAGGGAGTTTTGGAGGAGTGACCTTCGACCAATTTTGGCCCCCATCCTGGGTCACATGTACAGGACCATCGTTGGCCCCCACCCAGATCACGCCTTCCTGTACTGGTGATTCGCGGATCGCATAGATGGTACTGTAAAACTCCTCCCCTGTGATGTCTCGCGTGATCGGCGCGCCCGATATCACTTGCTTATCGTCTTCGAACGCGGTAAGATCAGGAGAGATCGTTTCCCACGTGACGCCGTCGTCGGTGGTCTTATGGACGTACTGTGAGCAATGGTAGACGACATCCGGATTGTGAGGCGAGACATGGATCGGAGATACGCGCTGGAAGCGGTATTTCAGGTCTTTGGGATTGTGCCCATACATATAATGTCCGCCGACGTAGTAATTTTTTTCTGTACCGGTCTTTTTGTTGAATACTGTGAATCGGCCTTTACAGTTGGCGTAGACAATGTCGGGGTTGCCCGGCTTGGGTACCGCTGGCCCCGTCTCACAGCCCCCGGTATTCATGATATAGCCGATGCCCCCGGCTTGCATCCCGTAGGGCGCCAGGCTGGGAACGGACACGGTCGTGTAGTTGTCTTGCTGCCCAGCGTACAGCCAGTACGGGTGCTGATCATCTACCTCCACCTGGTACAGTTCGGCAGTGGGCTGATTGAACTGGGTAGACCAGGTCTTTCCTCCATTGTGCGTGACATTGGCGCCGCCATCATTGGCCTGGATGAATAAGTCCGGATTGTTGGGGTTGATCCATTGGTCGTGATTGTCACCATGCGGAGGCCGCATGCGGCTCCATGTCTTGCCGCCGTCGGTGGACTTGGAGTAGCCTGTGGCCAGTACGTAGATGATGTCGGCGTTGGTTGGATCGACACGAACGTTGGTATAGTAGAAGGGTCTTGTGCGGATCCCACGGTCATTGGAAACCAGCTTGAAGGACTCTCCCTGGTCATTGGAAACGTACAAGCCACCCTCATCCTCCGGTGCCTCGACCAGCGCAAATACTTTGCGGCTATCCGCGGGTGTGAGCTCTACGTCGATCTTGCCGATCAGTTCCTGCGGTAGACCTTTGGTGATCTTGCGCCAATTGGCGCCTCCGTCGTCGGACCTGTACATACCTCCTTCGTCAGCGGTACCTCCACTGACTATAGACCAAGGGTAGCGGCGTGCTTTCCAGGCAGTGGCGAACAAGATCTCTGGGTTGGTAGGCATGAGCTCAACGTCTGAGAATCCCACTTCATCCGACAAAAACAGGACCTTTTGCCAGCTCTTCCCACCGTCGACGGTTTTGTAGATGCCGCGCTCCGGGTTGGACTGGAAGGCCTGCCCAATAGCGGCGACGTACGCGATATTGAAGTTAGACGGGTGAATGCGGACCGCGCCGATCTGACCGACGCCTTCAAGTCCTATGTGATTCCATGTCTTCCCTCCGTCGATGGATTTGTACACGCCCTTGCCTTCAATGACGTTGCTACGGATCCCGTCAGTGCCAGTGCCGACATACACGATATTGGGATCGTTTTGGGCGACTGCGATAGCTCCGATGGAGGGTGTACTGAAATACCCATCGGAGACATTGTCCCACGAGGTGCCATAGTCTTCGGTCTTCCAAACCCCGCCACCAGTAGCGCCGAGATAAAAGGTGCCCGGCTCGGAGGCGATACCGGCAACGGTCGTGACACGACCGCCGCGAAATGGACCCAGTTCGCGGTACTTGAGTGCCGACAGGTCCTGAGCGGGGAGCGTTGAAGAGACGAGTAACAGGGAGATTAGCGTAAGTAGGCTTTTCATATTTGGTGGAATTGCTTGGTCCGTAGAATAAGCAACTAAAATAGATGATTTCGGTTTGGCGGGGGAGAGATGGGAGGAGGTTTGTGATGGCGAGTAGATGGCGGGGGTTGAATGGTGAGTGGACGCATCAGGCAATGTATTTGAAAGCACAAGCGAGACGCTTGCGTGAGAGGGAGTTTACCTACCCCCGGCCCCGCCGAGGAGGGGAGTAGATACTGTTTCCGAAGGCGAGAACACCAAGACCGGAGGAAATTAGAGAGTAACTGTCTTTACATCATTTGTCGGCGCAAGCGAGACGCTTGCGCTAGGGAGGGGTCGTTCAATGGTGATGGGCCCGGGATAGAAGCGGCACCCGACGTGGGTAAAGGGGTGGATAGCGCGGTCGAGGCCTGCCTGCCGGCAAAGGCAGGTACAGCGGATAGCCCGAGAAGGCCCCCAAGTATCAATTTTGAACTGGGCCTAGAGACGCGTGCTGAACGATGATTTAGCGGCCTCTTCCTTTACCTTTTCGGCGTCTTCGCCGAGGTATCGATCGATAAAATAGTGGCCGAGGTAGATGAGCGGCGTGAGGACGATAGCGATGACAAACTTGTAGATGTAGTTGGAGATGCCGACTTCGCCGACCTGGGTCAGCGTCCAGCGATACTGTGCGGGTGCGAGGATGTAAAAGGCGAGTGTCAGGACGACGAAGCTGTCGACGAGTTGCGATACGAGGGTGGAGCCGGTCGCGCGTAGCCAGACCATTTTACCTTCGGAGAAACGGCGCAGGTGCTGGAACACGAGGACGTCGAGGAGTTGTGCCACGAGGAAGGCGACCATGGATCCGATGATGATGCGATTGCTCTGGATGAAGATCTTGTTGAAGGCGTAGTTGACATCGAAGTCGTTGCCGTCAAGGTCTTTGGCGTTGACCTGTAACCAGAACTCGGCGGGGGAGAGCCCCGAGACCAACCAGATGACTAGGAACGAGTAGGCGATCATGCCGACGGCAAGGAAGCTTAGGTGTCGGACGCCTCTCTTGCCGAAGTACTCATTGATGATATCGGTGAAGATGAACACCACGGGCCAGATGACCACGCCCGCCGTCAGGTTGAATGCGGGACGAAAGCCAAAGAGGTTGATGAAGCCAGGGGTCAAACCAACGGTCTCCTCGAACGAGAAGATCTTGTTGCCAATCATCTCGGCGATGATGGTGTTGGTAATGAAGATACCAGCAAGCAGTATGAAGAGGTTATTTTTCTTCCGGCTGAGGTTGTCCATTGACTTCGATTAATGAGCCTTCGATGGCGAGGTCAGTGCGGGCAAATACTTCCCGTGCCTCCTCGAGCACAGGCGTCAAATTCTTGTAGCGCGTGCTGAAGTGTCCTATCAGTAGTCGACCTACTTGTGCGTCCCGGGCAAGACTGGCCGCTTCGTAGGCAGTGCTGTGATAGGTGTTGTGTGCTCGCTCCTGCATCTCGCGTGTGAAGGTGGCCTCGTGATACAGTAGGTCTACTCCCTGGAGGTGCTCTGCGATGTCAGGCTTGTACCGTGTGTCGGAGCAGAAGGCATAGCTGAATGCGGGATATGGTTCGAGGGTGACTTCACTGTTTTTGTAGAGGATCTCGTTATCAGGGCCGAGTATATCCTCACCGTTCTTGAGGGCAAAAATCTCCGTTGGCCCCAGCTTATCGTCGATCTTTTCCTTGTTGATGCGTCGCTTCTTGTGCTTCTCACGGAAGATATAGCCGCTGCACGGTACCCTGTGATCCAGCGGGAGCGTCGTGATCGAGAATCTTGGTTGGTCGTAGACGACCTGCATCTCTCCGGGTGTCCATTCGTGAAAGTCGATCTTGAAATTGAGGACTGTTTCCGAGTACCTCATTTGTAAGGTGAGGACATCGGACAGTCCGGGTGGGCCATAGACCAAAAGGGGCTTGCGCCTGCCGAACAGGTGCAGTGTGGAGAGCAGCCCGATCAGACCATAATAGTGATCGCCATGCAGGTGACTGATGACGATGATGTTGATTTTGGAAATCTTGATTTTGTGTCGCTTGAGCAGCAGCTGAGTGCCCTCCCCACAGTCAATCAGGATGTAGTGATCCTGGATCTTGAGGAGCTGAGATGTCTGATGACGCCCATGGGCGAAGGCTGCCGAATTGGACCCAAGTATTTGAAGGGATAGCGACAACCTCTGTTACTCCCCGGATTCCTCGTTGAAACCTTTTTCGATGGCATTCATGAAAATCATGTCCACGGCTTCTTCTTGCGTGGGTGTGATCTCTATCACCTTGTCGAGCTGGCTGATCTTGATCAACTTGAGCACGTGCTCCTGAACGCAGCAAAGTACGAATGACCCCTTTTCATTGAATAGTCTATTGGCCACGAGCAATGCGCTGAGTCCCGATGAATCTGAATATTTCACCTTCGACAGGTTGATGATGAGGCTTTCGACACCATCCGTATCCAGTTTGACCATCTCGGATTTCACGTCTGGAGCGATGGAGCTGTCCAGCTTCTCTTCGTCTAGCGTGATGATGGTATATTTCTCTTCTCGATCTACTGAAAACTTCATTTTACAACGTTAATAATATTTTCTTCTATTCTCTTCAGAATATTCTTCTGTGGTGCTCTATTGAACTTTTTTCCTGTGACTTTTTCATACAGCTCGATGTATCGCCCCGCAACGGAGTCGATAAAATCGCTGGACATATCGGGAATCGTCTGACCTTCCTTGCCCTGAAAATCATGGTCCATCAGCCATTCGCGAACGAACTCCTTGGACAGTTGTTTCTGAGGCCGATCAGCGGCCAGCAATTCTTCGTAGGTATCGGCATAAAAATACCTCGAAGAATCAGGCGTGTGAATTTCGTCGATCAGCGTTATTTTCCCATTCCTCAGTCCAAACTCATACTTCGTGTCCACGAGGATGAGACCTTTTTCAGCGGCCATTTCGGTTCCACGCTGGTAGAGTGCGAGTGCATATCGCTCCAACTGGTCGAAGTGCACTTCAGAGACGATGCCTTGCTCAATGATCTCATCTCTGGAAATATCTTCATCGTGTCCCTCCGTGGCCTTCGTCGTAGGTGTGACGATCGGCTTTGGAAGTCGCGAGTTTTCCTGGAGTCCATCAGGTAGGTCATGTCCGCACAATGTACGCTTGCCGGACTTGTACACTCGCCACGCGTGGCCTGCGAGATAGCCCCGGACAATCATCTCCACGGGGAACGGGTCGCATCGCCAGCCCAATGTCACGTTGGGGTCTGGCACTTCGATCACCCAGTTGGGCACAATATCCTCAGTAGCAGCAAGGAAGTACTCGGCTATTTGGTTGAGGACCTGACCTTTGTAGGGGATCGGTCTGGGCATGACGACATCGAAGGCCGACAGGCGATCAGTCGCTATCATGACCAGCTTGTCACCGAAGTAATAGACCTCTCGTACTTTGCCGATGTACTTGTCCGTCTGACCGGGAAAACGAAAACTGGTAGCTGAGAATCCTTCTGACATTTGGCCGCAAAGATAAGTCCCATCGGCTTATCCCGCGATGATTTCCAGCAGGTTGACTAGCTATTCTGCAAGGGAGGCGCGGTCAGGGCTTTTTGCTGATGATCTCGCCGCTTTGGTACTCGATCTCTTCGGTCACATTTCCCTTCTCGTCCCAATACATCCAGGTGCCGGAGCGTTGATTGTTGATGTATCGCCCTTCGTATTCCTTATTGGCGTTTTTGTAATAGGAGGTATAGATGCCATGGAGCCTGCCGAGTTTGAAATTGGCGAATTCATGCACCTGTCCATTGCGGTGAAAAGTCTTCGATTCGCCGTGTTTCATACCTCGCAGGTAGTTTTCCTGCTTCACGAGCCTCTTGCCATCGTACTCAGTTCGCACCCCATTGAGCTTACCAGTCTCGTAAGTTTCGGAGGTCTTCAGGCGTCCTTTGTCATCGTAGTAACGCCACTCGCCGGCTGGGAGCTCATTTTCGATGGATGTCTCGGAGACCAGCTTGTCTTTTTCTGTGTAGCTCTTGATGTCGGCATTGAGTCCGTTGGTACTGAACTTGGCGAGTTTGCTGACATGGCCATTGGGATGGTAGTCTACGTTTTCGCCACTCTTCTTACCGTTTCGATAGAAGTAGCGGCTCTTGGGCGCACCATCGTCATAATAGACCAGGAACTCCCCCTGCAGATTGCCCTCGCGGTAGGTGCCCGTCGACTCCAGTTGACCGTTTTCGTGGTACCTCTTCACGTAGCCGGAGCGTTTGCCTTGGGAGTTGTACACTTCCATTTCCAAGGCGCCACTGCGATAAAAGGTCTTGTAGTAGCCATCGAGGCGGCCGTTTCGGTATTCAGCCTCCAGTTCCTTGTTGCCATTGTCGTAATACTTGCGCGTTAGTCCGTTGGGCTTACCTTTTAGGTAATTGATTTCCTCCTGTTTGTTGCCGTTGGGGTAATAGTTGACTACGAGACCTTCTGGCAGGCCTTTTTGAAATTCGGAGAGACCACGGACCTGGCCATTGTCATGAAACAGTTTGACCTCACCCACGAGTGTGTCGTGCTGGAACGTAGCTTCCTGCTGGATTTTGCCGTTGGGGAAGTACACCTTGGTAACTCCCTCTCGCAATCCGGCGATGTAGGTGGTTTCGCGTTGGACGGACCCGTCCTCGTAGAAATTTTTGAATAGGCCTTCTTTTTTGCCCTGGTCAAAAGTCCCGGTGACTATGACGGCGCCATTCGGGCTGAACATCTTGTAGAGGCCATGCGGGATGATCGTATCCGTCCGGATAGTTTCGTACTCCTCTTTGAGGATCTGGTCGTTGTGCTCGTAGAAGCTTCGGGAGATGTAGGTCTTCTGGCCCATGGCCGTCGAACTCACGAACAAGACGAGCAATCCTAACACAAATTTCATCACAGCTGCAAAGTAAAAAGCCCCACCGTGGTAACGTAGGGCTTGCCATGTTATTTTCAGGAAACCTCTTCCTTTTCAGTTATACCTTCTCAATCACAATAGCTGACGCGCCTCCGCCACCGTTGCAGATACCTGCTACGCCAATGGAACCGTTCTTTTTGTCCAGCACATTGTTGAGGGTGGTGATGATCCTCGCACCGGAGGCGCCCAGCGGGTGTCCGAGGGCGACTGCGCCTCCATGGACATTGACCGTCTCAGGATCCAGTTCCAACTGCCGGTTATTGGCAATGGCTACGGCAGAGAATGCTTCGTTGATCTCGTAAAAATCAACGTCACTCTTTTGTATGCCTGCATGCTTCATCGCGCGCGGGATGGCCAGCGAGGGGGAAGTAGTGAACCAGATAGGCTCCTGTGCGGCATCTCCGAATCCCCGGATCTTAGCTACGGCCTTCAGGCCCAGCTCTTCCATTTTCGTTTTGCTGATGAGGATGATCGCACTCGCGCCGTCGTTGATCGTGGAAGCGTTCGCAGCAGTTACGGTGCCATCTTTGTTGAACACTGGCCGAAGCGAAGGGATCTTTTCGAACCTCACATTTTTGTATTCTTCATCCTCTGTCATGACGACAGGATCACCCTTGCGCTGAGGGATCTCGACGGGTATGATCTCGTCTTTGAAGAGACCAGCCTCTGTGGAGGCTGAAGATCGCTTGTAGCTATTGATGGCGTATTCGTCCTGCTCTTCGCGGGTGATGTTCATCTCTTTGGCGGTATTGTCAGCACAGCTTCCCATCGGGAAACCATGGTAGACCTCCCACAGACCATCGTGCATCAGTCCATCGATCAGTTCTCCGTGGCCGTATTTGTATCCAAATCGGGCTTTTGGTACGTAGTAGGGGACGTTGGACATGCTTTCCATGCCGCCCGTCACGACGATATCATTGATGCCGAGCATGATGGATTGTGCGCCCAGCATGACTGTTTTCATGCCAGAGGAGCACACTTTGTTGACAGTCGTGCAGGGTACTTCGTGACCTATCCCCGCGCCGATAGCGGCTTGTCTGGCGGGTGCTTGCCCCAGACCAGAGCTGATGACATTGCCAAATAGTACTTCGTTGACCTGGCTGGGTTCGACGCCTGCTTTGGCGAGTGCGCCTTTGATAGCCACGGAGCCCAATTCTACAGCCGTAAAGCCGGCAAGGCTCCCTCCAAAGCTGCCGATAGGGGTTCGGACAGCTGAAAGGACAAATACTTCTTCCATTGAGTTATTGTTACGTTGTTTATCTGCTCATCGCAGCGGTCAAAGGTAAGCTTACCAATCCGGCTTGCCGCTGTCTGGACGCTCAGTGGCCTTTCTTCGCTGCTGCTGCAGGTATTGAATTTCATTGTTGCGCATGGCCTCGAGGATCATCCGCGCCTTTTCCTCACTGATGTTCATTTCCTCGAGCTTTTCGCGGATGCTTTCCTGCTGTTGTTGCTGCTGCTCTTCCTCGCTTTCCTGGCCTTCCTGTTCTTGCTCTTGCTGCTCGCCTTCCTGTTCTTGCTCAGACTCCTGGGATTCTTGTTCTTGCTCCTCTTCGTTTTCTTCTCCCTCTTGGTCCTCAGATTGTTGCTGATCTTCGTTTTCCTGTTCCTGCTGGTCCTGGTCGTCCTGCTGTTGATTTTCCTGGTTTTCCTGATTTTGCTGTTGTTCCTGTTCCTTCTGCTGCTCCATCAGTTTTCTGACCACTTCATAGTCGTAGCGCGCATCGATGTTCGACGGGTTTTCTTTCACGGCGGCTTTCATGAATTGCAGGGATTCCTCCAGAGTCTGCGGTCTTTTGGCCATGACGCCAAGCTGCTGATAAGCAATGCTCTTCAGGTCAGAAGGTCCATTGGCCGCAACAGCCCGATAGTTGGACTTGGCGGAGGATGAGTCATTGAGGTGGTAGTAACAATGGGCGCGATTGAGCAATACCTCCGGGTCTTCCACCCGCATGGAGTCGGTAAGGAAACTGTACTTCGCCAATGCCAATTCGTATTCGCCGTTGAGGTAGGCCCTCTCGGCTTCTTTCTTCATCTTGTTGATTTTGGCGATTTCTCCCGGATTGTTGGAGATCAACACGACGGCAAGGAATAGATACTTCATCATATCCGAATCACACTTACGTTAGACATCACATCTATCAACATCAGCAACAGACCCACCGCCAGGAAATAGAAGTACTTATTGGCGGCTGCATCCATTTGCTTGGAGTCTCTTAGTTCACCCTCAATATCCTCAATAGCTGATATCAGCCTGTTCATATCGTTGCGTTTCTTATTGATCTCGAAGTACTTGCCATCTGTATTGCTGGCAAGCCTACGAAGGGAGGTGGAGTTGAGTCTTGTAACGACATCCTGCCCGGAGCGGTCCTTTTTGAAGCCGCGTCGTGTACGAATCTTACTTCCCTCCTCAGTACCAACGCCCAATGCAAAGGATTTGATTCCTGCGGTTTGAATTTCTTTGGCAATCTCGTCGGTGTTGTCGCCGAAGTCTTCGCCATCGCTGATGAGGATAATGATCTTGGATGTCTGTCGAGTGACGGAAGACTCCTCGCCCTCGAGCTTTTCCAACGCCATTTCCAGAGGCGGGCCGAAGTCGGTACCGCTATTGGGCACAAGGTTGGTACTGAGCGACTGGATGAAGAGGTTGAGGGCGTTGTTGTCGTAGGTCAGCGGACACTGCATGAAGGCCTCGTTGCTAAACATGATGAGCCCAATGCGATCGGAGCTGAAGGCCTCCACCAAATTCTTCAATTCGAATTTGACTTTGGCCAGACGAGTCGGCTGTACATCATTGGCGTCCATAGACCCGCTGAGGTCGACGCATACAAAGATGTCCTTGCCTACGGATTGGATCTCGCGGGAGGCCTGCCCGAATGAAGGGCCCAATAGCGCCATGATGAACAGGGCAAAATAGGCCGATCGAAGAATGAGCTTAATGATCACGTTGGTGTACGGCGTCTTCATCATTGTCGCTATTCGCACGATCCTGGCGACGTAGAGCCCATACAGCGCAATGAATATGAAGATAAAGACGTATTCGGTGGTTGCTAATGACCTTGCCCAAACCATAGAGAACAAAATTAATGCAGATGGCAGAACAGGTGGTATGGAGGGGGAGTCATTTAACGAAAATTAGCAGTGGGGGAATTGAAAATGGAAAATTGAGAATGGAGAATTGAAAATCGCGGATTTTGGGATTTGGGATTTGAGATTGGTGATTGAGGGTTGGGGGTCCCTTTAGGGATGAAAGGGTTGGTGAGTTTGAGGGCTGAGTGTGAGTGTGAGGTGTCAGTGGAGAGTCCTTGTCTTTGTTAATGGGGCGAAATTGATCAATAGGCTCGATAGAGGGTCAGGAGCATCTTCGATATTTCTTAGTATTGCCCGTACAGTTCTTTTGAGAGATCTTCTGAAATGATGTCCATTCCTTCGATTATGTCCAATATGGCGACACATTCATAGACGGAACTACGGGCTATTACAAAGAATCTTTTCTTGTCCGCATTGGACGACCGACCAGTTCCCTCGGCTAGGTTTAAGGCAACACTAAGAGTAGCACGACGCCATTGATCTTCCAGATAGCGATCGATTTTCCTGTTAGCTTTAGGAGCTGCAAGACCTGTATATTGGTCTGTTTGATTTTTTGGTAGACCTCAAGTTTCTCGAAATCGAACATTGTTGTTTTGTTAGTCATTCGAACTCACACTCACTCTCCCATCTCACACTCACACAAAAAAAGGAGACACTCTGGTCTCCTCTGCGATTTGTTGTGATTCCACCAGGACTCGAACCTGGAACCTACTGCTTAGAAGGCAGTTGCTCTATCCAGTTGAGCTATGGAACCAAAGTAAAAAACCGCCTTCGCTAGGCTTCGGCGGTTAAGAGCGGAGAGAGGGGGATTCGAACCCCCGGTACGATTTCTCGCACGCATGTTTAGCAAACATGTGGTTTCAGCCACTCACCCACCTCTCCGTGTGTAAAAGACTGCTTTTCAAAAAGGACTGCAAATATAGCAACTAGTTATTCAATCTGTATTTATAGATTGGAGAAATACTTGTCCAGAAATTATAAGTATTGCGACGGACTATTTTCAATGGTTTCGGATGCTCGCAAAAGGAAGCAGAATTGAAAAAATCGACTTCCCCTCAGAAACTTCCGGTCGACGATTTTCAAAGAAGCCATTCTAGGGTATATATTTGAAATCTAACGTTACAGCTTGAAATGGCTGGCCTCCCCGGCTGGCCTTTTCTTTTTTTTGGTGCGTTCGTTTCACTTTATCTCGATACTCTGCCGTCCCCAAACAATCATTGCATGGACCTCCAATACCACGTCGATCAAGAATATGATCACATTGACTTTTCTGACCAGTCACCCCTCAGATCGGAGTTTGAATGTTGTGTATTTCGAGGCTGCAATTTCGCGGAAGCGGATCTGTCTAGTTGTCGATTCATCGATTGTGAGTTCATCGAGTGCGACCTGAGCAATGCCCGCATTACGGAAGCAGTTTTTCGCGACCTGCAATTCAAAGAGTGCAAAGTGCTCGGTGTAACGTTTGAGCGATGCAAGCCCCTGGGTTTTGCGATTTCCTTTCATAAGTGTCAATTGAACCACTCCACGTTCTTCGAGATGAAGCTCAGTCATTGTTCATTTACCCACTGTCAACTGCACAGTGTGGATTTTGGACAAGCAGAGATGCAGGGCGTGACGATGACGAATTGTGATCTGCGAGAGACTATTTTCGAAGGAACCAACCTGCAGAAAGCAGACCTTACCCACTCGGTGAACTTCATTATAGATCCAGAACTGAACCGACTAAAGGGCGCTAAGTTCTCATTGTCGCAGGTGACGAGGCTCTTGGACAAATATGGTCTCTCAATTGATGGAGATTCGTAATAAAGGCTAAAGCGGTCTTTCCCAAGACAAACTCCGTCCGTGGATAAATTTGCTATGTTGATTCCTATTTGTTTTGACTCGAACATAGAAAGTTTCCTATGTATTTACCTTGAATTTCGGTAACTTAATCCTCATCCAATCCAAGGTGATTTGGTATGAAAAGGCTACTGGTAAACTCCATTTTTTTGACTGGTGCGCTGCTACTATTGGTCACCAACTGTGAGGAGCGAGAGTACATTAATCCTTTTGATCCCAGGTGCCCTAAGGAGGCATTTACGCCTTCCAACTTCGATGCAGAGCAATTGGATGGATTCATTCGATTGTCCTGGATGCAGCCGAATGACAACATCTCAGGATTTATCATTCGAAGAAGCGAAAATGGTAGGGAAATGATCGAAGTGGGTCGCCTTGATAAAACTGGTAGGTCTTGGGACGACGATGATGTGATTAATGGCATCGAATACGGCTATGAAATCGTGGCATATGCGGATGAGAATTTGAGCAATCCTCAATCCGTTTCGATCACTCCCTTGTTTCCGCCTACTGCCGTGACTGTCTCGGCCAATGGGGTTTTTTCCAAAGGCGCGACCCTCCTTGGGACCGTAAATGCCAATGGCCTTGAGACTACTGTGTCGTTTGAATATGGTCCAACCCCGACATACGGAAGCACCGTGGACATTATTGAGGGGCCGGTTGTTGGAGTCATCGCGAAGGAGATTTCTGCCAATGTTGCTGGCCTAATGGGCAACTCGACTTATCACTTTCGGGTGGTCGCAACGAATCAAGGAGGCACGACTCATGGCGCTGATCAGACATTTACAACGACCGATACTCAATCAGAACTGTTAACCACTGAGGGACTTGTTGCTTATTATCCATTCGATGGCAATGCTAATGACGAGAGCGGTAATGGCAACGATGGTACCGTATTCGAAGCAGTCCTTACTACTGATCGTTTTGGTAACAGTAATAGCGCCTACTCATTTGATGGTACTGACGACTACATTGACATTGGGAGCAATGTAAAGCCACGGTTTCCAATTACAGTCAGCCTCTGGGTGAATACAAAAAAGGGAGCTCAGGTCTTCAGAAATGACTATCACGATGGGGGTTCTTACCGACATGGGATAGGAATGAGTACAAACGAGGGGAAACTATACAGTGCGGTATTTGAGGGTTTTTCTGCTTCATGGAATCGCCGTGGTTTTAGGTCCCTCGAACCAATAATTGCAATGGAGACTTGGGGCCATTTTGTTACAGTATTCCATGCTCACAATGACATGGAATTATATTGGAACGGGTCGAGGGTTAGTGCCGAACCATTAGGAAGTGGGTCTGGTATGACTTACAGCAGTCATCCTGGAGCGATCGGCAAACCCACTCGAGGCAGTTCGTTTTATGGTGACTTGGACGATATCAGAGTATACAACCGCGCATTGAGCTTTGGAGAGATCCAAGATCTTTACCACGAAAACGACTGGGATAACTAGTAGGCGTTCCAAAGTTTGGGATCTTATAAGTCGCGACAGTAGACTCACCTATCAACGAGTGTCTTTGCCAAAACGAGGTGAACTAATTTCCATCCAATTTCACCTCCCCCTAATGCTGATCTCTGTTACCCTACCTGCCTCATCATATTTATACCCGACTCGATAACTGTCGTCGATCACAACTGATTTCAGCAGATCAAGGTCGTCGTAGTCGTATTCCAAATGGTTCACAGGAGCTTGGATGGATTTGACCAACAAATCCCTAGGTGCGGGGAAATAAGTGATTTGATAAATCCCGCCATCGCTGCCGGAGATCTCCGTGACTTGGCCATTTGAGAACTTCACGGACGATCCTCCCTTCGGCGAGTCATTTACAATACCAGTTAGCTGTCCCTCGTAGTCGTAGGAGAATGTTGTTTCTTCGCCCCAGGAAGTCACTACCTCTTTGACCAAGCCCTCATTTCGACGAATGTTTACCGTGGCTTTGTTACCAACAACGGCGTATAGAGCACCATCGGCGTCGTAGCGGTACTGACGTTTCATTCCCGTGTAATCAGTGCTGGAAGTAATAACTCCGTGTGCGTTGTACCGGTTCTCGACCCACTCATTCCATGAATCGCTCTTTCCGGGGGATGTCAAAATAGTGCTTTGAACGGCGCCAGTGGGGTGGTAGCGATAATGAAGTCGCGCGTTTTCGAATTCAGTTGCAGCCAACTGGCTACCACTCCATTCTTGTTTGTAGAGCGGCGTGTTGGCTCGATATAGTGACTCCAAATGTCCTGATTTGTCGTAATACTCGTCGTAGCTGATACCATCTGGAAAGACATGGCTCGTATGACTGCCATCTTTCCATTGCTTTATTGTGTATCGTCCATCAGGACTGGCAAGTGCCATCTGATTGTAGGTCGGGTCGGAGTAGTCCCATTCAGTTATTTGGCCATCGGCGGTGACCTGTTTGATTGGTCTGAGCGCCCTGTCGTACTGTGTGTACTCAGTAGCTCGAAGTGTGTCTTGTGCCCGGCCATTGCCTGTTTGGAACCAAGACCACCATGACTTGTTCTCTGCTTGTTTAGGTATTGTTGCTAGAAGTTCAGTTGATACCGTGCGCCCGCTGGCACTCGATGTAATTCGTTGATTGGATTCGTATCCCGGAGTACTCGTACCCAGTAACTGCCCTTTATCATTGTACCTAAATTGCTGGGCCCACTTGTTGTTCAGCCTGACACCGGTAATCAGGTGATCGGTGTACTCATATGCTAAGGTATCGATGGGTATTGCTGGTTGTCCAGCAGTTGCGGATTCGAAATATTTAACCTGCGTCAGTCGACCCTCTTCCGAATAGCGGTACTGCACGATACTGCCATCGCTCCCTTTGGCCATCGCGACCTGTTGCTGATCATATTGTAATTGAATGTTACTGAGGAACTCGTTTCCATGGCAGCCGAAGATCTGTATAATTCGGTTGTTTTGATCTCTTTTGTAGATGGTCAACGAAGCCTGTTGTTCGTGACCAACGAGGAAACCGTCTCGATTGAAGTGCAGTTTGCTGCCATCCTCCACAATGACCATGCTGGTCTCAAATCCGATAAGGGTGTTGTTGCCAACGTATAAATTGTCAATCTTTTTGTAATAACTATTCAAAGGGGAGATCAGGTGATAGACAAAACCATAGGAGCCGTTAGCTCCCAAAGGAAGTGCTTTTTGTTGCTCCAATAATGGCAAGTCAAAGCTGAAAGACTTCCCGAAAGTCCCATCCAAAGGCTCTACAAACGAACTGTAAAGTCTGGTGAGCGTCAGGAATTGCCCTTGTCGCATGGGGATCGCCATATCCGTTTCCTCCAACACATTTGGTGCAAGATCTTTTGCATCATTTGTGGGTAAGGCTGCTGTTTGGAAGGTTCTTTCGTCGACATGTAGCGTTGTGGGTTCGAAAAAGCTCTGTGACTGGATCGCAGGCTCCATTGTCCGGGCCAGTCTAACCTGTTCACGAGAAGGTGGGCTTACAAAGATCCGATCTTTGTCAACTGACAAATCCACGCCGCCAAATATGGTATAGGTGGCATTTCCACGGTTTCTTGTGACTGTGTGAGAAGGGGTCGTTTTCGGAATAGGGAATTTTTTCACATTGTATTGTCGCATCCAGAAAGGGTAGGGAACGCCCTGATCCCGTAGCTGTTCTGCAAGGGCCGTGATGAGGGCGATACGTTCCAGTTCCTTGAAGACAGGTACAGGTGTATTGAAGCCACTCCCATCAGGAGGAATGGAATAGGACTCATCGCTTATCTCGTCGTAATGTTGTGTGAACCAGGAAGAAAATGTGGTCGCTCCAGACGACGAGTTCACTCCTGGAGCGGGTACGAGTTTCCCCTGGCGCATCACCATTTTTTGGGTGTTCACTTTCAAAGGGATACTAAGCAGTTGAAGGTGATTCTCCGGGTCGGCAGATACCTCTTTATGGTCGGGGACTATCCAAAATCTTTCCCAGTTGCTGCCCGATCCACCTTGAAACATTCTATTGAGCACCTGATCATAGCCAGGTATCCCGGAATTGATGGGTTGCTTCGTCACATTGTCTTCTCCCAGGCTGTAGGCCTTCATGATGCGGTCTGTTTCGAACAGTACCCAGCCTACGTAGGTGTTTTGAGTGGCCTCCCCGTGGCGGGTATTCATGGTCGGACCTTTCGGGTCATCCGGATCCGGGTCAATGGACACGTAGGGAGCCTTGCCTTGCTGGTAGACGCTCTGGAAGACCGTAACGACGTCATCGAGGCGAAGGGGTGGCAGGTCGATAGCTCCCTGATCTTCCGAGATCAGGACCAACTTTCCGGTAGCCTCGTCAATCGCGATGCCAGATAGTGCCCCAAGTCCGTCAAAGGCCTCGCCGGCTCCTCCCAGGTAGACGCCGCCGACGTTGGAGGGCATATTACTTACCCTAAGGTCTGCGGCCCATCTAGCAAATGAACGACTTTCTGATCCTGCAGTCCGGAGATTATCAGAAAAGTTCAAGCGATTGTTATAAGCAGTTCCGTGGCCAGCAACAGGGTTGTACTGCGTTGAACCCCTTTGTGTAATTTCTCGATATTTCGCGCTGGATCTGGTCTGAGATTCTAGCGATGTGGCTTCTGGGTCATAATATTCTCCAAGGGGAAATGTTTGCAGCATGCCTCTTTCCCAGAAACTGGTAGTGGGTGTTCGGTACTCTTCCCTTTTAACAATCGCACCGTAAGGGTCGGTTAAGGCTATACTACGATTTTGCACGAAACTGCCAGTTCCGGGTCTATATCCGCCTGTATAAAGGTTCTCTGACATTGATAATCTGGCATCAGTGGTTTCATACTGCTGACTCCCGAACCAACCGGTTGAATGCTTTTGTGATACGTTTGGAGGATTGAAAGTTTGCATTGAGATTCCCGTATTTTGGGCAATGGACTTTATGACATTCATGTATTCTTCCGCTTTTGCCGCTGTTCTTAATATTTGCAGGCTGCGGGGCATAGGTATATTCAGTGATTTCCCTGAATGAAGCAACATCTCTTCAATGCCCCAAAGTGTAAGGCTATTTTGATTGCTCCCTACTTGTGGGGATGTTGTCACTATATCATATAAGTCTCTAAGGGCATATTGAGATCCAGATTTCCAACGCACTTGTTCCATCTGGTTGATATACCTTTGTCGGTCCCATGCGTTCTGATCGATCGACCTAGCTTGGCGGCCAACGGGATCCACAAAATTCAATGGATCTCCCCCGCAATATGCGAATAATGACAGGTCCTTTTGTGTCCCTGAGGGTGTCTGATGCAGGGGGTCAATCTGCAAGAATCGTCCGGCAGATGGATCATAGGCACGGGCTTTGGTTATATACAACTGCTCATGAGGCTCATAGAATAACCCGGTGAATCCGGGAGCAAACTGCTCTGAATTGCCGCCGTCCGGTACTCCATAGGCGTCATAGTTGTTACGTCTCACTACTCGACCGCTTCCGTCGGTGACCATCCGGACTGAGTGGAGGTGATCGGTTAGGAAGAAGGTGACCAAACCATTTCCGATGGCACCTATTGGGTTGTTTCCTTCCCAAAGGTAAAAGGTTTGTTCCTTCTTGTCAGTAGTTGCCAATAGAGGCTGCCAGATCTCGCTGAGTGGGTGATTGGTGTAGCTCGTCTGCTGCCCTTCCTCTATTCTGGCAATCAGTTTACCGTCGCCATCGTAGTCGTAGCGTACATCGCCCGCCTGAGCTAGTTGATTGTCGCCCGTGTACTCGTAATTGATCTCTCCCGCTTTGTTTGTGAGCAAGTTGCCCGAGAGGTCATGTTGGCTACCTACCCCATTGGCACTGAGCATCCTTCCCACGCCATCGTAGGACCAGCGGCCGATAGCATTTCCGTCCACCTTTGTCTCCGTGCGATTGCCTAAACCGTCATAGGCATATTCCGTCTTTGACCCGTTCCGATCGGTAAAGGCAACCAAACGAGAGGCCTGATCATATTCATAGGTCACGGTGTGCTCACCTGCTTGTCCGCCTTCTCTGATCTGGTCGATGAGCCCGTGGGCATTGTAGGAGTAAGTATAGCTCTGGATGACGCGATTGTCCCTATCCACATGTGTGATGGAAGCTAGCTGGCCGTTAGGCAGGTACTGATATTGTGTTTGCACGCCGTTTGGCAGTGTGCGCCACACCACGCCGTCACCTGGTCGATAGATATAAGTGATGCTGCCGGCGGGTGTGACCATGCGACTAAGCCGATTGAGGAAGTCGTATTCATAGTCGATACGCCATCCGTTGCTTAGTTCCATGGATATGATCATGTCTAGGGTATTGTAGGAAAAACTCACGGCCGGCTGCTCTCCTCGAGCAGCCTGGCTTAGCCTACCGACATCATCATATTGATAGGAAGCATACCCTGATCCATCTTCCATTCTCGTCAACCTCCCCAGTTCGTCATAATAATGGCTTGTGCGCTCACTCATGACGATTTTGTCGACAATACGTGGCTGGTTGTTTACCTCATAGAATTTATACGTCCATTCAATGGTTTTGCCTCCGGGATCTGCAATTTTGCTCAGGTATCCATCATTGTTATACTCGAACTCCCAGTGGAAGACGGTGTTGATCCCACCAAATGGATTGGAGGGATGATCACAGTGTGTCAACGGTAGCAGTACCAGACACAACCCCCATTTGCAGAAGTTTCCTTTCATTGGGATCAGGGGTGTTGCATTTTAGGTTTTTCCAGTCGAATTGGGTCAATTCTCGTTAGCTACATAAAATCAGCATGCCAGGATGCTGCAAAACCACACGCTTAAAATGTGTGGGACATACCTACCATTTGGCCATTGGTCATTATTCTCAGCTCTTTCCGGGCTTTCCCCTTCTTCACGGTCTGAAGGGTGAAGCCCACGGTACACACACCTGCCAGGCCCAACAGGCCTGGCCACAATTTGTCATATAATTCAACAGTCTCTCGCAAGTCCCGGACCTCCAGGGGATTAGTGCTTACCTGATAGTCCTGATATTTTTGATCTGCCATGTATTTCAGGTAGCCTCCCGCGGCTCCGGAGAGCACAGCGCCAGTGAGCCAAATCCATCCATTGGAGCGATGTCTGTTTATTTTGCTTTGCAAGCGCTCGACTTCGGCGTCGTTTACAGGTTGAAAGGGTTTCATGTTGACGAATAACTCAGAAGAAACTCCCGCCTTGATTTCTATTTCTCTTTCCGCGTTTAAGAATCCTGGCTTTGCGAGAGTGAAATGATAGGTGCCAGGCTGCAAGTCTTCGATAGTCATGTCGGTTTTTCCTCTGAAAGATGGATCTTCTCGTATTCTGATGTCGGCGCTCGTAGGCTCCGAAGTCAATTTTATGGAAGTCGTGCGCCTAACAGCCAGGCCGACTATCAACTCAGAAGCAACTCCAGGCTTTACTTCTATTTCTCTTTCTTCGGTGACGTATCCTAATCTGGAAAATGTGATGTGGTAGGTCCCTGGCTCCAGACCTTCTACGCTCGTGTCAGTCCTTCCTTCAAATGAGGGATCCTCACGAATACGAATGTTGGCTCCTGGTGGGACCGACGTGAGGCGGATGGACGTAGATGGACTTGGAATCAACGCTTGATATCCATCGCAAAAGAAGGAAGGTAGTTCTCCATCCTCTAGCGCCTGCAAGACAAGGGGATTGCTTTCTGAACCAATGAAAGCCGGGGGGAAGCTCCTCACATCATCGCTGTGGCTTTTTATGCTATATATCCTCGGACCAGAGATTTGATCCTGCTCAATGTTGAAGCAGAAATAGGCGTCTAGTCTCTGCGTGTTGCGGATATTTTGATTGATTCGCAAACCATCGATGTTTCGGTCATAAGAGACTTTGATATCCAGTCGGTGTTCAGTTTCATCAAAATGAAGGTCACCCACTTCGATGTTTTCGAATACAAAACTCACCCCTGGACCATCTGAAAAGAGTGATTGAATCTTGTCTAGGTATTCTTCTGCGGGGTCGATCTCGGTTTCCTTTTTGTAGGGATCAAGATCATTGAAGAGAAATACGTCATCGCTTTGAAAAGTATGAGATAAAAGACTGATCTTGTGAGCGTCCTTGTCCCTGATCGTTAGTCGAGGATCTCCAAGGGAATTCAGACGGTCTTCAAATACTTCAAGGCTTTGCCTTACCTCTTCTTTCATGACCTCTTGATCTTCGTGTGTTATGCATTTTCGAGTCATGGGGGCGTTGGGTTCGGGAGCTGCAATGCCGACATTATAAGTATGGATATCTAATTTGTATAACCGTGGTTCCGATATTGCGTCGGACACCACTTTGAAGCTAAAGAATGCATCTAATTTCAGCGAGCTTTGGACCGATGTGGTGATCTTCGGATTGATCATCGCTCGGTCGTATGACACCCGAAGGTTGTATTGAGATTGTTGCACGTCATAACCCAACTCACCCAACTCGAAGATGTCAAACCTAAACACCAGGCTGTCGGAACTATCTGCTGCCAATGTCTGGACGCTGTTGAGGTAATCTTCAGCCCTCATATATCTCTCCTCCGAACCTATTGGAAGGTCATTGAAAATCAATACGTCGCTGCTTTCCAGCACATTTCTAAATAGATCACGCTTGAACGCCTCTTTGTATTCTTTGGACTCATTTGGGTCGCCAATGGAATTCAAGGCCTCCTGCAGCACACCTATCCTTGTGCGTGCCTGTATCTTCATGGCCTCTTGTCTTTCCGAGGACAGGATTGGTGTCTGTGCCACCATATAACCCGGCAACAACGAAGTAATCAATAGTATTAAATGACGACACTGGATCATAAACGAGGCACTATTCTAAATTCAAATTGTTCTTAAAGTACTCATTAAGATTACAGGGGGCGGACTTGAACAAATTGGAGATCAGCCATCCGGAATTGTTCGAATCCCGATTATATAGATCGACTGTAAAGATCCAGCCTGGAATCTGCAGGAAGTGATAGGTGGGTTTGTACGTGTGGATGACTTGAATTTTCCCCAACTTGACCAACTCTATGAACTGGGTTATTTGCAGCTCTGAATGCGACGTATAGGTCTCAATTCTTTCTGGCTCCTGGTTGACGATTCTGATCATATCCATGAAGTCCACGTTATGATTTGTTGGGGGGATAATCGTTTCCGGCCCTTCGTCTTCGCTCACAATGAAATCCCCACGCACGCCAGCGATTAGCCAGCGAAAACCCTGATCGGGATTACCATCATATTGCATCGTCAATGTCAACAGCTTTTCTTTGCCATCAATCTTCACTTTGGCTTTGACCAGGGCGAACCAAGGTTCATCTGAATATTGTAGAAAGATGTCATTTGTCGACACCTCATTGACAAACTCCTTTGCAAGCTCCACATTCGGCTGCTTCATCAGCCAATCTGAGTTAAACAAAGCTGCAACCATCAGACTTCTTTGCTCGACTTCCGAAAGACCAACGGGAGTGGATTTCCGGAGCTCGTCATCCTCATTATTGAATCTTTCCATGAACTGATCCAATTGCTTTACCCGGTAATACAACGACTCGGGCACGGGGAATACGGAGTCTGGTGCAAGTTGACCGTGCACACTTCCTAACGTCAGGATCGTTATCGAAATCAGCAATGCTTTCATGTCAAGAGGTTTCTACGACCTGAATATTACGCAGCTTCACGTCCCACTCTTCGATTTCTTTTTCTCCGATTCTCATGACCACGGAATCTATTATGACCTCCACGTCTTTCTGAGTGATGTCTTCGTAGACCAAAAAGCCCTCCGCATCGTAACCTTTGAACTTCTGAAATACCGTGATGGTAGCGTAATACTTGCCATTCATGCCCTTTTTGAAATCCCTAATGTATAAGACATCGTACCATTCGATCTCCACCCTCCTATAGTCGAGTACCCGGAGATTGTTGAGGTATCTCCTTATTCGATAGGCATTTATATCCGTGTTGTTCCTGGAGGAAACTTGAACGGTTTGATCCTCATCCACAAACAATTTGACCGCCAAATCTATTGATTTGATTTTGACATCTTCCGCTTTGCTTTTGTCCCCTATTACTTTGATATAGTTTCCTAATTCGGCAGTTCTTTTGAGGGCCTCCGCTTCGAACGCTTCCAACTCAGTGGGACTAAGATCATCTGCAGTTATTGATGACTCTTCAATGGTAATTTCGACAGGTTCAGAGTCCTTCAAAGCTGTTACAGGGTCGCGCGCCTCTTGACACAGAGCACTTGGGTTGGCAATCAACAACACGACCATGGAGCACCCGAAGGTTAGGAAATCAATTTTCCGTAACATATAATTCGATGATTTTTCCGGTGTCATTCTTTCGTATTTTATCATTTACCAGTATGATCTTTTCCTTTTGGATATAGAGCCTGTTGAGAAAGTCGCTGACTGATTGATTCCGTGTCGCAACACCATTGCGAATCGTGGTTACCAGTGCATCAGAACTCTCAAAATACTTTAATGCTTCCGCGATTATCGTTTCTCCCTCTGCAAGGTCCTCAGAGGCTAACAATTCAAGGCACCCCACTAGAGTGGTTGGAATTTCTAAAACTGATTTCGTCTCAGGTTCGGGCTCATCAGGATTATGAACAGGAGTCTTATTAGTGTTTGGAGTTTGGGGGTCGGGATCGGCAATTGCAATTGGTTCCAGATTTGGCGCCGGTATCGACTGCCCCGGCTTCACCAATTGCAGCTCCAAACGCAAGAACTTAGTTATATCCTCTTTGACTCTTTCAACCGCTGCGGTATTGTAGCTCATCGCATATCCCTCAATCCCTAATTCTTCGAACCATCTGTCCCAGGCACTTCTTAGTCGGTCCATTTCGTAATCACGGTCTCTCAGGGCTACTTCCAGCAACATGACTTTCAAGTTGGGGAATTGGGCGTTGGCTTCGAGCATCACGTTTCCTTTGTCTCCTACTACCACGTAGCCGTCGGTCACTATGAACAAAAGGTTCTCATTGAGGGAATCCGGCTTCACATCACTTTTGAGATCATTCATGAAATACCTGGATATGTGAGCTCCTTTATAATCCGAAGAATTGTTACTGAATACCGCTGATTTATATAGTTGATTGAGATTTCTCTTAAACCTGCCCTCCATTATCCTCCTGACCACCGGGTATCCTCCCCGGACTGACTTGCTCATTTTGAAGTACAGACTATCAGCATATTGCCGGGTGGAATAGGGGATATTGTCCTGATCGGCAATCTGTATTTTGATCGTTTCTTGAGATTTATCGATTCCATTGCGGTCCCTCATAATGGCGGGCATCAAACCACAGATATATTCAAGTAATTGCTGATCTCTCGATGGTTGACCTTCCTGTGCAATCAGTCTATCTGATAGATCTAATAGGACCAGGACATTCAATGAAGGCAGTAGGGGTTTTTCGCCTTTAACAATATTGGATGTATTACCGTCACCGTCAAGGCCATTGCCCCCGTTGTCGCCATTACATCCAGCTAGAATCCAGACAAGTGCCAAGCACATCATCATACTCAATTGCCGCTTGATGCTGATCTTGCTCTTATCCATCCTGTCTGATCATTTTCCCCATAAATTCATTTTTTATCAATTCGCATTGCTGCTGATTCTCTCCAAATCGGTGTGGGTAAGTACTCATGAAATTGTTCCACCCCAGGTGAAAGGCATCTATATTGCCGGAGACGTTTCCGACGCCGTTTTCCAAGATTTCTATCTGACGATCGCTAGCGCGCGAAAGAGCCTGAATCTCTTGCCTTAACTTCTCGGAGCGCGTATGGATCATTCTTTTCTTGCTCCGCTTCTCTATTTGCTGCAGGAGATAATAAAGGATCATGCTCCAAAAGATATAAACCATGAACCCAAGGAAAATGATGATATAAAAGGTGGTGCTTTCATACCAGACCTCATCTGTACCAAATCCGCAATATTCTTTCAATGTGCTCATGTTTTTATGAATAAATGAGGCAAGCAAGAAATCCAGGAACAGGGTAACACTGAGAATGAGTGTTAGGTACAGGAATCTTTGACCGCGCTTCAAGGTGGGGCTGTCGATTACCATATGTAGGATCCAGCCTAGTGCAAAAACCGTAAACGGGACAATGACAATGATCCAGCTGTTTTGGACTGCCTGGCTCAATTCCGCTTGACTCGGTAAAATGTTCAGTTTTGCCGCGTCGCAGTTGTCAAATGCAACATAAAGTGCTTTGTTGATGGTTGACAGATAGAAGAAGTATGAGAATACTGTTAGTCCGATAAAAATGAATAGCGCAATCCAGAACCGCACCGGATCAAACATTGGAAGGTTTTCGCCCTTTTTGAGCTCGTCGATCTCCGATTTTCGGTGCTCGATGCCCTTTGTCAGATCATTGATCTTGGCTTTGATCCGGTCTATTTGATTGTCCGTCATCTCGGTGCCGTGATCGTTGGATAGATCCCCCTTGTAGATGCTGTTCAAATAGGATCGAAACTGAATGGGATCGCCTCCGGATTGACCTGCCGAGACATAGCCGAATTCCTCGAGGTTGTTATTGTTTACCATAGGTTTTCCTTTGTTCATTGTGAATAGTCGACCCCAGTTGAGGAACATCAGCGCCAAAAGGAGCAGCAAAATCAACCAGGGAAGAAGTCTTGCGAGGTCACTTTCCCAGAAACCTGCGTTGGTATTAAAACCGTGTATTTTCGTGAGCTTCGAAACATTCACAATCTGCGATCCTGAAGGCAAATTGCGGATCACAAACTTTTCTCTGTCACTCACTGAATTATCCGATAGTACCGCTCTTTTGGATACCTTCTCTCCTGTCACTTCGTACTTCATCGGGGATGTCACAAAAATTCTATTGATATCATCGAGTTGCGAGTCGTCTTGGTATTTGAGATACATGTTAAAGGTCCTTGCGCCCCTTGTTGCCTCGCCTTCAAGCCTGTCTCGCTCGCGAATTACATTCTGACGCCCATTTGTATTGACGAAAAAATACTCATCACCTTCATGCCGGCATTCTGGCAAAATCCGTAAAATATACAGTCGACCATCGGGGTCATTCATTTTCAACCAGGCACCATCCATTCGGATCTCGGAGAATTCTGTGACCGATACATTGATGGGTTTAAAATCATAGTATCGGATACTTATCTGCTCTGAAATTGGGACGATCTCTTCCATTTCACCCTGGATAGGCCGGGGACGATTCCAGGAGGACCATGCAGCAAGTAGAACGATGACCGTCGCTACGCTGAGGACGATATTTCTCACCAGGTTCATCTTCATGCTATCACGAAGTCGTAAGTCACTCTCAGTGAATTATCGATCCCTGAAACAACTAAAGCACGTTCTGACTTGTAATTGGATATCTCGAGAGGCGGATTGGTGGTTTTTCGGTCGGATCATCTTGGTTAGGGTTTAAACGTTGTCATACACGCCGGAACAACTCCGGGAGGGGATCCGCCCAGCTCGTCAAATCAAAAAAATCAATCCATCTAACTCAAAAAAAGAAGACGAATCCTTGTTACGGAGTTACTAAATATTGGCCTATTAACCAAGACATTAGCGCGAAAAGTTGATATGATTTAGGTTGGTTTAGACGTCACCCGTAGCTTCGATCAGAGTTCCATATTGGTCCGGTTCAATACAAGCAGTGGAGCTCAATTCTCATTATCTTAGACCCCACCTCTTAGGGCCGGACTCACTAGATAAATTCACTCAACACAATAAATTCACACCCCGCATCCGTTGTTAGTGGGCAATTTGATCTATTACCCGCATGATGGAGACTACAACGAAGTTCAAGGAAGCTGTACTTGAACAAAATCTACCGAAGGGGCAGAAACCTTCGAGGGCTACGGCGAAGATGCAGATGGAGATACTGCATAATATGTGCACCACTATTTGTGAGAAGCATCGACGAAAGCTGAACCGCTCATGAGGAACAATCACCTTGCCTCCAAGCGAGATGTGGAGAACAATGAGGTGCCAGGTTTCAATGACATCGGCCAGTTCCTTCCGACTACTGGTATGCAGACGATTTTGGGTCAGCGCGAATTCCATCCGCTGTTCATGCTGGAATCAGAGGAAAGCCGCATCGAGGAACGCAAGGGCCAGCGCAGTGAGCTGATTCTCAAGCTCGAAAAACCTGTGATCCATGTACGCGAAGGAGTGCTGGAGGAAGTCGAGAAGATCCAGCGACAGAGGGAGGAAGTGGTGCAGGAATTGGACCAGCGCAAGGATGACATCGTAAAGCATGAGGCCGAAATGCGCTACAATGGCTTTTCTCTCGAATCCGCGACACCTCAGGGTTTCGTGGCAGCATTGAAGAGTCGGCTTGGAGCCATCATCGTGTTCATTCTGATCGAGCTGGTCGTTTTTGGCGCCACCTATTTTGTGCTCGAGGAGATCATGGGTACGATGGAGTTGATCGTACGCGTATTGATCAATGGTGTGGTATTTGGCTCGATCGATTACGTGCGGAGGAGGAAGGATTTCACCTGGCGGACCAGGTTCCTGCTGCTTTTCCTGCTAGTGTATTCATCCATGCTGGTAGGACCTATCGCCACGCAGTCGTTCCAAGAGATCAGCATTGAGGACATCAACCCCTGGGCCATCGCCCCGGACAACTCCCAACCCACGCAACAGGACTTTTCCATCAAAGACTTTCTGGTCGACTATCACCAGTACCTCCTGTTTGTGATCTGGACAATTCTGTTTGTGGTGTACGTCTCATTCAGCCGGCCGAAGATCGATACGGAGGAGGAGCCCGATGAAGAGACCAGTCATGAATCGCGGGTTTGGCCACTGATCCATGCCGGCATGTCCAATGACATCAAAAAGCTCGAAACGAAGGCGGCGAAGCTTGAAGCCAAAATCGAAAAGCTGGAATGGCAGGCGCTCGAGAATCTCGAGGAGCTCCACACGAAACTGCAAGCGCTTGACAAAGAATACGAGGTGCTCTGTGGCGAGCAGGCGAGGCTAGGGACAAAACGTGAGATTTTGCTCTCCAACCTCATGGCTGCACTGAAGGGCTACGAAAGTCATTATATGCAGCAACTCGACAAGTCACCCAAGCATGTGCTCATGCAACCCCGATGGCCTCGAAAGGAAGACATCAAATCTTATTACAACATCAAGCATTAACAGATTATGAGGATCAAACAAGTGTACATGGCTGCTCTCTGCTGCGTGGGATTGCTCGGCGGATGCTCTTTTGATTGTGAAACCTCGGAGGACATCCAGGTGACGTTTCTCGTGGATATCAGCGATGAACGTCTGCTGCAGGCGGCAAGGGACGATATTCAGAGTAACCTGGGCAATTTCATGAACAAACTCGACCTGGCTTCTCTCGATGACTGCCAGCAGCTGACGGTAAATATTGCCCCGCTTTCAGCCCGGGATGAACTGAAACTGGAATCGACCACCCTCAGCCTTACCGACAAGGGGTTGAGTGCGAGGGAGCGGCGCAAGAGGTCGAGCCCCAAGCCGATTATCCAAATGATCAACAGGGAGCTTACTACCTATGATTCACTGCGAAATGTCCCCGACTATCAGCGGGGGTCCAGCATTGGCAACCAGATCCTGAAAGCCATCAATCAAACGAAGACCGCCACCCAGTCATATGTCGTGGTTTTCTCGGACATGGTCCAGCACGATCAGTACATCTCGTTTTATCGAAGCATACCGAGCCAGATTGATGCGAGCAACATGCAAATGCTTTTTGATCCAATGATGCTGAAAGAATGGCCCGGTACTTCCGAGGATGTCCAGGTCATCATCATTCACCTGCAGCAGGTGGATGCCAGTATGAAAGGCAAGAGGAGAGAAATTGCCGCGCTGTGGTCGCAGGCTTTTCAGGAGGGGCTGGGGCTGGACGTGGCGGTGATGGACAACCTCACCCACTAGCGACATGATCAGCACGCTGATCTTTGCCTTCGTCCTCGCGATGGTCGTGGCTTTCGCGGTGATGCCGAAGGCAGGTGTCTTCATCTTCCGAGAATTGAAGGCCCTCATGGCCCTTGGAAGGTATGCGCCTTCTACGGTGGCCATCATCGTCGTCTTCGAGGCGGGGTTAGCTGTGGCAGCTTTTATTTTTTTTAAATTCTGCCTATCCCTCTGGGCGTACGGCTTCGCTGGAGATGTTGTGGAGCACTTTATTCTTTCCAGGGGTGTTTTCTCGATGGAGTCAGGAGCACAATTTGCCTTGCAGTCCAAGAGCCTCGCCATGCTTTTTGGCACCGTGGTGCTCAAGTTTCTCGCTTGTGCTTTCATCTACAACCGGACGGGCTATTTCCTCCAGCAACTACAACACTATCGCCCGGAAGCGAGGCACTTTGATCTGGGTATCCAAATTTTGCTGGCGTTCAGCGGAGTAGCGATTTTTATGACCCTAGAGGTGATGTTCCTTGCGCAAAATATTGCCGTGGTGTCCAAGTACAGCAACCTGATCTTGCTGACGATCGCCAACCTGTCGCTCATTGCCTTTTTCGTAAGCTTGATCCACTTGCGATACAAAAAGGACCATCCCGAATATTTCGTGGACCTTCAAACTTATGTCAATGTCGACCGGCCCCTGCTACGCGTACTGCAGAGTCATCTGTTCACCATTCTCGGCATACTGGTCTTTGGTCTCGTGCTTCACCTACCGCACTACCTGGGGCTACAATTTCTGGAGGACAACATCATCCTTGTCCTTGTTATGTTGGTGGTGATGCTGGCTTTCATTTTCATCATCTTCAGGAAGTTCTTTGTCAAGCTTTTTGATGTGTTGACGAGGGTGTTCCTCTTGCCGCATTTTGGGTCTGAGCCGATCACGACCAATGTATCCTGGACCACCAATCTGAAATATCTCAAATGGCTTCTGGGCATTCTCCTTTTGGTCACGCTGATCAAAATGCCAAGCTTGCTGTCCTTTCTCGTTCTGGGGATTGCCGGGGCGGGACTGGCTTCGGTCGGTGCGATTCTCTTTTTTGGCATAGCCCTCAGTCTGGTTTTTGGCCTGATGCAGCTGCTACTGCCGAAGGATACCTCCATCTCGCACAGTTCCCCCAGCTTCAATTTTGCAAATGCGCGAGATGAATGGCGCGAACATTTACGGGCAATGAACGATGCCCTTCGGCCCGGGTACGCGGTGATCTTGCTGTTGGCTATACTTATCATCGGCTTCCCCAAGCCCTACCCGGTTTCGACCAGTGGGTTTTCGCCGACGGTCTTTGACAGTGACTCTGTCATACTGTACCAGGAGAAGAGTGCAGAGGGATTTTTGAGCGTCCCCGTCCAATTGTCTTCGGTGCCATCGCACTTTTTGGATGTGCTGCTACTTCAGGAAGACCGAGGACTGCGGCGACAGCGTAGCTGGCTTCCCAATCGGCACAATTGGTTTGGGATCAGCGCCACGTCATTGGTCAGGTTTGTCACCAGGCAGGGAGGAGGGAGCAATATCACCAATCAGCTCTGCAAAAACGAAGCCTTTCAAGGTAAGCGTGTTCAAGATGTGCAGCGGAAGTTTTTTGAGCTACTCGCTTCGTTTCAGATCTCATTGTCCATGAAACCCATGGACCAGCTGGAATTGTACGTCAACAGAGTCTCTCTCTTTGGCGGCAAGGGGCACAAGGGGCTGTACATGGCTGCGAAGACAGCATTTAGTAGGCCGCCAACCGCCATCAATCACTTGCAGTCATTGCTACTTGTACGCTCGCTGCAGTATGGTAGGTATTTTCCTTTGCTCGATGGTAGAAAGATCCCATATGACTCGACGTCCTATTTCGAAAAGGAGGTGGCGAGTACGCTATTGGCGAGGTACAGTTTGTGGCGTGACCAGGAGGTGATTGATAGTCGCCTCTATGCACAGGTGGAGCGTCAGCCACTTTTCGAAGGTCGAAGGATTGCCCCCTACAAACTCGCCACGAGCTCGAGACAGCTCCTCAAAAGACACTTTGCCAACACAGGGGGAGCCTTTCAAACCAGTCTTCGAGCGGAGAATCAAAAGCTGGTGAAGCGCACGCTTTCTGAGTTTGACCGACGCATGCGATGGGTGCAAAAGAAGGGGCCGTATTCACTAAAATCGGCGGCAATAGCCATTCACTGCCCCACTGGAGAGGTAGTGGCCCATCATGGCGGAAAGGGCGTCACGGATCTGGCAGATTTTGGCGAGGGTTATCAGATGGGGTCCATCATGAAGCCTTTCGTTCTCATGGAAATGCTTGAAAAAGGCTGGGATCCGGATGAACTGAGGTTGTTCGACGGCAGCCGGGAGGGCAGGAAAACGGTACAGAATTTCAGTCGAAAATATTCCAATCAGTACGTGGGCCTTGAGGAAATGCTCGCCAAATCGCTAAATGCACCTTTCCACAACATTTCTGAACTAACGCCGGCGATTGACCTCTTCAAGCAGGTCGAGAACAGGTTGGGAATCATGGGTGTACAAAAGGATAGAAGTATCGATCTGGATGACTCCGTCGAGCATCATAGTTACTTGCAGAACTATCCTTTGGGTCTTCGCCGGATGACTCTGATGGACGTGGCTCAGGCCTACCAGGCGCTCTTCAATCAGGGCGTTAGCAGACCCCTGACTTTGCGCAGGAATTTGGATTCACCTTCCAGGATGATCTACCAAAGCAAGTCCTGTGACGAAGTGTTGGCCGCCCTTTCTTCGACAGTCGAACCTGGTGGTACCGGGACACATTTTGTGAGTCTATTGCCATCAAGAAAGACCTTTTATGCCAAAACAGGCACCAGTGACGAGGCCATTCATGGATGGACAGTTTTGTCAGATGGGGAGTTGCTCATTGTGGCGTTTGTGACTTACGGTGCTGTCATAAAGGATCGTCTGGAGTTGAATAGGACACCCGCCATTCCCACTGGATCGGGAGCGCAGACGGCGGGGGTGCTGGCGGCGTTGATGTACAACAGTCTTACCTCTGAAGGTGCAGTTGACCGAAGGCGCGATCTAATCGCAATGGGTGGGTGAAAAAGATGACTACCTTTGGTATGACCACCACTCCAATGACCCAATGCTTACCCAAGATCAATTCGTTGCAATGGCGCTTGCCTTTCCAGGTACCGAACAAAAACCTCACTTCGAGCGACTTGGATTCAAGGTCCTGGGCAAGCGCATGTTCGCTACCTACCTCGCGTCTGATCACACCGCCAATATCTTTCTGACACCAGTTATGCAGACAGCGTTCTTGTCACTGGATGAAGAAGGTGTATATCCTGTGCCCAATAAATGGGGAGAAAAGGGAGCGACCACCTTTGATTTACGACTGGTTTCAAGGGAGGTAGTGCAGGAGGCATTGAGCTCTGCATATCGGGATGCGAGGAAGCCGAAGAAGAAGAGGTAGCGGCGGGTTCATAGCGTTATGCCGAGTAGAATTGAAAACTGCCGCTGGTCCAGGCGATCACTTTCATTGAAGTAGTCGACGTACGAGGCTTTGATCGAAATCAACCTTCGGGGACTCAGGGGGTAGTAGCAGCCCCCACCGACTGAGTAACCCCACTGGTCGAAGGCTAAGAGATTGCCATCCGTGTCTTGTGTGTAAAGTCTTGCACTTAATGCATCGGGCCGCAGTTCCTCGATTTCGTACTCGTTTTTTACGTTCATTTTCAGCAGGCCCCCGAACTCTACGAAAGGCTTCACTACCCAGTCCGTCTTTTCATAGCGCAGCAGCATAGGGAGTTGAAAACTGCTCAGTTCGACGGTCGCTTCAATCGCGCTGACCACCTCACTGAAGTCCGACAGGCGTACCGTCTTCGTGTGCGAGGAGGTGAACGTCGCTCGACCAAATCCAAGACCTGAACTGAAGCCGAATCCCCCTGATCCTAGTGGGAAGTTGGCGAAGCCCTCCACGTATAGAGAGTTGGCGATCTGGAAATCGGCCTCCTCGAGCAAGGGGAAACGACTGTTGCGAGTACCGAGGAATTGTGAATCTTCAGGTAGAGGGACGATCAACCTGGTGGCTAGTAGACCTATGTAGATCCCATACCGCAGGATGGCTGGTTGTCTGCTTTGTCCCTCGTTAATAGCATTGACATACCGCGTCAAAAACTGCTTGGAATACCTCGTCTGGATAGGCTCAACAGGTTTGTTGCTAGGCTTGGCTTCGAGGATATTGAACAGGAGCTGACCATAGTCGGACCTATCGAGGTATACGGCGGGTTGGTCGCTCGTAGATAGGAAGAAGTGCTTTTTTCGCTCTTTGAAATAGAGCAATCTGTGTCCTCCAACAGTAAGGCGCTCAAGAAAAACTCTCTGGTTTTGACCCTTCAATTGGATGTTGTGCGATTCGTACACCCTGCCGTTAGCTAGTCCATATTCCTCGATCTCATCGGGACGCATGACAATGAAGGCCTCGCCTGCTTTCAGTCGAATGTGGCGCGCATTGTCCCGGTCGCGGCTCGCAATCAATATGACTCCTTCGCGTTTGGTAGTGTCTCTTACGTAGTAGCTCGATTGCCCCACGGATGCTGGTGCGAATAGCAGCATCGTGACACCGAAGGCTATTAATCTTCGTGACATATATCGTCTCTTCTTGTCAACAACATGACCCTGCCATCACTTGGATCGGAGCTACTGCTACTCGCTGTTTTTATTGAGAAGCTCCAGCATCGTCCTTCGATATTCGACATTTCGGCGAAATTGATTCTTGCGCAGCACTTCCAAGGTGTAAGCGGTCACTACGCCTCCCATGATGGCAATGCCAAACTCGGAGATGACGTCAAAGAGCACATGATTGATGAATTCGCCCACCATCGGCCCCAGGAAAACGGCGGCGACCCTTGATCCCAGGATGATCAGCACGGCGATAAAAAAGACCACCGCCAAAAACCGCTTGTGCAGTACCTCCTTGTCCAGGATCAGATCCAGCTCCTCGGGATGCTGCCGAAAATACGCCACTTCTTCTTCCGCGATATCACGATTGCCCTCCATGAGCTTATAGAAGATAGCATCTCGCATTGACTCGTTCACATGTTTGCCCATTAGTACTTCTTTCGATTGTTGGCTGCAATGTAGTGAGCACAGCGTACCGGTGAGCAAAAGCATCGCTGAGAAGGACTCCAGAAAGACTGCAGGCCGACCGCTATTGCCCGATGGCAATGAATGCTCCCCAGTAGTAGGGCTCAGGATATTTTTCCATGAGTTGCAGTTGAGCATTTCTGAAAGCCGTGGATAGCTCCTCTCCGGATTGAATCCATTGGCTGTAGAAATGGGACATGAGCTCCTGGGTGGCGGCATCGTCCACTTTCCAGAGACTCATGACGATCTTATCCGCCCCAGCAATGCTGAATGCCCTTTGAAGGCCATATACGCCCTCGCCGGATTTGATGTCCCCTTTCCCCGTCTCGCAGGCAGATAGGATCACCAGATCCGTCCCGTCAAGTTGAAGCTGAGAAGCTTCATAGGCAGTCAACATACCGTCCTCATCGGCTGAAAAGGAGGTTGCCCGCTCCGCAGTGGAGGCACCGGCGAGCATTAGGCCTGACCTCAGCAAAGGGTTGTTCTTCGCATACTCGACCTGAACACCAAAGACGCTGCCCGTCTTCTGTACATCCTCAAGGAAGTAGCCATGGGTGGCGATGTGCATGATCCTTGGAGATCGCACGGCCTTCACACTACTCTCGCTAGCTTGCAGTTGACTGACGTCATTCACTTTGTAGTTGCCTGCCATCAAGCTGGATTTGACTTTTTGTAACTCCACTTCCGTCCCTGGGAGCGGGGAGATATCCCTGGAGCCGTAAGTGGGGAAGCCCAACAAGAAGGCGTCCTTGCTTGCGGAAGAATTCTGCGTTGCTTCTAGCAGGTCGCGTGGATTGCCGATGATCCTAAAAGTCTTTTCCTGGATAAGGTATTTGCCATCGGGGCCTTGAAGAGTATTAAGATTGATCTGATTGAAAACGCCATCTGGAGAGAAATAGATGGTCGAGGAATTTGACACTGGACCTGAGAGACTTGCCCAGTATTGGTCATAAGTATGCTCGTCGGCGAGCTTGTTTTTGATCACATTCTTGTAGTAGGAATAGTAGCGTTTGTCAAGCTGGTCTCCGTTGTCAAGAACCACCACCTCGGGTGTGGCGTCCCTCCTTAATATGATACCTGCATACTTATAGGAGCCTGTGAAAGCATTTTGAAAATCCGGGATGTGAACCATTTCGACGATCGCCTCTTCCGCACTCAATAGGGAGGTGATCTCTCTGTAGTCCACGTTCTTGGGAACAAAGGCATCGGCGAATGCTGAGGAACGTGCTGACAGTTGACGCTCACTTTCGTTGGCGGCTCCTTCGAGGGAATCGAGGTTGATCCCTTGTTGGGTCATCTCGTCATTGGAAATCGAGTAGTAGCTGGCAAGTGTTCTTTTCTGATCCTGCCATTGATAGTAAAGGCTGATCAACTCGTCATCTCCGCTGCCCAAAATGGTCCGCTTGATCTTGGATGTACTGCTGAGCAGGATTCCTTTTGTCATCAGTCGATATTGGATCATGTCATCCAGCAAGGAAGGGTCCCCTTCGCAGTTGGCGAGCGCGAAGTTGTAAAAGGTGTAAAACCTGTTTTTCATTTTCTCCCAGTACTTCGTTTTCTCCACTTCGCTCATAGGTGGGAAGAATTCGTTGATGAATGACAGGCTGTAGTCCATGACTCGACTAAAGTGCCCTTGGGCTGCGGCGATATCTCCTTGCAACCACAGGAGTGTGGCAAGGTCTTCCTCACTTTGGACGGTGACCGGATGTGTGGCTCCCAGGCTCTTTTTCCTGTCATTGAAGGCGGTCAATAGCAGGCTCTCTGCCTCAGTCAGCTGACCTTGCGATCGGTAGAAGTTGCCCAGGTCAGCCTTTGCTGCAGAAGTGGAGGGGTGGTTGTCTCCAAATTTTGTAACGTAGATCTCGAGGCTTTCTTTGAGAAGCGACTCCACCTCGTCGGTCTTTTCAGTCACCAGGTACAGGGAGGCGAGGTTGTTCAATAGGTGTGCGTAGTCGGGATCTGATTTGCGATTGAGTTTCAATCGGCTTGTTTGCAGGTCAATGGCCTTTTTGTAGGTGTTCTCTGCCTCTTGATATTGACCATTTTCCTGTAGGACAAGGGCTTTGTTGGTCATGAGCTGAATGTAGGTCCCGGACTTCTCCCTGAGCTGCTCGTCGGCGATAGCGAGGCAGGTATTCAGCTTCTCCAGGGCGACGTCGCTACGGCCCATGTGCTGGTACAGGATACCCAGGTTGTTGTTGGCAATGGCGAAGGGAACTGATTGAGATCCCTCCGCGGCCTCCGTCAACCTGAGCGCCTTCGTGAAGAGACTCTCCGCTTCATTGTATTCACCTTTGTTGAATGCGATCACAGCCTTGTTGTTATACTCGGCCGCATATCCACGACTCCCGGCACCGTAGGTTTTTTCCCATCCCTGCAGTGCGAATGCATTGGCGGTGTCTGCCAGGTCATATCTACCCATATTGTTGAATAGTAAACCCAGCGTCCCGACGGACTTGAAGAATACAGGATGGTCCGTCTCCCCCAGCGCCACATAAGCGATGGTGGCAGCTGCAAGGTGTTTTTCCCCAAGGGAATAGTTTCTAACGTTGTAGAGCGCGCGACCCCTGTCGTATAGATCGCGGGCATTGTCCAGGTCATTGGATTGATTGGGCATGATGACGCCAGCGGCGCGCACCAGTTGCTCACCGTCTTGTCGATTCTCAAAGGATTCGGCCTTGTCGAGAATGGCGATGGCATAACTGAACGTCGTGGTATCGTATTCGGCTTGCTTCCTGTCCAATTGGTTTTTCGCCAGATTTTCTCCTTCTTCGACAAGGATGTCGCCCGCGTTTTCGTCGAGGGCTTTCTGTGCGGCATTCTTCAGCTTCTTTCCGAAAGAGCGCAGTTGGGCCTGTGATGAGAATGATAGCAATAGACAAGCAAAAAGTAGGATGCCGGTACGTTTCATGATGGCGATGTTTGACGTCAGTCAAATCTACGAAGAGCGAAGCATAAAAACCGTTGTATTTTAAAGACGTCGATCAATTGCTGACACAGCTGTTCTACAGGATTTCGATATGTCATGGAAACTTTCTGGAAGTCATTTGTCACGATTGGGTAGGCGTTTAATTCATGGGGACAGATTAACGAACCCTCTGACATTAGACTAAGTCAAAATGGTGTATACTTGGATAGCAAAGTCTACCCCCCAATGAAAAGATCCCTCGGAATAGCGGTCCTTCTCGTGTTGGTCAGTTTTTTGATCGGCTGCGCCAAAAAGACCCAATACAAAGAAATCAAACTTGCTCATGGTCTCACCACTGAGCACCCTGTCCATAAGGGCATGGTGTACTTCGCTGAGCAAGTCGAGAAGAACTCCTCTGGAAAACTGAGGGTGCGCATTTACCCGAATGGCCAGCTGGGCTCAGAAAGCCAGTGCCTCGAACTTCTTCAGATTGGTAGTCTGGGGATCACCAAGGTCTCTGCGGCGGTCATGGAGAGTTTTGCTCCCAAGTACAAAGTGCTGAGCATTCCTTACATCTACAAGTCCAAGGAGCACATGTTCACCATTCAGGACGGTCCCATTGGACAGGAGATAATGGATTCTGGCACCGACTATTGGCTGAAGGGATTGTGCTTTTACGATGCCGGGAGTCGGAGCTTTTACACTCGGGAAAAGCCCATTCATACTGCTGCAGACGTCAAAGGTCTGAAAATCAGGGTATTGAAGAGTATCACCGCTAATAAGATGATCAGCGAGTTAGGAGGGAGTCCTGTGCCTATCGCCTGGGGTGAGTTGTACACAGCCTTGCAACAAGGGGTGGTCGACGGGGCAGAAAACAACCCGCCCTCCTTTTACCTGAGCCGGCACTATGAGATCTGCAAATACTATTCGCTCGATAAGCACACGGCCGTGCCTGATGTATTGGTCATAAGTACGATCGTTTGGGATCGGTTGTCACCTGACGAACAAGAGTGGCTCATTGCCGCAGCGAAGGCGTCTGCCACTGTTCAGCGCGATTATTGGTCAGAATCTGAAAAGGAAAGCCTGGAGGCAGTGAAAGCCGCCGGTATTGAGATCATCGAACCCGACATTTCCACCTTCGCCGAAGAGACAAAGCAGATCCTTGAGGAGTTCAAGCAGAACCCTGATCTGAAGGATCTGATCACCAAAATCGAGAAAATAGATGCGTAAGTTGCTAGATAAGATCAGTGTCACGCTGTTGATGGCATTGATGACAATCATGGTCCTGAGTGCCCTGTTGCAGGTGTTTTCACGAGTATTGAGCATCAGCGCACCCTTTACGGAGGAGTTGACGATCTATTCCATGATGTGGGTCACTTTATTTGGCTCCGCCTATGCATTTGGGATCAAGAAACACATCTCTATCGACGTACTGGAGACGCAATTGAGTGAGGAGAATGCTCATAAGTTGAGGATCGCGATCGAGGGCGTGGTACTTGTGTTCACGCTACTGATCCTCATCTTTGGAGGCATTCGATTTTCGTGGATCACGGCCAAACTTGGTCAGGTGTCCGCTGTCATGCACTTACCCAAGTGGTACGTGTACATGGCACTGCCACTGAGCGGCCTCATCACCATTGCTTACTGTATCCTCAATATCGCTGATCACCTGAAAAAAGATCCTGCCGAATGAATTACGCTGAAATAGCCATACTCGTCCTGTCGTTTTTGATCCTCATCGCGATGGGAGTGCCCATCACGGTAAGTCTTGCTCTGTCGTCATTCTTCACCCTTGTCGTCAACGTCGTTTTTGTGGCTGCGACTACCACTGTGGCACAGAGGATGATCAATGGGCTGGATAGTTTCACCTTGCTTGCGATACCATTTTTCATATTGGCCGGGCAGATCATGAATACGGGGGGAATTGCGAGGCGGCTCATTGATTTTGCGAAAGCGA
Source organism: Cyclobacteriaceae bacterium (assembly GCA_965267435.1). Classification (GTDB taxonomy): domain Bacteria; phylum Bacteroidota; class Bacteroidia; order Cytophagales; family Cyclobacteriaceae; genus JAWPMT01. The sequence goes on from OZ253960.1 coordinate 6,882,376, forward strand.
TTGTAGGCCCTGTTCAGGGTGGACTGCTGTTCGTCAATGTCCTGGCTTGTACGTTGTTTGGTGCTATCTCGGGATCTGCGGCGGCTTCGGCCTCAGCGGTGGGTTCCATCCTCAATAACAAAATGAAAGATGAAGGCTACGATCAAGGCATCACAGCCGCGACCAACGTAGTGGCCGCGACCACGGGGCTTATTATTCCGCCGAGTAACATCTTGATTGTGTACTCTCTCGCTGCGGGTGGCTTATCCATCGGGGCACTCTTCGTAGCGGGCTATCTGCCAGGTATTTTGTTGTCACTGGCACTTATAGTTACCAGCTATGTAGTTGCCGTTCGCCGAGGATACCCCAAAGGAGAGGGCTGGTCTGTGAGTACATTGTGGAAGACCTTCATTGGTGCATTTCCGAGCCTCATGCTGCTGGTGGTTGTAATGGGAGGTATCGTTGCGGGCTACTTCACCGCAACGGAGGCTTCCGCGGTAGCGGTACTCTACACGCTTATTTTAGCTCTACTTTATAAGGAGCTGGATATGAACAAGCTGAAGATCATACTGGTCAATAGCTGCGTCACTACCGCGATTGTGCTTTTGCTCGTGGCAACGTCGTCTTCCATGAGTTGGGTGATGAGCTACGGCAATCTCCCTGAGGCGATCTCTTCCGGAGTGCTGTCACTCACGGATAATCCCATCATGGTGATGATACTGATCAATCTGATTCTCTTGTTTGTCGGTGTCTTCATGGACATCACTCCGGCAGTGCTGATATTCACGCCTATTTTCCTACCGTTGGCGGTGAACATCGGAATACATCCAATTCACTTTGGGATGATCATGGTGTTGAACCTTTGTATCGGTCTATGTACACCACCGGTGGGGAACCTGTTGTTTGTAGGCGCGAGTGTAGCGGGTATCTCTTTCCAGCGATTGGTAAGGCCGCTTTTGCCACTCTACGTTGTCATGTTGATTGTGCTGGTGGTAGTGACTTTGGTCCCTGGACTGAGTCTCTGGTTGCCTGACTTGTTTGGATTCTAAAAGTCTAGCGCTTTTTCGAAGATTCACGGATGACGAGCTCCGGCTTCATTACCGTGTGCGACGCTTTTCGATCTTCCGGCTCCACCTCCAATTGTTCAAGGAACAGTCGGGCGGCCGCGCGTCCAATTTCCTGACTAGGTTGAGAGACGGTCGTTAGCGGAGGGTCCACCAAAGCGGAAAGAGGTTCATTAGTAAATCCCACCAGCGCCAAATCTTGAGGTACGCGAATCTGTTGATCTCGTAGGTACTTCAAAGCCCCAAAAGCTGCAGAATCGCTTACGACAAAACAGGCGTCAGGAGGATTGGGTAGTGACATTAGTCGTGCCGTACATTCTGCCGCACTTTCCATACTGAAGTCACTTTCGATAATAAGCTCCTCATGAATGGGCATGTTGTTCTTACGAAGAACGTCCAAATAGCCGTTCTTGCGGTTTTGGCTGATGTTCAGTGCGCTGGGGCCTGCAATGTGCGCAATGCGCTTGTACCCCTCATCCACAAGGTGCTGCACGGCGTCTACTGCTCCCTGGTAGTCATCGATCTGTACGGTAGGAACCTCCATGTTCCCCGTGATCCTGTTGAACAAGATCAGTGGAATGCCTTTGCGCTTGATGCGCTCGAGGTGCTCCGTAGATGAAGTCTCAACGGACAGTGAGCCTATAACCCCATCGACTCGACTGGAGAGAAGCGTCTGAACATTCTTGATTTCATTCTCCAGGCTTTCACCCGACTGGCAGATAATGGTGTTAAAACCCTTTTCGGAGAGCACTTCCTGCATGCCTGTGATCGCGGCGGAGTAAAAGTGAATGATGAAGCTGGGAATGATGACCCCAACGGTGTGGGTGCGCTTTGTTACCAAACTCAAAGCGATGGAATTGGGCTCATAATTGAGCTCCTCGGCCAGTTCCAGAACGCGTCTCTTCGTCTCAGGATTGACATCCGGCAGACTTCTGAGCGCACGGGAAACGGTCGACACCGAGACATCCAACTTCCTTGCCAGATCCTTTATAGTAACCTGTCTCTCCTTCATGCTTTCACTACAATGCAATAAAATTAATAAAAGTCAGCACTCAAATGTGGTCGACGACCATCATCACTTGCAGGGCGCCATGGATGTCGTTTTGAGAGAGGTGCTCCTGGCCCAGTCGGTGCAGGGCGTCCTTGGCTTCGTCTCTTTGTGTTTCGAATTCTAACAGTATGTCATGAACCTCAGGCGATTGCATGACGGCCTTGACTTCTTCATCTGTTGGTAACTTGGCAACGGAACCGAGTCGTCCGAGATTATTGCCTGTGAGGATATGGCTGTTTCTGATACTTCTCGGCAGTTGGTCGACGCCGACTGCCAATTCTTTGCCAGGCTTGGCCGTATCGAAAAGGGCTACTCCAGACGCACGTACATAACCATTGCCGCCCATCCGGCCTATCAGGTCCATTTCGTTCGGATCTGGGAGGCCATCTTCCCCTAATACACTCTTGTCAACATGCATTTTGACGATCTGACAGATCACGAGATTGCCAGCGCCGCCAGACTTTCCCAGTGATTTCACTTCCTCCACGCGACATTCGAAAGACACTGGGGCCTCCTTCACCCGGGGAGGCTGCACCTCTTCTGACGCGAGGGGTGTCAAACCAGACTTGTCGAATTCGTCGTCCTCTTTTGGGAAATTACTGCTTGCCAATGACATCTGTTCGACCATATCATAACTCACGACGTTGACGACGACCTCTCGCACCTCTTCCACATTTTCATGGGTATCTTTCATATTGGCTCCACGGCCGGTCAGGGCCGGTGAAAAAATGAGAATAGGAGGATTGATCGAAAACACGTTAAAGTAACTGAAGGGGCTCAGATTGACGTTGCCAGACTTGTCGATGCTACTCACAAACCCAATAGGTCGTGGCGCTACCGCTGAAAGCAGCCAGGCATGCAAAGCCCTTGTGTCCAGTGTTGAAGGGTCGATCGTCAGGTAATCTTTTTCCATCTATCAAGTTTACATTAATGGCGGCAGGATTTCGCTGGTTACCTGCCCAAATCCCACTTTCAAATTATCTTTTATTGCTATGCCACGCAAGGTGACTATGTCACCATCTTCAAGAAAACTTCGAGTGACGCCCTCTTGTAGTTGAAGAGGCTCCTTTCCACCCCGAGATAGCTCCAGAAGTGATCCATAACTTTCCGGATCGGGCCCGCTGATTGTGCCTGAGGCCATGAGGTCGCCAATGCGAATGTTACAACCATTGGAAGTATGGTGGGCCAGTTGCTGGCACATGTTCCAATAGAGATACTTGAAGTTAGACCGGCAAATGGTTGTGGGCCTGGTGCCCTCCATCTGGAGGTCGACGCTTAGTTCAATATCAAAGTTTCTGGCACCATCAAATCGCAGGTGAGGCAATGCTGGAGGATCTTGAATGGGTCCGGCCGATCGAAAGGGCTCCAATGCTTCAATGGGCACTACCCAGGGTGATACACTGGAGGCAAAGTTTTTCCCAAGGAAAGGACCCAAGGGTACATACTCCCATCGCTGGATATCACGCGCCGACCAATCGTTGAACAGGACGAGACCGAAAATATGGTCTTCTGCTTCGGCTGTGGAGACGATCTCTCCGTGCTTGGTGGACTCTCCGATGATGAAGGCCATTTCCAACTCGAAATCCAAACGCCTGGTGGGAGCGAAGATCGGCTCTTTGTCATCCGCCTTCAGCTGGCCATATGGACGATAAATAGGCTGACCGGAGACCACGATGGATGAGCTCCGTCCATGGTAGGCAATGGGCATGTGTCGCCAATTAGGGGGCAGTGGATTGCTGGGGTCCCGAAACATGCTGCCCACATTGCTTGCATGCTCCAAGCTTGAGTAGAAGTCCGTGTAATCGCCGACTTTCACCGGCAGGTGCATATTCGCTGCCTGTCTCGGAATGAGCGCATAGCTGTCGCGCAGAGGGCTATTGACATCGCAAAGTGAGCCTTGAAGTTGTTCTCTTACACGATTGGTCACCGGCTTCCCCAGGGCAATGAAATCGTTGAGGTGATCGGATAGCAAAATCTGTGGATCAAAGACATGGTCCAGCACCTCCAGCTGATATGCTGCCCACAGATCTACGATTTGATTTCCAATCGCAACGCCAACGCGCTTTTTGCCTCCGCTTTGTGAATAAATGCCATATGGCAGATTGTGAATGGAGAACTCGCTATCCTTCGCGCCGCTTACCCACGTGACCAATTGCTGTTGTGTCATCTACTCAATCCAGGATCTGTAATAAGTTCCGTCATCAATGTCCAGTGCTGCTTGGGTGAGACTCAAGGGCTTGAATGTGTCGATCATCACCGCGAGCTCCTTTGTTTCTATTTGGCCGATGCTGCGTTCGTAGGCGCCGGGATGGGGTCCATGAGGTATGCCAGCAGGATGCAGGGAGATGTACCCCTTTTCTACGTGATTTCGGCTCATGAAGTCCCCATCTACATAGTACAGTACCTCGTCGCTGTCAATGTTGCTATGGTTGTAAGGTGCCGGTATTGCCTGGGGATGATAGTCGTAAAGTCGAGGACAGAAAGAGCACACTACGAATGTGGAAGTTTCAAACGTCTGATGGACAGGAGGCGGCTGGTGCACGCGACCGGTGATGGGCTCGAAATTGTGAATGGAGAAGCCATAAGGGAAGTTGTAGCCATCCCAGCCGATGATATCGAATGGATGAGAAGCGTAGACCAGCTGATGCAGTGCATTTTGCTTTTTCACCTTGATCAGGAACTCTCCTTGCTCGTCGTGGGTCTCTAGCTCAGTGGGGAGTTTGTAGTCACGTTCACAAAAGGGGGAGTGCTCTAGCAACTGTCCAAACCAATTGCGGTACCTCTTAGGCGTGTAAATCGGTGTATGTGACTCGACGATAAGAAGGCGGTTGTTTTGTCCGCTGAACTCCAGCTGGTAGATCATGCCTCTGGGGATGAGCAGGTAATCTCCGTACTCAAATTCTATATTACCCAGCAATGTCCGCAATACTCCGGAGCCCTCATGGATGAAGAGGAGTTCGTCGCTGTCTGCATTCTTGTAGAAATAGTCAGTCATTGATTGCTGCGGCGCAGCCAGTCCCACAGAGACGTCGGAATTCGTCAGTACGATTTGCCGACTGTCCAGAAAGTCTGCCTGAGGGCGCACATCGAAGCCCTTCAGCATGCGGGAAGTGATGTTTTTTTCCACCGCGATCTTTGGGGTCATGTCCATCGGATCGAGGATCTTGTCGACCATTGTGGGGCGGTGGAGGTGATACATCAGTGATGACATACCGTCAAATCCAATGGTGCCAAAAACTTGCTCGTAGTAGAGGTCTCCATTGGGTTTTCGAAACTGCGTGTGACGCTTCGGCGGAACCTTGCCCAGTTGATGATAAATAGGCATGCAATTTTCAATTTTGGGTCAATAGGCCGAAGTTACTACAGGATGAGTATAAATTGCCGGGATAAAATGAACTCGGCATCACCTAGCCCTATTTAGAAAATATTTTCTTTGAGATGAATACTCAGTTGATTGATGGCCTAACCAAGTCGTTTCAGGATAAGTATGGGGTTACTCCCGATATCATTCTTCGCTCCCCTGGGCGCATCAATATCCTTGGCGAGCATACGGATTACAACGATGGCTATGTCACGCCTGCATCCATCGACAAATCCATCTACCTGGCACTGGGTAAATCGGATCGCAACCTCAGCAACATTTATACGCTGGATTTTGAAGATGATCGAGATATAGACCAGGGCTCCCTCAGTCCTGCGGAGCCTGGTGCCTGGACCAACTACCCCGTGGGTGTCGTCAATGAGCTGTTGAAGGGAGGATTCGAACTCGGTAATTTCAATATGGCCTTCACCAGTGATTTGCCCATCGGTTCAGGGCTCTCCTCCAGTGCCGCACTGGAGTGTGGTGTTGGATTGGGGCTTTCCGCATTGTTTGGTCTCGATGTGCCACGGAAGAAGTTAGCACAATTTGGGCAGCAAGCGGAGCACAATTTCGTAGGAGTACGATCCGGTATCCTCGATCAAATCGGTTCAATCATGGGTAAGGAAGGGCAAGTGATGAGGCTCGACTGCCGGTCTTTGGACATCTCTTATCACAGTTTCGAATTGGGTGAGTACGAGTTGGTATTGTACAATACCAAGGTGCATCACGAGCACTTGACCTCCGGCTACAATGACCGAAGGAATGAGTGTGAGGAAGGCGTATCGGCATTGCAAAGAATCAATCCAAATATCAGTGCGTTGAGGGATGCGACCATAGGGGAACTGGATCAGGTGAAGGGCGATTTCTCGGAGGTTGTCTACCGGCGGTGTCGATTTATCATTGAAGAAAACATTCGCGTTGGGCAAATTTTGGAAGCCCTGGAGGCCCGTGATCTGGCTGCGGCGGGGATGGTGATGTACCGAACGCACGATGGCCTAAGCAAGGAGTACGAGGTGAGTTGCAAAGAACTCGACTTTCTCGTCGATTTTGTGCGGGACAATCCGGCAGTCATGGGCTCCCGGATGATGGGGGGTGGCTTTGGGGGCTGCACGATCAACATCGTCAAGAGTTCAGAAGTGCCAACATTGACCACGCAGTTGGCGCAGGCTTACAAGGCGGCATTTGGTATTGATATGGAGATGTATCCTGTGAAGATCACCAACGGGACGGAGGTGGTTTCCACCCCTTGATCATTCCGATTTTCTTTCCTCATTTCATGGCATGGGAATGCTCGAAAAATACCCAAATATGGGTATTGTATGCCCTGTCTGGCTGATCTACTTTTGATATCAAGAGTAAGCAACCTGACACAAGAAGGAGACCTTGGCTAATGCCGCCAGGGAAGGCCCCCGCTTCAGCTAGCGGGGGCTTATTTTTTTATTTGGTTGGCAATCACTTCCGCCAGCAGGTCTGCGGCATCGGGGTTTCTACGAAACCAAAGTTCAGGCTCTATAAGCTCCAACTCCACCAGGGCAATCCCGCCATTATTTTCGTAGATAATGTCCACGCGAGCATAGGCGGGCACGGGGTTGCAGGTAGCCACAGCCTTTTCTGCAAATGCTATTTCTTCCGGCGTTGGTTCATAAGCGTGGGCTGTGCCACCAAAATCGCTTTGCACGCGAAAGTCGCCTTCCTTTGCCACCTTCCTGAGGGCATGAGTGAATTGGCCGCCGATCACTACGAGGGAGAACTCGCCCTCGTCCAAAATGAATTGCTCCAATGGCTGCACCATCATGACTTGCTTGTCGCAAAGCTGTCCAAACAGTTGTTCCTGCCTGGGTATATCCGGCTGCATGATCTTGTAGGTATCCATCGCCGTGCCGGAGATAGTCGGTTTGATGACTACGTCTGACCACCCCTTTGCCGCTGCGATGTCTCCCAATGAAGTGGGCTCGTTAGTACTACTTGAGTAGTGAGTGGGGACGACAGCCACTCCCTGTTGAGATAGATCCTCCAGGTAGTGCTTGTCAAGGTTCCATTCGATCAGTTGTCGTTCGTTGATGAGTTCGGTGGCTGTTGATGGTCCGGAGAGCCATTCACGAAATTCGCCGAACCGATAGAAGTAATCCCATGTCGATCGGAAGAGTGCATATTTGGTACTGTCCCAGTTAAAAACCCGATCAGACCATGATACACGAGCCGTTTTCATCCCCCGGGATTCCAGGCCTTTTTGTACCAAACCATCATCATACAGAATACTCTGCTGATAGTCCGTAGGGTTCCGAGGATGGGCGTATTGATCGTCGGAAAGAATGACGAGATCTAGCTTTTCGATGACTTACCGCTCCAATGCCTCTACACCAACCAATATATCAGTGCCAAGGACCCGATCCCCGGGGAGCTCATACCAGGTGCGATTGTTGGGGAATCGCATATCTCCATAGGTGAATTCTCCCTCCGTGGTAATCAACTCACCTTTCCCCGCTTCTTCGTCCTTGTAGAAGGAGTAGGCAAGCATCTGATAGTTCGCTTTGGCGATATAGAAATACCAGATGTCGGCTTCGTAGGGGACTCGAAGTACATAGCATGCCTGGCCTTCGTAGGTCTCCTCTCGGACTTCATTTTCCAAGGGTGTGCCTTCGTCCATGAGTTTCATCGGCAGTCCCCACAGATACAAATAATAGTTGCGCATCATGGCTGCTCGCCGGCAGTCCACATCGCCTGATATCACGAAGCACGAATCCATCTTCATGCCATGTGCCTCTATGCCCTTTCTTTCGAGTTTGAACCAGCCCTGCGTGTTGTCGATCTCCGCAGTGGACTCGCGATCTGGGCCGCTGGGTCGTGTTTCCCTAAAGGAAAAGACAGCCTTCAAAGAAGGCCACTTGTTACCGGGGTCGTGATATGCAATGGTCTTTTTCAGCACTTCAGCAGCTGTGGGCGTTTGAGCCATTACGGCTGCCACTGATAGGGTGGAAACTAAAAGAAGAGTGGAACGGAGCATAAGTAGCAAAAATTGGTGCGGGAAAATTAAAATACTTTAACCAATCAATACTGGGGACAGTTAATAGGGTATGGAAAAAGCGACGGAAAAGAAAGCGAAAAAGGGGCTGACGAAGGAGCAGCTGCAACTGCAGTACATGGAGTACATGTTGTTGCAGGAGAAGACCCCGAGTTCCGTTTTTGCCTTTACAAGGTCTATCAAGATCAAAGAGGCAGATTTTTATGCGCATTACAACTCATTTCGCGCATTGGAAGGGGATATATGGAAGACGTGGTTCACCGATACAATTGATGTCTTGCATAGGGACGAGCAGTACGCGCAGTACAGTGTGAGGGAGAAGGTGCTTTCCTTCTATTATACGTGGTTAGAGATGTTGGCCAAGAACAGGAGCTATGTGTTGATGAAGTTTGAGCGTATGACTGGCTCTGATCTCAACCCGGCTTTCCTGGCGCCATTGAAGGAGGCGTTCAAAATGTACGTGAATGACCTGCTCATGGAGGGCAAAGATACTTCTGAAGTGGCTGACCGGCGCTTTGCCAATCAGTATGACAAGGGGTTTTGGATTCAACTGATGTTCGTCACGCGATTTTGGGCGAATGATGATAGCCCTGGTTATGAACATACAGACGCTGCCGTAGAGAAAGCCGTCAACTTCTCTTTTGACTTGGTAGCACGTGGCCCGCTGGATTCATTCCTCGACCTGGCCAAGTTCCTGTACCAGTCCAAAAAGATCTAAAACACCGTCAAATGAAAGAGCAGACTAGCATTCCCACGGGGAAGGTTTCCCGCGCGGCGAAATTCGTGCGTACGGGGGCGAAGGTGAGTGGCAACTACATCAAGCACTACTCCAGGAAGTTGGTGGATAAGAATGCCTCCAGGGAGCAGTTGGATGCCGACAATGCCGAGGACATTTATGATTCACTGAGCGAGCTGAAAGGTAGCGCGCTGAAGGTAGCACAAATGTTGGCGATGGATAAGAATCTGTTGCCGAATGCGTACCAGGATCGGTTTGCCATGGGGCAGTACAGTGCGCCGCCATTGTCGTCTCCATTGGTCATGCAGACCTTTCGGAAGCATTTTGGCAAATCGCCTGGCGAACTATTTGAGACGTTCACATCTCGTGCGGTCAACGCGGCATCTATCGGACAAGTGCATAAAGCGACGAGAGGCGAGGAGACGTTCGCCATCAAGATCCAGTATCCGGGGGTAGCGGACAGCGTAAGGTCCGATCTCAAGCTCGTGAAGCCGATTGCGTTGCGTCTTTTCAATCTCAACGAAAGGGAGCTTGACCTCTATCTGCAGGAAGTGGAGGGCAAACTATTAGAGGAGACGGACTATGAATTGGAGGTGCAGCGCTCGATAGAGATATCAGAAGCGTGTGGCCATCTTCCGGGACTCTTCTTCCCTAAGTACTATCCGGAGCTATCTTCTCAGCGGATCATCACCATGGATTGGCTCGATGGGAAGCACATCAAAGAATTTTTGCAGACAAATCCTTCTCAGGAGGTCCGTAACAAGATCGGGCAGGCGATGTGGGAGTTTTACCACCACCAGATCCACAATTTGAAGCAGGTGCATGCTGATCCTCATCCGGGTAACTTCCTTATGAGAGAGGACGGCACGCTGGGCGTGATTGATTTTGGCTGTGTGAAGGTGATCCCGGAGGATTTCTATACCGCGTACTTCCGATTGATGAGCAAAAATCTGGTCAGCAGCGATGAGGATCTCCTTCCCATTCTCTACGAATTGAACTTCATTTATGAAGATGATTCCGACAAGGAGAAGCGATTGTTTATGTCCGTTTTCAAAGAGATGACGGTGCTACTGGGTCGGCCATTCCACGATGATAGTTTTGATTTTGCGGATGACGAATACTTCAAGAAGATCTACAATCTGAGCGAAAGATTGTCCAATATGAAGGAGCTGAAGAACTCGCGACATCCTCGAGGCTCTCGACACGGTTTGTACATCAACAGGACCTACTTCGGTCTGTACACGCTACTCAATGAACTGAAGGCAGAAGTGAACACGACCAAACCTGAGTGGCTGGAAGGGTAGGGGCACAACGATTCAATCAGAAGCCCCCGACATTTCAATTCGTCATACCTGCGAACTAGGGAATTTCTGCCGCGTAACCGCTATGGCGTGTGATGCGGGAATCTGAATTGACTCGTAGGACGCGAGAGATTCCTGTATCGCTTGTCGCTTGGTCTAAACAATTGTCAATGGTTCCAGCTCACAGGATCGACGTTTTTGGATAACGAATTCACCTATCAGCGCTTTTGCCACAGCTGCTCATATCGCTCTTCGAATTCATCATTGTGTCCACAGGCTCGATGCCACAGCCCTGGCAAAATAGACCCGACTGCAGTGACAGCCCGCCTGGCATGAGCGATGGGTGGCGCGGGCGTGGCTACAACGGAAGGCGGGACAGGGAGTAGAGGCACAGGTAGGCATGCTCTCTCCATCCATCAAAGCAAGCTGTAGAACATGCAAGTGTAACGAAGGCCATTTTGTGTCTATCTTGCGGGCATGAAATGGCCTACTTTTTTTATTGGTGCGATGATGCTTTTTGGTTGCGCCACCACTACCCCAGATAATATTACTTGGCAATCGATTGAAAAGAGTCTACAGACGCAGCTGATCACGATGAACGATAGCAGCGAGGTGAGACTGCCCGAAGGGCACTTTATGTTCACCAAGAGCCTGTTGCTAGATGACAAACACTTCGTCACCATCGTTGGTGCCGGTGCCGATAAGACGGTATTGTCGTTTGCTCAGCAGGAGGAAGGCGCTGAGGCCTTCAAGATCAGCAACTGCTCGAACATTCGCCTCATGGATTTCACCATCGAAGACGCTCCAGGTGATAACATCAAGGCCACTGATACTTATGGTATCGAGTTCAACGGCGTGAAGTCCCACTGGACGGGAGAGCCTGAGGAGACCAATGGTGCCTACGCGTTCTACCCGGTGCTGTGCAAGAATGTCGTGATCCAAAACTGCATTGCTGCTGGTGCTTCCGATGCGGGAATCTATGTAGGTCAGTCCGACAGTGTCACCATCCGATACAACAAGGTCTACCACAACGTGGCAGGCATCGAGAGCGAGAATTCGCGATGGGTGGAGATCCACAACAACGAGGCGTATCAAAATACTGGTGGGATTCTCGTATTCGACCTGCCGGGGCTCACGCAGTTGGGGCATACGACCCGCGTATTCAACAACGTCATGGAGAAAAACAACTATCGTAATTTTGCTCCTGAGGGCAATATCGTGGCTACCGTGCCGCCAGGAACGGGTATGATGTTACTGGCCACTCGCGACATTGAGATCTTCGGCAATGAATTCATCGACAACCGGACGGCGGGGTTGGCCATCGCGAGCTACGACTTGGTGTCGACGCTCTCTACGGAGGGCGATTCACAGTTGAATGACAACATCGAAACGGCCCAGCAGGATGAAAAATACGATCCCTATCCCAACGGCATGTACGTGCACAGCAATATTTTCAACAATGGCCATTGGTTTCCCACCACGAAGAATGACTTCGGCCTGCTGTTCATGATGAAGTTTCCATTTGGGACGCCGGATGTGGTGTGGGATGGCATTTCTCCTAATAGACAGGGCCTCCAGTTCTGCATGGAGAACAATGGCGATTTCAAATTTGCCGACCTGGATGCGGCGAATGATTTCGCTAGCCTAACGACTGAGTGGGAAGCGTTCGATTGTAAAGGCACGAATATCAATCCAATTTTCTAGCAAAGCATGAATAGGGGTAGGGATATACTGTTACTGGTAGTTGCCATAAGTTGGCTATGGCAGTGTGGTGGAAAGACGGAGCAGCAACAGCCGATGGTGTTGGAGGAGGTGCAATTGGAGGGGGCTATAGTCTCACTCGGTCCGGAGCGCCTGTCAGAGTGGGGCCTTTTTGAAGGAGACCTAAAAGACCTTCGTCCAGTGCAAAGCGTGCAACCCTATGACATCAGTACACCACTATTTACGGATTATGCCTATAAGGCACGCCTCTTTCAGCTACCCGAGGGGCAGTCGATCGCCTATCATGATACGGAGGTCTTCGAATTTCCCAAAGGGTCTATTCTCATCAAGAACTTCTACTATCCCACTGATTTTTCCAAGCCTGAGGGCGAACGCCGAATTCTCGAGACGAGACTATTGATCCATGAGGAAGAGGAATGGAAGGCGTTGACCTATGTATGGAATGAGGAGCAGACGGAGGCATTTCTGGAGATCGCCGGGAAGTCCATACCCATCTCCTGGACAGACGATAAGGGCCTCATCCAAAACATCAACTACGCTGTCCCCAATCTGAATCAGTGCAAGAGTTGCCATGAGTTCAATGGTCGGTTCACACCGATAGGCCCAACGGCCAGGCAGCTCAATCGCTCTACAGATGGGGGCGTAGCTCAACTCGCCAAGTGGGCCGAGAAGGGATGGTTGCAGGGTCTCCCTGATCACGCGGTCGCGACGCTTCCTATTTGGGAAGACGCCAGCAGCGGCACGCTGGACGAAAGAGCCCGGGCATGGCTGGAGGTCAACTGCGCCCACTGTCATCGACAAGAAGGTCCTGCGAAGAACACCGGGCTGTACCTCCTCACATCTGAGGAGGAAGATTACCGGATCGGGATCATGAAAACGCCGGTAGCGGCGGGTCGCGGGTCGGCTAATCTGAAATTTGGTATCGTCCCCGGGAAACCTGAAGAATCCATTCTCGTTCATCGTATAAAGTCGCTGGATCCGGGAGTGATGATGCCTGAATTGGGAAGGAAGCTTATCCATCAGGAGGGTGTCGAGCTCATCGAGGAGTGGATCCGCGAGATGTGACCCTCAAAACTGCTAACCATGAGACTACTTGGCAACATCATTTGGGTTGTCTTTGGCGGACTATTCATCGCCATCGAATACTTTATTTCCAGCATATGCCTGATGGTGACCATCATAGGTATCCCCTTTGGCCTTCAGACGCTCAAACTCGGTGTATTGGCCCTTTGGCCCTTTGGCAGTGAAGTGAAGAGCCACGACGTTGGCTCAGGCTGCCTGTCAACGGTCATGAATGTCATTTGGATTTTTATCGGAGGCATATGGATTTGCCTATCGCATCTACTATTTGGCATTCTCTTCGCCATTACAATCATAGGATTGCCTTTCGCACAGCAGCATTTTAAGTTGGCGACGCTAGCGCTGGCCCCTTTTGGAAAACACGTAGAGTAGGTCTACGCACTTTTTGGTGCCAAGAGGAGCTCGTCGACAGCTCTATTATTTCAAGAAGGTCACAGAATATAGCTGCAATAGCTTCTGGCCCTTCTGGGCATCAGGATTCTTGGCGACGAAGTATACGTCGTGATTGCCTGTAGTCTCCTCGATTGCGATCGTGAACGAAGGACGAAGCATGGCCATAACACTCCCGAAGCTGGGTCTTGGGCCTTTTTGTCCGCCGGCTTCCCATGCGGCGATGGCCTTTTCCATTTCAGCCCTGAAGTCCACTTCCACCGCTTCTATCTCCTCTGTCACACCGACCAGCGGGCCATCGGGCTGATCGAGGCGAATTTCAAGTATGCCACCAGCCCCATCCACACGTGTGGGCTTTTCTGCGGAAATGGTGATGGCTGTGATCCCAGAAAGGTCCAGCTGCCTGAAACCAATATATCCCTCATGCTCCGATATGTAGAATGACCGACCGGGGGTCGTGAGCAATTCAGTACCCCTTTCCGTATCGGGGTTCTCGACATCGAGCGTAGGATTTCGCAAGGCAATGATCTTCTCCGATGACAGAGACGGCAGGTTGCCATTACCTCTGTCTCGGTACGCTGCACGAAGCAAATAGCCCCCTTTGCCGTTTTGCTTGGCTGGCACCTCTGTTACAAATGTGCCCTCGAGTGGGAACTGGCGAGGTACCATCAAGGGATCAGTCAGGCTCATGATATAGTCCACGATCTGAGCGGCGTCCTCTTCCGAGATGTCCGGGTGGGCGCTCATCCCGTGATCTCCCCAGACGCCCACGCCGCCGTTAATGATCTTACCGGCAAGACCCGCCTGTCCAACAGGGTCATTGGCATACCTCTCCGCTACCATCATGTAGCTGGGGCCGATGGACATGGTGTCGAGCCTGTGGCAAGAGAAGCAATCACTCTCCTCTATGAGCGTCTTGCCCCGGGAGAAAGTGATCCATTCATCCGTGGCTACGTGATTCTGGGCAATCTCTATCGGGTCGAAGCCCTCGGGGGCATAATCAAAATTGATGGCCACGTCTGACGCCTTAATACCACCATTGTCAGTTGAGCCATCCTCTACGTCTTCTACCGAGATGTTGTAAGCGAGTTCGTCCCCTGCGAAGAAGAACGACTGATTGCCGCGGGTGATATCAATATTAACTGCTGGCGGCTCATTGCCAGCCAGTAGTTCCAGGCTTATCTGGTTCTGATTATTGGCCTCATCTTCCACTGTCAACTGCACGGAGTATGTGCCTGGCTGGGTCAGCGTGACTTGAGGATTGGCTTCGTTGAAGGTCTCCCTATAGCCGTTGTTAGAAGTTATTAGCCAGGAAAACTCGAGGTCGTCACCATCGTAATCAATCGTGCCTTCGGATGATAATTGGACAGTAAACGGCACTGATCCTGCGGATTGTTCTGCAGACGCGGCTACGATGGGTTGCCGGTTGCCACCATTGTAGCGCACCCTTTTGACGAGCGCATTGTCATTCCCCTGGAACCATGCCGAACCATACTCCAATACATACAGGTCACCGTCTGGGCCGAACTGCATATCGATGGCGCTGATGAATTTTTCATTGGGCAGAAAGGGCTCCATGCCCACATAGTCAGAATTTTCGTCCATGGTGACCGACATGATCCAGCCACGCATGAACTCTACAATCAACCACTTACCCTCATAGTAGCCAGGGTATCTTCTGTCGGACTTGGGAAAATCTGCTTGACGAAAGACTGGTCCACCTGTTGCACTACGCCCGGCACTGCCCATCAGTGGGAATTGTTCGGAATACGAATAGGGATACCATATCATGGCCTTTTGCGGCTGCGGTAGTTCTCTTAGTCCCGTATTGTTTCGCGAATCATTGATCGGATTATTGACGTCGAATGGTGCGCCCAGCGAATCATTGCTATGGTCGTAGTCCACGTAGGGGATATTGTCGCCAATGAAGTAAGGCCAACCGAAGAATCCTGGCCCCTTGGCCTGGTTGAACTCGTCATAACCCCTCGGTCCGCGAGGTCCTTCTTCAGAAGCATCGGGTCCGACCTCTCCCCAATAGATGTAGCCAGTTTGGGAGTCCCAACTAATGCGCCACGGATTACGATGACCCATCGTGTAGATCTCGGGTCTTGTCTTTTCAGTACCTATCGGGAATAGGTTACCCTCCGGGATGGTGTAGGTGCCATCATCCTCAGGATGAATTCGGAGAATCGCCCCTCGCAAGTCGTTGGTGTTTCCTGCCGTTCGTTGATCATCTTCATTCTCGTGGCCGAGCCGCTCATCCAGGTTGGAACTGCCAGTGGGCGGGTTGACCGTATTGTTCCCCACGGTGATAAAAAGGTTGCCCTGGTCGTCCCATGTCATGCCTCCACCTGTGTGGCAGCATTCCTCTCGCTGGACAGGGAATTCCAACATGACGATTTTCGTGTCTTCCAGAAGGAACCCCGTCCGGAAAACGTACCTCGCGACGACATGCTTGGGCTCATCAGGATGGGCGTACATGAGATAGATCCAGTTGTTCTTCTTGTAATCAGGATGAGCTGTTACACCAATGAGCCCCTCTTCAGCAGGGCGCGAATGCCCTTCCTTGTTAGTGTAGAAGGTATTGACGGCGATGTCCCCAACTTTTTGCGTATACTGATTCTTGACATTCAGATGTTTGATGCCGCCTTTACGTTCGACAATCAGCATCTCCTCCTCGTTGAGAAAGGTGAAAGCCATCGGTTCGTCCAGTGCGCTGGGCTCGGTAAGAATCGATACCGTGAATCGGTTGTCCTCTGGTTTTTCATTGTCGCCCTTTTGCTCGCAGGCAAGAACGACTACCAGAAGTAGCGAAGCGTACAGTACCTTCTTGAAGGGGTTAAGTGTGTGGTGCGGGTTCATATCTGTTCTCGTTATTGACCAGTGACGTATACAAAAATGCCCCTAATACCCGGGATCGAGTAGTAAGTAGAGAGAAGAATACCCTCGACACATCTTAGTTGAGCCACTCAAAGTGTCAATGTTTTTCAAGCAATTAACAACTTCCAAAGGAAGTTGAGCGACGGGTAATAGCCCAAACTTACAGTGATGATGAAATAGTATCAAAACTAAGGTGTCACCGATTTTCGAAGAATCCACTGCGGAGTAGGTCCCCCGCACACTTACGGCCACTCACTGTATACCAATCAACTAGTCCGGTAGATTCTCTAACAGGAACCTTATCTGATTGCCTCCCATGATCTTACGGATCTCGTCGTCGGAGAATCCTGCTCTGAAAAGACCGTCGGTCAAGAGGATGATTTGGGATGCATCGAAGAGGATGGCCGTTCCGCCATCGAAGTCCGATCCCAGCCCTACGTGATCGATCCCCACTACGGAAACGGCGTGTCTGATTGCCTGTGTGATGGCCTCTACAGAAGTGCTACCTACAGCGCCTTGCCAGAAGCCAATACCCACCATACCGCCTTTTTCGGCAATGGCCCGCAGTTGATCGTCCGTGAGGTTTCTGGGGCTCGGGTGCGTTCCGGTAACACCAGTATGGGAGACAATGACGGGCTTGGTGCTAAAGCGCAGTGCTTCATCAAACAACTGCGGAGACGCGTGTGCCAGGTCCACGATCATGTCCATGTTATTCATCCGCTGGATGACCTCTTTGCCAAAGGTGGTCAACCCGCCCTTCTCGACCCCCGCGGAGGAGCCGCCCAGCTCGTTATCAAAAAAATGAACCAAGCCCATGACCCTAAAGCCCGCGTCATAGAGCACATCGACATTATCAAGCTCACCACCAAGGGCATGCAGTCCTTCTACTGAGAGGATGCCTGCGACCTTCATGGTATTGCTCCGTCGCAGTTTGACGAAAATGTCCAGGTCACTCTTGGTTTTTATCAGCGTCAGGGAAGAAGATTTCTCCGCTGCTTCGTGGAGTATGTCGCTTTGGTGGAGAGCCCGTTTTGTGAGGTTGAACCAGGTCCCGATGGGCCAGCGATTGGCCATGGCCAGCGTTCTGATGACGTCTGAATTGCCACTATTCGACTCATAGTTGACACCTCTGGGAACCTTGATGACCGCATCAAAGACCTGCAAGGTGAAGTTGCCCTCGACGAGACGCGGTATATCTACATGGCCGCGGTCCAGGCGGTTGAGGGGGTTACGGTCCCAAAGAAGATTGTCGGAGTGCCAATCGGCAATCACGAGGTCCTCGTGCAGTTTCCTGGCCTGAGAGGAGATGGTGGCTGGCAACTCGCTCTCAAGGATCCGCACATTTTTTTGGCGATCCATATAGGTCCCTGCCCAGAGGAAGAAGATCATACCTCCGATG
Organism: Cyclobacteriaceae bacterium; assembly: GCA_965267435.1. Taxonomy (GTDB): domain Bacteria; phylum Bacteroidota; class Bacteroidia; order Cytophagales; family Cyclobacteriaceae; genus JAWPMT01. The sequence continues at coordinate 6,900,361 of OZ253960.1, forward strand.
ACGATTACGAAAAAGCTCAGTTTCTTCGCTATTCGGAAGATCTTCCGGAACATGTTGATGATTTCATCTAACATGCACCTATGTTAAGCATTTGATGCTTAAAAACATACGAGGCTGAGATAAATCAGCTACAGAGGGGACCCATCAGGGATGATTGAAGGGTCATCCGTCACCCACCGTGAGCAGGTCAACTATCTCCTCGAGAAATGCATAGCCTTCAGGCCCTTTCGGCACGTACTCCACAATGCTGAATCCGACAACGTTGAAGCTGTTGATTAGCGCTCTAAGTGACGTTAGCAGGGCGTCCTGGGTCAGACCCCCTGGTACTGAAAGCAATTGATGGCGAAAACTTTCGGGATCGAGTACGTCCAGGTCGATGTGCACATAGATATTGGGTGCCGCCTGGTATTGGGCGATTGGTAATAGGTCGTTCATTGCGTTGGGCGGTACGACGGACAAGTCATGGGCTGTAATGAATCTCTGCTCCTCTTCGTCGAGGTCTCTGGTGCCTACGAGGATTACCTGCCTGGGTCTCAGTCGGGAAAAGGAAGCAGCTAGCATTGCCTTGTCACCCTCTCCAAGTAGTGTTCGGAGGGGCATGCCGTGAAAGTGTTTGCTTGGTGAGGACTCAGGCGTATTGAGGTCTCCGTGTGCATCATACCAGAAGACCGTCAGATTGCCCTCATACTGCCGGTTGAGCCAGGATACAGGCGCGATCTCCGCAGCGCATGTTCCTCCCACCATGAATATGGAATCAGGCCGCTCATTTTCGATCGTGGAAACAGTGGATCGCAGTTGTCGCAAATTGGCCTCGTAGCCAAGAATATTGCGCTCGAGCTTCAATTGCTCAGTGGCAGGAACGGCAATCTCATGGAACTCCCTCATTTGAGCCAATTGACCCTTCAACTCCTTGGCACCATGGTACACATCGTTGGATACGGCGTAGCCTTGCCATTCGGGGAAGCAAAGGTTCAGGTGTGCCAAGAGTTGTTCTGATTAGAGCTTTTCCTGTATTTCTTCAATACTCAGCCCTTTTGTTTCGGGCATCATTCTCCAGACAAAGAGCAACTGGAAGAACATCATAAAACAGAAGAAACTAAAGACGGCCCCTCCGCCATAATTGGTCGCGAAAAATGGGAACAGGGCGGATACTACTGCCGCTAGCACCCAGTGGGTCGTGCTACCCAGTGATTGCCCAAAGGCCCTCGTCTGATCTGGGAAAATCTCCGATATGAATACCCAAATACACGCTCCCTGTCCTATTGCATGCGATGCGATGAAACCAAAGGTCGACCCAAGTACGATTACTGGGTTGAAACTTTCGGTGAAGAAACTGTAGGCCAGGATCCCCAGTGAAATAATGTACCCGAAAGTACCGATGTACATGAGCAACCGACGTCCGGACCGATCGATGAGGTACAAGCCCAGCATCGTGAATATCAGATTGATCAACCCGACGCCTGCAGAAGAAAGTAGTGCTATGCTCTTGCCCATGCCTGTCATCGTAAAGATCCTGGGTGAGTAGTATATGACCGCGTTGATGCCTGAGAGCTGATTGAAGAAAGCAAACAAAAAGGCCATCATCATGGGTAATACAAGCTTGCGATTGCTAAAGTCAAGCTTCAGTGAAGTCTTGTGGGGTGCCTGTCGGGCATGGGCAATGATTTCATCCACATTGTCGGGATCTACGATTTCCAGGGTTCGTCGGGCCTCATCCTCTGAGCCGCCCGTCATGATCAGCCATCGCGGACTTTCCGGGACGGTGAAAAGCAGGAAGAGAAAAGTCAGTGCCGGTATGGTCTCCATACCCAACATCAGGCGCCAGTCGCCTCCGAATGAGCCGATGATCCAGTTGGCGAAGTACGCCAGCAGGATACCAAAGACAATATTGAATTGGAAAAGGCCCGTCAGCTTGCCCCGGTTGTTCTTGGGAGATATCTCTGTGATGTAGACCGGTGCTACGATTGATGAGGCTCCTACGCCAATGCCGCCAATAAACCGAAAGAACATGAGGGAATACACGTCCGGTGCCAAGGCTGATCCGATGGCTGAGACGAGATAGAGTCCTGCGACGCCAAACAATGTCCGCTTTCGACCAAGCTTCTGAGTGGGAATACCTCCGAGAAGTGCGCCGAGAATGGTGCCATACAAGGCCATGGCCACTGTTTGCCCCAGTAAAAAATCGGAAAGGCCCCAAAGCGATTGGATTTCTTGCTCACTGCCGGATATGACTGCTGTGTCATAACCAAATAGAAAACCGCCAAGAGCGACGGTGATGGACCAGTAAAATACGTTCTGTTTCAATGCCTTGGATTTGGGTTGCGATAAGAATATGACCATCCCAAGATAATCCAATTTGTGGACTGCGTGAACAAAGTAATCAGGATGTAATGCGTCAGGTCCGACCCGTTAAACTGCAGGAAATCGATTAAAACGGGTGCCGACGCGAAATTCCTCATTGAGTATGGAATTCTTCCGGTCGCCTCATGATTGTGTGGCATTTACAGGGAACGCTCCTAGTTTCGTACCTTCCTGTGGTACGTCTAGTGTGCCGGGAAGTCAAAATAATCCAATGAATGGTATTTAATCGTGTGTGGAATTTGAAGGGGTATACTGTGCTAATAAAACAGGTAATTGTGATATTAGTGGCAGGGTATATGGCCTTGACGGTTTCGTATGCCCAGACTACCTTCACATCTGTCCAAACAGGTGACTGGAATGATGGTGCCACGTGGGGCAACACTAGTCCTGGCACTCAAGGGACCGATTGGCCTGCCAATACGGACAACGCGGTAATTGCAGACGGAACCGTAGTGAAACTGACGGCCGCAAGAACCATCAATGATCTTACCATCAATGATGGAGGCGAATTTCACTACGACGGCTTTGTACTCACCCTGAGCGGGACTGTCACGCCCGCCTTTGTGTCCGACCAGTCGGGGGATTGGGACGATGCCAACACATGGCTTGGAAGTCCAGGTACGCCATCGGCTTCAGATAAGGTCATAGTCTCCCGAGATCATACCGTGTTACTAACCGGAAATGAGACCATTGATATCCTGATCATCAATAGTGGGGGCATTGTGGATGACAACAATGTGGGGGACCTGACGATCACAACCAGGTTGTTGCTCAATGGTGAGCGCCAGGGGAAGAAAAGTACGGAATTGGACGACGGCGCTACTCTTGATGGCTTGGGAAACCACTACAGCACCAAAGAGGTTGAAGTGCTGGCCAATGCCTCTGTTACTATCGCAGCCACTGCGAATCTCTCAATTAGCGGCGATTTTAAAATGAATGGCGGCGGCACCGTAACGAACTATGGGGCCATCGTGGCCGATGAGATCAAAGACAAAAATACATCCGATACGTGGATCAATGAGGCAGGTTCATCTCTTACGGCTCTAAAGGATATTATGGGTGCTGGCGGTACTCTAACCGCCACGGCCACCGGCAACACAGTCACCTATGCTGAGCAGAATACGACAAACATTACCATCCCTTCTTCCAATACCTACTACAATCTCGTCATAGCGGGCTCGAACACGAAGACCCTTATAAGCAATCTAACAATCACAGGTGATTTGACCATTTCCAGCATTTTGGATACGGATGCGGGCAACAACTACACACTGGATATTGAGGGTAATTGGTACAATACGGGGTCATTCGTCCCCAATAACTCGACGGTCACATTCAATGGATCAGGTGATCAAACGATCGACAACAGCTCGGGAGAATCCTTTTACGATTTGACGATCAACAAGGCTTCGGGGACTATGAATCTCGCAGGGGACGTCACGGTGACCAATACGCTTACGATGACCGCCGGAAATATTGACACGGGTGTCAGAACCCTGACCTTGGGTGATGCCACGACAAACGAGGGTACCTTGTCCCGTACTACAGGCACAGTCATCGGTGCTTTCGAAAGGTGGATTGCAGCAGGCACCACTGGCAATGTGACTTTTCCTATTGGTTCATCTTCGATTTATGCTCCCGCTGAACCGGCATTTACGGATGGTTCGAAGACTGGGGGAACCGTCACAATGACTTTTGTGGACACATATCCTACCAATGATGGTCTAAGCCTCGTCGACGGTGCCACAACCGTCTACAACACTTTTGTTGAGGGGTACTGGACGCTAGGTGTTGGCAATGGTTTTGATCCTGGGACAGGCTTTGATCTCGACCTCAACGGTGCAGAAATGACTTCCTTTGCCGTGAAGACTTCGACACGAATCTTACGAAGGTCGACGCCGACCAATGGCTGGATCACAGAAGGTACCCACGTCAACGCGGTTGGGAACGTGGCTCAGAGGACCGGACTGACGAATACAACCACTCAGTTTGCACTGGCTGATGATACCAATTGTACACCACCGGAGACGTTTGCCATTACAGGTGATACGGAGGTCTGTACAGGTGATTCTGATGGCTACAGTGTGGCATTGAATTCAGGCAATACCTATTACTGGACAGTCACAGGGGGACTGATCAGCGGGTCGACAACAGCCTCTGGAGTAGATCTCAACTCTGTGACCGTTGATTGGGATGGCACTGGGCAGGTTGGGACTCTTGAGGTGTATGAGCAGAATACTTGCACAAGAAGCGCCGGATCTTCGATAACTGTCAATGTCAATACGCTGCCAACCTCGGAAATATCAGGAAGTACGAATGTCGCGGAGAATCAAACGGCCGTGCCTTATTCTGTGGATGCCAACGCTGGCTACACGTATACATGGACCATCACCGGAGGTACGCAAAGTTCGGGGGGTACGACCAACAGCATTGAGGTGGATTGGGGAGATGCGGGTATAGGCACGGTAAGTGTGGTAGCATCCAGTACCTGTCCGGCCGACGCGGCGGCTGTGAGCCTAAATGCAGAGATCTATTCCAATATCCTGAGTGTCCAAAGTGGAGACTGGGATGATCCTGACACCTGGGATTGCAACTGCGACCCGACTGATTTTCAAAGTGTCAACATTCTGGATGGGCATCGTGTGACACTTACAGGAGACGAAACCGTCCAAAATGTTTCGCTCGAGTCCGGAGGGGTCATCGATCAAAATGACAAGAAGTTTAAGATCAATGGCAACCTACTGCTGAACGGGACCATTACAGGCAATACTGCCAACAACAAACAGATTGAGTTGAAAGGAGGCTCCGGGACAGTTTTGGATGGTACGGGCTCCATCAACTCCCAGGGATCACCAGCTGTAAAATTCAAGGGGGATATCATCATTGCTTCTTCTGCCGATCTCTTATTCATTGGAGATCTGGAGATTGATAACCGACGTGTTGTGACAAATTATGGCATGGTCACCGTGAACGATCCGGTCGTGGCAGATGGTGCGGAGTCAGTATGGCTCAATGAGGAGAATTCGACCCTAAAAATTGGAGGTGAGGTTTTTGCCACGGATGGGATCCTCAGAGCCTCCGCAACAGGAAATATGGTAGAGTACGCTGCCACCTCTGGCACGCAGGACATCACTACGCCTCAGAACGGCACCTATTATAATTTGATGCTGTCTGGTGCCGCGACCTATGAGACACAAGATGATCTCACGATCCTTGGTGACTTGACGATCAGTAGCGGGATCTTTGATGTGGCTGCCAATAACAATGATCTGACGATCGAGGGAGATTGGATGAATACCGGGACCTTCACGGAGGGAACGCATCTTGTGACTTTCACAGGAACTAATGAGCAGACAATCAGTAAGCTAGGAGGCGAGACTTTTTACAACGTCACTACGAACAAATCCTCAGGTAGCATCACAATTGATGCTGATCTGACGATTTCCAATGCTTTTACTATGACCGCAGGCAATATTGAGACGGCAGGGAACAAGGTCATCCTCGGTACGTCTGCCGCCAATGAGGGTACATTGACCTACTCCACCGGAATTATTGTTGGGGCTTTTGAACGATGGGTAGACAATGCCACCACCTCTCAACTCTTATTTCCCATTGGGACCTCGGAAGATTACAGAGGCGCTGAGGTTACATTCTCTGACGCCGGCAAAACCGATGGCACGGTCATTTTCGAGTTTATCCAGGCTGATCCGGGCTCAAGTGGCCTAAGCCTTGTGGATGGTGCCGAGACCATCTACAATACGTTTGTGGAAGGTTATTGGGATGTAGCTGCTGGTAATAGTTTTGCTCCCGGCACCTCATTTGATCTGGAGTTGTACGGGAATGGCTTCACGTCCTTTACGATTGCCGCGACCACAAGACTCCTCACAAGGGCAAATGCCGTGAGTAATTGGACTGCGGAAGGTACACATGTTGATGCCGTGAGTCCCAAGGCCAAGCGGACAGGTTTATCGACATTTGGAGCGCAATACGCATTCGGAGACAATACCAACTGTACACCCCCCGGTGCTCCTACATTTACTGGGGTCACCGAAGTTTGCAAGGGTGACAATGGCGACACGTATACCATCACTAGCTCCACAGCTGGTCTCACTGACTACATATGGTCAGCTGTGGGAGGGAGTATTGCAGGTGGACAAGGCACTGGCACTGTCACGATCAACTGGGACAATGTCGCTCAGGTAGGAAGCGTGGGCTTACAGGTGGTCAACTCCTGTACAACCTCCGATCAGACCGATCTTTCCGTCAATGTAAATACCATCACGCCAAGTGATATCTCAGGAGACTTGATCGTTCCGGAGAATGAAACTGGGGTGGTTTACTCTGTTGATCTGGTAGCTGATCATACGTACGTATGGACTGTGAATGGTGGAACATTTGATGGTGCATCTTCCGGCTTGGGAGTCAATAGCGTGACCGTTGATTGGGGAACTGCGGGTACCGGCACATTGAGCGTCACCGCCCAAAAGACAGGATGTTCGGTGTCCGACCAGGTTTCCGTCAACGTCAACAAGTACGTTGTCATCGAGAGTATCGTCGCTACCGGCGATTGGACCAATGCTAATTCCTGGGATTGTACTTGTGTGCCGGGCAGCGGTGATAATCCTCGAATCAAAACTGGCCATACCATTACGCTTGATGATGATATCACGGTCAATAATTTTAGCGTAGATCTCGGAGGGGCCATGGACATGGACAACAACGATCGCACTTTGACGATCACAGGCAATCTCACCGTTAACGGGAGCATTTCTGTCCCCACCGCCAGTACCGCACTAGATATCGTTCTCTCTGGCGTCGGGGCGAGCATCACTGGAGCAGGGAGTATCAATCCCACGAATGTGACAGCCGGGTCGATTCAGGTTTCTGGTGGAAATAAGACAATTGGGTCTACCGCAGTTCTTACCATATCAGATGCAAACCTCGAATTTGGCTCTTCCAGCATCTCTGTGACTAACAATGGAGACGTGACGCTTGCGCTAGATCTCGTGGGGCAAGGAGACGGTACCAACAATTGGACAAATGCCTCGGGTTCTACGTTGATGGTTGGTGGCGCTCTGCTGACGGATGGTACACTCTATGCCAGTGCTTCAGGTAATACGGTAGATTACAATGGAACTGGTGCTCAGAACATCAAACTGCCTAATGGGTCGGATTATCACAGTTTGTCGGTTTCAGGAAGTGGGACGAAAACTGCGCCTGCGACGTTGGATATCGCAGGTAGCGTAGCTCTTAATGGCACTGCCGTTTTGGATGTGGCCACCAACAATGCAGATCTAACTGTTGCAGGCGATTGGACCAACGCGGGGGGGACCTTTACGGAGGGAACAAGAACTGTCACTTTGGATGGGTCATTGGTACAAACGATCACAGGAAGTGAGACTTTTTACAATCTGACCATCAACAACTCTGTCAACGATGAGGATGCCATCACGGTCGCCAATGATGTGAATATATCTGGTGTACTGACAATGACCGATGGAATTGTGGGCACAGGGGCCAACGTGGTCACGGTGACAAACACTGCAACAACGGCGATCACTGGAGCTTCCTCTGCAAGTTTTGTCAACGGTATTTTGGCTCGACAAACAGCCACTGCGGGTATGTATGACTTCCCTGTCGGGGACGGTACCACTTACAAACGTGTTGGTCTCTTGCCAGAGAATGGCACAGCATCGACCTTCCAGGTGCAAGGTTTTCAGTCTGCTTACTCGGATGTGACCAACAAGACCGGCCTTACGAATGTCAGTACGATGGAGTACTGGGACATATCTAGGACAGTGGGAGCGGACAATGTAATTATCCGACTGTATTGGAATACCCAGGGAGCGAGTGGGATAACCTCGGCCACCGACCTGCTCGTGGGGCATTACACCGGAGGACAATGGACCAGTATTGGCAATGGCTTGAATAGTGGTGATACAGATCCAGGATGGATAGAATCAGCAAGCTACGTGTCATCATTCAGTCCGTTCACCTTCGCATCAAACAGCAGCGGCAGCAATCCGCTTCCGGTCGAATTTATGAGCTTCACCGCACAATGGGACAATGGCTCTGTGTTATTGGAGTGGGAGACCGCTTCGGAAATCGACAATGAAAGGTTTGACGTCGAACGTTCCACGGACGGAGAGAACTTCGCCGTGATTGGCAGCGTCGACGGTGGCGGCACCACCAACGAACATAGACAATACTGGTTTGTAGACAAGAACCCTGTCTCAGGCATCTCCTACTATCGCCTGAGGCAAGTAGATTTTGATGGAAAGGAAGAGCATTCGGCAGTGATCAGTATCGAAGGGTTCGTCCAGCAGAGGGAATTTGGAGTGACACTCGCCCATGCGCAAGTCGGCAATCCTAATGTCCTGTTGCGACTTGAATCAGACGATGGTGTGTCTCCCGTCTTTGTGACCATATGGGATGCCTTGGGAAGGGAGATATTTGTCGGCAGGGCCGATTATGTCATGTCTTCCGGAACGCTGCAACTAAACAATGTCCAAATGAATAATGCCGGTCTTTACCTTCTTCGCGTCCGGCAAGGCCTTGATCAGGTAGTCATCAAGTTTCAGGTGCACTAGTTCATGTGCTTCGATCCAACATCTTCCGCTGTTTTATGCTTTTGACGATCGCCGCTATGGCGATCCCGACCCAGACGACATTGATAAACGCTGAGGGGTAGGCTTCCAGGTAAACCGTATTGACAATGAGAAGAATGGCTCCGGTCGCGTTGAGTAGCTGATAGAGCACCGACTGGCCGGTGACGATCTTGCTGTAGCTGATGAGGCCATAGGCGACGATCACCTCTATTGACCCAATCCAACCTAAGATATCTACTATGAGTCGTGTACTCATGTCCTCAAGCGGCAGAAATGTCCTCCTGGTTTTGGTTGTTCATATATCGTTGCAGTAGTCCAAGTGAGGTTTTTCGCACGCGAGTGTGCATCCACGGTGTCCAGCCCAACAGCATTCCAGACGGGCCGAGTGCCATACTGGCCCAATTCCAGAAACTAAAGTGGTCGTGATGCTCGATGATTTTTCCGTCCTCAAAGCGAAACACCGCTTTGATGCTATTGTGGACCGGTCGTTTGGTCTTGGAAAATGCATAGTGCGCTTCCCAATGACAATAGCCATTGGTCTCGTCTGCCATCACTGAGTCATAGTGGATGGCGAGATCCCCCTTGGCCCGCTCGATGAGCATGGCCCACATGGCCTTTACCTGCCCGGCGTCCAATTCGCCAAAGACAGGGTCCTGGAAGGTGACCTTGTCGTGATAGCATTCGTTCATGCCGTTCGCATCGCCCTCCTGAAAGGCCGTGTAGAACTTCTCTATTAGATCATGGTGCAACTCCATAGCCCCCTAGGTTGAAAGGTATTCCTTTCGAAGATAGTCAGCAACGGCCGGAACACCAGAGCTCGCTGGTTCCTCGTAGAAATAAATGTTCTCTCCGTACGCACCTTCCGGCTTATTAGGATCCACTATGAACTTGGGTACTTCGCTTCCGACATAGTTGATCAGACCCGCGGCAGGGTAGACCACAAGTGATGTGCCCACCACAAGGAATATATCGGCGGAAAAAGCCTCCTGCATCGCCGCATCCATCATTGGGACCATTTCGCCGAACCAGACGATATGTGGTCTTAGCTGACTGCCTTTCTCGCAGAGGTCACCTTCATTCAGCTCCCATCCGTCCATATTGTAAACCAGCGATGGGTCGACGGTGCTTCGGGATTTGAATAACTCCCCATGCAAGTGGAGTACATTGGTCGAGCCTGCCTGCTCGTGCAGGTTGTCAACGTTCTGGGTGACGATCACGACCTCGAAATCTTTTTCTAAATCCGCCAGCGCTTTGTGGCCGTCGTTGGGCTGCGCCGTCAATGCCTGCTTCCTTCTTTGGTTGTAGAACTCTAAGACAAGGGCTCGATCGGCGGCCCATCCTTGTGGGGAGGCGACTTCCATCACGTCATGTCCCTCCCAGAGACCGCCAGCTTCGCGGAAGGTCTTCAATCCACTTTCGGCACTGATCCCAGCACCTGATAGCACGACGATTTTTTTCATGCCCTTGCGAGAGTTACGAATTCATACCTGGCGCCCTAGCCGCCGGATCTAGAAGCGAAACATTCTCCCCACCTGAGCCCACGGAATGCCGATGAGCATCATTATGAGAGATGCCCCAAAGAAAATGGCCTGGAAACGGAATTTGACGGCATTGTCCTCGGATTTCTTTGAGATGCTGCGGCCGACCTGGGAGAAAACAACAGCCAGGATCATCAGTGAAAGGTGCTCCACAGCCCAAAAGCGCAACTCGGGGTCACGCATGGCTGAGCCCATGTCTGACATGGCCAAACGCGTGAGTGGGCTCAGGAAGAAGTAAAGTATCAATCCGAGCAGTAACTGCAGATGCATGAATCCCACGAACGAACCTGAAAGTGCATTGTCCAATTTTGCGTACGGGCCACTTCCGAATAGGCCGATGAGTGACCTCACTACGAGGTACACGGCCAGTAGCAAGACGATCCAACGAATCCAAGAGTGGGTGTATAGTAGAATGGAGTAAGCCATGATAAAATTTGGGTCTTATAGGGATGCGAAAATAGGCGAATCACATCACAAGATTGGTCGTCAAAGATACGATACATCATAAATCTGCCGGCGGGCAGACACAGCGAATGGATTGCCCTGAGCTAATTCCTCAGAGGCATTCCTTCGGCAGAAAAGGTCAATTGCTATATTTGCGGCCTTCAAACATCCTATAGCGAGAACAATGACTGACTTTATCATCTGTGGCATTCAGCAAATGGGAATTGGCGTGGCCAACATGCCGGAGGCTTGGGCATGGTACCGTCGACACTTCGGCGTGGACGTCAAAGTGTTCGAGGAAAAGGCAGAGGCCCAATTGATGTTGCCCTACACAGGTGGCGAGCCACGTAGTCGGCATGCGGCGCTGGCAGTCAACATGCAAGGTGGTGGCGGTTTTGAAATCTGGCAGTACACATCCCGGACCCCTGAGGCGCCAAAGTTCGACATTTCACTGGGCGATCTCGGCCTCTACTCTGCAAAGATCAAGTGCCGGGATGCCGCGGCGGCTTATACGATGATGGAAAGCGGCGGCGTAGACGTCCTCTCCGAGCCAGACAAAGATCCACGTGGCGCGATGCATTTCTTCGTCAAAGATCCCTACGGCAATATCTTCGATATCGTCGAAAGTACCAGTTGGTTCAAAGATCAAAAGAAGCCCACTGGTGGTGTTTTCGGGGCGGTCATCGGTGTGACGGATATAGAGAAGTCGAAGGCCTTTTATGCTGATATCCTTGGATACGATCAGGTGTTGGCGGAAGAGGAGGGGACGTTTGAAGACTTGCAGGCCCTGCCCGGTGGGGGGGATAGCTTCAAGCGGGCTATTCTTACCCATTCATCTCCTCGGGTCGGACGTTTCAGTAAGCTATTCGGGGCATCTGAGATAGAACTGGTCCAAGTCACAAGCAGGGAGCCCAAGAAGATCTTCGAGGGAAGGTTCTGGGGTGATCTTGGCTTTATTCATCTTTGCTTTGATATTGTGGGTATGGATGCTTTGCGCCAAAAGTGCGAGGCTGGCGGCCATCCGTTTACAGTTGATAGCTTCGCCAACCTTGATGCATCTTTTGATATGGGAGAGGCCGCTGGGCACTTCTCGTACATTGAGGACCCAGATGGTACCTTGATCGAATTTGTCGAGACCCATAAGATCCCAATCATGAAGAAGATCGGGTGGTACCTGGACCTTCGCAAAAAAGATCCCCGAAAGCCCGTACCGAACTACATACTGTCGGCGATGGGCCTCAACAAAGTAAAGGACTAAGCAACTGGAGCCATAGCCAGTTCTCTGCTGGTTTCCAGTTTTCTCGCTACATACGCCACTGTCTCGTCGTGGGCGATGATCTTGTAGTGCCCCAATCCTCTCGTGTGTACGAAGTTGGCATTGGGCAAAGCCTTTACCAGGTCCGCGGATTTTTCGAATGTTACCACATCGTCCTGGTCGTCGTAGATGAGGTGGACTTCCATATTGTCAAAGTGCGCTCCTTTGGTTCGTAGATCAAAGTAGTCGATAGGCTGTTGGTAATATCGTTCTACCAATCCAGCCATGGCCTCGTACACCTTTTTCTTCAACCCAATTTTTCGGATGGTATCCCGGAAGAAATATCGGGTATAGGGAGGAGTAGCGAACAGAAAGAGCTGCTTGGGTAGTAGGTCTTGTGAGATCTCACTCAAAGTGACACCTGCAGCCAGACCACCGATTGAATAGCCTATGACCGCGTCAAATGGACCTTCCTGCACATAGAAAGACTTGAGAATGTCACGCATCTCTGGCAGCGCAGTGTGGCTTCCCTGTGATTGCCCGTGTGCTTTCCAGTCCACTCCTACGACCACATAACCATAGTCGACAAGTCGCTCGATCAGCATGCGGAAATCCGCGATTTTTGAATTCCACCCATGGCACAACAAGACCTTTGGCCCGTGATGTCCCCAACGGTAGGTTACCAACTCATGGCCCCTATAGCTCGTATGCCCTATCTCGGCCCTACCGAGTAGTACTTCCTGGCTTTTTGTGTACTGAGTCTTTCCTGGTTTCGTAAAGTATCTCCAGACCACACTGGCTACTCGCTCTGGCGAAATATGCTGCATGACTCGTAGTGAGGCAGTCAGCAATTCTACCTTCAGATTGGATTTCGGAGATCGTTCCGCCGGCCGACTTCTGTCTACCAGGCCCACATCAATAAAGGTTGTGTTTCTTGTTTTCATATACCGATCGGTATGTTATTCTTCAAAAAAATATTAGATGCTTATGTCTTCAATTTCTCTATGTAGTCTTTTCTGGAGGATCTTGTATGTCTGGTTGTCTCCTTCGACGCGGGACATCATAATCGCACCCTCTATGGCCGCATAAAACAATACCGCTACTTCCTCTACATGGATGTCAGGTCGGATCTGCCCTTCTTTGATGCCCCGATGGATGATCTTCTGGAGCGATTCTCGCATGATGCCTATGAATCGCACGACTTTGGATCTTAGGTGCGGATGATCATCATCCGCTTCCACTGCGGTGTTTAAGATGGGACATCCACCCTGAATAGGAGGATTCATCACATAGTCCGCGTAGTAATCAGCGATAGCACGCAACTTCTCTGGGGCAGTCTCGGCCCTCCTGATCACCTCGGTGAGCTTCCTGGTGATCTTGTTGACGGCATACTCAAAACCTGCTTCCGCGACTTCCTCTTTGTTGAGGAAGTGCCCATAGATGGCACCCTTGGTCATGCCCGTTGCCTTCGTAATATCAGACAACGACGTGGCCCGGTACCCTTTCGTGTTGAAAAGGCCCATTGCCCTCGTGATGATGAGGTCTCGTGTTTGCTCCGCGTTTCTCACACTGCAAATATACCAATCGGTATATAATTTCCAAACGCCTTTATAGGTATTTCTGAGGTTTTTTTTACAATTCCCAATGCCCGAGGCCTTTGGTACAGAATTTGCCAATGGTAATGCTGTCTAATACGCTTACTGCTGATGCCTAAGAATACACCTTTCTATTTCATTGCTTTTATGGCTCTTTTCCTTTTGTCTTGCAAGGACGATGGCGATACCCCGGAGCCCGAACTGCTGGGCTCTTGGAAGTTGGTCGAAGTCTACTTTGATCCCGGTGACGGGAGTGGCACCTTTCAACCAACCGAGACTGAAAAGGTCGTCAGCTTTTTTGATGATGGTACCGTGATGACTTCCGCGTCCTTCTGCGCGGTCGGAGGTGGCAACGAAGGGGTGACAGATGCCACCTACGATGAGGAGGAAATGACCATCAATCCTGATTGTGGATCCAATACACTGCGGAGCCTCCGTTACGAGATCTTGCAAAACGAATTGATTATTAGCTACCCGTGTATAGAACCCTGCCAGGAGAAGTATCGCAAAGTGCTATTTCTTGATTAAGACACTTATTCGTAACGAAGGCTATCCACTGGATTGCGGAGGGCCTGCTTCATGGTGATAACAGAAATGACGATCACGGCTGAAAGCAAGGAAGTACAGCCGACGAGCACAAAGTTTTCCCATGAGATAATAGCGCGATAAGCGAAGTCTTGCAGCCATCGACTCATGATCCAGTAGCCTCCCATGCAACCCACGAAAATCGCCCCGATGATAGGTCTGGTAAGTTCGGCATTGAAGAGGGCAAGGATCCTTTGGGCGGAAGCACCAAGTGCTTTCCGAATCCCCATCTCTTTCTTCCTGAATATGACGCTTTGTGCCGTGAGTCCCAGCAAACCCATGCACGCAATAGCCATAGCCACGATGACGAACGCTGAGAATAGTTGCTGTGTCTGCTTTTCTGACTCATAGAGCCGGTCATACCTATCTTCTAGAAAATCGAAGTCCATCACCTCATTGGGTTCTACGGATGACCAGGCCCTCTCGACCGTTGACAATAGGTCGGGCAAGGCATCTGTCTTGTATCTGATAGCGGTGGTTCGTGGCTGATAGGCGTAGTGGAAGGCCGTGGGTGTCAGTAGGCTATGCAAAGACTGCATCTGGAAGTTCTTCACGACACCGATCACAGTGTGTGTTACTCCCGATCCATCCGTTACTTTCAGCTGAGCGCCAAGTGCTGGTTCGAGGTGAAGGTCGCGCACAGCTTTTTCATTCAAGATCACAGAGAGGGAATCGCCCTTGCCGTCAGGTCGGAAGTTGCGACCAGCCACTAGCTCCATGCCAAATGCCGAGATCGTCGATTCGTCCACCCACAACCGTGTGGTGCTCTTCTTGCCGGCCTGGCTGGTATCGTCAGCACGATAAAAGAAAGGCTGGCTCGTGTATATGTCCGTTGGCATGTTGCGCAGTCCGGACACCTCCTGGACATCAGGAATGGCCGACAGTGCAGCTTTCAATCTCGGATGGGACGTCTCATCGACGCCTTTGAGTAGCATGACATTGGACCTGTCGTAACCCAACTTGCGTTCCTGAACAAAAGTCATTTGTTGGTAGATCGCCAATAAGCCGAAGACCATAAAGGAGGTGATAGCGAACTGAAAGAACACAAGCGCATTTCTGAACCGAAGACCGCCGCGCGCTCTCGGTCGAAGGCTTCTCGCCATTTTTGCCAATTGAAATTGGCTCATCAACGTCGCCGGATAGATGCCGGCAAGCAGAGTGCCCAGGAATGTCACCAATAGCAGGTGGAACCAAGTATTATGGACATTGAAAAGGGGATCGATGACATGACTGCCACTCAATGACTTGAAGGCAGGCATTATGAGATAAGTCAGAGCTACTGAGACCCCCACAACCAGCATTGAAAGCACCAATATCTCACAGCAGAATTGAAGGTACAATTGCCTCTTGTGGGCGCCCAACGCCTTGCGCATGGCGATCTCGCGGATGCGGGTTGTAGAGCGGGCGACGATCAGGTTGACGTAGTTGCTGAAGGTAAGGAGTAGAATGAGAATGCCAATACCAACAAAGAGTTGGAGCTCTTGGATATCCCCACGATCTGGGCCATCGTTGCGCATCATTCCAGACCGCAGGTGAATGTCCTCAAGTGGTTGCAATCCATAGCGGTAGGTATTGCCCTCCGCGAGAAACTCCTTCCATGATTGGCCGGAAAAAGCCTGCGCCACTTTGTCGAGGTACTTTTCGTAGATGGATTCAAACTTCTTTTCCAGCGCAGCGGGATCTGTCCCCGGCTCAAGCCTGAGGTACATGCGATAACCAGAGAGCGTCCAATACTCCAGGAAGCTCACTTTCGACGGATCACTCCATCGGTCATTGATTGTGGTGTATATCAGGTCTGCGGTGAAGTGAGAGTTAGCTGGTAGATCCTTGAATACAGCCGTGACCACAAACTGCCGCCCTTCATTGGTCAATAGGCTTTGACCAACACATTGATCAGTGCCAAAGTATTTATGGGCGGCAGTCTCCGACAGGATGATCGTATTCGGAGCGTCAAGGGCATGTTGCCCGTCTCCTTGTGTGATTTCCATGGAAAACATCTCCACCATTGCCTGGTTCGCCAGGATGATATTTTCTTCTTTGATGAGTCGACCATCATGTTTGAATGTTAGGGGTCGGCTGCCAATCCAGGTGGCGACCGATTCGACTTCCGGAAATTCTGTGCTGAATATTTCGGTGAATGGGGCACAACCCATGGCCACTGTCGACTGATAGTCTCCATAATGAATGGTATTGTACACACGATAGACGCGTTGCTTATCAGGCCAATGCCGGTCATAGCTCCACTGTTCAACCACATAGAGCCAGATGAATAGTACTGTGGTGAGTCCGCATGCCAGACCTAGTACATTGATAAGCGTGAATCCTTTTTCTCTTTTCAGGTGCCTGAGTGCGAATAGCAGGTTAATGCGCAGGTTAGGGGCGTAGGGGAGTGTTGCCCCCAGACGCTTTAGCAGCCAGGGGCGGAGCACCGCGAAGACCTGGCGCCAGTACTTGAGTTTTGACGGAATAGACTGCCGGGGCTCCCGCTCGAAGTATTCGTGTAGGTCACCGAGCAGCGCCTCTACTAAGTCTGACTTGCAGAAGAAATGCACCAAGCGGTCGGCCATCCTCGGGGGGTGTTTGGGATGTTTCATGCTATTCAGTCTTAATGGATAGTTCCGGGATCTGCTGCCACAGGTGTAGCCTGGTATCTCGACTTCTGCGCAAGACACCCTGGCCGGCGGTGGTTACGGAGACCAATCGCTTTCGACGACCACCACGGGCCTTGGTCGGTTCTCCTAAGTAGGTCTCTACAAAGCCCTTCTCTTCCAGACGTGCGATGGTCGCATGAATAGCACCGATGGTAACATCCCTACCGGTTTGCTCCTTGATCTCGTCACAGATCGACAGTCCGTAAGCGTGGTCCCGCAGCAGGCTGACTGTCAGCATCACCAGTTCCTCGAACTCACCAATATAGGTCTTGCTCATTTGTTTAATCTATTTTGTAGAATAAATATATGAAGGTATTTCTAAAAAGTAGAAAAAACTACAAATTCCGACACCTATTGAGCTATGTAGGTTTGGTATGTTTATTGCCCTTTGCCCCTGTAGACAGTACCGACTACTTTTTTAACTTACTGAAAATGAACCCAAACCCCACCATTCTCATAAGACGTCTGGGATGGATTGCCTGCCTCTGTCTCCTATCTTTTCAAAGCGTTTCTGCTCAAAATCTGGAGGTGCAGGAGTTCGTTTTTGACGGTTCCGACGTCCCTGATTTCATTACCGCAGATCCTTCTCTCAGGGCACGCATGTCCGAGTTACTAGTGCAGGGCCTGCAATCCAAAGTGAAGTTTGATCAGATCTCCTTCACTTCCCGAGATCAATTGACTTATCGCGCAGAACATGATTGGGATTTCACGACCGTCTTGAAAAATAAAGTGAAGCCGACGAATGGAACAGGCTCGAAATACTTTGCATCGGCTATCTGTTTTTTTCGTCTTGCTTCCATCACTTCAGATGGTGTTGTTGAGACCATCAACCTCACTTTCCGGACCAAGGTGCTGGTCGTAGATAATAAGGGGAAAAAGATCTACAAGAAGTCCTCTAGTATTCCCGCGAAGATTGATCCCTACTGTGGCACTATCAGCGATTCGTGGATCAGCAAAAGGGATTTTGAGCAGCTGATGACTACCGGTTTGATCGATGCATTCCTGAAGACAAAACCTCGGCGCCAACGACTTGCCTTGACGTGTGGCAGGTCATTTCAGCTAAATGATCGGCTAGCCCGGCTGGATTCATTCCGCGTGCATAGACGGAAGAAGCAGTTGACAGCTCTTAATGGTGAGGGAACTTTCTACAACCTGGAATTGGACATGGGTGGCGTGGATCCGGAGTTCTCCGAGTGGTTTTTGGGCCTGGACCTTAGCAGTAAGCTCAAACAAAAAGGAACACTCAAAGACTTAACCAATCAGCGACAATACGAGCTCGTGGCATCTGTCCATAGCAAAGAGAACCGATTCGATTCTACAGGTATGGTCAAGGCTTCAGATCCAGCGGTCACTTACTTCGAAAATGACCGACCTGTGACCCAATTTCATTTGACCGAGACTGGTAGCATGCGAGGTATTTGGGAGGGGGACACGGTAGTTGTCGGCTACGACTACGATGGCCTCATCAATTACTATATCAACAATAAGTGGGTGGCACTGAGCCAGCACTTTCCTCCGAACAAACCCAAAAAAGAGAAGTTTTCAAGCGACGCCTTCTTTCACGAGCGTGCACTCGGCAGACGAGAGCGTGAGATGCTGGTCCATGCCCTACTGTCCTTCGAGTTGGGGCAGGTGATCTATAGCGTCGCACTTGAAGATTGATTCCATAGAATTTTAATGTATACAAATGCGTAACTAATCTCACGGAGTTGCGTATCTTTGTATTGTATACAAAAGCGATACATATATGAAGGGCACGAACATAGGTGAGTTCGAAGAGCTGGTACTACTAGTTGTCTTGGCCTTGGGAGAGGACGCATACAGTGTCGCTCTCGCCAAGGAGATCGAGAAAGTATCCAAGCGGAAGGTGGTACATAGTGTGGTGCATGCGGCCCTTACCAGGCTGGAGAAGAAAGGCTTCGTCACATCCGAGATGGGTGAGGCCACAGAGGCCCGTGGTGGTCGACGTAAGAGGATCTACTCTGTGACTGCTTCTGGCGTTGCCACCTTGGAGAAGATAAAAGCGCAACGTGACTACTTGTGGAGCAACGTTACTGCGGCGCAGATCAAGCAAGCTTATGATATCGGATAGTAGGCGCCATCCGCCGCGTGCTTTTGATAAGCTGCTCGAGTGGTATTGTGACGAGAGGTACCTGGAGGAAGTTCAGGGTGCCCTCTACGAATACTACCACGACATGCATGAGAAGGGCCAGGTACGTCGTGCAGGATGGCTGTTTGCGATCAATGTCATGGCCCATTGCCGCCCCTATTTATGGAAGAAGTCCAAAAGTCGAAAACTCAATTTTATGCTGACCAATCATTTGAAAATTTCCTTTCGGAATCTCTGGAAATACAAACTCAATACCGCCCTCAACACCTTTGGATTGACCCTGGGAGTTACGGTATTTCTGTTGATCGCATTATGGATTCGTCATGAGCAGAGTTACGATGCATTCCACTCCAAGGCGGATCGCATTTATCGTATCTCCAATACTTTCACAAGTGAGACTGAGCAGTTTAGTCAGGCTCCATCCGGCCCGGCGCTGGGCAAAAGATTGCCTGAGACATTCCCAAATATCGAGGCGGGTGTAAGAGTCGGCCAGAGTAGCGCACAGATTGAGATAGAAGGACGCACCTTCTTCGAAAACAACATTTTCATTGTCGACCCATCATTCTTTGATGTCTTCGACTTCAATGTCTTGAAAGGAAATACCTCCGATCCCTTTGACCCGTTGAATTCGGTAGTCATCACAGCATCGACTGCCAAAAAATATTTTGGGGATGAGGATCCAATTGGGAAGCGAATCGTCGCTGACGGCGAGGACCATATGATTGTAAGCGCTGTGGTCGAGGATGCACCGGCCAATTCTCAGCTGCAGTACTCGATGCTGATCTCCATGGATCTGCTCAAGGAAATGTACGGTATGCCCAACATGGATGACAATTGGGGCGGAGGATGGTTCCACACGTACCTGCTGCTCCAACCGGGCACTGACGTCGATCAACTCAAGGAAGAAATCAACGCCCATATTCTTCCCAAGCTGGAGTGGTTCACTGAGCGCAACATGTCCTATGAGTACTTCCTTCAACCCATGGCGTCTATCCACCTTCATTCGGCCTTACGTTACGATTTTGCCTCGAATGGGAGTGCTCGCAACGTATTCATTTTCACGGCTGTAGCCATCATCATTCTCTTGTTGGCCTGCATTAACTACGTAAACCTATCCACAGCATCAGCCATCAATCGCGCCAAGGAGGTGGGCATCAAAAAGGTAATCGGCGCACCCAGAAGGGTGCTATTCTTTCAGCATCTGACCGAAACCATGATTGTTCTTTTTGGAGCAGCGGGTATCGCACTAGGTCTGGTCTTCCTGTTGGTACCATATTTTGAGGACTTCCTTGGGTATCAGCTGGCACTGCCTTCGCAGATTCAGATCATACTTCCCGCTATGGGTGTTGCTGTGGTGCTGGGCTTCCTCACCGGGGCACTACCAGCTACGGTGATCTCAGCCTATCGTCCGTTGAGTGTGTTGAAAGGTGCGATGAAAAGTGGCAAAAGTGGGCGGTTGCTCAGGAGGGTATTGGTGGTGATGCAGTTCACCGCAAGTATCGCACTGATCCTTGCGATCATCACCGTTCACCAGCAGATGAAACATATCGTCAATAAGGACCTTGGCATGCAAGTGGACGAGGTCCTCCATATCAGCTTCCGGGGGGTGGAGTCTGTCAGCGAAAGGGGTGATGTGCTGATCAATGGTCTCAAGGAACACCCCGCCATCAAGTCGGTTTCCTTTCAGAGTCGGGGGTACCCGGTAAATGGTCTTAGTAACGGCATGGTCATGGTCGAAAAAGAAGATGGGAGCCGGGTCTCTTCCAGCCTGTATCACATGTGGGTTGATGAGGAGTTTGCCAGCACATTTGGCATAGAGATGGTCACCGGGAGATTCTTTTCCAAAGAGTTTCCAGCTGATTCTACCAGGTCTGTTATTGTCAATGAGTCTGCCGTCCGGGATTTTGGGTGGGCGAGTGCGGAGGACGCCCTTGGCAAAGAAATGGGCGATCCACCCAATGCGCGCAAGGTGATCGGTGTTGTACGGGATTTCCATTTCGAGGGACTTCAGAAGCGAATAGAGCCTGTCCGGATTTTGCCGATCCATGACCGCCATCCCGGCACTTTAGCGATTCGTGCTGACCTACAGGATCCGATGGAGGTGCTCACGCATGTAGAGAAAGTGTGGCAGGCAGTAGTGCCTGAAGTCGCGCTTGACATTCGGTTTATGAATGACGACATCCGTCGCCAGTACGAGACCGAGTGGATGTTTAGGAGCCTCTTCCTTCTGCTTTCCACGATTTCTATCGTTATTGCTTGCCTCGGACTCTTCGGCTTGGCTTCATCATCCGTCGCACAAAGAATCAAAGAAGTGGGTATTCGCAAAGTGCTCGGAGCCTCTCAAATGAGCCTGCTGAGATTGCTCAACAAGGAGTTTCTAATCTTGGTGAGCATCTCCCTGGCAGTCGCCACTCCTGTGGCCTGGCTGGCAATGGAGCGGTGGCTGGAAAACTTCCAGTATCGCATAGGCTTTGAATGGTACTTCGTGGTGATCGCCGGGTCACTAACGTTGGGGTTGGCACTACTCACCGCGAGTTCGAAGGCGTACTGGGCATCCCGGACAAACCCTTCGAACGTGTTGAGATCCGAGTAAGGGGCTTTCTTCAAACCTTGTCGGATTGCCCGAATCGTGATTGCGATGCCCAGAAGCCATCTTGAGGGAAATCTTATGTGGTGTGTCGTCAGATCCTTCGACCTGGCGACACACTATTGTAGTAATCCCCGGGTCTAGCCGACCGCATTTATTCCGCCCCCCCCCGTTAGAAAAATTTGTCCTCCAAACTTAGGAGATCCTGGAACAGATGCAACGTTAGCATACCCGCCGCTTCCAGTTTGGGTGTAGTCAGGTCTTTCGACCTGATGATATAGGGATACCCATCCTTAGCCGCCATTGTATAACACTGGCATCCCGCCTCTTCAAGTTGACAGATATATAGTAATTTGGATTCACCCATCGGAGAGTCACCCGATCGAAAACCCAAGTGATCAAATGAAAAAACTGCTACTCTGCTTCACCCTCCTCCTTTCCGCTTTGCTGACTCACAGTCAGGAACTCGTTCCATACAAGCAACTGGATTCAGTGACGCTCAATTTGGAAGTCCTTCAGCCGCCAGCCATGGTAGATGGTCAGACCTATCCGGCGATTATTTTCTTTTTTGGTGGAGGTTGGAATGGCGGCAGTAGCGACCATTTCCGGAGGCAGGCGGAGTACTTGTCGCAGAGAGGAATGGTCTGTTTCCTGGCCGACTACAGAACCCGCAGCAAGCATGGAACTTCTCCTTTTGAGTCGCTGAAGGATGCCAAATCGGCCATGAGATTCCTACGGGCCAATGCAGCCATGTGGCAAGTGGACAGTTCCAAAATCATCGCCGCAGGCGGGTCTGCCGGGGGGCACTTAGCGGCCGCTACCGCAGTGATCACAAAGTTCAATGACCCCGCCGACGATCTTACGGTGAGCCCTGTCCCCAATGCACTGGTTTTGTTCAATCCCGTGGTAGACAATGGCCCCGGAGGCTATGGCTACGAACGCATCGGGGAGGTCTTTCGTGACTTTTCGCCTTTGCACAACATCATGCCGGGCGCACCGCCCACACTTTTTCTTTTGGGGACGAAAGACCGCCTCATTCCTGTGGAGACCGGTGAGTATTTCAAGGTAGTCATGGAGAAGGTGGGGAGCCGCTGTGATCTTCTACTGTATGAAGGAGCAGGGCATGGTTTTTTCAACTACGGCAGAGATGGTGGCTTCTATGATGACACGCTGCTAGCCGCAGATGATTTTCTGCAGTCGCTGGGCTATTTGCAAGTGGAACCGACTGTCAGTATTGACTAGCGCACTGCTGGTAAAAAAGCGCGTGAAAATTCTTGGGCAGAAGTGATCGATCTGCTCGGATTATTGTTACATCATTAGCGACGGTCGCATGGGTTTGGACGATGGCATCGACGGACACAATGCGGTCGCATTCACAATTCATTTCAAGAAGTAATAAACCTTAAGAAAAGCTAGTTATGAGCACTATTCGACTAGGTGACGAAGCACCTAATTTCACCGCCGTATCCACAGAAGGAGAGATCAATTTTCACGAATGGCTTGGTGATGGCTGGGGCGTTTTGTTCTCCCATCCTGCCGATTACACCCCTGTCTGCACCACGGAGCTGGGCACGGCCGCCAAATACAAGGGTGAGTTTGACAAACGCAACGTAAAGGTAGTTGCCTTGAGTGTTGACGGCCTCGAGTCGCACAAGGACTGGATTGGTGATATCAACGAGACGCAGCACACGACAGTCAACTTCCCCATCATAGCCGACGAGGATCGAAAGGTATCAGAGCTTTACGACATGATCCACCCCAATGCGGACGACAAGTTGACCGTACGCTCAGTATTTGTCATCGGGCCGGACAAGAAAGTGAAGCTGATCATCACTTACCCCGCTTCCACTGGCCGCAACTTCGATGAGCTATTGAGAGTGATCGATTCCCTGCAACTCACGGCATATCACAAAGTGGCGACCCCTGCGAACTGGAACCATGGTGAGGATGTGGTCATCGTACCTGCCGTCGCCGACGAGCAGATCCCGGAACTATTCCCAAAAGGATACACACCCGTAAAGCCCTACCTGAGGATCACACCACAACCGAATTTGAATTGATCAACTAAGTATTCGTCAGTATGAGCCACGGTCGATGATCGTGGCTTTTTTGTGGCGCTCAACCCATCGCAACAAGCCTCCGCACGGCGGTCTCAGCCTTCCTCCCCGCTAGCCACGCTGGAGCTTCGTGGGCTTCGACTTCGCCTTGCGGCCTTTTTGCCCACCTACTCGTTCCTGATACTCTGCGTAGGATCGGAGATGGCAGCTTGAAACGTCTTCAAAGACACCGTGATTAGGGCGATACCGATGGCGGCCGCACCTCCGACGAGGAAGATGTACCAGTACTCTGTCATTCGGATACGGTAGGCGAAGTCGCCCAGCCAGCCTTCCATGAAGTACCATGCAACCGGTGTCGCGACCACCACAGCGATGGCGACCAACAGTAGGAATTCTCTGGAGATCAGGCGGATGATCTGTGTCGGTGTTGCACCCAGTACCTTCCGGATCCCGAGCTCTTTCTGCCGCTGCTGGGCACTGTATGCAGCCAGCCCGAAGATGCCGAGGCAGGCGAGTAAGATCGAGATGCCTGAGAAAGCTGTGAATACCCTCGCCTGTTTTTGTTCCTGTTCGTAGAGCCTCCCAATCCTGTCGTCTAGAAAGTCATAGCTCAAGGGGTACTCAGGAGACAGTTCCTTGAAGACTTCCTCTATGAAAAGGATGGTCTCCTGAATGTTGGCCGTATTCACTTTTAGTGCCAGCTTGCGATGGCGTGTGCCAGTAATGATCGCCAGGGGCTGGATTTCGTCTCGTAGGGAGGAAAAGTGAAAGTTTTCGACGACACCGATGATCTTGAGGTTTTCGAATCCCCATCCAGGCATTTCCACAGGTTGGTTGATGATTTGCTCGGGCGTAAGACCGAAACCCTCCACCCCTTTGCGATTGATCAATACGCGTTCGGTGGCGTCAGTAGTGATTTCTTCAGAGTATCCCCTGCCCGCTATCACTTCTATATCGAATAGGTCCAGGTAGTCCACGTCGGTGAAGACCGTACGGAGGCGCTGGTTGTCGATACCCCCCGGCACGATAAACGTGGAAGCGTCATGAAAGCCACCCGGCTCGCCGGAGACCATCGTAGCCTTGGTGATGTCTTTGTGTGCCAGTAGTCGGTCTTTGAATGTCTCCTTTTGCTCACGAATCTGGCGATGGTTGAGGTCCAGGACCAGCACGGCTTCCTTTGTAAATCCAAGATCTTTGGATTGCAGATATCGATTTTGTACGCCAATCATCAGCGTGGCGACGATCAGGAATATGGAAATGGCAAACTGAAGCACCACAAGTCCCTTTCGCAAGCCTACGTTGCTGGCAGCTCTCTTTATACCTTTCATAGCCTGGACGGGTTGGAAGGAGCTCAGCAGAAGGGCGGGTTGCGCTCCGGATATGACCAGGATGATCAGGAATAGTGACCCCAGGAAAACCCAAAGTTGCTGATCGAACCACTGAGGATCGAGATCCAGCTCGAAGAAGATGCTCATCGAAGGTACCGCTAGCCAGCTGATGGCCAGGGCTATGACGAATGCCAGTACCAGGATCATGGAAGACTCCCCGAGAAACTGCAGCAGGAGGCGCTTTCTGTTTACCCCGAGCACCTTACGTACCCCCACCTCTTTGGCCCGCATAAAGGACTGAGCAATGGAGAGATTGACATAGTTGAAGGAAGCAATGAAGAGAATAGCGATGGCGACAGCAATCAGTATGTAGATTGAATTCATATTGCCGTGCCTGACGAAGTCGAACTTCGTGCCGGCATTGAAGTAAATCTCTGGTAGGGGCTCGATGAGCAGCCCCATCTTGTTGCCCGAGGCCTCAAAGGCATCGCCCATATACTTTACCATAAACTCATCGAGCTGTGGCCCTATGGATGCCGCTACTTCATCGGAAGGAATGCGGCCGTAAGTGAAGAGTGCATTGTTCCACCAGTTGGTTGTAAACCAATCGAAACGCTCGAAAACCTTGATGGATAAGACCATATCGAACTCGAGGTGGGACCGGGCAGGCATGTCATCCAGAATGCCTGTTACTACAAAATCGTACTGGGTGTCTACAGTGAACTCTTTACCGATGGGATCTTCATCACCGAAATACCTCGCAGCTATCTCCCTACTGATGACCGCAGAATTGACCTCCTGCAGGACTTGACTTGCGTCACCGACGGCGAGTGGGAAGGAAAAGAACTCGAAGAAGTTGCCGTCGGCAAATAGCAGGTGGTCTTCAAAGAACCGTCGATCTTCATAAGTTACAAGACCTGATTCGGGCATGGCCCTGGTCACTTCGGCAATGGCATCGGGGAAGTCGTTGACCAGTGCGCCAGCATAAGGTCCGGAGGTGACACCGATGCTGTAATTGTCACTATTGACCTCCGCGGTACGCAGGAATCGATAAATCTTTTCTCCTTGAGCATGGAACTGGTCCGTGGCCAGCTCGCCACTCACGTAGTGGAACAAAAATATGGTGGCAACGAGCCCAAGGGTGAAACCAAACAGGCTGATCAGCGTGGTGGCTTTGTGTCTCAGCAGGTTGCGGAATGTGAGTAGGGGATTGAAGACAAACATGGATCCTGATATTTGAGTATTGATTGACCTGATGGTTGAGAATCTGACATAGCTCAGTGCCTCATACCAGTATTTGAGTTTTTTGAAGGGACCAGCTGGTAGCTCCCGGTAGTATTCGCATAGGTTGCCTTCCAGCTCTTCCAGCAGATCCGACCGGCACAGCGTCCGGATCATTTGAAGGGAGAGGGAAGGAGGCCCCGATGAGGATTTACCAGGCATAGGAAAACTTAAGGTCCAGGGTAGGTACTTGATTCCAAAGACCGGCGCGTTGTTCGCGCATCTCGACCAGTGCAGCCTTGCCAGCTACGGTAAGTTCATAGATACGCTTGCGCCGCCCTCCGCGCTCCTGCGTAGCACCTGACATATCCGACTGGAGGAAGCCTTTCTTCTCTAGTCGCGACAAGGTCGTGTGCAGCGCACCCATGGAAATGGAGCGATTGACCTGGCCTTTCAGTTCTTCGCGGACGCGATTGACGTAGGCGTCTTCTTTGAGTATCAGTACGACGAGCAATAGTAGCTCTTCAAATTCACCAAGGTTGGTACCCTTCATTAGTTTCTATTTTGCAGTACTTACGAAGGTAGTGAATTATTTGTTTCTACAATGTAGGAGTTTTTTCGGCTGCGAGTTTTTACTTTTAAAAGCTTCAGGCGTCTTTCGCAGAGTGTTGAACTCGCTCAGGGGATAGTTCTTCATGCCTTGCTTCAACAGCGTCCAGCTTGTCCACCATGATCGCAAATGGATTACCACTCCTCGTTCCTTTTCTTCAAAATTCCAGCACCAACTGAGGCATTTCGGCGTCATCCAGGAAGTTGGAGATACCTACACCCAGCAGTCTGATTCCCTCGGGGCGCAAGATCGCAGCGGTAATGAGCTCGTCGATAGCCTCTGCCACCTGCTGTTTCTCTACGATGCCTGCCTCGATGGTTTTACTGCGAGTGATCTGCTGGAAGTCCCCATACTTGACCTTGACGGTGAGGGTTTTTCCGATCTTTTGTTTTTCGTATCGGCGAAAAAGCTCTTCCGTGAGCTTATCCAGTTTTTGAAGGACGTCTTCGCGGTGCATCAGGTTAGAATCGAATGTATTCTCCACGCTCACAGACTTCCGTTCGCGGTGGGGCTTGACTTCTCTGTGATCGATGCCACGCACGATGTGGTGGTAGTACGCGCCGGCCTTGCCAAACCGTCGTGTCAGTTCAGCCAGGTCGAACTTGCGAAGATCTCTGCCAAAAAATATACCGGCCTTTTTCATCTTTTCGGCAGTGACACGGCCAATGCCGAAAAACTTATGGATAGGCAGGTTGGCTGTGAAGACATCAGCGTTTTCCGGGAGGATGACAAACAAGCCATTGGGCTTATTGACATCTGAAGCTGTCTTGGCCAGGAACTTATTAAAAGACACACCTGCGGAGGCTGTCAGCTGGGTTGCGTCATAGATTCGTTTGCGGATTTCATTGGCGATCAACGTAGCGGAGGGCTTTCCCTTCTTGCTGTGCGTGACATCAAGGTAGGCTTCGTCCAGCGACAGGGGCTCGACCAGATCGGTGTATTCGTAGAAGATGGAGCGTATCTGTTGACTCACATCTCTGTACTGCGAGAATCGAGGTTTTACGAAGATCAGATCAGGGCAGTTTCGTGCCGCGATGGCGGAGGGCATGGCGGACTTGACACCAAACTTCCGTGCCTCGTAGCTGGCTGCGGCCACGACGCCTCTGTCGCTCGATCCCCCAACGGCCACAGGCTTTCCTTGCAATTCGGGATTGTCCCGTTGCTCGACGGAAGCGTAAAACGCGTCCATGTCTACGTGGATGATCTTTCTGGCGTCAGACCCTGAAACCATACCTTTTTTGGGTGCCTGAGTCAGTAAACGCGCCTTAGCAGCGTGTGGTTCTCACGCATGCCTGGTCTCAACTTCCTGGAGGTGGCTGCGTAGGAGATGCCAGATGTTCTCCACATGATGAAACTCCAGGTGCGTCTGACCGAGCACAAGCCTGATGGCGTAGCTCCCGTGCACACGTGTGTGTGAGAGAAAAGCTTGCCCTGAAGCATTGATGTGTTGAAGCAGTTGCTCGCTCAAATGGTCAGAGGACTCGCCCGTCGCACCTTTTACGTGAAAAATCAGCACATTGAGCTTTCTTGGTATCAGCATCTCAAAATCCGCTGAC
Source organism: Cyclobacteriaceae bacterium (assembly GCA_965267435.1). Classification (GTDB taxonomy): domain Bacteria; phylum Bacteroidota; class Bacteroidia; order Cytophagales; family Cyclobacteriaceae; genus JAWPMT01. Next base: position 6,928,867 of record OZ253960.1, read on the forward strand.
TGCTTGATTTCCTGCTCGATCCAACTGGCCCACTCGATGTGTTGGCGAAGTTTTGAACGCAACCCATCTGCTCCATAGTAGCGCAGTACAAACCACAGTTTCAAAGCCCTGAACCTTCTGCCCAACTGAATGCCCCAGTCGCGATAGTCATTCACCTGCCCCCGCGTTTTGGTTTTTAGGTACTCGGGTAGGATCTCAAAGGTCTGGATGAGGGCTTCTTTGTCTTTGACGAAGTAGGCAGCGCAATCGAAGTTGGTGAAAAGCCACTTGTGTGGATTGAAAACAAAGCTGTCGGCCGTTTCCAGCCCTGTCATTAGCGACCTGTGTTCTTCAAGGATCAGGGCACTACCTGCGTAGGCCGCATCAACGTGAAACCACAAGCCAAATTCCTGACAGATATTGCCCAGGTCAGAGAGGGGGTCGAAGCCCATGGCACCGGTCGTTCCCGATGCGCCAACCACAGCGCAAGGCAGGTAGCCCTGCTCCATATCGGATTGGATCGCCTGGCGAAGGTCTGAGGCGAGCATGCCATGTTGATCGTCCACAGGTATCTTCACAAGGTTGTCACCGCCAAAGCCGGCAATCTTCACAGCCTTTTCGATGGAACTATGTGTCTCAGAGGAGCAATAGATGCGAAGGTGTCTGTTGCCAAAGCCTTCTTTGTTGATCGCGAACTGACTGGTCTTCTCCCGTGCTGTTAGCAAGGCGACGAGAGTTGCCGTGCTGGCCGTGTCCTGGATGACGCCATGCCATTCCGTTGGCAGGGCCATGAGTTCTTTGAGCCAATCCATCATCCGTTCCTCGAGCTCTGCAGCGGCGGGTGATGTTTCCCAGACCATGCATTGGGCGCTGATGCCCGCTGTGATGATTTCTGCCATGAAGGAGGGTATGCTGCTGTTGCCGGGAAAGTAGGCATGGAAGTGTGGGTGCTGCCAATGGGTGATGCCCGGGAGTATGATGTTGTCAAGATCCGACATCGCGTCGTCGAGGGATTCCGGAGAGGTGGGAGGGGAGGTGGGTAGTTGTCCCGAGATTTGTCCGGGTGTTGCCTGGGACTTGACCGGCAGGTCTTTCAAGTGCTCAAAATAGTCTGCTACCCAATCTACTGCCTGGTGTCCAAGACGTCTTAATTCTTCTGTATCCATGAATATTTGAGGTTGTCACGGGTGCCAGTAAACCTGAATGCACACCTTTCACGTAAATATTCATGAATAATCGCAGAAACTTGTAACCGTAAGGTCGCAAGTCAGATATAAGTAGTAGGAAAAAGGCCGGAATGCACCGGCCTAATCAATGTGTGTTTACGAAGAGATAAATACTATTTATCAAGGTCAAACTAAGGGTTTCGTGTCCTGAGGGAATTGTAAAAAAGGACTTGTAACCCTTAGGTGGTAAAAAAGCCCAGACGTGGGCAGTGAACCTATTGATTACATTTAACCGCAACTCATGGTAGTAGGGACGATTATTCTTTCCATTGGTATTTTCAATGGCATAATGCTGTCTGTCATCCTATGGATGAATAAAAGACAACGGTTTTTAGCTGTTGGTATACTTGTCTATTCTCTTTTACTTCTTAAATATTTAGGCTACTGGGTGGAATTTCTACCTGAGCATCAGATTCTTGCGGAACAGCTTCGGTCCACTGAGCTATTGATGGGCCCTTTGATCCTGGGGGGCATTCTACGCATGCAGGGCCTGCGTTTGACCAGGGAATGGCTTCATTACGTACCTTTTCTCATTCTCGTTTTGATACTAGCGGTCTACACTGCTGCGCAAATTGGCGCTTATGGGAGCGTAAGCCCATTCTTTCCAGATAGGACGATGCAAATCAAACTTGCCCATGAGTTGGTCTATTTGGCTTATGTGATGATCACCTTGAAGAAATGGAGCAGACCACTTATTCTATTGGTGGGTTTTTTCGCCTTACAGTGGATCATTAGTGTCTTCTACGCCATCTTCAGGTTTGACCAGTCGCTGGAGGTGGTCAACATCATTCTCTTTGCGGGGATGTCTTTTGCGATCAATTACCTGGCATTTATTGCTCTGCGAAATACAAGTCTGTTTACTAAAGAGCAAAATGAGGAAGTACCTACCGACACCGAGCCAGTAGCGAGTGCAAACAGAGTGCAAAGCGAGGAGCCAGTTAGAATAGATATTGACCTACAGCCGATATTTGATGATATCGCACAGGTCCTGGAGGTTCAACGCCTTTATCTTAATCACAACCTAAAGATTTCAGGCGTTTCTGAGAAGTTGAAGATCCAGGAGAAGCTCATCTCCAAAGCTGTGAACGAACACGCAGGTGAAAATTTTAATGCCTACATCAATAGGTTTCGCGTGGACCACGCGGCGAGCCTGATCATCAGTGATACTCATAGCCATTTCACAATTGACGCGATTGCCGAGGAATCCGGCTTCGCCAATAAAGTGTCTTTCTATAAGGCGTTTAAGCGTGTGAAAGGCGTTTCCCCATCGGAGTTTCGAAAAGAAAACAGCGACGCTGTTGAATAACAGCTTTCTTCCGGAATACCCTACCCGTCTTTTTTACAATTTGTAAACAATCGCTTCATTTCTGTAAATATTCCTGATTCTTAACAGCGTAATCGGAATAGTTAACATTCCTCGCTAAAAAAAGATAAGTGTCCGGGGGGGCTTAGTCGTATTGTACAAAAAGGTCAAAAACTAACAATATGAATGTTATCCAACTCACACCTCCGCAGGAAATGGAATCTGTGCACGGCATCTGGCGAGTGGAGCTAGATGGAAGAAAAGCCCGCTACGGATACTATTACCTACCTGACAACTATTCAGAGATTATTATCGTGCTGAAGGGTGCCTTTCAGCGATATGTCATAGGGACCAGGCAGAAGGCACTCATGGAAGAGGGCCAGTGCTACCTCGCACCAGCGAGAAGTAAGGGTACGATCCTCTATGCCAATGAGGACACTACCTTCCTTGTGTTGAAGCTCCACCCCAACCTTCACAACGCCATCATCCACAACAAAGACTTCGAGTCTCGCAATGATGTGAGGGAGATCCACCTGGGTGATTATATGGATCGCAGGTGGGACATGGCGGTCACCTCTCAAAATGAGATGTTCCTTCTGGAGCGATTGTATGAGTACCTCGAGGAGAGGTATCAATTCTCACGCGGCGGTGATCCAGTAATCGCTGAGTGCATTGAGATCATAAGGGAGCGTCATGGAAATGTGAAGGTGAAGGATCTCAATCAAATGGTGGGCGTATGTAAGTCTACCCTGGAGGAGAAATTCAACAAGGAATTGGGTCTCAGCCCCAAGGAATTTTGTAAGATCGAAAAGATCAATTTCTTCCTATCCAACTATCAGGTCTACCAGGACGAAATGACGCTGACGCAGCTCACGTTTAAGAGCGGCTATTATGATCAGAGTCACTTGATCAAAGAGTTCCGCTATTTCGTGGACCTGAGCCCTCGTAAGTACCTCAAACAAGTAAATAAGCTGGATCTGCGGAGTACTACCCTACCGGCGATTGCTCTTGCTGGGTAAAGAGCGGTAGAGAAATAGGCCATTCAATAGATCATGAATGGCCTTGTTGCTTTATTGTATCAGAGCTCGAACAAGAAGCCGTACCCGACATTGAAAGTGATGTTGTACTGACTGGTCTGAACATTGGCCATTTCCTCCTGCACGTAATCCTGGCTAAAATCGAACGAGTCAAGGAAATAGGTCAATCCGGTCTGGAAGTACTGATTCTCCTTGGCCATGAATTTGAAATCGAAGGAGAATGCCAGTGAGCTTCTGTCAACGAAGATGTCGTTGTAGGTCAGTTCACTGTCAAAAATGATGGAATTTTCTATGAAGGTGTCCTTGTTGGAGAAGCGCCAGAACAGGTATTCCACTCTGGGAGTCACGTAAATGGTTTTCCCTATTTTTTGGTTGTACTCGACGTAGAACCCAACGTAGTTCTTATTGTTGGGCCAGTCCTGAGCGTCTTCAGTAAGTACACGGCCGCGGTCATTATTACCGCTGAGACTGTTGATGACCACACTTTCCACATTGGAATCTTTCAACGTGCCCAGGTAGGCATGTCCCCCTACACCGAAATTTTTGAAGTTGTAGCCCAGGCGGAGAGAGAAGTACGAATAGAACAAGTCACTTCGAAACGACCTGAATGAGGCCGTACTGTTCTCGTTTCCTGGTGCCTGGCTTACGACATCATACATGACCTCAGCAGCGCCAGGGCCGATCCCGAGATTTGCTGAGAAATTGATGCCGTTGTCGAAATACTGCGCGCTTGCAGCGAAGCAGGCGAGTATACTGATGCTGGTAATTATTTGTCTCATTACTTTGGAATTTGATTGTTGTGGAGTTGATGCCTTTGTGTTTGTTCTTGTTCTCACCCTAGATCTTGGCTACGTAATCCTGGGCAGATTCGATGGTTTTAAGCTTGACCTTTTTGCTCTTTTCGTAGCCGATGCCAAGCTCCTGTAGTGCCTGTACATTCTTTCGGTGATTATTGTATAGACGGGCTACGCCTTGATCGTTGGCGATATACACCTCTTCCTTGTGGATCAGTTCGAAGTCCCTGGATCCAACACCCACACCTTCTACATACGTCGGGTCTTTCTTGTAGCAATAATAGCGTTTGTAGATCGTGGCCTGGTCGTATTGCGCCAGCACCTCCATGAATCCCTCTACATAGAGCGTGGGAAATTTGTTTTCAATGGCCACATACTCTTTGCCCTCGGAGGTGCGAATGGACTCGAGTGTGTAGGAGGGGAGTCTGAGGTGTCTGCCGCCCTTTTGGATTTCCACCTCGTTGTCATGGGTATTGAGTAGAATTTCAAGGTTATCAACTAGCTGTCCGTCTTTCGTCAGCACCTCCCCACTTACCCATTCTTCGCTGAGATAGGGAGTGCCTTTCACTCCAGGGAGTGGCGGTCGCTTACCAATCATGGTTGAATTGGACAAATTGAAGAACTCCATCTTTTCCACGCTGGTGTCAACTTGCGCCGTGAGTTGCGAGACGCCTGTTGTGACAAAAGCAAGTGTGATGATCCCTGTAAATAGTATATTTTGCTTCATTTCCTCGTTAGTTTTTTGAGATGGGCAAAAGGTTGCCCGATGCTTATTTTTGGCTCAGGTGTTGCTCGGTGGGCATGAATTTTCCACGTTCAATGAAAAGAGAAATTCGCCCAAATAATTGTAAAAGAAGTCTGCCTATTTCTCACGAAACAACTAATGGATACACTCCCACTAGTTGTTACGTCGCATCCTCTTCTGGATGCTACTGAGTGCCAAGGCTAATTGAAAAGATACTTTTTGCTCCATACTTCCCCTGTCCGACTGGTCACTATCAGCACATAAACGCCACTTTTGAGACTTGATGTGCTGACATACGTGCGACGCACTCGCTCCTGGATGCCGGTATGGACCTCAATTTGGGGTCTGCCCAGGAGATCAATGAGTTGGATAGACTGCAGTCCCTGGGCGAACTCAATTTCCAATGTACGATCATAATAACTGACGTTGAGTTGACTTTCCGGACTGGGTGTTCCCAGTATTACCGGGCAGTCATTGCCTTCGAGGCGCCCCTCGTTGGTAAGCTCGCCCAACCCCGGGTAGTCTATGGGTAACTTCTCGACACGGAAGTTGAAACCCGGGGCGGATTCAGTGTCATTCCAACAGAAGATGGAGCCGTCACCCCCGACAGGTACTCGATATTCCCAGACGCGCTCTTGCTGAGCATTGAGCTCAAAAACATCCCCCTGCACGCCAGAGCAAACCAAAATATTGCCATTGGGTAGCACTTGTGCGCTGGATACAAATGCGGAATACAGATCAGTGGGTGTCTCAGAAGTGTAGGTCCATTCCGCCTGCTCAGGGCCATAGGCTTCGTTACTCGTCAGGTCATAGTTGAACTCCCCATCCCAGGGGGTAGCAATGATATCTACCGAAGAGATAAATCCCTCTGGTCGTGTCCTGCCGTTGTTGAATACGATGATCTTCCAGTCATCGCCTTGCTTGAGCCATTTTGGGCTGTGCTGGTAGTACAATCTACGGTCGTCGATAGTACCCCGCCTATAAGCCATGGGATTGCCCCAGCGATATAGAAGATCACCCCCGCGCCCCGCATTTCCGCCTTCGCTGGAAGCCGCTTCTTCGGTCGTAGTACTGTGGTCGATGACCCAGACTTCGTCAAACTCTGGTATGCTGAGCATGATTTGATCCAATTCGGCATTGTAGGCCATGGCATTGGCATGCAGCCAGTCAGGCACAGTGTCATTATCGTAGTTGATGTCGATCAACCCCGCATTGATAGCCGGGTCCCCAAAGTTCGGTTTCGAGTCGTCGAAATCCTGTACAAGATGGTCCCAAACGTACCATTCCCACACTACCTCGACCTCGTTCGTGCCAACCGGCCGTAGTTCTACTACCTTTTCGGACCAGATGCCCTCATCTCCGAGGGTGGAAGGATCCCGTCCCACTTCGATGGCCTCTTCTACCGTGCGTGCTTCCCAAACAAGGGCGAGGATGTTGCCATTGGGTAGGTACTGGTAGTCATGATGAAACTTCTCTTCGGCATTCGACAAGGTATACTCCCAGCTGACTGTGCCGTCCCATTCTACCAACTGTAGTAGACCTCCGCGGCCACCTCCGAATGGGTAATCGTCATTGACACGGCCAGATCGCAGCAGTTGACCGTTTTCTAGTAAATAGACTGCTATTCCCGGATTATTAGTGCCCGGCCATGTGTGTACCAGTTCCCCCTGGTTATTGATGAGATAGGTGTCTGTGGAGCCATTGGGATGAAACAATGTCACACCTTCATACGCTTCGCTTGTGAGGTTGAGCGTACCAAACTGGCAATAGGCGGCTAGATGAATCACGATTGCCAGTGCTGTTGTCAGAAATCTCTTCATAAACTTAGATGTCAATGGTTGTAAAAAAAGGTGCCTCGTAACAAGGCACCTTCTAAAAAATCAGTATTTGTTGTCCTTACATCGTGATTGCCCAGTCGGCGCCGTCGGCCCTGGTCAATTCTACGGTGTGAGTACCCGGTCCGCAACCAGCAGCATATGAGATGGTAAGGACAGGCCCTTGAACATCGACCACTTGGATCGTCCAAGGACAGCCATAGCCATCAGCCGTGCTGAATGTTACTCGCTGACAAGTATCGAACATTCTCAAAGCTGAACCTGATTCCTGCTCGCAGCAGCCATAGACAGTCTGGTACAACCCGTACGTCCACGATCCCATGGTGTACACACCATTGGCAGCAGTCTCAGTGATCTCAATTGTACCTGTATTGCCAGTGGCACCCCAGTCTGAAGCGATGATCTCGTAGTTCGCCGTTCCATTCAGGTCGGAGCTACAACCGACGTTCCACGCGAAGCCACATCCACCAAATGAAGGCTGGGCAGGCTCGTTGCACAAGTCAGAGTTGAGTGCTACCGTCAGCTCTGTTCCATCGTCCAGGTTGAGGGGGAAGGTAAGCTGAAAGAAGTCACCTACTTCGAGAGAGTCGACGCTGGTGAACTTGGGGTCCAACAGTGCCAACGTCTCTACAATCTCGGGAGCAGTTACGATGATTTCAGAAGGCAATGAGGACACTGGAATGGTCATCATGTCTATCTGAGGATAAGTGAGATCCACGAACTCACCCCTGAACTCATCGAATTGACCTTCAAACTCCGTGAACTCCAGTCGAAGCGTAACCTCCTGTACGTCTGTGACGTCGAAATCATCGTAGTCCAGAGAGAAGGAAATTTGCTCGTCGTTCAAGTCATTGATGGCGTTGAAAAACAGGTCAGCAGGGTCCGAAGGAGGCACCACAGTGGTGTACGCCCCAATGAACTGATTCAAATCTGGCTGCGGCGAAGGATTAGCATCTTCGTTTTCACAACCGGCGACTACCATCATTGTGATGATCATAATCGCGATAGTATATAATTTGAAATTCTTCATTTCTTTTCTTGTTGTTAGAAAATTTTAGTTTGGATCCCAGAAAACAGCATCTGTCACCAGTACCTCTGGTGCGTTAGGGTTAGATGTAGCTTCCGTCTGCCCGATTGGGAAGCGAATTGGGTAGGGAGCGAGAGGAACTAGCGACGCAGGCATGTCCAAAGGCATACCAGTACGACGGAAGTCATTGTAGCTCTCGTATCCGTTACCGAACTGTGAGAAGAATTTCTCTTCGATGATCACATTGAGGCGCTGATTATCCGTGGAAGCTGCAGCGTAGTCAGCCAAGCGTGCGTTGACGTAAGCTGAGTCAGCAGATGAGAACGTTCCATTGAATGCAGGGCTATTGGGGTCACCACTTGCGGCGCTCCAGCCATAAACCCAACTCATAGATTCGTAGATCGCTTCTTCCAGCAAATCTGCAGCATCACCTGTGGTGCCCAGCGTCAAAGCAGTCTCTGCAAGCATGAAAGCTCTCATTGCGCTGGTGATCCAAGGGGCTACACCGGCACCATTAGCTCCACGTCCAAGTGTCTGCTCTGTGCGACGACCGTCGTCGTAGCTACCGCCAACAGGATAAACACCCCAAGTGCTTCGGATGGAGTTGTCACCAGGAATACCTGAAGGATCTCCCATGTCACGGCCGATGTAGCCGTCGTTGGCAGGATCCGCAGAAAGAAGGTTCCAGTACTCACAATCCGTCCTTGTGTTACAAGGGGTAAGTTCAAACGTCAAGTCACCCAGAGATCCCTGCTTGTAGACAAAGTAGTTACGACGGGGATCGTCCTTGGACAGCAGCTTGTACATGAAGTAGTTGTTCATGTACTTCGTCTTAGCACCTGCTCCTTTGAACTCCTGCTGATAAATAGGGTGCTGGTTGTTCGGGTTGGTACCCGAAGCAAAGCTGAACACGAAGTTGTCGCTATTGCTGTCGATGAGATCATCTTCCGCGATGAGCGCATTGATGGCGCTCGTAGCACCAGCAGGATCGACAAGTCTTTGTGTCACCCAGAGCTTCAACAACAACGTGTTGGCAGCTTTCTGCCAATCACCATAGTTACCACCGTAGACGAGATCAGTTGCTACCGCAGGCAATCCCTGAGTGATAGCAGAATCAAGATCCGCCTTGGCGTCGTCCAGCATCTCTATCAGACTAGGGTAGATGGACTCACCATTATCAAACACAGGATTGGGGTTTGTTTCACCCTGAAGCGCCTCAGTGAAGGGCACATCTCCAAAGATGTCAACCATATAGGCAAACAAGTGTGCCTTGTGAACCTTGGCAATCCCTACGTGACCCCACTGCCCAGCTGCAGTCCCATCATCAATGATGGCCTGCAACTCTTTGAGTGATGCAGCATACAAGCCATTCCAGTCATTGTCGATCTGAGAACCGTCAATGCTGTGCTGGCTAGGTGCCAATCGGTAGTAGTGATTGACAAAGATAGAAGCATGCTCCTCGATATCCCTTGTCGTCCAGAAGGCCGCAGCTGCCTGAGCGCCAGGGAGTAGATTGTCGATAGAAGCCTCTGTGGGGTTATTCGGGTTTTCGTTGATGTCTAGCAACGTATCCTGACAGGAAAAGCTAGCCATCGCCAAAACTGCTACCCACAAGTAATTCCTATTAAATAAGTTTTTCATAATTATATCTTCGAAACAATTAATCTGTGATCTCTAGAATGTCAGTCTCAGGTTTACTCCGTATCTGCGAGTAGTAGGGATGATACCGAAGTCCACACCCTGAGCATTACCAGACTGGAATGGGCTTAAGCCGTTGACATTTCCAGCTCCCAATGAGTTAGTATCAGGATCGAAGTTCAGATCATCAGGGAAGTTCACCGCGCTGAACCATAGGTTACGACCAGTGAGTGAAATGTTCACCGAACCAAATGGTGTCTTGTCGATGATACTCGTAGGCAGATCATAACCCAGAGTCACTTCTCTCAGTCTGATTGTGGTCGCATCGAATACAGAGAACTCATCTGCACCAGCAGATCCAAATGTGTTGATGAAGTACCAGTCGTTGACTGTCAACATCGTACCATTAGGAATGGTGTTGCCAGCATCGTCCAATACGGCCTGCTGTGTTACAGGATCACCTACTACACCAGGGATGTACACAAGGACTCTTCGTCCATCAGGGTGGTCAGGAATGGTTCCCTCTGTCAAACCACGCCCGTAGACCTGGTTGTACGTTCCTGAGAACATATCGCCACCGTGACGGTACTCGAGCAATGCAGTGAGGCTCAGCCCTTTCCATCTCCACGTAGAAGTCACGTTCAGCATGAAATCAGGGTTGGGATCACCAATCAACTGAAGGTCCGTAGGGATGATCAACTTACCAGTAGAAGGGTCTACGAGCAATTGTCCATCGTCGGAACGAGCTGCCTTTGAACCTTTGATCTGACCGTAAGGCTCGCCCACAATGTGGCTAACCTGCACACTGTTACCAAAACCATTCACAAATACTTCATCCAAACCGTCAGTCAGTTCGTTGACGACATTTCGGTTGCGAGTGAACGTTGTGAACAAGTTCCAGGAGAAGCCATTGGACAACTGCACAGGAGTGAAATCCAATGCTGCCTCAATACCTTCGTTGGTCACCTCACCAATGTTTACCACTCGGGATGTAAATCCTGAAGAGGCAGGTACGGTGATCGGTACAATCTGGTCTGTAGACTTACGATTGTAGTAAGAGATATCGAGCCCGATTCTGTTGTTCCAGAACTTCAACTCAGCACCTACTTCTATCTCTGTAGTGAACTCAGGAGTCAGATTCTCATTACCCAACTGTGCTCCGATAGACTGTACGTTCACGGGCGTTCCCGCACCTTGAGGAGTCCAGGGGTAGCCGATTGCGGCGATGTTGTTACCAGGACCCGTAGGGTTGGTGAAGAAGTTGACAGACTGCGTCAGATATGCATCGGTGTCGTTACCCACACGAGCGTAGGAGGTACGCAGCTTTCCGAAGTTGAGGATGTCATTGCTGAGTCCCAATGCTTCAGTGAAAGCCCATGCCACACTCGCACCACCATAGAAGTAGCTTCTCTCATCTTGAGGAAGAGTGGACGTCCAGTCATTTCGTCCGGTGATGTTGACGAACAACCACTCACGGAAGTCAAACGTCAAGTCAGCATACAGTGCCTGATAGCCACGCTCTGTCAAACCGCCTCCGAAAGGCACAACAGAAGAAGTGTTGTCCAGGTCATGGATGCCAGGGATGATGATGTTCGTTCCCGCATAAGCCTGACGATTCAGCGTACGAAGGTTGGCGTTGTAACCAACAAGCGCTCGCAATCCGATCTCAGAAGAGATTTGGCGCGTGGCAGAAAAGATCAAGTCCTGATTGAGCTCTCGGTTGTTGATCTGATCATCAAGGATCTGACCCAGAGGAGTTACACCGTTCACGTTTCCTTTCGGCTGTACTTCGAGGTTACGCTGCTGATAAGTGTTGAAACCACCTTTCCAGCTTACGTTCAACCAATCGGTGATGTCGTAGGCAAAGCTGATATAACCATAGAATCTATCGACATCGCTCATGTGAGGAGCGTTTTGTGTCAACCAGTAAGGGTTGTCGTTGTCAGGTCGGTAAAACGCCTGATTGCCATTGGCATCTTCGTACGGATAGCCTGCCACGTTCACATTAGGTGGCGTGTAGAGCAATCGCTCGGTGATAGACAATCCACCTGCAAACAAACCAGAAGTAGGAGGAGAGGTCAGCTCATTGCGTACATACGTCAAGCTACCTCCGACGCGCAGGCCGTTGTTCAACTTCATGTTGCCACCGAAGTTGATGCTGGTACGGGATGCATCGTTTTCAGGAGTGATACCCTTGATGTCTGAGCGTGAAAGCCCGGCAGTTACAGAGCCATTTTCATTCCCTCCAGAGACGCTCACACCGTAATCGAACGACGTTCCTGTTCTGAAGAAGTCTTCAGGCGTGTTGTACGACTGAAGCAATACCGAATCATTGGCAAACTCCGGGAAGTACGGTGTTCCGTTAGGGTTGTTGTAGCGATCGTAAGGGTGAGGTACCCAAGGACGTCCAGTGGCAGGATCAATACTATTGATCAAGTTGGAGTTTACAGGTACTGACCATTCCGGCTGATTCACATCAAAAGAGGCTCCCCAGGTACCGAAGTTTCCATCGACGTACTTGAAGTTGTTTCCTTGTGTGTATCGTGTCTGATAATCAGGTAGGTTAGATACTTGCTCGAAGTTGACAGAAGCGTTTACAGCTACCTCTAGTCCCTTCTGCGAAGCTCGGGCGCTACCAGACTTAGTGGTGATCACGATCACGCCATTAGCAGCCCTTGATCCGTAAAGTGCGGCAGCAGCAGCACCTTTCAATACAGTCATGGACTCGATATTGGTAGGATCGAGGTCAAAGGACCGGTTCGACCCGGCAGTACGGCTGGTGAAGCTACCTGTTGTGAAGGTAGTGTTGTCAAATGGCACACCATCCACTACGAATAGCGGTTGGTTGTTACCAAGAAGTGAAGAATTACCACGGATCGTGATATTCGTTCCTTCCGCAACGCCACCACCGCCACCGACGATGTTAACCCCGGCAACTTTACCTTGTAAGCTTCTCACGATATCTGGCTCGGATTTCTGGGCAACAACGTCACCGTCAAGATCCTGGACAGAGTATCCCAGAGCCTTTTTCTCTCTGGAAATACCCAAAGCAGTAACGACGACTTCCTGCAGTTCCTGTACATCAGACTTCATGACTACATCGATTACAGATCTAGCCCCGACTTCTACCTCCATAGCCTCAAGGCCGATGAAAGAAAACACCAGTGTTGAATTGTCGGGTACTGAAATTGAATATTTACCCGTCAGGTCAGTGGTGGTTCCGTTGGTGGTTCCTTTCACCACCACGTTGGCACCAGGGACTTCAGCACCGGTGTCATCGGTGACCGTCCCCGTCACTACACGCTGCGCTTGCACCGAAAAGGCTAGCAGCATGCAGAGCATTCCAAGTAAAATGTTCTTCATAAGCATACGAATTAAAATTTTGGATTTTATCGAGGTAATGATAGAAGTAAAAAGAAGCGACGAATTGTAAAAAAGAAGGATGACGAGAGTAGGGGTTTGCTTCTGTTTTACTACCCGAAAAGATTTATACCGTCATATAGTAAGCTAATAATCAGAACATTACATCATATATGCTCTATATGCAGAATATTATTCGTAGATAGTATAAATGACAACTCTATTATTTCAATTTTGGGGCTACGGCCGATATGGTCAGAGGTTGCCTGTCGGTCGATACTAATTGTACTGACGCCAGAATCAATGATGAATTTCAAGCACAAAAAATGTGTCGGAGAAGAAAATTTGGTATTGCACTTAGCCGCGTTGCCGGGATTCGTCTTCCAAATGGTCGTGGATACGCCGGGTATCGGTTCGACATCATTATTCGAATCGGGCAGAGGTTTGAGGGAAGGAACTGGTGGCACTCTTTGCGAATGCCTTATGTCGCGGCATCGCTTTTGACAAGTAATAGCACGGGGATTGATAACAAACCGGACGGATGATACCCTGCCGATCATTCTAAGAGATAGTTAATAATTAGAACTGCCTCGTTAACAATCCAGATCCTTTACATGGGATTCTTGAAAGTTTACACAGTCGCATGCTGATAGGTAAGTGGGTCGTGATCTAAAGCAGTATTCCAATAAAGGCAAAACCAACTTATGTACGCGACTCAAATTATACCTCCTAAGGACTTAGAGGCTGTAGATAGCATTTGGAAGGTGGACCTGGACGGCCGCAGGGCTACCTATGGATATTATTATCTGCCTGACAATTATTCTGAGCTTATCCTCGTGCTGAAAGGCTCGTTTCAGCGACTTGTTATTGGTACCCGGCAAAAAGTACAAATGGAAGAAGGGCATTGCTATCTGGCTCCAGCCAGAAGCAAGGGGACCATACTTTATGCCAATGCTGATGCGACATTTCTGGTGTTGAAACTTCGACCGAACCTTCATAACCCGATCATACACACCAAGCACTTCCATTCTCGCAACGAGGTCAAAGATGTGGATCTCAGTGACTATATCGATGACGACTGGGAGTTGGCGATACTGTCTGCGAATGCAAGGATAGTCCTGGGGCGGCTGTATGAATTCCTCGAAGATCAGTACAGGTTGTCAAAAGCTGCTGATCCGGTTGTCGAAGATTGCCTCGAGGTCATCAGAGACCGCCATGGCGAGATCAAGGTGATGGACCTTTATGACAGGGCCGGTGTTTCCAAGTCCACACTCGAGGACCGCTTCAATAAGGAAATGGGTCTGAGTCCTAAAGAGTTCTGCAAGATCGAGAAGATCAACTTTTTCCTGAGCAACTATCGGCGGTTCGGAGATAACATGACACTTACGCAATTGACTTTCAAGAGTGGCTACTACGACCAGAGTCACTTGATCAAAGAGTTCCGGTACTTCGTGGACCTCAGTCCTCGCAAGTACTTGCGGGAGGTCAATAGGCTCGATCTAAGATCGCAACCGCAGGTAGTTCTGGCGATGGCTGACTAAGCAATTGATGTCTTTGCTTTCCGTGGAGCGCTGATCTAATGGGGCGCTCTTTGAACTTTTATCTAGTTGCCTCCTAATTCTTTTCGCGTGAGTACCAAAAAACCGACACTATCTCCATCAGTTCTTGCACTGGCGCTTACCATGGGTTTGCCCGTGGGCTTAAGTGCTCAACACGACCAGGAGGTCTTTCTGGTCGACAGGCATACCAATCCTGGCTTTGTGCTTCGAGAAATACCTCTGTCACCTCCTGAACTGGAGGGCTCCACTTATATCAATGACGACTGGCAGCGGGCAGAAATGATACTCCGAGACGGTAAAGTCCTCAGTGGGGTGCAGGTGAGGTATGATATGCTCAATGATCTCTTTGAGGTCAGATATGAAGACTTGAGTCGATGGCTGAACCCTGAATTGTTTACAGAGGTGAGAATCTATGATGACCCCTTCAATTCTTCCAAATACTCTACCTACCAGCCGTTTAGGAATTTCGATTCTACCCAATCTGGTGTGGCCCGCACGTTACATTCGGATGAGGACTTCAGTGTCATTCAGAGGCCTTTTGTAGAAGTGAAAGAGCCCACTTACGTGCCAACCCATCACATCGGCAACAGGAACAAACAGGTACTACAGAAAGAGGTTTTCTACTTGGTAAAGGATAAGAAGAGTATCCCTTTCAAAAGGACGAAGGGCTCTCTGGCGGAGTTAACCGGGATGAGCCCCAAGGAATTGAAGAAGCTACTGAAGGCGGAAGGGATCAACCTTCAGGAGGATGCCGACCTCCTTCGCGTAGTGAGGCTGGCGTTATAGTGCAGTCTGCGAATTATATTTTCGAAAAAAAGGCTGACCCTTTCGGGCCAGCCTTTCTTCTTTACCGATAAATAACGACCTACTGCGGCGTAAGCGTTGCCACGCCGGCAATGGCGTTGACTTCATCATTGAACGTGATGGTCCAGACACCCGTCGTCTCATCGATTGACGCGCCCGACCCCGATCCGGTATAGCTGAGCACCGATGCGGCATCGACTAAGCTAAAGTTCGCGCAGACATCTACCACTCTGATGGGCTCAGGATCTATCCCAAAAGGGGCAATGTGACCCGCGAGGATATCTGAGATCTCATAGGTACCGCTGCCGAGATCAGTGATCGTGGCAGTTCTGCCCGACTGCTGGGGCCCCAATGCAAGCCCGCAGCAGGTGCTGGTGACATTGGTTGTCAGGTCATAGGTGGCAGATCCGCCTGGGATCAAGTTGGAGGAGCAGGACACATTGTAGGTCACCTGATAGTCAAATCCGGGGTTGTTCGTTCCACCACTATAGTTCACACTGAAGTTGGGGAGGTGACTCCCGGAAGCATCTTGCACAAAAGCCGGCAAGCTGCTGCCATCCTGAAAATTGATCCCACAGACGAATGTGAACACATCGCCCACATTGATGTCGTCGCTGGAATTCAGCGAAGGAAGGATGTTCACAAGGTCCCCGACCCCGGTCATCGCTACGGTGACAGGCCAGGTGCTGTATGAATTCAAAACACCAATTTCTGTAGTGCCGGTAGCAGTGTTCAAATAGGAAACCACCAGGTCGACAGATTCTACCGACCGAAACTCGGTATTGGTATTGAGTCGTCCATCGCCGCCATTGGTAAGACCGCCATCGTCACTTTGCTCCGCATCAATGGTAAAATCGATCGTGAACTCAATAGGTGACGTATCAAAATTGAAGGAGTCGATGAATCCAAGGTCATTAGCAGTCCGCTGCATATTGGGGAGTGCCCCCGTATCGAAATCATCGAGTTCAAACAGCTTGTCATCGTCCACACAGGATGTGAATAGACCAACCCCGAGTGATAAGAAAAATATATATGCTATTCTTTTCATTTTGTTGTCATTAATTAGTTGGCATCCCAGAAGACTCGGTAGCTCGTTGGATCTTTCTGCGACGGTGCATTTGGATTGATGTCAAGGTCCACTTGCTGCCACGGCAGACTTACAGGGAAACCCTGCCCGGCTGTCGTCAAGGCTGAGAAGTTTTGCGGGTTAGAGCCCACGTAGTTTCCGTTGTAGCTATTTGGGTCGAAGATGACAGGGTAGCCCGTTCTGCGATAGTCGGTGTACGCGTCTATACTATTGCCGAGACTCGCGATCCACTTTTGTGTGAGTATGACTTCAAGTTTTCTCTCGTCATCCCCGGCATCGTACTCAGCCATGACATCCGCGACGTAGGCATCAATTGCGTCTCCATCGATGGAGGGTACACCCGATTGACCATTGCCACCGACCATTTCATTGACCTTCGCGAAGGAGGCCTCGATCGCGTCGATCAGCAACTGGCGATCATCCTCTCCCGTGATACCTGCCAGCGCCAACTCTGATCGCATGTACAGCATTTTGAAGTATGGAAGCATTCGCTCAGGTGCGACACCGTTCCCTGAAGTGGCGTTCACTTTTGTGCCACTTTGATCATCGTAGAACCCACCGCAGGGGTACAAGCCAAAGACAGTCTGAGAGGATTGTTGGCCTGAAGCCTGATTCGGGTGAATGGACCCAAAGTGGATGGTCAGGAATCCATCGTCCGTGAGGTACTCGAAGGGATTTTCAGGGGCTTCGCCAGGAAGCAACTGCTTGTGCCAGTAATAGGGCACTCGAGGGTCAGCTACGCCATTGAAGATCCCAAGGTTCTGACCTTGCATGGTCTCGTACAACCAGGGGCTGACATAGAATCCGGGATTTGCCTGCGTGTACTCCGAGACGAACAAGCCATGCCTGTTTTCAGGCGTAGGGCCCGCAGACCCGTACCAAAACTCAAAATCCTCAGAGGCCCTGTTGATCAGGGTAGATGGATCTGCCAACAATGCATTGATCTGTGAGTCGCGATCACTGATCACATCCACGTCCTGCAATTGGTAGAGGAGTTTCAGCTTCAGCGAATTGGCAAACTTCTCCCATAGAGTCGTACTGCCTCCGTAGATCAGGTCGTCCGCTCCTGGCGTGAATTGGTTAACGGACTCGGTATCGTTGATGTCCGCGACACCTTCATCGATCAGAGCCAGCAAAGCCGGATAAATCGACGCGCCGTCATCATAAACAGGGAATCGTAGTTCGGTGAACTGTGTCGCCTCAGTAAATGGCACATCACCCCAGATATCGACAATGATGGAATAGCTGTAAGCCTTGAGTAGTTTGGCTACACCTACATAGACCATGTTGTCGGCTTCTGTTTGGTCCGTGATGATGATCTCCAGATCCGGCAAGGCAATGTCATAGAATGCCTGCCAGGAAGTACCCACCGAAAAGTCGTTTCCCTGTGTCACATACTGATCACCTTCACCTCTACGCACCATTTGGTGCATGAAGACACTCGTCTGTCGATTGATCCCATTACCCATCCCAACTGCGCCAGCTAGCGCCGCTTCAGCATTGGTCAGCAGCAAATTGGGCGTGACGCTGGTCGGGTTGTTGGGGTCACTGTTGATATCGAAGAAGTCATCGCACGACGTTAGCATTGCCAGCGCCATGCAAACTGTTAATAGCCTAAGCATTATTTTATTTTTCATCTGTCTAAGAAATTAGAATGTTACCTGGAGGTTCACCCCGTATCGCTTGGTCTGAGGAGCAGCTGCGTACTCGATACCTTGCGTATTGGTGGCTCCAAAACCGTTCACCTCAGGATCGAAGTTGGTCGAGTGAGGGATGTTTGGTGCGAAGTACCACAGGTTGCGACCTGTCAGCGAGACACTGATCCTCCCAAATGGCGTGCTTTCGATCCACTGAGAGGGTAGGGTGTACCCGAGGCTCACCTCGCGAAGTCTGACTACCGTGCCATCAAAGACAGAGGCTTCATCTGCGCCATTGATAAAGAAAGATTCCGGCCCCCCATTAGCGAAGAAAAGGTCATTGGTAGTTACCTGGATGGTATTTCGGATCTTGTTGCCGGCATCGTCCAGCAGTGGCTGGCCTGTAGAGGGATCTCCAAGGTAGCCAGGGATGATCCGGGACTTCTCACGATCTTCTGTGTCCTGTACAACACCACGGCCCATCAGTCGCTCGACAGTTGTCGTGTAAATGTCTCCTCCGTCCTTGTACGAAATCAGGAAGCCAAAAGTGACCCCCTTGAATGTCAATGTATTCGTGACATCCAGCGTATAGTTAGGATTTGGATCGCCGATGATTTGGAAGCGATCATCACCCACTGCAGGGAAGAGTAGGCCCGTTGCTGGATTCACCAGCCAATTGCCTTCATCATCCTTCGCCGAAGTGCTGCCGTAGAGGGCTCCATATGGTTTGCCAGGCTCAAATACCGGTCTGATTCCACCGCCGAAGAGGTTTCTCATATTGAGGCGCTCGACGCCATCTTCCAGACTCAGAACAGTGTTCTTGTTCTTCGTGAAGTTGAAGAAGATGTTCCATGACAGTCCACTGGAGGTGTTCACAGGGTTGACGTTCAAGCCAATTTCCCATCCCTTGTTTTCGACATCTCCGAAGTTGGTGGTAATCTGCTCGAGACCAGTCACCGAAGGCACGGAGATGGTGCCGATTTGATCCGTGGAGTTGCGGTCGTAGTAGGTGACATCCAGATCAGCAATGCCGTTGAACAGCTTCAAGTTGACACCGAATTCGTACTCCGTTGTGAACTCAGGGGTCAGTCCGGGATCACCCCCCAGGTTGGCCAGCGTGGCCGCTGATTGTCCAGCGATTGGGAAATCGATGTCGGGCTGTGAGCCTATCAGGCCAGTGGCCTGCCCGTGATTTACACGGTAGGTGTTTTCCAACTGATAAGGTAGGGCATCATTACCCACCTTTGCCCAGCTCGCGCGGATCTTGCCAAAGCTCAGGATGTTCTCACTAATGCCAAGTGGAAGGCCTTCAGTGAAGACAAATGAAAGCGAAGCACTTGGATAGAAGAAACTTCTCTCATTTGCCGGCAGCGTTGAAGACCAGTCATTTCTACCTGTAGTGTTGAAAAATAGGAAGTCCTTGTACCCAAAGCTTGCTTCGTAGAAGAGGCCCATGAGTCTTCGCTGAGTGAAGTTGCCACCATTGGGTACTACTGAGCTCATGTTGTCGAGATCAAAGATGTCAGGGACAACCATGCCTGTACCGATCACTGATTGTCGATCGGTCGTTCGCTGATTGACGTTTTGTCCTGCTATAAGGCGCACATCAAAATCGGAGAACGTCTGGGACGCAGTGATGAGGAAATCAGAGTTCAACTCTTCGAAGGATACATCATCTGTAGCGATGGCACCACCTCCGCTATAGGCGTTGGAGCCAAGGTCATAGCGCTGCACCCTCTTCGTCGTGTACTGGTTCGTTCCTACTTTCCAGGCCACGTTCAACCAATCCAATATGTCATAGGTGACGTCGAAAGTGATTCCTATTCGGTTGGTCTTTTCATTGACACCATTGTGCAACCAAGACCAACGTGGGTTGTCTATCCCATTCCCGTTATAAAAGACATTACCGCCAGTAGGAGTCTCAAAGGGCAGATTGCTGTCCCATGTCCGTCCTAGCCATAGCGTCCGCGCAAAAGAAGAGGCAACCTCCGCTCCTGCGGCCCCATTCTCCCCAAAGAACGGCCCGTTCGTCTCGCTCTTTGTATAGGTGGCGGTACCACCAAAGTTGAAGCCGTTGTTCAGTTGGGTTCTGGCTCCCACATTCACTGTGGTGCGCTGGAAGCTTGCATGGGGTATGTAACCATCCTGGTCAAGGTGCGAAATGCCTCCCGAGAAGGTGGAATTGCCCGTGCCGCCAGTCACATTGATGGAGTTTTCCCAAACTGATCCCTTTTCAAAAAGATCACTCACGTTGTTGGGCTGCGCCACATAGGGTGAGTTGGTAGGGAGTTCAGGGAACGCCGCTGTAAACGTGGGCCATGTAGGGAACGAGTCTCTTTCGGCAAATCTTGGTCCCCAGGAGCCATTGGCATTCTGGTAGTTGAATTCTGAGCCGTTGCCATAACTGTTCTGATACTCAGGAAGGTTGGCGATCTCCTCAATGGAGA
The DNA here is from genome assembly GCA_965267435.1 of Cyclobacteriaceae bacterium. GTDB lineage: Bacteria > Bacteroidota > Bacteroidia > Cytophagales > Cyclobacteriaceae > JAWPMT01. Next base: position 6,949,345 of record OZ253960.1, read on the forward strand.
ATGAAGAGCTCAATGTGACCTCCAGTCCCTTTTGTGCGGGTCGGGTGGTACCTCCTTTTGTAGTGATCAGAATCACCCCATTGGCGGCTCTGGAGCCATATAGGGCGGCAGCAGCAGCTCCTTTGAGTACATTGACCGATTCGATCGTATTCGGGTCCAAAAACGACAATGGAGTGCCATACGCTCCACCGCCCAGCAACTGGTTACTGGTATTGTATTGCGTATTGTTGTAGGGCACACCGTCTACGACGAAAAGTGGGTCATTGTTGCCATACAGAGAGGAGGCTCCACGGATAGTGATCCTTGTCGCGCTTCCGGGAGCACCAGAGGCCGCGGTGATGTTCACTCCGGGAATCTTACCCTGCATAGAACGCAAAACATCGGGCTCCGAGATTTGCTGGATCTGTTCAGCTTTAACGCTTCCGACGGAGTAGCCGAGTGCTTTTTGCTGCCGCTCGATACCGATAGCGGTGACGACCACTTCTTCGAGTTGCTGTACGTCGGCACTCATCTCCACATCGATGACCGAGCGCGACCCGATCTCGATTTCCTGCATTTGCATACCGATAAAAGAGAAGATGAGCACTTTCCCGTTTTCGGGAACACTCAGCCTGTAATTTCCCGAGACGTCAGTCGTGGTCCCGATCGTAGTACCCTTCAGCACCACGTTGGCCCCAGGGACGTCCGAGCCCGAGTCGTCTGTGACCCGGCCGGTAATGACGCGCTCTTGGGCTTGCAACGTGAAGGCAATCCCCAATAGCGCAATTAGTAAAAGGTTTCTCATAAGCATTTGATAGTGAATTTTGCATTATATCGGGATAATGTTAGAAGCAATAAGAAGGCGTGGATAGTAAAAAAGAATTGCGTTCTACGTAAGGGAGGAAAATACGGAGGAAGAACGGTGCGAGAGTTTTATGAAAACAAAACCCTTATTATCAGAATATCATACCATAAATAACACTTTATATGTGATATTATTTTGATAATTAATATTGGATTGACTGAAAATGGGGCTATTAATTGAGGGTCCTCACGAGATGTCGGGCCGTCTTACAATCGGAAGTGATAATGGGTATTGTACTTATTGGAGATGAGGCCTTTGGAGAGAGAAGAGGGAAAATTTGGTTTTTGTAAGAAAAAATAAAAACCACCTCTTCTAGAGGTGGCCTTTATAGGATTATACTACTTAGTTTTTCTTTATTTCTTTAACAAAAAACCTGCCCTTTTGATTTTGAAATCAAATGAGCGGCTGAAAAGGTTCACAAAGGGTCCAAATACGCTGTTGACTAGCATTCAACTTCTTCCCTCAAGGATCCTCTAACATTATTGTAAGGATATCACGGAATTTGATTAGCAAATAGTAAAAAGGACCGTACTGCATGCAGGAAAGCGTCAGCACCATGACCAAAGGCGACTTGTGGTAATTTTTTGGGTCCTACCTGGGAATGTAGACGATCGCTTTTGTGTCGAAGAACTCCTCGTTGAAGAATTCCTTCAGTGGGATCACTTCACCGGGACGCTTGAGTTCCTGCAATTCTTCTGTGAGGTCACCACCTTTCAGACAGAGGATACCATTGGGTTTTTCATGTTTCGACTCCTTGGCTAGTACGTGTCGACACCACTGGTAGAGTTTTGCTGATCGAGCTACAGCGCGAGTGACGACGAAGTCGAACGGACCGTCAGCACTTTCGGCCCTTTGATGGAGCCCGGTCACATTTTGCAGTTCCAGAGCTTTTGACACTTCCTGTACTACCTTGATCTTTTTGCCAATAGAATCGACCAATGTGAAAGCGACCGATGGAAATAGAATAGCCAAAGGGATCCCCGGAAAGCCTCCCCCCGTGCCTATGTCGAGGATTTTCGCGCCAGGCCGGAAGGTGAGAAACTTCGCGATTGCCAGTGAGTGCAGGACATGCCGCTCATAGAGCTGGTCGATGTCCTTACGAGAGATGACATTGATGCGCTCGTTCCAGTAGCTATAGAGGTCCTGTAGCTGAGCCAGTTGCGCGAGCTGACGTTCGGATAGGTCCGGGAAATACGAAGAAATGAGTTCGACGCCTGGAGGCATTGCGCGACTCAAATATGCTTTTTCTTGTCTTTGACCAGATCGTACATGAGCTCACGCGCCCTGTGGAGCTGGGCTTTGACGGTACCAAGGGGAGCGTCCAGTTCTTTGGCAATCTCCTCGTAGGAAAGTTCGTCGAAGTACCGGAGTTTCACCAGTCGCTGATATTTGGCCGGAAGTTTTGTGACGAACATCCGTACAAGCTCAATCTTCTGTGTCTTGATCGTCTCTTCATCAGGCGTGAGGTTGCGGTCTTCCACGTCGATGTTCACAGAATCGCCACTGTCGTCGGTGAATGAGGTATTGAGGCTGTAGGTTTCCAGCTTCTTTTTACGAATGAAGTCGATCGCATTGTTGGTGGCGATCCGAAACAGCCACGTACTGAAGGTGTAGTCCTTTTTGAAGCGCTTCAGGTTGCGAAAGGCCTTAGCAAATGCTTCGATCGTGAGATCTTCGGCATCATCGACATTTCGGACCATCTTCAGGATCATATGGTAGACCGGCTTCTTGTAGCGGTCCATCAGCTCAGCAAAAGCGCTCTCGTCGCCTTGCTGGGTTGCCAGATCGATCAATTGAAAATCGCGAAGTGCCTTATCAGAAAACTGCCGATTTACTTCCATTTAATACGCCTTCTAAAGAATGACAACAGGCCCATTGTGGGGATGAAAAAGGCATACGCCAAGTCAAGAAAAGGTGTCATCCAGTAAGGATAACCTTGTCCCATTTTTCGAGCCGACCACCAAAACAACAAACCCTTCAAGGCAAGAATTCCCGCCAAAACGGCCAAAATCGTTATTGTTTCAAACTTCAAAGCAGCTAAAATAATGAAAGAAAGCCAAAGCAAAAGATGAAAACTGGTGCGCAGAAGGTGTTTTAACACGATTCCTTTTTTATAAAATCTCCCTACTGACAGGTGGCGTCGCTTCTGCTGAAAATAAGCACTCCAGGTGGTCTTGGGCTTGCTCATCACTACACTGTCGTCAGTAATTGAAACGCGGGTTCTTCGGCGTTTGATATGATGCTGCAGAAATAAATCGTCGTCCCCGCCGGTGACCCCTTGAAACCGATTAAAGCCCTTGGCACCAATAAATACCGACTTACGGTAAGCCAGATTGCGGCCAACACCCATGTATGGAAAACCCAAGGCAGCCGAGGACAGGTAATAAAATGCTGTCAGAAAAGTCTCAAACTGTATGAAAGCATTGACGAGGCTGCGCGACTTGAAGTAGGGGCTATATCCAATCACTGCATCGACGTCTGCCGTCATCTTCGACGACATCGCTGTCAACCAGTTTTTTGATCGGGGGCGACAGTCTGCATCGGTTAACAGGATCCACTCGTGGCTTGCTCCTTTGATGGCAAGTGTGAGACCAAATTTTTTGGGGTGGAAATGCTCAGGGAGATAGTCTACGATGATCGTCTTCAAGTTAGTGTGCTTCGGCTCCAGTGACTTTAGCAAGTCCAAGCTCCTGTCAAAGCATCGATCCAACACAATATTCACTTCATACTGCTGGTAGTCCTGCTCCAGCAGCAGCGGAAGCAACTCCTTTAGGTTTTCTTCTTCATTTCGCGTGCATACGACAATGGAAATAGGAGGAAGTTCGTCGCCGGGAGTGCCCGTCCGTGAGGTCACGATCGCCAAAGTATTGATTACAACGGTGAGCAGGTGAAGGGCTGCAGCGCCGAGAAAAATATAGAGGACGATTTCAGACAATGGCAGCATTCGCCGCAAATATAGACGGATCAGGCACTGATATGCCGTTGGAGAAATTTATTTTTGCCCACCAAACGAAGCAAGAAGTACTTGGATTTTAGACTGATATCAACAGACGGAAAGAGCAGCGCCCGAGCGGGAGAGATCGAAACGGACCACGGGAAGATCGAAACCCCCATATTCATGCCGGTAGGAACTGCCGCCACCGTCAAGGCTGTTCACCAGCGAGAACTCAAAGACGATATCGGCGCCCAGATCATTCTTGGCAATACCTACCACCTATACCTGAGGCCAGGGCTGGAAATCATCAACGAAGCTGGTGGACTGCATAAGTTCAATGGTTGGGAAGGACCAATTCTGACGGATAGTGGGGGATACCAGGTGTATTCATTGGGAGACAACCGCCGCATAGAGGAAGTTGGCGTTACCTTCCAAAGTCATATCGATGGTTCGAAGCACATGTTTTCGCCGGAACATGTGATCGATATTCAGCGGCTGATTGGCGCTGATATCATTATGGCATTCGATGAGTGCACGCCTTATCCGTGTGAAATCGACTACGCGAGAAACTCAATGCACATGACCCATCGTTGGTTGAACAGATGCATCGACAGGTTCAGGGCTTCAGAGGGGCATTATGGCTATAGCCAAACCTTGTTTCCCATCGTGCAGGGCAGTGTATTTCCGGATTTACGGAAGGAGTCTGCCGAGTACATTGCAGGCGCGGAGATGGAGGGCAATGCCATCGGTGGGCTTTCAGTAGGTGAGCCGCATGAGATGATGTATGAAATGACCGATATGGTCTGCGGCATTTTGCCGGCCGACAAACCGCGATATCTCATGGGAGTCGGTACACCCGCCAACATTTTGGAGTGCATCGCTTTGGGGGTGGACATGTTTGATTGTGTCATGCCTACAAGGAACGCCCGAAATGGCATGCTTTTCACCTCGGAGGGAGTGATCAATATCAGAAACGAAAAGTGGAAGAAGGACTACCGTCCAATTGATCCGACGATTGGAGGTTATGCCAGCACCGCTTACTCCAGGGCCTACCTGAGGCACCTGATCACGAGCAACGAAATGCTGGGCCCGCAAATTGCGAGTATTCACAACCTGACTTTCTATTTGTGGTTAGTAAAAGAAGCGCGTAAGCACATATTGGAGGGTGACTTTGCCAGTTGGAAAAACAAGATGATGCCCAAGGTGACGACACGTCTATGAGATGAAGAAACTGGATCTCTACATATTGAAGAAATTTCTCGGGACCTTCGTGTTCGTGGTGCTAGGCCTGCTGGCCATTATATGCGTCATTGACTTCACGGAGAAGAACGACGACTTCATCAAGAACGAGGTCTCTGGTAGGAACATTGGCTTGTACTACCTCACTTTCATTCCATTCATTGCAAGCCTCATCACACCGATTACGACATTCATTGCATCCGTGTTTGTGACTGCCAAGTTGGCTTCCAAGTCGGAAATCGTAGCTATGCTTGCCAGCGGCATCAGCTTCCGCCGATTGCTGGTACCCTACTTAGTAGGAGCCATGATGGTCTCAGTGGCCAGCTTTTACCTCAATAGCTACGTCATCCCGGATACCAATAAGTTTCGGATCAACTTCGAGATTGCCTACCTGGGTAAGCCCTTCTATTTCAGCGACCGAAACATCCATTTCAAGATTGGGCAGGACCAATACATCTACATGGATCGGTACAACAACCGCCGGGAGATGGGATACAAGGTGACGTTGGAGCGGATCCAGGATTTGAAGCTGCAGGAGAAGATCCACGCCGCGCGCATCGAATGGGATACGGCTACAGCCAAGTGGCGCTTGATCAATTGGCAGAAGCGAACGCTTTACGACGGATACGAGACCTTCGAGAACGGCAGCAAGATGGATACGCTGCTAAATCTCTACCCGAAGGATTTTGACAACAAAGAAAGACTTTGGGAGACGCTGACGATGACTGAGCTGGACGACTACATCGCTCTGCAGCAATCCCGGGGTGCGGACGATGTACAGATCTATCAGATCGAGAAATACATTCGCTTTATGCAGCCCTTTGGGGTATTGATACTCACATTCATGGGAGTGATCGTATCAGCGCGGAAGACCAGGAGAGGTACAGGGTTTCAGATCGCCCTTGGGTTCTTGCTGGCCTTTATTTTTATCATCATGTTCATTCTGTCGAGAGCCATAGCCGAGGCGAATACGATGAACCCTGTGCTGGCTGTGTGGATACCGAATCTCTCCTTTTCGGTCATAGCCATTGTGATGTACAATACCGTACCTCGATGACCAGGACCACGAGGGACTACCTGAATTTGCATTTTATCGTCTTGCTGTGGGGGTTTACGGCCATCTTCGGCAAGCTGATTTCGCTTCCCCCTGTGGAGCTCGTCTTTTATCGCACGCTGCTGGCCGCCGCTGGACTGGCTCTGGTATTGTGGTCACTAAAGAAGCCGTTTCGGGTCGCGAAACGCAAAGACTTTTTCCTCCTTTTGTTCATAGGGTTCCTCATATCCATCCATTGGATCTTGTTCTTCCTGGCCGCGCGACTCTCTAATGTCTCTGTCTGCCTGGTGGGAATGGCCACAGCGTCGATCTGGACGGTATTCATCGAGCCATTTGCCACACGGCAACGGATCAAAGGGGTCGATATTCTCGTGGGACTACTGGGATTCGGAGGCATCCTCGTGATCCTCCACGAAGATTTTGACTACGGCCTCGGATTTGGTGTGGCGGTGGCGTCGGCCTTCCTTTCGGCAGTATTTATGGTCATGAATGCTACACTATCTAAGCGCAACGACCATTTCACGATCATGTTTTGGGAGATGGGGGCAGCGTGTGTCGCGACGTTGATGTTTTTCCCTATCTACTCCGAGTGGGTGGTGGAGCGACCTGTGATAATGAGCATCCACGGAGTGGAGTGGATCTACCTTATCCTTCTTTCTGTCGTTTGCACTGTCTATGCCTTCTCGATGAGTGTCGAGCTCATGCGGCGCCTTACGCCCTTCGCCATCAACCTAACGGTCAACCTGGAGCCGGTCTATGGGATGCTCATGGCCTTACTAATTTTTGGGTCGAGCGAAGCGATGGGTCCTCGGTTTTACATCGGAACATCGATCATACTATTGAGTGTAGTCATCTATCCGCCGATCAACCGTCTGCGCAATCGACGCATGATCAAAACCAATATTACCTGATCGTCAGACAAATAACCCATTTTCGGGGGTAGATGCTTAATCCCAAATTATGCATTAATGCATAATTTGCCCTTTGGGCAGACGAAAGCTTTGCTTTGTCTGGGTTACCCTGACAAAAATTTCCTGTAAGAGAAATTTTTCGTCATTATGCAATAGAATATTTTCCTTTGGAATAGTAAATATGCTATTGCATAATCCGGGTTAATTTGCGCCCTCGATAGATTACACACTATGGAATTCGAATTTGCAGGAGTTATTTTCTCCGAGCCAGTGACGGCATTTGGCAATCTCATTCTTGCCGCGGTATGTGTATACAGCTTTCTTCAGGTTCGGAAAGTTGAAGATTTTTCGGGGAAGGTGCCGTGGAGTTATTTCTTCCTGTCACTCGGCACGGCCACGTTCATTGGAGTTTTTACCCACCTGTTTTCGCACTACAACCCTACCTGGCTTCGATTGATAGGGTGGTGCTTTAGCGGATTGACCGCCTACTTTGCCCAGGCGGCCTCCATTCAGCAGCTGACAAAAGAAAAGACCGGCACGCTGATGTTGATCTCCAAAGTGGAGTTTGTTCTGTTTTTGATTGCATTATACTGGTTTCAGACTTTTGGTGTCGTGTTGGTGATCACTGTCATCTCCCTCCTCACAGTGCTGGGGGTGCAGGGGTATGGCGTTATCTCCAGCGTCTTGAAGGGCAGCGAATGGATTCTGATAGGCTTCATCGTCTCCGCGCTGACTGCGGTTGGCCGCCTGATGAATCTTTCCATCCACCCGGTGTGGTTCAACCATCACGACGTAGCACACTTGTTGATGGTATTTGCCGCACTCCTGATCTTGTTTGGTGTGAAGAAAGCCTCTAAGGTGATCGCCGTATGAACCGTACTATTTTTTTATCTATATGTTTCGCGCTGATCGTTGTTGGCGGGCACGCTCAAGATCCTCTGCGTGTCGGCGTCATCAAATACAAAACCGTAGAAAAGGTCGAGCAGACCTACATTCCACTTTTTGAGTATCTCGCCGAAAGGAGCAATAGCTCTCTGACGATTGAGATTGTTCCTGAGGAGGAAATGGGTTTCAGACTCCATGAGGGAGAACTGGATCTTGGTGTTTTCACCATCTTCCCCTATCTGGGGACCAAGGCCGACTTCCCGGACTTACATGTCTTTGGTTCGCATCTGGTCGACGGTGAAGCGTCCTATCAAGGAGCGATATTCGTCAGAAAGGACAGTCCCATCCAGAAAGTGACCGATCTAAAAGGCAAACGGGTGCTTTTCGTGAAACCGACATCGACATCGGGATTTTACCTACCGAAGGGCATCATGGAAGAGTACGATGTCCAGTTGGAAGATATGGTCTACGACTACAGCGGTGGGCATGATGCGTCCATCGATTCATTGGCCAATGACCGGACGGATGCCATAGGGATCGACCTAGCCGGTTTTGACAAGGTCTCTCACGAGCAGTCCGATTTTCGGATCCTCGAGTCCTTCGATATACCCTATCATGCGTATGTTTTCTCACCGATGCTGGAGGCATCACGAAGGGAGGAGCTATCAAGGATCATGTTCAACTCCCGGAGAGATCCCAGGGCAAAGAGACTGTTCGCCGACAACCCGCTGAAGATCACCGAGTGGGTCCCCAGAAACGAGGACTACTACAATTCCCTTCGCCGGTATCTGCGTCTGGTACGCATCAAGCCTCACGTGCTCCTAAGGGTCAATGCCAAAGAGTCGGCACAGAAAGCACTGACGTCTTCAGGCGATGTGCTCTCGTTGATCGACAAGGACATTCGCCAGAGAATCCTGGCCACAAAACGCTTCGACTTTCGACCCAATGACTTGCTACATACCGTCACGATTGACATTGAGCTCTACGTTGTCGCCGAGGGCAAGTTCCACTTCCAGGTGACCCTGGACAACCAGCCAGGGGCAAAGGGAGATTTGACGCTCGCCGAACTGCGGGCGCTAATGCCGCAAATTGTCACCAACGACCTTTTGAAACAGCAGGTGATAGAGACCAACCTCCTACAAAAGGAAAGCGAATGGTTTGCTACCTATGGGGCGGACGACGGTTTCGATCTGGAGCAGTACCGGTTCGAGTTGATCAGGGAAGGTAGAGTTGCAAGAGCCATCTCACCAGAAGAGATGCAGATCAGTAGCAAAAACCTGCACCTTCCAGGTTTTGATGGCCAGCCGGGTGATCAATTGAGGATCAACTTCATAGAAAAGGAGATTGTGTATGCTGACGGCGAAGAGGCCTCGCAAAGCCACAATATTTTCAGTTCTGATTTTTGGAAGCAGGACTACTGGGACAAGCTTGGGATCATTCTCGGGGTCCTGTTTGGTATCTTTTCGGCCGTTATCGGGCGGTTCCTGGCTTTGAGGAGGAAGCGCAAATTCAAAAACGTCCTTTACAAGACCAACGAGCTCGTCAAGGACTACGTCAACGACCAACTGAAATTTAAGTCGCGATTGATCGAGCAAAAAGAGGAGATCAGTCGCATGTTTGAGAGTGGCGTCATCAGTGAGAACCAATTGATCATTTTGAACAACCGTCTCGGAGAGGTCGAAGGACTAGGAGAGAAAATCTATCCGCACGAAGTGGAGCTTACCCCGGAGCAGCAGAAAGAGTTGGAGCAAATGATCGTCGACGGCCGGATCACTGAAAAGGAGTTTTCCAGAATCATGCTCATCCTAAGGCAGGGGTGAGCGACCATTTCTGACCACTATAATTGACAGGAGAATTCGAAGCCTTCTCCAGGGTCGGTTTCAAAAATTCCAAACACCGCGGAGCCTGACCCGGACATAGCGGCGTAGATAGCCCCCATTTCGTACATCTTCTCTTTCTCAGCCCGCAGTTCTTGATGATTGGGAAAGATCGACCCTTCGAAATCATTGACCAACAGACCTTTCCACTGCCTTATGGGTCCCGTGAGTATTTCCGCAACAGGTGTGACGGGGACTGCTGGCTTTGTCCCTCCATAGGCCTCTTGGGTTGAAACATGGACATTTGGATAGACCACCCCGAGGTACTTGCCGGAGAGGTCCACCCTAAATGGCTCCAGTGTTGTTCCCGTGCCCGTCGCCAGTATCGGGGTATTTTGAATGAAAAATGGGCAGTCGCTCCCAAGGCTGGCGGCGATGGTCTCCATTTCCTCCACCGACATCCCCAGTCCGAATTGGTCATTGAGCAGCTTGACCATAAATGCTCCATCTGACGAACCGCCTCCCAGGCCTGCGCCCATCGGGATTGCCTTGTGAAGGTGCACGGCCACCGCCGGAAGATCGGGGAAGCGCTTTTTCACCTCGTCGTAGGCTTTCAAGCACAGGTTGTTCTCCGTCTCCCCTGGAATAGACAGTCCACTCGGATGAAACGCCAGTCGCTCCGAGGGCACTATCTCCAGTATATCACACCAGGGGATAGGGTAGAGGCAGGATTCGATGTCGTGGTACCCATCTGCTCGCTTACGAACGATGTTCAGACCCAAGTTGATCTTGGCGTTGGGAAAAGCGATCATTTGGGCGCCGCCGAGTCTTACTTACTCAGTTCCTCGATGATTTCCTCTGTGATGCCAGAGGCTGAGAATCCGCCATCGTGCATCAGGTTTTGCATCGTCACCATACGCGACAGATCGGAGAACATGAGAAGGCAATAGTCCGCGCAGCTCGTCGCATCAGCATTGCCCAGTGGCGACATCTTGTCGGCGTAGTCGAAGAATACATCGAAGCCCGGCACGCCAGTACCCGCGGTTGTCATCGTAGGCGATTGCGAGATGGTGTTCACACGGACTTTCTTGGATTTGGCAAATCGGTAGCCGTAGCTGCGGGCAATGGACTCCAGCATCGCCTTTGCCTGCGCCATATCAGAGTAGTCAGGAAAAGTACGCTGTGCCGCGATGTAGGAGAGACCCAAAATCGATCCCCACTCATTCATGATGTCCATTTTCTCCGCCACTTGCATCACCTTGTGAAAGGAGAGCGCAGAGACGTCCAGTGTCTTTTGAAACCAATCGTAGTTGAGGTCTCCATAGCCCTTCTTTTTGCGGACGTTGGGGCTCATGCCGATGGCATGTAGGATGAAGTCGAAGTTGCCTCCCAGCAGTTCTTTGGACTTAGTGAAAAGGTTCTCGAGGTCTTCCAACGAAGTAGCATCGGCAGGAATCACCTCTGTCTCACACTTCTCAGCGAGTTGTTGGATCGCTCCCATACGCAACGCGATCGGCGCGTTGGTCAGCGTAAATCGTGCACCTTCTTCATAGGCCCGCTCGGCCACTTTCCAGGCGATGGACTTTTCATCGAGGGCGCCAAAGATGATTCCTCTCTTTCCTTTCAATAAGTCGTATGTCATTGGTCTTTGATTTTTACCAACCTTCTTTCGGTTGCCGTTTGGCGGGCAAAATTAACCCACAATTGTCATTACAGGTTCGGGGAGGTCAGGACATTTTGATTGTCCTTCATTTCATTTTGGAGAGAACGGCCAGTTCTTCGCATCCGAGGGCTTTCCCGCTATCCACTCTCAGCCTCCTCCCCGCTACCCACCGCCATAGGCCAGACGGGCTTCCGTTGCTATCGGGTCTATCTTGCCAGTGTACTTCCTTCGAGCATAAGGCTTTGCGGATCGCAGATCCGCTTTCTAGATTAAGGCTGTTCGACATGTTGGATCTCCTCAGAGTCACTCCAGTATTCCCTATTGAGTTTGGAGAGATGTCATAAGGACTCTGAGATTTTTGGGTGAAATTCCTCCTCATCTCAGAGTCCCGGTCCGGTGACTCTGAGTAGTTGTCACTGATCAATATGGATTTGCAATCCATCGACTCGGATCGCAGATCCGCCGCATCCACGGTTCGGGCTGCCCTTCGGAACATCCCGAACAGCAGTATGTAAAGGGACTCACCCTCAAAAGCAAGGTCATTTTGACGCAGGAAAAATCTTTAGGCGACTTTCGAAAGATCGTCAATCAATACCAATGGATGCTTCCTTCGTCAGCATTACCTTAGGGAGTATTGCTGTTGAGGGTGGCTTTTCTGGGGCCCTCACCAGGCCAATCTGATCTCCTCAGAGTCACTCTAGTAGCCGTGGCTGAGGTTGGACAGATGTCATGAGGACTCTGAGGTTTTGGGTGAAATTCCTCCTCATCTCAGAGTCCCGGTCCGGTGACTCTGAGTAGTTGTCACTGATCAATATGGATTTGCAATCCATCGACTCGGATCGCAGATCCGCCGCATTCATGGTTCGGGATGCCCTTCGGAACATCCCGAACAGCAGTATGTAAAGGGACTCACCCTCAAAAGCAAGGTCATTTTGACGCAGGAAAAATCTTTAGGCGACTTTCGAAAGATCGTCCATCAATCCCAATGGATGCTTCCGCTGTCAGCATGACCTTAGGGAGTATTGCTGTTGAGGGTGGCTTATTCTGTCGCCTACGCCAGAGCATCCAGCAACTCCTGCGCACTCTCTTGCGCCTTGGCACTGGGATTATTGCCTCCGATCATCCGAGCGATGGTATCAATACGATCCTCCTGCTCCAGCTTCCGGATCTTGCTCACTGATTTGATCGACTCGTGGTCTTTGTACACGAAGTAGTGTGTATCAGCCGCAGCGGCGAACTGCGGGAGGTGACTGATAGAAACAATCTGATGATGCTCGCTCATCTTCTTCATGAGCTTTACCATTTGGATGGCCACCTCGCCAGAGACCCCCGTATCGATCTCATCAAAGATCACGGTCGGCATCGCCGACTTGCGCGCTACGAGGAACTTCACCGCAAAGATCAATCGGGAAAACTCACCCCCAGAGGCCACTTCCTTTAGGGGCCGGGCGATCATGCCCTTGTTGGCCGTGAAGAGGAACTCTATCTGATCGGCGCCATCCCGGGAAGGTGCCTTTGAATCTACGACCACTTCCACCTGGCCATTTTCGATCCCGATGGTTCGGATGATTTTTTCGATCTCTGTCGCTAGATCCAATGCTGCCAGCTTACGGGACTCGGTCAAGGCTTTCGCAGTGCCCTGCATCGCAGACTCCGCTTTGGCGACCGTTTTGGTAAGCTTGTTGATATCCTCATCCAGGCTGTCAACCGCCTGCAACTCCTGGTCCAGCTTTTCTCGCAACCGGATCAGTTCATCAACTGTTCCGAGACCATGCTTCTGCTGAAGGCGGAAAATGAGATCAATTCGGTCCTTGACTTCCTGCAAGCGGCCCGGATCCAGATGCACCTTATCGTTTTCAGAAGTGATCTCACCGACCAGGTCTCGCAATTCGATTAGCGAACTTTCCAATCGGTCCGATAGTGCTTGAAAGCTTTCTGAATACGGGGCGATCTTTGACAGTTGAAGGGAAATGCTCTTAAGCTGATCCAGTACAGCGAAGTCACCTTGGTCCAGCGCTTGTTCCGCCATTGCCAGCGCTTCTTTGATTTCCTCCGCGTTTTCCAGTGCGGCCAGTTCAGCTTCCAGTGACTCCTGGTCACCGGCTGTCAGCTGTGCCTCAGACAGCTCATTAAAGATGAACTGCTTATAGTCCAGTTCCTCGGCCGACGCTTTGGCCTGGGATTGCAGTGCTTCCAGTTCTTTTCTGTGCCTATCGTACTGATCAAATGCCTCCTCGTGCTGCGCCAGGAGCTGTGGGTGCTGGGCAAATGCGTCCAGTGTCTGCAGCTGATACCGGTTTTTCCCCAGTTCCAGGGTCTCGTGCTGAGAGTGTATATCCAGGAGTTTGGGTCCCAAAGTCTTAAGCACATCCAGCGTTACTGGGGTATCATTCACAAACGCCCTGGATTTTCCAGCGGGATTGATCTCACGTCGAATCACGCATGGGTCTTCATAATCCAGATCGAGCTCGTCAAACAGGGATTGCAATCGGTACTCGCGGATATCAAATATCCCCTCCACGGAACACTTGGTAGATTCATCGAAAAGCACCTTCACATCCGCGCGGCTGCCGAGGATAAGCCCAATGGCCCCGAGCATGATGGACTTGCCCGCACCCGTCTCGCCTGTGATGATGTTGAGGCGCTCAGAGGGCCGCAACTCAAGCTCTTGAATCAACGCGTAGTTTTTAATGATCAGGGATTGGATCATGGGACCTTAGGAACTGTTTCGTCAAACCAAAGTTCTCGGATGTCCTGCAAATTTAGCTCGCGCTTGTGACCCAGCGCATTCCTTACCCGTAGTTTGTCTTTGTCCATCGTCAGCAGCTGACAGCGAATGGCCTCATTGCTTTTCAGCACCACATGTAGGTATTTCGCGGTTCCTGCGAAGGTGCGCAGGTCCTTGAAGGCTATTTTTCGTTGGATGGTCGACACGGGTGAGGGGTTTTGGCTAAGATCACTTATTTGATCATTACACCAAAAAGCTCCGCTTTCGTTGGGTCGATCGTGGTGAGGATGTTGTAAGCCTGGCGTCGCGGGGCGATATTGCCCGTGGAGAATATTTGTGCCAGCTCCTCTGACTTGGCATCGAGAAAGGCGATGGTGAAAATTGTTCGTGGCCGGGCCTTGTCCGCTTCCTGCAGTAGCTCAAGGCACTCGAGGATTTTTTGACGAGCCTCGTCCGGTTTGTCATTCAAGACGTCCATTCCGAGACGGTGGTAGGTGTAGTAGGCCCTGCGAATACCTTCCAGTTGGTTGCTTAGGGCGTTCTCCGCAAACCAATATCGATTTCGTACACTGTTGAATTGATCCCAGCCCACGAAACCGGACTGCTGGGAGTTTAAGACGATCTGCCAGGCGCTTTGGAAGTAGGGCTCGCCGCCCAGTTCGCTAAAGGAGTCATAGTCCAGGCCGATGATCATGTAGGCGTAGAAGGCCAGGAGGGACGTGATATTGCTGGTAAACGTGTTTTCGTTGAATTGGAGCGGCTGGGACGTGATGTACTCAAACGTCCAGTCCCGGTCGGCAAAATTCAAAAGGACCGACTCATAGTCGGTGTTGAATACGGGCCGCGAAGAAAGTATCTGCACCGACGCTTCAAATACGCCGATGCTTGGCATTTCAGAAACGTTGATGATCAGGTTGCACTTGATCTTCTCCTCTTGCTCGTACTCATCATTGGTCCACTTCCGGTTGTTGAGAAACTCAGCAAAGGCCACTTCCATTTCCTGGAAGATGGCTCTTTCGGAAGTCTGTACTTGTTGTGCGTTGACAATCACCCGGCAGTTCAGCTCCTGGCCTTTGGCCGAGAAACCAACCAGTACCACCCATATGAAGATCAAACTTCTAGCCATTCAGTCGCTTGCTAATTACTTTGACAATATCCGAAGCTACGGCATCTTTTGACTTTAACTCAAAATCCTGTTGGTTATTATCAGGAAAGAAGAAACTCACTTTGTTGGTGTTGTGTGAAAAACCTGCGCCCTTATCGTTGAGCGAATTGAGGACAATCATATCGAGGTTCTTCTTTTCAAGCTTCTTTTGGGCGTTTGCAGATTCGTCATCAGTCTCAAGGGCGAATCCCACAGTGAACTGGTGTGATTGCTTACGTTGACCCATTTCTGCGGCGATGTCCTTATTGGGTATCAACTCTAAGGACAGTGTTTGCTCATCCCGCTTCAGCTTATTGTCGACGCTGGTTGAGGGCTTGTAGTCGCCAACTGCTGCGGCGAAAATGGCAATGTCTGCGTCGCCAAAGTGCTCCGATGTGGCCTTAAACATTTCATCTGCCGACTTCACCTGGATCAGGTGTACGCCGGACGCTGGTGTATACCTCGCTGGGCCCGTAATGAAAATAACATCAGCTCCTGCTGTCACACATTTTTGCGCTAGCGCAGTGCCCATTTTGCCACTAGAGTGGTTGCCGATGAATCGCACGGCATCGATGGGTTCATGCGTTGGGCCAGAGGTGATCAGTACCTTCTTGCCTGCTAGTGGCTTGTTGTCTTCCGACCAAAACTCTTCAAGCTTCGCGACCAGTGTTTCGGGCTCTGCCATGC
The DNA here is from genome assembly GCA_965267435.1 of Cyclobacteriaceae bacterium. Lineage (GTDB taxonomy): Bacteria > Bacteroidota > Bacteroidia > Cytophagales > Cyclobacteriaceae > JAWPMT01. The sequence continues at coordinate 6,965,252 of OZ253960.1, forward strand.
GACCTACTCCCTGCAAGCCGCTCGCCAGTTCGCCATCTTCGGCGGCGATGAGGTGGTTGCCGTGGGATAATAGTACTTCAATGTTTTTTTCTGTGGCCGGATGTAAGTGCATATCCAGGTCCATCGCCGGTGCGAAGAAGACCGGGCATCTTGCTGACAGGTAAGTCGCTAGCAATAGGTTGTCTGAGAGTCCCTGGGCCATCTTGGCCAGCGTGTTGGCGCTGGCAGGGGCGACCACCATGGCATCTGCCCACAAACCTAGCTCGACATGACTTTCCCAAACGCCGGTACTGCGGTCGAAAAAGTCCGAGAAGACAGGGTTTTTGGAAAGTGTCGCAAGTGTAAGGGGAGTGATGAAGTCTTTGGCGGAGGCGGTCATGATCACCTTCACCTCTGCACCTTGCTTTACGAGAAGGCGCACAAAAAAGGCGGTCTTGTAAGCTGCTATCGAGCCCGTGACCGCCAATAAGATCTTTTTTCCCTGGAGCATCCGGGAAGAATTTACTCTTCCTCTATCTCAGGCTTCCTATACATAACACGCCCTTCGAGAAATTCGTCGATGGCAAGCGATGATGGCTTGGGCATGCGCTCGTAGAATTTAGAGATCTCAATCTGCTCGCGATTCTCAAAAATCTCCTCAAGGTTGTCTACAGATGAAGCAAACTCAGCAAGCTTGCCGTTGAGTTCCTCCTTATTTGTGGTGCTTATCTGTCTGGCTCTTTTGCTGATCACTACGAGGGATTCGTAGATGTTGCCGGTGGGTGCCGCAATCTGATCGTTGTCTCTGGTTATGATAGATGGATCCGTGGCCATTTATGATTTATTTTTTTGATCCGCAAATTTAGCTAATTCTTCGATACTTTTCTGGTATATCTCACCTGCGTCCTTTAGGAACGGGCTTTCGGGATACCTTTCGAGCATGATTTCATACTTTTCGATTGCCTCTCGGAAGCGTTCTTCCTGCTTTCGATACGTACTCTGCCGGGCATAGTTGTACTGCGTCTCAACAATGAGATACATGATCTCCTCATTGAACTTGCTGTCCGGGAAGTTCCTTTGGAAGTTGTCGAAGGTTACCAGCGCAGGTTGGAAGCCTTTGATCCCTTTGATCTGATAGAATAGCTTGGCATTGTCATAGGCCTTTCTTTCCAGCTTTACCTGTAGTTCATCGATGAGCTCGTCGGCCTGCTTGGAGTATTCAGAATAGGGGTATTGGTTGATGAAGTTCTGCAGTGCGGCCACGGCCTCGTACGTACTCGTTTGATCGAGAGAATACTTAGGGGATTGCTTATATAAAGAGTAGGCTCTCATAAATGCCGCTTCCATCACGTATTCACTTCGGCCATAGATTTCGACAAAAGTCTTGAAGTAGTGGGCACTGAGAATGTACTGACGTTGGTGAAAGTGACAATAGGCAAAGTAGAAATTGCCGAGTTCTGCTTCTGCAGTACCTCTGATAATGGGAAGAATGTTCTCTAATAGTTGCGAGGCCTTGTAGTACTCCTCCTCTTCGTAGTACTCCAATGCCGCCGCATATTTCGCCTGCCAGTCCGCGGTCTTCATCATCTTCCGGAACTTGCTGCAGCCACTTGCCATTACCAGAAGCAAAAGCAATACGACGTACTTCCCTAACCTATTCGTCATTCTTCTCTTTGTCAAATCGAGCGCAAAGGTACCCACTCCACGAATTAACTGGAAACGAAATCAAATCATTGGCTGCCTCGGGGCCTTTTAACATTTTTTAGTAGCTCCGAGCGGGGCACGGTAGTTTCAGGAATTGTCGGAAGCAACTCCTCAGGAGGCGATCCTTCGGGTACCCCCTCCTGGTTGAGTCCTTGTGAATCTTTGTAAATGTCGGCCTTTGTCGGGCGTTCCTCGATTCGCCAGGAAAACCCTGGCAGCTTTGTTACACTGGGAGTGATCTCGTGCGGAGGGAAGAACTTGCCCTCCGGTTCCACATAGAATCGAATCAGCGACATCTCCCGGTCCGCAAACTCAATTTTCATGGAACTACAAATCATCTTACTGAGACCCATGAGTGTGGAGTCCCCCTCCTCGAGGGCGTAGTAGATGGTCTCCGCATTACCATCGACTGTGATGAAATCAATGTAGTTTCCTTCAAAAAAAGCCTCCATGTTCCGACCCTTTATTTGGTTGTGGTTCAGCAATGTGTCCTGCGACGTGAGGAAGGAATTCTTGTACAGATTCATTTTTCGGATCTCGTCTTCGCTGACGTGTAGGGCGATCGTGTCTGCCGTGATTTGACTCTTTTCATTCCAGAGAATCGGATCCCCGTAGAGGTAAATCACCGAGTCTTCCAGAAAATAAGAGGCCGAGTCGGCTCGCCCTTGCAATCCCTTCTTGAATACCCTGATGTTGTGGTAGGCAAGAATACGCTCCTGGGACTTGTCCTCGTTCTCGATGGCTACCAGCGTGTCGGCAGCAAGGAAGAAGGTGTCCTGCTTCAGAATGCGCTTCATGACAGGGCTGCCATAGACTTTACTCACACCCGTACTTTTGTTGTGAAACCCTTCGTCACCCACGATGATGATGTCTTCATTCTTCTCAGTCAGTAGCACATCCCCCACACTCTTGTAGTAGCGGTTCAGATCATCGAAAAAGAGCTCATTCCCTTCCAGTTCGTAGTCCTCCGTTTGGAATTTGCCATTCTCAAAATCGGATTGATCTATTTCCGTTCGGAAGACGCCCCCGTTGGCAAATAGTTTGTCTCCTTCTTCTGTCTCAATGATCGTCGGGCCTTGGGAGTAGGCGATTTTCGTTCTGGTATCATATCGGAGGGTGTCAGTCCGTAAAGTGTAGTCTGGTGAGATCAGCACCACATCTGTATAGAACAAGGCGTAATCCTGTAGACCATAGAAAAAAGCCGTCTGACTAGACAGCGTATTTGTGGGATCTTCCAACCTACCACCAAGGAAGTAATGTGCTACCTCGGTATCGAGGTTGTAGTCCAGGTTGTCTGTGTACATACGTCGCTCCCCGCGAACGTATCTCACGTTTTTGCGGAGTTGAGAGATCCTGGAGTCACCATCGTACAGCAGTTCATCGGAGTAGATGGTGACAGAGTCGTCGACGATCTTCACATTGGAGTAGGCCTCCATGACATTTCTCTGCCTGAAGTAAAAAGAGCTGTCACAGTAGACAGTGGTCTGTTCCTGCTTGAAGACCACATCGCCGATAAGCTTTTGATACTTTTCAGATTTTTGAAGGCGGAATCCGGGAGACTCCGGATCCTTCTGGCGCTCCCGCTTGCCGACGGTGAGCGTTTCAGCACGGTACCTGATCTTTTTGCCTTTGCCATCGCTTTGCGCCGTCGTTGATAGTGGGACTATCAGCAGCATCAATACAAAGGAAAGTAGGAAATATCTCATAAATTCGTTCGGCGACCTCTCAGCACATATTTCATCACAAAGCTACTGAAACTAACGAGGTCGGAAGCAAAAAGGTATGCTGGAGGCAATGCAATCATATATCGCCGCGCGCCGCTTGTTCGCAAAGAGCGATGAACTGTTGGTGGCCGTCAGCGGTGGCGTGGATTCCATGACGCTCACGCATCTCCTGAAGACCGCTGGCTACTCACTGCAAGTGGCCCATGTCAACTTCCAACTCCGGGGTGAGGCTTCTGATGGAGATGAAGAGTTCATTCGTGCATATTGCCGGGATAGTCAGCTCCCATTTCATACCATCAAAATGAATGCCGGGGAGTATGCTGCGGAGCACGGGCTGTCCATTCAGATGGCAGCCAGGGATCTTAGGTATGAGTGGTTTGGGAAAATCATGCCGGAAGTGGGCTGCCAATATTTGTTGACTGCACACAATGCTGATGATAGTGTGGAGACGGCCTTGTTCAACCTTGTGAAGGGCACGGGTGTCAGTGGAGTGGCCGGCATCAAAGCAAAAACGGGAGCATACCGTCGTCCATTACTCTTTGCTACGAAGGAGGAAGTACTTGCTTATGCCACATCTCAGGGAATTACCTGGCGCGAGGACCAGTCCAATGCTGACACCAAATACATTAGGAATCAACTTCGCCACCAGGTGTTGCCTCTATTGAAGGAGATCAATCCCTCCTTGGTGTCGCATTTTGTGGATACCCAGGATCGCCTGGCAGGGGTTGAGCAATTGCTGGATTTCGCTGTTGAAGATATCAAGTCGAGGTACCTGGAGAGGTCTGCCAGCAATTGCCAATTGGGCCTTGATTGGGTAGCCAACGACGAACGCTCGCTGGTAATATTGTCAGTGATCCTGGAAGAGTTTGGTTGCTCTTTTCGTCAGTCTCGTCAGGTTTTTGATATGCTCAGCGGCCAGCCTGGGAAGGTCGTCACTAGTCGGACGCACACAATCAATCTGGACCGCAACCAGTTGGTCATCTGCAAATTCACAGCAAAGCATGATCCATCGGAGCAAGTACAAATCATCGTTGGTCAGTCATTAGCCCGTTTGGGAGGCATTCAGCTTAGTTTGAAGGATGTGGATGAAGCCCCAACAAAGTGGAGAGATATTGACGACAATCAAGGCTACTTCGATCTGGACAGGTTGCGCTTTCCGTTGACACTGCGGCGATGGCGGCCAGGTGATAGCTTCCAGCCTTTGGGAATGAACGGCAGAAAGAAGGTCAGTGACTTTTTGATAGACCGAAGAATTCCCATTTGCGAGAAAGACCGGGTCTTCGTACTTACATCGGGTGAAGAGATTGTCTGGTTAGTGGGTCATCAGTTGGATGATAGGTACAAAATCACGCCATCGACGAAAAGACTGATCAATATCAGCTACTCAGCTGTTTAATCACACGGACCTTTGACTTCTGTCCTTTGTCCTTGAGGCAAAGGATAGTAGTTTTGGCCCAGCTAAATCAGTCTATCTAAACCAAACTAGAAAAAATGAAAGTAACAGTAGTCGGTGCAGGTGCCGTCGGCGCGACTTGCGCCGAGAATATCGCAAGAAAATCACTGTGCGAAGAGGTCGTGCTGCTGGACATCAAGGATGGTCTCGCTGAAGGCAAGGCCATGGATATGAACCAGACGGCGACCCTCAATGGATTTGATACCAAGATCATAGGGTCCACCAATGACTATGTCGCGACGGAGAACTCCGAAGTCGTCGTCATCACATCTGGTATCCCCAGGAAGCCAGGCATGACCCGCGAGGAGTTGATTGGGACCAACGCCGGTATTGTGAAGTCTGTTACTGAGAATATCCTGAAGCACACCCCCAATCCCATCATCATAGTGATCAGCAATCCGATGGACACGATGACCTACCTGTCGGCAAAGGCCAGCGGTCTGTCGAAGGAACGGATCATCGGTATGGGTGGTATCCTGGATAGTAGCAGGTTTAAGTATCGCCTGAGCGAGGCCATTGGTTGTTCACCTAATGATTTGCAAGGAGTGGTGATTGGCGGCCATGGTGATACCACCATGATTCCTTTGATACAGCATGCCTCTTACAATGGCTCGCCCGTGACCAATTATCTAAGTGCTGAGCAGCAACAGAGCGTGGTGCAGGAGACCATGGTAGGTGGTGCTACTCTCACAAAATTGATCGGAACATCAGCTTGGTATGCTCCCGGTGCGGCCGGTGCATATCTTGTGGAAAGTATTGTGCGCGACCAAAAGAAATTATTCCCATGCTGTGTCTATCTTGAGGGCGAGTACGGTCAAGACGACATTTGCATAGGTGTACCTGTCGTTGTTGGAAAAGATGGTTGGGAGAAAATTGTTGAATTCAACCTCAGTACTGACGAAAAAGAGAAATTCACTGCCAGTGCCGATGCAGTTAGAAAAATGAATTCGGTGCTTTCAGATATGAATCTGGTTTAGCCATTTGATGACAGAAACAAAACAAGAGAACCGCTTCTGCCTTGTAGGGAGAAGCGGTTTTTTTATGTGATTATCTAACCAACCTAGGCGGCTCGATTACTTGAATTGTCATTCTCAAACCTGGCGGCATTGAGTTCCTTCACGATTTTTTGCGCCAGTTTGGCTGTCAAATTCTTGATTTCATAAATGATTTCCAGGTCGTTGCTCACCTGCCTTGTGCTTTGAAATACCTGCCACGACCCGAATTCGTATCTGTTTGTGCGGGGATCGAACCATATCACCCCAACACTTCTATCTTCCATCTTGCGCATGATCCTTTTATTTGTCTGTGAAACGAATAAAAATGCCACAATTGCATTTTCAGTATATTTTTTTTCACTGAACAAATTACGTGCCGCTTTGGTCCCGGTGCGCCTTCCGAAAGCCCCAGGTTTTGCCTTGCATTGGGTGCTGGTCTTTATTTTTGGGTAATGCACGAACACAATGAAGAACTGATTTCCAGCAGTGACCTTGTTAGCCGCGACTTGAGTTGGATCCGCTTCAATCGAAGAGTACTGGATCAAGCAAAGAAAGAAGATCGTAGCGTCATCGACCGGCTGAAATTTCTGGCCATCACAGCCAGCAACGCGGACGAGTTCTTCATGATCAGGGTCGGTAGTTTATACAACTATCTCGATTACGGGTCAGAGAGGGTCGACTATTCCGGACTGCATGTGATCCCATTCAAAGAAACGCTCTTCAGGGAATGGAAGCTTTTTAGTAAAGACCAAAATACTTGCTTCACAAAGGTCCTGGTTCCCAAGTTCGAAGAGACAGGGTTCAAAATAGTCACATATGAGGAACTGCTCGAGTCCGAGCAAGCCAAGGTAACGGCCTACTTTGACAAGATGGTGTTTCCGATGCTTACACCTATGGTCTATGACTCTTACCACTCCTTTCCGATCTTGATGAACAACGTCCTCATCTTCGGGGTCGTGACCAAGGGCATCGATCAAAAGGAGAAGAAGAAGATGTCTTTTGTTCAGATCCCCCAGAATATTCCTCGCTTCTTTGAGATTGATCGAGACGACTTGAAGCTGTTTGTGCCCGTTGAGGAGATCGTTCGTGAGCATATCGACGCATTGTTTAAAAACGTCCGACTGGTTTCCAAAACACTTTTCCGCCTTACAAGAAATGGTGACTTCACTCTGGAGGAATCTGAGGACATCGAAGCAAATTTCCTGGAGGAACTAAAGAAGAAACTCAAGACACGTAAAACGGGGCGTGTTGTGCGCCTGGAGGTCAACTCAAAGCCCGACAAGTGGCTCATGCGCCAATTGATCGAGCGATGGGAAATCGATGACGACAACATCGTTGCCATCAACTCCCCGGCGATGATTGACTATACGGGGCTGTGGCAGATCGTCAATCACCCTGCATTCTCGCGATTCAGAACCGAAATGCCAGCACCAGTGCCACCGCTTAGTATGCAGGAGTACAGTGAACAAAGCATCTTCAAAATCCTGAAAGACCGGGACATTCTGCTGCATCAACCGTACAACAGCATCGAGCCGCTCCTCGATTTACTGGAGTCCGCCGCGGAGGACCCGAACGTCCTGTCGATCAAGTTGACAATATATCGCCTGGCGAAAGACTCAAGGGTGATTGCCGCATTGCTGGAAGCTGCAGAAAATGGCAAGCACGTCTCCGTGCTCTTCGAAGTGAAGGCCAGGTTTGACGAAGAAAACAATATGCGCCAGGCGCAACGCCTGCAGCGTGCAGGGTGCTTCGTGATCTACGGCGTCGGGACGCTCAAGACACACACCAAGCTGCTGTTGATCGTCCGCAAGGAGCGAGAGAAGGTACGCCGCTATGTGCACATGTCCAGCGGAAACTACAATGAGTCCACTGCGAGGCTTTACACGGACATCGGCTACATGACCACAGATGACAGCTATGCCAACGATGTCCAGGAATTCTTCAATGTAATTACCGGCCACTCTTTTCCAATTCACTACGAGAACCTGATCACGGCGCCTCGTGATATGCGCTCCAAGCTGATTGAGCTCATTGCCAAGGAAGAGGAGAATGCCAGGAATGGGCTGCCATCTGGTATCGTGATCAAGATGAACTCCCTTCAGGACAAGGATACGATTATGGCGCTGTATTCCGCCTCGCAAGCAGGTGTGCCCATTCAGCTGATCGTACGAGGCATATGCTGCTTGCGCCCTAAACGACCCGGGTTAAGTGAGAATATTGAAGTACGATCCATCGTCGGAGATTATCTGGAGCACTCACGCATCTTCTACTTTCACAACCATGGAGACCCCGTGGTGTATTCTGGTAGTGCGGATATCATGGTTCGCAGTTTTGACCGTCGATTGGAGTCGCTATTCCTGATCCGTGATGAGTTTTTGAGAAAGCAGGCCATCAATATCCTGGTCTACAATCTCCGGGACAATTCGAACGCCTATGAAATGCTGGAGGACGGCAGCTACCGACCGATGCGAAATCGTCAAGAACCGTTCAATATTCATCGCGAATTTTACGATGTCACTAAGGAAGTTGTGATGGAGGCCAAGCTATTTTCTTAGCTGCTGAGGCCTTTTAAAGGTCTTTGGGTCTGCCAGCTGATTTTGAGGCAACACGACTTATATTTGCGGGGTTGAAATTCCGGGCACTGCCTGAAAAGGTAGTTTGTTCGCAGGCAGTTTATAAACATTGATAGATGAGTTCTTTACGAGAAAGAACAAAAAAATATACCGAGCCACAGCGAGTGCAGAAGCTGGGTTTTTACTCATACTTCAGGGAACTAGAGTCTAGTCAAAGCACCGAAGTAATATATCAGGGTCGAAAAGTGTTGATGTTTGGGTCTAATAGCTACCTGGGCTTGAACAGCGATCCACGAGTAAAAGAAGCTTGCATCAAAGCTGTGGAGAAGTATGGTTCTGGCTGTGGAGGATCACGTTTCTTGAATGGAACCATTGATCTTCATGTCCAGCTCGAGCAGCAGTTGGCCGACTTTCTCCGCAAGGAAGCGGTCATTGCCTACAGTACCGGTTTTCAGGTCAATCTCGGAGTTATCCCTGCGCTCACTGGCAAGGGGGACTTCATCATCCTCGACACACATGATCATGCCTCGATCATAGAGGGTAGTCGATTGTCTCAGGCGACGACTGTTTTCTTCAAGCACAATGACATGAAATCCCTGGAGACGAAGTTGAAGGGGTGTGGCCAGGAGGCCTTTAAGTTGATCGTGGTCGATGGTGTCTTTAGTATGGAAGGCGACATTGCCAATTTGCCCGAAATTGTCCGCATGGCGAAGGAGTACAACGCCACAGTCATGTGTGATTGCGCACACGCCGTAGGCGTGATTGGTGAAAATGGTCGGGGCACGTTGTCTCACCACAATGTGGAGGACGATGTTGAGCTAATGGGTGGCACATTCAGCAAGTCGTTTGCTTCTCTGGGAGGATTCATTGCAGGTGATGCCGACACCATCAACTACCTGAAGCACAACTCAAGGTCGTTCATTTTTAGTGCGAGTATGACGCCAGCGTCGGTGGCAGCGGTGATGAAGTCACTTGAGATACTACGTACTGACCCCACTGTATTACAAAATCTTTGGGATAACACCCATTTTGCCCAGAATTCGCTGACGTCACTTGGTTTCGATATTGGTCCAACCGAGACGCCAATTATCCCTATCTATATCAGGGATTACGAGAAGACTTTCCAGATGTCGGCGAGGCTGATTGAAGAGGACGTGTTTGTCAACACAGTCGTACCGCCAGCTGTAAGGCCGGAGGAGACGATGATCCGTTTTTCGCTTATGGCGACACACTCGAAGGAGCAGATAGAGAGGGCTATCAATAAGATTCACAAAATCGCGAAAGAAATCGATATCCCACTCAACGTGCCCTCTAGTGTATAGTGTCCAAAAGGTTGAAGATAAAGCCGGTCTCAAACGATTCGTAAAATTTCCGTTCTCCCTATATAAAGACAATCCTTATTGGGTGCCGCCCCTGACTGCGGATGAACTGACTGTTTTCAACCCGGACAAGAACCCAGCATTTGAGCATTGTGAGGCTGCCTATTGGATGGTGCTCAAGGAGGGGAAGCCGGTCGGCCGCATTGCAGGGATTATCCACAAGACAGAAGCCGCTGAGGAAAAGGTGATCAGGTTTGGATGGATCGATTTTATCGATGACCCTGAAGTCAGCCGGCTATTACTCGAGGCAGTTGAGAATTGGGGGAAGGCAAAGGGCCTCACTTCGATCCAGGGTCCACTGGGCTTCACAGACATGGACTTTGAGGGCATGCTTGTCGAGGGCTTCGAGTACCCGGCAACCATTGCCACAATATATAACTACCCGTACTATCCGCAGCACCTTGAAAAGCTCGGCTTCACAAAATCTGTCGATTGGGTGGAATTGAAGGGTGATGTCCCTGATGAGGTGCCCAGGCGTCTGGCGCGCAGGGCGCAAATGGTAGAGTCTCGCTTCAAGTTTAGGAGTATCAGACTGCGGAGCAAGAAGGTAGCACAGCAATATGGCGAAGAGTTATTCGATGTGTTGAACAAAGCCTATGCGGACCTTTTTGGCTTCCACGCCCTCACTCCCAAGCAAATCAAGTTTTACATCGCCCAGTACCTGGGGTTCGTGGTGCCCGAACTGCTGAGCCTGGTGGTCAATAACGAAGGTAAATTGATAGGCTTTGCCATCACCATGCCGTCCCTATCGAAAGCATTTCAAAAAGCACGGGGGAGCTTATTTCCTTTTGGTTTCATCCATATCCTTCGGGCACTAAAGAACAACGATACCGCCGATATGTACCTGATCGGTGTACTTCCAGAGTATCAGAAGTATGGTGTGACGGCCCTCATATTTCGAGATCTGGTGCAGGCGTACATCGATAAGGGAATAAAAGTAGCCCTGACCAACCAGATGCTCGAGACGAACTACAACGTACTGCAGCAGTTCAATGAGTTTCAGGAGAGCTCAGAGATCTACAAGAGAAGGCGCTGCTATAAGAAAGGAATTGCATGAGCGTATTTAAAGACAAAAACTACTGGGCCCTCATTCTTGGTGCCTCCAGCGGTATGGGGTTAGCGACTGCTCACAAGCTGGCTAGAGAGGGTATGAACCTGGCCCTTATTTTTCGGGAGCGACGTACGAAAGAAGAAGAAGCTGCGAAGGACTTTGATGAAATGCGCTCGCATGGTGTCAAGGTAGTTACATGGAACACCGACGCGCTCAACGAAGTGAAGCGTGAGGATACGTTGCAGCAGCTGAAAGAGCAAATTGGTGATGGAAGAGTACGCGTTCTCCTGCATTCCATTGCGAAGGGGAATCTGAAATTGATGACAGCGGCGCCAGAGTCCGAGACCATCAGCTATCCGGCTCAAATGTTAGAGTCCACGGATTTCAACATGACGACCGATAGCATGGCCTTTAGCCTGGTGCCATGGTTGAATGCCTTGATAGAGATGGGCGTACAAGACGAGCACATGCGTGTACTGTCACTCACAAGCGCGGGTGATGAGCGTGTATGGCGGGGTTACGCCGCAGTTGCAGCTGCTAAGGCTGCCCTGGAAGCGGTCACGAAATACATTGCCATCGAATATGCCCATTTGGGTATCACTGCCACGGTAATAGAGGCGGGCATCACGGTCACGCCGTCTATGCAGCTCATCCCCGGAAGCGATGTCATGTTGCGCAAAGCGGAAGAGCAGCACCCCAAAGGCAGACTGACCAGACCGGAGGATGTCGCTGATGTGGTTTACCTATTGTCTCGTGACGAGGCAAATTGGATTAATGGTAGTCGGCTGGTGGTGGACGGAGGTGAGCGCCTCCTATAGTTTTCTCTCTTTTTTATGAATTGACATTCAGTCGATTACCAATTCTTTTAAAAATTTCAAAAAATTATTGGGGGTATACGAATGCTCGATTGCCTTAGGAGGAAGTAAAGCAACGTTGTGCAATTCCCAGAAGAGTGAACTCACGATTTTGGGTGTTCGAATACTTGGATAGAATTCTATGGCCACACGCGAGCAGAGCATCGAGTATATGTTTCACAGCCTTCCTACGATTGCATGGATACGGAGAAAGTAGCCTCTATGGATGACATTGTGAAACAACTACCGTACCAGAATCCATTTCTGTTCGTCGACTCTCTGACTTCTGTATCTGATGATGCCATCGAAGGCCACTACACACTCAAGGAGGACGAGTTTTTCTACAGAGGACACTTTCCTGGCAATCCTGTTACCCCCGGAGTCATTCTCACGGAGATTGCTGCTCAGATCGGTTTGGTCTCGCTTGGGATCCATCTCATACAGCCGTCAGAAGAAAAAGAAGTTGTACCCGTTTTCTCCTCAGCGAACATAGACTTCCTCAAGCCCGTTTACCCGGGAGAAAAAGTAATTGTGAAGTCAAAGAAGGAATATTTCCGTTTTGGAAAACTGAAGTGCTCAGTGGAGATGATCAATGAGGCAGACGAAATGGTCTGCAAGGGCCAGTTGTCTGGAATGGTGATGACGAAGGGAGGTGAGCATGCAAGATAAGCGCGTGGTCATCACCGGTTTGGGCGTTGTCGCGCCCAATGGCATAGGTATTCCGTCTTTCAATGCAGCCATCCAGAATGGTGTCTCTGGCATTACACACTGGCCTGAACATGCTGACCTCAACTGGCGATGTCAGGTAGGAGGGTCTCCCGGTGTAAGTCAGGAATATCTCAACGAGAAGCTACCGGCCTACATAGCGCAGAAACTAGGGAACATGGGCATTCTTTATGCGTGCCTGGCGGGAGTCGAGGCCTGGGAAGATGCCGGTCTTGAAGTACTGAGCAAAGAAACGGATTATGACACGGGCGCTGCATTCGGAGCCGGGGCGTTGAGCCTGGATAGCTTCATCACATCGAAGACAACCCCGATAGACGAGGGGAACAACAAGATTTTGGGAACGGTCACCGTCCCACAGTGTATGGCCAGTGGCGCCAGCGCTTACCTCAATCAGATTCTGGGCATGGGTAACCGGGTTATGTCCAACTCTTCTGCATGCATCACTGGTTCGGAAGCAGTATCCCAGGGATATGAGTGGATCAAGAGGGGTAAGGCAAAGAGAATGCTCTGCGGTAGTACCGAGGGCGAAGGACGATATATCTGGGCAGCCTTTGATGCGATGCGAATCCTCTGTGCAGCGCATAATGACGATCCCGAGAAGGCTTCAAGGCCCATGTCGAGCACACCCATGGGATTTGTTCCCGGTGCAGGCGCAGGGGCATTGATGCTCGAAGATCTTGACAGCGCTCTGGAGCGAGGTGCAAAGATCTATGCCGAGATACTGGGAAGCTTCGCCAACACTGGTGGGCAGCGAAGCGGCGGGTCCATGACCGCAGCCAATCCCGAAGGCGTACAGCGATGTATCAAAGGATGTATTGACGATGCGGGGATCTCGCCAGATGAAATTGACTACATCAACGGCCATTTGACTTCTACGAAAGGAGACGTCGTTGAAATAAGAAATTGGGTACAGGCCCTAGGGCGGCAGGGAGATGACTTTCCCTATATCAATGCTACGAAATCGATGGTAGGGCACTGCATTGGTGGTGCGGGATCCATTGAATTGGTAGCGACCGTCTTGGCCATGACAGAAGGGTATGTTCACCCTAATCTGAATACCGAAGAAATCCACCCTGATATTCTGGATCTCGTATCAGCAGAGAAGATCCCCAATAAGAAGGTGGACAAAGACATAGACATTGCCATTAAGGCCAATTTCGGCTTTGGCGATCTTAATTGTTGTGTAATTCTCAAATCCTGGAAATAAATAAAGCTATGAGCAGAGAGAGTATACTAGAGACGATGAAAACCCTCATCAAACCCTACGTTGGTGATGTGACAGCTTTTGCATCAATGAATGAGAACTCAGACCTGATCAATGATCTGAAGATCAACTCAGCGCATATCGTAGATATCGTGTTGGATATTGAGTCGGAGTTTGACATCATGATCGATGACGACGCTATCAACGATATGGTTACAGTAGGAGCTAGCATCGACGTAGTGGAGTCCAAGCTGGCGGTTGCCGCTAGGTAATGACATTATAGACCTGTCCGAAGGGAGGAAGCACAGGCCTGCTTATTACGCACGGCTGCGCAAGCTCAGCACATTCGATCACGAATGGGATGCAGCTGATTTCCTTCCCGACATTGACAGGTTGTGGTTGCTATGGTCCATCAAGGAGGCTGCCTTCAAAGCGGCGGTAAAGCTGGGATGGGACACCAGGTTCTCAGGGAAGCATTTCCCCGTAGATCAGTTGACCCGTCGGAGTGAAGGCGTGAGTAGCCGGGTGACTTCAATGGAGCACTCGCTCTTCGTGGTCTCCAGGGTAGAGCCATTGTACATCCACTCCTATGTCGAGGTTCCGGATAGGGACGTGTCCATGGAGGTGCTTTCATTGGGTGAAGCAGATTATCCCAACCAGTCGATGGCTGTGAAGCAGAAAGCGATCCTCCGACTATCAGAGCAACTAAATATTGACTCGCACAGGATCACTATCGCCAAGGATTGCCAGGAGATACCATTATTTCATTGTGATGAGCAACCAATGGACGTTGATCTTACCCTTTCTCATCATGGAAACTTTGGCGCATATGCCTTTGCCACATGAGTAAATCGGTGTTAGTGACCGGGGCCAATGGCTTCGTGGGAAGACATCTGCTGGAAGTGGCAAAGTCTTACGGCTTTGCTGTGCACGCGGGAGTCCGCAAAAGCAGCAATACCAAATCCATCGATCATCTGGATGTGCCAATCCATCGCCTGACCTACGAGGACAGAGATCGTTTGTCCGAGGAACTCAAGGCCATCGGTCCGTTTGATTATATCATTCACAATGGAGGTGTGACTCAGGCAATTGACCTCGAAATTTACAGAAGGGGCAACGTTTCTGTGACGGAGAATCTTCTGGTCGCGGCGAAGAAGTCAGGTACTTTGATGGAACAATTTGTCTACGTCTCCAGCCTCGCTGCACGCGGCCCAAGCTACCTTGGTCAAGATGCTCCTATCTCTGACTACGGTATTAGTAAACTTGAGGCTGAGGCCAAAGTGAGGGGCAGCCGACTCGATTTTGTGATCATTCGCCCGACGGCGGTATATGGCTCTGGTGACCACGGATTTTTGGAGCTTGTAAAAATCGTCAAGTCTCACGTATTCCTGACCCTTGGCAGCAAACGGCAGCGGTTGACGATGATCCACGGTCACGATCTGGCGCGACTGGTGTATGACCACCTAGACAGCGTGGGTAATACAATTTATGGCTGGGATGGAAAGATCTACAGCCAGAAAGATCTCAACGAAGCCATCAAAAAGGGTCTGGGGATAGGTTTTGTACTGCGCCTTCAGATTGGCGTACCGATTCTCAAGACGATATCCTACATCATGAATGGTATTTACAAGCTCTTGTTTCGAAAGGCGTGGCACTACAACCCAAAGAAGATGAAGGAGTTGGTCGCGCTGGATTGGTCTGTTCATGAGGGTACTGAGCCACAAGCGGGTACCTTTGTACCTCAATTTGACATCGAAAGAGGATTTCAGGAAGCCATCGATTACTACAAAGCGCATTCCTGGATCTAAAGTTCTCAAGAAGAATAGTCCGTATGAAGATTCTCTATATGTTCATCAAGGCCTCGAAGCGTGACTCGCTCATCGCTGTGCTTTCCGGCACGCTGGCGGGGCTGTCATTGGCGGGTATGGTCTCACTCATCAACTTGGGGATTCAGACCAAACTGGAGAATTTCAGTTTCTTGGCCGGTGCTTTCGTAGCCCTCTGGCTACTGTACGGCGTCATGGGGGTTAGCGCCTCGTTCTTCGTCTCCAAACTCAGCCAAATAGTGATCCTTGATCTTCGTATCAATCTGAGCAAGAAGATCATGAAGGCCTCTTTCCAACGGCTGGAGCACGATAAGAACCAGCTCTTTGCAATTCTCACGGATGACATCATGACAATTGCTCAAGCGGTTACCAGGTTTCCGAACATTCTGACGAGCTTCACTATGGTCATCGGCTGTGTGGCCTACATGGCATTTATTTCGTGGGAATTGATCATTCTTTTCCTGGCCCTTTTTGGTTTGGCCTATGGTTTCTTCAAGAAACCCCTCAACAATTTCAAGTACAAGATGCGGAAGTCCCGGGATACACAAAAAGATCTCATGGGACACTTTCAGTCCCTCATATTCGGGTTGAAAGAGCTCTTGCTCAGTGTGAAACTCCGCAAGAGCTTCGTCGAAGACACGCTCTTCCCGTCAGCTCACGACCAGAAGGAATACCAGATCTGGTCCACCATGTGGATCACAGTTTTCATCAGAGCAGCAGAGATGGTGCTGCTAATAGGCTTTGCGGGCATTTTGGTGGGTATTTCCAAGTATGAATTCGTGTCTTTTGACGTACTCGCACAATTTCTGACTCTGGCATTGTTTACACTTCCGTCATTGTCGAACATCAGTAGTTTCCTTCCATTTTTGGGTAAGATTGATGTGGCCCTTGAGCAGATCAACAACACAGGGCTGGTCCTCAAGGAAGCAGCGATCGATCGGACGGAGGACGCCCCAGCTTTTGACGACAAGACCAAGCCCTTTCTTGAACTCAAGGACGTCACTTACACGTACTTCCACGAAGGGGAAGATAAATTCTTCGAGCTTGGGCCCATCAATCTGCAAATTGAGAAAGGTCAGATGATCTACCTTCTCGGCGGTAACGGTAGCGGAAAGAGCACCCTTGCCAAGATTATCTGTGGTTTGTATCGCCCCGAAAATGGTGCGGTGCACATGGGCGGCATCGAGATCAAGAAGGGTACACTGGACGCTTACCGCGAAAACTTCAATGCCATCTTTACGGATTTCTACCTCTTTGATCAGCTCGACTATTTACCCGTGGAGTCACTCAGGGAAGATGCGGCTCGCTACCTCAAACTGTTGGAGCTCGACAAGAAGGTAAAGATCGATGGAAACAAGCTGTCGACTACCAAGCTCTCGACAGGTCAGCGCAAGCGGCTTGCTCTGCTGCTTTCCTATTTGGACGACAAGCCTTTCTATGTATTTGACGAGTGGGCCGCCAGCCAGGACCCCTATTACAAGGAGGTCTTCTACCGCACGCTGCTTCCAGAGTTGCGGGAGCGAGGCAAGACACTGCTAGTTATCACCCACGACGAGAAGTACTTCGATGGCGCAGATCGATTTATCATGTTGCGAGACGGCAAGATGATAACTAAGGACGACAACGAGGATTTGCTCTCAATTTACAACTCCGGGATTCCTTCGGAGAAGGTCTGATCGACTCACTATGGAGTTTTAGTGGGTGGCTTGGTGGCGCACAGGCCGACGCTGCTATCCCTCCGCACACCTCCTTCCAGTCGCTCCACCTCGCGCCTGCCTGCAGTAGCCGCTACAGCGAAGGCAGGGCGGTCTCAGCCTTCCTCCGCGCGATCACCTCAAAGCCTCCGTTGGCTTCGACTTCGCCTTCCGGCCATTGACTCAGTCATTTACCTACGTTGAAATTTTAAGATCTCTCTGCACTGGCCTGTCTCTCCTCCACAAGCTTCACGACCGCGCCGTAGTACTCCTGGCAGATCACTTCCCACTGCTGCCTCCTGGCGTAGGCAATGCCGTTCAGGGCAAAGGCCGACCGTAGTTGGGGATTGTCGATGATCTCCAGTAGTTTATCCACGAAGGCTCTTTCATTTTTCGGCTCCACCGCAAACCCAGCTTTGCCCTCTTCCACGATGCCTTTTGGACCTCCGGCTGCCGCTACTACGGCCGGTAGTCCCGACGCCATGGCCTCTAGCACGACATTGCCAAAGGTCTCGGTGATGGATGGGAATACAAACACGTCCGAAGAAGCGTACAAAGCTGCCAGATCAGCTTTGGTCTGTTTGCCAGTGAAGATGGCGTTATTCATTTTACGCTCAAGACCCGCTCTGAATGGGCCATCTCCTGTCACGATCATCTGCACATCCTCACGCTCCTTGTCCAGGAGCTCATAAATGCGTCCCAGTGTCTTCAGTTCCTTTTCATTGACCAGCCTGCTGACGAAAAGAACGATCTTCTTGTCTTCCAGGTCCCACTTCTTTCGGGTCGCATCATCTCGATACTGTGGCCCATAGTGGTTTTGGTTGATGCCCCGTCGGAAGAATGCAATTTGCTCTTCTTTCACGCCGATCTCCAGCAAGTATTCTTTCATGGGTTGGCTGGGCACAAACGTCCTGTCAGGTTTCTTGTAAAACCATTGAGAAAGCCGTCTTGCCAACTTCGACATCAGCCATTCCAATGGTTTGAAGGCCCCGAAGTAGTACTCCATGTACGACTGGTAGTGAGTGTGGTAAATGCACGTGACTGGAAGGTTGTGCTGCCGTCCATAGCGAATGGCATATCGCCCCATGAAGCTGGGAGATGTGTAATGAATGACATGAGGCTGGAAGTCCTCGAGTATCTTCGGTAATTCCTTCATCCGGCCAGGCAGCCCCACGCGGTACTCCTTGTTAAAAGGGAAAGCGAAGTACGGCAGCTGGTAGACAGGGTGTTTGAAGTTGTCTTCCTCCTTGGGTGGTAGCGCGACAATGAAGATCACCTCCACATGATCCGGCATATTGTCTGCTAACTGATGGATGGTGTTGCTGACCCCATCAAAGTGGCGCTGAAGGACATCAGCGAAGAAGGCAATTCGTATTTTCTGATCCATTTGATTCGCTGTGCAAAGATAGAAGCTAGTAGGGTGGGCTGTTAGGCTTTTCGAAGCTCTTTACGCAATTCAGCCGCATAAAGATCACCTCGACCAAACCTCGATGGGCGCTGCCCAATTTTTTTGATGCTATGGAACCCCCAACTGTAGGATTCCTGATGCAGACGCTCATAAGCAATGGGATAAGGCACCCACGGATTGCTCTGGTCCATGTTGTATTCCACAAGTAGGAGAGCGCCCTCCGGCTTCAGTTCTGCAGTGATCTCCGAAATGAATCTGCATTGGTCGGAGACATAATGAAGCGAATTTGCCATGAGTATCCCGTCCAAACCCTTTGGCAGGGTAATGCTGTCAAAATCGGCCTTTTGGAATCGTACTTGCACATGCGACGGCATCTTTTTGAGGACCTGAGGGTCCTTATCAATCGCCAAAATATTGCTGCCCTCAGGGAGCAGATGGGCAAGTGCCTGCGTGAAAGTGCCATTGCCGCAGCCAAGATCTGCCCAGTGTTGCGGCATATCATCAATCGGCGAGAGGCCGGCAAGCAGATCGATGGCATCTGAAGGATTCATACGAGGGAGGAATAGAAAAAGGGCGAAAATGGTTCCGAGAAGGACAGCAAATTACTTCTACTCCACAGTTCCTTATAGGCCTCCATTTATACCCCGAAATAACTATCTTCGATTTGTTAATCAGAACAACTTTGGCCAAACCAATATCCATTATTGTCCTCTTTGGCCTGTTGACAAGCTCGGCAGTTGGCCAATCCCCAAGGAACTACATTCATATCAAGTTCGATGCATCATTTGTCGAGCGCCTGGAGGGGGCTCCAAAAGATTACACGAGCGATGGCATTGTACAGCTGGGACTAGCGGAATTGGATTCTCTCAGTCGCCTGATTGGCGTGAGATACATTGAGCGCCTCATCCCTTATTCGCCAAAGTACGAGCAACGGCATCGCGCACACGGATTGCATTTATGGTACCGCTTTGAAGTGGATAGGTACTACGCGCCGCACTACATGCCGATGCAGTATGCGGATATGTTTCGCGCCTGTGAGGTGATCACCGAATCGGAGCAGCCCCTGCCTACTTCGATTATTGATGGGTACTCATCTTCATCAGTGTCTCCGAGACAGGTGAGCATAAACGCTGGGGCGGATACTGATCCACTGTTTGATCAGCAGTGGCATTACAATAATACAGGTCAAACGGGTGGCGCTGTGGATGCTGATATTGACCTGTTGGAGGCATGGGAATTATCGCGGGGAAGCGAGGATGTCGTTGTAGCCGTTTTAGATCAGGGTATTGATTTTGACCATGAGGATCTCGCAAAAAACATATGGAGGAACATGGCAGAAATCAATGGCCAGGAGGGTGTCGATGATGATGGCAATGGTTACGTAGATGATTTCCATGGTTATGGTTTTTACGATGACGGCGCGGTTCAGCCGGGTACGCACGGTACCCACGTAGCGGGGGTCATCGCGGCCGTCTCAGAAAACGGATTGGGGGTAGCCGGCATTGCTGGCGGTGAGGGTGCGGTGCCAGGCGTGAGTTTGATGTCATGTATGATATTCGGTCCCGGCGATGATTCCGGTGCAGCGGGCATAGAGGCAGCTTTCGTTTACGCTGCAGACAATGGTGCTGTCATCGCGCAGAACAGTTGGGGGTATGATCAGCCCTATCAATTCTCACAATCGCTGCTGGATGCTATTGATTATTTTGTCGCGAATGCCGGCTATGACGAAAATGGCAATATAGATGGGCCAGTACAGGGAGGTATTGTGGTTTTCTCCGCAGGTAATAGTGCGAGCTCGGAACCATATTATCCTGCCGCTTACCCTTCTGTGATAGCAGTTGCGTCCACTGACGACGAAGATCGCAAGTCGGGATTCTCAAACTACAGTACCGCTGTTGACATTTCAGCGCCAGGTTCTGCGGTTTTGAGTACAGTATTAGATGACGAGTATGACTTCCTCTCAGGGACTTCCATGGCCGCTCCACATGTTTCTGGCGTCGCCGGGTTGGTCATCTCCGATTTCAGCGGAACGAATCTAACCGCCCCAGAGGTCTGGTCCAGACTCCTTGTAAGTGCAGATGAGATCGACAGTCTCAACGAATCCTACGCTGGCGAATTAGGAGCCGGGCGCCTGAATGCCCACCAGGCCTTGGCAACGGCAGACCTCTTGCCCCCGGTGCTTGACGATACTTTTAGGGTGGTATTTGCGGAGCATGGCGGACACAACGTCTACGATGTCAACGCGACCAGTGGACTCTCGGAGACAGCCGACGAGGAGATGAGTTATCACATAGGCGGCGATGATGCGGGTTCCTTCCAAGTCGAGTCTTCTACCGGTCTGCTATCGTTTTTGTCACTACCGGACTTCGAGGATCCAGATGATCTGGATGCTGACAACACTTACAAACTATCAGTCATTGCTTCTAACCAGTTCACCAGCAAATCGCAGCAGGTGATCATTGAAGTTTCAGATGTTGAGGAGAGCATCACTTACTCGAACCCCTCAACCATCGATCAGGCAGTCTTTGAGAGTGATTTTGAGTTCGCAGACCTCCTGGGACTGACGTTTAGCTTCGACGGATGGAATCTGTTCGTGGTGGCAGGATCGGAAGTGCAACAATACGAACTCATTGCACCCTTTGATTTGAATGAGGGATACACTTTGGAGGCGTCTTTCGATGAGTACGAAGGATCTGAGGCGTATTTGGACCTTGCTTTTGGTCCAGATGGGAGGCGGTTCTTCGTCCTTCTGGATGACGATGGAGAAGGCCGCTTGCTTCAATATACGCTCGAGGAGCCATATGATCTGACGGGGGAATCCGCGTACGATGGGCAATGGCAGCTCAGTTTTTCACCGAAGGGATTGCGCGTAAGTCCTGATGGGTTGCGATTCTATTTCATTACCGAGGACGGATATGTGGCCCAGTATACGACTGAGGTGGCGTATGATATTCAAGGTGGTCTGGTTACTGAGGGGGTCAGTTCATTGCAAGTAGAAGGAATGGTGGATCTGGAGTTCAGTATAAACGGTCACCAGCTCTATCTGGTCTCCGAAGGTGGTCGTATTGGACAATATGCTTTGGGGCTACCTTTTGATGTTTTGTCCTCCATTTCGGAAGTGAATGCCCTTGTGCTACCTGATACTTTGGGAGCCCTTTCAGCTATTGCAATAGATCCTTCCATCTCCAAAATACATTTGGGGACTGGAGGCGGTAGAGTCATTCAATTCAGCTTGCCTTTCTTGGGTTTCACTGAGCACAGTGAAAACAGAGGCGGAGTCGATGGATCGGTCCAGTTAGGAGTACGAGGAACGGAATTCGTGGAAGCCAACGAATGGGGCGACTCCTTTGTAACCGCAAATCTGGGATCAGGTTTATCACCGCTCTTTGTGCTGCAGGGGGGCAACAAAGCGAGGTTAACGTTCATGGGAGAAGCTGACCTGCACGGCGAAGAAGACAGCATTGATAGCTTGATTTTTTCATTGTCTTCATCGGCCTTCAATCCAAATTCAGCGGATGTGGTTGGTAGCCAGGACCTCGAAACACCGATTCCTGTCACCTTTCGTGACGGTCCATCATTTCCGATCCTGGAGGATAGGATTACTATTTACGAAAATTCCGAAGAGCCTTTGTTGAGCCTGGCCAACGAGTTACAGCTGCAAGGTCATTCCACCTCAAACCTGATCTATGAAAAGACGGGAGGTCAGGACAGTAGCCAATTTACACTGGATAGTTTCGAAGGCGTGCTGTCATGGCGCCAGGCCGTAGATTATGAAACTCCTGTGGATGCAAATGGAGATAACCTCCATGAAATAGAATTGAAAGTTTCCTCAGACCTTGGCTACGCCAGCAAGCTTATAACTATTGAAGTACTCAATATCAATGAGCCGCCAGCTCTTTTGATGGAGGACTCGGTATCGATCGTCGAAAATCAAACACTCAGTTTTTCTGCAGAGGGTGTGGATCCGGATGCCGGTAATGTATTGGTATACACGTTGTCTGGAGAGGATGCTTTCTTCTTCTCCATTGACAACACTGGTAGTATTGATACCCAGGAAGGTCTCGATTTCGAGCAGCCCCTGGACCATGACCAAGACAATGTGTACGAGCTGGAAGTGAGGGTGTCTGACGGGGAGCTTTCAGCCTCAGCCCAACTCTTAGTCTCAGTATTGAATGCCAATGACAATGCTCCCTACTTCGTTGACTTGCTTCGGGAATCAACGCATGGAGAAGGTACTGCGGCGTTATTCGAGCTTGAGGCAACAGACCTCGATGGTGGTAGTACCTTGACGATGGACCTAAGCGGTGGAGTAGACATGGAAGCCTTTTCCCTAATTCATAGCCAACTGTCGTTTCAGCAGGTTCCGGATTTTGAAAGCCCGGCCGATGCTTCGCGTGACAATGTCTATGAAGTGGAAGTAGAGTTGTTCGATGGTCTCCACAGAACAAGGGAGACCCTATTCATCACTATAACCAATGTCAATGAACAACCAATCGTCACGGACACAACTTTCATATGGACGACTACATCTCCAGTGGGAGTAGAATTGGGGGTATTGGCGGCCATGGACCCTGATGGCGATCAGCTATCGTATACGTTGGCTTTTTCGGAATTCGCAGAGAATTTTGAAGTGACGGGCCTGGGGCAGTTGATATTGACGGCTACAAGCGGGTTCGAAGACGAGCAATTTCCAATGGTGGTCCTGCCTGTCGAAGTCTCTGATGGACAGCTCTCAGCAAGTATGGACGTCACGATTCTCCGCGATGGTACGTTTCCAAGGCCCCTTTCTATTGATCCTGGGCATGGCAGCGATCTTCTACTATTCCCCAATCCTTCTACTGATCGGGTGTGGGTTAGTTTGCCGTCCGATTGGATAAACTGGGAGCTACAGGTATTTGATATCCGAGGTGTAGTCGTGGAGGTAAGTCACTCTTTCATTGACGGTTTGCTGGTTTTTGACCTCAGTCAAATCCCCGCTGGAGTTTACACGCTGAAAGTGAGGCATCCATTGGGTTCGGTTAGCCAGGTTTTCTTGAAGAACTAAACGTCGCCCATTCAAATAATTTCGATCTTCACTTTCGCCCCCATGACCTATCTTTCCTTGGTACAGAACGAAATTCAATGAAAAACCTACTTAGCTTTCTTGGCTGCGCCATTTTGGCCTTCGCAGTCTCTGCCCAATCGGCCAACGATACTTTCAAGCCCCTCAAATACAGAAATATTGGACCCTTTCGTGGCGGTCGCTCGGTTTGCGCATCGGGCGTCATTGGTGATCCACTGACTTACTACTTCGGCACAACCGGAGGCGGCGTGTGGAAAACGGAAGACGCGGGTCAGCGCTGGAGCAATATTTCAGACGGTTATTTCAAGACTGGCTCGGTGGGAGCCGTGGCTGTTTCCGAAAGCGATCCCAATGTCGTGTATGTCGGCATGGGGGAGCATGCACCACGGGGGGTGATGACGTCCTATGGCGATGGCGTCTACAAGTCTACCGACGCTGGCAAGACCTGGAAGTCGATGGGCCTGGAAAAGACACAGCATATCGCTCGGGTGATCATTCACCCCAAGAATCCAGATATTGTGTGGGTAGCCGCACAGGGAGCCCTCCATGGTTCTACCAAGGAGCGTGGTATCTATAAGAGCACGGACGGGGGCAAAACCTGGAAGAATGTGCTTTATGTCAACGATATGACCGGATGCTCAGAGTTGTCCATTGACTACAGCAACCCACAGGTGCTGTACGCGGCGATGTGGCACCATCAGCGGACGCCATGGCAAGTGATCAGCGGTGGGCCAGGTAGCGGCCTCTACAAATCTACCGATGGCGGAGAGACCTGGAGCCCACTAACCAAAGGCCTACCCAAGGAAATGGGTAAGATGGCCATTCAGGTGTCGAGGGCCAATCCCAACAAAGTATACGCGCTCATAGAAAGCGACTCTGAGAAGGATTTGGGTGGTCTTTTTGCCTCCAACGACGGTGGTGACAGCTGGAAGATGGTAAGTGGCGACAATCGGCTGGTGCAACGTGCCTGGTACTATATCGAGGTCTTCCCGGATCCCGTGGATGAGAATACAGTCTACGTATTGAGTGCGCCGGCGCTGCGGTCCATCGATGGAGGTCGCACATGGGAGCGCCTGTCCGGAACCCACGGTGACTATCACGATCTGTGGATCAACCCTGACAATTCTAAAAATATGATCATCGCCAACGACGGCGGTGGTGCCATTTCCCATGACTTCGGGGCTAGCTGGTCGACGCAGCAGAATATGCCGACGGCCCAGTTTTACCGTGTGAACGTCGACAACCTCTTTCCCTACAACATCTATGGTGGGCAGCAAGACAATACCTCGGTCCGCATTGCAAGCATGGCACTGGCCAGGAGGTCTATAACAACACAGGACTGGACGTATTCCGCTGGCGGCGAAAGCGCCTTCCTGGCATTTGACCCGGACAATCCTCGCTATGTATTGGGTGGGAGCTACCTGGGAACGATAGAAATACTGGATATGCAAGCAAAATCCGGCACTAAGATTATGGCTGCACCTATCCAATATCTCGGCAGGGAGGCCAGGGACATGAAGTACCTGTTCAACTGGAACGCACCCATCATTAAGAGTCAGCATGAGCCCGACACGTACTACCATGCCGCCCAGGTCCTACTGAGAACCCGAGACAAAGGGATCACGTGGGAGGAGGCTTCTCCGGACCTGACCAGAAACGACGATGCAAAGCAGGGTAAAGGCGGAGCGCCCTATACAAACGAAGCGGTAGGTGCTGAGAATTACGGCACGATCGCCTATGTGAAAGAATCCCCGCACGAAGCTGGCGTCATCTGGACTGGTAGCGATGATGGCTTGGTACAAATCACACGGGACAATGGTGAGACCTGGACAGACGTGACTCCCAAAGGATTGGAAGAGTGTCTGGTGAATGCCATTGACGTATCTCCGCATGATCCTGCTACGGCCTATATCGCTACGACGCGGTATAAATTCAACGATCATACGCCGTCCCTGTGGAAGACGACGAACTATGGCAAAAGCTGGACAAACATTAGTGCCGGTATCCCATATGGTGCTTACACACGGGTTGTAAGAGAGGATGATGTGCGCAAAGACCTGCTGTTCGCTGGCACTGAGACGGGCATGTACATCTCATGGGACGGAGGCCAGCAGTGGGAGCCTTTCCAACTAAACCTGCCAGTTGTCCCCATCACGGATCTTATCATTCGTCATGGCAATCTGGTGGTGGCCACGATGGGCCGATCATTTTGGGTGCTGGATGATCTTTCACTATTGAGGCAATACAATTCGTCTGATAACGCAATTGCGTTGTACAATCCTGGCGATGCCGTCATTGGGAACTGGGGAAGCCCCTTAAATGGCAACAGTCCGGAGTTTGATGGCACCAACCCTTTCGATGGGGTGAATCCCGCTAATGGCGTAGTGGTGTACTACAGTTTACCGGAAATAGCGGATTCGGTCCATATTGAAATGACCATCCTGGATGCGGCAGGACAGCTATTGACCTCATTTAGCAGCCAATCCGATCCTGAATTCAAAAGATATGCAGGCGGACCTCCGGCGAGTCCGACGTTGGCGAAGTCCCAAGGGATGAATCGCTTCGTCTGGGATATGAGATACCCTATCATGCCCGGTGCTCCGACGGCGTACATCGAGGGGAGCTTTCGAGGGCACAAAGCATCTCCCGGTGATTACAAAGTCGTATTGAAAATGGGTGATCAGGAAAGAGAGGGCCAGTTTAAGATTTTGCCTAATCCCAGGTACGATACCACGCCCGAGCAATACGAAAAGTACCACCAGTTCATGATGTCGGCGGAGAATTCCTTAACGGAAATGCACAATACTGTGAATGAACTGATGGACATGAGGAAGCAAGTGGAAGCCATCGTCAAAAAGATGAAGGATGACCCCTCCAGGGAAAAACTCATGGAGGAGGGAAGGCGCCTCATCAAGGAAATGAAAGCATGGGATTCAGAGATGATACAACGAAAGTCCCAGGCTTATGACGATGTGGAGAATTTCGAAAACAAGTTCACAGCCAACTATCTCTTCATGATCAATGCCACCGATAGCGGGCTCCCCCGGGTGAATCAATCTTCACTGGACCGTAAGGCTGAATTGGATCAGCAGTGGGAGGTATTGAATAACCGCGCTCGAAGCCTTATGGAAACGGATGTACCTTCTTACAACAAACAGTTGTGGGATGCTGGTGTTGGAGCTATTCACACAGGGAAGAAGGCGGGAACATGACGTCCGATCTATAGACTCATTGACAATGATATGCCTCGGGGTTTTGAGAACCTTCGAGGCATATTTGCTTTGGTCGGGATTCAAGCCCTTCATATTTAGATATATTGCGATGCTGCTGACCATGATCCCATGCTAGAGATTTTCGAGTCGCTACTTCCCATCTTCGTGCTGGTCTTGCTGGGAATGGCTTTCAGACGCTATGATTTTCCAGCACAGGGTTTTTGGGTGGCTGCCGACCGTCTGACCTACTATGTGTTCCTGCCCGCCCTGCTGACCAAAACACTGGCGACCACTGCCTTCACCTGGGAGGATTTCTACAGTCTCACGGGTGTATTGTGTGCCTCTGTTCTCGGGGTGTCTTTGCTGGCGCTATTACTGCATCGGGTGTTTCGGTTCACGGCAGCAACCTTCACGTCGGTATTTCAAGGTAGCATCCGACCCAACACTTATGTGGCGTTGGCGGCGGGTACGGCACTTTTTGGAGAAAAGGGACTGGCGCTCACATCAATCATCATGGCAGGAGTGATCCCCCTTGTCAATATCCTATCAGTCGCTGCTTTTGCCTATTTCGTGCCAGCATCGGGGCGGCGAACCAGGGCGTTCCTAAGAAGTATTGTCAGTAATCCACTAGTCATCGCATGTGCTGTGGGGATTTTACTTAATGTATCGGGGGTTGGTTTGCCTTTTGTATCTGAGGATGTATTTGCCATCATGTCGAGGCCAGCGTTGCCGATGGGCCTGATTTCCGTAGGCTACGGCCTCCTACTACGGGGAAATAGTAATAAGATGGGTCCAACATTTGTTGCCAGTGCGTTGAAGTTATTGATATTGCCAGCACTGACCTATGTCCTAATGACGACGATTGGTGTGGCCGGTACCTCCTTGCAGGTGGCGATTGTGTTTGCAGCAACTCCGTGTGCTATTTCTTCTTACATCCTGGCGGGGCATTTGAAAGGGGATCAGGAGACAATGGCCACCATCATCACCCTCGAAACATTGATAGCCTTTGTGACAATGCCGGTAATTTTGGTGCTTATCGCCTAATGCGGATTGTTTTTTTGGCCGAGCGAATTGGGCGTACGTTTACCGTCAAGGAGCCAGGACCCTCGCTAAGTTGATGCGCTCAGGCACTTCGCAGTCCTCTAAGTTCCGCAACAAAAGCGCCGACAATCGCAAGGACTACTATAACAGGCATCAATGCGAAACCTATTGGCGTCAAAGCGATAACCAGTGCTCCCATTAAGAGTGTTTTCAACCACATGACAGGATGGATTTTGGGCCATCTATAAGTTAGCCCATTCCACCTGCAATTACCATGACATTCGTCAACCAGCAGGTTGATTCCGAAAGTGGCGCAGCTCGGCAACATTCCTTAGATCCGTGGGTATAACCGCTGTAAGCAATTACAAGTAAAGGCAGTTATTTCCAAGGTGAAAAGGCCGTATTTTCTTTCGACAGTCAATCTTCCCATTCATTCACCAAAAAATGGGGATTATGCATATCGCTGGCTGGAGCGGGACGAAAAATCTTAAATTCCCATGAATTATTACCAATCATAGATACTCTTGATGAGAACCGCCAGACTTCTTATGGTTGCCGCAGTAGGCGCAGTGCTTTTTGGCTGTAGCGACCTCCAACTGAAAGCTTTTCGTGAATTCAAAAAGGAATCGGCCCGACCTGTCGAGGTAGAGTTTACCGCTGGTCAGCCGACCGCCATCGGTTTGAAATTACCGGCTGCTGCGGGTGGAGACCCATTGCTGGGTGCCATGTTGCATTTGAATGAGTTCAAGGATTTTTATCGAATAGATGATCCTCTCAAGGATCTCTATCTGAAGGATACGGATGATGGTGAGTTGCATGCGGTGATCTTCGGTCAACAGATCAAAAACATTCCGCTCTTCGCCGCCGGGGTTGGCTTCTATTTCTCAGAGGAGGCATTGGAGTATGTAAACTCGACCTACATACCGTACCTGGAGCCCTTGCCCGGTCCGGAGTTGGATCAGCGGCAGGCTATCGAGATTATAGAGGAAGATCAGGGAACTTCGGTGAAGGATTTTGAGGTCATCAAGGTGGCTCCGAGTTACTTCCACCACGCTTTGATGGATGAGACAGTGGAATTGGAGCAAGAAGGACTTCGGTTAGCCTACCAGGTGAATATCGAGAGATCACATGTACACTTTCTGTACCTCGTAGACGCTCACAATGGCACCATATTGCTAAAGGAAGAAGGCGCCGTAGATGAGAACGGGCTTCTGCGATTAGCCGAAAAATATTGGGAGGATGTGAACCTCAGAACGGTCGCCGAAGTGGTCGCCGATGATGATAACGACGGAATCTCAAATGAAAATGATCTGTGCCCTTCTACCGCGAGCCTCGACAACCGGGACTTTGATAAGGACGGCATCGGAGATGTCTGCGATGACGATGATGATGGCGATGGTATTCCAGACAAGAAGGACAATTGTCCTTACAACCACAATCCGGATCAGGCGGACGAAGATGGCAATGGAATTGGGGATGCCTGTGATGACCTTGATAAGGATGGTGTACGCGATGCGGTCGACAATTGCTTCCTGCCCAATTTCGGGCAAATGGATACAGACTATGACGGAGATGGAGACGTCTGCGATGAGGACGATGATGACGATGGGCTCGTGGATGCTTTTGACACGTGTTTGAGGGTGGCTGACTCCAGCAACACCGACTCTGATGGTGATGGTCTCGGCGACGTTTGCGACAACTGCCCGAAGTTGGCGAATCGAGATCAGGCGGATGCTGACATGGATGGGATCGGCGATGTCTGCGACGAGGATGATGACAATGACAATATTCCCGACTTGGAGGACAACTGCCCGGCCGTATGGAACGTGGCACAAATCGACACAGATGGCAATGGAAGAGGACTGGCATGCGATCCCAAAGAGCAGAAGGCTCAGTGGACATCACTCGTAGATCAGCAGGGTACTGCCGTGATGTCGCTACCTGCAGGATTCTTCAACTGCGACAGGCCCTTCAAGTACGAAATCAAGCCATGCCTCGATTGCCCGGTTTGGACGGATCTTCCTTTGAACAAAGGGGTGAAAGTGAAGGTCCCATTTGCTGCTGAAGTGAAGGTGACCAACTCCGCAGGATCGACATTGGCACAAAAGAGTGTCAACGGCAATTCCACGGCCTCTTTGATGTTCGATGTGAAACCCTCTTACAACTATGAGGCGCCGTTGGAACTGAAGGAAGCCTACGTAACAGAGGAGTTGTCAGCGCAATTGAACAAGTCGAGAAACAGGACGAGGGATAGGTATTATGTAGAGATCAAGCCCACAGAGGAATTGGGCCAGACCGAGTATCAGGTAGAGATAGAGATGCTCTAGGAAGAATTTTTCGTAATCGTCCTAACCTAGATAAGCCATCCGCGCCTTAGTGCGTGGGTGGTTTTTTTTATTTACGCTCGGCGACTCTACTGTTTCTATACCCCGGACTGATCTCAGGGTTTCGTATATTGAGTTTACAACAATTTCGGGGTGCTGAGCCATGCTTCACATCTTTCGCAACAGGATGCTGGGATCGAAAGGATCGATGGTCCCCAAATTGTGGACTTTGGTTGCCTCCATTTTCATGTCCACAGGTTGGGGTCTTGCGCAGGAGATCTACCAGGTGGAAGAGCTATCACTCGACAAACGGGCAATTGGACTGGGCCTTTCATCCATTCTCCAGGACGAAGCCGGTTTCATTTGGTTGGGTTCATTCGGGAGTGGGCTTACCCGCTACGATGGGCATGAACTGTTGAATTTCACTCGAGATCGCCGTGAATCAACGACCATCGGCACGGCAGATCCGACAAGTCTTTGGGAAGATAGCCAGGGTAGGATATGGGCTGGGTCCACCTCGGGCATTAGCATCTTTCACCCCAACCGGGAATCGTTCTCCAATCTTGTGACCGATGTTGGCGGATGGACCTGGACCTATGCAGAAGAAGACTCCCTCCGCTTCTGGGCAGCAATCAACAATGAGTTGTATTCCATTTCAGATGTAGAAGGTGAATGGCTGCTCCAAAAATATTCCTCGGGTTCTGACAGAGTGGGCTTGATTTCAACGGATAGGTCAGTCATGCTCAACGCCCCGAATGGAGACGTTTGGGTATCAACGGCAGAAGGTGTTCACCAATACCATCCTCATGGGGGCAGATTCCAGCACTTTCCTAAACCCACTGGTCTTGATGGTGCCATTCTGAAAGCTATTGCTGGCAATGATGGTCGGTTTTGGCTGGCCACTGAATCTTCAGGTCTCTGGTCTTTCGATCCAGGTAGCTTCGAATACGCGCCTTATCCAATGGACCTCCAGAATAAGATTGATTGCTCGGAAGTAACTCGATTTTTCGAAAGTAATGGAGACTATCTCTGGTTGGCGCTGGGGGATCAGGATATCGTTAAGCTACAGTTGGCAACTGGAGACATCATTCACCCGGTGAGTGCCAGCGGCCAATCCATACATCCCGTACTGGGGGTAACGACACCCTTTCTTGAAGATCGTCATGGCAACATTTGGGTGGGGGCGCTGAAGCCTATCATTGCCAGAAAAACAGACCCTGCCATTGAGAGGCTACTACACCAGCAGGGTGAAGCCAACAGTCTGTCCAGTAACGCGGTGAAGGGCTTGGCGGTGGATCATCAGTCGAACTTGTGGGTGGGGACCGATGGCGCAGGTCTCAATTTTCTGAATCGAAGAACCAATGAATGGCGCCACCTTCAAGCACCGAGCCTTGTGAATAACAAGGTTGTCTGGGTGATGTGCGATGATGACGGGGACATTCTTACGAGTCATTATCCGACTGGAATATCCAAGGTCGACCCTTCCACAAATGGTGTTGAGCAGCTTGCTGTGCCTGGTGAGCACTTGTTTGTGCGCCAGGTGCTACAACGTAGCGATGGAGAGTATTGGGTCAATGGCAACGGAGGCCTAAGCCCGATGTTCCAGCGCATCGAGCAGCCAGATGGTGTTTGGGGATGGAATGCAGTTCTTGATTCTCAGGACCGCATTTGGATGGCTGCAGAAGACAATGGTGTTTACGTGATTGACACGGGTTCCAACGTCGCACATAAGAAGCTGGATATTTCAGCCTTCAATATTCTCGTGGCCAAGAACGGGATGGTTTGGATACTGACGCCCCACGATGGCATTGCTGCTTTTGATCCTGAGAATGGTACCACCAGGTATTTGAGAGATACGCACGATTTACCCATAGAGTGCGCTGGTATCATGGAAGATCGGGACGGCAATCTATGGATTGGAAGTGATGAGGGTATCATCGTCTACTATCCTGATAGGGATGAGTTCATGATTGTTGCCGATTTTGAGAACAAAGAGCCGTTCTATTTTCGGCCGTATGATATGGACGAGGAGGGCCGCATTTACTTTGGAGGTGCGGGAGTGACAATCATAGATCCGAAGAAATTGCGAGGTCCCAGTTCTCTTCGGGCACCGAAGTTTAGCGAACTGCAATTGGCCAATGTCCATGCAAGACCTGGAAGTGAATCGGTCCTGACGGGTGCTCTGCATGAAGCCAATAGGATCACATTAGGACCTGATCAGAACGTTTTCACTTTGTCATTTGCTTCCCTGGACTTTCAACTACCTGCAAAACGCTATCGATTCAGGCTGCACGGTTTTGAGGAGGATTGGCGATACGGTGGGATTGACAATTATTCGACGTTCACCAACCTGGATCACGGAAGCTATGAATTTGAAGTGCAAACAGGGTTCTCCTGGGGCCAATGGAGTGAGTCGAGCCTTCTGAATATTAAGGTATTGCCCCCCTGGTGGGAAACACGATGGGCCTACGGTATCTACGTGGTGACGTTGATTGCTGCACTGCTCTTTGCTCGAAAGCAAATCCTGGATCGGGAGAGGCTGAAAAACAGAGCGGAACTCGACCGTGTGGAGCTCGAAAAAGTTCGTGAAATCGATGAGTTGAAGACGCAATTCTTCACCAATATGTCGCATGAGTTTCGGACGCCATTGACGCTGATCCTGGGGCCACTCAAAAAGATGCGGGAAGGCAACTTCAAGGGAGATCGTACCGCCATCCTGGACATCATGTTTCGCAACGCCTCGCGACTGCTCAATCTTATCAATCAGTTACTGGACCTATCCAAGCTGGATGCTGGCAAGTTGAGCTTGAAAGCTGGAAGGGCCGATCTGGTTAGGTTTTGCAAGCGCATCGCGGGCAACTATGAGTCCTACGCGGAAGGACGAGGCATCCACTTTCAGGTGAATCACAGAGAGGCGGAACTAGAGGTGTGGATCGATGCAGACAAAATGGAGAAGGTGCTGCACAACCTCCTATCCAACGCCTTCAAGTTCACGCCTGACAAAGGGGAGGTCCTTATCAATGTCGGTAACCAAGATGGGGGGTGGGTAGAGATTGAGGTCGCAGACAATGGACCGGGAATTCCTCTGGAGGAGCAGCACAAGGTCTTTGATCGCTTCCATCAGGTGGACGCTACCATCACACGAGAGCAGGAGGGTACAGGCATAGGCATGGCACTGGTCAAGGAACTTGTGGACCTGCATCATGGAGAGATTCGCATTGAAAGCGCCGCCGGTGAAGGCACAAAGTTTATTGTCATGCTACCTTCCGACGACCGCTTTCTCGAGCAAGATGAAAGGTCTCACGGGTCCGGGGAGGCGACCAATGTTTCGATCAGTCCAATGGAAATGGCGACAGGCGGAGTTACAGTCTTACCAGCGACGCAAGAGGATAAAAAAACGGTTTTGATCGTAGAGGACAATGCAGACATGCGGGTGTTCATACGGATGTCACTAACAGAGGATTACAACACACAGGAAGCGCATCACGGGAAAGAGGGGCTCTCCATGGCCCTGGATAGCCAGCCGGATCTTATTATCAGCGATGTGATGATGCCGCAAATGGATGGCATCATGCTTTGTGAGAAACTAAAGACCGATGAAAGAACGAGCCACATACCCGTGATGCTTCTCACCGCAAAAGCCGATCGGGAAAGCCGATTGGTGGGACTGGAAACGGGTGCGGACGATTACCTCTCCAAACCCTTCGATGAGGAGGAGCTGCTGCTGCTGATCAGGAACAGGATTGCTCAGCGCGAGCGACTTCAGGAGAAGTTTCGGAGTACCCCTGACATAGGTCCTAAGGAAGTTGCTGTTAACTCTGTCGATCAGCAGTTTCTCGAAAGGGTCATTGCAGTCATAGAGGACCACATGGATGAGTCGGAGTTGTCCATGGAGTGGCTGGCGGAGGAAGTGGGGATGAGTCTGCGACAAATGAACCGAAAGCTCAGTGCCATGACAGGTCTGGCTTCCAGTCTTTTTGTGCGAAGCATTCGACTGAAAAGAGCCGCTCAACTGCTCGCCCAAAATGCTGACAACGTTTCGCAAATAGCTTACACGGTGGGCTTCAGCAACCCATCGTATTTCACAAGAAGCTTTAAGGAGGAGTTTGGCGTATCGCCCAAACAGTACGCCGAAGACGTCCGGGTGCAGCGCAGCTAGTCATCGGAGCTTTCCTGTCTAGTCCGTGGGGTGAAAACCGGTGATGTCCTGTCAGTACAAGGATATGTCCAATCACTGCAAGCGTTCGGAATGGCTTCTCGGCAGCTTTGAGACATCATTCACATCAAAGCTAAATCACTATGAAAGTCTTAGTTATTCGAAATACAATGAGCTCAGATTCGCATCAAAGTGCGGGTCTCTGCGAAGGGCACCAACCAGCGCCGGCCTACATCGCCAGACTGACGGGTATAGGTCTCATTATTTTATGCCTATCGAGCTTGACGCTTGAGGCGCAAGACCGGTCCGTGGTCGAAGGTGTCTTATTGGTGAAAGCGGACGCAGCACCCAGTAATCTCAACCCATGGGCCTCAGCAATGTCTGGGTACGAGATTGAAGAGAATTCGGATTGTGCTAAATCAGAGGAATCTCTGCTACTCGATGCCGGTGACGCCTACACGTCCCTGACAACGAGGGCCCTTTCCTTCGATGCCACTGCCGAAATCGCCAAACTGAAGTCGGAGGAAGAGCATTTCTGGTGGGAGTATTGGTTTACGGCCTGTTCCTATTACTATGGCAACACGCTGGTGCATAAATGGTACACGTCCAATCTTGGTATGAGAAGGTGCACTTCTGTAAGGCCTAGTTGTTCGTCAGACAAGATTCTTGTGAACTATGGCTGTACAGTCTATGGGTGGTGAAGTAACGCCAGTCCCCAAATCTGCGAGTAGATTCTCTCCCTTAGCGACCGAACTAAAAACACCCGCTCTAGAATAAAGATTGAGCTCCGCCCCCCAAAGCTTTGGCTTGTGGATGGGTGGAGTTCTTTTTTGATCCCTCTTCGACCAGCACGAAGACTACCTATTTCATTGCAATCCAGAACTGCGACGGCAACACTTCCCCCCCCCCACCACATACCCTACCGGTAACGTTCTTTTGCGATTGCTGACTTCCGTCATTGTGGGATTGTAGCGGATGATGTTTAATTTGACCTAAATTATGCAGTTGCATAATTTACCCGAAGGGCAGACGAAAGCTTTGCTTTGTCTGGGTCACCTTGACAAGAGTTTCCTTTGGAAATTCTTCGTCATTACGCGATAGACTTTTTTTAATTGCTAATATTCTATCGCGTAATCCGGGTTAAGATATCATACCCATCCGCAAACCATGAAAACTACCAACGACGAAAAACACACCTCACGAAGACGCTTTCTCAAAAACTCCGCTGTCGCTCTCGGCGCCATCTACATAGTGCCTCGCCGGGTACTGGGTGGGCCTGGTTACGTAGCCCCGAGTGACAAGATCAATATGGGGCTGATAGGAGCCGGAAAGCAGGGGAGAGGCCTTACCAATCGCTTCATGAAGCTGGATGAGGTGCAATACGTCGCTGCTGCCGATATCAATAGCAAGCATCGGGAGATGATCCAGCAGCAGGTCATAAAATACTACACCGAGGAGAGTGGCCAGTCCGAGTACAAGGGCTGTGAGGTCTATGAGGATTACCAGGAGATGCTGGCGCGGACGGATATCGACGCGGTGATCATTGCCACCCCTGACCACTGGCATGCGGCGAATACTATCCACGCTGCGGAAGCCGGCAAAGACATCTTCTGTGAGAAGCCACTGTCTCATACCATCAAGCAAGGACGAGACATGGTCAAGGCGGTGGAGAAGCACGGTCGCGTGCTGCAGACAGGCTCCATGCAACGTTCGTGGGATGGCTTCCGCAAGGCGGCGAACCTGGTGCGGAGTGGGTACCTCGGAGAAATCAAAGAAGTGAAAGTGGCGGTGGGAGATCCGGCTGTGCCTTGTGAACTGCCTACCGAGCCGACACCGGACTATATCGATTGGGAAAAGTGGGTAGGTCCCGGCAAGATGAGGGGCTACCATCCCGAGATCTGTCCTCCAATTGGTGACAACAGCTGGGCCATGTGGCGCAAGTATGAAGAGTACGGCGGCGGCATCCTGGCGGACTGGGGAGCGCACATGTTTGACATTGCACAGTGGGGGTTGGGTATGGACCACACGGGTCCGGTGAAGATCTCTCCTCCCGGAACGGTCGGCGAGTTCATGACTTTTGAGTATGCCAATGGCATCAAGATGACCCATGAAGTGTTTGACCGCGGTTGGGCTGTTAGGTTTATCGGAACAGAGGGGTCCCTCGACGTGAGTCGCCAGTTCCTGGACTCAAACCCAGAGTCTATTGCCAAGGTCGAACTCAAGCAGGAGGATCAGGTCGTTTACCGCAGTGAAAATCACTACACTGATTTCCTTGAAGCCATGAAGAACCGATCGAAGCCCATTTGCGATGCCGAAATAGGTCACCGTACGGCCACGATCTGCCATCTGGGCAATATCACCTACGACCTCAACCGTGAGCTGGAATGGGATCCTGAGAAGGAGAAATTCAACGATGGTGAGGCCAACAAGATGCGGGACTACAAAGAGCGCAAGGGTTTTAGAGTTTAGTGTTGAGGGATTCTGAGTTCTGAGTTTGGAATTTTGAACGAATTCTAAACTCAAAATTCATAACTCAGAATCGGCGCAAGTAGAGGCGGAGGTATCCCATCGCCCATTAGCCCGGATCGCAATGGCATGAGGAGGGGCCGGTGCGGCTGCCAGCGGGGCCGAAATACAATGCAGAGCCGGTATGACCTGACCTCGAAGCCACAGAGTGATGCTGCTCCGAACTACATTCTTGTTAGCTTTGCGCGCTGAATGGAAATACTCGTCATTTCCCATAAATATCCGCCCTCGATTGGGGGGATGCAGAAGCAGTGCTACGAGCTCGTCGAGGGTCTCAAACGGAACCATACCGTCCATACATTGATCCACAAAGACGGTACTTCGAAGTTCCTGTTTTTGCTGCGGGCGTCGTTTGAGGCAAGGGCCATGTTGTCTTCTCGAGACGTGCAGTTGATCTACGCCAATGACGGGTTGATGGCGTTTTTCCTGACACCACTTTTCTGGATGACGAAGGTGCCGATCGTTGTGACAGCACACGGTTTGGATGTCGTCTTTCCGCTGAAGATCTACCAGCGCTGGCTCAGGAAGTATTTCAATAAGTGCAAGGCGGTCATTGCGGTGAGTGACGGCACGACGCAGGAACTGCAGAAAAGGGCATTGGATGCGGATCGACTGTTCACCGTGAGAAATGGATTTGACCCCAACTTCAAGCCACCGGACATTGACTTTGGGTTTCGTCATCGGTTGGAGAAGCGTCTGGGCATCGATCTTGCGGGGAAAAAGCTGATGGTGTCCATCGGCCGCAGTGTACAGCGCAAGGGGTTCTCCTGGATGATCAAAGAAGTCTTACCTCAGTTACCGAAGAATGTGGTGTACATCATCATAGGGCCGACCCTCGGCTCCTATGAAAAGGTACAGCGCATGGAGCGGAGATTGCCAAAGAGCCTCTTTCGAACACTCGTGCTGATGGATGGGGTACCACTCGACGAGATCGAGGTGCACCAGGCGATCAAGCGCCAGCACTATGAGGAGCGGGTGTTCCATGTCACGGACATGTCCAACGAGGAGGTGGCTAGCACATTGGCGGAGGCAGATCTTTTTGCGATGCCCAATGTCCGTGTGGAGGGAGACTACGAGGGCTTTGGATTGGTGGCCCTGGAGGCTGTCAGTGCCGGGACGCTGTGCGTGGCGTCGAAGGTGGATGGCATACCCTCAGCGATCACGGAAGATAAGAATGGAATTTTATTGCCCCCAGGTGATGTTGAGGTCTGGGTGGAGCGACTAAGAGCACTATTGTCGGATGACATCACGCGCAAGCAGTTGGCGAAAGAGTACCGTCAGTACACGATGGAGCATGTGTCCTCGTGGCAGTCGATGGCTGCGGAATATGAGCAAGTTTTTGAAACGGTACTGACGAAGGAGGAAGCCGGATGAAGTTCATAACCGTAGCCACAGAAGAGATCAAGGGCCTGCCCTTGCTGAAGAAGTCCTGCGACCATTTTGGCATCGAGTTGGAAATACTGGGCTTTGGACAGCCTTACTTTGGCAACGGTACGAAGATCACCTTGCTGACGGAGTTCCTCAAAAGCCAGGACCCGGATGAGATCGTGTTTTTCACCGATGCCTATGATAGCTTCTTTGTCCGCGATCTGTCGACATTGGAGGACGAGTTCAGGGCGTTTGATCATCCGATCTTGTTTTCGTCTGAGGACAATTATTACTTCCGAATTCAGGGGATACCCCATCTGTTTTGGAACAGGTACTACTTGTGGCGCTACCCCAGGAGCCAGTCGAAGTTCAAGGAATACCGCTACCTCAACTCGGGAGGCTATATGGGCTACGCCGGCAAGATCCTGGAGCTCTTCGAGCGGTCAGGGATCAGGAAGAATATGCGTAGTGATCAGGTAAACCTCCATAGGCACATCGTGCACCACCCTGAAGACATCCAGCTGGACTAT
Organism: Cyclobacteriaceae bacterium; assembly: GCA_965267435.1. Lineage (GTDB taxonomy): Bacteria > Bacteroidota > Bacteroidia > Cytophagales > Cyclobacteriaceae > JAWPMT01. The sequence goes on from OZ253960.1 coordinate 7,004,041, forward strand.
GACCATGAGATCTTCACCAACTATGGCAAGTTTGCACAGCCGGAGCGATTCTCGGTGACTGACGATAAGCTGGTAAACAACATGACGGGTAGCCATCCTTATATATTCCACTTTCCCGGACCCAAGCATCGGGGGATGTTTGAGTTTGCAGAGCAATTCTCTTTTTTGAAATGACCTGGACGCCGCAAGGCAGAACGAACGATACAATGAAACTACAGATAGCAGCATTTACTTCTTCCGATCATCCGATCCGTCCGGAGATTATCCGCTACGGCGAGGGTCAGGGGACGCCTGTGCACGCAATCGTGCTCGAAGCCGGAAAGGAGTCGGAGAAAAACCGCATTGCCCAGCTGGAGTCATTTTTGTCAGACACTGACATGGGCGACGATGAGGTGCTACTTGTCGTCAATGGATCGAGTACGTTCCTGGCAGGCTCGAGCGATGAGGTTGTCAAGCGCTTCAATGATCAGAAGGCCGATGTGCTGTTTGCGGCTGACGGCAACTTCACTTATCCCGAGGGTCCCCTACAGTACTATCACTGGAAGTTTTATCCGCGCTTTCACAAGTACTACAACTATCTGAACTCAGGCGCATTCATCGGCAAAGTCGGCGCTTTGCGTCAGCTTTTAAAGGACATCACCGCTCAATACCATCTCGCTACCAATGACCTTAATCCCGAAGACTGGTACTTCACGAGATTTTACCTGGATCAATTCCTGGAGATCGCCAAGCCCTCCTACAAAATAGACGTGGACGGGGAGCAGCAGCTTCTATCGGGAGCCGGCGGATCCATCGGGGCGGTCAAGTGGCCTCGCATCAACTGGGTCGTCAATCACTTCCTGTACCAGCACGAAGAGACCCTGTCAAAAAAGAGCTCTTCATTTCGTCAAACCAGGATTAGAGGTCTGGCACGAAAAGGTGATGGCTTCCGCAATACAAGAACGAACACCAATCCGCTGATTGTGACTGTTCCGCAGGAGAAGATGGCCAACCTGACCTTCAAAGGGGCAGGCATCGGAAGCTGGTTCAAGAGCCTGTGGGCATGGTTCCGGGCGGTGGGCAAATTCAAGATTGCCTTTGTCGTCAATCGGTTCTCCATTGATCCCCACCAGACTTTCCGTTTCGAGAAGCATAAAAACCCGGATTACGAGGCGACCATGCAGAAGTTTCTCGGCTTCCTCGAGAAGGGCGAGGCCTTCACCTTCGCTCACTTCAATGACGGCGAGCTCAACTTCATCAAAAAATACCTTGCAGGCGATCACAAGAAAACGTGGAATGGCCGTATCCAGGATCAGTACGATGTGCCACTGGCCGAACGATTGCTCGACAGCATCAAGTACCAGCAGAAGAACTACTTCATCGGTGTCAGCTGCTCCACTTGCGGGGCCCCACGGCGTAAAGTCGCCGACGAGCTCATGGGCGATTACGAGGGCAAGGTTGGGGCGATGGTCTTCCATCACAACCTCCACTACCTGCCCAAGATCATCTCACAAATGACCAATAGGGAGATGTTCTTCGTCATGAACGACTACCAAAAGCTGGACATCCTCGAGAACCTCGGCGTCACCGTGAAGGAAGAAAACAAGATCAAGATCCCCTTCGTCAACTCCCACAAGGAGTACGACAACCTCGAGGGGCGCAAATTCCCCGAGGGCTCGTTCGTCATCCTTATGTGCGGTATGCTGGCCAAAGTGCTCATCCGCAACTGGTACGAGCTCAACCCGACCGTCACCTTCATCGCGCTCGGCTCGACCATGGACGACTTCATTCAGCTATCAAATACCAACTACGCGCCATACCCCAACAAGAAGCTGCCACTGACCCGCAACATCCACCTGATCAAGTCCTTCCTTTTCGGTAAGAAGAAAAGGTGTGTGGAGTGTTTTAATATCTGATTCTTTGCGCCGTCATGCAGAGCGAAGCATCGCGGAGCGTGGCATCTTCGACGGCGCTTCAGCGAACGTTTTTGGTTCCTTGATCTTTGTTCCTGGTACGACTAAGACCTAGGAACCACGATCCAAGAACAATTTGAGTGTCTTCGACGGCACTTCAGCGGTTGTTCTTGGTTTCTTGATTTTTGTTCCCGGTACAACTAAGATCTGCGAACTAAGATCTAAGAACAGCTAGGTATCCCACAACCCATCTCTCTAAGCCACCGCACTCGTCCTCCTCGCGCTGGAGCCAGCTTTCGGCCCCGCTACCCGCCCTGGTGCTTGCCTCATCTGGCTCTTCAGCTTCCGGCCTTCTTCTATCTCCACTGCTCCACCAACTGCCGCATGGATGCTGGAAGAAAATTCACGATCACAGCTTTCTCAGGACGGAGGGCATTATAAATCACTTGTCGGTTGCCTGTCCCCAGGTCGTCCGTAGTTCTATGAGTGGCGTGATAGTTTTTTCCATCCTGGGCCTCGTATTCGAAAGTGTACTTGTACTGGGGTTCTTCGTTGATCTGCACACCTGTCTCGTCCTTTGACAACAGTTTGGCGTCGGCGAGTTGTCCATAAGAGATGATACTTATGCGCTTCAACCCGATTCTTATGTTGACAAAAATCCAAAACAGCCCTATGAACAGTGGGATCAGCAGCAGGAAGTTGAGCCAACCCGATACGGAGTTTCTCATCCCTTTTATACGGTGGACGTAAGGGCGATCTACGTGGTACTCGATCTCCACTACATCGCCAACATCGGCGTAGCTGGTGTGACTGTAAGACGTCCAGAACAGGTCCCCGATAGGGGAGTGGAAGACGTATTCATAGCCCATTACTGGCTCTTCATTGATGGACGTGCTGGTGGCGTACATATCCATTATCTCACCTGATCCTATAGCAACGCTGCTGCCTCTCAGATAGACGATCTCTTGCAGGTCAATACTTGTCAATGTGAAGTAGGCGATCACTAATCCTACGATCGTAAGGCCCAGCGCAAATTTCCAGGTGCCTCCTAGCAGGAGGAGGAGCTTTTGGGAGAGAGGCAGGTATCTATTCATGGCGAAGTTTTTTGATTGAGGTTTGACTTTGAAAATAAGAATCTCTACGCACAACGGCAAGTGTCGACCTGTCAAGTGTTACTGGACTAAAGCACAGACTTATATGCTACATTTGATCTTTTTTCACCCCGCGAATGATTTTTCAATACGGCATTGACCACCTGACTGCCGGTAAAGCACTCGACATCCTACGAGGCAACTTAAAGGCAGAGATTACCCAAGAGGCGAGAAGAGCCATCGATCACTCTCACAATCGCGTGCTCGATATTGTTGCCCGCGATGAGGCTGTCTATGGCATCAATACCGGCTTTGGCCCCTTGTGTACCACCATCATTGATAAGGAAGAACTCGTCACTCTCCAACGCAATTTGCTGCGGAGTCATGCTGTCGGTGTGGGACCTCCGATTGAGCCGGACATTGCCAAACTGATGATGATTCTCAAGGTGCAAGCCCTCACTCAGGGATACTCCGGAATATCCCTGGAGATCATTGAGCGGATCCTTTGGCATGTGGCAGAGGACATTGTGCCGGTTGTTCCTTCGCAGGGCTCTTTGGGAGCGTCTGGCGATTTGGCGCCACTTGCCCATCTTTTCCTGCCACTCATTGGTGAGGGGAGTGTATACCATGAGGGCCAGCAGAAGCCCACAGCTGAAGTCCTTTCAAAGCTGGGTGTTCAGCCATTGGAGCTGCACCCAAAAGCTGGGCTCGCACTCATCAATGGGACGCAATTCATCCTGGCCCACGCTGTCTGGCTATTGGACCAAATGCACAATTGTCTGTCACATGCGGACATCATTGGTGCCCTGATGCTAGAGGGCATGCTTTCTTCATCAAGACCCTTTCTGCCCGAACTGCACAGCACGAGGCCTTTTCCAGCTAACCAACATGTTGCCGCACGCATTTATGGTCTGGTCAAGGACTCACAGATTGTAGAGTCCCACGCGGAATGTGATAGGGTGCAGGATCCGTATTCCGTCCGGTGCATGCCACAAGTGCACGGAGCGTCGCGGGAGGCGTGGTTGCACCTGAAGAAGCTCGTAGAAATTGAATTGAACGCCGTCACCGACAATCCGGTCGTTATGCCTGCAGATATGACGATCAGTGGTGGGAATTTTCACGGTCAACCTCTGGCATTGCCCCTGGACTACGCGGCATTGGCATTAGCAGAGGTGGGTAATATATCAGATCGACGGAGCTACTTTTCCTTGACCGGCACAGCCTCTAGTACGCCGAAGATGCTCATCAAAAATGCGGGCGTCAACTCGGGTTTCATGATCGTGCAATACACGTCTGCAGCATTGACCAGCGAGAATAAGGCATTGTGCTTTCCTTCCAGTGCCGACAGTGTGCCCACGGCGCTGGGCCAGGAGGATCATGTGAGCATGGGCCCTTTCTCCGCCAGGAAGGCATTGCAGATCTGCGAGAATGTCGAGCGGATACTCGCTGTGGAGATGGTGTGCGCCGCGCAGGCCTTTGACTTTCAGCTGCCGTTGAAGTCCACACCCACCATCATGGCGGTACATCACCACATTCGACAGCACATAGACCACGCGGAGGAGGATCGAATGTTTGGCAATGACCTGGAGATGGCCACACAGATCATTCGCAAAAGGGCGTTATTGGACTTGTACCATGGGCCGTTTAGTGCCTTTGATGAGGAGTATGAGAGGTACTAGGTGTTCCGTGTTCCATGTTTAATGTTCAATGTTGAACCGCTTGCAAAGCGGATCGGCCACCAAGGATGCTTACAAGCCTATCTAGCTGTCGGAAAAACGACTATTTCAAACGTCAGTTCTTATAGTGTCGTCGGAGAAAACATCTCGTTACACGCTCGCACGTAACCTGGAACTTTGAACCCCAAACTCGGAATTCATAATGCCCCCCTCTTCAACTGACTGACCGCATAGTCCGCCGCCCTAGCGGACATGGCCATGTAGGTCAATGAAGGGTTCTGGCAAGCGGCCGAGGCCATCGCTGCGCCATCTGTGACGAAGAGGTTGGGGACGTCATGCGCCTGGTTCCACTTGTTCAGTACTGAGGTCTTTGGATCGCGGCCCATGCGTGCCGTACCCATCTCATGGCTCTTATGTCCCAGTCTGTAGCTGTTGGGATTGCCAATACGGATATTCTTGAAGCCTGCCGCCTCGAACATCTCCGTGGCACTCTCAGCCATGTGCTTCTGCATCTTCCGTTCGTTCTCCTTCACGCCCCCGCTGATGTGCAGGACAGGCATTCCCCATTTGTCCACAACAGTATCATCGAGTTTTGCATGGTTGTCGTAGTAGGGGAGTATCTCACCAAAGGCACCGATACCCATTCGCCATGGTCCGGGTTTCAGGAGCTCATCTTTGAAGTCCGCACCAAACCCCTTCATACCATTTCCACGGGACCATCCAAGTCGTGAAGCTCCGCCCTGGTAGCCATAGCCGCGGACAAAGTCATTCTCTTGTCCATTGAGGTTTTGAAACCTGGGGATGTAGATGCCCGTGGGGCGATGGCCATTGTAATACTTGTCAGCAAACCCATCTACTTCTGCTGAGAACCCGTAGCTATGATGATCCATCAGGTAGTGACCCAGTGCGCCACTGGTATTGGCGATACCGTCGGGAAATTCGTCGGATGTGCTCATCAGCATGATACGCGTGGTCGACAGCGCACCAGCGCAGAGAAAGATCACCTTCGCATAGTATTCGGTTGTTTCCATCGTTTCCGCATCCATGACTCGCACACCGGAAGCCCTGCCAGTTTCCTTGTCATAGATCACCGAATGCACGATAGCGTGATTTTTAATGGTCGCATTACCCGTAGCCAAAGCCGCAGGAATGGTGGTGCTGACACTCGTGAAATAGGCGCCATAAGGGCATCCACGATCGCATTGGTTTCGATACATGCAGGGCCCCCGGCCATTGTGACGGACGCTCAGGTTCGTCGTGCGACCAATAGTCATCACTCGGTCGAGCTTGTCTTTGATCTCCCGTCGAAAATGCTCTTCGACGGCATTCATCTCCATTGGTGGTAGAAACTCGCTGTCCGGCAGCTGGGGCAGTCCCAAAGCCTCACCGCTGATTCCCGCGAACTTCTCTACGTAGCTGTACCAAGGTGCTATATCCTTGTATCGAATGGGCCAGTCGACGCCGTGGCCATCTTTCAGATTCGCCTCGAAGTCAAGGTCACTGAATCTGTAAGACTGCCGTGCCCACAACAGGCTCTTCCCCCCAGTTTGGAAACCTCGATAGTACCAAACCTCCTTATCGGGGTCCTCTGGCGTGGTGTAGGGGTTGTCTGCATCACTGGCAAAGAAGTCTTTCGTAGCTTCATCGAAGCTATATTTTTTGCTCTGGATCGGGTACTCCTTCTTCGTTTCCTCGGTAACGCGTCCACGATACTCATAATCCCAGGGAGCTTTGTTGGCCTCTGGGTAATCTTTGATGTGCTCGACCTTACGACCTCTCTCGAGGATGAGCGTCTTAAGTCCCTTTTCCGATAGCTCTTTGGCTGCCCAGCCTCCAGACATTCCGGAGCCAACTACGATCGCGTCAAATTGATTCGTTTGCTTTTGCATGCTGGATTTAGTTGCCGAGAAGGATCTTCTCGTTGTCGTCGATAGTAGTGGATTGGTACGTGCCGGGGACAGGTACGTAGTTGGCGCTCTTCGCTCCGGCCTCTGAGGTGAAGAAAGCCCAGAGCGTCAATCTTTTGAAAGCGCGGAAGAAATTGTCATCCCCTTCATCCAGTGTCGTCAGATAAGTTGTCCTTTCAGCCTCGTCGAGATCCAGGAAATGTTTTCCCGATTCATTCTTTACTCGCTCGATGAAAGTGTCGAGCATCTTTACCTGAGTCGCTTTTTCATCGGCCGTGTAGAAAGAAGTGAAAAGCAAATCTACGAAAGGGGCTACACCCGCTTCCGCGGCTCCAGGTGTGTCTGTCGCAGGGAAAATCGTCTCTGATAGTAACCAAACAACGTCGAACTGTTCGGGTGAAAGTAAACTGGGCTCGTACGCCGAAAGCCGTTCCCTGGAGACACCACAACTATCTAATAAAACCGTCAAACCTGGCACTAGACCTATCCCTGCTACCGTCTTTGCCGACTGCTTCAACAACTCTCTCCTATTCATCAACATCACATCTTAAAACTGGATCGTGAAAATAATCAATAGCCAATGTCTATAAAAGCCGCTTATGGAACAGCGGCAGAATGCCGTGCGAAGTGATCGGGGTTTGGGAGTCACGGTAACATAACCCCCCGTGAGCCAGGCTTCTCAACTATTCGTCACCTAATGAACGCTTCAAGTAATTCCCCATTAATAGCACGGCCTAACGCTCGTAGGTTTGAATAGTCAAAAATCAAAATTTATGAGACCATTGAATCAGAGCCTTATTTTTTTGTCTTTACTCATAGCCTTGGGTTGCCAGGCAGAAAGCAGCATCTCATCGTCAGGTGGGGGCGAACCAGGAGCTTATAAGACCTTCAAGGCAAGGAACGGTGTGGAGATCCCTTATCGGGTATTGCTACCAGAAACTTTCGATCACACTAAGAGTTACCCAGCCGTGGTGGCATTTAGCAACATGACCTACGACCCAAGTTTGGGTGATGACCTCATAGGTCGCATGTGGGGAGAGAATGCATTTAAGGAGTACATCTTGATCGTTCCTTTGGCACCAAAGACTGGGCGATATGGGTGGATGAATCATCCTGCTCACCATGCGCTCGAAGACCTGTTGGATGATATAAAAGATCAGTATGAAATCGCGGGCGGGCAGTTCTACAACTTCGGTTACAGGGATGGAACTATTCCAGCCCTCTCCTGGATGCATATGTCATTCAGGTACTTCAACTCATTAGTGCTGGCGTCATGTTTTACATTGGATGAGAAGGGGATGAAAGACGCTCAAAAAATGTCAAGTTGGAACAAAAGAATAGTTCTGATCACCGGTGCCCAAGATCAATCAGGCATGAGCCAGGAGGCTTCTTTCAGGTCCAGTCTCCCAGCGCTTGAACCCGAGCTGGTGAGCATCATATCCGAAGAGGACAACCGGTCGCTTAATCACTTTTTTGAGTCTGCATTCAAGCAATTCATTACGGAGCACCTGTCGGACCGGAGCCTGTGAGCTTCAACCCATGAGATCCTGTCCATAGCATCTCAACAATCAAATTCAATCAACACAATCATTTTATTCACATGAAAAATATTCATTTACTTCTGCCACTCGTAGCCATTATTTCGCTGTCTCCTTTTGTTTCCACAGGCCAGGCCTGGTTGCCTCCTGCGGGAGACAACCAATTCAGTTCGGTTACACAAAAAATGGGTCTCGTGGAGATAACCGTCACTTATAACTCTCCGGATGTGACGAGCCCGCAAGGGGTGAGTCGGTCGGGGAAAATTTGGGGAGAGCTGGTTCCCTATGGCTTTGCCGACATGAATGGGAATAAGATCCCCTGGCGCGCAGGAGCTAATGAGAACACCACGGTTTCATTTTCACAAGATGTACAGGTAGAAGGGAAGGACCTTGCAGCTGGCAAGTACGGCCTTTTTATGGCGCCAGGAGAAGAAACATGGACGGTCATTTTTTCCAAGGACAGTGATAAGTGGGGAGCCTTTTCGTATGATGAAGGCAACGATGCACTTCGAGTAGATGTAAAACCCGAATCGAATGAATACACCGAGTGGCTGACTTATGACTTCACAACCAAGGAGCTCAGCAAAAGCGTATTGTCCCTGAAATGGGAAAACCTGGTGGTGCCGATTGAGATCACGGTTTCTGATGCACACGAACGCTACGTCGCTGGGATCAGTGAGAAGTTCTCCACTGGTGAGATTGTTTTCAATGCTGACAATCTCATGCAAGCTGCAAGCTTCTGTGTGGCCAATGATGTGAATCTCGAGAAGGGCCTAGAGTGGGCAGAGGCCGCGACACGCCCCCCTTTTGCTGGACGATTCAGCTTCAGGACTTTTGCTGTCCAGAGCGTGTTGCTGGCGAAACTGGGTCGCGATGCAGAGTCTGCGAAGTCTTGGGATAGGGCACTGGCATTGATTGCAAACGATCCTAAGGCCATACTATTTGAAGGGTGGTATCTGCTAGGTGTCGATGCGGAGACAGCGATGAAGGTATTTGAACTGAACGCTGAGCGTTTTCCCGAGGATTTGTTTACGACGAACGAAGGATTGGCCAGGGGATATACTGCCCTGGGCGATAAGAAGAAGGCAATCAAGCACTGGGAAGTGGCTATTGCGAACGTGCCGGAAGCAGATAAGCAATTCCTACCTTTTTACGAGCAGGCGCTGAAGCAACTGAAGGAGGAGATCAATTGACGAAGAAACAGTGCCTTCAGGTTTGCGGACCTGAGGGCCTAAATTTCGGGAGCTGTGCTCTCAGCAAATCCAGCAGAGATGACCGTTGCGGTCACAGGATACGTCTTCCCATCATAGCAGAAATTGGAGCAACCGAGCGACGTACTGCCATTGGCGGGTATGTCATAAAGTCGGGGCATCTCTTTTGCTGGATTGCCAGGGATGTCGAAAGTGAATTTTACGATCGCTTTGATCGCGCTTTCCGATTGGTTTTCAAGCAATACCCCCTCACCGCAATCAGCCGAGGCACATTCACCGGACCTGATCAGCGTCAGGTGGCTTAACCCATCTGTGCCGAGCTCATCTCCATGGACATCAACCCCCATCGCATCGTTTGCTTCAAGTATCAACTGCCAAAGTTCAAAATAAGTGAGCTCTGCGGCTGGCTTTAGTTCGGCGGCAGTTTCAGTGGTCGCACCTTGATTGGGGGATTGATTGCATGATGCGAGACAAGCTATCAGTACGAAGAGTTGAAGTGTGGAAAGAAGCGAGTTAGTCATAAAGCGAATGTTGCTGCAAATTACAAATGCACATACGAGCACTGTAGCGCCCGGGTTTCTTCTAAATTTGGTCTAATGAAATACGTGTTGAGCCAAATACTTGCCTTTCGAAAGCTGCCGATACGATGGTACTGGCTGCTGGTGATCGGTGGGTTGTTGGTGGTATTTCAGGTGACCCAAAGATACATTCAACACCGGATTGCTGGGTATAACTATGAGTTCAGCTGGGGTCCTGTCAGCGCCTCTTTGCTCGTGAATTACCTGGTATGGTTCTGTTTGCTTCCATCCATTTATTGGGGAGTCCGGTACCTGAAATGGCGTACACTGATGAGCCGGCCAAGGCAACTATTTGGCTTCGCGATCGGCTTCTTCACCGTGGCCATCATCCATCGGTTGACGGTTTCTCGTTCCATCGACTTCATCAATTATTTCCGGACTGGCTACTTGCGAGAGTTCCTTGGAGCGAATAGCTTTCTGGATATCTCGGTGGGTGTGTTTAGCAGTGCGTTGGAGTTGCTGGCGATTGTTATTCTTCTGTATGCGATAGTTACTCAGCGAAAAAATGTTGAGCAGCAGCGGATCCTCGCCAGAGCTCAGCTCAATGCCCTGAGGATGCAGCTCAATCCACACTTTCTCTTCAATACACTCCACTCGATCTCGTCGCTGATCGATATCGATGTTAAGAAGGCCCAAAAGATGCTTGCGAAGCTGGGTTCCTTACTACGCAAAGTGCTCGAGAGCGATGATCAGCAGTTTGTAGCCCTTCAGGATGAGCTCCTGTTCATTGAGGAATACCTGGACATCGAACAAGTTCGATTTGAAGACCTGGACGTTCGCTATCAAATAGACGATGAGTCAAGACAACAGGCAGTCCCCTACCTCATCTTGCAGCCATTAGTGGAGAATGCCATAAAGTTTGGAATGGATAATGTAGACGGCATCACAGATATTGAGATCCGAGCGTGCTATGATCAGCTGAACAACAGCCGGGGCTTAAAGATGGAAGTGGAAAACCATCTGAATCCCGTCAAGACTGTCGGTTTGAAAGGAACAGGCATAGGCCTTCAGAATGTGCGAAAGCGCCTGGAGCAGCTGTATGAGTCCTTTGTGTTAGAAACAGAGAAGCTCCAGGGAAACCGGTTCATCGTGCGTATTATCATCCCGGCTTTATGAGAGCGCTCATCATAGATGACGAGTACCTGGCAAGACAACGCCTCATCAAACTATTGGAGAATGAGGGCGATGTGATCGTGGTGGGTCAGGCCAGGAATGGGAAGGAGGCATTGACGCTGATCGATGCCAAGAAACCTGATCTCATTTTTCTCGATGTAAAAATGCCGGTCATGAATGGACTGGAAATGCTGAATAAGCTGGAGCGCGATCCTTACGTGGTGTTCACCACGGCCTACGATAAGTATGCATTGGAGGCATTTGATGCCGAGGCCATCGATTACCTGCTGAAGCCTTTCGATGAGGAGCGGCTGACAGCGGCAGTGGATAGAGTACGACGCCAGGTTGATCAGAAGAAATCCGCGGACTTTGCCAAAAAGCTGAATCGCTTCATGAAGACAATAGAGGCTGAAAGCTCGGAATTTCTGGAGAAGCTTGTGCTAAAGGAAAGAGGCCGGGAGATCACGGTCTTGCTTGATGACGTCATGTGGATAGAAGCGGATGGCAACTACCTCCGATTGGTCTGTCCAGAGGGTGTATGGCTTCACCGAATAAGTATGAACGAAATGGAGGAGCAACTGGACCCGGATCGCTTCCTCAGGATACACCGATCCTTTTTGATCAATGTCAATGCGCTTGAAGGTCTTCAATACCGGGGAAACAATGAATACAAAGTCAAGTTCCCCAACGGGAAAGAATTGACATCGGGTCGCGCCTATAAATCCCGAATTGACGACTACCTCAACGGCAATTAACCATTTGCCACAAAGCGAACCGACAGGCACTTACATCTTCGCTCCGCTGATCAACGGCGATACTTTTGGGTCATGAAATTAAACTCAAAAGAAAAGATGAAAATGAAGGTACTAAGAATCGCCACGCTCATAATGTTGCTAGCTGTTGGTCACCACGCACTAAGCAACTTTGAAGAAAATGGTACGCCTATCAGCGCTAATCAGGCGCTTTCTGCCTGGGATCGTATGACGGATATGGTAGTGGGTTCCACTGAAAAGATGCCCGCAGAGTTTTTTTCCTATTCTCCAGTCGAGCCACTTGCGACTTACGGTGGGCTGGTAAGTCATACGGCCGGGGCCAATTATCTATTTGCACCCACGGTGAAATTGGAAGCTCCAGAACAGGCGGATATTGATACAAATGACAAAGTCGCTGTCATGAAAAACCTCAAGGCTTCCTTTGCTTTTATCCGAAAGGGAATTGAGGGTCTGTCGGATGAGGAGTTGAATGAGGAGATCGAATGGTTTGGGGCGAAGATGTCGAGATTGAACGCCATCTTAACGATGACGGATCATTTGCAAAGGGAATATGGTAAGAACATTACCTACCTGCGATTGAAGGGAGTGGCACCCAGCCGCTCGGCTGGTTGGTAACTAGTGGTGCGATTACACAAAGGTGAATTTGGGAGCATAAAAAGGGGCCCTTGTTTGACAAGGGCCCTTTGCTTTTGGGCGGGAGCCTTGGGGGCGATTATTTCCTGCCTCCTCCAAGTTCGAGGCCCATTCCAAAGCCGATGTAGTCCGCAATCTCCTCTCCCGTGAAGTTGGCATTGGCATGGAAACGGAAATGCCCTGCATTGATACCGACACGCGGGGCGAAGCCGAGATTCTGCTGGGACTCTCCCAATTCTCCGATTTGGATACCATTGGTGCCTACCTCGACACCAAGTGCTCCACGCTTGTAGAGCCCGGCACTCATGCCAATGAAAGGGCGAACCCGGCCATTGGTGAAGAAGTATTCTGCGAAGATGGAGCTGTTGCGAATGGTGGTATTACTTACCTCGATCTCGTCGAAGTCGATCGTGATCGCGCTGCCATTGAGGGATACACCCTCAAATCGAAAACCGAACAACCAATGGTCGTTGGCAGCAAATCGCGGCTCTATGTAGCCTCCCCAGCCGGATTGGGCTTCGTCATCAAGGGAGCTCCCCCTGGTGACACCGAGTTCTACACGGAAGGGTTTGTAAGTCTGGGCACTAGCGATGGCGGATGTTAGGGCCAAGAGAGTTATGACGCATAATTTTTTCATTGTGAAGACGGTTTTTGTTGTTGCGGATAGGTAGAAGGCAAGAAGAGTGCCAATTTCTCCTAAAACCGTGAGCGGGGAACCTTGATTATGTCAGTGCCCGTGCGTCTTCCTATACTCTTCGTAGACGCCACCAAAGATGCCATTGAAGGTGCCGAGCCCTTTCATGAAGATGCGTTGGGCGTGGACCCTGGCCATTTGTCCAAAAGGAAGCGAAATGATAGAGAGCACACCGCCGACCACCAACTGGAAGACACCATTGAAGAATTGAGTGGCTGCGGCACGGGGATAGCCGTATTCCAATCGCTTGCGGATAAACTTTGAGTTAGTCCGCCGATAGGCGCGCTTCAGGATCCATTCGCGTGTGACCCGACTGGCAGGAAAGTACTCGTAGACCAGGCGCTCGTTGAGCCAAACGATTTTCGCACCTTTGAGGGTGGCTTGCTTGAATAGGAATGTATCGGAGGCGCCGGCGAAGTTGAGGGCAGGGTGGAAGCGGAGGCCGTACTCATCGATGATCTTTCGCTTGAAGATGATATTGCTGGTACTGCCCGACTGCCGCAGGCTGCCGGTCTTGAAGTTGTGCCATTCGAGAAATCGTCCCTTGATGACCCATTTTGGAGTTTCCGGTGGCAAAACCCTTTCTACCGCTCCGTCCACGGCGTCTGCCTCGTACTCCTTGAGCGTTGCGAGCATCACCTTGAGCCACTCCGGCTTCACTCTTTCATCATCATCAATGAAGGTGATGTAGTCAGCTCCGAGAGAAAGGGCTTCTTCCAGCACGCGATTGCGCATGTAGATGATCCCACGCTCGTTGACAATCAGGTAGCGGGAAGCAAACGGGAATTTGGGTTTAAATTCTTCAAAAACCTGCTTGGCAGAACCTGCCTCGTCATTGTCGGCCAGTACAAGTGTGATCTCCGTATTTTCGGGTAGCTCAATCTGGGTAAGAGAATCAAGTGTATTGGCAAGCATCTTGGGCCTTTGAAAAGTCCCCAGACCCATGGTGATCTTTTCAACTGGCTGCGACATGTCTTCTGCTGCGGAGTTCATTGAGGAAGCCAACATAGTACCAAATACCGACGCCCAGGTGGATGAGCCCGAAGTACCAGTCGGGCTTGATGATTCGGATGGCGTAGCCGACAAAGACAATTACGAAAGGCACGTAGGCTTTCTTTTCCAGTGTGAACACGATCAAGAAAGGCATCGCCCAAATGATTAGCTGTCGGTGCGTGACGAAGGTGAAATATGCCAGCGTCACCATCACCAGACCTGCGTAATAAAAGTAGTTCCGCTCATTCGTCATGAAGAAGGGTATGCCAATGAGCAGGATGAAAATGACCAACCAGACAATTTTGGGAGAAGGGACACCCAGATTTTGGAAAACGTCTTTGAGTGTGCCAATACCCACTTCCGCGCTTGCTACGCCCTCCCAAAGGGGATGTGCGGCTAACCCCTCGAAAAAGCCGGTGGGACACTTAATCAGGAATGGAAGAAAGCCACTTAGTACAACTCCCACGGTGACGATACCTAGTATAAAGGCATTCTTAAAGTTCTTGTCTCGTGCAAATGATATGAGCACGATCGCCAGTGGAAACTGTTTCAGCAGCACACCAAAACCCGCTGCTACCCCTGACCACGCCGTCTTTCTCTCATGGAGAAGCATGAAAGACAGTAGGAAGAAGAATGTCGTAAAACCATCCCAATGTGCGATACCCACTTCGAGTATCGCCATCGGATTGAATGCATAGATGGTGGAGGCGGCAAAGGCCAAATCTTTGCGATCTAGTTTTTGCAGTAAGAGAAACAGCACAACAGGAACCAACGCATCGCCAATAGCCAGTGGCAGCGTGATCAAGACTCCCTGAAGCCATGGAATACCTCCCGAGAAGAGGTTCATGAAGCCGCTCAAATAGGGATAGAATGGCGTGTGCGTGTAACGGCAATCGCAGTATAGCCATTGGCCTGAACTGATGCACTCGGCAATGGGCAATCGAAAGAAAGCATAGTCTGGAGCAGTGCTCACAAAGAAGGTAGCGATCACCCGAAGCAGGAGACCTGCCAGCCAGAACTGCTGCAATCTCCGTGGTGCCGTATCAAAGACTTGAGGTGCTAGTTTCATGGGTTTGCGGCGGCAAATATACAATGTCAACAATAGGCTTTGGCGATCCGCGACGCCTCAGATTCAGAGTTTTTGCTTGCCTCAATCTCGTTACCCTAAAAGAATCATTAATTTCGCGAGAAATTTCTCGAATTATGGCGGAGTACTCGTTGGTAACAGGTGGCGCAGGATTTATTGGGGCACATGTCGTTAGGGACCTTTTGAAGATGGGTCGGTCAGTCATTGTATTGGATGACTTGTCCGGCGGCTTCGAAGAGAATGTTCCCAAGGAGGCCATATTCATCAAAGGGTCAATCATGGACCATGAGATGCTTGAGAAGCTGTTCAATGACTACGAGATCAAGTACGTCTATCATCTGGCCGCTTACGCCGCCGAAGGCCTCAGTCATTTCATTAAGAGATTCAACTATAGCAACAACCTCATTGGTAGTGTCAATCTTATCAATGAGTCGATCAAGCACAAGGTCTCGTGCTTTGTGTTTACATCATCTATTGCTGTCTACGGCGCCATACCTCCGCCCATGAAGGAGGAGATGACGCCAATTCCTGAAGATCCTTACGGGATCGCAAAGCTTGCAGTGGAGCAAGAGCTAAAGGTATCCCATGAGATGTTTGGTCTGGACTATGTGGTTTTTCGTCCGCACAATGTTTACGGCGAGTACCAAAATCTCGGAGATCGATACCGCAATGTGGTCGGGATTTTCATGAACCAGCTGATGCAAGACAAGCCGCTCACCATTTTTGGAGATGGGTCGCAAACGAGAGCATTTACCTATGTGGGTGACATCTCACCAGTCATTGCAGGTTGTGTAGATGACAAAAGCACTTACGGTGAGGTATTCAATGTTGGAGCCGATCAGAATTACTCAGTCAAGACCCTCGCACAGGAAGTAATGGATGCCATGGAGATAGATGGTGAGCTGAGGTTTACCGAGGCTCGCAATGAAGTGCTCCATGCCTACTCCGATCACTCCAAGACAAAGAAATTCTTCGGTGAGTATGCAAAGACCGACTTGACCTCTGGCCTGAAGAAGATGGCTGGATGGGCCAAGCAGGTGGGAATCAAGGGTAGCGACAAGTTCAAAAACATTGAAATTCACGAGAAGTTGCCGCCGATCTGGCTGGAGGACTAACGGCTAGTTCTGAGCTTGCCACTTCTTGAGGTTGTTGACGAAGATCTCCCCGATCTTGTTTTCGTTGTAACCGCCTCCGATCAATTGGTAGGCGGCGTCGCCCATGGCCTTCCTCTTCTCTTTATTGTCTCGTAGTTCCACGATGGCCTCAGCCATTTTTTCGGGGTCTGCTGGTGTGAGTTTGATATCCACGTCGGGGGTGAAGATCTCACGGATACCGACTGTGTCCTTTGAAATGATGCATTTGTTCAAAGCGGCATACTCATAAACCTTGTTGGGGATTACCAGGTCTGTTTTTATCGAATTGCCAAAGATGCCAAGGCAGATATCAAAAGCGTTGATGATGGGGTTGATCTCGCTGTAGTCGATCCAACCTCGAAATTGGACATTTTCCAACCCGTAGCGCGAAGCTAGTTTCGTCGTCTTTTTGTATTGAGGCCCCATGCCCACCAGGTCAAACAAGATGCCTGATTCTTCCGCCAATACTCGTGCCGTCTCAATGATCTTATCCATTCCCTGGAGGGGTATGAATGCTCCATGGAAGCCAACGATGATCCCCTCATGACTCTCAGCCTCCATTGGGTGGAATATGGAGGTGTCAACGCCGATGGGAAGGACGAATATGTTCGTGGGATCCAGTCCATATTTCTTGACAATCCAATCAATGTCGCCCTGCGTATCCATCATGATGATGTCACTGTTCTTGAATGCCACAAGGTCGCGGTAATACTTGTCTGGAGCGGTCCACCACTTGCCATAGTCGATGGTTCTGGTCAAGTACTTCGAAATGAGCGGATCAAAGACCAGCGGTTTTGAGGTCTTCTTCTTTATTACCTTGACATCGCTATGTCGAAATGCCCCCAGGTAGACAAAATCTGCGGATTGGGCGTGCTCTTGAAATTCTTCTTCATTGTAGTCCTCCTTGTTGAGAGGATATTCTATCACTTCTACCTCCGGATGCGCAAGCAGTCCTTTGAGAATAATCCGTGTTCTGTTGTACTTGAAGTCGTCGTTGCCTGTGAAGAGCACTCTCATGGTTTGGGGAATTGATATGGGGCGTCGATTTCTCGATGTGAAGCTAAGAAGTCAACCAGAATAAAGAAAATCCATTTATTCTTGCAGCTGGATTACAACATGCACAAGAGAACCGACTGCTTATGAATAGGTTGCACGTCATACATGCCATCATCGACAAGATTCAAGCGAAGACTTATCTCGAGATAGGTGTTCAGGCTGGGAAGATTCTTCGTAAGATCAAGTGCCAGAGGAAGATCGGTGTTGATCCGGGTTTTCGCTTCCCTTTGGACTTGAAATTGCTTCGTCTGGTTGGGGCATCAGGATTCAAAGCGGTGGAGCTGACGAGTGATGAATTTTTTGAGCAGCGCGCTGAGAAAATGTTGCAGGGCGGTATCGATGTTGCCCTGGTGGACGGGCTGCATACCTATGAGCAGTCGCTTCGAGATGTGCAGAATTGTCTCAAGTATTTGAATCCGGGAGGCGTGATTGTCATGCATGACTGTAACCCACTCAATGAAGCCATGGCTTGGAGAACCACTACGACGATAGATGAGGTAAAAGCATTGGCGAGAAAGGGAGAAGTGCCTGGATGGAACAACGTCTGGAATGGTGATGTGTGGAAAGCGGTACTACACCTTAGAAAGGAACACCCTGAATTAAATACTTTTACCCTTGATCTGGATCATGGGTTAGGGGTGGTGTCGAAGCGGCCGGTAGATGCAGAAGCACCAGCGCCACCAGAAGTAGCAACTGCTGATATACTAGGACTTGATTACGCCTATCTCGAAAAAGATCGGAAGGCAGTCCTCAATTTGCAACCCCCCAAATACCTCGATACGTTCTTACGTTAAAGATTTAGTATATACTTTTTAACATATGAGGGTACTTGCAATACTGATGGTCTTTGTCCTGCTCATAGGGAGTTGCCGATTCCCAAAGTTCAAGGACCCCAACGAAAAGAAGATTTCCATACCGGATTATGCAGTAGTCTTTAACGAGATAGACAACTTTGCGACACTCACTATCAATGGAGAGGAAGTTTTTGTGAATGAGACCCTGCTGAGATCGGCGGATGACCCGGTAGTGATAGATATCAAAAGTCACCTCAAGCCAGGAGACAACAGCATCCAGATCCAATTGATGGATACGCCAAGAGGCCAGTGTCTGACCAATGAGTGGAATATCAATTACGATATCTACGGCAATGGCGAACTATTTGACTATTGGCAACAGCGAAATGAGCCTGGCGACAACTGTGCGGATGAGATAAAAGTATCGAAGGAGTATACAATGACCGTCTCGAGTCCCCTTTGAGCCGATTGCTTGCTAAAAGTACGCCCTCGGATTTCGTAAGTTCCTGTATTCGTAGAGTTCGACAGTGGCTCGCCCGACCCCCAGTTTTGCAGAGATCTTCAACGGTAGCTGGTTTTCATCCGCTGTCACCCAAACAGTGACGGGCTTGTCCTCGGGGAAGACAGTGCTGTTGGGAAAGAGCACATAGAGTTTGTGAGTGGTAAATTTCTCGCCTTTGAATTTGATTCTTTCTGTGCCTGCATATTCGACGCCGAAGTTATAGATCTTTTTACCGTAGAAAGTACCTATCATCACGGAATCACCAGTTTGCTTATCTGACCAGTCTATGCTTCTGAGGTACAAGTAGGAGCTGAGGATGTCAAAGGTGGAGTCACCTATACCAATGAGGCGATCTACGCTCTTGGATTCGTCCTTGAAATCTTTGATCTGAATGTGGACCGCCGAGGTGTCCTCGTAGTAGAACTTGTTCTGCTGGCTGCGCCAATAGCGACCATCCTTGATGCTCCTGGTAGCTTCGATGGGCTTGAGGGTGCTGCCGTCGATCCTCGCCGAAAAGCGATCCTCCAGATTCGCGAAAATACCCAGAAGGCCTACAGTACGTCCCTCTGCCTCGACGCTGTAAGTGTTTTGGGCGATATCCGCAGCGTCATTCCGCAGCTTCACCCAGCCTTTACCGATGGTAAACCACCCAAAATGTATTTTGAAATAGAGTTCCTCGCTATCTGAAAAAGGACGCTTATCCTCAGGCTCAGTGCCAGGAGGGTCGGCGATGGCGGATTGCAGAATGAGCAAAAAAACAAAAACGATTAGATATCTCACACGTCTTCGAATGTGTAGCAAAGAACGTGAAAAATCGGGAAAATGTTGCCCACAGACCGGGCTAACAAGTCGAAATATGGATGTATCGGTTGAATTGCGGAGGCAGCTTGATTGGGGATCGAGTCAATACAAAAAAAGAAAGCCCACAAGAGACTTGCGGGCCTTCCGACCAACCAACTACTTCAGCTAAGCACTAAGTGAATATTCTATTTTCCAATTACTGGTTTTTTTGGAGGGGTCTAGCCTCCTTGGCTTTCTCCGGCGGCGTCATTCTCGGATTCGTCTGTCTCTTCGCATTCCTCCTCTTCGTGGTGATCCCACTCATCAGACTCCTCGTTTTCCCACTCTTCCAGCAGGTCGATTTCCTCGACGATGTCACCCCGCGTAACGGTGATGATGTTGTCACAAGTGCCATCACCATAGTCAATGATGAACTCACCGCTAATCACTTCGTCTCCCTCGGTTATGGAGTATGTTCCCACTTCTATACCTCTGGTGTAGATGATGACTTCCTCCTCGCAATGGAAGTCGAAGAAGAGTTCATCCTCCACCTCGGCTTCGTATTCCTCACCCTCACTGGTACCGATAGCGCGCTCTCGTGCTTGCACTGTCAGACCTTCATCGGCGACGTGCTCTGAGCCCGTTGTCCGCGTATTGACTTCTTTGATACCACCATCGTCTTTGACGATGCGCTCTTCGAGGATGGAGGTAAATTCATATTCCACCTCCCAATTGAGAGAGTCGCTTTCATCTTCCAGCCACACGCCTTCGTACACCTCTTCTCCACTGATGGTTCTGTACTTCTCTCCGAAGCTGTAGTACTCGACCTGCACTCGGAATGAGCCACCAGCTTCAAATGTTCCGCGCTCGACAAGCTTACCCTGAAGGAATTCACCCTCAAACCAGCAGCCATCGCCAAAATCGAGGATGTACTCAAAGCTGTTCTCTGTCTGGATGTAGGTCTCTTTCCAGCATGACTCAATCTCGAGAGAATCTGTTTCGTCAAATTCGACTGAGTCAGTCGCCGTTCGAGCGTTGGCGAAAGCTGTACTTCCATGGGCCAGATCCCAATTCATCTGAAGTGCGCCTCCCTGGGATCTACCATTGGGGACCTCAGTCAACTTGCCATAGATGAGTCCCATGGGACCACCAATACCTGAGCCTCGAATTTCATCTCGATAGCTATCCACACCAAACAATGAGTTGTCTTCTGTGACTGATGAAGGATCCTCAACTCCCACAAGATTGGGGTCGTCAATGAAGTCTTCCTGGCAGGCGAAAAAGGTGATACTCAAGAAGACCCAAACAATAGCGAATAATAATTTCTGCGTTCTCATAGTGTCCATTTTTTAACGGTATGATCTGTGTACAGGACGTGCAGAAATTCCCCTACTGGAAAATCAGACTTTTTTTATATTTTTTTGAATTACAGGAAGTGAAATGATGTGTAAGTGTCTGATAATTAAATTATTATCAGAACCTCACATTGAGGAAGAAATTGGGTGTAGCTCCCAAAAGTTCGATGTCGATGGGTGTCGCGACATGCTCCAAAAGGTCGTCATTTCTCTGGTCAGTACCATCATTTGAGAAGAACTGTCCAGTGAAACGGCGCGACTTGATGTTGGTACGGTTGTACACGTTGAATAAGGTCATGCCCGCTTCGAGTTTGACCCAATCGAAATCATGCAGGTACTTTACCGAAAGGTCCAGTCTATGGTAGGCGGGTAGCCGTTCTTCGTTGAGTCTGGACAGGTCGTAGTAGACGGGCTCTTCGCCTGAAATATCGCCAGGTGGTGTGTAGGGTCTACCGGAGCCGTAGATGAACGTGGAGCCAAATTCCCAACCTCCCAGCTTATAGACGTTTACCTGGTTGATCTCATGGCGCTGGTCGTAGGCTGAGTAGTAGGATGGGGGAAGGTGGGAGTCCTGGAATTTGTTGATCGAACTTGCCAATGAGTAGCCGATCCAGGAGCTGAACCGGGTGCTTTTGTATCTGGTGAAGAAGTCTATGCCCTTGCTTACATTGTCGCCCACAGGTCGAAAGTCCTGCAATGCGTCCCTCGGTATGCCATTGAATTCGGAGAAGAGTGTAAACTCGGATTCGGCGATTCCGTCAGTGAGCTTGTAGTAGCCCTCTAGATCAAAAGTTAGTGATCCCCTCTGCCACTTCAAGCCCGCAATGTACTGGGAGCTTTCCATGACGGGGTGCTCTTCACCATTGGCGAGAATCCAATAGTACTGATCGCTGTTGCCGAAAGGTGATAGCGTAATACGGTTGACGAATTGTGAATGCCGACTGTAAGAGGCCCCTGCGGACAAATCATTCGTAATGAAGTACCTGAGGCCAAGCCGTGGCTCGAGGTCTGACCTGCTCATGAGCTCGTAGTTGTTGACTCGGAGGCCAGCGTTGAATTGCCATTTGCCTCGTGCGTACTGATAGTTGCCAAACATAGAAATCAGCCCTGACTCCTGCTCGACGCTGTCTACCACTGGCTGGTTGTCTTCAAGGACAATCGCCAAATTGGTTTTATAACTAGATATCTCAGTACCTACGGTCAATTTGCTGAAGGGGTCGATGTTTACGTCGCTTTTGTAGGAGAGCGTGACATCCTCAATGGAGTTTTGCTTTTCGACGCCAAATGCGGCAATGAAGCCCTCACGAAAAACCGTATCCGGCTCATCACCGAAGATGTCAATGATATCGCGCAACACCTCTTTTTGTAGCAGAATTTCACTTCTACTTTCATAGCTGGACCCACTCAGGAGGAATGTGGAGGAGTGCCTGTCATTCCACCGACTCTGCCAGCGAAGGCTTGCACCACTATTGGCCCAATAAGCATTGTCAATATATTGCGTGGCGACCCACTCGTCTTCTTCCGCATATTCACCTTCATAATAGTCTTCACTGACGAAGAGGCTGAAGTCGATCGTCGTCTTGGCATTGGGTGTGTACCTTATTTTGCCATTGATGTCAAAGAAATTGAAATCAGGTTCGACGTCGAACTGTTCGTTGAAGTCAGGGTCCTGAGCTTTGACGATATCACTACGCTGCTCTTCCAGGAACTGATTGTAGATCTTGTTTGAGACCAAGCCATCATGGGATCCACGGGCTCCTAATACTATGCCGAGTTTCTTGCCAATCGGCACTTCGATGAAGCCGTCCAGGCTAGTCGTGTTGAGCCCGACGCCGCCGCTCACTTTTTCCAGGTTGCTGCTTTTAGTGGTGGCTTCGACTACGGCGGAAGTTCTACGGCCAAACTCGGAGGAGTAACCTCCCTTATACAGGTCTACATGATTGATAAGATTGGGGTTGAATGTAGAGAATAACCCAAAGAAGTGGTCCATATGGTAGATCGTATACCCATCCAGTATGACGAGATTCTGTTCTGGCGCACTACCCCGTACAATGAGCCCCGTAGTTGATTCGTCTGTGGCCATGATGCCCGGCAGGAGTTGCAGGCTCTTGAATACATCAGGCTGTCCGAGAGCCGGCAGGCTTCGGATCTGATTGGGGTTGACTGAAAAATGGCTCAAAAGACTTTTCTGCGTGTTGCTCCTGGAGGCTGGGTCGAGGATAAATGGCTTCAACTCATCTGGGGCCGGAGTAAGGTGTATGGATACATCCTCCAGGTCCGTTTTTACCCACATGGAGCTGGGTTCGTAGCCAAGGTAGGAAACTGTGATTTGGATGGAGTCACGCTGTCTGCCGACGGAGAAACCGCCAGATTGATCTGTCTTGGTCCTGAGACCTTGTGACTGTACATTGGCCAATGCCAGGGGTTGACCCGTCTTGCGGTCATAAATCGTGCCTCTGATATTTCTGGTACTCGTCTTGCGCTGACTCTTTTTGTCGGGGATCAACAAAATGACATCTCCTGCCTTTCTATGCTTTACCGGGAGACTGGATACAAATTTTTTAACCAGTTCCTCTTCATTGGATGCTCTGATGTCCGTGGTGATTGTGTACTTCTCTAAGAGCGATGGATCGAACGAGAACTTGAGATCGAATCGTTCCTCGAGGGTTTTGACCGCCAGATCAGCTCTCTCTTCATCAAAAGAGATTTCATACGTCTGTTGGCCCATCGCTGCGAGTGCTGTCGCGATAAAATAAGTGAGTAGAGTCCTGCGCATGCAGAAGCTTTTTCTATTTGGATTTGATCACCACGCCCCCGGTCCCATCAAATTCGTAGGTAAGGTCCAGGGGTTCGCACACCATGGTTAAGGCCAGGTCAATGTCCTCTTTGATAAAATAACCGGTGAAGGTTCGTAGCTCCAGGCTGTCGTAATTGATGGATACATCGTATTGTCTACCTATTTCTTCCAGAACTTCCCGGATGGGGCGTTTTTCAAAGTAGAATTCTCCTTTTTGCCAGCTACCGACAAATTCTTCCAGCACCTGCGTAAACAGAATCGTGTCTCCATCGAGGAGCACTTTTTCACCCGGCTTGAGTACTTCATCAAAATCTTGAGAGGGGATCTGAACACGTACTCTTCCGGTCTTGCAAGCGGCATGGAACTGATCAGAGCGTGAGAACACGTTGAATGATGTGCCCAGTACTTCGACTTGACCCAGTTCCGTCTCGACGATGAAAGGATCTCCTTTCTTGACTTCAAAAAAGGCCTCGCCCTCAAGTTGTACCACGCGCTTCTCATCGGCGGTATAAGACATCTTGCTTAGGGCATTAATTGTGATAAGAGAGCTGTCAGGGAGCAATATAGGTTTGGTTTCTGATGCCTTAGCGGCGACTTCGGCAATTTCAAAAGCGGGTTGAACATTGCCACCTTGCCACGGCTTGAAAATCAGCAGAAGGGTGATGGTAGCCGCAATGGCCAGCCACGGAATAAACTGTAGGCTGCGGCCCTTCTTCTGGTCATTCTGATCTGCAGGCTCGTCGATAGCTTCTTCGATTTCGTCCCAGATGTCAGCTTTACTTCTCCTGCCATCAGGGACTTGCAGTGAGTCTACCTTCTCCAGGAACTCCTGCATGTCTGCGTCGAGGCCGTCGGCGTCTTCCCCGTTCAAAAACTTGTGATATGCATCAAAATCCTCTTTCATCAAATCTTTCGTCCAAGTTCTTCCCTAATGATGCTCAATGCCTTACTCATGCGTTTCTCCACCGCTTTCACGCTGATATCAAGGCGTGTGGCGATCTCGTCATACTTGATCTTGTCCAAGCGGTTCATCAAAAACACTTCGCGACTGCCATCGGGGATTTTGGCCAACACCCGCTGCAGCTTTTCGCCAAACTCCGACTCTTCCATCTGGAACTGCGGAGTATTCATTTCCTTGCGATCCTCTCGGAGACTATCGCCTTCGTGCGATCGCACCACTTTCATGTGGTTGAAATGATTCATTAAGAGATTGTTCGCCATGGTGAACAGAAGACTCTTAACGGTCTCTTTCCGAATCTCGCTCCTTTTCTGCCACACCTTGATGAAGACTTCCTGGACGAGATCCTCTGCCAAATCCATGTCCCCGGCTTTGTAATACAGGAAGTTTCGCAAACTGTCAAAGTGTGCTTCGTATGCTTGCTTTAAATCCTGTTTGGTAAAACCGGTTGCGCTCATAGGTACGAATCGCTCGCCATCAAAGATAGAGAGGTTCAACGTACCTGTGGCAGGATTTATTGTAATACATCCAACTCAAGAAAATCCCCACCGAGGGTTACAAAAAAAATCAGAACCTGGAAAAATCTGGTTGAACGCGTCTCTTGCGCGCCTTTTCCCGCTCATAGACCGCACGACCTAGCGAGCCAAAGAAGGGCATTCCGATCGTGTCATATTCATATTCGCCATCGTTGTAGGTCTGGTTCTCATTGACATGAATGGTGGCGGCCAGGAAGAACTCCACCCCAGCCTTGGTATCAATGATATACGACACGTCCGTTAGGAAACCGTACGCCCAACCCACTTTGTTGAATATCCTGATATGGTCCGGAATGGGCTCATCGTCCCTATCTCCGAATATGAAGAACTTGACATAGCTGTCTGGTTTTCCAGCATATTGGGGGATGCCGCTGTCATTGGGCAATTTCGACATCCATTCATACAGAAAATCATAATCTGTCGGGGACAGTTCGAAGCGACGATGCTCCGGGGTGATATCTGGGAATATCACCGCCTGGAGGACGTCATGGAGATCCCTTAGCGCGAAGTAGTTCTTTACGCTGAAGTCAAAGGGTTCATCAATTCTTTCGCCATTGCCGATGCGAGCAACACCCCTCTGCTCTGTTTGCAGTGTGAGTTGGAAGGGATTCTCACTATATACCTCCCCCTGATAGTAGAGCTGTTCGCCACCGTCATTGAAAAAAGTAAACGGATTGGTGTATTGGTTGCCCTTTTCGTCAAATGGAAACCCACCAGGCCCAAGGCGGTGAACCACTCGGGTGTTGTCATAGCCCTTGCGCTGTAGCGTTTCATTGAGCGGCCCCTGGCCAATGAATTCGTACAGCCGGTTGTAGGCATCGTTGTCGCTTACCACGAAGATCTCCTTGACGAATTGAGCGATAGTCGCTGTGCCATCGGCGCTGGTAGAATCGTACAGGTAGGGCGTTTGCGGCTCCCTGGCGGCTCCAATTTCTAGTTTAGAATGAATGTCGAGGTCGACTATTCGCAGCCGGTTGATCTTCTCCATTGCTGCGAACGCAGTCGGCATTTTCACTGTGCTGGCCGGATAGTAATAGAGCGTCGTATCTGTACCCAGTTCAAAGGTCGTTAGTACAGGAGTTTGATCAGGTTGGCGGTCAATTTGTGTGTAGACGACCTGTACCTGATATTTCTCTTTGTTCGACAGTAGTTTGCTGAGTTGCTCATCGGCCGCAAAGACATCTGTCAGTGGATTCTGGCCCGTAGACAGAAGTGGGCTGGCGGCGACAAGAAGGTACAAGTAGCGAAACATTTGGCCAAGATAGTGTTTCCCACTTTTTCTGACCCTTTGCATCTTATGCCGTAGTAATTGGAATCACTCACCTAGCAGGGAAAACGATTGCATTGTGTTAATTCGCCCTTGAGGGTCGATAGTTTGTGAATCCTTCTAATTCATGCTACTTTTTCCGACCGTTTATTCGAAATCTTAAAGGTCCAACCAATGAATATGTCAATTACCATCCGCCTGAGTATAATGATGTTCCTGCAATTTTTCGTTTGGGGCAGTTGGTACGTGACGATGGGGACGTTTCTTCCCTCCAACCTGGGTGCGACTGGTGTACAAACAGGTATGGCCTACAGCACGCAGTCCTGGGGCGCCATCATTGCTCCATTCATCATAGGGCTCATCGCAGATCGTTTCTTCAATGCCGAACGCATACTAGGCTTTCTTCACATCCTCGGCGCGGCTCTGATGTATATGTGCTACGTTTCCGTCGACTTTGGGAGCTTCTACCCTTACATATTTATGTACATGATCCTTTACATGCCGACGTTGGCACTGGTCAACTCTGTAGCCTTCCGGCAGATGAGCGACCCGGCCAAGCAGTTTGGATGGGTGCGTGTTTGGGGCACGATCGGCTGGATAGTTGCTGGACTTCTTATCGGCTACGTATTTCTTTGGGAAGCTAAAGGCAATCTGCAATACACCTTCCTCATGGGCGCGATCAGTTCCGGTGCGCTTGCGCTGTTTTCTTTGACATTGCCAAAGACACCTCCAAAGATCGACCGCTCAGAGAAAGTCAGTCTCGGAGACATCGTAGGGGTAGAGGCGCTGAAGCTCTTGAAGGACAGGAACTTTGCTGTTTTCTTCATCTCTTCGGTGCTGATATGCATCCCTCTAGCCTTCTACTATCAGCTGACCAACCCTTTTTTAAATGAAATTGGCGTAGACAATGCCGCAGGCATTCAGACTTTAGGACAAGCATCAGAGGTGCTATTCATGCTCCTATTGCCGGTGTTCCTGACTCGCTTTGGGATCAAGAAGACGTTGGTCTTTGCTATGCTGGCATGGGCAGGTAGGTACGTGTTGTTCGCCTTCGGCGATGGGGATAGCTTGCTGTCATTCCTTATCATAGGCATACTGTTGCACGGTATCTGCTATGACTTCTTTTTCGTTTCGGGTCAGATCTACACGGATTCTAAAGCTGGCGAGAAGTACCAGAGCAGTGCGCAGGGTATGATCACACTAGCCACCTATGGTGTAGGAATGCTGATTGGCTTTTGGGCTGCAGGACTGATTTCTGATGCATACCTGGCAGATGGAGTGCATAACTGGCAGACGATATGGCTGCTACCGGCGGGATTCGCCGTTGTGGTGCTTGTCTTGTTCATGGCCGTTTTCAAGAATGAAAAAATTGATTACAATCCAAATAATTAAACGAAATGAGCAGAAGAATTAGACTAGGAATGATGGGCGGGGGACACAACTCGTTCATCGGTATACTACACCGAATCGCGGCCTATATGGGAGAGCACTACCACATTGTGGGAGGTGTGTTTGATCCCGATTACGAATCCTCTAAGGACTTTGCAAGCGGCCTGGACATGGACCTTTCCCGTGTCTATGAACATATCGATGTCTTTGTTGAGAAAGAAAATGCCCTGCCGGAAGACCAACGAATTCAGGCGGTGGTGATCGTTACACCCAACTTTCTGCACTACCCGATGGCAAAGCAACTCATCGAAGCCGGGTTCGATGTCATTTGCGAGAAGCCTATGACCATGAACTCCCAGGAAGCGGAGGAACTGGCGTCTTTAGTGGACAAACATAAGTGCACCTTTGCCCTGACGCACACTTATACGGGGTATCCGATGGTACGCCAGATGAAGGCCATGATTGCGGAAGGAGTGATAGGCAAGATCCAGAAGGTGGACGCTCAGTATTATCAGGGCTGGATCAATCCAGTCATCCACGAGGTCGAAAAGCGCAAGGCCGTATGGAGACTAGACCCGGCCAAGGCGGGCATCAGTAGTTGTATGGGTGATATTGGGGTTCATGCTTTCAATATGATCGAATACACCACTGGCCTACAGGTGAAAAAGGTGCTCTCGGACATGAATACCCTATATGACAATAATCCACTGGACGTCGACGGCACGGTGCTTTGCCGACTGGATGACGATGTGAGGGGCCTCGTAAGGGCAAGTCAGATTGCTACAGGCGAGGAAAACAACCTGAGCATTGCCGTGTATGGGACGAAGGGGGCCTTGAAGTGGGAGCAGGAGAGTCCAATATTCCTGTACTACACGGAAGAGGGCCAGCCTACACGTGTGATGAAGCCCGGTAATCCGTACAATGGAGCGTTCTCAATGGAAAGCACGAGAATGGCTCCGGGGCACCCAGAAGGGATATTCGATTCGATGAGCAACATCTATGCAGGAGCGGCCAAGTCCATTCGTGGAGAAAAGTACCACGACGGAGCATTCCCGACCGTCATCGACGGCGTGCGTGGTATGAAATTCATCGAAGCGACTGTGAAGTCAGCAGCTGAGGGGAATGTGTGGATTGATTTGTAAGTTCCATGTTTCAGGTTCAATGTTCCATGTTGCTCTATCGCTAGGCCAATAGGATATGGCGACTATTAAGGAGTTTCGCGATTTAGAAGTCTGGCAATTAGCCAGAGATTTGGCGCAAGTCGTTTTTGAGCGCGTGCTTCAGAACCCTGGGCTGAAGGACTTTCCGCTGAAGGATCAAATGAATCGTTCTTCGGGGTCTGTCATGGACAACATCGCAGAAGGATTTGGAAGAGGCGGAAACAAGGAGTTTCGGCAATTCCTTGCTGTCGCGAAAGGCTCGCTAGCAGAGTTGGAGAGTCAGCTGGTACGTGCAAATGATAGCCACTACCTGACCAATCAAGAATTCGATGACATGATGAGCCAGGTCTCCAGGATCCGAGGAAAATTGATCGCTTTCTCAAACTATCTGGCAAAGACCGAATATAAAGGCGTGAAGTATAAAATAGAGGAGCCTTCGGGGACATATGTGACCGAATCCTCCAGTGCCTCGAATTTGGAACATGAAACCTTAAACTTTGAACCCGAAACCACAAGAAAAACATGAAAACCATAAAAGGACCCGCCATATTCCTGGCACAATTTCTCGACGATGTCGAGCCGTTCAATAATCTGAAAAACATCTGCGAATGGGTCGCTTCTCTTGGCTACAAGGGGGTGCAGATCCCAGCATGGGATGGTCGGGTGATCGATATCCTCAAGGCCGCAGAGAGTAAAGACTACTGCGACGAGATCAAAGGCACCGTGGAGGTAGCCGGCTTGGAGATCACCGAGTTGGCTACGCATTTGCAGGGGCAATTGGTGGCTGTACACCCCGCCTACGACACGATGTTTGATGCTTTTGCACCGGCAGAATTTCACGGCAATCCAGCCGGCAGAACAGAGTGGGCCAAGAACCAGGTGATCGCAGCAGCAAAGGCTAGTCGAAATCTCGGGATTGACGTGATGGCCAGCTTCTCCGGTGCACTGGTCTGGCCGTTTCTTTACCCCTGGCCTCAGCGGCCGGAAGGTCTCGTAGAGAGTGGCTTCCGCGAATTGGCCAATCGATGGATGCCCATCCTGGATGCATGCAAAGACCAAGGCGTAAGCGTCTGCTATGAGATCCATCCCGGGGAGGATCTGCACGACGGGATCACTTTTGAGATGTTCCGCGATGCTACCAATAATCACGAGGCTGTGCAGCTATTGTATGACCCGAGCCACTTTGTCCTGCAGCAGTTGGATTACTTGCAGTACATCGACAGGTACCATGAATTCATCAAAATGTTCCATGTCAAGGATGCCGAATTCAACCCCTCCGGACAGCAGGGAGTGTACAGCGGCTACCAGGACTGGATCAATCGTGCAGGACGATTCCGTTCATTGGGTGATGGCCAGGTAGACTTCCGAAGTATTTTTACCAAGTTGAGCCAGTATGACTTTGATGGCTGGGCAGTACTTGAGTGGGAATGTTGCATAAAATCCCCAGAACAGGGAGCAAGAGAGGGAGCCCCTTTCATTCAGGATCATATCATTGAAGTGACTGAAAAGACATTCGACGATTTCGCTGGCGGAGGCGCCGATGAAGAGACCAATAAAAAGATTCTGGGGATTTAGTCCCCGGATCACTCATCCTAAATTTGATTGACTATGAGATCACGAAGAGACTTTGTTAAGCGTGCTGGTATTGCGGCCGCTGGTGCGGCTATTTTACCTGCTTGCGGCACCCCGGGGAAGCAGCAGGAGGCTACTGAGGGCAGCGGCACCGGTCCGGCAACCGCAGAACTACGGGCCAACTGGCGCGTCGGGTTGCAGTTGTACACACTCCGAAGCGCGATGATGGAAGGTGTGAAGGAGACCATCGACTATGTGGCTCAGGTGGGCTACGATGAAGTGGAACTCTTCGGGTATCAGAACGGTCAATACTTCGGTATGAGTGCGTCTGACTTCTACAAACTCGTCGAGAACGCGGGGATGAGTATCCGGAGCGCGCATTATGGCTCTGGACGCACAACCCCCGACGCAATTGGCTCCATGAGCAACGGCTGGGACAAAGCCATTGAAGACGCTGTAGCCGCCGGGCAAAGTCACATGGTCTGCGCTTACTTGCAGGAGTCTGAGCGGCAGACCCTGGATCAGTACAAGGAGTTTGCGGATCTGTGCAATGAGGCCGGGAGTAAGTGCAAAGAGGCCGGGTTGACGTTTGCTTATCATAACCACGCATTTGAGTTTGAGGAAATCGATGGTCAGGTTCCGATGTATTATCTGCTGGACAATACCGATCCGGAGCTGGTCAAAATGGAATTGGATCTATTTTGGATCGTGATGGCAGGCTACGACCCATTGGAGTTTTTCAAAAAGTATCCCGGTCGGACAGAGTTGTGGCATGTGAAAGACCTGGGCGAGCGTGATGGTCAGCAAACTACCGTTGAGGTTGGGAATGGCAGTATTGATTTCGAAAGCATTTTTGCGGAATCGGCCAATTCTGGCTTGCAGGCCTTCTTTGTGGAGCAAGATCACTCTCCAGACCCCAAGGGTAGCGTATCAACTTCATTCAACAATCTTAAACAGATACTAGCTTAGAAATAATGGGTAGAAGGGCGGCAGGTGCGGTTGGATTTTTCTTACTGGCCATTACAGTTTTTGCACAGAAGACAGGGACGATAGAAGGACGCGTATATCAGCAGGGAGATTTGGAGCCGCTCCTGGGAGCCAATGTTGAGATTGGTGACAATCGCTCTGTCACAGATGATCAGGGGTTTTTTAAAGTAATTCTGGATCCGGGGGTGTATGCGGTCAAAGTGTCCTTTGTGGGATATGAGACGAAAGTGCTGACGGAAGTGGAAGTCATTGGTGGGCGGGCCTCATTGATTGAGGTGCCGATGGCGACGAGTGTACTGGACCTGCCAGCATTGGAAGTTGTGGACAAGGTCCCGACAGTCAATCCGGGTAGGAGAGCGATTACCCAGGAACAGATCAACCGACTGGCGGCTACCTACTATGATCCCGCCAGATTGGTAGCGAGCTCCCCGGATGTGGCGGTCACGAATGACCAGAACAACAGCATCTCTGTGCGAGGTATTCCGGCGACTTACAATCGGTGGCGGCTGGAGGGAGCCGAAATCATCAATCCCAATCACCTGACAAATGCAGGTACGCTCACTGACCAGCCAGCTGGCACCGGCGGTGGCGTCAACGCCCTGAGCGCACAAATGCTCTCGCGCTCGCAATTTCTGTATGGGTCCATTACGCCCGCGTATGGCAATGCGGTCGCTGGGTTATTTGATTTGAGAATGGATGCTGGTGACACTACGGGCATCGACTATTTCGCACAGGCTTCATTCATTGGTTTTGACTTTGGGGCAGGCGGACCTATTGGTAAGAAAGGCGTGAGCTTTCGGGCCAATTATCGTTATTCCTTCACTGGACTCCTCACCACGATGGGTGTCGATTTTGGAGGCGAGGAGATTGGTTTTCAGGACTTGTCAGCTGCGGTTAATGTGCCTCTGAAGAGTGGAAGTTTGAAATTCTTTGCCGTCGGAGGCATGAGTAGCAACGACTTTTCACATGAACCATTCGGCGATCGCGAAGAAGCGAAAGATGGATCTGATATCTTCTATGATGGCGCGTTAGGCATCAGCGGTGTGAGCTACTCCGGCAAGGTCTTTGGCGGCGCGAGATTGCTGACAACACTGGCCTACTCGATTTCGGACCAGAGTCGGGAGGAGACCATCTTTGATCTGGATGAAAACCTCTCGGGAGCGAACCAATCAGATGCCGAACTCCAAATCGTTTCGAACCACACGAATCTGGGATTTGCTGATCTCAATATTGGGTGGGACCTGAACTACTATGACTTCTCTAGTATCTTTTTGGGGCAGCCGGTTAGTGGCGAACGCCCACCATGGCGAGTGGGTAGCTACTGGATGTTTCGGCCGTTTGTGACCTACAGCGCGCAGCTATCAGATCGACTGGAGTTCATACCGACGGTATCTGTCTACCTGAGCGACGAGTACGAGACCAGGTTTGAACCACGTGCCGCACTGTCCTATCGGATTTATCCAGGTACGATACGCCTCACCTCAGGGGCTTTTACACATCAGCAGGGCCCGCTAAGTGTTGTTGATACGGATGATAGATTTTCGCTTACTCTGGACCCGACATTCCCTTCGACAACTGCATGGAAGTCGACCTTGTCGTTTGACGGCTTCGCCGAAAATCTCAAGTCCGACTATTACCTGGAGTTGTTTTTCTATGATTTCAAAGAAATTGTTTTTGATCAACTGAGGCCGGATGTCCTGATTCCTCCTGGAGACTACAACGTTTGGGGCGTGACCTCCCTTTGGGAGCGAAACTTTGACAACAACTTCTATGCGAGCACAGGTATCACGGCATTCTTTTGGGAGGGCATTGACAATGATCAATTGAATTATCATGCTGCCGGAGGCGTGAGAAAGGCGTTGAACAATGAACGAAAAAGGCGCAACTTAAATCTCAATCTGCGACTGACAGCGTCTGACGCGTTGGCGGAGCAGGGATATCAATTCGACTATTTTCGAGTGGACTTTCGATTCCAATGGGTGAGGTTCCGTCCCAAGTTGACGGAGTCATGGGCGCTGGATATTCAGAATTTGCTTAACACCCAAAACCAATTCTCGGTAGATTTGAATGGGGATCCTACGTATCAATTGGGGTTCTTGCCGATTCTGGCCTATCGACTTGATTTTTAGTGACATGCAACGATTTTTAAAACTCTTCCTCGGCATTTTATTTCTGGCATTCTCCTACTTACAAATCAATGACCCTGATCCTGCTTTGTGGGTGATTATCTATGGGACAGTAGGTGTTGTTTGTATACTGGCTGCACTGCGAGGTGTGAGCAAGAGGCTCTTGCTGGCATTTATTTTTATACTCCTGGTTTACGCCGCTACCTTGCTGCCGGGCTTCTTTACCTGGCTCACCGGCCCAGACAAGGAAGAGATTTTCGGAGAGATGATCTATGATAGGCCCTATATCGAAGAGACCAGAGAGTTTCTGGGATTGTTGATGGCTGTAGGTGCCTTGGTATTTGTCTACTTTTCTCCAAGGAAGAATTAGATCGAGTTTTAGCTGACGATCCCTTGTCTTTGCTTTAATGAGATCGTATCCAGCGGCTTAGATACCGGGATATGAATGCTTGGTTGGATTTATTTAATTAAAATCCATATATTCGATTCGAGTCATATCTAGCGACTATTGCAAATACCACATTGACATGAAACGAGTTTTACTTTTGCTTCTGGCCGTTCCTCTTTTTTTGCGTGCACAAACGCCCCTGGCCACTATGCCTTATGAGATCTACGGAGATTTCATAATCATCCCGATACAGATCAATCACTCCCAAGAGCTTGACTTTATATTTGACACAGCTGATGGCCTGACAGTTCTCAACAACATCACGGCAGCGGATTTAGAGCTAGAGTCTGGTAAGAAGAAAAGAGAAACCGGCGCCGGTAGTTTGTTGATGGGAGAGTTGATCCGACATCAGGAAGTGGACATTGGGTCATTTGCGATCAAGGACGTGGAGTTATACGTCACCTCTCTTAAGCATCTGGAAATTGCACTTGGACGTCATATCGATGGTATCATTGGCTATGATCTACTCAAGAACTACGTAGTCGAGATCAGCTACCTCGACAAGGAGTTTCATATCTATGACAGTAAGACATTCAAATACAACAGTTACGGCGAGGAGTTTGATGTCAAGCTGACCTGGTCCATCCCGCACATACCGGCGACAGTGGAGCTCGTCAATGGTGAAGTCATTGAAGGTGAGTTTTGGGTGGATACAGGAGCTCGGACATCACTGGATTTCAATACGCCCCTGGTGCACAAGGAAAACCTTTTGCAAAAGGTAGGTGAATACTACACGTACTATACAGCGGGTATCGGAGCCAAGGAAGCGGAACATCACAAAGGACGCGTTGCCAAACTGTCGTTTGGCAGATTTAGCTTCGACGATGTGCCTGTAGGATTGAGTGAGGCTGGAAAAGGCATCCAGTCCAACAAGAAGGTTGCCGGCATCATTGGAGACGAGATCCTCGAGCGATTCGATATCACATTTGATTACCCGAAGAAGAAGATGTACTTCGAACCCAATGGCTTGTACGAGAAGGCCTTCCTCGTTGATGCTTCGGGGATCGGTCTACAACTGGACCAGACGCAAACGAAAGTATTGATACATGAGGTGCACGAGCACTCTCC
This sequence comes from Cyclobacteriaceae bacterium, assembly GCA_965267435.1. Lineage (GTDB taxonomy): Bacteria > Bacteroidota > Bacteroidia > Cytophagales > Cyclobacteriaceae > JAWPMT01. The sequence continues at coordinate 7,039,155 of OZ253960.1, forward strand.
GGCTATGGAAGCAGGTCTGAAGGTGGACGACGAGATTACACAGGTCAACGGTAAGCCGACCAGTGAATTCTCGCTCGTACAACTTAGAGAAATGCTCTGCGAGGAGGGTGAGATCATCAAACTGGAGATCAAATCAGGTGCTGACAGCCGGACAGTTAGTCTCGAGCTGCGTGAAATTATCTGATCACCGATGACCAAGACATATGAGGCGCCTTAATGGCGCCTTTTTTTATGGCGACCCGAAAGCAAATATGCGGAGGATAACATTCGCAAATGGCGACGGTAAGATCCTTTCCTTTTTTTGTTTCTTGGCGATGAATGCGGTGGAATCGCCCCCTTGTTGTATTTGGGAATTCTCAGGATTTTTTGTACTCTTTTAAGGGCGCTCCACTATATTTGCGCACACTTATCGAGAAAGGTCGAGGGACTGGGCCCGTTGACACCTTGGCAACCTTTCCACCTGGATTTCGGTGCCACCTCCCATCCTGAATTTCGTTCAGGTGCAGATAAGCGCAGCCAGCTGGTTCCTTCTCTGATAAGTTAAGTTGTTAAGATCGATACAGAAGGAATGGATATTCACGATATAATCAAAAAACGGATTTTGGTCTTGGATGGTGCAATGGGTACCATGATCCAGCGGCACAAATTGACGGAAGATGACTTTCGCAACGAGGACCTCAAGGATCATCCTTCACCTTTGAAGGGCAACAATGATCTCCTGTCGATTACCCGTCCAGATATAATAAAGGACATCCACCTGGAATACTTCAAGGCCGGCGCCGACATTGCTGAGACCAACACTTTCAGCTCCACATCCATTGCTCAAGCCGACTACGGGTTGGAGTCTGATGAGTGGGTCTATAAACTCAACTTTGAGTCGGCGAGAATCGCCCGTGAAGCGGCTGACGAAATGACCGCAGAGGAACCCCAGAAGCCCCGTTTTGTCGCGGGTTCCATGGGACCAACAAACAAGACGGCGTCCCTATCGCCAGACGTGAATGATCCGGGCTACCGGGCAGTCACATTTGACGAACTCCGAGCTGCCTACAAGGCCCAAGCTCAGGCCCTGATCGATGGAGGTGTCGACCTTTTGCTCGTGGAGACGGTCTTCGATACACTCAACGCCAAGGCCGCCATTGTTGGGATTGAGGAAATCAAGCAAGAGACGGGAAGGGACATTCCCGTTATGGTATCAGGAACGATCACCGATGCCTCCGGGCGCACACTTTCCGGGCAGACAACAGAGGCGTTTCTCATTTCGCTATCACACATTAACCTGTTCAGCGTGGGGTTGAATTGTGCTCTTGGCGCCAATCAGCTGAGACCTTATTTGCAGACACTCAGCCATGAAGCGGACTTCCACACAAGCGCTCACCCAAATGCGGGACTCCCCAACGAATTTGGTGAGTACGACCAAACACCGGAGGAGATGGCTGAGCAAATCAAGGAATACCTCGATGAGGGACTCGTGAATGTCATCGGTGGGTGCTGCGGAACTACCCCAGACCACATTCGGGCCATAGCCGACCTCGCTGCCAAATATGAACCTCGCGGCAAAACCCTGATTCCTGCCTAAAGATCAAGATATGGTAATACCCCCATTGAAGCTATCTGGCCTTGAGCCGCTGATTGTCAATGACCAAACGAATTTTGTCAATATTGGAGAACGCACGAACGTAACTGGTTCGGCGCGATTTGCAAGATTGATCAGAGAGGACCAATACGATGTGGCCCTTGACGTGGCGCTGGACCAGGTACGAGGTGGCGCTCAGATCCTCGACGTCAATATGGACGAAGGCATGCTGGATGGCAAGGCCGCCATGGTCAGGTTTCTGCACCTTATCGCTTCTGAGCCAGAGATTGCACGAATCCCGATAATGATCGATTCCTCGAAGTGGGACATTATAGAGGCCGGCCTCCAGTGCATCCAGGGCAAGGGTGTGGTCAACTCCATTTCTCTAAAAGAGGGAGAAGAGCCTTTTCTGGAGCAAGCCCGCAAGATCAAAATGTACGGAGCGGCCACGGTGGTCATGGCCTTTGATGAACAAGGGCAGGCCGATACCTATGAGCGTCGAATCGTTATTTGTGAAAGGTCGTACCGATTGTTGACGGATGTAGTTGGATTTGCTCCACAAGACATCATTTTCGATCCCAATATTTTCCCCGTCGCGACGGGTATTGAAGACCACAACAATTACGCTGTCGATTTTTTTGAGGCGACGAAGTGGATCAAGAAGAACCTGCCGGGGGCCAAAGTAAGTGGGGGAGTGAGCAACGTGTCTTTCTCGTTCCGTGGCAACAATGTGGTCCGGGAGGCAATGCACAGTGCCTTTCTGTACCATGCCATACAAGCTGGTATGGACATGGGCATCGTGAATGCGGGCATGATTGAAGTCTACGATGAGATCCCCAAGGAATTGCTCGATCATGTAGAGGATGTACTGCTCAATCGCCGAGAAGACGCTACAGAACGACTTGTTGACTATGCTGAAAAAGTACGAGGTGCGGGGAAGACCAAAGTCATCGATACAGAATGGCGAAAGGGAACTGTTGAAGAGCGATTGGCGCATGCACTCATCAAGGGAATTGTTGATCATGTGGAGGAAGATACCGAGGAGGCACGGCAAAAGTACGACAAGCCGCTACACGTGATCGAAGGGCCGTTGATGGACGGAATGAACACCGTGGGTGACCTGTTTGGGAGCGGGAAGATGTTCCTGCCTCAAGTGGTAAAGAGCGCCCGGGTGATGAAGAAATCAGTAGCCTACCTGATCCCGTACCTGGAAGCCGAAAAGTCCGCGGGAAACAGCAGCAAGGGTAAGATCCTGCTGGCGACAGTGAAGGGAGATGTACACGACATAGGAAAGAACATTGTCGGTGTAGTGCTCGCATGCAACAACTACGACATCGTCGATATGGGCGTGATGGTGCCCGCTGAAAAGATTTTGGACAAAGCGGTCGAGGTCAATGCAGACATCATTGGTCTGAGTGGCTTGATCACCCCCTCTCTTGACGAGATGGTACACGTGGCGGAGGAAATGGAACACCGAGGTATGCAGACGCCTCTTCTGATTGGCGGAGCCACTACTTCCAGGGTGCACACGGCAGTGAAGATAGCGCCCAAGTATTCCGGGCCGTCCATTCATGTCCTGGATGCATCCAAGTCAGTGACGGTCGCATCCAAGCTCCTGGGTTCAGATGCGGGAGTGTACACCGATCAAATCTCCGTTGAGTACCGTGATCTGGCTGACAACCATCACAATCGCCGAAAAGAGAAGGCGTTCGTCTCATACGAAGAGGCGCAGCGCAACCGCGTCACAATTGATTGGGACAACTACGCTCCGACTAGGCCTAAGCATTTAGGGGTCACGGCATTTGAAGATTATCCCATCGAGGAGATCAGAGAATATATCGACTGGACGCCATTTTTCTCTACCTGGATGCTCAAAGGCACGCATCCCAACATCCTCGCGGATGGGGTAGTAGGAGAGGAGGCCAAAAAGCTCTTCATGGATGCCAATTCGATGCTTGATAAAATCATCGCTGGCAAACTCCTTACTGCAAAGGGAGTAGTCGGCCTCTATCCGGCAAATAGCCAGGGTGATGACGTGGTCTTGCCCGGAGATGTGAGGTTGCATTTCCTGAGGCAGCAAGGGAAGAAAGGCACGAACATTCCGAACATTTCGCTTGCGGACTTTATTGCACCCCAAGGTACAAAGGAGGATTACATTGGAGGATTTGCCGTGACCACGGGAATTGGCATAGAGCGCCTCATAAAGGCTTACGAGGATGACCATGACGACTACAATGTCATTATGATCAAGGCCGTGGCAGACCGGCTTGCGGAAGCATTTGCGGAGTTGATGCACGAAAAAGTCAGAAAGGAATTGTGGGGGTATGCCGCCGACGAGCAATTGACTAACCCACAGCTAATCAAAGAAGAATATCAGGGGATCCGTCCAGCACCGGGCTATCCGGCTTGCCCGGATCACACGGAGAAGCGCACACTATTTGACTTACTGCAGGTAGAGAAGCGGACAGGTATCAAGCTCACGGATTCCTATGCCATGTACCCTGCATCGGCTGTGAGTGGCTGGTACTTTGGACATCCCGATGCACGGTATTTCGGGCTGGGAAAAATTTATGAAGATCAAGTACGTGACTACGCCAAAAGAAAAGACCTCACACTAGAGGAGATGGAACGTTGGCTGGCGCCGAACTTAGGATACAGATAATGAAAATCACCGAACACCTGAAGAAGGCGAAAGGTAAAACGCTTTTCAGCTTCGAAATCTTGCCACCTGTGAAGGGGCAAAGTGTCAAATCCATTTTCGATGCCATCGATCCGTTGATGGAATTCAAACCTCCTTTTATCGATGTCACCTACCACAGGGAGGAGTATATCTATAAAAAACACCCTAATGGCCTTCTGGAGCGCATTTCTACTAGAAAGCGTCCCGGAACTGTTGGGATCTGTTCGGCCATCATCAACAAGTACAAAGTGGACCCGGTCCCTCATATCATTTGTGGTGGATTTACAAAGGAGGAGACGGAGAATGCATTGATCGATCTCGATTTCCTGGGGATTGAGAATGTGCTCGTTTTGAGAGGTGATGCCATCAAGTCTGAGGGAGCTTTCCGACCGGAAGAGAACGGCCATCATTATGCATCCGATCTCTTGCAGCAGGTGCTGGACTTGAACCATGGTTCTTACCTTCATGAGGAAGTGGAAGGTTCGAAGACTGACTTCTGTATAGGGGTGGCGGGCTACCCGGAGAAGCATTTCGAGGCGCCTAACCTCAATATCGACATCAAGTATCTCAAGAAGAAGATCGATATGGGGGCAGAGTACATCGTCACACAGATGTTCTTTGAGAATGAGAAGTACTTCGAGTTTGTCGATAAGTGTCGGGAGGCGGGTATCAAAGTGCCGATCATTCCTGGTTTGAAGCCGTTGGCGACTAAACGCCAAATGACCGTCTTGCCCAGTATTTTTCATGTTGATCTGCCTGACGAATTGACGAATGAGTTGGAGAAATGCAAAGACAATGCTGCAGTAAAGGAAGTGGGTGTCGAGTGGTGCATTCAGCAGTCTAAGGAATTGATGGAGCGGGGAGCACCTGTGTTGCATTACTACACCATGAGTAAATCAGCCTCTATTCGTAGAATTGCGGAGTCGCTGTTCTAATCGAACCATGCCAGTTCTTTTTCTGTTGGGGGAGTAGATCATGAAAGTCATTGAGTGCCCACGTGATGCCATGCAGGGAATAGAGGCCTTCATTCCCACAGCCACAAAAGCGGAGTATCTCAACAAACTCCTGGAGGTGGGTTTCGATACATTGGATTTCGGGAGCTTTGTAAGCCCAAAGGCCATCCCACAAATGAGGGATACAGCTGAGGTTCTTGCGGGTTTAGATTTGGGGTCGACAGAGACCCGTTTGCTGGCCATCGTTGCCAATGTACGGGGCGCTGAAGACGCCTGCCAGTTTCCTGAGATCGCTTACTTGGGATTTCCATTGTCTATCTCCGAGACTTTCCAGCTTCGCAATACGAACCGAACGATTGCACAGGCCTTCGAGATTGTTGAGAAGATACAGGGACTCTGTGTTTCGAATGGCAAGGAACAGGTCGTCTACCTAAGCATGGGTTTCGGTAATCCCTATGGAGACCCCTATAGCGCCGAAGTAATCACCGATTTTATTGAGCGATTGCAAAGACTAGGAATTCGCATCGTTTCATTGGCGGATACTGTAGGTATGGCCACCGGCCCTGAAGTGCATGGAGTGATGAAAGGGGCCATTGAGGCCTTTCCTGATTTGGAGATTGGCGCACATCTCCATGCTGCTCCCACCCAGGTGGAAGAAAAGGTCTTGGCCGTAATCGACGCCGGTTGTAAAAGAATTGACGGCGCTTTGAGGGGGTTTGGAGGCTGTCCTATGGCCGAGGACGATTTGGTGGGAAACGTACCTACCGAGAAGATCCTGTCCCTTATCGCCGCAAATGAAAAGTCGTGGCTGCAGGATGAGGCTTTGCAACAAGCACTGGCGCTCTCCGGCAATGTCTTCGGATGACTTTAACCCGGATTATGCAATAGCATATTTATTGTTCGAAGGGGAAATATTCTATTGCATAATGACGAAAAATTTCTCTTACAGGAAATTTTTGTCAGGGTAACCCAGACAAAGCAAAGCTTTCGTCTGCCCTTCGGGCAAATTATGCATTAATGCATAATTTGGGTTAAATCAGCTTGTATTTCTTTCCTGGGAGCATTTTGACAAGTCCTGTGAACTCTAGTGTCAACAGCAGCGATGCCAGTTGATTGATAGGAATTTGGGTCTTCCACGCAAGATCATCGACAGATAGGCCATCCGGGCGATCCTTGATAGCGTTGATGATGGCGCGCTCTTCGGGAGAGAGGTTAATGTCAATGTGCGCATTCCGGGGCGGCGCCTCGCTTTCGTCCCAGTTGAGGTGGTAAATGAGGTCTTTAGGTCCGGTATAGATTAAGGCTTTTTGCTGTTTGATCAGATCGTTGGTTCCAGTGGAGTAGGTACTTGTGAGGTTACCGGGAACTGCGAACACTGGCTTGTTGTAGGAGTTGGCAATATTGGCCGTGATCAGTGCTCCCCCTTTTCTGGCGGCTTCCACCACAATGGTCGCTTCACTGAGAGCGGCAATGATGCGATTTCTGGCAGGGAACAGCCGGGCATCAGGTTCCGTGCCAGGTGGATTTTCACTGACGATTGCCCCTTGTGAAGTCATTTCGAGAGCAGTCTTCATATGCTCCCTCGGGTAAATGTGGTCCAGGCCACTGGCCAATATTCCGTAGGTGGGTAATCCCGCCCTCAGGGCCGCTCGATGTGCGGTGATATCTATACCGAAGGCAAGGCCGCTCACAATAGATGCGGAGGTCGCCTTTAGCTCCTCTACGATTCTTTCCGTGATCTGGCGGCCGTAGGGGCTTGCTTTCCTTGTGCCGACGATGCCCACTGTGCGTTTGTAGAGAGGAGCGAGGTCTCCCTTCACATAAATAAGTGTGGGAGAGTCATACTGCTCTTTCAGCCGAGGAGGGAAGCGCTCGTGCGTGAAGTGGATGATGTCAATCTCTGAATCCTGGCACTGCTTGATGATAGCCTCAGCCTCAGCAAAAGAACTCTTGCTGACAATTTCTGTTGCTAATCGCTCCCCAATACCGGGGATCTTCGAGAGGCGGCCCTTTTTTGTCATAAATACCTCTTCTACAGAGCCGAGATATCCGATGAGGTGACGAACAGTGGCGTGGCCGATGCGTGGAAGACGATTGAGAGCTACCTCTTGTAGTAGCTGCTCGGTCATTCGGGGAGATCCCCTCTAAGTTGTTTGAGAAATGCCCTGATCCGCTTCAGTGATTCTATCAATTCCACCTTATCAGTGGCTGCCTCTACGTCGCTTTTGATGAAATCGCGTGCACCCTGTAGCGTATAGCCCTTTTCCTTTACCAGGTGGTAGATGAGCTTTACGTTTTTGATATCCTCCTTGGTGAATTGTCGATTGCCCTTTCGGTTCTTCTTGGGTTTGATGATGTCAAACTCACTCTCCCAAAACCGGATCAGAGAAGTCGCAACGTTCAGCTCGTCAGCTACTTCACCGATGGTGAAGTATTTCTTTTCTATCGCTTTTTCCTTATAGGGCACTTACTTGCGGATTGACTTTTGAATATAGATAATTCTCCCAGAACGGTCAACAACTATTTCATTTTCAGGGAAATCTTCCGCTGATAAAGCCGAGATTGACTCCGCTGCCTGGTGCTTTTCGTCAAGTCTGGGCCCCAATGCATAGTCCTGGAGGAACGACACAATCTGCCCACCGATAAACTTACCCTCCGCATCCAGCGTGACGCGGACGAGGGGTGCCTGACCAGCCAATCCCCGTAGATTGAAGCGCCCGTACGTAAGGAAATTGCCCAGGCTGTACATGATCAGACGCTCTTCATACACCTCCATAGCCCTTGGCACATGCGGTCCGTGCCCAATCAGCAAATCTGCACCAAGGTCGATCATCTCGTGCGCAAACTCATAGACGTTGCCGCGATCTTCGCCATAATAAAACTCGGTTTCACGTGTGACGTGGGTGTTTTTGGCCCCTTCTGCCCCAGCGTGAAACGAGACCACAACAATGTCATTGAGTGAGTCCAGATGCTGGACGATGGCACGAACCGTATCTAGCTGGTGAATACTCAATGTTCCTTTATTGGGCGCCACTGCCACCATACCGATACGTAATCGTTTCCGGTGGATGTGTGCATAGTGCTTTTCCGCTGAACCAGCGTAGGCAATACCGAGTGAATCGAGGACTCCCTGTGTATTTTGACGCCCTGTCAATCCAAAATCATTCGCGTGGTTGTTCGCGAGGCTCAACAGATCGAAGCCATTCTCCTGAAAGTGGAAGGCCAGATGATCTGGCGTTCTGAAAAGATAGCAGGCTTTAGGGTTCGAACATTTTTTCTGTTCTCCACCGTCTGTGAGGATGACCCCTTCCAGGTTGCCGAATGTGACGTCTGCATCCAGGAGATAGGGTTTGGCGGCCTTCCAGAGCCAATTACCGCTGTCTGGTGGCAAATAGTCGGTGTTCGGGAAGTTGGTACCCATCATCAAGTCTCCCACAGCCACGAAGACGATGGAATCAGGTACCACCCTTGATAGTTCGATGTCGACCTCTTCGTCCAAAGAATACAGTGTATCCCCTTCCTGCGTGATGAAGTACTGGATGGTGTCTTGGGGAACAGTTGCTGTATCTTGCTCTACCTGCTGCGTACCGCTCTGGGAGGCCAGGCGGCTGGTCTTACAGCCATCCAACGCAAATAGCGCCACCAACAAGATGGCTAAAAGGGGAAGAAAGCGCGGATGATGCTCTTGGTGGTTGATCAATTTCAGTGCGATTTCGAGGGCAAAAAAAAAGCCGGACGATATGTCCGGCAATTTATCTCTTTTTTCGACTAAGGGTGCTAGTAGCTTCCCAAAGCTTGATTCTCAATGGATGCAAGCCTCAATATCTCTTCAAACTCCTCATCAGTCATGTCCTTGCTGAAGTAATAGACTGGATTGATGGGCTTGCCATCCTTCTTTACTTCATAGTGCAGGTGTGGGGCAGTTGATTTGCCAGTGTTGCCAGAGAAAGCGATGATGTCACCACGCTTCACTCTTTGACCACGCTTCACGTTGAACATTTCGAGGTGAGCATATTTGGTCACATAACCAAAGCCATGATCAATCTCGATCTGCTTGCCATATCCAGAGAAGCTAGTCTTGGTATATCTCACGACTCCGTCTCCCGTTGCGTATACAGGCGTGCCTTTTGGTAAGGAGAAGTCAACACCATTGTGAGCACGTCTCACTTTGAGGTATGGATCGATACGATAACCAAAGCCCGAAGACAAGCGCTTCAGCTGTTTGTTGGAAACTGGCTGAATGGCCGGAAGAGACGCCAAAAACTCCTCTTTGTTCTTAGCGAGCTCGAGTATCTCGTCATAAGAAGTCGTTTGGATGTACATCTGGCGCTTTAGCTTGTCAATCTTCTTGTATGTGTCAACAATCAGGTCTTCTTGCTTCAGGCCGTTGTCCAATAGCTCTTTGTATCGGTTCGCTCCACCCGTACCTGCATTTCTTATTTCGTTGGGAATAGGCTCTACCTGGAAAATCACACGGTAGATATTATCATCTCTGTCCTCAAGTGCCTGAAGCATTTGATTGGCCTCGGTCATCTGACCATTCAGCAGCTCGTAATAGTATTTCAGTTCGTCATTTTCCTTGCGAAGGGCTGCTTCTTCAGGTGATTCAAAATATCGCATATATGCGATCACAATCCCAACAGCCAATACCAATGCTACCGAAATAAAACCGAGTGAATTTAAGATGATATCCCACGTCGATACCTTAATACGCTCATAGCGACACGACTCGGTATCGTAGTAATATTTGATTCTAGCCATTATTCAAAGTAAGATTGAATTGCTCTAGTTTTGCTTCCGGAAATCTATATATGATGGCTTATATTCAACCACAATTTTACCATATTCGCTATTCATTTACAAGAAATATTCTTTAATCAACTGATAACCAGTGAGTTACCTGGATTCCCATACCATACGACAAAAGTTCCTCGATTTCTTCCAATCCAAGGGTCATAAGATCGTTTCGTCGGCACCTATCGTCGTGCAAAATGACCCCACCTTAATGTTTACGAATGCGGGGATGAACCAGTTCAAAGATTACTTCCTGGGAAATCGCGTAGCATCGGACAAACGAGTGGCTGATACGCAGAAATGTTTGCGAGTTTCTGGCAAGCACAATGATCTCGAAGAAGTCGGTATGGATACCTATCACCATACCATGTTTGAGATGCTGGGCAACTGGTCTTTCGGTGATTATTTCAAAAAGGAGGCCATAGATTGGGCTTGGGAGCTGCTTATCAACGTATATGACCTGCCAGCTGATCGCATGTATGCAACGGTATTTGAAGGTAGTGACTCGGAGGGCCTGGTAGCGGATGACGAGGCGCTGGAATTGTGGAAATCGCATCTGCCAGAGGACAGGATCCTGCTTGGAAATAAAAAAGACAATTTTTGGGAAATGGGGGACACAGGCCCCTGTGGGCCGAGTTCAGAGATACACATTGATCTACGAAGTGACGAGGAGAGAAGCCAACTCGACGGCAAGGAATTGGTGAATCAGGATCATCCAGAGGTTGTGGAGATCTGGAACCTTGTTTTCATACAATTCAACCGACTTCGAGACCAGTCGCTGGAAAACCTGCCGGAGCAGCATGTCGATACAGGCATGGGCTTCGAACGCCTTGCCATGGCTATTCAAGGCAAGCAGTCAAATTACGATACAGACATTTTCCAGCCGATGATCTCTCACCTTGCGAACAAAGCAGGTATCAATTACGGAGACAGCGAGCAAACAGACATTGCACTAAGAGTGATTGCCGATCACATCCGAGCGATCTCTTTCACTATCGCGGATGGTCAGCTCCCAAGCAATACAAAGGCGGGGTATGTCATTAGGAGGATCTTGAGACGGGCCGTCAGGTATGGTTATACATTCCTAAACTTCCATGAGCCATTTCTCAATGGATTGGTTGCACAACTTGCGAAACAGTTTGAGGCCGTATTCCCCGAGTTGATACAGCAGCAAGATTTTGTCACGAAGGTCATTCTCGAGGAGGAGACAGCCTTTCTGCGCACGCTGGACAAAGGACTGAAGAAGCTGCAGACCATGCAGGAGTCAGGTAAAAAGGTAATCGATGGTGGCAGTGCCTTCGAACTGTATGATACTTATGGCTTCCCCTACGACCTCACGGCGTTGATTGCCAGTGAGCAGCAGATGGAGGTGGATCAGAAGGGCTTTGAGGCAGAGATGGCAAAGCAGAAGGACCGATCAAAGCAAGCTGCCAAGCAAGAATCTGGCGATTGGATGCATGTCCATTCAGACCTTGACCATTCCCACTTTCTGGGCTATGAGTTTTTGGAGAGTCCGGCGCGAATCGTGCGATATAGGAAGGTGGAGCAGAAGAAATCGTCGTTTTATCAGATCGTCCTCGATCAGACACCTTTCTACGCGGAGAGCGGAGGACAAGTAGGGGATACAGGATTTCTTGAAGCGAATAGTGAGCGTATTGCTGTCTTCGACACGAAGAAAGAAAACGATCTGATTGTCCATTTTGTCAAGAAATTGCCAACAGATCCTGCCGCAGAATTCCACGCCGTGGTGGATGAAACGAAACGGCGATTGACGGAAAACAATCACTCCGCTACACATTTGCTTCACGCGGCCCTTCGACAGGTGCTGGGTGATCATGTGCAGCAGAAAGGTTCCCTGGTGCATGATAAGGGCTTGAGGTTCGATTTTTCGCATTTCGCCAAGATGACGGACGAGGAAGTCAAGGAGGTGGAGCGGATCGTCAACCAACGTGTGCGGCAGGACATACACCTGGATGAGCAGCGGAACGTACCCATCGCGAAAGCGAAGGAAATGGGAGCCATGGCGCTTTTTGGAGAAAAGTATGGCGACTACGTACGCGTGATCACTTTTGATCCCAGTTACTCTGTCGAACTCTGCGGGGGGACGCATGTTCCTGCCACGGGAAAGATTGGCTACTTTAAGATTACGTCCGAGGGGTCGGTAGCTGCGGGTGTCCGGCGAATAGAGGCAGTGACGGCCGAAGGAGCGGAAAGCTATCTGGACGAGCAGGAACAACTCTTGTCGCGAGTCAATGAGCTGTTGAAGGCACCTCAGGACCTGGTGAAGTCCATCGAAGAACTAGTCAACGAACGTCAGGCCCTTCGCAAAGAAGTGGAGACACTCCAGCGCGAAAAACTGGCTGCTACTAAGGAAAAACTGAAGGGGCAAATTGAGGATCTTGGAGATACAAAGTTGCTCATCGTAAATGAGACCTTCCCGGATGCCGACGCTATCAAGTCGCTGGCCTTCCAGTTAAAAAACGAGTACAAACATCTTATTCAATTGATTGGAGGCGTGGTGAAGGAAAAACCACTGCTGACCGTGATGATTGATGAGGAACTTGTAAAGTCTCACGACCTTAATGCGTCCACCCTCATACGGGAGATGTCGAAATCTATCAAAGGGGGAGGCGGAGGTCAGCCCTTCTATGCTACCGCAGGCGGAAAGGACGCCTCTGGCCTGAAGGGAGCACTTGAGGCAGGAAAGCAGTTGCTTGTAGAACAAATAGGTCAAGCCACATGACAGTAGATCAAGAGATATTGGACAAGTACGACCTGGATGTCGGGTTGGAAGTGCATGTTCAGCTAAAGACGAAGAGCAAGATTTTTTCTTCTGATGTCGCGGTCTTTGGTGATGACCCTAACCAAAACATTGGTTTCGTGACACTGGCTCACCCTGGTGCACTACCGAAGTTGAATAAAGAAGTGATCGACTTTGCGATCAAAATGGGATTGGCCTGTCATTGCGATATCGCTACCGACTTCATCTTCGATCGCAAAAACTACTTTTACCCAGACCTGCCGAAGGGCTATCAGTTGACGCAGGACCGCACACCTATATGCATGAATGGCTTTGTGCCAGTGAAGCGAAAGGAGGAAGCGCTGCGGCACATTCACCTCTTCAAAATTCACCTGGAGGAGGATGCAGGCAAGTCGATTCACGTACCAGGTAGTGATCGGTCACATATCGACTTCAACCGTGCCGGCACGCCGTTGATAGAAATCGTGACCAAACCTGAGATCCATGATCCTGAGGAGGCTTCATTGTTATTGACCGAGATACGCCGGATGGTGCGCTACCTTGATATCAGCGATGGCAACATGGAGGAGGGTAGCATGCGCTGTGATGCGAATATTTCCGTTAGGAAAAAAGGGAGTCCAACCCTTGGCAAAAAGGTAGAGATCAAAAATATGAACAGCATGCGTAACGTGGCCCGGGCGATCGAGCACGAGCGCAAGCGACAAATTGCGATTCTGGAGGACGGTGAAGAGGTGATCTCCGAGACGCGCACATTCATCGCGGATAGAGGTATCACCCGTGGGATGCGTACAAAAGAAGAACTCAATGACTACCGCTACTTTCCAGAGCCGGACTTGAGTGCAGTGCACGTCTCTGAAGAGTGGATGAATCGGCTGAAGGAGGAAATGCCGACAATGCCGGAGGAATTGTACTCAATTTTCACAGAGCAATTTGGCATTCCCCCCTACAATGCCTCCGTGCTTATCGATGAACCGGGGCTAGCTGCCTATTCGCGAAGAGTATTAGAGCGGACCACGCATCGAAAGTCGGCCTCCAATTGGTTGATGGGAACGGTGAAGTCCTACCTTAATGAGCAATCTGTCAGCATTGAGGAATTTCCTATCGTCGCAGAAAAATTAGCTGCCTTGATTGATCTGGTGGAAGACGGACACATCAATCATACAGCAGCGGCAAGACAATTATTTCCCGCGCTGTTGCAACAACCAGATGCAGATCCCAGAGAGATCGCTGAGCAGCAGGGTTTGTTACACGACGAAGAGGATCATGGAGATGGCCTACAATCCATCATAGAAGAGGTCCTCAGTGAGTGGCCTGATAAAGTGATGGCCTATCGCAAGGGTAAGAAGGGACTGATCGGTATGTTTATGGGGCAGTTGATGAAGAAGACAGGAGGAAAGGTAGATCCGAAGGTCGCCAACAGGCTCCTGCAAGAGGCGCTGGAGTCAGATATCGTCGGAAAGTGACGACATTGGAATTTTGTGAATCAAACCAGTGTTAGTTCCTTTGTCTGTCCACCGGTAAATTTTTGAATAAGGTAAAGTATTGAAGCCATGAATCGAGCGTACTTGTTGGTTGCTATTCCATTGTTTTTTTTGCTGTCCTGTGGCTCTGAGCAGCAGGGCGTAAAGGTTGAAGGGCAGATTCGGCAGCCATTGCCGGGGGAGTTTGTGTTGGTTCAACAGCTGACAACGGCTGATCTCGTGGTGATTGATACAGTTGATGTAGACACAGATGGCACATTTACAACCTACCTTGATCTGGCTGAAGCTTCTTTCATTCGTTTTAACTTCTACGAGCGGCAGTACGCCAATATAATAGTCAATGGCACCGAGGAGGTCATCAATATAGAGGTGGATGGAGACAGACCGGATGGCCTCAAGTCAATCACTGGATCTCCTGATACAGATTTGCTTGAGGGGATTATCGCTGCCGAAGAAAAGCGAAGGAGTGATGAGAACATGCTCAATCAGGAGGCGATTCGGGCCAGAACAAATGGAGATCTGCAAACTTTCAATGATGTCGTCGAGCAGTACTATACGGTGGATGCGAAAAACAGAGAGGCTATAAAGCAAGTGATATTGGAGGCAGCACCTTCGCTGGCGGCGTTGTGGGCGGTCAACCTGATTGAGGTTGATAAGAATGTCGACTTTGCTGATACACTGGTCACGATTTTCGAAGAGGGTTTGCCTGGGCACTCCTTCACCGAAGATTTAAAGAATCGCGTGTCCCTGCTGAAGCAAGTGGCCGTAGGATCTGATGCGCCAGATATCGCACTACCCAATCCCGATGGGGATGTCATCACTCTGAGTTCTTTGCGAGGCAACTATGTGCTGATCGACTTTTGGGCGGCATGGTGTCGACCGTGTCGACAGGAAAATCCCAACGTTGTGAGACTGTATAACCAATACAGCAAGAGGAACTTCGAAATTTTGGGTGTATCTCTGGATCGGACGAAAGAGGCCTGGTTGAAGGCCATTGACGACGATGGACTGACATGGAAGCATATCTCTGACCTCAAGTACTTCAACTCCGAGGCTGCCCGTACCTACCAGATCAATGCCATTCCTGCTACTTATCTGATCGATCCTGATGGGAAAATAATTGCCAAGGGCCTGAGGGGGGATACGTTGCGGGATAAGCTGGAGGAAATCTTTGGGCCTGCTAGCTAATTCCGAACCAGGATTTCAAGGCATTCCAGAGTTTCATCTTCTCTT
This sequence comes from Cyclobacteriaceae bacterium, assembly GCA_965267435.1. Taxonomy (GTDB): domain Bacteria; phylum Bacteroidota; class Bacteroidia; order Cytophagales; family Cyclobacteriaceae; genus JAWPMT01. Next base: position 7,054,630 of record OZ253960.1, read on the forward strand.
CCTGTGAAGCTGAGAGTTCGCTTAGCGAGCCTGCTCTCAACCATTTTGTGCCCGAATCGGCGGCATAGCGCTCAGGGCCAGTATCAGGGACTGACAGGTCTCCAAATACGATCAGCCGCTCATACGTCAGCGCTTGGATGGGCTGACCTTCGATTAGCAGTACTTCATTGATGTCAACTTTGACAGCTCCCAGAATTTTGGACAACAACTCCTTTTCAGCGGGGCTGTACTTGTCGCAAACTACGATGATATCTGCCTGAAGCACCTCTGGCTCTTCAACCTTGGTTACAGCGGGTGGCTGGGGGGCTTCTTCTACCGCAGGCTGCTCTTCAACGGAAGGTGTTTCCGATGCGCTGCTATCATCCAGGACGAACAGCTGCTCGGTGATAAAAAATGGTATGTGCTCTTCAGGTATCAATCGAGGTCAAATATTGATTTTAATTCGGTGGCGTCTGCAGGGTTCATGCGCTTGGCAAGTACCAGACGCAGTTGACGTCTTCGCAGGGCGCCCTCATAGAGTTCTTTTTCATGGTCAGTTGCTGGATAGGCCTCAGGTACATCAATAGGTCTGCCACTCTGGTCTACTGCCACAAATGTGAAAAATGCGGTATTGGTATCTGTCTTCTTGCCGGAGGGGATGTCCTCGGCGCTCACCTTGATGAAGACCTCCATCGATGAATTGAAGGACCTCGTGACAAAAGCTTCCAGTGTGACCACGTTCCCCAGCTGGATCGGTTTTGAAAAAGAAATATTGTCCACTGACGCTGTAACTACGATGCGGTTGGAATGCTTCTGCGCTGCGATGGCTGATACGATATCCATCCAATGCATGAGTCGGCCCCCCATCAGGTTATTGAGCGTATTGGTATCATTCGGGAGCACCAGTTCGGTCATTGTGACGTGGGAGTCACTGCACTTCTTTTTCTTCTTATTCATTCCATCCAAATTCGCCGAGCAAAGGTACGAAGCTGAAATACTTGTGTTCCTTTTTTCGGATCTTGTTTCCTTCTCCTTTGATAATCTCCAGCATCACCTGACGGCTTTCGTTGCCAACCGGGATAATCAGACGGCCTCCTTTTTTCAATTGTGCCACTAAAGCCGAGGGCACACTTGGAGCTCCGGCTGTCACGATGATGCCGTCAAATGGTGCCTTGTCAGCTAGTCCTTTGGATCCATCGCCACAATAGAAATGCGGGTGGTAACCCATCCGCGGCAAAAAGTATCGGCATTCCTCGAAGAGATGCTTGTTGTACTCAATAGTATAGACGTCAGCCCCAAGCTCTAGAAGAATGCAAGCCTGATAGCCGCTTCCTGTTCCGATTTCGAGGATCTTATACCCTTTTTTCACCTGAAGCAATTCCGTCTGGCGCGCCACGGTGTAGGGCTGCGAGATCGTCTGTCCATGGCCTATCGGAAAAGCCTTGTCTTCGTACGCATGCTCCAGGAAGGCGTCGTCAAAAAACAGGTGTCGGGGCATCTTGCCAATGGCTTCCAGCACGCGCTTATCCTTGATCCCTTTGGAGGTGATTTCCTTCACCAACATCCTCCGCAATCCCTTGTGTCGGTAGCTGTCCTCTAGGTTATCTTTGAAGCCCATTGAGAATTAAAATTAGGACAAAATCAGGCAATGTTTACGGGAATTATTGAAGCACTTGGCGAGATAGAGCAAACGGAAAAAGAAGGGTCGAATGTGAACTTCAAAGTGCAGTCACCGATCGGCTCAGAGCTACATGTGGATCAGAGCTTGAGCCACAATGGTGTGTGCCTCACTGTCACAAAAGTAGAGGACGTTTACCACTGGGTGACAGCTGTGGATGAGACGCTGCAGAAGTCCAACTTGGGTCAGTTACAGGTTGGCAGTTTGGTCAATCTCGAACGCTGCATGCCCGCAGATGGCCGGTTCGATGGTCACATCGTTCAGGGACACGTAGACCGTACGGGAACCGTTACGGGTATCAAAGAAGAGGAGGGGAGTTGGTTGTTTGATTTTAGCTTCCAGCCGGGAGAAGAGATTGTCGTCGAGAAGGGCAGTATCTGTGTCAATGGCGTCAGCCTGACCTGTTTCAATGCGACGGAAGACTCATTTCGTGTAGCTATCATTCCTTACACCTTTGAACATACCAATTTCAAGCGTCTTGAGGTGGGAGATACCGTAAACCTTGAGTTTGACGTGATCGGTAAATATGTGAGCCGGTTATTGGAGCGTCGTGAGATGGGGCTTGAGTAGCGCGGATACAATTCTCCACGCCAGGGTGGCCATCAACGCGCCGATGCCCATTCCTGTAATGATATCCAAGGGGAAGTGTACGCCCAGGAATACACGGGAATAGGCGACTAATATGGCCCAGATGATCAAAACTATTGTCCAACGCTTAGGGATCGTCAGGTTGATGAAGACAGCCAGCCCCATTGTATTGGCAGCGTGGGACGATGCAAAGCCATATTGTCCGCCACACCTGCGCCAGAAGGTAAGGAATTGCAGTTCAGGATCATGACAAGGACGGAGTCTCGCAAAATAGGGCTTCATCCACGCCGATGTCAGCTGATCGGTGCAGATGACTAGCAGCACCAGCGCCAAAATAGGCAGCCATGACTGCCGACCGTACTTCAAGAGCAGTTGCTGGATCAGCAATAAGTAGAGAGGTACCCAGACCCATTTCTCAGAAAGCAAGCGCATGAAGGGCTCGAAGGGACTCTCGCCTTTGGCATAGAGGAGTTCAAAGAGGTTGTAATCCCAGGAGATCAGGGTCTCAAGCATGGACCCAATCTATGCCTTTTTTTAGTGATTGTAGGGTGGTTTCCTCCTGGCTTCCCGCCGTTGGCTGGTGATCGTACTCCCAACGGACGTGGGGAGGAAGACTCATTAGGATAGATTCAGTTCTGCCGTTGGTGTCGAGGCCAAACTTGGTGCCCTTGTCATATACGAGGTTGAATTCTACGTAACGTCCACGTCTAAGTAGTTGCCACTGGCGTTGCTCTTCAGAGAAGGACTTGTTCTTGCTTCTATTGACCAATTCGGTATAGGTTGGCAAGAAGCAGTCGCCCACCGCTTGCACAAACTGCCAAATCTGTTGCTTTTCTGAATCATCAGATCCCTTTAGCCGATCGAAGAAAATCCCTCCGATACCTCGTGTCTCATTGCGATGCGAAATAAAGAAGTAGTCGTCTGCCCATTGCTTGAACTTCGGATAGTAATTGCTATCGAAGTCGTCGCAAGCCTTCTTCAGTTCCTGATGAAAGAATTTGGCGTCCTCTGGTGCGACATAGTGAGGTGTCAGATCTATTCCTCCACCGAACCAATAGGTTCCGCTCGACATTTCGAAGTACCTGACATTCATGTGGATGATCGGTACCAGGGGACTGCGCGGATGGATGACGATCGATACCCCTGTCGCAAAGAAGTCCGAGGCTTCGAGTCCCAGTGCCTTCAAGATCTTGTCAGGGGTCGGGCCGTGGACTGCCGAGAAGTTGACGCCTCCCTTTTCGAATACAGGGCCGTCAGTGATCACCCGAGAGCGGCCACCACCACCTTCGGGGCGGTTCCAGAGGTCTTGATGGAAAGTAGCTTGTCCATCGACCTGCTCCAATCCGGCGCAGATTCGATCTTGTAGTCCCTGAAACCACTCGGAAATTGTCTCTTTGGTCATGTCAGAAGGGGAAACCGATGCCGAAGTTAACGCGTGTTTTGTTGCGGAGGAAATCCTTATCTCTTTGCAAAGCCTTGCCCTGTCCTGATTCTGGGAACTCTACTTTTTTGAAGAGGCTGAAGAACTTGACATCGTCGAGGACAAACCTTGATCCGGCCGCCTGCGCGGGATCAAACACCTGTACGGCACCATCGATTCGGAAGACCAGGTACCCAAAGTCAATGCGCAGACCTACCCCGGCACCGACAGCGATCTCACCAAGAAAGTTCTTAAAATTGAATCTGCCTCCCTTTCCTGATGTGGGTACCTCAGAATCAAAAGGCCTCAGTGGCGAGCTCTTGATCTGCCAGATGTTGCCAGCATCCACGAACAAAGCCCACTGCAGGAAGCCCGCAAACTTCTTCCTCAATTCGATGCTGCTCTCAATGATCATATCGCCCCCTTGCTCTAGGGTGTAGTCCACGATTTGGTTGGACTCGCTCTCATCAAAGTCCTGGTAGATGGCAAAATCGCCCGGTCCCAGTCGACGCGCAGGCCACGCCCTCAGGCTGTTACTACCCCCGATATAAAAGTACTTTTCGTAAGGCAATGCTGCCGGCTCCATTCCGTAGGGGACCGCTATGCCAATGTGTATCCGCGAGGCAAGGATAGACTGCTCGTCCAGGATCTTCTGTCGCCTGTGCTCGAAGCGAAACTTCATGTACTGGTACTGCACACTGTCCATCCCGAAGATAGGTCGGATGACGGAGTTAAGCAGGTTGCCGCTGGATTCTGCAAAGACCCGACTCAAGTGTGAATCGCTGGTTTGGCTCCCATAGTTCTTATTGAAGATAATGTCGACAGAGGCGGTCGTGATCAAAGCGGACTCAAAGGACGCGGCATAGGCGCCATTCCCATTTTCTCGTAGTGTGTCTAGAAATGCCTTGAAGTCTGGTAAGAGTTCGGAATCAACAAAACCAATTCCGAATGGGGTGAAGTTGTAACTGATATCCTTTTTCGTCTGCCACCGGTAACTGACCGCGGCTTTGATGATTTTTCGCTGATACTCATCCCTCCTGTCTTCGAAATTGTAACTGAAGGAAAGCGCACTTCGTGGGTTGAATCGGCTGTATCGATCGCGGACCTTATCCTTCATTGGGACCAGAAATTGTGGGAAGTTGATGGAGAAAATAGCTCCGTACTGCAGTAGGGTGTAGTTCTGCGTGACTCCGCCTACATTGGCGATATTCTGGATACCCTGTAGCGTCAGGTTACCGTTTAGCTCTAGATATTCCATCCCCCGGAAAGTGTTACGGTTTTTCAGTCCCACATTGAAGAACGGACCCGGTAGCCCCTGTATTGACGAGAGGCCTGCCTCGTAGGAAGCCTGGTATTTGCTGAGAGGGCTGGTGAAGACGGTAGCAATGAACTTGCCGCCGGTGGTGTCATAGTTGATGTTGATGAATTTGAAGGCGTCGAGATTGGCCAGCTGTTGCTGGGTCTCAAGACTATTGGATCTTCGATAAAGACTGTCCTTTCTGATAAAAAACCGTCGCTGCAACAGCTCCTTGTTGTATTTGTTAAGGCCAAATTGAAAAACAATGCCTTTGTGCGATGTGGTCGTTCGCTGGCCCGCCTCCGTGGATTCTCCGACAAATGCTACACTGTCGATATAGTACTTCTTGTGGTTCGCACCCTCCTTGGGGTTGTTGATCACGGTTGTCAGTAGGATAGCGGGCTTTTCGAGTGTGACCGTATCGAGCTCAAAAAAGATAAACTGCCTGGAGAAGTTATAGTACCCCTCATCGGACAGCAGACTATAGAGCCGGTCTCGTTCCTCGGTCAGCAACTCTTGCTCGTAGGGCGTATTCTTTTGCGGTCCAGCAGCTGCATTGGCTGAGACGAGGTCCGCTATGACGGGATCGTTGATCTTGTAGGCGAGCGAGTCGAAGAAGTATCTAGGGCCCTTGCTAAGGCTATATTGCGTCCGAATGTAACTCTTACCTTCCCTTTTGGTTGTCAAATGTGCCTCACCTTCGAGATAGCCGTTGTTGATCAAAAACTGCTGGAGCTTTCTTCGGGACAATTCGTGCCGGGAGCTGTCAAAAACTGCGAGCGGTTTGCCGATTCGCATGCGCCAGTTGCCCTCATTGAGCTTTCGCTCCCATTTGCTACTTTTTTTCTCTTGAGCGGCCGTCAGTCGGTCGATTTTCTTTTCTTTTTGAGCCTTGGCGATTTTCTGATCGTAGTGGTCGTTGATGAGCTTGATCTCATTGCGGTACCTGGCCGTATCGTGGTTGTTGAGGCCCCACTTGTACAGGTGAGCCTCCAGTGCGACGGGCAGGAACAAAAATCTGGCATTAGGTTCCTGTTCCAGCAATGCCTTGATCTCCCGGCTATTGAAGCTGCGATCCCGCTCTACTTTCTGTTTCAGAAGTATTCTCTCCCCAGGCTGCAGATATCTTGTGCCAAGGCAAGAGGAGAGCAACAGGGCAACCAAAATGAATAAATTTACGGATGCTAATCTCCTCAAGTGATGCTGTCTAAGAATGACTCAAAATTCGTCAAATCGCTAAAACTAAAAAAGTATAGGCAGCAGGAAAGATGCTTCCTCGTCGAAGGTGAAAAGAACATTGAAGAGGTCCTGCCCTCCTCCTTGCGGGTTCGATTTTTGGTGGGTACTACTGATTACATACAACGACTCCAATCGCGTGATGTTGTCTTGCCCACGTACTACGAGGTGAAGCAGAACCAGTTGGAAAGCCTGGGTTCCTTTAAGTCCAACCAGGCTGGTTTGGCGGTGGTCGAGATGCCCAAGGAAACCGTCTACGCGCCGCTTGATGATTATGTGCTCGTTTTGGACCAGGTCAGCGACCCTGGAAATCTTGGGACGATTGTGCGCACGATGGACTGGTTTGGCTTCCGGTCTTTGGTGTGCTCGCCAGACTCCGCCGACTTCTACAACCCCAAGACGATCGCTGCTACGATGGGGTCATTCACCCGCATTGTCCCAAGTTATGCCGACCTATCAGCGTTTCTCAAGGAGCAGAAGAAGACAGGTACACCCGTTTACGGCCTGGTGCTGGGTGGCGACATCCTGACAAAAAGCACCCTGGGGCCAGGCATTTACGTGATGGGTAGCGAGGCCCACGGGATCTCACCGGAGGTAATGGACCTTCTTGATCATCGATGTACCATTCGCGGCCATGGCAATGCAGAGTCGCTCAATGTAGCTATCGCCACCGCGGTACTACTTCACGAGATCAGGCGTCCCTAAAGGCCTTGTACTGGTCGATCAGACCCTGGGTAGAGCTGTCATGGGCGTTGCGCTCACCCCTTATGTCTTTGAGGATATTACCGGCTAGCTGCTTCCCTAGCTCCACACCCCATTGATCGAAACTGAAGACATTCCAAATTATGCCCTGGACAAAGATCTTGTGTTCGTAGGCGGCGATGAGTGATCCAAGCGCCCGAGGGGTGAGACGCTTCATTAGAATACTCGTCGTAGGACGGTTGCCATCAAATACCTTAAAAGGAGCTATTCTCTCTATCTCTTCGTCACTTTTGCCAGCGGCTTTCAGCTCGGCCACAACGGCATCTCTTGATTTCCCGATCATCAGTGCCTCCGTTTGTGCGATGAAGTTGGCCAGTAGTTTTTCCTGGTGGTCCACCTTGTCATGCGGTGGATTGGCCGCAGCAATGAAGTCGCACGGAATGACCTTTGTGCCCTGATGAATGAGCTGGTAGAAGGCATGCTGCCCATTGGTGCCGGGCTCACCCCAGATCACCTGACCAGTCTGATATTGGATCTTGTTTCCTGCCCGATCTACACCCTTGCCATTGCTTTCCATATCGCCCTGCTGCAAGTACCGGCTGAAATGACTGAGCAGGTGATCATATGGGAGAATGGCGTGCGTTTCGGCTCCAAAGAAGTTGTTGTACCAAATACCGAGCATGGCCATCATCGTGGGTATGTTGTTTCGCACTTCAGCGGTCTCGAAGAAGTGACGGTCCATCGCCTCAGCTCCCTCCAGGAGGGCCTTGAAGTGATCATATCCTACGGCGCATGCGATGCTGAGGCCAATTGCTGACCAGAGTGAATATCGTCCTCCCACCCAGTTCCAGAAGACGAACATATTTTCTGGTGCGATCCCAAACTCCTGCACTTTCTCTGCATTGGTCGACACAGCGACGAAGTGTTTCTTGATATGCTCATTGTCGCCTGCCTTTTGCAGAAACCAATCGCGGGCGGAGTTCGCATTGGTCATCGTCTCCTGCGTGGTGAAGGTCTTGGATGCAATGATGAAGAGGGTCGTCTCAGGGTCGAGACCCTCGAGCTTTTCCAGGAGGTCTGACGCATCGACATTCGAAACGAACAACGATTGGATGCCGGGCTGTTGATAGGGCTTCAAAGCCTTTGTCACCATGAGTGGCCCCAGATCAGAGCCGCCGATGCCGATGTTGACGACGGCCTCAATTTTCTTTCCCGTGTAGCCTAGCCATTCTCCACTGTGAAGTCTCTGTGTAAACGATTCAATCTGTCCAAGCACTGCGTGCACCTCGGGCATGACATCTGCTCCGTCCACTTCGATAGGACCTCCATTGAGGTTGCGAAGTGCAGTGTGCAAGACCGCACGATCTTCGGTTTCGTTGATTCTTTCACCTTTTTGCATGGCGGCCTTGGCACCGGTAAGCTGCACCTGATCCGATAGTTGCTGAAAAGCTTCAATGATCGGGTCAGTTAGGAAGTTCTTCGAAAAGTCGAAAAGAAAGCCTTCGAAATGGATCGAGTACCGGCCAAATCGATCGGAGTCAGCCGCGAAAAGCGTACTGAGGGATTGTGTCTTTATTTCCTCGTGAAGACTCGCAAGGCGTGTCCACGCAGCAGTAGTGTCAGCTTGTTCTTTCGGTAGCATAGCTTGGGTTTATTAAGCGACCGAAAGTTAGCTCCCAAATGTGTGATGCTAAAGGCGGATGAACAAATAGTAACAGTATCCGACAAAACCGATCAGGTAAAAGATGCCTTCGGCTCTATCGAGCTTGTACTTGTTGAAAGTGAACATGAAGAGGAACAGAAGGAAGGTTCCGAGCATCACCAGATAGAGATCCGTATTCAGCACCTCTGTATAGTTGAGGGGATGATGCACTACAGCCGTCAGTCCCAGCACCAGCAAAAGGTTGAAGATGTTGGAACCCACGATATTACCCACTGCCAAGTCAGATTTCTTGTGGAAGGCCGCAACTGCCGAGGTAGCCAGCTCTGGGAGGGAGGTACCACCAGCGAGGATTGTCAGACCTATGAGCTTTTTACTTACCTGATAGTGCTCGGCGATCTCCACGGCATGCTGAACGATCATGCGACCACCGAAAATCAAACCAGTGATTCCTAAAATGATCATCACAGTCGTTTTGACACTGCTGTATACGATGATCTCCTCACTTTCGGAATCCGGATGCCGCTGCAAGTTCAGGAAAATATACAGGATGAATCCGCAGAACATTGCCAACAGAATGACGCCGTCCCACAAACCGAGAGCGCTGTTCTCCTTTCCAAAGAAGATGGCATCATTCACGAGGATGAAGAACATAAAGGTGGCAATGAGGCTGTAAGGCACCTCTTTCCAAAGAGCATTCCGCTGCACAGTCAATGGATAAATGACCGATGACACGCCAAGGATAAGAAAGATGTTGAAGATGTTGGAACCAATAATATTACCGAATACCAGTTCGTGGTCTTCAGTACCTCCAGAGATCAGGTTGACAACCAGTTCGGGTGCAGACGTACCCATTGCCACTACCGTGAGACCGATAGCGATGTCCGAGATATTGAATCTTTTTGCTAATGACGACGCCCCGTTGACTAGGAAGTCGGCGCCCTTGATCAGTAGCACAAACCCAATAGCTACGAGTAATAAATTGATTAGTACGTCCAAATTAACTGGTCAGTTTAGCGATTATCGACTTTTGAAATGTAACTATTTATAGATTCACATTTCAAAATCCTCGCAAATTAAGCATTATAACAGTTATTTTCCACGAGTTCAACGGCATTTTTACCCGTCCAGTTGATTGGTCATTGTGGCGATGATTCCTTGCAGCGATTCTACTTCAGTGAAATAATCAAAACTAGTTGGTAAATCCTTGTTTTTCACAGAGAAATAAAACTTAATTTTTGGTTCGGTACCTGACGGTCGGACCGATATTTTGCTTCCCTTCTCAGTAAAGAACTGCAGGACGTTTGACTTAGGTAGGTCGATGGTTTCTTCATCCCCGGTCTCCAGATTTCTGGATATGCTCGCTTGGTAATCCTTCAAGATAGTCACCTTTTCACCACCTAGGGTAGATGGGGGAGTGGACCGGAATCTTTCCATCATGGCCTTGATTTCTTCTGCTCCAGTCTTGCCTTTTTTTGTCACGGACTTCAAACCTTCCAGGTATAGTCCGTGGTCAGAATAGATCTCCAAAAGCAGCTCGAAAGGAGTCTTGCCCTGGTCGCGGGCCCAGGCGGCCATCTCTGCGATCATTGCGCAACTGGCAATGGCATCTTTGTCGCGGACATCATCACCTATCAGGTAGCCATAGCTCTCCTCACCACCTCCGATGAACTGTTCTTTGCCCTCAAGCTCCCTGATGAGCTCGGCGATGTATTTGAATCCAGTGAGGGTCTCATACATCTTCACACCGAATTCATTGGCGATGTCCGTTAGGAGGTCGGTCGTGACGATCGTCTTCACGACGAACTCTTTCCCTGTTAGTTTCCCGTTTTCCTTCCACTTCTTGAGGAGGTAATAGACGAGCATTGCTGCGGTCTGATTGCCATTCATTAACTGGAATTCGCCTTTTGTATTCTTAACAGCGATGCCCACACGGTCTGAGTCGGGGTCAGTGGCCATCACCAGGTCAGCGTCTATCTCCTGCGCCTTTTTCAATGCGAGGGACAGCGCCTCGGCCTCCTCAGGATTGGGGTAGACAACCGTGGGGAAGTTACCATCAGCTTCTGCTTGTTCCTCGACAATATGGACATTGGTAAATCCAAACTTCTTCAGGACGGGAGGAACCAGTGTGATACCTGTGCCATGAATCGACGAGAACACGATCTTCATATCCTTGTTACGCTCGATAGCCTCTGGCGACAATGATAGGCGCTTGATCATATCGAGGTATTCCTCGTCCGTCTCACTACCGATTTTATGGATGAGCGAGTTGTTGGCCTCAAACTTCACTTCATCAATCGAACTGATCGCCTGGACTTCGGAGATGACGTTTTTGTCGTGTGGAGGTATGAGTTGGGCACCGTCCGACCAGTAGGCCTTGTAACCGTTGTACTCTTTGGGGTTGTGTGAGGCGGTGACGACAACGCCACTTTTACATCCGTACTTCCTGATGGCAAAAGACAGCTCGGGCGTCGGGCGAAGGCTGTCGAACAGATACACCTCGATACCGTTTCCCGAGAAAATATCAGCAGTGATCTCAGCGAACACCCGGCTGTTGTTACGACTGTCATGTGCGATGGCGACTTTGAGCCCACCCTCAGGGAAAGCCTTTTTCAGGTAATTGCATAGCCCCTGCGTCGCCATGCCTACCGTGTACTTATTCATTCGGTTACTGCCAACGCCCATGAGACCGCGGAGGCCTCCAGTTCCAAATTCCAGGTCCTTGTAGAAGCTCTCTGTAAGGAGCGTATCGTCGGCATCTTTGATTAGTTGCTGGATCTCGGCTTTTGTCTTGTCATCTACCTGATTGCTATCCAACCAGCTTTGGGCTTTAGTAAGTACGTCCATAGGTTTTTGTGAAAATCGAAAAATCAATTTTGAACCGCAGGCTGAAAATGAAATATTCTTTAATTATGTAAGTTATTTTAGAAAAATGCTAATATTGACTTCCAATTAAAGGTTCAACCGCCATGATTTCTGGTATCAATATAGAGAAACTAAATCAAGCTTTCGTTGAGATTGCTGAAAAGAAAATCGAACTGGATCGATTCGATGTTCAGGACCCTCACTATGAAGTAATTCTCCAGGAAATACACGAAATGGAGGAGGCCTTCATGGGCGAGTTCGGCAGCTATGTCGAGGAGGCATTATTCAACGTTCACGATGAGTATTGCCCCGACAACGATGTGCTGCTTCCCGTGGCCTACATGGCTTCGCAGTACCTCAAGCAACCCGACAACACCACGCCCTACGATGTTCCTCAGGACCAGGGTATTCCCGTGGAGGCTGATGACTTCCCTGGCGTGAAGGCAAGGTTGGTGCTCGTTCCGGAGCCCACACGCCTCATCTTGCAAGGGGAGCACGCGGAGTTCAAGGAGACTGTCTGGGTAGCCAGATAGCCTGCTTTCCGATTCCAGTCCGCACGGTTTCTTTCATTTTCTTGGGAGAGAACAGGCTTTCTCTGCCTGTCAACTCGTTTTGGCTACAGGACTCCGCCGGAGGATTGCTTAATAACCCACTTTCGACTTCACACGATCAAGCACTTCTTCAGCTACTCTTTCAGCTTTACGTTCGCCATCCTGCAGGACCTGCTCCAGCTGCGCATCATCGCTCATGAGCTCATCGAACAACTTGCGCTCGTTCGAGTACTTATCTAACATCAGTTCGTAGAGGGCCTGCTTGGCGTGGCCATAGCCATAATTACCACCCAAATACTTCTGGCGCATGTCCTGCGTGTCACTTTCCGACGCAAGGAGTCTGTATATCTGAAAGACATTACATGTGTCCGGGTTCTTAGGCTCCTCCAATGGCGTGCTGTCAGTGACTATCGCCATCACACGCTTCCTTAGCTGCTTTTCGGGTAGGAAGATATCAATAGTGTTTTGATAAGACTTACTCATTTTCCGACCATCCGTACCAGGAATCGTCATGAGTTCCTCATTGATCTGGGCCTCGGGGATCACAAAGGTCTCACCAAACATATTGTTGAAACTACTCGCGATATCCCGGGTCATCTCCAGGTGCTGCTTTTGATCCTTGCCCACGGGGACAATATTAGCGTCGTACAGGAGGATATCTGACGCCATCAGCACGGGATAAGTGAATAGCCCGGCATTGACGTCCGACAGCTGGTCTGCTTTGTCTTTAAAAGAGTGCGCATTGGCCAGCATCGGATACGGTGTGAAGCAGTTGAGGTACCAGGTCAGTTCACATACGAGCGGGATTTTGGATTGCCGGTAAAATAGGTTTTTCTCAGTGTCGAAACCCGAGGCAATCCATGACGCGGCGACTGCACGGGTGTTTTCTTTACGGATTTCGGGGTCTTTGATCGTCGTAAGGGAGTGCAGGTCAGCTATGAAGAAGAACGACTGGTTCTTGTCATCCCTGGACAATTCGATTGCCGGCTGGATTGCTCCCAAGAGGTTGCCCAAATGGGGCCTTCCCGAACTCTGTATCCCTGTAAGTATGCGCGCCATTGAAAATTTTTTGGCAAACGTAGAAAGTATTTCATTGACATGCGAGTCCGGTTCATGTTAACGATTACCTAATGGAGCAGAACAATGATGCTGGTATGGCCGTCGTTGCTATTTTTGCTACAAATGACAATCAGATGAAAGAAATTATCACAGTTGCGGCCCTGTTTCTCGTTTTTGGTTCACTGCAAGCGCAAGAAGCTTTGCAGTTTGATACGAAGGATTTTGACTTCGGCGAGATCGAAGAAGCGGGTGGTCCTGTCGACCACAGGTTCGAATTTGTCAATAAGGGTATGGAGCCTATTCAGATCCTTGGTGTGAAAGCCTCATGCGGATGTACGACCCCTAACTGGTCCAAAGAGGTGATACCTCCCGGGGAATCAGGATTCATCACCGCACGATACAATCCTATGAACCGTCCCGGTGCTTTTCGTAAGTCACTACGTGTCTCTACATCCAAGCCGGAGGTGACGGCCACGCTTTTCATCAAGGGTTCGGTGAATCCCCGCCCACGGACGATTGAGGACGATTTGCCGACCAAGATTGGATTTCTGAGAATGAAGTACCGGTCACTCAATTTTGGAAAGATAACTACGGAAAAGACCGTTTCGCGCTCTTTTGATGTTTACAACGAAGGTGACGCACCTATCAGTTTCTTACCTGATGAGACCCAAGCCCCCAATTTCATGGAGGTGACTTTTGAGCCTGAAACATTGGAACCGAAGGGTAAAGGGAAAATCGTGGTGAACTACGATCCCCAAAAGATGGGTAACCTCGGTTTTCAGACGTCGAAAGTCTCCATCAGCACTACCGAGACCAACTTCAAGGTCAAGGATCTGAATGTGATCGCCACCATTGAAGAGTACTTTGCTCCACTGTCACCGGAAGAGCTGGCAGAGGCGCCCAAGCTTGCCGTGAGTGATAAAGTCCACGATTTTGGTAAAATCGAAAAAGACGCTGTCGTGACGACTGAGTTTACTTTGACCAACGAGGGAAAGACTTCTTTGAATATCCGTCAGACGGCATCCAACTGTGGATGCACCACTACGGAACTGCCGGTCATGGACCTGAAGCCCGGTGCATCGACGACGATGAAGGTGACGTTCGACTCCAAGGGTAGGAGAGGACGACAGTACAAAACGGTCACTATCTTCTCTAATGATCCAGCCAACCCTACGCAGGTGCTGTCCATTAGGGCGGAGGTGCCCAGGGCCAACTAGAAGATATTTTGCCCTTAAACAAAAGAGGCTGGATTTGATCAATCCAGCCTCTTTTTTGTTTTATATATCTGTCGGGGTCAATCGTTGGTGATAGGCCAGCGATTGTTGTCCTGATTCACATCAGCCATCAAGCCAGATGGATCGATGGTGATAGATCGAATACTACGACCCTGGGTGTCCACTTCCAACGTATACTGCGGGTGTGTCCAGGGCCAATCCTCTTCGACTGTTCGAGGTCCCGTCGCAGGCTTCTCACCCCGCATCAACCCTAGAGGTATGTAGTGCGTGGATGTCTCACCATTGGAGTATGTCACCACGATATCCATTGGCATGGGCATTGTCCCTATGCGCTCGAGGGTGACAGTAGCGGTACCATCATTTTCCTGAACCTCTGTTATACCATAATCGATCTGATGGGTGGTGTTGATCCAATATTCGTAGTACCAGTCGAGTTCCAGGCCAGACGTCTTTTCCATTACCCGGATAAAATCATTGAGGTCGGGGTGTTTAAAGCCCCACTCTTCAAAGTACCGCTTCAACCCCTTATTGCGGTTTTCTTCACCGATGATGTATCCTAGCTGTGCAATGCTTACAGCACCTTTGGAGTATGACCCACTGCCATATGCATAGTTGGTAGTGAAGTGATCTGCGTGAGTACTCAATGGCTCCTCAGCTCCACTGTATGCCAATGAGAAGTAGCCGCCATAGTTGCCCGCAAGTGCGGTTTCAGGATCCCCTCCAAATAAATGATTCATTGTCAGACTCGAAGCGTAAGACGTAAAGCCTTCATCCATCCATGCATAGTAGCTCTCATTGGTTGCGAGGACACCCTGATACCAGCTATGTAGGGCTTCATGTACGGTCACACCCACAAGGCTTCCCATGGATCGGTGACCTGTAATGAGGGTAGCCATGGGATATTCCATGCCGCCGTCACCACCCTGGATTACTGAATATTTCGGGAATGGATATTTGCCGAAGTTTTCGTTGATATACTGGAAGGCCTTCACTGTGAAGTCCGGTAGCTTCTCCCAGTTTTTCTTGAGTGTATCGGTTTGATAGAAGAAATGCACCTCAGGGCCATCAGGCACCTGTACGATGGTATGTTCATAGTCGGGGTCGGCAGCCCAGACGAAATCATGGACGTTTTCTGCCTTGAACTGCCAGGTCAATTGCTCTTTGTCCGGTCGGCGGATTTTCACGCCTTTTTCCTCGTAGCCATGGCCGATGGCATTGCGATTTTGAAGGATGCCTGTGGCCGCGACCACATACTCGCTGTCAATGGTGAGGTTCACCTCATAATTGCCCCAAGGCGCGTGGAATTCCCGGCCCACATAGGGGTGAGCGTGCCACCCCTTTTTGTCATACTCGGCCAGTTTTGGAAACCATTGGGCCATTGAGTAGCTGATGCCTTCACGGTTGTCCCTGCCGCTTCTTCGGATTTGAAGGGGTACCTGGCTATCAAATGTCATCTCAAACTGTGTCGAGGCGCCCGGCAGGATTGGTTGTGCCAGTGTGATCTCTAGTACCGTGCCCTCTACATGATAGTCTGGAGTGACTCCATCCTGTGTCAAGGAATTGATGTTGTGATAGCCAATCTCATTTTCCTTCAGGTGGTAGATTCTGTCCCTGACTCGTCCGTCAGGATCATCGATGGTCCTACTTCGTACGTCCATCATGCTGTTCGGCTGGAATGCATTGAAATAGAGATGATAGTAAGCTTTGACGAGCGTGTCAGGTGAGTTGTTTGTGTAAGTCAGCGACTGACTGCCCGTAAATCTATGGGTAGTCACGTCGAAGTCGATATCCATCTTGTAGTCGACATGCTGCTGCCAGTAGCCCTGCCCCAATGCGAGGGTGGCCAGCGAGAGCAGGAAGGTGCTTAGGATAATGCCTTTTAGGCGTTTTCGGTACATCGGCTTGCGTATTTTCGGATTTTGTTGAACAATGGTCTTGACAATACCTCTGTACACAGACCCCAATACAAGGGGCACATCAGACTGCTTTTTGCAAAGCAAACAGATTTCGAAAGAGCAATAAGTCAGGGTTCCGTCTCGGTATCCCTTGTCGTTGCTACATCCGAATTATGTGTCTGTTCAGATAGTTGTCAAACGTGAAAACCAACGCGAAAATTAAACATCCACGTTGGCATATTTGGCGTTTTGCTCAATGAATTCTCTGCGCGGTGCTACCTCGTCGCCCATCAGCATAGAGAAGAGATGATCGGCTTCTGCCGCCGACTCGATCGTCACCTGCTTGAGGCTTCTATGCTCAGGATTCATGGTAGTTTGCCACAGCTGTTCGGGATTCATCTCACCGAGACCCTTGTATCGCTGCACATTGACACTATCTTCCTTGCCGCTCGCGATTTCACTGATCACACGATCTCTATCATCATCGTTCCAGGCGTATTTTTCAGCCTTACCTTTTTTGATCAAATAGAGTGGGGGAAGGGCAATGTACACGTAGCCACGTTCCACGAGCTCTCTCATGTATCTGAAAAAGAAAGTCAGGATCAGCGTTCGGATATGGCTACCATCTACGTCCGCATCCGTCATGATGATGATCTTGTGGTAACGAAGCTTATTTGTGTTGAGGGCTTTTTCGTCCTCCTCTGTCCCAAATGATACTCCCAACGCAGTGATCATGTTCTTGATCTCTTCGTTGTCGTAGATCTTGTGTTCCTGGGCCTTTTCGACATTCAGGATTTTACCCCTCAGAGGTAGGATAGCTTGAAATTTCCTGTCTCGTCCCTGCTTGGCGCTACCTCCGGCAGAATCTCCCTCCACGAGGTAGATCTCACAAAGTGCCGGGTCTCTCTCCGAGCAGTCTGCCAGTTTGCCAGGAAGACCTGTGCCGGACAAGACGTTCTTGCGCTGTACCATTTCCCGCGCCTTTCGGGCGGCGTGTCGTGCCTGGGCAGCGAGGATCACTTTGGATACGATCTGCTTGGCCTCCTTGGGATTCTCCTCGAGGAAGTTGTTGAGGATCTCGCTGACGCTCGAGTCCACGGCACCACTGACTTCAGAGTTACCAAGCTTCGTCTTGGTCTGTCCCTCAAACTGCGGCTCGGCCACTTTTACCGATATGACGGCTGTTAGCCCTTCACGAAAGTCATCCCCACTGATGTCCACTTTCACTTTTTCAAGCAAACCAGATCGGTCAGCGTAGGACTTCAGCGTTCGGGTCAGCGCACGTCGGAATCCTGCTACGTGGGTACCGCCCTCGATCGTATTGATATTGTTAACATATGAAACGACATTCTCAGAGAACGAGGTGTTGTAGCTCATAGCTACTTGCACAGGTGTATCCGTCTTGTCGTTTTCGATGTAGATGGGGTCAGGGATGAGTTTCTCCCTTGTGGCATCCAGGTAGCTCACAAATTCGCGCAGCCCACCTTCTGAATAGAACTCGTCATGCCGGTCTTCACCATCATCGGATTCGCGGTGATCCACCAATTGGATCCTGATCCCTGAATTCAAAAATGCCAATTCACGCAACCTGGAGGCCACGGTGGCATAATTGTACACTGTTTCGTTGAATATCGTGTCGTCGGGAGTGAAGTGGACGGTCGTGCCAGTGATGTCCGTATCGCCGGTTACTTCGACCTGCGTCTTGGGCGCTCCGCGTTCATAGGTCTGACGATGTACCTTGCCGTTGCGGTGAACAGTTGCTACCAATTTGGTAGATAAGGCATTGACACAGGATACGCCCACGCCGTGAAGTCCACCAGAGACTTTGTAGGTGTCCTTGTCAAACTTTCCACCAGCGTGGAGCACGGTCATTACCACTTCCAGTGCAGACTTCTTTTCCTTCGGGTGCATCTCCGTGGGGATGCCCCGGCCGTTATCGCTGACGATGATGGAATTGTCTTCGTTAATTTCGACTTTGATCAGGTCACAGTAGCCTGCGAGTGCTTCGTCGACAGAGTTATCGACAACTTCCCAGATCAGGTGATGGAGCCCTTTCACGCCTACATCCCCGATGTACATCGCTGGTCGTTTTCTAACCGCCTCTAATCCTTCTAATACCTGTATGTTGCTGGCTGAATAGTCGCCTTTATTCAATGGAGTATTTTCTTCCATATTTCTTTATTCCAAACACGCAAAAATAACGAATTATAAGCACAGGAAAAGCATCATGAGCTACTTTCGACAGTTATAACGAAAATTGCACGACGCAATGGCAGGATCTCCCGTATTTTTTTGTTAATCAGCACATTGGAGGTTTCTTATCCACATATTGGAATTGGATTTTATCCACAAATCTGCACAGCAATGAGGGTATGTTGTAGGGTGCAAAGCCAAGTCCTACCCAAGCGGTTTTTACCGGCCTGGTGATCAGGTCACATTTTCATCACGAAGTGTACAAGTGATTATTTTGGAATGTGGCTCCTTAGTAGGTGCCGGCACTTAGCATCACCAGTGTGCAGGCGTCTTCCACATCTATTCCGTTAGCGATGGCATTGGCGGCAAGTGCCGGGTTTTCGGTGCCCGGGTTGAAGATGATCCTTCTTGGTTTCAGAGACAGTAAATAATCCTGCCATTCGGCCTGGTGCGTAGGATTGATGTATAGTGTTACGGTGTCAATATCCTCAATCTCCGGTTGCTCGCGAAGGTTGAGGATTTGCCGGCCAGCTACTTCACCCTTTCGTATGCCTATGGGTACAATTTCATGCCCGGATTGGGTGAGGCGATTGGCTGCCATATAAGCATAGCGACTGGGGTTTGGAGAGGCCCCTACGATCAATGTTCTTTTCATTTACTGCTGCTAGTTTTTGATTTTCTCCGTACCGTCCAGCCAATGTTGACTCCAAACCTTATCGGGACGTAGAGACTTCCTTGGTTGAACGAATCAAAAACCTCAATGAAGTCCGGATTAGTTTCATCATAGAGATTTTCCCAGCTTCGAAAACCTACGTCGACGCCGACATAAGCGTCAAGCGTGAAGCCGGGATTTTGACCATTTTGCATCCACCGGGCGCCGACAAACAGGCCGTAGGCCCCGAGGACTTCATTGGCTTCTATTTCTGTTCGTTCGAAAGGCAAAGATGTCATGTCCTGCACTTTAGCCTTGTGATTGATGATTGACACATTGATCTCATGACCAAAGTAGAACATGCCAAATTCCTCCTCGGGATGGTAAAATTTTTGTCGAAAGATCAGGCTTGCACCACTCGAAAAGACTTCATCAAATGACGCTTCCTTGTACAATTTGAAGAATGGGTCCCGATGATAGATCACCTGAAGTTCATAGCCAAGTCGCTCCTGGAAATAGTATTCTACCGAAAGGGGCAGTTGGTCGACAATCAGCCACAGTGGGTTACTCGCCGCGATGACTCCCACGTATTCATTCACTGTTCGCTTGAAGTACCGAATGGATTTCGTCTTGTAGATATACTCTGGTTTATCCGACCGGTTTCTTCCTGCATCAGTATCTGCTGGTGGTAGTTCGGTGATCCGGAAGAAAGGCTTTTCTTCCTCGTATATAGGTCTGTAAACACCTGCAAGACTGCCATCTGGATTGAAGAGCTTCCACTCGCCGACCCGCTTGTCATCTTCCAGGGTGCCCTTCATTTTCAGCGACTGATCAGGGTAGTAGCCGGTATATTCACCTTTACCCTCCTGGAAGTTGGCTTCCCCATCCATCACACCACTTTCATTGAAGAAGATCCATCGTCCCTGTCGCTTACCGGCCAGGATCTCACCTTTGGCTTTTTGGGTACCGCTCGGGTAATACTCAGTATAGACACCATCGCCCTGATCGTACGTTCCTACCGCCTTCATTTCACCACTTTCGTAGTAAAGGTTCCACTGCCCATCGCGGGCATCTTCCACGTGCTCTCCTTCGCTACTTTTCTGACCATTTGCGTGGAAATATGTCCAATGTCCCGTTTTCTTGCCCTTTTCATACTTGCCGCTGGCGGAGACATTGCCATTCTTGTGGTAGAATTCCCATTGACCATCTCTCAGGCCCTTCTGATAGGCGCCAATTGCTTGCAGTTCACTTGTTTCATAATAGTACTCCCAGGTGCCCTCACTTACGCCCTGCGCGTTGTAGCCTTCCATACGAACTGCGCCAGAGGGATAAAACTGCTTGTAAACACCGTTGCCCGATTCATAATAAGCCTGCGCCTTGGATGACCCATCTTCGAAGAAGTAATTCCAAATACCCTCCTTCTGGTCTTTGAAATAGCTGCCGGAGCTCTTTTCATTGCCATTCTCGTAGTAATGAGTCCAGTAGCCGGTCTTTTTTCCATTGTCTAGGGTACCGCTAGCCTTCAACTGGCCTGATTCGAAATAGTACATCCATTTTCCCTGCTGGTTGGAGGCTCGGTAGTGCCCCTGGGTCTTACGTCGGCCATTCTCGAAGTAATACGTCCAGAGGCTATCCGGCAGACCATTTACATACCAGCCTTCAATTTTTGTATTGCCGTTTTGGTAAAACGACTGATAGATACCGTGCGGGATGGTATCAGCGATACGAAATTCGATGACTTCGCTGAGTTCCTGCTTTTCCTCGTCGTAGTACTTGCTGTTCTTGAAGGTTTGTGAAAAGCAACTGATCGTGGCGCCCCAGAGAATGATGTATGCAATATTTCTTTTGTAGCTGGTCATATCGCTCCCGTCGGTGCTACGACGACTCCATGTTTACCTTGCGTCCCCAGGTCTCTAGTTCGTCCTCAGTCCATAGTTCAGGGTAGAAGGTAATTCTTTGGTTTTTGGGAGGGAGATATTTTTGCCAGTTGGTACCCCCGGTGGCTTTGATTTGGTCAGGGTCTTTTTGCAAATAACGGACAGTAGATCGGAAATGTGCCAACGGCCAGGCGACATTGGCCCGGTGGTCAAGTCCTCTTAACGCGTCCTCTATTTCCTTGGAGTTGGGGAATCGCTGTAGGTAGGCATACCGGAGGTTGCTGGCTTTGACAGCCTCGGCCTGCCGAATGAATTCGATGGAATACTTTCCTTCAAACTGCCTAAGTGTAAGGGTTTTCTTTCCTGTAGCCAGTTCCGTGGCTCCTTGTTTCCAATAAAGGAAGTCGTAAATCTTCTCAGCAGAGGCACCTTCCTCCAGCGATTCGCGGAGCCTCGGAGGCACGAGATTCACAAAATCCGTCGAGTTGATTTCGATCTGGCGGTATTGTGCCGACTGAAATCCACTTGAGGGGAGGAGTGACATTCGGAAGCGAAGAAACTGGTCGGGATCCATTCCGTCTATCATCACATCAAATGAATCGATGAGATGATCGAAATATCGATTGATACGTTTTATCCGCTTTAGGAAGGTTGCTTCGGAGATATCGTCAACCTCAATGATCTGAGCTTGCTCATGCAAAATGAGATTGAAATACAGCTCAGTGATTTGATGGTAGATGATGAAGACCTTCTCATCCGGGAAATGCGTCTTAGGCGTCTGCAAACTGAGGAGTGTATCCAGATGGATATAGTCCCAATAGGTCAGATAATCAGCGTGGAGCAAGCCCTCTAGGTAGGAGGAGAGGTCTTGACCCATAGCATCGTACTTCTCTTCCAGCTTTTCCAGCTGGCCAATAACCTTTTCGTCGAATACTCTTTTATTCATGTACACCCTAAAAGTGTAAATTTGAGGCTTTATACCCTAAATACAAAGCAGATAGATGTCACAAGAAACATTAGCCCCTGAACATAGAAATGATGGAATGAGCAGTTTTGAAAAAAGAAATTTTCAGGATGAGTTTGAGTCCCCTGACTTTTATGGCATCGATGACTTGCTGACGGAGGAGCATAAGCTGATTCGCAGCTCTGTTCGGCAATTCGTAAAGAAGGAGATCAC
The DNA here is from genome assembly GCA_965267435.1 of Cyclobacteriaceae bacterium. GTDB lineage: Bacteria > Bacteroidota > Bacteroidia > Cytophagales > Cyclobacteriaceae > JAWPMT01. The sequence continues at coordinate 7,076,694 of OZ253960.1, forward strand.
CCCCTACGTGGACTCCTGGGCCGAGCACAATCATTTTCCCGTTGAGATTGTCAGAAAGTTTGGAGAAGTCGGCGCTTTTGGCCCGGCATTACCCCTGGAGTACGGTGGCGGTGGCCTTGACTACATTTCCTACGGATTGATCATGCAGGAGATCGAGCGCGGGGATAGTGGCATGCGTTCGACCGCATCAGTCCAGGGCTCGCTTGTTATGTATCCGATATACGCTTTTGGATCCGAAGAGCAGCGCAAGAAGTATCTTCCCAAGCTTGGGAGCGGAGAAATGTTGGGCTGCTTTGGCCTGACGGAACCCAATCACGGGAGTAACCCAAGTGGCATGGAGACACATTTTCGGGATGCTGGAGATCACTATGTGCTGAATGGCGCCAAGATGTGGATCTCCAATTCACCAAAGGCAGACATTGCCGTCGTGTGGGCCAAGAATGAGGAAGGTCGTATCCATGGCCTGATAGTCGAGCGAGGAATGGAAGGGTTCTCGACACCGGAAACCCATGGTAAATGGTCTCTGAGAGCTTCTGCGACAGGCGAGCTAGTATTCAATGATGTGAAGGTCCCAAAGGAGAATCTGTTGCCTGGGAAGAGCGGCCTGGGCGCACCTATGAAATGCCTGGACAGTGCACGCTATGGCATTGCCTGGGGAGCCATCGGAGCAGCCATGGACTGTTATGATTCCGCTCGCCGCTATTCACTCGAGCGAATTCAGTTTGATAAACCCATCGGTGCATTTCAACTTGTGCAGAAAAAACTGGCAGAAATGCTCACAGAGATCACCAAGGCGCAACTCCTCAATTGGCGATTGGGCAAATTGATGGAGGAAGGCAAGGCCACAACGCCTCAGATCTCGCTTGCCAAGCGCAACAATGTAGCTGTGGCTTTGGACATTGCACGTGAGGCACGGCAGATACACGGTGGCATGGGTATCACTTCGGAGTATCCCATGATGCGCCACATGATGAACCTTGAGTCTGTGGTTACCTATGAGGGTACACATGATATTCACCTGCTTATCCTCGGTGCGGATATTACCGGTATCCCGTCCTTTAAGTAGTTCGGATAATCTTGTGGTGTTAGAAATAAAAAAGGCCCGAAATGGGCCTTTCTTGTGTGTGAGTTAGTCGGATAGTATCTTTTTATACACTAGTGGCGGGTATCTTTTCATCCGCCTTGTACTTTAGTGCTTCTTCCACAATCTGCTGGGCTGTGAGTTCACCCTCAAAACCCAACTCCTCTGGCAAGAAGATCAGGTCGCTGGCACGTGGGTGGGGTACGTTGGTCTCAAAGACCTCTTGATAAAAGATGATATCAGGATCTCCATCAAGAATTCGTGATACGACCTCTACCAGTTCCTTCTTAGAGACGTTGTCCAGTTTTTTGGGCTTTGGATTAGCTGCTACTCGTGCAAACTCTTCGACGACTTCCGTCTCGTTAAAGAATTCGAAGTATTCCAGGTCATAGTTACGCCCCGTGAATTCATTGAATGTCCTGATCAGCACGCTGACATCCTGCTTCGCCTCCAGTCCCTTCAATATGTCAGAGACCCGCTTCTCGACCTGCTTGATGCGGTCGTTGTTTGCAGTAGGCTGAAGTTGTTTCCTAAGTTTCATAGTTTACTATGTTGATTGTATGCAAGCAGCCTTTGAACTAGTTGTCTCGTAGGACATACTGCTTCTAAAGCTGCGATGAAAATATATCCGGCCCCTTGCGCCGGCAAAAGCAATGTAGTGAACGGGTTATTTGTCGTGTGGAAGTCGTTTTGTGATACCAGGGGTGGACTCCTGTGGCAGGTAGGTGCCAAGTTACAAATCGAGAAGAAGTTGATCTAGGCTCAGGATTCGAACTGACAACTTTGTCATTCCGCTTGCATCTCAGAAGTGTGTTGGACTATCAGTTATAAAGAATATATTGGTGAGATTCAGTATCTACTGGTAGCGAGAATCTGGGTCACCAGGTAGTCGCCAATGATCACGGCAATACTACAGCGTATGACCGCCAGGGTGCTGGCTCTACCCACTTCCAGTGCCCCTCCCCGCACGCCGAATCCATGGAAACTGGAAATGGCCGGTACGATGAGCCCGAAGAGGCAAGCCTTCACCATAATGATAGTAATTGTGAAGGGGTTGAAGTTGGTGCGGATCCCTTTGATGTAGTCCGTCACTGAGATGATCCCGAGGAATTTTGCCGCGAAGTAGCCTCCAACCATCGCCGTGAAAATGGAGAAGATGATCAGGACCGGAAACATGACCTGTGACGCCATCAGCTTGGGCAGCACGAGATAGGAACGAGAGTTGATACCCATCACCTCCAATGCATCGATTTGTTCGGTTACCTTCATGGTGCCGAGCTCACCTGCGATGAGAGAGCCAACCTTCCCTGAGTAGATGAGCGCCATGAGTGTAGGCATCATGGAGAATACTGTGTCACGCACGACCATGCCGATTACGTAGTCCTGAATGTAGCCCCCAGTGAGATTGAAGGCCGTTTGAATAGCACTGACGGCACCGGTGAAAAGGGAAACGGATGTGACGATGAACAACGACTTGTAGCCTACTTTGATGGCTTCCATAAAGGCGTTTTCAGAGAGTCCTCGCCCCCCCTCGATCCTGCGAAAGATATCCCCAAAAAAAAGAATGAATGAGCCAATCGCGTGCATTATCTGCTATTCATGTTTGACAGCAAGATGGTACCAATTACCGGAAGTTCTGCTATTAGCTTTCGAATATAATCCGAGCTGCGTTATCGAATCTGTGCCAGTTGGTGGCAATTCCGTCCCGGATTTCACTTGATGTCTAAATTGCCTTCTCCACAATTTGAAAAATACCATTGGTCCTTGAGAATAGTGCAATTTTAGTAACGTCACGGTATGCGCCTGATAATCAAGGAGTAACATGTACGGTGAGTTAGTTTAGTGCAATTCAAACTTGATTTTTTATAACGGGAAGGTATGCGTCTAGTGAGGAAATTGACCCTTCAAGACGTCAACTGACATGCTAAAACCAAATTTCTGGTATTGTAACCCCCTCATGTTCAATTCATTGTATTTTACCGGGAAATAATAAAATAAAAAAGGAAACTTTTCATGTATGCGCCAAAAAGTGGCGTATATTGCAGCGTTGTATTCGAAGTGATTTTTACATTGCTTCTTGTTATTCGGCACTAATCGTAAACCTAACCCGTACCATGGAAATCGCTAATTATCGCCTAAGCGGTAAGGAGATTGCTAAAGGCAGTCGCCTATCTTCCGTTTTCTCCTTTCTAACTTTTTGTTGTAGATCCTTTTCCTATTCCGTGAAGACGGCCGCAAGGTCGTTGCTATTGGTAGCAACTTTTTTGAGCCTCAGCTCGGTTGCCAATGGTCCTTCTCCGGAGTCAGTTCCCGACGGTGATGTAAGTCGGTCGGTGCTCGCTTCCTCTTCAGGCATGTACTTTGCCGGAGGCGACTTCTCACTTGACTTCGTGGCGGCGGCACCATTTACATACGACCATGCTGTAGGCGGGGGCGCTTTCAATGATCGAACCGTAGGGAAAACGGATGATATAGTGGAGTCCCTGCAGGGAGGTGACTTCAAGTGCGGTGATATTGTCACTTACCTCACGGAGATCTCGGTGGATGCCGGCGCTCCAGGAGCACAAAGTATTGAGATCGACTTCTCTTTCCTTGCCAACACCACGGGACAATCAGGCGCGGCTCACGCCAATATTGAACAGGTACTAATTAATTATGGTGCTGTTGTAAATGGTACTGGTCCGGGAGGCACGGACGCAGCTATAAGTGATGATGGGGGCAGTACCGCTATCTTGGCTAGTGAGTGGTTGACAGGACCCTTGTATCAAGCAGGGAGTCAATTGCATGCTAAAATCGAAATTGATGATCTGGAAGCTAGCGAAACCGTCGTCCTTAGGATCGATGTACGGTTATCATGCGATCCTGGAAGCAATCCAACAGGCAACCTCCAGGCCGCTATTGACGATGCCGAGGTCATTGGCCCTCCGGCGGAGGTTGGAGCAATTAGTGCTGGACAGCAGACGATACCATTTCAAAAGCTCGGGGAGCTACCTGATCCTCTGGAGTGCAACCTGACGGGACCAGTCGAGGCATGTGAAGGAGACATGGTCATGTTTACCGCTGCCGCGCAAAGTGATGGCGACACGGAGGTAACCTATATGTGGTTTGTCAATGGTATTGAACAGGTCGGACAGACCGCCCAGTCTATCACATTCGCTGCAAGTCAAAGCGGCCCACTCGAGGTTACGGTGAGGATCATTTCCACCATTGCTAATGAAGATGATAATCGAGGTTTCATAGAATGCTCTGCATCGGCCACCGTTTATGATGCCCCTGAGGTCGAGGCGGGTCCATCTCAGGATTTGTGCATTATAGATGGGACTGAAACCGTGCAGTTGGCCGGTTCCTTTGGTGGTGGTGCCTCTTCCGCTACCTGGAGCACAAGCGGGAGCGGTACCTTCAGTCCCAATAACACGACTCCGAATGCAACCTACGACCCTTCTGAAGCGGACATTCAGGCAGGGCTGGTCACGTTGACATTAACGACCGATGATCCTGCTGGTCCTTGTAACGCGATTGCAGATGACATGACCATCTCTTTCTTCACCAACACACTGGCTGTGAAGGATGGTACGATCTGCGCTGGTGGATCATTGGATCTTAACCTACTGGTTGTGGACAATGGGGGAGGCACAATTTCCTTTCACAATAACCAAACTGATGCCGAAAATAACACCAACCCTATTTCCGCTACGGTCAATCCAACATTGGCACAGTCGGAATACTGGGTACGCAGTACGGGAGGACAGTGCTATGATTTTGCAAAGGTTACGATTGGCATAAATGACGAGATCACGGTTACCATGTCTGATGCTTCAATTTGTGCAGGCGAGACGGCGACTTTGACAGCCAGTGCTGGCGGAGGTAATGGTAATTACACATATACTTTCTATGATGCGGGCAATAATGAGCTACAAACTGGTGCAAGTAATACGCTCGAGGTTACGCCCGTATCTACTACGACATATAGTGTCGTGGTGAATGATGATTTCATCACTACGGATGGTGCGCAATGCGCTTCAGAGGCAGTCGCCGCAACAGTGACGGTCAAGCCAATCCCTCCTTGTCCAGGTGGTGTAGCGACTGTGTGTCCTGATGGGTCGGTGGATTTAACGGGTCCTGATGGAGTGGATTCTTACACATGGGAACTTGGCGGGGAAGTCATTGGAACCAGCCAGCAAGTTACTGTAGATGCCCCTGACGGTCTGACATGTGGTGATTCATTCACTGTGCAATTGACGGTCGAACTAGATGGTTGCGAGAAGACATGTGACTGGACAGTAAATGTCGAAGACAATGAGGCACCAACATTTACCTTCAGTCAGGAAATTCTGGATATCCTGGCAAATAATGGCGAAGTGGATTGCAGTGTTCAGTTGCCTTTCGGTCCTAATGATATCACCCCTGCAGATAATTGCGGAGGGACGCTAACGGTGGGCTTCAGCGATGTCATTGAATCAGCAGATTGTAGTGAGGGGTACATCACGAAGTTTACTTGTACGTGGACAGTCACGGATGAGTGCGGCAATGTGGCCAGCGAGACACTCGAATTTTTCCATGTAGATACGACGGCTCCGACCATCACGGTTCCTGCCGAGGATGAAACTGTAGAATGCGGGCCGAATAATGCGGCTGAGTTGCAGACTTGGCTGAATAATAATGGCGGTGCAGAGGCTACCGATGATTGCGGATCCATCACCTGGACAAATGACTATTTGACTGGCCCTGGTTTAAGCGATGGCTGTGGCGAGACAGGCAGCGTGACAGTGACCTTCACTGCGACTGATGACTGTGGTAATGCGAGCACAACCACAGCAACCTTTACTATTGTTGATACAACACCTCCTGTTGCGGTGGAATCACCGGGAGATGCTGATGTTACGCTTGAGTGCAGTGATGCAGCTGGTATTGCCGCCGCCGAGGGTTTTACTCCTTCCTTTACAGATGCATGTTCTGACAACCTATCCATCAAACTGGTAGGTGACAATGTGACGACTGACCCTGAATGCCCTGATGCATATACGAGAGTTCGCAAGTGGACAGCTACTGATGAATGTAATAATGTAAGTGAGGAGTATGTTCAGACGATCACGGTCGTAGATGAGACAGCACCCGAGCTGACAGTACCTGATGATGTAACGATCAGCTGTGAGGCAGATGACAGTCCTACGGGCACAGGCAGTGCTACTGCTACTGATAACTGCGATGATGATGTTACGGTGACATATTCAGATGTTGTCACCCCTGGAGCATGTGCGAATGAGCAGACGATCACACGAACGTGGACCGCTGAGGACGACTGTGGCAACGAGACGGTTCAGGTCCAGACGATCACTGTTAAGGACGAGATAGCGCCTACGTTCACGGTTCCTGATGACGTGACGATCTATGCAGATGCGAACTGCGATTTTGACAGCAGTGTAGGTGTGACTGGCGATGTAACGGATGAGGCTGACAACTGCGACACGAGCCTTGATGCTACGTATGCGGATGCGATTGCTGCTGGCAGCTGTGAGGGTGAGCGCA